>CAVVGE010000029.1:0-3665 GCA_963747735.1 uncultured Alphaproteobacteria bacterium | reverse complement strand
TCCAATGGCCTTTCCGGGCGGTATATCCGGGGCGCGGGCGCCCCGGCCTCATTGAAGCCCCGAGCGCTGGTGCCGCGTGATCGGTGCGCCCGGCCGGATATCCGGGGCGCCCGCGCCCCGGCCTCATTGAAGCACGTCGAGATAGCGGCCGAATGACCGCCGGCATCCTCGCCCTCGACGTGGCAACGACCACCGGCTACGCCATCGGCGAGCCTGGCGGGCGCCCGATCTTCGGGCACCACCGCGCCGGGCAAGCCGCGCGACGGCGGCGGTGAGGTCTTGGCGCAGTTCAACCACTGGCTCGACGCGCTGCTGGTGCAGCACCGGCCGGCCTGGGTGGCGTTCGAGGCGCCCTATGTCCCGAGGATCGCACCCAGGCGCGTGCGGACGCGCACCGGGCAGGTGATCGCGGTCGCCCCTGCCAAGGGCAAGGGCGCGCCGATCGACAACAACGTCATACGGCGCTTGTACGGGCTCTGTGGCCTGGTCGAGCTCGCCGCGCACCGCCACGGCATCGCCTGCCGCGAGGCCGGGTCGAGCGAGATCTGCCGGTTTTTCACCGGCAACGGCAGCTGGGGCGGGCGCGCCGGCAAAAAAGCCGCAACGAAAAAGATGGCTGCGGTCTACGGCTGGCCCGGCGTCACCGAGGACGAGGCCGACGCGCTGGCGCTGTGGGTCTATGCCGAGGCGGTGCTGTTCCCGCGCCGCACCGCACGCAGCGCCGGGCCGCTGTTCGCCAACAGCTGATTGAAGCGGAACTGCCGCGCGAGCATATAAAAAGCAGGGCCGAGGGAGTGTTGACAGCACCCCGCCGACCCCTAACCACTTGTTGAGTAAGAGGCTCGAAAAATGGCTGACCAAACATATGACCGCACCACGATCGAATTGCAGCGGTTGATCGCCGAGACCAACAAGTTTGTCGCCGAGCAACGCAAGCTGTTGGCCGAGGCGGGAAAGCTGCGCCTCGACCGCTGGCTCGGCCCGGTGATCGTTATCTTTGGCGGCCTCGGCTCGCTGATCGCCGGTTATTCGGCGGTCGCCGCCTTGCTGCACGTTGCCGGCTTGCCGCACGGTTAGCGGTGCAGGCGCTGACGCAACCGCGCCAGCGCGCGCTGTGAGATTACCCGGGGCGGTTGCCCGTCTGCGGAGGGCGGCCGGCGATACCTCCCGCCGGCGGCTCGGGCAGGGCGTCCATGTCAACCGAGAAATAGCGCCAGCCGTAGCCCGGCACATGCGCCAGCACGACAAATTTGCCGTGTGCCGCGGGTGGGCGCGGCCAGATCGAGCCCGGCGGGAAGCCTGTCGAGGGATGGTCGCCGCCAGCGCCGGGTGGCACTGGCTCGATCGGGTGCCCGGGTGTTGGGCCTGGCCAAATGCCCGGCGGCGGCGCCTCGGGCGGCTCGACTTGCGGCGGCTCGCCCTCGTCGACGCCCCAGCCGGGATCGGTCGGACTGCCGGGCCACGGCAACCCGTGACCGGGGCGGGCGACGGCGCGCACTGAGATCGGCGACTCGGAGGAAACAACATAACGCGGCATTTTGGGAACCTCCCAGAAATAGGGCTGCGACGCGTTGTCAAATACCATATGAAGTGTGACGATTGAAACCTCAGCAAATCGTGGTCTTTTGCGAGATCGGGCTGGGTTTTCGATCAGAACACCAGCAGATCGTGATCTTTGTAGATTTCGGCGGTTTCGGCCTCGTCGTTCAGCATCGCGCCGAACGCCATCACCAAGGCAATCGCCGCGTTGATCTTGGCGAATTCATTGCCGCGCCGCGGGTAGACGTTTTGTCTCGCGTCGTAATGCCCGACGACGTTGCCGACACACCAGCGCAGCACCGGGTTGCCGTTATGGGTGATCCGCTGCTCCAGCATCGCGGCGCCGAGCAGCTTTGTCGGCTCGCTGAAATTCAGGACCGTCGCCCGGTATTCGAGCATCGGCAGGCCTTCATTCAGCATCCGTTGCGACAGCTGTTGCAGCATGTAGGGGTCATACGCGATCTGCCGCACGTCATAGGTCCGCGCGAGCTCGCGCAGCCAATCCTCGATCGCCTCGTAATCGGTGGTCTCGCCCTGGTTGACCGCGAGGGCGCCAGTCTCGGCCCATGCGACATAAGCGGGGTTGCGCTGCGCGTTGACCGCCGACTGCGGCAGCCAGCACTGTGCCGCGATGATGTAATACGGCTTGTCGTCCTCGGCGTAGCGCCGGAACACCACGGCACCGGCGGCGAGGTTGACGCGGCTGCCCATGTCGAGGCCGACAAAGCACGGCTCGCCCGCCAGCTCCCCGAGCTCGAGCGTCGGCCACGCACCCTGATCCCACAGCGTCACGTCAAACAGCGGGTTCTCGGCCGAGACCCATCGATTGAGGTGGCGCGTCTCGAACGCCGCGCGCTGCGCCGGGTTAGCCTGCGCCTGTTTCGCCAGGCCGCGCAGGTGGTCGGGCTGCACCAGCCGGCCCCAGCCCGGATTGGCCTTGCGCCACACCCGCTCGCTGTTCCACGCATCCTCGGGGTCCGCGGCGTAGAGCACACCGAAAAAGCGGTCGTCGTCGACGCCGCCGCGCAGCACCTGCTCGGTGTAATCCCAGATCCGCTTGCCGACCCCGGCGACATTGTCGGTGGCGGTGCTGATCGACAGCAGCAGCGGTTGCAGCCGCTTGCCGAGGGCGGTCACGAGGACGTCGAACAACGCGCCGGTCTTATGACTGCCGATCTCGTCGAGCACCGCAAAGTGCACGTTCAACCCGTCGAGGGCGCGCGCGTCGCTGGCCAATGCCTTTAGCGACGAGGCGGTCGCCGCCTGGACGATCGCGTTGGTGAACACCACAATGCCGAATTCTCTTCTAAAGCCGGGGTTGGCCTTGGCCATTTCGCGCGCCGTGTCGAAGATGACCCGCGCCTGGTCGCGGCTGACCGCGGCGGTGTACGTCTCGGCCCCGCCCTCGCCCTCGACAAACGCCAGATAGAGGCACAGACACGCCGCCAGGCTCGACTTGCCGTTGCCGCGCGGAACCCATACCGAAGCTTGCCGGAAGCGCCGCAGCCCGGCCTTGTTGACAAACCCGAACAAATTGGCCAGCGCCCACTTTTGCCACGGCATCAGCATGATCGGCTGACCCGCCTCGGGCCCCTTGATGTTGGTCATCATGCCGGCAAACAGGATCGGCCGCGCCGCCGCCTCGACCGACCATCGCCAAGGTCCACCGGTCTTGGCCACATCGAGGTCGTCGAGGAACCGTTGACACGCCAGCCGTACCCACTTGCCCGCCGGTTCCTTGCCGGCGACGACCCGTTGCGCGTAGGTGACGCCCGCCCGGACCTCGGTCTCAGCCCGCCTTGCCGCCACGCAACACCGTCCAAGGGTTAGATGGCTCCGCCGCATCGGCCGGCCGCTGCGGCACGACCACCGCGAAATTCAGCAGCGGCCCCAGCCGGATCAACAAACTCGCGGTGCGGTCGAGCACGAGTTGTGCCGGCGCCCGCGCCCAGTCGTCCGGGTGCGTCGCGTCAAGTTGACGCTGCGCCTCATCCCAACGCGCCAGCGTCGCCGCAAAAATTCGTTGGTATTCTGCCGGGTCCGCGACTGCGCGCTGACGCTCGCGTTTTGGCTCGATTGTGCCTTGCAACTTTTTGGTGTCTCGCGCCAACGGCTTTCTCGGCATT
>CAVVGE010000028.1:0-15405 GCA_963747735.1 uncultured Alphaproteobacteria bacterium | reverse complement strand
CATTCGGACCAAAAGCTCGGCTTATCGCCATGTGGATGGCGACCGAGGTTCAAAACCCACGCCGCAACACTACCGGCCGTATCTTAGAACTTAACGGTATCACCGATTGGCTTGAAGCTCTCGGCATCCCCGCCCGTGGCGGTGCCACTGGCTCGATTGCAGCGACTAAAGACCAATTTATGCGCTTGGCGTTCTCGACCTTCACGATGGTTTTGCGGGGGCCGAATAGTGAAGAGCTGTTCAAACGAGAATCGCTTATCGAATCCGGGATTTTCAGCGGTGATGACCTGGCGCTCTACCGTGCAGGCCAAGTGTCGCAGATGGCTTGGCCACGAGTGATTGGCCTCACCCATAACACCTACGACCGGTTCCTCAACGATGCCATTCCAATCCCGACCATACGGCTACGGGAGGTCGCCAACAACGCGATGGCGATAGATATCCTTGTCTACTTGTCCTACCGCTTGCCAACCCTAGGCCGCGATGACAGCGCAATTCTCACCTGGCGCGACCTGATGGCCCAGTTTGGAACCGGCGGCGCGGGCGAATTTGCATCGAAATTCAAGGATACCTTTCGCCAATCGATCCGACGGGCGATAGAGGCCTATCCGGAGGCACGCGTTGAAATTACGGCCGAAGGCCTCGTGATGCGGTATTCAGACCCTGTCGATTTGAGGCGCGCGTTTGTCGCGTTACCTGGCGACGGGGCCAAGTTGCGTCGACACCAGTCCAGTACACATCGTCGCCTCAGGAGCATCGCCGGCCCACACACGGCCGGCAACGAGCCCGAGCTTGCTGCGCGGGCCGCGGGCTGATCACGACCTCAGCAAAGGAGGGTCACTACGACCTGATCGCCCAGACACGATCTCCAAAAACGAAGCCCCGCCTGCCAGGGCGGGGCTTCGGCAAACTCGCGACGGGTGAAGCCGTCTAGAACGAGCCTTAAGCCATCTCATTCTAGACAGCTCAAGCGCGACCCGCAACCGGAAACTACAGTTCCGGCAACAGGGGACAATTTTGCCCGTCGCAACCCGCGGAGAAAAAGGGGGAGCGATGGACATCGACAACCGCGCCGACGAGGCGCCACGGAGGAAGTTTGTCTCCGGGCCCACCGGGTTCCGGCGGCTCACACCAGGACTTCTCAAGGTCGACCGCAAGGCCAAGGGCTTTACGGGCCTGCCCGTTGGCGTAACGACTCCGGGGCAGCTGCTCGCTGCGTTCAAGGCGGCGGCGCCGCGGCTCGGCATATCGCCCCGCCTGGTCCATGCGATTGACTGGCTGTTCCGCTTTACGCAGCCGCAGGATTGGGAAAAGGGCGGCCGGCCGATCGTCTGGCCGTCGGCCTTGATACAGCAGGACGCCCTCGGGTTGTCTTCGACGCAGGTCAAGGAAATCAACCGCCGCTTCATCGAGCTCGGCCTCGTGACGATGAAGGACTCGCCAAACGGGAAGCGTTATGGGATGCGCGACCCGAAAGGCCGCATCGTCGAGGCCTATGGCTTCGATCTCTCGCCGCTCGCCGCCCGCCATGCAGAGTTCGTGCGGCTGGCGGAGGAGGGGAGGGCGGAGCGCCAGGCGATAGGGCGGCTGCGCCGGCGGGCGACGATCGCGCGCAAGGGGATCGTTCAGATCCTCGAGACGGTCGACGAGTACGGCCTCGCGGGCGAGGAGTGGCGTACCCTCGCCGAGGATGCGATGGCTCTGACACACGCCCTGAGGGGCATCGAACACCCCGGGGACATGGAAGCCGGCGTGATGAGCCTCGAACACCGGCAAGCTGCGGCCCGCGAACGACTGGAGGTTCAATTGAGACTGGTGGATTCCGACCCCAAGCAGCCGGAAATCCGACCCCACCAATATACCTACAAACCAAAACTCTATCCTCAAGAGGATACGGTAATCGCATCCAAGACATGTAGCGGGGAAGGGGAGGGGGCTCTTCCATCCTCTCCGGCGCCGAAGCCACCACAACGGTCAGACAAAAGCATGGTGCACGGCATCGCGCCGGACGAGGTGGTGCGTCTGGCTCCCAAGCTGAAGCTCTATTTGGCACGGCCGAGCCCAACCTGGCCGGAACTCGTCGATGCGGCCGACTGGCTGCGGCACGATCTTGGGGTCTCGCAACCGCTTTGGGGCGACGCCTGCCTCGCAATGGGCCGCGAATTGGCGGCCGTCGCGTTGGCGATCGTCTCGACCAAGGATCCTGGGCATTTCCGGACGACGCCGGGCGGCTATTTCCATGGGATGGTCATCAAAGCCAAGACCGGCGAACTGCATCTCGAGCGCACGGTATGGGCGCTTCGCCGCGCCGCGACGCCGCAACCCGCGCGGGGAGGGGGATGCGACCACGGCCGGTCGTACTGAGGCTGGCCGCCGTGACGGCAGCACCGGATGACGAACGCCCACCCGGCTCAACTGGAGTTTGGGCTGGTTCTCGGCTATAGGAGCCTCGAATGGATCATGAACGGGGTCCGATACCCGGTTCGTCAAGGAGGTTTATCTGTGGCCGCTGAAGCGGCGGCTGCTGCCGTGAGGGGAGCGCCGGCTGTCCTGTCCAATCCGCTCGGGGTTTGGTGGGGCTTGCGCGCCGGCGCCGATAGCGCGGCCCCCGGCTACCCGGTTGTCGTGTTCGGCGGCCGGCATGCCGACGTGCCGTTCGGTGCGGAAATGGGCGCCGCACTCGGCCGGCTGATCGCGCGCCAGGCGATCGCCTCAATTGTCGACCTTTCCGAACTGGGCAGCAGTGCCGCCAGCCGGCGGTTCATGGCGGCGTTTGCCGAGGCCCTCTATGAGGCGCATGCCGAGCGGCTGCACTTGGTGCTCAACGAGGCTGATCTGTGGGCGCCGGGCCACGGGCTCTTGGCTTCTGCGCAGTGTCGCCCGTATCCGGTGCTTGGGCGGCGAGGGCGACGACGATCGCCGTCAGGTCGACCGGGGCGAGTGCGCGCGGTGCTGCCAGCCGCTCGCCGCGCCTTGGCGTGCGCGAGCTGTCAAACGTCCAGATCGCCGGAAACCGCACCCCGCTCCTCCGATGCGCTCGACGGGCGGATCGCGATCGTCGGCACGGCCGGCTCGGGCAAGACGTACGCGGCCAAGGGGTATGTCGAGCGGCTGCTGGCGGCGGGGGCGCGGGTCGCGGTGGTCACACCGGAGATACACCCAGCTCAAGCGCGAGCTGGCGGCGGCGCGGGAACGAATCGCGGGTCTCGAACAGGAGAACCGCGAACTCGCCCGACGGCTGGAACAGATTACGGTGCTGGCGGCAGGTCCATCGCCACCTGCAACTGCGATCGGCGCGCCGCCGGCCCCGGCAACCCGGCTGCAATCGCCGCCGGCGCCATCGCCGCCGGCCCCGGCAACCCGGCTGCAATCGCCGCCGGCGCCATCGCCGCCGGCCGGGCGGCTCGCTTTGTGGTGTGCGCGGCTGCGCGGCTGCCGGCGCCGGCGCCCGAGATGCTGCGCGCCCTGGCGGCGCAAGGCGGGCGATTTATGGATGCCGCGGCGCTCGCCGCCGCACTCGGCAAGAAGCCGAGCGGCGGGCATTGGAATTCGGGGATCGTGGTGCTGCGCAACAACGGGCTGATCGAGACCGGAGGCGGCCGCCGGGGCGGCGGGGAGCAGGCGCTATCGGGCGGCGGCGCTGTTTTGCGAATGGCGCCAACCGCCGCTTCCCCGGCAAGCCCGTTCGTCGCCTGCTTTGTCGGCTGGTGGCGCGCCCGTCTCGACGGCGCAACACGTTGCTGGCCGTGCTATACAAACCACGGAAACCGGCGGAACGCTGATGCCCAAAGCGCATATACGCGACGGCGAGCTGCGCATCGCGCTCTCGGATGAGATGCGCGCGAAGCTTGCCGTGCATGAAGGTGAGGAGCTCGAAGCGCACGTGTTCGAGGGCAGCGTGACATTCACCCGCCGCGCCGCGGCCGCCCGCCGGCAGGCCGGGGCACGGATCCTGAAGCTGATCGACCAGGTTGGGGTCCGCGCCGGACAGCCGGAATTGTCGCCCGAGCAGGCCGAACAGATGATCGACGAGGAGGTGAAGACGGTTCGCCGCGCGCGGCGCCGCCGGCCGCGGCATGATTAAGGCGGTATTCGACGCCAACCTTCTCGTCAGCGCTTTTCTGAGCCGCGCCAACTCGGCCGGAGCCTCGAACGCGCTCCTCGGTTTTGTCGTCGATGGCGCTGTCGATCTGTATCTTTCGGTCGAGATCGTCGATGAAGCGGTGAAGGTGCTGCTCGACAGCCCGCGCTTGTCGGCGCGCTACGATTATTCGCCCGAGCAGGTCGGGCAGTATCGCGCCGACCTCCTGACGCTCGCTTCTGTAATCGACGATCCGCCGCCGATACCGGGAGCGGGGCCGCGCGATCCGGACGATGACAAGATCGTCGCCTGCGCGGTTGCCGCCGGGGCCGGGTACCTCGTCAGCCGTGACCATGACCTCCTCTCGATCGGCAGCTACGGCGGTGTGGCGATCATCACCCCCGAGGCGTTTCTCAGGATCGTGCGGCAACAACCGTAGCGAAGGCGACGGGTCAGGGGCCCGACCCAGCCCCGCGAGGTCAGAGCCCGGACCCCGAATCGCTGCTCTGGCTTCGCTTCGCGCGAATTGCGATTGTGCTGGCGGTCGGAATTCGATCCGCGCGGCGACCGGAAATTGACACATCGAGGCATTGGCCGGCCGTCTTGCACGACGCGAACGCGAACTCGTGCCCGGCGGCGGTGTGCGCCGACCGGCAGGCCGATTTGCTGCACCCGATAGGGCAAGTCGTTCTTCCGGAAGGACCGGCTGGAAGGCAGGCATTCGCTGTCTTTTCCGAAATATCTAGCGCACTCGCGAGCGCGCTGGGGGCCCCCGATGGCCAGCGCGCATTGACGGCATTTGGACGAGACCGCCGCAGTGCCGGTGTGCTGCGCGCGGCCGCCGGTGTCGCACTGCAGCAGTGATGCGCGCCGGTTTGGCGCGCAAAACCGGCGCGCGGACAGCCGGCTTCAGAGCCGCCCGGACCCGAGGATTTCTGCGGCTTTGACCGGCCTTGGCCGCTGGGATGCAGCCGGTAGCGCGCCCGCCTGTCCATTTGCCGCCCGCCGCCGGGCGCAGCAATCTGACGCTTGACTTCCGGTTTTATGCCGGGCGAGTTTTTGCCCCGCGAGCCCGCTGGGGGACACCCGGTGGGCGGTGCGGGACCGGTGTTCGCACCACCGGCCCCGCACCTGACTGACGAATGGAGAGCCTTCCATGCGCCAGCTGTGCGTGTGTAGAACGCCGGCCTACCGTCCACAATCTCCGATTGGGAACTGTGCTCGCGGCCGCGCGCCGGGCTGCGGTGACGCGCGATGACCGCGCTCACCGTGCCCTTGGCACTGGCGGTAGCGCTGCACTGCGCGCCGACGATGGACCCGGCGATGCTGGTCGGGATTGCGCGGCAGGAAAGCGGCCTCGAGCCGCTGACGTTGCGCGACGACACCTCGGGAGAGGTGCTGCACGGTGCGGGTGTCGTCGCCGCGGCGCGGCGGCGGATCGCCGCCGGACACTCGGTCGATCTCGGTCTCTGGCAGATCAACAGCCATAATCTTTCATTGCTGGGCCTGGGTGTCGCCGAGGCGTTAGAGCCGTGCCAGGCGGCCGCGGCCGCCGCCCGGCTGATCGAGCTCTACAGCCGCTACAACACCGGCAGTCCGTCACGCGGGATCGCGAACGGCTACGCGGCGGCGGTCATCGCCGCCGTCGACAGCATCAAGGCGGCTGGTGCCAAGACACCGCCGATCCCGGTTGCCGCCATCCCGTTGCCGGCGTCTCCGCCAGACCCGTTCGCTAGGCCCGCACCGACCGGGCCGGATCTCGTTTTTGCAACCGGAGGGAAATAGTCGATGTCGTGGCTGACGATTGCGCAATCGATCTCGAGCTTTGTGACCGGCACCTTTGGGACGACCCTGGTGATCATCGCCGTCGCGATCGCAGGGGCGCGGGCGATGCTGCACGGCAGCTGGGGCCATTTCTGGAGTGCGATCGGCGGCGGCGCGGTGCTGGTCTGCGCCTCCTGGGTGGTGCAGACGTTCCTGGGCGCCGGCTGATATGGCGGGCCGCGAGATTTTGTACCTCGCGTTGACGCGCCCGGCCTTGACCTGGGGCGTGCCGTTCGAGGCGCTGGCCTTGAACGTGATGGTCACCTTTGCCGCCGGTCTCGAATTGTCGGCGCCGAATGTGTGGCGCTCACCGGTGCTGTTCTGGGCGGCGGCGGTGCCGATCCATCTCGGGCTGCGGCGGCTGACCTCATGGGATTACCACTGGTTCCGCACATTGCGGCTGTGGGGGCTGACGGCCGTTGCCGGGCGCACCCTGGAAAGCCTGCCGACGCAACGGGCGCGATCGGGCCGCGAGGTGGCGAGCAGTGCGTAAGCGTCCCGAGACCCTGTTCGGCGACAAGATCCCGCTCGAAGACCACATCGCCGACGATGTGGTGCTGACCCGGGGCAACGGGGTGCTGGCGATGTTCACGGTCGAGGGCGTCTTCCCCGACACCGCCGACGCGGCCGACATCGCCCGCTGGTTCGAGCAGCTGCACAACGCGCTCAAGAACATCGCGGCCGAGGATGTCGAGCTGACGGTCTACCAGTGCCGCGGCGAAGCCGAGCCTTTGTCCTGCGAGGCCGGGCTGCACCGCGCGCCGTTCGCTCACGAGCTCGATAGCGCCTACCGCGAGCGCCTCTACGGCGGCGCGCTCTATCAGAACCGGCTCTATCTCGCGGTCCAGCTCCATCCGCCGAATGTCGCGGCGCAGAGCCTGGCGCGCTTTCTAGCCGATGCGCGCAGCGACCCGCGGGCCGGGATCGACGAGCGCAGGAACCGGCTGACCGAGGTCTGCGACCTGCTGCAGGCGCAGCTTGGCGGGTTCGGGCTGCGCCGCTTGCGTTATATCCGGCGCGGGCAGGTGGTGTTCGACGAGATCGCCGAAGCGATTGTCTTCGCGATGACCGGGGTGCGGCGGCCGATCGGCGCCACGACCGGCCGCATGGGCCATGCGATGTTCTCCGAGGCATTGCGGTTTCGGAGGAGGCACATCGAGATCGACGGCGCCGGCGCCCCGGCCTATGCCGCGATGTTCGCCTTCAAGGAATACCCGGCGACGACCTGGCCCGGCATGTTCCACGGGCTGGCGACCGCCCCTTACCGCTCGACCTTGATGCAGTCCTACCGCTTTCTGTCGAATGCCGCCGGGATGGGAGCGGTCGGGCGCAAGCAACACAAGATGCTGGCGGCGGGCGACAAGGCGTTGAGCCAATCCGAGGCGCTGACCCTGGCGGCCGACGAGCTGATGTCGCGCAAATGGGTCCTCGGCGACCACAGCCTGGTGCTGATCGCCTTTGCCGACAGCCGGGGCGCGCTTGCCGAGGTCGGCAACGCCGCGTGGCGCGACCTCGCATCCTGCGGCCTCGTCGCAACCCGGATGACGCACGCGCTGCCGGCCGCTTATCTCTCGATGCTGCCCGGAGGCGGCTTCTGGCGGCCGCGGCCGGGGTTTGTGAAGTCCTCCAACTTCGCCGCCTTTGCGCCCTTGTACAACTGGCCGGCGGGCGATGAGCGCGGGCATTGGCCGGGGCCGCCGGTCGCGGTCTTCCGCACCCTCGCCGGCACCCCCTACCGCTTTCATTGGCAGGTCGGCGATGTCGGCAACACCCTCGTCACCGGCGCCACGGGGTCGGGCAAGACGACCCTCGTCGCGTTCCTGATCGCGATGACCGCGGGCCGCGCCCGGATCGTCGCCCTCGACCACAAGCGCGGCTGGGACCTGCTGATCCATCGCCTCGCCGGCGACTACGCGGTGCTCGGGGCCGGCGAACCGCATCTCGCACCCTTGAAGGCGCTCGATGCGAGCCTGCGCAGCCTCGAGTTCCTCTCCGACCTGATCCGCGGCTGCATCGGCGGCCGAATGACCGAAGAGGAGTGCCGCCGCCTCGCTTTGGGGCTCGCGACGGTCATGCAATTGCCGCCCGAGGACCGCGGGCTCGGCGAATTGCGCGCGTTTTTCGACAACGAGCCGGAAAGGGCGGGGAAGCGGCTCGACAAGTGGTGTTGGGGCGGCGAGCTCGGCTGGGTCATCGACGCGCCGGTCGACACCATCCGGTTTGGCGATCTCGCCGGCTTCGACACGACGGCGCTGTTGGAGAACGAGCGGGCGCGCGGGCCAGCTTTGGCCTACCTCTATCACCGGATATCATTGCTGCTCGACGGCACGCCGCTCCTGATCCCGTGCGACGAAGGCTGGCGGGCGCTGATCGACCCGGCCTTCCGCGCGATCATCGAACAGCAGCTGCGCACGATCCGCAGCCGCAACGGCGCGGTTGTCTTTATCACCCAAAGCCCGCGCGACATCATCGACAGCGGCATCGCCAACATCCTCGTCGAGCAGTGCCCGTCGCAGTTCCATCTGGCGAACCTGCGCGGCACCCGCGAGGACTATGAGGACGGGCTGAAGCTGACCTCCGGGCAATTCGCGGCGCTGCGCGGCTTGCCGGGCGGCGAGGGGTTGTTCCTGCTGGTCCAGGGCGACAAGAGCGTCGTCGCACAGCTGCCGCTGCGCGGTCTCGACGGCTTTATCGGCGTCTTGTCCGCGCGCGAGGAAGATTTGCGGCGCGCCGATCTCGCCGCCGCTGACATCCTTGCAGACCTGCCGGAGGCCGCAGAATGACGCGCGGTAGGCAAGCGCTGTTCGCGGCTGCCGCCGGTATCGCATTCGCCGCCTTCTGTTCGGCGCCGGCGCGGGCCGCGCTGCCGGTGATCGACACCACGGCGCTCGGCGAGTGGGCGCAGCAGCTCGGCAACGACGTCAAGGCTTACGGCCTCCAGCTCCAGCAATATGCCGGCGAGGTCAAGGCCTGGGCGACGCAGAACCTGCAATGGCTCGAGCAGGTCCAGCAATACGCGACACAGCTTCAGCAATATGCGAGCGAAGTGGCGATGCTCCAGGGCTGGGTGCACACCCCGAGCCTCGGCGGCGTTATGGGGCTCTTGAACATGGCGGGGCTCGGCAACAGCCTGCCGCTCAACGCCTATGCGGTCATGAACCTGGTGGGCGGCCGGTCCTACGGCATAGGCGGCCTGCCGGAAATCTCGGGCGTGCTGTCGAGCCTGTCGGGCCTCACCGCCGGCGCCTACGCCGCGAACCACGTCTACACCCCGACCGATGCGAGCTGGGCGAGCCAAGAGCTGGTTGCCAACGCCAATTCGATCGCCGGCGAGCAGGGTGCCGCCCAGGCGGCCTATGGCGATCTGCAATCCCATGCCGCCGCCCTCCAGGCGCTGCGCGACCACCTGACGGCCGCGAGCTCGCCCAAGGACGTCGAGGATGCGCAGGCGCAGATCCAGCTCGAACAGGTGTGGACCACCAACGAGGCCGCCCAGCTCGCTGCCGTCAATTCAGCTTATGCCGCGCAACGCGATTCCCGCGAGCAGCAGGCGAATGAAGAGCTGGCGAAAGACCTCGGTGCTTTCGCCGGCGACGCGGCCCGATAACCCGCGCCAGAGGCGGTACCATGACCCTCATACCTCGCTCACTCATCATTGCCGCTGCGATCGGCATCTGCTCGGCAGCCGGCCTCGCCGCGATCGTTTATGTGGTTGTTCCCAGCCGGCCGCCGGCGACGACCGGGATTGCCCCGCCGGTCCAGACGGCACCGCGTCCGATCGAGCCCCGCACGGTGACATGGTTCAAGGCGCACGTTCCCGAGCTGCGGGCGAAGCTCGCTGCATGCAAGGACGACCCTGGTCGGGCACGCACTGATGCCGAGTGTAATAACGCTCAACATGCCCAATGGGATCTGAGTTTCGACGCCTTTCTCGGCAAATCGAAATGATCGTTGGCTTGGGCGGCATGCTGCTCGCGCTTTACATGTTTGAGCGCGGCCACTGGTTTATAGCGTTGATCGCCCTTGCTGCGACGGCGAGCGGCTTTTGTTGGCCTGGTTGGTGGATGCGCCGGTAATGATCAGCACGTCGACGTTCTTCGCCTCGCTCTACACCGATCTCATCACGCCGCTCTTGGCGCAGCTCCAGGCAATGATCGGAACCGTGATTTCGACGATGGCGCCGATCGCTGCGGTGATGACGGTGATCGCGGTTGCCTTGAGCGGTCTGCAAGTGGCACTCGGACAGAAGACATTCTCGGGGCTCAAACGCGACTTCGCGATCACAGCGATCGTCGTCATGCTCGCGACCAGCACCTACTACACCCAATATATCAGCGACCTTTTCCTTACGGGGATTCCCAACACACTGGGAACGGCACTCGGAGCCACGACGAATCCGGCGTCCTCTCTCGACCTTGTTCTAAATACGTTGGTCAAGGCGACATTTGAGGACTACCACCAGTTGCCGTGGAGCCTGATGTCGATCCCGCTCGGCATCGGCCTGATCGTGATCCTGGCGGTTACGATCACCTGTCTGCTGTTCAGCTTCGCGATTTACATAACGGCGACGGTCATCAACGTGGTGGCGGTGCTTATCGGCCCGATCTTTCTGATTTTGGGCATCACGCCGATCACCCGCCGGTTTACCGCTGGCTGGTTCAGCGTCCTGGTCGGCGGCTGCATCACGCAAGTTCTGGCGCTTGGCCTGATCCAGCTTATGGCAAACGCCGAATTGACAATGATCCGGGGATTTATCACAGCGGCGGCCCCGGTCGCCGACGGCGACAACAGCATCGTAATCCTCTGGGGCCTGACAAAGGCGGCAATGCTGCTGGGGCTCACCGCAGCGGCTGTAAAACAAGTCCCCGATATTTCTCGCGCTATCGGCCATGGCGTCTACCACAGCGCAGCTGGGCTCCAGGCGGCGACGTTTGGCGCCGCGAAAATCATCGCTGGCGGGGCGACGTCGGCCGCTGCGCGCGGTGTCGGCGCGGCGGTGTCGGGTGCGACCTGGCTGGCCGGCGGCGAACCCGGCGAGGGCGGCGTCCCGTGGCGGCTGACGCGGCCGGTCGGGCGCTCGCTGAGCCGCGGAAGAGGAGAGGGCCGATGATCCGATGGGGATGGCTCGCGTTGGCGCTCGGCCTGCTGGCGGCCTGCGCCAGCACCAGCGACACCGCCTTGCCGATGGTGCACCCGGGCGATCCGGTCTGGGGGCTGGCGCCGGACCATCTCGAGCTCGGGGCGTTGCCGCGGTGACCGCGGTCGGCAAGATCATGCCGTGGACCGCCAAGCCGCTCTCCGAGGCGGCGAAGAACGCCAAGTTCCGCGCGGTGATGGACCTGGCGGCGGAGCGGGTGATCCTCGGGCGCTCGGCGATCGTCGCCGGCTGGGCGGTCGGCGGGGTCGGGGCTTTCTGCTTTGCGGCCTCGATCTTCGGCTGGGTGAGCCTGATGCCGCTGAAGACGACCGAAGTGAAGTTTTTTCTCGTCGACAAATCGACCGGGATCATCGGCGAGCCGGTCAGCCTTAAGGACGCGCCCAGGCTGTTCGGGGCGGCGGTCGAGCAGGAGTACCTCAAGCGCTACATCGAGGCGCGCGAAGGCTGGGTCCCCGAGATGGACCGGCGCGACGACCACATAACGAAGCTGATGTCGACCCCGGACGAGCAGGCGCGCTACGCCGCCGCCCGCACGGCACCGCTGAGCCCGCCGAACGCGCTGGGCAAGGACGGCCATGTCAGCCTTGCGAACTTCCGGTTTCACCCGCTGGCGATCGGCAAGGACGGCGAGACCCGGCGCTACCTGGTGCAGTTCGACCGCACGGTGTGGCGCGGCGCCAACCCGGACGCGACGCAGGCCTGGAGTGCGACGGTCGATTTCCAGTGGCACCCGGAACTGCCGATGCGGCCCGCCGACCGCGCCGACAATCCCGGCGGGTTTCAGGTGCTGGGCTACAGCGCAAGCTCCGACACCCCGGACCCGAGGCGGCAGTGATGCGCAGCGCCACCGCGATCCTCTTCGCCGCCGCGCTGCTGGCGGCCGCCGGCCGACCCGCCGCGGCGCAGGACAATCTCCAGAGCGGCACGCAAATCCGGGTCGTGCGCTATTCGCCCTTGCTGCGCACCGAGCTCGTGGGCGTCGTCGGGCAGCCGACAACGATCACCTTTCCGGCGGGGGAGAGCGTCTACCGGGTCGTGCAGAGCGGCAAGCCCGACAACAACGGCGCGCTGGCCGATGCCGGCTGGCAGGGGGCGGCACCCGCGGCGGTCAAGGACACCCCGCTCGGCAACAATCTGACCTTGTGGCCGGTCAGGCCGGGGGAAAGCACGATGACGGTGATCACGGTCACCGCACAGGGCGCGCAAAAAGTCTACCCGTTCCGGCTGGTCGCGAAACCCGACGGCAACGGCGCCGCCGATGCGCCGGGCGTCGTCCTCAACCTGATCTTCCGGGGCGGCGTGGCGCCGGGAACGCCGGCGGCGGGCAGCGCGCCGGCCGTCCGGGCAAAAACCCTGCGGCGGCGCCGGGATGCGATTGCGCAGGCGGCGGCCGAGGAGCGGCTGCGCACCGACGCGTTCAACGGCGCCGGCGGCGCCTGCCATTACGTCGCCAAGGGGAGGCGGCCCAACCCGCTGACGCCGCGCTGCCCGATGGACAATGGGCAGTGGACCTTGATGCGGTTTCCGGGCCTCTCCGAGAAGCCGGCGGTCTATGTCGTCGGCACGGATGGCGGCGAGCGCCTGGCGCGCCAGCATGGGGCCGGTGATTTTGTCGTGGTCGAGGAGATCGCCCAACACTTCCGGCTGCGGCTCGGCTCGAACGTCCTCGACATCCTCAACACCGCCTACGATCCGGCCGGCAAGCCGACCGGCACCGGGACGACGGCGCCGAGCGTCGAGCGCGATATCCGCCAGGCGAAGTCGCGATGAGCGATCTCCGCGGCGGCGAGGAATGGGACGGGGAGGAGGACGAAGAAGCCGCCCCGCTGCCGTGGTGGAAGCGGCGCGGGGTGCTGCTGGCTGGGGCCGGCGTCGCGGTGCTGCTGGCGTTTCTCTTCACTCGCGGCAAACCGCAACGCGCGGAGGACACGCCAAAACCGCCGCAATCCTATATCGGCGTCGTCGTCCCATATCAGCCGGTCAAGACCGAAGCGCCGGCCGCCGCACCGCCAGCCCCGGCGGCTACGGCAACTGTGGTTCCGGCTCCCGCTCCACCGGCGATCCCGGCGTTTCGCGCGGGGCCTGCGGCGAATGCGCCGCCGCGGCGCCCGGCGATGCTGTCCTATGCGGTGCCGCGGGGCGCCGACCCGAAACCCGGCTCCGCTACATCGACTGATCCGCCGCAGACCGGGCTCAAGTTTGAGGCGTCGAACCTGCCGGGGCTGAAGGCGTCGCCGGCGATCGACGACACCTTCGAGCTGATGCCGGGATTGCTGCCCTGCGTACTCGACACCGCGATTGCAAGCGACCTGCCGGGACCGCTGCTGTGCCACCTGCCGGGCCCGGTCTACAGCCCCAAGGGGGTGCTGCTGATGGAGGCCGGGACGCAAATCGTCGGCCGCTACGAGACGATGGGCAAGACCGGCGGCAGTCGCCTTTTGGCGTTGTCGACCTATGCCCACACGCCAAACGGCATCTGGGTCCCGCTCACCGGCGATCCGATGGCCGACGATCTCGGGGAGAGCGGGTTTGCCGGTGCCGTCGACCACCACTATTTCGAGCGGTTTGCCGGGGCGGTGGTCCTGGACCTCACCGAGAGCGGTCTCGGGATCGTGCAGGCGGCGGTGTCGAAGGGTGGCAACACCTACATTTCGACCGGCGGCGCCAACAACCTCGCCCAGCAGATACTGGAAGCGCAGGTCAACGTGGCGCCCACCTTCTCGAAGCACCAGGGCGAGACGATTGCGATCTGGCTGACCAGCCCGATCGATTTCTCGGACAGCTACAAATTGCGCCAGTTACGGCGGTGAGCGGCGGCGAAGCGACCCTGCGCCACCTGTTGGCGCCGATCCGGGATGCGCTCGACGACCCGGCGACGACCGAGATTGTCGTGCAGCGGGTTTGCGAGGTCGGCATCGAGCGGGACGGCGCGTGGTCGTGGCGCGAGGTGGCGGAATTCGACTTTGCGCGGCTCGATGCGATCGGCCTCTTGGCTGGCTCGCTGTTGGCAAAACCGTTTGACCCGGCGCACCCGATTTGCCTGACGAGCTTGCCGGACGGCCAGCGCTGCACCTTGTGCCGGCCGCCGGCGACCGCACCCGGCACGATCTCGCTGACGGTCCGCGTTCCGCCGCACCGGGTGCATCGCCTGCACGACGCCGATTTCGGGGAGCTGATGCAGGCGGCGGCGCGGCCCGACCGGCCCGGCGACGCCGACCAGGAGCTGCTTGCCCTCTACCGGGCGAAAGACTGGCCGGCTTTCTTCGCGCTCGCGGTCAGGGCGAAGAAGACGATTGCCGCGACCGGCAGCACCGGCAGCGGCAAGACCTCGCTGATCCGCCGGCTGATGCAGGAGATACCGGCCCATGAGCGGCTGGTGACGATCGAGGACACCGACGAGTTCGGGAAATTGCCGCTGCGCAATCGCGTCTCGTTGTTCTACGGCTCGGCCAATGTCTCGGCCGAGAACGCGGTCGAAACCGCGCTGCGGATGCGCCCCGACCGGGTGGCGATGCAGGAATTGCGTGGTGCGGAAGCGTTCGCCTACCTGCGCCTCCTCGCCGCCGGCCATCCCGGCGGGCTGACGACCTGGCACGCCGAGGAGGGCGACCCGTTCACCCCCTTGGCGTTGATGGCAAAGACGAGTGCGGCCGGCCGCAACCTGCCGGACGACAAGCTCGCGGCGATCCTCAAGAGCCTTGTCGACATCGTCGCCTTCTGCCGGCGGGATAGCCGAGGCTTCTCGGTGCCGTCGGTCTATTACCGCGGCGCCGAGGCGGCGCCATGAGCCGGCACCGCCCCGCTCGAGAGCGGATGTTCGAGCTCGCGGTCGACCTGACCTTGCTGCGGATCGTCGTGCACGCGGCAACCACCACCATCGCCGCCGAGATCGTGCATGGGATGACACCGCACGAGCTCGTCGAAGCGGCAAGCGGCACGCTGAAGCACCGGGTGCGGATCATCCGGTTCGAGGGCGGCGAATGAGCGGCCGCCCGTCCGGTGTGCGTCTTCCGAAGGAATTCGGCCCCCGCATCCTCGCGGTCTTGCTGGCGGCCGTCATTGCCGCCGCGCTGTGGCTGCTTGCCGCCTCGGCGCTGTGGAGCTGCGGCACCGGGACGCGGTTCGCGCCCTTGGCTTGGTGGCAGGCGACGCAATGGTGGCTCGCCGATTGGTGGGTTGATCTGTGGCTGGTGCTGGCCGCGGCGGTGCCGACGATCGTGCTCGCGCTGCTGTTGTTTGCGCTTTTCCAGCTGCGGCGCTGGAATTACCGCGGAAGGCGCCGGCTGACCCGATCGCGCGACGGTATGGTCCGGCCAAGCGAGCGCGGCGTCACCGACAACCA
>CAVVGE010000027.1:0-17717 GCA_963747735.1 uncultured Alphaproteobacteria bacterium | reverse complement strand
TGCTTCGATCGCGGTTGCCTGGGCGCTCGATGAACCCGATCGATGGGCTCCGCCGGCGTGGGCGAGGATCAGGAGGGATCACGCGCTGGTTCCGACACTTTGGTGGTTCGAATTGCGCAACGCGCTGCTGGTCAACGAGCGCCGCGGACGGATCACGGAACAGCAGACCGCGCGTTTTCTGCGTGATGTTTCGCGGCTGGCAATCATCGTCGACAACGCGCCGGACGAGAGCAGCGTCCTCAATCTGGCGCGCCGCCACCGGCTTACGGTGTACGATGCCGCCTATCTCGAGCTGGCGGTGCGAGCGGCATTGCCGCTGGCCACGCTCGATGCAGCGCTCGCCGCCGCCGCCCGTGCCGAAAGGGTGCCCCTGATCGACGACGACGGCAGATGAGCCCGCAGAGCAAATTGCGCAATCAGCTCGGTTTCTTTGACACCGGCACAGAACGAGGGCCGCCGGCCTTCGCATCGCTCAGCGCCCGCTCGATCGCCGACAGCAACGCCAGCCAATCCTGTTCGCCGTTGACCGGATAGCGGTCAAAGCCGGCGCCTGCCGAGAGGTCGGCAAACAATCCGGCGGGGTCCTCGTGAAAATGCAGGAAGGGCTTGGATTTGCGATAAAATACGCCGAGCTTTTTCTCGCGGACCCCGTCTTTCATCCTGATCTGGTCGAGGAGCTCCCCGAGATTTTGCAGCGCCGCGCCGCCGGCGTGTTTCATTGGCGCCCTCCCGATCCGCCGGTCGCGCTCAGCCGTTATCGGCCAGCACGACACCGGCGAGATGCAGCGAGCCGCAGATCAAGATGCGGCCGACATTGCCGCGCGCCACGATCGCCTCGACCGCCGCGGCAGCCGAAGGCGCGGTTTCCGCTGCGATCCCGACCGAACGCGCCGCCTCGGCAATTGCCGCATCGGGCAGCGGGTTTGCTTCGCCGGGGATCGTCACCGCCTGCAACGACCGCGCGAAGGGCGCCATCGGGCGCAGGAAACCGGCGGCATCCTTGGTATTCAGCATGCCGACGACGAGGTCGAGCGGGCGATCGCGCCAATCCGCCGCCACCGCCCCCAAGACCTCGCCGGCGGCCGGGTTGTGGCCGCCGTCGAGCCACAGCTCCCCGTCCGGCGGCATCAGGCCGACCAACCGCCCGGTGCGCAAAAGCTGCAACCGTGCGGGCCAGTCGATTTGGCGCAGCCCGGCGGCGATCGCTTCAGGCGTGACGGCGACCCCGTCGAGGCGTTCGAGACAGGCAATCGCAGTGCCGGCGTTGAGTATCTGATGTGCGCCGAGCAGCGACGGGAGCGGCAGGTCGAGCCGCCAACGCGCTCCTTCGTAGCGCATGCCGGCGTTCGCGGCATTGCAGCTCCATTCCCGGCCGGCGCGGTAGAGCGGCGCGGCGAGAAGGGCGGCGCGGGCCTCGATGACCGCTTCCGCCGCGGCCGGTTGCGGCGCAATCACCCCGCTCACGTGCGGTTTGAGGATGCCGGCCTTCTCGCCGCCGATCGCGGCCAGCGTATCGCCGAGAAGCGCAACATGGTCGATCGACACCGGGGTGATCGCCGTCACCGCCGGCCGGCTCACGACATTGGTGGCGTCGAGCCTTCCGCCGACCCCGACCTCGAGCAGCACGATGTCGGCCGGAGCACGCGAAAAGGCCAGAAACGCCGCCGCCGTGGTGATCTCGAAATAGGTGATCGGCTCGTCCCGGTTGGCGCGCTCGCATTCTTCGAGGATCGCGAGCAGCGCCTCCTCCTCGATCAGGCTTCCGGCCAGGCGGATGCGTTCGTGAAAGCGCACCAGATGCGGTGAGATATAGGCGTGGACCCGGTACCCGCCGGCTTCGAGGCAGGCGCGCAGGGTCGCAATCGTCGATCCCTTGCCCTTGGTGCCGGCGACATGGATCACCGGCGGCAGCCGGTCCTGCGGGTTGCCGAGCCCGGCCAAGAGCCGCTCGACCCGGCCGAGCGACAGATCGATCAGCTTTGGGTGCAGCCGGCCGAGCCGTTCGAGCACCCGGTCGCTGTTGTCGTCGCTCATGACGCGGTCTCTGGCACAGCCCCTGGCACAGCCCCTGGCACGGCCCCTGGCAAAGCCCCTGGCAGGTCGGCCCGTCGAGGCACCCGCAGCAGGCCGAGGATGCGCGCAATCGTCTCGCGCAGCAGGGCGCGCGGCACGACGAGATCGACCATGCCGTGGTCGCGCAGATATTCGGCGCGCTGAAACCCGTCGGGCAGCTTTTCGCGGATGGTTTCCTCGATGACCCGCGCGCCGGCAAAACCGACCACGGCGCCGGGTTCGGCGAGCGTGATGTCGCCGACCATCGCCAACGACGCCGACACCCCGCCGGTCGTCGGGTCGGTCAACAGCACGATGTACGGCAGACCCGCTTCCTTCACCATGTCGGCGGCAAGGATCGTGCGCGGCAATTGCATCAGCGACAGCGCCCCCTCCTGCATGCGCGCCCCGCCCGAGGCCGGGACGACGATCAGCGCCGCCTCCTGCAGCACGGCGAGCCGCGCCGCCGCCAGCACCGCCTCGCCCGCCGCGGCCCCCATCGAGCCGCCCATAAAGCCGAACTCGAAGACCGCCGCGACAGCCGCATGGCCGCCGATCCGGCCATGCGCGACGACGACCGCATCGCTGCCGGCGCCATGCGCGGCCTGCGCCTCCTTGAGGCGGTCGGTATAGCGCCGGCGGTCGCGAAAGCGCAGCGGATCGAGGACCGGGCGAGGCAGCTCGATCCGCGTCGCCGCACCGTCGTCAAACAGGATTTGCAGCCGCCGGGCCGCGCCGATCCGCAAATGATGCCCGCAATTGCGGCAGACATGGAGGTTCGCCTCCAGCTCGCGGTGAAACAGCATCTGCTGACAGCCGGGGCATTTGTGCCAGAGATTGTCGGGCACGGTCTTTTGGGAGACCACCCAGCGGATCTTCGGCAGGACGATGCTGGTGAGCCAGCTCATCGCGCCGGCCTTGGCGAGGCGAATGCCCCGATACGCCCAATTTTTGTCATTTCCCGTGCGACCACGCTTCTATGGTAGGTTAGCCCAGCCGCCGCACCACCCGCAATCGGTGCCGGCTCTGGCTCGACCGCCAGAGAGGAGGCAGGACATGGCGGACCAGACTCTACGAGCGTATGCCGTCGACCGCGGCGCGTGGTCGAGAGGGGCCCGCAGGTCCGCCGGCGCTGCGACCGGGATCGTCGCCCATCTCGCCGCGGTCGGGCTGGTTGGCGCCGCGACGGCTGGCGTCTTTTTGGGCACCGGCTATTTTCTGCTGCTCCATCCGCAGCACGAGCTCCTCGCCAAGGCGGACCCACGCAGCAGCAGCCCTAAACCCGACGCGGTTGCTACGACGCGCCCGGCTGAGCCGGGGCTCGCCGCCGCACCGCCGGTCGCCGTGCCGATCGCCGCGAGTGCCGCCCCGGCTGCCGCCCCGATCGCCGCCCTGGCGCCGGACCGGGATGCCGCCGCGAACGGGTCGGTATTGCCGCCGGTTGCCGCAAACCCCGCCCCGATTTCGGCGCCGACACCGGTTCCCGCGTCCCCCGCAGCGAGCACGCCGCTGGCGCCGGCGGAAATCGCTGCGCTGCTGCACCAGGGCGAGGCGTCGTTTCGCACCGGCGACGTCGATTCGGCGCGTCTCTTCTACCGCCACGCCGCCGAGGCCGGCGACGCCCAGGCGGCGCTCAGGATGGGCGCGACCTTCGATCCGGCGATGCTGTCACGCGGCCGGCTGCGCAACCATTTTGGCGACCGCAGCGAGGCGCGGCTCTGGTATCTGCGCGCGCTCGGCCTCGGCGCCGCCGAAGCGGCGCACCGCCTCGACCGCCTGGCGAAGGAAGCGGCGCGCTAGCCGGGGTTACCCGACTTTTTCAGCAGCAATTAAAGGGCAATTAATTAGGGGAGGCCAGACGTGCCTTTCGAGCCTGGCCATCCCCAATAAAGTAAACTGTCCCTGTAACCTGCCTGTAACCTGCAATAAAGTAAACTGTCCTTGTAACCTGCTGCTGTAACCTGCTGTAACGCCTATTTCTGTTCGTCGCCCCCGCGCAAGCGGGGGTCCATATGTGGACGGCCCCGGTCTCGCAAGGGCGGTGCAGCGCGGTGGGTCTGGTCGGTTGCGGTCATATGTCCGGCCTGTATGCGCGGCGCAGTTGGCCGCTGGCCCAGATGGGTGTCGCGGATCGGGTCGCAAACAGAGTAGCGATGTCTGAGCATCACAGGACCCCACGGGCTGCTCCGATCCTCGGACTGACCGATCACCATCTTGCTGCTGTCCTCGCAAGCGCCAGGTGTGGTGGCGGGCGGCGCGGTTCAGACCGGCTGCGGCTGCCGGTAGAGCTCGCCGCTGCCGAGCATGGCCCAGATGATGCGGGCCATTTTGTTGGCCAGCGCGACCGCCGCCAGCTTCTTGGGCTTGCGCGCCAGCAGGTTGAGCAGCCAGAGCCTGCCCTCGCGAAAGCAGGGGGCGAGGTCTTGCCTGGCTTGGCAAAGCGGATCGTCGTGGTGGCGCCGAGCACCAGCAGTCGGCGCAAGCTCTCGTCGCCCCCTGCTTTCGCCAGGGGCAGGCTTTGGCGGCTGATCGCCCCCGGCCGGCGGCGACCGCCGGTGGCGTTCTCCTTCGGGGTCAGGCCGATCCAGGCGGCAAAATGGCGGCCCGAGCGGAACAGCTTTGGCTCCGGCACCTTGAGGGCGAAGCTGACCGCGCCGACCGGCCCGACGCCGGGGATCGAGGCGAGCAGCCGGCTCCGCGGGTCGTGCCGGTGCCACGCCATGAGCCGGGCATCGATCGCCTCGAGCCTGGCGTTGAGCGCGGCGAGCTGCTCGGCCAGCTCGCGCAACAGCGCCCGTGCCAGCACCGGCACGCCGGCCTTGTCGTCTTGGGCGCGCTGTACCAGCTCGGCCACCTTGACCGGCCCCTTGGCGGCAATCACGCCAAACTCGGCGGCATGGCCGCGCATCGCGTTGATTAGCATCGTGCGTTGTTTGACCAACAGATCGCGCACCTTGACCAGCATCAGCGCCGCTTGGTTCTCGGCGCTCTTGATCGGCACAAAGCGCATCCCCGGCCGGCTCATCGCCTCGCAGATCGCCGCCGCGTCGATCGCATCGTTCTTGCCGCGCTTGACATAGAGCCTGCCCCGGCGCAGGCCGGGGGTTTGACGTATTGCGGCGGGATCAGCACCACCTCGTGCCCTAGCGGGGGTGTTGGGGGGATAGTTGGGACGATGACAACTATTTAGAGTTCACACTAGCCCGCGCAGCACCCGCGCCCAGTAATGCGCCGCGCCGCACGCCTCCAGCCCGATCCCAGTCGGCCCCAGCTTGGCGAAAAACCTCGTCATCTCGCCGCGCCGCAGCTGGCGGCGCAACACCGGCTCTTCGTTCTCCTCGACACCGTGAGCCTGAAAGACATGCTTGGACGTATCCAACCCAATCCTGATAATCGTCATCGGACGGCTCCCTTGGCTGCGTTGTTTAAACACTCCACAGTCTGGCACAGCTGATGCCGTCGGGGGCCGTCCACCCCAACAGAGGCCAGCGCTCCTGTTCCAGCCAGAGCCTGCCCCTGGCGGGAACAGGGGGGCAGGCTCTGGCGTGAACAGGGGGTCGAGCACTGCGGCTCTTGCCGCCCTGGATTCCCGCTTTCGCGGGAACGACGATGAAGATTGGTCAGCTGCCGATCCGATGGAATTCATTTCGAAACGGCCTCTCACAATCCCAGATAGAATTTCCGGACCAGCTCGTTATTGTTGAGGTCGTCGGCGGATTGGCCCTCGAATGCGATACGGCCGTGGACGATGACATAGCCGCGATCGGCTATGCGCACCGCCTGATTGAAGTTTTGCTCGGCCATCAGCACGGTCAGCTGAAACCGTTCCTTCAATTCCTGGATCTTGTCGATCGTGCGCTTGACCAAGACGGGTGCGAGGCCGACCGAGGGCTCGTCGATCAGCAGGATCTTGGGCGCCGACATCAAGGCGCGGGCGAGTGCGAGCATCTGCTGCTCGCCGCCCGACATGCTGCCGGCGAGCTGGCGCCGCCGCTCACGCAACACCGGGAAAGTGATATAGGAAGACTCGAGGTTGCGCCCGATCTCGGCCCGCGCTGTCGGCCGAAAGGCGCCCAGCAGCAAATTCTCCTCGACGGTCAATTTCGGGAAAAGGCGCCGCCCTTCCGGGACGAGGGTAATGCCGAGATCGACGATCGCCTCGGTCGTGCGGCCGACGAGGGCGACCGTCTTGCCGTCGATCTCCGCGGTGATCGACCCGGCGCTCGGCCGCAGCATGCCCATGACGCATTTCATCAAGGTGCTCTTGCCGTTGCCGTTGGTGCCGAGCAGCACCACGGTCTCGCCCGCCGCCACCTCAAGCGACACGCCGTCAAGCACCCGCACCGAGCCGTATCCGGCGTCGAGGTTCGTTATCGTGAGGCTGCTCGCCAAACCAAATCCTCTCAATGCTGTCGACCATCCTAATACGTGACCGAAGTGCGCCGTAGGATGTCGTGGATCAGCACGACCCGCGTGTCCGGTTTCAGCGCGAATATGATTCGCCAAGGTCCAACCCGCCGCCGGAATGTTCCATGGTATGGCCCACGCAGAGGCAGAACGTCCCCGGACAAAGGCTGGCCTGTCATCTGATTTCGGGCACGGTTGATGCGCCGTTGATCGGGGCGGCGGCAGCCGCGAGCGCTCGCTCAGCCCGGCTGCCGAGTTGGCAATCCCGGCTCATGCTGCACATCTTCAAGCCGCCGGGTCTCGCCGCGCGCGAACTCCTCCTCTCCGCGCCGGATCGCCTCGATCTCCTCGGGTGTGGCATCTTCCGCCGGCGGCAAGGAGCCGACAGTCCCGACGTACCAGCGGATCGCAGCGCGCACCGCTTCGGTCCTAGTCAACCTTTGCCGCTCGCGCACCCGGTCGAGCTCGGCCAGCTCGCTCTCTGGCAGCAGGGTCCTGATGGTCTTCTTTGTTTGGACAGTCATCGTCCGAATTTCCTCGGCGAATTTGGACTCGCGTTGGGATTTCCAGCCAAGTCAGGCCATCTCGACCGGTTGCCACCCGCCGGCGCGAGCCGTGGCTCCATGATCGGTCGTCCGAGCTTACTCGCCAAGGTAGGCCCTTTCGACCTCGGGGTTGCGGATCGCTTCCTGGGGCGGACCGTCGGCGATCTTGTGGCCGGCGACGAGCACGACGAGCCGGGTCGAAAAGCTCATGACCGCGCTCATGATGTGCTCGATCAGGACGATCGTGATGCCGCCCTCGTTGAGCCGAAACAGCACCGCCAGGATCTCCTCGACCTCGGCGGGCGACAGCCCGGCCATCGCCTCGTCGGCGAACAGGAGCCGCGGGGCGCTCGCTACTGCGCGCGCCAATTCGAGCTTGCGCATCTCGACCTGGGTCAGCTCGCGCGGCAGCTGCGAGGCCTTGTCGGCGAGCCCGACATCATCGAGAAGGGCGCGGCCGCGCGCGCCGATTTCCGTCTCGGAAAGGCGCGCCCCATGCCGGGCATTGACCGTGTAGTAGAGCGGGATACGCAGATTGTCGAGGAGGCTCAGGCTGCGGAACGGCTTTGGCAGCTGAAAGCTGCGGGCGAGGCCGAGGCGGGTGCGGCGGTAGGCCGGCAGGCGGTCGATCGGGCGGCCGTCAAAGACGAGATTGCCGCTGTCGTGACGCAGGATGCCGGTCAAGCAATTGACGAGCGTGCTTTTGCCGGAGCCGTTCGGCCCGATCAGCCCGAGCCGCTCGCCCGATGCCACTGCGAGATCGATGCCGTCGAGCGCGACAAAACCGCCAAAGCGCTTGCCGAGCCCGCTGACTTCGAGCAGCGCCGTCATCGCCGCCTCCCGCGCCAGCCGCGCACCAGCCCGACGATCCCGTTGGGCGCTACGACGACAAAGGCGATCAGCAGCAGGCCGACGATCAAGAGATTGAGCGCCGAGGAGATCGTCACGGTGGCGATCTGCTGGATCGTCCCCAAGAGGATCGCGCCGATCACCGGGCCGACCCAGCTCGTCATGCCGCCGATCAGCGGCATCGCCACGCTGTTGACGGCGTAGGACAGGTTGAAGCTCGAAGTCGGGTCGAGATAGGTGACGTAATACGGCAAGGGCGCGCCCGCCATGCCCATCAGGGCGCCGCTCAGCGTGGTCGCGACCAGCTTCAGGCGCAGTGTCGGCACGCCGCCCGCTTCGGCCGCCTGCTCGTCGTCCCGGATCGCGTTCAAGCCGAGGCCGAGCCGCGAGCGCTCGATGCTCCGCGCGATCGCCACCGCAATCCAGCTCAGGATCACCATCAGCGTATAAAGATACTGGATATAGCCGCCAAGGAGCGGCGCCTGCTGCGGCCGGATGATGTAGATGCCGCGCGAGCCGCCGACATAATCCCAGTTGACGATCAAGGTCTGCGCCACGATCGCCATGGCGAGCGTCGCGATCGCAAAGAACACGCCCTTCAGTCGCAAGGTCAGGTAGCCCATCGCAAAACCGAGCATGCCGGAAATCACGCCGGCGGCGGCGATCATGACAGGCAGCGGCGCCGCGCTCATCTGGTGCAATACGACCGAGGTGTAGGCGCCGATCGCAAAAAAGGCGCCGGTGCCGAAATTGGTATAGCCGGTATAGCCGCCAAGAATATTCCACGCGGTCGCCAGCACGATGTATTGCAGCACCACATAGCCCGCGAAAAAGAAATACTCGTTGGCGATCAGCCCCCGCGTCACCACCAGGAAGACCGCCGAGAACAGAAACGACGCCAACCAAAACCTGAAAGCGCTCATCTCCGCGTACCCCGGACGCCAGCCCCTCTCCCGCACCGCGGGAGAGGGAGGGGCCCAGCCATCAGGCTGGGAGGGTGAGGGGTTAATGTGCCCTCAGAATGCACAAGATGATCTCGACCACTCCGTCGATATTGGAAAGGACATCGTTGTTCCAAAACCGGATCACCTGCCAGCCGTGCCGTTCCAGCCAGGCCGTTCGACAGGCATCGGCAGCGCTGTCCGCATGCTGGCCGCCATCGATTTCGATCACCAAGCCATGTCTGGTACAGGCGAAATCGGCAATGAAGCCGCCAATCGGATGCTGCCGCCGAAACTTGTATTGCGACGAGCGCCGATCGCGTAGAGCCGACCACAGGCGCCGTTCGGCGGCGGTGGAATTCAGCCGAAGCCAACGTGCGTTTCGCGTGGGAGGCTTTGGGCGCCGCGGAACGCTCATGCCTAATGTCCCGATTTTCGACCCGCGGTTCAGCCCTCACCCGCCTCCACCCGGACCGAGGTCCGGGCAAAGGCACCCTCTCCCGCATGATGGCGGGAGAGGGGCGATAACTCTGCTGGATCATCGTCAGCGGCCGAGAATACCGGCCGGGCGCCAGGCGAGGGTCAGCAGTAGAAAGCCGAACGCCACCGCCGGTGCCCAGGACGGCCCGTAAAAGGTTGCCGTCAGGCTTTCGACGATGCCGATCAGCATGGCGCCCGCGACCATGCCGGGAAAGCTCGTCATTCCGCCGAGGACGCATATCGCGAAGATGCGCCCGATGTAATCGCGGCCGATCGACGGCTCGACCGGCTGGATAATGATCAAGAGCGCGCCGGCGACCGAAGCAGTGGCGATCGAGATGCCAAACGCGATGCGCTTGATCCGTCCCGGATCGGCGGCCATCAGCTGCAGCGCGAGGCGATCCTGCGACACCGCGAGAATGGCGCGGCCGATAAAGGTGCGGCCGAGCAGCAATTGCAGCGCCGCGATCATGACCAGCGCCGTCACGAATGGCACCAGCATGCGCAGCGGCAATTCGACAAAGCCGAAATGCAGGCTCGGCCCGATATAGGGGGCGGCGACAAAGCGGTAATCGACCCCGAAGACCAGGATCAGCCCCACCTCGCCGACAAACAACAGCCCAAAGAAAAAGGCGAGGCCTTGGATCGATTCCTCGTTGCGCTGCTCAAAACTGTAATAGTAGACCTGATAAACCCCCATGCCGATCAGAAAGAACACCGGCAGCATCACGACCCCGATCAGGACCGGATCGAGGCCGAATTTCGAATTCAGGGTATAGGCGGCAAACGAGCCCAGCATGATAAAGGCCGGGTGGGCGATGTTGACGATGTCGAGCATGCCGAACGAGATCGTCACCCCGACCGTCACCGCGGCGTAGAACCCGCCGAGCAGCACGCCGGCGATGACGGCGTTGATCGCGAGCTCGAGCGAGATCGTCATCGCCGCCCGACCCGTCCGCGAAGAAGCCACCGCGCCACGCCCGATCCCCCTCGACCGTTGAACCCGCCCCGCGCCATTACAGCAGGATCGGCGGCGCCTGTTAAGCGGCCGGAAAGCGCTTGATCGGCCAGGGGCGCTCGGGCCACCTTCGCGCTCCCGATAACAGCAGGCGGCAGCGATGATCCCCGGATACGAGCCGCGCTTTGAAGATATGCGGCTGTTGACCGGCGCCGGCCGGTTTGCCGATGACAAAAGAGAAGCCGGCGCGGCCCACGCGGTCTTTGTCCGCTCGCCTTACGCCTGCGCCGACATCCGGCGGATCGATGCGCAGGAGGCGCGGCGCCGGCCGGGGGTGCTCGCGGTCCTGACCGCGGCCGATCTCGAACCGGCAGGTCTCGGCAATCTGACGATCCCCGCCCCGGTGCCGGGTGGCGAATCTCTTATTCTGCCGCACCGCCCTTCGCTCGTGGCCGACCGGGTGCGCCATGCCGGCGAGCCGGTGGCGCTGGTTGTCGCGGAGACCGAGGCTGCTGCGCGCGACGCCGCCGAACTGGTCGCGGTCGATTATGTCCCGCTCCCGGCGGTTGCCGAGCTTGTCGAGGCGGCACAGCCGCAAGCGCCGCTGGTGTGGCCGCAGGCGCCGGGCAATGTCGCGCTCGATTGGCACGGGCCGGGCAGCGACGACGCCAATAAAGCAGCGCTCGGCCGGATCTTCGCCGAAGCGGCCCATGTCGCCAAAGTGGCGCTCGTCAACCAGCGCATTGTCGTCGCCCCGATCGAGCCGCGCGCCGCCCTCGCCCTCTACGATGCGGCCGCCGACCGTTTCACGCTCTACAGCGGCTCGCAGAGCGACTTTGTCATGCACGAGCATCTGCGCCGCGTGATGGGCGTGCCGCCCGAGCGGGTGCGCGCGGTCAGCGGCGATGTCGGCGGCGCCTTTGGCATGCGCACCGCACCCTATCCCGAATACCCGGCGCTGCTGCTCGCGGCAAAAGAAACCGGGCGCCCGGTGCGCTGGCTCGCGACCCGCTCGGAAACCTTTCTCAGCGACAACCAGGCGCGCGACACGCTGATGGAGGCGGCCCTGGCGCTCGATTGCGACGGCCATTTCCTCGGGCTCGAGATCGAGGCGAGCGCGAATATGGGCGCGTACCTCACCTCGCACGCGGCCTTTATCTCGACCGTCAATTTCGCGCGTTGCCTGCCCGGCATGTACCATATCCCGCGCCTCGCGCTTCGGATCCGCTGCCTTTTCACCAACACCGTGCCGACCGGCCCCTATCGCGGCGCCGGGCGTCCCGAGGCGAATTACTGTCTCGAACGCCTGATCGACGAAGCGGCACGGGTCACCGGCATCGACCGCATCGAGCTGCGCCGGAAGAACCTGATCGCGCCCGCGATGATGCCCTATGCGACCCTGGTCGGCACCCGCTACGACAGCGGCGATTTCCCGGCGATCCTCGACGCCGCGCTGGCCGCGGCCGATGTCGCCGGCTTTGCCGCGCGTCGCACCGGCTCGGCCGCCAAAGGCAGGCGCCGTGGGCTCGGCATCGGCTGCTTTCTCGAAATCGCCGGCGGGCAGCCCAACGAGGGTGCTGAAATTACTTTCCCCGGTGCCAGCCGCCTGCTGCTCGCGATCGGCGTGCAGGCGAGCGGCCAGGGGCATCAGACGCTCTATCGCCGGCTCGCCGCCGAGCGGCTCCAGATCCCGGTGGACCGGGTCGAATTCGCGCAAGGCGACAGCGACCGGGCAATCCCGAGCGCCGGCTCGGTTGCCTCGCGTTCCACGATGTCGGCCGGCGGGGCGGTCGCCGCGACCATCGATGCGGTCATCGACAAGGGCCGCCGCCTCGCGGCGCAATTGCTCGAAGCGGCCGAGGCCGACATCGTCTACCGCGACGGCGTCTTTGCGATCGCCGGCACCGACCGCCGGGTGGGCCTTTTCGAGGTCGCCGAAAGCGCCGCCGAGCTTGCCGGCGACACGCTCGACACGCGGCGCACCGCCGATGTCCCGCCCTCCTTTCCCAATGGCTGCCATGTTGCCGAAGTTGAAATCGACCCCGAGACCGGACGCGTGACGCTCGCCGCCTACAGCGCCGTCGACGATTGCGGCAATGTCTTGCAGCCGGTCCTGGTCGAGGGCCAGGTCCAGGGCGGCGTCGCGCAAGGTGCGGGCCAAGCGCTGTTCGAGGCCGGCACCTACGATCGGGCGAGCGGCCAGCTTCTCGCCGGCTCGTTTATGGATTACGCATTGCCGCGCGCCGATGATCTACCGGAAATCGCGAGCGCGCTCCGCCCGGTGCCGTGCCAAACCAACGCGCTCGGCGTCAAAGGGGTGGGCGAGGCCGGCACCACCGCAGCGCTCGCCGCGATCATGAACGCGGTCGCCGACGCGCTTCCCGAGGCGCCCGTGATCGACATGCCGGCCTCACCGCTGCGGGTGTGGCAGGCCATCAACGCCGGCGCCGCGCGGCTGGCTCGAACCGGGTAAAGCGCGATCCGGTAGAAAACGGACCCGGTACGAGGTGCGCTGCCGCTTTCCCGGCGAAAGCCGGGACCCAGGCCAGCCTCGGACACCGTCTCTCCGTTTTCTCGACCGGCTGAGCTGCTGCGATCACGAAATCGGCGCCGCGCGGGTCGAAAAGTGGGTCCCGGCTTTCGCCGGGAAGCGTAACTGGGCCGGAGTAAAGCGGTTCAACTCCTGAACAAAAAAGGCGAAACGCGGGCCCATGGGCCCGCGTCCGCGTCGAGTTGCGCTCCGCTTTTGCGAGCGGTGTTTTATGGTTCAGTCGGTGTCGTTGTCGGGCCTGCCATAGACGCCGATGCAGCCGGTCAGGCAGCCCTGCACCGCGTTGTTCGCCGGAATTGGAACGAACACCCGGTTGTTCTTCGAATTAGCAGCGACTGAATGAGAGGAGCCCGAAACGTGCTGGTTTGTGCCGGTGGTAACCGCCGGAACGTTGAACGTCGGCACCTGCTGGTCGAGCGACTCGCTGGTCCCATCAATCACGCCCAGCACTGCAGCACCTTGCGCAGCGCTCGACGGGGTGGGCGCGTTGGGGCTCTTCGACGAGCCGGTATAGAAATGGTCGTCGCCCGAATTGTACCAGACTTCGTCCGAGCCGCCGATACCGGGGACAATCCCTTCCAACACGCCGTTGCGCAGATCGGCTAACATCTGATAGGGCGTCGCCGTCACATTCTTGGTTGGATCCCAGGCGTTGCCGGCGGTGTCGAATACGACGCTGCAGCCCAACAGCGCCACATCGTTCTGGCCGATGCTGAGGCCGGCGGGCTGACAGAACGGCACTATGATGACCGACTCGACTTTCGCGGTATGGGGATTGATCCGCGCCACTCCGCCGATCTGAGGGTTCGGGCCGATCTGCGGGACCGACATGAAGAAGCGGCCGGTTATCGGGTCCCATTGCGGCTGCTCGGCGCCGTTGGTCGCATCGACGCCACCAGCCGTATTGAACGTGATCCGCTTGCCGACAGTCAGCGTGCAGTTCACGGCGACCTTGATCAAGGTCGCGAAGGGGCTGGGAATCTCGGCATTGTTCGCCACCAGCAACAATCTGTCCGCTGGGTCGAAGGCCATTTCATCGGCACGGAATGCACCCTTGGTCGAGACCCTGCTGACCTGAGTGCCGTCGAGCTTGAAGGAGACTACCACGCTTGGGCCGTCGCCGGCGAAAATGCAGCCGCCGCCGACCGCGACACCATTCGGGCCGGAGGTGCTGTTGTTGCCGGATGGCCCCGGCAAAGGCCGGTTTTGCAAAGAGGTGCTTGACGAAGGTGCCGGTCTTGGCGTCGACGACATCGACCGCGGCGTTCGACCGGTCGCCGAGATAATATACTTGGTTCTTCTGGTCGACAAAGCTGATGTCGAACCCATACATGCCGCCGGTCTTGTTCTTGGGCGCCGGCGGGATCGGGACCGTAAACATCAGCTGGACCGGCCCCTCCACCTTGGTCGTTAACGCCTGGGCGAACCCGGCATTGCTTCCGACGAGCAGCAGCGGCGCCGCCGCCGCGGCGAGCACCGCCGGCCGCCAATGCTTTTTCAGCATCGTCGCAACAAGACTATCTCTTCGAAACATGAGTTCCTCCTGGCGTTGCAAACCTCCCCGTCGGCGCGCGGCTGCGGCGCCGACGGCCGCGAGCAAACGCACCCGGCGCCTCCGAGTTAACATATTTTCACCAGCCTATCGCCAGAATTCAGCTTCGCTTAATAATTTGTCGTTCCGTTCTGCAAGCAATTCGCAGCTGCATCATCATACAACTGCAAGAATTTAATGATTAATCAACACCATTTTAACGAGCACATTGATTCCCCTTATTTCGCCGGCAGCGCCGTACCGCCCGCGCAAAGGCATATTACTAGCATTCGTTGTAACAAAACTTCGATGATCGTCGCTTGCTGCCGAATGTGCCTCTACCGTGCGGTCAGCGCTCTGCCGCAGCTTACATGCTCACGGCAGCAGCGGCTCGCCTTTCATGTATTTGCCGCGGCAAAACAAGAGGGTCGGCTTTGACGTGTGGGCGTAGCGCTCGACGTGGCCGATAAAAATGATGTGGTCGCCGCCGTAATGCCGATATTCGTTGCGGCATTCGAAATGCGCCGCCGCGCCGATGATGACCGGCGCGCCACATTCCGGGATGATGTGGTCGATCTCGGCAAACTTGTTGTCGTGGGTGCGGGCGAATTTATTGGAGAGCTCGCTCTGGTCCCACGCCAGGATGTTGACGACAAAGTGCGAGCCTTCTTGAAACGCCGGCAGGCTCTGCGCGTAGAGGGACGCGCTCCATAGGACGAGCGGCGGCGACAGCGACACCGAGGTAAAGGAATTGGCGGTCATGCCGTAGAGCCCGCCATCCTTGCCGCGCGCGGTGATGATCGTGACGCCGGTGGCAAAGCTGCCGAGAGCGCTCCGAAAATCGCGCGAATCGAAATCTTCGGCCCCGGTATGACGCACCGGCGCCGCATGGCTGCCCGGATGCTCGGCCTCGGCGGCCGGGATGATGGCGGCCGGGATGCTGGGGGCCGGGGCTTTGGGGTTCTCGTTCGCCACAGTCCGCCCCTTTTTTGATCCAACCGTCACAACGGCGCGTCGGGCGGCAATCCGAGCGCTACGCGGCCATAGACGGCACCGTTCACGTCCCAGTTCAGCACATAATGGGCGTTCGCCGCATGGGCGTCGCGAAACGCGCGCTGGATCGGGTTTCTGGCATAGATAGCGCCGCCGCCGGTGGCGGTGAACAAGAGGTCCACCGCCTTGGTGCACAGCATCGCGGCAAAGGCGCCGTCGCGGCGGTAGCGCGCGCGCTGCTCGACGCTCGGCACGATCCCGGCTTCGGTGATCCGGGTCGCCTCGTCGCAATCGCGCAGCACCATCGCCTCGGCCGCATCCGACAGCGCCGAGGCCTCGGCGAGATGCACCTGCAAAGTCGAGAAATCGGCGAGGTTCTTGCCGGTGTAGGAGCTGAGCCGGTTGCGCATCGTGTCGCTGAAATGGCCGATGGCGCCGCGGGCGATGCCGAGCGAGACCCCGGTAATGGCAAAGGCGAAGAGGCTGACCGCCGGCAATTTGTACAAAGTGCCGGGGTTGAGCTCGCTGCCGCGATTGGGGCCGCCCTTGATCCGCTCCGTGGCGAGCGTGCGATAGGCCGGGACAAAGACATCGCCGACCTCGACATCCTTGCTGCCGGTGCCGGCGAGGCCGATCACCTGCCAGGTGTCGATGATCTTGTAGTCGCAGGCCGGCAGCAGAAACATGCGCGGCTCGCTCTGCCCCAATTCCTCGTCGATGACGAGCGCGCCGAACATGTTCCAGGTCGAGGGATCGATCCCGCTCGAAAACGGCCAGCGGCCGCTGAGCCGGTAGCCGCCCGGCACGCGGCGCGCCCGGCCGCGGGCAAAGATCAGCGCCGAGCTGATCAGGCTGTCCGGCGACTCGCCCCAGATCTCGTCCTGCGCTTCCGGGTGCCACATGCCGAGGAGCCAGTGATGCGCGGCGAGGTTCGCCAGCACCCAGGCGGTCGAGCCACAGCCCCGGCCGATCACCGCGGTCAGCTCAAAGAGCGTGCGATAGGGCAATTCGCTCCCCCCCACGCGCGCCGGCTGCAGGATGCGGAACAGGCCGCTCGCATGCAGGTCGGCGATCGTCTCGTCCGGCAAGCGGCGCAATTCCTCGGCCTTGGGCGCCCGCTCGCGCAATATCGGGACGAGCGCCTCGGCCCGCGCCATCAGCTCCTCAAAACGCGGGGCCATCGCGGGCTCGGCGGATTTGCATTCGGGCATGACGCTCCTCCAACGAACGGACGGCCCATTTTACGCCCCCGCCCCCGCCGGTGCCAGCGGGCACCGTCCTTAGCCCAACAGATCGACACCAGCAATTATCATATTAACAATTGCTTACGCATGATATATGATACCCGGTCGTCAGCGGGATCGCGGCACGGGGATGTTCAAGCTTGCCGGCAATCCAGGCGGCGGCGACGGTCTCTATTGCGGTCCCGAGGGCCTCTTTCTCGGCCCGAGCGCGGTGATCGCAAAGGACGACGGCAGCTATCGGGTCCGGTCGGACGCAGAGGTCACGGCGCTGCTGGTTGCGGCTTACGGGCCGGAGCAGGAGACCGCCGGCCTACTGCACCGCCTCGGCCTGATCCGCGATGCGCTACAGCGCGACGATCTCTGCAACGCGATGATCCTGGCCGTGCATGCCCAGCTCGGACCGATCTCGACCGACGGCCGCGCCCGGCTCGACAAGTTCGCCAAGCACAATTTCAACCCCGACGAGCCGCGCGACTGGCACGGCCGGTGGACCGACAGCGGCAGCACCTATGTTCCCGCCGAGCCGCGCAGCCCCGACAATCCGCTGTTGGTGCCGGTGCAGGAAATCCTGCCGCCCGTGCCGGACCTATTGCCGTTCGGCGCGCGTCCTCCATTCTTTTTCGAAGAGCCGCCGGAGACGATCCGGCCTTTCAAGGAGGCGATCCCGCGGCTCAGTAGCCGGGAGGCTGCCAAGGATGCTCCCAGTTGGGCGCGCGGCAAACGTCCCTACGTCGGTGAAAATGGCCGTAATTTCGCCAAACGGCTAATGGGCCAAAGGTACGGTCGCGGAAATTTGGAGAAGAATTGGCAGGACGAGTATAACAAGATCAAGAAGTACGGTGATCGGCATTTCCGTGACCCTCGGTCCATTTTATCTCCTGATGAAAAAGCTTAAGGATAATTCCATGATTCTTTACATGTTATGGCATTCCTATCAGCCGGACTTAGATATAGACCACGATGAAGAGAAGTTCATCGGGATTTATTCCACCGAGGAGAAGGCGAAGGCGGCAATGGAGAAACTGCGGACCCAGCCGGGGTTCAGGGACTATCCCGACGGATTCGAGATTCATCCGCAGCGCGTCGACGCCACCGCCTGGGACGACGGCTTTGCGCGCCTCTGGGGAGACGAGGAACCCGAGCCCGAACCCGGCTCGTCGCCCGGC
>CAVVGE010000026.1:0-119080 GCA_963747735.1 uncultured Alphaproteobacteria bacterium | reverse complement strand
TTTCAGCTGACCGACCAAAACGGCAGGACGGTCACCGATGCAAGCCTCCATGGAAAATGGCTGCTCGTCTATTTCGGCTATACCCATTGCCCGGACGCCTGCCCGATGGCGCTGAACAACATCGCGCTGGCGCTCGACAAGCTCGGGCCGAAACGCGGCGAATTCCGCCCGGTCTTCATCACCATCGACCCGGCGCGCGACACGCCGCGGGCGCTCAAGGACTATGTCGCCGCCTTTGGCGCGCCGATCCTGGCCTTGACCGGCACCGACGCCGAAATCGCCCAGGCGGCCAAGGACTATCGGGTCTATTACGCCAAGCATGAAGAATCGGGCGGCGACTATTCGGTCGACCATTCTTCGGTCGTCTATGTCATGGACCCGCAAGGCCGCTTCGCCGCCACCATCAACAGCGAAACCCCGCCCGATGACATGGCCGCAAGGCTGAACAAGCTGCTGGGCTGATCGCTGCGCCGGGTCCGCCAAAAGCGTGCGCGCGCGGCGGTCGGGTAAAATCGAGCCCGCCGGTGAGATTACCGGCCCGCGCGTCGCGCCGCCGCAGCGGGGCGAGGTATATGTGTGCGACGCGTCCGACCCCCGAAGCCGTCCGCCGCCACCGCCGGCAGAGCCGAACCGCACCTGTTCCGCCTGTTTTATCAGGTCGAGGTCAGGGGGGCCGTCGATTTTGGAAGACGCCACACCCGACCGTTCCTCCCGCCGGCGATGGGCGCGGCGCCCGGTTCCGCCCGCAGCGGGAGACGGGTTCCGTGATGATGGGATGACGCCCTTGCCTGCGCTCTGCATATCTATAAGCGTTATCACAATTATGCGATTTTGTCAAATAAGATTGCGGACTACGCGGCTGCCGTCGTCGTCAGCCGGTGCTGATCCAAATCCCGCAGCACCTGAGCCGCCTCAGCTCCCCATCGCTCATCAGCCGTACCGTCACCCCGAATACCCCCCGAAAAATCCTCGGGGAGTGTCATTTCAAACTGGCACAGGGGTGACATTTTAATCGGGCGCCTACATCCAGGTGTCCAGCCCAGATAGAGATGTCAGTGATTCCCGCAATTTAAAAATGTCAGTGGCGGCTGCTGGGGTCGGGCGGCGGGCGGGCGCGGAGCCCCGGCGCAGCGCAGCGCCCGACCGGCGCCCGACATGCAGACGGGCGAAACCGCTCCCCGTGTTTTTACCGAGCGGGCAATCAGCCCGCTCGGCTCGTAGAAAAGCTCAACCGACCTTGAACAGGCGAGGGTTGTGCTGATCGCGACGCCGTGGAGCGCGATCGCTGCGATGCTCGGGCTCGCGACCCAGCTGCTGGTCGCGGATGAAGGCAAGCGCGGCCCCGAGCTGTTTGTTCTCGACGATCGCGGCCTGCGAGACCTGGCGAATTTTGTCGAAAGTCCGATATGCCAGCTCGACCCCACGGTAGCGGATCGTCAGGCGGCCATCGGGATAGTCCACCACGGTGACGCGCTTGCCGATCGCCGCCTTCGCCTGTTCGCTCGGCTCCAGGATGAACAGCACCTTGTCGTATTGCAGGGTCAGGGCCCGCGACAGGGTGCGCTCCTCCTTCCAGGCAAAGGTGTTGTCGAGATCGTCGCCGGCCCCGAGCGGCCGGTGCAGATCCTTGCCGTTGGCCGGCGCTTTGGCAAAGCGCGCATTGTAGTCGGCGATGAACGCCGGGAGCAGGGCGTTGCCCTCCGCCAGGGTTGCCGCACCCGCCAGCCGCAACTCCTTGACCAGGCGGTCTTGCAACGTCTTGTTGGCCCGTTCGACCCGACCCCCTGTTCAAGCCAGGGGCAGGCTCTTCGCCGGGCTCGAATTGGCGCAGATGATGTCGATGTTGAACGCGTGCAAGGCGCGGCCGAACTGGGTCATCCCGTCACCGCCCAGCGCCCCCGGGTGGTTGACCCGGAACACCCCATGCTTGTCGCTGTAGAAGGCGATCGGCTTGCCCCAGGCCTCGAGGTAAGCGCGGGCCGCGTTGAAATAGGCGAAGAGCCTGCCCCTGGCTCGAACAGGGGTCGACTCGCTCTCGACAAATTGCAGATGCATCAGCCCGCTGGTCGCGTCGTCGACAAATACCAACAGGGTGCATTGCGGCCCGCGATCCTCAAACCACCAATGCTCGCTGCCGTCGACCTGCACCAGCTCGCCGACGCACTCGCGCCGCGGGCGCGGCTGGTGGACCCGCCGGCGCCGCTGCTTGCGATCGAGCCATAGCCCGTCGGCGATCATCCACTTCCGCAAGGTCTCGCTGGAGAACGCAAAGCCGTGCTCGGCGACGAGCTTCTCGGCGGCCAGGGTCGGCCCGAAATCGGCATAGTTGTGGCGCACGACCCACAGCACCGCGGCGCGTACCGAGGCTGCCGTCCGGCGGTTGCTCGGCCGACCGCGCTTCTTCGAGATCAAACCCGCAACGCCGTCACCCCGAAACGCCTTCAACAACCGCCACACCTGGCGCTCGCTGCGCCCTAACAGCTGCGCGGCCGCACGCACCGGCAGACCTCCACGATCGACGTCGCGCAACACCTCAAGACGCCGCAGCTCGCCATCGCTCACGCTCAACACCGTCATCGACGCCGCCCCCCACAGCTCGCCAAAAAGCCGAGGAGACTGACATTTTTAAATTGGACGGCACTGACATTTGTACGTTGCCGCTACATCAGGTGAACGCATAATTCGTGATTTTGGAAAATCAGGTCTTGCCCGAAGCGGTGATGACCGCCCAAGGTGATGAGGGCCGCGAGGGTTCGCTCTTCACCGGGCACCATTATCTCCTCGGCCATGGGAGATTAATTTTGGACGTAGAGCAGTTCTTAGGTGCAATAGCGCGATATGAAAGCCGCCTCTCCGGCATCCTATCTCGGTTTCGCGGTACAGATCACCGTGGCAATATAAGCATTGATCCGACCGATTTGGGTACGTATTCCCAACTTATCTTAGAAATATCCGACCTATTCATAGATGCTATTGGTACCAATTCATACAGCAGTAACATAATACTACACTTCAACGCGGGTACTCAAAATTACGTAGGGAGTCCATCGTATCGAAGTGTCGAGACAATTCTCTCCATCATTCGCGCGGCCCATACCCGCTTCACCAGAAACCCTGCACTCTTTTCAAAAAAACAGGCAGAAGAACACCTACGTGTAAAGGAAAATGTCTTCATAATTCACGGGCGAGACGAAGCCAAGTGGCGCGAGTTGAAAGATATTATTGGAAATAATTTTCGGCTCAAACCACTCATACTTAACGAACAACCGGACTTTGGAAAGACCGTAATCGAGAAATTTGAACACTACGCTGAAACATGCAGTTATGCAGTAGCGTTGTTTACACCAGACGACGAAGTGCGCTCGGGTGCGGATACGTATCTACAGGCACGCCCCAATGTAATTTATGAACTGGGATGGTTCTGTGGACGGCTTCAACGCTCATCGGTCATGCTGTTGCTTAAAGAAGGAACCTCAATGTTCTCAGATTTTGGTGGGATCGTGCAAAAGCGTTTCAAGGTGCAAATATCGGAGTTGGTGGTCGACATCGGTAAAGAATTGGCAGCGTCGGGGATGATCGATAGAACCTGAAAATCCGCTGGTCATGGCAAACATCGATGTTCTGGAAAAGGCCCGCCACCACGCCGCACACGGATTGAAGCTTTATGGCCACCGGCAAAAAATCACCTCGAAAAGCGGTTCCCTCTGCGACCGAGACTGCGGTGCTGACCAAGAGCGCCCGGCGATGTTCGCTTTGTTTCCACCTCGACGGGGACTTGACTGAGAAGGCGGGGCAAATCGCCCACCTCGATAAGAACCCGTCCAACGGAACGGAAGATAATCTCGCGTGGATGTGCATGCCCCATCACAGCGAGTACGATCCTTCGTGCCAAAAGTGCCGATCTGAAAGTCGCGCTGTTTCAATAGGTTGCGTTTGTATGCCTGTTGCAATCCATTGATATGGCGAGAGAGTCAGCTTTTCGACAGCAAGGGCTCCGCGGCGGCCTCCATCGCGACAGCTTCAGGCGCAACCGATTGAAACAGCGCAGATTTCAGATCGTCACTTTTGGCACGGATGTTACGACAAGGCCCACTGGCGTGTAAAATCATCACGCTCTGCTCCGGCGGTGTTCCGGAGGGCATTCATAGTATCGGTTATGTTGTCCGTGAATATCAAATCGTGCGTGGCATTCATCGGGCCGCAAATTGCCTTCTATTACTACAATAAAACACCATTCTACCCCATGTGTTGGCGTTCCTTCAAAAATATCATCATACTCCAACCAACCCGCTAAAAATAGTTCTGCTGTTCCTTCTTTAATTGCTTGCATATGATGTATAGAAAACCTATGTGTCTCCGTGGTAAGGTCGGATCGTGGCCCAATAGTCACGGGAACTTCGGGAACATCATGATCGACACTTTTGGCGTAGGTAAACGGGGTTCCATCTCTTTTAAGCAGAAAGGTTGCGGCAGTGCGATTTATCATATTTACGGCAGGGGTCTCCCCTTGGTTTTCTTTAACCATCCAGAATCCGACGTTTACTATGGAGCTATCAAGTTTGTTGACCTCTATCGACCACTTCGGTTTGACGGACACATACGCCCTTTGAGTCACATACAGCGTTTGTTCCGCTATATCAGCTGATTTTTTTGCCGCGTTTGAAGCAGTCCGAGTTACGATCCACAGTCCGATTGTCGAAACGGTCAAAACCGCCGCGAATATAAAGGAACCTAAAGCGGAAACCGCCTCGATAGCGTTGTGATGAGCATTAGCCCATTTTCCAATTTCTTGTCGATATAACAAAATCACAATGATGGCGAAGACCACCAATATGCCATATGCAAACCAGTAACACCGCACTGGAATTGTAAATTTGGCCAACTGAAAAAATCTCCTGTTTTCTGAAATATACCTCCGGCCTAAGCCGGTCGGTTCAAGCCACTTCGAATCAAGTGTCACGCAAGCCTCGAAATCGTGCTGACGCTGACGCCGTAGCTCTTGGCGAGGTCGCGCGTCGGCTCGCCCTTGGCGAGGCGCTGCCGCGCCTCCTTGATCTGGTGCGGCGTGAGTTTCGGCTTGCGCCCCATCCTGACGCCTTTGGCGCGCGCAATCTGTCGGCCTTCATGGGTGCGCTTGATGATCCGCAATCGTTCGTCCTCGGCCATTGCCGACATCATCGCCATGAAACCGCGCCCCATAGGGGTGGTGAGGTCGATATAGCTGCGGTCGAGAACCTTGATCGCGGCTCCGGCGTCGATCACGGCTTTGATGATCTGCAAACCGTCCCACATCGAGCGCGTGGCGCGATCCCATTCGGCAATCACAAGCTCGTCGCCGGTGTCGAGGTCATCGAGGGCGCAGGCGAGCTGCGGGCGTCCGGCCATGCTTTTGCCGGATGCCGTGTCGGAATAGATCACGGCGCAACCGAGGCGCTTTAGCGCCTTGGTCTGCCGCGCAAGGTCTTGTTGCTGGGTGCTGACTCGGGCGTAGCCGATCAGCCGTTTTGGGGGTTTCGTTTTGAGACTCATTTATGACGAAACTAAGCGCCTGATTTTCCGAGAGCAAGAAGCTTCGTCATAAATCTTGTTTTTCTTTAGTTATGACACGGTGCCGGTCGTGCCGCCAAGGCGACGGGTCAGCCGAAGGCGGGCGGGCGGGGGGGTTGGGTGAAATCGAGGCCGGCGGTGAGGTTGTAGGCTTGGGCGTCGCGCTGCTGCAAGGGAGCGAGGCCGAAGCGGGCTTCGATCAATGCCAGGACCGAGGTGGTGTCGGCGATATGGTGGTCGATATAGCCGCGCCGCGACCACGGGCCGATCAGCATGGCCGGGACGCGGGTGCCGCAGCCATAGGCGTCGGGGTGCGGCGGGGCGACATGGTCCCACAACCCGCCGCCCTCGTCATAGGTCACGACCGCGGCGGTCTTGCCCCAAAGCGGGCTCGCGCCCAGCGCCTGCAAAAGGCGCATGACCCAGGCCTGGCCCCAGCGCGGGGCGGAGTTGGCCGGGTGCTCGTCATGCCCGCCGGTCGCCTTGATAAACGAGACGCGCGGCAGCTTGCCGGTCTTCAAATCCTCGAAAAAGTCTTCGGCGTCGCGGATATGGCCGGCTCTGACGTTGCCGAACCAGCTCGGATAGTACTGGAACGGGTTGTGGTGCGACAAATACGTCCACGGCGCATCGATAACGATCGAGCCGTCGCCGGGGCCGAACGCAGTCTTCAGCGCCCAAGGCTTGACCAGGTTCCAGCCCTCGTTGTACCAGGCCCAATCGAGCCCGGCGGCATTGAGCCGGTCGCCGATATTGGGATAGGTCTGCTCGTCGGGCGGCGGGCTCAAATCGAGCGGCCCCATGAATACTTCGGTCGGGCCGTTCACCGGCGGCAGGTCATTGATCATGATGCCCGCCTTGTCATAGGGCCTGTCGAAAATCGGCGGGTCGAGGCTGCCGACTTTTTTTGGCGGCGGGTTCATCCGCACGGCCGAGCGGGCCGCGACCAGATAAAGCGCGTTGCCGGTCGAGCCGCCCGACATCGCCTGAAAGAAATGGTCGAAGAGGACGTATTCGTCGGCGAGATGATGGTAGTCGGGAAGATCGCCCCGGTCGTAAAAGCCGACGACCGCGCCCGATGGTGTGGATTGCGCGAACATCTGATCGGCGCGGTCGGTCAGCGGCCCGTTTTCGAGCAGGGTATGCTTGCCGGCGAGCGCCAGCGCGACGAACCGGTCCATCGCACCCCCGTCCATTTGCGCCCACATGCGGAAGAAATGGTGCTGCGGGTCCCACAGCACGTTGCCGCCGGCCGGAATGTAAGGAGCCAGGTGGAACGGCCGGTTTTCGAGCAAGGCGCCGGCAAACCCCGGCACCTGATAGGGGACCGGCAAATATTTGTAGGGCGCGCCGGCGGCATTCTTCTGTAGGCCGGTAAAACGCGGGTCGATATTGCCGTCCTTGTCGAGGAGGTTGGCGACCGCGCCGCCATTGGCCGGCCGATAGGCGCCGAAATAATGGTCGAAGCTGCGGTTTTCCTGAAAGATCACGACGATGTGGTCGATCTTGTCGCGCAAGCTCGCGAGATCGGGCGCTGCCGGCGCGGCGGCCCGCAGCGGCTGCATCAGGCCGGGAGCGATGAGCGCGCCGCCACCCGCCGCCGCCAATGATTTGAGCAAGCTCCGTCTGAGGATCGTCATCGTCCCCCCTCGATTGGTGCGCGCGCATAGCACGCTTTGATGACGGTTGTAAGAAGGCGGCGCCATGCGCGCCAAACGCAAGCCGGTGTCGCCCGGGCGCCGGCCGGCAATCTTGCCAAAAGATCGGGGACGGCCCTACCTATCGCTCGGCCGAACCAGGGAGGTGTGCGCAATGACGCTCGAAGATCAGAACTTTTTCCGCAGCAATGCCGGATCGACGGCGAGCGCGCCGGTGCGCGGATGACCGCCCCGCGGGTCAGTCGCCGGCGCTTTCTGGGGCAGGCGGGCCTCGCGCTGGGAGTGGGCTCCGGTCTCGGCATCGGCCCGTTTGCGGCTCGGGCCGTCACCCGGCCCGCCGGCCTCTACGACGCGATCTTTGTCGGCGGTGGGACCGCGGGCGCCATCGTCGCCGCCCGGCTCCAATCCGCCAGTCAGGGCCGCAAGCGCATCCTGATCATCGAAGCCGGCGGGCCGACCGCTGCGGCGATCGGCGGCGCCGATTTTCCGCCCTGGCTGCCGCGCGGCCGGCGCGGCCCGACGATCTTCGACGTCCCGGGCGAATATTCCCAGATCGCCCATATGCCGCTGGGCGCGCCCTATCAGCTGACCGAGACGGGGTTCACCTTTCAGGGCATCGGGCTCGGCGGCAACAGCATGTTCAACGGCATGCTGTTTCAGACCAACCCGAAGGAAGTATTCGACAATGCCTGGCCCAAGGGCTGGCAATGGAACGATCTGTGGCCGCATTTCGATCGCGTGCGCCAGCGTGTCCCGGTAACCAATACGCCATCCCCGGATGGGATCGCCTACAATACCGGCCCGGCGCGGATCGCCCACCCGCTCTATGCCGCCGCCGGTTGGATCTCGGCCAACACGAGCCTGCCGTTCCGGCCGCCCGGGGTTTACAGCCGGCCTTACGTGGCGGCGACAGGCGGGCGGCGCGCGGGGCCGGTCAGTGGGTATTTCGGCTCAGTTCGACCGGGGCGGCGAGCCGTCGCCGGGCCTCGAGATTCTGCCTTTCAGCAAGGCCGACCGGATCGAATTCGACACCGCCGGGACGGCGCGGGCCGTGCACTATAAAATGCGCGGCGGCCTCGACCAGTCGTTGCCGGCGACGCCCGGCCTGGCGCGGCTGCGCTCCGGCGGATTTTTGGTGCTGGCCGCGGGAGCGCTCGCCACGCCGCGCCTCCTCCTGCTGAGCGGCATCGGCCCCAGCGGCCGCGAGGCAGAGTTTTTTCCGCACGGGCCGCGCACCAAATTCGCGATCGACAATCCGCGGGTCGGCGTCGGCGTCTTCGACCATGTCCTGACGATGGTGACCTACGATTACGGCGGCCCGGTCTCCTACCGGGCCTACGACTATGGCGATTACGCCGGGAACGCGGCCGATTTGAAAGCCTATCTCGCGAGCGGCCGCGGCCCTTATGCGCAATATCAGCCGGTCTCGATCCTGAACTACGCCAGCGCCGGCAAGATCCCCGATGTCGAGATCTTTCTCAATCCGAACGGCGCCGGCACGCCGGGCGGGCTTTATTATGGACCGAGCACCTTGTCGGCCTTTGTCATGCTGCTCGATCCGAAGGCGCGCGGCATCGTCAGCCTCGATGCAAAGGGCAATGTCATCGCCCCCGACGTCTACCTGCCCGCTACCCAGGCGGGCGACAAGGACACGGCGCTGATGACGCGGGCGGTCGCCGACATGATCCGGCTCTTTGCCCGCGATCGGGGGCTCGAAATCCGGTTCGGTCCGGGCGGCCCGAGCCACCCGCATTTGAACCCCGACAAGCTCGCCGACATCCGCCGCTACGTGACCGGGCCGTCGCCGGCCCACGGCATCTACTTCAACCGGCTGATCGTCAATCATTTTGGCGGCACCGCGGCGCTGAGCGAAGACAAAGGCGGCGTCGATCCCAAAACCCTGATCCTGCGCGGCACATCGAACGTCGCGGTGGTCGACGCCTCGCTCTTGCCGGCGCCGGTGACCGCACATCCGGTCGGCACGATCATGGCCGTCGCCGACCGCGCCGGGGAGCTCCTCGCCAGGCGCTGGGCCTGACCGGCGCGGCGCTGCGGCAAGCGTTCCGCTCGGCGATTTGAAGTGGGCCGTCGAGAGGGCGGGCGCCCCGGGCGCGCCTTGCCAACGCGCCGGCCGCTCTTTACCTATCACCTGTCGGGTCGGCCAGGAGCCCGCGAACGAGGGAGGTGTGCGCGATGAAGCTTTCGGACGCGAAGCTGTTCCGCCAGCAATGCTATATCGACGGCGCGTGGACCGACGCGCTGAACCGCGGCACGATCCCGGTGACCGACCCCGCGACCGGCGAAACCCTCGGCAGCGTGCCGCGGATGGGCGCCGAAGAGACCCGCCGGGCGATCGAGGCGGCCGACAAGGCATTGCCGGCCTGGCGTGCCAAGACCGCCAAGGAGCGCGCCCAGGTGCTGCGCCGCTGGTTCGACCTGATGATGGCGAACCAGGAGGACCTGGCGACCCTGATGACCGCCGAGCAGGGGAAGCCCTTGTCCGAGTCGAAGGGCGAGATCGCCTATGCCGCGGCCTTTATCGAATGGTTTGGCGAGGAGGGAAAACGCGTCTATGGCGACACGATCCCGGCGCACGCATCCGACAAGCGCATCATCGTGACCAAGGAGCCAATCGGCGTCACCGCCGCGATCACGCCGTGGAACTTTCCGTCGGCGATGATTACCCGCAAGGCCGGCCCGGCTTTGGCCGCGGGTTGCACGATGGTGGTGAAGCCGGCGACCGCCACACCATTCTCGGCGCTCGCTCTGTGTGAATTGGCCGAGCGCGCCGGGGTGCCAAAAGGGGTGCTCTCCTGCGTCACGGGTGGTGCGAAGGAGATCGGCGGCGAGATGACCTCGAACCCCGTCGTGCGCAAGCTCTCCTTTACCGGCTCGACCGAGATCGGCAAGCTCTTGATGGAGCAGTGCGCCGGCACGGTCAAGAAGATGTCGCTGGAATTGGGCGGCAACGCGCCCTTTATTGTGTTCGACGACGCCGACATCGAGATGGCGGTCAAGGGGGCGATCGCCTCCAAATACCGGAACGCCGGGCAGACCTGTGTGTGCGCCAACCGCATCCTGGTGCAGGACGGCGTTTACGACGCCTTTACCAAGCGATTGGCCGAGGCGGCGGGGGCGATGAAGGTCGCGGGCGGGTTCGAGCCGGGTGCCGTGATCGGCCCCTTGATCGACATGAAAGCGATTGAAAAGGTCGAGGCCCATGTCGCCGATGCGCTGAAAAAGGGCGCCAAGGTGGTGATCGGCGGCAAGCGCAGCGCGTTGGGCGGCAGCTTTTACGAGCCGACGGTGCTGACCGGCGTCACCACCGACATGATGATCACCCGCGAGGAGACCTTTGGTCCGGTCGCCCCGCTCTACCGCTTCCAGACCGAGGCCGACGCGATGCGGATGGCGAACGACACCGAATTCGGCCTCGCCGCCTATTTCTACAGCCGCGACATCGGCCGCATCTGGCGCGTCGCCGAGGCCCTCGAATACGGCATCGTCGGCATCAACGAAGGCATCATCTCGACCGAGATCGCGCCTTTCGGCGGCATGAAGGAATTGGGCATCGGCCGCGAAGGCTCTCACTACGGCATCGAAGAATACCTCGAAGTCAAATACCTCTGCATGGGCGGCATCGACCGCTGAAGCACCAGAAGACGGAAGAACAGGCTGCGATCGACGAGGGGATTGCCGAGGAGCCTGCGAGCCAAGAGGAGGTCAAAGCGGCTTTCGCAGCGCTCTGGCGTACGGCCGCCTGATGGCGGCCCCTCGGGACATGCGGGCCGTCTCGAAGGGTGCTCACGGAGGCAAGCGGCATTTTTCAGCATGCTGCGTGAGCTGCTAAGCTCACCCAAGCCGAGGACGCGTGAAGGGCCAAAGACATGCCGGTGATCGAGCGCGAGCGCTCTGCCCTCCTGGTGGTCGATTTTCAGGCGCGGCTGATGCCGGCGATCGAGGAGGGCGCCGCGGCCGTGGCCAATGCGCAGCGCCTGATCGACGCCGCCGGGATGCTCGAGGTGCCGATCCTGTTCACCGAGCAGAACGCCCGCGGCCTCGGCGGCACGGTGCCGGAGCTGCGCCCCGACGCGGCGCATCTGGCGCACAAGATGACGTTCGACGCGTGCCGCATGCCGGGCTTTCTCGCCGCGTTGCCGGACCGGCCCGATTTGATCGTCGCCGGGTGCGAAACCCATGTCTGCGTGCTGCAGACGGTGCTGGGCTTGCTAAAGGCGGGGCGGCGGATTTTTGCGGTGCGCGATGCGATGGGCTCGCGCCGCGCCGAAAGCAAGGAGACCGCGCTGCGTCGCATGGAGCGCAACGGCGCCGAGATCGTGACCACCGAGATGGTCCTTTTCGAATGGCTGGGGACGGCCGAGGACCCGCGGCTGCGGCGGATTCTCGATCTCGTGCGATAACGGCATCGCGCTGCCGCGCCGTCCTTCGCCCCGCGGGTCGACCGGCGAGACCGGGCAGCCCGGGATTTTATGCGGTGGCGGGACTGACCGCGGCCATACGCCGTTCACGGCCGGGTGATATTGTCCAACCGCCGCGTGGCGACGCGGCTCGGCCAAAGGAGAACGAGATGCTGGCGGGCGCGCGCGTTCAAGAGAGGCTGGCGCGACAGGCGCTCGCCCTCGTTCTCGCCGGCGGCCGCGGCAGCCGGCTGAAGCAGCTGACCGACCGGCGCGCCAAGCCGGCGGTGTTTTTCGGCGGCAAGTTCCGCATCATCGACTTTACATTGTCGAACTGCCTCAATTCCGGGGTCCGGCGCATCGCCGTCCTGACCCAGTACAAGGCGCACAGCCTGTTGCGGCACCTGCAGATGGGCTGGTCGTTCTTGCGCCCGGAGATGAACGAGTTTCTCGATCTCCTGCCGGCGCAGCAGCGGCTCGACGAGGCCACCTGGTATCGCGGCACCGCCGACGCGGTGTACCAGAATTTCGACATCCTGCGCGCCGCCGGCCCGCGCTACTTCGTCGTCTTGGCCGGCGACCACATCTACAAGATGGATTATTCGAACCTGTTGTTCGATCATTTCCAAAAGGGTGCGGATTGCACGGTCGCCTGCATCGAGGTGCCGCTCGCCGAAGCCTCTGAGCTGGGCGTGATGGCGGTCGACGATTCGATGCGCATCATCGATTTCCACGAAAAATCGCCAAACGCGCCGGCGATGGCCGGCAAGCCCGACCGGGCATTGGCCAGCATGGGGGTTTATGCCTTCACCGCCGATTTTCTTTATGCCGAGCTCGAGCGCGACCATCGCGACCCGTCGTCGAGCCACGATTTCGGCCGGGACATCATCCCGAGCCTGGTCGGCCGCGGGCTCGCCGTCGCCCATTCCTTTGAGGACAGCTGCGTCAAGACCACTCCGGAGGCGGAGCCTTACTGGCGCGATGTCGGCACGATCGATGCCTATTGGGCGGCCAATCTCGATCTCGTCATGCCGGTGCCGTCGCTCGACATCTACGATCCCTATTGGCCGATCTGGTCCTACCAGCAGCAATTCCCGCCGGCGAAATTTGTGTTCGACGACGATGAGCGGCGCGGCATGGCGGTCGATTCGATGGTGTCTGGCGGCTGCATCGTGTCGGGCGCCACGGTCAGGCGCTCGTTGTTGTTCTCGAATTGCCGGGTCAATTCCTATGCGCAGATGCGCGAGGCGGTGCTGCTCCCCGATGTCGATGTCGGCCGCCGTGCGCGGTTGACCAAGGTCGTGATCGACCGCGGCTGCCATATTCCGGAAGGGCTGGTGGTCGGCGAAGACCCGGTGCTCGACGCCAAGCGCTTTTACCGCAGCGACGGCGGCGTCACCCTCGTCACCGCCGCAATGCTCGCCGACCTCGACTGAGCTTTGCTGTGCCTCGCTACAGGCGGTGCCGCGTTCAGAACACCCGGTCGGCGGTGCCGCGTCAGAACACGCGGTCGGCGGTGGCGCGGTCGCGGACCCAGACCTGCGCTTCGCGGCCGGCTTGGAGCGCGTCGCGTGCCGCATCGACCGCGTCGAGCACCGCTTGCTCCTTGTCGAGATAGGCGCCGTAAACCGAATTTCCGAGTGTCACCACCCAGCGCGCCTCGCGGCCGTGCCGGCACACCCGAAATTCCATCATGCTCATCCGCAGCACTCCTTGAGCGGCACCGGCCGCCCTGGCGGGTCTGGTCCCCGATGGCTTCTGCTCCCGTCGATCAGATTATCGCGGAGGCAATCCTTCAAATAAAGTCAATTTTGTTACGATCTGACACAAATCGTGGTTTATCCACCGCATTAATCATTTTTCTTCGGCGGTGAACACCCCGTCCCAGCCGGCGGGCGGAGCGTCGGATTGGAAATGGGCGATGCGGCGGCGGTAAAGCTGGTAAACCGGCGCGAGGTGGCGCGCCGCGGCGAGCCGGCCGTCGTCGAGCAAGCCCAGCGCGGCTGCCCAATCCTGACCGCGATAGGCGCCGAGCAGCGCGCGGTGCCGGACGGCGAAATCCGCCTCCTCGATTCGCTCGGGCGGCAACGTGTAGACATGGCCGGCCTGGGACTTGCCCTTGACCGCGACGAGATCGACCTCGATCAGCGCCGGGTCGTCGAGGCGAATCGCGGTCTCTTCGCCGATCACCAGATCGATGCCATAGACCTTGCCGAGGCTTTCGAGACGCGAGGCGAGGTTGACCGGGTCGCCGAGCAGCGAATAGTCGAAATGCTGCTCCGAGCCGAAATTGCCGACACAGCATTCGCCGCTGTTGAGGCCGATGCCGATCCGGACCGGCCGAAACGGCTTGCCGGCTGCCTTCGCTTCGGCCTCCCAGCCGCGATTGAGCGTGATCAGCTGGCGGCGCATCGCCTGGGCCGCGCGAACCGCGTTCTTGGCGTGGTCGGGGTCGTCGAGCGGCGCATTCCAGAACGCCATGACGCAATCGCCGATGTATTTGTCGATGGTGCCCTTGTGCTCGGTGATGATCTCGGTCATCGGCGACAAAAAGCTGTTCATGAAATGCGTCAGCGTGTGCGCATCCATGCCTTCCGCCATGCTGGTGAAGTTGCGGATGTCGCAAAACATGATCGTCATGTCGCGGGTCTCGCCGCCGAGGACGAGCCTTTCCGGGTGCGCCGCCAGCTCCTCGACGTAATGCGGCGACATATAGCGCGAGAACGCACTGCGGATTTCGCGCTGGCGCGCCTCGGTCCGCAAATAGCCGAGAAGGGTCGCCACCAGATAGACGATCGTGATGACGACCCACGGGTAGACCGGGTCGATCAGCCAGCTCAGATGTTTGAAGGCGAGCCAGGAGAGGCCGAAAGCGAGCGCCGCCGACGCGCCGCCGAGGATCGCGCTCAACAAGGCGCCGATCCGCGGCAAGACAAAGATCAGTGCGGCGCCGACCAAAAGCGCGAACAGGATCTCCGCCCCGACCGCCCAATCGGGCCGCGACAGAAACACGCCTTGGAGGATTTCGTCGAGCAGCTGGGCATGGATATCGACCCCCGGCATGGCGGGGCCGATCGGCGTCGCCTGCAGATCGTTGATGATGCCGGCGGCCGAGGTACCGACCAGCACGATATGCCCGTCGAAAATGCTGCGGTCGAAATTGCCGGCCAGCACATCGGCCGCCGAAATCGTGCGGTCGGGCTGGCGCGGCGCGTAGTGCAGCCAAACCCGTCCGGCGGCGTCGGTCGGCACGGTCAGCCGGCCGATGCGGATCGCGGTCAAGCCGGTGCTTTCGCCAAAATTGCGCTCGCCATTGGCGCCGGCGGCGCGGCCGATATAGGTCGATGCCCCCAATGCCAGCCGCAGCGCCTCGGCGTCGAGCGACGGGTAGGGCTTGCCGCGGAATTTCAGGATCAGCGGCACACGGCGCACGACATCGTCCCAATCGACGGACTGATTGAGAAACCCGTTTCCGGCGGCGGCTTGCTCCAGCACCGGCAGGTCGGAAATTGCCGTGGGGAATTCGCCGACATGGCCGAGCGGGTCGTCGCCGGCAAAGGCGAACCCCGCTTTTGCCGCGGGCGGCCGGGTTTCGCCGTGGTCGGAGAGGATGAACCCGGTGACCGTCGGCACGGTCCGCATCGCCGCCGCCAAGCGCTGGTCGGGGTCGGGCAGGGCCGCCAGCAGCTTGCCGATTTCGGCTTCGCCGGAGTGGTTCTGCGACAGCAGCGGCAGCAGCATCCTGGGCGAGGTGCGGTCGGGCTCGGCAAAATCGATGTCGAAGGCGACGACCGCGGCCCCGGCCTTCCCCAGCTTGTCGAGAAGCTCGGCCACGGTCGTGCGCGGCCACGGCCATTGGCCGATCTTGGCGAGGCTCTTGTCGTCGATGTCGACGATGCGGATCGGCGCGTTGCCCGGTGCGCGCGGCGATGCGCGCTGGTAAAAATCAAAGCAGATCAGAGATAGGCGATCGAGCAGATCGGGTGCCGCCACGCGGGCGGCGATCGCCGCCAGCAGCACCGCCAGCGGCAGCAAATAGATCGCACCGCGGCGAAGAAACCCCGGAATCCGCATCCCGGCGGGCAACAATATCCGGATCATCTCCGCCGTATCTTTGCGCAAGCCGGCCCTGAATTCCACATTCCTCGCCCCCGCCAAACAGCTTGCCGGGACGCGTCATAGCCGCCAGTGTTCGGCCATCGCGCCGTCGGTTGGGCGGTTTCGGATGCGCCAGGGGCCGGATGGCGAACACGATCGAGCTGGTACAGCCGCAGACGGCGACAAGACCGGGAGAGGCAAAAAAGGCAAAGCTCGTCGCCAAGGCGGCAGCGCTCGCGGCTGCCTCGGTCGATATGGTCGCGCGGCCCGGCGCCGACCGCGTCATCGCCGAGTTCTACCGGCACGTCCCCGCCATCGACGTCGCCGCACGCAGCCCGCGCGACCTCGCCGGCGCGGCGCTGTCGCTCTGGCGCTTTGCCGGGCGCCGCCGCCCCGGCCAGGCGAAGATCCGGGTTTACAACCCCGATCTCGCCGCCGATGGCTGGGCCTCGCCGCATACGATCGTCGAGATCGCCAACGACGATATGGCGTTTCTCGTCGAACTCGGTGACCGGAGCGATCAACGCCGGCGGCCGCGTCGTCCATCTCGTCATCCACCCGGTCCTGGGGGTTGCGCGCGGCGCCGATGGCCGGCTCGGCGAATTGCTCGACGATAGCGCCGCGGGCTTGCGCGAATCCTGGATGCAGATCGAGATCACCCGCGAAGCCGACCCGGCCGGCCTCGCTCGCCTGGCCGAGACATTGGCGGCGGTGCTCGTCGATGTGCGGGCCGTCGTCCAAGACTGGCAGCCGATGCGACGGGTGCTGCACGCGCTGCTCGACGAGCTGTCGCTCGCGCCCGCCCCGCCGGTGCCGCCGGCCGAGCTTGCCGAGGTGCAGGAATTCCTGCGCTGGCTCGACGACGACAACCTGACCTTTCTCGGCTTTCGCGAATACGATTTCGAGGGTGCCGCCGAGCCGGCGCAACCGGCGCTCGGGATCTTGCGCGACCCCGAATATCCGATCTTCGGCGGGCTGCGCAACCTGTCCGCGCTGCCGGCGGACGTGCAGGATTTTGTGCGGCGCCGCGCGCTCGTCGTAATCAGCAAATCGAACCGCCGCGCCACCGTGCACCGCTCCGCCCATATGGACGCGATCGGCCTGCGCCGGTTCGGGGCGGATGGCGCGGTGGTCGGCATCCGGCTGTTCCTCGGCCTGTTCACTTCGAACGCCTACAGCCGCAACCCGAGCGCCATCCCGCTGCTGCGTCAGAAGGTGCGCTACATCGTCGAGCGCACCGGGCTGTCGCCGTCGAGCCATGACGGCCGGGCGTTGTTGCACATCCTCGACACGCTGCCGCGCGACGAGCTGTTTCAGGCCGATCAGGATCAGCTTTTCGACACGGTCACCGGGATTCTCGATCTGCAAGAGCGCCAGCGCATCGCGCTCTTTGTCCGCCGCGACCCGCTCGAACGTTTTGTCTCCTGCCTCGTCTATGTGCCGCGCGAGCGTTACGACACGCAATTGCGCCAACGCTTTGCGGCGATCCTCGAAGAGGCTTTCGCCGGGCGGCTTTCGGCATTTTTCACCCATCTCGACGATTCGGTGCTGGCCCGCGTCCAGTTCATCATCCGCACCCGGCGGGGTGCCGTGGGGGCGGCCGATGCCGCGCTCGTCGAGCGCCAGCTCGCCGAGGCCGGCAGGAGCTGGAGCGACCGGCTCGAAACCGCCGCCGTCGCCGAATTCGGCGAGGCCGAGGCAATCGAGAAATTGCGCCGCCTGCGGCCGTTCCCGGCCGCCTACCAGGCGCGCACCGGCATCGGCCAGGCGATCGCCGATCTGCGCCGGATCGAGGCTGTGCGCGCCGGATCGCCGCTCGAAGTCTCGCTGCATCCGCCGGCCGAGGGCGGGGCGCGCGGGTTGCGGCTCTACCGCGCCAGCGAGCCGGTCGTCCTGTCCGATGTGCTGCCGATCCTCGAAAACCTCGGTCTGCGCGTGGTCGCCGAGGAGCCGTTCCGGATCGATTGCGCCGATGGCGAGACCGTCTGGATCGACGAATTCCAGCTCGCCGGCGCCACCGCCGCGGCCGAGCCGAGCGAACGGGCGCGAGAGCGGTTCGAAGACGCGCTCGTCGCGATCTGGACCGGCCGGGTCGAAAACGACGGGTTCAACCGGCTGATCCTCGCCGCCGGCATCTCGGCGCGCCAGGCAGCCTTGCTGCGGCTCTACGCCAAGGTGCTGCGGCAAGCCGGGACGGCGTTCAGCCAGGCCTATATGGAAGATGCGCTCGGCGGCCATCCGGCGCTCGCCCGGCGCCTCGTCCGCCTGTTCGAAATCCGCTTCGACCCCGATTCTACGCTCGATCGGTCGCTCGCCGCGGTCGCCGAAATCCAGGCGATCGACCACGCGCTCGACGCGGTGGCGAGCCTCGACGAAGACCGCATCCTGCGCAGCTATCTGACGCTGGTCCTGAAGACGGTCCGCACCAACTACTACCAAATGCTGCCGTCAGGCGGCCCCAAACCCTATGTCACGGTCAAGCTCGCGAGCAGCACCCTCGATTTGCTGCCGTTGCCGCGCCCGCTCTTTGAAATCTACGTCTACAGCCCGCGCGTCGAGGGCGTGCATATGCGCGCCGGCAAGGTCGCCCGCGGCGGCATCCGCTGGTCCGACCGCAAGGAGGATTTCCGCACCGAAATCCTGGGGCTGATGAAGGCGCAGACGGTCAAGAACGCGGTCATCGTCCCGGTCGGGGCGAAAGGCGGGTTTGTCGTCAAACGGCCGCCGCCGGCGCGCGACCAGCTCGGTGCCGAAGGTGTCGAGTGCTACAAGATCCTGATCCGCGGCCTCCTCGACCTGACCGACAATATCGTCGCCGACAGTGCTGCCGAGAGCGCCGGGGGCGGGCATCGCATCGTGCCGCCGCCGCGCGTCGTCCGCCATGACGGCGACGATCCCTACCTCGTCGTCGCCGCCGACAAGGGGACCGCGGCCTTCTCCGATTACGCCAACGCGATCGCCGAGGAATACGGCTTCTGGCTCGGCGATGCCTTCGCCTCGGGCGGCTCGGCCGGCTACGACCACAAGGGGATGGGCATTACCGCGCGCGGCGCCTGGGAGCTGGTCAAGCGCCATTTCCGCGAGCTCGGCCGTGATATCGAGACGAGCGACCCGACCGTCGTCGGCGTCGGCGACATGTCGGGCGACGTGTTCGGCAACGGCATGCTGATGTCGCGGCGTTTGCGGCTCGTCGGCGCGTTCGACCACCGCCATGTCTTTGTCGATCCGGACCCCGATCCCGGAGCGGGGCTTTGCCGAGCGCGAGCGGCTGTTTCGGTTGCCGCGTTCGAGCTGGGCCGATTACAGCGCGGCGCTGATCTCACCCGGCGGCGGCGTCTTCGACCGCGGCGCCAAATCGGTGCCGGTCAGCGCCGAGATGAAGCGCCTTTTCGGGATCGAGGCCGATCGGCTCACACCCGCCGAGCTGATCCGCAAATTGCTCGGCGCGCCGGTCGATCTCCTCTGGTTCGGCGGCATCGGCACTTTTGTAAAGGCGCCGCAGGAGCGGCACGGCGAAATCGGCGACCGCGCCAACGACGCGCTGCGCATCGACAGCACCGAGGTCCGGGCAAAGGTGGTGGGCGAGGGCGCCAATCTCGGGGTGACCGAGCGCGGCCGCATCGCCTATGCGCTCGCCGGCGGCCGCATCGACACCGACGCGATCGACAATTCTGCGGGAGTCGATACCTCGGATCACGAGGTCAACCTCAAGATCCTGATCGACCGCGCGATCGCCATCGGCGCGTTGTCGGCCGAGGAACGCCTGCCGCTGCTGCATGCCATGACCGGCGAGGTCGCGGCCCTCGTGTTGCGCGACAACTATCTGCAGGGCGAAGCGCTGTCGGTTGCCGAGGCGCACGGCGTCGCTTTCCTCGACCGGCAGGTGCGGCTGATCCGCGAGCTCGAACGGGCGGGCCGCCTCGACCGGGCGCTCGAGTTTCTTCCCGACGACGAGGAGCTGGCGGACTCGTGCGGCGCAGCATCGCGGGTTGACCCGGCCCGAGCTGGCGGTGCTGCTGGCTTATGCCAAGATGGCGCTCGACGACGAATTGCTGGCCTCCGATTTGCCCGACGCGCCCGACCTCGCGGACGAGCTCGCCCGCTATTTCCCTGCGGTGCTGCGCGACCGGCTCGGGCCGCAAATCCCGACCCATCCGTTGCGCCGCGAGATCATCGCGACCTCGGTAACCAACAACCTCGTCAATCGCACCGGCATCGGCTTTGTCTCCACCGTGTGGGCGCGCACCGGTTGTGCTGCGCCCGATGTCGCGCGCGCTTTTCTGATCATGCGCGAAATTTTCGATTTGCCGCGGCTTTGGGCCGAGATCGAGGCGCTCGACGGCAAGGCCGCGGCACGGGTGCAGACCGAGATGCTGATCGAAATTTCGCTGGTCGTCGAGCACGCCACGATCTGGCTATTGCAGCATCGGCGCCTCGACATCGCCGGCGACCGGGCGCGGCTGGGGCCGAACGTCGCGGCGCTCGCTGCCGCACTCCCGTCGTTGCTGCCGCCGCGCGATGGCGGCATTGCCGCTGCCCGCGCGCTGCATTTCAGCTCGGCGGGTGTGCCCGATGCGCTCGCCGCACAAATCGGCGCGATGATGTTTCTTGAACCGGCGCTCGACATCGCCGAGCTGGCCGAAACGGCGGCGCAGCCGCTCGAACGCGCAGCTCGGGTATATTACGGCGTCAGGGGAGCGCTTTCGCCTCTACCAGATGCGCGCGGCTGCCCGCGGACTGCCGGTCGAGACCCAATGGCAAAAGCTCGCCATCGATGTCGTCCTCGACGATCTCTGGGCGCTGCAAGCCGACCTCGCCGGGCGCGTCCTGGCGAGCGAAGAGGCCGGCGCGCCCGATCCGACCGCCGCCTGGGCTGCTGCGCATGCCGCCGATCTCGACCCGGCGGAAGCCGTCTCTCGCGAATTGAGCGCCAGCGCCGGCGCCGATCTGGCGCTCTTGATCGTCGCCGCGCGCCGGCTGCGCCAAGCGCTCGGCCGCTCGCTATGAGCTGAGCCGGCAATGCCGGGCGCGCCGATGATGCGACGGCCGCACCCGGCGGGCGCGGAGCGCGGGCCGGTCAGGCGCCTCGGCGTCCGTCGCCTGCAATCGGTGCCGCGATCGTCGGGTCGATCGGCCTGCCGGTTTGGATCCTGATCGGCGCCGTCGCCGGCATCGCCGCCGGGATCGTCTTTGGCGAGCGCGCAGCGGTGCTCCAGCCGCTAGGCTCCGCCTATGCGATGATGCTGCAGGTAGCGGTCTATCCCTATCTTTTGTGCTCGCTGCTGTACGGTGTCGGACGGCTGACCCCGGCGATGGCGCGCCGCCTGTTCTCGGCAAGCTGGGCCGTTTATCTGTTCATGTGGGCGCTGACCTTTATCGGCATCTGGGCGCTCGCGCGCGCGATCCCGGCGCCGCCGCTGCCGAGCGTGCTGACGCCGGCGATTGCGGCCAAACAAGCGAGCCTGCTCAGCCTGCTGATCCCGGCCAATCTGTTCGATGCGCTGGGCAAGAACTACGTGCCGGCGGTGGTGGTGTTCGCCATCGTCTATGGGATTGCGATCCAACGGATCGAGCGCAAGGCGGCGCTGTTCGAGATCCTCGAAGCGATCCGGGTGGCAAGCGTCACGATCTGGGGCTGGATCGTGCGGGTGGCGCCGATCGGCGTTTTTGCGCTTTTCGCCGCCGCCGCCGGGACGATCCAGCCCGACCGGATGGGCGGCTTGCTGCTCTATGTGTCGCTGTTTCTGATCGGCACCTTGCTGCTCGCTTTTGTCGTCCTGCCGGCGGTGCTGGCCGCGGTGGCGCCGGTCGGCTATCGCGAGATTCTCGCCGAGCTGCGTCCGGCCTTTGTCCTGGCGCTGGTGACGACATTGTCGGTGGTAGCGCTGCCCTTTGTGCTGAAAGCGGCCGAGCGGGTCGCCGCCCGGGCCGGCTGCCCGGAAGGCGACGAGCGCACCGACATCCTCCAAGCGAGCCTGTCGATCAGCTATGTGCTGGCTCAGCTCGGCAATTATTTTCTCTACCTGCTGATGCTGTTTGCAGCTTTTGTCCACCAGCTGCGGTTGACCGCAACCGAGCTCCTGCTGCTGCCGTTCTGGACGCTGCTCTCGGGCTTCGGCTCGCCGACCGCGACGGTCGATGGCGTGGTGTTTTTGACCAGCTGGCTGGGCCTGCCGGCGAATGTACTCAACCTCTTCCTCGAAACCTGGACGGTCACGCGTTATGGCCAGGTGGCGCTGTCGGTGATGGGCTTCGGCTTTGCCACGGTGCTGGTCCCGCTCGTCTATTTCCGCAAGTTGCGGCCGCATCCGGTGCGCCTATGCGGCACATTGCTGGGGAGCGGCGCGATCTTTGCGCTGGTGGCGCTCGCCGGGGTTGCGATGCGGCCGGTGCTGCTGCCCGGGCCGAGCAACGCGCTGCTGCAGCTGAGCCTCGACCCGGCGCTGGCGCACAAGGTGACGGTGGTCGGCGAGCAAACCGGCAGCCCCCGCGAGCCGACCCTGTCGGCCATCCAGCGCAGCGGAGTTTTACGGGTCGGCTACAACCCGAACGTCATTCCGTTCAGCTACAGGAATGCCCATGGCGATCTGGTCGGTTTCGACATCGCCTATGCCTATCAGCTGGCGTCCGACCTCGATGTGGCGCTCGACCTGATCCCGTATTCCTGGACCGAATTGTCCGACGAGCTGGTCCAACGCCGGTTCGATATCGCGGTCGGCGGGATCTACGTCACGGATGAGCGGCTGCAGCGATTGACGGTGTCGCGCTCGTATTTTCAGAGCCCGATGGCGTTGATCGTGCGCTCCAGGCGGGCCGGCGAGTTTCTCGACCGCAAGGCAATCCTGGCGATGCCGCGCCTGCGGCTGGCGGTGTTCGACGACCCGGTGCTGGTGCCGATGGTGCGCCGCCTGTTCCCCGCCGCCGCCATCACCATGGTGCCCAATTACCAGGATTTGCCGGCGATCATGGACCGCATCGACGCCGCGGTGTGGACCTTGGAGCAGGCGGGCGCCTGGGCCGCCGCCCACCCCGGCTTCACCGCGGTGGCTCCTGCCGAGACCGGCAGCCCGATGCTGTTTGCTTATCTGCTGCCGCCCGGTGCAGACAGCTTGCGCCAATACCTCGACCAGTGGCTCGAGCTCAAGGAAGGCGACGGCTTCCATGCCGCACAGCACGCTTATTGGATCGACGGCAAGCCGCGCGCCCAACGCCGGCCGCGCTGGAACCTGCTCGACGCGCTGTTTCCAAACGCGGCCTCGTAAGACCGGCCCCCGCCTTGGCCCGGCTTGCCGTCAGCGCGGCTTTGCGCTGGCGCCATCCGGCCCGAGGTAGCGGCGCATCAATGCGATCATCTGCGGGCTGTCCCAATCGGCCTCGCCCATCTTGCGCGCGACTTCGCGTCCTTCGCGGTCGATCAGCAAGGTGGCGGGAACGCCGGGAAGGCCGAGCGTTGCTGGCGCCTTGCCCGACGCATCGAGGTAGACCGCCAGCTTTTCCAAACCGAGCTTTTTGTAGAACGGCTTGACCGCGGCGGCGCCGCCCCGGTCGATCGACACCGGCACGACAGCGAAGCCCGCGCCGCCGAGCTTGGCCGCCAGCCGGTCGAGCGTCGGCATCTCCTGCCGGCACGGCTCGCACCAGGTGGCCCAAAAGTTGAGCAGGACCACGCGGCCGCGAAAATCGGCGATGGTCAGCGCATCGGCCCGCGGCGTCGTCGAAATAAATCGGCGGCATCGGCCGGGGCGTGGCGAACACGGTGAGCGCCAGGGAATCCGGCGAGCGGGCGCGATCGGTCGCGCGCGGCACCGGCCGAGTTTGCGAAAGCGTCAGCCCGCTGAGCACGGCGACGAGCGCGATTGCCGCGGCAACCGCGATCCACGCGGACGCTCGAACCGCCGAATAACGCATCGGCCAATCGCTAGCCTTCGCCGCCCGCCGGGTTTTGCTGCGCAGCTCGGGTTCTGCCGCGCAGCTGCTCGATCAGCGGCAGAATCGTGCGATCGAGGATTTCCGGGGTGATCGGGCCGATCTGCTTGTAGGCGATATGGCCGCTGCGATCGACGACAAAGGTTTCGGGCACGCCGTAGACCCCCCAATCGATCGCCACCCTGCCGTCGGCGTCGGCGCCGGTTCGAGCGTAGGGGTCGCCCATGCTCTGGAGCCAGCGCACCGCATCCGCCGGCTTGTCTTTGTAGTCGAGCCCCTCGATCGGCACGATCTGCTGCTGTCCGAGCCGGACCAGGAGCGCGTGCTCCTCGCGGCAGGCGACACACCACGACGCGAAGACGTTGACCAGGGTCACATGCCCCCGCAAATCCTTCGACGAGAGGCCGAGGCTATGCCCCTTGACCGGGGGCAGGTCGAACGCCGGCACCGGCTTGCCGATCAGCGGCGAGGGAACCAAACGGGGATCGTGCCGGAGGCCCAGCGCAAACGCGGCGACGAGCCCGATAAAGGCCACGACCGGCACCAGCAGCAACGGGCGCAAGCGCCGCCGCGCCGATGGCCGATCGGGTGGGCTCGCCGAGGCCGTCTCTGCCATTTTGCCGCCTCGCCTCAAAAAGCATAACGCCTGAGGCCGCCATCGACCGGGATGACGGCGCCACTGATGTAATGCGCGAGCGGCGAAGCGAGAAACACCGCCAGCACCGCAAGGTCCTCGGGCTCGCCATAGGCGCCGGCCGGGATCTCCGCCGCGGCATGGCTCTTGCGATATTCCTCGGGGTAGTTGCGCCGGATCTGCTCGCTCATGATCCGTCCCGGCGGGATCGAATTGACGGTGATCCCGTATTGCCCGAGCTCGCGCGACAAGCCCTTGGCCCAGGCATGCACCGCGGCCTTTGCCGAGAACGCGGCGTTGAGCCGGTCGGGCTCGGATTTGCCGGTGATGTTGATGATCCGTCCCCAGCGCCGCTCGATCATCTGCGGCAAGAGCGCATGCGTGATCTGGCGCTGCCGGGTGAAGTTGAGGGTGATCGCCTCTTCCCACTTGTCTTCCGGGGCATCGACCGGCAGCGGCCTGCTGCCGCCGGCGCAGTTGACCAGGATATCGACATGGCCGAGCCCGGCGAGCGCGGTGTCGCGCAGCCGTGCCGCCGCGTCGGGCGCCATGATGTCCTGAACGATCGGCACCGGGCGCGGCCCCTGCATCCGCTCGATCTCACCGGCGAGGCTGTCGAGCAAAGCGCCGCGCCGCGCCACCGCCGCCACCTGCACACCCTCGGCCGCGAGGCCTTTGGCGATGGCGCGGCCGATCCCGATACTGGCGCCGGTGACCAGCGCGGTCTTGCCCACGAGCCTCAGATCCATGGCCTTCCTTCCCTCCTCGCCCCGGCGATGAGGTGAGGCTCGGCCGAGCTCGGGCGCAAGCAAAAATCGCAGCCGAGTGTGAGGCAGCTCACACTTGGCAATTCCTGCCTCCCTGTAGCCTGCCGTTTGCCACATAAAAGACGCATAAACGGAGGCTTGTACAATTCATGACACAATCCGCTCGCAGCCGCCGCCGGGCCAGGTATCGTGATCCGGCCCACGTCTAGAACCTTCCGGGAACATGCGGGCTCGTGGCGGTCGATCGATGCGACGCGTTGCCGCGCCGGAACGGGCGCGGCTGACCGCTGGGGATGCGCATCGGGGGAGTGCCGGAATCATCCGGCAGAAACCCGAACCGACACTCGTTATCGCCGGCGGACTCCGGAATGCTTAATTTCTTCGCTCAGAGGGAACGGGGCGGCCGAATCGCCATCTTGCTACCCTCGGTTGTTGGCCTAGGATAGATGACACGGCTATGGACTCTCCGACAACGATATGTTAACTACCTTGGGTAATGTTAATCACGGCACCGCCGGCTGAGGTTGCCGGCCCCGTTTCCCCCGGAGGCTGTTATGCGTGTGCTTCTCGTCGAAGACGACTCGGCTACGGCCGCAAACATCAAGATGCTGCTCAGAAAGGAGAATTTCATCTGCGATGCAACCGATCTCGGCGAAGACGGGCTCGAGATCGGCAAGCTGTACGACTACGACATCATCCTGCTCGATCTGATGCTGCCGGATATCGACGGGTACGAGGTGCTCCGTCGGTTGCGCGCAGCGCGCGTCCGCACGCCGATATTGATACTTTCGGGTCTCGGCGAGCTCGATCACAAGCTCAGAGGCCTCGGCTTTGGCGCCGACGATTTTCTGACCAAGCCGTTCGATCGGCGCGAGCTGGTGGCTCGCATCCAGGCAATCGTGCGCCGCTCGAAGGGGCATGCCGAGTTGGTCATTCGCACCGGGAAGCTCGTCGTCAACCTCGAAGCGCGCACCGTCGAGGTCGATGGCCGGCCGGTGCATTTGACCGGCAAGGAATACGGCATTCTCGAATTGCTCAGCCTGCGCAAAGGCACCACCTTGACCAAAGAGATGTTTCTCAACCATCTCTACGGCGGGATGGACGAGCCCGAGCTCAAGATCATCGACGTCTTTGTCTGCAAGCTGCGCAAAAAGCTCGCCGAGGCGAGCGGCGGCCGGCATTGCATCGAGACCGTGTGGGGCCGTGGCTATGTGCTGCGCGACCCGCTCGAATCTCCGCTTGCTGCCGCGGCGGCCGCATCGGTTGCCGCGGTGGGCAACGCCATGCCGCGACACGACACGGCGACGGCTTAGGCCGCCGCGGCCAAGCCCAGCCGAAACCCGCCGGTCTGCGCTGCCGTTGCCTTGAGGCGGCAGCCCAGGCTGCGGGCGAGCAAACCGGTAAAGCAAGCCTGCGCCGTGCGCACCGTCAGCGCCTGGGTCGGCGCCTCCAAGGCGAGCGCAGTCCGGAAATCGGCGGCCAAGGCGGCGCTGTCGCCGATTGCTTGCAGACCAGGCCCGGCGGCGTCCTTCTCCAAGCTCAGCGCACCGCCGCGGGGCAGCCCTTCGCGTCCGAGCAACAGCAGATTGCAAGCGAGCTTCTGCCACTCGAGCGGGAGCTGCCGAACCGCCGCCGGATAGTTGACGGTGATCCCGCTGGCCTCGAAAAAGCCGATTGCGAGGTCGCTGGGGGCCAGTCCGGGGGCCAGATCGCCACCGCCAAAACCATAGGCGAAACGATAAAATTGCAGCCGGCTCGCGGCCCGCCTTGCGCTGTCGGCGACGAGGGCCGTCGCCTCGTGGGCGAAATCGGCGTCGCCTTCGACGATCAGCTCGGCGCCGTTGCCGATCGCTGTGATCGGCGTCACCAATTCGTGGCACAGCCGCGCCGTCAGCAAGGAGATCAAGCGAAGATCGGGCGCCGCAAGCATGGTTAATGCTGGCACGCCGGCCCGCTCGCTGCAAGGCCGCGCTGCCGACAGGCCGCGCGAAGGCCGGCCCACAATCGACTGCACACCGCCGGCGGATCTGTTATGCTCGCACGCCGAGTGCGACGAGGAACACCTTGCGCATTCGTGCTTTGGTCCGTTATCACGCGAGCCGACGTACATTAGGGAGGGCAGCACGTGGCTCTATTGTCGCTTCTCGACCAACGGCGAATTGTCGCGCCGCCGGGCTACAGCCGTTGGCTGATCCCGCCAGCGGCGCTTTGCGTCCATTTGTGCATCGGCCAAGCCTACGCTTTCAGCGTTTTCAACCTGCCGATGACCAAATTGATCGGCATCTCCAAATCGGCGCCCGGAGATTGGAAGCTGACCGAGCTCGGCTGGATTTTCAGCCTCGGCATTTTCTTTCTCGGCGTCTCGGCGGCATTGCTCGGCCGCTGGGTTGAGGAGAGCGGGCCGCGGCGGGCGATGTTCACCGCCGCCTTGTGCTGGGCCGGCGGCTTCTTTCTATCGGCGATCGGCGTCTACCTGCACAACATCTGGCTGATCTATATCGGCTATGGCGTGCTCGGCGGGTTTGGCCTCGGCATCGGCTACATCTCGCCGGTGTCGACCCTGATCAAATGGTTTCCCGACCGGCCCGGCATGGCGACCGGCATGGCGATCATGGGGTTTGGCGGCGGCGCCTTTATCGCGGCACCGCTGTCGGTCTGGCTGATGCACCGGTTTTCGACACCGACCCATGTCGGGGTGGCCGAGACCTTTATCGTGCTGGGCGTGGTCTATTTCTGCTTCATGATGGTGGGTGCGGCGATCGTGCGTGTGCCACGGCCCGGATGGGCGCCGGCCGGCTATGTGGCGCCGACGCAATCGACCGGGCTCGTCACCCGCGAGAACGTCTTTGTCTATCATGCGCTGAAGACGCCGCAATTCTGGCTGATCTGGTGGGTGTTGTGCCTCAACGTCACCGCCGGCATCGGGGTGCTCGGTCAGGCCTCGGCGATGAGCCAGGAAATGTTCCCCGGGCGCGTCACCGTCACCGCGGCGGCCGGATTTGTCGGGCTGATGAGCCTGTTCAACATGGGCGGGCGCTTTTTCTGGGCGTCGGTCTCCGATTATCTCGGGCGCAAGAACACCTATTTTGTGTTCTTTATCCTCGGGATCATCCTCTATTCGGTAGTGCCGCATGCCGGCAGAATCGGCAATGTGGCGCTGTTCGTGGCGTGCTTCTGCATCATCATCAGCATGTATGGCGGCGGCTTTTCGACCGTGCCGGCCTATCTGCGCGACATGTTCGGCACCCGCTATGTCGGCGCCATCCACGGGCTGCTGCTGACCGCCTGGTCGATGGCAGGCATCTTTGGCCCGGTGCTGGTCAACTACATTCGCGAGTACAACCTGACCCACGGTGTCGCCAGGGCCCAAGCCTATAACGTCACGATGTATGTCATGGCCGTGCTGCTGGTCGTCGGCCTCCTTTGCAATGCCTTTGTCAGGGCGGTCAGCTCGCGCTACCACATGAAGGCGATGGCGGCCGACGACGAGGTCGAAGCCGCCCCGGTATTTGGGAGTCACTGATGCCCGGCAACACGATAAAGCTGGTCCTGGCCTGGGGGCTAGTCGGCATCCCCTTGGCCTGGGGCGTCGTCGAGACCGCGCTCAACGCCCTCAAGCTGTTCCACTAGCAGCGAGCGGCGAGCGCCGCAGCGGCGGCGAAATCCTCCGGCCGGTTGACGTTGAAGAATGGGTCGGCTGGGAAAAACCGGTCGGCTGGGAATAACGGGTCGGCCGGCCGCTCGTCGAACGGCACCGTCACGAGCTTGTGGCGCGCGGTGAAGAGATCGACCTTGCGGATGCCGTCCGCGACGACCGCATGCCGCAGCTCCTCCTTGAGCCGCACCGGCCATAAGCCGAACACCGGGTGCGGGCGCCCGCCCGAAGCGGCGCAAGCAAGATCGGCGCCGGCTTCGGCCAGGCCACGCACGAGCCGCGCCACCAGGTCAGGCGGAAAAAACGGCGTGTCGGTTGCGACGCTGGCGACATAAGGGCAATCCCGGGCGTGCTCCGCCGCCCAATCGAGACCGGCGAGCACCCCGGCGAGCGGGCCGGCAAAATCGGGGACGCTGTCGGCGACGACCGGCAGGCCGAAACCGGCAAAACGCGCCGGGTCGCCATTGGCGTTGAGCACGAGCTTTGCGACCTGCGGCCGCAACCGGGCGACGACCCGGTCGAGCAGTGTCGCCTCGCCGAACGGGCGCAGCGCCTTGTCGCCGCCGCCCATGCGCCGCGACTGGCCGCCGGCGAGCAAAACTCCGACGACCTTCATGCCGCCGCTTCTTCCTCGGCGAGGCCCGCCTTGCGCGCGAGCCGCGCAGGCTCGTCGGCGATGTGGCGCGGGTCGCTGTCGAAGACGATGCGTTCGCTGCCGGCGAGCGCCACAAACCGCTTGCCCTTGGCGCGGCCGATCAGAGTGAGCCCCGCCTGTCGCGCGAGATCGACACCCCAGGCGGTAAACCCCGAGCGCGAAATCAGGATCGGGATCCTCATCTGCACGGTCTTGATCACCATCTCCGAGGTCAGCCGGCCGGTCGTGTAGAAGATCTTGCCGACAGGCGAGACGTCGAAAAGGCGCATATAGCCGGCGATCTTGTCGATCGCATTGTGCCGGCCGACATCCTCCATATAGAGGAGCGGCCGGTCCGCCTCGCACAAGACGCAGCCATGGATCGCGCCGGCGGCAAGGTAGAGGCTGGGTGCGGTGTTGACCTTGCGCGACAGCGCGTAGAGCCAGGAGGTGCGCAGCACCGCGCCGGGATCGAGCCGGACCTCCTCGAAATTCTCCATCAGATCGCCAAAGACGGTGCCCTGGGCGCAACCCGAGGTCAGCGTCTTTTTGCGCAGCTTGTCCTCGAAATCGGTCTCGCCGGCGGTGCGCACCACGACGGTTTCGAGCTCCTCGTCATAATCGATCCCGGTGATCCGGTCGTCGGCGCGCAGCATGTTCTGGTTTGAGAGATAGCCGACCGCGAGCCAATCGGGATGGTCGCCGATCGTCATCATCGTGACGATCTCGCGGCCATTCAAAAACAAGGTCAGCGGCCGCTCCATGACGACCCTGGTTTCGATCGCCTTCCCGTCCTGGTCGATGCCGGCCACGGCGCGGGTCAGGCGCGGGTGATCGGGATCAGGGCGGACGGTGAATTCCTGCATAGGCCGATGATGGGTCGCGCCGCCTTCCGCTTCAAGGAGGCAAATGCCATGTTATATATCGTCGAGCGGAGCGGCCATGACGGAACTCAAGACACTCTACGGCGAAGACCTTTTTGCCTGGGCGCGGCAGCAGGCTGAAGCGCTGCGCGCTGCCGCCCGCGGCGCGACAAACCAGCAGCTCGATTGGGAGAACCTCGCCGAGGAGATCGAGGATTTGGGCAACTCCCAACGAGATGCGGTCCGCAGCCACATCCTGCGGATCATCCAGCACTTGGTGACGCTCGAGTATTCTTCCTCGGTCGAGCCGCGCAATGGGTGGCGTCGCACGGTCCGTCTCGGCCGGCTGCAGATAGAAAAGCGGCTGCGTGGAAACCCCAGTCTTCGCTCGGAGCTCGGTCGCCTCGTCGCGCAGGAAACGAGAGACGGAATAGAGCACGCAATTCTGGACCTCGAAGAGCATGGCGAGATTGACGAGGTTGAGGCGAACGTGCTGCGGCGGGCGCGTTACACCGGAGAGCAGGTGCTCGGCGACTGGTTTCCCGACGAGCCGCACGGTTGATTCAAGCGCTGGCGCTGGTAATTGCCGCGAAGACAACGACCGCGGGCGGCTTCCGTCGGAAGCCGACAAATCCTATGTTTCCTGATATCGCCGAGATCGAAGGCATCGATATGACGGAACTGCTGTCGCTTTACGACAAGGACTTCCTCGCCTGGTCGAAGCAGCAGGCCGAGGCGTTGCGCTCGGCGGCCGAGACGCGCTCGAACCGGCTTTTCGACTGGAAGAACCTCGCGGAGGAGATCGAGGGTTTGGGGATTTCGCAGAGATCTGCTTTGGGCAGCCAAATCCGGCGGATCATCCGCCATCTGCTCAAGCTCGATCATTCACCGGCGAGCGAACCCCGGCGGGGCTGGGAAGATTCGATCGCGGACGCCAGGATAGAAATCGAGGATCTGCTGGAGCTGAGCCCCAGCCTCGCCCGTGAAGTCGGTCGGGAAATCGCGAAACAGACGAAGCGCTCTGCTAACCTTGCCCTCAGGGACCTCGAAGGGCGCGGCGAGATCGACGCGGCAACGGAGGCGGCGGTGCGGGCCACTCTCTACACCGTGGAGCAGGTGCTCGGCGACTGGTGCCCCGAGGAGCGGTGATGACCGATTTGAAGACGCTTTACGACGAGGACACTGCGGCTTGGTCGGAGCAACAGGCGACGGCGCTGCGCGCTGCCGCGCGCACCGGCTCGAACCAGCTCCTCGACTGGAGCAACCTGGCCGAGGAGATCGAAAGCTTGGGGAAAGCTCTCAGACTTGGCTTGCGCAGCCAGATCTCGCGGATCATCCAGCACCATGTAAAGCTCCTCCACTCGCCAGCCCTCGACCCGCGCAAAGGCTGGCGTCGCACGATCCGTCAGGCCAGGGCGGAGATCCGTCAGATCCTGAACGACAGCCCCAGCCTGAAGCGCGAGATGGACCATTTGATCAAAGAAGAAGCAGGCCACGCGGTGGAGCTCGCCATCCGGGATATGGAAGAATACGACGATCTCTCACGGCTGGATTTGCCGTTGGTGCGCGCCACCGTCTACACCGTGGAGCAGGTGCTCGGCGACTGGTTTCCAGAGGCGCCGCGGGGCTGAAGCGGCGTTTGCGAGATCGGGGGCGACATTGCCCCGTCGCCGCCCTATCTTATACAGGCTAGGCTGTGGCGCGAATGAGCACGGCATGATCGACCCGTTTGGACGGACCATCACCTATCTGCGCGTATCGGTCACCGACCGCTGCGACTTCCGCTGCGTCTATTGCATGGCGGAAGAGATGAATTTTCTGCCAAAGGCCGAGCTTCTGACCCTCGAAGAGCTCGACCGGTTGTGCAGCGCCTTTGTCGGCCTCGGCGTCAAAAAGCTGCGCCTGACCGGCGGCGAGCCCCTGGTGCGGCGCAACATCATGAGCCTGTTCCGGGCGCTCGCCCGGCACCTCGATACCGGTGCCCTCGACGAGCTGACCTTGACCACCAACGGCAGCCAGCTCGCCCGTTATGCCGGCGAGCTTTGGGAGTGCGGCGTGCGCCGGCTCAACGTCTCGCTCGACACGCTCGATCCGGCGAAATTCACCGAGATCACCCGCCGCGGCCGGCTCGATGTCGTGCTCGACGGGCTCAGGGCGGCAAAAGCGGCGGGCCTCGCGGTCAAGATCAACACTGTGGCGCTGCGCGGGGTCAACGAGGACGAGCTCGACGACCTCGTCGCCTGGTGCGGCGAGCAAGGCTTTGACCTCGTCTTTATCGAGGTCATGCCGATGGGCGACATCGGCGGCGAGAGCCGGCTCGAGCAATATCTGCCGTTGTCGATGGTGCGCGCCCGCCTGCAGCGCCGCTGGACATTGGACGAAACCGATTACCGGACCGGTGGCCCGGCGCGCTATACGGTGGTGCGCGAGACCGGGCGGCGGCTCGGCTTTATCACGCCGTTGACCCATAATTTTTGCGAAAGCTGCAACCGCGTGCGGCTCACCTGCACCGGCACCCTTTATATGTGCCTCGGCCAGGAGGACGCGGCCGATCTGCGCACGCCGTTGCGCCAGTCCGAAGGCGACGCGGCACTTGTCGCCGCGATCGGCGAGGCGATCGGCCGCAAGCCCAAGGGCCACGATTTTATCATCGACCGCCGCCACAACCGCCCCGCCGTCGGCCGGCATATGAGCGTGACCGGGGGGTGAGCGACCCGCGCATCGCCGTCGTCGCGGCCGACGCGCCGGCCGCGCAGCAGGCGCTCGACGAATTGTGCCGCCGCTACCCGCGCGTGGCGCCCGAGGCGGCCGACATCATCGTCACGCTCGGCGGCGACGGCTTTATGCTCGAAACCTTGCATCGGTTTCTGGCGCTGCGAGTGCCGATCTACGGCATGCATCGCGGCACCGTCGGCTTTTTGATGAACCCCTATCGGGTCGACCAGCTGCTCGAGCGGCTGGCCGAGGCCCAACCCGTCGTCCTGCACCCGCTCGAAATGGTGGCGACCTGTCGGCAGGGGGCGACGCAACGGGCGCTCGCCTTTAACGAGGTGTCGCTGCTGCGCGAGAGCCGCCAGGCGGCAAAGCTGCGCGTCACGGTGGACGGCGTCGTGCGCATCGAGGAGCTTGCCGCCGACGGCATCCTGGTCGCGACCCCGGTCGGCAGCACCGCCTATAACCTCTCGGCGCACGGCCCGATCATCCCGCTCGGCGCCGGGGTCATGGCGCTGACGCCGATCAGCGCGTTTCGCCCGCGGCGCTGGCGCGGCGCGCTCCTGCGTCATGATGCGCGGGTCAGGATCGAGGCGCTCGAAGCCGAGAAGCGGCCGGTCAGCGCGGTCGCCGACTTTACCGAGGTGCGCGACGTGGTCACGGTCGAAATCCGCGAAAACCGCGACATCGCGCCGACCCTCCTCTTCGATCACGACGCCAACCTCGAAGAGCGCGTCTTCAAGGAGCAGTTCGCGACTTAACCCGGCCAGTGGCGTCAGCCGCCCGGCGGGCGCCACATTGGAATTAAGGGAGGCGCGTGCCGGCCTGCCAATGCCTGCGCTGGCGAATTGCCCTGGGCAGGATGACCTGCCCCTTGCTTGGTCGACACGGTGGTCGTCAGGGTTTCAGCGGCTGCCATGAGGGAGTTCTAACTAAACTAATGCTGCAATTGGGCGGATTGCATCCGCCCTTACGCTTGCTCCTCGAGCGCGCGCTCCGCCCGCAGGCTCTCGGCGTCGCGCCCGATCGTGACGACGGCGAGAGCCCGGCCGTCGCGGCGATAGGTTGCGCGGCAGTCCCGGTCCTGCGGCCGGCCGTCGATCTCGATTGCATCCCACCGTTCGGCGTGGCCGACGTAAAGGATCGAAGTGTCGTAATGCATGCTCCAGAAGAACGGCACCGCGTCGAACGGCACCCTTCGTCCGATCATGTTGCGCGCCGCCGTCTGCCCTTGCCGCTCGGCGACCACCCAATGCTCGACGCGGATATTGTCGCCGGTATGCGGGTCGGGCCAGCGCGCGATGTCGCCGGCGGCGAAAATAGCGGGGTCGCTCGTCCGCAGATGCCGGTCGACGACGACGCCGCGGTCGATGTCGAGCCCCGCCCTCTGCGCCAGATCGAGCGCCGGACGCACGCCGATGCCGACCACCACCAGATCCGCCGCCAGCGTCTGCCCGTTCGCCAGCCTGACCAGCCCGGGCTCGATCGCCGCCACCGTCGTGCCGAGATGAAAGCGCACCCCGTGCTCCTCGTGGAGCGCCCGCACAAAGCCGCCGATCTCGGGCCCGATGATCCGCGCCATCGGGATCTCCTCGGGTGCTGCCACATGCACTTCGAGGTTCCGGGCGCGCAGCGCGGCGGCGGCTTCGAGCCCGATAAAGCTCGCGCCGATCACAACGGCGCTCCGGGCGCTCGCCGCCTTCCCGATGATGGCGCGGCTGTCGGCGAGCGAGCGCAAATAGCAGACATGCGGCAGATCGCCTCCGGCAACGCCGAGGCGGACCGGTTCGGCGCCGGTCGCGAGCAGCAGCATATCGTAGGAATGCTCGCCGCCGCTTTCGAGCACGAGCCGCCGGCCTTTCCGGTCGATCGAGGCGGCGCGGGCGTCCAGATGCAGCTCGATGTCGTGCTCCCGGTAGAATTCCGGCGGGCGCAGCGGGATCCACTCCTCCGGGGCGGTGCCGGCCAGGTAGTCCTTCGACAGGTTCGGCCGATCGCAGGGGACCGAGGAATTGGCGCTGACCATGACGAGCCGGCCGGCATAGCCCTCGCGCCGCAGCGTCTCGGCGGCGGTGTTGCCGGCGCCGCCGCCGCCCAGGATGACGATCGACCGCGGCGCACCGGCCGCGATCGCGGGCGCCGCGAGCGGCGCCGGCTGCCGCTTTTCGCGCACATAGACCATGCCGTCCCGGCGCTCGACCCGCCAGCAATCGACCGGATTGAGCGCCGGCGGGCGCAGCGGCTGGCCGGTGCGCAGGCTGAAGCAGGCGTGATGCCAGGGGCAGCGCACGGTGTCGCCGACCAGGAGGCCGTCGCCGAGCGGGCCGCCGTAATGCGTGCAAATGGCGCCGATCGCGAATATGTCGTCGCCGCGCCGCGCCAGCAGCACCGCCTCGTCGCCGACCCGGCCAAGCACCATGCCCCCGTCTGCGAGCTGCGCCAAATCGAGGCCGGCGGCCAGATCGGGGCCGGCCGGCGGGGATGCCTCGGTCATCGGCTTGCTCCTCTCGGCATAAAGACGCGGCGCGGCCAAAAACGTTCCGCCGCCGCGGCCGGGCGCCCGGCCGCTTGTATCCCAACCGGGGCTCTCCGGCCGGGCGCCATCCACCAGTCCGGGGCTGGTCGAGCTAGTGGCCGATCTCCTCGGTTTTCACCTCGAGTTTCGGCAACCCGGTATAGCCGTACACATCGTGCAGGATCGTCAGCACCTCACGGGCTATGGCGGCATCGTCGACCTGGTCGGCCGGATAGATCTTCCAATAATTCGGCGCACGTCCCGGATCGGCGAAGCCGGCGGCGTGCAATCGGGCCACCCGATCCGGGGAGAGGACGCCGGCGAGCGCCGGCCAGCTGTCCGCGGACTGGGCCCCGCAATAGATCGCTGCGGGCGAGGTCTGCGGCTCGCATTGAATGTAGCCGAGGTCCGTGTCGAACACGACGTGCACGCGGCGGTCGAGATTGACCCGCAAGCGCTGGATTTCACCGGTCACCCGCGCGCCATAGAGGTCGATCAGCTCCGCCGTCGAGCCCGCGGGGAGGCCCGGCCCCTGATCCGGCTTGGGGCCTGTAGGCGCAGGCGTGCACCGCTGTCGCCGCCATCGAGGGTGCATTGCTGACGATGCCGGCGAGGTTCTGGCTCGGCCCGTTGCACGGCGGGCATGGCTCGCTCGCCACCCAAGTGCTCTGCACCTCCAGATCGGCCAGGTCGGCGCCGTAGCCCTCGGCGAGCGCTTGTAGAATCTTGTCGACGATCCGGCCTATCGGCATGTCGGGCGGGAAGCTCTGCACATAATTGCCAAAGCTCGGGTCGAGATGCCAGCCGAGCGCCGCGAGCCGAGCTATCCGTTCCGCGACGAGCACATGCCCAAGCGACGGCTGCATCAGCGCTCCGGCCGCTTCGCAGCGCAGGCTGCGGTCCGGCCGGCGCCCGCATTGCACATACTTGTTGCCGTCCCAGACCGTGGCAACCCCGTCCTGGCCGGGACGCACCAAGGCCATTATATTTTGCAGCGCAGCCTCGACCCGCGATCTGCTGGGCTGCGGCGCCGGATGGCCGGGCCAGACCGGCGGCCGAGCCATGTCGGAAATGATCTCGATGACGGCGCCTGATGACCGCGCTAGACATGCTCGTGGTCTGCGGCACCGAAAGGTCATCCGTGCTCCTGTTCCCACTGAAATCACCGAAGGGGCCGCCATGTAGGCGGTCCCGTAATGTCGCGTCAGCGCGTTCTGCTCGGCCTTCGGAACGCAGATGCATCCGCCTAGCCGCGGTGCGGGCGCCAGATGGGACTTCGATGCGGCGTGCGGGCCGATTACGTCTGGGCTCAGACAAATAGGCCTCGGCGATATAATAAACTGTCTCCGTAACGCCGACAGTAACCCGTCGTAACACGGTCACATGGGCGCCGGGAGTCGAACCCGTACCAGGATGTTTATAAACTGTCCCTGTACGCGGGCGGTTCTCCCCGCGCGCCACGGAGCCGAACAGCGCGGCATGCGACCACCCCGCGAGCCTGCAGCGCACTTTGGGAGCGGCGTCGAGTGGCGAGGACTTGCTCGGCGTTCATGGTCGCCGTACTAGCACGACATCTGTCACTCAAAAGACAGGCGCCGCCGCTTGCGGCGCGGCCCTCTTACCCCGGCCCTCTCCCCGCTTGCGGGGCTTTGGGGAGAGGGGGAAAGCCCAGGCTGCTACGAGTGCCAGCGGAAGGCTTGCGGCTTGCGGGTCGGCGCCTTGGCTGAGGACGATGTCGACAGGCGGGGCCGCGGTGGTTCATCGGGCTTCGTCGAGCGCGCCCTTGATGTGCTTCGGGTCTTCGACATAGAAGCCCTTGCCGCTGGGGCGCGCCCCGGCGAAGGCCGGGAGCTTCATCGTTGATGCCCAGTAAGTCAGAATGCGGAGGCCCGGACGTTGCTCGGGGAATTCGGTAAGTCTCGGGTGAGGACGGCTCCCACTCGCTGATGTCGAATAGCCGACCTGCCGCGGTTTTCTACGCGAAGCCGAGGGCGAAGAGATCGTCATTACGCGCGACGGCAAGCCTGCCGGGGTGCTGATCGGTTTCGCATCCGAGGATGACTGGTTCGATTATCAGCTCGAAATTCGACCCGCGCTTCCTGCGCCGCATCGAAGACGCCAGGAAATAGTCTGCGGGCGGGGCGAGGGGTCAGGATCGAGGAGGTGCGACCCAGAATCCGACAGCTGATTATGCGGCGCGTTGGTTTTGTCGCTGAATACCTTGAACCAAGACCAACTCGGCAATTGCGGAGCGTCCCAACCCCCACCCTGACCCTCCCCCGCGGGCGGGGGAGGGTCAGGGTGAAGCAGGGTCAGCGGGTCAGCTGTGCCAGCGGAAGGCTTGCGGCTTGCGGGCGGAGCCTTGGCTGAGGACGATGTTGACCAGAGCGGGGCCGCGGTGGTTCATCGCTTCGTCGAGGGCGCCGCGGATGTCCTTCGGATCCTCGACAAAAAAGCCCTTGCCGCCAAAGGCTTCCATGACCTTGTCGTAGCGCGCGCCGTAGATCAGCGTGTTGGGGCGCATGTTCATCATCGGGTTTTCCGGGATTTCCGGCATGCCCGGGCCGATGCCGCCATTGTTCAAGACGACGATCTTGACCGGTAGGTTGTAGCGGCAGAGCGTCTCCATCTCCATGCCGGAGAAGCCGATCGCCGAGTCGCCCGACAGGTGGATGACCGGACGATCCGGGTGCACGATGGCGGCGGCGATCGCCTGGCCAAGCCCGAGGCCCATCGTGCCGTAGGTGCCGGCGTTGAGGCAGGCCTTGGCGCTGAACACCGGCAGCATGGTCAGGCCGATATCCATCGTGCCCGCGCCCTCGGCCGACAGGATCGAGTTGCGCGGCATCCAGGCGGCGATGTCCTTGAAGGCGCGGTAGTAGGTCGCCGGGGCGCTGTCGTCGTTGACCTGCGGCTTAATCTGCTCCGCATTCTCGGCCGACTTTTTGTTGATCATCTGCCGCCATGGCGATTCCTTGGGATGGAACCACTGGCGGCCGCCCAGCGCGGCGTTCATCTGCGCCATGATCGCCTTGCCGTCGCCGACCAGCGCCACGTCGGTCGCCTTGTTGTGGCCGATCTCCTCGGGCGCGATGTCCAGCTGGATGACCTTGACGTCCGGCGCATAGCGCGGCGGCTGCCCGAAATGGAAGATCCAATTGAAGCGGGCGCCCATCAGAAAGACGACATCGGCGTTCTGCAGCGCCAATGTGCGCGCCGCCGCAACCGACAGCGGATGGTCGTCCGGCATCACGCCCTTGCCCATCGGCGAGCGCAGGAACGGCACTTGCGTCTTCTCGATAAAGGCGCGCACCTCGCTTTCGGCGTCGGCCCAAGCCATCCCCTTGCCGACGAGGATGAGCGGCCGCTCGGCCCGCTCGAGCATGTTGAGCGCCGCGTCGATATTCTCCGGCGGGGCCTGGAAGCGCGGCGGGTCGGGGCATTTTTGCACCTGCACCACGTCCTTCTCGTCACACTTGCCGGTGATGATGTCGTCGGGCATGTCGAGATAGGCCGCACCCGGCCGGCCATAGGTCGCGTTCCGGGTCGCCTCCGCAACATAAAACGGGATCCGCTTTACGCTGTCGATGGCGTGGGCAAATTTGCACAGCGGTGCTGCGAGCAGCACCTGGCGCTCTTCCTGGAAAGCGCCCATGCCGCGGCGATAGGTTTCCGAGGCGCCGCCGATCAGGATCATCGGCCAGCAATTCTGCTGCGCGTCGGCAAGACCGGCGAGCCCGTGCACGACACCGGGACCGGTGACGACGATACAGGCGCCGGGCCGGCCGGTCAGATACCCGTACGCCCGCGCGGCATAGGAGGCGGCCTGCTCGTTGCGCATGCCGATATAGGCCACGCCCTCATTCTGCGCGGCAGCGGCGATCGGCCCGACGGGAAACCCGACGACGCCAAAGAGGTGGTTGATGCCCTGCTGCTTGAGGCTCCTGGCGATCAGGGTGGCGCCGTCGACTTCAGCCATTTTTCTCTCCCGTGTGTTGGGCGGACGCCGACCGATCTCAAGAACGCCGCCGGGCCCGGTTTCGAAGACGTCTGCGGCGCAGATTAGCGGTAAAGTGCCGGCCGGGGAATCCGATTATCCGCCGGCCCTATGCGTCGGACGAGGACCGGCTGCGCGGCGCCCGCGCGGTTGCTTAACGCCGGCGCTTCTGGCAAGGTCGGCTTGCGCTGACCCGCCTCCGCCGCCCGGCCGGGCAAGATGGAGGCGGGCGTTTTTTCGTATGCCCGCGGCGAAGGATGTTTTTGGATGCCTCCCGTCTATTATCTCGTCATTGCCAGCGGCGTGCTCGCCCTCCTCTACGGCCTCGTCGCCAGCCGCCAAGTGCTGAGCGCCAATGCCGGCAACGCCCGCATGCAGGAGATTTCGAGCGCGGTGCAGGTCGGCGCGCGCGCCTATTTGAACCGGCAATACCGCGCGATTGCGATCGTCGGCGTCGTGATCCTGATCCTGCTCGGCATCTTTTTGGGGCTGCGGGTCGCGATCGGCTACCTGATCGGGTCGGTGCTGTCGGCGTCGGCCGGCTATATCGGCATGAATGTCTCGGTGCGGGCCAATGTGCGCACCGCCCAGGCGGCGCGCGGCGGGCTGCGCCCGGGGCTGGCGATCGCGTTCAAGGCCGGGGCGGTCACCGGCTTGCTCGTGGTCGGGCTCGGGATCCTCGGCGTCGGCATCTATTATTTCATTCTGCGCGCGCTGACCCCGGGCGACGATTTGCGCCCGGTGCTCGAGGCGATGGTGGCGTTGTCGTTCGGCGCCTCGCTGATCTCGATCTTCGCCCGTCTCGGCGGCGGCATCTTTACCAAGGGTGCGGATGTCGGCGCCGACCTCGTCGGCAAGGTCGAGGCCGGCATCCCCGAGGACGACCCGCGCAACCCCGCGGTCATCGCCGACAATGTCGGCGACAATGTCGGCGATTGCGCCGGGATGGCGGCCGATTTGTTCGAGACCTATGCGGTGACGATCGTTGCCACGATGCTGCTCGCCAACATCTTCTTTGCGCCGCCGCTGCGCGACACGATGCTGCTGTTGCCGCTGGCGATCGGTGCGGTGTGCATCGCGACCAGCGTTATCGGCACTTTTTTTGTCCGGCTCGGCGCCGATAACGCCATCATGAAGGCGCTTTACAAAGGTCTTATCGCCACCGGCATCCTGTCGGTCGGAGCGATCGCCCTTGTCGTCTGGTGGCTCCTCGGCTTCCGGGCGCCGCTGACGATGATCTCGGGGACGATCGTGGACGGGCTCGATGTGTGGCTCTGCGCGATCGTCGGCCTCCTCGTCACCGGCTTTATCGTGTGGATCACCGAATACTACACCGCGACCGAATACCGCCCGGTGCGCAGCATCGCGCAGAGCTCGACCACCGGCCACGGCACCAATGTGATCCAGGGGCTGGCCGTGTCGATGGAGGCGACCGCGCTGCCGGTCATCGTGATCTGCGTCGGCATCATCGCCTCGTTTCTGATCGCCGGCCTCTTTGGCATCGCCGTCGCCGCGACGACGATGCTGGCCTTGGCCGGGATGATCGTGGCGCTCGATGCCTATGGCCCGGTCACCGACAATGCGGGCGGCATCGCCGAAATGGCCGATCTGCCGCGCGAGGTGCGGCGCACGACCGACGCGTTGGACGCGGTCGGCAACACCACCAAGGCGGTGACCAAGGGCTATGCGATCGGCTCGGCCGGGCTCGCCTCGCTGGTGCTGTTCGCCGCCTATACCGAAGACCTGAAGCATTATTTCCCCAAGCTCGACGTCCATTTCGGGCTGCAGGACCCGTTTGTCGTGATCGGCCTCTTTATCGGCGGCCTCTTGCCTTATCTGTTCGGCTCGCTCGGCATGACCGCGGTCGGCCGCGCCGCCGGCTCGGTGGTGGTCGAGGTGCGGCGCCAGTTCCGTGAAATCCCCGGGATCATGCAAGGAACCGCCAAGCCCGATTACGGCCTCGCCGTCGATCTCTTAACCCGCGCGGCGATCCGCGAGATGATCGTGCCGTCGCTGCTGCCGGTATTGGCGCCGATCATCCTTTTTCTCGTCGTCGCCGCCATCGGCGGGCGTGCCGCCGGGTTCAGCGCCCTGGGCGCGATGCTGCTCGGCACCATCGTTACCGGCATCTTTGTCGCGATCTCGATGACCTCGGGCGGGGGTGCGTGGGACAACGCCAAGAAATACATCGAGGAGGGCCACCACGGCGGCAAGGGCTCCGAGCCGCACAAGGCGGCGGTGACCGGAGACACCGTCGGCGACCCCTACAAGGACACCGCCGGCCCGGCGGTCAACCCGATGATCAAGATCACCAATATCGTGGCGCTGCTGCTGCTCGCGATCCTGGCGAAATGGGCCGCCTGATCAGCGATCGTCGTGCGGCGAGGGGCCTGGCTGGCCTTCGCTGCCGCTGCCGCCGCCGCCGCTGCCGGTGCTGGCAGGGCTGCCGCCACCGCCGTTGAAGCGGCCGAGATTGCCCAGGATCTGCTCGAGGAAGGTCAGCTCGCGGCCCGGGGCCGGTGTCGCGCCCGGCGCCGGCGTGATCGCCTCGGCGTCCTTGAGGCCCTTGTGATCGACCGCCGAAACCACGCCGTTCTTGTCGAAATCGACGACAAAGACCTGCTGGTCGGTCGTGTCGGGCAGAAAGAAGGCGACCTGCTTTGTCCGCTTGCTGATGTAATACCACGACTTGTCGTCGAAGATGCCGACGCTCGACGGTGTCCCCAGGATCTTGACCACCTCGTCCTTGGTGGTTTTGCCCGGATGGATCTCGGCCATCGCATCGGGCGGGGGCAAATTGCCGCGCTGCTCGACGCTCGGCGCGCAGCCGGCGACCGCAACCGCAGCAATTGGGGCGAAAAGGGAGAAAAATCGCGCTATGGTCATGGCTGGTCGTCGCGAGACGGGTCAAAGGACCGGTTCCGATCGAACCGGGTCTAGGCTGGTGCCCATTTCGAATTTATACCTTCAGCCGAGAGCCGTGCGTTGTCAACGCCGGCGATGGCGCGGGACGCCGCGGTGATATTCCTTGGCCGGCGTCGATCGATCCGCATCGCGGCCGACCTCGCCTATCGCATCGTCGTCGAGCAGGCGCGGCATAGGGCGTTCTTCACCGAATGGGGCGTGCCGGACACGCCCGACGGCCGGTTCGAGCTGATGTGCCTGCACGCTTTTCTCTATCTGCACCGCCTCAAATCGGAACGGCCGCGCTCTGCCCGGCTCGGCCAGCGCTTTTTCGACACGATGTTCGCCGAGCTCGACCGGGCGCTCCGCGAAAGCGGCATCGGCGATTTGCGCGTCGGCAAGGAGGTAAAGCGCATGGCGCAAGGGTTCTACGGCCGAATCCGCGCCTACGAGGCGGGGCTCGCCGCCGGCGATTCGGTGCTCGGCGCGGCCATCGCCCGCAATCTCCTCGGCACGATCGAGGGTGAGGCTCGGCCCACCGCGGCGATTGTCGATTATGTCCGCGCTGCAACGGCAGCGTTGGCGCGGCAATCGTCCGCCGAATTGCTGGCCGGGCGGGTCCGGTTCGACCCGCCGGCAATTCGCGCAGCCCCGATGGTGGCGCAATGACCGAATTTTGCCGGCTCGTGCCGCTCAGCCGAATTGGCCCCGAAGGCTATCGCCAGGCGATCGAAGCCACCGCGGAAGAGCGCGCGCAGCTCGCCCTGCGCTTTGGCCTGATCGCGCTCGACCGCCTCGTTGCGACCGTCGCGCTGCGGCGCCAGAGCGGCGGAACATTCGAGTTGGAAGCGGCTTTCGAGGCCGAGTTCGCGCAGGAATGCGTGGTCAGCTTGGATTCGGTCTACGGCACGGTGGCGCAGTCCTTTAGCTTGGCCTACGGCCCGTCCGGCGAGGCCGCATCCGAGCTCGAGCTGGACGCCGAAGAAACTGCCTTCGAGCCGCTCCACGGCGACGCCGTCGATATCGGCGAGGCGGTGGCGCAGGAATTGTCGCTGGCCTTGCCGCCCTTTCCGCGCGACCCCGACGCGATCCTCGACGAGGCGGCGACGGCGGCGCCCGAAGAAAACGTGTTTGGCGCGCTCGCCCGGTGGCGCGATCATGGGCAAGAGTGAGCCGCCGGGCACGGCCGGTGAACGCTTGTCTGTTGCCGTCGCCGCGGTTTTGGGCTTATTACCGCTGGCTCGCGCGTTGCCCCAGAACCCCGGATAACCCATGGCCGTTCCAAAAAAGAAAACCTCGCCCTCGCGCCGCGGCATGCGGCGCTCGCACCATGCGCTAAAGGCCGCGGCCTATGGCGAATGCCCGAATTGCGGCGAGCTCAGGCGGCCGCATCATCTGTGCCGGGCTTGCGGCTATTACGACGGGCGCGAGGTCGTCGCACCGCGCTCGGAGCCGGGCTGAGAGAAGAGCGCCGGCGCGGAGGCGCGCAGCGGTGAGCCAGGCCGTCACGCTCGCCCTCGACGCCATGGGCGGCGATCACGCCCCGGACATCGTCCTCAAGGGCGCCGAGATCGCTGTGCAGCGCGCTCCGGATTTGCATTTTCTGCTGTTCGGGGCCGAGAGCGGGATGCGCCCGCTTTTGGCGAAATTGCCGAGCCTTGCTGCGGCGGCGAGCGTCTTTCATACGACCGAGATGGTGCCGGGCGACGCCAAGCCGTCGCTGGCGCTGCGCGCCGGGCGGCGGACGAGCATGCGCCTCGCTATCGACGCCGTTGCCGACGGCCGGGCCGATGGCGTCGTTTCGGCCGGCAATACCGGCGCCTTGATGGCGATGGCAAAATTCGTGCTGAAGACCTTGCCGGGGATCGATCGGCCCGCGATCGCCTCGTTTTTTCCGACGCGGCGCGGCGAGAGCGTGATGCTCGACCTCGGCGCCAACATCGATTGCGATGACGAGAACCTGGTTCAGTTCGCGCTGATGGGCGACGTCTTCGCCCGCACCGTCCTCGGCTTGGTCGAGCCGACGGTCGGCTTGCTCAATGTCGGCTCGGAGGATCAGAAGGGGAGCGAAGCGGTCCGGCGGGCGAGCCTGCGGCTGCGCGACCCGATGATGCCGCTGCGCTTTCACGGCTTTGTCGAAGGCGACGATATCGCCGCCGGCACCGTCGACGTCGTCGTCACCGATGGCTTCACCGGCAATATTGCGGTCAAGACGGCCGAGGGCACGGCCAAATTGTTCAGCGAATTTCTCGCCGGTGCGTTTCATCATTCGCTGCCGGCGCGCATCGGCTGGCTGTTCGCGCGCGGCGCCCTTACCAAGCTGCGCCTGCGCATCGACCCGCGGCGCTACAACGGCGCGATGTTTCTGGGACTGAACGGGATCGCGGTCAAAAGCCACGGCTCGGCCGACGCGCTCGGGTTCGCCAATGCGATCGGTGTCGCGGTCGACATGATGGCGAACGGGTTTCTCGACAAGATCCGGGTCGATCTGGCGCGCCTCAACGAGGCGTCGCCGGCGCCGCAGCCGGCGCTCTAAGCGCCTGATGACGACGCTTCGCTCCCAGGTTGCCGGGTGCGGCGCCTATCTGCCCGAGCGTATCGTCACCAATGACGAGCTCGCCTCGCGTCTCGACACCTCGGACGAGTGGATCCGCCAGCGCACCGGGATTGCCGAGCGCCGCGTCGCCGCCGCCGGCGAATTGACCTCGGACCTCGCGCTCGGCGCCGCCGAGCGGGCTCTCGCCAGCGCCGGGCTCGAGGGCAGCGATCTCGATCTTCTGGTGGTCGCGACCGCCACCCCGGACAACACCTTTCCGGCGACTGCGGCGCGGGTGCAGGCCCGGCTCGGCATGCGGCGAGGCGCCGCTTTCGACGTGCAGGCGGTGTGCGCCGGCTTTGTCTTCGCGCTGGCTACCGCCGACAATGCGCTGCGGCTCGGCCAGGCGCGAACCGCGCTCGTCATTGGGGCCGAGACGTTCTCGCGCATTCTCGACTGGGAAGACCGCGGCACCTGCGTCTTGTTCGGCGACGGCGCGGGCGCCCTCGTCCTGAAGGCGGTCCCGGCGGAAACGGGTGGGCGGTTTATCTTGTCGAACCACCTGCATTCCGATGGCCGGCAATACGACATCCTCTATGTCGATGGCGGCCCGTCCTCGACCCGCACCACCGGCTTGCTGCGCATGGAGGGGCGCGAGGTGTTTCGCCAGGCGGTGCAGCATCTGAGCGAGGTGATCGACGAGGCGCTGGCCGCCAACGGCCTCGGTGTCGCGGATATCGATTGGCTGGTGCCGCATCAGGCGAACAGCCGGATCATCGACGGGGTCGGCCGCAAGCTCGGGCTGCCCGCAGAGAAAGTCGTCGTCACGATCGATCGCCACGCCAACACCTCGGCCGCGTCGATCCCGCTCGCCCTCGACACGGCGGTGGCCGACGGTCGAATAAGGCCGGGTCACCTGGTGCTGATCGAAGCCTTGGGCGGCGGGTTGAGCTGGGGGGCGAGCCTGCTGCGCTGGTAGCACGCGACATTGCCCGGGCGCGGACAACACTTTGGAATTTGACGCGATTTTCCTGCGGGTCTAACCTTCCTCGAAAGCGGGGAGGGGTTGATGGCCGGGCATACAGTGACTCGCGCTCAGCTCAGTGAAGCGGTCTATCAGGAGGTCGGGCTGTCGCGCAACGAATTGGCCGAGCTGGTCGAATCGGTGATCGCCGAGATCTCGGGCGCGCTGGAACGCGGCGAAATGGTCAAGATCTCGTCCTTTGGCAGCTTTGCCGTTCGCCAGAAAGGCGAACGCGTCGGGCGCAACCCGAAAACCGGCCAGGAGGTGCCGATCCGGCCGCGCCGGGTGCTGGTGTTTCGCGCCAGCCATACGCTCAAGCACCAGATCAATCACGGCATGGCCGAGGCGGTGGAAGAGGCGAGCGCGGCGACCAAGGCCTCGTCCGGTTGACGTGACCCGAGCGGAGGAGGGGGGAGCAGCTCGGCGCGTCGTCAAATCGGCGGCGGCGTTTCGCACCACCAGCGAAGTCGCCGACGAGCTCCGTCTGCCGACGCATGTGCTGCGCTTTTGGGAGACGAAATTTCCTCAGGTCAAGCCGCTGAAGCGCGGCGGCGGCAGGCGCTATTACCGGCCGCAAGATGTCGATCTGCTGCGCCGGATTCGGCAATGCCTCTATCAGGAGGGCTATACGATCCGCGGGGTCCAGAAGCTGTTGCGCGAGGGCGCCTTGCGCAGCGGCGGGCCGCCACCGCCACCGCCCGACGACGAGGTCGCGCCGGCCGCGCTGTTTGCGCTCGAGCCGGTCGCCGAGCCGCCCGGGCCGGCCGCCAGCCCGGCACCCTCCCGCCAGGCGCTGCGCGAGGCGCTCGAAGAGGTGCGGCGCGAATTGCTGGAAATCCGCGCGTTGCTCGACAAGCTCGCGCCGCGGTGATTCCGCGCGTCGATTTGCCTCCTTTGGACCAAGCGGATATGGTGGTGATGTGTTGCTGAGCGTCGGCCGGTCGGATCTCTCGTGAGCGATATCTTCCGCGAAATCGACGAAGAGCTCCGTCGCGACAATTGGCTGAAGCTGTGGTCGCAGTACGGACGCTATATCGTCGCCTTGGCCGTGGCCGCATTGTTGGTCGCGGGCAGCGTCGTCGCTTGGCGCGACCACCAGCTCAGCGAGCGGCGGGCGCAATCCACCCGGTTTGCCGGGGCGCTGGAGCTCGCCACCTCCGGCAAGCCGGCCGATGCCGAAAAAGTGCTCGGCCTGATCGCCGGCGAAGGCGGCGGCTATGCGGTCCTGGCATCGTTCGAGCAGGCCGGGCTCCTGGCAAAATCCGGAGACCACAAGGCCGCCGCAGCGGCTTATGACCGGATTGCCGCGAGAAGCGGGATCGGCTCGGCCTTTCACGACCTCGCGGTGCTGCTGTCGGTGATGCAAAGCATGCCATCGGCCGATCCGCAGGCAACGATCGCCCGTTTGGCGCCCTTGACCGCTGCGGGCAATCCTTGGCGCCCGACCGCGCTCGAGCTGACCGCGGTTGCCCGGCTGCAAGCGGGCGACAAAAAAGGTGCCGTCGAGCTCTACAAGAGCCTCGCCGACGATCTGGAGGCATCGCCGTCGTCGCGCGCTCACGCCGCCGAAATGGCGACCGCGCTCGCCCCTTCGTGATGGTTGTCGCACCGGGATGAAGCCACGCGCCGCCTTTCTGCTGCCGGTTTGGCTGCTGTCGGTGTGGGTTGTGGCGCTGGCCGGCTGCAGCTGGTTCGAGAGCAAAAAGCAGCCGCTCCCGGGCGAGCGGATCTCGGTGCTCAGCCTCGACCGCCGCCTCGAGCCCGATCCCGCTCTCGCCAAGACGCCGATCGCGCTGCCGCGGCCGGTGGTCAATCCGGATTGGCCGGAGTCGGGCGGGTATCCCAATCACGCGATGCAGCATCTGGCGCTGCCCGGCAGGCTCGCCCAGGTGTGGAAAACAAGCGTCGGCGAGGGCTCTTCGCGCTATTCGCACGTGCTGTCGCAGCCGGTGGTGGCCAAGGGCCGGGTGTATGCGATGGATGGGGCCGTCCAGGTCAGCGCCATCGACGCCGCAAACGGCAACCAGCTCTGGCGCGTCGACCTCAAGCCCAAGGGCGATCTCGGCAATTCCTTTGGCGGCGGCCTCGCCGTGTGGAACAAGCGGCTTTATGCGTCTACCGGCTATGGACAAGTGCTGGCGCTCGATCCGGGCGACGGCAAGGTGATCTGGCGCAAGGATGTCGGCGCCCCGGTGCGCGGCGGGCCGACCGTGGCCGATGGCCGGGTGTTTGTCGTCACCGTCGAGAACGAGCTAGTGGTGTTGGCGGCGGATGACGGCCGCCGGCTGTGGAGCCATAACGGCATCCCGGAAACCTCGACCTTGCTCGGCGCCGCGAGCCCGGCGGTGCAGGGCGAAGTTGTCGTCGTGCCCTATACCTCGGGCGAGCTGTTCGCGCTTACCGTCGAGAACGGGCATCCGGTATGGTCGGACAATCTCGCCTCGGCGCGCAATGTCGACGCGGTCGCCGCCCTCGCCGATATTCGCGGCCGGCCGGTGATCGACCGCGGCCGGGTCTATGCAGCGAGCCACAGCGGGCGCCTTGCGGCGATCGACCTCCGCACCGGCGATCACGTCTGGGAACAGGACATCGGCACGACGCACGGTCCGTGGATCGCCGGCGATTACCTCTATGTCCTGTCGAACAACGGCGAGCTCGTCAGCTTGACGCGCAACGACGGCAAGGTCCGTTGGGTGCGCCAGCTGCCGCGCTTTGAGAACGCAAAGAAAAAAGAGGACCCGATCGAATGGGCGGGCCCGGTGCTCGGCGGCGACCGGCTGATCGTGCTCGCCTCGGATGGCTGGGCGTTGTCGGTCTCGCCCTATACCGGCGAGCCGCTCGGCCGCCAGGAAATGCCGGCAGGCGCGTTCCTCGAGCCGGTGATCGCCGACAACACGCTCTATGTGCTGACCGACGACGCCACCCTTTCCGCCTATCGCTGAGCAGGCATCGGCGCGGGTGCGCGATGAGCCTTGTCGTTGCGATCCTCGGGCGGCCCAATGTCGGCAAATCGACCTTGTTCAATCGGCTTGTCGGCCGCCGTCTTGCCTTGGTCGACAATACGCCCGGCCTCACCCGCGACCGCCGCGAAGGCGAAGGCCGCATTGCGGACCTCGTCTTCCGCGTCATCGACACGGCGGGGCTCGAAGAAGCCGCGCCGATCTCGCTTGCCGGCCGTATGCAAGCGCAGACGGGCCAGGCGCTCGCGGCGGCGGATGTGGCGCTCCTCGTCGTCGACGCGCGCGAGGGCGTTACCCCGGCTGATCGCCATTTCGCCCAATGGTTGCGGCAGAGCGGCAAGCCGGTGGTGCTGGTCGCCAACAAAGCCGAAGGCCGCGCGCCGCCGCCGGGCCTGGCCGAAGTCTACCGGCTCGGCCTCGGCGATCCGGTGCCGCTGTCCGCCGAGCACGGCGAGGGGCTGGGGCTGCTCTACGAGCGGCTGGCGCCCGTCGCCGATCTGGCTGCTGCCGCGGAGACAACGCCAGATCGGGTGAAGCCGCTGCAGCTCGCCATTGTCGGGCGCCCCAATGTCGGCAAATCGACGCTGGTCAACCGGCTGATCGGTGAAGAACGGCTGCTGACGGGCCCCGAAGCCGGGATTACCCGCGACGCCATTGCGATCGACTGGCTGTGGCGCGACCGGCCGTTCCGGCTTGTCGATACCGCCGGACTGCGCCGCCGGCCGCGGGTCGACGGCAAGATCGAGCGGTTGGCGGTGGGCGATGCGTTGCGCGCCATTCGCTTTGCCGAAACGGTGATGCTGGTCGTCGACGCCTTGCAGCCGCTCGAGCGCCAGGACCTGACGATCGCCCGCTTGGTCGTGGAAGAAGGCCGCGCCGTGGTATTGGCGGCGACAAAATGGGATATGGTCGCCGATCGCAGCCAGGCGCTGCGGCAACTGCGCGACCGGGCGGCGACCTCGCTCGCCGAGCTCCACGGGGTTGCGATCGTCCCGGTATCGGGGCTGACCGGCTTTGGCCTCGACGCGGTGATGTCGGCGGTCGTGGCGGCCGACGAGATCTGGAACCGGCGGGTTTCGACGGGCGACCTCAATCGCTGGTTGGCCGCGGTCCAGCAGCGCCACCCGCCGCCTCTGGTTGCCGGCCGCCGGCTGCGCCTGCGCTATGCGACGCAAGTCAATATCCGCCCCCCGAGCTTTGCGCTCTTCGCGTCCAAGCCCGGCGAGCTGCCGCAGTCATACCGGCGCTACGTCGTCAACGCGCTGCGCCAGGATTTCGGTCTGCCCGGCACCCCGATCCGGATGATGCTGCGCCACGGCAAAAACCCGTATGACAGGGCGTAGCGGCCACCCGCCCGGAGGGCGCAACCCGACCAGTCAATTGCGCGTGCTGCGCTATAGGGCTAAAGTCCGCGCCGCTATCCTGCACGGAGGTTGCGCGATGCTGAGGATGGTTGTCGTCATTGCCGCTTTGCTGCTGGCGGCGGCAAACCCGGTGCACTCGCAATCCGCCGCGCACCCGGCGCCAGCCGCCACGCACCCGGCGCCAGCCGCCACGCACCCGGCGCCAGCCGCCTCACCGTCCCTGGCGGCCAACCAATTCACCTCGGAGCAGGCGGCAAAATCGCATTGCCCCTCGGACACCGTGGTCTGGGCCAATCTCGGCGGCTCCAAGGCCTATCATGCGAGTAGCGACCGATATTACGGCAAGACCCGTCAAGGCGCTTATATGTGCCATAAGGACGCCGACCAGGCCGGTTTCCATGCCGCCGGTCAGCGTGGCCGCAAATCTGCTGCAAAACCCGGCGCATCCCAAACCTCGAAGTGAGGCCGCTCTCGATTTATCGGAGCCGGCAGCGACCGAAACGTAAGGCTTGTCTGTGGCGCGGAGCAGCCGCTATCAGGGACACGTTTTGTTCGACGGAGTGTCGATTTGGCCCATCGTCACGGATCGCCAGAGCTGCGCGTGAGCCGTTCGGATATCGAGCGGATGGAGCGGGCCGCCCAAATCCTCGGCGATTGCCGACGCTGTCTCGGAGACGGCAGTGTTCTCGACGAGATCATGGCCGGTGCCGGCCGCTGCGACGACTGGCGGCATTACCCCGAGGGCGAGGTTTACGATCCGGCGAGCCACGCGCAATATTTCTATCACGCGCATCCCGCAGCGCAGCAGGCGGAGGATGAGCACGGCCATTTCCACATTTTTTTGCGCGCCGAGGGAATGCCGCCGGGGGTGGCGCCGCTGGTCCTGCCCGAAATCGGTGTCGCCGATGCCCGGCTGCCGCCGCAAGCCGCACCCCTCAAACGCGGCGGCAAGAACGAGATCAGCCACCTCGTCGCGATCGCGCTCGACCGCAGCGGCCGGCCGGCTCGGCTGTTCACCACCAATCGCTGGGTTACCGGCGAGACCTGGTACCCGGCGGACGACGTGGCCCGCATGCTCGATCGCTTCACCCTCGCCGAAACGCCGCCGGTGCCGCTGCTCAATCGTTGGCTGAGCGCGCTTGTCCAGTTGTTTTCGCCGCAGATCGGGGAGCTGCTGCGCGACCGCGACCGGCAGGTGACAGAGTGGCGTCAGCGCCGGCGCGGCAATGTATTCGAGGACCCGCGGCTCGAAATCACCTCTACCATCGACATCGATGTCGATGCCCAGCTGGCGTTTCTCGACCGGGTCCGGTCCGGTGCCCCGAGGCCTGCCCGGCACCGCCTGCCGCGGCTGGCGGAAGGCTGGGGCGAAGACCGCGCCGGCTGACGACGCCCGGTGATGACGCCCGGTGGGATCAGCGCGATGCCGGCGCCGCCAGATCGGGGCGAGGCGGCAAATTCTCGCTGCTGAGACAGGTTTTCAGGCTGGCGTCGCGCTTGGCGTTCAATTCCGCGGTAAAATCGGGAAAGGCCGCCTGCGCCTGCCGGACGCATTTGTCCATCAATTTCCAGTTGACCATTGCCTGGACTCCCTGCTGGGTCGCCTCGGCCGTGCTCGCGGCCAGCAGGGCGATCCAGAAAAGCACGACCGCCAATCGGTTCATCGGCGCCTCCTCGATCGGTCCGCCACGGGGCAACTATTATACGAGCTGCCTGCCCGATGTTGCGCGCGTCCCGAAACTCGTGCTCCATGAGCGGGTCCCGCAGGAGGGTGCGATGCTGAAGATCTGGGGACGGGCAAGCTCGTCGAATGTGCAAAAAGTCCTGTGGTGCTGCAGCGAGCTCGGCATCGATTTCGAGCGGGTCGATCTCGGCGGGCCGTTTGGCGGCAACCAGGACCGCGGCTATCTGGCGATGAACCCGAACGGTCTGGTGCCGACGGTTGAGGACGGCAACCTCGTCCTGTGGGAATCGAACACGATTTGCCGCTATCTCGCGGCGACCCGCGGCGGCGAGCGCCTTTATCCGGCGGCACCTGCGGCGCGGGCGCTCGTCGAGCGCTGGATGGATTGGCAATTGTCTGCGGTCGGCCCGCCGATGGGCGCGCTCCTCTTCGCGTTGATCCGGACCAGGCCCGAAGCGCTCGACCATGCGGCGATCGAAGCGGCGCGGCGCAGGGCGCTCTCCGCCTGGACCATTGTCGACGATGCGCTCGACGGCCGCCGCTATCTCGCCGGCGCGGAGCTCACCCTCGCCGAGATCGTGCTCGGGACCCTCGTCTATCGCTGGCATGCGTTTGCGATCGAGCGGCCGCCGCTGAAACATCTCAAATCATGGCACGAGCGGATGCGCGAACGCCCCGGTTTCACGACACACATCGAAATCCCGATCACGTAACGGTGATCGGCGCCGGCCGCGGTTGCTTTGTCGAGCGCGGCGAATAGTCTGGGGTGGCTCGGCGGGCAAAAGCCCGGCCGCCAAATCGGGAGGCCCAATGAGAGCTTTATCGCGCTGCCTGGCGTTGGGCGTGGGACTTGCGGTCCTGGTGGCGATCGGCGGAACGGCATCGGCGCAGGACAAGAACGCCGTCATCAAGGATCGCGAAGCCTTGATGAAGGGCCAGGGGAAAAACCTCGGCAATGTCAGGGCCTATCTCCAAGGCAAGGCCGACCTGACCGCGGCTGGCTCCTCGGCCAACGCCGTTGCCGAGTCGATCCAAAAAATCCCGAGCGTATTCCCGCCGGGCAGCGACGCGCCGAGCCCATCCGGAAAGTATGCCCCCAAGCGCGAGATCTGGAGCGACCAAGCCGGCTTCCTCGCGGCGCAAAAAAACGCCGAGACCAAGGCCAAGGCGTTGGTTGCTGCGATCCGGGGCGGCGACAAGTCGGCAATCCAGACGGCTTTTGTCGATCTCGGCAAGAATGGCTGCGGCGGCTGTCACGAGAAATTCCGTCAAACCCTCAAACCCTGAGCCAGACCCTCAGACCCTGAGGCAGACCCTCAAACCTCGGGGCAGACGCTCAAACCCTGAGCCAGACACTCGAACCCTGAAAGCGGTTGGGCTTGCGGTCCTGCTGATCGCGGCGGGACCGGCCTCGGCGTCAGCCGGGTCGGTCGAGCGCGGCGCCTATCTCGCTGCGGCGGCCGGCTGCGACCAATGCCACACCGACACCAAAAATCATGGTCGCCCCTATGCCGGCGGCCGGGCGCTCGAAACCCCGTTTGGAACCCTCCTCACCCCCAATATCACCCCCGACCCGGAAACCGGCATCGGCCGCTGGAGCTTTGCCGATTTCGAGCGGGCGCTGCGCTGGGGCATCGCCCCGGACGATTCGCACTATCTGCCGATCTTTCCGTTTGCGTTCTATAACCGGCTGACCGCAGCCGACCTCGACGATCTCGCTGCCTTTCTCAAAACCGTGGCGCCGGTCCGCCAGGTCAACCAAAGCCACCGTCTCGGTCTGTTGGCCGGCTTGCGCGGTGCGATCGCCGTCGCCGCGTCGCGCTTTCCCGGACCCTGGCGCCCCGAGCCGGCCCGGGATGCGTTATGGAACCGCGGCGCCTATCTTGTCGCCGGGATCGGCCGGTGCGGCGATTGCCACACGCCGCGCAGCCGGCTCGGCGCCCCCGATCTCGCCCGCATCCTCTCCGGCGCGCCGGAGAGCCGGGGCCGAAAGGCAGTCCCGAACATCACACCCGACCCGAAATCCGGGATCGGCCGGTGGAGCGAGGCCGACATCGAGACCCTGCTGAAGGACGGGATGACCCCCGATTCCGACTTTGTCGGTGGCGCCATGGCCGAGCAGGTACGGAACACGACCCGGCTCAGCGATGCCGACCGGCACGCGATCGCCGTCTATCTGCGAACGGTCCCGGCGGTGCGCGGGCAAGAAGAAAAACCGTGAATATCTTGTTTGACGGTGATTGGACGCCCGCCCAAGACTTTCTATGATGAGCCGGCACACTGGCGCGAGGAGCACGTCTTGGCCCGAGGGCGACCGGAAAAAAGCCTGGCCCGTTTCGAACGGATTGCGTTGGTGTTGTCGGGCGGCGGTGCCTTGGGAGCCTATCAGGCGGGGGCTTATGCGGCGCTCGAACGCTCCGGGGTGCGGCCGAATTGGATCGCCGGCACCGCAATCGGCGCCGTCAACGCGGCAATTATCGCGGGCAGCCTGCCGCATGAGCGCACGCTGCGTCTGCGCCGGTTTTGGCAGGAGGCGAGCCGGCGCGCTCGCGGCCGGTCGCGGCGCGCATTGGGCGCGTGGCTCGGGAGCAAGACCGCGCAGGGTCTGGCGGTGTTGCGGCGCGAGGCCGAACCGCCGCCGCGCGCGCCAAAGCCGGTTCTCGACGCCGCCGAATTGCGCGAATTGATCGATGAGACGGTCGATTTCGAACGGGTCAATTCGGGTGCGGTGCGCCTCGTGCTGGGTGCGGTAAATCTGGCGACCGGGGCCGAGACTTTTTTCGACAACGACCGCCACGTGCTCGGCCCCGACCATGTCCTCGCCGGCACCCCGTTGCCCGGCGCCCCGCCGGTCGCGATCGATCGCCAGCTCTATGGCGGCGGCGCGGTTTCGGTTTCGGCGTTGGACAACGCCCGGCCGGCCGACACGCTGTGCTTTGCCATCGACGGCTATGATGGCGGCCCCGCCGGCTATGGCGGGTTGAGCCGCACCCGGCGGGAAATCGCGGCGATGCGCCGGGTGCACGATCTGCGGCGGATGATCGGGCTGCTCGGCGAAAGATTGCCGGCCTCACAACGGGGCGAGAGCGATGTGCGCAGATGTCTCGCGGAGGCCAGCAACGCGACGATGACGGTTTTGCACCTGGTGCACGAGGTCGATCCCGCCGATCTCCGCGCCAAGATGACCGACTTCTCGGCCGGGGCGGTCGCACGGCGCTGGAAGGCGGGGGAAAGCGATGTGGCGACGAGCCTTGCGCACCGGCACTGGCTGGCGCCGCCGCCGCGGCTCGCCGGCGTCGTCGTGCACGAGGTGCGCGGCGGGCTGGCCGCACCGCCGAATTGACGGCGGGCGCCGCCAATCTTGTCGAGCACGCCGGTAAAGCCAATATAATCTGTTGAAATAACGAGCTTTCCGGTATGGGATGGAATCGCGTGACGATCGATCGGGGCAGGAAGGCGTTTCGACATTCAGGACGCCCGCGCAGTGGCGGGCGGCGCGATCATACGAGGGCACATGCTTTACGGCGCCTACCAGGCTTACGACGACGCGCTGACACCGATCCGGCTCATGGCCGAAGCATCCTTTGGGATGCTCGACCGGTCCGGGCCGGTGTTTGGCAATCCTCCCTTGCTGCGCCGCGCGGCGGCGGCGTTGGAGCTGATCTCCCATGCCGGGCTCTCGCATGAGCGTCCGGTCTTTGGCATCGATGCCGTAACCCTCGCCGGCGAGCGGGTCCCGGTCACCGAGGAGGTCGTCGCCTCCGACCCGTTCTGCAATCTCGTCCATTTCCGCAAGGAGGGCGCGCGCGACGAGCCGACGGTGCTGGTCGCCGCACCGCTGTCGGGCCATTTTTCGACCCTGTTGCGCGGCACGGTCGCAACCTTGCTGCCCGACCACAACGTCTTTCTGACCGATTGGGCGAATGCCCGCGATGTGCCGTTGCTCCACGGCCGGTTCGGTTTCGACGATTATGTCGATCTGGTGATCCGCTTTGTCCGGCTGCTCGGCCCGCACCTCCATGTCATGGCGGTGTGCCAGCCGGCGGTGCCGGTGCTGGCCGCGATAGCGCTTCTCGCCGCCGCGGGTGACCCCTGCCAGCCGGCCTCGACGATCCTGATGGGCGGCCCGATCGACACCCGCGCCAATCCGACCGCGGTCAACCGCTTCGCCACCGCGCATTCGCTCGATTGGTTCGAGCGCAAGGTCGTCACCACGGTGCCGGCGCGATATCCGGGTGCGATGCGCCGGGTCTATCCCGGATTTTTGCAGCTCGCCGGATTTCTCGGCATGAATTGGGACCGGCACGTCACCGCGCATTGGCAGATGTTCCGCGACCTGGTGCAGGGTGACCGCGAGAGCGCCGCGGCAACCCGCGCCTTTTACGCCGAATACACGACGGTTATGGACCTCGCCGCCGATTTCTATTTGGAGACGGTGAAGCGGGTGTTTCACGACCAGGACCTGGCGCAGGGCCGCCTCGTCGTGCGCCGCAACCGGGTCGAGACGGCGGCGATCGAGCAGACCGCGCTGATGACCGTCGAAGGCGAGCGCGACGACATCTGCGGACCGGGCCAGACCGTCGCGGCGCAGGCTTTGTGCATGGGCATCCCGGCGGCGAAAAAGACGCACCACCTCCAGCCCAAAGTCGGCCATTACGGCGTCTTTCACGGCCGCCGCTGGCAGACCGAGACCTACCCCAAGGTCCGGGCGTTCATCCGGGCGCAGGGCTAGGGGTCATGCGGCTTCGACCTCGACCATCGCCTCGTACTCGGCCTGACCCACGGTAAAGGGAAATAGGCCCAGGGCCGTTTCCGGCAAAGCCGGCGCACCCGAGGTGACCTGGTTCAGGTCGAGGCAGCCGTCACGCATCCATACGACACCCGCCGGGATCCGGTCGGTGATGTGTGCTGTCGCCGCGAACGCGCCGCCTCCATTGTAGACCCGGACCGCGTCGCCCTCGGCAATCTCCCGCCGCGCCGCGTCTTCCGGCGAAATCCACAGCATCGGGCCCAGGTCGCGCTCGGCCAGCAGCGGCAACGCTTGGCCGTGGTCGTAAAAAGAATGGAACTGCGTCAGTGTCCGCCCCTGGCAGAGCGCCAGCGGACCGGCGGCGACGGTCGCCGCGCGCCGAGTTGGCGCCTCGCAGGTCGGCAAGGGCGGCAATCCGGCCGCCGCGGCCCGCGCCGAATAAAATTCGACCTTGCCCGAGGGCGTGTGAAAGCGGCGGGTCGGATAGGCGACAGGCGATATGTTCAACGGCATTCTGCCATCGTTCGCCCGGAGCGCCGCGATCGTTGCCCGGCCGGTCGCCGGGTGATCGAGAATGCTGTCGAGCAATTCCTCCTGCGACGCCCAAGGATAGAAATCCTCGATCGCCATCCGGGCGGCGAGCCCTTTTAGCACCTCTTGCGTTGGCCGGGCTTCGCCGGCGGGCTCCAGGATCCGCTCCGTCAGATAGAGGTGCGTGTGCGTCGCCTTGCACCCGATGTCTTCGAGCCAGGCGGTGCCGGGGAGCACGACATCGGCAAAGCGCCGGGTCGTTTCATTGGCGAAGAGCTCGTGGCAGACGACGAGGTCGAGCTTGTCGAGCCCGGCCGCGACCTGTCGCGAATCCGCAAACGACGACAGAATGTTGGTGCCAAAGAGGAGCAATACCCGCACCCGTCCGTCGCTCAGCGCTGCGGCGATTTCCGACATCTGGCTCGGAATGTAAGTCCCGGGCGGGCGCCGGTCGGCAGCCGCGATCGACGCAAACCCGGCGCCGTGAGCCGTGGCGGCATGGCGCGAGCCAAGCCCGCCGCCGGCGACGCCGTAGCTGCCGACCAGCGCCGGCAGACACGAGACGGCGCGTGCGCCGTGCCAGCTGTTGGCGCCCTTGTGCAGCGAGCTTCCGCCGAGAACGATCATCGCCGGCTTGGTGGTCGCATAGTCGCGGGCAAAGGCGATGATGCGGTCGGCGGCGATACCGGTTTCGCACGCGGCCCATTCGGGGCTGAATTTGCCGACATGGCGGGAGAGCTCGGCAAAGCCCAGCGTATGCTCGGCGACAAACGCCGGATCGTACAATTTCTCGCCGATGATGACGTGCATCACGGCCAGCGCCAGCGCTGCATCCGATCCGGGCCGGATCAGCATGACCTCGTCCGATTGGGCGGCGGCTTCGCTCCATCGGACATCGATCGTCACGATCCGGGCGCCGCGCCGTTTTGCGGCGATCAAATGCCGCGCGGTATTGGGCTGGCTCGCCAGATTGGCCCCCCACATGACGATCAGCTCGGAATTTGCCCCCATGTCTTCTTTGGTGTTGATCTCCAGCGCGCCGGTGAGGCCGATGCCGAACCCGCCGAGGCCCCAGCAGATCATTGACGCGCTCCAATACTGGCAGCCGGCGAGATTGGCGAAGCGGGCGAGCATCTGGCTCCCGGCGGAAGGGCCGTAGCCATTGGCAATGTTGCCGTGGCCGCCCCATAGCGCGGTCGCTTGGCGACCCGCCGCAGTGATCCGGCTGGCGATCAGGTCGAGCGCTTCGTCCCAGCCCGCCTCCCGCCAGGCGTCGTCGCTGCGCCGTGTGCGGATCAGCGGCTTTAAGAGCCGTTTCGGGTTGCCGATGATTTGCCGCGAAGCCTGTCCGCGCACGCACAAGAATCCCTGGCTGTCGGGATTGTCTTCGTCGCCCCGGACGCCCAGAACCTCGCCGTCGCGCACATCGACCAGCATGCCGCACAATGTCGGGTGACAGTTCATCGGGCACATCGTCGCGAAAGTTCGATCGGGACCGGCCATGGCACCCTCTTGCGTGATGTATGACTATTGTAGACAGGCGACCGCGAGGGAAGCTGCAACGGCGATGATGGTGCGGCGGAAAAAGATGGGTCGCTCACGGTCGAAACTGAGCCATTATGGCCGCAGACGCGCCAGGTTTGCTGCCGGGCGCCGGTGACGAGGGAGCAAAAAATGCCAATTGGCGGCAAGGTCGTCATCACTTGCGCCGTCACCGGGTCGATCCATACCCCGACGATGAGCCCCTATCTGCCGCTGACCCCGGACGAGATCGCGCGCGATGCGATCGCCGCAGCCGAAGCCGGGGCGGCGATCCTGCACCTCCATGCCCGCGATCCGAAAGACGGCCGGCCGACCCCCGATCCGAACGTCTTTATGCAGTTCCTGCCGCGGATCAAGCAGGCGACCAACGCCGTCGTCAACATCACCACCGGCGGCGGTCACGGCATGACCCTCGACCAACGGCTCGCCGCCCCGCTGCGCGCCAAGCCGGAAATGTGCTCGATGAACATGGGCTCGATGAATTTCGGGCTCTATCCGATGCTCGACCGCTACAAGGAGTGGAAATACGAATGGGAGCCGCGAGCGCTCGAAATGACCCGCGACTTCATCTTTCGCAACACCTTCGCCGATATCGAGCGCATCTTGAAAGACTTGGGCGAGGGCTGTGGCACGCGCTTCGAGTTCGAATGCTACGATGTCGGGCACCTTTACAACCTCGCGCATTTCCTCGACCGCGGCCTGGTCAAGCCGCCGCTGTTTGTGCAGACGATTTTCGGCATATTGGGTGGGATCGGCGCCGACCCGGACAACCTCGTCCACATGAAGCGGATCGCCGACAAATTGTTCGGCAATTCCTATGCCTGGTCGATCCTCGCCGCCGGCCGCCACCAGCTGCCGCTCGTCTCGATGGGTGCGATCATGGGCGGCAATGTCCGGGTCGGGCTCGAGGATTCGCTGTGGCTCGGCCGCGGCAAGCTCGCCCAAAGCAATGCCGACCAGGTGAGCCGCGTGCGGGCCATCCTCGAAAACCTGTCGCTCGAAATCGCCAGCCCCGACGAAGCCCGCACGATGCTGGCGCTAAAGGGCGGCGACGCGGTGGCGTTCTGAGGGCGGCAGGGCGATGATCGACAAACGGGTCAAGGGCCTCGCCGAGGCGGTCGCCGGGATCAAGGACGGGTCGGTCGTGCTGTGCGCCGGCTTTGGCGGCGCCGGGCTGCCGGATGCGCTGTGCGAGGCGGTCATCGAGCAGGGTGCCCGCGACCTGACCGTCGTCGCCAACAACGCCGGCACCGGCCGCGCCGGGCTCGCCGCGCTGATGGCCGCGGGAAGGGTCGCCAAGATCATGTGCTCGTTTCCGCGCAGCTCGGGCAGCGTCATCTTCGAGGAGCTCTACACCGCCGGGAAGATCGAGCTCGAGCTGTTGCCGCAAGGCACATTGAGCGAGCGGATGCGCTGCGCCGCCGCCGGTCTCGGCGGGTATTATTCGCCGGTCTCGGTCGGGACCCGCCTGGCGCAAGGCAAGGAGCACCGCGAGATCGACGGCCGCATGTATGTCTTGGAAAAACCGCTGAAAGGCGACGTGGCGCTGCTCGTCGCCGACCGCGCCGACCGCTGGGGCAACCTGACCTACCGAAAATCGGCGCGCAACTTCAACCCGACCATGGCGATGGCCGCCGATCTCGCGATCGTCCAAGCCCGCCACATCGTCGAGCTGGGCGAGCTCGACCCCGAGCATATCGTCACCCCCGGCATCTTCATCGACCGCGTCGTCCAGGTCGCGTTTTAGGCTGTCTCACAATGAGGCAGCTGGGCAGTTGGAAAAGGCGGGCTAAACGCAAAGGACGCGAGCGAATTGCAAAGGGCGCAATGGGGTATAAGATTACGCTTCGCGTCCTTCGGCTATCCTTTGCGCCCTCTGCGTTGAAGGAGTCTCTTATTGATCGCTGCCTCACCGCCCGATTGTCAATAGAACGAAGGAGAAAGCCGATGCCGCTGAAACGTCGCCAGATCGCGTGGCGCGCCGCGCAAGACCTCAAGGACGGCGCCTATGTCAATCTCGGCATCGGATTGCCGACCCTGGTGTCCGATTTCATCCCGGACGACCGCGAGATCGTATTGCACAGCGAGAACGGCATCCTGGGTGTCGGCCCGGCCCCCGGCGCCAACGCGGCCGATCCCGATTTGATCAACGCCGGCAAGCAGCCGATCACGCTCGTCACCGGCGGCAGCTATGTGCATCACACCGACTCGTTTCTGATGATCCGCGGCGGCCATCTCGACCTGGCGCTCCTCGGCGCGTTTGAGGTCGCGGAAAATGGCGATCTCGCCAATTGGACGACCGACGATCCCGGCTTTCCGCCCGGCGTTGGCGGTGCGATGGACCTCGCGGCCGGCGCCAAGGAGATCCGGGTGCTGCTCGAGCACACGACCAAGACCGGCGCGCCGCGGATCCGCAAACGCTGCGAATACCCGCTGACCGCCGCTGCGGTGGTCCGCCGGATCTATACCGATCTTGCCGTCATCGATGTGACGCGGGAGGGCCTCGTCGTCCGCGAAATCGCCGAAGACATCGATTTCGGCCAATTGCAGGCGAAAACCGAGGCCGCTCTTCGCCCCGCCCCCGACCTTCGGCCGTTGCGCGCCCCAGCGGTGTGAGCCGGCCGAGGTGCGGCCGTCAGCCGTGCTCGGGGGCGTCCCTCTATAGCGGGTCGCGGTCGAGGACTTCCTTGATGCGCGCCTCATCGACCTTGATCTCGACCCCGGCGCGCTCCTGCTGCAGCAGCATCGGCGAGCGCGAGTCGCGGTTGCCCCAACCGCGGTTCAGCGCTTCCGACAATTCGGCGAGCGCCAAATTGGCGACCCGCATCGGCACACCGAAATCGCGGCCGAGCTGGGTGGCGAGCGTCACATCCTTGTGCGCCAGGCGCAAAGCAAAGGCGGCCGGTTCGTATTTGCCGGGCAGAAACTGGTCGATCAGCCCGTCGAAGGTGCGCCGCCGGCCGGTGGCGCCGTCGCGCACCGCCTCCCAGAGGGCGAGCGGCTCGACCCCGGCCTTGACCCCGACCGTGAACATCTCGGCCAAAGCGGTTTGGATGCAATAGCCCGCCCCGTTGTGCACCAGCTTTGCCACGGAGCCCGCGCCGATCGGACCGACATAGCGCGCCTTGTCGCCCATCGTGTCGAGCACGGCCTTGTGGCGGTTGAAGATCTGCTCGTCGCCGCCGACCCACAACGCCAGCTTGCCGGTGCGCGCGCCACGCGGGCCGCCGCTGACCGGTGAATTGAGCATATAGACGTCGCGCTCGGCAAAAGCGGCGTTGATCTTGCGGACCATCGTCGGCGAATTTGTCGACAGGTCGAAATAAGCCTTGCCACGGCTCATTCCGGCGAGGATGCCGTTTGCCCCGAGCGCCACCTCCTCGACTTCCGGCGGGCCGGGAAGCGAGGTGAAGACCACTTCGGAGGCTTCGGCGACGGCGCGCGGGCTGTCGGCCCAGACCGCCCCTTTGGCGAGATAAGGTTCGGCTGCGGCACGCCGCAGGTCGTGCACGACGAGGTCGTGTCCGGCCTTTTGCAGATTGGCTGCCATCCCCGAACCCATCATCCCCAAGCCGATAAATCCGACCTTCATCTCGCCCTCCGATCCCCGGTTGCGGTTTCTGCGGTTATTTCAGGACGTCCTTGGCGACGAGCGCTGCGGTCATCGCCGCCGGCCAGCCGGCGTAAAAGGCGAGGTGGGTGATGATCTCGCCGATCTCGTCTTTTGTGACGCCGTTGTCGAGCGCGCGCTGGAGATGCCCGACCAGCTGCTTTTCGCGGCCGAGGGCAATGAGTGTGGCGCAGGTGATCAGGCTGCGGTCGCGCTTGGAAAGGTTCGGGCGCTCCCAGACATCGCCGAACAGCACCTTTTCGCTGAGGTCGATCAGCTTGGGGACGACGTGGCGGACCTGCTCGCGGGCCGTCGAAGGTTGCGATTGCGCCATGGTTTTCTCCTTTTTGGGTGACCGGCGATCTTGGTGACCGGCGATCTTGTTAGCTGGCCGAGCCTAGCACGCGCCCACCGCCGGGAGACAAGATTTCCGCAGCGCCTCAGGCGAGCCCGTAGACATCGATGCGCGCGTCGTAGGTCGGCAGGTAGAGCTTGCCGTTGGCGACGACCGGAGGGGTGAATTTGCAATAGCTGAACGCGAGGTTCCAATCGCGGCTGTCCCACAGCACGCGCAATTGCCGGCTGCCGTCGCCAAAAGCGCCGAACTCGGTCGCGTCATAGGCGAGAAGCCGGCCGGGGCTCACCACCAGGTTCGCGTCGAGATAGGGGATCGCGGCCCACAATACCGCGGTGCCCGGCACGGTGCCGTTCGCGCTCAGGCACAGCATCCCGCCGGGCATGCCGCCGGGCGGCACCGGCGCATTCTGCGAAGCGACCTCGGCGCTGCAGGCGAGATAGCTCGCTGCACCCTCGGCGGCGAGGCTCCAGGCGCGCAGATTGCCATTCTCGCCCCAGCAAAACAGCATCGGCCCGTGCTCGGTGCTGTTCCAATAAACGGGAGCGCCGTGCTGGTGGTGCGTGCGCCCGAAGAAGAGCTGGTTCAGCGCCTTGATGTCGCCGGGCATCGGGCTCGGCTGCGGCCCCGGATAATAGGTGAGCCAGATTGCCGGCGCGGCGAGCTTGGCATAATTGCCGGCGGGAGCCGCGAGGTCGGCGGGGCGCGTTTTGCCCATGTCGCCGGTCTTGAGGACGAAAAGAATTCCGTCCTTGCCGGCGCCGGCGAGAAGCCCGCGATCGGCGACCAGGACGGGCCCGCCCGAGCCGAGATCCATATCGTCCCAGCCCATCTCTGTGGCGGCCGCGACCGCATAGCGCCGCAGATTGGTCGGCTGGGCAGGCTCCGGCATCGCGCCGAGCGGCTCGGGCCCGGCCCGCTCCCGGTCGGTCCACGGCGCCCACCAATCCACGACCGCGAGCGAACCGGTGCCGGTGCCGGCGGGAGGCGTGTAGCGCAGCTTCAAAAAGCACTCGCCCCAATCGGTTTCGGCGTCGAAGGTGCCGTTCCCGGTCATGCAGTAGAGATGGCCCTCGGCATCGGCGACGAGACCCGAGCCGGCCTGCCAGATGCCGCCGCCAAAGCCGCGCGCCGCCGCCGCCCAGGCCGCCGAAATCCGCCACGCCCGCGTGTCGCAGGCAATGATCCAGCCGCGGCTGTCGCTGCTCGTCTCCTTGACCGAGCCAAAAGCGATGAACACGGTGCCCTCGACGAGCAGCAGCGAGGCACGTTGCTTGCGCGTGGCGGAGGCAAAGCGTTGGACCGCAAGCCCGTGGCCCGGATTGTAGACCGCACCTTCGAGATCGAGCGGCGGATGCGCCACGTGGCCGTCGGCAATCGCGACGGCATGCAGCGAATGCCGCGCGTTGGCGACCGAGCCGTCCGGGCTCGCCCAAGCGCAGGCATACATGATCCCGGCCGCGCCATCGACGACAGGTGTCGACAGCACTCCCCAATGATCGTTGACGAGGTGGGCGTCGATGTCGCGCGAGCCGTTGATCGGCGTGCCCAGGCTCGCTTCCCATATCGGGGTGCCGTCATTGGCGTCGAAGGCAAAAACCTGGTTCGCCATCGTCGCGACCAATACCAAGTCGCGGACCCTGCCGCCCGGCAGGCGCACGCCCGGCACGATCAATGGCTGCGCCTCTGCACCGCGCGCGTCTCCGGGCAGCGCCAGCGAAAAGAGGCGCCGGATGCCCCGGCTTCTTACCGCCGCTGCGGTCAGCACGGTTTCCGCGGCGTTGGCGCCGTCGCGGGCGTTGCTGTAGGCGCGGGTCAGGACCGAGACGCTCATTCGGATCGCAGCTCCTGCGTGCTGGTATAGCTGACGGTCAGCGCGAACGGCGCGCCGTCCGGCGGCAGGTTGGTCCCGACGACGCTAAAGCTGTGCCAGCCGGCATGTGCCGCGGTTGCGTGAAATTCGCGGCGGTCACCGGGCCCCGCATCGGCCCGGCCGAGCGCCGCTCCGTCCGGGCCTGCCAGCTCGACGACCACAGAGGCGCCGGGCGGCCAGGGCGACAGCTCCGGTGCAAAAGAAACGGATATCGGCGTGCCTGAAGCCGCCCAGACCCGCCCGATCGCGGCCCTCCCGTTTCCGGCCGGCGCGATATCGAGATCGGCAGCGCAAAAAAATGTCTGCGTCGTCGGCCGGGGATGCAGCGCTGCGACGGTTCCAAGACCGGTGCGTGAAAAGCAGAGATAGCTCTGGCCGCGGCCAAACGCGTTGCTGGGCACGGTAAAGCTCGCTCGCCCCGCGCCATCGGTGCGGATGTCGGGGTGGCGGCCGGTATAGTCGTGCAGCTCGACATTGGCGCCAAAGCTCGTGGCGCAGGTGATCGTGTGCCGGCTCCACGGGTCTTTGCCGAGCGCCGTCAGCAATCCCGGATGGCCCTGGCGCTCATAGACGAAATTCTGCGGGTCGGCGTGGCGCGTCCGGGTGTTGCCGGCCGCCAGGTTCTCATGGATCCAGACGAGGTTGTCGATCCACGGCTTTAGGCCGTAGCAGCCGGGCTCGGTGCTGTAATCCTTGTGATAGACAAACGGGTAGCCTTCGATCGTCAGGATAAAGGCATAGGCCAAGAGCTTGCTGCTGATGACCTGCTCGCCCGGCGACAGGTCGGTGTCGGGGTTGTCGACAAAGGTGACCGAGCCGAGCGGGTCGAGCGCGGTAAAGCCGACGCCGTCGAGCCGGCGCATATCGAAGCCCGGATCGTCGCACATCGCCTGCACGGCAAAGTGCGTCGTAAAGTCGAACACCGCCGAGCGGCCGGCGACCCCGCCATGGCGCCAGCCAAAAAGATTTTGCGGGTTGCCGTCGAAATATTCACTGACGCAGAACTTGCCGGCCATCGACCCGGAATTCATCCATTCCCGGACAAAAGACGTTGCCATGCCCTTGGTGTCGTCCACCCGAAAACCTTGGCAGTCGAGCGAGCGGGTCAGCCAGTCGCCGAATGCGATCATTCCTTTTGCGGTATAACCCGGCGGATCGCAATTCACATAGACGAGCTCGTCGCCAAAAGCGAAATCGTCGGACGGCACCGGCACCGGGTCCTGCGGGCGCCGTGGCGGCGCGCCGCGAAAGCAGCCGGGATTTTTGGGAAACCGGCCGATGCCCGGCGCCCCGCCTGCGCCCGGATAGTGATAGACGCCATTATTGCCGCCGATCAGCTGGTGCAGCACCACATCGATATAGACATCGAGCCCGCAGGCATGGGCGACCGCGATCGAGCGCTGCAGCTGCTCGCGATTGCCGAACCGGGTCTCGACCGCGCCCATCTGGTTTTTCGAGCCGACATCGTATTGGTCGAAGACGCCGTAGCCGTCGCCGGTGTCGGCACGACCGGATTGGGTCTTGCACACCGGCGGATAAAGGATCGCGGAAAAGCCGGCGCGGCGCAGCAAAGCGGCATTCGCCGCAATCCAGTCGTACCACCAAGGCGCATTTGGATTGCCCGTGTCGCCCGGCGCGGGCACGGTCACCCGGTTGCCGTGCGCATCGAGAAAGCGTGCATGCGCGTGATAGGCGACCCCCATAAGCGCGGCTCCCGCTTCAAAAGGCGAGCATCGACGCAGCGGCGGCGAGAGCGGCGGCACCCGCGCCTCGCTCGCGCCAGGCGCCGGCACGCGGTCCGACCGCAGCTCCGATCGCGAGCCCGGCCCAAGCAAGAGCCCCGCTCACCGCACCACAGACGAGCGCCTCCTGCGGCGACATCGGGCACAACAAATTGTCGAGCGAGAACAGCATCGGCAGCAGCCAGACGAGCCCCGGCCGACGCATGGCGGCGGCCCCGGCCGCCAACAGATAAACCCCGTAAAGCGCGAACCCGATCGGAGCCAGCGGAGACAGCCAATGCGGCCATAGGGTGGCGAGCCGCCAGGCGGTCCAGCCGGCGAGCGCGTCGCCGACACCGAACAGCAGCGCGAGGCCGACCCGTGCCCTCTGTCGAGCGAGGATGGCCCCGATTGCGACACCCGCTAAGAGGCTGTCGAGGCTCAGCACCAATGCCGAGGAAAGCATGCGCGACACCCCTCGAACGTCTGCGGCGTCCGCGACGATAGGACAGAGTTTCGGCCGGCGAAAGCGCCCTGCTCATCCGGCCGATTCTAATGTGAGGTGTTGCCGGCGCCGGCGCGTCCGGCCGCGAGCTGCGCGTAATAGGCGTGCTGCTTTTCGCGCCAGGCGGCACGCTCGGCCTCGTCGATCGTGCCGTCATGGTCGGTGTCGATCTGGCCGAAGCGGGCGCGGTAGAGCTTGTCGCGGTCGTCCGGCGTCATCGCCGCGATCCGGTCGTAATAGGCTTTTTTGCCCTCCAGCGTGGCCTTTTGCGCAGCCGAGAGGTCGGGTGCCGCCAATTCCCGGGCGAGCTGCGCCTGGCGCCGCGCCATCGCTTGCAGGCGGAAATCGCGGTATTCGGCAAAGGTGATCGGCTGTGGTGCGGCGGGCTGTGGTGCGGCGGGCTGTGGTGCGGCGGGCTGTGGTGCGGCGGGTTTTACCGCTTGCGTCGCCGCCGCCATCGGCGCCTTTTGCGCGGTCGCGGGCCAATGCCACAATCCGGCAACGAGGAGTGCTGCCGCGGCTGCCGCCATTGTCCATCCTCTCATGCTATGCTCCCGATCTCGGCTTGAACCAACCATGAACATAAGGACAAACCACGATCGAGATCGCAAGTGCTTTTTTCACGAAAAACGATAAATTTTTTGGCAGAGTCTATCTCAGGTAGGCGGGGAGGGTGATGCCGCTGGCATACCAGGTCAAACCGGGTTTCGACCTCGGCAAGGTCGATCTCGCCCGGCGTCTCGACGACGAGGAAAGCTATCAGCGGCAGCTGCGCAAATTGCAGGTCGCGATGCTGCAGCTTCAGCAAATTTTTCGGGTCGAGGGTCGGCGCGGGATCATCGTGCTCGAAGGCTGGGACGCCGCCGGCAAGGACGGCGCCATCCGGCGGATGACCGAGAAGCTCGATCTGCGCTGGCTGCGGGTCTGCCCGATCGGGAAGCCCACCGCGGAGGAGCAGGGCCGCCATTTTCTGTGGCGGTTCTGGCAGCTGTTGCCGCCGCCCGGACATCTGGCGATCTTCGACCGCAGCTGGTACGGCCGGGTTCTGGTCGAACGGGTCGAGGGCTATGCCACGAACGAAGAATGGCGGCGCGCCTACGACGAAATCAACGGTTTCGAGAAGCTGCTCGTCGATGACGGTGTCAGGCTCGTCAAATTGTTTTTGCACATCTCGCCCGAGGAGCAATTGCGGCGCCTCGCCGAACGCATCGCCACGCCGACCAAACGCTGGAAGATCAATGCCGAAGATTTTCGCAACCGCGCCCGCCGCGCGGATTACCTGCGAGCGCTCGACGACATGTTCGCCCGCACCTCGACCAGGGCTGCGCGCTGGCATGTCGTGCCGGGCGAATATAAGTGGTTCGCCCGCGTCGCGGTCGTCAAAACGACGGTCGAGGCATTGGGCGAAGGCATCGAATTGAAGCCGCCGCCGCTCGACCCGGATGTCGCCAAAGCCGCGGCGCGGCTCTTGCCGCGCGAAGAGCTCGCGGCGCTGGGCCTGTTGCCGAAATTGGGCCTGTCGCAGAAATAACGTGACGCCGGGGACGGATCAGACGAAAAGGCGCTCGCTTTTCAGCCCGTCATAAAGATGGGCGACGAATTCGCCGTAGCCGTTCCACATCAGGGTCGGCACGCGCTTGTCGGTGCCGATCACGCGCTCGGTCGCCTGGCTCCAGCGCGGGTGCGGCACGTCGGGGTTGACGTTCGCCCAGAACCCGTACTCGTTCCCTTGCACGGTTTCCCAGAACGACACCGGGCGCTTGTCGGTAAATTCAAAGCGCACGATCGACTTTGCCGATTTGAACCCGTATTTCCACGGCACCGCGAGGCGCAACGGGGCCCCGTCCTGCTTCGCCACCGGCTTGCCGTACATCCCGGTGACGAGAAAGGCGAGCTCGTTATTGGCCTCGGCCATGGTGAGCCCCTCGATATAGGGCCACGGGTACCAGAACTGCTTCTGGCCCGGCGCCTGGGCGGTGTCGAGAAAGGTCTCGGTGCGCAGATATTTGGCTGAGGCGAGCGGCTTGGCCAAGGCGACGAGGGCCGACAGCGGAAACCCGCTCCACGGCACCACCAGCGACCACGCCTCGACACAGCGGTGGCGATAGACCCGTTCCTCGAGGGTCACCTTTTTCAACAAATCGTCGATGCCGATCGTAAACGGCTTCTCGACCATGCCGTCGATCTTGATCGTCCACGGCCGGATCTTCAACGCCTGGGCGTCGTCGGCGATTTCCTTTTCCGAGCCGAACTCGTAGAAATTGTTATAGTTCTCGGTGTATTTGGCGTCGGTGATCGGCCGGTCGACCGTGTAATGCGGGTTGCGCCTGGCTGGATAGAGGCCGGCCGACGGGTCCGTCTCGGCGGCGGCCTCTGCCGCGACCGCGCCGAAGAGCCCGGGCGCCAGCATCGAGCCCATGCCGAACGCCTTCAACAACGCGCGGCGGCCGAGATAGACCGCCTCCGGGGTGGCGTCCTTCTCGCCGAGCTCCCATCCCCTGTTGCGCCGGATCAACATTGCCGCACCTGAAAAACGTTGCCGCTTCTAATCTGGGGCGCCGGCATTTCCGGCCAAGTCACGCTTTCGCGACCGGCCGCGACCTATACGGTTACTGCGCGGCCTCGGCGGTGCGCATCGCCAATACCTTCTCCGCCGGCTTTCCGGTCAATTCCTGCATATGGTCGAAGCGGTGGGCAAAGCTGCCGACCCCCAAGGTCAGCGAGCGCAGCTCGACAATCAGATCGTGCAGCTCGCTCTGCGGCATATGAGCGCTGACCACGTCCCAGCCGGGCCAGCTCTCCTTGGCGTCATAGCCGAGGATCTGGCCGCGCCGGCCGGAAACCAGCCGCTGGACACGAGCGGTAAAGGCGTTCGGCACCGAGATCTCGACCGTATCGATCGGCTCGAGCAGGGTCGGCTCGCATTTCGGCAATGCTTCCTGGACCGCCTGCCGCCCGGCGGTGTGAAAGGCCTGGTCCGAGCTGTCGACCGCATGGAACTGGCCGGTGATCAGAGTGACCGCGGCATCGACGACCGGAAAGCCGAGCGGGCCGCGGCGCAGCGCTTCGACCACGCCTTCCTCGACCGCCGGGATGTAGTTCCGCGGGATCGCCCCGCCGACGACGCTGTCGGTAAAGGTGAAGCCCGAGCCGCGCGGCAAGGCCTTGACCTCGATCGTCACATCGGCGAACTGGCCGTGCCCGCCGCTCTGCCGTTTGAAGCGCGAATGCTGCTGGGTCCCGCGCCGGATCGTCTCCTTGTATGGCACCCCCGCCGGGCGTCCATTGACCGAGAGGTTGTGCCGGTTGCGCAGCCGGTCCATCGCGATTTGCAGATGGATGTCGCCCTGGCCCCACAACACCATTTCCTGGGTGTCGGCGTTCTGCTCGAGCTCGAGGGTCGGGTCCTCCTCGACGAGCTTGCCGATGGCGCCCGTTAATTTGACGTCGTCGGCCCGCTTTTCGGCGGCGATGGCGAGACCGAAGACCGGCTGCGGGCGCTCCGGGCGTCCCATCGCTCCGGCCTTGCCGGACGGGGCCAGCACCTCGCCGGTCGTGACCTCCTCCATCCGGGTCAGCCCGACCACTTCGCCAGCCTGAGCCGACGGGACCTTTTCGTGATGCGCGCCGGTCAGCCGCAACAAGCCGGCGACGCGGCTGCCGTTCAGCACCATCCCTTCGTTGATGGCGCCGCGCCACACCCGGACGAGCGACAATTTGCCGGTATGCGGCAGGTGGTAGGTCTTGATGACCTGCGCCAACGGCTCGCCCTCGGCGGCGATGCCCAGACGTGCCGCGGTTTGCTGCGGCGGCGGCGTCTCGTGGCGCAGCGCCTTCCATAGCCGGCGCACGCCATGATCGGCGACCGCCGAACCGAGAAACACCGGCGCGACCTCGACCTGGCTCAGGCTCTTTGTCAGGTGCTGATAAATTTCCTGCGTCGAGGGCTCGACCTCTTCGAGCAGCTTTTCCAACAGCGCGTCGTCGAAGTCGGCGAGCTTTTCGATCAGCCCGGTGCGGGTTGCGCGCTCATCGTCCCAGAAATTGTCGGGCAATTTGATCAGGTCGGAGGCCTGGCCCGGCCGATACCGATAGGCGCGCTCGCTGACCAGATCGACATAGCCGGTGATCTCCGAATCTGCGCCGCGCAGCGGCACCTGGCGCAAGACCAAGGGCCGCACCGACACCGATTGCAATGCGGCCAGCACGTCACGCACCCGCGCATTGGCGCTGTCCATCTTGTTGATAAAGATCATATGCGGGATTTTCTGCTGGTTCAGAAAACGCAGCAGCGCGCTGATCGTCAATGCCCGCTCGGGCTCGGGCTCGACGACGACGACGGCGACGTCGCTCGCCAGCATTGCCCCTTGCGCCTCGTAGCTCAGCTCGACCGAGCCCGGGCAGTCGAGAATGGTCCACGGGTCGCCGAGAAAATTTGTCGAGGCGACGTTGAGCTCGGTCGACATCTGTCGCGCCCGCGCCTCGGGCGCATGGTCGCCGACCGCGTTGCCGTCGCGCACGCTGCCGCGCCGGCCGGTGCCACCGCTGGCGAACAACAGCGCTTCCAAGAGGCTCGTCTTGCCCGACAAATACGGGCCGATCAGGGCGGCACAACGCGGGGCCGAAATCGCATTCGCCATCAGGCGCCTCCAGCCGTCTCGACGGGTACGGCGCGCCCGGGCGATGCCCGGCCGCACCCGGCTTGTTCCGGAATTTCGCCCGCCCGCCGCCCGTAACGCAATCGAAATATCCGGCGGGCCTTTGCCGGCGTCCGCGCCGCCGCTCTACCAGGCTGTCGAAAAACCCGTCGCCCGGCTGAATTAGACATGATTCACTCGGCGAGCCGGCTTCGCTCAAAGCGAGCGATACGGGGTAGGGCAAGCCGGCTGGAACCTGGTGTCTTACGTCCACCCTGACCGTGCGGTCGGATCACCCGTTGCGCGCGATCCGGCGCCGTGCCGGCACCGGCGCTCTGCCCGGGGGATTATGCCGCCCTTTTTCGGCGACGGGCGGCCGTCGATTTATTGGCCGGATGCCTGTGGCTTGCCCGGCCGCACGGCGATATGTCAGTCTTTGCCGATGCGTGCGCACAATTATTACGCGGCGCCGGGGTTTGAGCGGGCTGGGCTGCGCCGGCGTGACGGCGGCTGGATCCGGGAGCGCGCCGGTCATGCCGAGAGCCGCTTTGTCCCGGTCTGGCGCAACCAGAGCCTGGTCGTCGAGGTCGCCGGTGCCGAGCCGCGTGCTGTGGTGCTGGATTGGGCCGGAGCGGTCCCGATCTTTAGCGACGGCGCTGCGCCGGAGGACCGGTTCGGCACGGGGGAGCTCGTGTTTCTCGGCATGGTCGAGGAGCGAGCGCATTTCGCGGTCGATTTGTCGGCGGCGGAGGCACCGCTCGAGGCGCTGGCTGCGCCGGTCGGCGTCGATCGGGTAGGGCTGCGGTTTGCCGATCTGCGGCAATTGGCTGGGCGGCTCGAGCGAGCGCGAGGGGGCGCTTTTGGCATTGGCTCGGGCGATGCTTTACTGGCACGCCCGTCATCGCTTTTGCGGGCTCTGCGGCAGCTCGACCCGCAGCGAGGAGGCGGGGCACATGCGGCGCTGTGCCGACCCCGCCTGCAGCGCGATGCATTTCCCGCGCACCGACCCCGCGGTCATCATGCTGGTGACCCATCGGGATCAGGCGTTGCTGGGCCGCTCGCGAAACTTTCCGCCGGGCATGTATTCGACTCTCGCCGGCTTTGTCGAGCCGGGCGAGAGCCTCGAAGACGCGGTGGCCCGTGAGGTCTGCGAGGAGACCGGCATCAAGGTCGGCGCGGTCGAGTACCACTCCTCGCAGCCTTGGCCGTTCCCCGCCAACATCATGCTCGGGTTCCATGCGCAAGCGCTGACGACCGAGATCACGGTCGATTTCGGCGAGCTCGAAGACGCCCGCTGGGTCGAGCGCGGCTGGCTGTTGTCCCACACCGACGACGACGGTTTCCGGATGCCGCGTCGCGACTCGATCGCCCGTCGCCTGATCGAAGACTGGCTCTACCATCGCTGATGCGGCCCATCGCCGGCCGCGCTCTCAGTGGCGGTCGGCGTTGAGCGCCGTGCGCGGGCTCTTGATCAGCGGCATCAGAACGAGGGAGGCGGCAAAGCCGGCGCCGAGCAGCATCAGCGCATCGTTGAAGCTCATCACCAGCGCCTCGCGCTGGACGATATCGTAAAGCAATTTGACGGCGGCGCGGTGCGCGTCGCCGGGCAGCAAATCGCCGAGGCGCGCGCTCTGCATGTCGAGAAAATGCTGCACCGCCGGGCGCGCCATGTTGATGTCCTCGATCAGCCGGTTCCAATGGAACTGCAGGCGGGTGCTGAGCACGGTCCCGAGCACGGCAAGCGCGATCGCGCCGCCGAAGTCCCGGGTCAAATTGTAAAGCCCGGCGGCATTCTTCAATTTGTCGGGCGGCGTCGTGCCGAGCGCCAAGAGATTGGCCGGCAAATAGCAGAACATCAGCGCGAAGCCGCGCAATGCCTGCGGCACCAAGAGCTCGCCAAAGCTCGACTGGTTGGTCAGCCCGGCGGTCATATACATCGCCACCGCGAAGGTCCCCATGCCGATCGCCAGCATGATGCGCAAATCGAGATTGCGCGCCACATAGGTGGTGAACGGCGACAGCAGCATCTGCGCGAGGCCGGTGACGACCACCGTCTGGCCGATCTGCATCGCGTTGAAGCCGCGCACCTGGGCCAGGAACAGCGGAACGAGGTAGGTTGCGCCGTAAAGGCCGGTGCCGACGACAAAGGTATAGAACGACCCGATCGCGAAATTGCGGTTGAGAAAGGCGCGCAGATCGACGATCGGCTGGCGGTAGGTCAGCACCCGGCAGAAGAACAGCACCGCAGCGACGGCGGAGACGACGGAGGCGGCAAGGATCGTGCTGTCGTGCAGCCAATCCCAGCGCGGGCCTTCTTCGAGCGCATATTCGAGACAGCCGAGAAAGAGCGCCATCAAAACGAGCCCGATCACGTCGAACCGGCGCAGCAAGGAGAAATCCGGCTTGTCGATGTCGATCGTCAGCCAGACCGTGACGACGACGCCGATGCCGGGCACGATGTTGACGAGAAAAAGCCAATTCCAGGAAAAGGTGTCGGTCAAAAACCCGCCGATCGTCGGGCCGAGGGTCGAAGACAGGTTTAGGATCAGCGAGATCAGCACCATGACCGTCGCCAGCTGGGGCCCGCGAAACTTGGTGTAGATGACCGGAAAGACGCTCGGTGTGATGGCGCCGCCGCTAAAGCCTTGCATCGCGCGGAAAAGGATCATTTGGGTCAGGGTCGTCGCCGTCGCGCACAAGGCGCTCGCCGCGGTAAAGCCCAGCGTTGCCGTCACAAACAGGATGCGGGTCGATAACAGCCGCGACAACGTTCCCGACAGCGGCACCATGATCACGTCGGCGATCAGATAGGCGGTCTGGACCCAGCTGATCTCGTCCGGGCTCGCCGACAGGCCGCCCTGGATCTGGGTCAGCGAGCTGGTGACGATCTGCACGTCCATGATCGCCATGAAGAGGCCGACGACCATGGCGAGGACGCCGACCCAGTCGCGCAGGCTGGGCTCCCCCGCCGCCGCCGGCCCGCTCGTCGCGGCAGGGGCCGGCGCCGCCGCCGGCTTTGGCCGGGGCGCCAGCGTGAGCGGGGCGCGCGCAGCACCCCCGCGGCGCAGCGGCGAGAGCGCCCAGCTCATTTGGCGCTGCCGGGACCCGGTGCGGCGGCGGGCTTGGCTTCGGCGGCGCCGACAATGCCGTCGCCGGCCGTGGCCTCGCCTTCCTCGCGCGTGTCAACGGTGACCGTCACCGACAATCCCGGCCGCAGCAGCCGAGCCAGCGGCCCGTTTTTCGGCAGCGCGATGCGCACCGGCACGCGCTGCACGATCTTGGTAAAGTTGCCGGTCGCGTTGTCGGGCGGCAGGAGGCTGAACTCGGCGCCGCTCGCCGGCGCAAAGCTGTCGATTTTGCCCTCGATGGCATGGTCGGGATAGGCATCGATCGAGATCTCGGCGCGCTGCCCCGGCCGCATCCGGGTCAATTGGGTTTCCTTGAAATTGGCGGTGACATAGACCCGCGGCAGCGGCACCAGCGAAAGGAGCTCGGTGCCGGGCTTGACGTATTGCCCGACCTGGCCGGCGCGGTTGCCGGCGACGCCCGAGACCGGCGCGCGGATCATCGTGTTGGCGAGGTCGTTTTGCGCCAGCCGCAGATTGGCCCGCGTCTGCTGCAATTTCGCCATCTCTTCCTGGCGCTGCGATTCGAGCACACCGAGCTCGCTCTCGGCCGCCGCCAGCGCCGCATGGCTTTTGGCCGCCTCGGCGGCGGCTTTGCGCGCATCCGCCTGGGCCTGCTCGAACCGCTGCCGGCTCGCAAAATCGGTCGACATCAGCGCCGTATAGCGCTTGTAGTCCTGTTGCGTGCGGGTCAAATCGGCATCGGCGGACTGCACGCTCGCCTGCGCCTGCGCGATCATCGCCTGCTGCAATTGCCGCCGGCTCTTATAGGTCGCGACCGCCGCCTCCTCGGTCGCCACCGCCGCTTCGGCCTGCGCCGCCTTGGCGGCAAAGTCGCTGTCGTCGATGACGAACAGCACCGCGCCCTTTTTGACCGCCTGGTTGTCGCCGACCCGCACCTCCTTGATATAGCCCTCGACCTTGGGGCTGATCACCGACACGTCGCTCGCCACATAGGCATCGTCGGTCGATTGCAGAAACTGCCACACGGTCAACCAGTACCAGCCGCCGGCGCCGCCCGAGGCCAAGACCAGCACCAAAACGGCGACAATCAGCTTTGTGCGCATTTTTTCTGAACTGAACCGTTCAGTTTAGGGTTGCGCCAAACCTAAAGCTTCTCCTATCGTTGTCAAGCCTGCGCTGGCACAATCCCGGACGGCGCCGGCCAGGATCGGACCAGGGTGAGCGAGCGCAGCGCAACAGCGCCGAGCGGCAAGGCCGAAAGCATCCTCGCCGCGGCCAAGCGGACGTTTCTGGAGAGCGGCTTCGGCGCCGTCAGCATGGACACGATCGCGCGCGAGGCCGGCGTCTCGAAAGCCACGGTCTACGCCCATTTCGCGGGGAAGGAGGAGCTGTTCGGCGCGGTCATCGGGCGCGAATGCGAAGAGCGCTTTGCCGGCTTTTCGGCGCCCGAGCTCGATCCCCGCAACGTGCGCGCGTCGCTGACCGTGCTCGCCCGCCGCTTTCTCGATCTCTTGCTGTCGCCCGATGCGATCGCGCTCCACCGCATCATTCTGGCTGAGGTGCCGCGTTTCCCGGCTCTGGGCGACGTGTTCTGGCGCGCCGGCCCCGAGCGCAACCTCGCCCAGATCGAAGCCTTTCTGAGGAACGCCGTGGCGGCGGGCTCGCTCGACATGGCGAACACCCGGCTCGCCGCCGAGCAGCTTGTCGGGCTGGTCCGCGGCGAAACCCAGCTGCGCCACCTGCTGCGGCTCGACACCCGGACCGATCAGCCGGACCTGCGCGCCGTCATCGACAGCGCCGTCGATACCTTTATCCGCGCCTTTGGTACCCGAAGCGCCGAGCGTTAGGGCCGTACGACCGGGCCGCGCATGTCGGGGACCGTCTGCGCCTTCTCCTTCCAATCCTTCGACCACGGCGTCACCGGCCGCGGCACCGCTTTGCCGTCGACCCGGATTTCGTCCACCTGCTCGTTGTAAAACGAGAGATAGCCTTTGATTTTCGGGCATTCGGCGATCGGCTCGGGATAGCTCCACACGATATCCTCGAACAGCCGGTCGCCCAGCTTGGCCGACCAGTAGCGCGCCTCGCCCTTGTATGGGCAGCGGGTCTTTTTGGCGCTCGGCACCAGCAGCTCCATGCGCACATCTTCGAGCGGGATGTAGTAGCGCGTCGGCAGCCGCGTCTCGAACAGAAAGCGCGCGCGCCGCGTCTCGGCCACGACCGCGCCGCCGAGGACCACCTCGACCGGCCGCGACGACTGCACCACATCGACCCGCTTATAGGGGTCGCGCGGATGGACAAAGATTTCCTCGTCCTCTTCATACCAATGATCGACCCGGTCCCAATAAAACGCGACGTAGTCCTTGATCGCCGCCACTTCCTCGTAAGGCTCGGGATAGCCCCAGACCGCATTTTCGGCGACACGGTCGCCGGCCTTGATGGTCCAGTACGAGGCCTGCGCCTTGTACGGGCAAAACGTATGGTGGTCGGTCAGGGTCAGGAGGTCCATCCGCACATCGGCGCGCGGAAAGTAATAGACCGGCAAATGCCGGGTTTCGAACAGCAGGTGCGCGTTGGTGCTGTCGGCGATGGTTTCGCCGTTGAAGGCGACGCGCACCCGGCGCGGCGAGGCTTCGAAGGTGATCTTGTAATCGGGGTTCGTCTTGAACCCGGATTCGCGAGGCAAGGTTGCCGTCGTCATGATCGGATTCCTCCGGCTGTTCCTGCCTGACAATGGCGTCGCCGCGAGGGGGCCGCAAGCCCGCCCGACCCAAATGCGCAGTGATCGCGTGCCGTCGCTCTTGACATCGAAAGACATTGATTAAGATTCATGGTTCGTTCCAAAAGGGAGAGTCGATGTTCAAATTTGCGGAGCGCCGCGCCGCAACGGGCGGCGTCTATTGCGGCGAGGACGGGGTCTGGCTCGGTCCGGTGGAGCTGGTCGGTGGAAGCGCGGTCGGGCGGCTATCGCATGCGCCCGGCAGCCGAAATCGAGGCTTTGTTGGCGGCGGCTTATCCGGTGTCGCCCGACGCGACGGGTTGCGTTGCCGGGCTGCGCCGCGCGGCGAGTTATCTTTCGGAAGGCAATCTGCCTCTCGCGATGATCGCAGCGGTGCAGCTGCGCCTCGGCGAAATTCCCGAGGAGTGGATCGAGCGGCTGGCGCGCACCGATACGTTGTTGAAAGCCGGTTTCAACCCCGGCGAGCCGCGCGATGCGCAGGGTCGATGGACCGAGGAGACCGGTAACAATTTCATCTTCATCCTCGACGAACTCGGCGACGGCCATGAGGGCAGCGCCGGGAGCAGCGGCCGCAACCCGATCCCGACCAGCGCCGGCGGCAGCGGCCCGGCCGTCGCGCGCGCCTGGGAGCATTACCCCAACGCCGATTTCCGGAACCGCCTGGCCATAGCCGAACAAACGGCCGGAAACGAGAATTTCGGCTATGGCACAGTCCTCGACCGCACAGATTCTCACGGCCAACGCCATATCGCGCTCGGCCGATATCAGCTAACGCCGCCTGGTCTTCAGGCAGCGGGGATGACCGATGACAACGGCCGCTGGAGTGGAAAATACGGGATTCACTCCCGGGCAGAATTCCTCGCCGATCCCGAAGCGCAAGAAAAGGCGCTGACCGATTATCTCAATGACAATATACGCCAGCTTCGGGCCAACGGCGCCTTCGCCCATATCGGCGAGACGATCGACGGCGTGAAGGCGCGCTTTCCGGTGACCCGAGCCGGGATCATCGCCGCAGCCCACCGCCAGGGCGCACCGGCGACATCCAGCTATCTGAATAAAATAAAGGCGAATGAATTTCGAAGCAGAAGACTTGACATGAATTGATCGGAGCGTGCCATTGAAACGCGGATCCGTATATTTTCGGGCGCAAGCTATGAATAGAATCGGCGTCATCGTTGTCAGAGGGCTGACAATGTTCGGGCTTATCGTGGCCATACCGACTCATACAACCGCTCAGGACCTGATATTTTCCCGAAATTTAGGCGATCTCCAAGTTTATTGCTTAAGGAAGCTGCTTCGTGTCAGTGATTGGAGGTATTTGCCCAAGGCCCGGCCGGAAATGATGAAGATTGCGCGAGTCGCCACGGCAATGTTGAATGACCGGGGACGCCCTGATTACGTCTACATTTTCGAAGGAAAGGGCTGGTGCGGCACTGCCGGCTGCCCGCTGCTGATCGGCGAGTTGGCGTCGGACGGCAGTTGCCGGCTGCTTTATGACGATATGGGAGACACGAGTTTCGCAGTGCTGCGACGCCGCGACCATGGTTATCACCGGATCTACACTCCGTGCGAAGCGCGGTTTGACGGCCGCCGATACCAAGCGGTCCATGAGGATTGTCCGAACCCCCAAACGCCCCGGTAAAGTGCAGGGCTCCGGGCGCGGCGGCCGGCATGATGGACCGCGCCGGGAACTGGACCGGGAAATACGGCGTCCATTCGCCCGCCGAGTTCCTCGCCGATCCCGAGGCGCAGGAAAATGCGCTGACCGATTACCTTAACGACAACATACGGCTACTCCACGCGAACGATGCTGTCGCTTACATCGGGGAGACGATCGACGGTCTAAAAGCACGCTTTCCGGTGACCCGAGCCGGGATCATCGCCGCAGCCCACCGGGAGGGAGCGCCGGCGACCACCGATTATCTTAAGCGCCTCAAAGGCCATGGCTTCTCAAGTAAAGGACTTCGCCTGAAGCTCCCGGACCGGCCGATTGAAACCCGGCTAAGGACCTTCTCGGGTGCCAGCTATGAGTAAGCTGGGGAGGTGCAGCGCCGCCCCGCTACTGGCCGCGTGGGCATGGATGGCGGTCTCGGCGCCTTCTGTCGTCAAGGCTCAAGAGCTGAGCTTCACCGGGAAATTGAGCGACTCTCAAAAGAGTTGTCTGAAGTAGCTTCTCGATATCGCCTGGACCCAGCAATTCCATAAAGAGATGATGAGAATCGGGCAGGTGGCAACTGCTGTTCTCAACAACAGAGGCATGCCGAATTATGTCTATCTCTTTGAAACGAATGGGCGGTGCGGAACCGCCGGGTGTCCGATCCTGATCGGCGAGCCAGAGCATGACGCGACGTGTCGGCTGCTTTATGACGGCATGGGCGACAAAAGCTTTACGGTGCTGCCGCGCCGCGACCACGGCTATCGCCGCATCTACGCGCCATGCGAGGCGCGGTTCGACGGCCACGAGTATCAGCAGGTCCATGAGGAATGCCCGAACCCCCGAACCCCTCGGTAAAGTGCAGCGCCTCAATGCAAAGCCGGCGGGCATGATGGACCACGCCGGGAACTGGACCGGGAAATACGCCATTCATTCGCGTGCCGTTTCTCGCCGATCCCGAGGCGCAAGAAAAGGCGCTGACCGATTATCTTGATGACATGGTCCGGCAATTGCGGACGAACGGGTCCTTCTCTCACATTGGCGAGACGATAGACGGGCCCAAGGCGCGTTTCCCGGTTACTCGGGCCGGCATAATCGCGGCAGCTCACCGCTGGGGCGCGAGGGCCACCGCTATGTCTGATTGCGTTTATATGCGATATTAAGTAGGATGCCTCAGTTGAGCATACCATCTGAGGTATCACGATGGCACGGGTGGCGATCGCCTTGACCTGCTCGGCGGAGCAGCGGGCCGAGTTGACGGCTCGGCCCACAGTCGCACGGCGGAGGCCCGCCTGGTGGAACGGGCCTAAGATTGTGCTCGGTTGTTTGGAGGGTAAGTGCAACGACGCGGTCGGGCGCGAGCTTGGTATGCGGCCGAATACGGTTGGCGTCTGGCGCGGCGGTTATGCCGCTGCCGGATCGGCCCATCGAAACGCGGCTGCGGACGTTCTCGGACGCCAGCTATGAATAAGCTGGTGAGGTGCAGCGCCGCGCCGCTACTGGCCGTTTCGGCGTGGATCGCGGTCTCGGCGTTTTCTCTCGTTGACGCGCAAGAGCTGAGCTTCGCCGGGAGATTAGATGACTCTCAAACGCTCTGTTTGAAGCAGCTCCTCGATATCAGTTGGACTCGGCAATTCCATAAGGAGATGATAAGAATAGGGCAGGTGGCGACTACTATGCTTAATAGCAGAGGACTGCCGGACTACGTCTACCTCTTTGAGGCGGATGGGTGGTGCGGGACCGCCGGGTGTCCAATGCTGATCGGCGAACCGGGATCCTACCGGACATGCAGGCTGCTTTATGACGGCATGGGAGACAAGACGTTTACCGTGCTGCGGCATCGCGATCACGGGTATCGCCGCATCTACGCGCCGTGCGAGGCGCGGTTCGACGGCCGCGAGTATCAACAGCTCCGCGAGGAATGCCCCAACCCTCAGGTGTATCATTAACGTCTCTTCGCGCGGCCGTCATGGCTGCGGACTCGCTCGTGGATCAACGCGATCACGGCTATCGCCGGATCTACGCACCGTGCGAGGCCCGGTTTGACGGCCACCAGTACCAGCAGGTCCGCGACGAATGCCCGAACCCCGACGTGCATCACTAAAATCCCGGCGCCGCCCGACCGGCTCGCAGCGAGGCACGCGGGCCGGCTTGCGGCCGGTCAGCCGTCGATGACGGCGATCGCTTCGATCTCGATCATCGCGTCGGGGTCGGCGAGGCGACTGATTTGGACCGTCGTCGAGGTCGGCGTCGCCGGGCCGAAATAGCGCATCCGCATGTCGGGGTGCTTCGCGAACTCCTCGTAATTTGTGACGTAGGTGTTGGTCTTGACGATGTCGGCGAGAGAGGCGCCGGCGGCTTCGAGACAGGTCTTGATGTTCTCGCCGACCTGCTGGATTTGCGCCCGCATATCGCCCTTGCCGACGCAGACCCCGTTGGCGTCGCGCGCCAATTGCCCGGCGACAAAGATCATCTTGCCGGTGCCGCTGACGGTGACGACCTGGGTGTAGCGCGCCTGGCCGTCGACCAGCCGCACATGGATGCCTTGCGGCTGAATCTTCTCGCGCTTGATCGCCATCCTTTCCCCTTTCCCTATAATGCGGCCCCGATGATAGCCCTTGCGCCTCTCCGGCGCCAATCGGAGCGAGGCCCCTCATGCCGCTCACCAATCTTCGCCACGGGATCTTTCTGCCGCCGTTTCACCCGAACGAGGAGAACCCGACCCAGTGCCTCGAGCGCGACCTCGAGCTGATCCAATGGCTCGACAAGCTCGGGTTTCAGGAGGCCTGGATCGGCGAGCACCATTCGGCCGGGTACGAGATCATCAGCTCGCCTGAGATATTCATCGCCTTTGCCGCCGAGCGCACCCGGCATATCCGCCTCGGCACCGGCGTCGTCTCGCTCCCCTACCACCATCCGATGATGGTCGCCGACCGCATCGTCCAGCTCGACCATATGACGCGCGGCCGGGTCATGTTCGGCGCCGGGCCCGGTCTCCTCGCGTCGGACGCGATCATGATGGGGATCGACCCCCTGACCCAGCGCGACCGCATGGCCGAAGCCATCGACGTGATCCTGCGCCTGTTCCAGGGCGAAATCGTCACCGAGAAGACCGACTGGTACACGATGCAGGAATGCCGGCTGCACCTGCTGCCTTACACCAAGCCCCACCCGGAGATGGCGGTGGTCAGCGCGGTCACCCCATCGGGCGGGAGGCTCGCCGGCAAATACGACCTCGGCATGATCTGTGTCGCCGCGACCAACCCCTTCGGCTTTGACGCGCTCGGCTCGAATTGGGGGATCGCCTGCGATGTCGCGGCCGGGCTCGGCCGCGCGATGGACCCGCAGCGCCTGCGTCTCGTCGGCCCGATGCACATCGCCGAGACCCGCGCCCAGGCCTGCGAGAACGCCAAATTCGGCTTTGAGCGCTACCTCGGCTACCTCAACAACAACCAGCCGCGTTTTTTGGTACCCGCGGGCAAGGACCCGCTCGAATGGTTTGTCGAGAACCGCTACGGCGTGTGCGGCACCCCCGACGACGCCATCGCGCTGATCGAGCGGCTTTACGAAAAGCAGGGCAGCTTCGGCGCTTTCCTACACCAGGCGCACAACTGGGCCGATTTCGAGGCGACCAAGCGCTCCTACGAGCTCTACGCCCGCTACGTGATGCCCCACTTCAGCCGCGCCAACACGCCGCGCGCCGCCTCCTATGAATGGTGTGGCGACAACCGCGCCGAATTCAGCGCCCGCCGCAACGCCGCCGCCAAAGCCATGTTCGACAAGCACGGGCTTCGTCTGAAGCTGCCGGATCGGCCCATCGAAACGCGGCTGCGGACGTTCTCGGACGCCAGCTATGAATAAGCTGGTGAGGTGCAGCGCCGCGCCGCTACTGGCCGTTTCGGCGTGGATCGCGGTCTCGGCGTTTTCTCTCGTTGACGCGCAAGAGCTGAGCTTCGCCGGGAGATTAGACGACTCTCAAACGCTCTGTTTGAAGCAGCTCCTCGATATCAGTTGGACTCGGCAATTCCATAAGGAGATGATAAGAATAGGGCAGGTGGCGACTACTATGCTTAATAGCAGAGGACTGCCGGACTACGTCTACCTCTTTGAGGCGGATGGGTGGTGCGGGACCGCCGGGTGTCCAATGCTGATCGGCGAACCGGGATCCTACCGGACATGCAGGCTGCTTTATGACGGCATGGGAGACAAGACGTTTACCGTGCTGCGGCATCGCGATCACGGGTATCGCCGCATCTACGCGCCGTGCGAGGCGCGGTTCGACGGCCGCGAGTATCAACAGCTCCGCGAGGAATGCCCCAACCCTCAGGTGTATCATTAACGTCTCTTCGCGCGGCCGTCATGGCTGCGGACTCGCTCGTGGATCAACGCGATCACGGCTATCGCCGGATCTACGCACCGTGCGAGGCGCGGTTTGACGGCCACCAGTACCAGCAGGTCCGCGACGAATGCCCGAACCCCGACGTGCATCACTAAAATCCCGGCGCCGCCCGACCGGCTCGCAGCGAGGCACGCGGGCCGGCTTGCGGCCGGTCAGCCGTCGATGACGGCGATCGCTTCGATCTCGATCATCGCGTCGGGGTCGGCGAGGCGACTGATTTGGACCGTCGTCGAGGTCGGCGTCGCCGGGCCGAAATAGCGCATCCGCATGTCGGGGTGCTTCGCGAACTCCTCGTAATTTGTGACGTAGGTGTTGGTCTTGACGATGTCGGCGAGAGAGGCGCCGGCGGCTTCGAGACAGGTCTTGATGTTCTCGCCGACCTGCTGGATTTGCGCCCGCATATCGCCCTTGCCGACGCAGACCCCGTTGGCGTCGCGCGCCAATTGCCCGGCGACAAAGATCATCTTGCCGGTGCCGCTGACGGTGACGACCTGGGTGTAGCGCGCCTGGCCGTCGACCAGCCGCACATGGATGCCTTGCGGCTGAATCTTCTCGCGCTTGATCGCCATCCTTTCCCCTTTCCCTATAATGCGGCCCCGATGATAGCCCTTGCGCCTCTCCGGCGCCAATCGGAGCGAGGCCCACGATGCCGCTCGACCATCTTCGCCACGGGATCTTTCTGCCGCCGTTTCATCCGAACGAGGAGAACCCGACCCAGTGCCTCGAGCGCGACCTCGAGCTGATCCAATGGCTCGACCGGCTCGGGTTTCACGAAGCCTGGATCGGCGAGCACCATTCGGCCGGCTACGAGATCATCTCCTCGCCCGAGATCTTTATCGCCTTTGCCGCCGAGCGCACCCGCCATATCCGCCTCGGCACCGGCGTCGTCTCGCTCCCCTATCACCACCCGATGATGGTCGCCGACCGCATCGTCCAGCTCGACCATATGACCCGCGGCCGGGTCATGTTCGGCGCGGGGCCCGGCCTCCTCGCCTCGGACGCGATCATGATGGGGATCGACCCCTTGACCCAGCGCGACCGCATGGCCGAGGCGATCGACGTGATCCTGCGCCTCTTCAACGGCGAAATCGTCACCGAGAAGACCGACTGGTACACGATGCAGGAATGCCGCCTGCACCTCCTGCCTTACACCAAGCCCCACCCCGAGATGGCGGTGGTCAGCGCGATCACGCCCTCGGGCGGCCGGCTCGCCGGCAAATACGATCTCGGCATGATCTGCGTCGCCGCGACCAACCCGTTCGGCTTTGACGCGCTCGGCTCGAATTGGGGGATCGCCTGCGACGTCGCCGCCGGGCACGGCCGCGAAATGGACCCGCAGCGCCTGCGCCTCGTTGGCCCGATGCACATCGCCGAAACCCGCGCCCAGGCTTACCAGAACGCCAAATTCGGCTTCGAGCGCTACCTCGGCTACCTCAACAACAACCAGCCGCGTTTTATCGTGCCGGCGGGCAAGGACCCGCTCGAATGGTTTGTCGAGAACCGCTACGGCGTGTGCGGCACCCCCGACGACGCGATCCGATTGATCGAGCGGCTTCACGAAAAGCAAGGCACGTTCGGCGCCTTCCTGCACCAGGCGCACAACTGGGCCGATTTCGAGGCGACAAAGCGCTCCTACGAGCTCTACGCCCGCTACGTGATGCCGCATTTCAGCCGCGCCAACACTCCGCGCGCCGCCTCCTATGAATGGTGCGGCGACAACCGAGCCGAATTCAGCGCCCGCCGCAACGCCGCCGCCAAAGCCATGTTCGACAAGCACGAAGCCGAGCAGGCGGCCGCCACCGCCGGGGCGCCGGCCCGCCCCACCCGCGGCCGGGAAGCGTGGTGATCGCCGGTTCGGATAATCGCGGCGGGTCAGCGGTAAAATCTGGGCGCTGCCGCTCGCAGCAGACTGTCGAGATCGAGGCGGGTGAGGGAGTTTATCGGTACGCCGTCGACCAGATCGGCAAATAAGGCACGCTTCTCGGTTAGGATATCGCGGATTCGTTCTTCGATGGTATCAGCGCAAATATAAGCGAAAACTTGAACTGGACGCTGTTGGCCGATCCGGTGGACGCGATCCTCGGCCTGCGCCTCGACCGCAGGATTCCACCAGCGGTCGAAGTGAAAGACGTAGGACGCAGCCGTCAGGTTCAGCCCGAGCCCACCCGCCCGCAGAGACAGGATCATCAACCGTCGCGAGGGGTCACGCTCGAACTCCGTGACCAGGGCTGCGCGGCCAACGGGATCAACGGTTCCGGTCAACAGGAGCGGGCGAAATTCCGCGAGCTCCTTCGCGAGCCGGCGCGCCCCGAACGGCTCCGCAACGAATTGCGAAAACAGAAGTGCCTTCTCTCCCGAGCGCGTCAGGGCGGCGAGCCGATCGCGAAGATCGGCGAATTTTGCTGATTGGCCCGATTCGGGACAGAAGTTGCAGATCTGCTTGAGCCGAAGAATTAGTTCGAGCACATGAGTTATTCGCAGCTCGGTTCCGAGCGAGCGCAAACGGACCAATCCCTCTTCCTCTGCCAAGCGATAAGACCGCTGCTGCGGTCCGGGCAGGTCGAGAGTGACACTCGAGACAAATTTCGGCGGAAGGTCGTGCAATACATCCTGCCGGCGCCGGCGCAGCTGAACCTCCCCAAGAAGTCGGCGCAGCCCTACGGCCATGGCACTCGGGTCGAAACGACCGGGAGCAGCGAAGTCGAGCACCGAGATCAGGTCATCAAGCCGGTTCTCCATTGGGGTCCCGGTCAGCGCCCAGGAGCGCGCACGATCGAGCCGCTTCACTGCGATCGAAGCGTCCGCCTTGGGATTCTTGATGCGCTGGGCCTCGTCGATCACCACCGCGTCCCACAAGTGTCGTGCCGCCCCGTCGCCGACGAGGATTCCGAGATCGGCTCGAACGGCCTCGTAACTGGTCAGATACAAATTGGCTTCGCGCTTCCAAGCTGCGCTTCGCTGTCCTGCCGAGCCCACGACCGTGCTGATCGTCAATTCGGGCGCCCATAGCCGAATCTGCCGCCGCCACTGCAGGATGAGACCTGCCGGGCAGATGATCAAAGCACGCCGCGCTTCTCCTCGGGACGCCAGGACCCGTAGGGCGGCGATGGCCTGAATTGTTTTCCCGAGACCCATCTCGTCGGCCAAAAGAACCGACGAATCGCTTGTGAGCTTATCGACGCCAGCTCTTTGGTATGGAAACAGAGGGTGCGGCCAAGAAAGGCCATATGCATTCGATGTCGGCCCGATGGCGACATCCGCCCTGGCCTTCACCCTTGGCCGTCCGCCTCGTCACCGGACGGAGGCGCCTGCTCGATGTCGCTGCTCTCGCTGTAATCGGTGGCGATGGTATCCCGCTCGATTTGGGGGGTCTGGCCGTAGAGGCGCTCGATGTCCCAAATGGTAATCCATTCCTTTACGTGCTGGCGCATCGAGCCGGTCGCGGTAATTTGGCCCACACCAATTTCTGGTGGCGCCCGACCATACACGTCACGGTAGAGCCCGGCGATCTTGTCGAGGCTGCGGCGCAGACCGATGTCCGTCGGCGGAACTCAACGGCGATTTGTGTCGCTCTAGCCACTCGATGCCTTTCCTGGCCATCGCCGATTGCCGGGTCAGCCCTCGCTCCTCCAGCCGCGGAGGAACAAGTTCGCCATCACGCTTTTGGTTAAAGACTTCCTCATCAAAATCGTCGCTGACCGCGGCGACCGTTAGTATCCCAGGCAATTGTTGTTCATCATCTAGGCCCAACCACCGAGCTAGCTCGGCATAGCTTCTACCGCGCTGAAGCAGGCTATACCGACCGATCAACTCTATCTCATCGAGGAGGATACACCATCCGGCATATCCGGCAGCGCGTAGCAACCGTGGCGCGAAACGAATGCGCTGCAAAGCGAGGTCCGCCTCACGAACAGGCTTCAGATCGAACAACTTGGTGGCGCCCGCATCGCGCAACCACCCCTTGGCAACGGCGACATTGAGCTTTCCTCCACCGAAGAACCGGGCCATTCGAACGTGGTCATCGGTCGTCACCCGTGGGAGCAAGTAAAGCAAAGCCGCGAACAGAGGCGTTACCCCTCCCGCCTGAACTTCCCGCGTCGTCCAGAGATCGAGCTCGTCGTAGCGATCGGTGTTGGGACGAAGACCCCGCATGACCGCTGTCATCACATCGTCATTGGCATTCGGCACCACAGCGGCGCGGACCGCGGCGGCGAACAGCCGCGCCGGGTCGAAGAGCGGAGTTTCTTTGCTGATCGGAAGCAGGCTAACGACGAATTTCTCCTGACGGGCCAACTCGGCGAGATAACCGAGGCGGTGCGACTTCCCCGCTCCGAAGGCCCCTGAAAGGATGATTCCTTGGACTTGCTGCCCGTCGCGCAGCGCCGCATCGCACAGGCCGAGGCGGCCAACGAAATCCTGCCTCAGCGATTCGTCATCGCTTCCCAAAAGCCGGATCGCCGCCCGGTTGGGGACACCAGCCCGCAGGGCTTCAATGGCACTGCGGGATTCGATCGCCGCACGCCCGCTCACGACGCGACCAAACGGGTACCTGGACCGGCTAACGTTCGACCGGTCAATCGTACCAACGGTGCCAGCGGATTGTCTTGCCCCTCTGGGCGAACGTCATCCCAGACCCGCATTTTCAAAGCCTGGTACGCGCCGAGCGACCGCTTGCGGTCGTCGCCGTCCAACGCATCATCACCGAGAACGACCATCAGCAAGCCGGTGAAATGCTCAGCGTCGTCGATCAGCTGACGAAGCACCTCGAAAGCGTCCAAGACCGCAGCCGGGCTGTATCTGACCGCATCGCCGACAGCTTTACCCGTCTTGGCGAGCTGGCGGATGTCGAGGGTCACGCACAGACCGCGCCACCCGCACAGTCGCAACCAGCGGCACATCGATTGCAGCATCGCGCGCCCGTTATGGCGGGTTATCTTGCCGGTTATGAAAGTCCCCTTGAGCGCGCCGATGTGGCCGAGTTCGCCGCGAAGCCATTGCAGAACCGGCGCTGTAATGCCCGGCTGAGTATTTTCGGGCTCCAGTCGACGAAGGGACAGACTGGTCATCGCCACGCGGAAGTCCTGAGCCATTTCCAAATCTCGCATAACTTCAGCGGTCAGCCACTGGTGGACATTGCGCCGCATCAACGTAACATCGACGCGGTTCCGTTCCGCGACTTGGTGGACCGGCACTGCTTCACCGGGCCGGGGCCATTCGTAGCCCTGCCGGTCGAACAGCGCCTCGACGAACCGCTGAGCCATTGCGTCCCAATCAAGAACGCGAGCGATGATGAAGAACACGTCCTGGATCATGTGCAGCTTGGTTGTCGCACCGTCGATCGCTACATGCGCCAAGCCGCGGCCGCCCGCCAATTCAGCCAAGGCTCTCCCAATTGTGGTCAGGTCCTCAGCATCTCCGACTACGAATTTTACCGCGCTCCCGCCAGCAGTCACAAACCCGGCAAGGTATTCGCGTTCGATGAGGTCGAGCCATTCCTCGGCCACGACCGCCATTTAACCCTCCCTGTACGAATCTTATCGCAACATAAGTATGCTCGACACCGCGTTCGTCATAGACGACGAGACGCCTCATGCGGCCTTTGCTGAGGGTCGAAGCGGGAAGCTCGAATCGGTACCCATCGCGTGTTCGTAAGTCGGGCCGACGGTCGAGAAGCAGCAAATCCCGGGCGAACTCCTCGATCGGATAATCGCGCCCGGGAAGCAGCGTCAGCATTTCGTGGATCTCGGCCAGTTCGACTGCCGGCTCGAAGACCCGCTCCGCGCTGCCCGGCCCCCGCCAGCCGACGCCACACGCGATACAATAATTGTAGAAACTGGTCTTCACGGAATCGTTGTGGTCGCTTCTGCGCTTTCGCCAGTAGTTGGGCCAGTTCGCTTGGCCGCATCCGGCGTTCCAATTTTCTTCCAATTTTTACAGCATTTTCCTTGGGGTCGACACGCAACAGCAAAGGGAAACAATAAATTCGACCGTCGTTCTCGAACAGCGCAAGGCCCTTCTCCGCAGCGGCCGCCTTGAGATCGTCGAAAAACCTGCCCTCGCTTAGATAAGCGGACATGTCAAATCGCCAATGGTCCGAAAGATTGTCGGCCGCCGCACCAACCTCAATCACTCGTTTCGTAACCTCATCGAGGTCTTTGACAATTTCATTTGTTTGCCCGAGCTTTGCTGCCGCACGCGCGCGCCCAATCGCCGTAACAACCGCCTTGCCGCGCTTTTGGATGTCCTCCAACCGAGCGTCAAGCGCAGACAGACTCTCCTCGAAATCCGACACCGGCTCCCCTCATGATCCGTTAATTGATACGGTGTGCTCCTTAATTAAACCTAAAGCGGGCGAATGCCTTGATGCAACGGGGGCGCCGCGATGTCAATTGTGACGCGCCTGGCGGCCGAAAGGCGATGGATGATTGCCGCAGTGCTTTTAGCGCCGGATTTCCCTTTCCGCATTGCCCGCTCGGTGGCCATCCCAGCGAGCCTCGTCGGCTCGCTTAGTTCAGGCCGTCGAGAATTTGCTGCATCCGCGCGATCACCCCGGCCTCGCTCCAATCGCCCCCGCGAAACAGGATCAGGCTCGGCCCCACCGCTCCGGCAAGGGCGAGCAGCCGAGGATAATCGAGATCGGCGGTGACGACGGTTCGTCCGTCTTGCAGCGCCTGCGCCAGCATCCGGGCATCGGCAGCGCGGCCCAATCCCAGGGCCGCGGCGTGAACCGCGTCATGTCCGATTTACGCCTCGTCGGCGGTCAGACTATTACCGGCAGCAAAACGGCTGCAAGCCGCCATCTCGGCTTCAGCGTTGCCGCGCGCTGCATCATTGATGGGTTTCACTGCGTTCAACCTATCCTACTGCTACCAGAGGACGGTTTCGCGGCTGACGCCGCGGACGTCGACTTCGACATCGAGGCCCAGGACCGGCGGGCGGGCGTAGTGCCAGGTGAGGCCGGGGGCGGTGGCGCCGCGGCGCACGAACTCGTCGGCAAGGGCGGGATAGATGTCGAAGACGGTGTAGAGCTGGGTGGCGGTAACGTCGGCCCAGGAGCGGCCGAGCGCCGCCATGCGCTGCTCCATGGCGCCCAGCACAAAACGCGCCTTTTCGCGCAAGCCCTCGGGCGAGGTGTCACCATGGCGGACGATCCGCTCGGCATAGGTGCCCGAAGCACCGTCGGCCTCGCCGCTGCCGGCGGCGACAAAATCGGTCCCGGCATCGCCGGCCTCGGCCGGCACCGTGTAGCAGAAGGCGTAGAGCGACGGCGTCGCCGGCGGGTCGATCTCCGGGCACACGTTCGAGCGCGCCACCGGGTTGACCTCGTCGCGGAAGATCCCCCAGCTCTCCAGGCGCTTTACATACAGCCGGTTGAAGGCGACGAACCCCGCATCGGTGAATTGGGCCGGCGAGCGCAATTCGCACGCGCAGAAGGCGGCGGGGGGACGCCCGCGCCGCCGCAGATGGGCTTCGATTGCGTCAAAACCCTCGGCAAGCGGCAGCATGCGGGCCAGCCGCACCCGCTCGATCGCAAATCCCGGCTCGGCTGCCACCCCGCCCGAATACTGAAACGCATGCTCGATAAAGCGGTAGCCGCCGGGCTGAAACGTCATGACATTCGCCATTACAGACCCTCTGCTTGCATCAGTGGCGAACCGGTGCTGTCGGCCGCAGGCGTATTCGACATGAGCGCCGATCTGCGTTGCATGGTCGTGGCTAATCGGTTGACCTGACCCGCGCGCTCGAGGCCGCTGCCCTGCAAAGCGTTGACGCCGAACGGATCGCGACCGAAATTTACGACGCGATCCATGACAATGTCGCCACCAAGGCCGATCCCGACAATCCCCGCATCGGGCCGGCGATCGCCCGTGCGCGACCTAAAGAATTGGGCCGGCCCGATTGCCGTGATCATCGCGGGCCTCTTGTTCGTCGCACCGCAACAATGGAAGCCACAGCCGGCGCAGGCTATGGAATCGTCGGCGCCGCCGTAGCGGTGAACGCGACGCTTCCGCTCCCTCTTTCCGATGCCGCATTGAAGGATCAGTGTCTGACGACGACGGCGGGCCGGGTCTTGCGAATCTCGCCGCCGATCGCGGGGTCGAACGCCACCCACCACACCTCGCCGCGTTGCGGCGGGTTATCGGGGCTCGTCGGCAATGTTCGGGGCCAGGTTCTCGACCCACTCCGACGCGTCGCGCTCGCGCTTCGTCGGCGGCCATTGCCCGATAGCCCTCGATCAAATCCCGTTGCATCACATGGGGTCGGGCGAGGTCGTTCAGAAAGCGGCTGATCCGCCACCGCCCGACCGTATTGTGGAGGCCGGCGTAGACCTCGTCATCGACGGTGATCGTCAGCTTTTTTGACATCGCGCCCTTCTGAACACGCATGTACGTATAAGGGTGCGATAATCAACGCCAACGGCGTTCGGCCGCCGAGCCAATTTAGCGGGGTTCGCCGGCGAAGGGGGCTTGGAGGGCGGCGAGGCGGTCGAGGGCGGGTTGCGGCAAGGGGCCTTTTTCGGCTGCGGCGGCGGCGGCTTCGAGGTGGTCGAGGGTCGAATAGCCGACAAGCGCGGTCGTCACCGCGTCGTGGGCGATGGCGAAACGGATCGAGGCCTCGATCAAGCTGTCGGCGAAGCCTTCGCGGACCAGGGCTTCGAGGCGGCGGGCGCGCTCGACATCGGTCCGGTAGCTCGAGCCGGAGCCGATCGGCTCGACCGAGGGCGAGCCCAAGGGATGGCGGGCCTCGGTGCCGCTCAACGCACCCGCGGCCAACACCCGGATCGCGATGACACCCATCGACGCCGCTTTCGTATGCGCCAACAGGTTGCCGAAATCATGCGCCGGATAGCCCGCCGGGACCGTGCGGCCGGCGCTCGGGTTCAGCATGTTGTAGCTGACCTGGGCGGTGTCGAAGGCGCCGGCGTCGGCGACCCGGTGCAAGGCCGCGGTGTCGCCGACCGCGGTGATGCCGAAAAACCGGGTCTTGCCCTCCCGGCGCAATCGCTCGAAGGCCGGCACCACCTCGCCGAGCACGATCTCGGGCGTCAGGTCGGAATCATCCCCCGCAAGGGTGATGTGGTTGTGCAATTGGAAAAGATCGACACGGTCGAGCTGGAGCCGCGCGAGGCTCGCCTCCAGCGATTTGGCGATCGCCGCCGCGATGCGGCCCTTGGCGGCGGCCGGGACGCGCACCTTGGTGCCGACGACGATGTCGGGCTTCAAGCTCTTCAGCACGCGGCCGAGGTTCTTTTCCGATTCGCCGTTGCCGTACATCGCCGCGGTGTCGAAGTAGTTGATGCCGAGCTCGATCGCGCGCGCCACCGCCCGCTCCTGGTCGGCAGCCGCCCCCTTGACCATCAGCCCGCCGACCGCACCACAGCCAAAGCCGAGCGCCGAAATCGCAACCCCCGTGCGGCCTAGCGTTCTGCGCTCCATTGTTCGGCCTCCTGTGCCATGCCGCGCGCTCACGCGCGCCCGCCGGATCAAATCCATGCCGTTCCGGCGTGTCAACGCCACCCGGCGCAGCGCAGCGAGTCCAACCGTCTTTCCGGTCTGCCCGCCTTTTGGTGGCGGCACGGGTTTTGCGAGCAGCGATGACCCCTGCTGACGGATTTTTGACGCTGCGCGATCCTGGCGGCCGAGCTATGATCGGTCAGCGCAAATCCCGCGATCGAGGAGAGCACGCGATGAAGAAGAGCGGCATGCTGTTGGCGGCGGCTCTGCTGCTGACGGCCGGTCTCGTGCCGTTGACAGGCCCCGGCGGTATCCGGTCGCCGCTTGGTGCTGCTGTTGCAAAAGCGGCCACGGCGACACCGGGAACGGCCGCAAACCCGTGCGCGCCACCGAGCGCGATCAGCCCGAACATCTCCGAGACGGCGTGGCAGCTGCTGGTTGCCGCCACCTGCCCGGTCAACCAAAACCCCGCCAAATACCCGTTTGTGGTATGGGAAAACTGGATCGAGCAGGCGCAGATGTACCCGGCCAACCCGGCGAACGGCCTGGTCGTGCCGAATGCCAACGGGCCGAGCACGACGCACCTGCTGCACGAGAGCCCGTTCACGCTGGCGCGGAACCCGAAACTGGGGACCACCGTGAAGGGATTGCTCGGCGGCGCCGACCAGAACTGCAACAAGGCGGGGAAGCCGCCTAAGAACCAGCCGAACCTCGTCATTTGCGAAGAGGTCCGGCTGAACGGTGCGGCCGAGGATTACGTCGCCGGCAACAGTTTCTGGAACCGCGCCGGCCAAACCAATGCCGCGATCGCCGACCAAAAAATCCAGTTCCCGGCTGCGGCGATCGAATACAAATCCGATTGGATTCAAACTTCGTCTCTGATCAATCTCAGCACCAAAAAGCCGTACAGCAACATCTGTTCCAACCTGCCGGCCGGGTTTGCCACCAGCATTCATGTCGAGATGATCAACGGCAACTGCTTCGCGCTCGCCGGGATGCATCTGATCTCGAAGCTGTTGGATCAATGGATCTGGGCGACGTTCGAGCCGCAGTTCAACACAACCAATCCCAATCGCTGCGTGGTGCTGGGCTGCATCGACAGGTTCGGCTCCTCACCGGTGATGGTCGACGGATCGAGCAGAAACAGCCAGACGATAACCACGAGGCTGAAGACATTGATGACGGCTGCGAACCTGGCGCCGGAATGGTTCAACTACCGCCTCGATGCGGTGCAAACCGGCTTCTTCTCGCCGGGGCTCTCGGGCAATTCGATCATCGAGGGGGAAAATGTCGGCATGCCGCTGTCGCAAGCGTCGTGCATTTCCTGTCACGCGGTGTCATCGATCGAGAACAACGGCACCGACGGCATCACCTTGTTGACCACGAACCCGGTCGGCGCGCCCAAGCCGCTGCCGTCGAATGCCTGGATTCGCCGCGATTTCGTCTGGTCGATGTTCCTGGCGTGCCCGGGCGGCGCGCAGAACTGCGCCAAGTGAGCCCTGCGATCACCTGACGGCTATGGCCGCCGTTTCCAGCAAGCCGCGGCGCCGCAGATCGGCGAGCGTCGCGGTGAAATGGGCGGCGGCCGAGCGGCCGAGGCCTTCGAGCCAATTCTGATCGAGAAACGAGGCGAGCGCGGGCTGGCCCAATCCGGCCTCCCACAAAATGCCGAGCAGCGAGGCCGCTGCTTCGTCCGCATCGCGGGCCAGTGGCGAAAGCACCACGGCGCGCTCGGCGGTCTCGCGGTCGAGCGTGTCGGGGCCGGGGCCGAGACCAAAATCGACGAGCCGGCGGCGCTCGGCCGAGGCCAGCACGAAGTGGGCGATTTCGTGCAGGATCACATAGGCTTCGGTGGCGCCGTTGAGCGCCGCCCCGTCCCAATTGAAGGCGCACTGCGCTTCGGGCGGATAGATCGGCACGCCGAGGCTGAACGCGAGATCGAGCGCCGCAAGCCGATGCGCTTCCGCGCGGGCAGGCGCGGCGCGATCGGGCGAGGTCGTCCGTATCTTCAGAAATGCGGCGCGTGAAGCCGGGTCACGCAGCCCTCTCATAAAATGGTCGAGCGCCCTGCTCAGATGCTCGCGGTGGATCGGCGTCAGCATCATCGGCGCGCGCCCCTCACTGCGGGCCCCGGCGGCGGCATGCTCCGGCGGCAATCGCCCGTCGATCCGCGTGTGCCGCTCTTTTTCGTCCGGAGGCTCGCTCACTCCACATGCTTGACGCTCCGCGATGCTGCGGCGGCCCGGTGTTTCGAGCGTTCGGCCTCGTCGCCGTCGATCAGGCGGCGCAGCCGCTCGCGAGCGCGCGACAGCCGCGACATGACCGTGCCGATCGGTACCCCCAGCACCCGCGCAGCTTCACCATAGGAGAGGTCTTCAACGCCAACGAGCAGCAACACTGTGCGCTGCTTTTCGGGCAAGCTGGCAAAACCGCGCAGCAGGTCGCGATGCGCCAGAGCGGTGTCCTGGCCGCCATTGACGCCGGGCGGTTCTCGTTCCGCGATCTGGGTCAAAGGGTCAAATATGCCCCAACGCTTTTCGCGCTCCTGGTCGCTCAAAAATCGATTGTACAGAATCGTGTAAAGCCAGCCTTGCAGGCTGCCCTCGACCCGCAGCAGATGCCAGCGCGACAGGGCGCGCTCGAGCGTATCCTGGACCAGATCGTCGGCCCGTTCACGGTCGCCGTGGAGCAGCGCGCGGGCAAAGCGGCGCAAGCCGGGAATGTGCGGTTCGATCAGAGCGGCCTTGCTGGGCATAGCATCACTCTTCGATCGATAAGCACCGATGCGGGGGACAATAGTCCGCCGGCAGTTGGCGGCATCCATCGCGTGATCACATTGGCGTGAAAAGCGGCGCGCAAATCCTTGGCGCCGGCGGCGGTTTTTCGAGGGGGCCGCGGTGGCTTCAGCCCGATCCGAGCGGGTCAGCTGGACTTGCCGGGCGCCGTCGGGATTTTGGCCTTGCCGGCGTCGCCGGTCGTCTGACGGTAGACGGTCTCGGCAATGCGCATCAAAACGGCGCGGTCGGCTTTGGCGGCAAGGGCATAACCAAACCCTTGGTCCGACCAATAAAAAGCGCCGATCCCGGCATCTTCGCGATAGCGGAACGCCGTCTCGCCGTCGACGCCGGAGCGCAGGTACAAAGTCAACCGCTCGCCCTTGGCATCCTGGTACATGAACTGCGCCGCGGGCCCGTCCTCGGCCGGCAACAGCCGCCCGCCCATCAGCCGAAAGCCGGCCGAAGTCAGGTCCGGCACGATGAGCGGCCGGCCGAGCCGCTTTGACAGCCATTGCACCAAATGCACTTCCTGCGCGGCATCGACCTCGACCGGATGGCGCACCTCGACGGAAAATGTCCGGTACGCCCTGATGGCGTCTGTCGTAATTCGCCGGGCGACGGTCGTGCCGCCGCCGGCCGAAAACAGCCAGTGCGGCGCCAGGCTTTGCGCGGTCCAGCCGGCCGCTCCGCCAACCGCCAGCAAGGCGAGCCCGGCAGCGATCTGGGTCCAGCGCCAAACCCGTCGCCGGCGCTGCGCGGCGAGCAGACGAGCAACTCGCAGGCGGCCCGGCATCGATGCGCCGGCGGGGAGCGCGAATACCGCCCGCAGCGCCTGCCGCTGCTCCGCATATTGGGTGAAGCGCGCCCTCTCCTCAGGGTGGGCATCGAGCCAGCTCTCGACCGTCGTCGCGCGCTGCGGCGTCAGCTGCCGGTCAATGCCGGCGTGCAGGTCGCTCTCCTCCACGATGGCGCGCGGCCCGCTCATCGTGCGCCTCTCGCGTTGACGTCCGTGCTGTGCGGCGGATCGGCGTTCAGGTATTGACGCAGACGGTCGCGGCCGCGTGACAACCGGGACATCACCGTGCCGGTCGGCACGCCGAGCACGCGGGCTGCTTCCTCGTAGGAGAGGTCTTCGACGGCTATCAGCAGAAGCACAGAGCGCTGCTCCTCCGGCAGCGTCGAAAAGGCACGCACCAGGTCGCGGTGCTCGAGGGCGGAATGCTGCCCGCCGGAAATTACCGGCAGCTCAGCCTCGACCGCTTGGGTCAGCGGGTTGTGGATGCCGCGCCGCGCCCGGCGCCGCTGGTCGCTGAGAAACCGATTGTACAGGATCGTGTAGAGCCAACCGCGCAAGCCATTCTTGGCGTTGTGCAAATGCCAGCGGGACAGCGCCCGCTCCAGGCTGTCCTGAACCAGATCGTCGGCGCGTTCCCGATCGCCGCGCAGCAGCCCACACGCAAAGCGGCGCAGACCGGGGATATGCGGCTCAATCAGGGCGGCCTGGTCCGGCATCGCCTTCCCCAAATGCAAACGGCTGCCCGGGAGCCCCAGGCGAATCCGCTGCACCGGCTGCTGTCCTCGCCCGAACGCCGGCTGCAAGACCAGCGCGACGGGCATCATCGATGTGCTTGCATGCAAAGTAGGTTGCCCGGACAGTCAATCAGGGTGGCAATTTGCGGTCAAGACGCGGCATCGGCCGCGCCGCCGGCCGTTTATGGCCACGTCACGTTATGACCGCCGGGGCGGAGTTTTATTCCGCGAGCGCGCATGGGTTCACGCGGATGGCGCCAGGGCCGAATTTGTGGCTCCCGCCAATGCCGCGCGCAACGCGTCCTCCTTGGTGTGGTCGAAGGAAGTCCGCAGCACGGTGCCGCCGACCCCTTGCAGATCCGCCAGCACCTTGTCGGTGGTCATTTTGCGGATCAGCAGGAACAGCGCGGCGTCGCCGGCGTGCAGCGCCCCGGCCGCATCCTTCATGAAATTGTCGTCGATCCCGACATCGGCGAGCGCGCCGCCCAGCGCGCCGGAAGCAGCGCCGAGCGCTACTCCGGCGAGCGGCATCATAAAGATGAGCCCGATCAGAAGCCCCCAAAAGCTGCCGGTCGCCGCCCCGGCTGCGGCCGGATGAAACAGCTGGTTCAGCTTGACCTTGCCGTCGGGCTGCTTGACCGCGACCACCGCGTCGCCCAGCTCGATCAAATAATCCTTTTGCATATCCAACAGCTTTTGCCGGATTTCCTCGGCCTTTTGCTCGGATGGAAACGCGATTGCGACGAGATCGGCCATCTGCGGCGACTCCCTGCTGCGAGTTTGGCAGGCTATGAGAAAGGCATCGCTGCGGCCAACTTCAACCGCTGGCGACGAGCCGGGCGCTTTCTTCCCACAGCCGGTGGGCGAGAGCCGGCGTCGAGCGCCGCCGGATCGGGCCGAACCAATTCCCGTCCAATCACATAGCCGCCCGCAAACGGTTCCGGATCCGGCACGGTCGCGAGAAAGACCGAGGTCGCAGCACCCTTCTCGGGGCTTTTCATAAAGGGCTTCATCAGCCGCCAGGCGATTTCGGCGAGACCGCCGCGCTGGCCGATGCGGGTGGCGACGACGCCGGGGTGCAGACCAACGGCCACGACACCCGAGCCGGCAAGCCGAGACGCGAGCTCGCGAGTGAACAGAATGTTGCAAAGCTTTGATCGGCCATAAGCCTTGTAGGCGCTCCAGCCCCGCGGCCCGGCGATCTCGGCGAGATCGATCCGGTTGCGGCGGTGCGCTTCCGAAGCGACAGTGACGATGCGCGCCGGCGCCGAAGCCTCGATGCGGTCGAGCAGCAAGCTCGTCAGCAAAAAGGGCGCCAGATGATTGACCGCGAAGGTCAGCTCGAACCCGTCGGCCGAAGCTCGATATTTCGGCGAAAACAGGCCGGCATTGTTGACGAGCACGTCGATCCGGTCGTGCGCCGCGAGAATTTCGCCGGCGAGGCGCCGCACCGCGCCGAGCGACCCGAAATCCGCGAGCACGACATCGATGGGTGCCCCGGCCGCCCGTTCGGCGACAAAGCGGCGTGCCGCCTCGGCGCGGGCCCGGTCGCGCCCGGTCATAACGATATGCATGCCGGCGCGCGCGAGGCCGAGCGCGGTATAGAGCCCGATCCCCGAGCTCGCTCCGGTGACGATCGCGGTTGGCGGCGCGCGGCTCTTCACACGGTGTCGATGCCGAAGGCCCAGCGGCGGGCAATCTGATGCCCGATCGCGAGCGGCGGCGGCAGGGTCGTCTGGTTCGGGATCTGCTCGTCCGAGCGCGAGCGCGCAACCATCGCACGTACCTCCTCGCGCTCGAACCAGCGCACTTCGGCCATTTCCTCGGGGTCGATCTCGATTTCCTCGCTCAGCGCCTCGCCGAGGCAGCCGATCATCAAGGTCGAGGGAAATGGCCAAGGCTGCGAAGCGAGATAGCGCACCCGGCCGACGCGAATGCCGGATTCCTCGAGGATCTCGCGCCGCACCGCCTCCTCCAATGTCTCGCCCGGCTCCATAAAGCCGGCGAGGCAGGAAAACCGGCTGCCCGCTCGCCGCCGGCCGCGGCCCAACAGGCAGCGCTCGCCCTTGGTCGCGAGCATGATCACCACCGGATCGACGCGCGGATAGTGCTGCACCCGGCAATTCGGGCAGCGCCGCCCCCAGCCGCCCGAATCGGCGACACTCGGCGTCCCGCATTGCGCGCAAAAGCCGTGACGGGTATGCCAATCGATCAGCGAGCGAGCTTCGGCGAGGATCGCCGCTTCGCCGCCGTCAATCCGCGATGCGAGCGCGCGCACATCGACCGTCGCCGCATCGATGCCACCTGGTGCGGCGCTGGCATCGAGGGCGAAAGAGGCGCGGCCGTCGCTCAGCCCGAGCAGGATCAGAATGGCACCGCCCTCGATCAACGCGCGCCACGGCGCCACGGGCTGCCAATCGAGCTCGTCGGCCGAGCCGTTGCGGACCAACGGCTTCAGCTCACGCAACGGCAACAGGCGCGTCTCGGGCTCGTCGAGGAGGGAAGCGATCCACGCCGCATCCCGGCGGCGCTGGCTCACCCGGTCGAGCGGATTGCCGGCGAAGGTGTAAATTTCTTCCATTGTCGCGCTCACCGGCCGTAGCCGTAGACATCGCGGATTGCGGCGGCGATACGCTCGGGGCTCGGGATGTAGAGCTTTTCGAGCGAAGGCGCGAACGGCACCGGGGTGTGGGGTGCGGTCACCCGCTTGACCGGCGCCTTCAACGCGCCAAACGCCTTCTCGACGACGAGTGCCGCGATATCGGCTGCCATATTGCAGCGCGGCGTCGCTTCATCGACGATAACGAGCCGCCCGGTGCGCTCGACGCTCTCCAAAATCGTATCTTCGTCCAACGGCGAGGTCGTGCGCGGATCGATCAATTCGCATTCGATGCCCTCGCCGGCGAGGGTTTCGATCGCCTCGCCCGCGTAATGCACCATCCGCGAAAGGGCGACGACTGTCACGTCGTCGCCGTCGCGCACGATATTCGCCTCGCCAAACGGGATCGTGTAGGGCTCGTCCGGAACCTCGGCGCGCAAATCGTACATCAGCTTGTGCTCGCAAAAGATCACCGGGTCGTCGTCCCGGATCGCCTGGGTCAGCAGCCCCTTGGCGTCATAGGCGTTTGACGGCACCACGCATTTCAACCCCGGCACCGAAGTAAAGATGTGATAGGGGCTTTGCGAATGCTGAGCCGCGGCGCTGCGTCCGGCGCCGATCATCGTGCGGATCACCATCGGCGTTTTGACCTTGCCGCCGAACATATAGCGGAACTTGGCCGCCTGGTTGAAGATTTGGTCGAAGCAGACGCCGAAGAAATCCGAAAACATCAATTCGGCGACCGGCCGCAGCCCGGTGACGGCGGCCCCGGCGGCCGCCCCCATGATCGCGCTTTCGGTGATCGGCGTATCGATGACGCGCCCCTCGCCGAACTCGGCAAAGAGCCCCTTGGTCACGCCGAGCACACCGCCATAGGCGTCGCGCTGGCCTTGGGCACCGGCACCGCCGGCGACATCCTCGCCGATCACGATGACCCGTCGGGTCGCGGCGCATTTCCTGCGCCAGCGCCTCGTTCAACGCCTGGCGGATCGATTTCTGCGGCATCGCCAGTCTCCTCGTTTCAATCGGGTTCCCTCTCCCCGCCAGCGGGGAGAGGGACAGGGTGAGGGGCCTTTTCGAGCTCCGACTTCAGCATTTGCAGAACGCCGTCGATATTGCCAAGAACATCATTGTTCCAAACCCGAATGGTCCGGTATCCGAGGTTGCGCATTGCCGCTTCTCGCCTGGCGTCTGCAGCATTGTCGGCATGTTGGCCGCCATCGACCTCGACCACGAGATGGGCGCTCACGGCATACGAAATCCGCGAGATAGGGTCCAATCGGCTCCTGACGCACGAATTTGAAGCCCGCGAGTTGACGATCGCGAAGATGCCGCCAGAGCACGAATTCGGCGCGCGTGCCCCGCCGCCGCAGCGCACGGGCTCGGTTGGTCGATATCGCGTTTGGTCCGCGCATTATTGCCCCTCACCCCGGCCCTCTCCCCGCCAGCGGGGAGAGGGAGATGCTGGATCGTCGGATCGCGGCGCATCTCCTGCGCCAGAGCCTCGTTCAACGCCTGGCGGATCGATTTTTGCGGCATCGCTGTCTCCCCCGAGCGGCTTTCTCCGACGCCGATCGCGTCGCCATGTTAACCCGATGCGGGCGCTGTGCGCCTGCGATTTCGCAACGCGCGCGGTCAGCCCGCAAGCGAGCCGGAACCGTATTGCGCAAGATCGACCGCCCGCGCCTCCCATACGGTCGAGCGCACCTTGCCGAGGAGCCGGGTGTCCGCAGTCACCAGAACCGCACGCTGCAACTCGGCGAGAGCCAGGTAGAGGCAGTCATAGACGGGATGGTCGAGTTGAGCGGCGATCGAGACGGCGCGCGGCGCCAACCCCGCTGCGCTGACGAGCGGGTCGAAAAACCGCGGCAGAACGGAGGCGATTTCGTCCAGCTGAGCCTGGCTGATGCGGCCCAGCCGCGCCAAGCGCCAAGCGGCGCTGCAGACCTCGGCAACCACCAAATCCGGCGCGGCCAGCACCGCTTCATCGCGGACGATTGCGAGGGCCGGGCCGGCATCCGGCTCGTCGGCGACAAACCATTTGAGGGCAACGCTGGCATCGACGACGAGGGTCACCGGTTGTCGCGAGCCTCCCGGATCAGCTCCTCGGCCGTAGGATAGGTCATACCGGGCTTGCGGGGCGGCGCCATCGCTCGGATTCGCTCCAAATCCGCGACCAATTCCACCCGACTCAGCTTTGCCGCGTCGGTCAACAGGTCGCGCAACGATTGCTCCAGCGATTTGCGCTGCCCGGCGGCGCGCAGCTTCAACCGGTCGAGGACCCGATCATCGATGTTTCGTATGACCACCTGTCCCACGGTGATGCTCCAGCCTCAGGTGATTGCAGAGTGATCTCATCAAGCAGCCCGGATTTGCAAGAGTGTTCAGAACCCGGCCGGATCGTGGCCATCCTCGCCGATCACGATGGCGGTCGGATCGCGGCGCATCTCCTCCTGCAGGCGCCTCGTTCAACGCCTGGCGGATCGATTGCTGCGGCATTGCCGGAACTCCCCTTCAGCGAGCAGGTTGATCGGTAAATCCGTGCGTGACAATGCATGAATCAGCCGACGCGATCCGCGCGATCCTTTATTTTCTGGGCGGCGATCTGCTTGAACGGGCCCAGGTCGGAAGGGTCCCAAGTCTGGCTGAAGCCGGCGGGCGGGTGTCCGCTTACCCGGACGAACGCGAGCGCCGCTTCGGGCAACACTTCCTTGATCGCAACATCGACGATTCTATAAAACCGGTCGTCCGCCAAATAAATCTCGTCCAGCGCTTCATCCGGGCTTACCGTCCGATCCGGCGAACAGGGTGCGTGCAGCTCGACGAAAAACGAACGGGGAACCGGCTTTCCAAGCCTCGCCTCCGCGTTCTGCGCGGCCTCGCTCAAGGCTCTGAAGAACAATTGACGGAATTCGTGTTTCGTCATGATCGTTGCCCCGAATTCGGCACGACGACAGGCGGTGCCATGGTACCATACACAATTGCCAGCTCCGGCTGACCAAAGAAGACCGACGGCCCCGCGCCATGTTGCCCCGGGTCATAAAATCGGAAGCTCTGATCAATCACAGATCGGGGCAATGTCGTGCTCGTGATCGTGCTGCCGGCGTTGAGTGGGGCCCGTGCAAACGCCTGTGCTCCAGCTAAGGTCAGTGCAAAATACTTACCCGATCTGTGAGGGTTCGATCCATAGTTTCCGGTCAGTCGCAGGTGAGCCAATTCGGTCGAATGGATCACCCGATAGACAGAAACGCGCCGATCGTCGCCGGTTCGCGCAACAACTCTGGGTTCAACGTCATCCGCCGCCGATGACGCATCTTCGGACAAGAGAGAACCGCTAGTACGACACGTAGACGTCGGTCAGAAGGTCGGTCTCGGCCGGGGGGGCGGCGGCGCGGGCGGTCTCGACGGCGCGGTCGATCAAGGCGGCGACCTCGGTATCGACCGCGTCGAGCGCCGACTGGCGTCGAGCAGGGCCGCCTCGCCGACGCGGCGGCGGAAATGCTTGAGGCAATCGCGCTCGTCGCGCAGGCGGCGGACCTCGTCCTTGCCGCGGTAGAGCTGGGCGTCGCCCGAATGGTGGCCGTAAAAGCGGCAGGTATCGACCTCGATCGCCGACGGGCCGCCGCCGGCACGAGCGCGCTCGATGGCTTCGCCTGCCGCCTCGTGCACGGCGAAGAAATCGTCGCCCGACACCTTGACCGCGGGCAGGCCGAAGCCCTTGGCGCGGCCGGCGATGTCGCGGCTGCCGACGTGGTAATCGACGCCGGTGCCTTCGCCGTACTGGTTGTTCTCGAAGACAAAGATCGCCGGCAATTTCAGCACGACCGCGAGGTTCATCGCCTCGAAGGTGGTGCCCTGGTTCGAGCCGCCGTCGCCGGTGAACGAGACCGCGACGGTGCCGCGGCCGAGCGTCTTGGCGCTGAGCGCGGCACCGACCACGAGCGGCGGGCCGCCGCCGACGATGCCGTTGGCGCCGAGCATGCCGCGATCGAGATCGGCGATGTGCATCGAGCCGCCTTTGCCGCCGCACAGCCCGCCCTCTTTGGCGAAGAGTTCCTGCATCATCGCCACCGGGTCGCACCCTTTGGCGATCGAATGGCCGTGGCCGCGATGCGTGCTGGCGATGTAGTCGTCGTCGGAGAGATGCGAGCACACCCCGACGGCGCAAGCCTCTTCGCCGGCGTAGAGATGGACAAAGCCGGGGATGCTGCCCTTGGAAAACTCCTCCTGCACCCGCTCCTCGAAGCGCCGGATCGTCGCCATCGCGCGATAGGCGCGGACCAGTTCCTCGCGGCTCAGCTGCACCTCGCCCTCCCTCGCGCATGATCGGCCGGCGGCTCGATCCTGCACCGGCGTCCGCGGTTTCACAATGCCGGAGGATCGTGGCTAGAGCGATCAATCCTGACCCGTAGCCGGGCTCGCTTCGATCAGCCCCGGGTGCCGCCGATCGATCCATTTCGACAAATAGGTTGCGGCGACGATCGCCACGCCGAGCGCGAGCACCCAGCGCGCCAATTCCATGACGCCGGCGACGCTCGGCTGCGGCCATGGCGCCAGCCAGAACACCTTGCCGCGCTCGACCATCCATTGCCACGCGACATTGGCGACAATTGCCGACAGCACGATAATCCCCATTCGCCCGGCCATCGCACCGCGAAACAAAAGGGCGAGCGCCGGGAGGCAAACGCACAGGACCACGAGCTGGCCGATCTCGATCCCGATATTGAACGACACCAGGGAGACGAGCAGGTGCGAGCCGGCGAATTGCAGCTGCTCCTTCAGGATGTCGGCAAAACCGAAGCCGTGCACGAGACCAAAGAGCGCCGCGATGATCCAGCGGCGGCGCAAGCTGGCGCCGACGATGTTTTCGATCGCCATGTAAAAGATCGACGCGGCAATCGCGGCTTCGACAAAAGGCGGGAACCAGGCGCCGACCGGCGCGAGATTGTAGGCGGTCCCGATCAAGGTGATCGAATGGCCGAGCGTGAACGCGGTGATGACCGGAATGAGCGGCTTTACCCGGCGGAACGGGATGACCAGGCACAACAGAAACAGCATGTGGTCGATGCCGCTCAAAATGTGCTCGATGCCGAGCCTGACAAAGCCGAGCGAGGCCTTCCACCAGGCCGGGTCGAGGTCGACGCGGCCCGACCCGCCGCTGATCATCAGAACGCGGCTGGGACCGCTCGCCGGCATATAGCGGATGGCGAGCTTGACCGTATCTCCGAGCTCCGCGCCCACCCGGCTGTCGATCGCAAACACCGATCGCGGCGAGCGGATCGGATAGACAAAATGGGCGTCGAAATAGCCGAGCTCGTAGCCGATTTGCAGATCGCGCGACGGGCTGGAGCTGATGGCGGCGGCGGCTTGCGCATAATCCTCAAACGAGCGATCGGCCAAGGGCGCGATCCGCCCGGCCGCGCCCGACGGCGCCAGAGGCACGCCGTCCTCCGAAAGCCGCAGAGTATTGGCGAGCGCGCCGAGCGCGGCTTTGATCGCCGGGCCCGAAACCGCGAGATCGTAGCTGCCCCCAGCCGTTGGGAACGGAATTGCGCGCAACAGATCGAGCGGCACACGGACCACTAGATCGGCCTGGTGCGGCGCGATCCTGACAAACCCGTTAAGGAAGCGGTCGAGCGGCAAATCGTGGGCGCCCGCCGGGCCGGCGCTCAGCGCCCACAGCAGCCATGCCAGAGCAATTCCGATCCGGCGGCTCAACATCGTCGGCGGCCCCGGCGGCCGGCGCGGCAGCCGAACAAGTTGGCTCTGTTCGACTGCCGCGGCAGCGGCGGGCTCTCGTTTAATACCGCGCGCCGTCTACCTCGACATATTTCTGGATGCGTCGCCCGGTGATCGTCTCGGCGACGTAGATGTTGCCTTGCGAATTGACAGCCGTCGTATGCCCGAATGCGAAGTGGCCCGCATTGTGCCCGGGGCACGGAAGAATCCCGCACATGCCGAGCGCTCCGATCACGGTGGCGCTCGCCTTGTCGAGCAGCCAGGTATTGTCGTTGCCGAGATCGACATCGACGATGATGCGCTGGCTGGTCGGGCTTTTGCTCGCGAGGTAATCGACATTGGGCCAGAAGTCGATGTCGCAGGCCCGCGTCGTCAGCGATGCGAGAATGGCGGCGGCATTTTCCGGAGCCGCATTCTGGAAGGCTTTGTTGCCGACGGACCCGGCCGGCGGGGTCTGCCCGGCGTTGGAGCCGATGTTGATGATCCTCTTCGGCATGCACACAGGTTGCGGTGTCGCCGTCGTCGATGGCGCGCCGCAGCTGCGATCGAAGACCTGAATGCGGCTATCGGGACGGTCGCAGACGTAGACGTTGCCGTCATTGCCGAGGACGACGCAATGCGGATGGCCGCCGCCGGTGGCACCGAACGTCCCCGCGGGACAGGCTTGGCTGTTGGTTGCCACGCCGCCGATCATGCAGGTCGTGCCCCACTGACGGTTGTATTGATAAGTCTTGCCGCCGTCGCTCGTCGTGTAGACGACAATGCGATGGTTGCCGTAGCCGTCCGCGATATAAACGCTTCCCTGCGTATGGGTGACGGGGTCCGGCAGCGGGTCTACCGCAATGTCCGCCGGCTCGTTCAACAGCGTGTGGCTGGTGTTGGCGTCGTTTGACTCGTTGCACGACGTGAACGGGTTCGCCCCCGTCGCCGGCGGCGTGGTCGTGTCGCACATTCCCTTAAGGCCGATTTGCGTCACAAAGGTCGCGGCAGCGCCTTGGGCGGCGGCGGTGGCCGGGTTGTACTTCTGGACGATCCCGTCGCCGTTGCCGCCGACCCAGATGTATCCCTGATAGTCGACAAAGCAGCCATGCGCGCCGTGCGGCATGTAATCGGCATAGCCGCCATCGACGTCGCTGGCCGGGAACAGGCCGGGATTGCCCCATCCGGCGATCGTGTTGCCGCGCCGATCGAACACGACAATCGGCGGAGACGGGATCGCCGAAGCGGTCGCGTCCTGCCCGTTGATCGCCCCCGACTCGTTGCCTTGCAAAACCCCGCCGACAGTTGCGCCGACCTCCCAACCACGGTTGAAGGTATAGACGTTGTCACGCATATCGATGCAGTTGCCGGCAACCTCGCCCTGGACCCAGGTATGCGCCACGCCGTCGCTGCCGACCGGCGCCGGAAGCGGCTTTGGCCAGAATGGATCGACGGCAAAGCTTACCTCGTGTCGGCCCTTGTCGGCTTTGGCCAACGGCTGCCACATTCCGGTGGCCAGGACGAAGGCGACGAGTCCCGCGCCGACGGTTCCTGCTATGGCCAGATATCGCTTGATCTTCATGAGCTTTCCCCCGCGATTCTTTAGAGTTGCAATTTGCTTGAAAACTCGGGGCGCCTTGGCAGCGCCGGGGTTGTCTGGGGTCACGGACGCAGCGCCCGCGGCGAGGCAACTCTTGAAGCGTGGTCCTCGCAGCGATCGAGTGTCAATATTGCTATGGTAGAATCTTATCCTATCGGCAACCCTCCGAAGTTGTAACCTGCTTTTGCGCACGTCGCATCGGCGCACGCGCCAGGATCTCGCTCACCGTAACCGGGCGGAAATCCCAGACATCGACGCCGACATCGTATTGCCGCGGCTGCGGCTTGAGCCGGCCGTGGCTGTGGCCGTGCAGGTCGAGCCAGCCTTTGTCCATGCTGCGCCAGCTGCGAAACGGGTAATGGCACAGCACCAGCGATACGCCTTCGACCTCGATCTCGGCGTAGGGCTGCACGCTGGCCCAAGCGGATTGCCCGGTGGTCGCCACCGGATCGTTGTTGCCGGTCACGAGATGCTTGCTGCCGTGCAGCCGCGCCAGCAATTCCGCAACGACCGGCTGCGATTGTCGGATGGCGAAGTCACCAAGATGCCACACCTCGTCGTGCGGCCCGACGGTCGCGTTCCAGCGCGCGACCAGCGCCTCGTTCATCGCCGCGACCGAAGCGAACGGCCGGCGATAGAAGCCGAGCGCGCCGCCATGCCCGAAATGCGTGTCCGCAGTAAAAAATTCCATCATCGGCCGTGCTCGATCGATGCGGGCCAAAGAAAACGGGCCGAGCCTTTGGGCGGCCCGGCCCGCATCACGGTCGTCATCGGCCGCCGATTGCGGCGGAAAGCTAGCGCACCGGTGAGAACGCGGCTGGGATCAAGAGCTTGTTTTCCTGGCGGACCGGGCGCACCCCGGTCTGGGCCGGCCAGCCCGTCCCCGGACGGCGCGATTCCTCGCGCACCCGGGCACGCTCGTTGAGGTCCTTGTAGACCCAGACATGGACAAATTTGTTGAGCCCGCCGAGCTCGCTCGTCCAGCACGCCGCCAGCGGCGAGAACTTCTCACGCGCTTCGATCGCCTTCGCCCACCCGTCGAGCACCTTTGGAATGTTGCCCGGCGCGTAAGTGTAGGTGCGCATCTCATAGACGTTGCCGGTACCGTAATCGCGGCTGCCGAGCGCCTTCATAAACGGCGCCGGGGTCATGATCTCGGCCTCTTGCGCGGCGATCAGGTCGCCGCCGCCGGGCAGCGCGTTGCGCGCGGCGTCGTTTGCCATTGCCACGCGCACTCGCGTGCGATGCCCGAGATCGTCATAGGGATAGACGTGCACGACCTGGTTCAAGGGGCCGAACTCGGTGTGCCAGAACGCCCCCAATTTCGAGTGCTTTTCGCGCAGCGCCAGCCGCTTTTCGTAGCGCTCCTCGAATTCGGCGACGCTGCCGGGCTGCAAGGTATAGGTGCGGACTTCATAGATCATCGTCGCATCCTCCAGCTAAAAGGCAAGGGAATGCGCGGCCGGCGAACCGGCAGCGCACGCCGCCGCCTTTGTTGTTCGGGCTAACGACCGGCCTCGCTAGACGGTCTCTTCCTCCTTGACCGGGGTCAGCTCATAGCGCTCCATCGCAAAGCTGATCGCTTCGTTCCAGCCGCGGCTGCGCAGATCGAGCTGGACGTCGTCGGGGCCGAGATACTTCAGGTTGACCGCGTCGCCCATCGGGGTTTCGGCGCGTTCGGTTTTCGGGATCGGCACCGGCGAAAAATGCGCCGCCTCGAGCTCCTTGGCGGTTGCCTGCTCGTCATCGACGTAAAAGCCGATGTGGTGGATGCCGCGCAGATCCGAGCTCTGCCCCGGGCCGAGCTTGGGCGCGCCGGGCTCGCCGTATTTCAGCACCGCAAAATAAATATAGCCGTCGCTGAGCCACACGCCCTTTTCCCCGGTGTCGCCGGGCCGGCGATACAGCTCGGTCAGCCCGAAATGCTGCTTGTAGAACTCGGCGGTCTTTGCCGGATCGTCGGTCACGAGCGCGATATGCCGGATACGAGCCATGATTGATCTCCCTCGGTAGCGGCGCTTGCCGAAAAACGGGTGTCGCCGTGTAGGCCCCCGGCCGCATTGCCGTCAAGAGGACACCGCGAACGAGGCCGGCGACGCGCGCAGCATAATGGGCCGCGGCCTCGGCCGTCATCTCAACCATTGTCGGATCGGCGACCATTGTCGGATCGGCGATCATCGTCGGATCGGGAGGCGACGGCGCAACGCTCGCTCCGGGTTCCGCCGCCGGCTGGAGGAGCGACCAGGCGAACAATTCGGCGAACGAAGCCTTGGCAAAGTCGGGCCGGCGGCCGTCGGCGAAGGTTTCGGCCAGAGCGAGCATCTTGGCCTCGAAGCGGTCCGGCGGGCGCGCCGGGTCGAAGACGGCCGGCGCCTCGGGGGGCTCGGCCGGCCGAGATCCCGGAGCGACGCCGGCGGCGGCGAGCTCGGCGGCGGCCTCGTCGGCCAGCGCGAGCCGGCGCGCGCAGGCCGGATCGACACCGGCCTGGAGCATCGCCGCGCGGATCACCGCCCCGATCGCGACCTCGGCGCGGGCAACGGCATGGGCGCTCTCCACCGCTTCGGCAGAGCGGCCGGCCGCGGCCGCCCGGCGGCCCTGGACCCGGTCGAGCCGGGCGTCAATGGGCCGCTGCATCGCTCGCCTCCAAAGCGCGCAGGCGCCGGTCGAACTCGGTTGCCTCGACCGCGCGGACATAGGCCTCGACGACCTGGCCGAGCTGGGTCGCCTCGCGCGGGGTGACCACCCCGTTTGCGGTGGCCTCGGCAACGGCGCCCATGGCATCGGCGAGATCGGCCGCGCTCCGGATCGGCGGCATGGTGAATTCGATGGCGCGCTCGCGGCACGGCCCCACCAGACGATCGAGGCAGAGCCGCAATGCCGCGGGATCGCCGGCAAGCGCCAATTCGACGGCCTTGCGGGTCAAGGCCTCGCCCTCGCCTTCGAGCAGCAGCCGGGCGGCGCGCGTCGCATAGTCCTGGCAGCCGCGCGGCCGGCCCGCGGGATTGCCGGAATGCCCCCTGGCGAACCGTCCACGCCCATCGCGCCGCTCCTGTTGCCCCTGTTTTATCTGATCGAGATCAGGCATCCGAATTCCTTTGCTCACGACAGCGCCTCGCTCGGAGGCATTCTCATCGACGCGAGCATTGCACATCAATATGGCAATTTTATGTGTATCATTATCACAATAAACGATTCAGCACGGTGCGCCGCGGCTCAGCCCATGCCGAGCGGGGTGTGGCGCGCGGGCGGCGGGAAGGCGCGGTCGAGGGCGGCGAGGTCGTCGGCCGTCAGGTTGAGGTCGAGGGCGCCGCGGTTTTCGCGCATGTGCTCGGAGCGCGACGCCTTGGGGATGACGATGACGCCGTCCTTGCGTAAGAGCCAGGCGAGCGCCGCCTGGGCCGGGGTCGCATTGTGGCGGCGGGCGATTTCGGCGAGCTCGGGCCGGGCCAGCATGCGGCCCTGGCCGAGCGGGGTATAGGCCATGATCGTGACGCTGCGCTCGCGGCACCAGGGGACGAGGTCCCATTCGGGCGCGCGGGTCGCAAGGTTGTAGAGCACCTGGTCGGTGGCGACCCCGCCGCCGCCCGCGGCCACCCATTCCTCCATGTCGCGGCGGTCGAAATTGCTGACCCCGTGGTAGCGGATCTTGCCGTCGCGCTCGAGCCGGTGGAAGCCTTCGACCGTCTGCGCCAATGGCACCGAGCCGCGCCAGTGCAACAGGTAAAGGTCGATCCGGTCGGTGCCGAGCCGCTTCAGGCTCTTCTCGCAGGCGGCGACGACACCCTGGGCCGAGGCGTTGTGCGGATAGACCTTGCTGACGATAAAGAGCCGGTCGCGCAACCCCTTTGCGGCTTCGCGGACGACCTCCTCGGCACCACCCGAGCCGTACATTTCGGCGGTATCGACGAGGGTCATGCCGAGCTCGATCCCGAGCCGGACCGAGGCCGCCTCCGGCACCCTTTGGCGGCCGTCCTCGCCCATATGCCAGGTGCCCTGACCCAAAGCCGGCACGGTTTCGCCGCCGGGAAGGATCACTTGCGGCAAGGCTTCGCTCATCTCGTCTCTCCACCGGCGCCGTCGCAGCGCAAAAAGACGAGCCGCGCGGCGCCATAGACGCGCTCGTCCATCAGGGTGAACCCGGCGGGCGCCACCAGCTCCTCGCGCGCCGCGACCTCGACGATAGCGAGCGCGCCCGAGGCAATCCACCCGGCCGCCGCCAATGCCGAGAGCGCCGGGGCGGCGAGCCCGCTCGCATAAGGCGGGTCGAGAAAGGCGAGCGCGCAGCTTCTGTCGCCGCGCGGCGGTCGGGTCGCGTCGCCCGGGAAGATGCGGCAGCGGCCGGTTTCGCCGAGGGCCACGATATTGCGGCGCAGAAAGACGAGTGCCTCGCGCTCGCGCTCGATAAAGACGGCTTCGGCCGCACCGCGCGACAAGGCTTCGAGACCAAAGGCGCCGGTGCCGGCAAAGGCGTCGAGCACCGCGGCATCGGCGAACGGGACCCCGTTTGCCGCAAAGCTTCCGTGCGAGAGGATGTCGAACACGGCTTCGCGGGCGCGGTCGCTGGTCGGCCGCACAATATCGCCGGACGGGGCGAGAAGGCGCCTCCCGCGATGGCTGCCGCCGACGATCCGCATCAGCCCTTGATGGCGCCGTCGCGCTGCGCCAAACGTCGCGCGATCGAGACGCCGGAGGTGAGCGCGCCCTCCATATAGCCGACAAATTTGTAGCAGGTGTGCTCGCCGGCAAAATGCAGCTTGCCGCCGATCCCGTCGTGGAGCAGCGGCCCGACCGTCGTCACCTGGCCGGGGGCGGGGAACGAATATCCGGCGCGGGTCCATTCGGCCGCGGGCCAGTTCATAAGCCGGCTCGCGACAAAGGCCCGGCCGAGCGTCGGGTAGCGGCTGTCGAGCTCCGCCCTATAGGCCGCGTCGCGGCGCCCGCCGGGGACCGCCCGCATCGCGTCCGCGCCGGGGCCGCCCGAAAACGCCACCATTTCGGCCGGCCTGTCGCCCGGCTGACCGGAGGTGCCCTCCCAGGTGATCTGGACATTGCCGGTGCTCAGCGAATTGGCCGCTTTATGCCGCGCGTTCCAGAACCGGCTCTGAAACGACATCAGGTATTTGATGTTGCTTCCCATTTGCGGCGTCAGCGCCGGCGGCAACGCGGGCGAAAATTCGATCCGGCTCCAGACGCTCGGCGGCACGGCGAGAATCGCGTCGTCCGCGGTGAGCCGGCGGCCGTCGCTCAACCCGACCGTTACCTTGCCCGGGTCGATCGTCACGCTTGATGCCGCGAGCCCGGTGTGGATTTGTTGGCGGCCGAGCGACGCGGCGAGACGGTCGGCGAGCTGCTGGTTTCCGCCCCGGCAGCGATAGATTTCGGTCTCGGTCCAATAGCGCTCGACACCGCCGCCTTTGACCTGGGCGAGCTGCCCCAGATAGCTCTGCCGGCCGGTGGCGACGCCGTTATCGGCGGTCAGCTGCGCCGCGAAACCGCGCTTGGCCAGAGCAGAAGCCGGGATCGCGGCGAGCCACTCGGCGACGCTGCGGCGGTCGAGAGCGGCGGCGCCGGGGGTCTGCCACGGCGCGTCCTCGACGACAGCGCGGGCGTCGCGGTTCATCAGCTGCACCGCGGCGTCGAGGTCGTGCCACAGACGCCCGGCCTCGGCATCGGAGAGGAGCCGGCCGTCGATGACGACCGGCGAGGCACCGGCGTCGTCGCCGATCTCGTAGAGCCCGAGGCCGAATTTTTTCGCATAGGCGAGCCAAAGCGGGTGGTTGGCGCCGATCAGCTCGCCACCGCCTTCGACGGTCCGGCCGGGGACGAACCGGTCGAAGGACAAGACCCGGCCGCCGAGCCGGTTGCGCGCCTCGACAACCGCGACCTCGTAGCCCGCGGCCACAAGCTCATATGCCGCGGCGAGACCGGCAAAGCCGGCGCCGATGACGACCACCGATTTCTTGACCGGCTTGGCCGGCGCCACCCGGCCGCTGAGCAATAGGGCGCCGCCCGCCGCCAGCGACGCGCGCAAAAATTCACGGCGGGTCGGCGCATCGGCCGGCTTGCCGAACCGGCGGTGGAGTGCCGCGAAGAGCGCATGCGCCATTCCGCTATCGCCGGCGATGGCCGCTGGCGGCCCAGCGCGGCACCTCGCCGCCGAGCTGCTCGGCCAGCGCTTTTTGCGAGATTTCGGCGACTTCGCCGCGCGCCAGAAGACCGAGCTGAAACGGCCCGTAGGAGAGCCGGATCAACCGCGTCACGGCCAAGCCCAGATAGTCCAGCACGCGGCGGATTTCGCGGTTTTTGCCCTCGGTCAGCGCCATCGCGACCCAGGCGTTGCTGCCCTGGTTGCGTTCGAGCGCGGCGCGGATCGGGCCGTAGGAGACGCCGTCGATCGTCACCCCCTTGGCCAGCGCGGCGAGCCGGTCGGGGTCGGGCGCGCCGTGCACGCGCACCTTGTAGCGCCGCACCCAGCCGGTCGCCGGCAATTCGAGGCGGCGGGCGAGCGCGCCGTCATTGGTCAGCAGCAGCAGCCCCTCGGAACTCAAGTCGAGCCGGCCGATCGATACGACCCGCGGCAATTCCTTGGGCAAGGCCGCGAACACGGTCGGCCGGTCCTTTTCGTCGCGATGCGTGGTGACGAGACCGGCGGGCTTGTGATAGCGCCACAGCCGTGCCCGGTCGGGCTGTGGGATCGGCTTCCCATCGACGCGAATATCGGCGTCGTCCCGCGACCGTGACGGCGGGGCTCGCCAGCACCGCGCCATCGACCGAGACGCGGCCCTCGGCGATCCAGCGCTCGGCGTCGCGCCGCGAGCACAACCCCGCCCGCGCCAAAACCTTGGCGATCCGCTCGGGCCGCGCGCCGGTCGCCGGGTCGAGCGCGGCCAATCGCGCTTTCACGCCTCGCGGTGACCGCAATCGAGGATTCGGGCGGGGCCGTCGACGCCCGATTCGAGCACCGCGACGTGCCACTCGCGGACCCGGCCGCCGTTTCTGGTATATTTCCGGTTGACCTCGGCGACCGCCATCTCCTTCGCCTGTTGCTCGTTCTCGGCGACCAGGGTGGTGAAATAAATGTCTTCGCCCAACGACCGGGTGCAGCTGAACTTGTTCATGTCTTCACCTCGTGGTTCAGCGCCGCCTCGACGGTTTTGGGGGCGCGCTCGATGACCTCGAGGTAGGCGCGGGCGGTGTCGTCGGGGACCCGCCGCGCTTGCTCCCAATCCTGCAAGTGTGCGCAGATTGATATGGAACCGTCCGGCGAACTCGGACTGGCTCAAGCCGAGGCGCCGGCGCAGCGCGCGCAATGAGCGCGGCCGGAACATATGTGCGAGCTCCTCGTCGGTCATCGGCAGGGCGTCGGGGTCCGACAAGGCGGCGGCCTCGATCTCGTCTTCGGTCATTCCTGCAAGCCGGCTCCAGTCGGTCCGGTCGGCCAGCTCCGGATCGATCCTCGGCCTATAGCGAATACGCGTTTCGTTCACGGCGATTCCCTCTCCTTGCGCTGATGATGCGCCGAACCTCGCCGCGCATCGTATAGCAGACGAGGACCACCTGGTCCCCGACCCGGCCGATCGCCCGAAACCGCGTCTCTCCGCCGTAATTGCGCGGATCGATCTCCACGAGCACCCCCGGGTCGTCGAACACCCTGGAGGCGGCCGGGAAATCGATCCCGTGCTTGGCACGATTTGTTGCCGCTTTGGCCAGGTCCCACTCGAAGTCCACCGGACTATGTATACGGCTTTGCCGTAGTCGGCAAGAGAGGCAGCCATCGGCCCTTCACAGCGGCGCCCGCGGCCGTTAGGTTAGAGCATCTCCATCTATGGCAGCAGGACCATGCCGTTTCTTGCCGATCGCCTCGCCCGGGTAAAGCCGTCGCCGACCATGGCGATCACCGCGCTCGCCACCGAATTGAAGGCGGCCGGGCGCGACATCATCGCGCTGAGCCAGGGCGAGCCCGATTTCGACACGCCCGAGAACATCCGCGAGGCGGCGATCGCCGCGATCCGCCGCGGCGAGACCCGCTATACCGTGTTCGACGGCCGCATCGAATTGAAAGAAGCGGTCTGCGGCAAGCTCAAGCGCGAGAACGGGCTCGATTACGCGCCCTCGCAAATCACGGTCGGCGCCGGCGGGAAGCAGGTCTTGTACAACGCGCTCGTCGCCACATTGAGCCCCGGCGACGAGGTCGTGATCCCGGCCCCTTATTGGGTGTCGTATCCGGAGATGGTGCTGCTCGCCGACGGCACCCCGGTGCCGGTCGCCTGCCCGCAGAACAACGGCTTCAAGATGCGGCCCGAGGACCTCGACGCGGCGATCGGGCCCCGGACCAAGTGGCTCATCCTGAACTCGCCGTCGAACCCGTCGGGGGCGGCCTATACCGAGGCCGATCTGCGCGCCGTCGCCGATGTGCTGCTCGCCCATCCGCATGTCTGGGTCATGACCGACGACATGTACGAGCACCTCGTCTATGACGATTTCGAATTCAAGACGATCGCCCAGGTCGAGCCGCGTCTGTACGAGCGCACGCTGACGGTCAACGGCGTCTCCAAGGCCTATTGCATGACCGGCTGGCGGATCGGCTATGGCGCCGGGCCGAAGCTGCTGATCAAGGCGATGGGGGCGATCCAGTCGAACTCGACGGCGAACCCGTGCTCGATCAGCCAGGCCGCGGCGATCGAGGCGCTGAACGGCCCGCAGGACTTCATCGAGCCCAATGCGCGGGTGTTCAAGGAGCGCCGCGACCTCGTCGTCGGCATGCTGAACCGGATCCCGGGCCTCCATTGCCCGACGCCAGAAGGCGCCTTCTACGTCTACCCGTCCTGCGCCGGCCTCCTCGGCAAAAAGACCCCGGACGGCAAGCCGATCGAAAACGACGAGGACGTCGCGCGTTATTTCCTGGAGGCGACGGGGGTTGCGGTCGTGCACGGCGCAGCCTTTGGCCTGGCGCCGCATTTCCGCATCTCCTACGCGACCTCGACCGAGGTGCTGCGCGAGGCCTGCGACCGCATCGAGCGCGCCTGCCGCGCGCTGCACGAGTAGGCCGGAAAGGTCAAGCAGCGCGCTGACGACGAAGCGCAAGCCGGCCACGGTCGGCGAAATCCTGGTCGAGGAGCTCATGCAGCCGATGGGGCTGACCCAGGCCGCGTTGGCGGAGGCGATGGGCGTTCAGCGCAAGCACGTCAACGAGCTGTGCAACGACCGTCGGAACGTGACGGCGGCGACCGCGCTGATCCTCGCCCGCGTGTTCGGCAACAGCCCCGACTTCTGGCTCAACGTGCAGCGGCGCAGCGAGCTGTGGGAAGCGATGAACAGCCCCCGCGAGCGCGAGCGGATCGAACGCGCAAAGCCGCTCGGCGCGGCGGCGTGATCTGTGCTGAAGTGGCGGGCCACGACCGACGATGATGTGCACAATGTCTACGCTATAGCCCTATAGCGAAAGCCCCGCCGATCTGCCAGTTTCAGGTCTGCCGCATCTCGGCGAGCACCTTCCGGCATTCCTCGTCGCACAGCCGGCCTACCGCTTGCCAATTCCCGGATTGCGCGGCCTTCATCAGGTTATGGACATAGGCCTCACGCGGAACGTGGCGAATATCTTCCAACCCGACGCGCTTTTCCCAGCGTGAGGCTCTACCCCAGGGATAGAATGCTTGCTCCGCTCCGAGAATGGGAAGAAGGAAACACCCGGTCATACCTCGACTCCCGCAAAAGGCTGTCCTTGCCGAGATCAAGTCCTCGGACGAGAGCCACGGCGTCAGGACGAAGGTCGAAACGACGGCGCCGTGTTCGGGGATACCCCCGCAAAGCAGCAGCCAGACCTCATCGTATCCCTCGAACGAATGCTTGGCTGCGATTTCGACTTTGCGCGTGATGGCTCTTGCAATCGCGCCGAGAGCAACCAAAGGATCGTTCTGGCCCCACACGCCGTAAGGCCTGCCGGCCGCAGTCATCGCGACCGCCTTTTCGCGGCCACGGGCTGAGCCAGGTTGGGGGTAAGGATCAACCTCCGTCACCTGAACGCCAACGATCCGACCATCAGCGAACCGGACGGTCACGTCGACCCCAGTCTCTTTGCCGGCCGCCTTGGGATATTCAGTCATGGCGTCGCTCAAGCCGAGTTGGGCCAGTAGATGTCGTACGTACGCCTCTTCGCGCTCAAAGCTTGCCATTTGCGCTCCTGGCGACCCAATGCTCTCGACCCGTAGCTGCGGCGGCCACAGGCGGTCGTGGGCTATTATACCGTGGGACTCCGAAGTGCGGCGGACCACGACCGGTATCTATGAGCGCCGCGCTGCAATCTCGCTCTTGATCCGCTTGCGCTCACGTTCGTTGAAGAACCATCCGAGCAACAAACCCAAGGCGATAAGCCATAGCGACGAAACATTAATTTGAGCGAGCCCGAACGCAAGGATTGCAGCGCCCGCCATGCCAAAGAAGAAGTAATCGCCGTGCTTGCAGCGGTGGGCGTTAATCTCGGCCGAGTCACCCAAGACGGAAGCGCCAACAACCGCAAACTTCCTGAAATCGTCGTCGGGGTCCAACCGACCCACCTCGGCTTCCCTGCGCGTCACACGTTCTAATAGAACCGGGTTGATTATGTCGTCTGCCATGCTCTCCTTGTTAAGGAACATTTTGTACTCGGCTTCGGCGATTGGAAGAAGCTTCGCGTAGGTCTCTTCGTCATAGGCATGTTTGCCAACCGTAACCAAATTATGATGTGCTTCAAGCAAGATCACGTATTCTTCCTCGGTCGTCGCGACAGAATGCAGTGAAGCAATCTCGTCTCGAAATGCGCGCCAATCGCCGCCTTGCTTCATCCGCTCATGTAGCGACGCTATTTCGGGCCGCATGGCTGATCATCTCCCGTCAATTGCAGACCGCCGCCGCTCCATAAGCACCTTGGGTCGGTGTCCGCAATATCGGCGGCCGCTGGGGTACAGGAGCATACCGCATGGAGTGGTTGCCGTGGATCGTGTTGGCGAGAGTTGAGGCCGAATACCGGACGGCGAGGCCGAATACCGGACGGCAAGGGAAAAGGCTGGATGGCCGTTGGTCGGATGTCTCTGAAGAGATTGGGATTCTTGGACTCCTGCTGGACACTCCCTGCTGGCGCTTCCGACCGAACGCTCAATGATATCAATGCGCCGAGCGCCATCCGCCTATCCTACGGCCGCCCAAAGCCCTCCCTTGCTTGTGTTGCTTCAGTGTGATAATAATATGCCTTGACGGAGCCGCGCGACCCGACCCTGGATGTGCTTCTCGATCTCGACGGGCAGGTTCTCGTGGTGGACCCGGAGGGCGGCCATTGGGTCCGGTTCGTCGTGACGCGCGTGCCGGTGTCGCCGGAGAAGCCGCATGGCATCGACTACTCGCTGACGCTGCCCGGGCCGAATGGTGTGCGGCTGGTCGGCTTCGACAACGCTCATCCGGTGACGCGGCGGAAGCGGGGCGAGCCGCAGGATCATCGCCACCGGCTGCGCACGATCAGGGCTTACGAGTACCAGGACGCGGCGATCTTGCTCGCCGATTTTTGGACGACGGCGGATGCGGTGTTGCGCGAGAGAGGAGTGATCCCATGACGACGCTGAAGGTCGGCATCGCCAGCTACGACGAGATGAAGGCGCGCACCATGGCCGTGGCGCGGGGTGAGCGACGGGTCGCAACCGACGAGCCGAAGGTCTGGTTCACCTCGACCGAGTCCTTTGCCAAGGTCTTGTCGGCCGGCAATCGCGAGGTGCTGCGCGTCATTGCCGAAAGGGCGCCAGGGTCGCTCGACGAGCTGGCGCGCATCACCGGCAAGGCCAAATCGAACCTGTCGCGCACGCTGCGGACGATGGAAGGCTACGGCCTGGTCCGGCTCGAACGCGGCGAGCGCGGCCGCATCACGCCCAAGGTGATGCACGATCGGGTAGAATTGGACCTGCCGCTCACGCTGTTGCGCAAGGCAAGCTGAACCATGACCGCTTGGACACGAGCAGGCCGGCCGGCGACAGCCGAATAAGGCCGAAGCCGCGAAAAACAATCTGCTTCGAACCCTCGCCGCCGCCTCGGGCGTAAAATCGGCCACGCCCGGCGTGCGCAGCTTTGTTCTGAAGT
>CAVVGE010000025.1:0-108018 GCA_963747735.1 uncultured Alphaproteobacteria bacterium | reverse complement strand
AATTATCTAGCAGACGCACCTTGACGGGCGATAGGCACACGGATCAATATCTACCTCGACGTGCCAATACGCAGTCCACATAAACGCATTCTGTTGCTTGGTCCGACAGGCGTCGACAAGCGAACAGCGGCAGAGCGGTTGAACGTAACCGCCCAACAGCAGCTAAATCATCACCTAAAATATGTGGATTTTGAGAATGACCATCTGAAGCAATTTCTAGGCATCCATAGCTGGTTCACATTCCTCGCTCAAGATATAGCGACACAAGCAGCTGCTTGGCTTCGTGCGTGGACAGATTTCACTAAACTCTTGACGACGAAATCACTTTAGTCGGTCTTCACGCAACGTATATAAGCGGCCTTCTCGGGTTACGATGCCCCGTCAACGTGCAGCATATTTGCGATGACTTCAAACCTACCATCATTGTATCACTGATTGATGACGTATATCAAATGTGGGCACGTACCGAAGAAAGAGCTGATGGCCAAGAGATAAAGGGCCGCCCTAGTTTTGAGCAGCTTCTAATCGCTAGACGAGCGGAATTATTGCTGGGGGATATTATATTGTCTCATACGAGCAATCCATTGGTAAGACACATTCTATGTGCGACAGGAAATAGCATCGACGCATTGATAAACTTGATAATATTTGATGCTCCAGTAACTTATTTATCCTTTCCTATATCGGCGCCAAGAGAAATGATGAAAAATGGAGACGGTAGTTTTATCGATCTAATCAACCATGCGCATCATTTGGCTTCACAAGAAATGAGGACGGACCGCCGTCGGTCCATTATTTCTCCTTTATCGATAGACGAGCTTCCCATTCTATTTAAGAAAGAGGAATACGACGGCGAAGATACAATAGAATTTGATTGTGAAAAAGACCGATGGGGCCTACAGAGCCTGTGGGGGAATCGAGAAATCGCTATTTTACCCAGTTTGCCAGGGGCGCTGCGATTTCCTGTAGCGCAGATTGAGGGGGCGACACCGGCGATTCGCACCGATGTGGGATGGCGTGATCGTCGGCTCGTACTGCAATCGAAATCGCTAGCGATTATTTGCCCGAAGCCTCCCGGAGAAGAGCGCATTACGCGCGGGGTAAATGAGGAGATTCAGACTGCTGTCGAGGTCGGTATCCTCTGTAACATTTGGCAAAATCCGGCATGGGATAGGGACAATTTCGTGGGGAAGGCGTTTCCCCCCGCCGGCACCATGGGAATAGGACGCACGCAGGCTGCTGTTCGAATGGTAAACTCGCTTGAAGAGGCGATTCGAGCTAAACCGTGAGAGGGGAAGATCATGGGAAATGTCGAAGTTACGATAACCGTGGAAAGAGACAACACTCTCGATGAAGTCAAGAGGCTGATCAAGATCATCATGAATAATACCAAAACACACGACACTGTCACCGTGCTAGAGGCACCCAAAAACTTGAATTATCTCTATCCATTCCCTGTGTTAACCATCATTAATGACCAGCTAAAACATAGATTATATGGGAATGATGCCGTCGCTAGATTGCAGGACTTAGCAAACGGTCGAGAGATACGTCCCTAAACGGCAATCTCCCACAGATCGAAACGGCCGTGCTGCGGGTCTTTGACCGATCGCAGGATGCCGCGCTTCTTCTGCCAGCGCAGCAGCGCGCCGGTGCGGCGGGTGAACAGTTGTAGGAGCGCCGCATCGGCCGTGTTTAGGCCGCGCTCGGCCATGACGTGCCGGGCGAGTTCCTTGGTCGTCATCGGCCCCGGAGCGTCCCGTAGGGCGTCGAGCGTTGCCCGCGTCAAATCGCCGCGCAAGGCGCGATGCGCCGCGCTCGGGAGCTTCTGGCGGATGCCCTCCACATCGTAGCTCGGATCGAAAATCCGAATCGCGGCGTCAACGTGATCAAGGTCGATGATCAGTTGCCGCAGGGCGGCGCGGGTATGCGAGATTTTGCCGGCAATCTCTGCCCGCTTCTCGACGAGCCCGGCAAGGGTGTTTGGTCGCTCAACGTTCATGCTGCCCTCCGCTGCCAATATCCGCGCCAGATTTCCGATTTCGGATGGCGAAGGGCAGATCCGGTGATCCGCCGCCATTGCAGCCCGTTCGGCTCCCGGCGCGCGTCTTCGCGCCATGCCATTTCGTTCGCGTATTGATAGAGATAGCGCCCGCTGATCCGATGATGGACGCCCATCTCGGCCCGCCGAAGGCGGCTGAACCAGCTTTCCGCCTGATTGGTGCAGGCGCCATCGCCGCTCTTGAACTCGCGGGAGTGGTTGACCCGCATCATCGGGTAGGACGCATGCAGGGCATCCCAAGCGCCCGATTCATCGGCGTGAACGATCCGTACCGGAAGCGACATGCTGGCGGATCAGGGGCAGCGCTGCGCTCTCCCGCGGCACGATGAACGGGAGGGTCCGGCCGAGGATTTCGCGGGCGACAACCACGACCTGGCGCTTGCCGGTTTGTTCCTCGGCCGTGCGCCGGTCCGACCGATCAGCCTTGCGGTTGGCCTGCTTGACCTTGCCGCCGAAATAGGCGCCATCAACCGCAACGGTGCCGGCGAGTTCCGGGTGATCCGGGTTGTGAACTTCGGCGCCTAGCGCCTCGCGGAGCTTATGGGCGAGAACGAACGCGGTCTTGTACTGGCAATCCAGGTCCCGGCTTAGCTGTAGGGCGCTATGCCCCTTGGCTCCGTTGACGAAAATCGCGATGGCGAGAAGGTAGCCTCGGATCGCCAGCTTGCAACTGTGAAAGAGCGTGCCGGAGGTGACGCTGAATTGCCGATGGCACGCCTTGCACCGCCAAATCGGCCTGCACTCGAAAGCATAAACCTCGGCGCAGCCGCAGTGCGGGCAGAAGGGCTCGCCGCCGTTGTCAGACCAGCGGATTTCGACGAATTTCGCGTGCGCTTCCTCGTCGCTCATGCGCGCCACGGCGCTCAGAGAGAGCGTCCGGGCGGCTGCGGTGAGAAGGAAATGTTGAGACATGACGCGTCAGCGAAATTCGATTACATAAAGTATAATCGTTGCCTAGCGGTATATCAAGTAAAATCGTTGACATGGTCGAAAAAAATCCTACGTTAGGGGCATGAGCCCGGAGCAATGCCGAGCCGGCCGAGGCTGGCTCGATTGGACGCAAGCGCAACTCGCCGAGAAAGCCGGGGTCGGCTTATCGACCGTGCGCGATTTCGAGCGAGGGGAGCGGCAGCCGATCCCGAACAATCTCGCGGCTATTCGTCGGGCGATTGAGGGCGGCGGCATCCAACTCCTATTCGAGCCGGACGGCCGTCCTACTGGAATCAGCGTTTAGCCGAGCCGCAAATCGCCATAGCGCCTTGTCGGTGAACGGTCGGGCCACACCTTTCGGATTGGCACTTGGGGCAACCGTTTCCATCGAGGCGGATACGGGCGGGGGCGGTTCCGGGAGAACGCGGTGTCGAACTCTGTCGCAGACATAATAATAGCCCTTTCAGCCTCAAAAGGCTTGAAAAGGGGCCGGCGTCAGGTTATGACACGCATGCCTGAGAGCATGGCGTCGGCGCCCATCGCCGGCCCAAATTTCCCGTCTTTGCGGACGGAACAATCAGCCGGACGTTGCAACCGTCCGGCTGATTGCATTTCTAGCCCCTCGCTGAGGGAGCCGTCAAGTATTCTTGCCCCTGGGGCCAGCGGCCAAAATTCCCATTATTGGGATCGCTAGTTGCGCGTACGCAACGTAAAGCAAACTACGCGTTTCGCGTACGCGCCACGAATATGCGGCGCCGCATATTCGTGAGCGGTGCTCGCTAGGTGTATTTACTATATAATTCCGCAAAACCCGGCACTGCGGCAGCGCCCGTGTCGGCTGGACCTTCACCCTGACCGCCGCCGCCTGCAATCTGGTCAGGCTGCCAAAGCTGCTGGCGGCTGAATGAGCGTTCTCCGCGTGCGTCGGGGCGGCGCAGGATCGGGGCCAGATGGCCGCGAATACGGTCAACCAAACCCGCCAGAACCCTCGCCTTCGAGCACATCGAGCAGGGAAAGCCCGATAAACAACCCCTATTTCCGCACCCTGCTAGGGCACGACGGCGATGGCGCTGATCTCGATCAGATAATCGGGCGAGGTCATCTTCACCACCTCGACCATGGTCGAGGCCGGCAGCGGCTCCTTGAAATATTCGCGCCGGACTTTGTGGATCACCTCGAAATGCTCCATGTTGCGGATATAGACATCGACGCGGCAGATATCGTCCATCTGCCCGCCGGCGGCTTCGACCGCGGCCTTCAGGTTTTCGCAGACCTGGCGGGTCTGGGCCTCGATGTCGCCGACCCCGGCGACCCCGCCATCGGCGCGCCGCGCGGTCATGCCCGAGATAAAGACGAGCCGGCCCTGCGCCTCGACCATCGTCGCGTGCGAAAAATGCCCGCTCGGCTGCCGCAATCGCGGCGAGGTGATCTGTCGCTTGGCCATCGCCCGCCTCCCGGATTAGCTTCGCCCAGACGTTAGGTTCGCCCAGACGTTGGCTTCGCCCAAACGATAGCACAGGACACGCACCCGATGCCCGGTCTCCGCGATATCCCCGCCCGCATCGAGGACCGCCTGATCGTGGCGCTCGACGTGCCGACGATCGGCGAGGCGCGCCTGCTCGTCGACCGGCTCGACGGCATCGTCTCGTTTTTTAAGCTCGGGCTGTGGCTGATGTTCGCCGCCGGCTGCGAGCGCCTCATCGACGATGTCCTGGCGCGGGACAAGAAGATTTTTCTCGACACCAAGATGTTCGATATCGGCGAGACCGTTCGCCAAGGGGTCGCCCGCGCCGCCGAACGCGGTGTCGGCTTTGTCACTGTCCATGGCGACGCCGACATCATTCGCGCCGCTGCCGCCGGCAAGGCGGGGAGCGAGCTGAAGGTTCTGGTGGTGCCGGTGCTGACGAGCCTCGACGCGCTGGGGCTGCGCCAGCTCGGCTACGGCGGCAATCTCGCCGATCTGATCGTCGAGCGCGCCAGGATGACCCGGGATTGCGGCTGCGACGGGATCATCGCAGCGCCGCAAGACAACCCGAACGCGATCCGCCGCGGCGCCGGCGCCGAAGGCTTGCTGGTCGTCACACCCGGGGTCAGGCTCGCCGGCAGCGCGCTCGACGACCACAAACGCGCCGGGACCCCGGCATCGGCGATCGCCGCCGGCGCCGATTATCTCGTCGTCGGCCGCCCGATCGTCAAAGCCCCCGACCCGGCCGGCGCCGCCCGCGGCATCATCGAAGATATGCGGAGCGGCCTCTAGCCGATGACCGGCGCCGCCGCTAGTCTCGGCTGAGGACACGGCCGAGGAGGGAGCGATGAAGGCGATTCTGCTGATGAAGCACGGCGGGCCCGAGGTGCTGCGCTACGGCGAGGCGCCCGACCCCACCCCCGGGCCCGGCGAGGTCGTCGTCGATATCCATGCGGCGAGCGTCAACGCTGCGGATTACAAGGTGCGGCTCGGCTCCGGCCGATATTCCAGCCTCGAGTTTCCGCATATTCTGGGACGGGATTTTTCCGGCGTGGTCGCGGCCCTCGGACCGGATGTCGACGACTTCGAGCTCGGCGAGGCGGTGTTTGGCGTGACCGACCAGGGGATCGAGGGCTGCTACGCCGAAAAGCTCGCGATCAAGGCGGCGATCATCGCCAAAAAGCCGGACGGGCTCGGCCATGCCGAGGCGGCGGCGATGGGATTGACCAGCCTGACCGCGCTGTGGGCGGTCGAGGATACGGCCAAAGTCAAAGCCGGCGAGACGATCCTGATCCAAGGGGGGGCCGGCGGTGTTGCCGGCTTTGCGATCCAGCTGGCAAAATATCTCGGCGCCACCGTGGTCACGACCGCCAGCGCCGGCAACCACGCCTACGTCAAGAGCCTCGGCGCGGATCGCGCGATCGACTACAACAACGAGGATTTCACCACGGCAGCGGGCGATTGCGACGTCGTCTTCGACACCGTCGGCGGCGCGGTGCAAGTGCGTTCCTACGAAGTGCTGAAGCCGGGCGGGCGGCTCGTCTGGATCGCCGCCGCACCCGCCGGGTTCGAGCCGGGCCGCAAGGATGTCACGGTATTGCGCCCGAATGTCGTGCGCGACCGCGCTCATCTCGAGCGGATGAAGGCGCTCTATGCCGCGGGTGCCGTCTGGCCGCCCAGCATTGTGCGCTATAAGCTCGCCGACGCGGCCGAAGCGCACCGGGTCAGCGAAGGGCGCCATCTGCAAGGCAAGCTGGTGCTGGAAGTCCACTGACCCGCTGGAAGTCCACTGACCCGCAGCAATTCCAACAAGGAGGAAGACATGGCAGGCAACGGGCAAAAGGTCATCGATCTCGACAAAGAGCGCATGGACGCGATGGCGAAAAAGGACATCGCCAGGCTCAACGCGCTGATCTCGAACGAGCTTGTCTACACGCATTCGACGGCGCGGCTCGACACCAAGCAAAGCCTGATCGGCAACATGGAGGGGGGCAGCACGGTCTACACCTCGGTGGTGCCGTCGGACGTCAAGGCGCAGGATTTGGGCGACACCGTGGTGCTGACCGGGTCGTGCCGGATCGGCGTCATGTCGCAAGGCCGGCCGAACAGCTTTGGTGTCCGCTTTACCGACGTGTGGTCGAGCAAGGGCGGCCAATGGCAAATGGTCGCCTGGCAATCGACCCGCACCCCCGATTGACCTCGCGCCGGCTGCGGATGGCGGCCCAGCCGAGGCCAAACGGCCCGATACCGCCAGTGGGGCGGCGGGCTCAGCGCGGAGCGTAATACGGGCGCGCGTAGGGTCCGGGATAAGGCGGCGGCGGATAAAAAGGGCGCCCGTAGTAGCCGTAGGGCGGCGGCGGCCCCGCAACCGCCGCGAACGGCGCTGTGACGATCGCCGCGGCGGTGCCGACGACGGCGCCCACGACGCAAAACGGCCAGGCCAGCGGAAACGGCGAGCATGGCGGGTAGTATTGCGCCTCGGCAGCGGCTGGCGGCAGCGCGGCGAGACCGGCGGCGAACGCGGCCACAACCGCAGCTCGGCGCATGCTCATCCTGGATCTCCCGCGGTAGACGGGTGCCGACAATAGCCGGCGGCCGAGCAATGCCCAATCACATCTTCCGACGCTCTCGCCCGAGCCTCGAAATAACCCTCGTGTCGAGGGCGAGGGCCTGCCCCGTTGCGCGCTTTGTCCGTCGCTGCATGATGGGGGTTATTTTCTCGCGCGAGAGGATCCTATGCCCGTCAAGCCCGCACCGATCGTGATCGCCGACAGCATCACCCGCGTCGGTCCCGAGGCGAAGGGTGCGGTGGTCGTCAACGGCTCGCATGGCGGGGTTTATGCCGCCTATGCCGCGGCGCAGCTGCGGGTCGCGGCGGCGATCTTCAACGATGCCGGGGTCGGGCGCGACAAAGCCGGGATTGCCGGGCTCGACTATCTCGCCCGGCTCGGCGTTCCGGCGGCGGCGGTCGGGCATATGACAGCGCGGATCGGCGACGGCGCCGATATGATGGCGCGGGGTCTCGTGACCCATAGAAATGCGGCGGCGGCGGCGCTCGGCTTGGGTGCGGGCATGGCCTGTCGCGACGCCGCCGCGGCGCTGGCGCGAGCCGAGGCGGACGGGCGCGAGCCGCCGCCGCTCGATCTCGAATCTGCGTTTTTGCTGATCCCCGGGCCGCCCGCGGTGTGGGCGCTCGAACTCGGCCTCTCAGGTCGGCCCCGAGCATGTCGGCGCTATCGTCGTTACCGGGTCGCATGGCGGCCTCTTGGGCGGCCGGCCGGAGACGGCGCTCAAATACGACGCTCTCGCCGCCCTCTACAACGACGCCGGGATCGGCATCGACGAGGCCGGCGTGACCCGGCTCCCGGCGCTCGACGCGCGCGGCATCGCCGCCGCCACCGTCGCCGCGGAGAGCGCTCGCATCGGCGACGCGCGCTCGACCTACGAGGATGGTATCGTCTCCCGCGTCAATGCCCGCGCCGCGGCCCTCGGCATCGCGCCGGGCATCCCTGCGCGCGAGCTTGTCGCCATCCTCCGCCGCGCCGCTGCCCAGCGGGAGAAAGGGCCATCAGCGAAGCGGGAGAAAGCGCCATGAGCGAAGCCGACCGTTTGAACCAAGCCAGCCGGGCCGGCAACCGCCCGTCCGGCCGGATGAACGGCGGCCGAGCGATGGCCGAGATGCTGCGCCTCGCCGGAGTCGGGCCGATGTTCGGCATGGGCGGGTTTCAGCTGCTGCCGTTTTATGACGCGCTGGCCCAGCTCGGGCTCCGGCACTTTCTGATCAACGACGAGCGCTGCGGCGCCTTTGCCGCCGAAGCTTATGCCCGGGTCACGGGCCGGCCGGGGGTGTGCGACGGCACGCTCGGGCCGGGCGCCACCAACCTCGTCACCGGGCTGATCGAGGCGCTCAACGCCGGGACCCCGGTCGTCGCCTTTGCCGGCGACACCAACCGCGCCCATTCCTGGAAGAACATGACCCAGGAATGCCGCCAGGTCGAAATCCTGCGCCCGGCGGTCAAGGAATTGATCCGGGTCGAAGAGACGCGCCGGGTCCCCGAGCTCTTGGCCCGCGCGTTTGCGATCGCGACCTCGGGCCGGCCGGGGCCGGTCCTCGTCGATGTGCCCGAGGATGTCTGTCACGGCCAACATGATTTCGCGGCCGAGGATTTTGCGATCGACCTGACCACCCTTTGCGCGCCGGCGCGGCGCATCCGCCCGGACCGCGCCGACATCGCCCGCGCCGCGGCGTTGCTCGCGCACGCCGAGCGGCCGCTGATCCTCGCCGGCGGCGGCGTCCATCTCTCGCAAGGGTACGAAGCGCTGCTGGCGCTCGCCGAGGCGCAATCGATCCCGGTCGCGCACACGATGAGCGGCAAGGGCGGCATCCCGTGCACGCACCCGCTGTCGGCCGGCCTCTTCGGCCGCTATTCGCGGATTGCGAACGAGCTGATCGAGGCTTCGGACTGCCTTCTCGTCGTCGGCTGCAAGCTCGGCGAGATCGCGACCAAGCGCTACGCCTTGCCGGCGCGCCGGGTGCCGCTCGTCCATCTCGAAATCGTCGCCGAGGAGATCGGCCGCTGCTTACCAGCCGAGGTGGCGCTGTGGGGCGATGCGCGCGCCGGGCTCGAAGACCTTGGCGAAGCGCTCGCCGACGATGCGCGGCAGGCGCGCGCCGCGCGCGCCGATTATGTCGCCGAGGTCCCGACACGGATGGCGGCGTGGCGCGAGGAGGCGGCGGCCCGGCTCGATTCGGCCGAGCGTCCGATCCATATGGCACGGCTCTGCCGCGAGCTGAACCGGGCCATGCCGGCGGACGGCATTCTCGTCGCCGATGGCGGGTTTGCCGGGCATTGGACCGGGCTTCTCTATGACACGAAAGCCGCCGGCCGGCGTTTTATCCCCGACCGGGGGCTCGCTTCGATCGGCTATGGGCTGCCGGGCGGGATCGGCGCCGCGCTCGCCGCACCCGAGACCCCGGTCGTCGCGATCGGCGGCGACGGCGGCTTCAACATGACCTTGGGCGAGCTCGAAACCGCGCGCCGCGCCGGTATCGGGTTGACGATCGTCGTCGTCAACAACGCCGCTTCGGGCTATGTGAAGGCGTTGCAGCACGCGATGTTCGGCGGCCGCTATCAATCCTCCGACCTCGTCGAGATGGATTACGCGGCAATCGCCCGCGCCATGGGCTGCATCGGCATCCGTGTCGCCGATCCGGACCAGCTCCCCGCCGCGCTCGCCGCCGGCATCGCCGAGCGCACCCGCCCGACCGTGCTCGACGTGATCGTCACCCGCGACCCGGCCCGGATGCTCCCCGCTGTCGATAACCGCACCGTCGAGATAAGGGCAGGCGACCGCGTCGCGTGATGGCGGCGCGATGCCGCCGGCTCGAACGCCAAAGGCCGGTTCGGCTGCGCGATGACGTTCCGGCACCTTGCAGCTTTTTCCGGGGTGCCCTATGTGACCACATGTAGTCACAACGGGAGGCTGCTATGAAAATGCTGGGCCTGCGCGAGGCCAAAGCGACGTTGTCCGCCGTGGTCGAGGCGGCCGAGCGCGGCGAAGCGACGACGATCACCAAAAACGGCCGGCCGGCCGCGGTCGTCGTGCCGCTGGCGGACGCACGCCGATTGTATCCGACCGCCCGGCCGAGCTTTGCCGAGCTGCTGAGGCAGATTCCATGCGCGATCGAGGTCGAGCGCGACCAGACACCCATGCGGCAGATTGATCTTTGACCGGCTGGCTGCTCGACACCGATGCATTGAGCGCCTTTGCGCCTGGCCGGCATACTATCCCGCCTGCTGCGGCGGGCTGGTTCGATAATCGTGCCGATCGGCTCTACCTTTCCGTCATCACGGCCGTCGAGATCGAGACCGGCATTGCAAAGCTTTTTCGCACCGGCGCCACGCGTCGGGCGGGCGCTCTGCGTGCGTGGTTCGAGCGCGTCATGGCGGTTTACGCGGACCGAATTCTGTCTTTTGATCTCGCCGCGGCCAGAATCGCGGGCGCTCTCGGTGACGCCGCCGAAGCCACGGGCCGTCATCCGGGCTTTGCCGATGTCGCGATTGCCGCGATTGCCAAGGCACGAGAGCTTCCTGTGATTACGTTGAACCGGCGGCATTTCGAGCCGCTCGGTGTCGAAATCGTCAACCCGTTTGCGCCGCAATGACCGGACGCAAGATCATCATCGACACCGATCCCGGCATCGACGATGCGGTCGCTTTGCTGTTGGCGCTGGCATCGCCCGAGGAGCTGGAGGTGCTCGGCATCGTCGCGGTCGCCGGGAATCTCCCGGTAGCGGTGACCGGGCGGAATGCGCGCCGGATCTGCGAATTGGCGGGCCGCCCCGACATTCCGGTCCATGCCGGCTGTGCGCGGCCGATGCTGCGGAGCCCGGCTGCGGCCGAGCACATCCATGCAGATACCGGGCTCGGGGGCCTCGACTTGCCCGATCCGGTCATGCCGCTGCGGCCGCAGCACGGCGTCGATTTCCTGATCGAGACGCTCCGCCGCGCCCCACAGGGCGGCGTGACCTTGTGCGCGCTGGGGCCCCTGACCGACATCGCGGTAGCCTTGGTCAAGGCGCCGGAAATCGCCGGGCTGGTCCGGGAATTGGTGATCATGGGCGGGGCCGGGTTCGAGCTCGGCAATGTGACGCCAGCCGCGGAGTTCAACTTCTTTGTCGATCCGCATGCCGCGCGGCTGGTGCTGGAGAGCGGCGTGCCGATCACGATCGTGCCGCTCGACGTGACCCATCGGGTGCTCAGCACGCGGCCGCGCATCGCTGCGCTCGAGGCGCTTCCCAACCGTTGTGGGCCGGCGGTCGCGACGTTGCTGACGTCGTTCGAGACAGCGCGCGTCGACCGCTTTGGCGAGCGCGCGATGGCGCTGCACGACCCCTGCGTCATCGCCTATCTGCTGCAGCCGGCGCTGTTCCGCGGCCGCACCGATAAATGTCGCGATCGAAACCGAAAGCCCGCTCACCCTGGGCATGAGCGTCGTCGATTGGTGGGGCGTCACCGGCCGCGCGCCCAACGCCAGCTTTTTGACCGAGGTCGATGCCGACGGGGTTTACGGCTTGTTGACCGAGCGTCTCGCCCGGCTTTCTTGAAGGCGGCAGCCATCGGCGAAGCACGCCGCTGCCTGGTTATAATGCGTTACATTGCAATATGATGACGAATGATTTCTGGTGTTTGCCGGGAGCCATTGTCAAAATTACCGACACGCGGGCCGTCCTTGGGCATGACCCGCTATCCATCGGATTTCGATCATGGAATTTTTGCGCGGCTCGCCCGGCGTTGCCCTGTCCCCAATGCGCCGCGGCCGGGTGTCGGTGTTTTTTACATCCTTCGGAAGCCCTGCAGCAAAAGCTCAACCCGCTGAATTCGATATGTCATTAATCATATATTACATGTGGATTACATTAACTTCCAGTCGATGCCTGTAAGAAATTCCGACACTATTTGAGCGTCGCTCGACGTAATCCGCCGAAGGAGGTCTTAAACCAAGCGAATCCGGCGGTGCTTCAGAGCTCTGGCACGAGCTTTGCGTTAGCCTTAACGATGCCAACTTCGATCGAGGACGATCATGAACTCTCTGTCACGGCATAGCGGTCGTCAGACCGTCGCGGGGCTCGGCGCGCTGGCCGCAATCGCGCTCGGCTGGGGCATCCAGCCGGCACAGGCGGGCTATACGATCCAGGACATCTTCGATCCGCTGAACCCTGCCTTCACCCAGGCGCTCGGCATCAACAACGCCGGCACGGTCGTCGGCTACGGCAACGCCAACACGTTCAACGGGTTTCAACTGGTGCCGCCCGCGAGCTTCACCCGCGAGAATTTCCCGGGGGCGACCGGCACACAGGTAATCGGGATCGATGGCGGCGGCGACACGGTTGGATTTTATGTCAACCCCGACGGGAGCACCCATGGCTTCTTCAAACCCGTTGCCGGCGCGTTTCAGACTGTCGATCAGTCCGGCTCGGTGTTTAACCAGCTGCTCGGAATAAACCATAGCGGCAATGAGATTGCCGGATATTCGTCCTTCTCCGATGCGACCGGGGCGACCGGCCAACAAGCATTTTCGCTCAGCGGCGGCAGCTACACCAACGTCAATGCGCTGCTGCCGGTGAATGCCAACAGCCAGGCGACCGGGGTCAATGATGCACATAGTGTCGTCGGGTTTTATATGCCGACGGCAGCCACTTCGACGGGCTTTCTCGACAAGAGCGGCGTGATCACAAACATCGACCCGTTTGGCTCGACGTTCACCCAGGCGCTCGGGATCAACGACAACGGTGAGATCGTCGGATTTGAAACCGATGCGATGGGTGTGCAGCACGGCTATGTCGATATCAACGGCATATTCTCGACGTTCGACCCGCCGGATTCGGCGAGCACGACAATCAACGGCGTCAATGACAGCGGCCAAATCGTCGGCTTCTTTACCGACAATGCCACGGACAGCGTAGTCGGCTTTATCGCCACGCCGACCGCGACGCCGGAGCCGGCTTCGCTCGCCATCCTCGCCGTCGGGCTCGCCGGCCTCGGCGCGCTGCGGCGGCGGCGCAAATCCGCCTGACGCGGCCGGGACGCGGAAGGAGGCCAGCGCCGGGTTTGACAGGGTTCGCGTCACTCCTAGAATGACCGGCGCTGAACTCTGATTGGAGAGAAGTCGATGATCTTCGAGATGCGCACCTACCGCTTGCAGCCGGGATCGGTGCCGGAAGTCGAAAAGCGGTTCGGCGAGGCGCTCGGCGAACGCACCAAGGTGTCGCCGCTCGGCGCCCTCTTTCACACCGAAGTCGGCCCGCTCAACCACATCATCCACATCTGGCCCTATGACGATCTGCAGCATCGCAGCCGGGTGCGCTCGCAGCCGATCGCGAACTGGCCGCCGAAGATCCAGGAATTCATCGTCGAGATGGAGAGCAAGATCTTTGTCGCCGCACCGTTCTGCCCGCCGTTCACACCGCGCCAGCACGGCAACCTTTACGAAATTCGGACCTATACGATGCAGCCGGGGGTCGCGGGCCAAGTGGTCGAGCGCTGGGCCGAGCGCATGCCCGGCCGGGTCAAGCTGTCGCCGCTGGCGGCTGCCGGCCATACCGAGCTCGGGCCGCTGAACCAGTGGATCCACATCTGGGCCTACAAGGACGCCAACGAGCGCGCCCGCATCCGCGACGAGTTGCGCAAGGACGGCAATTGGCCGCCGGCCACCCGCGGCATGTTTGTCAAGCAGGAGAACATGCTGGTCGTCCCGGCCTCGTGCTCGCCGCTGCATTAGCTGCGTTTTTTTGCGACTGCCCGGCCGACTGCCAGCCGGCTCGCCCCGACCCTGGAAATCCTGGGCGACCCTGGAAATCCTGGAGCGGAGCGGGCCGCGCCGCTTTGTGTCGGCTCGGGCCGGCCGCCTTGCCGCGACTCGGTCAGAAGCGGCCCGGTCAGAAATGGATCTCGTACTCCGCCTGCCAGCGCCATGTTGCCAGTGGCGCCGCTGGCCGAACCCCAAACAGAACGCCGGCGTTCCAGTTGAGCGTGCCGGGCCCGAGATTGTGGATCGTGCCGAAGAGCTGCGGGCCGATGCGGTTGTCCTGCGGCCAGCCGGAATTGAACCCCTCAAAGCTGCTGGGCTGGCCATAGGCTTGAAAGCCGGGCTCGATCGGGGTGCCGAGGGCGATGCGCGTCTCCCAGGCGTAAAGAAAGGCGGGGCGGCCCGAGGCATAGGCGCCGATATCCTTTTGCATAAACAGATTGACGGTATTGATCGTGTGAAACACCTCCTTGCGAAAGATCGGTCCGAACGTCACCTCGTTGGGTGTATCGGCTAATGTCGACTTGCCGAATTCGAAAAAGAAGCCGCTGTCCACCCAATGTTCACCGCGCTCGGTGAATTGGAGAATGTTCTCCCACGTCACCTGGCTAAAGTGGATCGACTGTCCGGGGCCGGCATCCCGCTCCTGCTCGAGCTCGAGCTCGGTGCGCCAAAAGCCGTTGACGCCGTATTCGAGCTCCTGGGTCGAGGAGAGCTCGCCGCTGTGGGCGGCTAGCGGGTCGTGGCCGATATCGCCCAGCGGCTCGATCGAGACCTCGCCGGTCTCGGCATCGGGCATCTGCACCTTGAAATCGGCCGCGGCCGGCATCGCGGTTGCCGCCAGCAATGCGGCGCCCGCCAAGGCGCGGATGCCGGCTGCCGTGCTAACGCGCCGCATTCGCAACTCCAATTCGACGATGGGGCCAGGAAGCGAGACGCGCTGCTGCTCTGCGAGGAGGGTCAGATCAAAGCGTGGCGGCTGTTACGGTGCGGCCGGACCGTGGGGTCCGCCCGCTGCCGAGCACCCGCATCAGCGTGCCGATGACGAGGACCGTGGCGAGGTAGAACACCACCTGGATCCCGGCGGGCTGCGCCGAATAGCCGATCAGCACATGCAGCAGCACACCGAGCATGCTGCTGTCGCCGACGATCGAGGAGGTGTTCCACAAATCGTTGCCGAGCGACGGCAGCAAGTTCGCCTGCGCGAGAAACGCGGCCCCCTGCGAGGCCATGCCGGCGGCGAGCAGCAGGATCAGCCAGCTGGTGACCGTGAAGAGCCGCTTTAAAGGGACCGCGAGCAGACCGAGATAAATCACCGCGCCGACCGCGGCGCCGCCGAGGAGGCCGAGGATGCCGCCCAGCAGCATGCTGCCGCCGCCGATCCCCGAGCCGATCGCGATGCCATAAAGAAAGAGCACGACTTCCGAGCCTTCGCGCAGCACCGCGATCGCCACAACGACCGCCAGCGCGTAAGGCGGCCGGTCGCCGCCCTGCACCGCCCGGCCGAGGCTGGCGGCCGACCCGGCCAGCTCGCGCCCATGCCGGTTCATCCAGATATTGTGCCAGCCCAGCATGGCCACCGCGGTGAACAGGATCGCGGCGTTGAACAATTCCTGTCCGATCCCGTTGATCGCCGAGGCGATCGCGCCGGCGCCCGCAGCGACGATCGCGGCGCCCAGCACCCCGGCGGCAACCCCGCCCGTCACCCACGAGCCCCGGCGCGGCACGCCGCGGCTCGCCGCCAGCACGATGCCGACGACCAGCCCCGCCTCAAGGACTTCGCGAAAGACGATGATCGCAGTCGCCAACATTTTCCGGCCCGCTATTTGACAACCAAATGGCCGCGGGTCTGCGGGTGGAAATCGTCGAAGAATTCATAGGTCCCCGGGTCGAGCGGACCGACAAACACGCTGATCTCCCGACCCGGCGCCACCACCTTTTCCCGGTGCAGCTGGGTGCTTTCGAATTCGGAGGCGGTCGGGTTGTCGTTGCGCACGACGAGCTTGACCTTGACCCCGGCCGGGATCGTGAGATCGCTCGGCACAAACTGCTGGTTCTTCAGCGAGATCGAAAAGCTCGGATCGTCGGCGAACGCCGGGGCCGCGACGGCGACAAAGGCGAGCAGCGAGGCAAGGCTGTTGACACCGCGCATGGATCGATCCTGGCCCCGGTTGCGAAGGTGATTGCGAATGCGAACCGATCGCAATATCCGGGCCTGCAGCTTGCGAATCAATCGCAAAGTCAGTTCGACAGCCGCTGGCCAGCTATGCGCCGGATGCAAGTCGGCCGCCGCGCTGCCCTTCGATCGATGCGCTCAGCGATCGAGCAGAGCGAGCAGCGCGGCGAACACCGCCTCGAACATCGCCGGGGTCAGCCGGCCGGTATTCGTGTTGAGACGCGAGCAATGATAGCTGTCGGCCAGCCATTTGCCGTCGGGCAGGGTGTGGACCGCACCATGCGCGAACGGCAGCAGGGCGCGCCGCAGGCCGAGCGCGCCGAGCACGGCATTATGGGCGATCGACCCGAGCGCGAGGATCGCGCGCAAACGCCGCATCTGGGCGATCTCGGCGGCGAGAAAGCCGCGGCACTGGGCAATCTCGCGCGGCTCGGGCTTGTTCTGCGGCGGCAGGCAGCGCACCGCATTGGTGATGCGCGCCCGGCGCAGCTCCAAGCCGTCGTCGGGCCGGGCATCGTAATCCCCCTCGGCGAGGCCGAGCTTGCGCAATACCGCGTACAATAGGGTGCCGGCATGGTCGCCGGTGAATGGGCGCCCGGTTCGGTTGGCGCCGCGCATCCCCGGCGCCAGACCGACGATCAGCAACTCGGCGCCGGCATCGCCAAACGGCGGCACCGGCGCATTGAACCAATCGGCGTGGGCCGCGCGCTGGGTCTCCCGGAACGCGGCGAGGCGCGGGCAGAGCGGGCAATCGCGCGACGGCAACGCCGCCGATGGCGGCGCGCTCACTCCTCTTCGTCGGGCTCGGTGCGCGGCCGGTGGATTTCTTCGCGCGGCCGGGGGATTTCGTCGCGCGGATGGTGGATTTCGTCGCGCGGATGGTGGTTGCGCATGATGCTGGGGGCAAGGTCCTGCAGCTCGATGAAATTGTCGGCTTGCCGCCGCAGGTCGTCCGACACCATCGGCGGCGACGAGCGGATCGTCGATACCACCGAGACCCGCACGCCGCGGCGCTGGACCGCCTCGACCAGCCGCCGGAAATCGCCATCGCCCGAGAACAGCACCGCGTGGTCGATAAATTGCGCCATTTCGAGCATGTCGATCGCCAGCTCGATGTCCATGTTGCCCTTGATCCGGCGGCGCCCTATCGCGTCGGTGAATTCCTTGGTCGGCTTGGTCACCATCGCATAGCCGTTGTAGTCGAGCCAATCGACCAGCGGCCGAAGCGGTGAATATTCCTGGTCTTCGACCAAGGCTGTATAGTAAAACGCCCTGATCAGCCGCCCCTTGGTGCTGAACAAATCGAGCAACCGTTTGTAGTCGATGTCGAATGCCAAGCCGCGCGCTGCCGAATAGAGATTGGCACCGTCGATGAATATGGCAATCCGTTCTTCCGGGTAGAAAATCATCTGGTTAAAATTCTCCATATAAGCGAAATTCTTGTGCAGTCTGTTACAACGCATGGCGATGGTCAAGCCCGAAACGGCGTCGACCGCGTGCTGGCGGGCGGCGCATTCGCCCGCTATAACGCCGCGATGCGCCGTGCGACGGTTCTCTGCCTCGCCGCTTTTGTGTTGTTGCTGGTGCTGCTCGGAGGCTATTCCGCCTATTGGCTGATCGCCGCGCAGCGGATCAAGGACGGCCTCGCCGCATGGGCGCAATCGGCCCGCCCCGGCGCGATCGAGGTGTCGTGGCGCAACCTGCGGGTCGGCGGCTTTCCGCTCGCCTTTCGCGTCTCGCTCGACGCTGCGGCGCTGCGCGACGGGGCGCTGACCCCGGCGCCCGAGCTGCGCATACCGGCACTCTCCGGCGATGCCCGCCCCTGGGATTTGTCCGTCTGGCGGCTCACGGCGCGCGAGGGGCTGTCGGGCGCGCTGCCCGGAAGCGGCGCCCGTCCCGAGCTGCGGCTCGCCGCCCAAACGGCGGACGGGTCAGTGGCGCTCGACCGGCGGGCAGGCGCCCGATTTTGGCTGAGGCTGCAACAGCCGAGCGTCGATTCCGGGGTCCGCGTGCAGGCCGCGGCGGCCGACGCCTGGATCGTGCTGCCGCCAAATCCGCCGCAGGGGCATACCGACCCGAGCCTCGGGCTGGCTCTCGTCCTGCATCGCCTGCAATTGCCGGCAGCCGCCGGCATCTTTGGCGACGCTGTCGACGAGCTGGCCTTTGGCGTGACCGTCAAGGGCGCCTTGCCAAGCGGGGACATCGTTCCAGCGGTCTCGGCCTGGCGCGATGCCGGCGGCACCATCGAGCTCGACCGCCTGCATCTAGAATGGGGCGGGGTCGGCGCCAACGCTACCGGCACCATCGCGCTCGACCAGGATTTGCAGCCGATCGGCGGGTTTTCCGGCACCATCGAAGGCTATGACCGGATCCTTGCGGCGCTGGTCCGGGCCGGGACCCTGCATGCCCGCGATGCCGGGCTGGCGCGGCTGGCGTTGGCAATGCTGGCCAAGGCCGGTCCCGACGGCCGGCCGCAGATCAGAACCTCGTTCACGATCGAGAACGGCCGGATGTTTCTCGGGCCCGCCAAGCTCGGCCAGGCGCCGCGCATCGCCTGGCAATAAGCCTCAACTCGCCCGCGGCTTCTGCGGCATCTGCTGCGGCGCCTCCTGGCGCTCGTGCATGCCGTAGTCGCGCACCACCGCGGCGACGCGCAGCCGGTAGTCGTGAAACACATGGTCGCGCCCGGCGAGCTGCGCCTCGTGGTGCTGCGCGTGCTGGCGCCAGTGGCGCACCGCCTCCTCGTCGCGCCAGAACGACAGGGACAGGATTTTGCCCTCCCGGCTCAGGCTGCGGAAACGCTCGATCGACAGAAAGCCGTCGATCTTCTCCAGCTCCGGGCGAAGGCGCGCGGCGATGTCGAGATACTCCTGGACCCGGTCGGGCTCGGGCTCGACCTCGAAAATGACTGCGTGCATCAGACCTCTCCGGCAGGCTCAGGCCTGCTTTGCTTCGATGATCGAGCGGCGAATCGCCCGCGTTCGGGTGAACCGCTCCTGCAGCTTGTCGCCTTCGCCCCAGCGGATCGCGCGCTGCAACGCGGTCAGGTCTTCGCTGAAGCGCTGCAAGACGTCGAGCACCGCCTCCCGGTTGGCGAGAAAGATGTCGCGCCACATGACCGGGTCGGAGGCGGCGATGCGGGTAAAATCGCGAAAGCCGCTCGCCGAAAACTCGATGACCTCGGATTTGAGGCTGTCTTCGAGATCGGTCGCGGTGCCGACGATCGTATAGGCGATCAAATGCGGCAGATGCGAGGTCATCGCCAGCACCCGGTCGTGATGCGCGGCACTCATCCGCGTCACGCGCATGCCGCAGCGCGCCCACATCGCCTCAACCGCCGATACCGCTTCGGGGGCGGTTTCGGGGAGCGGGATCAGTATGCACCAGCGGTCGCGAAAGAGCTCGGCAAAGCCTGCTTCGGGACCCGAATGCTCGGTGCCGGCGACCGGATGGCCGGGGACCAGCTCGACCCAATCGGGCAGATGCGGGGCGAGGTCGCGGATCGCGGTTTCCTTGACCGAGCCGACATCGGTGACGATCGCCCCGCGCGCCAAGGCCGGGCCGATGCGAGCCCCGATCTCGGCATAGGCGGACAGCGGCGTGGCGACGACGACGAGATCGGCGCCCGCCACCGCCTCGGCCGGGTCGTGCGTCGTCGTATCGGCGAGGTCGAGCCGCCGCACCGCCGCCAAGGTTTCGGGCCGCCGGGCGCAGGCGACGATCTTGGTGCCGGGGCTGTCGCGGCGCAAGGCGCGCGCCAGCGACGAGCCGATCAGGCCGATGCCGATCAGCGCCACCCGGTCGAAAGAGCGCGCGTTCATCGCCGCGCCATAAAATCGCCGAGTGCTGCCGCCACCTTTTCCATCTCCTCGCCGGTGCCGATCGTGATCCGCACATGCTGCGGCAGGCCGTAGCCCGCCATCTTGCGCGTCAAAATCCCGCGCGATTGCAAAAAGGCAAAGGCTGCCTGGGCGTCGCGGCCGGGCTCGTCGGGAAAGCGCGGCAAAACGAAATTGCCCACGCTCGGCGTCAACGGCAGGCCGAGGGCGGCGAGCCGCTCGGCAAACCACGGCAGCCAGCGGTCGTTGTGGGCGCGCGCGCGGGCGAGCGCCTCGGTGTCCTCGACCGCGGCGATCCCGGCGGCAAGCGCCGCTGCGCCGACATTGAACGGGCCACGCACCCGGTTCAGCACATCGGCGATCGCCGGTGGGCAATAGGCCCAGCCAAGCCGCAGCCCGGCCAGCGCATAAATCTTTGAAAAGGTGCGCAGCATCACGACATTGTCGGCGCGATCGACCAAGGCGGCACCGGCGGAATAGTCGTTGCGGTTGACGAACTCGGCATAGGCGGCGTCGATCGCGAGCAGCACCGAGGGCGGCAGCCTGGCGTGCAGCCGCGCCATCTCGTCGGCGCCGAGATAGGTCCCGGTCGGGTTGTTGGGGTTGGCGATGAAGACTGCGCGGGTGCGCGGCCCGACCCGCGCCAGCAGCGCATCGACATCGGCGGTCAATGCCCGCTCCTCCGCCGCGACCGGCGTGGCACCCACCGCCAGCGCGCCGATCGGATACATTAAAAAGCCGTGCCGGCTATACAGCACCTCGTCGCCGGGGCCGGCATAGGCGCGCAGCAATAGCGCGATCAGCTCGTCGGAGCCTGCGCCGCAGACGATCCGCGCCGGATCGAGATTGTGCAGGCGGCCGATTGCCTCGCGCAGCTCCGCGGCATTGCCTTCGGGATAACGATGGATGTCGCCGGCGAGCGCGCGATAGGCGGCCATCGCCTTGGCGCTGGGCCCGAGCGCGCTTTCGTTCGAGGCGAGCCGGATCGGGCGTGCGACACCGGCGAGCCTGGCGTCGCCGCCGACATAGGGTGCGATATCGAGAATACCGGGGCGCGGCGGCGGGCTGGGGCGCGGCACCGGGCTGGATGGGGTCATCGCGCTCACCCTGCGCTCGCCACGGCCGGCGCCGCAACCGGCGCAGCGATCGGCACGGCATAGCCGCCGAGCGGCAGGAGCCGATGCAGGGCGTGCCCGATCTCGAAGCGCAGCCGCTCGACCCGGCGGTCGGCAAGCGCCACGAAGCCATCGATCTCGATCAGGCTGACCGAGCCTTCGCCATGCTCGGCGGCGGCAAAGAAGGTGCAGGCGAGCCCCACCGCCGACAATCCGCGGAAAATCCGGGCGCGGCTGATTTCCGGAACGGTTTCGGCCGCCAGCAGGGTGCGGTCGGCAGCGGTCTTTTGCGCGGCGCCGCGGCCGATGACGAGCGCATCGGCGCCGTTGCTGCGGGCGTTGCCGCGGGGACCGAAAGGCAGCCGGGCGATGATCCGCGGCGCCTCGATGTCGTGCGAGACGAGCTGGCGCCACCACGCATCGGCCTCGCCCTCCTGGGGCATCGGCAGGATGCCGACCGCGACCCGTCCTTCGCTCACCGCGCGGATCACCTGGCCGGTCGTGCGGTAGGCGGCGATCGGTGTGCTGCTGCCGTAATGGTCGCGCGCCAGGTCCCAAAAGCCCTGCGCTTCGGGCGGCGCGAAGACGGCGGCGGCGAACGGCGTTTCAAGGCTTACCGTGGCCGAGAGCAGCTCGCGCCAGATGCGCACGACACTCCCGCTCGGGAGCAAGCCGCGGTGCCGGGCGACGAGCCGGCGGATGATCTCGGCCTCGCGCGCCGGCTGATAAAACGCCGTTCGTTCGCTGCGCTTGGTGTCGGCGACCTGCGCCACGATCTCGGCGCGCTCGATCAACAGGTCGTGCAGCCCGTTGTCGATCCGGTCGAGACGCTGGCGCAAATCCTGGAGGTCGAGCGAAATGGCGGCCATGCTGAGGTTCGCTGCGGGGGAGCCACAGTAGTAGGGTCCGGACCCGGCAAAATCAAAGAAAACGTTGACACATCCGGCCGCCGCTCCCTACCTCTCAACGCTTCACCGACAACCGGCCGGATGCTCCGCGACGACGGCGCACCCGAGGAGCTCCCGTGTCGAGCCTGATTTTGCCGCTCTCCCGCGCCCGCCAGGACCAGGATTGGCCCGGCCATCGGCTCGTCATCGGCGAGCCGTTGCGGCTCGATTGCGGGGTCGAGCTCGGCCCCTTCACGATCGCTTACCAGACCTATGGCACGCTCAACCCCGAACGCTCGAATGCGGTGCTGATCTGCCACGCGCTGACCGGCGACCAATACGCCGCCGACCCGCACCCGATCACCGGCAAGCCGGGCTGGTGGACCACCATGGTGGGGCCCGGCCTGGTGCTCGACACCGAGCGCTATTTCCTGATTTGCGCCAACGTGCTGGGCGGCTGCATGGGGAGCACCGGGCCGCGCGACCTCGACCCCGCGACCGGCGCGCCCTGGGCCTTGTCGTTCCCGGTGATCACGATCCACGACATGGTCCGCGCGCAAAAGCGGCTGATCGAGCATCTCGGCATCGAGACGCTGTTTTGCGTGATCGGCGGGTCGATGGGCGGCATGCAGGTGCTGCAATGGGCGGCGAGCTACCCGGACAGCGTCTTTGCCGCGGTGCCGATCGCCTGCGCCGCGCGCCATTCGGCGCAGAACATCGCCTTTCACGAGGTCGGGCGCCAGGCGATCATGGCCGATCCCGACTGGTGCGGCGGGCGCTATCTCGACACCGGGCGGCGGCCTTCGGGCGGGCTTGCGGTGGCGCGCATGGCGGCGCACATCACCTATCTCTCCGAGCCGGCGCTGCACCGCAAATTCGGCCGCAACCTGCAAGACCGGCGCGCGGTCACCTACGGATTCGACGCGGATTTCCAGGTCGAGAGCTATTTGCGCCACCAAGGCAGCACCTTTGTCGACCGGTTCGATGCGAATTCGTACCTCTATATTACTCGGGCGATGGATTATTTCGATTTGGCGGCAGAGCATGACGGCTCGCTCGCCGCCGCCTTCGCCGGCACCCGAACCCGGTTTTGCGTGATCTCGTTTACCAGCGACTGGTTGTTCCCGACCGCCGAGAACCGCGAGGTCGTGCACGCGCTGAACGCGGCCGCCGCCAATGTCAGCTTTGTCGAGGTCGATACCGACAACGGGCACGATTCGTTTTTGCTGCACGAGCCCGAGCTGTTCGAAACCTTGCGCGGCTTTCTCGCCGGCTGCGGCGAGCATCGCGGCCTCGCCCGGTCCTGAGCGGTGAGCGCCCTGCCAAAGCCGGCCGCGCCATCGGGGCGGCCGGCTGACGAGGCGGCCGGCGCCGACGAGCTGCGCCGCGACCTGCGATTGATCTCGGACATGATCGCTGCCGGGTCGCGGGTTCTCGACATCGGCTGCGGCGACGGCGCATTGCTTGCCTATCTGGCGCGGCACAAGGATGTCGACGGCCGCGGCATGGAGCTGAGCCAATCGGGTGTCAATGCCTGCGTGGGCCACGGCCTTTCGGTGATCCAGGGGGACGCCGACCGCGACCTCGAAGCCTATCCCTCGGGCGCCTTCGACGTCGTCGTGCTGAGCCAGACCTTGCAGGCGACGCGCAACCCGCGCCGCGTGATCGAGACGCTGGCACGCATCGGCCGGCGCGCGATCGTGTCGTTTCCGAATTTCGGCTTTTGGCGGATCCGGCTAAAGCTTTTGCTCGGCGGCCGGATGCCGATCTCCGACCTGTTGCCCCACCCCTGGTACGAGACCCCTAACATCCACCTGTGCACAATCCGCGACTTTGTCGCTCTGTGCGACGAGGTCGGGGTCACGGTCGAGCGCAGCGTCACGCTCGACCGGCACGGCCGGCCCTATTCGCTCAACCCGCACGGCACCCTCGCCAATCTGCTGGCGGAGCAGGGTGTGTTCGTATTGTCGGGGAAACCGTAGGCCTCGGCGCCGGGCTTGGCGGCGGAATTATCGCCGCGACATGCCGTGCGGGGCCGCCGCCGGTGCGTAGACGAGGCGCCGGCGGGTGACCCGCTGGGCTTTTGGCTTGGCGTAGATCTGCTTTGTCGCCTCGATCAGCACGACGCCGGCAAAACGCGGGAACCAACGGCTGCCGATCCGCTCCCAGGCCGGGGCGGCGCGCAGGATCATGCGCTTGCGGGCGGGCGGGATGAACAGCGCCGCATCCGATCCGATCGGGGTGAACAGCTCGTCGCGCAACAGCTGCGACAGCTGCGACATCGTATAGGGCCGGCCCGAGCCGAACGGGGTGCGGTCGAGCCGGGCCCAGATGCCGCGCCGGTTTGGCACGACGATCAAGAGCCGCCCGCCGCCGGCCAGCACGCGCCAGATCTCCTTCAGCATCGGCCCCGCCGGCTCGCGGGTTTCGAGCGCATGGACCAACAGGACGCGGTCAATCGAATAATCGGCAAAGGGCAGCTCGGCTTCATCGGCAAGCGCCACCAGATTGCGTCCGTCCGCCGGCCAGCCGAGGACGCCGAGCGAGGCCGGCATCAACGCCACGGTGCGCTCGGTCTCGGGTGACAGCGCGGACAGAAACGGGGTCGCATAGCCGATCCCGAGAAGGCGCATGCCGTTGAGATCGGGCCACACCCGCCGCACCGCGCGGCGGATCATGCGGCGCGCGACCTGGCCGAGCCCGGTGAGGTAGAAATCCCTGAGATCGATGACATCGGACGCCATTCGAGGATTTTAGCATGACGGCGCCGGTGCCGCCCGGCCTCGATATTTGCCGCGCTATCGGAGGATTGCGATGAAGCTGCCGACCCAGGCGAACGCGGCGCTGTCGTCCGAGAACCCGCTGATCAAAGTGCCGAGCCTGACGCGCCGATCAAGCCGCTGCTGCCGATCGCCGATCCCGCTTCACCGCCGCTCGCCCCATGACGAGAACGAGGAACAGCGAGAACCAGAGCGTGCCTTGCCACCATTCCTGCCAGATCCCATAGGTCCCCAGAGAAGCGACAAAAGCGGCCGTCAGAGCAGCGCCGGCCGCGGCGGTGAAGAGGGCCGGCCACTCGGCCGCAGCAAGAGCGAGCCACGGATACGCCGCCGTCAAGGCAAACAGCACCGCACCCGGCACGCCGAGCTCGAGCCATAGCTGCAGCGGCGCATTGTGAGGGTGGAGCGGCAGCCAGGTCTCGCCGGGCTCGATCGGCTCGCTGCCGCCGGGCATGGTGCGGGAAGCGTCGAGCCCCCAGCCGGCGAGCGGGTGCTCGTCGATCCGGTCGCCGGCGAAGGACCAGATCAGCAGCCGGTGCCCAAAAGATTGCTTGATCGTGTCGGCGGTTTGGGTGAACGCGGGCAAGCGTTCAAGCCGGGCAAAGGTCAACGGGGCGGTGATCGCGATCAGCACCGAGATCGACGCCGCCACCGGAATGGCCCAGGCACGAGCGGCGTAGACGACGACCGCCATCGGCAGCGCAAAGGCGAGCGCCGTCTTGGCCGCCGTTCCGGCCAGAACGCATACGCTCGCAACCGCAGCGAGCGCGAGCAGCGCGCTCGAGATCTTGCGTTCGAGGCAGGCCAGCAGCGCGCTCGCCGGCGCCAGCAGAATGGCAAACCCGACCGTCGCCTGGTTGAGCCGGGCCGGCTGGTAGGCGCGTGACGAAAACGGTCCGCTCACCGCCCCATGGGTCGCAAAATCGGCGATCGCCACGGCGAGGCCGATGACAAAGCCGATGCCTAAAAGCAGCGACAGCTGGCGTGGCGCGGCGAGGCTGCCGGCAGCGGCGGCGAGCACCAGACCGGCAGCAGAAAGCCCGGCGAGACGCGCCGCGAGCTCGACGCTGCGCGGCGGGTCGAGCGACCATGCCGCCGATACCGCCCCCCAGACCAATAGCGAGCCGAGCAGCGCGGCGGGGGCGGCAAGGGACCGCAGCCGAGACCGCAGCCAAACCGTGTCGCCCGACGCGGCCAACAAGCAAAGAGCGAGCAGCCCCGCAACCGAGGTCAGCGCCGCGATGCCGCGCGGGGCGAGGACGAGAAGCGGAAAAAAGATCAGTGCAGCGGCATCGAGACCGCTCTCGAATGCCGTTGCGAGCCGACCGGCCAAACCCGGCGGCAGCGGCGGCTGGGCAGCGCGTTCCGACCGCAGGCCAACCCGCACTACGAGCAGATTTCGATAGCCGAGAAGAAAAACGCGATCTCTCGTGCGGCAGCATCGGGCGCATCGGAGCCGTGCACGGAATTGGCCTCGATCGACCGGGCGAAATCCTTGCGGATCGTGCCTGCCGCCGCGTTCGCCGGATCGGTGGCGCCCATGATTTCACGGCTGAGCGCGACCGCGCCCGGTCCCTCGAGCACCTGGACGACGACCGGTCCGGAGACCATGAACTCGACCAGGCTGCGATAAAATGGCCGCTCCGCATGCACCTCGTAAAAGTGCTCGGCTTGCGCCCGGGTCAATTGCAGGCGCTTTTGCGCGACAACCCGCAAGCCGCGCCGCTCGAAGCGGTCGTTGATCGCGCCGGTCAGATTGCGTTCGGTCGCATCGGGCTTGATGATCGACAAGGTCCGTTCGATGGCCATCGGCAAATGTCTCGGGTGTCGGGAGCGGTGCCGGGTTATAGCGCCCGCCCGTCGCAGCGGCAATCTACCCGGCAGCAATCCCCGGGTGCAGGAGCACGCGGGCTGCGGCGCCGGAGGCCATGAAGGGATCGCCGTTCTGGAGGGGCGGCGCAGGCCCGAGTTCTCCCCCGGGCTCAGCCCCGCCGTTCCCAGCCGGACGCGGTCTGCTGCCAATAGGTCAGCGCATGACCGGCTTCGCGCGCGTTTCGCCAGCGCTGGCGGGCCGCCGCGACAGCAGCTTCGTCGTTGCCGTCGAACAGATCGGCGCAGCGCGCGAAGGCCGCCAAATCGCCGGCCTCGACCCCGTCGACCAGCAGCAGCATCGTGGCCTCGTTGGGGTTTTCGTCGCCATCGGTCAACCAGATCGGCTGGGCCGCGGCGTTGCCGTCGCGGGTCGAGCCGTGCGCGAGAAAGCTCGCCTCGTCATAGCTCCATAAGAGCGTATCGAGCTGCTCGACGCGCTCGGGCGAGCCCGTCCGGACGACGATCCGATGCCCCTCGCGGCGCGCGCGGTCGAGCAGCCTCGGCAAAGCCCGCTCGAGCGGGGTCGACAACAGATGGTAAAAGCCGATTTCGGCCAAGCGCTAATCCCGCTCGTAATGCTGCGCGACAAAATGGTCGAGCAGGCGGACGCCAAAGCCGGTGGCGCCTTTGGGCACGGTCGGCGCGTCCTTTGACGACCATGCCATCCCCGCGATGTCGAGATGCGCCCAGGGCACTCCATTGACAAACCGCTGCAAAAACTGCGCGGCGACGACGCTGCCGCCGGCGCGGCCGCCGATGTTCTTGACATCGGCGGCGTCGCTGTCGATCTCGCGGTCGTAGCTGTCGGCCAGGGGCAGCCGCCAAACCTCCTCGCCGACCGCTTTGCCGGCCTCGATCAGCCGCGCGGCGAGCTCGTCGTCATTGGCAAAGAGCCCGGCGCGGTGGTGGCCGAGCGCGACGATGACGGCGCCGGTCAGGGTCGCCAGATCGATCATCAGCCGCGGCTTGAACTTATCCTGGCAGTGCCACAACGCATCGGCGAGCACGAGGCGGCCTTCGGCGTCGGTGTTCAAAATCTCGATGGTTTGCCCCGACATCGAGGTGACGATGTCGCCCGGCCGCTGGGCCGTCCCCGAGGGCATGTTCTCGACCAGGCCGACGACGCCGACCGCGTTGACCTTGGCCCGGCGCGCGGCCAGCAACCGGATCAGCCCGATGACGACGGCCGACCCGGCCATGTCCCATTTCATGTCGGCCATGCCGGCGGCGGGCTTGATCGAGATCCCGCCGGTGTCGAAGGTGACGCCCTTGCCGATAAAGGCGAGCGGCGCATCGCCGGCATCCCCGCCGCGCCACTCCATCGTGACGAGGCGTGCCGGCCGGATGCTGCCTTGCGCCACGCCGAGCAGCGCGTTCATGCCGAGCTTGCGCATTTTGTCGGGGTCGAGAACCTCGACTTCGACCCCGAGGTCGCGCAAGGTCTCGGCCGCCGCCGCCAAGGTCTCGGGATAGATCACGTTGGGCGGCTCGGAGACGAGGTCGCGGGTGAACGCCACCGCCGCCGCCGTCTTTTCGAGCGGGGCATAGGCGCGTTTGGCCTTGGCCGCGGCGGTGGTGGCCAGGGTCAGGCGCTCGAGCGACGGCTTCTGCTCGGGTTTTTGCTTCGTTTTGTACTTGGCGAAACGATAGGATTTGAGGCTCGCGCCAAGCGCCAGCCGCGCCGCAGCGCCAGCCTCGTCGATCGACGCACCGGCGCCGAGATCGATCAAAACGGTCGCTGCTGTTTCGCCGCCGCCATTCAGATGAGCCGCCAGCCTGCCGCCCAGCTCCTCGTACAACCGGGCATCGGCCGCGTCCGCTTTGCCGAGCCCGACCAGGACGATTCGGCTCGCTCGCAGCTCGGCCGGGGCGAGGATCGTCAGCAGCTCGCCCTTTTTGCCGGCGAAGCGCGGCGACGCGGCGAGCGCGCGCGAAACCGCGCCGGCCGAGGCTTCGTCGAGCCGTTTGGCCGATGGGGTCAACGCCGATTCTGCCCACACCCCCGCCACGACCGCGCCGGCCGCAGGCAGGTCGGGCTCGGCAAAACGGATCTTCATGATTGTGCCTCGAAAAATTTGGCCGATCGGACCGCCGGAAATCCCGGCTTCGGTCCCTCGACAAAATACGACAGCGCGCTTGGGCGACGCCAGAGCCCGCCGCTGGGGGCGATGCCGCTAGGGGCGATGCCGCTGGCCGGCGATGCTGCTGGCCGGGCGGGGCGCGAGGCTTTATGATCCGCCATGATGACGGCCCTCGACCGTTACATCCTGCGGCAATGCTTCGGCATCATGGTGTTCGTCACCGCAGCGCTCAGCGCCGCGGTTTGGCTCGCGCAGTCGCTGCGGCTTATCGATCTGATCGTCAACCGCGGTCTGTCGATCGAGGTGTTTCTTTACCTCGCGGTGCTGATCTTGCCGCGGTTCCTCGACATCGTGCTGCCGATCGGCGTGTTCATCGCGGTGTTGTTCGCGTTCAACCGGCTGACTGCCGAAAGCGAGCTCGTCGTCATGCGCTCGGCCGGGTTGAGCCCGCTGGCGCTGGCCAAGCCCGTGCTGATTTTGGCCGGGATCGCCTTTCTCGTGTTGATGAGCCTGTCGCTTTATTTCCTCCCGATGGCGAACCGGGCGTTCAAGGATTTGCAATTCGAGATCCGCAACCGCTTTGTCTCCAGCCTGATCCAGGAGGGGACCTTTACCACGATCTCCGACAAGCTCACCTTCTACATCCGCAACCGCGACGAGCATGGCGAGGTCGTCGGGCTGCTGATCAACGACAATCGCGACCCGACGCGCCCGGTCACGATCCTCGCCGAGCGGGCCGCCTTTGTCGACATGCCGTCCGGCTCGCGCATCGTCATGGTCAATGGCGACCGGCAGCAATACGACAAGAAGGCGCACAAGCTTTCGGTGTTGACCTTCGACCGGTATACGCTCGACCTCGACGCGCTGCACGACGCGCCGGGCGTCCGGTTTCGCGAGCCCCAAGAGCGTCTTTTGAACGAGCTGCTGTTTCCGCCTGCCGGCATGGACCGCGCCTCGCGTCACGCCTTTGCGATCGAGGCGCATCAGCGAATTGTCGTGCCGCTCTCGGCTTTCAGCCTGGCGCTGATACCGCTGATCTGCCTGCTGCCGGGCGAGTTCAACCGCCGCGGACACAGCAAGCGCGTTTTCCTGGCGATCGGAGTGGCGTTTTTATTCGAGCTGATCGGGGTCGGCGCCAACGATCTTGCCGCCCGCTTCCCTGCAGCGATCCCGCTGCTCTACGTGGCCGATCTGCTGCCGTTGCTGATCGGGGCCGGAATCCTGGCGCAAAGCAGCATCAGGATCGGCGGTTGGCTGCCGGCCATCGCGGCCGGTCGCGGGCGCTGAAGACGGCGATCGGGAGCCGTTGCCGGTGCAGCTTGCCAGGACCCTTTCCACCTACATCGCGCGCCAGTTCTTCCTGTGGTTCTGCGGCGTTTTCGCGGCGATGGCGGTGGTTACCTTTCTGCTCGACTATATCGAGCTGATCCGGCGCGGTGGCGTCAAAGCGCAAGCGACATTGGCGCTGCTGTTCGAGATGGCGATCCTCCAGCTGCCGCAAACTGCGCAGGAGGTGCTGCCGTTTGCGATCCTGTTCGGCACGATGCTCGCATTCTGGCGGCTGACGCGGAACAACGAGCTGGTCGTCGCGCGCGCGGCCGGGATCTCGGTATGGCAATTCCTGGCCCCGGCCGTGCTGACCGCGTTGCTGGTCGGCATTTTCGCGGTCACCGTGTTCAACCCGATCGCTTCGCTGTCCGAGGCGGCCTACGAAAAGCTCGACGCCCGGATTTTGCGCCAATCCTCCGACGCGCCGTCGCTGTCGAGCGCCGGGCTGTGGCTTCGGCAAAGCGACGCCGCCGGCAATCAGGTCATCATTCATGCGGACAAGCTGGCTTCGCCGAATTTGCGCCTCGATGACGTGACGCTGTTCTATTTCGACGGGCTCGGCCGCTTCACCTCGCGCGTCGATGCGCACACCGCGCGGCTCGCCGACGGCGCGTGGCTGATCGAAGACGGGATCCGCTGGTCCCCCGACCAGCCGCCGCAGCCGTTTGCGACACTGCGGCTGCAGACCCAGCTGACGCCGCGCAAGATCGAGGAAAGCTTTGCCTCGCCCGACACGATGTCGTTCTGGGAGCTGCCCGGGTTCATCGCGCTCTTGGAGCAGTCGGGATTTCCCGCGCAGCGCCATCGCCTGCATTTCGACGTTCTGCTCGCCCGGCCGTTTTTGTACTGCGCGATGGTGCTGGTGGCGGCGATCTTCAGCTTGCGCATGCAGCGGCGCGGCGGGGTGCGGCTGATGATCGTCGGCGGCGTGGCCAGCGGGTTTGCGCTGTATGTCCTGTCCGACATCGTCTTTGCCCTCGGGCTTTCGGCGAAAGTGCCGGTCGCGCTCGCCGCCTGGACCCCGACCGGGGTCAGCCTGATTTTCGGCGCCTCGATGCTGCTCCATATGGAAGACGGCTGATGCCGGATCGGGGGGCCTGGCGACGGCTCGTCTTGGCCGCGGCCCTCGGGCTCGCCTGCGCCGCCGTCGCGGGTCCGGCGGGCGCCCAGCTGGGACACGGCGAGACGCGCCGGGCCAACAGCAACGCGCCCGTCGTCTTTCGCGCCGACGAGGTTGAATACGACGAGGATTTGGCGCTGACGGTTGCCCGCGGCCACGTCGAGATCTCGCAGAACGGCAAAATCCTGCTTGCCGACACGGTCACCTACAACCAGCGCACCGACACGATCACCGCCGCAGGGCATGTCAGCCTGTCGCAGCCGACGGGCGAAATTCTGTTCAGCGACTACCTCGAGCTGCGCGATGCGATGAACGAGGGTTTCGCCAAGAATGTGCGCATGCTGTTGTCCGACCGTTCGCGTCTCGCCGCCAACACCGCCCGGCGCACCAACGGCAACCGGACCGAGCTGCGCCGCGCCGTCTATTCGCCCTGCGACTTGTGCAAAAGCGACCCGAGCGCACCGCCGGCATGGCAGCTCGCGGCCCGCGAGATCGACCATGACAAGAGCATGAAGATTGTCGAGTTCCGCGATGCCGTTATGGAGCTGGACGGCTGGCCGATATTTTATGCGCCATACATCTCGACGCCCGACCCCTCGGTAAAACGCGCCAGCGGTTTTCTCGCTCCCTCCTTTGGCGGCTCCAACAACGTCGGGGCGCACATAACGCTCCCTTATTTCCTGGTGCTCGGCCCGGACAAGGATTTGACCTTGGCGCCGCGGCTCACCACCTTGGCCGGCCCGGTCCTCGGGGCGGAATACCGGGAGCGCTTCGGCAACGGCGAGCTCGATGCGATCGGCAGCCTCAACTACAGCAATCCCGATACCGCCGGCGCCAGCTCGGGAAAGGAGCTGCGCGGCAACATCGACGAGCACAGCACGTTCGATCTGAGCGATACCTATCGCGCCGGGCTCGATATCCAGCGGGTCTCCGATCAGAGCTATCTGCTGCAATTCGGCTTTGGCAACCCGCTGCTGAACGCCGAGATCAGCCGTGGCTATCTCCAAGGCTTCGAGCGGCGGGCGTCGACCGACATCGACACCTACATGTTTCAGCCGCTGCTGCCGGGCCTCGGCGATTCGACGCAGCCGATCGTGCTCCCGGTCGCCAACCGCAACTGGCAGAGCGAGCCCGACGAGCTCGGTGGCCGCTGGAACCTGAATGCCAATATTCTCAATATCATCCGCGAGGTGGGCACGCAGACCCGCCGGTTGTCGCTCGGCTCGGAGTGGGACCGCACCTTTCGCGACGGGATCGGCGGGCAGTACAACTTCTCCGCCAGCTTTCGCGGCGACGGCTATTCGGTGAACAATCTGAGCCCGCTGTCGAACCCCGGCCTGCCGTCGGCGTATTTCCCGGTCGACGGCGCGCCGCCCGCCGAACCGATCGCCACCAACTTTCTGACCGGGCGCGTATACCCGCAAGTCGGGCTGCAATGGAGCTATCCGCTGATCCGCCGCGGCTCCGACGTAACACCTTGGATCGAGCCGATCGTCGCGACCTATGCCGCACCCAATGGCGGCAACCAGCGCAAGATCCCGGACGAGGACAGCCTCGCCTTCCAATATGACGATTTCGATCTGTTTCGCGCCGACCGCTTGGCCGGCTACGACATCCTCGACACCGGGCAGCGGGTCGATTACGGCGGCAAGTTCGGTATCTACGACAGCAGCGGCGGCAGCTATCGCGCGCTGATCGGCCAGAGCTACCGGGCCGAGACCAACCCGTTTCTGCCGCCGGGGTCGGGCGCCGAAAAGCGGCTGTCCGATGTGGTCGGGCGCGTCGTGCTTTCACCCAACAGCTATCTCGACCTGATCTATCGCTTCCGCCTCGACGGCAGCACCTTGGCCTACCGCGGGCAGCAGGTCTCGCTCAGCGCCGGACCGCCCAATCTGCGGGTCAGCACCAGCTTTATCCTGGTCCCGGCGCAATTGCAGAGCGAGGTCGTGACCAACCCGGCGACCGGCCAGACCGTGCTCTACGGCAAGCAGGAGCAGCTTTCCTTTATCGTCACGACAAAGCTGACACGATACTGGTCGCTGCAAGGCACCGAGACGCTCAACCTCACCAACAGCGACAACGTCGTCAACGGGGTCTTGACGCCGGAATCGAGCAGCGCCAGCCTCTATGCCTCGCTGTCGGCGATGTATCAGGACGAATGCCTGGCCTTTGTCGCCGCGATAACCCAGTCGGGGATCCGCACCGGAGCGGTGTCGCCGGGCGTGTCGGTGCTGTTCAGCGTCGTGTTTAAAAATTTGGGCGAGATCGGCGGCAACGTCGCATCGTTCGGCGGCGGCCCGAGCCAATGATCCGGATCGGGCCAATGATCCGGATCGGGCCGATGACCGGATCGGGCCGATGACCCGGATCGGGCCGATGACCCGGATCGGGCCGATGACCCGGATCGGCAGCGACAAGGATCGAACGAGGGGTGTAATCTCGGTGCTGCGGAGGCAGCGGCATGCGGCTGTTTTTTTTGCTCGGTGCGGTTTTGCTTGGTGCGGTTTTGCTCGGTCTGGGCGGCGTTGCGCTGGCCGCCGGTGCCGCCGACGCGCCGGTGCCTCGGACCCGCCAGGTCGCGGCGCACCCGCCGGGGCCGCCCGCGCCGCCGCCCGGACAATATGCCGAAATGCGCATCGCCGCGGTCGTCAACGACGAAGTGATCTCGGTCGCCGACCTCGATTCGCGGATCAAGATGGTCTTGCTGTCGACCGGGCTCACCGATTCGCTCGACACCCGCAAGCGTGTCGCTGCGCAAGTGCTGCGCACGATGATCGACGAAAAGCTGCAGATGCAGGAGGCCAAGCACAAAAACATCGTCGCCACCGCCGATGAGCTCAAAAAGGCGGTGGCTTCTATCGCCAAGCAAAATCATATGGAAGCGGAGCAGCTCGAGGCGGTGCTCAAAACCAAGGGGATCGAGCTTAGCGCGCTTACCGACCAGCTGACGGCATCGATCGTGTGGACCAAGCTGGTGCGTCAGCAGGCGGCCGAGGTCAACCCGGTCTCGGACGAGGAGATCGACGATGCGTTGAAACGGCTCAAGCAGAGCGCGGGCGAGCCGCAAACCCGAGTGGCCGAAATCTTTCTTGCGGTCGACAACCCGCAGCAGGACGACGAGGTGCGCCAGCTGGCGCTGCGGCTGACCGATCAGATGAAGCAAGGTGCGCGCTTTTCCGCCGTGGCCCAGCAATTTTCGCAATCGGCGACCGCTGCGGTCGGCGGCGATCTCGGCTGGATCCGCCCCGAAGCGCTGACCCCGGAATTGGCCAAGGCGGTGGCGCAGATGCAGCCGGGCCAGTTGTCGCCGCCGATCCGCACACCGGCCGGGTATTACCTGCTGCTCGTGCTCGACCGGCGCGACGCGCACGGCGCCGGCGCTGGCGCCGGCAAGCAAGACACTACGCTGCACATCGTGCAGGTGGTGTTCCCGCTGCCCGCGCAGGCGAGCGAAACCCAGCGCAGGGCGGCGCTGGCAGAAGCTGAAACCGCTCGGCAGCAGGCGAAGAATTGCCCGGACATGCTGCGCATCGGCAAGGAGCGGGCGCCCCAGCTTTCGAGCGAAGGCGATGTGCGCCTGTCTCAGATCTCGCCGGCGATGCGCAGCATGGTGCTGGGGCTCGGGGTTGGGCAGGTCTCGCAGCCGATCGTCGAAAAAAACGGGGTCGGCGTGATCATGGTGTGCAGCAAGGCCGAGGCCGGCCAAGCAGCCGCTGCGGCCGCGCCCACCCGCGACGAGGTCGCCGAAGCCCTGATGCGTCAGCGGCTCGACATCCTGGCACGTCGATATTTGCGCGATTTGCGCCGCGCCGCCTTTGTCGATGTCAGGGTATAGGTCTTGCTGCCGCTCGCTCTGACGATCGGAGAGCCGGCCGGGATCGGCGGCGAAATCGCGCTGAAAGCGTGGCGTGCCCGCGGCGACGGGGTCCCGGCGTTTTATTTGATCGACGATCCCGCGCGCATCGCAGCCCTGGCGCAGCGTCTCGGCTGGGCGGTGCGGGTTCGGCCGATCGAAGCACCCGAGGAGGCGCCGGCGGTCTTTGCCGAGGCGCTTCCGGTAGCGCCGATCGGCCGGCCGCTGCGCGGGCAGCCGGGGCATCCCGATCCGGCTGACGCGCCGGCCGTTATCGGCGCGATCCGCGCCGCGGTCGCCGATGTCGTCGCCGGCCGCGCGGCGGCGGTCGTCACCAATCCGATCCACAAGGACAGCCTTTATCGCGCCGGGTTTGGCTATCCGGGACATACCGAATTTTTGGCCGAGCTCGCCGGCAGCGCCGCAGCGCCGGTAATGATGCTGGTGTGCCCGGAGCTGCGCGTCGTGCCGGTGACGATCCACCTGGCGCTGCGCCGCGCGGTCGAAGCGCTCGACGCGGCAAAAATCGTTCATGCCGGCCGGGTGGCCGCGGCGGCCTTGCGCCGCGATTTCGGTGTTGCCGATCCGGTCCTCGCGGTTGCCGGGCTCAACCCGCATGCCGGCGAGTTGGGCGGCCTCGGCCGTGAAGAGATCGAGATCGTCGGCCCGGCCGTTGCCGAATTGCAGCGCGCGGGGATCGACGCGCGCGGGCCGCTCGCCGCCGACACGATGTTTCACGCGGCGGCGCGGCAGGATTACGACGCGGCGCTGTGCATGTATCACGACCAGGCGCTGATCCCGATCAAGACGATCGATTTCGATGGCGGCGTCAACGTGACCCTCGGGCTGCCTTTTGTGCGCACCTCGCCCGACCACGGCACGGCGTTCGCCATCGCCGGCCAGGGCATCGCGCGCGCCCAGAGCCTGATCGCGGCGCTGCGGCTGGCGGCCGAGCTTGCGGCGAGGCGGCGCGCTGCCGCCTGAGGCGCCGGCCGCGACCGCGCTGCCCTCGCTGCGCGAGGCCGTCGCCCGCTACGGCGTGCGCCCGCGCAAAAGCCTCGGCCAGAATTTTCTGTTCGACCTGAATCTGACTGCGCGCATCGCCCGTGCCGCCGGCGCGCTCGAACCGGCCGATATCGTCGAGATCGGGGCAGGCCCCGGCGGGTTGACGCGGGCGTTGCTCGCGGCGGGGGCTCGCCGCGTGGTCGCGATCGAGCGCGACCCGGCCTGTCTCGCCGCCCTCTCGGCTCTCGGCGCCGCCTATCCCGGCCGGCTGGAGGTGGTCGCCGGCGATGCGCTGACAATCGACCCGGCGGCGCTGTCCCAGCCGCCGCGCAAAATCGTCGCCAACCTGCCCTACAACATCGCCACGGCGCTGCTGCTCGGCTGGCTCGGCCGGATCGGCGAATTCGAAAGCCTGACCTTGATGTTTCAGCGCGAGGTCGCGCTGCGCCTCACCGCCCTACCCCGCAGCAAAGCCTATGGGCGGCTTTCGGTGATGGTCCAATGGCTGGCCGAGCCGCGCATCCTGTTCGACGTGCCGGCGCGCGCCTTTGTGCCGCCACCCAAAGTCACCTCCAGCGTCGTCGCCATCCGTCCGCGCGCCGCGCCGCTCGCGCCCGCGTCGAAGGCAACGCTCGAACGGGTCGCCGCCGCCGCCTTCGGCCAGCGCCGCAAGATGCTGCGGTCGAGCCTCGCCACCCTCGGCCTGCCTCCCATGGAACTGCTCGAACGCGCCGGGGTGGCGTCTACCGCACGCGCCGAAGAGCTCTCGGTCGAGGAATTTTGCGCCCTCGCCCGGGCCGCGCAGGAGGGATGGCCCGATGCGCATTGAGCCGCGGCAACAGTGCGGACATACTGCAAAGCTCCGATATCGTGACGCTCGTAAACCTGGGGAGAAGCATCATGAAGGTGGTCACGCTCAAAGACATACCCGATCTTCCGGTCGAAGGTGCGGATCGGATCGAAGGCTGGACCGGGCCGGTTTCGCGGTCGCGGCAGACCATCATCCAGCCGGGAGATTCGACAAACTACAATTGTAGCGTGGTAAATTTCAGCCAGGGTTGCACGACCGGGTGGCATACCCATACCTGCGACCAGATCCTCGTTGTAACATCGGGCTCGGGCATGGTGGCCACCGAGCACGAGCAGCACGCGATCAATGTCGGCGACGTGGTGCATATCAAGGCCGGCGAACGGCACTGGCACGGCGCCAAGGCCAATACGACGATGGGGCACATCACGATCACCGCGGTCGGCGGTCAAGCCAGCTGGGGCTAGCCGGACGCGTTCACCCCCTCCCAAACCCTCCCCCATCAAGGGGGAGGGCCTTTATCAGCGGGGAGGGCCTTTATCAGCACGCCTGTTTGTGCTCCCGCCCCCTCGATGGGGGCGGGAGTGATGCGTCGTCGAGCGCGTCGGCCCGGTCGAAAACGGCTCTAACGCCACAGCCCTGCCGCGAGCGAACATCCTGCTGCATGCGCCGGATGCTCGCGCTTGCGGGTCCGCCTGGCCGTTCGAGCCCACCTGGCCGTTCGGACCCGGGCGGCGGATGCTGCATCGAGCCCTTATTCTGCGGTCAAAGGCCCCCAGATTGATATCGATCCGGCCGACCGCGAGCCCCTCCCGCGATGTCCTCGTTCTTTTCCCCGTACCGCCACCAGTTTCTGCGGCTCGGCGCGTGCGTGCCGCCGGTCGCGATCGGCGAGCCGCGGCGCAACGCCGACCACATCTTGGCGCTGCTCGCCGCCGGCACCGAGGCGCGCGTCGGGCTGATGGTGTTTCCGGAGCTCGGCCTTTCCGCCTATGCGATCGACGATCTTTTATTTCAGGACGCGCTGCTCGACGCGGTCGAGCATGAGATCGGCCGGCTGATCGCGGCGAGCCGCGAGCTGTTCCCGGTCTTTGTCGCCGGCGCGCCGCTGCGCTCGGCCGGGCAGCTCTACAATTGCGGCCTGGTGATCCATCGCGGCCGATTGCTCGGCGTCGTTCCAAAGGTTTATTTGCCGAACTATCGCGAATTTTACGAGCGGCGGCATTTCACCTCGGGCGAAGGGGTGGCGCTGCGCTCGATCATGGTCGCGGGACACGAGGCGCCGTTCGGCAGCGACCTGTTGTTTGCGGCACCGGGCGGTGGCGGCTTTGTCTTTCATGTCGAGATTTGCGAGGATTTGTGGGTGCCGCAGCCGCCGAGCACGGCGGCCGCCTTGGCCGGCGCCGAAATCCTGCTCAACCTCTCGGCCAGCAACATCACGATCGGCAAGGCGCAGATGCGGCGTCTTTTATGCGCTTCGCAATCGGCGCGCTGCATCGCCGCCTATGCCTATTCTGCGGCGGGTGGCGGCGAGTTCGACGACCGACCTCGCCTGGGACGGCCAGGCCGGCATCTTCGAATTGGGCGAGGGCCTCGCTGAAACCGAGCGCTTTTCGGCCGAGCCCGAGCTCGCGATTGCCGACATCGATCTCGGCCGCATCCGGCAGGAGCGGATGCGCATCAACACCTTTGGCGATTGCGCGCGCGCCGAGCGGCGCCAGCTCCGCACGGTTTCGTTCGCGTTGGAAGCGCCGGCCGAGCGCCTCGAGCTGCGCCGCAATGTCGAACGCTTTCCCTATGTGCCGTCCGACCCGGCGATGCTGCGGGAGAATTGCTACGAAGCCTACAATATCCAGGTCCAGGGCCTGGCCCGCCGGGTCGAGGCGACGGGCTGCAAAAAGCTCGTGATCGGGGTTTCGGGCGGGCTCGATTCGACCCAGGCGCTGATCGTCTCGGCGCGCGTGATGGACCGGCTCGACATGCCGCGCAGCAACATTCTCGCCTATACCCTGCCAGGCTTTGCCACCAGCGAGGCGACCAAAAGCAATGCCTGGCGGCTGATCAAGGCGCTCGGCGTCACCGGTGCGGAGATCGATATCCGCCCGGCCGCGCGCCAGATGCTGCAGGATATCGGCCACGCGACGGCGAGCGGGGCCGCGCATTACGATGTGACCTTCGAGAACGTCCAGGCGGGTCTGCGCACCGACTATCTGTTCCGGCTGGCCAACCACAATGGCGGGCTCGTCGTCGGCACCGGCGACTTGTCCGAGCTGGGCCTCGGCTGGTGCACCTATGGCGTCGGCGACCAGATGTCGCATTACAATCCCAACGCATCGGTCGCCAAGACCCTGATCCAGCACCTGATCCGCTTTGCCGCTGCGTCGGGCGAGCTGGGGCCGGAGGCGGCGCCGCTGCTGGATGCGATCCTCGCCACCGAGATTTCCCCCGAGCTGGTGCCGCCCGGCGCAGACGGCCTGATCCAATCGACCGAGAGCGTCGTCGGCCCTTATGCGCTGCAAGACTTTAACCTTTTCTATGCGACTCGTTACGGTTTCAGCCCGTCCAAGATCGCCTATCTGTCGTGGCACGCCTGGGCCCATGCCGCGCGCGGCTCATGGCCGGCCAACACCCCCGAGGCGGCGCGGCGCGCTTATACCCTTGGCGAAATCAAGCGCTGGCTGCGGGTGTTCCTGATGCGCTTCTTTCAGCAGAGCCAATTCAAGCGCTCGGCGATGCCGAACGGCCCGAAAATCTCGTCGGGTGGCTCATTGTCGCCGCGTGGCGATTGGCGCGCCCCGTCCGACGCCACCGCCAAGGTCTGGCTCGACGAGCTCGAGGCGAACGTCCCCGACCGCGAATAGACCAGCCGGCCAGCACGGCGTTAACCATCAATGATAGTGAATTAACCACTAATTTTGAGAGAGATTCGTAACAGGCGACATAGATTTGGCGGGCGAGACGGGGGCTCGACCAGCCAAGGAAACCCAAATATGTCGCGAAGCGATCAGGATGCTGCGGTTGTCGCGTTTATCCGCACCAACGGGGTTACGCGCTGCCCGACCGCCTGCCTCGTGCGAACCCAAGGCACGGTAAGCCCGGCCGATCGCGAGGCCCTGCAAAAACGCGCGATCGAGGCCGAAATCCTGCGCAGCCGCCGGCGCAGCCGAGACCCCTTGGCCGCGCTCAAAGGACGGATTTGAAACCGCTGGCGGACTAGCTTCGCGACGGCGCGTGCGGCGCCGACCCAGCCCCGACCGGGTGCTCGGACGCATCGGCGCCAGCGGCGGGCAGGTCGGGCAGCACCGGCATGCACTTGGCCACCAGGACAGTCAGGTCGAGCATGCCCAGGCCGATCGCGAGCGCCAGCAGCCACCCGTTCATCTGCCGGGCAATCCCGTCGAGACGCGTTAGGCGCTCCTTCATTCTCTTGGCTCCACTATATGAATCTGCTGCACGGGTTATAGCCCGCAGCATGCTGCATTGCAACATCGGCTGCCGCTAGTCTGATATGCAATTTGCGTTAAATTATTGTTGCATCGCCAAAAAATCTCGGAGACCGAGGGCCGGCGGCCTCACGATCCGGCGTAGACTGGAATGACGGCGCCCCGGGTCACGCGATTTTCCGGCGATGCGAGAAAGGCGATAAAGTCGGCAAGGTCGGCCGGTGCCACCCAACGGCGGTAATCGGCGTTGGGCATCGCCCGCCGGTTCGCCGGCGTGTCGATGACCGAGGGTGCGACCGCATTGACCCAGATCTCTTCATCGACGGTCTCTTGCGCCAATGCCTGGGTCAGCGCCGCCACCGCCGATTTCGCCGCGGTATAGGCGACCATGCCGGCGCCGAGGCGGGGTTCGAGCGCCGGCCGCGCCGAGACGTTGACGATACGCCCGCCTTTGGCGCCACCCGGCCCGGGCTCGGCGCGGGCGCGGAAAGCGGCGATCGCCGCCGCCGAGCACAAAAACGAAGACAGCGCGTTCATCCGGAACTGGGCCAGAAAATCCGCTGCCGAAGTGTCTGCAACCGGGGCCATGGCAAAACCGCCGGCGAGATGGATCGACGCCCAAAGCGGCGGCAGCGCCTCGTAAAACCGGTGGACCGAGGCTTCGTCGGCGAGATCTATGTCGCGCGTTACCAGGACCCCGGGATCGTGCGCATAGGGAAAATCGCCGAGCTCGGCGGCGGCGAAATTCGGCACATGGCATACCGCCCCGGCCGAGCGCAGGACGGTGATGACCGCCCGGCCGAGCGCTCCGGTGCCGCCGGTGACGACGACATGGCTTCCCGTAAAATCGACCATCGCGATAGTCTCCGTGCTGGCGCGGCCGGGCGGCCGGAATTACCCCCGCCGTGATACCACCCTGGCGCTGCCGGCGTCTCCAGCCGATGCCGCCTCTGCCGATGCCGCCTCTTGCATGATTGCCGCCGAAGCCCACAATCTTGGCTATGCAGACGACCAACGACATCCGCGCCGCGTTTCTCGACTATTTCGCCAAAAACGGCCATCAGGTCGTGGCGTCGAGCCCGCTGGTGCCGCGCAACGACCCGACCTTGCTGTTTACCAATGCCGGCATGGTCCAGTTCAAGAACGTCTTTACCGGGCTCGAAAAACGCTCCTACCAGCGCGCCGCCACAGCGCAGAAATGCGTGCGCGCCGGCGGCAAGCACAACGACCTCGAGAACGTCGGCTATACCGCACGGCACCATACCTTCTTTGAGATGCTCGGCAATTTTTCGTTTGCCGATTACTTCAAAGAGCGGGCGATCGAGCTCGCCTGGGACCTGATCACCCGCGAGTTCGGCCTCGCGTGCGACCGGCTCTGGGTCACGGTCTACGCCGAGGACGACGAGGCGGCGACGCTATGGGCCAAGATCGCCGGGCTGCCGCGCGAGCGGATCATCCCGATCGCCACCTCCGACAATTTCTGGGCGATGGGCGAGGTCGGCCCGTGCGGGCCGTGCTCCGAGATCTTTTGGGACCATGGACCCTCGGTCGCGGGCGGGCCGCCCGGCAGCGCCGACAGCGAAGGCGACCGCTTCGTCGAGATCTGGAACCTCGTCTTTATGCAATACGAGCAGCAGGCGCCGGATCGGCGCGTGCCGCTGCCGCGCCCGTCGATCGACACCGGGATGGGCCTCGAACGCATTGCTGCGGTATTGCAAGGCAAGCACGACAATTACGACATCGACCTGTTTCGCGCGCTGATCGAGGCCTCGGCCGCCGCTTCGGGTGTGGCCGCCGACGGGGTCCACGCGGTCTCGCACCGGGTCATCGCAGACCATCTGCGCGCCGCGGCCTTTTTGATCGCCGACGGCGTATTGCCGAGCAAGGAAGGGCGCGGCTATGTGCTGCGCCGGATCATGCGCCGGGCGATGCGCCATGCCCATATGCTGGGCTGCAGCGAACCGCTGATCTGGCGGCTGGTGCCGGTTTTGGTGCAGCAGATGGGCGCGGCTTTTCCCGAGCTGGCGCGCGCCCAGCCGCTGATCGCCGAAACGCTGCGGTTGGAGGAAGCCAACTTCAGGCAGACGCTCGACCGCGGGCTGCGGCTGCTCGAAGAGGAGACGGCACGGCTCCCGGCCGGCCGGGCGCTTCCCGGCGAGACCGCGTTCCGCCTCTACGACACCTTTGGCTTTCCGCTCGACCTGACCGAGGACGTTTTGCGCGGGCAGGGGCGCAGCGTTGCGGTCGCGGGTTTCGAGGCGGCGATGGCGCGGCAGCGCGAGGAGGCCCGGCGCAATTGGGCGGGCTCGGGCGAGGCGGCAACCGAGGCGGTATGGTTCGCCCTGCGCGAGGAGGTCGGCGCCAGCGAGTTTCTCGGCTACGAAACCGAAACCGCCGAGGGTGTGGTGCAGGCGATTTTGCGCGACGGGGTCCGGGTCGACCGCGCGACGACCGGCGACGACATCGCGGTGGTCCTGAACCAGACGCCGTTCTACGCGGAATTGGGCGGACAGATGGGCGACACCGGAAGCATGTTTTCCGCCGGCGGCGCCGAGCTTGCGGTGCAAGACACGGTCAAGAAAGCCGGCGACCTGCATGTCCATCTCGGCCGCGTGACCCGCGGCGGGCTGAAAGTCGGCGACGCGGTCGAGTTGCGGGTCGACCGTGCCCGCCGCCGCCTGCTGCGCGCCAACCACTCGGTGACCCATCTCTTGCACCAGGCGCTGCGTCGCCGCCTCGGCGCGCATGTGACGCAAAAGGGCTCGCTCGTCGCCCCCGACCGGCTGCGCTTTGACTTCAGCCACCCAAAGCCGCTCGGCCCCGAGGACATCCAGGCGATCGAAGCCGAGGTCAACGACCGCATCCGCGCCAATGCCGAGGTCGCGACCCGGCTGCTGACGCCGGACCGCGCGGTGGCCGAGGGCGCGCTCGCGCTGTTCGGCGAAAAATACCCGGACGAGGTTCGCGTCGTCGCGATGGGCGGCATGCTCGATGGCGAGGACCGGCAATTCTCGATCGAGCTGTGCGGTGGCACGCATGTCGGGCGCACCGGCGATATCGGGCTCTTCAAGATCGTCTCCGAGAGCGCCATCGCCTCGGGCGTGCGCCGGATCGAAGCGCTGACCGGTGCGGCCGCCGAGGCCCATCTGGCGGCGGAAGAAGGGGTGCTGCGCCAGGCCGCCGCCACGCTGCGGACGAGCCCGGCGGAATTGCCGGCGCGGTTGGCGAGCCTCGTCGACGAGCGCCGTCGCCTCGAACGCGAATTGGCCGAGGCGCGGCGGGCACTGGCAAGCGCCGGCCCGGCGGCCAAGCCTGTTGCAAAGCAGCTCGGCGAGATCCTTTTCGACGGCCGGGTCGTCGATGGCGTTCCCGGCCGCGAGCTCAAATCGCTCGCCGACGAGATGAAGCGGCGCATCGGCTCGGGCGTCGTCGCTGTGGTCTCGCGCGCCGACGGCAAGGCGGCGATCGTGGTCGGCGTCACACCGGATTTGACCGGTCGGTTCGACGCGGTCGAGCTGGTTCGCCGGGGGGCCGAGGCGCTCGGCGGCAAGGGCGGCGGCGGCCGCGCTGAAATGGCTCAGGCGGGCGGCCCCGAAGCAGCGCACGCCGAGGCGGCGCTCGCCATCGTCGAGCGGGCGGTCGCCGGCAAAGAGTGAGCAGTGGCGATTCGCTTTTTGCGTTTGGGTTGTAGTCATAGCGCAACCGTTCTAACATATTGTAACAAAAGGATTCTTGTTTACGCCGGACGGGTTTTTGACGACTCGGCATGGATCAATCCGTCAGGAACATTTTGTCCGACGGGGAATTCTCGATGGGCAGAACACCAGGTTCTGGCCGGCGCGATCAAAACGGGCTTTGCATCAGGAGATCCCTGGCGTTTGTGCCCCTCGCATTTGTGCCCCTGGCATTTGTGCTCCTGGTGGTGGCGTTGGCCGGCTGCGCGCCGTTCCCGGTTCATCTCGACCCGGTCAGCGTCAACGGCCGCGACGGCGGCGGTCCGCCACCGAGCTATGATGCTCTGATGCGGATCGGCACGGCGGCGCGTGCCGGCGGCGATTTGACCAATGCGTTGGCCGTGTTCCGTCGCGCCGCCGCGATCCAGCCGACCGCACCCGCACCCTTTGTCGCGGTCGGCGACACCCTCTTGGCAATGGGCCAAGTCAACGACGCAATTGTCGCCTACAACTCGGCATTGGCGCGCGACAGCGGCGATTTCGCGGCGCAGCTCGGTCTCGGCCGGGCTTACCTCGAAAGCGGACGCCCCGGGCTCGCGCTGGTGCCGGTGTCGAAGGCGCTGGCGGCGCGGCCGAACGACCCCAGGGCGTTAGTGCTGCTCGGCGTCGTCAAGGACCAGGCCGGCGGCCATTTTGCCGCGCAACAGGTTTATCGCCGCGGTCTCGGCTATGCGCCGGGCGACCCGGCGCTCAGCGTCGATCTCGCCCTGTCGCTGGCGCTCAGCGGCGATTATCCAAATGCCATCGCCGTCCTCCAGCCGCTCGCGATGGCGCCCCGGGGCACGGCGCAGGAGCGGCAGAGCCTGGCGTTGATCTACGGGTTGCAAGGCAGCGTCGCCGAGGCGGCGCGGCTCGGCCGGATCGATCTCGACGAGGCTTCGGTCGAGCACAACCTCGCCTATTACCGCACCCTTCGCGGGCTGTCGCCGCAGGCGCGCAGCCGCGCGGTATTGTCCGCCGGCCGCGCCCCCGCCGCGGGCGGGATTTCATGACGCTGTCGGCGTTAATGCTTGGCGAAGGTATCCATGATGTTGATCGCCGCCGGGCCGAGCAGAACCATAAACAGGGTCGGCAGGATGAAGATGATCATCGGCACGGTCAGCAGCGCCGGCAGGCGAGCCGCCTTTTCCTCGGCCCGCGTCATCCGCAACGTGCGCATTTCACTCGCGAGGACGCGCAGCGACTGAGCCAACGGCGTCCCGAACTTAGCGGTCTGCAGCATGGTGTTGACGACCGCCCGCACGCCCTCCGCCTCGGAGCGGTTGTTGAGGTTGTCGAACGCGGCGCGGCGGTCCGGCAGAAAGGTCAACTCGGCAGCGGTGATCGCCAGCTCTTCGGCAAGCTCGGGCCAGGTGCCGGCGAGCTCGCGCGACACCCGCAGCAGCGCGGCATCGAGGCTGAGGCCCGCCTCGGCGCAGATCACCATCAAATCGAGGCCGTCCGGCAATGCCTGCTGGAGCCGTTTGGCACGTTTGGCTGCGGCATTGCGCAAATAAACTTTGGGGGCATAAAAGCCGAGGAGCACCGCCACCAGCGGCGGCAAATACTTGAAGCTCGCCGGCACCGGCAGCAGATGGAACCCCAGAGTGTCGGCCAGCATCGCCAGACCGAACAGCGACGGCAGGGTTATCTGGGCAAAGAGATAGCCCACCATTGCGTCTTGAGACCGGATGCCGGCGCGCTGCAGCAGGCCGCGTGCTTCGGCGGCATGGCGCGAGCGCAACAGGTCGAGCCGCGTCACCGCCTGGCGCATCAAGCCGACCGGGCCGGCGCGCGGCCGGCGCGGGCGCGCAGCGAGCGCAGTTTGGCGCAAGCTCTCGCGGCGCTCGACAATCTGCGCCAGCCGGCGCTCGAAGGGGCTGCGGGCGCGCAACCCTTGCCATATCGCGAACATGGTCACCAGCACCGCGAGCGCCGCGAGCAAGGCGATCAAATCGTCGACACCGAGGCCGAGCGGCAGCCACCGGTCGATCGCGAATTCGTGCACCGGCATCGGGGTCAGATCTCGAAGTGGGCGAGCTTCATCATGACAAAAATGCCGGTGGCAAACAGGACGAGCGCAAACCCGTCGAGGACAATCCCACGGACATCGGTAAAGAGCGGCCTCAGGTAGCCGGGCGAGATCACCATCAAGAGCAGCATCACCGCAACCGGGAGACCACCCAAGATCGCCGTCGTGGCGCGCGTTTCGCCGGCCATGGCGTGGACCTTTGCGCGCATCTGGCGCCGGCGGCGCAGCACATCGGAGAGGTTGGCAAGCGTCTCCCCCAGATTGCCGCCGGTTTCGCGCTGCACGCTCAGCGCGATGATGAAAAAGCGGAATTCGGCGGCGTCGATCCGCTTTGCCGTGTCCCACAACAGGCTTTCGAGGTCGCGCCCGAGCCGCATTCCGCTTTCCACGAGGCGCAGCTCGGCGCCGACCGGATCGGCGATCTCGTGCCCGGCGCCGATGATCGCTTCGCTGATCGGCAGGCCGGCACGCAAGGCGCGAACCATCAGGTCGATGGCTTCCGGGAACACCGCGATAAAGGCGGCGACTCGGCGCTTGCCGAGAAACCCGATTGCGAAATGCGGCAAGGCGGTGCCGATGAACGAGGCGAGCAGCAGGCTCGGGACGCTCCCGATCGGGGTTGCGGCGATCAGAGCGGTCGCCGACACCGCCGCCACGACCGCGCTGGCCATCGCGAATTGTCCGATGCTGATCTGCCGCCCGGTGCGCGCGAGGCGCGCCGCCAGGATGTCGCGGCGCGGCAGCCAGCGATGGGCGATCCGGTCGATATTCGGCGTGGCGCTCTGCCGCCGCGCCAATGAGCGTGCCGCGGCCGCGGCCGCGATCGGGACCCCTCTCGCCCGGTCGCGGATCGTGCCGAGGCGCCGCTTCAGGCGCCGGCGCCCGACCGCATCGCTGAACCCGGCCGCCACCAGGGCAAAGCACAATGCAACCGCGACCGCCGACAAGGCGACGAGGCCGTATGCCTTGTCGAGCGCAAACGTCATCGCTTAGATCAGCTCGAGCAATGGGCGATCGAGACCGTAATATTCGGCGCGCGGCAAAAAATACGGCCGGACCCCGGTCGGCTTGAAGACGCCGCGCAGTTTGCCGTCGGTCGACTCGCCTTGATATTGATAGGTGAACAGCTCCTGCGTGGTGATGATTTCGCCTTCCATGCCGACCACTTCGACGACCTCGGTGACGCGCCGCATGCCGTCGCGCATCCGGTTGATTTGCAGGATCAAGTTGACCGCCGCGGCGATCTGGGTGCGGACCGCACGCGACGGCAAGTTGATCCCGGTCATGCCGACCATGTTTTCCAGCCGGGTCAGCGCTTCGCGCGGCCGGTTGGCGTGGATCGTGCTCATCGAGCCGTCATGGCCGGTGTTCATCGCCTGCAGCACGTCGAGCGCCTCGGCACCGCGGATCTCGCCGAGGATGATCCGGTCCGGGCGCATCCTGAGCGCGTTGCGCAACAGGTCGCGCATCGTGATCTCGCCGGTGCCTTCGAGGTTGGGCGGCCGGGTTTCGAGCCGCACGACATGCGGCTGCTGCAATTGCAGCTCGGCCGCGTCCTCGATCGTCACGGTGCGCTCGGCCGGGTCGATCAACCGCGAGAGCGCATTCAGCATCGTCGTCTTGCCCGAGCCGGTGCCGCCCGAAATCAGGATATTGAGGCGGCAGCGCGCGGCGATCTTTAAGAGCGTCGCCATCTCCGTCGAGATGTTGGCCTGCTGGGCCATGGTGTCGAGCGTGATCGTCTTTTTCGAAAATTTGCGGATCGAGATCGCCGGGCCGTCGATCGCCAAGGGGGGGATGATGATGTTGACCCGGCTGCCGTCGGGCAGGCGGGCATCGACCAAGGGTTGCGATTTGTCGATGCGGCGGCCGATCCGCGACACGATCTTGGTCGCCACGTTCATCACATGCTGATCGTCGCGAAAGCTCACATCGGTCAGCTCGAGCTTGCCGCGCCGCTCGACATAGATTTGCTTTGGCCCGTTGATCATAATGTCGCTGACGGTGTCGTCTTCTAGCAACGGCTCGACCGGCCCGAGGCCGAGCATGTCGGCGATCAGCGCCTCGACCAGCTCGCGCTGCTCGACAAAGTTCAGCTGGATCTTGGTTTCGGTCAGCAGCTCCTTGACCCAGCCGCCGAGCTGGGCCTCAAAGGTGGCGCGCGGCATTTCCGCCGCGGCGGTCACGTCCATATGCTCCAGAACGAGCGGCTGGATCTGCGCCTTGGCGGCCTCGACCGCGACGCGCTTGGCGTAGCGCCTGGTTTCGCTGGTCTCGGCATCGGGTGCGGCGGCGGGCGGGCTGAGCAGCCCTTGGATCAGCGCGGTGATAAGGTCGCGGCGCTCGATCGGGTTGGCCTCGATCCCATGGCGCAGCAGATAGGCCTGGACCGCCGCATCGACAATTTTGGCGAGCTCGCCCCGGCTCAAAATACCGCGACGCTCCGGGCTGATTTCCGCACTGATCCGCGCCAGCAGCTGCGCGCGTGCCGCCAAGAGCCGGTCCTCGCGCGAGGCGGCAAGCGGCGCGTCCGCCGCCGGTGCCGCCGGGATCGCGGTGAGCGCGGGCGCGGTGGCCGGAATGCGGCGCGCCGACAGCCCGGCGATACGCGCGTCGAGCGTGCTGTCGGTTTCGGGGGCGCGTTTGAAGAGGGCTACCATAGCGAGCGCAGCGACCAGCGGCGTTTCGGAGCGGCCGATGCCGGCCCGGCGAGAAAGACGGCAATCTCGCGGAACTCGCGCACCACCGGGCTGCGCGGCGCGGCGATCGGCAGCGGCTGCCCGGAATTGCCGGCGGCACCCACCGATTTCGGATCGTAGGACAGCCGCGCATCGAGCGTTCTGCCGACACCCTTCTCGAATTCGGGCTTGCCGATCAGCGCGCGTTCGCCGCTGGCGCCGGCCTCGACGAGCCACAGCCGGGCCTGCGCCGCTTGCTCGCGCACCAAGGTCTGGAGACGGATCGTGTCGCGCAGTCCGGCAAGGCTGCGCTCGCAAATCAGCACGACATGGCTCGCCGCGGCCAGCACGACGCGCTGCATCGGGCTGGCGCCGCGCGGCAGGTCGACGACGACCCGGGCGAATTTGCGGCGCAGCTCGTAGAGCAGCATATCGACCGCGCCGCCATCGACGGCAAGGTGCTGCGCGGTCGAGGCCTCGGCCGCCAGCACGCGCAAATTGTCGGTGATCTTGACCGTGGCGCGCTCGATAAACAGGCTGTCGATGCGCGAGGGCTGCTCGAGCGCCTCGCACAGCCCGCTGCCGGGGTCGGTGTCGAGCTTGAGCGCCACGGTGCCGAAATGCAGATCGAGATCGACGAGTGCCGTCTGCTCCGGATGGTCTTCGGCGAGGAGCCAAGCGCAGGCGACGGCGGCGGTCGTGGCGCCAACCCCGCCGCGGCTGCCGATAAACACGATCACCTGCCCGAGCTTGCCGTCGGCGCCGAGCGCGGACCCGGACCGCTTTTCCAGGATCGTCGCCAGCGCCTCGCGGCTCGGCGGCTTGACCAGGTAATCGTTGGCGCCGGCCGCCAGCAGGTCACGGAACAGCGCCACGTCGTTGACCGCGCCCAGCGCCACCAGCTCGAGCTCGGTGCCGCCGACCGCGCGCGCCGCGCCGATCTCGGCGATCGGTGCCGCCAGATCGGCGATATCGACCACCAGGATGCGCGGCGTATAGCCGGCGCGCATGCGCCGCAGCGCGGCGTCGAGCGTATCGGTGACGATCAGCTCGTCGTCCAATTGCAGCTCGCGGATCACATCTTGCAGCCGATCGAGCGTCGCCTGCTCCTGCAGAATGGCGAGCACCCCCTCGCGCGAGGCGCTCTTCGCCGCCGCGGGCCGCAACGCGCTCACTGCGGGCCGGCCCCGGCGGCCGGCGGCGCGCTCGGCGCCTGGTCCCCGCCCGCTGCCGCGAACGGGCCGACTTCGGGCCCAACAGGCAGCTTCACTTTGTCGTTGAGATAGCGGTTGACCGCAGACGCCGCAGGCATGCCGTCGGCCGGCGCGAGCGATCGCCCCGATACGATATCTGCCGGGCTCGCCGCCATCAGCCCGAGGTTGCTCGCGGTGGCACAGCCGAAATTGCTCGTGGGAGCATTCGTAAAATCGCTCCCTGCGGGCATGCTCCAGTTCGGACAGGCCGGCAGGGTAACAGCGTAGTGGCCGATGTCCACGATTGCACGGTTGGGCGGTACGGTTCCGAGCACACCCGGATCGGCCACGATCCCGTAACGCAGCAATTCACCCGAGACCGCGCTGGCTCGCCGCGCTGCGAGATCGGGGCTGCCGGCGGCTGCGATCGAGATGCGATCGGCGCGTCCGATGCTGCCGTTCGAGACGAGCCGGTCCAGCCGCGCCGCCTCGCCCGGGCTCAGTCGCGCCGAGCCGGGGGCGAATGCCAACTCGAAGCGGGTCGCGGCACCATCGGTTCGCAGCTGGGCCGGCGCTTCGCTTTTGCTGTATTCGGCAGCGCCGGGCACGCAGGCGGCGAGCGCCAGCAGAGGCAGGACGGCGATCGGAAGAAGACGCTTGTTCATGGCTCTCACCTCGCTCAGTCGAGCCGGAAACCGGCCGGTCCGATCAGGCCTCTCCCGCCGGCGTCGAGCGGACCTCGTGCCGGCGCCGGCAACCCTTGGCGCCAGGTGTCGCCCCAGAGCACCTGCTGCGCGTCGTGCGGGGCCTCGAAGCCATCGGTTGGAGCCGCGAGAGCCGTCGCCGTCGGCCGGACGAGGTAGGGGGTGACGATGACGACCAGCTCGCTTTCGTTGTTCTGAAACTTGTTTGAGCGGAACAGCGCCCCGAGCACCGGGATGTCGCCGAGCCACGGAACCTTTGAGATGTCCTGCTCGGTATTGTGCTGCATTAGCCCGGCGAGCGCGAAGCTTTGCCCGCTGGCGAGCTCGACCGTCGTCTCAGCGCGGTCGACGGTTAGCGCGGGGATCACAAAGCCGCTGATCTGTACCGCTCCATTATTGCTAAGTTGGCTGACTTCGGGCCGAACCCGCAGATTGAGATGGTTGGCGTCGATGATCGTCGGGGTGAAGGCCAACTGGACGCCGAATTGCTGAAACTGGACCGAAATCGCCGAGGTGCCGGAAGAAACGTTTTGCACGACTGGGACCGGAAACTCCCCGCCGGCGAGAAAACTCGCGGTCTGGCCCGAGATCGCGGTCAGGTTGGGCTCGGCCAGGACGGTCAGAAACCCTTCGGTCGCGAGTGCCTCGACGATGGCAGCAACCTCATTTCCAGAAGAGGGAGGAAATACACCGGCAGTTAGAAAATTCGTCCCCGGAATTATTCCGCCCAATATTGATTGGGTTACGGTCGTGTTAGTCGTATTGAAGTTCACCCCAGTACCAAGCTTGCTCCAATCGACGCCGATCTGCTTCAGAATGCTGCGATCGACCTCGGCGATCTTTACGTGTAGGCTGACTTGGTTCGGCGTTGCCACCGTCAGCCGGTTGATCACCTGGCTGCCCTTGATCCCGGCGACGACCGCGGCGGCGAGGGCGCGCGCCCGTTCCGCCTCCCCGGCGCTGGCGACGCTGCCGCTCAGCACCAGATTGCTGCCGACCGAGGCCAATGCGATCCGCTGCCCGGGAATTTCCTGCGCCAATGCCCGGCGCAATTGCGACAGGTCGAGCTCGACCCGCACCGGCGCGTTCAACAGCACCTTGTCGCCCGAATCCACCGCATAGATCACGGTCTCGCCCGGCGCTTTGGCGCTGACATAGACGAGCGAGGGCGATTTGACCTGAACGTCGGCAATGTTCGGAGCGGCGACAAAGACCGTCGCCGCCGGCCGCGCCAGGCGGATCAGCGTGCCCTTGCCGAGTTCGAGCACGATGCCGGCGTCGTTCGCCGGGATCTCGTCGGCACTGCCGACATGGAGAACGCGGGGTTCACCCGGCGCCGCGGCGCCGGCCCGGCCCGGCCCGGCGAGAGCGGCGAACGAGAGAACAATCATCGATCCGGCAAGACCGACAAGCGACCAGCTGTGCATCACGAGCCTCGAGCCGCGGGTTGCGATTCGCAACCATTGCTCGAATTGCCGTTTCCGCGCAATATGCAAACTTTACCATCGCCAGAGTTATGGTTAATTTTGAACGGATTTCCGAGCAGCGGGCTGACCTCGTTGTCGAGCGTAAAGCTGTCGGAGCCGTGCCCGTCGACCGAATCGGCTTGCTGCGGCAGCACCTTGTCCTCTGCCGGGTCGAAGCGTGGCCGAGGCGTATCCGCCTCGCTCGACCCGGCGAGCGCGAGCACTCTCGGCTCGCCGTGCGGCGCGCCGGCGAGACTGCGCAAGCTCAGCGACAGCTTGCCCGGCATGTCGGCGGCGAGAGCGACGATCTCGCTCTCTTTTGGCGTTACCTCAAAGGTCACGGTGCGGGCGCGCACCGCCTTGCCGGCCTTGCTGTCGAGCTGCTGATCGATGCCGATCACGCGAAGGTTGCGCAATACTGTCTGCGCCGCCTTGTGCTGATAGGCGTTGCCGCCAGCGCTGTCGGCGTGCGGCAACGGCAGGGTGATCAAGAGATCGACCCGGTCGCCCGGCATGATAAAGCCCGAAACGTCGGAGGTCTGGTCGACCGCGACCGAGACCGCGCGCATGCCCGGCCGCAGCACGGCGGCGAGAAAGCCGCGATCGCCGGGCGCCACGAGCTTGGCCTTGATCAGCGGCTCGCCGGCGACAAAAGGCTCGCGGGCAACCGAGCCGGTCAGCAATTTCTCGCCGCCGGCAAGGATATAGTCGCTGGTGATCGCGCTTTGCGGCCAGGGCCGCGCCTCAATGTCGGCCGGCTTCAGCAGATGCCCGCGGGCGATCGCCACCCGTGCGACCAGGATCGATTTTTGCGGCGGCGCGGCCTGAGCGGGCGCGGCTGCTCCCGGCGCGCCGCGCTGGGCCAGCCATGAGCGCATCAGCATGGCCGTGCCGCCGGCCAGCAGCAGGGCGACCAGAAACAGGACCACGGTGCGCCCGCGCATGGCCGCCCCCTCAGCCGAGCCGCGGCGGGATCGTCACGAAGAGGGCGGCCGCAGCAATGGCGACGCCGTAAGGCACCGCGATCGGGCGCGTCGTGGCCGCATTCCGATCTGCCAGGTTGCGCAGCGCGGTCCGGGCCGCCGCGAGCCGGGCGCCGGCCGGGGTCAAAGAGACCAGCGACAGCAGCCCGCCAAAGAGCGCGGTGACGAGCAGCAGCGCCGGCACTTCGACGGCGCCGGCCCACAGCGCCGCCGCCGACAACAGCTTGACGTCGCCGCCGCCGACGAGGCCGCGCGAAAACAGCAGCGCGCCCGCGACAAAGATCGCGACGGCGGCGCCGGCGGTTTCGAGCGCAGCGAGCCACTGCGATGCCGGCATGACGGCGAGACGCAGCAGCCACAGCGCACAGAGGCAGAGGACCAGCCGATTGGGAATGACCAGCCGGCGAAAATCCTCGAACGCCGCCGCCGCCATCAGCGCGGCGAACCCGCCAAGGACGAGGAGGTGCGGCGCAGCACCAATCATGTCGCGACCGTCTCCTCGGTCCCGGCCGCGCCGGTCGCAGGCGTGCCGGTCGCAGGCGTGCCGATCGCAATTGGCGGCGCAGACGATGCAGCTTGATGCGGGCGCTGCCGGCGACCGGGCATGACGGGCTCCGATGCGATATCGATCGGATCGCATCGTGGGTCCGAACGCTTAAAGAACGTTTAACCGTGCCGGCGGCGATTTCCCGGACGCGCCGAGCCGGCATTCCAGACGCGACTTGCCGGCCCTTGATTTTGCGCCGCCGGCTGCGGCTCAGTGCGCGATGCGCGCGATCGGCTCAACCGCGGCGCCCCCCACGGCACAAAGCTCGGCCTCGCCCCGGCTGCTGCTGGCCGGCGCCTTTGCCGCGTTCACCGTCAGCTCGGTGATGATGCACTCCTATGCGGTCTTTCTGGTCGCCTTTATCCAGGCTTTCGCGTGGAGCCGCGCCGAGACCTCGATCGCCTATTCGGTCTCGCAGCTCGTCGCCGGCGCGACCTCGCCGATGGTCGGCGCGCTGGTCGATCGCCTCGGCCCGCTGCGGCTGTTGTTTCTCGGCAGCTTTCTGCTCGTCGCGGGTCTCTTGGGCTGCGCGGCAATGTCGTCGCTCTGGCAGATCATCGTGTTCTACGGCGTCGTGATGACGATCGGCGCCAACTGTCTGGGGCTCGTCGTGTTCGCGCCGCTGTTGTCGCGCCGGTTTGTGCGTCGCCGGGGCACGGCGATCTCGGTCGTGCAATCGGCCAACGGCTTTGCCCGCGCCTTGTCGGTGCCGCTGGTGCAGCTGGCGATCTCCGGGATCGGCTGGCGTGCCACCTATCTGGTCCAGGCCTTGTTTATGGCTGCGGCGACGGTGCCGCTCGCCGCGCTGCTGCGGCGCGGGGTGCGTGCCCCGGCCGCGGTCGAAGCGGGCGCGAGCCCGCCGGCATCGGCCGCCGCTGCCGAGCGGCCGCCCGGCTGGACCCTTGCCGAGGCGGCGCGCACCCTGCATTTCTGGCTGTTGTTCGCGGTCTATCTGTTTACCGGGCTCGGCAGCTTTTTGGTTTCGCTGCACCAGCTCGCCTTTGCCGTCGACCGCGGCTTTGATAAGCTCTATGCCGCCGAGGTGCTCGGCACCGGCAGCCTCTTGGCGATCGCCGGCACGATCGTCACCGGCGCCTTGTCGGATTATATCGGCCGCGAATTGGCGGCGATCCTCGCCTATGGCGTGTCGATCCTCGGCGTCGTCTGCGCCCTCTTTATCAGGGGGCCGTCGCAAGGCTGGCTCTTATGGCTGTTCGCTTGCTTCTTTGGCCTGACCTGGGGTGCCCGCGGCCCGGCGATCACGGCCAAGGTCGCCGACCTGTTTCCCGGCCGCCAGCTCGGCACGATCCTCGGTGTGATCACGATCGGCAGCGGCATCGGCTCGGCCGCCGGCTCCTGGGCGGCCGGCCGGATCTTCGACCTGTCGGGCAGCTACGAGCTGGCGTTTCTGTTGTCGATCGCCTCCTATGTGTGTGGCTGCGTTGCCTTTTGGGCGCTGCGCCGACCGCCGCGGCGGCAGCAGCCGGGTCAGAGCCGGCCGCGCTCGGCCTTGCCGATATAGCTTTCCGACAGCATTAAAGCAGCCCTAAAGGCGAAATTAATCACAGCCGGTTGCAGTGCAGGTACAGATCTGTCATTTGTTGTCAGCGGTTATCGGCTCACCTGCCGCGCAGAATCTAGGCGCGTCATGGCTCGGATCGGAAACTCGTCATGCGTATAGCGGAAGACCTTATTACGGAATGTTTGTTTCGCATAGCAAAACCGCAGGCGATCAGAAATTCCAAAAACCGGGGTATTGTAAACTCTTCGGATAATTATGTTGCTTGGCGTGAAGACTCGCTCCGAGCACAATTTTCTGCTCATTTTGACCGAAAATCGATCATGCAGAAAGACGTGTTGGACTTTGGCTGTGGGTCTGGAAATCTTGCATTAGCGATCGCCAGCCTCGGCGCCAATCATGTCTCCGGAGTGGATCTTAATTCCAAGGCGATAGCATTGGCGATTGATGCCGCGACCGCCGGTAATACCGGCGTGGATTTTCGCGTAGCCCGTAGGCCCGACGTTATCGAGTTTCCCGACGACAGCTTTGACGTCATTGTATGCTTCGACGTCCTTGAGCATGTGATGGAGTTTGAATTGATCATTGGCGAGTGGAGACGGGTGCTGCGGCCGGACGGCCGTATTCTGATCTGGTGGAGCCCTTATTTCCACCCCTATGGCCATCATTGCCATAGCTATGCCCCAATCCCTTGGATGCACGTGTTCTGCAACGGCCGGATCATCAATTCGGTCTGCTCGAAGGTAGTCAATTGTCCGGAATACGTGCCCCCATATTGGGATCTCGATGAAGACGGTAATCGACGCGACCGATTTGCCGGAAGCACTTCGTTCGGCTTTCTGAACCGGCTGACAATTGCGCGGTTTGAGCGGCTTTGCGCGGCGCAAGGCTTCACCTTCTTGCGCCGCGAATTCCACCCTATACAGCAGCTCAAACGGCTCCCGCTGGCCCATCGGTTCTGCCGATTGCCTGGGATGCGCGAATTCCTGACTGCCTTTGCAGTCTACGAAATCTGCGTTCCCTAGGCTACCGCCGCGCTGATTACCCGCCCGTGCCGGCCACGAATATTTGTCTACTCGCTTAAGTCAGGCGGCCCGGTCAGCCGGCATTGAAATCGATCAGCTGGCGCACCGGGGCGGCGGATTTGAGCGCGCTAAAGCCGTCGTTGATCTCGGCGAGCTTGATCCGGCCCGAGATCAGGTGGTCGAGCTTCAAGCGGCCTTGGCGCCACAACGACAGCAGCCGCGGCATGTCGACGCGAAAGCGGTTGCCGCCCATCGAGGTGCCCTGGATCTTGCGGTCGCGCAAAAAATCGTAGCCGTGCAATTCGATTTTGACGCCGAACGGCACCATGCCGATGATCGTCGCCGTGCCGCCGGGGCGCAGCATGCCAAAGGCCTGCTCGGCCGTTCCCTTGGTGCCGAGCGCCTCGAACGAATAATGCACGCCGCCGCCGGTCATCTCGCGGATCGCCTTGACCGGGTCGGCATTGCTCGCGTTGAGCGTGTCGGTGGCACCCATTTCCTTGGCCAGTTCGAGCTTCGAGGGCTGGGTGTCGATCGCGATGATCCGCTCGGCCCCGGCCAATGCGGCACCGTTGACCGCCGACAGCCCGACCCCGCCGCAGCCGATCACCGCGACGGTGGCGCCGGGCTCGACCTTGGCGGCGTTGAAGACGGCACCGACCCCGGTCATCACGCCGCAGCCGACCAGCGCGGCGCGGTCGAGCGGGATGTCGGGGTCGATCTTCACCATCGAATTTTCGTGCACGAGCATTTCTTCGGCAAAGGACGACAGGTTCAGAAACTGGTTCATCACCTCGCCGCCCTTCCAGGTGAGGCGGCGCGCGACGCCGGGCGGCATCTTGACCTCGGTGTTCTCGCAAAGGTTCGGGTGGCCGGTCACGCATTGCGAGCAGGTGCCGCAAAACACCGACAGGCAGGTGATGACGTGGTCGCCGGGCTTGACATAGGTCACACCCTCGCCGACCGCCTCGACGATGCCGGCCAATTCATGGCCGAGCACGCAGGGTGTCGGGTGCGGGTAGAGCCCCTCGATAAAATGCAGATCGCTGTGGCACAGCCCGGCAAAGGCAGTCCGCAGCAAGACCTCGCGCGCCCCGGGCTTTTCGAGCGACACCTCCTCGATCGTCAGCGGCTGGTTCGGCGCGTGCAGCACGGCGGCTTTCATCGGCGGCCTCCTTCGTTCCTTCGGCCCTGCAGGTTGGGCTGAGCGACAGCAAAGCCCATCGGCTGCGGCGTGTGCGATGGGTACTCTATCAGCGTGCTTTCCCGGTTTGCGGATCGATGTAGAGCTTATGCTCGACCCCGTCCTTGGTATAATATTCAACCTTGTACAGACCGTTTTTCAGCTCCGCCTCGTCGATATAGCGAAAGTCCGGCTTTTGCTCGACCTCGGCGAGGATCGTCGAAAGCGGCTTTGACCCGTCGGGCGGCGGCGGTCCGGCGAAAGCGGGTGCCGCGCACAGGGCCGAGATCGCGCACAGGGCCGAGATCGCGCCCAGGACCGAGATCGCGCCCAGGACCGAGATCGCGCAGGGCCGCCAGGACCGGGATCGCCACTTGGCCGCGCATGATGGCCTCCCTTGATAGCTAGGCCGCGAAATTGAGCTTTAGGCCGGGCTCGGGCCAGTCGACGACGCCGAGATGGCCGGTGCCGGAGAGGGAGATATAGGCGGTCTTCATGTCATGCCCGCCAAAGCAGATATTGGTCGGGTAGACGTCGGGCATCTTGACCTGGCGCACCACCCGCCCGTCGGGCGCGATGACGGTGATGTGCCCGGTAATCAGGGTGGCGACGGCAATATTGCCGGAGGCTTCGACGGCGAGGCTGTCGAAGCGCTGAAAGCCGGGCAGCCCGCAGACGAGCCGCCCGCCATAGGGTGCGGGAAACGGCTCGTCGTGGAGCACGCCCGGCGCGACGACCTCGAAGGCGAAGAGCCGCGAGGTCTCGGTGTCGGCGACATAGAGCGTCCCCTCGTCCGGCGACAGCCCGACGCCGTTCGGGGTCAGCATCGGATAGACGAGCTCGGTGATCTTCGACCCGTCGGGCAAGGCGTAATAAACGCCGCCATGGTCGCGCTGGCGGGCATAGCGCTTGCCGAGATCGGTAAAATAAAAGCCGCCGTGCCGGTCGAAGACGATGTCGTTCGGCGCCGACAATTTGTGGCCGCCGCATTCGCGGTAGAGCACGCGGGCGGCGCCGGTTACGGGATCGATGCGCTGGATATAGCCGCCCTGGTAGTCCCTCGCCGGCCCGGTCGACAGAAACCCGCCATGCGCGTACTCGTTGCCGCCGTTGTTGCACACGTAAAGCGCGCCATCGGGTCCGGTCGCCACCCCGTTCGGCCCGCCGCCGGCATTGCCGATCGCCGTTTTGGCGCCATCGGGAGTGATCCGCGTCACCGCGCCGCCGGCGATCTCGCCGAGGATGACCGAGCCGTCGGCCAGCGCCACCGGTCCTTCGGGAAACCGCAACCCGGTCGCCACGATCCGCACCTCGGCCATGCCACCCTCCTCCGCGTCGCTCGCCGCGGATTGTGTCGCCGCCCCTCCCCAACCGTCAAGCCAACCCCGATCGCTCGTGCTGCAGCCTCGCCCATTGCGAGGCACCGGCCGTCAACGCCGCCTCTGGACGAAAGAGGGCCGGTCCTGCCTGGAGACAGCTGGTCATTTCGCGCCTCCACATCGGCCAAGCGGGAAACGCTCGCGATTTGCACGGTCAAGAATTACGAAACAAGGAGAGGCTAGGTTTTTGTGTGTCGGGATAACGGAAACCCCGCAGCGGCAGCCCATCCTGCATTTCGCCCTGGCGGAGGCTGGCGGGCCATAGGCGCTCAACAGGCAGGCCAGCCGCGCGCGGCTGGCACAGCGCGGTCGTTCCGAAAACCAACACTTCTGCGCCGCGCCAATCCTCCCTTGTCGGCTGCAAGCCTGCTAACATACATTATAGTATATGGAGAAACGGCGATGACCGAAACCGACAAGGAAAAGCTGATCCGGCAGTATGCCGCCGGCGAGATTACATGGCGGGTGTTGCGCGAACGTGGCTTTGACAATTACGTGCAGATCCTCGGCGCACTCGGCGAACTCGGCCTGCGGCCCCCGGTTGCGCCAATGGCTGGGCCGAATGTCGAGGCCCGGCAACGTGGCCGCGCGATCATTCGTGCAGCGTTGCGGGCGCGTAAGTGAGCAAACCCTATAGCCTGATCGACACCGACACTTCACCGCTGTTCACACTGGCGCTTGCGGGATCGCTGGACGTGCTGTTGCGGCCCGGCTTGCCGGTGCGTATCCCGGACGTGGTTTTTTTCGAGGCGACGCGCGTTCACGGCGCGCCGGGAGCCGAGCAGATCGTCGAATGGATCAATGCCCATCTCGACATGGTGCAAATCGTGCCGACCGATGTCGGCATCGACCAGCAGCGCCGCCGCGAAGAAGGGCGTTCCATTCGCGGGCTTGGCGAACAGGCAGCCGTTGAAGCGCTCGACCGCTTCTTGCGCAGCGATCCGACCGCCGAAGCGCTGTTGTTGTTTGAGGGCAGCGACATTGAGAGACGCCGTATCATCGTCGATGAACGCGTCGGTGTCATCAGCACCGGTGATTTCTTGCGCGAGCTCGAAGCAGCCCGGCTGATCCAATCAACCGATTTCATTCTCGACGAAGCCGCCGCACAGGGCCGCAATGTCGAGCGGCAGCGCCGCGCGAGCGAAGATTCCGGCGCGCGAGCGGCTACGCGGGCAATTGACACGGCGCGGGCCAGCGCCAGAGCAGGAACCGGAATCCGACCGCTCCCGATGAAAGCCCCCGTCCGGGCGGACGGCGGGGGCGGCGACCGAGACGCACCCGCACCCCGAAACCGTGAACCACCACGCACTGCTGTGTTTCCCATAGTTCAAGACTTTCGACGAAGCTTCTTGCTCTCGGAAAATCAGGCGCTTAGTTTCGTCATAAATGAGTCTCGAAACGAAACCCTCAAAACGGCTGATCGGCTACGCCCGAGTCAGCACACAGCAACAAGACCTTGCGCGGCAGACCAAGGCGCTAAAGCGCCTCGGTTGCGCCGTGATCTATTCAGACACGGCATCCGGCAAAAGCATGGCCGGACGCCCGCAGCTCGCCTGCGCCCTCGATGACCTCGACACCGGCGACGAGCTTGTGATTGCCGAATGGGATCGCGCCACGCGCTCGATGTGGGACGGGTTGCAGATCATCAAAACGGTGATCGACGCCGGAGCCGCGATCAAGGTGCTCGACCGCAGCTATATCGACCTCACCACCCCTATGGGGCAGGGTTTCATGGCGATGATGTCTGCAATGGCCGAGGACGAACGATTGCGGATCATCAAGCGCACCCATGAGGGCCGACAGATTGCCCGCGCTAAAGGCGTCAGGATGGGGCGTAAGCCGAAACTCACCCCGCACCAAATCAAGGAGGCGCGGCAGCGCCTCGCCAAAGGCGAGCCGACGCGCGATCTGGCCAAGAGCTACGGCGTAAGCGTCAGCACGATTTCACGGCTCGCAGCCTGACCCGGACGCATAGAAACCAAAGGAGTGCACATCATGCCGCTTTGGAGGCTCACGCCGATCAACCTCTCTGATCCAAAATGGAAGTCTTACAAACCCGACCCGATGATTGTTCGTGCCGAGAACGAGGGGGAAGCCCGACAACTCGCGATGTACATTACACTGGAATTTTCGCCCGCAATACCCGGAAGAAAACTCACATTCCACAATCCGTGGCAGGATAGTAGCCGAACGAAGTGCGAGGAAATTACGGCAGAGGTGGCTGGACATTCCTCTGATGGCCCATCAGCGGTGCTTAACCGAGATTATTATCGCTGAACATAGCTCGATCCAGGCTAAAGGTTTATTTTGCAATGCGTGCACCTTCCCGTCTCCGCTGGTTCTGGTTCCTTCCTCTTTGTGCGATAGTCCTGTTGCTTGTTGAGAGCCATACCGTTTGGTATGCATTTTTGATTCTGAAATTAGGCTACCAGCGATGGACGTGGGGTGCGCTGATGTCGCCCTCAGCGGTTTTATGCCTAACTGTGGTTACGGCCTCGATTTTCTTACCACTTCAAGGGTTGATTTTCATCTACGCGATTGTTATTTCCGAACTGAACGTGAAACAGCAGACACTCTATTCGGTTCTCATCATCGTAGCTATATTTGTAACACCCTTAATTGCCGAAGCTCTGATGTGGGGATCATTCCCCTTTATCTTCGACGATCAGGGAGTGTCGAGGTTGAGAATGATTCCTTTCATTCCGTGGCCAAGCGGTCATTATGGGAAATACTAAATAACCTACCGGGCGTATTTGCCGGCCTCCTGCCCGATCAAAGGCTTACGCTTTCCGTAACTTATGACCGAAATGCACCCGCAAAACCGCTTCGGCTTGCCCGCGTCAGCACCGTGGGCCAGACACTCGACAGCCAGCTTGAGGTTGCGCGCCGCCGGATGCACCGCCAAGATTTACCGCGAGAAGGTGACAAGCGCGCGGGCCGACCGGCGCGAGCTTCTGAAAATGCTGAAGGCCCTCGCCCCCGGCGACGTGGTGACGGTGACGCGGATCGACCGCCTCGCCCGCAGCACCTTTGACCTGTTCGCCATCGTCAAGCAGATCGTCGACGCCAAGGCGCAGTTTCGTTCGCTTGCCGAGCCTTGGGCCGACACCGGCACCAGCACCGGGCGCTTGATGCTTGCCGTGCTCGGCGGGCTTGCCGACGTGGAGCGCGATCTTATCCGCACCCGCACCGCCGAGGGCCGCAGCCGGGCGCAGAAGCGTGGGCAGCACATGGGCGACCCTCGAAACTCACCGACGCCCAGAAGGCCGAGGCCCGGCGGCGACGGGCGGCCGGTGCGACACTTGCCGAACTCGCGCGCAGCTACGATGTGGGAAAGAGCACGATTTCGCGGCTTTTTAACCCGCTTCGTCTGCGTCTAGTAGAGAGCCGGTTATTTCCATAACGACGCTATCATATCGCACGTTTGGATCAACAACTTCGAGTACTACCATCTCAACGCCATTGTTATCAACAAATCTCGTCTTTTCTCTAGCCAGGAAAGTGCGTATGCTGCCGTCGTGCATTCTAACCGTCCTCTCTTTGATAACTGATTTGTCGTTTTCAGCCATTAGAGTCTCTCCGATCTACCCTTTCGAGCTACGCACAACTCAACACTACCAGCGGCAGGGGCAGGAGTGGGTTCGCATAGACCACCCATTCGCGGAGCGGTGTCAAGCCGAGCCCAAATCCTGACGTTGACGAGCGTCCCCAAATCGGCGCAAGCAAGGGCCGGTATCGCCGGAATTGGAATGATAACATTCCCGGCGGTGGAAACATGGCAGGGTACGGTCGTTTTTGTATGTCGAGATAGCAGAGTATATTTAACTTGATACATACACCCGCAATACTCATAAAAAACTGTCCTTGCTCTAAATCTTGGTGATTCAAAACGATGAAATGACCAACAGCGTGTGTCCCCTCTAATTGTTTTGAAAGGATAGTTTCTTGAGAGTTTCTGACCCTCCTCCACTCTAAGTCTTGTTTAGTAAGTTGACCCGCTATGAAAACCGACATGGCGGCGATGATGCCGAACCCTAACCCTGTCCACCGCCGCCAATTACGTGGCCCACCAGCAGCAAAATTAAGAATTTGCGCGAGGGCGGAAAGGCCGACACCCGCCATGACCAAGTAATAGATGAACGCTCCGCGCAAGGTCACCAGATCATCCTGCCATCACCCGCCCCATCATCGACCTTACCACAGGCTGCGACGCCGACCAGCAGAACGACGCCACGGCCCGCTGATTTTCGACGTTATGCGGCATCGACGAGAGGCGCGCGAGCCGCCGAGCTACTTAACATCTTGGGGAAAGGGCGGATGAAGACCCGTAGGCTCAAATCAGACCAAGCGCTTGGTCTGCGGGCTAACCCCATCCGTCACGAGCCGCAATAGGCAGAAACTCACTTTCAAAGACCTTACACGACCAGTGAGTTTTTCTTAAGGCGACCGCGTTAAGCCGGGGTTGTGCGGCGGCATAGCCCCATTTTCCAGAACGTCGATTATGCGCCGTGTGCAATGTAGCGGCAACGTGCAAATGTCAGTGCCGTCCAATTTAAAAATGTCAGTCTCCCCGGCTTTTTGGCGAGCTGTGGGGGGCGGCGTCGATGACGGTGTTGAGCGTGAGCGATGGCGAGCTGCGGCGTCTTGAGGTGTTGCGCGACGTCGATCGTGGAGGTCTGCCGGTGCGTGCGGCCGCGCAGCTGTTAGGGCGCAGCGAGCGCCAGGTGTGGCGGTTGTTGAAGGCGTTTCGGGGTGACGGCGTTGCGGGTTTGATCTCGAAGAAGCGCGGTCGGCCGAGCAACCGCCGGACGGCAGCCTCGGTACGCGCCGCGGTGCTGTGGGTCGTGCGCCACAACTATGCCGATTTCGGGCCGACCCTGGCCGCCGAGAAGCTCGTCGCCGAGCACGGCTTTGCGTTCTCCAGCGAGACCTTGCGGAAGTGGATGATCGCCGACGGGCTATGGCTCGATCGCAAGCAGCGGCGCCGGCGGGTCCACCAGCCGCGCCCGCGGCGCGAGTGCGTCGGCGAGCTGGTGCAGGTCGACGGCAGCGAGCATTGGTGGTTTGAGGATCGCGGGCCGCAATGCACCCTGTTGGTATTTGTCGACGACGCGACCAGCGGGCTGATGCATCTGCAATTTGTCGAGAGCGAGTTGACCCCTGTTCGAGCCAGGGGCAGGCTCTTCGCCTATTTCAACGCGGCCCGCGCTTACCTCGAGGCCTGGGGCAAGCCGATCGCCTTCTACAGCGACAAGCATGGGGTGTTCCGGGTCAACCACCCGGGGGCGCTGGGCGGTGACGGGATGACCCAGTTCGGCCGCGCCTTGCACGCGTTCAACATCGACATCATCTGCGCCAATTCGAGCCCGGCGAAGAGCCTGCCCCTGGCTTGAACAGGGGGTCGGGTCGAACGGGCCAACAAGACGTTGCAAGACCGCCTGGTCAAGGAGTTGCGGCTGGCGGGTGCGGCAACCCTGGCGGAGGGCAACGCCCTGCTCCCGGCGTTCATCGCCGACTACAATGCGCGCTTTGCCAAAGCGCCGGCCAACGGCAAGGATCTGCACCGGCCGCTCGGGGCCGGCGACGATCTCGACAACACCTTTGCCTGGAAGGAGGAGCGCACCCTGTCGCGGGCCCTGACCCTGCAATACGACAAGGTGCTGTTCATCCTGGAGCCGAGCGAACAGGCGAAGGCGGCGATCGGCAAGCGCGTCACCGTGGTGGACTATCCCGATGGCCGCCTGACGATCCGCTACCGTGGGGTCGAGCTGGCATATCGGACTTTCGACAAAATTCGCCAGGTCTCGCAGGCCGCGATCGTCGAGAACAAACAGCTCGGGGCCGCGCTTGCCTTCATCCGCGACCAGCAGCTGGGTCGCGAGCCCGAGCATCGCAGCGATCGCGCTCCACGGCGTCGCGATCAGCACAACCCTCGCCTGTTCAAGGTCGGTTGAGCTTTTCTACGAGCCGAGCGGGCTGATTGCCCGCTCGGTAAAAACACGGGGAGCGGTTTCGCCCGTCTGCATGTCGGGCGCCGGTCGGGCGCTGCGCTGCGCCGGGGCTCCGCGCCCGCCCGCCGCCCGACCCCAGCAGCCGCCACTGACATTTTTAAATTGCGGGAATCACTGACATCTCTATCTGGGCTGGACAGTGCAAAGTCGCCGTTCTGCGTCACCACCCGCAACGGAGGTCCTACCGCCGCAGAGGGCGAGGCGGCCGGCCCCGCCCGTCGGCGAAAAATTTGGGTGGAGCTTCGCTGTAGAAGCAGCGACCGGGCAGTCGGAAATGCTGCCGATCGGATCGCCCGATGATGCTCCGGGATCGAGTCCGCCGCAGCACAGCCCCGGTTCGCCGCTCCGCGCGCCCGGATTAGAGCGGCAAGAGTCGAACGCCGTCGTCCTGCTTGCAGAGTGACTGCATCAACAGGTGGACCACGGAGATAGGTTGTCGCTACGTCGACGCAGGTATCCGTTGGGCCGCCCCGGCTCGCCCAAACCACGAGCAGTCGCGCTCCCGAGGGCAATACGGGAAGCAGAATTATCGATATTTCAATCTTTCCCTGCTTTGCTGCCGGCAGGTCTTTGCTGTGGAGCGACCGCGAGACTTGGCTTCATTGGGCGATTTTGGCGTCATCGGCCGGTCTGTTGCCGGCGAAACGGCAAAAGCCGGCGCGGGCGGCTGGCGCCGGGTGGTGCCGTCGCTGGCGATGATCGCGGGGCTTGCGGCGTTGGCGCGGGCGCTCGCCGAGCCGCGGGCGTTGCTCAACGACCCGGACACCTATCTCCACATCGCCGCCGGGCGGTGGATCATCGCCCATGCGGCATTGCCGGTGCACGACCCGTTTTCCCACACCTTCGCCGGGGCGTTGTGGGTGCCGCATGAATGGCTGGCCGAGGCGGTGCTGGCGGCCGTCTATCGCGGCGCCGGGTGGAGCGGGGTGGTGCTGCTCGCCGCGACCTGCTTCGCGCTGAGCGTGGCGCTCTTGACCCGTTATCTGCTGCGCTGGGCCGAGCCTTTTACGGCGCTGATCGCGGCCGGGCTCGGCGCCGCTCTGGTCGAAGGCCATGTCTTGGCGCGGCCGCATATGCTCGCGATGCCGCTCCTGGTCTGGTGGTCGGGGGCGCTGTTCGCCGCCCGCGACAGCGGCGCGCCGCCGCCTTATCGGCTGCTGCCGGTCATGGTGCTGTGGGCCAATCTGCATGCGAGCTTTCTCGCCGGGGTCGGGCTGGCGCTCTTTCTTTTCGCCGAGGCAATAGCGACGCCGGAGCGTGGGCGGTGGGGGCGGTTCGCCGCATTTGCGGCTGCTGCGGCGATGCTGACGCCCAACGGTGTCGCCGGCTTCACCGCGCCATTGCGGCTGATGGCGATGCCGGCCTTGCAAGCCTCGTTCGGCGAATGGCAGAGCGCCGATTTCCAGCATTTCCAACCGCTCGAAATCTGGCTGCTGGGGCTTCTCGGGCTTGGCCTTGGCACCGGGGTCAAGGCGCCGCTGTCGCGCGTGGCGCTCGTCGCGCTGCTGTGCCACATGGCGCTCGCCCATATCCGCCACGCCGATCTCGTCGGCCTTGTCGGCCCGCTCGCCTTGGCCGCTTCTCTGGGGCCGCAGCTCGCCGCCCGCTTGCGCTCCGAGCCGGTTTCGGCGGTGACCCGATTGCTCGAGCGACGCGCCCGCCCGGCAGCAGCCCCGGCGGCGATATTGACCCTCGCCGTTGCCGTGGCGATGAGCCTGCCGCTGCTATTGCGGCCGCTCGAGCGCGGCGACGGCCCGGTAACCCCGGCCTCGGCCCTCGCCGCCGCGCAGGCGCTGGGCCTCGACGGTCCCGTGCTCAACAGCGAGCGGTTTGGCGGCTATCTCGTCTACCAGGGCGTGCCGACTTTTATCGACGGGCGCATCGAGCTCTACGGCAACGCGTTTCTGACGCGCTTTATCGCCGCGGCGGGCGGCAATGCGGCGGCCCTTGCCGCATTGCTCGACCGTTACCGTATCCAATGGACATTGCTGGCGCCGGAAGAAGGCGCCGTTCCCGTGCTCGACCGTTTGCCGGGCTGGCGGCGCGTCTACAGCGACGCGCACGCCGTCATCCACACCCGGGCCCCTGTGGCGGGCCGCTCTGCCGCGCTAGACGCTGCTCGCCCCGAGCGCGTCGATCTCGGCATCTTCGGGGAACCGCCCGAGCTGCTTTTTAGAAAACGCCAAGCGCCCGTCGACGGTGATCTCAAACACCCCGGCGACCCCTTTGACCAGCTCGACCTCGGCGCCGTATTTTTCTACCAGTCTCGCCCTCGCACGGAGGGCCCTCGGCTCGTAGTTTCAAGGCACGCAGTATTCGATCCTGACCTTCATCGCGCGGCTCCAGCACAAACCTCAGCGTCGGCAGATTAGCACAGACCGCGGCGCACCGCCACGATCGCGCCGCGATGCTATATCTCGGACCGGAGGGATTTGCTGTTGAGCGGCTTTTTTGCACTCGGCGCGAATGAAATCGAGGCGGTGCGGCTGAGCCTGCGCGTCGCCTTTTGGGCGATGCTCGCGAGCCTGCCGTTCGGCATCGCCGCCGCCTTTCTGCTGGCGCGCGGACGGTTTTGGGGCAAGGGCCTCCTCGACGGCCTGATCCATTTGCCGCTCGTCATGCCGCCGGTCGTCGTCGGCTATCTCCTGCTGCTGCTGTTTGGCCGCAACGGCCCGCTCGGCCGGCTTTTGGCCGATTGCTGCGGCATCGTCTTCGCCTTTCGCTGGACCGGTGCGGCGCTCGCTGCGGCGGTCGTGGGCTTTCCGCTGATGGTGCGCGCGATCCGGCTGTCGCTCGAAGCGGTCGACCGCCGGCTGGAGGAAGCCGCCGCCACCCTCGGCGCCGGCCGGTTCTTTGTGTTTGTGCTGGTCACCTTGCCGCTGGCGGCGCCGGGGATCATTGCCGGCATGGTGCTGTCCTTCGCCCGCAGCCTCGGCGAGTTTGGCGCCACGATCACCTTTGTCTCGAACATTCCGGGCGAGACCAGGACCCTGCCCCTGGAGATCTACACGCTGACCCAGACCCCGGGCGGCGACCCGGCGGCATTGCGGCTGACCGCGATCGCCGTGGCTTTGTCGCTGGTGGCGCTGATCGCGTCCGAGATCCTGGCGCGCCGTGTCGGCCGGCGCCTGGTCGGCGAGTGACCGGATGATCGAAGTCGATCTCGAGCACAAGCTCGGCGCCTTTGCGCTCGATATTCATTTCACGGCGGATCGCGGGCTGACCGCGCTGTTCGGCCGCTCGGGCTCCGGCAAGACCTCGGTCGTCAACGCGATCGCCGGGCTCTACCGGCCCGCCCGCGGACGCATCCTCGTCGACGGCAGGACGCTGACCGATACCGAACGCGGCATCGCGATCCGGCCGCACCGCCGCCGCATCGGCTATGTGTTTCAGGAGGGGCGGCTTTTTCCCCACCTGACGGTGCGCCAGAACCTGATGTTCGGGCATTGGTTCGCGCGGCAGGCGCGCGATGCCGTCCGGCTCGACGAGGTGGTCGCGCTGCTTGGCGCTCGACGGCCTGCTCGACCGGCGCCCCGGACGGCTCTCGGGCGGCGAAAAGCAGCGTGTCGCGCTCGGCCGCGCGCTCTTGGCGAACCCGCGGCTATTGCTGATGGACGAGCCTTTGGCCGCGCTCGACGCGGAGCGCAAGGACGAGATCCTGCCTTATATCGAGCGGCTGCGCGACGAGGCGGGCGTGCCGATCGTCTATGTCAGCCACTCGGTCGCCGAGGTCGTGCGGCTCGCCAACACGATCGTGCTGATCGCCGACGGGCGGGTGCGATGCGCTCGGCCCCGTTGCCGAGGTGCTGGGGCGCGCCGAAGCCCAGCCCTTGGCCGGCGCTGCCGAGGCGGGGGCGGTGCTCGCGGCACATGTCGCGCGGCACGACCGGCGCTGGGGGCTGAGCGAGCTCGAAGGCGGGTTCGGCCGGCTCACCGTGCCGTTGCTCGATCTTGCCGAAGGTGCCGCGCTGCGCGTGCGCATCCGCGCCCGCGACGTGATCCTCGCCACCGCACCGCCGCCGGGGATCAGCGCGCTCAACGTGCTGGCGGGCCGGGTCGAAAGGCTGGTGCCGAGCGAACGGGCGGCGGTCGAGGTGGAATTGCGCGTCGGCGAGGAGCCGCTCTTGGCGCGGGTCACCCGACGCTCGGCCGAGGCGCTCGCGCTGGCGCCCGGACGCCCGGTATTTGCCGTGATCAAGACGGTGGCGATCGACCGGCGCAGCCTCGGCCGCCACGATCCCGCCGATTTTGGCGACGAACTCGAAATCTTCGACGGCTGATGCGCCGATCCGGGGACGGCCGATCCGGGACGGCCGATCCGGGACCGGCGGATGATGTGCTGCGACGAGCTCACACGGCCGGGAACCGGGTCGTGATCATGCAGTTTTCGAGGATGCCGCGGCCGTGGTCGGGCGGACGGCATTCGCGCACAAAGCGCGCGTGGACATCGGCCATCGCCTCGACGCCGAGGCCCGGCTCGGTCGGCACATATTGCACGAGGTTGTCGCGAAAGCCGCGGCGGGTGACATAGATCGGCTCGAGGCCGCGGGCGGCGGCGGCGGCGGCCAAAGCGTCAGCCATCGGGCGGACCGCCGGGTTGACCGCAAAATCGGCCCAGTTGTTGGCGAGAACGCCGCCTGGCGCCAGCGCATCCAGGCAGCGCGCCCAGAACACCTCGGTGCTGTCGGCGGGGCCGCCGGAATCGTAGAGATCGACCAGGATCGCGTCGTAGCGGGCATTCGTCGCCGCGACAAAGCGTTGCGCCGGCTCGATGGTGACCGGCTGGGTCAAATAGAACCAGCGTCGGGCGACCCCGGCGACGGTCTCGTCGGCATCGACGAGGGTGGCCGCGGTGTCGGGCAGATAGGCGCGCATAAACCGCCACATCGCGGCACCGCCGACCCCGAGCAGCAAGGCCGTCACCGCCTGCCGGCCCATCGCAAAAGCGAGCGACATCAACCGCTCGTAATGAAAGACGAGGCGGGCCGGGTAGAGCATGTCCATGCTCGACTGCTCGGTCACCTGCATGCCGCCGCCAAACGATCCCAAGGTCCGGAAATGGCGCACGCCGCGATCGAAATCGACGACAAAGACCGGGGCGCCAAAGGTCGGGGCGCGGCGCAATAGGCGCAGCCGCGCCTCGCCGCCAAAATAGTCCAGCACGATACGGCGCTGCTGCTCTTCGCCGAATTCTGTGATCATCGAAAGATACTCGCGTGGGTAGCAAGCCGGTCGGCGGTGTCCAACGCTTCGGTCTGTCGCAAAAGCGCCGACAGCTATACCGCAAAAAAGGCGAAGGACGGCAATCGGATGAGCCCGCGATCGGCGCCGCGGATCGAGCGGGCTGCTTGCGGTTTCAGCGGACATGCTCGCCGCAAGACGGCACGAGCGCCATATCAGGCGTTGCCAGCGGCAATCCAGATTGGGGGACCTATAGGGGCAGATGGCGAAAGGACGTGGATGAGCGGCACAAGCGGCCACGAGCGAGAGGATCGCCACGAGCGAGAGGATCAATGCAGCTCAGCCGCATTCTTCTCCGGAATCGGCTCGCAATGCCAAAAGGCGCAGCAAGCCTTTTGAGGCGTTCGCTGGACCGAGTCTCACACAACCAACCATTGCAGCTACTCCCGGTTTCGTTCGTCGCCGGGCATGTCCCGGCCACCTTCTCTAATCCCTATCCGGTTAGGGCAGGTACGGCGCCCTCCGGGTGAAGGCCGTCGGCGAGGTAGCGGTAGAGGATGGTGGGACGGGAGGCGGCGCGGCGCAGCAGAAAGCCGGCGAGATCGGCGATGCGGCGGCGGTTGAAGCGGTAGCTCGAACAGCTCACCGAGCCCTTCGACGAGGAAGGCGTCGCCAACACCCGCGTCAAAAGCCGCCGGGCCGATCCGGATCCATTATCAATTTGGCGATCACCGAGCTTGGCGCCGTGGTTCCCGAGCCGGCCTCGCTCGCCCTGCTCGCCAGCGGCCTCTTCGCCATTCCGGCCTTCCGCCGAAAACACCGGGCTAAAAGCTGAGCCCCATCGGGCAGCTCGTCAGCCGGGTGCAGCCCGCAGCCACTCGAACCGCACGCCAGCCCTCGGCCGGAGACGGGTTCAGCGCAGTCTTGCCGCGAGCGCGGGGAGGCTCGCGATGTCAATGCCGTGGCGGGCGGCTTCGGTGATCAACGCGAGCGGATCGGCGCCCTCTCGCATCCGGGTCAACGCCCACAGCAGCGTCGAGCGCGTGCCGCTGCGGCAATGGGCGACAACCGGGGTCGCGGCCTCGCGCAAGGCAGCGGCAAAGGCATCGACATCGGCCCGTGTCAAGGTCGCCGCCGTGACCGGGATATGCCGGTAGGATAGCCCCAGCGATTCGGCGAGGCGCCGTGCATCGGCGGCCGGGAGCTGCCCCGGGTCCTCGCCGTCGGGGCGGTTGTTGAGGATCGTGCGCACCCCGGCCTTGGCCAGCGCCTCGATATCCGACCGGTCGAGCCGGCCGGCGACGCTGAGCCCGGGGGTGAGGGGAAAGGTTTCGGCTGCCATCTCTCGTCTCCGCGATTGCCGCGGCGGCAGATTTGCAGCCCCGGCCGCCGCGGTCACCAAAAATCGGCCGGGCGCGGGTCAGGCGGCGTAGCGCGGCGGCCGCTGCACCATGTCGGCGGCGCGGATCCAGAACCGTTCGAGGCGGCGCAAGGTGACGCAGGCAGCTTCGAGATCCTGGACCTCGACGGTTGCCTGGGCCAGCAAATCGACATGCCGGCGGTGCATCGCCATCAGGCTGTCGCGCAAGTCCCGCCCCTTGTCGGTCAGGCGGACATGGATCGAGCGCCGGTCGTGCGTCGAGCGCTGCTGGACGATATAACCGTTCTCGACCATCTTTTTGACGTTGTAGGAGACATTCGAGCCGAGATAGCAGCCGCGCAAGGTCAATTCGCCGACCGTCATCTCGGCGTCGCCGATATTAAACAGCATCATGCCCTGGATATTGTTGATGTCGTGGATGCCGAGCCCCTCCAGCTCGAGCTTGACGACTTCGAGAAAATGGCGGTGCAGGCGTTCGACGAGCGAGATCGCGTCGAGATAGGGACCGGTCATTGCAACCTCTTATTCCGATAGGTTGGCGCGAGGTTAATGCCGGGATTGTAAATTTATCGTTTCTAATTTTTACCGTCGCCGTGAAGAAAGCGATAAATGCCGGAAAAATCGAGACCGGCCGCACCGTGGTCGACAAACATCTGGTAGAGGCTCGCCGCCGCGGCGCCGAGCGGAGTGGGCGCTGCATTCGCCCCGGCCGCCTGCTGCGCCAGCCGCAGATCCTTGAGCATCATCGCTGCGGTAAAGCCCGGCGCGTAGCCGTGGTTGGCGGGTGAGGCGGGGACCGGGCCCGGCACCGGGCAATAGCTCGTCAACGCCCAGGATTGGCCCGAAGATTTGGCGGTGATGTCGAACAGGGTCTGCGCCGGGAGCCCTAATTTCTCGGCGAGCACAAAGGCCTCGCAGACACCGATCATCGCGACGCCGAGCATCATGTTGTTGCAAATCTTGGCGGCTTGGCCGTTGCCGGCGGGCCCGGCATGGACGATCGTGCGCCCCATCGCCGCGAGGATCGGCTGGGCGCGGGCGAAAGCCGGCCCGCTGCCCCCGACCATGATCGTCAACGTCGCCGCCGCTGCCCCGGCGGTGCCGCCCGAAACCGGCGCGTCGAGCATGTCGAAGCCGGCTTCGGCCGCCGCCGCAGCGACCGCGCGCGCGGTCTCGACATCGATCGTCGAGCAGTCGATCAGGAGCGCCCCCTTGTCGGCGCGCGCGATCAGCCCCGCGGCGCCGAGCCAGACCTCGCGCACCTGCGGCCCGGCCGGCAGCATCGTGATCACGATCTCGGCCCCGGCCGCCGCCTCGGCCGCGGCGCCGGCCGCTCGGCCGCCCGCCGCCGCGAGCGCCTCGACGGTGCGCGGCACGACGTCGAAGCCGGTGACGCGGTGCTGCGCCTTGACCAGGTTCGCCGCCATCGGCGCGCCCATGTTGCCGAGCCCGATAAATCCGATCGTCGCCATCAGCCTTTGCTCCCGGGCTCAGGTCGCCAGATACCCGCCATCGACATAAAGCTCCGCGCCGGTGATGTAGGAGGCTTCGTCCGACGCCAGGAACAGGACGGCGTTGGCGACCTCCTCGACCCGCCCGGCGCGGCCGAGCGGCACTTGGCGCAGCATCAGGGCGCGCACCTCGGGGTCGGCGGTGCGCCCCGACGAGCGCATCGGCGGCATCAGCCCCGGATGCACCGAATTGACCCGGATATTGTCGGTGCCGTGCTGCACCGCGGCGACCTTGGTCAAGGTGCGCACCGCACCCTTCGAGGCGTTGTAGGCGACATGAATGCCGTGCTGGCCGGTGACGCCGGAGATCGACGAGATGTTGACGATCGAGCCGCCGCCTTGCGCCTTCATCAGCGGCACCGCGAACTTCATGCCGAGAAAGGCGCCGCGCGCGTTGACCGCCATCAGCCGGTCCCAGGCTGCGGTGTCGTAGAGGTCTTGGACGGCGCTGCCGCTCAACCCCGCGTTGTTGACCAGGATGTCGAGCCGGCCGTAGGCGGCGACCGTCGCATCGACCGCGGCCTTCCATTCCGCTTCGCTCGACACGTCGAGGCGAAGAAACATGGCCGCGCCGTTTGCCTTGACGATGCCGGCGACGACCTCCTTCCCCTCCGCTTCGAGCATATCGGCGACCATCACCTTCGCACCTTCGGCGGCAAAGATCCGCGCCATGCTCGCCCCCATGCCGGAGGCCGCGCCGGTGATCAGCGCAACCTTGCTTTCAAGCCTCATGCGGCTGTCCTCCTGCGACCGGAAACCAAGCGCCGACGGACGGCCGCCGCGATGCGCCGGTAAGCAGCGCCCACGATATCCGCGAGCCGGGCGAGGCGGAAGCGCGTCGATAACGCTTCCCGGCGGCTTTTACGGATCGGCAAGCAGCGCTTGCAGACCCAATTCCTGCTCTGCTGCATCTGCAGCAGGATTTCTTCTTTGGGTTGAGATCGAGCCAAGCTGCGGAGTCCGTTAAAGCCACTCTCAATGCAGCTCACGATATAATACGATTATGGCAATAATGCGAATAACGCCGCACCGCTCGCAAGCCGGCGGCACAGGCCGCCACCTGAAGCAGCCGGCGACGGCGCGGTCAACCGACCCCGACCGCAGCACCCAGGGTCTCGCCGATTGCGCGGTTGAGCACGAGGTCGGCGATGCGGTCGAGGCCGGTCGGCTCGCGGTTGACGATGACGAGAGCGGCGCCGCTGCGCTGGGCCAGCTCCGGGAACCCGGCCGCCGGATAGACGACGAGCGAGGAGCCGGCGACGATAAAGAGGTCGGCCGCCAAGGTCTCGGTTTCGGCGCGCTGCATCGCCGCGACCGGCATCGCCTGGCCAAACGACACGGTCGCGGTTTTGACAAAGCCGCCGCAATCCTCGCACAGGGGTGCCGTTTCGGCGCGCTCGAACCCGGTGCGCACGGCGTCGAGCTCGTAGCGCCGGGCGCAATCGAGGCAATGCGCATAGGTCGTGTTGCCGTGGAGCTCGATGACCTGCCCGGCCGGGATGCCGGAGGCCTGGTGCAGGCCGTCGATGTTCTGGGTGATGACCGCCGAGGCCGTGCCGCGACGCACCAGCTCGGCGACGGCGCGGTGGCCGCGGTTCGGGGCGGCGGCGCGCAGCGTCTCCTCAAGCGCAAAGCGCCGGCGCCAGGTCTCGCGCCGCGCCTCTTCCGAGGCGAGGAACTCGGCGAAATCGATCGGCGCCATCTGCGTCCAGATGCCGCCGGGGCTTCTGAAATCAGGGATGCCGGATTCGGTGCTGATGCCGGCACCGGTAAAGACGACGGCGCGCCGCGCCCGGTCGATGAGGCGGGCGAGCTCGGCGATGTCGGGAGCGATGGCCATGCCGCAACTCTCTCAGAACCGGGCAAGCCCGCCAAGGCCCGCGCGCTCAAGCGATCATCGTCTCGACCAGCGAGGCGCTGGTCTCGGTGCGGAGCCGGCCGTTACGGATTGCGGCGCGAAACGTCTCGTAATCGCGTTCGATCCGGTCGGCGTAAGCGAGCGCATATTTCGCGATCGCGTCGTCGAACGCGTCGCTCGACCCGAGATAGCCGGCGATTGCCGGCGACTGCCCGGCCTTGGCGTGCGCGCGGGCGAGCGCGCCACCGCAAAGCCTGCCGTAGAGCGCCAGCTCCGAGGCGTCCAGCTGGTCGATCTCGGCGGCAATTTTCATGTCGCGCAATTGGCGCACGTAAAAGTCGCGGCCTTCGGGTCCGCGCGCCCAGCCGAGAAAAATGTCGCTGACCGCTTGCATCAGATGCTGGCCGGCGACGACGCGCTCGCCCTGATTGCGCCACGGCGACGGCCCGGCATGCATTTCGAGCACCGAACGCCGCGCCTCCTTTACTTGCAGAAACAGCGGCTCGTTATGCTCGCCGAGCAAGAGCACGATGTAGCAGCGGGTCCCGACACTGCCGACCCCGACCACCTTCAGCGCCGCATCGACGAGCCGAAAACGCTGCAGCAAGGCGCGAAAATCCTCGCGCAAGGTGACGCCGTATTGCTTTAGAAATTCCTCGCCGAGCGCCTGCAAATCCTGGTTGGGGTGCGACAGCAGCGGCGGCTGGTCGATGATCCGCGTAACCCCGTTCACGGTAGCCGTGATCTTGCCGTAGACGTGCTCGGAGGTATTGGTTTGGGCGCGCCTGATGTCACGGTTGACGAGGCGCGCGAGACGGCGATCGCTCTGTGCCTCGGCAACCAGATCGAGCAGGTTCAACCGGCTGTACCAGACCTCCATCGTCGGCATGTCGGCAAAGGCGGTCATCCTCTCCCGATAGCGCGAGACGGCGGCATTTGCGGCGTCGCGCGCCTGCCCGGTGGAAAAGCCGCGCCAGCGGGCGGCGAGCACCAGACTCGCGCAAAGCCGCTTCACGTCCCATTCCCAGGGCGCCGGAAAGGTCTCGTCGAAATCGTTGACGTCGAAGGCGAGGTTGCGCTCGGGTGTGGCGAACCCGCCGAAATTCATCAGATGAGCATCGCCGCAGGCTTGCACCTTGATGCCGGAGGCAGGGCTTTGCGCCAGATCGCTCGCCTGCACCGCCGCCGCGCCGCGAAAAAACGCAAACGGCGACTCGACCATCCGCGAATAGCGGACCGGGATCAAATTCGCCACGCGGCCCTCGTTCGACGCCTCGATCATGGCGACGACATCGCGCCCCTCGGTCGTGAAACCGAGCTCGGCATGGCTCGACCGCGGACAATGCTGCCGCAGCACCCTGCCCGCGTCGCGGCGGGCGGCAGCCGGGGGATCGCCGCCGCGGTCGTCCGGGCGGCGAGGGTTCGCTGCGTCAACCGATGCGGCCATAATCTCCTCCCGCGCCCCCTCGCGCGCCCGCCCGGCTCACCTGATGCCTGCGGCCGCCGGCGGCGCCGGAGATACCGAAAAGGTCAGCCACAGGTTCCAGCCCGACGCCCGGTTCTGAGCCGCAAATTCCTTATACCCCTTCAGGCCGATAAACGCCTGCATCCCATGGACCGGCACCAGCCAGCCGATTTGCGGGCCGACCCCGGCAACCCGCAATTCGAAGGCTGCGAGCTTGGCGCCGGAGCCGCTGCCGGCGGTGACCGGGTTGAAGAAATAGCCGCCGAGACCGGCGTGGCTTTCCCCTGAAGAGGCGATGATCACCCGAGCGGTCGGGCTTTGGGGAAGAACGTCGCCGGCTCTCGATTTTTCGGCTAGTCGTTCGCCGGCTGCTGCAATTTCTCCATGATCTGGTCGACGCTGAAGCTCTGTGGCCGTTGCCGCGGCGGGAATTCCTTGAACGTGCCGATGAATGCCGCGACGATCGCCTGCCCCGCCATCAAGAGGTATGCCTTGTGGATCGTCCATGCGTAGTAGCTGTTCGAGGTAATCTCGGCGCGCTCGTAGGGGTCCATGCGCAGGTTGAAAAACAGCGGAAGCCGGCGGAAGGTGAAGGGCTCGCCCCAGATGTCCAAGGTGCCCTGTGTCTTCTGCTCGGCAAACACCAGCTTCCAGTTATTGAAGCGCAGGGCGACGACCTGGCCGTCATCGTTGAAATAGATAAAACCCTTGCGGTCCGATCTTTCCTGCTGGCCGGTCAGGTAGGGCAACTGGTTGTAGCCGTCGAGATGCACCTTGTAGGTTCGGCCCCCGGCCTGCCAGCCTTTTAAAAGGCGATCTTTGACCTCGGTGTCGCCGGCCACGGCGAGCAGGGTCGGGAACCAGTCATGGCCCGAAAAGATCTCGTTCGAGACGCTTCCCGGCTTGATATGGCCGGGCCAGCGCACCATTGCCGGGACCCGGAAGGCACCCTCCCAGTTGGTGTCCTTTTCGCTGCGGAACGGGGTCATCGCCGCGTCGGGCCACGAATTCATGTGCGGCCCGTTGTCGGTTGTGTAGACGACGATCGTGTCGTTGGCGATGCCGAGATCATCGAGCGTCTTCAACAGCTTGCCGACATCTCCGTCGTGCTCGACCATGCCGTCGCCGTACTCGTTGTCGGGCATCCCGCATGTGCGCGCATCGACGCGCGCACATGCGTGAAGAGGTGCATGCGGGTCGTGTTCATCCACACAAAGAACGGCTTCGCCGCTTTGGCCTGGCGCCCGATAAAGTCGATCGCGGCACCGGTGGTCTCGTCGTCGATCGTCTCCATCCGCTTTTTGGTCAGCGGCCCGGTGTCCTCGATCTTTTGCTTGCCGACCTTGCCAAAGCGCGGATCGACGGTCGGATCGTCGATGCCGGTCGCAGTGCATTTGAGCACGCCGCGCGGGCCGAATTTGGCGCGGAACCGCGGGTCCTTCGGATAGTCGGGGTCCTCCGGGTCCTCCTCCGCGTTCAAGTGGTAGAGGTTGCCGAAGAACTCGTCGAACCCGTGCACGGTCGGCAGGTATTCGTTGCGGTCGCCGAGATGGTTTTTGCCGAACTGGCCGGTGGCATAGCCCAATGGTTTCAGCGCCTCGGCAATCGTGATGTCCCCGGCCTGCAGGCCGATCGCGGCGCCGGGGATGCCGACCTTCGAGAGACCGGTGCGCAAGGTCGCCTGGCCGGTGATGAACGAGGATCGTCCCGCGGTGCAGCTTTGCTCGGCATAGTAGTCGGTGAACATCATGCCCTCGCGGGCGATGCGGTCGATGTTCGGGGTGCGGTAGCCCATCAGCCCGAAGGTGTAGGCGCTGATGTTCGACTGGCCGATGTCGTCGCCGAAGATGACGAGAATATTGGGCCGCTTTCCGCTCACCGGCGCGGGAGCCGGCGGTGCGGCGGCCGGCTGCAGCTGTTGCGCCGCGGCAGGTTTCGGCAACCCGGTCGCGGTCAACGCCGATGCCGCCAATAGCGAGCTGCCGCTCAGCAGCAGGTCGCGCCGCTTCAGGGCACCACCGTTTTGGGATGCCGCGATAGGGGTGTTCTCGTCCGGGCGCTTGTTGCTCATCGTCTTCTCCTTCGCGTGCCACATAGTGAAATCGAGCTTGACCGATCGTTGCGCCGGCTGGCCTGTCAATCTTTCCGGACGCTTTCGTTCGGCGCTCGCAGCAGCGGGCTCACTTACCCTTTACGTGGGCGAGAAAGTGCAGCAGGTCGGTGGAAAATTGCTCCGGATCTTGCAGAAACGAGAAATGGCTGACCTCCGGCTGCAGCAAGAGGCCGGCGCCGGGAATATTGGCGGCCATGAATTCGGTGTCCCGGCGCTTGATCGCCTCGTCATGGTCGGCATCGACGATCCATACGGGCATCGCGATCCTGCGCAGATCGGCGGCGGTCCAGCTGGGCTGGGTGGCCCACATCTTTTCGATTTGAGCGACGAATTCCTGGTATTCCTCGGGAGTCGACGACAGAGCCGCGTATTCCTTTGCGGCGCGGGCGATAAAGGCGTTGAACACCGGGCTATGGGCGATGTCGGCGACACCGGAGGGGTCGGAGTTGGCGGCAAAGGCAAAGAGCTTCGACAGCCGCTCCGGGTGGCGCTGCGCGATGTCGAGACCGATGATGGCCCCGTCGCTCCAGCCGACGATCGCCGCCTTTGGGATTTTGAGATAATCCATCAGCCCGACCACGTCGTCGGCCATCAAATCGTAGCCGTAAGGACGCGCGTCGCGGGTGCTGCGCCCGTGGCCGCGGCTGTCCATGACGACGACCCGGTAATAGGGTTCGAGGGCGCGCACCTGATGGCCCCAATAGCTCGCATTGGCGAGCCCGCCATGCAGCAGGATCACCGGCTCGCCCCGGCCAAAGGTCGCGTACCAGATCTTGATCCCGTTGACCGGGGCGAGCCCGCTCTCGACCGGCTTTGGCAAGGTCGGGGTCGGCGGTAAGGTCAGCCATTGCGGCTCGGCCGCATTCGCGCTTGGCGCGCCCACCGCGATAAGCCACCAGCACAGCAGGACCGCAAACCGCTGCATCGCCCAGCCTCCCTCACCAAATTCGGCCGCGCGCTTGTCCTTGGCGTCCTTCCAAAGAGAGCAGGGTGGCGACGGGCCAAAGAGAGCAGGGTGGCGACGGGCCAAAGAGTGCAGCGTGGCGCCGGGATCAGATTTTTTTGGTGCCGAGCCCGCCGCCGGCGCAGGCCTGAGCGTGCAGCCAATCCTCGACCGACTGGTGGCCGCGGTACACTTCCGAATAGAGGCCGACCGGCCAGGTCAGCACAAAGACGATATTGTTGACGATGTCGGTGTTGCGGTTGGGGCACGGGCCGGTGGCCAAAAACCCGATCGCCAGCAGCACGATCCCGATCGCCAGATACAGTGCCACGATCGCCCGCATGGGGTTCTCTCTGTCGGAGGTTGGAGGGGCCGAGCCTTGCCGGCTAGGCGGCGGCGGCAACCGGCTGCTTGTTGCGAATCCGAGACGCCGGCTCGTCGGCTGCGAGGCCGAGCGCCGGATCGCAGTAAGGCCGCCGGTCGCGCTCGACGCGGCGGCGGATACGGTGCAGGCGCAGATAAAGGGCGGCGAGCCGAACATGCGTGTCGACGACTTCGTGCAGCCGCCGCGGATAGAAGACAACCGGGTTTTCGCGCGGCAGCGACGCCCGGCGCTGGCGCCGTAATTTGCGGCGGAAATAGCCGCCCTGCAACGGATGCACATCCTCCTGAATAAAGGTGAAGTAGAATTGCAAGACGTGGTTCAACAGGCGCACCGGCTTGATCCCCGACGCCTTGGCGCGGCGCAGGATGGTCTCGATATGCGCGGGTGAATAATATAGCTCCCAGGCCTTGCGGTAGACACCTTGCCAATCGGCGGCGGACATCGTCTGGTGGCCGGTGGTGACATGCTCGAGGTCGTATTTGTTCATGTCGGGGTCCATCCACACACCGCCGGCATCGAGCGCCTTGTGGTCGGCCGAGCCCGGCAACGGCGTCAGGATAAAGAACTCCAGCAGATCGACCGGCAATTCGCGTTGCACCGTGGCGATGTCCTGCGCGATCCGCTCCGGCGTGTCGTTTGGGAAGCCCACTATGTAGCCGGCATAGGTGATGACGCCCACGGCCCGCCAGGCGAGGAACATCTCTCGGTATTCGTGCACCCGGTTCTGCTTTTTCTTGGCGGAGAGGAGGTTGTCCGGGTTGATGTTTTCGAGCCCGACAAAGACCCGCTTGCAGCCGGCGCGCGCCGCCTTGGCGACAAAGCCGGGGATGCGGTGGCAGAGCGTGTCGACCTGGATGATGAACCGGAGGCCGAGCCCTTCATCCTCGCGCATTTGGATCAGCCGATCGAAGATCGCCTCCCAATTGCGGTTGCGCGCGAAATTGTCGTCGGTGATAAAAAAGCGGAACACGCCCTGGGCGAAATTGGCGCGCACCAGCCGCTCGACATCGTCGGCGTCGCGCCAGCGCGATTTCCTGCCCTGGACATTGATGATCGTGCAAAAGCTGCACTGGAACGGGCAGCCGCGCCCGGCGTCGAAGGCGCCGATCGTCTCGCCATAGCGGCGCACGATGTCGATCGGCAAAAACGGCGTCACCTGCTGCTGCAAGCCCGGCAGGTCGGCCATATAGTTGTAGACCGGCTGCATCCGGCCGGCGAAGGCGTCGGCGAAAAAGCCTTCGAGCCGGCCCTCGGCCTCGCCGGCGAAGAGGGTGATCCCCATGTCGCGCGCCCGCTCGAGGTCGGGCGGCAGCTGCGGCAGCATGGCGAGGCAGCCCGAAATGTGAAATCCGCCGATCGCGACCCGGATCCCGGCCGCGCGAAACCGGGCGGCGAGGTCCATCGCTCGCGGGAACTGGTTCGACTGCACGCCGACGAGACAGACGAGCCCGGCATCGGCCGCCTCGATCCGCCGGATGATTTGCCGGATCGGGATGACCGTATGGCATTCGTCATAGGCGCGGATCTCGATCGCGACATCGGGGCCGAGCGCCCGGCGGACGGCGATATCGGTCGCGATACCATACAGGCAGGCGAGCGAGTTCGACGGGATCCAAGACTTCCACCACTGGATCACATAGCCGTCATCGTCGTAATGCGACGGCTTTATGAGCTCGACGACGAACCTGCGGTCCCCCACCACACCCTCGCCCCGAAATCCCCAAGGCGGCCCATATTACGCCGCATGCCGTCGGCCGGCAAACCACGGCGCAACCGGGCGGGCTTGTTCCTACGTCTCCGTTCTTATGATAGCCTCAACTGCGGAAACGCGCCTCGAAGCGAGGGTGGCCGTGGTTCTGGCGTTTGGCGACTGCCGGCTCGATCTTGCGCGCCGCGAGTTGCGCCGCGGCGGCGAAGTCGTCGAGATAGAGCCGAAGGCGTTCGATCTGCTCGCTTTCCTCGTGCAGCACCCCGAGCGTGTTGTCAGCAAGGACGATCTCTTACAGGCGGTGTGGGACGGGCGGATCGTCTCGGAATTGGCGCTGACGACGCGGATCAGCGCGGTGCGCCGGGCGCTCGGCGACGACGGTGCGGCACAGCGGCAGATCCGCACCTTCAACCGCAGCGGTGTGCGCTTTGTCGGCCAGGTGACCGAATTGCCGGACCCGGCTGCACCCGCGGCATCCTTCCCATCCGACGATAAGCCGGCAATCGTGATCCGAGGGGGAGGGAGCGAGTGCAGGTCGGCATCGCCTTCTGCCGGGCGCGGGCCGCGAGCGGGGCCCCGATCGCCGCGCCCCTCCGAGCAGCAGCATCAGATCGCGTCGCGTCGGTGAGTTTGCCAACTGGTTTCGCATCACCTCCTCCATCACCCCAACGCTGCTGCCGGTGCGTGCACCTCACGGCGATCGAGGCAGCTACAGATAGCGCGGCCGTCGGCAGCACGCTTTACCGCGGGCTTTCTTTTTTCTTACGGAGCTCTGTTGATTTCGCCGCCGGCGCGGCAACGGGAGCCGCCTCATCGGTTCTCAGATCAACGCCGCGACCAGGATCGCCGCGAGGATGGCGATCGCGCCGAGGACGAAGAGCGGCAATTTGACGAGGATCGCGGCAAGGAAGCCGGCGGCGAGGCCGGAAAGCGCTTCAGCCGCGACCTGAAGCGCCTGGTTGTTGCCCATGACGCGGCCCTGCTCGGCGCGGTCGGTGGCGTTCGAAAGAAGGCTGGCACAGCCCGGCAGTGCCAGCGCGATGCCGAGCGAGGTCAGGAACAGCAGCGGCCACATCGCCGCGAGATGCGAGGGGACCGGGATCGCGGCCATGAAGACGCCGGCAAAAACGGCCGAGCCGACAGTCATGATTTTGACCGGGATACGCGCCGACAAAAACCCGGTCAGCCAAAGATTGGCGAGCACGATCCCGACGCCGGTGAAGGCGACGAACTCCGATACGCGCGAAACTTCGAGATGGTATTGGTCCACCAAATACATCGGGTAGGAGCGGAAAAACCCGAACATCGCCAGGTAAATCAGAAAATTGACCGAATAATAGCGACGCAGGCGACGGTCGGTGACGATGCGCGCGAGGCCCGAGACCGCCTCGCCGAGGCGAAAGCTCCGCTCGGCGTCCCGCACCTTGGTTTCGTGGAAGAGCCGCAGGACCGCGAGAGCCGTCAGCACGAGCAGGGCAAAGCTCGCCCAGAAGGGTGTGGCCTCGCCGAACCACGCGACGAGGCCCGGATCGGCGAGCTTGCCGCCGGCGAGCGGCCCGACGATGTAGGCGAGGCTCGCCGCGAGATAAATGTAGCCGAAATAGCGGTTGCGCTCGGCCGGGGCGACGAGGTCGGCGATTGCCCCTTGCGCGGTGACGATGTTGCCTTCGGCGAACCCGGCAACGAGCGTCGCCGCGCCGAGGCCCGCGAGGCTCGGCATCTCGATCGCAACGCTGATCGCGGCGTAGCACAGCGTCGTCGCGGCAAGCGAGACGAGCAGCACCGGCCGCCGCCCGAACCGGTCGGAAAGCGCCCCCAGCACCGGCGAGCCGATAAGCTGGCCAAAAGGGTAAAGAGAGAGCAGCACGCCGAGGGCGATCGTCCGATCGGATGTCGAGGTGCCGGCAGCCACCATCCCGGTGTCGGCGCGCAGCAGCATCGGCGTGAACACCGTGATCATCAGGCTGTAGCCGACAAAGCCGGCAAACACGACGACATAGAGCGGCAACAGCGCGGCGAGCGCCGGGCGCGGGACTGGCGGCGAAACCCGCCTGGGTTCGGGCGCATCGCGGTGGATCACGCTTTTCCTCTTCTCGATCCGGCCGGACCGGCCCCTATCGCCGCCGCATATTCGCCGATAGTCTACGCCGCTCACCGGCGGGACGAGGGGCGAGCGATGTTCGAGGGGTTTGCGCGGATCGAGATCGAAACCAGCGGGGCGCGGATCAACCTGCGCCATGGCGGCGACGGGCCGCCCTTGCTGCTGCTGCACGGCAACCCGCTGACCCATGCCTCGTGGGGCAAGATCGCGCCGCGTCTGGCCGAGCGGTTTCACGTCGTCACCCCCGATCTGCGCGGCTACGGCGACAGCATCGGCCCCGACGAACCCGGCGAAAACAACATCAGCTATTCGTTCCGGGCGATGGCGCAGGACCAGGTCGAGGTCATGGCAAAGCTCGGCTATCGCAAATTCTTTGTCGCCGGGCACGACCGCGGGGCGCGCACCACCGCGCGCATGTGCCTCGACCACCCGGACCGGGTCGAGCGCGCCGCGCTGATCGACATCCTGCCCAACCATCACATCTGGACCCACACTTCCAAGGAGTGGGCGTTGCGCTCGTGGCACTGGGCGCTGATGGCGCAGCCCTACGACTTTCCCGAGCGCATGCTGGCCGGGGTGCCGGCGCAATGGTACATGGAAAAGAAATTGTCGAAGCCCGGCCTCGGCCTCGGTTTTTTCGATCCCGAAGCGTTTGCCGAATATGTCCGCTGCTTCAACTGGAAGACGATCAAGGGGTCGTGCGCCGATTACCGCGCGTGTGCGACTTGCGACCTCGAAATGGACACCGCCGATTTCGCGGCCGGACATAAGATCACGCTGCCGCTCTTGGTGATCTGGGGCGCCAAAAGCCATACCGAGGGTGTGCATGGCGATGTGCTGGCGGTGTGGCGGCAGCATTACGCGACCGACGCCACGGGGGGCGCGCTCCCCTGCGGCCATTACGTGCCGGAGGAGGCGCCGGAGGAGACGCTCGCGGCATTGCTCGGGCATTTCGGCTAGCCGAGAACAACGCCGTCGATCACCGCGACATAGTGGCAGGCGGCGCCGAGCACGACAAAGACGTGCCAGATCGCCCGGTGGTAGGGCAGCCGGCGCCACAAATGAAAGACCAGGCCGACCAGGTAGCAGGCGACGCCGGCAGCGATCAGGATGAGGGTCCGGCGTGAGGCGATCGCCGGGCCGATCGCCAACAGGCTGAACCAGCCGAGCAGGATATAGGCCGCGGCCGAGCTGCGCGGAGGGCCGATCGGAAAGCGCAGCTTGACAAAGACCCCGATCGCGGCCGCCGCCCAGACCGCCGCGGTGGCGGCCCAGCCCCAGCCGAGGCCCTGCCGATCGAGGGCGAACGGAGTTGCGGTGGCGGCGATCATGACAAAAATCGCGGCGTGGTCGATGCGGCGGAGCAGCACGCGGCGCCGGCCGCCGAGCGCCGCAGTGAGCAAGAGCGCGCACAGAAACGTCGCCGGCAATGCCGCGGCATACAGCAAGACGGCGGCGACCACCCGGCCGGCATCGGGCGTGCCGAGCACCGCGGCGGTCAGCCCGGCCGCACCGCCCGCGCCGAGCGCGACGCCGCTGCCGAGAACGCCGAGATCGACGGCGCGCTCGGAGGGGCGGAACAGCGTAGCCGGGCCGGGCATGGGTTTACGCGAGCGGTCCTGGGCGGGGTGAGCAGCGCCACCATATAAGCTGGGAACGCAAAGGGAGCGAGGGGGCCCGGCCATGTTCGCCAATCGGCGATCGGCAGGCCGTCGGCTTGGCCGCCGATTGCGGCACTTGCGGGGCGATCGGCCGGTCGTGCTGGCCTTGCCGCGCGGCGGCGTGGCGGTCGGCCGCGAGATTGCCGACATGCTCGATGCTCCGCTCGACCTGGTGATGGTCCGCAAGATCGGCGCGCCAGGGCAGCCGGAGCTGGCCTTGGGCGCGGTCGCCGACGGGGCCGAGACGCATATCGTGATCAGCGATCGCATCGCCGCCGAGCTCGGTGTAGAGAGGCCCTATATCGAGGCCGAAACCGCCCGCCAGCGGGTTGAGATCGAGCGCCGCCGCGCGGCATACCTGGGGGACCGCCCGCCGGTGCCGCTCGCCGGCAGGACCGTGATCGTCGTCGATGACGGGATCGCCACCGGCAGCACCATGCGGGCGGCGTTGCGGGCGATCCGCCAGGCGGGCGCCGCCAAAATCGTGCTGGCGGTGCCGGTGGCGCCCAGCGACACGATCGAAGCACTGCGTGGCGAGGCCGACAAGATCGTTTGCCTGCAAACCCCGAGCCCATTTGTGGCGGTCGGCGCGCATTATGCCGATTTTGCCCAGCTCAGCGACGCGGAGGTCGTCGCTTTGCTGGCGCGGCGCCGGCCCGGCGCGAGCAGCCGAGGGGACGCTAGTTGATCGACCAGTAATATCCGACCGTCGGCGCCCGCGCCTTGGTGCTGATCCCGACCATCGGGCCGGTATACGGGCTTGCCGGCTCCGGCCCGGCCAAGCTCGGCGCCGCCGCCGGCCCGGCCGTCGCCTCGCTGCCGACGATCCGGCCGGAGATGTCGGGCACCGAGCTGAAATCGATGGTCGGCGGCAGCTGAAGGCAATTGCGCGACTTGCTGTGCGGGCAAGGACCGGCATTGGCGCTCGCAGCCGCGAGCGCGCCCAAAACGGCGAAGGCGAGAGCGGCCGGGACCCACGAGTTCATGCGATACCCCCTATCGCAGAGCACGACCGGGGCCGATCTTGCCCAATCGTCAACGCCGTGTCCAGCGCGTGCTGATCGCGGTTGCGAAATCGCATTCGGCAGTGGGTTTGTTCGGAGCGAGCCTCGCGCGCCCTTTGCGGCGGCTCTGGCAAGGGGCTGGCCCAGCGGCTAAGGTGCGGATAGCGGTGTGGCCGGGAGAGGGGCATGAAGCGCAGCACCGAGCGGATCCTGACGACCCATGTCGGCAGCCTGCCGCGGCCGCCCGATCTTCTGGCGATGATCGAGGCGAAGGAGCGCGGCGCGCCGTTCGACGCCCGCGCGCTGGCCACCCGGATCGAGAGCGCCGTCGCCGAGGTGGTGCGCCGCCAGGCGGAGTGCGGCATCGACATCCTCGCCGATGGCGAGATGGGCCGCTTCGGCTTTATCCCCTATGTCAACGAGCGCCTCACCGGCATCGAGCCGCGCCCCAACAGCGCCCGCGCCGGCGGCTGGGCGCAATCGCGCGAGCACCTCGCCTTCCCCGAATACTACGCCTGGGCGGCGCAAATGCCGGGGACGGCCGGACGCGCGCCGCCGACCAGCTGGGTCTGCACCGGCCCGATCTCCTATCGCGGCCGCGCCGCGCTGGAGCGCGACATCGCCGATCTGAAGGCCGCTCTGGCCGCGGTTTCCGCCGAGGAAGCGTTTATGCCGGCGGTGTCGCCCGCCAATCTCGCCAATTGGAACAGCAACGAATACTACCGGACCGACGAAGAATTCCGGGTGGCGCTGGCCGAGGCGCTGCGCGAGGAATACCGGGCGATCATCGAGGCCGGGCTCGTCTTGCAGATCGACGACCCGCAGCTCGCCAGCCACTGGGCGATGCATCCCGAGCTCGATCTCGCCGAATGCCGCAATTGGGCGAGCGCCAGCGTCGAGCTTTTGAACCACGCGCTGGCGGGATTGCCGCCCGAGCGCATCCGCTACCACACCTGCTACAGCATCAACATGGGCCCGCGGGTTCACGACCTCGAATTGCGCCATATCGTCGACATCATGCTGCGGGTCGCTGCCGGCGCCTATTCGTTCGAGGCGGCCAACCCGCGCCACGAGCACGAATGGCGGATTTGGGAGGAGGTCGCGCTGCCGGCGGACAAGATCCTGGTCCCCGGTGTCGTCACCCACGCCTCGAACCTGGTCGAGCATCCCGAAACGGTGGCCCAGCGCATCGCCCGCTTTGCCGGCGTGGTCGGGCGCGACCGGGTGATCGCCGGCGCGGATTGCGGCTTTGCCAGCTTTTCCACCTCGTGCGAGGTCCATCCGAGCGTGGTCTGGGCCAAGCTTGCCGCGCTCGCCGATGGCGCGCGTCTGGCGACCCGGGAATTGTGGGGCCGGCCCTGAGAAATCGGCGCCGAGCTTGATCCTTTGCCAGCCCGCGCCTAATAGTTCCCGCCCGCGCCTAATAGTTGATTTCCACGCTGCATCCCGGCGCTGCTGTGGAGGCCCGGAGTGAGCTGCCCTCGATGTGGCGCCGACCATCCTGTCGGCATGCGGTTTTGCGGGCAGTGCGGCACGCCGCTCGACCTTGCCTGCCCGGCATGCGGCGCCGCCAACCCGCCCGGGCACAAATTCTGCGGTCATTGCGGCGCCGCGCTCGACCGGCCGGGGATTCGGGAGCCGGGGGCGCCGGGGGCCCCCTACGCGCACCTGCCATCCTCCGCCGGGGGTTTGCCCACCGCCGGCCCGCCCACCGCCGGCTTGCCGCCCGGCGAGATGAAGCAGGTCACGGTCTTTTTTTGCGACATCGTCGGCTCGACACCGCTGACAGAGCGGCTCGGACCCGAGGCGATGCGCGAGCTCGTTCACCGGTTTCTCGAAACCAGCCTCGCCGAGGTGCGCCGCTATGGCGGCACCGCGCCGCAATTCAGGGGCGACGGCTTTATGGCGCTGTTCGGCGCGCCGGTGACGCAGGAAGACCATGTTCGGCGCGCGCTTCTGGCCGCGCTCGCGATCCAGCGGGCGCTCGGCGCCGGCACCGCCGAAAATAAGGGGCTCGACCTGCCGATGCGGATCGGTGCTCACACCGGCCCGGTTGTTTTCGGACCCGTCGGCAACCGGCTGCCGTGGGACGACACGGTGATCGGCGACACCGCCAATGTCGCCGCCCGGCTGGAGCAGGCCGCCGAGCCGGGCACGATCCTGATCAGCGCCGAGACCGCGCGGCTGGCCGAAGGCTATGCCCGCGTCGAGCCGGTCGGCCCGCTGGCGCTCAGGGGCAAGGCCGAGCCGATCACCGCCTACCGGCTGATCGGGATAACCCGTCGGCGCGTGGCTCGCGACGAAGCCGGGCGGGAGCGCATGACGAGCTTTGCCGGTCGCGTTGGTGAAGTCGCGGCTCTGCAGGATTACCTCGATCATGCCGAAAGCGGACGCGGCAGAGTTGTGGGAATTGTCGGCGAACCCGGGATTGGGAAATCCCGCATCGTCGATCAGATCCGTCGCCAGCTCGCTCCTGGCCGGGTCACCTGGCTGGAGGGACGATGCCTGTCCTACGGGACAGCCATCCCTTACCAGCTGGTCCTCGACCTGCTGCGTGCCAACTGTGGCATTGTCGAGACCGATACCCGTGAAGAAATCGCCGAGAAAGTGCGCTCGGTTCTGCGCGAAGTCGGGATGGACCCGGATCAGGACGGCTTGGTTTTGCTCCAAGTGCTGGAGATCGAAAACGGGCACGATTCGCCACCCCCGTTACGGCCGGAAGCGTTAAAGCAAAAGACGTTTGAGGTGTTTCGTCAGCTCGCGGTCAAAGGAAGCATGCGCCGCCCGCTGGTGCTGGTGCTGGAAGACCTGCATTGGATCGACACGCTGTCGGCAGAATTCGTTGAATTTCTTGTCGACAGCGTTGCCGACAACAAAATTCTGATCCTCGCCACCTACCGCCCGGAATTTCAGGCGTCCTGGATTGAAAAATCCTACGCGGCGCAAATTCCATTACAGCCGTTGAACCGGGACGACAGCCTGCGCGTCGTTCGCTCAATGCTGCGCGACGACACCCTGACCGAGGCGGTGACCCAGGAAATCCTCGCCAAGGCCGACGGCAATCCGCTGTTTCTCGAACAGCTGGCGCTACATGCCGGGGAGACCCACACTCATCGCCTGGAGCTGATGGTCCCGGCGACAATCCACGATGTGGTCATGGCGCGCATCGATCGGCTGCCGCAGGCGTCAAAGCGGCTGCTGCAGACCGCCGCCGTAATCGGCCGCGAATTCTCGCTGCGCCTTTTGCAGACGGTGTGGCGAGCCGAAGGCGGGCTCGAACCCGTCCTGCGTGAACTGTGCCGCTTTGGATTCCTTGACGAGAGGACCGAGGCGGAAGGAGCGATCTACGCCTTCCGCCATTGGCTGACCCAGGAAGCCGCTTACGGCAGTCTGCTGGAGCGGCAGCGCCGCGCCTGCCATGCCGCCATCGGAAGCGCGCTCGAAGCCCTTTACGCCGAGCGCGCCGACGAGGTGGTGGAATTTCTGGCGCTGCATTTCGGCCGCAGCGACGAGACCGAGAAGGCCGTCGATTACGGGATCGTGGCCGCGGAAAAGGCACAACGCCGCTGGGCCAACGGCGATGCCCTCGGCTATTTCAACGAGGCGCAGCGCGCCCTCGACGCGATGCCCGACACCGGTCCCAACCGGCTGCGCCGCGTCGATGCCGTGCTGAAGCAGGCCGAGGTCCGCTATGCGCTCGGGCAGTACACCCAGCACATCCAAGCGCTGGACGACATTCGCAGCATCGTTGAAGAGATCGGCGACCCGCCGCGCCGGGCTGCCTGGTGTTATTGGACCGGCTTCTTGCACAGCACTTCAGGCGGCCGGCCGGACGTGGCGATCCAACATTGCCGGGAAGCGGCGAGGATCGCCTCGGTGTCCGGCCTCGACGAGATCAATGCGTTTGCCGAATCCTGCCTGTCGCAGGTTTACATGATCGCCGGCCGGCCACGCGACGGGCTCGCCGCCGGCGAACGGGCGTTGGCGAGCTTCGAAGCGCGCGGCGATCGCTGGTGGGCCGGGCGGACGCTCTGGTTCTTGACGGCAAATGCGAATTATCTCGGCGAGTGGGAACGCAGCCTCGATTATTGCCGCCGCGGGCTCGAACACGGCAACGTGCTCAACGATTTGCGCTTAAAGGCGGTCGGTTGGTCGCGCACCGGCTTGGCACACATCCAGCAAGGCGACGTGGAGCGCGGGTTGGAATGCTGCGAGGAAGCGCTCGCGCTTTCGCCGATTCCCCGAGATGCGGCGTTCGCCAGGGCGATCCGCGGGCTCGGGAGCATCAAGGCGGGCAGGCTCGATTATGGAATCACAGAGCTAACCGACGCGATCGCGTGGTTCGAAAGCGCACGGATGCAATGGACCCGTGTGATCTGCGCGGTGTGGCTTGCCGAAGGTTGGCTCCGGCAAAACGACCGGGGCAGCGCTCGGCCGCTGATCGATCAGGTTCTGTCGGCCAGTCGCGCCATCGGCTATCTCCAGTACGAGGGTCGGGCGTGCTGGCTGCTGGCCGAATGCCTCGCCGCCGAAGCAGCCGAATCCGCCGAGGATTACGCGGAAACCGCGATCCGGATCTTTGAGCAGATCGGCGCGCGCAACGATCTCGCCCGAGCAATGGTCACCCGTGCCGCCTTGCGACAGATCGCCGGGGATATCGCGGCGGCACGCCAGCTGCTCGAACGGGCGCATGCGATTTTCAGCGCGATCAGGACCCGCAACGAACCCGAGCGGGTCCAGGCTGCGCTCGCCGCGCTCGATCGCGGCTCCGCAATACGCCTCTTCGCCGGCGCGGCGTGAGTTCTCGGCCCTTTGGGCGCGACGCAGCCGCCATCGTGGAGGCACCGCAAAATTTTATCCCAATGTGAAATGGATTACACTCGCCCACGGCGTGATCGCCATAAGCCGGCACCTGCGATGGAGGACGAGCAAATGTCGATAGACAAAGATCTCGGCGCGTTGATCTGCATGTTGAACCCCTATACATACGGCAAGGAGAACGCGATGGATCCCCACGTGTTCATTCCCGCCGACTACTCGGGTCCAGCCTTGCCTCCGGCCGCGGGCGGCGCTGCAACCACGACGGCGGCCCCGGCTTCAGGCACAACTCCCGCTCCTTCCCCAGATATGACCGGCGTGTGGATCGAGATAGACAAGCAGCACCCGCATTGGGAATTCAAGGAGCAGCCGCATCGCATCGCCAAGGCGGTGCGCATCGCCTACCGCTGGCCTTACACAGTCGACGGCTTGACCGTATGGATCACCGATTACGTGCTGGTCGGTTTCGAGGGCGCGAACGGCGGCTGAGACCAGGGCCGTTTGCCACCGGTTTTCCGCGAACACAACACAAACGCGGATTGCGCAGAACCAAATTACGCCGCTGATCCCGTCTCGATGGAGGATTCGGCTTGGGAAGCCGAGGGTGATCGCTGAGGCTTCCCGTAGGATAGCGTCGCCCGCTGCTTTCCAACAACGATGGCTCGAAGCCGAGATTTCGAACAGGGGCGTAGCCAGCAGCGCGGATGGCCGTAACAGCATGGAGGACGACCGTGCTCGATCTGAACGATGTTCAGGGTGATGTCGTTGTCGGCCTCCAAAAGGATTTTGAGTATTTCATCTTCTTCAAGATTATCAATTACATTTCCTTCAAACAAAGGATGAAATTTTACTGTATCAACCGCATTACTACGGCGGCGCTTGCCCGGCGGCGTAACGAGATTATCGGCCAGCGGCAAAAATCCGGCGGGCGCACACGTCAGAATTTTATCGGTATCAACCTCGGGTTTAGCAAAGACGGAGTGGACCGGCTGATCGGCGCCGCGCGGCCCAGGCTCGACGCGGCATTTGAAAGAGGCGCCGACCATCCCGGTACTCTCGAACGCCTGAACGATCCGCCTAAATCGCGCTGGTTGGCAAAATTTGTCTCCGACCGGATCGACGGTGTGCTTCTGATCACCGGCTCGGATCGCCCATCGGTGATATCCTGTTCTGATGAACTATTTCGATTATTGAGCCCGTCGATCAAAGTCGTTTATGCCGAAATGGCGAACGTTCGCCCCGGCGCACAGCGCGGGCACGAGCATTTCGGCTTTCTCGACGGCGTGTCGCAACCGGGCATCCGCGGGCTGACGCCACCATCCGACCCGAATCACCGGCCCGACCAGGGCCTGCCGGGGCAGGACCTGATCTGGCCGGGCGAGTTCGTGTTCGGCTATCCGGGCCAAGACCCCGGCGATCCGGTCAAGCCGGGTCCAAGCCCGGACATGGCGGCGCCATGGATGCGCAATGGCTCCTTGATGGTGTTTCGGCGCCTTGAGCAAAAAGTGCCGGAGTTCCGCAAATTCGTTGCCGCCCGTGCGGTTCGGCTCGGCATGGACCGGGAATTGCTGGCCGCGCGGCTGGTCGGCCGGTGGAGGAGCGGGGCCCCGTTGGAGCTGTCGCCGCTGCGCGACAACCCTGGCCTCGGCGGCGACGACATGCGCAACAACGATTTCGAATATGGCGACGATCCCTTTCAACGCAGATGCCCCTACGCGGCCCATATCCGCAAATCCTATCCGCGCGACGATTTCGGCAACGAGGCCGAGGCACAGCGGCATCGGATCATCCGTGCCGGCATCCCGTTCGGCCCCGAGGTCGAGCCGGGCGAGGTGACGACACGACACAGCCGCGGGCTGATGTTTGTTTGTTATCAAACCTCGATCGAGCGGCAATTCGAGTTCGTTCAGCGCAGCTACGCGAACGACCCCGATTTCGTCGGCGGCAAGACCCGCCCTGGCGGCGGCGCGGTCACGCCCGGATTCGATCCGATCATCGGACAAGCCCCAGGCGACGGCGCTCGCAAGATGGATGAGCCCTTTCCCAACTTCCCGGCCGGGAGCCGACGTACCACCCTCGATCTGCCGAACCAATTCGTGGTGCTGACCGCCGCCGGTTATTTCTTTATGCCGTCGATCAGCGCGCTACGCACCGAGCTGACCTGATCCTCACCGGGGATTGTGGCGTCATCGTTGTGTATATCCGGTGGTGCGCTCTGTCCTGCGCCGCGCTGGCGATGCTCCGCCAGACAGCGCGATTAGCTGTTGCCGTGCGCTGCGGCGGCATGATCTTTTCGCTATCCCAAACCGCTCGCGCAGCGCCATGACCCAACCGCCGCTTCTCGATCCCGACGAGCCGGGCCCGGTGACCCTGGTCAACGCGACCGGCGCCTCGGAGCTTTTCCTGACCTGCGACCATGGCGGGCGCGCCATCCCGCGGCGGCTCGGCCGGCTCGGCCTCGCCGAACCCGACACGCAGCGCCACATCGCCTGGGACATCGGCATCGCCGAGGTCGGCCGCAGGCTGTCGCAGCTGCTCGATGCCGCGCTCGTCTTGCAGACCTACTCGCGGCTCGTGATCGACTGCAACCGCGACCCCGCCGTGCCGAGCTCGATCCCGGAAATCAGCGAGACGACCGAAATCCCCGGCAATCGCGGTCTTGGCGAAGCCGAGCGGGCCGCGCGCCGCGCGGCGGTCTTTCACCCCTATCACGACGCGATCGCCGCCGCCCTCGACCAACGGCGGGCCGCTGGCGCCACCTCTGTGCTGGTGGCGCTGCACAGCTTCACCCCTGTTTTCAAGGGCGCCGTGCGCCCCTGGCATGCCGGCATCCTCTATCATCGCGACGCGCGCCTCGCCCGTCCGCTCCTCGCGCTCTTGCGCGCCGAAACGGGCCTTGTCGTCGGCGACAACCAACCCTATGCGATCGGCGATTTGAGCGACTACACCGTGCCGGTGCACGGCGAGAAGCGGGGCCTCGCGCATGTCGAGATCGAGATCCGGCAGGATCTGATCGCCGAGCCCGAAGGCCAGGACGAATGGGCCGGGCGGCTGGCGCGGCTGCTGCCCGCCGCCTATGCCATGCTAAAAAGCCGCTGACCGAATTTTAACGAGCTCATCAAAAGGCGAACCCCGAATGACCATCGAGCTGCATACCTGGAACACCCCGAATGGCCGCAAGATCAGCGTCGCCCTCGAAGAGATGGGGCTCGCCTACACCGTGCACCCGGTCAACATTTCGAAGGGCGAGCAGTTCGCGCCGGGCTTTGTCAAGATCAGCCCCAACGGCAAGATCCCGGCGATCGTCGATCCCGAAGGCCCCGGCGGCCCGCCGATCAGCATTTTCGAATCGGGCGCGATCCTGATCTATCTCGGCGAGAAGACCGGGCAATTCTGGCCCGCCGACCGTCGCCGGCAGGTGCCGGTGCTGGAGTGGCTGATGTGGCAGATGGGCGGGTTCGGGCCGATGCCGGGGCAGGTGCACCACTTCTTGCAGGTCAAGGTCGAAACCGACCGGCGCTACGGCCTCGAGCGCTATTCCAAGGAGACGCGCCGGCTCTACGGCGTTCTCGACAAGCGGCTCGGCGAGGCCGAGTTCGTCGCCGGCGACATCTCGATCGCCGATTTCGCGATCCTCGGCTGGGCCTGGCGGCACGAGCGCCATCAGGTCGATTTCGCCGACTTCCCCAATGTCGCACGCTGGTACGACAAGATCATGGCGCGGCCCGGCACCAGGCGCGGCTTCGAAGTGGCGCTGAGCTGATCCCACGATCCGCACAAGGGCGGAGGCGGCGATGGCCCTGAAATTCACCAATCCGTGGTGGGTGGTGGTCGGCGCGGTCATCGGGCTCTTTGTCTGCAACGGGCCGGTGCTCGCCTTCACCTTTGGCGTGTTTCTAAAGCCGATCATGGCCGATACCGGGTGGACGCGGGGTGAGGCGTCGTTCGCCTTGTCGTTTGGCGGCATCTTTTCGGCGATCGCGGTCCCGGTGCTCGGCTCGATGATGGACCGCTGGACGATCCGCCGCGTCGCGCTCCCCGGCCTCGTCATCTATGCCCTTTGCATGAGCCTTCTCGGCCTCAGCCCGAATTCGCTCTGGGTCTTCACCGCGCTCTTCGCCCTCGCCGAGACGGCGAGTGCCGTCCAGACCCCGGTCGGCTATGCCAAGGCGATCTCGGCGTGGTTCGACCGGCGGCGCGGATTGGCGCTCGGCATCGCGATGGCCGGGGTCGGGCTCGGCGGGTTTGTGGTCCCGCAATTGGCGCTGCGGCTGATCGGCCGGTTTGGCTGGCGCGGCGCCTATGTCTGGCTCGCGGTGCTGACCTTGGCGATCGCATTCCCGGCGGTCGCGTTGTGGATCCGCGAGCCGCGCCCCGGCGAGGGCGAGCACCATGCCGTCGCCCAAGCTGCGCTTCGCCCGGGCCTCAGCCCGCGCGAGGCCGCGCTCACCTTGCGCTTTTGGATCGTCGCCGCGGCCTTTTTCCTGGTTGCGGTCGCGGTCAACGGCAGTGTGGCGCATATCGTGCCTCTGTTGACCGATCGCGGCGTGGCGCCGGCACGGGCGGTGGCCACTCTGGGTCTGTTCGGGCTGTCGACCTTGGCGGGGCGGTTGCTGGCCGGCTGGCTCGTCGACCGCGTCTTCGCCCCCTATGTCGCCAGCTGCTTTTTCCTCGCCCCGATCCTGGGCTTTGTCTTTCTCGCCAGCGCTGCCGGTGCCTTGCCCGCCGCCGGTGTCGTGCTGATGGGGCTCGGCCTCGGCACCGAGATCGACCTGATCGCGTTTTTGACGACGCGCTATTTCGGCCAGCGCGCCTTCGGCCAGCTCTACGGCTATTTCTTTATGGTCTTTGGCTTCGGCTCGAGCCTCGGCCGGTTTCTCGGCGGCTTTGTCTACGATATCGCCGGCTCCTACACGCCGGCCTTGATCGGCGCCGCCGTTGCCCTCGTCGTCGCGGTCGCCCTGATCAGCCGCCTCGGGCCCTACGCTTACCCGGTGCTGCGCCAGATCGAGCCGGGATTGGCGCCGGCCGCGGCGCGGTCGTGAAATTTTGGTGGAGCCGAGGGGGATCGAACCCCTGACCTTCGCATTGCGAACGCGACGCTCTCCCAGCTGAGCTACGGCCCCATCGCGCTTTTTCCGGCCCGCCGCCGGGTGCCGCGGACTATCGTCGGGGGGTGGTTTGCTGTCAAGCCGGGCGCCGCTTCGCTTGCGGAGCGTCAACGCGGACAGTACCGTCGCGGCACCCACTTGGCGGCGAGGTTTCGCCCGGATGTATGCCTTTTTGCGCCTCGTCGACACGATCATCTCGATCTATATCTGGCTCTTGATTGCCCAGGCGGTGCTGAGCTGGCTCGTCGGCTTCGGCGTCGTCAACCGCCACAACCGCGTCGTTTCCACGGTCGGGGATTTTTTGTGGCGCATCACCGAGCCCGTGCTGCGGCCGATCCGCCGCATCGTGCCCGATCTCGGCGGCATCGACATCTCGCCGGTGATCGTGATCCTCTTGCTCTATTTCCTCCGCAACCTGATGTTCGAATACCTCGTCTGACCGGACCGGAGCCGGACCCGCCCGGACCCGCCCGAAAATCACGGAGGCTCGCCATGCTGCTGCCGCTTGCCGGACGCCGCCTTTATTACGATTTCGCCGGACCCGAGGACGGCCCCGTGGTCTGCATCACCCATTCGCTCGCCTCCGACGGCGGCAGCTGGGCCGAGCAGGTGCCGGCCTTATTGCAGGCCGGGTTTCGCGTGCTCCGCCTCGACATGCGCGGGCATGGCGGCAGCGACCCGGTTGCCGGCGACTACACGATGAGCGAGCTCGCGGACGACGTCGCCGTTGCGCTCGACGCGCTCGGGCTCAGCCGCGTCCATTACATCGGGCTGTCGATCGGCGGCATGATCGGCCAGGCTGTCGCGCTCGAGCACGCAGACAAGCTGATCTCGGCGATGTGGTGCGACACATTGCCGGCGAGCCCCAAGGGTGCGGCCGAGCTATGGGCCGAGCGCATGAGCACGGTGCGCCACGCCAATTCCTTGGAGCCGCTCGCCGACGCGACCGTCGAACGCTGGTTCACCGACGCGTTCAGGGCGCGAAACCCGGCGCGCTGGCGGCAGATCCGCGACACCGTCGCGGCCACGACGCCAGCGGGCTATCTCGGCTGCTCGGCGGCGATCATGAGCTACGATTTCGTGCCCCGGCTGCCCGCGCTGCGATTGCCGGTGCTGGTCGTGTGCGGCGCCGACGACCCCGGCACCCCGGCGAGCGAAAACCGCCTCCTCGCCGGCCTCGTCCCCGGCGCCCGCTACGAAGAAATCGCCGGCATGCGCCATTTCCCCAACGTCGAAGCCGCCGGCCCCTTCAACCGCCTCATGCTGGGTTGGCTCGACGCGCACCGCAGCGCCCGGTGACCGCACCCAAATCCCGTCCTTGCTTGGGCGCCTCGGGAGCAACATTTATGTTGCATCGATGACGGCCAGTGAGTTCCGACAATGGCTCGCGAACCAAGGTTGTGCATTCGAGAATCATAAGGGCGGGAGCGGTCATCTTACCGTGGTGCGTGGAGAACGAAAATCACAACTGCCAATGCATGGAAGCAAAAAGGAGCTGGGCATCGGTCTCGTATCCAAGATCAAAAAGGATCTGGGCCTTGATTAGCCGTTCCGTAAAGGCTGGACAATGTACGAAGTGATCCTCAGGCCCGACGACAACGGGTCAATTCTCGTGACCTGCCCCGACCTGCCGGAGGTGACCACCTTTGGCGAGGATGAGGACGATGCTATGCACCGTGCCGCAGATGCAATTGAAGAGGCGCTAGCCGCTCGGATCACCCGGCGAGAAGATATTCCGCCGCCGTCAGTGCCGGCACCCGCAGAAATATTCCATAGCTTTCCCAGATTCGAGTCGGGGTTGGTAGGTCTTATGACGGAGCCATCCCCGCGGGAAAGTGGCCGGCGCTTGGTCCGCCTGCCGCCGCTCACCTCGGCAAAGGTGGAGCTGTATCGCGTCGCAGGAGCCCAGCGCGTGTCGAAAACGGAACTGGCGCGGCGGCTGGGCTGGCATGGGCCGCAGGTGGATCGGCTGTTCGATCTCAATCACCGCTCGACAATCGAGCACATCGATCAGGCGCTGCGGGTCATCGGCAAGCGGCTCACTGTCGGCGTTGAAGACGTGGCGTGATGGTCACTCGTTGCGCCGGGCGGCGAGGCGCAGGCGCAGGGCGGTCAGCTTGATGAAACCTTCGGCGTCGCGCTGGTCGTAGACGGCGTCCTCCTCGAAGGTGACGTGGGCCCGGCTGTAGAGGCTCTTTGGCGATTTGCGGCCGACGACGCGGGCCGAGCCTTTGTAGAGCTTCAGCCGGACGACGCCCTCCACATCCTCCTGGCTCCGGTCGATCAGCGCCTGCAGCATCGCCCGCTCGGGCGAGAACCAGAAGCCGTTGTAGATCAGCTCGGCATAGCGCGGCATCAGCTCGTCTTTGAGGTGCGCGGCACCGCGGTCGAGGCACAGGCTCTCGATGCCGCGATGCGCCGCCATGAGGATCGTGCCGCCCGGGGTCTCGTAAACGCCGCGCGATTTCATGCCGACAAAGCGGTTCTCGACCAGGTCGAGCCGGCCGATGCCGTGCCGGCCGCCCAATTCGTTCAACCGCGTCAGCAAGGCCGCCGGCGACAATGCCTCGCCATCGACCGCGACCGGGTCGCCGCGCGCAAACGCGATCTCGACATATTGCGGTGCGTCGGGTGCCGCCTCGGGGGCGACGGTGCGGCTGTAGACGAATTCCTCCGGCTCGGCCCACGGGTCTTCCAGCACCTTCCCCTCGGCCGAGACGTGCAGCAAATTGGCGTCGATCGAAAACGGCGCCTCGCCGCGCTTGTCGCGGGCGATCGGGATCTGGTGCCGCTCGGCATAATCGAGGAGGCGGGTGCGCGAGGTGAGGTCCCACTCACGCCAGGGTGCTATGACCTTGATGTCGGGGGCGAGCGCATAATAGCCGAGCTCGAAGCGGACTTGGTCGTTCCCTTTGCCGGTGGCGCCGTGGGCGACGGCGTCGGCGCCGACGAGGCGCGCGATCTCGATCTGGCGCTTGGCGATCAAGGGCCGTGCAATCGAAGTGCCGAGCAGATAGGCGCCTTCATAAAGCGCATTCGTGCGAAACATCGGAAAGACGAAATCGCGCACGAATTCTTCGCGCAAATCGTCGACAAAGATCTGTGCGGCGCCGAGCAATTCGGCCTTTTTGCGCGCTGGCGCCAATTCCTCGCCCTGGCCGAGATCGGCGGTGAAGGTGACGACTTGACAGCGGTAAGTCTCCTGCAGCCAGCGCAGAATGACCGACGTATCGAGCCCGCCCGAATAGGCCAACACCACCTTTTTCACCGGATCGGGCATGGCCCTCACCCCTTGCTTCAGTGCCTGTGCCGCACTAATCCGAATTGTCGGCTGCGGCAACCGCCATCGGCTGTGCACGGCCAACCCGGCGCTCGATAAAGACGATCGCGGCGTCGAGCGCACCGAATTGGCGAAGGTCCTCGTGACCGGCGGCGGGCGAGAACCAGCCTTCCTTCGGCGACATCGCGGCAGCGAGCAGCGCGCGGCCCATTTGGACCGGAACGATCCTGTCGCGCTCGCCGTGCAATACCAGGAGCGGCGCCTCGACCCGGCCGATCCGGGACAGCGAGTCGAATTTGTCGCGCACCATCAGCGCGGCCGGAATAAAGGGGTAATGCAGCTGGGCCGCCCTGGCGACGCTGGTGAACGGTGCCTCCAGCACCAGGGAGCCGATCTGCCGGCGCGCAGCCAGCGCGACGGCCACTCCCGACCCCAGCAACTCCCCCCACAACACGAGCCGGCCGGGGTCGATCCGTGCATCATCGAGAAAATCGAGCGCCGCTTCGCCGTCGGCGAGCAGCCCGGGCTCGGTGGGCTTGCCGGGGTTGCCGGCATAGCCGCGGTATTCCGCCATGAGCACGCCGTAGCCCTCGCCGGCGAAGCGGCGCAGGCGCCCGGCGCGATAGCCTATATGGCCGCCATTGCCGTGAAAATAGACGATGACCGGCCGGCCGGGGCGCGGCGGCAGACACCACGAGAGCAGGCTGAGCCCATCGCTTGTCGTCAACATCACCTCGCGCACCCCGAGCAAGGTCAGATCGCCCAGATCGGGACGGCTTCTGTCGGGGCGATAGAGCAGCTGGCGCTGACCCAGGAAAAGCCCGGCGGCGATGGCGCCATAGGCGGCAAGCCCCGCTCCGAGCAGCGAATAGAGCACGGGGATGGCGATAACGATCAGGCGGCGGGCAACGCCGTCCGGTCGCGCGCAGGCTGGTGCTGCCGCACACTCGCCGATTTGAGCTGGCCGCAGGCGGCGAGGATATCGCGGCCGCGCGGGGTGCGCACCGGGGCCGAATAGCCGGCGGCGAAGACGATGTCGGAAAACGCCGCGATCGCCGCCTCGCTCGAGCATTCGTAGGGGGCGCCGGGCCACGGGTTGAACGGGATCAGATTGACCTTGGCCGGGATGCCGGCAATCAGCCGCACCAATTCGCGCGCGTCGGCCGGGCTGTCGTTGACGCCTTTCAGCATGACGTATTCGAAGGTGATGCGGCGCGCGTTGCTCGCCCCCGGATAGGTGCTGCAGGCGGCGAGCAATTCGGCGATCGGATATTTGCGGTTGAGCGGGACGAGCCGGTCGCGGACATCGTCGCGCACCGCGTGCAGCGACACCGCGAGGTTGACACCGAGCTCGGCGCCGCAGCGCGTGATCACCGGCACCACACCGGCGGTCGACAAGGTGATCTTGCGGCGCGAGATCGACAGCCCCTCGGGGTCGAGGATGATCTTCACCGCCGCCGCGACATTCTCGTAATTGTAGAGCGGCTCGCCCATCCCCATCAGCACGATATTGGTCAGCTGCCGGTCTTCCCGTGGCGACGGCCATTCGCCGAGCGCGTCGCGCGCCACCATGACCTGACCGATGATCTCCGCCGGGCCGAGGTTGCGCACCAGGCGCTGGGTCCCGGTATGGCAGAAGGTGCAGCTGAGGGTGCAGCCGACCTGCGCGGAGACGCACAAGGTGCCGCGGTCCTCCTCGGGGATATGGACGGTCTCGACCTCCTGCCCGTCGGCAAAGCGCACGAGCCATTTGCGCGTGCCGTCGGCCGAGGCGAGGCTGTGCGGCACCGCCGGCCGGCGCAGCTCGTAGTTTTCGGCGAGGCGGTCGCGGAACGCCTTCGACAGCGAGGTCATCTGCGGAAAATCGGCAGCGCCGCGATGATAGATCCAATGCCACAGCTGGCGCGCGCGAAACGGCTCGGCGCCGAATTCCGCCATCTCGGCGGCAAGCGCGTCACGGCCGAGCCCGACGAGATTGCGCATCATGTCCGGCATATGGGGGCTCGTGATCGCCGGCAGCAATATTGCCGCACACCCGTGTCACCCTCTCCCACTCCCTCCCCCGCATGCGGGGGAGGGATAATGCAGCTCCCCTCCCCTGCTTGCGGGGGAGGGTTAGGGTGGGGGCAATGCCGCCGCAGAAAGCTTTGGGCACACACCATCAGCGCTTGATCCCGCAGGCCTTGTCGATCAGCGCCAAGGCTTTGCCAAAGCCGGCGAGCGAATAGGTGTCGGTGGTCGGGGCACCCTTTTGCGGTGTCGCCTTGATCACCGCCTGCTTTCCTTTGGCCATCGCCTCGACGATCGTCTTGTCGATGTCGGCGGTCCGTGACCAGGCGGTATCGCTCTTGGTGAAGAGATCGAATTTCGTCCCGTCGATGTCGAGCGCGGCATCGCTGCCGTCCTTCAACGGATAGCCGACGACAAAGCTGACGACATTGGTGACGTTTTCTTGCGGCCGGTGAGTGACCATCGCGCTCGCCGGCTTGCGCTTCATATTCGCCGGCTCGGTCTTGCGCGGATCGGCGGCAACATAGCAAACCTGTCCGGATTTCTCGCGATAGGTGTAAGCGCTCCAGCCGTCGGCCACGCCGAGCCGCCGGGTCGGGCTCGTCGTGGCGACCGGATGCTTGGCCGGCGCCTTCTTTACGGTTTGGGCGTGGCCCGGCAAGGCGAGCAGCGGCAGCAACAACAGCACCCCGATTCCGGCTGGCCGAAACATTCCGATGACCCCTAAAAGTTCGATGGCTCCTGCGCCCGCCTTATGCCGCAGCCGTTTCGCGCAGGAAAGCGGTCAGATCGAGCGGGGGCGCCGAAACGCCGGCCTGCGACAACAGCGCCTGCGCCGCGCCGCGATGATGCGTCTGATGATTAAAGAGGTGCCCGAGGACGAGGGCGAGAGGCGCGCTGCGCCGCTCGCCCGCAGCATCGCGCCAGGCGAGCGGCTCGTGCAGGCGCGTCGCGGACAGCCCGGCGACCAGGTGACGGAGGCGCTCGTCCTCGGCGGCGCGTGCGACCTTGAGCGCGACGAGGTCGGCATAAAGCACCTGGTCGAGCCGGAGGGTCGGCACGGTGCGGCCGTCGATCCGCGCGATCCAGATGCGGTCGGTGACAAGGACGTGGTTCAAGAGCGCGTGCAGCGAGCCGAAGGCGCCGGCGCGCGGCCTGAGATAATCGGCCTCGGCGAGGGTCGCGCAGGCCTGATAGAGCCGGCGATTGGCCCAAGCATTATAGCCCGCCCAGGTCACAAAATATTCGCTCGGCATGCTCGCACTCGCGGTGCAGCTGCAATGGCCTCGATGCTACAGCAAACGCCGGCGCTTTGCATGACACTCCCACCGGCGCGGGAAACCGGGCAGAATAAGGCGCATGGACGAGGTCACGATCCGGCCCGCCCGCCCGGAGGATGCAGGCGCGATCGCCAGGCTCGATGTCGAGACCTGGCGGACAACCTATGCCGGAGTGCTGTCCACCCCTTATCTCGTCGGGCTCTCCGAGCGTCGGCGCGAGGCCGGCTGGCGCGGTGTCATCGCCGCCGAGCCGCGCGACGTGCGGGTGGCGGCCGACGCCGGCGGCGGCATTTTGGGTTTTGGCAGCTGCGGACCGGCGCGCGGCGACCGCGGCTTTGCCGGCGAGGTGTTCACGCTCTATGTCGGACCGGATTGGCAGAACCGGGGGATCGGTCGGCGCCTGCTGCTCGCGCTGTTCCGGCGGCTCGTCGCAGCCGGACGCGGCTCGGCGATCATCTGGGTGCTGCGCGACAACCCGTCCCGGTTTTTTTACGAGCGGCTCGGCGGCCGCCAGGTCACTGGCAAGGCGTTGCCGGTCGGCGGCAGCGCGGTTGCCGCGGTCGGCTATGGCTGGTCCGATTTGCCGCGGTTTCTCGCCGCGGTATCGAGCGAGGATCGCGAGCCCGAGGCTTGAGCCGCGCGGAGCGCCGCGCGTGCAGCGCGGTCAGGCCAATAAGTAAACTGTCCCCGAAACCCCGACGGCAGCGCGCGCATCGAGCAGGTGATCTATGTCGAGCGGCCGAGCCAGCGCGCGATCGTGCTCGGCGACGGCGGTCAGCGGATCAAGTCGATCGGGAGCCGTGCCCGCGCCGAGCTCGAGCATATGCTCGGCCGGCGCGTGCACCTCTTCCTCTTTGTCAAGGTGCGCCAGAACTGGGGCGAGGACCGCGAGCGCTTCGCCGCCCTCGGCCTCGACTACAACGCCTGAAACGCCGCTTGAGACTACCTCTGCGCCGTCGATATCGTCACCTTGCCGTGCGCGATGATCAGCACGCTCGACACGCATGAGCTCGTCAACGAGCTGAAGGCGTCGGGCTTCACCGACGCACAGGCCGAGGCGGTCACCCGTGCGGTGCGGCTGGCGCAGGATCTCGACCTTTCCAATGTCGCCACAAAAACCGACCTGGCCGAGGTCGAGCTGCGGTTGATCAAATGGGGGATCGGCGTCGGGATCGCCGCTTTCATCGCTATTACAGGAACGCTCGCCGGTGTGATCTGGGCGGCGACCCAGATTCTGCTGCACGCGCGTCGATGAGGGCGTCGGGCCGGGCGCGCGCTCTCAGGAAGGGGCGATCCAGCCGCGGTGCGGCACCAGCCGCTTGGTCATGCTGAAGCGGGTGTGGCCGGGCGGGTCGCAGTCGATGCGGCCGAGCACCTGCCAGCCCTGACGCTCGTAAAAGCCAGGGGCCTGGAACGACAGGGTCGACAGGATCGCCCGCGTGCAGCCGCGCCGCGCCCCCTCCTCCTCGGCCGCTTTCAGCACCCGGCTGCCGAGCCCCTGCCGGCGCAGCCCTTCGGGCAGAAAAAAGCGATCGATGTAGAGGAGGCCGTAGGAGGTGCGGCCGATGAGCCCGCCGACGACCTCGCCATTCTCCGGGTCGGTGACAAAGACCGCGAGCGGCTTCTGGTCGCGATAGCCCGCCTTCGAAAAATTGTAGGCGCCGAGCCCGTCGCGGATCACCGCCTCGGCCGCGGCCTCGGGCATATCGCTCAAGACCAGCTCCGGGGCTTGTTCGCTGGCCGCCATCAGCCGGTCTCCATCGGCCCGGTCTCCATTGGCAGGGACGGGTCGTTCGCCCACTCGCTCATCGAGGCGTCGTAAAGCTTGACGTTCTCGTGGCCGAGCATGACGAGGGCAAAGGCATCGGCGCTCGCCGCGATCCCGCCACCGCAATAGCTGATGACCTCGCGGTCGAACGCGCCGACCGCGGCAAAGCGCCGGCGCAGCTCATCCGCAGGCAGAAAGGCTCCGGTCGCCGGGTCGAGCAGATGCGCCGCCGGCAGGTTGACGCTGCCTTTGATGCGGCCCGTCCGGCCATAGCTGTTGCCGCCGCTGCCGGCATGCTGCGCGGCCGACAGCGCGTTCAAGGTGCAGATGGCACCGTTGCCGATGGCGGCGAGCACCTCCGCCTTGCCGACCATCAGCGGCCGCTCGGCGCGCACCGCAAACTGCGCCGGGGGAGGGGGCTGCACCGGCCCGGTTTCGACCGGCCGTCCCTCCCGGCTCCATTTTTGCCAGCCGCCGTCGAGCACCGCCGCATTGTCGAAGCCAAAGCTGCGCAGCAGCCACCACACCCGCGTCGCCCATTGCGCCGACGTCGCGCTGTAGGTCACGATCTCGGCTCCGTCACCGACGCCGAGGCGGCCCATCGCCGCGGCGAACGCGTCTGCCGCGGGCCGCATAAAGCGAAAGCGATGACTGTTGTCCGACAAGTCGCCCTGCACATCGACAAATTGCGCGCCGGGAATATGAGCCTTTTCAAAATCGGCCCGCCCCGGCACGACCTGGTAGGTGGTTTTCGGGTCCGGGATCAGATGCGTCGTGCAATCGAAGATGCGCAGGTGCCGCTCGCCGAGCCGTCGTTCGAGCGTTTCGGTGTCGATCAGAAATTCGGGGTGAGCAAAGCCGGGCATGCCGGACCTCCATCGCGTCGCGAATAGGGATGAATATTATCGTCTCGGCGTCGCGTCGAGCCCGCCCCGGCATTTCTCCGCGGCAACACCGCGACATCGACACTGCGAACGGCCGCCCTTCACCGGAACACGAGACTTTCGGTGCCGCCTTTGTCGTGCCGCGATCGCTCCGAGAATTGCCGATCCGGGCTCGCCCAGGCTCGGCATGTCCTGGTCGGCGCGATTGTGCCGCTCGGTTCACCGGGCCGGCTGCGGCAATCGTGCTGCGTCGCCGAGCGGCAGCGATTTTGCCGCCGCGTCAGATTGCCGAACCGGTGCCGGGTGCTGCGCGCTGGTGATACGATAGAGCCCGAAAAAGCTCCCGCTCCGCACCGGGCGCATCCCCCGGGGCACCGATTGCGGCGGCCGCCCGAAATCGATCACCAAGGCAAAATCGAAAGCCTGCCGCCAATTGCGCCAATAAGGCAGCTCACCGATCGCATTTGCTTGGAATGCAGCCGATCCGTCTTCGCTCTGCACCAGCTCCTTCAGCGTCGCCGGCTGCCCTTCCTTCTGTGATATCGGCGTGTTGCGCGCAGCCACGTCGATCGTCGTCCACCCGGTGAAGATGTACGGAAAAAACACTGCCCGGTCGATCACCGCGAGTGCGGCCATATGGGTGAATACCGCCGGCTGCATCCGCGCAAGAAAAGCCGGCACGCCGGGCAGGCGACGGGCGGCCATCGATGCCGGCACCTCGGCGACCAGCAGCCGCGAGCCGGGCGGAACGATCGCGGCAGCAGTCCTGAACTCGGTGAACCAGCGGTCGTAGTCGCGCCAGCTCTGCGATACCGACCAGACCCTCAGCACCAGCAGGGCCGCGCCGGCGCCCACCGCAATCCCGGCGGCCGATCGGCGGGAAATTTCCAGGCTGGTGCTGGCGATGACGACGAAGGGCAGAGTGACCGGCAACCTGAGGTCGGCGCCCCACGCCCCGCTCATGCGGTTGGGCATCAGCACAGCGCCGACCGCCATCGCTGCCAGCGGCAGCCGCATTTCCGGTGCGAGCCGGATCGTCCGCGTGGCGATCGCAAGGATCAGCCCGAGACAGGCCACGATAGCGACGAGCCAATCGAGCGGCGCCGGTGCGACACCAAAATCGAATGGTGAGAAGAGCGCATAAAGCTTCGGCGCAACGCCACCATAGACCGTCAGCGTCGACCCGGCATGCGCCAGGCTCGCGCGCCACAGCGCTAGTCCCGGAAGCAGCTGCAGCCAGGTCGCCATCCATCCCGTCAGGCTGCGGAAAGACGGCTGGTTTCGTCCGAGCCGGGCTTGCAGCTCATAAGCCGCCATCGACAAGCCGTAGAGGCCAAAGGCAAACAGATGCAGCAAGAACAGCAGGCTGGCAGCGAGCGAAAACAGCGCCAGCCGGACGCCGATGCGCCAATGGCGCGTGGCGATCCAGCCGCTGAACACGAGCAGGTAGACGCCGACCGCAAACAGGCAGCTGACAAAGCCCCAGAACAGAACGGCGTTGTATACGAACAGCATCGAGCACAGCGGCCAAAGCCCGACGCGACCGTGCAGGACGCGGTGCAAGGCGAGCGTGCCACCGACCAATGCCACCATGGTCAGCGCAACGAAGATGCGGCCGGCGAGCTCGACCGGAACGAGGTAGGCGAGGGCCGAGACCACGCCGTCCATCGCGAGGTCGGGCAAGATGCGCCAATGGACACTGTAATTGCCGGCCAACGCCGGGATCTCTGCCGCGTGGACCAGGATCCATGCGCGCGCGAGGTGATTGGGATAGTCGACGAGCGCCGGGACCCGCGCCCACAGCAAGGGGGACAGCGTCAGCGCGCCGGCGATCGCATACAGCGCCGGGCGAATAGCCGGTGCCGGACCGGCGGCCTTGCCGGCCTTGCTCGCAGCGCGCGTCAGCTTTGGCATCGGCATCCTTCAGCCACCCGTTATGCAAAAAGCTGGAAATTTGCCCAGAACGGGTGTCGATTCGGTTAACCAAGGCCGTGCCGGGCGCCGGTGCGGGCGAAGCTGGAGTGCAGATCGAACGTGCAGGGCGCCAGCTCGAGCGCTGCGGCGAGGGCGAGGAGCTGGTGGCGAGCATGTGGCAAACACCGGGTCTAAGGTCGGGCACCCAGGCCGGGCCAACAAGGCGGTGCCCGCCGGATCGGATACCGACGTATCGTGGATGCGGGTTTCGCAATGCAATGAAAGGTGGCGAACATGGGAAGGCTCGACGGCAAGGTTGCGGCGGTGACGGGCGGGGCATCAGGGATCGGCGAGGCGACGGTCAGGCGTTTCGTCGCCGAGGGCGCGAGCGTGGCATTCTGCGATCGGGACGGCGAGCGCGGCCGGCGCGTGGCGGCCGAGCTCGAGACCGCCGGCGCCAAGGTCGCCTTCACGCAGGCTGACGTTGGCACCGAGGCCGCATGCCTCGCCTTCGTCAACGGTGCCGCGCAAAAGTTCGGGCGTCTCGACATCCTCGTCAACAATGCCGGCATCCGCAAATACGAGAAGGTCGAGGAGGCGAGTGCCGCGAGCTGGAACGAGATCCTCAGCGTCAACCTGATGAGCTACGTCTTCTGTGCCAAGGCGGCGGTTCCGCTGATGCGCCGCAACAACGGCGGCGCCATCGTCAACACCGCCTCCGTACGGTCCGTCGTCGCAGGCGGCGGCAACCTGCAGTACGACACCACCAAGGCCGCGATCGCGGGTTTGACGCGGGCGCTCGCCGCCGACCACTCGCCGGAGGGCATTCGGGTGAACGCCGTCGGCCCCGGCCCGATCTTCACGCCGTTCCATCAGCGCCGCATCGCCGCTTCCGGCGAGACCGTCGAGCAGTACAACGCCAGGGCCGCGCAAGGCACCATGCTGAAGCGCCCGGGCAGGGCCGAGGAGGTCGCCGCCGCGATCCTGTTTTTGGCCTCCGACGATGCCTCCTACGTCACCGGCGCCCTGCTGTTCGTGGACGGCGGCATGACCGCGCTGTGAGGAATATTCAGCCGGCGCGCTCGCAGTCCAACCTCGCCGGTGCGCGTCCCCACAGCAGCCGGACAGGGATATC
>CAVVGE010000024.1:0-14118 GCA_963747735.1 uncultured Alphaproteobacteria bacterium | reverse complement strand
GAGCCGCGGGGTTGTTGGCGGTACGCAACACCCCATGCCTTCGCCGCGTTCTCCGCAGCGAAGATGATGCTGCACCGCACACCTTCCCCTTTCAGGCGCCGCCGACCGGGTTGAAATCGTAGACGCCCACACCTTGGACGATCAGGAATTGGCAGGGACCGCCATTTTCGCCATGGACGTAATGCGCGGTTTTTGGCGGCACCGCGCAGCGCTGGCCGGGCATCAGCCGATACGTCGCGTGCGGCGCCCGCGTCTCGACCACCATCGGGCCTTCGAGGCAGACCATGGTGTCGCTGACCTCGCTGTGGTAGTGCCACGGCACGCACTGGCCCTTGGCCAGGCTCAGCACCTGGACGCGCAAATCGGCACCCTCGGCGACGAGCTCGCGCCCGGCGATCGGATAGCTGCTCCGCGAGTGTATTTCCATGCGACATCTCCCACATCTACCGAGCTCAGTCCGGCAGGCCGAACACCTCCTCGGGCTCGTAAAGACCGCGCACCGGATGAAAACCGAGCGACACCAGCGGCTGCGGGCAGATCTCGGCAAAGGCGGCCGAGGTCAAGAGCGGGCGCAAGAGGCGCTTGGTCAGCCCCTCGATGCGCGAGGCGAGGTTGACCGCCGGCCCGATCACCGTGAAGTCGAGCCGGTCGGCCGCACCGACATTGCCATAGATCACCTCGCCGCGATGAAGCCCGATGCCGGTGCGCAATTCGGGCTCGCCGCGCTCGCGGCGCTTGGCGTTGACGAGGTCGAGCCGCGCCAGCCCTTGGGTCGCGGCGTCGAGCGCGCGCAGGCTCGCCGGCGCAAAATCCTCGTCGTCGTCGGCGGGAAAGATCGCGAGGACGCCGTCCCCCATAAATTTCAGGATCTCGCCCTTCTTTTCCTGGACCGGCGAGACGATCGCGTCGAAATAGTCGTCGAGCAGCTCGATCACCGAATCGCCCGGCAGCCGGTCGGACAAGCCGGTAAAGTTGCGCATGTCGGCGATCATGACGACCGCACGCATATGCTCGCCCTGGGCCCGCCGGATCTGCCCGGCGAGGATGCGGCGGCCGGCTTGCGGCCCGAGATAGGTGTCGAGCAGGTTGGCGCTGATCCGGCGCACCGCGCGGGTCTCGGCGATCGCCGCGAGTGCCGGATTGATCGCTTCGAGCTTGGCGATGTCGGCCTCGGCAAACCCGCCCGGCTGGTCGGTGGTCCAGGTTACCGAAGGAAACCGGCGAAAGGTCCGGTTCAACGGCAAGGCAAAATAATCGGTGCCGCCCTCCTTGCGGATTTTCTCCAAGAGCGGGAATTCGAGTGGCCCGTCGTCGAGCCGGCGGCGGAACGGGGTGCCGCGCTCGATCGTCATCCGGATCGGGCTCAGCCGGTATTCGTCGGTCGCTTCCGAGCCGTGCAGGATGCGGAAATCCTCGATGACCTTGCGATCGCGCCACCAGCGCGCGCCGACGCCGCGGATTTGCGGGTGCAGCGTGCCGAAATAGAGGGCGGCCCGCCACAACCGGAACCCCGTCGCCGAGAAGCCGCCAGCACAGCTCGTCGAACAGCTCGATCTCGCTGTCGATCTGCGGGCCGTCGACCAAGAGCCAGCGAGCGACCTCGCCGCCGAGAATCGGGGCGCCGAGCCCGGTATAGGCGCCCTCGATCCGGAAGAGCTCGTCATCGACCGAGGCCGGGGCTGCCGGCGCGGCCGGCCCCAGGGCGGCTGGACCGGGGTGGTCAGGGCCGGGGCGGCCGGGGCCGGGGCGGTCAAAGTCGTCTCGGGATCATCGACGCAACATAGCTACCCGGCGCGCACAATCCAGCGGCCGGCGGGCGACAAATAAGCGCGCGCCGTCTCGATTGCGCCCGGTCCCTCGACCTCCGCCCGAGCGCCGGTCGATGGTGAGGCTACTCGGCCTTGAAGCAATAGGCGGCGAGCTTGTTGCCGTCCAAATCGCGGACATAGCCGGCATAGGCGTTGGGCTTCCAGCTGCGCGGCCCGACCGCCCCTTCGTCCTTGCCCCCGGCGGCAAGGGCCGCCCGATGGAATGCGGCGACGGCGGCGCGGTTTGGGCGACAAAGCTGACGGTTCCGCCATTGGCATGGCTGGCGGCCTGCCCGTTGGCCGGCTTCAGCACAAAAAATTCCGGATCGCCCGTCCCCCAGATCGAGCCGTTTTCGCCGAGATCGTTGAGACGCTTCAACCCGAGCGGCGTCAGCACGGCGTCGTAAAAGCTGCGTGCCTTCGCCAGATCGTTGGTGCCGACCGTCACGTGGGTAAATATTGCCATTTTCGTCCTCCCATCATGTGCCGGCACATAGATAGCAGGATCGGGGCGGCGCACCAACCGGGATCGCCTCTGGGGGCGCGACGAACGCCGCCGCGGTCAGGCGGCGCGGGCCGCCGGCGAGCCGGCTCGGGCGGCGGCGAGGATCAAATCGGCCGCTTTTTCGGCGATCATGATCACCGTCGCATTGGTGTTTCCGGAAACGACAGTCGGCATGATCGAGGCGTCGATGACGCGCAATCCCTTGATGCCGTGCACCCGCAATTCGGTGTCGACGACGGCGCGCTCGTCGGGACCCATCATGCAGGTCGAGGTCGGGTGATAGGTGGTGCCGGCGTTCTTTACGATATGGTCGAGCCATTGCGCGTCGGTCTGGGTCGCCGTTCCCGGCAACACCTCGCCCTCGACCAAGGCTGCCATCGCCGGGCTCTCGAACACCTTGCGCGCGATCCTGAGCCCGGCAATCAGCGTGTCCTTGTCGCCCTGGGTCGAAAGATAGTTTGGCTGGATCATCGGCGGGGCGGCCGGGTCGGGCGAGCGGATCCTGAGCCACCCGCGGCTTTCCGGGCGGCACGGGATGCAGGTCGCCTGGCAGCCGGGGAAATCGTGCATCGCCTCGCCCGGCTTGACAAAGCTGCCGGCGAGAAACTGGTACTGCACATCGGGCGAGTCGAGGCCCTCTCGGGTGCGCACAAAGAGGCCGATCGGTGCGGCCCCCATCATCAAGGCACCGCGCCGCGCCAGCACATATTCGAGCCCGGTGCGAGCCTGGCGCCACCAGCTGCGCGAAATCTCGTTCAAGGTGTTGGCGCGGCGCACGCGATAGACGACGCGCGTATTGATGTGGTCCTGCAAATTCTCGCCGACCCCCGGCAAATCGTGCACCACAGCGACGCCGTGCGAGCGCAGCAATTCTCCCGGCCCCACCCCCGAAAGCTGCAGCAATTGCGGCGAGTTGATCGAGCCGCCGGCGAGCAATACCTCGCCGCGCGCAGGACCCGGTGGAGAACGCCGGTCGCGCATATTCGAGGCCGACCGCGCGTTTGCCCTCGAAGACGACGCGGTGCGCGAGCGCATGGATTTCGACCTTTAGGTTCGGCCGCTTCATGGCCGGGCGCAGATAGCCGACCGCGGTGCTGCACCGGCGCATATTGCGCACGGTCACTTGCAATGGCCCGACCCCGTCCTGCTCGGCGCCGTTGAAATCGGCATTTTTCGGATAGCCGGCCTCGACCGCGGCGGCGATAAAGCCGTCATGCAATTCGTGCCGTGCCCGCAAATCGGAAACGCAGAGCGGGCCGCCCGCGCCATGATGCGCGTTCTCGCCGCGCTCCTGGTTTTCGGCGCGGCGAAAATAAGGGAGCACGTCCTCATACGACCAGCCGGCATTGCCGAGCTGGCGCCACAGATCGAAATCCTGGCGCTGGCCGCGGATATAAATCAGGCCGTTGATCGAGCTCGACCCACCCAACACCTTGCCGCGCGGCCACATCATGCGCCTCCCGCCCAGCTCGGCGAGCGGCTCGGTCTCGAATTGCCAGGTAAAGCCGGGGTGGTAGATGTTGCGGTAAAAGCCGGCCGGGATATGGATCCACGGGTTTTTGTCCTTCCCGCCGGCTTCGAGCAGCAGGACGCGCGTGCGCGCATCCTCGCTCAGCCGGTTGGCCAGCACACACCCGGCCGACCCGGCTCCCACGATGATGTAATCAAACTCCGTTTCCTGAGCCATGACCCCGACCGTGCAACCACAACCTTCGCCATTCTAACGGATAAAACCTGATGCCTGGTACTTCCTCCGGCGTCCGCTCGGGGTGGATTGCCGACCTCAGCCAAGCCCGTGACGACACGCCCTAGTGGTACAAACTAGACAGATGGCTCCTACTATTTTCTGTTCGTCGCCCCCGCGAAAGCGGAGGTCCAGAGCCTGCCCCTGACATGAACAGGGGGCTACAGGCGCGGCGTATGTTGCTCTGGGTGCCCGCTTCCGCGGGCAAGACGAGAGAGAGCGCGTGGGTGTCGAATGTCAGATTGGCACCACTAGCACAGGGGTTTCGCGTCGCTGTTCAGACCAGGGAGCCCGGGTTGCGAACGTAGTCTTCCTTGATCGCATCGGCCGCCCAACAGGCCAGCATGCCGATCGTCTCGGTGGGGCCGTTCGCGGGGTTCTGCGGGAACGCGCTGCCGCCCACCACGAACAGGTTCGAAACGTCCCACGACTGCAGGTATTTATTGACGACGCTGGTCGACGGATCGCTGCCCATCACGGCGCCCCCGACATTGTGCGTGCTCTGGTATCCCGTGATACCGAAATGCGTGCCCTTGTTCGTGCCGCCCAGGCGCGAACCGTTGAGCGCCCGGCCGATCTCGGTGCAGCGCTCGTTCAGGTACTTCATCATCCGCAGATCGTTGTCGTTCCAGTCGAACGTCATGCGCAGCAGCGGCAGGCCGTAAGCGTCTTTGTAGGTCGGATCCAGATCGAGGTAGTTGTGCCGATAGCTCAGACACGATGCGTGAATCGTGATCGACATGTTTCGGCGGTAGTAATGGGCTACGGCTTTCTTCCATTCGCCGCCCCAACGCGGCGTGCCGGGCGGCACCCGCTTGCCCTTGATCGGCGTCGCACCGCTCGTCGCGGTGTTCATATAGGCGCCCCCGATAAAGCCGAGCGGGCCGCGGTCGATCAGGTCACCGTTGAATTCGTCGATCGACGTGTTGACCTGGCCGCCGCCGATGAACGGATTGAACTCGCGATCGTCGAAGAACACCTGCACCGAGCCGCCTTGCTGGTAAGAGTAGTTGCGGCCGACCACCCCTTTGCCGGTGAGCGGATCGTAGGGCGTGCCGATGCCCGACAGCAGCAGCAGCCGCACGTTGCTGAAGCAATAGGCGCCCAGAACCACGATGCCGGCCGGCTGCTCGACCTCGTTGCCGCGTGCGTCGATGTAGGTGACGCCGGTGGCCTTCTTGCCGGTGGAATCCATGTTGACGCGCAGCACGTTGCACAGCGGGCGCAACTCGAAGGTCGGCTGCCGGGCGAGCGCGGGCAGCACCGCGCTGAGGGGATTGGCCTTGGCGCCTTGCGCGCAGACATGGCTCGAGCAGAAGCCGCCGCGCGCGCATTCGAGCATCTGCACGCGGTAGAGGTTGCGGTAGTCCTGGGTCATCGCCGCGGTCGGGCCCTGGAACGGCACGTAGCCCAGCGAGCTCACCGCGTCGGCGAACAGGGCGCCCTCATACGTGCGCCGCGTCGGCGGGTTTGGATACTCGCGCGAGCGCGGCCCTTCGTGAGGATTGCCGCCTGCCTGGATCTCGCCGTCCAGGTTGCCGGCCTTGCCGCCGACGCCGAAGATTTCCTCAAACTGGTCGTAGTAGGGTTCGATCTCGTCCCAGGTGACGCCCCAGTCCTGCAGATTGCAGTCCTCGGGAATGAACGATGCGCCGTAGCGTTCCTTGATGCGCGAGTGCATTTCGAAATCATGCGGCAAGAAGCGGCGCGCATTGCCGCCCCAGTGTGCCGCCGTGCCGCCGACCATCTCGCCTGGCTTGAACGCACCCATCTCGCGCATCGGCAGCGCCGTCTGCGCGTTGTTGTTGCGAAATGTAATGGTGTCGCGCGCCAGGTTCTGGAAGATGTCGCTATGGCGATCGAACTTCAGTTCGTCGTACACGTTGGGTTTCTGAAAGTCGGTGTCGATATCGAACTGCTTGCCGCGCTCCAGGCACACGACGCTCAACCCGGCGCTGGCCAGTTCCATGGACATGATCGAGCCGACCACGCCACTGCCCACGACGACGACATCGACGGATTTTAATTTCGTAGCCGACATCTCAGCTTTCCTTGCTGCTGTTGCGCTTGATGATGACGTGCTTCGGAAAGCCTTCCGCATCGACCGGCACCTTACCGGTCTGGATGTCGAGCACGCTGACGGGTTCGGCGTGGTACGGCTCGCTGCTGGTGACCAGTTCGCGGTATTGGCCGCTGGGCACGCCGGGGAATCCGAGCAGCTTCCAACCCACTTTGTCGCGGTTGCCGCCGTATAGCGGATCGGCGAAGTACCCCTCTTCGGTGTTGCGCCACAGCATGATCGAAGAAGAATTTCGATGACAGCGAAGGCAGCGCGATCTCGTCCTTCTCCAACTGCTCGAGCAGGCGCAATTGTCGGTCGCTCGCAAGCTGCGCGAAAGGCCGGTCGAACTCGGCTTTGCAGTGCTGGTTGATCTCGCGAATCGCGATGCGATAGACCTCTTGCGGCGTGAAGCGCGATTGGTAGCCCTGCTGCGGCGTGCCCTCCAGCCATGGGCCGCCGCGATATTGACGGCCGTGGACGCCCCAGGTGCCGGCCAATTGCGCGGTCGATATAGACCACCACACCCGCATCGCGAGCCCCAGGGCCCAGCTCATCGGTGGGAATCAGATGCTCGACGGCGGCCTCCAGAAAGCGAATCTCGGGCTCCAGCAAATAGAGATAGGAAGCCCCGATCGGGTTGTCGCTCAAGGTCATCTCCTCAGTTCCCCACTTCGGGGTGCACAATGTGATCGGGCATTGTCAAGTTAACCGGAAAAATTTCGTGTGCGGCGTCGCCCGCAGCCCGGAGCTGCCTGTCCGCGGTAATGCGCGCTCAGCGGTGGGCGGCAAAGCCGGTGAAGGCGTGCGGGATGCGGTGGAGGTCGGCGACCAGCTCGCGCTGCAAGCCCGTGGGCGCCGATGCCGGGAAATTCGAGCTCGATCGAGTCGGCGAGGCCGCCAAAGCGCGCCGCGACCGCGCCGGCGATTTCGCCATAGGTCGCGCAGACGGCGAACAGGCGAACGACATCGTCCGAGACCAGCGAGGGCATTTCGCCCCAGCGCCCCTCGATCGACAAGCGGTGGAGCGCCGCCCCGAGATCGTCGAGCCCGTGCAAGGCGAGGATCGGCCGGTAGGTGCGGGTCGAGCCGTAAAACGCGACGCGCCGGCGCACCCGGTCCATCTCCGCGCGGACCGCCGCCTCGTCCGGGCCGGTCGCGACAAAGCCGCCGCCATGAATGTCGAAATGCCCGCGTGCGACGCCGCCGCGCCGCCTGCCCTCCTCGATCTTCGGCAGGCAAATTTCTGCGAGATAGCGGCGCGAGCACAGCGGATGCAGCCGCACCCCGTCACCGACCTCGCCGGCAAGCCGCAGCATCGCCTCACCGACCGCGGCGATGGCGACGGGCGGCGGCGGCAACCCGGTCGGCTCCGGCGAGAAGTCGGGGGTCATCAAAGTGAGCCGGTAGTGCTCGCTCTCGAAGCCGAGCGGCCCGCCCGTTTCCCAGCAGCGCCAAACCGCGCGCAACGCCCCGACATAGTCGCGCAGCCGCGGTGCCGGCGGGCTCCACGCGATGCCGAACCGGCGCTCGTTGTGGCCTTTGACCTGGCTGCCGAGACCGAGAACAAACCGGCCGTGCGAATTGGCGTGCAGATCCCAGGCCTGGCTCGCCATGACCGTCGGACTGCGCGGAAAGGCGACCGCGACCGATGTCGTCAGCTCGACCCGCCCGGTAGCGAGCGCTGCCAAAGCGAGCGGCGTGAACGGATCGTGGCCGAGCTCGGCTGTCGTCAGGCCGTCGAACCCGGCGGCTTCGGCCGCCGCCGCAAATGATGCCGCGTCGCGCCAATCTTTGGTCGGGAGAGAGGTGAAGACGCGCATCAGGTTTTGCCCGGTCGCATGCCGGGGTGTCGGCTGAGCCTCTCGCCTGCCCTCGCCATAACGGCCACGCTACCATAAATTCCGGGCTTGCCCTGCTGGCAACCGAGCCTGCGATGCCACCTGGCCTGAGCGCCGCCGCCTTTCCTGCCGACACGCCGCTGCACGCCTTTTTCGCCTGGAACGAGGCGCGGCGCGGTGGGCGCGACCGCCGCTACATCATCGCCCGCGATATCTACCATCTGCTGCAGCGGTTCGACGGCGACATCGAGGTGCCGGCCGCCCATCTCTCCGGCCAGCCCGTCATCCTGTGGCGCCACGGCAACCGGATGGTCTTGTCCGCCGCGCGGCGCCGTATCGCGCGCGGAATGCTCGAAACCGCTTCCGGTGCTGCGCGCGCCCTGATCGATGCGCTCCTGGCATCTGTCGGCAATCGCGACCCGGCGGCGCATGCAGCGTTTTTTCGGGCTTGCGAGGAATTGGCGAGCAAAGTCGATCTCGCTGCCCTGGCCAGCCCGCCATCCGCGCCGGAAAGCGGTGCCGGCACGATCTTTGCCGCGCGAGATTTTGGTCATCAAGCTCGGCGCGCTCGGCGATTTTATCCAGGCGCTGGGGCCGGTGCCCGACATCCGGCGATATCATCGGGGCGACCGGATCAGCCTGCTTACGACAGCGCCCTATGCCGATTTCGCGGCGCAGACGGGGCTGTTCGACGACATTTTGATCGACCCGCGGCCGCGCGGGCTCGATCTTCCAGGGCTTGCTCGCGCTGCGCCGCATGTTGCGGCAGCGCCGCTTCGATCGGGTCTATGATTTCCAGACCTCCGACCGCACCGCGCTCTATGCCCGGCTGTTTTGGCCGGGGCCGATGCCGGAATGGTCGGGGATCGTTGCCGGCTGCTCCCATCCCCACGCCAACCTCGAGCGCAACCGGCAGCACACGATGGACCGGCAGGCCGAGCAATTGCTGATGGCCGGGATCTATCCCTCGGCGACAGCGCCGCGGCTGCCCGCGATCGGGACCTTGCCGGAAGTCGTTGCCGGCAGGCACTTCGCGATGCTGATCCCAGGATCGGCGCCGCACCGGCCCGAAAAGCGTTGGCCCGCGGCCGATTACGGCGAGCTGGCGAGCCGACTGCACCGGGCTGGGCTGTTGACCGTCGTGGCTGGGGTTGCCGGCGAAGAGACGATCGCCCGCGCGATCCGCGACATCTGCCCCGATTGCCTCGACCTCGTCGGCCGCACCGATCTTGCGGCGCTCGCCGCATTGGCACGGATGGCCGCGCTCACGATCGGCAACGATACCGGCGCCACCCATGTCGCCGCCGCCGGCGGCCGGCCGGTCGTGGTGCTGTTCTCGCGCGCCTCCGAGCCCGGCCTGTGCGCCCCGCGCGGCGCCGCGGTCACGGTGCTGGTCGAGCCCGATCTCGCCGATCTTTCGGTCGACACGGTCTTATGCCGCTTGCCGCCCCGCCATCGCCGCAGCGCAAGCCGCCGCGCGCGTAATGCTTGCTCAGAAGCGCTCGACCCAGGGCCGCAATTCCACCTCCCAGGCCCAAGCCGAGCGCGGCTGGTGCAGCACACTCAGATAGCTCGCGGCGATCGCGTCGGGGTCGAGCATGCTGTCGGGCTTGTCCGCCGGCTCGACCCGGCCCGGATTGCGGATCGCGCCGTCGATCACGAAATGGGCGACATGAATGCCCTGCGGGGCGAGCTCGCGCGCCATGCTCTGCGCCAGCCCGCGCAAGGCGAACTTGCCCATCGCGAACGGGGCCGAGAGCGGGTAGCCTTTGACGCTCGCCGAAGCGCCGGTGAACAAGACCGCACCGTGCTTTTGCGGCAGCATCCGCTTGACCGCCTCGCGCGCGACCAGAAACCCGCCATAGGCGCTGACCATGATCGCACGCTCGACCTCGGCCGGGTCGAGCTCGGCGACCGGTCCGCGGGCACGCGCGCTGGCATTGTAGACGACGACATCGGGGGCGCCCGACGCCGCCTCGACCGCGTCGAACAGCGTTGCCACCTGCGCCGGATCGACCGCATCGCAGGCATAAGCTTTGGCCCGGTCTCGGCGCAAAGGGGGCCGAGCTTTTCGGTGTCGCGCGCGGCCAGCGCCACCTGCATCCCCTCTCCGGCGAAGAGGCGTGCGAGCGAGGCGCTGAGCCCTCGCCCGGCGCCGACGATCAGCGCGCGTTCGTAATTCGGTTTTGGCATGGTCGGTGTCCTCGCATGACGGTGCTTCTATGATCGCCGGCACCATAGCACCTGCCGGGAAAAGTCATGACCTCGCCGCACCGCAGCGCGGTGCGCGCACCGGCGAAACGCGTCTCGCTATGATTGCCCGCTGCGGCGCAGCAACGCGGTCAGCTCGCCGACATTGCGCCAGTCCTGGCAGCGATCGATCGCCTGCTCGACATCACGCGCTCCCTCCGATGTCAGGACGGTGCCCGCGAGCTGACGGAATTTCCCGCGCAGCTCGGCCGGTGCAAAGGGCCGCTCGAAATCGCCGCGATGGCTGTCGCAAGCATGCGTGCTGCGCCGGCCGTCGGCGAGGGTCACGGTTGCCCGCGCCGGCCGCAGCCGCGGGGCGAGCGCCGACATCGCCGGGTCTTCGCTGATCTCCACACGCCGGCGCAAGGCTGCGACTGCCGGGTCGGCCAGGGCGGTGTCGTCGATTTCGGCAAAGCCCGCCCCGCCGCGCACCGCCATGACCGCGGCGGCATGCGGCAGCGAATATTTCGAAGCGAAATAGTTGGGCGGGTCCGGGTTGCGCATGACCGAGGCGAAACGATAGGTGGCAAACTCGATGCGCGCGATCTCTTCCGGCCGCGGCCGCAGCTCGGCAAGCGCCGCCGCAAGGCAGTCGAGCGCCGGATGGATCGGGTTGCAGCAGGCATAGAGCCGGAAATAGTTGCGGGTGATCTCCCAGCGCGTGCCGAGCGCGTCGAGCAGATGGTCGGGTGTAAAGCCGTCGCCGACGAGCTGGCCCAGCGACTCTTCGATCGCATCGTCGCGCGCCTCGAACCCGGCCTGCGCCAGCTCGGGCGCCAATCCCGCGGCAAAGCCGCTCATGCCGCCGGCGACGTTGAGCGCCGTGGCGCCGGCGACGGCGTTGGTATAGCTCGGCGTCAGCATCAGGATCGCGGCGATGCGCATCGCCCGGCTCACCCCGGCGGCGTCGAGACCTCTGAGGCGCGCCCCCGCGGCCGCCGCCGCCAACAGCAGAGCCTGGCCGTTCTGGTGCGCCAGCGGGCGCGGTGTGAACCCCAGCGCGAGGCGCGCCGCCGCCTCGTAGCCGAGGATGAACGCCGCCAGCATCTCGCGCCCGGTGCTGCCGCTGTGCTCGCCGACCGCCAGCACGCCGGGCAGCACCTGCATCGCGACCTGGCCCGAAGCGAGGCGGAGCCCCTCGCACAATTCGATCGCCCGGCCGGCGATGCCGTTCAAGAGCGCCGCGGTGCGGGGATCATGCGCCGGCCAGCCGCGCGCATAGACCGTGGCCCCGTTGCCGGCGGTCGGCGCGAGCCGCTGGCGCAGCCCGCGCACCTCGGGACGGTCCGATCCCGCCAGGATCACACCGAGCGTATCCAGCAGCACCAGCTTTGCATGGTCCTGGACCGGTTCGGGGATTTCCTCCAATTGCGTCTCGGCGACAAACCGAGCCAGCTCATCAATTCGACTGCCCATTCGCGTTATCCTTCTGAGCCACCCTCTTCATCGCATGCCGTCATGCGGAGGGCTATCGTCAGTCGTGGATGGCCGGCACAAGGCCGGCCATCCACGAGAAAATTGGCCCGAATCCAAGCCGTCCCCTCGTTCGTGGCCGGCTTCGTGCCGGCCATCCACGACTTTGGCCGCCAGCGATGCATTTGAGAGGATCAATCGCTTTCCCCGTCGAGCCGACTTCCGTTTGCCGGCGATCTCGAAATTTGCCGGGTGCTGAACGGGATGTGGCAGGTCTCGGGCGCGCATGGCGCCATCGACCCCGAGCGCGCGATCGAGGCGATGCTCGCCTATCACGACGCCGGGTTCACCACCTGGGACCTGGCCGACCATTATGGCCCCGCCGAGGATTTCATCGGCGAATTTCGGCGCCGCTTTGCCGCCCGTCGCGGCAGCGAGCGGCTTGGCGAGATCCAGGCCTTTACCAAATGGGTGCCGCATCCCGGACGGATGACCCGGCCGGTCGTCGAGGGGGCGATCGCGGTGTCGTTGTCGCGGATGGGTGTGGACCGCCTCGACCTGCTGCAATTCCACTGGTGGGATTACGCTGATCCCGGCTATCTCGACGCGATCGAGCTTCTCGCCGATCTGCAACGCGAGGGCAAGATCCGGCATCTGGCATTGACCAATTTCGATACCGAGCGCCTGCGGACCATCGCCGGCCGCGGCATCCCGATCGTCTCGAACCAGGTGCAGTATTCGCTGATCGATCGCCGGCCCGAGGCGCGGATGGCGGGGTTTTGCGCCGAGCACGGCATCGTGCTGCTGGCCTACGGCACGGTGCTCGGCGGCCTCTTGTCCGAGAAATTCCTGGGGCGGCCCGAGCCGTCGCGGACCCAGCTCGGTACCGCTTCGTTGCAGAAATACAAGCGCATGATCGACGCCTGGGGCGGCTGGAGGCTGTTCCAGGAATTGCTCGCGGTCTTGCAGGATATTGCCGACAAGCACGGGGTCGGCATCGCCAATGTCGGCACCCGCTATGTGCTCGACCGGCCGGTGGTTGCCGGCGTCATTGTCGGCGCGCGGCTCGGGGTCGCCGAGCACCTCGCCGACAACGCTCGTGTCTTTGGCTTTGCGCTCGACGATCCCGACCTTGCGGCGATCGAGGCGGTGCTCGCCAAATCGCGCGACCTGCTGCGGCTGATCGGCGATTGCGGCGACGAATACCGCTGAAATCGGTGCGCGCGGCGTTATGGCGCCACCGGCTGGTCGGCGGCCATCGGAGCGGCCATCGGGGTAGGTGCCAGGGGCGAACTCTAGACCGGCACGGCAATCTGGCTCGCCTCGGCCCGGCGCGCGCTCGGCGTGTTGAACCGGCCCCAGGCATAGACGGCGATCAAGATCGCGCAGGCGGTATAGGTAAGGTTGGTCGGATCGGCCTCCATTTCATCCTCTCGGTCGCTTTGCCTGGCATCTGGGATGCGGGCGGCGCCGACGCTGCGAGCAGGCTCACACCGCGTCGATTTTTTCGGCGGCGGCCGGCGGCGGCGATCTGTTGCCGCAGGACCGCCAGAACCGATTGCGCCTGGCCGCCGTTGCGCTCGATGACCCCGGCCACTTCCGAGCGCCCGCTCGCCGCCATGCTGAAGCCGTCGATGACGACGTCGGCGATCCGATATGCCCCGTGGCATTGCCGACCGGGGAATTGCGGCACGTCGCCGATAGGTTCGCCGTCCCGAAAGGCCAAACATTTTTGACCGCTTGCCGGGGGGCGCACACAGTTTTGCCACAAGCCCGCGATAGGTTCCGTGCCGACAGGAAGGAGGAGCGGGTGATCGATACGGGGCCGCCGCCGTTGCGGATCACGATTTGCGGGCTCGATGAGCTCGCCGGTTGCGTGGGCGACGTAACTCATGTGCTTTCGATCCTCGATCCCGGCTGGCCCGAGCCCGAGGCGCTGCGCCGCTTCGACCTCCACCGGCGGCTGAAGCTGCATTTTCACGACGTGATCGAGCCGGGTGCCGGTCGGCAGGCGCCGCAATCCTGGGATGTCGGAGTATTGCTCGCCTTCGGCCGCGGCCTGGTCCCCGCTGGCGACGACGCCGGTGCTCATCTCCTCATCCACTGCCATGCCGGCATCTCGCGCTCGACCGCCGCCGCGATCTTGATCCTGGCCCAGCACGATCCGAGCCGGGGTGCCGCTTGGGTTGTCCGCGAGGTGGTGCGGCTACGGCCGCGCGCTTGGCCCAATTTTCGCCTGATCGAGCTCGGCGACGCGTTGCTCGGCCGCCATGGCGAGCTGGTTGCCGCGGTCCGGGCGCATTACCGCGCAGCGCTCTACCGCCAGCCGTGGCTCGCCGAGGCGATGATCGATAGCGGCCGCGGCCGCGAGGTGATGGCGGCCGAGTGATTTCAGAAGGCCGACTGATTTCAGAAGACAGTCCCGGATTTCTGATACGACGTCCAGACGAGCCAGGTTTGCAGCCCGGCGCTGCGCTGCCGTCAATCCGACACGATCA
>CAVVGE010000023.1:0-4151 GCA_963747735.1 uncultured Alphaproteobacteria bacterium | reverse complement strand
TCCTCTCGCTCGAAGTCGTCGACCCCGCGTAACCGGCGCCTTTGGACGGCTGAACAATGAGGCGGTGAGGCAATGAGGCGCAGCGGCGCGGCAACCTCACCGACTTGCTCTCTCATTGGTAAATTTTTGGACTCCGCGCGAAGCGGTGAGCCCAATGCAGCCAGCTGGCTCGAATGATCTGAAGGGCGCCGCCTGTGCCGTCGCCGCAGTATCGATCTGGGCGAGTTGGAGCGTGATCACCCGGCTGGCGGTTACGACCAATCTCGACGCATCGGACATCGCGGCGCTGCGCTTTGGCGTGGCCGGGCTCCTGTTGGCTCCGGTTGTCGTGCGGCGAGGGCTCGCCCGCGAGCGCCTTGGATCGATTGGCCTTGCCGTGCTTGTTGCCGGGCTGGGGGCGCCCTACGCGCTGGTGGCGGCGGGCGGATTGCGCTTTGCACCCGCTTCCGACCAGGCCGCGCTCAATCCGGGCTGCATGCCGCTGTTTGTCGCTCTGATCGCCGCGGTCGTTCTCGGAGAGAAGCCGTCGACCGCGCGAAAATCAGGCATCGCGCTGATACTGGCTGGCGCGCTGATCATCGTCGGTGGCACGACAGCCTGGGCTGCGGGCCGGAGCGGCCTGCGCACGTTCGGCGATGCGCTCTTCCTCGTCGCGTCATTCCTGACGGCGTGTGGCACCGTGGTCATGCGGCAGGCGAAGCTAGATCCACTGCACGCAACGGCACTCGTCTCGACCGGATCGCTGGCGATCTATTTGCCGATCTACCTCGGTTGGCACGGAGTGCACCTCGTTCTGGTACCGCTCCCGGAGCTTGCAGTTCAGGCGATATTCCAAGGGGTTGTCGTGACGATTATTTCCCTCGTCCTATATGGCCGCGCGATTGCCGTCCTGGGCGCTTCCGGCGCAGCGGCCTTTGGCGCCCTGGTGCCGGCGCTCTCGGCGCTGTTTGCCATACCGGTTCTCGGCGAGTGGCCTAACGAACCCGATTGGGCCGGCATCGTCTTGATCTCCACCGGCGTCTATCTGGCAAGCGGCGGACCGTTGCCGAGCTGGAAGCAGCGAGAGTGCCAGCGGTACAGGCCTAAAGCTTGCGACCATGGCCCCCGTTCTCGTCATCCCGGCGCAGGCCGGGACCCATGTCAGCCATAGGCACCGGCCTTCGCCGGTGAGGATTATCTCGGTACCATCTGTCAGCGCGTAGGATGGGCTGAACAAGGGTGAAGCCCATCATTTCCAAGTCGCGGCGGATCGAACCGGGTTGGGGCGGCGCTCACCCCATTTACGGTTGCTCATTACTGGTCGCTGCGCCAGCCGACACGGGCGGCAAGCGGTCATCCGCCGGGTGTGTCGGTCGCACTGCAACGTAAGCCGCAATCAGCGGCGCGGTCCTGTTGACGGGTCGAGGTGGCGCGGTGGCACGCGGGTGCGCACAAAGCTCGGGCGGGCGCTGACCCGGTCCCACCATCCTGCGAGGCGATCGCAGTGGCCCAACAGTTCTTCGCCTTCGGGGGCGAGGCGGAAGGGAGCGAGCATCGGCGCAGCATGAATGTCGGCGAGGCTGATCGCGGAGCCGGCCAGCCAGGGCGCGTCGCCGATGATATCGGTAAGCACGGTGAGGCAGACGGCGGCTTTCGGCAGCGCCGCCGCGATCCTCGCCTCGTCAGCGGGCAGACCGGAGGCCGGGCGGACGACACGCTCGAAATAAATGTCCCAGACGAGGGTCCGGTAGACATAGCTGTCGAGGATGCTCAAAACTTGGTTCATCCGCGCCCGGCCGTGCCTGTCGCCGGGTTGCAGCGAAGAACCGTGGAAGGTTTCGTCGATATAGCGGGTGATCGCGCCCGCTTCGTAAAGCCGGAACCCGGCGTGCTCGAACGCCGGAATCTTGCCAAAGGGATGCCGCCGCAGGTGCTCCGCCGGCGGGCCGCCCGCGGCAAAAATATCAACCGGGACGAGGTCGTAGGCGACCGCCTTTTCCTCGAGCGCCATGCGCACGGCGCGCACATAGACGCTGTAGGGTGCGCCAAACACGACGGGCTTGTCGGCGAGCGTCATGTCACCTCCGGTGGTCCGACCGCATCAATGCGCCGCGAGGCGGCGGCATGGCCTCTTGCGCCAAGCTTTCGTCGCCACCAAGGCCGTTATTCGACCGCGGGCGTCTCGGCTCTTGTATTTTGGCGGCGCAGCAGGAAAGAGTTGCGGGCCTTGTCCGGGAGAATGCGCCGTGCCGAAATTCGCCGCCAATTTGAGCTTTATCTTTCAGGAGGTCGGGTTTCTCGACCGGTTTGCCGCAGCCGCCGCTTGCGGCTTTAAGGCGGTCGAATATCTCGGCGCCTACGATCACCCGCCGCAAACCGTCGCCGCACAGCTCGAACGGAACGGGCTGACGCAAGCGCTCTTCAACACGCCGACCGGCGATTGGGCAAAGGGCGAGCGCGGGCTCGCCGCGCTGCCGGGGCGCGAAGCGGAGTTCCGCGCCGGGGTCGAGCAGGCGCTCGTTTATGCCAAGGCGACCAAATGCCGGCTGGTGCACACGATGGCCGGGCTCGTCCCGGACGGCGCCGATCGCGCCGCGGCCCGCCGCGCCTATGTCGCCAATCTGCGCCACGCCGCCGAGCGCCTGGCGCCCGAAGGTGTGACCGCGATCATCGAGCCGATCAACACGCGCGATATCCCCGGCTATTTCCTCAACACGACGACGCAGGCGATGGCGGTGATCGAAGAGGTCGGCCACCCCAATCTCCAGCTCCAGCTCGACCTCTACCACGTGCAGATCATGGAGGGCGATTTGGCGCACCGCATCCGGGCGCTCGCCGGCCGCTACCCGCACATCCAGATCGCCGGCAACCCCGGCCGCAACGAGCCCGATGTCGGCGAGATCAACTACACCTACCTGTTCGATCTCTTGGATGAGCTCGGCTATGCCGGCTGGATCGGCTGCGAATACCGCCCCAAAACCGAAACCCGCGCCGGCCTCGGCTGGGCCGCCCCCTGGGGCATCCACAGCTGACCCCGCGGCCTATGGCGCCAATGCCGCAAGCTGTGATGACGGCAGCTTGACGTCCTGCGCGATGCGCTGCGCGTAATAGCCGATGATCCCTACGCGGTCTGCGGTTCCGGGATCGCGTTTGGTCGGGTGCCCTCAATGCCCCCTCCACCATGCTTTGCATGGTCCCCCTCCCCCGCTCCGCGGAGGAGGAGCCATGCCAGGCGCCCCGATAGGTTCCTTCCCCGCCATGCGGGGGAGGTGGCGAGCGCAGCGAGCCGGAGGGGGCGGAGCCATTATGCGACCCGGGCCCTCACAGTCTTGGTCGTGTCGTTGCCGAGAATGTCGATCACCTTGACGACGACCTTGGCGAATCCTCCGCTTGCCAGCTCAACATACGGTTGTGCGCCAAGCGCAAGCCGGCGAGCATCATCGCCGTGGCGGCGCCAGCCACATCGCGGGCACCGCGCTGGCTGAAACGGGTGAGTATGAAAATACGCGGCAGGCCGCTATATATTCGGCCGTTGGAGAATGGCTATGACCGATCGGGAAACGCGCACGGTGCCGTTGCCGGCAGAAGCGGCGGAATACATCGATTCGCTCGTTGCGTCCGGCGCCTATCCCTCGGCTAGCGAGGTTGTCCGCGCCGGCTTGCATGCCTTGCAGGATCGCGACGAAGCGATCGAACGCTGGCTGAGGGACGAGGTGGTCCCCGTCTACAACTCGATGCAGCGCGATCCGGACCGCGCCGTCTCCGGAGACGAAATGATCGCCGCGTACGACGCTCGTCACGCCGAACGGCTGAAGAAACGCGAACGTGGAGCGTGAGGTCGTCTTCGCCCCCGAGGCGCGGGACGATCTTCTCGAGCTCTATGATTACGTCGCGGAGCGAGCTGGCGCCGCCCGGGCCCACGCGTACACCGGCCGCATTATTTCTTATTGCCTCGGATTGGCGATGTTCCCCGAACGCGGAACACGCCGCGAGGACTTGCGATCAGGGCTTCGCATCATCGGTTTTGAGCGCCGGGTGACGATCGCGTTTCACGTCGCGGCCAACAGGATTACGGTTGCTCGCGTCCTCTATGGCGGCCGTGACCTGTCGAGCGCCCTTCGCAATCGCGGCGGCGAGTAGGTCGGCCGCTCGCTACCGCAGCGTCGGCATGA
>CAVVGE010000022.1:0-62688 GCA_963747735.1 uncultured Alphaproteobacteria bacterium | reverse complement strand
CTTGGCAAGGTTGTGCTCTACCCCTGAGCTACGCCCGCATCCGAGGCGATGATACAAGGGGGCGCCGGGTTTGCAAGGCTTGCCTTCGCGCGCGCGGCGCCGCATCGTCGCCAGCGATGCCCGCCAGCCCCCTGTCATCTGCCCCTATCACCTGCCTTGGTCGCCTGCCCCTGTCGCCTGAGCAGCTCTTCGCCCGCCTCGCCGCGCTCGGGATCGACCAGCGGACCTATTCGCACCCGCCGGTCTTTACCGTCGCCGAGGCCGCGGCGTTGCGCGGCAGCCTGCCGGGCGGCCATTGCAAGACCCTTTTTCTCAAAGACAAGAAGGGCGGGTTGTGGCTCGCGGTCATGCTCGAAGAGCGGCGCATCGATTTGAAGGGCCTCGCGGCCCGGCTCGGCGCGCCGCGGTTTTCGTTTGGCCATGCGGCGGAGCTCCATGCTGTGCTTGGAGTGCGGCCGGGGAGTGTTACGCCGTTTGCGCTGGCGAACGACACCGACGGCCGCGTCACCCCGGTGCTCGATTCGGCGATGCTCGAATGCGACCCGCTCAACTATCATCCGCTGGTCAACGACCGCACCACCGCGATTGCCGCCGCCGATCTGCTGCGCTTTATCGCGGCTTGCGGGCACGAGCCGCGTATCGTCGATCTCGACGATCTCGATAGAGCCGGGCAGCAGCCGGGCTAAAGCAAGCGTGGCTTGTCGCGGCGACGCTTGTTATCCGTGTATCGTGCCGCCATGTTGTCGCAGACGCTAAAGAGGAACCGATGCCGAGCGAACCCTTGATCGGCGGCACCGCTGCCGCCGCAATACCCGTCAAGGACGTGACCACCGCGACCTTTATGGCGGAGGTGGTCGACGCCTCGTTCGAGACCCCGGTCATTGTCGATTTCTGGGCGCCGTGGTGCGGGCCGTGCCGGCAGCTGGGGCCGATTCTCGAAAAAACCGTGCGCGCCGCCAACGGTGCCGTCCGCATGGTCAAGCTCAACATCGACGAGAACCCCGAAATTGCGCAGCAGATGCGCATCCAGTCGATCCCGGCAGTCTACGCGTTCAAGGACGGGCGCCCGGTGGATGGCTTTGTCGGCGCGCTCCCCGAAAGCCAGGTCAAGCAATTCATCCAGCGTCTCGGCGGCGGCACGGGCGGCCCCTCGCCGATCGAAGAGGCGATGGCGACGGCGAAAGAGGCGCTGCAAGGCGGCGACCACAAGAGCGCGGCGGCGGTCTATTCCCAGGTTTTGCAGCGCGAGCCTGCCAATGTCGAAGCCCAGGCCGGGCTCGCCCGCGCGCTGACCGACGGGCGCGATTTCACCAAGGCGCGGCAGGTCCTCGACCGCGTCGCCAAAGAGGATGCCGGCCATGCCGAGATCGTCGCGGCGCGCGCCGCGGTCGAGCTCGCCGAAGAGGCGCAAACGGCGATGGCTTCGGCCGGCAAATTGCGCGCTCGGCTGGCGCAAAATGACGACGACCACGCGGCGCGCCTCGATCTCGCCACCGCGCTCTTCGGCAGCGGCGAGCGCGAGGCGGCGATCGACGAGCTCTTGATGCTGTTCAAGCGCGACCGCGAATGGGACGAGCAGGCGGCGCGCAAGCAGCTCGTCAAGTTTTTCGAGGTCATGGGCCCGACCGACCCGCTGACCCTGCGGGCGCGGCGGCGCCTGTCGGCGCTGATGTTTTCCTGAGGGAGGAGCCGGATGAGCGAGCAGCAGGGCGTCGCTGCGCTTCCCGCCACGCTGCCGATCTTTCCGCTCGCCGGGGTCTTGCTGCTGCCGCGCGGCCGGCTGCCGCTCAACATCTTCGAGCCGCGCTATCTGGCGATGACCCGCGACGCGCTCGCCGGCGAGCGGCTGATCGGCATGGTCCAGCCGAGCGACCCCAACCAGTCGCCGATCGGCAACCCGCCGGTTTATCCGGTCGGCTGCGCCGGCCGCGTCACCACGTTTTCGGAGACCGATGACGGCCGCTATCTGATCACCTTGACCGGGATCTGCCGGTTTCGCGCCCGCGACGAATTGCCGTTGCACGACGGCTATCGCCGGGTGGTGCCGCAGTGGAGCGAATTCGCGGACGATCTCGACGCCGCCGCCGAAGCCGATTTCGACCGCGAGCGCCTGTTTCGCGGTCTAAAGGCTTATTTCGACCGCCACCGGATCTCGGCCGATTGGGACGCAGTCGGGTCTGCGCCGGGCGAATTTCTGGTGACCTCGATCGCGATGAATTGCCCGTTCGACCCGGGCGAGAAGCAAGCCTTGCTCGAAGCGCCGGGTCTCGACGAGCGCGCGCGGCTGTTGACCGCGATCGTCGAGATGGCGGCGCTCGACCGCACCGGCGAGGGCGGTGCGGCACGGCATTGAGGGAAGCGTCATGGAAGGCCCATCATGGAAGGCCCATCATGGAAGGCCCATCATGGAAGGCCCTGTCGAGATCGATCCGCGGCTCCTCGAGATCCTGGTCTGCCCGCTGACCAAAGCGCCGCTGCGCTATGACCGCCAGGCGCAGGAGCTGATCAGCGAGGAGGCGCGGCTCGCCTATCCGATCCGCGACGGCATTCCGATCATGCTGGTGGACGAGGCGCGTCAGCTGCGCGACGAGGAAATCCCGATAAAGCGCCTGCCGCCGGGTGAGGATGCCGCGGTGAGGATGCCGGGGTGAGCACCACGGGAACGACGCGCTGGCCGGTCGAGCTGCGCCTCAAGCAAGCTGAAAGGCGGCTCGAGATCAGCTTTGACGACAGCAGCCGGTTTTCGCTGCCGGCCGAATATCTGCGGGTCGAGAGCCCGTCGGCCGAGGTCCAGGGCCATGGGCCGGGGCAAAAGACAGTGGTCGCCGGGCGCGCCCATGTCGGTATTATGAACCTGGAGCCGGTCGGCAATTACGCGGTGCGGATCGTGTTCGACGATCTGCACGATACCGGCATCTATTCCTGGAGCTATCTCTACGAGCTCGGCGTCGAGCAGGAGCGGCGCTGGCGCGACTATCTGGCGGCGCTCGCCGCCCAGGGCCTCAGCCGCGAGCCCGCGCGCGGCTAGAGCGGCTCGCCGCGGGCGAGACGCGGCAGGTCGCCCACGAGGCCCATTGCGTCGCGCATCAAGAGGCGCTTCAAGGGCGGCAGCCGGTTGACCGCGGCCAGGCCGAGATCGCGGGCGAGGCGCAACGGGGCGATCTCGTTCGAGAACAGCCGGTTGAGCCCGTCGGTCACGGCGGCGAGCATCGCCGTGTCGAGGCGGCGCCATTGCTGATAGCGCCGCAATACCGCATCGCTGCCGATGTCGAGGCCGAGCCGCCGGGTATCGATGATCAGCTCGGCGAGCGCTGCGATGTCGCGGATGCCGAGATTGAGCCCCTGCCCGGCGATCGGGTGGATCACATGCGCCGCCTCGCCGACGAGGGCGAGACGGGGTGCCGCATAGCGCTCGGCCAACAGCAGCATCAGCGGGTAGGACCAGCGCGGGCCCTCCGGCTCGACCGCGCCGAGGAAATCGCCAAACCGCGCCGCCAGCTCGGCGGCAAAGGCCGGGTCGGGCAGGGCCGTCATGCGCCGCGCCGGCTCGGCCCGCTCGGTCCAGACGATCGAGGAGCGGCGGCCGGTCATCGGCAGGATTGCGAACGGGCCGGCCGGCAGAAAATGCTCGATCGCGATGCCGCAATGCGGGCGCTCATGCCGCACCGTCGTGACGATGCCGGTCTGGCGATAGCGCCATTCGAGCGTGCCGATGCCGGCGGCGCGGCGCAGCGGCGAGGCCGCACCATCTGCCGCAGCGACCAGGCGCGCCCGAAGGCGGCGGCCGTCGGACAATGTCGCGGTTGCGACGAGTGGCGAGGTCTCGACGTGCTCGACGGAAAGCGGGGCGAGCAGCGCCAGAGCAGAAAGCGCGCGGGCATGCGCGATCAGCACCCGGCGCAGCACCCGGTTCTCGACAATGTAGCCGAGCGGCTCGTCGCCGCCGAGCTCGCGATGGTCGTAATGCAAAAAGAGCCGCGAGGCGCCGTCGGCGACCCGGATTTCGAGGATCGGCTCGGCGTCGGCGGCGATCTCTCGCCACAGGCCGAGCCCGTCCAGCACCCGGCGCGAGCCATAGGCGATCGCCGAGCTGCGCCCGTCGAACGCCTCGCCGAGCATCGCCGCCGGGTCCTCGCGATCGACGAGCGCCACCTCGAGCCCCACGCCCGCGCAGGCGACCGCGAGGAGCAGCCCGTTGAGCCCGCCGCCGGCAATCAGCAGCTCGACATCGTCGGCCATGGCGCAAGGGTGAAACGCGTGGCCGCACCTGTCCAGCGGCTGACGAAACCGCAAGCCCGCGCGCCGGTTAGCGTGCTGGCCGCGACGCGCCGGGGTTAGCGCAACGGGCCGGAGCGCGGTAGGCTCGGCGCGATGTTCGATAAGGTGCTGATCGCCAATCGCGGCGAGATCGCGCTCCGGATCCACCGGGCTTGCCGCGAGCTCGGGGTCAAGACCGTCGCAGTGCATTCGACTGCCGACGCCTCGGCGATGCATGTGCGGCTCGCCGACGAGACCGTGTGCATCGGTCCGCCGCCGTCGCGCGACAGCTATCTGAACCGGGCGGCGATCCTGTCGGCGGCGACGATCACCGGCGCCGATGCGATCCATCCGGGGCTCGGCTTTCTCGCCGAGGACGCCGATTTTGCCGCCGCGGTCGAGGAGCACGGGCTCGTCTTCATCGGCCCCGCACCCGAGCACATCCGGCTGATGGGCGACAAGGTTGCGGCCAAGGCGGCAGCAGCCCGGCTCGGCATCCCGACGGTGCCGGGGTCGGCGGGCGCGGTGCGCGAGCCGGCCGCAGCCGAAGCCGAGGCGCTCAAGATCGGCTACCCGGTGCTGATCAAGGCGGCGGCGGGCGGCGGCGGGCGCGGCTTGAAGGTCGCGCGCGACCGGGTGGAGCTGTTCCGCCAGCTGCCGATCGCGCAGCACGAGGCGACAGCGTTCTTTGGCCGCGGCGAGGTCTATCTCGAACGCTATCTGGAGCGGCCGCGCCATATCGAGGTGCAAATTTTGGGCGACGGCCAGGGCGGGGTCGTGCATCTGGGCGAACGCGACTGCTCGTTGCAGCGCGCGCACCAGAAGGTGCTCGAAGAAACCCCGTCGCCGTCGCTGACGGCCGACGAGCGCGACCGGCTCGGCGCGGTCGCCGTCGCCGCGATGCGCGAGCTCGGCTATAAGAGCGCCGGCACGCTCGAATTCCTCTATCAGGACGGCGAGTTCTTTTTTATCGAGATGAACACCCGGCTGCAGGTCGAGCACCCGGTCAGCGAGATGGTCAGCGGCATCGATATCGTGCGCGAGCAGCTGCGCATCGCCGCCGGTGAGCCGCTCGGCTATCGCCAGGCCGAAATCCGGCTCTCCGGCCACGCCATCGAATGCCGCGTCAATGCCGAGCATCCGCAGAGCTTTCGGCCGTCGCCGGGCCGCGTCACCGATTACCACCCGCCGGGCGGGCTTGGTGTGCGCGTCGATAGCGCGCTCTATCAGGGCTATGTCGTGCCGCCCTATTACGACAGCCTGGTGGCCAAGCTGATCGTGCACGGCAAGAGCCGCGGCGAGTGCCTGATGCGGATGCGCCGGGCGCTCGAGGAATATGTGATCGGCGGCATCGAGACGACGATCCCGCTGCACCGGCGCCTGATGGAAGCAGCCCCGTTTATCGCCGGCGACTACGACATCCACTGGCTCGAGCGATTTGTCGGACAAGAGAAATGAGCCGGGTGTTGCGGCTCACGCCGGAAATCCTGCTCGCCGCCTATGCCGCCGGCGTCTTTCCGATGGCCGAATTGGCGGACGACCCGGAGCTTTTCTGGGTCGATCCGAAACGCCGCGGCATCCTGCCGCTCGATGCGTTTCACGTGCCGCGGCGGTTGCGCCGGGTGGTGCGCGGCGGGCGCTTCGAGATCCGCTGCGACAGCGCGTTCGAAGCGGTGCTGCACGGCTGCGCCGAAGCAAGCGACAAGCGGCCCAACACCTGGATCAATGACGAGATCGTGCGGCTCTATACCGGGCTCTTTGCCCGCGGGTCGGCGCACAGTGTGGAGTGCTGGCGCGACGGCGCGCTCGCCGGCGGGCTCTATGGCGTGTCGATCGGCGCGGCGTTTTTCGGCGAGAGCATGTTCAGCCGCGAGACCGATGCGAGCAAAGTGGCGCTGGTGCATTTGGCGGCGCGGCTCAGGCTCGGCGGCTATCGCCTGCTCGATACCCAGTTTCTGACGCCGCATCTCGCCCGCTTTGGCGGCATCGAAATAAGCCGCGCCCGCTATCACCGGCTGTTGAGCGAAGCGCTCGCCTATCGCGCGACATTCCCGCGCACGATCGCCGGCGGCGAGGGAGGCGGCGCTGGCGCCGGCGCAGAAGCCGATGATCCGCTCGCCCCTTTGCAATCGAGCACGATCACGTCGTAGACCGGGTTTTCCAGCGCCGACAAGGCCGGGCTCGACGCAAACATCCAGCCGCTGAACTGCCGCACCGGACCCTCGCCCGGCCGCGTCTCGTCGATTTCGAGAAAGGCGGCACTCTCCGGCCGGTCCTCGGGCGGGTTCTTTTCGCAATCGCGGACCAGGATCGAGAGATTGCCGAACTGGACCTTCTTGCCGACCGGCGCATCGAATTCGGAAACGCGCGCGGTAATCTTGTCGAGCCCTTGCAATACCGCCACCGGCTCGGAGATCGTGTCGGCCCCCGCAGGGGTGGCGAGGCAGGCGATCGCCATCGCCATCACCGCGGTGATCGCGATCGTCGCGAGCGCTCTGGCATCCCCCGCCTCACCCCGACCCTCTCCGTCCCCGAGGGCGGAGAGGAAGATATCGGAGATCTGCGCTGTGGAGTGCCCCTCTGCGCCCGATGGGGGGAGAGGGAGGGGCCCGCGCCCCACGGGTGCGCGCCGAGCGCGGCCCGAGGACAGGCTCCGGCGTGGGAGGGTGAGGTGGCTGGGGGTGCGGCCGGTCACTTTTGGTACGGGTTGACGAGACCGGCGAGGAGGGCGGCCAAGACCTCGCGCACCTGACGCTCGTCGCAACCCATCAAGACGGCATCCTCGAGCGCTTCCTGCGCCAGCTCGCGCAGCTCGGCCAGGTTCTCGTTCAGCACCTTGATCTTTTCGACGCAGGCTACGGGCTCGCCCTCGGGCGTGCGCCAGACCGGGAATTCACTCGCCTCGCTCTCGGCCATGCGCGCCGCCACCCGCTATGGTTTGAGACCGCCGCCGGCCGGCGCCCCGCCTTGCGGCGCATCCCCTTCGCCCGGCTTTTTCGCGCCAGGCTGCGAGAAGATCATCTGGCCGATCAGGTTTTCGAGGCTGACCGGCGCCTGGGTGAATTTGATCCGTCCGCCGGGCGGGATCATCTTGTCCGAGCCGCCGGGCACCAGCGCCAGGTATTTGTCGCCCAAGCAGGCTCGACGAGATGATCTCGGCCACCGTGTCGTCGGGCAATTTATAGGCCGGGTCGATGCTCATCTTGACGGTCGCGAGAAAGGTCGCCGGGTCGAGCCGCTCCGAGGTGATCGAGCCGACCTTGACCCCGGCGATGCGCACATCGCCGCCGTCGCGGATGCCGTCCACCCGCTCGAACTGGGCGCTGACCGGGTAGCCCCGCACCGAGCGCATCTGGCTCGTCGAATAGGCGAAGAACAAAAACAGCGCAGCGACGATCAGCACGACCGCGCCCATCACCGCCTCGATGACATTGCCCCTCATCCTTCGAGCCGGCCGCGCCGCGGCCTCCTCAGGATGAGCCAGTCAATGAATTTCATCCGCGACCGCCCCATGCTGAGGGCCTGTGAAGAAATCCTGCGCCGAAAGCAATGTCATTCCGGGATGCCCGCAGGGCAGGCCCGGAACCTATGAACACCGCCGTCCGCCAGCGAATCGCAAGCCGGTGTGCATGGGTTCCGGGCTCGCGGGCCGCGCCCACGCCCCGGAATGACAAGTCTTTGGATTGGTTCACACGCTCTGAGGAGCGCCCCCTTCGAGACGCCGCTTGCGGTGGCTCCTCAGGACAGGCGGGTGCGTCTCGAAGCATTACTCGGGCGTCCACGGCTCGTAATCGCCGGTGGTGGGCGCGCGCACGCCGCCGCGCAGGATCGAGCCGGCCGGGCGATAGGCGAGGGGAGTGCCGGTCATGTTCGGCTGGTGCGGCTTTTCCCAGGGATAGCGGGTGCGCGTTTCCGGGTCCGGCACCTCGTCCACGGTGTGGTGCAGCCAAGCGTGCCATTCGGACGGCACCTTGGAGCCTTCGGGCTCGCCCTGGTACTGGACCCAGCGCTTTTCCCGGCTCGCCCGCCCACCGCCGCGAGGCAAGCTCCGCCCGCCCTTTTCGCGGTAGTAGCGGTTGCCGAGGCTGTCGGTCCCGACATATTCGCCGCACAGCCAGGTCAACAATCGGGTGCTGAGGCTCATCGCTCCATCCGTGCCGTCGCCCTCATTATATCGCATCGCCGGCGGCTCCGCAGCAAGGCGTTGCCGGCGCGCAACATATTGTGTGCTTTCTGCGCTGAACCCCAAAATCCATTTGCGCGCCTTTCCGCGCCGGCCTAGATTTAGCAGTCCGAGTTGCTCGGGCACCAATATCTTGCTGGGGGAGAGGAATGCAGATCGCGCGGCGCTTTACCAAGGCGGGCCAGGACCCATACGCGCAAATCGCGTTCCGCACCGCGGCCAGCGAGATTCGCAACCCCGACGGCTCGGTCGTCTTTGCCGCCGAGGGGTTTGAGGTGCCGGCCGATTGGAGCCAGGTCGCCGCCGATATCCTGGCCCAGAAATACTTCCGCAAGGCCGGGGTGCCGGCGCGGCTCGCCGCGGTCGAGGAGGAGGGTGTGCCGGCTTGGCTGTGGCGCCGCCGAGCCGACGAATCGGCGCTCATGGCGCTGCCCGAGGCCGAGCGCCGCGGCGGCGAATCGAACGCCCGCCAGGTGTTCGACCGCATGGCCGGCACCTGGACCTATTGGGGCTGGAAGGGCGGCTATTTCGATTCGGAGGAGGATGCGCGCGCGTTCTACGACGAGATCCGGTCGATGCTGGCGCGCCAGGTCGGGGCGCCGAACTCGCCGCAATGGTTCAACACCGGGCTCCATTGGGCCTACGGCATCGACGGGCCGTCGCAGGGCCATTTCTATATCGATTACCGCAGCGGCGAGCTGTGCGCCTCGACCAGCGCCTATGAGCACCCGCAGCCGCACGCCTGCTTTATCCAGAGTGTGGCCGACGACCTCGTCAACGACGGCGGGATCATGGACCTCTGGGTGCGCGAGGCGCGCATCTTCAAATACGGCTCGGGCTCGGGCTCGAATTTCTCGAAATTGCGCGGCGAGGGCGAGCGGCTGTCGGGCGGCGGGCGCTCCTCGGGGCTGATGAGCTTTCTCAAGATCGGCGACCGCGCCGCGGGCGCCATCAAATCGGGCGGGACGACGAGGCGCGCCGCCAAGATGGTCATCGTCGATATCGACCACCCCGACATCGAGGCGTTTATCGACTGGAAGGTGGTCGAGGAGCAAAAGGTCGCCGCCCTCGTCGCCGGCTCGAAGCTCGCCTCGAAGCACCTGAACCGGGTCATGGCGGCCTGCGCCGACGGGCCCGACCCGGCGCTGAACCCGGCGCTGAAATGCGAAATCCGCTTTGCTCGCCGCGCCATGGTCCCGGAAAGCTACATCCGCCGGGTCATCCAGCTCGCGGCGCAGGGCCAGACCACGGTCGATTTCCGCAGCTGGGACACCGATTGGGATTCCGAGGCTTATCTGACCGTCGCCGGCCAGAATTCGAACAATTCGATCCGCCTCTCGAACGAGTTTCTGGAGCGGGTGCGCGCCGGCGGCGAGTGGCACCTGACCCGGCGCACCGACGGCAACATCGCCAAGACGCTGCCGGCCCGCGACTTGTGGGAAAAGATCGGGCACGCGGCCTGGGCTTCGGCCGATCCGGGGCTGCAATTCGACACCACGATCAACGACTGGCACACCTGCCCCGAAAGCGGCCGCATCGACGCCTCGAACCCGTGCTCGGAATACAATTTTCTCGACGACACGGCGTGCAACCTCGCCTCGTTGAACCTGATGGCGTTTCGCCGGGAGGAGGGTGGTTTCGATGCGGCCGGCTTTGCCCACGCGGTGCGGCTGTGGACGCTGGTGCTCGAAATTTCGGTGATGATGGCGCAGTTCCCGTCGCGCGAAATTGCCCGCCGCTCCTACGAGTTCCGCACCTTGGGGCTCGGCTACGCCAATCTGGGCGGCTTTCTGATGGCGTCCGGGATCGCCTATGACAGCGCCGAGGGGCGCGCCTTCGGGGCCGCGATCACCTCGCTCCTGACCGGGGCGAGCTATGCCGCCTCGGCCGAGATGGCGCAGGCGCTCGGGCCTTTCCTCGGCTATGCCAAGAACCGCTCAGCGATGCTGCGCGTCGTCCGCAATCACCGCCGCGCCGCATACGGCATCGAACCCTCCCTCTCCGCCCTTGGCGCCAACTCCTCCCTCTCCGCCCCTGGGGGGGAGAGGGTCGGGGTGAGAGCCTGCCCCGGGCTCGATCCGGGGTGGGGGATGCCGCAGCGCTGGCTTCGAGCTTATGAGGGCCTGGCGATCACGCCGGTGCCGCTCGACGCCGCGCATTGCCCGGATTCTGAGCTGGTCGCCGCCGCCCGCGCGAGCTGGGACGAGGCGCTGGCCCGCGGCGAAGAGCACGGCTTTCGCAATGCCCAAGCGACGGTGATCGCGCCGACCGGCACGATCGGTCTTGTCATGGATTGCGACACGACCGGGATCGAGCCCGATTTTGCGCTGGTCAAATTCAAAAAGCTGGCCGGCGGCGGCTATTTCAAGATCATCAACCGGGCGGTGCCGCAGGCGCTTGCGACACTCGGCTACGATGCCGACGAGATCGCGGCGATCGAGCGCTATGCGCTGGGCCGCGGCAGCCTCGCCGGCGCGCCTGCGATCGACCATGCAGGCGTTGCGTGAAAAAGGTTTCGACGACGAGGTGCTGGCCGCCGCCGAGGCCGCCCTCGCCAGCGCTTTCGACATCAAGTTCGCGTTCAACAAATGGACGCTCGGCGAAGCCTTCTGCGTCGAGCGGCTGGGCCTCGACCCGGTGGCGCTCGACCGGCCGGGCTTCGACCTCTTGGCGGCGCTCGGCTTTAGCCGGGCTGAGATCGACTGGCCGCCAACAATTGGTGCTGCGGCGCGATGACGCTGGAAGGCGCGCCATATCTGAAACCCGAGCACCTCGCGGTGTTCGACTGTGCCAGCCCGTGCGGGCGCATCGGCACCCGGTCGCTGTCGGCCGAAAGCCATATCCGGATGATGGCGGCGGCCCAGCCCTTTATCTCGGGCGCGATCTCGAAAACCATCAACATGCCGAATTCGGCGACGGTCGAAGACTGCAAGGAGGCTTACTGGCTCTCCTGGCAATTGGGGCTGAAGGCGACCGCCCTCTACCGCGACGGCTCAAAGCTGTCGCAGCCCTTGGCCGCGAGCCTTTTCGGCGAGGACGACGACGCCGAGGACGCCGCCGCCGAATTGTTCGAGCAGCCGCCGGCCGCGCGCGTGCCGCTTGTTGCCGAGCGCATCGTCGAACGCGTCGTCGAGCGGGTGGTCGAAAAAATCGTGCAGCGCGGCGAGCGCCGGCGGCTCCCGAACCGGCGCAAAGGCTACACGCAAAAGGCGACGGTCGGCGGCCACAAGGTCTATCTGCGGACCGGCGAGCACGAGGACGGCCGGCTCGCCGAAGTATTCATCGACATGCACAAGGAAGGCTCGGCCTTCCGCTCCTCTGATGCACAATTTCGCGATCGCAATCTCGATGGGGCTGCAATACGGCGTGCCGCTCGAGGAGTTTGTCGAAAGCTTCACCTTTAGCCGGTTCGAGCCGTCGGGCATCGTCGAGGGCAACGACACGATCAAGATGGCGACCTCGCTCCTCGACTACATCTTCCGTGAATTGGCGATCTCCTATCTCGGCCGCGGCGACCTCGCCCATGCCGAGCCCGCCGACCTGTTGCCCGACACGGTCGGCCGCGGCGAAGCGCAATCGACCTTGCCCGACCGGCCGAACCTGCCGGCGCCGATCCGCCGCGACGTATCGAACGGCTACGTCCGCAACCGGCTGACTGTCCTGCACGGCGGTGCCGCGCTCGCGCTCGCCCCCGAGCCCGCCCCGGAGGATGCCACCCTCGCGCTGCGCCTGGAGCGCATCCGCGCCGCCCGCATCAAAGGCTACGAAGGCGACAGCTGCGCCGATTGCGGCAACTTCACCCTGATCCGCAACGGCACCTGCCTCAAATGCGACACCTGCGGCGCCACCAGCGGGTGCTCTTGAGGGTAATGCGGGTGCCGAGGAGTAATACGATGAGGAGCGGTATGACGACGTTACCCGACGAGCCAAACCAAACGAAGTCCGAGGGTTCTTCGGAGGAGAATGGTTTGCACATCGTAAGCGTCAGTTTTCCGTTCGCTGTCGAGACCGTAGCTGGACTCTCGGTCGGAACATCAGTCCCGCTAGAGAACTTAGCGTCTCTCGCCGCGGGACTCCTCGTTCAGCTTGAGGGAATACAGGCTGGGTTGCAGCAAATTAGCGCGTTGGTCAATCCGCTCGCCGCTGATACAGTGGTACTGCTCGAAGGGGCCACAGCGGCTGCGGATTTAGCAAAACGTGAACTTAGATCTGAGCACCCACGGCTTGATATTATTCAGCTGTGCGTGCTTGTGCTTAAATGGTCTGCAACCAAAGGCGATGTTTTCGTCGGTGCTGTCCTAAAGGGTGCTGGAGTCACTGCGGGTGCCGAATTGGCCCATAAGCTACTCAGCGGCGACTTGGCAACTGTTGTAGCACAGCTGGAGCACTGGCTACAGCTGCATATCTGAGGTCGTAGAGCTGTAGGATGGGCTGAGCGGCGCGAAGCCCATCACCTTTGACCTCGTCGCGCGATGGGCTTCCCGTTGGTCAGCCCATCCTACGATCGGGGTTCGCCGAAGCCGGTGGCTTGATCGTCCGCATCGGCGGGGTAGAGGGCGAGGCGGACCATGCGGTGAAAGGACGAATACGGCCAATCCCGGACGCGCGCGACGTGGCCGTGCTTGACCGGGTTGAAATGGATGTAATCGGCGTGGCGCGCGAAATCGGCATCGTCGCGCAGCGTGTGCTCCCAATAACGGCGCTGCCAGATGCCGCGCTCGCGTTTGCGCGAGCGGCTCGGCGAGACTTGGTCGTGATGCGCCAGACCGCGGCTAAAACCCGCCTTTATGAGTTGCCAGCGGGTGGCGAAATCGGCGTCGCCCACCGGCAATGTCCAGATCGCATGAATGTGGTCCGGCAATACGACGATGGCGTCGATCGTGAACGGGTGGTGCCGTCGTGTCGCGCGGAACGCCGCGCGCAGCGATTCGACATGATCGGTGAGCAGTCGCAACCGGCGCTCGGCCAGATTTACGTGAAGAAATAAGACACGCCGGCGACAAAATTGCGCCGATAGCTCGTCATTGCACGACCCGAACGCGATGGGCTTCGCTGCGCTCAGCCCATCCTACGACGCTGGTTGTGCCGAGCTAAGCCCGGCTTGGCGTGGCTGGATCTGAGGGGCGCGAGCCATCCTGCTCCCTTCTCGGGGGATCAAGCGGCGCGGGCCACCTCGACGACGAGGCGCAGGCCGAGCGCGGCGAGCGCCGCTTCGACATGCTCCATTCGGGAGGCATGACGCAGATCGAGCACCCGCGCGATCTGCGGGAGGTGCCAGCGCAGCCGCCGGGCGAGCTCGGCGCGGCCGACATGCTGCTCGCGCATCGCCTCGTACAGCGCGGCTTTTGCCATCCCCAGCGCAGAGAGCGGCACCGCTTCCTCGCCGGGCTCGGCCGGCGAGGATGCCGGCAGCGACTTGCCGGCGGCGACATACATCGCCAGCGCCGATTCGAGCGCGTCTTCGGCCCGCAACATCGCTTCTTCGCGCGTATCGCCCTCGGTGATCGCCTCCGGGACATCGCGGAAGGTGACCGTGAAGCCGCCTTCCGGATCCGGGCTCAATAAAGCGGGATACGCGCGCATTTTGGTTTCACTCCAATCCAAGCTGCTTTTTGATGGCGGCGACTGTTCCTCGCTTCATCTCCTTGCGGTTGCCGTGCATCGGCAGAATTGCGCGGCGGCCCCTCAGGGATACCCAGATGTGGCCGCCTTTGGCGGGCTCGAACGTCGCTCCCTGCCGCTCGAGCCACCGCTTGAGCTCGGCGCTCGTCATCTGGTGAACATATGTGTTTACTTGGGCCGGCGGCAAGGGCGAACGGGCTGCTGGTCGCCGACCCTGCCGACGTCCGGCCTGTGCATGGGGCTGGTCATTGCACAACCCGAACGCGATGGGCTTCGCTGCGCTCAGCCCATCCTCCGACGCTGTGCAACGCCGAAGGATACGTAGGATGGGCTGAGCGGCGCGAAGCCCATCATCTTTGACCTCGACGGCGCGATGGGCTTTCCTCCGGTCGGCCCATCCTACGATCGAGGTTCACCGAAGCCGGTGCCCCAATCGTCCGCATCGCCGGCCCAATCGGCGGGGTAGAGGCCGAGGCGGACCATATGGTGAAAGGACGAATACGGCCAATCCCGGACGCGCGCGACGTGGCCGTGCCTGACCGGGTTGAAATGGATGTAATCGGTGTGGCGCCCAAAATCCGCATCGTCGCGCAGCGTGTGCTCCCAATAGCGACGCTGCCAGATGCCGCGCTCGCGTTTGCGCGAGCGGCTCGGCGAGACCGCCTCTTTCGCCGACAAGCCGCGGCTGAAGCTGGCTTTGATCAGCTGCCATCGGGTCGCGAAATCGGCGTCATCCGCGGGCAATGTCCAAATCGCGTGCAGATGCTCCGGCAATACGACGACAGCGTCGATCGTGAACGGGCGCCGCCGACGCGTGTCGCGGAATGCCGCGCGCAGCAATTCGATATGGCCCGTCAGCAGCCGCGACCGGCGATCCGCGAGATTCACCGTGAAGAAGAATGAGCCGCCGGCGACAAAATTGCGGCGATACCTCGTCATTGCACGACCCGAACGCGATGGGCTTCTGCTGCGCTCAGCCCATCCTACGACGCTGGTAAGAGTAAAGGGATCCGACTTTGCTCCGATAGCCGTTGAGCCAGGTCGCGCTTCGATCGCGGTGATCAGCCTGGCAGGATCGGCAAGGTACGGGTCAGCGCCAGCCAGAAGACGGCGAAGCCGATCGAGACGATCGTGATCGGGATGCCGGCGCGGGCATATTCGGCAAAGCCGAGCGGGACCCCCATGCGCTCGGCGCGCTCGGCGATCAGCACATTGCTCAGGCTGCCGGTCAACATAAGGTTGCCGGCGAGGCTCAGCAGCAAGGCGAGCGCGTAAAGCACGCCCGGCGGCGCCAGCGGCCATAATTGCAGCAGCAGCATCGAGGCGGGGACGCCGCCGATCGCATTGCTCGCCACCACGGCGTAGGGTGTCAACAGCATGAGATTGCTCGGCAGCAGGTGGAAGCGGGTCAGGAAATCGACGAGCTCGGCCGCGACCCCGGCATGGTTCAAGGCGCCGGTCAACGCAAACAGGCACGAAACCAGCAGCAGGAGCGGCCAATCGACCGCGGCGATCATCGTCCGGCTGGTGATCTTGCGGTTGGCGAGGAGGAGTGCGGCGATGACGAGCGCGCCGATCTCGCGCGGCAGCGGGGTCGTGAACAGCACCAAGAGCGCCGCGAGCGCAACACCTCCCTTGATCGTCTGGTTGCGGTCGAGCGGCCGCTCGGCGATCTGCGGCGGCTCCAGTGTCGCCGACAGCACGCTGAGGCCGATGCGCCGCCGCCATTGCATCCAGACGACGACAAAAACGGTGACGAGGCTGACCAGCGCCGGCACTGCGCAGATCGCAAAAAACCGCCAGAAGCCGAGCCGGCCGAGCGACCCGATCAGGATGTTTTGCGGGTTGCCGATCAGGGTCATGGCCGAGCCGGCATTGGCCGCGGCGGCGACGGCGATCACCAACGGCCGCGGGTCGAGCCCGCGCCGTTGCGCGCCGGCGATCAACAGCGGCGCGATCGCGACGAGCACGATGTCGGTCGCCAGCACCGCCGACAACCCGCCGACAATGGCGACGGTCAGCGCCAGCAAAAGAGCGACGCCGCGCGGGCTCGCGGTGATCATGCGCGCGCAATGGTCGATAAACCCGGATTGTGCGAATTGCGCCGAGATGATCATCATCGCGAACAGAAACGCGATTGTCGGCATATCGACATCGCCGCCGAAATCGTCGAGCGTCATCTGCCCGCTCGCCAGCAAGGCAATGACCGCGAGGAGCGCGATGCCGGTGCGGTCGACCTGCAGCCAGGCGATGCGCCCGGCGGCCATGCCGATATAGGTCAGGATCAGGACCAGGAGGACGATCGCGGCGTGCATCGGCAAGGCTGCGGCAGAGGGGGCCCATCATAGCCGCAGCGCGGGCGCCCAATGGTATCCGATCGAACGGGTCGGCAGGTCGGCGGCGGGTGGCATTTTGCCGAGAGATCGTGCTATCCTGCGATAGCACCACCGAGGAAGGCGAATGTCCCAGCTGCTCGTGCGCAATGTTCCGCGAGAAGTCGTCGAGGCTTTGAAGCGCCGGGCCGCCGAGCATGGGCACAGCGCCGAGGCCGAGCATCGCATTATCCTGGGAGAGGCGCTGCGCCCTGGACACCCCGGGTTTTGGCAGCGCGCAGCGGCGTTGCGTGAGGCGACACGGGGCCGGATCTCGATGCGATCGGAAGATTCGATCCGACAGGACCGGGACGAGCGGTGAGCATCGTCGTCGATGCCTCGGTGGCCTTGAAATGGGTTCTGGACGAGCCGGAAAGCGAAGCCGCCGCTGCCCTTCAAGCGGACGAGCTGCTCGCGCCCGACCTCTGGCTCGCCGAGGCGGCGAATGCGCTGTGGCGCTACTCTCGGACCGGCCAGATCACGATCGAAGAGGCGAATGAGAGGCTCACCGAGCTGAAGAACGCACCGGTCGCGTCAGTCCCGATCGGGCCGCATCTGAGCGCGGCGCTGGGGCTCGCCGTCGAGATCGGCCATCCGGTCTACGACGGTCTCTATCTGGCGCTCGCAATTGCCTGCGACACGCATGTCGTGACCGCAGATCGACGCTTCGTCGCCGCGGCCACAGGCTTGACTGGCCGCGTGCGTCCGCTGTCCGGTTGAGCCGGGCCCTCGCCCGATCGATTCGGCAAAGCGTGGAGAGCGGCCGCAGCATACGGGTCCGTTCTCCGCCGGATCCGTTGCCGGTCGCCTCGGCGCTGCCCCGGCGGTGTCCGGTTGCTATATGATCGGAGCATGCCTGACGACGCGATTGCGACAAAGCCGCCCGGTGAGGACCGGGCCTATCTCGCCGATCTGAACGAGGCGCAGCGCCGCGCGGTCGAGGCGGTCGAGGGGCCGGTGCTGGTGTTGTCGGGTGCCGGCACCGGCAAGACCCGGGTCTTGACGACGCGGCTTGCCCATATTCTGGCGCTGAGGCGGGCCTATCCCGGCGAATTGCTCGCCGTCACCTTTACCAACAAGGCGGCGCGCGAAATGCGCGCGCGGCTCGAAGCGGTGATCGGGCGTGCTGCCGACGGGCTGTGGCTCGGCACCTTTCACGCGATCGCGGCGCGCATCCTGCGCCGCCACGCCGAGGCGGTCGGCCTAAAATCGAGCTTTACGATCCTCGACACCGACGACCAGATCCGCCTTCTAAAGCAGATCCTGGCGGCCGAGAACATCGACGAGCGGCGCTGGCCGGCGCGCGTCCTCCTGGGCCTGATCCAGCGCTGGAAAGACCGCGGGCTCGGCCCGGACAAGGCCTCGGCCGAAGATGGCGGCGGCTTTGCCGACGGCCGCGCATTGTCGCTCTACCGGCAGTACCAGGAGCGTCTGGCAACGGTGAACGCGGTCGATTTCGGCGACCTCTTGCTGCACAATTTGACGCTGCTCACCGGCAACCCCGACATTCTCGCCGAATACCAGCGCCGCTTTCGCTATGTGCTGGTCGACGAGTACCAGGACAGCAACGTCGCCCAGTATCTGTGGCTGCGGCTCTTGGCGCAGCAGCGCCGCAATCTGTGCTGCGTCGGCGACGACGACCAGTCGATCTATAGCTGGCGGGGTGCGGAGATCGGCAACATCCTGCGGTTTGAAAAGGATTTTCCCGGTGCGGCGATCATCCGGCTCGAGCAGAATTATCGCTCGACCCCGCATATCCTGGGTGCTGCGTCGGGGCTCATCGCGCACAACCGCGGGCGGCTCGGCAAGACCTTGTGGACCGCTGCCGAGGAGGGCGACAAGGTCGGCGTGCGCGGGCTCTGGGACGCCGAGGAGGAGGCGCGCTGGGCCGGCGACGAGATCGAGGCGTTGCAGCGCCGGGGGCATGCGCTCAGCGAGATCGCGATCCTGGTCCGCGCCGGGTTTCAGACGCGCGAGTTCGAGGAGCGCTTTATTTCGCTGGCGCTGCCCTATCGCGTGATCGGCGGCCCGCGTTTTTACGAGCGCCAGGAGATCCGCGACGCGCTCGCCTATCTGCGCCTCGTCAACCAGCCGGCCGACGACCTTGCTTTCGAGCGCATCCTCAACACGCCGCGGCGCGGTATCGGCACCGCCACCGTGCAGCAATTGCACGGTGAGGCACGGCGCGCGCAATTGCCGCTGGTCGAGGCGGCGCGAGCGCTGATCGCCGGCAATGGGCTGCGGCCGGCGGCGCGCAACGCGCTCGCCGCCTTTGTCGCATCGCTCGACCGCTGGCGCGAGGAAGCAGCGGGCGTGTCGCATACCGATCTGGTGCAGACCGTGCTCGACGAATCCGGCTACACGGCGATGTGGCAGGCCGACCGCTCGCCCGACGCCGCCGGCCGGCTCGAAAACCTGAAGGAGCTGGTCGCCGCGATGGCCGAGTTCGAGAACCTCGGCGGCTTTCTCGAGCATGTCAGCCTGGTCATGGACAATGCCGCCGACGCTGCCGGCGACATGGTCAGCCTGATGACCTTGCACAGCGCCAAGGGGCTCGAATTCGACACCGTGTTTCTGCCGGGCTGGGAGGATGGCCTCTTTCCGAGCCAGCGGTCGATGGAGGAGGGCGGGCTCGCCGCCCTCGAAGAAGAGCGGCGGCTGGCCTATGTCGGGCTGACCCGCGCGCGGCGCCGCAGCTATGTCTCGTTTGCCGCCAACCGGCGCATTTACGGCCAGTGGCAGAGCGCGATGCGCTCGCGTTTTGTCGACGAGTTGCCGGCCGAGCATGTCGAGATCGCCAGCGAGATCGGGCTGCGGCCGAGCGCCGGCGCCTGGGATGCGGGCTGGGGGGATTCTGGCCGGGGGGATTCTGGCCGGGGGGATTCTGGCTGGGGTGCGACGATCGACTTGCCGTTGGCGCCGACCGGGCGGCGGCCGATCCTGGCGGCGCCGATGCCCGCGCCGCGGCGCGGGACGGAGGTGCGCAAGGTTGGCGGCTTTGCGGTCGGCGACCGCGTGTTCCACCAGAAATTCGGCAACGGCACGGTGACCGAGGTCTGGGACAACCGGCTGGCGATCCGTTTCGACGCGGCCGGCGACAAAAAAATCATGGACGCCTATGTCGAGCGGGTGTGACCGTCGTCCTTCACCGGTCTGGCGCCTCGCCGTCCAAGTGCACGGCAACGCCGCCGCCGAAGCGGTGCTCGCCTTGATCGATGCCGCGGCGCCGGCGGTGGCGGCGTTCGAGACCGGGCCCGGCGAGTGGCGCATCGAGGCCTATCCGAGGGAGCCTCTGGTTTCTCCGGAGCTCGTGTCGCGGCTGGCTCTCGCTGCCGCTGCGGCGGGCGGCGCGCTCGGCGAGACCGCAGAGGAAAAGCTCGCACCGCGCGACTGGCTGGCCGAGAACCGGCTCGCTTTTCCGCCTTTGCGGGTCGGCCGGTTCTTTATTTACGGATCGCATCACCAGGGTCGTGCGCCGGCCGGCACTTGCGCAATCCTGCTCGACGCGGCGACCGCCTTTGGCACCGGCGAGCACCCCTCGACCCGCGGCTGCCTTATGGCGCTGCAATACCTCGCCCGGCGCCGGCATTGCCGCCGCCTGCTCGATATCGGCGCCGGCACCGGCATATTGGCGATCGCGGCGGCAAAATTGCTGCACCGCCCGGTGCTGGCGCGCGATATCGATGCCGGTGCGGTGGCCCTTGCCCGCCGCAACATCGCCGTGAACGGCGTCGCGGCCCTGGTGCGCGCCGGTCGGGCGGCGGGATATCGCGACCGGGCGCTGCGCGGGCGGCGCTACGATCTCGTCTTTTCAAACATCCTGGCGCGGCCCTTGGCGCTGATGGCCGCCGATCTCGCCCGCGCCTTGGCGCCCGGCGGCCGTGCCGTGCTGTCCGGGCTATTGCGACGGCAGGAGGCGATCGTGCTGGCGCCGCACCGCGGTTGCGGCATCGTCCTCGAACGCCGTTTCGTCATCGACGGCTGGTCGACCCTGGTGCTGCGCGGCGCTCCGGTCAGGCCGCGCTCCGGTCAGGCCGCGCTCCGGTCAGGCCGCCTTGTGACGGCCGAGCGCCGGCGTGCGCTGCGTCGCCGCGGCGCGCGCCTCGCGGTCGGCGCGCCGGTCGGCTTCGAGAATCGCGCGGATCTGCGAGCGGCGAATGCCGATATCGGCGAGCGCGCGGTCGTCGAGGGCCATCAGCTCGGCATAAGCCCGCTCTCGCGCCCGCCAATCGGAAAAAGCCTTCCAGGCGGTGGTTAATAGGTTCACAACGGACATAGATGCACTCCGTGCGTGGTTATGCTGCATTGCACAAGATTTGGTGCTGCGCCGCAGCAGCGCCAGCGCGGTGATTGCAATCCAGCCATGCCCCGGCACCGGCAGAGAGGAGCGGTCGATGAAATCCGAAGGAGCAAAGCCCGACCGAGGCGCGCTCGAACGCCTGCTGAAGGACGCCGGATCGGCCTATGACGCGGGCGGGGTCGAAGCGCTGATCGAGGGCGTGCTCGGCGCTCCCGCCGAGGTCGGCACGAGCTGGCACGCGCTGGTCGCCGACCCGGTGTCGCCGGCCCTGGCCGAGATGCTGGAGCAGCTGCGCAGGGCGATGGCGGCCGAGCATCGCGACGGACTCGGACGCGAGGATTTCGTGCGGCTCCCGCGCGCCGAAAGGCTGGCGCGGCTACGCCACGAATTGACGACGCGAGCGCTCGACGGCTTTGTCGTCCCGCGTGCCGACGAGCATCAGGGGGAGTATGTGCCGCCGCGCGGCCAGCGGCTTGCCTGGCTGACCGGGTTCACCGGCTCGGCCGGTCTCGCCGTTGTGCTGCGCGATAAAGCGGCGATCTTTGTCGATGGCCGCTATACGCTGCAGGCGGCGCAGCAGGTCGATGCGCAAGCCTTTGAGATCCATCACCTGACAGAGGAGCCGCCGGCGCGTTGGCTCGAGACCGCGCTCGCCGCCGGGGCCGTGCTCGGCTACGACCCCTGGCTGCACACCCCGCACGAAGTCGCACGGTTTCGCGCTGCCGCAGAAAAGGCCGGGGCGTCGTTGCGGGCGCTCGCTGACAACCCGCTCGACTGTGTTTGGCCGGGTCAGCCGGCGGCGCCGCTGGCGCCGGTGGTGGCGCATCCGGAGCGCTTTGCCGGCGAGGACGCGCAATCGAAGCGTTCCCGGATCGGCCGTGAGCTCGCCGCGGCGGGTGCCGCGGCAGCGGTGCTGACCATGCCGGAATCGATCGCCTGGCTCTTAAATATCCGCGGCGGCGACGTGCCGCACACGCCATTGCCGCTCTCCTTCGCCATTCTGCGCGCGGACGGCGCGGTCACGCTCTTTATCGACCGGCGCAAGCTGGCACCCGGCCTCGATCGTCATCTGGGCAACGCGGTGACGGTGGCGCCGCCCGATACGCTCGGCCCGGCGCTCGATGCGCTCGCCGCCGAAGGTGGGCAGGTGCAGGTCGATCCGGCGACCGCCGCCTCATGGATCTACGCCCGGCTCGCAGCGGCGCAGGCGAAAATCCTCCAGGCGCCCGATCCGTGCCTCTTGCCCAAGGCGTGCAAAAACCCGGTCGAGGTCGATGGCACGCGCGCCGCGCATCGCCGCGACGGCGCCGCCTTGACCCGGTTTCTGGCCTGGCTCGCGCGCGAGGCGCCCAAAGAGGGGCTTTCCGAGATCGCCGCCAGCGACCGGCTCGAAGCCTTCCGCCGCGAGGGCGAACATTTCCGCGATTTGAGCTTTCCGACGATCTCGGGGGCCGGGTCGAACGGCGCCATCGTCCATTACCGGGCGCTGCCGGAGACCGAAAAGCGGCTCGAGCCGGGCTCGCTTTACCTGCTCGATTCGGGCGCGCAATACCTGGACGGCACGACCGACGTGACCCGCACCGTCGCGATCGGCGAGCCCACGGACGAGATGCGCGACCGCTTTACCCGGGTGCTGAAGGGCCATATCGCGCTGGCCCTCGCGCGCTTTCCGAAAGGGACGACCGGGACCCAGCTCGACGCCTTTGCCCGCCATGGGCTGTGGCAAAAGGGGCTCGACTACGACCACGGCACCGGGCACGGGGTCGGCAGCTATCTCGGCGTGCACGAGGGGCCGCAGCGCATCTCCAAGGCGGCGAGCATCCAGCCCCTGTTGCCTGGCATGATCGTCTCGAACGAGCCCGGCTATTACAAAACCGGCGCCTATGGCATCCGCATCGAAAACCTGGTGCTGGTCGAGCCGACGGACGGTGAGGCCGAGCGCGAGATGCTGGAGTTCGAAACGCTGACCCTGGCGCCGATCGACCGCAACCTGGTCGTGCCCGATTTGCTCGATCGCGACGAGATCGCCTGGCTCGACGCCTATCACCGCCGTGTGCGCGATACCCTGACCCCGCTCGTCGACCCCGCGACCGCAGCCTGGCTCCTCCAGGCGACCCAGCCGATCGGCACCGGCTAAAGCCTCCTCCGCCGGATCAGGTCATCCGCGGCCGGGGAGCGGAGCGGCGATCGCGGGGCGCTGGCGGTGAAAGTCGGTGGCCTGCTCGAAGGCGTGGCCGATATGCAGGACGCCGGCCTCGTCGAACGGCTTGCCCACGATCTGGAAGGCGAGCGGCAGATCGTTTTCAAAGCCGATCGGCACCGACAAGGCCGGGCTGCCGGTCAGGTTGTAGGGGCCGGTATAGGAGGCGCGCTCGACAGTGCCAAAGGTCGGCAGCGCATCGATGCGCGGCGCGGGGCCCGTCGCATTGGCCGAGACTATCGCATCGACGCCGTCGAGCGCGCGGGCGAATTCGAGGCAGAGCTCGCGGCGCTGGCGGGTCGCCTCGACATAGTCGGCGGCGGAGAGAAACGCGCCGAGCGCGATCCGCGCGAACATGTGGTGGCCGAAATCCTGCGGCCGCTCCTGGAAATCCTTTTCGTGCAGCGCATAGGCTTCGGCGATCATGATCAGCCGGTTGGCGTCGACATAATCTATGAGCGGCGACAATTGCCGGTCGACGAGGCGCGCGCCGAGGCTCTCCAATGTCCGGCAGGCGTCGTCGAACGCGGCGCCGTAGGCGGCGCTCGGCGCGCTGTCGGGACCGAAATCGGCGACCGCGTCCTTCTCGTGGAAATGGCGCACGACGCCGATCGTCATGCCGTCGAGCCGCGTCGTTAATGCGGCGCGGTAATCGGGCACCGGCTGATCGGCCGAGGCCGGGTCGTGCGGGTCGTAGCCGGCCAGCGCCTGCATCATGATCGCGCAATCCTCGACGGTGCGGGTCAAGGGGCCGCAATGGTCGAGCGTGTAGGAGAGCGGAAAGACGCCGCGCCGGCTGACCCTGCCATAGGTCGGCTTTAGCCCGACGATGCCGCAATAGGCGGCGGGGCCGCGGATCGAGCCGCCGGTGTCGGAGCCCATCGCCGCCGCGCACAGCCCGGCCGCGACCGCGACCGCCGAGCCGCTCGACGACCCGGCCGGGTAATGAAGGGTGTTCCACGGATTGCGCGCCGGTGCGAAAGGCAGTGTGAAATCGGGGCCGCCGATGGCGAATTCGTGCGTCTCCTGCTTGCCGAGGAGGACCGCCCCCGATGCGCGCAGCCGCACCCAGCTCTCGGCGTCCTCGTTGGGCACATGGTCGAGATAGCGCCGCGAGCCCGCGGTCGTGCGGATCGATCGGGTCTTGTAGATGTCCTTGAGGCCGATCGGGATGCCGTGCAATGCGCCCCTCCCCGGCGTCGCCGCGGCCTGCTGCGCCGTTTGCAGCGCTGCGTCGCGCAATACCAAAAGATAGCTGTGCAATTCGCCGTCGAGCGCCGCGATCCGCTCGAGATAGGCCTCGGTCAGAGTGACCGGCGAAAGCTCGCCCGCGGCGATGGCTCGGCCCGCCGCGGCGATGGTCAATTGCGTCGGGTCCATCGCCCGTCTCACGCGTGCGGACGAAAAATATGCGCGGGCTCCGCCGCCCGGTCGCGTGGCCGCCGCACACTCTTCTGCATGCGCAGGACAAAGCGGTGCGCCTGCCGCAACTCCTCAAACTGCTCCGGGGTCAGCCTCAGCCCCGCCCGCTCGACCAGCACCCGAAAGTGCTCGGCTGAAAGCGTCTCGTCGGCCATCGCTCCCTCCTATTCTGCCGCTTCTGCCGCGTGCGCGAGGGGGGCGGCGCGAAAATTCTTCGGGAGGCCGGCTTTGGCGATGGCGCCGTATTGGACGACGTTGGGCAAGGCGGCGTGCACCAATTCGCGCACCGCGACGAGGCGGTCGAGATCGATGCCGGTGTCGAAGCCCATGCTCTCGAGCATAAAGGCGAGGTCCTCGATCACGATGTTGCCGGTGGCCCCCGGCGCGTAGGGGCAGCCGCCGAGCCCGCCGAGCGAGGCGTCGAAGGCGCGCGCCCCGGCGTTCAACGCCGCCAGCACATTGGCGAGGCCGAGCCCGCGGGTGTCGTGAAAATGCCCGGCGACCGGCAACGGCGCCACATCGGCCATGACCTGGCGAAAGAGGCGCTCGACCGCGGCCGGCTGGCCATAGCCGACCGTGTCGGCGAGGATGATGCCGTCGGCGCCGGCCTCGGCGACCTCGGTGGCGATGCGGCGCACCCGATCCTCGGCGACGGCACCCTCGATCGTGCAGCCAAAGGCGGTGGCGAGCCCGCAGGCGACGCGCGGCCGCCGGCCCTCGGGCGCGGTCTGGCACAGCGCCATGACGCGGCGGAAATCCTCGACCGACTCCTCGGTCGAGCGCCGCACATTGGCGCGGTTGTGCCCCTCGCTGACCGACAGCACAAAATTCATCTCGTGCACGCCGAGGGCCAGGCCGCGCTCCGCCCCTTTGAGGTTCGGGATCAGCGCCGAGACGGTGAGCCCCGGCAGGCCCAGCGCATGGCGCACCACCGCCTCGGCATCGGCGAGCTGCGGCAATAGCTTTGGCGGCACAAACGAGCTGACCTCGATCTCGCGCACCCCGGCGGCGTGCTCGGCGTCAAGCCAGGCGATCTTCTCCGCGGTCGGCATGACCTCGGCGAGGCTCTGCAGCCCGTCCCGCAGCCCCACTTCGCGAACCTGGACCGAATCTGTCATCTTCGGCGCTCTCCTATGCTGTCTGCGCAGGCGGAAGCTGCCTCGCGAGCTCGTCCGTGCGCATTTCGAGGCGGGTCAGCCGGGTCACCACCTCGGCAATCACCGACCCCGCGACCGTCGTCGAAGCGGCGCTGGCGGCCGAGCGGGCCTCGGTACCCAGGCGATCCCGGTCCGCCTCCAAATGCGTTACCCGGTTTTCCAACGCGCCCAGGCGAGTCTCCAACACTTCCAGCGCTTTTCTCGTATTTTCTTGCAGCGAAAGCAAATCCTCGAACTTGCGTCCCAGCGACCACAGCTGTGCCGGCACGCCGAGGATCCGCATCGGCCCGGCCCTGCTACCGCGCCGCGCCAGCGGCGATCCGCTCGAGCAACCGGCCCATAGCTATATGCTCGGCCGCTATATTCCGGTCCAACCGCTCCAGCAAAGCGTCCAGGTCGATCTCATCGCTCGGTGCCGGCGGCATCACCGCTTTTTTCGCCTCCTCCGTTCGCTCCGTGCTTTCGCCGATCCGTGATCCCCATCCTCCGACGGCGATCCGCTCGAGCAGTCGATCCATGGCGATGCGCTCTGCCGCGAGCTTCCGGTCCAGCCGTTCCAGCAGGACGCCCAGCTCAATCTCGCCGTTTGGCGCCAGCGACAGCTCCCTCGTTTGTTCTTTTCTCTCTTTCATCCGCGATGGGACCTCCGCGCCGGCAGAAGCTTCGGCCGGCTCCCAAATGTCGGGCCGGATTTCGGACCGAGGAATGCCGAGCCGGTTGGCGATGAGGATCGCGCGCGCGACCGGCACGCGCCCGGATTTGCGGCGCCAGAAGATCACTGTGGAATGGTCCACCTCCGCGATGTCGGCAAGTTTCACGACGCCGCCTGCCGCCTTTATGATCTCGTCCAACGTCACGGGAGCATGTCGGTGTGGCCAACGGTCTCTGTCAAGGCGCCGGACACGGCGAAAATGCTACACGACGTGCTCGGGGGTCAGCGCGCAGATTTCGTCGCTGTCGGCGAGCTCGATCTGGATTGTCGCATGGGCGATGCCGAAACCGGCGTGCAGCTGGTCGGCGAGGGTGTTGAGGACCGCGTCGCCGGGGTGCCCATCGGGCATGACCAGGTGGCAGGTCAGCGCCGTCTCGGTCGTGCTCATGCCCCAGATGTGCAGGTCGTGCAACGCCGTGACGCCGGGGAGCGCCAAGAGGTGCGCGCGCACCGCAGCCGGGTCCACCCCGTCCGGCACCGCGGCCAGCGCCAGTCCGATGGCGCTGCGCAGCAGCCCCCAGGTGCCGAGCACGATGACCGCGGAGACGACAAGGCTCACCGCCGGGTCGAGCCACAGCCAGCCGGTCACCGCGATCAGGATTCCGGCGACGACGACACCGGCGGTGACGAGCGCGTCGCCAGCCATGTGCAAAAAGGCGCTCTTGACGTTGAGGTCGCGGGCGCTGCCCGAGGCGAACAATAGCGCCGTCCCGCCATTGACTGCGATGCCCGCCACCGCGACCCAGACCATGACCCGGCTGTCGACCGCGACCGGGTCGGCAAACCGCAAGACCGCCTCCCAGGCGATGCCGCCGGTCACAATGAGGAGGATCACGGCATTGGTCAGCGCCGCGAGGATCGAGCTCGATTTCAGCCCATAGGTGAACCGGCCGCTGGGGCCGCGCCGGCTCAGCACCGCCGCCCCCCAGGAAAGGGAGAGGCCCAGGACATCGCTCAAATTGTGTCCGGCATCGGCCAAGAGGGCCAGCGAATGAGACAACACGCCGGCTATTGCCTCGGCGGCGACATAAGCGAGGTTGAGCGCAATCCCGATCGCGAAGGCGCGCCCGTAGTCGATCTCGCCATGCTCGTGTCGGTGGTGATCGTGGTCCATGCTACGGCCTCGGCACGGAAATCGTCAGCGGTGGCCTGCTTGCCGCCAGGCCACGGTTTCAATCCTACGACGATGTGATAAATGGCACGGCCGCTTGCGCGCCGAAACCGGTAAATCCTGTTTGCGGCCCCAATCACCGCGGAGACGAGACAGCATGAAGCGGTTCGGTCTGCGCTTTCGCGGAACGGCGCCCGGCCGGATGCTGGCCTTTGCCGTCGTCGCGTTCGCGAGCTTGCTCAGCGGCTGCGGCGACGACGGGATCCTCGCCCGCCTGCTGCTGAAGCCCGGCCACATCATCGTCGAGACCCGGCCGGACGCCGCCTACGAGAAGTTGTTTCCGTACTATGTGGAGCTTTGTGCCGGGAGCCAGTTCCACTCCAAGCTGACCGGCGAGGGCGGGGTCGCCGGCCACGCCGTCATGTATCATCAAGGGTGCCTGCAAAGAGGACGGCGCGCCCTATCCGCAATTACGGCGCTGCCGGGTCGCGGCGACCCGAGCCTCGACGACCCCGAGCACGGCGCCGGGATCAGCGTCAACCGCTGGTTCAAGAGCGTCAATTGGGTGGCGATACCCGGCTACCGGCTGTTTTTCGACGGCAACCTGGCACCCGGCGAGCGGCTGACCCGGCGCCAATTCGACGCCGTCGAAGAGGCGGCCATCGACCAGGGCATCTACAAGGGCGTGACGTTTCATCGCTATCCGGGCGCGCAATCCGACACCGACCTGCGCGACTTTCTGAAGCGCGACGGCATCGGCACCGATTTCGCGATGCAATTCGCGCGCTCGATGTTTTGCGCGCGGCTGCCGGTGACCGCCCAGATGCTCGATCAGATCATCGCGTTCTTGAACGACAAGAACCGCGAATATGCCGAGGGCGAGGCCGACTATCATTGGAGCGTGTGGGCCGACAACTGCATGCACACGCTGCGCAACGCGCTCGCCGCCGCCAACATCTGGTCGCCCTTGTCGGTGCGCACGATCAAGATCATGCAGATCTTCAATCTCGCGATCCCCGCCAACGAATTCGTCAATCTCGCACGGCTGATGACCGCCCCGATCGACACCTACCGGGAAATCATGGCGGATGGGCCGATGCGCGACGCGTTTCACGAATTTCATTGGCTGCCGACCGAGCCTGGGGCATTGGTGAAGACGCTGCCGGTGCACGCGCCCAACGATCTCTACGACACGACATTTCGGCTGTTCACATTGCAATCGCCGTTCCTGATGGGCAAGACGCAGCGCGCGGTCGATATCCTGTCCAACCCACGCTTTGTCGATCTCGCCGCCAATCTGCATTATTACGACAAGGCCTATGACGCGATCCTCGGCGGCTACGACGAGCGGCGCGACACGATGGCGAGCGTGCGTGGCACCCCGTTCCGTCGCGTCGAGCGGCTCTATTACGGTTATATCCGGGCGCAACGCGATGCGGTGCGGTCGATGCTGGCCCGCCTCGCGACGCCCGCCGGCGCGGCCTCCCAACCTGCCGCGAATTGACGTCGCCGAGGCGCGTCCGCACGTCGCTCCGCAGAGGCAGCCGGCCGTCAGGCGAGCGGGCGGCGCAATTGAAAGTAGCGCAGGATCACCAGGCACGCCGCGGCCGCCGCCAGGTGCTTCAGAGTGTGGCCGCTGACGATTTGCCCCAGCGAATAAACCGCGTGATCGCTGAATTCGAAGACTTTGGCGAGCGCATACCACGCCGCGGCGACGAGCCAATAATATGACTTGGTATATTTCGGCGGATACAGCAGGAACAGCACCAACAGCGCCAGGCCGGGGAAAAACTGCGCCCAGAAGTAGAAGCGCAAATCATCGGTCGAACGCCACCACATGAGGCTCGCCACACCGATCGCCAGCATCGGCCACAGCACCACCGCACCGGCCCGCTCGCCGACGCGTTCCGCGACGACGAGCGCCAGGATCGCGGCAAAGCTCAACGTCATCGGCAGCCGGTCCCAGAACAGCGTGCCGTCATTCGGGTCCCAATGGTAATAGGAGGAGCCGATCCCGGTCAGCAAAAACCCGGAAAACAGGACAATCTCGGCTGCGTTGCCGCGAAATCGCACGAGCCCGGCCGCACCCACCGCAATAAAGGGAAGGTTCGAGACGACGTTCCAGAAATTGGGGATGCCAAGGAGGGTGCGCCGGTCGGCAAACAGATGATAGGCCGGGTCCTGCGGGATGACCGGCAGCAGCAGCAGGCCCGCGAGCGACGCGGCCGTCACCGCGGCGAGGAGCAGAAGACGGCCATCCGACCGGGCGCGCGCTGACCGCATCGGGCGAGATTAGCACGGCGCGCAGCGCGGGCGGGGCTGTTGACAGCACACAGCTCGGCTGCGGCAACTTGGCCGCTCCCCGGCCGGCGACCGGCGACCGTTTGGCGACGGCGGCACGAGGCGAGCCAACGAGGGACACTATGGCGCCAGCCAACCAATTGTTCGAACCGATCGCTCTCGGCGGCATCACGTTGGCAAACCGGATCGCGGTATCGCCGATGTGCCAGTACAGCGCCGAGGATGGGTCGGCCAACGACTGGCACCTGCAGCATCTGGGCTCGCTGGCGTTGTCGGGTGCCGGCCTCGTCGTCGTCGAACAGACCGCGGTCGAGCCCCAGGGCCGCATCACCCATGGCTGTCTCGGGCTTTATTCGGACGCGGACGAGGCGGCGCTGGCGCGGGTTGTCGCGCTCTGCCGTCGCTGGGGCTCGGCGCGGATCGGCATCCAGCTGGCGCATGCCGGGCGCAAGGCGTCGGCAAAGCTGCCCTGGGAGGGTGGCGGGCCGCTCGCCGCTGGCGGCTGGACGGCGGCGGCGCCGTCCGCGGTCCCGTTCGACGACCGCTGGCCCGCGCCCGAGGCGCTCGACGAACCAGGGCTCGCCCGCATTCGCGACGCGCACGCGCACGCCGCGAAGCGCGCGCTGCGGATCGGCTTCGACCTCGTCGAACTGCTCGCGGCGCACGGGTTTCTGCTGCACAGCTTTCTGTCGCCGATTTCCAACCGGCGCAGCGACCGCTGGGGCGGCAGCCTCGAGAACCGCATGCGCTTTCCGCTCGAAGTGGCGGCGGCGGTGCGCGCGGCGTGGCCGCGCGACAAGGCGCTCGGCATGCGCATCACCGGGTCGGACTGGATCGCCGGCGGCATCACCCCGCAGGAGGCCGGGATCTTCGCGCGCGAGCTGCGCGAAATCGGCGTGGATTATGTCTGCGTGTCGTCGGGCGGGATCTGCCCGCAGGCGCGTCCCGAGGTTTCACCCGGCTATCAGGTGCCGCTTGCTGCCGCAGTCAAACGGGTAAGCGGCATCGCCGTGCAGGCGGTCGGGATGATCGTCGCGCCGGGTCAGGCGGAAGCGATCGTCGCCGATGGCCAGGCCGATTGGGTGGCGCTCGCCCGCGCCTTTCTCGACGACCCGCGCTGGGTGTGGCACGCCGCCGAGGCGCTCGGGGCCGACGCCGCCTACCCGCCGCAATACCGCCGCGCCCGCCCCGATGAGTGGGCGGGTGCGGCCCTTGCGCGCCCGCGCCGCGCCTCGGGGAGCTGAGATGCGCGCGCCCGGCCGCTTGCCGGAGGCTTGACAGCGGCGCGCCGCCGCGCGGAGATGGGGCGCCAGGAGGAGCCCGCCGATGCTCGACGCCTATATCTACAACGGTCTGCGCACACCATTCGGACGCCATGCCGGCGCGCTCGCCCGGATGCGGCCCGACGACATGCTGGCCGCGGTCATCTCGGCCGTCGTCGAAAAGGGCCGGTTCGATCCGGCGAAAATCGAGGATGTGGTCGTGGGCTGCGCCAACCAGGCGGGCGAAGACAGCCGCTGCGTCGGCCGCCATGCGGGTCTCCTCGCCGGGCTCCCGATCGAGGTCGCGGGCTCGGTCCTGCAGCGCAATTGCGGCAGCGGGCTCAACGCCATCGTCATGGCGGCGCAGGCGATCACCTGCGGCGAGGGCGACACCTTTGTCGCCGGCGGGGTCGAGAGCATGAGCCGCGCCCCCTTTGTCATGAACAAAGCGGAGGCCGCGTTCGGCCGCGACGGCCGGATCTACGATTCGACGATCGGCGCGCGGTTTGCCAACCCCAGGCTCGAAAAGAATTTCGGCGCCGACACGATGCCGCAGACCTCCGACAATCTGGCGCGCGACTATCAGATCACGCGCGAAGCCTGCGACGTCTTTGCCGAGGCCTCGCAAAAGAAGTACGCCGCCGGCAAGGCCGACGGCTTTTTCGCCGGCGAAATCTTGGCCGTGGAGGTGCCGGGCGGCCGCGCCGGGCCGGTCACGGTCGCCGAAGACGAGCACCCGCGCCCGCAGACCAGCCTCGAAGCGCTTGCCCGGTTGCGGCCCTTGCAGGAGGGCGGGGTGACGACCGCCGGCAACGCATCCGGCATCAACGACGGCGCGGTGGCGATGATCGTCGCGAGCCGCAAGGCGGGCGAGGCCGCCGGGGCGGCACCATTGGTGCGCGTCGTTTCGAGCGGGGTCGCCGGCGTGCCGCCGCGGATCATGGGGATCGGCCCGGTCGAAGCCTCGAAAAAGGCGTTGGCGCGCGCGGGCTTGAGCCTCGCCGACATCGACGTGATCGAGATCAACGAGGCCTTCGCCGCCCAGGTATTGGCCTGCCTGCGCGGGCTCGAATTGCCGTTCGACGACAGCCGGGTCAACCAGAATGGCGGTGCCATCGCGGTCGGCCACCCGCTCGGCGCCTCGGGGCCGCGCATCGCCTTGACCGCCGCGCGCCAGCTCGCGCGCACCCAAGGCCGCTACGCGCTCGTCACGATGTGCGTCGGCGTCGGCCAGGGGATCGCCGCAGTGCTCGAGCGGGTGTGAGGAGCGCCTTAGAAACAGGCGAATGGATCCGCATGCTTGCCTGCGAGCCATCACATTTATCATAGGGAAAACGACTTCGGGTTTCCCGGCGAAGGCCGGGACCCACGCTGCTCTCAAGCTCCGCCTTCGCCCTTTTCCTTGGCCGGTCGCAGCAGATTGAATAACCGACCGAGACCAAAAGGGGTGGGTCCCGGCTTTGGCCGGGACAGCGAATGAGAACGGCTCCTGACGGGTAGAGCGTTGGCCGATCCTGAGATCGCCGCGGTCAGGGCGCTGCTGGCTGCGTTGCCGCGGCCGGCGGGGCTCGTCGAGCGGCGCCAGCGGCTCGACGCGCTCTGCGCGCATTATCCGCTGCCGGCCGATGTGCAGGTCGAGGCCGTCGTCGCCAATGGGGTCGCTGCCGAATGGACCGCGACGCCGGGCGCCGACCCAACGCGGGTCATCCTCTATCTGCATGGCGGTGGCTATGTTTCGGGCTCGCTCGCAAGCCACCGGCACATGGTGGCGCAGGCGGGCCGCGAGAGCCGGGCGCGGACGCTCGCATTGGGCTATCGGCTCGCCCCGGAGCATCCGTTCCCGGCCGCGCTCGACGACGCGCTCGCCGGCTACCGCTATCTGTTGGCGCAGGGGATCGAGCCGCGCCATGTCGCGATTGCGGGCGACAGCGCCGGCGGCGCGCTGACGATCGCGACGCTCGTTTCGTTGCGCGACAGCGGGGAGAAGCTGCCGGCCTGCGCCTGGTGCATTTCGCCCTGGACCGATCTCGAAATGCCGGGTGCCAGCATGACGGCCAAGGCCGCTGCCGACCCGCTGATCTAGAAGGCATATCTGAGCGAGCTCGCCGCTTCTTATCTGGCCGGCGCCGACCCGCGCTCGCCATTGGCCGCGCCGGTCCATGCCGATCTCCGCGGCCTGCCGCCACTGTCGATCCAGGTCGGCTCGGCCGAGACCCTGCTCGACGATGCGGTCCGCTTTGCCGGCCGTGCCGGTGCCGCCGGGGTCATGGTGCGGCTCGAAATCTGGCCCGACATGATCCACGCCTGGCACCTGTTTTACCAAGAGCTCGCGGCCGGCCGCCGCGCCCTGGCCCAAGCGGGCGAGCTCATCCGCGCGTATTTGTAAGCGCTGCGCTGCCGGCTGGCGCGAGCCGCTATGCTCGCGGCACGGGGCACGCTATTTTCGCGGTGCTCTGGAACCTGTCAAAGCTGCACCGCGCCCGTCCCCGTGATCCGCGTCATCCGACATCCCGGCCCGGGATCGAGCCATCCGCGCCCATCGGTGTTGGCGATGGGCAATTTCGACGGGCTGCACAAGGGTCATGCGGCGCTGATCGGGGAGGCGCGCGAGCTCGGCCGCGGGCAGGGCCGGCCGACCGCGGTGCTGACCTTCGAGCCGCATCCGCGCAGCGTCTTTTTTCCGGGGACCGAGCCGTTCCGGCTGACACCCTTTCGCGTCAAGGAGCGCGAATTGGCGCGGCTCGGCGTCGATCTCCTTTTTGTCAAGCATTTCGATCTCGGCTTTGCCGCCAAGAGCGCCGAGGATTTTATTGCCGACATCATCGTGCGTGCGATCGGCGCCGCTCATGTCGTCGTCGGCTGGGACTGCACCTTCGGCAACCGCCGGCGCGGCACGCCCGAGCTGCTGCGCGAAGCGGGGCCGGGCCACGGTTTTGCCGTCAGCATCCTCGAACCGGTGCGCGGCGCCGACGCGGCCGTCTATTCCGCGACCCATATCCGCGAATTGTTGAAGGCCGGAAAGCCGCGCGAGGCGGCCTCGCTCCTCGGCCGCTTTTGGGAGATCGACGGACGCGTTGCCGCCGGCGACCGGCGCGGGCGCACGATCGGCTTCCCGACCGCCAATCTCGGTCTCGAAGATTACTTGCGCCCGGCCTTTGGGGTTTACGCGGTGCGGGTTTCGGGCGACGGCCCCGACGACCCGCTCGCCGGCCGCACCGTGGATGGGGTCGCCAATCTCGGCTTGCGCCCGACCGTCGGCACCCCCGAGCCGCGGCTCGAAGCCCATCTCTTCGACACCGACGCCGACCTCTACGGCCGCCACCTGCGCGTGGCCTTGATCGAGTTCATCCGCCCCGAGCGCAAATTCTCCGGCCTCGATGCGCTCAAGGCGCAGATCGCCGAAGACGCCGCCCGTGCCCGCCAAATCCTCGCCGCCACCCCCGGCTGAGAGACCGCATGGACGACGCTGACAACCCGGAGGGCGGCGGCCTCGAACGGCGGCTGGCGACGATCCTGTCGGCGGATGTCGCCGCCTACAGCCGGCTGATGGCCGAGGACGAAGAAACCACCTTGCGCACCTTCCGCGGCCACAAGGAGGTGTTCGAGCAGCTCGTCGCAATGCATCGCGGGCGCGTCTTCAACACCGCCGGTGACGCGATCCTGGCCGAGTTCGGCAGCGCCGTCGAGGCGGTGCGCTGCGCCACCGAAATCCAGGCGGCGTTGCGCACCCGCAACGACCATCTGCCCGAAGACCGCCAAGTCAGGTTCCGCATCGGCGTCAATCTCGGCGATGTCATGGTGCAGGGCAGCGACCTGCTCGGCGACGGGGTCAACCTCGCCGCCCGGCTGCAGGGAGCGGCAGAGCCCGGCGGCATCTGCATTTCCGGCAGCGTCTACGACCAGATCCGCAACAAATTGTCGCTGTCGTTCAAGCCGCTCGGCGACCTCAGCTACAAGAACATCCCGCAGGCGGTGCGCACCTTTGCGATCGACGGGGCCGAAGGGCTGGGGCCACTGCCCGCGCCCGCGCCGCGCCGCGCCGGAATGCGGCGCGGCTGGCCGCTGTGGCCGGTCTTGGCGGCGGCATTGCTGCTGGCGGCCGGCGGCGGCGCCATCTGGGCCTATTCCGAGCATCGGCAGAGCGAGGCCCGATCGGCGGCCGAGAAGGCGCGGGCCGAGGCGCGCCAGGTCGCCGAGACGCGGGCCCGAGCCGAAGCCGAGCGCAAAAAAGCCCTGGCCGCGTTGTCGCCGGCTACGCCACCCCCGCGCGCCGCACCGCCTCTGGTCGAGCGAATGCCGGCGGCGCCCGCGCCTTCAGCGCCACCTCCGTCCGCATCGCCGCCCGCCGCCGCGCTGGTGGCCGCAATCGACACGAGCGGCATTTACGGCGGCCGCATCTGCTATGGCGCAATCGCCGCCGAGCCGGCCCGTTGCTATCGCGCCCAGGCCGTTGTCGCGCACGACAAGATTTCCGGAGAGTGGCCCGGCCGCGAGCGCGGGGTCACGGTGTATCTCCGGGGCGACATCTCGCGCTCGGGCGACGTCGTCATCCATATGCACGCAAAACGCGCGAACGGCGCGCGTTTTGCCGCAGCCGATCTGCTCGGCGCCTTGCGCAACCGGCAAATCGAAGCCTCGGGCGGCTTTCGCAACGGCCGCCAGGTCACCCTCGACTGGCACAAAAACTGAGTCTGCGCCGAGGGGAGGCCGGAGCGCCCCTTTCCACCCCAGGGGGGAGAGGGGGAATGGCGTGGGCGGTCAAACCCGCGGCACGCTGTCCGGGATCGTGGCGATCCGGCGATAGCTCAGCGCCTCGGCGACGTGCCGGCGGCCGATTTCTGCGACGCTTTCGAGATCGGCCAGGGTGCGGGCGATGCGCAGGATGCGGTGGTAGCCGCGGGCCGAGAGGCGCAACCGCTCGGCGGCGCGCAGCAAGAGCGCGCGGCCGTCGGCGTCGGGGGTCGCGACCTCGTCGAGCAAGGTGCCGTCGGCCTCCGCATTGGTGCGGATGCGGCGGCCCTCGGGCAAGCCGCTGTAACGCTTTGCCTGGCGCAGCCGGGTGGCGGCGACCCGGCGGGCGACGGCGGCGCTGTCCTCGGCCGGCGGCGGCAAGGCCAGGTCGCCGGGCGACACGGCCGGGACATCGATGTGCAAATCGATTCGGTCGAGCAGCGGGCCCGACAGCCGCGCCTGGTATTCTTCGGCGCAACGTGGCGCGCGGCCGCAGGCGTGCTCGGCAAACTGGCCGCAGCGGCACGGGTTCATCGCCGCGATCAGCTGGAACCGCGCCGGGTAGGTGACGTGCCCGGCGGCGCGCGCGACCGTCACCCGGCCGGTTTCGAGCGGCTGGCGCAGTGCTTCGAGGGCGGCGCGGTTGAACTCGGGCAATTCGTCGAGAAAGAGGATGCCCTGATGCGCCAGCGAGATTTCACCGGGCCGAGCGCGCGGGCCGCCGCCGATCAACGCCGGCAGCGAGGCCGAATGATGCGGGTCGCGGAACGGCCGCTCGCGCGCGAGCCCGCTGCTGCGCAACCCGCCGGCCACCGACTGGATCATGCCGAGCTCGAGCGCTTCGCTCGGCTCGAGCGGCGGCAACAGTCCCGGAAGCCGCGCCGCGAGCATCGATTTGCCCGATCCGGGCGGGCCCACCATCAACAAATTGTGGCCGCCGGCGGCGGCGATCTCCAGCGCGCGCTTGGCTGTCTCCTGGCCTTTCACGTCCTTCAAATCGAGCGCCGGGGCGCCGGGGCCGGCAAGGTGCGGCTCGGGCGGGGGCAGCAATTGCGTGCCTTTGAAGTGGTTGACGATCGCCAAGAGGCTCGGCGCGGCGATGATCTCGACCTCGCCGGCCCAGGCCGCTTCACCGCCGCAGGCGGCCGGGCAGATGATGCCGCTCGCGCGCCCGGCGGCGGCGAGCCCGGCGAGCAGCACGCCCGCGACACTCGTGACCGAGCCGTCGAGCGACAATTCGCCCAACGCCGTATAGGCGGCGAGCTCCTCGGCCGGCAGCACCTCCATCGCCACCAGGAGGCCGAGCGCGATCGGCAGGTCGAAATGGCTGCCTTCCTTGAGCACATCGGCCGGGGCGAGGTTGACGGTGATGCGCCGCTGCGGCAAGGCGAGGCCGAGCGAGTGCAATGCCGCGCGCACCCGTTCGCGCGATTCGGCGACCGCCTTGTCCGGCAATCCGACGACGGTGAAGGCCGGCAGCCCGGAGGCGATCGTCACCTGGGTTTCGACCTCGATGACCTCGACCCCGTGAAATGCCACGGTGCGAACCAGCGCGACCATGCCTCCGCCCGCCTTTAACCAAACCGCAAGTGTAAATCGGCGCCGCCGGCAACGCCAGTGCCACGCAACCGGGGCGCGCCGCGGGCGAGGATTGTCCGGCGAGGATTGTAACGCGAGCGTGATCACGGTTAATTTGTCGGTTGTGCTACCGACTGGCGAAACTCGGCCGAGGGAGAGCCGCCTTGTTCAACACCACAAATCTGCGGCTCGCCTGGGAGCCGCGCATCCTCAGCCTGCTACGGATCGTCGCCGGGCTGTTGTTCATGCAGCACGGCCTGAACAAGATTTTCGACTTTCCGGCGACCCCGAACCACCCGGCCTACCATCTCTTTACGTTGGTGCCGGGCCTTGCCGGGCTGCTGGAGTCGATCGGCGGGCTGCTGATCCTGCTCGGCCTGTTCACGCGGCCGGTCGCCCTTATCTTGTCGGGCGAGATGGCGCTGGCCTATTTCATGGTGCACGCCAAGCTCGGCTTTTTTCCGCTGCTGAACCGGGGCGGGCTGGCGGTGCTGTTCTGCTTTGTCTTCTTCTATTTGTTTGTTGCCGGCGGCGGGGCGTGGAGCCTCGACCGGCTGCGCGCGTCACGCCGCGCCTGATATCCTCCGCAGCGCCGGGATATCTGCGATAAAACGGCAGAGATCGCCGCCGGGAAAGAGGTGGCCCGCGATCCCGGCTGCCTGCGCCGCGGTGCAATCGGTCGGCTGGTCGCCGACGAGAAAGCTCGCGGCGGGATCGACCGGCCAGCAGCGCAGCAAATCGAGGATCATCCCCGGCGCCGGCTTGCGCCAATCGCTCTGCCGGCGGTATTCGGGCAACGCGGCCTCGGGGTGGTAGGGGCAATAGCGAATGTCGTCGAAATGCGCCCCCAGCGCGGCCAGCTCCAGGGCCATCTGCTGGTGGAAGAGACGGACGTCGTCTTCGGTGTAGAATCCTCTGGCGACCCCCGCCTGATTGGTTACGACAAAGACGTAAAGCCCTGCATCGTTCAAGAGCTTGACGGCTTCCTGCGCGCCGTCGATCCAGCGAAACCGGGTGCGCCAGAGGTGCCCGTCATCGTAGTTCAGGGTGCCGTCGCGATCGAGAAAGGCGGCGGGGCGGCGCGCCAGCGGGGCCGTCATCAGCTCTGCCATCAGGGCCGCGGAAACAGGCGCTCTTCGACGAGCGCGCACAGGATATGGCCGGCGACGATGTGGATCTGCTGGACGAGCTGGGTCGAATCGGTCGGCGCCTGCAATATCAGGTCGCAGCACGCCGCCATCTCGCCGCCGCTTTGGCCGGTGAACCCGACCGTGACCAATCGCTTTTCCCGTGCCGCGGCGAGCGCGCGCAGAATGTTCGGCGAGCGCCCCGAAGTCGAGATCGCGACGAAAACATCGCCCTGTGCGCCGAGCGCCTGGATCTGCCGCTCGAAAATCCGCTCGAAACCGTAATCGTTGCCGATCGCGGTCAGCACCGAGCTGTCGGTGGTCAAGGCGATCGCCGCAGCCGGGGCGCGGTCGTAATTCAAGCGCCCGACCAGCTCGCCGGCGAGATGCTGGGCGTCGGCGGCGCTGCCGCCATTGCCGGCGAGGACGAGCTTATGGCCGGCGGCGAGGGCGGTGCCGGCAGCTGTGGCGATCGCCGCCAGCGAATTGCAGAAAAGGGGGTCGTCGATCGCCGCCTGAACCGTGTCGCGGGTCTGCGCGAGGTAATCGAGGATCGCCTTCACGGAGGCCACGGGGCGGACGGCCTGGGAAGCTCGGGAAGGCCGATCGTGTAGTCCTCGCAGCGCGACGTAACGCCGACGACCTCGCCTGGGTCGGCCGGCGCCGGCTGGACCACAAGCGAGGTAACGGGTGTCGCGCAAAGCTGGTCGGCGAGGAGCGCGTTGACCCGCGGATCGTAATTGTTGAACGCGGCGAATTCGGGCGGGATCGTGCCGGCAGGCCGCAGCGCGCTGGTGCCGAACGCGTCCTTGACCGGTATGTAAGGCGTGCACGCCGCTACGAGCGCGGACAGCGAGGCGAGAACGAGCAACGAGCGCATACCGGGTTCAGCTCGGAATTGTCTGCGCGGAATGTGCCGGCAGAAACTGCGTCGCGCAACCGCCTTTCGGACAATTATTGCTGTCGGGACAGCATCGCCAGCGCCGCCGGCAGCTCGTGCATCTCGGCAATGGCGAGCGCCGCGCCTCTCGCCCGCAGCCGCGCCGCATGGCCGGAACGGCAATGGCCGCCGCCGCAAAAGCCGATCGCGGTCATGCCGGCGGCGACGGCCGCGTCGATACCGGCCGGGCTGTCTTCGACGACGAGGCAGCGCCCGGGAAGCGCCGCCATCCTTTGCGCCGCGTAAAGAAAGAGGTCGGGCGCCGGCTTGCCGCGAGCGACCATCGACGCGGTGAACAGGTTCTCGTCAAAGCGGGTCAGCAGCCCGGTCAATTCGAGCTTTTGGTAGAGTTGCTTCGGCGCGCTGCTCGAAGCGACGCAGATCGGGGAATGCAGCCCATCGAGCACCGCGAAAATTCCGGGCATCGCGGTCAACGACCGCTCGAAGCCGCGCTCGACGATGTCGTCCACCCGCGCAAGATAGGATTGCGGCAGCGCGCGACCCCATTCGTGCTCGATAATCGCCAGCATCTCCCTATCGCTAAAGCCGCAAAAGCGCTCGACCAGCTGCTCGGCGGTGATCCGATACCCGCAGGCGTTCAGCACCTCGGCATGGGCGCGGTTGATCACCGGCTCGCTGTCGACCAGGACGCCGTCGCAATCGAAAATGACCAGGCCGAACCTCACACCGGCGGCACGCCAGCCGCCGCCAGCGCCGCCTCCTGGCGCGCGGCAAGGGCGGGCTCGTCGAAATCCTCGATCAGCTCGTGAAACAGGCGATGCCAGTTGACCTCGGCTTTCAGGTGCAAAAACACCGAGCCGAGGCCGACCGCGGCACGGTCCATAAACACAAACTCACGCGGCGGGCGCACTCCGCCGAGGCGGCGGATGTCGCGGTGCACGCTCTCGACGACGGCCGCACCATCGGCGTCATGCGACTTTTTCTCCTGGATCGGCCGAGCGCGGTCGTCGAGCAGCGGGCCATAAACGTAGAGCGCCCAACGGTTCAGCACATCGATCATCTCGCGCGACAGATCGCGAAAACCCCAGCTTTGATAGGCATGGACGGCGAGCTCGCGGTCGCCGCGCTCGAGCGCGTGATAGAGGTCGATGACGCCGCCGACAAAGGAGGCGCGAAACACCCGCACGCAGCCGAAATCGAGGAGGTTGACGTTGCCGTTCGGCGTTATCGTGTAGTTGCCGAGATGCGGGTCGCCGTGGATCACGCCGTAGTGATAAAACGGCACGTACCACAGCCGAAACATTTTGAGGGCGACGTCGTTGCGCCGTTCGATCGGGGCTTTGGCGGTATCGAGGATCGGCGCGCCGTCGAGCCAGGTCATCGTCAACAAGCGACCCGTCGACAGCTCGGGGATCGGCGCCGGCACCGCAACCCCCGGCTCGTGCGCAAGAATTCCGCGGTAGAGCCGCATATGCGCGGCTTCGCGCCGGTAGTCGAGCTCCTCGCGCAGCCGGTCGGCGATCTCGGCGTGAATTTCCGCGGTGGCGACCGCCCGGTCATAGCGCTCGTAAATCCCCATTGCGAGCTTCAACTGGCGCAGATCGGCCTCGACCGCCGAGGCCATGTCGGGATATTGCAATTTGCAGGCGAGCGGCGCGCCGTCGAGCGCCGTTGCGCGATGCACCTGGCCGAGCGAGGCGGCACGCGCCGCATTTCTGTCAAAGCTGCGAAACCGGCCCTGCCATTGGGCGCCGAGCTCGCCCATCATGCGCCGGCGGACAAACGGCCAGCCCATCGCCGGCGCATTCGCCTGCAATTGCACCAGCTCGTTGACGTATTCCTGGGGCAGCGCGTCGGGGATCGTCGCCAATAGCTGGGCGACTTTCATCAACGGCCCTTTGATGCCGCCCAGCGCCGCCTTCAAGTCGGCCGCGTGCCGGCGGCGATCGACGGCGATGCCGAGATAGCGCTCGCCGGCGAGCCGCGCCCCGAGCCCCGCCATCGCGGTCGACACCTGCGCATAGCGCCGCATCCGCCCGGTAAAGCTGTCGTCGTCGCTCATGCGGGCGCCGGATAAGCCCACGGATCGACAACAGCCAGCCCGCAACCCGCAAAGTCGTCGAGATTACGAGTTGCAAGAGCGGCACCTCGCGATCGGGCGATAGCGGCGATTCGGGCGTCTGCCTCGCTGATTGGCCGCCCGGCAAGGCGTCTCCTGGAGGCGATATCTGCGAACGCGCGCGCCGCCGCGCTGTCGAAGGGCAATATGCGGCTAGAGAACTGGGTGCTCAGCAATTGCGCTATCACCGCCTCGAGCGATCGCCGGCGGCGCCCATCGGGCAACAACGCAGCGCCGTACAACAGCTCTGCCTCGGTAATGGTGGTGGTGAACAGCGCGGCAAGGGGCTCCGATTGCATCCAATGCAATACGTTGGGTGAAGGCTGTGGCCGCAGCCCCTCCGACAATACGTTCGTGTCGAGGACGATCATGTGAGATCGGGCGGATCACGCATTGGGCCGCGTGGAAACGCAGGCAGCTCGAACCCTCCGTGTGGCTCGACGAGCCGGCGGATGGCATCTGCCAGATTGTCTGCGGCCGGCGGCTCCGCGAAAAGCGTGCAGCGGAGGATATTCCGCGCCTCCTCCTCCATCGACCGGTCGTGCTCGGCGGCGCGCACGCGAAGCCGGCGCTTCAGGGCGTCATCGAGATTGCGGATCGTGATGCTGGTCATTCCCGCTATCGCGCAGCATTGATTTGAAATTTATTAATGCGGCGCAAGGCTGCAAGGTCCCTCGGTCCCGTGGTTTGGCTCACCCGAGCCGCTCCCAATGCGACGCGTCGCAGCCTCGCGCTCCATCTCCCATTCCCGATTTTGAGATCAATATTTACACGTCCGTTTTCGTTTATCGGTAAGTTCTTGGCTCGAGCTTTAGATGCATGAATTTCCAACGCCGGTTTACCATCTGCGTACCAGCTCGTTCGTCCGATAACCGCACGCGTTTCGCTGGCGGCTGGTTTAAAATTCGGCTTCCCGCCCGAATGCGTCGGACGCTCCTTGGGTGCTTCGAGTTGCGGACGACCGCGGCCGCGGCGCAGCAACGTTTCGCCATAATGCAGATCGGCCTTGTCGAACCAGTCGTCAGTAAGCTCCGGAGCGGTATCCGCATCATCGGCAATCTGCCGAGCAATCTCATCGTCGGTAGTACCGTCAACCTTCACCAAGTCGCTGTAGATAGCGGGCTTGTTCCCTGCCATTGGCTTTCCTCATCGAAATCACGTGACGGCATTCTTCGCCATCGATTTCCTCGCCTGGCGTCCACACCAAGATCATCATCCGGCCGTCGAGCAATCCCACCGTGATGTAGCGTCGCTCGGGATACTCGAACCGCGTGTCCGCGAACGTAAGGCGCGGCCCGGCGAATACTTCGGTGCATCGCGAAAATCCAGGCTGCGCTCTCGTACGGTCCATTCCCGTTTCGCCGGATCAAAGGTGATCCGCATAACCTCGGGAAATTATGTAGCGAAGGAAAGACTGGGATCAAGTTTTCGTAGCTACAGAAGTCTCAGCCGAGGGCTTCCAGCTCGTCGATGAAGCCGGCGACGACGGACAATCCTTTGGACCAGAAGGCCGGGTCGGCGGCGTCGAGGCCGAAGGGGGCGAGCAGCTCCTTATGATGCAGGGTGCCGCCGGCGCGCAGCATATCGAGATAGCGCTCGGCAAAGCCCTGGTGCGCGTCTTCATAAAGGGCGTAGAGCGAATTCACCAGGCAATCGCCAAAGGCATAAGCGTAGACATAGAACGGCGTATGGATGAAATGCGGGATATAAGACCAGTAATGGCGATAGACCCCGTCGAGCTTTACCGCCGAACCGAGGCTCGCACGTTGCACGTCGAGCCAGATTTCGGCGAGCCGGTCCGGGGTCAGCTCGGCCTCGCGCCGCTCGTCATGCACCTTTTCTTCAAAGCTGACAAAGGCGATCTGACGGATCACCGTGTTCAGCATATCCTCGACCTTGCCGGCGAGCATGATCTTGCGGCGCCGCGGGTCGGTCTCGCGCGCCAGCAAAGCGCGGAAGGTCAGCATCTCGCCAAAGACCGAAGCGGTCTCGGCCAGGGTCAGCGGCGTGTCCGACATCAGATAACCTTGCGGCCCGGCCAATACCTGATGGACGCCATGGCCCAATTCATGCGCTAAGGTCATCACGTCCCGCACCCGGCCCTGGTAGTTCAGCAACAGGTAGGGATGCGCGCTCGGCACCGTTGGATGGGCAAACGCGCCCGAGGCCTTGCCGGGCCGCACCGGCGCGTCGATCCAGGGAGCGGCGAAAAACCGCCGGCCGACCGCCGCCAGTTCCGGCGAGAAGGCGTTGTAGGCCGAGAGCACCGTCGCTTCGGCCTCGGGCCACGAGATCAGCCGGTCGTCGTCTTCGGGCAACGGCGCGTTGCGGTCCCAAAACGGCAGCGCTTCGACCCCGAACCAACCCGCCTTCAGCCGGTAATAGCGGTGCGCGAGCCGCGGATAGCTGTCGCGGACCGCCGAGATCAAGGCATCGACGACCTCGTCCTCGACAAAATTCGACAGATTGCGCGAGGAAATCGGCCGCGCAAACCGGCGCCAGCGGTCCTCGATCTCCTTGTCCTTGGCGAGCGTGTTGGTAATCAAGGCGAACGTCCGGGCATTCTTGCCCAGCACCTCGCCGATGCCGAGGGCCGCCTCGTGGCGCACCTGCGGGTCGCGGTCGGACAACAGGTCGAGCGCCTCCGGCTCGGTCAATTCGCGGCCGCGAAACGGGAACCTGAGATCGGCGATGGTCTCGTCGAAGAGCCGCGTCCACGCGGCGCGGCCGGCGACCGATTGTTCGTGCAGCAGCTTTTCGATTTCGTCGGGAAGCTGGTACGGGCGAAAAGCGCGCGTGTCGCGCAGCCACGGGCGATAGCGAGCAAGCGCCGGGTCGGCCGCCTTGGCCTCGACCGCGGCGTCGTCGAGGCGGTTGAGCTCGAGGGTGAAAAACAGAAGCGTCGTCGATACGGTGTTGGTGCGCTCCTGCATCGTCTGGAAAAAGCGGCCGATCTCGGGGTCGGCGAGATTGCCGGCATGGACCAGCGAGGCGTAGCTGATGATCCGGCCGACTTGCTCCTGGAGCCGTTCATAAGTCTCGACCGCAGCCCCCAGACGCCGCGCCCGAGAGGTCGGCGAGCTTTCCCTCATAGCGCTGGCGAAAGGTGTCGGCGTCCGCGGCGAGCCGGGTCAAGTCGCGGGCCAATGCCGGGCTCTCCGGGCCGGGATAGAGATCGGACAAATCCCATTGCGGCAGCGCACCGAGCGCCGCCTCTTTTGGTCCCGCCGCTGCTTCGGCCACCGCTCTTTTCTCCATCGCCGGCTCCAATCGTCTCACGCGCAAAGATATGGGGCCGCGAGCCGAAGCGCCAACCGCCGGTGCATGCGGGTGGCTATTCCACACGCCGCGCGAAACCCGTAGAACAGGCTCCGGGGCGGTTCGGGGGCAGGATGGATTACGATAATTGCCGCAGCCTGCCGGCAATGTTCTTCGACCAGGCGGAACGGCGAGGCGACCGTCCCTTTCTCTGGGCAAAGCGCGATGGCCGCTATCAAAGGGTGAGCTGGACAGCGGCGGCGCGCGATGTCCGCCGGCTCGCCCGGGGCCTCGCCGCGCTCGGTGTCCAACGCGGCGACCGGGTTGGCCTCGTCGCCGAGAATCGCCCCGAATGGGCCGTCGCCGATCTGGCGATCATGAGCGCCGGCGCCATCACCGTTCCGGCCTATGTGACAAACACTGTCGAAGACCACCGCCACGTTTTCGCCGATAGCGGTGTGCGCGCGGTCATCGTCTCGAAGCCGGCATTGTCGGCGCGGGTGCTGGCGGCGGCAAGCCAGGTCGAGAGCCTGCGCACCGTGGTGGCGCTCGAGCCGGTGCTGGGCCAGGCCAGCACGGTCGAAATGTTGTCCTGGGACGAGGCGATGGCTCACGGCGGTGACGATGTGGGCAACGATGCGGGCGCCATCGTCGCCGATCTCGCACCCGACGACACTGCCTGCCTGATCTATACCTCCGGGACCGGCGGCGCGCCCAAGGGGGTGATGACCAGCCACCGCAACATCCTCGCCAATTGCCGCGGGGCCTATCGCCTGTTGGAGATCCTCGGCCTCGGCGACGAGGTGTTCCTGAGCTTTCTGCCGCTGTCGCACGCCTATGAGCACACCGCGGGCCTGATGTTTCCGATTTCGATCGGCGCGCAGATCTATTTCGCCGAAGGCGCCGAATTGCTCGCCGTCAACCTGCTCGAAGCGCGACCGACGATCATGACCGCGGTGCCGCGCCTCTACGAGACATTGCACCGCCGCATCCTGCTCGGGGTCGAGCGCAAAGGCGGAATGGCCCGCACGCTCTTTGAGCGTGCCGTCGCGATCGGCCGCAAGCGCGCCGCCTTCGAGCCGCTGAGGATCGGCGAGCGGCTCGCCGACCCGGTGCTCGACCGGCTGGTGCGGGCTGGGCTGCGCCGCCGCTTTGGCGGGCGGCTGAAGGCGATGGTCTCGGGCGGCGCGCCGCTCAATCCGGAGATCGGCAGCTTCTTTCTGGCGCTCGGGGTCATGCTGCTGCAAGGCTATGGACAAACCGAGGCCGGCCCGGTCGTCGCCTGCAACTCGCCGGCGCGGATCAGGATCGACACGGTCGGCCCACCGCTCGACGGGGTGCGGGTGCGTGCGGCCGAGGATGGCGAGCTCCTGGTCGCCGGCGACAACGTCATGCAAGGCTATTGGAACGATCCCGAAGCGAGCGCGCGCACGCTCGAGGACGGTTGGCTCAAGACCGGCGATGTCGGCGTCATCGATGATGACGGCTATATTCGGATCACCGACCGCAAGCGCGATTTCATCAAGAATTCCGGCGGCGACATGATCTCGCCGGCGCGGGTCGAAGGCTGCCTGACCCTGGAGCCGGAGATCGCCCAAGGAATCGTGTTCGGCGACCAGCGGCCCTATCTCGTTGCGGTTCTGGTTCCCGACCCCGACTTTGCCGCGGGCTACGCCGCCGAGCATGGGCTGGCAGCCGGGCTGCCGGTGCTTGCCGCCGATGCCGGCTTTGCCACAGCGGTGGGCGCCGCCGTCGCCCGCGTCAATCGTGCGCTGCCGGCGAGCGAGCGGGTGCGCCGCTTTGTCATCGCCGGCGAGGCTTTCACCACTGCCAACGGGCAGATGACGCCGACCCTCAAGGTCAAGCGCCATGCCGTGTGCGAGGCCTACCGCACGGCGCTAGACGCGCTCTACCAAGGCAAGGGTATCGCCGCCTGAGGGCGGCTGCGGCGTCGGGGCGAGCCGATGCGGATGCGGCGTGCCGGGTCGGGGCGGCGCGCCGCCGTGCCACAATTTGGCGATTTTCCTGGACGATAGATCGATCCGGCGCGCCATCGCCGGCGGCTGATCCCGACCCGCGGACCTCAGGATGATTCGATATTTGCTGCTCGCGCTCGCCGCGCTGATGATCTGCACCGGAGCGACACCACCCCCCCGCGTCGTAAATTCGATCACGGTCACCAATCGCAGCGGGGCCGTTCAGCGCGATTTTCCGTTGCAGTTCGGACGGCCCTTTCTGATAGGCGAAATCGCGCACGCTCCGCGGGTGCTGCTGAACGGCAAGCCGATAGCGAGCCAAGCCAATGTCAAGAACCGCTACCCGGACGGCTCGGTCGAATTCGCGGTGATCGCCGTGGTGATGCCGAACCTGCCCATAGGCGCCAACCAGACCCTGACCTTTGCCGATCAGCCGAAACCGGACAACGCGCCAATGAGCCGGGCGCAGATGCTCGACCCGGCATACGATTTCGATGCGGTGATCGGCGCCACCGCGACGGCAGCGGGGTCGCGGCCGCAAACGGCGAGCGCGCGGGCGATGCTGCAAGCCGGCGACTACAAGATTTGGACGAGCGGCCCGATCGCGCAGACGATCATCCTCGGCGACGACAGCACCGCGCGCAAATACGACATCGGGCTTGGTGACGGCCATCGCCCGCTGCGCCCGAACTTTGTCGCAACCTTTTGGCCGGCGAGCCATCGGGTGCTGGTTCGCGCGGTCGGCGAAAACGACCTGACCACCGAGGTTGAAGACCTCGCCTATACGCTCGCGGTCCGAGCCGGCGCTCGAGCTTCTCAAATCGTCTACACCGCCGATTTGACCGGCGCTCAGACGACGCACCCGAAAAAGCAGTGGGCGATGACCAATTGGAGCCGGAGCTTTTGGCTGGGCGGCACGCCCTCGCCGCAGGTCGATATCGACTACAACCTCGGCTATCTCGAAACCACCCGCTGGCTGCCCGGCTACGACACTTCGATCAAGCCGACAGCGGCGCTGGTCGCCAGCGAATACGCGCTGTGGACCGGGCGCCCGCACGACCTCTATGACGGCCAATGGGACGGCGGGCTGTGGCAAGCCGCGATAGCCGCCCCCGGCGAGCGCCGGGAGATCGGCCCCTACCCGACCTGGGACGTGCTGTGGCTCTACACCGGCGATTGGCGGATGCGCCAGATGGCGCTGGGGATGGACGATCTGGCCGCGGCGTTTCCGGCCAATTTGCGCGAAACCGACCCGGCCCGCCGGCTGCAGCGCAGCGACCCGACCGGGCTCAACCCCTCGACCGGGCTCGGCCACACCGTCTCGATCACCGACCGGCGCAGCACCGAGTTTTTTACCGCCAGCGATATTTTTACCCAGGGGCTGGCCGCCGACCGGCCGGTGCAGGTCGGGCCTTTCAACCTGCACAGCCCTTGGAGGTTCGACGGCGCGCACCAGCCGCAGCCCTGGTTCGTTCCCTATGTGCTGACCGGCGACCCGTGGTATCTCGACGAGGCTTACCTGTGGGCCGGGTTTAGCGCGTCGCGCTACCCGGGCTGGGTAACCAAAGCCGCCTATGGTCGCGGCCCGACCGGCGCCGAGGGGGTGATCGCCGACGAGCTGCGCGGTGCCGGCTGGGTCTTGCGCAGCCGTGTCGAGACCGCGCTGATGGCCCCCGACAGCGACCCCGAGAAAGCCTACTTCACGACCCTCACGAACGACGCATTGGCGCGCTGGGAAGGCGGCCTCGGGGTGTCGGGCACTGTGTTCGACGGCAGCGCCGTCAAGCTGTGGGGCGCCAAATACGGCAACTACTACAGCACCGAGAACGGGAACAGCCCGGAGCACGGCCTGCCGCCGCCGCTCGGCAACTGGGAATCGAACGGCAGCCCGCCGACCAATGCCAGCAGCATTGTCAAGCAGAACGAGGCGCCGGGCATCTTTGTGCCGGGGGCGGTCGGCACGGCCACCTCGCCGTGGATGCAATACTACAACATTTATGGGCTCGGCCGGGCCAAGGAGGTCGGGTTTGCCGCCGAGCCGCTCGTGGCGCACACCGCGCAATGGCTGATCACGATGGTCAACAATTCGGGCTATCCCACGCTGTTGGCCATGTACGAGATGCCGGTCGAGAAAAACGGCGGCGGGTTCTTCGCCAGCTGGCGCGCGCTGGTTGCCGCTCTCCAACCGGGCTGGCTTACCGGGCAAGGCTGGACGCCACGGATCTCGACCGCGACATCGCTCGACCAATATTTCGCCCGCAACCTCAACGCCGATGGCCGCCAAGCCTGGGCGATCGCCGCCGCCTCGCAGATCGCAGGCGAGCCGGGCGGGGCGCAGGCTTGGGCCTGGATTGAGCGGCACGTCTACACCAGGATCACCGACTGGGCGAGCCACCCCGGCGCCGGCCCGAAATGGGCGGTGCTGCCGCGCACCGATAGGAACCTGCTGCCGGCAATGCCGTCGCATTGAGCCAGCGCAGCGGTGCAGCTGCCGAGCCTTCGACGCGAACCCGTCGCGATCTGCCGCAGAATGCGGTGCCGGAGCTGTCGGCATCGGTAAAACCGGGCGCCGACCGCGAGCCCGCCAGGCCGGGGTGCCGCGCTGCGCGGCAGGGGAGAGGACCTTGTTTCGCCTGCGGCCCGCAACCGGTGAAGGCACTTGCGCAATTCCGCGGCGGCTCTTAACTAAGGTCCGTCGACCCGTTTGGGTTCGGGCTTTCCGGCCTGCGTTCGTCTGCGATCGTGCGACCGTGTCTTCCGAGCCAATCGATGTCCGATACGCCGCGCGTTCGCGTGGCGGCCTTACTTGCTAAGTGGAGTTACTGCCGATGGCGACCGGTACGGTCAAATGGTTCAACGCGCAGAAGGGCTATGGCTTTATCCAGCCCGAAAACGGCGGCGCCGATGTGTTCGTCCACATCTCCGCCGTCGAGCGCGCGGGAATGGATAATCTGCGCGAGGGTCAAAAATTGAGCTACGAGCTCGAGCAAGGCCAGCGTGGGCGCGTCTCTGCCATCAATTTGCGCGCGACCTGAGGAAGAAAAAGAGCATGCGGGGGTGCTGCGGCGCCCCCGTTCCTTTGTCGGAGGGAGCTGTTTGGCCAAGGAAGACCTGATCGAATTCGACGGTACCGTGCTCGAATTATTGCCCGATGCCCGGTTCCGCGTGCGCCTCGACAACGGCCACGAAACACTGGCCTACTCTTCAGGCCGCATGAAAAAGAACCGCATTCGCATCCTCGCCGGCGACCGGGTAACGGTCGAAATGACCCCATATGATCTGACCAAAGGCCGGATCAACTTCCGGCACAAGGACGAACGCGCAATCCCGATGGGCGGCCGGCCTAATTTTCGCCGGCGCTGACGGGGCTCTGCCCTGTCCCGCCAGCATGCCTCGCCGGCACAAATCAATTGACATCGATCAGATCGAGGCCAATTTGACTTGGCAGTTGCGCAACGCATAATCGTTACACAGAGGTTACGACATCTCAATGGGTTTTTCCGAGCTTGATCTTTCGCCTGAAGTGCTTCAGGCGGTTTCCGACGCCGGCTATACGATCCCCACCCCGATCCAGGAACAAGCGATCCCGTTCGTCCAGCGCGGCCGTGACGTGCTCGGCTGCGCCCAGACCGGCACCGGCAAGACCGCGAGCTTTGTCTTGCCGATGATCGACAAGCTGGCGGCCGGGCGGGCGCGAGCGCGCATGCCGCGCTCGCTGATCCTCGAGCCGACGCGCGAGCTGGCGACCCAGGTCGCCAATTCCTTTGAGCTTTACGGCCGGCATCACCGGCTGACCATGGCGCTTCTGATCGGCGGCGAAAGCTTTGTCGATCAGGAACGCAAGCTCGATCGCGGCGTCGATGTGCTGATCGCCACCCCCGGCCGGCTTCTCGATCTTCACGGGCGCGGCAAGATCCTGCTGTCCGACGCGCATATCCTCGTCATCGACGAGGCCGACCGGATGCTCGATATGGGCTTTATCCCCGATGTCGAGCGCATCGTCGGGCTATTGCCGAAAGCGCGGCAAACTTTGTTTTTCTCGGCGACGATGCCGCCGGAAATCCGCATCTTGGGCGACGCGTTTCTGAGCGACCCGGTCGAAATCTCGGTGGCGCCGCCGGCCTCGCCCGCCGCTGGCGTTATCCAGTCGCTGGCCGTCCTCGACGCGGGCGACAAGCGTGAGGCGCTGCGCCGGCTGATCGCATCGGAGGACGTCAAGAACGCGCTGATTTTCTGCAACCGCAAGCGCGACGTGGACATCCTGTGCAAATCTCTGGTGCGCCACGGCTTCGACGCCGCGGCCTTGCACGGCGACATGCCCCAGCCAAAGCGCACCGAGACGCTCGAGCGCTTCAAAAATGACGAGATTCGCCTTCTCGTCGCCAGCGACGTTGCCGCCCGCGGCCTCGACATCAAGGGCATGAGCCACGTCTTTTGCTTCGACGTGCCGATCCATGCCGAAGATTACGTCCACCGTATCGGCCGCACCGGCCGCGCCGGCTTGTCGGGCCGCTCGTTCATGCTGGCCGCTCCCGAGGATGGCCGCTTTGTCGCCGCTATCGTCAAATTGATCGGCAAGGAAATTCCGCTCGCCGTCATCGACGGCATCGCCCCGGCCGAGCTCGAATACGAGGAGGGGCGCCGTCGCCGCGGGCGCTCCGAGCGCCGCCCCGCGCCGAGCAAGTCTCCGGTCAAGACACCACGCCCCACGGCGAGCCGGCCGAAGGAAGCACGGCGCCCCACGGCGGACCGGCCGAAGGAAACACCACGCTTCGCGGCGGACCGGCCGAAGGAAACACCGCGCCCGCCCCAGAGCAGCGCCGTCGTTACCCCGTTTCCGCGCGCTGCGGCGCCGCGCCGTGCGCCGAGCGCACCTGCATCCCCCGCCCCGGAGGAGCGCCGGGTTGTCGGTTTTGGCGACCACCTGCCGGCCTTCCTCGCCCGCCCGCCGCGCATCGTTGCCGGCTCTTGAGGCGCCGCTTGGATGAAGACCATCTTTGTCATGGTCAAATGCGATCTCGGCAAGGCGTATGAGGTCGCCGGCGCAGCGGTCGATACGATCGAGCAGGTCTCGGAGGTTTATTCGACCTCGGGTCAATACGACCTTCTGATGAAGGTGTATCTGCCGGACGACGCCGACATCGGCCATTTCGTGACCGAGGATTTGCAGACCTTGGCCGGGGTCAAGGACACGTTTACGATCATCGCGTTCAAGGCGTTCTCCGAAAATTCGTCGAGCTGAGCCGGGCGGAGGGGGCGATGGCCGAGGGCGAGGCCCTTTGGGTGCGGGTGGCGGGGCGCGGCGATTTGGCGCCGGGCGAGGTCATCGGCGTCGAGGCGGACGGCCATTCGATCGCGGTCTACAATTGCGACGGCACTCTCTACGCCACCGACAATGTCTGCACCCACGCCTATGCTCGCCTCTCTGATGGCTGGCTCGACGGCGAGACGATCGAGTGCCCGCTGCATGCCGCGCGCTTTGACGTGCGCACCGGCAAGGTGCTCGACCCGCCGGCCACCGTAGATCTGAAGACCTACCCCGTCCGCCTCAGCGGCGACGATATCGAGGTGGCGCTGGGCTGACAGGGTCAGCCGTAGACGCGTCGGTAGAGCTCGATGATCTCGCCGCTCGTCGGCACCCGCGGGTTGTTGGCGGGCGAGCCTGAAGCGAGCGCCTGGCTCGCCATCACCGGCAGCAATTCCTCCCAGCGCCGGGTGTCGATGCCCCAGCTGCGCGGGCTCGGCACTTCGAGGTCGCGGTTCAGCCGGCGCAACTCGTCGAGGAGTCGCGCGACCGCCGCCTGGCTCCCTTCGCCTTCCTCGGCGACCCCCATCGCACGCGCGCAATCGGCATAGCGGTCGAGCGCCCCCGGTGTCGAAAAGGCGGTGATCTCGGGCAGCAGCATCGCGTTCGACAGCCCGTGCGGCACATGAAAAAAGGCGCCGATCGGCCGGCTCATGCCGTGCACCAGCGCCACGCTCGAATTCGAGAACGCCATCCCCGCGGTCGTCGCCCCCAGCATCATCGCTTCGCGCGCCGCCCGGTTTTGCGGCTCGGCGCAGGCGGTGCGGATATTGCGCGCGATCAGCCCCATCGCGTTTTTGGCGAGGCCGTCGGTGTAGGGGCTGGCGCGACGGCTGACATAAGCCTCGATCGCATGGGTCAGGCTGTCGATGCCGGTATCGGCGGTCAGCCGCAACGGCATCGACAAGGTCAGCTCGTAATCGACGATTGCCGCCAGCGGGCAGCAGGCGAGCCCGGCGATCAGCATTTTTTCGTCGGTCTCGGTGTCGGTGATAACGGTGAACCGCGTCGCTTCCGACCCGGTGCCGGCAGTGGTCGGGATCGCGACCAGCGGCGGCCCGGCCGTGGGGATGTCGGCCGGCACCTTCCAGTCGCGCATCTTGCCGCCATTGGCGGCGAGCACGCTCATCCCCTTGGCGGTGTCGATCGAGCTGCCGCCGCCGACCGCGACGAGGCTGTCATAGCCGCCCTCGCCGAGCCGCCGCGTGCCCTCTTCGATGACCGCGGTCGTCGGATCGGCAACCGCGTCGGCAAAAACCGAAAAGCCGATGCCGGCTTGCGCCAGCAGGTCGGTCGCTCGGTCGAGAATGCCGCAGCTTTTGATGTAAGGGTCGGTCACGATCAGCGGCCGCGTCAGGCCAAAGCGTTGCAGGACGCCCGGTAGCTCGCCGAGCGCGCCGCCGCCGATCGCCATCAGCCGCGGTGTCGTCACGATTGCCGCCATTGGGGTTTCCTCCCGCTCAGCCCGGCTTCTTCAAACGAAAGCGCAAGACGCCGCCCGCTTCTTCGCGGGCTTCCAGCAGCTCGCAGCCGGTGGTCTTGCAGAAATGCTCGAAATCCTTGGTGGCGCCCGGATCGGTCGCCAGCACTTCGAGCACCGCCCCCGGCGCGAGCGGCTTTAGCGCGCGCCGCGCCTTCAGCACCGGCAGCGGGCACAGGAGGCCGGTCGCATCGAGGGTCGTCGCGGCGGCGGTTGTGTCGTTCATCGTTTCTCCCGGCAGAACAAGCCTACCAATTTGAGCGACTGGCCGCACTCTATCAATCGGGCGGTCGCGCCCCCAGCTAGCAGCCTGATCGCGTTAGATTGGAGCATCTCAAGCTTTCTCGCCTCCCCCGGGCTTGACCCGGGGGTCCACGTCTGATGCGCAGATGTCAGAACGAAAAGACGGAGACAGCCGGATCAAGTCCGGCCGAGGGGATTGGAGAGCGCTTCCAGCTAATCGGATCATGCTCTAGAAGGCAAACCGCATCCAGGGAGAGGACGATGGAATCCGAACGACTGAACGCCTACGAAACCGCACCGGAAGCGATGAAGGCGCTGCGCCAGGTCGAGGCGTATATCCACAATAGCGGCCTCGACAAGCGGCTGATCGAGCTGGTCAAGATGCGCGCCTCGCAGATCAATGGCTGCGCTTATTGCCTCGACATGCACAGCAAGGATTTGCGCCGCCAGGGCGAAACCGAGCAGCGCATCTACCTCTTGAACGCGTGGCGCGAATCGCCGCTCTACACGCCCCGCGAGCGGGCGGCATTGGGCTGGACCGACGCCTTGACCCGGGTGGCCGACACCCATGCCCCCGACGCCGATTGGGCCGAGGCGCGCCGCCATTTCAACGACAAGGAATTGGTCGATCTGACGACATTGATCGGCATGATCAACCTGTGGAACCGGCTGGCGATCGGGTTCCGCTATCAGCACCCGGTGACAGATGGGGCGCAGTGACACGCTTATTTGCCGTTGATCCGGACCATCAGGTGGTCCATAATTGCTTGCCTTGTGCAAGAATGGACCCTGCGATGCAGGTCGCGGTGACGGACGCAAAAGCGCGGTTGACGGAATTGATCCGGTGCGCAGAAGCAGGTGAAGAGGTCGTTCTGACCAGGCACGGCCGGGCGGTGGCGCGGGTGGTGCCGGTCACCCGGCCTGCCGACCGCACGGCACGCCGGCGCCTCCTCGAAGCGATACGGTCGGCGGGCGGGGCCAAGGCGCGTGCCGGCGAGGGCGCTGCGAGGAGCCAGGACTTCCTCTATGGCCCGGATGGCTTGCCCCGATGATTGCGGTCGACACGTCTGCGTTGATGGCGATCGTCCTCGCCGAGGCGGAGGCGGATTCCTGCATAGCGGCCCTCGGGGACGAGACCGAAGTCTTGGTTTCGGCCGCAACCGTGGCGGAGGCCTTGATCGTTGCCGCCCGGCGCAATGTCGGTCGCGAAATGAGCCGGCTGATCGAGGGACTCGGCCTCGAGATCGTGTCGGTAACGCCAGCCTCGGCGCGCCGGGTCGCTGCGGCCTATCAACGCTGGGGTCGGGGCGTGCATCCGGCGGGTCTGAACTTTGGCGACTGCTTCTCCTATGAAGTGGCTGACGAGCGTTCCTGCCCGTTGCTCTATGTCGGCGACGATTTCTCGAAAACGGACTTGCAAAGCGCGGTGCGACGCGAAGACAGCGCGGCCGGCGGCTGAGGCCGTGCTCCCGCCATGCCGCCGCATCGGGGCGCGCGATGGCCGAGCTACTTTAGGATATTCAGCGCGAGCCCGCGCGAGGCCTGCGTCAGCCGCTCGTCGTTGGTCCAAAGGGCATCGCAGCCGTGGTGCTGAGCGCAAGCGAGATGCAGCGCATCGGGTGTCCTCAGACCGAACCTGGCCCGAAGCGGCGCCGCTTGCAGATATACCGCTTCGGGCATCGCCAATGGCACAAATCGTTCGAACAATGCGGTATATGCCCGTTCCAGAACCGGGTCGCCGCGCTTGATCGGCCCGACCAGGCATTCGCATTTGACCAGCGGAGAAATCCCGAAGCGGGCCGCCGCAGCCTGGGCCATGGCGTCGGCGACCGATATGCCCCAACGAGGATGGCCCTCGGCCAGATAGATCAAGAGACAGGCATCGAGATAGATCAGTCCCACGCGCGTCGCTCTTCCGCGATCGATGCGTCGATTTCCTCGGCAGACCGCCGCGCGTAGGCCGGCAAGGGGTGGTTTCGGAGCCAGGTGAGAATGGCTTTTGCGGTGCCTATGTCCGCGCCCGCAGACGGTTCCCAATCCGCCGGCACGAGCCGCACCACCGGCTGGCCGCGATTGGCGATAACCACGTCGGTGCCGGCTTGCGCCAGCTTGATCAGCTGCGAGAGCCGGTTCTTGGCCTCAAAGACATTGACTTGCACGGAGGGCTCCTGCGGCGATCGATGGCTATACCTAGCCATAATGGCTAACCTTGTCCAGATCGGTCTCGGTAGCGCCGTCTCGGCTTGGCGAACCGCCGAATGTCACGCAACCCAAATTCTCGTGCCTTTGGCCCGCCGAGCCGGCGGTCAGAGCAGGCCGAGCTCGCGCAGCTCGTTCAGCATGCGGTCGGGCATTGTCGAAAAATCGCCGGCCGCGCCGGCCGGGGCGTCGCGCGGCGCATCGACCGGTGCCATATAGCGCCAGCCTTGAAAGGCCCGATACGGCCGCAGCAAGGTCGCGACCAGCACCGGATCGACCTCGATCAGGCAGTAGCCGCGGCCGTTGTCGTCGCGCTCGCGGCGAAAGCCGATAACACGCTGCCGCACTCGAATTTGGCCCTTGATCACCCAATAGATCGAGCCGCCGTCGAGCACCGCCGCAGCGCGCCGCGGATGGTTGCGGGTGTAGACGGCACTCCAGCCGCGCTGGGCCAGCCGCTCGGCCCGGATTTGTCGCAAATGGTCGAGATCACCGACGCCGACGGCGAGCTTGACGAGGTGCAGCGGGCCCGCGGCACCGTTTGCCTCAGCCGGCTTCATCGCCGCCGCGCTCCGGGTCGGCCAGGACGACGAGCTCCGCACCCTCATCGACGAGGTCGCCGACGGCAAAGCGGACCCGCTCGACAACTCCGTCGGAGGGGGCGGCGACCGCATGCTCCATCTTCATCGCCTCGATGACGACGAGCCTCTGGCCGCGGCGGACCGCTTCGCCCGGCGCTACCAGCAGCGCGGCGACGCGGCCCGGCATCGGTGCGGTCAGCCGGCCCGCCGCCGGGTCTTCGCCGAGGCGTGCGGCGAGCGGGTCGATTTCGCTGAGCCGCCACTCCTCGCCGTCGATGAAAAGAACGGTCTCGGCATCGTGGTCCAGCACGAAAATGCGGCGGCGCACCCCATCGAGCACGAGTGCCAGCGACCCGTCGGGCTGAGCTTCACCGGCGGCGGTCGACACTTTGCGCCCCGAGCCGCAATCGCCACTCGCGGCCGTCCGCCTCGGCTTCGACGGTTCGGGTCGCGCCGCCGTCGCGAAAGACGACATCCTGTCGGCCCCGCCCGCCGAGGCGCCAGCTATCGTTGCGCGCCCATGGCGAATGCGGGTCGCCCGAGCCGGCCGCAGCGTGAGCGGCGCGGGTTGCGCGGGTCGAAAGCCGGCTCACCGCCGCGGCGAGCAGCGCTTCATCGGAGGCCGGGCGGGCCGGCGGCAGCAAGCTCGCGCGGCGTCGCTCGATAAAGCCGGTATCGACGGCACCCGCGGCAAAATCCGGGTCGGCGGCGATGCGCGACAGAAACCCGAGATTGGTGCGCAGGCCCTGGACCGCAGTCATCGCCAGGGCGCGGCGCAGCCGTCCGATCGCGGCATCGCGGTCGGCGCCCCAGGCGATGACTTTGGCGATCATCGGGTCGTAATCGGGGGTGATGCGGTCGCCCGAGCGCACGCCCGTATCGACCCGCGCGATCTCGGGCGGCGGCAGGTGAAGCCGATAAAGCGTCCCGGTCTGCGGCAGAAAGCCGCGCTCGGGGTCTTCGGCGTAGAGCCGCACCTCGATCGCGTGGCCCGAGGCTCTAAGCTCGTTTTGCCGCAATGGCAGCTTCTCGCCCGCGGCGACCCGCAATTGCCACTCGACGAGATCGAGCCCGGTCACTCTTTCGGTCACCGCGTGCTCGACCTGCAGGCGCGTGTTCATCTCGATAAAACAAAAGGCATCGGGCCGGTCCCTCGGGACCACGAGCTCGACCGTGCCGGCGCCCTCATAGCCGACGGCGCGCGCCGCGACGAGGGCGGCCTCGGCCATCGCCCGGCGATGCCCGTCGTCGAGCCCCGGTGCCGGCGCCTCCTCGACCACTTTCTGGTGCCGGCGCTGGATCGAGCAGTCGCGATCGAAGATGTGCACCGCATTACCATGCCGGTCGGCGAAGATTTGGACTTCGATATGCCGCGGCTCATCGAGGTATTTCTCGATCAGCATATGGTCGTCGCCAAAGGCGCCCAGGGATTCGCGCTTGGCCTCGGCAAGCGCCACGCCGAATTCGGCCGGAGCGCGCACGATGCGCATGCCGCGACCGCCGCCGCCGGCCGATGCCTTGATCAACACCGGAAAGCCGACCCGTCGCGCCTCCTCGGCGAGCCGGTCCGGCCCCTGGTCGTCGCCGTGATAGCCTGGCACCACCGGCACGCCCGCTTTTACCATCAGTGCCTTTGCCGCCGCCTTTGAGCCCATCGCCCGGATCGCCGCCGCCGGTGGCCCGATAAAGACGAGCCCCGCCGCGGCGCAGGCCTCGGCAAAATCGGCGTTCTCCGACAAAAATCCGTAGCCCGGATGCACCGCTTCTGCGCCGCTTCTGCGCGCCGCATCGATGATCGCGGCAATGTTCAAATAGCTCTTGGCCGGCTCGGCCGGACCGAGCGGCCACGCCTCGCCGGCCAGTTCGACATGCAGCGCAGCACGGTCGGCCTCGGAATAGACGGCGACCGTAGCGATCCCCATCCGCCGCGCGGTCCGGATCACGCGGCAAGCAATCTCGCCGCGATTGGCGATCAGGATTTTCGAGAACACCCGCTCACATCCGAAAAACGCCGAAGCGGCCCGGCCGCTCGCCGTCGAACCGCTCGATCGGCGCGTTGAGGCTGGCGGATATCGCCAACGCCAGGGTCATGCGCGTGTCGGCCGGGTCGATGACGCCGTCGTCCCAGAGGCGTGCGCTCGCGTAGTAGGGGTGGCCCTGGGTTTCGTATTGGGCGCGGATCGGCGCCTTGAATTTTTCTTCTTCGGCGTCGCTCCATGCCTCTCCATGCGCTTCGCGCGCATCGCGGCGCAGTTGCGCCAGGACGGAGGCTGCCTGCTCGCCGCCCATCACCGAAATCCGCGCGTTTGGCCACAGCCACAAAAACCTGGGCCCGTAGGCGCGGCCGCACATGCCGTAATTGCCGGCGCCAAAGCTGCCGCCGATGATCACGGTGAATTTGGGAACGGCAGCGGTGGCGACCGCGGTCACCATCTTCGCCCCGTCCTTGGCGATGCCGCCGGCCTCGTATTTTTTGCCCACCATAAAGCCGGCGATGTTTTGCAAAAAGACGAGCGGGATGCCGCGCTGGGCGCAGAGCTCGATAAAATGGGCGGCTTTCAAGGCGCTTTCGGAAAAGAGAATGCCGTTATTGGCGAGGACGCCGACCGGATAGCCCCAGATATGGGCAAACCCGCAGACGAGGGTGGGTCCATAGAGCCGCTTGAACTCGTCGAATTCGCTGGCGTCGACGAGGCGGGCGATGATGTCCCGCACGTCGTAGGGCTGGCGCGTGTCCGACGGGATGACGCCGTAAAGCTCCTCGGCCGGATAGAGCGGCGGGGCCGGCGTCGCGCGCTTCGAGCCCGGCCCGTTTTGGCCGGTTGAGGTTGCCGACGATCTGGCGGGCGATGCCGAGCGCATGATGGTCGTCGAGCGCCAGATGGTCGGTGACGCCGGAGATACGGCTGTGCAATTCGGCCCCGCCCAATTCCTCGGCGGTGACGATCTCGCCGGTGGCGGCGCGCACCAGCGGCGGACCGCCGAGAAAGATCGTGCCCTCGCCTTTGACGATGATCGATTCGTCGGCCATCGCCGGGACATAGGCGCCGCCCGCCGTGCACGAGCCCATGACGAGAGCGATCTGCGGCACGCCCAGCGCCGACAGCCGCGCCTGGTTGTAAAAGATGCGGCCGAAATGGTCGCGGTCGGGAAAGACCTCGTCCTGCGCCGGCAGATAGGCGCCACCCGAATCGACGAGATAAAGGCAGGGCAGCCGGTTCTCGCCGGCGATCTCCTGCGCGCGCAGATGCTTTTTGACGGTGATCGGGAAATAGGTGCCGCCCTTGACCGTGGCGTCATTGGCGACGACGACGCATTCCCGGCCCATGATCCGGCCGATCCCGGTGACGATGCCGGCGGCGGGCACCTCGCCGTCATACATGCCGTGCGCGGCGAGGGCCGAGAATTCGAGAAAGGGCGAGCCCGGATCGAGCAGCAGCCGCACCCGCTCGCGCACCGGCAACTTGCCGCGCGCCAGATGCCGCCGCCGCGCCTCGGCGCCGCCCCCCTCCTCGACCTTTGCCACGGTTTCGTCGCAGATCGGCGACCAGCGCGCGCATTGCTGCGGCATTGCCGCGGAAGGCGTCCGAGCGGGGGTCGAGCGAGGTCGGGAGGGCAGCCATGTTCCGGCTCATCATATAGCCGCGGCTCGCGCCGGAAAACGCCGAGCCGGGGAAGGGGCCTTTATCTGAGGGCGCAGCGATATCAGACCATGACGGCCAATATGGTCAGAACGATCGAGGCGAGCGTGGCCGAGAACACAGCAGTTTGATCGGTCGCGGAAGCCAAGGCTCGAAAGCGAGCGCGGCCGGGCCCTGCGCACCCTCCTCCAGCTTTTCCGCTGCGACGAGGCGGTGCAATACCTGCGCGCGGGGTGACGTCACCGGATCGCTGCTTGCAATTCAAGATCGTACGGGACCACTCTGGGAAAAAGACGCCCGGTTGGAAGCAGATGCCGTGCAGCCTGAACCGCCCTTTCGCGCATCTCGGAACGGGCGCGCTCGCGGGCTCGATTCCGAGGGAGGGAAGGATGAGCGTGCCCAACATCGCAATGTATGCCGGAAACACCTTGGGGCCGTCCAAGATTGCCCAGAACCGGAAAGCCGCGCGGCAGGCGGGCTGGACCACCATTATCCTCGGCCTGTTTCACATCGGCTATCCGCCGAGATATGCCGAAGCGGAGATCTTCTTTAACGACACGAGCATCATAAAAGGCGGCAGCGACGCCGGCAAATTCAACACCGGGTTTGATCCGGCGTGGCCCGGCGAGATCGCCCGGTTGAAGAAGAATAGCCGCATAACCAAAATCTATGCGTCGATCGGCGGCGGCGGCGACGTCGTGGACTTCGGCACCATCAAGAATATATTCGAAGATAATAACAACTCGTTCAGCAGAACGCCGCTCGAAACCAACTTACAGCTCATCAAAGACACTTTTGATGCGGTTGATGGGATCGATATGGATTGTGAAGACATTTACGATCAACCCTCGTTCACCGCGTTCTGCGAGATGGTGGCCGGAATGGGCTTTGGCATCACGTTTTGCCCTTACGACGAGTTGCAAATGACTTTCTGGGCGCGCTCGCTCAAAGCGCTCGAAGCAGGCAAAAAGACAAAGGGTGCGGTGAAGTGGTGGAACCTGCAATGCTACGATGGCGGATCCGGTAATGATCCGAAGACCTGGGCGAAGGCCATTGCCAGGCAAATGCCCAAGTTTACCACGGATGGGTTCATCCTGGCCGGCGATTGGAACCGCTTCTACAACTCGGATCCGGATTGGCTCAAGTGGCGAGGGCATTGTCCATCGGACGTGAAGCGGCAGCTTTCCGGGTTCTCGAAGCTCGGCGGCGGCTTCCTTTGGAGTATGGATTCGATCCTCGAAGAGGGACCGAAGATCGAGGGTTGTGGCCGCGTGGTCGGCATGACGGATTACGCGGCGGCAATTCGGGAGGCGACGCAGGCAATCGCCCCGAGCCGTTGATCTGCACTGCGGGCTCCCAGCTTCTTAACGCCGGCTCTGGCCGGGTGGGCAGCGTCCAAACCGGATGCGGAACTTCCGGCTCCATCGGAGTGGGGGAATAATGAAGTGGTTTCTCCTCCTGCCGGCCGTCTTGGCGGCCCATGCCTCGGACAACAGCGCCGCCTGCTCGAGCACGGTCTGCGTCGCCTTTTCCTGCTTGTCGGGCGGATAGCCGTATCGGCGCAGGATGCGCCGCACCAGAACCCGCAGCTGGGCGCGCACATTCTCGCGCATGGTCCAGTCGATCGTTACGTTCTTGCGCACCGTGGCGACGAGCTCGCGGGCGATCGTGCGCAGGGTGTCGTCGCCGAGCACCTTGACCGCGCTGTCGTTGGTTTCGAGGGCGTCGTAAAACGCGAGCTCATCCTCCGACAAGCCGAGCTCTTCGCCCCGTGCGTTCGCCGCGCGCATGTCACGGGCGAGCCCGATCAGCTCCTCGATCACCTGCGCCGCCTCGATCGCCCGGTTCTGATAGCGCCGGACCGTCTGGTCGAGCATCTCGGAGAAAGCGCGCGCCTGGACCAGGTTCTTGCGCCGGCGCATCGCGAGCTCGCCCTTGAGCAGCTTTTGCAGCAGCTCGACGGCGAGGTTGCGGTGCGGCATCCCGCGCACCTCGGCGAGAAATTCGTCGGAGAGGATCGAGATGTCGGGCTTTGGCAAGCCGGCTGCTGCGAATATATCGATGACACCTTCGGGTGCGACGGCGCGCGAGATGATCTGCCGGACCGCGTGGTCCAATTCTTCCTGCGGCCGCGCCTCGCCCGGCGCGCGCTTCAAGAGGCCCGCCTGCACCGCCTGAAAGAAGGCAACGTCGTCGCGGATGCGCAGCGCGTCGTCATGCGGCACCGCCAGCGCAAAGGCCTGCGACAACGCCCGCACCGCCGGCAGATAGCGTTCCTTGCCGTCCCGCTGCGCCAGGATGTGCTCTTGCGCCGGCGGCAACAGGCCGAGCCGCTGTTGCGGCGTTCCCGTCGTCCATTTCGACCGGTCGAAGCCGTGAAAGAGGCCGCAGCACATCTCGTGCTTTTCGAGCATGGCCGCGACCGCCTCCTCCTGGTCGAGCGCAGTTCGGCCGGTGCCGCCGCTTTCGGTATAGGTCGCGAGCGCGGCTTTCAGCTCGTGCGCCAGCCCGAGATAATCGACGACGAGGCCGCCCGGCTTGTCCTTGAACACGCGGTTGACGCGGGCGATCGCCTGCATCAGCCCGTGGCCGCGCATCGGCTTGTCGAGATACATCGTATGCAGGCTCGGCGCGTCGAACCCGGTCAGCC
>CAVVGE010000021.1:0-117558 GCA_963747735.1 uncultured Alphaproteobacteria bacterium | reverse complement strand
TCTTCAGCGGCTTGTTCGATGCCGCCGGCTATATGGAGCTGCGCCGGCTCCCTGAGCTCTTTTGCGGGTTTCCGTGGCGCAAGCTCAACGCGCCCACCCTTTATCCCGTCGCCTGCATCCCGCAGGCCTGGGCCGCCGCCACAGTCTTCGCCTTGATCGAGGCGAGCCTCGGCCTCGGCTTCGATCCCGCCGCCGGCGCCATCTGCTTCGACCGCCCGATGCTGCCGGATTTTCTCGACGAGCTGCACATGCGCGGGCTGCGCGCGCAGAACGGCAGCGCCGATGTGCTCTTTCGCCGCCACGGCGGCGAAGTCGCCGTCACCGTCACCCGCCGCCGCGGCGAAGTGCCGATCGTCGTCTCGCACTGACCGCGCGGCTTAAAAGAGCATCTTCAGACTGGCGGCCTTGCCGAAATAGGCTTGCGGCTCGGATGGCCGCTCGCCGCGGGCGCGCTCCATCCGGCCGACGCATCGCCTGGTTTCGGAAAAAGCGGCGCGCCAGCTCGCGGATTTCGGCAGCGCCGCCAGCAGGCACTGATCGAAAAACGTGTAGGTGCGCTCGGCCTGGCAGCCAAAGGACGGCCGGTCGGCGCGCGCGGCGGTCATAATGACGCGGTTGGGCCGGGCCATCTCGCCGCGGGCAAAGCCGCCGGAATAGCAGCCCGACACGATGACCACGGTCGGTGCGGCGCCGCAGCCCTGCGCCAGCGCGCGCGCCAGTGAAGCCGGGTGCAATGCCGTCTGCGAGCGGGCGAGCCACAACCCCTCGCCGCGCTCGCCATGCGAGGTCAGAAAGACCAGGCAGCGGTCGCCCGGCCGCACCGAAAGGTCTTCGATGCTGTGCAGCAAATTGTCGAGCGTCGAGAGCCCGGCCCAATTCCCCGCCTGTGCCGGGCTGGCGCTCAGGCGATGAATGTCGCCGGCCGGCACCCCCCTCGCCTCCAGCCACGCGGCCATCGCCGCGACGGCGTTGTCGAACACCGGCTGAGCATCGTCCCCGGCCGCGAGCACGACCTGCAGATTGCCGGCCCGCGCGCCGCCGATGCCCGCGAGAAACATCAGCACCAGCCCGCACATCGGCAAAAGCCGCAATCCCCTCGACCGCATCCCAACGCCCTCCCGGCTCGTGTCCCGCCTTATGCTATGATACCCGGCAGCAACAATGGCCGGGTCTCGATCAGGGAGGAAGCCCATGCCCACCTACGTCATGCTGGCCAATTGGACCGACCAGGGCGCCCAAAAAGTCAAGGAATCGCCGCGCCGGCTCGACACCGCAAAAAAGGCGCTGGTCGATATGGGGGGCGAGTTTAAAAGCCTCTACATGACGATGGGCGACTATGATTTGGTCGCGGTCTACGAGGCGCCGGACGACGCCGTGGCAGCGCGTTTCACCTTGCTCCTCGGCATGTCCGGGGCGGTGCGGACCAAAACCTTGAAGGCGTTTCCCGAGGCGGCCTACCGCCAGATCATCACCTCGCTCGGCTGACCGAAAGACCGCGTCATGATCGCGAAAACGGCCCGGCTGCGGGCGCTCCTCGCCTCCGGCGAATTTCTCTACATGCCGTCGGCAACGACGCCGATCGAGGGCCGGCTCGCCGAGGCAGCGGGCGCGCCGGTGGTCTATACCGGCGGCTATGCGACCGGCGCCTCGCGCGCGATCACCGAGCCGCTCCTGACGATGGACGAGCAGGTGCGGGTGGCGGGCGAGGTGGCGCGCGCGGTCTCGGTGCCGCTCGTCGCCGATGCCGGCGCCGGTTTTGGCGAGCCCTTGCACACGATGCGCACGGTGCGCGAGTTCGCCGCCGCCGGGATCGCCGGCATCCATATCGAAGACCAGCTCTATCCAAAGCGGGCGCATTATCACAAATACGTCGCCCACGCCGTCCCGGTGCCCGAATTTGTCGACAAAATCCGCTGGGCCTGCCGCGAGCGCGACCGCACCGACCCCGATTTTGTGATTATCGCCCGCTCCGACACCTGCCGCGAACTCGGCCTCGACGAAGCGGTCGGGCGCGTCAACGCCGCCGCCGAGGTCGGCGCCGATCTCGGCCTCCTCTTCCCGCGCAACGACGCCGAGGCCGAAGCCGCCCCCAAGCTCGCCAAGGTGCCGCTCGTCTGGGTGCAAAGCCGCGGCAACCGCGACGGCCGCCCGATCTACGGCCTCGACCGGCTCAAAGCCATGGGCTACCGCGCCTGCATCGACGCCCAATTATTGCTCGGGGTCGCCGTCCATTTCATCAAGGAAGCCCTCGGCGAAATGCAGCGCACCGGGAGCTACACCGGGATCGGCGACAACCAGTTCACCCTCTTGCGCAAAGAGATCGAAGACCTGATCGGCCTCGACGACCACTACCAGGTCGAAGCCGAAACCGTCGAGCGCTGAGCCAGGAGAGCGCGCCATGGAGACCGCCAAGACCAGCGGATCCGACCCTGTCCTTGCGAGCTTGCCGAGCCTCTTGCCTCAGCTCGAAGCGCTTTACACCGATGTGCACGCGCATCCCGAGCTGTCGATGCAGGAGAAGCGGACAGCGGCCCTCGCGGCCGACCGGCTGCGCGCGGCCGGCTATGACGTGACGACGCAGATCGGGCACACCGGCGTTGTCGGCCTGTTGCGCAACGGCGACGGGCCGACGGTCATGCTGCGCGCCGACATGGATGCGCTGCCGGTCGAGGAGGCGACCGGGCTCCCTACGCCAGCAAGGTCACTGCGAGCGACCGCGAGGGGAAGGCGGTGCCGGTGATGCATGCCTGCGGCCCCACAGTGCTGCGCGCCGATCTTTACGCGGTCGCCGCCCTTGCCGGCGCCGCCGTGGTGGGATCGGCGACGGGCTTCAGCTTCCCTCCGCCGCAGTGACGCTCGCGGGTGCGGCCCTCTGCTTCGGGCTGCGCATGATGGCGATCCGCCGCGGCTGGCACCTTCCGATCGCCCGCGCGCCCAAGCCATCGGCCGCGGCGACGGATCTGCCCGACGATCGAACCGACGATGCCAGGCGGCGCTGAACGGCGTGGTCGCCGCTCGGGCCGGCGCAGAAATAGCGGAGCGCCTCGATCGATCCTATTGCGGCCGCCGGCTGCAGGCGGCTGCTCGATCGCCCGGGGCGGGCGCGACCCTCAGCTGCGCGCCGGCGCGTTGTATTCGGCGTCGCTGACGTGCTCGCCCCAGGAGGTGCCCTGGCCCTGATCGCCCGCCTCCGACAGCGCCAGATGGGCGAACAAGCGGTCGGGCGAGGCGCCGTGCCAGTGCAGCGTCTCGGGCGGAATGTTGACGGTGTCGCCGGGGTTCAGCACCTGCGGCTGCTCGCCTTTGAAGCAGATACGGCCGACGCCGGAGAGGCAGTACAGGGTCTGCCCGACCGGGTGCGCGTGCCAGGCGGTCCGCGCGCCCGGCGTAAAGGTGACGACCGAGCCGCCGAGCCGTGACGGCGCGTTGGCGGTGATCACCGGGTCCTGGAACACGACCCCGGTAAAGGTCTCCGCGGCGCCCCGCCGCGTCGTCCGCCCGGCAGCGTGAATGACTCCTGCTTGAACCGGCATGATCCTGCACTCCTCTCGCAAGCGACCCTTATCTGCGGCCAGCATAGCGACGCCGGCCGCAGACGCGCAACCAAGCCCTATAAGGGGCGGTCGCGCCGGGCCAGCGGTCGCGCCGCTGCCGCAGTAAGCTCTGCGCCGGCGCAAGCCGCGGCCGCGCAGGATCGGCCCTGATCGGCCTGCTCAGCTCGCGCCCCGGACGGTGGCAACCAGCACCGGCACGGCGCGATAGAGCTGCGGGAACAAGGCCCGCAACGCGGCAATCTTCGGCAGGTCGTTAATCGCTATGTAGGGCTGGTTCGGGTGCAAGATCAGATAGTTCTGGTGATAGCCCTCGGCTGGATAGAAATCCTTCCCCGGCTCGATCCGGGTGACGATCGGCGCCGGAAAGACATGGGCGGCGTCGAGCTGGGCGATATAAGCCGCGGCGATACGGGCCTGTTGCGGATCGCCCGGGAAGATTGCCGAACGGTATTGCGTTCCGGTGTCGGGCCCCTGACGGTTCAGCTCGGTCGGATCGTGCGCTACCGAGAAATAGATTTGCAGGATCCGGCCGTAGCTGATGCGCCGCGGGTCGAAGGTGACGCGCACCGATTCCGCGTGCCCGGTCTTGCCGTCGCTCACCGTCTCGTACTGCGCGGTGCCGGCCGCGCCCCCGGCATAGCCGGAAACCGCAGCGGTTACCCCGCTTACATGCTGAAAAACGCCCTGAACACCCCAGAAGCAGCCGCCGGCAAGGATGGCGACCTCGCTCGCCGGCGCCGATGCGACCGGCTCGTCGAGCGCGGGCGGCGGCACCGGATGCGCCTCTTCGGCCGGCACGTGCGCGACCCGCAGCATCGTCGCCGCCAGCACTGCCAATCCCGCCACCAGGGTCAAGCGCAGCAAAGCCCGCGGCTTCGCAGTGTCAAGCCAACGGGCCATCGAACATCCTCTCCTGAGCTGCAGCGCCATGTGCGTGCCCCAGCCTGGCCGGTCGCGGCGGATCATTGGCAAAGGGTCTCTTGCGCCGCCGCATGCTTCTCCCCGTCATATAATGCCGCCGGCAGCACGACAACGCGCGCACGCTCTATAGTGTTAAATATAGCGCTATGAACCAGCTCCTTTGCCCGCGGGTCCAGCTCCGTCGAGCCTGTTATCGCAGCTAGAACTTATATTCGGGCCCGTCGACGTACCTGAACCGCTCCAGCGCATCCGCGCGCAAGGTGAAGCCGAGGCCCGGCCGGTCAGGCGCATGCACCATGCCGTCCGGACGGATGTCGTAAGGCTCGTTGAAGAGCTCCCACATCATCGGCATCCAGCCTTGGCTCACCTCGAGGATGTGGCAATTGGGGGCTGCCATCGCGACGTGAATGCTTGCGGCAAACAGAACGCCACTGCCCCAGGCATGCGGCGCCAGACGCACGCCGTGCGCAGAAGTCAGCGCGGCAATACGCCGGATCTCGGTCATGCCGCCGGCGCGGGCGACGTCCGGCTGCGCGATATCGAGCGCGCGGCGCTCGAGCAGATCCTGAAAGTCGAACCGTGTAAACTCGCGCTCCCCCGAAGCAATCGGGATTGTCGTCGATCGGCGCACCTCCGCCTGCCCGGCGTGGTCGTCGGGCGAGACCGGCTCCTCGAACCAGGCGATGTCGTACGGCTCGACCTCCTTGGCGAGCTTGATGGCGGTCGCGACCTCGAGCGAGCCGTGCGCGTCGATCATCAGCTCGAGGTTGGGGCCGAGCCCGCGGCGCGCCGCCTTCACCCGGCGCACACAGTTGGCGATCGAAAAGCCGTCGCGCCCCACGACGCGCATCTTGGCGGCGGTAAAGCCCTTCGCAGCGTAGCCCGCGAGCTCCGCCTCGGCCTCCTCGCCCGGCGCCCAGCCGCCGCTCGCATAGCCGCGCACCGAGCTGCGCGCCGCACCCAGCGCCTGGTAAAGCGGGATGCCGAGCGCTTGCGCCTTGACATCCCACACCGCGATGTCGACGCCGGAAATTGCTTCCATGACGACACCGCGGCGGCGGCTTTCATCAGCCTGGGTGATGCCGCGCTCGAGCGCCGGCCGGCTGCGCGACCCGTTGTACATCTTTTCGTAGATGCGCTCGGAGAACATCGGGTCCTCATCGACGCATTCCGCCGCCAGCTCATGCTCGACGATGGCGGCGACGATCGGCGGTGTGCCGAGCGCAGCACCAATGCCGGTGAGCCCCTTGTCGGTTTCGACCCGGATCAGCGTCGCATCGCTCTTGACCTTGGTTCCAAGGTCGGTGCGGTGGCGCTTTTCTTCGGGGACCGGCGCCGACATCGGCAGCGCAGAGACGTTGACGATTTTCATGGGCCCCTCTTCTCAGGTCGGTCGATCCCGAACCAGCGCGCCTCGGCATATCGGGGTATATGACATTCTGCGATTGCCCGCGGTCGTTGGCGAGCGGCTCGAAGGGTTGCCCGCCCTCTCCGCCGATCCGACCGGTCTTGCCCGCCCTCGCCAAAACCGGGTAATCCCAGCGAAAATTCCGGTGAGGACATTTCATGCTGCGCATCCTGATTGCCGATGGCACGCCGGCCGCGATGCAGGCGGAGCGCGAACCGTTCGGAATTCCCTCGAGCGCCTCGCTCTTCGCCGCCGCCCTCAGGTCGCAGCAGCCGGATATCCAGTGCTCGTCGATCAATGTTGCCGATGGCCAGGACCTGCCAGGCGGCGCCTCGCTCGGCGACTTTGACGGCGTCATGTTCGGCGGCTCGCCGCTGCATATTTACGACCGAACGCCCGAGGTGACGCGACAGATCGATTTTGCGCGGGTGGCGTTTGCGGCGGGCCCGCCGGCATGGGGCAGCTGCTGGGGCGTGCAGCTCGCGACCGTAGCGCTTGGGGGAGCAGTCCGCCGCAATCCCCGCGGTCGCGAGCTCGGGGTGGCGAGAGCGATCACTGCCACGGCCGCCGGCCGCTCCCATCCGCTCCTGGCGGCGCGGCCTTTTGTGTTCGACGCTCTGTGCTCTCATATCGACGAGCTCGATGAGCTGCCGCCAGGCGCGCAGGTGCTGGCTCGGAACGAGCTGTGTCCAATTCAGGCGCTGGCGGTGCAGCTGCCGTCGAGGGCGATTTTTTTCGGGACGCAATACCATCCCGAGTTCACGTTGTCGGTGGCCGCCGGGCTGATCGAGATGCGCGCCGCAAGTCTCGTCGCCGAGGGGTTTGGCCGCGATTGCGCCGAGCTCGTTGCCATGGCCCGCGATTTCCGCGCGCTGCATGCCGAGCCGGAACGCCGCGATCTGGCCTGGCGCTACGGCATCGGCCCCGAGATCTTGGATCCAGTCCGGCGCACAGCCGAAATCGGCAGCTGGCTGCGGCAAGCGGCGAAGCATTCCAGCTCATGACATTAGAGGCCGAGGCCGCTAAGCCATGACCAGCTCGCCGGCCGCGGTGTCGAGACCGGCCGGTTGCGCCGACCCGCGGCTCGCATCATCCATCGCCGTCGCGCGCGCCTCGACAATGATCGCCCGCAGCTCGGCAAAGTCCTTGCACCCATCGTTAAAATCGGAAAGGGCGTCCCGGCGAAGGACAGCCTCGCTGACCCGATACCGTCCCCCGGACAAAGCCCGGCGGAGACCGGCCCGGAATCTGGCGCATTCCCCGCCGATGCCGGTGTCAGCCGGGGCCACGGAAATTTCGTCGGCCAGATACCGTTCGGCCGCATCGCCTTTGATGCTGTTATGGCCGCCGACAAAATCGAGCGCGCCGAGGAGGCAGCGGTTGCCCCGGCGATCGCTCAAGCGACCTTTGGTCCAGCGCTCGCCATCGCGGAAAAAGCTGAGCAGCCGATCGAGGATTTCGACCGCTTCGGCCGGGTCGCACGCGCCCATGACATCACGCCTCCCCCTCGGAGCGAGGGCGAGTGTACCGCCCGCCCGCGCCCTGCGCATCCATCCTTACCTTTGATCGCATCAGCCCGTCGGCCCCGGCTGCCTCCCTACCCGGTCGATGCGCGTCCGATGCAGAGCGCGATGCGCCGGGCGGAGTTGTCATGGGCGGGGGCGCGTGAAACACTCGCCTGCGGACGAGCCCGCCGGAGGTGGCCCATGGATGTCGGCATGATGATGGTGTTCGCCAGCTATGGCTGGGACGACTGCCCCGACGCGCGCGTCTGGGACGAGGAGATTCGCCTCGCGCGGCTCGCCGCCGATCTCGGGTTCGACTGCCTGTGGTCGGCCGAGCATCACTTCAACGACTATTCGTTCGTGCCCGACAATTTGCAGCTGATGACCTATCTGACGGCACTGTGTCCGAACGTCGATGTGGGGACCGCAGCCGTGATCCTGCCGTGGCACGACCCGCTGCGCGTCGCCGAAGAGGCGGCGGTGCTCGACCTGCTGAGCAAAGGCCGCCTTCGTCTCGGTCTCGGGCGTGGGCTTGCGCGGCGCGAGTTCGCCGCCTTCCGGCTCAGCATGGACGAGTTGCGCGAGCGCTTCGACGAGGCGGCGCCGATGATCGTCGAGGCGCTTGCGCTCCGGCTTTATCGAAGGAAACGGCAAGTTCTACCAGCAGCCGCGCATCGAAATCCGGCCGCGGCCGGAATATTCGTTCAATGGACGGATCTATGCCGTCGCGTCGAGCGAGGATTCGATCGATTCCGCCGCCAAGCTCGGCGCCCATATCGTGATGTTCGCCGACCGCCCGTGGGAGATGCGGCTGCCGAATATCGAGCGCAGCCGCGCGCTGCACCGCCAATACCACGGCACCGAGCCGCCGCAGCCGATGCTGACCGAGTTTTGCGTGTGCGGCACCGATCTTGCCAAAACCGAGGAGGAGGCGCGCCAATACCAGGGGAAGTTTGTCGAAAGCAATTTCTACCACTACGAATTTCTCGGCGACCACTTCAAGACCGTGAAAGGCTACGACGCCTACCAGCAAAAGGCCGAGATCGCGAGGAAGGGCGGGCTCGAAGGTGCGGTCGCGGGCTTTATGCAAGCCGCGAGCTGGGGCACCCCCGACAAGATCCTGCGCGGGCTCGAAGCGCGCCGCCAAATCATCGGCGATTTCGAGGCGAACGTCGCCTTCCGCTTTGGCGGCATCCCCTACGAGGCCGCGGAGCGCGGGCTCAAGCTCTTTGCCGCGGAGGTGCTGCCGGTGCTGAAAGGCTGGGGCCAGTCTAAAAGTGCCATGGCGGCGGAGTGAGGCACGGCCCGCCGCAAAGGCAAAGATACGACCCTTCCAAGCAGCTGCGGATCCCGACATGTCGGCATTGAGCACAGACCCCGCGAAATACGATGCGATCGTGGTCGGCGCCGGGGTCGGCGGCCTTTATGCGATCCATCGCCTGCGCCGGCTCGGGTTGCGGGTGCGCGCCTTCGAGGCCGGCGGCGATGTCGGCGGCACCTGGTACTGGAACCGCTACCCGGGCTGCCGCTGCGACGTCGAAAGCATGGAATATTCGTATTCCTTCTCCGACGAATTGCAGCAGGACTGGCGCTGGCCCGAGCGCTACGGCACGCAACCCGAGATCTTGCGCTATATCAACCACGTCGCCGACCGCTTCGACCTGCGGCGCGACATCGAATTCGACACGCGCGTGGAGCAGGCGCGGTTCGACGGGCATACCAGCACCTGGACGATCAGGACCGACAAGGGCCGCCTCGCCACCAAGGGCCGCCTCGCCACCGCGCGATTTCTGGTCATGGCGACCGGCAATCTATCGACGCCGCGCACGCCGAATTACCCGGGGCTGCAGAGCTTCCGCGGCAAATGGCACCACACCGGGCTGTGGCCGCATGACGGGGTCGATTTCACCGGGTTGCGCGTCGGCGTCGTCGGCACCGGCTCGTCCGGCGTCCAGTCGATCCCGATCATCGCCCGAGCGGCAAAGCATCTCTATGTGTTTCAGCGCACCGCCAATTTCACCCTGCCGGCGCGCAATGCGCCGATCGACCCGGCAAGGGAGCAGGCGCACAAGGCCGACTATCCCGAGCGCCGCCGCGCCGCCTACGAGACGCCGTTCGGGATCGCCGGCTACCCCGCACCGGTAAAATCGGCGCTCGATGCGAGCGAGGCGGAACGGCGCCGGCTCTACGAGGCGAAATGGGCCGAAGGCGGCAGCATCAGCTTTCTTTATTCGTACAACGACCTGCTGCTGGACAAGGGGTCGAACGACACCGCCGCGGAATTCGTCCGCCAGAAAATCCGCGCCACGGTCAAGGACCCGAAGACCGCCGAGCTTTTGTGCCCGAACGACCACCCGATCGGCACCAAGCGGCTGATCCTCGATACCGATTATTACGAGACCTACAATCGCGACAACGTCACCCTCGTCGATATCAGAACAAAGCCGATCAAAGAGATAACACCGTCCGGCCTCGTTACCGAGGACGCCGAATACGCGCTCGACGCGATCGTCTTCGCCACCGGCTTCGACGCGATGACGGGTGCGATGAAAGAGATCGACATCCGCACCGATGCCGGAATCTCGGTCCGCGACAAGTGGGAAGACGGCCCACGCACCTATCTCGGCATCATGATGGCCGGGTTCCCCAATCTGTTTATGGTCACCGGCCCGCAGAGCCCGGGTGTCAAAAGCCAGATGATCCTGGCCTGCGAGCAGCATGTCGATTGGATCGCCGACTGCTTGCGGTATTTGCGCGACCGTGGCTTTGCCCGCATCGAAGCGGAAGAGGCGGCCGAGGATGCCTGGGTCCGGCACAACAACGAGGTCGCCGACCGCACGCTCTATCCGCTGGCGAATTCCTGGTATGTCGGCGCCAACATTCCGGGCAAGCCGCGCGTCTTTATGCCGTATGTCGGTGGTGTGGCCGCCTATAAACAGAAATGCGACGAGGTGGCGGCACGCGGCTACGAAGGCTTTTGTTTCGATGCCGGCGCCGACGCGCAGAAATTTGCCGCCAACTGACCCCCGGCGATTGCGAGGAAACCGCGATGATCACCAAGTTCGACAGCTCCTATTACGGCACCGCCGATATGGAGAACCTCGGCTACAAGGGCACGCCGATCAACGAGCGCTGCTATTCGAAGGAGCAGTTCGCCGACGCGCTGCGCAAGGTCGTGAAATACGCCAAATGCATGGACGAGCGCGGCTACAACACCTTTTGGATGGCCGAGCACCATTTTCAGCCCGAGGGCACGGAGCTGATCCCCAACCTCCTGATGATGGCGATGCATCTCGTCAACGTGACGAAAAACCTGAAGATCGGCTGCGGCTTCAACATCGTGCCGATGTGGCATCCGCTGCGGCTCGCCGAAGACTATGCGATGGCCGACATCCTCTCCGGCGGGCGGGTGATCTTTGGCGTCGGGCGCGGCTATCACACGCGCGAGGTCGAGACCTTCGGCTCGCCGCTGATGGACCAGAACGCCAACCGTGAAATCTTCGAGGAGGGGGTCGAGGTCATCTTCAAGGCGTTCGAAGGCAAGCCCTTCTCGCATAAGGGCAAGTACTTCACGATCCCGCCCGAGGTGCCCTATCGCGGCTATACTTTGAAGGAGATCACGCTGATCCCGGCGCCCGAGCGTCTGCCGGTCGAATGCTGGCAGCCGATCCAATCGGGCTCCGAGCGCGCTTTTGAGTTTATGGCGAAATACGGCATATCAGGCGTCATCGGCGGCGGCTCGGCCGAAGGTGGCGCGGTCGAGCGGCACATGCTCGGCTTCCAGGCCGCCTATGCCCGGCGCGGCGTCAAGCTCGAATTGGGCGAGCGCCTCGCGCTCGGCTACCAGTTCCACATCGCGCCCTCCCGCGAGCAGGCGATCCGCGAAGCCGCCCCGCATTACGAAGAGAACATGAAGATGTTTGGCGAATTGCGCCTGGTGCGCGCGCTCAGCGACGAGCAAATCGCGGCGATGCGCGACCCCGCGCTCGCCGGCACGGTCAATTTGCCGAAGATCGAAGACGCGGTAAAGGTCGGCGGCTTTCTCGCCGGCCGCCCGGAGGACATCGTCGAGCAGCTGAAAGCCGTCGAGAAGCGCTACCCCGGTCTCGACCGCGTCATCTGCGCCACCCCTCTCGGCACCCCGCTCGACATCCAGCTCGAAGACCTCGACCGCTTCGCGAAGGAAGTGATGCCGGCCTTCCGCAGCGCCGGGACCGGGGTCCGCGCCGCGGCGGAATAGATCCTGTCGAATGCCGTGAACGGCGGACGGACATTCGGCGCCGCGGTATGAAATCGAGACGTCTGCAACGCCCGGGCCGTCCAGAGAAGGCCGGTTTGGAAACAACGACAAGCTGTTCCAGCCTTTCGTGACGATGAGGCTGGCGGGCCTGAGTTTCGCACTCTCGATTTGACGCTCGATCAAGGGCAGGTTGTCGGCGCCGGCGGCAATGCGCTTACTCCTGGGCCTCTCTCGAGAGGAGATCCCAACGATGGCGCGGTTGCTCTCCGTAAATGTGGGCCTGCCACGCGACATCGAGTGGCAAGGGAAAACCGTCCACACCGCCGTCTGGAAGACGCCGGTTCAAGGCCGACGGATGACACGACGGCTCAACGTCGATGGCGACGGCCAAGGGGATTTGGCGGGGCATGGCGGCGAGCACCGGGCAGTCTTTGTCTACCAGATCGAATCTTACCGTTATTGGCAAAACCAGCTCGGTCGAAACGACCTTACCCATGGCCAGTTCGGAGAGAATTTTACAGTCGAGGGACTGGCGGATACTGAAGTCTGCATTGGCGATCATTACCGGATCGGCGATGCCCTGCTCGAAGTGACGCAGCCGCGCGTCACCTGCTATCGGGTCGGCATCCGCATGAACGAGCCGCAGATGGCGGCACTGCTCGTCTCACACAGCAGGCCCGGCTTCTATTTCCGGATCCTGGAGGAAGGCGAAGTCGGCGCCGGCGACGAAATCATGAAGGTCGAGGCGGGTCCCGAGCGGGTGACCGTCGCCGAGATCAATGCGCTGTTGTATTTGCCGGGTCACCCGGCGAGCGGGCTCGAACGAGCGTTGCGCATCCCGGCATTGAGCGCCGGTTGGCGAACCTCGTTGGGGGCGCTGCTCGACCGGGAGCGCAAAGGCCGCGGAACAACGGGCAACCCCGGGCTCGGCCCACCGATGGGCCCGCCCCCCGCGTGGCACGGCTTCCGCCCGTTGCGGGTGTCGCGCAAGCTGCACGAAAGCAGCGATGTCACTTCGCTCGTCCTGGAGCCGGCCGACGGTGAGCCGCTGCCGGCTGCCCTGGCGGGACAGTTTATCGTATTGCGGCTCAGGCCACGGCCCGGCGAGAGCGCTCTCCTGCGCAGCTATTCGCTGTCGGGCGCGCCGAGCGCGGAGCGCTATCGCATCAGCATCAAGCGCGAGCCGCATGGCGCCGCCGGGGCGTACATCGATACGCGGGTCGAGGCAGGCGATATTCTCGACGTGAGCGCCCCGCGCGGCAGCTTTACGTTACGGCAGGGCGAGCGTCCCGTGGTCCTTGTCAGCGCCGGCATCGGCGCCACCCCGGTCCTCGCTATGCTGCACGCACTGGCCGCCGAGCAAGCTCGGAGGGAGATTTGGTGGATTCACGGTGCCCGCAACAGCAGCGAGCATCCCTTTGCGGCGGAGGTGCGCGAGCTCCTCACGACCTTGCCCGGGAGCCGCAGCCACGTTCGTTACACTGCGCCAAAGCCAACCGATCGGCCGAGTGTCGATTTCGACAAGGTGGGGCGCGTGGACGTGCCCGTGTTCGAGGAGATCGGCGTCCCGCCCGATGCGGACTTCTACATCTGCGGTCCAGCCGCGTTTATGAGCGGTCTCGTCGACGGCCTTGCCGGCTGCGGGGTCGACCGTGACCGCCTGCACACCGAGAATTTCGGGTCAGGCCAATCGAAGACGCCGGGCATCGCCGCGGTCCCGCGGCGGCCGCCGCATCCGCCGAGGGAAGCCGCGCAGGTCGGGCCGCTTGTATCCTTTACGCGCAGCAATCTCGCTGTCCACTGGAGTTCCGCATTCCCGAGCCTGCTCGAGCTTGCTGAGGCATGCGATGTGCCGGTGCGCTGGTCGTGCCGCACCGGAGTTTGTCACAGCTGCGAGACGGGGCTGATCGCCGGCTCCGTCATCTACCGGCCGGACCCGGTCGAGCCGCCGGCCGAGGGCAATCTGTTGATCTGCTGCAGCCAGCCCCACGGTGGCATCGCTCTCGATCTTTAGCTGGCGGCCGCTTGTGGCGGGCCGGTCGTGTTCTAACTGAGAGGCTTGTCATGCCCGACTTTGACGCGATCATCATCGGACCGGCCAGGCCGGACCATCTTTGGCGTTCCGCCTTGCCGGCGCCGGGATGAAGGTGGCTGTCGTTGAGCGCCATCTCGTCGGCGGCACTTGCGTCAATACCGGCTGCACCCCGACCAAGGCCTTGGTAGCGAGCGCCTATGCCGCCCGGATCGCGCGGCGCGGCGCCGAGTACGGTGTGGTGATCGGGGGTGATATCGGCATCGACATGCGGCGGGTTAAAGCGCGCGCGGATGCGATTGTGGCGGCGTCACGAGACGGGCTTACCTCCGACCTCGAGAAGGCCGCAAACATCACGCTCTACCGCAGCCACGCCCGGTTCGCGGCGCCGCAAGCGGTGGAAATCGCCCCCGATCACCACAATACTGGGCAGCTGCATGCCAGACGGATCTTTATCAATGTCGGCGGGCGGGCGCTGGCGCCGCCGATGCCCGGCATAAACGATGTGCCCTACCTGACGAATTCGTCGATGATGGACGTCGATTTTCTGCCGCGCCATCTCATCATTGTCGGCGGCAGCTATATCGGCCTCGAATTCGGCCAGATGTACCGCCGCTTTGGCAGCCGGGTAACGATCATCGAAATGGCGTCGCGGCTCGTTCGCCATGAGGACGAGGACGTGTCGGCGGCGATCAAGGACATCGTCGAGCGCGAGGGCGTCGATGTCAGGCTGAATGCCGAATGCATCAGCCTCGCGAAACGCGGCGACGAGATAGTCGCCAAGGTCGATTGCACCGACGGCGCCCCCGAAGTCGCTGGCTCGCATCTGCTGCTGGCAGTCGGCCGGCGGCCGAATACCGACGATCTCAATCTCGACAAAGCCGGGGTGCGCTGCGACGAGCGCGGCTACATCGTCGTCGATGACCAATTGCAAACCACGGCACCAGGCATCTGGGCTCTCGGCGACTGCAACGGCAAGGGCGCCTTCACCCACACCGCGTACAACGATTTCGAGATCGTCGCCGCGAATTTGCTCGACCAAGATCCGCGCAGGGTCAGCGAGCGGATCACCGCATATGCCCTTTACATCGACCCGCCATTGGGCCGCGTCGGCATGAGCTTGGCCGAGGCCCGCAATAGCGGGCGGCGGGTGCTGGCCGGCGAACGGCCGATGACGTGCGTTGCCCGCGCCGTCGAAAAGGGCGAGACGCAAGGCTTTATGCGGATTCTCGTCGATGGCGACAGCAAAGAGATCCTCGGCGCCTCATTGCTCGGTACAGGATGCGACGAGGCGGTCCACGCGATCCTCGATCTGATGTACGCCAAAGCCCCGTACACGGTCATGCAGCACGCGATGCACATTCATCCGACGGTCAGCGAGCTGCTGCCGACCATCTTAGGCGACCTCAAATCGGTGGGTTGAGCCGGGCTGGTCCGCGACAAAATCCGCAGGCGCTTCGGTTGGCTTCAACCGATACCGGCCGGTGGCGGCTGCAACGCAAGGGTGCCGGTGCCGAGCATGGCGATCGTCGGGAAATTGAAGGCCGTCGAGAAGCGCCACCCCGGCCTCGACCGGGTCATATCGGTCACTCCCGGCCGGTGCGGCCGTGGAAGGGGTCCGGGCCCGGGTCACGACCGGCGGCAAATTCGGCGAGCCGCCCGAGGTAATGGGCCCAGCCTTCGGCATGGCCGGCGCATTGCTCGGCATTGGGCAGGCCGGTATGGGTCAGGCGCAGCAGGGTTCCGGCCGGCGGCTCTTCGATCAGGTCGATCTCCACGAGGCTCGACCCCGGCGGCACCGCCTCGCTGCCGTCCCAGCCAAAGCTGTAGGCCAGGCGGTGCACCGGCACGACCTCGCGGAAGGCACCGCGGGCGCAGCGGGCGCCGGTGACGTTGACAAGATAGAGTCCGCCGGGCTGCGGCTCGACCTGCGCCTCGGTACCCATCCAACCGAGAATCTTCTGCGGATCGGTCAAGAGCGCGAAGACCGCGGCGGGCGGCGCCGGGATGTGCTGCTCGCGGCGGACGACGAGGGTCTCTTGCATCGGGGCCTCCATGGTTGCGATGCCGGCTCCGCCGCGCCGGAGGGTTAGGTGCCGAGGTCGCGGCCCGAGCCCAAAGGGGGCCAGCCGCGCCATCGCCGCGGTGCGATGACAGGTCGGGGGCGCGGGCAGCACCGGTTGCGCCAACCACCCCACGGCCTGGTTCAGCGCTTGTCGTACTCGTCGTGGCGGCGCCACCAGCTGCCCGCCTCGTTGCGTCCCCTGGGGGCGCGGTCGAGCCACTGGTACATGCCCCAGAGGCCGTCCAATCCGCGCGCATAGGTCGAATAGGTGTGGTAGACGACGCCCTCCTCGAGCACGAACGCGCTCATGCCCGGCCTTTCACGCCGGTAGGTGGGCGCGTCGGTTCCGCACATGGCGGCGAACCGGGCAACCGGCGCCGGGACCGGTAACGCGGCCATCGCCCGACCGCTGCGCCGGTAATTGTATTCGACGTCCCCCTCGCGCTGCTGCTCCTCGGTAAGCGAGACGTTGAAGTCGAAATTGAAGTCGCTGCCGAGCGCAGACGCCCAGGGAAACGTCCACCCCATCCGCCGTTTGTACCCCTGCAGCTGCGCGACGGGCGCCCGCGAGATCGCCCAGAGCATCGCGTCATGGTTGGCCAGGTGTACCGCGAACCCGTTGAACCCGTCGGCGATCGCCGAGCAGGATGGACACCCCGCCGTGTAGCCGGGCCCGAACATAAAGTGATAGACGAGGAGCTGAGAGCGCCCTCTGAAAAGGTCTGAGAGCGAGGCGCTCCCGTCATCGGTCTCAAAGCGGCACTCCTTCTCGACCCGGACCCACGGCAGCTGCTGGCGTCGCCGTGACAGCTCGTCGCTGCGGCGGGTCAGCTCCTTCTCTGCCTCCAGCAGGTCAAGCCGCGCGTTGAGCCATTCTTCTCGCGTTGCGATTTCATGCCTCGCCATATGTGCCTCCTATGGCTCGTCGGATTGTGCCTGGCTTTGCGGCGGTTCGCCGAATGCGGGCAGCGCCGTGCCGGTTTCGAGCAAAGTCTTGAGGCTCGACAGGATTTTTGGCCAGCCGATGGAAATCGCACCGATCAACCTGGAACCGGGTATGTCGATTTCGTGGGTGATCGTCAGCTTGACGACGTTGCCGGCCGGCTCGAGCTCCATCACGCAGGTCGCGTAGCCCTCTTCGTGCAACTCGGGCCTGAATTGGTTGCGCCATCTGAGGACCAGTCGCTTCGGCTTCTCGATCTCGACAATTTCGCCGGCGTCGCCGACTCGGCCATCGGCAAATACCAGCTTCCAAGGCGACCCTGCCTTCCAGTCGGTCTCCAAGCTCATGCCGAACCAGTACTTCTTCATGAACTCGGACGTGGTAAGAGCAGTCCACAATTGCTCTGTTGTCGTCCGGATATAAGTCACATAAACGAAACTACTCTTGTGTTCTTCAGGCATCGTGTTCTCCTTCGAGTTCCTTCTTGAGCTCTGAAAGCGCTCCCAGACGGGGAAGCTCGAATTTGCTGATCCAACGCTCGGCGATCTCATTGATCGGCACGGGATTGATGAAATGCAGCTTTTCGCGGCCCTGCCGCTTCCAGGACACGAGATTGGCCTCCTCGAGAACCGCCAGATGCTTCGCTACCGCCTGGCGGGTCATATCCAGCCCTCGGCACAGCTCGCCAAGCGTCTGGCCATTCCTGCGGTGCAGCCGATCGAGCAACTGCCGGCGGCTCGCATCGGCCAAAGCGCGAAACACAGCATCGTCATCCATGCCGGCGATATGGAACCGTTTGGTTGCTTGACTATAGGGAACTGATTGGTTGCCTGTCAAGCAAAAATTCGGTCCCCCGGCAAAAATTCGGTCTCCTGGGTTGAACGATACGCACCGGGCTGTCGTGACCTTCGACAGGCGAGTGGCCGGGGCGGCATGATCGCAGCATGGATCTGCCAGTTGATCTGCCTGGGCCCCTCGCGTGGCTGGTGGACGCGGCCGGCGCCGCATCCGGACCCGGCCGGTTTCTGGCCGAGCTCGGCGGCCGGCTCTTGGCCGACGGCCTGCCGCTGGCCGGCGGCGCCCTGACGCTCGCGGTGCCGCATCCGATTATCGCGCGGCACACCTGGCTGTGGCGGGCGGAATCCGGAGCGGTGATCGAGGCCCTCGGCTTCACCGGCGGTCCGCCGAGCCACACCGGGCACCAATGGCTGGCGGGGCTCGGCCCGGTGCAGGAAGACACGGTCGGCCCGGGGCGAGACAGTCCAGTGTCGGAGAGCCCGGTGCTGGGCTGGGCCGGGGCCCGGCTGTTCGCCCCGGCCGAGGCCGGCCGTTTGCACGAGGTCGCACGCTTTGCCGCCGCGCCCTTGGCCGCTCTGGGCGCGCAGGCGGCGCTGGCGGCACTGCTCGAGGCCTATCTCGGCCGACGCAGCGCCGCGCGGGTGCAGGCCGGCGCGCTGCGCCGCGGCACCGGGGAAATGATCCGCGCGGCACTGCTCTCTGCCGATCTGCGCGACTTTACGGCACTCTCCGAGGCGACCGAGCCCGCGACGATGATCGCTGCCCTCGACGCCTGGTTCGACCGCATCGCCGGGGCGGTGCACGCCTTTGGGGGCGAGGTGCTGAAGTTCATCGGCGACGGCGTCCTGGCGATCTTCCCGGTCACCGGCGCACCGGCGGCGGCCTGCGAGGCGGCATTGCGCGCGGTCGGCGCCGCCCGCGCCGGCATGGCCCATCTCGATCGAACGCGGCAGGCGCAGGGGCTGCCGCCGCTGCCCTTCGGCGCCGCACTGCATCTGGGCGACATCCTGTGGGGCAATATCGGCGCCGCCGACCGGCTCGACTTCACCGCGATCGGCCCCGCGGTCAACCTGGTCAGCCGGCTCGAAGGGCTGTGCCGGCCGCTCGGCCGGTCGGTGCTGATCTCAGGGGCGGTCGCCGCCGAGACCGCCGCGCCGCTGGTGCCGCTCGGCGAGCACGTGCTGCGCGGCATCGCCGCACCCTGCGCCGTCTTCACCCTGCCGGACGCGTGAGCGGCCGGTCGCCGGCACTCCACCCCAGGGCCGGCCCGCCTTGGCGAAGCCAACGCCAAGCCCGGTCAATGCGCACGCAGATAACCGCGAAGCCAGGCAGGTTCGAGGCGAGGATGACGGCCTTCGAAACAGTGGCGCGCTGCGGTATTCATGGGGTCCGGGCCTACCCCTCCGCGGCAGCGCGGAATGACCCTCGCCTTCTTGCGACTTTATGGATGGAGAGTGATATGACGGGAGACGCCAAGGGCGAATATCGCGGGCTCGCCTGGCGCGACGAGAAAGCGCTGTCGGGGTGGCTCGCAAAGAAGCCACGGGAGGCGGCGCTCGAGCCCGAGCTGCCGATCATCGATCCGCACCACCATTTCTGGGATACGCCGCAGCGCGGGCGGTATCTGCTGCCGGAATTGCTCGACGACATAAGCGGCGGCCACAACATCGTTTCGACCGTCTTTCTCGAATGCCGCTCGATGTACAAAAAGGACGGGCCGGCCGAGATGGCGCCCCTTGGCGAGGTCGAGTTTGTCAACGGCATCGCGGCGATGAGCGCATCGGGCGGCTACGGGCCGTGCCGGGTCGCCGAAGCGATTGTCGGTCATGCCGATTTGACGCTGGGTGCGCGGGTGCGCGAGGTGCTGGAGGCCGAGGTCCGGGTCGGCGGCGGGCGGTTTCGCGGCATCCGCCACGGTGTGTCGTGGGACGAGCACGACGCCGTGCAGAAATACGCGACGCGGGCCGTGCCGCCGCATCTGGTCCGCGACGCGAAATTCCGCGAAGGCTTCGCGCAATTGGCGCCGTTGGGCCTCAGCTTCGAATCGTGGCAATACCATCCGCAATTGGCCGACGCGATCGATCTCGCCCGCGCCTTTCCCGACACGTCGATCATCTTGAACCATGTCGGCGGCGTGCTTGGCGTCGGCCCCTATTCCGGGCATCGGGCCGAAATTCTCGCCGCTTGGAAAAAGGACATCGCCGAATTGGCCAAATGCCCGAACGTCAACGTCAAATTGGGCGGTGTCGGCATGACCTCGTTCGGCTTCGAGCTGCACGAGCGCGACCAGCCGCCTTCGTCGGAGGAGCTGGCCGCCGCGTGGCGCCAATATATCGAGCCGTGCATCGAGGCGTTCGGGCCCGAGCGAGCGATGTTCGAAAGCAACTTTCCGCCGGATAAGCAGTCGGGCGGCTATACCGAGCTGTGGAACGCGTTCAAGCGCATCACTTCGGGGGCTTCGGCGATCGAAAAAACCGCCCTCTACAGCGGCACCGCGGCGCGGGTCTACCGCATCACGGCACCTTGATCGGGCTGACGGGGATCAGGCCGCCGGGCGGCGTGCGTCGACAAGGAAAATAGTGCCCGGCAGCCGCACCTCGCCGCCGACGGCGACGGCGGCAAACGCCGCCTCGATATCGCGCCGCAGCCGCTCGCGGGTCGCCGCGTCGGGGTCCTTCTCCTCGACGAGCCGCGCGGTCGGCCCCATCGCCAGCGCCGCCCGCGCCTCTTCCCCGGGGCTGCCGCCCATGATCGTCGGATGCGCGCGCTCGATCGCGATCTCGGCAAAGCCGGCGGCGGTCAGCACCCTGCGGACATGATCGGGGTCGCCAAAGGCGAGCGGGCCCGGTGCCGTCGCCGGCTGTGGCGTCGGCGGCCCGAGATGCCGCGCCGCCACATCGTGCGCCACGAGCCAATGCCGGTTTTCGGCGAGCGGTCCCCAGCAGGCGAACACCAGCCTTCCGCCCGGCTTCACCGCACTGCCGATGTTGCGGAAGGCGGCCGCTGGATCGGCAAAAAACATCACGCCCATGCGCGAGGTCGCGACATCGAACGCGGCCTGCTCGAACGCGAAAACCTGCGCGTCGCCGCGCCGCAGCTCGATATTGCCGAGCCCGCGCTCTGCGATCCGCTTGCGCGCGGCGCCCAGCATCGGCTCGGAAATATCGACCGCGACGACCCGGCCCGCCGCACCCACCGCCGTGGCGAGCGGGACCGTCAGCGCGCCCGCGCCGCAGCCGATTTCGAGCACCCGCTCGCCGCCGGTAAGCGCCAGCCGATCGAGCAGCAAGGCGATGCTTTCGCGGTTCCTGCGTTCGCGCGCCTCGGGTGCGGCGGCCCAGCGCGGCCCCGCCACCTGGTTCCAGTAGTCGCGCATCGCCGCATTGGCGTCGCCCGCTGCGTCGGACATTTCCAGAGCTCCTCTTTTCTCGACGGCCGTTCTCCGCCGATAAGCTCCGAGCGCGCGCCGCGTCAACAACGAAGGCTCGCGCAACCCGGCGATTGACGCGAAATTGCGCCTGCCCTAAAGATGCGGCCCATGATCAGCGCAGCTCGAAATCTCCGATACGCCGCCGCATCGCGCGGCGTTGCCGTGGGGCTCGAAGGTAGGGACGTGCGCTGAACCCAACCGACGCACAACAATACCGGGCCCCGTCGAAACCGCCGGGGCCTTTTCTTTTGCGCGGGGGGCCCCCTCGGGATCGGCGGCGCGCCGGCGGAGACCAGAGTGATGGAACGGGCCGAGCCGGTCGAATTGCGGCGGCGTTGGGTCGCCGCGCCGGGCGTCGCCGCCGAGCTGCGCGCGACGCTCGGCCTTGCCGCGCCGCTGGCGGCGGCAAACCTCGCGCAGATGGCGATGAGCGTCACCAACACGGTGATGGTCGGGCGGCTGGGCGCGGTGCCGCTCGCCGCGGCCGGGCTCGGCGGGATGCTTTATTTCACCGGCGGCGTCGTGCTGCAGGGTGTGTTGTTCGCGGTGGCACCGCTGGCCGCGCATGCGCTCGGCACCGGCGAGCGCCGCGAGGCGGGCCGGATCGGCGGCGCCGGGCTGGTGCTCGCGGCATTGTTGGCGGTGCCCTTTCTTATCCTGCTGACGACATCGGACCGCCTGTTTCGAGGATTGGGCTACGATCCTGCGCTGGCTGACGGGATCGGCCGCTATATGCGGGCGCTCGCCTGGGGGGCGCCGGCCTTTCTCGGCTTTGGCGTGCTGCGCAGCCTGCTCGCGGCACTGTCGCATCCGCGCATCGTGATGGTCGTGCTCTTCGCCTGCCTTGTCGGCAATGCGGTGCTGAACTGGATGCTGATCTTCGGCCGTCTCGGGGCGCCGGCCTTGGGCATGGCGGGGTCGGGCTATGCGAGCGCCCTCAACCAGTGGTTGATGTTCGCCGGCTTGGCGCTGTGCACACGAATGCTGCCCGGCGTCGCCGGTCTGCACCTGTTGCGCGGCGTGGCGGCTGCGGGGCGGGCGGAGCTCGGCGCCATTTTTCGCCTCGGCCTGCCGATGGGCGCGCTCCGGGGAGTGGAGACCGGCGTTTTTCTCGCCACGGGCATGCTGATGGGGTTGTTGGGTGCCGCGGCGCTCGGCGCCCATCAGCTGGTGCTCAATTGCGTCGGGATCAGCTTTATGGTGCCGCTGGCGCTGGGTCAGGCGGCGACCGTGCGCGTCGCCTACGAGCTCGGCGCCGGGCGGGCCGCGGCCGCGCATCGGGCGGGCTTTGTCGCGCTGGCACTCGGCATCGCCTTTATGACCATGTCGGCGCTCGTGCTGTCGGGCTTTGCGCGCGCCATCATCGGCGTCTATATCGATGTCGCCGACCCTGCCAATCGCGAGACCGTCGCGATCGCGCGGCAGCTGATCGCGATCGCAGCGCTGTTTCAGGTGTTCGACGGGATGCAGGCGATCGCCGCCGGGGCGCTGCGCGGCTATCGCGACACGCTGGTGCCGATGGTGCTCGCGTTCCTGGGATATTGGGGCGCGGGCTTTGCCGGTGGCTGGCTCGTCGCCTTTCCGCTCGGCTATGGCGCCGTCGGCCTATGGTGGGGCTTGGCGCTCGGGCTCGCGGTCGTCGCGCTGCTGCTGACGCTGCGGCTCTACTTGCTGGCGCCGCCGGCTACGCGAGGCCCGCTATGACGTAGATGATCGCAGCGACGATCGCCCACAGCAGCAGGCTCGCCAGAACGACGATCAGCGTCGCGGCGCCCAGGCTCAGGCGGCCGCGACTTTTGGCGCGCGGTTCGGCACGGGTGGCCTGCGGCGGCGAAAAGGCAAAGCCGCATTTTCGATGAAAAGAGACATCGACCATACTTGTTTAACCTGCCAGCGACGGCGGCGTTCCGGCGGGTCAGAAGCCGCCGCCATGACCGGCGACCGGCGCCGGCAGCGGGCATCGATAGCCGGAGGCGCCCGGCGACGGCTGGCAATGCCGCTCCGCCATGCATCGACCGATCGCAGCATTGAACGGAGTGCCGGTCTGCGCCGCGGCATAGCCGCGACAGACCGCCTCGACCGTCGCCGTAAAGGCGGCCACGGATCCGGTTTGCGCCGCCGCAACGGCACCGCTCGCCAGCCAAAGCCCCACCGCCCAAATAACCAGCCACGCCCCGCGCATCACCCTCGCGCGCCGCCTCTGCCGCCGGCCGCGCCATGGGCGCGACCCGACACATAGGTACCGATCGTACCGGACACATGGTCAACACCGTCCGTCAAGGATGTCAGCCTCGGACGGTGCCGCGGATGAACGGATCAGCTGTGCGTCGATGAGCGGGGCGCGCGTCCGCCTTCAGCGCAGGTGATGCAACATTTGTTAGCAGCACGTACAGATGTTGGCCTCACGTTTTGGTGAGTTGCTCATACCACCAGGCTGGTGGTTTAAGAATATCGAAAGCTTCTCGCACTGAAAAAGCTTCTCACACCGTAAGGGAGGCAAACGTGCCGCTTCCGGAAAAGACCCGTTGCGGTATTCGGAGATCGCGCCGCAATCTCATAAAGGCGGGCGCGATAGCAGGGTCCGCTGTTTTGGCAAGTTTGATAACATCCAGGCCAGCAGCCGCAGGCAACAGCCAGGGCGGCAACAGCCAGGGCGGCAACAGCCAGGGCGGCAACAGCCAGGGCGGCAACAGCCAGGGCGGCAACAGCCAGGGCGGCAACAGCCAGGGCGGCAACAGCCAGGGCGGCAACAGCCAGGGCCATTCTTGCTTTCTGAAGGGTACGAATATCCGAACCGAGATCGGAGACCGAAAGGTCGAAGACTTGTCGCGAGATGATTTGTTGCCAACTGTGTTTGGACAGGTCTGTCCCATTCATTGGATCGTTCGCTACTCGCTCGTGAAGCGTGATCCAACTAAGGCATGGGACAAAAAGCTGCTGCCGGTTCGGGTCGCTCGATCGGCGCTTGGCCCCGACGTTCCGTGTGCCGACCTGTATGTCACACAGGAGCACGGGCTGCTCATCGATGGCGTCCTGGTGACCGCTGGCAGCCTGATCAACGGCACGACGATCACGGCTTACGATCCGGGCGAGCTCGATGAATTGGAATTCTTTCATATCAAGCTCGAACGCCACAGCGCGATCTACGCAGAAGACGCTCCGTGCGAAACTTTGAGATACGTCGAGGAGAGGACGGTCGATTTTGCGCCCTACGTTTATCACGATAGGCGCCCAACAATCAAAGAAGCGCCATGCGCCCCGATGCTCAGCTGCACTGGCGGTCGGAGGGAAATAAGTTCGCGCTTGCGCAGTGCGATTTCACCGTGGATTGATCGCCGCCAGAAGATCGATATGATCCGAGACGAGGTGGAGGAGCGCGGCATCGCTCTTTTGCGGGGTCGGGGCTCATCTCGCGATTACGGTCTATCTGCATAGGCGCCCGGCGCGTACAGGCTGCTGGATCCGGCGCCGATTGCCCCGCCGGCTCGATTCCGAGCCGCTTGCGCAGCTCGTATATCCCGAGCGCCGCATGCAGCTGATCCTCGCCATCTTGTGCGCCGTCGCGTGCCACGCTTGTAGCAGACGGATTTCCCAACGCACTGAAGCTCATAACGCTTAGGGCTCTCGTGGCTTATAGCAAGGCTGGCGTCCCCAAGGGGATTCGAACCCCTGTTGCCGCCGTGAAAGGGCGATGTCCTAGGCCTCTAGACGATGGGGACGCGAGAGGGTGCCGGCGCATCGATCTATAGCGGTGGCGGCGATAAATCAACCGCCGCACCGCCGTTTTCCCGCTGCCGGCGGCGCCCCATTTATGCAGGAGCCGCCCGGCCGAGGAGATCATGCCGCCGACGCCCGCCTTTGACGAGCGGTTTCGCGCCCAGTTGCGGACCTTGCTGACCTGGCGCCGCGATGTGCGGCGGTTTCGCCGCGATCCGCTGCCGGCGGGGATGGTCGAGCGGTTGATCGGGCTCGCCGATCTGGCGCCGTCGGTCGGGCTGAGCCAGCCTTGGCGCTTTGTGCTGGTCGACGATCCGGGGCGCCGCGCCGCGATCACCCGCAATTTCGCCGCCGCCAACGCCGCCGCGCTCGCGGGCCAGGCGCCGGAACGCGCGGCGCTCTACGCGCGGCTGAAGCTCGCCGGGCTCGACGCCGCACCCTGTCATCTCGCGGTTTTCGCCGACCCGGAAACCGGGCAGGGCCACGGTCTCGGCCGTCGCACGATGCCGCAGACGATCGAGTATTCGGCGGTCGCCGCGGTGCACACGCTGTGGCTCGCGGCCCGGGCCGAGGGCATCGGCATGGGCTGGGTGTCGATCCTCGATCCCGGTGAAATCGCTGCGATTCTCGAAATTCCCGCGGCGTGGACGCCGATCGGATATTTCTGCCTCGGCTATCCGGCGCACGAGGAGGATGTCCCTTGTCTCGAAACCGCCGGATGGGAGAGACGCCATGCGGTCACTTCGGTCGTGATCCGGCGGTGAGCGGCACTGCAAAGGTCCGCGTCGGCATCGGCGGCTGGGTATTCGCGCCGTGGCGCGGCACGTTCTATCCGAAGGGGCTGCCGCAGGCGCAGGAGCTGGCACATGCCAGCCGGCAGGTCACCGCGATCGAGATCAACGGCACGTTCTACCGGCTGCAGAACCCGGCGATTTTTCGCAAATGGCGCGACGAGACGCCGGAGGATTTTGTTTTTTCGCTAAAGGCGCCGCGCTACATCACGCACCGCAACGAATTGGCCGGGGTCGGCGCCTATCTCGACCGTTTCTTCGCCAGCGGGCTCCTGGAGCTCGGCGACAAGCTCGGTCCGATCCTGTGGCAGCTCGCCCCGACCCATGTCTTCGACGAAACCGACTTTGCCGGGTTTCTGACAGCATTGCCGGCCGCGCTCGAAAACCGCCGGCTGCGCCACGTCGTCGAAGTCCGCCACGACAGCTTTCGCACACCCGCCTTCGCCGCGGCGCTGAGCCGCCACAACATCGCCGTCGCCCTTGTCGACGACGCCAAATATCCGGCGATCGACGAGCCGACCGCCGATTTCAACTATGTCAGGCTGCGCCGCTCGAAACCGGCCGAGCCGACCGGCTACGCCGCCGACGCGCTCGACGGCTGGGCCGAACGCGCGCGGAACTGGGCTGCCGCCGGCCGCGACTGCTTTATTTATTTTATCGACGGCGCCAAAATCCGCGCCCCGGCGGCGGCGCAGGCCTTGATCGAGCGGCTTTAGCTCAGGCTCCGAGAAGCGGCGGCAGCTCGGCGAGCGAGCGGATCTCGGCGGAAGGCGCGCCGGGCAGGCGCTCGCGCGGCTGACCTTGCCGGTTGCACCAGACCGCGCGCATTCCGAAAGCCGCGGCGGCCCAGGCGTCCCAGCCGTTCGACGATACAAAGGCGATTTCCGCAGCGCCGAACCCGAGGCGATCGAGCGCCAATCGATAGACGCTCGGATGCGGCTTGTAGACACCGACCTCCTCGACCGACAGCACATGGTCGAAGATTCCGGTGAGCCCGGCATGCGCGACCGCGGCGGCGAGCATATCGGGTGCGCCGTTCGACAGGATCGCTGTCGCCAGGCCGGCCGCGCGCAGCAATTGCAGCGTACCCGCCGCCTCGGGATAGGCGTCGGGCTCCAGATAGAGCTGCATCAGAGCGATCGCGGCGCGCGGGCTCGGCGAGACCCATCGCGTCGAGCGCGAAATCGAGCGCATCGCCGGTGACCTGCCAGAAATCGGCGTGCCGGCCCTGCACCGTCCGCAGCCAGGAATATTGCAGTTGCTTGTCGCGCCACAGCGTGGCGAGGGGCGCTGCTGCGTCGCCCAGATCGCCGGCCGCATGCCGCGTTGCCGAAGTGACATCGAACAGCGTGCCGTAGGCGTCGAAGACGCAGGCGCGAATGCCGGCGGGCGGCGCACCACTCATGCTGAGAACGTCGCAGTTACCCTGTAGCTGCCGTCGTCCTGCCGCTCGACCATCACGTCCTCGGCGCCCGAGTCCCGAAAATCACGCGCGACGCGTTCCACTTGGGATGACGGTACATCGTTTATGACCTCGCGTCTCGGAGCTGGAAAAAAGCCAAAGGCATCGCGCCCGCCTGACATCATTGTCTCCTCGTACCGGCTCATTCGGCTGCCAAGCGCTTTTTCGCCTTTGGCCAGCGCGCCGCGACGAGCGGGAGCACCTCCTCGACGAGGCGGCGGGTCTGGTCGAGCATGTCCTCGTCGCCGCGGGCGGCCGGGCGCAGGATGAATTTGGAGATGCCGGCATCGACAAAGGCGGCGATGCGCTCGACGATCTCCTGCGCCCCGCCGATTGCGAAGTGTTTGGCGGGGTCGCGCCCGGTGCGGCGGCGATAGGCGTCGTAGAGCCGGCCGAGCCCGGGATCGTCCGACCGGCCAAAGCGGAACGGAATGCCGGCGCCGTAATGGTCGTCGTCGATCGGCCGGCCGGCGGCGATAGCGGCGTCGCGGATCGCGGCGACGATAGCGCCGATGTCCGCGGGCGTCTCGGACCCGGCCTGCCAGCCGGTGCCGAACCGTGCGGTGCGCCGGATCGCCGCCTCGGACGAGCCGCCGATCCACATCGGCAAATCGCGCTGCACCGGCTTTGGGCTGATCGAGGCGCCGGTGAGCCGATAATGCACGCCTTCGAAATCGACCGCGTCCTCGCGCCAGAGCCGGCCGATGATTTCGAGCCCCTCGTCGGTCTTGCGGCCGCGCGTTCTGGTGTCGAGGTTCAAGGTGCGCCATTCGGGCGCGAGCGGGCTGCCGATGCCAAAGGCCGGCAGCAGCCGCCCTTCGGACAAGACGTCGATCGTGGCACACTGCTTGGCGACCAGCACGGGATCGCGAAACGCCAGCGACAGCACGTTGACGCCGAATTTGAGCCGGCGCGTGCGCCCGGCCAATGCGGCCATCACGCTCATGCATTCGAGGATCGGCTCGCGGCTGACGATGCGGTCGGTCTGCCACAGCGAGTCGACACCGCCGGACTCGCACAAATCGACCCAACGCCAGAACCCGGCGATCCCGGAAAACGGGAATTCCATCAGGCCGAGCCCGATGGCTATGTTCCGCGACATGGGTGTGCTCCTCTCGGCGCCGTGTGTTGCCGTCTTGCCGCTCGCCGCCCAAATGGGGGCTGCGAGCCTAACCCGGAGAGGCGGTCGTGGCGAGCGGAGGATGTGACGGCGCGATGGAGCCGAGCAAGACCTGGCGCCGCGTGCCGGTGTGGGATTTGCCGACGCGGCTGTTTCATTGGTCGGTCGTCGTTCTGGTGGCGGCGGCCTATGCCACCTGGCGGCTCAATTGGATGGTGTGGCATGCCTGGCTCGGCGACGCGCTCTTGGCGCTGGTGTTGTGGCGCCTGATCTGGGGTCTCTGCGGCAGCGACAGCGCCCGGTTCTCGCGGTTTGTCGCAACTCCGGCCGCCGCAGCCCGACATCTTGTCCACCTCTTCCGGCGCGAGCCCGACCGCCATCCCGGCCACAACCCGGCCGGAAGCTGGATGGTGGTGCTGCTGCTCAGCCTGCTGCTGACGCAGACATTGAGCGGCATCTATGTCGACAACGACGTCGCCGATGTCGGGCCGATGACCCAAATGATGCCGGCCCGGTTCGACTTTGCGGTGACCAGGGTGCATGCGCTCGCCTGGGACGCGCTGCTCGCGGCGATCGCGGCGCACCTGCTGGCGATTGTTTTCTATGCAACGGTAAAGCGGCACAATCTCTTGCCGCCGATGATCACCGGCCGCAAGTCGTTGCCCGACGACATCCCGATCCCGCGCCGAGCCGGCACGGGCCGGGCATTGGTCGCATTCGCCGCCGCGGCCGGCGCTGCCGCGGCGCTGGCGATCTACCTCTGAGGCGCCTCAGCTCGTCGGCGGCTTGACCTGGCCACGGATTTCGCCGGCCGGGTGGTCCTTGGTGTGGAGATTGACATACCACTCGCCGGCGTTGAATTGCTGCGCCTGCTCCGGGGTCAGGGTGGCGCTGCCGGTGATCGGGCTGGATACCGGGCTGCCCTTTTTGGTCAGCCAGACCACCACGCTGGCGTTCTTGCCCGGCGCGGCGGGACCGTGAAAATGGGCCATGAAAGGCGTGCTCGACAGCCCGCTGAAGGTGATCGACCAGGTCACGGCCCGGGTCGCGGGATCGTAGGTCAAATTGGCAGTGCCGCTGCCCGAGGTTTGCACTGGCGGGACCTGGGTCGCCCCCGACAACGGCACGCTGAACGAAATGGGAGCCGCCTGCGCCAGCCCTGCTCCCGAGACCGCCGCGATCACCCAAAGCGCGAGCACGAGGGCCCGCCGAGATGTTGAATTGGCCACGTCTTTCCTCCCCTTATTGGACGGCGAACGCCGAGCGGCCTCGCTTATAGGGCAAATCGCCGGGGCTTGACAATCTTCGCACTTATGCTAAGCTGACGGCTCAGTCAATTTGCGAAGGCGCTCTGATGCGCACCAAAGATCGCGGGGGTGCTGCGATCGCCGCCGGCTGCGCGAAACAGCTCGCCGATCTGCGGCATAACGCCGGGGAGACGCAGCGGCAGCTGGCGCAGCGGCTCGGCATGACCGAGTCGATGATCTCGCGGCTCGAGCGCGGCGACCACCTGCCCAACCTAACGACTCTGTGCCGTATCGCCGACGCGTTCGGCCGGCAGCTCGAAATTGTCTTTCACGAGCACGAGCATCTGCACGCCGACGGCACCCGCCATTCGCACCCGCACGGCCACGCCGATGCGGACCACCGGAATCACCACGAGGGCGACGAAAGATGAGCTGGGGTCCGCAGCTGTTGCTGGTCGCCGCCGTCGCCGCGGTCGGCGTGCTGCATACGCTCGTGCCCGATCACTGGATGCCGATCGCGCTCCTCGCGCGGCAGCGTCGCTGGTCGCACGGCGAAACCGTAACGGCGGCCCTGCGCGCCGGCGCCGGCCATGTCGGCTCGACCTTGGCGATCGGGCTTGCCGTCTGGGTTGCCGGGGCCGAGGCGGGCCTTCGTTTCGGCCATCTCGTCGATACGCTGTCGAGCCTCGCGCTGTTCGGCTTTGGCGGATGGATCGCGATCTCGGCATTGCACGAGCAGCTCCGCCCGGCGGGCCAGGGGCACGGTCATGCGCCCGGGCATAGCCACGCGGGAGGGCACCATGACCACGTGCGCCCTGCGCACGGGCACCATGACCGCGGGCATGACGGGCTGGAGACGGCGCCGGCCGACGACGCGCTTTATGCGCCGGCCGGCGGAGGTGCTGCAGTCCTGGTCCGGCACATCCACCCGCATCGCCACGACCGCGGCTGGGTCCACGCCCATTGGCACGACCACGGCGCAGCGACCGCGCACGCCGCCGGCGGGGATGTGCCGCCTCTGCATCGCCATCGCCACAAGACGACAGGGCGCACCGCGCTCTTGCTGGTCCTCGGCTCGTCGCCGATGGTCGAGGGCATCCCGGTGTTCTTCGCCGCGGCGCGGTACGGTGCGGTGCAGCTCGGCGTTATGGCTGCGGTCTTTGCCGCCAGCACGATCGCCACCTATGTGCTGTTGTGCGCCTCCGCGGCGTTCGGTCTGGGTCGCCTGCGGCTCGGCGCCGTCGAACGCTACGGCGAGGTGATGAGCGGTGCGTTCATCGCGCTGGTCGGCATCGCCTTCTGGGCGTGGCCGCCCGCCTAGGCTTGCCCTGCGCCACCGGTTTGTGGCCCGATCGCGCGACGACGAGAGCGGGAGAGGCGGATGCGGGTGTTTGCGACGGTGCCGCAGGAGGATTTGCGCCGGGTCGGGCCGGCAGCACAGGCGATCGAGGCCGAAGGCTATGACGGCATCGTCGCGATGGAAAACAAGCACGACCCGTTTCTGGCATTGGCGGTAGCCGGCGCCGCGACGCAGCGGATCGAGCTGCATACCGGTGTCGCCATCGCTTTTGCCCGCACGCCGATGGCGGTCGCGGAGGTCGGCTGGGATCTCGCCGGCTCGACCGGCGGGCGCTTTGTCGTCGGCCTCGGCTCGCAGGTGCGCGCGCACAACGAGCGGCGCTTTTCGGTGCCGTGGACGCCGCCGGCGCCGCGAATGCGCGAGTATGTGCGGCTGCTGCGCGCGATCTGGCGTTGCTGGAAGACCGGCGAGCGCCCCGCCTTCGAAGGCGAGCATTACCGCTTCACCTTGATGACCCCGAACTTCGCGCCCGAGCCGATCGAAGCGCCGGCACCGGCGGTGACGATCGCCGCGGTCGGGCCGGCGATGCTCAAGGTCGCCGCTGAGGAATGCGACGGGGTCAAGCTGCACGGCTTTTGCACGCGCAAATATTTGACCGACGAGATCATGCCGCGCCTTCATGCGGGGCTCGCCAAAGCCGGCCGCGTCCGCAGCGAATACGAGATTTCGGGCGGCGGCTTTCTCGCCACCGGTCCCGATGACGAAACCGTCGCGCGCCGCTTCGAATGGGTGCGCCAGCGGGTCGCCTTTTACGGCTCGACCCCGGCCTATTATCCGGTGCTGGCGGTGCATGGGCAGGAAGATTTGGGGCGCAAGCTCAATGCCCTATCGCGCGACGGAAAATGGGCGGAAATGACAAAAGAGGTGCCGGACGACGTGGCGCATCTTTTTGCCGCAGTCGGACGCCACGACCAGATCGTCGCAGCAATCGGCGAGCGGTTTGGCGGGCTGGTCGATGCTTTGACCTTACGCGGCGACGGCGTCGGCGCGGTGCCGCTCGACCTGGTCCAAGACATCCGGCGTCTGCCGCACAAATTCCACGGGTTGGCGGCGCGCGGAAGGGGTTAGTCGCCGGGCTGGTCGAGCCGCGCCTGGTCGAGCCGCGCCTCGTCGAGCTTGGCCTTGGCCTTGCGCGCCACCAGAAACGCCGCCGCGGCGGTAGCAAGGAGACCGAGCGCGAACAACCCCCATTTCCACGGGCCGCCCGCTCCGCCGCCGTGCCTTGCCGCGCTGCCGATCGCCCCGAGATAGATATAGACCGCCGAGGCCGGCATGATCCCGATCCCGGTCGCGACAACATAATGCGCGAACGGAACCGCGGTGACGCCAAAGACGTAATTCTGCAGGTTGAACGGCACGAGAGGGCTCAGGCGCAGCAGCGCCACGATCTTCCAGCCTTCCTCCGCGACTGCCTTGTCGATCGCGGCGAGCTTTGGTCGCCCGTCGAGGAGCCCGCGCACCCGAGCGCGCAACAGATAGCGTGCCGCGAGGAACGACAATGAGGCGGCCACCGTGGCGGCGACGATGACCACCGGAAACGCCCACAAACCGTAGACAAACCCGGCCGCGATCGACAACGGCCAGTCCGGGGCCAATACCAGGGTGCTGGCAATAAAGAGAAGCGCAAAAATCCCGACGCCCCACAAGCCGAGACCGAGAAGCCAGCGCTGAAACTCGGCGACCCATTCGCCGATCGGCAATACCAGCGTCAGCGCGCAAAGCACGACGATCGCGAGTCCGAGGCCGACCCATAGCCAAGGCCGATGCCTCCGCCCGCTTGCCTCGGTTCCTGACCTGAGCACCGACATGATCCGGACCCACACCTCCGACCGATACGGCTCAGCCGCCGGCCAGCTCCGGCGGCGCTGCGGTCGAGGTAGCAGTCGCGGCGTGCGGCTGGCAAGCGTGTGCCACCCGGACCCGTGCCGCTAATTTTGTTGCGATTCGACCCGAAATGCAGGATATTACATATCGCTTACATTTGGTCAAACCCACCGCCGTTTGGCCGGCCCTCAGAGCATCGGAGGCGTGACCATGACTTCTCGTTATATCACCACCGATCAATCGAGCCTCTCGACCGCCAACGGCGACGACACCTTCGTCGCGCAGGGGGTGACGATCAATTTCGGCATCGATATGCGGGGGAGCAACGGCGGTGACCAGACAGTCACCATCTACGGTACCTTGTTCGACAGCCTCGACGATTATTTTGGATCGTCATCCGGAGAGGATCAAATTTTCATCGGAAACACCGGCTCGGTCAACACCTATTGGTTCGGCGCAATTATTCTGGGTGGCGGCGGGCACGTCGTGGTCAACGACGGCACGATTTCTTCGATGAGCTACGGCAACGCGATCGAGTTCGTCGGCAGCGTCGGCGCCCATCAGGACGAGGCGGATGTGATCACCAATACCGGGACGATCAGCGCCATCTCGCTGCACCCCGAGCGGACATGGACCGATGCAACGATCTATGCGCAAAACGCCGCGAGCATCACGATTACCAACAGCGGCTCGATCCTTTCATCCACCGGATATGCGATGACATTGACCGCGGGCGACGACGTTGTGATCAACAGCGGCTTTATCCAGGGCGGCGCCTCTCTCGGCTCGGGCAACGATCTCTTCGACAGCCGCCAGGGCACGATCACCGGCCCGATCCAGGCGGGCGAGGGCAACAACACGATCTACGGCAGCAAGGGTGACGACACCATCGCCGGCGGCAGCGGCAACGACCGAATCGACGGCTTTACCGGAGCCGACGACATGGTCGGCGGGGCCGGCGACGACACTTATGTTGTCGACAACACCGGCGACGTGGTCGATGAGAACAACGCGGTTTGGGGCGGCGGCGGCAACGATACCGTCAGATCCCTGATCAGCTTCGACCTCTCGGACGCCGCGCAAGCGATCGGCGCGATCGAAACCTTGGTCCTGACCGGCAGCGCCGACATCGACGGAACCGGCACCGGCGGGGCAGAGACAATCACCGGGAATATCGGCAACAACATCATCATCGGCGGCGGCGGCAACGACGTGCTGAAGGGGGGCGGCGGCGCCGACCGGCTCTCCGGCGACAACGGGAAGGATTTGCTGCAGGGCGGCGGCGGCACCGACACGCTGTACGGCGGGTCTGGCAACGACACGCTCGATGGCGGCGCGGGAGCCGACGCGATGTATGGCGGCGGCGGCAACGACACCTATGCTTTCGACAATATCGGCGATGTCGCCAACGAGGCGGTTACGGGCTCGGGCGGCACCGACCTCATCCTTTCGTCGGTTGGCGTCAGTCTCGCCGACATCGTGCACGTAAAAGGGTCGATCGAAAATCTTACGCTGCTGGGCAGCGGCGGGATCTCGGGCATCGGCAATTCGCTCGCCAACCTCGTCGTGGGCAATTCCGGGGCGAACGCGCTTGATGGGCGGCTCGGCAACGATACGCTGACAGGCGGCGGCGGAGCCGACCGCTTCACCTTCAGCACCGCCCCCAATGCCAAGACCAACCGCGACACGATCACCGACTTCAAGCACGGCACCGACAAGATCGTTCTCGACAACGCCGTATTTACAGCGTTGACCAAGACAGGCGCTCTCTCCGCCGGCAATTTCGCCATCAACGCATCAAGGGATGCGAACGATTACATCGTCTACAACACGAGCTCTGGCGCGCTTTCTTATGATGCAGACGGCAATCGCGCCGGCGCTTCGGTGCAGTTCGCTTCGCTGAAGGGGGTGCCGGGCCTGACGCAAACCGATTTCCTGGTGATTTAGCTTCATGGCATGAGGCCGAGCCGGTCCAGGGCGGCGGGGAGATCGGCAAAATGGTCGAGGAGCGCGTCGGCGCCGAGCGTGGCGGGATCGCCGCGGGCGTAGCCGTGGCGCATCAGCACGAGCGGCACTGCCGCGGCCTGCGCTGCGGCGGCATCGTTCTCGCTGTCGCCAACCATCGCCGCCCTTGCCGCTTCGCCATCGAGCTCTGCGACCACCCCCAGCAGATGGCGGGGGTCGGGCTTGCGCATCGGAAAGCGGTCGCCGCCGGCGATCGCATCGAACAGCGCCGACAGGTCGAGGCCCTGCAATACGGCAATCGTCGCGCGTTGCGGCTTGTTGGTGCAGATCGCGGTGCGGTAGCCGCGCCGGCGCAGCAGGCCGAGGGTTTCGCGCACACCGGGATAAGGCCGCGTCAGCCGCGCCGCGTTTGCCTCGTAGAACGACAAAAAGCGCGGCAGCGCATCTTTGACCGCGACGCTGTCGCCGCCGCTCGCGGCAAGCGCGCGCTCGACCAGCGCCGGCACCCCATCGCCAACCATGCGCCGGACCTCGACCGGCGACACCGCCCGGCAGCCGCATTCGCGCAGCATCGCATTCGCCGCGGCGTGCAGATCGGGCACGCTGTCGACGAGCGTGCCGTCGAGATCGAAGACCAGGACAAAGGGTTTCATCGCGCCAAGCTCTGTGTTGTTGTGCTATACTCTGCAACAATCTGTGCGTTGTGACACGGCCGGCGCCGCCGGATAGTGCCGCCGGCCCTTTTTGGTGTGCCCAAGGGATCGATGAGCAAGCCCAGCTTTGCCGCCGTCATTCTCGCCGCAGGCGCCGGCACGCGCATGAAGTCCGACATTCCCAAAGTCATGCACGCCGTGGCCGGCCGGCCGATGATCGCGCATCTGCTGAGCGCGCTCGAGCCGCTGGCCCCGGCCGCGTCGGTCGCCGTGATCGGGCCAAAGATGCAGGCCGTCGCCACCGCCCTCGCCCCGACCGAATGCGTCGTGCAGGATCCGCCGCTGGGCACCGGCGATGCGGTCAAGACGGCGCTCGGCGCGCTCGACGGCCGCCTTGCCCCGGCGAGCGGCATCGCCGATCTTTTGGTGCTGTTCGGCGACACGCCGCTGGTCACGACCGAGACCTTGGCGCGGCTTCTCGCCGCACGCCGCGAGACAGCGGCTGCGGTGCTGGTCGCGGCGATGCGCCCCGATGACCCCGGTCCCTACGGCCGGCTCGTGCTCGGACCGGACGGTTCGCTCGAACGCATCGTCGAGGCGGTCGAAGCGAGCGACGAAGAGCGCCGGATCGGGCTCGTCAATGCCGGGATCATGGCGCTCGACGCCTGCCATGCCGGCGACCTTGTCGCAGCGCTCGACCGCACCAACAACAAGGGCGAGTTCTACCTGACCGACATCGTGGCCATCGCCCGCCGTCACGGCCTCCACTGTGCCGCGATCGAAATCCCCGCCGAGGAGGTGACCGGGGTCAATACCCGCGCCGAGCTGGCCTGGGCCGAGGCGCTGATGCAGCAGCGGCTGCGGCAAAAGGCGATGGCGAACGGCGCGACCTTGGTGGCGCCCGAGACCGTGTTTTTGTGCGCCGACACTCGGCTCGGCCGTGATGTCGTGATCGAACCCAACGTCACTTTCGGCCCGGGCGTCGTGGTCGCCGACGGCGTGCGCATTCGCTCGTTTTCGCATATCGAGGGGGCGGAGATCGGCGCCGGCGCGCAGGTCGGGCCGTTCGCGCGGCTGCGGCCCGGAGCGGTGCTCGAAGGCAACGTTCATATCGGCAATTTTGTCGAGGTCAAAGCGGCCCGGCTCGGCGCCGGCGCCAAGGCCAATCACCTCTCCTATATCGGCGACAGCACGGTGGGCAAATACAGCAACATCGGCGCCGGCACCATCGTGTGCAACTACGACGGCTTTAGCAAGCATCGCACAATAATCGGCGAGGGTGCCTTTATCGGCTCGAACACCGCGCTGGTCGCCCCGGTCACGGTCGGCGCCGGCGCCATCGTCGCCGCGGGCAGCGTCGTCACCAGCGACGTGCCGGAGAACGCGCTGACCGTGGCGCGCAGCCAGCAGGTCAACAAGGCCGGCCGTGCGACGGAGATCCGGGCGCGGTTGAGGAGAAAAGACTGATGTGCGGCATCATCGGCATCATCGCCAAAGACACGGTGGCGCCCGGGCTGATCGACGGCCTCCGACGGCTCGAATACCGCGGCTATGATTCGGCCGGAATCGCGACCCTCGTCGATGGCCGCATCGAGCGGCGCCGCGCCGAGGGCAAGCTCGACAACCTCGCCCGCCGTCTCGAGCTGGAACCGGTGCAGGGTGCCATCGGCATCGGCCATACCCGCTGGGCGACGCACGGCCTGCCGACCGAAACCAACGCGCATCCGATCGCCACCGAGCGTGTCGCGGTCGTCCATAACGGCATCATCGAAAACTACCAGGCATTGCGGCAGGAGCTCGGCGCCCTCGGCTACGATTTTCATACCGAAACCGACACCGAGGCAGTGGCGGTGCTCGCGACCCATTTTCTCAGGGAGGGGCTGACCCCGCAGCAGGCGGTCGAAAAAACGTTGGGCCGGCTCGAAGGCGCCTTTGCGCTCGCCTTTCTGTTTGCCGGCGAGCACGACCTTCTGATCGGCGCGCGCCGCGGCCCGCCGCTCGCGATCGGCTATGGCGAGGGCGAAATGTTTCTGGGGTCGGATGCGCTCGCCTTGGCGCAATTGACCCGGCATATCGCCTATCTCGAAGAAGGCGATTGGGCGGTTGTGACATCCAAGGGCGCAAAGATTTTCGACGCGGCAAACCGGGCGGTCGAGCGGCCGGTGCGCGAATCGGCGGCCTCGGGGGCGCTGATCGGCAAGGGCAACTACCGCCATTTTATGCTGAAGGAGATTTTCGAGCAGCCGGCGGTCATCGGCGACACCCTGAACGCGCTCGTCAACCCGGCGACCCGCACCGTCCATCTGCCGGAATTGCCGTTTGCGCTTGCCGACATCGAGCGGGTGACGATGATCGCGTGCGGCACCGCCTATCACGCCTGCATCGTCGCCAAATACTGGCTCGAGCGGATCGCCCGCATTTCGGTCGAAATCGACATCGCCTCGGAGTTCCGCTATCGGGCGCCGGCGATGCCGCGGGGCGGGGCGGCGATCTTCGTCTCGCAATCGGGCGAGACCGCCGACACCCTGGCGGCGCTGCGTTATGCCAAAGCGCAGGGGCAAAAGATCATCGCCGTCGTCAACCAGCCCGAAAGCTCGATCGCGCGCGAAGCCGATGTCGTGCTGCCGACATTGGCCGGTCCCGAGATCGGCGTCGCTTCGACCAAGGCGTTCACGACCCAGCTCGCGGTGCTGGCGACCCTCACGGTGGCGCTGGCACGGGCGCGCGGCGTGATCACCCATGCCCGCGAGGCCGAGCTCGTCGGGTATCTGAGCGAGATCCCGTCGCGGGCGAGCGAGGTGCTGAACCACGACGAGCGGCTGCGCCAGATCGCCGCCACGATCGCCGAGGCGCGCGACGTCCTCTATCTCGGCCGCGGCAGCGCCTATCCACTGGCGCTCGAAGGCGCGCTGAAATTGAAGGAAATCTCCTACATCCATGCCGAGGGCTATGCCGCGGGCGAGATGAAGCACGGGCCGATCGCGCTGATCGACGAGAACGTGCCGGTCATCGTCTTGGCGCCCAACGACGACCTTTTCGAGAAGACGATGTCGAATGTCGAGGAGGTCATGGCGCGCGGCGGCCGCGTCGTCATGATCTCGGATGCGGCCGGCGTCGCCCGGCTCGGCGACCGGCTCGCGTTTGGCATCGCGGTGCCGCGCTGCGACCCGTTTGTCGCACCCCTGCTCTACGCCATCCCGATCCAGCTCCTCGCCTACCACGTCGCTGTTCTGAAAGGCACCGACGTCGACCAGCCCCGCAACCTGGCAAAGAGCGTCACGGTCGAGTGACAGCGCCGGCCAGCAGCGCCGAGAGGGCTTGGCGCGGGTGGATCAGGTCGGCGAGGGTGTAGCGGTCGAAGATTGCGAGAAACGCGCCGGCGGCATCACGGACGACGCCGCGCAGCACGCAGACGCTTTCGATGCGGCAATAGCCGGTGCGGTGCAGGCAGCCGAGGATTTCGAGCTCGTCCTCGGTGTCGCGCACAACCTCTCCGACATTGATGTCGCCGGGTGCGCGGGTGAGCCGGATGCCGCCGTTCTTGCCGCGCACGGTGTCGAGATAGCCCTTTTGGCCGAGGCGGCTCACCACCTTCATCAAATGGTTTTTGGAAATGCCGAAGCTCTGGGCGATGTCGCCGATCGTCGTCAGGCGCCCGTCGTTCAGCGCGACATAAATCAAGACGCGGAGAGCGTAATCGGTATGGAGCGTGAGGCGCATCGAGCTTCCCGAGCAATCGGATCCCGGCGCGGCCAACCGACGAGCGCGGCGAGAAGTCACAGCATTGCAAGCGCCGTGGCGACAATGATCAAGGCCCAGCCGGCGGCTTCTTGCTGGTCGAGGCGGTAATAGGCGCAAAGCCGGATCGGTGCGGCAAGATAGAGGCCGCCGACGGCACCCAGCTTGGGGATGAAGTTGGCCCACAGAAAGGCGCGGCCGAGCGCCGGCATGCGGCGCCAGCTCAGCCCCAACGGCAGGCCCGCCAGCAGCGGCAGGCTCAGGAATTTGCCGAGATCGATCCGCGGATCGGCGATCGCCGCGTCGAGCATGCGCGGCAGCATCCAGAACGAGGTGGCGCAAAAAACGAGCGCGAGCCCGGGGATGCCGAGCCAGTCGGCTTCGGCCAACCAGCCCGGCTCGCGCGATTGAATGATGCCGGCGAGCAAGACGCCGATGCCGATCAGCAACGGCAATTGCACGATCATGTGAAGCGCCATGTCGCGCTCGAGCGCGGCGCGCACCGGCCAGAGCCAGAGGATCGCCCATAACGACGTTGCGGCGACCAACCGCGTCCGCATCGTCACGAGGCCCCGTCGGCGGCCGCGATCATCTGCGGTGTCGCGCTCGGGTCGAGGATGCGGGCGATGCAGCCGCGGGAATCGACCAAATAGAGGGCGCCGTTGTGCACAAAGCCGCCGCTGCCGTCGGGGGTCGCGACGACGCCGAAGCGCTGCAGCAATGTCCGCAGGCTCCGTTGGTCCGCGGGGGCGGCGATGCGCCAGCGCGGTAGGGCGGCACCGTAGCGCTCGCCATAGAGCTCCAGGGCTCGCCGGTCGTCGTGCTCGGGGTCGAAGCTGATGCTCAAGAGGCGGGGGCCGCGTCGTGCCGCGGCGAGGCGCTGGAGCTCGTCACCGAGCACACCGCACAATGTGCCAAACAGAACGCCGAGAATATTGACGATCGCCACCATCGTCGAGGCGGCGACTGCGGGCGGCGGCCCATCCGCCTCGGGAGCGAGGCCAAAGGCCTGGCGCGCGCCGAGCCCGGCGCCGAGCCCGCCATAGACCAAGAGGATGCCGCGGGCGATATCGAGATGCAGCAGCAGAAACCCAACGCCGATCAGCAACAGCCCGATCAGATAGGCGGCCGCGGCGTTGGCCGACCAAGCATCGCCGGAATGCGCCGGCAACGGGAAGAGAAAGGTCCAGCCGGCGGCAAACTTGCCGATAAAGCCGGAGCCCAGGATCAGCACCGCGCCAAGCAGAAAGAAGACCAGATTGGCGAGGAAGACACCGGTGCTGACCGGCACATGGCGGCGGACGAAATGCCACATCACCGACGCACCGCTCAATCCGGTGATGCCGACCATCCCGGCGCCGTGCATGGTCATCAGCATGTAAAAGACCGCCGGATCGAGGCTGATCCATTGCGCCTGCGCCAAGCGCATCGTCAATCCGAACAGCATCATCAGCAGCAGGACGACGCCGGAAACGGCGAGGTAGGCGAGGACGGCGGTGCGGGCGCCGATTTCGTCGCGCGCGGCGACGGCCTGAACTGTCATGGCATCCCCCCTATTGCTCCGTGACGGCGATCTCGGTTTTCATATCGTGGTGTGCGAGCCCACAATATTCGAGGCATAGCACATGGTAAGTACCCGGCGCGGCAAAGGTATAGCGCAGGACATTGGTATAGCCGGGCATTGCCTGGGTCTGGGCGACGATACGCATGCCCGGATCGTAGAGCCCAAAGCCGTGGTTCACGTCCTTGGTGGTGACGCGGAACTCGGCGGTTTGGCCGACGACGAATTTGTTCGGCGTGACCGTCCACGCCCATTGCTCGCCCACCGCGGCAGCAGGATGAGCTTCGCCCGCGGGCAATGGTGAGAGGCTCGACAGATACGGCAATTCGCCGAGCGTGCGCCAATTCGCGCCGACCAGCACCACGATCGCGATCGCAAAGAGCCAGTGACGCATGCGATAGGCGGAAGCGACCGCCGGCCGGTAGTCGGCGAGCGCCGCATCGGCCCCGGCAGCGACCCAGGCGAAGACCAGCGCCAGCGCTCCCATCAGCACGATCGACACGGCCCAAACCACATCCTGGATCATGGCGGCCCCTTAACATGCATTTGATATACATCTTAAAGGGCGATTTGGGCCGCGTCAACTCGCCAACCGGACCGCCCGCTGTTGCCGGGCGTCGAGACGGCGCATGACGGCGCTGATAGGATGCGGGTCTTCAAATATCGTCGAGGGGGATGATTCGGATGGGCAAGCTCGATGGGAAAGTTGCGCTGATCACCGGCTCGGGCCGCAATATCGGGCGCGCGACAGCGTTGAAGCTCGCCAGCGAGGGCGCGCATGTCGTGGTCAATGCGCGATCGAACCAGGCCGAGGCCGAGGCCGTCGCCAAGGAAGTGCGGGGGCACGGGGTAAAGGCGCTCGCCATCCTCGCCGATGTCGGCAAGAAGGAGGAGATCGACGCGCTGGCGGAGCGGGCAATCGCCGAATTCGGCCGCGTCGACATCCTGATCAACAATGCCGCGATCCGTCCGCACAAGCCCTTTACCGAGGTCAGCCAGCACGATTGGGAGCATGTCCGCGGCGTGGTGCTCGACGCCGCCTTTTATCTGACCCAGGCGGTGATCCCGTCGATGGTCAAAAACCGCTTTGGCCGCGTCCTGTTCTTCTGCGGCGACGGAGCGTACAACGGCGGCAGCGGGCGCGCCCATGTGTCGGCCGCCAAGATGGGCCTTGTCGGATTGGCGCGGGCGCTCGCCTCGGAATTCGCGCCTTACGACATTCGCGTCAACGTGGTCTCGCCCGGCAGCATCGACACCAGGCGCGACAATCCCGAATGGTATCAGGGGCGGGTGCCGAACGCCGCCGGCATTCCGCTGGGACGCCAGGGGCATGTCGACGAGATCGCCGCCACTTGCCTCTTTTTGGTCAGCCCCGACGGCGGCTTCATCACCGGCCAGACGATTCACGTCAACGGCGGCGCCCACTATTACTGAGGGCAGCACGGGCGGCGGCGCGGGCCACAGTCGAATGCCAGCCGAAGTGATCACCGGCCAATGCGCCGATATCGGCAAAGTCAAGGGGCCGATCCTGCGCGGGCTCGCGGCGCGCGCCCCCTATTTCCACAACGGCTCGGCGGCAAGCCTCGCCGAGGTCGTCGATTTCTACGACCAACGCTTCGCCATCGGGCTGACAACAGCGGAGAAGACCGATCTGGTCGCGTTCCTGAGCTCGCTCTGACAAACCCCGCCGCTCAATCTCACTTTTCCGCCTCACTTTTCCGTCTCACTTTTCCGCCAGGGGCCACACGCCATCCCAATCGGGGCCGGGCGGAGCCGCGCCGAACCGGGCGATGCGGCAGAGAAGCGCTTTGCTCGGGCCGTCGCCGGGAGCGAGCGCGAGACAGCCTTCGAACCCGGTGCGCGCCTCGTCCCACTCCCTGCGGCGGTAGGCGCGGAGCGCCTGAAGAAACGCATCGCGCAAGGCCAGGCGCTCCGCGGAAACGGCACCCTTGCGGCCGAGCAATTCGAAGATGCGCTCGGGCTCGGTCCTGCCCAGCACCAGCACCTCGTCGATCTCACGGGTCTCGACAAAACCGGCGGCAAGCCGCGCGGTCGCCTCGCCGACGAGTGTCTGCGTGGCATAGGTCTTGTTGGCGCCTTCGAGCCGCGCCGCCAAATTCACCGTGTCGCCGATCACGGTGTAGTTGCGCGTCTGCTCGGAGCCGATGCTGCCCGCGACGACATCGCCGGTGGCGATGCCGATGCGGATGTCAATTTCCGGAAAGCCGCGCCGCAGCCCGGTCAGCTCCGGCAATTCGGCGCGGAATGCGCCAAGGCCGGCGAGCTGGTCGAGGGCCGCGAGACAGGCGAGGCCCGGATGCTCGTCGGCAGCGGTGAAGGGCGGGCCCCAAAACGCCATGATCCCGTCGCCGATATATTTGTCGATGATGCCGTTATTGGCGCGCACCGGCTCGGACATCAGGGTCATATAGCGGTTCAGCACATTGACGAGCGCCGCCGGGGTCATGCCTTCGCTAAACGCGGTAAACCCTTTCATGTCGCAAAACAGGATCGTCATCTCGCGCCGCGTGCCGGTGGCGTCGGTCAATTCCGGCCGGTCGATCAGCCCGGCGACGATGCGCGGATCGACATATTTGCCAAAGGTGTCGCGGATCCTGGCCTTGACCCTGAGTTCCCCGACCATGCTGTTGAAGGATTGGGTGAGCCGGCCGATCTCGTCGCGCGAGGTGATCGGGATGATCGGTGTCGAGGGCGCCGCCTTCGACGGCGGCCGTGCCGAGCAGCAGCCGGCGCACGGGGCGGACAAGGCCGAGCGTGACAAGGGCGGCGACCATGATGCCGAGCGCACCGGCGATCGCCAGCAACGCCACGCCGATCGCGACGACGCGGTGCTGATAGGCGCGGGTGCCGACGATCGCGGCGCCGGCGAGGCGGCGCATGTCGCTGCGCGCGGCATCGATCTTGCGGTCGAAATCGTCGCGCCGGTCGTCGAGATCGGCGACGAGCGCGGCAGCTTCCTGGGCGCGGCCGGCGGTGCCGGCGGCAAGCAGCTTATCGAGGACCTATTCGTAGCGACGCCGCTCCTCCTGCAAGGTTCCGATCCGGTCGTCGAGCCGCGTCAGCGCGATGTCGTCGTCAAAATCGAGCGGGTGGACGATCTGCCGGTTGATCACGCGGCGCGCCGCGGCGATGTCCTCGTCGCTCGCCTTGCCGCTGCTCGCGACCTCGTGCCGCAACGCCTCGCGCTTGGCGGTGTTGTCGCCGGGCGCGCCGATCGCCAGCAAGAGCCGGCGGATAAAGGCCGATTCCTCGACCGAGCGGATGTTCGCCTGGGCGAGCGCGACATAGGCTGGAAAATAGTTCTGGTCGATGATCGCGAGCTGGCCGTCGACGGTGCGCGTCATGCGCATGCTCAACAGCGCCGCCGCCGCCATCAGGACCAAAAGCCCGACGGCAATGCCAAAGATCTTCAGCCCGATCGGAAACCGCATGACGCCGCCCCCCGAGCGGCAAACCCGGCCGCGCCCGCCCCCGGCGCCGGCCCACAGCCGAGACCGTCCCAGCATACCACACCTGCCCGCCCCGGTCGGAGCCGACGCGCCGAACCCCTCTATACGTTTCCGGATCGGGGCACGATATGGCGGTTCAACGATTTTCGAAATGTCTCTTGACGATCGGGCCGCGAACACGATTTAATGATCGTTGAAGCATGGAAATCATATGATATGGACGAAAAGCGCGCGATCACGGCCCTCGGCGCCCTGGCTCAGGAAACCCGGCTCGCGCTGTTCCGGCTGCTGGTCGCGTGCGGGCCGGCAGGGTTGCCGGCGGGCGTGATTGCCGAGCGGCTGGGGGTTCAGCCTTCGTCGCTGTCGTTCCATCTGGCGCAGCTCGTCCATGCCGGTCTGATTACCCAGCGCCGCGTGAGCCGGCAGCTGATCTATTCGGCCGAATACGGCGCGATGAACGCGCTGTTGGCCTACCTCACCGAAAACTGCTGCGGGCGCGACGCCGTCATTGCGCCGGTCTGTGATCCGGCCGCCAGCTGCTGCGCCGATGCCATTGCGAAAACCACGGCCGCATAGGGAGACAACTGATGGATGATGCGCAGATCAAAGAAATGGTGCGTGCGCGCTATGGCGGCATCGCGGCGGCAAACGAGGCGGGCTGCTGCGCACCATCGGCGTCGTCCTGTTGCCGCCCGGAAGCCACTTCGGACGATAAGGCGCGACGGATGGGCTATTCCGAGGCGGAGCTGGCGGCGGTCCCCGAGGGTGCCAATCTCGGTCTTGGCTGTGGCAACCCGCAAGTAATCGCTGCGCTGCGACCGGGCGAGGTGGTCGTCGATCTCGGCAGCGGCGCCGGTTTCGACTGTTTCCTTGCCGCGCGGCAGGTCGGTGACGCCGGTCATGTGATCGGGGTCGACATGACCCATGAAATGCTGAAGAGGGCGCGCGGCAACGCCGCCCGCATCGCCGCCGGCAATGTCGAATTCCGCCTTGGGGAGCTCGAGCACCTGCCGCTCGCCGACAACACGGCCGACGTGGTGATCTCGAATTGCGTGATCAATCTCGTCCCCGACAAAGAGCAGGTGTTCCGCGAAGCCTTTCGCGTCCTCAAATCGGGCGGGCGGCTCGCGGTGTCGGACATCGTCAACACCGTGCCGCTGTCGGCCGAGCTGCAAGCCGATCCGGCTTTGCTGTGCGGCTGCATCGCCGGGGCGGTTCCGGCCGAGCGCATCGAGGATTGGCTTGTGCGCGCGGGATTTGTCGATGTCCGCGTCACCCCAAAACCGGAAAGCGGCGAGCTGATCAAGAACTGGGCGCCCGGCCGCAACATCGAGAACCACATCGTCTCGGCCATGGTCGAAGCCCGCAAACCCTAAGCCCGGGGCCGATATGACCGCAGGGCGTATGACCGCAGGGCGTATGACCGCAGGGCGTATGACCGCAGGGCGCGCCTACAATTTTTTGTTTCTCTGCACCGGCAACTCGGCGCGAAGCATCTTCGCCGAGGTGCTGATCGAGCATTGGGGCAAAGACCGTTTCAACGGCTACAGCGCCGGCAGCTTTCCGAAGGGGGCGGTGCATCGGCTCGCGCTCGAGGAGCTCGAACGCCACCATCTCCGGACATCAGGGCTACACAGCAAAAGCTGGGATGAATTCGCCCGCCCCGGCGCGCCGGTCATGGATTTTGTCTTTACGGTGTGCGACCGGGCGGCGGGCGAATCCTGCCCGATATGGCCGGGCAACCCGGTGACTGCGCATTGGGGCGTGCCTGATCCCGCCGCCGTGGACGGCACCGAGGCGGAGCAGCGCAAAGCCTTCCGCGACGCCTATCTCGCGCTCGAAAGCCGAATCAAAATTTTTGTCGCCCTGCCATTCGACAAGCTCGACCGCATGGCGATCAAACGTCGCGTCGATGACATCGGCCGCACCCGCGCGGTCCCGAAATAGGAGCTGCCATGACTTCGGTCGCCGGAACCGGCGGCCCGCGCGCGCGGGCGACGCTCGGCACCTTTGAGCGTTACCTGACGCTCTGGGTGGCGCTCTGCATCATCGCCGGCATCGTGCTCGGCCGGCTGGCGCCCGCGCCGTTCCAGATGCTCGGCCGCATGACCGTGGCCGAGGTCAACATCCCGGTCGCGGTGCTGATCTGGCTGATGATCGTGCCGATGCTGCTCAAGGTCGATTTCGGCGCATTGCATCGGGTTGCCGAGCAGTGGCGCGGCGTCGCCGTGACGGTCGGCATCAACTGGCTGATCAAGCCGTTCAGCATGGCGCTGCTCGGCTGGCTGTTTATCGGCTGGGTTTTCCGCCCGTGGCTGCCGGCGGGGCAGATCGACAGCTATATCGCGGGCCTCATCCTGCTGGCCGCAGCACCCTGCACGGCGATGGTCTTTGTGTGGTCGAACCTGACCGATGGCGAGCCGAATTTCACGCTGACGCAGGTCGCGCTCAACGACACGATCATGGTTTTTGCTTTTGCCCCGATCGTCGGGCTGCTGCTGGGCCTGTCCTCGATCACGGTGCCGTGGCCGACGTTGTTTTTGTCCGTGGTGCTTTACATCGTCGTGCCGGTGATCGCAGCACAGCTCTGGCGGCGGTCGTTGCTGGCGCGCGGCGGCGCGGCCCTCCATGCGCAAATCCTGCGCAAGCTCCAGCCGATCTCGTTGCTGGCGCTGCTGGCGACCCTCGTGCTGCTGTTCGGCTTCCAAGGCGAAGAAATCGTCAGGCAGCCGCTGATTATTGCGCTGCTCGCGGTGCCGATCGTCATTCAGGTCTATCTCAACGCCGGCCTCGCCTATGGGCTCAACCGGGCGCTCGGCGTCCCGCACAATGTCGCCTGCCCGTCGGCGCTGATCGGCGCCTCGAATTTCTTCGAGCTGGCGGTTGCCGCGGCGATCGCGCTCTTCGGCTTCCAGTCGGGTGCCGCGCTCGCAACCGTGGTCGGTGTCTTGGTCGAGGTGCCGGTTATGCTCTCTGTCGTGCGGATCGTGCTGCGGACGCGGGGCTGGTACGAGCGCCAGCAGACGGCCTGACGACCCGCGCCGCTGCGGGCGCCTGAATAAGACGGGCTAGTCGGCGGCGGCGGGGATTTCGCGGCGCGGGCCGCGGACCAGGAGGAGGAGCGGGAGCGACAGCAGGATGACGCCGAGCATCAGGGTAAAATCGTCGATATAGGCGATCATCGCCGCTTGGCGAGTTACCTCCTGGTTGAGAGCGGCGATGCCGGCCGGGTTAACCAGGCTGTAGGGGGCGGTGAGAAACGGGGCCTGGGCCCATGGGTTGTCCGGGCGCAGATGCTCGACCAGGTGCGAATGCACGATCTGGGTGTTCTGGGTCAGCTCGGTTTCGAGGATGGCGATGCCGATGCTGCCGCCGAGCATGCGCATCAGCGCCCGGATCGCGGTCCCCTGGGTCAGGATGTGAGGCGGCAGGCCGGACAGCGCCAACAGGTTCAAGGGCACAAAGGTGCAGCCGAGCCCGAACCCCTGGGCAAAGCCGGCGAACAGGATCGGCCCCCGACCCATATAGAGCGAATAGCCGGTCATCTGCCACAGCGAGGCGGCGGTCATCAAAAAGCCGGCAAAAATAAAGATGCGGTTGTCGACCTTGTTGATCATCCGAGCGACGCAAAACATCGCCAGCATCGTGCCAAAGCCGCGCGGCGCCATCATCCAGCCGGCGTCGAACACCGGATAGCTCATCAAATCCTGCATCATCGACGGCATCAGCGCCAAGGTGCCGCTGAGGATCATGCCGACGCCAAACATCAACAGGCTGCCGGCGACAAAATTCGGGCTCTTCAACAGCTCGCGGTTCAGGAACGAGCGCTCGCCCGCGGTCATCGTGTGGACGATCAGAAGATAAAAAGCCGAGCCCGCGATCGCCGCCTCGACCCAGATTTCTGTCGAGCGGAACCAGTCCTTGAGCTGGCCGCGGTCGAGCATCAATTGCAAGGCGCCGACGGCGACGCTCAACGCGACAAAGCCGAACATGTCGAACGGGTCGCGCCGCATCGCCCGGGTCTGGCGGAGAAAGGCGAAGATGCCGAGCGCGCACAAGGCACCCACCGGCAGGTTGATGTAAAAGCACCAGCGCCAATCGAGGTTTTCGGTGAGGTACCCACCGAGGGTCGGGCCGATGATCGGCCCCATCATCGCGCCGGTGCTGAAGATCGCCATCGCCTGGCCGTGCTTTTCGCGCGGATAGATCGTAAAGAGCGTCGCTTGGCCCAACGGCACCAGCCCGGCGCTGAAGACCCCCTGGAGGAGGCGGAAGAGAACGAGCTGCGTGAGGCTCGTCGCCGCCCCGCACAACGCCGAGGCAAAGGTGAAGCCGATCACCGAGGCGAGAAAGATGTATTTGACGCCAAAGCGTGCGGCGAGCCAGCCGGTCAGCGGCATCATGATCGCCGAAGCGACGATGTAGGAGGTCAAGACCCATGAGATCTGGTCTTGCGCCGCCGACATGCTGCCCTGGATATGCGGCAGCGCCACATTGACGATTGTCGTGTCGAGCCCCTGCATGACGCAGGCGCAGATGATCGTTGCGGTGATCATGCCGCGGTTCGGCACCGCCGGCGATGTGCTCTCTCCCCTCACCGCGACAATCCGCGCGACAACCGCGACAAAACCGATAAGGCGACCTCGACCATCGCGCAAATCATGTCACAGCTTTACCCGGGCAACCACCGCGCCCTGCGCATGGCCGCCCGCCGTCGCGCCGGCAGCGCGACGGGCCGGCGCGTGCAAATGGCGTTAGGCGAACGCCTCTATTCCAAGAACAATCCTTTTTTCTACATGGGTTCTCCAAGGCGTTCTGCGGCGGGGCGGTCTTTTGCGCGGCTTGCGCATGGCAGCCTCCGCTGCATCGTTGCGAAAAATCGGCTAAGCTCAAAGGATTGCTGCAAAGGTCGAGGGCGATGACCGAGATGCCGACGAAAAGCGAAGATTTCGACGTGCTGATCGTCGGGGCCGGAATCTCCGGGATCGGCGCCGCGTATCACCTGACCAAGCAATGCCCCGGCACCAGCTTTGTCGTTCTCGAAGCCCAGGAAAGCTTTGGCGGCACCTGGCTCACCCACCGCTATCCGGGGATCAGGTCCGACAGCGACCTTTATACCTTCGGCTACCGCTTCAAGCCGTGGACCGGCCCGCCGATCGCGACCGCCGCCGAGATCCCGCAGCTACATGGGCGAGGTTATCGACGAGAACAGTCTCGGCCCCCACATCCGCTATCGGCACCGGATCGACAAGGCGTCCTGGTCGGGCCGCGACAACCGGTGGACGATCGCCGCCACCCGAGTCGACGCCACCCGAGCCGACAACGGCGAGAAGCTGCACGTCTCGGCGAAATTTCTGTGGATGTGCCAGGGCTATTACCGGCACTCGCAGGGCTATACGCCGGAATGGGTCGGGATTGCAGATTACCGGGGCCGGATCGTCCACCCGCAGGAATGGCCGGAGGACCTCGACTACGCCGGCAAAAGGGTGGTCGTGATCGGCTCGGGCGCCACCGCGGCGACGCTGATCCCGGCGATCGCCGGCGAATGCGCGCACGTCACGATGCTGCAGCGCTCGCCGACCTGGTTCCGCACCGGCCGCAACGCGATCGAGATCGCCGACGAATTGCGCGCCTTAGAGATCGACGAAACCTGGATCCACGAGATCGTGCGCAAAAAGATCCTGCGCGACCAGGCGCTCTTCACCCGCCGCTCCTTTGCCGAGCCGGAGAAGGTGAAAAAAGAACTACTCGCCGCGGTGCAAGGCCATCTCGGCCCCGATTACGACGTCGCGACCCATTTCACGCCGACTTACCGGCCGTGGCGCCAGCGCATCGCCTTTATCCCCGACGGCGACCTCTTGGCGGCGATCCGCGCCGGCCGGGCTTCGGTCGTCACCGACGAAATCGAGAAATTCACCGAAACCGGGATTTTGCTGCGGTCCGGCGAGAGCCTCTCCGCCGACATCGTCGTCACCGCGACCGGCTTCAATCTGAACGTGCTGGGCGACATCGGTTTTGCGGTGGACGGCGAGCCGCTCATGTTTTCCGACACCGTCACCTATCGCGGCATGATGTTTACCGGGGTTCCGAACCTCGCCTGGGTGTTCGGCTATTTCCGCGCGAGCTGGACGTTGCGTGCCGACCTCGTCGCCGACTTTGTCTGCCGCCTCCTCAACCATATGAAGGCGACCGGCGCCAAAAAGGTGACGCCGGCATTGCGCGCGCAGGACCGGGACATGCCGCTCCTGCCGTGGATCGACCCGGAGAACTTCAACCCCGGCTATATGATGCGCGGCATGCATCTCCTGCCCCGCCGCGGCGCCAAGCCCGAATGGCAGCACACGCAAGACTACTGGGCCGAAAAAGACGAATTCCCCGCGATCGACCTAACCGACCCCGCCTTCGTCTACGGCTGAAGCGCCGCTCCTCATTTTATCCGCGCGCTATCTCGCTGGTGCGGTCGCCGAGGGCCGGCTTCCGCAGCTTGACATGCATAGCGGATGATTTTATGTTCTGCACATGCCCAGCATGATACAGATTCGGAACGTTCCCGACGCGCTGCACCGCCGGCTCAAATCCCGTGCGGCGCTGGAAGGGATGTCCCTCTCCGACTATCTGCTTGCCGAACTGCGTCGGATCGCCGAATGGCCGACGCGCGAGGAACTGCGTCAACGCCTCGCGCGGCTCTCCCCGACCAACCCCAGCATTTCACCGGAGGAGGCGGTCCGTGCGGAGCGCGACGCCGAGTGATCGTAGTCGACGCCTCGGCGCTCCTCGAAGCGCTGATGCAAACGCCGGCCGCCGCCGCCGTCGAAGCACGGCTCTTCGAGCAGCCGCTTCCACTGCATGCGCCCCATCTGATCGACCTTGAGATTACGCAGGTATTGCGCCGCTATGGGTCGAACGGCCGAATCTCGCCCGCTCGATGCCGCGAAGCGCTGGATGAGCTTCAGGAACTTCCCCTGCGCCGTTACGCGCACGACGAGTTATTGCCGCGTGTCTGGGAATTGCGGCACAACTTAACGGCCTACGATGCCGCCTATGTCGCGCTTGCCGAAGCGCTCGACGCCACGCTCCTGACCCGCGACCGTCGCCTCGCCGCAGCGCCTGGCCACCGCGCCCGGATCGAGCTCGTGTAAGCGCTCGTCAGCGCGGCGCGCTGGGACGTTTTTGAGCACCCGGCCAAGCCCGCAAATACCCTTCAGAGAACAGCACATGGTTTCCAAGCCGAGGAAATCGCTTGAGAAATGGAGATCACACTCATAAAGGCGATGATCTCCGAAAAGAAATGGAACGACCAGGACATTCTCGCCTACTTCACTTGGCCGACGCGCTCGATCAATCACGCGCGAATCTTGGAGATTCGCAACGGGTCGAAACACGCCTCTATCAAAGCCGCATCCTCAGAAGAACTGGCGGCCTTCCTCGCCGCTTGGCCCGATATCGACCCGGCCACGGGGCTGAGCGTCCGCGGGGATGAGCTATTGCTGAAGGCACGGGAGGCGATGATCTCCGCGGTGCATGTCTTCAACGGCGCAGGCCTTACGTTTCGTAGTGAGCTGTTCATCGTTACGGCCATAATCGCCTGGACTTATCTACTTCATGCTTGGTTCAAGAAACAGGGTATCGACTTCCGGCACACAGTTAATGAGGACGGCAAGAAAATCATTGTAAAGACCGCAAACGGTGAGGATAGGTATTGGGAGCTAAGCCATTGCCTAAAACATACGAGATGTCCTTTACAGAAAGGCATGATTAATAATCTAAATTTCCTACTGGAGCTGCGGCACGAAATTGAGCACAGGTCGACAACGCGCATAGACGACGTGGTCGGTCCTAAGCTCCAGGCGTGTTGCATCAATTTCAACGACACGATCAAGAGGCAATTCGGGCCGCAATACGGCCTTGAGCGCCGGCTCCCCATCGCGCTCCAGTTCGTGACATTCGGCCCGGACCAGCGCGCGATACTTAAGAAAACGAGCGAACTACCCCGACATATTGAAATGATGATGGACAACTTTGATAAACATCTGACGCCCGAGGAGTTGGTTGATCCACGATTCCGCTTCTCGGTAGCGTTCGTGCAACGGACGGCCAACCGCCCGTCAAGCGCAGACCAAGCTATAGAATTCGTCGTTGCGGGCACCCAGGAGGCAAATGAGATTGACCGCATACTTCTTAAGGAAGTCGAAAAAAAGAAATACCTTCCCGGTGAGATTGTGAAAATGATGAAGGCCGAAGGCTTTCACAAGTTTAACATGCACCATCACACGCGGCTCTGGAAGAGGCTCGATGCTAAAAAGAAGGAGAAGGGATACGGAGCGTTAGCGATCGGCGGTGTATGGGGCTGGTATGAGAACTGGGTAATCCGCGTCCGCGAGGAGTGTGTCGCGCGCCCTGAAAAATACGGAGCATCGCGCGCCAAGTCTTCTGGGCGCGACGAAGGGTCTCATCCGCTGATAAACGGGGTGCCGGAAGCCGAAGCTCGACAGTAGCTGCTACGGCAATTATTCCGCGTTAAGTCCACGCCGGCTCCCTGGCAGCGTTCTTGCCGGAGATGCGGCCGAAGGCTAGGCATTCGCCGATGTTGCCGGTGCCTTGGTAGAGGTAGCTGTAGATCGAGCCCAATTCGCCCGCACTGTAGAGGCGGGGGATCGGCGTGCCGTCGGGGCGGAGGATCTGGCCCTTTTCGTTGCGGCGCGGGCCGCCCTGGGTGTTGAGCATCGAGGGGGAGAGCTCCACGGCGTAGAACGGCGGCTCGGCAATGGGCGCCAGCATCAGGCGGCGGTGGAAATCGGGGTCGCGGCCTTCATCGCAATAGCGGTTCCAGCGGGCGATGGTGTCGGCGAGGATGGCGGGGTCGAGGGCGAGCGTCGCGGCCAGGGACGGAATGTCGGCGGCGGTTTTGATCCAGCCTTTGGCCAATTCGGCGCGGTTGTCCTCGCTCCAGGGATAGCGCTCGATGATCTGGGTCCAGCCGTGGCTCGGGTGCTTGTCGTAGAGCGGGCCGGCGGAAAAGAGCGCATGGTCGCAGATCATGAACATCGGGCATGGGGTCGAAAGCGGCAGCCAGCAGCCGGCGACGGGCACCTTGCCGTGGCGGGTCTTGAATTTTTCGTCGGCAAACCGGCGCGCGTCGGGGCCGACAACGATCATACCGCCCGGCATCACCTTGCTGAAATGCAATGCCTGCATCGAAAAGCTGGTGCGGATTTCCGGCACCTTCAGCGCCATCGACGGCCCGGCATAGTTGTTCATGTGCCACAGGTCGGCGCCGGCCGCCATTGCCATGCGGATACCGTCGCCCTCGTTCCAAGGGCTGCCCGAGGTATAGCAGTAAGGGACGCCCGGCAGATAGTTGCGGATCATCTCCTGGTTGTTTTCGAACCCGCCGCAGGTCAGCACTACGCCGCGCCGCGCCTTGACATAAATCTCCTCGTCGCGCCGCTGCGCGCGCACACCGAGAATTGCGCCGGTGGCGCCGTCTTGGATCAGCTCCTGCGCCGGTGTCGCGTAAAGCACCCGAATCGGGCGCGCCTTGACCAGGCTCTCAAAGCGTTGCCAGGTGTAGGAATAGCCGTAGGTCGGGCCGTCGTGGAATTTATGGACGCACGCCGAGCCGGGGAGGTCGGGGAATTCGATCCCGAGCGGCGGATGCTGGTGCTCCTGTGGGTCGCCGCCGACGCTTTCGAGCCAGGCATTGTTGCGGCACATCTCCTCGGCCCACGCCCTGACCATCGGCCCCGGCACCGGATAGGGGCCGCAGAGTGCGGTCAGATACGCCGCGGCGTCCGCGGGCGAGGCGGTGTTGAGATACCCCTGCCCCGCCACCCTGGTGTTGCCGCCATGCTCGCCTTCGGGCGCTTTTTCGAGGATCAGCACCTCGGCGCCCAAATCGTGAGCGGTGACCGAGGCGGCCACCCCTGCGGCACCAAACCCGACAATTACGACATCGGCTTCCACATCCCATCGCCGCGGCGCGGCGGGTCGGCGCTCCATCGCGTGTCCCTGTCGAAGTGTCGGCACCCGATTAAGGCGCAAGACCGCGGCGAGCTGTCCTGCTTTTTTTCAATCGCCGGGTTGTGCCGATGTGCGGCGACCGCGAGGCCCGCCCTCATTTCGACCATCCCGTTGGTTTGGCGCGCCAGCAGATGCGGTGAAAAACCGGTCATCGGTGACACGCCACGCCTTGCCCCTGCCCGCCCCCACCCCATGAACTCCGGCCATTGCGACAACCCTGCGATCTGCTAGGCTTTGCCGGGTGCCCAGCGATCGAGAAAATCGAGGAGAAAACCAATGAACGACGCGATGAGCCTGTCCGAGCGCGCCGATGCGCTCGAAGCCAGGATGGCCCGGGAGCTCGACTATATCGTGATCAAATCGCGGCTCTATTCGATGGCCGAGGGCGATATGGGCCCGGCGCCGAATGCGGCGGCGCTGATGAAGGGCAATCCGAACGCGCGCGTCTTGATGGGCGACGACCCGCGGCTGCCGGCGATGCCGGAAGCGCCGACCCTGATCGATTTTTTCAAATACCGCTTTGGCCCGTGCATGCATCTCTTGCAAAGCGCACGGCACGCGGTGAAGGCAAATCTGCCCGAGAAGATGGTGCTCGCCTGCCTGCTGCACGACATTTCGACGATCGGCTTTATCCGCGGCGACCACGGCTATTGGGGCGCGCAGTTGGTCGAGCCCTATGTCGATCCGGAAGTAACCTGGGCGATCCGCGCCCACCAGGTGCTGCGCTTTTACCCGGACGATTCGGTCGGCTACGAATATCCGCAATCCTATATCACCTCGTTCGGCCAGGAATACCGGCCCGACCCCTATATCGAAGAAGACTACAAGCGGATGCGCGACCACAAATGGTACATGTCGGGGCGAATGATCACCGTGCACGACATCTATTCGTTCGACCCGAACGTGCATGTCGAGCTCGGGGAGTTCGAGGACGTGATCGGCCGTAATTTCCGTCAGCCACAAGAGGGGCTGGGCTTCGACAACAGCCCGGTGGCACACATGTGGCGGGCGATGATCCGGCCGGCAAAATATTTGTAAATTCGCCCCGCGCGCCGGCGGCTTGGCGCAGGATGGCCTTGAACGTGGCAAAAGCCTGCCGATCGAGCAGGCGACGCCCCGCCAGCCGCCGCACGGACCCGAACGGAACTTCCCAACGCGGCGAGCGGCGCGCGAATTCTCGTTGCGCATGAAGGCGGCTCAGGCGTAATGCGCGTGCAACAGGCGTGCACCGCCTGAAGGAACCGGGAGGAAGCGGCGATGATCCCTGCGCCATTCGCGTATCATCGGCCGCAATCGCTGGCCGAGGCGGTCGGGCTCTTGGCGCAGGGCGGCGAGGAGGCGCGGGTCGTCGCCGGCGGGCACAGCCTTGTGCCGATGATGAAGCTCCGCCTCGCCAAGCCGCAGCAGCTGGTCGATCTGCAAGACCTGCGTGAGCTGCGCGGCATCGGCGTCGAGGGGGCAACCTTGGTCATCGGGGCGATGACGACCCAGCACGAGCTGATCGGCTCGGAAATCATCGCGGCGCGCTGTCCGATCGTTCGCGAAACCGCGCTCACCATTGCCGACCCGCAGGTGCGCTATTGCGGCACGATCGGCGGCAACCTCGCCAATGGCGACCCCGGCAACGACATGCCGGCCGTCATGCTGGCGCTCGACGCGACCTATCGGATCGCGGGGCGGCCGGGCGAGCGGGACATCCCGGCGCGAGATTTTTACCGCGGCATTTATGCGACGGCGCTGGCGGACGGCGAGATCCTGGCCTCGGTCCGCATTCCGCTGCCGGGTGAGGGTCACGGCTGGGCCTATGAAAAGCAGAAACGCAAGGTCGGCGACTATGCGACGGCGGCGGCGGCCGTGGTGCTGAGCATCGCAGGCGGCCATTGCACTGCGGCGGCGGTCGCGCTGACCAATCTCGCCGATACGCCGCTCTATGCCCGAGAGGCTGGTGCCGCACTCGTCGGCACCCGGCTCGACGAGACGGCGATCGCCGAAGCGGTGCGCCGGGCGCGCGCGATCGCAAGCCCCGCCGCCGATCTGCGCGGCCCGGTCGAGTTTCGCGTGCATGTCGCCGGGATCATGGTGCAGCGCGCGATCCTGCGCGCCAAAGCGCGCGCCGCCGGCTGAGGGAGGCCGGCATGGCCAAGATGCATATCAAGCTGACCGTCAACGGCCGCGACGTCGAGACCTCGGTCGAGCCGCGGCTTTTATTGATCCACCTGCTGCGCGAGGAGCTTGGCCTTACCGGGCCGCATATCGGCTGCGATACCAGCCATTGCGGCGCCTGCACCGTCGATCTGAACGGTCGCTCGGTCAAATCCTGCACGCTGTTCGCGGTGCAGGCGAGCGGGGCCGAGATCGTCACGGTCGAGGGGCTGGCCGGCGCCGATGGCGGCCTGCATCCGCTGCAGGAGGCATTTCGCGAGCATCACGGGCTGCAATGCGGCTTTTGCACGCCGGGGATGATCACCCGCGCCTGGCGGCTATTGCAGGAAAACCCGGACCCGAGCGAAGCCGAAATCCGCCAGGGGATTGCCGGCAACCTCTGCCGATGTACCGGCTACCTGACGATCGTCCGGGCGATCCGCGCCGCCGCCGACACGATGAAGAACACCAGGGAGGCCGCAGAATGACCGCCGAGAGCGAAACAGCCGAGGCGCGCACGCAAAAGCTCGAAGGTCTCGGCACCAGGCGCAAGCGCGTCGAGGACGTGCGTTTCACCCAGGGCAAGGGCCGCTACGTCGACGACATCAAAATGCCGGGCATGCTGTTCGGCGATTTTGTCCGCTCGCCTTACGGCCACGCCCGCGTCAAATCGATCGACAAGACCGCCGCGCTCAAATTGCCGGGGGTCAAGGCGGTATTGACCGCAGACGACCTGAAGCCGCTAAAGCTGCATTGGATGCCGACCTTGGCCGGCGACGTGCAGGCGGTATTGGCCGACGAAAAGGTCTTGTTCCAGGGGCAGGAGGTCGCCTTTGTCGTGGCCGAGGACCGCTATATTGCGGCCGACGCGGTCGATCTCGTCGAGGTCGAGTATGAGGATTTGCCGGCGCTCGTCGATCCCCACCGCGCGATGGCGGCAGACGCGCCCGGATTGCGCGACGATCTAAAAGGCAAGACCGAGGGCGCCCACGGCGCGCGCCGGCACGACAACCACATCTTTACCTGGGAGGTCGGCGACGCCGAGGGCACTGCACGGGCATTGAGCGCGGCACCCATCGTCGTCCGCGAGCGCATCGTCTATCAGCGCGTCCATCCGTGCCCGCTCGAAACCTGCGGCTGCGTCGCCTCGATGGACAAGATCAATGGCCAGCTGACGGTATGGGGCACATTTCAGGCGCCGCATGCGGTCCGCACCGTCGCCTCGCTGATCTCCGGCATCCCCGAGCACAAGATCCGCCTCGTCTCGCCCGATATCGGCGGCGGCTTTGGCAACAAGGTCGGGGTCTATCCCGGCTATATCTGCTCGATCGTCGCCTCGATCGTATTGGGCGTCCCGGTCAAATGGATCGAGGACCGGATGGAGAATTTGCAGGCGACCGCCTTTGCCCGCGATTATCACATGGAGGGCGAAATCGCGGCGACCGCCGAGGGCAAGATCACCGGCCTGCGCTGTCATGTGCTGGCCGACCACGGCGCCTTTGACGCCTGCGCCGACCCGACCAAATATCCGGCGGGGTTTTTCAGCATCTGCACCGGGTCCTACGACATCCCGGTGGCGCATGTGACGGTCGATGGCGTCTATACCAACAAGGCCCCGGGCGGGGTCGCCTATCGCTGCTCGTTCCGGGTCACCGAAGCCTCCTATTTGATCGAGCGCATGGTCGATGTCCTGGCGCGCAAGCTCGACATGGACCCGGCGGAAATCCGCCGCCGCAACCTCCTGCGCAAGGAGCAGTTCCCGTACCGGTCGGCGCTGGGGTGGGAATACGACAGCGGCGATTATCTGACGGCATTGGATAAATCGCTGGGCGCCGTCGATTACCCGGCATTGCGCGACGAGCAGCGACGCAACCGCCAAGCCTTCACCCGCGGCGAGACCCGCAAATTGATGGGGATCGGCGTCAGCTTTTTTACCGAGATCGTCGGCGCCGGGCCGATCAAGAATTGCGACATTCTCGGCCTCGGCATGTTCAATTCCTGCGAAATCCGGGTGCACCCAACCGGCAGCGTGATCGCGCGCCTCGGCACGATCAGCCAGGGCCAGGGCCACGCGACGACCTTTGCCCAGATATTGGCGAGCGAGCTCGGCATTCCGGCCGATATGATCACGGTCGAGGAGGGCGACACCGACACCGCCCCCTATGGGCTCGGCACCTACGGCTCGCGCTCGACGCCGGTTGCCGGTGCGGCGACGGCAATGGCCGGGCGCAAGATCCGCGCCAAGGCGCAGATGATCGCCGCCCACCTATTGGAGGTGCACGACGACGACCTCGAATGGGATGTCGACCGCTTCCGGGTCAAGGGTGTCCCCGAGCTGTCAAAGACCATGACCGAGCTCGCCTTTGCCGCCTACAACAATGTCCCGCCCAACATGGAGCCAGGACTTGAAGCGGTCAGCTATTACGACCCGCCCAACATGACCTACCCGTTTGGCGCCTATGTCTGCGTCGTCGATATCGATGTCGATACCGGCGTCACCGAGATCCGGCGCTTTTATGCGCTCGACGATTGCGGCACGCGGATCAACCCGATGATCATCGAGGGCCAGGTGCATGGCGGGCTGACCGAGGCATTGGCGATCGCGCTGGGCCAGGAGATGGCCTATGACGAGCACGGCAACCTGCAGAATGCGAGCCTATTGGATTTCTATTTGCCGACCGCGGTCGAAACCCCGCATTGGGAGACCGACTATACGACGACGCCCTCGCCGCATCACCCGATCGGCGCCAAGGGGGTCGGCGAGTCGCCGAATGTCGGCGGGGTCTCGGCCATTTCCAATGCGGTCAACGACGCCTTCGCCCATTTGGGCGTGACGCACATGGCGATGCCGCACGACCATTGGCGCGTCTGGCGGACCGCCCAACAACTCGGCCTCACCGGCTGATCCGGCAGCGCCACACCTCCAGCTCTCGGGCGCGCCGCAACGGGACCACCAGCTGTCGGCGTGTCAGCTTCTCGCGGACGGAGCGACGGCTACTGCCTCGGAGCGGTGCTTCGCCGTCGACAAATGCAACTGGCGTCTTGCCGTCAAGAGACATCCCGCCTGACCGATCGGGAATGACTCAGCTGAGCGGCATGGCGACTTAGCGCGGCGACATCATCACCGATTGATACGGGACGTCCCGCATTTTTCGCTATTTAAAGTAATCTTCTAAATCTCCCGGGACCCTGCGGCTGGTCACGTCGCCAAGCACGCTTAGTGCACCGGCATAAAGACGCCAAGCATCTTGCCATATGCCACCGATGCCGTCTGGCGTTACAGGGATACCCGGGTGCAAGAATGCGTGCACAACGCTTAAGGCGGATATAAACCAGTTATCGGCGGGCTGCATCCTCCAGCGCTTCACGAGTTCCTCGGCGACCCTTAGGTCTATGTCCGCAATTCCGCTTGACCCAGTTTCTCCCCCTATCAGCCTAAGAAATGCCCAGATTGCATCCCTGAGGGCGTCCTCGGCCGCGGCAACATCGCCGCGAAGCCTTTCGGTCAATGCCATCCACAGCAGTCCGCAATCCACGTTGTAGATTCGATCCGCCGGGGGTGATTTCCCGTCCACGACAAAGGCTGCGTTGCTGTTGATCAGCACCTGTCGTTCCGCAAGCAGTCCGACGAGGCCAGCATGCTGCCGTATGCTGATCCTTTTAAGAAAATCCGCTGGGGGCTCTAAGGTGCCAGATCGCGGAGGTCGCGGCTCCGTTCGCGGACTGTCCGTAGCCCTGAAGAACGGCACTAAAGCCTCCGCCAATTTTCATAATAGGTTACTGTCGCTAACCGCTCATGCCCCAGCCTGGGGGCTTCCCGTATCGGCATGATTCCTCTCGACCTTGAACGTGTGGTGATGTTCTCCGTAGAGCCTATATATGGTGATGATGTCGAGCGAACTACCTGCTCCGCCTGCTGAGTGGTTTAACCAGTGGTGGAATCCGCAAGCGCTTCTGGAAAGCTCGCTCGCGCATATGCATGCGATCCCTGGAAGCGTGCCGGGTAACCTCCTTTTCAACACGCCCGCCCTAAAGCCTCTCCCAGAGGCGTATGCAGCGGCGAAGTTCGCGGCGACTCGCGCTCAAGTGCGGCCTTGCGAGGTTCGTCTAATACACCCGGCAACTGAGTTCCCTGATTTCAAAATCCGGTTTGGTGACGTAGTCGAGCAGTTCGAGCAGACCGAGGCGGATCGCGAGGGGCGTCGTCGTGGCGCTGAGTACAGGGAAGCTGATCGGCGTGTATCTTCCGGCGCGACTGCAGGATTAAAGCACTACGACCCTGACGAAGAGATCGCTGCGGCACCTAAGGCGATCGAAATCGCTTTACGACGCAAAGCCAGGAAACACTACCGGCCGCGTCCAAATTTGCTCGTCTACGTTAATTTTCCGACCGACAACGGCAAGCCCCTTCTGAAACCCCGTCAAGCGGCGCAGTTGGTAGAGTCATTTCGCGAAACCTTCCTTAGCATTTGGCTTCTCTGGGGTGAAAACGCTGTGCGCTGCTGGCCCAACGAATGACCGGTTCCCGCGCGAAGCAGCCGATCAGTTTCGATGACACCGGCACACCGGCGGCAGCGCGCCAGGCGGGCTCGAACGTCGTCGGGAAGCCAACCGACCCCACGCTGAGGCAGGATGCTTGAGCGGCGCGGCGCCGATTAGCTCGACCACGCTGCCGGCGCCGGAAAATCTCACGCGTCAACGTTGTTCTGGAGTACGCTTTATGCGTAGTATGCCGATATGGAATTCGAGTGGGATGAGGCCAAACATGCCAAGAACCTGCGGGAACGGGGTATCGGCTTCGACGACGGCGCGCGGATCTTCGACGGTCCGGTGCTGATCTGGGAGGATGAGCGTCGAGGGTACGGCGAGGATCGGTTTCGGGCCATCGGTGAAAGCGCGGGAGATGCGCTCCATGTCGCATTCACGTGGCGCGGCAAAACGATGCGGATCATCTCGGTACGACGGGCCAACCGAAAGGAAACTGAGCTGTGGCGACTGCGAAAATGAGCCTCGCGGAGATCAAAGCCCGACCCACAATGCGTGATCGAGCCAAGATCACCGCGACTACCGAGTTGGACATTCGGAGCCAAATGATCGAGGATGGGCAGAACCCGGAAGAGGAACTCTCGGAGCGGGATGTCATCTCTCCCTGGTATATCCGCAAACGACTCCGGATGTCGCAACGCGAGTTCGCCAACACACTCGGCATCCCCGTCGCGACGTTACGTAATTGGGAGCAGAACCGGGTCGCGATGGAGCCCGCGACGATCGCGCTGATGCGAATCCTAGCGACAGAACCTGAAGCTGCACTGCGAGCGCTGCGCCGCCGCGCGGCATAGCTGCGGTCAGCAATTACGACCCGCCGAACATGACCTGCCCGATCGGCGCCAAGGGTGTCGGGAGTCGCCGAATGTCGGCGGTGTCTCGGCTATTTCCAATGCGGTCAACGACGCCTTCGCCCATTTGGGCGTGACGCACATGCCGATGCCGCACGACCATTGGCGCGTGTGGCAGACAGCACAGCGCCTCGGCCTCACCGGGAAGGAATGATCTCGATTACCGGGGGCGCGCGGCGGCGCGGATAGCGCGCCACACCCGCTCCGGCGTCGCCGGCATCTCGATGTGCTCGACACCGAACTCGCTGAGCGCATCGACGATGGCGTTGATCACCGCGGCCAAGGCCGGCGTCGTGCCGCCCTCGCCGCCGGAGCGCACGCCGAGCCGGTTGGTCGGCGAGGGCACCTCGCTCAATGCGGTGGCAAGCCTCGGCAGGTCGCCGGCGCGCGGGACCGCGTAATCCATAAAGCTCGCCGCCTGCAGCTGGGCTGTCACCGGGTCGTAGGCGCAATCCTCGAGCAGCGCCTGGCCCACACCCTGAGCGATGCCGCCATGGGTCTGGCCGTGCAGGATCATCGGGTTGACCGCGCGCCCGACATCATCGACCGCGGCATAACGCAAGATTTCGACCGCACCTGTCTCGGCATCGACCTCGACCTCGCAAATCTGCGCGCCATACGGAAAGCTCGCGACCGGCAAGGTCCGGTCGGAGACCGCAGCGAGCGGGCCGCGCAATTCCTCCGGCAGGCCGGTGCCCACCGCCGCGGCGCGGGCAATTTCAAAGATGCCGATCTCGCGGTCGGTGCCGGCGACGCGGAAATGGCCGCGGTCGAACTCGATGTCGGGCTCGCCGGCCTCCAGGAGATGCCCGGCGATCTTGCGGCCTTTGGCGATGATGGCGTCGGTCGCCTCGCCGACAATCGTCGCGGCGAGCTTCATTGAGCGGCCGGAATGCGAGCCGCCGCCGGCCGCGACCCGATCCGTGTCGTGCGCGACATAGGCGATGCTGTCGAACGGCACGCCGAGCCATTCGGTGACGAGCTGGGCAAAGCTCGTCTCGTGGCCTTGGCCGGAGGACATGGTGCCCATCACCAGCTCGACCTTGCCTTCGGGCAATACGGTGATCTCGGTGCGCTCGCGCGGCGCCCCCGAGGTGATCTCGACATAATTGGCGATGCCGATGCCGCGCCATTTGCCGCGCGCCCTGGCCGCTGCACGGCGCGCCGGGAAACCCGCCCAATCGGCGAGCGCCAATGCGGTGTCCATCGCCTCCTCGTAGGCGCCGCTGTCATAGGTGATGCCGAGCGCATTGGCGTAGGGCTGCGCCGCGGGCGGGACCATGTTGCGGCGGCGCAATAATGCCGGGTCGAGCCCGAGCCGGTCGGCCGCCAGATCGACGAGCCGCTCCATGACAAAGATGACCTCGGGCCGCCCGGCGCTGCGATAGGGCGTCGTCGATACCGTGTTGGTCACGGCACCCCGGCCGCGGAAATACCCAACCGGAATGCGGTAGACGCTCGGCACCAGGCCGAGCCCTTTTTGCAATGAAACAAAGGCGGCCGCGTGGCCGCCGAGATTGCTCAAATTCTCGCCGCGGACAGCCAGGAAATTTCCTGCTGCGTCGAGCGCCAGCTCGGCCGCGACGCTGAGGTCGCGACCCTGGTAATCGCCGAGAAAATCCTCGCTGCGCTCGCAGGTCCATTTGACCGGCCGGCCGACGAGGCGCGCCGCCCAGGCAAGCAATGCATATTCGGGATAAAAGAAATTGCGGGTGCCGAAATTGCCGCCCATATCGCCGCAAAGGCAGCGCACCTGCTCCGCCGGCACGCCGAGTACCTGCGCGAGGTCGAGCCGCAATTTGGCGACACCGCGCCCGCTCCCCGAATAGAGCGTGTAATGCCCGCTCGCCCCCTCGTAATCGGCCATCGTCGTGCGCGGCTCCATCGGCACGCCGGTGACGCGCTGCACCCTCGTCTCGAGCCGGACGACATGCGCGGCATGGGCAAAGGCGGCGGCGGTCGCGGCCTCGTCGCCGACCTCGATATCGACGCAGAGATTGCCGGGGGCTTCGTCCCACAGCTGCGGCGCGCCCGGTTTCAGCGCGTCGGCGGCAAGTGCGACCGCCGGCAGCGGGTCGTATGCAATGTGCAGCCGCTCGGCCGCGTCTTTCGCCTGGGCGACGGTGTTGGCGACGACCATCGCGACCGGCTCGCCGACATAGCGCGCCTTGTCGGTCGGCAGCGGGAAATGGCGGGTCGGGATCAGCTCGCCGCGGCGGCGCACGGCCACGTCGGGCGGGTTCATCAGCCCGGCATTGTGCGGGATGGCCCCGAGCCCGGCAGCGGCATAATCGGCCCCGGTCAGCACCGCCAGGACACCGGGTGCAGCGAGCGCCGCGCCGGTGTCGATCGGCCCGATCCGCGCATGCGCATGGGGCGAGCGCACGATGACCGCATGCACAAGCCCCGGCAGCGTCAGATCATCGACAAAGCTGCCGCGGCCGGTCAAGAGCCGCCGGTCCTCCTTGCGCCGCACCGGCCGCCCAATGCCGTTCTCCACCCCGCCGCCGCTGCGCGCCATTGACACCCTCCCGCGATACCACGAATTTTTGAATTTCTCCCCGGAGAGCTTATTATCTTCTGACTGACACACGGCGAGAAGCAGGACGCCGCCATGGCTCGCGACAAGCCGGCGTCTTGATCCCGCCGTATCAGAGGAGCTTGCAAAAAATCGCCAGGCGACGACGGCCAAATTTCGGTAGCGATCACGACGGCAACGGCCGGGAACGGCCGCAAGCCATCGCGGCGGGAGAACGCCAAACCCGCGTACCTGTATGGAGGCTGGCATGAGCGAGGAACGTTTGGCCCGGATCGAGGCGGCGCTCGCCGGGCTCGCCACCAAGGCCGACCTTGCCGAGATGGCACCAAGGCCGATCTCGCCGCGCTGCGCGCCGAGATGGCGACCAAGGCGGAGCTTGCCGAGTTGCGCGCCGAGATGGCGACCAAGGCGGACCTCACCGAGCTGCGCGCCGAGATGGCGACCAAGGCCGATCTTGCCGGGCTGGCGACCAAGGATGAGCTTGCTGCGGCAATCGCCGGTGTCGCCCGCAACGTCGAGATCGAAGCGCTGGCCCGCCTCATCCGGCAATCGCTGAACGAGACGGCGGCGCTGAGGGACGAATTGCGCGTCGTCTCGGCGTTCGTCCAGCAGCTGGTCGGCGCGATCAGCGGCATGACCAATCTCTTGAGCCGCCTCGTCGAGCAGCAGGCGCGCACCGCCGACCGGGTGCGCGTCCTGGAGGAGCAGCAGCCCGCACCGGTTTGAGCGCACCGCGGCGATGCCGGGGTCTCCGATCCTGTCCGTTGCACGATATCCCGATCGCCGCTTACCCTGCCGCCCGCCGCCGAAATGGAGGCCTATGTGAGCGCGCTGTCACCCGTCCTCGACCATGTCGTTATCGATGTGCGCGAGCGCATCGACGAGGCGATGCAGACTTTTGCCCGGCTCGGCTTTCGGCTGACGCCGCGCGGGCACCACACGCTGGGCTCGGCCAACCATTTGGCGATGTTCGCGACCGATTATCTGGAGCTCTTGGGCTTTGGCGCAGCGGGCGCGGCGCGGCCGGAGCTGATGCCGTTTCCGGCGGGCCTCAACGGGTTGGTGTTCAAGACGGCCGACGCCGACGGTGTTTTTCGCCACGCGGAAGAGGCGGGTCTGCCGGTATTGCCGGTGCAGGCGTTTTCGCGGCCGGTCGCGATCGAGGGCCGGATGCAGGACGCGCGGTTTCGCACCACCCGGCTCGACCCGGCGAAGGTGGCGATGGGCCGCGTCTATTTTTGCGAGCACCGGACGCCGGAGCTGGTGTGGCGGCCGGAATGGCAGGCGCACCCGAACGGCGCCTGCGCCATCGCCCGCATCGTCGTTGCGACCGCCGGGCCGCGGCGGACGGCGGCGTTGTTCGACGGCTTGTTCGGCGGCAGCTCGGTGCACAGCGATAACGGCCGGCTCGCGCTGGCCGCCGGCACGGCGCGGGTCGAGCTCATGACACCGGAGGCGATAACCGCCGAATTCGGCGCCGCTGCGGCGGACCCGGCCGGGCGCAGCGAATACATGGCGGCGCTGGAAATCAAGGTCCGCGCGCTCGACAAGACAGCGGACCTGCTGCACGGCGTCGCGGGCGTGCAGGTCGGGCAGGACCGGCTGGTGGTGCCGGCCGCCGCCGCGTTCAATACCGCGCTCGTCTTTTCGGGATGACCTATTTGATAAAAAAGAGGTCGCCGGCGGTGAGGGTCGGGTCGTTGGTCAGGGTCGCGATGCGTTGGCTGGCGTCGGCCTTGCCGCTGCCGTCGGCGTCGTAAAACAGCCCTCCGGTTTTTGCGTTGTAGGCGAACCGGTTCGCGGTCGTGGCAAAGCTGCCGTTGGTGTCGGTCGAGAACAGAGACGCTGCGATCGCCTGCACGGTCGCGGTGCCCTTGCCCTCGTCGATGCCGAGGTTAAAGCCCGCATCGCGAAAGACGATCTTGTCGAGGCCGTGGGTAAAGTCGGTGATCGTGTTCGCGTCGGGGATCGCGGCCGAGCCGGGCGTGGCAAACACGAACTGGTCGGCGCCGCCGCCGCCGGTCAATTTGGCGTGCTGCCCCGCGGTCAGGGTGTCGGCCCCCGCACCACCCACCAGCACGGCCAGATCGGCCGCCGATACCCCGGCTGCGCTGAGCGTGTTCCCGTCATTGCCGCCAAAGACCGTAATCTTTTTCCTCGCCGCTCCGGCAAAATTGGCATTGGCCAAGGAGAGGGTATTGGCGCCGCCATTGGCGAGCCGCCAGGTCGCGACCCCGCTGACCCCCGTTGCCGCGATCTTGCCGGCGCTCGTCATCTGCAGCCGGTCGTTGCCGCCGCCGCCCTGCACGATGTCCGTCGCCGCCAGGGAGGTCGCGGAGAATTCGAAAATGTCGGTGCCGGGGCCGCCGATGAACACGTCCTCGCCGGCGCCGCCGACCATGATTGTCTCGTCGTGCGCGCCAGCCCGGTTCGCATCGACCGTGTTGGCGGAATCGCCGCCGACCACCGTGATCGTCGCCCCTGTCACTGCGGCAAAATTGCCGGCCGTCAGGGTCAGCCGGTCGGCGCCGCCATTGGCGAGCCGGTAGGTCTCGACCCCGCTGACCCCACCGGCCGCCACCGTGCCGGCGCTCGTCAGGAAGAGGGTATCGTTGCCGCCGCCGCCTTTGACGACATCCCCCGCCGACAGGCTCGCAGCGGAAAATCTGAACGTGTCGTTGCCCGCGCCACCGGTGAATACATCCTTGCCGGCACCGCCGACCATGACCACGTGGTCGCCGGCGCCAACCAGATGCGCATCGACCGTATTGCCGGAATTGCCCCCCTCGACGGTGATCGTCGCCCCTGCCGCTCCGGCAAAATTGCCCGCTGTCAGGGTCAGCCTGTCGGCGCCGCCATCGGCGAGCCGGTAGGTCTCGACCCCGCTGACCCCGCCCGCCGCGAGAATGCCGGCGCTCGTCAGAAAGAGCGTGTCGTTGCCGCCGCCGCCTTTGACGACATCGCCCGCCGACAGGTCCGCGACCGAAAATCTGAACGTGTCGTTGCCCGGCCCACCGGTGAATACATCCTTGCCGGCGCCGCCGATCATGACCGCGTGGTCAGCCGCGCCAGCCAGATGCGCATCGATTGTGTTGCCGGAATTGCCGCCCTCCACCGTGATCGTGTTCCCCCTCACTCCGGCAAAGTTGCCCGCTGTCAGGGTCAGCTTGTTGGCGCCGCCATTGGCGAGCCGCCAGGTCTCGACCTGGCTGACCCCGCCCGCCGCCACCGTGCCGGCGCTCGTCAGGAAGAGGGTGTCGTTGCCGTCGCCGCCTTTGACGACATCGCTCGACGACAGGTCCGCGACCGAAAATCTGAACGTGTCGTTGCCGGCATGGCCATTGAAGAAGTCGATGCCGGCGCTGCCGATAAACACGTCGTTGCCGCTGCCGCCGATGACGGTCGTTCGGTCGGACAGAGCAAGCGCGATCGCATTGACGGTGTCGCCGGCATTGCCGTCGATGATCGTGATCGCGGCCCCGATGGTGCCGATAAAATTGCCGGTCGTCAGGCGCAGATCGTTCGGCTTGCCGTTGGCGAGGCGGTAAGTCTCGACCCCGCCGACCCCGGTGGCAGTGACCGTACCGGGGGTCGTCATGACCAGCTCGTCCGCGCCCGAGCCGCCCAGCACCCTGTCGCCCGCCCCGAGTGCCGCGGCCGAGAAATCGAAAGTGTCGGCACCCGCGCCGCCGGTGAATATATCCTTGCCGGCGCCGCCGACAAAAACATCGTTTCCGGCGCCGCCTTTGACGGTTGCTTCTTCGGTCGCGGTCAATGCGGCAGCACTGACGGTGTCGCCGGCAGTGCCGTCGATGACGGTGATCGCCTTGCCGGCGAGCCCCGCCAAATCCGAGGGCTTCAAGGCGAGGCTCGCGGCCGCGACCAGGCGCACCCTCGCAAAGCCGATAAATTCGGGTGCGAGGCTGATTTTGCCGCTTGTATGGAAATCGATCTCGTTGCCGCCGCCGCCGCCATTGACGACGCCGTCGAAAACCGCACCCGGCTGGACGATCAGCCGGTCGTCACCGGCGCCGAACGCGACCGCGGTGCCACGGGCGCCGCTGATCGTGCCCGAATTGCTGACGGTGTTGTTGGCCGCATCGTCGAAATCGATGCCGATCCCGGCGGTGCCGACGGTGCCGACCGCCGCGATCGTGCCGAAATTGGTGATCGCGACCGACTGCGCCACGGTCCCGGCGGCGTGCACCCCGTAATACTCGCCCTCGATCAACGCGGTACGCGTGCCGGCCGAGCCGTTGGCGACAGTGCCCGCGGCGATGCCGACCCCCGTCCTGGCGCCGGCCACCGTGCCGAAATTGGCGAGGCTCCCCGAGGTCACGAATACGACACCGGTGCTCGTTATCGAGGAGCCGATCGCTGTCGGATTTGGGCCGGGCGGATCGGCGATGATCTGCGCCGCGGTCGCCATGCTGCTACCGTTGACGACTTCGCCCGAGCCGATCAACACGCCATAGGTCGAAACAGTCGGATTGCTGGCGCTGATCGTCCCAGTATTGGTGAGCGTGCCCGTGCTGCCCGGCGCTCCGGCCAAATCGACGCCGGTGAATTTTGCCGCGATCAGCGCCGCCGCGCCGGTATTGGCGACATACCCACCGCTTGGCAAAGACAGTCCATTTCCCGCGCTTATCGTGGCGTAGTTCGTTACGGAAGCGACCCCGTCCGAAGAAATGCCGGAGTAGTAGCTTTCTGTAGTGTTTTTGATCAAAGCCGTGGTGACGCTCGACGAGCCGTTGGTGACGGTGCCGCCGGCAGCTAAAAGAACCGCGCTATTCTTGCTGCCATTCCCGTCCACGTTGCCCAGATTGGTCACCGTGCCCGCGGCGCCGCTGATAGTGACCCCCTGAATGACCACTGCACCCGGCTGCGCATTGTTGAAGCTGCCGCCGGCAGCTAAATCGACGCCAAACAGAATGCCGCTGATCCCGCCGAAATTGAGAACCGTTCCGGCAGCGCCGGCGATGAAAACACCGTCTATCGAGCCAGTGGTCGCGCCGGGGTCGCCGTTTTGAATAAATCCGCCATAGGAGAAGTAGACGGAGGATGAGGTGCCGCCACCGGAAATATTGCCGCCGTTGAGCAGCTCTGCCCGCGAGTATTTCGCGATCACGCCGTTTTCGACGACGCCGTTCTCGGTGTTTGTCATAAAATTGCTGCGCGACCCGTACAGCTTTACGCCATAGCCGCCGTGGACAGTTGAAATCACGCCGTAATTGTCGACTGTCGTAACGGCGCCTTCGATTTTGATGCCGCCGACATCGCCGTTGATGTACCGGTGGTTTTTGACCTCGCCCCCATCGATCAGCAGGATCCCGCGTCCGCCCTTGCCGGAGCCGGAGATCATGCCGTAATTGTTCACATATACCGGTTGGTAGTTGGCATAAATTCCTTGCGTCTCGCCGCTGATGCCGGCGTGGTTGACGACGGTGCCGCCGGCGAACAGCCCGACCCCCGCAGAACCCACCCCCGCCGCCGAGATCATCCCGAAATTCTCGATGACCGCGTAGGATAACCCGGCAACGGCGGAGCCGGCGGTTTCGTCGATGCTGATCACGCATGACCCGGTGATCGTGACCGGGTTGTCGGCAACCGCGGTCAGCTTAATGCCGTTGGTGGTGGTGTAGTTGTCGATAACGCGCACGATCAACCCCTTATATGGCTGCGGTCCGACCCTGCGGCCGCGAGCCTACTTGCTTAAACGAAGCTGAATTATACTCTAAAGGGAATTTATTTGCAAGGCGTCAGGACAACAGACTAAATTTTACAGTACGGGGCGGGTTTACGGGTCGCAGCACTAAGCACGGTGTATTATTGACGGCAAACGGGTAGGGCTGTTGGAGAGGGAATCGGCGTCTTTCGGAATAACCTATTTGATAAAAAAGAGGTCGCTGGCGGTGAGGGTCGGGTCGTTGGTCAAGGTCGCGATGCGTTGGCTGGCATCGGCCTTTCCGCTGCCGTCGGCGTCATAAAACAGCCCTCCGGTTTTTGCGTTGTAGGCGAACCGGTTTGCGGTCGTGGCAACGCTGCCGTTGGTGCTGGTCGAGAACAGGGACCCTGCGATCGCCTGCGCGGTCGCGGTGCCCTTGCCCTCGTCGATGCCGAGGTTAAAGGCCGCATCGCGAAAGACGATCTTGTCGAGGCCGTGGGTAAAGTCGGTGATCGTGTTCGCGTCGGGGATCGCGGCCGAGCCGGGGGTGGTGAACACAAACTGGTCGGCGCCGGCCCCGCCGGTCAATCTGGCATGCCGCCCCGCGGTCAGGATGTCGGCCCCCGCACCACCCACCAAAACGGCCCGATCGGATGCCGATACGCCGGCTTCGCTTACCGTGTTGCCGTTTCTTCCACCGATCACCGTGATCGTCGCGGCCGACGTCCCGGCAAAATTGGCATTGGTCAGAGAGAGGGTATTGGCGCCGCCATTGGCGAGCCGGTAGGTCTCGACCCCGCTGACCCCCGTTGCCGCGATCTTGCCGGCGCTCGTCATCTGCAGCCGATTGCTGCCGCCGCCGCCCTGCACGATGTCCGTCGCCGCGAGGGACGCGAAGGAGAATTCGAAAATGTCGGTGCCGGGGCCGCCGATGAACACGTCCTCGCCGGCGCCGCCGACCATGATTGTCTCGTCGTGCGCGCCAGCCAGGTGCGCGTCGACCGTGTTGGCGGTATTGCCGCCCACCACGGTGATCGTCGCCCCCGTCGCTCCGGCAAAGTTGCCCGCTGTCAGGGTCAGCCTGTTGGCGCCGCCATTGGCGAGCCGCCAGGTCTCGATTTGGCTGACCCCGCCCGCCGCCACCGTGCCGGCGCTCGTCAGGAAGAGGGTATCATTGCCGTCGCCGCCTTTGACGACATCGCTCGCCGACAAATTCGCAATCGAAAATCTGAACGTGTCGTTGCCCGCATGGCCATTGAAAAAGTCCGTGCCGGCGCTGCCGATAAACACGTCGTTGCCGCTGCCGCCGACGACGGTCGTTCGGTCGGATAGAGCAAGCGCGATCGCATTGACGGTGTCGCCGGCATTGCCGTCGATGATCGTGATCGCGGCCCCGATCGTGCCGATAAAGTTGCCGGTCGTCAGGCGCAGATCGTTCGGCTTGCCGTTGGCGAGGCGCCAGGTCTCGACCCCGCTGACCCCGGTGGCAGTGACTGTGCCGGGGGTCGTCATGACCAGCTCGTCCGCGCCCGAGCCGCCCAGCACCCTGTCGCCCGCCCCGAGTGCCGCGGCCGAGAAGTCGAAAGTGTCGGCACCCGCGCCGCCGGTGAATATATCCTTGCCGGCGCCGCCGACAAAAACATCGTTTCCGGCGCCGCCTTTGACGGTTGCTTCTTCGGTCGCGGTCAATGCGGCAGCACTGACGGTGTCGCCGGCAGTGCCGTCGATGACGGTGATCGCCTTGCCGGCGAGCCCCGCCAAATCCGAGGGCTTCAAGGCGAGGCTCGCGGCCGCGAACAGGCGCACCCTCGCAAAGCCGATAAATTCGGGTGCGAGGCTGATTTTGCCGCTTGTATGGAAATCGATCTCGTTGCCGCCGCCACCACCATTGACGACGCCGTCGAAGACCGCACCCGGCCGGACGATCAGCAAGTCGTCGCCGGCGCCGAACGCCATCGCGGTCCCGCCGCCGCCGTTGATCGTGCCCGAATTGCTGACGGTGTTGTCGGCCGTGTCGTCGAAATCGATGCCGATGCCGGCGGTGCCGATGGCAGAAATCGTCCCGAAATTAGTCACCGCGACCGATTGGGCGGCCGTCCCGGCGGTGTGCACCCCGTAATATCTGCCTTCGATCAGCGCGCTGCGCACACCGCCCGGTCCGTTGGTGACAACACCGGCGGAAATATCCACGCCGCCGCGGGCGCCCGCCACGGTGCCGTAATTCGTTAGGTTCCCGCCGGCAACGAACTCGACGCCGAAGCTGTGCATTGGGACCGGCGCAGTTGGCGTGTCGAGGCCGGTCGGATCGGCGATGATCAGCGCCTGCGTCGCCGCAGTACCGCCGTTGACGATGCTTCCGGTTTCGATCCGCACGCCGTAGCTCGAGATGTATTTGTTGTTGGCAAGGCCGTCGGCATCGACCGTTCCGGTATTGACGACCGTGTCGGTCGGCGAAGCGCCCGGCAGGTTGATGCCGGTGAACTCTGCGGCGATCCGGGCTGCGCTTCCAGTGTTAAAAGCATTGCCGCCGGATTTCAGAAAGATCCCGGTCCCGGCGCTGATCGTGCCGTAATTGGTGATGCTCGCCACCGGGCTCGAATAGACGCCGAAGCCCTCCGTCTGCGTCGCGAACTCGATCAAGGCGGTGCTGACGCTCGTCGAGCCGTTGGTCAGGGTGCCGCCGGCGGTGGCGAGATTCACGGCGACACCGACGCTGCCATTGACCTCGACCGTGCCGAGATTGGTGACGGTCCCCTGCGTATAGCCGCCTATAAAGATGCCCTCTTGACCGCTGTTGCCCGTCGTGATCACCGCCCCGGGCTGAGCGTTGTTGACGACCCCTCCGGCCGACAAATCGACCCCCTCGAAGAAGCCGGAGATCGTGCCGTAATTGGTGATGGTGCCGACGCCGCCGGTGATGTTCGTAAAAAACCCGTCGATCTGCGCCGCCGTCGAGCCCGAGACGCCGTTGGTGACGATGCCGCTATGGCCGATCGAGACGCTGCCCACGATCGTGCCCGAATTGACCAGCGTTCCGGGCGCCCCGGTTTCGATGACGTTGTCCTCGATATAGCCGGTGTTGGTGACGAAGTTGCCGAGAAAGCCGTCGAGGCTGACGCCAAACGGGGCACTGGCGCGGTTCTTGATCGTCCCGTAATTGGCGAGCGTCGCGTTCGCGCCCTGGATCTTGACGCCGCCCACATCGCCGAAGACAGTGCCGTCGTTCGTGACCCGGCCGCCCGCGCTCAGGATGATGCCGACGCCATTAGTGCCGTAGGCCGAGATCAGCCCTTTGTTGATCACCGTCGCGGGCCGGTAATAGGTGTAGATGCCCTGTCGTCCGCCGCTGATGTAGTTGTAGTTGTTGATAGTGCCGCCGCCGTACAGCACGATGCCGGTCGAGTTCCCGCCCTTTCCCTCGACATATCCGAGATTGGTGATAGTCCATGGGAAATTGTAATCCGGATAGCCCTTGCGCGAGCCGCCGATCAGGGCGAACCCCGAACTCTCGACCAGGGCGCCGCCGGCGACCGTTACCGGATTGTCGGTGGGCGTCGAAAGAACGATGCCGGTCGTTGTGGTCCCGGTGATGGTTCTCGGCACAGTCGCCTCTCATCTCAAGCAGCATCGCCCGCTCTATGCGATTGTAATGCAAAAAGGATTTATTGGCAAGCCGTCACGAGACAATTGGACTGCCTTATTACCGTGCGATATTGAATATTGTGCAGGCTTGCCGACTGCGTAGTTAACCATTGCGGCGGGTCAATCGAGCAGCCAGGGGGCGGCGCGGCTTGGGCGATCTGGCGCAGCTGGTTCAGGAGGCCCGCGCCGACCGGGATGCCGTCTTTCGTCCGCTCCGCGGCGTTTTGCCATTGCGGGTCGCCGGCGACCATGACCGGCCGGGCCGGATCGACCGGCGTCGTCGCGCGCAAATCATGGCAAAAGCGGGCGACGTCGGCGGCGAATTCATCGGGCTCGCGAAAGAGGCCCGGATCGATCGCGATAAAGCAATGGCCGATATCGTTGCCCTGCGGCTTTTTCCCGGCCATCGGGTCGGTGATCAGGGTCGAGCCGGAGAGGCACGCGCCGAGGATGTTGACCATCACCGCGAGCCCATAGCCCTTGTAGCTCGAATTTTCCGGCGAGCCGCCGAGCGAGGTCAGGAACCCGCCTTGCTCGCGCGCGACCAGCGGATCGGTGCTGGGCCGGCCGTCCTTGTCGAGGACCCAGCCGGGCGGGCAGGAGAGCCCTTCATTGGCCTTGTTGCGGATGCGGCCGGCGGCCACCGTCGTCGTCGCCATGTCGAGCAGAAAGGGCGGCCCGTCCTTGGCAGGGGCGGCAAACGACCACGGGTCGGTGCCGAGCTTGGCTTCCTTGCCAAAGGTCGGCGCCACCTGGATGCTCGACGCGCTGGTGCAGGCGATGCCGATCAGCCCTTCCTTTGCCGCCATCAAGGTGTAATAGCCGGTGGCGCCAAAATGCGCCGAGTTCTTGACCGCGGCGATGGCGATGCCGGCCGCTTTTGCCTTGTCGATCGCCACCTGCATCGCGAACCGCGCCGGCACGTGGCCGAGACCGCCATCGCCGTCGACCAATGCCGAGACCGCTGTTTCCTTGATGATCCGCGGCCGTGCCGCCATGTTGGCGCGCCCGGCCCGGCGCAGCCGGTCATAGCCCGGCAGCATCGAGATGCCGTGGCTGTCGACGCCATGCAAATCGGCCCAGGCCAGCACATCGGCAGTGGTCTCGGCATTGTCCTCGGGCATGCCCCAAGCCGAGAGGATGGCTTTGAGCTGTGCCCGGTGCGTCTCGTAGGGTGCGGTCATAAAATCTCCCCCAACCGGGGGCAGCCTTGCGCGATCGCCCGGCCTGGCAAGCCGCTCGCGGCGTGGCGCCAATCAGCCGCCTACCGGCGCATCCAGTTTTCAACCTTCAGGCCCGGTATGCGAGAAAACTCCCGCAGGTTGGCGGTCACCAAGGTCAGCCCCAGCGCGAGGGCATGCGCGGCGATCAAGAGATCGTTGGCGCCGATCGGTTGGCCTGCCCCGTCGAGCCCGCTGCGGATCTGCCCGTAATGCGCGTCGACTGGGGCCCCCAAGGCCAGAACACCAATCTCGTCCAATATATCCTCGACCCTGCGGCTCAGCGCGGGCGAGCCCTTTTTGGCGCATCCGTATCGCAGCTCTGCTGCGACGACGATACTCGTGCAAACCTCGTCCGCCACGACCCTCGCGCGCCGCGCCGTCCTTCCCATGGGGTTCCTGATCAGCTCCGAGACGATGTTGGTGTCGAGCATAAACCGAGCCGCCATCAAAAGAACTCTTCCGGCTCCGGCGGCCGATCGACGATCTGCGGAAACTCTTCATCGAGCGGTCCCCAGGAATCCAGCAGCGCGGTCAAGCCGCGCCGGCGCACCGGCACGATGACCAGCGCATCGCCCTCCCGACGCATGATCGCGTCGCTGCCCGGCAATTCGAACTCGACCGGTATCCGGACCGCCTGGTTGCGGCCATTTCGAAACAATTTGACGCGACGTTGCTCATGCGGCACATCAACCTCCCTCCTGCATATGCTGAAGACATATGCGTGGCTGGCCATTCCGCAAGGCAAAAGAGCGCCGAGGGTTCGCGTGCTTGCGCGATTTTGCGGGCGGTCAGCGCCGCTCGGCACCACTCGATTGTTGCGCTGACAGGCCGGAGGGACGGAGAATGGCGTTCGCGCCCACCGCAATCGCGCTCGGGGGAACGGCATGGTGTCGCTGGATCGCAGAAGCTTTTTGCAGAATTCCGCCGCGCTCGGGGGGGCGCTGGTTTCGTTGGGGCTCGGCCGCGGCGCGCGGGCAGCGCCGGCGCTGATCGAGGTGCCGGTCGTCGATCGCGTCGTCGTGCGCGAGATCACCGACAACCAGCACAACATCGCGCTCAAGCCGGTCGCGCGGCCCGGCCTTGCCGTCGAGCGGTTCGGGTTTCCCGCCGCCGCCCAAGGCAAGACGCTCGAAAGCGAATGGGGGCTGGCGCTCTACATCCAATCGACAAAAGGCAGCGAGGACCGGCGCTACCTGTTGGATTTCGGCTTCACCCCGGACGTTTATGCCAACAATCTCGCGCTGATGAAAATCGACCCGGCCGAGGTCGATGCGCTGATCCTGAGCCACGGGCATTTCGACCATTACGGCGGCCTGCTCGGCTTTCTCGAGGCGCAGCGCGCGCAGATGCGCAAGGATTTGCGCCTCTACACCGGCGGCGAGGACGATTTCTGCCACCGCTTTCTGCGCCGGCCGGACGGCAGCTTTGCCGATTTCGGGACGCTCGACCGGCGCAAGCTGAAGGCGCTCGGCGTCGAGCCGGTCCTGGCCGAAGACCCGATCGTCATCGCAGGCCAGGCCTTTACGACGGGCGTGGTGCCGCGCACCAGCATCGAGCACGTGCTGCCGCAAACCTGGGTCGAGATCGGCATCAAGGACGGCTTGGGCTGCGACGCGCACGCCTATATGCACCACCACTTCACCGCCGAAGAGCTGTCGGGCAAGCCGCAGCCCGACCAGCATTGGCACGAGCACGCTACCTGCTTCCGGCTCGGCGACCGCGGGCTGGTGGTGATCAGCTCGTGCGGGCATGCCGGGATCATCAACACGCTGAAGCGCGCCCAACAGGTCAGCGGCGTCGACAAAATCTATGCGCTGGTCGGCGGCTTTCACCTGTTTCCCGCGTCCGACGATTATCTGCGCCAAGTCATGGCCGAGCTGCAGAAATTCGATCTCGAGCACGTGATGCCGATGCATTGCAGCGGGCAGAACTTCATCGACCTCGCGCAGAAGGAGATGCCGGAGAAGCTGGTGCTGTGCGGCACCGGCAGCAGCTTCACCTTTACCGCCTGAGCCGCGGCAACGTCCGCCGCGCGGGAGGGTCAGACCACCTGGTTGCGCAGCTCGCTGCTCGCCGCGCCAGAGCCGGCCCAGATTGTCGCGCAGGATCTCGATCACGTTGTCTTCGTAGCGGCGGGTCTCGCCGGCGGTGTGCGGGGTGATCAGCACCTGCGGCATGCCCCAGAGCGGCGAGCCCGGCGCCAGCGGCTCCTCCGCCGTCACGTCGATGCCGGCGCCGGCGATATGCCCGGCGGCGAGCGCCTCGATCAAAGCGGGCTCGTCGGTAACCCGCCCCCGCGCGACATTTATCAGATAGGCCGAGGGCTTCATCAGCCCGAGCGCCGCGGCGTCGATCAGCTGCTCGGTTTCTTTGGTCAATGGGCAGGTCAGCGCGACAAAATCGGCCTCGGGCAAGAGCGCGGCGAGTGCCGCCATCGGGTGCACCGCATCGGCAGCGCCCCGGCCCGCGGCAGGGTCGCGGCGCAGCCCGAGGACACGCATCTCGAACGCCTTGGCAAGGCGGGCGAGGCGTCCGCCGATATCGCCGAGGCCGACGATCAGCAATGTCTTGCCGCCGAGCTCGTCCTCGCGCCGGTCGGGATCGCCGATCATGCCGCGCCAGACGCGTTTTGCCTGGTTGTCGCGCGCCTCGGGAAGCCGGCGGGTCAAAGCGAGGATCAAGGCCATCGCGTGCTCGGCCACCGCTTGCGCGTTGACACCGCGGGCGCTGGCGAGCCGGATGCCGCGCCGTGCCAGCTCGTCTTTCGGAAACTGGTCGGTGCCGGCGCCGATCGCCTGGATCAGACGCAGTTTTTCGGCGCGGTCGAGCAGGCCGTCGCGCCACAGCCCCGAGATCACCAGCACATCGGCCTCGGCCACTCGCTCGTCCAACCCCTCCGGATCGCGCACCGCAAAGCTGGCGATGCCGGTGCCGAGGGTCGAAAACCGCTCGTGCAGCCGGTAGGCGACATGGGCAAAGCAGATCGAAAGCCGGTCCGCGGGAGGAAGCATCGCCGCGGGAGGAAGCCGCTCTCCATTCAATGACCTGGTGGATCGTCCCGCTGTTGTATCATCCCGCTGTCCGACGAATGGCCCCGCGGCGAAAGGCAGGCGATGAGCAACCCGGCATTCAAATTCGACCATGTCCACATTCTCAGCGAGCACCCGGAAGCGTCGGCCGAGTGGTATGTCGAAATGTTCGGCGCGACGATCGCGGCAAAGACGACGGCGCGCGGCGCCGCGCAAATCTTTGTCGATCTCGGCGGCATGACTATCCTGATCCGCGGCAAAGCGGCCCGGCGAAGCCCCGGCCCCCGCCAGGCCGATCCGGCAATACGCCGATTTTTCCAGCCATAACGGCTGGGGCACCGATCATTTCGGGTTTCTCTATCAGGGCGATCTCGAAGCCTTCTGCGCCGAGCTGCGCCGCAAAGGCGTCAGCTTTCCGGTCGAGCTGAAGCGCGGCGTCGGCGGCAGCCTTTTGTGCTACGTCGCCGCCCCCGATGGCGTCAGCATCGAATTGATGCAGTGCTGAGCGCCGCAGGCCGGCGATGAAATCTGCCGCAATTTGCATCGTTCTTGTCGTGATCCTCGGACTTTGCGGCTCCCCGGGGCAAGCAGGAGCGCAAGTCAGGCAACCGGGCACCGCTGCGGCCGACCGGTTGTTCGAAGCCGGGAAGTTTGCCGCAGCCGGGAAGCTCTATGCGCAAATAGCCGCGCAAGACCCCAAGGATTATTCGGCAACGCTCCAGCTGGGCCGTATCGCCTTGCTGTCCAATCGGCTCGACGCGGCGCAAAAATGGCTGCAGCGGGCGCTGACCCTACGGCCCGACGACGCCGACGCCAAAATCATGCTGGCCGAAGTGTTTTACCGCCGCGACGATTTCGGAAAGGCAGCGGCGGCGCTGCACGGCGTCGCGATGAGCAGCAACAAGCTCGCTGTTTCCCAGTACCCGACGCTGAACCTCGCCCAGCTGGAGAGCTTCAAGGGCGAAACGCCCTACGAATTGCACGGTGACGGGACGAGCACGCAGGTCAAATTCTTGAGGACCGAGCCGCTGCCCGTGGTCGAGGTGCGAATAAACGGCGGCAAGCCGGTGACGTTCTTTATCGATACCGGAGCTTCCGAGGTGGCGCTCGACACCGACTTTGCCAAAGAGCTCGGCATTCCGCAATTCGGCGCGGTGCAAGGCACCTTTTCCGGCGGCCAGCATGCCGAGGTGGAGAACGGCCGGATCGCCTCGCTCGGCCTCGGCGGCTGGACCATCGAGAACCTGCCCGTCGCGATGCTGCACCTGCGCCAGCTTTCGAAAGATCTGGGCGTAAAAGAGATCGACGGATGTATCGGGACCACTCTCTTCTACCATTTTCTTGCGACGCTGGATTTTCCGCGCGGCGAGCTGGTGCTGCGCCGCAAGGATACGAAAATCGCCGGGCAATCTGCGGCGAATTCGCGGGGCAAGCGAGTGGCGGTCCCGTTCTGGATTGCCGGCGACCACTTTATGGTCGGCTGGGGTCGCGTCGAGCGGCTGCCGCCGGCGCTCCTCTTTGTCGACACCGGCCTCGAGGGGGCCGGCGTCAAGCTGGCCCGGCCGGTGATTGCAAGGGCCGGGATCAAGCTGGAGGAAAACAAGGCATCCGAAGGGGCCGGCGGCGGCGGCACGCTGAAGATCGTGCCGTACACCGTAGGCCGGCTGTCCTTTGGCCGCATCCGCGCAGACAATGTCCCCGGCCTTTACGACGGGCCGTTCCCGTGGGAATACACGTTCGGCTTTCACCTGGCCGGAATGGTCGGCCACGACTTCTTCAAGCCCTACGCCGTGACCTTCGACTTCAACAACATGAAGATTTTTATGGAATAAGGCGGTTTTCGGCGAGAGATCGATCCGAAGACGGCGTTCACGCCTGGTCCGCTCCGGGCACCTGCCAATTCGGCCCCGGAAACCGCGTGATATCGTCTTCACCGGGCTTGACCCGGTGATCCACGTCTTGCACCCCCGAGGCAAAGACGTGGATGCGCGGGACAAGCCCGCGCAAGACCGGAGCCGGCGTGCTTGTCTGCACGAAAAACATGCCACTCGGTCGGCGTGAGTTTCCCGGAGCGAAAGGCGCTTTGCGTCGGCGACGTAGGGTGCGATGGTCAGGAGATGGTCCCGCTCTCGGTTCTCGACCTGGCGCCGATCGTCGCCGGCGGCGATGCCGGGCAGGCATTGCGCAACTCGCTCGACCTGGCGCGTCATGTCGAGGCGCTCGGCTACCGCCGCTATTGGATGGCCGAGCACCACAACCTCCCCGGCATCGCCAGCGCGGCGACCGCGGTAGCACTCGCCCATGTCGCGGCCGGCACCAGCCATATCCGCATCGGCGCCGGCGGCATCATGCTGCCGAACCATGCGCCGCTGTTGATCGCCGAGCAGTTCGGCACGCTCGCCGCACTTCACCCCGGCCGGGTCGAGCTCGGGCTCGGCCGGGCGCCGGGCTCGGACCAGATCACCGCGCGGGCGGTGCGCAGGGCATTGCTCGGCGGCGCCGACAGCTTCCCGCAGGATGTCGTCGAATTGATGCACTATTTCGCGCCGGCCGAGCCGGACCAGGCGGTGCAGGCGGTCCCCGGCGCCGGTCTCGAAGTGCCGATCTGGATCCTCGGGTCAAGCCTCTTTGGCGCGCAGCTCGCTGCCTATCTCGGGCTCCCCTTCGCCTTCGCTTCGCATTTTGCGCCGGGCATGATGGCGCAGGCGATCGAGATCTATCGCGAGCGGTTCCGCCCCTCGGCACAGCTGGCGTTGCCGCATGTGATGCTCGGGGCCGTCGTGGTTGCCGCCGAATCGGACGAGGAGGCGCGTTTCCTGTTCTCGTCATTGCAGCAATCGACATTGAACAACCGCACCGGTCGTCCCGGCCGGGTGCCGCCGCCGGTCGCGGATTTCGACGCAAAGCTCGATCCCTATGCGCGCGCCATCCTCGCTGACTCGCACGCCGCCGCCATCGTCGGCGGCCCGGACGCGGTGCGAACGGGCCTCGACGATTTCATCCACCGCACCGGCGCCGACGAGCTGATGGTTACCGCCAACATCTTCGACCACGAAAAGCGCAAGCGCTCCTTTGAGATCGTCGCCGAATTGCATGGCGGGATGAAGGATGCGCCGTCCGCCCGGCACTCCTGACGAGGTCCTCCGGCGGCGAGGCGCTCTGTAGTCCCGGCTTTCGTCGCCGACCCGATGGCCGAAATTCCCGCGCGCGATCCTGGTTCAGCGGACCTCGACCTTGAAGGGCGCGGGCTCGGCGAGCGCGGCGGGGCGGGCAGCGGCTTCGGGGCTCTGCGGCCGGCCTCCGAGGAGACCGTGGCGGGTGCGTACCTCCACCTCTATGCCGCCTTCGGCGGCCACCGAACGGCCGGCCTCGACCGGCAGCTGGAAAGAAGCCATGGCTTCCAGGTGGTTCTGGCAATTCATGCAGCCCTCGACGTGCCACCGGCTCAGCACCGCCTCGGTGCCGATATATTCCCGCTTCCCGTCGATGGTTGCAAAGGTGGCAATCAGGAAAGAGCCGCGAATGGCGGCGCGGTCGATGCCGCTCACTCGCACCGTCCGTCCGGGCGCGGTCGCGGCAATGCGGCGTTCGCTTGTGCGCTGCGCATATTGGTCGAGCGAGCCCGGGCCGTAGGTGTAGCCGAGCTGCGTCTCGATGTTCACACAGTCTCTGGTGGTGAATTTTCCCAGACCGTCAGCTTTGCGAAACGGCTCCAGCGGCGTATCGAGCGTGAGCGGCGTATTGGGCTCGATGCCGGCAGGCGGCGGATTGGCATTTGAGTTGGCCCCCGGATCCTTCGGATCGATGTCAAAGGCATCCGTCGCCCGGTTCCGTCGCTGCCAAATCCAGAAGGCATAGTCGATAAAGCAGTGGTGGAAGAAAAAGATCGGATCGAGGCCGGCCGTGTCGTTCTCACCCATATCGCCGTTGGCGCCTGGGATTGCGGAGTCATCGCCTTGCCCCGGATAATCGAAACCTCCGACTGCGAGGTGCATGGTGTTGTGCGGGCTCTCCAATGACACCACGTTAGCCCCATGCGCTTTTTGCCACGCACTCGCCGAAGTCGTGTTCGAGAATAGTGTATAGTTGGGCGCGTCTAGCGATTGGACAAACCGGCCGAGGACTTCGCCCCGCCAGACACCGTCTATCCTGATCTTTCCATTAAGCCAGGTGGTAATATTGTCGTTCAGGTAGACGACGTTCCGGGCATGGTCGGGAAATTGAGCATTGTGTGACCGGGTTGCCGCCAGGTTCTCCGGCGTTCCGACCAGGCCGGAGAGCGGATAGCGAACGGTCTCATATTCGGCGGGCTTGCTGTAGACGACCGAGTCGCCTTTGACACGGTCGTCGATCGCAATCGGCAACACGAAAGACCGCAGCGGGTTCGGTATCTCCTTGCCGTCGAGCACGAAAGTCTCTTCGGTCAGCGCAGAAGGAATGCCTTTATTGCGCGAGTCTTCACTGCACTCGTCCCAGAACGGCAGCATCACGTCTTCGCATCCGGGAATGCTCTGCAGCGCCTTTTCGAGCCGCCAGCAATAGATCCTGTGCCAAGTCGGGAACAGCACTGTGCCATGCTGGCAATAGCCGCCCCACCAGTTCGAGTCGAGCTCTCCTTTTCCCCGGAATGGCTCGCCGTGATAGCCACCGATCATAAAAAAGGATCTCGGGTCGCCGGGCGGCAGCTCCTTGATACCCTTCCAGGCCCGCATCAGCTTTTCAAGAGGCCCCTTGGTGCCGCTATCGTAGTCATTTTGCAGGTCGGTCAGGGACCGGCGAACTCCGGGCGCCACGGTGGTGACCATCCTTAAATCCCCCTCTTCGGCCGCCCGTTTGTTGTCGCGCGACGGATCTGCTATTTGTGAACACTACCGTATTTGCCACGATTGCCCAAGAGGTATTTCCGATCCGGACCCAGCATTCCATCGCCTCGAGACCGGCGGCGACGTGACGGGTATCGGGATCGGATTGCAGGATGTCCTCGCCCTGGATGTAGCGCCCGCGGAACGAGCCGTCGGCTGCGGCGTCTGACGAGCGGCATCGACGCCTCCTAAAAGTGGAATACTGTCTATTTGCAGCAGCCCCGCTCACCGGTGCAGGCGGGCGGGCAGCTTGAAATTACCGTCGGCATCGGCGGCAAGCGCGACGACCTCGCTGACGGCATCGACATTGAGCGGCCCGTAGATGTGCGGATAGGACTGGCCGTTGCCGCCATCTTCAGAGCGGATCGCCGCCGTCACCCGGTCCGGGTCGATCACCAGCAGCACCAGGTCGCGCCGACCCTGGAACAGCCGCTGGGCGACCTCGATCAGCTGCTCCGGCGTCGAGCAGTGGATAAAGCCCTCATGATCGAGCGAGGCGCAGCGATAGCGACCGTCGCGGGCCGCCTGCCAGTCGGCGGCCGGGCAGATGTGGAGGATCATCGCGTCCGACATCAGGCGGCAGCGGCGGACGCGCGGGCGCCGCCGAAATGGTCACGGCCCGCCCGGTCCGGCCCCAGGGTGATCCGGCCGTCGGCGGTGGTCTCGCCCCAGCCGACCCGCAAGCGGTCGCGCGCATCGGCAGCCGGCGCATCGGCGCCCATCGACTGGCAGGCTTCCCGGCGAAGGCCGGGATCCATTGCAACCGTGGGTACCGGCCGGAGCCTGTCCTCGGGCCGGCCACCGGCCGGACCCGTGGGCCGGCATGGACAAGGCGGGTTTGATCCGTCAGGTGCCATCCACTAGGAGCCTACGCGATCGCTGCCTCTTCGTCAGCGCCGTTTCCGGGTCAGCTCGATATAGCCGAAGGCGTCGATCGTTGCGTCGAAGAGGCGGGTGACGACGGTCGAGGTTTCGTCCTCGACGATGATCGCGGGGCCGGGGATTTGGGCGCCGGGGCGCAGGGTGCTGCGCTCGTGGATCGCGACGCTGACGAGCTCGCCCGCTTCCTGGTCGAAGACCGGGCGCCGACGCGCGGGCTCGGGGGAATAGGGCACAGCCGGCGGCGGCGGTGCCCGCATCGGCGGGGAGGGCGCCGACAACAGCAGCACCCAGCTCAGCACCTCGACCTCGACACCCGGGATGATCCGATGATAGAGCCGGCGGTAGGCGTCTTCGAAAGCTTGGCGCAGGGTTTGCGCGTCGTCGCCGCGATAGGCCCGCACCGGCAGCGAAACCGCGATCTCGTGGCCTTGGCCGCGATAGCGCATAAAGGCCGAGCGGGTCTCGGCCAGCGCCACGTCGCCGGCACCGCGGCGCACCACCGCCTCGGCCTCCTCCCGCATCGCCGCGAGCAGCGCATTTGCCGCCGCGGCGTCGAACCCCTCCAGCCGCTGCAAGCCGGAACGCACGATTTCGTAGGCAATGGGTGCGCGCAAAAACCCTACCGCCGAGCCGACCCCGGCCTGGGTCGGCACCAGCACCCGGTCGAGGCCGAGCTTTTCGGCGATGCGCGCGGCGTGCAACGGGGCGGCACCGCCGAAGGCAACGAGGGTGCGGCCGCGCGCATCCTTGCCGCTCTCGATCGCGTGCACTCGGGCGGCGTTGGTCATGTTCTCGTCGACGATCTCGCTGATCCCGAGCGCCGCCAATTCGAGCATCAAGCCCAGCGGCTCCGCCACCTCGTTGCGTATCTTCGCTTCGGCCGCACCCCGGTCGAGCGCCATCCGGCCGCCGGAAAACCCGGCCGGGTCGATGCGGCCGAGCACCAGATCGGCGTCGGTCACGGTCGGCGCCCGACCGCCGCGGCCATAGCAGGCGGGGCCCGGATCGGCGCCGGCGCTGTCCGGCCCGACCGTGATCCGCTGCAACCGGTCGACGCGGGCGATCGAGCCGCCGCCGGCGCCGATCTCGACCATCTCGATGACCGGGATGCGCAGCGGCAACCCGCTGCCTTTTTTGAAGCGGTAGACGCGCGCGACCTCGAAGGAGCGGCCCGTCTGCGGCGCCAGATCGTCGATCAGGCAGATTTTGGCGGTGGTGCCGCCCATGTCGTAGCTGAGGACCTTGTCGAGCCCGCATTGCCGCGCGATCTCGGCGGCAAAGATCGCCCCGCCAGCCGGCCCCGATTCGACCAGCCGCACCGGAAAACGGATCGCGGTCTCGACCGCGGTCAGCCCGCCGCCCGACAGCATCAAAAACAGCGGGCAGAAAAACCCTTCGTCGTGCAGCCGGGCTTCGAGGTTGCGCAGATAGCGCGAGATCAGCGGCTGGACATAGGCGTTGGCGCAGGCGGTCGAAAAGCGCTCGTATTCGCGCATCTCGGGCGAGACGTCGCTCGATAAAGTGACCGGAACATCGGGCAGGGCACGGGCGAGGATCTCGCCCGCGCGGCGCTCGTGCGCGGGGTTGGTAAAGCTGTGCAAAAAACCGATCGCGACCGCTTCGACATCGTCTTCGGCGAGCCGGCCGGCGAGCGCTGCCACACCCGCCTCGTCGAGCGGCAGCAGCACCCGCCCCTGGGCGTCGATCCGCTCCTTGACCGGAAAGCGCCGGCGGCGCGGCACCAAAGGCGGCGGCAGGTCGATATTGACGTCGTATTGCTCGAACCGGTTTTCGTGGCGGATCTCGACCGTGTCGCGAAAGCCTTCGGTCGTTAAAAGCGCGGTCTTCGCTCCCTTGCGCTCGATGATCGCGTTGGTCGCGAGGGTCGTGCCGTGGATGATGATCGAAAGGTCGCCGGGTGCGAGGCCCGCTTCGCCCAGCACCCGGTGGATCACCTCGATGACCGCGCGCTCGGGCGCGGCAGGGGTGGTCAGGATCTTGGCGCTCCACCGCCGCCCGCTCAATTCGAGCGCCACATCGGTAAAGGTGCCGCCGATATCGACCCCGAGCCTCGCGCCCTCGCTCACCGCCACCACCTTTCACAGGCTTATCCGGCGCGAGTGTTTCGCGGCCCCGGCGGCCCTGTCAATCGCCGGTCAGGCGCGGTGGTGCCAATCGGCGGTCAGGCGCGGTGGTGCCGATCGCCGCTCAGGCGCGGTGGCGCCAGCCGCCGTGATGGGAGCCGTGCTCGGCGCCGATCAGCGCGTTCGCGGTCTGCTGCTGCTCGGGCGAGAGTGCCGTGTAGAGCGGCTTCAGCGCCGCCAAGAGGCGCGCGTTGTTGTCGGCGCGCAATCTGGCGAAATCGCCGCGTATCGTCAGTCGATCGACCGCGTTGATCGTGCCTTTGTGCTGCTTGGCGCCGGCAATCGCCTGGTCGAGCGCATCGGCGTTCTGGCGCATCGCCGCCGCCATCTGGTCCCATTGCGCTTCCTGCGCCGGGGTGATCTTGAGCTCGGCCTTCAGAAACGCAATGCGGCCCTCGACCAATTGTCCCGGCATCATCTTGTTATGCTGGCGCGCGCCGGCTTGTGCCGGAGCCGGAGCAGCCGGAGCCGGAGCGGCCGGCGCCGTTTGCGCCAACGCCGGCGCGAAGCCCAGCGGCGCCGAAGCCCAGCGCCGCCACGCTCGTTAACAGCGCTGTAGCGGCAAACGAAGTGCGAAATCTCGTCATTATCGACCTCTGTCATCAACGAGGGCTCGTGCCTCTCGCCGATGACCTACGGCGCCGCCGCCTGCCGCATACCCGCAAACCGGCGCATTACAAAGATTTAACCCGCTGCGCCGGCCCCCTCCCTAGCCGCTCGAGCGCCCTCTCCGCCCCCGGGGGCGGAGAGGGCCGGGGCGAGGTCGGGGATGCGGGATGCCAAAGCGCCGGAGCCAGCCGACCTTGCGACCGCCGCCGGTCGGAGCCGCTAGGCGGGCTTGACCCCGACCTGGCGCCAGGCGTCGGCGACCGCCTTTTGCTCGGCGCTGCCGGTGCCGTAGCGGTGGCCGGCGCTCAGCACCGTATGCCCGGCAAAAGCAGCAAAATTCGCGGTGGGCTTGAGGCTTTTGTCGCGGATCGTGTCGTACCAGATTTGCCCGGCTTTCTCCCAGGCGTTGCCGCCGATCGCCGGTTGCCGCGAGGATAGAAGGCGCGGTTCGGGATGCCCGAGTTCAGATGGACGCCGCCATTGTCTTCGCTGGTGTGCAGGTAATGCCGCATGTCGGCGGGCTGCGGGTCCTTGCCCATCACGTCGTTGTCGTAGGCGGTGCCCGGCGCCTTCATCGAGCGCAACGATTGGCCGGGAAACTTCAAGAGCCCCTCGCCGATCAGCCAATCGGCCTTGTCCGCGGTCTGTTTCAAGACATATTGCTTGATCAGCGAGCCGAACACGTCCGAGCACGATTCATTGAGCGCGCCGGACTGGTTCAGATAGGTCAAATTGACTTCCGACCCGGTGACGCCGTGGGTCAATTCGTGGCCGATCACATCCACCGACACGGTAAACCGGTTGAACGAGGTGCCGTCGCCATCGCCAAAAATCATCTCCTTGGTGTCCCAGAAGGCGTTGTCGTAGCCCTGCCCGTAATGGACATAGGCATTGAGCGGCAGGCCCTGCCCGTCGATCGAATTGCGCTGGTACACTTCGAGATAGAATTCAAAAGTGTGGCCGAGCCCGTCATAGGCCTCGTTGACGGCAACATCGGCGACCGCCGGCTGGCCTTCGGCGCGCACCAGTTGCCCCGACGGCGATTCCTGGTGGGCGGCATCGTAGATCGTACGGTGCGGCGCCGGTGCGGCGCCCGTCACCAGCTGGTGCGGGGCGGCCGCAAGCAGTTGAAAGGTCATTCTCTGCGAGCGGTGCGTGCCGTCGAGCGATAGGGTCTTCAAGGCAGAGTCACGTTGGGCGGCGTTGCCGCGCCGGGCCATTTCGTGCAGCACGTGCGGCGGCAGGATGCAAAACACCGAATGACGGTGCCCCCTATGGCATGACTGCGTGTGCATGGCGATCTCCTCTGGCCGTTTCGGTCCGAGGCGCTTGCCGGAATGGGCTCGCCTCGACCGCCCGATCCCGAACGATCGAAGCCGTCGTTTCGGGAATGCTGCAAGATTGGTGCGCGGCGGCGCCGGAACCTGTGACCTGGTTCACAATACCGTAAGGAAAGCCGAAATTCGGCACCGTAAGCAAAGCCGAAATTCGGTGCGGATCAGCCGCCGGTCATGTCCTTGACCGCGGCGGCGAGGTCGAGCATGCGGGCGGCACGGTCGCCGCCGGCCGCGGCGCGCAAGCCGTGCAGCTCGCCCCCGCCCGGTGCCAGGTGCAGGACCGCCCTTTTGGCGCCATAGGCGAGCGTGACCTTGCGGGCGTTGACCTGCGGCGGGGCACCGAGGACAGCCGGCAACGCCGCCGCCTCGACCGTCGCCATCAGCTCGCGCAGCCGCGTCTGCTGCTCCGGGGTCAGCTTCCCCCGGCGGTGCGGATCGCCGATCTTCGGGCCGATTTGGCGCGCGACGGTAAAGCTGCAATCGGGTTCGATGGTCCACACCGTGCCGGTCTCACCGGCATAGCCGCTTTGCAGGTCCTTGACGATAAGCGGCGCCGCCAACGGGCATTCTTGAGCCACGGCAACCCCCGAAACGAGAAGCCACGCCAGCAAGAGGCCGAACCCGCCACCGCGCATCGGGGTCAACTCCGACATCCGATTTGCGGCGGGTCCGACCGCCGCGCTCTGACTTCTATCCGCAGCCCCTGCTTTTCAAGGGGTGCGGGCGTTTAGAATTCGCGGCCGAACGCCCGATCGATCGACCAGGGGCCGCCGCCGCGGATCAGAAACGCCAGCGCCATCAGCATCAGATAGAGCGGTATTTCCATGCCGCGGTTTGGCCAGAACCAGCCGATATGGATATGGACGTGAAAGGCGGCGACAAACATAAAGCCGACAAAGAGTGCCGCCACCGGCCGCGTCAACAAGCCGATGGCGAGCAGCATCCCGCCGAAAAATTCGAGGCAACCGATGTAATAAGCCCAGAACAGCGCCGGATGCAGGCCATCCCTGGCAAATCCGAGCGCGGTCTTGTGAATGTCGCCGCCCCAGAAGCCAAACAGCTTCTGCATGCCGTGCGGCACAAAAAAGAGGCCCGTCGCCACCCGCAGCAATGGCCAGCTGTAGCTTTCGAGCGCGCTATAGACGCCTTCGAGCGCGGGGACCAAATAGCGCGGGCGCTCGATGCTGTTGTAGGTCATGATTTGCTCCAATCGCGTCGCCCGGGCTTTTCGCCGGGGCCAAATGTCAGCCGCGCTCCGCTAGTCTAACAGGCTGCTGAAAAATGCATGCCCCTCGTCATTCCGGGGCGGCCCGAGCGGCCGCGAGCCCGGAACCCATATGTGGACGGCCCCCGTCTCGCAAGGGCGGTGCAGCTGCGACGGGTCTGGTCGGTTGCGGTCATATGTCCGGCCCCCCGCTTTCGCGAGGGCAGGCTTTTGTGGTGCGGTCGGCGTGAGCGCTGGCCCAGATGGGTTTCGCGGATCGGGTCCCGAACAAGAACACGATGTCGGAGCATCGCTGGGTTCCGCGGGGTGTCCCGATCCTCGGATCGACCGATCGCCATCTCGCTGCGTTCCTTGCAAGCGCCAGAGCTGCCCCCGGAAACGGGGTAAGGCGGTGAGCGCCTCATGCCTGCTGCGGTTTCCGGTAGACCTCGCCGCTCACCATCATGGCCCAGATGATGCGGGCATGGCCCAGATGATGCGGGCATGGCCCAGATGATGCGGGCATGGCCCAGATGATGCGGGCCATCTTGTTGGCCAGCGCGACCGCCGCCAGCTTTTTCGGCTGGCGCGCCAGCAATCCCAGCAGCCAGGGTGCGGTGCGCCCCGGCTTGGCTTGCTTGATGACCGCGGTGGCTCCCAGCACGAGCAGCCGGCGCAGGGTCTCGTCTCCCTGTCGGCTGATCCGGCCGGGCCGATGTTTGCCGCCGGTAGAGTTCTCGCGCGGGGTTATGCCGATCCAGGCGGCGAAGTGCCGGCCCGAGCGGAAGGCCTTGGGGTCGGGCACCTTGAGGGTGAAGCTGACCCCGCCGATCGGCCCGACGCCGGGGATCGTCGTCAGGCACTGGCTCGCCTGGTCCTGCCGGTGCCAGGCCATCAGCCGCGCCTCGATTGCTTTCAGCTTTGCGTCCAAGGCGGTGAGCTGGCCTGCCAGCAGATCGAGCATCTCGCGCGCCAGGGCCGGCACACCCGCCTCGGCGGCGACGCGCTCAAGCAGCACCGCCACCCGTTCCGGTCCCCCGCTTTCGCGAGGGCAGGCTCGTTGGCCGCGATGACGCCGAACTCGGCGGCGTGGCCGCGAATGGCGTTGATCAGCATCGTGCGCTGCTTGACCAGCAGGTCGCGCACTTTGAGCAGCATCAGCGCGGCTTGCTGCTCGGTGCTCTTGACCGGCACATAGCGCGTCTTCGGCCGGCTCATCGCTTCGCAAATCGCTTCCGCGTCGATCGCATCGTTCTTGCCGCGCGCGACATAAGGCTTGACGTATTGCGGTGGGATCAGCAGCGCCTCGTGTCCCAAGCCGCGCAGCACCCGCGCCCAGTGATGCGACGCGCCGCATGCTTCCAGCCCGACCCGCGCCGGCGCCAGTTTGGCGAAGAACTTCATCACCTCGCCGCGCCGCAGCTGCCGGCGCAACACCGGTGCCTCCGCCGCGTCGACACCGTGAACCTGAAAGACATGCTTGGACGTATCCAGCCCAATTCTGATAATCGTCATTCGGACGGCTCCCTCTGCTGCGTTGTCAGACATCACAGCTTGGCACACTCGATGCCGTTAGGGGCCGTCCACCCCAACATGAACACCAGCCGGTGATATGCTGCCAAAGCGCGGTGTTCATAGGTTCCGGGCCTGCCCGCCCTGCGGGCATCCCGGAATGACATTGTTGCCGCGGAGGAGTTTGTCAAAGGCTCGGAGGCCGGGTCCCACCGCAAGCGTGAATACCAGCACCCAAGGTCAGTAGATCTCCGCATAATGGGCGCACAGCTCGGCCGGCGAGAGCCCCGCGACCTTTTCCGCCTCGACCCGCTTGAACCGCAGATAGGCGTCGTGGTGCAGCGGCCCGAACCACTGCTTGAGGGTCTCGCTGGCGGCGAAATGGTCGAGTGCCGCGTCGAGCGAGCCGGGAAGCGACTGCGGCGGAGCTTCCCCCGACGGCAATTCGAGCCCTTGGCGCACCCCGTCGGCACCGGCAAAGAGCACCGCACCCAACGCCAGATAGGGGCTCGCGGCAGCGTCGCAGGCGCGGAATTCGAGATTGAGCTGGCGCGCCGTCTCGGCCGCGTCGGCGGCGGCAAAAACCGGGCAGATGCGCAGGCAGGCGCCGCGGTCCTGGCGTAAGAGATCGATCGTCGTCGGCGCCCAGGCATTGGGGACGAGGCGCAGATACGATACCGGCGCGGGTGCGGTCACCGCGCAGATCGCCGGCATATGGTGCAATATGCCGGCGGCGAAGTGCCGGGCCGTCGCGCTCAATTCCATCGGCTCGCCCGCCGCGTAGGTCGCGGGCCGCCCGGCCTCGTCCCACAGGCTCATATGGATATGGACACCGCTGCCGACCGCATCGGGTGCGGGCTTTGGCGAAAACACCGCCCGGTGGCCGAGCCGGTGCGCCGTCGCCCGCGCCATCTCGCGGGTGACGACCGCATGGTCGGCCGCGGCGAGCGCCGGCTGCGGCGCCACCGTCACCTCGAATTGGCGCGGCCCGTATTCGGCCAAAAAGCTGTCGGGCACCGGCCCCGCTGCGCGCAAGGCGGCGATAAACGCCTCGCCGAACCCGCCCTGGCGGCGAAAGGCGCCCAAGGCATAGGCGTCGCCCGGCCGGTCGTCGGTGCCGGTATAAAGGAACTCCTGCTCGAATGCCGCGACGAGCGCGCAAGCCCCGCCGCGGCATCGAGCTCCTTTTCGGCGCGGCGCAGAAAATCGCGCGGGCAGCATTCCCAGGGCTGGCCGTCGGTCGTGCAGATGTCGCCCAGAAAAAAATGCTCGACCGCCGAGCCGTCGTCGAAATCGACCCGCACCTCGGCCGCGGGGTCGGGCACGATCATCAGATCGCCGGCGGTGCCAAAGGGCGTGTCCCAGATCGGCCCCTGCGGCGACATCATCAGGTTGCTGCCGGTCCAGCCGATCCCCTTTTTGCGCCGCGCCGGCAATTCGCACGCCGGAAACCCCTTCCCCCGCACATGCCCCGAAATGTCGCAGCTCGCGACAAAGATCAGCTCTTCCCGGATCATGCCGCGCGTCCCTCAAGGCGATGCCGATGCCGATCCGGGCTTTTACCGGCTTCCGGCGAAAGATGACAACCGGCCGGGCCCGCGCCGGCAGCCCTTCAACCCAAGATTGGACACCGATTTTGCCCTGGCTGCATCTGCAGCAGATCAGCAGCCAAGTTCACCAAAAGGTCGAATAGCATTCCCCCGGATAGAGGCGATCTCCAATTACCCAGCAACCGAATATGTCATACCAATTCGGCGATTTTATGGGTGTCAGATTTGGCGCCTCAGCGACGACATCGCCTACCTCGGCATCCGCGTCCCCTCCATTTCCCGCGGGCGGGCCCGAGCGAGACAACGAGTTTGAACCCGATTACGCACCTCAGTCATAATTCAAGTTTTCATCTGTTTGGTGCGCTGGCGGAATTCGAGCGTAGCCTGATCCGCGAGCGAACCCAAGCAGGCCTTGTGCACCGGCACAGCGGAAAGAGGCCGCCAGACGCCGCGCGCAGGGGGCTACGTTGCAGGAATTGTCCGACAGCTATGACCGCGGCATTGCCACACTGCGCGGCGTTACGCACGCCGCCTAGATGGAACCCAACCGCGCACCGGCCACCTCAGCGAGAATGTGCGAGAAAAGGGGCGGCGACCGCCCCGGCCAAGGATAGGTCGCCGCCCGATGACACATGCGCGCCTGTTTAGGGCTATTGGACTCCGTGCAGCCGCGCTACCTCGATCAAAGCCGCCACCATTTCGATGAAGGCGGCAACAAGACGAAGGACTTCGCTCACCTGTGCAACTCCTGCTGTTTCAGACCTGCCGATTATAATTTTCGCATGATGTCGAAAGCTGTTGACCCAAAATTTCTTATTATGACACTGTAAACGTGATCATATGCGGGATAAGTGTCCGATGTCTCGTGGGCCGGGTATCTATGAACGGGCGATCCTCGACGCGTTGATCGCTCCTTGGCGGAAAGGAAAGTGTCGATGTTGGCGCTGCGTCGAGGTCAGAAACTCTCGATGCCATCATTCGACGGCACCCGGAAAAAACGCCTCGTTACGTTAACGACTACCCAAACATGCGCCGGTCGTTCAGAAGGGCACTCGGCAACCTGATGTATAAAGGCGTGGTTGTGATATGCGATGGATGTGGTTCAGTGCAGATGTGGGGCCATCCGCATAAGCACAGAAAGTCAGCCGACGCCTGATTTTCTATGAGCCGCCTTGTAGGCGCCGGATCAAAATGTCACCCGTGTGCCAATTAGAGATGACACTCCTCGGGGATTTTTCGGGCGTGTCGGAGGTGACGGTTCGGCTGATGGGCGATGGCGAGCTGCGGCGGGTCGGGGTGCGCACAAGTTGGATCGGAAGCGGCGAGCGACCGCAGCGGCGGGAAAAGCCCACGCAATTGCGGCCGCGTCGCCGGCCGTCCACGCGCTCGGCGGGGTGGCCGTGTCGGCCAATCGATTCGCCTGCGGGCTATGCGCGGATCGGCTAGAGTGTCGCAAACCTTCGATGGGGGTGAGCCATGCCGGTTGCGGCGATCCGCGGGGTCGAGATCAATTACGAGGTTTTGGGCGGGCGCGGGCCGTGGGTGGCGTTGCAGCCGGGCGGAAGGCGGGGGCTCGACGGGGTCAGATCGCTCGGCGAGAAACTGGCCGAGGCCGGCAACCGGGTATTGGTCTATGACCGGCGCAATTGCGGCGCCTCGGGCGTGGCGTTCGAGGGCGATGCCGAGAACGAGGTCTGGGCCGAGGATCTGCGCGAGCTCTTGCTTCACCTCGACGCCTTGCCGGCCTTTGTCGGCGGCAGCTCGTCCGGTTGCCGGCTGGCGCTGCTCTTGGCGTTGCGCCACCCGGCGGCGGTGCGCGGCCTGCTGCTGTGGCGGGTGACCGGCGGCGCCTATGCGGCCGAGCGCCTGGTGCAGCAATACTACACGCAGTTTATCGAGCTGGCCGAAACGGGCGGCATGGCGGCGGTGTGCGCGAGCGAGCATTTCAGCGCGATGGTCCGCGCCAACCCGTCGAACCGCGCGCGGCTGACGGCGATCGCACCCAAGGATTTTATCGCGCGCATGGAGCGCTGGCGGCAGAGCTTCAACGAGGGCGCCGACCACCCGGTGATCGGGTTGAGCCCGGCCGAATTGCGCGCGATGACGATGCCGGCCTCTATCGTCCCCGGCAACGACCGGGTCCATCCGCGCGCCCCCGGGCAAGCCGCGCACCGGCTGATGCCGCATGCCGAATACCATGAGGTGCTGAGCGAGGACAGCCCCGACCAGGATCTCGCGCTCGAAGATTGGCAGGCAAAAGAAGGCCTCCTCGCCGCGATCTTCATCGACTTTATCCGCCGCCAGCAGCGCCACGGCTGAGCCGGGAGGGAGGGCGAGCGCATGGCTAAAGCTAGGCATCGGATGCCGCCGGAGGTCGCCCAATTGTCGCCGGACGAGGTCATCACCCGCTATATCGGGCGGTTTCGCGACAAGAAGGGCGATTGGGAAGCCTTCGAGGACGCCAAGACCGAGGGGTACCGGCGCGCCCAGCACCGCTTTATCGGCGCCGGCGGGTCGGGGAAGCACGACGATCCCGGCGTGGTCCCGGCGCGCGGCTTTACGCTCAGCATCATGTATGTGCCGCCGGGCCAGGGGAACGCGCCGCACACCCACGAGGTCGAGGAAGTGTTTTTTGTCCTCCAAGGGTATCTGAGCGTCTTTGTCGAGGACGAGGCGGGCAACCGGGCAAGCCGCACCTTGGGTCCGTGGGAATGCATCGCCTGCCCGCCCGGCGTTATCCACGGCTACCAGAACGAGAGCCTGGAGCCGGTCTGGTTTCAGGTCATGCTCGGCCGCGCCCGGCCCGATGCGATGGGCTATGCCGACGACACGCTCTACGCGCGCCGCGCCGCCCATCTCGCCGGCTGAGCCCAAGCGCCGAGCATCAGCAAGCGACCGTCATGAATATCGCCGATGTCGTCTATGCCGTCGGGCGGGCCGGGTTTTTCAACCGCGACCTGGCGGCGGTCAAAGGGGGCGCGCGCGCCGACGGCTTTGCCTATCCGGGGCGGCCGGTCAGTCCCGGTTTTACCCGGATCGTGCAGCCCGGCGCGGCCATCTCGGTCATGCTGCTGCTCGACGGCGGCGAGGTCGCGTTTGGCGATTGCGTCGATGTGATCCTGTCGGGTGTCGCCGGGCGCGACCCGCTGTTTCGGCCGGACGAGCATCTCGATTTTTTGCGGACGGCGATGCGCGACCGGCTGCGCGGCCGGCCGGTCGATCGCTTTCGCGAGCTCGCCGAGGAGATCGACGGCTTTCACCACCAGGGAAAGCCGCTGCACACCGCGCTGCGCTATGGCTTGACGCAGGCGCTGTTGCACGCCGCTTCATTGGCCAACCGGAGCACGATGGCCGAGATCGTGGCGCGCGAATACGGCTCTTCGATCGCAGCTCACCCGCTGCCGATCCTCGCCTCCTGCCACAAGGAGGATGTGCAGATGATCGACCGGATGATCCTGAAGCGGGTCGAATTGCTGCCGCACGCGTCGTTTCAGCAGGTCGAGCGCGATATCGGGCTCGAAGGCGAAAAGCTTATCGCCTATGCCGAAGGGATCGTGCGGCGCATCCGCGAGATCGGCGACCCCGATTACCGGCCCATGATCCATCTCGACCTTTACGGCACCTTGGGCGAATTGTTCGGCGGCGACATCGAGGCGATCGCCGCCTATTTGGCAAAGCTCGAAGCCGCGGTGCGCCCGCATTCGGCTGCTGGTCGAGAGCTTTGTCATCGCCCGGAGCCGGGCGGCGCAGATCGAGGCGTTTGGGGCGTTGCGCGCGGCCATCGCCCGCCGTGGGCTCGGGGTCGGGATCATCGTCGACGAATGGTGCAACACGCTCGACGACATCAAGGCGTTCGCCGATGCCGCGGCGGCCGATTACGCGCAGATCAAGACCCCCGATCTCGGCGGCATCAACAATTCGATCGAGGCGGTGCTCTATGCGCGGGCCAAGGGCATGGGCAGCTGCCTCGGCGGCTCGGGCAACGAGACCGACCAATCGGCGCGCATCACCGCGCAGGTCGGGCTTGCCACAGGCCCCGATTTTCTGCTGTCGAAGCCCGGCTTTGGCGGCGACGAAGCGCTGTCGATCCAGACCAACGAGATGGTTCGCACCCTGGCCTTGATCGAAGCCCGGCGCGGGCAGCGCGCTGGAACATGATCCGGGACCGGGAGAAGCCCGGGCAATGAGCTGCCAAAGCCGTAGAGGAAATCCGTAAACCTTTATTTCGCTGTCCCGGCGAAAGCCGGGACCCATTTCTCCGCTACTCGGAATTTTCGAGCAGCCGCAACGTCACGCCAGCGATTCTTCCGTCCAGCTTGCGGAACAGTGGACCCCGGCTTCCGCCGGGGAAGCGAGCAAATGGCGTCGGCAGGATTCTTTCACGCGCCCTTTCGCCGGAGTGACGAGCGCGGAACGACCGGCATTGCAAGAACCACACGCTACGATCGCTGGAACGGATGGTCGATGATCGCCCGCTGCTCCGGCGTCAGCGCCTGGTAAAGCGATTGCAGCGCGGGCTTTGCCGCTTCGAGGCCGGCGAGCCGCGCCGACAGGAATTGCTGCATCCGGTCCATCCGGTCGAGCAGGCTGCCCGGCGCCCCGGCCTTTAGCGCGCCGCACAGCTGCCGCTCCTTTTGCTCCTCGGCTTGGGCCGCACTTTGCACCTTGTCCCATAGCGGGCGCTGCGCCGCGGTCAAATCGAGCTTGGTCTCGACATAGGCCCACCGCGCCGCGCGCCAGGCGAGCCGATCGATGCACCGCTCCTGCGGGTCGCCCATCATCATGCGGCCCATCATCATCCGGCGCATCATCATGTGCCGCATCATCGGCCCCCGATGCATGCCGCCCCAGCCCGGCATCGGCCGCGCCGCCTCGCTGTCGCCGCTGCTGCTGCTGTCGCTGCTGCTGTCGCTGCTCTGGGCCGGCGCCGCCACCGGTGCGGGCGTCGCCGCCTGGGTCGGCTGATCGCCGGCGCTCTGAGCCGAGCCGGCATCGATCGGGCCGATCGTCAGGGCGACCGCGGCGAGCGCCGCCAGCAATGCTGTTTTCACCAAGAGCCTCCGTCAAACCCGGCCCGACCAGCGAGCCGTTCCCGACGAGAGATATGCAGGCGGCCCGCCCCCGATCCCCACGCGGTCGCACCGGCCTCGCCCGGCGCGCGAAATCGCCGTTTCCCGCGGTCTGGTCGCCCGAAGCGACCTCCGGCTACCGAACCCTATGACGGACAAGCCCGAGCGGGCCGGCTTTTGCCTTATCCGATAAGCTCCATCATGCACCTGTTGACAATATCGAAAAATGATGGTATTCTCAAGTGTGGATAATAACCTGTCCGGAATGGAGGATCACCTCGATGCGGCGCAGCAACGCCTCGGACCTGATCTCAAACCTGATAAAACAGGTGAAACAGGCTGATACGCGGGGCTGTCACCTTGAGGCCTCAACGATTCCGGCGTTTTGGAGCGGTGCCCGCAGCCATGCGACGAGCGTTAACAGGCCCGAGATACGGAAAATCGTACCGTGCTTTATCAGTATCAGGCGTATCGGATTTTGGCCGCGCCACAGCCGCCCGAGCTATGGCAGGTGAGGCTGCGAGGGTCAGTCCCCGGCGCGGCCGGCTGGCGTATCGGCGGCCGCAGAACGCGTCACCCCGCGTCCGCTTGAGCGCGCTATTCGAGGTGGCGCAGGTATTGCGCGACAAAATCGCAGCCGACGAGCTCGCGGAACGCGTCGGTGAGGCGGCGGGTGACCGGGCCGGGGACGGTGCCGTCGGCGAATTTGCGGCCGTTCAGGGTCGAGACGCCGCAGATGCAAAGGCTGGTCGAGGTCAGAAAGCATTCCTCGGCGGTATAGGCGTCGTAGAGGTCGATGTCGGTCTCTTCGCACGGAATGCCGAGCTGCCCCGCGAAATCGATCACCGCCTGTCGGGTGACGCCGGGCAGCACATAGCGCTCGCGCGGGGTCAAAAGACCGCCGTCGCGGACCAGAAAGATGTTGCTCCCCTGCCCCTCGCAGAGGTTGCCGTTGACATCGAGCAAGACCGCCCAGGCGTCCGGCTTTTGCGCCTTCACCTCGCGGTCGGCGAGGATCAGGTTCAAATACTGGTGCATCTTGGCGCGCGGCGACAGCGAATTGGGCGGGGTGCGGCGCAAGGCGGGCGTGATCACCTCGATGCCGTCGCGGAAATGCTTGGCGCGCTCGCGCAACGGCAGCGGCAGGCATTCGACGATGACGTTCGGCCCGTAATATTCCCAATTGTCGCCGGGTGCCTTGGCGACGCCGCGGCTGACCCGCTGGCCGATCCAGTAATCCTCGTCCGGCCCCAGGAGGTGGCGGTTGCGGGCCAGCACATCCTCGCTGACCGCGACCATCTCGGCGGGGGCGATCCCCGGATCGATGTCGAGATATTTGAGCGAACGGTAGAGCCGATCGACATGCTCCTTCAGCCGGAACGCCTTGCCATTGAAGCTGCGGGTCATGTCGAAGACCGCGTCGCCCTTCAAAAACCCCTGGTCGCGGAACGGGACAACGACCTCGCTCTCGCGCACGATTCGGCCGTTGAACCAGGCGACGCGTTCGTTTTCGAGCAGCATAACGGCCCTCCCTCTGGCGGGTTTGCGGAAAAGCTTCGTTGTTCCCGCGCGCACCCTTCGAGACGGCACCCTTACCCTGAGGAGCCGCCGCGAGGCGGCCCGTTCGGGCCGCGTCTCGAAGGGCGCATCCCCTCAATCGAGCACTTCGCGGTTGATCACGTTCTCGCGGTTGGGCTTGCCGTCGAGCACGCTCAGAATGTTCTCGACCGCGGCGACACCCATGCGATCGACCGCCTCGCGCGTGACCCCGGCGACATGCGGGGCCGCAATAAAGTTCGGCAAGGTCAAGAGCGGGTTGTCCTGCGGGGTCGGCTCCTCGACAAAGACGTCGAGCGCCGCACCGGCGATGCGGTTCGCTTTGAGCGCGTCGTAGAGCGCTTTCTCGTCGATGATGCCGCCGCGCGCGGTGTTGACGATATAGGCGCTGCGCTTCATGTGCGCGAGCCGCGCGGCATCGAACAGGCCCACCGTCTCCGGCGTCTTCGGACAATGGACCGTGATGAAATCGGCGCGTGCGACGGCCGCGTCGAGGTCGCCGACCGGCTCGTAGCCCATGCCGCGGATCGTCTCGGAATACATATAGGGGTCGTACACCAGGACGTGCGTCTCCATCGCGGCAAAGCGCTTGGCCGAGCGCGTGCCGATCTTGCCAAAGCCGATGATCAGCACGGTCTTGCCGTAGAGATCGGCCGGCATCTCCTTGTAGCGGTCGTGCCAGCGCCCCTCGCGGACGAGCGCGTCCATCGCGGCACCCCGCCGGGCCAGCGACATGATCAGAAAGACGCCGGCCTCGGCGACGCTGACCGAGTTGGCGGTGCCGCCGATCATCAGCGGGACCTTGCGCCGGGTCAGCGCGGGCACATCGACCGCGTCATAGCCGACCCCGATGCGGGAGACGACCTCGAGCCCGGGTGCGGCGTCGAGCTCGGGGTCGCTAAACGGCTGCACGCCGAGGCAGATGCCGCTCGCCTCTTCGAGCACCTTGTGGAATTCGGCCTTCGGCAGGTTCGGCACAAACTCGACGCCCTCGACATCGTCGCGGGCCTGGATCAACGCCCAGCCGGATTTCGACATCGTCGTCGGCACCATGATCTTCTTGCGATTGGTCTGTGCGGTCTCGGCCATCGATCTCTCCGGGTTGTTGCCTTTGCCCCATGCATATCCTGAATCACGAGCTTGCCGGGCGAAAAATCCATCCTCATGAGCCCATGCGTCTGCGACAGCGCTGGTTTTCTGTGCCGCCGGCGAACCACCCTTGACAACCGACATTTTTTCTTTATATTACATATCGATCAAAGATTCGGCTGAATTAGAACTTGGATAGAAGTTTTGGATGACAACCAATGCCGACGTTGAATTAGAGCTTGAGCACGAAATCCTCGAGTTTCTGCGCAAACTAAAGATATTGCCCGATGGGTACCAATGCGAAGTACATCTTCATCGCGGAAATCGTAAGAAGCGGAGAGATGCCGAGTTCGCAACGAGCTGGGAGCCGGCTACCGATTCGATTCGGATTGCATTTTCGCCGATGGAAGAAGAGCTCGAGATTGCCACTGCGGCAGCTGCTTCTCCTGAGGCAGCAAATCCGACGGCTGCAGAAGATCGGTTGGCGGACCTCGTTCGCGCATTGGAGCGCGCGGAGGGACGTCCCGGCTATGAATTTGTTTCGCTAAAATGGTTTCGCGATAACGCGCTGGTCCATGAGGGATTGTCTTGGGCCTTGGATGAGTTCGCGCGGCACGACGTTCTACGCGAAGCGATCGACAGGCGCTGGCTCTTGACGAGCAAAATCGCGAATCCGAGACCGCCGCATTTTCCAGTTACCGCAATCCGATTAAATCGACAGATGCCTGAGGTCAACGCCGCACTTGGCATCCGCACCGGTAGTCCCCCGGCTTTTCACCCAGTCACTATCCGCGGACCGTCTTTGTCCACAACGGTGCTGCGCGACAGGCGGTGACTTGGCTCTCTATTTTTTGGATACCAGTGCGCTCGTGAAATTATACGTGCAGGAGCCGGGTACGGACCAGCTCCTGCATCTGATCGGTGATTATCCGGACAATCGCTTTGCAGTTCTGGCGATTTCGGTGGTCGAGCTCCGTTCCGCGATCAGACGCCGACAGCGCGCCGGTGATATCGAAGCGGGCGTTGCCATCGCTGTTCTCGAAAGCGTGCAAAGGCACATGGAGAGTCGATTTCTCCGGCAGGCGGTCAACGACACCGTGATCGACACCGCACTGGAAATGATCGATCGCTATGCGTTGCGCGCTTACGACGCTGTACAATTGGCAGGATGTCTTGTGATCTGTCGGACCGCCGCTGAGGCATTCACGTTTGTCTGCTCGGATCACCGGCTGCTGGAGGCGGCGCGGTCGGAACAGTTGAAGGTGCTCGATCCAGCCGCATGAGATGGTGGGACGACGAACAAGCACGGCCAACCAATTTAGAATGGAGCGGAGGCTGCCATGCCCACACAATTTCTGATGCTGCCGCCGCAAAGCGAGAAGACGCGCGAATGGGGGGCGCGGCTCGCTGCGGCGCTGCCCGAGCTCGACATTGTCGTCGCCGAAGACCGGGCGCGGGCGGAGCGGGCAATCGCCGAGGCCGACGCGGCGTTCGGCACGATCGCGCCCGGCCTCTTGCGCCAGGCGCGACAGCTCAAATGGCTGCAAGCGCCGCAGGCGGCACCGCCGGCCGGCTACTATTACCCCGAGCTCGTCGCGCACCCGGTTGCGATCACCAATTTCCGCGAGATCTACAACGACCATATCGGCGCGCATGTGATGGCCTTTGTGCTGGCCTTCGCCCGCGGCCTGCAGCGCTACATCCCGCAGCAATTGCGCCGCGAATGGAAAAAGCCGGCGCAGAACGAGGGGGTCGTGCATCTGCCCGGGGCGACCGCGCTCGTCGTCGGCGTCGGCGGCATCGGCAGCGAGATTGCGCGGCTCTGCGCCGCCTTTGGCATGCGCGTCGTCGGGGTCGACGAGCGCCGCCGCGACACGCCGCCCGGGGTTGCCGAATTGCATCGCGGCGACGAATTGGATGCGCTGCTGCCGCTTGCCGATTTTGTGATCCTGACCGTGCCGCACACCCCCGAGACCGAGGGCTTTATGAACCGGACGCGGTTCGGCGAGATGAAAAAGACCGCGTTCTTTATCAATATCGGGCGCGGCCTGACGACCCGGCTCGACGACCTCGCCGCGGCGCTCGAGGCGGGCGAGATCGCCGGCGCCGGGCTCGATGTGTTCGAGGAGGAGCCGCTCCCCGCCGGCCACAAATTGTGGACCTTGCCCGGTGTCCTGATCACCCCGCACACCGCCGGCTACGGCCCCTATCTCGACGAGCGCCGCTACGAGATCATCCTCGACAATTGCCGCCGCTTTCTCGCCGGCCAACCGCTGCGCAACCTCGTCGACAAGGCCCGCTGGTTCTGAGCCGACCGGCTCAAAGCGTGCGCCGGGCCCGGAGTGCGGCGGTCAGGGTGCCGTCGTCGAGATAGTCGAGCTCGCCGCCGATCGGCACACCCTGGGCGAGGCGGCTGAGCTTGACGCCGCTTTCGGCCAAGCGGTCGGCGAGGTAATGCGCGGTGGTCTGGCCCTCGACCGTCGCATTCAGCGCCAGGATCAATTCCTGGCCGGGCTCGACCCGCGCCACCAGGCGATCGATCGTCAGATCCTCGGGGCCGACCCCGTCGAGCGCCGACAAGGTCCCGCCCAGCACATGATAGCGGCCGCGAAAGGCGCCGGTGCGCTCGAGCGCCCACAGATCGGCCAGATCCTCGACCACGCAAATCGTATTCCCGTCGCGCTCGGGGTCGCGGCAGATCGCGCACGGCTCGACGGTATCGAGGTTGCCGCATACCGGGCACGGCCGGATCGCGTCCGCCGCCTGCGCCAAGGCCGCGGCGAGCGGCATCATCAGGCTTTCGCGCCGCTTGATCAGCTGAAGCGCGGCACGGCGCGCCGAGCGCGGCCCGAGCCCCGGCAATTTCGCCAAAAGCTGGATCAGCGTGTCGAGCTCGGACAAGTTCCGTCACTCGGGGCATCGTCTTGGCCGGGCTTGGCCCGTGGGCCGACAGCCCAGGGACTTGATCCGTGGGCATCCACGTCTCCCCGCATTGGCAGCAAAGACGTGGATACGCGGGTCAAGCCCGCGCAAGACGAATTCACTGGATCGTCCATTGCGGGAAGTTGCCGGGCAAAGGGAGCTTCAAAACGGCAGCTTGAGGCCGGGCAGGTTGAGGCCGCCGGTCAATTTCTGCATCTCGCCCTCGGCGTGGAGGGCAACCTTGCGGCGGGCGTCGCCAAACGCAGCGACGATCAAATCCTCCAGCACCTCGACTTCCTGCGGGTCGAGCAGCGATTTGTCGATCTTGAGCTTTTTGATGTCGCTCTTGCCGTTCAAGGTCAGCTCGACGAGCCCGCCGCCGGCCACCCCGGTCATCTCGACGGTTTCGAGCTGGGCCTGCATCTCGGCCATCTTTTCCTGCATCGCCTGCGCCTGCTTCATCAGCTGGCCGAGATTTTTCATGGCTCTTCCTCTGCCAAATCGTTTTCCCCTGCCAAATCGTTTGTCTCGGGGTCCGCAACCATGCCGTCCTCGGCTTCCGCCGGATGCTCGCGGACGGCCGCAATCGTCGCCCCCGGAAAGGTCTCCATCACCGCCCGCACCAACGGGTGCCGGGCCACCTCGTTGCGCAGCTCGCTCTGATGCCGCTCCTGCTGCTGGCGCAAGGTCGGCTCGCCCTCGGCCTCGGAAACCGCGACCATCCAGCGCGCCCCGGTCCACTCGCCGAGCAATGCGCCGAGCCGGTTGGCGAGGTCGCGGGGCGCGCCCGGCTCCGGGCGGAACTCGATCCGTCCCGGCTCGAACCGCACGAGATGCAGATGCGTCACGAGGTGCGCCCGCAGCACCGCCTCGCGCCGCCGGTCGAACAACGCCACGACCTCGTCGAAATTCTGCGGCATCGGCTCGTGCGACGCCACCGGCGCCGTCGGGCCGGAGCTTTCGACCGGATCGAGCGCCGCCTCGGCCAATTCGACCGGCGCGCGCAGCGGCGCCGCAGCCGCGCCGGAAGGCCGTGCCGACGCCGCCATCGGCTCCTCCGTCCGCCGCGGCGTCGGCGCGGCTGTCCGTTGCAGCGTCGCCACCAGCTCTGCCGGCGCCGGCAGATCGGCGACATAGGCGAGCCGGATCAACACCATCTCCGCCGCCTGGATCGGCGCGGGTGCGGTCTGCACCTCGGCGAGCCCCTTCAGCAGCATCTGCCAGAGGCGGGTCAGCACCGGCATCGACAATTTCTCGGCGAGCGGCTGGGCGCGCGCTCGTTCGCCTTCGCTCGCCGGGTCGCCGATGCCGGCCTCGGGCGCCAGTTTGAGCCGGGTCAGGAAATGGCCGAGATCGAGCATCTCCTGCACTATCAGGAGCGGGTCGGCGCCGTCGCGATAGAGCCGGTCGAGCACATCCAGTCCCGCCGCCGCATCGCCGCGCAACACCAGCTCGAGCAGGTCGAAGACGGCCCCGCGGTCGGCGCCCCCGAGCATGTCGCGCACCGCCCTTTGCGTCACCCGCCCGTCCGACAAGGCGATCGCCTGGTCGAGCAGCGAGAGCCCGTCGCGCACCGATCCGTCGGCGGCGCGCGCGATCGATGCGCCAGCGCAGCCGGCTCGGCCTCGATCCGCCTCGGCAGCGGCGATGCGCGTGTAATGCTCGACCAGCCGCTCGGCCGGCACCCGGCGCAGCGCAAACCGCTGACAGCGCGACAGCACCGTCACCGGCACCTTGTGCATTTCGGTCGTCGCCAGCACAAAGACGGTATTGGGCGGCGGCTCCTCCAGCGTCTTCAACAATGCGTCGAAGGCCTGCTTCGACAGCATGTGGACTTCGTCGATGATGTAGATCTTGGTGCGCGCCGATACCGGGCGATAGCGCACCCCGTCGGTCAGGTCGCGGATTTCGGCGACCCCGGCATGCGAGGCCGCGTCCATTTCGATCACATCGACATGACGGTCCTCGGCGATGGCGCGGCAATGCTGGCACTCGCCGCACGGCTCGATCGTCGGCCCGCCGGCGCCGTCCTTGCCGACGCAATTCAAGGCGCGGGCGATGATCCGCGCCGTCGTCGTCTTGCCGACCCCGCGCACGCCGGTCAGCATAAAGGCGTGCGCGATGCGCCCGGTCGCGATCGCGTTCGACAGGGTGCGGACCAACGCCTCCTGCCCGATCAGCTCGGCGAAGGTCTGCGGCCGGTATTTGCGGGCGAGAACGCGATAGGCGTTTGCCGGGTCGCTCATTCAGGAAACCACGAACACAGCCGGGATCGCGGGTGGGAGACCGGCAACGACCCAGGCCGCAACTCGTTACGGCTGCTTCCTTCCGGACCTGACCGGGTTGGCGAGAGGCCTGCCCGCCGCCGGGCTCCCGCCCCACTATATCAGCAGCGGCCGCGCACACGGCAAGCTTCCCGACCATAAGCCGCCGGGTCTGGGGCAGGCGATGCGGATTTTCTGCGGGGGCGATGCCGATCTTCATGGCGCCCGATCGTCGAGCGGGCGCCTCGCAGCACTGGGGCTACCGTGGCCCCGCAGGTCGATGCGGCTTCGCGGCGGGGAGCGGGTGGAATAGATCGCCGCGCGGCGCGTCGTAATGATCAAAATGATCTAACGGCCTGTCGGACGGCGCCGCAGGCGGCGTGCCGGGAACGGGGCTGTGAGCTGGGAGGGCGGCGTGATGAAGCATCTCGTCAGCGGCGTGGCGCGCGCGGCGCTCGCGATTCTGGCTACCGCAACAGCCGTTTTGCTTGCTGGCGCGACGTGGGCCGGGGACAAGCCGCAGCCATTTCTGCCGGACGCCATCACATCCTCCACGGTCCCGCCCAATGGAGACCTCAACCCTTACGGCGTGGCGATCGTGCCGCGCGGCTTTCCCGCGGGCGGGACGCTATCGCCCGGCGACGTCCTCGTGTCCAACTTCAACGACATCAACAACAATCAGGGCGCGGGCACGACGATCGTCAAGCTGACCCCCGACGATACGATCGCACCCGGCGTGCCGGCCGGGCAGAAAGGCAGCGCCACCGTGTTCTTCCAGGGGTCGGGCCTCGGTCTGACGACCGCCCTCGGCGTCTTGCAGCGCGGGTTTGTGCTGGTCGGCAACGTCCCGACCGTGGCCGGGGTGATCCAGCCGCCGGGGTCGCTGCTGTTTCTCGACCGCAAGGGCAAAATGGTGGCGCCGTCGCCTTATACCAACCAGCTCGACGGGCCGTGGGACCTGACGATCGACGACGAGCTCGATTCCGCGCTGGTGTTTGTCTCGAACGTCAACAACGGCACGGTTACGCGGTTGAACCTGACGGTGTCGCCGACCGGCATCACGGTCAAAAGCGCCACCGTGATCGCCTCGGGCTATTCGGTCGCGCTCAATTCCGCAGCGCTGATCCTGGGGCCGACCGGCCTCGCGTATGACCGCGACACCGATATTCTTTATGTCGCATCGACCAACGACAACGAGGTCTTTGCAGTGGCGCATGCGGGTTCGCGCAGCGGGTCGTCGGGGACGGGCGCGATCGTCTTCAAAGACCCGCATCTGCGCGGACCGCTGGCGTTGGTGTTCGCCCCCAATGGCGATTTGCTTACCGCCAATGGCGACGCGGTCAACCAGGACCCGACCCAACCGAGCGAGATCGTCGAATTTACCAAGCGGGGGAAATTCGTCACCCAGTTCAACGTCGATGCGATGCAGGGCGGCGCTTTCGGCCTCAGCGTCGCGCGGATCGGCCGGGACACCGACCGGCTCGCCTATATTGATGACGTCTCCAACACCGTCACCGTGCTGGACCGCGCTGTCCATAGGCAGGATCGCGGACACGACCACGACCACGATCACGACGACGACAATACCCAATGACCATGTCCCCCTCCGCCTAGCTTGGGCGTCGCTAAGAGCGTCTTCATCCGACAAGGATCGGTGGGCGCGCGGGGTTGCACCGTCGCCGGATAGCGGAGCCATCGGCGCGGAACAATTCGCGGTCCCTTGCCGTTGTGAGTACGACGCCCATATAGGAATGGACATCATGCTCAAATCAACCGTGCTCGCGCTCGGCTTTGCCGCGGTGATCTCTACCGCCGCGGCGGCGCAATCTTATTACCCATATTATCCGCCAGGGTACAGCTATCCTGCCTACAGCTATCCTGCCTACAGCTATCCTTATAGCTATCCGTATTACGGCACCTACTATCCTTACTATTATCCGGCCTATCGCCCCGCGCCAGCTTATTCCGATCCCTACGTCGCGCTGCGGCCTTATTCGGACCGCGCCGGCCCCGCGGCGAGCGGGCATACCGGGTATTGATCGGCGGGAGCCACCCAATGACCGAAGAACAAGCCCGCAGCCAGGCGGCGGCCCTCGCGCAGGGGCTCGGCATCACCTTTTACGTCATACGCAGCCGTGAAGGCCGCTTTTTGCCGGTGCAGCTGCCGGCCGAGGATTGCGAGATCCTGGCGACGGTGAAGCCGCCGGGCAGCATCCACGACCGCCGGATGGCCTGATCGAGATTGATCGCCGGCCGCGGGTTTCCCGCATCCGCGGCCAGTTCCCTGGTTCCCGTTCGCACCGCCCCGCTGGTGTGCGTTCCGCCGTTAAAGCTGGTCGGCGACGGCGGTGTGGTAACGGCGCAGCGCCGCCAGATGGTCGGCCATGCCGTGGCCGGCGATGCGCCGATGGTGGCGGCGGTTGAAGGTCGTGGTCAGCGCCAGATGAGTGGCGCCGGCCTTTTTCCAGAAGGCGGCCTCGCTGCGCCAATCGGCTTCGCTGCCGCTGCCCATCGACACCCACACCTCGATCCCGATTTGGGCGGGGTCACGACCCGCCGCCTCGGTCATTCGGCGCAGCTTGGCAAAGATATCGAGCGCCTCCTGGCCCGGCGCATAGGCGTTCGGCATCCAGCCGTCGCCCCATTTGGCGATGCGCTCCAAGGTGCGCTCGTGATGACCGCCAAACCAGACCGGGACCCGCCCCGAAGCCGGCCGCGGGTTGATCCCGGCATCCTCGATCTTATGCCATTTGCCCTCGAACGTGACATGCGGCTCGGCCCACAGCGCCTGCATGACCTGGACCTGCTCGGCCGAGCGGCGCCCGCGGTTGTGAAAATCCTCGTTGAGCCCGGTAAACTCGACCTCGTTCCAGCCGACCCCGACACCGAGCCGGAACTTGCCGCCGGAAAGGACGTCGAGGCAGGCGGCCTGCTTGGCGACCAGCACCGCCTGGCGTTGCGCCAGGATCAGCACGCCCGTTGAAAAGCCGAGCTTTTTGGTGCAGCCCGCGAGATAGCCGAACAGCACGAACGGATCGTGGAACAAATCCTCCGAGCTGTTGCGGTCCCAGCCCGGCCGGCTCGCCGCGTTGACGCCCAGCACATGGTCCGGCGCCTCGATAAAGTCGTAGCCGATCTCCTCGGCCGTGCCGGCGTATTCGCGCAGCACCGCCGGATCGCCGCCGATATCGCCCAATGGCAGCAGAGCGCCCAATTGCATCGTTTTTCTCCGTTTGTCGTCGAGAAGCTATATTTGCGGCGCGCGGCCGAGGGCGACGATCATCGGGTCGCTCTGATCCTCGATCCATTCCCTGAGGCGCCGGGTCTCGATTTGGCCAAAGCCGGCCTCGCGCAGATAATGCTCGACGAGCCGGGCATGGCCGTCGTCGTCGAGCGCCCGCCAGACCGCCACCGCCTTGGTCCAAAAGCAGCGGTTGGAGAAGCCGATGACCAGCGGGCCGCCCGGCCGCAGGACGCGCGCCAACTCGCGCAGCACCGCGACCGGCTGCTCCAGGTACTGGATCGACACGCAGATCATCGCCCCGTCGATGCTGCGGTCGGCGAGCGGCAGGGCGGGCTCGCGGTTCAGGTTCTGCACAAACCAGCGGTCGAGCCGCGGGTTTGCCGCCAGCTCCTCGGCGTTCATGCCGTGCCCGATGACCTCGCCATAGCCGATTTCGGGCGGCAGGTGGCTGACCCAGCTCGACATCAGGTCGAGCAATACGCCGCCCGCCGGCAGCACCGCCCGGTAGAACTCGGTCAGTGCCGCGACAGCGCCGTCGTCGATATGGAGGACGAGGCGCGGCGGCTCGTAGAAAACCTCGTCCTCCTCGGCGTCGAGCTTATCGAAAGCGCCCGGCGCCAGCCCCGGCAGGTCCGCCATCGCGCCTGCGCCCCGCCCCCTCGCGCTCGATCAATCAGGGTGCTTGAACCGCAGGATCAGGCCCGCCGACCCCTTGACGTGGCCTTTGACGGCGGCGGTCAGCGCGTCGCGGTCGAGCCCCGCCTGCAACGCTTTCGGGTCGAGGTCGAGGGCGATCAAGGTCAGCGTATAGTGGTGATAATCGGTGCCGGGCGGGGTGCCCGGGCCGATATAGGTCGCCTTGCCCATCAAGTTCTTGCCGCCGACATATTTGTCGGAGGGCTTGCTGATCTCGCCCTCGGCAAACCCGGTTACCGCGACCGGGATGTCGTAGATCACCATATGCGAGACGCCCGCCGGTGCCCGCCCCTCCGGATCGAACATCAACAGCGCATAGCTCTTGGTGCCGGCCGGCGGGTCGGACCAGGCGAGCGGCGGCGATACGTTCTCGCCGACGCAGTTGGGGCTGCGCTGCTTGTCGCCGCAGGAGCTCTTGGTCGCCAGCACCGCATCGTCCTGGTATTGCGGCGAGGTCAGCTTGAACGGCTCGGCCGCGCTCGCCGCACCCGCCATCGCCAACACGACGCCGCCAGCCAAAACCAGACTTCCGATAGCCTTTGTCATCACGCTTCTCCCCGGTGAAAGCTGCGTCCCCGACAGGGCTTCTACCACTGCCGCCGCAGCCGATGAAGCTTGCTGATTTATCCGCGTGGCCGCAGCCGGAAAGGCGGCGGATGGTCGGGCTGGGTGGTGACGATGCCGCGCGGCACGACCGGCGCGTCGTCGGCGCGCTCGATATGGAACGCCTGGATCATCGTCGCCAGCACGAGCGTCGCTTCGGTCAAGGCGAACTGCGCGCCGATGCACACGCGCGGGCCGATGCCGAACGGCAGATAGGCAAAACGCGGCGGCGGCTGTGCCTCGGGCAGAAACCGCGACGGGTCGAAGATGTCGGGCTCGGTCCAGAATTTCCTATGGCGGTGCAAGACCCAGGGCGCGATCAGCACGACCGTCCGCGCCGGGACCGCAACACCACCGGCGAGATCCGGGCCGATCGCCTGGCGCGCCAGGGTGAAGGCCGGCGGGTAAAGCCGCAAAGCCTCGTGCACGACCGCGCGGGTGTAGACGAGCGCCGGCAGAATCCGGGCCGCGTTCTCCGGCCCTAAATCGACCCGGGCGACCTCCTCGGCGATCCGCTGCCCGACTGCGGGAGCGGCGGCGACGAGATAGAGCGACCAGAAGAGCGCCACCGCCGTCGTCTCGTGCCCGGCGACGATCAGGGTCGCCACCTGGTCGGCGAGCTGGGCAGGGGAAAACCCGGCCCCGGTCTCCGGATCGCGCGCCGCCGCCAACAGATCGAACAAGTCGCGCGGACCGTCTGCGCAAGCCTGATCGCGGCGCGCGGCGATGATCCGCCCGATCAAATCGAGCCAGCGCCGGCGAAACCGCCAGCGGCCGATGTCGCGCGGGCTCGGGATCGTCGGCGGCAACATGAAGTCGAGCAGGCTCGGCCGGCCGAGACGCGCGGCGTAACGAGCGACGAGACCGCGCAGCTCCGCCCCGAAGCGCGCGGTTTCGAGCGAGAACATCGAGGCGCCGGCGATTTCGAGAGCGAGGAATTGCATCGCAGCGAGAAGATCGACCGGCGCGTCGATTGCGGCAGCGAGCCGGGCGACGGCCGGCCCCGCGGCGCGGGCGACATGCTGGGCCAAGAGCGGCATCGTGCGCGGGGCAAAGGCGGGTGCGATCGTGCGGCGCTGGTGCCGCCACGCCTCACCTTGCGACAACAGCAGGCCCTGTCCCAGCAACGGCCGCAGGATACGGATGCCGGCGGCGGTGCGCCGGTAATTGTCGGGATTGTCGACCAGGATGTGCTGGATCGCCTCGGGCCGGCTCAGGATGATCTGCCGGCGGCCGTAAAAGCTGCGATAGACGACCTCCTCCTCGAACGCCTGCGGCGGAAAGATGCCGAGCGCATTGTCGCCGAGCGAGCGCGCCACCCCGAGCATCGAGGCCTCGGTCGTCGCCGGGAGAACGCTTTGCGCGCCGCTCATCCCACTCCTCATGCCGTGCGATCATGCGATACCGCGGCGCCGGGCCGCAAATAAAGCAGCATCAGCGCCGGGAGCGACAGCGCCGCCAATATGCCGATCGCGAGCCAGGCGTCGTTCAGGGCGGCGACGAGGCCGGCGCGCTCGACGAGCGGCGCCACCAGATCGCGCGTCGCCTGGTCGATGGGGCCGAGCGGCACCCCGGTAAACCGTCCGGCCGGGAGGCCGACGAGCCGCGCCGCGGCGGCATCGCCGGCCTGGAGCCGCGCGACGAGGGCGGCGATATGGGCGGGGGTGCGCTGCTGCAGAATGGTGCCGATCAAGGCGAGCCCGACGGCACCTCCGAGGTTGCGCATCAGGTTGAAGAGGCCGCTCGCATTCGGGACGTCGGCCGGATCGAAGCCGCCCAAGGCGAGCGCGGTGCTCGGCAGCAGGCACAGCATGATCGCCGCGCCGCGCGCCAGCTGCTGCCAGAACAGGCCCCAAAAATCGGTTGCAAAGGTCATCAAGCCGTTGCCGAGGAGACCCGCCGCCAGCAACCCGTAGCCCGCCCCGATCAGGAGCCGCGGGTCGAGGCGGCGTTCGAGCGCCGTCGCGACCGGTGCCATCAATAATTGGGCCGCACCCGTCACCATCATGATCTCGCCGGTCGGCAACGCGTCGTAATTGCGCACCAGGCCAAGAAACACCGGCAGCAAATAGGTCGCGCCGTAGAGCCCGGCGCCGAGGGCAAAGCTGAACCAGCAGCCGACCGCGAAACCGCGCTCGCGGAACAGCGAGAGGTCGATCAGCGGCGGCTTGCGGCGCAGACAGCGGGCGATTGCACCGAGGCCGCAGGCGGCGCAGCAACCGGCCAGCAGCACCATCGGCGGGTTCGTCCAGCCGCGCCTTGGCGCCTCGTCGAAAAGAAGCTGCAGGCTGGCGAGAAACGCGGCGAGCAGCGGCAGCGCCAGGAAATCGACCGAGCCGAGGCGGCGCCAGTCGGGGCGGTCGATGCTGACCGCCCATCCGGCCGCGACGGCGGTCGCGATCCCGGCCGGCAGGTTGATCAGAAAAAGCCAATGCCACGACCAGCTTTCGGTGACATAGCCGCCGATCAGCGGGCCGAGGGTCGGCGCCAGCATCGCCAGCACCCCGGCGGTCAGGGTCGCACGGCTCCGCGCCGGCCGGTCGAACATCAAGAAGATCGAAGAGAAAACGAGCGGGATCAGCGCGCCGCCGCAAAACCCTTGCACCGCGCGCGCCGCGATCAATTGCCAGAACCCGGTCGACGCCGCGCAGCCGAGGCTCGCGACGGTGAAGCCGCCGATCGAGGCGCAGAATGCGCCGCGCGTCGACAAGAGGCGCGTCAGCCAGCCGGTCAGCGGGATCGCGACGATCTCGGCCATCAGATAGGCGGTCTGGACCCAGCTCAGCCGGTCGAGCGGAATGCCGAGGCCGGCCTGGATTTCCGGCAGGGAGCTGGCGACGATCTGGATGTCGAGGATCGCCATGAACATGCCGACCGCCATCGCGGTAAAGCCGATCCAGGTTTTGGTCACGGCCTTTGACGCTGCGCCAGAACGGCGTCCTCAATCTCGATGCGCCGCGCGATCAGCAACAGGTTCAGCACCGAAAATATCGCGGCGATCGCCACCGCGCCGAAGGCGAGCGGCAATAATGCGATCTCGAGGGTGACGACCGCGTAGTTCGGATGGCGCAGCCAGCGATACGGGCCCACCCGCGCCAGCGGCGCCCCGGGCAAGGTCAGAACGCGCGTCGTCCAGTACGGCCCCAGGCTCAGGATCACCCAGAGCCGCGCCGGCTGGAGCAGCGCGAACAGGCCGAGGAGCGGCCATGACGGCGGCATCGCGGCCGGGATCAGGAAAAGGCTCGCCAGCCAGGTGGCATGCAGCACGACAAAAAACGGATAGCCTGAGGCATCGGCCTCGACCGCACCCGCCTGGCGCAGCCGCGCGGTGTTGCGCTCGGCCCAGGCGAGCTCGACCAGCCGCTGCACGGCGACAAAGCCGATCACCGCGTAGAGCACCGTCACCGGTTGTCGAGCACCACAAAGCCGGCGGTAAAGCCCGGCCCGAGCGCGCTCAGCAATGCCCGCCGCCACGGCGCCGCGGCACCGAGCACCCGTTCCAATACAAAGAGCACGGTCGCAGCCGACATGTTGCCATAGTCGCGCAACACCGTACGCGCGTCGGCCAGGGCGCCCTCCGGCAGGCCAAACGCGGTTTCGAGCCCCGATATCACCTTGGCGCCGCCCGGATGACAGATAAAGCGGTCGATATCGCCAAAGCCGAGGCCGTTGCGCGCGAGAAAGCTCTGCGCAGCACCGCGCAGCCGGGTGGCGACGAGGTGCGGCACGTCGCGTGAAAAGACCGCGCTGAGCCCGTCATCGGCGATCTCCCAGCCCATCACCGCGAGGGTGCCGGGCCAGGTGTGCTCGCCCGAGGCGGCGATCGCCGGACCCGCGCACTCGGTCGTCAGCAACGCGGCGGCGGCGCCGTCACCAAACAGCGCAGTCGCCACGATATTGCTTTTCGATAAATCGTCGCGGCGGAACGAGAGCGCGCACAATTCGACGACGAGCAGCAAAATCGTCTGGCCGGGATGGCTGGCAGCCTCGGACGCTGCCCGCGCCATGCCGATGGCCCCGCCGGCGCAGCCGAGGCCGAATAATGGCGAGCGGCGCAGCTCGGCGCGCAGCCCCATCCGCTCGATCAGCAGCGCGTCGAGGCTCGGTGTGGCGATGCCGGTCGAGGAGACGGTGACGATGGCATCGATCGCCTCCTTGCCGAGGCCGGCGCGGTCCAGCACGAGCCGCGCCGCGCTTTCGATCAGGTCGAGCGCCGAGGCGAGATAGATGCGGTTGCGCTCGGCCCAGCCATGCGCATGGTCGTACCAGTCGATCGGCACGCAGGAATAGCGGGTGCGGATGCCGGTGTTGGTGAAGACCGGCAGCAGCCGGGCGAGATCGGCCGACCCGCCAAACAGGCGGCGCACCCGTTCGACCACGTCGTCCTGGTCGAGCGGATAAGGCGGGACCGCGGTGGCGACCGCGAGGAGGCGCGGGAGATCAGACATCGATCACCAATCTGTGCCGGGCGCGGGAGGCGCTTGCGAGGCTTCGATATGACACCGCATCCCCGCCCGGTATTCCTCCCCCGCTCGTCATAACCCAGCGCCAGGGGGGCGGCGCAACGTCACAGCATCTGACCGCCGTCGACGGCGATGTTCTGGCCGGTGACCCAGGCGGCGAGCGGCGAGCACAGGAACAAGGCGACGCGCGCCACCTCTTCCGGACGGCCCAGGCGGCCAAACGGGATGCTGCGGAGGATCGCGCCATAGAGGTTCGGGTTGTTGTTTTTGGCGCGCTCCCAGGTGCCGCCGGGAAATTCGATCGAGCCGGGGGCAATGCAATTGACGCGGATCGACTTGCGCGCGAGCTGCGCGGCGCAGGTCTGGGTGTATTCGAGCACCGCCGCCTTGGCGGCACCATAGGGCGGGGTGCGGGCCGAGGCGCGAAACCCTGAAATCGACGAGATGTTCAGGATCGCCCCGGCCTGCGATTTTTCGAGATAGGGCAAGGCCGCGCGCGTCGCCCGCACGGTCGCCATCAAATCCACCGCAAGGCTCCCGGCCCAGCCCGCCTCGTCGTCGCTGGTGCCAAAGGCTGAGGCGTTGTTGACCAGAATGTCGATGCCGCCGAGGGCGCCGGCCGCCTCGTCGATATAACGCGGGATCGCCGCGGCATCGGCGAGGTCGCAGCTCGCGGCATGCGCCGTATTGCCGAAGCGCGCGATGTCCGCGCGCGCCGCCTCCAGCGCCGCGGCGCCCCGCGCGCAGATCGACACCCCGGCCCCGGCCGCGGCAAAAGCGAGCGCGATCGCCCGCCCGATGCCGCGGCTGCCGCCCGCCACCACCGCCCGCGCCCCCGCCAGATCGATGTCCATCGCCACCCCCTCCCAGACCCATGTGGACAATTTTCCGCGCTCCTGCCCGGCGCGTCGAGAGCGGTGTTCGCCAGCATGGTAGAAATCCCGGCACGGTAGAAACCCCACCATGTTAAAAATCCGACCGGGAGCGAGGAGTCGCCTCGACGGCATCGCAAGACATACCTTCGAAAACGATGGGCGGACCCGAAGAATGGCTGAATGGACCGAGACCTATCGCGGCACGGTGGCGCCGTGGGAATGCGACGTTACCGAGCATTTCACGGTCGCGTACTATTTCGACCGCATCGATCAGGCCGCAGCCTTGCTCGCCGCTCGGCTCGGCCTCGGCGACAGCCGCGCCGCCGGCGTCTTCCCGCGCCGGCTGAACCTGCGCTTTGCCCGTGAATTGCGCGCCGCCGCCAGCTTTCATGTTGCGAGCGCGCCGATCGGCCTCGACCCGGCATTGCGGCTCGGCCATCGGGTCATCGATTCGGCCGGCGGTGAAACCGTGACCTGGGTCGAGGACATCTGGGAAGCGCCCCCAGCCCCCCTCTCGGCCGAACGGCGCGACGCGATCGGCCGGCAGCTCGCGGTCTGGGAAGCGCCGGCGGCCGAGGCGCGGCCCGAGCCCAAAGCCCTGACCGGCGCCATTCCGACAGCGCGCGGGCGGGTGCAGCCGGCCGATCTCGACGAGCTCGGCCATCTCTCGCTCGCCGGGTTCGTCCATCGCTTTACCGATGCGCTGCTGCAGGCGATTGCCGCGATCGGATTTACCGCCGACTACACCAAGACCGCCCGCCGCGGGTTTTCGACCTTCGAGCTGGCGCTGCGCCTCGCCGCGCCGCCACGACTGGGCGACGCGTACCTGGTCGAAACCGGGATCGCTCATCTCGGCGGCTCGTCGGTCCGCTTTATCCACCGCATGAGCGATGCGCACACCGGCGCCGAACTCGCGCGCCTCGGCCAATTCGGCGTCCAGCTCGATCTCGACGCCCGCCGCCCGGCGCCGCTGCCGCCCGAGCTCCGCGCCGCCGCCGCCAAGCTGATGCTGTCGCTCGATTGACGACCGCAAAAGCCGGCCCGCAGAATCACGCGCCCGGCCCGTCCCCGGCGCGCATCTCGCCGACGACGCGGACGCGGATTCGGATCGCATTGCCGGGCAGATAGGCGAGCGGCAGGTCTTCGACATCGACGGTCGCGAGGGTGGCGCGGTCGGCGCCGGCGGCGACCGCGCGCTCGTTTGCCTGCGCCTCGGCGGCCCCAATCGCCTCCTCACGGCCGAGGCCGCGATAGATCTGGTCGGTCTCGCCGCTGATTTGCGCGATCGCCGCACCCACCGCGTTGGCGCAGTCGCCATGCGGCACCCGGACCACTTGCGAGACGCCGGCGAGCCGGTCGGGCACCAGAAAGGCGCCGCCGCCGACCGCGATCAGCGGCACGTCGCCCGCTTCGGTCTTGATGCGGTCGACAGCGTCCTCGATCTTTTCGCGCACGCGGGCGAGCACCGCCGCCACCAGCTCGGGGGAGAGACCGGCCACCGCCGCGGGATCGCCGATGCGCACGATCCCGGCCGCCACCGCCGCATCGGTCGCGGTCAATGTCGTGCCGCCGAAGACGAGCGCCTCATCGACCAGGCGATAGCCGACGCTCTGCGGCCCGACCGCCGGCGGCTCGCGCGCGACGATGCTGCCGCCGCCGAGGCCGATCGACAACAAATCGGGCATCCGAAACAGGGTGCGCACGCCGCCGACCTCGACGACCGAATTCGCCTCGCGCGGAAACCCGCGGCGCAGCTGGCCGACATCGGTCGAGGTGCCGCCGATGTCGATCACCGTCGCATCGGCGAGGCCCGAGAGAAACGCCGCACCGCGCATCGAATTGGTGGCGCCCGAGGCAAAGCTCATGACCGGCAGCGCCGCCGCGAGCGAGGCCGGCATCACCGTGCCGTCGTTCTGCGTCAGGTAAAGCGGGGCGCCGATCCCGCTTTCCGCCATCGCCGCGGTAAAGCCCGCGACCGTGACCCGCGCCAGCTCGATCAGCGCGGCGTTGAGGAGTGCCGCGTTTTCGCGTTCGAGAAGGCCGATCCGCCCGAGGTCGTGCGACAGGGTGACCGCGGCGCCGGGGCATTCTTCGAGCAGGATCGCACGGGCGCGCGCTTCGCCCGAAGGGTCGAGCGGCGAGAAGATCGCGGCGATCGCGACCGACCGGATGCCGCTCGAACGGATCCGCCGCGCCGCCTCGCGCATGCCGGCCTCGTCGAACGGCATGATCGGCCGGCCGTCGTAATCATGCCCGCCTTCGAGCATGAACACCTCGCCGCGCACCAGCTCGGCCAGGTCCTCCGGCCAATCGCAAAACGGCGGCAGCGAGGCGGCGGCCGGCAATCCGATCCGCACCGCGGCGACCCGCGCCAAGCCTCGCCGCTGCACCGCGGCGTTGACAAAATGCGTCGTGCCGATCACGACCGCATCGATCGGCGCTCGCGCCGTCGCGGGGTCGCGCGCGAGCAGGCCGAGCGCCGCGACGATCCCGCCCGTCACATCCGCGGTGGTCGGCGTCTTGACCGCGTGCGCGACCCGTCCATCCTCGACCAGGACCGCATCCGTGTTGGTGCCGCCGACATCGATGCCGATGCGCCGCATTCGCCCGCTCCCCGTTGCCTCGCTTGCAAATCGCGCCGTTGTTTCTTGGATCCAAAGCGTCACAAAACCAGCCCGCGATCGCCTATGCTTGCGCATTTCCCGAGCCGGAGACCAAAGGATGGATTTTGCCGACAGCCCGGAGCATGCGGTCTTTCGCGCCGAATTCCGCCGGTGGCTCGACGCGAACCTGCCGGAGGACATCAAGGTCGACGACGCCGCCGACCAGCGCGTCGCCCCTGACCGCGCGACCCTCGAAAAGCGCATCCTGTGGCAGAAACAAATGCACGCCGCCGGCTGGGTCGGGATTTCCTGGCCACAGGAATATGGCGGCCGCGGCGCTGATTTCATGCAGCAGGTGATTTTCGACGAGGAATATTTCCGCGCCCGCGCTCCGGTCCTCCCCGCCCAGGTCGGGCTGAATTTGCTCGGCCCGACGCTGATCCATTGGGGCACCGAGGAACAGAAACAGCGCTATCTGCCAAAAATTCTCGGCGCCGACGAATTGTGGTGCCAAGGCTATTCCGAGCCCGGTGCCGGTTCCGACCTTGCGAGCCTCGGACCCGCGCGGTGGACCGCGGCAACCATTTTGTCGTCAACGGGCAAAAGGTGTGGA
>CAVVGE010000020.1:0-11383 GCA_963747735.1 uncultured Alphaproteobacteria bacterium | reverse complement strand
GCCGGGCTCCTCCCGCTGCGCACTGATCCTGGCGCTCAGCCTGCGCCATTTGCCCCCCCGTCGCAACGGCTTCGGCCGCACCCGCCGACTGGACAAACCCTCTCGCCGTGTCGTGCCCGCGAGAATGGATGCGGCCGGGCCGATCCAGCATGCCGACGGCAGCCGCCGGTCCGGGCCCTACCGGCCGTCGGCGTCGAACGGAACGTCGGGCAATATCTGGGTATGCTCCCGGCACTGCTTCGAGCGCATCCGGGTCCAGGCGCAGCGCCGAGAGGATCGTCGGTGCGATCTGCGCGGTCTCGACCGGGCTCGTCACAGTCCGCGGGACACCGTTCCCCGTCGTCTTCGCTGGCGGATCGAGCGAGCGGTCGTAGGCTACGTCATAGAATGCGCCCACAGAGCGTGGCGAGCCGCCGGTCACCAGCGCCATCAGTCCTGGGAACGAATTGGACGGCTTCGATGTCGAAGCGCCCAGGTAATTCACGCCCCTTTCCGCGAGCGCGGCGAGATGCGGGCAATAGGATGCGCCGCCCTTGATCCCGCTGATCCCTTGGGCGCAGTTGATAAAATCGAGGGCGTGCATGCCGTCGATGCTGATCAATAGGACGTGCCGAATGCGGCCGTCCGGCAGACCGGCGCTGACGCCGGGAGCGGCCGTCGCCGCCAACGATAAAACCCCGCGGCGGTTCCCGCGATCCATTTACTTGAATGCGCATGGCCCATCGCCAGCCTCTCCTCATCTGATTTTGGTAGTACTTGCAAGTACGGGCGCAGCTAGTGACCGGCGGGTTACAAAACAATGTCTCTGCCGTGAAACAAAAAAGAAGGATGCGGCACCGCTCTGTCGGTCCTCGGCGAGAGGACGACGGTGCGTGCGCGAGCGGGCTCCAATTCGCCGGGGGTCGGCGATATGCTGTCCGGCGCAACAAAAGCCGGCCGATATGCGGGCGATGGGGGAAGCATGTCATTGGATCGGAGCGCGGACAAAACCGGTCGGCAGGCGCGGCGGCGCACGATTGTCGCCGGCATCGCCGGCAACGTCATGGAATGGTATGATTTCAGCGTCTACGGCTATTTCGCCGCGGTGATCGGGAGCCAGTTTTTCCCGGCAAAAGATCCGACCTCGTCGCTGCTGGCGGCGTTTGGTGTGTTTGCCGCCGGGTTTTTGATGCGCCCGCTGGGCGGCCTGATCTTTGGCCATATCGGCGACAAGCTCGGGCGCAAGCGGGCATTGACCGTCTCGGTCCTGGTCATGGCGGTGCCGACCTTCCTGATCGGGTTGCTGCCGACCTATCGACAAATCGGCGTTGCCGCACCGCTGCTGCTGGTGCTGCTGCGCCTGGTCCAGGGGACCTCGGTCGGCGGCGAATACACGACCTCCTCGATCTTTCTGGTCGAGCATGCGCCGGCATGGCGCCGTGGCCTCCTCGGCAGCTTTGCCCCGTTCGGCAGCTGCACCGGCATTCTTATCGGGTCGGCGGTCGGTGCGATCGTAACCACCGTTCTCGATCCCGGTGCGGTCCACGCCTGGGGATGGCGTTTGGCCTTTATCGCCGGCCTTGCCGTCGGCGGCATCGGGTTTCTCCTGCGCCGCCACCTGGCGGACGACCGGTTGGCCCCGGGTGGACTGCCGCCGGTCGCCGCACCGGTGCGCGAGGCCCTTACAACCGAGTGGCGGATGATTTTGCGGATCATTGCGATGAACGCCGCCGGCGCCGTCGCCTTTTATATGTGCTTTGTCTACTTCACGACGTATCTCAGGCGCATCGATCTGATCGAGCCTTCGAAAGCGCTCGACGCCAACACACTCGCCATCGTGGTGCTGCTGGCGCTGATGATACCGATGGGCAGCTTATCGGACCGCATCGGACGAAAGCCGCTGCTGCTCGCCGCCACAATCGGGATGCTGTTGTTCGCCTGGCCGATCTTCTGGCTGCTGCACCACGCGAACATCTGGGTCGCCCTGATCGGGCAATTGGGCCTGGCCGTGCTGAACGCCTGCTATTGGGGGCCGTGCACGGCAACGCTCGTCGAGCTCGTGCCGGCGCGGCTGCGCTGCAGCGTGTTCTCGATCGGCTACAATGCGGGGGTGGGTGTGCTCGGCGGCGCCACGCCGATGCTCGCCGTCTACACGATCAAACGGACGCACGACGACCTCTCGCCGTCGGTCCTGCTGATGGTTGCAGCAGTCGTCTCGATCGCCGTGATCCTGGGGTTGCGCGAATCCTACCGCATGGCGTTGCCGGGCGCGGTGGAGCGGGCTGCCCCGCGAGCGGCATCCGGCGCCGATTAAACGCTTTGCACATTGCTGATCTGCTGCCGCCGTGACCCGACATCGTCGGCGCCTGGGTTATGATGAGGCGCCAAAGGGTCCACGGTGGGTGGCAGCATTTTGTCTCGCGACGGGCGGAGGGGTGGTGAACGATGTCGGGTGAGCGCTGGGTCGAGGTCGGCGGGATCGAGGACATTCCGCGCGAGGGCGCGCGGCGGGTCAAACGGTCGGGCAAGCCGCATCCGGTCGCGGTGTTTCGCACCGCCGAGGACGGCGTCTTTGCGCTGATCAACCACTGCCCGCATCGCGGCGCGCCGCTGTCGGAAGGGTTCATCCACGGCTGTGTCGTGACCTGCCCTTTGCACGGCTGGACGATCGACCTCGAAAGCGGCAAGGCCCAGGCGCCGGACGAGGGTGCGGCGGGGCGCATCGCCGTCGAGCTCAGGGACGGCCGGATTTTTCTGGCGGCCTGGGCGGTCGGCGCCCCCGCCGAATGGGAATAGGTCGAGTAGGTCGCTCTGGCCTAGCCCCATCCCTGCGCCGCCGGCGATGCCTGGCCGTCGGGCGGCCAAACCGCGACGCCGTCGGCCAGCGCGATGCGCAGGTTGCGAAACAGCAGCGAGAACATCATCCAATTGCCCATCGCAACGATAAATTCGACCTGCTGGGCCGGGTCGGGGACATGCTTTGCAACCTCGGCCCAAACACCGTCCGAGATCGATTTGCCGGCGAGGCACTCGTCGGTGGCGGCGAGGATCGCGCGGTCGGCCGGGGTCAGCCGCGGCGAATTGCGCCAGTCGCGCACCGCCAGGATGTCCTCGGGCGGCAGCCCCGCCGCGGTCGCCACCCGCCAATGATTGGTCCACTCATAGGCCGAGCCGGTGACCCAGCCGATCCGCATGATCATCAGCTCGCGCAGCCTGGTGTCGAGCTTGTTGTGCTCCAACAGCTGCATCAATTGGCCGAACAGAACCCTGGCGACCCCCGGATTGTTGGCGGCGACGCGGAACGCAGCGCTCTCGGTGCGCTGCGCCGGCATCCCCATGGCTTCGCCCAGTTCGCGGGCCCGTTCCGGCGGCACCATCGGCACGCGCAAGGTCATTGTATCCTCCGTCATCGAGCAGCTGAGAGCGGTGGCGCCGCGGTGGCGGCATTGCCGGCGATATAGCCCTGGCAGGTCGCGCGGGCGAGGCCGTGCTGGCTGAAGCCGCCGGCTGATTCGCCGCCGCAATACAAGCCGGGGATCGCCTCGCCGTTCAAGTCGAGCACCTGGCATTTGGCATTGATCCGCAGCCCGGCGCGGGTGTCGTGCACGACCGGTGTGGCCCAGGCGGCATAGAAGGGCGGGCGGGCGATCTTGTAGAGCGGCCCGGGCTTGGCGAAATCCGCGTCGACCCCGCCATCGACAAAGGAGTTGTAGCGCGCCACGGTTGCTTCGAGGCTGCTGGCCGGCATCGGCACGCGCTGGTGTTTCATGACGATCTTCTCGGCGAGATCGGCCAGCCGATTGGCGGCGAAAAAGAAGCCGGCGGCGATATCGACATAGGGCGGGCTCGGCTGCCAGCCTTCGCGGGCGACCGCATCGCTGTCGAAGATGGCCCAGATCGGACCGCCGCCATTGTGGCCGTCGTCGATCCCGGCGAGTGCCGCGTTCAAAAAATTGTTCGGGCTGTATTTGCTGTTTTCCACATTGCGCCAGCTGCCCTGCGCATAAGGCTCGATCGAATTGTAGTTGTTGGCAATGTATTGCCCGGCGGTCTCGTCATAGAAGCGCCGGCCAAGCATGTTGACCAGGATCAGGTTTTGCCAATCCGCCACTCTGAGGCCGGTGGCGCGGGCGCGATCGAATACCGGACTGCCCGGCCACCACTGGAGGTGCCGGTAATTGTATTGGCAGCCGATCGAGCCCGGCTTGGTCAGGTTCGAGCCGAACTCGCCGATCTGGTTGTAAAACCCCCACAGCGATGCGCCGACCGCCATCGCCGCAAGCTCGCCGCTGGCATCCTGGTCGGACCAGGGCATGCCGGCGAGACCGCAATATTCCTCGGTCAGACGCGGGTCGAACATGCGCCGGAAGTTGACGTTGCCGGTCGAGCCGCCGGTGCCGACGATAACGGCCTTGCGGGCGCGGATATTCAATTCGGCACCGGCATGGTCGACGGCGATGCCGAGCACCGGGCCGTCATTCGGGCTTTGCCGCCAGATCCGGGTCATCCGGTGCTCGAGCAGGATCTCGACGCCGCATTTTTCCGCCGCCGCTTCGAGCGACCGCATCAGCCCGTTGCCGGAGGAGCGGGTCTCTTGGGTGCTCGGGTCGGCGGGCTCGCCGTTATAGGCCATCGGCCAGCGGCCGACCGCGCAATGCATCTCGCGCGGCACCGAATTGCCGACCGAGTTGCCGCCGATGGCATCGGGCGCCTTGTCGACAAAAACGACGCCGTGCGCGACCAGCCATTCGAAGGTGGCGGCGCTGTGGTCGGCAAACGCGCGGACGATCTCGCGATCGTTGTAACGGTAATCGGGAAAGCCGTTGGGCCCGACCACCGACCAGTCGGTCAGGTCGCGGAACAACAGGTCGGCAGAATCCTCGATGCCGTGCCGCCGCTGCACGCTGGTGCCGCCGCCGAGCGGGACATTGCCGCCGCTGATGATGGCGTGGCCGCCGATATCCGCTTCGGCCTCGACCAGGATCACCGAAGCGCCGGCCTCGCGCGCGACAATCGCGGCCGGGAGCCCGGTCGCCCCCGCGCCGACCACGACGATATCGGCAGCGCGGTCCCAATCGCCCGATATTCGCGGCATCGCCGAGGCCCCGGCAGAGCCGCCCGTTTCCGCCGGTTTCATCGCAGCCTTCCTCCACGCTTTCACCGGCTACGGATCGCGACGCTTGGGCCGCCGCAGCCCCGTCCTGAATAGCAGTCTCCGCACAAGGGCTCTGCCGCGATTTCGGCTAGCCCAGACACGAATCCCTCGAAGGCTGATGCGCTTTGCCCGCTCCCAACTGCACTTTCCCGGCGAAGGCCGGGACCCAGTCCGGTCTCGGCCTCCGCCTCTCCCTTTGTCGATCGGCTGATCCGCTACGATCACAAAATCAGCGCGGGCCGGTGGAGAGCTGGGTCCCGGCCTTCGCCGGGAAAGCGAGACGGTCTCTCGCCCGTCCCATAGCGGTTTCCGCTGAATGCGGTTCCACCTCAGCGGATCGCGACTTGGTTTAGCGAGCAGCGCAGGTCAGCGGGACGGCCGCAGCCGGTGGCTTTCCTCGATCTCGGCCGCGGCGATCGCGCGCGCCAGCGCGGCGCTCAATTCCTTTGCCGCTGCGAGCGTCAGCTCGACCGCGACGCGCGTCCCCGGCGGCAATGCCGCGTTGACGAAGTCGATCGTGATCGCCTCTTCCAGCAAGGCGTGGTGCGGGTGGTCGTAGGACACGACCGAATGGGTCAGCTCGAACCACCCGTCACCACCCTTGCCGGCACCCGAAGCGCCGACGATCTCGACGATCGAGGTGCACATCTTGGGGTTGCCTTGGCGGGACTATTTGGCCAGGTGCTTCTCTAGGAACGCGAACACCTTTTTCCAGCCGTCAACCGCCTGCTCGATGCGGTAGGCCGGCCGGTCGTAATAGAAAAAGCCGTGCCCGGCGCCGTCATAGCGGTGGAACTCGTAGTTCTTGCCGTGTTTTTTCAATTCGGCCTCGTGCTGGTTGACCTGCTCCGGGGTCGGCGCCCGGTCCTCGTTGCCAAAGAGGCCGAGCAGCGGGCAGGACAGGTCTTTTGTGAACTCGATCGGCGCCTTCGGCTGTTTCGGGTTGAGCTCCTCCTGGCTCATCACCACGCGGCCGCCCCACAGCTCGCAGGCGGCGTTGATGCTCTTGCTGTGGCAGGCAACGAGAAAGGTCTGCCGGCCGCCGGAGCAGGTGCCGAACACGCCGACCTTGCCGTTGAGCCAGGGCTGGGCGCGCAACCATGCGACCGAGCCTTCGGTGTCGCCGATGACCTGGGCGTCGGGAACGCCACCCTCGGCGCGCACCTTGGCGGCGACGTCGTCGGCCTTGCCTTCGCCGGCGCGGTGATAAAGGTTGGGGCTGATCGCGACATAGCCGTGATGCGCGAATTTGCGGGTCGCCTCGCGGTACCATTCGTCCCAGCCGGGCGCGTGATGTAAGAGCACCATGCCGGGGAACGGCCCCGACCCCAACGGGCGCGCCACATAGGCCGATATCGGCTCGTTCTTGTCGCCTCGGATCGACATCGTCTCGGCAATCATCCCTTCGTAAGCCATCGTCTTCCCCTTTTGGTTTGCGGCAGGCCGCCCGGAAAGCGGCCGGAGGTGGCTGGAGGCCTAATGGTTAGCGCAGGCGCCGCGTCGGGTCCATCCCCAGATGCATCCAGCCGGCGATGCTGTATCCTTATTTCGAAGCCGCGCACCCGAAGGACCGCGACATGGATTGCTGCAGTCACGCGCCGACGCGCCGGAACTGGCTGTGGGGCACGATGCTGACATCGGTCGCAGCGCTGCTCGCCGGCGGTGCGGCGCCGACGGGCTCGACCGCCGCCGCCGAGACGGCCGAAAATGCCTCAGCCGCGCTCGACGTATTGCGCAAATCCATTTCCGTCGATGTCCATACCCATGGCGGCACGACCGGGATCACGTCGAAAGCGCCGCCCGGCGACGATCTTGCAAACGGCATGCGACGGGGATCGCTCGCGGTCGCATGCCTCGCCGACGTTCCGGACGGTCCGGTGCTCGGCCGGGATGCCTCGGGCGCCCTTGCTGCGCTGCGCCCGCCAAAGCCGGGCGAGCTGTACCAGCACCACCTGGAGCGCCTCGCCTGGATCGACGAGATGGTCGCCGGGCATGGGCTGCACCGAGCGCTCACCGCGGCCGACCTCCAAGCGGCGCATGCCGCCGGGCAGCCGGCGATCGTCATGGACATCGAGGGGCTCGATTTTCTCGAGATGAAGCTCGAACGGCTCGAAGAGGCGCATCGGCGCGGCGTCAGGCACGCGCAGCTCGTGCACTACACGCCAAACGACATCGGCGATTTTCAGACGGGTGCGGTGACGCATCACGGGCTGACCCCTTTCGGCGCCGAGGCGATCCGGGCCTGCCACCGCCTGGGATTGGTTTGCGACGTCGCGCATGCCAGCGAGGACACGGTCAAAGAAGCGGTCAAGGTCGCGACCAAGCCGCTCTTGCTGTCGCACACCGCACTTATCGATTCACCGGCGATGGGCCCGACCCGGCTGCGCGGGCGGCAGATCAGCCGCGACCACGCTCTCGCCATCGCCGATATCGGCGGCTCGGTCGGCATCTGGCATTTCTTTCCGAGCCTCGACAAATACGTCGAAGGGGTAAAGGAGATGGTCGATGTCGTCGGTGTCGACCACGTCAGCATCGGCACCGATCAGCAGGTCGCGCACGGCAGCCTGCAAGACTATTCGCAATGGGTGCAGCTGGTCGCGGCGATGCTGCGCGGCGGCTTTACCGCCGACGAAGCCGGCAAGATCGCCGGCGGCAACTATATGCGGATCTTCCAGGCGACGGTCGGCTGACTCGAGCGCCCGGGCCGGAAGCGCGCGATTGGTGGGTCGGTCAGCGCAGCCTCGGCCCGGGATCCATTCCGAGATAGACGCGGCCGCCGATCGGGTACCATTCGGGGGCGATCGTGACCGTCTGGCCGACGACGTGCAGGTCGCGCCAGCATTCCGCGAGACGGCTGTCGCGCCGGAACGAGGTGCTGCCGCCGTGGCGGTAGACGAGGTCCATTGCCTGGCGTGCGCTGTCGGCGGCGTAGGTCGAGGCGAGCCGGCAGCGGGCGCGCTGCTCGAGCGTGGTCTCGACGCCGCGGGCGACCGTATTCCACAGCTCGCCGATCATCGCGCTGCGGTAGGCGCGGCCGGCGTTCAGGATCGCATCGGCGCGGCCGACCGCCTCCTGCACCTGCGGGTCTTCGCAGAGCAGCCCGGGGCCGCGGCCGCGTGGCGTCTTCTCGCGGGCGAGCTCGATCAGCGCATCGATGCCGGCGCGGGCGATGCCGGTGATCACGGCGCTGTGGTGCGGCCCGACCCAGCATTGGCTCGGCAAGGCATAGGTGACGCCCGGCCAGCGCTGCCACTCGTTGTCGAGCGGAGCGTGCGCGTGCGGCACCGTCCGCCGCTCCGGCAGAAAGACACCCTCGACCGTCCAGTCGAAGCTGCCGGTGCCGCGCAGCCCGGCGACGTCCCAGCTTCCCGGCACGACCTCCGCCTCGGACCGCGCGAATATTCCGCGCCAATAGAGCGGCGTGCCGTCCGGGCGGCGACGCGGCTGGTCGCCGTCGTCGAGCACCTGGAAGCTGCCGAGCATCCAGGCGCTTTCGCGGCAGCCGGTGCCAAAGGGCCAACGCCCGGTGACGCGGTAGCCGCCATCGACCGGGACCGCTCGCCCACCGCCCTGCACCGCGGTGCCGGCCATGATTGCCGGGCCGCCGCCATGAATCTCCTGCACGCCTTCCTCGGGCAAGCCGAGGGTGACGAGCTGGCCGATGCTGTTGTTGGCGAGGTTCCAGCCGACCGAGCCCGCGCCCTCGGCCAACAGCTCGACAACGCGCAGATAGGTCAAGGGATCGACCTCCAGCCCGCCGAGCGAGCGGGGGATCACCATCCGGTAGCAGCCGGCCGCGCGCAGCTCTGCGACCAGCGGCGGCGGCAGGCGCTGCTCGCGCTCGATCTCCTCATGCCAGCGGCGGATCGACGGGCGCAGCGCGGCCGCCGCCCGCACCAGCGGCTCGGCGTCGATATCGATGGGTAGGCGCGCTTTGTCGGCTGTCATGTCCAATCCTCGCAGCGAGCGTCGCCAATCTATCGCAAGCCAGGAGGTCCGACCACGACCGACGGAGAAAGACACCCTTGCGCGGAGCGCTTGCCGCAGAGCCGACCCCGCGCGGCGTCCCGGCAAGGAAGCAACGGCGCCCGTTAAACGGATCCTGTGCCAGGGTGAACAGCTCGTGGTCGGGCTTTGGCGGCTCCTCGACCATGCATCGAGCCCGAGGAGCGTGTCTTCAAGGAGCTCCCAGCTGAAGCGGTGCTATCGGAAAACCGCCCTACGGAACGATCCCGATCAAAACGAGCGGCACCGCCGGGACGCCTCTCCCTTCCCGCACGAGGTTATATAATTCGGCCTCGTAATATCCGACCCCGGATGACATCTCTTGTTGCAGCTCTTTCATCGGCAGTATCTCTATTCCAACGTCGATGACATCGCCGACGTAGAATGCGAGATGCTTGACAAAAAGATCATAGGCTACGAAAGCGTACTTGCCGAACTGAACCTCTACCGCCACTCGCTCCTTGACAAAGTCGGTCTGGTTATACGACAACATAGGGTGATATCCGGCCGCTTCAATTTCGGACCTTTGTTCGGCCGCGCTCATGAATAGCGTCTTCCAAATCAACTTAGCGTCCGAGGTCACCCAGTACGAAATCCGGCGCTCGCTCCATTTGTGGTACCCAAAGCCGCTCCGAATCGCTTTATTCATCTCCATCGGCGAGTAAAATAATCGGCCCTTGGTCCGCTTTTCCTTAGACACCTTCGTACGGCAGACGGACGCATCAGCGTCTGAGATCACATCCTCGATTTCGGTCCACAACGATTTCTTGTGCACGAGCAGAAATTCGTATCCGTTCAAGTGTGAATAAAATGTAGAGATTTTCATTACAAATGCTCGACATCCTCAAATAACGGCAGCACCTTGCTTGTGTCCCTCTGGCCGCCATAGGGTTTTGTCGGGTCATAAACCGGGCGATTCATTGGCCGAGTTTTGAGAAGGCCGGCTTGAAGGTGTTTTACGCGCTGCCAAGCGATATCCACATATTCGGGCACGTTGTCGCATCCATAGCCGGCGCGCCCATGCTTGACGGCCGCGATCACACTGGTGCCGACGCCCATATAGGGGTCGAACACTTTCTGCTTCGGGTCGGTCAGCGCGAGCACCAAGCGCTCCACGAGCTCCACCGGAAATTGGCACGGGTGAAGGGTCTTTTCTACGTGATTGTTTTTGACGTTGGGAAAAATCCATACATCCGAGGGGTTTTTGCCCAACGGATTACAGGATAATTCGCCGAATTTTGGTCCTTTGAAATATTTTTTACCTGGATATTTCGACGGAACTCTGATCGGATCCAAGTTAAAAGTGTAGTCTGAGCCCTTCGTAAACCAAAGAATGGTTTCGTACCGGCCGGACAAACGCTTGGAGCAGTGTAAGCCATGTTCAAAATGCCATATTATGCGATTACGCAGCTTGAGTCCGCGTTCGTGAAATAAAGGGTAGAGAAGTATATCAAGGGGGAGAATCTCGCCTCTATCCACGTGATTGCCCACCTGCCAGCAAAGCGAACCCCTCGGGTGCAAAAGACGGACGCATTCATCGATTACCGGAATTTGCGCTTGAACATATGCATCCAACGGCGAGCGCGATTCGTATGCCTTGCCAATATTGTACGGCGGAGAGGTCACGATCAGCTGCATCAATTCGTCCGGACAGGAGCGCATGAATGCGATGTTGTCGCGGCACGACATCACGACTTGCGAAGGTACTTGAAGCTGCCGAGCGTGGGCGGCCATATGGGCACTTCTCCTCGCGTTGCTCGTCGTTTCGGCGATCTGGCCGCCGGGGCCCTTCTGCTTGCGGCTTGCCGGTCCGACAACGCCGTTCGGAGAGAGAGCCCGGCGCCCCGATGCGGCGCCGAACCCAGTTCCGTGCCTAGCGTTGTTTCGGGCGTTATCCTGCTGATCGGGACACCGGGCCGCAAGCGAACGCAGCTCTTCGCAACCCGGCGCCTTCCCCACGCTTCTTGTCCGTCGGGGCTGCTTTTCGAGCAGAACGTCAATTATTTCATCATTCGAGAGGTTCTCGCACGGCTCCATACGATCCTCGTTTCTGCAACCGTCATAGCAGCCGGGACGAGCCCTCACCGCCTGAGCGCTCTACCAGTCATTGTAGCATCGGTCAAGAACAAAATAGAAACAATGCTCGCCGCCCGAATCGGCCTGGCGCCGTCGGCGCAGCCGGTCGGCCTGCACCCGGTCGGCCGGGGAAGGGTCCGACCGCCAAGCCGCGATGCGTCGAGGATC
>CAVVGE010000019.1:0-775601 GCA_963747735.1 uncultured Alphaproteobacteria bacterium | reverse complement strand
ATCGCCACGACCGCCGCCGATACCTGCAAGGCGCAAGGGAACCGCGTCTCGGTCACCGTGGTCGGGCGCGACGGGCAAGTCATCGTCGTGCTGCGCGGCGACGACGCTTCGCCGCACACCGTCGAGAACAGCCGCCGCAAGGCCTACACGGCGCGCACCTTCCGCATCTCCTCCGGCGATTTCGCCAAGCGCGTCAAGGACAACCCGACGACCGGCCTCGTCCATCTCTCCGGCGTCATCGCCGCCCAAGGGGCGCTGCCGATCAAGATCGGCGACGATGTCGTGGGTGCGGTCGGCGTCTCCGGCTCGCCCGGCGGCGACAAGGACGAAGTCTGCGCCAAGGCGGGTCTCGACAAGGCCGGTCTCGACACGGCCGCGGACCAGCTGAAATAGGATTTCAGCTATCGGGCGGGCGCGGGTTTCTGTATCCCTCGCCGCTCGATCGCCGAGAGGGAGCGCCGCCGATGCCCAAGACCGTTGCCCGCCTGATCGCGGAAAGCCTCGAAGCGCACGATGTCGACCAGGTCTATTGCGTCCCCGGCGAAAGCTATGTCGGGCTGACCAGCGCGCTGATCGAAAAGAACTCGATCCGCGTCGTCGTCTGCCGCCACGAGGGCGGGGCCGGCTATATGGCGGTCGCCGACGGGCGGCTGCGCGACCGCGCCGGGGTGGCGATGGTGTCGCGCGGGCCGGGGCTGTCGAATGCGATGGTGTCGCTGCATTCGGCCTATCATGATGCGACCCCGCTCGTCATGCTGGTGGGCCAGGTCGAGCGCCGCGATTTCGGCCGTCTCGCCCTGCAGGAGCAGAATTATTCGCGGCTCCTTGCCGACGTGACCAAATCGGTCATCGAGGTCAATGAGCCCGAGCAGGCTTCGGAAGCGATCGCCCGCGCCTTTCATCTCGCCGAAAGCGGGACGCAAGGCCCGGTCGCGGTGATTTTGCCCGAAGATATTTTCGACGCCGAGACCGACGCCGCCCTCGATGCGGCGCGCCCGCGCGTCGTCTCCGCACCGCGGCCCAACGATCTCGACCGGCTGGCCTTGATGCTCCAAGGGGCCGAGCGGCCGTTGGTCCTGGTCGGCGGCGCGCTATTGGCCGATGCGGTGCACGACAGCGCGGTCTTTGCCGATTTGAACCGATTTGCCGAACAATGGGTGCTGCCGATCTCTCCGACCCATCGCCGGCCGCAGCTCTTCGACGCGAACCATCCGAATTACGGCGGCTATATGGGGATCCGCGTGCCGCCGGCGCAGATCGGCGAGATGAAGCGCGCCGATCTTATGGTGGCGCTCGGCGAGCGCATGACCGACACGGTCAGCCAGTCCTACACGTTTCCGCAGGCGCCCCGGCCGCAACTGCCGTTTGTCCATGTCTGGCCCGACCCGGACGAGGTCGGGCGCGTGTGGCGGCCCGATCTCGGCCTGCCCTGCAACCCCTACGAAGTCATCAAGGGATTGCTGCGTCGCGGTGCCCCGGCCGACGCGCAAAAACGGCACGGCTGGGTCAGCGGGTTGAACGCGATCCACCACAAGCTTTTGGCCAAGGAATGGGACCCGACCTCGGACGGGATCAATTTCGCCGCCATCGTCTGCGAGGTCGACAAGCATTTGGCGCGCGACGCCACGATCACCACCGACGCCGGCAGCTTTGCCAGCTTTGTCCACCGCTATATCGGGTTTCGCCAGGGCCAGGTGTTTTTGGCCTCGGTGGTGGGCGCGATGGGCTCGGGCGTGCCGATGGCGGTGGCGGCGGCGTTGCGCAGGCCGGGCACCCAGGTTGTCGCCTTTGTCGGCGACGGCGGCACCTTGATGATGGGCAACGAAATCGCCACCGCCTGCCAGTACGGCGCGAACCCGATCCTCGTCATTTCCGACAACGGCATGTACGGCACGATCGGCATGCACGCCTATGTGCGCTATCCCGAGCGTCCGTTTATGGACGGGGTGCGGCTGACCAACCCCGATTTTGCGCAATGGGCGCGCTCGTTCGGCGCCGAGGGCATCACGATCGAGCGCGAGAGCCAGATCGCCGACGGCATCGCCCACGCCTTTGCGGTCAAGACCCGCCCCGTCGTCGTCCACTGCCGCACCTCGGCCGTGCAAATGAGCGCCTGGCGCCGCTACACCGGCCCCGGCGCGCTGCCGTGAAATGAACTCGTGGCCAGCCGTAGGTTCGCCGATGCCGAGGTAGGCGGGTTGGGCTGCGCCTCCCTAAATCGCGATCTTGGTTTCGATCGTGTCGTAGTCGGCGTGGAGCCCGTCGCTCGTGGCATCGAGGAGGCCGGCTCCGCTCAGGGCTTGGACGTCCGCGTGGACGTTGCTGTAGTCGCGGGCCAGAGCCGTCGCCAGCGCGCGCACGCTCTTGACCTTGTGCCGGTGGACAAAGCGCAGCAATTCCATCCGCTTTCCAGTCAGCACGCTAGCAAGCGCGTCCCAGCTTTCGAAGGCGATATGGCGCTCTTGAAAAATTTCGCCCCGTTCCGCACGGTGCCAGGCATCGATGAAGCGCCTTGTCGCATCGGTCTCGACGGCGCCGCCGACCGTAATTTTCACATCGCTCATTGGTTATCTCGCACGGCCCGCACATCGGCCCAGAAATCCGCCATCAATTGCTCGACGCCGCCGAATTTGTAGGGCGCTTCGACACCGCAAAAATGCCGGTGGCCGCCTTTGCCGCGCTCATTGTCATAACCGACTTCCCGGAGTCCCGATCGACCATAAAACAACGAGTATTTGAGGCCGTGGGTCGTCGGCGGAACCGCGGAGGGGACGCGCCAGAGGACCATTTCCACAATCCCACCATCGTCATAGTCGATGCGCTGGTGGAACAGCAGCTCGGCCTTAATTCTCGACATATATGGTTATATGCGCCATATGGTGTCAAGCACCTTTTCAGCGGTGGCGGTCTTTGATCATGGCATACGCCTCCGCCAAAAATGCAACGTCCAGCTGCCCGTCGCTTTTTTCAGGCACCGCCGACCGGGTTGAAATCGTAGACGCCGACGCCTTGGATGATCAGGAACTGGCAGGGACCGTCATTTTCGCCGTGGACGTGATGCGCGGTTTTTGGCGGCACCGCGCAGCGCTGGCCGGGCATCAGCCGATAGGTCGCGCGCGGCGCCCGCGTCTCGACCACCATCGGGCCTTCGAGACAGACAAAGCTGTCGCTGACCTCGCTGTGGTAGTGCCACGGCACGCACTGGCCCTGGGCCAGGGTCAGCACCTGGACGCGCAAATCGGCACCCTCGGCGACGAGCTCGCGCCCGGCGATCGGATAGCTGCTCCGCGAGCGTATTTCCATGCGACACCTCCCAAATCTACCGGGCTCAGTCCGGCAGGCCGAACACCTCCTCGGGCTCGTAAAGACCGCGCACCGGATGAAAACCGAGCGACACCAGCGGCTGCGGGCAGATCTCGGCAAAGGCGGCCGAGGTCAGGAGCGGGCGCAGGAGGCGCTTGGTCAGCCCCTCGATGCGCGAGGCGAGGTTGACCGCCGGCCCGATCACCGTGAAGTCGAGCCGGTCGGCCGCACCGACATTGCCATAGATCACCTCGCCGCGATGCAGCCCGATGCCGGTGCGCAATTCGGGCTCGCCGCGCTCGCGCCGCTTGGCGTTGACGAGGTCGAGCCGCGCCAGCCCTTGGGTCGCGGCGTCGAGCGCGCGCAGGCTCGCCGGCGCAAAATCCTCGTCGTCGTCGGCCGGAAAGATCGCCAGGACGCCGTCGCCCATAAATTTCAGGATCTCGCCCTTCTTTTCCTGGACCGGCGAGACGATCGCGTCGAAATAGTCGTCGAGCAGCTCGATCACCGAATTGCCCGGCAGCCGGTCGGATAAGCCGGTAAAGTTGCGCATGTCGGCGATCATGACGACCGCCCGCATATGCTCGCCCTGGGCCCGCCGGATCTGCCCGGCGAGGATGCGGCGGCCGGCTTGCGGCCCGAGATAGGTGTCGAGCAGGTTGGCGCTGATCCGGCGCACCGCGCGGGTCTCGGCGATCGCGGCGAGCGCCGGATTGATCGCTTCGAGCTTGGCGATTTCCGCCTCGGCGAACCCGCCCGGCTGGTCGGTGGTCCAGGTTACCGAAGGAAACCGGCGAAAGGTCCGGTTCAACGGCAAGGCAAAATAATCGGTGCCGCCCTCCTTGCGGATTTTCTCCAAGAGCGGGAATTCGAGTGGCCCGTCGTCGAGCCGGCGGCGGAACGGGGTGCCGCGCTCGATCGTCATCCGGATCGGGCTCAGCCGGTATTCGTCCGTCGCTTCCGAGCCGTGCAGGATGCGGAAATCTTCGATCACCTTGCGCTCGCGCCACCAGCGCGCGCCGACGCCGCGGATTTGCGGGTGCAGCGTGCCGAAATAGAGCGCGGCCCGCCACAACGGAACCCCGTCACCGAGAAGCCGCCAGCACAGCTCGTCGAACAGCTCGATCTCGCTGTCGATCTGCGGGCCGTCGACCAAGAGCCAGCGAGCGACCTCGCCGCCGAGGATCGGGGCGCCGAGCCCGGTATAGGCGCCCTCGATCCGGAAGAGCTCGTCATCGACCGAGGCCGGGGCTGCCGGCGCGGCCGGCCCCAGGGCGGCTGGCACCGGGGTGGTCAGGGCCGGGGCGGCCGGGGCGGTCAGAGTTGTCTCGGGATCCATCGACGCAACATAGCTACCCGGCGCGCACAATCCAGCGGCCGGCGGGCGACAAATAAGCGCGCGCCGTCGCGATTGCGCCCGGTCCCTCGACCTCCGCCCGAGCGCCGGTCGATGGTGAGGCTACTCGGCCTTGAAGCAATAGGCGGCGAGCTTGTTGCCGTCCAAATCGCGGACATAGCCGGCATAGGCGTTCGGCTTCCAGCTGCGCGGCCCGACCGCCCCTTCGTCCTTGCCCCCGGCGGCGAGGGCCGCCCGATGGAATGCGGCGACAGCGGCGCGGTTTGGCGCGACAAAGCTGACGGTTCCGCCATTGGCATGGCTGGCGGCCTGCCCGTTGGCCGGCTTCAGCACAAAAAATTCCGGATCGCCCGTCCCCCAGATCGAGCCGTTTTCGCCGAGATCGTTGAGACGCTTCAACCCGAGCGGCGTCAGGACGGCATCATAAAAGCTGCGTGCCTTCGCCAGATCGTTGGTGCCGACCGTCACGTGGGTAAATATTGCCATTTTCGTCCTCCCATCATGTGCCGGCACATAGATAGCAGGATCGGGGCGGCGCACCAACCGGGATCGCCTCCGGGGGCGCGACGAACGCCGCCGCGGTCAGGCGGCGCGGGCGGCCGGCGAGCCGGCTCGGGCGGCGGCGCGGATCAAATCGGCCGCTTTTTCGGCGATCATGATCACCGTCGCATTGGTATTGCCGGAAACGACAGTCGGCATGATCGAGGCGTCGATGACGCGCAATCCTTCGATGCCGTGCACCCGCAATTCGGTGTCGACAACGGCGCGCGCGTCGGGACCCATCATGCAGGTCGAGGTCGGGTGATAGGTGGTGCCGGCGTTCTTTACGATATGGTCGAGCCATTGCGCTTGCGTCTGGGTCGCCGTTCCCGGCAACACCTCGCCCTCGACCAAGGCTGCCATCGCCGGGCTCTCGAACACCTTGCGCGCGATCCTGAGCCCGGCAATCAGCGTGTCCTTGTCGCCCTGGGTCGAAAGATAGTTCGGCTGGATCATCGGCGGGGCCGCCGGGTCGGGCGAGCGGATCCTGAGCCACCCGCGGCTTTCCGGGCGGCATGGGATGCAGGTCGCCTGGCAGCCGGGGAAATCGTGCATCGCCTCGCCCGGCTTCGCAAAGCTGCCGGCGAGAAACTGGTACTGCACATCGGGCGAGTTGAGGCCCTCTCGGGTGCGCACAAAGAGGCCGATGGGTGCGGCCCCCATCATCAAGGCACCGCGCCGCGCCAGCACATATTCGAGCCCGGTGCGGGCCTGCCGCCACCAGCTGCGCGAAATCTCGTTCAAGGTGTTGGCGCGGCGGACGCGATAGACGACGCGCGCATTGATGTGGTCCTGCAAATTCTCGCCGACCCCCGGCAAATCGTGCACGACAGCGACGCCGTGCGAGCGCAGCAATTCTCCGGGCCCCACCCCCGAAAGCTGCAGCAATTGCGGCGAGTTGATCGAGCCGCCGGCGAGCAACACCTCGCCGCGCGCATGGACCCGGTGGAGAACGCCGGCTCGCGCATATTCGAGGCCGACCGCACGTTTGCCCTCGAAAACGACGCGGTGCACGAGCGCATGGATTTCGACCTTGAGGTTCGGCCGCTTCATCGCCGGGCGCAGATAGGCGACCGCCGTGCTGCACCGGCGCATATTGCGCACCGTCACCTGCAATGGCCCGACCCCGTCCTGCTCGGCGCCGTTGAAATCGGCGTTCTTCGGATAGCCGGCCTCGACCGCGGCGGCGATAAAGCCGTCATGCAATTCGTGCCGTGCCCGCAAATCGGAAACGCAGAGCGGGCCGCCCGCGCCGTGATGCGCGTCGGCGCCGTGCTCCTGGTTTTCGGCGCGGCGAAAATAAGGCAGCACGTCCTCGTACGACCAGCCGGCATTGCCGAGCTGGCGCCACAGATCGAAATCCTGGCGCTGGCCGCGGATATAGATGAGGCCGTTGATCGAACTCGACCCGCCCAATACCTTGCCGCGCGGCCACATCATGCGCCGTCCGCCCAGCTCGGCGAGCGGCTCGGTCTCGAATTGCCAGGTAAAGCCGGGGTGGTAGATGTTGCGGTAAAACCCGGCCGGGATGTGGATCCACGGGTTCTTGTCCTTGCCGCCGGCTTCGAGCAGCAGGACGCGCATGCGCGCATCCTCGCTCAGCCGGTTGGCCAGCACACACCCTGCCGACCCGGCCCCGACAACGATGTAATCGAACTCCGTTTCCTGCGTCATGCCCCTGACCGTCCGCTGTCAACCTCGGGCCATTCTAGCGGATAAAACCTGATGCTTGGTACCCGCGCCGAGGTCCGCTCGGGTGGAAAGCGGACCTTTACCGGGACGCATCGGGTGACAGCCTTGCGCCGATGACGGCCATTCGCAGATAGCTCTGCATTCCCGACTTTCATCCAAACCGCTGCTTTACGTAGTCGGTGACCGACGCCCCGACGAGTTCCGCGGTTGCGTTCGGGCCGCGTACGAAAAAGCGCTGCGCAACCCCATCCTTCACAAAGGCAGCCTTCGGCCCCTTTTCGCAGCGAATAGCGAGCACGCGTTGACCCTTATATTCTTCAAAATCGGTGTGGACATAGGGCAGGAAAACATCGCCGATACGATCCCTGACGAGGTTACCGACGTGGAGGGCCATCTTGTCCTCGTTGGGGAACCCGTCCGCCCCGAGGCCGAGAACGTCACCGTTATCCTCAACGCCTATGAGTAGGGTTCCGCCCTTGGCGTTAAGAAAGCCGGCGACGCTTTTCAACGCCGTCATCTGCATTTTCTCATCCGGTTGACCCGTGTGAAGGTTTGTCCTGAGCGTCGACTTGAATTCGACCGCATCTCCCTCCCCGCTGGCGATCAGCTCAGCAACCGAAGGGCCCGTCGGCTCCGTCTCCTGCAGGTCTCCGGTCAGTTGCTGCCACGCTGCGTGGATCACCTTTGCCATCCTGTTACGCCGTTCGATCAAGAACGACTCATAAGGGAGATTCCACCAGAGCTGAGGCAGCGCATGCCAGGAATAGAGCTGTTCCCGCTGAGTGGCCGAAAGCGCGGCATCGAGAGGCGGGACATAGTCTACTGGGGGCTTCTTACCAATTTTAATATTGGACGGCCACTCGACTGGTGCAAAATTAGCGATTTGATTAATTTTTTTAAGGTCGGTGACACCGCTGTCTTCTAGATATCCGCGGGGGAACAGGTGATGCTGCTCAAGCGCGGCCTTCACCCCCTTTATCGCCGGATCGAGCATTGCCGAGATTTTGACTGGGCTATAAAGCGCCAGCGCGTCAAGCATGATGAGCGCCGCCTGATAGGCAAAACGTGACGGGCTCCGCGCTGCGGAGGTTGCCAGTTGGTTCGGTAGGGTGGTTGTCCAATAATCGCCGGTCAGCGTGGTGTTGCAAAGCTCTCGCAGCTTCGCTAAGAACACCGAACCCCCCGGCAGCTCTCGGACCATCGCCAGGTCGGACTCGAACCGGGTCTCGGGCGAATTTGTGTAGCGTCCCGTAAGCGCCGTCATGAAAAAGAACTCAGCGATCGCCTGGCGCATTTCCTCTTTTGGGATACTGTAATCCCGAACACCGATTAGGTAGAGCACGTAGCTGTAAATGATCGCAGTCTGTGAGCTGATCATTTTCTCGCTTCGATAGCCCGCCAGCGTCAGCGCACTGAGAAAATGATGCCAGTTGGCTAGGTTGAGGGCGGTTTTCTGTCCCTCACGCATCAGAGAAAATTGCTGATCGCGCTTTTCGGGATTATCGAGGCCTGTATTTGCGTCCCGGCCGCGCAATGCGCTGTAGACATTTTCGAGCCGCGCTCGCCTCAGCGAGAGCCCAACCGTCACGCGCAGCATCTGATCCGGCGCTGAATTGATGAAATGATTGAAAGGCGACGGCTGTCCATTCGACGGCCGGGTTGCTCGTAACGAGAAGGTCTCGAGATCGGCCCGTCCATCGTCCCAAAAGACCGACATCAATGTCATGATGAAATCGGCCTGATTGAGCTTCTTGCCCTCTCCATTGATGCGCACGAAGACGTCGGCGACCGTCTCGATATCGACGGAAGCGATAAGCTCAAGGGCCACGAATTGGTATTGAGGAAGGTTATGAAGCCGGCTAAGGGAGTCCTCGATCCGATCCAACTGCTCACTAGTTAGTTCGCGTGGTGTTTTAGCTAATTCAGTAATGAAATTCTTCGCGAACGATAGAAGCTTCGCTCCGGGCCGCCAGATGACGGAGATGTCCGGAATATAAGCTTTATCCTTCCGGATCGCAGCATCCGCCACGGCAAAACGTTCCGAGAGTGGGCTGAAGGCGATCTCGATGCGCTCTCGCTTAAAATTCGCGCGCAGCACCTCGGCGCCCTTCATGACAGCGTATAGCGCGGTTAGCCTTTGCTGACCATCGACGATGGCAAGCTTTGGAACCGCCTTTTCGTTTTTCGTTCCGATGCCTTTTAGACCAGCATCAGCACCAGTTTCCCAGAAGAGGAGAAAGCCGGCCGGATAACCTCGGTAGAGGGAATCAAATAAATTTCGCACATTGACGTTCGGCCAGACGAAAGGTCGCTGCAACTCGGGAAGTCCGATCTTGCCGAGATCGATGTCTTCCATAAGCGCGTTGACCGGGTAGTTTGTCGTTGTGAACAGCGTCACGGTTCCCTCTGCTCCTCTCTCCAGCGGCAGCCTTCGGTCTATATACCAAGTGTTCGTGTTGCCGATTCCTGGTGGACGTTATCCGGTATGATCAGGCTAGGCCAGAAGATCGCGCGGCGCATACTATGCTCCTTTCTGGACATGTCTGCTTTGGGGCAACATCGGTCAAGAGGCGCGCTCGGTTTAGGGTCGGCTTTGGGTTGAGAACCGCCGTCGGGACCGAGTGCTGGCGATTTTGCCGGGCGAACACCTTTGCGCGGTAATGCGCGGTCAGCGGTTGGCGGCAAAGCCGGTGAAGGCGTGCGGGACGCGGTGGAGGTCGGCGACCAGCTCGTGCTGCAAGGCGGGAGGCGCCGATGCCGGGAAATTGAGCTCGATCGAGTTGGCGAGGCCGCCACAGCGCGCCGCGACCGCGCCGGCGATTTCGCCATAGGTCGCGCAGACGGCGAACAGGCGAACGACATCGTCCGAGACCAGCGAGGGCATTTCGCCCCAGCGCCCCTCGATCGACAAGCGGTGGAGCGCCGCCCCCAGCTCCTCGATCCCGTGCAAGGCGAGGATCGGCCGGTAGGTGCGGGTCGAGCCGTAGAACGCCACGCGCCGGCGCACCCGGTCCATCTCCGCGCGGACCGCCGCCTCGTCTGGGCCGGTCGCGACAAAACCGCCGCCATGAATGTCGAAATGCCCGCGTGCGATGCCGCCGCGCCGCCGGCCTTCCTCGATCTTCGGCAGGCAAATTTCTGCGAGATAGCGGCGCGAGCAAAGCGGATGCAGCCGCACCCCGTCGCCGACCTCGCCGGCAAGCCGCAGCATCGCCTCACCGACCGCGGCGATCGCGACGCGCGGCGGCGGCAGCCCGGTCGGCTCCGGCGAGAAGTCGGGGGTCATCAAAGTGAGCCGGTAGTGCGCGCTCTCGAAGCCGAGCGGCTCGCCCGTTTCCCAGCAGCGCCAAACCGCGCGCAACGCCCCGACATAGTCGCGCAGCCGTGGTGCCGGCAGGCTCCACGCGATGCCGAACCGGCGCTCGTTGTGGCCTTTGACCTGGCTGCCGAGACCGAGAACAAACCGGCCGTGCGAATTGGCGTGCAGATCCCAGGCCTGGCTCGCCATGACCGTCGGACTGCGCGGAAAGGCAACCGCGACCGATGTCGTCAGCTCGACCCGCCCGGTGGCGAGCGCTGCCAAGGCGAGCGGTGTGAACGGGTCGTGACCGAGCTCGGCCGTCGCCAGGCTGTCGAACCCGGCGGCTTCGGCCGCTACCGCAAATGATGCCGCGCCGCGCCAATCTTTGGTCGGGAGAGAGGTGAAGACGCGCATCAGGTTTTGCCCGGTCGCATGCCGGGGTGTCGGCTGAGACCCTCGCCCGCCCTCGCCATAACGGCCAGGCTACCATAAATTCCGGGCTTGCCCTGCTGGCAACCGAGCCTGCGATGCCACCTGGCCTGAGTGCCGTCGCCTTCCCTGCCGACACGCCGCTCCACGCCTTTTTCGCCTGGAACGAGGCGCGGCACGGTGGGCGCGACCGCCGCTACATCATCGCCCGCGACATCTACCATCTGCTGGGGCAGTCCGGCGGCGACATCGAGGTGCCGGCCGCCCATCTCTCCGCCGAGCCCGTCATCTTGTGGCGCCGCGGCAACCGGATGGTCTTGTCGGCCGCGCGGCCCCGTACCGCGCGCGGAATGCTCGAAACCGCTTCCGGTGCGGCGCGCGCCCTGATCGATGCGCTCCTGGCATCTGTCGGCAATCGCGATCCGGCGGCGCATGCAGCGTTTTTTCGGGCTTGCGAGGAATTGGCGAGCAAAGTCGATCTCGCTGCTCTGGCCAGCCGCCATCCGCGCCGCAAAGCGGTGCCGGCACGATCTTTGCCGCGCGAGATTTTGGTTATCAAGCTCGGTGCGCTCGGCGATTTTATCCAGGCGCTGGGGCCGGTGCCCGACATTCGGCGGCATCATCGGGGCGACCGGATCAGCCTACTGACGACAGCGCCCTATGGCGATTTCGCGGCGCAGACGGGGCTGTTCGACGACGTCCTGGTCGATCCGCGGCCGCGCGGGCTCGACCTCCCAGGCTTGCTCGCGCTGCGCCGCGTGTTGCGGCGGGGCCGCTTTGATCGGGTCTATGATTTCCAGACCTCCGACCGCACCGCGCTCTATGCCCGGTTGTTCCGGCCGGGGCCGATGCCGGAATGGTCGGGGATCGTTGCCGGCTGCTCTCATCCCCACGCCAACCTCGAGCGCAACCGGCAGCACACGATGGACCGGCAGGCCGAGCAATTGCTGATGGCCGGCATCCATCCCTCGGCGACGGCGCCGCGGCTGCCGGCGGCCGGGGGCCTGCCAAACGCGCTTTGCGGCCGGCGCTTCGCTGTGCTGATCCCAGGATCGGCGCCGCACCGGCCCGAAAAGCGCTGGCCCGCGGCGTATTACGGCGAGCTGGCGGGGCGATTGCATCGGGATGGGCTGGTGACGGTCGTGGTTGGGGTTGCCGGCGAAGCGACGGTCGCCCGGGCGATCCGCGGCGTCTGCCCCGATTGTGTCGACCTCATCGGCTGTACCGATCTTTCGGCGCTCGCCGCATTGGCGCGGGCGGCCGCGCTCACGATCGGCAACGATACCGGCGTCACCCACGTCGCCGCCGCCGCCGGCCAGCCGGTCGTGGTGCTTTTCTCGCGCGCTTCCGAGCCCGGCCTCTGCGCTCCGCGCGGCGCCGCGGTCACGGTGCTGGTCGAGCCCGATCTCGCCGATCTCTCGGTCGAGACGGTTTACGCCGCTTGCCGCACCGCCATCGCCGCTGCGGGAGCTGCCGCGCCGTAATGCTGCTCAGAAGCGCTCGACCCAGGGCCGCAATTCGACCTCCCAGGCCCAAGCCGAGCGCGGCTGGTGCAGCACACCCAGATAGGTCGCGGCGATCGCATCGGGGTCGAGCATGCTGTCGGGCTTGTCCGCCGGCTCGACCCGGCCTGGATTGCGGATCGCGCCGTCGATCACGAAATGGGCGACATGGATGCCCTGCGGGGCGAGCTCGCGCGCCATGCTCTGCGCCAGCCCGCGCAAGGCGAACTTGCCCATCGCAAACGCGGCCGAGAGCGGGTAGCCCTTGACGCTCGCCGAAGCGCCGGTGAACAAGACGGCGCCGTGCTTTTTCGGCAGCATCCGTTTGACCGCCTCGTGCGCGACCAGAAACCCGCCATAGGCGCTGACCATGATCGCACGCTCGACCTCGGCCGGGTTGAGCTCGGCGACCGGTCCGCGGGCACGGGCGCTGGCGTTGTAGACGACGACATCGGGGGCACCCGACGCCGCTTCGACCGCGGCGAGCAGCTTTGCGACCTGCGCCGGATCGACCGCATCGCAGGCATAAGCTTTGGCGCCGGTCTCGGCGCAAAGGGGGCCGAGCTTTTCTGTGTCGCGCGCGGCCAGCGCCACCTGCATCCCCTCTCCGGCGAAGAGGCGTGCGAGCGAGGCGCTGAGCCCTCGCCCGGCGCCGACGATCAGCGCCCGTTGATAAGTCGGCTTTGGCATGGTCGATGTCCTTCGCATGATGCTGCGGCTATGATCGCCGGACCATAGCACCTGCCGAGGAAGTTATGACATGAGGCTGATGCATTGCATCGAGGAGGCAGATCTTGCTGCCTATCTAAAGGCGGATCGGATCGCGTCCCTGCTGCGCAAGTGGGAACGCCCCGGCGCCGATGCATTCGCCAGTCATAGGTGGTTGCGCACGACCCCGCCCAAGCGCATGATCTTCGATGAAATGTACGGCGATCTGATGTTCGAAAATCGCGGTCGTCTTCGCGTGCTGGATGTCGGCGGTGGGATCACCGCGCTGACCCGCCTGCTGGCGCGGCGGCACGACTATTATCTGCTCGACTACTTTGCCCACGAAAACCCCGCCCTCGTCCGTGCTGCCCGCGAACTCCGCCATTGTCCGGACGCAGTGGTGCAGCAAATCGAACGCCGTGCGAGGATCCCCGCCAAGGCGTTGCACCGCGCAAGCAAGGTTCAGGAACAGCGGCGCAGCCTGCGCCGGATTTGACGCGGCGACATCGAGCGACCGATCGGAGACTGCGGCAGCGATGTCGGCGGCCAATTTTGTCCGGTCAGCATCTATGGCCCGTTCCGCCAATCTCAGCAACGACCGGCAGTGCATTATCGACAGTGCCGTGCTCTTGGTCAGCGCGCGCACGTCTTGCCACAGCGTGTCGTCCGAAAGCTCAGCCAGACCGGCATCAATGCGGGCCAGCAACGTCGCAGCCATCAGGGCTTGGTTCGGCGGCCGACCACGGCTTATGGCAGCGACGGTCTGGTCAAACAGCTGCCATCCAGACGATTTATTGCCAGTTGCGACGAGTGCCGCCGCCAATTGGTTGTTCGCAAAAATTTTTGCAGACTCCCCGAGCTTGGGATCGCTCTCGATCAACGCGACGCGCCGGCGGTACAGCGCCACTGCCTCGGCATGCCGTCCCTGGCGTACGGAGAGCAAAGCCAATCCGCCGAGAGCCGCCAGGAGATCGTGCTTTCCCGTTGCGCTTTCGGCAGCGACGACGCTGCGCTCGTAACATGCCTGCGCTTTGGCAAAATGGCGCTGCGCCTCGTGAAATTTGCCCACCGTCAGCAACAAGCCGGCTAGCACTCCCGAACTGAGACGGGGCGACGGGCAGGCTTCGATCAGTGAAATAGCCTGCTGATAATGAGATAGCGCCAGTTGATCGAGAGCCCGCGCCCGCAGCGACGCCGCCATCAATAGCTCGATCTGCACCTTGATATTAGCCCGAACCGCCGGATCAATCCGTCTCCCTTCCAGCAATTCATGGTAGGCTTTGATATGGGCCGACAGCTGGTCATACGCTTTGGCGTTCTCCAGCACAGTCAGGGCGGTAAGCCGGAACGCCCAGCATCAGCACCGTTATCCGCCGGACTCCAGTTCGCGCTTGCCTGATGGACGATCGCCAGCGCCGGAGTGAGCCGCTGATGCCTTACGCAATAGGTCAGGAAATTGGTGCGCGCCGCCAGCGGCCATTTCGCCAGCGCTTCGGGGATGAGCACGCCCCGCTGATCGAGAAACTCATCGAACCGGGCCGCTGTATTCGGCGAGGCGATGGTCGCGAAAGCGGTAAGGCTGATCCAAAAATCGTGATCGAACGGCAACTCCGGCAGTTGCCGCAGCAACTGGCAGAAATAGCCGTTGGATTGGACCGTATTCACCGCGGCGGGGGCCAGAGGAATGCCGCGCAAAGCATTCCCTCGCAAGAACCTCCGTCCTTACCCGCCGGTACCGCACGCTCGGCGAGGGCGATCCTCGCACGTGGATCGTCGCGCAGTCCCGGGAGTAGCCCGCGCAAAGCAGCCCACCGATCGGCGCCTAGCCGCGCCGCCTGCGAACCGGAATATGGCCTGGGCTCGATCAACGGATCACCAAGCGCATGCGCGGGCAAGCCGGTTCGGTCGGCACATCCCTCGGGGTCGACCGGATCTACTGACGAATTTCTTGGGTTAGAGGGTTCTGGCAAGGGATCGTAGATGTACTCGCAGCTTCTACTATGGCGACCATAGTCCAAGCCCGAAAGCTGTTGCGGCGGGGCATTCACAAGCGCCGCCAGGGCGTCCAGATTGCTGCCGTCGTCATCCGCAAGCCCGGCAATGGCTTCGGTGGCCAGGGCGGCGACGGTCGGGTCGAGCCGCCCGCCGGCTTCAATCATGGCCGCCATGACGCTGCGCGCATCGGAACCCCGGCGCCTGGCCTCGATCAGCGCCAAAATGGACTCTCGCTGACCCAGAATTTCTGCGCGATTGCACGCCTGGGGAGCAATATGCAACCAATTCGGCGGCGATTCCATGGCCAACCGCTGATAGGGAGCAAGCCGTTGGTAATGCCGCTGCAATTGCGTGAAATCGGCAGCGCTCGCATGACGCGGCTCCGGAGAGGCCGCGACAATTTCGTCAAAGACGTCATCGACGAATTTGCGGTAGCTGAACAATCCGCTTTGCACCAAATGCTGATACGCCGCCGCGATCATCGCCTCGGCCCCGGCATCGTCCCGCATCAGCGCGAACACCTCGCGGAGATTGGAAAAATCTGCCTTCAGCGGAATGTAATGCTTGTACGGCACCAACCCTGCGACGTAATCGCCCTCCAGCAGGATAAGGCCGGTATGCAGCGCCGCCGCCTCAAACAGGCGCGGTGTTACCGCCGTGAAATCATAGCGATCCCGGCCTGGAAAGCAGGCTGCTTCGATTTCCTCGAAGGTGGCCTGAGGGCTTGCTTTGACAAACTCGGCCACCGCCCGCCCGATCTCGGCGCGGGGATCGCAGGCGCTCGCACCTCCGCGAGCGACAAGGGTAAACCGGCACGAGCCGAGAAAGTGAAACCATTCGTCGCCGGTGAAAGCATCCTGCAGTTCCGTCGAGATATCCACGGCAAAATCCCGCAGCGCTCGCCGTGTCGCGAAATCGCTCGGCCGAGCGGGCCTTGACAAGACCGGCGCGGCCATAATGCGGCGGAGTCGCCCTCACCCGGGTGCCCACGTCGATGACACGTTCAGCGAATGGCCGGCGGTATTGTGCCAGCCGCTCTATCTCGCTCGGCTCACTGTAGCCTGCAAAGGCATGCTTGATTTTGCTATGCGCGCTGCAAATCGGCAACAAAACATCCAGGTCGTTCTGCACCGGGGTGAAAATGACGTCGACGTTCATATAGTCCAACCATTCATCCAAAATCGCATTGCATGTCATCTCATCCTGTGAAATCGCTATCTTTGTGGCTGGAGAGTTAGAAATAAAATCATAGTGTTGAGTTTTGAGGATTTCGTATGAGTGAAAGATTCGTTGATGGAGAAAAACAATAATTCAAGATGATTGCATCGAACGGAAACGAGCTGAGCTCCTCACTGACTGGCGCGTAAGCATGATGATAAGCGTAGAGATTGCCGCGCCGATGCCGTGGATAGCAATAAATATGGTCGATGGTGGTTTGGCGAGCGTCATTGCGCAGGGCATGCAAAATCAAAATTTTATATTTTGGTTGGGCAATTTCCATCGTGAGAACCCGGCTCCACTAGAGATGTTCATCTTCCGCAGAGATCGTGCAGTTGGCGTCGGCCCGTCGCGCTGCCGTCCGAGCCGACCGCGGCGGCTCGTCAAGCCTAGGCTTAACCGCACTTTCGCGGCAAGCGCCGCCCATGCGCGGGCTAGCGGGCCAGAATGTCTCGTTTCGACAACTCGTCGCGCAACCGACCGCTGAAGCTTTCAGACGCACTATAGTGCCGTTCCTTGCGGGTCCGGTGACCAGCGGGGACGCTGTGCCCGCCAGCTCTGTCCGGTTGTCGGAGAGGGGCCGTGCGCGGTGCTGTTCGCATCGAGTCCGCGCCCGACCCGGCGGCGGTGAGGTCGCCGACAAGGACGAGAACCCGAAACCGACTGCCGTCGCTCGATTCGGCCCGATAGCATAGGTCGCGGATGCCGCGATCGGTCGGCTCATGACCGTCCTCACAGTCAGGTGCGGCTGGTGCGGCTGGCGCGGCGCAGCAGTGCGGTCAGCTCGCCGATCTTCCGCCAATCCTGGCAGCGATCTACCGCTTGCTCGACCTCGATGGCGCCCTTAGGGGTCAGCACGGTGGCGGCGAGCTCGCGGAATTTCTCGCGGAGCTCGGAGGGGGCGAAGGGATGCTGAAAATCGCCGCGATGGCTGTCGCGGGCATGCGTGCTGCGCCGGCCGTCGGACAGCGTCAGGGTCACCCACGCTGGCCGCAGCCGGGGTGCCAACGCGCTCATTGCCGGGTCTTCGACGACCTCTACCCGCCGGCGCAAGGCCGCGACCGTGGGATCGGTAAGGGCGGTGTCGTCGAGCTCGGCGAAACCCGCGCCGCCGCGCACCGCCATCACCGCAGCGGCATGCGGCAGCGAGTATTTGGAGGCGAAATAGTTGGGCGGGTCCGGGTTGCGCATGACCGAGGCGAAACGGTAGGTGGCGAACTCGATGCGCGCGATCTCTTCCGGCCGCGGCCGGAGCTCGGCGAGCGCCGCCGCAAGGCAGTCGAGCGCCGGATGGATCGGGTTGCAGCAGGCGTAGAGGCGGAAATAGTTGCGGGTGATCTCCCAGCGCGTGCCGAGCTCGCCGGTGAGATGGTCGGGCGTAAAGCCGTCGCCAACGAGCTGGCCCAGCGACTCTTCGATGGCATCGTCGCGCGCCTCGAACCCGGCGAGCGCCAGCTCGGGCGCCAATCCCGCGGCAAAGCCGCTCATGCCGCCGGCGACGTTGAGCGCCGTGGCGCCGGCGACGGCGTTCGTATAGCTCGGCGTCAGCATCAGGATCGCGGCGATGCGCATCGCCCGGCTCACCCCCGCGGCGTCGAGACCTTTGAGACGCGCTCCCGCGGCCGCCGCCGCCAACAGCAGAGCCTGGCCGTTCTGGTGCGCCAGCGGGCGCGGTGTAAACCCCAACGCCAGCCGGGCCGCCGCCTCGTAGCCGAGGATGAACGCCGCCAGCATCTCGCGCCCGGTGCTGCCGGTGTGCTCGCCGACCGCCAGCACGCCGGGCAACACCTGCATCGCGACCTGGCCCGAAGCGAGACGGAGCCCCTCGCACAATTCGATCGCCCGGCCGGCGATCCCGTTCAAGAGCGCCGCGGTGCGAGGATCATGCGCCGGCCAGCCGCGCGCATAGACCGTGGCCCCGTTGCCGGCGGTCGGCGCCAGCTGCTCGCGCAGACCGCGCACCTCGGGACGCTGCGATCCCGCCAGGATCACACCGAGCGTATCCAGCAGCACCAGCTTTGCGTGGTCCTGGACCGGTTCGGGGATTTGCTCCAATTGCGTCTCGGCGACAAACCGAGCCAGCTCATCGATTTCCTGGCCCATTCGCGTTTCTGACCTCCCGCGCTAACATGATGTCCGCGTAGCGCGTCCCGCGGCCCGCCGCAACCGAGTGAATTGGGAGACGATCAATGGCCCTCTCCTCGTCGAGCCGCCTGCCATTTGCTGGCGATCTCGAAATTTGCCGGGTGCTGAACGGGATGTGGCAGGTCTCGGGCGCGCACGGCGCGATCGACCCTGAGCGCGCGATCGAGGCGATGTTCGCCTATCACGACGCCGGGTTCACCACCTGGGATCTGGCCGACCATTACGGCCCCGCCGAGGATTTCATCGGCGAGTTCCGGCGGCGCTTCGCCGCGCATCGTGGGCGCGAGCGGCTGTTCGAGAGCCAGGCGTTTACAAAATGGGTGCCGCATCCCGGACGGATGACCCGGGCGATCGTCGAGGGGGCGATCGGGGTGTCGTTGTCGCGGATGGGTGTGGATTGCCTCGATCTCCTCCAATTCCATTGGTGGGATTATGCGGATCAAAGCTACCTCGATGCGCTGCGGCATCTCGCCGATTTGCAGCGCGAGGGAAAGATCCGGCATCTCGCGCTGACCAATTTCGATACCGAGCGGCTGCGCGTCATCGCCGGCCACGGCATCCCGATTGTTTCCAACCAGGTGCAGTATTCGCTGATCGATCGCCGGCCCGAGGCGGGGATGGCATCCTTTTGCGGCGAGCACGGCACAGTGCTGCTGGCCTACGGCACGGTGCTCGGCGGCCTCTTGTCCGAGAAATTCCTGGGTCGGCCCGAGCCGTCGCGGGCCCAGCTCGCCACCGCTTCGTTGCAGAAATACAAGCGCATGATCGACGCCTGGGGCGGCTGGAGGCTGTTTCAGGAATTGCTCGCGGTCTTAAAGGATATTGCCGGCAAGCACCGGGTCGGCATCGCCAATGTCGGCGCCCGCTATGCGCTCGATCGGCCGGCGGTCGCCGGCGTCATTGTCGGCGCCCGGCTCGGGGTCGCCGAGCATATCGCCGACAACGCTCGCGTCTTCGGCTTTGCGCTCGACGATCCCGACCTTGCGGCGATCGAGGCGGTGCTCGCCAAATCGCGTGACCTGCTGCGGCTGATCGGCGATTGCGGCGACGAATATCGCTGAAATCGGTGCCCGCGGCGTTATGGCGCCACCGGCTCGTCGGCCCTCATCGGGGCGGCCATCGGGGCGGCCATCGGGGCAGGCATAAGGGGCGAACTCTGGACCGGCACGCCAATCCGGCTTGCCTCGGCCCGGCGCGCGCTCGCCGCCCGCCGCGCCGAGCGGTAGATATCGGGCACAGAGCCGCCGATCACGACAGCCATCGCCGCCGGCATCGCCAGCACCAGCGGCAGCTTCCAGTCCGAGAGCGCATTGGCGAACGGCATCAGGTCCTCGAGATAGAGCAGCACCGTCGCCACCGCCATCATCAGGCCGCAGCCGCCCGCTTCCGCAAAGCGCAGCCACCATGGCGGCGCCCGGTCCTCGACCCAATCGTCGCAGCACAGCGCGACGCCGAAACCGAGCGGCAGGGTCAGCAAGATCAGCGGCCGGTCGCCGACGATGCCGGTCCGAAGATCGGCCGGCCCATCGCCACCGCAGAAATAAAATGCGACAGAAATGGCGGCGGCGATCCCGCTCGCCAGAAGGGCGTTGGTGAGATAGGCGGAATAGCGCATCGGGCCGCCCGGATCGCGGCGAAAGAACGAGAACCGCTGCATCAGCCACACCGTTGCGCAGATCGGCGCCAGCCGCACGAGCCATACCTTGAGGGCGACGACCAGCCCGAGCGGGGCATGTGGCGACAAGCCCTGCATATGATCGAAAAAGAGCGAGACCAGGGCGAGATAAACCAGCACCCCGAGCGCCAGCACGGTCAGGCTGTCGATCGGGAATTGCGGCAGGTTCATCGGCTCGGCCGCGGCAAAGCCGGCCTCGCGCAAGCGCCGCAGGATCGCCTTTTCGCTCGCCTCGGAGCGCAGCACCGCATGCGCCAGAAACCGCGCCAGCGCGATAAAGATGTCGCGGCAATCGCGGGCAAAAGTCTCCCGCCGCTCTTTTACCAGCTCCTCGTAATCCGCCTCTGCGTCGAGCCGGTGCAGCCGTTCGGCGATGCTCAGCGAGGCCGCGGAGCGGCGCAAAAAGTCCACCGTGCGCTTTTCCAATTCGGCAAACTCGGCCTCCGCCTCGGCAAAAAAGCGGGCGTAGCGCTGCTCTCGCGCCAGCTTGCGCAGGCGGTCGTAAAGCTTGACCACGCGGGTCAGACGATATTGCGAAAGCGCCAGCCCCTCGCCCCGGCGGGCCCGCAGATGCCCGACCAGATTGTCGCCATACATGTCGTCGCTGAAGGTTTCGCGCAGCTCGACAACGTCGCCGGCGCCGAGCGCAAAGCTGTGCGGCGTCATTGCCGCGGCGCGGCGCTTGACCTCGGCCGGGATTTCCGCCCAATCGAGAAAGACCGACAAGAACCACTCGTCGAGCCGCTTCAGCAACGGTACCGAAGGCAGCAAGGTGGTCATCGCCAAGGTGGCGATCAGCGGCGCCGGCAGCGCCTGATCGTCGAGCTTGCCGAGCAACGCGCCGCGCCACACCGCCGCCTTCAACAGGATCGACAGGACGACAAACAGAGCCAGGGCGCTGAACACATAGCCGGCCCCGCTCCACCAATAGAGCGCCTGCCGGGTCGAGGAGCGGTTGCTGGGCGGCGTGTTGAACCGGCCCCAGGCATAGACGGCGATCAAGATCGCGCAGGCGGTATAGGTAAGGCTGGTCGGATCGGCCTCCATTTCATCCTCCCGCTCGCTTTGTCTGCATCTTGTCTGCGGGCGGCGCCGACGCTGTGAGCAGGCTCACACCGCGTGGATTTTTTCAGCGGCGGCCGGCGGCGGCGATCTGCTGTCGCAGGACCGCCAGAACTGATTGCGCCTGGCCGCCGTTGCGCTCGATGACCCCGGCCACTTCGGAGCGCCCGCTCGCCGCCAGGCTGAAGCCGTCGATGACGACGTCGGCGATCCGATATGCCCCGTGGCACGGGGTCAGCCGCCAATCGACCTTGATCGGCTGGGCCGAAGCGGCAGACGCGGACAGATTCCCGGAATTCCGGGCGATCTCGCTGGAGACGATAACGCTGTCCTCGTCCGCTCGCGTGCCGGTCACGCGCGGAGCGGTGCCCAGGTCGGCAAATTGCAGCAGCCGCCGGCTGTAGGCGATCACCACATAGTTCTGGAACAGCCCGAGAAACTCCCGCTGTTGCGGCTCGTTCAACATCCGCCAATAACGGCCGAGAATGAAGCGACCGAGACCTGGAACATCAAAATCCTGCTGGAACAGCTGATAGAGTTCTGCCGTCCGTTGCTCGGGTGCGGCGCTCCTCGACAGCAGCTGAAGCTGGCCCCGAGCGCGGCTATGAACGCAGTCGGGCCGGGGGCGCCGGCGCGGGCGGCGGGTGCGAGGGTGGCGACAGTCAGGGCGGCCACGGCGGCCAAAAGCGAACGTCGCATCTGAACAACACCTGCGAAACTCCGAGCAAAACCCTGAGGCGAGCTCTGTTTGGCATCGCCTCGGCTGCTCGCGAGTAGAGCTGGGCGCGAAACGAAAAGACCCCATAAAGAAAAGAGCCGGGGTATCCGGCGGGCAGGGCCCGATGGGATTGCGCGGGAGCTTTGTCACGTCGATTTCCTGGTGTGATGCCACGGATTCTCTCCAGCATTGCCGATCGGGGAATTGCGGCACGTCGCCGATAGGTTCGCCGTCCCGAAAGGCCAGACGTTTTTGGCCGCTTGCCGGTGGGCGCACACAGTTTTGCCACAAGCCTGCGATAGGTTCTGTGTCGACAGGAAGGAGGAGCGGGTGATCGATGCTGGGCCGCCGCCGTTGCGGATCACGATTTGTGGGGTGGATGAGCTCGCCGGTTGCGCGGGCGACGTAACTCATGTGCTTTCGATCCTCGATCCCGGCTGGCCCGAGCCCGACGCGCTGCGCCGTTTTGACCTCCACCGGCGGCTGAAGCTGCGTTTTAACGACGTGATCGAGCCGGGTGCCGGTCGGCAGGTGCCGCAATCGTGGGATGTCGGAGTATTGCTCGCCTTCGGCCGCGGCCTTGTCCCGGCTGGCGACGATGCCGGTGCTCATCTCCTGGTTCACTGCCATGCCGGCATCTCGCGCTCGACCGCCGCCGCGATCCTGATCCTGGCCCAGCACGATCCGAGCCGGGGCGCGGCTTGGGTTGTCCGCGAGGTGGTGCGGCTACGGCCGCGCGCCTGGCCCAATCTTCGCATGATCGAGCTCGGCGACGCTCTGCTCGGCCGCAATGGCGAGCTGGTTGCCGCAGTCCGGGCGCATTACCGCGCAGCGCTCTACCGCGAGCCGTGGCTCGCTGAGGCGATGATCGATGGCGGTCGCGGCCGCGAGGTGATGGCGGCCGACTGATTTCAGAAGATAGTCCCGGATTTCTGATACGACGTCCAGACGAGCCAGGTTTGCAGCGGCGCTGCGCTGCCGTCAATCTGACACGATTAGTAGCCGGACGGGTAATACTGATAGGGCGGCGGCGCATAATATGTAGAGGAGGCAGCGGCACTGCTCGCCATTGCCGCCACACCGGCGCCGGCGGCGACACCGCCCCAGTTGGGGCCTAATAGCCGCCGCCCCCGTAGCCGCCACCGCTGACCGCGACGTTGCGGTTCACATTCACGTTTCCGCTGACGTTGCGGTTCGCTGCAAAGTTGCGGCTGCCCGATACGTCGCGTTGAAAGTTGCCGCTGTTGAAATTGCCCCGAGTGGCTCCGCCGCCGCGGCTGACCCCGGCGCCGCCCCGGTTGCCGCCGCCGCCACGGCTGACCCCGCCGCCGCCCCGGTTGCCGCATGATGCGAGGCAGGCTCTCGTCAAAGCGATGCATCCACAGGCGGTGCAGGTCGATGCGCGTCGATACCGCGTGGAATTCGCCGCGCTTTGTAACGATTCCCTCGATCTGCAAATTTCGGATCCCCGAAAAATACATATCCGGGTCGATGAATTTGCGGACGGTGCTTGAAGGCATCTCGACCCCCTCAGGATAAGCAGGGTCGAACGCGCAGACATCCAGTGCTTACAGGAGAATTAATGCATGTCGATTTGTCAACCGAAAATAAAGCACATCGTAAGCGGCAGAGAGGCCGGGGTTGCCGCCGCGTGGTCAGCGTCGTTCAACAGAAGCCCAGCTGGCGCCCCCTGTGGAGAGCCTAACATCGCTTCGGGTTCTGAGCCGACGCGGGTCGCATATCCCTAAAATCCATCAAAGATGCATAAGCAGTGCCGCCCACCGATGAGTTTTCTTAAAGATGCAGCGACAGTTCCGCGCTTGCTCCGTGATACGGTTGTCCCGCGGGGCAGCCGGACAACCATGTTCGCCCCGCAAGAGATTGAAGCGGGGAACCGTTGGCGCCGCTGATGGCTCAGGCGCGTGAGACCTCGCTCACCAGCGCCACAAGCACCGTCGCCCCGGTCAGCGTGGCCAAGGCCAGCCTATCCGGGTCGCGGGGCAGGCAGCGCCGAGATCGCAGTCGGCTGCGGCGTTCCAGTCTGCTGGTAATTGACTTTCAGCACCACGAACCAGTGATGGTCGGGGTCGAGGACGACGCCGTCGGGGCCGGCGAGGCGGCCATCGGCAGTCGCCGGGATCGGCTTCATCGCGACTGCGTTGTCGACATTGCCGCCGATCACCTCGAGCTCGCCGGGCTTCATGCCGACGACGATGTCGCAATGGCCCGGAAAACGGCCGGCCGGCAGCTGGTCGAACGTCACTTGCCGCCGGCCGCGCCACAAGCAGATCAGGTCGCCGCGCTGCGGCGCATAAGCCTCGACGCGCTCCGGGGTCAGCGCGATACCGGGATCGTGGCGCGCGGCAGCATTGATATAATCCGAGTGGGTCGCCGAATAGGGAAAGCTCGGGCCGGCCCCGGCAAGACGCATCACATACGAGACGAACGCCGCCGACCAGGCGTAAAAGCCGTCGCGGGTGTCGGGGAACACCCGGCCGTTCTCGTCGTGAATGCCGGTCCAGCCCTGCTCGCGCCAGCTCGGATCGAGGCCGAGCCACCAGTAGAGCCCGACCCGCTGCCACAGCCCTTCCTCGCGCTCCTCGTCCTCCGGCAGCTCCTGGTTCGGGTAGACGATCGGCTGCTTGAAGGCGCGCCATTCGCCGAGCGCCAGCTGCACCGCCGCCTCGCGGGAAAACGGCTGATAGGGCCAGCGGGCAAAAGGCGGTATGTGGGCGTTGAGCGATGTCGTCGCCGAGATGCGTCCCCGCGGCGCCGGCTGCTCGCTGGGTGCGGCGGCGCAGCCGGCGAGCAGCAACGCTGCCAGGATCGTGGCCGATCGCCGCACGGCGCCCTGCTCTCGGAATGTGCTTGGGTGCGGGCGAAAATGGGTTATGCGCCGGCTTCCGCCGCGGGGGCGTCATCGCCAGCGGGGTCCGCTGCGGCTTTGCCCGACGCGACCCGCCACAGCCCGATGCCGCCGGTGAGCCCGTCGGTGTTCGACACGATGGTCACGTCGTCGGGCAGCGGAAAGCGCAAATCCTCGGAGTTGCCGCCGCCGAGATAGAGATGGTCGAAGCGGATCACCTCGCGCAATATGCCGATCACCTTGGCGACCCGCTTGCCCCACTTTTTCCGGCCGATTTTTTGCCGGGCGGCGTTGCCGATATATTCGTCGTAGGTCTTTTTGCCGCTGACCGGGTGATGGGCGAGCTCGAGATGCGGCATGATCTCACCGTCGCGAAAGATCGCGGTGCCCGCACCCGTCCCCAAGGTCAGCACCATCTCGATCCCTGCGCCCTTGATGGCGCCATAGCCCTGGACATCGGCGTCGTTCAACACCCGCACCGGTTTGCCCCAGCGTCGAGCCAACGCCCCTTGCAAATCGAAACCGGCCAGCGCCTCGGTCCCGAGATTGGGAGCGGTCAGCACCTTGCCGTCGCGGATATAGCCGGGAAACCCGACCGACACCCGGTCGAAATCGCCGAGGGGCGCGGTAACCTGGCCGATCGCGTGCACCAGCGCATCGGGTGCGACCGGCTTTGGCGGGGTCGGCACACGCTGGCGCTTGGTGATCATCTGCCCGGCCCCGTCGAGCAGCGCCGCCTTGATCCCGGTGCCGCCGATATCGATCGCCAGCGTGCGCGTCTCGTCCATGAGTTACCCTTCCCGCCGAGCGGAACCGGTGCTGCCGCCGCTCAGTGCTCTATCGCCTGAGTCACCGCGCCGCCGGTGGCGGTGCGGCCGCCATCGACGACATATTGCGCGCCGGTGATCGCCGAGGCGAAATCCGAGCATAGAAATAGGACAGTATTGGCGATCTCGTCCACCGCGACATAACGGCCGAGCGGGATCGCCGATTGATAGCGACGGCCGACGCTCGCCGGGTCGGCGGGGTTGAGCTGGGCTTCGAGCGAATGGATCATTCGGGTATCGACCGGGCCCGGGCAGACCGCATTGACCCGGATACCCTGGCGCGCGACCTCGCCGGCCGCGGTCTTGGTCAGCCCGATGACCGCGTGCTTCGAGGCGACATAGGCCGGCATCCCCGGCGTCGCCACCAGCCCCGCGACCGAAGCGGTATTGACGATCGCACCGCGCCCTTGGCGCAGCATGACCGGCAAGACGTGGCGCAGGCCGAGAAACACGCCCTTGACGTTGACCGCGATGACCTGGTCGAACGCGTCCTCGTCATGCTCGGCCGTGTGCGCCCATTTTCCCTCGATGCCGGCATTGTTGAAAAAGCAGTCGATCGCGCCATAGGCGTCGAGCGCGGCCTTGACGTAGTTCTGCACATCGGCCGATTTGGTCACGTCGGCGCCGACGACGCGGGCGTCGCCGCCCTGCTGGCGGATGATCCCGGCGGTGGCCTCGCCCCCCGCCGTATCGCGATCGACGACGACGATTTTGGCCCCGCTTTTGGCAAAGGCGAGCGCCGTGGCGCGGCCGATGCCGTTGCCGGCGCCGGTAATCAGCGCGACCTTGCCGGTGAAATCGAGATCCATGACGTTCCTCCTTTTTTGTCATTCCCGCGAAAGCGCGCGAAAGCGGCAACCCAGAGCCTGCCCCCCTGTTCCAGCCAGGGGCAGGCTCTGGCCTGAACACGGGGGCAAGCAACCTGCTTTACTCGCTTCCCCGGCGCAAGCCGGGGTCCATCCTTCCGCAAGCAAGGTGCCAGATTTGCTTGTACGGAGTTGTACCCGATTGAAAATTTGGAGGGGTGGAGAAATGGGTCCCGGCTTTCGCCGGGAAAGCGAGATAGAGCATTTCCGATTTCCACCTCGGCCGCGATTCCTTCACATCCTCTTCCGCGGGGGCGAACGAACACGTTCGGCGCATCCAAGCCAGCCCCTCAGCCCTTTCTGGCGAGCTGGCGTGTCCAGGTTTCGAGCGCCGCCATAAGGTCGCGGATAAAGCCGCGGCCGGCTTCGTCGGTGAAGCGGCCGGCTGCGTCGAACTTGGTCTGCGCCTGGCCGATCAAGACCTCGGGCTTGTTCAAGGGATGCATGTCGAGAAAGACGCAGCAGCGGCGGAGGTCGTATTGCGCGCGCGCAGTGCCGGCCATCCCGGCGCCGGCCCCCATGATCGCCACGGGCTTGCCGGCAAAGGGCTGGTCGGGCGGGCGCGAGGCCCAGTCGATCGCATTCTTCAAGACGCCGGAGATCGAATAATTGTATTCGGGGCTCACGAACAGCAGCGCGTCGGCCGCCTTGATCTGACCGCGCAAGGTCTCGACCGATGGCGGGAAACCCTGGGCGCGCACATCCTCGTTATAAAGCGGGATCGAGCCGATATCCGCGGTCTCGACCGTCATGCCCGGCGGCTTCAGCTCGATCGCGGTTTGCAGCGCCATGCGATTGTAAGAGCCCGCGCGCAGGCTGCCGCAAATTGCGAGAACACGGACCCCCTTTGCATCGCTCATCGTCCCGTCCCTTTCTCCACGTTATGCCAACCCCTTAAAGCACCCAGACCCTGCGGGGCAAGGCGGTCACGTCGCGAGCCGCGGGATCAGGCGGGCGGCATTGCCCGACCGGATTGCCGCGAGCGCGTCGCCGGAAAGGCCGCCCTTGGCGAGTGCGGCACTTTGCATGGCCGTCGGCACATAGGGGAAGTCGGTGCCGAACAACACTTGCGACGGTGCCACCATCTTTAAGAGCGACGCCAGCGAGATCGGCCAGGCGGCGTTGGCGGTGTCGTAATGGAGGCGCTGCAATTCGACCAGCACCCCGTTCGGCGCGATCTCTTTCAGGTCCTTGCGCCGGTTGGCGAAATATTCGACGCGACCGGCGAGCATCGGCATCACGCCGCCGCCATGACAGAAAAGCCAGCGAATATCCCGGAGCCGGGCGAGGGTGCCGCTGAAAAGGAGGCTCGTGATCGTGCGCCCGGTATCGTACGGGTTTTCGAGCACGCCGCCGGGGGTCGCGTCGTTGAGCCCGGCGCAGCAATAGGGCGCATAGGGGTGAAAAAAGACGATGGCCTTGCGCCGGTTCAGCTCTTCGAACACCGGCTTGTAGAGCGGATCGCCCGGCCAGCGGTCGCCAAAGCTGGTCGAAAGGTTGATCCCGTCGGCCTTCAGCGTGTCGAACGCGTATTCGATCTCCTTTAGCGACCCATCGACATCCGGCATCGGCAGGCAGGCAAAGCGCGCATAGCGGCCGGGATGGTCCTGCTGCATCTTGGCGGCGTAGTCGTTGCAGCTGCGCGCCATCTTGCGCATGCCCGCCGTGTCGAGGCCGAACCACACGCCGGGAATCGAAGCCAGCGACAACACCGATATCGCGACGCCGTTCCTGTCCATCTCGTCGAGCGAGGCCTGCGGCGTCCAATGGGCGACGCCGGGCGACAGGTTTCCGCCGCCGTGCCGGTTCATATATCCCTGCCAGCCGCCGATGATCTGGGGCGGGTAATAATGGTGATGGATGTCGATCAGGCGGCCGTTTGCCGCGGGCGTCTGGGCCCATACCCCTTTAGCAGGCAACGCCGCGCTCGCCCCCACCGCCGCCATCCCGCAGAGCCATCGCCGCCGCGAGATGCCGCCAGAATCGCAATCGTCATGATGATCGTGTCTCAACCCCGCATCCTCCCGTCTGACCGCTGTGTTTCAGCTTGCCCCGGAGACGACCCTAATCCAACCGGTGAAGGCCGCGGCCATCTCTTAGCAGGACCATCTCTTAAATTGCCGCCGCCGGGCAGGCGAGCGGAGATATGCTGCCGCGGCGGCGGAGACGGGAGGAATGGATGGCGGGGCTGCTGGAGGGGAAGTCGGCGCTGGTGACCGGCGGCGGTGGTGGCATCGGGCGGGCGGCGGCGCTGGCCTTGGCGCGCGAGGGGGCGCGCGTCGCGGTCGCCGATATCGCGGCCGAGGCTGCGCGGGAGACGGTGGCGCTGGTCAATGCTGCGGGCGGGCAGGCGATTTCGCTCTCGGGCGAGGTCGCGCGCGACGCCGAAGTGCGGGCCATGGTCGAGGCGGCGATCGCCGCGCATGGCCGGCTCGACTGCGCCTTCAACAATGCCGGGATCGCCGGCTGGCATGTCGAGGCTGCCGGCAAAAAGACCGCGGAGTGGTCCGAGGCTGCGTTCGATCGGATGATCGAGGTCAACCTGAAGGGTGTGTGGCTCTGCCTGCGCCACGAGCTTTTGCATATGCAGGCTCAAGGTGGCGGGTCGATCGTCAACACCGCCTCGATCGCCGGGCTCGCCGGATTGCCGACCTCCTCGGCCTATGTCGCGGCAAAGCATGGTGTGATCGGGCTGACCAAGACCGCGGCGCTCGAATACGCCGAAGCCGGGATCCGGGTGAATGCGGTCTGCCCCGGCTACATCAAGACCCGGATGACCGAGGAGGTGATGCAGCGCCGCGGTGCGGCGATCCTGGCGCAAACGCCGTTGAAGCGCATGGGCGAGCCGGAGGAGATCGCCGAGATGGTGGTCTGGCTGTGCTCGGACCGCGCCAGCTATGTCACCGGTGCCGCCTGGAACGTCGATGGCGGCTGGATGGCGATGTGAGGAGCAAGAGGCCCATGAAAAAAATTACAGCCTCACATGACGACGAGGCGTATCGGCGCGCCCGGACCATCGCTGCCCGACTGCAGACGTCGGTTTCTGCGCTCGTGCGCAAGCTCCTGACCGGCCTCGGCGCCGGCGAGAAGGTCGAACGGCTGAAAGCTCGGGAGCGGGAATTGCGCGAGCACATCACCGATTTCCGGGCATCCGACCGGCTTTCACGCGATGAAGTCCACAACCGCGGGGCATGATCCTGCCGCATTTTTCTCGATACTGAATTCCATCGCTGCCACCCGCGCGATCGGCCGCCACACGGCCGCGAGGTTGAAGGGATTACTATCATCGATCCGTTTCGCTGACCCGATCCCGTATAGTAAGGGGCGGTGCTGATGGCCGGTGGAGGCGGGATGGGCGAGGAACGGGCGCCGCGCGAGGAGATGGTCTACGACGTGGTCGTGGTCGGGGCCGGGCCGGCCGGGCTCGCCGCCGCGATCCGGCTCAAGCAGCTCGGCGCAGAGGCCGGGCGCGAGGTCGCGGTCTGCGTCGTCGAAAAGGGCTCCGAGGTCGGTGCGCACATCCTTTCGGGCGCGGTGTTCGAGCCGCGCGCCCTCGACGAGCTCTTGCCCGATTGGCGCGAGCGCGGCGCCCCGCTCGTCACGCCCGCTACAGAGGACCGGTTTCTGCTCCTGACGCAAAAACGCGCGCTGCGCCTGCCGACGCCGCCGCAAATGCGCAACCACGGCAATTACATCATCAGCCTCGGCAATCTCTGCCGCTGGCTGGCCGGCGAGGCCGAGGCGCTGGGCGTCGAAATTTATCCGGGCTTTGCCGCGGCCGAGGTCTTGTACGACGAGGCCGGCCGGGTGCGAGGCGTGGCGACCGGCGATATGGGGATCGGCCGAAATGGCGAGCCAACCGAGCGCTTTCAGCGGGGCGTCGAGCTCGTCGCCACCGAGACGCTCTTCGCCGAAGGATGCCGCGGCTCGTTGACGAAAACGCTGGTCGAGCGGTTTCGGCTGCGCGACGGGATCGACCCGCAGACCTATGCGATCGGCCTCAAGGAATTGTGGGAAGTCGCACCCGGGCGGCACCGGCCGGGGCTCGTCCTCCACACCGTCGGCTGGCCGCTCGACAGCGCCACCTATGGCGGCTCGTTCCTCTATCATCTCGAAGAGCGCCAGGTCGCGGTCGGCTTTGTCGTCGGGCTCGACTACAAAAACCCTTTTTTAAGCCCGTTCGAAGAGTTTCAGCGGTTCAAGACCCATCCTGCGATCCGCCCTTATTTCGAGGGCGCAAGACGCATCGCCTATGGCGCACGGGCCTTGAACGAAGGGGGCCTTCAGTCGATCCCGCGGCTCGATTTTCCCGGCGGGGCGCTCACCGGCTGCGCCGCGGGCTTTGTCAATGTGCCCAAAATCAAGGGCAGCCACACCGCGATGAAATCCGGGATGGTCGCGGCCGAGGCGGTGTTCCGCCGGTTGGGCGGCGACGCCGGCGCCGAAGCTTGGCAGGCGCTCGAGCAAAGCTGGGTGTGGGAGGAGCTGCGCCGGGTGCGCAATATCCGCCCGAGCTTTCGCCGCGGCCTTTACGCCGGGCTGGCCTATTCGGCCTTCGACACCTATGTGCTGCGCGGCGCGGCACCTTGGACCATGCACCACCATCCCGACCACACCCAGCTGGTGCCGGCGCGCGAGGCGCAACCGATCGACTATCCTAAGCCGGACGGGAAAGTGAGCTTCGACCGGCTCTCCTCGGTGTTCATCTCGAACACCAATCACGAGGAGGACCAGCCGTCGCATTTGCGGCTGCGCGACCCGGCAAAGGCGATCGCGGTCAACTATCGGCTCTACGATTCCCCCGAACAGCGCTATTGTCCGGCCGGGGTGTATGAGATCGTCGAGGACGCCGGCTCGGGAGAGCCACGCTTGCAGATCAACGCGCAGAATTGCGTGCACTGCAAGACCTGCGACATCAAGGACCCGGAGCAGAACATCGATTGGGTGGTGCCGGAGGGCGGCGGTGGACCCAATTATCCGAACATGTGACGCCAGCCGACAGGGTAGATTAAAGATGAAGATGTCACCAATCGCACGTTACCGGATCTGGCGCGCACCGGCTCTGCTGGCGATGGTGCTGGCGAGCAGCGCGACAATCGCGGCGCCGAGCGGCGAGCCCTCTGCGACGGCGGGCGACACGCCTTACGGCACCTATCTCGCGGGCCGTCACGCCCAAGAGGTGCGCGAATACGCGGCGGCGGCCACGTGGTTCGAGAATTCGCTGCACGCCGACCCGAAATCCTCCGAGCTCGTCAGCCGCACTTTTCTGATGGAGGCGTATCAAGGGAATTTCGATCGCGCGATCCCGCTCGCCCAAAAAGCGCTGACGCTCGACCCCTCCGACGCGGTTGCGAACCTCGTCCTGCTGGTCGACCGGATCGAGGCAGGCGACAAGGCGGGGGCCTTGGCGCGGGCGCAGGCATTGCCGTCCGATGGTCTTTATCGCTATGCCGGCCCGCCCGCCGTCGCCTGGGTGCGGATGGCGATGGGCGATCTCGCCGGCGCGGATGCGGCGTTGCAGGGGCTCGACAAATTCGACGGGCTCGCACCGCTCGAATTTTTTCAGCGCGGGCTGATCGATGATTTTGCCAGCCATCCGAACCAGGCCGAGGAGAATTTCCAAAAGGCGCTGGACGCGACCGGCAAGCTCAATTGGCGGTTGACCGATGCGATGGCCAATTTCTATGCGCGCCACGGCCGCGCCGACAAGGCGCAGGCGATCTATCGCCGCTTTATTGTCGAGAATGCCGGCAGCGAGCTTGCCGAATCTGCGCTGAGCGTCCCCGCCGAGCCGCCCGCACCGATCATCGATTCGGCGAGGGAAGGTCTGGCCGAGGCGTTTTTCGATCTGGCGAGCGTCGCCAACCGGCCGGAAACGATCGACGTGGCGCTGCTCTACGACCGCTGCGCGCTTGCCTTGCGCCCGCAATTCGCGGTGGCGCAGCTCTTGCTCGCCGACATCATGAGCGCCGAGGACAAGCCGGAGGAAAGCTTGGCGGTGCTGGCGCAAATCCCGCTGAGCTCGCCCTACTCCTGGTCGGCACAGCTGCGCGTCGCCGCCAATCTGCAGACGCTCGACCGCGGCGACGAAGCGATCGCGATGCTGCGCAAAATGGCGGCGGCGGAGCCCAAGCGGGCGGCGGCCGATATGCAGCTCGGCGATCTGCTGCGCGAAAAAAAGCGCTTTGTCGAAGCCGCCGCCGCTTATGACGAAGCGATCAAGCGGCTCAAGGCGGCCGGCACACCCGAGCGCTGGTCGCTCTACTACAGCCGCGGCATCGCGCTCGAGCGCGCCGGCCAATGGCAGCGCGCCGAGGCCGATCTTCAGCACGCGCTCGAGCTCGAGCCCGACCAGCCGCTGGTGCTGAACTATCTCGGCTATTCCTGGATCGACCGCGGCGAAAAATTGCGACGCGGCCTCAAGATGATCGAAAAGGCGGTCGAGCTGCGGCCCGAGGACGGCTATATCGTCGATAGCCTCGGTTGGGCCCATTACAAGCTCGGCAACTATTCGGCCGCGGTGCAATACCTCGAAAAGGCGTTGGAGCTGGTGCCCGAAGACCCGACCATCAACGATCATCTGGGCGACGCCTATTGGCAGAGCGGGCGGTCGACCGAGGCGCGCTACCAGTGGCGGCGCGCCTTGCAGTTCGGCCCGGACAAGGGCGACATCAAGCCGATCGAGGCGAAGCTCGACGGCGCCAAGCCGCCGACCCGCGCCGGCGGCGGCTGAGCCGGGGTGTGGCGGTCGCGGTCTTCGCCGCGGCGAAGGTCAACCTCTATCTGCACCTGACCGGGCGCCGCGACGACGGCTATCATCTAGTCGACAGCCTCGTCGCCTTTGCCGATATCGGCGACCGCGTCACCGCGCGGCCGGCCGCGGCGTTGTCGCTCGATCTCGGCGGACCGGAGGCGGCGAGCCTCGCCGATATGCGGCGAAGGCAATCTGGTGCTGCGTGCCGCTCGCCTGCTTGCTGCCCATGCCGGGGTCGCGGGCGGGGCGGCGCTCCATCTGGAAAAGAATCTGCCGGTTGCCGCCGGGATCGGCGGCGGGTCGAGCGACGCGGCGGCGGCCTTGCGAGCGCTCGCCCGGCTGTGGCGGGTGTCGATCGGCGAGGACGCGCTGGCCCGACTGGGTCTGGCGCTCGGCGCCGATCTGCCCGCCTGCCTGTACGGCGGTGCGGCCTGGGTCGGTGGGGTGGGCGAGGAGATCGCGCCGGCGCCGGAATTGCCGGCGTCCGGGATCGTGCTCGCCAATCCGCGGGTCCTATTGCCGACCGCCGCCGTGTTCGCAGCCAGGCGCGGCGCCTTTAGCAAAGCTGGCCGGTTCGCGCCGATGCCGAGGGACGCTGCCGGGCTCGCCGCCGAGCTGATGCGGCGGCGCAATGATCTGACCGACGCCGCAATCGGCATTGTACCCGAGATCGGCGCGGTGCTGGCGCAGCTCGGCCGGCTCCCCGGCGCGCTGATTGCGCGCATGAGCGGCAGCGGCGCCACCTGCTTTGCCCTGTTTGCCGATCGCGCCTGCGCCCGGCGAGGTCGCGCGGCGCTCGCCGCGGCCTGCCCGCAATGGTGGTGCGCCGCGGGCGGGCTTGTTGCCGGCGGGTTTGTTGCCAGCGGGTTTGTTGCCGGCCCGGCGCTTTCCCGATAATTTCGCGCCACGCCGGTGGGGCGTAGCCAAGTGGTAAGGCAGCGGATTTTGATTCCGCGATACGGAGGTTCGAATCCTCCCGCCCCAGCCATTCCTAGCCAGCCATTCCTAGACCGGCAGACCCAGAAAGCGGCGTGCGTTGTCACCGAGGATCTTGCGCTGCGCGGCCTCGCCGAGCCCGGTCATGTGTTGCCGCAGCTCGGCCACCGCACCGGGAAAGATCGCATCCCAGTGCGGGTAGTCCGAAGCCCAGCAGACATAATCGTCGCCGATAAAATCGACGACCGCCGGGATCGTCGCCTCGTCGGGATCGCACGAGATCATGCACTGCCGGCGGAAGCAGGCGATCGGGTCGGTCTTGAGCCAGGGCACCTCATGTGGGCGCTTCTCCCAGTGCTCGTGCATGCGGTGTAGCCAGAACGGCAGCCAGCCGCAGCCTGATTCGAGGAATGCGATCTTGAGCCGCGGAAAGCGCTCGACCACGCCGCCGGCGATCATCGACAGCGCGGCCAGCATCTGCTCGAACGGGTGCGAGACCGTATGGGTCATAAAGAAATTGTCGTAGCGGTCGAGCCCTGCCGTCGGCAGCTGTCCGTCGGTCCCCTCATGGAACATGACCGGCACGCCGAGCCGCTCCGCCTCGGCCCAGAACGGATCGAAGGCAGGATCGTGCAAGGCACGGCCGCCGACCGGGTTGGGCCGCAGATAGACACCTTTGAAGCCGAGCGTCGTGGCGACGCGGCGCAATTCATCGACCGCCGCTCCGACATCGAGCAAGCTCACCATGCCGACGCCGACGAGCCGCCGGCGGTCGGCGGCGAGGTATTCCTCGTGCAGCCAGTTGTTGTAGGCGCGGCAGATCGCGGCGTTCAATTCCGCCTCGCGCGCATCGACCGTGTAGAGCCCGAGCGTCGGGAACGGCACGGCGATGTCGATGCCTTCCTGATCCATCGCGGCGAGCCGGGCCTGCGGCGAGATCCCCGGCTGGGCATGAAAGCGGCCCCCGCCGTCAGGTCGGAACCACTCGACCGGCAGCCCGGGAAAGCCCTTGCCGTTGCCTTCGAGCTGCGGATAAAGCCGGTCTTCGAGCGCGATCCGGGCCAGGCCGTTGCGGTCGGCGACGAGCCGCGGCGCCTTGGTGCGCAACGGGCCTTCGAGGTAGCGCTCCCACAAATCGGGCGGCTCGACGAGATGGCCGTCGCAATCGATGATCTGATCCTGCTGCATTGCCGATCCTCCGATTGAGGGTCCGCCGACACCCGCGACGCGGGCAAGGGGCGGATCACGCGACAGAATAGTCGGGTTTTATTCCGAGGGCTGCGGCAGCGGCGCGCCGACCGGCGGGGCTGCCGCCGAGGCGGCCCGTTGCTCGATATGCTCGAGCGCGATCCCGCTGGTCTCGCGCGACAGCAGATAGCCGATGATGGTGAGGATCCAGGCCAGCGCGCCGAGGCGGAAGGCGACAGCGATGCCATAGCGCGCCGCCACCACGCCAAAGAACAGCGGAGCAAAAATCGACACGACCCGGCCGCAGGCCATCGTCGTCCCGATCCCTGAACCGCGGATGTGGGTCGGATAAAGCTCGGTCGAATGGGCAAACGATATCGTCCAGGTCGCATTGTTGAAGCCGAACAGCAGCGCTGCGGCGAGATACAGCGGAGCGCCATCCGGGACGAGCGTTACGGCCCACACGAATATCAGCGTCAGCAGGGCGAACATGATGGCGAACGGTCGGCGGCCCCAACGGTCGGACAGCCAGCTTCCGAGGTAGGTGATCACGACCGCCCAGACCTGAAAGCTCGCCAGCCACGTCAGCTCGACCGGTGTCGAAATTTGCCGGACTTTCACAAAGTAGAGCGGAATAAACGTGTAAAACGCCCAAAAAGCAAACGCGTTGCCGATCCAATACAGCACGGCTGGCAGCGAATCGCGAGCGTATGGCTTTCTGAAGACGGTAATGTTGGCCACGCGGTCGCGGGTTACTTCACCGCGCGCGAGCCGTTCGCGCGCCAGCTGGAAGAGGGGCGACTCGGACACCCTGAGCCTGACAATAAAGACGAAGATGCCGGGAATGATCGAGGCGACAAAAACCCCGCGCCAGCCCCACACCGCGCCGATCGTGGCAAACGCTGCGACTGCCAGGACATAGCCGGCGGGATAGCCGATGTTCATGACGGCGAGCAGTCGCGCGCGCCATTTGTTATCGACAGCTTCGGTAATAAAGGTGGAGCCGACCGGGAGCTCCATCCCGGTTCCGGTGCCGGTCAAGAATCGGAATAAGCCCAGAGACCAGAACCCTTGCGCCAACGCCGTAAGAGCGTCCACGAACATGTAGAAAAGCACCGAAAAGGACAACACGCTGCGCCGCCCGAGGTAGTCCGCGAATGTCCCTCCGAGCAGGGTGCCGAGCGTGTAGGCGGTGACATAGATTGTGGTGATCGTCCCGATTTCCTTTACCGTCAGATGCAAGTCGGCCATGACGAAGGGAATCGCCAGCGGCCATACGTTGATCACGTAGCCGTCGAAAAACCAGCCGGCGCCGGAAAACAAGACGACCCGCCAGCCGTATTGCTTCGTCCTGACCGGGTCATCGGCCACATCGACGGGCGTGGTCATCGTGGACTGCATGCTCCCTCCTGATCACGATCCTCTGCGGGAGGTCGGGGCATGACCGCTCCGGCATGGTTAACCACGTTATCATATACGACTTATCACCGCGAATATTTTTATTTATACGTTTAGTATATGTTATTAAGTCCCGTCAACCGGGCTCGCGCTCGATGCGACTCGGTCGAAAACCGCTCTAAGCCGACAGCGGTCATACCCAGCTTGCCAATAAAAAAGGCCGGCTCCTTTGGGTGCCGGCCTCGTTTTGGGAGCTGGGGCTTGGTTTAGAAGTCGTCCATGCCGTCCATGCCGCCGCCGTGGGGCATCGCCGGGGCTGCTCTCTTTTCGGGCTTTTCGGCGATCATCGCCTCGGTGGTGACGAGGAGGCCGGCGACCGAGGCGGCGTTCTGCAAGGCGAGCCGCACGACCTTGGTCGGATCGATGATCCCGGATTTGACCATATCGACATATTCGCCCGACTGCGCGTCGAAGCCGCGGTTGGGATCGGCCGCATCGAGGAGCCGGCCGACGACGACCGAGCCCTCGGTGCCGGCGTTCTCGGCGACCTGGCGGACCGGCGATTGCAGCGCGCGGCGGACGATGTCGATGCCCACCTTCTGGTCGCTGTTCTCGGGGGTCAGCCCGTCGAGCGATTTGGCGGCGTAAAGGAGGGCGACGCCGCCACCCGGGACGATGCCTTCCTCGACCGCGGCGCGCGTCGCATGGGTCGCATCGTCGACCCGGTCCTTCCTCTCCTTGACCTCGATCTCGGTGGCGCCGCCGACCCGGATCACCGCGACCCCGCCGGCGAGCTTGGCCAGCCGCTCCTGCAATTTCTCGCGGTCGTAATCGGAGGTCGTCTCCTCGATCTGCTGGCGGATCTGGGTGATGCGGCCCTGGATGTCGTCCTTGGCGCCCGAGCCGTCGATGATCGTCGTATTCTCCTTCTCGATGCGGACCCGTTTGGCCTTGCCCAGCATGTCGAGGGTGACGTTTTCGAGCTTGATGCCGAGGTCTTCGCTGATCACCTGGCCGCCGGTCAGGATCGCCATGTCCTCGAGCATCGCCTTTCTGCGGTCGCCAAAGCCCGGCGCCTTGACCGCCGTCACTTTGAGCCCGCCGCGCAATTTGTTGACGACGAGGGTCGCCAGCGCCTCGCCTTCGACATCCTCGGCGACGATCAACAGCGGCTTGCCCGACTGCACCACCGCTTCGAGCAACGGCAGCAGCGACTGCAGGCTCGACAGCTTTTTCTCGTGCAGCAACAGGTAGGGCTCGTCGAGTTCGGCCAGCATCTTTTCCGCATTGGTCACGAAATAGGGGCTGACATAGCCGCGGTCGAACTGCATGCCCTCGACCACGTCGAGCTCGGTCTCGAGGCTCTTGGCCTCTTCGACCGTGATCACGCCCTCGTTGCCGACCTTCTGCATCGCCTCGGCGATCATCCGGCCGATCTCGCGATCGTTATTGGCCGAGATCGTGCCGACCTGGGCAATCTCGTCGTTGGTCGAAACCTTCTTCGAGCGCTTTTCGAGGTCCTTGACCACGGTTTCGACCGCCCGGTCGATGCCGCGCTTCAGATCCATCGGGTTCATGCCGGCGGCGACCGCCCTCGATCCCTCGCGCACGATCGCCTGGGCCAGCACGGTTGCGGTGGTGGTGCCGTCGCCGGCGAGATCGCTCGTTTTCGAGGCGACCTCGCGCACCATCTGCGCGCCCATGTTCTCGAACTTGTCGGCGAGCTCGATCTCTTTGGCGACGGTGACGCCGTCCTTGGTGATGCGCGGGGCGCCGAAGGATTTGTCGAGCACGACGTTGCGGCCCTTCGGCCCCAAAGTCACCCGCACCGCATTGGCCAGGATATCGACGCCGCGCAGCATCCGCTCGCGCGCGTCGGCGTGAAACCGAATTTCCTTTGCTGCCATGGTTCCCTCCGTTACGCGGCCGTCTCGACCACGCCCATGATGTCCGATTCTTTCATAACGACGAGGTCTTCGCCGTCGATCTTGATCTCGGTGCCGGACCATTTGCCGAACAGCACCCGATCGCCGACCTTGACGTCGAGCGGATGCAATTTGCCGTCGTCGCCGCGGGTGCCCGGCCCGGCGGCCAGCACCTCGCCTTCCATCGGCTTTTCCTTGGCGGTGTCGGGAATAATGATGCCGCCCTTGGTCTTTTCCTCTTCCTCGGTGCGCCGGACCAGCACGCGGTCCTGCAACGGTCGAAATGCCACCGTACCCCTCCATAGCAAGCTGATTGTCTCGGCCGGCGGGATAGCACTCGGCGGCCGAGAGTGCTAGCAAAATAAATCGGCACGCGCCGGATTTCAACCACCGGCCGATGCCCGCGGTTGACGCCGTTCGGCGGCAGTCCCACATAGCGAGCGTCGGCAACCAGCCAGGAGGTGTCCCAAAGACATGATGCCACCCGGGAATCCGCAGTTGCCGACCGCTTGGCATCGGCAACCCAGCACCAAGTCCAAGATTTAGCCCGGACCCCGATCCGGGTGCGAACAAGCTTCGCAAATGCGACCCCCGTTTGCCGCCCTGTGCGCACGGGGGTCCTTGCTTTTCCGACCGCGACGAGACCGCCTCGACATGACCCTCGACAGCTCCGGCCCGACCTCGCCGACAGCGTCTGCGGCTGCACTCGCTTCCATCGCATTTTGCTCTGGCGATCCGCGTTAAGAAGGCGCCGGAGCCGAGTTGATTTTGGCGGTGCGGCGCAATCCTTGCGGCGGCTGACCGAATGCCCGGATGAAAGCTCGGCGCATGCGTTCGGGGTCGCTAAAGCCGGTATCCGTCGCCACCCTCTCGATCGGTTCACCACCACTCTCGACCCGTTCGCGCGCGGCTTCGAGGCGCAACCGCTCGACCGCCTTGGCTGGGGTCCTTCCGGTCTCGGCGGTGAATAACCGGGCAAAATGCCGTGGGCTCATCGCCGCCCGATCCGCCAGCCGCTCGACCGAAAGCCGTTCCCCCAGCCGCTCGCGCGCCCACGCCAGCAGCGGGGAAAATCGTCCGTTCGGGCGGTCTTCTTCGAGCAGGGCAGAGAACTGCGATTGCCCACCGGGCCGACGGTAGTAGACCACGAGCCGCTGCGCGACGCGTTTGGCGGCGCCCTCCCCCAAATCATCGCCGATCAGCGCCAGCGCGAGATCGATGCCGGCCGAAATCCCGGCCGAGGTCCACACCTGACCGTCGCAGACGAAGATCCGATCGGGCTCGACCCGGATTTGCGGATAAGCGCGAGCGAATTCGGCGGCACGCGCCCAATGGGTGGTGGCCCGCCGGCCGTCGAGCAATCCGGCGGCGGCAAGGATGAAGGCTCCCGAGCACACGCTGACGACGCGTCGTGACCGGCCGGCGGCGGCGCGCACGAAGGCCAGCGTCTCGGGACATGCGGAGTTTTCCCGTGTGCCCCAGCCGCCGGCGACGATCAACGTGTCGAGCGGATCATCGGTAAATGGTTCGGCGATTAGTTGCACCCCCGACGAGCTGATCACTGGCCCGGCGGCACAGGCGATGACCCGCAGCCGATAGGCAGCTGGCGCCGCTTCGCGCCCCGCCACCTCGAAAACCGAAATCGGCCCGGCCGCGTCGAGGAGCTGGAAGCCCGGAAAGATCAATACGGCAATGGTGCGCGTCACGGCAGGAAACAAGGTAAATTAGTCATTTCAGACAAAACCTACGCCCGTTACGATCTGCCGGTCAATGGATATGGAGGACGTGGGTCATGAGCGGTCAGGGGCTGGTGATCGTCATCGCCTTGTTTCCGGGTGCGACGCAGCTCGATTTCACCGGGCCGCACCAGGTGCTGTCACGATTGCCCGGCGCGACGGTGATCCTGGCCAGCCCGGAAGGCGGCACGGTCGAAGCCGACGGGATGATTTTCGCCGGACTGCGCCGGCTCGCCGACATTTCAGCCTGCGATATGATTTGCGTATCGGGTGGCGGCGGCGTCACCGACAACGCGATCCATGACAGCGCGTTTCTCGACGAGCTGCGCCGCCTCGCCGCCACCGCGCGCTATGTAACCTCGGTATGCACCGGCTCGATTGCCCTCGGCGCGGCTGGGCTATTGCGCTATCGGCCGCCTCTCAGCCGACGCGGCAGCCCGGTCGTGCTCGGGCTTTCGGTCGGGAGGTGCGGGCGCTAGGTTCGCGGCCGGATCACGGCCCCGTGGAAATGAACGAATGACCCTCGATAGCTCCGGCCCGACCTCGCGCGTTTATTTTTCGCAGCGGCTCAGGCTGCATTATGTCGATTGGGGCAATCCCGGGGCGCCGCCGCTGCTGCTCGTCCATGGCGGGCGCGACCATTGCCGCAACTGGGACTGGGTCGCAGAAGCGTTGCGCCGAGATTGGCATGTGCTCGCTCCCGACCTGCGCGGGCATGGCGACAGCCAGTGGTCGCCCGACGGCAACTACACGATCGCCGGCTATGTCTACGATCTCGCCCAGCTGATCCATCAGCAGGAATTGGCGCCGGTCTCGATCGTCGCCCATTCGCTCGGCGGCGTCATCGCTTTGCGCTATGCCGGGGTATATCCTGAGAATGTGCGCCGGCTCGTCGCGATCGAAGGGCTCGGGGCTTCGCCGCGGCGGCTGCGCGAGCGCGGCACGCGCCCGATCGCCCGGCGGATGCAGAGCTGGATCGACGAGCAGCGCGGCCTCTCCGGTCGGCTGCCGCGGCGCTACCCGTCGATCGAGGACGCGCTCGCTCGCATGCAGGAGGCGAACCGGCACCTTTCGCCCGAGCAGGCGCGTCATTTGACCCAGCACGGCGTCAACCAAAACGAAGACGGCACCTATAGCTGGAAATTCGACAATTATGTCCGGGCCGAGCCGCCCTATGAGATGACGACGGCCGAGATCGAGGAATTGTGGGGCCGCATTGCCTGCCCCACCTTGCTCGTCTACGGCAAGGAGAGCTGGGCCTCGAACCCGGGCGAGGACGGGCGGGTGCGGCACTTTCGCGACGCCCGCCTCGTCACCCTCGAAGAGGCCGGCCATTGGGTGCACCACGACCGGCTCGACGCCTTTCTCGACCTCCTGCGCGGCTTCTCGTGAGCGCTTCGCCGCCCCAGCGACCGCGGGGCTGAGCTTTCGCCTCGCCGGGACGACCGCCGGCGCTGAGGGCTATGAGGCCTTTTTGCGGCGGCGGGCCGGCGGAGCTTCCTCGGCGGCCGGCGGGGTTGGCGCCGCCTCGGTCCGGGCGCGGGCGCGCCCGCCGGTGACCGGCAGCAACAGGCTCGGCTGGACACGGGATGTCTTTGCGGTGCGCGGCGGTGCCGCGGCCCTCGTCTTGCGGCCGGCAGCGGCCGGCTTCTCCGCAGGGCCATCGCCGTTTGCTTCGGCGAGGCTGCGCTTCAGCGCGTCCATCAGGTTGATCACCTGCGCCGGCCGGCGCTCGACCTGACGCTCGGGCAGCTTGCCGGCGAGCTTTTCCTCGATCAGCTCGCGCAGCGCCGTCTGATAGTGATCGACAAACTTGCCGGGGTCGAATTTGCGCGTCCGCCGAGTGATGATCTGCTCCATGATCGCGAGTTCGTCCTCATCGACCTCACCTTCCCCGATACCGGCAAAAAATTGCTCGGCCGGGCGCACTTCGTCCTCGAAGCGCAGCGCGTTGACCAGGAGGCCGTCGCCGGCGGCGCGGATCGCCACCGGCCGTTCGCGCGCGTTGATCACGACCTGGCCCAGCGCCACCTTGCCGGTGCGGCGCAAAGCTTCGCGCAGCACCCGATAGCCGGCCTCCGCGACGCTGCCGTCCGGCACCAGATAGTAAGGGCTGTCAAGAAGGATCGGATCGACCCCGCCATCTTCGACAAACTCGGAAATGTCGATCGTGTCGGTGGTTTCGAGCCGCAATTTGTCGAGGTCCTTGGGATCGACCGTGACATAGCGGTTCTTTTCGTATTCGTAGCCCTTGACGATCTCGTCGCGTTCGACCGGCCCGATCCCCGGCACCACCGTCTGGGTGCGCACTCGCTCGCCCGAGGGCTCGTGGATCATGTGAAAGCGGACCCGCTCCTTCTCGGTGGTCGCGGTGTAAAGCCGCACCGCGATCGTCACCAGCGACAATTTGAGAAACCCGGTCCAGTAGGGTCGAGGGGCGGCCGGCATGCCTCTTCTCCTGTGCGCTCGCTCTGCCAACGGCGGCCGGGGCGGCATGTTCCGCCCTGCCGTCATATGCGACGGCACATATTAGCTGGAACATAGACAACGCGTTAGCCAGAACTCTGCGACGTGTCGATCACCCCTGCGGCTCGACGGCGATCGCGCTACAATCCCGGCCGTCGGTTTGTCGCGTCGGGAGATCGACCTGCGCAACCGGAGCGGGCGGGAGCGTCGAGCAGAATGACAGAGCTGAGCTACGTCCACGGGGCGAGCACGACACCGCTGATCGGCGACACGATCGGCGTCTGTTTCGACCGGGCAGTCGCACGCTTTGCCGAGCGCGATGCGCTCGTCGTGCGCCATCAGGAGATTCGCTGGAGCTGGCGGGCGCTCAAGGAACGGGTCGATGCGTTTGCCGCCGGCCTTCTGGCGCTCGGGCTCGAACCGGGCGAGCGCGTCGGCATCTGGTCGCCGAACAATGCCGAATGGGTGGTGACGCAATTCGCCACCGCCAAGGCCGGCCTCATTCTGGTCAACATCAACCCGGCCTACCGAGTAACAGAGCTCGAATACGCGCTGAACAAGGCCGGCTGCAAAGCGCTCGTCACCGCCGCGCGGTTCAGGACGAGCGACTATCTCGGCATCCTCGGCGAGCTTGCGCCAGAGCTGGCGGCGGCGGCACCCGGCGCGCTCGAAGCCGCCCGCCTCCCCGATTTGCGTCTCGTGATCGCGCTCGGCGGCGAGCCGGCGCCGGGGACGCTGCAGTTCGACGATGTCTACGGTCTCGGCAGCGCGGCCGAGCGCGACCGGCTCGCTGATCTCGCCGAAAAATTGCAATTCGACGACCCGATCAACATCCAGTTCACCAGCGGCACCACCGGCTTTCCGAAGGGTGCGACGCTGACCCACCACAACATTCTGAACAACGGCTTTTTTCTCGGCGAGGGGATGCGGTTCAACGAGCACGATCGGGTCTGCATCCCGGTGCCGCTCTACCATTGCTTCGGAATGGTGATCGGCAATCTCGGCTGCCTCACGCACGGTGCCGCGATGGTCTATCCGAGCGATGGCTTCGACCCGCTCGCCACCTTGGCGGCGATCGAAGCCGAGCGCTGCACCGCCGTCTACGGCGTGCCGACGATGTTCATCGCCGAGATGGACCACCCCGAATTCGACCGGTTCGACCTCACTTCGTTGCGCACCGGCATGATGGCGGGGAGTCCCTGCCCGATCGAGGTCATGAAGCGCGCGGTCGAGCGCATGCATCTCAAGGAGATCACGATCGGCTACGGCATGACCGAAACGAGCCCCGCCAGCTTTCAATCATTGCCGGACGACCCGATCGAGCGCCGCGTCTCGACGGTCGGCCGGGTGCACCCGCATGTCGAGGCCAAGGTCGTGGATACCGAGGGCCGGATCGTGCCGCGCGGCACCCCGGGCGAATTGCTGACCCGCGGCTATCTCGTCATGCTCGGCTATTGGAACGACGCGGAAAGGACCCGCGAGGCGATCGACCCGGCGCGCTGGATGAAGTCCGGCGACCTCGCCACGATCGACGACGAGGGCTATTGCAACATCGTCGGGCGGATCAAGGACATGGTGATCCGCGGTGGCGAGAACGTCTATCCGCGCGAGGTCGAGGAGTTTCTCTACCGCCATCCCAAAATCCAGGATGTGCAGGTGATCGGCGTGCCCGACCGGCGCTACGGCGAGGAATTATGCGCCTGGGTGCGGCTGCGCGCCGGCGAGACCGCCGAAGCCGAGGAGATCCGCGCCTTTTGTGAAGGCCGGATCGCGCATTATAAAATCCCGCGCTACATCAAATTCGTCGATGCCTTCCCGATGACCGTGACCGGCAAAATCCAAAAATTCGTGATGCGCGAGCAGATGCTCGCCGAGTTCGGCCTCAGCACGGAACAGACCGCCTAGCGGCCTCGATCCGCGAGCTTCGTCTCATGACGGAACCGATCCTGCCCGCCGGCGCGCCGCCGACCGGCGCGCGACGGCGCGCGATCGCTTTTATCGTCCTGATCGGTTGCGTCAGCCTGTTTGCGGACATGACCTACGAAGGCGGGCGCAGCATCGCCGGCCCGTTCCTCGGCTCGCTCGGCGCGTCGGCGGTGGTTGTCAGCACGGTCGCCGGTCTGGGTGAGTTTCTCGGCTACGGAGTGCGCTATCTCTCCGGCCGCACCGCCGACCGGCGGGGCCGATACTGGCCGATCATGATCGCCGGCTATCTCGTCAATCTGCTGTCGGTGCCGTTGCTGGCGCTCGCGGGCTCGTGGCCCGTTGCCGTGCTGCTGCTGATCGCGGAGCGGGTCGGGCGGGCGATTCGCGCCCCGATCCGCAGCGCGATGCTGTCGCACGCCGCCAGCCGCACCGGCGCGGGCTGGGGCTTCGGTCTGCACACGGCGCTCGACCAGACGGGCGGCACGGCCGGGCCGCTCCTGGTCGCAGGCCTGCTCGCCATCGGCGCGGGTTATCGGTGGAGTTTTGCGGTGCTGCTGCTGCCGGCGCTCGCCTCGCTCGCGGTGCTCGCGGCGGCGCGCATCCTCTACCCCGACCCGCGCCGGCTCGAGCTGCGCGTGAGCCGTGCCGATCTTGCCGCCTGGTCCGGGTTCGACCGGACCTTCCGGGTCTATACCGCGGCGGCGGCGCTGGTCGGCGCCGGGTTCGCCGACTTTGCCCTGATCGGGTTCCATTTGACCCGCGCCGGGGTAACGCCGCCGGCCTGGATACCGCTGCTTTATGCGCTGGCGATGGCGGTCGAGGGGCTCGCCGCGCTGGTGCTGGGCCGGCTTCTCGACCGGCGGGGCAGCGGCGTCGTGCCCGTCGCGATCGCGGTAGCCGCATTGGCCACACCGCTGCTTTTCCTGGGCGGCGCTGCCGCCGCTGTGGCCGGCGCCGGATTATGGGGCATCGGGACCGCCGTCCAGGACACAATTTTCTACGCGTTGCTCGGACGCGATGTGCCAGCCGACCGCCGCGCCACCGCCTATGGGCTGTTCGACCTGATGCGCGGGACGGCATGGCTCGCCGGCAGCGTCGTGCTCGGCGTGCTTTACACTGTCAGCCTGCCGGCGCTGGTCGCCACCTCACTGGTGCTGCAGCTCGCGGCGGCGGTTGTGCTCGGCATCAGCCGGCGCTCCCCCAGCCGGCAGAACCGGAGGGAGTGAGGCTTGCGGCCGCTCCAGCCGCTGCCTCGCGCGCTCACGATCGAAGGCGCTCAACCTAGCGCCAGCGCGAGCCGCCGCCGAACCCGGCGTCGGCCGCTCCGAAAATGACCGGCGCCGGGGGAAGGGTCAGGCAAGCTCGGGCAACACCTCGGTGAAGGTCTCGAGATTGCCGATGGTCTCGCGGCCGAGCGCAAACGGGATGCACGCGCCGATCAGCACCATGACGATCATCGTGCCGAAAAAGATCGTCGGCGACGCGGTGTGCGAGACCATCACAAAGGGCACGAGCACACCGGCAAAGATCCGTCCGAAGGATTCGCCGAAAAAGTGCCCGCGGCCGCGCAATGCGGTCGGAAATTGCTCGGACAGATACATCCGCACCGCCGGGAAGATCGACAGCGTGGTAAACCCGGTGATCAGCGCGCCGGCGCTGAATACGATGGTCGCGGCCGAGCCGGCGCGATGCGCGACGACCATCAGCAGCAGCCCCGGGATCGACAGCAGGAAGGCGCCGGTGATCGTCCAGCGCCGGCCGATCACCTCCATGATAAAGCCGTTGAAGAGCTTGCCCGGAATGCTCGCCGCAAACACCAGCGAGCTCAAGCCAAAGCTCAAGGCGACGGCCGCACCCTGGCTGACCAGCGCTTTCGGCAGCAGGATCGCGATCAGGTAATAAACGGTCCCGGCGCAGATGCCGCACAGAATGCCGGTCGCAGTCCATTGGAGCTGGCCGGCGGCGAACAATTTCCAGAACGGCGGCAACTGCTCGCGCGTCCGTTCATGGCCGCCTCCGAGGTCGTCGGCCGTCATCGCTGGCACCTGGCTGCCGCAGCGCCGGATCATCAGGTTCACGTTGTCGATCGCATCCTGCACCCGGCCGCGGCGCAAGAGCCAGCGCGGGCTTTCCGGGATCAGGAAATAGATCAGCACCGGCGCGATAAACAGGGTAACCCCGCCGGGCAACCCGACCAGCTGGAAGCCCTTGGGGTGATTGGCCAGCACAAAGCCGACAAACGGCAGCAAGGTGAACGCCATCGCCAGCATGGTTTCGTAGATTGCGGCATAGGTTCGCCGATGCTGCGCCGGCATCAGCTCGGCCGCGATCGGAAACGGTGCCGAGATCGTAAAGCCGAGGAAAAACCCGGTGATCAGCCGCAGGATGAACAGCGTCTCGTAGCTGTGCGCCAGCAAGATCAAGAGGGTGCACAAGGTGCTGAAGATGACCCCGGCCTGCATCACCGCGACGCGGCTGATGCGATCGGACATCGCCGCCGCTGAAAAGCCGCCGATGACGACGAGGAAAGTGGGCCAGGTGGCGAGCGCGCGGACCTGGTTGGCATCCATGTGCAGCGGCGCTTTCGCGAGCACCAGGAGCGAGCCGGTCAGCGCCAGATCGTAGCCTTCGATAAACCCGACAAACCCGAGCACCAGGATGATGACGACGTGATAGGCGCTGAACGGGATGCTGTCGAGCTTGCGACCCATCAGATGGCTCGGCGGGATATCCGGACGGCCGAGGGTAGGCGCTGCGGTCATTGTTTTTCCTCCTCGTTGTTATTGCTTGTACGTCGATCAGGCGGCGTTGCCACATCGTGCACCCTCCGCGCCGATCGCTCAAGCGCGCCGAGCGCGGAAAATGGCGGGAACTTGCCGCCAGCCCGTTTCGTTTGCAGCCGGTTTGAATGGAAGATGACGCGGGCATCGGCCGTTTATCCCGCCGACGGGTCGACAAGATCTTTTCGGAAGCTCACTGGGGAAGGAATGGGTGTGACAAGACAATCGATGACGCAGGGTGTGCTGGCCGCCGGCTTTATCCTGGCGCTGGCCGGGTGCACGAACCCCTACGATCCGGCGCAGCGCGCGGTCGGCGGCGGGTTGATCGGCGCCGGCGCCGGCGCCGCGATCGGCGGGGCTGCCGCCGGCGGTGCGGGTGCGGCCACCGGCGCCGCGATCGGCGGCGCCGTGGGTGCTGTGACCGGCGTTGTCACGACACCGCCGCCACCCCCGCCGCCGCCTTATCGACCCTATTGAGGCGGGGTGGAGGGAGCGGCTCCGGTCAGCCGGGCGGCGCCCCTTTGATCAGCTCGGCGAGCTGCCGCAGATAGGCTTGGCGGGCCGGCGACGACATGCCGTCGGGCTGGGCCTACGCCTCGATGATGCGCGGCCCGCCGGGCTTTGCCGCCGGCATAGCCGGTCCCGAAGTGGTGGCGGGCCCGGTTCCGGCGCCGAATGCGGGAGCCGATACCGCGCCCGCAGGGCAGGCGTCGCCGGACTTGTCGAACGTCACCTTTGGCGGCGCGCCGGTGCCCGGATCGAAATAGGAAAAGCTCTCGGTGCAGCTGCCGGTCCCGGCGCCGGCCGAAGTGACGACGACACCCTAGACCCGGCCACCCGGTGCGGCGAGCGCCGCTTCGACCGCCGGGTCGGGGCCGACGAGCCAGACCGGCGCGTCGGCGAGCGCCCGCGCCGCGGCGGCCAGCTGTGCCAGCGCCGCCTCGCGGTCCGCCGCGAACCGCAGAAATTCAGGCGGCGGCGTCACCAGATCGAACCCCTCCCTCGCCCACAGCTCCGGATCGGCGCCAAACGCGCCAGCCCCGGCAGCACCACGAGGATGGCCGCGGGTGTCACCCGATCGGCCGCATGGACCCGCGCCGCGGGCGCCTCGGCGGCTGCCGCGACCGGCGCCGGAGGTGATCGCATCGCCGTCAAATCTCCGGTGCAGCCGATCAGCGGCATTGTCGCCAGACAGCAGCACAGGATTCGTAGGGTGGGTTGAGCAACGAGGCTGGGCAAGAATCCAGATCGAGATGAAAATTTGGCAAATTCTCCTGTCGCCTTCCCGGCGCAGGACCGGGCCCCCCTTCTCCGCCGCTCGGAACTTTCAGCAGTGGCGATGTCGTACCAGCCATTATCCGCTCGGCCGCGGACGCGTGGGCCCCGGCCTTCGCCGGGGTGACGAGTGAATGGGCGGTGAGGGGAATTCTTCCCCAGGCTCAAACGCGAAACCCACCGGAGTTATTTACTGCAACGGCACGGAGCACGCAGACAGCGAGCTTCTCTTTCTGAGTGTTGCGCTATCTGGAAATGGCGGCATCACCCCAGCTCAGCCAGGCGCGGCAATACCTCCTTTGAGAACAGGGTCAGGTTGGCGACGGTGTCTTCGTGGCTGATCAGGCCGCCTTGGGCCATCATCAAGAGGTGACCGAAGCCGCCGACGTGGTCGTAGAATGCCTTGAGCTGGTCGAAGACGTCGTCGGGGGTGCCGGCGAAAGAGAGGCCGGCGTCGATCGCTTCGTCGACCGTCATCGTGCGCGGGTTGATCGGGTGGCCGTCCTTGGTCTGGACCCGGGTGGCGCGCGCCGCCATCGCCCCGCCGCCTTTCAGCATCTGCGCCGTCGCGCGAGCCGCGGCATAGCCCGGCGGGTTGGCGAATTCGGGTGCCACGATGCCCGAGGTGCGGCTATAGCCGAGGATCTGGTCGGCGCGGCGGCAGCCTTCCTCACGCGTCTCGCCGACCCCGATCAGCGCCATATAGGCGAGGCGTTCGGGTGCGGGATCGCGGCCCGATTCGCGCGCCTTTTTGCGGTACGCCTCGAAGATCGACGGGGTGCGGACCCAGCCGGTGTTGAGGACGCCGATCGTGATGCCGCGCGCCGCCGCCTCGATCGCGCTCTCCGGGCTGCCGACCGGGGTCCAGACCGGCGGATGCGGCTCCTGGTACGGGCGCGGCCAGACATTGACCGAGCGGTACTGGAAATGCCGGCCCTCCCAGCTGAACGGGCCGTCATGGCTCGTCATCGCCTTCAGGATCAGGTCGTGCGCCTCCCAGAAGCGCTCGGTCAGATCGGCCGGGTTGGTGTTGGCCGGCGAAATCTCGAACGGCACGCCTTTGACAAAGCCCATATCGAGCCGGCCGCGCGAGATCACGTCGATCATCGAATATTCTTCGGCGACGCGGATCGGGTCGTTGCGGTTGCCGATCGGCATGCCGAGCGCCAGGAGGCGCACTTTTTTGGTCTCGCGGGCCAGGATCGCCATCGGGATCGTGCACACCGAATCGCTGCAGGTGGCGGTGGCGTGGTGCTCGTTGGTCATGATGTTGATGCCGAGCTCGTCGCACAGCGCCCATTCGTCGAGATAGCGGTGGTAGAGATCGGCGCCGACCTTGGGGTCGTAGAGCCGGCTCGGCACCGTGACCCGGTAGGTCCGGTCGAGATGCGGCCACGCCGGGTGATAGGCCATTTCGCTGAAATGCCAGACGTTCATCGCACTGCCTCCGCGCCCAAGAAGCGCTCGATCCGAAGGGCGACCTCGTCGGGCCGCTCGATCTGCGGGTAATGGCCGGCCGCGGCGATCCGCTCGAAACGGGCCTGCGGCAGCGCGCGGCTGAGCTTTTCGCCATAATCGGGGCCGGCGATGCCGTCGGCCTCGCCCCACAGCACCAAAGCCGGGACCCGCACACGGTGCAGCCATTGGCGCAGGCCCGGATCGTGCATATAAGGCCGCCAGCCGTATAGCGCAGTCGCCTCGCGGTCGCGGGAAATCGCCAAAAGCTCGTCGTCGCTCAAGGCGGCATAGTCGGGCGACGCCCGCGCGGGGTCGAAAAAGGTGCGCCGGCGCACCTCCTCTTCCGGCAACGCATAAATGTCGGTGATGTCGCGGTCCTCGCGCCCGCCGAATTTGACCCCGAGCGCGTCGATAAGGACGAGCCGGCTGATGCCGGCGACCGAGCGCACCGCCATTTCGAGCGCGATCCAGCCGCCAAAGGAGGAGCCGATAACGGCGACATCGCCGCCTTTCTGCCGGTCGAGCCAGTCGAGATAGAGATAAGCGAGATCGTGGACCGTGCGAAGCTCGGCGGGCCGTTCCGAAGCACCAAATCCCGGATGCCGGGGTGCGGTCACCGACCAATGCCGCGCGAGGCGATCGAGAAACGGCCGGTTTTGCGCAACGTAATCGCCGCCGTGCAGAAACAAGAGTGGCGGGCCGTTGCCGGCGGTGAACCCGTCGAGGGCGATCCCGGCGATTTCGATCCGTGCCATCCAATCCTCTCCAACCCGAATAAAGGCGGCTCAGCCGCCTCCCGCTAATGCTCCATTTCGGCCAAGCGGACGTGCGCGGCGAGGAGCGAGGATAGCCGCGCCGGGTCGCCGCGCGCCATGCCGCATTCGGTGGCGACGCCGTCGATCCGCGCATGGCGCCGCGCCGCCGCCAGCCGCGCCCGGTCGCCTTCGGCGTCGTCGTGATGGACGAGGCCGAGATAAAGCTCGGTGCCGGGATCGAGGCGCAGATTTTCGAGCGGGGCAAAATAGGCGTCGTCGCTGCGGGTTTTGGGCACCGGCATATGAAAGAACCGGATCGGGCGCCGAACCCCGCCGAGGATCGCCTGCGCCATCTCGACCATAATGCCCGCGTCCTTGGGCTGGACGCAGTGCTCGTCGGCCGGGCTGCCGTAGCAGAAATGGTAGCCGAGCTCTACCTCGGCCGGCACCGCGTCGCCGATCCGGGTCAGCACCGCGAGCGTCTCGCTGCGGAAATCGACCGGCCCCGGCTCGTAATAGCCCTCCCAGGCCAGCACCTCCTGGCACACGTCCCATTGTAGGGCGAGGCGGTGGTTCGGGACCGCGCGGGCGATCTTTTCGACCTCGCCGATAAAATGCCGGGTCAGCGCCGGCAGCAGCCCGGCCCGGTCGGACGGCAGCATGTTGTTGTAGGCCGGCGCAATCGGCGTCGGCAGCGACACCTGGAATTTGGCCTCGGCCGGGATGACACCGGCCTTTTGCAGTCGATCGAACAGGCCCCAGGACGCGATCGCCATCTGCGCATAGCCGGTCTCGAACGTGTCGGGGTCGGGCTCGATGCCCGGCCTGAGGCGCAGCCGCGGGATTTCGCGCAGCACCTTGCCGTCCCATTGGGTGAATTTGAACGGCGGCACCGGCGCCGGCTCGATTGCCGGGTTTTGCACCAGCACATCCTGCAAAAACCGGATCCAGGTCTTGCGGATGCCGGTCTCGCCATCGGGCAGGCACCGGAGATATGGTCCGGCGGCCGCGGCGAGGGTGCGGAACACGGTTTCGGCGTCGGGCAGCGGAACGCTGCCGACGAAATGCACGATCATCGTCTCCCTCCGGCTGTTGGGATCAGACGACGCCCTGCTCGCGCAAGCCCGCGACCGCTGCGGCATCGTAGCCGAGATCGCGCAGCACCGCCTCGGTATGCTGGCCCTGGTCGGGGGTAGGCTGCAATTCGTCGGGCTGCGGGTAGGCGCTCAGATGGATCGGCTGGCCGACCACCTTTTGCGCGCCGAGCTTGGGGTGGCTGACCGGCTTGGCGATGCCGAGATGCTGGACCTGCGGATCGGCAAAGGTCTGGTCAATCGTGTTGATCGGCCCGCACGGCACGCCGGCCTTGTTCAAAAGCTCGACCCAATAGGCGCTCGGGTGCCGGCGCACGATCTCGTTCAGATGCGCGACCAATGCCTCGCGGTTTTTGGCGCGCGCGGCGACGGTCGCGAAATCGGGGTTTTCGAGAAGGTCCCTGGCACCCGCGGCTTCGCAAAAGCGGCGCCACAGATTGTCGCCCGAGGCGGCGATGTTGATATGGCCGTCGGCGGTCTGGAACATGCCGGTGCCGGGCGAGGTCGGGTGGAAATTGCCCTCCTGGCCGGCGACTTCGCCTTTCATCAGATAGCGCGCCGCCTGGAAATCGAGCATGTAGATCTGGGTTTCGAGCAATGAGGTGTGGACCCATTGGCCTTCGCCGGTGCGCTCGCGGTTCAAGAGCGCCAGCACGATCCCGTAGGACAACAGCAGGCCGGCCGAGGTGTCGTTGATGGCGATGCCGACGCGCACCGGCCCTTGGCCCTTATGGCCGGTGATCGACATCAGCCCGCCCATCCCCTGGGCGATCTGGTCGACACCGGGGCGGCCGGCATAGGGCCCGTCCTGGCCAAAGCCCGAGATGCTGCCATAGACGATGCGCGGATTGACCTTCCTGACCGCCTCGTAATCGACGCCGAGCCGGTGCTTGACGTCGGAGCGGTAGTTTTCGACGACGACATCGGCGCGTTTGGCGAGCTTGAAGAAAATTTCGAGCCCTTCCTTGCTTTTCAGATTGAGCGTCATCGAGCGCTTGTTGCGGTGCAAATTCTGAAAATCGAAACCGTCGCGGCGGCTGCCGGTCGCGTCGACCTGCTCGCCCGGCGGCTCGACTTTGAGCACATCGGCGCCCCAATCGGCGAGCTGGCGAACCGCGGTCGGACCGGCGCGATGCGCGGTCAGGTCGATGACGAAGAAGTCGTCGAGCGGCAGCTTCGGGGTCGTCATCGGCGGTTTCTCCTGTTTTCCGGGGTCGGATCGTTATTCGCCGGGGCCCTGGCGAAACACCATATCGGCGGCGCGCTGCTGCGTTGGCGAGAGGCTGGCGTAGAGCGCCTGGAGTGCCGGCAATAGCCGTCTCATGCCGGCGAGGTCCTCCTCCCCGTATTGGATCGCCATGCGCAGCGCTTCGACCGCGCTCGAGTTGGCCGGCGGCCGAAGTCGCGCGGCGGCGCGGGCGTTCTCGCGCATGATCTCGGCGACCGCGGCAAAGCGCGGCTGCTGAGCGGGGCTGATGCCCAGGCGTTGGTGCAGCTGGGCGATGTCGGCTTCGACATTCGGCGGCTGCGCCGCCGGTTGCGCCTGGGCCAGTGTGACGGCTTGCGGCGGCCCGGCCGGTGCGGCATGGCAAGACCAGCCGGAGAGGGCGAGGCAGAAAGCGAGGGGAACGCCCACCAGGGCCGCCCGCCTTGTCCGGATGATGCGTCGCCTCATCGCGCCGGGCCTTCGCATTGTTTCGTGGGCGTAGGCATGCACCGCTATCGGTGTTGTTTCAAGCCTTTGCTGAATTGCCCTATTTCCGCCGCGGGAGACGGGAATCCTCCTATAATCGGCGATTGCGGTACGGCGATGTCGGTTGTCTCTGATGGTGCGGCGATGGCCTCGATAGGGAAGTCGGCGCGACGCCGGGCGATCGTCTTTTGCGCGGTGTTCTTGCCGGCGGTGACGGCGAGCCTCGTTTATGTTTTTACCCGGCCGCCGGAATACCGGGCGGTGGCGCGGCTGCAGATTTCACCCGCTTCGGTCGTGACCCAGCCGAGCGACGCCAAGGACGCCCCGACGGTCGCAACCGACGCGAAATCGTTTCTGACCGAAGTCCAGACATTGACCAGCCGTCCGCTGCTGCAAGATGTCTTGGACCGATTGAAAGGCGACGGGGCGCTGCCCGATCTGGGGCCGGACCCGGTCGCTTCGGTGCAGCAGATGCTGCACGCCGAGCCGATCGAAGGCACGCAGATCGTGGAGCTCGCGGCGGTTGGGCCGCAGCCGGAATTTGGGCCGCGGCTCGTCAACACCGTGGCGCTTGCCTACCGGCAGCATGTCGCCGACGCGTATAAGAGCCTCGCCGCCAGCACCACCGGCGAAGTCGGCGACGAAATTCGGGCGCTCGACAAGGAAGTGACGGGAAAGCGGCAGGCGATCAATGCGTTTCGCGACCGCTACGACATCGTCTCGATGGAGCACAAGGAAAACGACGTGCTCGCCGACATCGAAGGCTTGAGCGAATCCTATACCGACGCCAACGAAAAGCTGGCCAAGGCGCAGGGGCATTTGCAGGCGCTCAGGAGCTCGATCGCCGCGGGCAAGGCCGTTTTCCGCGCCAAGGACGATCCGACCCTCGCCGATTTGCAGCAACGGGTCTCCGTGGCGCGCGAGCAGTGGCACGATATGCAGCGCCGGTTCACGCCCGACTATCTCGCGATGGACGCCGATGCGAAGTCGTTGCGGGCGCGGCTCGACAATCTCGAGGACCAGCTCAAAGCGCAGCACGGCGCCGGCGAGCGGGCCGCGCTCGCCCAGGCGCAGGAGGATGCGTCTTCCGCCCAGGCCGAGGTCGACCGGCTGCGCAAAAACGTCGCCGACAACCAGAAGCAGGCGCAGGAATTTGCGACGCATCTCAACGAATACAAGACGATGCGCGAAGACCTCGACCATCTCGAAGGGATGCACCGGGCCGCACTCGACCGTCTCGCCAAATTGCAGGTGAGCGAGCGCGAGCGGGCGCCGCACGCCGAGCTCTTGGAGGCTGCCGCGCCGAGCAGCGAGCCGTGGCGCCCCGACTACCGGCTCGATGCGCTGATCGCGGTCGCCGGGTCGCTCGGGCTCGGCCTCTTCGCGGCGTGGTTCGCCGATTTTATCGCAGGGCCCGCGCCGTTGCCGGCGGCAGTGGTGCAGCACCAGCATTCCTGGGGGCCGGCCTTGCTCGCCCAAGAACTGACGCCGCCGAACCTGCTTTCGGCGCCCGAGATCGGTCTTCTCCCTGCTTCTCAACGGCCGCCGCGGGAGCTTTCCGATCGCGAGATCGGGGCGCTCGTCGCGGCCACGGCCGAGGATGCGCGGCTCGCCGTGGTCGGGCTTTTGATGGGGCTCACTGCCGAGGAGCTGGCGGGGCTGCGCTGGGACCAGGTCGATTTGCCCGGCAGGGTGATCCAGGTGGGCGGCGAGGGGGCGCGCACCGTGCCGGTGGCGGAACCGCTGCACGGGCTGCTCGCCGCGCGCCGCCGGCAGCAGCCCGAAGCTGACGGAACGCTGATGCGGCGGGCCGATGGCGGTCCGCTCGCAACCGACGAGGTCGGGCGCCTCGTCCTCTTCGGCGCCTACGATGCCGCGCTCGACCAGCCGCATGAGGTGACGGCGCACGCGCTGCGCTACACCTATTTGAGCTTTCTGCTGCGCCAAGGGGTTCGCGCCGCGGATATCGGCCGCATCGCCGGCCCGATCCCGCAGCAGGAATTGCTTGCTTATATGCAATTGCACTCGCCCGCGGCGCGGCGCTCGATCGACGAGATCGAGCGCGTCCTTCCGGCGCTGCGCGAGCTCGCCGAAAGCGGCACCGGTTGAATTTTCCGCGGCACCGGGGATGTGTCCTTGCCGTAGCGGTTTTGCTGTGCGCGCCGGGAATGCCGCGGGCGCAAGCGGCGCCGGCCTTTGTCGTCTCGGTTTGCCTCGCCGATGTCGAATATTCGATCGCGTGCTGGGAACGCAGCTCGCTCGAAGCCGCGCGGCGGCTCGAGCAAATTTTCGTGGATGATTACACGACCAGGCGCACCACCGGCTCGCTGCAAATCTGGTTTCCGTTGAACACGTCGCAAAGCGAGCAATTGCGGTTTCTGCGTGAGGTCGAGGACCGGGCGATCGAGGGGGCGGTCAGAAAAATGCAGGCGTCTGTTGACAATCCGGAGGCGCCGCAGCCGAATTTTACGCAAGCGCCCGGGCAATCGGCGGACGAGGGACCGTTGGGTCATACGGCGCCGGCACCGGCGCCCGGGCAATCGTCGGACGAAGCGTCGTCGGGTCAGACAGCGGCGGCGGACCAGGCACAGCTCCTCGCCCAGCTATTGCAGCGACGGCACGAGGACATTCAGAAATGGCGCGAGGACGCGACGGTCGAGGCGCGCAAGGGATCGAACTGGTCGCATGACTGGGCGACCCGAACCCACCTCTACAAACCCGGCCCGGCCCTCGACGCGCTCGTGCGCAGCCCCAACGGCAATTCGAGCGGGAATTTATAGGGCCGCCGGCATGCGCTGGCGGCGGCGGACCGTCACCCGAGCTCGCCGAGACGGTCGGCGAGCCGGTCGAGACCCCAATCGCGCGCCAGGCTCGCGGCTTCGCCCCAGCCCGGCGTCCGGTCGTCCAGCGCCGGCAGCGGCGCCGCATCGTCCATCGTGGCGATCCTTCGATAAAGCCGCAGCCTTTCGGCCTCGGCGGCGAACCGTCCGTCGGCGAGCAGCATTTCCAGCGAGCCGTAGCGGCGCAGCAACGCCGCGGCGGTCTTTGGCCCGACCCCCTTCGCTCCCGGGATCTTGTCGGACGGATCGCCGCGCAGCGCGATAAAGTCGGGCACCTGCGCCGGGTCGACGCCATAGCGCGCGCGCACTTCGGCTGGTCCGATGCGGGCGATTTCGCCGGCGCGCACCGGCTGCAAGATCGTCGTCGATGACGAAGCGAGCTGGAACGCGTCGCGGTCGCCGCTCGCCACCAGCACCGTCCCGCCATGCCGTTCTTCGTGCGCGACTGCGGCGGCGAGGAAATCGTCGGCTTCGTATCCCGGCGCCTTGGCGTTGGCAAAGCCGCACGCGGCGACGAATTGCGGCAGCACATCGAGCTGCTCGACGAGCTCGGCGTCGAACACCCGCCCGGCCTGATAGGTTTCGAGCGCGCGGTGCCGCCAGGTCGGTGCATCGAGCGTGTCCCAGCCGACCAGCACCGCCCGCGGCTGCTCCTCGCTGGAGAACCGGAGCAGGAAATTGGCGAACCCGACAACGGCACCGCCGCCCTTGTCGCCGCGCCGCCGGATCGATTTCGGCAGCGCGTGATAGGCACGGTGCGCAAACGAGTTGCCGTCGATCACGAGCAATGGCCGGCTCACAAATACGCCTCCACTTATTGCGCTCGCGCCGCGGTGCTATCGTTACCGTCTGCATCTGCCCTGGCAACCCGCTGATGGACCCGCCCGAACTCCTGTCGCGCCCCGACGGCTCTGCGCTGGCTTATCGCCGGGTTTTGGGAGCGGCGCCGGGGATCGTTTTCCTCGCCGGCTTGCGCTCCGACATGACCGGCAACAAGGCGGTCTTTCTCGACGATTATTGCCGGCGCCGCGGCCGCGCCTATGTCCGGTTCGACTATTTCGGCCATGGCGCATCGAGCGGCGATTTCGCCCAGGGCACCGTCGGCCGCTGGGCCGAGGATGCGGTCGCGGTCATCGACGCGCTGACCCGCGGCCCGCAAATCCTGGTCGGGTCGAGCCTCGGCGGTTGGATCATGCTGTTGGCCGCGCTCGCCCGCCGCGACCGGGTCCGGGCGCTGGTCGGCGTCGCCGCCGCCCCGGACGCCACCGAAGATTTGCTGTGGCCCCGCCTCGCCGCAGCCCAGCGCAGCGAGCTGATGAAGAACGGCTCGGTGAGCTTGCCATCGGAATACGACCCTGACGGCTACACCTACAGCCGCAATTTGATCGAGGAGGGCCGGCGGCACCTCTTGATGCGCGGCACCATCGAGCTCGACTGCCCGGTGCGGCTGCTGCACGGGATAAGCGACACATCGGTGCCGTGGCAGACGAGCCTGCGCCTCGCCGAGCATCTCGCCAGCCGGGACATCGCGCTCACCCTCGTTAAAGACGGCGACCACCGGCTCTCGACCGCGGCCGACCTCGCTCGCCTCGGCGACACGCTCGACCGGTTGGCCGGCCGCGAATAGCCGAAATCAGCCCGGTGCGGCGCCCTGGATCGAAACTTCGAGCATATAGAGCGACTGGCTCGCGGCCATGAACAGGCGGTCGCGCTTCGGCCCGCCAAAGGCGAGGTTGGCGCACACCTCAGGGAGACGGATGCGGCCGATCAGCTTGCCTTGCGGGTTGTACACCAGAACGCCGGCATAGCCGAGCGGCGCGTTCGAGCCACACCAGAGATTGCCCAGCACATCGGCGCGCATCCCGTCGGGGCCGCATTTGACGCCGTCCACGGTCGTATCGCTGAACACCCGCGGGTTCACGGGCTTTGTCCCCTGCATGTCGAAGGCATAGATCAGCCGCTTGCCGCCGGGGCCGGTGTCACCCGGGCCTTTGCCGGTGCTGATCACGTAGAGGATCTTATGGTCGGGCGAAAAGCAGATGCCGTTGGGGTCGGGCAATTGCTCCTCGGTAAGCGCCACTTCGAGCTTGCCGCTCGGGTCCCAGCGATAGACCGCGTTTGGCGATTCGCGCTTTTTGCCGCCGATCAAGCCGGCGTTTTCGGCGCCGATATTCGGGTTCAGGATGCCTTGCGGGTTGGTCGGGCCGCCGGCCACGTCGGGATGGCCTTCGGGGATCGAATTGCCATAGGGCGGATCGGTGAACCAGATGCTGCCGTCCGGGTGCGGCACGACATCGTTCGGCGAATTGAGCGGCTTCCCCTCGAAGCTGTCGGCGATCACGGTCGCGCTGCCGTCATGCTCCCAGCGCACGACGCGGCGGAAGAAATCCTCGCACGAGATCTGCCGGCCCTGGTAATCGAAGGTGTTGCCGTTGGTGTTGTAGGAGGGCTTGCGGAACGCCGTCACCCGGCCGTCGTCCCAGATGTAGCGGTATTGCGTGTTGCCCGAGACGTCGCTGAAGACGAGATATTGGCCCTGGCTCGACCAGGCCGGCCCCTCGGCCCACAGCGCCCCGGTCCACAACCGGTAGATCGCGCCCTGGGTGCGCCGGAGCGGGATAAAGGACGGATCGACGACGATCACGTCGGGATCGGGGTAGATCGACGGGTGGCCCTTTACAAAGCTGCGCGGCGGGTTGCTGATCACGCTCGCCGGCGTGCCGAGTGCCGCCTTCTCCTGCGCCAATGCCCGATTTCCGACCAACGCCGCCGCCCCGGCGAGCCCAGCCCCGCCGGCCAACAAATTGCGTCGTGAGAAGGGCTGCCGGCCCGCCGGTTGCTGCGTCATGATTTCCCCCCGAGCCAATTCCGCCGGATTGTGGCCGAGGCCGAGCGGTGAGGCAATCCCGGTAGGGTCTCGATCTCAATTGTAACAGTCAGCCGACAAGCAACGCGCCGGTGAGCGTTTTCGATCTGGTGGTGCCATTCGTAGCCGGGCGGCGCTGGACCGAGATAGGCGGCGACGCCGCTTCGCTGTCGAAGATGATGCCCGCTACTCCGCTTTGACAAAAGCCGTCGGGTCCGGCGCAGTTTCCGGATCATGCCGAGACCAGACAGCCCATGCGAACAGCCGAATTATACCGCCCGCCTGCACTAGGTCGTGCAGCACCTGCCGGCAGGCGATCGGATCGAGGTCAAAGGTGCAGGACGCGGCAATCAATCGGATATTGGGATTCTTGTCCCGGAGCAACGGCAGTATTTTGCGCACCGCTTCAGGTCCTCGCGATGCGAGGAGATCTGCGCACGGCACGATTTCCTCGCTGTCAATGCGGTTTGCGCGTTCCATGTCCAGGCTACAATGAAACTGCTCGATCGCCGCACTTTTTAGTCGCTCGACCAGCCGCTCGTCGTTCCAGTTATCACTCGGCTTGTCGGTCATGGTGTCACTCGACAAATGCTCAATAACTCCCTCCCGATCGCACGCTGCATCTGTGGAGAATGTGCTTTCACGGCATTCCTGAGCCGCAAACCACGGCGACCGCCACTCATTAATCCGCTGATGCAGTAATGCTTGATCACGGGCACGAGAACCATGTTGCCGGTGTGCTGGATCCAATTTCGAATGCCGGCGGGGCTGGTCAGATCAGGGCGGAACTGACCGGTCTGCTCAATCAAATGGTGCCATTCGTAGCCGGGCGGCGCCGGACCGAGATAGGCGCGCAATTCCGCTTCGGTGTCGAAACCCCTCGACGATTTTGTTGTTTGCAGCTCGTTCAGCGGCCGCGGCGCATCGAAAAGGGTGCGGATCGCGTCCGGCAATTCGCCGGGCTGCAGACCGCGGTCCGCCAAATAATCGCGTAGCGCTCCGAGGTCGCCGCCGCTCGACATGAACAGGCGGTAGAGGTCGCGCAGCACCCGCCACATCTCAGGCGCCAGCGTATAACCGGTCTCAATCAGATAAGCTTTCAGGCCGCCCGATCTGCCATCGTCGGCCCATCGTCCACCTTCGGCCGAGCCCGCCGGAACGCGCGGCTGGAGCGGGTTGAAATTGGCCTTGATCAGGCTGGCGACGCGGGCGGCGCGCTGCAATGCCTCCGCGTCGAGGTCGGGCAGCGGCAAATGGAGGCCGACGATTTGAGCGAATGCCACCTCGCCATCGGCCAAGGCTTTGGCGATGCGGCAGGCGCCGGCAAAAATGGCGGCGGCATGTTGATCACCGCCATAGGCGACCGCCAAAGCGATCCGGATTTCGTCGAGGTCGGCGCAGCGATAGCCGTCGGAGGTGCGCCGCACCAGGACGCAGTCGGGTCCGAGCGCAGCGCCCTCGATATCGACAGTGAGCCCTCGGCTTTCGCCGCCGCGCTCGTACAAACGTTGCATTCTTCCGGTGACTCCGCAGTCGGTTTGCATACTGGAACAAACAGGCAACTTTGTCAAGCTGATTCTCGGCTCTCCGACCTACCCAAAAGGTTGTGCCCGGCCACAGCCATGCGGGAAGGGCAGGACGCGGCATCGATTTCCTGATGCCGGACGGCGCGCGTTCGCATGCTAAGCTCCTTGCCCGAGCGGCCTTGAGCGGGCTTGTCGAAAGCGCGAGAGAAAAGGGGATAGCGATGGCCTATGATTTGCTGATCAAGAACGGCCGGATCGTCGACGGCTCGGGCATGCCGTCGTTTCGCGGCGACATTGGCGTCAAGGACGGCAAGATCGTCGAGATCGGCAAATTGTCCGGCCCGGCCGCGCGCACGATCGACGCCGAGGGCCGCGCCGTCGCCCCCGGCTTTATCGACAACCACTGCCATTACGACGCCCAGGTCACCTGGGACCCGCTGTGCTCGTTCTCCTGCGACCACGGCGCGACCTCCGTTATCTTCGGCAATTGCTCGCTCAGCTTGGCGCCGGTGCGCAAGGGCAAGCAGCGCCGGCTTTCCGAGTTTCTGTCCTATGTCGAAGCGATCCCGATGGAGGTGCTCGACACGCTCGAAATCACCTGGGAGACGGTCCCCGAATATCTCGACCAGATGGATAAGAACCTCGGCGTCAATGTCGGCAATCTGATCGGCCATACCGCGGTGCGTTATTACGTGATGGGCGACGAGTGCCAGAAGCGCACCGCCACCGACGATGAGATTTCGGAAATGCAGGGCCTTGTCCGTGACGGCATCAAAGCCGGCGCCTTGGGCCTCTCGGTGTCGCGCAACCAGGGCCATTTCGACCCGCAGGGGGTCCACATTCCAGCGATCTGGGCCGACGAAAAGGAAATCTTCGCGCTCGGCGACGTATTGCGGGAATTGGGCACCGGCCTCATCCAGTCGGGCGGCGGCAATGGTGCGGAGATGAAAGACGGGCTGATGTCGCGGTTGAGCGAGGCGACCGGCCGCACCGTCGTTTACAACAATCTCGGCCAGTCGATGCGCCGCCCGGACCAGTGGAAACAGCACATGGCCCAGGTCGATGCGACCACGGCAAAGGGTGTGCGCGCCTTCCCGATGTGCACGCCCAACCGCATCACCGATTACTTCACGATGCGCAACACCCAGCAGTTCCGCGGCCTGCCGGTGTGGCATCCGATCTCTCTCTCGACCCCCGAGGAGATGCTGAAGGCTTACGCCGACCCCGAAGTGCGCAAAAAGCTGCACGCCGAGGCGGTCGAGTTCAAGAGCGGGCCGGCAATCGGCCTGTGCTCGACCTGGTGGGATTACATGGTCTTGCAGACCGCGGTCTTGCCGAAGAACAAGCAATACGAGGGGAAGACCCTCGGCCGGATCGCGGCGGCGCAGGGGAAGGGCATCATCGATGCGTTCCTGGATTTGGTCGTCGAAGAGAAGCTCGACACCGAGTGGCTGCACGGCGAGAACAACGTCGATGACGCGGCGGTCGCCAAGATCCTGACCTATCCCAACGCGATTATCGGCCTCTCCGACGGCGGCGCGCACGTCCAGTTCCAGAGCGGCTTCGGCTTTTCGACCCGGCTGTTGTCGGAATGGGTGCGCGACAAGCAGGTCATGACCTTGGAGCAGGCGGTGCGGCGGCTGACCTTCGACTCGGCTTCGACCTTCGGCCTCTACGACCGCGGGTTGCTGCGGCCCGGCATGGTTGCCGACATCGTGATCTTCGACCCCGACACGGTGCGCCCCTTGCCGCTCGAAGTGCTGCACGACTTCCCGACCGGCGCCAAGCGGATCAAGGAGCCGGCCGAAGGCATCATGATGACGATCGTGAACGGCCAGGTGCTGCTCGAAAACGGCAAGCACACCGGCGCCCTCCCCGGCCGCATCTTGCGCAACACCTATTACCAGGGCTTGCACGCGTAACCCTCGCCCGCCTCCCTCCGTTCGGCACCCTCTCCCGCATTGCGGGAGAGGGTAGGGTGAGGGCAAAACCGGATAGGGAGAACGCCGATGCCGACATTCCGCCCGGCCCCCGATCTCGACATGCATTATGAGGTCGATGATTTCACCGACCCGTGGCGCACGCCGAAAACGGTGCTGATGCTGCACGGCAACGCCGAAAGCGGGCTCGCCTGGCACGGCTGGGTCCCGACCCTGGCGCGGCATTACCGGGTGGTGCGGCCCGACATGCGCGGGTTTGGCCGATCGACGCCGATGCCGCGCGATTACCCGTGGACCTTGGATCGCATCATCGATGATTTTGTGCGGTTGATGGACCATCTCGGCATCGACCGCTTTCACCTGGTCGGCGCCAAGATCGGCGGCACCGTCGCCCGCGCCTTTGCCGCGCGCCGGCCCGAGCGGGTCGCGACCTTGACCGTTGTCGGCACGCCGCCGCCGCTGCGCGCCGGGGCAGCCGAGCGCGTCCCCGAATTGAACGCCGCTTTCGAGCGCGACGGGGTCGAGCCCTGGGCGCGCAAGACCATGGCCGGCCGGCTCGGGAGCGCCTTTCCGACCGAAGGCGTCGAATGGTGGATCCGGTTTATGGCGCGGACCGCAGTCTCGACCCAAATCGGCTTTATGAAGACGATCGCCTGCGCCGACATCCGTGAGGATGTGCCGAAAATCCGCTGCCCGACCCTCGTTATCACCACCGACGGCAGCGGCCTCGCCTCGGTTGACGAAACCCGCGCCTGGCAGCAGCAGATCCCGAATTCGACGCTCGTCGTGCTGCCCGGCAACTCCTACCACGTCGCGGCGAGCCACGCCGAGCGCTGCGCCTCGGCGGCCCTCGACTTTATCAGCCGCAACGACCGCGGCTGACCGCGATATCAGCGGACCTTGCGCTCGTTGACGCGGGTTGCGGTGGCGGGGTCGTTCGGATTGTCGCGCCAGCTCGGGTGATTGAAGTGGATGACAAAGTCGCCGTTGTATGAGGCGGCGGCTTCGTCGAAAACCAGGCGGCCGATGCGCGTCCAATTGGCGAAAGCTCGCCGCTGGAAGAAATTGGGGCCGCGGGTCGTCCCGTCATCGGTGACATCGATGGTAAAGACGAGCCGGCGTTTTGGCGCCGGGTCGCCCCGATCGTAGATCTGCGCCATGATCTCGTCGCGAAAATCCAACCCGTCGCCGCCGATCCGCGGCTGCCCGGGATCGACCAGGAGGCGCATAAAGGCGGGCGTCCGGGCCGGCTCGTCCTCGGGCTTGCCGAGCTCGGCTATCTGGTAGAGCTGGCGGACCGTCGGCTGCTTGTCGACCTGACCGAAAATCAGCCCCTCGACCGCGAGGATCGGGGCGCCGAGCCCGCGGCGCCAGATGCTGGTGTTCGGCGCGTTGCGCAGCTCGACATCGTTGATGTAGCCGGTATGGTCGCCGCCGAGGTCCTGCTGGGTGATAAAGCTCGCAGTACGGAGCGGCTCGGCATGGTCGCTGTCCGTTGTCGGGAACAGCTTGCCGACCATCGACAAAGAGCGCGTGCGCCCGCGCCGGGTTTCCTTGCAACAGGTCGAATACCGGGCCACCAGCACGGCCCGGCTCCCTTGGCGAAAATAGCCGGAATATTGGCTCGGCTCGGAAATCTCCCAGGTGCCGAACAGGCAGATGCCGTTTGGATGGATGATCCGGCGAAAGCCTTTGCGGTCCACGCCCCAGCGCAAATCACCATGCGAATCGACGGCCCTGGCAACGGCCTGGCGAAAAAGATAGGGCCGGCCCGCCCGGAACGCGCCGCGCAGCACGCCGCCGAGGGTCACCGCGTAGGTCGGCAATGCGGGCTCGCCTGCGCCGCCCCAGACGGGCTGGTAGGGGTTGGCGAGCACCGCCTCGCGCACCTCCGAGAAGCGCGAGCCGCGATAGGCACGGTCCTCCGCGGTGACTTGTTCGTCGCCGTAATATCCGGCTTTCATCGCGAGCGCCCTTCCCGTCGGTTCGAGGGCGTCGCCATTCAATCACATCTGCGGCATATCGCGCGCGAAAAGTTAGGTGGAGCCCTCCTCACCCAGCTTCGGGTAAGGCTCTGCGGAGTTTATCCTCGGGCCGGCCTCCGGCCGGACCCGTGGGCCTCGCCAACCCTTCGCAACCCTCTTCCTCCCAATGGGGGGAGAGGGAAGGGTGAGGGGGCTGACGGGCTGATGCAACCTGATCGGCTCTTGCTCTAGGATGCCGAGCGGCTGCCGGGCGCCTCGTGGCGCAGGTCCGCCTCGGCCTGGTTGCTGTCGATAAAGAATTTGGCGGCCCAGTTCAGGTATTCGAACCGGCCATAGTCGCCATCCGCCGGAAAGCTGCCCTTGACCGCGCCGCGAATATCGTCGGGGCCGTCATAGGCGACGGTCCGCCTGACAAAAGCATTGGCCGCGAGCCCGGCGTGCCGATACTTTTCTTCTCCGGTCTCCAGGTAAAGAATGAGCCAGGAATGGGCAATCTGGACAGTTCCGGTAAGGCACACCCACGATGCGCCCGCCGACCAATCGGGCAGCAGCCGCCCGGGCATGCGCCCCTCCGGACCAAGCGCTGTCAATAGCCCGTCAGCGAGACGGCGCGCCGCTTCGAGAAATTCCTCCTGTCGGGAGAAGCGCCAACATTCGAGGATCCCGCGCAGCGCGTATCCGAGCGTATGGGTCAACGGGCGGGCAGTGTCTTCGAGGCAGCACGCCTCCATCCAGCCATTGCGGCGCTGCCTGGTGAGCGCCCAGCGCACCTGGCGCAACCCGGCCTCGGCCCAGACCCCGTTGTTCTCGACGCGGCTGGCCTCGAAAAGCCCCCAGGAAACGTGGGTTTCATAGCTTTTGTCGTCGGCGGAGGCGAACGGCGTGCGATGCTTTCGCCAACATCCGTCGCTGTCCAACGAATTGGCGAGCCAGTCCGCCGCCCGGCGCATCGCGTCACGGTACCGCCCGCCGAGCGTTTTCGCGCCAGCCGCCAGACCGAGCAGAATCTGGCCGGTGTTGAAAGTGACCGGCACCGGGGCGGCTCGGCCGATGACGCCGCCCTGAAACCCTCCTTCCGGATATTGGATCGAGACCAGCCAATCGAGCATTCGGCGCGCCCGTTCGCGCAACACCGCATCCTCGCGCCGCGCCGACTGCTCCAGCATCGTCGGCACGATATAGCCGGTGGTCTCGGGGTAGGACGGACCCCAGCCGGTCGCCAAGCTGTAATGGCGCGCAACGCCGCCATCGGCGCTCGGCGAACGGTCTTGCGCGCGTCCGAGCCAATCGATGGCCGCCTCGATCGCCGCGTCGGGACCGGGGTCGAATATCGGCAGTCCCGCGGCATCGACGCGCGCCGCTCGCTTGGCCGCTGCCGGAAGGCGATGGAACTCGACCGAGTCGAGGACAGGCTTCAGCACGGCCTTGGCCAGGGACTTTGATCGCTGCAGCAGCATCAGCCGCCGGTCGGGACGGGGGCAGCGTGCGAGCTGCGCGAGCGCGAGACATCCGCGGCCGGTCGAACGAGGTGCAAGCTCATCGCAAGAGGCGCGATTTTACGCGTTGGAGTGTCGCATAACACCATGGCAACGGATCGTCGAGCCGCCACAGCGCATCGTAACGGCGTACACCGGCTGGAAATTCGCGCTTCGAGCGCGACTGAGCCTCGCTCGACCGCTGGTCGGACACGGCCTCGGCCCAGCCTGCCGGCGGCACCGCCCGGAGCGGTGGCGCGAGGTCGCGGCCAAGCTCACCGCAATAGGCGGCATAAGGAATATTGACCCCGTTCAACGTCGCGATCTCCTCCTGGAAATCGGTCCGGCCGACAGTGGGCTCGATCATCATAAACCGCCCGGTGCGGGCATGCTGTTTGAACTCGATGCTGCCGATGCCGAAATAGCCGACCGCGGAAAAGAACGCGTTGGTCAGACGCTCGAGCTCTTCGGCGGCGGCGTCGGCCGGCACGCAGCTTGCCGTGCCACCGGTCTGCGGTGGCCAGGAGCGCAGCTTCCGCCCGGTGAAGCTGGTCAAAGCGGACTGTCCGCGCCCACGATACTGCAGACAGAAGTAGATCCGATCGTCACCGCCCTCGATCCACTCCTGGGCGACCATCTCGGCTGCGCCGCCGACGTTGAGAAAGATATCGCGGACCTCCGCCGGGGTTTCGACCTTATAAGCCTTTTTGAAAGATGCCGAATAGCGCTCGGTTTTTACCGCGGGCTTCAGCACGCACGGGTATTCGAGCTGCTGGCTGCGCGGCAGATCGTCGGCATGCCGCAAATGAAGGGCACGCGGTATCGGAAACCCGTGCTGCTCGGCGAGCGACTGAAACCCGACCTTGTCCATCAGCTGCCGCATCAGCGGCGCCTGCGGCATCGAAATACGATAGCTCAGGGCGATGCGATCGAGCGCAAGAGAGACCGCCTCTACGGTTTCCTCCCGGGTCAGAAACAGCACCGGATCGACGGCGAAGCGCGCCCGTAGCGTCAGCAGCGCATCGACCACTGCCGCGCCTGCCAAGGACGCTGCCGGCACTGTTCTGGCATATCGGCTGCGCAGCGCCGGATCGGACGGATCGGATTCGACCAGCCATGTCGGAACGCCCGCCCGCGCCAGGCTGCGCACGACACCGAGCCCGTTGATGCCGGCCCCGACGACGACGGCAGGCACGCTCATTCGATTTCCACCCGGTGGCCGGTCCGACGCAGTGAACTTTCGCGCAGGGCAAACTGTCGCGCAGGGCCGGCAATTACAAGACCTGATGGGCTAGCCCAGCACGCTCACATCGTCGGGATTGACGAGGTCGGGGACGGTCCAGCCGTCGAGGTCGTGCTCGGCCATGCAGCTGTCGGCAAAACTCTTCCAGCGCTCGTACTGGCCCGAGGCGACCGCACCCAGAAGGGCGAAGCGGCGGATCTCCTCGTGGCTGCCCGACCAGTTGACCTCGTAGAGCTCGTGCCGGCCGCCGAACTCGCTGCCGATCGCGTCCCAAGGCTTATCCCCCTGCGTCCGGGGGGCCGGTTTGTAGTGGCGTGGCGGCTCCAGCCGTGATAGAACACAAAGCGAACATCATCGCTTCGCGAGGCCGCCATGCTCGATTTTCCGCGCTCCCCGGTCGAGTTACGAGCCCAAAGCGAGCGGGCGTTGCAGTTGCAGCGCCGAGATGCCGTTGGAATGATAAGCCATCGGGGCAACGATCGGAGTCAGTCGGCGAAATCGGCGCAACCCTCAGTTCAGCATATTTGAGAACATGCAAACTGGGGTGGTCGGCTTCGTCTGGACAGATTTCAGCTCTGGATAAGTGAGCTTCTGCCGGTTGCTCTTGTCGTGCGCGGTTTTCTGGGAGGCACGCAGGGAGGGCGTAGCCCGACCGGAGTGTCGCCCAGAAAACGGTGGCGATATCATGCGGCCGCGACCTGCGGCAGATGGTCGAAGTAGGCTTGATCCGGCGTCCGAGCGTCAAGGCTCGAATGCGGGCGCTTGCGGTTATAGAAGTCGAGATAGCGGCCGATCGATCGCCGCTAACGCCACCTTCGCCCCCGGCCTCCGCCGGGGCAGGCTTTGAATGCCGGTGTGTGGTTCCGGCGTGCCCGTTTCGTCATGCTCTCTCCTGATCCACGGCGAGGATCGCCGCCCTCAGGCAGAAATTCCACTTATCCTACTGTCCAGATTCCCCGGGCCAGCTCTGGCATGGGGCACTCCGTCGGTTGTCACCGCGACGATGGTGCCATTCCCTCGCCGCTCGCCCCATAGCATCTTTGAAAGACCTTCTTCGCCAGATCGAGCCCGACCCGCGTGACAGCGGCGAGATTCCGGATAGACTTGCCCATGGACGGCTTCCCTTCAGATGGGTTGATGACAATGACCATCTTGGCACGCTCGATGCCGTTCGGGGCGCCGTCCACCCCATCACCGTAATTCCTCGTGTTGTCGCCGACGATCGGCAATCGGTACGGAGTGATTGTCGGCGCCGTGCAAATTTCAAACACCTTCGGAAGGAAGCAATCTCATTTGGGTTGCCGCAGCGCAAATGGGGTTGCTGAGGATCTAAAAACCAGCCTCACGAGACGAAGAACAGATCGCTGGCGGTGAGGGTGGGATGGCCGGTCAGCGTTGCGCTGAGTTGCGGGGAGCTGCCGGCGCCACTGCCATCCGCGTCATAGAAGAGATTGCCGCTGGTGGTGTTGTAGATGAACCGCTGTGTGCCGGAGCTGGCGTTCCCCGTCGTATTCGAGGTGAACAGGTTCGATGGCAGCGCTGTCGGTGTCGAGCTTGCCCCCGAAAGCCCGAGGCTGAACCCGGCGTCGCTGAACGTGATCTTGTCGGTGCTGGGGGTGAAGACCTTGATCGTATTGGTGTCCGGCGCGGCGAGGGTGCCCGGGGTCGTCAGCGCGAAGATATCGGCGCCAGCGCCGCCGGTCATCGTCGCGTGCCGGGCGGCGGTCAACACATCCGCGCCGGCGCCACCGACGAGGACGACCGCGTTTGTCCCGGTAACGGCGGCGGCATTGAGGATGTTGCCGCCGCTGCCACCGTCGACGGTGATCTTGAAGGCGTTGACGTGGCTGAAATTCGCGTTCGCCAGGGTCAGCTTGTTGGCGCCGCCATTGGCAAGCTGATAGGTCTCGACCCCGCTGACGCCGCCCAAATTGATCGTGCCGGCCGTCGTCATCAGCAGCTCGTCGGTGCCCGAGCCGGCCGCGACCGTGTCGGTTGACGCCAAATTGGCGGCCGAGAACTCGAAGACGTCGTCGTGGCCGTGGCTGCCGGTGAATACGTCCTTGCCGGCGCCACCGATCAAGACGATCTCGTTCGAGCCCGTGACGGCATCGGCGTTGATGGTGTTGCCGCTGCTGCCGCCCTTGACGGTGATCCGACTGCCCGTTACGCCGGCAAAGTTCGCGTCCGTCAGGGTCAGCGCGTTCGCACCGCCACTCGCGAGGGTGAAGGTCTCGACCCCGCTGACGCCGCCCGCGTTGATCGTGCCCGCCGTCGTCATGACGAGGCGGTCGGTGCCGCCGCCGCCCGCGACCGTGTCGCTCGCCAACAAGCTGGCGGCAGAGAAGTCTAACGTGTCGTTGCCGGCGCCGCCGATCAGGTGGACCACGTTCGACCCGGTGAGCGCGGCGGCGTTGATGGTGTCGCCGCTGCCGCCGCCAACGACGGTAATCGTCGAACCGGTCACGCCGGCAAAATTGGCGTCGGTCAGCCTCAGCGTGTCGGCGCTGGCCGCAGATAACGCAATATTCTCGAAGCCGGAGAAGTTGCTGATGGCGAGCGTGCCGCCGCCGACAAACGTCGCCGTGTCGGTCCCGGCACCGCCATCCACCGTGCCGATGAACCTGGCGCCGGGTTCGACGATCAGCTCGTCGGCGCCGTCGCCGAACAAGATGGACGAAGCGGCGCCCTCGATCGTGCCGTAGTTGGTGATCGTCGCCGCGCCCGCTCCGGACACGTCGACGCCGTCGATGCCGTTCCCGATCAGCGCGGTTTTGTCGGAGCTGCTGCCGTTGACGACCGCGCCGCCGGCGGTCAGCAGGATGCCCACGCCGCCGCCTTCGATCTGCCCGAAATTGGTGACCTCTCCAGCGCCGGAGAGGTAGACGCCGACAAAACCGCCCTGGAGCAGTGCCGCCGTCGAGGTGGCGGCGCCATTGACGATCGTTCCGCCGCGCAGGCGAAGCGCCTCGCCGCCGGTGCCGATGCCGGTGATCGTGGCAAAATTGGTGACCACGCTGGCGGCAGAGCCGTTAATCCCGTAGGTGCCGGAAATCAACGCCTTGGTTGAGGTGCTGGAGCCGTTGGTGACGCGAAGCGGGTTGGCGTAAGCGCCGAGGATCCCGATGCCACGCGCGGCCGTGGCCGTGACCGTGCCGAAATTGCTCACCGTCCCGGCTCCGCTTATCACCCTGATGCCATCGCCATAGCCGGCGATCAGCGCGGCGGTATCCGAGCTCGATCCGTTGGTGATCCGGCCGCCGGCGCCGCCCAGATCGGCGCCGACGAAACTCGGCGACCTGATCGTGCCGAAATTGACCACGGTGCCGAGGCCCGTGCTGCTGAACTCGCCAAAGGATAGCCCCTCGCCAGCGCCGCCGCCGATCAGCGCCGTCGTATCGGCGGCCGAACCATTGGTGATCCTGCCGTCGGCTAGCAAACGCGCGCCGGCGAAGCCGCCGACAATGCTCCCGTAATTCGTGACGGTCGAGGTGCCAACCAGCTTCAGGCCATAGCTGCCGCCTTCGATCGCGGCGAGCGGCGCGGTGGGCGAGCCATTGGTGATCGTGCCGGACCCAGTCAGCAAGATGCCATAGAAGGTCCCGCCGGTGTCGCCGACCGTGCCGGCATTGCGGATATCGGCGTCAATGCCCGCGCCGCCGTAAACGGCGCTGGGCTTCGGGGTGCCGTCATTCGTGACGACACCGCCGATCAGCACCGGGCTGTCGCCCGCAGCCAGCGTGACACCATTGGTGATCGTGCCCGTGATGATGCGCATAGACGGCTCTCCCGAACGGCGATCCACCGACCGCGGCGTTCTATCCTTCCATTATTCTTACATTACGCGCCTGGTTTTTCCGATCGCATGCGATCAAAAACCTCACCCAACGGACGACTGGGCAGCAACGTTGGTGCTCGCGCGCACTCGCCACTCCCAGGCTGCCAACAGCTCTTTGCTCTCGGGTTCCGAGAGGGTCGGACGTTGCAAGCCAAGCGCCCGCGCGAAAGCCGCATCCTGCGCCGCCGTGCGCGGCGGGGCCGCGAAAGCCATCGGCCAGGCGCCGCTCGCGCCGGGTATGGTGCTCTACGTAAACAGGGTCAGGACGCCGGTGTGGCCGTAGAGCCGGTCGCGCGAAATCTCGCCATTGGCAAAAAAGCCAATGAGCGGAAAGTCGCCGAGCGTCTCGTGGATCAGCGCGGTCTCGGCCCCCGGCTCGCCGAAAAGGGCGGCCCCCCGCGCGACACAGCTGACATAGACCCCGGCTTTTGGCGGGCCGTTGAGCCGGCCGGCGAGCTGGTTCACCATCCGCACCATGTCACGGCGGGCGCTCTCCGGGTCGCGGCGGCAAAACAGGATCGGGTCGCCGGCGGCGATCTCGGCGCCGATCACCACCCAGCCGCGGCCGGGATCGATCGCCAGAAGATTGCGCACCAGATAATCGCCGGTATCGGAGCCCGCGACCGGCAATCCGGCGAAAATGACGCCGCCCGCCCGGCGCAGATCCTGCGCCAATGCCGGCCCGATATCTTCGCGAAAGAGATCGAGGGCCGGGCGCCCGTCGATGACCATGACCACATTGTCGCGCGCCTCGTCGATGCGCCGCACCGGGCCGATCGGCATGCAGCCCTGGGTCAAGGCGGTGGCGACCGCGACACGCGGCGCCAGCATCAGCCCCGCCACGCCCTTGCCGCCGAGCCCGCCCTTGCCGGCAGTGCGCGCCAATAGCGGCGCCTCGCAGCGGTGCGAGACCAACCCGCCGACGAGAAAAGCGCCGCTCGCCGCCCCGGCATCGATCGTGGCCCGCATCAGATCGGGGCAGCGGGGGTCGGCATGGACCAATGCCAGCGACGGCTGCGCCGCTTCGATCCATCCGGCATGGCGGCGCGGCAAGTCGGAGCCCGGATCGTCGGTCGCGGCAAAGACCCGAAAATCCTCCTCCGGCAAGGCAGCGACCATCGCCACCGCCGCCGGCTCCTCGAAAATCTCGGCTCCGGCCGAGCACACGCCGAGACCGACACCGCCGACCCAGCTCTGGATGCCGGTCCCGGTCCCCAGCGCCTCGACCAGGCCGGGCAAGGCGGAAGCTGCCGGCTCGCTGACGTAAAGGACGCCGAGGTTGGCACCATCAATCTTCGGCAGCTGGGCGAGGCAGCGCGAAGCGAGACCCGTAATGTCGCCGCTCGCCGCTGCGGCGGCAAAACGCGCGCTCACGACGCACCTCGCGCCGGCCGGGGGAGCAGGCTTTCGACAATCGGACCGATCCGCTCGACCAGCACGGCGACGCCGCGCTCGTTCGGATGCAGCCCGTCCGGCTGGTTGAGCTCGGGCTTCATCGCAACCCCCTCGAGCAGAAACGGGTAGAGCGGGACATCGTGGGCCCGCGCCAATTCAGGGAAGATATGGTCGAAGGCATGGTCGTACTCCTCCCCCCAATTGGGCGGCGCCAGCATCCCGACAAGCAGGAGCTTGGCGCCGCCAGCCTCGACCTTTCGGATCATCTTGTCGAGATTGTCGCGCACTGTTTTCGGGTCGATGCCGCGCAGCGCGTCGTTGGCGCCGAGCGCCAGGATCACCAGATCGGGCTTGTCGGCGAGCGCCCAGTCGAGCCGCGCGAGGCCGTCCGCGGTGGTGTCGCCCGAGACCCCGGCATTGATGATGCGCGCCGCCACCCCCCTGGCGCGCAGCCAGGCTTCGAGCCGCGCCGGAAACGCCTCGCGCGTCGGCAATCCATAGCCCGCGGTCAGGCTGTCGCCGAAATCGAGCACGATCGGAACATGCGCGGCGGCGGGAGCTGCGGCGGCGGCGGGGCCGGAGAGCGCCGCGGCCAGGGTCATGGCGGCAAGCGCCAGTCCCCGGGGACGCATCACGGCGTATAGACTTCGTTCACATCGACGACCGACAATGGCCCGGCGCCGCCGGCATCGTTGACCCCCGAAACCGCGTAGAGCTTGCCGTCGATCACGGCGACGGCAAAACCGTGCCGCGGCGTCAGCATCCGCGCCTCCTTGAGCCAGCTGTTCGTTTTCGGGTCGTAAGCCTCGTTGCTGCGGAAGACGCCGCCGAAATCGTCGAGCCAGGCTTCGCCGCCGAGCACGTGGACCTTGCCGTCGAGCGCGGCGACGCCGACCCCGCTGCGCGCCGTCGGCATCGGCGTGTCGGTGGACCATGTATCGGAGGCGATGTCGTAGATTTCGGTCGTGGTGACGTTGACCGACCAGCCGCCCGAGAAGGACGAGCCGACGCGGCCGCCCATCACGTAGAGCTTGCCGTCGAGATAGGCGACCCCGTGGTGGTTGCGCGGCAAGCTCATCGGCTTCAGCGTCGCCCAGCTGTTCTTGGCCGTGTCGAAGACTTCGAGCGTGCCGAGCATCTCGACCGGGCCGCCGGGGCTGAGGCCATCGGGGAGGCTCGTGCCCGCCGGGATTTTCGCCCCGCCGACGACATAGATCTTGTCGCCGGCGGCGGTGGCGGCGAGCGCCCCCCGCGGCGTCGGCATCGGCGGCAGGGCCGACCAGGTCTGCGCCTTGGTGTCGTAGACCCAGGCCTTGTTTTCCGGATACCAGCCGTTCTTGCCGGTGTCCGGCTGGCGGAACCCGCCGAACACATAAAACTTGTCGCCGACCGCGGCGGCGGCGGCGTGGTGGACCGCGACCGGATTGGCTTTCAGCTGGGTCCAGCCGTCGGCTTTCGGGTCGTAGACCCAGAAGATGCCGAGCGGGCCCTTGGAAGTCTGGCCGCCATAGAGATAGAGCTTCCCGTCGACGGCGGCGCCGATCACCTCGTTCGCCCCTTGCGGGATCGGCTTGGCCTCGGCCCAGCGCCCTTGCGCCGAGGCCCCGGTTGACACCAGCGCCAGCGCCAGCGCCGCGATCGGCAAGATTTTGGTCAGCATGTGCTTCCTCCCGGTTCGGTTCCGCCCATTCGGCGTGCTGCTCTGGAGCCGCGCCGATATGCTATGCTCGACGGCTCAGGGAAGCGACTCGTACCGCCGGTTCGGACGATCTTGCGAAAGGGTTTGCGATGGATGAGCGGGTTGCGATCGTCACCGGAGGGCTGCGCGGGCTCGGGCGTGCGATGGCGCTGGGGTTGGCCCGAGAAGGGCATCTGGTGCTGGCGGTCGGCCATATCGCCGAAGATGTCGACGCGATCGAGCGCGAGACATCGGGGACGCCGCTCGCCCAACGCCTCTCTCCGCTGGTCGCCGATCTGCGCCGCGCCGAAGAATGCGACCGGGTCGTCACGACGGCGCAGACGCGGTTCGGCGGGGCCGACATCCTCGTCAACAATGCCGGCCTGACCTTTACCTATATCGACCCGCCGCGCTATCGCCGGCCGGCGATCCAGAAATTCTGGGAGGTCGGCGACGACATTATCGAGAACGTCATCGCCACCAACTATCTGGCCGGCGACCGGCTGGCGCGGCGCGTGGCGCCACGAATGGTGCAAGAAGGCTGGGGCCGCATCGTCAACGTCACGACCAAGCTCGATACGATGAACCGCGCCGGGAGCCATCCCTACGGCGCCTCGAAGGCGGCGCTCGAAATGGCGACCGAGGTCTGGGCCAAGGAGACCGAGGGGACCGGGCTCACGATCAACATCGTCAACCCTGGCGCCGGCGCCAACACGCCCGGCATGGCCGAAGAAATGCGGGAGATGAGCCGTGAGGGCCGCGCGGCGCGCCTCGTCGAGCCCGACGAAATGGTTTCGCCTTTGCTCTATGTCGTCTCGCGCGCGGCCGACAAGGTCAACGGCTATCGCTTCGACGCCAATCTCTGGGACGCCTCGTTGCCGCCGGCCGAAGCCGCCAAGCGCGCCGGCCGCCCCGCCGGCTTCGAAATGCACCCGAAATCGGACCAAGCCCGGGTTCTGCCGTCATAGCTCGACGATCTGGCGGGTCAGGCCCTTGGCGACGGCTTCGGCGCGGGTCGCAGCGCCGAGCTTACGGAACAGCGACTCGAGGTGGAATTTAACGGTGTATGGCGAGATGCCGAGACGGCGGGCGGCAGCCTTGTTGCTCAACCCCTCGGCAACCGCCTTCAGCACCTCGATCTCGCGCGGCGTCAGCGGGGCCGAGACCGCCGGCAATGGGGCAAAGCCTGGGCACGGCGAAGGCGGCGAGCGAACGATAAGCCCGGCAGCGACCGCGCGCAGCGCGGCATCGACTTGTGCCGGCGATGCATCGGCCGGCAGCAACCCCTGAAATTCGCCTTCCACCGCACCGATAGCGAGTGTCGGGCACGAACCCGGTGGATCGGCGAAGCCGTCGCTCAGCGTTACATCGGCCGCTTCGGCAGCCGCGACGACCTCGTGTCCGCAGGCGGCGACAAGAGCTGCCAATCTCCCTGCGGTCGTCTGCTCGGCGGCGGCGATCGCGACCCGCAGCCGCAAGGATGCAAGGCTCACCGCGCCGGCCGCGCTCCCACAGCAGCGGCAAGCGTCTGTGCCACACCCGCTCGGATCAGCCGGATTTGCACCTGCCGGCCGACCGCCTCGGCCCCCAGCAGCTGCGCGAGCTGCGTCGGGCTGCCCAGGGCCGTGCCATCGAGGGCAATCAGGATATCGCCCATCAGCACCCCGGCTTCCGCCGCCGGCCCGTCCTGGTTGACGGCGATCACCATCAGCCCCAGCGACTGCCCGATTTCGGCCCGCAGCGCTTCGGGCACCAGCACCGGCTGCACTGCCGCTCCGAGCCAGCCGCGCGCGACCCGGCCGGTCGTCAACAGGGGTTCGAGCACACGCTCGACGGTTGCGGCCGGAATGACGAGGGCGCGGCGCCGCGGACCCAAGGTCGAGATGCCGAGGAGCCTGCCTCCAGCATCGAGCACCGGCCCGCCTTCCTCACCGCTGCCGAGGCGGAGATCGAGCTCGATCCGCCGATCGATCCGACCCCCGGCGCGACTGTGCCAAGAAGGGCCAACCGCGCGGATGACGCCCATGCGGACGCAAACGCCGCCCTCTCCATCTGCGCCGAAGGCGAGGGCGAGCGCCCCCGGGAGCGGCTCGGCCGCGCTCGGCGGTGGCCCGATGTCAGGCCCACCCTCCAGCCGCAGCGCGGCGACGTTGGTGCCTGGGTCGCGCCCGGCAAGTCGCGCCGGAAGCCGGGCGCCACCGTCGAGCGTCACTTCGGCCTCCTCACCCCGCGGCAATGCTTGCTCGGAGGCGACGACCAGGTCTTTGCGCCAAAGGGTGCCGGAGCGCAGCGGCCGCCCGTGCATTGCAATTGCGGCGACCAGCGGTCGCGCCGCCGCCACCCGCGCGCTCAGCGCTGCGGAAAGCTGTTCCAAAGCATCGCCTGCATCCTCGGCCATGTCCCGGCTCCTCCTCGCTATGACGGGAAGGATGGGGCCGGCTGGCCCCCGGCGCCACCGGACGGATGGGGAGGGGCTGCCGCGCCCGGGTCAGCGCCCGGGTCAGCGCCAGCGCCCGAGTTAGCGGTCGCGCAATTTGGGGTCGAGCACGTCGCGCAAAGCGTCGCCGAACAGGCTGAAGCCGAACACGGTCAAGGTGATCGCAAGCCCCGGGAAGACAGCGATCCACGGTGCTGTCGCGGCATATTCCTCGGCGCCCCCTTGCAGCATCAGGCCCCAGGCCGGCACCGGCTCCTGGACGCCGAGGCCGAGATAGGAGAGTGCCGCCTCGGCGAGGATCGCCTGGCCGACAAACGCGGTCAGGAGGATCAGGAACGGCGCCATCACATTCGGCACCATGTGGTGCAGGATGATCCGCGAATGGCCAAAGCCGCAGGCGCGCGCCGCGTCGACATAGGGGATCTCGCGGATCGCCAAGGCGCTTGCCCGCACCACCCGCGCGCAACGCGGGATCAGCGGGATGGTGATGGCGACGATGACGTTATGCACGCCGGTGCCGAAAATCGAGACGACGGCGAGCGCCAGAATGATCAGCGGGAAGGCCATCATGACGTCGAGCACGCGCTGCATGATCAGGTCGATGTAGCCCCCGAAATAGGCGCTGCCGACACCGAGCACGAGACCGGCGAAGCCGCCGACGATGGCCGACGAAAAGCCGACGATCAGCGCGGTGCGGGCGCCGAAGATGATGCGCGACAGCTGGTCGCGGCCGAACTGGTCGGTGCCGAGCAGATGCGACCAGCCCGGCGGCTGGGTCATCGCGGCAAAGTCGTTCGCGGTCGGGTTGTAGGGCGCGATCCAATCGGCGCCGAGGCCGGCGACAAAGATCACCAGGACGAGCGCCATGCCGATGGTGCCGAGCGGCTGGCGCCGGCAAAACGACAGCGCCTTTTCTACGAACGAGCGGCGCAGCTCAAAGAGCTCGTCGGCGGCGGCCGGGGTCAGGACGGATTCGGTGGTGGACATCGCGCAAGCCCCCTCAGGCGAAGCGGATGCGCGGATCGAGCCACGCATAAAGGAGATCGACGACCAGATTGGTCAGCACGAACACGGCGACGACCAGCATTACCAGGGCCTGGGTCAGGGTGTAGTCCTGGTTCTGCACCGCGAGCACGAAGAGCCGGCCGATCCCGTTCAGGTTGAACACCTGCTCGGTCACGACGAGGCCGCCGATCAAAAAGGCGAACTCGATCCCAACCAACGTCACCACCGGCAATAGAGCGTTTTTCAGCGCGTGCCGGTTGATGATGATCCGGTCGATCAACCCCTTCGCCCGCGCGGTGCGGATATAGTCCTCGCGCAAGACTTCGAGCATCGCCGATCGGGTCATGCGCATGGTCACAGCGGAGTAGCGATAACCGACCGTGATCGCCGGCAGCGCCGCCATCGACAGGTTGCGGATCGGATCCTGCCACAGCGGAACGTAATCGATCGGCGGCATCCACGGCGAGCCGAATACCGCCTGGGAGATGGTCAGGACCGCCAGGATCGACAGGATGCCGAGCCAGAAGGACGGAGTGGCGATGCCGGCAATGGCGAGCGTGCGCACCACCAGATCGATCCAGCTGTTCTGCTTGAGCGCGGAAATCGTGCCGAGCGGAATCGCCAGCAGCAATGCGACGAACGTCGCCAGGAGCGCAATCTCGAGCGAGATCGGCAGACGCGCGGCGATCTCGAACGAGACCGGCTTTCCCGACCACATCGAGGTCCCGAAATCGAGGTGCAGAAAGCCCCAGACAAAGTCGAAAAATTGCCGCCAGATCGGCTGGTTGAGGCCGAGCTCGGCATGGCAGGTTTGGACCGCCGTCTCGTCAAAAGTGCCGCCGCCCGAGCCCAGCCGCACAACGCAGATGTCGCCCGGGATCAGGCGCATCAGCGCGAAGACCAGCACCGCCGCCCCGATCAACGTCGGGATCACCAGCAGAATGCGGCTGACTATATAACGATACATCGATTACGCGCCCTAGCTAGTGGATGGCATCTGACGGATGTGACCCAACTACCCGCCATACCGGCGAAGGCCGGTACCCATGGCAGAGATGGGTCCCGGCCTTCGCCGGGAAGGCAAGAACGCAGTCAAGTGCTTGGTTCCTACCACTAGAAGGCAATCTGCCGCCCTTTTCGTCTTGGCCGGGCTTGACCCGGCCATCCACGACTTCGGCCAACGGTATCGAAGCCGTCGATGCGCGGGACAAACCCGCGCGAAACGAATTTATGCTCGCGCGAAGGTGCGCCTGAGGGATCATGCTCAGCATGAGCGCCTACTTGTCGAGCCAGATCGTCGCCAGATCCTGATTGATGTAATGGCTGGGGCTGATCTTCCATCCCTTGACGTATGACCGATACGGAATGATCCGGTACCACCACAGAACCCAGATCTCGTGCGCCTGGTCGTCCATTACGTATTTCGCGAAGTCGTACATCAGCGCGTGCTGTTTCGCCGGGTCGGTCTCGCGCAGCATCGCGTCGTAAATCTGGACTTCCTTCGGGTCTTCGTAACCGCCGTAATTCTCGCTATCGACCGAGCCCGGCAGCATCTTTTGCACGTCCATTGCCGGGTTGACGACACTGTGGCAATTGGCTTCGAGGACGGTGTCGTACTTGCCGCTGCGCATCGCCTCGAACCAGGGGCCGGTCGGCACCACGCGCTGGGTGACATGGAGCCCGACCTTGCTCCACTCGTCGATCAGCCAGGTCGCGACGTATTTATAGGGCTGGTCGACATTGCGGTTCAGCAGCTCGAACGAGAGGCCTTCGGCGCCCGCCTCCTTTAAGAGGCGCCTTGCCTCGGCCCGCGACTTGTCGATATCCGGCCAGAAGCCGGCGATCTTTTCGAGCTCGGCCTTGGTCGGGGCGAGCGGCGACCCGGGAAAGACGATGCTGCCGACGGTGTGCACATCGGCGATCTTGGCCAGCTCGGGCGCGCCGTGCCAGCGGTCGATCGCCAAGGTCAGCGCGCGGCGCACGCGGGCGTCGTCGAACGGTTTTTTCTTGTTGTTGGGGGTAAACAGGCTGCCGCAATTCCAGTCGCTTTCCTGCACCGTGATCTTGCCGTCGAGCGCCTTCTTGAGCTCGTCGCGCGCTGCCGGCGGGAAGCCGCGAAATTCGATCGCCGCGCGGTCGGCCCGGATCGCTTCGACCCGCACCGCCTGCTTCGGCGAAAATATTCCGGTAAAGCCGTCGAGATAGGGCAGCCCTTTGCGATAGTAATCGGGGTTGCGCACCCCTTTGATCGATTGCCCGGTCTGGTATTCGACAAACTTGAATGGGCCGGAGCCCATGACGTTCTTTTCGTACCAATGAGGGTCTTTGTCGATGATCTTCTTTTCATAGATCCAGGCGAAGGGGTCGGCGAGCGCCGGCAGAAACGCGGTGGTGGCGAATTTGAGCTTGAACACCACGGTCGAGGGGTCGGGCGCCGTGACCGTATCGACCATGATGAAATTGCTGGAGCGCGGGCTCAAAACCCCCTTGGGCGGATGAATGATCTCGTCCCAGCTCGCCGCCACATCGGCCGCGGTCAACGACGAGCCGTCGGCGAACTTGACCCCGTCGCGGATCTTGAAGGTCCAGGTCTTGCCGCCATCGGCCGGGGCCGGCATCGTCGTGCACAGATCGCAGACGAAATCGGTCGTCGAGGATGGGTTCTGCGGGTTGACGCGAATGAGGACGCTGTAAAACGGGGCGGCCGCGTGCACCGTCGCATAGGTGGTCTCGCGGTGTCCGTCGAGAGAAGGAGGCGCGTCCGCCGGGATCATATAAGTGAGCGTGCCGCCGCGCTTCGGCGCCTCCTCATCCGTCGCTGCCGCCACCGGCAGGGCCGCGACCGCGGCCAAGACACCGAAACTTGCTGCCAATACCCCTGACTTGAGCGCCACGATTTTTCTCCTCTCTTCGGACCTTTCGGCCAACTTACTTGTTCGGCCGGATCGTCGCCACATCCCGGTTGCGGCAACGGCCGGCGCTCACCTTTCAGCCGATCGCGCGGGGGCCAAGCGACGACGACCCGTGCCGCAGCGACCTTTCACGGCCGCTTCTGCCGGGCCCACATCGGATTTCCATCCCTATCTCCCTGCTCGATCACTTTCGCGTTATCGGGTCTGCGGCTGTTCTCGCCCGCTTTAATCGACCTGGCTGCACGCCACCCAATGCCCCGGGCGCAATTCGCGCAGCTCGGGCCGCAGCTTTTTACATTGCTCCACCGCGAGCGGGCAACGCGGGTGAAAGACGCAGCCCGAAGGCGGGTTGATCGGGCTCGGCACTTCGCCCGCGACCGGGCGGAACTGGCGCTGCGCCTCGACCGTCGGGTCGGGCACCGGCACCGCCGCCAGCAGGGCCTGGGTATAGGGATGGAGCGGGGTGTCGAACAGCTCGTCGCATTCGGCCAATTCGACGACGCGGCCGAGATACATGACCGCGACCCGCTGGCACAGATGCCGCACCACCGACAGATCGTGAGCGATAAACAGATAGGTCAGACCGAAGCGTGCGCGCAAATCTTCGAGCAGATTGACGATCTGCGCCTGGATCGACACGTCGAGCGCCGACACCGCCTCGTCGCAAACGATAAATTCGGGTTCGAGCGCCAAGGCGCGGGCGATGCCGACGCGCTGGCGCTGGCCGCCCGACATCTCGTGCGGGTAGCGGTCGGCGAATTTGGGATCGAGACCGCACACCGTCAACAATTCGCGCACCCGCGCTGCCCGGCGCGTCCGGTTGCGCTCGAGCCCGTGCACCCGGATCGGCTCGCCGATGATCTCGCCGACCTTCATGCGCGGGTTCAACGAGCTGTACGGATCCTGAAAGATGACCTGGATGCGGCGGCGCAGCGCCAATAGCTCGCGGCGGTCGAGCTTGGCGAGGTCGTGGCCGTCATAGATGATCGCCCCGGCGGTCGGGCGCTCGAGCCGCAGGATGCAGCGGCCGGTCGTGGTCTTGCCGCAGCCGCTCTCGCCGACCAGGCCCAAGGTCTCACCGCGCCGGACCGTAAAATCGATGCCGTCGACAGCCTTGACCTCGCCGACCCGGCGACGGCTCACCACCCCCTCGGTTATCGGGAAATACATCTGCAAGCCCCGGACTTCGAGAAGGGGGCGCGCTTCCGCCGCCGCGCTCATGCCGGCATCCTCACATACCCGCTATTTGTCGAGCCAGATCGTCGCCAAATCCTGGTTGACGTAGTGGCTCGGGCCAATCTTCCAGCCCTTGACATAGGAATGGTACGGCACCACTCGCTGCCACCACAAAAGAAAGATCTCGTGCGCCTGCTCGTCGAGCACGTATTTTGTGAATTGGAGCAGGTGCGCCTTTTGCTTCGCCTTGTCGAGCTCGCGCAGCTGGCGGTTGTACATCTCGACTTCCTTGGCGTCTTCGAAATTGCCGTAGTTCGAGCTGGACACCGAATGCGGCAGGTATTTGCCGACATCGGCGAGCGGATTGACCACGTTCTGGCAATTGCCCTCGACGGTGACGTCGAAGTTGCCGCTGCGCTGGGCTTCGAACCAGGGACCGACGGGGACGACCTTCTGCTTCACGTGCAGGCCGATCTTGCTCCACTGGTCGACGACCCAAATTCCGTAATATTTGTAGGGCTGATCGTTGTTGCGGTTGAGCAATTCGAAGCTCAGACCCTCGGCCCCGGCCTCCTTCAACAGCCGGCGCGCCTCGGCTCGCGACTTCTCGATATCGGGCCAATAGCCGGCGATCTGCTGCAATTCCGCCTTGCTCGGGGCCAGCGGCGACCCCGGGAAGGTGACGCCGCCGACGGTGTGCACGAGGGCGATCTTGGACAGCTGGGGCGCGCTGCCCCAGCGGTCGATCGCGAGGGTCAAGGCGCGGCGCACACGGACGTCGTCAAAGGGCTTGCGCGCGTGGTTCGGGGTCACCAGCCCGCCGCAATTCCAGTCGCTGGTCTGGATCGCCAGCTTGTCGCCGAGGGCTTTCTTCAGCTCGTCGACCGCCGCGGGCGGGAACCCGCGAAACTCGATGTCGGCGCGACCGCTGCGGATCGCCTCGATTTCGACCGCCTGCTTTGGGGCGAAGATGCCGACAAACCCGTCGAGATAAGGCATCCCCTTGCGGAAGTAATCCGGGTTGCGCGCGCCCTTGATCGATTGGCCGGTCTCATAGGCAACAAATTTGAACGGGCCCGAGCCCATGATGTTCTTTTCGTACCAATGCGGATCCTTGTCGATGATCTTCTTTTCGTAGATCCAGGCGTAGGGATCGGCGAGTGCCGGCAGAAACGCGTCGGTCGCGAATTTGAGCTTGAACACGACGGTCGAGGGGTCGGGCGCGGTCACGCTATCGACCATGACGAAATTGCTCTTGCGCGCGCTGAGGACACCCTTTGGCGGGAAGATGATCTCGTTCCAGCTGGCGGCCACGTCGGCTGCGGTCAGCGGCGAGCCGTCGGTGAACTTGACGCCGTCGCGGATCTTGAAGGTCCAGGTTTTGCCGCCGTCGGTCGGGGTCGGCATCGTCGTGCACAAATCGCAGACGAGATCGTCGGTCTTGCCCGGATTGTACGGATCGGCGCGGATCAGGGTGCTGTAGAAGGGTGCTGCCGAGTGGATCGTCGCATACGTCTCCTCGCGATGTGCGTCAAACGAGGGCGGCGCGTCGGCCGGGATCATGTAGGTCAGGGTTCCGCCATGCTTGGGGGCTTCCTCGTCGGTCGCCGCCTGCGCCGCGAACGCCGTAACGCCGAGCATCGCGGCCAACGCCGCTGTCTTGATCCGCATGTTCTTTCCTCGCTGTCTACTTATCCAGCCAGATCGTCGCCAGATCCTGGTTGATGAAGTGGGTGGGCGCGATCTTCCAGCCCTTGACATAGGACCGGTAGGGCACGATCCGGTGCCACCACAACACCCAAATCTCGTGCGCCTCGTCGTCGAGGACGTGCTTTTCAAAACGGCGCATCAGCACCCGTTGCTGTGCCGGGTCGGTTTCGTGCAGCATTTGCTGATAAAGCGCGACCTCGGCATCGTCCTTGTAACGCGCGTAATTCTCGGCGTCGGCGGGGTAGGGCAGCACCTTCTGCACATCGATCAGCGGGTTGACGAAGCCATGGCCCGGGGCTTCGAGCACGACATCGAAATTGCCGTTGCGCATCGCCTCGAACCAAGGGCCGGTCGGCAGCACGCGCTGGGTCACATGCAGCCCGACCTTGCTCCATTGGTCGATCAGCCAGGTGGCGACGTATTTGAAAGGCTGGTCGACGCCGCGGTTCAACAGCTCGAAGGACAGGCCTTCGGCCCCCGCTGCCTTCAGGAGGCGCCGCGCCTCGGCCCGCGATTTCTCGATATCGGGCCAATAGCCGGCGATTTGCTCGAGCTCCGGCTTGGTCGCGGCGAGCGGTGAATCGGGATAGACGATGCCGCCGACGGTTTTGACGATCGCGATCTTCGACAGGCCCGGCGCCCCACCCCAGCGGTCGATCGCCAGGCTCAGCGCACGGCGCACGCGCGCATCGTCGAACGGCTTTTTCTCGTGGTTCGGGGTGACCGCGCTGGCGACGTTCCAATCGCCTTCCTGCACCGTGATCTTGTCGCCGAGTGCCTTGACCAATTCGTCGCGCGCCGCCGGCGGAAAGCCGCGGAACTGGATCGCCGCGCGATCGGCGCGGATCGCCTCGACCTGAACCGCCTGCTTCGGCGCATAAATGCCGACAAAGCCGTCGAGATAGGGCAGCCCCTTGTGATAGTAATCGGGGTTGCGCACGCCCTTGATCGACTGGCCCACCTGGTATTCGACAAATTTGAACGGGCCGGAGCCCATGATGTTCTTTTCGTACCAGCGCGGATCCTTGTCGAGAATCTTCTTTTCGTAGATCCAGTTGAACGGGTCGGCGATCGTCGGCAGAAACGCGCCGGTGGCGTATTTGAGATGAAAGACGACGGTCGACGGGTCGGGTGCGGTGATCTTGTCGATCATCTGGTAGTTGGTTTCGCGCGCGCTCAGCACCCCTTTCGGCGGAAAGGCGATCTCGTTGAAGCTCGCGGCGACGTCGGCGGCGGTCAGCGGCGTGCCGTCGGTGAATTTGACATCGTCGCGGATCTTGAAAGTCCAGGTCTTGCCGCCATCGGTCGGGGTCGGCATGACCGTGCACAGATCGCAGACGAAATCGGTCGTCGCGGCCGGGTTTTGCGGGTTGACGCGGATCAAGACGCTGTAGAAGGGCGCGGCCGAATGCACGGTCGCATAAGTGCTCTCGCGGTGCGCGTCAAAGCTCGGCGGCGCGTCGGCCGGGATCATATAGACGAGCGTGCCGCCACGCTTCGGCGCCGCCGCCTCATCGGCCGCTTGCGCCGCGACGGGGAGAGCGATAAGGAGCGCAACCAGTACCGCCGCTTTCCGGACGCGCGAGGAGGTTAGGCGAAAGGGAGTTGCGTCATTCCGGGATGCCCTGCAAGGGCAGGCCCGGAACCTATGAACACCGGATTGCGCCGCCATGATCGTGGGCCGGTGTGCATGGGTTCCGGGCTCGCGGCCGCTGGCCACGCCCCGGAATGACCACCGCCTCCCGCTGTAGCCCATCACTTGTCGAGCCAGATCATCGACAAATCCTGGTTGAGGTAGTGGCTCGGGCTGATCTTCCAGCCCTTGACATAGGACCGGTAAGGGATGATCCGGTGCCACCACAGGACCCAGATCTCGTGCGTCTCGGTATCGACGGTGTATTTTTCGAAATCGAGCATCAGCGCCCGCTGTTTCTTGAAGTCGGTCTCGCGCAACATCCTGTTGTAGAGATCGACCTCTTTGGGGTCTTCGTAATAGCCGTAATTGGCGCTGTAGACCGAGGGCGGCAGGAATGCCTGCACATCGAGCAGCGGATTGACCACGCCGTGGCAGTTGGCGATCAGCGCAACCTCGAAATTGCCGCTGCGCAGCGCCGCCAGCTCGGGGCCGGTTGAAAGCACCTGCTGCGTGACGTGCAGCCCGATCTTGCTCCACTGGTCGACGAGCCAGGTGCCGACGTATTTGTAGGGCTGGTCGACATTGCGGTTGAGGAGGGTAAAGGACAGGCCCTCCGCCCCGGCTTCCTTCAGCAGCCGGCGCGCCTCGGCCCGCGACTTTTCGGCGTCGGGCCAGAAGCCGGCAACCTGCTCGAGCTCCGACTTGCTCGGCGCCAGCGGCGAGCCCGGAAAGACGATGCCGCCGACGGTGCGCACATCGGCGATCTTGGCGAGCGCCGGCGCCCCGCCCCAGCGGTCGATCGCGAGGGTCAAGGCGCGGCGCACGCGGGCGTCGTCAAACGGCTTTTTCTGGTGGTTCGGCTGCACCAGATTGCCGCAATTCCAATCGCTCTGCTGCACCTCGATCTTGCCGTCGAGCTCCTGCTTCAGCTGCTCGATGGCCGAGGGCGGCAGGCCGCGGAACTCGATCGCCGCCCGGTCGGCGCGGATCGCATCGACCCGCACCGCCTGCTTCGGAGCAAAAATTCCGACAAATCCGTCGAGGTAAGGCAGCGGCTTGCGGTAGTAGTCGGGGTTGCGCTCGCCCTTGATCGACTCGCCAGCCTGGTAGCCGGCGAATTTGAACGGGCCGGAGCCCATGATGTTCTTCTCGTACCAGCGCGGATTCTTGTCGAGAATGGATTTCTTGTAGACAAAGGCAAACGGGTCGGCGAGCGCCGGCAAAAAGGCGTTGGTCGCGAACTTCAGGTGAAAGACGACGGTCGAGGGGTCGGGCGCGGTGACTGTGTCAACCATATCGTACCAGCTGGCGCGCGGGCTGATCGACCCCTTGGGCGGATGAATGATCCCATCCCAGCTCGCCGCCACATCGGCTGCGGTGAGGTCGGCGCCGTCATGGAACTTGACGCCCGAGCGGATCTTGAAGGTGTAGGCCTTGCCGCCATCGGCCGGGGTCGGCATGACCGTGCACAGATCACAGACGAAATCCGTCGTGGAGGACGGGTTTTCCGGATTGACCCGGATCAAGACGCTGTAAAACGGTGCGACCGCGTGCAGCGTCGCAAAGGTGCCTTCGCGGTGGCCGTCAAACGAAGGCGGCGCGTCGGCCGGGATCACATAGGTGAGGGTGCCGCCGCGTTTCGGCGCCTCCTCCTCCGAGCCCGCCGCCCAGGCCGCGGTGGCGAGCACCATGCCGAGACCGGCGATCAACAGGGCCGCTCTGCCCAATCCGACCGACCTCTTTTTCATCGGTTCCTCCCGCAGATTTTTGCTTTCAGCTGGCGGCGACCCCGGCGGCGCGTTCGCGCGGGCGCTCGGCCGTTTGCGGTTCTGCGCCGATCTCGCGGCTGCGAAAGCAGGCGGCCAGATGCTGCGCGTCGTGCCCCGCTTCGAGCGGCGGCCGGCGCCGGGCGCATAGATCGATCGCAAACCGGCAGCGCGGCCGGAACGAGCAGCCGGCGTCGAGCCGGGTCAAATCGGGCGGTTGGCCGTCCACCGGGTCGAGCCGCGCCTGGCGCGGCAGGTCCAGCCGCGGCACCGAGCGCAGCAAGGCGATCGTATAGGGATGCTGCGGGTTGTGGTAGATCGCCGCCGCAGGCCCGCTCTCGACGATGCGCCCGGCATACATGACGTTGACCCGGTTGGCGTAGCGCGCCACCACCCCGAGATTGTGGGTGATGATGATCAGCGCGACCCCGAGCCGCCGGGTCAATTCCTTCATCAATTCGAGGATTTGCGCCTGGATCGTCACGTCGAGCGCGGTCGTCGGCTCGTCGGCGATGATCAGCTTCGGGTCGCAGGCGATCGCGATCGCGATCATCACCCGCTGCCGCATCCCGCCCGACAGCTGGTGCGGGTATTGCTTGAGCCGGCGCACCGGATCGGCGATGCCGACCAGCCCCAGCACCTCGATGGCACGCCGCTGGGCGGTGGCGCGGTCGGCGCCGCGATGCTGCTCGAGGGTCTCGGTGATCTGCCGGCCGATCGTCAAAACCGGGTTTAGCGAGGTCATCGGCTCCTGAAAGATCATGCCGATATCGCCGCCGCGCACCTGGCGCATTCCCTCGTCGGAAAGCTGCAACAGGTCGCGCCCGCCAAACAGGATCTCGCCCTTGGTGATGCGCCCCGGTGGGTGCGGGATCAGCCGCAGCAAGGATAAGGCGCCGACGGTCTTGCCCGAGCCGCTCTCGCCGACGATCGCCACGGTCTCGCCGCGCTCGACATTGTACGAGACGCCATCGACCGCCGAAACGATCCCGGCCCCGGTGCGAAACTCGGTATGCAGATCCTTGACTTCCAGCAGTGCCGGCAATGCGCTTGCTCCCTTGCGCCCTATGGCGCATCCGCGGCTGTGTTGTTGTTGGCGGGTCGCCAGCGTTTGGTATCGGGCGCAATCGGTGCTGTCAACCGCCGCGCCCCGCCCTCGGCGTCAGCTTGGTGAAAGCTGCGGGCGGCGCTGCCGGTGTTCGCCTCTGGGTCCCGCCGATCCCGAGTTGCGCTATGCTGGCCCGCAGGATTGACGCGCATGGAGGACCGGTCGATGACGCTCAAGATTTATGGCGTGGCGCGCTCGCGCGCCTTCCGCACGCTGTGGCTGGCGGCCGAGCTCGGGCTCGATTACGAACATGTGAAGGTCGATTTCGCCGATGGCGGCACGCATCGGCCGGAGCATTTGCAGCTCAACCCGAACGGCCACGTCCCGGTAATCGACGACGGTGGCTTCGTGTTGTGGGAGTTGATGGCGATCAACCTCTACCTCGCCAAGAAATTCGGGAGCGGCGCGCGCGGGCTCTATCCGCAGCTTCTGGAAGACGAGGCTCGGGCCTGGCAATGGAGCTTTTGGGCGATGACCGAAATCGAGCGGCCGGCGCTGACTGTGCTGCTGAACCGGATCGGCCCCGAGGACAAGCGCGACACCGCCGCCGCCGATGCTGCCGAGCGCGCGCTCGCCGCGCCATTGCACGTGCTCGACGGGGCTGTCGCCGCGAGCCCCTATCTGCTCGGCGACCATTTCACCGTCGCCGATCTCAATGTCGCCGCCGTGCTGTCATGGGCGCGCCAGGCGCGCGTCGATTTTGCCGCCGTTCCAAAGGTGGAGGCGTGGCTGAAAGCCTGTCACGACCGGCCGGCGGCGCAAAAGGCGCGGCAATTGCAAAGGGAGGGATGAGACATGCCCGAGATGCCCGGAACCGTCGTCTATGTCTCGAACGCGGGCAGCAAGGAGATCCACGTCTTCGCGATGGACCGCTCGAGCGGCGCGCTCGACCCGGTCGAGCGGGTCGCCGTGCCCGGCACCGCGGAGCCCTCGCCGACCAGCATTCCGATGGCGATCAGCCCCAACCGCCGTTTTCTCTACGCCGCGTTGCGCAGCGCGCCCTTTCCGGTGTCGAGCTTTGCGATCGATCCGGCAAGCGGCCGGCTCGCTCATCTCGGCACCGCAGCGCTCGCCGACAGCATGGCTTATATCGTCACCGACCGGGCCGGCCGGTTTCTGCTCGGCGCGTCCTATCCCGGCAACAAGCTCGCGATCAACCCGATCGACGGCGCCGGCCGTGTCGTCGAGAAGCCGACCCAGATCATCCCGAACCGGCCCAAAGCGCATTGCGTCATCCTCGACGCGTCGAACCGCTTTGCCTACTGCACCAATCTCGGCGCCGACGTCATCATGCAGCTGCGCTTTGACGCGCAGACCGGCACGGTCGCGTCAAACGACCCCGCCACGGTCTCGACCAAAGCCGATGCCGGCCCGCGCCATCTCGCATTCCACCCGAGCGACCGGTTCCTCTATCTGCTGAACGAGACCGACGCGACGATCGGCACCTACGCCGCCGATCCGGTTGCCGGCACGTTGACCGAGCTGCAGACCTTACCGACGCTGCCCCGCGACTTCGCCGGCAAGCCCTCGGCGGCCGATCTGCACGTCACCCCCGACGGGCATTTCGTCTATGCCAGCGAACGCTGCACCAGCGCCTTGATCGGCTTCCGCATCGACCCCGAGCGCGGCACCCTCTCAAAGATCGGCCGCTGGCCGACCGAGACCACGCCGCGTGCCTTTGCCATCGACCCGCGCGGCCGGTTTCTCTTCGCCGCCGGGCTCGCCTCGAACGCGCTGACGGTCTACGCCATCGACCCGCAATCGGGCGCCCTCGCGCCGCTGCACCAGCACCGCCTCGGCAAAATGCCGAGCTGGATCGAAATCGTCGATTTGCGCTGAGGCGGCGGAGTTGCACGTGTTATGACGCCTCGCAACGCTCGGGAGGAAACGATGAAAAGACAAAGCCTGACGCGACGGCAAGCGCTGGCGCTCGGCGCCGTCGGCATCGCCGGCCCCTTTGTCGCGACGCGGCGCGCGGCAGCGCAACCGGCGCCGGAAACCGTGGTCTATGTGTCGAACGCCGGCAGCAAGGAGATCGGCGTCTTTGCGATGAACCGCGACAGCGGCGAGCTGACGGCGATCGACAAGGTCGCGGTGCCCGGCACGCAAAAGCCGTCGCCCTCCAGCATGCCGATGGCGGTCACCCCGGACCACCGTTTCCTTTTTGCCGCATTGCGCAGCGACAATTTCCCGGCGTCGAGCTTTGCCATCGACCATGCGAGCGGCCGGCTCTCTCATCTCGCAACGACGCCGCTCACCGCCAGCATGGCCTATCTCTCGACCGACCGCACCGGGCATTGGCTGCTCGCCGCCTCCTATCCGGGCAACCAGCTCTCGATCAACCCGATCGACGGAGACGGCCATATCGTCGAAAAGCCGACGCAGATCGTGCCGAACCGGCCCAAATCGCATTGCATCCTGGTCGATGCCGCGAACAAGTATTGCTATGCCACGAGCCTCGGCGCCGACATCGTCATGGAGTGGAAATTCGACCCCGCCGCCGGGACCTTGTCGCCGAACGGGCCGGGTGCCGTCCACACCAAGCCTGGCGCCGGGCCGCGGCACATGGCGCTGCACCCGAACCGGCGGTTTCTCTACCTGATCACCGAGACCACCGACACGATCGGCACCTACGCCATCGATCCCGCCAGCGGCACCTTGACCGAGTTGCAATTTGTCGATGCGCGCCCGCCGGGCTTTACGGCGCAGCCCGCCGCCGCCGATCTGCACGTGACGCCGGACGGGCAATTCCTTTACGGCAGCGAGCGCAAGACCAGCACCTTGGCCGGCTATCGCATCGACCCCGACAAGGGCACGCTGTCGCCGATCGGCCATTGGCCGACCGAAAAGACCCCGCGCGGCTTCAACATCGACCCGCGCGGCCGCTTCCTCTTATCGGTCGGCCTCGATTTCGAACGCGATGACCACCTACCGCATCGACCCGCAATCCGGCGCGCTTACCCCCTTGAAGCAATACCCGATGGGCAAAATGCCCAACTGGATCGAAATCGTCGATTTGCGCTGATCCCCCTCACCGACCCGGCCCACCCGAATCCTCACCCGTACGCGGGGGATACAGATAAAATAGCGGCGCAACACTCAGATATTTGGGGCGCTACTCCTACTTCGATCGTTTTCCAGAATGGGCCTTTATGCGCCATTGACGACGCACGGCGGGCGCGCAAGAAACGCAACATATGGAGTTCCTCATCAGTATGCCCTTGGGGATGCTGACATCTTGTAATTTTGCGCGACGGGTCGCAGGTTATTAATTCAACCGCCCGGTTGGGGGAGCGAGCCTATGCCATCAAAGACGTGCTTTGTGATAGCGCCGATTGGTACTGATGGATCGGACGTTCGCATCCGGTCTGACAATCCGCTCGAAAAAAGTAATGCAAAAATTATCATATGCTTCAATAAATTAGGAGCGCAATGTTAGAAGTGCGTGAGGAACAGAAAATACGACGTATGGAGCCACCAATACATCCGGAAGTTATAGATGACTTAATGAGAATAGTGACGATTCAGAGTCGGCTACCCTTAGAAGAGGGCAAGCCGCTGACGCGAGAGCAGATCGACGAGTTTCGACGCGCAACTGCGCAGAGTTGGCATGCTATAGATTATTTGATGAGGAACAAATTCCTGTCCAGGAGGTCGGCCCGTGTTGTCCGCCCCGAAACGACATCGGAAAGGAAAGAGCCGTAACCTACCGGTCAAAACACTCCGCAGCCGAAAACGACGACCCATTGAGCGCGCGAGAGGGAAGCAGCGGGAGTTGGAGAGCGACGGCGATTTTCGACGCGACGGGCAGGAATGTTGGATTAATCAACAATTTCGGAATCGCTCCTAACGCTTATCGGACTCGTGCCTATGGCGCGATGAGGGCCGGTTCGTGAGACCAAAGGTGTTCCCGCAACCAGCGGGAGGAATCAAAAAGCAAGAAACGGATATAAGGCCACCCGGCCCGGGGCGTAGTGGTGTCCAGGTCGAGAGCGACAGCGGCTCACTCACCGGGAGTTCGATTAATGCTCACCAACCTTGGCCCTCTTCATGCGATTGCGGCGTGCCGAGGCGATGGGCTGCGTCCCGAACTTGCCCGGCTTTTGGACGGTGGCGAGAACGCTCCCCCCACACCAGGAGAGACCAAGATGTCACGCGAACAGGAGAACAAGACCCTCGTCGGGCGCTGGTTCGAGGGGTTCTGGGGTAATCCGTGGAACCCGCAGATCATCGATGAACTCGCAGCACCCGACATGCTGCTCCAGTATTCACTGCATGTGCCGCGTCGGGGTCGCGAGAGCGTGCGGAATTTCATGCTCGATTTCCGCGCCGCATTCCCCGACCTCAAATTCTGGGGTGCGGCCGATCTCATCGCCGAGGGCGACTATGTCGTCGGCCGATGGGAAGGGGGCGGCACTCACACCGGGCCGGCGTTCAGCGATTTTCTCGTCGGCTCACTGCCGGCGGCATCCGGTCGGAAGATGCATTTTACGGGAACGACCGTGCTGCGCGTCGAGAACCGCATGATCGCCGAGGAAGTCGGCCTCGATGACGGCGTCACCGCGCTCACGCAGCTTCGCATCTTAAAAGCGGCCTGACGGGGGACGAGGGCTGGATCGGAGATCATCCCATCTCCGATCCAGTTTCTTCTTCTCGTTATGCGTCTCTTCGGCTCCAACTCTGCCGGTGCATAAGTCAAAACATTCGATAAACCGACTTGGCCGTTCCAGATCAAGGGATTACGTTTACCACAAGATAGGCTCAGAACTCACCCGTAAAAGCGCCGTGTAGGCTATGCCGGCGTCGGGACTTACGGCCAGCCCCTCAACATGCAGCTTGGCCCAGTTGCGGCATGTTCGCCGTCGCGTCTACCGTAGCACCACCCGCCCCGGCCATACCGGCCGGCTGGCCCGATTTGCCCCCGATAATTTAACCCCCTTCGCAGCTGCTTGCGGCGCCCGATCCGGGCCGAGATGACCGCGACTATAACGCGCCTGCGGCCCTAAGATGAAAGTGCGCGTTCATCATCCCTACTTCCTTGAAGATCATCAGCTCTGCAGCCAGTAGCGTGCGGCTATTCTGATGTGCACACACCCGCCGCACGCGGAGGACGGGGCAGACGCTGAAAAGCCCATGGCGCCGCTTCAGATGTACACCCCGCGCATGCCGCCTTCGGGGTAGCGGGTGCCGGCCGCGGCGCCGGGCGGGATTGCGGCGGAGATGCTGTCGATGTCGGCCGGGCTCAGGTGGACTGTGAGGGCGCCGAGATTTTCTTCGAGGCGGGCGGTCTGCTTGGTGCCGGGGATCGGGATCACGTCCGGTCCCTGCGCCATTAGCCAGGCGAGGCAGAGCTGCGCCGGGGTGCAGCCTTTCTCCTTGGCGATCGCCTCGATCTTTTCGACGAGCGCGCGGTTCTTCGCAAAATTGTCGCCGGCAAAGCGCGGGTGCCGGTCGCGGGTGTCACCGGGATCGAGATGGCCGAGATCGGGGACGACCCCGGCGAGGAGGCTGCGGCCGAGCGGGGCATAGGCGAAAAGCGCGATGCCGAGGTCGCGGGTCAATTGCCGCGTCTCGGTCGCTTCCTCACGGTAGAGCAGCGAATACTCGCATCTGCACCGCGGCTGATCGGATGGGTTGCATGCGCGCGGCGGATGCGCTCGGGCCGTGCCTCGCAGAGCCCGAGATAGCGCACCTTGCCCGCTTCGACGAGCCGCGCCATCGCCCCGACCGTCTCCTCGACCGGCACCGCCGGATCGACCCGATGCTGGTAATAAAGGTCGATCGTATCGACGCCGAGCCGTTTCAGGCTCGCCTCGCAGGCCTCGGCGATATAGGCCGGGCTGCCATCGACGCCGTTGGCGCCGCCCGGTCGCCGGGTCTGGCCGAACTTGGTCGCGATCACGACCCTGTCGCGCCGGCCCTGCAAGGCGCGGCCGAGCAATTCCTCGTTCTGGCCCCAGCCATAGGCGTCCGAGCTGTCGAAATGATCGACGCCGAGATCGATCGCGCGCCGGATCAGCTCCACCCCGGCGGTTTCGTCGCTCTTGCCGTACACCCCCGACAGCGACATGCAGCCGAGCCCCAATGCCGAGATTTCCGGGCCGTCGTGGCCCAGCCTGCGCCGCGCCGTGACCGCATCTGCCATTCAATCGCTCCGTCGCTGTTCGTTCCGGGCGACCCCATCCCAGCCCTCCGCGCCAGCGAGGGAGGGAATGAGGGCGCAGCCGCTAAAGCTTTGTGCCGCGCTCCAATACAAGCGTATGATCGCGCCCGCAATGCAGCCGAGGAGGAAATCGATGGCGGCGACTTCTGTTTACGCCGGTGCCGCGCGGTCGATGGGCGGGACCCTGGGCGGCGTCTTCCGCCAGACCGTGGGCGACGATAAGTGGGAGCATCTGACGAACGGCCTGCCGGAGGGGACCGAGGTGCACGCGATCACGGTGCATCCGGAGAACCTCGACACCGTCTATATCGGCACCACCAAGGGCGCCTATCGCAGCAGCAACCGCGGCGCGCATTGGCAGCGCCTCAACCTGCCCGAGGACGCCGACATCTGGTCGGTTTGCCTGCATCCGAAAAACCCGCGCATCGTTTATGCCGGGGCCACCCCGCCCGCGGTCTACCGCAGCGACGACGGCGGCGACAGCTGGCGCAAGACTGCCGATCCGGACCTGCCCGACCGGGTCATCATGGGCTTTGCCTGCCGCGTCATGCGGCTCGACGTCGACCCGAACGCGCCCGACGAGGTTTACGCGACGCTCGAAGCCAATGGCACGATGAGGAGCAAAAACGGCGGCGAGAGCTGGGAGGATTGCACCGCCGATCTGATCCGGTTTTGCGAGCAGCCGAAATATCGGAGCCGCATCGGCAGCCAGACCGAGATCGAGGGCATGCTCGACGGCCATGCGCTCGCCTGCAGCGCCGCCGCCCCCGGCACGGTGTTTCTGGCGAACCGCATGGGCCTCTTCCGCAGCGGCGACAAGGGCCAGACCTGGAAGGACATGGAGATCGGCCGGTTCTCGCCCTTGACCTACGGCCGCGATATCCGCGTCTCGCCGCATGACCCAAAGGTCATCTATGCGTGTCTCAGCCCGGCCGCGCGCAGCACCGACGGCTCGATCTATCGCTCGGACGATGTCGGCGAAACCTGGAAGCGCTTCGACCACGGCGTCAAGGCCGAGGCGACGATGATGGGCGTGGCCTTGCACCCGCGCGACTCGAGCCAAGTCTATAGCGTCTCGCGCTTTGGCCAGGTGTTCGGGACCCAAGACGGAGGACGCAGCTGGCGCGAGCATCGGCTCCCCGAAGGCGTGCGCGACGTCTATGCCGTAGCCTGCGGGTAGGCCGCCGGGCCTCCCGGCAAAAGGCCTCCCGGCAAAACCCGGGAAAGGTTGCTTGCTGTCGCCGCGGTCCGTCGCCGCCGGTTTCGCGGCGCCGGACAGTCGCACGAGGCGGGCGGCGCAGCTGAGAGCTTGTGAATCAATTGGCGAGGCGTGAAAAACTGTGGCGGCGGGCACGGCATGCGTGCTTCGAGACGCGCCCACGGGCTCCTCAGCATGAGGTAAGCTGTTGAGGATATTAACGAAGCACCTCATCCTGAGGGAGCCGCGCAGCGGCTGTCTCGATTGAGCCGCCCCCAGCGAAGGCGGACGGCGCCAATCCAGCCCCAAGCCAATAGGTTCACACGCTCTGAGGTCGCGCCGATAAAACAGGTAGGGCGGGAGTGCCTTTAGCCTTGCGGGCGGTGGCGGCGGACGGCCTCGGGGTTGGTCGAGTTGGCACCCATATAGAGGCCGCGCTCCCATTTGCGCTTCAGCGGGTCGGCCACGTTGAGCGCCATCCGGCCGATCTGCTGGATTTCGATCTCGACCGTTTCGCCGTCCTGCAACGCGCCGAGGCCTTCGTGGTTGGTGCCGCAGGCGATCAAATCGCCGCTGTTCAAGGTCATGACCGTCGAGGCGAACTCGATCAGCTCCGGCACCCGGTGCTCCATGTCGTCGGTGTTGTAGTTGTGGCGCAGCTGGCCGTCGTTCCAAAAGCGCACGACGACATCGTTGGGCTCGGGGATTTCGTCGGCGGTGGCGATGCAAGGGCCGATCGGCGCGAAGGTGTCGAACGACTTGCCGAGCCAGCTCCCGGCCTTCCAGGTGCGCCGCCCCTCGCCGCGCGCCGACACGTCGATCAGCCCGGTATAGCCAAAGACGGCGCTGCGCCAATCCTTTTGCGCCACCTTTTTCGCCGGCCCCTTGACGACGAGCGCCAATTCGGCCTCGTGCATAAAAATCCACGGCTCGGTCATTTCGGGGAGCACGATCGTGTCGCCGGGCCCGACCACCGCCTCCGGATTTTTCAGAAACATGTTCAAGGGCCGCGCCTCGCGCTGCGCGTGCTCCCAGTAATTGGCGATGCAGCACAGGATCTTGCCCGGCCGCGGCAAAGGCGGCCGCAGCCGCACCCGGTCGAGCGGCGCGGCTTCTCCCTCGGCCGCGAGCTTTTCGAGTGCCGGCCGCAGCCGCTCGAACCCGTCGATCAGGTTCTGCATCGTCAATTGCGGCGTATGCCCGCGTTCGACGACCCTGGAGAGCCCGACCACCCCGCGCCCGGTCAAGAGCCCCGGCGCCGGCTCGCCGTGCCCGTCAGCCTCGAACATCACCAATTTCATGCTCGCCCCCGGTGCCGCCGCTTTGGTTCAGCTCATTTCGTCGGCAGCATCAGATGCGCGTATGGGGTGCCCGGCCACATCACATAGGGTTCTTTTACGTTCGGGTCTGGGGAGCTCGGGTAGCTCGCCATTTGCTTCGATGCCGGGCCGACGATCATCACATGCGGCCCGGTCTTGACCCAGTGGTTGCCGGGCTCCTGCTTTGCGGCAAAGGGATCGGTGTTGCTTACCCCGGCATCGCCGGCGAGCATGTAGATGAAACCGATCTTGTCGGGCGGCGCCGCATGGGTCGCGCGGGCGTGCGCCCACGCCATGGCATTTGCATCGGCGCACATCGGGGTCGGGCCGAGCATCATGCAGGTGAAGCCGTTGCTGCCCTGCTTCAGCGTCTGCATTGCGCCGTTGTCCATCCGCGCGATCGTCGCATCGCGGACGATCTGCGCCGGCGCGGCGGTTGCAAGCTTTTTCATATAGGCGGCATCGGTGCCCTGCTGCGCCTCCGCGGCGCCGACCAGGGCCAGCAATGGCAGGCCGAGCGCGAGGCCGGCCCAGAGATGGCGAACGGACATGCTTCCTCCCAATTTTCGATCGCCTCGATCTTGCCGCGCCGTGGCGTTCCTCGCCAGCGGTTTGTTCGCCATTTCGTTTACTCGATCACATCCGCGGCGCTGGCGAGAAGGGCGGGCGCAAAAGTGACGCCGAGCGCCTTGGCGGCGGCGAAGTTGACGAGCAGCTCGAATTTTGTCGGGTTCTGGACCGGCAGGTCGCCGGGCGTTGCGCCCTTGAAGATGCGGTCGATATAGAGCGCTGCGCGCCGCCACGGGTCGATCGGGTCGATGCCGTACGACATCAGTCCGCCGCTCTCGGCAAATGCGCGCGCCCAATAGACGGCGGGAACGCGAAGCTGTGCCGTGAGGCGGACAATGGCGCGCTCATGGACGGCGGTGAAGCTGTCCGGCAACACCACGAGCCCGCCGCCGGGCTCGCCTCCGAGATCGGCGATGACGGTCTCGATCTCGCGGGGATCGTGCACCGGCGCCGGGCGCGCCGTCACACCCAGCGCCGGCGCGGCGGCCTCGACGGTGCCCACCATCGCGGCGGCAAAGGGCGCCGTGTCGGGGTTGTACAGCAATGCCGCATGCCCGACCCGCGGCACGATCTGGGTCAGCATCTCGAGCCATTTGCCGGCCATCGGCGGGTCGAAATCGGTAAAGCCGGTTATGTTGCCGCCGGGATGCGCCAGGCTTTCGACAAAGCCTTGGCCCACCGGATCGGTAACGCTTGCGAAGACGATCGGGATCGTCGTTGTTTGCCGTCTGAGCGCGGTGACCGACGGGGTAGTGATCGCCAGAATCGCCTGGGGGCTCGCCTCGACCAATTCCGCGGCATAGCGGTCCGCGAGCGCCCTATGGCCGTCGGTCCAGCGCCACTGGATGTGCAGATTGACGCCGTCAGTCCAGCCGCGCGCCGCCAGCCCCTCGACCAACGCGGCGATGCGCCGCTTGTTGACCGGGTCGTCGGCACGGCTGGTCCACAGCACGCCGAGCCGCCCCATGGGCAGCGGCCGGCCGAGCAATGGGCCGGGCACGAGGCTCGCGGCAATCGCAGCGAGCAAGACACGGCGCCGCGAGCGGACCATGATCGGCGGCCCCACACTCCCTCTCATTGCATTATCGGATTGCAGCCAGCGCCAACTGGCTGTTGACAGGATTTATCCTCCAAGCGCGAGATTAAGCCAGCATCAGCGAGGAGTAGCGCAGTGCTCCAAATCCGCAAAATGGGTCCGCAGATCGGCGTTGAAATCACCGGCGTCGATGTCAAAACGATGTCCGAGGACGAATGGGGCCGGATCTACCGAGCCTGGCTCGACCACAACGTCATGTGCGTGCGCGGCCAGGACCTCTCGATCCCCGACTTTATTCGCTACAGCGAGCGTTTTGGCCCGGTCGTGCCGCACCCGTCGAAATCGACGCGGCATCCGGAGCATCCGCAGGTCACGATGCTCGGGGTCAACAAATTCGACGCCGCCGGCAAGCTGCGCGACGAAATCTATCGCCGCGGCGCCGAAGGCTGGCACACCGACGGCGCCTACAACCAAGCCCCGTTCAAGGCGACCCAGCTTTACGCGCTGGCGGTGCCGAGCCGCGGCGGCAACACCCTCTTCGCCAACGGCTACGCCGCCTATGACGCGCTGCCGCAGCGGCTGAAGGACCGGCTCGACGGCGTTGTCGGCGCGTTTTCCTATGGCGGCCGGCGCGGCAAGTCGCGGCTCCTCAACGTCGAAGACCAGGATTGGGCGCCGGTCTACCACCCGGTCTTCCGCACCCATCCGGAAACGGCACGCAAATCGCTCTATTTCGATCCCGGCAAGATCGTCGATTTTGTCGGCATCGAGCGCGACGAGGCTGACGAGATCATCGCCGAATTGAAGGAGCGGATGATCGCGCCGCAAGCCGAATACCACCATGTCTGGAAGAAGGGCGACATCGTGATCTGGGACAATCGCTGCTCCTACCACAAGGCGGCCGGCGACTACCCGCCCGAGGAAGACCGCATCCACTGGCGCGTCTCGATCAACGATTACGGCGTCCAAGCGCTGGAAGCGGCGGAGTGAGCGCCGTGAGCATCGATATCGTTCCGTTCGAGGCCGGGCTCGGCGCCGAGATCCGCGGCGTCGATATCCGTAAGCCGCTGTCCCCCGGGGACCGCGACGCGATCCGCGCCGCCTGGCTCGAGCACCTGGTGCTGCGCTTTCGCGGCCCGGCGATGACCGATGGCGAGCACCTGGCGTTCACCCGCCAGTTCGGCGAGCTGGAGCTCAACCCGGCCGCGCTGATCGCAAAGCAATACGGCGTCGAGACTCAGACCGCCGGCCGGCGCGGCGAGGTCCCGCCGGAAATCTCGGTGATCTCGAACATCGTCGAGAACGGCAAGGCGATCGGCGGGCTCGGCGACGGCGAGGCGTTCTGGCACACCGACTCGTCGTTTGTCGATGTGCCGCCGGCGGCGAGCTTGCTGCGCGCGCTCGAATGCCCGCCGCCCAGCGCCGGCGGCTCGACCTGTTTCCTCAATATGTATTCGGCCTATGACGAGCTGCCCGCGGCAACAAAGGCGCGCATCGACGGCATGACGATGATCCACGCCGCGACGCATTCGAGCGGCGGCAAGGCGCATAAGGGCTTTGAGACCGTGGCCGATTTTCGCAAGTGCCGGGCGCGCGCCAGCCGATGGTGCGCACTCATCCGGAGACCGGCGAGAAGGCGCTGTTTCTCGGCCGCCGGATCAACGCCTATGTGCTCGGGCTGGCGGTCGCGGAGAGCGAGGCGCTGCTCGACGCATTGTGGTCGCACACGACCCAGGAGAAATTCACCTGGCGCCAGGATTGGCGGGCCGGCGATCTTATCTGGTGGGACAACCGCTGCGCGATGCACCGGCGCGACGCCTTCGACCCGTCGGCACGCCGGCTGATGCACCGCACCCAGCTTAAAGGCACCCGCCCCGTCTGAGCGGACGAGCAGAGCCCGTTTCGGGCCGGCGTGCTCAGCGCGCGCGCGAGCGGACCACAGATTTGATCACGCCGCGCTGCCGGCCGGAGTATCCGGCAATCTCGCGATCTTGCGCCTCGATATAGGGCTTCGCCGCCGCGTCTCCGTCCATACCGGCGAGCTCCGAGCTCGGCACTTTGCGGTGCGAGCTGCGGGCCCCGTCCTCGTAGAGAACATCAAAAAACACAAAGCCGCTGATGGCGGCCGTCTTCTCGCGTCTCGGCATATTTCACCTCGATGAGCAGGGGCCTCGCTCGATGCCGGCCGATAATCAGCCGGCTCGCCCGCGATCACGCCGCTCGACCCGATCAAGAAATTCTTCGAAATATACCCACAATTCAGCGGCGGCGTCTCGGGCCGCGGGCGGGTTGCCGGGCCCCGCTTTGACCCCCCTGGCGTCAGGCCTCGCATGCGAGCAGCACGGCGACGATCCTGTGCGCTTCCGGCATCGCAACCCCTCGGGCAACCCTCCGGTCGCCGCACCAGCTAATCCGACAATCGGGCGAGATCCTGGAGCACCGTTGCGATCAGCTCCTGGCGGCGGCCATCGCGCGCCTCCGGAGTGGCGGCAAACAGCTGGATCAGATATCGCGCCTTTGCCGCAGCCTCGGGCCAGGTCGTCGACGGAGCGGCGACCGCATAGCGCTCGAATTCCTCCTGACGGCGGCGCAGCGCTTCCTGATCCGCCTGGACCTCGTGAAGGCGCCGGCGAAGCTCGGTCGATTTCTGAGCGGCCATGCCGCGATGCTCGTCGAGCTCGATTGGCTGATCCGTCAGCGTCACGCGGCCTCCTCCGACCCGCACCGGGCCATATTGCGTGAATCTTCACCATCGTGATGCACGAGATACCGCATATGGAGAAGGAGATAGAAAACTCAATGAGTGTCTTCTGCCTTATATTCAATAAAATTTGGCCTTATCGGCGAGATTATATCCTGACTTCCGGTTGACATCGGCTCCCGGCGATCCGGAGCGCCTTCGCCTTTAGTACGTGCGAGAGTGCAGCATGCCTCCTTTTGCTCTTATGAGCGATCCGGTGGGCGAAAAACATGTTCAACAATGGTAAGCATCTGAAAATGTTGTATCAATGATTGCAGTCAATAATCTCAATAAACAAATATTTTATTTCCCATTGTACATCGTGCTTCTGCCTCCATGTATGAGAGGCGGCACATCATTGTCGCCTTAAACGCCTTCGCCCGATCCAGAACCCGATGCCCGACGATCCTCGCCGGACGCTTAGTGCTGGGCCCAGGAGAATCGATGTCATTTCGTCCATTGCAGGATCGAGTCGCGGTCCGGCGCGTCACCGCTGCGGAGAAATCCCCAGGCGGCATCATGATCCCCGATACCGCACAGGAAAAGCCGACCGAGGGCGTGGTCGACGAGGCCGCGCCGGCCAAGGCCGCTTAAGGAGACCGCGATGGCAGCAAAAGACATCAGATTTCATTCGGATGCCCGCGACCGGATGCAGCGCGGCATCGATCTTCTTGCCGACACCGTGCGGGTGACGCTCGGTCCCAAGGGACGCAACGTCGTGCTCGACAAATCGTATGGCGCACCCCGCATCACCAAGGACGGGGTCACTGTCGCCAAGGAAATCGAGCTCTCCGACCGGTTCGAAAACATGGGCGCGCAGATGGTCAAGGAAGTCGCCTCGCGGACCAGCGACCAGGCCGGCGACGGCACCACCACGGCGACCGTCCTGGCGCAGGCGATTGTGCGCGAAGGGGCCAAGGCGGTGGCGGCCGGCATGAACCCGATGGATCTGAAGCGCGGCGTCGACATGGCGGTCGAGGCGGTCGTCGCCGACCTGAAGCGCCGCTCGAAGCAGGTCTCGACCGATGCCGAGATCACCCAGATCGGCACGATCTCGGCCAATGGCGACAGCGAGATTGGCGAGATGATCGCCGAGGCGATGCGGAAGGTCGGCAAAGAGGGTGTGATCACGATCGAGGAGGCGAAGTCGCTGGCCACCGAGCTGGAAGTCGTCGAAGGCATGCAGTTCGACCGCGGCTATCTATCGGCTTATTTTGTCACCAATGCTGAAAAGATGTTCGCCGAGCTCGATGACCCCTACATCCTTCTGCACGAGAAAAAGCTGCCGGGGCTGCAGGCGATGCTGCCGTTGCTCGAAGCCGTGGTGCAGAGCGGCAAGCCGCTCTTGATCGTCGCCGAGGACATCGAGGGCGAGGCGCTCGCCACTCTCGTCGTCAACAAATTGCGCGGCGGTCTCAAAGTGGCCGCGGTCAAGGCGCCCGGCTTTGGCGACCGGCGCAAGGCCATGCTCGAGGACCTCGCCGTTCTGACCGGCGGCCAGGTGATCAGCGACGACCTCGGCATCAAATTCGAGAATGTCACGCTCGACATGCTCGGCCGGGCCAAAAAGGTGCGCATCGAGAAAGAAAACACGACGATCATCGACGGCGCCGGCGACAAAAAGGATATCCAGGGCCGGGTGGCCCAGCTGCGTGCCCAGATCGAGGAGACGACCTCGGATTACGACGGCGAAAAGCTGCAGGAGCGGCTGGCGAAGCTCGCCGGCGGCGTCGCCATCATTCGCGTCGGCGGCGCTACCGAGATCGAAGTCAAAGAGCGCCGCGACCGCGTCGACGACGCAATGCACGCGACCCGCGCCGCGGTCGAAGAGGGCGTGGTCGCCGGCGGCGGCGTGGCGCTCCTCTACGGCACCCGGGTGCTCGCTGGGCTGAACCCGCCAAACGACGACCAGAAAGCCGGCATCGCCATTGTGCGGCGCGCGTTGCAGATGCCGGTACGGCAGATCGCCGCGAATTCCGGGGCCGAGGGGTCGGTCGTCGCCGGCAAGCTGCTGGAGCAGGCCAGCGACAACTATGGGTTCGACGCGCAGACCGGCCAATACGCCGACATGGTGAAGAGCGGCATCATCGATCCGACCAAGGTCGTGCGCCTCGCCTTGCAGGGCGCGGCTTCGGTGGCCTCGCTGCTGATCACGACCGAAGTGATGGTCGCGGAAAGTCCCGACAAGACGGCGGCGCCGATGCCGAACGGCAATATGGGCGGCATGGGCTTCTGAGGCCCGTGCCGCGGTGGTCCGTGCCGCGGTGGCTCGCGCCGCAGCGCCGCGCCGCGACATCGAGCCGAGCCGCCAACACGCGCGCTCCGCCGGACGGGCAAAGGATGCTGCGATGCAGGACAGCGCTGTCAAACACCTCGTGGCCGCTGCCGCAAACGGCGATGCGGCGGCGCAGTTCAATCTCGGCATCCTTTGCGACAGCCGGGTGGACGACAACGAATATCCGACTGAAGGCAACCGCGGCGAAGCCATGAAGTGGCTGCTGGCTGCGGCCGAGCAGGGCTTGCCTCGCGCGCAGAGCAAGCTGGCCGAGATGTATGCCGCAGGCGCGATGGCGGATGATCATGTCAGCGCTTGCGGATGGTTCCTCGTCGCGGCGAAGCGTCTGAGCGGCATACACCGCGACCGGGCGCGATCCGGATACGAGGCGATGTCGTCGCAATTGACCCCGACGCAACTGGCGAGGGCGAGGGGGTTTGCCGGGATTTGGCAGCCGAAATTGCCCGCCGACGCGGCTTCGACCGGCATCATCGAGGAGATATGCAGTTGAAAGGCTGGTTCGTTCCCCCGATCGTCATTCCCGTTTTCGTCGTCTTGATGGTTGTAGCGTTCGCCGCCTATCGGGCGGTCTGGTGAAAATCAGGGCGGTTAAGCTGCGCTCGCCAACTCATCCCGGCGCCGAGTGTTTTCTGAAAAGAGCTGTTGGAGATATTTTTCGGCGGCGAATCATGATCTAGTAATTCATGATCTTGTCCCCATCTATACGAGGGTTGTGTGCTGAACAAGGAAGGGTGACGTTCATGACCATCGCGATCAATAATCGGCTCAGCGGGTTTAGAATATGGGCAGAGGCCCATGATCCAACCGGAGTCGCCGAGACGCGCGCCTGGGCGGACCGGAAGGGTGCGCTCGCGCCCCCGAATATCGATTGCGAAGCGACGCCGAGCGAAGGGCCGCACCGGCCGTGGCTTGTGCCCGGGGTCGGCAAGCTGTAAGCTTGGGGAGCCGTCGCGCGACGGGGTTCGCGTGCGGCCCGTCGAATGCAATCCGGAACAAGGCAAAGGGCCAGCGCTGATGCAAGTCTTCGTGCGTGACAACGATATGAATTCGGCATTGCGAGCGTTAAAGAAAAAGATGCAGCGCGAAGGCACCTTTCGCGAGATGAAGCGGCGGCGCGCTTATGAAAAGCCGTCGGAACGCCGGGTGCGCGAAAAAGCCGAGGCGATCCGGCGGCATCGCAAGATGCTGCGCAAGCGGCTCGAGCGCGAAGGCTATTGAAACCGCCGAAACCGCCCGGAGCAGCGGGGCCGCCGTATCGAACTCGGAATGTGCGCGAACCCCACTCGGGGGCAGTGCGGCCGGGCGCGGACCAAGCTCGAGGCTGAGCCCGGCGGCTCTCCGCGCCGAGCCAATTTGAATTAACCCAGCCAATCCGAATTAACCCAATGGCACCCGCATCCGCGCTATCCTGAACGATAGGGGCGAGCCAGGCGGGAAGGGCCGGAGGGCACATGAGCGATGCGCGCATCGTGAGGTCGCAGCGGCACAGGTTGGTCGGAGCCGTCCTCGCCGCCGCCTTGTTCGGTGTGGCCCTGGTTTTGACCGGCTGCGCGCAGCCGCAGACGGCGAGCGTGGCGGTGCCGAGCTTTGCCCCGCTGGTTCAGGCGGTATTGCCGGCGGTCGTCAATGTATCGGCGCTGCAGCGGCCGAACAAGGCGGCGCTGGCGGAGCCGGACCCCGATACCGGGAAAGCAAGACACGCCGCGGCGGAGGGTCGCTTGCCGCGCTCCACCCTCGACGACATGCTGCGCCGGTTCTTCGACCAGGAGCGGAAAAAGGGCGGGCCGAACCTGCCGGGGCTGGCGCTGGGCTCGGGCTTTGTCATCGACCCGCGCGGCTATGTCGTGACCGACGACCACGTCCTCGAAAACGCGGACGCGGTGACCGTTACCTTCAACGACATGAGCCAGCACACGGCGCGGATCATCGGCCGCGATTCAATGACCGATTTAGCGCTCCTCAAGATCGATGCACCCGTACCGCTCCCCTATGTGCGCTGGGGCGACAGCGACGCGGTCCGGGTCGGCGACTGGGTGTTGGCGATCGGCAACCCGTTCGGCCTCGACAACACGGTCAGCAGCGGGATCGTCTCGGCGCGCGGCCGCGACATTCACGCCGGCCCCTATGACGATTTCCTGCAAATCGACGCGTCGATCAACCGCGGCAATTCGGGCGGCCCGACCTTCAATCTCGACGGCGCGGTAATCGGCATCAACACCGCAATCTATTCGCCGAATGGCGGCTCGGTCGGCATCGGCTTTGCGATCCCGGCGAATTTAGCCAAGCCGGTGGTCGAGCAGCTCGAGCAGAACGGCCGGGTCCGGCGCGGCTGGCTCGGCGTGCAGATCCAGGAGGTGACGCCCGAGATCGCACAAAGCTTCGGTCGTGCCGACCTGGCGGGGGCGCTCGTCGCCGGAGTGAGCCCGGGCGGCCCCGCCGCTCGTGCCGGGATCGAGCAAGGCGACGTGATCCTCAAGGTCGACCGGCATGACGTCGCCCGCATGCGCGACCTGCCGCTGATCGTCGCCGAAACGCCGATCGGCGAGCCCGCCGAGGTCACGGTGTGGCGCCACGGCCGCGACCTCAGCCTGCGCCCGGTGATCGGCGAAATGCCGGCGAGCTCGGCGGTCGCCGAGCTCGAGCCGAGCATTGGCCAACCGGATGCCGCCGCTCGCGCCCGGCTCGGAGCCGGTCTCAAGCTGGCGCCGCTGACGCACGACCGGCGCCGGCAGCTGCGCCTCCCCGGTCAGGTGGACGGCGTGGTGGTGACGGCGATCGATCCCGGCAGCCCGCTCGCCGCCTTCGATATCCTGCCCGGCGACGTGATCGAGACGATCGACCGGCAACATGTCGCCTCGCCCGCCGCCGCCTTCGCCAGGCTTGCCGAAGCCGCCGCCGGAAACCGGCAGAGCGTGCTGCTGCTGATCAACCGGCACGGCACCAGCCATTTCCTGGCGCTGCCCTTGGTAGGCGCCGGACCGCCGCGGAGCGGCCGCGGCTGACCGGCCGCGATATGCCAAATCGGCGGTATTTGCCGCCGGATCGGTCGGGCCGTCAGCTTCGGTCGTCCCGCCCGATTGTCGCCCAAGCGTGACCCGGCCGATAACGCGTGAACCCGGCCGATGACGGTTGTATCAAATCGTTGGTATGCAGTCGTCCTCCGGCCCAGCCGCGATGCGCCCTGTCCTATTCGGCGGCGGCGAGATGCGGACGCTGCCGGCGCAGCTCGGCGACCCGCGCCCGCGTATAGAGGTCGGTCCAGCTGGAGAGCGCGAAATCGGTGACCTGACGCGGGTCATAGGGGCGCTCGGCGATATGGATCTGCTTGCCGCCGATATGAACGGCGCGGATCCGGCTCTTGTCCTGGAGCACGGCGACATCGGCGAGGGGCGAGGCGTCGAGCGCGACAAAATCGGCCATATGGCCGGGCTCCAGCACGCCGATGCGATGGCCGCGGATGAACCGGGCGTTGGTTTCGGTCGCCGCCCGCAACGCTGCCGCCGGAGTAAAGCCGAGGTCGTCGACAAAGAGCTCGAGCTCGCGCGCATGCCATTCGCCATAGGGGGTGACGGCAAAACCGGTATCGGTGCCGGTCATCATCGGGACGCCGCGGGCGCGCGCCTTTTTCCAATTGACGCAGCCGATCTCATATTCGCGCTGCGCATTCTCGGGCCGCCCCTTGGCGTAGGCGGGCTCGTGCGGCTGGGTGAAGTCGATCGTGTTGCGCGGGTGGGTCATCGTCGGGCACAAGGCGCTGCCGGTCGCGAGCATCGCCTCGATGCATTCGTCGTCCAGATGATTGGCGTGAAAGATCAGGTCGACACCGCTGCGCGCGGCATAAAGCGTCGCCTCGCGCCCTCGCGCATGGGCGATCGCCGGTTTGCCGAGGCGGTGTGTTTCACGCACCATGATCTCGGTTTCTTCCTGAGTGAAAGCAGCAACCAGCTCGCCATTGTCGCGTCTTTGGATGCCGTCGAGCGCGATCTTGATGCAATCGACGCCGTCCTTGACTTGTTTGCGGATTTCTTCGACTGCTTCGGCGTTGGTAGTGACGAGCTTGCCGATCGAGGTTTCGGGGGCGCCGATCCAAGTGGGATACCAGTCGGTCAAACCCTGATGCGTCGTCAGATAACGCCCCGCCGCCATCACCCGTGGCCCGTCGAACAGGCCGGCGCGCACCGCGTTGCGGATCGAGAGGCTGACCTGGCCGGCGTCGCCCGGCGAGCAGATCGCAGTAAAGCCGGCGGCAGCGACCTGCTGGGCAAAGAACATCCCGCGCAGCGCGCGGAACTCGAGCGGGCCATAGAGGTCAATGTCTTCTTCGCTCTTGGCGTTGCCATAGGCGAGGTGTGTATGGACGTCGATCAGCCCCGGCATCACGAAATACCCGGAATAATCGATGACCCGATCGCCGCGGGACCGGGCGGGCGCCGCGCTGTCGGGCCCGACATGGTCGAGCACCCCGTCTTCGCCGAAGACCAAGGTTTCGCCGCTCCGCGCCTCGTCCTCGCGCCCGGTGAACAACCGGCCGCAACGCACAAAAATCTTCATCGCCGAGGGCTCCTCGATCCCGTGTCGCATGCGCGTTGTAGCACGCGATGGTGGCGATGGACATCATTGCCGGCCGATTCGCCTTTTCCGCTTCGCCGCGATGTTTTAGCTTTGGGTTGATGAGCATCTCCAGCCTTGTCGGCCATTCCGGAGAAATGGCGCGGCTTATTCGCGAAAAAGATTGGTCGACGACTCCGCTCGGCAGCACCGCAGCCTGGAGACAGAGCCTCAAGCTCAGCCTCGCCATGATCCTCGCCTCGGGTTTTCCGATGGCGATCCGGTGGGGACCGGAGCTGATCCTGCTCTACAACGACGCCTATCGCGCGATCCTGCGCGACAAGCATCCCGCGGCGCTCGGCCGCCCGCTGCGGGAGGTCTGGTCCGAAATCTACGCCGAGCTGGGGCCGCTGAACGAAGCGATCCTGCGGGGCGAGCGCTGCGCCTTTTTCGAGGAAGACCATGCCTGGGCCGTGCGCCCCGAGGGCGCTGCGGAGGAAGCGCGGTTTACGATCAGCTACAGCCCGATCCCCGACGAGACCACGGCAAACGGGATCGGCGGTGTTCTGACCACCTGCATCGAAACCACCGAACGGGTGCGCAACGAGGCGACGCTGCGCCGCCTCAACGACAGCCTCGAAGCCGAGGTCGCGCATCGCACGCTCGAGCGCGACCGCATCTGGCAGGTGTCCGAGGATCTGCTCGGCGTCTCCAATTTCGACGGCTATTTCATCAGCATCAACCCGGCTTGGACCCGGCTTCTCGGCTGGCGCGAAGACGAAGTTAAAAAGATGCACGTCAGCCAGCTGCGTCATCCCGACGATGCGGCGCACGCAATGGCCGGCCGTGCCCGGCTTGCCGCCGGGACGCCGACGGTGCGAATGGAGAACCGCTTTCGCCATCGCGACGGCTCGTGGCGCTGGATCGCCTGGACGATGGCCGTCGAGCAGGGGCTGATCTATGTCATCGGCCGCCACGTCACGGCCGAAAAGGCGGCGGGCGAGGCGTTGCGCGAAAGTGAGCGGCAATTTCGCCTGCTGGTCGATGCGGTGACCGACTACGCGCTTTTTCGGCTCGACCCGAAGGGGATCGTGTCGAGCTGGAACGCCGGCGCCCAACGGATCAAGGGCTATACCCAGCAAGAAATCCTGGGGCAGCATTTTTCGGTGTTCTACACCCCCGCCGACCGCGCCGCTGGTGTGCCTGGCCGGGTGCTCGGGGCCGCTGCGCGGGCCGGCACCTTCGAGACCCAGGGTTGGCGGGTGCGCAAGGACGGCTCGCTGTTTTTTGCCGATGTGCTCATCGATGCGATCCGGGACGAGACCGGCGCGCTGATCGGGTTTGCCGTGATCACCCGTGACGTGACCGAACGCCGCGACGCGGCAGAGCGGCTGCGGCGCGCTCAGCAGCAGCTGGCGCAATCGCAAAAGATGGAGGCGCTGGGCCAGTTGACCGGCGGCGTCGCTCACGATTTCAACAACATGCTGATGGTGGTCAGCGGCAATGCCGAAACCTTGCGGCGCCGTTTGAGCCAGGCGGCCGATCTGCGCGCCGTCGAGGCGATCGAGCTCGCTGCGGCGCGCGGCGAAAGCCTGACCCGTCAGCTATTGGCGTTTTCGCGCCGGCAACCGCTCAATCCGACGGTCGTTCATCTGCGCGACCGGCTGTCCGCCTTTGGCGATGTGCTGACCAGCTCGGCGCGCGGCGACATCAAATTGACGATCGATATCCGCCGCACGGCCTGGCCCGTCACGGTCGATATCACCGAATTGGAGCTGGCGCTGGTCAATCTCGTCGTCAACGCGCGCGATGCGATGCCGGATGGCGGCACCATCAGGATCACCGCAAAAAATACCCGGCTGCATGCCGACGAAACCTCCGAAGGCCTCCTCGGCGAATTTGTCGCGCTGAGCGTGGCCGATACCGGTTGCGGCGTCGAGCCGGAGCTTTTGAGCAAAGTATTCGAGCCTTTCTTTACGACCAAGCAACGCGAGCAAGGCACCGGGCTCGGTCTGGCGCAGGTTTACGGGTTCGCCCGTCAATCGGGCGGTACTGCGGCGATCTCCAGCGAGCCGGGCAAGGGCGCCACGGTAACGATCTATGTGCCGCGCAGCCGCAGCCTTGCGCTCGATGACGCCGCGCCCGACACCGTCGCTGCGGGCGCCGAGCTGCAAACCGGCAGCGAAACGATCCTCCTTGTCGAAGACAACCCGGAGGTCGACGAAGTCGCCGGTATGCTGCTCGAAGAGCTCGGCTACCATGTCGTCCATGCCGACAGCGCCGCCGCGGCGCTGTCCCGGCTCGCTTCGGGTGAAGCGGTCGACCTCGTCTTCAGCGATGTGGTGATGCCGGGCGATCTCGACGGTGTCGGGTTGGCCTTGCGGATCAAGCAGGACTTTCCAAGGCTCGCGGTGTTGCTGACGAGCGGCTATGCCAAAGCCGCCAACCTTGCCGAAGCGGGCTTGCCGATCCTGCGCAAGCCCTACCGGCTCGAAGCGCTGGGCCGCGCCATCCGCCACGCCCTCGACACCCGTCCGGCCACCCGCGGCTGACGCCGCTCAATCCTGTTTGTCGGGCCTGTTTGTCAGGCCGCGCGAGCCAGCAGATCGGCTCGCCCAGATTGGGGTCCTCGCCGGCCGCGGCCCATTCCCGCTCGATCCGGTCGAGCATCGCCCGGCAGCCCTCGTCGGGCCAATAGACGTATTGTCACCCCAATAATCGCCCGGCCTCAGCCCTTTCTCGTACAGACGTCGAAGCAGCTCCAAGGTTATAGACTGAGTCTCTTCCGCCGTGCGGGCACCGAGCCACCGTCGAGCTGCGACAGAAAGCTGCGGCAAGACAATGTGATCTGTCTCTGACTGTTTGAAGTATTCGTTGGCAAGCTCGTCGATGGATGTCATCGAAAAGAGGGGTGGCGTGTACCACGCTGCGCCTAACACCCAAATTGTCGTCCCCCGGTCACCGTGGGCTCCCGTGAGCGGAGCAACCTTGTGCCGCGTTCGTTCCTATTTGTCAAGAACTCTGTCGAGCCAGGTCTGGTGCCGCCGCCGGCCTCGGTGCTAAATCTGCGGCGCTTCTCCTGATTTTGGTTGTCGAGAGCCCGCCATGAAGATCGCCCGCATCGAATCATTTATCCTCGGCACCGGCAGCTCGAAGGATTTGCTGTTCTGCCGGGTCGAGACCGCGGACGGCCTCTATGGCTGGGGCGAGGCCTATGTGACGCACGGCAAGGAAACGGTCGTTGCCGAATGCGTGCGCGCGATGGCGCCGCAGGTGATCGGGCGCAGCGTCTTCAACATCCGACACACCGGCCAGATCCTGTTCGACGATTTTGCGATCCGGCGCAATTCATTGGAGCTGCTCGCGGCGTGGAGCGCCGTCGAGATCGCCTCCTGGGACATTCTCGGCAAGCATACCGGGCTGCCGGTCTACAATTTGATCGGCGGCGCCTCGCGCGAGCGCATTCGCGTCTACGCCAATGGCTGGTCGCGCGGCGCCACGATCGAGGAAGGGGTCGAGCGCGGGCTGGCGGTCAAAAGGATGGGCTTCACCGCCGCCAAGTTCGATCCGTTCCCCGGGCCGTGGCGCACATTTGTCGATCGCCGCGACGAGGATTTCGCGATCGCCTATGTCACGGCGATGCGCGAGGCGCTCGGCCCCGATTTCGAATTGCTGATCGAAGCGCATCGCCGCTTTTCGCCGGCCCACGCGATCCGCATCGGCCGGCGGTTGGCAGAATTGGACATCGACTGGTACGAGGAGCCGTGCCTCAGCGAGAATATCGACCTCGTCGCCGAGGTGCGGCGCAACGTGCCGATCCCGATCGTCACCGGCGAGGCGATCTCGACCAAGGAGGCGTTTTTCGAATGCCTCGCCAAGCGTGCGGCCGACATCTTGAACCCCGATATCTGCGTCGTCGGCGGCATCACCGCGATGCTCGATATTGCCGCGATGGCCCAGCCGCAGGCCGTCGTGCTGGCCCCGCACAATTACAACAGCACGCTGGTCGGGCTCGCCGCGACCGTGCATCTCTCGGCGGTCATTCCCAACTTCCGCATCGCCGAGTATTTCGTAAATTTCCAGGATTTGTGCGCCGAGATCGCGACGCAGCCGTTGACGGTCGAGGACGGCTGGATCGACCTGCCGACGAGCCCCGGCCTCGGCATCGATATCGATCTCGACCGGCTGCGCGCCCACCCGCACCAGGAGGCTACGAGCCGCGGCTTTCGTCAGTATTGGGAAGAATATCCGCGCAAGGGCTACCGGCCGAGCCTGCGCGGCTGACCCTACCGCTGGGCGGCGCGGTCGCGGGCGAGCTCGTAAAGCGCGACGGCGGCGGCGTTCGAGACGTTGAGCGTCGGCTGCACGGGGCTGGTCGGCAGCCGGGCGAGATAGTCGCAGTGCTCGCGCACCAGCCGGCGCATTCCCACCCCTTCGGAGCCGAGCACGAGGCCGACGCGGTCGCCGAGATCGAGCTGGGCCAGCGTCGGCGATGCCGCTTCGTCGAGGCCGCAGATCCAAAATCCCGCAGCCTTCAGGCGGTCGAGCGCGCCGGCGATGTTGCCGGCACGGATTAGCGGCACGGTTTCGAGCGCGCCCGAGGCGGCCTTGGCCAGCACCCCGCTGACCGGCGGCGCGGCATGGCCGATGACGACGGCGCTTGCGCCGAACCCGGCCGCCGAACGCAGCACCGCGCCGACATTGTGCGGATCGCTGACCTGGTCGAGGACCACGATGACCGATCGGCCGCCCGGCGGCACGCCTCGGCGGAGCACATCGTCGAGGTCGCGGCTGGGGAGCGGCTCGACCATCAGCGCCAGTCCCTGATGCACCGCGCCCTCGGGCAGGATCTCGGCAAATCCGGCGCGGTCGCGAAGCTCGACCTCCGCGGGGCCGAGGTGCTGCGCCGCCGCGGTTTCGGCCAACCGCTTGGCTTCGGCCTCCTGGCCCGCGAGCGTTGCGAGCCGGCGCCAGCGCCGCTCGGGGTTGGCGAGCGCTGCGGCTACCGCGTGGCGGCCATAGATCCAGCGCTCGCCGACCGGCGGAACGCCCGGCGCGGCAGCTCGTTTGGCGATTGGGCGGCGCGCGGTTTGGCGGCTCTTCATCGCACCCGTATTACCCGGTGCGGCCGACAATGTCCGGCCGACAATGTCCGGCCGACAATGTCCGGCCGACAATGTCCGATTGACAACGCGACGCCGAAACCTTATCAACCCGGGTTTCCGCTGCGCCGGGCGGCACGGATCCCGGAGGGGTTGCCGAGTGGTTAAAGGCAGCAGACTGTAAATCTGCCGACGTACGTCTTCGTTGGTTCGAATCCAACCCCCTCCACCAGCGCCTCGGCGAGGTTGCCGGCAGCGCGGGTCGGGCGCGGGGACAGGCGCGGACCGCAGAGGGCGAGGCCGGGGCGGTGGGACGCGGGTGTAGCTCAATGGTAGAGCTCCAGCCTTCCAAGCTGGCCACGTGGGTTCGATTCCCATCACCCGCTCCAATCCCAGCCGGATGCGATCGGGTCGGGCATTCTTTATTCTGACGGGCGTTATTCTGACGGGAAGCCGCAAGCGATGGCGAAGGCGAAGTTTCAGCGGACGAAGCCGCACTGCAACATCGGGACGATTGGTCATATCGACCACGGCAAGACGACGTTGACGGCGGCGATCACCAAGGTTTTGGCGGAAACGGGGGGTGCGACGTTTGTGCCGTTCGACCAGATCGACAAGGCGCCGGAGGAGCGGGCGCGGGGGATCACGATCGCGACCGCGCATGTCGAGTACGAGACGCCGAACCGGCATTACGCGCATGTCGATTGCCCGGGCCATGCCGACTACATCAAGAACATGATCACCGGTGCGGCGCAGATGGATGGTGCGATCCTGGTGGTGTCGGCGGCGGACGGGCCGATGCCGCAGACGCGCGAGCACATCCTGTTGGCGCGCCAGGTGGGGGTGCCGGCGCTGGTGGTCTATATGAACAAGGTCGATATGGTGGACGACCCGGAATTGTTGGATCTGGTTGAGCTGGAGATGCGCGAATTGTTGTCGTCCTACGGGTTTCCCGGGGACGATCTGCCGGTGGTGCGCGGCTCGGCGCTGTTTGGGCTCGAAGGCAAGAACCCGGAGCAGGGCCACGATTCGATCATCGCGCTGATGGCGGCGGTGGACGCCTACATCCCGCAGCCGGAGCGGGCGATGGACCGGCCGTTTTTGATGCCGATCGAGGATGTGTTCACGATCTCGGGGCGGGGCACGGTGGTGACGGGCCGGGTCGAGCGCGGCGTCGTCAAGGTCGGCGACGAAGTTGAGATCGTGGGCTTGCGGCCGACCGCGAAGACGGTGGTGACCGGGGTGGAGATGTTTCGGAAGCTCCTCGACCGGGGCGAGGCCGGCGACAACATCGGCGCGCTGTTGCGCGGCACCAAGCGCGAGGAGGTGGAGCGCGGCCAGGTCTTGGCGGCACCGGGCTCGATCACGCCGCATACGCGGTTTCAGTGCGAGGCCTATATCCTGACCAAGGAGGAGGGCGGGCGGCACACGCCGTTTTTTGGCAACTACCGGCCGCAATTCTATTTCCGCACGACCGACGTGACCGGCACGGTGCACCTGCCGGAGGGCACCGAGATGGTGATGCCGGGCGACAACATCTCGATGGAGATCGAGCTGATTGCACCCATTGCGATGGACGAGGGGCTGCGCTTTGCCATCCGCGAAGGCGGCCGCACCGTCGGCGCCGGCGTCGTCGCCAAAATCATAAAATAACAACAAAGAGGGGTCGAGTTGGCGCGCCTTTCTTGGCGGATGGTCCCCGCCCCGCGGCGTTTGAAGGCATTCCCAAACGCCGAGCGGGTTAGACCCAAGACGGGACGTCGTCGTTGGTTTGACGGACAGAGCGGCTATATCTACGAGTGGGACTATCAGCATGGACATGTCGAAAGGTACGACAGAAGGGGTCATCATCTCGGTGAGTTCGATCCCGAAACCGGCGCAATGACCAAACCCGCAAATCCCGAGCAGACGACCGAAATATGAACCAAATCTCGCACAGTCTTGTCGGCTACGATCACCGCTCCGAGCGTGTTGCGGACGAGTTCGACGTGCCGGATGCCGTCCTGCCCAGGGCCAAGGAGCTCGCCCGCGTACCGGCCGATGATCCCACCGCGATCATGTGCTATCCCCTGGACGCACAGGGCGCGCTCAATCTCGCCGATATTCTGAAGGTAAGTGTCGATCCCAAGCGGCGCGACTACTTTCTCGAGGGCTTTGCCAAAGCCTCACCGGACACGATCTTGGCGCCATGCCAAACGGATAGGAGTGTAGCTCAATTGGTAGAGCACCGGTCTCCAAAACCGGGGGTTGGGGGTTCGAGCCCCTCCACTCCTGCCAGTCCGCGATCCGAGGCCGCCGGCTGGAACCGGCGCCGGCCCGAGGCCATATGAGCGGCGGTGTCTGAAATGTCCGAGCGCAGGTCGGTGGCTGCGAAAATCAGCCCGGTCGAATTCTTTCAGCAGGTCCGGCAGGAGGTCTCGCGGGTCACCTGGCCGAGCCGCAAGGAGACCTTGGTCACGACGGCGATGGTGTTTGTCATGGTGTTTATCGCCGCCGGATTCTTTTTCATGATCGACCAGATGTTGTCCGCCGGGGTGCGGCTGATTTTCGGGCTCGGGCATTGATCGCGGGATGAGGGCGATGGCGAACCGCTGGTACGTGGTCCATGTCTATTCGGGCTTTGAAAAGAAAGTCGCGGCCTCGATCCGCGAGCAAGCCGAGCAGAAGGGGCTCGGCGACCGTTTCGAGGATATCCTGGTGCCGACCGAGGAAGTCGTAGAAGTCAAGCGCGGCGCCAAGGTCAGCTCCGAGCGCAAATTCTTCCCCGGCTATGTGCTGGTCAAGATGGATCTCGGCGACGACACCTGGCACTTGGTCAAGAACACTGCCAAGGTCACCGGGTTTCTCGGTGGCCGCGGCCGGCCTTCGCCGATCAGCGAGCACGAGGCGGCGCGCATCCTGCACCAGGTGCAGGAAGGGATCGACCGGCCGAAACCGTCGATCACCTTCGAGATCGGCGAGCAGGTGCGGGTCTGCGACGGCCCGTTCACCTCGTTCAACGGCCTCGTCGAGGATGTCGACGAGGAGAAGTCGCGGCTCAAGGTCGCGGTCTCGATCTTTGGCCGAGCCACACCGGTCGAGTTGGAATATTCCCAGGTCGAGAAGGTGTAGGTGCGAGGACGCTGCCCCTCACCCCGGCCCTCTCCCCGCCGGCGGGGAGAGGGAGGGACCCGGCGCGTGGCGACGGGAGGGTGAGGGGCGATCCTTTGAGGAATGATCCGGTCAGCGAGAGACAGTGAATGGCAAAAAAAATCGTCGGCATCATCAAGCTTCAGGTCCCGGCCGGCAAAGCCAACCCGTCGCCGCCGATCGGGCCGGCGCTCGGCCAGCGCGGTCTCAACATCATGGAATTCTGCAAGGCGTTCAACGCGGCGACGCAGAACATCGAGCCCGGCATCCCGATCCCGGTGGTGATCACCGCCTATGGCGACCGGAGCTTCACTTTTGTGACGAAGACCCCGCCCAACAGCTATTTCCTGATGAAGGCGGCCGGGGTCGAGAAGGGCTCGCAGACGACCGGCAAGGGCAGCTCGGTCGGGCGGGTGACGATGGCGCAGATCCGCGAGATCGCCGAGCAGAAGATGCCCGACCTCAATGCCAAGGATATCGACGGCGCCTGCCGGATGCTGATCGGGTCGGCCCGCTCGATGGGCCTCGAAGTGGTGGAGTGAAGCGCATGGCGAAAATCGGCAAGCGGCTCAAAAAAGCCTATGACGGCATCGACCCGGCGGTCGCGCACCGGCTCGGCGAGGCGCTCAAGCTCTTGAAGGAGCGGGCTGTGGCCAAATTCGACGAGACGATCGAAGTGGCGATGAATTTGAACCTCGACCCGCGCAAGCAGGACCAGAATTTGCGCGGCACGGTCATGCTGCCGCACGGCACCGGCAAGACCGTGCGGGTCGCGGTGTTCGCCCGCGGCGACAAGGCCAAGGAGGCCGAGGCGGCGGGCGCCGAGATCGTCGGCGCCGAGGACCTCGCCGAAAAGGTGCAGGCCGGCGAATTGAATTTCGACCGGGCGATCGCCACCCCCGACCTGATGGCGCTGGTCGGGCGCCTCGGCAAGATCCTGGGGCCGCGCGGCCTGATGCCGAACCCGCGGCTCGGCACGGTGACGCAGAATATCGGCGAGGCGGTTCGCGCGGCCAAGGGCGGGCAGGTCGAGTTCCGCGCCGAGAAGGCGGGGCTCGTTCATGCCGGGGTCGGCAAAGCGAGCTTTACGGATGAAGCGCTTGCGGATAATGTGCGCGCCTTTGTCGGCGCGATCACCCGCGGCAAGCCGAGCGGGGTCAAAGGCACCTATATCAAAAAGGTGAGTCTGAGCTCGACCATGGGGCCGGGCGTCAAGGTCGACCTGGCGGATTTGGCCGAAGCGGCGCAGCCCTAGGACGGTAGAGCGAATTCGGAGTAGAGCGTGGAGCGAGCCCAAAAGCGCCAGCTGGTCGAGACCTTGCAGCAGGATCTGGCCGGCACCGCCTGCGTGGTGGTGACGCATCAGACCGGGCTGAGCGTTGCCGAGGCGACCCAGCTGCGCCGGCTGGTGCGCAGCGCGGGCGCCAGCTATCGCGTGACCAAGAACCGGTTGGCCAAGCGCGCGCTTGTCGGCACCGAGTTCGAGAGCCTGACGCCATTCTTTACCGGACCGACCGCGATCGCCTTTTCCGCCGACCCGGTCGCGGCGGCCAAGGTCGTGGTCGAATTTTCGAGCCGCAACCCGAAGCTCACCGTGATCGGCGGCGCGCTCGCCGGCCAGGTCATGGACGCCGACGGGGTCAAGGAATTGGCGAGCCTTTCCTCGCTCGACGAGATGCGCGCCAAGCTCATCGGCGTCTTGCTCGCGCCCGCCACCGGGCTCGCGCGGTTGCTGCAGGAGCCCGCCGCCCGGCTCGCCCGCGTGCTGGCCGCCTATGCCGAGGCGAACGACGAAGCCCCCGCGGTCGAAAGCTAACAATTGTCTTGGAGCCAGGAGCACGCAATGCCGGAAGTCGATTTGGGAAGAATGGTTGAGGATTTGTCGGCTTTGAGCGTCATCGACGTGTCGAAGCTGACCAAGATGCTCGAAGAGAAATGGGGTGTTTCGGCCGCGGCCCCGATAGCGGTGGCGGCGGCGGCGGCGCCGGCGGCCGAGGCGGCGGCCGAGCAGACCGAGTTCGACGTCATTCTGGCCGTGATCGGCGAAAAGAAGATCAACGTGATCAAAGAGGTGCGAGCAATCACCAGCCTCGGCCTCAAGGAGGCCAAGGACCTGGTCGAGGCCGCGCCCAAGCTGGTCAAGGAAGGGGTCAACAAGGAAGAGGCGGCTAAAATCAAAAAGCAGCTTGAAGATGCCGGTGCGACTGTCGAAATAAAGTAGGTCTGCCACGACCTCTTTTGGGACCGGGGCCGGCGCCCGATGAATCGGGTCGCCGCCCCCGACATCGCGATTTCCGAACCGGGGCGCGCACGCCGCGCACGCCGGGTTTTGGCGTCCTAGGGTGGGCGGCGGAATTGGGGTCGCCCAGGCGGCCCATAGCCAGGAGCATCTATGACCATATCCTTCACCGGGAAAAAGCGCATCCGCCGGAGCTTCGGCCGGGTTCCCGAAGTGGCGCCGATGCCCAATTTGATCGAGGTCCAAAAGAGCTCCTACGATCACTTTCTGCAGATGGGCGAGGCGCCCGAGGCGCGCGCCGATGTCGGCCTCCAGGAAGTGCTGCGCTCGGTCTTTCCGATCCGCGATTTTTCCGAGCGGGCCCAGCTCGAATTTGTCCATTACGAGCTGGAAACGCCGAAATACGACGTCGATGAATGCCAGCAGCGCGGCATCACCTTTGCCGCGCCGCTCAAGGTAACGCTCCGCCTCGTCGTCTGGGACGTCGACGAGGATACCGGCGCGCGCTCGATCCGCGACATCAAGGAGCAGGATGTCTATATGGGCGACATGCCGTTGATGACAAAGAACGGCACCTTTATCATCAACGGCACCGAGCGCGTCATCGTCTCGCAGATGCATCGCAGCCCCGGCGTGTTCTTCGACCATGACAAGGGAAAGACCCATTCATCGGGCAAATATTTGTTTGCCGCTCGGGTCATTCCCTATCGCGGCTCGTGGCTCGATTTCGAGTTCGACGCCAAGGACCATGTCTATGTCCGTATCGACCGGCGCCGCAAATTGCCGGCGACGACGTTGCTGATGGCGCTCGACAGCGCGGCGACCGAGGCAGAGCGTGCCCGGCGCAAGAGCGAGAGCAAGCCGCTGCAGCCAGGCGAAGCGGTTGGCATGGCGAAGGAAGAGGTCCTCTCCTGGTTCTACGGCACGGTGACCTTCCGCCGCGGGCCGCTCGGCTGGACAACGCCGTTCCGCGAGGAGCAGTTCAAAGGAAAGCTCATGGTGCCGCTGCGCGATGCGCGCGACGGCGAGGTGGCGCTGGCCGAGGGCGAGCGGATGACGCCGCGCGTCGCGCGCCGTCTGCGCGAGGCCGGGCTCACCGACATTCTCGCCGATGACGAGCAGTTGATCGGCCGTTATTTCGCCACCGACCTGATCAACGAGGAAACCGGCGAAGTCTATTTCGAGGCCGGCGACGAGATCACCGCGGCGACCCTCGCGCAGCTGACGGAAAGCGGCATCGACGAGCTGCCGGTGCTCGACATCGACCACGTCACGACCGGCCCCTACATCCGCAATACGCTCGCGATCGACAAGAATGCGACGCGAGAGGACGCGCTGATCGACATCTACCGGGTCATGCGGCCGGGCGAGCCGCCGACACTGGAGACTGCGGAATCGCTGTTCAACGGTCTCTTTTTTGACGGCGAACGCTATGATTTGTCGGCGGTCGGCCGGGTCAAGATGAACTCCCGCCTCGGCCTCGAGACCCAGGACAGTGTCCGCGTTCTGCGCAAGGCCGACATCCTGGCAATCCTCAAGGTCCTGGTCGAATTGAAGGACGGCCGCGGCGAGATCGACGACATCGACCATCTCGGCAACCGCCGGGTGCGCTCGGTCGGCGAGCTGATGGAAAACCAGTACCGCATCGGCCTCCTGCGCATGGAGCGGGCGATCCGCGAGCGCATGAGCTCGGTCGAGATCGACACGGTGATGCCGCACGATTTGATCAACGCCAAGCCGGCGGCGGCAGCGGTGCGCGAGTTTTTCGGCTCGTCGCAGCTCTCGCAATTCATGGACCAGACCAACCCGCTTTCCGAGATCACCCACAAGCGGCGGCTCTCGGCGTTGGGGCCGGGCGGGCTGACCCGCGAGCGCGCCGGATTCGAGGTGCGCGACGTGCATCCGACCCATTACGGCCGGATCTGCCCGATCGAGACGCCGGAGGGCCCGAATATCGGGCTGATCAACAGCCTGGCCACCTACGCCCGGGTCAACCAGTACGGCTTTATCGAGAGCCCCTATCGGCGGGTGGTCGACGGCCGGGTGACCGACGAGGTCGTCTATCTCTCGGCGATGGACGAGGGGCGCTATGCGATCGCCCAGGCCAATGTCGAAACCGGCGCCGATGGCCTCGTCACGGCTGAATTGACCAATTGCCGCAAGGGCGGCGATTTTGTCATGCAGCGCCCGCAGGACATCGATCTGATCGATGTCTCGCCGAAACAGCTCGTCTCGGTTGCCGCGGCGCTGATCCCGTTTCTCGAAAACGACGACGCCAACCGCGCGCTGATGGGCTCGAACATGCAGCGCCAGGCGGTGCCGTTGATCCGGGCCGAGGCGCCGCTCGTCGGCACCGGCATGGAAGAGACCGTCGCCCGCGATTCCGGGGTGACGATCATCGCCCGCCGCTCGGGCGTCATCGACCAGGTCGACGCAACTCGGATCGTGATCCGGGCGACCGCCGAAACCTCGAGCGCCGCTTCCGGGGTCGATATCTATAACCTCTTAAAATTCCAGCGCTCGAACCAGAACACCTGCATCACCCAGCGGCCGCTGGTCAAAGTCGGCGACGAGGTCACTGCCGGCGACATTATCGGCGACGGCCCCTCGACCCAGCTCGGCGAGCTCGCGCTGGGGCGCAACGTGCTGTGCGCCTTCATGCCGTGGAACGGCTACAATTTCGAGGATTCGATCCTGATCTCCGAGCGCATCGTCTCCGACGACGTGTTCACCTCGATCCATATCGAGGAATTCGAGGTGATGGCCCGCGACACCAAGCTCGGCCAGGAGGAGATCACCCGTGACATCCCGAATGTCGGCGAGGAGGCTTTGAAGGACCTCGACGAGGCCGGGATCGTCTATATCGGCGCCGAAGTAAAGCCCGGCGACATTCTGGTCGGCAAGGTCACGCCAAAGGGCGAGTCGCCGATGACCCCCGAAGAAAAGCTGCTGCGCGCGATCTTCGGCGAAAAGGCGTCCGATGTGCGCGACACCTCGCTGCGGCTGCCGCCCGGTGTCTCCGGCACGATCGTCGAGGTGCGGGTGTTCTCGCGCCGCGGCGTCGACAAGGACGAGCGGGCGCTGGCGATCGAGCGCGCCGAAATCGAGCGTCTCGCCAAGGACCGCGACGACGAGCGCGTCATTCTCCAGCGCAGCTTTGCCGCCCGGCTCAAGGAATTGCTGCTGGGCCACACCGCAGTCGGCGGCCCCAAAGGGATGAAGTCGGGCGTCGAGGTCACCGAGGAATTGCTGGCCGAATATCCGACCGCGCAATGGCGGCAGATCTCGATCCGCGACGACGCCCGCATGGCGGATATCGAGGCGCTCAAAAAACAAATGGACGATGCCGTCGCCGCATTGACCCAGCGCTTTGAGAACAAGGTCGAAAAGCTCCAGCGCGGCGACGAGCTGCCGCCGGGCGTTATGAAGATGGTCAAGGTCTTTGTCGCGGTGAAGCGCAAATTGCAGCCCGGCGACAAGATGGCCGGCCGCCACGGCAACAAGGGTGTGATCTCGCGCATCGTGCCGGGCGAGGACATGCCCTATCTCGAAGACGGGACACCGGTCGATATCGTGCTGAACCCGTTGGGTGTGCCGAGCCGGATGAATGTCGGCCAGATCCTCGAAACCCATCTCGGCTGGGCCGCCGCCGGGCTCGGCCGCCAGATCGGCGAGGTGATGGCCAAGCTCAGGCGCAATGGCAACGGAGCCAATGGCGGCAGCGACGAGCTGCGCGGCATGCTCGGCGCGATCTACGAAGGGCCGGAAAAGGCCGAGCTCGACAGCCTCGCTCCCGACGAGCTCGTCGAGCTCGCCGGCAATCTCGTGCACGGCGTGCCGATGGCGAGCCCGGTGTTTGATGGCGCCAGCGAAGCCGACATCGTCGCGATGCTGGAACGGGCGGGGCTCGCCTCGTCGGGCCAGGTGACGCTGGTCGATGGGCGCACCGGCGACGCATTCGACCGCAAGGTCACGGTCGGCTACATCTACATGATGAAGCTGCACCATCTGGTTGACGACAAGATCCACGCGCGCTCGATCGGGCCCTACAGTCTCGTCACCCAGCAGCCTTTGGGCGGCAAGGCCCAGTTCGGCGGCCAGCGCTTTGGCGAGATGGAGGTATGGGCGCTCGAAGCCTACGGCGCGGCCTATACGTTGCAGGAGATGCTGACGGTCAAGTCGGACGACGTGTCCGGCCGGACCAAGGTTTACGAAGCGATCGTCCGCGGCGACGACAATTTCGAGGCCGGCATCCCCGAATTGTTCAATGTGCTGGTCAAGGAGCTGCGCTCGCTCGGCCTCAATGTCGAGCTGGAGCAGCGCGACTATTGAGCGGCACGCGGCAAACGATGGTGTCGGGGCCTGCCGCTGCGGGCCGCATCGATCACACGATTCTCAGAAGGGGTCGTTCATGAACGAGTTGATGAACATTTTCGGGCAGGTCACCGGGACGCAGAGCTTCGATCAGATCCGCATCTCGATCGCCAGCCCGGAACGCATCCACTCCTGGTCGTACGGCGAGATCAAAAAGCCGGAGACGATCAACTACCGGACCTTCAAGCCCGAGCGCGACGGCCTGTTCTGCGCCCGCATCTTCGGCCCGATCAAGGATTACGAGTGCCTGTGCGGCAAGTACAAGCGGATGAAGTACCGCGGCATCATCTGCGAGAAATGCGGCGTCGAGGTCACCCTCTCCAAGGTCCGCCGCGACCGCATGGGCCATATCGAGCTCGCTTCCCCGGTCGCGCATATCTGGTTTCTGAAGTCGCTGCCGAGCCGGATCGGCCTGCTGCTCGACATGACCTTGAAGGACCTCGAGCGCATCCTCTATTTCGAGAACTATGTGGTGATCGAGCCGGGCCTGACCCCGCTCAAGCAGCATCAGCTGTTGAACGAGGACGAATATCTGCAGGCTCAGGACGATTACGGCGACGACCAGTTCACCGCATCGATCGGCGCCGAGGCATTGCGCACGATTTTGAGCGCGATCGATCTCGATGAGGAGCTTGTGAGGCTGCGCGTCGAGCTCAGGGAGACGGGTTCGGAGGCGCGGCGCAAAAAGCTGGTCAAGCGGCTGAAGCTGGTCGAGGCTTTTCTCGAGTCGAACAGCCGCCCGGAATGGATGATCCTCGAAGTCGTTCCGGTCATCCCGCCCGAGCTGCGCCCGCTGGTCCCGCTCGACGGCGGCCGGTTTGCGACTTCGGACCTGAACGACCTCTATCGCCGTGTCATCAACCGCAACAACCGGCTAAAGCGGCTCATCGAATTGCGCGCGCCCGACATTATCGTGCGCAACGAAAAGCGTATGCTGCAAGAGGCGGTGGACGCCCTCTTTGACAACGGCAGGCGCGGGCGGATCATCACCGGCGCCAACAAGCGCCCGCTCAAATCCTTGTCCGACATGCTGAAGGGCAAGCAGGGCCGGTTCCGCCAGAATTTGCTCGGCAAGCGGGTCGATTATTCGGGCCGCTCGGTCATTGTCGTCGGCCCCGAATTGAAATTGCACCAGTGCGGGCTGCCGAAAAAGATGGCGCTCGAATTGTTCAAGCCGTTCATCTATTCGAAGCTCGAGCTCTACGGCCTCGCCAGCACGATCAAGGCGGCCAAGCGGATGGTCGAAAAAGAGCGGCCCGAGGTCTGGGACATCCTCGAAGAGGTGATCCGCGAGCACCCGGTGCTGTTGAACCGCGCGCCGACCCTTCACCGCCTCGGCATCCAGGCGTTCGAGCCGGTGCTGATCGAAGGCAAGGCGATCCAGCTGCACCCGCTCGTCTGCACCGCCTTCAATGCCGATTTCGACGGCGACCAGATGGCGGTCCATGTGCCGCTGTCGTTGGAAGCGCAGCTCGAGGCGCGCGTGCTGATGATGTCGACAAACAACATCCTCAGCCCCGCCAACGGCAAGCCGATCATCGTGCCGTCGCAGGACATCGTCCTCGGCCTCTACCACATCACGATGGAGCGCGCCGGCGAAAAGGGCGAGGGCATGGTGTTGGGCAGCATCGGCGAGATCGAGCAGGCGCTCGAATCGAAGTCGGTGTCGCTGCACGCCCGCATCAAGGCGCGCTATCGCACGGTCGACGGCGACGGCCGGCCGATTGTGCAGCGCGTCGATACCACGCCGGGGCGCATGCTGCTCTCGGAGATTCTGCCGCGGAATCCGGCGATCCCCTTCGGTCTGGTCAACACGCTCTTGACCAAAAAGGAGATCAGCAACGTCATCGACCAGGTCTATCGCCACTGCGGGCAAAAGGAGACCGTGATCTTTTGTGATCACCTGATGACGCTCGGCTTCCAGCAGGCGTGCAAGGCCGGGATCTCGTTTGGCAAGGACGATTTGATTATCCCCGAGGCCAAGCGGGTGCTGGTCGCCGAGGCGCAGGACCAGGTCAAGCAATACGAGCAGCAATACCAGGACGGCCTGATTACCCAGGGCGAGAAGTACAACAAGGTGGTCGATGTCTGGTCGCGCTGCACCGACAAGGTCGCCGAGGAGATGCTCAAGATCATCCGCTCGGCGCCGCCGGGCGAGCCGATCAACTCGGTATGGATGATGTCGGATTCGGGCGCGCGCGGCTCGGCGGCGCAAATCAAGCAGCTCGCCGGCATGCGCGGGCTGATGGCCAAGCCGTCGGGCGAGATCATCGAGACGCCGATCATCTCGAACTTCAAGGAAGGGCTCTCCGTCCTCGAATACTTCAATTCGACGCACGGCGCCCGCAAGGGGCTCGCCGACACCGCGTTGAAGACCGCGAATTCCGGGTATCTGACCCGCCGCCTCGTCGATGTCGCGCAGGACGCGATCATCACCGAGGTGGATTGCGGCACGACGCGGGGCCTCTCGACGCGTGCCGTGGTCGATGGCGGTGAGATCATCGCCCCCTTGGCCGACCGCATCCTCGGCCGCAGCGCGGCGGTCGATATCGTCGATCCGCTGTCGGGCGAGACCGTGCTGCCGGCCGGCGAATTGATCGACGAGGACGCGGTCGATCGCATCGAACGTGCCGGGATCGACGAGGTGCCGATCCGCTCGGTCCTGACCTGCGAGTCGCGCGTCGGGGTTTGCGGCAAATGCTATGGCCGCGATCTGGCGCGCGGCACGATGGTCAATATCGGCGAGGCGGTCGGCGTCATCGCCGCGCAATCGATTGGCGAGCCCGGCACCCAGCTGACGATGCGCACCTTCCATATCGGCGGGGCGGCGCAGCGCGGCGCCGAGCAATCCTCGGTCGAGGCCGTCTTCGACGCCAAGATCGAGGTCAAAAACCGCAATGTGGTCATGAACTCGATCGGGGTGCCGGTGGTCATGGGCCGCAACCTCGAGCTGGTCCTGCTCGACGAAGCCGGCCGCGAAAAGGCGCGCCATCGCATCCCCTATGGCGCGCGGCTCCTTGCCGACGACGGCGTCGAGGTCAAGCGCGGCGAGCGGCTCGCCGAATGGGACCCGTACACGATCCCGATCGTCACCGAAAAGGATGGCATTGCGCATTATGTCGATCTGATCGAGGGCCTTTCGATGCGCGAGATCGTGGACGAGGCGACCGGCATTTCGTCCAAGGTCGTGATCGATTGGAAGCAGCAGCCGCGCGGCGGCGATTTGCGCCCGCGCATCACCTTGCGCGACGAGGCGGGCGAGGTGCTGCTGCTCGGCAACGGTCTCGAGGCGCGCTATTTCATGTCGGTCGATGCGATCCTGTCGGTCGAGAACGGCGCGCAAGTCAAGGCCGGCGACGTGCTCGCCCGCATCCCGCGCAAATCCTCGAAAACCCGCGACATCACCGGCGGCCTGCCGCGCGTCGCCGAGTTGTTCGAGGCGAGGAAGCCCAAGGATTTTGCCATCATCAGCGAGAGCGACGGCCGCGTCGAGTTTGGCAAGGACTACAAGACAAAGCGCCGCGTCGTCGTCGTCCCGACCGAGGAAGGAAAGGAGGCGGTCGAGTACCTGATCCCCAAGGGCAAGCACATCAGCGTGCAGGAAGGCGATTGGGTGCAGAAGGGCGATTTGCTGATGGACGGCAACCGGGTGCCGCACGACATCCTGCGGATTCTCGGGGTCGAAGCCTTGGCCAGCTACCTCGTCAACGAGATCCAGGAGGTCTACCGGCTGCAGGGTGTGCGCATCAACGACAAGCACATCGAGGTGATCGTCCGCCAGATGCTGCAAAAGGTCGAGATCGAGGAGCCGGGCGAGACGACGCTCCTCGCCGGCGAGCAGATCGACCGTTCGGAGTTCGACCTGGAAAACGCCAAGGTCGCGCGCGAGGGGCTGGCCCAGGCGGTCGCCCGCCCGGTGCTGCAGGGCATCACCAAGGCGAGCCTGCAAACCAGCTCGTTCATCTCGGCGGCCTCGTTCCAGGAGACGACGCGGGTCTTGACCGAGGCCGCAGTCTCGGGCCGGACCGACGATCTGACCGGGCTCAAGGAGAATGTCATCGTTGGCCGGCTGATCCCGGCCGGGACCGGCAGCGTTGTCGCGCGATTGCGCGAGATCGCCGCCGAGCGCGACCGCGAGCTCGCCGCGATCGCCGCCGAGCGCGAGGCGGCCGAGGCCGAGCCGACGCCGCAGCTCGAAGAGCAGCGCACCGCCTGACCGGCCGGCGAGCGTCGGGGCGGCGTTGCCCGATACGGGTAAACGCCGCTTCCGAAAGGGGGTCCGTGCCCATGCGGCGCCCGGTCACCTTTGAGGGCCGCTTTGGCGCTGCGGCGACGGACAAAGCGATCTCCTCGCCGCGGCCCGCTCCATCGCGCGTAGCCCAGCCGCGGCGGGGCGTGTCGATTGGACCGAGACCGGCCCTGATCGAGCCCGCGCGCAGCTTGCCGGCCGCGACGACGCGCGCGCCAAGGTGGCGCCGTTGCGCGTGCTCGTTTCCGGTTTCCCCGGCTTTCTCGCCGCCGCCCTGGATCTCGCGACGGTTGCCCGCATGGCTCGCCGCGCTCGAGCGCGACCTCGGCCGTCGTCCACACCGGCCCACGGGTCCGGCCGATGGCCGGCCCGAGGACAGGCTCCGGCCGGTGCCCATGGCTCGGATGGGTCCCGGCCTGCGCCGGGATGGTCAGTTGCTCAGATTTGCCCGTGGGTCGAGCCCGGCGGACCGGATGCATGCTGTGTCACATCAAGCAGGCGAAGAAGCGTCACGCCTTCCGCCACCCCGGCACACGCGAAATCCGCCAGCAGCCGCCGTTCGATCCAACGACCGAGCGCCGGCGAGGTCCAAGCCGGCGCTGTTCGCGGCCAACAAGACCGGCAATTTCATCAGCGCGGCCCAGCGTTTCGCCTACGATGCGACGAACGGCCGGCTGTTCTACGATGCCAAGGGCAACGCCGCGCACAGCTCGCACAAGCTGGTCGCCACCCTGACCCACAGCCCGACCCTGACGGCGGGCGACATCGCCTTTGTCGCGTGAGCCGCCGGAGGCTTGGATGAACCGAAGAAGCACCATCGGCGCGACCGTGCCGGGGTCGCGGCGGCGGGCGGCCGGCTCGCGTCGAGCGCGGCCTCCGCCGTACCGCCGATGTGGTAAAGCGCCGCCCCTGGTCAGCGACCGCTTCCCCTCCGGCTCGGTCGGTTGACAGCAACGGGCCGCGGGTGGCTATGTCTGCGGCGAACGGGGTCGCGAGGCCCGTTCCGCAAAGACAGTCGGATCAAGGAGGAGAAAATGGTTGATCGACCGCTGCCGCGGCGCCGCTTGCTGCAAGGCGGGCTCGGCCTCGCTGGCCTTGCGGCGATGCCGTTCGGGTCTCGCGCGCTGGCAGCGGAGGAAGGCGACAGCATCGTCGCCGCCGCCAAAGGCATCGGCAACACCGATCTCAAGGCGCTGATCTGGTCGGCCTATTTCGTGCCGATGGAGCCGCCGATGCTGGAGTTCAAAAAGGCGACCGGCATCGGCATCGCCAGCACCAAGGACATCTCCGAGCCGGACATCGCGCAGGCCGCGATGGCCGAGGCGCTGACGCGGTCGCCCGATTTCGATTTGATTCACATCGACTCGGCGATGATCCCGTCCCTGGTGTCGGCCGGCTTTCTCGAGCCGCTCGACGACTACATGAAAAAGGCGAATTACCAGATGCACGCCGTCGGCCATTACGGCGAGCTGGCGACCTATGGCGGCAAGACCTACGGCATCATCACCGACGGCAACATCTTCGTCCAGCAGGTCCGCAAGGATTTGATGGAGAACCCCGACAACAAGAAAAAATTCGAGGACAAATACGGCAAGCCGCTCGCCTACCCGCAGACCTTTGACGACGAATTCCGGCTGATGAAATTCTTTCACGACCCGGAAAAGGGCATCGTCGGCTCGGGCAATGTGCGCGGTCGCGGCTACGGCTATCCGTGGTTTCTGATGTACCTCTACGCCTATGGCGGGTTTCCGTTCGACCCGGACATGAAGCCGACCCTCGACACCGAGGCCGGCCACAAGGCGATCGAAATCTACATCCGCGACAAGGAGGTGGCCTTCCCGGATTCGGCGAGCTGGGGCACCTCGCAGATGATCCCGCGCATCGTCGCCGGCGACGTCTTCGGCTGCCAATACTGGGGCGGGCTGATTAAGCTCGCCGAAAACCCGAAGAAGTCGAAGACCGCCGGAAAGTGGATCTACGGCACGGTGCCGGGCGGCGAGGTTGCCGGCAAGCCGCGTTGGCGTGCCGCCGGGATGCCGGTCGTGGTGCTCGTCGTCAACCGCCACAGCCCGCGCAAAGAGGCCGCCGCCTACATGGCGTGCTGGCTCGGCACCGAGAAATCGAGCGTCGAAATGGTGTCGAACCGGGTCAACACCTTTCACGACGCGTGGACCGAGGGCGAGATGACCGACCCGGCCGTGCTGGCGGCGTATACCCCGGCTGCGGTCAAGGCGATCAAAGCGAACCTCGAAATCTCCTCACCGACGATCTATTTGACCGGAAACCAGGAATTCGTCGATGCGCTCGACAAGAATTTGGGCCAGGGCTATATCGGCCAGTTGAAGCCGGTCGAGGTCTTGAAAAAGACCGAGGAAGAGTGGGCGAAGGCGGTCAAGCGGATCGGCACCGCCCATCTGAAGCAGGATTACCAGACTTACGCGTCGATCATGCCCAAGATCGACAAGCCGAGCTGACCCGGTCGGCCCGACAATCGCCCGGATCGCGGCAATGACGGAGGCGCTCGCCGGCGCCGTCCCCGCCGAGGCGGCGCCGCCGCGCCGGCGGATCGTCTCGCGCAGCGCCACCTTGCGGCGCTTCAAATGGATCATCCTGTCGCCGCTGATCCTGCTGCTGTTCGGCCTGCTGACCCCGGCGCTGTTGCTCCAGCTCTATTTTTCGTTCCATCAATGGACGATCTATCTCGGCTCGTGGTGGAACGCGGATTTTGTCGGGTTCGACATTTTCGGCGACGTCTTCACCGACCCGCGCTTCGGCTGGGCGGTGCTGCGCTCGCTGGCTTTCGCCGGCGGCTCGACCTTCGGATGCTTTATACTCGGCTTCTTGCTAGCTTATCTGATCTATCGGCCGTTTCGCGGCCAGGCGTTCTATTACGCGCTCTTTATCGTGCCGATGCTGACGGTGCCGATCGTCATCTCCTATACGGCGCAGATGCTGCTCGACCGCAGCGGCCCGATCAACGACATCCTGTCAATGCTGACGCGCCACCAAATCCGGGTGTCGTGGCTGTCCGACCCGCATCTGGCGCTGTTGACCGTGACGCTGCTCGACATCTGGAATTGGACGCCGTTCTCGTTCATCATCTTGCTCGCCGGGCTCGCCGCGGTGCCGAAGGAGCCGGTCGAGGCGGCGCAAATCCTCGGCGCTTCCTCCTGGCGCATCTTCTGGGAGGTGCAGCTGCCGTTGCTGCGCCCGGTGATCCTTTTGGCGCTGGTCTTGCGTTTTCTCGACGCGATGGGCTCGTTTCCGATCATCTGGGGATTGCTGCAGGGGGGTCCCGGCACCGCCACCGAGACCTTGCCGCTCTACATCTACATCACGACCTGGCAGGATTTTAACGTCTCGCTCGGCGCCGCGCAGTCCTATGTCGTGATGATCATCATGGTGGTGATCGTGCTGGCGGCGATCCGGCTGTTGCGCCGCGAGAAGCGCGCGCTCGACAAAATATACGAGAAGCCGCGCGAGATCGCCGAGGCCTGATGACCAGGACGCAAAAGCGCCGCGCCGCTGCGGGCGCCCGTTACGCGGTGCTGACCCTGTGGGCGCTGATCGTGGCCTTTCCGCTCTACTGGACCCTGACCACCTCGTTCAAGCCGAGCGACCAGTGGTTCGCCTGGCCCCCCGTCTATGTCCCGTCGCCGCCGACGATGGAGAACTACCACGACGTGTGGCTCGGCACGAGCTCGGCCCCGGAGGGCGGCCCCTATGCCTTGTCGACCCAGACCCCGTTCCGCGCCTTGCGCAACAGCATCATCCTCGCTTTTGGCGCGACCACCCTCGCCGTCCTCTATGGTGCCGTCATCGCCTATGCCGTCTCGCGCTATCGGCTCCTGTCCGAAACCCGCATGTTTCAGCTCTTGATGTTGCGCATGGTGCCGCCGATCGTCATCGTGGCGCCGCTGTCGCTCTATTATTCCTATATCGGCTTGCTCGATTCGATGATTGGCCTCGGCGTGCTCTATTTTCTGACGAGCCTGCCTTACGCCGTCTGGATGACAAAAAGCTTTATCGACGAGGTTCCGCGCGAGGTCGAGCAGGCCGCCGAAATCCTCGGCGCCTCGCGCTGGCGCACGATTTTCGAGGTGGTGTTGCCGCTGATCCGCTCGGGGCTGGTGGCGACTTTCATGTTCATCCTGATCCTCAATTGGAGCGAGTATCTGCTGGCGCTGATCCTGTCGAAGACCAATGTCGTGACCCTGCCGGTCGAATTGTCGAAATACCAGGGCTCGACCGAGGGCCGCCTCTTCGGCCGCCAGGCGGCGTTGTCGGTCGGCGTCACCTTGCCGCTGATCATCGTCGGCATCGCAATCCGCAAGCATCTCGCGCGCGGCTTCAGCTTTGGCATGGTGCGGAGGTAGGCGTGGCGCGGATCGAGCTCGACGGCTTGAGGAAGAGCTACGGCACGGTCGTCGCGGTGCGCGATCTGAGCTGCGTGATCGAGGACGGCGAATTCGTTGTGTTCGTCGGGCCGTCCGGCTGCGGCAAGACCACGACCCTGCGGCTGATCGCCGGGTTCGAGGAGCCCGACCGCGGCCAGATCCGCATCGACGGGCGGGTCGTCAACGATCTCGAGCCGCGCGACCGCGGCCTCGGCATGGTGTTTCAGACGCACGCGCTGTTTCCGCACAAGACCGTGGCGCAGAACATCGAGTTCGGGCTGCGCATGAAAAAGGTGCCGCGAGCCGAGCGGGCACGGCGGGTTCGCGAGGTCGCCGAGATGGTGCGGCTGACCGGTCTCTTGGGCAAGCTGCCCGGCGCCTGCTCGGGCGGCGAGTCGCAGCGCATCGCACTTGCCCGCACCCTGGTGACAAACCCCTCGACCTTTCTCCTCGACGAGCCCTTGTCCAGCCTCGACGCCAAATTGCGCCGCGAGCTGCGCGCCGAATGCGACCGGCTGCACCAGGAGCTCAAAAAGACCTTTATCTTTGTCACCCACGACCAGGAAGAGGCGATGACCTTGGCCGACCGCATCGTGGTGATGCGCGAGGGCGACATCGAGCAGGTCGGCTCGCCGATGCAGATCTATTCCGACCCGGCGACCGACTTCGTTGCCGACTTCTTCGGCTCGCCGTCGATGAACCTGATCGCCGGCGAGGTCGCGGGCGGCGGCCCCCGGCCGTCTTTCCGGTCGAAACACTTTTCGATCCCGCTGCCCGAGCTGTTCGCGGCGGTGCCGGCCGGCCCCGTCACCCTCGGCATCCGCCCCGAGCACGTCCGGGTCGAGCGCGCCGGCGCCGCGGCCATCGACACCGAGCTCCCGGTCCGCCTGGTCGAGCCCCTGGGCAAGGACACGCTCCTCTATTTCGATCTCGGCTCGGAGCGCCCGTTCGTGGTCGTCAGCGAAGGTCTCTCGCTGGCCGAGCTCGATGCCGGCGACCGCGTCGGCCTCAACCTGCTGCGCGACCGCCTGTTTCTTTTCGCCCCGGACGGCCGCCGCCTCGGCCGGGCCGCCGCCATCGCCGCCCCGGTCCGCGTCCAGCTCGCCGCGCGCGGCTGAGTGCGCCGACGGGCATGGATGCCGCCGCGGGACGCAAGCAGGTGAACGAAATGCGCCACTCGGCATGGGTCGTTCGGGGAGGCACTGCGCGCAGGCCCGGAATCCAGGAGCACCATCGCCCGCCCGCCCGCATCGGGCACCGTGTGCTGGAGTGCCCGCCTTCGCTGGCATGACGGATCGAGGGCTGTAATCGGCCGATCGGCGGATTTCAGCTCGGCGGCATCCGCACCTGAGCTCGCGGGTTTGCCTCGATCTTTGGCGATCGAAGCCTCTCGCGGTGCCCTCGATCGCGAACTTGAAGCGGCGTTGCCGGCGGACCGCAAAGGCGCTTGACCGGCCAGGGGCAGGTTCCTATATTCCGCGCCTTCGCGGCTGGCGGTAGGATGCCACCTAAACGCAGCCCGGTCGGGGAAAACTGGCACGGCGCCCTTGCGAGAGGGCGTGACTTTTGTGGGCAGCGTGATGTCCCCGTTCGACGGGTCTCATCCCTCGGGCGGTCGCCGTGCTTTGACGAGGTTTGGACGATGCCGACGATAAATCAGCTGATCCGCAACCCGCGCCGGCCCCAGGTCGCGCGCAACAAGGTGCCGGCGATGGAGGCCTGCCCGCAAAAGCGCGGGGTGTGCACACGCGTCTACACGACGACGCCGAAAAAGCCGAACTCGGCGCTGCGCAAGGTCGCGCGCGTGAGGTTGACCAACGGCTTCGAAGTGACGAGCTATATCCCTGGCGAAGGCCACAATCTGCAAGAGCACTCGGTGGTGCTGATCCGCGGCGGGCGGGTCAAGGACCTCCCCGGTGTGCGCTATCACATCATCCGCGGCACGCTCGACACCCAAGGAGTGCGCGACCGCCGGCAGCGGCGCTCGAAATACGGCGCCAAGCGGCCGCGCTAGCCCGAGCGAGGAAAAAGCAATGTCGCGCCGCCGCGCCGCCGTCAAACGCGAGGTTCAGCCGGACCCGAAATTCGGCGACACCATCTTGAGCAAGTTCATGAACTGCCTGATGTACGAGGGCAAGAAATCGGTCGCCGAACGGATCGTCTATGGGGCGCTCGATCGTATCGCCAAGCGCAGCGGGCAGGATCCGATCAGGCTGTTCCACGACGCGCTCGGCAATGTGCGCCCGGCCGTCGAAGTGCGCTCGCGCCGGGTCGGCGGTGCCACCTATCAGGTGCCGGTCGAGGTGCGCTCGGAGCGCAGCCAGGCGCTGGCGATCCGCTGGATCATCTCGAGCTCGCGCGGGCGCGGCGAAAACACAATGGAAGAGCGGCTGTCGGGCGAATTGCTCGACGCCGCCAACAACCGCGGCACCGCGGTCAAGCGGCGGGAGGACACGCATCGGATGGCCGACGCGAACAAAGCCTTCTCGCATTACCGCTGGTAGCGCGCCGGCGAGCCCTCAACACAATTCCGCATTGAGGCGGCGTCGGGCAAGGGCGCCGCCGGAGCAGTCCCCATGCCACGCACGACACCCCTCGATCGCTACCGAAACATCGGCATCATGGCGCATATCGATGCCGGCAAGACGACGACGACCGAGCGGATCCTCTATTACACCGGCCGGTCGTACAAGCTCGGCGAGGTCCACGAGGGCACCGCCACGATGGACTGGATGGCGCAGGAGCAGGAGCGCGGCATCACCATCACCTCGGCCGCGACCACCTGCTTTTGGGACGACCATCGGATCAACATCATCGACACGCCGGGCCATGTCGATTTCACGATCGAGGTCGAGCGCAGCCTGCGGGTGCTGGACGGCGCGGTCACGGTTTTCGACTCGGTCGCCGGGGTCGAGCCGCAATCCGAGACGGTGTGGCGCCAGGCCGACAAATACGGCGTGCCGCGCATCTGCTTTATCAACAAGATGGACCGGATCGGCGCGGATTTTCCGCGCTGCGTCGAGATGATCGACGATCGGCTCGGGGCGCGGCCCTTGGTGCTGCAGCTGCCGATCGGGGTCGAGAGCGATTTTGTCGGCATCGTCGATCTGGTCGGCATGAGAGCGGTCATCTGGCGCGACGAAACGCTCGGCGCCGAATTCGACATCGTCGAGGTCCCGGAGGAGCTGCTGGCCCAGGCGAAGGTGATGCGGGCGAAGCTCGTCGAAGCCGCGGTCGAGCAGGACGACGCCGTCCTCGAAGCCTATCTCGGCGGTGAGGAGCCCGGCGAGGCGAGCCTCAAGCGCTGCATCCGCCGCGGCGCGATCGGCGGCGCCTTTGTCCCGGTATTGTGCGGCTCAGCCTTTAAGAACAAGGGCGTGCAGCCGTTGCTCGACGCGGTCGTCGCCTATCTGCCCGCACCCACCGACGTCGCTGCGATCAAGGGTGTGCGGATGGGCACCGCTCAGCCGATCGAGCGCCATTCCTCGGACGACGAGCCGTTCGCCGGCCTCGCTTTCAAGATCATGAGCGATCCGTTTGTCGGCTCATTGACCTTTGTCCGGGTTTATTCGGGGGTGGTGGCGAGCGGCAGCCAGGTGCTGAACACGGTCAAGGGCAACCGCGAGCGGATCGGCCGGATGCTGCAGATGCACGCCAACCACCGCGAGGACATCAAGGAAGCCCGCGCCGGCGACATTGTGGCGTTGGCCGGGCTCAAGAACACGACGACCGGCGATACGCTGTCCGATGTGGCGCACCCCGTTATCCTCGAGCGCATGGAGTTCCCCGACCCGGTCATCGAGATCGCGGTCGAGCCCAAGACCAAGGGCGACCAGGAAAAGATGGGCCAGGCATTGGCCCGGCTCGCCACCGAGGACCCCTCGTTCCGCGTCGCCGTCGATCACGAAAGCGGCCAGACCGTGATCAAGGGAATGGGCGAGCTGCACCTCGAAATCATCGTCGACCGCATGAAGCGCGAGTTCAAGGTCGACGCCAATGTCGGCGCCCCCCAGGTCGCCTATCGGGAGACCATCACCCGCACCTCGCAAATCGATTACATCCATAAAAAGCAGACGGGCGGCGCCGGCCAGTTCGCCCGCGTCAAATTGCGCTTCGAGCCGTTGGCGCCGGGTGGCGGGTTTGTCTTCGAGAACGAGGTCATCGGCGGCACCGTGCCCAAGGAATATGTGCCGGGCGTCGAAAAGGGGCTACGCGCGTCGTGCGAAACCGGCGTGCTCGCCGGCTTTCCAGTCATTGATCTGAAGGCGGTATTGTTTGACGGCGCCTATCACGATGTCGATTCGAGCGCCCTCGCCTTCGAGATCGCCGCGCGCGCCGCCTTTAAGGAAGGGGTCATGAAGGCCGGACCCAAGCTGCTCGAGCCGATCATGCGGGTCGAGGTGGTGACGCCCGATATGTATATGGGCGACGTGATCGGCGACCTGAACAGCCGGCGCGGCCAGGTGACCGGCATGGACACCCGCGGCAACGCGCGGGTCATCGATGCGATGGTGCCGCTCGCCAACATGTTCGGCTATGTCAACACGCTGCGCTCGATGAGCCAGGGGCGCGCCCAGTACACGATGCATTTCGATCACTACGAGCAGGTCCCGCAAGCCGTGGCGGACGAAGTCCGCGCCAAGATGGCTTGAACACCGGAGAAGAAGGCGATGGCGAAGGCGAAGTTTCAGCGGACGAAGCCGCACTGCAACATCGGGACGATTGGTCATATCGACCACGGCAAGACGACGTTGACGGCGGCGATCACCAAGGTTCTGGCGGAAACGGGGGGTGCGACGTTTGTGCCGTTCGACCAGATCGACAAGGCGCCGGAGGAGCGGGCGCGGGGGATCACGATCGCGACCGCGCATGTCGAGTACGAGACGCCGAACCGGCATTACGCGCATGTCGATTGCCCGGGCCATGCCGACTACATCAAGAACATGATCACCGGTGCGGCGCAGATGGATGGTGCGATCCTGGTGGTGTCGGCGGCGGACGGGCCGATGCCGCAGACGCGCGAGCACATCCTGTTGGCGCGCCAGGTGGGGGTGCCGGCGCTGGTGGTCTATATGAACAAGGTCGATATGGTGGACGACCCGGAATTGTTGGATCTGGTTGAGCTGGAGATGCGCGAATTGTTGTCGTCCTACGGGTTTCCCGGGGACGATCTGCCGGTGGTGCGCGGCTCGGCGCTGTTTGGGCTCGAAGGCAAGAACCCGGAGCAGGGCCACGATTCGATCATCGCGCTGATGGCGGCGGTGGACGCCTATATCCCGCAGCCGGAGCGGGCGATGGACCGGCCGTTTTTGATGCCGATCGAGGATGTGTTCACGATCTCGGGGCGGGGCACGGTGGTGACGGGCCGGGTCGAGCGCGGCGTCGTCAAGGTCGGCGACGAAGTTGAGATCGTGGGCTTGCGGCCGACCGCGAAGACGGTGGTGACCGGGGTGGAGATGTTTCGGAAGCTCCTCGACCGGGGCGAGGCCGGCGACAACATCGGCGCGCTGTTGCGCGGCACCAAGCGCGAGGAGGTGGAGCGCGGCCAGGTCTTGGCGGCACCGGGCTCGATCACGCCGCATACGCGGTTTCAGTGCGAGGCCTATATCCTGACCAAGGAGGAGGGCGGGCGGCACACGCCGTTTTTTGGCAACTACCGGCCGCAATTCTATTTCCGCACGACCGACGTGACCGGCACGGTGCACCTGCCGGAGGGCACCGAGATGGTGATGCCGGGCGACAACATCTCGATGGAGATCGAGCTGATTGCACCCATTGCGATGGACGAGGGGCTGCGCTTTGCCATCCGCGAAGGCGGCCGCACCGTCGGCGCCGGCGTCGTCGCCAAAATCATAAAATAAGAACTATCGGCGCGAGCCGGGCAAAGGAGCAGACCGATGGCGATAGACAACCAGAACATACGCATCAGATTGCGCGCCTATGACCATCGGGTGCTCGACCTGTCGACAAGCGAGATCGTCAACACGGCCAAGCGCACCGGCGCCAGGGTGCGCGGTCCGATCCCGCTGCCGACCAAGATCGAGAAGTTCACCGTGCTGCGCTCGCCGCATGTCGACAAGAAGTCGCGCGAGCAATTCGAGATCCGCACCCACAAGCGGGTGCTCGACATCGTCGATCCGACGCCGCAGACCGTCGATGCGCTGATGAAGCTCGACCTCGCCGCTGGCGTCGATGTCGAGATCAAGCTGTAAGGGGAGCGCGATGCGCACCGGCATCTTGGCGCAGAAGCTCGGCATGACCCGGATCTTCACCGGCGACGGCAATCATGTGCCGGTGACGGTGCTGAGGATCGACAATTGCCAGGTCGTTGCGGTGCGGACCGTCGAGAAAGACGGCTATTGCGCGTTGCAGCTCGGCGTCGGCAAGGCCAAGGTCAAGAACGTGACGCAGCCGATGCGCGGCCATTTCGCGGCGGCAAAGCTCGAGCCAAAGGCGCGGCTCGCCGAGTTTCGCGTCTCCGAGGATGCGGTGCTCGAGATCGGCGCCGAGATCACCGCAGCGCATTTCGTCGCCGGCCAGCATGTCGATGTGGTCGGCACCAGCATCGGCAAGGGCTTTGCCGGGGCGATGAAGCGGCACAATTTCAGTGGGCTGCGCGCCAGCCACGGTGTCTCGGTCTCGCATCGCAGCCCCGGCTCGACCGGGCAACGGCAAGACCCCGGCAAGACCTTCAAGAACAAAAAGATGGCGGGGCATTTGGGCGCCGAGCGGGTGACCGTGCAGAGCCTCGAAGTGGTCGCCGCGGACGCCGAACGGGGCGTGTTGATGGTGAAGGGCGCGGTCCCCGGCAGCAAGGGCGGCCTGGTCCGGGTCAGCGATGCGGTCAAGCGCAAGATGCCCGACGGATTGCCGTTCCCGGCAGGATTGCGCCGCGCAGGAGCGGCACCGGAAGCCCCGGCCGAGGCTCCGGCGGAAGAGGGATCGGCATGAAGCTCACCATCCGCAACCTCGACAACGAGGAGGTCGGCGACATCGAGCTCGCCGATGCCGTGTTCGGGTTGCCGGCCCGGCGCGACATTCTCGCGCGCGTCGTCAATTGGCAGCTCGCCAAACGCCGTGCCGGCACCCACAAGACCAAGGGCATCAGCGATATTCAGGGCACCACAAAAAAGCCTTACAAGCAGAAAGGCACCGGGCGCGCGCGCCAGGGCAGCCTGCGCTCGCCGCAATTTCGCGGCGGCGCGCGCATCTTCGGGCCGGTTGTGCGCAGCCACGCGTTTGGCTTGCAGAAAAAGGTGCGCCGGCTCGGCCTCAAGACCGCCCTCTCGGTCAAGCAGAGCGAGGGCAAGCTCGCGATCCTGGACAAAGCGCAAGTCGGCGAGGCCAAGACCAAGCATCTGCGCGCCCGGCTCGACGCCCTCGGCTGGGATTCGGTGCTGATCATCGACGGACCGGAGGTCGATCAAGGTTTCGCCCGCGCCGCGCGCAATCTGCCGCGGGTCGATCTGCTGCCGCAGCAGGGGGCCAACGTCTACGACATCCTGCGGCGCGACATGCTGGTCCTGACCCGCGCTGCGGTCGAGCATCTGGAGGCGCGCCTCAAATGAGCCGGTTTCGGGTCATCCCGCCGGTCGTCACGCACCTGACGCGGCAGCAGATGTACGATATCATCCGTGCGCCGGTGATCACCGAAAAGGCGACCAACGTCTCCGAGCACAACCAGGTGATCTTCCGCGTGCCGCTGACCGCGACCAAGCGCGAGGTCAAGGTGGCGGTCGAGGGGCTCTTTAATGTCAAGGTCAGCGCCGTCAACACGATCCGCGTCATGGGCAAGCTGAAGCGGTTTCGCGGCCGCCCCGGCCGGCGCTCGGATTTCAAGAAGGCGATCGTCACCCTCGGGCCAGGCCAGAGGATCGACGTGACCACCGGCATCTAGCAGACGGGAACGGCGGCGATGGCGCTCAAAACCTTCAATCCGACGACCCCGTCGCGCCGGCAGCTCGTCATCGTCGACCGCAGCGAGCTGTGGAAGGGGAAGCCGGTCAAGGCCCTGACCGAAGGATTGCGCGGCAAGGGCGGGCGCAACAACACCGGGCGCACGACGATGCGCTGGCGCGGCGGCGGGCATAAGCGGCGCTATCGGCTGATCGACTTCAAGCGGACAAAGCTCGATGCGCCGGCGACCGTCGAGCGGCTCGAATACGACCCGAACCGGACCGCCTTTATCGCGCTGATCCGCTATCCCGACGGCGAGCTCGCCTACATCCTGGCGCCGCAGCGGCTGAAGGCCGGCGACACCGTCGTCTCCGGCGAGCGGGTCGATGTCAAGCCGGGGAACGCGATGCCGATGCGCAACATGCCGCTCGGCACGATCATCCACAATGTCGAGATGAAGCCCGGCAAGGGCGGCCAGATCGCCCGCGCCGCCGGCACCTATGTCCAGCTCGTCGGCCGCGACCAGGGTTATGCGCTGTTGCGCCTGGCATCGGGCGAATTGCGCCTGGTGCGCGGCGAATGCCGGGCGACGATCGGGGCGGTCTCGAACCCCGACCAGCAGAACATCGTTATCGGCAAGGCTGGTCGCAACCGCTGGCTCGGCCGGCGGCCGTCGGTGCGCGGCGTGGCGATGAACCCGATCGACCATCCGCATGGCGGCGGCGAAGGCAGGAGCTCCGGCGGGCGCCATCCGGTCACCCCCTGGGGCAAGCCGACCAAGGGCAAAAAGACGCGGCACAACAAGGCGACCGATCGGCTGATCGTGCGCCGCCGCGGCCGCCGCTAAAGCCCATCGCAGGACGGAGAAACGCGTGACCCGCTCGGTTTGGAAAGGCCCGTTCGTCGATGGCTATCTCCTCAAGAAAGCCGATGACGCGCGCGCTTCGGGACGCAATCAGGTGATCCGCACCTGGTCGCGCCGGTCGACGATCTTCCCGCAATTCGTCGGTCTGACCTTCGGCGTCTATAACGGCCACAAATTTATCCCGGTGCTGGTGACCGAGAACATGATCGGCCACAAGCTCGGTGAGTTTTCGCCGACCCGGACGTTTTACGGCCACGCCGGCGACAAGAAGGCGCGGAGGGCCTGATGAGCAAACCCGCCGCCCCGCGCCGCCTCGACGACAGCGAGGCCTTGGCGAGCCTCAAAGGCCTGCGCACCAGCGCGCGCAAATTGAACCTCGTCGCCCGCACGATCCGGGGCAAAACCGCGTCCGCGGCGTTGGCCGAGCTGACCTTTTCGCATCGGCGCATCGCCCACGACGTCAAGAAGGCGCTGCAATCGGCGATCGCCAACGCGGAGAACAACCACCAGCTCGATGTCGACCGGCTCTACGTCAAGGAGGCGACGGTCGGCCGCGCCTTTGTGCTCAAGCGGTTCCATACCCGCGGCCGCGGCCGCTCGGCGCGGGTCGAAAAGCATTTCGCGCATCTGACGGTCGTCGTTTGCGAACGCCCCGAAGACGGCGCCTAAAAGGGAAAGACCGGCTCATGGGTCAGAAAGTCAATCCGATCGGGCTCAGGCTCGGCATCAACCGGACCTGGGATTTGCGCTGGTTCGCGCGCAAGGAATACGGCAACCTGCTGCTCGACGATATCGGGCTGCGCAAATTCCTCACCCGGCGCCTTGCTCAGGCCGGGCTCTCGCGCATCGTCATCGAGCGCGCGGGCAAGCGCAGCCGGATCACGCTCCATTCGGCGCGGCCGGGGGTGGTGATCGGCAAAAAGGGTGTCGATATCGAAAAATTGCGCGCCGACATCGCCAAGATGACGACGAGCGAGGTCAGCCTCAACATCCTCGAAATCCGCAAGCCCGAGATCGACGCCAAGCTCGTCGCCGACGGGATCGCCCAGCAGCTCGAGCGTCGCGTCGCCTTTCGCCGGGCGATGAAGCGCGCGGTCCAGTCGGCGATGCGGCTCGGCGCGCAGGGCATCCGCATCAACTGCTCGGGCCGGCTCGGCGGGGCCGAGATCGCCCGCATGGAATGGTACCGCGAGGGCCGGGTGCCGCTGCACACGCTGCGCGCCGATGTCGATTTCGGCTATGGTGTCGCCAAGACCACCTATGGCGTGTGCGGCGTCAAGGTTTGGGTGTTCAAGGGCGAGATCCTGCAGCACGACCCGATGGCGCACGACAAACGGCTCGGCGAAGGGCCGCCCGCGAGCCATGAGCGCGGCCGCCGCGAGGGGTTGTAACAAATTATGCTCAGTCCGAAACGCAGCAAATACCGAAAGGCGCACAAGGGCCGCGTGCACGGTCTCGCCAAGGGCGGGACCACGCTGAACTTTGGCGCCTTTGGGCTCAAGGCGTCCGATCCGGGCCGGATCACCGCGCGCCAGATCGAGGCGGCGCGTCGCGCCATCACTCGTCACATCCGCCGTGCCGGCCGGGTGTGGATCCGGGTGTTCCCGGATGTGCCGGTGTCGCAAAAGCCCGCCGAGGTGCGCATGGGCAGCGGCAAAGGCTCGCCCGAATTCTGGGTCTGCCGGATCAAGCCGGGCCGGATCATGTTCGAGCTCGACGGGGTGCCCCCTGAAATCGCGCGCGAAGCCTTTGCGCTCGCCGCCGCAAAATTGCCGCTCGGCACCCGCTTTGTCGCCCGCGCAGGCGAGGAGGTGCGGTGATGAAGGCCGCCGAAGTCAGGGCCAAGACCGATGACGAGCTGACCGACCAGCTCGACCGGCACGGCAAGGAGATCTTCAACCTGCGTTTTCAGCGCGCCAACGGCCAGCTCGAAAATACGGCTCGGGTCCGCCAGGTGCGGCGCGACATCGCCCGGATCAAGACGATCCTCGGCGAGCGCAGCCGGGTGGCGGCGGAGCGGAGGAGCTGATGCCAAAGCGCATTTTGCAAGGCGTTGTCGTCAGCGACGTCAACGACAAGACCGTGGTGGTGCGGGTCGAGCGCCGGGTCAAAGACCCGATCTACAAAAAGTTCGTCACGACCTCCAAAAAATACGCTGCGCACGACGCCGAAAACCGCTATCGGAGCGGCGACACCGTGCGCATCGAGGAGAGCCGGCCGATCTCCAAGCGCAAGCATTGGGTCGTGCTCGGCGCTGCCGCGGCTGCCGCGCCGCCGAGCGCGGCCGAGCCGGCCGAGGCGGTTGAAGCCGTCGAGGCGGGGGCAGGTGCAGCATGATCCAGATGCAGACAAACCTCGACGTTGCCGACAATTCGGGGGCGCGGCGGGTGCAATGCATCAAGGTCTTGGGCGGCTCCAAGCGCCGCACCGCGACGGTTGGCGACATCATCATCGTCTCGGTCAAAGAGGCGATCCCGCGCGGCCGGGTCAAAAAGGGCGATGTGCACCGCGCGGTCATCGTGCGCACCGCCAAGGAGATCCGCCGCAGCGACGGCAGCGCGATCCGCTTCGACCGCAACGCCGCGGTCTTGATCACCCCGCAGGGCGAGCCGATCGGCACCCGCATCTTCGGCCCGGTCACGCGCGAATTGCGCGCGCGCCGGTTTATGAAGATCGTGTCGTTGGCGCCGGAAGTGTTGTGAGCAGCCGATGCCCAGGCTGAAAATCAAAAAGGGCGACCAGGTCGTCGTGATCAGCGGGCGCGACAAGGGCAAGACCGGCGAGGTGCTGCGCGTGCTGCCGGCCGAGAACCGTGCCGTCGTCCAGGGCGTCAACATTGCCAAGCGCCACACCAAGCCGCGCATGGGCGACCCCGGCGGCATCGTCGAGAAGGAGCTGGCGCTGCACCTCTCCAATATCGCCCATGTCGACCCGGCATCGGGCCGGCCCACCCGCATCGGCTACAAATTCCTCGCCGACGGGCGCAAGGTTCGCTTTGCCAAGCGCTCGGGCGAGGTCATCGACAGGTGAGAAGATGAGCGCGCCCCGCTTGCAGGAGCTTTACCAGACGACGGTCCGGCCGGCGCTGATGCAGGAGTTCGGCTACAAGAACCTGATGCAGGTGCCGCGCCTCGACAAGGTCGTCGTCAATATGGGGGTCGGCGAGGCGGTTCAGGACAGCAAAAAGGTCGAGGCCGCGGCGGCCGAGCTGACTGCGATCACCGGCCAGCACGCGGTCATCACCCGCGCCAAGCGCTCGATCGCCACGTTCAAATTGCGCGAAGGGATGCCGATCGGCTGCAAGGTGACGTTGCGGCGCCAGCGCATGTACGAGTTTCTCGACCGGCTGATCACCGTCGCCTTGCCGCGGGTGCGCGATTTTCGCGGCGTGCCGGGCCGGAGCTTTGACGGGCGCGGCAATTTCGCGCTCGGTCTCAAGGAGCAGATCGTCTTTCCCGAGGTCGATTACGACCGGGTCGAGGCGGTGCGTGGGATGGACGTGGTGATCAATACGACCGCGCACACCGACGCCGAGGCAAAAGCGCTGCTGGCGGCGTTTGCCGTGCCGTTTGCCAATTGATCGTCTGATCAGTCGGAGAAGGACCGGATGGCGAAGAAAAGCATGATCGAGAAGAACACGAGGCGCGAGCGTCTCGCCAAGCGCACGGCGAGCAAGCGGGCGCGGCTCAAAGCGCTGGCGCGCGACCGCGACGCGCCCCCGGAGGACCGCTTTGCCGCGCAGCTCAAGCTCTCCGAGATGCCGCGCAACGGCGCGCCGTCGCGGGTGCGCAACCGGTGTGCCATGACCGGACGGCCGCGCGGCTATTACCGCAAGTTCAAATTGTCGCGGATCGCGGTGCGCGAGCTGGCCTCCTCGGGGCAGATCCCGGGCATGGTCAAATCGAGCTGGTAGCAGGAATTCGCCGATGACGATGAGCGATCCCTTGGGCGACATGCTGACCCGCATCCGCAATGGCCAGCGGGCGCGGCAGGCGGTGGTCGCCTCCCCGGCCTCGAAGATTCGCGCCAATGTGCTCGAAGTCATGAAGCGCGAGGGCTACATCCGCGGCTTTACCCGCGAGGATGTGCGGCCCGGGGTTGCCGAGCTCAAGATCGAGCTCAAATACGTCGATGGCGAGCCGGTGATCCGCGAGATTTCACGGGTGTCGAAGCCCGGGCGGCGGGTCTATTCGCGGATCGCCGATCTGCCGCGCAGCTATAACGGGCTCGGGATTTCGATCCTGTCGACGCCGCGCGGGGTCATGTCGGACAACGAGGCCCGCGCCGCCAAGGTCGGCGGCGAGGTTCTCTGCCGCATCTTTTGAGGGCTGGCGATGTCGCGTATCGGCAAGCATCCGGTGACGATCCCGAGCGGGGTCGAGGTCCAGCTCGCGGGCCGCGTCCTGACCGCCAAAGGCCGGCTCGGCACGCTGAGCCTCGCGGTCGGCAACGAGGTCACGACAACGGTCGCCGACGGTGCCGTCACGATTGCGCCGAACAGCGAAACCAAGCGCTCGCGGGCGATGTGGGGCACGACGCGGGCCCTCGTCAGCAATATGGTGAGCGGCGTGTCGGAGGGGTTTTCGGTCGGGCTCGAAATCAACGGGGTCGGCTATCGTGCGGCGGTGCAAGGCGGGGTGTTGAATTTGCAGCTCGGCTACAGCCACGACGTCGCGTTTGCGATCCCGCCCGATGTGACGATCACCTGCGAGCGGCCGACCGCGATCACGGTGCGCGGCGCCGACCGCCAGCGGGTCGGCCAGGTTGCGGCCGAGATTCGTGCCTGGCGCCCGCCCGAGCCCTATAAAGGCAAGGGCATCAAATACGTGAGCGAGAGCGTCCGCCGCAAGGAAGGCAAGAAGAAGTAAAGGCGATGTCGGAAAAAGCTAAAACCCTGTTTGCACGGCGGCGGCGCCGGGTGCGGTCGAGCCTGCGCCGGCGGGCCGGCGGGCGGGTGCGCCTGTCGGTGTTTCGCTCGTCCCGGCACATTTATGCGCAGGTCATCGACGACGCGGCGGGGCGTACCGTGGCCGCCGCCTCGACGCTCGACGGCGCGCTGAAAGCCAGCCTTGGCACAGGCGCCGACAAGTCGTGCGGCGAGCGCGGTCGGCAAGCTGATTGCCGAGCGGGCGAAAGCAGCTGGGGTCGAGCGGGTTGTGTTCGATCGCGGCGGGTATCTGTTTCATGGCCGGGTCAAGGCCTTGGCCGACGCCGCCCGCGAGGGCGGCCTCGACTTCTGAGGGGGTGGCGATGGCACGCACAATGACGCGCAGCGGCGGCGGCCAGCGCAGCGGCGGCGGCCAGCGCAGCGGCGAGCGGCGCGGGCGCGACGGCGGCGGCCAGCAGCGTGACCGCGAAGAGACCGAATTCGTCGAAAAGCTCGTCAATATCAACCGCGTCGCCAAGGTGGTCAAAGGCGGCCGGCGGTTTGGTTTTGCCGCGCTCGTCGTGGTCGGCGACCGCAAGGGCCGCGTCGGCTATGGGGCCGGCAAAGCGCGCGAAGTGCCCGAAGCGATCCGCAAAGCCACCGAGCAGGCGCGGCGCGGCATGATCCGGGTGCCGCTGCGCGAGGGCCGCACGCTGCATCACGACATCGTCAGCAGCTATGGCGCGGGGCGGGTCATCGTGCGCGCCGCCAAGGCGGGGACCGGGATCATCGCCGGCGGGCCGATGCGTGCGATCTTCGAGGCGCTCGGGGTCCATGATGTCGTCGCCAAATCGCTCGGCAGCCCAAACCCGCACAATATGATCAAGGCGACATTCGTGGCGCTCGGCCGGGTGACGAGCCCGCGCGCGGTCGCCGCCCGCCGTGGCAAAAAGGTCGCCGAGATCCTCGGCCGGCGTGACCCCGAGGCGCGGGAGCCGGCGTAATGGAGGGCAAGAAAACCGTTACCGTGGTCCAGACCGGCAGCCCGATCGGCCGCCGGCGCGACCAGGAGGCGACCCTCAAAGGGCTCGGCCTGAACAAGCGCCACCGCCGCCGCACTCTCGAAGACACGCCTTCGGTGCGCGGCATGATCAACAAGGTCGAGCATCTGGTGCGGGTCGAGGAGTAAGCCGCGGCGAGCGGCGCGAGCGAGGCACGGAAAGAGGCGATGAAGCTCAACGAGATCAGGGACAATCCGGGCGCGCATTACCGGGCCAAGCGCCTCGGGCGCGGCATCGGCTCGGGCAAGGGCAAGACCTCGGGCCGGGGCGGCAAGGGGCAGACGGCGCGCTCCGGCGTCGCGCTCAACGGCTTCGAGGGCGGCCAGAACTCCGCTCCATCGCCGGCTGCCGAAGCGTGGCTTCAACAACAAGATCTTCCAGAAGGATTTCAAGGTGGTGAACCTCGGGCGGCTGCAGCAGGCGTTCGACGCCGGCAAGCTCAAACCCGAGGGCACGATCGACGCGGCGGCGCTGGTCGCCGGCGGCGTGATCAGGCGTTCGGGCGACGGGGTGCGCCTGCTCAACAAAGGCGCCTTGCGCGCCGCGATCACGATCGAGGTTGCCGGTGCCTCGAAGGCGGCAATCGCGGCGGTCGAGAGCGCCGGCGGCACGGTGGTCGTGCGCGCGGGCCGGGCAAAGCCCGAGAAGACAGCGCCGGAGCCGGCGGCCTCGGCTTGATCGGGCCGGGAATCTTGCTCAGGGATTGATCGAATGGCGTCAGCCGCCGAGACCCTCGCTTCCAGCATCAACTTTTCCGCCTTTTCGAAGGCGACCGAGCTCAAAAGCCGGATCTGGTTCACACTCGGCGCGTTGATGATCTATCGGCTCGGCACCTACATTCCGATCCCCGGCATCGACCCTGCGATCCTGCAAGACGTCTTCTCGCGCAATGCCGGCGGCATCCTCGGCATGTTCGACATGTTTTCGGGGGGCGCGCTCGGGCGCATGACGATCTTTGCGCTCGCGATCATGCCGTACATCTCGTCCTCGATCATCATCCAGCTGTTGACCGCGGTGTCGCCGACCCTCGAAGCCTTGAAAAAGGAGGGGGAGAGCGGGCGCAAAAAGCTGAACCAGTACACCCGGTACGGCACCGTGCTGCTGGCCGCGGTCCAGGCCTACGGCATTGCGGTCGGGCTCGAAGGCATGCATGCCGGCGCCGAGACGGCGGTGCTCAATCCCGGGCTCTTCTTTCGGCTGATCACGGTCGTGTCCTTGGTCAGCGGCACGGTGTTTTTGATGTGGCTCGGCGAGCAGATCACCGCGCGCGGGGTCGGCAACGGCATCTCGCTGATCATCTTCGCCGGCATTGTCGCCAATCTGCCACATGCGCTGGCCTCGACCCTCGAGCTCGGCCGCACCGGGGCGATATCGACATTCTTCATCATCATCTTTCTGGTCATCTCGGTCGCGGTGGTCGCCTTCATCGTGTTTATGGAGCGGGCGCAGCGCCGCATCCTGATCCAGTATCCCAAGCGCCAGAGCGGCAACCGGATGTATGGCGGCGACTCGCAGCATCTGCCGCTAAAGATCAACACCTCGGGCGTCATCCCGCCGATCTTTGCCTCGTCGCTGCTGCTCCTGCCCGCGACCGTGGCCAATTTCCAGGCGAACGGTCAAAGCTTCGGCTGGCTCGGCGAGATCACGACCTATCTGGCGCATGGGCGGCCGCTCTATATGGCGCTCTACGTCGCGCTCATCTGCTTTTTCTGCTTTTTTTATACCGCGATCGTGTTCAACCCGACCGAAACAGCGGACAATCTGCGCAAATATGGCGGGTTTATCCCTGGCATCAGGCCCGGCAAAAACACCGCCGATTATCTCGATTATATCCTGACGCGGCTGACCGTGGTCGGCGCCGCTTACCTTTCGGCGGTCTGCATCCTGCCCGAGATCCTGATCTCGCAATATTCGGTCCCGTTTTATTTTGGCGGCACCAGCCTTCTTATCGTGGTCAGCGTGACGATGGACACGGTGGCGCAGATCCACTCGCACCTCTTGGCGCACCAATATGAAGGGCTGATCAAAAAAGCGCGGCTCCGGGGGCGGCGCGGATGAACCTGATCCTGCTCGGCCCACCGGGTTCGGGAAAAGGGACACAGGCCAAGCGCATCGAGCAAATCTACGGGGCGGCGCAGCTCGCTACCGGCGACATGCTGCGCGCCGAAATTGCTTCGGGCAGCGCGCTCGGCCAGCGCGTCAAGGGCATCATGGCTGCGGGCGGCCTGGTCTCGGACGACATCATCATCGCGCTGATCCGCGAGCGGATCGGCGGCTCGGCTGGCGCCAACGGCTTTATCCTCGACGGGTTCCCGCGCACCGTGGCACAGGCCGAGGCGCTCGACCGAATGCTCTCGGAGACCGGGGCCGCGCTCGACGCGGTAATCGAGCTCAAGGTCGATGAAGCAGCGCTGATCGACCGGCTCTCGGGACGGTTCAGCTGCCGCACTTGCGGCGCGAGCTATCATCAGCGCACCCATCGGCCACGGGTCGAAGGCGTTTGCGACGACTGCGGCAGCACCGAACTGATCTGCCGGCCGGACGACCGGCCCGAGGCGGTCAGGACCCGGTTCGAGGTCTACCATGGGCAAACGGCGCCGATCCTGCCCTTCTATCGCCGGCAAGGCATTTTGCAGAGCGTCGACGGCATGGCCGATATCGACGAGGTGACCCGGCAAATCCGGGCTCTCCTCGATCGCATCCACACCGCGTCATGATGTCGCGCCGGGTGTTGACGTTCGTGGCGGGTTCTGTATTATGACACTCTTGCTGCGAGCCGGGCCTGCCCCATCTTTGGTTTTTTGAAGGAGAAGCGCGTGGCGCGTATTGCCGGCGTCAACATCCCCAATCAAAAGCGGGCCCCGATCGGGCTCACCTATATCCACGGTATCGGTCGCGCCAAGGCGCTCGAAATCTGCAACCGGATCGGCATACCGGCCGAGCGCCGGGTGCACGAGATGACCGATGACGAGGTGCTGCGCGTGCGCGAGCTGATCGACCGCGAATATGTGGTCGAGGGCGATTTGCGCCGCACGGTGGCGATGAACATCAAGCGGCTGATGGATCTCGGCTGCTATCGCGGGCTGCGCCATCGCAAGGGCCTGCCGGTGCGGGGCCAGCGCACGCACACCAATGCGCGCACCCGCAAGGGGCCGGCCCGGCCGATCGCCGGCAAGAAGAAATAGGCGGCGGCATCAGGCGAAGGCGAGACCCGAAGAATGGCGAGAACGGCAGCACCAGCACCGCGGCTGCGGCGGCGCGAGCGCAAGAATATCACCGCGGGCACCGCGCATGTGAACGCGACCTTCAACAACACGATGATCACGATCACCGACGCCCAGGGCAATACCATCGCCTGGTCGTCCTCGGGCAGCCAGGGGTTCAAAGGCTCGCGCAAATCGACCCCTTATGCCGCGCAGGTCGCGGCTGAAGACGCTGGCCGCAAGGCGATGGAGCACGGCATGCGCACCCTCGAAATCGAGGTCAAGGGGCCGGGCTCGGGGCGCGAGTTGGCGCTGCGCGCATTGCAGGCGGTCGGTTTCGCCGTCACCTCGATTCGCGATGTGACGCCGATCCCGCACAATGGCTGCCGCCCGCCAAAGCGGCGCCGCGTCTGATGCGGAACCGCCCTCGCCGCGGCGGGGGGCATTATTCGAGACACGCCGGCGGCGCTGCTGCCGGCTTTTGTTGCGGAGGCGGTCCGCCTCCAACGACCGAGGTCATAAAGCTGTGATCCAACGAAACTGGCAGACACTGATCAAACCAAAGCAGCTTTCGGTCGAGCCGGGCGACGACCCAAAGCGCGTCGCGACCGTCGTCGCCGAGCCGCTCGAACGCGGCTTCGGGTTGACGCTCGGCAATGCGCTGCGCCGTGTGCTGCTCTCCTCGCTGCAAGGTGCGGCCGTCACCTCGCTCCAGATCGACGGCGTGCTGCACGAATTCTCGTCGATGCCGGGCGTCCTCGAAGACGTGACCGACATCGTCCTCAACGTCAAAAGCATCGAGCTGCGCATGTATGGCGAGGGGCCAAAGCGGATGCGGCTGCGCGCCACCGGCCCGGGCGAGGTCCGCGCCAGCGCCATCGAGGTTGGCCACGACATCGACATCATGAACCCCGATCTGGTGATTTGCACGCTCGACACCGGCACCCGGATCTCGATGGAGCTGATGGTCGAAAACGGCAAGGGCTATCTGCCGGGGACGCAGAACCGGCCGGAGGATGCGCCGATCGGGCTGATCCCGGTCGATGCGCTGTTCAGCCCGGTGCGCAAGGTTTCCTACCGGGTCGAAAACACCCGTGTCGGCCAAGTCACCGATTACGATCGTTTGGCGATGCGGGTCGAGACCAATGGGGCGGTGACTCCCGAGGACGCCGTCGCCTTGGCCGCACGCATTTTGCAGGACCAGCTGCAGCTCTTTATCAATTTCGAGGAGCCGCGCCACCCGTCCGACGAGACCCGCCCGAGCGAGCTGCCGTTCAACAAGAACCTGTTGCGCAAGGTGGACGAGCTCGAATTGTCGGTGCGCTCGGCCAACTGCCTGAAGAACGACAACATCGTCTATATCGGCGACCTCGTCCAAAAATCCGAAGCCGAGATGCTGCGCACGCCGAATTTCGGGCGCAAATCCTTGAACGAGATCAAGGAGGTGCTGGCGCAGATGGGGCTGCATCTGGGGATGGAGATCGCCAACTGGCCGCCCGAGAATATCGAAGAGCTGGCCAAGCGTCTCGACGAGCCATATTGAGGGGCCCATGCGACACCGTCTGCGCGGCCGTAGCTTCAGCCGCTCCTCCGAGCATCGCAAGGCGATGTTCGAGAACCTCGCCGCCGCGCTGATCAAGCACGAGCAGATCACCACGACCTTGCCCAAGGCGAAGGATCTGCGCCCGATCGTCGAGCGCATGATCACGACCGGCAAGCATGGCGGCTTGGCCAATCGGCGCCGGCTGATCGCGCGATTGCAGGATACGAAACTGGCCGAAAAGCTGATGACGGCGCTGGCGCAGCGCTATGCCGGCCGCGCCGGCGGCTATACCCGGATCATCAAAGCCGGCTTTCGCTATGGCGACGATGCGGCGATGGCGGTGATCGAGCTGGTCGATCGCGACCCGATGGCCAAGGGCAAGGATTCGGGTCCGACCGGGACCGAGGAGAAGGCAGAAGCCGAAGCCGCCTAGCCGGGCCGCGCATCGCGGCGGCGCGCGTGGCGGACGGCGAAAATCTCGACATCCTCACCGCGCCGGCGATAGGACAGGATGTAACTGCCGACGACGAGCCGCCGGGTTCCAGCCACAGCACCCGGCGCGCCGGAATTCGGGAATTCGGCGAGCTGTTGGTCTGCTCGCGCAAGCGCGTCAACAAAGCGCTGAGCTGCCGGCCGACTATGCTCGTCCAGATAAACCATGATACTTTGGACTTCGACAGCTGCACGCCGGGAATAGCGGACGCGCCGGCTCATTCTTCAGTCGCGGGCTGCGCTCGGGCTCCGGCAAGGAACTTTTGGAGTTTCTGGCACAGTTCTTCGGAGGTGACGGTCTCGCCGCGGTCGAGCTCGGCGATGCTCTCCAGGTCTTCAAAGATTTCGGCGCCCTCGTCTTCGAGATATTGCCGCAGCGCGCGCAGCATGACCCAGGAGCGCGGCCGGTCGAGGGCGGCGGCCAGCCGGTCGAAGGCCGCGATCACATCGCCTGGCACGCGCAGCGACACGTGGCTCGATACCGTTTGATCGTCGGGCATGGCGGCTCTTGTGCTACACTGGGATACGCGGTAGCACTAGTTGGCAGCCGCGGCCTTGTCAAGCAAGCGGACGGACCAAAAAACCCAAGGGGAGGCCGTTTGTGAGCGTCATCAGACCGATGAAAGAAAGCGATCGGCCGACGGCCCAGCGGATTTGCCGCGTCGCATTCGGGACGTTCCTCGGCGCACCCGACCCGGAAAATTTCTGGACCGATCTCGATTATATCTACGGCCGGTTTGGCGCCGAGCACGTCGCCGGCTTCACCGCCGAGCTCGATGGCGAAGTCGTCGGCTCGAATTTCGCGACGCGGTGGGGCAGTGTCGGATTTTTCGGTCCGCTGACGATCCGGCCCGATTTGTGGAACCGCGGCCTCGCTCAGCCGCTGGTTCGTGCGGTGTCGGATGCTTTCGAGGAGTGGGGAGTCGGCCATGCCGGCCTCTGCACCTTTCCGCAGAGCCCCAAACACATTCATCTCTACAGCAAATTCGGCTTCTATCCGCGCTTCCTGACCGCGATCATGTCGGCGCCGGCAAAGTCGACCAATAGCAGCGGGCGCGCTACGCGCTATTCCGAGCTGGCCGAAGCCGACCGGCGCGCCGCCGAGGCCGCCTGCTGCGAAGTGAGCGACGCACTCCATCAGGGGCTCGATCTCGGCGCCGAGATCCGCACCGCCACGGCGCGCCGCCTGGGCGACACCCTCCTCGTGTGGGACGGGATGAGCCACCTCGCCGGCTTTGCCGTCTGCCATTGGGGCCCGGCGAGCGAGGCCGGCCGAGGCTGCTGCTATGTCAAATTCGGCGCGGTGCGGCCAGGGCGCGCCGACGATTTTGTGGCTCTGCTCGGGGCCTGCGGCGCGCTCGCCGTCGCGGTCGGCATGCCGCACCTCTTGGCCGGGGTCAACCTCGCCCGCGAGGAAGCATACGGTTACATGGCGGCGCACGGCTTCCGCACCGAAGTGCAGGTCGTCACGATGCACCGGCCGAACGATTGGGGCTACAGCCGGCCCGGCCTTTTCGTTCTCGACGACTGGCGTTAGCGGGGCTGTTCCGTCAGCCGCTGCCAATCGACCGGCTCGCCGAGCTTTAGGCGCACCCCCGCATCGGGCATCGGGTATTTGAGACCGGTGGCGCAATTGAACAGGACGACGCGCTCCTGTGGCCCGACCCGCCCGTCCGCCAGCGCCTGCTCGTAAGCAGCATAAGTCGCCGCCCCTTCGGGGCAGAGCAGCAGCCCCTCCACCCGCGCCACCTTGCGCCACGCGGCCATGATGGCGTCGTCATCGACCGCGGTGGCGAACCCGCCGCTTTCGCGCACCGCGCGCAGGATCAGAAAGTCGCCGATCCCCTGCGGCACGCGAATCCCCGCCGCGAGCGTATGCGCATTCTCCCAGCGTGATGCGTGCTCGACGCCCTCCTCCCAGGCCTTGACCATCGGCGCGCAGCCGGCCGCCTGGACCACGACCATGCGCGGCCGCTTCGGCCCGATCCAGCCGATCTTTTCCAATTCGTCGAACGCCTTCCACATGCCGATGATGCCGGTGCCGCCGCCGGTCGGGTAAAAGATCACGTCGGGCAATTCCCAGCCGAGCTGCTCGGCCAGCTCGATCCCCATCGTCTTTTTGCCCTCGATGCGATAGGGCTCGCGCAAGGTCGAGCAGTTGAACCAGCCGACCGCCTTCTCGCCCTCGGCGACGAGCCGGCCGCAATCGTCGATCAGCCCGTCGACCAGAAACACCTGAGCACCCTGCATCGCGATCTCGCGCACATTCACGGCCGGGGTGTCGTCGGGGCAAAAGACATAGGCCTTGATCCCGGCGCGCGCGCAGTAGGCGGCCATCGCCGCCCCGGCATTGCCATTGGTCGGCATCGCCATCGTGTCGATGCCCAGCTCCTTGGCCATCGACACGGCCAAGGCCAGCCCGCGCGCCTTGAAAGAGCCGGTCGGCAGCCTGCCCTCATCCTTGACCAGCACTTCGCCGCGCGCCGCCAGCCGTGGCAGCGGCACCAGCGGGGTCACGACCTCGCCGAGCGCCACAACATCCTGCGCCCGGCGCACCGGCAACAGCTCGCGATAGCGCCACAATGTCTGCGGCCGGCCGGCAAGCCCATCGCGCGCGAGCGCTTTGCGCACGCCGTCGAGATCGTAGCGCACCAGGAGCGGCCGACCGGCCCGCGACAATGTCTGCAACGTGTCGGCGGAATAATGCTCCCCGGTCAGGCCGCATTCGAGATGGGTGACAAAAGTCGGCAGATCGCCGCCGGTCCAGTCGTAGTCGGCCATCGAAATCTCCAGCGGCGAAACGGGATCGGTCAGCCCGCGGCGAAATAGGGGACGAGGTTTGCGCGAATGCGCGCCATTACCGGCGGATCGGGCGGCGGCAAGACGAATTCCTGGCCGGTCACGGTTTCGAACGCCTCGATATAACGGCGGGCAGCCTCGAGGATGATTTCGCGCGGGATCGGTGGGATCGGGTCGCGGTAAGGATCGCAGCGTGCCGTGACCCAGCGCCGCACGAAATCCTTGTCGAGGGTTTCCGGCAGCTCGCCAGCGGCAAGCTGCTCTTCATAGCTGTCGGCGAGCCAGTAGCGGCTGCTGTCGGGAGTATGGATCTCGTCGGCAAGCACAATATCCCCGGCGGGATCCAAGCCGAACTCGTATTTGGTATCGACCAGGATCAGCCCGCGCTCGCGGGCGATCTCCCGCCCGCGCGCGAATAGCGTCAAGGCGAGAGCGTGGACCTCGTCCCATTGCGCCGGGGTCAACAGGCCGCGCGCGACGACGTCGGCGGCGGTCAGCGGCTCGTCATGCTCGCCATCGCCGGCCTTGGTAGTTGGCGTAACGATCGTCGTCGGCAATTGCTGGTTCTGGCGCAACCCGTCCGGAAACATGATGCCATAGATCCGGCGCAGCCCGTCTCGGTACATCGGCCAGATCGAGGTTGCCGTCGTCCCGGCCAGATAGTCGCGCACGACGATCTCGACCGGCATGATGTCGAGCCGGCGGCAAACCAGCACATTCGGGTCGGGGTATTCGATAACGTGGTTCGGACAGATGTCGCCGGTCGTGTCGAACCAATAGCGGGCGGTCTGCGTCAGCACCTGTCCTTTGAACGGGACCGCGGTGATGTTCCGGTCGAAGGCGCTGAGCCGGTCGGTGGCGATGATGATCCGCCGGCCGTCGGCGAGGTCGTAATTGTCCCGAACCTTGCCGCGATAGTGTCTCGGCAGCTCGGCGATCGTCGCCTCGGTTACGACGTCATCGAGCCGCGCGGCCAGCGCCGCCCACTCGAGCATATGGCGGCGCCGGTGATCTTGCGGTCAGCGATGGCCCCCGCCGCCGCCATGAAAGCCACCCCCGCCGCCGTGGAAGCCGCCGCCGTGGAAGCCGCCGCCGTGGAAGCCGCCGCCGTGGAAGCCGCCATGAAACCCGCCATGGAAGCCGCAATTCCAGCAATGGCCAAAACCGAAGGAGAAGCCGACCGGCCAAGCGCCCCAGCCGCCCCAACCACCGCCCCAACCCCAATTCGGGTAGCCCCAATACGGATAGGAGGCGTAGTATGGAGAGTAATACGGATAGTAGTAATTCGGATAATAGTAGCTATAAGGATAGGAATATTGATAGGGTTGTTGATACTGATAGGGCTGTTGATACTGGTAGGCCTGCTGCTGTTGCTGGTAGGGCTGCTGGGAGTTGTAGTTGTAATTATAGCTCTGCGCCGCCGGCTGCTGGTACGAATAGCCCGCGCCTTGGGCCATCGCAGGCTGCACCGGTGCGGCCATCAGCCCCAACCCCGCCGCCGACATTACGGCCGCAGCTATGGCGGTTCGCCTGAACCAGCTGGTCACGGCACGGACGCACATCACTACCTCCACTCGATCGGGGCCTCAGCCTCGCGACAACGTGCTATATGGATACGACATTCCGATTGTCATCCTCCCCACGGCGACCTGCACCCGGTCGGGCCCGCAGCGTCGCTTTTTTGACATCGGCAGCCGGAGAAGGAGCATGGATTCGGCGACGCCCGCACCACCCTTCTCGCCTGCTGCGCAACCCTTGGTTCGGGTCATGGCGATGCCCGCGGACGCCAACCCGAACGGCGATATTTTCGGCGGCTGGCTGTTGGCGCAGATGGACCTGGCCGGCGGCAATCTCGCGGTGCGGCGCGCCCGCGGCCGCTGCGCCACGGTCGCGGTCGACGGGATGGTGTTCCACGAGCCGGTCTATGTCGGCGACGAGGTCAGCTGCTATGGGGAAATCGTCAAGACCGGGCGCAGCTCGATCACGGTGCGCATCGAGGCATGGCGGCGCAACCTCGCTGTGGGCGAAGTGCGCAAAGTGACACAGGCGATCTTCACCTATGTCGCGCTCGGCGAGGATCGCCGGCCCCGCTCGCTTCCCCCGCCATAATCAGCTCGCGGGCGGTTCGGAGTGCGTCGCGACGGCGATGTCGAGCCAACCGAGCGAGGTCACGGCGGCGCGGTCGCCGGGCCGGATCAGCACCGTCGTCATTGCCGATTCGACGATCGCCGGCCCGGCAATAATCTGTGCCGGGGCGAGCGTATCAAAATCCCAGACCGGCGCCGTGACCCAGCCGTCGAGCCAGATCCGGCGCTCGCCGCGTGGTGCCGCCGGACCGGCTTCGCCGAGCACGGGCTCGTGCGGCAGCGCCGAAAGCATGCCGATAACGGCGGTGCGGGCGTTGACCAGCACGGTTTCCTGGTCGCGCAAGGAGTAGGTGTAGAGCTCTTCGTGCCGGCGATGGAACCGCTCGACGAGTTGCGGCAGCGGGTCGGGGAGCGCCCAATCGACATCGTCGAGCGGGACCGCGACCTCGAACACTTGCTCGCCATAGCGCATTTCGACCGAGCGCATGGTCCGCACCGGCCCGTCAAACCCTGCCGCGGGCCCCGGTCCGTCTGAGGCGCGCAGCCGCGCCAGCCCCTCCGCCTCCATCTCGTCGAAGAGACGCTTGACCGTCTCACCGTCGAGCGCATGCGCGTCGCCGATATGGGTGCGCGCGACCTCGAAACGCAGATCGGTGGCGAGCATGCCCCAGGCCGACAAGACCGCTGCGACGCGCGGCACGAGGACCCGTGCGAGGCCGAGCTGACGGGCAATCGCGGTCGCATGCAGCCCGGAGGCGCCGCCAAAGGCAAAGAGGGCAAAGCGGCGCGGATCGATGCCGCGGCGGACCGAGACGAGCCGCACCCCCTCGGCCATGCTGGTGTTGACGACACGATGGATGCCCTGCGCCGCCGCCAGCCGGTCGATGCCGAGCACAGCGGCGATCGGGTCGATCGCGGCTTCGGCCGCGGCGCGGTCGAGGGCCCGCCGCCCGCCGAGAAAGCTCGCCGGGTCGAGGTAGCCGAGAACGAGATTGGCGTCGGTGACGGTTGCGGCGGTGCCGCCTCGACCGTAGCAGGCCGGGCCCGGAGCGGCGCCGGCGCTGTTCGGCCCGACATGCAGGATGCCGCCGGCGCCGACCTGGGCGATCGAGCCGCCGCCGGCCCCGATGCTGGCGATGTCGAGGCTGTTCAGCGCGACCGTCTGGCCGGCGACGCGCCGCCCGGTCGCGAGGCTCGGCCGGCCGCCGACGATCAGCGAAATATCGGTGCTGGTGCCGCCCATATCAAACGGGATCAGGTCGCTCGCATTGGCGAGGCGCGCGGCGTGCACGCTCCCGGCCACACCGCCGGCCGGCCCGGACAGCACCGAGCCCGCCGCGAGCCGAGCCGCTTCGGCGATCGGCGTCACACCGCCATGCGACTGGATCACCAGCACCGGCCCGGCATAGCCGGCCGCGCTCAACCGGGTTTCGAGCCGCTCGAGATAGCGTGCCAGGGCCGGCCCGACATAGGCGTTGACGACCGTCGTCGAGACCCGCTCGAACTCCTTGATTTGCGGCAAGACGTCGGAGGACAGCGAGATATAGGTGTGGGGAAGCGCGCGGACGATCGCATCGCGGGTGGCGCGCTCGTGCGCCGGGTCGCGCCAAGCATGCAGATAGCACACCGCGACCGCCTCGACCCGCTCCCGCCGCAACACCGCGAGCGCGGCTTCCAGCGAGGCCATGTCGAGCGGGGTCTCGACCCGGCCGTCGGCGCGCAGCCGCTCGCGCACCCCAAGCCGCAATCGCCGTGCCACCAGCTGCGCGGGTGGCGGCACGCGCAAATTGTAGCGGTCGTCCTTGAGCCCCTCGCGCATCTCGATGACGTCGCGATGGCCTTCTGTCGTCAGGAGCCCGACCCTGGCGCCGGCACGCTCGATCAGCGCGTTGGTCGCGACCGTGGTGCCGTGCACGATGCGCTCGGTCGCGCGCAGCAGCGCGGCGGTATCGAGATGCAGCGCTTCGGCCAAAAGCTGCAAGCCGTCGAGCACACCGACCGAAGGGTCTTCGGGGGTCGACGGCGCCTTGGCGAGCGTCGTGCGCCCCGTATCGTCGACCGCGACGAGATCGGTAAAGGTGCCGCCGACATCGATGCCGATGCGGTACACCGTCCCTATCCCTTTCCTAACGGCGGGAGAGGGTTTTGCTCGCGTTGGCAGTGCGAGAATATCGGCGATGGTTCGCAACACGCCTTCTCGGTTTGTAAAGATTTCATTGTTCCAGAAGCGGAGAACGCGCCAGCCTTGCTGCAACAGCTTGCGATCGCGTTTTTCATGATCGCTCGGCAGCGCGTGCTGGCCGCCATCCGCCTCAACAATCAGCCGCGCTTCGATGCAGGCAAAATCGGCAATGTAAGGCGGGATTGGGAATTGGCGGCGAAAGCGCCAGCCGAGGTTTTTGCGGCGCAGCTCTCGCCATGGGATCTGCTCCGCGTCGGTCAGATTCCGGCGCAGTTTTCGGGCTTGGTTACGCATCTGTGGACCGCCGCGCATTTTCTCACGGCCCGATGATCCCCCCACCCTAACCCTCCCCCGCAAGCGGAGGAGGGGAATGAAAAGCCTCAGCTAATGCAGGATGCTCCTTCCTCCCCCGCAAGCGGGGGAGGGTCGGGGAGGGGGCGCAGTTCGTCAGATCGAGGCCGGTCACAAACCCGTTGGCGACATCCTCGGCGATGGCTGCCGGGTCGCGCGCGCTCGGGTCTCCCCAGCCGCCGCCGCCACCCGATTCGAGCAGCAAGACATCGCCGGGGCGGATTTCGAGACCGGTTTCCTTGGTCTTGATCGGGCGCGGCGGCCGGGCCTCGGAATGGAGCGTGTAGCGGTGTGGGACACCGTCGGCGCCACCGAGGATGCCGCAGGCGCCGTGGCGCACGCCGTCGCCGGCGGTGTTGCCGATGGCCGGCTCCGCGGTCTCGACGACCATCTCGACGACCCCGCCGGGGCCGCCGCGGTATCGGCCGGCGCCGCCCGAATCGGGGCGGAACTCGTGGCGGCGAAAGAACAGCGGGAAGCGCACCTCGGTCACTTCGAGGCTGCCGAATTTGATCCCGCCCGCCGCCTGCCATTCGCCGGCACCGGGCCAGCCGTCGCCGGCAGGCGAAGCGCCGCCGCCCGGCCGCGCTTGAAAGAAATGCCAGATGAACGGCTTTTGCGAGCGCGGGTCCCGGCCCTGGACCGCGATACGAAAGCGGCGGCCCCAGCCGGCCATGGCGCGGTCCGGGCAGGCCGGCGCCAGCGCCTTGACGATCGCCTCGATGATCTCCTGGCCGCAATGGTTGGTCGCCAGGGTCACGGGCTTGCCCGGCTTGGCCCAGACCACGGTCCCCTCTCTGGCGATCACCTCGAGCGGGCGGAAGGTGCCGTCGTTTTTCGGCGTGTCCGGGTCGATCAGATAGGAGAGCGCCACAACGACCGCCGAGCGCATGTTCGGATAGGAAGAATTGACAAAGCTCGCGACCTCCTCGTGCGAGTCGGAGAGGTCGATCGTGAGATCGCTGCCGCGTTTGGTGACCGTCGCGCGGATATGGATGTCCTCATTCCCGCGCCCGTCGTCGTCGAGCAGCGCCTCGCCGCGATAGACGCCGTCCTGCCACTGCGCGATGATCGCGCGGGTCTGGCGCTCGGCGCCGTCGAGCACCGCCTCGATCGCGGCGTCCAGGGTTGTCCACCCGAATTCCCCGGCGAGCGCCAAGAGCCGGCGCTCGCCGACATGGGCCGAGCCGATCATCGCCGCGAGATCGCCCTTAAAGTCGCGCGGATGGCGTACATTGGTGGCGATCATCTCCAGCAAATCGGCGCGCAATTTGCCGGCGTCGTAGAGCCGCAGCGGGGTAATCCGAATCCCTTCCTGCCAGATGTCGGTGGCGGCGGCGTTGTAGGCGCCGTGCGTGGCGCCGCCGATATCGCTCTGATGCGCCCGGTTGATCGACCAGAAGCGCGGCCGGCCCGCCTCGAACACCGGCACAAAAGCGGTCAGGTCGGGCAGATGGTTGCCGCCGCGATAGGGGTCGTTGAGGAGAAACACGTCGCCCGGATGGATGTCGTCGGCAAAAAACTCGGTGACCGCCCTGGCCGCATAGGGCAAGGCGCCGACATGGATCGGCACATGCTCGGCCTGGGCGATCAGCCGGCCGTCGAGATCGCAGATCGCAGTCGAAAAATCGCGGCTCGAATTGAGGATCTGCGAATAGGCGGTGCGCAGCATCGCCTCGCCCATCTCCTCGACGATCGCCAGGAGACGATGCTGGATCACCGAGACGACGATCGGATCGACCTGCTGCGGCACGGGCTTGGCCCCTAATTATCCAGCGCTTCGGGAAAGCGCAGCTTGAATTCGAGCTGCATGCTCGGCCCTTGGAACCATTGCGGCAAGGGCGGAAAGCGGCCGACGGCGCTGATCATCCGCTCGATCCGCTCGTCGATGTCGGGGTAGCCCGAGCTATGCCCGACCCGCAGCAACGCGATCGTGCCGTTGTCCATCACCAGCACATCGATGACCGTCTCGCCGCGCCTTGCGCCGACCATCGACAGCGGCAAAAGGTTGAGATGGCGCCGGGTCAAGGCGGCGATATAGGCGAGGTATTCGTTGCGCGTCGCCGCCGGCCCGGGAAACCGGCCGGGCGCGGGGAGAAGCAGCAGGTGAGTCTGGCCGCGTTGGCGCGGCGGCTGCGTCGGGGTCGGTTTTGGCTTTGGCAGCGGCCGCGCGAAGTGCTCGACCGGCGGCTCGACTGTCTGCGGCTTTGGCGCGGGCTCGGGCAGCGGCGGCGGCACCGCGAGCGCAGTTTGCTGCGGCGCCGCTGCGGCCGCCGCGGGCTTTGGCGCGGGCGGCGGCTCCGCTTTTGTCTCGTCCTTGGCCTTTGCCTCTTTGCCGCCGATGTCTTCGGACGCGATCCGGCCTTTCGGCGGCTTTGCCTCGGGCTTCGGCGGCGGGGGTTTCGGTTGCGGCTGGGGCGGCGCGGGCGGTGGCTCCAGCACCAGCTGCACCGGGATCGGCGTCACCACGGCCGGCGGCTGCATCGGCCAATCGAGCAGCAATAAGAGCGGCAGCAAATGCAGCAGCAGCGATCCGACCGGGCCGAACGGCCGCGCCCGAAAGCGGGAGCCGACCGGCGGCTCGCGCTCGGCAGCCGGTGCGGCGGCGGCGCGGGGGGATGGCGGCTCGCGGCGGTTGCTGTCCGGCAAATCAGCTGCGGAGAACGACAGCCGCGCCGAGAGAGGGGCGATCTCTTCGGCCGGCGCGCGGCCGAAGACGAGGACCGGTTCGCCGCGATCCTCGCCGACGGCTTCGTCGATGCGCAGCACCGCTGCTCGTCAGCCCGCCGGAGCGGCCTCGCCGGCGAGCGCCAGCCAGGCGGCCTCGTCGAGCACGGCGACACCGAGCGCCGCCGCTTTCGTTGCCTTGGAGCCCGGATCGGCGCCGGCGACGAGGTAATCGGTCTTGGCCGAGACCGAGCTCGTCACATTGGCGCCCAGCGCCTCGGCGCGCGCCTTCGCCTCGGAGCGGCTCATGCGGTCGAGCGCGCCGGTAAAGACGATGGTCTTGCCGGCCAACGGCGAGGCCATGCGCTGCGCCGGCGCCTGATAATCGGGCACCGTGACCTCGCGCGCCAAATCGTCGAGCACTTCACGATTATGCGGCTCGGCGAAAAAGCCGACGATGTCGGCGGCCATGTCGGCCCCGATGCCGTGCACACCGAGCAATCCCGCGCGCGCTTCGCTTTCGGGTCCCTGCGCCTGCTCCATCTCGGCCCGCCAATGCCCGAGCGAGCGATAATGGCGGGCGAGCAGCCGTGCCGTCGCCTGGCCCACCTGCGGAATGCCCAGCGCGTTGATAAAGCGGTCGAACGCGATCCGCCGCCGCTGGTCGATCGCGGCGACGAGCTTTTGCGCGCTGACCTCCGCCCAGCCCTCGCGCCGGGCGATGACACCCGGGTCGAGGCGGAAGATGTCGCCCGGCCCGCGGATCAGCCCGTCCTGCCAGAAGGCCTGAATGTGCTTCGAGCCGAGCCCTTCGATGTCGAACGAGTTGCGGCCGACAAAATGCTTCAGCCGCTCGACCGCCTGCGCCGGGCAAATCAGGCCTCCGGTGCAGCGTCGCGCCACCATCCGCGGCTCGCGCACCGCGAGGCTGCCGCAGATCGGGCAATGGTCCGGGAATTGATATGGCCGGGCGGCGGGCGGGCGGCGCTCGGCGACCACGCCGACGATCTGCGGGATCACGTCGCCGGCGCGCTGGACAATGACGGTGTCGCCGATGCGGACATCCTTGCGCGCGATCTCGTCCTCGTTGTGGAGCGTGGCGCGCTGCACCACGACACCGCCGACGGTGACGGGCTCGAGCATCGCGATCGGGGTCAAGGCACCCTGGCGGCCGACCGAGACCAGGATGTCGCGCAGGACCGTCTGCGCCTGCTCGGCCGGAAATTTGTGCGCCAAGGCCCAGCGCGGCGCCCGGCTGACCATGCCGAGCCGCTCCTGCAGACCGAGATCGTTGACCTTGTAGACGACGCCGTCGATGTCATAGGGCAGGCTGGCGCGATCGGCGGCAATGTTTTGATAATAGGCCAGGACCTCGCCGACACCGCGGCACAGGCGCGAGCGGTCGTTGACGGTAAGGCCCCATCGGCGGAAGCGGTCGAGCGCCTCGGCATGGGTGCGGGCGAAGGGTGTGCTCGCCTCGCCCCAGGCATAGGCAAAAAAAGCAAGCGGGCGGCGCGCGGTGATCGCCGGGTCGAGCTGGCGCAACGAGCCCGCGGCGGAATTGCGCGGGTTGGCAAAGGCGCTCTCGCCGGCGGCGGCGCGCTCCTCGTTCAGCACAAAAAAGCCGCGGCGCTCCATATAGATTTCGCCGCGGATTTCGATCACGTCGGGCCAGCCGGTCCCGCTCAATGTGCCCGGCACGCTGCCGACGGTGCGAATGTTCGCGCTCACGTCTTCCCCGGTCACCCCGTCGCCGCGCGTCGCCGCCTGCACCAGCCGGCCACGCTCATAGCGCAAGCCCAGCGACAACCCGTCGATCTTGGGCTCGGCCATGACCTCGATCGCATCTTCGGCGACCAGCTCGCGGTCCGCCGGCCGGCTGAAGAAATTGCGGATGCCGGCAAAAAAATCGCGGACATCGGCTTCGTCGAAGGCGTTTTCGAGCGACAGCATCGGTCGCGTGTGGGTGACCTTGGCAAAGCCGGCGGCGGCGGCGGCGCCAACCCTGTGCTGCGGGCTGTCGGCGCGCACCAGCTCTGGAAAACGGGCCTCGATCTCGGTGTTGCGGCGGCGCAGCGCGTCGTATCCGGCGTCGGAAATCTCAGGCGCGGCGTCGGTATAATAGAGCCGGTCGTGCCGCCCGATTTCGGCCGCGAGGTCGGCCAGCTCGCGTTTGGCTTCGTCCTCGCTCAGCGTCTCGACCGGGCGGGGCTCGGCGACCGGCGCCCTGCGGCGCGCGGCGGTCACGCGCGGCCCCCGGCGATCAGGCTCGCCGCCGCCGCACGGGCCTCGGTGGTCACGGTGCGCCCCGACAGCATGCGCGCGATCTCCTCCCGCCGGGTCTCCTGATCCAATTCCTCGACGCGGGTCACGGTCCGGCGCTCGCTGAGGGATTTGGCGACGCGCCAATGCGTGGCGCCGCGCGCCGCGACCTGCGGCGAGTGGGTGACGACCAGCACCTGCAAGCTGGTGCCGAGCCGCTGCAAGCGCTCGCCGACAGCGGCGGCGACGGCACCGCCGATGCCGCTGTCGACCTCGTCGAAAATCAGCGTCGGCACCGACGAGGTCCCCGAGAGAACGAGCTTCAAGGCCAGCATAAAGCGCGACAGCTCGCCGCCCGAGGCGATCTTTGCCAGCGGGCCAAACGGGGCGCCGGGGATCGTGGCAATCTCGAAATGCACGCGCTCGCGGCCATGCTCGCCCCATTCGGGCTCGTCGAGCGCGGTCAGCACGGTGCGGAACTGTGCCTTGTCGAGCCGCAACGGCTTTAATTCCGCCTCGACGCCGGCGTCGAGGCGGCGCGCGGCCTCCGCCCGCGCGCGCGAGACGCGTTCGGCGGCAGCGACAAATTCAGCGCGTGCCGCGGCGGTCAGCCGGACCAGGGTTTCGACCCCCTCGACGCCGGCCTCGATCGTCTCCAGCCGATTCGCGATCGCCTCGCGCAGCGCCGGCAGCTCGGCGACCGCGACCTGGTGCTTGCGCGCCGCGGCACGCAAAGCGAAAAGCCGCTCCTCGACGGTTTCGAGCTCACGCGGGTCGAGCTCGAGGCCGCGCGCGGCAGCTTCCAGCATGGCGAGCGCCTCGGCGGTCTCGGCGGCGGCGCGCTCGGTCGCGGCGAGCGCCTCGTCGAAAAGCCCTTGGGCGCGGGCCCGGGCGCGTTCGAGACGGCGTGCGGCGCGGGCGAGCGCTGCTTGCGCACCGGCCTCGCCGTCGAGCTCGCCGATCGTCTCGCTCAAGGTTTCGGCCAGCCGCTCGGCGTTTTGCAATAACGTCCGGCGGGCTGCGAGGCGATCCTCCTCGTCGGGCTCGAGGGCGAGCGCCTCGAGCTCGGCCAGATGATGGCGCAGCAATTCCTCTTCCTCGCGGCTGGAGGCGAGCAGCCGGGCGGCTTCGGCTTCACGTTGCCGCGCCCCGCGCCAGCCGTGCCACGCGGCGGCCAGCGCCGCCCGATCGACCGCCGCCTCGGCAAAGGCATCGAGGATCGCGCGATGCTCGGCCGGGTCGAGCAGCCCGCGCTGCTCGAACTGGCCCTGGATTTCCACAAGGCTGTCGCCGAGCTGACGCAAAAGGCCGATGCTCGCCGGCTCGTCATTGACAAAGGCACGGCTTTTGCCGTCGCTGCGCAGCAGGCGGCGCAACACGATCGTCTCGGCATCGGCATCGAGCCCGGCCTCGCGCAGCAATGCATGCGCTGGATGGTTGCGCCCGACCGCGAATTCGGCAGTGACCGCTGCCTCTCCGGCACCCTGCCGCACCAGCCCCGCCTCTGCACGCCGCCCCAGCGCCAAGCCCAGCGCATCGAGCAAGATCGACTTCCCCGCCCCGGTCTCCCCGGTCAGCACGCACAACCCCGCACGAAAGGCCAAATCGAGCCGATCGATCAAAACAATTTCGCGGACGGTCAGCCCCAACAGCATTCCCCCAATGATATAGGCGCCCTCCGATGCAAACCAGCACCGGGCGGCGATCGCCAATAGTGCGTCCACCAAGTGCAGCGGGGGTGGCCGTTGTGATGACCCGAAGGTCGTCGGGCGGAGCAGCCTGGCTCAGAAGTGCTCGGCTGCGCGCGCTGATCCGAGTCGCAAGGCCGAGCGCGGTTCTGCCCGGCCCGCGAGATTCGCAGCTTCGATCGCACTGACCTCGTCCGCGAACCTGGGATTCGTGAGGGGCTGCGGCGCGCACCATTGTGCGTGTCGCTGCTCGATGCTCTTCCCGCGCAACCGTTGGCAGGTGCGGGCTGGACCGTTCCGGATGCGGCGCTCGAGCAGATTGCCGGCATGATCCTGGATGGCGCTGATAAACGGGGCCGACGAACGGCCTGCTCGATCTACCCCGCGGATCCCGGCCTTGGCTCGCGCGTCGCCGAAGCGGAATTGGCAAAGCGCCGGGCGCCGCTTACCTCTTGGCGAGCCTCTGCTTTTGGAATATGCCGCAGCGAACCAGGAGCAGCTTTATGACGCAGCCCGGTCCCGTCGTCGTAACCGACCCCGATATTCTCGGTGGAATGCCGGTGTTCGCCGGCACGCGCGTGCCGGTGCGATCGTTGTTCGATTACTTGGAAGCGGGCGATACCCTCGACGAATTTCTGAATCAGTTTCCTTCGGTAACCCGCGAGCAGGCGATCGCTGCGCTCGACCGCGCTCGCGATATTTTGCTCGCCGATGCGCGTGCTGCTTGACGAGCATCTGCCGATAGGGCTCGCCGCCCAATTGCCGGACCACGCGGTCGACACCGTGGCCGGACGAGGGTGGGCCGGCATCAGGAACGGCGACCTGCTGCGACAGATGGCTGGGCGGTACGAGGTGCCGGTTACGATGGATCGCAGTATCGAGTTTCAGCAGCGGGTTTCGACGCTGCCCTTCGGGATCGTTCTTGTCCGGGCCCGGTCAAACCGGCTGGAGCACTTGCGGCCTCTCGTGCAGGAGATTCTTTCCGCCATTTCGGCCGCGCGCCCCGGGCAGGTACGAAGCGTCGGCCGATCGTCCTGTTGTCGGCGATCTCGCCATCGCTTCCTGCACTCTTTCGAGGTGACCTCGTGACCCGTGTTCTGACTGCCCGGTTTATGCACGAGACCAATACGTTCAGCCGGGTCCGGACCGATCTGGCGCTGATCCGGCGGCGCGATTTTCATCTCGAAAACGAGATCCCGGCGGCGTTTCGCGGCACCCGCTCAGCCTTGGGCGCGACGTTCGAGGCGGCCGACAAATACGGCTGGAGCCTGGTGCACCCGGTCTCGGCCAACCCCAACCCGTCGGGCATCGTCGCCGACGCGGCGTTCGAGGCGATCGCCGGAATGATCCTCGACGCGGTCGCAAACAGGGCGCCGATCGACGGCGTGCTGCTGCACCTGCATGGCGCGATGGTCACCCAGAGCCACGAGGACGCCGAGGGCGAGCTGTTGGCGCGGCTGCGCGGCCGTCTCGGTCTCCAAGTGCCGATCGTCGCCACCCTCGACCTGCACGCCAACGTCACCAAGAGAATGGCCGACAACGCCAATGCGCTGATCGCCTTTCGCACCTACCCGCATATCGACATGTACGAGCGCGCACGGCAGGCGGCCGAATTGCTCGAACGCGCGATGCGCGGCGAGGTGCGGCCGGTGACGGTCATTGCCCGCCGGCCGATGCTGCACGGTCTCGACTGGGGCCGCACGCAGGCGGGGCCGATGGCCGAATTGATCGCCCGCGGCGAGGCGCTCGAAGCGCGCGGCGAGGTGCTCGCGGTCAGCATCTGCGCCGGCTTTCCCCTCGCCAATATCCATGATGTCGGCCCTTCGGCAACCGTCACCACCGATGGTGCCGACCCGAACGGGAGGGCGGTCGCCGAGGCGTTTATGGACCACGCCTGGGCCGAGCGCGAGTTCACCACGGTGCATATGCTGGGCGTGGCCGAGGCGGTCGCCCGCGCGCGGCAAGGCAAGCCCGGCGACAAGCCGCTTGTCGTCGCCGACTTCACCGACAATCCCGGAGGCGGCGGCTATGGCGACGCCACGGCGCTCCTCGACGGCCTCGTCAAGGGCGGCATCGAGCGGGTAGCATTTCACGCGATCTGCGACGCCGAGGCGGTGCAGGAGGGGATGCGCGCCGGGGTCGGCGCCCGCGCCACGCTTATCCTCGGCGGCAAGACCGACCCGGCGATGGGCGGCGGTCCGTTGACGCTCGAAGGCGAGGTGGTTTGCCTGACAAACGGCAAATTCATCGCCTACGGCCCGATGGGCGGCGGGGTCGAGCGCAATTACGGGCCGTCGATGGTGTTTCGTGTCGGCGGCCGCACCGGCATCGACATCATCGTCATCACCAACAACGGCCAGGCGACCGACCTCGGCCAGCTCACCTCGCTCGGCATCGACCCGACCCGCTACACGACGGTCGCGGTCAAGTCGATGCAGCACTTCCGCGCCGCCTTCGAGCCGATCGCCCGCGAAATCGTTCTGGTCGATACCGGCGCGCTGTGCCAGGTCAACTACCTGCCCGAGCTCTTCACCAAGGTGCGCCGCCCGATCTGGCCGCTCGACCCGATCCCCGATCCGCGCGCCCGATAACCGTCACCGTTCCTGCCGAGAAGCGTGAACATTGCAGCCGCCGAATGCGCGACTGCTCCCTTGACCTGCGCCAACCGAGCTCCGCAGTCTTGCGCAAACCGCTGGGCGCGGTCTCGGAGCGGATTGGAGGGGAAAATGGACAAAACATCGACTGCCACAGACCGGCGCATCGACCGGCGCATCGTGCTGAGGGCCGGAGCGGCCCTCGCTGTGGCCGGGCCGGCGGTCCTGCGAGGAGGGCATGCCGAAGCGCAGCCGCGCGCCGATCGGGCAACGGCGCTCATTGCCTATGTCGGCGCCTTTACGACGACGCAGCGCAAAGGGCATGGCGGCGGCATCAACGTTTATCGGGTCGATCCGGCTTCGGGTGCGTGGACCCACGAGCAGCTCCTCGAAATCACGAACCCGTCGTTCCTCGCGATCGACCGGGCGCAGCGTTTTTTGTATGCGGTGCATGCCGACCTCGACGAGGTCAGCTCCTATGCAATCGACAAAGAGAACGGGCACATCACCGCGCTCAACAAGCAGTCCTGCGGCGGCAAGAACCCGGTCCACCTGTCGATCGACCCGACCGGCCGGTGGATCGTCACCGCCAACTACACCGCCGGGTCGGTCGGTGTCGTGCCGATCGAGCAGGACGGGACCTTGGGGCCGCGCAGCGATCTGGTGAACCTCAAGGGCGAGCCGGGCCCGGATGGGAAACGTCAGGCGAGCTCGCACCCGCACGAGGCGGTCTTCGACCCGAGCGGCCGGTTTATCGCGGTGCCCGATCTGGGGTTCGACCGGATCAACGTCTTTCGCCTCGACACGGCGAGCGGCAAGCTGACGCCGAACGATCCCCCTTTTGTCGCCGCGCGCCCCGGCTCCGGCCCACGGCACATCGCCTTTCATCCGAAAATGCCGCTCGCGTATGTGGTCAACGAAATCGGCTCGACCGTCGTCACCTACCGCTGGGATGCCCAGCGCGGCAGCTTGCAGCCGATCCAGATCATTCCGTCCACCCCGTCGAGCTACACCGGCGACAATCACGGCGCCGAGATCGCCGTGGCACCCTCCGGCCGTATCGTCTACGCCTCGAACCGCGGCCAGGACAGCGTCGGAGTTTTCGCCGTCAATGCGCGCGACGGGACCCTGACGCCGCAGGGGTGGGTCCTGACCCACGCCAAGTCGCCGCGCTTTTTCGGCCTCGATCCGGCAGCGAAAACCCTCTATGCAGCCAACGCCGACGAGGGCTTCAGCCTGGAGCAGAACACCGACACGATCGTGCCGTTCAGGATCAACCAGGCAAACGGGGGGCTGACGCCGACCGGTCGGGTCATCAAGACCAGCAGCCCTTGCACGATCGTCTTCGCCGGCGCGTAGCCTTTCGACGGCCCGGTCGCCCGCTCCCCGCGCCCCCGGCGGAACTCGACCATCGCGTCCGGGTTAGCCGTGCAGGGTATAATCCGTGCCGGAAAGAGGGCCGGGGATGCCGCAACCGGTCAGCGACGGAGGTGCGACGATGCCGCTCCGACCCGAAGAGCTCGAAGCCGAAGCCGACCGGACACGAGCGCGGATGGCGGCACTATTGGACGAGCTGCGCCGGCGCGTATCACCCGCGCAGATCATCGATCAGGCGATCGAATATACGACGCAAGGGCCGCCCGCTACGTTCCTGCGCAATCTCGGCCGTGAAATCCGCGACAACCCGCTGCCGCTGGTGTTGATCGCGGCCGGCATCGCCTGGCTCGCGGTCGCCACCGCCCGCTCCACCCGCGCATCCCGAGACGCGGCAGCGGAGGACGAGGCGTTGAGCGAGGCGGCGGCGGCACTTCCCGACGACGGCTTGGCGGATATGCCCGGGTTTGCGTCCGACCATGAGGCGCTCGCCCCCGAGGACGAATTGGTTGGCGAGGACGAGCTGGTCGGCGAAGCTGATTGGCGCAATCTCCGCGCAACGGAACCGGTGCGAGAGCCTGGCTGATTTGTCGGGCGCGGTCGAGGCCCGGCGCGGCCGTTGGAAAAGCATTCTGCTGCGCGTCTGGAACGGTTTTTCCGACGACCGCATCATGGCGAATGCGGCGGGCGTCACCTATTACGCGCTGCTCGCGCTGTTTCCGGGGATCGCAGCGCTGGTGTCGATTTACGGGTTGTTTCTTGACCCGCATGCGATCGCTCGCGAGCTCGACGCCGCCGCGGGTGTCGCGCCCGGCGGCGCCATCGAGGTGGTCCGCGGGCAATTGACCCGGCTTTCGGCGCAGGGTGCCACGACGCTCGGCACCAGCTTTGTCATCGGCCTCGTCATTGCGCTGTGGAGCGCCAGCTCGGGCATCCGGGCCTTGTTCGACGCGCTCAACGAAGTCTACGAGGAAAAAGAAAAGCGCGGCGTCGTGACGCTCTACGCCCAATCGCTGCTGTTCACTCTCGCCACGCTCGGCTTTCTCTTGGTCGCGCTCGTCTGCGTGATCGCGCTCCCGGTCGCCCTCGATTACCTGCCGCAGAAGCACGCGCTCGGGGTGGTGCTCACCATCGCCCGGTGGCCGGTGCTGCTGGTGCTGGTCGCGGTGGCGCTGACCTTCGTCTACCGGTTCGGTCCGAGCCGGGACACGCCGCGCTGGCAATGGATCAGCTGGGGCGGTGCTTTCGCCGCCGTCCTTTGGCTCATCGCCTCGGCCTTGTTCTCGTGGTACGCGGCGAATTTCGGCAGCTTCAACAAGACCTACGGGTCGCTCGGCGCGATCGTCGGCTTTATGACCTGGATGTGGATTTCGATCATCGTCGTATTGCTCGGCGCCAAGCTCAACGCCGCGATCGAGCACGCAATTCGCCCGAAGAGCCGCCCGCCGCAACGGCCGAAAGTCGATGCCTAATCCGCGACGTCGAGGCCGAGGTCGAGGATCGGGGCGCTGTGGGTGATCCAACCTGACGAGATCAGATCGACGCCGGTGGCGGCGACGGCGGCGACGGTGTCCGGGCTGATCCGGCCCGAGGCTTCGGTCACCGCACGGCCGGCGACCATCGCGACCGCGCGGCGCAGGGTCGGCGGGTCCATGTTGTCGAGCAGCACGGCGTCGATCCCGGTTTCGAGCGCTTCGGCGAGCTGGTCTAGCGTATCGACTTCGAGCTCGATCTTGACCAGGTGACCGGCTTGCCGCCGCGCCCGCTCCAATGCCGGCCTTACCCCGCCGGCGAGCGCCAAGTGGTTGTCCTTGATCAGCATCGCGTCGTCGAGGCCGAAACGGTGGTTGGCGCCGCCGCCGAGCCGCACCGCTTCTTTTTCGAGGATGCGCAGCCCCGGCGTCGTCTTGCGGGTGCATACGATTTTGGCTTTGTGGCCCTCGATCGCGTCGGCGAGAACGCGCGTTGCTGTCGCCACCCCCGACATCCGGCACAACAAATTGAGCGCGGTGCGCTCGGCGGCGAGCACCGGGCGCGCCCGCCCGGCGATCCGGGCGACCTTGTCGCCGCGCACGACACGGGCGCCGTCATCGCGCAGCCGCTCGATGTGGAGCTCCGGGTCGAGCAATTCAAACGCCAGCAATGCCGCGTCGAGCCCGGCGACGACCCCCGGCTGGCGCGCCGCGATCACCGCCTCGACCGTAGCGTCCGCCGGCACGATCGCATCCGTTGTGATGTCGCCGGCGCGGCCGAGGTCTTCGAGCAAGGCCGCGCGAACGATCGGCTCGACCAAGAGCCGCAAGGTCATCGCCGCACCTCAGCCGATTTCGAGCATGCGCTCGACGGTGCGGCGCGCCGGCCCGGCGATCGCCGGATCGACGGTCACCTCATAGGTCATGGTTTCGAGCGCACGGCGGATTTTCGGCAAGGTGATCCGCTTCATATGCGGGCAGAGGTTGCACGGGCGGATAAAATCGAGGTCGGGATATTGCAAGGCGACATTGTCGCTCATCGAGCACTCGGTCAGCAGCACGACGCGGCCCGGCCGCTCGCGGCCGACATAATCGGCCATCGCCGCGGTCGATCCGGCAAAGTCGCATTCGGCGATGACTTCGGGCGGGCATTCGGGATGGGCGAGCACGGTGATGCCGGGATGGCTCTGCCGCAGCTCGCGGATGTCGGCAGGAGTGAACCGCTCGTGGACCTCGCAATGGCCCTTCCAGGCGATGATTTCGACCTTTGTCTGGGCGGCGGTGTTTTGCGCCAGATATTCGTCGGGGAGCATGATGACGCGCGGCACGGCCAACGCCTCGATGATCTTCTTGGCGTTGCCCGAGGTGCAGCAGATGTCGGATTCGGCTTTGACCGCGGCCGAGGTGTTGACATAGGTCACGATCGGCACCCCCGGATGCCGCTCGCGCATCAAGCGGATGTCGGCGGCGGTGATCGAGGCGGCGAGCGAGCATCCGGCTTCGAGATCCGGGATCAGCACGGTCTTTCCCGGGTTCAAGAGCTTTGCCGTCTCGGCCATGAAATGGACGCCGGCAAGCACGATCACATCGGCATCGGTGCGCGCCGCCTCGCGGGCGAGCGCCAGGCTGTCGCCGACGATGTCGGCGACCGTGTGGAAGATGTCCGGCGTCTGGTAGTTGTGCGCGAGCACGACGGCGTTGCGTTCGCGCTTCAATTTCAGGATCGCGTCGATGTCGGAGGCCAAGGCTGGCCATTCGACCGGCGGGATATGACGCTCGACGCGGCGGTAGAGCTCGGGCAATGGAAAGCCGGGGGCCGGCGACGGCGAGGTGGTGTCGAGCACGGGCTTCTCCTTATACTCAGATTGAGCATTTAGGCGTTCTGGAAAAGCCGGGCAAAACGCCCGGCCTCCGGTTATGCTGTATGTGAGTATAAGGACGCGAAACCGGCTGTCAAGAGCAGGGTGTCAAGAGATTGTCATACGCCGTGCCGAGCGCAGCCGCAGACCGGGGGCCGGGCGTTCGAGCACGACGGCGCGGCGGAACCGCACCAGCCGCGCCGGCCGGCCGCCGGTTTCGGCGCTGATCCCGCCGGTCTCCTCGACCAGGCCCTGATGCTCGACGAGCCGGCGGAAATTCTGCTTGTGCAAACGCACCCCCGACAACGCCTCGACCGTGCGCTGCAATCGCAGCAGGGTGAAGGCGGGCGGCATCAGCTCGAACACGACCGGGCGGTATTTGATCTTGCCGCGCAGCCGGCCGATCGCGGTGGCGAGGATGCGGCGATGGTCGGCGGCCATCGCCGCCCCGAACACCGGCCGGTCCTGCGGCGGCGCGGGCCGCCCGAGATCGCGCCACGGCTCGGGGATCAGCCCGGCATGGTAGAGAAGCTCGTAGCGGTCGAGCACCAGCTCCTCGTTCCAGGAAGCGGCGAACGCGAGGCCCAGCCGCTCTTGGCGCAGCCGCCGCTCGGCTTCGGTTTCGGCTTCGGCGGCCCAGCGGTCGAGGCGCTCCTCGAGCGGTGCCAGCGCCGCCGGCTTGCCGGCGCGCCAGTCTTCCCACGGGAAGTAGCGGTACCAGCTCCGCCACAGCGCTTCGGCGTCGCCGGCCGGCCGCGCCTCGCGCACCAGCGCCAGATAGGCGACGGTCAGCGCGCGGACCGGCTGCGCATCCGCGGTTTCGACCCGGTCGCGGTCGCCAAACGTGTAGAGCTGCTCGACATAGCCGAGCTTTTCGCTCGTCTGGCGCTCGACCCAGGCGCGCAAGCCGACTTCGAGGGTACGGTGCTCGGCTTCGAGCGGCCCCGAGGGAAGGGCCTCGATCGGGTCACGGCCGGTGCGGAGCGTCAGCACCCGCGGCTCGTCGGTGGTGGCCGCGACGATGACCGCGCTCAGCCGAATTGCCGGCGATACATCGCGATCGCCGGCATGCGCCCGCACGCCGGCTGTCGGCGGCACTGCAATTCGGGCGGTTCTGACCATCCGCGCGGCTCGCCCTCGAGCTGAACCGCGCGGTTCTAGCACATCAGGGCCGCGGATGGCTCAGTCCGGCAGCACCCGCCGGTAGAGGTGCCAGGTGGCATGGCCGAGCACCGGCATGATGACGATCAGGCCGAGAAACAGCGGGATCGACCCGAGCACCAGCGCGGCGGCGACGATCAGTCCCCAAACCGCCATCGGGCCGGGGTTGGCGAGGACCGCGCGGATCGAGGCCGCCACGGCCGCGCCGAGCCCGGGGTTGCGGTCGAGCAGCAGCGGAAACGAGACGACACCGATCGCCAGCACCAGCACGGCGAACAGAAAGCCGACGCCGATGCCGGCGCCGATCAAGGTCCAGCCGGCCCCGGTGGTGAAGACGTCGCGCACGAAGGCGGCGAGCGCGGCCGGCGGCACCGGGCCCAAGGTCGCGACGTAAATCGCCTCGGCGGTGGCGAGCCAGGCGAGGAAGACCGCCAGCAGCACCAGGCCCAGCGCGATGATCGCCGCAAACGCCGGCGCGCGCACGATGCCGAACGCATCGGCCCAGCCGATCTCGGCCCCCCGCTCGCGCCGCCGGCTCATTTCATAGAGGCCGGTCGCCGCAAACGGTCCGACCAGGGCGAAACCGGAGGCGAGCGGAAACAACAGCGGCAGCAAACGATAGCCGAATGCCAATCGCGACAGGATCAGGCCCAGGATCGGGTAGACGACGCACAGCAGCGCGACATCGGTCCGGCACGCGGCAAAATCGTCGAGGCCGCGGGCCAGCGCCTCCTTCAGATCGGCGATGCCGATCCGGGCGACCACCAGCGGCGCCTGCAGATGCTCCCGTCCGAGGCGCCCCGCGCGGCCCGCCGATTCGACCGCATCCGCCGCCTGCTTGAGCTGACCCACACCCCATTCGAGGGGGTTTCGGATGGCCGTCATGTCCGCTCCTCCCGAACCGTTTGCTCGGGGGTCGGGGGCCGCCCGTGACAGCTTCCAGCCGGCTGCCGGTCACGCGCGAACTCGCGACCCGCCTCGGCCGATAATATGGGGCGGCAGCCGGACCCTGATAATGGGCCGCCGGCCGAGAACTTTGCCGGCCTCGGGAGTTGCCGCGATTGCGGTCGAGGGTCCCATCGGGCGGCCGGCGCGCGATCACTCCGTCCAGTCGAATTCCGCCGCCGGGTCGGCGAGCAGCTCGGCGGCGCAGCGGCGGGCGATCTGCGAATGCGGCACCCCGGACCGCTCGACCCGGTAGCGGGCCGCGAGCCGCCGAGCGAGGTCCGGCTCGACCGCGGCCAGCCGCTCGGCGACGAGCCGTCCGACAGCGCGCGAGAAAGGGCCGGTCTGGCGCTCGATATAGACGACGCGCAAGGCGCCTGTCCGCTGCGGTTCCTGCGCCAGCCGGTCGCCGAGCCAGCGGTCGATCGTCGCCAGCCCGCGCATCGGATCGCCCGACGCCGGATCTCTGCCGTAGAGCCCGTCAAAAACATGCAATTCGTCGGGTGCGCAGGTCGCTCCCTCGATCGCGTCGAGCGCCGGCATGCCGCCGCCCGAATGCGCGGTCAGGACCAAGCGGTCGAGCGCCGGCGCCGATGAGCCGACCGCCCCCGCGAACCGCCGCAGACCGTAATCGATCAGCCGGTCGAGGCCGCCTTCCAACAGCGCCGGAAAATCGTACCAGGTGTATCTGAGCCAATTGCCGCGCGGCACCAGGGCGAGGGTCGGCCGGGTTCGGTGCGACAGGTCGATGCCGCCGCCCGCGACCTTCTCCGACAGCGGCATCGCGCTGCCGGCCCGCGAAAATCCGTGCAGGTGGACGACCACATCGACCGCTTCGGCGCTGCTCGAAACTTCGTTCCAACGCAGAAACAGGTCCGGCTGGGCACCCGCATGCGGGCGCAGCACCGGTGTATCGCACAAATAGACTTCGCCTGGCGAGATCGTCGCTTGCCGCCCCGATTTCATGGTCTCCCTGTTCTCCCAAGCTGCGGAACCCTGGCCATTTCAAGTCGAAGTTTCCGCTCCGAGTGTGAAGCCGATCACACTGGCGACAGCGTGCGGCGCGTAGCGTCGTCTCCGCTTCAACCGGAACGAGCCGATGTCGGAACGCGCCCATCGCCTCCCTGCACCGCCGGATCGGCGTTTGCCGCCGCACCGGACGGTAGAGGGCCGAGCCGAGGCGCGCCACAGCAAACCGCAGGCTCGCGTGGTCGAAATCGGGCCGTCGCTGGCGCTCGACCCCGCCGCGCCGAGACGCCGGGCGGTCGAATGCTTGCCCCGCTCCCTGCTCAACCGGTTGATCGCCGATGCCGCCGGCGAATCCTATGACGCGGTCAGCATGCTGGGCGGCGAGCTGGCGCTCGGCGCAGGTCTCGCCGACGCATTGACCTTGGCAAAACAATTCGGCCTCGCCACTGCGCTGACGACAGACCTGGCGCCGCTGACCCGGCGGCGGCTCGACCGGCTGGCGAGCGTGCTCGATGCGATGGCGGTCACGCTATACGGCGCGCCGCAATCGCATGACCGCATTCGGGCCAAGGCCGGTGCGTTTCGGGCGATGGCGGCGCGGCTCCCGGCGCTGCGCGCGGCCGGGATCCCGTTTGGCTTCGTGTTCTCCCTGACCGACACCAATCTCGGCGAGCTCCCTTGGGTCACACGGTTTGCTCTCGAAGAGGGCGCGAGGCTATTGCAAATCGCCCCGGCCGGCCGGGGATTCGGCTGCGGCGAAACCGCCGTCACCACCGCCTACCTCGCTTTTTTGCGGTTGCGCGAGCGCGTCGGCGACCGAATGTCGATTGGGCTCGATCTCGTCCGTGGCGACCGATCGCACCCCGATCCGCGGCGCGACGGCGCGGCGCCGATGGATCATTCTGCGGCGCATCTCGCCGATCTGGTCGGCACGCTCGTCGTCGAGGCGGACGGCTCGGTCGTGCCGTCGCGGCGCGGCTTTCCACGCCGCTATGCGCTCGGCAACCTGCGCTTCGCACGGCTGCCGGTGCTCGCAAGCCGCTGGCGCAGCAACGGCGGCTATGCCCGGTTTTGCGAATATTCCAATGAAATCCTGCGCGCAGCCGCGTCCCCGGCCGCGTTCAGCTGGTTCGAGGCGGTCGCCGGTCCGCCGGCGCCACCGACGAGGACGCTTTAGTGACGCGGCAGGCGATAGAAAAGAGCCCTTCGACAAGAGGGGATCCCGATGCGCCTGCGCTTGAGCAAGGAATGTTTTGTCGCCGCGGCCCTGCTGCTGACGGCGTTTGCTGGTTCGGCACGGGCCGCGAGCGTGCTGAGCCCGTTTCTGACCACGGCATCTCGGCTCTTCAAGATTTGCGAGGACCAGACCTATGCGCTCTGCGCCGTCGCCAGCTGCTTTGTGCTGAACGGCGTCTCCTATTGCCGGTGCAACGTCGAGCACGGCGACAGCATCAGCCTGCCGTTCGATTACGACCGCAGCCGGAACGTCTGCACCGTCAATGCCGAAGGCAAGAACAACGGCTATATGGTCAGCACCTTCAGCCTGGCGCCGTCGGTCGTCGCGCCGAAGGGCGATATGGCGCTCTACGACTGCCCGGCCGCCACCTCGACCGGCGCCTACGCGCAGTGCGACGGCGGCGTGTGCTTTACCAGCACCCGCGGGCAATCCTTCCCCGGCTCGGCCAAGCCGCTGGGAAAAAACCAGATCATCTGCTCCTGCCCGATCACCGTCGCCAACCCGCAGACGGCCTTCACCGGGTATCAGATCGCCGGCCCCTATCCGTGCCAGCGTTCGTTCTTCAAGAATTGCACCAGCGCCGTCGCCAACACCAATACCGGATCGCAAATCTTTGTCGGCGCGCCGACCGGCGTCGCACGGCTGTTGACCCGCCAGCTTTATGGCTTCGCCCCGCCGCTCAACCATTGCCGCATGTCGTTCTTCCCTTGATCCGAGGGCGCAGGGCTTGGCCCATTGACTTTCCTTTCGCGCCGGCTTACATGCCGTTCCACAATACCTCGTAAACATTAGTTAACAAAAGCGGCCATGCCTTGCTCTGGACAACCTACGTTGCACCGGTCGGCGGCTGTCGCGGCGACGCTGGCCACGGCTGTCCTCGCCATCGGGCCGGCGCTGGCCGGGACCATAACCCGGACCGCTACGATCGCGCCCGCGCCGACCGATTGGGCAAAGACCGTCAAAGTCGGGCAGTTCGACCCGTCGCTCGGCAGCTTGGGCGCCATCACCTTCGGTCTCAGCGGCACGCTCACGGGCTCGATCGGGATCGAGAGCCTCGACCCGGTGCGGAGCACGGTCGATGGGAGCGTGTCGGCGACGGTCGATCTTTCGGCGCCGGGCGCTGGCGATGTGTTGTCGGTGTCGCCCATCGTCGGCGCCGGCGCCAATCTCGCGGCCTTCGACGGCACGATCGATTTTGCCGGCAAATCCGGCCGGACCTGGGCCGACCTCTCCGACACCCAAAGTGCCGCGACCAGCTACACCGCCGGCGGCTCGGGGCCGCAGATTTCCTCCGGGCCGTTTGTCGGCAAGGGCAGCGTGGCGCTCCCGGTAGCCGCGACCGCCGAGGCCCACCTCTCGGGGCCGCTCGACCTCGCGGCAAAGACGCGCGCGGCAGCGGGCGCCAAGGTCTCGGCCACCTACCATACGGCCGCCCCGGCCACCGGCGGGGGCGATACTTTCGGCGGCTCGGGTGTCACTATTGGCACCGGCTTTGGCTGGGGCGTGGCGGTCATCGGCGAAAAACATACCGCGGTCCAGACCCGCACCCTTGGGGACCGGAACGGCGATTGGACGCGCAAAATCGGCTTCAACCCGTTCAACCCTAAGCTCGGGACGCTGGTCAGCGCCGATTTCACGCTCAAGGGCGACGTCAAGGCGAAATTCTCGGTGCAGGATTTGGGACCGACCGCCGCCTCCTTCACAATCGGCCAATCGGCGTTGCTCGACCTTTTGGGTCCGGGCCGCGCCTCGCTCGGTCAGGCCCAGGCCGCCTCGCAGCGTTCGGGAACGCTCCACCCGTTCTCCGGCACCGACAATTTCGCCCAAGCCTTTGGCAAGACGGTCAGCGGCGGCTTCAGCATCCCGACCGAGGACTTCTCCGACGAGCTCGCATCCGATCTGGCGCTGTTTTCCGAGGCGAGCCCGGTCAAATTGGCGCTCCAAGCGATAACGGGTCTGTCGGCCGATTTGCCGGGCAGCGCCGACCTGCTCTCCTCCGGTCTCGAAGGCGCGCGGATCACGCTGTCCTACACCTATTTGCGATCGGACATCGAAGCGATGGGGTCGTCGCCGACGCCGCTCGCCATGGCCATGTTCGTTTCCGACGCCGGCAACCCGGCCGTGCCAGCGGCGGTGCCCGAGCCCGGCTCGCTCGCCTTGCTGGCGTTTTCTTTGGCCGGGCTCGGAATGCTGCGCCGCCGGCGCCAAAGCTGGGCGGATCAGTTGGTTATGCGCTTGCCGTCGATTTGCACGACCGATTGGGTCGTGACGTTGCCGGTCAGCCCGCGCGCCGTGTATTTGGCGACGACATCGAGCACGGGCTGAACCGTCGCGGCCGATCCGGTTGCCGACGCCATCGGCGGCACTTCGATCACGACAAATCCCTCGACATAGCCGGTCGCCGCGATGTCCAGGTTGCGCCGGATAAAGATGCAATCGACACGGTCCGCCTGGTCCGGCTTCAGCACGTCCTTCAGCACTCGAATGCGTCCGATCGTGGTGTCTTCGCGGTTGGCGATGACCAGCTTTTTGATAAAGGGAACGGCCAGCTGCGCCTGCGGATTGTGGATGTTGATCGACGACGCGTAAACGCCGCTGACCACGTCGTCGGGCTCCTTCACGGATTCCGTGCCGCAGGTGAATTTGGCGGCGTATTCGATATAGGGCGGTGCCGCCCCCACCTGCGCATTAGCGCCAACGGTAGACAACAGCGCGCCGGCCAGCGGCACCAGCATCTTTGCGAAGGTCATGGCATTGCTCCCATCGCCATCGTTGTCGCCGCCGCGAGAGCGGCAGCCGGCTTACTCTAAGCTGAATTTGCGGCAAAGCGTCGCAGAATCACTTCGGCTTTTCGGCGAAATCGCCGGGGATCAGGGACCGCAGGGGGTGGCGGCGTCGGGTGTGGGGCGCTAGATTGCGCCGCGCACGGCATTCCGGGGGGCGGATGCGGGGGATTGTGTTGCTTATGCTGCTGGGCCTGAGCGCGTGCGTCGCGGCCGATGCGACAGCGCCGGCCAGCGCCTCGACCGAGGTCCGCGACTGGCAGGAGGTGAGCGGCAAGCCGCCGTCGCGGGCCGAGCTTGTGGCGGTCGTCGCCGCCTGCCAGGACCGCGCCGCGGTCAAGGCAAACATGGGTGCGCTCGACGGCTGCCTCGCCGATCTCGGGCTGCGCCGGGTGCAATAGCGGTCGCGGAGCAGGCGGATGGCAGAGGTCACGCTGTCGAGCCCGCCGGCGCTCGGCCGGCCGCTCGGGCAATATTCGCAAATCGCCCGCGTGCGCGCCGCCGAGCTCTTGCTGATCGCCGGCCAGGTCGCGACCGACACCGCCGGCAACCTTGTCGGCGCAGACGATTTCGACCGCCAATGCGTTCAGGTCTTCGCCAATATCGAGGCCGCGCTCGGCTCGGCCGGCGCCGGCTGGGCCAATGTCGCCCAGTTCACGACCTATCTCGTCCATTCGCAGGACATCGCCAAATTCATGGCGTATCGCATGCGTGCCTTCCCCGGCATGTTTGCCGGCGGGGCCTATCCGCCGAACACGCTCCTGATCGTCGATCGGCTGGTCGCCGAAGGGTTTCTGCTCGAGGTGCAGACGGTCGCGGCCCTCTGACCCTTTATGGTAGGGTGCCGGCCGCGAGGTGCTGCGATCTCCGGAGGAAGCTCTATGGCCAAATTCATCATCGAGCCGCATTTCCGGCTTCAGGAATGGATCGCCGAGGAAAAGGGCTATTTCCGGGACGAAGGGCTCGATTACCAGTTTCGCGAGCTGATCCGCGCGACCGAAGGGCGGCATCACGACAAGGGCGGCGAGCAAGTCGGCGCCTACCAGTCGTTTGAGGCCGGGCGCGCCGCCGATGTCAGCTGCGCCTGCCATTGGACGGTCAACGTCGCCGCGTCGAGCGGGCATGGCCGGCTCTATGCCGACCTCTATTCGGTGGCGCCGGCCGGGATTTTTGTGCCGGCAGGTTCGCCGGTCAGGCGTCCCGAGGATCTGGCCGGGGTGCCGATCTCGGTCGGCTGGCAGTCGGGCAGCCATTATTCGACGATCCAGGCGCTCGAACCTTATCTTACGGCCGACGAGATCAACCTCTCGTTCAAGGACGGGCTGCTGTTCCGCCGCCTCGATCTGCTGGTCGATGGCGCGGCGCCGGCCTCGGCCCTCTTCAGCGGCCCCTATTACCTCGCCGAGCAATTGGGCTTTCGCAAGATCATCGACACCACCTTTATGATCGCGACGATGATCCACGGCGACCCCGACCCGGAGAATCTGCGCAAATTCTTTCGCGCGCTGCGCCGCGCCCAGCGCGACCTCGACCTGCGCTCCGACCGCTACACGCATTATTACAAGAACGAATTCCCCGAGCGCTTCCACCCGCTGATGGACACCCGCCGCTGGGGCCCCGGCGAACGCCTCGTTTTCGAGCCCTACACCAAGGAAGCCCACGCCGAAACCCGCGCCTGGATCGCCCAGCACGGCATCTTCGCCGACACCGGCATGGGCCCGCCCGACTACGACGCCGCGGTCGTGTCTCTGGTCGCCGCAGACTGAGGAGCCCCTGGCTAAAGGCGCTGGCGCGGTTTGGCCGGCCGGAGACATTCGACACCGACCAAGGCAGCCAATCCAGGAGCGGCAAGCTTGCCGGCATGCAATCGGCAAGCTCTCGTAGCTCGACCGTTTCAGGAGGTCGGAGCGCAGCGTTTCCAATTAGGACGCCAGTCCCCATCGTCCTGACGGCAGGCCCACCTCAATATTGACGCCCTATTGACGCCCTGTGGCAAAAAGGTGGCGAAGGTTGACAGCGTGTCATTCGCCGGTGGATGCTTGCCGCCATAGACCTGCGTCTCGGGGGGATCCGAGGACTTGGGCAACTTTTGCAACCGCATGGCGCCGCGCTCTCTGCGGCGGCTGCGGATTTGCCTTGGGTGCGGGGCAGACGTGAGCAATCATAATGAGGCGAGTGACATGCCAAGCTTGTCGGCTGTTGAGCGGTTGAGAGCCAAAGGCTTGAGCCTGCTCCTGCATCGAAACCAGAGCGGCTATGTGTCCCGGTTTCGCGGTTGCAACGGCGAGGCGGGGGTTTCACAGCCCGCATCGTTCGAAACCCGCCAAAATCGGTTTCGAAAAGCGATAGCTTTTAGGGATATTTCATCAAATCAAGGGAATTGCACTGGCCAAACGACGCGGATCGATCGACCGGTTTTACGTCTCCTTAAAACATTTTCGGGAATCTCGAAAAGCCAGAACCGGGGTATTCGGAGAACGCACATGCTGCCGATGACGGTGCGGAGCCGACGTAACGCTCGCGTAACCTTTCTAGCGCTCGTAGCGGCGTTGATCGGCGCAGGCCCGGCCCTGGCGCAGTCGAGCATCACGATCGGCCAGACGGCGGTCCTTTCGGTCGGAGATGGACAGAACGGCGGCTTGCTGCTGGCACAGCAGGCGACGCTATCGCGCTCGGCCACCGTCAGCAGCCTGTCCTTCTATGTCACCAGCGCCGCGGGCCAGCTCCGCCTCGGGCTTTACGATGCAACCGGTCCCAACGGCGGGCCCGGCGTCTTGAAAGCGCAGACGAGCGGCTTCAAGCCGGTGAAGGGATGGAACACCGTCACCGCCGTTGCCGCGACAGCACTTCCCGCGGGTAGCTACTGGCTCGCTTATCTGCCGAGCAGCAACGCCCTCGGCTTTGTCAAGCAGAATAGCTCCGGGAGCTGCTATTATCAGTCGCGCTCGTTCAGCGGAGGACTCCCAAGCACGTTCTCGAAGACCCCGCAAAACTGCACGCCGACCACGTGGTCGCTCTATGCCGTCTTGACCGCGAGCGGCGGAGCCTCGGTCAGCGGCGCATGCGGCTCCTCGAGCGGGGCCACTCTAAAGAGCGCGCCGGCGACAAACCTGTGCGCCGCCGGCACGGCATCGGCGGTATCGGGCAGCGGGCCGTGGCGTTGGAGCTGCGCCGGCAGCAACGGCGGCACCGCCGCGCAATGCCTGGCTTCGGTTGCCGCTACTGCGGTTAATGGTGTCTGCGGTTCGGAAAATGGTGTTGCGGTGGCCAGCGCACCCACATCCAACCTTTGTACTACCGGCAACGCTTCAGCAGTATCAGGTGCCGGCCCATGGACATGGACTTGCGCCGGTTCCAATAGTGGCGCTCCCGCTTCATGCTCGGCCCTGCTCGCTTCCAGCGGAGGCGGTGGGGGCGGCTCAAGTGGCGGAGGGAGTGGCGCCGGCATCTTGCCGTCCGATCGCAATGCGAGCGCGAACTGGCAGAAGGCTGGCATGCTTTCTGCGGGCGGCATCCCGAACCGGACGACGGTGTGCGCCACCGTCAGCCCTCTCGGATCGAGCAAGGACGACACGACCAATATCCAGAACGCGGTCAACGCCTGCCCGCTGGGCCAAGTGGTTATGCTCGCGGCCGGCACCTTTACGATCGCCGAAGGCAACTATGTCCTCTTGAACAAGGGCATAACGTTGCGCGGCGCCGGGCCGGGCGTCACCGCGCTGCAGCGGACCAACGGCGCCAAGCTGAATAGCGATCTGCCCGGCTCAAACCCATCGCCGATCATCATCGTCGGGCCGATGCGGTGGAACAATACCGAGACCGCGGCCGCTCTGACGGCGGATGCCGCGGCCGGGGCAAATTCGCTGCAGGTGGCCAGCGCCTCCGGGTTCTCGGTGGGGCAGATTGTCTTGCTGGATGAGGCTTCGGGCGCGGGTTGGCAAACCGACCCGCAAGGGCGGGGGAAAATCTGGGCTTCTCCCGACTTCCGGGTGGTCTGGCAGAAGCACAACCCGTCTCAGGGTTACGACGATTTTGATTCGGGCACTTACCCGTACACCGCGGCCAGCGCCGGGTGCTGGTTTTCCAACTGTGACCGGCCGACCAACGAGATCAAGCAGATATCGGCGATTTCCGGCAACACGATCACCTTCGATTCGCCGGTCACGATCTCCTACCGGGTCAGCCATCATGCGCAGCTCTATTACTACGGAGCCCCCCAGACGACCGATGCCGGGGTCGAGAACATGACTCTGTCCGGCGGTGACGACGGCAGCCTGCGGTTTGAATGGGCGGCGTACTCCTGGGCCAAAAATGTCGAAAACACCTTGTGGCTCGGCGAAGGTTTTGCCATCGACAACTCTTTCCGCATCCAGCTGGAGGAGTTTTACGTCCACGGCGCGGCCTGGCCGGTCCCTGGTGGCGGCGGCTACGCCATTAGTTTTGCGAACGGATCGTCCGAGGCACTGATCGAGAACGGCATCTCGGTGCAAGCCAACAAGGTCATGGTGGCCCGCTCCTCGGGGGCGGGGTCAGTCGTTGCCTACAATTATATGGACGACGGCTATATAGACGGGCAGGAATATTGGCAGGAGATCGGCCTCAACGGCAGCCATATGGTCGGCTCTCACCACATGCTGTTCGAGGGCAACTACGGCTTCAATATGGATAGCGACACGACGCATGGTAATTCGATCTATCACACGTTCTTCCGCAACTACACTACTGGATACCGGGGACGATTTACGGAACCAAAAGCGCTTGGTGGCGTCACGATCGACGACGTCAATAACCTACCTGGCGGCAATGGCCCTCTGCGTGCCGCTGGAGCGATGTGCTACACCTATTGGATGTCCTTCCTTGGCAATGTGCTCGGGACACCGGGGCATACGAGCGGGTGGGTCTACAACACCACTTTCACCGATGGTTCCCCGGGCATCTGGATGTTGGGTTGGGATGGTATTGCGCCCTACCCGACCGACGCCAAAGTGGCTAACACCGCAATCCGCGACGGCAACTTCGATTACCTCACGAACACAGTGGTCTGGGCCTCGAACGACACGGCCCACACGCTGTCGAACTCGCTATATCTGACCCAAAAGCCGGCCTTTTTCGCTGCCGGGAGCGGGTATACTTGGCCGTGGGTCAACCCCACCGGACCGACCCGGCTCTACACGCTGCCGGCGAAGGCACGCTTCGACGCTGGGACGCCATTCACACAACCTTGACCCGCTCGCTGCTACGATCGCCGCAGCGAGCGTCGAGAGGAGTCCGGAGCTGCCTTTCGCGGAGCCTTACGCTGGGGCTTCAACAGAGAAGCGCGCAGTCGAGTCGGGAGCGGTATTTGCGGATTTGGAGAGCGCAGTGGTCGAGGTAGGCGATCTTGTGTCTATTCGCTGCGAGGACGAGCCCGAGCGCACCGTCAACATTCGCCTGAGCGATACGATCAACAACCCGAACGAGGGAATTGCTCACGTCGAACCGGCCCCTCTGGGTGCCGCTATTCTCGGCGCGTCAGTGGATGAACAGGTAACCGTTGGGATCGGGAATTGAGCTCGTACCGCAGTAATCGAAAAGATAGAGAAGGCCGGGATGCTCCTCTCGCCGCTGAATAAGCAGCGGTACCTCGGCAGCGGTACCTCGGCGCACGTGCAAACCCGGGATAGTCATGCGGTTTGCTGCTACGCTGCCAATTTTTGGCGGGCTTCGGCGAGGATCATCGCCGCACCTTTTTCGGCGATCATGATGGTGGGGGCGTTGGTGTTGGTCGAGGTGACGGTCGGCATCACCGAAGCGTCGATGACGCGCAAGGCCTCGAGGCCGTGGACGCGCAGATGGTCGTCGACGACGGCCAAGGGGTCCGGGCCCATCTTGCAGGTGCAGGTGGCGTGGAACACGGTCGAGCCGTATTGGCGGGCGTAGTCGAGGAGCTCGTCGTCGGTCTCTACCGCGCTGCCGGGGAGGGTTTCGGCGCCGACATAGCGGGATAACGCCGGGGCGGCAAAAAGGCGCCGGACAAAACGCAGCCCGCCGATCGCGGCGCGGCGGTCGGTGTCGTCGGAGAGGTAGCGCGGGTTGATCGAGGGCGCCTCGCCGGGCAGGTTCGATTTCGCCTCGACATAGCCGCGCGACAGGGGTCGCATCTGCCACACGCCGCCGGTCATGCCGGGGGTGTCGTCGAGCCGGCGCACCGGCCCCGGCGCAAAGCTCCCCGAGGCCAACAGGCATTGGATGTCGGGGGTCGCCGATTCTTCGAGCACCTTGACCGAGGCGCAAACGAGCGAGGCGGCGTAGGTCAGCATGCCGGTGCCGGCGATGAGATAGCGCAGGATCTCGCCGGCAAAGGGGAGGCCGCGCGACTTTTCGTTCATCGTGCGAATGCCGGTGACCGCGGCGGTGACGCGCGCAATGTAATGGTCCTGCAAATTCTTGCCGACGCCGGGGAGCGCGTGCTGGACCCCGATGCCGACGCGGCTGAGATGATCCGGGTCGCCGACACCGGACAATTGCAAGAGGTGAGGCGAGCCGACCGCACCCGCCGCAACGATGACCTCGCGCGCCGCGTCGGCCCGCTCCAAGACGCCGCCGCGGGCAAATTCGACGCCTGTCGCGCGATTGCCGTCGAAGCGCACGCGGTGCACCAAGGCGTCGGTCACGACCTGGAGGTTCGGCCGCTTCAACGCCGGGCGCAGAAACGTGCGCGCGGCACTTTGGCGCCGCCGGCCGCGGCGGGTCTGCTGGACCCAGCCGATATTGTCGCCGGCGCCGGGCGGCAGATGGTTTACGTCTGCATGGTATTCGAGGCCGATTTCCTTGCCGGCCTCGATGATGATTTGGCACAGCTCCGGCTTGTCGGCGGTGTGCGAGGTCAACAGCGGCCCGCCCTTGCCGTGAAACGCGTCCTCGCCGCCCTCCCAATCCTCGGCCTGCTTGAAATAGGGCAAGACGTCGTCCCACGACCAGCCGCGATTGCCGAGCTGCCCCCAATGGTCGAAATCCTCGGGCTGGCCGCGCACATAGATCATGCCGTTGATCGAGCTGGAGCCGCCCAAGACGCGCCCGCGCGGGTAGAGGATGGCGCGCCCGTTGGTGCCGGGGTCGGGCTCGGCGTGATAGCCCCAGGTCAGCCGCGGATGGTCCATCAGCTTCATGTAGCCGGCCGGGATATGGATCAGCGGGTTCGTGTCACGCGGCCCGGCCTCGATCAGGACGACGCGGGTCTGCGGGTCGGCGCTTAATCGGTTGGCCAAGACGCAGCCGGCCGAGCCCGCGCCGACAATCACGTAATCCGCCTGCATTCGCCTTTCCTCCCGGCATAGAAGGGACAAGCCTACTACGACCGGCGGCGGTGAGGGAGAGGGGCGTGCTGGCGACGGCTGAAAAGCTCGGCGCAGGGTGGCCGCTCAGTTTCGACGCTCGGCCCTGACGCTGCGCGCTGGCCGGCGGTGCTAACGGGACGGCTCTCCCAATACGAGCGCGTGCCGATCGTTGTCGACTGTCCACGACGCGAAGCGGGAGAGAAAGCTTTGGCCGAGCAGAAGGTCACCCTGGACCGAGCCGATGCTCGCCGGTACATTTGCAACAGTGTAATTTCCTACTTTCAGTTCATGAATGATGAAGCGGGCGCTCTTCAACTCTGAACCATTAGCCAGTGTATAGGTTTCTTTGCCAATAAAATCGTCCGGGGAAAGAGTCCCCGTCCGAACCAGGGTGAGAGCCACGTCCGAAGGCAGCTGAACATCGGCGGCGCCGCTATCAACGGTGAAGTTTAGGGTAATGCGGCCGTTAATTTGAACCGGCACAGTGTAAATACCCCCGACTCTGTCCATCGGTATCTTGAGCGCAGGCCCCATGTATGGAGCCTCCGATCGTTGCGGGGCGGTCGGGGAGAAGCCTTCTTGCGACTCGTTGCGCGGCGCCTCGCGCTCCGGCGCAACAGCGGCGGCCTGGCGGCTCTCCAGCTCTTGAACGATGGCCCGAGCTTCGGCATCGCCGAGGAAGCCGGTTATCGCAAACCCGTGCGCGCTCTGCCACTGCGCGATCGCGGCACGGGTGGTTGCGCCATAAACACCGTCGATCGGGCCGGGGGGCATAAACCCGAGCTCTTGCAGCGCACCCTGGAGTGCGATGTGCGTTCTAAGCGGGCGTGCAGCCTCTTCATGCGCCGGGCCGCTCAGGCGGGCGAGCCATGCCTCGCGCATCTTCTCGTAAGCCTCCGATACGCAATTCCGCGACTGCGGCGCCGGCTGTGTCAACGGGCCAGAAGTCGTTATCTGGCAAACCTCCAGCACCCTTCTGATAAAGGCGAGGTCCTGCTCCTTCAGCTCGGGCTGCCCGGCCGGCCCGACCTGCTGGTAAAGCGCCCAGTACGCCTGATTGAAGCGAAGATCGAGAAAGGAAAGCCCGGGATCCGCGCAAATCAGCAATGGCAGCGCCGAGCTGGCCTTTCCGCAATCGAAGCTCGGGCCGATCCGGCCGCCGGCGAACCCCGAAGACGAGGGTGCAGCAGCGCTGCCGGCTGCCAAGCCATAGCCGCGAAGATACGCAGTGCGCGCCACTCCGGCCTGCTCAAAGCAAGCAATGACCGATCCCGGAACGGGCTGGGGCGGTGGGCGTTCCGGTGGGACGCCACAGGCTGTCGCATATGACCGGACCCAGGCTTTTTGGTCTTCCCAAAGCGCCGGCCAGCGTTCTTCGCCGATGCGAGCGCGAGAGTCGTTGATCGCCGCCTGCCGTTCGTCGGCCAGTCGCATCAGCTGGCGGCTGCTGCATATCACAATGGTCGATGGCAGCCTGACACCAACGCAATCGAATGCTCTCGCCGTTCCGCTGACCAGCAGCAGCGCGATAATTAAAACAATGATATACATTGCTTACGACACGTCCGACGTCCACCACCATGATAGCGTCGAATGGCGAAAAATTCCATCTTGAAGTGGTTGGATTGCGCAGGTTACCACGAAAGGCGTGACTCCGGAGTTCCGGTCGCCAGGCCGCGCCGATGAGGCTAAGGTCGCCCCAATTGTCGTTATGGAGAAATGGCAGATGCTGCAGATGGCCGGGCGGATGGGGGTTCTCGGCACCGAGACCGCGTTCGAGGTGCTGGCGCGGGCGCAGGCGCTGGCGGCCGAGGGCCGCTCGATCATCAATCTCGGGATCGGCCAGCCCGATTTCCCGACCCCGGAGCATATTGTGGAGGCGGGGCGCAAGGCCTTGGCCGACGGGCACCACGGCTATACCGCGGCGAACGGCATCCCGGCGTTGCGCCAGGCGGTCGCGGCCGACCTCTACCGCCGCCACCGCGTCGAGGTGTCGCCCGAGCATGTCTTGGTCGTGCCGGGCGGCAAGGTGACGATGTTCTTTGCGATCCTGATGTTTGGCGAGCCGGGCGCCGAGATCATGTATCCGAACCCGGGATTTCCGATCTACGAGAGTGTGATCCGGTTTTCCGGCGCCACCCCGGTCGCGATGCCGCTCCATGAGAGCGCGGGGTTTTCGTTCAGCGCCGACGAGGTGCTGGCCAAGGTCACGCCGCGGACCCGGCTCATCATCATCAACAGCCCGGCCAACCCAACGGGCGGCGTCGTGCCGCGCGCCGAGCTCGACCGGCTCGCCGCCGGGCTTGAGCGTCACCCGCAGGTCGCGGTGCTGAGCGACGAGATCTATGGCGAAATCCTTTACGACGGCGCCGAGCATGTCAGCCTCCTCGGCTATCCGTCATTGCGCGAACGCGTGATCCTGCTCGACGGCTGGAGCAAGACCTATGCGATGACCGGCTGGCGCATGGGCTATGGGGTGTGGCCCGAGGCGCTCGTGGGCGCGGCGCAAAGGCTCGCGATCAATTGCCATTCCTGCGTCAACGCCGCCGCCCAGTTCGCAGGGATCGCCGCCTTGGAGGGCCCGCGCGAGCCGGTGCGGCGGATGGTCGCCGCCTTTGCCGAGCGCCGAAAAGGGATCATCGCCGCGTTGAACGGAGTCCCCGGTTTTCGCTGCGTCGAGCCGGGCGGGGCGTTTTACGCGTTTCCGAATGTCGGCGGCACCGGGCTCGACGCCCGCACCTTGCAGGGGCGGCTGCTCGACGAGGCGGGCGTGGCGACGATCGCCGGCACCAGCTTTGGCGAATTGGGTGAGGGCTATTTGCGGTTTTCTTACGCCAGCAGCCTCGAAGCGATCGAGGAGGCGGTCGAGCGGATCAGAAAGCTGGTCGGCAATTTGCCGGCGGCGGCCAAAAATTAGGCGGCGCGAGGCGGTCTCTGCCGTGATCGCGGGCGCGCCGGCACCGGTCGATTTCTCCCGGTGCGGGATCGGGCCGGCATGGAGTATGCTAGGTTGGGCGTACCGCCTGGGAGAGGTCGGGAAGCGATGAAAAAGATCGACGCCATCATCAAGCCATTCAAGCTCGACGAGGTGAAGGAGGCGCTTCACGAGGTCGGGATCAAGGGCATCACCGTCACCGAGGCCAAGGGCTTCGGCCGGCAGAAGGGCCATACCGAGCTTTACCGCGGGGCCGAATACGTCGTCGATTTTCTGCCCAAGGTAAAGATCGAGGTGGTCATGGAGGACGAGCTCGTCGAGCGCGCGGTCGAGGCGATCCAGCAGGCCGCGCATACCGGCCGGATCGGCGACGGCAAAATCTTTGTCACCTCGATCGACGAGGCGATCCGCATCCGCACCGGCGAGCGCGGCCCGGACGCCATCTGATCGCGCCGCGGCCGGATCCCGGCGGGACAAGATCGACGCGCTGCGCCGGCACCGGCGCTTGCCCGAGCTCTTTCTTTACGACCACGCCTGAGGCGGCGGATCACGGTTCGACCGCCTGAGCGGCCAGCGGCGCCGCGGCGGGCGGCAGCGCCGGCTCGGCGATGATTTCTCCTTTGAGCCGCTCGAGTTCCGGCTCGCTCAAGGTTTCGCTTTCGAGCAGCTGCGCGGCGGCGCGGTCGAGCACGGCGCGGTTGCGCCGCAACACCGCGGAAGCCAGCTCGAAAGCCCGATCGACCAGCCCCCGCACCGCGCGGTCGACCGCATGCGCGGTGTCCTCGCCATAGACCCGCTCCTGCGGCACCGGGAAATTCGCTGGCAAGAATGGCGAGCGCTCGCGGTCGTAGGCGACATTGCCGAGCGCCTCGCTCATGCCGTAGCGCAACACCATCGCGCGGGCGATGTCGGTGGCGCGGGCGAGGTCGTCGGCGGCCCCGGTCGAGACCTCGGCGAAAACCAGCGTCTCCGAGGCGCGGCCGCCCAGGAGCCCGGCCATCTTGTGCTCGAGCTCGGCGCGGGTCATCAGATAGCGGTCCTCGATCGGCCGTTGGATCGTATAGCCGAGCGCGCCCACACCATGCGGGATGATCGACACCTTGTGCACGGTCTCGGTGCTGGACAAAGCAAGCGCCACCAGCGCATGGCCGAGCTCGTGATAGGCGACGACCCGCCGCTCCAGCGGGTTCAACAGGCGGTTGCGCTTTTCGAGGCCGGCGACCATGCGCTCGATCGCATTGGTGAAATCGGTCATCGCCACCGCCTCGGCGTTGCGCCGGGTCGCGAGCAGGGTGGCCTCGTTGACCAGGTTGGCGAGATCAGCGCCGGTAAAGCCCGGGGTCAAAGCAGCGATCTCGCCCGGCGCAACATCGGCACCGAGCTTGGCCTTTTTCAAATGCACGGCGAGGATCTGCTCGCGGCCCATTTTGTCGGGCCGGTCGACCAGGATCTGGCGGTCGAAGCGGCCCGCGCGCAACAGCGCCGGATCGAGAACTTCCGGGCGGTTGGTGGCGCCGAGGAGGACGAGCCCGCTCGCCAGGTCGAAGCCGTCGAGCTCGGCCAGGAGCTGGTTCAAGGTCTGGTCCTTTTCGTCGTGGCCGCCGCCGGCAAAGCCGCCGCGGGCGCGGCCGAGCGCGTCGAGCTCGTCGATAAAGATGATTGCCGGCGCGTGCTGGCGCGCCTGCTCGAAGAGGTCGCGCACGCGCGCGGCGCCGACGCCGACAAACATCTCGACAAACTCCGAGCCGGAGATCGAAAAGAACGGCACCCCGGCCTCGCCGGCGACGGCGCGGGCGAGCAAGGTTTTGCCGGTGCCGGGCGGGCCGACCAGCAGCACCCCCTTTGGCGGCCGGCCGCCGAGCCGGCCATAGACGGCCGGGCTCTTCAGAAAATTGACGATCTCAATGAGCTCGTCCTTGGCCTCGTCGACACCGGCGACATCGGCAAAGGTGACCTTGGTCTCCTTCTCGACATAGATCCGCGCGCGGCTCTTGCCGATCGTCATCATGCCGCCGAGCCCGCCGCCTTGCCCCAGGCGCCGGATCGCGAACATCCAGATCGCGACAAACACGATCGCCGGCAGGATCCACGACAACAGGTCGCGGATAAAATGGCTTTCGACCACCCCGCTGTAGGTGACGCCGTGCTTGTCGAGGCTTTTTACCAGATCAGTATCGACCCGCGTGGTGATGAAATCCTTGAGCCCGTCCGGCTCGGCCTTTTTCAGCGACCCGCGGATGTAGTTCGGCGCGATCGTGATATCTGCGATCTTGTCCTGGTTGAGGAGGGTCTGGAACTTGCTGTAGGGGATCGAGGTGCGCTGCGTGCTTTGCAGGTAGATGCTCTGGACCCACAGCATCCCGAGGATCGCTGCGATCACGTACCAGAAGTTGATATGAATCTTTTTGTCCATCGCGTTTCCCGATTTCAGACCGAGGCGCCGGAGCCGACGGTTTCCACCGTGTCGCCAACAGGCGTGTCGCCAACAGGCGTGTCGCCAACAGGCGTGTCGCCAACAGGCGAGCGGCCGGGCGGCGTCGAGACGCCGGTTGGCGGCGTCGAGGATGACATGCGTCAGGTCGGGGCGGCGGCCCATCAGCTCGCGGAACTCGACGATGTCGAGCCGCAGCAGCGTGCAGGCTTCGGCGGCGACCACCGTGGCGGTGCGCGGTGCGCCGGTCAGCAGCGCGATCTCGCCAAAAAAATCGCCCGGTCCGAGCCGCAACGGTTCGCGGTCGAGCTCGATCTCGACTTCGCCCGAAGCGATAAAGTACATGCAATCGCCGCGTTCGCCGCGGCGAACGATGACGCTGCCGGCGGGATAGTTCAGCGGCCGCAGCAGCCACGCGACCTCGGCGATGATCGAGGCGCCGACCTTTTGGAAAAACGGCACGCGGGCGACGATGTTCCAGGTGCGCAAAAAGTGAAAGCGGCGCATCTCCTCGGCAAAGCCGGTGGCGAGGACGCCCGCCGACAGGGCCAACACCAGAATGCCGCAGACCATGACCGCACCCGCCAGAATGCGGCCGAGCGCGGTTTGCGGCACGATGTCGCCGTAGCCCGTCGTCGTCACCGTCGCGATCGCCCACCACAACGCCGCCGGGATCGAGCCGAAGGCTGCCGGCTGGGCTTGGCGCTCGATCAAATATTCGAGGCTGGCCGAGGCGAGCAGGACGACACCGAAGGCGAGCAGCACCGACCACAGCGCCTGCCGCGAGTGGCTGATCACGCGCTGCAGCCCGACAAGGCCCGGCGCGTAGCGAACAAATTTGAATACCCAAACGACGCCGAAGAGGATCGCATCCGGGGTCGGAAGCAGCAGGTTCAAGACGCCCGGCAAGGCGCCGAGCAGATCGAACACGCCGATCGCAGAGCGCATATAAGCGAGCCGCGCCCAGCGGGGGCGGCGATGGACGGCGCCAGGAGCTGCCGGGGCGGCGCTCAGCCGCAGCAGGTACTCGACAAAGAAAAATGCCGAAATCAGATGGAACGCGGCATCGAACAGTGTGCCGCGCGCCTCGCGCCATGGCGCCACCGTATCCGCCAGCATGACGCCGATGCCCGCCGCCGCCATCAGGTGATGCAGGGCGCGAAAGGAGCGCGCGGCGCGGCCGGTGCCATCGGGACGCAGAATCTGGTAAAGCTGCTCGCGACGCATCGCCTATGTTACCGAAACTGGGCCTCATTCGTCATCGGCCGCCGATCGATTCCGTTGCGACGGGATCCAAATCTTCTTTCGGATCCGGCATCTCGCCATCAATGTCTCGGGGGACCTTGAACCAGGCTCCGGGCTCGTCGCCGGTGCGATGCTCGTCCGCCAGGTTGCCGATGCCGCTCACCTCGATGCCATGGCGGCGCAAGGTCCGGGCCTGGCGCTGGATTCGTTGATTGGGCCGCGGATCTTTCCACGCCACGATCGCCACGGATTTGCAGCCGGACACCGCTTTGATCAATCTGTCTTCGACGTTGCGCCAGCGCAGCGCCGACTGGGCAAGGGGCATGTTGCCGAGGAAACCGGCGCGACGATCGCGCATCGCCCTTATATAGGCGGCGAGGCTGTCCGGGTCCTGCTGCGGCACGACCAGGCCCAGATCGTATTTATTGTTGAGCTGCTCGAATGCGATATTTTGCGACGACAGGATCGGCAGTCCGGCACCGACGGCGTCGAGATATCGATTGTGGAGATTTGTTGCACAATTGACGTTGCTTATATCCAGCCAGACCAAAGCGGCATCACATGCCGAGATGTAATCGAGATAGCCATGATACGGCATGGCCGGGAAAAAATGAACACGATGCTGCAAACCCAGCAGCTCTACCTGGGTATGTAATTCCTGTTCGAGGTTTTGTGGCCAGATGTTGCCGACATGCACAAGATGACAGCTCGGATCGCATTGTGCAATCGCCAGGATGATCTGATCATAGCGCGAGGCGGAATAAATCGAATTTATGTAAAGTAAAAGAAAATCCGTGTCCGAGCAGCCGCATTCCTGTCTTATCGTCGAGGATGAGGGCTCGGTGACGGGCGCGTCGACATAGTTTGGCAGCTCGATAAAGGGGACGCCAAAGCGCTGCGACAGCAAGTCGGCCAGCGGCCCGCTCGTCGAAAACCGCGTATCGGCACGGATCACCGCCGGCCCGGTCAGCAGCGCGTAATAGCTCAACTCGTGCGCCGGCGCCGGGGTGTGGAAAGCGGACGTCTTTTGCTCGTGGTCGAACGGCTCGACGGCGTCGTAGATCAGCCGCCCGCCATGGGTTGCCGCCAGATAATCTGCGGCGACCAGCGCGACATCGTCATGCGCGATATAGGCATCGGCCGCGAGCCGCGTCCCGGCCTCGGCGCAGGCACGGGCGAGATGCAGGGCGCCGACCATCGGCCGGTAGAGCGAACCCCGGGCGTGGTCGATCTCGACAAAGCGCGCTCTCGCCTCCGCCAAATGCTGCCGCGTGTCTGTCAACCGGTCGCGAAGCTGCCCCGAGATCGACCGATGCTGGTCGATCAGCTCATTGCAGATGCGTCGCTTTGTTGCGATCCGCGCAGCGCGATCACGGTTGCGCATGGGCAAGCTGCATCTCGAAACCCGGCGCTTCGGATCGTAGCCGCAGCGGCGATCCGGCGCCAGCGCACGCCGCCCGGCGCATCAGAAGCGCCGGCTCAGCCCGTGCCCGCATCCGCAATCGCGTCGATCGGGGCCAGCGCACGCCGCCCGGCACATCAGAGGCGCCGGCTCAGCCCTTGCCCGCATCGGCAATCGCGCCGATCGGGGCCAATGCGCGGATTACCGCCAGATAGGCGGTGCGCTCCGCTTCCCAGGTCATGTGCTCGGCCAAATCCATCGCATTCTGCCGCCGCCGCCGGCAGCTCTCCGGCTCGAGCATCCTTTCAAGGGTGGCAGCGATATTTTTCGGGTCCTGCCCGTCAAACGCCTCTCCGATGTCAAATTCGTGCACCGCATCGGCCAAGTCGCCGCCGGCAGCCGCGGCGACCGGCAGGCGCGCCGTCACCATGCTTTGAAAATCGGTGTCGTGCTCGTTCGGCCTCAGGACCACGCCGCAATCGGCGCCGGAAAGATAGGGTGCGAGATCGTCGGCAGGCTCGGGCGCCGGCCGGTAATGGACGCGGCCGCCGAGCCCGCGAGCGGCCGCGTGCCTGGCCAGCCGATCGGTGAAATCGGCGAGCCGGCGTGGCGGGGGTGCGACGACGATCGCGATATGAAGCGCCGGCGACGTCAGCGCCGCCGCATCGATCAGCCGCTCGATCTTGCCCTCTCGGCAGGCGGGCCCGCACCAGACGACCAGCCGGGCAGCCTCGCCGAGCGCGCAATCGCTGCGCAGCCGCCGATCGGCTTGGTATTTCCAGTAGCGCCGGCAATCGCGGACCACGATGGGCCGGTCGATGCCGTATTTGCCCGCATGCCCGTCTGCCAAGCCGCTGCCGGCCGCGATCGAGATGTCGGCTTCGCGGAAAAGGGCTGCCTCCTCGCGCTGTTCGCACCATTGGCACAAGAGCTCGATACCGCCCACGGCGACCGCCGGCCGGTGCGGCAGGCCGACCGCGTCGACGAGCAGTTGCGCCCCATCGCGAGCGGCCAGCCGGGCCGCGGCCAGCAGCGCGCCGCTGCCATGCGCCTGCACCAGGTCGAAGCGACGGTCATGCGTCGCGCGGTCGGCTCCCTCGGCAAGAGCATGCGTCTGCGCCCAGCGATGCGACGGCGCTTTGGCGGCGTCTTGGAGAGAAGGCTCGTGCGAAGCCGCCGCTTTAAGACGCCGTTGCGCAATTCCGAGGAGCAGGATCGACGGGATGTCGTGCGCGATCCGGCGCGGCAGCTCGCGCACCCAGCCGCTTGCCGCACCGAGGAGACGCGCCGGCAAGAAGCCCGCTGTGCTGCGCCGACGCGTTCGCGTGCCGATGGGCGGCCGGTGCCGCACACCACCGGAGCACGGGCTCGGCGTCAGATACTCGGCCTGTGCCGGCTGGGACAGATCCTCGAGCGGCGGAGGCGGCGGGCGCCGGCAAAGAACGGTCACCGCGTACCCCGCATCGGCCAGCGTTTGCGCCATGTTTGCGACCCTTGCACCGCCCCGCAACTCCGTGTCCGACACAATGCAGACATGGCGTGCCCGGTTCGAGGCTCGCGGGCGCGGCGCCAAGGCCGATGGCCGTGAAGACCGCACCATGACCAAAGGCACGAGCCACCATTGCCTCAACAGAACCGCGGCGAGCGCGGCCCTCGCCGGGACCCTTCTCAGCTCTCCTAGGAGCTCGCCGTATCGATCGGCCTTGGCGCGCCAGACCGGCAGCTGGTCTTTGAGCTCGTCATAGCGGCGGGCGTCGTAGCGCAGCGCGACGATTTCTGCCTTGAGCCGCTCCAGCAGCCCTTGCTCCGAGCCGCTCAGGCGATCGGGCAGGGTCGTGGCATGCGGCCCTGCCACCGGCTCTTCCGGCGGCGCGCTGTGATGGGTGCCGATCACTGAGGCGCCGTGCGCGTCGCTAAATTCCATTCTCGGCAGCGGTGAGGAAAGCCCACGCACCGCGGTGCGGCACGCGCAGGCTATGCAGCGCGAGCAGCCCGGTCAACCGAGCGGCCCGGTCAACCGAGCAGCCCCGGGCGCCCGGCCGATTGCCGCCGTTACGCCGAAGCCGCTCGCCTGCCGGCGGGGGAATCATTAATTTCGATTGGCGGCGGATGACGGGGGAGCGGGTGGCGGATACGAGCGAACCGAAGGCCGGCGCTTCCGGCGTCGCAGAGGTGCCCTTGCCGGCGATCCTCGCCGGGTTTTTCCAGCTCGGCGTCACCAGCTTTGGCGGCAACACGGCGGCGTGGCTCTACCGTGCGATCGTGCTCAAGCGGCGGTGGATCGACGACCGGGCGTTTCTGGCCGGGGTGGCGCTGAGCCGCGTCCTGCCGGGCTCGGCCGGGGTCAATCTGACCGTCCAGGTCGGACAAAGGCTGCGCGGCGGCCGCGGCGCGCTGGCGGCGGTGGTCGGGCTGCTGTCGGGACCGCTGGTCATCGTCGTGGCATTGGCCGCCGGTTTCGCCCGGATCGAGGGCAGCGAGGTGGCGCACGCCGTCCTGCACGGGATCGCCGCCGTGGCGATCGGGTTGACCTTTGCGACCGGGCTCGTGCTGATCCCGCGCAGCACCGCGCAAATCGGCGAGATTTTGCTGTCGGCGGTTACGGTCGTCACGGTCGGCGTGCTGCGCTGGCCGATGCTGCCCGTCGTCCTGTGTCTAGCGCCGATCGGCATCGGGCTCGCCTTTCTGCGTCAACGAGGGCGCGTCTGACGATGCCCGGCGATTGGGGGCTTTTGCTGGCGCTGGTTGTGGTGTTCGCTCCGCTGTCGCTGTTTTCGATCGGCGGCGGCGCCTCGCTTTTGGCCGAGATCGCGCATCAGGCGGTCGATGTCCACCACTGGACGAGCGCCCGCGAATTCTCCGATTTGTTTGCGATCTCACGCGCCGCACCGGGCCCCGGCACGATGCTGTCGGCGCTGATCGGCTGGAAGGTCGCCGGCTGGTGGGGTGCCCTGACCGCAACCGTGGCGCTCTATCTGCCGTCCTCGCTGTTGATTTTCGGGGCGGCGCGACTGTGGGGCCGGTGGCGCGGCTCATCCTGGCACGCGGCGATCGAGCATGGCCTGGCGCCGATCGCGGCCGGGCTGGTGCTGGCGGGCGGGGTCGCGGTGCTGCAAGTATCGGGCGGACCGCCGGTCTGGGTTGCGGCAGTCGTGGCGACCGGGCTCTTGCTGCGTTGGCCGAGGCTCAACCTGCTCGCTCTCTTCGCCGCGAGCGGCGCGATCTTCGGCGTCGCTGCCGCTCTGATACGCTGACGATTGGAGGCATCCATGACGGGCGCTGCATTGCCTGCCGGGCTGGTCGAACGGTTGGCGATCCTTTCTCCCGATGCGGTGATCTATGCCGACGCGGAGGGCAAGATCCGGCTCTGGAACCGGTCGGCGACCCGGATCTTCGGCTATGAGGCAACCGAGGCCTTGGGCCAGAGCCTCGACCTGATCGTGCCCGAGCGCCAGCGCGCGCGCCATTGGGAGGGTTATGACCGGGTCATGGCCGGCGGCGAGAGCCGTTACGGCGAGGGCGAGGTGCTGGCGGTGCCGGCGATGCGCAAGGACGGCACCCGGATTTCGATCGAGTTCACCGTGCTGCCGGTGCGCGACGACGCCGGCCAGATGCTCGGCATCGCCGCTTTTCTGCGCGATGTGACGGCGCGGTTCGAAGAATTGCGCGCGCTGCGCCGCGAGCTCGCCGCGTTGCAGGCACAGACCGGCCGCCAGTGATCCGGGGAGCTGTCCGGCGCCGCCCGCAACGTGCTAGCATGGCCACGCGTCCGCAGAGAGACGGGCGATCCGACGGGAGGAGTTGATGCCCAAATATTTGATCGCGGCGTCGTACACCGCCGAAGGGCTGAAGGGGCTGCAGAAGGACAAAGCATCGGGTCGGTACCGAGCCGTGACCACGGCTGTGGAGGGTGTCGGCGGCAAGGTGGAAGGATTCTACAACGCGCTTGGCGAGCACGATGCGTATGTGATCGTCGACCTGCCCGACGCCGTCACTGCCGCCGCGCTGTCGATCGCGGTGTCCGCGGCGGGGCTCGCCCGCACCCGGACGACGGCGCTGCTGACGGTTGAGGAGACCGACACAGCCCTCGAAAAGAGCGTGAACTATCGCGCCCCGGGTCGATAGACCAAAGGAACCACCGGGTGGCTGCAGCTCCTAAAAGGTGGCGCCCGACTGCAGCCAGTGGCGCACGATCTCCTCGCCGGTCGCGAACCACACGCGGTCGTGCGCGGCGATATATTTGAGCGCGGCGTCGAGCGCGCCGATGCGGTGCGGCACGCCGATCAGATAGGGGTGCAGGCAGATCGCCATGACCCGGCCGGATTTGGCGCCTTCCTCGTAGAGCGTGTCGAACTGGCGGCGGATCGCCTGCTCGAACTCATCGGCCGTGCCGTTGCGGTAATGGATAAAGGGCGCGTCGTTGATCTCGTAGGAATAGGGGATCGAGACCAGGGGCTTGCCGCCGATATCCATCATGTAGGGCTGGTCGTCGTTGACCCAGTCGGCGACATAGAGACAGCCTTCTTCCGTCAGGAAATCGAGCGTCTGCCAGGTCTCGGCGAGACCCGCGCCGAGCCAGCCCAAAGGTTTTTTGCCGGTCATCTCGGCGATGCGGGAAAGGGTGTGGGCGATCGTTTGCCGCTCCTCGGCCGGCGCCAATGTGTCGAGCCATTGGCTGTTGGTGCGGTTGTGGCCGAGGATCTCCCAGCCGAGGTCGATCGCCGCGCGCACGATCTGCGGATGATGGTCGCAAATGTCGCTGTTCAGAGTGGGGCTGGCGCGCACCCCGTATTTCGACAGCACATCCATGATCCGCCAGATGCCGACCCGGTTGCCGTAGTCGCGCTGGGCCCAGGCGCGCACCGAAGGGGCAGCACCCGCGGGCGCGCCGGCCTGTGGCGGGATGCCTCGCCTCAGCGGAAAAAACTCGATGTTGGGGATGACCCAGACCGCGAGCCGGGCGCCGCCGGGCCATTCGAGCGTCGGCCGGTCGTTGATCGGAACATAGGGAAACGGCCCATAATCCTGCGGCTGCATGACGGCCTCCTCCGGGTATGCGAAGTGTGCAGCTTGCCAAAGATCGCCGCTCGAATCACCACTCGAAGACGGTTGGCCCGGGTTGTCATCTGCCGGCCTGCCGGTCGTTCGGCGGCCATTCGGCCAGAGGGCGCAGCAGCGCCTGCGGCAGATCCGGCGCCGTGGCGATGTCGAGATCGGGCGACAACAGGACGGCGAGGCGGAGCGGTTCGGCGACATCTTCGAAGCGGAGCACGATCTTGCTGACCCCGGTATTGGGGTTTTGGCCGCTCGGCCCCGAAGGTGTCGCCGGCCGCAGCAGCAATTTCCCCGCAGCCGGCTCGACGATCCGCAGATAAAGCCGGGCCGGCTCGGTGCCGTCGCCCGCCGGCGGAAAGGAGAGAATGGCGCTGTTGCCCGCGACATCGACCGCCGCCGCGGTGTGCATTTGCCAATCGACCGTCGACAACACCCCCTTCGGCTCGATTTCGTCGACGATCAGCACATGCCGGCGATCGAGCAGCGCAAAGCCGCGCGCGGCGCCGACCGCGCTCGGATAAGCCGTCGCAAGATCGATCACGACCGAGGGAAGCGCTGCCGTCAGATCGATCCCGGCGATCCGGGCGTGGGCTGTGGCGGGCTGGCAGCGGCCGTCGATGACGATGGTATTATGGCCGATCGTGCTGGTGCGGTAATATTGCGATCGGGCTTGCGGCTCGAAGTAACCGGCAAGGTCGTAATCGTCGGGCCCCAAATCCATCGCCCAACGGACCCCAAGAGCGTCGAGGACAAAGCTGCCGAGGTCGTAATGAGCGTGCTCGCAGGCGTCGTTGGCTCCGGCCTTGATCCCGAGATAGGTAGTCTTGGAGTCGTGCCAATCGCCCCGCAGCATCACGACGTCGGTCGAACGGAACCGCTTGGCGGTGGGCAGACGAAACGGGGCGCGCTCGTCCTCATCGAACCACAAGAGGTCAATCGGATGAATCTTGCGTTGCTGCCGCTCGATCCAGGCGTCTCTGGGATGGTGGTACCGTTTCGCCAGCCAGAACAGCCAGTAGCCCCCGCTGTGCTCTTCATCGCTGTCGGCAAAATTGAACAATTTTCCCGAAGGGCCGGCGGCGTGGAGCCGGAACAAGCCGGTCCCTGATAGGCCCGCCGAGGCGTCGAGCCCCAGATCGGTGCCGAGCGCGGTGGCCAGGCTGTCGAGCAGATAGATCGCGTATTGGGTCGCGTAATGCCAATAGCCCGGCCCTTCGGCCCAGCCGCCATCGGGGCGGTATTCGCCAAACCCGATGGGGATCGAAGCGCGGCACAGGCGGAACAGGCGGGCGGCCCGCGGATCGGCTTCCCAGACCGCCAGCGCCGCGATCATCAGCCCGGCATTGCAGACGAGGTTCCAGTTCAGCGCCGTCGTCGTCCAATACGGTTTTGACGGCGTGGCGAACTCTTCGAGGCCGGGCTCGATCGCCTTTTCGACGATTGCGTGGGCGATCCCCTAGCGCTCGCGCTCGGTCAGGCTTTGATAGAGCCAGTCATAGCCGATGGCAGCGCCAAAGGCGGTCTCGGCGGTGACGAGAAATTTGTCTCCGCGCCAATTTGGAAAATCGCAGGTGCCGAGCAGCTCGTCTTTTGCCCGCTCGCGGTAGCGGGTTTCGCCGGTGAGGAGCCAGACTAGGCCAAGCGTCTGCATGCGCAGGCAAAAGAGACGCGCGATATCGAGCGGAGCGGCCGGGCCGCCGGTGGATTTGGGGGCGCGCACGCGCGGCAGCGGTGCAGCACCGGTTTCGCGCGGGTCGTGGATCCAGGCCGGGTCCAGCACCGACAGGTCGAACAAAAGATCGGCCTGTCGCCTGACTTCCTCAAACCATTGCCGCGCTGTGGCGTTGCGTTCGAGCAGGGACCGGGTGCGCGCGATATTCGGCGCCGTCGCCATAAGCCGGGGCCGCTTCTTGGCGATCGCCGCGGCAAGATCGGGGCCGTCGCTGCTCATCGCTATATTTGGCAAAGCCCCGCGCGCTCGCTAGCGTCGCGTCAACCGGTGTGCTCCGTCGCCAGGCGCAAGCCGGACAAGAACAGCTCGCGGTCGGCCGGGCGGCGCAGCTGGCCGGCGCTCGGCACGATCTGCGGGGTGATGGCGCGGAGCCGGGCGATCGCCGCGTGCGCATCGTCGAGCCGCCCCATATGGGCATAGCACGCGGCGAGCACGCGGTAGGGATGGGGATATCCCGGGCTTGCCTGGACGCACAGCAGCAGCCGCGACGCTGCTTCGTCAAACTCGCGCTTGAAAAAGCGGGCTTCACCGATCAGGCTCATCGGCGTGCCGGTCCGGTCGCGCGGGCTCAGCCGCAGCGCGGTCTCGGCGTGCTCGATCGCGCCATCGGGCTGCCCGGCCCACAGCTTGAGCACGCCGCCCAGGAACCAGCCGCGGGCAAAGCTCGGGGTGATCACCAAGGCACGGTCGATCAGCTCCATCATCGTGCCGATGTCCTCGCCGAAATTCGCGAGCACAAACGCGGCGTTCACCAGGACCCCCGGATCTTCCTCGGCGGCTTGCAGCGCCCGCCGCGCCAGCTCGACGGCGTTGCGGCCGGCCGTTTCCGGCTCGTCGCTCCAACCTTCCCTGACGAGCCGCATCTGGCACATCGCCGCCAGCGACAGGGCCGGGCCGCAATCGCGATCGATGGCCGTCGCTTGCTCCAGCAAGCCGAGCGCGCCGAGAAGATGCTCTCGCGTTATCGGATAGTAGGTCGTGAGCGCGCGCAGGTAGAAATCGTAGGCGGTGAGGTCGTTGGTCGGCCGCGCGGCCGCACGGCGGACTTCGGCGGCGTGCAAGGTCGGCTCGATAATGCCGGCGACACTGACCGCCACTTTGTCCTGGAGCTCGAACACATCTGCCAGCGGACCGTCGAAGCGATCCGCCCAGAGATGGGCGGTGGTCTCGGCCTCGATCAGCTGCGCGGTGATGCGCACCCGGTCGCCGCCCTTGCGCACCGAGCCTTCGAGGATATAGCGGACCCCGAGCTCGCGTCCGACTCGCCGCAAATCGACCGCCTGCCCCTTATAGGTCGAGCTGGAGTTGCGGGCGATGACGAACAGCCAGCGGATGCGGGAGAGTGCCGTAATGATCTCCTCGACCATGCCGTCGGCAAAATAGTCCTGCTCCGGATCGCCGCTCATGTTCTGAAACGGCAGGACCGCGATCGACGGCTTGTCCGGCAGCGGCGGCGCCGCCCTGGCTGCCACATCCGAGATTGAAGCCACTGGCTCACCCGCGATCTTCACATCGAATATGCGGACCGGGCGCGCGATATTCTTGACCTGCTGCTCGCCGCGGTCGTCAAAGCTGAAGCCGAGCTTGTCGCGCACCTGGTCGCGCACGACCCGGCTGACGCATATTCCGCCCGGCGGCGCCAGCGCTTCGAGGCGGGCGGCGACGTTGACGCCGTCGCCGTAGATGTCGCGGCCGTCTCTGAGGATGTCGCCGAGATTGATGCCGATGCGAAACTCGATACGCTGATCCGGGGCTATTGCGGCGTTGCGCACCGCCATCTCGCGTTGGATGTCGACGGCGCAGCGCACCGCATCGACGACGCTGGCGAATTCCACCAGGAGGCCGTCGCCGGTAATTCTGACGATCCGGCCGCGGTGCTCCTTCATCGTCGGATCGACGAGCTCGCGGCGCAGCACCTTGAGCTGCTCGAGGGTGCCCTCTTCATCCGCGCCGACGAGCCGCGAATAGCCGACGACATCGGCCATCAGGATCGCCGCCAAGCGGCGCTCGGCCCTCTGTTCCCTCATCCGTCCTTCCCCGGATTTTAGTATGCAAGGCGGAAGGTTCTGATTGTGAGAAAAATCGCATTTGCGGAACGATTCGTCCCTGGGCAAGGAACGGCCCCGACGCGGATCGACTGTAACGCAGATCGCCGTGGTGTTGCACCCGTTGAGGGGCGGGGTGCGGGCGGCGATAATCGCGCGGCTGCGTAGCGGTCCCCCGAGGCAATCCGGATTGCGCAACATGGCAGAAACAGCGGCCGATATCTCCACCCAGTGGCGCAGCTTCGCGGAATTGTCGGCGGCAGCGCTCTACGACCTGCTGCGTTTGCGCCAGCAGATTTTTGTCGTCGAGCAATCCTCGCCCTATCCCGATCTCGACGGTCTCGATGCGGCCGCGGCGCATCTGCTCTTGAGCTGCGATGGCGGGCTTGCCGGCTATCTGCGCGTCGTGCCGGCGCCGAGCGACATTCGCATCGGCCGGGTCGCGGTCACGGCGCTTTTGCGCGGCCACGGGCTCGGCCGCCGGCTGATGGCCGAAGCGCTCGGCTTTTGCCGGGAGCGGCACCCGGCATTGCCGGTGGTCTTGACGGCCCAGCATCACCTTATCCGCTTCTATCAAAGCTTCGGCTTCGCCGCGACCTCGGAGCCCTTCGACGATTTCGGGCTGGTCCATATCGCCATGCGAAAAGCGCCGCAATGCCGTGCGCGTCTCTAGGCTGGCGGGGGCGCGTGCCCGCAAACCGCAGCGTTGAGCCGCGTCGCAGGCGGGTGGCGATCGGTCGGCATCCGAGGACGGGACGACGCCGCGGAGGCGTGCGTCATGTCCGAATAAAACCACATCATAATTGCGTCGCAATGTCCGCCGAAGCCGGCGGCGGGATGGCTTGGATGCAGGGGAAACTCCACAGTTCTCGGCGAAACCCGGAGGCGGGGCCGTGACCGGCCTGGCGTGCCGCGGAGCGATCGGCCGTGCTGCGCCGATCGCCTTTCTGATCGCGGCGCTGCTCGCCGCCTTGCCGGCTCGGGCCGGCGTCGACGGGAAATGCCGGCTCATCCCGATGGCACTATGGGGCGACGGCCGGCATGACGACACCAAGGCGCTGAACGCATGGTTTCGCGGCGACAACGTGGTTTGGGCGCAGACCGGTGAGAGCGTCGGCGGCGAAATCTCCGGCCGGGTGTTCAAGCTCAGCGCGGCGGTCTACATCAGAAGCGGCACCGGCCGCCGGCTCGACCATTTCCAGATGATCTGGCCGACGCACGGAGAACGCGTTTCCGGCGGCACGATCCTCGCGGGCGGCGACCGCGACACGCCGCCCGTCGCCACCGGCATCAGCAAAACCGGCGGCGACCCCGGCGAAGGCATCCCGTCCGCCGCCTCCGATCCCGCACCGCAGAATGCCGAGACCCCGGCAGCGAGCTGCCTCGTCTCGTAAGCGGAAGCCTATTCGGCGGCGAGCAGCGGCGGCTGCACCACGGCGCGCTCGGCCGGCGCCATCGGCTGCGGCCACCAGCGGTCTTCCCATTCCGCGAACAGGCCCTTGAGCCGCGGCATCACCTGCTCGGCAAAGAGGCGCGTGTTATAGGCCGCCAAATCCTTGCCCATATTGCCGAACTGCAGGAGCAGCATCAGATGGCCGACATTGAGGTCGGTCGCGACCTCGGTCAATTGCTCGACCACCTCGTCGGGCGAGCCGACGATGACATAGCCGCGCTCGACGATGTCCGAGATATCGGTCGTGGCGCGCGCCTTTTGCCGCGCGTCGAGGCTCGCCGCACGGCCGATCTGGCCCTGGATGCCGGCGCGCTGGGTCGCCTCGGTGATATAGCCGGGCGGCACCGCCCAGCGCGGATCGACGCGCAGGCACCGGCCATAGAAATATTCGGCCGGCTCCTTGTAGAGCCGCATCGCCTCGGCCCGGTTCTCGGCGACCCCGACAAATTGCAGAAAGCCGGCGCGGTAGGGGTTCCGGTCCTTGCCGAGCCGCGCCATCTCGTCCCAAAACCCCTGCATCGTGGCGCGCCCGTCCTTGAACCCGAAATAGGACAAGTACGCGTAGACGTAGTCCATCTGCGCGCACCACTGCCAGGTCTCGACCGAGCCGCCGCCCGGGATCCAAACGGGCGGGTGCGGCTTTTGCACCGGCCGCGGCCAGATGTTGACATAGCGCTGCTGGTTGAAGCGGCCGTTGAAGGCAAAGGTGTCCGGCTCGGTCCAGGCGCGCATGACGAGGTCGTGCGCCTCGCGATAGCGCTCGCGCAGCATCGATGGGTTCTGGCCATAGGCGAAACAGGTGTCCATCGGGGTCCCGACCGGAAACCCGGCGATCAGCCGCCCGCCCGAGATCACGTCGATCATCGCAAACTCCTCGGCGACCCGCGTCGGCGGGTTGTAGAGCGCCAGGGAATTGCCCATCACGCATAAGGCCGCGTTCGAGGTGCGCCGCGCCAACGCGCTCGCGATCAAATTGGGCGACGGCATCAGCCCGTAGCCGTTCGAATGGTGCTCGTTGACGCAGACCGCGTCGAACCCGCATTGGGCGGCGAATTCGAGCTCGTCCATAAAGTCGTTGTACATCAGATGCGCGCGCTTCGGGTCGAACAGCGAGGAGTGGATATCGACCCAGACCGAGGGATGATGCTCGCGAAAATCCTCGGGCAACTCGGTGTAGGGCATCAGGTGAAACCACATCAATTTCATCGCGCGGCGCTCCGCCCTTCCTCTCACCCGGCCAGCCTGACCCGCCGCGATAATCCCGTCAACTCAGCCGAGCGCCATTTCCGGCAGGGTCACGATCTTCACCCCGGCGGCTTCGAGACCGGCGCGCACCGCCCTTGCGGCGACAACCGCCGACGGCTCATCGCCGTGCAGGCACAACGTGTCGAGCCGCATCGCGAGCTTTTTGCCGGTGCGCGAGACGATCTCGTCGTTCACCACCATCTTGACGACCCGGTCGCGGATCTCGTCGGCATCGTGCAGCACGGCGCCCGGCACCTTGCGCGAGGTCAAATTGCCGTCGTCGTCGTAGAGCCGGTCGCAAAACCCTTCGCGCGCCAATGGCAGACCGAGCTCCTGCGCCGCCTTTTCCATCTGCGAGCCGGCGAGCGCGACATAGATCATGTCGCGGTCGACGGTCTTCATCGCCCGGCCGATCGCCAAGGCCAGCTCGATCTCCTCGGCCGCCATGTTGCTCAGCGCGCCATGCGGCTTCAGATGCGTGACCTTGCCGCCGGCATAGGAGGCCATCGCCTGCAACGCGCCGATCTGATAGGCGATCATGTATTCGAGGTCGCGCGGGCTCGTATCGATCCGGCGGCGGCCAAAACCCCATAAATCGTTGAACCCGGGATGGACGCCGATGCTGACCCCCTCGGCGGCGGCGAGGCTGACCAGGCGATGCATCGTCACCGGATCGCCGGCGTGAAAGCCACAGGCGATGCTGGCCGAGCGGATGATCTTCATCAGCGCCGCGTCGTCGCCCATCTGCCAGGCGCCAAAGCCCTCGCCCATATCGGCGTTGAGATTGATCGATTTTGCCATGCCCGGCTCCTCGTCATATCGTGCCGCGGACCATCGCGTTCCTCGATTATACCAAAGGAAGCCGATGCCGGTGCGGTTCCTGTCGGTCGGCGACCGCGCGCTCGCCGTCGAGCTCGGCAACGGCATCGATCGCCGGCTGAGCCAAAGCGTGCTCCGCCTCGACCGTGCCATCCGCGCCGCCTCGGTGCCGGGCGTCGTCGAAACGGTGCCGACCTTCCGCTCGCTCCTGGTGCATTACGATCCGCTTTTGACCTCGCGGGCCGAGCTCGAAACCGCCATCGCGCCCCTTGTCGAGAGTGGCGACACTGGCGACACCTGCGCCAGGCAGTGGCGCATCCCGGTGTGCTACCAAGGCGAGCACGCCCCCGACCTGGTCGAGGTGGCGCGGCTGACCGGCTATCGCCCGGCCGAAATAGTCGCCATGCACAGCGGTATCCGCTGGCACGTCTATATGCTGGGTTTTCTGCCGGGTTTTCCCTATCTGGGCGATCTTCCGCCCGAGTTCGCCTTGCCGCGTCGCGCCGACCCGCGAGTGCGGGTGCCGGCCGGCTCGGTCTCGATCGCGACGACATTGACCGCGATCTATCCTTATGAGAGCCCCGGCGGCTGGCACCTGATCGGCGCCACCCCGATCCGCTTATTCGATCCGGCGCGGACACCTCCGGCGCTGCTGGCGGCCGGCGACGCGGTCTTGTTCGACCCGATCGACACCGAGACCTTCGCCGCGATCCGTCATGCGGTCGAGGCCGGCGCCCATATTCCCGAAAGCGAGCGGGTCGTCGGATGCCGCCCGGATTGAAGGTGCTGTCGCCCGGCCTTTGCACGACCGTGCAGGATCTCGGCCGGTTCGGCCATCAGGCGCTGGGCGTGCCGGTTTCGGGAGCGCTCGACGGCATCGCCTTGCGCCTTGCCAACGCGCTCGCCGGCAACCCACCGGGAATGGCGACCCTCGAAATCCTATTGAGCGGACCGACATTCGAAGTCGTCGCCGACCGCGTGCGGTTGGCTCTTGTGGGCGACGGCGCCAGCCTTTTGCTCGCCGGCGGCTCGACGGCGCCGGGGTGGCAGAGCTGCACGCTGTTGCGCGGCGATGTGTTCCGGGTCGCCGTCGGGCGGCAATCGGCCCTCGGGCGGCAATCGGCTTGTGCCTATCTTGCCGTCGAGGGCGGGATCGCCGTGCCATTGGTGCTCTCCAGCGCGTCCACCTATGTGCGCGCCGGCCTCGGCGGTTTCGAGGGACGGGCATTGCGCGGCGGCGACATCGTGCCGCTGGCTATCGAAAGCGCGCCGGAGCGCGCGGAATCCCGCCTCCCGGCGCCGCCTCCGGCCGACACCGGGCGACCGATCCGCGTGGTGCTCGGTCCGCAGCAGGAGTATTTCACCGACGACGCGGTGGCGGCTCTGCTCGGGGCGGAGTTCCGCATCTCGCAGAGTGCGGACCGCATGGGCATGCGCCTCGACGGGCCGGCGCTGCGCCACCGGCAGGGCTGGGACATCGTCTCCGACGCGATCGCCACCGGTGCGATCCAGGTGCCGGGCTCGGGCCAGCCGATCCTGCTCCTCGCCGACCACCAGACGACCGGCGGCTATCCGAAGATTGCCACCGTTGCCTCGGCCGACCTCCCGGCGGTCGGCCGCCGCCGTCCCGGCGACAGCATCCGCTTTCAAGCCGTAACCGTCGAAGAAGCCGAACAGCTGGCGCGAGACCAGGACCGGCAACTGGCGGTCTTGATGGCGAGGCTGGAGCCGGCGGCAGAGGCCAATGAAATCGACCTCGGCATGCTCTACGCCGGGAACCTGATCAGTGGCGTCGTCTCAGGCTGCCCCTGAAGCAGCGATGCGGTGCTGAAGAGAGCTGTCGCGCTCGGGAGCAGTCACGCGCAAGGGCAGCGCCGGCCGGCCAATCGAGAGGTTCCCAATTGCGCGACGCTTTCGCGGGAATGACGAACCGATTTGACCGCGAAGCTGCGTTCTATCCGCCGGCGAGGCGCGCGACCGCCGGGGCGAGCGCGTCGAGATACGGCTCCTGCACGGTGTAATAGGAAAAGCCCCAGCGCTGCCGCCGCGCCACGAGATCGGCGACGATCTCCTCCTCCGTCCCGATCAGGGCATAGGGGCTGTCCAGGACCTCGTCGGCCGACAGTTGCGTCCAGCGGCCGGTCAACTTGCTCAGTTCGCCGGCGGCCTTGCGGCGGTCGTCGGTCACGACGACGCGCTGCAGCAGCACGTTGAATTCGAGCCGGGCGACCCGGTCCGCGCCGGCCGTCTCGCGCACCAGCCGGACCCGCTCGTCGACGCCCGCCGCGCGCCACCCCGACAGGTCCGGCGGCAACGCGCCGCCGCCGCGAAACCCGATCCCCGAAAAGCCGACGATGTCCGCCTCGCGCGCGGCCAGGGCCAAGAGGCGCGGGCCGTTGCCGCCGACCAGGATCGGCGGGTGCGGCTTTTGCATGGGCAGCGGCGCGATCGCGTGGCCGCGCACCTGGTAATGCCGCCCGGCGAAATCGACCTGCTCGCCGGCGAGCAGCCGCTTGATCACCGCCACCGCCTCCGTCAGGCGATCGACCCTGACGGCACCGCGCTCGAAGAGCAGCCCCGCCGCGTCGTATTCGGCGCGGATGCTGCCGGCGCCGAGACCGAGCTCGAGGCGCCCGTCGGTCAACAGGTCGATCGTCGCGGCTTCGCGCGCCACCAATACGGGATGGCGCAAATCGTTGTTGAGGACGTTGGTGCCGACCCGCAGCTGCACGGTCGCCTCGGCGGCGGCGACCAGCGCCGGCAGGGGTGCCATGAGGTCGGTCAGATGGTCCGGCACGGTCAGGACCGCGTAGCCGAGCCCTTCGATGCGACGCGCCTTGTCACGCCACGCGCTGCGCGACGCGGCGCTGCGCACATTGACCCCGAAGCGAAAGGGCCTCACTGCCCGCCCGCGTCCGGCAATTCGTCGACGACCTCGGCTAAGCCGCCTGCCATGGACGGCACGATGCCACCGGCCGCGGCGATGATCTCCGGCGCCGGAGCCAGCGCCCGGCGGCAGGCCGGTTCAGCTGCAGCGGGATCCGCTCAACTAATCCCACGGCTCGAAACTCAGCCTTTGGTGTCGCCGAGGACGCGGTCGAGCGTTTTGACGGCGTTGTCGGGGCCCGGCGTCGGCTCGGCCTGGGCTGCGGCAAGATGATCATAGAGCCGGGCAATCGCCGCATAAATGTCGTGCGACGGCGGGTTCTTGTCGAGAAACTCCGAGATCTCCTGCATCTCGGCGACCCAGCGATAGGCCTTGTCGTACATCCGCGGCATGCCGCGCCGGAAATAATCGAGCAATTGCGGTTGGCTCTGCGACAATTCCGCGATCAGCGCCTCGCCGCAGCCATAGCGCGCCGCCCCCAGCATCATCGCCGAGCCGATCGCGGTGGTGCCCTTGGTGATCCCGGCATACGACATTTTCATCGCCGAGGCGGCGCCGATCGGCCCCTCGATCGCGCGCAAATCGATGCCCCAGTCGCGCAACGGCAACGCCTCGCGCACATATTCGCCGGACGCATAGATCGCCGGCCCGTTGTAGCCTGCCCGCGGCGGGCCGCCGACGATGCCGGCATCGACAAAATGCGCGCCGGTCGGAGCGATGATCTCGCCGATGCGGATCGCGGTCTGCGGGCTGACCGCATTGCATTCGAGATAGACCGGCTTTTTTGGCAATGCGGCGAAGATCGGCGCCAGATGCCGGGCGAGCGGCTCGGCCTCGGCCGGCGGCAGGATCGACAGGAAATAATCGGCGCCGGCGAGCAACGCCCGCTCATCCGCCGCGGGCGTCATGCCGGCAGCCTGCGCGCGCTCGGCGCTCTTGGCGCTGCGCCCCGCCAGCAGCGTGCGCAGCTCGGCGCCGCGCTCGTGCAAGCGGCGCCCGACCCCCGACCCCATCATGCCCTGCGCGATGATCGCGACGACCGTCATCGACCGCCCTCCAGCAATGGAAACTTGTCGGTCAGGGTAGCGGGGATGGCGGCTCGCGGGAAGGGTCGAGCCAGCCGTGGCGCCGTACCCATTCGCGAGTGCGCCGGCCGATCGCCGCCGGGTCGATCCCGGCCGCACGCCACGCCTGGCGCAAAGCGGCGATCCGGTCGAGCCGGATTCCCCATTCCGGGCCGATCCGCCGCTCCAGCATCTGCCGCATCAATGCCGCCAGTCCCGGGCTTTTGCCGTTGGTCGAGACCGCCAGGGTCAGATCGCCGCGCCGGATCACCGCGGCCGAATGAAAATCGCTGCGCCCGCGGTCGTCCTCGACATTGACCAAGACCCCGGCCGCCTGCGCCACCCGGCGGATGTCCTCGGCAACCGGCTTGCCGGTGCCGGCGACAAAGACGAGTTGAGCGCGCGCGATTTCCTGGGCCTCGGGCAGGCGCCGCCGCAATCGGGCGCCGGCGCTGGCGGCGAGCCCCGGCTCGGGGTCGGGCGCATAAATTTCGAGCGCCTCGGCGCCGGCTTCTTCGAGCAATTCGAGGCGCCGCAGCGCGGGCTGCCCGCCGCCGACCAAGATCACGCGAATTTTCGCCAAATCGAGGCTAATCGGCAGCATTCGCTCGGGTCCCGCGGTAATGCGCGAACGCCTGCTTTAGCGCAGCCGGCCCGACGCGCCGGCAGAAATCGCCAAAGCCCTCGCCTGGCTCGCGTTCGGCGGCCCAGAGCGCGAAGAGGGGGTCGAGCGTGTCGCCGATATCGCCCTGGGCGACCTTGTCCGCGAAGGCGATGTTGAGCCGGGTGCCTTCGAAATCGCCGCCGACGAACAGCGCGTAATGGCCCGGCATGCGGCCGACGATGCCGATGTCGCCGGTATAAGGCCGGGCGCAGCCATTGGGGCAGCCGGTGATCCGCACACTGATGCGCTCGCCTTCGAGGCCATAGCGCGCGAGCCGACCCTCGATATCGGCGACGATGCCGCCGCTGACCCGCTCGGCCTCGGTCAGCGCCAGCCCGCAGGTCGGCAAGGCCGGGCAGGCGAGCATCCAGCGCTCGACCGGCGACATATCCTGGGCGAGGCGCACAGCGTGCACGCGCAGCACCGTGTCGATCGCATCGCGGTCCTCGGGCCGGATCTCGCTCAGGATAATGTCTTGGCTCGGCATCAGGATCGGGTCGCAGCCAAAGCCGGAGACGATCTCGCGCAATGCCGCCCGCAGGTGCGAGGCGATGCGCCCGTTCGCGACCGGCACACCGAGATAGAGCCTGCCGTCGCCCTGCTCGTGCCAGCCGAGATGGTCCGGCACCCGGAACGGCGGCAACGGGCGGCAGGGTTCGAGCGGCTTCTTCAGATATTCCTCGAGCCGGGCGCGGGCCCAATCCTCGCCATTCTCCTCGATCACATATTTGAGGCGGGCGTGACGGCGGTTGCCGCGGTCGCCGTAATCGCGATGCAGGCGCACGACCGCCGCCGCGGCTTCGAGCAGATCCTCCGGCTCGACAAAGGCGACCGGGGTGGCGAGGCGCGGATAGGTCGCCGGCTGGTTGTGGGTCATGCCGTGCCCGCCGCCGAGCAGGAAATCATAGCCGGTAAGCCGCCCGTCCTCCCATAGCGGCACGATCGCCAGGTCGTTGGTCAAGACGTCGATCGTGTTGTCTTCGGGGATGGCGAGCCCGGCCTTGAACTTGCGCGGCAGATAGCGCTCGCCATAGAGCGGATCGGTCGGCTCTTCGGCGCCGGCATCCTCCCGCCATTTCTCACCGTCGACCCAGATTTCGTGATAGGCGCCGGTCTGTGGCAGCAGGTATGCCGAGAGCCGGCGGGCATCGGCTTCGAGCCGGTCGTGCACCTTGTCGCGGATCGGCGCCGGCACCGTCGTCACCGTGCGCACCACGTCGCCGCAGGCGGACATCGTCGTCAGCAAGGCACGGTTGACGTCGGATATCGCGGCATGCAGACCGGATTTGACGACCCCGTGCAGCTGGATGCTCTGCCGCGTCGTGATCCGCAGTGTGCCGTCGGCGCAGCGGTCAGCGATCCGGTCGAGCTCGAGATATTGCTCGGCTTTGAGGCGCCCGCCCGGGATGCGCACCCGGACCATGAATTGCCACAGCTTGTCCTCACCGCGCTGCTTGCGTGCGGTGGCGCTGTCGCGGTCATAGCCCTGATAGACGCCGTGAAACTTCAGCACCGAGTACCCCTCCTTGTCGAAGGGGTTCGCATGATCGGCGAGGTCGCGCGCGATATGGCCGCGCAAATGGCGGCTTTGCTGCTTGACCGCCTCGGCCTTCGAGATGCTTTCGATGTGAGCCATATCGGCCCTCTGGGGGCGCGAGGCGGCTAATTCCGCCCCGACGATGTGGCTCAGCTAAATATCACATATATTTCTGTGTCAATGAGATTATTACACATTTATATATTGCTAAATAGTTTGCAGCGCCCGTTCGAGATCGGCGAGCAGATCGGCTTCGGCTTCGAGCCCGACCGACAGGCGGACCAGCGAATCGCCGATGCCGAGCTCGGCGCGCGCCTCGGGCTTCAGCCGCGAATGCGTCGTCGTTGCCGGGTGGGTGACGATGCTTTTGGCATCGCCGAGATTGTTCGAGATGTCGACGAGCCGCAACGTGTCGAGAAAGCGGAAGCATTCCTCCTTGCCGCCGGCGACGTCGAACGAGACGAGGCTGCCGCCCGCCGCCATCTGGCGCGCGGCGAGCGCGTGTTGCGGATGGCTCGGCAAGCCTGGATAGATGACCCGGGGCACCTTCGGATGGGCTTCGAGAAAGCGGGCGATCGCAAGCGCGGTGCGGCAGTGCCGCTCGACCCGCAATTCGAGGGTTTCGAGGCCCTTCAGCAACAGCCAGGCGTTGAACGGGCTCAAGGACGGGCCGGTATGGCGGTAGAAGAGGCCGAGATCCTCCTTGATGTATTTCTTCGCTGGCGAGGATGGCGCCGCCCAGGCTGCGGCCCTGCCCATCGATGTGCTTGGTCGCCGAATAGACGACGACATCGGCGCCGAGCGCGAGCGGCTTTTGCAAGCAGCGGCGTCGCGAACACGTTATCGACGACAAAGATGCCGCCGGCGCGGTGCACCAGCTTTGCCACCTCGGCGAGATCGACCAATTCCATCGCCGGGTTCGACGGGCTCTCGCAAAAGGCTAGCGTGGCGCCGCCGGCGAGCGCCTCCTCCCAGGCGCCGAGGTCGCGCCCATCGACAAGCTGCGTCTCGATCCCCCAGCGCGGCAACAGTTCGGTAACGATATAGTTGCACGAGCCAAACAATGCCCGGCTCGACACCACCCGCTGCCCGGCGCGCAATTTGCACAAGAGCGCGGCAAACACCGCCGCCATGCCGCTCGCGGTGGCGCGGCAGGCCTCCGCCCCCTCGATCAGCCGCAGCCGCTCCTCGAACATCGCCACCGTCGGGTTGCGATAGCGCGAATAGACATAGCGCGAGCCTTCATTGGCAAAGGCAGCTCGGCCGCGGCGGCGTCCTCGTAGACAAAGCCCGAGGTCATAAACAGCGCCTCGCAGGTCTCGGCGTGCGCGCTGCGGGTGGCGCCGCCGCGCACCAGGAGGGTGGCGGGCGAGACGGTGGCGGCGAGATCGGCGGGCAGTACGGGCTTGGTCATCGGCAGCTTTCTCCATGTCGCAGGCCGCGCCGATCCCGGAAACAACAAAAAGCCCCGGTCCGCCGCGGGCCAGGGCTCCTTTCAGAACACCCGACCTTTTAGCGTTTTTTTAACGTGGCCGCAAGCCGGTCGGCTCAAATTCACCACGATCGCGTGTGTAGTAGCGGCGAGCGGCGGGGCTGTCAAGACCGCCATCTGCCTGCCGGCCGCGGGTTTCGCGGCTGCTTGCCAACACAGCCCGAATCGAGGGTCGCGCGGCGGGTTCTTGGCCTAGGGCACGACGCGGCGGGCGAGGACAGCCAGCACCGGCACGGTCAAGCGCTGGGTGCGGGGGCCGAGGGCGAGCGGCTTCAACAGCATGCGGATGGTCATTTCGACCGGGAAATGGGGGCGCAGCAGCTGGCGGCAATGCTGGCGGATGCGGCGGTAGAGGGCCGTGTCGAAGGCCACCCTGGGGCGATGCGCGGCGTGGACGTGCTGCAATACGACGAGCCGGTCCTCGCCGTCGGTCATCTTGAGCCGGCGCCACAAGGCCGGGGCGACCTCGCCGCGGCCGGGCTGCTCCTGCGCGCGATATTGGCGGAAAAAGCGGTAGAAATGCTTGTAGTGCCGGACCTCGTCCCTGGCGATTCTGCCGGTGACCTCGGCCAAAACCGGGTCGGGGCTGGCGCGCGACAGTGCGGTATAGAAGCTCGCGGTGCCGGTCTCGACGACGCAGCGCGAAGCCATTTCGAGGCTGCGCCGCTGTTCCAGCGCCTCGTCGCAGAACGGCCGGAATTCCTCGACAAACCCCTCGCGCACCTCGGCCCACGGAAAATCCGGCCAGGCGGTCTCGACGTAGCGGCGCAACGCCCGGCCGTGCTGCAACTCCTCGGGCAGCCAATAATGCTCGAGCCACGTCGCGATCTCGTCATCGCCGCTGAAATATTCGATCAGGTTCTCGGTGTAGAGGTCGGTGGCGCTTTCCATCAACGACGCCGCCGCGACCATGTAGAACAACGCCTCGTTCCCGGCCACCCGATCGCGGTCGATCGCGGCCCACGGGATGTCGTCGAGCGACCAGTGCCGCCGGGTGGGCAATCGATCGGCGAGGTTTGCGTCGGAGGCGGGAGAGTTCATGTTGCGCGGCGCCATCGACCGCTAAAAAGTGAACATCGTGCTCTCCGGCGGGAGGCCGAGCAGGACCTGGCCGACGGTCTCGAAATGCGCTTGGCGACCCTGATATTGCTGCACCACGGTATGAATGTCGCGAAAGCGGCGCTCGAACGGGTTCTCCTCGAAAATGGCCGTGGCCCCGGCGGCGTGATAGACGGTGTCGACGACCTCGCGCGCCTGGTGGATCGCCCAGGTCGAGGCGAGCCGGATCGTCGCGTTGTGGTCGAGGCTGAGCCGGCCGCTCTGCCCGACCTCATGCCAGATCTCGTCGAGCGCGTCCAAGAGGAACGCGCGCGCCGCGCCGATCCGCGCGTGAGCCTGCGCCGTCTGCGTCTGGATCATGTTGTTGTCGCGCAGGGTGCGCTTGCCGCCGCGCGGGACCTTGTCGCGCGCCAGCTCGATAAAGGCATCGAGCGCGCTCGCCGCGACGCCCATCGCCACACCGGCAAACCCGGCGGAGTAGAGGTTGCTGCTGCTGAAGGCGTAAAGCCGGCCGGGCTCGTGCCGGCCCGCCGCCCCATCGCGTGCGACCGTGTGCTCGTCGGGGACGAACAGATCGGCGACGCTGTAGCTGTCGCTGCCGGTGCCGCGCAGCCCGATGACATGCCAGATGTCGGCCATCGCCGCATTTGCCTTCGGGAACAGCAGCGTGCGGAAAACGACGCCGCCATCGGCGCGCGCGAGCGGCGTGCCGTCCTCGCCATGCACCGCGACATGCGCGCCGAGCCAGGTCGCGTGATGGCTGCCGCTGGCAAAGCTCCAGCGGCCGGTCAACCGATAGCCGCCCGGCACCCGTCGCGCCTGGGCTGCCGCAGCGGCCGGGCCCCAAGCGACGATGCCGCGCGCGCCGCCAAAAATTTCGCGCGCCGCCGAGGGCTCCAGCTGCGCCGCGGTCATCGTGCAGCCGCAGGCTTGGCCGACGCACCAGGCGGCGCTGGCGTCATGCCGGGCGATTTCCTCGATGACCGGCACATAGTCGGCGGGGGCGAGCTCGGCCCCGCCGAGCGAGCGCGGCAGCAGCAGCCGGAACAAGCCTGCGGCGGCCAATGCCTCGACGATCGGCTCGGGCAATTCGCGGCGACGCTCTATCTCCTCGGCTGCGGCGGCGAGCGCCGGCCCCAGCGCACGGGCGCGTGCGACGTAATCGGCGCCGTTCAGACCCGCAGAGATCGACCCCATCACCTGCTCGCCATGGCCCGGCTGCAAACCCCACCTTGCGCTATATTAGCGCATTCCGGGGGCGGAGTAAGCAGCCCCGAACGAGCCGCCCCCGCCCCAGCCTTGCCGCACGAAAAGCTTCGATCGTGCTGGCGGCGCTGTCGATCGGCACGGTCGTCTTTGTGATCCTGGATTCGGACACGCCGTTCGCCGGAATGTTCATGGTGTCGAGCGAGCCTCGCGCGACGCTCCGACCGAGCCCAGCCGATAGTTCGAGAGGTCTTCGGAATGCCCAAGTTTCTCACGATCGACGACCTCGAGGTCGGCGGCAAACGCGTGCTGCTGCGCGCTGATTTGAACGTGCCGGTCAAGAACGGCATGGTGACCGACGCCACCCGAATCGAGCGGCTGGCGCCGACCATCGAGGCGCTCGTCGGGAGAGCCGCGATTGTCGTCGTGATGTCGCATTTCGGCCGGCCCGACGGAAAACCCGACCCGGCATTCTCGCTGCGTCCGGTCGTCGAGCCGCTGCGCCGGGCATTGGGCGGACGCGAGGTGGCCTTTGCTGAGGATTGCGTCGGCGAGCCCGCAAAGCGGGTCGTTGCGGCGCTGCGGCCGGGCGAGGTGGCGCTTCTCGAAAATTTGCGCTTTCACCCGGGCGAGGAAGCAAACGCGCCCGAGTTCGCGCGCGCCCTCGCCGAGCTCGGCGACGTTTATGTCGACGACGCATTCTCCGCGGCGCACCGGGCGCATGCCTCGATCGCGGCGCTGGCGCATCTGCTGCCGGCCGCCGCCGGCAAATTGATGGAGGCGGAGCTCGCCGCACTTTCGGGCGCGCTCGAACATCCGCAGCGGCCGGTCCTGGCCCTGGTCGGCGGCGCCAAGGTTTCGACCAAGCTCGACCTCCTGCGCTTTATCGTCGGCAAGGTCGATCTGCTGGCGATCGGCGGGGCGATGGCCAACACCTTGCTTTATGCGCAAGGCAAGGAGCTCGGCCGGTCGCTGTGCGAGCGCGACATGGCGGCGGACGCGCGCCGGATCCTGGCGCTCGCCGTCGAGCGCAACTGCCGGGTGATCCTGCCCGAGGACGCCGTCGTTGCCGCCGCGCTCGAGCCCGGCGCCGCCGCGCGCGAGGTCGCGATCGATGCGGTGCCGGCGGACATGATGGTGCTCGACATCGGCACCCGCACCATCGCGCGCATCGGCGCCGCTCTCGAAGCCTCGCGCACTCTGCTCTGGAACGGCCCGCTCGGCGCTTTCGAGACGGCGCCCTTCGACCGCGGCACCAAGGCGGTGGCGACCAAGGCGGTGGAGCTGACCGAGGCGAGGCGGCTCCTCAGCGTGGCTGGCGGCGGCGATACCGTGGCCGCGCTCGCCGCAGCCGGGCTGAGCGACCGGCTCTCCTATGTATCGACCGCCGGCGGCGCCTTTCTCGAATGGCTCGAAGGCCGCGAATTGCCGGGTGTCGCCGCCCTCGCGCAAGCAGCTTCCGGCGCTGCCGGTGGAGCTGAAGATGTGCCGCTGCGAAGAGGCTGAGCTCGCCGGTCGCCGACAGCATCCCGACAGAGTTGACGCGCTCGGCCGGCTGACCTTAGCTTTGCTCGCGCAACGATTGCGGGAGCCGCTGTCATGGCCAGGATCGTGCTCGGGGTCGCCACATCGCACACGCCGATGCTCAATGCGCCGGCCGAGGACTGGCCGCGTTTTATCGACCGTGACGGGGTGCGCGAGTTTCTCGACAAGGAGGGCGCGCCTGCGACCTATGCCGAGCTCCTCGCCCGCGCCGAGCCGCAAATCGCCGCCGAGCTGGCGCCGGAGCGGTTCGCCGCCCGCCATCGAGCGGCGCAGCAAGGAGTCGAGCATCTCAGAGAGGCGGTCGGCCGCGCCGAGCTCGATGCGCTGATCGTCGTCGGCGACGACCACAAGGAGCTGTACCAGGACGACAATCTGCCTGGTTTTGTCGTCTATCACGGCGAGACCATCCGCAACGTGCCGCTCGACGGGTTCAAGGGCCCCGAATGGGCGCGGCGTGCCACCGCCCGCTATTACGAAGAGAAAGAAGCGCGCGAATACCCGGTGGCGAGCGGGCTCGCCAGGCACCTGATCGGCTCGCTCGTCGATCAGGAGTTCGACCCGGTCGCATCGGACGCGCTGCCGCCGGGAAAGGGCGAGGGCCATGCCTTCGCCTTTGTCCGCAAGCGGCTGATGGAAGACCCGTCGCTGCCGGTGGTGCCGGTCTTGATCAACACCTATTTCCCGCCGAACCAGCCGACCCCGCGACGCTGCTGGAAATTTGGCGAGGCGCTGCGGGCGGCGGTAGAGAGCTATCCCGGCGACTTGCGCATCGGCGTCGTCGGCTCGGGCGGCTTGAGCCATTTTGTCGTCGACGAAGCGCTCGACCGCGGCGTCATCGACGCGATCCGCCGCAAGGACGGCGAGGCGCTGCAGTCGCTGCCGCGGCGCAAGCTCAATTCCGGCAGCTCGGAAATCCGCATGTGGATTTGCGCCGCAGGTGCGGCCCAGCACCTCGATTGCACCTGGTCGCATTATGTGCCGGGCTACCGCACCCCTGCAGGGTCCGGCACCGGGCTCGGCTTTGTCCTATGGTCGTGAGAGGGGCGGCCCGTCATTCCGGGCCGCGAGCTTTGCCGCGAGCCCGGAGACTATGAACACCGCTTTACGCCGGCTGGAATAGGCCGGTGTTTCTGGGTTCCGGGCCCGGCCTCCGGCCGTCCCGGAATGACGACAACTTTCCCGCACCGTCGCCGATAGATCGGGGGCTTGGATATGAGCAAAGAGAAAGACCGCGAGGATCTGGTTCGGGTCGGCCGCGGCACGGTCATGGGCGAATTGATGCGGCAATATTGGCTGCCGGCGGCGATGTCGTCCGAATTGGAGCGCGACGCCGCGCCGATGCGATTGCTGCTGCTCGGCGAGCGGTTGATCGCCTTTCGCGACAGCAATGGCCGGGTCGGGGTCATGGACCACCGCTGCCCGCACCGCTGCGCCTCGCTGTTCCTCGGACGCAACGAGGAGGGCGGCATCCGCTGCATTTATCACGGCTGGAAATTCGATGCCGACGGCCGCTGCATCGATATGCCGAATGCGACGCCGCAGCAGGACTACAAGGAAAAGGTCAAGGCGAGGGCCTACAAGGTGGCCGAGAGGAACGGCCTCGTCTGGGTCTATATGGGTGAGCGCGCGGCGGCCCCGCCCTTGCCGGGGATCGAGGCCTCGCTCTTGCCCGAAAGCGAATTGCAGATCACCTTTGCCCAGCGCGAGTGCAGCTGGCTGCAAGCGCTCGAGGGCGACATCGACACGTCGCACTTTGGCTTTCTCCATGCCGGATTGGTCGCTGCCGACGATTTGGCGCCGGACAATCTGATCCGCTGGACGGTCGCGAACCGGGCGCCCGAATACCATGTCGCCGATACCGATTGGGGCACGATGTACGCCGCCTACCGCCCGGCATCGGCAGGCCAGACCTATTGGCGCTTCGCCAATTTCCTCTTTCCGTTCTGGACGCAGACGCCGCAGGGTGCCTTCGACCGGGTCAACAGCCGCGGCTGGGTCCCGATCGACGACACCCATACGATGTTCGTCAGCCTGTCGTGGAAAGGGTTGCCGGCCGAGCGTGCGGCGCTGAGCAACAGCCGGGTCTTGCCAGGCTCGAAATTGACCATGGATTTCGTGCCGAACACGACCGACTGGCACGGCCGCTGGCGGCTCGCCGGCAACCAGCGCAACGACTGGTTGATCGACCGCGAGCTGCAAAAAAATGGCGGCATCTATACCGGGATCGTCGGCATCCAGGCGCAGGACCAGGCGGTGACCGAAAGCATGGGGCCGATCACCGACCACGATTTCGAGCATCTGGGGCCGAGCGACCGGATGATCACCCGGACCCGCCGGCGCCTGCTGCGCGCCGCCCGCGCGTTCAAGAAAGACGCCATCGTGCCGCCCGGCGTTGACGACCCGCAAACCTATATCGCGGTGCGCAGCGGCGATTTTCTTGCCGACGCCAAGCTCGCCTGGCGCGAGGCGTACGAGACGCAGATGCGCGCGACGCTGCGGCCGTTGCGCCAAGCGGCGGAGTAAGCCCCCTTCAGGTCACCGCAGCACCACCATCAGGCGGCTAGCGTCCTCGCTCGCTCTTGCGGGCGGTCGGCGGCCGGGCCGGGCTGGTAAACCTGGCGTGCAAAAGCCTCGAACATCGACAATGTCCACAGCGCGGCGCTGTGGTCGAACCTTCCCGAGCCATGCTGCGCCAGGAGCTCGGCAATACAGCGCATGTCGAAGAGCCCCGTGGCTTGCAAGGTCGGCCCGAGCAAGGTGTCGCTCAAGCGCTGGCGCAGCGGCCCTCTGAACCAATCACTGAGGGGCACGGCGAAGCCCTGTTTCGGACGATATAGAATATTGGCCGGAACATGGGGCTCGAGCGCGGATTTAAAGATAAGCTTCCCTTCGCCACCGCGCAATTTCAGGTTAGACGGCAGCCGCGCCGCCCATTCCACCAAGGTATGGTCGAGCAGCGGAACTCGCACTTCAAGCGAATTTGCCATGCTCGCCCGATCTACCTTGGTCAGGATGTCGCCCGGAAGATAAGTTTTGAAGTCGGCATATTGGACTTGCGAAAGCGGGTCCTGGCTGCCCGAACGGCTCATATGACCTCGCAGCGCCTCGCTCGCTCGATAGCCTTGCAGGTCACGCGCGAGCGCGGGACTGAACAGCCGGCGCCGCAGCTTATCGCCGCAAATCGAGACGGACGAGAAATAGGCCGCCGCCGAATCGCGGGCCAGCTCGGTCAGCGTCGCCTTGGCGCGCAACGGGCGCGGCGCCCAGTCGAGCTTTGGATAGAGCGCTCCGAGCAGCCCGAAAATCGGGCCGCGCACGGCACCCGGCAACAGCCGGCGCAGCCTCTCTTCGGCATGGTGCCAGCGATACCGGCGGTAACCGGCAAACACTTCGTCGCCACCGTCGCCGGAGAGCGCCACAGTCACGTTTTCGCGCGCCATGGCGCACACCCGGAAAGTCGGCATCGCAGAGCTGTCGCCAAACGGCTCGTCGTAAATCGTCGCCAGACGATCGATCAGATCGAAGGAGTTGGGATCGACTGTTCTGACATGATGATCGGTGCCGTAGCGCCGGGCAATTTCGGCGGCGTAGGCGGATTCATCCCAGCCCTTGGCGCCAAACCCGATCGAAAAGGTGTCGACCGGGTCTTCCTTCAGCCCGGCCATCATTGCCACCACAGCGCTCGAATCGACGCCGCCCGACAGAAAGGCGCCGAGCGGCACATCGGCGATCATCCGCATCCGGACCGATTGGCGCAGGCGCGCGATCAGCTCCTCTTCGGCCTCTTCGCGGCTGGCCTTCACATCGTCAGCAAACTGCAGGTCCCAATAGCAACGCGGCTCCGGCGGCGGCTCGCCGCGACGCACGAAGAGGCAATGCGCCGGCGCCAGCTTGCGCACGCCACGATAGATCGAGCGCGGGTCGGGGATATAGCCATAGGCGAAAAACTCCTCGATTGCTTGCGCATCGAGACCCCGGTCGATCGCGGGGCAGCAAGCGAGCGCCTTCAGCTCGGAGCCGAAATAGAGCCGGCCATCGGAGGCCAGGCTGTAGTAGAGCGGTTTTTCTCCAAGCCGGTCACGGGCCAGAAACAGCGCCTCTTGCCGCGCATCCCACAGCGCAAAGGCGAACATCCCGTTGAACCGGTCGAGGCACGCTTCGCCCCATTCCTCCCAGGCGTGGACCACGACCTCGGTATCGCAGCGGCTGCGAAACACATGGCCGAGCGCCGAAAGCTCGGCCATCAGCGGCTGAAAATTATAGATTTCGCCATTGTAGACGATGCAGACCGTGCCGTCCTCGTTGAACACCGGCTGGTCGCCGCCGGCGAGATCGACGATGGCGAGCCGGCGATGGCCGAGCCCGATCCCCGGCGCGTGGTAAAAGCCGTCGCCGTCGGGTCCGCGATGCCCCAGAATATCGGTCATCCGGCGCACCAAAGCGCGGTCGATTTCGGCGCGGCGCCGATGATCGAAAATGCCTGCTATGCCGCACATTTGCGTGACTTTCGTTTGGCCGGCTGAGCGAACCCGACGCGGACCGAGCGGCCGAATTGGCGGATCAGGTATTCGAGGCTCCAGATGCGCGCCATCTGCGCCGGATCGGCGACACGCTGCAGTTGAAACAATGCGTTCATCTGCTGGACGCCGCCAGGCAGGGCTGCATCGCGATACTCCTTACGCAGATAGTCGGGCCATTCGACCGAGCTGCGCGTGCGATGCTTGACCCGGTAGGCGAACCGGCGCAGCCAAGGCGGGCGCAGGTAAGTGCCATAATCGACGAGCCGGCGGGCCAGCGGCGGGGCGCCGCTGAAATCGTGACCGTAGCCCGAGGGATACTCCGCCAGCCGGCGATCGGCGCGGCGGATCAGCTCGGCTTCGTAGGCGCCGTGGTTTTTCCAGCCGATCGGGATCGCGCTCGCATGCTCGGTCAGCGGCCGCTCGAGAAACGGCAACGCGGCATAGCCGTAAGTGTTGTTGATGACGTTGATCCGACCGTCCCATGCGCGACAGCGAAAATTATGGTAGAGCCACTCGACGAGCGGCCGTGGCAGCAGGCGGCGCACGTCGCCGACCAGCACCGCGAGCTTGTCTTCGAGACCGCGGAAATACGCCTCCTCGTCGAACACCGAGGTGCAGATCCGCGGATCGAACTGGCTGTAGAACGACCAAAGCAGCTCTCGCGGGCTGTGGCTGCGGTCCAACAGGTAAAAGAAATTGCGCCAGATCTCGCCGCCGCCGCCGTTGAGCGCGATGGCGTTGCCGGCTACCCGGCGCGCCCGCTGAACCCGTTCGGCGCCATTGGTGAAGATGCCGCTCCAGCCATAGCCGTCCGAATCCAGAAAATTGGCGTGCGCGACCTCGGCGAACTCGTCGGGCGAAAGGGCAGGCTGGTCGTCCTTGTCGACGATTTCCAGAGCGATGCGCTCGCCCTCGGCGATCGCCCGGGCGATGCCGATATCCTTGTCGCCGCGAGCGCCATAAACATAGAGCCGCGGCCGCACCCCGTGGCGCCGCAACAGCGCCAGGATCAGTCGTGAATCGTATCCGCCGGACAGCGCGCAGGTCACCCGGTCGCCGAAATTCTTGGCCACGGCACCAAAACAACGGTCCAGCAGCTCCATGCTGTGCGAGATCGATGCCTCGAACGGCTCGGTCGAAACCGACGTCGAAATCTGCAACGGATGACGGCGAATTTCCAAACCGCGCTGCCGCACGGCAAGCGAAGCGCCGACCGGCATCAGGCCAATCTCGTCGAACATGGTCGCGTCGCCGGAAACCACGCCGTTAAAGACATATTCGCTCGCACCTTGTGTGCTCAACGTGACCCGGTCGAGGGTTGCCGCCACCGCCAAAAACGAGGAAGACGCGATGCGTCCTTGGTCATCGCGAAAGACATGAAAGCCACCAAAGCCGTCCGACACCAGATCGGTCGTCGCACCCTTGCGCAGGATCACCGCGTAATGGCCCGTTGCCCGGTCGCGCGGTCCGGGCGGGCCATGGTAATCGCGATAGAACGCCGCCGCCGCCGCCCGCCCGACCTTGTCGTCATAAATCAACGTGCCGCAGGAAAACACGAAATCGCCGTTGGCGAATTGCTCGAGCTCCGGCTCGCTCTCCTGGCGTTTGGGGAACATCGCCAAGACATAGCCTTCGCCATGCACCAGCCGCGGCGCGCCGATCCCCATGCTGGCAAAAGCCTCCAGCGCCGCCGCCTGGGTCGCGGAGCAGTCCTTTCCGGGGTCGGTATGCAGCAGGACAAAACCACCCATAGACGAGCGCGTATCCCTAGTGCGCGCGGCCGGCGGCAAGCACGTCCGCATAAGCGGAGAACATTCGCTGTTGCGAAAACTCGGCAACGGCGCGCGCGCGGTTTTTGCGGCCGAGCGCGGCCCGCATGTTCGGATCGGCGAGCAAGCGCGTGATCGCCGCTGCCAAAGCCGGGGCATCGTCGCGAGGAACGATGAATTCGCGGTTGTCTTCGCACACCATCTGCCGGACGTCGCCGACATCGACGGCAGCAACGGCGCGGCTGGCCGCCATCGCTTCAAGCAGCGCGTTGGGCATCTGCTCGGTATCGGAGGAGAGGGCGAACACGTCAAACGCGCCGAGCACCGATTCAGGGCTCACTCGGCCGGTAAAGACGACGCGATCGGACAAGCCGAGCTCACCCGCGAGCCGCTCGAGCGCCGGCCGCTCGGCGCCTTCTCCCGCCACCACCAGACGGAATCGAAGCGAGCCGCCGAGGATGGCGACAGCGTGCAGCAGCCGCCCGACGTTCTTTTCGGGCCGCAAGGGTGCGACAGTGCCGATCACCAATTCTCCCGGCCGGCGGACAAAGCTCGTCTGCAGCCCGTTCGCCGCGAACCGCTCGAGATCGACACCGTTTGGAAGATAGAGCACCCGGCCGGGCGACAGCTTCCAAGCTGCGTGTGCCAATGTCTCGAGCCGGCGCGAGGGCACAACGACCTTCGCACAGCGGGCCAAGGCCCAGCGGCGGAACAGAACGCGCCGCCGGAGCTGAGTGTCGGCCTCTTCCTTGCCAAAGCCTGCCTCGAAATGCAATTGACGGGACACCGGAAACAAGCGATTGGCCATCGCCCACTCGATTGCGCCCCAATTATACGTGATCAGCAGGTCGGGCCGCAGTCGCCGCAAAGCAAGGACATTATCGAGCGTCGATCGGACGAGCCCCCGAGACGGGCGCGCGATTTGCCGCAGCGTCACCCTCACATCCTCGGCCAAGCCGTCGGCGGCGGCAATGTCGTTATCGAGAGCGATCACGGTATGACGCAGCTCTGCACCGAGATGATTGATGACCCGCACCATGCGAAGCGGCACCCCACCGATGCCAAAGCTTGGAAATACATGGAGAAGATGCTCGCCCTGAGCCACAACGCCAGCACTCCCGGCGTTCGACGGCACCGAAGCGAGCAAAGACATCATCAGCCGCCCGCGTTCCGGCGCCGGAGCGGGCCAACCCGGCGCGTCAAAGAAATGTGTACCTCCGCTTGTTGGCCGGTGGCAAGTTTCCTCGGCAATTTGACATGTCGATCCTCGCGTAATCGGGACCGCCGTGTTACAGTATGTTGCGCGGAATTGGTGTCGCTCGGATGAACGTATCGACGGTCCAGCTCGATTGGGCGTCTCGCGAGGCGTGCTAGTTCAAAGCGATGCTCGATCCCAGCACCTGGACGACGATCGAATGGCCCGCCGATCACCCGCCGATGATTGTCGTCGTGGTCGATACCGAGGCCGAGTTCGACTGGGCGCGCCAGCGAGAGCGCCGGGCGATGGGGGTGACATCGGTCAAGTGCCAAGCGCAAACCCAGCCGATTTTTGAGCGCTACGGGGTACGGCCGACCTTTGTGCTCGATTACCCGGTGAGCAGCACGCCGGAGGCCTATGAATACGTTGGCAGCCTTTATCACGCGGGCGCCTGCGAAATCGGCGCCCATCTGCAGCCTTGGGACAATCCGCCCTTTATCGAGCAGACCAATGACCAAAACTCGTTTCCCGGAAATCTGCCGTCCGAGCTCGAACGAGAGAAGCTGGTCCAGCTGACCGGGATCATCCGCCGCAACATCGGCGTCCAGCCGAGAATCTATAAGGCCGGGCGGTATGGCGTCGGCCCGGCGACGCCGCATATCCTGGCCGAGCTCGGGTATGAAATCGATGTCAGCGTCGTCCCCGGCACCGATCTCAGCGCAAAATTCGGGCCCGATTTTTCGCGTTGCGGCGCGCGCCCCTATTGGTTCGGCGCCAGCCCGGAGCTGCTCGAGATCCCGCTGTCGATCGGCTACACCGGGCTGCTCGCCGCCGCCGGCGGCATGGCCCCGATGCTGACCATGAACGAGCGGCTCAAAGCGCTGCATATTCCCGGCATCCTCGCCCGCCTGCGCCTGGTCGAGCGCATCACTCTGACACCCGAAGGCATCCTCTTCGAAGAACTGCGGCGCCTGACGCGGGCGCTGCTGCGCCAGGGCCACCGTGTCTTCAGCTTTACCTATCACAGCCCGTCACTGACCCCCGGCTACACGCCATATGTGCGCGACAATGCCGATCTCCAGGCGTTTTTGCGACGGATCGAGCAATACCTCGAATTCTTTACCGGCGAGATCGGCGGCCGACCGGCAACCCCGTTCGAGATCAAGGCGCTGGCCGAGCGACTGAGCCCGCCGCGCGCTAGACCCGCTTGAGCCAGTCAGCCATTGAGCCGGTCAGCCATTGGGCTGGGCCGCTCGCCGCAGGTTGCCCAGATATTGTGCCAGCGGCTGGCTTGCGGAGAGGAACGCCGCCAGCCGGTCTGCCGCATCGTGGCCGGAATCGTCCATACTGGCTGAAACCGCGACAAAGGCGGCGACCCGATCGTTGCCGAACAGCGTCGCCCGGGCTTGCAGCAGCTTGGTTTTGACCAGCCCGGCCGCGATTTCCCCGTCGACGACATAAAACGACCAGACCAGCCGGCGATACTGCTGATGCACGATTTCGGTGCTGGTTACCGTGACCTTGCGACCATTCAAGAGGATTTCGGCGGTCCCTTGCCGCGCGATTTGCCAGGAGCGGTCGTCGGCGACGCGGTTTTCGCTGTTGGTCAGCCGATTGCCGACGGCGCGCAGCCGGTAAAGCCCGAGATAGCGGACGATGATGCCCGACCCCGGCTCTTCAAAGCTGTCGAGAGATTGCCGATCGGTGCCGGAAATTTTGGGCTCCCAGACCGCTGCCGTGCTCGGCAGCAGCTGCCATGGCTTGGCAACCTCGGGTCCGCCGGCCACCGGCAGCAAGGCGGCAGGTGCGGCACTGTCGAGACGCGCCGCATAGGCCGGGCCGATCATCGCCAACAAGGCCGCCACCGAGACGATGACGGCAAATCTTCGCGGCACCGGGTCCGCAGCCGACGCCGGCGCGAGCGGCGGCTCGAAGCGGCGCTCGGATTTTTCGGAGAATGCCGTGCCGATCGCGATCAGCAGCAGGATCACCAAGGAAAAGAACAGCCAGCCATAAAGCACGTGATCGGCCTCGACCGCTGCGGCGCTGCCTTCCAGGTGCGCCAGCCAGATAATTCCGAGAGCGCGCAGCCCGTTGGCGCCGATCGGGACCGCCACCGACAAGGCGATGAAAATCGCTCGGCGCAGCCGGCTGCGGTACATCAAAATTGCGAAAAAGCAGCCGAATACGCTCGATGCCACCAAAAATCGCAAGCCGGCGCAGGCCTCGGCGATCTCGAAGGTGCCCTCGGGTATTTCGATCATATTGCCGTCGGAGAACACCGGAATGTGCAAGGCGTGCAAACCGGCGACGGTGATGTCAGCGGTAATTTTCTGCAAGGTCGGCACCAGAAAGGCACCGGTCGGCACCAGAAAAAACAAGAACAAAAGCGGGGCCAGCAGCAAGCGAAATACACGGCCGCCGAGCGCCGCAAGGAGCACGATCTCGAACATGGCGATGACCGCGAGCTGCCGAACCTCGTTGATGTCCAGCACCGCGGCGACGAGCCATATCGCCGAGATCAACGGCATTGCCGCCACCGGCCAGAGCGTCGGGCGCGGGGCGACCGCGCGGATTGTCGAACGCCGCTCCCAAAGCAGAAAACCGGTAAGCGGTATGATCAGAAAACAATGATTGTAAGCGGTCGAGTTGATCCAGACGCGCACCGCCCCGGCAACATCGGCGCGAAACACGATGCCGAACAGGAGGGCAGCCAAGGCTACCGCCGCCAGCGCCATCCGCCAGCTTCTTGCGACGGCCGGCCGCGTGACCCGTTCCCGCTCCATCGGAGTCGAGGAGATGGCCATCGGCGCGTTCGCCCGGTTGAGCGGGGCCGGCTTGCGCCACAAATCCATATCAGCCGATTCCTTTGACGATCAACGGCCCGAGCAGATTGGCCACCGGCAAAGGCAGCCGCTTCCAGGCGGCAACGAGCAGCCGCAGCTTGGGGTTGAGCGGGTTCAGATCGGGCATCGCGCGCCCCGCGGCCAGCCGAAATTGATAGACGAGCGGGGTCGGCTCAAAGCCCCAGTTGCGTTTGAAGTCGTACGCCCCGGTTCCCACCTTGCTGCGTCCGAAATCGAACACGCGACAGCCCCGCTCGCACGCACGGCGCATGACCTCCCAATACATAAAGTCGTTGGCGGCAAGAGCGCGGGCCGCGCGCACCCCGCCGCCATAGAAGGGGATCACCTCGTCACGAAAATAAAAGTTTAGCACCGACGCGACGGCTTGTCCATCATGTGTCACCGTGACGATGTCCGAAGAAGTCGAGAATTCTTCTCGCAGGATGTGAAAATATGATTTGGAGAAAACCGGCGTGCCGAGGTTGCGCACACTTTCGCCATAGATGCGGTGCAGCCGACCGACTTCGGCATCGACCGCCGAGCACAGACCGTTGCGCATGCCCTTGCGGATCATCGCCCGCTGCTTGCGCGGCACCGATTTGAGGTTGGCTTCGACAGAAGGTTCGAGCGGCTTGCGAAACATTGCATAGAGGTCCGCGCGGGTCGGCCACTCGGCACGGTGTTGCGACCAGCCGCGCAGCTCCAGCACCGGGACCGGAATTGCCTCCATCAGCCGCACCGCCTCCCGCTCGAGCGCCGCCAAGCTCTCGGCGTCCGCGGCGATCGGGCCGCCATGAACGGCGAAGGCATTCGAGATCAAGGAGGAGCCGAAAAGCGCGGATTTGACATGGGTCAGCGGCAGGACGCCGGTGATGGCACCGCCACGCTCGGCGAGCAAATAGTGAGTGCGATGCCCGAAGGCGCGCTCGATCACGTGCTTCCAGCCGGCGAGGTGAAAAAAGGTCCCGCCGCCGCAGGCACCGACAAACCGGTCCCACCTTGCTTCGTCGCCGGGCTGGAGCCGCCTTACGGCGACGGCAGCCGGCGATCCATCCATGCGGTGACGACCGGAAACGGGCCGGACGCCTCGGTCAGAAACAAGCGGTCGATCCGCGTCCATGCGAAATCTCGAAGCAGCCGGCGAAAACGTCCTTCGGTGCGGCCCAGATTGAGATAATGGCGAAACCGGGAGCGCAGCGGGGCATGCCGCTGGCGCGGCTGCTGCGGGTCGATTTCCCAGGGGTGCAGGTAAAAAATCCCCGGCGCCGCGAGATCGCGACCCGCCCGCGCCAACAGCCACCGGCTTACGGGATAGGGGAACAGCCGGAAATAGCCGCCGCCCGAGGCCGGCATGTCAATCCCGCCCAACCGTACGGTGGTCAACGGGATCTCGACCATGCCGTCGACCGGGGTGAATGCAGTCCGCGGGGCGCCGCTGGTGCCGTATAGATCGTGCCTGAGGGGATAGACGCTCGAGCTGTAGCGATAGCCTTCCTCCGCCAGGATCCGATGCGCCCAATCGCTGCCGCGGCCGATCGAAAAGGTCGGCGCCCGGTATCCGGCCACCGCGACACCGCCGATTTGCTCGAGGATCGCTTTGCTGTCGCGCACATCGGTGCGAAATGCCGCCGCCGATTGACGGTCGGCACGGTAGTGGTCGCACCCATGGCTCGCCAGCTCGTGCCCCTCTTCGACGATGCGCCGCACCAAAGCCGGATGGCGGCGCGCGATCCAGCCCAGCACAAAGAACGTCGCGCTGACCCCGGTCTCGGCAAAAATATCGAGCAGGCGCTCGGTGTTGCGATCGACCCGGCGCGGCAAATGTTCCCATTCCGCCCGATCGATGGTTGAAGCGAATGCCTCGACCTGAAAATAATCTTCGACATCGACGGTCATCGCATTGGCGCTCATGGCATTGGCGCTCATGGCATTGGCATTCATGGCCGCTCCCCTTGGAAGTAATGGGCGGCCATCTCGATCGCCCGCCGGATCAGCCGGTTGTGCTTATCGACGCTGGTTTCAAGCGTGCGCACGCGCTCGGCCACTTGCTCTAATGTGCCGACGCCGTTGCTGCCGGGCGCCGCGGCACCGGCCGGGCTCGGCGTCGTGACGACCGCGATTTCCTCGCGCAGGTCGTTTGCGACTTTTTCGACCGAGCTGGCGGTCAACGTGTGCAGCTGCTCGAGAAAGCCATAGAGCAGCAGCCGCGAGCACAGCGTGTTGATCCGTCGCGGCACCCCTTGGGTGTGCTGATGGATCTGCGGGAACGAGGCCTCGGTGAAATGCGGGTCGCCTTTCCAATCCGCTCGCCGCAGCCGGTGCTCGACATAAGACCGGGTTTCGGCTTCGCTCAACGGCCCCAAGTGATAGGCGGCGGTGACGCGCTGGCGCAGCTGCTCGAGGCCGGGGCTGCCGAGCACCGCTCGAAACTGCGGCTGGCCGAGCAAAAAGCTCTGCAGCGCCATGGTCTTGTCGACGACGATGTTCGACAGCATCCGCAGCTCCTCGAGCGCCTCGAACGACAGGTTCTGCGCCTCATCGACAATCAGCAGCGCGCGCTTGCCGCTGCGGTGCTGGGCGAGAACAAAATCGTTGATGCGCTGCAGCACCGCCCCTTTGGCCAGCCCTTCCTTGGCGATGCCGAACCCGGCGGCGACGAGGTGCAGAAGATCATCCCCGCCGAGCTGGCTGGTTACGATCTTGGCGGCCACAAAGCTGTTCTCGTTGATCGTCGCCAGCAAATTGTCGACGAGGATGGTCTTGCCGGCGCCGACCTCGCCGGTGATGATGATAAAGCCCTCGGCGTGGTGCAGGCCATAGACCATGTACGCCATCGCCTGACGATGCACCGTGCTTTCAAAAAAGAACCGTGCGTCGGGCGTAAGCTGAAACGGTCGGGTCGAGAGCCCGTAGAATTCGGAATACATCGCGTTAGAATGTTTTGGTAAGAAGAAATTGTAGCGAGTTGACAAAGATGTTGCCGGTGCTGCCGGTCACCGCGGCGCCGTTGGTCTGATAAGAAAACGTATAGAGGACCGAGCCGGTCAACGTCTGGGTAATGAGGTAGTTTAGCCCCAAATTTGCGGTGATGGTATTGATGGTGCCGACCGATGCGGTATTCGTCAGCCCGATCACATTGCTTGTATTGAAAAGCCCGACCGAGGCGGCGCTGTTCAGGTCGGGTCGGATCGATCGACCCCAGTTGAAATTTGCACCAATACTTTTGGTTGGGGTAGTCGTGGTCGGCGGCGTCAACGATTGTTGCGAGATGTAAATCCCGTACAGAGAATATTGATTATATCCGATTCTATCGCTGATTCCGATATTGAACAGATGTTGACGGTAGACGTTGCTGGTCAAACCGAGGCCGGGATTATAAAAGGCGGTCGGCAGCCCGCTATATTGATCGACAATGGCGCCGTAGGGGTTCAGGGTCGAGGCCGACAGCGCAGTCTGCAAGTATTGAGACGGCGAGGTGATCCCCTGCGTCAAGGTCGCGGTCACCGTCATCGTCGGGGTGATCTGATAGAGCGCCGAGCCGGTAAAGCCGTACACTCCTTGCTGCACGCCGTATTCCAGGCTGAGATAGCCGTAACTCTCCGCCAGCCCGACGCGCCCGCCCACAAGCCAGGTGGCCCCGGCAAAAGTCGCCGCGGGGGCAAACGGGTACCGAATGTTTTGATAGCCGATACGTCCCAGCGCAGCAACCTCGGGCAAGAACCGGTATTCGAGATCGTCATAGGCGCTGAATTGGTTGTTGCGGGTCGTGTTGGAAGAGTTGAAATTCGATGCATCGACCGTCAATCGCGACAGCGCGCGCTCGAAGTTTTGCCCGGTCGCCGCGGTAAATGTGCCTTCGTTCAGGATCCCGTTCGCCAGATTGTTCGAGACGGTAGACCCCGGCACTACCGCTCCCGTCGTGTTCCCACCGAAATTGGTCGAGCCGAAGGTGTAGCGCAGCTCGGTATCGACGAGGCCGTCTACCGATTCCCGAAAGTACGGCGACACCGTGTTGGCAAAAATCTGCGTCGACTGGTTTTTCGACAGCAAGGTGGGGCTGGTGAAGCCGAGCCCGGGCACGGTCGATGCCAAGCTGATGGTGCTCTTGGCGTCGACAAACAGCTTGTCCGGAACGACTGTTACGTGACCGTTGGCGTAGAGGTTGCCGAAAATGCGGTTCAAATCGGTTGAGGGGACCGATACATCGCCCTCGAGATTGCCGGTCAGCACCCCTTGCAGCCGGGGCGTATCGGCGGAGATCGTCAGGCCCGGTATCAGCCGGGTCTCGGCGGCGGCGATCCGATCGGTGGCGGTGTTGTTCGCATTGTCGATAAACCGCTCGCCAATGGTGATTTGCGGCAAGATCAGGATTGCGGGGGCATTTGGGTTGTACGCCTGCAGCGTGGTGACGCCAAACCCCGGCTGCGGCAGCGCCAGCGAGTAGGGGGCGGGCGGCGTCTCCTGTCCGGGCAAGGGCTGGCCCGGCACCAAATTGCCGCCCGGCAGCGCATTGGGCGGCGCCAGCGGGCTCGGCAGCCCGATCGGCCCTTGCGGCAGCGGCGGCAGCAGATCCGGCCCGAACCCACCCCCTTGCATCTGCGCCCGTGCCGGATGAGCGATGCCAGCCGAGGCCAGCAGCAGCAACGCCCAACCAAGACGCCGAAGCCGCACGAACGCGCGCCGCACCCCGTCGCTAGGCGGGTGCCGGCCTGTCCGAGCGAAGCTCATCGCCGCCGCCACCGGGGTAGTGATAACCGTATCCGTAAGAGCCGAAATGCTCGGTCGTCAGGTCGCTTTTGTTTAGCAGGAGGCTGATTTGCGGACAGCCGCTGAGCATGCTGAGCCCGGTTTCGATCTCCTCCTGCTGGGTGCGGTTGGCCTCGACGACAAAGACCACCTGCTCGACCAGCGGCGCAAGCGTCGCCGCGTCGCTGCTGGCCATGCATGGCGGCGTGTCGAGAATGATAACGCGGTCTGGGTAGCGTTGGGTCATCTCGCCCAGCAATGCCGCCATTTGCCGGCTCGACAACAGTTCCGGAACATGCGGCCCACCGAGGCCCGCCGGCAGCACCAGGAAGTTTGGCAGATTGGTGCGCAGCAAGACCTCGGAAAGATCGGCGTGTCCGCCCAGCACATCGACGATGCCGCGCTGACCGGCAATGCCGAGAATCTTTTGCAAGGTCGAATGCTGTGTATCGAGATCGACGAGCAGCGCCTTGACCTCCTTTTCGGAGGCGAAGGCCAGCGCCAGATTGAGCGCAATAAAGGTCTTGCCCTCGCCCGGCCGCGAGCTTGTAACCATGATCGAGCGGCTTCGGCGGCGCGCGCCCGCAGCATTGCCTTGCGACCCCGCCGCCATCAGGTTGCGCTTGATCAGCCGAAATTCTTCGACCGTCCGCGACCGCTCGGAGGACGGCAGGGTTATCCCATGGCTGGCGAGCTGGCCCCGATCGAGGATCAGCTCCGGCCCGAGGCCGGGGCCGTCCTCTGCTGCCTGCGCTGCAGCACCGCCCGCTTCCCTTTCCGCGTCGTCGACGAGATCCGCCGCGACGCGCTCGGCCGGCGGCGCCGCTCGACCGCGCTCGGTCGCTTCGCGCTGCTTGAGCAGCGCTGCCGCGCGCTCGATGAGTCCGATCGATTCGGCCATTACGATACACCCACCGAGCGGAGACCAAAGCTCAGCGCCAGCAAGGTCCCGTAGACTGCGATCAAGACCAGCGCGCTCGCGCAGACCCCCGCCAGCTGCAGCGCTGCTTGGCGGCGATCCATCCCGAGCGACAGCCGCGATACGCTGCCCAAGATCGGAACTCCGAGATTGCGCAGCTGGCCAATCGTCGCAAACGACCGGTCGAACTGCTTTAGGGCAATGGGGGTGGCGAGCCCTGCGCCAACGGCGATCAGCAGCACTGCGGAGACCAGCAGCGGCCGGTTCGGCGCCACCGGCAGCACCGGCACTTGCGGCGGATCGACGATACGGAACTGGATCGCGTCGGACTTGGCATTGGCCGCACTGGCGATCTGGGCGGATTCGCGCCGGGCGACCAGCTCCTCGTAGTTCTTTTTGAGGACCGAGTAGTCGCGATCGAGATCCTGCGCCTGCTGCAGCACGCCCGGGGCCGACTGCACAACCTTTTCGATGCGCGCTTCCTCGACTTGCGCCTGCGCCAGACGCTGCGTTCCGGTGGCGACGGCCCCCTCGGTGTCGACCAGCTTGACCTTGAGCTGGTCATAGACGGTGTTGGCAATCTCGGCCTTCGGGCCGCCTTTCGATCCTGGTCCGGCCCCCGCCGGCTTTTTCATCTCCGCCTGGACCTGGGCGATCGCTTCGCGGGTCGCGATCACATCCGGATGCTGGTCGGTGTATTTCAGTCGCAGCGCATCGAGGTTCTTGCGCAAATCTGCAAGCCGCGCCTCGTCCGGCGACATCGTGCGCCCGTTGTTGACCACCACCTGAGGCGCCTGCTCGATGCTCAGCTTTGGTGGGATCGAGGCCAGCTCCTTGCGCAGCGAATCCCGCTTTGTCACGGCATCCTCGAGCTCGCCCTTGAGGCGAGCCACGGTGCTGCGCGCATGATCGAGGCGGGTGCCGCTGTCCTCTCCGCTCGGCGGCGCGTCGGGCGCCCGGTTCGAAACGATGTCGGGGTAGCGCCGCGACAAATCGGCGCGACGCTTCTCGGCGGCGCGCAGCTGGTCGGTATAAGAGGCGATCTGATCGCCGAGAAAGCGCTGCGCGTTGTCCATCTCCGTTCGGCTGCTGCCTGCGGTTTTTTCTCCGAATATCGTCAACAGCCCCTGAACGACATTCTTCGCCAGCACCGGATCGCCGTCGCGATAGCCGATCGACAGCAGATTTGGGGTGATCGGCCGGATTTCGACGTCCGATGCCAAGCGTTTGAACAGCGCCTCCTTTTCTGCCGGCGTCTTGGCGGTGGTGTCGAGCCCGGTCAGATGGCTCAGCTGCTCGAGATTGGGTAGGCTGAGCAAGGTGCGCTGCATGAAATCGAGATGGCGGGTCGGGTTTGTGTCTGCCGCCAGCCCGTGCAGCAGCGGGGTCAGCACCGGGTCGGCGTTGAGATAGACCCGCGCCGTCGATTCATATTTGGTGGGAACAAACGCCACCCCGATCCATCCGGCTGTGGCCACCAGCCAAGCCACGGCGACGCATAGCCATTTCCGGCGCCATAGCAGCTGCGCCATCGATATCGCCTGCGACCGAACTGAATTCATGACATCCTCGGCCTATGTCACCGGTCGCGGCGCGCCGCGGTGAGGGGGGCCGACCCCGTCAAATCGGGCTCGCGACGACCGATCGATCCGGCGGAGCGACCCATGTTTCAAAACAGGCGTTGCGGAATAATCAGGATATCGCCGGGCTGCAGCGCGACATTGCTGGACACCTCGCCGTCTCGAATCAAGCTGTCGAGATGCACCGAATAGGTCGTCTGCTTGCCGTTGGCCGCGGTCCGCACGATCACCGAATCGTTGCCGGCCGCATACCGGGTCAAACCGCCGACCTCGATCATCGCGTCGAGCACCGTCATGTCGGTGCGATAGGGGAGGGCACGCGGCTGCGCCGCCTCGCCGATCACGCGCACCTGCTCGGTAAACGGCCCGACAAAGCCCTCGGCGATCACCGTGACCACCGGCTCCTTGATGTATTTCGACAGGCGCTGCTCGAGCTCGCGCGCCAATTGGGTCGGGGTTTTGCCGATCGCCACCACGTCCTCGACCAGCGGGATCGACAGCCGGCCGTCCGGACGCACCGGCACGTTGGCCGACAGCTCCGGATTGCGCCAGACAAAGATGTTCAGCTTGTCGCCGGGGCCGATGATATAGGCGCTCGACGGCAGCGCCGATGCCGCCGGCGCCGGCGGCAGCGGCGGGGCGCTGTGACACCCGGCGACGATCAGCGCAATGGCGACCCCCGCGGCGCGAAGCAACGTGCGATGCACCCTTGCGCTCCTGCTCAGCCGTTGCAGCCGGCGATGAAGGTCGATCCGCGGCAAGTACTGGTTGCCGCAAACCGCAGCCCGTTTTCTCCGCGCTTTGCGGACAGGTACTTCGGTTCGGGCAGGGCTATAGCACCAAGCGCGGCGGCAAGCAATAAAGTTGTCGGTTAACGCTGATCAGCGCGCGGGCAGCATCCGTTCAAATTTCCGCCGCGCAAATCTAGGCAGGGACCATTGCCGCGAGACCTTGTGTCGCCGCCGGCGCGCCGGGGAAGACAGCGGCGAGCCGGGCGTCCGGCAGCCGCAGGTGGCGCTCGACGACGACCCCGATCGCGGTGCGGAAATCGGTCGTGACCGCAAGATCGCGCCGCTGATAGAGCCGCTCGGGCGTCAAGCCCGGCCACTCGCCATAGACATGGCCGCCTTTGATGCTGCCGCCGGCGATCCAGATGACGTTGCCGTGCCCGTGATCGGTGCCGCCGCCGCCATTCTCGCGCACGGTGCGTCCGAATTCCGAGACGACGACGATCGCGGTGTCGCGCCAGGCCGGGCCCAGACCGCGGGCAAGCGTCGCGATGCCGTCACCGAGCGCAGAGAGCCGTTTGGCGATCGGGCCCGTCGCATTGCCTTGATCGACATGGCTGTCCCACCCGCCGAGCGCGACAAAGGCGAGCCGAATGCTGGGATCGTGGCCGATCAGTCGGGCGAGCTGGGCTGCCTGGCCCGGAAAGCCGGTCGGCGGTGGCGCACCGTTGTCGGCGGCGCGCTCTTCGGCCGTGAGGCCGGCGAGCAGCTGGGCGCGCGCGCTGCGCCCCTCGCGGTACGTGCGGCCGAGCGCGTCCGGTGCGGCATAGAGGCGGTCGAACTCGTCGCCGAGCTCCGCCCGGTCGATCGGCAGCGGTCTTGCCGCCTTTGGTCCGAGCGCCAGATTGGCGACCGGCGCCCCTCCGGTCAGAATGCGCGGCAGGGTCGGGCCGATCGCGACCGCGCCGGTCGGGGACCGCCGGCCGGGCAGCGCTTGCAGCAGCCGGTTCATCCAACCGTCCGGCGTCGAATCGCGGCCCGGCGTGCCGCTTTCAAGATAGCGCTGGGCGTCGAAATGCGAGCGGGTCGGATCGGGCGAGCCGGCGGCATGGACAAAGGCGAGGCAACCTTCGGTCCATAACGGCATCAGCCCGGCGAGCGCCGGATGCAGCCCGAAATGGTGGTCGAGCGGCAACACGCCGCCGGGCGTTCCCGGCCGGCCGATCGCGATCGACCGGCGCGCCTCGTAATAGGCGTCCTCGCCGTAAGGCACCACGACGCTGAGCCCATCGACGGCACCGCGCAGCATGATCACGACAAGCCGCCGCCGACCGCCCTCAGCTGCTGCAGCCCAAGCGTTTGCGCCGGTCGAGGCAAGGGCTGCGGCGAGCGGCGCCGCGATCAAGCCGCGCCTGGAGATTGCGGATCGGTGCATCGCGAGCCTATCTGCGCATGAAATCGGGGCTGCCGAGGATCAACGCCGCGCGCGAGCCGGGTGGCGCTGCGGCAACGACCGCGCGGGTTTGGCTCGTCAGGATCGGGCCGAGCATCTCGTCGAGCTCGGCCGGCTTGGCCGGGGCCGGCGGCGGTGGCGGAAGCGCCAAAGCGAGGCCCCAATTGCCGGCGCCGTTGATTCGCAGGCCGCCATGCGCGAGTTCGACGGCAAAGCTGACCCGCCGCAGCGTCGCGTCCGGGCTCAGCCAAGCCGCTTCGGTATTCTTATAGCCGTCCGGTGTCTGACAGCCATAAAGCGGCATGCCGAGCTGGTTCATTGCGGCGAGCAGCGGGCGCGGATTGTTTAGCGGGATGCCGGCAGCGCGCACCGCCGAAATCACGAATTCGTAGGGCGTCTTGTATTTTCGCCCGGCGCTCGCCCAGAATTCCGGGGTGGCAAAGAGCGTCCTCAACACCGCGCGGATGTCGCCGTCGGTGGCGAGAAATCGTGCTGCCAGCCGGTCGACGAGCCCGGGCTGCGGCGCGTCGGCAACAAAATACTGGGCCAGCTCAAAGGCGATGTGGTGCGCGGTCGCCGGGCTCCTCGCCAAGCGGTCGAGCGCTTCCTCGCCCTCGGCCTTGCCGCTGGCGCGCAGCGGACTGCCGAGAAACACCTTGGGGCTGAAATCGTGGCGGGCGGCGACAAAGACCGCGGCCGCGTCGGGCGCGTCGCGCCGGCCGGGGGAATCGATCGTCCACCCGGTGAACACGCGAGCGAGCGTGATGACGTCCGCCTGGGTATAGCCGCCATTGACCCCGAGGGTGTGCAGCTCCATCACCTCGCGGCCGAAATTTTCGTTGAGCCCGCTCTTGTCGCCCCTTGCGCCGCGGCTCCCCGGGGCCGAGCTCAGCGTGTTGTCGAGATAAACCAGCATCGCCGGGTGCTTGGCCACGGCAAACAGCAAGTCGCGGAAATGGCCGAGCGCGTAGGGGCGGATCGCCCGCTTCTCGAAATTGCCGACCCAGACCCGGTCCAGCCCCTTGTTGTCGAACACGTTGAAATGGTTGAACCAGAATTCGACCATCACCTCTTGCAGCTGGCGCCGGCTCAAGACCGCGCGAAACACGCGCGCCGCCCCGGCCTGCTCGACGACGATGCGCGCGCGCTGCGCTTGCGCCTTTTGCTCCTCGGGGGTGGGCCTGACCCCGAGGACCGGGCGGAGCGGCCCGTAGAGCTGGCGCAGCCGAACCGCATCGAGGTCGAGCGTGTCGAGCTGGGCGAGACGAAAGCGCAGCTCGATCGGCTCGGAAATTGCCTCAGGGTCGAGCTGCTCGGCGATGTAGCGCTCGACGCCGATCGCCTCGACATGACGGAAATCATCGATCGTCGGACCGAAAGCGAGCCGGTTCAGCACATGTAGAACGCGCGCCGGCGCCGCCAGGTCCGCCTTTGGCCCGCTCCCCCGAGCCGGCGCCAGAGGCAATGCAAAGAGGCACGCCGCAATCAGGATTTGGACAAACCGCATCGGCATTGCCAACGCCGAAAGCAATAATCCGTCGCCGATTTTAGGCCGGCGCGTGCCATCGCATCCCTCACCGCCGCAGGGCTTAGCCGCCGCAGGGCCTAGCCGCCGCACGCCTATCCGACCACCGCCGGGACCAGCAGAAACAAGTCGGTGTCGCCGGTGTCTTGCCCCGCGGCCGTCAACAGCGCGTGGGCCTGGCCGCGGTGATGCGTTTGATGATTGAAGAAATGGGTCACGAGCAGCCCTTTCGACGCGCGCATTTCGCGGTTCGCGGCGCCGCTGAACCATGCCATCTCTCCGCCGAGCCATGCGTCATCGACCTTGCCGGCCCAGCGGGCTATGTCGGCGTCGGCGGTTTTGCGCGCGTCTTCGAGCGCGCCGAAATCCTCGATCATCTGCGCGCTCTCTTTGATCGGGGTCGACGGCTTCGGCCAATTGTCAAAGCGCGACATCCACTGCCGGTCGCCCCACAGGATGTGGCTCAGGGTGCCGTGGATCGAGCCCCAGAACGCCCCGCGCGGCGCCTTGCGCTCGGCGTCGGAGAGGCGCGCCGCAGCGCCGTAAAGACGGCAGTTCATCTCGGCATTGTAGGCGGCCAGCGTGCGGATATAGGCGGGGGTGATCATCGCAGGATGCTCCTCAGCGTCCTTTGAAAGGGCCCGGCGGCCGCTTTTCGGCAAAGGCACGGGCAGCCTCGTGAAAATCCTCAGTCAAATAGAGCTTCAAGGGTGCCGTCTGCATCGCCACCTCGCGGCCGAGCTGAGCCATATACCAGCGGCGGGTGCGCACCGTCGCCCGCACCGAGAGCGGCGGGTTTTTCGCCACTTCGGCCGCCAATTCGCGCGCCGCCGCGAGATGCCGGCCTTCGGGCGCCACCCGATTGACGACGCCGGCAGCGAGCGCCTCCTCGGCGGTAAAGAAACGCCCGCTCAGCGCGACCTCGGCGGCGAACCCCGATGCGCCGCGAAAATGCAGCAATGCCCAATATTTGGCGCCGCCCAGACCGCGCGACGTCTCGGTCACCTGAAACCGGGTGCCGGCTTCGGCGACGATCAGATCGGCCTCGAGGACGATGCCGAGGGCAAGGCCGATGGCATAGCCGTGCGGCGCCGCGATGACCGGCTTCCAATTCACGGCACGGGTGAAGAGATCGGCCGAATTCGTCCCCCAGCCCTGTGGGCCGCCCAGCGCCTCGAACTCCTCGCGGCGGCGCAATTGGCGCTGGTGCACGTCGGCGCCGCTCGAAAAGGCCCGGCCGCGCCCGCACAGGATCGCCACCTCGGCTGCGGGGTCGAGGTCGAAGCGACGCAGCGCGTCGGCCAGATCGCGCACCAGCTCGTCGCTGAACGCGTTGAGCCGTTCCGGACGGTTGAGCGTGAGCGTCGCGATCCGCTCGCGGCACTCATATTCGACGAGGCTCGTGCTTTTCTTGTCGCTCATCCGATCCCCCGCTATTCCTCGGCGGCCTGATGCACAATAGCGCCGAAGCCGGCCGCGGGCTAGCCGCCGGCGAGCTCGTCGAGCCGCGCGCGCAAGGCCAGGAGGTCGCGCCACGCCTCGCGCTTGCGCTCGGGGGCGCGCAGCAGAAACGACGGATGGAACATCGGCAGGGTCGGCACCGGGCGGTCGAGCCCCGGCACCTCGAGCTCGAACCAGCGGCCGCGCAACCGGGTGATGCCGCCCGCCTGCGGCAACAGCGCGCCGGCCGCGGTGCCGCCGGCCAGCACCAGCGCCTTCGGTGCGACCAGCGCCACATGACGCAGCACAAACGGCAGGCAAGAGGCGATCTCGGCCGTGCTCGGGGTCCGGTTGCCGGGCGGCCGCCAATAGATGACGTTGGTGATCAGCACCTGGCTGCGGTCGAGCCCGATCGCCGCGAGCATGCGGTCGAGCAGCTGACCGGCGCGGCCGACAAACGGGCGCCCGGTGCGGTCTTCCTCGGCGCCCGGCGCCTCGCCGATGATCATCACCGGCGCCGACGGGTTGCCGTCGGCAAAGACCGTGGTGGTCGCGGTGCGTTTTAGCACGCAGCCCTCGAACGCCGCGATTGCCGCTTCGAGCGCGGCAATCGTCTCGGCGCCAGCCGCAGCAAGCCGCGCCGATTGCGCCGCCTCGCCGAGCGCCGCCGGCGGCCGGGGCGGTGCCGCGATGGCCGGCGCGGGTGCCAGCGGGGTGAGCGCCGGCGTCGATGCGAGCGGGACGGGTTGCGGCGCGGGCGGCGCGAGCCGGTCGCTGGGCCGGGCGGCGATCGCCTCGTCGGCACCCATCTCGACATACCAGCGCAACAGCGCCAATGCGGCGTCATCCCCGAGCGATCGCATCTGCCGAGATTACCACGAGCGCGGCTGTCGCAACGGCGCGGCTTGACCTTGCGCCGAGGATCGCCTAAATCGGCGCCTTCTCCTCCGGGCCCTGTTGATGAAGACCTTTTCCGCCAAACCCTCCGACATCGACAAGAAGTGGATCGTCGTCGACGCCGACGGGCTGGTGCTCGGGCGCCTCGCCGCGATCCTTGCGACGCGGCTGCGCGGCAAGCACAAGCCCAGCTTTACGCCGCATATGGATTGCGGCGACAACATCGTCGTCGTCAACGCCGAAAAGGTCGAGCTCACCGGCAACAAGCGGCGCGACGACATCTTTTATTGGCACACCGGCTATCCGGGTGGGATCAAAGGCCGCAGCAAGGGCGCCATTCTCGACGGCAAGCACCCCGAGCGGGTCATCCAAAAGGCCGTCGAGCGGATGTTGCCGCGCGGGCCGCTCGGGCGTCGGATCATAAAGAATTTGCGGGTCTTTGCCGGACCCGACCATCCGCATGCGGCGCAGCAGCCCGAAGGGCTCGATGTCGCCGCGTTGAACCGCAAGAATGCGAGGGCGTAGAGACGATGGCGGCTGACGACAAGCCAGAGAACCCACCCGCCGGCCAGCGCGCCGGCGCCCAGACCTTTCAAGGGCTGGCGAGCCTGCGTCAGGCGATGGCCTCGGCACGGCCCGCGGCGCCGCCGCCCACAGCGGTTTCGGCGCCCCCGGTCGATATTGCGCCGCGCCTCGACGCGCAAGGGCGCGCCTACGCCACGGGCAAGCGCAAGAATGCGGTGGCGCGGGTGTGGATCAGGCCGGGCAACGGTGCGATCACGGTCAACAATCGCGAGAGCCCGATTTATTTTGCCCGCCCGGTGCTGCGCATGCTGATCAACCAGCCCTTTGCCGCTGCCGACCGGATGGGACAATTCGACGTCTGGTGCACCGTCGCGGGCGGCGGTCTTTCCGGCCAGGCGGGTGCCGTGCGCCACGGGATCAGCCAGGCGTTGACCCACTACGAGCCGGGGCTGCGCCCGCTGTTGAAGAGCCAGGGGTTCCTGACCCGCGACAGCCGGGTGGTCGAGCGCAAGAAATACGGCAAAGCGAAAGCCCGCCGCAGCTTCCAGTTCTCCAAGCGCTGACCGGGCCTGGCCGCGGGCCTGGCCGCGGGGCTGCCCGCGCGGCCTGTCATCGCCATTTCGGCCGACACGCGGCTTGCCTGGCCGACCTTGCTCTCGTCGAGGCCTTCGAGACGGCCGCCTCTCGGCGGCCTCCTCAGGACGAGGATCTCGTGATATCAATTGTTTATCCTCACCCTGAGGAGGCCCGCAGGGCCGTCTCGAAGGGTGCTTGCCGAGAGGACCGGCGTTTTTCAGCAGCCTGCTAGTCTTACTGAGTCACAAAATTCGAGATCGTGTATTTATCTAGGCTGGCAACCGCAAGATGTGGTATTTAGGTCTATCTTCATCCGGACGGGGGACCGGAATGGACGGCGGATCGAGTGCGGAGAGTGAAGCGCGATTTGCGGGCTATGTCGAGGCGCTCGGTGTGGTGTTGGGCCATGCCGATCGACAGCAGCCGATGCATGATTACTGCCTGGGGCTGTTGCTGCCGATTGAGCGCAAGAGCGTCGAACCGATGGCGGCCGTGACAGCGCCGGCCCGGGTCGCCGCGAAGCATCAATCGTTGCTTCATTTTGTTGGCAACGCGCCGTGGTCGGACGCCGCGATGCTGGGCAAGAGCCTGCCCTCGCGAAAGCGGGGGTGACAGAGCTGGTGCTGCCGGCGATCGAGCGCAGCGGGCCGGTCGAGGCCTGGATCATCGACGACACAGGCTTTCCCAAGAAGGGGCGGCACTCGGTCGGGGTGACCCGGCAATATTGCGGCCAGCTCGGCAAGCAGGATTTGTCAGAGCCTGCCCTCGCGAAGGCGGGGGTCGCGGTGACGCTGTCGCTGGCCAACCGTGATGCCAGCCTGCCCGTCGCTTATCGGCTCTATCTCCCTGAGGATTGGGCCAAGGATCAGGCACGTCGGCACAAGGCCAAGATACCGGAGACGATCGCTTTCCAAACCAAGCCTGAGATCGCCCTTGAGCAGATCAACGCGGCGCAAGCGGCCGGGTTGCCTCAGGGTGTGGTGCTGATGGATGCCGGTTACGGCAACGATACCAGGCTGCGAACGGAGATCACCGCCCGCGGCATGAGCTATGTCGCTGGGATCGGCCCCAACACCTCGGTCTGGCCACCGGGCGTGGAGCCTTTACAACCGCAGCGTGGCCGGGGCAGCGGGCGACCACCCAAGTTGCTGCGGCGCGACGACCAGCACCGGCCGATCGCCGCCAAGCCTGCCCCTGGCTCGAACCGGGGGCGCTCGCTCTCAGCCTGCCGCAAGAGAGGTGGCAAACCGTCAGGTGGCGCGAAGGCAGCGCGGACTGGCTCGCTGCACGGTTCGCACGGCTGCGGCTGCGGCCGTGGGCCTTCAGCCCACGGGCTTGTCCCGTGGGGCACCGCGACAACTTGCTGGCCGAACCGCGCGCCGAAGAGTGGCTGCTGATCGAGCGGCCGGAGGACGAAACCGAGCCGACCAAGTATTGGTTTGCCAGCTTGCCCGAGGATATCGCCTTTGATCGGCTGGTCAACCGGGCAAAATTGCGGTGGCGGATCGAGCGCGATTATCAAGAGCTCAAACAGGAGCTCGGCCTTGGTGATTATGAAGGGCGCGGGTGGCGCGGCTTCCACCATCACGCCACACTCTGCATCGCCGCTTACGGCTTCTTGATCGCCAAACGGGGCCCCATCCCCCCCTCAGGACCAGGTTTCGCCGCGCCGCTCTCGGGATCTGCCGTTCCCGACGGTTACCGACCCAGAGGTGCCGCCGATCCGCCCCGAACGCCACATCCCAAACTCGATCGCGACCATGCGACGACGCCTCATTGTCGCGCTCGCCAGGACCCTCCCGAGATGTCCCTGTTGCAATACGCCAATCCGCAAGACGGCAAGAATTCCCGATTACTGACGCAGTAAGATTAGGCCGGGGGCGCATCCGCCCGTGCCTTTGCCAAAGCTGCAACAAGCTAAAGCTGCAACAAAAAAAGGGCGCCCGGAGGCGCCCCTTTCTTTTTCCCTGTTGGCGGCGGTGCCTATCCCTTGACCCCGCCCATCGTCAGGCCGCCGGTCATCTTGCGGCGGAACGCGTAGTAGGTGGCGATCGGCGGCAGCGAGTAGATCACCGCGGTCGCCATCATATAGTTCCACGGCGCCTCGTCGCTGTTGAGGAACTGGGCGAGCGCCACCGGCACGGTCATGCTCTGCTTGTTGGACAAGAGCAGGAACTGATAGAGGTACTCGTTCCACGCCAACAGCAGCGCGTAGGTGCCGACCGCGATTAGCGCCGGCATCATCATCGGCAGGTAGATGCGAAAATAGATCTGGACCGGCGAGGCGCCGTCGATCTTCGCCGCCTCGTCGAGCTCGATCGGGATGCTCGCGCCGTAATTCTGAAAGATGAAGATCGCATAGGGGGTGGCAAAGGTCACCAGCGCCGCGATCACCGCCCACAGATTGTTCATCATCCCGTAGTTCTGGGCCAGGCGATAAAACGGGATCGCCAGGAACGAGGCCGGGATCACATAGGTCAGCAGCGCCGCGTTGGTGATGACCCAGCCGTGGCGCATGCGCATCCGGCCGATGGCAAAGCTGGTCAGCGAGCCGATGACCAGGGTCAAGACGGTGACCGCGACTCCGAGATAGACGCTGCGGGCGTACTGCTCCCAGAAATATTCGAGGTACCAGTAGCCCTGGGTCAGCACCAGCCAGTAGCCGTGCAATGACGGGTCGCTCGGCGTGACGCGGCTGCTGAACACGTCGTCATGGCCTTCGAGCGACACCATCAGCATGTTGTAGATCGGCGCCAGCGTCCAGATGATCAGCACGACGCTGAGCAGGCCGGCAAAGACGTTGCCGACGACGCGGCGCCGGCGGGCGAGGCGCTGCAACGCCTCGCGCGAAGGTGCCGCGTAAGCGGTGGCGCTGCCGGCGGTGATCGAGGTCATAGCTGCACCTGTGCGGTTTTGAGCTTGCGCATCAATATAATGACGAGCGGGATCACCAACGGCAGCGCCGTGATCACCGCCGCCACGCCGAGCCGCGGCTGGGCCAGGTCGAAGGCGTTGCGAATGCCCAGGGTGGCCAGCACATAGGTCGAGAACGCCGGGCCGCCGCCCGAGACGAAGGTCGCGGTGTTGAAATCGCCGACCGTGAAGATCGTCGACAGCAAGGTGCACACCAGATAGAGGTTCGCCAGCATCGGGAAGCTGATGTAGATGAAGTTGCGGAAGCCGGTGGCGCCATCGACCTTGGCCGCCTCATTGATCTCCGACGGGATCGCCATCCGCCCGGCGAGCAGGATCACGGTCCAGAACGGCATGTTCTTCCAGATATAGGAGGTGATGACCGAGCCCATCGCGAGCCAGCGGCTGTCGAGCCAGGCCGGGCCGTTGATCCCGAAGAATTTGTAGAGGGCGTTGTTGAGGAGCCCGTAATCGCCGTTGAAGAACCAGTGGATCGAGATAAAGGCGGGCATCGACGGCACCGCCCACGGCAACACGTAAATCATCAAGAGCGCTTTGACCCACCAGCCGGGCCGCATGAAAAAGCCCGACAAGAGAAGCGCGAAGAACATCTTCACGTTGACGCCGACCGCGAGGTAGATCAGCGTGTTGACGACGGTCATTTTATAGACCGGATCGTCCCACAGCTCGGCATAGAGGCTCGGTTCGCTGCCGAGCCAAAAGCCGTAAAGGACAGGATAGATGACGAACGCCAGAAACACCGCAATGTAGGGGACGACAAAGGCGATCGCCCAGGTGTACTCCGAGCCTTGCAGCCCGCCGCGCCAGCTGCGGCGTCGCGCGCGCAGCCCGGAAAGCGCCGGGAGCGCCTGAGCGTTTTGGAGGGCTTGCGTTCCGTCTACCATCGTTGCCTCTCAAGTCTCTTCGATTGCGGTGTTCGGCAGGGATCGCCCACCTTGCCCCGTAAACGCTTCGGCCGACGTTTTTTGCGGCGCCTGCCTTGGCGGGACCCCGGCACTGCGACAAATTGCGTCAGCCGCCATAGTAGAACGGAACGGTCCGGCGGCACAAGCCCGGCCGTATCGGCGCCGGTGCGTGGCGGCGGGTAACGATCGCGTGATCATTACGTGGCCCGCACCGGACGTGGCCCGCACCGGCCCATGGCCCGCACCGGCTCTCGCCGCCGTTCGCGTCGCGGCTCAGCCCTCGCTGATCGGATATTTGGCGAAGATCGTCTCGCAGCGCTTGAACGCCTTGTCCACCGCCGCCTCGGGCTGCATGCCGTTCGAGACGACGTCGGCCCAGGCGACCTGAAAGACGTGCTCGGCGTTGACCTGGGCGATCGCCGGGCTGTAGGCCTCGTAGATCGGGATCGTTGGGCCGATCAGCGTCTCGTTGATGTAGACGCTGCGATGCGGGTCGTCCTTGAGCCAGAACGGGTCGCTCTTGGCGATCGCGGTATAGGGGATCGCCCAGCGGCCGAGCCCGCCCTTCAGATATTCGTTCAGCACCTTCGGCTCGATCGCGTATTTGATAAACTCCTTGGCCGGGTCGACGTTTTTTGCCCCTTTCGGGATCACGCAGCCAAAGGTCGCGACCTGCGCCGGTATCGGCTTGCCGTCATCGTTCAGCGGCAGGCCCTTGGTCAGGATATCGTCGTATTCCGCCTTGTTTTTGATCAGCGCGAGCTCGGTCGAGATCGAGCCGTCAAAATCCATAATGCAGAGCTTCGAATGGAAGGCGTTGTTGTCGTCGGCGTCGTTCCAGTTGACCACGCCCGGCGGGACGAAGCCGCCCTTGAAGTCGCCGGCCAGCCGGTTCAGCGCCTTCAGCACACCCTCCTTGACCGCCGGGTCGTCGATATGCAGCTTGCCGTCCGGGGTGACGAGACCCTGGCCGCCATAGGCGATCATAAAATTGTAAAACGTGTTGATCGGATCGACGCCGATGGTGCTGACCTCCCAGCCGTAGCTGTAGGTATGGCGCATCCCTTGCGCCTGGAGCTTCGCCTGCAGCGGCTTGAAGAAATCGAGAAACGCGGTGAACCGGTCCGGGATGTCCGAAACCTTGGCTCCGCCCTTTTCGATCAGCGATTTCCAGATGTGGAACGGCACCGCCGCCATCTTCCACGGCACGGCGTAATAGGCGTGCTTTTTCGTCGTGTTGTTGTAGAAATTATTGTTCTGCAGCGCGGTGTCGACAAAGCTCGATTTCTGGGTGTCGACGACGTCGCTGAGATCGAGCAGCCTGTCGTTCCAGGTTTGCAGCGGGGCGAAGTCGAAATCTGCGGTTTCCATGATGTCGGGCACGACCCCGCTGGTGATCGCCGACACCATCTTTTGGCGCAACGGGGCAAACGGCACGATGCTGTAGTCGATCTTGTTGCCAGAAGCCTTCTCGTAATCGGCGACGAGCTTGCGGTAAGCGCTGTCCTCGTCGGGGATAAAGCCCTGCGCCAGCCACATGCTGGCCGTGGTCACCGCGGCGTTGGCGATATAGGGGCGCACCAAGCTCGCGGCCGCGGCCACGCCGAGGGAACCGCGAAGCACCGACCGCCGACTTAGCTCGCCCATTTCCGTTTCCTTCCCTGTTGATCATGCGCGTCCCACACGGGACGCGTTTTCAGCTAACGATTGTGCGATGGCGCGGCCGGCGATTTAATCAAAATCGCGGTAAAAATAGCGGCTAAAAATGGCGCGATCTTGCGGCGCCGGCCGCGCTCGCCGTTAACCTTCCTGCATCGGGTATTTGGCGAAAATCGCCTCGCCCCGCTTGAACGCCTTGGCCGCGGCCTCTTCCGGCTTGGCGCTGCCGTGCACGATATCGGCCCAGGCGACGTTGAAGAGGTGCTCGGTCCGGCACTGCGCGTAAGCGACGTTGTAGCAGTAGTAGAACGGGACCACCGGGCTCTGCAGCCCCTGCTTGACGTAAGCCACCCGGTGCTGGTCCGAGGGGTCGGTCCACCACGGGTCGTTTTTGACGGTCTCCGGGTAGAGCGGGAGCCAGCGGCCGAGCCCGGCCTTCAGGTACTCGTTGTTGACCTTGGGGTCGATCAGGTATTTGGCGAATTCCTTGGCGACATCGACGCTTTTGGCGCCCTTCGGGATGATCACATTGTTGACGCCAAACTGGCTCGGCAGCTCTTTGCCCTCGTTGCTGAGCGGCAGGCCCTGGGTGATCATGTCGTGGTCATAGGCCTGCTTGTTGTGATAAAGAGCGAGCTCGGTCGACAAGGTACCGTCGAAATCCATGATCGATAATTTCGAGTGGAACGCATTGTTGTCGTCGGCGTCGTTCCAGTTGACCGAGCCCGACGGGATATAGCCGTCCTTGTAAAGCGAGCTCAGCTTCTCCAGCGCCTTGATCACACCTTCCTTGACCTTGGGATCGTTGGAGTTGAACTTGCCTTCCTTGGTGACGAGGTCCTGGCCGCCATAGGCGATCATAAAGGCGTGAAAGGTGTTGAGCGGATCGTTGCCGATCGTGCTGACCACAAAGCCGTTGGCATAGACGTGCCGCATGCCTTGGTCGCGCAGCTTCTTCTGGATCGGCTGGAAGAAATCGATGTACGCGTCCCACTTGTTCGGAATGTCCGACATCTTGGAGCCGGCTTTTTCGACCAGGTCCTTCCAAACGTGGAACGGCACCACGGCCCCTTCGAACGGAACGCCGTAATAGCTGCGCTTTTTCGTCACATTGTCGTAGAATTCGGCTGATTGCAGCGCGATCGGCGCAAGCTTCGCCTTTTGACTCTCGACCACGTCGGTCACGTCTTCGAGCCGGCCGGCCCAGGCCTGCTCGGGCACGACTTCAGGCGGCGTCGCCGAGATCAGATCGGGGACGACGCCGCTGGTGATCGACGAAATGATCTTTTGCCGCAACGGGGCGAACGGCACGATGCTCGACTGGATCGTGTTGCCGCTCTGCTTTTCATAGTCGGCGGCGAGCTTGCGGAAGGCTGCATCCTCCTCGGGAAAAAAGCCCTGCGCCCACCACACCGTCGCGGTCTTGGCCGCGGCGTTGGCGAGATAGGGGCGCATCAAGCCGCCGGCCGCGGCCAGACCGAGCGAATTCTGCAATACCGACCGGCGGGTCAAACCTGACATTTCTTGCTCCTTTTGGGTCACGGCGCGCGCTGCGCCGCGGTTCACAGTCGGGCAATAAAGGCTCACGGGGCTAACGAGTCAATGCGCCGTTGCCGTATCGATGCAGATCGGCGACGCGGCGATGCTTCCTTACAGCACGCGGCGACATGTCCTTGTAAACAATTAACCAGCGTCCGGTCTGTGACGCCTGCCCGGCGACCCGAATGTTTGGCAAAGATCGCCTCGGCGGGTTGAATGGCCTCGCCCAGGGGCCCGGCGGCGTCATGCCGCCTCGGGGCAAAACCCTGCCGCATTTTGGCGGCACCCGAGGTTCTGCCGGTGCTCCGCCATGAGATTGCGGCGCGCTCGCCCGGCCCGTTCCGGCTCGTTAAAGACCTGGAGCAAGCCGGACGCGGATCAGCCCTCGGCGATCGGGTATTTCGCGAAGATCGCCTCGGCCCGCTTGAACGCCTTGTCGACTGCGGCCTCGGGCTTCATGCCGTGGGTAACGATGTCGGACCAAGCGACCTGAAAGGTGTGCTCGGCATCGATCTGGGCCATGGCCGGGTTGTAGGCCGTGTAGAGCGGGATCGTCGGACCGAACAGCGCGGTCTTGATGTAGGCCGTGCGATGCGGGTCGCCGGAATTGAGCCAGAACGGGTCGCTCTTGGCCATGTCCTGCATCGGGATCGCCCAGCGGCCGAGCCCGCCCTTCAAGTAGTCGTTCAGCACCTTGGGCTCGATCGCGTATTTCAAAAACTCCTTGCCCACTTGGACGTTCTTGGCCCCCTTCGGGATCACCGCGCCAAAAATCCCGATCTGCGCCGGCAGCGGCTTGCCCGCGTTGTCCTTGGCGACGCTGTAAGTAATGTTGTCCGCATATTCCGCTTTGCGGTCGATCAAGGCCAATTCCATCGACATCGAGCCGTTGAAGTCGGCGATCACCTGCTTTGCATGGAAAGCGTTGTTGTTGTCGGCGTCGTTCCAGTTGACCACACCCGACGGCACATAGCCGTCCTTGAACAGCCCAGACATCCGGGTCAACGTCTTGATCACCGCTTCTTTGACCTGCGGGTCGTCGGCATGCAATTTGCCGTCCGGTGTCACCAATCCTTTGCCGCCATAGGCGAGCAGGAACACGGCGAAGGTGCGGACCGGGTCGACACCGAGGGTGCTGACTTCGAGGCCCCAGCTGTAAACCTTGCGCATGCCCTGGTCGCGCAGCTTCTGCTGCATCGGCTTGAAGAAGTCGATAAAATCGTCCCATTTATCCGGGATGTCCGACACCTTATGGCCGGCTTTTTCCACCAGGGATTTCCAGATGTGACAAGTCACGGCCGATGCCTTCATGGGAACTCCGTAGTAGCTCCGCTGTTTTGTGGCGTTATTATAGTTGTGCATGCTGGCGAGCGCGATATCGATAAAGTGCGGTTTCTGGGTCTGGACGATGTCGCTGACATCAAGAAGCCTGTCGTTCCACGCGTTCAATGTGCCGAAGAAGTAATCGGCCACCTCCATCACGTCGGGGACGACTCCGCTGGTGACCGCCGACACTTCTTTCTGGCGCAGCGGGGCGAACGGCATGATGCTGTAATCGAGCTTGTTGCCGCTCGCCTTTTGGTAATCGGCGGCAAGCTTGCGGAACGAGGCATCCTCGCTCGGGATAAACCCCTGCGTCCACCACACCGTCGCGGTCGTCGCCGCGGCATTGGCGACATGGGGGTGCCAGAGCCCGCCGGCCGCGGCCACACCAAGCGAGCTCTGCAGCACCGACCGGCGGGTCAAACCCGACATCACGTTTCTCCTCGACAACAGCAGGCCGCGATCCAGCCTCTCGAATTCAGCTTCGAGTAATAAATGCGGGCCGCGCCGGCCGTGTCAATGCGAGCCGCCCCCGGCGCGGGACGCGCCGCGCCATTGGCCTGGTCAGCCCTCGGCGATCGGGTATTTGGCGAAGATCGCCTCGATCCGCTTCCACGCCTTGTCGGCCGCATCCTGCACTTTCATGCCGCCGCTGACGATGTCGGCTTGCGCCACCTCCCAGACATGCTCGGTCTCGACCTGGGCATAGGCCGGGTTGTAGACGTAGAAATAGGGGATCGTCGGATTGACCAGGCCCTGCTCGACATAGGGCGGCCGGTGCGGGTCGATCTTGGGGTCGAGCCAGAACGGGTCGTTTTTGACGAGCTCGGGAAAGACCGGGAGAAACCGGCCGAGCCCGCCTTTCAAATATTCGCCGTTGACCTTGGGCTCGATCAGGTATTTGGCAAAGTCCTTGGCGACTGCGACGTTTTTCGCCCCCTTCGGCACCAGCAGCAGGTTGACCGGGAACACGCTCGGGACCTTTTTGCCCGCGTTGCTCAACGGCGGGGCATAAGTCATCATGTCTTCGTAATAGGCCTTTTTGTCGTGGATCATCGCGACCTCGGTCGAAAGCGTGCCGTCGAGGTCCATGACGCAGAGCTTGGCGTGAAAGGCGTTGTTGTCGTCGGCGTCGTTCCAATTGACCGAGCCCGGCGGGATGTAGCCGCCCTTGTAGAGACCGGTCAGCTTTTCCAAGGATTTGATCGCGGCCTCGCGCACCTGCGGGTCGTCGGCGTGCAGTTTTCCGTCCTTGGTGACGGTGTTCTCGCCGCCATAGGCGAGCAGAAACTGGTCGAAGGTGCTGACCGGGTCGCCGCCGATCGTGCTGACGACGAGGCCCGTGGCATAGACGTGGCGCATCCCCTGGTCGCGCAATTTCTTTTGGATCGGCTTGAAGAAATCGATAAACGGATCCCACCGGTCGGGGATGTCGGAGCGCTTGTAGCCGGCCTTTTCGACGAGGTCGCCCCAGATGTGAAACGGCCGCACCGAGCATTTGTAAGGGACGCCGTAATAGGCGTGCTTTTTCTCGACGCCGTTGTAGCACAGCGCACTTTCGGGCGCGGTCGACACCATCTTCGCCTTCTGCGTCGCAACCACGTCGCCGACCTCGATGAGCCGGCCCGCCCAGGCCTGCTCGGGCGTCACCTCGGCCGGGGTCGCGTCGATCAGGTCGGGGACGACGCCGCTGGTGATCGCCGAGATGATCTTTTGCCGCAGCGGGGCGAACGGGATGATCGACAGCTCGATCGTGTTGCCGCTGGCTTTTTCATAGTCGGCGACCGCCTTGCGCAGCGCGGCGTCCTCGTCCGGGACAAAGCCCTGCGCCCACCATGCCGTCGCCGTTGTCGCCGCGGCATTAGCGACAAAAGGCCGCGCCAGCGGCCCCGCCGCCGCCAGCCCCAGGGACGCGCGCAAAACCGAACGCCGGCTCAACCTTTCCATGTCTTCCTCCCATGCTCGGGGCACCTGTAGCCGGCGCCTCGTCCAAATGTTTGTTTTCAGCCCTCGGCCATCGGGTATTTGGCGAAGATCGCCTCGATCCGCTTCAAGGCCTTGTCGGCCGCTACTTCCGGTTTGGCGCCGCCGGTGACGATCTCGGCAAAGGCGACGTTGAACGGGTGCTCGGTGCGGACCTGCGCGTAGGCCGGACTGTAGACGTAATAGAGCGGCATCGTCGGCCCGAAGAGGCCCTGTCGGATATAGGGCCCGCGGTGCGGGTCGCTGGGGTCGAGCCACCACGGGTCGTTTTTGACGACTTCAGGGAACACCGGCATCGTCCGGGCGAGCCCGCTCTTCCACAGCGCGCCGTTGATCTTGGGCTCGATCATGTATTTCAGGAAATCCTTCGCCACCGCGACGTTTTTCGCCTCCTTCGGAATGAAGGCGGTGGCGGTGAAGAATTGGCTCGGCAATTCCTTGCCGTCGTTGCTGAGCGGCAGGCCGTGGGTCACCGTGTCGTGGTCGTAGGCTTGCTTGTCGTGGTAGAGCGCGACCTCGGTCGACAGCGAGCCGTCGAAATCCATCACGCAAAGCTTCGAGTGAAAGGCATTGTTGTCGTCGGCGTCGTTCCAATTGACCGAGCCCGGCGGCACAAAGCCGCCCTTGTAGTCGCCGGTCAGCCGCTCGAGCGCCTTCACCACCGCCTCGCGCACCTGCGGGTCTTGGGCGTGCAGCCGGCCGTCCGCGGTGACCAGGTCCTTGCCGCCATAGGCGATCATATGCGCCTGGAAGGTGCTCGTCGGGTCGTTGCCGACGGTGCTGACCACCCAGCCCATGGCATAAGTGTGGCGCATACCCTGCTCACGCAGCTTTTGCTGCACCGGCTTGAAGAAATCGCAAAATGCGTCCCAGGTCTTGGGCAGGTCGGAGACCTTGAAGCCCGCCTTTTCGATCAGGCTGCCCCAGATGTGGAACGGCCAGACGGCACCCCCGATCGGCACGGCGTAATAGCTGCGCCGCTTTTCGAGACGATTGTAGCATTTGGCGCTGGCGAGTGCAGTCGGAAAGTAATGCGATTCCTGGGTTTCGACGACGTCGCTGACGTCTTCGAGGCGGCCTTCCCAGGCCTGCAACGGCACAACCTCGGGCGGGGTGGCGTTGATCACGTCCGGCACCACGCCGCTGGTGATCGCCGAGATGATCTTCTGGCGCAACGGCGCGAACGGCACGATGCTGTGCTCGATCGTGTTGCCGCTCTGTTTTTCGTAATCCGCGACGAGCTTGCGAAAGGCCGCGTCCTCCTCCGGAATAAAGCCCTGGACCCACCACACGGTCGCGGTTTTGGCTGCCGCCTTGGCGATAAAGGGCCGCGCCAGGGATCCTGCCGCAGCCAACCCCAACGATGCCCGCATCAGCGAGCGCCGGCTCAGCCTCGTCATGGTCGTTCCTCCCGTTCCGGGGCACCGTGTTCGCCGGTGCCTCCTCGGGGAGTGTGGACCGCTCGCCGCTCGCTTTCAATCCCGCCGCGGCCGTGGGCCGGATCAGCCCTCGGCGATCGGGTATTTCGAGAAGATCGTTTCGACCCGCTTCCAGGCTTTGTCGGCGGCGTCTTGCGGCTTCATGCCGCCATTGACGATGTCGCCAAAAGCGACATTGAAGCAATGCTCGGTGCGGACCTGCGCCCAGGCCGGGTTGAAGGCGTAATAGTCGGGCTTGGTCGGGCCATAGAGCCCCTCCTTGACGTAAGGCGGGCGGTGCGGGTCGATCTTGGGGTCGGTCCACCACGGATCGTGCTCGACCACCGTCTTGAACACCGGCAGCGCGCGGCCGAGACCGCCCTTCAGGTACTCGCCTTCCACCTTCGGCTGGATCAGGTATTTGAGGAAATCCTTGGCCACCTCGACGTTCTTGGCGCCCTTGGGGATGATGCCCTGGACGATCCCGTACTGGGCGACACATTGCTTGCCCTCGTTGCTGAGCGGCAAGGGCAGGGTCAGGATGTCGTGGTCGTAGGCCTGCTTGTCGTGGTACATCGCGACCTCGGTCGAGATCGTGCCGTCGTAATCCATCACGCACAGCTTGGAGTGAAACGCGTTGTTGTCGTCGGCGTCGTTCCAGTTGACCGAGCCCGGCGGGATGTAGCCCTCCTTGTAGAGCGAGCTCAGCTTTTCCAGCGCCTTGATCGCCGCCTCGCGCACTTGCGGGTCTTTGGAGTTGAGCTTGCCGTCGCGGCTGACGATGCCGATCCCGCCATAGGCGATCATAAAGGCGAGAAAGGTGTTGGTCGGGTCGTTGCCGATCGTGCTGACGACAAAGCCGGTGGCATAGGTATGGCGCATGCCCTGCTCGCGCAGCTTTGCCTGGACCGGCTTGAAGAAGTCGATAAAGGCGTCCCAGGTCTTCGGCATGTCGGAAATCTTGTAGCCGGCCTTTTCGATCAGCGAGCCCCAGACATGGAACGGCGTCACCGCGCAGGCGAACGGCACCGAATAAAAGCTGCGCCGCTTTTCGACATTGTTGTAGCAATTGGCGGCTTCGAGCGCGGTCGGGTCGTACTGCGATTTCTGGGTCGCCACCACATCGCTGACATCGAGCAACTGGCCCTGCCAGGCTTGCAGCGGCACCACCTCGGGCGGGGTGGCTTCGATGACATCGGGCACGACGCCGCTGGTGATCGCCGAAACAATCTTTTGGCGCAACGGCGCGAACGGCACGATGCTGTAGTCGATCTTGTTGCCGCTCGCCTTCTCGTAATCCGCGACGGTCTTGCGGAACGAGGCGTCTTCTTCCGGGATAAAGCCCTGCACCCACCATGCGATCGCGGTCGTCGCCGCGGCATTGGCGATGTAGGGCCGCGCCAGTCCTCCAGCCGCGACGAGCCCCAACGATGCGCGAATGATCGAGCGCCTGCTCAGCGTGCTCATCTTCGTCTCCTCCCAAGGGGCCGCGCGGTTTTCGCGTCGGCTAAGGCAAATTTTCTTGATGATCAGACCGCGCGGCCAGCCGCGTCAAGCGCAGCGGGAAAGCCCGCTAACGGAAAGCGCTCGGGGGAGACGAGATGCTGCGATGGCCCCGCTTGGGGGAGCCCGGCTCGAGCCGCCGGGTCTTTAGAGTGCGTTGATGCGGGTAGCGAGCCGCGAGAGCTTGCGCGAAATCGTATTTTTGTGGAGCACGCCTTTGGTCCCGGCGCGGTGCAGCTCGGGCTGGGCCAGGCGCAATGCCTCTTGCGCGGCGCTTTTGTCGCCGGTGGCGATCGCGGTTTCGACCTTTTTGACAAAGGTGCGCACCCGGCTTTTCCGGGCGCGGTTGATCGCCGTGCGCTTCTCTGTCTGGCGGATACGCTTTTCCGCCGATTTGTGATTGGCCATGCCGCTCGCCGAGAAATCCGAATGCGATCTTCTAGCCGCCCCGCCGCGCCCGCGTCAACCGTGCACCACCTCTTGAATACGGGCTATCGTAGCGGGGTGGACATCAGCGTTCGGGGGCGAACCGATCATGCCGGGATCCAAAGGGCGTTTTACCGTCGTCGACCATCCGCTGGTCCAGCACAAATTGTCGCTGATGCGCGACCGGGCAACCTCGACCGCGGAGTTCCGGCGGCTGCTGCGCGAGATCAGCCTGCTGTTGGCCTACGAGGCGACGCGCGAACTGCCGCTAGAAGGCGCCGCGATCGAGACGCCGCTCGAGCAGGGCGAATTTCCGCTGTTGTCGGGCAAGAAATTGTGCCTGGTGTCGATCCTGCGCGCCGGGAACGGCATTCTCGACGGCATGCTCGATCTCTTGCCTTCGGCCCGGGTCGGGCATATCGGCATCTATCGTGAGCCACGGACCTTGCAGGCGATCGAGTACTATCTGAAAACGCCCGACGATCTCGCCGAGCGCGACGTGATTTTGTGCGATCCGATGCTCGCTACCGGGAATTCGGCGGTGGCGGCGATTTCGCGCCTCAAAGAGCTCGAAGCGCGCTCGATCAAATTTGTTTGCCTCGTCGCCGCGCCCGAAGGGGTCGAGCGGGTGCTCGGCGTCTTTCCCGAGGTGGCGATCGTCGCCGCCGCGCTCGACCGCTGCCTCGACGCGCACGGCTATATCCTGCCGGGCCTCGGCGACGCCGGCGACCGCCTGTACGGCACCAAATAGCGGACGCGTCAAATCTTCGTCAGATTTGGTTCATATTGATGCCGATAATTTACGAGGTGTGAGCTACTTCACGCACCGTGGCGTAATGTTTATGCAATCTTTGTGTCGGCTGCGTCGTCTGACGTGGCCGAACACAAGGAGTGCCGAGATGACATCGCCACATGCATCGACTGCGCTTGCTGCGCTCGGAGGCCTATTATTCTCGACGCAGGTCGCCCTCGCCGGCTCGGCGATTTGGAACCCGCCGAGCGCCTGCAACACGCTCGATTGCGACGCTACGGTCCTGCACGCCAACATCACCTCGAGCCTGAGCAATCCCGGCGGCAGCGTCGAGCCGTTCATCATCCAGGTTCACAGCTCGCCGCAATATTGCCTGCGTCTCGATGTGCTCAAAGAAACGACCGCCGGCGGCTCGCCGGTCGATCTCGAAATGGTGCTGGTCGGGCCCGACGGTCGGGTCTGGCGCAACAACAACCGCAGCATCCTCGATCCGCGCCCGCTGATCGTCGTGCCGCGCGGCGCGCAGGGCTGGTACACCGTGCACATCTCGACGGCGACCGGCGTCATCGTGCCTGCCGGCTCGCACCTCAACGTCGATCTTGCCTACGGGCGATACACCAGCCTGCGCAACATCAATTGCCGTCCGGCGACCAACGAGCTGTTGCCCGGTCCCGGCAATTCATAAGGAAACAATTCATCAGGAAGCGTGTCGCGCGCCCTGGCCGCCGGCCGGGGCGCGGGGCGCCTGGGGCGGCCGTCTATCTGCCGCCGCAATCGCATTGCGCAAAGCCGGCGATCGAGGCATGCCCGGCGGCGCAATAGGCGGCGCGGACCGCCTGCGCTTCGCCCGCACCGGTGCGCGGCCAATATACCGGGCTCGAAACGACATAAAGCGTCTGCCAACGCGCGCGGCGGGCGGGGTCTTCGCCGATCATCGCGTACAGCCGATCGAGACTCGCCAGATCGACCCGCGGCAGGCCCCATTCGCGGGTAAAGGTATATTCGGGCCGCCATTCGGCCGGCACATCGCCGCCGGCTTTGGTAAGATTGGCGAGCCCGAAGGTGGTCTGGTCGAGAACGGCGCCCGCGGCATCGTAGGTGACAATGCGGAAGGCCGGGTTTTGCCCGAAAATCGGGCTGACCGCCGGCGTCATCAGGGTGAAAGCGAATTTGCCCGCAGCATCGCCGACGAGGCGGAAATCGTCCATATGGGTGTGGCCGGCAAAGCTCGCCACGACGGTCGCGCGATAGCGGCGCAGCAAAGCGGCGTAGGACTGCGCGTAACGGCCGGTCCACATCGGCACGATGCCGTTCGGGCACGACCCTTGCCGCCAGGTGGAAAAACCGTCGATGCCGGGCGGCACATGATAGACGAGCCAGACCTGCTGGTGCGCCGCGGCGGCAGCGGCGAGCTCGGTGGCGAGCCAGTCGAGCGTCGCCTGGCCGGGGTCGGGGCCGCCCGGCGTGCCACAGGCGTCGTGGTAGCGGCGCGAGAAGAAGACCGTGTTGGCGAAGACGAGGCGGACGCCCGGCAAAGCGGGGGCCGTCGCCCGGTAGTTGCCGTAGCCGGTCCAGGCCGCGTCGAGCTCCGGCTTGCCGCCATCGGCCAATCCGCGCATCACTTCGGCCATGTCGGCGAGAAATGGCCCGTGCGGCTGCAATTTGAAGTCGCCGCAGATTTCGTCGTTGTTGCCGAGCGCCGGCAGGATCGGCGTATGCGGGAACGCCGCCGCCATCTGCAGCGCCAGAAACCGCATCGTCTTGCCGACAAAGCTGCGGTACGCCGGGTCCGAATGATCGCGCGCCGCCACATCGAACTTGCCGCGAAACACGTGGGCGAGGAAATCGCCGGTGATCAAGACAAAGGCCGGATGCGGCAACGCCGCCTTCATTGCGGCGAGGGCCGAACGCAGCAGCGGCCAGGTCGTGTCGGCGCCATAACGGCCGAGGCTTTTATCGGGCGAGCGGTCGAGAATGGCCGCCCATTCCACCGGCGCCGCCGCGGCCAGCCGATCGACCAGAAGCGGGTCGGCCATCGGATCGAAATGGACATCGGAAAACAGCAGGAGCCGGCCGGAGGCCGCCGGCGCCGCAACCGCCGGCACCACGGCCGCCAGCATCAAAACGAAAAATAAGCCCAGGAAAAATCGCCTCACCCGATAGAATTTGTCACGAAGGCGCGCCGGCGCGCAATTCCGCTGGCGGCGGCGCTTGTGCAGCGGCGAGCCGCTCTTGCCGGCGGCCGAGCCACAGCGCGTCGATCAGCCAGAAGGCGGCCAGCGGGATCGCGACGAGCGCCATCTCGGCAGTGGCGAGCCCGGCGCCGCGCAACAACGCAACCGACCAGGCGCCGATCTGGTCGCCGGCGCGATAGACCACAGTGTCGATAAAGCCTTTGGCCTTGAAGCGGTCCTCGCGCGGCACGACGGTGAACAAGACCTCGCGGGTCGGCCGGGTGATCGCATAGTCGCCGGCCCGGCGCAGCACCTGGAAGACCGCGACCGCGGCGATCGTCGGCGTCAGCGCCAAGGCGCCAAACCCCAGGATCGTCAACGCCGGCAGCAGCGCCAGGGTCAGCGCGACGCCGAAGATCACGACGAGGCGCCCGGTGAGAAACAGCTGGATCAGCAAGGTCAGGATGTTGACGCACAAATCGACGGTGGCGAAGAACGCGGTCTGGGCACCGCGCCCGTGGATGCCGCTGCTGACGATCCCGGCCTGCTGAAAATAAAGGATCGTCGAGGTCACCGTGAACAGCAGCACGAAGAGGCTGACATTGACCAGATAGCGCGAGCCGAAGGCGTGGGTGATGCCGGCAAAGACACTGCCGCCGATCGGCGCCTCCTCGGCCGCGCGCTGCGCCCTGCCGCCGTGCAGCGCCGGCGACAGACGCGACAGCCGGCCGACGCTGAACACGGCGATTTCGAGCAGCACCGCGGCGCCGAGCAGCAAAAAGATCGGCGATATCTGGCGCGCCAGCCCGGCGGTCACGCTCGACCCGACGATGGCGCCGAGCGAGGCGCCGGCGGCGATCAGCCCGAACAAGCGCTTGCTCTGCTCGGAGCTGAACAGATCGACGTTCATCTGCCAGAACACCGAGACGACGAACAGGTTATAGACCGATACCCAAATAAAAAATGCGCGGCCGACCCAAATCGCCTGCTGCGCGCTGGCCCAATACAACAGCGCCGCAAACAGCACGATGTTGGCGGCAAAGAAATGGTAGGTGATCGGGATAAAGCGCCGCCGCGGCAGCTTTTTGACGAGCCAGGCGAACGGAATATTGGCCAGCACCATGCCGATGAGCGTCCCGGTGAACAGCCATTGCAGGTTGCGCACCCCGCCCGCGACCCCGGCCTGGTCGCGGATCGGCCGCATGATGTAATAGGACGACAGGACCGCGAAGATAAACAGCCAGCACCAAGCGACAACCGGTGCTTCCTCGCGCCGGATATCGACAAACCGGCGCAGCAGGCGATAGAGACGGTCGCTCAAGAGCCGCTCAGCCGAGCCCGGCAGCGATCTTGCGCAATTCGTCCGGCGTGTGCTCGCCGCCGAGCGGCGTGCCCGGGACCAGGTATTTGCCTTTGGCGAGCCCGCCGATCAGCACCGGCTCAAAGCCCATCTGGCGGATCAAATCGGAGGCGAGCGCCACCGCTTTCGGGTCGTCGCCGGCGATCGGCACGCCGAGCGGCTCACCGGCGCGGTGCGCGGCGGCGCCGATCTTCATATAGCCGATCGCGTTGAAGGCGCGCACGATGTGCGAGCCGGGCAGCATCTTGGCGGTGGCGAGCCCGGCCCCGCCCTCGGCCGCGACCTTCCCGACGAAATCGGCCCCGTCGCGTCGGGCGATCGGATTGCTGACATCGATGACCAGCATCTTTTGCGCGAGCGCCGCGGCATGGTCGTTGCCGATCTGCTGCATCGCGGTGTACGGCAAGACGATCAGCACAACATCGCCAAACGCGATCGCCTCGGCCACTGTGCCGGCCTTGGCGAGCGCGCCGGCCTCCGCGACGAGCCCCTTCAATTCCTCGGGGTGGCGCGAGGAAAACATCACCGGATGGCCGGCCTTGACCAGCAATTTACCGAGCGCCCCGCCTTCCCGGCCGGCCCCGACGATGCCGATCTTGAGCGGGGCGCCGCCGGTATTTTGGCCCCACGCGGCAAGCGGTGAGCCCACAGCGCAAAGCACCGCTGCAACGCTCGCGGCGAGGCGAAAAAATTCGCGCCGGCTGCGATCGGCAACGAGCTGGGTCGCCATAGTCGGCTCCATTGTCGGCTCCTCTGGCACAGCAGCCGGGGCGGCTGCAGAAAAAGGCGGCAGCTGGGTCAGCGCGAGCCGCCGGGCGGCGGATGCCACGGCAATGGCCGGTGCCGCGCCAGCACGATGAACTTCGCGCGCTGCTCGGGCGACAATTGTGCCAGGAAGCTGTGGGTCATCGCGGTCAATTTTTGTTGAAACCCGCGCCGCTGCTCGGCCACCTGGTCGAGCAGCTGCATGACCCTGCCCTCGTCCGATCGCGGCTTTGCCACCTCGGACCAGGCTTGGCCGATCAGCGGCCGCACGCTGTCACGCATTTGCGCGAGCTCTTCGCGCATGGTCTGCGCATATTGCGCAAAGGCTTGGCGCTGCTGCGGGTCGAGGTTGAGCTCTCCCGCCATCTGCTGCAAACGCTCCTCCGGGGTGGCCGGAGCGAGCGGCTGCTGCAGGCGAATCCATAAGGCGCCGGCCACAAAGAACAGGTTCAGCGCCAGCGACACCGCCAGCACCACCCACAGCAATTGCCGCCGCGCCATGCTGCGTCCGGCGGTCTGGGCCAAGCTCACGTGCGTGAATCCTCGCCGGGCTCGCGCAAAAACCCGGAGGCGGGGTCGAACAGCTCGGGCAGGAACGCACCGTCGCCGTCCTGGTGCTGCTGGCTCAAAGCCAAAGACGCGCCGCTGCCCATGGCAAAGCCGAGCCAGCAGGCGAACGCCACCGCCGCAGCAAGGCTGCCCCATTGCGCTACGCCACGAAAGCGGCCGCGCCGCGTCGCGCCGGCAAAAGCCGACACAAGCCCGCTCTTGGCGTTCGCCGCGGGACCCAGCGCAACAGCGCGCGCGACGATGCGCTCTATTCCTTCGGGCGACGCGCCGATTCCGCTTGCCAGCGCCCGCGCCGCCGCGACATCGGCGGCCGCCGGCGGATCGGCCGCGAGCCGAGCCGCCACCCTTTCACGCTCATCGGGGTCGAGCAGCCCGTCGGCAAAGCCGGCGAGGTCGAGCAGACGCCCTTCCTCGTCCTCGGGCGCATCGGCGATGGAGCTGCGCCGCCACAGCGCACGGCCGGCCAGCCGCGCCGCTCTTTCTGCGATGTCCTCGGGAGCCTTGCGCATGTCTTGACTCAAATCCTACGCCGCCCCCGGCGCCGGCATCCCCGCAACTTCTTGGTTCTCGCGGCCTTCATCCGGCGTCCTCCCTGAAATGGGCGCGCAGCTTGAGCATCGCCTTGTGATGGGCGCTGCGCACCGTTTGCCGATCGATCCCCAAGCTCGCGGCGATCTCGGCCACTTCCATGTCACGATCGTATAGCATCGCCAGGATCTCGCGCTGCCGCGGCGACAGCAAGGCTTCCGGCAGCTTCAATTTGCGCACCGGCTCGACCGGATCGACGGCGAGCAGCCCCTCGGGCACCGCCTCGATCGGCACCGCCACCGGCCGATGCCGGCGCATTGCGTCGCGCGCGGTGCTGCGGGCGACGATCGTGATCCAGGTCGACATTCCGGCGCGCGCCGGGTCGTAGCTTTTCAACAACCGGAAATCGTATTTGCACAGCCGCAGAAAAACCTCTTGGGTCAGGTCCTCGACCTCCCCCGGCTCGCGTGCAATCGTGCGCACCGCGGCGACGATGAGCCCGGCGTAGCGCCTGACAAACGCCTCCCAGGCTCCGTTTTCACTGCGCGTCAGCGCCTCGATCAGCGGGTCTAACGCCAACGCTCAGCCTCGCCGCCACCACACCCCGGAGCGCCCGGTTCCGGCCGAGCGGGAACGGCTGATGACAGGCATCGCGAATAAATTCTCCGCGGTAACCGGCGCGGCGCAGGATCGCCGTTTCGGCGCCCGCGTCAACCCGTCGGTGCTGCCTCGCCCGGGCAGCGAACTCTGCTGCCGCGATGCCCGAGCTAAAAGTGGCGTTGCCGCCAAAACCTACGGCTTATGAACACTTTGCCACTTTTGATAGGACGGTCTTCAGTTGCGCGGTGCCGCCTTGCCAGGCTTTCAGGGCACTCTGCGATTTAACCAGAAGCGAGCGTTCGGTGGTGGTCAGCCCTTTCTGCGCGAGCTTAGTTGTGATTTGCTTCAACAGCCCCGCCGCGGTGGCATCGTTATTAAGAATATCCTCACACAAGTTTTGCAAAACCATCGGATCGAAATTGCCTTTTTCTCCACTGTTGGCTGCGTCAACGCCGAGCTGCGACATGTCCCGCTGGATACTTACCGACCCGTCGGCAAAGCGGCTGAGGCTCGCTCCGATCGGCGCCAGCACAGGGTCCTGCTGCATCGCCTCGGCCGCGTCCCGGACCTTCTGCACGGCGGGGAGGAGCAGACCGATCAGGATCGCGATGATCGCGATCACCACCAGGAGCTCGATCAGGGTGAACCCGGCCTGCCCTCGAATTGCGGCTGATGGCTTCATCGCCTGCCTCCTGTGCGCAACGCGCAACCGCCTCAAAAACAGTCGGTTGCACCACCGCCAACCGGGATAGGTGCTGCATAGACGATAGCCGGCCCCGGAAGCGCGATCAAGGGTCTTGGCCGGTTGACCGTGGCCGGGGCCGAATGGAAGAACTGTCGGAGGGCCTCGCCGGCTTGCCCGATTCCTCGATTCGGGTTAAGACGCGGCCCGCTCGGCGCCGCCGCTCCGCGCCGCCCCCGGTATGCACAAACGACGAGGCGTTTCCATGGCACGCAACAAGATCGCGCTGATCGGCGCCGGGCAGGTCGGCGGCACCATTGCTTTGCTCGCGGGTCTGAAGGAGCTCGGCGATATCGTCCTTGCCGACGTGGTCGAGGGGATGCCGCAGGGGAAGGCGCTCGACATCGTCCAAGGCTCGACGATCGAGGGCTACGATGCCGTCGTGCAAGGCTCGAACGACTATGCCGACATCAAGGGCGCCGATATCGTCATCGTCACCGCCGGCATCGCCCGCCGGCCGGGCATGAGCCGCGACGACCTGATCGGCACCAACGCCAAGATCGTCGCCACCGTGGGGGCGGCAATCAAGCAGCATTGTCCCGACGCCTTTGTCATCACCATCACCAACCCGCTCGACGTCATGGTTTGGGTCATGCGCGAGGCGTGCGGCTTGCCGGCCGAGCGCGTGGTCGGCATGGCCGGGGTGCTCGACAGCGCCCGTTTCCGCTATTTCCTCGCCGAGGAGCTGAAGGTGTCGGTCGAGGATGTCAGCGCCTTTGTCCTCGGCGGCCATGGCGACACGATGGTGCCGCTCACTCGCTATTCGACGGTCGCCGGCATCCCGCTCCCCGACCTCGTCAAGATGGGCTGGACGACGCAGGAGCGGCTCGATCGGATCGTCCAGCGCACCCGCGACGGCGGTGCCGAGATCGTCGGCTTGCTCAAGACCGGCTCCGCCTTTTACGCGCCGGCGAGCTCGGCGATCGCGATGGCCGAATCCTATCTGCGCGACAAAAAGCGGGTATTGCCTGCCGCGGCACTGCTGCGCGGGCAATACGGGGTCGATGGCGTCTATGTCGGCGTCCCGGTGGTGATCGGCGCCGGCGGCGTCGAGCGCATCGTCGAGATCGCGCTCGACCGCGACGAGCAGGCGGCCTTCGACAACTCAGTCGCCGCCGTGCGCGAATTGATCGAGGTCGTCAAGTCGATGAACGTCCTGGGCTAGTCCGATGAACATCCACGAATACCAGGCGAAGGACCTGTTGGCGAAATTTGGCGTGGCGGTGCCGCGCGGCGGGATCGCCTACACCGCAGCCGAGGCGGTCGAGGTGGCGCGCCGGCTCGGTGGCGGGGTCTGGGTCGTCAAGGCGCAGATCCATGCCGGCGGGCGCGGCAAGGCGGGCGGCGTCAAAATCGTGCGCTCCGAGGACGAGGCCCGGGCGGCGGCGCAGGCGCTGCTCGGCCATAACCTCGTCACCCATCAGACCGGGCCCCAGGGCCGCGAGGTCAAGCGCGTCTATGTCGAGGAGGGCTGCGACATCGCACGCGAGCTCTATCTCGGCGTGCTGATCGACCGCGACACCGGCCGCATCACGCTGATCGCCTCGACCGAAGGGGGGGTCGAGATCGAGGAGGTCGCAGCCCATTCGCCCGAAAAAATCTTGAAGGCGGCGATCGACCCGGCGAGCGGGATCGAGCCGTTCCACGCCCGCAACATCGCCTTTGGCCTCGGTCTCGAAGGCGCTCAAATCGGTGTCGCCGTCAAGTTCATCACCGCCCTCTACCGCGCCTTTGTCGAGCTCGACGCCTCGATCGCCGAGATCAACCCGCTGGTCGTGACCAAGGCCGGCAGCCTCGTCGCGCTCGACGCCAAGCTTTCCTTCGACGACAACGCGCTCTTCCGCCACCCCGACATCGCCGCCTTGCGCGACGAGGACGAGGAGGACCCGACCGAGGTCGAGGCCGGCAAGCACGCGCTCAGCTACGTCAAGCTCGACGGCAATATCGGCTGCATGGTCAACGGCGCCGGGCTCGCCATGGCGACGATGGACATCATCAAGCTGCATGGCGGCAGCCCCGCCAATTTTCTCGATGTCGGCGGCGGGGCGACGCGCGAGCGTGTGGCCACCGCGTTCAAGCTGATCCTCAGCGACCCCAATGTCGAAGGCATCCTCGTCAACATCTTTGGCGGCATCATGCGCTGCGACGTGATCGCCGAGGGGGTGGTCGCCGCGGCGCGCGAGGTCAATCTGCACGTGCCGCTGGTCGTGCGCCTCGCCGGCACCAATGTCGATCTCGGCAAAAAGATCCTGCAGCAATCGGGGCTGCCGATCGTCGCCGCCGAGGATTTGGGCGACGCCGCGCAAAAAGTCGTGGCCGCGGTCGCGGAGGCGCGCTGATGTCGATCCTCGTCAATGCCGCGACCCGCGTCCTGTGCCAGGGGTTTACCGGCGCGCAAGGCACCTTTCACTCGGAGCAGGCGATCGCCTACGGCACCAAGATGGTCGGCGGCGTCACACCGGGAAAGGGCGGCACGCGCCATCTCGACCTGCCGGTGTTCGACACGGTCAAGGCGGCGGTCGCTGAGACCCATTGCGACGTCAGCGTCATTTATGTGCCGCCGCCCTTTGCCGCCGATGCGATCCTCGAAGCGGCCGATGCCGAGATCCCGCTCGTCATCTGCATCACCGAGGGCATTCCGGTCGTCGATATGGTCGCGGTCAAACGCGCCCTCGCCGGCGGCAAGACGCGCCTGATCGGGCCGAACTGCCCTGGCGTCATCACCCCCGACGAATGCAAGATCGGTATCATGCCGGGTCACATCCACCGCCGCGGCAAGGTCGGCATCGTCTCGCGTTCCGGCACGCTGACCTATGAGGCGGTGGCGCAGACGAGTGCCGTGGGCCTCGGCCAATCGAGCTGCGTCGGCATCGGCGGCGATCCGGTCAACGGCACCAATTTTGTCGAAGTGCTAGAGATGTTTCTCGCCGACCCCGAGACCGAGGCGATCGTCATGATCGGCGAGATCGGCGGCACCGCCGAGGAGGATGGCGCGGACTTTTTGAAGCGGGCGCGCCGCAAGCTGCCGGTCGTCGGGTTTATCGCCGGCGCGACCGCACCCCCCGGCCGGCGCATGGGCCATGCGGGTGCCATCATCGCCGGCGGCAAAGGCGGCGCCGAAGACAAGATGGAAGCCTTGAGGAGCGCCGGGATCACCGTCGCCCGCTCGCCGGCCGCGCTCGGCACCACGATGCGCGACGTGCTGCGGGGCTGATCCGCGCAAGGTAGGGCGTAACAGAGGAGCGTTTTCCGCCGCGTGGATCACCGGCCCCGCCGTGGATATCGGGCCTGAGCAGGATCCCGTTCTCGGGCTTGTCTCGCTCCGGGTCGTTGCTGGCGTATGGGATCAGGTGGGCCGCATCGAGAGGGGGCCAGAGCGATGGCGTGTGCCGGTTTTGTCTCTACCTAGTTTGCAATCTCTGCACGGCGAGCCTAAGTCCCGGAACGAGGAGCGCGGACCATGTCGCGACAAGCCGAAGTGATCGAGACGACGGTGGGCGAGGTTGCCGCCGAGCTGGCGCGCCGCGGTCTCGATCCGCACGATCGCGTGACGGTCACGTTCCAACCCGACGAGCTGATCCCCGGCCGGCGCGAGGCGCGCCGGCGCGTCATCGCGGCGGGCCTGAGCGACGACGACATCGACCGGCTCATTGATGAGGCTCGCACCGAGGCGCAGCCGCTTATTCGATGAGAATTGTCGTCGATACCAATGTTTTCATCAGCGCGGCGCTAAAGGACAGATCGCCGCCCTACGAAGCGGTCCATCTCGCCGCGGAACGCGACCTTCTTCTGAAATCCAGCACCACCGAGCAGGAGCTCCTCATTACCCTGGCGCGGCCGCGCCTTATGCCGCTGATACCGGAGCATTTTCTCGTGTGGCTGGACGAGGTGCTGACGGCGGCCGAACTGGTGCCGATTACAGAGCGGATCGCCGCTTGCCGCGATCCCAAGGACGACAAGTTTTTGGAGCTGGCGGTCAACGGCCGTGCCGGCCTCATCGTCAGCGGCGACGCCGACCTGCTCGCGCTCGATCCGTTCCGCGGCATCCCGACTATCACCCCCGCTGTCTTTGTGCGGCGCGCGACGCCGTAATCGCGCGGGATTTCCTATATCGGTTCCTTATGTTGTGCTGCCGGCGAAGCTGGAATCGAAGGCCGGCCGGGTCCGCAGGCTTTGGCCTGAGCGACGAGATGGGAAACGCATTTCAGGGTCATCTGATGACGAACATCGACGGTGCGAGCTTTTCTCACCGGCGCCAATGCCGGGTTCATTGCCGATCTCTACGCGCGCTTTGTCGAAGACCCGGCCTCGGTCGACGACAGCTGGCGGCGGTTTTTCGCGGAGATCGGAGACGACGCAGCCGGCGGCGCTCGGCGAGCGGCGCGGGCCGTCTTGGGTACCGCGCGCCCGCCGACGATCGGCAACGATAGCGCGTTCCGCGGCGGCTCGATGCCGAAACGCTGCGCCGAGCGACGACCGATTCGATCCGCGCCATGCAGCTGGTGCGCGCCTATCGCGTGCGCGGCCATCTCGAAGCCGATCTCGACCCGCTCGGCCTCGACCGGCGCGGGCCCTACCCCGAGCTCGACTACCGCAGCTATGGCTTTGCCGAGGCCGATCTCGACCGCGACATCTTTATCGCCGGCCTGTTCGACCGCGACCGCGCCTCGTTGCGCGAGATCGTCGCGATGCTGCGCCGGACCTATTGCGGGCGGGTCGGCGTCGAATACATGCACATCCAGGTGCCGGACGAGCGCGCCTGGATCCAAGAACGGTTCGAGAAGCCCGACAATTCGCCGGCCTTCGCCGCTGCTGAGAAGCGCCGCATCCTGCAAAGCCTGACCGAGGCCGAGACCTTCGAGCGGTTTCTCGACCGCCGCTATACCGGAACCAAAAGGTTCGGCCTCGAAGGCGCCGAATCCTTGATGCCCGCGCTCGAAGCGATCCTCGGCCGCGGCGCCGAGCTCGGCATCCGCGAATTTGTCATCGGCATGCCGCATCGCGGCCGGCTCAATGTGCTCGCGAATTTTGTCGGCAAGCCCTTTGCCGCGATCTTTGCCGAATTCCAGGGGAATGCGACGCATCCCGACCACGTCCACGGCTCGGGCGACGTCAAATACCACCTCGGCACCTCGGGTGATCGCGACATCGGCAAGCGCAGCGTGCACCTGTCGCTGGCTGCGAACCCGTCGCATCTCGAAGCCGTCGACCCGGTCGTCCTCGGCAAGGCACGCGCCAAGCAGCAGCTTCGCGGCGACGCCGATCGCGCACAAGTCGCCGGCATTCTGATGCATGGCGACGCCGCCTTTGCCGGCCAGGGCTTTGTCGCCGAAACGCTCGAATTGTCCGAGCTCTCCGGCTTTTCGATCGGCGGGACGGTCCATTTGATCGTCAACAACCAGATCGGCTTTACGACGGCACCCTCGGCGGCGCGGTCGAGCCCCTACCCGTCGGACATCGCCAAAGCCGTGCAGGCGCCGATCTTTCACGTCAACGGCGACGATCCCGAAGCCGTCGCCACGGTCGCCCGCGTCGCCGTCGAATACCGCCAAGAATTCAAGAAGGACGTGGTCGTCGATCTCTTCTGCTATCGCCGGCACGGCCACAACGAAGGCGACGAGCCGGCCTTCACCCAGCCCCTGATGTACCGCGCGATAGCCGACCACCCGACAACCCGGCAAATCTACGCAGCACGCCTCGCCGCCGAAGGGGTGGTCGGCGCGGACGAAGCCGGGCAGTTGGCGAGCGATTTCCTGGAGCGCCTCGAAACCGAGCTCGCGGCGGCCAAAAGCTATCGCCCGAACAAGGCCGATTGGCTCGAAGGTGCGTGGGCCGGGCTCGCGACCGCCCCCGACGACGACCGCCGCGGCGACACCGGCGTCCCGGTCGCCCGGCTGCGCGAGCTGGGGCATGGCCTGGCAACGGTGCCGGAAGGGTTTCGCCTCAACCCCAAGATCGCGCGCCAGCTCGATGCCAAGCGCGCGGCGGTCGAGACCGGCGACGGCATCGATTGGGCCACCGCCGAGGCCTTGGCGATCGCGTCCCTCTGCGCCGAGGGCACGCATGTGCGCTTTTCGGGCCAGGACAGCGGGCGCGGCACCTTTTCGCAGCGGCACGCCGTCTTGATCGACCAAGAGAGCGAGGCGCGCTGGGTCCCGATCAACCATGTCGGCGCCGGCCAGGCCCAATTCGACATCATCGACAGCCCGCTCTCCGAGGCCGCGGTGGTCGGCTTCGAATACGGCTACAGCACCGCCGACCCCTCCACCCTTGTGCTGTGGGAGGCGCAGTTCGGCGATTTCGCCAATGGCGCCCAGGTCATCATCGACCAGTTCCTCTCCGCCGGCGAAGCCAAGTGGCTCAGGATGAGCGGCCTCGTGCTGCTGTTGCCGCACGGCTATGAGGGCCAGGGGCCGGAGCATTCCTCGGGCCGCATCGAGCGCTATCTGCAGCTCTGCGCCGAGGACAACATCCAGGTCTGCAACCCGACGAGCGCGGCCAATTACTTTCACGTGCTGCGCCGCCAAATCCGCCGCAACTTCAGAAAGCCGCTCGTTGTCTTCACCCCGAAATCATTGCTGCGCGCGCCCGAGGCGGCCTCGCGGCTCGGCGCGATGGGCGAAGGCACCAGCTTTCACCGCATCATCGGCGAAACCGAGCCGATCGCCGCCGACGACAACGTGCGCCGCGTCGTCTTGTGCTCGGGCAAGGTCTATTTCGACCTCTGCGAAAGCGCGCGCGACCGCCGGCGACGATCGCGTGGCCCTCGTTCGGATCGAGCAGCTCTACCCGTTCCCGTTCAAGACGCTGGCGAAGACGCTCGCCCGCTGGCCCAATGCCGAGATCGTCTGGTGCCAGGAGGAGCCGGAAAACATGGGCGCCTGGAATTTTCTCGACCGGCGCATCGAGCGGGTCTTGGCCGGGCTCGACATCGCCGCCAAGCGGCCGCGCTTTGTCGGCCGGGCCGAGGCGGCGGCACCGGCGACCGGCCTCTTCAAACGCCATCTCGACGAGCAGGCGCACCTCGTCGCCGCCGCGCTTGCGATCTGACGGGCCGGCGATGGCGACCGAAATCAAGGTGCCGAGCCTCGGTGAATCGATCGCCGCGGCGACGGTCGCGAAATGGCTGAAGCGGCCGGGCGACGCTGTCGCGCGCGACGAGCCCTTGGTCGAGCTCGAAACCGACAAGGCGACGCTCGAATTGCCGGCGCCGGCGGCCGGGACATTGACCGAGATCCTGGCCGATGAGGGCGCCGAGGTGCCGGTGGGCGCGCTGCTGGGACGGATCGCCGAAGGTGTGGCACTGGCCCCTCGACCGGCGTCGCAACCCACGCCCAGCGAGGAGGGTGCCGCACCGCGCGAAGCCGATGGCGGCGACGCCCGCGAGCGCGCCGGCCCGGCGGTGCGCAAATTGATCGAAGAGAGCGGGCTCGACGCGGCGGGATCGGCGCTACCGGCCCCGGCGGGCGGCATCACCAAGGCGGATGTAGCGGCGGCGCTCACGCGCCCTGCGCCGCCTCCGATACCGGGGCCGCCGGCGGCCTCCGCGCCCCAATCCGAGCGCGAGATGCGGGTGCGCATGACGCGGCTCAGACGGCGCATCGCCGAGCGGCTGAAGGCGGCGCAAAACACCGCGGCGATGCTGACCACCTTCAATGAAATCGACATGAGTGCCGTGATCGCGTTGCGCGAGCGGTGGCGCGATGCATTCGAGAAAAGACACGGCGTGCGGCTCGGCTTTATGTCGATCTTCGTCAAGGCCGCGATCGTCGGGTTGAAGGAAATTCCGGCGGTCAACGCCGAGATCGACGGCGACGACATCGTCTACAAGAACCATTACGACATCGGGGTTGCGGTCGGCGCCGGGCAGGGCCTCGTCGTGCCGGTATTGCGCGACGCCGACCGGATGAATTTTGCCGCGATCGAAAAGGCGATCGCCGAGTTCGGCAAAAGGGCGCGCGAGGGCAAATTGTCGATCGCCGAATTGTCGGGCGGCACCTTTACGATCTCGAATGGCGGCGTCTACGGCTCGCTGCTCTCGACGCCGATCCTGAACCCACCGCAATCGGGCATCCTCGGCATGCACAAGATCGAGCGCCGCCCGGTCGCGATCTCCGGGTCAAGTCCGCTAGGCGAAAAAATCGAGATCCGGCCGATGATGTATGTCGCCCTCTCCTACGACCACCGCGTCGTCGATGGCCGCGAGGCGGTCGGATTTCTCGTCCGCATCAAGGAATGCGTCGAAGACCCGACCCGCCTGCTGCTCGATCTGTAGCGCGCTACACGATCCGCACGGTATTCGGCAGCTGCGCCGGGTCCTGCCAAAAGGCGAGGCCTTCGTAGCGGGTGAAGAGATCGGGCGGCAATACCGTCGGGCGCTCGCGGGCGCGCACCGCGCTCCTGACATCGTGCAGCCCCGGCGTGCCGAGCCGCAGATCGAACTCGATCATGTCCCAGCACGGCTCGATGTGCTCCGGGTCGTGGCGTGAAAAGCGGCTCGCCGACAAAATCGTAGATCGCCGCCAGGGTGCCGAGCGGGTTGACGACGAGGCTCTCGTAGCGGACCAGCAGCAGCCGGTCGCCATGCTCGCCATAGACCGCCTCGCGCAATGCGTTCAAGGCAAAGCCGACCATGCCGGTCGGGCCGGTCAGCCCCTCGACCCGCGAATAGACCGTGCCGCCCGGATCGTAGCTGAAGATCCCCGACAATTCGAAGGCGTTGCGCCGGACCAGGTTTTCGATGCTGTCGATGACCCAGGCCGGGTTGCGCACGCAGCAGATCACCTTGGCCTCCGGGTAGAGCCGGGTCAGCGCCGGCAATTTCGTGGTCCATTGCCGGTTGGTGTCGAACACCACCTTTTCCGGGTGGATCTCGGCGTAATAGGCCTCGAACACCGCGCGCAGCAGCCGCTGGCGCAATTCGTCGTCGATAAAGACCGCGGCTTCGTTCCTCTGGCTCGTCTCGCGCAGCATCGCGCTGAAGAAGCTGCCGACCGGGCTCGTCATCCCGGCCGAAAAGCGCGGGTTCTGGCGCAGCAACGCCGCCAGCAGGGTCGAGCCCGCGCGCGGCAGGCCGGAGATGAAATGGACGCCGTTCTGCATCGCGGTCCCGGATGAGCGAGCAAGGCGATCGCCGGCACCCTCGCAGGCGCCGGCCGGTTGTGCAACCCCGCCCGGCTCAGCCGCGCCGCCGTCGGCGGATCAGGCCGAGGCCGGCAAATGCCGCGGCGACGAGGCTGAGGCTGCCGGGCTCGGGGACGGCGGCGGGGACGAGCTCCACCGTCACATAGCCGTTGCCGCTGTTCGCGCCTTGTCGGCGCCGCCGGTACCAGCTCGGGGTTGGCGAATACGGCTGCGAGGAACGAGCCGCCGCCACCGCCACCGCCATAGCCGCCGCCGCCACCCGCATAGCCGCCGCCGCCACCGCCTGCAAAGCCGCCACCGCCACCAAAACCGCCGCCGCCACTACCCGCATAGCCGCCGCCGCCGGCGAAGGTCGTCGGCCCAAAACCGCCGCCGCCCGAGTGCTTTCCGTTGCCAGGGCCGCCAGGGCCGAAGAAACCGCCGCCGCCGTTGAACTCGTAATAGCCGCCGCCGCTGCCGCCCTTGCCGTTGGTGCCCCCGGCGCCGCCGCTGCTGTTCTGACCGTCCTTGCCCTGCTGGCCGGACCCACCGCCGCTAGTGAAGCCGCGCCGCCGCCGCCACCGGCGACGACCAGCGGCGCGGCGAGCGACGTGTAGACAAAGCTGCCGCCGCCGCCGCCAGGCTGCCAGAGCGCCGCCGTTCCCACCGGCGCCGCCGACCGCGATGTCGAGCACCGTGCCACCGGCCAGCAACACATCGCCGCCGGCGAGCGCCCCGAGGCCGCCGCGGGCGCCAAGTCCTAGCCGCCCTCGGCGACGGCGGCGGTGATGTCGTAGGTCCCGGTCACTGCGACCGTGAAGTCGACCACCGCCCCGGTGAAATTGAAGGTAGTGGCGTGCGCGCCGGCCACCCGCCAGCAACGCCAGCGCCGAAGTCCCGGCCAACAGATAGTGCTTCATCGACGATCTCCTCCCAGCTTGTGGTTTTGCTCGAAATGCCCCGTTCGGCTCAGCCGCGCCGCTTGCGGGCGAGGCCGAGGCCGAGGAGCCCGGCGGCGACAAGGCTGAGGCTGCCGGGCTCAGGCACCGCGGCCGGCGGAACGAGGTTGATCGTCACATAGCCGTTGCCGCTGTAAGCGCTGTTGTCGGCGCCACCGGTCACCAGCTCGGGGTTGGTGAAATCCGCCGCGAGGAACGAGCCGCCGCCGCCGCCGCCACCGCCAAAGCCGTCGGCGCCGCCGCCACCCGCATAGCCGCCGCCGCCGCCGCCACCGCCGCCTAAGCCGCCGACGCCGCCGCCGCCGCCAAAGCCGCCGGCGCCACCGCCAAAGCCGCCGGCGCCGCCGGCGAAGCTCGGCGGCCCATCGCCGCCGCCGCCGGAGAACGATCCGGCGCCAGGGCGGCCATTGCCGAAGAAGCCGCCGCCGCCGCCGCCAGTGTAGCCGCCGCCAGTGTAGCCGCCGCCGCCCCCACCGCCGCCCTTGCCGTTGGTGCCCCCGGCACTGGCGCCGCCGCCGTTCTGTCCGTCCTTGCCCTTCTGGCCGGGCCCGCCGTCGCCCAAGCCGCCGTTCCCGCCGCCGCCGCCGGCGACGACCAGCGGCGCGGACAACGAGGCGTAGACAAAGCTGCCGCCCCCGCCACCACCACCCGGATAGGCGCCGCCACCGCCGCCGCCGCCGACCGCGATGTCGAGCACCGTGCCGCCGGTCAGAAACACGGCGCCGCCGGCGAGCGCCCCGAGGCCGCCGATGGGGCCGTTGCCGCCGCCGCCCTCGGCGCCGGCGGCGGTGATGTTGTAGGTCCCGGTCACTGCGACCGTGAAGTCGACCACCGCCCCGGTGAAATTGAAGGTGGTGGCGTGCGCGCCGGCCACCCCGGCCAGCAACGCCAGCGCCGAGGTCCCGGCCAAAAGGTAGTGCTTCATCGACGATCTCCTCCCTTGAGCTTGCTTTTGTCGCGCTTCCGACAATAACCGGTCGCTGGCGAAATCAATCTCAAAAATAGTGATCGCGATTTAATCTAAATAAATCAATGTATTATTATCGATGCATTTAATTTTAGTGAAAGCTGCAATATCGTCGAGACCGGCATTTACCATTGAATGCGAGCATTTGCAGCCATTGCGCGATGCCGCGCGGCCGCCGCGGGAATTGTTAATATTTGGCCCGTCACCGCCCGGTCGCCCTGCGGGTTGCCCGATCGCCCCTTGGCGAAGGGTCGGCCGGGCACGCTGCGCCGTTATCATCTTCTCACTCTCCCGCTGCCCTGGCGGCGCGGGAGAGCGCCGCGACGGGTTGGCGAGAAGCGCCGTCCGATCGGAAAATGCCAAGAAGACGTTGAAACCTCCTACCGGCCCGGTGTTCGATAGAGCGATGGCCGAGCGTTACGATGTCGTCGTGATCGGGGCGGGGCCGGGCGGGTATGTGGCGGCGATCCGCGCGGCGCAGCTCGGCCTGACCGCGGCGTGCGTCGAGAGCCGGGCGACACTGGGCGGCACCTGCCTCAATATCGGCTGCATCCCGTCAAAGGCATTGCTGCAATCCTCGGAGAAATTCGCCGAGGCGCGGGGGGCCTTGGCCGCGCATGGCGTCGTGGCCGGCGAGGTCGGGCTCGACCTCGGCGCGATGATGCGGCGCAAGGACGAGGTCGTGGCGAGCTTGACCCGCGGCGTCGAGTTCCTGTTTCGCAAAAACAAGATCGACTGGCTCAAGGGCAAAGGGCGGATCGCCGCACCGGGGCGGGTTGCCGTGACCGGCGCGAGCTGGCGGGGTGCGCGAGGTCGAGGCGGGTGCGGTCGTTATCGCCACCGGCTCGGAAAGCACGCCGTTGCCCGGTATCGCGATCGACGAGACACGTATCCTCACCTCGACCGGAGCGTTGGCGCTCGACCATGTGCCACAGCGGCTCGCGGTCATCGGCGGCGGCTATATCGGGCTCGAAATGGGTTCGGTGTGGCGGCGGCTCGGCGCCAAGGTCACCGTTATCGAGATGCTCGACCGGATCGTGCCGAATATGGATGCCGAGCTCGGCCGCACGTTGCAGCGCGCGCTGGCGCGCCAAGGCATCGTGTTCAAGCTCGGCGCCAAGCTCGCCGGCATCCGTGACACCGAGGGCGCGCTCGCGCTGGAGCTCGATGGTGCGGAACCGCAGAGCCTCGCCGCCGATGCGGTGCTGGTCGCGGTCGGGCGGCGTCCCTTCACCGATGGCCTCGGGCTCGACGCGCTCGGGGTCGTTTGCGATGAACAGGGCCGCATCGCCGTCGATGACGGGTTTGCCACCAATGTCCCCGGCATCTATGCGTTGGGCGATGCGGTCCGCGGGCCGATGCTGGCGCACAAGGCGATGGACGAAGGCGTTGCGGTGGCCGAGCGGCTCGCCGGGCAAAAGCCGCAGCTCAATTACGACGCGGTCCCGGCGGTGGTCTATACCTCGCCCGAGGCGGCCTCTGTCGGCAAGACCGAGGAAGAATTGAAGGCCGCGGGCATTGCCTACCGCACCGGCAAGTTCCCGTTCACCGCCACGCCGCGGGCGCGCACCAACGGCGACACCGAGGGCTTTGTCAAAATCCTTGCCGACAGCGCCACCGACCGGGTGCTCGGCGTGCACATCATCGGCGCCGACGCCGGGACGATGATCGCCGAGGCCGCCTTGGCGATCGAGTTCGGCGCCTCGGCCGAGGACATCGCCCGCACTTCTCACGCCCACCCGACCCTGAGCGAGGCGATGAAAGAAGCCGCGCTCGCCGCCGACGGCCGCGCGATCCATATGTGACGCGGGCTGGTTGAATTATAACAAGCTTACCCCAGCTTATCGAAAATCGATAAACCGCAGTAAGCTCCTTATAATTGGATCCGCGCCTCAACCCCTACGCGCCGGGCGCCGCACCCCGCCACCGGAATTGGCCGCCCGCAGCTTTATTCTCTATGGCCTGCGCGGCGTCGGCAAAACCGTATTGCTAAACCGGGTGCAGCGCGACGCCCAGGCCCGAGGATTTGCCACCGCTCAGATCGAAGCGCCGGAAGACCGAGCTGGGCCTCGCCGACAGCGGCGACCTTGAAACCGATCTGGCGGCGCTGCTGGTCGAGATCGGCAGAGCCGCCGACGCGCGTGGGACTGTAGCTGTCTTGTTCGTCGATGAGCTGCAATATGTCGCCGAAAGTGAGCTGGCGGCCCTGATCAGCGGTCTTCATCGCGCCGTTCAGGCTCAGGTGCCGATCACCATGGTCGCCGCCGGCCTGCCGCAGATCTTGGGCCGATCCGGACGGGCCAAATCCTACGCCGAACGGTTGTTCGAGCTTGCCGCAGTCGATCGGCTCGACCCGGCTGCCGCGCGTCTCGCGCTCTGCGTCCCGGCGGAAAAGGAAACCGTCTCGTTCGACGAGCGGGCCATCGCCGAAATCCTGCGGCAAACGTCGGGCTACCCCTATTTTCTTCAGGAATGGGGCAAGCACAGCTGGAATGTCGCCGAGAAATCGCCGATCCGGGGCCGCGATGCCGAGCACGCCACGGCGCACGCGCTCGCCGAGCTCGACACCAGCTTTTTTAGGGTCCGCTTCGATCGGCTGACCCCGACCGAAAAGCGCTATTTGCGGGCGATGGCCGATTTGGGCGAAGGGCCGCATCGATCGGGCGACATCGCCGAGCGGCTGCGACGCAAGGTCACCACCGTGGCGCCGGTCCGCAACACGCTGATCGGCAAAGGCATGCTCTACAGCCCCGCGCACGGCGATACGGCGTTTACGGTGCCGCTGTTCGACGGATTCATGAAGCGAACGATGCCGTCTTCTTAGCACCAGCCAAAAAGCGCCGAGCACCGACAGCTCGATCCCGAGCCCTTGCCCGCTGGGCTGAGGCGCGGGCGCTTTGTCCAAAGATTGCGCCGCGGCGGCGGCGATGACATCGTGCCGGGATGACGCGGCCGTCGCCCGGCGATCTCGAGGAACTGCGCGAAGCTGTCGGCGAGGCGCTCGCCGCCGAGGAGCCGCTGGAAATCGTCGGCGGCGGCTCGAAGCGCAGCCTCGGGCGCCCGATGCAGACGCCGCGCATGCTCGACCTCTCGCGGCTTTCGGGCATCCGCGACTACCAGCCGAGCGAGCTGGTGCTGACCGCGGCGGCGGCGACGCCGGTCGATGAAATCGAACGGGCGCTCGGCGAAAACGGGCAGATGCTGGCCTTCGAGCCGCCGGATTGGCGGGCGCTGCTCGGCACGTCCGAAGCGCGGCCGACCCTCGGCGGTGTCATCGCCTGCAATTTGTCGGGGCCGCGGCGGGTCAAGGCGGGGGCGGCGCGCGACCATTTTCTCGGCTTTCGCGCGGTCAGCGGCCGGGCCGAGGTGTTCAAGGCCGGCGGCAAGGTCGTCAAGAACGTGACCGGCTACGATTTGCCCAAATTGCTGGCCGGCTCCTACGGCACGCTCGCCGTGCTCGAGGAAGTGACGCTGAAGGTGCTGCCGCGGCCCGAGCACACCGCCACCCTGGTGCTCGGCGGGCTCGACGCGGCCGGCGCCGCCGAGGCAATGCGCCGCGCGCTCGCTTCGCCGCACGAGGTCTCGGGTGCCGTGTATCTGCCTGCCGGCTCGGTCCTGCTGTCGGCAATGCCTGGGCTGCTCGGTCTTCGCCTCGAAGGCCCGGCCCCCTCGGTCACGTTCCGGCGCGAGCGGCTGCTCGCCGAGCTTGCGGCCGGGGGCGAGGCAGCAACGCTCGAAGACGAAGCCTCCGCCGCGTTCTGGCGTGCAGTCCGCGACCTCGAACCCTTTGCCGACCTCGCCGACCGCGCGGTATGGCGCGTCTCGGTGGCACCGGCGCGCGGGGCCGCGTTTGGCGAGGCGTTGGCGCGGTCGCTCGATCTGCGCTGGTATCTCGATTGGGGCGGCGGGCTGGCATGGCTCGCCGTCGCCGAAGCCGAGGATGGCGGGGCCGCGGCGATCCGCCAGCGCGATCCGCGGCGCAGACGGGCGCCAAACCGGTCATGCCACGCTGATCCGAGGTCCGGCCGCGCTGCGCCGCGCCGTGCCGGTGTTCGAGCCGCAGCCGCCAGCGCTCGCGGCGCTCGCCTTGCGGGTGAAAGAAAGCTTCGATCCGCGTCATATCCTGAACCCCGGGCGGATGGTCGAGCGGAGCTGACCCGGTGCGCACCGATTTTACCGAGGCGCAGCTCGCCGACCCCGATACCGCCGCATCGAACCAGGTGCTGCGGACCTGCACCCATTGCGGGTTTTGCACCGCGACCTGCCCGACCTACCTCTTGCTCGGCGACGAGCTCGACAGCCCGCGCGGCCGCATCTGGCTGTTGAAGGACATGCTCTCCGGCGCAGCACCGGTCACCGCCGACACGGTCAAGCACATCGACCGCTGCCTCTCCTGTCTGGCGTGCATGACCACTTGCCCGTCCGGCGTCCATTACATGCATCTTGTCGATCACGGCCGGCGCTGGATCGAGCGGCATTACCGCCGGCCCTGGGCCGAGCGGTCGCTGCGCCGCTTGCTGGGGGCGGTGCTGACCCGGCCGGGCCTGTTTCGCCCGGCATTGATCGCCGCCTCCTTCGCCAAACCCCTTGCCCGCCTTCTGCCGCGGCACCTCAGGCCGTTGTTGGCGCTCGCCCCGGCCTCGATCCCGGCACCGTCCTCGACCGAGCGTCCGCAAATATTCCCAGCCGAGGGCGAGCGCCGCATGCGCGTTGCGTTGTTGCCGGGTTGCGCCCAGCTCGTGCTGGCGCCCGAGATCAACGAGGCGACGATCCGCCTTTTGACCCGCCACGGCTGCGAGGTCGTCGTGGCGAACGGCAGCGGGTGCTGCGGGTCGCTCGCCCATCATCTGGGGCAGGAGGAAGCCGCCCTCGCCTTTGCCCGCGCCGATATCGACGCGTGGGAGCGCGAACGGCTCACCGCCGGCCTCGACGCGATCGCGATCAACGCGTCGGGTTGCGGCACCACGCTCAAGGATTACGGCTTTATGCTGCGTGAGGATCCCGCCTACGCCGAAAAGGCGGCGCGGGTGGCGGCACTCGCCCGCGATGTCGTCGAGATCGTCGAGCAGCTCGGGCTTCACCCGCCCGCGGCCGGGTTTGCCGGCGCCGGCCGCCGCGTCGCCTACCACTCCGCCTGCTCGATGCAGCACGGCCAGCGGATCGATGCCTTGCCCAAGGCGCTTCTCGCCACAGCCGGGTTCGAGGTGCTGGAAATCCCCGAGGGCCATATCTGCTGCGGCTCGGCCGGCACCTACAACCTGCTGCAGCCCGAGCTCGCCACGCGGCTGCGGCAGCGCAAGCTCGCCAATATCGCGCAAGCCTGCCCCGATCTCGTCGCCACCGGCAATATCGGCTGCATCACCCAGCTCGCGCCCGGCGCCCCGGTCCCGGTCGTCCACACGGTGGAGCTGCTCGACTGGGCCACCGGCGGCCCGGTCCCCCGAGCCCTCGATCGATAATTGCGCGCCGATCTGTCGAGCCTGCGGGGCGCTGGGCCTGTCAGGTGGAATAGACGAGGTGGGCGATCTCTGCCGCGCTCAGATGCGGGTCGCCGGTCAAATGCGCGACGAGGTGCTCGGTCGCGGTCGTGCCGCTGCCCGAATAGTAGAGGTTGCCGTTGCCGAAGCCATAGGCGAACCGCTGCGTCCCGGCGCCGGAAAAGGCGCCATTGCTGTCCTGAGCAAAGAGGCTCCCGAGCACCTGAGGACTTGCGGTGGCACCCGGCAGCGAAAAGCCGGAGCCGCTGATGAACAGCATCTGATTGCTCGCCGATGCGGTGAAATCGGCGATGGTATTGCCGCCCGCCACAGCACCCGGTGCGCTGAACACGAACTCGTTGGCGCCGGCCTTGCCGGTCATCGTCGTCTTGCCGCCGGCGAAGAAAATGTCGTTGCCGGCGCCGCCGGTCAGCAAATCGGTGCCGCTGCCGGCATGGACCGTGATCGCGTCGCTGGACGGCAGGGCAGAGCCGCTGACCTTGTTGCCCGAATTGCCGCCGTCGATGGTGATCATGCCGCTGGTGCCGGTAAAGTTGGCGGCGGCCAAGGTCAGGGTGTTCGCCGCGTTGGCGAGGACGATCGTCGCGAACCCCGAAATATTGGTCAGGCTGCCGGCCGTCGTCGCCTTGGCGAATTCCAGCGTGGCGCCGCCGCTGCCGAAGAGCGAGCCCGCGGCGATGGCGCCGTTGTCGATCAGCGTGCTGCCGGAAACGGCAGTGAAGACCGACCCCGAGGCGATCGTCACCGCGCTGAGCGTGCTCGTAAACGAGGCTGCGGCTTGCATCGTCCCCAACCCCGATGTCGCCAGAGTGCCGCCCGACACCGTGCCGCCGTCCAGCACCAGCGAATCGGAAATGGTCAGGATATTGCCGAGGGAAAGGACGCCGCCGCCATTGATGTCGATCACGCCGGTGGCGGAGGAGGCGCCCGTCGCGCTCAGCGTCGCGGCGGCAACCCCGGAGTGGCCGGTCACACCAATGGTGCCGGTGTTGGCGAGGCTGCCCGCCTTTACCGTCGTCGCGCGCATCAGGAAACTGTTGCCGATGTCGAGCGTGCCGTTGTTGGTCAGCACCCCGCCGACCGTCAGGCGGCTGCCGCCGGCACCGCTGGCATCGACCTCGACGAGGGCGTTGCGACCGTTGGACAAGCCGCCGGTGACGGTCAGCGCCGCGGTCGCCGCGGCGGCGTCGCTGTTGATAAAGAGGTTGCCGAAATTGCGCACGGCCGCGGCGCTCACCGTCGTCGCCGTGGTGATGCCGCCATTGCCGATCTGGAAGCTGTTCTCGTTGGTCAGGGTCCCGCCGACCTCGAGGCCGCTGCCGCCGCTGCCGCCGCTGTCGACACCGATCGTGCCGGCATTGTCGAGGCCGCCGCTGGTGAGGAGCGCGGCGCCGTTCTCCAGGCTGAGGGTCCCGGCATTCTGGGCCAGCCCCTTTAGCGCGCTGTTGCCGGCCAGCCCGCCGCTGCTCAGCAGCGCCTTGCCGCCGTTCAGGGTCAGGCTGGCGCCGCTGCCGATCGCGCTCACCCCGCCGCTGCCAAATTCGATCAGTGCGGCGCCGGAGAGGTTGTAGGTGCCAAGCAGGGTTGCCGGCGCGGCGCCGGTGATGTTCAGCGTCGCGGTCGCCGCGGTGCCCTCGTTCATGTCGATCGTGCCGCTTCCGGCGAGGCTGCCCGCCTCTACCGTCGTCGCCCGCGTCAGGAAGCCGTTGCCGATGATGAGGCTGCCGTTGTTGGTCAGGAGCCCGCCGACGGTCAGGCGGCTGCCGCCGGCACCGCTGCCATCGACCTCGAGGGTGGCGTTGTGACCGTTGGACAAGCCGCCGGCGACGGTCAGCGCCGCGGTCGCCGCGGCGGCGTCGCTGTTGATAAAGAGGTTGCCGAAATTGCTCACGGCCGCGGCGCTTGCCGTCGCCGCTGTGGTGATGCCGCTATTGCCGATCTGCAGGCTGTTCTCGTTGATCAGGGTGCCGCCGACCTTGAGGCCGCTGCCGCCGCTGCCGCCGCTGTCGACATCGATCGTGCCGGCATTGTCGAGGCCGCCGCCGGTGACCAGCGCGGCGCCGTTCTCCAGGCTGAGGGTGCCGGCATTCTGGGCCAGCCCCTTTAGCGCGCTGTTGCCGGCCAGCCCGCCGCTGCTCAGCAGCACCTTGCCGCCGTTCAGGGTCAGGCTGGCGCTGCTGCCGATCGCGCTCACCCCGCCGCTGCCAAATTCAATCAGCGCGTCGCCGGCGAGGTTGTAGGTGCCGAACAGGGTTGCCGGTGCGGCGCCGGTGAGGTTCAGCGTCGCGGTCGCCGCGGTGCCCTCGCCCATGTCGATCGTGCCGGTGTTGGCGAGGCTGCCCGCCTTTACCATCGTCGCCCGCGTCAGAAAACTGTTGCCGATGATGAGGGTGCCGTTGTTGGTCAGCACCCCGCCGACCGTCAGGCGGCTGCCGCCGGCACCGCTGCCATCGACCTCGAGGGTGGCGTTGTGACCGTTGGACAAGCCGCCGGCGACGGTCAGCGCAGCAGTCGCCGCGGCGGCATCGCTGTTGATAAAGAGGTTGCCGAAATTGCTCGCGGCCGCGGCGCTTACCGTCGTCGCCGCGGTGATGCTGGCATTGCCGATTTGGAAGCTGTTCTCGTTGGTCAGTATCGCGCCGACCTTCAGGGCACTGCCGCCGCCGCCGATGTTGTCGACACCGATTGTGCCGGCATTGTCGAGACCGCCGCCGGTGACGAGCGCGGCGCCGTTCTCCAGGCTGAGGGTCCCGGCATTCTGGGCCAGCCCCTTTAGCGCGCTGTTGCCGGTCAGCGCGCTACTCAGCGCGATCAGTGCCTTGCCGCCGTTCAGGGTCAGGCTGGCGCCGCTGCCGATCGCGCTCACCCCGCCGCTGCCAAATTCGATCAGTGCGGCGCCGGAGAGGTTGTAGGTGCCGAGCAGGGTTGCCGGCGCGGCGCCGGTGATGTCCAGGGTCGCGGTCGCCGCGGTGCCCTCGATCATGTCGATCGTGCCGGTATTGGCGAGGCCGGCCGCCTTTACCGTCGTCGCCTGGGTCAGGTTGCCGCTGCCGATGTCGAGCGTGCCGTTGTTGGTCAGCACCCCGCCGACCGTCAGGCGGCTGCCGCCGCCGCCGCTGGTGTCGATCTCGACCGTGGAGCTGTTGGAAAGGCCGCCGGAAACCGTTTCCGTCTGGGTCGGATCCTGAACCGCCAGGACGGCGCCGACATCGCTGATGTTGATCGAGCCGACCGTGATCCGCGTCGTCAGCGAGACGATGTAGGAACCGGGAACCCCAATCGTGACCGCATCGCCCGCGCCGGGGATGATGCCGGTGGTCCAATCGGTCGCTGTGGTCCAGTCTCCGCTGACGGCGGCCTTCCAGCTTACTGCGGCCATCCCCGCCTCCCATGCAAGCGTTGGTGTTCACGCTCAGGATCGGCAAAACTCTTCAGCGCACAAAAGGATGACATTTTATACAACGTATTTTGATCTAAGGCAACGGAATTGGCCTCCGGATATGTCTTGGCTTGCAGCATCAACCATTTGGCCAGACGCCCGACGCGGCAAGAAAGCACAGACGCGCCGGCACGAGGACCAGGTAAAGGCCCCGGCGCCGTTTTTCACCGCGCTGAGCGCGCTCAAAAAAGATCGATATCAGACCCGATCAAGGAGACGGCCGGCCGGAGCGGCGGCGAATGACGAATGGGATCAGCAGCGCAAGGCCGAGAGCGGCGGCGGCGATCGAGGTCGGGGCCACCCAGCCCGCGCCGCCACGGATCACCCGTTCGCCGGCGGCGCCGACGGCGACATAGGCGATCGTCATCGGCAATTGGCCGAGAAGCGATCCTACCGTGTACGCGCCGAAGCGCACCCGCGTCAGCCCGAGCCCGTAATTGGCGAGGCTGTGCGGCACCACCGGGATCAACCGCAGCACCGCGACGGCGCGCCACCCGCCATCATTCATCCGATCGAGCAATGGTCGCAGCCTTGTGCTGCGGTCGAAATCGATCAAGCCGGAGTTGAGATAGCGCGCCACCAGAAACCCCGCGCCAGCTCCGGCGACACTGCCGAGCGCCGCCCATATTGTTCCCCAAAAGAGGCCGAACAGCACTCCGGCGACGACCGCCAACAGCGTGCGCGGCACAAACAACAGGCTCGCCGCGATATGAACCGCAATAAAGATCAGCGGGGCGGCCGGCCAACGGGCGATCGCCGCGCCGATCTGGGCATAGTCGAGCAGCGCTCGCCAGCGCCAGGCGGCGGCGATCCCGATAATGATCAGACCGAGCCCGATGAGCCGGCCGGCCCGGTTAAGAGCGTAAAGCCGCATTTAGCGCACGAGCGTGGCGCGCGGCGGCGGGGCGGGTGCCGCGGCAGGCTCGGGGGGGTCTGCGACCAGCTGTGGCGACATCGCCCGGCGCTTCAGCCACCATACGCCGCCGAGATCGACAATCCCGACCATCAGCCGGTCGAGCACGCCGTATTTCGAGACGCCACCGCGGCGCGGCCGATGATTGACCGGCACCGAGCGCACGCTGCCGCCGGCGCGCAGCACCAGAGCCGGCAAAAACCGGTGCATGTGGTCGAACGCAGGCAGCTCCAGAAAGAGCTCGCGCGCAAACAGCTTCAGCCCGCATCCGGTATCGGGCGTGGCGTCGCCGAGCAAGCGCGCCCGCACCCGGTTCGCCACCCGCGAGGCCATTCGCTTTGACGCGCGGTCCTGCCGCTTTTGCCGTTCGCCGGTGATCAAGAGGCTCACCCGCTGCGGAGCGGCGCAAAGCAATTCCCACAAACGCGGAATGTCCGCCGGGTCGTTCTGGCCGTCGCCGTCGAGTGTCGCGATCCAGGATGCACGTGCCGCCGCCACACCACTGCGAATCGCGGCGCTCTGCCCAAAATTGCCGGCGTGACGCAGCAGCCGCAATTGCGGCAGCGCTGTCGCCAGCTGCGCGACCTCGCTCGCGGTATCGTCGGTGCTGCCGTCATCGACGTAAAGAATTTCGTAGCTCAGCACGCCGTCGAGGGCCGCCCGGATCTCTGTTATAAGCGGCGCGACATTCTCGGCTTCGTTCCTCACGGGAATGACGACGGAAAGGTCCATCCGATCGTTGCGGGAAAGCTGCCCCGCGGCGGGGCCAATGCGGCGCCGCTCTACCACGTCTCTACGGCGGCGGCAAACCGGCACCCGGCCGCCGAGCCGCCCGGATCAGGCGATCAGGAAATCGGCCGCGGTGATCGTCGCGTGATTGTCGAGAACGGCGAACTGGGCCGAGCCGCCAAGCCCGCTGCCGTCAGGATCGTAGAAAAGCTTGCCCGAGCCGGGATTGTAGAGGATGCGGTCGTTGGCATCTTCCGGTGCCGCGCCGAGAACCTTGAAGGCGGCGGCAGCGAGCGGTCCCTTGGCGAGCGCGCTGAAGATCGCGTCGTCGAGGCGAATGGTGTCCGCCGCGGCGGAAAAATCGACGATGTGATCGATGTTGCCGGCGCCGAGCTTGGTGTCAAAGACGAATATGTCCTTGCCGCCGCCGCCCCTCAGCGTGTCCGTGCCGCTGGCACCGTCGAGGATGTTGGCGGCGCCGTTGCCGGTGATGACGTTGGCCAGCCCATTGCCGGTGCCGTTGATCGCGGCGCTGCCGGTCAGCTTCAAATCTTCGAGCTGCGCGCTGAGCGTATAGGTGACCGACGACTGGACCAGGTCCCGGCCCTGGCCGGCGAGCTCGACGACCACGTCGCCGCGATTGTCCACGACATAGGTGTCGTTTCCGGCACCGCCCTGCATCGTGTCGGCGCCGGCGCCGCCATCGATCAGATTGGCCGCGGCGCTGCCGGTGATGACGTTGGCGAGGCTGTTGCCGAAGCCGTTGATGTTGCCGATCCCGGTCAGGACCAGGTTTTCGAGATTGGCCCCCAAGCGATAGCTGACGCTGCTCTCGACCGTGTCGGTCCCGCCCCCCGCCGCCTCCTGGATGGTGAGGTTCGCCGTGCTGATGATAAAGGTGTCGTCGCCCGGCCCACCCGCGAGCAGGTCGCCGGCGTCGCCCATCAGAATGTCGTCCCCGCCATTGCCGTAAAGCTTGTCGCCGCCCGGCTTGGTCCCGGTATCGGTGCCGTCGAAGATGTCGGACTTTGGCCCGCCGAGGAGCGTGTCGTTGCCGGCTCCGGCATCGACCGTGCCTTCGGCGACGCCGTCGCGGCCGTCATAGAAATCGTCGGCATCGGAGAGAGAAATCCGGTTGCCGGAGGCGATGCCGTCCCCGGCGATCAGCCCGTGGTTGATGATATTGCCGGCTCCGTCGATTCGAAAATTGCGGATTGTGCCGGTGTTCGTCAGCGTCATCGCGTTTTCGCAGTAGAAGCTGTCGATCGTTCCGTCGTTTTGAAAGCTCGTCGTAAAGGCGTCCGAGCTGAAGTTCTGCATGTGCCCCGAATTGTAGACCGGGAAATCCTGGGTCAGGTTCCGGGTCTCGACCGATATGCTGCCGATCAGATCGCCATAATTGGTGAGCGATCCGCCGAAAAAGATTTCGATAGGACCGAATATAGAGCCGGTATTGATCAGGGTACCGCTGTCGAGCGCAACCTGACCTTCGATAGTTCCCGCATTCTGGAGGAAGCCGTCGTCTCCCGTTTGAACGCCCGTGGTGCCGGAAACCTCGCCCGATGCGCCGATAAACACCTTGGCGTTTTTGCCCTGCGACAATATCGCCCGACCGGTCGAGGAATAGACTTCGCCAAAGATCGTCGTGCGCTGGTTGTCGCCGCTCATAAAGACCGCGGCGTCGCCGTCATAGGCGATGGTGCCGGTGCCGGTGACGACCAGCGTCCCGTTGTCGTCGCCGGTGCCAGCCGGCGTCGATTGAAATCCGTTGACGATGACGTTCACCCGCAGCCTCCCGTTCAGCTTGCTGAAAGGGACTATCTTCGGGCGAGCCGGTTCGGGCAATGGCGAATCACGGTTAATTCAGCGGTCGACCCAGGCGATGCGCAGGACATTGGTGGCGCCGGGGGTGCCGAACGGGACGCCGGCGGTGACAACGACGCGCTGGCCGGGCTCGGCCAAGCCCTCGTGATGGGCGATCCGCACCGCCTTATGGACCATGTCGTTGAAGCTTTTGACGTCGCTGGTGTGGACGCAGTGGGCGCCCCACAACAGCGCCAGCCGACGGGCGGTGCCGAGGTCGGAGGTCAGCACCAGGATCGGCGCCGCCGGGCGCTCGCGGGCGGCGCGCAAGGCGGTGGCGCCCGAGGTTGTGTAGGACACGATCGCCGCCGCATCGATCATGTTCGCGACCTGGCAGGCGGCGGCGCTGATCGCGTCGGGGGCGGTGTGCTCGTGCTCGATCCGCATGCCTTCGAGCACCGGGAAATAGAGCGGGTCGTCCTGCACCCGGCGGGCGATGCGGTCCATCATCGCCACCGCCTCGACCGGGTAATGGCCGATCGCGGTTTCGGCCGACAGCATGACCGCGTCGGCCCCCTCATAGACGGCGGTGGCGACATCGGAGGCTTCGGCGCGGGTCGGCGTCGGCGCCATGACCATCGATTCGAGCATCTGCGTCGCCACCACGACCGGCTTGCCGACGAGCCGGCAGGCGTGGATCACCCGCTTTTGCACGCTCGGCACATCCTCGGGCGGCATCTCGACGCCGAGATCGCCACGCGCCACCATCAGCCCGTCGGCCAGCTCGATGATTTCGTCCAGAGCCCCGATCGCCGACGGCTTTTCGAGCTTGACCATGACCCCGGCGCGGCCGGCGACGAGCTTGCGGCCCTCGGCCACGTCGTCGGGCCGCTGGACAAACGAAAACGCGATCCAGTCGGCACCCTGATCGAGCGCGAAGGCGAGGTCGGCGCGGTCCTTTTCGGTGACTGCCGACAATGGCAGCACGGCCCCCGGGACATTCACCCCCTTGCGGTCGGACAGCACCCCGCCGACCTGGCACAACGTCTCGGCAAAACCGGCGCCGCAGCTCTCGGCCCGCAGCTGGACCTTGCCGTCGTCGAGCAGCAATTCGGTCCCAGGCCGCAATGCCGCGAAGATTTCCGGATGCGGCAAGGGTGCCCGGTTGCCATCGCCCGGGCTGTGGTCGAGGTCGAGCCGGAAATGGGCGCCCGCGGCGAGCACGACCGGGCCTTCGGCAAAGGTGCCCAGACGCAATTTCGGCCCTTGCAGGTCGGCGAGGATGCCGATCGGCCTGCCGGTCTCGCTCTCGACCTTCCGGATCGCCTCGAAGCTGCGGCCGTGATCGGCATGCGTCCCGTGGCTGAAATTGAGCCGAAACACATCGACGCCGGCCTCGAAGAGCGCGCGGATCCGCTCCGGCGAGGAGCTGGCGGGCCCGAGGGTGGCGACGATCTTGGCACTGCGCTGGCGCCGCATCTTGCTTTCCTTGCTCGGCGCGCCTCAGGGGAGGACCAGGATCGCGCGAAAATCGTTGACGTTGGTCAGGGTCGGGCCGGTCACGACGAGATCGCCGATCGCGGAAAAGAAACGGTAGCCGTCATTGTCGGCGAGCGCCCCCACTGCATCGATACCGGCGCCGGCGGCACGCGCGATGCTGTGCGGATAGAGCATCGCGCCGGCATTGGCTTCGGTTCCGTCTATGCCGTCGGTGTCGCAAGCAAGGGCGAAGATGCCGGGCGCGCCGTCGAGCGCCACCGCGAGCGCCAGCAGAAATTCGGCGTTGCGCCCGCCACGGCCATGTCCTTTGACCGTGACCGTGGTTTCGCCGCCCGACAGCAGCACCACTGGAGGCAGCACCCTGCGGCCACCGGCGCGGAATTGCCGGGCGCCTATCTGGCGGGCGATCGCGGCGTGGACCAGCGCCACGTCGCGCGCCTCGCCCTCGATCCGGTCGCTCAGCACAATCGGCGCGATTTTTTGCCGCAACGCTGCGGCAGCGGCGGCGCGCAGCGATTCTTGCGGGCTGGCGACGAGCTCGAAGCTGGTCCGGTCGAACAGCCGGTTGCCCGGCTTTGGCGTTTCGTCCGCACCGGCGGCGAGATGCTCGACGACCGCCTCGGGTGCCTCGATGCGGTATTTCGCCAGCACCGCCCGGGCGTCGGCAAAGGTGGTCGCGTCCGGCACCGTCGGCCCCGAAGCGATGACTGCCGGATCGTCGCCCGGCACGTCGGAAATCGCCAAGGTCACGACCCGCGCCGGTGCGGCGGCGGCGGCGAGCCGGCCGCCCTTGATCGCCGACAGGTGCTTACGCACGGTGTTGATCTCGGTGATCGTGGCACCCGAGCGCAGCAGCGCCTGGGTCACCGCGCGCTTGTCGTCGAGGCCGAGGCCGGCGGCAGGGAGCGCGAGCAGCGCCGAGCCGCCGCCCGAAGCGAGAAAGACGAGCTGGTCGCCGGCGCCGAGGCCGCGGGCAAGATCGAGAATACGCTCGGCGGCGCGCCGGCCGGCGGCGTCCGGCACCGGATGGCTCGCCTCGACGATTTCGATGCGGCCGCATCGGACGGCGTGGCCATAGCGGGTCAGCACGATCCCTTCGAGCGGACCCTTCCAGCGCCGTTCGAAAGCCCGCGCCATCGCCGCCGAAGCCTTGCCGGCGCCGGCAACGACAGTGCGCCCGCGGACCGGCCGAGGCATATGCCGGTCGAGCGCGCGCTCCGGGTCGGCGGCGGCGAGGGCGGCGGCGAACAGGTTTCGCAGCAATGCCCCGGGCTCGGTCGAGACCGGCGTCGCGGTGCTGTTGCGGCTTGCCAATTGCGCCGTCATTGCCTATCGAGCGTCGCGGCGGCGCCTGGTTCGGAGATCCGCGGCGGCGCTAAGCGAACCGGTGGCGGGTGAGGCGAGGGAGAGTTGCCGTGAGGTCGTTTGGCCGCGGCGCGGCGGGTGCGGTAGTGCTGGCCGTGTCGTTGCTCCTGGCGGCGCCGGCGCGCTCCGACCCGCCGCCGGAGACGACACCCTTCGCGCAAGTGTTTGCCCAGCTCGCCGCGCGGCTGGTCGGCGTCGTCGTCAATATTTCGACCACTCAAGCGGTCGCCGGCACGCCCGTGCCCAAAGGCGGCGCCGAGGCGCAAGCCCCCGCCCCAGGCTCGCCGCTCGACGAGTTTTTCCGCGATTTCTTTGGCGAAAAAGGCATGCCGGGCGGTCCGAACGGAGCATCCCCGCACATCGCCTCGCTCGGCTCGGGCTTTATCATCGACCCCGCGGGGCTGATCGTCACCAACAACCACGTCATCGCCAACGCCGAAGAGATCACGGTGACCTTGGCCGACGACACGGTGCTGAAGGCGCAGGTCGTCGGCCGCGACGCGGTCAGCGACCTCGCATTGCTCAAGGTCGATGCCAAGACACCGCTGCCGGCTGCGCATTGGGGCGATTCGAGCAAGGCCAAGGTCGGCGACTGGGTGCTGGCGATCGGCAACCCGTTCGGCCTCGGCGGCACGGTGACCGCGGGCATCATCTCGGCGACGGCGCGCGATATCCATTCCGGACCCTACGACGATTTTCTGCAGACCGACGCGTCGATCAACCGCGGCAATTCCGGCGGCCCGATGTTCGACCTGGCGGGCAATGTGATCGGCATCAACACCGCGATTTTCTCGACCTCGGGCGGCTCCATCGGCATCGGCTTTGCCGTCCCCGCAGCCTATGCGCGGCCGATCATCGATCAACTGAAGGCAACCGGCAAGGTCGAGCGCGGCTGGATCGGAGCACGCATCCAACCGGTCACCGAGGCGCTCGCCGAGGCGGTGGGCCTCGATAAAAGCCGCGGCGCGATGATCGCCATGATCGACCCGGCGAGCCCCGCGGTCGACGCCAAATTGCTGCCGGGCGACGTGATCCTCGCCTATGACGGCAAGCCGATCGAGCGCAGCCGGCAGCTGCCGCGCCTGGTGGCCGGGACGGCGCCGGGCAAATCGGTCAAGCTCAAAATCTGGCGCGACCGCAAGGAAGCGGAGGTCGCGCTCAAGGTCGCCGAGCTGAACCCGAACCGGCCGGCGCCGCCACCCCCCGAGCCGGCAAAGCCGAAACCGCCGGCGAGCTTTGATGCAATGGGCTTGAAGCTCGCCGAGCTCACCCCCGATTTGCGCAAGCAGTTCTCGGTGCCCGATGCGGCAAAGGGGGCGGTGATCACCGAGGTCCCGCCGAACAGCGCGGGAGCAGCCGAGGGCTTGCGGCCCGGCGACCTGGTCACGGCGATCGGGCATCAGCCGGTTGCGACGCCGGAAGAGGTCAAGCAGAAAGCCGACGCCGCCAAAAAAGCCGGGCTCAAGCACCTTCTCGTCCGCGTCGAGCGCGGCCCCAGCACCCGCTTCGTCGCGCTGCCCGCCGAGGGCGGCTGATGCATGATCCCATAAAATTTGAATTAAACTCGTTTCTTTCGTCGTTACCGCGGAAAGCGGGAACCCAGGGTTCAAGGCTCTGTGACCTGCCCCTGGACCCCGGCTTTCGCGCTAAGGCATGCACACATCTCGGACCCAGAGCCGAGCGTCCCTGAATTCTCCCTCTCTGCCCCTGGGGGCGGAGAGGGTCGGGGTGAGGTGGGGGATGCCAGAGCGCTCGCCAGCTCCCACCTCACCCTCCCAACGCTTCGCGCCGGGCCCCTCCCTCTCCCCCCTGAAGGGCGGAGAGGGGCAAATCTGCGCGATTTCCAGAACCAGATCGAGATGTGTGCATGCGTTAGCGCTTTCGCGGGGGCGACGAGAGCGGACAATCGTAAGGCCGGATTGGGCTGCGTCCGATCGACATCAAGCGATGCCGGAGGCGAGTTCGCCCGGGCAAAGCGTCGGTCCCGCGCATCGGCTTCACTCTCTCGGCGAGAAGCCGAGTCTCGCCATCGTCAGGACCTTGGCCGCGAAGGTCGGCTGGTCGCTCGGGGTGGTAGCCATGTTGGTCGCCAGGATGAGCTGCGTCCCCTCGGCGCAGACCACCGCCTGAGCGTTGTAGGCTTGGCGGTATTCATGCGCTTTGGACTTGCGCATCAGCTGCGAATGCGCTGTCGGTCAGGTTGGTCTGTCGATCGGGCCGCGGCGTTGCATCGGGCGGCTTGGGCGGCTGGCCGCCGCGCCCGGTCTTGGCCTCCCAGGCTGCCTTCCTGGCTTCATATTGCGGGCGCTTTTCGGCCTCGTCCTTGGCTTCCGCTTCCAACCGCGCGCAGGCAGCGTCGAGCTTCGCCTTGAGCGCCTCGCGCCGGGCGATCTCCGCCGGCAGCGCCTGCGGGTCGATGTCCTCGGCATCGGCCGCCTCGGCTTTGGCGGTCAACGCGGCGATGTCGGCCGCGAGCTTCACCCGCAGCGCCCGCGCCCGATCGTACCGCAGCGAGCGGATCTTCGAGGCATTGGCATCGATCTTGGGCCGATCTCGTGACTAGCCGCAGACCATCCGCGCGAAACAGGAGAAGCGGGGTGCGCGGAGCGAAACGGCTCAGCTCTTCACTCCGCGGCCATTGCCGGCACGGCCGAGGGCGCGCCGAAGCGGGCGAGGAGGGTGGTTTCCTTTGCTTTGGCGCGGGCGAGGTTTTCCGCCTTGACGTGGCCGAAGCCGCGGATTTCGAGCGGCAGGGCGGCCAATTCGATGGCGGCGGCGTGGCTCGACGCGGAGAGTCGGGCCACGATTTCGTCGAGCAACGCTTCGTATTCGCCGATCAGGCGGCGTTCGGTGCGGCGCTCCTCACTGCGGGCGAAGATGTCGAAAGAAGTGCCGCGCAGCCGGCGCAGCCGCGCCAATAGCTGGAACACGCGCAACATCCACGGGCCGAACTCGCGCTTTTTCAGACGGCCGGTTTTGGGGTCGCGGTCGCCGAGGATCGGCGGCGCCAAATGGAAGCGCAATTTGTAGGGCCCGTCGAACTGCCGCGCGACGCGCTTGAGGAAATCGCTTTCGGTATAGAGCCGCGCGACTTCGTACTCGTCCTTGTACGCCATCAGCTTGAAGAGCGCGCGGGCGACGGTGTCGGCGAGCGTCGTTGTGCCGGGGACACGGGCAGCCTCGGCCGAGCGTATTTGCGCCACCCGCGCCGCATAGCGCTCGGCATAGGCGCGATCCTGGTAATCGGCCAGAAAGGCGACGCGACGGGCAATGACCTCGTCGAGGGTTTCAGACCGGCGGTGGCTCTCCGGGACTGCCGCCTCGACGGTCGCTCGCGCCTCGACCAGCGCCGGATCGGCGGCGGCGCGCCGGCCCCAGCGAAAGGCGCTGCGGTTGAACTCGACAGCGACCGCGTTCAATTCGATCGCGCGCTCGATCGCCTCCGCCGACAGCGGCACCAGCCCGCGCTGCCAGGCAAAGCCCAGCATAAAAAGGTTGCTCGCGATCGAATTGCCGAAGAGGCCGGTCGCGAGCCGCGTCGCGTCGAGAAATTCGGCATGGTCCGAGCCTGTTGCCTCGGCGATGCTGCGCTCCAGCGCGGCAGTCGGGAAGACCAGGTCCGGGTCGCGGGTGAAGTCGCCGGTAACGATTTCGTGGCGATTGACGATCGCGCGGCTCGACCCCGGTTCGAGCTTTGACAACGCCTCGGCGCTGGCGGAAACGACGAGGTCGCAGCCCAGCAGCAGCCGGGCGCCGCCGGCGGCGATGCGCACCGCGTGGATCCGGTCGGGGCTTTCGGCGATGCGGATGTGGCTGTAGACCGCACCCCCTTTTTGCGCGAGCCCGGTCATGTCGAGGATAGTGCAGCCCTTGCCGTCGAGATGGGCGGCCATGCCGAGGAGCGCGCCGATCGTGACCACGCCGGTGCCGCCGACGCCGGTGACGAGGATGCCGTAGGGCTGGTCGAGAGCGGGTCGCGCCGGCTCCGGCAGCGGGGGCAATGCGTCCTCGTTGAGATCGCTTATCGCGCGCGTTTTGAGGCTGCCGCCATGCACCGTCACAAAGCTCGGGCAGAACCCTTCGACGCAGGAATAATCCTTGTTGCAGCTCGACTGGTCGATCGCCCGCTTGCGCCCGTGCTCGGTCTCGACCGGCACCACCGAGACGCAGTTCGAGGTCTTCGAGCAATCGCCGCAGCCCTCGCAAACGAGATCGTTGATAAAGACGCGCTTTGGCGGGTCGGGAAAGCGGCCGCGCTTGCGCCGGCGGCGCTTTTCGGCGGCACAGGTCTGGTCGTAGACGATCGCGGTGACACCGGGGACGTCGCGCAGCTCGCGCTGCACCGCGTCGAGGTCGTCGCGATGGCGCACCGCGGCACCCGGCGCGAAGCCGGCATCGGGCGGGTATTTGTCGGGCTCATCGGTGACGACGGCGATCCGCCCGACCCCTTCGGCCCATAGCTGCCGGGTCAGCACCGGCACTGTCAGGCCGCCGTCGATCGGCTGGCCGCCGGTCATCGCCACCGCGTCGTTGAAGAGAAGCTTGTAGGTGATGTTGACCTTGGCCGCGACCGCGGCGCGGATCGCCAGCACGCCCGAATGGGTGTAGGTGCCGTCGCCGAGATTGGCAAAGACATGATTGGTTTCGGTAAACGGCGCCTGGCCGATCCACGGTGCCCCCTCGCCGCCCATCTGGGTGAAGGTCGCGGTCGAGCGGTCCATGAACTGCGCCAGATAATGGCAGCCGATGCCGGCGAGCGCGCGGCTCCCTTCGGGCACCTTGGTCGAGCTGTTGTGCGGGCAGCCCGAGCAGAAATAGGGCGTGCGGGCAAACGGCACGACATTGCCGCCCTGCCGATGTTCGCGCGCATCGAGGACAGCGAGACGCTCGGCGATCCGCGGCACGGCGCAAAACCGCGCGATGCGGCGGGCGAGCGCGCGGGCAATCTGGCCCGGGGTCAATTCGCCGTTCGACGGCAGGATCCATTCGCCCGCCTCGTCGAACTTGCCGAAAATGCGCGGGCGGCGATTCGCAGGCCAGTTGTAGAGCTGCTCTTTCAATTGGGTTTCGATGACGGCGCGCTTTTCTTCGACAACCAGGACTTCCTCAAGCCCTTCGGCGAACCGGCGCACGCCATCGGGCTCGAGCGGCCACGCCATCGCCACCTTGTAAAGGCGAAGACCGATTTCGGCGGCGGTCGCCGCGTCGATGCCCAGATCGTCCAATGCCTGACGCAGGTCGAGATAGGATTTGCCGGTGGTGACGATGCCAAAGCGGGGCTTCGGGCTGTCGATCACGATATGGTCGAGCCGGTTGGCGCGGGCAAAGGCGCGCGCCGCCTCCAATTTGTATTTGTGCAGCCGGTATTCCTGGTCGAGCGGCGTATCGGGCCAGCGGATGTTGAGCCCGCCTTGCGGCATTTCGAAATCGTCGGGTGTCGCGATCACGATGCGTTCGTGGCCGATCTCGACCGAAGCCGAGCTGTCCATGACCTCGGCCGTCGTCTTGAACGCGACCCAGGCGCCGGACCAGCGCGACATCGCCCAGCCGTAAAGGCCGAGGTCGAGGATTTCCTGCACCCCCGACGGGTTCAGCACCGGGATCGCGGCGTCGATAAAGGCATATTCGGACTGGTGGGCGAGGGTGGAGGATTTGCAGGTGTGGTCGTCGCCGGCGAGCAGCAGCACCCCGCCATGCGGCGCGGAACCGGCGGAATTGCCGTGCTTCAAGGCGTCGCCGCTGCGGTCCACACCGGGCCCCTTGGCGTACCACATGGCGAAAACGCCGGCGTATTTGGCGCCCGGGAAGAGGCCCACCTGCTGGCTCCCCCAGATCGCGGTCGCGCCCAGCTCCTCGTTGATCGCCGGCTGAAAATGAATGCGGTTCTTTTCGATAAACGGGCGGGCGCGCCACAGCGCCTGGTCGAGCCCGCCCAAAGGCGAGCCGCGATAGCCCGAGATAAAGCAGGCCGTGTCGAGCCCGGCTGCCTGGTCGCGCTGGCGCTGCATCATCGGCAGCCGCACCAGCGCCTGCGTGCCGGTCAAAAAGACGCGTCCCCGGCCGAGCACGTATTTGTCGTCGAGCGTGACCGCCGCCAGCGCCATCGCGCCCTCCCGGTAGAGCCGTTTTGCGCGTTGCAAGGTACCTGTTGCCGCGGCTCGGCTCAACGCGGACGAGCACCCGCGGTCAGAAGCCGCGCCGCAGGCGCACCCCGTCGGCGGTTAACGCGGTTCGGTGCGCGGCAACCGGCCGCCGCGCTCGATTTCCGCGTGCGGGCGTTTGCGGATCACGTATTCGCTGTCGCCTCGCCGACCGGCGTCAGCGTCTGGTCGGCGCGGCCGCCATTTAGGCAGCGGCATCAGCCTCTTGATAGGTGAGTGCAGCGGCCACATCGCGATCGGTCAGATCAGGATATTCCTCGATGATCTTGTCTATCGTATAGCCGGCCTCCACAAAATCGCGGATGGCGCTGACCGGGATGCGCGTGCCGGCGATAACCGGCGGATTGTGATTGAAGAACCGCGAGCGCGCTACCTGACCGATCTGATCGGGTTGTATCCCCAAAATGCGAGGCAACGCTTGCGGAAGCTCTCCGGTCGCATCGACTATCAGTGTCCGCTGCTCAGCAAGAGCCATCGGGTAGCTGGCGGCGGATCGGAGTGCGTTTGAAAAGCTTGTCCGCACCGCCGTCAGGTGGCCGCCGGACTTCAGGATGTGAACCAGTTCTTCAGCTCTTCCTCGGTCGAGGCCGCACAAAGGCGTTTAACAGCATCGACAGGTTTCGTCGAACCTTTCTTCCTTCAAGAAAAAGAGCGTGCTTTGGCGGTGCGTAGCGCGTGGGGGATCGTGATTGCCGTCGAGCGGTCGCCAGCGCGAGCCAATGCCGAACCTGTCGGACGCGGCTACTGTGTATTCCGCTCGAATTGGCGCAGGAGTGTGTTGCCGCGCGCGACGGCGTCGTCGAGCGCCGGTTTCGCCGCTTCCTTCCCGGCGAACACGGCTTCGAGATTGCCGGCGATGATGTCGCGGATTTGCGGCAGATTGCCGAGGCGCAGCCCGCGCGAATTCGCGGTCGGCGGCTTGCTGGTCATCTGCAGCACCGGGATCTCGCGACCAGGGTTTTTTGCGTAAAAGCCTGACGCCTTGGTTGCCTCGTAAGCAGCCTTGGTGATCGGCAGATAGCCGGTCACCTCGTGCAGCCGCATTTGCAGCGGGGTCTGCGACAGAAAGGTAAAGAACTTGGCGACCCCTTTATATTCTTGCGGGGTCTTGCCGCCCATGACCCAAAGGCTGGCGCCGCCGATGATCGAGTTTTGCGGCGCGCCCGGAACATCGGGGTAATAGGGCAATTCGGTCATGCCAAAGGCAAATTTGGCGCCCGCTTTTGAAGATCCCGTAGGCGCCGGACGAGGTCTGGATCATGCCGCATTCGCCGTTCAGGAACTTGCCCTCGGGCTGGGTGGTGCGCCCGCCATAGTCGAAGCTCTTGTCCTTTTGCGCGGCGGCGAGATTGGCGATGTGGCGAACGACGGTCGGGTTGTTGAATTCGAGCACGGCGTCGGCGCCGCCGAAGCCATCGGCTTTGGAGGCAAAGGCGAGGTTGTGCCAGGCGCTGAGCTGCTCGATCTGGGTCCAGCTGATCCAGCCCGCGGTAAAACCGCATGGGATGCCGGCGGCGCGCAGCTTTTTCGCCGCCGCAAAGGTCTCGGGCCAGGTCTTTGGCGGCTTTTCCGGGTCGAGCCCGGCTTTTTTGAACGCGTCTTTGTTCCAGTAGGCGATCGCGGTCGAGCTGTTGAACGGCAGCGACAGCATCTTGCCGTCGCGGGTGCTGTAATAGGCGGTAACCGCCGGCAGGTAGGCGTTCGGATCGAACGGCTCGCCCGCCTCCGCCATCAATTGGTAGACCGGCTTGACGGCGCCTTTGGCGGCCATCATCGTCGCCGTGCCGACCTCGAAGATCTGGATGATGTCGGGCGGCTGGCCGGCGCGGTAGGCGGCGATCCCGGCATTCATGGTCTCGGCATAGGAGCCTTTGAACACCGGCACGATCTTGTAATCGGGCTGCGACGCGTTGAAATCGGCGGCGATCTTGTTGACCATCTCGGCATTGGCCGCGGTCATCGCGTGCCACCATTGCAGTTCAACGGGTGCGGCCGACGCCTTGCCGAGCGCGGCGAACACCAGCGCCGCGCACGCCGCGGTCACGATCTTGCGCCTCATGGTCGTCTCCCCATCACGAGCCCCGATCGAGCTGGTGGCCGCCACCAGACAGATGTCTCCTTTGGCGCGGCCGCTCTACCCCCTCCCATTCTCTCCCCCGCAAGCGGGGGAGGGTTAGGGTGGGGGCCGTTCGGAGGGTGTCGAATGTCAGGTGTGCTCCACTAGCGCCAACGCGCTTGCGGAATCAAGGCAAAGGCGGAAGGCTTTTGCCCCATCGGCGCCGCTCTGCGGGCCAAGGGGAGGCAAGTTGAGCATTCGCGCCATTTCCGCCGGAGGATCGCCGCACGGCGGCGAATTGGCGCTCGACGAATTCCGGCGGCGAGCGGTGGCGCTCGACCTCGGTGCCCCGCTTTCGGTGCGGGTGAGCCCGCGAGCGCGCCGGGTGGCGCTCAAGATCAACGCAGCCGAGCGGACGGTCGAGCTGACCTTGCCGCGCGGCGCCCCAGCCGGCCCGGCGCTGCGTTTCTTGACGGCGCAGCGCGGCTGGATCACGGCGCGCCTTCAGGCGCTGCCGCGGCCGGTGCCGTTTGCCGATGGCGCGCTGGTGCCGGTTCTCGGCGTTCTGCACCGGGTGCGCCACGAAACGGACGCCGCAGGTCCCCCGGTCGCAATCGTCGACGGCGAAATCCGCGTCAAGGGCGATCCGGCGCATCTCGGGCGGCGGGTGCGCGACCATCTCGCAGCACTGGCGCGCGAGGAGCTGGCGCGGCGCTCCCGACCGTTAGCGCTCCGGATCGGCCGCCAGGTCGCCCGCGTCTCGGTACGCGACACCAGGAGCCGGTGGGGCAGCTGCTCGGGCAGCGGCAACCTCTCGTTCAGCTGGCGGCTGATCTTCGCCCCCGAGCCGGTCATCGACTATGTCGTTGCGCACGAGGTGGCGCATCTCGCCGAGATGAACCACGGGCCGCGCTTTTGGAGGCTGGTGGAAACCATGGTGCCGGAAACGAAGACGCCGCGGCTGTGGCTGAAGCGGCACCGCAGCCGGCTCTTTTCCTACGGCTGAGCGCGGGCGGCCTGCCGCATCAGCCATAAGAGCAGCGCGAGGCCGGGCAGACAGGCGGCGGTGCTGATCGCGAAAAACGGGGTCCAGCCGAATGCGTCGGCGAGGGCGCCGCCCGAGGCCGACAGGATGGTGCGCCCGACCACGGCGAGCGAGGACAGGAGCGCGTATTGAGTCGCGGTAAAATCGAGGCTGCACAGCCCTGAGAGATAGGCGACAAACGCCGCCGACCCCATCCCGCCGGTCAAATTCTCGACGCCGATCGTCAGCGCCAGGACCGGCAGATCATGCCCGGCCCAGGCCTGCAATATATAGAGCAGGTTCGATAGCATCTGCGCCGCGCCGGAAATGAGAAGCGCGCGAAAGACGCCGAGGCGCAGCACCGCCACACCCCCCAGGGCGAGCCCCGCGAGGCTCGCGACAAAGCCATAGGCCTTGCCGATATTGGCGACCTCGACCTTGGTGAAGCCGAGCCAGACATAAAGCGGGTTCGACATCGTGGCGGCGAGCGCGTCGCCGAATTTGTAAAGGACGACAAAGGCGAGGATCGCGACGGCACCCGGCCGGGTCAGCAGGTCGGCAAAAGGGGCGAGCACCGCACGCCGCAGCCAGGCCGCGACCTTTGCCAAGGGTGCCGCGCCGGGCAGCGCTTCGACCTCGCCGATGCCGGACGGCTCCGGCGTCAGCCAGACCGTCGCCATGCCGACCGCCATCAGCCCCGCCATCAGCGCATAGGCAAAGCGCCAGCCGCCAAAGCTCGCCGCATAGAGCGCCCCCGCCGAGGAAACCAGCATGCCGAAGCGATAGCCCCATTGCGTCGCCGCGGCCCCCGCCCCCTGCTCCTCGGGCTGCAAGAGCTCGATCCGGTAAGCGTCGATGACGATGTCTTGGCTCGCCGACAGAAACGCGACGGCGATCGCCGCGAACGCCGTCAGAAGCGGCGCCGTTCGCGGGTCGCAAAGACCGAGAGCCAAGATCGCCAATGCCAAGACCGGCTGGATCGCCAGCGCCCAGCCACGCCGCCGCCCGAGCCGGCCGGTCAGCAGCGGGATCGGCATCCGGTCGATCAGCGGCGACCATAAAAATTTGAGGCTGTAGGAGATTCCGACCAGCGCATAGAGCCCGATCGTGGTGCGCGAAACACCGATCTCGGCAAGCCGAAACGACAAAGTCCCAAAAGTCAGCGCGAGCGGCAGCCCGCTTGAAAACCCCATCAGCAATATGGCGATCAGCCGCGGCCGACGGTAGACCGAGAGGGCGGCGAGCCAGCTTTCCCTTCGGGAGGCGTGCTTGCCGCCTGCTTTCCAAACCCTTTCCGCAGCCACGGCGGCAGGCGAGACCGGTGCCGGAACCGCGGGGCGCGCCCGGGCCAATGCGGATTCGAAGCTGCTACTTCGCTTTTTCGGCGTCGGCGGCGACCTGCATCTTGACAATCTTATCGGGGCTCGTGACGGCGCCGTTTTGCGCCGGGTCGCCTTTCTTGATCTGGTCGACGTATTCCATGCCCGAGACGACGTTGCCCCAGATCGTGTATTTGCCGTCGAGCGAAGGGGCGGGCGCGAACATGATGAAAAATTGGCTGTCGGCGCTGTCGGGGTCGGAGGTGCGCGCCATCGCTACGGTGCCGCGCGCGAATTTCTCGTTTGAGAACTCGGCCTTGAGCGGGTGGCCCGAGCCGCCGGTGCCGTTGCCGTTCGGGTCGCCGGTCTGCGCCATAAAGCCGTCGATCACCCGGTGAAAGGTAAGCCCGTTATAAAAGCCGCGGCGCACCAGCGCCTTGATCTGGGCACAGGTCGCGGGCGCCAGATCGGGCCGCATCTGGATCACGACGCGCCCCGCCGGCACATCGAGCCAGATCGTGTTGTCGAGATCCGCCGCCATCGCCTGTCCTCCAAAACCGAGCGCGACGATCAGCAGCACAAGCCGACCCAACGCTGTCATTACACTGTTCCCGTCTTTTTGAGAGGCCGCGACGATAATCGAACCGGCGGCCCGGCGAAAGCGGGTCAGGCGCGGCGGGTGTACCAGCCACCGCGGCGGAAGCGGTCGAGATAGGTCGGCAGGATCGCCTCGACCGGGGTTGGCTGGATGCCGAGATCGGCGAGGCCCAGGGCACCCGACGCGACGATACTGTCGCCCTTCAAGAGCTCGACCTGGTCCGGCGTCAAGGGCGGGTTCGGCAATATCGCCATCAGCCGCGCCTGCAGCGATGCCAGACCGAACGGCAGGCCGATGAGCAGGCGCTTGCGGCGAATTTCGGCCAGCAGCAGCTCGATCAGCTCGCGGAAACTGTAGATTTTGGGGCCGCCGAGCTCGTAGGTGCGTCCGGCGGTGGCGGGATCGTCGAGACATTTGACGACCGCGTCGGCGACGTCGCCGACATGGACCGGCTGAAACCGCGTGTCGCCGCCGCCGATCAGCGGCAATACCGGAGAGATCGCGGCCATCGCGGCGAATTGATTGAAAAACTGGTCTTCCGGGCCGAACACGACCGAAGGCCGCAGGATCGTGGCGGTCGGAAAGGCGTCGCGCACCGCCTGCTCGCCGGCCGCCTTGGTGCGGGCATAGGCCGATGACGAGCGCGGCTCGGCGCCGATCGCCGAGAAATGAATGAGCCGCTCGATGCCGGCGTCGCGGGCGAGGCGAGCGAGCTGCGCGGGACCGGTATGGTGCGCCAGCTCGAAGGTCCGCGCGCCGCGCTCGCGCAGGATGCCGACGCAATTGACGAGCGCCTCGTTGCCCGCGAGAAAAGCCTGCAGCAACGCCGAATTGCCGATCGAGACGTTCACCGCCGCGATCTGGCCGACATTGCCCATCGGCTGCAAAAACCTGGCGGCCTCGGCGTTGCGGCAGCCGACGGCGACGACCTCGCCCTGCGCGGCCAGGCGGCGCACCACATAACGGCCGATAAAGCCCGATCCGCCCAAGACGGCGGTCCGGCGGTGTCTCATGCTTCCCCCGCGGCGCGCGGCCGCCCCATCTCGGGCCGCCTCCAAGGATGCATCTATAGCGCAGCAACGGGGGCGCGGGAAGGTGCGGGGCCTTATCAACCGGCGCATCTTGCGCCAGAATGGGCGGCAGCGCGGCGCAAAGGAAGGTGGGCATGAGCGACCAATCCCGGACCGGCAACCAATATCCGGTGCCCGACCGGATGAAGGCCTGGGTCCTCGGCGGTCCGGAGGAGATTTTTCTAACCGAAAAGCCGGTGCCGCAGCCGGGGGCGGCCGAGGCGCTCGTGCGCATCGATGCGGTGGCGATCTGCGCCACCGACCTCGAAATTTTGCGGCACGGGATCCCGGCCATGGTCGAGGGCGGGCTGCCGTTCCACAAGAACTTCACGATCGGACACGAATATATGGGGACCGTGGTCAAGCTCGGCCCGGCGGTGGACGAGTTCGAGATCGGCGACCGCGTCACCGTCGAGGTCCATGCCGGCTGCGGCCGCTGCCCACGCTGCCGCCAGGGCATGTATACCTCGTGCCTGAATTACGGCGACCGCGCCAAGGGGCACCGCGCCAACGGGTTCACTACCGATGGCGGCTTTGCCCAGTACGCAGTCAACAACATCAACACCCTCGTCCATGTGCCGGACGATATGAGCGACGCCGAGGCCACGCTCGTCGTCACCGCCGGCACCGCGATGTACGGGCTCGACGTGCTCGGAGGCCTCGTTGCCGGCGAGGGCGTGGTGGTGACCGGTCCCGGCCCGATCGGGCTCCTCGGCGTTGCCGTCGCCAAGGCGCTGGGGGCTGACCCGGTGATCCTGACCGGGACGCGCACGGCGCGGCTCGACCTCGGCAAAAAGCTCGGCGCCGACCATCTGGTCAACGCGCGCGCGGAGGACCCGGTCGCCGCGGTGCGCCGCATCACCCACGGGAAGGGGGTGCAGTTCGTGCTCGAATGCTCGGGCGCACCCTCGGCGCTCGACGAGGCGGCGCAAATGGTCGACCGCGGCGGCCGAATTTGCCTTGCTGCTTTTCCGCATGAAAAAGTGCCGGTCGATCTCGCCCACCTGGTGCGCAACAACATCTATGTCTACGGGATTCGCGGGGAAGGCCGCAGCGCCACCCACCGGGCAATGGCGCTGATGAAGCAAAAACGCTTCGACGCAGGTCTCGTGCACACCCACAGCTTTCCGCTCGAGGAGCTGCCGACCGCGCTCAAATACGCGCGCGAGCGCATCGACGGCGCGATCAAGGTCGTCGTGGAGGTCGGGGGGTAACGTGAGATAGGCGCAGGATGTGCTATCGCCCTTGCTACCTCGCGATAAGGACATCCTGCGAATGCTCTGTGACGAAGTCCTCCCCTGGATGATCGCCGGCCGGAGAGCACGACGGCGATGGTTCGTGACGCTGGCCACGGCCTACGCCTATGGAGGGGCGATAGCGACCGGCCTAGCCGGCCTTGGTATCGGTACTCGCCTCATTGCGTCGGTGAAGGGAACGCTGCCGAATGGGCAGAATGCAGTGGACGTCCTTTCTCAAGCGCTACCAGGCATTTGGTTGTACATCGGGATAGCGGCCCTGGTGTTGTGGGTGGTTGTCGGCGTGGTGGTTCAGCAGCAAAACGTTACAGATCGTGCCCTATTTGCCCGCGACTGCAGCAAGACGATGCAGAAGCTCTACGCCGACCTATATGATGCTCTCGAAGATCCACGCCCGCTGCCGCTGATCGCGCCAATTAAGCAAGCGGTACGTCGCGCCCGAAGCGAGGCAATCGACAAGAATGTCTGGCCTTATAATCCGCCGCAGCCGAGGTACAGCGACATCGCGGCGGAACTGCACCGGCAAATAGAGGACATTCGGGGTAGATTCATGGCTCGGTGGGTTGAGGTGGTTGGCCCAGCCGAACAAGCTCCACCGGCCGGGGAGTGAGGTTAAAATGCCCAGTGAACCCAAGGTAAGTGTGCGTCTAGAAACAGATGATCACGGCAGTCCGGAAATGGTGCAAGAAAATACTCGCCGTCACTATAAAGTTATCATGGAAATAGAAGATGCGCCCGCCGACACCTACGCGGCGACATTCGAGCTCGACTCGAGCTATTACGATCCTGTCCGGATGGTCTCTCCTGACGCCACCGGTAAGTTCAAGTTGGAAACGACTACGTACGGTGATTATCCGCTTTTGGTCCGCCTGCATCGCCCCAAGGATGGCGACGTGGTTCTAAAGGAGGGCATGGCCCGCGCTCTGAGACGAGCACGTGACAAGATGCCGGCCAATCCTCAGGTCGATGAGGCGGTAGCCTATATTGCCAACCATTAGCATCGGCGGCTGGTCGTTCGGCCTCGCGTCCGCACGATCCCCGTGACCGGGAAAGCAACGCATTGACATCGCGGTCGTACACACTTATTCCCCGCGCTTCCAGAGACCCCTTGGGCGCGCCCGTGGCGGAATTGGCAGACGCGCACGGTTCAGGTCCGTGTTCCGAAAGGAGTGGTGGTTCGAACTCCACTCGGGCGCACCAAGCGCGTATCAGAGAGCGCGTCACGGGTTCGCGGTACAGTCTGAGATGACGAATTGCCTGAGATGACGAATTGCCTCCATTGCGGCGATCTGCCGGAGGGCCTCGACTTCGGCGCAACGGTGGCGATCGACACCGAGGCGATGGGGCTCAATCCCTATCGCGACCGGTTGTGCTTGGTTCAGCTGTCGGCCGGGGACGGCGACGCTCACCTCGTCCAGCTCGCGCCCGGCGCCTACGAGGCGCCGCGGCTCAAGCGGCTGCTCGCCGACCCGGCGGTGACCAAGCTGTTTCATTTCGCCCGCTTCGACCTCGCCATGCTGCACCGCTATCTCGGGGTCATGGCGCTGCCGTGCTATTGCACCAAGATCGCCTCGCGGCTCGCGCGCACCTTTTCCGACCGGCACGGCTTGCGCGAGCTGTGCAAGGACCTTCTCAATTTCGAGCTGTCGAAGCAGCAGCAAAGCTCCGATTGGGGCGCCCAGACACTTTCGGCCGAGCAATTGCGCTATGCCGCCGCCGACGTGCTGCATCTGCATGCGCTGCGCGCGCGACTCGACGCGATGCTGGCGCGCGAGGGACGCGAGGAATTGGCCCGCGCCTGCTTTGAATTCCTGCCGCATCGCGTGCTGCTTGATCTCGCCGGCTGGGCGGAGCAAGACATCTTTGCGCATTAGGCGCGCCGTTGGGGGTGTTGTGGCGCCGGTTTTTGCGAAAGCTCGGATAGCCCGGCCGCGATGAGCGAGGCTGTGGCCGTGGTGCGGCCGGCGGATCGGGGGGCTGCCGGCGGTGCCGATGTTGCGACCGCCCGCCGGGTCATCGCGGCCGAGATCGGCGGCCTTGAACGCTTGGCGCGCGGGCTCGACACGGCCTTCCCTGCCGCCGTCGATATTTGCCATCGGGTGCGGGGCCGCATCATCGTCAGCGGTCTCGGCAAGAGCGGTCATGTCGCCGGCAAGATTGCAGCGACGCTCGCCTCGACCGGAACCCCGGCGCTGTTTGTCCACCCGGTCGAAGCCAGCCATGGCGACCTCGGCATGATCGGCGCCGAGGACGCGGTCGTCATGTTGTCGAATTCGGGCGAAACCGCCGAGCTCGCCGATATCGTCGCCTATTCGCGCCGCTTCGGTATCCCACTGATCGCGGTCACCGGCGGCCGTCGATCGATGCTCGCCGATGCCGCCGATATCGTGCTGCTGCTGCCGGCGGCCGACGAGGCTTGCCCGATGGGGCTCGCGCCGACCACCTCGACGACGGCGATGATGGCGCTCGGCGACGCGCTGGCGATCGCGCTGCTCGAGCGCAAAGGCTTTTCCTCCGCCGATTTTCGCGTGCTCCATCCGGGCGGGAAGCTCGGCCGAAGGCTGCTGAAGGTCGCCGACATCATGCATCGGGCGGACGAGGTCCCCCTGGTGGCGCCCGATGCCCGCATGTCCGAGGCGATCCTGGTGATGACGGCCAAGAGCTTTGGCTGCGTCGGCGTCGGCAATGCCGAAGCCCTCTTCGGGGTCGTCACCGATGGCGATCTGCGCCGCCATATGGGTGACGCGCTGCTCGGGCGCCAGGTCGCCGAAATCATGAACCCGAGCCCGAAAACGATCGCGGCCGGAGCGCTCGCCGCCGAGGCGTTGGGGCTGATGAACCGAAGCGGGATAACCGCGCTCTTTGTCGTCGACGACAGCGGCCGGCCGATCGGTTTTCTGCACCTGCACGACTGCCTGCGTGCCGGCGTCGCGTGAACGGGGTCGGGCGAAGCTGCGAATGAGGACGCTCGGGCAGAAAAGGATGACCGAAGAGCCGGCGCGGCGCGAGCCGCAGCGCGCCTTCTCCGGCCGCCAGCCGCGGCTGGCGGCCGACCGCTACAGCCGCCGCGTCGCGCTCCTCAAGCGCATTCTGCCGGCGATCGGGTTGAGCCTGCTGCTGCTGGTCGCGGCTTGGCCGCGGCTCGTCCCGCTGTGGGAAAGTGTGCGCTTGTCCTACCCGGCGATCGATCTGCGCGAAGCCAAGGAATTGCGGATGATCGATCCGCGCTATGCCGGGATCGACCGACTGAACCGCCCCTATGTCGTGACCGCTGCCGTCGGCCGCCAGCTATCCGACCGCAACGATCTGATGTCGCTCGAGTTGCCGCGCGCGCAACTTTTGCTGCACCCCGGCGTCATGGTGGTCTTGACCGCCGCAACCGGGATTTATCAGCCGCAGGCGCAGCTTCTCGACCTGTTTGGCAAGGTCACCCTGACGCATCAAAACGGCACGCAATTCGTCACCGCGCGCGCCCATGTCGATCTGGCGACCAATATCGCCCAAGGGCACGACCCGATTGCCGGCGACGGGCCGTCGGGGAACATCACCGGGCAAGGCTTCCGCGTCTCGGACCGAGGCGACACGATCTTCTTCACCGGCCGGTCGCATCTGCTGCTCAAGCCGGCAAAGCCGAGCCGCCCGCCGCCGCCGCCGCCCGCCCTGCCGCCGCGCATCGCACAGGCCGCCGCGACGATTGCTGCTGCCGCGGCGGTCGCGCTGCCACCGCCGCCTGTCGAGCCTGTGGCAAAACACAGCCAAGGCAAGTCGACGACCAAGCACGCGATGCACACCGCGCGAAAACCAGCGCACCCCGTTCGCAAGCGCAAAGAGCCGGCACACCATGCCGTCTGATCGGCGCATTATCGCCGGCGTGCTGGGTCTCGCGCTGCTGTCGTTGGCGCCAAGACCGGTGTCGCCGCAGGGGCTCGGGCTCGGCGCGGCCAATGACGCTCGGCCGATCGACGTCACTGCCGATTCGGGCATCGAGTGGCAGCAGAATGCACAGGTCTACATCGCGCGCGGCAATGCCATGGCCAAGCGCGGCAACACCGAGGTTCATGCCGATACGCTGACCGCCCATTATCGCAAGGCCAAGGGCGCCGAAGGCGGGACCGAGATCTACCGGCTCGATGCCGACGGTCATGTCCGGATCAACAACGACAAAGATGTCGTGGTCGGCGACCAGGCGGTCTATGACGTCGACCAGCAAATCGCGCTGATCACCGGAAAAGGGCTGAAGCTGACGACGCCGAGCGATGTCGTGACGGCACACGACAGCCTCGAATGGTACGACGCAAAGCAGGTCGCGGTGGCCCGCGGCGACGCGGTTGCGGTGCGCGCCGACCGGCGGATCCGCGCCGACGTGCTGACCGCTCACATGACCAAGGCGAAGGCGCAGGATACCGGCAAGCCGGGCGCCGCGCGACCCGCCGTGGCACAGCCGGCGGCCCCGGCAAAGCCGGCTGCGGCGGGCAAGCCCGGCGCCGAAACGGACGAAGCCGCCAGGGAGGATTCCCGGATCAGCCGGGTCGACGCCCAAGGCAATGTCGTGGTCTCGACCACGAGCGATATCGGCCGCGGCGATTACGGTGTTTACGACGCCGATACCGGCATCGTCACCTTGCTCGGCAATGTCGTGATCACCCGCGGGCAGAATGCGATCAGGGGCCAATATGCGGTCGTCGATCTGAACCGGAACGTCAGCCGGATGATGACGCTCGCCGCCAAGCCGGGTGCCCCCGCGCCACGGGTCGAGGGGATTTTTGTGCGCGAGCAGCCGACCTCGTCCGGCAGCGCCGGCAAGGCCGCAAAGCCCTCGGTTGTAGGCGGAAAGAAACCGTGAAGCCGGTGCAAACATGAAGACTGGCCGCGAGCCCGACGCCGTGGCTGTGCAGCAGCCGCGGCTCGTTGCCGACAATCCCTCGCCGGAAGGCCGCGGTCTGGTGGGGCAGGGGCTGGGCAAGAGCTTTAAGCGGCGGCCGGTTCTGCGAGGGGTCAATCTTACGGTCCAGCGCGGCGAAGCGGTCGGCCTGCTCGGCCCGAACGGGGCCGGCAAGACGACGTGCTTTTACATCATCACCGGGCTGATCGCGGCCGATACCGGCATGGTCATGCTCGACGGGCGTGACATCACCGATTTGCCGATGTACCGGCGCGCCCGCCTCGGCATCGGCTATCTGCCGCAGGAAGCGTCGATCTTTCGCGGCCTCACGGTCGAACAGAACATCCGCGCGATCCTCGAGATTGTAGAGCCGGCGCCGGATCTGCGCGAGCAGATGCTGGCGGCGCTGTTGGCCGAGTTTTCGATTACCCATTTGCGCCGCACCCCGGCGATGGCGCTCTCGGGCGGCGAGCGCCGGCGCTGCGAGATCGCCCGCGCGCTCGCCACCCAGCCCCATTTCATCCTGCTCGACGAGCCGCTCGCCGGCATCGACCCGATCGCCGTCAGCGACATTCGCGCTCTGGTCGGGCATTTGAAGGACCGCGGCATCGGCGTCCTGATCACCGACCACAACGTGCGCGAGGCGCTGGATATCGTCGATCGCGCCTACATCCTGCACGACGGCCGGGTGCTGATGGAAGGCGTGCCGGCCGAGATCGTCGCCGATGTCGATGTAAGGCGCGTTTTCCTTGGCGACCGGTTTAGCCTATAAGCCGCTCCGACCGGAGCGTGACGTGAATCGGACGGGTTTTTCACAGCGGCTCGAGCTTCGCCAGGCGCAAACGCTGGTGATGACGCCGCAGCTGCAGCAAGCGATCAAGATGCTGCAGCTTTCCAACCTCGAGCTGGTCGATTACATCGATGCCGAGCTTCAGCAAAACCCGCTTCTCGAACGGCGCGAACGCAGCGTGCCGGTGAGCGAGGAGGCCGCCGCGCCCGCCGAGGAGCCGGGGACCGCGACCCTGACGACCCAATCCGCTACCGATTTCGCGCCGGAAGCCACCGAGAACTGGCATGCCACTGCCGGCGAGGATGGCGACGGGTCGCTCGATCGCGGCGGCGAGGTGCATTCCTGGAGCGCGCATTCGGCCGCGCCCCGGGCCGGGCAGAGGCTCGGCATCGAGCACACGGCGACGCGGCCACGCACCTTGCGCGAGCACGTGCTCGAGCAGATCGGCGCCGATTTGAACGATCAGGGCGATCGGGTTGTTGCCCTGCATCTGCTCGATCAGCTCGATGAGGCCGGCTATCTGATCGGACGCCTCGACAACGTCGCCCTGACGCTCGGCTGTGCCCCGGCGCAAGTCGAGGCGGTGCTGGCGCGACTCCAGCAATTCGACCCCGCCGGGATTTTCGCGCGCGACCTGCCGGAATGCCTTGCGCTGCAATTGCGCGAGCGCAACCGGATGGATCCGGCGATGCAGTCCTTGCTGGAGAATTTGCCGCTGCTCGCCGCCCGTAACATCGCCGCCTTGGTCAAGGCCTGCGGTGTCGACGCTGCGGACGTGGCGGACATGGTCGCGGAGATCAAATCGCTCGACCCGCGGCCCGGTCTCGTCTTCGACCCGCCGCTCGCCCAGTCGGTAGTGCCCGATATCCTGCTGCGCGCTCAGTCCGAGGGCGGCTGGATCGTCGAGCTCAATGCCGAGACGCTGCCGCGGGTGCTGGTCAACAACCGCTATCTCGAAGAAGTGAGCCGAGCAGTCCGCAACAAGTTCGAACGGGACTACTTGACCGAGCGCCTGCAAGCGGCAAACTGGCTGGTCAAGTCGTTGCACCAGCGCGCGACGACGATCCTCAAGGTAGCCGCCGAGATCGTCCGCCAGCAGGACGCGTTCTTCCGCCGCGGCGTGCAATCGCTGCGGCCGCTGATCCTGCGCGATATCGCCGAGGCAATCGGGATGCACGAGAGCACGGTGAGCCGGGTGACCAGCAACAAGTACATGGCGACCCCGCGCGGTCTCTACGAGCTCAAATACTTTTTCACCACCTCGATCGCCGGGGCGAGCGGTGGCGAGCCTCATTCGGCCGAGGCGGTGCGTCATCGGATACGAAATCTGATCGGGGCAGAGCCTGCCGGCAATACGTTGTCGGACGAGCGGATCGTAGAGCTGCTGATGGGCGAGGGCGTCGAGATCGCCCGCCGCACCGTCGCCAAATACCGCGATGCGATGCGCATTCGGTCATCGGCGCAGCGCCGCCGTGAAAAGCTGCTGCAATTGTAGCCGGCAACAAACCCAGTGTCCTTGGCGGAGTCCTCGGCGGATCAACGGGAAGCACGCCATCTATCTCGGTATCGGGCAAGGGTGAGCGGGGCTGCGGCTTTTGGACGAATGGCTGACGCCGTCTGCCGACTTCTCTCGGCTGACCGCTTGACCGCCCTCCGACATGTTCCCAAGTTGGATTGAGGGTGGCCGCGACGACCTCGACAACGGCGCTCCCTGGTGGGAAAAGGCTCGCACCGATGCAGTTGACCATCACCGGAAAACAAATCGAGATCGGCGATCCGTTGCGCGGTCACGTCGAAGGCAGCCTGGGCTCGATCCTCGAAAAGTATTTCGGCACCGCGATCGAGGCTCACATCGTGTTCGCCAAGGAGGCGCATCTGGTCCGCGCCGAGCTTTCCATCCGTATCGGCCGCGGCATAGTGGTCAATGCAGGTGCGGCCGCGCTTGATTGCTACGTCGCATTTGATGCGGCGGCGGAACGTGCCGCCAAGCGGCTGCGCCGCTACAAACGCCGGTTGCGCCAGCACCATGCCAAGCTGCGCGATACCCCTGACAGCGGCGAGCGGGCGCGAGACTATGTTTTGGCTCCGCCGGTCGACGAGAGCGAAGACGACGGAGACGGCGCCGGCGACTCCGGCGACGGCGACTCCGGGGAGCCGGTCGGCGCCGGGCCGGCGGTGATCGCCGAGATCAGCACCGAATTGCCGCATCTGACCGTCGGCGAGGCGGCGATGCGCATGGACCTCGCCGACACGCCGGTGCTGCTCTTCCGCAACCGCTCGCACGGTGAGCTGAACCTCGTTTATCGCCGGTCCGATGGCAATGTCGGCTGGATCGACCCGGAATTCGCCCGGACCAAAGACAACCGCAAGCGCGACGCCTGACCGCGCGCCGCAGATGCTCGAACCCTCAACCGCCGTCATGGCCCTGGTCGGACCTGACGCCAACAAAAAGCCATGACTGAATTTCCTGGTCAGGCGCTGGGGATCGCTGACCTGATCAGCCCGCGCAGCGTCATTGCCCAGCTGCGCGCGGCAAACAAAAGGCAGGCGCTGCAGGAATTGGCGCGTCGGGCGGCGCTGCTGACCGGTCTCTCAGAACGCGCGATCTACGACGCCTTTACCGAGCGCGAACGTCTCGGCACAACCGGCATCGGCATGGGGACCGCCATTCCGCACGGAAAAATCCCCGGGCTCGGCGCGCTTTGCGGCGTCTTCGCCCGGCTCGAACGCCCGATCCCGTTCGATGCGATCGACGACCAGCCGGTCGATCTGATTTTTGCCCTGTTGGCGCCGGAGAACGCCGGCGCCGATCATCTGAAGGCGCTCGCCTTGGTCTCGCGTTTGTTGCGCGACCGCCCGGCCTGCGAAAAGCTGCGCGGCACCGATGGCGCAGAGGCGCTCTATGCCTTGCTGACCGACCGCACCGACCGCGACGCCGCCTAAAGCCCGCCTAAAAGCCCGACGGAACGCGCGAGCCGGGCCGGTCGCCAAGCGATGTCAGCGCGTTGCGGTCGGCACCCGCTCAGGAGTGCCGGCGCTGCTTTTGATTTCGACGCTGCGCACCCGGCTTTCGACCGGGGGGCGGACCAGGTCGATATGCAAAAGGCCATTGTCGAGCGACGCCTCTTTGACGTCGATCCCTTCGGCCAGCACAAACGAGCGTTGAAACTGGCGCGCCGCGATGCCGCGATGCAGATAGACGCGCTCGCCGTCGTCGGCCTGCTTGCCGCGCACGACCAATTGGTTGTCTTCGACGGTGATCGCGAGCTCGCTCATCGCGAACCCGGCTATTGCCAGCGTAATACGCAGCGCGTTCTCGCTCAGCTGCTCGATGTTATACGGCGGATATCCGTCGCTCGAAACTTTGCTGACCCGGTCGAGCGCCCTCTCGAAATGATCGAATCCCAACAGCAACGGCGAATTGAACAACGACATACGCGACATGCCTTTCTCCTCGGCGAGCGAGAAACGCGGCCGGGCCCGCAAACGGCACCCGAAAGCGATGCGTCCAGAATGCGTTATCTGGGCGCGAAGGACGCGCCGATCAAGCAAGCGCCGGGCCGGTCGCCGATGGCGGCGGTGAGATTCCGCGCGTGGATGCTTCCGCCGCCCGGCCGCCGCCCCATATGCACGGCATTCGCCGCTGTAAGGCGGCATCAAGACGAGCCGAGCCATGACCATGCGGCTGCCGAGCTGGCGGATCATTCTGGCCTTGCTGTTCAGCGCGAGCCTGGTTCTCGCCCCGGCGATCGCCGAGGCACGCGCCGGCGGCTCCTATGGCAGCCCCCCGTCGAGCATGGGCAGCCGTGGCGCGCGGACCTATCAAAACAACAACGCCCAGCCGTTTAGCCGCAGCCTGGCACCGCAACCGGGCCCCGGCATCGGTTCGGCGACGTCCGGCTACGGCTCGGGCTACGGCGGCGGCAGCTTTATCCAGCGCCACCCGTTCTTGAGCGGGCTCGCCGGCGGGCTCTTCGGCTCGTGGTTGTTCGGCCATGCCGGTCATGCCGGCTATGGTGCGGCGGGCGGCTCTGGCTTTGGCACGTTGTTCTGGCTGATCATCCTCGGCGTGTTGATTTATTTCGGGGTGAGGATGTTTCGCCGCGGCATGTTCTCGGGCGGCTGGGGCGGCGCTATGCGCGGGCCGATGATGCGCTCTGCCGGGGCTGCCGCCGCACCGATCCAGCGCGGCCGCGACATCAACCTCGCCGATGCCGACCTCAATGCGTTTCAGACGCTTCACGCCCAGGTGCAAGATGCCTGGAGCGCAGCCGATCTCGGCCGGCTGCGGCAATTGATGACGCCCGAAATGCTGGGCTGGTTTTCCGAGGAGCTGACCCGCAACACGAGCCAAGGCGTGCGCAACATCGTCTCCGGTGTAACCTTGCTCAAGGGCGAATTGACCGAGAGCTGGGAGGAGGGCGATCTGCAATACGCGACGAGCCTCCTGCGCTGGCGGGCGCTCGATTACACCGTGCGTCTCGGCCGCTCGCCGGGCGAGCCCGATTTCGTCGCCGGCGGCGATCCGCGTTCACCGGTCGAGGCCGAGGAAGTATGGACCTTCGTCCGCAGCCGCGGCGGCCAGTGGCTGTTGTCGGCGATCCAGCAGGTCTGAGTCACGAACGCGGCAAGGCTGCCCACCGGATCGCGGCGGCGGCGGCGGCCGAGCCCAAGGCAATCGTCAAAAAACCGGCGCGCCAGCCGGCCGGGCTCGCCGCGCCGCCAAAAAGATCGAGCGCCGCCCCGACCGCGACCGGTCCGAGAAACCCGGTCGAATACCCGGCGAGAGCGTAGATCGCGAGGGCCGCGCCGCGCCGGTCCGGATCGGCGGCGGCGACCGCGCCGCCGGCGAGCGCCCCCACATCGGCAAAGCTGGTGATCTGCACCAGGATCAGCAATGTCATGACGATCGGCGCCGGGCCGCCAGCCGTCGCTGCGAGCCCGAGGCAAACCGCGACCGATAGCGCGCAGGTCATGATGATGACCGGTTCGCGGCCGTGGCGCTGCGCGAGCTTGGCCGTCGCGATGCTGATTGGCAAGCCGGCGAGCGAGGCGAGACCGGCGATGACGCCGAGCGGCGGCAGCCTCAGGCTGTTCCCGGGCAGGCTCAAGATCCAACCGAGATAGGCGACAAACCAGACGCGCACGGCGAACACCTCCCAGGTGTTGCCGGCAAACCCCGCGACATAGGCCATCAACGCACGGTTGCGCAACACCGGCCGGAATTCGAGGAGACGGGTTTTGGCTCCGAGCCGCCGCTGCGGCGCCGCACCGAGAAAATTGAGGCCGGCGATCGCCAGCAGGGGCCCGATGCCGCCGGCGACAAAGGCCGCTCGCCAGCCGAACGCGGCGTCGGCGAGCCCGGCGAGCAGCAGCGACGCCGCGCTCCCGACCGCATAGCACGAGGTGTAGAGGGCCGCGGCGGGCGCTTGGCGTGTCGGCGCCACCCGATCGACCAGGAGCTTGAGGCCCGGCATGTGGACGCCGGCAAATGCGACCCCGCCGAAAAAGCGCAGCAGCATCGCAAGCAGAAACCCGTGCGCCCAGACCGCAAAGGCGCAGCTGGCGGCGGCGGCGAGCAGCGCGCTCGCGACATAAAGGCGACGCGCGTCGAAACGGTCGCCGGCACTTCCCATCACCGGCACGGCAGCCGCGTAGCCGGCGAAATAAATGCCGCCGATCCAGCCCGATTGGCCGGCGCCCAGCCCCCAGGCGGCGGCGATCTCGCGCAAGGTCACGGCGTAGGTCAGCAGCGGCGCCAGATTGGCAATGAGCCCGAACACCAGGATGACGGTCGCTGCATTCGGTGAGGTGCTTTTCCAGGGGGTGGCGTGCCGCATGGCGCCGAGCATAGCTCGGGCGCGCTGCGCGACGCTTCGGAAGAGGCCGAGCAAACAAAAGAAATGCGCGGCGCTGCGCCCGCCTGTATCTGGTGCTCACCGTGGCGACGCCGGTCATTATCGTTCACACGCTCGCCCACGCGGTCGGGGCGCTAAAGGCCGCGGCGCAGGCCGGTCGCGAGGTCGTGCTCGCGAGCGCCGCGGATGCCGGGCGCTATGTCGGGCCGGGCTGGTTTCGGGAGCTTGTCGCGGCGGCGCGCGCGGCGGTTCCGGCGGCCCGCTGCTCGTCGCTTCTCGATTGCGGCGACAGCGCCGGCGCCACCCTCGCCGCGATCCGCGCGCCAGTCGAAGGCGTCATCTTCACCGGCCGCGCCGACGTTGCCCGCCGCCTCGCCGAGATCGCTCTTCGGCACGGCGTCCGTTTCGAAACCCGGCGCCCCACCGCCGCCCTCGACCTCGCCGAGGACTTTTTCGCCTCGGCCGAAGAGGTCGAGCCGCGCTGCCGCGCGCTATTCTAGGCCGGTTTCCGACCGGGTCGACGGACTCGGCGACGCATCACCCCCACCCCGGCCCGCCCCCATCGAGGGGGCGGGAGTACAAAGAGTGCTGATAAAGGCCCCCTCCCCGCTGATAAAGGCCCTCCCCCTTGATGGGGGAGGGTTGGGAGGGGGTGCGCGCGGTGCAACCTGATCGGAAGCGGCTCTAGGCGCGCGCCAGGACCGGCGATGCGAAGCGGCTCTGGCGGAAGACCAAGGGGGCGATGATCAAGAGGTTGGCGAGGTTGAAGAGGATGCCGACGGCAAAGGCCGGACCGTAAAAGCCGGCCCAATCGTAGATCGCACCCGCGAGCCAGCCGCCGGCGGCCATGCCCGAGCCGCTGCACAACAGAAGGCTGGGGATGCGCCACGAGGCTTCGGAAGCCGGGAACAGCTCGCGCAATGCCAGCACATAGGCCGGAATGATGCCGCTGAAACCGAGGCCGAATAGCGGCGGAGACAATAAAGAGCCCGGCTTCGTTGTGGGTCAGCAGGAACCCGCTCACGGTGACGATCTGAAACGCCGAGCCGGTGAGCACGGTGCGCAGCCCGCCGATCCGGTCGGCGACAAAGCCCCAGAATTGCCGGCCGAGAAAGGCGCACGCCAACAGCACCGAAAGCATCATGCTGCCGCTGGTCAATGGGATGCCGACATCGCCGCAATAGGCGACGAGATGGCCCTGCGGCATCGCCATCGGCACGCAGCACAAAAAGCTCGCCGCCGACATCAGTGCAAAGGCGGTGCGAGGTCTCAGGCCCAGGACCGGGGCGCCCGACACCGGCTCGGGCCAGTCCGCAGCGCCGCTCGCCGTTCTCGGCAGCGAGCGAAATACCGTAAACGCGAGCGGCAGGATCACGACGACGACAAGGCCGGCATAGAGCTGCATCGTGTGGCGCCAGCCGATCCAGCCGATGGCATGGCCGAAAATCGGCGCCCAGATCGTGCCGGCGGCGGCCTGGCCGCTGGCGATCAGCGCCAAGGCGGTGCCGCGCCGGCGGTCGAACCAGCGCGCGACATAGACATAGAGCGGCGCGTTGAGCCCGGCATTGCCGAGGAGCCCCATAAAGATGCCGTGCGCGACGAGAAACGAAAACCGGCCGCCGACGCTCGCCAGCACGAGCCCGCACGCGATCATCACGGCGCCGCCGATCACCGTCCAGCGCACGCCCACCCGCTCGGCGATCTGGGCCATCATGATCCCGCCGACCGCCGAGCCGAGCCACGCCAGCGAATAAGAAAGCGCCGGGATCGAGCGGACATCGCCAAACTCGGCGGCGATCTCTTTCAACGCCACGACGGTAATCAATGGCCCGCCGAACGAAATCGAAAGAACGCCGAGCGCGCACCACGCCACCAGCCACGAATGACGCGTCTCGATGGTCTGCGCTGCCATCCCGTCTCTCGTCTCGACCCTCATGGCAAATGTTATGCTGCGCGGCGCGCTCGGAAAAGGAACGGAAACCGCGGAGGGGAGACATGCGGGAGGTGCTGGTCGCCGTCGCCGGCCCGGTCGGGCTCACCATGGCGAGCGAGCCGGCGCGGCATGCGGTCACATGCCGCATCATCCGACTGGCGCTCGGCGACCCGGTTGGGCTCGCCCACGCCGTGCGCCACCGCCAGAGGCCGGGCCGGCGGCTGGGGCGTTAAAGCGGGATGTTGTCGTGTTTTTTTGGGGGGTTCGTCTGCTGTTTGTGGCGCAGCATGGCGAGCGCGCGGCACAGCCGGCGGCGGGTCTCGTGCGGCAGGATCACATCGTCGATAAAGCCGCGGGAGGCGGCGACAAAGGGGTTGGCGAATTTCTCACGGTATTCTTGCGCGCGCGCCTCGATCGCCGCCTCGTCGCCGAGATCGGCGCGGAAGATGATCTCGACCGCACCCTTCGACCCCATCACCGCAATCTCGGCCGAGGGCCAAGCGAAATTCACGTCGCCGCGCAGATGCTTCGAACTCATCACGTCATAGGCGCCGCCATAAGCTTTGCGCGTGATCAGCGTCACTTTCGGCACCGTCGCCTCGGCGAACGCGAAGAGCAGCTTGGCGCCGTGCTTGATGATGCCGCCATGCTCCTGCGCGGTGCCGGGCAGAAATCCCGGCACATCGACAAGGGTCACGATCGGAATGTTGAAACAGTCGCAAAACCGGACGAACCGCGCCGCTTTGCGCGCGCTGTCGATATCGAGGCAGCCGGCCAGCACGATCGGCTGGTTGGCGACGATGCCGATCGTCGAACCCTCCATGCGGGCAAAGCCGATCACGATGTTGCGGGCGAAATCGGGCTGGATCTCAAAGAAATCGCCCTCGTCGACGACCTTCAGGATCAGCTCCTTGATGTCGTAGGGCTGGTTCGGGTTGCGCGGGACGAGCGTGTCGAGCGACGGCTCGGCGCGCTCGCGCGGGTCGCTGGTCGGCCGCACCGGCGGCGCTCCTCGGTTCGAGGCCGGCAGAAAATCGATAAAGCGGCGCAGCTCGATCAGCGCCTCGACATCATTGGCAAAGGCGAGGTCGGCCACCCCCGAGCGCGTCGTGTGGGTCACGGCACCGCCCAGCTCCTCCTGGGTCACGGTCTCATGGGTGACGGTTTTGACGACCTCGGGCCCGGTGACGAACAAATACGAGGTGTCCCGGACCATAAAGATAAAGTCGGTCATTGCCGGCGAATAGACCGCCCCACCGGCGCATGGCCCCATGATCATCGAGACCTGCGGCACCACACCCGAGGCCAGCACATTGCGTTCGAACACCTCGGCGTAGCCGGCGAGGGAGGCGACCCCATCCTGGATGCGCGCACCGCCGGAATCGTTGAGCCCGATCACCGGCGCTCCGACATTCATCGCCTGGTCCATGACTTTGCAAATCTTCTCGGCATGCGCCTCGGAGAGCGAGCCGCCGAACACGGTGAAATCCTGGCTGAACACAAAGACGAGGCGGCCATTGACCGTGCCATAGCCGGTGACGACGCCGTCGCCCGGGATTTTGTGCTGGTCGATGCCGAAATCGTGGCTGCGATGCTCGACGAACATGTCCCATTCCTCGAACGAGCCGGGGTCGAGCAGCAGCTCGAGGCGCTCGCGCGCCGTCAATTTGCCGCGGCGGTGCTGCGCCTCGATGCGGGCCTCGCCACCGCCGGCGCGCGCGGCGTCGCGCTTTTTCTCAAGGCGTTCGAGAATGTCGTCCATCGCCGCGCGAGATAGCACCAACCGAGGCGGAAAGGCCAGACGGCCCGGTTCCGGCTGGGTCAGTCTCGGCTCACGGCGCCCGATATGGAGACGGCGTGCTGCCGGCGGGCGGTGCGGCCCGATAGCCGAGGGCTCACTCGTTGCGCTCGCGCAGGATGCGGGCGCGGCTCCTCTGCCAGTCGCGCGCCTTCTCGGCTTCGCGCTTGTCGGCCTTGCGCTTGCCGCGGGCGAGGCCGAGCGCGATCTTGGCCCGGCCGCGCTCGTTGAAATAGATCGACAGCGGCACGACGGTCACCCCGTCGCGCTTGATCGCACCCAGGAGCCGGTTCATCTCCTTCCGGTGCAGCAGCAATTTTCGCGGCCGGCGCGGCTCGTGGTTGAAATGCGCCGAGGCGGCGTATTCCGGGATATTGGCGTTGACGAGGAACAATTCGCCGCCCTGCTCGTCGGCATAGGCTTCGGCGATGCTGGCCTGGCCCTTGCGCAATACCTTGACCTCGGTGCCGTGCAGCACGAGCCCGGCTTCGAGCGTGTCCTCGATGATGTAATCGTGGCGCGCCCGCCGGTTCTGCGCAACGTAGTGGTCGGCCGCCCTCATCGGAAAGTCTTCGGGGTTGTGAAGAAGTTCGGCCGCAAGCTGCCGTCGTTCCGGGATGCACCATCGGGGCAGGCCCGAAAGCTATGAACGCCGCCGCATGAAAGCATGATCGCAAGCCGGTGTGCATGGGTTCCGGGCTCGCGGGCGGCGCCCGCGCCCCGGAATGACCGGGTTTCGCGTCGCTTCACATCCTCTTCCGCGGACAAGGTCAGTTCAGCAGCCCCGCGCCGCGCATCGCCTTCGCCACCTGCTGCTCGGTCTGCGGGGTGATCGCGCACAGCGGCAGGCGCACCTTGTTTGCACATTTGCCGATGAGCGAGGCGGCGTATTTGACCGGGGCCGGGCTCGTCTCGGCGAACAGCGCATCGTGCAGCGGGATCAGCCGCTCGTTGATCCGGCGCACGGTCTCGATCTCGCCCTTCTGCCACGCCTCGTGCATCTCGGCGAGGAGCGCCGGCGCCACATTGGCGGTGACCGAGATGCAGCCGTCGCCGCCCTGCGCCAGATAGGCGACCGCGGTCGCGTCCTCGCCCGACATCAGCGCAAAATCGGCGCCGATCTCGACCCGCATCTTGAGCGGCCGGGCGAGGTCGTTGGTCGCGTCCTTGACGCCGACGATGTTCGGCAATTTGGCAAGCCGCGCCATCGTCGCATTGGTCATATCGACCGCGGATCGGCCGGGAATGTTGTAGATCACGATCGGCAGATCGACCGCGTCGTGCACCGCCTTGAAATGCTGATAGAGCCCCTCCTGGGTCGGCTTGTTGTAATAGGGGCAGACGACCAGGGCCGCGGTGGCGCCCGCCGCTTTGGCCATCCGGGTCAGCTCGATCGTATGCGCGGTCGAATTGGTGCCGGTGCCGGCGATGACCGGGACCTTGCCGTGCGCGGCCTCGGCGCAGAGCGTGATGACCCGCTCCTGCTCCTTGTGGCTCAAGGTCGGCGCTTCGCCGGTGGTTCCGATCGGCACAAAGCCGTGCGTCCCTTGCTCGACCTGCCAGGCGACAAAATCCTGAAAGGCGGTTTCGTCGAGCCCTCCGTTGCGGAACGGCGTAATCAGCGCGACGAAGGATCCCTTGAGCATTGCTGTCCTCCCGAATGACGGCCTCTCGCGCCGACGATAGTCTGCCCCGCGCCGACCTTCAACCGCGCCGGCCTTCAACCGCGCCGGCCTTCAACCTCGCCGGCGTCGATCCGGGCCTGGCGCTTGCCGCCGGCGGTGCAAACCCGCTATGGGTTTTGCCTTATCTTTGACGCGGCAAGGAGGGGGGCCGCCTTGCGCTTGCTGAAACCGTTTTTTCTGTGCGCCGGCTTGGTCGTTTTCGCGGCGGGCGGAGCACCGGCGCAGGCGCTTTCCGATGCCGATCTCGGGGCGCTGCGCACGGCGCTGGCGGCGGCGCGGGCCGGCGATTGGAGCCGGGCTGGTGCCGAGGCAGCGTCGAGCAAAGATCCGCTGCCATCGAAAATACTGCGCTGGATGGATTATGCGAGCCCTGGGGCGCCCGGCAATTTTGCCGATATCGCGGCCTTTATCGAAAAGGACCCCCTCTGGCCGCGGCAACAAGCGCTCCTCGCCCATGCCGAGGAGGCGCTGATCGGCGAGACCGACGCGACCGCGGCCGATTGGTTCAAGAATCATCCGCCGGTCAGCGCCGCGGGCACGGTGCGCGCCGCCGAGGTCATGCTGAACGCGGGCGATGTCGCCGGTGGCACCGCGGCGCTGCGCGCGGCTTGGGTCGACTCGCATTTCAACGCGCTCGACGAAAAGAGCTTTCTGGCAAAGCACGGTGCCGCGATCCGCACCGAGGACGACGAGCGGCGGCTCGACCGGCTCCTGTGGGAGGGCCGCAGCGAGGCGGCGCGGCGCATGCTGCCGCGGGTGCCGGCAGATTGGCGGGCGCTGGCCGAGGCGCGGCTGGTGCTCGCCGCCGGCGGGGCGGACGCCCAAGCGGCCTGGGCCAAGGTGCCGCTCGGGTTGCGCGCCGACCCCGGCCTCCTTTACGCGGAGGTGCATTGGCTGCGCATGAAGGACATGACCGATGCCGCCGTGCAGATCCTGCTGGCGCATCCGGGCGACCCGGTCCGGCCCGAGCTGTGGGCGGCCGAGCGCCAGGTCATCGCCCGCCGCGTCCTCGCCGCCGGCAATGCCGAGCTCGCCGACCGGATCGCCGAGCAGCACGGGGCGATCGACGGCAACGCCTTTGCCGACAGCGAATTTCTGCTCGGCTACATCGCGCTGCGCTACATGAAAGACCCGGCGCGCGCTTTCGACGATTTCTCGCGCATCCTGACCCGCGCCGATTTGCCTTATGCCAAGGCGCGCGCCGGCTACTGGGGCGGCCGCGCCGCCGAAGCCCAGGCAAAACCGGCGCTTGCGCAAAAATGGTACGCCGCCGGCGCCGAGCACATGTCGACGTTTTACGGGCAGCTCGCCGCGCATCAGCTCGGCGACAACGCGCCGCCGCATCCGGTGCCCGAGCCGCGCCCCGATGCCGCCGAGCAGGCCCGGTTCGACGGCGACGAGCTGGTGCGCGCCGACCGGGCCTTTTTTGCGCTCGCCGATCGCGCCGACAGCAAGATTTTTCTGCTGGACCTCGCCGGCCATGCCAAGACGCCGACCGAGTTCGCGATGCTCGCCGACCTTGCCGAAAAGAACGGGCGGATCGATCTCGCGATCGCCGTCGCCAAGCGCGCGATCACGGCCGGGACACCGTTGATGATCCACGGCTACCCGGTTACCGCCTTGCCGGCCGGCGGCACTGCCGAGCACGCGCTCCTCTACGCGATCGTGCGCCAGGAAAGCGCCTTCGAGGTCGACGCGGTCAGCCGCTCGGGAGCGCGCGGGCTGATGCAGCTGATGCCGGCCACGGCGGCCTTTATCGCCGCCAAGGTCCCGCTCCCCTTGTCGGTCGAGCGGCTGACCGAGGACGGCATCTACAATATCGCGCTCGGCCGCGCCTATCTCGAACGGCTGCTCGACGATTTCGGCGGCTCCTATGCGCTGGCGATCGCCGCCTACAACGCCGGGCCCGGCCGGGTGCGGCAATGGCTCGCCGATTACGGCGACCCGCGCGGCGGCAAGATCGACATGGTCGATTGGATCGAGATCATCCCGGTCGCCGAGACCCGCAACTATGTCCAGCGGGTGCTCGAAAACCTGCAAGTCTATCGCGGCCAGGACGGGCGCAGCTCGGCCTTCTCGCTGGTCAGCGACCTCGCCCGCTGAGCCGGCTCATTTGTTGCAATCGCCGACCCGCACAACGCATTCGCCGAGCTTGGTCTTGGCGCAATTGGCGAGTGCCGCGACCCGCGATTGATCGACGGTGGCGCGTCCCGCCGCACCCCAGCCCTTGCCGTCCTCGGTTGTCGCCAGCGCCCCGCACCGCTTCGGCCCGACCTTCATCAGCACCTTGCAGCCGCTGGTGCCGCATTGGCTCAACGCCATTTCCGCAGCCTGCTGCACCGTCGCCTGGTTCCAGCTCCAGCCGCGCTTGCCGGTCTTGACGTCGTATGCGACCGCGCCGTACCCGGCGAAAGCAGGGGCCGCGACAAATAGCAGCAGCGCCAAAGCCGCGAGCGGCGCGGCGAGGCGGGAGGGAAGAGGCATCGTGAAAATCTCCTCTGCATCCGGTTTCGAGCGGGAGCAGCAAGGGCGGGTTGCGGAGGGTTCAGAATACGTCGAAATAGGGTTGGCGATCCACCACGCAGCCACGATTGGCCTCGGTTGGAGGGACGGGCTGCTAACCGCGGCGAAGCCAAGCGGCGCGCTTGACGGCCAAAGGCGGGCAGTCTTAGCGTCTTCCTGTATCGTCCGGAGGCGGCGGAGAAGGCAGCGACGATGGCGGACGCCCCTCGAAAGACCTTTGAATTTCACGCGCAGTGGGACGCCGAGGCCGCCGTCCGGTGGTGCACCAACGACGAGCTGCCGCTGACTACGGAGGCGGCCACGCTCGACCAGCTCGAGTCCCGGGTGGTTGAGGCGGCGCCGGAGATTGCCGTGCTGAACGGCCTCGCCCATGCCGGCGAGGAAATCGAGCTCCAGCTCCGCTCGGTGTCGTCAGCCATAGGGCGAAGGGCGTGCTGAAGGACGCGGTTTTGCCGAAGGCGTTCTGAACGGGGTTGGCGATAATCCGCAATCGCGCGCGTTGACAGGCATCGAGGCCGCTCGTAGCTTCAGTCTCGCAAGAGATCACGCCGAAGGGAACCGCTATGAAGTGGAAGACACCGGTCATTATCGAAATCGCGGTCGGCCTCGAAATCAACGCCTACGCCTGCGCCGAGGTCTGATAAGCCCGCCGCCCGCCGGTGCGGGCGGGTCCCCTAAGGCCGCCTGATGCTTCACGCGGTCGTTCTGGGCGCCGCCGCCGGCGGGGGGTTTCCGCAGTGGAATTCAAACGCGCCGGCTTGCCGCGAGGCCCGTCGCGCGTCAACGCGTGCTCACGCGCGAACACAGGCGTCGATTGCGGTTTCCGGCAACGGGCGCGATTGGTTCGTCTTGAACGCCTCGCCCGATTTGCGCTTGCAGATCGAGGCGACCCCGGTGTTGCACCCGCACGAGGGGTTGCGATCGTCGCCGATTGCCGGGGTCGTCGTGACCGGCGGCGATGTCGATGCGATTGCCGGCCTGCTGCACCTGCGCGAGCGTCATCGGTTCGACCTTTGGGCGCCGCGACCGGTGCTCGACATTATCGCCGCCAACCCGATTTTTAGCGTGCTGTCGCCCGATTGTGTCGGGCGCAACGAATTGCCGCTCGATCGGCCCATCGCACTCGGCGGCTTGTCCGCTGTCGCCTTTGCTGTGCCGGGCAAAGTGCCGCTTTATCTCGAAACCGCCGGTGAGGATCCGGGGCTGAGCGAGGCGGGCGACGCGGTCGGCCTCGAAATCGGCGATCCGGAGAGCGGGCGGCGCCTCTATTTCATTCCAGGATGCGCGATCGTCACCGATCGGCTGCGGCAGCGCCTCGCGGGCGCCGATCTCGTCTTTTTCGACGGCACCTTGTGGCGTGACGACGAGATGATCCGGATGGGCGTCGGCGACAAGACCGGCCGGCGCATGGGGCATATCAGCATGACCGGGCCGGCGGGTGCCATCGCGGCCTTGCACGGCCTCGCAGTCGAGCGGCGGATTTTTATCCACATCAACAATTCGAACCCGGTGCTGCTCGAAGATTTGGCCGAGCGGCGCGAAGCCGAGGCGGCCGGCTGGGAGATCGCCTATGACGGGATGGAGGTGAGGCTGTGAACGACCGGCTCTTCTCGCCCGACGGGCTCGAAGCGCAGCTGCGCGCGATCGGCGCCGAGCGCTATCACGACCGCCACCCGTTTCACCACCTGATGCGCGACGGCAAGCTCGACCGCGGCCAGATCCAGGCCTGGGCGCTCAACCGCTATTACTATCAGGCGCGCATCCCGGCCAAGGACGCCTATCTGGTGGCGCGGCTGCCGACCCCGGCGCTGCGGCGCGAATGGCGCCGCCGCATCATCGATCATGACGGCACCGAGGAAGGAACGGGCGGCATCGCCCGCTGGCTGCGGCTGACCGACGGGCTCGGCCTCGACCGCGACTATGTCGTCTCGACCGCGGGATTGCTGCCGGCGACCCGGTTCGCCGTCGATGCCTATGTCAATTTTGTCCGCGACCGGTCGCTGTTGGAGGCGGTCGCGTCGTGCCTGACCGAGATGTTCTCGCCGCAGATCATCGCCGAGCGGGTCTCCGGCATGCTCGCCAATTACGATTTCATCAGCCGCGACACGCTGGCCTATTTCACGCCGCGGCTGACCCAGGCGCCGACCGATGTCGCCTTTGCGCTCGGCTACGTCAAGGAGCACGCCGACACGCCGGAAAAGCAGGCCCAGGTGCTCGACACGTTGCGCTTCAAATGCGATGTGCTGTGGGTGCAGCTCGACGCGCTCTATTTCGCCTATGTCGAGCCGGGGCTCACCCCGCCCGGCGCCTTTGTTCCGGGGCAGAGCCGACCGTGAGCGATGGCGCGGTGGACGGCGCCGCGGTGCTGCGCTTTGCTCCGCATGCGCGGTTTCGCTTCGACGAGGTGCGCCGGGCCTGGATCGTCCTGATGCCGGAACGGCTGCTGCTGCCCGACGAGCAGGCGGTGGCAATCCTGCGCCTCGTCGATGGCGCGAGCACCGCCGACGCGATCATCGACCGGCTCGCCGCCGAATACGAGGCGCCGCGCGAGGTGATCGCCACCGATGTGCTGAACATGCTGCAGGACCTCGTCGACAAAAAGGTGCTGCGCCGATGACGGATAGCGCCGGCAAAATCGAGCCGCCGCTCGCGTTGCTCGCCGAGCTGACCCATCGCTGCCCGCTGCGCTGCCCCTACTGCTCGAACCCGCTGGAGCTGGAGCGTCGCGGCGCCGAGCTCGACACCGCCGCATGGCAGCGCGTGCTCGGCGAGGCGGCTGCTCTCGGCGTCTTGCAGGTGCATTTTTCGGGTGGCGAGCCGCTCGCCCGGCGCGACCTCGCGACCCTCGTCGGTCACGCCGCAAGGGTGGGTCTCTACGGCAACCTGATCACCTCGGGCATCGGCCTCGACACCGCGCGTATGACAGCGCTCGCCGAAGCCGGGCTCGAGCATGTCCAGCTCAGCTTGCAGGATGCCGACCCGGCCGTCGGCGACCGGATTGCCGGCCTCGCCGGCGCCCAGGCGCAAAAGCATCGCGCGGCACAGCTGGTGCGCGAGGCGGGGCTGCCGCTGACGATCAACGCGGTCGTGCACCGGCACAATCTCGACCGGCTCGACGACATCGTCGATATGGCCGTGGCGCTCGGCGCCGACCGGCTCGAAGTCGCCCATGTCCAGTATTATGCCTGGGCCTTGCGCAACCGCGCGGCCCTATTGCCGAGCCGCGCGCAGCTCGAAGCCGCGACGGCGCTGGTCGAAGCCGCCCGCATCCGGCTCAAAGGTGTCTTGGCGATCGACTATGTCGTGCCGGACTATTACGCGCGCCGGCCGAAAGCCTGCATGGGCGGCTGGGCGCGGCGGTTTTTGAATGTGACGCCCTCGGGCAAGGTGTTGCCGTGCCACGCGGCCGAAACTTTGCCCGGCCTCCATTTTCCGAATGTCGCCGAAGCGGGCCTCGCCGAGATTTGGGACCATGACCCGGCCTTCGCCCGGTTTCGCGGCACCGGCTGGATGCCCGAGCCCTGCCATAGCTGCGAGCGGCGCGAGATCGATTGGGGCGGCTGCCGTTGCCAGGCCTTCGCGATGACCGGCGACGCATCGCGCACCGATCCCGTTTGCGCGCTCTCTCTCGACCACGCGCTCGTCGCGCAGGCCCTCGCCGACGCCGACGCCGACGGTTCCGGGGCCGATTTCATCTACCGGCAGTTCTCCGCTGCCGCCTTGGCGGTCGAGCCGGCCGGAGGGATCAGGCGATGAAGCTCTACGGCTATTTCCGCTCCTCGGCCGCGTTCCGGGTGCGCATCGCGCTCAATTTGAAAGGGCTCGCCTACGACGCCGCCTTTGTCCATCTGCGGCGCAACGACCAGACCCGGTCAGATTATCTCTCGGTCAACCCGCAAGGCCTGGTGCCGGCGCTCGAGGACGACGGCCGGGTGCTGATCCAGTCGCTGGCGATCATCGAATATCTCGACGAGACGCATCCCGACCCGCCGCTGTTGCCGCAGAACGCCGCCGACCGGGCTCGGGTGCGGGCGCTTGCCGACATCGTCGCCTGCGACATCCACCCGATCAACAATTTGCGCGTGCTGCGCTATCTGATCCACGAGCTCGGCCGCAGCGAAGGCGACATCGCCGGCTGGTACAACCACTGGATCGCCGCCGGCTTTACGGCGCTGGAGCCGCTGCTCGCCGACGATCCGCGCACCGGGGCCTTTTGCCACGGCGACCGGCCGGGGCTCGCCGATATCGTGCTGGTGCCTCAAATCGTCAATGCCGAGCGCTACCAGCTCGACATGGCGCCCTATCCGACGATCTCCCGCATCCACCAAAGCTGCATGCAGCTTTCTGCTTTCAAGGACGCGCACCCGGCGAGCCAGCCCGACTGCGAGCCCTGACCTGGCGCCGCTATTTGTTGTTGCGGGCTTCGGCCACGTATTTTTTCAGCTCGGAGAGATCGACCGCGCCCGGCACAACGCGATCGCCGATGATAAAGGCGGGGGTGCCGTGGACTTCGAGCGCGTCGGCGAGCGTCATGTTCGACTTCACCGTCTGAGCAACTTCGGGCGAAGCCATGTCGCGCTTGAGCTTGTCGACATCGAGCCCGACCGAGCGCGCGACCTGATAGACCGTATCGTCGGTGATGTTGCCGCGCGCCGACATCATCGCGTCGTGAAAGGCGGCGTATTTGCCCTGACGCTGCGCCGCCAATGCCGCCTGCGCGGCGGTGACCGACACCGGGCCGAGGATCGGGAACTCCTTGAGGACGATGCGCAGCTTCGGATCGCTCTTTAACAAGGCCTCCAAATCCGGCTCGACTTTTTTGCAATAGGGGCAGCGGTAATCGAAGAACTCGGCGATCGCGACATCGCCTTTGGGGTTGCCCGCCACCGGGGTCTGTGGGATCGTCGAAGATTTCGCGCCGGTGCGCGTCGACCGCCTGCGAGGCCTTGGTGTCGGCATCGTGGGTCAGCTTGTCCTCGGCGGCCTTGATCGCGTCGATCAGCACCTGCGGGTTTTTCATCAAATAATCGTGAATGATCGCGTCGATTTCCTGGCGCTGCGCCGGCGTGATGTCTCCGGCCTGGGCCGGCCGCGGCCCGGCAGCAAAGGCGAGGGCGGCAAATGTCAGCGATACGAGAAGCGCGCGCAACGGCATCAAGAAAGCTCCTGCAATAGGTGGCCGCTTTTCGGGCGGCCGGTTTTTCATTCGTCGATCGCTTTTGCTTCGCGGCGAATTTCGTCTGCGCGGGCATGGGCGGCACTGCCCTTCGGCAGCAGATGCTGGGCGCGCAGGGCTTCGCGCACCGCCTGCTTCTGATCGTCGGCGGCGAGCCCTTCTTCGGCCAACGCCAATGCCGCCATGCCCATCTGGTTGTCGCGCCCGTAGGCGGTCGCCAGCAGATGCCAGGCCGTCGGCTCCTTGTCTTCGGTGCGCACCGCGTCCTTCAGATAGGCGATCGCCAGCCGATCCTGCGCCGGATCGTGGTTTTCGATATAAGCCTGCGAGAGGCCGATGCGCAAAAGCGCCGCGCTGGGCGCGAGCCGCACCGCCTCCTGATAGGGGCCGATCGCGTCGCCGATCCGTCCGTTCTCGAACAGCATCTGGCCCTTGAGCTCGCGAAAATAGGGGTCGCTCGGGTATTGCCGGATCAGCCCGTCGATAATCGGCAATGCCTGGTCGAGCTGCGGGATCCGGTAATAGGCGATGGCGCGCGCGTAGCGGGCCAGCACCGATTGGTCGCTCGCCGGATAGCTCGCCAATGTCGTCGAGGGTGGCTGAACAAAGGCCGAAAGCTTGACCTTCATCCGCGCCAGCATCGCGATATTGGCGGCGGTGTCGGGCGCGTTCGAATAAGGCGAGCGCTCGACATGCTCGCGCACGTATTTGATCCGCTCTTCGGTCAGAGGGTGGTCGATCAGATAGGGGTCTCGGCTTTCGCCGGAAAGGAGCTCCTCGCCTTGCAGCACCTCGAAAAATTCGAGAAGCCCGCGCGCCGATTGATGCGTCGCGTCGAGATAATTCAACGCCGCATGATCGGCAGTCGCCTCCTGCCCGAGCGAAAACTGCGCCATCGCGCGCTGCCCGACGCCGCCGGCGCCGAGCAGCGCCGCACCGCCGCCAGTGCCGCGGCTGGCGGCAGTCGCCGCGGCGCCGGCGATCATGGCGATGATTTCCTCGATGCTGGCGTTGCGCATCGCCTCGGCGCCTTTGTAGAGATGGCCGCCGGCGATATGTCCGGTTTCGTGCGACAGCACGCCGATCAGCTGGTTCGGGGTCTTGGCGCGCAGCAGCAGCCCGGAGTTGATAAAGATATTCTGCCCGCCGGCGACAAACGAGTTGATGCTGCCGTCCGCCACGAGATAGACGTGGACAGCATCCGGATCGAGCCCCGCCGCCTTCCAGATCGGCGTCATCATCGTGCGGATATCGGATTCGACCTCGGTGTCGCGCAGCAGGCTGACGCCGCCGCCTTCATGCGCCGCGGCGGCTTGGCCGATGGCAAAAAACACGGCGAGCGCCAACGCCGCATTGCGCATCCAGGAAGAAAGGGCCAATTCGCCGCCCCCGCTCAGCCGGCCGGGCAGAGCCCGCCCCGTGCACCGCCAGCGGGTAAGATAGAATTGCGGCAACCCGGCGGCAAGCTGCGTCCTTTTCATGCCGCCGCGATTCCTGGCCGCCGCGGTCCCTCGCCACCACGGTCCCCGAGCTGCAACGGCCACGGCAAGCAAGCGCGTTCGTATCGATGCCTGCCCATAGCGGAGGCGGTCCCGCGCCGATGGTGTATCCATGGCACGCCGCAGGCCGGAGGATGCGATGGAAGAGGGTTTAGCAGCGGTCGGCTGCTGGTGACTGCTTTGGCGCACCCTGTCCCCGACGATCAGCGGGATACGATCGCATTTCTCGGCCGGCCCACCGCCTATGGCAGCGGCATCGATCGGGTCGAGACGATCGAAACCCATGTGTCGGTGGTCTTCCTCGCCGGCGAGCAGGCCTACAAGCTGAAGCGCGCGGTCAGCCTTCCTTATCTCGACTTCTCGACCGTTGCGCAGCGGCGCGAGGCGGGCGCCGCCGAGCTCGCGCTAAACCGCCGCACGGCACCAGCACTCTATCTCGGGCTGCGCCGCCTCGGCCGCAATCCGGCAGGCGAGATCGGCTTTTTCGACGACGGGACGGAAGTCGATTGGGTCGTCGTCATGCGCCGCTTCGACCAGTCCTTGCTGTTCGATCAGTTGGCGCGCGCCGGGAAGCTCGCGGCACCCGCTCTCGACGCGCTCGCCGACCATATCGCCGAGTTCCACGCTGCGGCGGAGCCGCGCCTCGACCAAGGCGGCCCGGCGGCGCTCGATGCCGTCGCCGAGGAGAACCGGCGCTGCCTCGCGGCCGCTGCGCGGGCCGGGTTTGGCAAGAAGGACATCGCGGCGATCCGCGAGAAATGGCGCGGCGCGGTCGATAAGGCGGCGGGCTTGCTCGAACGCCGGCGCGCCGACGGCAAGGTCCGGCGCTGCCATGGCGACCTGCATTTGCGCAATATCTGTCTCTTCGACGGCAAGCCGACGTTGTTCGATTGCCTCGAATTTTCAGAGCCGCTCGCCAGCATCGACATTCTCTACGACCTCGCTTTTCTGCTGATGGATCTGGAGCACCGCGGGCTCGGGGCCTTCGCCAACCGGGTGCTCAACCGCTACCTCGACCGCACCGGCGAGGATGACGGGCTGGCGGCAATGCCGCTGTTTCTCTCGTTGCGCGCCGGCATCCGCGCCCATGTGACGGCGACCGCGCTGGAGCACGCCGACAGCCCGGAAACCGCGGCCGAGGCGCATCGCTATTTCGAGCTTGCGCAGCGCTCGCTCGAGCCGCAGCCGCCGCGGCTCGTCGCCATCGGCGGGCCGAGCGGCAGCGGCAAATCCACCCTGGCGCTCGGTCTCGCCCCGGAGCTCGGCCCGCTTCCCGGCGCCCGCGTGCTGCGCAGCGACGTGGCGCGCAAGCTGCTCTTCGGCGTGGCGCCCGAGACCCGGCTGCCGCAGAGCGCCTACACCTCGGAGGTCACCCGCCGGGTCTATGAGACGCTCGCGCGCAACGCCGCGACGGCGCTCGCCGCCGGCTACTCGGCGATTATCGACGCGGTGGCGCTGACCCCGAAAGAGCGGCGCGGCTTTGCCGAAATCGCGCGCCGTGCGGGCGCGCCGTTTATCGGGTTGTGGCTCGACGCCGAGGCCGCGGCGATGGCGGCACGGATCGGCGCCCGCCGCAACGACGCCTCGGACGCCACCGCAGCAATCCTGGCGCGGCAATTGCGCCGTGATCCGGGCCCGATCGACTGGACCCGCATCGACGCCGGCGGCGACCCGCAGACGACGCTTGCCGCCGCCCGACGGGCCCTCGCCTGAGCCTCATTCCATCGGCAGGCCGGGGTGGACGCCGCGGCTGTCGAGCGGGGTGAATTGCGGCGCCAAGGCCGGGATCGCGATTTCGGCCAAAGTCTCGGGGGTCCAGCCGCCATGCCGGTGCACCATGCGCACCGGCCGCATATGGCCGTAGAGCGATAATTCGCCGGCGCGCTGGTGAAACACCTGGCCGTTGACGTTCGCCGCCTGCTCGGAAGCGAGAAAGACGCAGAGGGGTGCAATCGCATCGGCCCGGCTACGGCGCAACCGCTCCTCGCGGATCGCCGCCGCCTCGGGGTCCTTTGGCGTCGGCACCGAGCGGGTCATGCGGGTGTCGGCCGAGGGGCAGATCACATTGACCCTGATGCCGCGCGACGCGTTCTCCATCGCGACGATGCGGGCAAGCGCCACGATGCCGAGCTTGGCGGCACCGTAATTGGCCTGGCCGATATTGCCCAGGAGGCCCGAAGTCGACGACACCATGACGATGCGGCCGTAATTCTGCTCGCGGAACAAATTGATCGCCGCCCGGTTGATGTTGAAATGGCCGGTCAGGTGGACATCGATGACCGCCTGCCAATCCTCCGGGAACATGTTGTGGAACATCTTGTCCCTGAGAATGCCGGCGGCGTTGAAAACGATGTGAAGCCCGCCAAACGCCTCGCGCGCCTGGGCGACCATGGCGAGGCAATCGTCGAACTGCGCGACCGACCCGTAATTCGCCGTCGCGTCGCCGCCCGCTTTTTTGATCTCGTCCACAATCTGCTGCGCCGGGGTCTGGTCCAACCCCTCGCCGCTGCCGCTGGTGCCCGGATCGTTGACCACGACCTTGGCCCCATTCGCCGCCATCAGCTTTGCCACCTCAGCCCCGACCCCGCGCCCCGCCCCGCAGCAAATCGCCACCCGCCCGTCGAGCATGCCCATCTTCCCGTCCCTCCTGCCGATCCAGCTGGTCGGTTGTTGCGACCATGCCGATATTTGTCAATCCTGCCGGATGGTGCGAGGCGTCCGGCTCATGCTGCGGCGATCCTCAAGGAGACGCGATATGGAAGATCGGGAGATTCGAGCGGTTCTGGACGGCCACTGGGCCGCCTCCGATGCGAACGACTTTGAGGCGGAGCACCGGATTTACCGAGAGGACGCGGTGCTCGAATATCCGCAATCGGGCGAGCGCATCCGCGGGCGGCGAACGATCGAGGCGTCTCGCGCCGCGCAGCCGAACCGGAAACGCTTCACGGTGCGACGGATAATCGGCGCGGGCGACCTCTGGGTCACTGAATATGTCCTAACCTATGACGGACGGCCGTCTTATACCGTGAGCATCATGGAGCTCCTCGATGGGAAGGTGGCCCGCGAGACCCAGTATTTCGGCGATCCGTTCGAGCCTGGGCCTTCGCGCGCGCAATGGGTCGAGCGGATGCCCTGAAACCTGGCCGCCCTAAGGATAGCCATTTGCCGCTGGCTCGCTCGGAGCTGCCGATCGATACGGTCTCTCTCGCCCGCTATCTGATTGGCAAGGTATTGGTACGGGAGCTGCCTGAAGGCGTCGCCAGCGGCCGTATTGTCGAGACCGAGGCGTATGTCGTGGGCGACGCCGCCGGGCACGCCTATCGGGGGATGACCGGGCGTAATCGTTCGCTGTTTCTCGAGCATGGGCACGCATACGTTTATCTCGCCTACGGCCGCTCATACATGCTGAATGTATCGAGCGAGACGCCCGGGATTGGGGCCGGCGTGCTGATCAGGGCGGTCGAGCCGCTCGAAGGCATCCCGATCATGCGGCTAAATCGCGGCATCGAGCGCGTGCGCGACTTGGCGCGAGGACCAGGAAGGCTCGCCGCGGCGTTGCGGGTCGATCGTCGGCTCGATGGGCTCGATCTCTGCCGAGAAGGCCCTCTATGGCTCGGACGCGGTGACCGCGAAGCCGGCGAAATCGGGCCCGGCGAAATCGGGCCCGGCGAAATCGGGCCCGGCGAAATCGGGCCCGGCGAAATCGGCCCCGGCGAAATCGGCCCCGGCGAAATCGGCCCCGGCGAAATCGGCCCCGGCGAAATCGGCCCCGGCGAAATCGGCCCCGGCGAAATCGGCCCCGGCGAAATCGGCCCCGGCGAAATCGGCCCCGGCGAAATCGGCCCCGGCGAAATCGGTCAGAGCATTAGGATCGGCATTTCGCGGGATGCGAACCGCCTCCTGCGATTTTACCTTCGCGACAGCCCGTTCGTCAGCGGCCCCAGATCGCTAACGGAATAAGTGACCGCCACAGTCGCCCCAATGTCCGTCATGGCGCGAGAGGTGGGGCTGCGGCTCGATCCCAATGGCTGCTGTCCAGCCAAATCGGAAGCTATGCGCTTGCGTTATCTCCGGCCGAACAGGCGTTCGAGATCGGCCAGCGCGAGGGCGATGTAGGTCGGGCGGCCGTGGTTGCATTGGCCGCTGTTGGGGGTCGCCTCCATCTGGCGCAACAGCGCGTCCATTTCGGCGGGCGAGAGGCGGCGGCCGGCGCGCACGCTGGTGTGGCAGGCCAAGGTGCCGCATAGCGTCTCGACCCGCTCCTTCAGGGACAACGCGTCACCCCATTCGGCGAGCTCGTCGGCGAGATCGCGCACCAGACCCGCAACATCGAGGTCGGGGAGGAGGGCCGGCACCTCGCGCACGACGACCGCCCCCGGCCCGAATTGCTCGAGGACGAGGCCGAATTCGGCGAGCTCCTTGGCGCGAGCGGCGAGCCGGGCCGCACCCGCCCCGTCGAGCTCGACGACCTCCGGCAGCAAGAGGCTCTGGCGGGCGATGCCGTGCTCGGCGAGCGACCGCTTCAAGCGCTCGTGGACGAGCCGTTCGTGGGCGGCGTGCTGGTCGACCAGCACGATCCCGGTCGCGGTCTCGGCGAGGATGTAGGTGCCGTGTAATTGCGCCCGCGCCGCGCCGAGCGGCGCCTCCTCCGCTGCTTCCGGTGATGCTGCCGATGTCGGCGCCAGATAGGCGGCGGCGGTTTCGGCGAGCACGGGCGCGACCGTCGCCGCCGGTGGAAAGGCGAAACGCGGGAAATTCGGCGCCGGGCTCGCCGCCGAGCTCCCAAGCGGGCGAAACGCGGCGACCGCCGCATTGGCCACGGTCGAGGAGGCGCGGTGGCCGGCCGCCGCCAACGCGTTGCGCAACGCGCCGACGATCAGCCCGCGCACCAGGGCCGCGTCGCGAAACCGCACCTCGGCCTTGGCCGGGTGGACATTGACGTCGATCGCGTCGGCCGGCCCGTCGAGAAACAACGCCACGATCGGGTGGCGGTCGCGCGCCAAGACATCCTGATAGGCGCCGCGCACCGCGCCGACGAGGAGCTTGTCGCGCACCGGGCGGCCATTGACGACGAGATACTGGTCGCGCGGCAAGGCCCGGTTCAGCGTCGGCAGACCGGCTTGACCGGAGAGCCGAAACTCGCCGCGCTCGGCCATGATCGGCACCGAGTTCTCGGCAAAATCGCGGCCCAAAAGAGCGGCGAGCCGGCTGCGGCGGTCGGCAGCTTGCGGCAGGCGCAGCAAGGGTCTGCCATCCTCGGCGCTGACGCCAAAGGCGATCGCCGGATAGGCCATCGCGAGGCGGCGCACCGCATCGAGCGACAGGTCGCGTTCGGTGCGCGGCGTCTTTAGAAATTTGAGCCGCGCCGGGGTCGCAAAAAACAGCTCGCGCACCTCGACCCGCGTGCCGGGCGGGTGGGCGGCCGGCTGCGGCGCCGATTTGGCGCCGCCCTCGACCAGGATCTCCCAGGCGGTGTCGGCCTCGGCCGGCCGCGAGACGATGCGCAGCCGGCTCACCGCGCCGATCGACGGCAGCGCCTCGCCGCGAAACCCGAGCGCCGAAATATGCAAGAGATCGTCGTCCGGCAATTTCGAGGTGCAATGCCGCTCGACCGCGAGCGCGAGCTCGCCGGCGCTCATGCCCGCGCCGTCATCGGCGACCGCGATCAGCGTCTGCCCGCCCTCGTGCAGGACGATGTCGATGTGTCTCGCGCCGGCGTCGATCGCATTCTCGACCAATTCCTTGACCGCCGCCGCCGGGCGCTCGACGACCTCGCCCGCGGCGATGCGGTTGATGAGGACCGGCGGCAGATGGCGGATCGGCATCGCGCCAGTCTACCGGCTAGGGTCGTCAGAGGGGAGAGGTGCTCGCGAAAATCCGCCGCCGGCGGCGCGCCGTCGCCCGCGTCGCCAGGATCGTGAGCCCGGCCACCCCGGCACCCCCCAGGATATCGGCCAGATAATGCTCGCCGGGGCCGGTGATCGACACCAGCATGACGAGGTTGACGCCGAGAAACGGGACCAGAAGCGGCGAGCGGCGATGCGCCCAGACCAATAGAATCGCCAGGACCATGTGAAACGACGGGAACGAGACGAGCCCTTGCAGGCGGGCCATGTCGAACCGCAATCTGCCGCCGCCGCGCAACGCCTCCAGGTCGCGGATATAGGGGTCGCCCGCGATGGCGCCATGGCCGAGCGCCGGGAACATTATAACAAGCGCGGCGGTGATCAGCAGCGCGACAATGGCGTTGAGCAGCAGCTCGTAATTCGCGTCATCCTGCCTGCGCAATGAGAAGTAGAGGATCGAGACCAGGATCTGCAGGAGCAGGCTGGCGTAGAAAAATTGCAAAATGAGGCGCAGCGCGCGGTGGTCGAGCAGGTAGAGATGCCAGCACGCCCAATCGAACCCCAGCGCCCGGTCGAGCGCGGCAAAGGCAGCATCGCGCGGGGCGCCGCCACAAGCCCCGGCGATATAGGTCAGGATCGCGCCGGCATTGGCAAAGACGATCCACAAAAGCGCCCATTGCGCCGCCTGCGCCAACCGCGTGCTGCGTCCGGAAAGCTGATAGAATAGGGCGACCGCGGCGAGCACGGCGCCGGCCAGCACGAGCCGGGTCCAGTCGAAAAAGACGAGCCGCAGCCGCATCGAGACGAAGGCATCGACGAGGCCGATCAGAGTGACCGCAATCCAGAGCGGCAAGGTGCTGCGCCGCATTCACACCTCCGGACGACGTCGCAGTTTGGGCCGGGGGTCGTTGACAAAGGCTGAACGGCGGGTCGGGCGATGAGCGAGATCGGGGCCGAATGGTTGCGGCGGGCACGCGCGCTGGCGCCGCTCCTTGCCGCTCGGGCGGGCGAGATCGAGCGCCGCCGCGAATTGCCGCAACAGCTGCGCGAGAACCTGATCGAGCAGGGGTTCTATCGCCTCTTATTGCCGCGCTCCTTGGGCGGCGCCGAGCTGCTGCCGGCGGAATTTGTTCCGGTCATCGAGGAGATCGCCAAAGCCGACGCCAGCACCGCCTGGTGCCTCAACCAGGCCTCGGGCTGCTCGATGACTGCCGCTTGGCTCGATGCCGAAGTGGCGCGCGAAATCTTCGGCCCGCCCGACGGCATCCTCGCCTGGGGTCCGGGGCCGGGCGAAGCGCGTGCGGCACCCGGCGGCTACCGCCTCACCGCCAGCTTCCGCTTTGCCAGCGGCAGCCATGATGCGAGCTGGCTCGGCGCCCATGTGCCGCTGTGCGAGCCCGACGGGACCCCGCGCCGCGGCCGTGACGGCGCTCCCGTCATCCGCACCCTCCTCTTCCCGAAGGTGCGGGCGCAGATGACCGACATCTGGCGGGTCGTCGGTCTCAAAGGCACCGGCAGCGACGAGTTCCATGTCGCCGACCTGTTTGTGCCGGAACGGCATTGCCTCGCCCGCGACCAGGAGGCGCGGCCGCGCGAGCCGGGCCTCCTCTACCGCTTCAGCAGCCTCCAGCTCTACAGCTCGGGTTTTGCCGGGGTGGCGATGGGGATTGCCCGCGGCGCGCTCGATGCCCTCGTCGAACTCGCCCGCGACAAAATCCCGCGCGGCGCCCGGCGCAGCCTGCGCGACAACCACGTCGTCCAGTCGCAGGTGGCCGAAGCCGAAGCGCGGCTGCGCGCGGCGCGTGCGCACCTGATGGGGGCGCTCGGCGAGATCGGCGAGGCGGTCGCCGCGCGTGGCCATATCACCCTCGACGAGCGGATGACGATCCGCCTCGCCGCGACCTTCGCCATCCACCAGGCGCGCGATGTCGTGGATCTCGCCTATCATGCCGCCGGCGCCGACGCGATCTTCCAAGCCAACCCGTTCGAGCGCCGGCTGCGCGACATCCACACCGTCAGCCAGCAATTGCAGGGGCGGCAGGAGCATTTCGAGACCGTCGGCCAATACCTCTTGGGCCTCGACCCCGACAGCCTGATGTGGCTCTGACGACCTCCTTGCCGGCATGCCTTGACGGGCAGCCGCGCTGCCGGCGAATGTCGGCCTTGGGGCAATTTCGATGGCGCGCACCCCGTTTCGCACCGGCGTTGACAGCGGCCGGGGCGCAATACCGGCGTTTTTCGCGCGGCGGCGCTTAACCAGACGAACATCGCATCGCCCTCGGGCTCATAGTCAGTTCTTATTATCACCCGGCTCCTTTCTCGTGCGCCTTCCACTGTGGTGCGATCGACAACGTCAGGCTGATGCGCGTGATGAACCCGCCCCTGTCAGATCTCCGGCTCGCTGATCGAGTCCGATAGAGTGATCGGCCTATCGACGTTACGCGGCACGAGATCGTCTAATTCGTCCGCATATTCGTTCGTTTCCGGATTCCAGTAGGTGTAGGACCACTGGTCTCCGGTAGCCTCGACGTGATCGGCGGGCGTCATTGCCCTGATACCAGCAGACGATTTGTATCGGTAGAACAGCTTGAGCGTGCCATCATCAGAAGAGACGAGTTCTGGACCGACAATTTCGATATCGATCAATAAACCCTGGACGCCTCGGCGACATACGATGCTGCCAGGAGCATGGACCTGCAACCAGCCCGGGCGACCTTCGCCCGATGCGGTGGTTTTCAGTAATTCGCTCATGTCGTCAGCTTCCGGCGTTAGCCTCGAAAACCAAGCCTCGAACGCCTGCGCCATCTCGGACGGTAAGAGATCCTCCTCGTCTGGCGTCATTGAAATGGCCGCCTTTAACCGTTCAATCAGCGTATCTAATCTTACTGAGTCACAAAATCTTCTATGCTGTATTTCTCTGGGTAGAATTTGCTAGATGTGGTATATGAGGCGATCTTTTGACCCGGACGGGGGACCGGAATGGACGGCGGATCGAGTGCGGAGAGTGAAGCGCGATTTGCGGGCTATGTCGAGGCGCTCGGTGTGGTGTTGGGCCATGCCGATCGACAGCAGCCGATGCATGATTACTGCCTGGGGCTGTTGCTGCCGATTGAGCGCAAGAGCGTCGAACCGATGGCGGCCGTGACAGCGCCGGCCCGGGTCGCCGCGAAGCATCAATCGTTGCTTCATTTTGTTGGCAACGCGCCGTGGTCGGACGCCGCGATGCTGGGCAAGAGCCTGCCCTCGCGAAAGCGGGGGTGACAGAGCTGGTGCTGCCGGCGATCGAGCGCAGCGGGCCGGTCGAGGCCTGGATCATCGACGACACAGGCTTTCCCAAGAAGGGGCGGCACTCGGTCGGGGTGACCCGGCAATATTGCGGCCAGCTCGGCAAGCAGGATTTGTCAGAGCCTGCCCTCGCGAAGGCGGGGGTCGCGGTGCCGCTGTCGCTGGCCAACCGTGATGCCAGCCTGCCCGTCGCTTATCGGCTCTATCTCCCTGAGGATTGGGCCAAGGATCAGGCACGTCGGCACAAGGCCAAGATACCGGAGACGATCGCTTTCCAAACCAAGCCTGAGATCGCCCTTGAGCAGATCAACGCGGCGCAAGCGGCCGGGTTGCCTCAGGGTGTGGTGCTGATGGATGCCGGTTACGGCAACGATACCAGGCTGCGAACGGAGATCACCGCCCGCGGCATGAGCTATGTCGCTGGGATCGGCCCCAACACCTCGGTCTGGCCACCGGGCGTGGAGCCTTTACAACCGCAGCGTGGCCGGGGCAGCGGGCGACCGCCCAAGTTGCTGCGGCGCGACGACCAGCACCGGCCGATCGCCGCCAAGCCTGCCCCGGCGAAGGCCGGGGGCGCTCGCTCTCAGCCTGCCGCAAGAGAGGTGGCAAACCGTCAGGTGGCGCGAAGGCAGCGCGGACTGGCTCGCTGCACGGTTCGCACGGCTGCGGCTGCGGCCGTGGGCCTTCAGCCCACGGGCTTGTCCCGTGGGGCACCGCGACAACTTGCTGGCCGAACCGCGCGCCGAAGAGTGGCTGCTGATCGAGCGGCCGGAGGACGAAACCGAGCCGACCAAGTATTGGTTTGCCAGCTTGCCCGAGGATATCGCCTTTGATCGGCTGGTCAACCGGGCAAAATTGCGGTGGCGGATCGAGCGCGATTATCAAGAGCTCAAACAGGAGCTCGGCCTTGGTGATTATGAAGGGCGCGGGTGGCGCGGCTTCCACCATCACGCCACACTCTGCATCGCCGCTTACGGCTTCTTGATCGCCGAACGGGGCGCCCATCCCCCCTCAGGACCAGGTTTCGCCGCGCCGCTCTCGGGATCTGCCGTTCCCGACGGTTACCGACCCAGAGGTGCCGCCGATCCGCCCCGAACGCCACATCCCAAACTCGATCGCGACCATGCGACGACGCCTCATTGTCGCGCTCGCCAGGACCCTCCCGAGATGTCCCTGTTGCAATACGCCAATCCGCAAGACGGCAAGAATTCCCGATTACTGACGCAGTAAGACTAGGAGTTTGACCCAAAATGAGGTGAGTGATTTCAGTCGTTTATGGTACTCTCTAGGTGTCAGCTCTGGAGAGGGTCGCAAGTCCATCGGCCGATTTTGTCGAGCCCAGCGGCAAACCCGGCCCCGTTGTAGGCGCCGTCGGCAAAAACATGACGCAGCCAAGGGTAGAGATATCGGGCGCTGCTCAGGACCAGCGGGGCGCCATGGCGATCTTGGATGTCGGCCGGGTGGTCGCCGCCGGCGTCCGGCGGCAAGGCCGCTTCGAGCAACCGTCGCACAAACATGCTCCGCTGGCGCGCAGCGACCACCCGTTTGAAGCGGCGCACGAGATCGTCGGGCAGATGCAACAGCAGCTGGGTCATTGGCCTACCATATCGCTATCGATATCGCAGGCCAACCGTCGACACCGCCAAAAGGTCGGATCGGCGCTATTCGGCGCCGCCGCGGCGGTGCGAAAAGCCCTGCTCCTGGCTCGTCACAAATTCGAGGAGAGCGGCGCGGCCGTCGTCGTTTTGGCGGCGGGCGCGCTGGATCGCATCGCCGATCTCGGCCGGGTCCTCGACGCGCTCGCTCCAGCCGCCGAGATCGCGGGCGATGTTGGCGTAGTTGCCGCCCAAATCGCGGGCGCGGTAGCGCTCGTGCGACAGCGCCATCGCATGCGTCTCGATCGCCATCGTCGAGTTGTTCAAGACGATCGTCGTGATCGGGATGCCGCAGCGTGCGGCGGTCTCGAAATCGAGCCCGGTCATGCCAAAGGCGGCGTCGCCCATGAAATTGACGCAGAATTTGTCGGGGGCGGCGACCTTGGCGCCGATGACGAGGCCGAGCCCGGTGCCGAGCTGGTGCGACTTGCCCCAGCCGAGATAGCTGCGCGGCCGGGTCGCCCGGTAGAACGGGTTCAATTGCTCGCGCGGGCTGCCCGAATCGTGGGTCACGATCGCATCCTTCGGATCGACGACGCGCATAAATTCCGAGATCACCCGGTAGGGGTTGATCGGGCGCTCGTTCGAATGGAGCTTCGCGTGCCAGCGGGCGAGCCATTCCTCGCGCTTTGCGCCGACCTCATGCGCGACCGCATCGCCGCGCGTTTTGGCGCCGAGCCGGTCCTTGACCGCTTCGGCCAGTTGCCCGAGCACCAGCTTGGCGTCGCCCAAGATCCCGAGATCGGCGGCAAACGCCTTGTGCAGGTCGCGGGTGTCGTTGGTCGCGTGGATGTATTTCTTGCCGGGCGGGAAGACCGGGGTGGCGATGCCGTGCCGGGTAAAGCTGCAGCCCACACCCAGCACCAGGTCGGCTTTGTGCAGGAAGTGGCGGCCGGGGCCGGTAAAGGTGCCGCCGCCCGAGCCGAGCGCCAGCGCGTGGTCCTCGGGAAACGTGCTCTTGCCGTCGAAGGTGGTCATGACCGGCGCCTGCAGCAATTCCGCGAGCTGGCGCAATTCGTCGGTCGCGCCTGCATAAAAAACGCCCTGGCCGGCGAGAATGATCGGGCATTGGGCGTCGAGCAGCATCTTTGCCGCCTCGTCGATGTCCTGCGGATCGCCGGCCGAGCGGGTCGCGCGCACCGGCTGGTACTGCGCCGGATCGACATCGACCTCGATGCCGGTCACATCGGCCGGCACCTCGACCATGACCGGGCCGGGCCGTCCGTTCTTCACCTGGGAAAAGGCGCGCCGCATGATGTTCCCGATCTCGTGCGGCAATTGCACCTCCTCGACCGATTTGGTGATCGAGGCGTAGGTGCGGCTCGATTTGAACATCGGGAAGAGCTGGGCCGTCTCGCGCGGGTGGCCGAGCGGCAGGAACACCACCGGTGCCGAATCCGAAAAAGCGGTCGCGACCCCGGCAAACGCATTCTCCGCCCCCGGCCCGTATTGCATCGCAAAAACGCCGGGCGGATGGCCGTTCGCGACGCGGGCAAAGCCATCGGCCATATGGACGCCGACCCGCTCCTGGCGGCAGATCACCGGCCGGATGCCGACCGCGGCGGCGGCCTCGATGATCGGCGTCGTCGGAAAGCAGAAGAGCGTGGAGACGCCCTCCTTTTTCAGAATCTCGGCGATGACCTGCATGACCTGCATGGCTTTGTCCTCCGGCAAAACGGCCGGCCATTACGGCGAGCGGGGCCGAAAGTTGTCAAGGCGATGGGCCGCTTCTCAGTCCCGCACAACATTCGAGACGGGGGCCTGCATCCCCCGAGACGCCGCGGCGCGCGGCCCTCAGGATGAGGTTCGGAGCCGATGTCCTCATGGTGAGAGCCTGTGAAGAAATCCCGCGTCGAAAGCAATGTCATTCCGGGATGCCCGCAGGCAGGCCCGGAACCTATGAACACCGCCGTCCGCCAGCATGTCGCAGGCCGGTGTGCCTGGGTTCCGGGCTCGCGGGCGGAGCCTGTCCCCGGGCGGGCCATCGGCCCGACCCGGGAGCCCACGCCCCGGAATGACAAGTCTTTGGATTGGTTCACACGCTGCGATGGCGCCCGCTCGCGTGCCTACAGCCTTCGCCCCATTTTCATCCTGCCGGCTATTTGGCCCTATCCAGCTATGTCGTTTTCTTTACAACGGCTCGCCAGCTCACGCCGCGCAGCGCGGGAGCGGCGTACCGGCAAGGCGCCGTTCCACGTGCTCTCCACGCTGACGCGCCCACCGAGGTCGGGCAGCTGCACGGCGGCGCCGGTTGGCAACCGGAGATGCCGCGGTGATGATTTAACTTTTGTTAACCTTTGTCGGGCTTTTCCCGGTCGGCGTTAATAGTTATTAACCATGTTACAATATATTTGAAAAATTGACTTTCGTATAGAAGGCTGAGGGGTTGACCTTTACCAAAATTTGTTGTAAATGTGATGCATTGTTTGATTGTTCCGCTTTGTCTGCCTTGCGCCTATCCGGGAAGCTCGACGACGATCGGGCCTGCGACCCGCGCGACCGTTCGGCCCTGCACGCATTCGGGGGACAGCTGACGGGACGGGTTAGGGAGAACGCTTCGCCATGCTCGACGGCACATTGGCCATTCCCTCGTTCGGCTCGGGCCCGCGGGGTCGAGACAAGCCCGTCGAATTCAACCCACATCGAGCAGCGCGGCCGGTCCCCGACCGCAGCGCACGGTCGATCGGAACATGGTTCCATCTGATCTCGATCGGGGCCGTCGCCGCGGCGACGATCGGCGTGTTTTTCGGGACCGGTTTTCTGCTGCTGCTGCAACAGGCGCAGGGCGCCCGCCCCCTTGAGCCTGCTGTTGGCGCCGCCGCCTTTGTTCGGCTTCCGCTGCCGATGGCTGCACCCGTGAATCCGGATGCGCCGCGGCTTTCCTTGCCCGAGCATGCCGCCGTGGAGCGCGGCCAACAGCCCGCGCGCCAGGAAGCGCGTTAGCAATCCGGCCGGAAACGACAGCAGATGACCAGCATCGTGAACCCAGCGCTTGTCGCGATCGGGCTCGCCGCTGCCTTGGCGCTGGGCGCGCCGGCGCGCGCCGCCGCCCCGTCGCCGGAGGCCGCGGTCAACCGCGGCCTCGTCGAGCTCGAAACCGGGCGTGCCGCGGGCATCTCGGTGCATATCGCCGAGGACCTCGCCAATGTCGTCAACGACGGCGCGACCCGCCGCGTGCTGCCCGTGATCGGCGACGGCGCCTGGCAAAACATCACCGACCTCAAGCTGCTGCGCGGCATCGACATGGCGATCGTGCAGGTCGATGTGCTCGACTATGCGCGCCAGCAAAATCTGTATCCGGGGATCGAAGATTGGCTGACCTACATCGCCAAGCTCTATAACGAGGAGTTTCATTTGCTGGCGCGTGGCAATATCAAGAGCGTTCACGATCTTGCCAATCAAAAGGTCAATGTCGATCTGCGCGGCGCCGGGACCGAAACCACGGCCGCGCGCCTGTTCGCGCTGCTGCAGATCCCGGTCGTCGCCACCCATGACGACCAGGAGCTGGCGCTCGCCAAGCTGCGCAGCGGCGAGATCGCTGCGATGGCCTTTGTCAGCGGCCGGCCGGCGCCGATTTTTCGCGATCTCTTCGACGATGGCGGCCTCCATTTTCTCTCGATTCCGCGCAATTCGGCGATGGCCGGGGTCTATGCGCCGGCACGGCTGACCGCCGAGGATTATCCTGGGCTGATCCAGTACAATCAGCCGGTCGACACGGTCGCGGTCGGCGCCGTCCTCGCCGCCGCCAATCTGCAGGCGCCGTCCGAGCGCTACCGCAACCTGGTGAATTTCGTCGACGCGTTTTTCACCGGTTTCCAATCGCTGCTGCAGCCGGGGCATCATCCAAAATGGCATGAGGTCAATATCGCGGCCGAGCTTCCGGGATGGCGCCGCTTTCCGCCGGCGGCGGACTGGCTGCGGCGCAATGCGCCGGCCGCGGTTGCGGCAAAACCGCAGGATTTAAAGGCGATCTTTGCCCGCTTTCTCGACGAGCGCCAGCAGGCAGCCGGCGGCACGCCGTTGAGCCAGCAGGAGAAAGACCGGCTCTTCGACCAGTTCCAGGCATGGCAGAAAGGCCAGGCGCATTAGGGTGGACGGGCGGCGCTGCGTTCTCCGGCTCATCCTGATGCAGGCTCGGCGCGCCCTGGCGACAATCCTCCTCCTCCTGGCCCTCTTCGCCCCGAGCGGCGCCGCTTTTTCCGATACGACGCCAAAGCATGGCGGAATCCTCGAATTTGCGGTCGTGGTCGAGCCGATAAGCTACGATTGCCACGGCAACACGTCCTTTGCCTTTCTCCATCCGATCGCGCCGCATTATTCGACCCTGCTCAAATTCGACGCCGCCCTCTATCCCAAGATCGTCGGCGATCTGGCGCAATCCTGGAGCGTATCGGCGGACCGGCAGACCTACACCTTCAAGCTGCGGCCCAATGTCCTGTTTCACGACGGCTCGCCGCTGACATCGGCCGACATCAAGGCGAGCTACCAGCGGATCGCCCACCCGCCGCCGGGGGTGCTGTCGTCGCGCCGCGTCGATTACGCCGCGATCTCGGAAATCGACACGCCCGACCCGCTGAGCGTGGTGTTTCACCTGCGCTGGCCGGAAGCGGCGATGCTGGCGAATTTCGCCTCGCCCTGGAACTGCATCTACAGCGCTGCAAAGCTCGCCCAGGACCCGCAATTCCCGAAAACGCATATCCTCGGCACCGGCGCCTTTGTCTTTGTCGAGCACGCCAAGGGACAATATTGGCGGGGCAAGCGCTGGGACCGGTATTTTCAGCCGGGCAAGCCCTATCTCGACGGCTACCAGGCCGATTTCATCACCGGCCCGGCGGTCATGGCCGCCTATAAGAGCGGCCATATCGCCGCCGAATTCCGCGGTGTGTCGCCGCCGCAGCGCGACCAGCTGGTGGCCGCGCTCGGCGATCGCGTTGCGGTCAGCGAGAGCCCGTGGCTGTCCAATCTGATGGTGGTGTTCAACTCCCGCCGCCCGCCCTTTGACGATGCGCGGGTCAGGCGGGCGCTGTCGCTCGCCATCGACCGATGGGGTGCGGCGCAGGAGCTGCAGAAATCGACCTTTCTCAAATATGTCGGCGGCGTCATGCGGCCGGGCTCGAGCTGGGCGACGCCCGAGGCGGCGCTGGTCGAGCTGCCCGGCTTTGGGCGCGACATCGCCGCCTCGCGCGCCCAGGCGCGGCAGCTCTTGACCGCCGCCGGGGTGCATGATCTGAAGCTGGTGGTCATGGTCCGCGACATCCCGATGCCGCATTACGCCGGCGCCGACCTTCTGGTCGACAGCTGGCGCCGCATCGGCGTCGAAGCAACCGAAAAAAAGCTCAATATCTTCGATTGGCAAAAAGAGGCCGAAGCAGGGAACTTCGACGTCGCCCTCGATTTTTCCGGAGATTTTTTCGACGATCCGACAATTCAGCTGACGAAATACGTTTCGCACGATTTGTCGCCGGTCAATTTCTCGTTTTCCACCGACCGGTTTCTCGATGCGCTCTATGTCGGCCAGGCGATCACCGGCGATCCGCAGGAGCGCGCTAAAATTGTCCGCGCCTTTGAGCGCCACGCTCTGAGCGAGGCTTATGCGGTGCCGCTCCTGTGGTGGAGCCGGATCGTCGTCACCGCGGCCAAGGTCAAGGGCTGGAGCATTACGCCGAGCCATTTCATCGGCCAGGATTTGATCGATGTCTGGCTCGATCGATGAGCGAGTGAGGGGGGAGCGATGGCGAATCCGAGACCGGCCGACCATGGTGCTGCGGGCAGGCCGGCAACGCACCGCTCGCCGCTGCGCAAGCTTTATGTCCAGGTGCTGATCGCCATCGGCGTCGGCATTCTGCTGGGCTGGTTCGATCCGGGCCTCGGCGCCCGGATGAAGCCGCTCAGCGACGGTTTTATCCTGTTGATCCGGGCGGTGGTGCCGCCGATCATCTTCGCCACGGTCGCGGTCGGCATCGCCAAGATGGGCGATATGCGCCGCGTCGGCGTCGTCGGCGTGCGCGCCATCGTCTATTTCGAGGTGGTTTCGACCTTGGCGCTTTTTATCGGCCTCGGGGTCGGCAATCTGCTGCAGCCCGGCGCCGGTCTTCACATCAACCCGGCGAGCTTGGACGGCAAGCTCGTCGCCGGCTATGTCACCGGCGCCAAATCGCTGACGATCGTCGATTTTCTCTTAAAGATGATCCCGCACAATCTGGTCGGCGCGGTCGCCGAGGGCCAGATCCTGCCGGTCCTGGTCATGGCCGTGCTGTTCGGCTTTGCGCTCTGCCATATGGGCGAGCGCGGCCAGCGGCTCGTCACATTGATCGACGATTTCACCCAGGTGCTGTTCGGCATCGTCCGCATCATCATGTATGTGGCGCCGCTCGCCGCTTTTGGCGCGATGGCGTTCACCGTCGGCAAGTTCGGCTTTGGCTCGCTCGCCAGCCTCGGCCGGCTCCTCTTGAGCGTTTATGTAACCTCAATCCTGTTTGTGCTGGTCGGGTTCGGGCTGATCGCCCGGCTCTTCGGTCTGCGGGTTCTAAAGATACTGCGCTATTTCAAGGACGAGTTGCTGATCGCGTTCAGCGCCACCTCGGGCGAGGCGATGATCCCGCGCTCGATGGTCAAGCTCGAACGGATCGGCTGCTCGGAGGAGACTGTCGGGCTGGTGCTGCCGACCGGATTTTCGTTCAACACCGACGGCACCGCGATCTATATGACGATGGCGGTGTTGTTTATCGCCCAGGCGACCGACATCCATCTGAGCTTTGGCCAGCAATTGACGATGCTGCTTGTCATGCTGTTCACGACCAAGGGTGCTGCAGGGGTGGCGGGGGCCGGGTTTGTCGCGCTCGCCGCGACGTTGCCCTCGCTCGGCATCCTGCCGGTCGGCGGCCTTGCCCTCTTGCTCGGGGTCGAGCGCTTCATGTCCGAGATCCGCGCCGTCACCAACCTCTTCAGCAACATCTTCGCGACGGTGGTGATCGCCAAATGGATGGGCGAGCTCGATCCCATCCGGATGCGCGCGGTCCTCGACGGCGAGGCCGATGCGCCCGAAGACGTTGCGGCGCCGGCGGTGGCGGGCGGCGCGCGGGGCTGAACCTTGCCGGCCACGGAGATCATCGGGCGCTATCGCTGCGCCGCTTGCGGGTGCCAATGGAATGCCGACCGGCCGCGCTGGCGGTGCGATTGCGGCAGCCATCTCGAGCTCTTGCCCGGCCGCGGGCTGGCGCGCAGCGAAATCGCCGCCGGCGACGCCTCGCTGTGGCGCTACGCCGTGGCGCTGGCCTTGCGGCAGCCGCCGAAAGTCTCGCTCGGCGAAGGCTGGACGCCGCTTGTCCGGCGCGAGTGGCAGGGTGCTGCGATCCTGTTCAAGCTCGAATTGCAGATGCCGACCGGCTCGTTCAAGGATCGCGGCACCGCGGTCATGCTGAACCACCTGATCGAGGCCGGGGTCGGGCCGATCCACGAGGATTCCTCGGGCAACGCCGGCGCTTCGCTCGCCACCTATGCCGCCGCGGCCGGCATTCCGTGCCGCGTCTATGTCCCGGCCGCCGCACCCCGCGCCAAGCTCGTCCAGATCGCCGCCGCCGGCGCCGCGCTGCGGCCGGTCCCCGGCACCCGGCAGGATGTGACCGAGGCGGCACTCGCCGCTGCCGAAAGCGACAGCTTTTACGCCAGCCACAACTGGCACCCCTATTTTATCGAGGGCACCAAGACGCTCGCCTTCGAGCTGTGGGAGCAGCTCGGCTTTCGCGTGCCCGACAACATCCTGGTGCCGACCGGCTACGGCAGCAACATCCTGGGTCTCGACCGCGGCTTCGACGAGCTCGAACGCGGCGGTGAAATCACCGCGCGTCCGCGGCTCTTCGCGGTGCAGGCGGCAAATTGCGCGGCCTTTGCCGCCGCCTGGGCGGCCGGCGTCGATGAATTTGTGCCGTTTGCCGCCGGCCCTACCATCGCCGACGGCATCGCTACGCCGCGGCCGGTGCGCATGGCCGAGGTATTGCGCGCCGTGCGCCGCTCGCAAGGCGGCGTGGTCGCGGTCGCCGAAGAGGAAATCGCGCCGGCTCTCGCGGCTCTCGGCCGGATCGGCCTCTTTGTCGAGCCCACCGCCGCGACCGCCGGCGCCGCGCTGAGCCGGCTCTTGCGCGACGGCGCGATCGGCGCCGGCGAGACCACGGTCGTGGTGCTGACCGGCTCCGGCCTCAAAGCCGCAGACCGGATCGCCGACCTCCTCGGCCTCGGCCTCGATCCGACGCCATAGCGCGGCGACGTTTTGGTCGTTACGATAACTGGTCACGCGGCCGGCGCGACGATTTCGACAACAACCCCCGGGGTGGGAAAAATGCTTCAAGATCTGCTGCCTCAGGCGGAACGCATTGCGGCCAAGCTCAAGGCGGGCAACGAGACGATCTCGATCGCCGAATCCTCGACCGCCGGCATGCTCTCGGCGGCATTGCTGGCGGTCCCCGGCGCCTCGGCCTATTTTCTCGGTGGTGCCGTCGTCTATACGCGGCAATCGCGCGCCGAGCTGCTCGGCGTGAGCGAAGCCGAGCTCGTCGGCATTACGCCATCGACTGAATCCTATGCGCTGCTCTTCGCCCGCAAAATCAGGGCCAAGCTCGCCACCGCCTGGGCGGTCGGCGAGACCGGCACCGCCGGCCCGACCGGCAGCCGCTATGGGCATAATGCCGGGCATTCCTGCATCGCCGTGATCGGCCCCAACGGCGAGCGCTCGATCACCGTCGAGACCGGCAACAGCGACCGCGTCGACAACATGCGCGCCTTTTCGATCGCCGCCCTCGACCTCCTCGAAAAAGCCCTCGGCTAAAGCGACAGCGCTCAGGCGGCGGCGAGCTGGCGCGGGCGCCAGATCGAGACGTGGGCGATGCGCGCGACGGGGGTCGCGCCATTGGCATAGACCAGCACGTCGAGATCGACGAAGCGGTGCCCCTTTTTCTCGTAGTTGGCGGTGACGAGCGCGCGTGCCGAGAGCTCGTCACCGATCCGCGCCGCGCCGTAATGCTCGACCCGGCTGCCGACATGCATCCAGGGGCCCAGCACGACATTGTGGCGCAACGCCCAATTGCCGATATGCAGGATCGTGCCGGGATGGACCAGGCCCTCTGTGTCGTAGAGCGGCAGGGTCTCGCCGATGTCGCGCAGATATTGGCGCGCCGCCGGGCCGTCCATGCGGAACGGGTGGATCGCCAACCGGGTGCCGGATGCCAGGGTGCGCTCGCCGGCCGGGGGGCGGTCCGCGTCGGCGGGCGGTGCCGGCGGCGGAGCCATTTGGGCAAAGGCGGCGGGCGGTGCCGTCGGCCCCTCCGGCAATGACGCCGATCCGGTGGCGCACAAGACACCCGCGCTTTCCACCCGGATCTCGATCCCGTCCGCATTTTCGGTCGCGGTGACGATGGCGGTGTCGCCGTCATAGACCGGCTTTAGGAGCCGGCATTCGCCATGGCCGCGCTCGAGCCAGGCGCTGCCCCAGCGGGCGACCGGCAGATGCGTCATATAGGCGTAGACCTCGACCCCCGGCACCAAGCCGCCCCTGAACCCGAACCGGCGGGCGACATCGTCGTCGTGGATCTTGTTCTCGGATTGCTGGGCGGTGTTGACGGCGGCTACGCGATAGGGGCCGGGGACAGATTGGGTCATGGCTCGTCTTCCCGCGCTCGGATATAAGCGCCGGCGACAGGCTGGCATCGCGGCCGGGCCTGCGCAATCCCTTCGCGACCCCCGAGGCGATGATGGACGCCAATCTCCCGCAATACGAGCTTTTCGCGATCCGCTATGCCGAGCGCGACGCGCGGCGCGCCGACCATTTCATCGGCGGCGACCCGCATGACGGGCCGATGCCGATGGACTATTTCGTCTGGGCCGCGATCAGCCCCGAGCGCAGCTTTGTCATCGATACCGGCTTTACCGCCGAAGTCGCCGCCCAGCGCGGCCGGCGGCACCTGCGCTGCCCAGCCGAGTTGCTGGCGCTGGTCGGGCTCGATCGCAACACCGTCGCCGATGTGATCCTGACCCATCTGCATTACGACCATGTCGGCACCTTCCACCGCTTCCCAAAGGCGGAGTTCCATTTGCAGGAAAAAGAGCTGCACTACACGACCGGACATTACATGCGTCATCCGTTCCTCGCCCACTCGTTCGAGGTCGAGGATGTGGTCGGCATCGTGCGGCTGAACTTCGCGCGCCGTGTGCGCCTCTATAACGGCCCGGTCGAATTGGCGCCGGGGATCAGCATCCACCCGGTCGGCGGCCATACGCCGGGCATGCAGTTCGTGCGCGTGCACACGGGCCGCGGCTGGGTCGTGCTCGCCTCCGACGTGACCCATTATTACGAGAACATGGAGGCGGGCCGGCCCTTCACCGCCGCCTTCCATATCGGCGACATGCTCGACGCCTATGACGCGTTGCGCGCCGCCGCCCCCTCGCCGCAGCACATAATCCCCGGCCACGACCCGCTCGTCATGCGCCGCTACCCGCCGCCCTCGCCCTCGCTCGAAGGCCTCGTCATCCGCCTCGACGTTATGCCGCGGGAATAAAGTATTGCATAGGGTTGATCAGAGTAAATAAGACATTAATCATACTTGCGAAGTAATAACCAAATGCAGGGTGATTAGTCCGCAGCTTCGAGGACGGCGTTGAAGAGCTCGGTGCGGTGCTCTTCAAGGTTGCGGGCGGAATTCCTGAACATCGCCTGCCAGTCGGCGCCGAGGATCAAATGCGTGCCGAGCGGCGGCGGCGCCGAGGCGACGTATTGCGCGCGCCGGGCGGCCGCAGCCAGCGCCGCCGGCGTTGTGTCCTGCCAGGCGAGGACGCTGAAGCCGGCGGCTTCGAGCCTGGCCCGTGTTTCGGCGGCGGAGAACAAAAAGCTGATTTTGGGTTCGCGCGCCCATTGGACCGGGAAATAGGGCGGCCCGCCGGGCCCGGCGGCGACCTCCTGCAAGGCGAGCTTGCCGCCCGGTTTCAGGACGCGGCGCATCTCGCGATAGAGGCGGTCGCGATCGGCGATGTTCATTGCCGCATTCTGCGACCAGACGACATCGAAGCTTTGATCCGAAAACGGCAGGTCGAGCGCGTTGCCCTGCCGGTAATCGACCCGGCCCTCGAGCCCGGTGCGGCGGGTCAGCATTTCGGCGACGCGCACGAATTCGGCGGTCAGATCGACACCGCTGACCATGCAGCCGTAGCGCCAGGCGAGAAACCGCGACGGCCCGCCGAGCCCCGAGCCGACATCGAGCACCCGCTCACCGCCGGAGAGGCCCGCCATCTCGGCAAGCCGCATCGTCGCCGGCCGCTGCCCGCCGTGGAATTCATCGACCGGCGCCAGGTCGTCCGGCGTCAGACGGTCGATGTCCTTCCCGATCCCTTGCAATGCCGCGAGGATCGCCGCACCGAGGTCGGGGGTCGTGTAATGCCGCTCTACCGGATTGTCAGCCATCTGCCGCGCTCAGCTCGCTTTCTCGGACGGCCCGGACACTCGACGGAGGCCGCCCTGCCGCCCTGCCACCTTGGAGAATGCCTTGAGCCGCCGGCTTGGACGAGCCTGAAATTCGGGTTGGCTCGAATTGTTTTCGAGGCTTAGGATAGCCGCATCCGCTTCGCGTTCCTTCTCGCGGCAATCGGTGAAAATCCTGCAATGACCAAAACGCTTTTGCCGACGACGGTGGTCGGCAGCTATCCGCAGCCCGATTGGCTGATCGACCGCGACCGGCTGACCCATCTGCCGCCGGTGCGGGTGCGCGCGCAGGATTTGTGGCGCATTCCCGAGCCGTGGCTGGAGCAGGCGCAGGACGACGCGACGCGGCTGGCGATCCGCGATATGGAGGAGGCCGGCATCGACATCATCACCGATGGCGAGATCCGGCGCGAAAGCTATTCGAACCGGTTTGCGACCGCGCTCTCGGGTGTCGATCTCGACAATCCCGCGACCGTGCGCGGGCGGTCGAGCGGCACCGTCGTCGTGCCGCGCATCGTCGGGCCGATCCGCCGGCTGCGGCCGGTCGAGGTGCATGACGCGGCGTTTCTGCGCCGCCATACCGACCGCACGACCAAGATTACGATCCCCGGCCCGTTCACGATGTCGCGCCAAGCCGAGAACGAGTTCTACCGCGACGAGGAAGAGCTCGTCATGGACTACGCCGCCGCGGTCAACGCCGAATTGCACGATCTGAAGGCGGCCGGTGTCGATGTTATCCAGCTCGACGAGCCGTGGATGCAGGCGCGGCCCGAGGAGGCGCGGCGGCTCGCGGTTAGGGCGATCAACCGGGCGCTCGACGGCATCTCCGGTGCGACGGCGCTGCACCTCTGCTTTGGCTATGCCTATGTCTCGCGCGACAAGCCCAACCGCTACTCGTTTCTGTCGGAATTGACCGGCACCGTCGCCGGGCAGATCTCGATCGAGGCGGCGCAGCCGGGGCTCGATCTTCGCCGACCTCGACGGTCTCGGCGACAAGACCGTGATCTTCGGCGTGATCAGCATGGGCGACCCCGAGCCGGAAACACCCGAGACCGTGGCCGCCCGCATCCGCGCCGCGCTCGAGCATGTGCCGCCCGAGCGGCTGGTCCCGGCCCCCGATTGCGGCATGAAATACCTGCCGCGCGATACCGCTTTCGCCAAGCTCAAGGCCTTGGCCGAAGGGGCGGCCATCGTCCGCCGCGAGCTGACCGGGAGGTAGGCCTCCTCCCCATATGCGGCCCATATGCGAGGGCGGCTCGGTTTAGTGTTGACAGGCCGCCCATTTTAGAACAAACCATAAACATGGTTGGGCTTGCCGAGCTACGCGAGCGGGTGCGGCGGATCGAGCGGCCGGCGTCGGTGCAGCACGGGGTGGTGCCGTTCGGGATCGCCGCGATCGACCGCGTGTTGCCGGGCGGCGGGCTCGCGCGCGGCGCCTTGCACGAGATCGTCGGCAGTGGCGGCGACGAGGAGGACGGCGCGCTCGCCGCCGCCTTTGCCGCCGGCATCGTCGGCCGGCTTGCCGCGACCGCCGATGGCATCGTGCCGTGGTGTCTGAAGCGACCGGACCTTTACGGCCCCGGCCTCGCCGCCCAGGGGCTCGATCCCGGCCGCCTCGTGCTGGTCCGGGCCGCGCACGACACCGAGATCCTGTGGGCGATGGAGGAAGGGCTGCGCGCCGCCGGCGTCACCGCGGCAGTGGTCGGCGAAATCGCTGCGTTGCCGATGGTGGCGAGCCGCCGCTTGCAGCTCGCCGCCGAGCGCTCCGGCGTCACCGCCTTGATAGTGCGGCGCTGGCGCGATGCGGCGCAGGCGGCGCGCGAGCGCAGCCGGCCGAGCGCCGCGGCGACGCGCTGGCGTATCGCCGCAATGCCGTCGGCGCCGACCGGCGGCGAGCCGGGGATCGGACATCCGCGCTGGCGGGTCGAGTTGATGCGCTGCCGCGGCGGCGAGCCGGCATGCTGGGAAGTGGAGGCGGCGGATGCGACGGGTTCTCTATCTGTGGCTGCCGAGTTGGCCGATCGACCGCCGCCGCCGCGCCGCGACGATGGATTCCCGCTGCGCCGCGGCGATGGCTTCCCGCCGGAAAAGCTCCGCCGCGCCGGCTGACGAGGCGCCGTTCGCCACGGTCATCGACACCGCCGGGCGCCGCCTGCTCGCCGCGGTCAACCCGGCCGCGATCGAAGCCGGCCTCGCCCCGGGGATGCCGCTCGCCGATGCGCTGTCTTTTCTTCCCGGCCTCGCCACCGCCGCGGCCGAGCCGGCAGCGGATGCCGCGGCCTTGCGCCGGCTGGCCGAATGGTGCGGTCGCTACAGCCCGTGGACCGCGCCCGACGGGGCCGACGGCGTCAAGATCGAGATTGCCGGCTCGGCCCATCTGTGGGGCGGGGAAGCCGCGCTCGCCGCCGATCTGACGGCCCGGCTCGACCGCCAAGGGATCGCCGGCCGGATCGCCGTTGCCGACACCCTCGGCGCCGCCTGGGGTCTCGCCCGCTGCGCCGCGACCGATAGAGGTGCAACTGTTCAGCCGCCCGGCGATAGGCGCGCCGGCCTTGCTCCGCTGCCGGTCGAGGCGCTGCGTCTCGACCCGGCTACGGCGCAAGGGTTGCGGCGGGTCGGGCTGAAGCGGGTCGGCGAGCTGTGGGCGATGCCGCGCGCCGCCCTCGTCCGCCGCTTCGGCGAAGCGGTGGCGCGCCGCCTCGACCAGGCCGAGGGCGATCTGCCGGAGCCATTGTCGCCGTTGGGCGAAACCCCGGAGCGGCGGGTGCGGATCGGCTGGCCCGAGCCGATCGCCGATCCCGCCGATTTCGCGCATGCGATCGAGCGGCTCGCCGCAGACCTCATGCGCCGCCTGGCGCGCGAAGGAATGGGCGCACGGCGGCTCGATCTCGCCTTTTATCGGGTCGACGGCCGGGTCGAGCACATTCGCATCGGCACCGCGCGCCCGAGCCGCGATCCGCATCACCTTGCCGCCCTCTTTAATGAAAAGCTCGACACCGTCGATCCCGGCCTTGGCGTCGAAGACATGATCCTCGCCGCCTTTGCCGTCGAGCCCTTGGCCCCCGAGCAGCTCGGCCTCGCCGGCGAGGCCGGAGGGGGCGGCGCCGCCGCCCCGCTCCTCGACCGGCTCGGCAACCGGCTCGCGCTCTACCGGCTCGAACCGCGCGAAAGCCATATCCCCGAGCGGGCCTCGGTCTGCATGCCAGCCTTGTGGCGCCGCCCGTCTCATCCTTCCGCCCCCACCTCACCCCGACCCTCCCCGCCGCGGCCGATCCGGCTGCTCGATCCGCCGGAGCTGGTCGAAGCCTTCTGGCTGCTGCCCGACGACCCGCCGGCCCGCTTTACCTGGCGCCGGCTCGCGCATCGGGTCAGGCGCGCCGACGGGCCGGAGCGGATTGCCGAAGAATGGTGGCACGCCGCGGGGTCGGGTGCCGCCGATGCGATCCGCGACTATTACCGGGTCGAGGACGAGGACGGGCGACGCTTCTGGCTGTTCCGGGCCGGCCTCGCCGGCAATGACCCGTCGCCGCGCTGGTTCATCCATGGCCTCTTTGCCTGAGCTCGTTCGTCATTCCCGCGAAGGCGGGAACCCAGGGGCCGAGGATAGGAGCGCTGGCCTCTGGACCTCCGCTTTCGCGGGGGCGACAAAAATTCGCCGATTTGATACCGGTGGTGGCGCGCCGATTTCTGCACCTCCGGCCTACGCCGAGCTGCAAGCCACCACCAATTTCTCGTTTCTGCGCGGCGCCTCGCACCCGGCCGAGCTGGTGACAGAGGCCGCGGCGCTCGGCCATGCCGCGATCGGCGTCACCGACCGCAACAGCCTGGCCGGCATCGTGCGCGCCCACCAGGCGGCCAAAGAGGCCGGGATCCGCCTTATCGTCGGCTGCCGCCTCGATTTTCAGGATGGCACGAGCCTCCTGGCTTTCCCCGAAGACCGCGCCGCCTATGGCCGGCTGACGCGGCTGTTGACCCTCGGCCGGCGCCGCGCGCCCAAGGGCGAATGCCGTCTCGATTACGCCGACTTCGTCGCACATGGCGAGGGCCAGGTCGTCGTCGCATTGCCGCCCGAAGACCCGCAGGATTTTGTCGCTCGCATCGCAGCCGATTTCGCGGGCCGCGCCTATCTCGCCGCCCATCACCTCTACCGCGGCGACGATGCCCGCCGCCTCGCCCGCCTGGCGGCACTCGGCGACCGGGTCGGGCTGCCCCTGGTCGCGACCAACGATGTGCTCTACCACACGCCGGCGCGGCGGCGGCTGCAAGATGTGGTGGCTTGCATCCGCGAGGGCTGCACGATCAAGGAAGCCGGCTTTCGCCTCGCCGCCAATGCCGAACGCCATCTGAAGGCGCCGGCCGAAATGAGGCGGCTCTTCCGCGGCCATGAGGACGCGGTCGGCCGCAGCCTCGACATCGCCCGGCGCTGCCGGTTCAGCCTCGACGAGCTGCGCTATGAATACCCGGACGAGCCGGTTCCCGAGGGCATGACCGCGCAGCAGCGCTTGGAGGAGCTGGCCTGGGCAGGTGCCGCGGAGCGGTTCGGCCGCAACCCGTCATTGGAACACTCTTCAGAATTAAAACCCTCTCCCCCCGCTGGGGGGAGAGGGCAGGGTGAGGGGGACTTACGGGCCGCGGCTACCCCCCTCACCCCGACCCTCTCCCCCCGATCGGGGGGAGAGGGTGATTCATCTTTGCGGGGAAGAGTAGAGATAACGGCGGGAAGGGGAGGAAGCGACATCCCGGAAAAAATCCGCAATCTGCTGATGCACGAGCTGCAATTGATCGCACGGCTCGATTACGCCCGCTATTTCCTGACCGTGCACGATATCGTGCAGTTCGCCAAGGCGAACGGGATCCTCTGTCAAGGGCGCGGCTCGGCGGCCAATTCGGCCGTGTGCTATTGCCTCGGCATCACCGCGGTCGATCCGGCGCGCATCGACGTATTGTTCGAGCGCTTTATCAGCGCCGCGCGCAACGAGCCGCCCGACATCGACGTCGATTTCGAGCACGAGCGGCGCGAGGAGGTGATCCAGCACATCTATAAGAAATACGGCCGCGACCGCGCCGGGCTCGCCGCCACCGTGATCTCTTACCGCGCGCGCTCGGCGATCCGCGAGGTCGGCAAGGTGCTGGGCCTCAGTGTCGATGTCGCCGCCGCCTTGGCCGGCATCGTCTGGGGCTGGAGCAACGACCCGATCGCCGATCTGCGGGTGCGCGAGGCCGGGCTCGACCCTGGCGACCCGACCTTGCGCCTCGCCCTCGACCTCGCCGCCGAATTGACCGGCTTTCCCCGCCATCTCTCGCAGCATGTCGGCGGGTTTGTCATCACCCGCGGGCCGCTCGACGAGCTTGTGCCGATCGAGAATGCAGCGATGGCGGACCGCACCGTCATCGAATGGGACAAGGATGATCTCGACGCGCTCCACATCCTGAAGATCGATGTCCTGGCGCTCGGCATGCTGACCTGCGTGCGCAAGGCCTTTGCGCTGATCGGCGAGCATTACGGCCGCCGGCTCGACCTCGCCACCGTGCCGCCCGAGGAGCCCGCGGTCTACGAAATGCTGAGCCGCGCCGATTTGGTGGGCGTGTTCCAGGTCGAAAGTCGCGCCCAGATGACGATGCTGCCGCGTCTCAAGCCGCGCGAATTCTACGACCTCGTCATCGAGGTCGCGATCGTCCGGCCGGGGCCGATCCAAGGCGACATGGTGCATCCCTACCTGCGCCGGCGTTCCGGAATCGAAGAGGTGACCTACCCGTCCGATCAGTTGCGCGCGGTCCTGGAAAAGACCAAGGGCGTGCCGCTGTTTCAGGAGCAGGCGATGAAGATCGCCATTGTCGGCGCCGGCTTCACACCGGACGAAGCCGACCGGCTGCGCCGCGCGATGGCGACCTTTAAGCGCAACGGCGACATCCATCTGTTCCGCGACAAATTTATCGCCGGCATGGTCGCGAACGGCTACGACCGTGATTTCGCGGCGCGCTGCTTCAGCCAGATCGAAGGGTTCGGCACCTATGGCTTTCCCGAAAGCCACGCGGCGAGCTTTGCGCTCCTCGTCTATGTCTCGGCCTGGATCAAATGCTTCCATCCCGAAATCTTCACCTGCGCGCTGTTGAACAGCCAGCCGATGGGGTTTTACGCCCCGGCGCAGATCGTGCGCGACGCGCGCGAGCACGGCGTTGAGGTGCGCCCTGTCGACATCAACCACAGCTTTTGGGACTGCACGCTCGAACGGCTGGTGCAACGCAGTGCGTCTTTCGAGACGGCCGCGCCGCGGCCTCCTCAGGATGAGGAATTTCTCGATGCCATTAACGGATTTCCTCATGCTGAGGAGCGCTCGCAGGGCGCGTCCCGAAGCACGCGCGCCTCCAATGCAGCGGGAGACAGCCGACGCTGGGCGATGCGCTTGGGTCTGCGCCAGATCAAAGGGCTCGCCGAGGCCGATGCCGGGCGGCTGGTCGATGCGCGCGGCGCCGGCTATCGCGACCCGGTGGAGCTGTGGCGTCGCAGCGGGCTCGGCCGCGGCGCGCTCGAACGCCTGGCCGAAGCCGACGCCTTTTGCTCGGTCGGGCTCGACCGCCGCCACGCATTATGGGCGTTGAAAGGGCTCGGCGAGCCGCCACTGCCGCTCTTCGCCGTTGCGGAAGCTTCGGCCCATTCGGGCGAAGCTCGCGCCGCATCGCTCTTGCCGCGGATGCCGCTCGGCGAGCACGTGGTCGAGGATTATGCGAGCCTCGGCCTTAGCCTGAAACGCCATCCGCTCGCTTTTCTGCGCGCCGAATTTTCCCGCGAGGGCCTGGTTCCCGCCGCCGATCTTGCCTGGCTGCCGGTTGATCGCCGGCTGTCGGTTGCCGGGCTGGTGCTGATCCGCCAGCGCCCCGGCAGCGCCAACGGCGTCGTCTTCGTCACTGTCGAGGACGAGACCGGGGTCGCCAATCTGATCGTCTGGCCGCCGGTCCTCGAACGCTTCCGCCGCGCCGTTCTCGGCGCCACCCTGCTGCGCTGCACCGGCCGATTGCAGCGCGAGCAGGGTGTCATTCACGTCGTCGCCGAGCGCCTCGACGATCTGACCCCGCGTCTCCACACCTTGCGCGACCGCACCGGCACGACCGCGCCCCGACCGCGGTCGAAATCCGCCCGGCCATTGCCGCTGGCGCCGCCCGGCAACGACGACCGGGATATCGTCGTGCGCAGCCGAAACTTCCGCTGATGCGCTATTCCGCCGGGCTCGCGGCGGGGATCGCGGTGGTGGCCGGGATCGGCCGGGGTGCGGTGGCTTCGATCCGGTCGATCGCCGCTGCGACCGCGCTCTCGATGCCGGCATTGTTGAAGAACGAGCCGGGGATCAGCACACGCGCGGCCAATACCCGGCGGAAGGCGTCGAACAATGTCGGATCGGGCGGGCGCGCCGCGCTCCAGAACTCGTCGAGCCTGCCCTGAAAGGTCAACCCCGGCATATCGTAGATCGCATCGCCCACCGCCATCACCGGCAGGCCCCGCGCCAAGGCCAGGCTGCCGAGCGTGCTGTTGATGGTGACCACCGCGCAGCTGCGCGCCAATACCGCGTCGAGCGGGCCGCCATCGAGGATGACGAGCCGTTCGGCGATGCCGAGCGCCACCGCGACATGCCGGGTGATCACCGTCCAATCGTGCAGCCCGCTGTCGAGCGGGTGCAATTTGACGACGAGCCGCGACGGCGGCGGTGCATGCCGGGCAAACGAGGTCAGCACATGCTCGATCGCCAGCAGCACCGCGTGATAGGGCGAATGCACCCGCATCTGGTAGTCGCAATCGAGCTGCAGCGGAAACAGAAAGACCGGCTCGGACGAGCGGGCGAGCCCGCCGATCGCCGCTTGCGCCCGCTGCTCGGCACGGCGCATCAGCGCCAGCCGGTGCAGCCAGCCGGCGTATTCGACAAGCGGCGGATAGGGGCGGTGCGTCGTGTAATGCCGAAACCGGCGCATCTGCGCGATCGACGAGAAATTGTACAGCACGTCCTCGAAGGCGCGGCGGCGAAAGGTGCCCGGCACCGGCGGCGGGTCGCGCCATGGCGGCAGCCACTGGGCCTGGGCGCGATACCAGCCGGGGTCGCGCGGCAGCGACGAATAGCCGTTGACGCCGCCCTCCTCGAACGTGACCCAGTCGGGCCGCAGATAGCCCTCTTCGACGACATGGACACGCAGCCCGCGCCGGCGGGCGATGTCGATCGCGGCGCGGTGCGGCGGCCGGCAGTCGCCAAACAACACGACCTGTCCGATCCCGTTGGCGGCGACAAACCGCTCGAAGGACCCCGGCCATTCCCCGGGAGGGCCGCGAAAATCGGTGGCGTTGCCGAGGCGCCAAAAGGCACGGTCGCCGCCGTTGAAATTGATCCGGTGCACCTCGTGGCCGCGCGCCTTCAGCGCCCGGCCGAGACGGTTGAAGAACCAGGACGCGAGCCCTTGCAAAAACAGGATGCCGCCGCCGGACGAGCCCAATTTCAGATTTCCCCGCTGCACCGTCGTAGATAGCAGCCGGCTTTCCCGCGGTCCAGCCTCGCCCCGTATGCGCTCCGGCTGACGATTGCGTGAGCCGGCGCGCGTCTAGCGTTTTGGCGAATGGGCGCGGACAAACTCCTCGTTGACCTCGGCGCCCCAGCCGGGGCCGGTTGGCAACAGCAGATCGCCGTTCTCGATGACCGGCGGGTGGGTGACGATGTCGTCCTTCCACAGGACGTCGTCGATGTCGATTTCCATGACTTTGAAGTTCGGCACGACGGCGCACATATGGGCGCTGATCAACGAGCCGAGATGACCGTTGAAATTGTGCGGCGCCACATTGACCTCGTAGGCGTCGGCCATCGCCGCGATCTTCAGCGATTCGAGGATGCCGTTCCAGGCCACGTCGATGATCGCGTAGTCGACCGACTGCGCCTCGAAATACGGGCGGAAATTGCGCTTGCCATAGATCGATTCGAGCGAGGCGATCGGGGTGCGCGCCGAGCGCCGGATCAGGTTGAGCCCGGCCGGGTCGTAGAGGTCGATCTCGAGCCACACCAGGTCGAGCGGCTCGAGCGCGCGGGCCAGCCGCAGATAGCCGTCGATCTTGTAATTGAAGTTAGTGTCGAGATGGAGCCCGACATCGGGGCCGGCACCGCGGCGGAACGCCTCCAGCTGGGCCACCGCCGCGGCGGCGATGTGGCGGTCGGCGTTCAATTCGGGGAAGCCCGGCGGGTTCCCGGTGCCGGGGCCGTGCAGATAAGGCTTGCCCTTGTCAAAGCGGATCAGGTTGGTCTTCAAGCCTTTGAAGCCTTTCCTGCGCACCTCTTCGCCGAGCGCCACGATGTCGTCGAGCGAACGCACCGGCTCGACCCCGGCCCATTCCTTGATCCGCTCGGCATGGCGGGCGCGGTAGGTGCCGCAATGCGACCAGTAGAGCTGCAGCCGGTCGCGCACCGGGCCGCCCAGCATCTCGTAGACCGGCACACCCAGCGCCTTGGCCTTGATGTCGACGAGCGCATTCTCGATCGCCGCGATCGCCATCTGGTTGACACCGCCGGCGGCCTGGCGTGTGGCGGCATACAAGAGGGCGCTGATCGCCTCGACCGGCCGCGGGTCGCGCCCGATCAGGAACCGCTCGCCGAGCCGGCGGATCACCCCGCTCAGCCCCTGCGCGCCATAGCCCTCCATATATTCCGACCAGCCGACCAGCCCGTCGTCGGTGGTGATCTTTAGGAACGAGCTGACCCGCCAGCCGGCGTCGCAATGCATGTCTTCGATTTTGACGATCTTCATCGGCTGCCTCCGCGAATAGCGGCGACGAGCTTAGCAAATCGATGCCGGCGATCCCAGGCCATGCCGGTCTCGATGTGGCCGGACGGCTTTGGCGATGCCGCCGCGTCGAAATTTCTTACAATGTAACCTTACATTAACCACAAATAGATATAACTTAAGCGCGAATCAAAATTATATCATCATCGAAGTAGAATATTTTGCTATGTATGGTGGCAATTGCGGCAAATTGCTGGGGGAACGCCGGTCGGTGCCGGCAATCGAGGTCATCTTCTGTCGAGGAATTTTACAAATGATCCACGTCAAGCGCGGGTTAACCATATAACGCATTGACGCGCAGATTGTAAAGATTTGCGGCATAGAACTTGCTCGACCCAATGCCGATTCCGGAAGGAGAAGCTCATGGACGGGACCGGTCAGATGCAGGGGGCAGCAGCGATTGACAAAAGGGTCATCGGGCGGGTGGGCAGGCCGCTGCTGGCGGCCGCGGCGCTGTCTTTTGGTTTTCTCATCGCACAGCCTTTTCTCATCGGACAGCCGGCGCACGCGCAGCCGGGCACGCTGACCATCGCCCCGACTTTCGACAGCTCGATTACCGCAACCGTCGAAGCGGCGATCAATTCGGCGATCTCCACGATCGAAGGGTTGTACACAACCTTCAACACGGTCACCGATCATATCCTCTTTAAAATGGTTCCCGACGATTCCCCATCGTCGGTCACAAACCTGTTCTTCGGGGAGACTTACGGCGACTATACGAACGCGCTGTCAGCTAATTCGGCAGCCAATCCGGCGAACACGACATTATCGACCGCCGTCGCCAATTTAGGAAAAGGCAACGGCGCCGACGGCTCGTTGCAGATAGCCGCCACCGGTGGCCAGCTCAGGTCTCTGGGCTTCAACACCCCGCCCTGCTTGAATGCCAACGGGCAGATCGCGTGCAACGATCCCAGCCACCCCTACGATGCGATCGTCACCCTCAGCAGCACCGATCTCGACTTTAGCGGACATGTTCCGCCGCCGAGCAAGCTCGACGGACTGGGCGTGGTCGAGCACGCGATCAACGAAGTCCTCGGCGGCGGTGGCGGCGGTTCGGTCCTCAATCAAATCGCCGGATGCCCCAATCCCAGCAACTTCTTTTGCGGCGCGCTCGGCCCACTCGATCTGTACCGGTATGACAGCTCCGGCACGCCGAGCTTTACGACCGACCCGAACGCGACCTCGTTCTTTTCGGTCGATGGGGGAGCGACCGACATCGTAGGGTTCAACCAGGATCCGAGCGGTGATTTCGGCGATTTCGGCCCCAATACCAGCACTTGCCCCGATGGCACCCACGGCGGGCCTGACGCATTTATCCAGGATGCCTTTCCGTGCAGCAATCAGCTGGCCGAGGATTACACACCCTCCTCGCCCGAATATCCGATGATGCTGTCGATCGGCTACGACCCCAACGGAGGCGCGCCGCCCGTTCCCGAGCCCGGCAGCTTGGCGCTGCTCGGCCTAGCGCTCTCTGGCTTTGGTGCGCTCCGCCGGCGCCGAGGCTGACCGCCGCGGCGACGCGCGCCCTTTACCGCCCCCGCCCGATCTGCCAGCATCGCCGCTCGTGCAAATTGGAGAGGCGCGATGCGCAAATACATGATCGAGCGCGAGTTGCCGGCGATCGGCAGCGCCGAGCGGCAGGTGCTGCGCGAGGCGGCGCAAAAGTCGAACGCGACCTTGAAGGAGCTCGGCCCGGATATTCAATGGGTCGAGAGCTATGTTGCCGGCGACAAGACCTTTTGCGTCTATCTCGCCAAGGATGAGGCGATCATCCACGAGCACGCGCGGCGCAGCGGCTTTCCCGCCAACAAGGTCAGCGAAATCCGCCGCATGATCGATCCGACTACCGCGACCGAAGCGTAATTCGGCGCCCGGAGGAAACGATATGGAGCTCGACGCCTTCAAAAGCTCGGTCGCAAACGACGCGCCGCCCGCGGGCCTCGGCATGGCGACGCAGGCGTTATGGTGGGAGGCCAAGGGCGACTGGGCGCGCGCCCACCAATGCGCGCAGCAACAGCCAGATCCGGACGGCGCCTGGGCGCACGCCTATCTGCACCGCGTCGAAGGCGACATGCCGAACGCCACGGGCTGGTACCGCCGCGCCGGCCGGCCGGTTGCGACGGGGCCCTTGGCCGAGGAGTGGGCGACGATCGCCGGTGCCCTGCTCGGCTGAGCCGGCGTCCTAAACGCCGCCAAGCGAGGCCCGCAGCCGCGCGGCGATTGCCGCGATCCGGCCGCGGTCGCTGTCGCCGGCGCCCGCCTGATGGCGGTGCCAGTTGAGCGGCAAATCGTCGCCTGCGCGCCGCGGCAGGACATGCACATGGACATGCGGCACGCTCTGCCCGGCGGCGGCGCCATTGGCCTGCACCAGGCTGAGGCCGTCCGGCCGCAATGCTCCATCGACAGCGCGGGCCACTCTGACGACCGCAGCGGCTACCCGCCCGAAGGTGTCCGGCGGCATCTCGATCACGGTGCGAAAATGCGCCCGCGGGATCACCAGGCAGTGCCCGTCATCGACCGGGTTTATGTCCATAAAGGCGAGGGTCGCGTCGTCGCGCCAGATCTCCTCGCACGGGCTCGTCCCCGCCACGATCCGGCAGAAGACGCAATCGTCTTCCGGCGGCAACCCGTCGAAGACAGGGCTCAGGAAGCAGCTTTCGGATAGCGGCGACCGGCGAGGTAGCGCACACCCTCGGCCCCGGCATGCTCGGCGTGCCGGCGGCCGGCGGTGATGGCGAAGGTGTCGCCGGTGCGGTAGGTGCGCGCTTCGCCGCCGCTGTGAAGCGTCATGTCGCCTTCGAGGACAAGGAGCCGCGCATCGAACTCGTGCGCGTGCTCGGGGTTGATCGTGCTCGCCTCCATTCGCCGGTCCATGACCTCAAGATACCCCTCGGCGTGCAGCACCGCCTCGAAATCCGTTCGATCCACCGCCAGCCTCCTCTTTTGGTGCGACCACACATAGCGTGTTTCTTACGGTTTTGCAGCATTCGCGGCGGGGCCCGCCGCTAGATTGCCGCGCGGGTCGGCCGATAGGTATGCGCCGGCTCGGCGGCGCGGGGAAGGTCGCGCGGGATGCGGCGGACCATTGCCTCGAAGTCCGGCCATGCAGCGATCAGCTGCTGCATCAGCTCGTCTGGGAGGTCGAGCCCGGCGCGGCCGGCCATGGCGCGGATTTCGTCGGGGGTCGAGGGCGGCAGATGGCTCAGATCGGTGCGCATGAGGCTTCCTCAGAAATCAGGCGAGGGCTGGGTGGCGACGGTGCCAATCGGTCGCCCGCTGATAAGCGTGGGCGATCCGCAGCACCATCGCTTCCTGCATCGGCCGGGCCGCGATCTGCAACGACAGCGGCAGCCCCTCCTTCCGGCTGAAGCCGCAGGGAATGGCGATCGCCGGCAGCCCGCCGACGCTGAACGGCATCGTGATGCTGGGCGAGGACAGAAGCCGGTCCGGCTGGGTCGGGTCGGCCGGCTCGGCGACGTTTAAGGCACCGGCGGTAACAAGCGCGTCGAAGCGGCGCAAGGCCGCGGCTTGCTCACGCGCCAAGACGGTCCGCCAGCGCAGCGCCTGAACGTAATCCTCGGCGCGGATCAGCGCGCCCGGCAAGACTTGATTGCGCAGGATGCGGCCGAAATCCTGCGGCCGGGTTCTGAGGTCGTGCTCGTGGATCGCGTAGAGCTCGGCGATCGAGATCGTCGTTTTGCAGTCGGTGTAGTCGCGCAGGCTCGACAGCATCACCGGCTCGACCACCGCGCCCAGCCCTTGCAGCACCTCGACCGCGGCGGCGATCGCCGGTGCCAGATCGGGATGGGCGCCCTCCTCGTGCCAGCGCTCGACGAGGCCGAGGCGCAACCCTTCGATCCGCCCGGTCAGCGCCGCATGGTAATCGGGGACCGGGGCGTCCTCGCTGCCCGGGTCCTCAGGATCGAACCCGGCGATCACCTGAAGAAAGAGCGCGATATCCTCGGCGCTGCGCGCCAAGGGGCCGCAATGGTCCATCGTGAAGGTGTTCGGGAAGACGCCGCGGCGGCTGACCCGGCCATAGGTCGGCTTCAGCCCGGCAATGCCGCAGACCGCGGCCGGCCCGCGGATCGAGCCACCGGTATCGCTGCCGACCGCACCCGGCACAAAGCCGGCGGCGACCGCAGCACCGGCACCGCTCGACGACCCGCCCGGCAGATAATCGGTGTTCCACGGATTGCGGGCGGGCGGCCAAGGCAGGTCCCAGCTCGGCCCGCCGAGCGCGAATTCCCAGGTGGCGAGCTTGCCGATCAACACGGCACCGCCGGTCTTCAGCAATGTGACGAGATGCGCGTCTGCGGCCGGGATGTGGTCTTGCGTGAGCTTTGAATGGCCGGTCGTCGGAATCCCGGCGGTCTCGACGATGTCCTTGAGCGCGTAGGGGATGCCGTGCAACGGGCCGCGACGGCGCCCGGCCCGGAGCTCGCGCTCGGCCGCCGCCGCTTCGGCCAACGCCACCTCGCGGGTCACCCGGATAAAGCTGTGCAATTTCCCGTCATGCGCGGCGATGCGATCGAGCAACCCCCGCGTCACCTCGACCGGTGACAATTCGCGACGGTCGTAGAGGCGGCCGAGCTCGGCGATCGTCAGAAACGCGGGGTCCATCTCGGCCACTCCGCAGCAAGGACGGCGAGCACGGTAGCGCCCGTGGCGGCCGAATGCCAGCCCGCGCATGCAGCACCGTGGCGCGCTAATGCCGGCAGTCCGCCCCGGCCGGCCCGTGGGCCAGCTGCGCCGCAAACGCCTGTCGCCTATGCCCGATCGACGGCCGAAATCGGTTCGGTCCGGCCGCGGAATTGGGCAGATTGACCGCGACGATGCTGCATGCGGGACCGTTTCCGGGATGACGACAACAACCGGCGCCAGCCGCCACGCGACCCAAAAAATCCTGATCGGCGCGGCGGTGCTCTTGAGCCTCGGGATGGGCTTGCGGCAGAGCCTCGGCCTCTTTCTGACGCCGGTGACGCATTCCCTGGCGCTGACCGCGGCGAGCTTCACCTTGGCCATTGCGGTCCAAAATATCGTCTGGGGCCTGTCGCAGGCCCCGGTCGGGGCGCTCGCCGATCGGTTCGGGCTGCGCGTCACGATGCTCGCCGGCGCGGTGGTCTACATTGCCGGGCTTTTGCTGATGGCGGCGGCCAATGGTGCCGCCGTGCTGATCCTGTCGGGGGCGCTGGTTGGCGTTGCCTTGTCGTGCACGGCCTCATCGTTGGTCATGACCGCCTGCGCACGGGCGGTCTCGGAAAAGAACCGCAGCAAGATGCTGGGGATCGTCTCGGCGGGTGGCTCGCTCGGCACGCTCTCGATCCCGCTCGCGACGCAATCGATCCTCGCGCATCACGTCTGGCAAATCGGCGCGCTGTTTTTTGTCGTTCTGGCGGTGGCGATGCTGCCAGCGGGGTTTCTCGCCGGCGGGGCGGACCGAGTCGCGAACCGCGCCGCGACGCGGGCGACGATGCGCTCGGTCCTCGGCGAAGCCGCCCGGCACCGTCCGTTTTTGGTCATGTCGGGGGCCTATTTCGTGTGCGGTCTCAACCTCGTTTTCTTGACGACGCATTTGCCGACCTATCTGGCGATTTGCGGCCAGAGCCCGCTGTTGAGCGCCGAGGCGATCGCCGTCATCGGCGGCATGAACTCGGTCGGCTCGATTGCCGCGGGCTGGCTCGGCGGCAAGTATCCAAAGCACGTTTTGCTGGGCCTCCTTTACATACTGCGGGCGTTTGTCTTTACCGCGTATTTCGCGATGCCGCCGACACCGGCCAGCACGCTCTTGTTTGCGGCGGCGATGGGCATGTTGTGGCTCAGCGTCGCGCCGCTCGTCAGCGGCCTGGTGGCAGAGATGTTCGGCACCCGCTACATGGCGACCCTGCTCGGCATCGCCTTTGTCACCCATCAGGTCGGGTCGTCGCTCGGCGCCTGGGGCGGCGGCGTGATTTTCGACAAGTTCGGCTCCTACGACCATGCGTGGCAGATCGGCGTCGTGGTCGGGTTTGGCGCCGGAATCGTTCAGATTCTGGCGGGCGGGCCGACCCGCAAGCGCGACCGCATCGCAGCACCCCGCTTGGCGACCACTTGAGCCGCTGCCAGCGGTTGCCGGTGCCAGCGGTTGCCGGTGAGCAGCCGCCCCGGATCGGCTGTTGGCGGCGCTGCACAGCGTCCCTCGCGCGACGATGGAAATGGCGTGGGCGCCGATTGCTTTGACTGCGCGGGCGCGGTGTGAACCCGAGCCAAATCGATGTAAAAGCTTTTCACATGAGCTGGTCGGGACGAGGCTCCGATGGCCGTCGCGGCTATCACCATGGCAATCTGCGCGAGGCGCTGATCCAGGCGGCGCTGGATTTGATCGCCAAGAAAGGACCGGCGGGGTTTACCTTTGCCGATGCGGCGCGCTCGGCCGGGGTCAGCTCGGCCGCCCCCTATCGCCATTTCCGCGACCGTGACGCGCTGATCGCCGATGTCGCCCGGCGCGGTTTCGAACGCTTTGCCGTGCATCTCGACCACGCCTGGAACGACGGCCGGCCGGAGCCTTTTGTCGCCTTCGAGAATGTCGGCCGCGCCTACCTCGCCTTTGCCCGCAACGAGCCCGCCTATTATTCGGCGATGTTCGAGGCCGGGCTCTCCTTCAATGACGACCCGCTGCTGCGCCAAGCGGCCGACCGCAGCTTCGCCGTGCTGCGCAATGCATCCGAAAGCCTCTGCGCGCGCCTCCCGGCGCGTCACCGCCCGCCTTCCTTGATGATGAGCCTGCACGTCTGGGCGTTGTCGCACGGGATCGCTTCGCTGTTCGCCCGCGGCGACGGCGGCAGGCGGCCGCTGCCGATGTCGCCCGAGGATCTGCTCGAAGCCGGCATGCTGATTTATCTGCGCGGCCTCGGGGTCATCGCCGAGCCGGCCAACCCCGACGTCTGAAATCCGCTCCCTTGACAAGGTGCGCCGCCGGAATTATGTGAATGTTAGACACATTTACATGAAGGTCGCCATGCACCATTTTGCGGCGATGGTCGATGATATCGGCAGGCCGGCATGGATCGGGCTGACAATCGTGAGCTTTATCCTGTGGTGGCCGCTCGGGCTGGTGCTTCTCGGGTTTCTGATAGGGAGCGGGCGAATGGCGTGCTGGACCCAGGGCGCGGGAACGCGCTGGCAGCGGCGCATGGAGCGCATGCAGCACCGGATGTCGCGAATGCAGGCGACGGCCGAGCGCTGGGGCTGGAACCCCGGCTCGGGGAACGGCACATCGCGGTCGAGCTATCGCAGCGCGACCGGCAACCGCGCCTTTGACGAATATCGCACCGAAACCTTGCGCCGGCTCGAAGACGAGCAACGCGAATTCATGGAATTTCTCGATCGGCTGCGCCACGCCAAGGACAAGGCCGAGTTCGACGAATTCATGGCCGAGCGCCGCCGGCCGCAAGGCCCGATGCCGCAACCGCAGGAAATCTGAGAGGCCTCTGCCGATCCGGCAGCACCCCGTCACCCAGCTCCGGGTAAGGCTCGGCTTCTCCTCGCCTCACCCTTCCCCTCTCCCCCACTGGGGGAGAGGGAAGGGTGAGGGGCTCCTCATCCTGATGCCATCCGGCGCTGGCAAAGCACTAATGTTGCGGCGGCGCGCCGTCTTTGCGGGCTTGCCGCCGTGCCCGCAGCCGGACAGGATGGGACGATGATCCGTCCGCTGCCGGCCCTGGTTTCCACTCCGCCTAAATCGCGCGACGCGCCCCGGCCTAAATCGCGCGCCGCGCTCCGGCCCAAATCGCGCGCTGCGCTCCGGCGATGAGCCTCGCCGTCGGCATCGAAGACTTTGTCCAGGCGCTGGTCGCGGGCCTCTTGATCGGCGCCGTTTACGGGCTGATGTGCGTCGGGCTCGGGCTGATCTTCGGCGTGATGCGGGTCGTCAACTTTGCCCAGGGCGACTTTCTGATGCTGGGCATGTATTTCAGCCTGTACACGGTGGGCGGGTTTGGCGCCTTGGCGGTGTTCGGGCCGGCAGCGGCGCCGGTCGCCGCGGCCCTTCTCGCCGGGCCGGTGTTGTTTGCCGGCGGCTGGCTATTGCACCGGCTGCTCCTCGCCCGCGTCACCGGCTCCCGCGCGATCGGCGGCGGCCATGAGGCGCAGCTGATCCTGACCCTCGGCATCGCCCTGGTCCTGGAGAATGGCGGGCTGATCGTATTCGGCTCGACGCCGCAGGCGGTGCACACGCCGCTGTCGTGGAGCGCTTGGCATGTCCCGCTCGGCTCGGCGCATTTTGGCGAGGTCTTCGTCAACAAGGCGCGCGGCATTGCCTGCCTCGTCTCGGTGCTGGTCGGCGGCGCCCTCTATTGGTTCATCAGCCGGGCGCGGCTTGGCAAGGCATTGCGCGCCGCCGCCGACAACCCCGAGGCGGCGACCTATATGGGCATCGCCGTCGATCGCGCTTACGGCATCGCTTTCGGCATCGGCACCGGCGTCACCGCGATCGCCGGCGGCCTCGTCGCCACCTACTACCCGTTCCAACCCTATGTCGGCTTCGATTTTGTCATCATCATGTATGCCGGGGTCGTGCTCGGCGGCATGGGCAGCATTCTGGGCGCCTTTTGGGGCGGCATGACGATCGGGCTGGTGCAGCAGCTCTCGACCCTGGCATTGCCGCTGCAATTGCAGAACGCCGCGATCTTCGTCGTCTTCCTGTTGATCGTTCTGTTGCGGCCGCAAGGGCTGTTCGGCCGCAATGTCGAACGCGCCTGATCGGACGGACGCCCGCCGGCGCGGGCTGCGGGGGCCGCTCGCGGTCATCGCCGTTCTCGCGGTCGTGTGGCTGTTGCTCGGCGTCGCCGTCGGGAATTCCTACTACCAGCTGATGCTGACCCTGGTGCCGATCTGGGCGGTGATGGGTCTCTCCTGGAATTTATTGAGCGGCTACAGCGGTCTCGTCTCGTTCGGCCACGCCTCGTTCTTCGGCCTCGGCGCCTACACCGTCACCATCGCTTTGGTGCGGTTCGACATCACGCCCTGGCTCGGCATCCCGCTCGGCATGCTGGTCGGGGCCGCCGCCGGCGCCGTCATCGGCTATCCGACCTTTCGCCTGCGCGGCCACTATTTTGCGCTGGCGATGCTGGCCTACCCGTTGGCGCTGCTCTACGTCTTCGAATGGCTCGGCTACCAGGAAGTGGCGCTGCCGATGAAGCGCGCCGCACCCGCGGCATACATGCAATTCAGCGACTACCGCGCCTATATCGCGATTGCCGTCGGGCTGCTGGTGCTGGCGCTGCTGGTCTCGCTCGCGGTCGAGCGGTCGCGCTTCGGCATGTCGCTGCTCGCGATCAAAGAGAACGAGCCGGCGGCCGAGGCGGCCGGGATCGACACCTGGCGCTGGAAAATGCGGGCGATCGTGCTCAGCGGCGCGCTCGCCGCCGCGGCGGGCGGGCTCTATGCGGTCGTTCTGCTGGTGGTGACGCCGGACAGCGTCTTTGGCGTCCTGACCTCGGCCCAGGCGCTGATCGTCGCCCTCTTCGGCGGCGTCGCCACGATGTGGGGGCCGGTGATCGGGGCCGCGGTGCTGGTGCCGCTCAGCGACACCTTGCAGGCCCATCTCGGCGACACCGTGCCGGGCATCCAGGGGGTCGTCTACGGCCTCGCCATCGTGCTGGTAATCCTGCTGGCGCCGGAGGGGATCTATTGGCGGGTGCGCGACCGGCTGATGCGGCGCGGGCCGCCCGAGGTTGCGCTCGCGCCGCTGCCGGCGATGATGCCGCTGCCCGCGATGATGCCGCTGCCGGCGATGATGCCGCTGCCCGCTCCGCCGGCACGGACCGCCGGCGGCGCCGGCTCGCCGATCCTGGTGGTCGAGGGCTTGTCGAAATCCTTCGGCGGCCTGCGGGCGGTCGACGAGGTCGGGTTCGAAGTCGCGCGGGGCACGATCCTCGGCATCATCGGGCCGAACGGCGCCGGCAAGACGACGTTGTTCAACCTGTTGAACGGGTTTGTCGCCCCCGACCGAGGGCGCGTCCTCTTCGACGGCAAGGATCTCGTCGGCCTCAAGCCCAACCGGATCTGCCGGCTCGGGGTCGGGCGGACGTTTCAGGTGATGCGGCCGTTCGCGCGCATGTCGGTCTTGCAGAACACGACGATCGGCGCCTATGCCGTCGAGCGCTCGGACCGCGCGGCATTGACCGCGGCGGCGGCGGCGATCGACCGCGTCGGCCTCGCGCCGCGCGCCGCGGCACTCGCCGCCGGCCTCACCACCAAGGAATTGCGGCTGATGGAGCTGGCCCGTGCGCTCGCCGGGCGGCCCCGCCTGCTGCTCTTGGACGAGCCGCTCGCCGGGCTCGGCGGCGGCGAGGTCGAGGCGTTTTTGTCGCTGATCCGGGATCTGGCCCGCGACGGTATCACCATCGTCGTTATCGAGCATACGATGCAGGCAATGGTTCGTTTGGCTGAGCGGCTCCTCGTGCTCAATCACGGCCGGCTGATCGCCGCCGGCCTGCCCGGCGCGGTGACCCGCGACGAGCGCGTGATCGAAGCCTATCTCGGCCGCAAATGGGCAGCGCTCGATGCTCGAGGTTGAGGGGTTGAGCGTCGCTTACGGCGGGCTCACCGCGCTCTGCGAGGTGTCGCTCAGGGTCGGCGAGGGCCAGTTCATTGCGATTGTCGGCCCCAACGGGGCGGGCAAGACGACGCTCTTCAAGGCGATCTCGGGCACGGTCACCCCGCTCACCGGCACCATCCGCTTCGACGGCCGCGACCTTGGCGCGGTGCCGGCAGCCGCGCGGGCCCATCTCGGCATCGCCCATGTGCCCGAGGGCCGGCAGGTGTTTCCGTCGCTCTCGGTGCTGGAAAACCTCGAAATGGGCGCCTATCCGGCCCCGGCGCGGCGCCACTGGGCGCGCAATCTCGACCGCATCTTCGCCCTCTTCCCGGTATTGCGCGAGCGGCGGGGACAGCTCGCCGGCACGCTCTCGGGCGGCGAGCAGCAGATGGTGGCGATCGGCCGCGGCATCGCCGCCGAGCCGCGCCTCCTGATGCTCGACGAGCCGTCGATGGGGCTGGCGCCGGCGATCGCCGATCTGATCTTCGAACGGATCGAGGCATTGCACCGCGACGACGGCTTGACCGTCCTGCTGGTCGAGCAGCGCGTCGCCGAGGCATTGCAATCCTGCGACATCGGTTATGTGATCGAGGCCGGCCGCATCGTGCTCGAAGGCCCGCAGCAGCGGCTGCTCGCCGACGACCGGGTGCGCCGCGCCTATCTCGGCATGTAAGAGGACAGTTGGAGCAGTATCCTTAAGTTGCACCCCTACTCGTCGCCCCGCGCAAGCGGGGGTCCCGGGCAACCGAGATGTCGCTGGCCCCTGGGTTCCCGCTTTCGCGGGAATGACGGTTCAATATGATCGAAAAGCGCCCTGAGGAACCGATAAAGGAGAGAGGACGATGGTTGGACGAAAGCATCGGTGGTGGCCGTTCCTGCTCGGCGGCATCGCCGCGACGGTGCTGTTGCCGGGTTCGGCGCCGGCCCAGGCCAAGGATGTCGAGATGGCGCTGATCGCCCCGCTTTCGGGCCCGTGGGCGCGGCAGGGCTATCTGGTGCGCGCCGGCGCCCAGATGGCGGTCGACGACCTCAACAAGGCGGGCGGGATCAAGGCGCTGGGCGGCGCCAAGATGAAGCTCGTCGTGGCCGATGCCGGCGACACCCCGGAAAAAGCCAAGGACGCGGCGCAGCGGCTGGTCTCGCAATACCCCGATCTCGTCGCCGGCGAAGGCTCGTGGCTCAGCTCCTTCACCTTGGCGGTGACCGAGGTCACCGAGCGCGCGCATCTGCCGTGGCTGACGCTCTCCTATTCCGACGCGATCACCAACCGCGGCTTCCACTACATCTTCCAGAGCTCGATGCCGGGGAACGAGCAGGCCGAGCAGACCCTGCCGACGGCCGTCGCATTGGCGACCAAAGCGACCGGCGCCAAGCCGAAGACGGTGGCGATCATCCAGGACAACACCGCGGCACCGATGAGCTTTGTCAAGCCGATGGTCGCGGGCGGGCTCGCCAAGGCAGGGATCAAGCTCGTCGCTCACCCGATCTTTACGCCGCCGTTGTCGGATGCGACGCCGATCGTCCAGGGCATCCGCACCGCCCACCCCGATTTTCTGTTCGAGATCGTCTCCAGCGTGCCCGACAACGCGCTGATCCTCGAAAAGCTGGCTGAGATGGGCCTGGGCCACGGCCGCTTGCCGGTGGTCGGCAACGGCAGCCCATTGGTGACCCCGGAATTGCTCAAGGTCACCGGGCCCGAGATCGTCGACGGGGTCATGACCGGGCTGGCGAACTGGCCGATCAAAGGCGACGAGCAGCTGGTCGCCGAATTCAAGAAGCGCACCGGCGAGCCGTGGCTGGGCCAGGACAGCCTCAGCGGCTATGGGCACGTGATGATCGTCGCGGCGGCGCTCGAAGCGGCCGGGGCGGCGGACCGCGAGAAGGTCAACGCCGCGATCCACGCGATGGATACCACAACCGGGCCGGCCCGGTTCTTCCCCGGCGGCCGGCTCAAATTCGACGCCAACGGCCGCCGCGTCGGCGCCCCGCTGATCGTCGTGCAATGGCAGAAGGGCGAGCCGGTGACCGTGGCACCCTCCGAATTCGCCGCCGCCAAGGCGATCTGGCCAAAGCAGGCGGGAGAATGAGTCAGAAGCTCCATCGGAACGAAGGTCCGCCGACCTTCCGTGTCTTACCGGCGAAGGCCGGTATCCATAGCTGCCGTGGGTCCCGGCCTGCGCCGGGCCTGCGCCGGGAAGATGCATTTCGTGGGTCGCGAGCTCATCCCGAAATGGTCGAGATCGGCTGGGTCGGGCTCGTTCAGCTCTCGCTTTGGGTTTCGCGCAGCTGGCGCAGCAAGAGCCGCACGCTGCGCGCGGTGCGGAGCTTGCGGCCGATGTCGGGCGCCAGCCGCAGATCGCCCTCGGCGTCGAGCCAGCCGGCTTCGATGTCGGGCGGCAGCTCGCGCAGCACTTCGGCAAAGGCGAGAAAGATTTCCTCGACCTGCCGTGCCGCGAGTCGCCGCTCTCTGGCCACGATGGCGTCTCCTCAACCTCGCCCCGGTCGCAGAGTAGAGCGCGGCCGATGCGTCGTCGAGCGCGCCAATGCCTTCCCGCTCGTCCGCTGCCCGGCTAAGATGGCGGCCGTGCCATCCCGACCAACCTGTGGAGGACCGTTTTATGGCAATCAGCATGTATCACGCGTCGGTGCCGGTGTTTACCCAGCTGCTCGGCGGTCTCAAAGTCGTGCTCGACAAGGCGAAAAAGCATGCCGACGAGAAGAAATGGGACGAAGCCACGGTGCTTAATTTGCGTCTCTATCCCGACATGTTCACGCTGGCGCGGCAGGTCCGTCAGGCGAGCGAGCATGCATTTGGCGCCGGCCGCGCCGCCGGAGTCGATGTGCCCCAGCTGCCGCCGATCGACAACAGCTTTGCCGAGATGCACTCGCGCATCGACAAGACCCTCGATTTCCTCAAGACGCTGAGCCCGGGCCAGCTCGACGGCAAGGAAAACTCGCAGGTAACGATTGTCCAGGGCGGTCAGCCGCGCAATTTCCGTGCCCAGACTTACCTCTATCATTTGGCGATGCCAAACTTCTACTTCCACATCACGACGGCCTACAACATCCTGCGCAGTCTCGGCATCGAGATCGGCAAGCGCGACTTTATGGGCCAGATGCCCTCCTAAGGGCTCGGTCGGCAATCCGCCCCTTCCGTCGCACCGGCGGGAGGGGCGCCATATTCAAGGGATGACGGGAATGGAATTCGGCGCTTCGATCTTTTTCACCGATTATTCGATCTCGCCCGCGGCACTCGCCGTGGCGATGGAGGAGCGCGGCCTCAACTCGCTGTGGGCGGCCGAGCATTCGCACATCCCGGTGCCGCGGCAGACGCCACCGCCGGGCGGCGGCGAATTGGCCAAGCGCTATTACGACGTGATGGACCCGTTTGTCACATTGAGCGTTGCCGCAGCGGCGACCAAGCGGCTCAAAGTCGGCACCGGCGTGTGTCTCGTGATCCAGCGCGACACGATCCAGACCGCCAAGCAGGTCGCCTCGATCGACCAGGTCTCGGGCGGGCGCTTTCTGTTCGGCATCGGCGGCGGCTGGAACCGTGAGGAGATCGAGAACCACGGTACAGAATTCGCCACGCGCATGAAGAAGATGCGCGAGCAGATCGAGGCGATGAAGCAGATCTGGACCCAGTCCAAGCCCGAATACCACGGCGACCTCGTCGAGTTCGGGACGATGATGACCTGGCCGAAACCGGTGCAGAAGCCGCATCCGCCGGTCCTCCTCGGCGGTGCCTTTCCGTGGGCGGCGCGGCGCGCGATCCGCTATGGCGACGGCTGGTATCCGAACGCGTCGAGCGGCAACCCGGACGAATACATGCCGCGCTTCCGGCAGATGGCGACCGAGGCCGGGCGCGACCCGGATTCGTTGCCGATCACGATCGGCGGCGCGCCCGAGGACGCCGACCGGCTCAAACGGTTCCGCGACCTCGGCGCAGTGCGCGTCAATGTCAGCCTGCCGGCCGAGAACGCCGACGCGATCCTGCCGGTTCTCGACCGCTGGGCCGAGCTGAGGCGCCGCGTCAACGCCTGACCGGCCCGACCGGCCTCAGCGCGGCTCGGTCCAGCTCTCGGAAAAGGCGAGCGCGCAGGTGCTGAACGGGCGGCCTTCGCGCTCGGTGGCGAAGGCGCGGCCGGCCGCTTCTTCGCCGTTGAGCGTGAGGCGCGCGCCCAGCGCCGGGACCAAGAGCGTGCACACGCCATAGCGTCGGCCGCCTTCGTTCGGCTGGGTGTGGACCAAGAGCGGCTCGCCGATGTCGTACCAGGTCAGCGCCACCTCCTCGTCGCTCGCCACCACCCGCTCGGTCCAGTAGTAATGCGGGTCGCCCGATTTGAAGAATTCGGCGTCGGTCACCGGGATCGCAATGTCCGCGGTCTCCGGGTTCAGCATGCCTTGCACGGTGGTTTGCAGCCAGCGCGCCATCGCGATGTTGTCGGCCCAGATGCGCCAGCGGTTTTCGGTCAGCTCGCTCTTCAGATAGAGCACATGCCCCGGCCCCTTGGGGCAGGTGACGATGCGCCAAAAGCTCGCATTTGTCGTCTGCGGGCCGCCATTGGTCTCGCCGAGCCGGACGAACGGGTTTTCGCCGGTCAGAATCACGTGGTTGGGGTCGGCAGGCATCGCAAATTCCTTCCTGAAATCGAGCGGCAATGTCGGACTTGCGCCGCGCGGATATTTACGCGGTCGCCGGATTTCTGGCCAGCCGCATCGACCCCGTCGCCTCATCCGGCGCGCAAATATTGCACCGCCTCGTCGCGGCGAAAGAGGTAGAGCAAGGTGCGCAGCGCCCGGCCGCGCTCGCTTTCGAGATGCGGGTCGCGATCGAGGACGAGGCGCGCGTCGTCGTGAGCGAGCGCCACCAGCCCGGCATGCGCGGCAAGGTCGGCGAGGCGCAGGCTCGGCAGCCCGCTTTGCCGTGTCCCCAGCACCTCGCCCGCGCCGCGCAGCCGCAGGTCCTCCTCGGCGATGCGGAACCCGTCCTCGGTCTCGCGCAGAATTTGCAGGCGCCGCCTTGCCGTCTCGGCCAATGGCGATTGGTACAGCAACAAGCACGTCGAGGGCTTGTCGCTGCGGCCGACGCGGCCGCGCAGCTGGTGGAGCTGGGCGAGGCCGAAGCGCTCGGCCCGCTCGACGACCATGACCGTCGCGTCCGGCACATCGACGCCGACCTCGACCACCGTCGTCGCCACCAAGAGCTCGACCGCTCCCGCGGCGAAGCCGGCCATGACCCGGTCCTTCTCGGCCGCCCGCATCCGGCCGTGGACCAGCCCCACCCGTCCCGGCCACAGCGCCCCCAGCACGGCATGGCGCTCCTGCGCGGCGGCGAGGTCGGCGGTTTCCAATTCCTCGACGATCGGGCAGACCCAATAGGCGCGGGCGCCGCCTGCGAGCGCCCGGCCGAGCGCCGCGGTGACGTCGTCGATGCGCTCGAGCGCCACCGAGCGGGTGTCGATCGGCCGCCGCCCCGGCGGCTTTTCGGTCAGCCGCGAGACATCGAGATCGCCATAGGCCGTCATCATCAGCGTCCGCGGGATCGGCGTGGCGCTCATCAAGAGGGTGTCGGCGTCGTTGCCCTTCTCGCCGAGCGCCAGGCGTTGCTCGACGCCAAACCGGTGCTGCTCGTCGATGACCGCGAGGGCGAGGTCGCGAAATTCGATATCGGGCTGGATCAGCGCATGCGTGCCGACGACGATCGGCATCCGGCCGGAGGCGAGGCCGGCGGTTATCGCCTCGCGCGCCCGGCCTTTTTCGCGCCCGGTCAACAGCCCGATTTCGACACCGGCCGCGGCGGCGTGACGCCGCAGCGTCGCATGGTGCTGGCGGGCGAGCAGCTCGGTCGGGGCCATCAGCGCCGCCTGGGCGCCGCTCTCGACCGCGGCCAGCATCGCCAGCAGCGCGACGACGGTTTTGCCGCTGCCGACATCGCCTTGCACGAGCCGCATCATGCGCCGCGGCCGCGCCATCTCGGCGGCGATCTCGGCGACGGCGAGGCGCTGCGCCCCGGTCAACGAAAAGCCGAGCGCCGCCTCGACGGGAGCGGCGAGCCTGCCCGACCCGACCGTGGCCCGGCCCGGCCGGCGCTGGCGCCGGGCGCGGACCAGCGCCACCGCGAGCTGGCTCGCAAACACCTCGTCATAGGCAAGACGCTCGCGCGCTGCGGTATCGGGCAACAGATCGGCCGTGCCGGAGGGAGCATGGGCATGGCGTGCCGCTTCGGCCCACCCGGGCCAGCCGCGCCGCGCGCGCAGACCGGGATCGATCCATTCCGGCAAATCCGGAATGCGCTCGATCGCGGCCCCGACAGCCTTTTGCAGGATCCGCGGAGAGAGGCCGGCAGTCAGCGGATAGACCGGCTCGATCGGCTTCAGCCGGTCGATCTCGTCGGGCCGCAGCACCAGATCGGGATGCGCGATCTGGGCGATGCCGTTGTAGAGCTCGACTTGGCCGCTGACGATCCGCTCGGCGCCGACCGGCAGCAGGCGGGCGAGGTAATCGCTCCTGACATTGAAATAAACCAGGGTCAGAAAGCCGGTCGCATCGGCGCAGCGCACTCGATAGGGGCGGCGCCCGGTGCCCGGCTCGTGCGCCTCGACCTTGAGCTTGAGGGTGGCGACTTGCCCGGCGACGAGATCGCGGACCGGCGGCGTGGCACGGCGGTCGACGATCCCGGAGGGCAGGTGCCACAGGAGATCGACGACTAGCGGCCCGGCGAGGCGATCGAAGAGCTTTGCCAGCTGCGGGCCGATGCCCGGCAGCAGCGTGACCGGTGCGAACAGTCGATCGAGGATGGCGGGACGCACCCGAACTCTCTATATCTGCGCGACGGTACCGCCAAGAGCGCCGAGTGACCCCTCTATCAGCTATCCGCCGCAAGCGGCTGTCGTACCGGTCGTGGCATCGCGGCACGCGGGAAAGCGATTTGCTGCTCGGCCGTTTTGCCGACGCCCATCTCGCCCTCTTCGACGAGAGCCAGCTCGACCGCTACGAGGCATTGCTCGAGTGCAGCGACGCCGACCTCTTCGATTGGGTCACCGGCCGCGCCCCGCCGCCGGTGCTGTATGATCACGATGTGACGCGGCTCCTCTTTCGTTTCAGCAATTCATCATCCTCCAGGGACCTCGCGTGAGCCCGCTCGACAAACTTGCCCGCTCGTTGGCCGAGCGGCCGCGGCGGGTGGCGCTCTATGGCGCGCCCGAGGGCGCCGACGCCGCGGCGATCGGTGCGCTCGCGGCGCAAAGCCGCGGCGGGCGCTGGCTGCATGTCTGCCGCGACGACGGGCGGATGGCGCGCTTTGCCGCGGCGCTCGCTTTTTTTCATCCCCGGCTCGAGGCGCTGACCTTTCCGGCCTGGGATTGCCTGCCCTACGACCGCGTCTCGCCCAACGGCGAGATCGTCAGCCGGCGCATCGACACGCTGGCGCGGCTCGCCCCCGGGGGCACCGATGGCCCGCTGATCGTGCTGACGACGGTGAATGCCCTGGTGCAGCGGGTCCCGCCGCGCCGCCTCTTCGAGGGGCGGGTGCTGACCTTGCGCCCGGGCGGGCGGATCGGGCTCGACCGGCTGCAGGGCTTTTTCCGCAACAACGGCTATGTCCGCACCGACACGGTGCGCGAGCCCGGCGAGTTCGCCGTGCGCGGCGGCATCGTCGATCTCTATCCCGCCGGGTCGACCCAGCCGCTGCGCCTCGATTTCTTTGGCGATGCGATCGAAGCGATCCGCAGCTTCGACCCTTTGACCCAGCGCTCGACCGGCGGCGAGACCGCGGCGGTGCTGCGCCCGGTCAGCGAAGTCCTGCTCGACGACGCCGCGATCCGCCGCTTTCGCCAGCGCTATCGTGAAGAGTTCGGCGCCACCGGCACCGACGATCCGCTTTATGAGGGGGTCAGCGCCGGGCGCCGCTATATCGGCATGGAGCACTGGCTGCCGCTCTATTACGAAGAGCTCGAAACACTGTTCGACTATTTGCCGGGTGCCCGGCTGTCGCTCGACCACCAGGCCGACGAGGCCCGCGCCCATCGGCTCGACCAGATCGCCGAATTCTATGCGGCACGCCACAACACCGGCGCCGCCGTGCGCGCTGCGGCCCCCGTCTATCGGGCGTTGCGCCCGGACCGGCTCTATCTCGACGAGCGCGAATGGCAGAGCGCAGCTGGCGGACGCCCCGTTGTCCAGCTGTCGCCGTTTGCCGCGGTCGAGGCCGACAGCGACGCCTTCGATGCCGGCGCGCGGCCCGCGCGCAATTTCGCCGCCGAGCGCGCCGACCCCAAGATCGTGCTGTTCGAGGCGGTGCGCGACCATCTCGAGGCCGAGCGCAAAACCGGCCGCAAGACCATCGTCGCAGCGTTCAGCGAAGGCTCGGCCGAGCGCCTCTCGACAGTCTTGCGCGAGCGCGGCGTCTCGGATTTGCGCCGGGTCGCCGACGGCGATGCGCAGACTTCACTGCCGCCGTCATCGGTCGGGCTCGCGGTGCTGCCGCTCGAGCAGGGTTTCACGACCGACACGCTCGCCATCCTCAGCGAGCAGGACATCCTCGGTGACCGGCTGGTTCGCCGCACCCGGCGCCGGCGCAATCTCGACCAGTTTATCGCCGAGGCGACAAACCTGGCGCCCGGCGATCTCGTCGTCCATGCCGAGCACGGCATCGGCCGCTACGAGGCGCTGGAGACGATCGAGGTCGCCGGCGCGCCGCATGATTGCGTACGCTTGATCTATGCCGGCGACGACAAGCTTTTTGTCCCGGTCGAAAATATCGAGGTCCTATCGCGTTTCGGCTCGGAGGATGCGGGGGTCCAGCTCGATCGGCTCGGCGGCGTCGCCTGGCAGTCGCGCAAGGCTCGGGTCAAACAGCGCATCCGCGACATCGCCGGCGAATTGATCCGGGTCGCGGCCGAGCGGCAATTGCTGCCGGGCGAAGCGGTCACCCCACCCGAAGGGCTCTACGAGGAGTTTGCCGCGCGTTTTCCTTATCCCGAGACCGAAGACCAGCTGAACGCGATCGCCGACACGCTCGCCGACATGGCCTCGGGCCGGCCGATGGACCGGCTGATCTGCGGCGATGTCGGCTTTGGCAAGACCGAGGTCGCCTTGCGCGCCGCCTTTATCGCCGCGATGGCGGGCGGCCAGGTCGCGGTCGTCGTGCCGACGACGTTGCTGGCGCGTCAGCATTTTCGCAACTTTACCGAGCGGTTTGCCGGGCTGCCGTTGCGGATCGCCCAATTGTCGCGGCTGGTGTCGGCCAAGGACGCGCGCGAGGCCAAGAAAGAGCTGGCGGAAGGCCGGCTCGACATTGTCGTCGGCACCCATGCGTTGCTCGCCAAGGATGTGCGTTTCGCCCATCTCGGGCTGCTCGTGGTCGACGAGGAGCAGCATTTTGGCGTGTCGCAAAAGGAAAAGCTGAAGCAGCTCAAAGCCGATGTGCATGTATTGACCCTGACCGCCACACCGATCCCGCGCACCCTCCAATTGGCGCTGTCGGGCGTGCGCGAGATGAGCATCATCGCCTCGCCGCCGATCGACCGGCTCGCGGTTCGCACCTTTGTCATGCCCTACGACCCGGTGACGATCCGCGAGGCGATCATGCGCGAGCGCGACCGCGGCGGGCAGGCGTTTTATGTCGTGCCGCGGATCGCCGACCTCGACGAGGTCGCCCAGGGGCTGCGCGAGATCGTGCCCGAGATCAAGTTCGCGATGGCGCATGGCCGCATGGCCGCGTCGGAATTGGAGGCGGTGATGACCGCCTTCGACGAGCGCGCCTTCGACCTCCTGTTGTCGACCAACATCATCGAATCGGGGCTCGACATCCCCTCGGCCAATACCTTGATCGTCCACCGCTCGGACATGTTCGGCCTCGCCCAGCTCTATCAGCTCAGGGGTCGCATCGGGCGCGCCAAGATCCGCGCTTATGCCTATCTGACCCTTCCCGAAAAGAAGAAATTGTCGGCGACCGCCGAGCGCCGGCTCGAAGTCATGCAGACCCTCGACAACCTCGGCGCCGGGTTTCAATTGGCAAGCCACGACCTCGACATTCGCGGCGCGGGCAATCTCTTGGGCGACGAGCAGTCGGGCCATATCCGCGAGGTCGGCATCGAGCTTTACCAGCACATGCTCGAAGAAGCGGTGGCCACCGCGCGCAACGCGGGCGGCGATGCCGCGGCACCCGACGAATGGAGCCCGATGATCACAATCGGCACCCCGGTGCTGATCCCCGAAGCCTATGTTGCCGATCTCGGTGTGCGGCTCGGCCTATACCGGCGCATCGCCACGCTCGCCGACCGGCGCGAGATCGACGCCTTTGCCGCCGAGCTGATCGATCGGTTCGGCGCGCTGCCGGCCGAGGTCGACAATCTGCTGCAGATCATCGCAATCAAGCGCGCCTGCCGCGAAGCCGGGGTCGAGCGCGTCGAGGCCGGGCCCAAGGGTGCGGTCGTCACCTTGCGCGGCAACCGCTTTGCCAACCCGGCGGGCCTCGTCGAAGTGATCCAGCGCAATGCCGGCACGCTAAAGCTGCGCCCCGACCACAAGATCGTCTATCTGCGCAATTGGGACGACGAGAAAGCGCGCCTCGCCGGCGTCGCCCGTCTGCTGCAAGTATTGGTAAAGATTGCCCGCGCCGCAAGGCCCGAAACCGACGCGGCATTGCCGCAAGCGACACCGGATCTGGTCAAGCCGCGGATGGCTAGAAGGGCGTGACGATGCTAGAGGTGAATGGTCTCTTCGACTCGGCAGCCTACGTTGTAACGCACGGTGCCGTCCAGACGACCCTCATCCCGCTCGGGAATACTTATCGGCAATCCGGGCCAACTCGTCTTCGGACGCGAAATCGCCCCGATCGGCCGCGGCGATGCCAACCGCGATTTTCCGATGTTGCCATTTCTGCACTTCCAGGTAGTCCCGGACCGCTTGGGTCACGAGATCATCGACCGATCGGTTCGTCTCCCGCGCCAGCCGAGCAAGCCCTCGCCGGACTTCATCTTTCAGGTCGATGGTAACGTCGCCGCCAACGCCCGAGCTCGTCAACGGCAAGCTCGCGCGGCGCGCATGACCCGCCCGCCCGCGCGGGGGTCAAGGCGCGCCAGCGCGACAGCTCCCGGCGGGATTGGCGCCCGGCTCAGTGCGTGACGAGGCGGCGCTCGATCGCGGCGGCCTTGATCGCTTTTTGCAGCTTTTCGAAGGCGCGCACCTCGATCTGGCGCACCCGCTCGCGCGAGATGCGGTATTGCTGCGACAAATCTTCGAGCGTCGTCGGGTTGTCGCGCAGCCGGCGCTCGCTCAGGATGTGGCGCTCGCGGTCGTTCAAATGGGTCATCGCCTTTTCCAGGAGGTCGCGGCGCAAGCCCAGCTCCTGCCGCTCGCCGAGGCGCGTCTCCTGGCTTTCGCTCTCGTCAACGAGCCAATCCTGCCACTCGCCTTCGCTGTCGATGCGCAGCGGCGCATTCAATGAATGGTCGGGGCTCGCCAGCCGCCGGTTCATGCTGACGACATCGGCCTCGGGGACGTCGAGCTCGGTCGCGATCTTCTTCAGGTTTTCCGGCGAGAGATCGCCTTCCTCCATCGCCTGGAGCTGGCCCTTCAACTTGCGCAAATTGAAAAAGAGCTTCTTTTGCGCCGCCGTCGTGCCCATTTTGACGAGCGACCAGGAGTGCAGGATGTATTCCTGGATCGCCGCCCGGATCCACCACATGGCATAGGTCGCGAGCCGAAAGCCGCGATCGGGATCGAACCGCTTGACCGCCTGCATCATGCCGACATTGCCCTCGGAAATCAGCTCCGAGAGCGGCAGGCCATAGCCGCGATAGCCCATCGCGATCTTGGCGACGAGACGCAGATGGCTCGTCACCAGCCGGTGAGCGGCCTGCGGATCCTCGTGCTCCTTCCACCGTTTGGCGAGCATAAACTCCTCATCCGGCTCCAGCATCGGAAACTTGCGGATCTCCTGGAGATACCGGCTCAGGTTTCCTTCGGAGGAGACGGACGGGACCGAAAGGGATGCCATTGAAAAATCATACTCCGCGTAGATACCGGTACCGGGCAAACGCCGCGCACCGCGCAGCGATCCCCACGCCGGCCGGTGAAACCCTACTGAGATGGTAGGACTTTGTCCAGTTTAAAGTCGCTCTAAATCGGTAAACAGCGCGTGAAGATCGGCCGGCAAAGGGCTGTCGAAGCTCAGCGGCCTGCCGTCGGCCGGGTGGGCGAAGCCGAGCCGCCTGGCATGCAGCGCCTGGCGCCGAAAGGCGGCAATCGGCGCCGCCGCCCGGGCGCGGCGGTGGCCGTATAGCGGGTCGCCGATCAGCGGATGGCCACGAGCGGCGAGATGCACCCGAATCTGGTGGGTGCGCCCGGTGGCGAGCCGGCACTCGACCAGCGCCGCAACGGTGCCGAAGCTGCGCTCGACCCGATAGCGGGTGAGGGCGCTTTTGCCTTTGCCCTCGCCGACCACCGCCATCTTCTTGCGGTTTACCGGGCTGCGCCCGATGTTGCCGATGATCTCGCCGATCGCGGGAAGCGGCACGCCGCAGACAAAGGCGGCATATGCGCGATCGATCCGGCGCGCGGCGAAATCGCCCGACAGCGCCCGGTGCGCGGCTTCGGTCTTGGCCACGACGATCAGCCCGCTGGTATCCTTGTCGAGACGATGCACGATCCCCGGCCGCCGTACCCCGCCGATCCCCGACAGGCTCGGCCCGCAATGGGCGATCAGCGCATTGACGAGGGTGCCGTCGGGATTTCCCGGGGCGGGGTGAACGACGAGGCCGGCGGGCTTGTCGACAACGATCAGATGCGCGTCTTCAAACCGGATGTCGAGCGCCATCCCTTGCGGCGCCGGAGCAGCGTCTTCGGGTTCGGGAAGAGCCACGATAAACTTCTGGCCCGGCTGGACCCGCAGCGACGGCTCGCGACATGCGGCGCCGCCCCGCGTTACATGGCCGCTTTCGATAAGCCGCTTCAGCCGGGTGCGCGACAGCGTCGGGAGATGGAGCACGAGCAGGCGGTCGAGACGCAGCCCTGCTTCGTCCACGCCCACGCAGATCTCGGCGCTCGAGCTCGCTGCGAGGTCAGCAATCATCAGCGGCGCGGCGCTGCAAGGGTGGTCGGATGCGCGCTCTGAAGGTGTTCAATATCGTCATGGCCGTCGTGCTCGTTGCCGGTTTCGCGATCGTCATCGCTGTCATTGCGTCGCGATTGTCGCAGCGCGGCCGACCCGCGGGCGAGCCCCGGCCGGTTGCCGGCGGCACGATCGAATTGCCGCGCGGTGCCAGGGTCGAGGCGATGACCGCCGCTGCCGATCGCCTGGTCCTCGATGTTGTGCTGCCCGACGGCAGCCGCGAGCTCTTGTTCATCGATCTGGCGACCGGCGCGCGGCGCGGCGCGATCGAGCTGCGCTCCCCCCGCTGACCGGGCGATGCCGGTTGGAAAACTCCGGTAAATGTTTCGAACTGTCGCCGACAAGCGCTGTTAGCCGATGCGGAGCTTCGAGAGAGCGATTTGCCTGCGCTCTGCGAGCGACAGGCGCTCGGCGTTTTTTCCGATCGTAAAGCCGCATTCTCGATGGTTGCAGCGGTTGGGGGGCGGTCATGGGGAAGAAGACCAACGGTGCCAATTCCGGTTGCCCGGGCTTGGGGCGCGACGGGGCCGAGCCGGGGCGGCGGGTCGGCGCGCGAACCTTGGGCCCGGTCTCCGACCTCGAACGCCACCTGCCGTCCGATTGGTGGCGCACCCTGTTCAACTCGCTCTATCTTGAAACCGATGGCGATGTGATCGAGAACGACCGTAACACGGCGGACGAGGTCGGTTTGCTGATCCGCAGCGCCGGGATCGAGCGCAACGACCGGCTCCTCGATCTGTGCTGCGGCCAGGGCCGTCATTCGCTCGAGCTTGCTGCCCGCGGCTTCCGCCATGTGACCGGGCTCGACCGCTCGCGCTATCTGATCCGCCTCGCGCGCAAGCGGGCCAAGCAGAGCAATCTGGCGGTTTCGTTTCACGAAGGCGATGCCCGGCGGTTCCGGCTCGGCGACGGCGAGTTTCACTGCGCCTGCATCCTCGGCAACTCGTTCGGCTATTTCGAGCGGCCGGAGGACGACCTCGCGGTGCTCGAAGCGGTTAAGCGGGCGCTCGCTTCCGGCGGCATGCTGGCAATGGATTTGATGGACGGCGATTGGATGCGCCGGCACTTCGAGCCACGCTCCTGGGAATGGGTCGACCAGAACCATTTTGTCTGCCGCGAGCGCGACCTCGCCGGCGATCGTGACCGGCTGATCAGCCGCGAGGTCGTCGTTCATGCCGAGAGGGGGGTGATTGCCGATCAATTCTATGCCGAGCGGCTCTATTCCCGGGAACGGCTCGAAGCGCTGTTGAATGGGGCCGGTTTTGGCAATATCCGGTTTCACCCGCTGCTGGCGCCCGAATCGGCTCGCAACCAGGATCTCGGCATGGTGGCGCACCGGCTCTTTGTGACCTGCGAAGCGCCGCGAGCCATCGGTCGGCTGCGCCGCCGCGGCGCCTTGTTCCCCGACGTCACCGTCATCCTCGGTGATCCGCGCCTCCCCGACCCGATCAAACGCAACGGCCGCTGCAACGAGGAGGACATCGACACGATCGACCGGCTCAAGGCGGCGCTGGACCAGCTGCCGGGCTACCGTTTTCGCTATCTCGACAATCACGCCTCGCTTTATGCGGAATTGCGCGCCAGCCGCCCGCATTTTGTCCTCAATTTCTGCGACGAGGGCTTCAACAACGATGCCTTTATGGAATTGCATGTTCCGGCGGTTTTGGAGATGCTCGACATTCCCTATAGCGGCGCCGGGCCTGCCTGCCTCGGCCTGTGCTACAACAAATCGCTGGTTCGTGGGGTGGCGCAGGCGATCGACGTGCCGGTCCCGGCCGAGACCTATTTCAATTCCGACGATCTCGCGGCCACCATCCCTTCGGTGTTCCCGGCGCTGATCAAGCCCAATTTCGGCGATTCGTCGGTCGGCATCACGCGGGATGCTGTCGTGCACAGCTGGGAGGAGGCAATCAATCGCCTCGGCCGTGTGCGCGAGCAGATGCCCGGCTGCCCGATATTGATCCAGGAATTTCTGACCGGCCCCGAATATTCGATCGGCATCGTCGGCAATCCTGGTCAGGGCTATCGGGTATTGCCGCCGCTCGAAGTCGATTATTCCGGGCTCGATCCGCTGTTGCCGCGGCTACTGCCGTATGAATCGAAATGGATCCCGGAGTCGCCCTATTGGACCGACATCCGCTATCGCGAGGCGCGCCTCGACGAGGACGCGCGGCGCCAGCTCGCCGATTACGCCAACATTTTATTCGAGCGGCTGGGCTGCCGCGACTATGCTCGCTTCGACTTCCGCGCTGATGCCGCCGGCGAAATTCGCCTTCTCGAAGTCAACCCGAACCCCGGCTGGTGCTGGGACGGGAAGCTCAACCTGATGGCTGAGATCGCCGGGTTGCGCTATTGCGACCTGCTGCGGCTGATCATCGAGGCCGCGCAGGAGCGCATCGCGGCCCAGTGCCCCGGCCTCGTCATCCCGCTCCCCGAGCGCCGCTCCCCGCGTGCTGCGACGCGGCGCGGGTGAACCGCAAAATTCGCTGGAGTGTGAGCTGGCTCACAGCAGTCGGGCCCGGCGCGCCCTAAATCGCCCCTCGTCTGTAAAGACAGCGGAGGGTGCGATGTCGGGAGACGATCTGAGCCGTCGTCAGGCGTCGAGGGCCGAGCTCGATCAGCGGTCGCGGGCGGCACGATTACGGCTTGAGAACCTGCAGCGGGTTCTCGCCAAGCGCAGTCCGGCGCGGACCTCGCGGCTGACCTTGATCATCCGGCTGCTGGGCCTCGGAGGGCATGGCCATCGGCATCGGGCCGGTCGAATCCGGACCGCGGGCGAGGCTGAAGGCCAACGCCTCGGCACGGCGCCGGGTGCGGCTCGGCCGTCCTGGCCCGCGGCGGCATCGGCCCGCTGCGACTGGCGTGCGGCATTTTTGGTGGGCTCGAACGTCCTGCCGATGCCGCGGCGGCGTGCGCGCGACAAGTGAGGCGGGGGAGGTTTCGACAGCGCGTCCCGCGCTTCGGAAATTCCTCTTGCATTTCGGGCGGCTGGACCTATCTATCGCGGCCTCGACGCACTCGCACGTGCCTATGGCCCATGGTGGTTATGCAACGACGTAACGCGTCCTTTTTGGTTGCCCGGCCGCAAGGCCGGTCCCGAGAGGGAGGTCGCGATGGTTGCTTTCCAGCTGAGGGATGTGGTGCCCTGTCCTGACGCCAACCTTCGGGGAACGCGTCTGCGCGGGCGGGGCAATCGGGTCATCGATCCGAGCAGTCTGAGCTAAGCAAAAGTCACGCCGATCCGGTTCGCTTCCGGATCGGCATTTTCGGCTCGCTTCGCCGAGCCGACGCCGCGCGCGCCGATCGCCGCCGCGGATGCTTAGCCCTTTGATGCAAGGATGACCCGATTGATGAATGAGAGGATTGCGCGCTTTCTCGCCGAGCATCAGCCCGAGACGCCTTGCCTCGTCGTCGATCTCGGCGTGATCGCCGCTGCCTATGACGGGTTGCGGCGGAGCCTGCCGCTCGCCCGAATTTTTTACGCGGTCAAGGCCAACCCGGCGCCGCAGATCGTCGCGATGCTCGACGGCAAAGGCGCCAATTTCGACGTGGCGAGCCGCGGCGAGATCGAGCTGTGCCTGGCGAACGGGATCGAGGCCGGCCGGATGTCGTTCGGCAACACGATAAAAAAGGAAAAGGACATCGATTTCGCCTATCGCGCCGGGCTGCGCCTCTATGCCTTCGACAGCGAGGACGAGCTCGGCAAATTGGCGCGCGCCGCTCCCGGCGCCGGCGTTTTTTGCCGCATCCTGGTCGCGTGCGAAGGGGCCGAGTGGCCGCTGTCGCGCAAATTCGGCTGCATGCCCGAAATGGCGATCGCATTGCTGCGCCGGGCACGCGATTTCGGCCTCGACCCGTGCGGGGTGTCGTTCCATGTCGGCTCGCAGCAGACCGATCTCGGGCAATGGGATGGTGCCGTCGGCACCGCCGCGCGCATGTTTTCGCTGCTTGCCGAGGCTGATATCGACCTGCGCATGATCAATATCGGCGGCGGCTTTCCGGCGCAGTATCGCGCCGAGGTGCCGGCGGTCGAGCAGTATGCCCGCGCGGTGATGGATGCGGTCACCCGGCATTTCGGCAACAAGCTGCCGGAGATCGTCATCGAGCCGGGCCGCTCCTTGGTCGGCGACGCCGGCGTCATCCAGAGCGAGGTCGTGCTGATCGCCGACAAGGGCTGCGGCGACGCGCGGCGCTGGGTCTATCTCGATGTCGGCAAGTTCAATGGGCTCGCCGAGACGATGGACGAGAGCATCAAATACCGCATCGTCACCCCCGGCCGCGACGGCGAGGAAGCCCCGGTGATCCTCGCCGGCCCGACCTGCGACAGCGCCGACATCCTCTATGAGAAGACCGAGTATCGGCTGCCGCTCGGTCTCGCAGTCGGCGACAAGGTCGAAATCCTGTCGGCCGGCGCCTATACCGCGAGCTATGCTTCGGTCGGGTTCAACGGCTTTGCCCCGATCCGGACCTATTGCATCTGAGCGACGCCGGCCGGGACCCGGCCGGCCACCTCCTGCACCAGCTTGCGCAATATCGCCTCGGCGAAGCTGTCGAAATCGCGGGCGGCGACGACAAAGGCGCCGTCGCCGCCAATGACGTTGCGCCGGTAATAGTCTTCGAGCCACGGTTCCGCGCTCAGGATCGCGAGCCCGTTGATCGTGATCCCGAGGGCGGCGACGCGGTCGCGCGCGAGGGCCGGCGCCATCCCGAAATTGGCGATGCCGTCGCCCGAGATGTCGATGACCCGCCGCGCGGCCGGCGCCGGCAGGCGGCCGAACTGCTCGGCCGCTGCGAGCAAGGCCGGCCCGATCGCGGTGAGCCCGTGCGAGCTGCGCCCGCTCGCCCGCACCGCCGCGGCAAAGGCGCGTGCGCTCTCGGCGTCGGCGACCCCCTGCCAATCGACCGTCACCCTGATTTTGTCGGGGTCCGACCATTCGAGCACCAAGACCTCGATGCCGCCCGGGACGGCGCCGGCCGCGTCGATGAGCCGCGGGTTGGCGAAGGCGCGGGCGATGCCGTCATGCTGCAAAAAATAGGCGTCGGCGCTGACGCTCGCCGAGACGTCGATGGCGAGAACGAGCGCCAGCCCCGCTGCCTGCGCCGGCACCAGGGTGCTGCACAGCGCGACCGGCAGCGCGATCCCCAAGAGCGCCCGGAGCATGCGCGGGAAGCCTACCGCGAGACCTGTTCGGACGCTATAAGCGTGCCGGCTCGCGGTATGGGGAGGGCGCGGTGAAGAGTATCTTTGTGATCGCGATAGGGATCGCTCTCGGCGTGAGCGCCACGGCGGCCTTTGGGGCATCCAAGCACGCCACGCAAAAAGGGCCGCCGCCCTGCAGCGCGCTGACCTTTCGCGCCATAGCCTCGGGCGCCGCCGATGGCGACCAGCAGGCCGGCTTCTACCGGTCGCGCTACGGCACGCTGGCGCTGCACGCCGATGTCAAGGACGGCAAGCCCACCGACTATTTCGTGCTCGCCGACGGCAAGCGCCTCACGGCGGCACCCGCAGCGCTGCCCGATTGGGCGGCGAGCTGCGCCGCGGCGAAACAGCTGCCAAAACCGGCGGCGGCCGCCGCCGGGTGCGCCGGCGAGCGCTTCCGGGTGGTCCTCGCCCATCAAGGCGATCAGCGGCTGGCGCTGCTCTACGGCCTCGACGGTTCGAGCTGGCACTATTGCAGCGCCGGCAGCTATTGACCGGCGCCCGCAGCGCCGAGCATTCCTGCAACGCAAAAACGAGGTTTGCTATTATGCATGCGCCGCATGTAAGCGTGCCGTCATAAGCCGGCCGTCATAAGCCGGTCGGCCCGGGGCGCATCGAGCATCCGCGAAACCACAAAACAGGTTCTGTAGCCGGTCCGGACTGGCCAAGGCGGAGCGGGACCGGCCAAGGGGGAGTGTGCGCATGCTCGAGCTGTTGGAGCAGCAGAAGAAGCTGACGTTCAATCAGTGGAAGATCGCCGGAGCGGCAACGCTGGGCGATATGCTCGATTTTTTTGATTTCTATCTGATCAGCTTCGTTCTGGCATTCGTCGTAAAAAACTGGCATTTGACCTATGGAGAAGCGGGCGCGATTCTGCTCGCCTCGGGTGTGAGCGCGCCGTTCGGGTCGCTGCTCTATGGCTGGATGGCGGACAAGGTCGGCCGGCGCGCCGCCCTCGTCACCGCCGTGCTGAACGTGTCGATCGCCACCGGCGCGATGGCGCTGACCCCGGAAGGGGGCTGGATTTATCTGGTCGTCTGCCGCTTCTTTGTCGGCTTTGCGGTGACCGGCCTCTATTCGGTCGACATCACGCTGATGCAGGAATTCTCGCCCGCCCACAAGCGCGGCTGGTTCACCGGGCTGACCACGACGATGCTGCCCGCCGGCGCCTTGCTCGCCGGATTGCTCGGGGCGTTTGCCACGCCCTATATCGGCTGGCGCGGCATGGTTGCGATCGGGCTCCTGCCGGCGCTCTTGTGCCTTTACATTCGTGCTTTCGTCCCCGAATCGCCGCACTGGCTGCTGCGCCAGGGTCGGGTCGAGGAGGCGCGCCGGGCGCTTGCCTGGGCATTGCAGATGGACCCGGCGAAGATCACCTTGCCGGCGACGCTGCCGCCGGTCGAGAAGACGCGCTGGCTCGATATTTTCAAATATCCGCGCAGCATCGTCGCCGGATGCCTGACCGGCTTGACCCAGACCGGCGGGGTCGGGCTGGCGCTGTGGCAGGTGACGCTCTTTGTCATGGTGCTCAAAATCAGCCCGCCCGAGGCCTCGAAGCTCGTGGTCTGGCTCAGCATCTCGGCGATTCTCGGCCGCTTTTTCTGCTCGTGGATCTCGGACGCCTGGGGGCGCCGCGCCTCGGGCATCTTCGCCTGCCTGATCGCGGCGTTGTTCATGTCGCTCGCGGGCTATCTGCACAGCTTCTTTATCGGCGGCGTGTCGGTGTTCTTCCTGATGATCCTGCTGCAGAATTTCTTTGGCAGCGGCAACTACTCGATCGTCGGCCCCTATATGGGCGAGATGTGGCCGGCCAGCCTGCGCGGCAGCGGCATGGGGTTTGTTTACGGCGTGGGCAATCTGGGCAAGTTTATCGGCCCGGCCGGCTTGGCGCTGATCGCCGGCTCGTCCAATTTCGTCAAGCCGGAGGCGACGCTCGGCGCGCTCGTCCCCGGCTTCAACTATTTCGCCGTCTGGTACATCCTGGGCGCGGCGGCGTTCTGGCTGATCGGCATGGAAACCCGTGGCCGCACGCTCGACGAGATCGACAGCGCGCTGACCCGGCCATCGGGCGAACCGGCACGCGCCGCAGCAAACCGCGCCGCCGACTGAACCCGCCGCAGCACATCCGCCCGAGCCGGTCGGCCGGGCGGCGGCGTTTGCCAATGCATTCGGGCGCCGTTATCCTGCCATAGCAAGCGCAGGCTTGCGGCCGGCGAGCGCTGAGGCGTGCGTAAGACGCGCCGGCGCCGCGCAAGAAACACTCTCGCCTAACGAGAGGGAATGGCGCCTTGCCGCCTGCCGGCGGTGGTTTGGGGAGGTAGCGATGTTGGAGCAGCTGGAAAACCAGCAAAAGCTGACAATAAACCAGTGGAAGATCGCGGCGGCGGCGACACTGGGCGACATGCCCTTTGGGGCTGGCGCTGATCGCCGGCTCGAACAACTTCGTCAAGCCGGCGGCCACGCTCGACGCGCTCGTCCCGGGCTTTTTGTACTTCGCCTCGTGGTATGTGCTCGGCGCCGTCGCCTTCTGGTTCGTCGGCTTCGAAACCAGCGGCCGGACGATCGACGAGATCGACCGCGAGCTGAGCCGTCAGAGCGCAGGCCGCGGCGCGCAGCCCGCGAGCCACGTCGCCGGCAACTGAAGAGAACGGCAATCGCATGCAACGATAAGCACCCACCGGCCCCGTCGGCCAGCCGTCCACGGAGGTAGCGCCATGCTCGACCGATTAGACGCCCAGACAAAGCTGACGGCGAACCAGTGGAAGATCGCCGGCGCCGCTACGATCGGCGATATGCTCGATTTTTTCGATTTCGGGCTGATCGCCTTTGTCCTGGCATTCATCGTCAAAGACTGGCACCTGACCTTTGGGCAATCGGGGCTGATCCTTTTGGCGTCGGGCATCACCGCCCCGTTCGGCTCGATCATATGGGGCTGGGTGGCCGACAAAGTCGGCCGGCGCAAGGCGATGATCGGCACGGTGTTGAACACCTCGATCGCCACCGGGGCGATGGCGCTGACCCCCGAGCACGCCTGGATCTACCTGGTGATTTGCCGGCTCTTTGTCGGTTTCGGCGTGACCGGGATGTACTCGGTCGACATCACGATCATTCAGGAATTCGTTCCGACCGCCAAGCGCGGCTGGCTGACCGGGCTGACCACGACGATGCTGCCGGCGGGCTTTCTGCTCGGCGCGCTGCTGGCCGCCTTCGCGACCCCCTATATCGGCTGGCGCGGTCTGTTCGCGGTCGGGCTGCTGCCGGCGTTTTTGACCCTCTACATCCGCGTCTGGGTCCCCGAATTGCCGTACTGGCTGCTGCGCATGGGGCGCTTCGAAGATGCGCGCAGATCGCTCGCCTGGGCGTTGCAGGTAGACCCGAGCACGATCCCGTTGCCGACGGTGGCGCCGACGGTCGAGCACACGCGCTGGACCGAGATCTTCAAGTATCCGCGCAGCATCTTCGCCGGCGCCCTGACCGGTCTCAGCCAGACGGGCGGGGTGGCGCTGGCGCTGTGGCAGGTGACTTTGCTTGTCATGGTGCTGAAGATCACCCCGCCCGAGGCGTCGAAGCTGGGGATTTGGGTCGCCCTGATGGCGATCGCCGGACGCTTCATGTGCTCGTGGATCTCCGATGCGTGGGGGCGGCGCCCCGCCGGGGTGTTCAGCTGCGTGACCGCGGCGGTGTTCATGGCGCTTGCCGGGTATCTGCACAGCGTCTTCATCGGCGGCGTGTCGATGTTCTACATAATGATTCTGCTGCAGAGCTTCTTCGGCAGCGGCAACTACTCGATTGTCGGCCCCTATATGGGCGAGCTGTGGCCGGCGCGGCTGCGCGGCAGCGGCATGGGTTTCGTCTACGGCATCGGCAATCTCGGCAAGTTCATCGGACCGGCCGGCCTCGCGCTGATCGCCGGCTCGTCCAACTACGTCAAACCGGCGGCAACCCTCGACGCCCTCGTCCCGGGTTTTTTGTATTTCGCCTTCTGGTATGTGCTCGGCGCCTTCGCCTTCTGGTTCATCGGCTTCGAAACCAGCCGCCGCTCGATCGCGGACATCGACAGCGACCTGACCCAAGCCGTACCGATCGGCGCCCCCGCCGCCGGCCGCGCCACCGGTAGCTGAAGGTCGCGGTCCATCATCAAGCTGGCCCAACTCGTCAGCCAATGAGCGCCATGTGACGGCGACCGTCGACGCCTGGATTCCTCTCTCGGCGGGTGTCAAGATCGACCACCCTGCTTGATCCCGCTGCGCGGGGTCGGGTTGGGGCGGGCTCGGCTCTTAGGGACATATCTTTGATCAGCACCGCAATAGCCGACGCAGGTGCCGAAGCAGCTGCGGCGCCGGCACTTGCCCCGCGGGTGCGGTTCGATCGCTACATTCTGGATCGGACGCGCGGCTGTCTGTTGCGCGACGGGGCCGAAATTTCGCTTCGGCCGAAGACCTTCGCCGTCCTAGATTACCTTGTCGAAAACTGCGGTCGGCTGGTTGCGAAAGACGAGCTTTTTTCGGCCGTTTGGCCGGATTTGGCGGTCACCGACGACACGCTGGTGCAGAGTGTGGGTGAGCTGCGCCGCGCGCTGGGAGAAGACGGCTCGCGCCTGATCCGCACGGTTCCGCGCCGCGGCTATCGGCTGGACGCCGCCGTGTCGCCGCTGGTCGCACCAGCGGCGGACGACGCGCCGGGCTCGGCGGTAAGTCGGGAGGAAACCGAGGCGTCGCAGCCGCCCGGCGGGGCGGCGCCGCCGGTTTCCGCGATGCTGCGTTGGGGAGCCGTCAAGCCGGCGGCGGTCGCGCTCGTGGCCGTGCTGGTCGCCGGCCTCATAGGGATCGGTTTTGCCGGGGGCTGGAGGGCGTTCGTGCCCTCCGGATCGGGGACCCGAGCCGGGGCCGAGATCACCGCGCTGGGGGAGAAGCCAACGATCGCGGTGCTGCCCTTTGCCGACCTGGGCGGCGACACCAATCGCGGCTATGTGGTGGACGGCCTGACGCAGGACCTGATCAGCGCGCTCGGTCGCTTTTCCGAGCTGACGGTGATGTCGTGGAACGCGGTCTCGCCTTACAGAGGGCAGCCCGGCGCGGTCTCCCGCGGGCTCGCCGTCCGGTATCAGGTGGAAGGCGGTGTCCGCCGCAGCGGTGACCGCGTGCGGGTCGATGCCCGTCTCATCGATGCGGCCGGGGAGGTGCTGTGGTCCGCCGGCTTCGACCGACCCGCTGCCGAGCTGTTTTCGTTGCAGGACAAGATCGCCGCCGAGATCGCCGGGATGTTTGCGGTCCGAGTGACTCGAGCCGAGCGGCGGCAGGCATTCGCCAAGCCACCCGGAAATCTCGAAGCCTATGATTACGTTTTGCGCGCCCGGCCGGCCCTGCAGCGCCCCGAGCGCGGGAGCATCGTGGCGGCGCGGATGCTTTTACGGCAGGCAATAGAACTCGATCCGAACTTGCCCGCCGCCTATACGGGGCTCGCTGAAAGCTATTATATCGCCGTCTCGATGGGCTGGGCGGAAGCGCCGACACAGACCCTCGGCCGTGCCGCAAAAGCGGCGACCAAGGCCCTTGATCTCGACGATTCCGATGTGCGCGCGCATGTCGTCCTCGGCCGGATTGACATCTTTTATCATCGCTACGCCGAGGCCCTGGCCGAGATGGATCGCGCGATCGCGATCAACCCGAACGACGCCCATGCCCTTGCCGGCCGTGGCAACGCCTTGATGTGGATGGGGCAGACCGACAACGCGATCACGGCCTTGGAGGCCGCCCAGCGTCTCGACCCCGCTGCGGGTCCGCTCGACTGCTTCGCCCTCAGCCTGGCCTATTACCTGAAGGGGCGCTACGACGCCGCCATCGAGCAGGCACGGCGGAACCTGCGCGAGACGGCCGGCGCGAACTTCAGCCGCATTGTCCTCGCTGCCGCATATGCCCGGGCGAACCGGGCCGCAGATGCCGCCGGGGTCGTGTCCGCGATCCACCGTCTCGATCCGACCTTCGATCCGCAGCAATTCGGCAGCAAGTTCCTCAGCCCAACCGATCTCGAAAATCTGCGCGGCGGGCTGCGCGAGGCCGGGCTCATGGCGAGCCCATAGAGCCCTCCTATTCGGCCGGCCGCGTGTCGGACGTGCGGTCCCCTCATTCGAATTTCGCTGGAGTAGAGAACGGCCGGGTGGCATCGACGACGAACATGACCAGAGCATTCAGAGCGTTCGGGCCGCTGCTGGAGGCTTGCATGGGCTCGCCGAGCGCATACCCAGGCGCCGCCTGGCCAGCCCCGACCTGCAGCGCGCCGTGCGGCGTCTTTTCCCCGAGCCGGCCGCTCAGGACGTAGAAGGTTTCGGAGCCCGGGTGGGTGTGCACCCGTGTCTTGGCGCCGGGATCTCCGGCGGCGCTATTGATGCGCAGCAGATAGCTGGCGGCCGCGATCCTCGGGATCGGCCCGATTTCGGCGACCTCTTGCCCGCCGGGGGTCGAGCCGCCCTTGGCGCCCAGCGTGAACAGCCATGCTTTGCCGTCGGCTTCGGCGGCCAACGCGGTAGAGCCGGCGGCGGCCTGGGCCTGCGCAAGCGTGGCAAAATTCTCGATCCGCCAATAGAGCGGTCCGGCCGGGAGCTGCGCCAGCTTCTTCTCGGCCAGCGGCTTGACGACAAATTTCTCCTGTCCCATCGCTGACGGCGCCGTCAGCAGCCCGGCCGCGCCGAGCGCCAGCAGCAGAGCACTGACCCGCCATGGCGCAGATGATCGCGTTTTCATCGATCCCTTCCTATCCTAATGTCCGACAATCATTGCTTGGGGAGGATCGCGCGGTTGCGGCCCGCCTTCTCAATGTTCGCGGCGAGGTTCTTCTCGAACAGCGCCGGTCCGGCCGGCGCCGGCTTGCCGAAGACGTAGAGCTTGCCGTCGCGGATCAACCAATTCTCCGGGTTCGCCACGACGATCTGGCCGAGCGAGAGCGCCATCGCGCAATAATTGCCGAATTGCGGCGCGTAGCGCACCGGATCGGCCTTGAACATGTCGCGATGTGCGGCGCTCGCAAAATGCCAGCGGTAATCGTCCCACCGATATTCCAGCTCGGGCAGTCCGCGCACCGGCTTTCCATCGGTGAAGTAGGCGACCGGGTCGTAACCTTTGATGGCGAGTGGAGCCTCCTCGGCGGCTGCGGGCCGCCACGTCGCGGCAATGGCCGCGCCGACGAGCAGAACAGCAAGTCCGCTCATCGCACTCCGTCGCGACCGGCCGATCCGTGGCCGCGCATCCGAGAACGCAGCCTTCATCCCCATCGTTCGCTCCTTTCCTCAGATCATTCAGCCGTGCCGACGCAACCGGTCACCACCGCGAGCTGAACAGCACGGGCGGCCCGGCGTAACGAAGGAAATCGGAGGAAAAGCCGAAATTTCGCGAAATTGGCCCGAAAGCCCCGGCCCTCCGAGGCTGAGACGCGATCATGCAGTGGCGGGGCGCGATTACAGGCAGCAGAGGCGACGGGCCGATCCGCCGCCACGGAGGACAGCTGCGATCAACGCCGTCCGTGCCCTATGGCAGCAGGGAGTTGGTTACCAGCCCACTTGCCGGCGCTTCCCCGGTTCACACGTTGCGTTGCCAATCGTCGCGCCACAGGAAGTCGGGGCCGAGCTCACTGAGGCTCGGACAGCCGATTTGGGCCATGACGAGGTCGATCTCGCCCTTGAAGATATCGACCGCCTTTTTGACGCCCGGGACGCCGCCCGCGACCGCGCCGTAAAGCGTCGGCCGGCCGAAAAACACAAACTGGGCGCCGAGGCAGAGCGCCACCAGGATGTCGGCACCGCGGCGCACGCCGCTGTCGAGCATGACCGTGAGCTTGTCGCCGACCGCCGCTTTGATCGCCGGCAATGCGTCCAATGAGGCCGGCGCCTGGTCGAGCTGACGGCCGCCGTGGTTCGAGACGATGATGCCGTCGCAACCGATTTCGGCGGCGCGGATCGCATCGGCCGGGTTAAGGATGCCTTTGACGACGAGCGGGCGCGGGAACAACCGCCGATAGCGTTCGAGGTCGCGCCAAGTCTGCGCCGGGGCCGGCGTCTGGCTGCGGCCAAGCGCGATGCTTTCGGCCTTGCCGCCGCCGTTTGCGACATGCGGCGCCCAATTGCCGAGACCCGGCGCGCCGCCGAGGCGGACATATTCCATGACCCAGGCGGGGTGGGTCAAAGCCTCGGCGATAATCGAGGGCTTCAATTTCAGCGCTTCCAGCACCCCGCCATTGCGCACGTTCGAAAAGCCGTTGCGCCAGTTGCGCTCGCGCTTGGGGTGGACCGGCACGTCGACGGTCAGCACCAAGGCACCGGCGCCGGCGTCGCGCGCGCGGCCGATCAGCGCGTCGGTGACATTGCCGTCCTTGGCGGCGTAGAGCTGAAACCAGACATTGTCCGGTGCGACTTTGAGCGCCTCCTCGATCGAGGCGTTGCTGCCGCCCGACATGATGTAGGGGATGTTCATCTGGGCCGCGACCTCGGCCAGCATGACCTCACCCTCGCGGCGGTAGAGCCCGACGCCGCCGGTCGGCGAAATCCCGAACGGGCTCGAATAATTGTGGCCAAAGACGCTCCACGACTGGTCGCGCTGCGACACATCGACGAGATAGCGCGGCAAGAGCCGGTGCTTTTTAAACGCGGCCTCGTTGCGCGCGAGCCCGCCCTCGTCCTCCACCCCGCCCTCGATATAATCGAAGATCACCTTCGGCAATTTGCGCCTGGCAATCCGGTGCAGGTCTTCGATGTTGATCGCCTGGTCGTACCTCATCGCCCCCGACCCCGCTCAAAGCCGCCGAAATTCACGTAACAGTGCCGCGTTCGCGCAAGGCGGACAACCGATCAGGCGTCTCCGGCGCCCTCGACGACGGTGCGCCTCACTCGACCTCGGTGAATTCGAGCTGGTCGGAAACTCCGTAATCTTCGGCGAGGCTGCGCAGCCGGTACCAGGTCGCGTCCTCGACCTCGATCCCGTTCTTGCGCCGGTCCTGGTCGCGGCGGTGCTCGATTTCGCCGGGATAGAGGACGCCGCTCGACCCCTCGGCCGGCGGTGTCGATTTGAGATAGGCGACAAAATCGCCGACATCCTTTTTGAACTCGGCGAGCGGGCGAAACGCGGCGACGTTGAAGACCGCCATAAAGCAGCCGTCGTTGTGCCGCCCGGTCGGCTCGACGCCAAAGCCGAGCCCGGTCAAAAGCCCGCACAAAATCTCGACCATGACCGCGAGCCCGGTGCCCTTGTAGCCGCCCTCCGGCCCGCCCAGCGGCAATAAGGCGCCGCCCTGGCGCAATTGGCTCGGGTCGTTGGTCATCCGCCCGTCCTTGCCGATCACCCAATTGTCCGGCACCGGCTCGTTGCGGGCGACGGCGAGCGCGATCTTGCCGGCTGCCGCGGCCGAGGTCGCCATATCGAGATAGAGCGGCCCCGCGAGGTCGGACGGGATCGCCATCGAGATCGGGTTGGTGCCGAGCCGCGCCTCGCGCCCGCCGAACGGGGCGACCGCCTTGGGTGAGCGTCCGGAATTGGCGGTGCAGAGCCCGATCATGCCGGCCTCGGCCGCCATCAAGGTGTAGGACGCGACCCGGCCGATATGGCCCTGGCGGAACACCGTCGCGGCGGCGACATTGGCGGTCTTGGCCTTGTCGATCGTCAGCCGCATCGCCCGTTCGTTCGCGACATAGCCGAACCCCCAATGCCCGTCCACGACCGTCGTGCCTGGCGATTCCTGGACGATCGTCCACGGCGCCCCCGGCACGATATGGCCGCGCTTGATCCGGTCGAGATAGGTCGGGATCTGGATCACCCCGTGCGAATCATGGCCGGCGAGGTTGGCGCTGACGATATGGCGCATGACGAGCTCGGCCTCGCCGGGCGGCGTCCCCGCGGCAATAAACAATGCCCGCCCGATCTCGCCCAACCGTTCCGCCGCAATCTTCGGCATCGCTTTCCCCCTCGTTTCGAGCTGTTTGGGTTGCTTGGAGCCGCTACTCGCCGGTCCCGCCGCCTTGTCCCCGGACCGGCCGGCGCCGGCGAGAATCCATAGGTGGGCGCCGCCGGCCTCGCAAGCAGTATCGTGATCAGCCTGGCGGCGTTCCGATCAAGCTTGCCTTGCGGCGAGGAGGTCGCGGATTTCCTCGAGCAAGATTTCGCTGCGCGGCGGCGGGGGCGGCTCGGCGGGGGCGGCGTCGTGCCGGACATGCAGACGGGTCAGCGCTTTGATCAGCCAAAAGACGGCAAAGCTGACGATGATGAATTGGATCACGGTGTTGATGAAGACGCCGATGTTGAGCGTCACCGCGCCCGCCTTTTGCGCATCCGCCAAGGTCGCGGCGTGCGGCCCCTTCAGAGTGACGAAAATGTTGGTGAAGTCGATGCCGCCGACCAGGAGCCCGATCACGGGGGTGAAGATGTCCTTGACCAGGCTGTTGACAACCGTGGTGAAGGCAACGCCGATGATGATGCCGACCGCGAGATCGACGACATTGCCGCGCATGATAAACGCGCGAAACTCGTCTATCCAGCCCAGGCGCTTGACCCCGAAGGTGCCCGCAACGCGTCCGCTCATCGGCCCCTCCCGTTCGATTTTGCAGCAATTGCCTGGATCAGATTTTTGCCCGATCAGATTTTCCGGCCGCGCAGATCGTTGTTGGTGCGCCGGTCGCCGTCGAGCCAGCGGGCCAATTCGCTATGCGCGTCGGCCCGCCGGACCGCATCGATCTCGGCGACGTCCTCGGGGTCCTGGGTGAACTCGACGATCAGCCCGTCGGGCGAGCTGACATAGATCGATTTGCAATAGCCGTGGTTGGTCTCGCGGTATGGTTCGCCGGCACGTTCGAGCCGCGCTTTCAGCTCGTCATAGGTCTCGGCCTCGGCCTTGAACGCGATGTGGTAGTGCCGACCGATCTTGGCCGGCCGCTCGGCTTGCGTCAGCGCATGCATCTCGGGGTCGGCAAATTGAAAGAAGGCGAGCGCGCCGCCGTCTTCCATGCCGAAGAAGGTGTGACAGAACTCAACCTCTCTGCCGAGCTCGGTGCTGAAGCTCTTTTCGCACCAGGTCGCGACCAACGGGATCCCGAGCAAATCTTCGAAGAACCGGCGGTTCGCCTCGTGGTCCTTGACGACATAGGCGTTGTGGTGCAGCCGCGACGGCAGCCGTGTCAGCAATCCCTGGGCGCGCAGTGCGGCGGCAGTCTCGATCGTGTCCATTTCCTCGCTCCGTCCTGCTGAGCAGGTCGAAATGTCGCACCCTGTCCGGCCTTCTGCAACAGCCTGCTTTGACTCGTCTTTTAACGTCTTCTCTCGCCACAATTTGCAATGCGGCGAGCGGCATGGCAATTTGCCGGGATGGCGGGACGGCTCGCGGGCAAACGGGCGTTGGTGACGGCGGCGGGGCAGGGGATCGGCCGCGCGACGGCGCTGGCCTTCGCCGCCGAGGGAGCCAGCGTCCTGGCGACCGACATCGCCGAGGACAAGCTCGCCTCGCTCGCCGACCAATTGATCGCGACCCGCCGCCTCGACGTGACCGAAGACGATGCGCTCGCCGCGCTTGCCGCCGAGCTCGGGCCGGTCGACGTCTTGTTCAATTGCGCCGGCTTTGTCCATCACGGCACGATCCTCGATGCATTGCCGATCGAGTGGGACGCGTCCTTTGCGATCAATGTCCGCTCGATGTTCGTGATGATCCGCGCGTTTTTGCCAAAGATGCTGGAGCGCGGCGGCGGGGCCTCGATCATCAACATGGCGTCCACCGTCTCCTCGATCAAAGGGACGCCAAACCGTTGCGTTTACGGTGCGACCAAGGCAGCGGTGATCGGCCTGACCAAATCGGTGGCGGCCGATTTCGTGAAAGAGGGCATCCGCTGCAACGCGATCTGCCCGGGGACGATCGAGACGCCGTCGCTCGCCGACCGGATCGCCGCCCAAGGCGTGCGCCTCGTCGGCGGCAGCGAGGCGGCGCGGCGCGCCTTTGTCGAGCGCCAGCCTCTGGGCCGGCTCGGCACCGCTGAGGAGGTGGCGGCCCTTGCCGTCTATCTCGCCTCCGACGAATCCTCGTTCACCACCGGTGCCGTCCATGTGATCGACGGCGGCTTTACCCTTTGACCCAAAACGGGAGGCAGCTCCGATGAAGCTTTTGCGCTATGGCCCGGCCGGTCGGGAAAAGCCCGGCCTGCTCGACCGCGACGGCAAAATCCGCGACCTCTCCGGCACGGTCGGGGACATCGACGGCGCCGCGCTCGCACCCGCCTCGCTCGACCGGCTGCGCCGGCTCGACCCGGCGAGCCTGCCGCTCGTCTCCGGCAATCCCAGGCTCGGCCCCTGCGTCGGCAACATCTCCAAGATCGTCGCGATCGGCCTCAACTACCGCCTGCACGCGCAGGAGGCGGGTGCCGCCATCCCCTCCGAGCCGATCTTTTTTATGAAGGCGCCTACGTCGATTTGCGGGCCGAACGACGATGTGATCATTCCGAAGGGCTCGCAAAAGACCGATTACGAGGTCGAGCTCGGCATCGTTATCGGCAGCGTGGCGCGGTATGTCTCGCAGGCGGATGCGCGCAAGCACGTTGCCGGCTATTGCGTCGTCAACGACGTGTCCGAGCGCGAATACCAGATCGAGCGCCTCGGGCAGTGGACCAAGGGCAAGAGCGCCGACACCTTCTGCCCGACCGGCCCTTGGGTCGTGACGGCCGACGAAATTCCCGACCCCGGCAAGCTCGCCTTGTGGACCGAGGTCAACGGCGAGCGGCGGCAGAACAGCAACACCGCCGACCTGATCTTCGGCGTCGACGAAATCGTCAGCTATGTCAGCCAATTCCTGACCCTCTTGCCCGGCGACGTGATCCCGACCGGGACGCCGTCGGGGGTCGGCATGGGCTTTAAGCCGCCCAAATTTCTGCGTGCCGGCGACCGGATGCGGCTTTCGGTCGAAGGCTTGGGCGAGCAGAGCCAGCTCCTCGTGGCCTATTCCCGCTGATCGGGAAATTGGGCGGCAATCGGGCGATATGACGGCTGGCGCGGGGCGGTCGAGCTGCGTTAAAATTTGCCGTTCACGCGCTCGCCTGCATTCAATTCTTCGTTTAGAGGACACATGTACGACCGCCGCCCCGGTTTCTTCCGCGAAGACACGCTCCCCGGTCGTCGCGTCGAAGCGAAGGTAAAGTGGTTCAACGCCAGCAAAGGGTTCGGGTTCGTCGTCCCGTCCGACGGCTCGTCGGACGCGTTTCTGCCGATGGCGGTCCTGCGCCGTGCCGGCTATGACGATGTGCGCGAAGGCGCCTCGCTGACTTGCGAGATCGGCGAGGGGGCCAAAGGCCCGCTCGTGACCAACATCTTGAATGTCGACGACAGCACCGCCGGTCCCATGGTCGGCGCGACCGACCGTCGCATGCCGCGCGGGGCGATGACGGTCGAGGGCGTGGTCAAATGGTTCGAGCCGGAAAAGGGCTATGGCTTTGTCGCGCCCGATGGCGGCAGCAAGGACGTATTCGTCCATATCACCGCATTGCGGCGCAGCGGGGTCGCCACCCTCGATCCCGGCCAGCGGGTGCGGGTCGAGGTGGTCGAAGGCAAAAAAGGCCAGGAGGCGGAGCGGATCATCCTGATTTGAGCGGTTGGCGGGGTGTGCGGGGATTGGAGGGATTGGGTGGCGCCAGTGGACACGCCGGGATAGAAATGTCCTGATACTCCCCACGCCCCCTCCGGCCCGGTCGATCAAGCGAGAGCGATCCGATGGATTTGCAGGACACGATCCGCACCTACCGCCTATTCTCCGGCTCCTATGATATTGTCTTCGGCCCGGTGTTTCACCCTGGGCGCAAGGCGGCGGTCGGCATTGCCAACGACCGGCCCGGGCAGCGGATCCTCGAAGTCGGCGTCGGCACCGGGCTGTCGCTCCCGTATTTCCGGCGCGATTCGCAAGTGACCGGCATCGATGTCTCGGCCGAGATGCTGGAAAAGGCGCGAGGCCGCACGGCGCGGCTCGGTCTCGCGCATGTCGCCGGCCTGCACGAGATGGACGCCGAAAACCTCGACTTTGCCGATAATTCCTTTGACGCGGTGCTGGCGCTCTATGTCGCCTCGGTGGTCCCGAACCCGGCCCGGTTCGCCGCGGAAATGCGCAGGGTGTGCCTCCCCGGCGGCTCCATCATCGTGGTCAACCATTTCGCCAGCGAGAACCCGGTGGCCCGCTTTCTCGAAGCGCGCCTTGCGCGCCTCGCCCGTCATATCGGCTTCCACCCCGATTTTTCGTTTGACGAGTTCCGCCGCGTCAGCGGGCTGTCGATCCGTGACGTGCAGCCGAGCAACCTGTTCGGCTATTGGCGGCTCCTGCGCTGCGTCAACGAAAAGCCCGCCTCCAGCCCCGCCTAAAAATCCCTAAAAATCCCCGCCTAGAAATCCACGGGTCCGCACGGCCTCACCCGCCGGGATACCAGGCGGGAGGGCGCTTTTCGGCAAAGCTGGCGAGACCCTCGGCGGCTTCCGGCAGGCGGCGGCGGGCGGCACCTTCGCTGGCGAGCCGGTCACGAAACCCCGGGGTGTCGGGCGTCTCGACCGCTTCGGCGACGAGCGCCTTGGTCATCGCCGCCGCTTCCGGTGCCGCCATCAGCAGATTATCGACGACGTGCGCGGCAGCGCTCTCCAGCTCTGCGGCCGGGACGAGCTCGTGGACCAGCCCGATGCGCCGCGCCTCGGCGGCGCCGAAACGCTCGCCGGTCAGCGCCCATCGTGCCAATGCCCGCGGCCCGAGGCGGCGGGTGAGCAGCGGGATCACCGGCGCCGCGGTGATGCCCCAGCGCACCTCGCTGATCGCAAAGACCGCATCCTCGGCGGCGATCACGATATCGCAGGCGGCAGCGATCCCGACCCCACCGCCAAAACAGCCGCCATGGATCACCGCCACGGTCGGGCGCGGGAAATGTTGCAAGCCTTCGATCGCGGCCAGCGTGCGGCGTGAAAAATCGAAATTGTCGGCCTCCGCCACCGCACCCAGCCGGCGCAGAAAGGCAAGGTCGGCGCCGAGCTGGAAGTGGCGCCCGGCGCCGCGCAGCACCGTGCACCGCAGGCCGGGCTCGCGCGCCAGGCGGGCAAAGGTCGCGATCAGCCCGTCGATCAGCGCGCCGTCATAGGCGTTGCCGACCGTGGGTCGGTTGAGCGTCACCGCCGCGACCCCGCGTGCGTCGATCTCGCAGTGCACCGCGCTCTGTTCTTCGGACATCGTGACGCCCCCTAAGCGCCGTTCGCCGCCATTGCCCACAGGCGAATCTCGGCGAGCAGCGCTTCGACCGCGGCGCAGGCAAAGCCGAGCGAGGTCTCGTCGACGAGCCGGCCGTCGCGGATCTTGTCGGCGGTCGCGGTGATCGTCACCTCGCGCGCGACAACGACCCGCGACAGCATCGAATCGAGGGCGACGCGCATATGCTCGAGGCAGCGTGCCCCGCCCAGCGGCCCGCGCGAGGTCGCCATGATCGCGACCGGCTTATAGGCCATGACGGAGGCGAAGGCCGGGCGCGAGGCCCAGTCGAGGGCATTCTTCAGCACGCCGGGGATGCTGTGGTTGAACTCGGGCGCGCACAGCACGACCCCATCGGCGGCGTCGATTGCGGCCAGCAATTCCTTGACCGGCGCCGGGCGGCTGTCACCCTCGAAATCCTGGTCATAGGGTGGGATCGGCCGCAAATCCCAGATCCGAATCTCGGCCCGGCCGGCGAATTTCTCCGCCATCGTCTCCAAGACCGCGTTCGAATAGGAGCCGAGGCGCAGGCTGCCGGTCATCCCAATGAGGCGGACCGGTGTCGTTTCAGGCATCGCGACCGCTTCCTCTCGCCAGCCATCGGCCGCTCGTCATAGCCAAACCCGCTCGCCAATGGCAACCTCCTCGGCGCAGGATGCCGGTCGAGGAGGCTTCGATTGACAACGGGCTGCGAAATGCTCGGGCGCGGGCGAAGATGAGCTTGCAGCCGTCCCGCCGCGGGCTGGTCCCGCCTTTTATCGCGATGGATGTGCTGCGCGCGGCGAGCGAGCGCGAGGCCGGGGGCGCGCCCGTCATCCATCTCGAAGTCGGCCAGCCCGGCAGCCCGGCGCCCGCGGCGGTGCGCGATGCCGCGCGGCGGGCCCTCGACGACGGGCTGATCGGCTATACCGACGCGCTCGGCATCGCCCCGTTACGACAGGCGATCGCCGCACATTACCTGGAGCAATACGGTGTCGCGGTCGAGCCGGGCGAGGTCGTCGTCACCACCGGCTCCTCGGCCGCCTTTTTGCTCGCCTTTCTCGCCGCGTTCGAGGCGGGCGACCGGGTTGCCCTCGCGGTGCCCGGCTACCCGGCCTACCGCAACATCCTGAGCGCGCTCGGCATCGAGCCGGTGCCGATCGCGGTCGGCGCGAACGCGCATTACCAGCCCACGCCCGAAATCCTAGCCGATCTCGGCCCAATCGACGGTCTCGTCGTCGCCAGCCCAGCCAACCCGACCGGCACCATGATCGCCGCGTCGCAGCTCGCCCGGCTCGCCGCCTGGTGCCATGACCATGGCATCCGCCTGATCTCGGACGAGATCTATCACGGCATCACCTACGAGGCGCCCGCGCAGACCGCCCGCGCCCTCGCGCCCGAGGCGATCGTCGTCAACTCGTTCTCGAAATATTATTGCATGACCGGCTGGCGGCTCGGCTGGATGCTGGTGCCGCCCGAGCTGCGGCGCTCGGTCGAGTGCCTGGCACAGAATTTTTATATCTCGCCACCGGCCTTGGCGCAGCTCGCCGCGGTCTCGGCGTTCGGTTGCCGCGTCGAGCTCGACGCCCATGTCGCGCGCTACCGCGCCAACCGCGACACCTTGGCGCGCGCGCTCTCGGACGCCGGGCTGACGCGGTCCGCCCCGGCCGAGGGCGCTTTTTATCTCTATGTCGATATCTCGGAATTGAGCGGCGACAGCGAAGCCTGGTGCCGCCGGCTGTTGGCCGAAACCGATGTCGCGATCACCCCGGGCCTCGATTTCGACCCGCTTGGCGGCGGCGGCTGGGTGCGCATCTCGTTTGCCGGCGCGACCCGGGACATCGCCGAGGCCGCCCGGCGTCTCACCGCGTGGCTGCCGCGCCGTGGCGACATAGGCGGCCGATGAAGGGCTGGCTCTGCGCCGCCGTCTTCGCTCTCGGCGTGCTGCCGATCACAGTGCAAGCGCAGGACAAGATCGTCGTCGCCTCCAAGATCGACACCGAGGGAGCGCTGCTCGGCAACATGATCCTGCGAGTGCTGGAAGCGCACGGCATGGCGACGCAGAACAAAATCCAGCTCGGCCCGACCAATATCGTGCGCGCCGCCATTCTCGCCGGGCAGATCGACATCTACCCCGAATACACCGGCAACGGCGCTTCGTTCTTTCACCTGGAAAGCGACCCGGCATGGCGGAGCTGGGCCAAGGGTGCCGCCCTCGTCGCGAAGCTCGACCGCGAGAAAAACCGCCTGGTCTGGCTGGCCCCGGCGCCGGCCAACAATACCTGGGCGATCGCGGTGCGGCGCGGCCTCGCCCAGCGCGGCAATCTCGCGACGATGGAAGATTTCGCCCGCTATGTGCGGGGCGGCGGCGATGTCGTGCTCGCCGCTTCGGTCGAGTTTGTCGACAGCCCGGCAGCCTTGCCGGCATTCGAAGCGACCTACGATTTCCGCTTGTCTGACGGCCAGCTTCTGACCCTTGTCGGCGGCAACACCTCGGCGACGTTGCGCGCGGCGGCCGAAGGCATGTCGGGGGTCAACGCGGCGATGGCCTACAGCACCGACGGCGCGGTGGCGGCGCTCGGCCTCGTGGCGCTTACCGACGACAAGGGCGCCCAGATCGTCTATGCGCCGGCGCCGGTGGTGCGCGAAGCCGTGCTGGCGCGCCATCCGGAAATTGCAAAAACCCTGGACCCGGTCTTTGCGACGCTGACGATCGACACGCTGCAGCGGCTGAACGCGGCGATTGCCGTGGACGGCAAGGATGCCGGCGCGGTCGCCACCGACTATCTCAAAGCAAAGCATTTTCTGCGGTGACCGCCCGGGCGCTCGCTCGCGCATGGCCGGCCGCCATCGGCAACCCCGTGTCGTTGACATTGGCTGTTGCCGGGGCTGCGGCGACCGTCGCCGGCGGCTTTGTCGGCGTGGCGCCGAACCGGCTCGTTTCGGGCCGGCCGATCGCGCTATGGCAAGCCGTTCCGACACTCTCGACCATCGGCATTGCCGCTCTTGTCGCGCTGCTGCTGGCAGCTTCCCTGGCGCGGCCGGGGCGAGCGCAGCACACGATAGCAGCGGTCTTGGGCAGCGCGCTGCTGCTGCTCACGCTGGCGGCGGCGGGAGAGGCGGCGCGGTCGCTCGCCACCACCGGGGCGCCGGCGGCGCGGGTATCGCTCGGTGCCGCGTTCTGGGTGCTCGCTGCCTGCGGCGTCCTGGCGGTCGGCGATGCGCTGCAGCGGCTCGGTGCCGGACCCGCGCTAAAGCTCGCCGTGGCGGCAACGATTGTCGGCGTCATCGTGCTGATGGCGGTGGCCGGCGCGTTCGACGCGCTGTCCTTGGCCCGTGAATACGCGAGCCGGCGCCGGCTGTTCGCCGAGGCGCTCCTTCGCCACGTCGTGCTGGTCGCGGCGGCGGTCGGGCCGGCATTGGCGATCGGCTTTCCGCTCGGCGTCGTCGCGGCGCGGTGCCCGGGTTGGCGCGGCCCGCTTTTCGCCGTCCTCAACCTGTTGCAGACGGTCCCGTCGATCGCGCTCTTCGGCCTGCTGATAGCACCGCTCTCGGCCTTGGCGGCGGCGCTGCCGTGGGTGGCGGCGCTCGGGATCGGCGGCATCGGCATGGCGCCGGCAATTATCGCGCTGGTGCTCTACGCATTGCTGCCGGTGGTGCGCAACACCAATGCCGGCATCGTCGGGGTCGATCCGGCCGTGGTCGAGGCGGCGCGCGGCATGGGTCTCGGGCGCCGGCAGATCTTGTGGCGTGTCGAGCTGCCTCTCGCCACCCCGGTCCTGCTCGCCGGATTGCGCATCGTCGTCGTGCAGGCGATCGGCCTCGCCGTCGTCGCCGCGCTGATCGGTGCAGGCGGGCTCGGCACCTTTGTCTTCGAGGGGCTCGGCCAATACGCGGTCGATCTCGTCCTGCTCGGCGCGTTGCCGGCGATCTTTCTGGCGCTCGCCGTCGATTTCCTGCTGCAAATGCTGGTGGCGGCATTGCCCCGGCCGGGTCGCCCATGATCGAGATCGAGGCTGTGACCAAGCGCTACGGCGACCGCGCGGTCGTCGATCAATTGTCGCTCGCCGTCCCGGCCGGCGAATTCTGCGTGCTGCTCGGCTCGTCGGGCTGCGGCAAATCGACGACGCTGCGTATGATCAACCGGCTGATCGCCGCCGATCAGGGCGTCATTCGGGTCGGCGGCGAGGATGTGGCGCGCATCCCGGCCGAAGCGCTGCGCCGGCGGATCGGCTATGCGATCCAGTCGATCGGGCTCTTTCCGCATTGGAATGTGGCGGACAACATCGCCACCGTGCCGCGGCTTTTAAGATGGCCGCCCGCCCGGGTGCGCGACCGGGTGGCCGAGCTCCTCGAATTGTTCCGCCTCGACCCGCGAAATTATCGCGACAAATATCCGCATCAGCTGTCCGGGGGCGAGCAGCAGCGCGTCGGGGTCGCCCGCGCGCTCGCCGCCGACCCGGAGCTGCTGCTGATGGACGAGCCCTTCGCCGCCGTCGATCCGATCACTCGCGACACATTGCAAGGGGAGCTCGCCGCGATCCAGCGGCGGACCAGCAAGACGGTCGTGTTTGTCACGCACGACATCGACGAGGCGCTGCGGCTGGCCACCCGGATCGCGGTGATGAATGACGGCCGGATCGCCCAGCTCGGCACCCCGCTCGAGATTCTCCAGCATCCGGCCAATGATTTTGTTCGCGATTTCGTCGGCCATCAAGGGCTCGGGCTAAAGCTCTTGTCGGTGCGCCGGGTCGCAGAGCGGGTTCGCCGCGGTGAAACCGCCGGGGGCCCGCCGGTCGGGCTCGACATGTCGTTGCGCGACGCGCTGTCGGCGATGACCGAACGCCATGCCGATCGCCTGCCGGTCTGCGACGCCGCGGGGCATATGGTCGGCGCCGTCACCCTCGCCGATCTGGTGCGATGATCCGTTCGCGCACCGTGGCGGCGAGCCCGGTCCTGTGGGTCGGGCTGCTGTTCGCTGGCTTGCTGCTGCGGATGGGCGACCTCAAGCCGCTGCTGCACCAGATGTTTCCCGGCGTCGAGCCGGTCGTTTACGACCGCGACAGCTTTCTCGCGCTGTTTCTGTCGCAATTCGCGCTGGTCTCGGTCGCGAGCCTTGCTGCTTCGTTGGTCGGGGTTGCCCTGGCCGTGTTCGTGACCAGGCCCGCCGGCCGCGATTTCCGGCCGATGGTGAACGCGCTCGCCGCGATCGGCCAGACCTTTCCGCCGGTTGCGGTGCTGGCGATCGCGGTGCCGATCGTCGGTTTCGGCGCCTTGCCGACGGTGATCGCGCTCTTTCTCTACAGCCTCTTGCCGATCATCGAAAACGCGGTTGCCGGGCTCGAAGGGGTGCCGGCGGCGGTGCGCGAGGCGGCCGAAGGCATGGGCCTGACACCGGCGCAAAGGCTCATTCGGGTCGAGCTGCCATTGGCCGCCCCGGTCATCCTCGCCGGCATCCGCGTCGCGGTCACGATCGCCATCGGCACTGCCACGATCGGCTCGACGGTCGGCGCCTTGACGCTCGGCACGCCGATTTTCGCCGGCCTCGTCGCCAACAAATTGCCGCTCGTCATCGAAGGGGCCGTGCTCGTCGCCCTCTTCGCGATCCTGACCGATATGCTGTTCGCCCGTCTCGAAGACCGGCTGCGCCGCCACGCCACCCGCTGAGGCGACGCCGAGGCTCGGGTGTTGGTCGATGACCTCGCCGGCGCGGGCGAGGATCGATGGCGGCAGCGTGAGGCCGAGCGCCCCGGCGGTCTTCAGATTGACGACCAGCTCGAAAATCGTCGGCTGCTGCACCCTCAGATCGGCCGGCTCAGCACGGCCTCGGCCTGCGGCTCGGTGAAGCCGGCCTCGCGCAGCCGCTTTGCGACTTTGAGCGTGTCGATCGCCATCCTGCCGCCTGTACCCGGACGCCTCGGGAAGATCGGTCGCCGCGGGTGAGAAATCATGACACGGGCGAGATTACATCGACAAGCCGCGCCACGCCGCAAAGCACTCCGCCCGATCGCGGCTAGCGGTTTTCGGGTGCCATGGTCCGTGCGGCGAGCGCGGTCATGATCAGCGACAGCCCGACAAACAGCATGTTGATCCCGACGAGGAGGCCGATCGCCCAGCTGGCCGAGCTCGGCCAGCCGTCCCAGATCAGGAAGGCGAGCAGCAGATCGACGAGGCCGCTGAACAACACCCAGCCCCAGCTCGGCAGGTGCCGGCGATGCTCGATCGCGACCAGGATCGCGCCGATCCCTTCGAGAATGAAAAACACGACGAGCACCAAGGTCAGGGTCAGCACGCCGGCGGCCGGGCGCAGCAGCAGCACGAGGCCGAGCACGATCGCCAGCACCGCTGTCGCCAGCGACCAGACAAAGCCCGGCATGTGCCGATGCCGCAGCAGCGAGCAGGTGCGGAAAATCCCGCCGATAAAAAACAGCCAACCGACAAAAATTGCGATCACCAGGCTGGCGACCTCGGGAACGGCGATCGCCACCAGCCCGAGGATCACCATGACCACGCCTTCGGCCAAAAACAATTTCCAATGGTCGTGGATCGCCACCGCCATCCGGCGGCGAAAACCGTCCAGTTCCGGGAGTGCCGCGTTGCTCATGGCGTCACCTTCACCACTCGGCGCAATTGCCGCGATCCTAGCCGATCGGGACGGCGGCTAGCCATCGCGATCGCGCAAAAAAACCTGCTGGCGGAGCTTTGCTGCAGCTCGAAAGCGGGGTGCGGGGCCCCTCGGCATTGAGCGTCGTCGCCGACCTCGATAATCTCAAGGCGACAATATCCGCCGCCTGTCGAGAGGTCTGCGAACAGGAATGGCCCGTCCTCCGCTCCCGCCGTTTACCTCGGAAACCGCCACAGAAAAGGTGCGCCTGGCTGAGAATGCCTGGAACACCCGAGAGCCCGAACGGGTGGCGCTCGGCTATTCCGAAGAGAGCCGGTGGCGCAACCGCGCCGAATTTTTCCAGGGCCGCCCGGCGATTATCGAATTTCTGCGGCGCAAATGGGCCAAAGAGCTCGACTATCGCCTGATCAAGGAATTGTGGGCGTTCGCCGACAACCGCATCGCGGTGCGCTACCACTACGAATGGCACGACGATTCGGGCAGCTGGTTCCGCGCGCACGGCAACGAGCTGTGGGAGTTCGACGCCGACGGACTGATGCGGCGGCGCGAGGCGAGCATCAACGACGTCCCGATCCGCGAGCCTGACCGGCGGTTCCACTGGCTGCTCGGCCCGCGACCGGCGGACCACCCTGGCCTGACCGAGCTCGGCCTTTAGCCGGCGGGCGGCAATTCCTGTCGCGCGCCACATCCAGTCCGAAAGGGGCCGCCATTGCCAGTCATCGAAACCGCGCTGACCCGCTTGCTCGGGATCGAGCACCCGATCCTGCTCGCGCCGATGGGCTCGGCAGCCGGCGGCAAGCTCGCCGCCGCAGTGACAAATGCCGGCGGTTTCGGGCTCGTCGGGTCGGGCTATGCCAATGCCGCGGCCATCCGGCAGGAATTGGCCGAGGCCGGCAACACCCGGGTCGGGATCGGGTTCATTCTCTGGGCGCTCGACCGCAACCCGGCGGCGCTCGATGTGGCGCTCGAGGCGCAGCCCGCCGCGGTGATGCTGTCGTTTGGCGACCCGGCCCCGTTCACCGCCCGGATCAAGAGCGCCGGCGTCAAGATCATCTGTCAGGTGCAGACGCTGGCCCAGGCGAAGGAAGCCGCGGCCGCCGGTGCCGATGTGATCATCGCCCAGGGACGTGACGCCGGTGGGCACGCCGGGACGACGCGCGGCACGATGGGCCTTGTCCCGGCCGTGGTCGACGCCGTCGCCCCGATCCCGGTGGTCGCGGCGGGCGGGATCGCCGATGGGCGCGGCCTCGCCGCGGCGCTCAATCTGGGGGCGGCCGGTGTGTCGATGGGAACGCGGTTCACCGCGTCGCGCGAATCGCTGTGGGACCCGGCGATGAAAGCCGCAGCGCTCGCCGCCGGCGGCGACCAGACGCAGCAGACCCGCGTCTTCGACATCGTGCGCGGCGCGCCCTGGCCGGCGATCTATCCCGGCCGCGGCTTGCGCAACGCCTTCTCCGCCGAATGGCACGGCCGCGAAGCGGTGCTGGAAGCCGGGCGGCAGGATCACGAAAAGGCGTATCTCGCCGCCGATGCGAACGATTTTGCTACTCGCGTCGTCTGGGCCGGTGAAGGGGTGGACCTCGTCAACGATATCCCGGCCGCCGCCGAAATCATCGAGCGGATCGTCGCCCAGGCTGCCGCGACGCTGACCCGCGGCGCCGCAATGGTGCGCAAATAGCATCCGCGCAGACGCCCTTGTCGCAGCCGGGCCGCGGCCCCCGCCGGATCATCTGACGCCCTTCCCATCGCCGGTGCGCCGCGCCCGGCGGGAAGCTGCTGGGCGCACGCCAATTCTGCGTTGTCGCACCGCCAAAAAATGCGCCATGTTGCGCGCTGCACGAGAGCCGGACCGCAGAGGGACCGTGACGAGATGAGGCTGAACGACGCCGTCAACATCGAAGACCTGCATAAAATGGCGAAGCGGCGGCTGCCGAAGATCGCATTCGACTTTATCGAAGGCGGTCTCGAAGACGAGCGCGGGCTCGAAACCAACACCTCCGCCTTTCATAAGCACCAATTATTGCCGCGCTATCTCGTCGATGTGTCGGTGCGCGACCAGACCGCGACGTTGTTCGGACACACCTATGCGAGCCCGTTCGGGATTTCGCCGACCGGCGGCGCCGGGCTCTTTCGCCGCGGCGCCGATCTGATGCTGGCCCGCGCGGCGGCCGAAGCGAACATCCCCTACATCATGTCGGGCGCCAGCAACGATTCGATCGAGGCGGCGGCGAAGATCGCGCCCGACAACGCCTGGTATCAGCTTTACGCCGCAAGCGACGCCCATGTCCGCGAGGACATGATCCGCCGCGCCGCCGATGCCGGGCTCGGCGCCTTGGTCTTGACCGTCGATGTGCCGATCGGATCGAAGCGCGAGCGCAATATCAAAAACGGCTTTGCCAATGTCCGCGGCGGATTGTTTCAGGCATTGAGCCTCAAGCCGTCGATTTTGCTGGAGGCGCTGACCCATCCCGGCTGGATCGCCGAATACCTGCGGCACGGCGGCGGCACGCCGATGCTGCAGAACTGGCAGCCCTATGCCCGCAACCGCGCCAATGCCGAGGAAGTCTATAATTTCTCGCGCTCGCTGATGCCGTTCGCCGCGCAGACTTGGCGCGACCTCGAGCGCTATCGCCGGCTCTTTCCGCGCGCGCTCGTGGTCAAGGGGATCATGAGCCCGCAGGACGCGCTGCGCTGCGCCGAAATCGGCTGCGACGGGATCATCGTCTCGAACCATGGCGGACGCCAGCTCGACCAGGCGCCGGGCTCGCTCGACGTGTTGCCGGCGGTCGACGCGGCGGTCGGCGACAAGCTAGCGGTCATGCTCGACAGCGGCGTGCGGCGCGGCGCCGACATCCTGATCGCGCTCTGCCTCGGCGCCAAATTTGTCTTTATGGGCCGGCCGACCCTATACGGCGCTGCCGCAGGCGGCATCCCCGGCGTCAACAAGGCGGTCGAGATCTTTCGCCGCGAGATCGACCTCGTCATGGCCCAGATCGGCTGCCCCAGCCTCGCCGAGCTCGGCCCCGATTTCCTATGGCGCGACGATTGGCAAACGAACCGCTGATCCTGCGTCCATCCCGGTCGAGACCGGCAAGGTATTTGGAACGGGTCACCGGGCAGCGTAGTGTCGCGCGCGGCTCACGGAGGGGATCGGAGCGATGCAGTTCGGCTTGTTCGGCAGTGCGGCGGCCCGGCGGGGCGGCCCGGAATTCGACAGCGCCGAGGGGTTTCGCGACTTTATCGACTACAACGTCGAGGCCGAGGCGCTCGGCTTTCACTCGACCTTTGTCGTCGAGCACCATTTCACCGGCTATGGCCAGGTCTCGGCGACGATCAACCTGTTGACCTGGCTTGGCGCGCGCACCCGCCGGCTGCGCCTCGGCACCGCCGTCATGGTATTGCCGTGGCACAACCCGGTCTTGCTCGCCGAGCAGGCCGCGACCCTCGACCTCCTCTCCGGCGGGCGGCTCGATTTCGGCATCGGCAAGGGCTACCGCTACAACGAGTTCAAGGGTTTTTGCGTTGATATGGACGAGGCGGACGCCCGCTTCGACGAATGCCTCGAGGTGATCCGGAAGGCGTGGACCGCGAACGAGCCGTTCTCGCACCGCGGCAAATACTGGGCATTCGACGAGATCGTGGTCGAGCCGCCGACCGCGCAGCAGCCGCATCCGCCGATCTGGATGGGGGCCGGCAGCGAGCGCTCGATCCGCCGGGTCGCGGCGCAAGGCTATAATCTGCTGCTCGGCCAATACGCCGCGCCCGCCGATGTCGCCGCCAGCATCGCGGCCTACCGGTCCGAAACCGAGGCGCAGGGCCGCCGATTCGACGCGATGCAGGTGGCGGTGACCCGCGCCTTTTTTGTCTGCGACGGCGCCGCCGAGCGGGAAGCGGCGATGGAGCGGCGGCTCGCCAACCGGCTGCGCCAATTGAAGCTCGCGACCCGGCCCGACGGCACCGTGCATGGCGGCCCCGACCGCGCCACCGGCGACCCGCGCGTGGTCAACGAGGCGAGCGCCATGTACGGCACCCCCGGCCACATCGCCGCGCGCCTCGACGAGCTGCGCGCAGCCGGCGCCGGCTATGTGTTGATCAATGGCGGCGGCTCGGGTGGCGGTGTGCGCGGCCGCGCAAGCTTGCGACGCTTTGCCCGCGAGGTCATGCCGCGTTTTGCCGAGGCTCCGCCGCGCCGCGCCGTAAGCTGAGCTTTGTCGCGACCGCGCAGGAGCCGCTCAGGCGATCCCGCCCCCCTCACCCAGCTCCGGGTAAGGCTCGACACGGTCTCGCCAACCCTATGCAACCCTCTCCCCCCGATCGGGGGGAGAGGGAAGGGTGAGGGGGGCGCCGCCGATGAGCTCGAGAGCAAAGCCCCTCGATGACGGTCCTGCTGCACTCCCTCGGCCGGTTCGTTCTGGCGGTCTGGCACGTCGTCGGCCTGATCATCATCGTCGTGCTGTTCCTCGAATTCGGCGTCGATTGGCTGCGCGCGATGAGCCGGCGGCTGCGCTATCGCCGGTGGGGACGGCCCGACCGCGCGGCGAATGCCGACGCCTATCAGGGTGCGGCCTGGGCGATACGCTATTTTGACGAATTCCACCGTCTGGTGCGGGTCGATTGGCGGCCTTATGTCGAATGGTGGCAGCGCCCGGCGCACGGCAGCTATATCACGCTCGACGAGCGCGGCTTGCGGCCGACCCCGGGCGAGGAGAGGGCGGGGCCCGGCACCCTCCGCATCCTTTGTTTTGGCGGCTCGACGATGATGGGGATGGGTGCGCGCGACGACGCGACGATCCCGGCCGTGCTTGCCCGCCGCCTGGCCGAGCAGGGCCATTGCGCCGCGGTCGCCAATTTTGGCCAGCTCGGCCACAACAGCACGCAGGAGGCGGTTGGCCTGCACCAGCTGTTGAAAGGAGGAGGGCGGCCGGATCTCGCGCTGTTTTATGACGGCATCAACGAGATCGCCTCTGCCGAGCAGAGCGGGCGGGCCGACGCGGTGTTCAACGAGGGCCGCCGCCGCGCCGAGTTTAATTTGCTGCATCCCGACCGGCGCGGCGACCTCTATGCCGCGGCGCTGATGAGCGCGGTCCCGCGCACCTTGCGCCGCCTGCGCAAGCTGACCGGGCTGCGGCTGCAAGGCCCGTTGCCCGGACCCGACGCCGATCTGTCGCGAATTGATTTGCCCGAGCTCGCCGAAAGGGTGGTCGCGGCCTATGCCGCCAATCTACGGCTGGTGCGGCTGACGGCGCGCGAGCACGGTTTCGCAACGCTCTTTTTCTGGCAGCCGGTGATCACGACCAAGGAGCGGAAATCCGCCGACGAGACCCGCTTCGAGGCCGATTACACGACCGATGTCGCATTGCGGCGCCGCTTTTATCGGCTCGTCATCGAGGCCTATCGCCGTCATCCGGAAATCGCCGCTTCCGGCGACGCGGTCGATCTGTCGGCGATTTTTGATGCGCTCGACGATCCCGTCTATATTGACGCCTATCATCTTTCGGAAACCGGCAACGCGATGGTGGCCGAGGCGATGCTGCCGTTTGTCGCCGCCGCGATCGACCGGCAAAAGAGGGGCGGGTAGGGCGGGATGCCGATCGAGCTTTGGATCGTCGTGGCGCTTGTCGGGCTCGGCCTGGTTGGCGTCGCCGCCCTTCGCCTGCGCCGGCCCCGCCGCACGCAAGCCGAAGACACCGCCCGCAACATCTATACGCTGTGGTGAGCCTCCCGGCCGCGTTGGGGCCCGGACCCGAGCTGGCGCAACTCTGATGCTCAGACCAATTGACGTGATTTATCAGCTGCGGCAACCAAACGCTGATGCCGAAAACCTCGCCACACCGGCCCACGGGTCCGGCCGGTGGCCGGCCCGAGGACAGGCTCCGCCCGGTGCCCACGGCAGAAATGGGTCCCGGCCTTCGCCGGGAAGACGACCAAGAAGACACCACGCTGAATCATCTTAATGCCTCTGAGCAACGGAGGGGGTCTATGGTGATCTCAGCACCGCTGCGCGACTGCGCTGATCTCCTTGCCTGCCCGGTCACCGGCGCGTCGCTCACTGCGACCGAGGACGGGTTCGCGACGGCCGACGGGACCCGGCGCTACCCGGTCGAGGACGGCATTGCGCGTCTCTTCGCCCCGACCGATCCGCAAGCCTGCGCCGGCGACGTGACCGATCTGGTCAAAGCGTTCTACGAGGCGACGCCGTTCCCGAACTATGCCGACGGCGAGACCCGCGAGACCTTGGCGGCAAAGGCCGGGCGCAACCTCTTTCTGCGCGCGCTCGATCGGGCGCTGCCGGGTGACGCTGTCGTGCTCGAAGCCGGCTGCGGCACCGGGCAATTGACGAATTTCCTCGGGCTCTCGGCGGGCCGGCGGTTGTTTGGCGGCGACGTCTGCCTCAATTCGCTGCGGCTGGCGAACGAGTTTCGCGCCAGAGCAGGGATCTCCAACGCGGCCTTTCTGCAAATGAATTTATTTCGCCCGCCGTTTCGCGCGGCGAGCCTCGATATGGTCATCGCCAATGGCGTGCTGCACCACACCGGGGACGCGCAAGGCGGCTTCGAAGCGTTGCTGCAGGCGGTAAAGCCCGGCGGCGTCGTGCTGGTCGGGCTCTACAACCGCTATGCGCGGCTCGCCACCTTGGCGCGGCGCTGGGCCTTTGCGCGGTTTGGCCCGGCCGCCCATTTTCTCGACCGGCGGCTCGCCGCGGCCGGCCCAGGTGCCGCGCAGCGCGAGGCCTGGTTTCGCGACCAGTACCAGCACCCGCATGAAACCCGCCATTCGATCGCCGAGATCATGCGCTGGTTCGACCGGGCCGGCGTCGATTTCCTCGCCAGCATCCCACGCGCCGACGGCGCCCCGTTTACCGCGGCCACCGCGTTGTTCGAGCCGCAACCCCCCGGCGGCGCCGCGCGCCATCTCGCGATCCAGCTCGCCATGCTGGCGCAAGGCGGCCGCGACGGCGGGCTTTTCATGATGATCGGCCGCAAGCGCCGCTGAGCCCTTTTTGCCCGAATGTCGGCAAACTTGACACGCTTTTGCCGCAAATCCTTACAAAAATGAGCCCGGTATTCCAGAAATCCGCCATTCACAGCTTACAGCATTAACGAATTCCCTGTCGGAATTCTTTACAAAACGTTACTGGCTTCACCGCGGCCATGCGGTTTCTTCGAAGAATTATCAATAAATCCAATTGGTTAGAATGATTGGCGCGAAAATTGCCTATGGTTGGCCAAAGTTGCACGAGGGAGGGCGGGCCAATGCCTTTGTTTCGGGTTCATCCCATTCGACGCTCGCTTTTGGCGTTGTCGGGGGTCTTCGCGTTGGCCCTTGTCGCCCCCCGCTGCCCGGGCAGCGACGTTCAATTGCCTGACTACCGGCGGTGATTGGGCGACGGCCGCGAGCTGGACAAATTGCAACGGCGAATTCCCGAACAACGGCGGCGGCAACACCTTTAACGCGGAGGTGACGAGCAGCACCTCGACGCTCAACGCCGCTGTCACGGTCGGCAACGTCACGGTCGATTCCGGGGAATGGAGTGTCGTCGGTGCCTCCGCATCGGCCAATCTCACCGGTTCGCTGAGCAACACGGGTGCTGTCAGCGTCGACGGGGGTTTGGACGCCGGCGGCGGCGGCGGCTCGCTGAGCCTCGGCGGGAGCTTGACCAACAATGCCGGCGCGACCCTCGCCATCGGCAACGGCGGGCTCACCGCATCGAGCACGGTGGCGGCCACCAGCCTGAGCAATTCGGGAACGGTCAGCCTGGACGGGAACGGCGCGGCGCACGGGGCATTGACCCTCGCCGGCGGGCTGACCAACAGCGGCACGGTCAACGTCGACAACTCCTTTGGCGGCGAAGTCGGCGGCAGCATCGCGACCCTGGGCGGCGCCTTGAACAACGACAGCGGCACTCTCAACATCGGCAACGCCGGGCTCGGCGCGTCGACGAAGGTGACTGCGGCCGGGCTCAGCAACACCGGCGGCACGATCGAGATCACCGGCAACACCACGCCCGGCACTACCGACCAGGCGAGCCTGGCGGTGGCCGCCTCGGCGCCGGCGACCTCGCCCGGCAACATTTCTCTGGCAGGCGACGCGCTGCTGCAGTTCACCGGGACGAGCAGCATCCAGGCGATCGGCGCGGGGACGACGTTGGCGCTCGACGGGGCGCAGGCGCGGGTGGCGCTGAGCAGCAGCCCGGCCAGCAACAGCGCGCTGACCGGTCTGTCGAGCAACGCCGGGGCGCTCACGTTGTTGAACGGTGCGTCGGTGACGACGATCGGGGTCGGCCTGAGCAACACGGGTGTTGTCAGCGTCGACGGGGGTTTGGACGCCGGCGGCGGCGGCGGCTCGCTGAGCCTCGGCGGGAGCTTGACCAACAATGCCGGCGCGACCCTCGCCATCGGCAACGGCGGGCTCACCGCATCGAGCACGGTGGCGGCCACCAGCCTGAGCAATTCGGGAACGGTCAGCCTGGACGGGAACGGCGCGGCGCACGGGGCATTGACCCTCGCCGGCGGGCTGACCAACAGCGGCACGGTCAACGTCGACAACTCCTTTGGCGGCGAAGTCGGCGGCAGCATCGCGACCCTGGGCGGCGCCTTGAACAACGACAGCGGCACTCTCAACATCGGCAACGCCGGGCTCGGCGCGTCGACGAAGGTGACTGCGGCCGGGCTCAGCAACACCGGCGGCACGATCGAGATCACCGGCAACACCACGCCCGGCACTACCGACCAGGCGAGCCTGGCGGTGGCCGCCTCGGCGCCGGCGACCTCGCCCGGCAACATTTCTCTGGCAGGCGACGCGCTGCTGCAGTTCACCGGGACGAGCAGCATCCAGGCGATCGGCGCGGGGACGACGTTGGCGCTCGACGGGGCGCAGGCGCGGGTGGCGCTGAGCAGCAGCCCGGCCAGCAACAGCGCGCTGACCGGTCTGTCGAGCAACGCCGGGGCGCTCACGTTGTTGAACGGTGCGTCGGTGACGACGATCGGGGTCGGCCTGAGCAACACGGGTGTTGTCAGCGTCGACGGGGGTTTGGACGCCGGCGGCGGCGGCGGCTCGCTGAGCCTCGGCGGGAGCTTGACCAACAATGCCGGCGCGACCCTCGCCATCGGCAACGGCGGGCTCACCGCATCGAGCACGGTGGCGGCCACCAGCCTGAGCAATTCGGGAACGGTCAGCCTGGACGGGAACGGCGCGGCGCACGGGGCATTGACCCTCGCCGGCGGGCTGACCAACAGCGGCACGGTCAACGTCGACAACTCCTTTGGCGGCGAAGTCGGCGGCAGCATCGCGACCCTGGGCGGCGCCTTGAACAACGACAGCGGCACTCTCAACATCGGCAACGCCGGGCTCGGCGCGTCGACGAAGGTGACTGCGGCCGGGCTCAGCAACACCGGCGGCACGATCGAGATCACCGGCAACACCACGCCCGGCACTACCGACCAGGCGAGCCTGGCGGTGGCCGCCTCGGCGCCGGCGACCTCGCCCGGCAACATTTCTCTGGCAGGCGACGCGCTGCTGCAGTTCACCGGGACGAGCAGCATCCAGGCGATCGGCGCGGGGACGACGTTGGCGCTCGACGGGGCGCAGGCGCGGGTGGCGCTGAGCAGCAGCCCGGCCAGCAACAGCGCGCTGACCGGTCTGTCGAGCAACACCGGGGCGCTCACGTTGTTGAACGGTGCGTCGGTGACGACGATCGGGGTCGGCCTGAGCAACACGGGTGTTGTCAGCGTCGACGGGGGTTTGGACGCCGGCGGCGGCGGCGGCTCGCTGAGCCTCGGCGGGAGCTTGACCAACAATGCCGGCGCGACCCTCGCCATCGGCAACGGCGGGCTCACCGCATCGAGCACGGTGGCGGCCACCAGCCTGAGCAATTCGGGAACGGTCAGCCTGGACGGGAACGGCGCGGCGCACGGGGCATTGACCCTCGCCGGCGGGCTGACCAACAGCGGCACGGTCAACGTCGACAACTCCTTTGGCGGCGAAGTCGGCGGCAGCATCGCGACCCTGGGCGGCGCCTTGAACAACGACAGCGGCACTCTCAACATCGGCAACGCCGGGCTCGGCGCGTCGACGAAGGTGACTGCGGCCGGGCTCAGCAACACCGGCGGCACGATCGAGATCACCGGCAACACCACGCCCGGCACTACCGACCAGGCGAGCCTGGCGGTGGCCGCCTCGGCGCCGGCGACCTCGCCCGGCAACATTTCTCTGGCAGGCGACGCGCTGCTGCAGTTCACCGGGACGAGCAGCATCCAGGCGATCGGCGCGGGGACGACGTTGGCGCTCGACGGGGCGCAGGCGCGGGTGGCGCTGAGCAGCAGCCCGGCCAGCAACAGCGCGCTGACCGGTCTGTCGAGCAACACCGGGGCGCTCACGTTGTTGAACGGTGCGTCGGTGACGACGATCGGGGTCGGCCTGAGCAACACGGGTGCTGTCAGCGTCGACGGGGGTTTGGACGCCGGCGGCGGCGGCGGCTCGCTGAGCCTCGGCGGGAGCTTGACCAACAATGCCGGCGCGACCCTCGCCATCGGCAACGGCGGGCTCACCGCATCGAGCACGGTGGCGGCCACCAGCCTGAGCAATTCGGGAACGGTCAGCCTGGACGGGAACGGCGCGGCGCACGGGGCATTGACCCTCGCCGGCGGGCTGACCAACAGCGGCACGGTCAACGTCGACAACTCCTTTGGCGGCGAAGTCGGCGGCAGCATCGCGACCCTGGGCGGCGCCTTGAACAACGACAGCGGCACTCTCAACATCGGCAACGCCGGGCTCGGCGCGTCGACGAAGGTGACTGCGGCCGGGCTCAGCAACACCGGCACCATCAATACGGTCGGCAGCTCGACAGATGCCGCAAGCCTGACCATCGCCGGTGCCGCGGGGAATTCCGGCACCGTGAATATCGGGGCGTTCTCGAACCTTGCGGCGACCGGGGCAGGCAACGCCTATGCGCAGACCGGCGGCACGACCAGTGTCTTCGCCAACGGCACGCTCGCCGCGCCCGCCGTCAACGTCACCGGCGGGACGTTGCAGGGGAACGGCACCGTGGCGGGGGCGGTCAATGTCAGCGGGGCGGGGACGGTCGAGGCGGTCGACCCGGGCATCGGGGCGCCGGCGACGCTGACCGTCAACGGCAGCTACAACCAGACCGGCGGCACGCTCGCGGCATTGCTGCAAGGGACGAGCCCGAGCCAGATCGGGACGCTCGCCGTCCAGAGCGGCAATGCGGTCAACCTCAACGGCGGCAACCTCGCGCATGCGGCGGGTTCGATCGCCTATGCGGCGGGGCAGAGTTTCGCGGATGTCGCGACCTTTCAGCCGGGCCAGCTCTTCGGCACCTTCGGACAGCTCGAAGGCGCCGGCAACGGCACCAGCGTCAATCTCGGCGGTGGGCTGACGCTCGAAGCCTTCTACAACAACGCCGCCGGCAACATCAGCCTGCAGGTGGTCGACACGCCGGCGACGACCGCCCTTATCTGGAAGGATGCGACCGGGAGCTGGGACACCGCAGGCGACTGGACCACGGGGACGGTGCCGACGCCGGTGGCCGATGTGACGATCGGCAACACCACGACCGGCAATGTCACGCTCGGCCATGACGCGACGATCAACAGCCTCCAGATCAACGCCAGCAACGCGCTGACGACGACCGGCGGCACCTTGACCGTCGGCGCCAACGTCACCGACAACGGCAGCCTGACCCTGGGCGGCGGGCTCAACCTCCTCGGCACGCTCACCGCCGGCAATGGCGCCAGCGTCAGCCTGAACAATGGCGGCGCCATCACCGACGCGACCTTGGCCGGTGCCGGCACGTTCCAGACCAATGCCGGGCAGAGCGGCACCCTGCATGGGGTGACGATCTCGAATGGCACGACCTATGTCGGGCAAAGCGGCTCGACAACGACGATGAACGGCACGATCGTCAACAACGGCACGCTCGAAGCGGCCGGCGGCGCGATCGACGCCACCACCGGGTTTAACGGGACCGGCACCGCCAAGATCGATGCCGGCGGGACGATGACGATCGGCGCCGACAGCACGGTCGGGACGTTGGCGCAAAACGGCACCTTGGCGCTCGGCACGCACAACATCACGGTCGCGACCGACTATACCAACGCCAATTTCGGCTCCGGCAACAGCTTCAACGCGCATGCGGGCGTCACTGGGACGGGCAAGATCGACGCCGCCGGGCCGACCCCGGACAATATGCAGGTCATCACCGGTGCCGATGTCAGCAATGGCGGCACCGCGACGCCGACGCTGGCGCTCGGCAATGTCCATGTTGGCGATTCGACGACCTACGATATCGCGAGCCAAGGCACCGCCGCGAACCCGTCGCTGCGGGGTGCCATCCAGACGAACAACGGCGGCAACATCACCGAATTGACCGGCACCGGGGTGACGCCGGCGAATTTCGGGCCGATCGCGCCCGGCACCGGCAGCACCTTGCTTACCGTGACCGCCAGCACCGCCGGCGCGCTCTCCGGCCAGGCCGTGCACATCGCCAACAATTTCGACAATGTGCGCGCGCAGACCATGAGCATCACCGGCAACGCTTACGCGTTTGCCAGCCCGACATGGGCCTCGTCGCTCAACCCGAAATTCGATTTTGGCGTCGTCCAGGTCGGCCAGACCTACACCGACCCGCTGACCGTCACGAACACGCTCGTTGCGGCGAACGCGGCCTTCCAGGAAGGGTTGAACGCGAGCTTCGGCAGCCCGTCCACCAGCTTCCTGTCGGCCTCCGGCTCGATCACCAACCTCGCGGCCGGCGCCGCCGACAGCTCCAGCATGGTCGTCAGCCTGCACCCGACCAGCACCGGCACGGTCAGCGGCACGGTGCCGATCAACTTCGCCTCGAACGGGGCCGGGACGAGCGGGCTCGGCATCACCACGCTCGCCGGGCAAAACCTGCCCTACAACTGGACCTTCAGCGGCACCGTCGTCAACCCGGCGAACCCCAGCATCACGCCGACCTCGATCGATTTCGGCAATGTCCGAATCGGCTCAACGCAGCAGCAGGCGCTGAGCGTGACCAACATCGCCGGCACCCCGCCGCAGGCGAGCCTCGACGCGCAGATTTCGGCGGTCGGGCCGGCGACCTCGAACAACGGCACGATCAACCAGCTCCTGGCCGGCTCGACCGACACGACGAGCCTGACTGCCGGTCTCGACACCAGCGTCGCCGGGGCGCGGAGCGGCACCGCGACCGTCGCATTGCAATCGGATTCGGCGCCGAACGGCTGCACCTCGAACTGCATCGTCGACCTGCCGTCGCAAGGGGTCACGGTCAAAGGCAACGTCTTCCGGCTGGCGACCGGGAGCGCGGCGAGCCCGGCCAACCTCGGCAACGTGCGCATCGGCACGGCACTTACCGGCAATCTCAGCATCACCAACACCGCCGCCAATGACGGCTTTTCCGAGAACCTCGACGCCGCAATCACCGCGACGACGCCGGATGTGACCGGGTCGAGCGGTTCGGTGACCGGTCTCGCCGCCGGCCAGACCAACAGCACCGGCATCAATGTGACGTTGGACAGCTCCTCGGCCGGGGCGAAGAGCGGGACCGCGACGGTGCAGTTCCAGTCGGACGGCACCGGCATCGACGGCGGCGCGCCGGTCGACCACGGCTCGCAAACCGTGACCGCGACCGGCAAGGTGTTCCGGCTGGCGACCGGCAGTGCCTCGACCCCGGTCGATCTCGGCGCGGCGCGGATCGGCATTGGCACGCTTTCGGGCAATCTCAGCATCACCAACACCGCGGCCAATGACGGCTTCTCCGAGGACCTCGACGCCGCGGTCAGCGGGTTCTCGCCCGACGTGGTCGGCGCCAGCGGTTCGGTGACGGGTCTTGCCGCCGGCCAGACCAACAGCACCGGCATCAATGTGCGGCTCGACAATTCGAGCGCCGGGCTGAAATCCGGCACCGCGACCGTGCAGTTCCAGTCGGACGGCACCGGCATCGACGGCGGCGCCCCGATCGATAACGGCTCGCAGGCCGTGACCGTGACCGGCAAGGTCTACACGCCCGCCGTGGCGAAAGTGGTTACGACCTCGCCCGTCGATTTCGGCATCGTCCATGTCGGCGACGGCAGCGGCAGCCTGGCGCAGAGCGTGACGGTGCAGAACGGGGCCGCAGCGAGCGCGCTCAACGACGTGCTGGTCGGCACCATCGGCGCCGGCGGGACACCCTTCTCGGGCAGCGGCAATCTCGGCGCCGGGCTCGCAGCGGGCGCCTCGTCCTCGGCGTTGCAGGTCGCCCTCGACACGCACACCGCTGGCATCTTCACCAGCGCCGCCAATCTGGCGCTGGCGAGCCATGACCCCGACCTCGCCGATTTGGCGCTCACAACATCGCCGCTGGCGCTCAATGCTCAAGTCAACAATTTCGCCAAGCTCGCCTTTCAGAAGAGCGGCGGCGACGGCACCCTCGGCGGCGGCGGAGCGAGCTTCGACTCTCGATTTCGGCAATGTGGTCCAGGGCAGCGGGACAAAGGAAGCCTTGCTCGCCTTCCTCAACGACAACCCGCTCGCCGAGCAGGCCTTCACCGATTTGCTGTCGTCAAAGGGGACGATCCTGTCGGGCTCGGGCTTCGACATCGCCGGCGATTCGGTCAGCGGCCTCGCCGGCGGCCTGACCCAAGGCGGCTTCGACGTCGGGCTCGACACCGCCGCGCTCGGCAGCTTTGACGAAGTGCTGAATTTCGCTGTCGAGAGCAGCAATTCGAGCGGCTTCGACCAGTTCATCGGCAACGTCGCCCTGAACCTCGAAGGCGATGTCGTCTCCTCCGGGCCGAGCGTGCCCGAGCCGGCCGGCCTGCCGCTGATCGCCTCGGGCCTCGGCATGCTGTTCTTCGTCATCCGCCGCCGGCGAGGGTGAGCCCGGAGGCACGGCCGCCAACACCGCTCCGGCAGCCCTCCTTCGCTTCGCCCTCGACGACCCCGGCCGAAACCGTCGGCCGCATCCCGGAAATCCGGCGCGCCGCCGTCACCACCACCCAAGGCGAGCGCCGGATGGCGGTCGATACTTAGGCCGGCATCGGCCGGCGGGCGATACTTAGGCCGACATCGCCCGGTGGGCGCGAATCATCCCGGCGATGTGGGCGATCGCCGCGGCATAGGCCGGAGATGCCGCTGCGGCGTGGCGGTTGAGGCATGCTTCGGTGAATTTGATGACATGCTCGTCGCCATTGGCGATCGCCCGCTCGGCCAGTCGTTCCGCGCTGTCATCCGCCGCCGCGATGCCGTCGAAGGGTGCTGCGCCGCCAAAGCAGGCATAGAGCGCGCAGCCCGTCTGCCAGGCGTAGCGCAGCGCCGTGCGCGCTGTCGCCTCGCTGACATGCGGGGCAATATTGCCGAGCGCGGCGAGGCTGGTGACGGCATGGACGAACGCGATCGTCCGCGGGATATCATCGGCGTTGGCCAGATAGATGCGGACGAACAGCTCGCTCAATTCGGCAATCCGCAGAGCGACCTCGCCGCCGAGATCGGCCGTGGCGACGGCAGGCGCGAACCCCGGTAGATCGGCAACAGCGCCGAGTGCCGCGACAATATTCCCGGCCCGCCGCCGCTCCAGCGGCACGACCGGCAGTTGCGCGATCACCCGGCCCGGCGGCAGCGCGGTGCCCGGCATGCGATCCGCGAGGGCCGGCAATTGCTGCCAGGTGGCAGCCCAGGCGGCAAGCGCATCGGCCAGCTCGCGCCGCCGGCCCGGTGTCTCACGGTCAGCGAGCCCGCGCACGGCATGGCCGACGCGGATCACGCCATGGGTGGCGGCGGCGCAAAAGCCGGGAGCCAGCCGCGCCACCCAGCGATCGAGGACGGAGGGCCACGCGGCAGTGTCCAATTCCGCGACAAAAAATGCCGCCCAATCGGTGAAACGATCGCGCCGGCCCAGAGTGCTGCGCCAATCGCCGCCGCAGATCGGCTCGCCTGCCGGCGGTCGCGCCTGCATCCGCTCGCGGTAGCGCATGATCCACGGCGGTGCCGCCTCGGGATGGCCCAGCGCGCACAGCGCCTCGGCCACCATCGGCGCGTGGTTGCTGTTGCCGTTTTTCAGCTCGGCGCCATAGGGCGCGATGTGATCGAGGGCATCGTCGAGCGAGGTGTAGAGCGGTGCGCGCATGGCGAGGCCCTCCGCCGACTATCTTATAATCTTTCTAATCTATCCTCCTGCGCTGCGGCGTTCAAGTCCCTCCCGCCTCCGTTGGGAAGCAAGGAGGGACGACCGAGGCCGGATCAGCCGAAGCGCGAGACGTCGACCGCCTTCTCGGTGATGAATTCGAGGAGCGCCGGCGTCCCCTCCTTGGTCTTTTCGATGCCGCGGCGGATCGCGGCCTGGATTTCGCCCGGCTCGGTGACGCGCTCGCCATAGCCGCCCAACGCCTTGGCGAAATCGGCGTAATGGCCGCTGATGTCGGTCGAGCGGTATTTCTCGGTCGCCACCGGCATCACCTTCAACTCGATCGCCATCGAGAAATTATTCATCAGGATCGACAGGATCGGGAGGCGCTCTCTGACCGCGGTCTCGAAATCCATCCCGGTAAAGCCGATCGCAGCGTCGCCCCAGACATTGATGCAGAGCTTGTCGGGCTTGGCCAATTTGGCGCCCATCGCGAGCCCGAGGCCATAGCCGAGCTGGGTCGTCTTGCCCCAGCCGATATAGGAGAGCGGCGTCTCGCTGACCCAAAACGGCGAGAGCTGGTCGCGCGGGCTGCCGGCATCGTGGGTGATGATCGTGTTCTTGACATCGACCGTGTGCAGCAATTCCCAGATCACGCGATAGGGCGACAGCGGCTTCGTATTTTGCGTCAGCCGCGGCATCCACTGACCCATCCATTCTTCCCTGTGGCCGCGGATCTCGCGCGTCACCCCCGGCAGCCGGTCGCGGGTCTTGCCATGGAGCCGGTCCTTGACCTCTGCGAGCAGCGCGTCGAGGGTCAGCCCGGCATCGCCGACCGCGGCCAGCTCGACCGGCACGTCCTTGTTGATTGCGTATGGGTCGAGCGTTGCGTGCGCGATCTTCTTCCCCTTTGGCATCGCCGTGCCAAAGGAGGTGCGGGTAAAGCTGCAGCCGATGCCGAAGATCAAATCGGCGTTCTGCAGCATGTGCCAGAGATGCTCGCCGATGCCGATGCCGCCCGAGCCGAGGGACAATGGGTGGTTTTCCGGGAAGCTGCTTTTGCCGCCGAGCGTTGTCATGACCGGGGCTTCCAGCAGCTCCGCCAGCGCCTTCAGCTGAGGCCACGCCTTGCCGTAATGCACACCCTGCCCCGCCACGATGACCGGGCGTTGGGCGGCGACGAGCGCCTCGGCAATCTTCGCGACTGATTGCGGATCGGGGCCGCTCTTGAGCTTTGGCGTCTTCTGGTATTCGCCGACGAGCGCGTCCGGCACCTCCTCGCGCAGGAGATCGCTCGGGAACTCGACCAGGACCGGGCCGGGGCGGCCGTTCTTGACCGTCGTAAAAGCGCGGCGCAGCGCCTCGCCGGTCGCGTTGGCGACCGTCACCTGCTCGCACAATTTCGTGACGTTGCGGTAATTGAGCGCGGCGTTGAAGTTAGGGTGCACCTGGTTGATGTTGCGGGCATAGCCGGCCGGCAACACGACGACCGGGGTCGAATCGCCAAAGGACTGCGCCACACCGCCAAAGGCGTTCTCGGTGCCGGGGCCGTGCTGCATCGCAAAGACACCGATCCGGTCGCCCGAGGTGACCTTGGCGATGGCGTCGCACATATGCAGCCCGATCCGCTCCTGGCGCACCATGATCGTGCGGATATCGGCCTCGGCGGCGGCCTCGATGATCGGGTTGACCGGATAGCCGACCAGATACTCGATCCCTTCGCGCTTCAGGATCTCGGCGATGGCATTGGCGACTTTCATGGGGCGTCCTCCTGGCATTCCGCGGCGGTGATTGATTGTGGCACAGGCGGCCGCTCGGATGCGAACTCTCTGGCGGCTGACGCCGAGCGAGTTGGTGGCAGAATAGTTGCCTAGCTGGGGCAGATTGGTTGAATGGGCTTGAATATCAAAAACGACGAGGCGCATTTGCTCGCTCGCGAGCTGGCCAAGCTCACTGGAGAAAGCCTGACCGCAGCGGTCCGCGAGCGTCTCGATCGAATTCGTCGCGAAAATGCCACCGGTTTGGCCGAGCGCCTGCTGGCGATTGGACGTGATTGCGCCGCGCGGCTCAAAGAGCCGTATCGATCGGCCGACCACGCCGACCTGCCGTATGACGAACGCGGGTTGCCGCGATGATCGTCGACACTTCGGCCCTGATCGCAATCCTGCGTGACGAGCCTGAGGCGGCAGCGTGCGCGCGGGCGATCGAAGCCGCCGGCGAGCGACGCATGTCGGCCGCCAACTTTCTCGAAGCTGCAATCGTCATCGACGGCAGCCGTGATCCCGTCGCCAGCCGGCGGTTGGACGACCTTTTGTGAGAGGCCCAGGTCACCGTCGAGCCGGTGACGGAGGCCCAGGCAAGGATCGCCCGCGAAGCTTATCGCGATTTTGGCCGGGGCAGCGGGCACCCGGCGAGACTGAGCTTCGGCGATTGTTTCGCCTATGCGCTGGCGCGGATTACGGGCGAGCCACTGCTGTTCAAAGGCGACGATTTCGGCCACACCGACATCGCACCGGCGCTGCGGTGAGTGTCGGCGATCACTCCGGCAGCTTCCAGCCGAGCCAGTCGCAGAGCGCGCGGCCCATGACGAGCTCCTGGTCGCGGCCGGTGAGCCACGGCATTTCCTCGGTGAACATGGTCACGCACTCTTTCCATGAGCACGGCATGCGGGTGATGTCGGTGCCCCAGAAGAAGCGCGTCGGCCCAAAGGCGTCGTAGAGCCGGCGGATATAGGGGTGGATGTTGCCGAACGGGTAGGGCTCGCTCGAATTCGCCGGCGGCGCCGGTCGCTTTCAGCGCGACGTTCGGATGTTTCGCCAGGGCGGCGACCTCGCCGGCGTTGCTAAAGGCAGCAGCGTCCTTGGCGCCGCGCGCCCGGCCGAAATGGTCGACGAGAAGCTTGAGGCCGGGGTGGCGCTCGGCGACCTTGGCGACGGTCGGCAGGAAGTCGGTCGCCATCAACGCCACCGGGATGCCGGCCTTCTCGCAGGCCGGCCACAGCCAATCCATCGTGCCGTCGGTCGGCCAGCTGCGCTGGTGCGGCGCCAACAGCGCAAAACGCAGCCCCAACATCCCCGGCCGCGCTTTCCAGCCGGCGACGAGCGCGCGGCTTTCCGGCTTGTCGAGCGGAAAATTGCCGAGGATCGCAAACCGGCCCGGGTATTTCCTGGCCGCGTCCTCGGCGACCGCACCGCTGTTCGCATCCCATCCCGGGGGATGGATCAGCGCGGCATCGACCCCGCCCGCATCCATCTCGCGCAGGCATTCCTCGGCCGTGTAGTGCGGCACCTGGCGATGCGCCGGATTGGTCGGGAGGCCCTGGGTCCACAGATGGATTTGCGCATCGACGATCTTCATCGCAGTCTCTCCCACAGATTTTGCCCGCAGCTTATAGCGCGAACCATTACCAAATTTACGCCACTCTCTAAGCTCAAACATCTTCTTCCATCTCAGCTAAAACTTCTTTCACACCAAACTATGACAACAACCTACACCAATATTAACCTACCACGCCCAAAACAAGACCACGGTACTCAGCCGCGCCGAGCAGCGGCGGGCGCGCCAGGTAATCCTTGGCGAGCACTAGCATGCCGGCCTCGCGCATCATCTTCTTGTCAGCCACCGCGTCGCCCGGCGCCGGCAGGCGCAGCACCGTGTTGTTGCAAAAGGTAGCCGTCACCACGCCCTCCTCGCGCACAAGGCCGGCCGGGTCCTTGCCGGCCCGCACCGCGCGGATGCCGCAGCTCATGGCCCGCAGCTTACGGCGGAGCGGGTGCTCGCGGGCTCAGGCCCTTCGTGCTCGGCCGCTGCGACACCTGCGCCTCGAAATCACCGCGTATACCTCTGGCTTTCCTCATAACTATCCATAGCGCATCTGACCCGGCATCATCTGGCTGCGGTCAACCCACCACGGCGGATTGTCTTCTCTCTCTCTCAGATGCCGCAGCTCTATGAACATCGTGCTTGTGTCGTCGATCGGCACCAGCCACCGGGTCATCATCGGCCCGCTGACGGTGCTCGCGGCGGCCGGTCTCGGTCTAGCGTCGCCACCTGCTGCAAGTTCGGCTGGATGCCTCTCGACCTATGCGCGCCCATACTTTGTCGCCGACCCGGCGGGTCGCGACATAGATCATGCCGATCGGCGTCTCGACAAAATCGAGCTCTGGCAAGCACGCCAAATTCGTCTGTGAACACCGCGCCGCTGACGATCGTGTGCAGAAAGGCCGTGTGCTCCGGGTCCAACGTGTTTTCCATGATCTGTAGCCAGTTGCACGGATAGGACCATTTCTGCCCCGGCATCATCCGGAAGCCCTTGCCGCACCAGGCTGTCATAGACCGGGAACGGCGGGCTTCTCGTCGGGCGGACCCAAATAGGCTAAGACCAGCCCGATACGCCTCGTGCACCGGATAGGCGCCGTGGAACAGCCGGTCCTTGAGGGTGCTGTCGGCCGGCTCGCCCGGCGTTTCTAGGATCGTGCCGTCGCAGTCGAAGAGCCAGCCGTGGTAGCAGCAGCGAATGCCCTTCGCGCCGACCAATCCGAATTCGAGCGAGGTGCCGCGATGCGCGCAATGCAGCTGCAACAGCCCTATCTCGCCGCTCTGGTCGCGGAACGCCTACGAGGTCCTCGCCGAGTATCCTGACCTTCAACGGCAGGTCCTTCAGCTCGTCGTAGAAGCACACCGGTTGCCAGAAGCGACTCATCTTACTCGCCACACGGCGTGTCCGGCCCGACATGGGTCAGCTCCGCATCCTCGGCCGGCTCCCGGCGATGGTGGTACCCGCTATAGCGCGCCTTCAGAAACGGAGCCCGCGTTGCCATGTAACGCCTCCTTCGAATCTTCCCTATGTGACCGCCAGTCTTTTTATGCTTGCTACGTTTCTGCCATAGCGCGAGAGGCTGCGCAACGGGACGCATCGTTGACCTGCTCGGACCTTTAGTCAGCGAGGCCCGCCGGCGGTGGCGCTGGCATGTCGCGCGCCGGTAGCTGAGGACCTTGGAGAAATAGGCGAGGGTGCGTCCGGCCGCGGTGAAGCCGGGGCCCGTCAGGCGATCGAAATCCTCCCGCAGATAGCTCGCGTAATACGGCTCGTGAAATGCCGCCGGAAAAAAGTCGAGCATCGCGTCGTAATCCGGCTCGTCGCCGGTTTGCAGTGAATCGACAATGATCAGGGCGCCGTCTGGTTTGAGCACCCGCCGAATCTCCGCCATGACGGCGCGGCGGACCGGGGCCGGCAATTCGTGAAACAAATAGATCGCCGTAACCGCGTCGAATTCGGCGTCGGCAAACGGCATCGCTTCCGCCGCTCCCTGGGTGAGCCGGACCCGCGACCAGGGAGCGAGCTCGCCGGTGGCGAGGGACAGATAGTAGGGCGACAGGTCGAGACCGGTGACGCACAGGCGTGGGTAATTCGCCTTCACCGCGCGCAAAAACCGGCCGGTGCCGCAGCCGATGTCGAGAAGACGCCCGCCGGCGCGTCCGGCAAGCGCCGGTTTGAGCGGCACCAGCGCCTGCCGCCGCATCGCCGCTGCGGCGCCGCCGAACAGCACCTCGACCTGATGGTCGTAGCGCGCGGCCGAGGCGCTGCTCAGATAACCGTCGCTCTGGAAATGAAACTTCTGCAGGTAATAGCGCGGATAGCAGTCGCGGTCGGGCACCTCGAGCCGCCGCTCCTCGGGCGCGCCGTGACGCCGCTTTTCGACGGCCTCGAGATCGGCAAAAAAATCGGCGGCGCGGCGCAATCCCGCGAACGGGCTGCCGAGCTCGCCGGTCGGCGGGGAATAATATCCGGCGTCGATATTGCGCCAATCCTGCCGCAGCAGCGCCCACAAATCGTGCAGCAGACGCTGGCGATCGGGCATTGTGCGCACATGCGGAGGGGTTGCCGGGCGCACCGGCCGGCTGATCCGCGCCGCCAGCAGCTTTTGCCCAAAAAACCAGCCGACCCGTGCAGCCTGGATGGCATCGAAGGCAAGCTTGTCGGCGGCGCTCGGCATCGGGGTGCAAGCTGCGCGCGCCGCGACCGCTTTGCAAGATTCGGCGGCTGCGGCTGAGGCCTCGGATGGTGCAGTGGAGACCGGCGCCGCGAAGCTCAGGCCAGACCGGCGTGACCGTATTGGTCGGGCTCGGCGCCCAAGCCGTTCTCCGCTTTGCGCCGCCGCAGCGCTGGCATGACCAGCTCGACCCGGGTGCCTGCCTCGGCCACCCCGTTCGCTGCCCGTTTCTTCGATCGGCTTGCGACCGGCGGCAGCGCCGATCGAGCGTCGAGACGAAGACCATCGCTGACGGGTGATGACCGGCGGCGGCGGGCTTTCCCGGCACCTGCGGTCCCCACCGGTGACGCTTGGCGGGCGGCAATCCATGCCCGGCCTTCCGTCGCGCAAATGGTGGGAAACACCCGGATTTCGCTGGGGATCAAAAACCGCAGCGCCTTTACGGTCAACCGGACCCAGGCGATGTCGGTGATGATCGCCACCCGTTCGCAACGCGAGGCGCGCTCGCTGCCGAGGTCGAGCTCGTCCCAGGCGGCGCCTGGAAACCGCGAGCCGAGCTCATAATAGAGCCGCATCTTGTCGTGCCGTTTGAGCGACTTCTCGACGGCGGGCGTCAGCACGTCACGGCAGTCTTGCGCCGTCACCCGGCCCTTGACCAAGATCCCAACGACATTCTTCGGAAGCCCCTCGATGAGCTCGATCATCGACGACTCTCCAGACGCTCATCCACCTGTTCATTAGGGCCGGTCAAAGCCGGCTTTTGTTAGAACTTGACCGCGAACTTGCCGATCAGCGCCTGCTCGGTGCCGCGGATGTTGGCGACCACCAGACGCTGGCCCCACATGTATTCGATGCCGGTGTCGACAAACGCGACCGGGCTCCAGATCAGGTTGACGTGCGCGGTCACCACCTGCTTGTTGGCGTTGACTGCCTCGAGCGGCCCGACCAGCTGCGAGGGGATCTGCTCGCGCGACACGCCGAAGCTCACGTTCGAGCGCAAGTTCGGCCACCACCAATGCTGGTAGCCGGCGCTGGCGCCAAATTCGGGGATCGTCCTGACGAGGACGTTGTTGGCCGCCGCGGCGGTGGTCGGCACCACGATGTAGTTGGTCGCCAGCCCGGCATCGTCGCTTTCGTTCAGGTAGCGGCCGATGCCGTTGCCGACGGTGAACTGCCAAGTGATGTCATCCTTGGCCCAGCCGAACCAGCCGGGCTTGACATCGCCCGAGATGCCGCCGCCATAGCCGAAAAAGCTGCGATCGACAAACTTGCCGTCGTTGACGGTCAGGTCGCGCCCGACCAGGCGGAAATCGACATGCCCCCAGGGTTGCGACCAGTAGGAGGCAAAGGTGATGTCCGGCGCTTTTGCGATCGCGATGTTGAACGGCAGGCTGCAGGTCGAGGTCATCGACGCCGCGGTCCCCGGCGGCGGCGCGAGGAGGGCGACCCCGGTGACGCTGCCGGGCTGGATGATGCCGTTGGCGACGCAGCCGGTGGTCGTCGCGCCGCCAACCGAGTTCGACACCGGGTTCTGCCCGAGATTGGCGTCCGAGGTGACCTTGCCGCCCGGGGTCAAGACATCGGTCTGCGGGGTTTCGATCGACGCCGACCAGGCGCTGCCCCAGGGCCCGGCATAGGTGTAGCGCACCTGCGGGATGCGGACCACGCCGGACTGGCCGACATCGCCGCCGAAATCGAGGGTCTCGGGGTTGGCGTCCGAGTCGGAGAAGTTCGAGTTGGCCTGGCCGGCGAGAAGCCCGCCCAACGTGCCATAGGCGTATCTGAGACGCGGGATCAGATTATCGGAGACGCTGAGCAGCTGGTTGCTGCTGAAATTGTTCGAGCCGGCCCAGTCGAACTCCATAAAGGTGCGCGCTTCGCCATAGGCGGTCGGCGTGCGGGTCTCGACATTGAGCTTCGACTTGCGCGGGCTCTGCAGGAAGATGCCGTTGCCGCGCGAATGGTTGACCTGCACCGGGACCGCATTTGCCGGCCCCACCCCCGGCTTTGCCGCAACCGGAAAACCGGGCACGGTCTGGCCGTGCACGTCGAGCGGCTGCGACAACGCGTTGCCGTTGTCGCCGACCGTGGTGTTCTGGCTGCCGTTGGTCGCACCGTTCTGGAGGTAGTAGTCGAGGACCTCGCGGATCTCGCCGCCGATCCGGATCGAGGTGTCGGTGCCGGGGATCAGAAACGAGCGCGGGAAGCTGCCGCCGGTCGCCCCGGTGGTTGCCGCCGGGTTCGCCGGCCCGCGTCCAAACGGATTCCCAGGCGCGTGCGGCTGCTCCGCCTGCGCCAGCTGGTCGATGCGCTGCTGCAGCAGCTCCTGGTTGGCGCGCAGATCGGCCAGCTCGTCGGCCTTGGCCGTCGGCAGGCCCGTCAGCAGCAGGACGGCGGCAGCCGCCCCACCAATCGCCGTCAAGCCGCCGATGTTCTCTTTTCTGGTCATCGTTCCCCCGCCCATGCCAGTCTCTAAATCAGTGGTTGATTCTGCCAAAGCGGACGGGAGAAACTATCCATCCTTCGATTAGAATTCGGCTTAGAACGCGATTTAAATCCCGCGGCAGGAGACTTAGGTCTAAGGGCCGTGCCCCGCCGCCGCCCAGCCATTTGGGCGCTGGAATCGCGGACCCCAGGGAGTGGGGCGGCTGTGTTGCAAAGATGGCGCACAGTAAAAAAATCGGAGCTTGCGACCGCCCCGTCAGTCCAGTTGCGCAGCCGTTTCGCGGCAATACGGGGGAGGAGGAGGAGGGCTGATTCCGATCGGCCGAATTGCCGTCGCTAGCTCCAGCTTCGATCCGCTTCGCGCAGACAGGCCGCGACTTGGCTGCGGCGCTGCACGTTGAGCTTGCCGAGCAGGTTATGGACGTGCGCTTTGGTCGTCGCCAAGCTGATGTTCAACTGTCGCGCGATTTCCTTGTCGCTGAGCCCGGTTCTGATCAACTCTGCGGTTTGCTGCTCGCGTTTGGTCAACGCCGCGGCCGGGAGCGCCGCTTCACGGCCGGTGCCGCGCCGGGCGGCGCCCGCGATGCGGCGGAGCAGCCCGGTGGCCACCTGAGCCGAGCAGATTTGCCCGCCATTGTGGATATCCAGGATTTGCTGCACAAAATCGGAGAGCGCGGTGGTTCGCGGGATGTAGCCGATCACGCCTGCCTCGGCCCAGGCAACGATCTCCTCTTCCGCCTCCCGCACGGCGGCGACGATGATGCGCACCCCAGGCGATATATCCAGAAAGCGCCTGACCTCGGCCCCAGCCCCCGGCAGCCTGCCGTCGAGCAGCAATACATCGGCCTGCACCGCCGGGCTTAATACCGCCGCTTCGGGCAAGTCCGAATATTGCCCGACGATGGACACCGCAGGATCGCGCTCGAGGATCTCGGCGAGGCTTTCGCGGGCAAACCGCACGCCCCAAACAATTGCGACGCGCAGGCTCCCGACCTCAGCCTTATGGGTAGCCTCCTGACCCGACGTGATGATCGTTTCCACGACGTGCCTCCCCCACGGCGATCCGCCCCGGCTGTCCTATCGGGCCGAGCCCGACCGGCAGGATCGTAGCCTCCACTGTCCGGGGCACGGTCTCTCAACCAATAGGCAATCGGCCGCCCCCTGCCGCTGACCACCCGGATGCGATGGCTCGCTTATTACGCGGGTACGTTTCGCCAGCGGCGCAGTTCACGAGGATATGATGGGGTGTTCGGAAAATGTCCAGCACGATTTAATGACGATGTAAGGTTATGCCAGCCGATCGCGGCATGCCGCGATTCCCCGTCGGGGTCGCGGTTGACACTCCATACGGCAAAAGCTAGGCTGCGAACCGCTTCCGAAGGGGAGCGAGACCCCTCCGCAGCGGAGGCCGCCAGTCCGCGAGTTTTCGCGCACTGGCGCTTTTTGTCGGCGCGTTTCGGGAATTTGGATGTTCGACAGCCTCAGCAACCGCCTCGGCGACGTGTTCGACCGGCTGCGTCGCCACGGCGCTTTGAGCGAGAGCGATATCGGCGCGGCCTTGCGCGAGATCCGGGTGGCGTTGCTCGAAGCCGATGTGGCCCTGCCGGTCGTGCGCGACTTTGTCGCCCTGGTGCGCGAGAAGGCGCTGGGCCAGGAGGTGCTGCGCTCGGTGACGCCGGCGCAGATGGTGGTAAAGATCGTCCACGACCACCTGGTCGAGGTGCTGGGCGGCGGTATCGAGGCAACGCGCGGCGACGGTCTCGACCTCAACGCGCCGCCGCCGGTCGGCGTCATGCTGGTCGGGCTGCAAGGCTCGGGCAAGACCACGACCGCGGCCAAGATCGCCAACCGGCTCAAGACGCGCGAGCGCAAAAAGGTCTTGCTCGCCTCGCTCGACGTGCAGCGCCCCGCGGCGCAGGAGCAGCTCGCCGTGCTCGGCCGCCAGATCGGCGTGACGAGCCTGCCGATCGTGCCCGGCGAGCGCGCCGTCGCGATTGCCCGGCGGGCGATGCAGACCGGGCGGAGCGAAGGCTACGACGTCGTGATCCTCGACACCGCCGGCCGGCTCCACGTCAACGAAGAGCTGATGCTCGAAGTCGCCGCGGTCGGCGAAGCGGCGGTGCCGCACCAGACCCTGCTCGTCGCCGATGCGATGACCGGGCAGGACGCGGTCAACCTTGCCAAAGCCTTTGCCGAGCGCGCCGCCATTACCGGCATCGTCTTGACCCGCGTCGATGGCGATGCACGCGGCGGTGCGGCATTGTCGATGCGTGCGATCACCGGCAAGCCGATCGTTTTCATGGGCATGGGCGAGCGGGTCGAGGCGCTCGAGCCGTTTCATGCCGAGCGCATCGCCGGGCGCATTCTCGGCATGGGCGATGTCGTCAGCCTCGTTGAAAAGGCGGCCGAAACGGTCGATCGCGACGAGGCCGAAGAGCTCGTCGCCAAGCTCGAAAAAGGACGCTTCGACCTCGACGACCTCGCCGGCCAGCTGCGCCAGATCCGGCGCATGGGCGGGATGGGCGGCATGCTCTCGCTGCTGCCCGGGATCGGCCGGATCAAAAAGCAGCTCGACGAAGCGAATATCGACGAGCGCATCATCCAGCGCCAGCAGGCGATCATCTCGTCGATGACCAAGGCCGAGCGCAAAAACCCCAAGCTGTTGAACGCCTCGCGCCGGCGGCGCATCGCGTCCGGATCGGGCAGCTCGGTCCCCGAAATCAACCGCCTCTTGAAGCAATATCAGGACATGGCCGACATGATGAAAAAGGTCAAAAAGCTGGGCCAAAAGGGCCTCGCGCGGCACGGCCTCGCCGGGCTGATGCCGGGCGCCGGGTTCCGGCATTAGCAGGGTATAGCGATGCCGCTCAAAATCCGGCTGGCCCGCGGCGGCGCCAAAAAGCGCCCCTTCTACAGCATCGTCGTCGCCGATTCGCGCAGCCCGCGCGACGGCCGATTTATCGAAAGGCTCGGCACCTACAACCCGATGCTCGAGCGCGGCCATGCCGACCGGGTGACGCTCAAACCCGAGCGCATCCAGCATTGGCTCGGGGTCGGCGCGTTGCCGACCGACCGGGTGGCGCGCTTTCTCGGCGATGCCGGGCTGATCGAAAAGCCCGCGATCCGCGAAACGCCGGTCAAATCGGCGCCAAAGGCGCGGGCGCAGGAGCGCGCGAAGGCTGCCGCCGAAGCTGCGGGTGCCGCGGCAGGGCGGAGCTGAGCCGATAACGGGTCATGACGGTGGCCAAGCGGGTTTGCGTCGGTGTCGTCACCGGACCGCACGGTGTGACCGGAGCGGTGCGGGTCAAAAGCTTTACCGCTCGGCCGGAAGACGTCGCCGCCTACGGCCCGCTCGCCGACGAGGCCGGCGAGCGGGCCTTTGAGCTGCGCGTCGTCGGCCTCGCGAAGGGCGTGCTGATCGCGCGCCTTGCCGGTGTCACCGACCGCAACCGGGCCGAGACGCTGCGCGGGCTGCGCCTCTATCTGCCGCGCGCGGCGCTGCCGCCGCCCGAGCCCGAGGAATATTACCACGCCGACCTGATCGGTCTCGATGCGGTGCTGTCCGACGGCACCTTGGTCGGCCAAGTGCGGGCGGTCCACGATTTCGGCGCCGGCGACACGCTGGAGGTGGCACGCGCCGGTGCGCCGCCGGCCATGGTGCCGTTTACCCGCGCGGTCGTGCCGATTGTCGATTTCGACCGCGGCCGGCTGGTGCTCGAGCCGCCGGAGGGGCTGCTCGACGCTCCCCGCTCTTTGTCGTTCCGCGCGCGGGAGCCGGCATGACCTGGCGAGCGACGGTGTTGACGATCTTTCCCGAGATGCTGCCGGGCCCGCTCGCCTATTCGCTCGCCGGCAAGGCGCACGAGGCCGGGATCTGGCATCTCGACGCCGTGGACATCCGGGATTTCGCGCAAGACCGGCACCGCTCGGTCGATGATGCGCCGTTTGGCGGCGGCCCCGGCATGGTGATGCGGCCGGATGTGCTCGACGCTGCGGTGGCCGGATCGGGCGGCGTCGGGCCGCTCATTCTGCTGTCGCCGCGCGGGCGCCGGCTCGACCAGGAGCGGGTGCGCGCGCTCGCGGCGATGGCCGGGGCGACATTGATCTGCGGCCGGTTCGAGGGGGTGGACGAGCGGGTGCTGGAGGCGCGCAATATCGAGGAGCTGAGCCTCGGCGATTTTGTGCTGTCGGGCGGGGAACCCGCGGCGATCGCCTTGATCGACGCCTGCGTGCGGCTGCTGCCGGGTGTCGTCGGCCGCGCCGAGACGCTGGCCGAGGAAAGCTTTGCTGGCAGTCTGCTCGAATATCCGCAGTATACGCGTCCACAAACTTGGCAGGGCCGGGCGGTGCCGGAAGTGCTGGTTTCGGGTGACCATCGCCGCATTCGCGACTGGCGCCGGGCGCAAGCGGAGCGGCTGACCCGCGAGCGCCGCGCCGATTTATGGGACCGTCACCTGACCGGCCGCGCTGCGGCGGCAGAGATCGAAAGGTAGACCGATGAATCTTTTGCAGCAATTGGAGCACGAGCAGGTCGAGAAGCTGTCGAGCGACCGGCCGGTGCCAAAATTCCAGCCGGGTGACACGGTGCGGGTCATGGTCAAGGTGGTCGAAGGCGAGCGCGAACGCGTCCAGGCGTTCGAAGGTGTGTGCATCGCCCGCCGGAACGCCGGGGTGAACTCCAGCTTTACCCTGCGCAAAATCTCCTATGGCGAAGGGGTGGAGCGGGTGTTTCCGCTCTATTCGCCGCGGATCACCGCGATCGACGTCATCCGACGCGGTGTCGTGCGGCGGGCCAAGCTCTATTATCTGCGCGGCCGCACCGGCAAGCGCGCGCGCATCGCCGAGCGCGCCCGCGATACCGCGCGTCCCGCCGCCGCAAGAACCGAGCCAGCGGAGTGAAATGAGCCATGGCCGAGCCGCGCACCCTGTTCGACAAGATCTGGCAGAACCACGTCGTCGAGCGTCAGGACGACGGCACCTGTCTGATCTATATTGACCTCCATCTCGTCCACGAGGTGACGAGCCCGCAGGCGTTCGAGGGGCTGAAGCTCGCCGGCCGTAAGGTGCGCCGCCCCGATGCGACGATGGCCGTCGCCGATCACAACATCCCGACCACCAACCGCAGCGCCGGTGTCGCCGGTATCGACGAGCCCGACTCGAAGCTGCAGGTCGAGGTGCTCGAGCGCAACGTCAAGGAATTCGGCGTTCCGTATTTCCCGATCACTAGCCTCGACCAGGGCATCGTCCATATCATCGGGCCGGAGCAGGGTCTCTCCCAGCCCGGCATGACGATCGTCTGCGGCGACAGCCACACCGCGACGCATGGTGCGATGGGCGCGCTCGCCTTTGGCATCGGCACCTCGGAGGTCGAGCATGTGCTGGCCACCCAGACCCTGATCCAGGCCCCGGCCAAAAACATGCTGATCAACGTCGAGGGTTCGCTCGGCGCCGGGGTCAGCCCAAAGGACGTGATCCTCGCGATCATCGCCAAGATCGGCACCGCCGGCGGCACCGGCCATGTCTTCGAATACGCCGGCAGCACGTTTCGCGACATGTCGATGGAAGGCCGCATGACGGTGTGCAACATGTCGATCGAGGCGGGGGCCAGGGCCGGGCTCGTCGCGCCCGACGACAAGACCATCGCTTACGTCACGGGCCGGCCCTATGCGCCAAAGGGGGCGGCGTGGGAGCAGGCGGTCGCCTATTGGCGGAGCTTGCCGTCCGAGCGCGGCGCCAAATTCGACAAGGAAGCCCATCTCGACGCCGCCGACATCGCGCCGCATGTGACCTGGGGCACCAACCCCGAGATGGCGGCGCCGATCACCGGCCGCGTCCCCGACCCGGCGCAGGTGGACGACCCATTGAAACGCGCCGCGATCGAGCGTGCGCTGCAATACATGGCGCTGCAGCCGAACACGCTCCTGACCGATGTGCCGGTGCAGCGCGTCTTTATCGGCTCGTGCACCAATAGCCGCATCGAGGACCTGCGCGCCGCCGCGGCGATCGCCAAGGGTCGCCGGGTGGCCGATGGCGTCGTCGCGCTGGTCGTGCCGGGCTCGGGCCTCGTCAAGCATCAGGCGGAAGAAGAGGGGCTCGACCGCATCTTCCTCGAAGCCGGGTTCGAGTGGCGCGAGGCCGGCTGCTCGATGTGCATGTCGATGAACAACGACAAGGCGATGAACGCCGAGCGCGTCGCCACCACCTCGAACCGCAATTTCGAGGGCCGCCAGGGCAAAAACGCCAAATCCCACCTGATGGGCCCCGCCATGGCCGCCGCCGCCGCCATCACCGGCAAGCTCACCGACGTGCGCCAGTTGGGATGAGGATGCGCTCCCTGCTACGCTGGCCCTGGTGTCAAATTGGCTTCAACCGCTGAAATTGTAGCAATCATCCGGGCGCTGCTCGCGCTTTCCACGGCTGCGCGGAAGATGCAGCGTGCAATCACGGCTTTTTCGGGTTGCAGTTGAGCCGCCTGGAAGGCCGCGTGGACCGGTTGGAGGTCGCGATCCAGGCGATTCCGACCCGTCTGTCCGACGAATTTCACGCGATGCGTTCGGAGATGGCGGCGCAAACCAATGCGATCGCGAATTCGATTACGGCGACGCCGCAAGCGCAACCGCTGCCGCCGCAAGTCATTGTGCTGCCCGCGCCGCAACCCGCCGAAAAGCCGGCCAAACCATAGTATCGAGGCAAACATGGACAAATTCACCACCTTGACCGGCGTCGCGGCACCGCTGCCGATCCACAATCTAGACACCGACAAGATTTTTCCGGCGATCTACTTGAAGACGATCAAGCGCACCGGATTGTCGCAATGGCTGTTCCAGGAGATCCGGTTTCGCGCCGACGGATCGGAGAATCCGGATTTCGTGCTGAACCAGGCCCCCTACCGCAACGCCAAAATCCTGGTCGGCGCCGAGAATTTCGGCTGCGGGTCGAGCCGCGAGCACGCCCCTTGGGCGCTTCTCGATTTTGGCATTCGCTGCGTCATAGCACCCAGCTTTGCCGATATCTTTTACAATAATTGTTTCAAGAACGGCATCCTGCCGATCGCGCTGCCCAAGGAAATCTGCGACGAGCTGATGGAAGACGCCAAAAAAGGCGCCAACGCGGTAATGACGATCGACCTGGAAACCCAGACGGTCTCGCGGCCCGACGGCGAGACGGTGCGGTTCGACCTCGATCCGTTCCGCAAGCATTGCCTGATAAACGGGCTCGACGACATCGGCCTGACCGAAGAGAAGGCCGCCGGCATCGCCACCTACGAGGCGAAGGCGCGGCTCGCCCGCCCGTGGCAGTTCGGCATGACCCAGAAAGGCGTCTAGCAGCCTGTCGGGTTGGTGTGTTGTGGCGGGTGAGATGTGCCCGCTTGGCCCGGTTTAGGCCGGCCGCAGGTTATGCAGTCTGCGGCGGGCTCGCCGGTCACGGTCACCTACCAGGCGCAGCCCAGTTTAGGCCGGCCGCAGGTTATGCAGTCTGCGGCAGTTGTAGGCGAGGGCGATCAACAGCCACTCGGTGGCGACGTTTTGCCGGCCGCGCAGGTGGAAGCGGGTGAACCCGATCGCGCTCTTGATGATGCCGAAGACCGGCTCGACAGTCTGTTTGCGTTTTTTGTAGCGGGCTTTGCCATCTTCGCTCTCCAGCCTGGCCTTCATCGCCAGGCGCCACGGTTCGGTGATGCGGCGCTCGGGCTTGGGTTCGGGCGGCGGGCGGAAGTCGTAAGGCCGGTGCGGCTGGGTGCGGGCGATCGCCACCAAGGGCTCGATGCCGCAGGCTTGGAGTTCGGCGACGGCCGGGCCGCCGGCATAGCCGGCATCGGCCAACACTGTCTGCGGCAGGCCGACCGTCTCGCGCATCGCCAGGACCGTGGCCGCGAAGGTCGGCTGGTCGCTCGGGGTGGTAGCCATGTTGGTCGCCAGGATGAGCTGCGTCCCCTCGGCGCAGACCACCGCCTGAGCGTTGTAGGCTTGGCGGTATTCATGCGCTTTGGACTTGCGCATCAGCTGCGAATCGGGGTCGGTCAGGTTGGTCTGTCGATCGGGCCGCGGCGTTGCGTCGGGCGGCTTGGGCGGCTGGCCGCCGCGCCCGGTCTTGGCCTCCCAGGCTGCCTTCCTGGCTTCATATTGCGGGCGTTCGGCCTCGGCCTCGGCCTTGGCTTCCGCTTCCAACCGCGCGCAGGCAGCGTCGAGCTTCGCCTTGAGCGCCTCGCGCCGGGCGATCTCCGCCGGCAGCGCCTGCGGGTCGATGTCCTCGGCATCGGCCGCCTCGGCCTTGGCGGTCAACGCGGCGATGTCGGCCGCGAGCTTCACCCGCAGCGCCCGCGCCCGATCGTACCGCAGCGAGCGGATCTTCGAGGCATTGGCATCGATCTTGGTCCCGTCGATCGACACCGTGCCCAGCCGCAGCAGCCCCATCTCGCGCGCCAGCAGCAGAACCTGCAAAAACGCCGCTTCAAAGGCCTGCTGGTTGGTCCGCCGAAAGCTGGCGATCGTATCGTGGTCGGGATGCGTGTTGGCGGCGATAAAGCGGGTGCCGATGTCCCGGTATGTCGCCCGCTCGATCCGCCGCGAGGAGAAGACGCCGTTGGCATAGCTGTAGACGAGCAGCGCCAGCATCAGCCGCGGATGGTATTGCGGCTTGCCGCTGGGCCGGGCGTTGGTGTGAAACGCCGCCAGCCGCACCCGCTCCACCGCCGCCACGATAAAATGCGCGATATCGTTCGCCGGCAGCCAATCCTTCACATCCGGCGGCAGCAGAAACGGCTGCTCGCGATCAAACGGCATATAGGTCGTCATCGCTATATCCGGTGGTCTCCCCAACCATATCCACTGTATCATGATCAAACCCGCCGTCAATCCGACAGGCTGCTAGAGCCAGTTGCCGATCAGCAGAAACGGCGCCCAATAGGCGGGGTGGGCAAAACGCGGGTCGGCGGCGAGCGCGCGCTGCGCCGCACGCAGCGCTTGCGCCTTCGACAAATGCCCCGGCTGCAACGCCCGATAGAAATCGGTGATCAATTCGCCCGACGCCTCGTCGTTGATGTACCAAAGCGTGGCCAGCGCGCTGCGTGCCCCGGCCTTCAACGCCACCCCGGCGAGGCCGAGTGCCGCGCGGTCGTCGCCGCTCGCGGTTTCGCACGCGCTCAAAATCAACAGCTCGATCGGGTTGCCGCGCGGTGTTGCGTATTTGATGTCGGATTCGAGATTGTCCATCGTCAGCCTTCCGTCGAAGGCGAGCACAAAGGTCCGGCTCGGGTCGCTGCCGAACTGGCCGTGCGAGGCGATGTGCACGATGTTGTAGCGCCCGCTTTTCAGCTCGCTTTCGAACCGCGCGCGGGTGAAGGCGTCGTTGAGCAGCACGTCGCCGCCTTCGATCGCGTGCACGGCCGAGACCTCGCGCGGCACGTTCGGCAGAGCGACATAGCCCTCGACGCTCTTCGACACGCCGAGCACGAGCGCGGTCGCCTCGCCCGGAGCGAACGGCTTGGGATCGACGAGCTTGAGGCTCGGCGCGATCGCGGTGGCGTAGCGGTCGACCAGAAACCGGCTCCCGTCATTGAGCGCGGCAAACGGGACGATGCGCAGCACCTCGTCCGGCACGACCACCAGGGTATCGACATGGTGCGCCGCCAGGAGCGGCTCGATCGGACGCATGATCTGGTCATAGAGCAGACGCGCCGGGACCAGGTATTCGTTGGTCGTCCGTTTCTCCAAAAGCTGGCGGAACTGCTGCACTTCCCGGCGCAGCGCGGGCTCCGGGACCGGGATCGTGAATTGCCGTTCCTCGGCGCCAAAGCTGACCAGCATTTCCAGCCGGTCGGGCAGCGAGATCGGGTAAAGGATCGCGGTGCCGGGCGCGATCGTTTCGATCGGACGCTTCTCCGCCTCGAAATTTGCGACACAGGAATCTCGGAAATAATCGCGCAGCTCGCTTTCCTTGAGCCGCTCGACCGTGTCGCGCGCCTCGCGGATCAGCGCTGGCGCATCCCTCCTATCGGCCGCCGCGCGGCGCAGCAAGAGGTCGGCGAATTCGAGATAGAGCGGGCCGAAGGTCGCGCGGTAGGACGAGCGGCCGTCGCGGTATTCGACCGGGATGTCCTGGCGCACCGATTGCAGCTCGGCGACCGCGCGGCGATAGGCGGCGAGTGCGGCTTCGGTGTCGCCGCGGCGCCGGGCGAGCCGGGCGCGCTGCCAATCCCAGCGGTAGGAGAGGTCGGGCGAGCCGGCCTGCTGCGCGGCAAGGGCCGCCCGTTCGGTCAACGCCGCGGCCTCGTCGAGCCGGTTCGCGCGCTCGTCGAGATGGCCGAGCCCGCCCTGCGCGAGCGAGGCGAGCGTGGGGTTGCGCAGCGCGGTGGCGGTCCCGTCGGCGGCGCGAAAGGCGCGTTCGGCAACCGCCCGGGCATCGGGTGGGACCGGGCCGTCGCGCTCGAACACGGCCGAGCCGGCGGACACGAGCGCCATGCCGCCGGCAAAAGACGGCGGCTGCTGTTCGAGGGTGGCGACCGCGCGCTGCAGCAGCGCCACCGCGCGTCCGGTATCGCCACGGCCGGCATCGCCGCGGCCGAGCGCGAGGCGCGCGGCATTGGTTTCGGCGGTCGCGGCGAGCGACGGGTCGCCGGCGGTCGCGGCGTTGCCGATCGCTTGCTCATACTCATTCGCCGCGGCGGCCGGGCGACCGGTTGCGGCGTAGAGGTTGCCGAGGTCGTTTTCGGCGGCGGCCAAGGTGGTCCAGTCGCGCGACCGGCGGGCGAGGTCGCGGCTGCGCTGCAGCAGGGGTTCGGCGACAGCGCTGCGCCGCGACATAAAGGCGAGATTGCCGAGCGCCCCGCTCGCCGCCGCGATCAGTGCGGTGTCACGGCTCGCTTCGGCCTTTGCCAACGCCGCCTCGAGGTCGCTGCCGGCATCGCGCCAATAGCCTTCGACCCGGTAGGCTTCGCCGCGGCGCGCGAGCGCCTGCGCTTCGAGGTCGGCCTCGCCGCTCTGTCGGCACATTTGGATCGCCGCCGACCAGTGCTGCGTCGCGGCAACGATATCGCCGGCGCGGAACGCCGCGGTGCCGCGCCCGATCGCGTCGAGCGCAGCGGCACGGCCGCTCGGCGCTTGCGCCCCGGCCGATCCGGCGCACAGCAGCAAAACAAAGATCAGCGCGATCGCGCGACAAAGCCCCTTCATCTCCAGGCTAGGACTTTCCCGGTGGCAAACCGCCCTTGACGGCAAATCGACAACCTCGCATCTTTATACGCAGATTTTTTCTTCCTAAGCAACGCTATGGCGCTGAACATCAAGGATCCGGCAACCGAAAAATATGTGCGCGAGCTTGCCGCCGCCGCCGGGGAATCGGTCACGACCGCGGTGCGTAGAGCCGCCGAGGAACGCCTGCAACGGGTTCGGCGGCAGCATGGCGGCCGCAGCCTCGCCGCCGCAATCCTGGAAATCGGCCGACGGTGCGCGGCGTTGCCTGATTTGGATGCCCGCCCGGCGGACGAGATTCTCGGCTACGACGAGCACGGATTGCCCGGCTGATGGTCATCGACAGCTCGGCGCTCGTTGCCGTGCTGCTGAATGAGGCGAATGCCGCCCGCTGCGCCCAGGCGATCGAGGCCGGCGCGCCGCGCCCCCTATCGGCGGCGAGCCTGCTCGAAGCCTCGATCGTCATCGAAAGCTGCAAGGGCGAAGGCGGCGGCCGCAAGCTCGATCTCCTGCTCTATCGCGCCGGGATCGGCGAGCGCGACATTGCGCGGTCGTGGAAAGGGGACAGCCGGCGATAGAGTGCGGGCTGCGCCGCGGAAAGCAGGCGAGAGGGGGGCGCTGAATACCGGTCGGCTCACTTGATCGTTCGGCTGGCGACTGCTGCATGAACACTTGAAATGCGGGGGATAGAGCGGTGAACAGACAAAACCATCATCGAAGAGCACCAAAATCTGTCCGCCGCCGGCGCGATTGGAAGCGCGTTCATCATTCGCCGCTGTTCTGGGTCAGCGTTTTGCTGTTTTTAGCGGCGATCACGATCTACGTGTTGACTGGCGACCTTTCGTGGCGGCCGCGCGGCCAATGATCGGCGGCGCGGCGCATGAGAACTTTCTGCCGGTGTGGATCAAAAACGGCGGGTTCCGGCGAAGCAGGCAATGATCAGCTATCTTCGACGAAGCCGCGGCTGAACAGCGCCGGCAAAATCGTGCTGCAGACGACGGCGTAGCTTATCGGCGACAACACGGCGAGCCGGCGGGTTTGGTCGGCGGCTCGGGCGAGGCCGGCGCTGATGCCGGCGATCATGCCGGCAAGGCCGAGGATCAGCTCGCGCCGCCGCGTCACCATGCGGTCCAGTCGTGCCGGAGAAGAGCGCAGAGCTGGCAACAATCACGCGTCATTTTTCGGCCATGACAATGGTAGTCCCGGTTTCGCCTGCGGCGAGCCGCCGGCAATGGAAGGCGATGCAGGGGTCGTCCGGGTTGTCGCGGCCGAGCGCCGCAAACAGCTCGGTCGCCTCTGGCCGCTCCGCCGCCAACGCGCGCAAGGCCGCTTCGTAGCGGGCGAGCCGGTCGGGCTCGCAATGCGCCGGGTCGAGCGGCTCGAACACTTCGGTCGCCTCGCGCCGGCCCTTGACGACAAACGACCCGATCGGGCGGAACCGGTGCCGCCTCGCCTGCGCAACAATCGCGCCCGAGACGCAGATCCGGGTGCCGATCGTCTTGTTCAGCCCTTCGAGCCGCGAGCCGGTGTTCAGCATGTCGCCGAGCGCGGTGTATTTGAGCCGTGAGCGGGTCCCGACATTGCCGACCATCGCAACGCCGGTGTGCACCCCGATCCGGGTTTGCCCAAAGGCGATGCCGCGGGCCTGCTGCTCGGCGCTGAAGCGGCAGGCAAAGGCGTCGATCCCGAGGGCGGCGGCGACCGCCCGGTCGGCATGGTCGGGCTGATCGTGCGGCGCGCCGAAAAAGGCCAGCACCGCATCGCCGATAAATTCGTTGACGAGACCGCCCTCGGCAAAGATCGCGGCGCACACGCCCTCGAAATACCGGTTTGTCACATCGGTGAGAAATTCCGGGTCGAGGCTCTCCGAAAAGCTCGTGAACCCCGCGACATCGGTGAACAGCACCGAGATCTCGCGCCGCTCGCCGCCGAGCTTGGGCAAGGTTCCGGCGTCGACCATCTGGGCGACCACCGCCGGCGGCAAATAATGCTCGAAGGTGCGCCGCAGATGCGCACGAGCGCGGTTGCTCGCCGCGTGCAGCAGCTGGTTCGCCAATCCCGCCGAACCGATCCAGGCGATCCCCGCCGGCAATGCCGGCAGCAGCAACGCCGCGCCAAATGCGCCATAGACGATCCCGGCCAAGGCCAAGAGACCCGCCGCGATCCCGAGCATCGCCGGCGCCGTCGATCGCAGCGCCATGCCGAGCAGGGCGCCGGCCATTGCCCAACCCCAGATCCACAGGTTTTCCAGGCTGCGCGGCAGCGCATTCAATATCGGGGCGCCATCGACGGCCTCGCGGATCAGCTGGTCGGCGACTTGGGCGTGCAGCGCGATGCCCCAGATCGGGTCGGCGTTGTGAAAGCCGGTGTTGAACGGGGTGGCGAAGTAATCCTTCACACTCTCCGCGGTGATGCCGACGATGACCGCGCGGCCGCGGACCAAGGCTGCCGCCTCGTCGCTGTGCATGATGTCGCCGACGCTCTTGAGCGCGAACGGGTCGGGGCCGCCGTGATAGTCGAGCAAGATCTGATAGCCGCGGCTGTCGAGCCGGAGATAGGGGCCGCGCGTATCGTCGAGCGGCTCGATCAGAGCCTTGCCGAGCCGCAGCCGGTCGCCCGGCGCGGGCCGCGGCACGATCCGGTCGGCGGCGAGATAGCCCAAGGCCAGCGCCATCCCCATCGCGGGATAGTTGTCGGTGCCGTCATCGGCATAGAGGAGGCCGCGCCGGACGATATTGCCCTGGTCGGGCACGACATCGGCGAGGACGGCGCGATCGGTGCCGCGCAACGGCGCCGGCGGCGGAATGCCCGGGCGCGACGGGCCCTTGAGCTTGAACGCCCAGACGATCTCCTTGTGTCGCGCCAGCACCGCCGCGAGCCGCTCGGTGCCCGGCGGCTCCGGATGGTCGCGATAGAGATCGACCCCGATCACCCGCGGCTTCCACGCCGCGAGCCGTTCGAGCAATGCCGCGAGGTCGCCATCGCGCAACGGCCAATCCCAATGCTCGACATCGGCCTCGCTGCCGCCGACCAGCAGGACGCGCGAGCTCGGCTGGTGGCCCGCCCAGGCGACGCGCAGCGCGTCGTAAATCGGCAATTCGAGCGGTTGCAGCAGGCCCGCGCCTCGCGCCAGGACCACGATTGCGGCGACGAGATTGGCGCCGATCAGCGCCCTGACCGGAGCGCGGCGAAAGAGCCGCAAGATGCGGCTGTGCCGCCGGCCGGCCCGGCTCGGTGCCGCGCTCGCGGCGCCGGCCATCGGGTCAGCCGCAACGCATCGTCAGGTGGACCGTCGTCGGCACCGCGCTCACCGCCTTGATGCCGCGCTCACCGCCTTGTCCGGTGTCGCGGCGGCGCGCGGGCCGGGGCCGAGGTCGCGGCCGGCGAGGTAGAGCGCCGGCAAGGTCGCCTCCGGGTCCTGCGGCAGCCCGCCGCGCCCGGCTTCGACGAGGCTCGACCGCAGCCGGTTGGCTTGCTGCGCGGCGCAGCTGTCGCGGCTCACCGCCACGGCGCTGCGCAGCTCGCTCGACAACACCACGAGCGTGCCGTTCAGGCTCACCAATGGACCGTTGATCAACACGGTCCCGGAAATGCCGAGCTGCGAGCTGGCCGAGACGATGCTGTCGGCGGACGCGATAAAGTGGCCGGCATCGATGCTGATATCGCCGCCATGGCCGGCGACCGCCTCGGCGACAATGCTGCTGTGGTTCAAGACGACAAATTGCGGGTCGATCGCGATATTGCCGCCATTGCCGGTCTCGCCCTTGACCGAGGTCGCGATCTGGCTGTTGGTCAGATAGAGGAAATCGCGCAGCGACAGGCTGATGTTGCCGCCATTCGCGGTCGCGGTCAGCGCCTCGGTCGAGATCGCCGCACCATTCTTCATCAACAGCCGTATCGCCGAGAGCGCGACCGACCCGGCGTCGCCGCCGCCGGTCGAGCGCGCCGTGATCTGCGGCCCCGCATCCGGCAGCAGCACGTCGCCGGCGACGCTGATATCGATTTTGCCGCCGGCGCCGGGGCCGGCGGTCGAGCTGGCGATTTGCGCGCCGCCTTCGATGACGAGGCTGCCGGCGCTGACCGTCACCGGGCCGCCGGCGCCCGATTGCGGCCCGGTGGCCGAAGCGGCGATCTGGGTGTTCGGGATGCCGTTGCCATCGAGCAGCAGCGTCGCCGCCGCTGCGACCGCGACCGGCCCGCCGGCGCCCGTCCCCGCGGTGGTGCTGGCGATCCCGGCGCCGTCCGCGACAGTAACAGCGGGCGCGCTCACCGTTACCGAGCCGGCGTCGCCGCTCGCGCTCGCTGCCGCCGAGGCGGTGATCCCGGTGCCGGGGCCGCTCAGCGACAGATTGCCGCCGGCAGCGACCTGCACGGTGCCGCCGTTTCCGGCGCCGCCGGTGCCCGAGCTGATCACACCACCCTCGGCAAGCGTGACATTGGCCCCGGAAAGGTCGATGGCGCCCGCCGCTCCGGTGCTGCTCGACAGCGCGTCGGTCAGGATCCCGGTCGGCAATGCGTTGCCGGCGCCGGTGATCGCAATATCGCCCGCCGTCGCGACAGCGATGTCGCCGCCGCGGCCGGAGGTAGAGGTCAGGCTTTGGATTTCCCCGCCGTTCGAGATTGCGAGGCTGCCGGCGGCGACGGTGATCCGCCCGGCGTTGCCGGCGCCGAAATTGGCGCTCGACGCAATCCCGGTGACAAACCCCGCGGCGGCCGCTCCGTCGATCGTCAGCGGACCGGCGGCGGCGACCGAGATGTCGCCGGCATTGCCGTTGCCGAAGGTCGAGGTCGAGATGACCCCGCCGCCTTGGATCGAAACGCTGCCGGCGGCGACGCTCACCTGCCCGGCATTGCCGCCGTCAAAGGGGTCGCGCGTGCGCGCCAGGATGCCGGTCGTCCCCGCCGGGCGCGCCGCGCCGTCGATCAGCAGCGCGCCGGCGACCGTCACTGCGACATCACCCCCCGCACCCCTGCCGGAGGTCGATCCCGATATCGTCCCGTTGTCGGTGATCGACAATGCCCCGGCATCGACATCGACGCTGCCGGCCCGCCCGATCGTGCCCGGCCCGGTGCTGCTGGCGATCTCCGATCCCGGCCCATCGACCGAGAGCTGGCCGCGAGCGCCGACCCTGACCTGCCCGGCGTTGCCGGTGCTGGCCGGGTCGAGGCCGGTCGCGCCGATCGCAGCGCTGGAGATCGTGCCGCCGTCGAGCAGCGATATGGTCCCGGATGTCACCCGTACATCACCGGCGTCCCCGGTGCTGCCAGGGTTGGATTGGGACGAGATGCCGGTCAGAAAGGCCGGGTTCGCCGCCGCCGCATCGATTGTCAGCCGGCGGGCGACAGCGACCGAGACGCGCCCGCCCTTGCCGGCGCCAAAGGTGCTGCTGGTGATTTCGCCGTTATTGGCGATCGACAGCGCGCCGGCAGCCACCCGCACATCGCCGGCATCGCCGATGGTGCCGGGGTTGACGTTCGAGCCGATCCCGCTCAGCAGCCCCGAGCCGTTGCCGCTGAGCGACAAGAGGCCGGCGACCTCGACCCTGACATCGCCGGCGTTGCCGGTGCTCGCCGGCAGACCGTCGAAGCCGGCCAGGGCGCCGGTCGATACCAGACCGTTGTCGATGGTCATGCGGTCGGCGCCGACCGAGACTTGGCCGGCGTTGCCGCTGCTGCCCGCTTGCGCGTCGGACAAAATCTTGCCGCCCGCGCGAAGCTCGAGGTTTCGCGCACCGACCGAGACCGATCCGGCCGACCCCGCATCCATTGTGTTGGAGCTGATCGCGGTCGGGTTCCCGTCGATCGATCCGGCGCCGTCGATCAGGATCGTGCCGGACGCGGCGACCGTGACCGTGCCGGCATTGCCCCGGGCGGCGCTGTCGGACGCGGCGGCATCGGAGGAAATTTTCGAGCCGCCGCGCAAGGCGATGTCGCCCGCCGACACCATGACCCGGCCAGCCTTGCCGGCGCCAAAGGTATCGGCGTCGATCTCGCTTTGATCGACCGAGCCGGTCGAGTTCGAGCAGCAGCTTCAGGGTGGCGCTGATCGCGACATCGCCGCCGGCGCCGCGTCCGTCCGATTCCGACGAAATAAACGAGCCGCCGCGCAGGGTGACCTCGCGGCCCGATACCGTGACCCGGCCGGCCTTGCCGGCGCCAAAGGTATTGGCGTCGATCTCGCTTTGATTGGCCGAGCGGGTCGAATTGAGCAGCAAGCCGTCTTTGGCATCGACCGTCACATCGCCGCCGGCGCCGCTGCCGGCCGCCTGCGAGGAAATAAACGAGCCGCCGCGCAGCGTGATGCTCTGGGCGGAGACGGTCACCTCCCCGGCCTTGCCGGCGCCGAAGCCGTCGGCGTCGATCGCGGTTTGGTTGTCGGAGCCGGTCGAGTTCGAGGAGAAGGCCGCGCGCCGCCGTCACCGTGACGTCGCCGCCGGCGCCGCTGCCATCCGCCTCGGACGAAATAAACGACCCGGCGCGCAGCGTGATGCTCTGGGCGGAGACGCTGACCTCGCCCGCCTTGCCGGCGCCATTGCCGTCGGCGTCGATCGCGCTCCGGTTGCCGGAGCCGGTCGAATCGAGAAGGAGACCGCGCGCCGCCGTCACCGTGACGTCGCCGCCGGCGCCGTTGCCATTCGCCTCGGACGAGATGAACGACCCGGCGCGCAGCGTGATGCTCTGGGCGGAGACGCTGACCTCGCCCGCCTTGCCGGCGCCGTTGCCGTTGGCGTCGATCGCGCTCTGGTTGTCGGAGCCGGTCGAATTGAGAAGGAGGCGGCGCGCCGCCGTTACCGTGACGTCGCCGCCGGCGCCGCTGCCGTCCGCCTCGGATGAGATGAACGCGCCGCCGCGCAACGTGATGTCGGCGCCGGAAACATCGACCTCGCCGCCTTTGCCGGGCCCGGCCGTGTCGCTCGAAATCCCGGCATTGCCGGCTATCCTCAGGTTCCCGGCGGTGACGCCGACCCGGCCGGCATTCCCGGCGCTCGCCGGCTTCTCCATAAAGGTGCCGAGCGAGTTGCTCGAAACAAAGCCGTCGAGCAGCGCCAGGTTCCCGGCGTTGACGTTGACGTCGCCGGCGTTCCCGACGCTTCCCGCCTGGCTGTCCGACGAGATCGACGCGTCATCGACCGTCAGGTTGGGTGCCGTGACGTGGACGGTGCCGCCGTTTCCGGCGCCGAGCGTGCTGCTCGAAATCTCGCCGTCGGCGCGCAGCGCCAGCACCTGCGCGCGAACGCTGACCTTGCCGGCATTCCCCGTGGCGCCCGCCTCGCCATTGTTCGAGGCGATGCCGGTCAGCCCGGTCTCCCGGCTGCCGTCGATCGTCAATGCGCCCTTGATCCGAACCGACACGTCGCCGGCATCGCCCGAGCCGAGCGTGCTGCTCGAAATTTCGCCATTGGTCAGGATCTGCGCGCGCGCCGCAGCGACCGCTATGTCGCCGGCATCCCCGCCTTTTGCCGCGGTGGTATTGGCAAAGATGCCGGTGCCCCGGGAAACACCCGCGCCGTCGATCGCGAGCTTGCCGGCGACCGCGATCGACACATCGCCGCTGGCGCCGAGGCCCGAGGTCGAAGCGGTGATCTGACCGCCCCGATCAATCGCCAGCGAGCCCGCCTCGATCGTCAGCGATCCGGCGTTGCCGGTGCTCGCCACATTGTTCGATTGGGTCGATATGCCGGTGAGCAGCGGCGACGCGCCGGCATCGATCGACAGCGCCTGCGCGACCTCGATCGACACCGACCCGGCGTCGCCCGGTCCAAAGGTGATGCTGTTGATCTCGCCATTCCCGCGGACCGCCAGGTTTCCGGTCTTTACCGTGACGTTTCCGGCCCGGCCCGATCCGGAAGTGCGCGAGCCGATCTCGGTCGCATTGCTGTTGTCCGCCCGGCCGTCGACCACCATCGAGCGGCTGGTGACCGCGACCGCGCCCGCCCGTCCCACGCCTTCGGCGAGGCTGCCGAGCGCGGCTCCGCCGGACAGCGTCAACCGGCCGGTCGTCAACGAGACCCGGCCGGCCGCACCCGTCCCGGCGCTGCCGGTCAGCACGCTGCTGGCATCGGCGGCAAAGCCGCCATCGGGTCCGGTCGAGAGATCGATGCCGGCGCCGGCGCCCCGGCCGGCGGCGAAGGCGTGCACATCGGCGCCCTTTTCGAGCGCGATCCGCCGGTCGCCGCGCAGCGCGATTTGGCCGCCGCTGCCGGCGCCGAAATTGTCGGCGTCGATCTCGCTCCCGGCGATCGTCAGCCGGCCGGCGCGGATAAAGACGCTGCCGCCGGGGCCGCGTGCCTTCTGGTTGTCGACATCGAGCGCCGACCCGCCGGCAATCCCGACCGCGCCGAATTTGCGCACGGTCAGCGCCGCGGTTTTTTGCGGGTCGACCGGCACGTCGCCGGCGCCGGCGACGCTCGTCACCTGGATCGTCCCGCCGGGCGCGGTGAGCCTGCCGCCGCGGATCGAGACCTTGCCGCCGACCAGCCCGAGCGTGCCGGCGACCGGCCCGAGCGCGCTGCCGTTGACGGTGATCGCGGCGGCCCGCGCATTCAAAAAGCCGAACGCCGCCGGCGGCGCGGCGCTGAGGGTGCTGCCGCGCGGCATCGTCGCCCGGAACTTGGCGCCGTCCGCCAGCTCGAGATAGTTGGCGGTCGAGGCATGAAAGCTGCCGGAGACGTTGACCGTCGCCTTTGGCCCGAAGACGACCCCGCTGGGGTTGATCAAATAGAGGCTCGCGCCGGCGATCGTCGAGCGGAGCTGGCCGTTGATCGAGGACGGGTTGCCGCCGGTGACCCGGCCGATGACGTTGCCGATCGTGGCGGGGCCGCTGAACGTCGCGCTCTCGCCCGCGGTCAGGCCGAATTTGCCAAAGCTCTGGAACAAATTGGCGCCGACCTGCTTGCCGAGAGCGGCGCCGATCGCGTAGCTCGGCCCGGCCAAGGTCTGGGCCGGCGAGAAGCTCCCGTCGATCGAGATGTGCTGCGCCCGCGCCACCCCCGGCAACAGCGCCGCGAAGAGCGCCAGCCAGCCCAAAGCGGCCCCGCGGCGCAGCTCCACAGCACTCCCCCGGCCGATGCGGAAACGCTTTATAATGCGTTACTTAGGCATCCCTGTCCAGGCGCTTTGCAGGTGGACACCGGCGGCGGGTTGCGCGGCGTCCCCAGAGATCGAAGCGGGCGCTGTTCGGCGCCGGTTGCCGGATCGCGGGTCGCCGAACCGCCGGTCGGCGGCGGGTCATCGCCGCGGCGGCGGCTTTTCTTTTGACATTTTAGAACGAATTGGGTATGAGTAGCCTATCGTGAAAAATCAGACAGCCGTTGTCGGCGGCAAAGACGCCGCCTGGTGCGGTCGCGACGGCGATGCGGGCGCCGGCACCGCGGCCGGCGACACCGGGGTCCGAATATGAGCTTCAGAGTGCTCTGCGTGTCGCTCGTGGCCGGCGCCCTGATCGCAAGCACCGGCGCGATGGCGAACCCGAGCGTCAAGGTCGACGGCGTGACGATCGACGGCGTCGTCTCGTCCATCAACTCCGAAGTCGGCGAATATTTCGGCATCCCCTACGCCACCGCGGCCAGGTGGACGCCGCCGCACGCGCATGCCGCATTGATCAATCCTTTCGATGCATCCCATTTCAGCACCGTCGCCGTATGTCCTCAGCTCAAACCCGTCGTCATCGGCACATTTACGATGCGGCAGTCCGAGGACTGCCTCTCGCTCAATGTGTTTGTTCCGCTATCGGCGAAACCGACATCGAAATTGCCGGTATTCTTCTGGATCCATGGCGGCGCGCTCCAGAACGGCACCGGCGTCGAGTACAACGCGGCGAATATGATAGCCGCGAACAACATCGTCGTCGTTACCATCAACTATCGCCTCGGCGCGCTCGGCTGGCTGGCTCAGAAGGCGTTGCGCGCCGGCAGCAGCGACTCCTTCGAGAAAGCGGGCGACGCGGGCAATTACGGGCTGATGGATCAGCAGCTCGCCCTGCAGTGGGTAAAAAAGAATATCGCTGCTTTCGGCGGCGATCCAGCCAAGGTGACGATCGGCGGCCAGTCTGCCGGCGGGGAAAGCGTCTCGCTCAATCTGGCCTCGACCACGACCGGCCACGGGTTGTTCCGCGGCGCGATCATCGAAAGCGGCGCCTTTATGCTGCACGATTTGCCGTCCCAGGCGACCTACGAGAGCCAGGACGGCAACAAGTTTGTCGATGGCGTCCTGGCGGCAACCGGCACGGTGCAGGGCGTCAAGTGCAGCAGCCTGACCGCGAGCAGCCCGTCCGTCGAAATTCGCGAATGTCTGGACGGTGCTACGGTCGCAACCATCCTCGACGAGCAGCAGGCGGTGTTCGGCTCGTTTGGCATTTCGCCCGATTTCGGCACGCTGGTGCTGCCGAATGCGTTGCAGGCGGCGTTTTCCACCGGCCGGTTCAACCGGGTGCCGGTGATGCAGGGCACCAATGCCAACGAGGGCCGCTGGTTCGAGCCTCAGCAGATCCCGTTCCCGACCAGCTTCAGCGCGGCCGTTGCGGCCGGCGGACCGGCCAATTACGCCCTCTCCCATGCCGGTCCGTTCTGCGGCGGCGCCAAATGCACCTACGTAAAGGAAATCAACCTCTACCTGGCGGAGCTGAGCTTGCCGGCTTCCGTCAACACGCCATCTTTCGCAGCGACCCTGGCGAGCGCGGATTACCCGCTCAAAAACTTCCCGGATCCGTATCTCGCGAAAAGCGCGCCGAGCGCGGACGAGGGCCTCGGCCAGATCCTCACCGATCTGAACTTTGCCTGCAATGCCTGGGACGCCGATACCGATTTGGCGAAATTCGTGACCGTCTACGCGTATGAGCTCGACGATCCGCAGGCACCGCCCACCGATACCCGTCCGGCCGTAGCAAAGTCGCCGAACGATCAGTACGGCTACCCCACGGCGTCCGAGCACGGCGCCGAGCTGCAGTTTCTGTTCGACTTTCCCTCCACCCGCAGCCTCAGCGGCGACGAGCAGGAGCTCGAAGGCTTCATCCAGAGCTATTGGGCCAACTTCGTTAAGAACCTCAACCCGCACGCCGGCGCGATCGTGCCGCCCTGGCCCGCCTTCAAAGGCGCCGGCGACGTGCAGGCCCTGGTGCCCGGGCCGGAGCAGCCGAGCCCGTTCTCGACTTTCCGCAAAGAGCATTTCTGCGCCACCTGGGAGCCGATTATCTCCAAAGAAGCCGAGCAGTAACGCCGCGCGAGGCGGCCTCGTCCCAGAGCCGATGGCTTGCGCTCCGCTCAACCCATCCTGCCCGCTGAGCGAAAATTCAGAGCACCGCCGAGGGGATTCGAACCGCGAAACCGGGACGCGGCTGATCGGCCGCTTCTCGATGGCCACACTGCCAATACGGCGCCTGCGGCCTGCGGCCCTGTTCCTCCTGTTTTCTGCAGGCGATTTACAGGTCCCTCTACCCAATCCAACGGCATCAGCAACTCCCATGCTGCGACGGCACCCGCTCCCCGAGCACCGTCTTGGATCGCAACATACGATGCCAATATGGCAATTTTAGCGTCGCTGGCGGCAACGCCCCTCAAGGGGAACCTGCCCCGCAGGAATCCAAGTCGCAGGACGCAGTGCTCTGGCGCAAACGGAAGTTTCACCATGTCATGGCCGGGCTTGACCCGGCCATTCACGGGCTGCGGATCGGCCGCCCCGGAGTCCGTGGATACCCGGCACAAGGCCGGGCATGACGACCCGAGTTTGCACGGCACCATCTGAATGCATCTGAACAATAGGGTGGCTTGAGCGCGCCGAAACCCCCCGTTACCGTCCAAAGAGGATGGGTTGCGCTCCGCTCAACCCATCCTACTCGCTATCTTGTGGCTGGCCGACATCAAGTAATCCCCAGTCCGTCGAGTATTCACCCAGCCCAGCCCGACGAAATCATGTATAAGCCCTGGGGCACCGGCATGAGAACTTGGATCGTGTCTTTTCAAGCTTTCGTGACGACTTCGCAAAATTTCTCATAATCCACAATTATTTGCCCAAATATTAATACCATGCCGCCGCATTCCTACAAGGTAATGGAAGATACGGTAGGATATACCATTATACCGGACTTCCAAAAATTATCCGGTAAGTCCCCTTGATACGAGGTAGAACGCCCCTATTTATCGGGTCAGTGCCAAGCCGGTGGATTGTCCTACCGTGCCAGCGTCGTATATGAGGTATAATCCCAGATGACAGCGACCCAGAGCCTGTCCAGAGCGATAGAGAGGCAAATGCCCCCGCGATCCGAGAAGCACGCAAACTTCCGACGCCTTGCCCAGGCCCGGACGGAGAGCGTCCTTGAAGCCCTTCGGAAATTGTCGAACCTGTCATCGCCGAATTATGAGTTCGAGGATGCCGAGGTCGAAAAGATTTTCGCGACAATCGAGCAGGGTGTCGAGGAAGCGCGAGGCCGCTTCCGCCGAGGCCTGAACAACCGCAGCCGGTTCACCCTGTAAGCGATGTAGGAGCAGATGCCATGACAGTCTATAAGCCAGGGCAACCCGCCCCAGTCTCCGGCGAATACGAGATCAAAGGGTCGCGCGGCGGCGATACGGGAAAGGAGCGCACTGCCATTCAAGGCAAGCCACTCCCACCCACGCCGAAGCGCGGTCAGGGCTATGTGATTTACCGTCCCGCTCATAATGGAGCAGGGAAAACGCGATAACTGACACGCAAATCCGGGCACCGTGATGTGTCCGGCTTCTCTTTGTGAGAATTGGCTGCCGGCCTCTCATTCCGGAAGCTGGTCGGAGGCGATAAGTGAGCAGAACTAAGCTCGACAAATGGGCGCATCGGCATTTTAGCCTGAGGGAACCTGCCGGGCGGGTGTTGGCCGAGGAATTTCATCGCGTGCTCGGAGACTCGGCTGATGAGCGTCCTCTACAGGCATATTTCGCCGCACAACCTGCGCTGCTTGCGCCGTTGGCTCCCCTCGGCAGCGGTTATTGGTGTCTTGATCGGCCGCAGCTGGGGGCCGAGTTGGTTCCTGATTTTCTGCTAGCATCCCGTAGTTCCGCAGGATTTCGGTGGGCCATGATCGAGCTTGAGGGGCCTAACGAATGCATCCTCACGAAGGCTGGTTTACCTGCCCGAAAGTTAGCAGAGGCATCAAAACAGGTGCGTGACTGGCGGACATGGATCAGGACTAACATTGCTTACGCCCGCGATCAGCTTGGTTTTGTCGAAATCGACGGTGAATGCCGCGCATACATTATCATCGGACGAAGGGCCGCTTTAGATCCTAAACAGGCCCAGTTGTATCGCGAGCTCTCAGATGAAATGACCACTATAATGACGTATGATCGTCTCTATGACCTGCAAAGGGACAGCTTATCTGATGGATAACTACGAAATTCGCAATTTTTTTGATAATACGGGGGTGAGGATTTGGCGAAATCCTCTACTCCGAGAACCGCAGATGGAGGGTTATTTTGCCATTCGCGATCACTTTCATCAGAGCAACGAACCTTGTTATGTCCAGTTGCCGGTAGCGTCTGGCAAGACAGGCCTGATAGGTCTCACTCCGTTTGGAATTACAACCGGGAGGGTGCTCGTAATCGCACCGAATTTGACGATCCGAGATACTATCCGACGAGAACTGAATATCACCGATCCAAACTGTTTCTTCATCAAGCGGAACGTCTTTAAGCCTACGAATGGGCCGTTTTTGTCAGAGCTAAATACCGGTGCGAATATCCATGACTGCGATGCTGCGCATATCGTGATCGCTAACATTCAGCAGTTCCGTGGTACTCAGAACAGATGGTACGAGGCATTCCCACAAGATTATTTTCACATGATATTGGTTGATGAGGGTCACCACAACGTAGCGAACACGTGGCGTCGGCTCTTCGACTATTTCAGTAATGCAAAGGTTGTCTCCTACACGGCCACGCCACTTCGCTCAGATGGCCAGATTGCGACCGGCGAGCGTGTCTATCGATTCGGGTACGGCCGCTCGATGTTGAAGGGGTTCATTTCACAGATCGATGCGCTCTTTGTAAAGCCCAGAGAGATCGTTTTCACCGCGCAAGGCGAGACCAAATCGCTCAGCCTTGAGCAGGTGCTCGAAATGCGAGATAGGGACTGGTTTAGCAAGGGCATTGCACTTTCCGAAGAGTGTAATCGCAACATTGTTAACGCGTCAGTTCAACAACTGCATCATGTGAGGACACTCGGCGCACCACGACAGTTAATCGCGGTCGCATGCTCTATTCGACACGCGGGGCAGGTGGCGGCTCTTTATCGGGAGCATGGGCTTCACGTCGAGGTGCTGCATAGCGACCTACCCGACGAGGAACGGCAGCGGATCGAAGCCAGCCTCAGAGTTGGCCTCGCAGACGTTGTAGTGCAGGTCAGCATCCTCGCTGAGGGATACGACCTTCCCACGCTGTCGGTGGCGGCGGTGTTTCGTCCGTACCGGAGCCTCGCGCCCTATATCCAATTTGTCGGCCGTATCCTCCGCCTCGCACAGCCGGACACGCCATATTCGCCAGCTAACCAAGTTTACCTCGTCTCGCACGTCGGGCTAAATGACGAGCGATGGTGGAATGATTTCACGTCCTTTGACAAGGACGACCAAGAGTTCTTTCGTGATTATCTGCAAGGAGATGAGGGCGAGAAAGTAGTGGAGGACGGAGAACACCCAAGAATGACGCTTCGGCCCTTCATGCCAGTGCTTCGCGAGGTTGTGGAGAGCTACCGCAAGCTTGGATATCTGAAGAAAATTGACGACGTGATGATCAAGGACCTTTTCGACGCGATCAGGGACAAGGGTTTCGAGCCCAGCGAGTTCGGTCTTACCGAAGATATGGTTCGCAGACGGTTAGAGGCTGCACAGGGCGAGACGGAAGTAGCGGTGTTCAACCCGATCATCCAGCCGCAGGAACAGCGCGAGGCGCTCATGAGCCGCCTGGCGCAGGAAGCGCGATCTATTGCAGATACCGTGATCAATCGGTTTGATCTCCAGCATCGAGGCCGTGATCTTCTCCGGTACTTTAGCGGAGATCATAACTCTACCATTCTGATCAGACTGGCGAATGCTGAGCAGAACAAGGCAATGGGAGTCGCGAGTGGAGAGCGGCACGGTGCTAACATAGATCAGTTAAAACGTACCATTGACGCTTCTCCAGATATAGTTGACAAAATATCTTCTTTGGTGCGGGAGAAAATGAAAGATGCCGCGTCCCAAGCAGATGGTTAAAACCTGTAAAGTAGAGATCGCACTAGCGAAACGAACTTGTGCATTCTCTAACGCGTCAATTATCAAAGGCACCCCATGTTTGGTCGTTTATGAAAGTCCTCGCAACCGCTTCTGCTATTCGAAGGAGGTTGCGCTCAGAATGATTAAGCAAGCGCGGGAGCACTTGGACGGGATAGAGCATCAACTTAGTAACGTAGGGATGGGTTGAGCGGAGCGAAACCCATCGTCTCGCCCCGCAGGCGCGCGCCTCGTTGCCGGGATCGCCCGCCCAGTCCTCGGACGAGGCGGCGGTCAGCGAGGTTGACCGTGAAGAAGCAGCTGCGCCGGCTAGAGAGTTGCGGCGACAGCTCGGCCTCATCGGCGCTATTCCGCGCGCGCCGCCCGGATCGCGCGCCAGACGCGCTCGGGGGTGGCGGGCATGTCGATATGGCGGATGCCGTATTCGGCGAGCGCGTCGAGAGGCGTTCATCACCGAGGCAGGCGCCGGCGCAGCCGGCCTCGCCGCAGCCCTTGGCGCCGAGCGGGTTGGTCTTGGCCGGGACCGGGTGGAAGGCGCTTTCGAACATCGGCGCGTCCTCGGCGCGCGGCATCGCGTAATCCATATAGGAGCCGGTCAGCAATTGGCCCTGCGCTCGTCTCACCGGCTGGGTTATGCGGCGGGGCGCGGCGGCGATTATGCCGCCGGCTTTTCGCGCACCTCGATCGCGATCGCGTAGCCGAGCGCGGACAGGGCCGCTTCGAGGCTGGTCAGCTTGCTCGCGGCGCGCGGGTCGATCAGACGCGCCGCCTGGCGGTACTCGATGTCGAGCCGGCGGGCGAGATCGGCGACGGTCATCCGGCGCGTGCGCAGGGCGCCGTAGAGCGCCGCCTTCAACGCCATGGTCGCATCCGGCGCCACCAGGTGTTGCCCAGAGCGCAACCGGCTCGGCGGCGGGATTTGTTCGCCGATGGAAATGCGGGCGCCCAGCGCCGTCGACAGGCAATCGGCGGCCTCGCTCAGTGCTTCGGTCTCGTCGGCGCCGTCGGTCAGGGCCTCCGGCAAATCCGGAAAATGGACGACGAGGCGCCCCTCTTCATCCGGTTCCAGCCGGGCTGGGTAGCTGTAAGGCGTTCGAACCATTCCGGCACCGCTCTCCTATTCCAGATCGCGGGGGCTGAGGCCGAGTTGGCGCAACATTGCCCGCAACAGACCAGGGCCGATTTCCTTGCGACGGTCCTTCAGCGTCGTCCGGCGCGAGCCATAAGAAAGGGCGGCGTGGCTGCCTTTGCCCTTCAGCTCGTCGAGCTTCACCGCGACGCCACACTCGTTCCCAAGTCGCCTGAGCCGGCGGAGCAGCTCGTTTCCGGTCACTCGCCGCTAGATAGGACGTTTTTGTCCTATCGCCAAGCACGGAATGGGACATTCTTGTCGCGGCGGCGCGCGGTCTGAATGCGCCGAAGCATCAGCCCGCGCTGGCCGCGCGGATCGCGCGCCAGACGCGCTCGGGGGTGGCGGGCATGTCGATATGGCGGATGCCGTATTCGGCGAGCGCGTCGACGAGCGCGTTCATGACCGAGGGCAAGGCGCCGGCGCAGCCGGCCTCGCCGCAGCCCTTGGCGCCGAGCGGGTTGGTCTTGGCCGGGACCGGGTGGAAGGCGCTCTCGAACATCGGCGCGTCCTCGGCGCGCGGCATCGCGTAATCCATATAGGAGCCGGTCAATAATTGGCCGTGCTCGTCATAGACGATGCGCTCGCGCAACGCCTGGCCGATCCCCTGCACGATGCCGCCATGCGCCTGGCCGGTGACGAGCAGCGGGTTGATGACGACGCCGAAATCGTTGACGAAAGAATAGCGCACGACCTCCACCGCGCCGGTCTCCGGATCGACCTCGATCTCGGCGATGTGACACGCCATTGGGAAAGGCCGAGGGCGGGCCGTCGCTGATATTGGCGATGTCGAGGCTCTGCGGCAGCCCCGCCGGCAGCTCCAGCCCGCCGCGCAGCTTTGCCGCCAATTCCATGATGTGAACCGAGCGGTCGGTGCCGGCGATGACAAACCGCCCGGCGCGGAACTCGATATCGGCCGCCGCCGCCTCCAGCACATGGGCGGCGATCTCCTTGCCTTGGGCGATGCATTTGTCGGCCGCCTCGACGATCGCCACCCCGCTCGTCATCATCGATTTCGAGCCGCCGGTGCCGCCGCCGGCGATCAATTCGTCGCTGTCGCCCTGCAAGAGCTTGATCCGGCCGAACGGGATGCCGAGACGGCTCGCCAATACCTGCGCGAAAGGCGACCAGTGGCCCTGCCCGTAATCGAGCGTGCCGGTGATCAGGGTCACATCGCCATTCGGCTCGAAACGGATGCCGCCCATCTCGCGGCCGGGGGGTCCCGTCAACTCCAGATAGTCGCTGATGCCGCGCCCGCGCAGCCGGCCGCGCGCCCGGCTCTCCGCCTTGCGCGCGGCAAACCCGTCCCAATCGGCGAGCTCGACCGCATCCGCGAGCACGCCGGCAAAATCGCCGCTGTCGTAGGTCGTGCCGTTCGGCGCCTGGTACGGCATCGCCGCCGCCGGGATGTGGTTCTTGCGGCGCAACTCGACCCGGTCGATCCCCATTTCGGCCGCGGCCGCCTCGACCAGCCGCTCCATGTAATAATTGGCCTCGGGCCGCCCGGCGCCGCGATAGGCGCCGACCGGGGTCGTGTTGGTGAAGACGCACTTGGTCGAGACCTCGATCAGCGGCGTCTTGTAGACGCCGAGCGTGTTCCGGACCGCGTTGCGCGTCGCCGGGCCGGGGGCGCCGTAGGCGGCGCCGAGATTGCCGTGGCCGGTCAGCCTGACGGCGAGAAAATGCCCGTCCTTGTCGAGCGCCAGCTCGGCCAGCATGTCGTGGTCGCGGCCGTGGCTGTCGGAGACAAAGCTGCCCGAGCGGTCGTCGGTCCATTTGACCGGCCGGCCCAGTTCGCGCGCGGCAAAGAGGATGCAGTAATATTCGGCATAGGTCGGCTGCTTCATGCCGAACGAGCCGCCGACCCGCTCGGTCAGGATGCGCACCTGGTCGCGGCCGAGGCCAAAGACGGTCGCAATATAATTGCGAAAGCCGAAAACCCCCTGGCACCCGACATGCAAGGTCAAATGCCGCCGCGCCGGGTCGTAATCGGCGATTGCGGAGCGCGGCTCCATCGCGTTGACGACGACGCGGTTGTTGCGCAGCCGCAACCGCGTCACATGGGCGGCCCCGGCAAAGGCGGCGGCGACCTTGGCGCTGTCGCCAAAATGAAAATCGAGCCCGACATTGCCGGGAACCTCGTCATACAGAACGGGCGCGCCGGGCGCATCGGCAAGCGCGGGCTCGGTCACCGCCGGCAGCGGGTCGATGTCGATCGCGACCAGCTCGGCCGCATCCTTGGCCTGGGCCACCGTTTCGGCGACGACCGCAGCCACCGCCTCGCCGACATGGCGCACCTTGTCGTCGGGCAGCGCGTAATGCGTCGGCATCAGCATCGGCGTGCCGTCGCGGTTGTTCATGACCTGGCGCGCCGGCAACGGCCCGACCCCGCCCTCTTTCAGATCGGCCGCGGTATAGACCGCGAGCACCCCCGGCATCGCGCGCGCCGCCGCGGTGTCGATGCCGCGGATCAAGCCGTGCGCGACAGGGCTGCGGACCATCACCGCATGGGCCTCTCCGGGGAGGCTCACATCGTCGGCGTAATGCCCTTCGCCCTTTAGCAAGACCGGGTCCTCCGAGCGCGGCACCGGCTGGCCCACCGCAAACCGCTCGTCGAAGCCGAGCACGTCCGGATCGATGGCGTCGTTCATTCTTCACCTCATCTTTTGCACACCGCCGACCGGCCGAGGCCGCGGCAACCCGGTCCCGAGTATAGCCGACCCCGCTCTCGCGACGGAAAGTCGGGATTTGCGTGCGCCGCGTCCGCAGCGGTCCGATACCGCAACATATATTGACAAATTCGTTATGATATGATATAGGCACGACAATGAGTTGCGCCATTCGCCAGGGGGGAAGCACCTGATCTCAACCCTGATAAAACAGGTGAAACAGGGGCGCGTTCCGCCTTGCCGCCGGACCGGGGACGACAGGACGCCAACGATCCCCGTGCCTTGCACAAGATCACCGTCGGCCGCCGGCCGGCGATGGCCGCCCCAGATCACCGCGGGATCAGGTGTCAACCGGCCAGCAACGTCTCGCATGAGGAGCCCAAGACCATCGCCTTCGCCCCGGTCTACCGTCTGGTCCCGCGCGGCCGCGCGGGGCTCGCTTGCGACACGGATGGGGTGACACTCGGTCAGGTGCCACTCGTCGATGCCGCCGATATCAACGGCCGGAGGCGCCCGGACAACGAGGTGGCGCAGGCGCTCCGCCTCGCCTACGGCTTCGCCCCCGAGGAGATCGATCGATGCCGCCGCGGTTTTGCCAAAGTGGCGGAATTGCTCACCGCCGGCGAAATCGCGCAGGCCGGCATTCGCGCGGTGCTGCTCGCGCTACCCGAAATCAGCCCGGCCGGAATGGCCAGGCTCGCCAACGCGGCCGATCTGCAAAAATACAACCCTCATTGGGCCGACGAAGCCCGTGCGCCCGCCAGCACCCCCGAAGGCGGCCAGTGGACCGCAGACGGCGAACCGGACCGGCCGCCCGAGGACGCCTACATTCAGCCGGCCGCGGCGCAGACGAGCGATGTCCAGGCAAAGAAAGAGCGCTTCGTCGACGCACACCTGGACGCTGCGGAAAAAGGTGCTGCCGAGCTCGGCATCCCGGTCGAGAACATTCTCGGGCTGTCGGCGCTCGAATCGGGCTGGGGGGCTAGCCCCTTCGCAGCCAATGGCAACAACTATTTCGGCATTCATTGGCCTGCGCCCCGTGCCGCCGGCTACATGTTTTCACGGCAAGGGACGAAGGTTGCCACTTTTGCGAACTATGCCGAAAGCTTGAAATCCTTCATTGCCGTCTCGGGGTCCCTGATACGCGGCAAGAACGATCCCGAAGTCTTCGCCACCGCATTGCAGAACAGCGGCAAGTTCGGAATTTACCGTAATGGGGCGAAGGTACCAACTTATGTCGACGACGTGGCAAGAACCATTCGCGGGCTTCGCGCGATCGTGGCCCGGAGGAAAATATGAGGGCGGTTGCCCAAACCGCCTTTCACGTCCTGCGCTTGATTTCCTGCGCAATCATCTTCTGCTACGTGTCCGCACCGGAGGCAGCAGACTTGGCTCGGAAAATCGACGAGCCCACGGCGCGGCGGCTCGCGGCCGAAGCTGTTTATCGGTCAGATCGGTACCTGGATTTGTTCAATTACGCTGCGAATATGAGTCTTCCTTTTTTCGTTTACGATGGCCTTAGCGAGCCGCCGGCGGAGGGCAGCTTCGGCTATTTCGCCGTCAACCCGTGGACCGGCGATGTGTGGGCGCTGTGGGGCTGCCACAGAATGTCGACACCGGCCTTGCGCAAATCGCAGGCGGCGATCCGCCGGCGTTTTACGCACGAAGAGCTGGAGCAATACGCCAGGCTGCGCCGCCTCAAGCCCGAATGCATTGTCGAAGATTGACCCTTGCCGATCGGCGGCTGCGCCGGCGCGCCGGGTATCGTATAGCTGAGCGCGCCATTGCGACGGAGGAGCGGGATGAGCGCCGGCCCGGCGGAAATTTACCACGATCTCGCGCGACAGCTTGCCGGCCTGCTCGACGGCGAAACCGATTTTGCCGCCAATGCGGCCAATGCCGCCGCGCTGATCGCTCGGGGCGTGCCCGACCTCAACTGGGCCGGGTTCTATTTTCGCCGGGGAAACGAGCTGGTGCTGGGCCCGTTTCAGGGCAAGCCCGCCTGCACGCGCATTCCGCTCGGCGAGGGCGTATGCGGCACCGCCGCGGCGCGCGGGAGTTCGGTGCTGGTGCCGGATGTCCACGATTTTCCGGGGCATATCGCCTGCGACCCCCAATCGCGCTCGGAGCTCGCCGTGCCGCTGGTCGAGCGGGGTGCGGTGCTCGGCGTCCTCGATCTCGACAGCCCGCTGCCCGGCCGCTTTGGCGCGGCGGACCAGGCGGGCTGCGAAACGCTCGCCGAATTGTTTGTCATGCACCACTGCGCGCAGCCCGCCGCTGACGACATCGACCCGGAATCGGGCTGCCGGCTGCCCTTGCCGCGGCGCGCCGACCTCGACGCGGAAGGGCGGGCGGCCTGGGACCGGCTGGCAAACCCCGAGGGCGGCAGCTTGCGCGGGCTCAAGGGACCGGGCGGCATCCAATTGCACAGCCCGGAATTGTCGCGGCGCTCGCGGCCGGTCAACCATTACCTGCGCTACGAAGCGGGGCTCGGCGGCCGGGTGCGCGAGCTGGCGATCCTGGCGACCGCGCGCGAGCACGACAACGACTTCGAATGGGCCGCCCATGAGCCCGCCGCCATCGCCGAAAGCATCCCCATCGAGATCATCGACCTCGTCCGCTGGCGCAGCGCCACGACCGCGCTCGCCGAGCCCGACGCCGTCGTTATCGACCTCGCCCGCGAAATTTTCGCCGCCCGCCGGGTCTCACCGCAGACCTACGCCCGCGCCTTGCAGCAATTCGGCAAGCGCCAACTCGTCGATCTCGTCGCGCTGATGGGCAACTACGCCGCCACCGCCGCCCTCCTGACCGCCTTTGCCATGCAGCCCGACGACGGCCGCCCCCCGCCCTTGCCGGGCCTGTTCTTCCCCGGCCGATGAGCCGGGAGATCTGCGGCCAACTCGACGGTCCTCACGGTTACACCGGGCCTAGGAGCTGGATTTTCCAGAATACGCGCTATGACAGACGCCGCCGGCCGGCGCAGAGACACAAAATGTAGAAATACGGAACGGCGCTTGACAAGTGACAATTGTCACTCTATAAGTAGATTATGATTCGACGCTTTCGACATCGTGGGTTGCGCCGCCTTTACGAAGACGACGACCGGCGCGAGGTAAACCCGGAGCATGTCGATAAAATCGCGCGCGTGCTGGCCCGGCTCGATGCAGCAACGCGCCCAGACCAGCTCGACTTGCCCGGCTTCCGGCTGCACGCGCTGAGAGGCGACCTCGCCGGATATTGGAGCATCACGATACGCGCCAACTGGCGGATCATCTTCCGCTTCGAGCAAGATGCCGCGACTGATGTTGATTTAGTCGATTACCACTAACGATCACAGGAGGCAGAACCATGACGATGAAAAACCCGCCCCACCCGGGCCTTTCCGTGCGGCACGACTGCATCGAGCCGCTCAGCTTGACGATCACCGAGGCAGCGGAGGTTTTGGGCGTGACGCGGCAGACCCTCAACAATCTTGTCAACGGCAAGAGCGGCATATCGGCCGATATGGCGATCCGTCTCGACAAGGCGTTCGGTGGCGGCGCGGAAACGTGGCTGCGGCTGCAAATGACCTACGACCTCGCGCAGGCCCGTCAGCACGAAGGCGACATCAACGTCAAGCCAGTGGACCGGCGCAAGCTGCACGAACCCCACCCCTGACTGACCACTCGGTACACGGTCAACCGCCCCCACGCGACTGCCGCAGCGCCTATGCGATGAAACTGCGGATGACTTTACCACCCCGTCGATGGGCTGGCCTAGATGCCCATCGACCCCGACCATGGAAACAAACGACCAAGTGCATTTTTTGTGGCGTCGAGGCGTCGCGGACACCCGAAGGTGCGCTCACAAAGGAGCACGTCTATTCAAACTGGACGCGCCGCTTTGTGCCGCGAACCATGAAAATGTTCAGATCTCTTCGCGCTACCGAGCACCCCGACCGCACCGACTTTGTATTTGTAAAGCGCCCCGGTGATGTGCGCGATTGGCAAGTCCTCTGTGTTTGCGCAGCTTGTAACAACGGATGGATGCGGCGGCAGGTCGATGATCGAGCCCGACCGATAATGATATCTCTTATTCAAGGCCAACAGGTTCGCTTATCGCACGACCAACAGCGGATCATCGCCGCTTGGGCAGCAATGAAGGCTAATGGTCGCCGAATATGCAGATTTGGAGTGTGTGACAACTCATCATGCACAGAGAAAATATTTGATGAAACATCATCTTCCACCAATGACGGGGTGGTCAGTCTGGATTGCGCATTATAATCCCGTTAACGCCTTGATGCTATGGTTTGCGTCGCCGTTTCTTGTTCTTCCTGATCAACGGGTCGCTCGCCGCCGAGAGCGACACGCCACGTACTACAATGGTCATGCCAGTACACAAATCATCGGCCAGCTTCTTATTCATGTCATCCGTTCACCGCATCCCCGCCTCGCAAGGATGTTTCGGTTCCACCTTCCGCCAAGGCAGGCGATTTTTCGAATCTGGCCCCCTACCCCCTATGGACTGAGATGGCCCGCCGGTACAATCGATGATGGCAGCGCGAGCTACGTCGCCGACGCGGTCAAGGGATTCCTGATGAGAAGCGGCAAGCGCCCTTCTCTACCATCCCTGTAGCCGCAAAGAGGAAGATTTCCGCACCGGCAACCAATGCGCACGGAGTCAATAGGCTGGCTGGTGCAAAAATTCGGTGCAGATGGCTGCGGGGAGCGCAAGCCCGAAGCTGAGAGGGGGCAGGATGGCGCCATGCCGCGATGGTGATTGACCGGCGCCGGCGGCGCTGGCCAAATTCGCAAGGCGAAAGGGAGAGATCGCATGTCCGAGCGCGCGCCGTTTCTAAATACCGCCTACAGCGCCTATCACCATCGCGATCGGCCGGCGGCGGACGTGGAATTGAGCCGGGTCGGGCCGGGCACGCCTTGCGGCGAATATCTGCGCCGGTTTTGGCAGCCGGTGATCTTGTCGAGCGAATTGGGCGAGCTGCCGCGGCGGGTGCGCATCCTCGGCGAGGACCTCGTCGCCTTTCGCGACAAGAGCGGTGCCGTGGGCCTTCTCGAATTGCATTGCCCGCATCGCGGCACCTCGCTCGAATTCGGGCTGGTCGGCGAGAAGGGCATCCGCTGCTGCTATCACGGGTGGCTCTTCGACACCGACGGCACGATTCTCGAAACGCCGGGCGAGCCGGCCGACAGCACGCTCAAAGACCGGCTCTTTCACGGCGCCTATCCGGTGCAGGAGCACCAGGGTCTGGTCTTCGCCTATATGGGGCCGCCCGACAAAAAGCCGCCCTTCCCGGCCCTCGACACCTGGGATCTGCCCGGCTACCGCCAGATCGCCCGCGCGCCGACGGTGTGGGAATGCAACTGGCTGCAGGTCAAGGAAAACAGCATGGACCCGGCGCATCTCGCCTTTCTGCACACGCTGCCGGGCAGCGAGGGCTTTACCGAGGATTTGAAAGAGCTCGGCGAGTGGGACTGGATGGAGACCCCGGTCGGCATGGTCTACATCGACACCCGCCGGCAGGGCGAGCGGGTGTGGGTGCGGGTCGCCGACTTCATCCTGCCCAACATCCACCAGTTCCCGCCGAATGCCGACCCGATGGCGGCGCGCAACTCGGTCAACCGGCCGATGGCGACGACCTGGGCGGTGCCGCTCGACGATACCCACACGATGCAGATTGGCTATTACCGCGCGCCCGAAGGCCGCGAGTTCCGCCAGGGCGCCGGCTTCGGCCAGGATGCGAGCCGACCCTATGCCGAGCGCCAGCGCATCCCCGGCGATTACGACGCGCAGACGAGCATCCACGGCGGCACCGCCCGGCACGGGCTCGAGCACCTCGCCGCCACCGACCGCGGCATCATCATGATGCGCAACCTGATCCGCCGCGGCATCCGCATGGTGGCGAACGGCGAAGACCCGGATTCGCCCTTGCTGCGCAACGGCGCTGCCGTTGCGACCTATGGCCACGACCGGGTGGTCGCCGGCATCCCTGCCGGCCGCAACCGCCGACGCGGACAAGCAGCTCTTGCGCGAGGTCGCGCGCAACGTCGTCGCGCAGACGATCGCAACCGGCTCGGTCGAGGTTTAGGTTGCCATTGGGCGTTCCGCGGCCACGCGCGAAGGGTCCCCTTGGAAAATGGGAGGTGTCCTGTGGGAAGTAACCGCACATGAGGACCTCGGCGTTGATACGGGCATCTGCGGTCGCATGTGCTCTTGCTGTTGTGCTGCCCGCTGCGGCAAAGGCACACCCTATAACATTTACCGATATTACCATTGCGAGTGGCACGATTGGCCAAACGTCGTTCACGAATGCCCTGATTACAATTTCGGCTTTCGCCGACACGTCCAACATTGCGCCGATTGTGGGAGGAGATGGATATTCTCTTGACAATGCGTCAGCCTCAATCACGATTGGTTCACTCGGCACTTTCACGTTCGTCACAGGGACCCCGGTTCTTCCAGAACTTTGGCCTGCCCGGGTTTTCCCGCGCCTCGACCTCGGGATTTGACCTGATCAACGGTCCAGCAGGTGAGCCAGCGTTTTCTTCTTGGGCCATGTTGACTTCCATTGGACCAATTACAGGCTTTGGCGGGGTTCTGCAGTGGAGTGCAGGCGGTCCACTTCCGGCCGTTGTCACAAGCGGCGGCACTCTGGTGCTGTCCGACGGGGCCGCCGATATCACCTTCTCGGCCCGAGTCAGTGCTCCTGAACCGAGTACCATCTTGCTGATCGCGACCGCGCTTCTTGGTTTAGGCCGATTCATGAGGAGGCAGCCTGCAAAAGTCGACCGCCAGCCTCGGCGCGACCGCCCCGACCTATGGCCACGGCCGGATGGCTACCGACATCCGGCAGAATTGAAGCGGGCTCGGCGGAGTCCTGACGATGCGGCTCCCGCCCCCGGTGATTTGAGAAGCTCGACATGAGTTTCGACGGCGGCTGCGCTTGCGGCGATGTCCGCTATCGGCTGACCGCCGCGCCGATGATCGTCCACGCCTGCCATTGCCGCGATTGCCAAAGGCTGACCGGCAGCGCCTTCGCGCTCAATCTGTGGATCGAGCGAAAGCTTGTCGAAGTGAGCGGCGGCGAGCCGGTCGCCTTCCGGGTACCGCCGGGGAGCAGCGGCAAGCCGCACGACGTATTCGCCTGCAGCAAATGCGGCACGTATCTGTGGAACAAGTATCATGCCGCACCGGGCGACACGGTGCTGTTGTGCGGCGGCACGCTCGACGATCCGGCTGCGGTTGCGCCCGACATCCACATCTTCACCCGCAGCAAGCTCCCGTGGGTCGAGCTTCCGGCGGGCGCGCGCACCTTCGACGCGTTCTACCGCATCGACGAAGTCTGGCCGCCGGAGAGCCTGGCGCGCTGGCGGCAGCTCATCGCACCCTGACGGGCCGGCCGTGCCGGCGCCGGTCGCCAGGCCGCCCGGAATTTGCACCGGCCTGCCAATCTTCGTCTTGCGCGGGCTTGTCCCGCGCATCCACGCCTTCTGCCATCCCGAGGAGCACTGCACGGGGATCGCGCCAAATATCGTCTTCACCGGGCTTGTCCCGGTGATCCACGTCTTCCGGCGAGGCAAGTGGCGCGATTATCACCCGGTCGGGACTCGTCTGGCGGGAGAATCGTCCGCGGGTATGCGCGGCGTAGATCGGGCGCGGGACAACCTTTTATGCCGCGCGCGGCTTCACCTCGTTCTCGATCCTCTTGCCGAATGCCGCGGCGGCCGTGTGCAGTTCATAGTCACGTTGCATATTGAGCCAGAATTCCGGAGAGGTATCGAAATAACGCGCGAGGCGCAGCGCCGTCTCGCCGGTAATTGCGCGCTTCTCCGCAATAATCGCTTGAATCCGCGTCACCGGCACGCCGATATCCTTGGCGAGCCGGTATGCGGTGATGCCGAGGGGCTGCATGAATTCCTCGCGCAGTTGTTCCCCGGGATGGATCGGCGGCAAGTCGCGCATGGTGATCAGCCTCGATGGTAATCGACAATCTCGACCCGGTGCGCATCTCCGCTGCGCCAAACAAAGCAGATGCGCCACTGATCGTTCGCCGATCGCGATGCCGAGGCATTGCTTCCATGGTCGGTTCGCGCGACGGCTGGCGCCGCGCACCGGTTACGCGGCGCGTTCATATTCTCAAGCGCTCATGGCTGCCATGTTTCGGCCGAGACCGAAGCCTATTCCGAGTGGTTCGCATGTATTCTTGGGAGAGGCGGCTGCCCATGGCGTGCCGCCCGGTCATGGCGGGAGCAACAGGTCGATGAGCACAATGGTGTCGGCGGAGCGCGGCACTGCCCGTCGGGCGGCGGAGGGGGTCGCCTTGTCGATCGTCATGGCGCTCAGCTTCTCGCATTTCTTGAACGACATGATGCAGTCGCTGGTGCCGGCTCTCTACCCGATGCTGAAAGGCTCCTATGGCCTGAGCTTTGCCCAGATCGGGCTGATCACGCTCACCATGCAGATGACCTCGTCCTTGCTGCAGCCCGCGGTCGGGCTCGGCACCGATCACCGGCCGCAGCCTTATTCGCTGGCGATGGGCATGGGTGTCACCCTGGTCGGCTTGCTGCTGCTGGCGCATGCCGCGAGCTATCCGCTGCTGTTGCTGGCGGCGATGATGGTCGGCATGGGGTCGGCGGTATTTCACCCGGAAGCCTCGCGGGTGGCGCGGATGGCTTCGGGCGGGCGCCACGGGCTCGCCCAGTCGGTGTTTCAGGTCGGCGGCAATATCGGCTCGTCGCTGGGCCCGATGCTCGCGGCCTTTATCGTAATCCCGAAAGGTCAGGGCAGCATCGGCTGGTTTTCGTTCGCGGCCCTGCTGGCGATGGCGGTGCTGCTGCCGGTCGGCAACTGGTACCGGCGAGAGCGCTCGGCGCCGCCGCGGCCGCGGTCGATGCATTCGATCACCGGGCCGAGCCTGTCGCGCCGCAAGATCGGCTGGGCCCTGGTGATCCTGCTGGTGGTGGTGTTCTCGAAAGCGTTCTACACGACGAGCCTCAATACCTATTACACCTTCTACCTGATCAGCAGGTTCCATCTCTCGCTGGAAAGCGCGCAGATTTACCTGTTCGTGTTTCTTGCCTCGGTTGCTGTCGGCACCTTGCTCGGCGGCCCGCTCAGCGACCGCATCGGCCGTAAATATGTGATCTGGGGCTCGATCCTCGGTGTGCTGCCCTTCACCTTGATGCTGCCGCACGCCGATTTGTTCTGGACCGGCGTATTGAGCGTGGTGATCGGGCTGACGATCGCGTCTGCATCCTCGACGATCATCGTCTACGCGCTCGACCTGGTGCCGAGCAAGATCGGCACCGTCGCCGGGCTGTTCTTCGGGCTGTCCTTCGGCATGGCCGGGGTCGGCGCCGCCTTGCTCGGCCGTCTCGCCGACGCCACCAGCATCGATTTCGTCTATCGGCTCTGCGCCTTCCTGCCGGCGATCGGGTTGTTGAGCGCGTTCCTGCCAAATCTCGGCCGGCCCGTGCCCGCTGCGGCCGAGAGCGCCACGCCGGCGCGAGGCGCGCCGCCTAAGACGCGATGAGCGCGCCGGCGCTCGAAACCCGCGGGCTCGGCAAAAGCTTTGGCGCGCTCGCGGTCGCCAACGCGATCGATTTCAGCCTGGAGCGCGGCGCGCGCCGCGCGCTGATCGGGCCAAACGGCGCCGGCAAGACGAGCTTTGTCAATCTCGTCACCGGCGTGCTGCGCCCGAACGCCGGGCAGATCCTGCTCGACGGCTCCGACGTCACGGCATTGTCGCGGGCCGCGCGGGTCAAGCGCGGCCTCGTGCGCACCTTTCAGATCACCGCGCTCTTTCGCGGGCTGAGCGTGCTCGAAAACGTCACTCTGGCGGTCTGCGAGCACGACGGGTCAGGCGGCAATTTGTGGCAGCCGGCAGGGCGCCACCGCGCGGCGATCGACAAGGCCTATGCGCTCGTCGAGCGGATGGGCCTCGCCGAGGATGCGCTGCGCCCGGTGGGCCAGCTCGCCTATGGCCGCCAGCGTCTCGTCGAAGTCGCGGTAGCGCTCGCTCTCGAACCGAAGGTGTTGCTGCTCGACGAGCCGGCGGCGGGGGTGCCGTCAGGCGAGACCGGCACGATCATCGCTGCGGTCGAAAGCCTGCCGGAGGATCTGGCGCTGCTGATCATCGAGCACGACATGGAGCTGGTGTTTCGCCTGGCTCGCCGTATCACGGTCCTGGTGCAAGGCACGGTCCTCGCCGAAGGCCCGCCCGAAGCGATCGCCGCCGATCCACGGGTGCGCCAGGTCTATCTCGGCGAGCGGGCGCCGGCGTGACCCCTGCCGGCGGCCTCACCCTCGACGGCGTATCCGCAGGCTGGGGCGAGACGGTCATCGTCGAGGACATCGCGCTCGATTTGCCGCCGGGCAAAAGCTTGGCGCTCCTCGGGCGCAACGGCGTCGGCAAGACGACGCTTCTTGCCACGATCATGGGGCATACGAGGCTGCGCGCCGGCCGGATCAATTATGCCGGTGCCGACCTCACCTCGCTGTCGCCAAATCGGCGCGCCCGGCTCGGCATTGGCTTTGTGCCGCAGGAGCGCGAGATCTTCGCCTCGCTGACGGTCGAGGAAAACTTGTCGGTCGCCGCACGGCCGGGGCGCTGGTCGCTGCCGCGCATCTACGATTTCTTTCCGTCATTGGCGTCGCGCCGCCGGAACCGCGGCAACCAGCTCTCGGGAGGCGAGCAGCAGATGCTGGCGATCGGCCGCGCGCTCGCCGGCAATCCCTCGCTGCTGCTGATGGATGAGCCGCTGGAAGGCCTCGCGCCGGTCATTGTCGACACCTTGCTCGCCGGCATCGCGCGGCTGAAGCGCGAGGACAATCTGGCATTGCTGCTGGTGGAGCAGCATGCCCGCCTGGCGCTCGAATTGACCGAAGCCGCGATCGTTCTCGATCGAGGCGCAATCGTCTTTGCCGGGCCGGGCGCGAGCCTCCTCGACAACCCCGAACGCCTCGACCTCTTGATGGGCGTCGCCGCACGAGAGCGGCCGGGCTGATCCGCCTGCACCCGACGATACGCTGCATCCGACGATGCGGAAGTTGACGACATGCCCGGCGTGTCGCTTAGTTGACCGAACCGCCACAGGAGCCGTCATATGCCCGCGCAATCATTTCACGGAGTGCTCGTTCCCGTCCTGACCCCGTTCACTGCGAAGGGCGAGCCCGATACCGGGCGTTACATCGCATTCTGTCGGTGGCTGCTCGACCAGGGGGCGGGCGGGCTTTCGATCTTCGGCACGACGAGCGAAGCCAATTCGATGTCGCCGGGCGAGCGGATGGCGCTCCTCGACCGGCTGGTCGAGGCCGGCATCCCGGCGCACAAGCTGATGCCGGGCACGGGAGCCTGCGCGATGACCGATGCCGCAGAGCTGATCCGCCATGCGGTCGCTCACGGATGCGGCGGCGTCCTGATGCTGCCGCCCTTTTATTATAAGCCGGTCAGCGACGACGGCATCTTCGCCTTTATTTCCGGCGTCATCGACAAGGTCGGGTCGAGCGCGCTCCGGATGTATCTCTATCACATCCCGCCGGTGGCGGTGGTCGGCTATTCGCTCGACCTCGTCGGCCGGCTGATCAAGGCATATCCCGAGACTGTGGTCGGGTTGAAGGACAGCTCCGGCGATTGGAGCAACACCGCGGCGTTGCTCGAGCGCTATCCGGGCTTTGCCGTCTTCCCCGGCTCGGAGGTGTTTCTGCTCGACGCGTTGCGCCGCGGCGGCGCCGGCTGCATCACCGCCACCGGCAACGTCAACACCGCCGGCATCGCCAAGCTCTACGCCAATTGGCGGGGGCCGCAGGCCGATGCCTTGCAGGCCGAGGTGACGACCGTGCGCAAGACCATGCAGGCCTATCCGATGGTCCCGGCATTAAAGCGGGTCGTCGCCCATTTCCACGGCGATCCCGGCTGGGCCGCGGTGCGCCCGCCGATGACCCCGCTCGACCAAACGCAATCCCAGGCATTGATCGCCGATCTCGCCAAGATCGGGTTTACTCTCGGCGAGCCGCACCGGGCCGCCGCCGAGTAGGCAAAATGGCCACCGAGCAGGCCCCGGCGCGCACCCCGGAGCGCGCCGCGTTCTACGACCGTATCGCGCCCTCTAATCTGGCGCCGCTGTGGGAGCGGCTGCATGCGCTGGTGACGCCGCAGCCGGTCACCCCCTGCCAGCCGGCGATCTGGCATTACCGCGATGTCCGGCCCCATTTGATGCAGGCGGGCGAGCTGATCAGCGCCGAGGAGGCGACGCGCCGCGTGCTGATCCTCGAAAATCCGGGGCTCAAGGGCCAGACCTCGATCACCCATTCGCTGTTCGCCGGGTTGCAGCTGATCCTCCCGGGCGAGGTGGCGCCGGCACACCGCCATACGCAATCGGCATTGCGCTTCATCATCGAGGGCGAAGGCGCCTACACCGCGGTCGATGGCGAGCGCACGACGATGCGCCCCGGCGATTTTGTGATCACCCCGTCGTGGACCTGGCACGACCACGGCAACGACAGCGCCGAGCCGATGGTCTGGCTCGACGGGCTCGACATCCCGATCGTGCGTCTCCTCGATGCGAGCTTTGCCGAGCCCGGCGAAAGCGAGAGCCAGGCGGTCGCCCGGCCCGAAGGCGACAATGCCGCGCGTTACGGCAACAACCTCTTGCCGGTCGATTGGCAGCCGGCGGTCAAGACCTCGCCGGTCTTCAACTACCCCTATGAGCGTTCGCGCGAATCGCTCGCCGTCCTGAGCCGGAACGAAGACCCCGACCCCTGCCACGGCCACAAGATGCGCTACGTCAACCCGGCGAGCGGCGACTGGGCGATGCCGACAATCGGCACCTGCATCCAGCTGTTGCCGAAGGGGTTTGCAACGCGGCCTTACCGTGCGACTGACGGCACGGTTTTTGTCGCGGTCGAAGGCTCGGGCGAGAGCCGGGTCGGCGACCAGGTCTTCCGCTGGGAGCCGCGCGACATCTTTGTTGTCCCAAGCTGGCTGCCGGTCAGCCACCATACCGACACCGAAGCCGTGCTGTTCAGCTATTCCGACCGGCCGGTCCAGGAAAAGCTCGGTCTCTGGCGCGAGCAGCGCGGCAACATGTGAGCGCTTCCGCTCGCCGCCGATGATCCGCGCCGCCGTTGCCGCGCTGCTGCTGGCGCTGATCGGCACGGCGAGGGCCGCGTCGCCGCCCGCGGTCGTGGCCGAGCACGGCATGGTGGTTTCGTCCGAGCGGCGCGCCTCGGAGGTCGGGGTGCAGATTCTCGAAGCCGGCGGCAATGCGATCGACGCTGCGGTCGCGGTCGGCTATGCGCTCGCCGTGCTCGACCCGTGCTGCGGCAATATCGGCGGCGGCGGGTTCATGGTGATCCACCTCGCAGACGGCCGCGACAGCTTTATCAATTTCCGCGAAAAGGCGCCCGCCGCCGCGACCGCCGGCATGTATCTGGACAGTGCCGGCAATCCGGTCGCGGCATTGAGCCGCCATGGCTGGCGCGCCGCCGGCGTGCCCGGGACGGTCATGGGCTTCGACCGGGCGCTAGGCGAATACGGCAAGCTGCCGCGCGCAGCACTTTTGGCGCCCGCCATCGCCCTTGCCCGCGACGGTTATGTGCTGAGCCGCGCCAACACCGACATCCTGGAGCCAAAGACCGGGTTGTTCCGCGCCGATCCGGAAGCGGCCAAAATCTTTTTGCGGCCCGACGGCAGTGCGATGCGGCCGGGCGATCGGCTGGTGCAAAGGGACCTTGCCGCGACCCTCGAAGCGATCGCCGAGGACGGGCCGGACGCCTTCTACAAAGGGGCGGTCGCCGCCGCGGTCGAAACCGCGAGCCGAGCCGGCGGCGGCATCCTGACCCGCCGCGACTTTGCCGATTATACGGTGACCGAAGGTCCGCCGCTCTCCTGCGCCTATCGCGGCTATGTGCTGTTGTCGGCGCCGCCGCCGAGCTCGGGCGGCGCCACGATGTGCGAAATCCTGAACGTGCTCGGCGGCTACGATTTGAGGGCGCTCGGCTTTCGCTCGGCGAAATCGGTGCGGCTGATGGTCGAAGCGATGCGGCACGCCTATCGTGACCGCAACGCCGACCTGGGCGACCCGGCCTTTGTCGCCAACCCGCTCGACCGGCTCTTGTCGGCGGATCATGCCGCCTCGATCCGCGCCGCGATCGATGCCGGCAAGACAATGCCGGACGCGCCCGCCGCATCGCAGGAGAAAGCCGAGACGACGCATTATTCGGTCGTCGACAAGGACGGCAACGCGGTCGCCGTGACCTACACGATCAACGGCTATTTCGGAGCCGGCGTGATCGCGCCCGGCACCGGCTTTTTTCTGAACAACGAGATGGACGATTTCACGGCAAAGCCCGGCGCGCCAAACCTCTACGGTCTGGTCCAGGGTGCCGCCAACGCGATCGCGCCCGGCAAACGCCCGCTTTCCTCGATGGCGCCGACCATCGTCGAAAAGGACGGAAAGGTATTTCTGGTGCTCGGCAGCCCCGGCGGCTCGCGCATCATCACGATCGTGCTCGAAACCATCATGAACATCGTCGATTACGGCATGGCGCCGGAAGAAGCCGTCGACGCGCCCCGGCTGCATTTCCAGGGCGAGCCCCAGAAGCTGTTCTACGAGCGGTTCGGGCTGTCGCCGGATACGACGGCACTGTTGACCGGCATGGGCTACAACCTCGTCGAGCAGCGGCCCTGGGGTGCGGTCGAGCTGATCGAGATCGCAAACGGCCGCCTGTTGGGTGCGGCGGACAGCCGCCGCCCGGCCGGCGCCGCGATCGGCTATTGAACATGCGCTTTTCCCCGCTCGTCGATCGGATATCGACCGGGAATGCCGGCGCGTGGCGCGTCCATATCGAGGCCGCAAGGCTGCGCGAGGCCGGCCACGACGTGGTCATGCTGACGATCGGCGACCCCGACCAGATGCCGCCCGAGCCGGTCATCGAGGCGACGGTCGAGGCGCTGCGCCGGCACCGCACCGGGTATTCGGCGACGATCGGTTATCCGAGAGTGCGCGAGGCGATCGCCGCGCGTTTTGCCCAGAGGACCGGCCAGCCTTGCAGCGCCGACAATATCGTCGTCACGCCAGGCGCTCAGGGCGGCCTCTTCTGCGCATTGCAGTGCCTCGCCGGCGCCGGCGACGAAATCATCGTGCTCGAGCCGGTCTACGCCACCTATCCGGGCGTCGTCGGCGCGACCGGCGCGCGGATGGTGACGGTGCCGCTGGTCGCCGAGCGCGGCTTTCATCCCGATCTTGACGCAATTGCCGCTGCGGTCGGGCCGCGCACCCGCGTCGTCTGGATCAACAGCCCGCACAACCCGACCGGGGCCGTCTTTACCGCCGAGGAGATCGCCGGCATCGCCGAGATCTGCCGGCGGCATGATCTGTGGCTGGTTTCGGACGAGGTCTACGAGGACCTGGCCTTCGTCCGGCCGCATCTGAGCCCGTGGTCGCTGCCTGGCATGGCCGAGCGCACGGTCGTCGTCTCGAGCCTTTCGAAATCCCATGCGATGCCGGGGTTTCGTTTTGGCTGGATCGTCGGCCCGCCCGAGCTGTCGCCGCACCTCTTCGACCTGTTGCTGAGCATGACCTATGGCAGCCCGGCCTTTATCCAGGATGGCGTCTTGCCCGCGCTCGAAACCGAATTGCCGCAGGCCGCCGCCTTGCGCGCGGATTACCGCCGCCGCGCCGCCCTCCTCTCCGGCATTCTCGCCGAAGCCCCCGGCTGCCGGCCGATCCCGCCCGAAGGCGGCATGTTTGTCCTCCTGGACATTCGCGGCACCGGCCGCACCGCCGAGGAATTCGCGCGCGGCCTCCTGGATCAGGAACATGTCGCGGTGCTTCCCTGCGACGCCTTCGGCCCGAGCGTCGCAGGCCACCTGCGCGTCTCGCTGACCGCCCCCGACTCGCGCCTGGCCGAAGCCGGCCGCCGCATCGTCCATTTCGCCCGCGGCCTTGCGAAAAAAACTGCTTGACAAAATTCATGGTTTGTTCTAACATAGGCGCAGTTGGAGCGACGAGGGGGCATGCCGCCGGCTTTTGCAAATAATGCGCCGAACTCGACGCGCGCGGTCCGACGAGTTGCCGGGTAGTGGTCGATGTCGAGGGCGCAATGCTCGGACCGGATTGCGCGCTCCGAGCGCTCGCTCGCCTATCAGGAGCAGATCAGCGGCTTGCCGCGCGGCTTCGAAATCAAGCTCAACGGCGTGCGCTTCGACGGCTGCCGCGAAGCAGACGGCACCATGCTCGAAGCCAAAGGCCCCGGCTACGCCGACAAAATGGACAATCCCGATGAGTGGAAGGATTGGTACGCCGGGGTGGAACCGATCAAAGCGCAGATGAGGCGCCAATCCGATGCCGCCGCCAACAGAAAGGTGGAATGGCATTTCGCTGAGCCAGAACCCGCAGCATATTTTTCAACTATGCAGCTAAGACGCGTCTTCCAAATATTTATGTTTTTTACACTCCAATGAGGTAAATATGACATCGGAAACTTACAAATGGATGTCGATTGGGAAGCTCGCCCGGAAGGCACGCGGTCCTGCGCTCTCCGTCTTGCTCGGATGCTCGAAGGTCTCGCGAAAGCCCATCGGGCGTTTGCACGCTGGAACAAGCAAGCCTACCCTCGTGCGGCGGCCAATCAACCGCCCTGGACGATGCCGCCCGATGTTGAAGAGCTGACCAGGGTCTTCGAGAAGGGCCGTCAGTATAAAGACGCTCCCCAAGGCCCGGGCAATGCCGATTTGATCAGCGTGACCGCGCTGAAACCGGCGATGCTGCGCCTCGTCGCGGCATGGGAGCCGGATTGCGGCAATCTGGTGTGCCGAGACTATTGGCGGCGTCTGTTTGGCGACCAGCATTACCCCATGTTCCGCAGCGGGTGGATGACCTACCTCGCACCGCAATATGCGAGCCGGGTGACACCGCCACCCTCGGCGATCGTCGAAACGGTTGCGGGCGGCGGCATGCTGGTCTTGGCGACCGAGGAGCGGTTCAGCATGGACAACCCAGGCCATCTCGACGCCGCCGACGCGATCCAGGCCGCCCTCGCCCCGATCCAAGACATGCTGCCATCGGGCATGTCGATGTGAGCTCTGGGCTCAGCAATTCGGCCCGCGCTTGCCGCTAATGGACCTGCGGCGCCGCAGCTTGTCGAGGCCGGTGCAGTGCTTTCACGGTCGATGGACGCCGGTCGGGGCGCTCAGAGATCGGCGGGGTCGGCGATCGCTACGGCGAGATGTTCGTAGGCGTCGCAGGTGGTGCCGCAGATCGTCTTGATCGCCTGCAATTGCGCCTGGGCGCGCGCCAGGTCGCCTTTGACGAGGTAAGCCTCGCCCAGGTATTCGCGGACTTTCGCATAGTGCGGGTCGAGCGCTACCGAGCGCAGATAATAGCCGATCCCTTCGTCGGTCCGGCCGAGCTTGCGCGTCGCATAGCCGCGGTAATTGAGGGCCTCGGCGGTATTCGGGTTTTTCATCAGTTCGAGCACCGCCAGCGCTTCCTGGTAGCGGTGAGCTTTGGCGAGCGCGTAGGCGTTTTCGGCAAATTCCTTGTCGGGGATGACGCGGTTTTCGGCTTTCACACACCGGCCGGTGCGATTGTCGTAGACCTGCCCGCGGCCGCAAGTCGGCGTGGTCCAATTGTCGCTGCCGCCGCCGCCTCCACCCCCGCCATCGGCGCGGACCGGGCCCGACGCCGTCAGAAAGAGGCCGAATACCGCCGCGGTCGCGAGCCCGAGACGAACGGTCGAGATTGCGATGCTCATCGATGTCTCCCCAGAAAGCTTGCCTGTAAGACCGTTCGGCGCCGGATTTATTCCCCGGCTGCGGCGGCGAGGCGCACCGGATGGGCCGGGTAGACGCCGAGAATCTTGACCTCTCGCGAAAAGAAGGCGAGTTCTTCGAGCGCCAAGGCCAGCCGCCGATCGTCGGGATGAGCCTCGACATCGGCGTAAAACTGGGTCGCGGCAAAGGCGCCGCCGACCATATAGCTTTCGAGCTTGGTCATATTGACGCCGTTGGTGGCGAACCCGCCCATCGCCTTGTAGAGCGCGGCCGGCACGTTGCGCACCCGGAACAAAAAGGTGGTGACCGTCGGGGTCCCGTGCGCCGGCCGGCGCGGCTCGCGCGACATGACCAGAAAGCGGGTGGTGTTGTGGTCGGCGTCCTCGACGTTTTCCTTCAGCACAACCAGACCGTAGACGCGCCCGGCGAGCTCCGAGGCGATCGCCGCGACACTCGGGTCGCCGCGTTCGGCGATCTCGGCGGCGGCCCCGGCGGTGTCGGCCGCGACCACCGGCTGGAGGCCGAGCGCGCGGATCAGCTTGCGGCATTGCGAGAGCGCGTGGACATGGCTGCGGACCGTGCGGATCGTCGCCAGGCTGGCACCCGGCACCGCGAGCAGCTGGTGGCGCACGCGCTCGAAATGCTCGCCAATGATGAAGAGCCCGGAATCGGGCATCAGGTGATGGATATCGGCGACGCGGCCCGCGACCGAATTTTCGATCGGGATCATCGCCAGCGCGGCGCGCCCCTCGCGGACCGCGGCAAAGGCATCGTCAAACTGCGCGCAAGGCAACGTTGCCATCTCGGGAAAGACATTGCGGCAGGCGAGGTCGGAATAGGCGCCGGGGGCGCCCTGAAACGAAATCCCCCGTGCCGGGTCGGCGAGACGGCTTTCCAAATCATCCATGCTCGCATTGTCTCAAAGCGACGGCGCCGGTGAAACCCGTCACCGGTCACGAGGCCGGCAGCGGAGCGCAGACATTCTACACCTACACCTGTTCTGGCGCAGCGCGGCCGTTTCGCACGCCGAACGGAGCGCCGCAACACGAGCGCCCGCCACGCCGAGGTGTCTGCAGCTACGTTCCGGTGCAGGGGAGAGGCCGGGGCTAGCTGCGCCCGGCGGCCGGTCGGGAGGGGTAGGGCGAGGCCGGCGGCGCTTCGGCTTCGAGGCTTGCGATGGCGCGGCCGCGTGTTTCCGGCAGCGTCAGCAGCATGACGATCATCAAACCATGGGCCGCCGTCGAGAACAGCGCGATCGCCGTGCCCAGCGGCATGACCGCCGCGGCAAAGCCGATCGCGGTCATAAACACCGAGCCGATCGCCCGGCCGGCGTTGTAGCAGAAGCCCTGGCCGGTGCCGCGGATGCTGGTCGGGTAGAGCTCGGTCATAAACGGGCCCATCGGCGCGAACTTCATCAGGATCGCAGTGTTGAGCGGGATGCCGAGAAACAAGAGAGCGGTGTCGCCGACCGGCACATAGACATAGACGAGGACCATGACGATCGACGCAACGGCGGAGATCATAAACGTCGCCTTGCGGCCGATCGCGTCGGCGAGGTAAGCGCCGCACACAAACCCGATCAGCGAGCCCAATGCCAGGACCGCGGAATAAAGGCCGGTGCCGGTCGCGGACAGGTGGCGCACCGTGCGCAGATAGGTCGGCATCCAAAACCCGACGGCCCACACGCCGCCTTGGGCGCCCATGACCATCAGCGACACCCTGACCGTCAGCCACAGATACGGCCCGCGAAACGCCGACAGCAGGTGGGCGATGCCGGGCAGCGCCTCGCCGCTGTTGCGCCGGCCCTCGAACGCGCCCGATTCCGGGATGCTGCGGCGGACCCACAGGACGAACAGACCGGGCAGGATGCCGACCCAGAACAAGGCCCGCCATGCGATCGATTCGGGGAAGATGGCGAACAGGCCGGCATAGGCGAGCGCCGCCAAGCCCGGGCCAAAGGCGGCTCCGGTCTGGACAAAGCCGACGCCGCGGCCGCGATACTTGTCGCGGATGACCTCGCCCATCAGGACCGCGCCGGTGGCCCATTCGCCGCCAAAGCCGAGCCCATGCAGCCCGCGCAGGATAAAGAGCTGCTCGAAATTCTGAGCAAAGCCGCACAAAAAGGTGAAGACCGAATACCACAGGATCGCGATCTGCAGCATGCGCACCCGGCCAAAGCGGTCGGCGAGCGCGCCGGCAAACCAGCCGCCGAACGAGGAGGTGACGACGGTGACGGTGCCGATCGTGCCGGCCGCACCCTTCGACATGGCCCAGGCCGCGATGACCGTGGGCACGACATAGGCGTAAAGCCCCTGATCGAAGCCATCCAAGGTCCACCCGCCCCAGCAGGCGAACATCGTGCGCCGTTCCCGCGAGGTCAGGTCGCGCAGCCAAGCCAACATCGCGTTTCCCCCTTGAATCTTTTGGACCTGCCGTGTTGTCGGCGATCCGTTCAATTTTGCCGCGATCCGATTTTAGACGGCCAGCCCCACGACCGCATGCCTGCCGCGCCAGCCGGCCGCCGCCGCCAGAATGGCCGCCCGCCAAGCGCAACGGGCGACGCCCGGGATGGCTCAGCTCAGCCGGACGTAGTCGTAGGCGAGCGGCTGGTCGTTGATGCCGCGGTCGGGGGGTGCGATCCAGCCGGCGATATGGCCGGGCTCGGTGACTTGCTGCATCAGGCTTTTGACAAATCCGCGGTCGGCCTCGCAGGGGAGCCAGTCCGATTGGCGGTCGCGCCAGGCCACGCCGTCGATCGGGTTGCCGTCGGGGTCGCTTGAGGCGTCGGCCCAGCTGCCGATCGCGCGGCGAAAGCGTGGGCTCGGCAGGCGCAGACGGAAATCGTGGCCCGCATTGGCAACCAGCCGGTTCCAGCGCTCGATCGCGTTGTCGCATTCGCGGATATAGGCGCGGCGGATGACCTCGTTCATCGCGTTGCGCAGCGGCGCTTCCCGGCTGCTTTCCGGGGTGTCGATCGTCAGGACCTGATCGAGGGCAGAATGGTCGGCATAGCGGCGCTCGTCCGGGCGGCCCTTGAGACCGTTGGCGAAATAGCTCGCTGCGTTCGACGAGATCTCGGCGCCGAAGAGATCGATCGACGAGCTGAACCAGTAATTGACGTAGCGCTGAAGGGTGGGCAGGTCGATCGCCCCGGCGTTGCGCACTGCCGCAGGATCGTCGGTGCCGGTTTCACGCATGATTTCGAGCGTGCGCCGGATCACGCGGGCGATGCCGGTGGCGCCGACGAACATGTGGTGCGCCTCTTCGGTCAGCATGAACCGGCAGGTGCGCGACAGCGGGTCGAACGCGCTTTCGGCGAGGCTTTTCAGCTGGAACTTGCCGTCGCGGTCGGTAAAGAAAGTGAACATCAAAAAGCTCAGCCAATCCTCGATCGGCTCGTTGAAGGTGCCGAGGATGCGCGGCTTATCGGGGTCGCCCGAGTGACGCTGGAGCAATTCCTCGGCCTCCTCGCGGCCGTCGCGGCCGAAATAGGCGTGCAGCAGATAGACCATCGCCCAGAGATGCCGGCCTTCCTCGACATTGACCTGAAAGAGGTTGCGCAGATCGTAGAGCGACGGACAGGTGTGGCCCAAGAGGCGCTGCTGCTCGACCGAGGCGGGCTCGGTGTCGCCCTGGGTCACGATCAGCCGCCGCAAGGCCGAACGGTGCTCGCCCGGCACCTGCTGCCAAACGGGCTCGCCACAGCTGTCGCCAAAGCCGATCCGGCGGTCCGGCACCTGGTCGGCGAGAAAGATGCCCCACCGGTAATCCGGCATCTTGACCCGGCCAAAGCTCGCCCAGCCCGCGGCATCGACCGAGACCGCGGTGCGCAGATAGACCTCGGCATTTTGGAACCCTGACGGCCCCATCTGGCACCACCAATCGAGAAATCGCGGCTGCCAATGCTCCAGCGCCCGCTGCAAGGCGCGGTTGTCGCCGAGCCCGACATTGTTTGGAATATGCTCCAGATAATCGATCGGCATCAGCGCTCCCCTAGCGAATGATCTTTTCAGGACCGAGCATTTGCACCCGTCGCCCGCATCCGCGGGGGCCCAGCGGCGGGCGGCAGAGCCCTGTCCCCTGGGTTCCCGCTTTCGCGGGAATGACAAATAAAGCACAATCGATCTGACCGAATCATACGCTAGACGCGGTCCCAATCGAATTTCGGCTTGGCGCCGCTGCCGTAGCGCTTTAGGGCGCCTGTCTCGCCGGTCGCGTTGGGCCGGGAAAAAATCCAGTTCTGCCAAGCCGAAAGCCGGGCGAAGATCTTGGTCGCCATGGTCTCGGGGCCGGCAAAGCGCAGGCTCGCCTCCATGCCGCTCAACGCGTCGGGCGACAGGCTCGCGCGCTCTTCGACGGCGAGGCGGATCTCGTCCTCCCAATCGAGCGCGTCCGGAGCGAAGGTCACGAGACCCTCGGCCAGCGCCGCCTCCGCGTCGCGCAGCCCGGCGGCGAGGTCGGTGCGGTCCGCGTTGAAGCGCGCCGAGAGCCGGGTGCGGCCATTGACCATTTCGAGCCCGCCGAAATTGAGGGGCCCGAGCCCGATCTGCGGGCCATCGGCCAGCATGTAGCTGCGGTCTGCGGCGAGCGCCACTTCGAAGAGGCTGCCGGCAAAGCACGAGCCTTCGTCGATGACGGCGAAAAGGCTGCGCGAGGTGACATCGAGCCGCTGCAACGTGCGGCGCAAGAAGCCGATCGTCTCGCGCACAAACCAATGTTCGCGGTGCGCCAGCATCGCCGCATCGCAGGCCAGCACCGCATCAGGGCCGCCCGTGGTCTTCAGCACAAGGGTGCCGATCGCCGGCTCGTTGGCGCGCAGCAGCAAGAGCGCGTCGTCCAGCTCGCGGGCCATCGCGAGCGGCCACCACAGGGCGCCGGCGGCGAGGATATCGGCGATATCGGCGGGCGGATTGCCGCCGGGTCCGATCACGGTCAGGGTTGCGACCCGTGCGGCATGATCGATCTCGACCGCGACCCGGCGGTAGCGCCAGCCGCTCTCGTCGATCGTCCGTTCGAGCGGCGGGAGCGCCACGCCATCGGCACCGCCGAGGCGGTCGCTTTGGGTGGCGAGGGTTGCGGCACGCTCGGCGACGAGCCCGGCGAAGCCGGCGGGAGGGGCGGTCCAATCGACCAGCCCCCACGCTTTGGCGCGGTCGGCGCGCACGCCTTCGGCGGTGGTGCAGAACACATCGGCGAGGTCGCGCCGGACCTTGCGCTTATCGACGAGACGGGTCAGCCCGCCGGTGCCGGGCAAAACACCGAGCGAGGCTACTTCCGGCAAGCTGACCGTGCTCGACCGGTCGTCGACCATGACGATCTCGTCGCAGGCGAGCGCCAATTCGTAGCCGCCGCCAGCGCAGGCGCCGTTGACCGCGGCGAGGAATTTCAGCCCCGAATGGGCGCTCGAATCCTCGATCCCGTTCCGGGTCTCGTTGGTGAATTTGCAGAAATTGACCTTTTGCGCATGGCTCGCCTGGCCGAGCATGTAGATGTTGGCGCCCGAGCAGAATACCCGCTCCTTGCCGCTCGTTATGACGATGGCGCCGATCTCGGGATGCTCGAAGCGGATGCGGTCGAGCGCATCGGCCAATTCGATATCGACACCGAGATCGTAAGAGTTGAGCTTGAGCCGGTAGCCCGGATCGAGCCCGCCATCCTCTTGGACATCGAGGGTCAGGGTCGCGACCGCGCCCGCGCATTCGAGGCGCCAATGCCGATAACGGCCGGGGTCGGTGTCGAAGGTAATCATCGTTCCAGCTTGCCGTCATCATAGCCGGCGCGCGGGAGAAATGCTTTCTTTTGCTTTCGTCCCGGCCCAGATTGGGCGAACGGGAGGAGAAAATGGAGCGCGGGCCCAGCTACAACGCCGCCGCCGACCTGATCGGCCGCAACCTCGCCGCCGGGCGCGGCGCGAAGACCGCTTTTATCGACGATGTCGGCGCCTGTTCCTACGCCGGCTTAGCCGAGCGCGCGGCCCGTTTTGCCAATGCCTTGCGCGGGCTGGGCCTGCGCCGCGAGGAACGCATCCTCTTGTGCCTGCACGACGGCATCGATTTTCCCATCGCCTTTTTGGGCGCGATCACCGCCGGCATCGTGCCGGTCGCGGTCAACACCCAGCTCGGCGCGCAAGAATTTGCCTTTATGCTGGCCGACAGCCGGGCACGGGCCGTCGTCGTGTCGGCGCCGGTGCTCCCGGTTATGACAGCGGCGGTGGCGATGATGCCGGTCCCGAAGCCGGAGATCATCGTCTCCGGCGAGACAGATACAGCGCCCGCGTTCGCTCCCCTGCTCGCCGCTGCGCCGGCCGACACGCAGAGCGTGCCGACGCATCCTGACGAGCCTTGCTTTTGGCTCTATTCCTCGGGCTCGACCGGCCGGCCCAAGGGCACCGTCCATCTCCATTCGAGCCTGATGGCGACCGCGGAGCGCTATGCCGTGCCGGTCCTCGGCATTGCCGAAAGCGATATCGTCTATTCGGCGGCAAAGCTGTTCTTTGCTTATGGGCTCGGCAACGCGCTGACCTTTCCGATGGCGGTCGGCGCCACCAGCGTGCTCAGCGCCGAGCGACCGAGCCCGGCGGTCTGCGGCCGCATCCTGCGCCGACACAAGGCGACGATCTTTTACGGGGTGCCGACGCTCTTTAATGCGATGCTCGCCGACCCGAGCCTGCCGGCAGCGTCCGAATTGGCGTTGCGCCGCTGCGTTTCGGCCGGCGAGCCGTTGCCGCAAGAAATCGGCCGGCGCTGGTCGGACCGGGTTGGCGTCGACATCCTCGACGGCATCGGCTCGACCGAAATGCTGCATATATTTTTGAGCAACCGGCCGGGCGATTTGCGGTACGGCACCACCGGCAAGGCGGTCCCGGGCTACGAGCTGCAGATCGTCGGCGACGACGGTCGGCCGGTCCGGCGCGGCGAGATCGGCGACCTGATGGTCAGCGGCCCGTCTGCCGCCGCCGGGTACTGGAACAATCGCGAGCGCAGCCGGTCGACGTTTCTCGGCCCCAGGACCCGCACCGGCGACAAATATTACGAAGATGAAGACGGGTATTACGTCTATTGCGGCCGCAGCGACGACATGATGAAAGTGAACGGCATGTGGGTATCGCCGGCCGAAGTCGAGGCAGCGCTGATCGCCCATGAAGGGGTGCTCGAAGCGGCGGTGGTCGGCGCGCCGGACGCGGACGGGTTGACCAAGCCAAAAGCCTTTGTCGTCGCAAAGCCGGGGACCGCTGCCGATGTCGAGCTCACCCGTTCGCTCGACGCGCACGCCAAGGGACGGCTCGCACCCTACAAGTGCCCACGCTGGATCGCCCTCATCGACGAATTGCCAAAGACCGCGACCGGCAAGATCCAGCGCTTCAAATTGCGGGACGGGTAGGACGCGGCGGGATCAGTCGCCTTTTTCGAGCTCGCGCAGGATCGTGTCGCCCATGACGCGGGTCGAGACGCGGCCGGTGTTCGGCTGCACGATGTCGCTGGTGCGCACCCCGGCGGCGAGCGCCCGGCGCACCGCGCCCTCGACGAGGTCGGCCTCCTCGGCCAGATCGAACGAATAGCGCAGCATCATCGAGAACGACAGGATCGCGGCGAGCGGGTTCGCGACATCCTTGCCGGCGATGTCGGGGGCGCTGCCGTGCACCGGCTCGTAGAGCGCCTTGCGCCGGCCGGTCGCATCGGGTGCGCCGAGCGAGGCCGAGGGCAGCATCCCGAGCGAGCCCGTCAGCATCGCCGCGCAATCGGACAACAAATCGCCGAAGAGATTGCTGGTGACGACGACATCGAACTGCTTGGGATTGCGCACCAGCTGCATCGCGCAATTGTCGGCATACATAAAGCTGAGCTCGACATCGGGATAGTCGCGGTCGCGCACCTGCTGCGCCACCTCGCGCCACAGCCCGCCCAATTCCATGACGTTCGCTTTGTCGACCTCGCACACCCGGCCGTGGCGCTTTTGCGCCAATTCGCAGGCGACGCGGACGACGCGTTCGATCTCGGCTTCGCTGTAGATTTCGGTGTTGATGCCGCGGCGGCTGCCGTCGGCCAAGGTCTCGACGCCGCGCGGCTCGCCGAAATAGATGCCGCCGGTCAATTCGCGCACAATCATCAGATCGAGGTCGGCAACCAATTCACGCTTCAGGCTAGAGGCGTCGGCGAGCGCCTCAAACACCACCGCCGGGCGCAGATTGGCGAACAAATCCATTTCCTTGCGCAGCCGCAGCAGGCCCCGCTCCGGGCGCAGCTCGAACGGAAGGCCCTCCCATTTCGGCCCGCCGACCGAGCCGAACAGGACCGCATCGCTGGCGAGCGCCTGTTGCATGGTAGCGTCGGTCAGCGGCACGCCATCGGCGTCATAGGCGGCGCCGCCGACGAGCCCCTCGGCAATATCGAAGCTGGCGATATGGTGGCGGTCGAAGAATTCGACGACGCGCAGCACCTCGCGCATGATCTCCGGGCCGATGCCGTCGCCCGGCAATACCAGGACTTTGCGGTTCGAGCGGGTTTGGGCCATTTGAGCGCAATTCTCGTAGCAGCCTGTCGGATTGACGGCGGGTTTGATCATGATACAGTGGATATGGTTGGGGAGACCACCGGATATAGCGATGACGACCTATATGCCGTTTGATCGCGAGCAGCCGTTTCTGCTGCCGCCGGATGTGAAGGATTGGCTGCCGGCGAACGATATCGCGCATTTTATCGTGGCGGCGGTGGAGCGGGTGCGGCTGGCGGCGTTTCACACCAACGCCCGGCCCAGCGGCAAGCCGCAATACCATCCGCGGCTGATGCTGGCGCTGCTCGTCTACAGCCATGCCAACGGCGTCTTCTCCTCGCGGCGGATCGAGCGGGCAACGTACCGGGACATCGGCACCCGCTTCATCGCCGCCAACACGCATCCCGACCACGATACGATCGCCAGCTTTCGGCGGACCAACCAGCCGGCGTTTGAAGCGGCGTTTTTGCAGGTTCTGCTGCTGGCGCGCGAGATGGGGCTGCTGCGGCTGGGCACGGTGTCGATCGACGGGACCAAGATCGATGCCAATGCCTCGAAGATCCGCTCGCTGCGGTACGATCGGGCGCGGGCGCTGCGGGTGAAGCTCGCGGCCGACATCGCCGCGTTGACCGCCAAAGCCGAGGCGGCCGATGCCGAGGACATCGACCCGCAGGCGCTGCCGGCGGAGATCGCCCGGCGCGAGGCGCTCAAGGCGAAGCTCGACGCTGCCTGCGCGCGGTTGGAAGCGGAAGCCAAGGCCGAGGCCGAGGCCGAACGCCCGCAATATGAAGCCAGGAAGGCAGCCTGGGAGGCCAAGACCGGGCGCGGCGGCCAGCCGCCCAAGCCGCCCGATGCAACGCCGCGGCCCGATCGACAGACCAACCACTTGACCGACCCCGATTCGCAGCTGATGCGCAAGTCCAAAGCGCATGAATACCGCCAAGCCTACAACGCTCAGGCGGTGGTCTGCGCCGAGGGGACGCAGCTCATCCTGGCGACCAACATGGCTACCACCCCGAGCGACCAGCCGACCTTCGCGGCCACGGTCCTGGCGATGCGCGAGACGGTCGGCCTGCCGCAGACAGTGTTGGCCGATGCCGGCTATGCCGGCGGCCCGGCCGTCGCCGAACTCCAAGCCTGCGGCATCGAGCCCTTGGTGGCGATCGCCCGCACCCAGCCGCACCGGCCTTACGACTTCCGCCCGCCGCCCGAACCCAAGCCCGAGCGCCGCATCACCGAACCGTGGCGCCTGGCGATGAAGGCCAGGCTGGAGAGCGAAGATGGCAAAGCCCGCTACAAAAAACGCAAACAGACTGTCGAGCCGGTCTTCGGCATCATCAAGAGCGCGATCGGGTTCACCCGCTTCCACCTGCGCGGCCGGCAAAACGTCGCCACCGAGTGGCTGTTGATCGCCCTCGCCTACAACTGCCGCAGACTGCATAATCTGCGGCCGGCCTAAACTGGGCTGCGCCTGGTAGGTGACCGTGACCGGCGAGCCCGCCGCAGACTGCATAACCTGCGGCCGGCCTAAACTGGGCCAAGCGGGCACATCTCACCCCGCCACAACACACCAACCCGACAGGCTGCTAGTGCTCCGGCGCAATCACATGATTCACCAGAAAATGGCCGTAGGATGGGTTGAGCATCGCGAAACCCATCGCGACAACCGAAGAAGATGGGTTTCGCTGTCGCTCAACCCATCCTACAAGATCTCATCGTTGAATTATCTGAATGCAGTAATCGCAAAGATCAGAGAATCCTGCGGCAGGTTTATGGTGTAATGAACATAGACAGGAACATATATCATGTAGACGGACGAATGCTGAAGGGGCAAAAAAATCGCCGCGAACATCGGAATTGACTGCCAGAGTGCCGCGACGGCTTCTCTGAGTCCTGCAGACGGCAGAACCTCTACGGTTGCGCCCATAGAAATCCGCCGATCACCCCACCCCCCGCAATCTCTGCGTCGCCGCGCGGTCGAGCGCGCCGCCGACGGTGACCGCGACGCGATAGTCGCGGGCCGCAGCTTCGGGTGAAATAAGACCGTCGGCGACGTCGAGCGCGACCTGCTCGGGGTCGCGCGCGCTGGGGTCGCCAAAGCCGCCGCCGCCGGGCAATTCGAGGCGGATCAGATCGCCGCCGGGCACGCTCTGCCGGCCCTTGGCGCCGATCGGCCGGCCGGAGACGAGGGTGACCCGGCCCGGCGCCCCTGCGCCGCCGCCGTCGCGCCCGCGCGCCGGGTTTTGGATGCGCTCGAAATTGCACAGCATCGCGATCGGCGTGCCGTCGGCCCCACCCAATTCGATGATCTGGCCGAGCCCGCCGCGAAAATGTCCGGCGCCCGCCGAGCCTTCGCGGAACTCGCGGCGGCGGAACAGCACAGGCGCCACCGCCTCGGTCGCCTCGACCGGGATCGTGCGCACCCCCGACGGAAAAGCGGTCACATCGAGCCCGTCCTTGCCGGGGCGCGCGCCCGCGCCGCCGCAATGAAAAATCGCGGTGCTGAACGGCTTGATGTCGGGCGGCGTGCTGCGCTCCGCCGCGCCCAATTCGTCGAGCACGTCGGCGCCGCCATAAATCTGCGGGATCCACAGCGAGGAGGCGCCCTCGGCCGGGACCCCGCCATCGATGACCTGGTGCAGGCAGCCAAAGACGAGGTCGGGGAGCATGTGGCCGACCGTATGGCGGGCGGCGACGGCGCGCGGCCGTTTGGCGTTCAGGAGGCAGCCTTCGGGTGCCGAAACCGTGATCGGCGCCAAGGAGCCCGCGTTGTTCGGCACCTCGGGCGCCACCAGGCATTTGACGCCAAAGGCGGTGTAGGCGAGCGTGTAGTTGAGCACGACGTTGATGCCAAAGGCGCTCGCTGGCGAGGTCCCGGCAAAATCGACATGGATGCCGCCATCGCCGATCGTCATCTCGGCCTTAAGGGTCAGCGGCCGGTCGAACCCGTCCATCCTCAGACTGTTCTTGTAGCGGCCGGGCTTTAGCTTGCCGATCGCCTCGATCGTCGCCTCGCGCGAGGTCTCGATAATATGCTCGCCCAAGCGGTCGAGATTGGCGATGCCGAACTCTTCCATCATCTCGACGAGCCGCCGGCTGCCCTCGTCGTTGCACGCGGCCAAGGCGTAAACGTCACCCTCGACCTGCAACGGCTCGCGCACATTGGCGCGGATCACCCGCAAGAGGTCGTCGTTCATCCGGCCTTCGCGCGCCAAGGCCATCAGCGGGATCGCCAGCCCCTCCTCGAATACCTGGCGCCCGTCCGGCCCCATGCCGAGCCCGCCGATATCGACGACATGGACCGTGCTGGCGAAGAGGCCGACCGCCTCGCCATCGAGAAAGGTCGGGCTGACCACGGTCAGATCGTGCAGATGGCCGCAGGTCAGCCACGGGTCGTTGGTAATGTAATGGTCGCCCGGGCGCATCGTCGCGAGCGGAAAGGCGGCGAGAAAATGCTTGACCGCCGCCGCCATCGAATTGACGTGGCCGGGCGTGCCGGTCACCGCCTGCGCCAGCATGTTGCCGTCGCGGTCGAAGACCCCGGCCGAGAGATCGCCGGCCTCGCGCACTGTCGTCGAAAAGGCGGTGCGCACCAGGGTCTGCGCCTGCTCCTCGACGACCGCGATCAGCCGGCTCCACATGATCTGCATATGGAGCTGCGACAACGCCGCATTCGGTCTCGACAACATCGGCTGGTGCCTCAAAAGGAAGATCAAAGGCAGTCTACGGCACACCGGGTCAGCAGAGAACAGCCGTCGCATGTCCCCCGTTTGCGTCCACGATGACCATCGTGGAATCGCAAGAAAAGCGAATCAGCCGAGGTCGGCCCGTGAGGCGCCCGGTTCAGTCATTGTCGCAGTGGCGGTCTTGGCGTGCTCGAGGCGGCGCCAGGCTTCGAGGATGCAGGCGGCCGACCACGCTTGGGCCGGGCAGCCGCGCGGGGTGTGCGGCGGCTCGCCATCAAAGATTTCGCTGACCTGGCCGAGCCCGGCGTCGAGCAGGTGGTCGCCGATCGGCTCCAAAAAGCGCTGCGCTGCTGCCGCGTCGCCATGCACGCGAAAATGCGCCGATGACCAGGGGCCGAGAAGCCAGGCCCAGACCGTCCCCTGGTGATAGGCGCCGTCGCGTGCGGGCACATCGCCGCGGCATTCCTCGCAATAGCCGGGCTCGCCCGGTGCCAGCGAATGCAGCCCGTAGGAGGTGACGAGTGTGGCGCCGCAACGCGCAACGACGGCGCGTTGCACCGCGGGGTCGAGCGGGCTCGACCACAGGCTGACGGCGAAGAGCTGGTTCGGCCGCAACCGCGCATCGTGTCCCTCTGGCCCGTCGAGCACATCGTAAAGCCCAGTGCCGCCGGACAGCACAAAACGGGCAAAGCCCTGCCGCGCCTTTGCCGCAGCGGCGCGGTAACGCGCCGCATCCTCGCCGAGCCGCTCGGCCAGCACCGCCATCGCGGCGAGCGCGTTGTGCCAGAGCGCGTTGATCTCGACCGGCTTGCCGATGCGCGGCGTCACCACCCAGTCGCCGACCCGCGCGTCCATCCAGGTCAATTGGACGCCCGGCTCGCCGGCGCGCAGCAGCCCGTCCGCAGGATCGACAGCGATGCCGTAGCGCGTGCCTTTGGTGTGCCAATCGATAATTTCGACGAGCACCGGAAAGGTGCGGCGCAGCGCCGCCTCGTCGCCGGTCGCCTCGACATAGGCGCGCCACGCCTCGATGTACCAGAGGCTCGCATCGGCGGTGTTGTATTCGGGCGTCTCGCCGGCCCCGGGAAAGACGTTGGGCAGCATGCCCTGATCGACAAAGCGGGCGAAGGTTTCGAGGATCTCGCGCGCCTCCTCGAAGCGGCCGGTGGCGAGGCAAAGGCCCGGCAGCGAGATCATCGTGTCGCGGCCCCAATCGCCAAACCACGGATAGCCGGCGATGACCGAGCGCCCCTCGGGCAGCCCCGCCAAGGGCCGCGAGATCAGAAAAAGATCGGTCGCCAGCACCAGCCGCAAGACCCAGGGCGGCGCCGTCGCGAAGACAGGATCGGCGGCGATCGCCCGCTCCAGCACGGTCCGGTCTCTGGCTTTGCCGACGCTGCAGCGCCGCGCTCAGATCGGGTGCAGCGCCCGGTTCGAGGCTGGCCGCGATCCCGGCCCAGCTTCCCGGCGCCAGCGGCAGTGCCGCGTCGCCGACATGCAGGTGCGAATTGTGCGATCCGAGCCCGCGGTCGCGCTCGATCGGCAAATCGAAATCGCGATACCAATCGTTGCGCGCGGCGATATTCCCGCCGGTCGCGGCGACGTGCAGAGCAAACCGGTTCGCGACCGTGACCGAGAGGGTTGCTCCGTCGGTGGCGATTTGCGGGACGAACCCCGGCGGCCAGGTGTCGCCGTGATGGTCGCGGCCATTGGCGAGGAGGGCGATCGTGAGGCTTGGCGCCGGCCCCTCGGTGTCGCCTTCGAGGCGCCACGCGGCATAGACCGTATCGGCCCCGGCTTCCATCCAGATTCTGTGCTCGACAATGCGGCCGGCGCAGGAGAAGCGCCACACCGGGATCGTGCCGTCGAGGTGAAAGCTTTCGAGCGCCAGATGCCCCTGCGGCGCCACCGCACCGCTCGCCCAGCGATTGGCAAAGAGGGGCCAGGATTGCCCGTCCATGCTCAGCGTCGCATCGGCCTTGGCCAGCACCAAGACCCGGCCGAGCGGCGGGTCGACCGGGGCGACCAGGAGCGCGTGGTAGCGCCGGGCGAGAGAGAGCGCGATGGTGCCGCCGGCATAGCCGCCGCGGCCGTTGCCGACCCACCATTCGCGCCGCTCGGCGGCGGCGAGGCTGCCGCAGATCGCGCGGCCGAAACGGACCGGCATCAGCCGGCCGAGCGGGTCGGTCATTTTGCCGGGTTCAGCGCGCCGGCCGGCTCGGGCATGACCGCCTCGGCCGAGAGCGGCGGTGTGGCCGCAGCGGTGCCGGCGCTCGGATAGGAGTGCAGCAGCAGGGCGACGAGCGCGGTCCAGCCGGTCTGGTGCGCCGCCCCCACCCCACGCCCCGTATCGCCATGGAAATACTCATAAAAAAGCAGATGATCGCGAAAATGCGGATCGTCGCGGTGGAGCGTCGAGCCGCCAAAGACTGCTCGGTTGCCAAATTCGTCGATCAGAAAAATACGACACAGCCGCCGCGCCAGCTCGGCGGCGACCTCGCCCAGATGCAGCACATTGCCGGAGCCGACCGGGCATTCCACCTTGAAATCGTCGCCGTAATAGCTGTGAAACCGCTGCAGCGATTCGACGATCAAAAAATTCACCGGAAACCAGATCGGACCGCGCCAGTTCGAATTACCGCCGAACCTCCCGGTATTCGATTCCCCGGGGACATAGCCGACCGAAAAGCTGTTGCCGGCATGCTCGAACACATAGGGGTTCTTTTCATGGAATTTCGACAGCGAGCGCACCCCGTATTCGGAAAGGAACTCGGTCTCGTCGAGCATGCGCGCCAAAAGCCGCTTCATCCGGTGGCCGCGCAACAGCGACAACAAGTGCCGCTCGCCGGCGCTCGCATCGCGCCAGCGCGAAACGAGCTGCGCGAGATTGGGGCGGTGATCGAGAAACCAGACCATCCGCTCGGCAAAGCGCGGAAGGCGGCTGAACACCGAGGCGTCGAGCACCTCGACCGCAAACAGCGGAATGAGCCCGACCATCGAGCGCAGCCGCAGCGGGATCCGCTCGCCATCCGGCAAATGCAGCACGTCATAATAGAACTCGTCGGTCTCGTCCCACAATCCGATGCCGTCGCCGCCGATGTTGGTCATCGCTTCGGCGATATAAAGAAAATGCTCGAAGAATTTTGAGGCGATGTCCTGATAAACGTTGTCTTCGAGGGCGAGCTCCAAGGCGATGCGCATTAAATTCAGCGAGTACATCGCCATCCAGGCGGTGCCGTCCGACTGGTTGATCGTGCCGCCGGTCGGCAATGGCGCGCTGCGGTCGAAGATGCCGATATTGTCGAGGCCGAGAAACCCACCCTCGAAAATGTTGTGGCCGTCGGCGTCTTTGCGGTTCACCCACCAGGTAAAGTTCAGCATCAGCCGGTGAAAGACGCGTTCGAGAAATGCCCGGTCGCCTTTGCCGCCGTGATGCGCCCGATCGACTTCATAGACCCGCCAGGCGGCCCAGGCATGCACCGGCGGGTTGACGTCGCTGAAGGCCCATTCATAGGCCGGCAGTTCGCCATTGGGGTGCATGTACCAGTCGCGCGTCAGCAGCAAGAGCTGGCGCTTGGCGTATTGCGGATCGATCGTCGCCAGGGTCACGCAATGAAAGGCGAGGTCCCAGGCGGCGTACCACGGGTATTCCCATTTGTCGGGCACCGAGATCACGTCGGCATTGTTGAGGTGCCGCCATTCGGAATTGCGCCCGTGCAGGCGCGAGGCCGGCGGTTTCGGCTGCGTCGGGTCGCCGTCGAGCCATTCCGGAATGTCGAAATAGTAGAATTGCTTGGTCCACAGCATGCCGGCGAGAGCCTGGCGATGCACGAGGCGGGCGTCCGGATCTTCCATGCCGCGCTGCAAGGCCGCGTAGAGCTCGTCGGCTTCGGCCCGGCGATGCTGCAATACCGTATCGAAACCATCGAGCGTCGGCGCGGTCCGGTCGGGCGCCAGCCGCAGACGGACCCGGGCATTGCCCCTGGCCGGCAGGGTCAGGCGATAAAGCGCGGCGACCTTGGTGCCGAGCCGATTCGGGTTGACCGCATTCCGGTCGCCATTGACGACATAGTCGTTGATGCCGTCCTTGAAATATTGTCCGGAGGTATTCATCCCCCAGAGCCGCCGGGCATTGGTCTCGTTCTCGCAAAACAGAAACTCGGGATGGCCCTCGCACAGGAGCTGGAGCGGCGGAAAATCGGGGTGATCGACCGAGATCGCATTGTCGCTGCGGGCAAGCAGCCGCGGCTTTTCCGAATCCGGCCGCCAAGACCAAGTGTTGCGCGCCCAGAGCTGCGGCAACAGGCAAATCGGCGCAGCCTCGTTGGCCCGGTTGGTGACAGTCACCTGCATCAGGATGTCGTCGGGATCGGCTTTGGCGTATTCGATCTCGACATCGAAAAAGCGATTGCCGGCAAAGATCCCGGTATCGATCAGCTCGAATTCGGGCCTGTCCTTGCCGCGCCGCCGGTTTTCTTCGACCAGCTGCGTGTAGGGAAACGCCGCCTGCGGATATTTATAGAGCATCCGCATGTAGGAATGGGTGGGGGTGCCATCGAGATAGTAATAGAGCTCTTTGACGTCCTCGCCGTGATTGCCCTCGCTATTGGTCAGCCCGAACAGCCGCTCCTTCAAGATCGGGTCCTTGCCGTTCCACAGCGCGAGGCCGAGGCACAGCAGCAATTTGTCGTCGCCAAAGCCGCCGATCCCGTCCTCGCCCCAGCGATAGGCGCGGCTGCGCGCATGGTCGTGCGGGAAATAATCCCAGGCGGTGCCATAAGGGCTGTAATCCTCGCGCACCGTCCCCCATTGCCGGTCGGAAAGATACGGCCCCCAGCGCCGCCAAGTTTTGCCGTCTTCGAGCCGCCGCGCCTCGGCGGTGCCGGCGCCGCCGCGCCGTATCCTTATTGTCGACGCCGCCATCATGTCCCCCCGTCGCTCGCCGTTATTGCATAAACCAGCCGTGGCTGACGACGAGCGATTGTCCGGTCAGCGCATTGGTCTCGAACCCGGCGAGGAACAGCACGGTTTCGGCGACATCGGCGGTCGTCGTGAATTCGCCGTCGACCGTGTCCTTCAGCATGACGCGCTTGACCACATCCTGCTCGCTGATCCCCAGCGCCTGCGCTTGCTCCGGGATCTGGCGTTCGACGAGCGGGGTGCGCACAAAGCCTGGGCAGACGACATTGGCGCGGACATTGTAGGCGGCACCCTCCTTGGCCACCACCTTGCACAGCCCGATCAGCCCGTGCTTGGCGGTGACATAGGGCGCCTTCAGCACCGAGGCTTCCTTCGAATGGGCCGAGCCCATATAGACGACGCTGCCCGAGCGCGCCCGATACATATGGCGCAAGCAAGCCTTTGTCGTCAGAAAGGCGCCGTCGAGATGCACCGCCAAAAGGCGTTGCCAATCGGCAAAGGCGAAATCGACGATCGGCCCGACGATCTGAATGCCGGCATTGCTGACCAGCACATCGATCCGGCCGTATTGGGCGATTGCTTCGGCCACCCCGGCTTCGACCGAGGCTTCGTCGGCGACATTCATTTCGATTGCGAGCGCCCGGCCGCCCGCCGCGGCGATCTCGTTCCGGGCGGTGTCGGCAGCCGGGCGATCGAGATCGGCGATCACCGCGATCCCGCCGCGCGCGGCAAAACGCCGTGCGATCTCTTGGCCGATCCCGCTGCCGGCGCCGGTGATCAGCGCAACCTTTCCCTCGAATCGAGACATCTTCGGCTCTTCTGCTGCAACGGCTGCCGCGTCAAGCTCCCGCCCGGTATACGCCGTTCCGCAGCGGCGGCGCGCTTTACGCGGCCGGCGGGATTCGCAGCGCCGGCACCAGGAAGTTGCTGGCGATCAGCTTTAGCCGCTCGTCCGGGCTCGCGATATGGGCTCGCCGCAGCGCAGCCAACGCGGCACCGGCGGCGGTCGCCTGCCACAGCCAGTCGGCCTGCTGACGGCTCGACGGCCGGCCGGCGCCGGCGAGCGCGGCCTCCAGGCAGTAGGCCTTCAAATCGTCGGCGGCAAAGCGCAGCGCCAGCGGCGCCGACATGCCGGCAACCGGGCTCTCGGGGGTCGCGCCATGCAGCCACGCCGCAATGTACCGGCCGGCCTCGGCGATCGGCAACCCGCTGAGCCCGACCGTGGTGCGCTTGCGGGCCATGACCGAGCGGCGGTAAGCGCCCTCCAAAGCGGCGATCTCGTCTTCGAGCGGGCGGGCGGCATCCGCCGCGAGCGGTGGGCGCCAAGCCGGGTCGGGCCGCTCGCGCGGGTCGTCCTCGGCGAAATCCGCGATCGTCACGGGACCCCTCGACCGCTCCAGCATGTGCAATGCCGCCAAGATCACTCGACGCTGAAAATCGGCATCGCCCGGCGGCCCGAATGGGCGCCCCAGCTCGAACGGCACCCACAAGGCCCGCGGCGGCCGGGTGTTTTCGGTTTGCGGCCGCACCAGGCTGATCGCGACCGTCGCAATCCCTTCTTCCTCGAGATAATGCCCGAGCGCGCTCACGGCGCGCGTGCAGAGCGGTCAAACCGGGGACAGCAGGACGGCGTCGACCCCGTCTTGTTTCAGATGCCCGGCAACTTCGCGCGCATTGGCTTCCATCAGCACCGGGTCGGTGGCGCCCATGAACGAATAATGCGCCGCGGCGAGCGAGCCGATCGCGCCCGCCGCCGCCAGCTCGCGCAGCCTGTCGAGCGGGAAGACGACATTCCAATCTTCCTGAAATCCGGTGCGGTCGAAATTGATCGAGATATGGCTGATCAGCAGCTGGTCCGGCTGCGTCGCGGCCGGGATCACCCGGTAATCGGCGTCGCGGCCGCGAAACGGCGGCCCACCGCGGACGACGAGCCCGGCCGAGGATACGACCGCCACCCGTCGCTGCGGCAGCGGCAGACCATCGACCCAAGGGGTCGTGGCGAAGCTCGGGCAATCGAGAGCGGCCAGGCGCTCGGCCATCGCCGTGGGAAGATCGGTCAGTCGTGCCATGCGAGATCCTGCGCTGCGCTGCAGCATCGAGATATACGTTGAGCCGGCCGGCGCTGTCGATCATTTATCACACCGGCATTTATCACCGGCGTTTACGGGCCAGGGCGGGAGGATCGCGATGGGCATGCTGGTCAACGGTGTGTGGCACGACGACGACCCGCCGGCCAACGCTGCCGACGGCAATTTTGTCCGGGTCGCGTCGGGGTTTCGCGACCGGGTCACGCGCGACGGGTCATCGGGCTTCGAGGCCGAGCCCGGGCGCTATCTGCTGGTCACCGCACCCTCCTGCCCATGGGCGCACCGCACCGTGCTGATGCGCAAATTGAAGGGTCTCGAAGACGCGGTCGGGCTTCTCGAATCCGATCTGCCGAAAGGCCAGGGCTGGGCCTATTCGCGCGGTTTCGACGGGCTCGATCCGGTGGGCGGCGTCTTTCACGTCCACCAGGTCTACAGCTCCGCCCGGCCCGGCTTTACCGGGCGTTGCACGGTGCCGGTCTTGTGGGACCGCAAAAGGCGCACGATCGTCAACAACGAATCCTCCGAAATCATCCGCATGCTGAATTCGGAATTCGACGAATGGGGCGCCGCCTCGCGCGATTTCTATCCGGCGGAATTGCGCGGCGAAATCGACGCGGTCAACGACCTCGTTTATAGCGCGGTCAACGACGGCGTCTATCGCTGCGGCTTCGCCAAGACCCAGGCGGCTTACGAGGCGAGCTTCACCAGGCTTTTCGCGGCTCTCGACGAGCTCGAAACCCGGCTCGGCCGCACCCGCTGGCTGACCGGCGACCGCTTTACCGAGGCCGACCTGCGCCTCTTCCCGACCCTCGTCCGGTTCGACGCGGTCTATTACAGCCACTTCAAATGCAATCTGCGGCGGGTATCCGACTACCACAATCTGTCGAATTATGCCCGCGCGATCTACCAGATGCCGGGCGTCGCCGAGACCGTCGATTTGCCGCTGATCAAGCTTGGCTATTACGGCGGCATGCGCAACATCAACCCCGGCGGCATCATCCCCCTCGGCCCGGCGCTCGATTTTTCCGCGCCGCACGACCGCGGATAGGACACGATTCGATAATCAGGAACGCGTTCCGGAAGCTACGCAGCGTAGATCTTTGCGATTTCCCCATGCGCCCATTTGACCGCGTCCTCGGCGGGCATGCCCTGGACGGCCTTGGTGTACATATCAACAATGATGAACTTGGAGATCGCCTCGGCCGCGGCCCGGCCGGCGGGTCCGGCATAGCCGACATAGCGGCCGCTTTCTGCGGCGGTGCGGAACGGCGCCATCACCGGGTCGATCTTCCACAGCGGGTCCTGCTCCCACATCCTGGTGGCGCCGACCGAGAAGCCTTGCTGCGAGGTGAACCACACCTGATAGACGTCCTTGGACTGGAACCAGCGCAGAAAGTCTTGTGCCGCCTTTTGATTATGCGTGTAGGCCGGGACGATGTTCGAAAACGGCACGTGATAGCTGAACCGCCCGCCGGGGCCCGCGGGCAGCGGGGCGTGAAACACGTCGTCCTTGATCGGCTTGCCGTTCTCGGTCTGGTAGCTGTCGGGCTTGCTTTTGGCCAATAGGTAGATCGATGCGCCGTTGTTGGTCGAGCTGATCGTGTTCGATAGAAATGCCCGGTTGTTGCCGGCGTCGTCCCACGACAGCCCGCCTTCGTCATAGCATTCCTTCCAGAATGGCACCGCGAACTTGACCGATTCGACGGTTTCCTTGCTGTTCAGTACCACGGTCTTGCCGTCGGCTTCGACCTCCTTGCCGCCCCAGGACCACAGATAGGGATACCAGAAGGCCGGGCCGTCGCCAAAGGCGTGAGCCAAGGTCTGGCCCAGAGGACGCTGCTTTGGCTTGAGCAATTTGCCGGCTGCCCGGTATTCGTCCCAGGTCTGCGGGAATTTGTCGGGGCCGCGACCGATCTCGCTGAACCATGAGGTGCGGTTGACCGGCATGACGCCGAGGATCGTGAACGGGACCGCGATCCATTTCTTGCCGTCATTGGCGACATCGTGCGCGGTGTCGTAATAGCCGCCCTGCGCCTTGCCGATCGCCTCGGCGATATCGCTGACATCGACGGCGCTGTCGGCATAGAGCTGCGCCCAGTTGTTGACCGCCATCAGAATGTCCGGGCCGGTCTGCGATTGGATCGCCGAGCTGATCCGCGCCTGCACCCCGTCGCCGTTGATGGTCTCGACCTCGAGCGTGATGCCGAGCGCTTTCTTGCACTCTGCGCTGATCTTGCCGCGCAGCACCTGGTCCGAAACCGGCACGAAATCGACAAATTTCAGCCAATGGAGGGTCGTGCCCTGGGCATAGGCCGGCGCCCGTCCCGAAGCCAGGATGCCGGCCAGGCCGCCGGTGCTCGCGGCGGCTGCACCCGCCCCGGAAAGCCGCAAAAAGCGGCGGCGACTGGTGTGTTGCATTACTTTCCCCTTCTCTCCAGCGCTACGCCGATCGTCGCTGAACCCACCGCGGATCGGAGCCACCTGCCGCGTCAGTTTTACCTCGGCTCTTTCCGCCAGGTGAATTCGTAGCTGCAGGAATTGGCGGTTTGGCGGGCGCGCACCGTCCCGGTGGGATCGATGTTGCCGCTGACGATGATGTCGAGCGGCTGGTAGCCGTTGCTGCCGGGCGTCTGCAGCGCCCGCAGCGCGAGCCCGCCTTGCGGCCCGACCGTCCCCGTCAGGTGGACGCCGGTCACGGTGGTGTATTGCGCCTGGCCTTGGCTGATCGTGAGCGGTCCCGTCGTGCGGTCCGAGCAGGCGCCCATCAGCCCGCCCCGCGTCCGATAGGTTGCGTTCAGCTTTGTCGACGAGACGAAGGCGTAGGTGCCGTCATACTGCGTGCCGGTCGGCGCGGGTGCCGGGGTCTGCGCGTGCGCGACAGCAACTACTCCGAAGCATCCGATAATCGACATCCTTATAAAATTCTTCAGCATGTGCCTGTCCTCCCTTTTTCAGGCTTTCGCACCCTCAGATCGCCATCTCCGAAGCCATGTCGAAGAAATGGATCCGCGCCGGGTTCATCGCCAGCTGCAATTTCTCGTGGATCCCGACACGGACGCTCGGCTCGACCGAGGCCACCATCGCCTCGTCGGCGACGGCGACATCGAGCAAAGTCTCGGAGCCGAGCTTTTCGATGACCTCGACGATGGCGTCGAAGCCGAGCTCGGGCGGATCGGCGGCGGTGGCGATATGAATATCTTCGGGGCGGATGCCGAGCGAGGCTTCTTCGCCCAAATGGTGACGCAGCCGCCCGGCGATCTCGTCCGGGACCTTGATCTCGACGCCCTCGTTTTCGGCCCAGACCGCGCCGTTCCGCTCGCTGATCCGCACGGTCAGAAAATTCATCGCCGGCGAGCCGATAAAGCCGGCGACAAAGCGGTTGGCGGGCTCGTCATAGAGCTCGAGCGGCTCGCCGACCTGCTGGACGCGGCCATCGTGCATGACGACGACGCGGTCGCCGAGCGTCATCGCCTCGACCTGGTCGTGCGTGACATAGATCGCCGTCGTGCCGAGCCGGTTGTGCAATTTCTTCAGCTCGACGCGGGTCTGCACCCGCAGCTTGGCGTCGAGGTTCGACAGCGGCTCGTCGAACAGAAAGACCTGCGGATGACGCACGATCGCCCGGCCGAGCGCGACGCGCTGGCGCTGCCCGCCGGAGAGCTGGCGCGGCTTGCGCTGCAACAGCTGGCCGATGCCGAGGAGGTCGGCCGCCTCGTGCACCCGCCGGCCGATATCGGCACGGTCGAATTTGCGCATCTTCAGCCCGAACGCCATGTTGTCGTAGACGCTCATATGCGGGTAGAGCGCGTAGTTCTGAAACACCATGGCGATGTCGCGGTCCATCGGCGACAGGTCGTTGATGACCTTGTCGTCGATCAGGATCCGCCCGGACGAGATCGCTTCGAGCCCGGCCACCATCCGCAGCGTCGTGGTCTTGCCGCAGCCCGACGGCCCGACCAGGACCATAAACTCCTTGTCGCGGATCGACAGGTTCACATCCTTGACGGCGTGGACCTCTTCAAAGCTCTTGTTCACGTTCTGGAGGACGACCTCGGCCATTCTTTCTCTCTTAGGGATGCGGTCATCCTTTGACCGAGCCGGTGACGCTGGCGACGTAATGCTCGACAAAGAACGAATAGACGAAGGCGACCGGGACCGACCCCAGCAACGCGCCGGCCATCAATTCGCCCCAGTAGAACACGTCGCCGCGGATCAATTCCGAGGTGACGCCGACCGGCACGGTCTTTTCCTCGGGCGTGGACAAGAAGACCAGCGCGTAAAGGAACTCGTTCCATGACAAGGTGAAGGCAAAGATGCCGGCCGACAGGATCCCCGGCACCGCGATCGGGAAGATGATGTAGAGCATTGCCTTCCAGCGCGTGGCGCCATCGATGCGGGCGCATTCCTCCAATTCCTTGGGGATCGACTTGAAGTAGCCCATCATCAGCCAGGTGCAGAACGGGATCAGAAAGGTCGGATAGGTCAGGATCAAAGCCCAGGGCGTGTCGCCGAGGCGGAAGTTGCGGATGATGTCGGCGAGCGGAATGAACAGCAGCGTCTGCGGCACCAGATAGGTGATGAAGATCGCGGTGCCGAGCGTGCCGGCGAACGGGAATTTGAGGCGCGACAGCGCATAGCCGGCCAAGAGCCCGCAGAACAGCGAGATCGCCGTCGCCGACAGCGAGATGATCATCGTGTTCAGCATCCAGGTCGTGAACAGGGTCTGCGTCAGCAGGTCCCTGATGTGAACCAAGGTCGGATGCCAGGTCCAGAACGGGTTGTAGTTGACCGAGTTCCACGGGCGATAGAGCTCGCCGTCCGGCCGGATCGTCGTGATGATCATCCAGTAGAACGGGAACAGCAGCCCGACCACGAACGCCGTCAACGGGATGTAGAAGAACACCCACCGCCGCCAAATCGCGCCCTCGATCATGGCTCAATGGGTCTCCACCCTGCGGATGTACAAGAGCTGGACGATGACGACCAGCAGCAATACCGGAAAGACGGCGAGCGAGATCGTGGCGCCCTGGCTCAACAGCCCGGTGCCGATGCCGATCTGATAGGCGTAGGTGGCGAAAAGCTGGGTGGCGTTGGCCGGGCCGCCGCCGGTCAGCACATAGACGAGCTGGAAATCGGCAAAGGTTTGGATCACCGAAAACAGCGTCACCACCAACGTCACCGGCAGCAGCAGCGGCCAGGTCACATGGCGAAAGCGCTGCCAGGCGCGCGCGCCGTCGATCGCCGCGGCCTCGTGCAATTCGGGGCTGATCGTCTGCAATCCGGCGAGCAGCGTGATCGCGTAGAACGGCACGCCACGCCAGACGTTGACGATGATCACCGAGATCAGCGCGAGGTGCGGATCGCCGAGCCAATTGATCCGCGTCTGGATCAGCCCGAGCCGGAACAGACCCCAGTTGATCACGCTGAAGGTCGGGTCGAACATCCACTTCCATGCCAAGGTCGACAGCACGGTCGGGATGATGAAGGGCAGCAGGATGAACGCCCGGGTGATCGCCTTGCCGCGGAAATGCCGGTTCAGCAGCACCGCCAGCCACAGCCCGAGCGCCAGCTTGAACACGGTGGCGACAAAGGTATAGACGCAGGTGTTCCACACCGCGACACGAAAGATGCTGTCGTTCCAGATCGCCTCGAAATTCTGCAGGCCGACAAAATGGCCGGGCACGCCGACCTTGGCGTCGGTCACCGCCAGCATCACTCCCTTGACAAAGGGATAGGCGATAAAGAGCCCGAGCAGGACGACCGTCGGCAGCAGCAGGGTCAGCGCCAGCCAGCGCTCGTCTTCGAGGAGCCGGGTGACCGGTCCGCGTTTTGGCGACCCGGCATAAACCCTGGGTGCCGCTGCGGAAGTAAAAGTCATGGCAACGTCTTCCCGGCAATGATCGACGGCATCCCGCAAACGGCCGACCGATCGTTCATCCGTAGATCTTTGCCAGCTCGGCGTGGGCCGCCTTGACCGCATCCTCGGCCGGCATGCCCTGCACCGCCTTTGCGTACATGTCGACGATGATATACTTGGTCTGGACCTCCGCCGAGGCGCGGCCGGGCGGCCCGGCATAGCCCATCAGCCGGCCTGTCGTCGGAATGTCGCGGAACGGCAGCAGCACCGGCTCGTTTTTCCACACCGGGTCCTGCGCCCAATATTTGGTCGCCCCCTCGGTATAGCCTTGCTGAGACGTGAACCACTGCTCGAAGATCGGCTTTGAGCTGATCCACGCCAGGACCTTCTTGGCCGCATCCTGGTTCTTCGAATAGCCCATCAGCATGTTGGTAAAGGGCCCCGGCAGGTTGAACTGGCCGCCTGCTCCCTTTGGCAGCGGCGCGTGCAGAATGTCCTGATAGAGCGGCGTCCCTTTCTCGGTCAGGTAGGTCGTGGGCTTGCGCTTGGCTTCGAGATAAATCGACGGGCCGTTGTTGGTGGCGCAGATGCTGCCCGACAGAAAGGCCCGATTGTTGCTCGAATTGTCCCAGGCGAGCCCGCCGGTGTCGCAGGCGTCGTTCCAAAACGGCACCACGGCCTTGACCGACGCGATCGTCTCCTTGCTGTTCAAGGCCACGGTCTTGCCGTCGGCCTCGACCTCCTTGCCTCCCCAGGACCACAACCAGGGGTACCAAAAGCCCGGCGGGTCGCCAAACGAGTGGCTCAGCGCCTGGCCGATCGGCCGGCCCTTGGCTTTGAGCTCTTTTCCGGCAGCCTGCAGCTTGTCCCAGGTTTCCGGGAACTTCTCGTAGCCGAGCTCGCCGAACCAGGATTTGCGGTAGGCTACAAGCCCGCCGCCGATGCACCAAGGCATGCCGATCCACTTGTTGCCGACGGTCGCGACCTTTTTCGAGATGTCGTAATAGCCGTCCTGGTCTTCGCCGCGCTTTTCTGCGGTGTCGCTGACGTCGGCGAGGCTCGCGGTGTAAAGCTGCGGCCAGTTGTTCAACGCCAGAACGATGTCCGGCCCCGTGCCCGACTGGATCGACGAGGTGACGCGCGCCTGGATATCGTTGGCGTTGACCATTTCAAGGCGCAATTTGATGCCCAGCGCCTTTTCGCATTCGGGCGCGATCTCGTTTTTCAGCAGCATGTCGGAAGCCGGCACGAAATCCGACCAGCGCAGGTAATGGACGCTCATTGCCTGGCCATAGGCCGGCGCCCGGCCGGAAGCGAGTATCGCCGCCAGACCCCCGGTCGCCGAAGCGAGCGCCCCGGCGCCGGACAGCTGCAATACCCTGCGCCTATGAATGTGCTTCATGGCCCCGTCTCCTCGGCTGGCTGGCGAATTGCGCGATCTTTAGAGAGAACCGCCACAGGGCACAAGCACGATCGGGCAATCCAGCCGCCGGGTTGGCATGCGTCGGGCTCTGCCAATCGGCGCAGACGGCGCCGCGGCGGGAATGATCCTCTTCTTTGCTGTCGCTTGGCGCGATTGCCTGGCGGATACTGTCGCATCGGGTTGCGCTCAAAGGAGCAAGGCCGCCAGCCGATCCACGCCGCACGGTCATCCCCGTGTCGCCGCAAGAGGAAGCCGTCATGTCGCTGAGCCGTGAGCTTGCTGCCTTTGTCGCGCAGCTTAGATACGAGGACCTGCCGCCCGCGGTTGTAGATCGCGCCAAGGGGGTGACATTGCAGGCGATCGCCTCGGCGCTCGTCGCCCACGACATGCCGGCGCGCCGACAGGCGCTGGCGATGATGCGCGAGGAGGAGGCGGGAGGCGGCGGGGCAGCCACGGTTCTGTGCAGCGGCGAGCGGCTGACCAAGGCCGGGGCCGCCTTTGTCAACACCGAGACGGTCTTTGCCGGCGGCAAATGGGACACGTTTCGCATGCTGACCCATCCGGGGACGGCAATCCTGCCGGCAGCGCTGGCCGCGGGCGAAGCTGCCGGCGCCTCGGGCAAGGAGTTTCTGACCGCGGTCGCCGCCGGCTACGAAGTCATGGAGCGGCTGGCTGCCGAGTTTATCCCGACTGTCATGTCGCGCGGGTTTCACGCCGGGCCGGTGTTCGGCATCTTCGGCGCCGCGATTGCCGCGGCCAAGCTCGGCCGGCTCGACGCGGACCAGATCCACGGTGCGGTGGCGCAATGCGTCAACCTCGCCGCCGGCAACCTCGAAGGGGCGAGGAGCGGCGGCCGCTCGTTGCGCGAGGGGGGCGCGGTGCGCAACGCGCTATCTGGCGGTGGCGCTCGCCAAGCATGGCACTCCCGGCGGCGAAACCACGTTAGAGGGCGAAGCCGGCTTCTACCATGCCTATGCCGGCAACAACCGCGGCGAGCTGCGGTTCAGCTTTACCGGCGACGAACCGCACCGAGCTGGCAAATATTACCCGTGGCCTCGGCGACGACTGGATGTTCCTGGAAACGCTTTATCGCATCTATTCGACCGCCGGCTACAACATCGCCCATGTCGATGTGACCGCAGCGCTCTGCGCCGAGCACGACATCAGGGCCGCGCGACATCGACCGGATCGAGGCGCTCGTCAACTGGCTCGAAACCGAATATCCGAGCCCGGCCTTTCCGAGCCGCGGCATCGACAACCCGCCGCAAATCGGCAGCACCCAGTATTTCACCGCCTATGGTGCCGCGACCCGCGGCTATCCGTTGCTGCGCGGCGACCGGCCCGGCCCCGGCGAGACCGATCCGCCCGAAGTCATCGAGCTGATGCAGCGCGTGAGCCTGGTCCCGACCGTGCGCCGCCCGCTGTTCGGCCCGCGCATCACGGTCTTCCTGAAGGACGGGCGCAGTTTTACGCGCGAGGGCACCGGGCGCGAATTCATCTGGGATTTCGAGGAGGAAGCGCGGCGCATTCGCCCGGTCGCCCCCGGCCTCGCGATTTCCGAAGCGCAATTCGCCGAGCTGATCGACACCTGCCGCCGTCTCGACACGACCGACCAAGCCGCGCAAAAGCTGATCGCGCTGACCGTTCCCGCCTGACCCGTCGCGGCTTTGCCCGAAGCAAGATGCTTTAGGGCGGGCTCGACAATAGCGGCGTCCCGGCGGCGGCGGCGCGCGCGAGCTCGGGAACTGCCGCACCCGCGGGCTTGGCGGCGGCGGAGAGCGCGCAGCGGAGAAAGGCGCCGCTGCCGCGCTCCACGGCAAGCCGGCCGTTTTCGACGACGATCCGGCCGCGGCTCAGCACCGTCTGCGGCCAGCCATGCAAGTGGCGGCCCTCATAGGGGGTGTAGCCGACATTGTCGTGCAGCATTGCCGGCCGTGACCGTGACCTCGCAGCCGGGGTCCCAGACCGCGATGTCGGCGTCGCTGCCGACCGCGATCGTGCCCTTTTTCGGATAGAGCCCGTAGAGCTTGGCGTGGTTGGTCGCGGTCAGCGCGACAAACTGGTTGAGGTCGAGCCGGCCCTGCTGCACGCCCTCGGAAAACAGCAAGGGCAGGCGCAGCTCGATGCCGGGGACGCCGTTGGCGATTTCCTTGAAGGTGGTGCGCTCGCCATGCGGCAATTTCCCCGACGCGTCAAAGCGATAGGGCGCGTGGTCGGACGAGAACACCTGAAAGGTGCCGTTTTTGAGGCCGTTCCACACCGCCTCGTTGCGCGGCTGCGTCGCGCGGCGGCGGGCTGCAGCAGAATTTGGCGCCCTCGACGCCTGGCTTGAACAGGTCGTCGGCGGTCAGGAACAGATATTGCGGGCAGGTCTCGCCATAGATTTTGAGGCCGCTGGTCTGGGCGTTGCGGATCACCTCGATCGCCTCGCCGGCCGAGACGTGAACGATCAGGATCGGCACATCGAGCAATTGCGACGAGCGTGACCGCGCGGTTGGTGGCCTCGCCTTCGGCGAGCCGGGCGTGCGCCACCGCATGCCATTGCGGGTGCGGCGAGCCCGCGTTCGAGGAGGCGCCCGGTCAGCCATTTGATCATTTCGTGGTTTTCGGCATGGACCATGACCATCGCGCCCTCGCGCCGGGCGAGTGCCAGGATGTCGAGCATCTGCCCGTCATCGAGCGCCAACAAATCATAGGTCATGTAGACCTTGAACGAGGTGTAGCCGTCGCGGATCAAGGCCGGCAATTCCTGGCCCATCACCTCGGCGCTCGGGTCCGAAATAATCAAATGAAAGGCGTAGTCGATGACCGCCTTCGGCCGCGCCGCCGCGTGATATTCCTCCACCACTTGGCGCAACGACTGGCCGCGGTGCTGGGCGGCGAACGGGATGACCGTCGTGGTGCCGCCAAACGCGGCGCTGACCGTGGCGCTGTAGAAATCGTCGGCGCAGACGACCCCGGCCGACGAGCGCTGCTCGATATGGCAATGGCTGTCGATGCCGCCCGGCAACACGAGCTTGCCTCCCGCGTCGATCTCGCGCCCCCCGGGCCCGAGGCCGCGGCCCAGCATCGCCACGACCCCGCCCTTGACCCCGACATCGCATTCGAACGTATCGGCCGCGGTCGCCACCCGCCCGCCGCGGATCACCAGATCGTAATCGCGCATGCGCTCGGTCCTCCTTATCCTATGGATGCCGGCGGGTTCCTGAGACTCCCGCCGGGCCACCGTCGCGAAGAAGAGATTGCCACAAGGACGATCATTTGACGCGGGCCGATTATAATCATCTCAACAAACGATAACCGATCGAATCGAGAACCTTGTGGAGGCGTCCGGCGCATGCGCTTTATTCATTCGTCCGATCTGCAGATCGGCATGGTTTTCAAATATTTCGAGCCCGACGCGGCGGCTGCGCTGAAAGCTGCGCGTCATGCGGTCGTCCGGACGATGGGGGAGCTGGCGGTCAAGTATCGGGCGTCGGCGGTGTTGCTGGCCGGCGACATTTACGACAAGCAGCAGCCCACATCCGACACCCTGCGGAAGCCGATCGAGGCCATGCGCCAATTCCCGCGGATCGCGTGGCATCTGATGCCTGGTAATCATGACCATGCGCGCGAAAACGGGTTGTGGGACAGCGTCCATCGGTTGAGCCTGCCGGAAAATGTGCATCTGCATACAACTCCAGGTGCCGTGGAGCTACCGGATGACGACGGGACGAGGGTTTTTCTGCTGCCCGCACCACTGCGATACTTGGCAAGCGACGATGATCTTACCGCCTATATGGACGCCGCCGCGCCGACACCGGATGGCGCCATCAGGATCGGGATGGCGCACGGCTCGATCCAGGGCTTCGTCGCCGAGGGCGAGGCCAGGAACTACGTCGCCCCAAACCGGGCCGAAAGGGCGGGCCTCGCCTATCTTGCCATGGGCGATTGGCACCGTCAGATGCGCATCAATGATCGGACCTGGTATTCCGGCACGCCCGAGCCCGATCAATTCAAGCTACCGCCGGATGCAGGCGGTAGCTTGTGCAACGGCGGCAGCGCCCTTCTCGTAGAGACCTTGGGGGCGCACGCGCCTCCCGTCGTAACCCCGGTGCCGACCGCTCAATACCTCTGGCACCAGATCTCGGAAACCTTGACCGATGATTCTCAAGTCGATGTCCTCGAAGCGCGACTTCGTGGGCTCGACCGCAACCTCGCCAGAGTTGTTTTGGACCTCCGGGCGATCGGAACACTCTCGCTCACCGGTCGCGCCAGCTTTGAGGAAAGGATCGTGCGCGGCGTTGGCTCGGCCATCTGTGGGATGCGCTTTGATGATGCCGGGCTGGTGCCCGATCCGACAGAGGCAGAAATGGACGAGATCGACAAATCCGGGTTTATCCGGGTTGCCGCCGACCGTCTCAAGGCGATGGCGAATGATCTTTCCGACCAAGAGCGGGCGCGGTTGGCCCCGCTCGCGCTGCGCCGGCTCTATCTCGAGCACCGGCGCGACACGAGCTCGTGATGAAGATCCGCTCGCTGGAGCTGCGCAATTTCCGCAAGTTCGTGGGCGCGGTTCGCGTCGAAGGGATCGGCGACGGGCTGAACGTTCTGGTCGGCCGCAACGAATACGGCAAGTCTACCCTGCTGGAGGCGATCAACGGGGTCATTTTCGAGAAGGCGACAGCCCAGACCGAGCGCACCCGAAGCTTTCGTCACTTTATCAATGGCACGGTGCCGGAGGTAGATATCTGCTTTGACCTCGACGGGGCTCAGTGGAACCTCCATAAGCGCTTTGCCGGGCCAGCGGGGAGAGCGGTGCTCACCGACCGGAACGGCCGCCGCTCCGAGGGTGAAGCGGCCGAGGCCGAGCTGCAACGGCTATTGGGCTTTGAACGGCGTGCGAGAAGCACGGAGCCCGGCATCTGGGCCACCCTTTGGGTGCAGCAGGGAAAATCGTTATCCGACACAAATCTCGACCCATTGGGGCGCCGCAGTCTGCACGGCTGCATCGAGGCGCAAATTGGGGTCGTCACCGGCGGAGAGCGAGGCCGGAAAATCCCGACGGCGGTCGAAAATGCGCTTCTCGATATTCAAACCAAGGCCACGCGGGCGCCGCGCGGCAAATTCAAGGAGGCGGCCGATCGGTTGGCGCAGACGCGCGACGAAATCGTGCGGCTCGAAGCCAAGCGCGACGAAATCTCGCGTCATATGGCTGAATTGGCTGCCCTTCGCCGCGACCGGCAGCGCGCGCTCGCCGACTGGAATGAGGAGGCACATCAACGCGAGCTGAGCGATACCCGAACCCGGCGCGTTGCCGCTCAGACCAAGGCCGCGGAGATTTCGGCGGCGCGAAGTGCTGCGAAGCTCGCGGAGGAGCGGGCGGACCAGGCGACAATAGCAGTGACGCAGCGAGAGTCGCTGATCGCCGAGCTGGGTCCGCTGGAAGTCGAGATCGGAGGTCTTGCGGCAAAATTCGACGAGGCCGAGAAGCGGCGGGCGGAGGCAAAGAGCCAAGTCGATTCTGCCGAGGAGAAGCTCGTCCAGTTGCGGCAGCAGCAGCGCGAGAACGGCGCGAGACGACGTCGGTCGGAACGCATTGCTCTGCACGCGGAACTGCAGACGAGATCGAACATCACCAGGACATCATCGCCAAGGCTGCAGAGCTGAGGAGCGAAGTCGGCCGGCTCTTTAAGGCGGTCGGCGCCAATCCCGCGACCGGCGAAAATGTCTCGCGCGCCGACGATGCGGCAGCGGAACTCCAGGGCGCCCGTGCGGCCCTCGGTGCCGTCGCCACGACGGTCTCGTTCGCTCTTAACCCGGAGGCGGTAGAGCGGGTGCGTCTCGACGGGAAGCCGACGGCGGAGCCGGTATTTTCCGTACAAGTCGCGGCCCGGAGCACGATCGCGATCGACGGTGTCGGCGAGATTGCGGTCGAGCCGCAGATCACCGATCGAGCGACGATGATCGAGCGGGTCCGGCGCGCTGAAGACGAGTTGAAGGCAGCTCTGGAAGCAGCGGGCGCGGCGGATCTGCCGGCAGCCCGGCACGGCGCGGCCGAGCGGCAGGAGCTGGTCCGCGAGCTGGCGGACAAACAGCGGGAGATCGGCCGACTGGCGCCGGCCGACAAGGCGCGCAAATTGCCGGCCGGGCTCGAAGCACGGGAGAACCGCGTCGACGAGCTGCGGGGTCGGCTGGCGACGGAGCTGCAGGTGCTGGGTCTCGCATCGCTGCCCGCATCGGCTGATACGGAAGAGGCGATTGCCGCCCTGCGCCGCGAGGACGAGTTGATCTCGGAGGAGCTCGTCGAATCCGAAGCGGCGGTCGAGGGGCCAAAGCAATGGCTCGCCGAGGCGGTCGAGGCGGTTCAAGCTCTCGGCAACTGGCTGGCTGGGTTGCGGGCCACTCTCGGCGGCAAGCAAGAGCAACTGGCGGCCGGCCGTGCGCGCTGCTGCGATGAAGAGCTGGCGAAGAATGCGGGAGAGCAGACGCGGCTTGCGAACGCTGCACAGACCGCGGTCGCCGAGCTGGAGCGCGAGCAAGGCGAGACGATCGCCGAAATCGATATCCGGATCAGACGCTTGGACGAGTTCGCTCGGCGGCATTCAGCGGATCTCGACCGGCTCAACAAGGAGATTGCCCGTCTCGAAGGGCTGATCGAAGCCAATGAAGGTGTCGGCGTCGAGGAAGCCTTGGACGAGGCGCACGCGGAGGAAGCACGGCTCGAGCTTCAGACCAACCACTATCAGGAAGAAGCCGCCGTCCTGGAGCTTCTTCGCGATACGCTGCGCGAGGCCGAGAGCGAAGCAAAGCAGCGGTATGTGACGCCGGTCGTGCAACGGGCGGCGCCGTATCTGAGAATGCTGCTGCCCGAGACCGACCTCTTATTCGACGAAGATCTCAGCATCAGCGCCATCGAGCGCGGTGGCGCCGCCGAGTCGTTTGTCCACCTGAGCGCCGGGACCCAGGAGCAGCTGGCGGTGCTGACCCGACTGGCGTTCGCCGAATTGCTGCTCGATCAGGGGCGGCCGGCGACGGTCATTCTGGATGATGCATTGGTGTTCAGCGACGACGACCGGATCGAACGGATGTTCGATATTCTGATGCGGGCCGCGGAGAAGGTGCAGATCGTGGTCCTGACCTGCCGGCGGCGTCTGTTCGCCCGACTCGGCGCGCCGACCTTGCAGATCTTGCAGCGCGAGGAGCCGGGCTAGCGGCGGGCCGATGGCGGCTCAGCCGGTTCGCACGAATTTGTCGACGCCGCGCTCGGTCGTCAGCCCGGCGTAGATGTCGCCGCGCGAGTCGACGCCGACGCCATGAACATGCCGGCTCTCCAAGCGGGTCAGCACGTTGCCTCGGGCGTCGCGGACGCAGACATAGGCGGGCTTGCCGCTGTCTTCCTGCTCGGCGATGTAGAAATTGCCGTCCTTGCCGCGGGTGATGTCGTTGGGGCCGCCCATGCCGGTCCACGCGCCGAGATAATCGCCCTCGGGCGAGAAAATCTGGATGCGCTTGTTCGACCGGTCGGCGACATAAAGCTTGCCGTCGTCGTCAAACGCGATCGAGTGCGGCAGGTGAAACTCGCCCGGCCCCGTTCCGGGCGCGCCCCATGATTTAACGAGCCGCCCGCCGGCGGTGAAGCGGTGCACGCGCGCGTTGCGGTAGCCGTCGGTCACATAAATGTCGCCGTTCGGATGGCGCAGCATCTCGGTCGGGTGGTTGAACGGCCCGGCAGCGCGCTCGGCGAGCCAGTTGCTGACGTTGCCGGTGTCGGAATGGACGCCGCGCTGCCCCAGCTCCATCAGCGGCTTGCCGTCCAATGTGAACGACTTCGCCACCGAGTTGGAGCGGTCGGTGGTGTAGACGGTGTCGCCGACGATTTTGAGGCCGTGCGGATCGGTGACCTCGCCCGAGCCCCAGGCGCCCAGATATTTGCCCTCTCGGTCGAACACGACGACCGGCGGGTCCTTGCGCTGGAACACATAGACACGGTCCTGCGCATCGGCGGCCACCCGGCTCACCAGCCCGAACGATTGCCCCGCCGGCAATTTGAAGAAATCGTGGATCACCTCGTACTGCGCCATCGCCATTTTCTCCCGTTTTCGGATTTGCTTCGTGATCGGAGCGGGTCGGCGGCATCCGCCGAAATCCGCACCGAGCGCGGCCCAACTCGCCGCATTTAATCACCCGCACCAGCCAAAGTCACGTTTTCGGCCGGCGAAACCGGAATATTTGTGGGGTACAGTCCTGCTCTGATCGGACGAGGATCGAAGAGAGCCGAGATGGGGAGCGAAGAACGCGCCTCGGGCGCTGCCGGACCGGCGCCGGCAAGGCCGCGCAAAATCATCCATATCGACATGGATGCGTTTTATGCGTCGGTCGAGCAGCGCGACAATCCGGAGCTGCGCGGGAAACCCGTCGCGGTCGGCGGATCGCGCGAGCGCGGCGTCGTCGCGGCGGCGAGCTACGAAGCCCGCACATTTGGCGTGCATTCGGCGATGCCGTCGATCACCGCCAAGCGGAAATGCCCCGAGCTGATCTTTGTCAGGCCGCGCTTCGACGTCTACAAGGCGGTCTCGCTGCAGATCCGGCAGGTCTTCGCCGAGCACACGCCGATCATCGAGCCGTTGTCGCTCGACGAAGCGTATCTCGATGTGACCGAAAATTTGCAAGGCATCGGCTCGGCGACTCGGGTTGCCGAAGCGATCCGGGCGCAGATCCGCGCGGAAACCGGGCTCACCGCCTCGGCCGGCGTCTCCTACAACAAATTTCTGGCGAAGATCGCCTCGGACCACCGCAAGCCCGACGGGCTTTTTGTCATCACCCCCGAGATGGGGCCGGGTTTTGTCGAGACCCTGCCGGTCAGAAAGTTTCACGGGGTCGGGCCGGCGACCGGCCGGAAGATGAAAGGGCTCGGGATCGAAACCGGCCGCGATCTGAGGGCGCACAGCCTCGCTTTCTTGCAGCAGCATTTCGGCAAGGCCAGCGCCTACTATTACTGGGCGGCGCGCGGGATCGACGAACGTCCGGTCCGCGCCGACCGGGTGCGGAAATCGGTCGGCGCGGAGAACACGTTCGCGATCGATCTCTTCTCCTACGAGGCGGCGCGCGAGGCGCTTCAGGAGATCGTCGACAAGGTCTGGGGGTACTGTGAAGGCTCCGGCACGCGCGGGCGCACCGTGACGCTCAAGGTCAAGTTCGCCAACTTCCGAATCATCACGCGAAGCCGCACCGGCCCAACGCAAATCAGCAGCCGCGGCGAGCTCCAAGGCCTCGGCAATGCGCTGCTCGAACCGGTCTTCCCGGTCGAGAGAGGCATTCGGCTGCTCGGCGTCTCGTTGTCCACCCTCGGACCGGAGGAAGACGACGGAGCTCGGCCGGCGAGCTTGTTCCCATAGGCTCGGATTGGCAGAAACTGCGCGATCGGCAAAGGAGGAGGGTCGGATGGAGCTGCAAGGACAGGTCGCAATCGTCACCGGAGCCGGTCGCGGCATCGGCCGCGCCACCGCGCTCGAGCTGGCGCGCATGGGCGCCGATATTGTCGTGGCCGAGCTCGACCAGGCAACGGCCGAGCGCACCGCAGTGGAGGTGCGCGGGCTCGGCCGGCGCGCGCTGGCGCTGGCGACCGACGTGACTGCCCGCGCCGATCTCGCCGCGATGATCGAGAGGACGCGGGCCGCGTTTGGCCGGATCGATGCGCTCGTCAACAATGCCGGCATCTATCGCGCGGCGGCGACGCTCGATGTGACCGAGGAGCACTGGGACGCGATCATGGACATCAACGCGAAAGCCGTCTTTTTCGCGAGCCAGGCGGTGCTGCCGGCGATGATCGCGCAACAGCGCGGCGTCATTGTCAACCTGGCATCGATGGCCGGCAAGATCGGCGGCCGCGCCAACCTGCCGTACAACGCCAGCAAGGCCGCGGTCATCAGCATGACCAAGAGCCTGGCATTGGCGCATGCCGGCGACGGCATCCGGGTGAATTGCGTCTGCCCCGGCTATGTCGAGACCGATATGTGGGCGTCCCTGGCGCGCGACCAGGGGACGCTGCTCGGGCAAGCGCCCGACGAGTTCACCCGCCAGCGCATGCGCCAAATTCCGCTGGGGCGGATGGAGCGCCCGGAAGACGTTGCCAATGTGATCGGATTTCTGGTGTCCTCGCGTGCGGAATATATGACGGGCCAGGCATTGAGCGTCGATGGCGGCCTGGTCATGCACGGGTGAGGTTTCCGATGCGTAGATTTTTCGGGCCGACAGGCTCGGTCGGGCGGATCATTGTCGAGAGCCGCGCCCTCGCCGGCAATCTGCTGGGCGATCCGACCGCGCGCGCCGTCGATATATACGTTCCGGCCGGGCATGACGGGCAGGGCTTGCCCTTGCTCGTGGACCTCGTCGGGTTCACCGGGAGCGGCTTGTCGCATACGAATTGGACGGGATTTCGCGAGAACCTGCCGGAGCGGCTCGATCGGCTGATCGGTGAAGGGCGCATGCCGCCGGTCGTCGTCGCCTTTCCCGATTGCTTCACCCGGCTCGGCGGCAACCAGTACATCAACTCGGCGGCGATGGGCGCGTGGGAGGATTTTCTGCTCGGCGAGATGGTGCCCGCGATCGAGCAGCGCCTTGGCTGCGGCGGCAACGGGCGGCGAGGCGTCTTTGGCAAAAGCTCCGGCGGGTATGGTGCCATCACCCACGCTTTGCGCCACTCGGACATTTGGGCGGCGGCGGCCTGCCATTCCGGCGATATGGGCTTTGAAGTCTGCTATCTCCCTGACATGCCCGCGGTGCTGCGCGCGCTCGCCGGCACCGACAGCTCGATCGAGCGCTGGTGGCGGCAGCTCGAAGACGCCAAAAAGCATTCGGACGGCTCGGGCAAGGTGATCAACGCGCTGGCGATGGCGGCGAGCTACGATCCCGACCCGTCGCAGTTTCTCGGGCTCCGGCTGCCGGTCACGTTCGACACCTGCGAGGTGATCGAGGACCGCTGGGCGAATTGGCTGCGGCACGACCCCGTTGTCGCGGTCGAGACCCAGGCGGACAATCTGCGCAAGCTCAAGGCGCTCTACATCGATTGCGGCGAGCGAGACCAGTTCAACCTGCTCTACGGTGCCCGCCGCTTTGCGCGGCGGCTGGACCAGCTCGGGGTTCCGCACCGCTACGAGGAGTTTTCCGACAACCATTCCGGCGTCGATTACCGGATGGACGAGAGCCTGCCGTATCTCGCCCAGGCGCTGTCCGGCTGATCCCCTATTGCCGGCATGACCGATACCGGCCCCCGGCCGCCCGCGTCGCTTTACGTCGCGGGGCCGCTCAGCATGGGCTATGTCGATTTCTACACCTTTCTGATCCCGCTTTACGGGCTGTCGCTCGGGTTCGACGCCACCAGGATCGGCATGCTGGTCGGCGCCCGCTCGATCGTGGCACTCTTTCTGTCGATCCATGTCGGCGTCTTGATGGACCGGTTCGGCACCCGCCGGGTCACGCTGTTTTTTGTCTGGGTCGGGATGGCGTTGGCGCCGCTCTTTCCGCTGATGCCGGGGTTCTGGACATTGCTCGCGCTGCAGCTGGTCAACGGCGCCGCGGTGTCGTTCGCCTGGTCGGGCGCCCAGACGCTGATCGCCCAGCTCGCCGAGGGCGACGCCAAATACATCGGGCGGTTCAGCTTTTTTGCCCGGCTCGGCTCGACCACGGCGCCGATCCTGGCTGGCACGGTCTGGGATTTCGGCGGCCCGTGGCCTGCTTATCTGCTCGGCGCAATCTGGGGCGCGGTGCTGACCGTGACGCTGTTGCGCACACCGGAGGCCGAGATCTTTGGCCCGCAGCAGCGCGACGGACGGGGCCGCGTGCGGTTTCGCGCCCGCGACCTCCTGCCGCGCGCTTCGGATTATGTCGGCGCGATCATGCTGGTCGCGATCCCGACGATTGCGCTGTCGATGGCGATCATGTCGATGCGCAACTCGACCTACAGCATGCAGACCTCGGTCTATGTCGTTTATCTGCGCGATGCCGGGCTCGCCGGCACGGCAATCGGCATCCTGTTCTCGACCGTCGAGATTATGAGCGGGCTGGGCTCGCTTTTTGCCGGGCGCGCGATCGGGCTGGGCGATCCGCGGCGCACGATGCTGAGCGGCACCATTCTCTCGATCCTGCTGATCGCGGCGACCCCGTTATTGGGCGGCGTCTTTGCCCTGCTGCTGGCGGCGCAGGCGGTGCGCGGCTGGCTCGAAGGGGTGATCCAGCCGGTCATCCTGTCGGTGCAGGCGAGGGCGGTCGGCCGCCATCAACAAGGGGCGGTGGTGGGCCTGCGCCAGACCGGGCAACGGCTGACCTCGATCCTGGTCCCGCCGGTGATGGGCCGGATCGCCGACCGCTGGGGCGCCGGCAGCAGCTTTTTCATCCTCGGCGCATTCATGCTCGTGTTGTGCATTCCCCTCGCTTTGATCATCCGCCGCACCGCCCGCGCCTCAACAGCGCCGACGGTGGCTCCCGGGCGAGCCGATTGATCTCGCGCGCCGGGCTTAATGCCATCGGTGCCGGGGTTAAGGCGTGCCCGCCGATTTCCGGATTGGCGTCCGTCCCCGATCAGCAGATGGCCGGGATTGCGACCAGCGGCGAGGTGCGCAGGATGCGGCGCTGGCCGAGCTGCGGGCCCAACGGATCTTCGCCCGCGGCTGACGGCCGGCCGGGAACATCCGTCGGGAAATGCCGCGGACCCGGCAGGATCTCGACGGCGAGCACGCTGAGCGGCGCGGTAATCGGGAGCCCCAGCAATGCCAGCACACCTTGGATGTTCTGTTGGTAGAATAGCGCATAGCCGCGTGGGTCGCGGTTGAGGCCGAGCGAGGGGGGGCCGACCGAGCCCACCGGCTGCGGCAGCAGATTTGCCGGCTGGCGATCGATGAGGATGTTGCGCTGCGATGCGCCGTCGGTCTGCGTTACTTGCGTATAGAGCATGAACCAGAGCGCCGTCTGCGGATCGCCGTAGCGCCGATTGAGCGCCGACTGTCCGTCGAGCAGCGTCGAGGCGAAGGGCGCGGTGACGGTGATCCCGGTGTTGTTGCGCCCGACGGTGCAAGTCAGCCGCGGCGCCGGGTGCTGGACCCCGGCCACGCGCAGCGGGCGGCCGAAACGGCCTTGCGCGGTCGACCATTTCTCGGCGTGGCCAACGCGAAACTCGTAGGTCCAGAAGCCAAAGAGATCGAGCGCGTCCGGGGCGATGCCGGGCGGTAGCGGCAGCAGAAAATGGACGCCGTCCGGGCCGGAGGTGGTGGCGCTGGCGCGGATCAGCGGCGTCATTGCGTCGAGGCCGCTCTCGTCGGCATCCTCACCGGCAAAGACCACACGCACCGTCTCCGCGTCGATCGCGAGCGGCGGCTCGGGATCGGTGTCGGGCGCATGCTCGGGCGGCAGCAGCCCGCCGGCCAAGCAGCGGATCCGGACCGTAGGCCAGAACACGGCCGAAATAATTGTCGTCCGCGGTGTCGGCGATCGGCGCGTCGAGCTCGACCCAGAGATAGCGGTCGCGCAATTCGGTGCTGGAATAATCGGAGGCCGCCGCATAGGGGCTTTCGGCGATGCCGGTGGAGACGACTTTTGGCGTCTGGGCGGGGTTTGTCGTGATCGGCAGGCGCAGCGTGGTCCAGCTCTGATGGATCGCCGGCGCCGCCGGGAAGGACGCGGTGACCGCATAGGCCGGGTTCAGCACATTGGGGAAGCCGCCCGGCCCCGGTTGCGGGCTGATCGCATCGAGAAAGACGAGCTGCGTCGTCGTGCGGTCCGGCGGGATGGGCGACGGTGCCGAGCGCATCGGGGCCGACGACGGTCGGAAACACCAGCGTGCCGATCGTGGCGCCGTTGCGGGTCACGCTGAGCGCCGGGCCGGCAAAGCCTTCCCATGTCCAGTCGCGCGCCAGATCGATCGTCAATGCCACGATCCAGTGGTCCAAGAGCTCGGCGGCAGTTGGCGAAAGTCAGCGTGCTGCGGTCGGGCGACAGCGTAGCGCGCAGCGCGCCCGAGGCGGCGAAGACGGTGCGGGTGCCGGGCGCGCCGGACAATGTCAGCCCGGTCGCGGTCAGGCCAAAGGATTGCGCGACCAGCGCCGCCAGATCGCCGCCCGGCTGCAGCCAACAGGCGCGCAGCTGTTGCGCCGGCACAAACGGGAACAAATTCGCCTCGCTCGCCGCCTCTTTGCGCACGACATAATCGGTGACGAGGCCGTCCGGCGGGGTCGGCGTGCCGTAATAATTGCTCTTGACCGCCGACAGCGGCGTCAGGCGGATGCGGATGTCGCGCGCCGTCGGGATCGGCAGGGTCGGCGCATTGTCGGCCGGCGGCGTCATCGCCGCGATGTCCGGCACATCGGTGTAGGAGAGCGCCAGGGTGAGCGTGGGATCGGCGCCGGTGGGGAAATTCTCGACGACCGAATAGACGATTCGCCACTTCACCCCGTCGAGATCGCCCGGCAAGGTTCCGGCGGTGCCGGTGTCGTGGTCGGGGATCGCGGCTTCGACGGTGATGCGGAAGCGGTCGACATCGGGATCGGGAACGCCGAGCGCACGGCCGCTGGCCTTGGCTTGCGCGATCAGCGTATCGAACGCGGCACCCTGAAACGTCGCCGGGCTGACGCCGGCAAAGAGCGCCTCGGGATAGCCGATGCGCGGCCGGCGAACCGCGAGCTTGGTGATCGTTCGGACCGCGGCGGGCTTTGCCGGCAGCGGCGGCGGCGCCGGGTGTCGTCGCCACTTCGAGCGCCTTGGGCGGGATATAGCGCCGGAACGGGCAGGTCGCGACTGGCGCCAAGCCCGGATGCACCGGATTGTCGCCCAGGACCGGCCCGCCGCCGGTCAGGTCGGCCAGCCGGATGCGAAAGTCGTAGTCGTCGCCATAGCGCGGCGGCGTCGGCAGGACCGGCTGCAGCGCATTTGCCGGCATCGGGGTCGTGCCGGGGCTGAGCTTGGTGATCGTGGTGTCGTGCGCGACGAGGCTGGCGCCGCGCCATGCCGTGAAATAAAGCGGCAGCCAGCCCGGGTCGCTGCTCGGCCCGGCCCCCGTCGGCTGCGCCCGCACCGGCGACGGCGTGACAAAGAGCTCGTCGCCGGCGCCGATCGCTGTCGTCCCGGTGCCGGTCGCGGTCGCGCCCGGAAAACGGCAGACTGCCGGTGACCGCGCAGAGCGATTGCCAGGCGGTCGTCCCGCTCTGCCGCACATCGATGCGGTAGCCGAGCACGCCGAGCGGCGCTTCCGGATTAGTCGCGGTGTTGTTTGCCCGGTCGCGCAGCAAGCCCACTTGGCGGTCGAGCCAGATCGTGACCTGCTCGTCGTCCCAGGCGAGCTGAATGCCGGCTTCGGCGCCCGGCTGGATGCCGTCCGTGCTTCCGGTGGCCGTATCGATGGTCGGCGGCTGGTGGGAGTGGACGATTTGGGCAAAGCCGTCGTCGTAGGTCTCCGCCTCCTGGTCCGGCTCGGCGAGATCGGCGCCGGGAGTCGGCACCACCGGGAACAAGGTTGCGGCAAAGAGCTTGCGGTTGGCGGTCAGCGCCGGCAGCCGTGCGGCGTAAGTGCGGACCGTGTCGGGATTGGCCTGCGACATCCGAGGCAAACGGATTGGCGGGATTGCTGCGGTCGATCGCAAAGCCGATCCAGGACGTGTCGGTCAACAGCGCCGGCGGGATCGTCAACGTCGCCGAATAGACGAGGCCGCAGGCGCGGGCGAGCTTTGGCTGGCGCAGGATGTAGGAGAGGATCTGCCCCCAGGCGATGGTCTTTGGCGGCGGCGGCGGCGGCGGTCCGCTATTGGGCGGCGTCGTGCCGGGGTTCTGCGCCGCGACCGCGCAGGCGTAGCCGTCGCCGGTGACGAACAGCGCCGGATTGCGCGACCGCGAGAACGGGAAAGCCTGGGTATAGCTCGGCGGCAGCGATTTCATTACCCGCACCGAGGCGGGAGGTGCGGTCGCCGCGGTTACTTTGCCGGTGGTGATCGTGGTGCCGGCCGGCAGGCGCGTGATCATCGAGTTCAGCAGGGCCCGTGCGCCGATCGGCGGGACCGCCGCGAACGGCGCGGTGAAAGCGGGCGTCATCGTGCTCGCCGGCAGCGATTCGCCGGTAATGAGCTCGGCGGTGAGCCGCAATGTCGTCCCGGCAAACTGAGCGACGCTGCCCACCGCATCGAGCGGGTTGCCGACCGGCAGCACCAGCAGGTTGACATGCAATTTGTGCGTCGCCGCAACCCAAGATTGCGGGAACGCCATCAGGCTGAGTTCGAGATCGTCGAGCATTTCAGGTGTCCAGCGTGAGCGCCGGGGTGTGGATCGATTGCGAGAACTGCCAGGAGCCGTCGAAGCTGACGCTGACGACCCAGCAGATCGACAGGTGAATGCCAACCGCGACCTGGGCGAGAAAGGTGATGTCCTCCGCCGGGAACTCGATCCCCGGCGGGGAGAGGGTGATGACCGGCACCGGCAGCGGGTCGACCGAGAGGCCGACCGCGGCGGTCAGCGACAGCGAGGCCGAAGCGAGCCCGCCGAGCACATCGACCGAAGCCTGCCCGTTGAGGATGACCAGTATCGTAATCGCCGACCCGTTGACGTCGATCTGCACGGCGAGCGTGATCGAGGCCGAGCCCTCGGCGATGCCGAGATCGATGCCGAGCCCGAGCCCGATGCCGCCTTGGATCAGAAAATTCGGCGCGCCTCCCTTGACCCCGATATCGATGGCGCCATTGCCGGCGAGCGGCGACAAGAGCCAGTTGAACGGATTGTCCGGATCGCCGACGCCGATCGTGAAATCGGCCGAAAGCGGCGACAGCGTGACGGTCAGGCCGAGATCGAGACTGATGTCGGACAGGTCGCCGAGACCGAGCGGCAATGTCGGCAATGCAAAGGTGTCGCGCACCGTCAGCTTGCCGCCGGACAGCGAGACGTCGAGCCCGGCGCCGGCCCCGCCGGGCAGGAAACCGGCGAGCGCCTGCAATTTGCTGAAGATCGATTTCAGCGTGTCGAGCGCCGACCCGTAATCGATGTTCAGGTTGGTCAGGGTCGGCTTGGTGTGGTCGTCCGCGGCAAAGCCGCCGATGATCGTCAACAGCGGATCGGAGCCGAATTCCGGTATCGTCACGGCAAACGAGATCGGCTCGATCGTCAGCCACCAGTTGCGGCCGTGGCCCTGCGGGTTGGTATGCGCGGGATCGAGGTTGAAGACGATCTTGGTCGGCGCGCTCCAATTGCCGGACCCGTTTTTGCCCTTGCTGGTGTCGGCGTAAATCAGCGTGAGCTGCAGCACCGCCAGATCGAGCAATGTCGTCGGCGCCTCGTTGCCGACGAAATCGTATTCCTTTGAATAGCTGAGGCCCTGCGGGATGGTGGCGAGCTGCTCGATCCCGGCGGTGATCAGCGAGATCGCTTTTGAGATGTCCGGAAAAAGGCCGGTCGCGTTCAGCAGCGAGCCGACATCGGCGAGCGCCGGTGCCACCCCGGCCGGCAGCTGGATCGCGGGCACGGTCCCGGGCGGGGCGCCGCCGGTCAGATCCTTGACGATCGGCTGCTCGAACAGCAGGCGCTGGGTGCCGGTGTCCTGCAGCAAGCCGTAGAAATTCGCCGGGCTGCCGAGCTGCAATACATCGGCAATGTCGGCGAAATGCCAGTTGCCCGGATCGGTTTTGGGCTGCACCAGCGGCACCGGGAAATTGCCCGGCAGAGCGACTGGGCGCGGCGGTGCCGTTGGCGCGCTTGCCCAAGCCCCAGGCGCCGTCGCGCGGCAGGACCGGGGCGGCGCGCAATGCCGCGCCCAATGCCGGCGCCGAAGCGCCCGCGGTCGCCATGTCGATCTCGACCGACGCGCAGCGCAAATTTGTCCCGGGCGCACTTGCCGTTCCGCCCACCTGGGCAACGCAGGAAAAGCTGTTGGTGATCGGCCCGACCTCTTGAAACAACAGGGCAAGGTCGGCCGGGGCAGGGGTGGGCTTTGGCGGCGGCGGCCCGGATGCAGACTCGTCGGGGGCGATCTGCACATAGCCGGTGAGGTCTCGCGCCGGTACCAGGGTGACCGGGTGGCCGTCGATATCGGTCAGCGACGAAGCGGCGCCGCCCTGGGTCACCTTGACCCGGTGATCGAGCCCGATATCGGCATCGAAGAGCGCGCGGCGATAGGTGAAGTCGCCGGCGGTCACGGTCTCGTACTCGCGCACGTTGCGCACGTTGAAGACACCGGCAACCGCCCCCCGATTGACCAGATTTTGGGGGAACGCCGCGTTCGGGAAAGTCGAACTTGCCGTCGGTGACCGCGACCCAGCCGCTGTCGGAGCGCTGCACCCAGCCACCGTTTTGCCGGGCGATCGTGATCGTGCGCACCAGCTTTACACAATAGGGGTAGAGCGTGGTCTGGGCCTTGACGACCTCGAAGGCGGTGCGGCCGACGATCGTCTCGAACTGGACCTTGATGATCGCGGTGCCGGTCGCCGCGTCGTCGCTCCATTCGCTGAAGAGGCTGGCACCATAGCCGGCGAGATCGATCCGGCGCACCGGCACCGCCCCGCCGGCCGCCGTGCCGAACTCGTTTTGAAAAATCGTGCCGATATCGCTGCTCAGCACGTCGTAGCCGTAGCCCGGCGCGTCACCCGCGGTGGAGACGATGGTCGTGCCGGAAAACTGCGCTTTCGGCTGGGTCGGATCGGGCGGCTTCAGCATCAGCTGAAAGGCGCCGCCGACATTGCCGGGAAAGCGCGGCCGCACCAGCTCGAAGGCGCCGCCCTCCCTCAGGAACAGCGCCTTCTTGCCGCCGGTCGGAGGCTCGTTGCCCTGGCTGACATGGGCGATCAGCCCGAAGGGCAGGCTGAACTGGGCGGTAAAGGTGCCGCCGGCGACGACATTGGCGATGTTCTGGCGCAGCACCGGCGCCGGGGCGAACGGCACCAGCGTCTGCTTCGGGTCTTGCGCCCGGACCACCGTCGTCACCCCATCGGTGGCGGGCGAGGCTGCGATCGGACCGAGCGGCGGCTCGGGGCCGGTGCTCTCCATCGGCTCCCACGACATCTGCGGCAGCGCAAAGGTGGCGACCTGCGTGTCGGGCAGCGCCAGGCTCAGGCCGACAAAGCCGGGGTCGGGCGGAACCGGAGGGACGCCCGCCGGCAGCGCCGGTATCGTCACGCCGAACAGGTCGGCCCGGGTCGAGAGGTCGAGCAAGGTCAATCCCGGACCCGGCGGCGCGAACACCCCCGCCGGCTGTGCCAGGATGGCCGTTGACGTGCTCGCGCCGATGGAAAAGCCGAAAGTGACGGCGGCGCCGCCGCTCCACGAGAGACCGAGCCCGAGGAGGCCGGTGGCGGCCGCCTGGTCGCCGCTGACCAGCGTTGTCAGCTCGAAATTCGCCGCATAGGGGTCGGGGAGCGTCGGCACCAGATAGGTCGTGGCGAGGATCAAGGTGACCTTGCAGCTTGTGAACGCGGTTCCCTCAACCGGCCCGGCGGCGAAGAAAAGCTGCGGCGCACGCACCCCGATCAGCGCATTTTCGAGCGCTATGGCATAGGGATCGGTCGGCGGTGTTGTAGTGACAAGGATCGTCGCGGTCGTCCCGCCGGCATCGACCGCGAGTGCCAGCGACCCGTTGCCGGCGATCGGGAACCGCCCGCCATCGGCCGCGAGCGGCCGGTCGAGATAGGCGGTTGCCTGGCCGCTGACGGTCAAGGTTTCGTGTCCTGGAGTGGCGAGAAAGCTCGCCAGGTAGGCGCCGGGGTTGGTCCAGGCGATCGAGGCCGGGAGCTTGCCGGGCGGCAATCCCGGCCACAGCGTGTAGCTCGCCTGGCCGCCGCCGCCCTGGCCGCCGACCACCACGAGCAGGGTTTGCGGATCGATGGCGATCTGCCAGCCGGCGACCGGCGAGCTGGTTCGGGAGGTCCCGGTAAAGGTTCCGCCGGCACCGAGCCCGACCAGCAGCGAGCCGGCGCCCTTGGCTTCGCCGAGCGAACCGATCGCGGCCGTGGCGACCGGCAAAGCCCAGCCCGCCCCGACGATCGGCGCGCTGCCCGACGGCTCGAACAGTGTCGAATGCACCGTCGTAAAGGCGAAGGTCGAGACGCTCGAGGTGCACGGCACCAGGACGACCGAAAGATTGGGCACAAAGAGGGGCGCGGCTTTGTTCCAGGTCAGCGACAGGCTCGTGCCATAGACGCCGAGGCTCGCATTGCCGAGCGCCTCGACCGTGGCCGCGGTCTGGGTAAGCTGGATCGTGACCGTCGGCGGGATTGTCACCTCGGCGCTCGTCAGGTCGGCGCCGGGCGAGCCGGTGCCGGCGGCGGGCGGCGCCAGCGTGGCTGTGAGCGTCAAGGTCGCGCCGGTCGGGACGACATAGGTGCCGCCCTGCAACGTCACGGTTGCGCTTGCCGTCAGCGTTCCGCCCGAAATCAGGAAGCCGCAGAAGCTGCCGGCCGCCGCAGTGGGTGCCAGAAGCTGCGCCGCAAGCCACACGCTCCCCGCCCCGAGCGTGAAATTGGTCGCCGATGCCGGCGCGCCCGTCACCGGCAACAGGGCAAACCCGGCCGCGGCCGAGCCAAAGGCGAAGGTCTTCGACAGTGTCAAAGGGATGGTGATGACGATGTTTCCGACACCGAGCGGGTCGAGGAACGGGCCAAGCCTCTCGCCTTGCTCCATCCCGTTTGCCCAGGCCGGCACGCCGAGCGGATTGTCGAGGCTGGTCGCCAGCGCGCTCTGGGCAAAGCCGGGGGCCTGAGCGGCGGCGGGTGTCGCGGTCGCGGCCGCGCCGGAGCGGGCGGGCTTGAGGGCGATCGCCAGATCGAGCTCGGCTGGCGTTTTGCCTCGGGTGAGCCCGGCCGCGAGCGCCGCCCGCGCCCGTTCGAGATCGCCGGCGGGCACGGTCGAAGCCGCTTCCCAGCCGGAGGTCAAAGCCCCAAGTGTGGTATCGGAATGCTCGCTCACTGGCCGCCCCCCGGCTTTGTGGCAATCTGCAAATACTACTATAGCCAATAACCGCGCAAGAGTGAGCTAGGTCACACTCGACGGACGGATGGATTGTCGTGGAGATCTATTTGACTTCGGTTCGGCAATATCTGCGCCGTCATCCCGGCGGGGTTCGGGGTGATCTTCGGTCGCTGCATCGGTCGCGGCGCCCAGCCAGCGCTGCAGCGCGGCCTCACCGATGCCGGTCAGCCGGTAGATGCCAACCGCCGGGCGCTCGAACCAGCCATAAACATTGCGCAGCAGAATCCGCCCGGCGTCGGGGGCTGCCGCACGCAGGTCGCGAGGCTGGCATGGCCCGGCACGAAGCATGGCGGCGCAGGCAAGGGCGCGCTGGCGATAGGCGGTCATCACCGGCTCGCGCGTCATGCCGCCCGGCGACGGGTCGCCGCTGCGCCGCAGATGCTCGCTCAGCAGCCGCGCCCGCCGCCGGCGGTCCGCTCGCGGGTGGTAGGGACCAGGCTCGGCAAGCACCTCGATGCGATCGCCCGCAACATCGACCGCCATCATTCCGAGGCCGAGCAACCGGCAAAGCCGGCGCACGCGCGGATCGCGATCACGCCCGCGACGGGTCGCCGGCACCGCGAGCCAGACTTCATCGGCGGCACGCATGCGATCGACCGCTTGCAGCAATAGATCGAGGTTGAAGCCGAGCTTCAATTCGACAATCACGAGCCATGCCGGCTCCTCGTCGCGCACCGCGACGACATCGCAGCCGCAAACCTCGCCCTTCACCGTGAAGCCCGCGGCTTCCAGCGAGCGTTTCACGACGGGATAGAGTGCCGTCTCCCGCATTGCCCGTTTGCCCAGCTTCAGACCGCGATGCATTACCGCGCGCATTGAGGATGCGGCACGCCATAGCGGCAGCTGAAACAAACCGCTATTGGGCCCGACCGGGCTTGGGCGGTCTGCGCGTTTCCGCAAGGCGCGGCAAGCGGTATCCTCGGCGGGCAACAGAAAACGAGGAGCGCCGCGATGGCATCGTTTCCGCTGGTTTCGGCAACGGGCATGCTGGGTTCGGGATTTCGCGCCGAATCGCTCGACAAGGCGGTGGCGCTCGGCGCGCGCATGATCGGCTGCGACGCCGGCAGCACCGATCCCGGCCCCGGTCCGCTCGCCACCGGCGCCTGCATGTTCTCCGCGGCGGCGGTCAAGCGCGACACCGAGATCATGATGACCCGCGCCGTCAGGGCCGGCATCCCGCTGATTGTCGGCTCGGCCGGCACGTCGGGATCGGATGCCGGGCTCGCCTGGATGCTCGACATCGTGCGTGAGATCGCCCGCGAGCAGGGCCTCCACGCCAAGCTCGCCGTCATTCACGCGGAGCTGTCGCGCGAGGTTGTGCGGCGCCATCTGCAAGAGGGCCGCGCGCGGGCCTTGCCGCCCTCGGCACCGCTCGGCGAGGCCGACATCGAGGCGGCGGCCCACATCGTCGGGATGATGGGAGTCGAGCCGATCCAGGAGGCGCTCAAATCGGGCGCGCAGATCGTCGTCGCCGGCCGCAGCAGCGATACGTCGATCTTTTCGGCGTTGCCGCTGCTCGAAGGCTACGATCCGGCGGTCGTGTGGCACATGGCCAAAATCCTCGAATGCGGAGCCGCTGCGGTCACCGTGCGCACCTCGCCCGACAGCATGATGGCGGTGCTGCACGAGGACAGCTTCGACGTCTTTCCGCTGCGCGAGGATTACCGCTGCACGCCGCAGAGCGTCGCCTCGCACACCCTCTACGAAAATGCCGACCCGTTCGAGCTCAAGGAGCCGTCCGGCACGCTGCGCACCGACAGGGCCCGCTACGAGGCGATCTCCGATTGCGCGGTGCGGGTGTCGGGGTCGGAATTCGTGCACGCCTGCGAATACACGATCAAGCTCGAGGGGGTACGCCGGGTCGGATATTCGACGATCCTGATGGGCGGGGTGCGCGACCCGTATATTTTGGCGCAAATCGACAGCTGGCTCGCCCAGCTCGACGACAACATCAAGACCCGCATCCGCAACACGATCGGCAACCGGCCTTACGAGATCGTGACCCGCGTCTATGGCCGCGACGGCGTCATGGGCGCGCTGGAGCCGCAGCGCGCGGCTGTGGGCGGCCACGAAGCCTTTATCCTGTGGGACGTGATCAGCCAGTCGCAGGAGCTCTCGCGGTCGATCGCGACCAGCCTGTCGCACATGGCCGTGCACAACCCGATCCCGAAATGGAACGGGCTGATCTCGGGGGTCGCCTTTCCCTACTCGCCGCCCGAGATCGACCGCGGCCCGGTCTACGAATTCCACCTGAACCATGTGCTGGCGCCGGAGAGCCCGACTTCGCTGTTCCGCACCGAATACGAGGAGCTGTGACCATGGCCACACTCGGCGATTTGGCAAAGCTGGTGCGCTCGAAAAACGCCGGCCCGTTCTGGCTGACGATCGACATCATGTTCGACGACGCCGACGCCTACCGCCGCGCCCGCGACGCCGAAATCGTCAACCGTGCGGTGATCGCCCGCCTCTACAACCGCAGCCCGAACGAGATCATCGTCGTCAACCACGACACGGCGCTGGCGATCAAGGTCAGCTTCCCGCGCCCGCAAAGCTCGGGCTCCAAGCTCGACAGCGACGTCTATGGCGGCCAGCAATACGCGCCGCTCCTGGGTCTGGAGGTGCCGGGGTGACCCGGTCGCCCGCACCACGGTCCCGCCGGCGCACAAGACTGTGGAGCGTGAGACTTTAGAAAGCGGCGGACCGGCGTGCTATAAGCGCCGCCCCGCAATATCGACCCCAGCCGGCACGCCGTGCTCCGTTCGTTGGCCGGAGGCGGCAGTCGCAATGTTGCTCAAATGAGGAGAGGACAGATATTCAGCCATATAATGGTGGGTAGCAACGACATCGCTCGTTCGAAGAAATTCTACGATGCCCTCTTTGTCGCGATGGGGGCCGAGCCCGGTGTCGAGGACGCCAGAGGCCGGGTCGCTTACACGCACAATGGCGGGCGTTTCATGGTCAGCAAGCCGATTGACGGCAAGTCGGCCAGCCATGCCAATGGCGGCACGATCGGCTTTACGATGAAGGATGCCGCACAGGCCGAGGCCTGGCACAAGGCCGGCGTCGCAAATGGCGGCACGACGATCGAGGACCCGCCCGGCATGCGCCAAGGGGCCGCCGGCCAGCTCTATCTCGCCTATCTCCGCGATCCCGACGGCCACAAGCTGTGCGGGCTCTATCGTGTGCCGGCTGCCTGAATTAGCGCAGATCGACCGCGGAGGGCCGTCCTTTCCGAGGGCCCTCCGGCGCGCATTCCGCGATGAAGGAACCTGGAGGCGGCTGTCGATGCGCACCGGCGAGCGCAGCCGCGCGAGGCGCTGGCGGCATGACGCGACAGCCGCAGCAATCGTCGCATTCCTTGGGCTGGCGGGACCGGCGGCGCTATCGGCTGCGCCGGCCAAGACGTCGCCGTTGCTTGGCATCTATATCGTATCGGGAGCTTTCGCGCGGGGCTGGAGCGAGGCGGCGGCGGCTCCAGACGTGTTGGCTACGCGCGATACTTTGACTGTCGCGCTCGCGCAGACGATCGCCGACATCAAGCGGCTGGGTTTCAACACTCTGATCCTCGATCCCGGTTTTTATGCCGGCCGGTCGTTCGGCTATGACACCTATTCGGAGATCGCCGCGAAGCAAGCCGCGCGCGGCGGTGTCGGCATAATCCTTGGCCTCCCGATCTCCTGCCCGGCTGCCGACCCCAAATGCTGGGACAACCGGCAACAGCGCAACGACGCCTACCTCGACAGTTGCCGCGACGGTCCGGACCAGCGGGCCTTTGTCGATCGCTTTGCCGGCAAACCGGCGGTAAAGGGCTTTCTGTGCGCTTACGAGAATTTCGGCCAACCCAACGCCACCGCTGCCAGCCTTGCGGCGGTGCATCGGCTTACCCGATACATCGAAAGCAAAAGCGAGATCTATTTCGATATCCCGGCCGCCGCGCTGCAGAACCGGGTTGCCGGCGTGTTCACGCTTATCACACCGCAGCTGAACCCCAGGCTCTATGCGACACCCGCACGAATGCGCGCCGAGATCGCGGCGGATGCCGCCAGCTACGGTGGCGCCGAGATCAATTTCTGGCACAGCCAAACGACCCCTCAAAACGGCTATCCGCCGGGACCGGCAGGAACCGCGATTTGGCATCAGCTGCAATACGACGCGTTTATCAGCGTGCGACCGCGCAACGTCACCGTTTTCGACTACCAAAAGCTGATCGCCGATCGCGACGGAACACTCGAATTCTATCGCCCGCGCGGGTGGCTCATGAGCTTGATGGCGCGTCTCGACGATCCGTCGCTGACCTTTTACGATCCCCTGGAGTTGGCGTTTTCGTCGGCTGTGCTCCATGTAGAGCCGTCTGCCGTCGCTTACAGCCATGACGGCCTCGACACGCTGCTCGACCACCGGATCGATGGCGGGGCCGCGATGATCGCGCGCAACGGCGGGCTGAGCGTGCCGCTGGTGATTCCGAGCGAGGGTGGCACGCCGCTCGTCTCGCTCGCCGCGGGGACGTTTTCCGCCTGGATCAAGGCCGACTGGCCGGTCGGGTCCGACGCCGAGCACGGCCTGCTGCGAATGCCGTGTCTCGCCGCCGACCGCGATTGTCTCACGGTCGAAATAGCGAAGGGCTATTTCGAATTGACCTTGACGGACACGGCGAGGCACCAGGTTGCTGCGAGGGCGCAGCTGGGCGGGTGCTGGCGGCGCAACGAATGGAACCACTTGGCCGCCACCTGGGCGCTCGCCGCCGGGCGCCTCGTCCTCTACTGCGACGGGAATGCCATCGCCAGCGTCGCCGAGACCTGGGACGATGAACCGCCGCCGTCCGGACCCGCAGCCGAACACCGTCTCGTCATCGGCAATCTGGAAGACACCGCCGGCAAGGGCGGCGCGCGTGGACTGGCCGGTGCGCGTGGACTGGACGGCGAGCTCGACGAAGTCCGCCTCTATTCGCGGGCGCTGCGAGCGGAAGAGGTCGCCCAGCTTCATCAAAACTTTTTGTCTATGGGCGGCCGCGGGGTGCGCGGCACGCCCCAAGACAGATCGATAAGGGAGCACTAGCCTTTCTTCGGCGACCAGCCGTAAGCCTTGGCGCAGGCACCGCCCATCAGCATTGCCCGCTCGGTGTCGCTCAGGCGGTCGGTCTTTAGGAAGGGCCCGACGGCCTGCTCATAGTTCACAACGGCGAAGGCGCGCGTCCAGTCGGTGCCCCATAGGCAGCGCTCGAACCCCCAGGCGTCGAACACGCGGGCGAGCGGGTCCCAGATATCCGGGAACGGATAGGGCTCGCGGGACAGCGTGCAGGCGCCGCTGACCTTGATCACCGCATTCGGGCGCTTGGCGAGCTCCAGCACCTTTGGGAGGTCGGCCCAAGGCTGCGGCGGTGCCGGCGGCACGCGCGGCTGCAGGATCGCCAGGTGGTCGATGATAAAGCGCGTTTCGGGATGGCGGTCCACGAGCGCGGTGCCTGCGTCCACGTTGCCCCAGAACAAGACGTTGACCGGGAAATCGTGGCGAGCGGCGGCGCGCGCGATCCGGTCGAGGCCCGGGTCGTCCGGCGCGCGGCTCGCCTCCTTGGTCAGCATGATGCGGACGCCGACCGTCCCCGGAATCCTCTTCCAATCAGCGATGATTTCGGCCACCGCCGGATCGTCCGGGTTGACCGGCTTGATGATGGCGAACCGGCCGGGATGGGCCTGCTGCACCTCGACCGCATAGCTGCCGTCGTACTGGTACATCGAAAAGGCGGAGATGAAGATGGCGCCATCGACGCCGACCTTGTCCATCGCCGCCACCATCTCGTCGCCGGTGACGTGAACGGGCCAGTTCGGCACGCTGTGCCAGGGCCGCTTGGGGGTGTTCGCCTCATACACGTGGACCTGGGAATCGATGATCGTCATCGGGGAAGCTCCTCTGTGCCGCGCGAGTTTGGCTATGACAGCGGGCTCGTGTCCAGAGGGCCCGGCTTTCGTACGTTGCCGACGCCGGCGGCCATGAGCAGCGGCTTCCGGCGGCGCCGATAGCAAGCTCGGCGCAGGAGCGCCGATGGATCCAAGTCCGCGTCGCAATCAGACGTGTTCGTTTGTGGTATTGACCATGGCAGTTCGGACCATTAAACGCCTAGCGCCTAGGTTGTATTCTAAGTTGGTGGTCAAGCATGAGTTTTTACGCATTAGCAAGCGCCTACGAGGCAGCCGTGCATGCCGCGGCTGATGCGTCCTTCGATGCTGAGGAGGAAGCATAGCTGACGATTCCTGTCAGCAACCTATTCTCAGGTGTTGCCGCCGAAGCAGGGCTTGGGACCCTTCGGCTAATCCGCGAAACTCGCTTGGGTGGCACGCGTCCCGACTTCGCCGCGCTGCTGACGCAGGGATCGATAACGCGGCAGAAGGGATTTGTTGAACTTAAGGCGCCAAGCATTTCCGTGGACGTGACGCATTGGACCGGTCGCAATGCACGGCAGTAGAGCTCGGTGCACTTGAGACGCTCATTAGCGCGGTCGATGTGCTCCGGGTCAACGTCAGCGCCGATCAGCGCGGCGAACCTTGGCTGTTCTTCTACGAAGATTTTCTTAGCGTCTATGATCCGGAAGAGCGGCGTCAAGCGGGCGTCTACTTTACACCAATCGACATCGTCCAAGCGATGGCGGCAATTACCGATTATTTATTGGTTGATCGATTTGGCCGCCGACTGGGTTTCGACGATTCTCAAGTCGTCACGCTCGATCCCGCGACAGGCACCGGCACGTTCCCGCTAGTTAGCGTGCCGGGGCGCGCCCGCTGACTTCGGCACCGGCGTCGGGAGAAATCGTCAGAAACAACGGCACCGACAACAGCGAGATCATCGCGACGCCGATAAAGACCGGGTAGAAATCGCCGGCGACCAAGGCGGTGCCGCCGCGCAGCGTCATCACCGTGTGCAGCAGGAGTGCCGCGGTCGCCACACCGGCGGTTTGGGAGAGTTGCTGGGCCATGCTCGACAGGCTTGTGGCGCGGCTCAGCATCGCGGGCGGCACGTCGGCGTAGCCCAAAGTGTTGATGCAGGTCATCTGCAACGAGCGGAAAAATCCGCCGACGAGCAGCGCGGCAAAAATCACGAAATGGGGGGTCGATGGTCGAAACATGCTGTAGCCGATCAGAAACGCGGCGCTCAACACCGCATCACCGACCAGCACGATGCGAAAGCCTAAAGTGCGCAAGATGCGCACCGCGCTCGTCTTCATCAGCATCGCCCCGGCAGCGCTGGCAAAAGTCAGCAGGCCCGAATGCAACGCGCTGAGGCCAAAGCCGATTTGCAGCATCAGCGGCAGCAGAAACGGCAAGGCGCCGAGCCCGGTGCGAAACAGAAAGCCGCCGGCCGAAGCCACGGCAAAGGTCGGGATCTTGAACAGCGCCAGGTCGATGATCGGATGCTCGACCCGATAGGCATGGCCCACGTAAAGCGCCAGGCACGACGCGCCGACAATCAGCAAGGCGACGACGGCGAAGCTCGGCAAGGCGCCGCGGCCGACATTTTCAAAGCCGAAGGCGAGGGTCGCGAGCCCGACCCCGGTCAGCGCAAAGCCGCTGAAATCGAACGGCCGGCGCCCGACCTCCTTCAGATCGCCGATCAAGAGGTTGACGAGGACGACGCCCAGCACGCCGATCGGAATATTGATAAAGAAAATCCAGCGCCACGATGCGTAGGTGACGATAAAGCCGCCGACCGGCGGCCCCATGACGGGGCCCAGCAGCGCCGGCACGCTGACAAAGGACATCGCCCGCACCAGCTCGGATTTCGGCACGCTGCGCAACAGCACGAGGCGCCCGACCGGCACCATCAGCGCGCCGCCCATGCCCTGGAGGATGCGGGCGGCGACCAGGGCGGCGAGCGAGCTCGACATGCCGCAGCCGATCGAGCCCAGGGTGAAGACGACGATCGCCAGGCTGAACACGCGCCGCGCGCCGAACCGGTCCGCGGTCCAGCCGCTGATCGGGATAAAGACGGCGAGGCTCAGCAGATAGCAGGTGATCGCGACATTGAGGCGCAGCGGGCTTTCGCCGAGCGAGCGCGCGATCGTCGGCAAGGCCGTCGCGATCACCGTCGAATTGAGGTTTTGCATAAACATCGCGCAGGCGACGACCAGCGGCACCATCATCTGTCGCGACGGCAGCAGCCGCCACCGCGGCCGCTCGCTCAACACCGCCCCGCGGGACCGGTTTGCGCGCAGCAGAAAGACCCGTAAAACCTGGCCGTCGCCACCAACCTGCGCGAGGCGTGCCGTCGATAATGGTAAGGATATATCATAGACTTAATATACTGCATGCCGCATCCGGGCTGAAGCGCGTTGGCGGCTGGGGTCGGTTGCGCCTTTGGCACGGCATCTGCCTTTGCCTGCTGCTCACGCTCGGCGCCTGCGATGCGGTCGAAATCGTGCAGCATTCGCAGAGCGCGGTTTCGGTGCGCTATGACGGCATCGTCAACGGGCTCGGCCGGGCGACCCAAGCCGCGCAACGCGCCTGCGCCGCGCACGGCCGCAACGCCAAATTGCGCAGGGTCTATTACGAAGGCCTCGGCGCCGGCGAACGCTTCGCCTTCTTCGACTGCGTCTGAGCTGAGGCGACGGTCATGGCCGGCTCTGGCGCGATGGCGCACGTCCTTACACGTACCATGACCATATTGTTCGTGCGCACCGGGCTCGTCGCGGTGATCTACCCGCATCGGCCCGAGCCCGCTGGCGGAATTGCGGTTGTGTTTTGAGATGTTTTCCGCTACATTACTTGAAACTTAAGAAGTATTAACATCGGAGCGGGCATGCGCAGCATATTCGGCAGGAACGGCGCCGGTGCGATCCTTCGGGCCATTTTCCCCTTGTCGCGCAACATTTTCTGCCGGGCGAGCCGCGCCGGTGCGCGGGCCGCCTTGCTCATGGGGATCGTCGTCACGCTCATCTGCGGATCGCCGCCGGCGCAGGCGGCGCGGGTCGTCGCCACGATCACCGGCGTCACCGGGGGCGGCATCGACTTTACCGGCGTCTTCGGCTTTGCGCCGGCGCAGCATGGGCGGCCACAGCTTCACGCTCGTCTATACGATCGACGACACCAGGGGGCAGCAGGGCATAGTCGTGAACGGAGGCCGAGTTTCGGGATCTTACATCGAAAACTCGGGTCTCGACTCGCCGGTGACCGCGGTCCTCACGATAAACGGCCGCTCCGTTTCCTACGGCACGCTGCCGGTCGATACCGTGAGCTCTTACTTCACCAAGGACCTGACCAACCAGGGTCTCGCATATTTTAATTACCATACCCAGGTCAGCGAAACATACAATGTCGGAAACTCTCATGGCGGCGGCTCCGTCTTCGTGTACTTTGGCGATCCTTCACAAGATTACCACTGGGCCGCCGGCATTGATGCTGCACCGGACAGGAGCGCCGCTCAGGCCTTCCTTCAGTCTGCCGATACCGACAGCAAGGGCAACAGATACAATTACCGATTTTTCCACACCTACCTCGACCCGACCCACATCGAGATACCCGCGCCGCGGCCGATCGCGAAGAACCTCGGCGATCCCGGGAAGACCTGCACTAAGGCCGGCAACCCGATCAATGCGGCGACCGGAAACAAGTTTCAGGCCGAGACCGATCTCGCCTGCGCCCCGGCCACAGGGCTTGCCCTGACGCGGTATTACAACAGCCAGGATACGACGCGCTCCGCGTTCGGCATCGGCTGGCGCAGCGCCTGGCACCGGTCGCTGAGCCCGGTTTCCGCCACTGTCGCGGTCGTGACGCGCGCCGACGGGCGCCAGGACAGCTTCAACCTCGCGGCAGGGGTGTGGTGGCCCGACCCCGACGTCACCAGCCGACTGATTGCGGTAACGAGCGCCGGCACGCAGACCGGCTGGCAATTGCTGACCGAGGACGACACCACCGAAAGCTATGCGCTCGATGGGCGGCTCATCTCGATCACCACCCGCGCCGGGCTGGCGACGACCCTCGGCTACAACGCCGCCGGGCAGTTGACCGCCGTGACCGGGCCGTTCGGGCACAAATTGAGCTTTGTCGAGAATGCCGCCGGCCGCGTTACGAAGATGACCGCGCCGGACGCCGGGGTCTACGCCTATGCCTATGACGGCCACGGCAACCTCGTCTCGGTCACCCACCCGGATGGCGGGGTGCGCAGATACGTCTATGGCGACGCGTCGTTTCCGCATGCGCTGACCGGCATCGTCGACGAGAATGGCGCGGCCTTCGCCAGCTGGGCTTATGACGCCAAGGGCCGGGCGGTGTCGAGCCAGCATGCCGGCGGCGTGGAGCTGACCACGGTCGCCTACAACGCCGACGGCAGCTCGACGGTGACCGACGCCCGCGGCAACGCGCACTCCTATGCCCTGACGACCCAGTTCGGCATGGTCAAGCCGACGGCGCTGACCGGGGCGCCCTACCCGGCGGCGGGCGGCAAGGCGTTCACCTATGATTTCGAACGGCTTTGTCGCGAGCCGCACCGATTTCGACGGCAACGTCACGACCTATGAGCACGATGCGCGCGGCAACGAGACTTCGCGCATCGAAGCTCATGGCACCCTGCTGGCGCGCACGATTACCACCGCATGGCACCCGAGCTTCCACCTGCCGACCAGGATTGCGGAGTTGGGCCGGGTCACCACCTTCGCCTACGACGCGAAGGGGAACCTCTTGAAGAAGACGATCGCCGCCGGGCCGCTGACGCGCGTGTGGGCCTATACCTACGATGCGAAGGGGCAGGTATTGACCGCGACCGACCCGCTCGGCCATGTGACCAAACACACCTATGACGCGAAGGGCGACCTCGCGACGCTCACCGATGCGCTCGGCCACGTCACCAAATTCACCGGCTACGACGCCGACGGGCGGCTCACGGGCGTTACCGACCCGAACGGGCTGACGACAAAGCTGACCTATAATTTCCGGGGCGAGCCGACCTCGCGCAATGTCGGCGGCGAGGTGACCACCTACACCTACGACCGCGCCGGCCAGCTGACAAAGACGACGCGGCCCGACGGCTCTTTCCTGACCTTTACCCATGACGCGGCGCACCGGCTGACCGGGGTCAAGGACGCGCTCGGCAATCGCGTGGCCTATGGCCGCGACGCCGCCAGCAACCTGACGAAAGTGCAGTTCTTCGATCCCACTGGCGCGCTGACGCGGGTGCGGAGCTTTGCCTATGACAATGCCAACCGCGTCGCGAAATCGATCGGCGCCGCGGGGCAGGCCACGCTCTACGCCCGTGACCCGAACGGCAACCCGACCAAGGTTACCGACCCGCTCGGCCATGCCACGGGCTATGCCTATGACGCACTGAACCGGCTGGCGCAGGCGACCGACCCGGATGGCGGCGTCACCGCCGAGGCCTACGACCCGCTCGAGCATTTGACCGCGGTCACCGATCCGCGCGGGCTCGTGACCGGCTATTCCTGGGACGGTCTCGACGACCAGACTGCGGTCAGGAGCCCGGACAGCGGCGCGACAACCCGCACCTTCGACGCCGCCGGCAATGTCGCGACCTCGACCGACGCGCGCCGCCTGACGACCGCCTACACCTACGACGCGCTGAACCGGCCGGTTTCCGCCGCCTATGCCGACGGCAAGGTGGTGACCTGGCATTACGACCAAGGCAGCAACGGCATCGGCCACCTGACCCGGATGACCGACCGCAGCGGCAGCACCTTGTGGACCTACGACCGGCACGGCAGGGTGCTGACCAAAAAGCAGACGACCGTCGGCCACACCTTCACGACGGCGATGAGCTACGATGCGGCGGGCCGGCTCGCCACCCTCGCCTATCCGTCGGGCGCCGCGGTCACGCTCTCCTACGACGCGGCGGGGCGGATCGGCGGCCTCAAATCGGGGGCGACCGGACTGGCCAGCGGTGTCGGCTACCTGCCGTTCGGCCCGGCGACCGGCTGGGCGCAGGGGAACGGCGCCGATTACAGCCGCAGCTTCGACACGGACGGGCGGATCGCCGCGATCGGGCTCGGCACCGGCACGATGACCTTCGCCTACGACAAGGCGAGCCGGATCACCGGCATTGGCGAGACCGGGTTTGCCGCCAAGAATTTCGGCTATGACGCGCTCGACCGGCTGACCGGCTATACCGGCGGCGCCATCACGCAGACCTACAAATACGACGCCGACGGCAACCGCACGAGCCTCGCCGCCGGGGCGACGACGACCTATGCGATCGACGCCGCCAGCAACCGGCTCGATGGCAGCACCGGCGCCGCCATCCGCACCCTCTCCTACGATGCCGCCGGGAACACGACGCTCGACAACCGCGTCGTGACGATGCTCGGCTATACTTATGACGCGAGCGGGCGGCTCGTCACCGCCAAGACCGGCGCCTTCACCACCAACTATCTGAATGACGGTCTCGGCGAGCGGGTCGGCCGCGCCGGCTTTGGCGCCAAGGCGATCCCCGGCGGCAAAGAAGCCTTTGTCTACGACGAGGCCGGCCATCTCCTCGGCGAATACGACGGCACCGGGAAGGCCATCGAGGAAACCGTCTGGCTCGGCAGCCTGCCGGTCGCGGTCCTGATCCCCGGCAAGACCCCCTTCTACATCGCCCCCGACCAGCTCGGCGCGCCGCACCAGATTGCCAACTCCAGCCGCAGCACCGTGTGGCACTGGGACCACGACCCCTTCGGCAACGGCGCCCCGACCGGCAGCCTCGGCTACAACCTCCGCTTCCCCGGCCAGTACTTCGACAAGGAGACCGGCCTCCACCAGAACAGCTTCCGCGACTACGACCCCTCGACCGGGCGGTATGTGCAGAGCGACCCGATCGGGCTGGTGGGCGGGACGAATACTTATATCTACGTGCAAGCACAGCCTACCGGTCAAACAGATGCGGCTGGAACCGGAGACCTTGGTTACAAGGTTATAAAAACGGTACAAGTTGTTTGCTTACTTCACACATTATCTTGTCAAATATACAACCAAGCACGTGAGCTTGCTGAACCCATCCCGCCACCGTCTCAAGAAATAGTAATAAAAAACCCACCCTCAGGCTCTGAGTCTCTTCTGGAACCCCAGGAGCCACCAGAACTCCCCAAAGGGTCGCCGCGGCAGTTCCCTGGATGCTTAAGTTCGGAGGCCGCCGCGGCGGGTGAGGCCGGTGAGATTGCTTCTGGCACTGTGGCGCTCCGGATTGCGGCTGCCGCTGCGGTTGGCGAAGCGGCTGGTGTTGCTGTGGGATCAGTCCTTCTTGGAATTGACATTGCTAGGGCTACAGGATTAGATAGTATTTTGGGCGCTGCGTACGTTTATGCGCGCATTGGCTTTAATTCTGATGAAGCTGAAAGAATTATCTCCGATTCTCTTCAGTAACATAGAGGTTACGGGGACAGTTTACTAAATTACCAAACTGACGGTTACGGAGGGGTTATGGGGATAGTTTACTAATGGATGGCGTTACGGGGACAGTTTACTTATCTTCAGTTACGGTGGTCGGCTGTACGGCCCTTGAACGGCATCGATGTGCCAAGATCAACAAGCGTCGGATGGGTTGAGCATCGCGAACCCCATCGTTCAATGGGCTCGGCGGGCTTCGCCGAGCATTCTCGCCGTCTACTTGATCGACACCTCCATTGCAAAAGGCACGTCGCGCCGGCCGCGATTGAACTGATAGACGTCGATCTTGTAGGTCTTCGCTTCCGTCTCGAAGCTGTAATCGACGCGGCCGTCCACGACGCCCCCGATGTTGAACGCAGTCTCGCTCGTCGCCTGCGTCAGCCTGATCGTCGCGGTCTGGCCGCGCTGCGCGGTGAAGGTGTAGCACGCAAAAGGTGTGTCGGAAGGAGCCATGCCGGTCACCGTCGCCGAGCTTGCGCCAGACGCGGAATGGATCGGCGTGCATTTGCTCGCTGAAGGAGTGGAAACCGAATCTCCGCACGCCGAAGCGAGGACCGCCAACGCTCTTCCTATGCCGTTCAGGTCGAATCCAGCGATTTTGGCGCCTCCGCCGTTGCTGACGGTCAGATGCCCACCGCGGCGGAGAGCCTCCATGAAAACGGGCGGAAAAGGATCGTTCCAGACCCAGCCATAATCCGGCTTGTAGTAATGCGCCACCGTCGAGAATTCCTGCACACCCTCGGGCGGCCTGATAGCGAAAACGAGCCGGCTGGTCGCCTGATCGACCCGAGGCAGCGCGTTTCCAACGTAGCCCAAGATCGATCCCGACAACCCAGGCTGCAACCGGGTATTGCACGCGCCATAGAACATGGTTTTGCCGTCGATCGCACGGCCGTGGATATTGCCGATCGTCCCGTCGTCACTGATCGCAGCATTCCACCGCCCGTCCGCTGACACAGCCCCGCCGAAAGATATCGAGCATGCTGCGACAAGCGCCGCTCCGAAGGCGCGAAATCTCATGGGTTGCAGCTCCTTGCAGGACAACAGAACGGGGATGACAACGGCACGCGTAGGATGTGTGGACGGCCCCTTTTGGCGTAAGAGCCGAGAGCAGGGGGATTACGGGACTGTTTACATGTCTGCGCCTAACGTGCGGGTGCGGGAGTTGCGGCTGCTCGATCACGCATCGCCGAGAACGCGCGATCGGGTCTCGGAGCGCCGTCCAGTCGTCGGCGGCGAGGGTGCCGAGGCGGCGGATGATCAGCGCCTGCTCGAGAGTGGCGAAGACCGGCTTGACGACTGACGGTTTGACCAAACCGGCCTCGCGCCAATGCCCGATCCCGATTTCGGCGAGGCCGGGGGCGGCCTGGAGCTGGCTGGTCACGGGCATCAACACGATCTCGGTTCGGCCGAGGTTATCGGTGCCGTTGCTGACGGCGTCGGGGCGTCTTTTTGAGGCCGCCCGGCTGGTGAACGGAAACGGCACCAGCACGACGTCGCCGAACTCAAAGGGCATCGTAGGCGTCGTCCTCGGGATTGCTCCAGACCGCGGCGAAGGCGGGTTCGCTCGCCGCTGCGGCGGCGCTGGCAAGCCCGCGCTGCTGCTCGCGCAATCGGATAAAATCGACGAAATCCTTGACCTCGGATATCCGGTCGGCCGGAAGCGTCTTGATCTTGTCGATCAGGGCTCGGGTATCGGCGGGCATGGGCGGCTCCTGCGGATCCGGGAAAGGGCATGGGAAGAGCGATTTTATACCGCTCGTCCTGGCGGAAAAGGCCATATCTCGGTGTCCTCCGTGCCTCCGTGGCGACAAACGTTTGTCGGCCGCGACCGGTGTCGGGTCCGGCGCGAGGCGGCAAATCCTGCGCTACGTCACACAATCACGCGTTCGCGGGGATCGTCATCGGTCATTCTGCACCCAAAGCAGGCGTCGGGACGCGCTGCACCTTGATTTTGTCGGCCTGCTTCATGGCCTGCGCCATGTCGTGATCGAATTGCAGGCCCGCCCACGCCTCGGGCGTGCTGCCGAACGCCTTGGCAAGGCGGATCGCCATTTCCGGGGAAATGCCGCGCCGCTCGTTCACCAGCTCGGACAGGGCGTTGCGGGACACGCCAAGCGCCTTCGCGCCGTCCGTCACGCTCAAACCCAAAGGTTCAAGGCACTCCTGCCGGACAATCCGGCCCGGATGCGGGGGGCTCTTCATCGGCATGTTCAATCCTCTTTAGTGGTAGTCGATCAGGTCCACGTCCACGGCGTCGGCCCCTTCAAAACGCCAGACAATCCGCCAGTTGGCGCGGACGGTGACCGCCCAGAAGCCGCGCAAGCCGCCTTTCAGCGGATGCACGCGGAAACCGGGAACGTCCATCGCTTCCGGCCTGTCGGCCCGGTCCAGCAGGGCAAGGATGTTCTCGATTTTGTCGAGCATGTCCGCCCGGACTTGCGATTTGTCGTCTCGCTCGTACAGCCGTTTCAAACCGCGATGCCGGAAGCTCCTGATCACACCATAATGTAGCCCGTAGCCTACCGCATGTCAAATTGGGTTGCGGTTACGGTGACAGCAAGCGTAAGGCGTGTGGGATTACGGGGGGATTACGGGGACAGTTCACTCAATGCCGGGATTGCGGGGGCAGCTTGCTCGTGGAGTGCACCCTTAGAATGAGACAGCGGAATGGGGGACAGTTCTCCTGGTAGAGGGGAGCTGATGAGCGAAGAAGCGAAGAGGATCTTCAGCCGCGAGTACAAGGTTGCAGCCGTTCGTCGGATGCTGGCGGGGGAGAACGTGAGCGCGCTGGCGCGCGCGCTTGGGGTGCGGCGGAAGTATCTCTACCAGTGGCGGGAACGGTTTCGGCTGGGCGGCGCGATAGCGCTGCGCAGCCGCGGTCGACCGACCAAGGCTGAGGTTGTGGCGATGCAAGCGCCCGGCGGGGACGAGCCGGCGACAGGCGGCGCCGGCGGCGCCGATCCGATGCCGTCGCCGTCGCCGCCCGATGAGCTGGCGAAGGCGCAGCGTCGGATCGCCGCGCTGGAGCGGAAGGTCGGCCAGCAACAGATCGATCTCGATTTTTTTCAGCAAGCCTTGCGGCATGTCGGGGAGCGGCGCCAGCGGAGCGGCGCGCCTGGCGGGACGGGCTCTACGCGGTCATCCAAGCGATGACGGCGTCACTGTCGCAAGGCGCGATCGGGATCGAGCGGATGTGCCGGCTCGCGATGATCAGCCGGGCTGGCTATTACCGTCACTGGCAGGCCTCGGCGCCGCGGCGCGAGGAGACCGGCTTGCGTGATGCGATCCAGCGTCTGGCGCTGGCCAACCGGCATTACGGCTACCGGCGGATCGCGGCGCTGCTTGGGCGCGAGGGCTGGCAGGCCAATCACAAACGGGTGCTGCGGCTGATGCACCAGGACAATCTGCTGTGCTTGCGCAAGGCCGCGTTCGTGCCGATCACGACAGATCGCCGGCATGGCTGGCGGGTGGTGCCCAACCTGGCGCGCGGCATGGAGCTTTCCGGCCTCGACCAGCTCTGGGTCGCCGACATCACCTACCTCCATCTGGCCGAGGAGTTCGGCTATCTGGCGATCGTGCTCGACGCGTTCAGCCGCAAGGTCGTCGGCTGGGCGTTCGAGACGCATCTGCAGGCGGCGCTGGCGATCGCCGCGCTCGAGATGGCGATCGCGCAGCGTCGGCCGCGGCCCGGCACGCTGATCCACCACTCCGATCGCGGCGTGCAATACGCCTGCGGCGACTACACGGCGATCCTCAAGGCGCACGACATCCAGGCCAGCATGAGCCGGGTCGGCAATCCCTACGACAACGCCAAGGCCGAGAGCTTCATGAAGACGCTGAAGCAGGAAGAAGTCGACGGCACCGCCTATCGCGACGTCGCCGAGGCCCGCGCCCGCATCGGCAGCTTTATCGAGACGGTCTACAACCGCCAGCGACTGCACTCCGCGCTCGATTACCTATCGCCCGAGGAGTACGAACGACAGACGCCGAGATTGCGGCGGGCGGTACCGCCCGCCGCAATCTCGATCACCGAGACCTGTCCCTGATTTGCGTGTCTCACATGAAGGGTGCAGTCCACTCGATGTCGGGGTTTCGCCTTTTTCGACTGCGTCTGACCTGGCTCAACGGCCGCGCAGCAGGAGGTCGCGGGCGCGGTTGATCTGGGTGGCGAGATAATCCGAGCCGCCGTGGTCGGGGTGCAATTTGATCATCAGCCGGTGGTGCGCCTCCTTGATCTCGTCGGCGCCGGCGCCGGCGGCGAGGCCGAGAACGGCGTAGGCTTCGTCCACCGTCATGTCGCCGCTCCTCGGTCCGGCGCTGCCCGGCCGTGAGCCGCTACCGGCGGAGGCGCCGGCCATCTCGTCACGCCAATCTGGGCGCACACGGTCGAGATAAGCTTCGAGGAGCCGCGCGCCTTCCTCGTCCTCGGCCCGGCATTCGCGCAGCAGGGCGAGCAGATCGCGCGCCCCCAGCTCCTCGATCCGCATCCCGGCGCAATGGCCGCGCAGCACGGTGCCGGTCATGCTGCCGGTGTCGTGGTCGAGGGTCATGCGCAGATAGGCCGTGGCGACCGTCGAGCTTTGGCCGGCGGCCGGCCGGCGATGGCGGTCGAGCACGGTGCGCAGCCGCGACAACAGCGGCATCGACATCGCCAGCGGAAACAGCAAAGCCCCCAGCTCGCGCGCCGGCGGGAACAGCAACAGCGCGATGACCGCGCCGCCCGCGATGACGATGCCGGTCCATTTCAAATTGCGCGCGAGCCGCACCGGGTCGGCGTTGACAAACAGATAAACCAGCAGCAAGAACCCGCCGAGAACTGCGATCCCGCCGAGCAGGAACAGCATCGCCGCCTCTCACCCCTTCAACTGAGCGGTCAGCCGCAGCACCTCGCCGCCCTTGCCTTCGCCATAGGCGGCAAGCGCGCGATAGCCGCCGGCGGCGTAAATCGCAACGGCCGCGAGCAATTCCTTGAGCCGGCCGGCGCTGGCGTGGTCAAAGCTCAGATAGGCGCCGCGCGACAAATTCGCCATCTGCTTGAATGCCGCGGCGGCGGCCGGGTCATGGCCTTCGTGGAAGATAAAGATCGGCACACCGAGCAAGCCCAATTCGCCGGCGAGCCGGCACAGCCGATCGACCTTTTCCTCCATCGCGTCGCCGACAAAGACGAGCGCGTTGACCCGATGCCGGCCGGTCTCGCGGATCGCGTGGGACAGCACCCGCTCGATCTGGGTCTCGCCACCGACGCAAGAGACGCCGCGCATGACCCGGTGCAATTCGGCGGCATTCGTCATCCAGCGGCTCGCCTTGCATTCGGCAAAGCCGCGGTAAAAGACGAGCTGGATTTCGAGCCCGCCCAACCCGGCCGTCGCCTCGAACATTTCGCCCTGGATATGGCAGGCGCGGTCCCAGGCCGGCTCGCGGCTGGCCGTGGCGTCGAGCGCGAAAATCAGGCGCCCGCGACCGCCGCCCGCCTGCACCGGCGCGGCTTTCAGCTTGTCGAGAAAATCGCCGATTTCGGCCGAATGCCGCTCGGTCGGAAGCGCTTTGTCGTCGCCGCTCATCGCCATGCCCTCACGCGGGCCCGAGCCAGACCGAGGTGTCGTGAAACACCGCACCGCCGCGCGGCAAGCCGCGATCGGCGCTGGTCAACAGGTTGATGCCGATGCCTTCTTCGAAGGCGTGGTTCGGCCAGATCCCTTCGACGACAACGACCCGCGGCTGCAGCCCGTCAAATGCTTTGGCGTGAACCACGACGCTGCCCTTGGCATTGCCGAGCCGCACCCGGTCGCCGTCAGCGAGCCCGAGCGCGGCCAGCGATGCGGGATGGATCAATGCTGCCGGCCGGCCCTCGCGGGCAATGCCCGATGGCGTATTGTTGAAGCTCGTGTTCAGAAACGAGCGCGACGGCGCGGCGACGAGGCGGAACGGCCGCGCCGGGTCGCCGTCGTCGGTCACCGCGGCATGGTCGGGAAACGCCGACAGCCGGGTGTGGTCGTGGCCGAGTGCCGCCCAATCGGCGCGGAAATGGAATTTCTTGTCGGCATGGCCAAAGCCGTCGAGAAAATGGTGGGTCGCGAAGGGTGGACAACAGTCGAGCCAGCCATCCGCCGGATATTCGGCGACGGGCGGCAGGCCGCTCGCGCGCAAGGTGCGGTCGATCAGCTCGATGGCGCTCAATTCGAAGCCGGGATGGCGGGCGCCGAGACGCTGGGCCAGCGCACAGACGACATCGTGGTTCGAGCGGCATTCGCCATGGGGCGGCAGCACCGCTCGGCCGATCTGCAGATAGGTGTGGCCGCCCGCGGTATAGAAATCGTCGTGCTCGAGAAAGGTCGTCGCCGGCAGCACGATGTCGGCCATCGCCGCGGTCTCGGTCATAAACTGCTCGTGCACGCAAATAAAGAGGTCGTCGCGGGCGAAGCCTTTGGCGACGAGCCCCGATTCGGGGGCGACCACCATCGGGTTGGTGTTCTGGATAAAAAGCGCGGTGACCGGCGGTCCGGCACCGAGGTCGCCGGGGTTGCCGGTCAGGACCGGGCCGATCCGGGATTGGTCGAGGATTCGGATCGAGGGATCGAGCCGATCGAGCCCCTCGGCGAGGGTGCGGTCGAGTGCCACAAGGCCGTGGTTCGAATAGAGCGCGCCGCCGCCTTCATATTGCCAGGCACCGGTCACCGCCGGCAGGCAGGTCACCGCGAAAAGCTGGGCCGAGCCGTTGCGCGAGCGCGAAAAGCCGTAGCCGACACGGATATAGCTCTTCCGGGCGCGGCCGTAGAGCCGGGCGAAATCCACGATCGCCTGTTGCGAAAGTCCGGTGATCGCCGCCGCCCAGGCCGGGTCGCGGGTGGCGAGATGCGCTTCGAGGCCGGCCGGGTCGTCGGTGTAGCGGGCCAGGTAAGCGCGGTCGGCATAGCCCTCCTCGAACAGCACATGCATGACCGCGCAGGCGAGCGCGCCATCGGTGCCGGGCAAGGGTGCGAGATGCAAATCGGCGGCTTCGGCGCTCTTGGTGCGGTAGGGATCGATGACGACGAGCTTGGCACCGCGCTCGCGCCGCGCGGCCGTCACATGAGTCATCACATTGATTTGGGTCGAGACCGGGTTGCCGCCCCACACGACGATCAGGTCCGATTTCGCCATCTCGCGGCCGTCGACACCGCGCTTGACCCCGACCCCGGCGAGCCAGCCTGAATCGGAAAGCATGTTGCAAATCGACAAATCCTCGCGCGAATAGCGCATCGCATGGCGCAGCCGGTTGATGCCGTCGCGCTGCACCAGACCCATCGTCCCGGCATAGTAATAGGGCCATACCGTCTCCGCGCCGTGGCGCTGCGCAGCGCAGGTCAGCCGCTCGGCCACCTCGTCGAGCGCCGCGTCCCAGGAAATCGGGACAAAGGCGGCTCGGCCCGCACCCTTGTCGCCGATCCGGCGCAGCGGCTCGCTCAGCCGATCGGGATGATGCTGGCGCTCGGCATAGCGCGCGACCTTGGCGCACACCACGCCCGCCGTGTAGGTCTGGCTCCTGGCGCCGCGAATGCGCCCGATGCGGCCGCCCCCGGGCTGCCCCGGGGCAGGCTTGATCCGCTCGACCTCGAGCGCGCACGCGCTCGGGCAATCATGCGGGCAGACGCTGGGCAGAATGTCGAGCGGCAAGTTGTGCTCCGCTGCCGGTTTCGGCACAGAATATAAGCGCGCACACGAGCGGTCGATATGCTGCGGAGCTCGCTTTGCCGGCGCAGGCCGGTATCCATCTCAGCCATGGGTCCCGGCTTTCGCCGGGAAAGCGAGATTTGCCCCGTTGCACCCGAGGAGGCGCAGGGCCGGCCGGGAAAATTCCGGCTGCGATCGCGCAATTTTTCCCCGGACAATCCTGCGAGGAGGCGGATATGACCTATACCATTACCGACGAGCAGCAGGAGATCCGCGCGGCGGTGGCGCGGCTATGCGAGCGGTTCGGCGACGATTACTGGCTCGCGCACGACACCGAGGGCGGGTTTCCGCACGAATTTCACCGCGCGATGGCCGAGGGCGGGTGGCTCGGCATCGCGATGCCGGAGGACTATGGCGGGAGCGGGCTCGGCATCGGCGAGGCGGCGGTGCTGATGCAGGCGGTCGCGCAATCGGGCGCGGGGTTTTCGGGCGCCTCGGCGATCCATATGAACATCTTCGGATTGCACCCGGTCGTCGTCTTTGGCACGACGAGCAGAAGCGCCGCTTTCTGCCGCCGTTGATCGCGGGCCAGGAGAAGACCTGCTTTGCGGTGACCGAGCCCGATGCCGGGCTCGACACGACGCGGCTCAAAACGCGCGCCGAGCGGCGCGGCGACCATTATGTGCTGTCCGGCCGCAAGATCTGGATTTCGACCGCGCAGGTCGCTGAAAAGATGCTGATCCTGGCGCGCACCACGCCGATCGAAGAGGTGGCGCGGCCGTCAATGGGCATGACCTTGTTCTACACCGATCTCGACCGCGCCAAGGTCGAGGTGCGCGAAATCCCGAAGATGGGGAGGAAGGCGGTCGAACTCGAACCTCCTCTTTATCGACGGGCTCGAAGTGCCGGCGGCGGACCGCATCGGCGAGGAGGGCAGCGGGTTCCACTATATTCTGCACGGGATGAACCCGGAGCGCATCCTGATCGCCGCCGAGGCGGTCGGGCTCGGCCGCGCCGCCCTCGAGCGTGCGGCGCGCTATGCCGGGGAGCGGGTCGTCTTCGGCCGCCCGATCGGGCAGAACCAGGCGATCCAGCACCCGCTCGCCGAGCGCTGGATCGAATTGGAAGCGGCCGAGCTGATGGTCATGCGCGCTGCGGCCGCCTATGATTCCGGCGGCGAGGCCGGCCTGGTCGGCGCCTATGCCAACGCCGCCAAATATTGCGCCGCCGAGGCCGGGTTTCGCGCCTGCGAGACCGCGATCATGACCCATGGCGGCATGGGCTATGCCCGCGAATACCATGTCGAGCGCTATTTCCGCGAAATCCAGATCGCCCGCATCGCCCCGGTCAGCCCGCAGCTGATCCTCTCCCACATCGCCGAGCGCGTCCTCGGCTTGCCGAAATCATATTGAGGGCTTTGGCTCGCCGGGGCTCGAACGCCCTTGCGGCGCCGGGCGAAATCGTTCGACGAATAGCCGCTTCGGCCGACATTGCTCGCCTGCGCAACGGAAGGGCCTCGCGACATGACCCGCCATTTCGGCGTCCTGATCCCCTCGACCAACACCACCGTCGAGATCGAGTGCCGGCTGTTGCCGATGGAGTACCAGGCGCATATCGGGCGGCTGATGACGAGCACGCCGGGCCGGACCTTTGCCCCGAGCCGTGACGACGACATCGATTACCAGGCGCGGCTGCTCGGCACCGCAAAAGTCGAGCTGGTGGTCCTGGCGCAGACCTCGGCGAGCCTGTTTGCCGACGATTACGACGCGGTGGCGACCCGGCGGATCAGCGCCGGCGCGGGCGTGCCCGCGGTCACCTCGGCGCAAGCGGTCGGCCGCGCGGTGCGGGCCTTGGGGAAACAGCGGATCGGGCTCGTCTCGCCCTATACCGAAGAGGTCAACCGGCGCGCCGCCGATCTTTTCGCCCGCAACCACGGGGTCGAGACCGTGGCCTTCGAAGGCTTTGGCGCAACCGATTCCTATGCTATCGGCAATCTCGGCCCGGAGCACGCGCGCGACGCTTTCCGGCGCATCGACCGGCCCGAGATCGAGGCTTTTGTCGTCCCCGGCGGCAACTTTCCGACGATGCATTCGATCGCCGCCTGGGAGCGCGAATTCGGCAAGCCCGTCGTCACCACCAACCAGGCATCGTTCTGGGCGATGCTGAGGATGCTCGGGCCCGCGGAGAAGATCGCCGGGTACGGCCGATTGCTGGAAGAAGCACCGGCCGGCTAAGCAGATCGACAGATGGGCGTCCCGTTCGACCAGGTGCTGATCCAGACGGTGAACGGGATCGTCGCCGGACTGATCCTGGCGCTGGTGTCGTCCGGGCTGACCTTGATCTTCGGCATCATGGACGTGGTCAATTTCGCCCACGGCGAATTGTTTATGCTCGGCGCCTATGTCGGCGTCGTCACCATGGCTGCCACCGGGAATTTCTGGCTGGCTTTGGTCGCCGCGACCCTCGTCATCGCATTGCTCGGCGTGGCTATTTATTTGACCACGCTCCGCCCGCTCCTCGGCCGCGACCCGTTGACGACGATCCTTGCCACTTTCGGCATATCGCTCGTCTTGCAAAATTACGCGCTGTGGCAGTTCGGCCCGGTCGCGCGCAAGATCGAGGCCCCGTTCAGCGGCCATTTCACGCTCTTTTACTTGGAATATCCGTGGTACCGGATCGTCGTCGCGCTGATCTCGGCGGGGCTGATCGGCACGCTGTGGCTGTTTCTCAAATTCGGCACCTGGGGCATCTGGATCCGGGCGACGACCCAGGACCGGGTCATGGCCCAGGCGATGGGCATCCCGGTGCCGCTGGTGCTGACCGTGGTGTTCGCCATCGGCGCCGGCATGGCTGGCGCCAGCGGCGTGTTGTTCGGTCCGCTGGCCGGCGTCGACCACTCGATGGGCGTCAACTGGATCCTGCGGGTGTTCATTGTCGTCGTGGTCGGCGGCATGGGCAACCTCGCCGGGTCGATCCTGGCCGCGCTGTTGATCAGCCTCTTGGAAGCCTATGCCTCGCTGTGGGTCAGCCCGGCCCAGGCGGTCATCGTCTCGTTCGTCGTGCTGATCCTGACCCTCTTGTTTCGGCCGACCGGGCTCTTTGCCGCGAGCCCGCGATGAGCGCGCCGCCGCCCGATCGCGTATTGGGTCGGGTTCGGCGTCGTCATCGCGCTGTTGATCGCGGCCCCGCTGGTATTGCCCGAGTTCTGGCGCCGGTTTCTGACCGAAATTTTGATCTGGGGCCTGCTTGGCGATGTCGTCCGACATCCTGATCGGCTACACCGGCATGGTGTCGTTCGGCCATTCGGCATTTTTCGGCCTCGGCATGTACGGTGCGGCCGCCGCGCTTTTGACGGTGACGCCGCCCAATCTGTGGCTGGCGATCCTTTACGGGATCGCCGCCTCGGCGGTGGTCGGCGCTTTTGTCGCCTATTTCTCGACCCGCCTGCGCGACATCTATTTCGCCATCACCACGCTGATCTTTTCGCAGATTTTCTACGTCGTGATCTTCACCTGGACCGCGGTGACCGGCGGCGAAAACGGGCTCGCCTTCAGCCGCCCGCCGCTCGGCATCCCCGGGCTCGTTTCGGTCCGCTTCACGCCGACGACCCTGCATTGGTTTGTGCTTGCGGTCGTCGTCTTGTCCTATCTGCTGTTGCGCCGGATCACCCGCTCGCCCTTCGGCATGGTGCTGCAGTCGATCCGCGAGAACGAGGCGCGCACCCGCGCGATCGGCTACCCGATCGAGCGCTACAAGATCGTTGCGGTCATGCTCTCCGGCCTCTTTGCCGGGCTGGCGGGTGTGCTCTATGCGATCCAGAACGAGTTCGCCGCCCCCGATTTCGTGTTTTTCCTGGTATCGGGCGAGGTCGTCGTCTTCAACGTCATCGGCGGCATCGGCACGCTCGTCGGGCCGATTGTCGGAGCAGCGTTTTTTCTGCTGTTGCGCGAAGGGCTGTCGCGGTTTTTCACCGAGTATTACCTGATCCCGGTCGGGGTCATCTTTATCGCAATGGTCATTTTCATGCCGCAGGGCCTGCTCGGCTTTGCCCGGCGCTGGTTGAACCAATGACCGCCATTTGCCGGTCACGCTGCCGCGGCGTTCTCGGCCGCTGGCGTCGGCGCGACCGCGGCAATAACATCGAGTGACGAGAAGAGGAGGGCGGCGATGGCGAGCGCAGTCGGATCGGGGTATCGCAAGGGGCTCGTCGATGCCGCGGCGGGCGAGGTCAGCCGCGCGATCTTTGTCGATGACGAGATTTACGCGCAGGAGCAGGAGCGGGTCTTTGCCCGCGCATGGCTCTTTGTCGGGCACGAGAGCCAGGTGCCGAAGCCGGGCGATTTCTTTGTCTCGGGCATGGGCGAGGAATCCGTGATCCTATGCCGCGACCGGGCCGGCGAAATCCATGTGTTCCTAAACTCGTGTCGGCATCGCGGCATGAAGGTGTGCCGCTATGACGACGGCAACACGCCGGTTTTCACCTGTCCCTATCACGGCTGGAGCTATTCGGCACCGACGGCAAGCTCGCCGGTGTCCCCTATTTCCGCGAGGCCTATCGCTCGACCCTCGATCGCTCGCAATGGGGTCTCGTCGAGGTGGCGCAGCTGTGCAATTACAAAGGTGCGATCTGGGCCACCTGGGACCCGACGGCGCCGCCATTCGCGGAATATCTCGGCGGGTTTGCCCGCTATCTCGATTTGATCCTCGACGGCAGGGATGGGCGCGAGGGCCAGGCCGAAGTATTGGGCGGCGTGCAGAAATGGCTGATCCCGTGCAATTGGAAATTCCCGGCCGAGAACTTCAGCGGCGACAGCTATCACAACATCAGCCACCGCTCGGTCGATCTCGCCGGCATCGGCCCCTCAGGCGCCGGCCGCCGTGACATGTCGGAATTGCTGCTGGGCCGCAAATTGCATGTCGCGATCCCCGACCGCGGCCATCAGACGATCGTCTACGCGCTGCCAAAAGACCGGCCGCCGCCGGCGACCTACCAGCATTCGCCGGTCGTCTCCGAGTACTTCCGGCATTGCGAGGAGGAGCGGCGCCGCACCCGCGGCGAGGAAGCGCGATTGCTCGGCGCGCCGGGCGAGATTTTTCCGAATATCGCGCTGTTGCCGCGCCAGCCGCGCACGATCGCGGTGTGGCACCCGCGCGGCGCGCACCAGACCGAGGTATGGCGCTGGTTTCTGGTCGATCGCGAGGCGCCGCAGGAGGTCAAGGATTTTCTGCGCGACTACTATATCCGCTATTCTGGACCGGCCGGGATGACCGAGCAGGACGACATGGAAAATTGGGGCTATGCCCATGCCGCGAGCCGCGGCGTGATCGCCCGTCGCCACCCTTATTGCTACACGATGGGGCTCGGCGCCGCCGTCGAGAATTTCGAGTGGGACGGCTTGCGCATACCGGGTCGGGTCATCGACATCACCGAGGCGCAGGCGAGCGAGGAGCCGATGCGCAACCTCTACCGCCGCTGGGCGCAATTCATGGAAGCCGAAACCTGGGACGAGCTCGCCCTCTGGCGCCACGCGAGCGACCTGGCGCAGGCCGCCGAATAATCGGCGCTGCGGTCTCCCGAAGGTGCGGCTTGCGCGCTCGAGGGCCGCTCCTCCTAAACGCCGATGTAGCGGTGGATGACGCGGTCGTCGGCGCGCAGCTCGGCGGAGGGCGCGTGGTGCCGGACCATGCCCTTTTCGAGGATGTAGACGCGGTGTGAGGCTTCGAGGGTCAAAGGCACGTTTTGCTCGACCAGCAGCACCGCCACATTGGCGCCTCTGAGCACCGCGATGATTTCGCCGATCTGCGCCACCATGCGCGGCATCAGCCCCTCGGTCGGCTCGTCGAGCAGGATGATCTTGGGCTCGAGCATCATCGCGCGGGCGATCGCGAGCATCTGCTGCTCGCCGCCCGAAAGGGTGCCGCCCGGCTGGCGCCGCCGCTCGGCCAAGACCGGGAAATAGCCGTAGGCCTGGTCGAGAAGCGCCTCCCGGCGGGCATTGTCGAGGCCGCGGCGGTCGAGCCCGGTGCGCAAATTCTCGACCACGGTCAATTGCCGAAAGATCCGGCGCTCCTCGGGCACATAGCCGATGCCGAGCCGGGCCAATCGGTGCGGCGGCAATTCGGTGATCGGCCGGCCTTCGAGCAGCACCCGCCCTTGCTGCGGGTGGACGAGGCCCATGATCGCCTTCAAGGTCGTGCTCTTGCCGACCCCGTTGCGCCCGAGCAGTGCCACGACCTCGCCGCGCCCGACGGTCAGCGACACCCCGTGCAGGATGTGGCTCTTGCCGTAATAGGTATGGATGTCGTCGACTTCGAGCAGCGGCGCTTCGCCGGCTTCGGCATTCGCAGCGAGCTCGCTCATGTCTTGAGATAAACTTCGAGCACGCGCGGGTTTTGCTGGATTTCGGCCGGCGTCCCCTCGGCCAGGATCTCGCCGTAATGCAAGACCGTGATCCGCTGCGCCAGCTCCATGACGACCTGCATGTCGTGCTCGACTATCAGGATCGTCAAGCTTTTGGCGATGCGGCGGACCAGCTCCATCGTGTCGTGGGTTTCGCCGGCGCTCATCCCGGCGGTCGGCTCGTCGAGGCACAAAAGCTGCGGCTCGGTCGCGAGCGCGATGCCGATTTCGAGGTTGCGCTGCTCGCCATGCGACAAATTGGCGGCGATTTCATAGGCCTTGTCGAGGAGGCCGACCGCCGCCAGCGCCGCCTCGGCTTTTTCGATCACGTCGCGATAGGCGCGGTAATGGGTAAGGAGGCTCCACGCATGATGCCGGGATTGGGCGGCGATGCGGGTGTTTTCGAGCGCCGTCGCGTTCGGCAGGATGTTGGTGATCTGGTAGGAGCGGGCGATGCCCTTTTGCGAGACCCGGTCGGGCGAAAGCCCGGTGATGTCCTCGCCATTAAAGCGGATCTGCCCGGCCGACGGGCGCAAGACCCCGGTCAGGCAATTGAAAAAGGTGCTCTTGCCGGCGCCGTTCGGGCCGATGATCGCGCGCAGCTCATCGCGCGCCACCGCGAAATCGACATTGCCGAGCGCGGTCAGCCCGCCAAAGCGAACGGTCAGCCCCTCGGTGCGCAGGATCGGCTCGCCGGCGTTTGGGGAGCCCCCCACCCTAACCCTCCCCCGCATGCGGGGGAGGGAATGGGAGGGGGCCGACGGCCGCGCTCAACTGACGAAATGGCAGGCGGGCGGCACCAGCGTCTTGTCCTTGGGCACGGTTTCGAGGATGTGCGGCTTGCCGTCCTTGATGACAAAGATGAACTCGCGCAAGAACGCTTGGTGGTCTTCCTTGCGCAAGGTCTTGTCGCCCTGCGGAAAGTCGTCGCCTTCCTTCATCTCCAGCCCTTCGAGGGCGGCGATCAGCTTTGGCGTGTCGTCGCGGCCCTGAAAGCCCGATTTCTCGATGCCGATCTTCAGCGCGTTCATCGCCTCGTAATTCGATTGGGTGTAGCGGTCGGGCAGCGGCCCCGACGGGTCGACCTTTTTCAAGCGTTTGACCGCTTCGTCGAAAAACCGGTGGTGCGCCGGGGTGTCGAGCGGCGGGTCGAACACCGGCAGATACCGGTTGATCCCGACAAAGCCCTCGATCTTGTTGCCGAGCGCCGGCAGGTTGCTCGATTCGGCGACGGCACCGTCGCCGGCCCATTTATACTTTTTGGTCAGGCCGAGATCATAGGCCTGGTTGCCGAGCGCGATCGCGTCGGTGCCAAACGAGATCGCGAAGAGCCCGTCGAAATCGCCGTTGATCTTGGAGATGAACGGCGTCGTGTCGGCGGTGGCGAGCGGGATGCCGGTGCCGCCGACGACAGTCCCGCCCTGCTTTTTGATTTCGGCGGCGTAGGCGTCGCGGGTCGATTGGCCCCAGGCATAGTCGAGATAGATGATGTGCCACTTCTTGCCGAGCTGGTTGACGAGATAAGGCGCGAACGCGACCGCCTGGGCCGGCGCATAGTCGTAGGTGCGAAAGCTGTATTTGTTGCACTTGGTGGTGGTCAGCGTGGTGTCGAGGCACACCCCGATCATGTTGACGACCTGGTGCTCGAGCCAGACCGGCATGCAGGCCAGGCAGACATTCGACAAAAAGCCGCCGACATGCGCGTCGATATTGTCCTCGACCGCCATTTTCTCGGTGGCGCGGCGGCCGACATCGGGCTTCGACTCGGAATCGCCGATCACGAGCTCGACCGGCCGGCCGTTGATGCCACCCATCTTGTTGATCCGGTCGACCGCCATCTGGATACCGACGAGCGCCGTCTTGCCGCCGACTGCGGCATTGCCGGTCAGTGGCTGCAGCGTCCCGATCTTGTAGGGCTTGGCGGCGCCGAAAGCAGCGCGCCACGGCGACGGCAACAGCATCGTCGCACCACCGCCCACGGCACCCCAGTGCAGCAGCCGGCGCCGCGTCACCTCGCCGTTGCCAGCGGATTTCCCGTCCTCGCCCATCTCGCTTTTCCTCCCTGTTCCCAAGCCCGCGCTCGTCCTTGATTTGACGGCTAAAGGGCGCGAAAGGAGGGAGCTTGTCAAGCTACGGGCTCGCGCTGGCGCACGCCTCAGGATGAAGCCGGGACGTCTCATTGCTGGCGCCCTGCAACCAACCGACCTTATGGTCAGGAGCAGGCGCAGCCTGCATCTCGAACCATGCCTCGCAGGAGCCGGATTGCAGCCAAGAGTATTGACAAATTAGCTACGGTGTGATATAAACAATGATCTGCCACCCGCAGCGGGCCTGGCGCACAGAGTCTTGCTCGGTAAAACCGGCAATTCAGTTGATGCGTGCCGGGTCGCTGCAGGAGTTTTTTAAGCAAGCGCCCAACTCCTCCCGAGCGGTAGGCAACGGGAACTGGCTCACGGGTTTCAGGCCGCGCTCTCAGGTCAATCCTCCACGACGGTATAATCGCTCGCAATGGCGTTTTCGAACGCCTTGAGCATGTCGACCATCGGTCATCTTCCCGGGGCGTTCCGTCCCGTCTCTAAATTCATTCGGAACATTATTGGTTGTACAGGCTACACGATTACAGCCTACCGTTCAAGGGGTTGCGTTGTTCGCATACCCCGCTTGCATTGACGAGTTTCGAAAAAAAAGGGGCGCCCGCGGGCGCCCCTTTGCGTCGGTCGCGCGGAAAGGTTCAGGTCATGTAGTTGGAGAAGCGGACCGTGGTGGCGCGGGCGCGGTAGCCGGTCTTGACGTTGACGAAAGCCACCATGCCGTCATCGACCTGGGCGCGTTCGAGCGTCGGGCGGATGCCCTCGGGCTGTTCGACAATTTCGCCGTGGCAGCCGAGCCCCTGCGCCATGATGTCGTGGTGGGTGTAGCCGAGATAGCGGCCGGGCTTGCTGCCTTAAGGGTCGGCGGTCCAGTCGCCGTTCAGGCTGAAAGAAAGCATAGCTGTGGCATAAAGATGACGTCCGATGAGATCAAGACGCGTCCCTCCAAGCGCAATCGGGCAAGTATCGAGGCGACCACCGAAGCGGACAGCCCGTGGCGCAGCTCCCTCTCCCCCGCAATCCAAAGGCGGGGCGGGGAGAGGAAGGGGTGAGGGGCGTCGGCTGCTCGATCAGGTTTCGCGGCTGGAGAAGCGCACGGTCGTGGCGCGGGCGCGGTAGTCGGTCCTGACGTTGACAAAGCCGACCATGCCCTCCTCGACCTTCTTCCACGGCGCCGAAAGGCTCGCGGGGTGTCATTCAGCTCAGTATAAGCTTCGGTTGTGCTTACGCCATTTCGACGTCGATTTGCGAGAGGTCGGCATTGGGAAACCGATGTCGAACGTCTAGCATTTCGAAGCCGACCACCCGGCCGCTCGCGTCGAAGTCAAGGATGAGGCCGTCACTGACCTCTTCTGATTCGACGATTTTGGCGTCGTCGAACCTGATATAGAGGGCATCCGCCTCCTTATCCCACGTCATTCTCATGGCATCCGTGCCCTTGCCGTCATCCTGCGATCGAAAAACAGCGTGATCACCCGAATCTCCGTCTCGGTATCGTAGTGTACTACGCGAAGCATTCGATTGCCGAACTCTGTGATCGGCGCGTACGCCCGAATTGCGCCTGGATTTTGGCGGTCTGGCTCTTCAAGCACTGGATTCCGCAGCACACGTTCGATCCAATCCAAAGGGATCTCACGCTCGTCGAGCATGTCCTGGGCATGTCCGAAAGGATGATCGATTTCTCAGCCATCGCGCATATCAAGCGCGCCTCGTCAAGATTGCTTTCAGAAAGGGGCGCCGGGAGGCGCCCCTTTTCGTGCTGCTGCCACCCTTCCCTGCCCCGCGAGCGGAGGAGGGGAGAGAGGGGGGTCAGGTTTCGCGGCTGGAAAAACGCACGGTGGTGGCGCGGGCGCGGTAGTCGGTCTTGACGTTGACAAAGCCGACCATGCCCTCCTCGACCTTGTTCCAGGCGCGCAGCAGGGCCGGACGGATCTCCTCGGGCTCTTCGACATATTCGGCCCAGCAGCCCAAGGCTTCCGCCATCTTGTCGTAGCGCGTGTAGCCGAGGTCGCGGCCGGGCTTGTCGTGGTCCGGGTCGGCGGTCCAGCCGCCGTTCAGGCTGATGATGCAGAGGAGCGGCAGTTTGTGCCGGACTGCGGTGTCGAGCTCCATCGCGTTCTGGCCAAACGAGCCGTCGCCATGCAGGCAGATGACCTGTGCCTCGGGCTTGGCCGCCTTGGCGCCGACCGCAAACGGCAAGCCCACCCCCATCGTGCCAAAGGGCCCGGAATTGAGCCGGTGGCCGGGAACAAAGGTCGGGATCGACTGCCGGCCGAAATTCAGGATCTCCTGCCCGTCGACCGACAGGATCGCGTCCCGCTGCATAAAGTTTTTGACTTCCTCGCACAGCCTGAGCGGGTGGATGTCGCCGTCGGTCGGGTAGTTGCCGCCGGCGCGGGTGCGTTTTTTCGCCTCGCCGTCGGCCAATTTCCGGCGCCAGCCGGCAAAGCGCTCGGCGGTCTTGGCATCGACCGCCTCGCACAATTGCTGCAACACCGATTTGCAGTCGCCGACAATCGGCAAGTCGATATTGCGCGCCGAGTTGCCGAGCTCCTCGGGGTCGATCTCGATGCGCGCCACCTTCGCCTCGGCGCTAAAGCGCGGCGGCAGCGCGTGGTTGATGACATAGTTTGTGCGCGTGCCGAGGATGACGATCAGATCGGCCTCGCGGAACGCGTCGTTCCGCATCGTCAGATAGGAATAGGGGTGGTCGTCGGGGACGACGCCGCGCCCCTGCGGGGTCGTGTAGAACGGGATCCCGGCCTTCTCGACAAAGGCCTGCATCTCGCTCCAGGCCTGCGACCACAACACACCGCTGCCCGAGACGATGATCGGCTGATGCGCCTCTCTGATCGCGTCGACGAGCGCGTTCAACGCCTTCGGCTCGGCATAAGGGCGCGCCTTGACGATCGGCCGGCCGCAATAGCTCCAATCGACCTCGCCCTCGTCGATCGTCATGTAGAGGACGTCGCCGGGGAAATCGAGATAGACCGGGCCAGGCTTGCCGTTCAGCGCTTTCTGAAAGGCGAAGTTCACCTGCTGCGGCAGGCGCTTCAGACTGTGGATGCGGTCCGCGTATTTGACGCATGGCTTCATTGCCGCGACCTGGTCGATCTCCTGAAACACCTGGCGGCCGAACTGGCTGATCGGGGAGGAGCCGCCGAGGGCCACAACCGGGCAGCCGTCGATCAGCGCGTTGGCGAGGCCGGTGCCGAAATTGAGGGTGGCCGGGCCGCTCGCCGCCATGCACACACCCGGCCCCTGGGTCACCCGCGAATAGGCCTGCGCCATATAGGCCGCACCCTGCTCGTGCCTTGTGTCGATCAGGCGAATGCCTTCCTTGATGCACGCCGTCTCGGCGTCGAGCATCGGCCCGCCCATGATGAAAAAGATATCCTTGACGCCCTGGGCCTTGAGGCACCGGGCGAGGATGTCGTTACCGGTCAATTCCGCCATCTGAGCTTCTCCTCTCTCATCATTCGCCGCTCCCGCGAAAGCCCGGGACCCAGGGCAAGCGATTTACGGCTGCTTCTGGGCCTCCGGCTTCCGCGGCGTTGACGAGGGGTCAGATCACCCCTTCCTTTCTCAGAGCCTCGACATCGCCCGCGCTCATGCCGAGCCATTCGCCGAACACCTCGGCCGAATGCTGGCCCAGCAGCGGCGCCGGCTCGACTTTGGGCGGGACGCCGTCAAACCGCACCGGCCAGGCCGGCATCTTGTAAGGGCCGGTCGGGTGCGGCACGGTTTGCATGATGCCGCGCGCCGCGAAGCTCGGCTCGTTGGTCAATTCCATCGTGTCGAGCACCGCGCCCGCCGGCACCCCGGCCGCGCCGATCCGGCGCATCGCCTCGTGCTTGTCGTGGCGGCGGGTAAAGGCAGCGACCATCTCGTTGACCTCGGCCTCGCGTTCGCGCCGGGCGGCGATCGTCTCGTAGCGCGGGTCGCCGATCAGCTCCTCGCGGCCGATCGCTTTCAGCAAATTGTGCCAATGGTCGGCCTGGCGAGCGAACACATAGACCCAGTCGTTGGGCCCGCCGGGGGCGCACGGAAAGATGCCGGCGGGCGGCGGCGAGCCGGTGACGCTGCGCGAGCCGGCGCGGCCCGCGGCCTTGCCGGTCAGCGACTGGACCTGAAAGGCGATGCGGATGTAGTGCAGCATCGCGTCCTGCATCGCCACCTGCAGCCGCCTGCCGCGGCCGGTCGCCTTGCGTTCGTAAAGCGCGCCCAAAATGCTGATCGCCATGACCATGCCGGTGCCGGTGTCGCCCAGAGAAGGGCCGGGCTTGCAGGGCGGCCCGTCGGCTTCGCCGGTGATGCTCATCGTGCCGCCGCAGGCTTGCGCGATCATGTCGAAGGCGAGGTTCTTCTCGTAGGGGCTGCCCTCGCCAAAGCCTTTGACCTGGGCATAGACGATGCCGGGGTTGATGGCGCGAACCGCGTCATAGCCGAGCCCCAGCCGCTCGATCGTGCCGGGCGCCATGTTCTCGATCATGACATCGGCTTTCTTCGCCATCTCCTTGACCAAGCGCGAGGCCGCGCTCGGATTTGAGGTTGACCGTGACCGACTTCTTGTTGGCGTCGAACTGGAAGAAATAATACGAGTCGGGGCTGCCGGGCGGGCCGGCGAACGAGGTGCGGCCGGGCTCGCCGCCCTTGGGGTTTTCGACCTTGACCACTTCGGCGCCGAGCCATGCGAGCGCCTCGGTGCAGGTAGGGCCGGCCTCGAACTGGGTCAGATCGAGCACCTTGACCCCGGCGAGACAATTGAGCGGCACGCCATCCATTGCTGTTGACTCCTCATGCGCGCGGATCGCTCACGATAGCGCAAGCGATGGCGGCGCCGAAACCCGGTTCGCATCGGAAAGCATATTCCTGGTTTGTTCTTGACGTCGGTTGCGGTTTCTGCTATCTTCGCGGGCACCTCACAGGTCCAGGATCTCCGATGCTCTCGGCCGAGCAGCTACGCAAAGGATGGGAGGAGCGCGCCCTCCTGTTCCCGATCGAGCCCGCGTTGACCTTCGCCGAGGCGGGGGGATCGTCCTCGGGGCTGGAACTGTTTTGGCGGCGCGCGGCACCGATCGTCACGGCCGCGCGACATTCGCGATCGACGGTTGCGAAACGCGCATCCTGGCGCTGCTGGCGGTCGCTCAATGGCCGCTCTGTCGCACCCGAGACGATCGGGCATATCCGCCGTGCGTGCCGGCATTATGCGGATGGGAAAACTTCGCTGGCGCTGATCCAGCTTGCTTACGCCAGCCCGCCCCGATCGGACGATCCGGGCAAAGTCGCATACCGGCTCTTTCTGGCCGACGCGCTGCTCGCCGACCGTGTCCCGGCGCACGATCTGCTGGCGGCTTTCGACATTGACCCGACCCTGTTGGACCGGACGGGCAAGCGCTTCAATGTGAACGAGCCGCCATCCATGCCGGCAACGGGCGCGAAAGCGGCGAATGGACCGACGAGCACGGCTCAAACGTGGTTCCGGCCGCCGCCCGGCAAGCACCCGACGAATACCGGACCGGAGATCCCGACAAATTCTTCGATTCCGTGTACGCACCGTTTCACGCCCTCGCCCAAAGGCTCGGCATCGACGAGACTTGGCTCCTCGGTCTCGCCGCGCTTGAAAGCGGTTATCTCGACCCGCACGACCGCAAGCTCAACGACCCGTTTGGCGTCACCCACGGCGGCGGCCTGAACGTTCATTACAATTCCATCGACGACGCGGTCGCTTATTGGGAACGGCGTTATGGTGCCGTCGTACACGGATGCGGCAAGCGCAGACGAATTCGTCCAGCGATTATATTCTGCAAAATATAATACTAAGGACGCCGCTTGGCGTGGATCGGTATTAAAGACGATAAAATCAATTCTCCGACGCCTGTCATTGTGGAAGGATAAGCGTGAAATCTGATGTCAACTCGATTCTTGCTCGTCAGGGTGTGTGCTGCCGCTTGCTTCTCGCTGATGCTTTGTGGTCAGACCCTGATACCTAATACAAAAAAATATGAGAATATAGACTATCAATTCTCTGTCGAGATCCCACGCGGTCTGCGGGGATGCATGACTTCAGCGCCGAATCCCAATCACGGTGTCTGGCTTCCGCTGGATGGGGCACCATGCAGCGCGGCGGATGATCAACGGCCCTATATCAGCGTGAACGCCAATTATAACACCGCCGAAATCGGGAATACGCCCCAAGCCATTGCGGCGGTCGAGTGCCGCTGGCGGATGGCGCGGCAGATCGTCTGGCTCGGCGACGAACGCATCGGCGGCCGGAAGGCGGCGGGGTGCCGGCGCAGCTTTGCCGACGGCCATATCGAGGTCAGCTACATCGTCTTGCGCAAGACTGGCGACAATTCGCTCGGCTGGATCGAGGTCAGGGCCGACCTCGTCACCACGCCCACGCGCTACGCCGCCGACCGGCGCGTTTTCCGGCGCGTCTTGCGCGGCATCCGGGTCCATCCCGACGGGCCGGAAGATTGAACCAACCCGAGCGGGGCGGCCTTGACAGGGTTTGGGCGTGTCATTAACGTGCGCGGCGTTCCGGCCGCGGCGCGGCAGGGACGGTGTCCGAAGGCCCGCGTCGCCAGATGAGCGCAGATGAACCGCCGGACCCGTTGGCGCGGCTCGGCGAAAAGCTCGACCGGGCGCGGCGGGAGCAGCTCGGGGCAGAGAGGAACGGTGGCGGCAGTCCGCCGCCGGGGACGATGGGCCTCGGGTTCCGGATCGCGGTCGAGCTGGTGGCGGCGCTCTGTGTCGGGCTCGCGCTGGGCTGGGTGTTCGATCATTTTCTGGGGACGCGGCCCTGGGGCTTGATTGTGTTCTTCTTGCTTGGCATAGCGGCGGGGATGGTCAACGTATTTCGCGCCGCCGCGCAGCTCGGCGCCGGCACGACGCGCACCGCGTCGCGTCGTCACGAGCGGGATTGACGAGAGGGTCGGGGACCAAGTGGCGGCAGAACATTCACCTTTGACGCAGTTCACGATCGAGCGGCTGGTGCCGCTGCATATCGGCCGGGTCGATGTGTCCTATACCAACTCGGCGCTGATGATGACGATCGCCGTCGTCCTCGTCACCGTGCTCTTGGTCGCGGCGACGGCGCGCGCGCGGCTGGTGCCGGGCCGGCTGCAATTGATCGCGGAGATGTCGTACGAGTTTGTCGCGCGCATGGTCAGCGACAATGTCGGCAGCGAAGGCCGCGCCTATTTTCCGCTGGTCTTCACGATCTTCATGTTTGTGCTGTTCGGCAATCTCCTGGGCCTGGTGCCGTACAGCTTTACCTATACGAGCCACATCGTCGTCACCTTCGCCCTGGCGCTGTTCGTGTTTGCGCTGGTGACCCTGATTGCGTTGATCAAGCACGGCGTTAAGTTCTTCGGCTTTTTCATGCCGCAAGGGGCACCTCTGGTAATGGCGCCGATCCTGGTGCCGATCGAAATCATCTCCTACCTGACCCGGCCGGTCAGTCTCAGCGTCCGGCTCTTCGCGAACATGCTGGCCGGGCATACGATGATCGCAGTGTTCGCCGGGTTCACGATCGCGATGGGGCTGTTCGGGTTTCTGCCCCTTGCCTTCAATGTCGCGCTGCTCGCCCTCGAGGTCGTGATCAATGTGCTGCAGGCCTATGTGTTCGCGATCTTGACCTGCCTCTATCTGAGCGACGCCATTCATCTGCACTGACCCGCCTCAACCCTCCCTGCGAAAGGAAAAGTTATGGACCCGACCTCCGCCAAGATGATTGGCGCCGGCCTGGCGGCAATTGCGCTCGCCGGCGTCGGCGTCGGCATCGGCAATGTGTTCAGCGCGCTCGTCACCTCGATCGCGCGCAACCCGGCCGCTCGCGACCAGGTGTTCGGCATCGGCATGCTCGGTTTCGCCTTGACCGAGGCGGTCGCGTTCTACGCGTTGATCATTTCGCTGTTGCTGCTGTTCGTGCTCTGATCCGCGGCCGGCGAAGATCGGCAACTCCAAAATCGGCGATTCCGATGCCGCAGCTCGATTTTTCGACCTACCCCGCGCAGCTCTTGTGGCTGGCGGTGACCTTCCTCGTCCTTTACCTGCTGATGGCCACGCTCGCCTTGCCGCGCATCGGCAAGGTGATCGCGGCGCGGCGCAGCTCGATCGACGGCGATCTCTCCCGCGCGGCGGCGCTCAAAGCCGAGGCCGAGGCGGTCAACGCCGCCTATGAGAATGCGCTGGCGACGGCGCGGGCCGAGGCTCAGGCGGCGATCAAGGAGGCGACCGACCGGCTCGCCGCCGAAGCGGGGGTGCGCCAGCAGCGGCTCGGGGAAGAGCTGGCCCAGCAGCTCGCCGCGGCCGAGCGGCAGATCGCGGCGGCCAAGGAAGGTGCGCTCGCCGAAATCCGCGGGATTGCCGTCGAGGTCGCCGCGACGCTCGCGGCAAAATTGACCGGGGCGCCCGCCGATGCCGCGCGGGTCGGCGCCGAGGTCGACCGTGTCCTGGCGGAGCGGGCGGCATGATCGCTGCGATCTTTGGCGAGCCCGAATTTTGGGTGCTGATCGCGACCGTCGTCTTGGTCGCGCTTCTGTGGAAGCCGGTGCGGCGTGCGCTCGTCGGCGGGCTCGATGCGCGCGTGCTGCGTATCCGCGAAGAGCTCGACACCGCCCGCGACCTGCGTGAGGAGGCCGAGCGCCTGCTTGCCGCGTATCAGGTAAAGGAGCGCGCCGCCGCCGCCGCTGCCGCCGAGATCATCGCCTACGCCAAGGCCGAGGCGGAACGGATCGCGGCCCGCGCCGCCCGCTCGCTCGACGAGGCGCTGGCCCGGCGCCGGCAATTGGCCGCCGAGCGCATCGCCCAGGACCAGGCAAAGGCGCTCGCCGAAATCCGCGCCGTCGCCGTCGATGTCGCGATCTCGGCGGCGCGCCGGGCGATCGCCGCCGAGCTCGACGCGGCGCGCGGTGCGGCGCTGATCGACAGCGCGATCGCCGCGCTCTCGCATCAGCTGCAATAATGGCGGGCGAGCTCGCCAACCCAGGAGGTGACCGATGGCGCTGACGTTGGACGAAGCCAACCGCATCATTCGCGGCGCGTTGGCGAAAGCGCAGGAGCTCGACATCGAGATCAGCGCCGCGGTGTGCGATGCCGGCGGGCGGCTGGTCGCGTTCGAGCGCATGGACGGTGCGATCTGGGCGAGCGTCTACGGCGCCCAGGGCAAGGCGGTCGCCTCGGCGGCGTTCGGCCGGCCGAGCGGCGAGATGGCGGCGCGCGCCGACCAGCCGACCCCGCGCGGCATCGCCGTCGCAGAAGGCGGCCACATGATCATGGGCCAGGGGGCGGTCCCGATCATCCGCAACGGCCTCGTCGAGGGGGCCTGCGGGGTCGGCGGCGGCACCTCGCAGCAGGACGAGGACTGCGCCCGCGCCGGTGTCGCGCAATTGTAGCCGGTGCCGGTCATGGACCTCGTCGTCCGCAACGCGCGGGTCGCCGGCTCTCCGGTCGATGTCGGGGTCGCCGACGGCCGGATCGTGGCGATCGGGAAGAATTTAGGCGAAGCGCCCGAAAGCTATGACGCACAGGGGCGGCTCGCCTGCGCCGGCCTGGTCGAGACCCATATCCATCTCGACAAGTCGCGGCTGATCGACCGTCTGACGCCCGAAACCGGCCGGCGCATCAACCCGATGCGCCAGGTCGCGGCAATCAAGCACGAGCTCACGGTCGAGGACATCCGCCGCCGCGCGGCGCAGACCCTCGAGCAATGCATCCTCAACGGTGCCACGCGGATGCGCACCCAGGTCGAGGTCGATCCGGCGATCGGCATGCGCGGCTTTGACGGCGTCGCGTCGCTGATCGCCGATTACCGTTGGGCAATCGACATCGAGATCTGCGTCTTCCCGCAGGACGGGCTGACCAATTATCCCGGCACCGACGAGCTTTTGGTCGAGGCCTTAAAGCGCGGCGCCAAGGCGATCGGCGGCGCGCCGCGCTACGATGCCGACCATGCCGGCCAGATCCGCCGCATCTTCGAATTGGCGCGTGAGTTCGATGCCGCTATCGATATCCATCTCGATGTCGGCGACACGCCCGAGGAGATGGACGTCCCGCTCGTCTGCGAGCTGACCGAAAAATACCGGCGCGGCGGCCGGGTCACGGTCGGCCATATGGCCAAGCTCTCGACGATGCCGCCCACGCAATTGGCCGAGACCGCGCGGCGCATGGCCGATGCCGGCGTCGCCGTCACCGTGCTGCCGCTGACCGATCTCTTCGTCATGGGCCGCGACCAGGACCACAACATCCGCCGCGGTGTCGCCGACGCCAATTTCCTGGTCGAGCACGGCGTCAACTGCTCGCTCTCGACCAACAACGTCTTAAACCCGGTGACCCCGTTTGGCGACTGCTCGTTGATCCGGATGGCCAATCTGCACGCCAACGTCTTGCAGGCCGGCCGCGCCGAGCAATTGCGCGAAATTTTCGCGATGCTGACCGAGCGCTCGGCCCGGCTCCTGAACCTCGCCGATTACGGGCTCACCATCGGCAACCCGGCCGACATCGTCGTCATTGACGCCCTAACCCCCGAGCAGGCGATCGCCGAAATCCGCCAGCCGCTCGCCGTCTTCAAGCGCGGGAAGCGGACGGTTGTGCGGCATCCGCCGGAGTTGTTGCGGCCCGACGGTCGCGCGCCCTGAGCGCTCGACGATAGCGTCTCCTTATTGTCAAAACCGATCTCTCACTCCCGCGACAGCGGAAATTCAGCACCGCAAGCTCGCGAGCAGTAGCCCTTCTACCCCAACAGACACGACCTCCGCTCCCGACCCAAAGCGGTCATCCGGGGCGCCCTGAAGATCTGCTCCCCACCCTGAGCGGACCTCCGGCCTTGAGTATCATCCGAGGGATTTTACCACTCTAGGGGCGCTACATCATCCGCTCGTCCGGCCCGATCAGGTGGAGCGGGGGTTCGCCGAGGAGCGCACGGCGGCAATTGGCGACGGCGCGGCGCAACGAGACGTCGCGCCACACACCGCCGCCCGCCGAATTGTGCGGCGAGCCGATCACGTTCGGCAGATCGAGAAACGGGTGGGCCATCGCAAACCGCCCGTGGCGCACCGGCTCGACCCACCACGCGTCGATGCAGGCGGTGAAATGCGGGTGCGCCTTCAGGTGCTCGTAAAGTGCCGTCTCGTCGACGATCTCGCCGCGGGCGACATTGACCAGGATCGCATCCTCTTTCATCACCGCCAGCCCGGGCGCGCCGATGATCCCCTCGCTGGTCCGGGTCAGCGCCGCGGCGACGACCAGCAGATCGGCAACCGCGAGCATTTCGCAAAGCCGGTCGGGTGTCGCGATCCAATCGACCGGCTCGTCGCTCGCGCCGCGCCGGTTGATCGCGTGCACCCGCATGCCGAAGCCGCGCACCAGCCGCGCGGTCGCGGCGCCGACCGCGCCAAAACCGAGGATGCCGCACACCCCGCCCTGCAGCATGCGGTTTTGGCCGCGCTGGTTGAATTCGCCATGCCGCAGATTTTCATGCTCGACAAAAAGCCGCTTTGCCGCCGCCAGCGCCATCGCCACGATGTGCTCGGCCATCGGCTCGGCCGAGGCGCCGCGATTGGCGGCGATCGGCAGGCCCGGCGGCAAATCCTTTAACGGTATCCAGTCGATGCCGGCGGTGGTGAACTGCAAGAGCCGCGCGCCGGCGATCAGCGGCAGCTCCGCGGGCGCGAGCTCCACCGCCGTGTTGTAGGAAAGGAGTGCTGCGGCATTGCGCAGCGCCGCGGCGCGCTCGCCCTCGCCGAGCTCGCGCAGATAGACCGCCGGCGCGGCGTCGCCCAGCTCTTCGGCGAGGATCGCCCGGCTGCGTGCGCTCAGATCATAGGTGACGACGAGGGCGCCCGGGACCATCGCGCCGATATTCGCCATCAGTGGCCGATGATGATGTCGACGCGGCGATCGAACACCGAGGGGTCGCCCGAACCAGTCTGACCGATCGGCTGCTCCTGGATGATCGTACGCGTGATGCCGTCGGCCTCCAATTGATCGGCGACGATCGAGCTGCGCGTCTCGGCGAGGTATTTGTTGGTGACCGCGGTGCCGGTGGCGCTCGCCCGCGCCTGCACGGTGATCGCCTTGGCGCTGGCCGCCTTCGCCTCTTTGGCCGCGCGGGCGATCGTCGTCTTTGCCCGCGGCGAGAGATACGCGCTGAATTCGTTGAAATAGACGAGGAAGCGCGTTTCCTTCGGGCCGGCCGGGGCGGGCGCCGGCTGCGCCTGCGCGATGCCGGAAATGGTGAGCGCCACAATGAACAGCACCAAAGAGCAAAGCTTGCCGAACCGGAAATTCATCGCGTTCCCCTGCCGCCGGTCATGTTGAGGGGCCGAGTGTATGCTGGTTTGCTGCGGCGTCCGCAAGATGCCGTCGGCGCGGGTCAGAGGCCCGGCCCGGCGGCGTCCTCGGTTGCCGGGACCGGGTCCTCGGCCATCCACGATTGCAGCAAGGTGTAGGCCACCGCGAGCACCACCGGGCCGAGAAAGATGCCGACGAGGCCAAAGGCGATCAACCCGCCGATGACGCCGGCGAGCACCAGGATCAGCGGCAAATGAGCGCCCTTCCGGATCAACAGCGGGCGGAGCACGCTGTCGAGGCCGGAGACGAAAATCGACCATACGACGAGAAACGTGCCCCATCCCGCATCGCCCGACCAATAGAGCCAGATGATCGCCGGCACCAGCACCGGGGCCGGCCCCAGCTGGGCGATGCACAGCATGAACATGACCGCGGTCAGCACCGGGGCGAACGGCACCCCGGCGATGGCGACGCCGATGCCGCCGAGCACCGATTGAATGAGCGCGGTGATCACGACGCCGAGAGCGACGCTGCGAATCGCGTGGCCGGCGAGGATCACCGACTGCTCGCCGCGCGCCCCCGCCAGGCGATGGCCGAAGCGGCGAACCGCCTGTGCGGCGCGTTCGCCTTCGACATAGAGAAAGGCAGCGACGACGACCGTCAGCAGGAATTGGGCGACCGCGATGCCGAGCCCGCCGAGGGCGCCGAGGAACCACCCGGCGACCCCGCCGGCATAGGGTGCCGCCTTTGCCACCAGCTCGCCGACACCGCTCGCCGCCGCATTTTGCCAGAGCTGCACCGCCTTCTCGCCAAACAGCGGCAAATCGGCGAGCCATTGCGGCGGAGCCGGCAGCCGGAACGAGCTGAGCGCCGAGACCCAGGCGACGATACGGTCGAAATTCGCCGTGATCGTCGCAGCCGCCAGCCAGAACGGCACCACAAAGATGACGAGCAGGGCCACCGTCATCACCGCAACCGCGAGGGCGCGGCGGTTCCACAGCCGCCGCTGCACCCGCAGCATCAACGGCCAGGTCGCGACCACCAAGGTCGTCGCCCAGATGATCGCCGGCAAAAACGGCCACAAGATCCAGACCGAGGCGGCGATCAGCCCCGCAACAAACAAGATCGCGAGAAGGGCGCGGACGAGGTCGCGCTGGTCGGCCGGCGGCGGCGCGGTGGGAATTGCCGGAATAGATGGCTCGGCCGGCCTTGTCTCATGGTGCGGCACGCGATCGAGATCGGCGATTGCCGCCGAGGAACGCCTCGCGGCGTAGCGGTTGCCGGCTCGGCGGAGCCAGCTCTGCATCGTTCAGGGCGCCGCGCGGGCCCGCCGGGCGGGCGACCGGCGGTCGCCGAGGAGCGCTGCGGCGACGGTGAATAGCATGAATACCGCGCTGCTGATAAAGATCCATTGCGGCGCGCCGCGGTCCATGATCCAGCCGAACAGCATCGGCCCGATTGTGCCGCCGATGCTAAAGCCGATCGTGACGATGCCAAAGGCGCGGCCGATGGCGCCGGCGGGTGCGGCGTCGCGCACCAGCATGTCCCGCGACGGCATGATCATGCCCGACAAGAACCCGGCGAGGCCCATCAATGTCACCAGCGGCGCCGCACCCAGGCCGATCGTGCCGATCGCCAGCACGATTGCCGCGTTCAAGGCAAAGCCGAGGGCGGCGACCTCGCCGTGGCGGCGCGTCAGATCGGCAATAAACCCGCCGCCGAGCACGCCGAAGGCGCTCGCCGCCAAATATATCGTCAGCGCCAAATTGGCGGCGGCGAACGGGAGCCGGTCGGCGCTCATCAGCGCCGGCACCGAAAAATTGCTGATGCCGCTGGTCGAAAGGCTCAGCAAGACAAAGAATACCATCAGCCCGAGGATCGCCGGGGTAAAGACGCTGCCGCTCCGCCCGGTCCCGGCGTCACCCTCCGAGCGCCGCGCCGGCGCGGTGTCGCCTTCGACCGAGGGTGCGGCGATCAGCGGCAATGCGACGAGCGGCCCGATCATGCCGGCAGCGATCAGCGCGCCGCTGATCCCCACTCGCGGCACCAGCACCAGCATCGACAACGGGGCGAGCGCGTTGCCGAGCATGCCGGCAAAGGTGTGCACCGAAAAGGCGCGGCCGATCCGGGCCGAGGCGACCCGCGCCGACAGGATCGCGTAATCGGCCGGATGATAGACCGCGTTGGCGACGCCGGAGAGGCCGGCCGCGACGAGGAGCCACCAATAGCGGTCGACAATCCCGATCGAGGCAATCGAAACGCCGCCGAGGCACAATGCCGCGATCAGCAATTTGCGCGACCCGAAGCGGTCCGCCATCCAGCCCATCGGCAATTGCGCCGCCACCGAGACAATGGCATAGACAGTCAGCGCCAGACCCAGCTCGACAAAGCCCACACCCCAGCGCGCCTTCAGCAATGCGAACAACGGCGGCACCACCAGCATGTGGTAGTGGCCGACAAAATGCGCCGCCGACACCAGCCCGACCGCCTGAGCCTCGCCGCCCCGCGACACCCGCGGCGCAACGAACGTCTCGCTCGCCATCCCTCGTCCTTCACCCGCTCCCGCTGCGCCCTACAATATATGGGCAAGGTGCAGGGCGGCAATCGATCGCCGTGCGGGCCGGCCCTGCTTGCCGCATCGCGGCCCAGAGATCATCCTGGCAATGTTCGAGGGAGGATCGGATGGTCGCGCTCAAATCCGTTGCCCATTTTAGCATCCCGGTCAGCGATGTCACGAGCAGCACGCGGTTTTACACCGCGGTCGTCGGCTGCCGGCATCTGGCGACGGTGGCCGGTGGCACAATGGCATTTCTCGACGCCGCCGGGACCTGCGTGATCCTGGTCGAACGGCCGGCGCCGATCAATCCGGTGGCCGACGACCACGGTGGGGTGCACCATTCCTTTGCGGTTGCGCATCAGGATTACCCGGCGGCCCTCGCCCATCTGCGCGCCAACGGGGTCGAGATCACCTTTGAGGAGGACCGGCAGGGCGGTGTGGTCAACGGCCCGCGCGCCTATTTTCGCGATCCCGACGGCACGGTCCTCGAATTCATCGATTTGACGAGCTACGCCGGCGATCGGGCGTAACCGTGTAGCGCCGCCATTCCCGGCGCGCTATCGTTGCTCTGCAAATCCGGCCGCGCCACCCGGCGCTTGGGACGACCCCGCGAGAAGGAGGAACGACCATGGCCTATGCCGTCCAGCACGTGCACATCAAGACGCAGGACCCGAAAGCGACCGCGCAGTTCTATATCGACAATTTCGGTGCCTCGATGAAGGCCGAGATCCCCGGCCGCGGCTTTCGCCTCGACCTGCACGGCTTGCAGCTCAACATCACGACCCTGATCGCCAGCCAGAACCACGAGCAGCATTACGGCATCGAGCACATCGCCGTGCAGACCGACGACTACCCAGGCACGTTGGCGAAGATGAAAGCGAACGGCGTCAAGATCCTCGAAGAAATGCCGCCCAACAACGGTCGCCACGTGTGCTTTCTCGAAGCCCCCGACGGCGCCCAGATGGAGCTGATCGAAAAGGTGTAACGCCGTGAGGCTCGGGGGCGGGAGACCGTCTCCGGGCACCTCGGACAAGCCGGGTTCCCGGCGACGTCGCGGGTTCGGGTTAGTGATGGATGATACCAAGCCACTCTGGCTTCCGATCGACGATTGACGGGCCGCGCCGGCGTTGGCCGCGCCCATAAGTCGCAACCTTTTGATCGTCTTTGTCCCTCCAAATTTTGCGGTTGCCGTGTATTATACATGGCGATGACAGGTAATCGCTTGCCGAGAGGGTCGAGAATGCTCGACCAGTCGGCCCCTGGCCTGAGCATCTGCCACCAATAGACGGCAGGTGAAACGCGCTGTTCTCACGGCATCTTGCTACGCATTTCGAGTGACGGCTGCTATTATCCTATTTTTTGTTGGCGTCGGGCTGCTCACCGCTGTAATCGATCCTTATGGACTATATGATCTCTTCACGATACCAGGGATAAATGCTTATAAGTCTGAAGCGCGGTACAATGAAAAGTTCTATAAGTGTCTGACCAGAAATGAATTGAGTGATTCCAGTGAGTTGTGGTTAGATGGTTGTGACAGGCAAACATCGAGGCACAACATGTGGACCGAAATCACTCGCCGCCAGTGTCAGCGCAAGGGGTTGCGCTATGCAAGCGACGCATGTTGATGCTGCCCGACCGGAAGTCCTCGTCAGACTCGGCTTTCGTCGTAGGCGAGAGCCATCGGTGCGACCAGCCCGACCCGGCCGATTGGCGCGGCGCTTGTCGCAGGGTCTTCGGCGAGCCGTAATGTGTTGCCTCAAACCGGCGGGCCGCACATTTTCAAATCGGATGACCCTCGATCGGACCAAGGCCGAGGCGATGGCTCGGCCCGACAAACAAAAGCCGAGCCTCGTCGTCGCCAGGTTGAGAAAGGGCCGCTCGCGGCGCGGTTATGTCTGACCTCGCCAAGGTATTCGCTCTATGCGCCCGGCGCAGTTAGTCCATTATCTGGCAAATCCTGCCGATCTTTGGCGCTGGCTTCGACAGCGTCTGACCCTGCGCGAGCCGCCGGTGACCCGGTGCCGAGGCTGCGGCAGAACCGGAAAAATTTTCCTGGAATTGAGCGAGCTGCGCGACGGCTGGGTGATCGAAACATGGCGTTGCCGCCATTGCGGCACGCCGCGGAAGGCCGTGTTCCCAGACGAGTGATTAGGCGGGAGCTTGCGAGCGCCGCGCACCACGACGGGGACGCGGCGACGACAATCCCGGCTCGTCGAGCAAAAACGTGGGCTGATCGCGTCGTCTGGCCCCACCATGGAGGGCCATCAGCCGCCGGCATTCGCCTCCAACCGCGTCACGAATATGGTAGCGAGTATGGGAACGACCAGATGATATAATACTATCGCATTGATATTTCCTTAGAGTTGGCGGAGGGGATGGGATTCGAACCCACGATACGGGGTTAACCGTATAACGGTTTAGCAAACCGCCGCCTTCAGCCACTCGGCCACCCCTCCACCGATGAGTGGGTCGTCACGGCGTATGCCCGCGCATCTTGCGGGCCGGCTGCGGCCGAGTCAATTCGTCGCAAACCAGCTCAGCGTTTGAACAAGGCTTCGGCGCCGCGGCGCTGGCCCTGCTTGGCCGCGATCTCGGCTCGGGCGCGGGCGATCTCGGCTTCGAGCCCGGCGATATAGGCTTCGAGCTCGGCCACTCCCATCGGGGCCAAATCCTTGAGCTGCGCCGGCCTCCGCCGCGGTTCGAGATCGTCGTCCTCCATGCCGCCTCCATGCCGCCGCCTCTGCCTCCGCCTTTCGCCCGGCCGGCGGTGCGATTATATAAACTTTCATGTTTCCGCGCCGGTGCCGGCGCCGCGTGGCCCACCCCATTAGGATTGCAGCATGGCCCCCCCATTGATGCCCAAGGCGACCGCCGTCTGGCTGGTCGAGAACACCGCGCTGACCTTTGACCAGATCGCCGATTTCTGTGCGCTCCACCCGCTCGAGATCCAGGCCATCGCCGATGGCGAGGTCGCGAACGAAATGCAAGGCCTCGACCCGGTGGCGAATGGCCAGACCTCCGCCGACGAGCTGGTGCGCTGCCAGGCCGACCCCGGAGCACGACTCGTTCTGTCGCCAAATGCGATGGCGCCGCAGCTCTTCCGGCACAAGGGCCCGCGCTATACCCCGATCGCCAAGCGCCAGGACAAGCCCGACGCGATCGCCTTTCTGCTGAAGGGCCACCCGGAGCTTTCCGACGCGCAGATTTCAAAGCTGATCGGCACGACCAAGCCGACAATCGCCGCGGTGCGCGACCGCACCCATTGGAACAGCCCGAACATCAAGCCGCGCCATCCGGTCGGGCTCGGCCTGTGCACCCTCGACGAGATCGAGGAGGCGGTCGCCCGCGCCCGCGCGCGCCGCCCGGTCGAGGACGTCGTCGAAAGCGGCGAGGAAGAAGAGCAGATCCAAACCTGACGGCCGACGGCGAAAGCCGCAGTCAGGACGTCGACGCGCTCTCGATCGCCTCGGCGCGGCCCATTGCGAGATCGTATTTTAGGCGCGGCACGCGCTCGAGATCGGCGCCGGCTGCCCGGACAAAGCGCGCGCCATCGGGGTAATCGATCGCATGCGTGCAAGCCCCCGGCCTCGTCCTCATGCGGCGGCGAGCGAGATGCCGAGGGCTTGCAGCTCGGGCGCTACCCGATCGCTCAAGACGCCGACCTTGCGCAAATTGCGCACCAGCCCGGCGTGCAGGTCGCGACGGAAATATTTGCGGAACGCGGTCTCGTCGCCGCCGGCCGCGCGCTCGCGGCGCAATTGCCTGATCTCGTCGATCTCGGCGCGGGCAAAACCCATTTCCTCGTAGGCTGCGAGTGGAAAGATGCCGCGCAGGGTCCGGTTTAGTGCCCAAACCGCGAAATCCTCCATCTCGCGCCGCTCGGCGGCGCTGGCTTCGGCGACGACCTTCGGCAAGGACAGCATGCCAAAGCCCATATGCCGCGCCTCGTCCTGCAAGATCCGCCGGCAGATCTGGCGCAGCACCGGATCCTTCGACAATTCGGCCAGCATGCGGAACAGCGAGACGGCAAAGGTCTCGGCAACGAGCTGCAATCCGATCGTCTTCAAGTACCAGGCGGCGGTGCCGAGCAAGGTGTCGAAAATTTCCTCGACATTGTTGGCCAGCGGATAGTTCCGCCCTTCGAGCCGCAACGCCATGTAGCGATGCAACACCTCGTTGTGCCGGCCCTCGTCGACGACCTGGGTCGCCTGGAACAATTTGGCGTCCTGGCCCTCGACATTTTCGACCATCTGGCTGCACACCAGCATCGCGCCATGCTCGCCGGCCATCAGGGTCGAAAGCCGCCAGCGGGCGACCGCGCGGTTGACCTCGACGCGTTGCGCGGGCGACAGCCGGTCCCAGAACCTCGTTCCATAGATATCGACGAGGTCGTCGGCGATCAGCCCGCCGTCGCCCCCGTCACCGTCACCGTCCAGCGGCTGCTGCCAATCGATGTCGGTCGCGGCGTTCCACTGGTCGAGCTTGGCCTGCTCGTAGAGCCGCCGCATATCGGCGTGCTCGCCGTCGTAGACATGGCGGAAATAGGCGGTGTTGCGGCTCTCGACCTGGTGCCCCTGCTGCATCGCGTGCCTCCGTTGCGCCAGCCGGCTCAGAAGAAAGCCAGGGTGCGGATTTCGATGCTTTCGCGCGGCCGCGCATCGGGCGGCGTCGCCGGATCGGCAAAGGCGGTGTGCGCGGTGAACCGGGCGCGGCCGTCCTTCAGCGAATCATAAACCTTGAAGACCAACGCCTCGTCGGGCCGCATGCGCGGAAACCAGTACCAGCGATGCGCCGGGCTCCAGGTGATCGCCGAGGTCTGGCCGATGCGGTCGGGATAGCGGCGCTCGGTCACCACCATGTCGTCGGGCGAGAGGCTCTGCGCGTCGGCGATTGCGAGCGGCCAGCTTTCGACCGGATGGCGGATCGGCCGCCACACCTGGACGATCGCAAAGCGGCGCGCGAGGAGGGCGGCGGCCTCTTCGCCCATCAGGTCGCGCACCCGCTGCGGCGCCGACCATTCGGTATAGTCGTTATGGACCCGGCGGACCGGATCGCGGATTTTGGCGGCCTCGCGCAATGCCTCGTCGGCGGTGCGCAAAGTGTGGTCGAAGACGACGACCCGATGGGCGCCGCTCTCCGCCATCACCAGCCGCTCCATCTCCGGGTAATAGACCCGGCGGATCTCGTCCTCGTCGTAGAAATCGGCGACGCGGGTGTCGTGACGGACAAAGCGGAAGCCGTCACGCTCGATCGCGAATTCGCCGGCATGGGGCCGGCCGTTGCGCAACGTGACGCGGTGCTCCTGCGACCCGCCGCCGACGCGCTCGTCGGAGGCGCCGGGCGCGCCGACGAGGGTGACCGGCATCGCCTTGGTATCGACGGAGTAACTCAGGGTTGCCTCGATCGTCTCACGCTCGGTGTCGAGCGCGGCGAGCTCTGCCATGATTGCTCCTTCCGGCACCTCGTTGGATGATAGGTCGCCGGCCCGGCCAAAACAACCGTCGCCGGCGGACGCTGTGGCTGGCGGGCACGAGAAGCTCGCCGCAGCCTTGGCCAGGCCATCGGTTGCCCGGCAGCGGCCGACGCCGGGGCATCCACCCTCGTTTCCGCCCTTTTTGGTGGGCTACACGTCGAGGTCGCGGGCGAAGCGGGCGTTTTTCTGGATGTAGTCGAAGCGCAGCTCGGGGCGGCGGCCCATCAAGGTTTCGACGAGATCGCGGGTGCGGGTGAATTCGGCGGCATGGGGCTCGGTCGCCGCCCCGAGCTCCCCTGGGTCGGGCTTGGGCGGCAGGGTCACGCGCAGCAGGGTGCGCTGGGCCGGGGCCATCGTCGTCGCCTTCAAATAGCGCGCCGGCATTTCGCCGAGCCCCTTGAAGCGGCTGATTTCGATCTTGCCGCGGCCGTTGAAAGCGTGCGCGAGGAGCTCCTCGCGATGCGCGTCGTCGCGGGCATAGAGCGTCGTCTCGCCTTGGGTCAGGCGATAAAGCGGCGGCAAGGCGAGATAGAGGTGGCCGTTTTCGACCAGGAGCGGCATCTCACGGAAAAAAAACGTCATCAGCAGCGCGGCGATGTGGGCGCCGTCGACATCGGCGTCGGTCATGATCACGACGCGCTCGTAGCGCAGCGCCTCCTCGCGGTAATGGCCGCCGGAGCCGGCGCCGAGCGCCAAGACGATGTCGGCCAATTCCTGGTTTGCCTTCATCTTGTCGGCCGACGCGCTGGCGACATTCAAGATTTTGCCGCGCAACGGCAGGATCGCCTGGGTTTCGCGGTCGCGCGCTTGCTTTGCCGAGCCGCCGGCGCTGTCGCCTTCGACGAGAAAGACCTCGGTGCCGCCGGCGCTGCCGCGAGTGCAATCGGCGAGCTTCCCTGGCAGGCGCAATTTCCGGGTCGCGGTCTTGCGCGCGAGCTCGCGTTCCTGGCGCCGCCGCTGGCGCTCGTCGGCACGCTCGGCGATGTGGTCGAGCAGCGCCCGCGCCGCCGTCGGGTCGGCGCCGAGCCAGTGGTCGAAATGGTCCTTGACCGCGTTCTCGACGAGCCGCGTCGCCTCGGGCGAGGCCAGCCGCTCCTTGGTCTGGCCCTGAAACTGCGGCTCGCGCAGGAACAGGGACAGCAATATCGCCGCACTGGCGGTCACGTCCTCGCCGGTCGCCTGGGCGATGCGGCGATTGCCGGCAAGCTCACCATAGGCTTTGACCCCGCGCAGGAGGGCGCTCCTCAGCCCGGCCTCGTGGGTCCCGCCCTCGGCAGTCGGGATTGTGTTGCAATAGGATTGGCTGAATTTGTCTTCGTCGTCGTCGAGCCAGGCCACCGCCCATTCGACATGACCGCCCTCGGCGAAATCGACGCGACCCAAAAACGGGCGCGGCGTCAGCGTCGGGCGACCGTCGAGGCTGGCGCCGAGGAAATCGGCGAGCCCGCCGGGGAAATGGAGGCGCGCCTCGGCGGGCACGCCATCGGGGCGCGGCAAAGCCGGGTCGCAGCTCCAGCGGATTTCAAGACCGCGATAGAGGTAGGCCTTGGAGCGCGCCATGCGGAAGATGATGGCCGGGCGGAAACCGTGGCCGCCGAAAACCTCGGGGTCGGGGTGAAAGCGCACGGTGGTGCCGCGCCGGTTGTGCACCGGTCCGCAATCCTCGATCGCGCCGAGCGGCGCGCCGCGGCGGTAACGCTGGCGCCAGAGCCGCCGGTCGCGGGCGATTTCGACCTCGAATTCGTCGGAAAGGGCGTTCACCACCGAGACCCCGACGCCGTGCAGCCCGCCCGAAATCCGATAGGCCTCGCCACCGAACTTGCCGCCGGCATGCAACGTCGTCAGGATTACCTCGAGCGCCGATTTCTTCGGGAAGCGTGGATGAGGATCGACCGGGATGCCGCGGCCATTGTCGCGCACCGTCAGCCAATCGCCGGCGGCGAGCTCGATCTCGATGCGGCTCGCATGGCCGGCGACCGCCTCGTCCATGGCGTTGTCGAGGACCTCGGCGGCAAGATGGTGCAATCCGCGCTCGTCGGTGCCGCCGATATACATGCCGGGGCGGCGGCGCACCGGTTCGAGCCCTTCGAGGACCTCGATGTCCTTGGCCGAATAGCTGCCGGCCGGATTTTGCGCGGGTGTGTCGAACAGATCGGGCATGACGCGGAATATACGGAGGGGTCGCAACGGCGCAAGCAGCATTCTGTGGTCGGCGCCTATAGCTGCAACCAGATATAGGAGGCATTCGTTTGCGAGGAACTTCGCTCGCGCGCCCCGGTTCTACGATCATGATGACCAACGAGCGCAAGATCTGGGAGGCGGCGCTGCTGCTGGTCCGGCGGCACGGCGCCGAAGCGGTCGATATCGCGCATCGCGAGGCGGTGCGGCTGCATGGCGGCGGCGACCAGCTGACTTGCGTCGTCTGGAGCTGGATCGCCCGTTCGACAGCCGAATTGCTGCGCCCGATCCCCGACGAAGACGAACGGATTCACTAAGCGGGCTTGCACGGCCCCCTTAAAGGGCGCGAGGATCGTGCCGACATTGGATGCGGTTGGTTGCGAGGGATCGTTTGATGGCGGAAGGGTTGTTGGCGCGGCTCGCCGGCCGCGGTAAGCCGGCAAAGGAATTCGAAGTTTCGCACGACGACGCGGAGTGGCGGAAGAAATTGTCGCCGGCGCAATTCGGCGTGCTGCGCGAGCACGGCACCGAGCGCGCCGGGTCGAGCCCGCTCGACAACGAATTGGGCGCAGGCGTTTACCGTTGCGCCGGCTGCGGCCAGCCGCTGTTCGGCTCCGACAAGAAGTTTCACAGCGGCACCGGCTGGCCGAGCTTTACCGCACCCTTGCCGGAGGCGGTCGAGACCGAAGCCGACCGCAGCTTTCTGATGACCCGGACCGAAGTCCATTGCGCGCGCTGCGGCGGGCATCTGGGGCACGTCTTCGACGACGGCCCGCGCCCGACCGGCCAGCGCTATTGCATGAACGGCCTCTCCCTCGATTTTCGGCCCGGCGAAAAGCCGCCCGAGGAGCCCGCGCCGGGCGATAGCGGCTAGCGCGCGCCGCCATTGCCGGCGGACATCGTGCGCTGCTGCAAGGCCTGCACGATCTGGGCGCCGAAATCCTGCATCCAGGCGCGCTGCAACGCGTCGTCGGCCGGTTTTTGGGCGGTCACCTCGGCGCAATAGGCGGCGATCAACGCATTGGCGAGGTCGGCCGGCGGGGCTTTGGGGGCTTGCCCCAAAAAGCGCAGCGCGAGACCCGCTGCGGTGTCTCCGGCGATCGGCAGCGCCGGTTTGCCGATCAGCGCGCCTGCCCGCGTGACGAGATCGGTCGGAACGAGATGGGCGGTGTCTTCCGGGCAGGCAAGCGGGCCGCCAAACGATTCGGGCTCGCGGTAGACCAGCGAGCGGCCGGCCGGGCTCGCCCAGATCACATCGACCGCCGGGATCGGCGCCGCGGCGGCTTGCGGCGACACTTCGGCCGCGACCTGCAGCGCAAAGCTGTGCAATTCGGCGGCCTTTTGCCAATCGGAGTCGCCCTTGGCCGCGACCACCGGGCAATCGGCGGCGATCAACGCGTTGACCACCTCGGCCGGGCCGGCGCCGGGCACGACGCGCTTATAGGTAGCGACCAGATCGGCGATACGGTTGTCGCCGGCGTGGAGCAGCGCCGAGAGCCCGGAAACCGCGACCGGGTTCGCGCCCGGTGTCCCCGGCGCGCCGCCGAGCCGCGGGCATTCGAAACCGGAGGCGGCCTGGCTCCCGTAATCGGGGACGCCAGCGGCCGAGCGCCAGGCGGCGACCATCTGCGGCGTGGCGTTGGCCGTTCCCTGGTTGCCCCAGCTGGTGCGCACGTAATTGACGAGATCGGCCAGCCGGTCGTCGCTAAGCCGCCCGGCAAAGGACGGCATCGCGCCGTAATTGCCGCCCGGCTTCAGCCCTTCGAGCGCCACCGTGATGACATTGTAGGGCTCGGCCGCGGTGACCGCGGGATTGTCGGCGAGCGGCGGCACCGCCCCGGGAATGCCTCTGCCGTGGTCCTGATGGCAAGCGGCGCAGTTGTCGATATAGAGCTCGGCGGCGCGGCGATAGGTGGCGGGCGGCAGCGGCGACAGCTTTTCCGGCGCGGGCATGTCTGGCGGCGGCGGGCTGTCGAGGAGCCAGGTCGCGATGTCGCCGAGATCGGCCGGCGTCAGATAGGCGAGGCTGTCGTGCACGACCGTCGCCATCGGCCCCAGCACCGTGGTTTTTTCGGGTGCCGTGCCGGTTTTCAGAAACTGGACCAGATCGTTGTGGCTCCAGTTTTTGGCGAGCGCCGCCGAGGCGATGTTGGGCGCATAGAAGCCGTCGATCTTGGTGCCGGTGAACTGCGCCTTTCCTTTGATCGCCCCCATGACGTCGCGCGGGCTGTGGCAATCCGAGCAGTGCGCCAACGCCTCGACGAGATATCCGCCGCGGCTCCATTCGGGGCTCTTGCCGGCGGTCGGCTGGTAATAGCCGGGCGCAAAGAAAAGCTCGCGCCAGGCAATCATCCCCAACCGGACATTGAACGGAAATTCGAGCTGGTTTTCGCGATTCGGCGCATCGACCGGCGCTAGGCGGCGGATATAGGCCCACAACGCCCTCAAATCGTCGTCCTCGATCTTGGTGAAAGCATCGAACGGCATCGCCGGGTAGAGATAGGCGCCGTCGGCGCGGATGCCGTTATGCAAGGCGCGCTTGAAATCGGCAAAGCTCCAGCCGCCGATACCGGTCGCCTTGTCCGAGGTGATGTTGACCGAATAGATCGTCCCGAACGGGGTCGCGAGGCCAAGGCCGCCGCCATAGGGTTTTGTCTTGTCGCCGGTATGGCACGGCATGCAATCGGCCGCGCGCGCCAGGTATTCGCCGCGCCCGACCAGCGCCGCATCGCCGGTCGCCGCATCGTCCGTCGCCGATTGCGCTCGCAGCGCAACCCCGCCCGGCAGCATGGCCCCAGCAAATGCCGCTGCCAAAACGACGCGATCGAACCCGCGGAACATCGGCCAGCCTCCACCGTCGCGATCCTCCGGCCAAGCTACGGGCGGCGGCTGGCAAACGCCAGAGGCGGCGCCCCCGTCATTGCTCGAGGCTAAAGCGGATCGCGACCGATACCTCGATCCGCGGCTGCGGCATGTCGGCGGGAAAAGGCGGCATGACCGCACCTTGCATCATCCGCGCGACCGCGGCATCGAGATCGGGGTAACCCGAGCTTTGGCCGATCGCGAACGCATCGACGCGGCCGCTGCGGTCGACCGTGAAGCGCAGCACCACGCGGCCTTGCTCACGCCGCTGGCGCGCGGTTGCGGGATAGCGCTTATGGCTCTCGAGCCACTCGCCGAGCGCGGCACGATAACCTTGGCTGACCTCGGCCGAGGGCGCCGGCTCCCGTCGCGGGGCCGGCATGTAGGCGGTCTGCGGCGGCGCGGCAGGTGCGGCGGGAGCGATCGGGGCCGGCGGCGTATAGCTCGGCGGCGGCTCGCGTTCGGGTCGCTTCTCCACCGGCCGGCGCAATGGCGGCACGCGCGGCTTGCGCGGGCGGTGGCGGTTCGGCGACCGTTGCTTCCGGCGCCGGCGATGGCGGCTCGAGCTTTGGCGGCGGCGGTGGCGGCGGCGGTGGCGGTGGCGGTGGCGGCTGAACAACCGGTGGCGGCGGCGGCTTCGGTGGCTGGGGTGGCTGGGGCGGAGCGGGAGGCTGCGGCAGCGATGCCACGACCGCGACCTCGATCCCGGTTTCGGCGGGCGGTGGCGACCGGCGGGCCGGAGGCGGCGGCAGCAGCAGCAAAAGCGCCAAGCAAGCCGCATGCGCCGCTACCGACAGCGCTAGAGAAACCCGGAAGACCGTCACTGCGCGGTGGACGCCTCAGCGACCAGCGAGACTTTGGCAAAGCCGGCGCGATTGACGCGGCTCAACAAATCCATCAGCTGCGCATAGGTGATGGTCTTGTCGCCGCGGACATAGACAATGCGTTTGGGGTCCTCGGCGGCCAGTGCTGCGAGCCGCGGCTGGAGATCGGCCGAGGCGACCCAGTCGTCGCCGATATAAACCTCGCCGCTGCGATCGAGGCTCAGGATGATCGGCTCTTTCGGCGGCGTGACCGGCGCCGCGTGGGTCTTGGGGAGGTCGAGCGGCACGCCGACCACCAGCAACGGCGCGGTGATCATAAAGATCACCAGCAGCACCAGCATGACATCGACCATCGGCGTCACATTGATCGCGGCGAGCGGGGCGTAGCGGTCCTCGCCGGGCTCGTCCGAGGGCGGCAACGAGATCGCCATCGTTCAGCTCTCCGGCGGCAGGCGCGCGAAAATGCCGCCGCAGCGCCCGATCAGCCCTTGCATGCGCCCGGCAAAGCGGCCGAGATCGACGGTGATCTTGTTGTAGGCGACGACCGCGGGGATCGCCGCGGCGAGCCCCATGGCGGTGGCGAACAAGGCTTCGGCGATGCCGGGGGCGACCACGGCGAGGCTCGTATTGTTGGCCGCGGCGATGCCGGCAAAGCTGCGCATGATGCCCCACACCGTGCCGAAAAGGCCGATAAACGGGGCCGCCGAGCCGAGCGTCGCGAGAAATGGCAGGCGCGCTTCGAGGCGGCGCAATTCGGCGTTGAGCGCGAGGCGCATCGCCCGCTCGATCCGGTCGCGCCGCTCGCCGGCGGTTTCCGGCGCCGGCCACGCCGCTGGCGAGCTCTCGGCCCAGCCGGCCGACAGCATCGCTCCGGCCGGATCACCGGCCCGCGGCGCAATCTCGGCGGCGATCAAATCGGGCGGGGAAGTAGCGGCGGCGACGCGCGCCTCATGCGCTCGCGCCGACCGGTTGACCGCGGCGAGGCGCCAGAGCTTGTCGATGATCACTGCCCAGCTCCATACCGAAGCGGCGAGCAGCAGCAGCAGCACTCCCTCGACGATCGCGTCGGCATGCAAAAACAGGCTGACGATCGAAAGCGAAGCGGCGGGGTCGTTCACAGGCGGGCCTTTGCGGTCAGACGATCACGATGATGCCGGAAATTGTACGCGCGAAAGCGCCGCTCGGTGCCGCCGCGGACCGGCGACGATTGACAGAATCCCGGCATGCTTTTACAGTTTGAAACGTGGAACATACATCGGGAGCGATGGTATGAAGTGGAAAACACCGGTCATCATCGAGATCGCGGTTGGTTTGGAAATCAACGCCTACGCTTGCGCCGAAGTCGAATAAGCGCTTGACCCGCTGACGCCGGAACGACCGGCAAAGCGGCCTCTCGCGTTTTCCCGGCGACAGTGTCGGTGTGCCGGGCACGGCGCGGCCGTGCGCGCCAATATCCCGAAGATGGCTTCGTTTGTCGCCATTGTCCTTGTTTGCCTCAATACCGTGGCACCCTCGGCTTGCGACGAGACGACCGCCGCGGATGTGCTCTCGACCGCCGTCGAAAACGAGTTGTCCTGCGTCATGGGCTGGCAGGATGTAATCGCCCGCTCGGCCCTCGCGGCGGACATCGGCAAGACGGCCTATGTCAAGACATTATGCCGGCGCCAACGCGGCCCGCGAGCATCTTCCCCTGCAACACGTTGACGCGCATCGGGCGCCGGCTTTTGTTGTGGGTCGTGCTGTCGGCGGCGCTGTGCGCGACGGGCGTTGGGGCGAATCATGGGCACGCCGCAGAAGTCACGCCGCTGGCGGTGACCGAGGTCGCGCCCGGGGTCTTTGTGCATAACGGCGTCGAGCAGGATGCGTCGCCCGCAAACGACGACGAGATCGCCAATATCGGCTTTATCGTCGGCGACAAAATGGTTGCAGTCATCGATCCCGGCGGCAGCTTTCTGGAAGGCGAGCGGTTGCGGGCCGCGATCCGGGCGCGCTCGGCGCTGCCGATCCGCTATGTGATCATGACCCACGTCCATCCCGACCATATTTTCGGCGCTGCCGCGTTTCGCGGCGACCGTCCGGATTTTGTCGGGCACGCGAAGCTGCCGGGCGCGCTCGCCCAGCGCGGCGAATATTACCTGCGCCGGCTGCGCGAAACCCTCGGCCCCGAGGCCGAAGGCAGCGCTGTCGTGGCGCCGAGCCTGCTCGTCGCCTCGGAGCTCGACATCGACCTCGGCGGCCGGCGGCTGCGGGTCCAGGCGCACGGTCCCGCGCATACCGACAATGATTTGACTGTTTTCGACGACAAGACCCGGACCTTCTGGCTCGCCGATCTCTTGTTTGTCGACCGCATTCCGGTCGTGGACGGCAGCCTCGTCGGATGGCTCAAGGAGCTCGCCTCGGTGACCGCCATCGCAGCCGATCGGGCAGTGCCGGGGCATGGCCCGGTGTCGGTGGCGTGGCCGGCGGCGGCCGCGCCGGAGCGGCGCTATCTCGAAACCCTGGCGCGCGATACCCGCGCCGCGATAAAAGCCGGGGTCGGGATCGCCGCGGCGGCGCAGCAGATCGGGCAATTCGAGCGCGGCCGCTGGCTGTTGTTCGACGACTATAACGCGCGCAACGCAACCGCGAGCTATAAGGAGCTCGAATGGGAATGAGGCCGCGCCGCGCCGAGGAGGCGAGAATGCTCGCTCGCGCCATGTTCGCCGTGCTTGTGGTTTTTGCCGTCGCCGGCGCCGCCCAGGCTCAGCCGAGCGAAGCCGAGCGGGCCGCGCGCTGGGCCGATCTGCGCCACGCGATCTTTGGCACCCGAACGGTCGAAGACGCCGGCGACCGGGTCGCGATCGACGCGCCGATGCGGGCCGAGGATGCGGCGGTCGTGCCGGTGGCGATCCATGTCGCACCGTCCTTCGCCGCGCAAGTCCGCGGCCTTTATCTCGTCATCGACGACAACCCGTCGCCGCTCGCCGCGCATTTCATCTTTGGGCGGCTGGCGGATACGCAAAAGGTGTCAACCCGCGTGCGGATCGACGACTACACCTATCTGCACGCCGTCGCCGAAACCGCCGATGGCCGGCTTTATGCGGCGGCGCGGTTTATCAAGGCAGCCGGCGGCTGCTCCGCGCCGGCAACGGCCGATCAGGCATTGGCGATCAAGCGGCTCGGCCAGATGAAGCTCGTCCTTGCCCCTCGCGCCGCGGCCGATGCGCCGCTCGCGGCAAAGCTCCTGATCAGCCACCCGAACAATTCGGGCCTGCAGATGGACCCGTTGACCCGCAACTATGTCCCGGCCGATTTCATCCAGACGCTGAACGTGACTTACAACGGCGAGCCGGTGCTGCGCGTCGAATCCGACATCGCGATCAGCGAGGACCCGGCCTTCAACTTCAGCTTTCGCGTCGCGCATGTGGCGAGCGCCGGGGTGCTGACGGCCGAGGTGCTCGACAGCAGCCAGCGCCATTTCACCCATAGCTGGCCGGTCCCCGTCGCGCCGCAGATGTGAGCCGGCCCTCCACCAAGCCTCCAGCGCCGGAGGACAGCCGCCGTCAGGGTTTCCCGCTCTCTCTCAGCGGCACTGCAAATTGGCTTCGGCTTGCGCCTGGCGCAATTCTTTGATCACCGCCTTGATCTGGGGTGGATCGCGGAACAGGCCGACCCGGCCCCCGACGCCGCCGCCGAGCTGAAGGCTGAGGGCCGTTTCCGCCTGCTCGTAACGGGAATAGGGCATCAGCCCGGCAATCGTGTCGAGCGCGCACGAGCATTTCAAAAGCGCCTCGCGGGTGTTGCCGTTCGCCGCCATGCAGCCGATCACATAATCGGCGCGTGCCGAGGTCGGATAGTCGTTTGCCGCTGCTGCCCATGCCGGTCCGGTTGCCGTCCAGCCGAAGACCAGGACTGCGCAAAGCAAAAGCTTCATGGCCGCCCCCCCTTGAAGCGCTCCGTCAGCAATGGCTTGCTCGTCCATCCGGATTTATATAGCCCGGCAGCGGCGACGGCAGGTCCCTCGCGGACCGTCGAGAAAGGACACCGATGATTGCGCTCGTGCTCGTCTTCTGTCTGCAGTCTGCGCCCGCTTCATGCACCGAGCAACGGCCGTTCGACGATCTGTCGCCGCAGGATTGCGTCCAGCGTGGGGAGCAATACGCGATCGAATGGTTGTCCGAGCACCCCAAATGGATGCTGTCGCGCTGGCGCTGCGAGGCGAACGTGCCACGCCGGCAGCCAACGTGAGGTTGCTTGTCGATCTCCGGCAAAACGGTTAAGCGCGGGCTTGTGGCGGTGCCGGAAATGACATAGCGTCGCTGCGACAGGCTCCGGGCGGGCCTCCGCGGCCCGGTGCCCGATCCAAGCGCAGCCGTGACGGATGGTCCCCTAATGGGCGGCGGCACGGCGGCATCGGATACGCTTTTCAACGAACGGAGGGAGGAGGGGCAGAAGGCGATGAAAGCATCCTGTTTGTGGCTTCTCGGCGGAGCGCTCGCTCTCGTGTCGGGTGCGGCGAGCGCCAACGACCAGCTGATCCAGCTGCAAAAGGACCCGAACCAGTGGGTGATGCCGGCGGGCGATTACGCCAACACCCGCTACAGCACGCTCGACCAGATCAACAAAGACAACGTCAAGAATTTGCGCCCGGTCTGGACGTTTTCAACGGGCGTGCTGCGCGGCCACGAAGGCGGCCCGCTGGTGATCGGCGACACTATGTATTTAAGCACGCCGTTCCCGAACACGGTCTTTGCCCTCGACCTGAACAATAACGGCCGCATCTTGTGGAAGTACGAGCCGAAGCAGGATCCGACGGTGATCCCGGTGATGTGCTGCGACACCGTCAACCGCGGCGTTGCCTATGGCGACGGCAAGATCTTTTTGCACCAGGCCGATACCACGCTCGTGGCGCTCGACGCCAAGACCGGCAAGGTCGTCTGGAGCGTCAAGGACGGCGACCCGAAAAAGGGCGAAACCGGCACCAGCGCACCGTTGGTGGTCAAGGACAAGGTGCTCGTCGGCGTCAGCGGCGGCGAGTTCGGCGTCCAGGCGCGCATGACCGCGTACAACATCAAGGACGGCTCGCTCGCCTGGAAGGCCTATTCCGAGGGTCCGGACAACGAGATCCTGTTCGACGCCAACACCACCTCGCTCGGCAAGCCGGTCGGCAAGGATTCTTCGCTGAAAACCTGGCAGGGCGATCAGTGGAAAATCGGCGGTGGCGGCACCTGGGGCTGGATTTCCTACGATCCCGACCTGAACCTCGTCTATTACGGCTCGGGCAATCCCAGCACCTGGAACCCGGTGCAGCGGCCCGGCGACAACAAATGGTCGATGACGATCTTTGCCCGCAACCCGGACACCGGGGTTGCCAAATGGGTCTATCAGATGACGCCGCACGACCAGTGGGACTATGACGGCGTCAACGAGATGATCCTCGCCGACATCAACGTCAACGGCAAGCCAGTGAAGGCGTTGGTCCATTTCGACCGCAACGGCTTCGGCTACACGCTCGACCGCGAAACCGGCGCGTTGCTCGTCGCCCAGAAATTCGACCCGAAAGTCAACTGGTCGACCGGTGTGAACATGCAGACCGGCCGGCCGGCGGTGGTTGCGCAATACGCCCCGGGCTCAAAGGGTGAGGACGTCAACTATAAGGGCATCTGCCCGGCGGCGCTCGGCTCGAAAGACCAGCAGCCGGCGGCATTCTCGCCGAAGACCGGCCTGTTCTATGTGCCGACCAACCACGTCTGCATGGATTACGAGCCGTTCAAAGTTTCCTACACCGCCGGCCAGCCCTATGTCGGCGCCACCTTGTCGATGTTCCCGCCGGCGGGCGACAACAACCTCGGCAATTTCATCGCCTGGGACGCCGGCAGCGGCAAGATCGTGTGGTCCGACCCCGAGCCCTTCTCGGTCTGGTCGGGCGTGCTCGCGACAGCGGGCGGCGTGGCCTTTTACGGCACGCTCGAAGGCTACCTGAAGGCGGTCGATATGCAGACCGGCAAGGAGCTCTACCGGTTCAAGACCCCGTCCGGGATCATCGGCAACGTCAACACCTTCACCCATGGCGGCAAGCAGTACATCGCCGTCTTGTCGGGGGTCGGCGGCTGGGCCGGGATCGGCATGGCGGCGGGCCTGACCAAAGACACCGATGGGCTCGGCGCCGTCGGCGCCTACAAGGCGCTGGCCGACTATACCCAGCTCGGCGGCGTGTTGACGGTCTTCGCCCTGCCCGACTGACCGGTCGATTGATGCCGTGTCGCGGCCTCCTCCCATTCCCTCCCCCGCATGCGGGGGAGGGTTGGGGTGGGGGTCGGATGCCGGCGTTGCACCATGAGCTTGCGGCCGACGCCCGTCTTCGCGGCGCCGGCTTTTCCTTGAGGCGGACGATCGATCGTGAGATTGCTGCTGGTGCTGCTTTGGCTGAGTCTGCTTCTGGGGTCGGAGCCCGGGCTTGCCGCGGAAGCTGCCCAACCGGCGCAAAAGCCCTATACCGTGCAAAACGGCAAAGTCGACAAAAAGACCTATAACGGCTGGCGCCGCTACACCGAATCCTGCATGCGCTGCCACGGGCCCGATGGCGCGGGCAGCTCCTATGCGCCCGACCTCGTCGATTCGGCCAAGCACATGACCCAGGACGACTTCAACGAGATCGTCGTCAACGGGCGCACCAATGTCAGCGCATCGAGCGACAAGGTCATGCCGCCTTTCGGCACGGTCGAAGACGTGATGGACTATCTCGACGATATTTGGGCGTATCTGAAGGCGCGCGCCGACGGTGTGCTCGGCCGAGGCCGGCCTCCGCGGATCGGCGATTGAGATGCGGGCTCGTGCCATCTACGCCGTCGCATTCCTTGTCGCGCTGCTGCTCTGCGGCCGAGAGGTGCTCGCGGCGCCGACCGGCGAAATCGTCGACCGCAGCGAGCTCAGGGTGTGTGCCGATCCCGCCGATCTTCCCTTCTCCAACCAGAAGCAGGAAGGGTTCGAAAACAAGATCGCCGATCTGATCGGCCATCAGCTCGGCCTCAAGGTCAGCTATTTCTGGTTCCCGCAGGTGATCGGCTTTGTCCGCAATACGTTGCGGGTGCATCAATGCGACCTGGTGATGGGCACCGTCGCCGGCGACGACATCATGCAGACGACAATTCCCTATTACTTTACGACCTATGTCATGTTCTACCGCTCCGACAAGGGGCTGTCGCTGACCGAGGTGGACGACCCCAAGCTCCAGTCGCTGCGCCTGGGTGTCGTCGGCCGGACCCCGCCGGCCGATCTCTTGGTCCGCCACAATTTGATGGCTCACACCAAGCCCTATGAGCTGACCGTCGATACGCGTGTGCAATTGCCGACCCGGCAGATGGTCGAGGATGTCGTCAATGGCACGATCGATGTCGGCTTTGTGTGGGGGCCGATCGCCGGCTATTACAAAAAGCACGACAATTTGCCGCTGACGATCGTGCCGTTGAAAAACGAGCCCGGTGCGGCGCGCATGGAATATCACATCGCGATGGGGGTGCGCGGCAACGAGCCCGAATGGCGCCGGAAGATCAGCGCGGCGATTGCGAAAGACCAAGACAAGATCACAGCAATTCTGCGCGATTATGGCGTGCCGTTGCTCGACGAGCAGGGCAAGCTGGTCGCGCAATGAATGGGGTCGCCGGGCGAACCATCCGAGCCGCGCTCCTCGGCTTGGTCGTGCTCGGCGCCGCGGCCGCCGACGCGCAGGTGCCGGCGCCGCCGGGATACCGGCTCGATGCCTATAACGCACCGACCCCGGCGAGCGTGCCCGGCGGCACCGCGCTCGACACGCCGGCCGCGCACAAGCTGTGGCAAGAGGGCGGGGCGGTATGGATCGACGTGCTCGCCGCACCCCGGCGACCGGCCAATCTGCCGGCACAATCGGTGTGGATGCCGCTGCCGCGGAGCGATATTCCCGGCAGCCTGTGGCTTGCCGATGTCGGCCGCGGCGCGCTCAGCCCCGAGCTGGAGCGCTTTTTTCGCGGGCATCTCGACGCCGCGACCAAAGGCCGGCGCGACATGCCGGTCGTGATTTATTGCAAGGCGAATTGCTGGATGAGCTGGAACGCCGCCAAGCGCGCGGCGAGCTGGGGTTACCAGCGGGTCTATTGGTACCGGGACGGCACCGACGGCTGGGCCGCGGCCAACCTGCCCTTGGTCCGAGCATACCCGGCGCCGGGCGGCTGAGCGGGCGCAAGCCGATGGCAAAGACGCTCGGCGCCCTGTGGCTTCTGGCGCTGGCGATTGCCGCACCGGCATTCGGCGCCGATTTCGATGTTGCACAAATTCGGCAAAAGCTGGCGGCGGCGACGCCGCAACAACCGGCGGACCTGTCCGGTAAAAACCTCGAAAACCTCGATCTGTCGAAGGTCGATTTCAAACATGCCGATCTGTCGCGGTCGAATTTGTTCGGCGCCAAGCTGGTCGATGCCAATTTGTCGGGCGCCGATCTCGCCGGCGCCAAGCTCGATCTCGCCTGGGTCATGCGGGCGAACTTCACCAACGCCGATCTGTCGCGGGCGAGCCTCCTCGGCCTCGTCACTTCTTATGGTCTCGAGGTCTCGGCCAAGGACGTGCCGATTTTCAAAGGGGCAAAGCTCGCCGGCGCGCACATCATCGCCCGCCTCGCGCAGGTCGATCTCAGCGGCGCCGATCTGGCCGGCGCGCAAATGGGTGCCGACATGACCAACCAGTCGATGGGGCTGATGCGGGTCGATTTTTCGAGCGCCGACCTGTCGGGCGCCAATTTCGCGCACGCCAATCTCGCCCGCGCGCTGCTGCGCTTTGCCAACCTGCGCCACGCCGATTTCTCCGGCGCCGATCTGACCGGCGCCGATTTCTCCGGCGCCGATCTGACCGATGCCGACCTCAGCGGCGCCAACGCGACCGACGCCGATTTCGGCGGCGCGGTGCTGGTCCGCACCCGCGGCCTCGCCACGGTCAAGGGGCTCGCCCGGCAATAATTCCGCTCAGGACGATAATTCCGCCCGGGAATAATTCCGCTCGGCGATAATTCCGCTCAGGGCGATAATTCTGTTTAGGGCGGGGCGGCAGTCTTTTGCAGGGCGCGGGCCCAGGCGCCGAGGCGGGCGTCGAGCTCGACCGGGGTCTCGCACGCATAGCGGATCGTGCGCTGGATCTCGTCGAAATTGCGCGCTGAAAAATCGTGGCGCTGCAGGAGATCGACGCGCTCGGCGGCGGCCGCACCGGTGGCGTCGGGCGGGATCGCATCGAGCTGGCTGCGAAGCCGGGCGACGAGCGCGGCGAGGTCGCGCTGGCGCCGGCCGATCCCTTTCAGCTCCCCGATGAGGCCGGCCCTCGTCTGGTTGGTGGCATCGAGGAGCCCGCGAAACAGCAGCGCCAAGCGGTGCGCACGGTCCGTCGTCACCGATTTGGCAAAGCCGTCGATCGCCGCGAGCCCCTCCGCGGTCGTGACCCGGCGCGGTGAAATCTGCGCGACGAGGGCGGCGAGCTGCGGGTCGTCGTGCCAGTTGCCGGAGGCGTCGAGCGGCCCGCTCCAATAGCTTGCCGCGGTCAGATGCGGCACGAGCAGCTGCTCGCAAGGCCAATCGGGATCGGTCGCCCGGCGCGGCGGCGGCGCTGCAAATACCGCGTTCGTCAACAGCGCCAATGCCGACAAGGTCGCGCCGACGATCCGGGCGCCGCTGCGCATCTGCGCGCTCAATCGGCGACGCGCCGCGCCATCAGCCCCTTCGCCGGGTCGTAGCCGTAGACGGCGAGGGTCAGGAACACCGCGGTTGCCGCCACCAATACCATCGCCGATGTCGGCTCGACCGCGCCGTAAAGGGCGAAGCGAATGAGCTCGACCGCGTGGGTGAACGGATTGATTTGGCAGACATAGTAGAGCCATAGGCTCGCCTCCTTGACCCGCCACAGCGGGTAGAGCGCCGAAGAGGCGAAAAACATCGGAAAGATCACGAAGTTCATGACGCTGGCGAAATTTTCGAGCTGCCGGATCGCCGACGACAACAAGAGCCCGAGCGCTCCCAGCATCAGCCCGGCAAGCACCAGCGCCGGCAATACCGTAATATAGCCGTACCAGGGCGGGGCGATGTCCCAAAGCCGCGCAATTGCCAAAAACCCGTAAGACTGCACGACCGAGACGATGACCCCGGCCAAGAGCTTGGCGGTCAGCAGAAACCAGCGCGGCAGCGGGCTGACCATCAGAATGCGCATGCTGCCCATCTCGCGGTCGTAGACCATCGACAACGAGCTCAGCATGCCGTTGAACATCACGATCATCGCGAGCAGGCCGGGCGCGATATAGACCGAATACGGGATGTAGGTTTGGTAAGGCGGGATGATCGAGACGCCGAGCACGAATTGGAACCCGGTGGCAAAGATCGCGAGCCATACGAGCGGCCGGACGAGCGCCGAAAAGAAACGCCCGCGCTGGTTCAGAAAGCGCAGCCCCTCGCGGGTAACGATGCCGGCGAGACAGCGCAAGTAATGGATCGGCCTCATGCCGCCTCGCGCTCTCGCACCAATGCCTCGAAAGCGGCGCGCATCATGGCCGGCCGGCTGTCGCCGAGGACCTGCATCGCGGAGCCGGCGGCGAGCACCTCGCCCTTGTGCAGCACGACGACCTTGGCGCCCTCGCCGACCTCGTCAATCAGATGCGTCGCCCAAAGAGCGGCGATCCCTTCCTCGCGGCAGAGCCCGCGCACATGGTCGAGCAGAAACTGCCGGCTCTCGATGTCGAGGCCGACCGTCGGCTCGTCGAGCAAAAGGAGGCGCGGCTGGTGCAGCAAGGCGCGGGCGATCTCGACCCGGCGGCGCTGGCCGCCCGAGAGCCGCCGCACCTTGTCGTTGAGGCGGTCGGCGAGCCCGACGCGCGGGACTTCGGCCTCGATCCGGACCGTTGCCTGGCGGCGCGACAGGCCCTGCAATGCCGCGTGGTAGTGGAGGTTCTGCTCAACCGAGAGGTCAAGGTCGAGGGTCGGCTGCTGAAAGACGGCGCCGATCTGACGCAGGCAGTCCGAGGGCCGCGCGCGGATGTCGATGCCGAACACCCGGATCACCCCCTCGGCCTGCGCGTAAAGGCGGGTGGCGAGCGAGAACAGCGTCGTCTTGCCGGCGCCGTTCAAGCCGAGCAATACGGTGAAATCGCCGGCGGCGATCTCAAAGCCGACATCCTTCAACACCCGGCGCGGCCCAAAGCGGTGGCCGAGCCCCTGGACCGAGAAGGCGGGTGGCGGACCGCCGCTCACGGCCGTGATGCCACACCCCATGGCGCCTGGCCGACCGGCACCGATTTGATCACCTCTTGCGCCTTTACGTCGATGACCGAGATGTCGTTGCTGACCCCGTTTGTCGTGTAGAGCCGGGTCTCGTCGGGGTTGAAGGCGAGGCTCCAGACCCGCTGGCCGACGAGCAGATAGCGCAGCACCTTATAGGTCTGGGCGTCGATCACCGCGACGCGGTTCGCCGGCCCAAGGGCGACAAAGGCGAGCTTTTGGTCCTTGGTGATCGCGATCCCGACCGGCTGGATCGCCTCGGTCGGGACACCGGGCACGGCAAAAGTGATGCGCTTGATGATCTTGCGCGTCTTGGCATCGATGACGCTGACCGTGCCGCCGACTTCCGCCGAGACCCAGAACTGCGTGCCGTCCGAAGTCCACACCGCCCGCCGCGGGCGGCTATCGACCAGGATGTTGGCGACGATCTTGCGCGTCTGGGTATCGATCAGATGCGCCATGTTCGTCGTCTCGGACGTATTGACCAGATACTTGCCGTCCGGGCTGATCCCCATGCCTTCGGGCTCGACCCCGACCGGGATCTCGGTGATGACCGCGCTGCGGTCGATATCGACGACGGTGACGAGGTTGTTGTCCTCATTGGCGACGTAGAGAATTTTGCCGGTCGGGTCGAGCGCGAAAAATTCGGGGTCGGTGCCGCTCGGCAAGGTGCGGACCACCTGAAGGGTGGCGAGGTCGAGCACCTCGATGTGGTCGCTGTCGCTGGCGCAAATATAAAGCGATTTGTTATCCTTGGAGAGCACGATGCCGCGCGGCCGCTGCCCGACCGGGACGGTCTTGACCGCGACGAGCTTTTTGCCGTCGACGATCGTGATCGTGTTGTCCTTCTCGTTCGAGACATAAATCGTATCCGCCACCGCCGACTTGGCGGCACAGACGAAGACGACAACGATCGCCACGGCGAGCCCGCGCAGAGCCGGCCGTATCCGATTTTCGCCTTGGCCGGGCTTGACCCGTGGGCCGACAGCCCACGGACTTGATCCGTGGGCACCCACGTCTTCGATTCTCGGCCGCAAAGACGTGGGTACGCGGGTCAAGCCCGCGCAAGACGAATCTTTGTATTCAAAGCGTCCGTAGAACATAGCGGGTCATTTCATGCGGCATTTGGTTTCCGGCTGGTCGATGCCGAGCGTGTCGAGCTCGGAGAATTGGTGCAGGAAACCATGCTGCGGCGATACCGAAACGAGCGAGCGCGGGTCGGCGAGCAAGACCGGCTGGCGCAATTGCCCGTCCCAGGAGCGAAAGCTCAACCGCGCGCCCTTGTAGCCGGCGAGCTCGAAGCTGGAGCCGCGCATAAACGCGACGATCGCTGTCGGATCGGCCGATTTGGCGCGCGTCGCCGCCTCGCCGATCGCGCGCACCGCCATCCAGGCGGCGTAATCGCGGTCGGTCATCCAGCGTTTCGCCAGGCGCAGAAAGCGGTTCTGCAATTGCGTCGCCCCCCATTGCTCAAAGGGCCGCGCCCAACTGGTCGGCACCAGCCCTTGCGTGCCGGCAACCGGGCGCGGGTCGGTCGTGCGGTAGGACAGGTCGTCGCCGAAATCGTCGGCTTCGTCGGCCACCACCAGCACATCGTAGCCGATCCCCTGCGTAAAGCGGGCGACCTCGGCCTCGATCGCGAAATGGCCGGTATCGGTGCGCCGCGCGCCGGGAATAAAGGTCCAGGGCTTTTCTTCGACGATATGCGCCTGGAATTTTGCCGCGGCATGACGGATGTCGGCGGCAAATTCGCGGTCGCCATCGCTGTTGCCGACGACCAGCAGCAGATTGGTCCAGCGCTTGACGACGAGATATTGCACCAGCGCATCCGCCAGCATCGCTCGGCTCGGCAGCAGGTGCAGCACATTGGCCCGGCAATCCTGGGCGCGCAACCGGTCGTCGGGGGCGGCGGTGTTGAAAATCGTGACATGCGCCGCCTCGGGGAGGTCGGCGACTTTCAGCAAGGCCGGGGCGGCGAGATCGGTGACGACGAGGCGGATGCCTTTTGCGGTCAGATTGCCGAAGGCGGCGGCGACGTCGCCGTTCTCGGGCGCCACCGACTCGACGAGATCGAAGGACTGGCCGGTGAACTGCCCGGTCGTGTTGTTGTCGGCAATGCCGAGACGCGCGCCCTCGATCCCCTCGTCCGCCGGGGGCTGGTCGAGATAGGAGAGCGGCCAGCTGCGCTTCTCGGTCTGCGACAGCCAACCGATTGCGATTTTCTGCTGATCGGCGCGCGCCGCGGCCGAGGGTGCCGCGATGAGCAGCGCCAGGATCAGGAGCCGCAGCAGCGCGCCCGTCATTTGAGGGTTTCGAGATAGGCGATGACGTTGGTCCGGTCGGTCGCGTCTTTCAGCCCGGGGAAGATCATCTTGGTGCCGGGCACTTCCGCACGTGGGTCGGTTAAATAGGTGTTGAGCAGCTCCGGCGTCCAAATATGATCGAACTTCTTCATTGCATCAGAGTAATTATAGCTGGTCAGGCTCGCCGATTTGCGGCCGACGATAACGAAAAGAGAGGGGCCGACCTTGTTTTTTCCTTTTTCGTTGGTATGGCAGAGCGCACATTTCTTGAAGATGACCTTGCCCGCTTCGACATCGGCAGCGACACCGGGTGCGGCGGCGCCAAACACCAGCAAGATGCCCAAGACGAGATACCAAACGGCGAGCCGCATATTTCCTCCCTGAATTTACCGGCCCATTCTCATTGTGCGGCCGGCGGACACAAGGGCGCTCTCCGGCCTGCGACTATTGTCCGCGGTCCCGCCTCCATGCGATAACCGCGTTACCCCGCGGGCCGTGCGAAGAGAAGCTCGCGTCAATTTGTGCCGAGGGAGGCGGTGGTGGAGACTCGCGCTGCAGTTGCTCACAAAGCCGGTCAGCCGCTGACGATCGAGAGCGTCCAGCTCGACGGCCCGAAGGACGGCGAGGTCCTGGTCGAGGTCAAGGCGACCGGCATCTGCCATACCGACGAGTTCACGCTGTCGGGCGGCGATCCCGAGGGTCTTTTTCCGGCGATCCTCGGGCATGAAGGCGCGGGTATCGTCGTCGATGTCGGGCGCGGGGTGACGAGCGTCAAACAGGGCGACCATGTGATCCCGCTCTACACGCCCGAATGCCGGCAATGCGAATATTGTCTTTCGGGCAAGACCAATCTCTGCGTCGCGATCCGCGCGACCCAGGGCCAGGGTGTCATGCCCGACGGCACCAGCCGGTTTTCACTGGGCGGCCAAAAGCTTTTTCATTACATGGGTACCTCGACCTTCTCGAACTATACGGTATTGCCCGAGATCGCGGTCGCGAAAATCCGCGAAGACGCGCCTTTCGACAAGGTCTGCTATATCGGCTGTGGCGTCACCACCGGGATCGGTGCCGTGATCAACACCGCCAAGGTCCATCCCGGCGCCAATGTCGTGATTTTCGGGCTCGGCGGGATCGGGCTCAATGTCGTGCAGGGCTGCCATATGGTCGGCGCCAATATGGTCGTCGGCGTGGACTTGAACCCGAAGCGCCGCGAGCTCGCCGAAAAATTCGGCATGACCCATTTCGTCAACCCAAAGGAGGTCGAAGGCGACCTCGTTCCCTACCTCGTCAACCTGACCAAGGGCGGCGCCGATTTCAGCTTTGAATGCATCGGCAATGTCCAGGTCATGCGCCAGGCGCTCGAATGTGCGCATCGCGGCTGGGGGATGAGCGTCATCATCGGCGTCGCCGGCGCCGGCCAGGAAATTTCGACCCGACCGTTTCAACTGGTCACCGGCCGGGTCTGGAAAGGCACCGCGTTCGGCGGCGCCAAAGGCCGCACCGACGTGCCGAAGATCGTCGATTGGTACATGGAAGGAAAAATCAACATCGACGATCTGATCACCCACAAGCTCGCGCTCGCCGACATCAACAAGGGCTTCGATTTGATGCATGCCGGCGAATTGATCAGGAGCGTCGTCGTCTACTGATCCCAGCCAATTCGAGCATTTCCGATCGGGCGGCGTCCCCCCTCACCCAGCTCCGGGTAAGGCTCGGTTCCCTCCCCAACCCTTCTCAACCCTCTCCCCCCATTGGGGGGAGAGGGGAGGGAGAGGGGGTCGCTCCCAGCGATGCCCCTGACGATCCGACCCGCTCCAGACTACCGGGCCGCGCCAGGTGCGCGTTGCGGTTTTGCGCGCGGGCCGGCGGAATGGCGGCCGGCGTCGCCAAGAGCGGGTCGAGCTGCGGCTTGAGCGCCTTTAGGAGCTGTACCGCGAGCGCGCTGGTGAAATGGTACTGGCCGGCCGTCTTGCCCGGCACATAAGCGGTGACCGTGCCGAAAAAGCGGTCGCCGAGAAAAAACACAAAGGTCGCGGTGCGATCGACGATGCGCTGCGAGACGAGGCGCCCGCCGCGGCCGAACCGGTCGAACCGGTTGTCGCCGGTGCCGGTCTTGCCGCCGACCGGCAAGACGCTGCCATTGGCCGTGCGGTAGACCCCGCGCAGCCGGCTGGCGGTCCCGTCGGCAACGACGCCGAGCAGGGCGCGGCGCAATGTCTGCGCCACCTCGGGGGCGAGCACGCGCTGCGGCTCGGGCGCCACCGCAAGGTCGGTTTCGTAGGGTGTGCCGACGGCAAAATCTAGTCGCTGCAGGCTGACCGTCGGCAGGCGCACCCCGTCATTGACAATGATCCCCATCAAATCGGCGAGCGCGTCGGGCCGATCTCCCGAGCTGCCGATCGCGGTGCCGTCGGACGGCACCAGATGCGAGAACGGATAGCCCTGCCGCCGCCAATCGACGAGGATCTTGTCGAACGCGTCCTCTTCGAGCAGCGTCTTGATCCGCAAATTCTGCGTGTAGGGGCTGCGGCTGTCGAAGAGCCAGCGGTACACCTCCTGCCGTGCCGCCGCACTCGCCCTTATGACCTCGTCGCGGCTCGGCGCCGGGTGGTGCTGCAAGTAATCGACCAGCCATAATTCGAGCGGGTGGACGCCGGCGATATAGGCCCGGTCGCGCAGTGACACGGTGCGCGGGCTCGACCCACGGTAGATGTCCCACAGCTCGTCGTCGTCGGGCGCCGCTTTTGGCAGATGCCGCGTCAAAAACGCGCCGAGTGCGGTACGGCTCGCCTCGGGCCGCACCGAGCGAAACACCGCCGCCAGCCGCCGCGGGTTCGGGCGGGTGCGGCTCGCCAAAAGGTCGAGCGCCTCCTGCGCGGTCATTCCGCGGTAATCGCGCCAGAAGCGGTCGAGATAGCGCTTTCCCTCCTGGTCGGCAAAGCGGTGCAGATAAACCATCCGCTCCGGGTCGGAATGGTCGGAGAGCAGCGCCTGCGTCTGCGGACCGGCGATCGCGATCTCGTGCGCGACGATGTCGCGCATCAGCCGGATAAAAGCGTCGTTGATCGAATGGGCAAAGGCGGCGGCGATCGTCGGCCGCTCATGGTTTTCCCATTTCTCGAAGTTGCCAAAGCTCTGCATCCCGCCGCCGGTGAAAAACGTCGCCGGCGCGGCCGAATATGTCCGCTGCATCGCGGCGTCGAGCATTCTTTGCAAGCCGGGGTCCTTGGCATCGGCTAAATAGCCCGCCGCCCATTTGGCGATCGGGTCGTCCTTGGCCGCCGCCGCCATCGCCACGAGCCGGTCGCGCGGCAATGCCGCCATCCCTTTGTGCAGCGTTGTGACGATGTCGAGATAGGTGACCAGCGTCCGCAGCTTCGCGGTCGAGCCGAGCTGCAATTTGGCGCCGGAATTGATGTCGAACGGCTCGTTCAGGCTGTCGGCGCGGATGCGCACGTAATTGCGGTCGGCGCCGCGCTCGTAGACAACCACGCTCCAGGCCAATTTGGCGGGGCTGGCGCTGCCGAGGAGCTGCTTGCCGTAGAGACCGAGCGAGTGGTCGTAGGCCGGATCGCCGAGCTCTTTCAGCACATCGACGATGCGCGTTTGCCCGGCGGTGTCGATGCTGGCATAGCCGGTCAGGTCGAGCCGGTCGAGCGCGTACAAATCGGGCAAATGGAGCAGTGTGACGAGCCGCGCCCGCAGCGTATCGACCGCCTTGTTGCCGACAAAGGATGCAGTGGCGGGCCGCGGCGATTGCGTGACGAAATGGAGCCGGGTGGCGAGCGCCGCCTGGGCCAATGCGGGGTCGATCGTGCCGGCAGCCTCCAGCAAATGGAGATAGCGGTCGGTCAGCGCTGCCAGCGCCGGCGGGTCTACGAGCAGGTAATAGGCGGGCCGCCGGCCGGCCAGGAGGAGACTCAGCACCTGCCGATAGATTTCGGCTTTGCGCGCCAGGGCCGCCGGAGCAGGCGCCGGGCTTGTCAGCACCCGGTCGGCTTCGGCGAGATCGGTTCCATACCACCGCCACAGCGCCTCGGGGACGCCGATGACCTCGCCGAAACCGGCGCGCGAAGCAAACGGATCGGAATTCAGATAGGTCGTCAGAATGTGGCGGCGCGCCGGCATCGTGTCGCGTCCGTCGAGATAGGCGCGGGCCGAGGCGGTCACCATCTGCCGCAGCTTTTCGAGCGGGCCCGGCGTGCGGCCCGCCGGCGAATGCAAAAACTTCTCGGTCTGGGTGGCGAGCGTGCTCGCCCCGCCGGCACGCAAATGCCGATCGACAAGGCCGCCGAGGCGCCCGGCTGCGGCCAGCATGAAGCGCGGCCAATCGACCGCCGGGTTGCGGTCGGGCTCGCCGGGGTCGAGCAGCTCCTTGTCTTCGATAAACAAGAGGCTCGAAACCACCAGCGGCGGGATCGAGCCAAAGCTCGCGAAGGTACGCTCGGGATAGCTCGCCCGATAGATCAGGCCGCCGTCGGAATCGAAGAGCTTGAGCCCGGCATCGGGTTTTTCGCGATAGACCGCATAGCCGCCATCCGCGACAAACCGCGCCAGCGCGGGCGACCAGCGCGCCTGTTTGGTGACCGCGAGCTGATGCCGGCCGAGCGACTGGATGTATTTGGGCAATTCGGCATAGCCCAGGCGCTCGTCATAGGGTCCGTCGTTCGGGAACAGGATCGAAGAGCTCGGCCCGTCTTCGATCGAAAAGCTAATGTCGCGGGTGAGGCGCGTGAAAATCAGCGACTGCAAAAACGAGGTGCGGATCTCGACTGCGATCCCCCAGCCGAAAAGCGCCAAGACGCAGAGCAATGTCGCCCAGCGCAGCGCCGAAACCGCGCGCAAAAACCCCGGCAGCCAGTCGGCGCGGAGCCGGAACTGCCAGATCCGGCGTCGCCAGACCCCGCCGTGCCGCAAACGGCCCCAAACCGCCTCGACCATATGTGCCCGCTCCGATCAACCGATCCGGCCGCAGGCAAACGCTGCAACGGACGCCAGCGATCCGTCGGCGCCCGGTGCGCGAGCGGGGGCGGGGTAGCCGCGGTCGGTTCGGCGATCCGCAGATTAGATGAGAAGATTTAACGCCCTTTGAAGACCGGCTTGCGTTTTTCCATAAAGGCGGTGCGGCCCTCGGCGTAATCCTGGCTGGCGAAGCATTCGTCGACGAGACGCTTGCAGAGCGCCAAGTCGCGCGCGCGCTCGTCTTTCAGCGCTTCGCGGATCGCCACCTTGGCGGCGCGCACGGTCAGGGGTGCGTTTGCAGCGATCCCGGCGCAGCGGTCGGCGACATGGCTTTCGAGCGCATCGGCTGGCACGACCTCATTGACGAGGCCCATGCGCAGCGCCTCTTCGGCGGTGAACTGGCGCGCGGTATAGAAGATCTCGCGCGCATAGGCCGGCCCGACCAAATCGATCAGCTTTTTGATCCCGTCATAGGCGTAGCCGAGGCCGAGCTTGGCCGCCGGGATGCCAAAGCGCGAGCCTTCCGCGGCGATCCGCAAATCGCAGGCCAAGGCGGTGCCGACGCCGCCGCCGATGCAATAGCCGCGGATCATCGCGATCGTCGGCTTCAGCGCCTCCTGCAAGCGGTGGCGAGCCCCTTCGGAAGTCCTGGCATAGGCGGCGGCCGCTTCCTCCGAAGCGCGCCGCTCCTTGAACTCGGAGATGTCGGCGCCGGAAACAAAGGCGCGCCCGCCGGCGCCGCTGACGACGATGACCCGGATCGCGTCATCCGCCTCGAAATCGTCGACAATCTGGCTCACCCCTTCCCACATCTCGAGCGAGACCGCGTTGTGCCGCGCCGGGTTGTTGAAGACCAGGTGGCCGACGGCACCCTCCTTCTTGGCGATCATCTTGCTGGTCAGCGGCTGGTCGAGCATGGGTGCTCCTCTCTCCAAGGGTTCATGTCTGCGCCGCCCAAGGGACAGCGGCAAGAGGTGATCGGTCGGTCCGACGATCGGAAATTAAGGAGACCTGATGCGGCCGCCCCAGCTTTTCCGTCAAAGACAGCGGCCGGTATAAACGATATCGCCGCCGTTGCCGAAGAGGCCGTCATGGGCCTGCGCGAGCTGGCGTGAATCGACGACATAGCCGGCAGCGCACAAGCCGTGCGCGTTGAGCGCGTCGGCAAGCTGATCACGGCGGATTTCTTCAGCGGCGCCATCGTCGTTCTCGGTCATGACGGTGCTCGTCGCAGCGCTGAAAGTGAAATGTCCGCCAGGCGCAGCGGCGAAGCTCACCATCGGCACTGGCGCGGCGCAGCCGAGGAGGCAGGTAAGAGAAGCGAGGGCGAGCGCGCGCATCAGGCGGGTTCTCCGGCGATTTTGTGCGTTTCTTCGCTCATTCGGCGGGGTGAAGCAAGATACAGCGCAACCCGGCATTGGCGCTCGCCGCGCGAGACCGCTATTTTTGCTCGTTCGCAGGGAGGTCGATCGATGAGCTACAAGGACTTGCTGGTAGTGCTCGACCGCGCAGCCGATGCCGCCGAACGCATCGCGGTCGCCGCGGCGCTGGCCGAGCGCTCGGCGGCGCATCTCGTCGGGCTTTATCCCGTGCCGGACCCGGCGTTTCCGGCGCGCGCGGGGTATCTCGATTTGGCGCTGATCGAGAGCGCCTACCAGGAATTTCGGCAGCAGGCGTCGGCCGATGCCGACAAGATGCGCGAAACCTTCGAGGACGCTGCCCGGCTGCGCGGCCTTTCGTCCGAATGGCGCGCTGCCGGCGAGAGCTGGGACGGCGACCCGGCGCTGCATGCGCGCTATGCCGATCTGACGATCCTCGGCCAGGTCGATCGCGACAACCCGGAGATGGCCGCATTCCGGCCGCATCCGGAGCGGATCACGCTCGCTTCCGGCCGGCCGATCCTGGTGGTGCCGTATGCCGGACATTTCGAGACGCTCGGGCGGCGCGTGCTGGTCGGGTGGGACGCAAGCCGCGAGGCGACCCGCGCCGTCAGCGACGCAATGCCGCTGTTGGAAGCGGCCGACCAGGTCACGGTGCTGGCGATCGACCCGGAAGGGGGGCCGAGCGGGCATGGCGAGCTTCCCGGCGCAGACATCTCGCTGCACCTCGCCCGGCACGGGGTCAAGGCCACGATCGAGCGGACGGTGTCGGCCGATGTGCCGGTCGGCGACGTGCTGCTGTCGCGCGCCGCCGATCTCGGCGCCGATCTCCTGGTGATGGGCGCCTATGGACATTCTCGCGCGCGCGAGCTGCTGCTCGGCGGCGCCACTCGGACGGTCTTGCGCAGCATGACCCTGCCGGTGCTGATGTCGCACTGATCTCGGCTCCTCCGGTCAGCGGGCACCGATTGGCGCCTGCCCGGCATGGTGTCATTTTCGCCGCAGAGCGCGCCTCGCCGAGGCAGGCAGACATCCCCCAACCATCGCAACGTCGCTCGGCTGCTGCGTTATTCTGCCGCCGCGGGCTCGTTGTGCCGCTTCAGAGTGGCCGCCTGATCGCCGCGTGCCAGCACGGCTTCGAGGATTGCGCGGATCTCAGCGAGCTTTGCCGGATGCTCGACCTTATGGCCGAACAGGTTCTTGACGTAAAAGACATCGACGACCTTGGCGCCGTAGGTCGAAATCTTGGCGCTCGAAATTTGCAAATTGAGCCGGGTCAGCTCCCGCGTGACATCGTAGAGAAAGCCCGGCCGGTCGCGGCCGTTGACCTCGATCACGGTGTGCAAGGCGCTGGCGTTGTTGTCGACCAGCACGCGCGGCGCGACGGTGAACGCCTGGATGCGGCTCGGAAAGGCCGATGGGCGGGCGAGCTCCCGATGCGGCTTCAATTCGCCGGTCAGCACGTTTTCGAAGACGACAGCGAGCCGGGCGAGCTTGTCGGCGCGGTCGAACGGCTTTCCCGCCAGATCCTGCACCCAGAAGGTATCGAGCGCCATGCCGTTTGCCATCGTCATGATCTTGGCATCGACGATGTTGGCGCCACTGACTGCGAGCGCGCCGGCGATGCGCGAGAAGAGCCCGGCATGGTCGGCGGTGTAGAGGACGATCTCGGTCACGCCGCGCTTTGCATCGACGCGCTTTTCGACGGTCAACGGCGCGCCGCTCGCTTCTGCCTCGCGCATCAGGCGCGCGTGCCGGGCGTGGGTTTCGGCGTCGAAGGACAGCCAATAGAGCGGATAGCCGGTCTTGGCGAAGGCGGCGAATTCGGTCTCGCTGAAATCCGGCAGCAGCGGCCGCACCGCGGCGAGCGCCGCGGCAACTCGCGAATTCTGCCCTTCGACCGCGAGGCCGCCGGTCATGACCTCGATCACGCGATGATAAAGCTCGCGCAGCAAGGTCGCCTTCCACCCGTTCCACACATGCGGGCCGACCGCCCGGATGTCGGCGACGGTCAGCACCAAAAGGAGCTTCAGCCGCTCGGGCGATTGCACCCGTTCGATGAAATCGCCGATGGTCTGCGGATCGTCGATGTCGCGCTTGAAGGCGGTGGCGCTCATTACGAGGTGCCAGCGCACCAGCCATGCCACCGTTTCGGTCTCTTCGGCGCTGAGCCCGAGCCGCGGCCCGAGCTTTAGCGCCACCCGCTCGCCCAGCACCGAATGGTCGCCGCCGCGGCCTTTGGCGATGTCGTGCAGCAGGACCGCGACATAGAGGGCGCGGCGCGAGCCGATCGTCGCGGCAAGCTGCGTGACGAGCGGCAATTCTTCGGCGACGAGCCCCTGCTCGATCCGGTGCAGAATGCCGATCGCGAAGAGGGTGTGCTCATCGACCGTGAAGGAATGGTACATGTCGTATTGCATCTGCGCGACGACACGGCCGAAATCAGGGATGAAGCGCCCAAGCACACCAGCCTCGTTCATCCGCCGAAGTGCGGTTTCCGGATCCTTGCGCGAGGTCAGGATCTCCAGAAACAGGCGGTTGGCCTCGGGGTCTTCGCGCAAATTCCGGTCGATCAGCTTCAGCGCATGGCCGGCCGCCCGCAGCGCACGCGGATGAATGTCGAGCTCGTTCTGTTGCGCCGCGTGAAAGAGGCGCAGCAGCGCCACCGGGTCCTTCTCGAAAAAATCTTCGGACGGGATCGTCAGGCGCTCGCCTTCGACGACGAAGCCTTCGAGCGCCCGCTTCGTCCCCCAGCGCAGCCAAGGGAGCCGCCGCTTGCGCCGCTGGTCGGCCTCGATGATCGCGCAAAAAATCCGGGTCAGGTCGCCGACATCCTTGGCGACGAGAAAGTAATGCTTCATGAGGCGCTCGACGCCGCGGCTGCCGGCGTGGTCGGTATAGGCCATCCGCCGCCCGATCTCGGTCTGCACGTCGAAGGTCAGGCGCTCTTCGGGCCGGCCGGCGAGGTAATGGAGATGGCAGCGCACGGTCCATAAGAAGTGCTGGGCACGGGCGAACCGCCGCGATTCCTCGGCCGATAGCACGCCGAGATCGACGAGCTTTGCCACGTCGTCGATGCGGTAGATGTATTTCGCGATCCAGAACAGCGTGTGCAGGTCGCGCAGCCCACCCTTCCCTTCCTTGACGTTTGGCTCCAGCTGATAGCGGCTGTCGCCGCCGCGCCGGTGGCGCTCATCGCGCTCGGCGAGCTTGGCTTCGATGAACTGCGTCGCGGTGCCGCGCACGATCTCGCTGTCGAAGCGCCGCTTCAGCTCGCGATAGAGCGCTTCGTCGCCCCACAAATAGCGCGCTTCGAGGAGTGCGGTGCGGATCGTCAGATCGGATTTGGCCTGGCGCAGGCATTCATCGACCGAGCGCGTCGCCTGGCCGATCTTCAGCCCCAAATCCCACAACACATAGAGCAGGTATTCGATCAGCTGTTCGGTATGCGGGGTCTGCTTGTAAGGCAGCAGAAACAAGAGGTCGATATCGGAATAGGGCGCCAATTCGCCCCGCCCATAGCCGCCGACAGCGACGATCGCCAGATGCTCGCCCGAGGTCGGGTTGGCGAGCGGGTAAATCTCGCCGCCGACGACGTCGTAGAGCGCCCGGATCAGCTGGTCGGTCAGAAAAGACTGCTCGCGCATGACCGCCGCCCCGTCGCCGCTCGCCTCGAAACGGCGGCGGATTTCGGCGCGGCCCACCGCAAGCGCTCCCTTCAGCAGCGCCACGAGCGGCCGACGGTCTAGCGCCAGAAGCTGCTGCGAGCGCGCAGCTTGCGCCAATTCCTCGGCCACCGCCCGGCGGTCGATGATGTCGCGCTGGCGCACGATCGTCGTCATCGCCGCTCTTTCCGGCCGCGGCGCAGCGAGGGCCGACGCAGGGCTCACAACATGGGGCTCACAAATGACGCCCGGCGTCGACGGTGACGATCGAGCCGGTGGTATGCGTCAGATGGGTGATGCTGGCCATCACCGCCAGCGCCACGTCATGCGCCTCGATCGCGCGCTTCAAAGGTGCCGCCATCGCCGCCTGCGCCATGATCTCCTCGGTCCGGCCCGGGACAAACCCGGTATGCACCATCCCCGGCGCCACAACGACGACCCGGATCTCGGGTGCCAGCACCCGCGCCAACGCCATGCTCATCGTATTGAGCGCAGCTTTCGAGGCGCCGTAGATGATCGAGCTGCCGGTGCCGTGCTGCGCCGCCCCCGAGGAGATGTTGACGATGACCCCGTCTCCCGATCGCCGCAGCATCGGCACAAAGGCGCGGATCGTCGCAAAGGGGCCGCGGACGTTGGCGGCGAGCACCGCGTCGATCAGCGCGTCGTCGAGCGCTTCGAGGTCGCGGTGCGGCACCATGCGCGTAAAGCCGGCGGAATTGACCAGAATGTCGGTTCGCCCGAGCTCCGCCTCGACCGCCGCTGCGACGCGCCGGATTTGCGCAGTGTCCTCCAGCGGCAGATGCATCGCCTTGTGCCCGGCGCCGGGCAATTCGGCGATCAGCGCCGTGGCGCGCTCCACCCCTTTGTTATACCCGACGACGACCTTTGCGCCGGCCGCCGCCAACAGCCGCACGCTCGCCGCGCCGATGCCGCTGCTGCCGCCGGTGATGACCGCGACCTTGCCGGCGAGAGAAGGACCGTCCGCCATTCCTGCCGCATCCTCGCAGTTGTGGCCGCCCGATGACGGCGGCGGCGCAGAGCTCAGGCCGTGTGCCCCGCCGGGGCCGGCTCGTCCTGGGCGAAATCGAACTCGACCTTGGCGCCGTGCGGGTCGTGGAAGAACAATTGCCAGATGCCGCCGCCGGGGAGGCGCCGCAGCTCGTATTCGATGCTTTCATGCTGGAGCGTGGCGACGGTGCCCGGCAGGTCCTTCGCGCTGAACGCCATGTGGTCGAGGACGCCGGCGCGCTCCTTGGGCAGCGGTTTCTGGTGGATCACGTGCAGGATCGCATTGTCCGCGCCCTCGGCATAGAGCCACCAACCGGGAAACTGGAACGGCGGCCGCCAGCCCACCTTGAACCCGAAAAGGTCGCAATAAAAATGCCGGGTGGACTCAAGGTCGTCGGTCAACACGGTAAAATGATTCATTGCCGCTACGGCCATGCAAGCTCTCCCGTCGAAAAACAACTGCCGCGAACGTGCCTACGCGCAACCGCAGGCGGCGTCAATCGCGGATCAGCAGCCGTAGCGTCGCTGGCGTTGCTGATAGGAGCGGATCGCGCGCAGAAAATCGATCTTGCGGAAAGCCGGCCACAACACGTCGGTAAAATAAAACTCGCTATGCGCGCTTTGCCACAACAGAAAACCGGAGAGGCGGATCTCGCCCGAGGTGCGGATGATCAGGTCGGGGTCGGGCCGCCCGGCCGTGTAGAGATGGCCGGCGATCGCCTCCGGGGTGATGCCGTCCATCGCCTCGGCCAGCGTCGTTTGCTGTTCGACCATGCCGCCGAGCAGCGACCGCACCGCGTCGGCGATCTCCTGGCGCCCGCCATAGGCGACGGCGATGTTCAATTCGATCCCGTCATAGCCGGCGGTGGCGCGCTCCGCCGCGGCTATTGCGGCCAGCACCGGCGGCGGCAGCATCTCACGGCAGCCGATCGCGCGCACCCGCACCCGGCGGCGGTGGATCGCGGGGTCGCAGGCGAGCTTGCCGAGCTTGGCCTCGATCGAGCCCAGGATGCCCGATACCTCGGCCGCCGGCCGGCGGAAGTTTTCGGTCGAAAACACCCACAAGGTGACGGTCGAAATGCCGAGCTCGGCGCACCATTCGAGCACATCGTCGAGCTTGTCGGCGCCGAGGTCGTAGAGCGCGCGTGGCTCGGTGATGCCGAGGGTGCGGCCGTGGCGACGGTTGCCGTCGAGGATGATGCCGATATGGTGCGGGCGCGGCTGCCGCCTGACCTCACGCGCGAGACGCCACGCATAAACGTAATAGAGCAGGCTGAGCATCGCCGACAGCGGAGAGCGCACCCGGGTGGCGAACAGCAGCCGTTCCACCCCCACCCCCCGAGTCGCATGACATCACTGCCGCACAAATATGGCGTGCGAATGACGAAACGGTTAAGGGAAAATGCCGCCGCGTTCGACACACCCCAAAGCGGCGGCCTCGATCAACGAGCCGTGCCCTGGCCGAAGGCTCGGTCCCAGGCCACCGCCAAGCGATCAGCGGGCGGCACGCAGGGTGATGGCGCCGATGCCGGCGGCGACGTTGAGGCCGGTATTGCCCTCGACGCTGAGGGGTTGCAACGTGATCGTCCGATTCGAGCCGCCGATCAATACGTTGGCCCCGACCCCAACCCCCGCGGTGGCGCTGGCGGTCGCGCCGGCGTAATTGCCGGCTAGCGCCCCCGGCGCCAGATTCACGGTCGGGGCGACGACCCCCCACACCAGGACGCCGCCCTTGGTGTAGCCGATATCGACGCCGAATTTGGAGATCGTGCCGTAATAATGCGACGGGCGCCCCGCGGGAGGGGCGAAGGTGCAGCGCAGCGATTTGGACGACCCGAATATGAAGCCCCAGCCGCCGGCGACATCGCAGGTCAACGTGCCGGCCTTGACGCCGGCCTGCGCCCGCGCTGGCGTTCCTTGCGCCGTAATGCCGATCGCCAGCCCGATGGCACAGATCGTCAACCCCGCTCTCTTCAGCATCCCCTACCCTCCGTATCGCGGAATGAGCCCGCGCGCCGATCTTGCCGATTTCCACGGCGGTTTGCTACGGGCCGCCGCGTCGCATCGAGAGATTGCTGGTGATGGCAACAGAAAGAGAGGGTGCATGCGTGGGCTGATGATCAGCGGGCTTGCTCTCTTGAGCATGGCGTTCCAAACGGCGCAGGCCGAATCGCTGAAAATCGTCGCCGCCGAGAATTTCTATGGCGACATCGCCCGGCAGATCGGCGATCGCCACGTCGCCGTCGTCAGCATCCTCACCAATCCCGACCAGGATCCGCATGCGTTCGAGGCGAGCGTTGCCACAGCACGCGCGCTCGCCGATGCGCGGCTCGTTATCTGCAACGGCGTCGGATATGACCCTTGGGCGACAAAGCTGCTGTCTGCGTCGCCGTCGCCCACCCGCGAGGTCATCACCGTGGCCGCGCTGGTCGGTAAAAAATCTGGCGACAACCCGCATCTTTGGTACCTGCCAACCGCCATGCCGGCGCTCGCCGATGTGCTGGCCGCCCGGCTTGCCCGACTGGATCCGGCTCACGAATCCGACTATGCCCGGCACCTCGCGCTATTCCGCCAGTCGCTGGCGCCGCTCGCCGACGAGATCGCCAAGCTGCGGCGCAAATATGCCGCGACCGCGGTCACGGCGACGGAGCCCGTGTTCGGCTATATGGCGGACGCGCTCGGTCTGGAAATGCGCAATCAGCGATTCCAGCTGGCGATCATGAACGGCACCGAGCCGAGCGCGGCCGACATCGCCGCGCTTGAAGCGGATCTTCGCTCGCGGGCAGTCAAGATTTTGATCTACAACAACCAGACGCGCGGCGGGTTGACCCTGCGGATGCGGAACATCGCCGAGGCAGCCGGCGTGCCGGTGGTCGGCGTCAGCGAAACCGAGCCGCGCGGAGAGGATTATCAGACGTGGATGTTGTCGCAGCTCGACGCACTCGACCGCGCGTTGGCGCGGTGACGAAATATGCGATCGAGCTCGACCGGGTAACCATCGCGCGCGGCCGGCGCATCGTTCTCGCCGATGTCAGCGCCGCGATCCGGCCGGGCGAGTTTATCGGCGTGCTCGGACCGAACGGCGCCGGGAAGACGACCTTGCTGCACGCCGTCCTGGGCTTGCTGCCCGCAGCCGGCGGCGAAATCCGTGTGTTTGGCGAGCGCCCACGTCGCGGCAATCGTACGGCCGGCTATTTGCCGCAGCGGCGCGCCAGGGCCTCCGATCTGCCAGTCTGTGGCTTTGACTTCGTCGCCAGCGCTCTCGACGGCGAGCGTTGGGGGCTGCCGCGCCTCGGCCGCACGGCGTGGCGCGACGTCGAGGCGGCGATCTGCACGGTGGGTGCTGCGGCGCTGGCGAGGCGGCGCCTGTCCGAGCTTTCCGGCGGAGAGCTGCAGAGGCTGCTTCTGGCCCAGGCGTTGCTCGGCGCGCCGGACCTATTGTTGCTCGACGAGCCGCTGATCAGCCTCGACCCGCATTTCCAAACCGAGGTCGTAGCGCTCGTCAAGAAAATCCAGCAATCCCGCGGCATAACCGTGCTGTTCACGGCGCATGAGCTCAATCCGCTGCTCGGCGCTATGGACCGGGTATTCTACCTCGGCAATGCACAAGCGGCGCTCGGCACCGTTGACGAGGTAATCACGAGCAGCGTGCTGTCAGCGCTCTACCGCACGCCGATCGAAGTGCTGCATGTCAACGGCCGCATCCTGGTCGTCGCCGGGCATGGCGCGGTCGAGGCCGAGGCGCATCTGCACGATGCTTGACTATGATTTTATGCGCACCGCCTTTGCCGCCGGCGGGGTCGTCGCCGTCGTCGCCGGCGCGGTCGGGTTTTTTCTGGTGCTGCGCAACCTGACCTTTGCCGGGCATGCGCTGTCGCATGTCGGCTTTGCCGGCGCCACGGGTGCTGTGCTGGTTGGCGTCGGCCCGTTATGGGGGTTGCTCGCCTTCACCCTGGGTGCGGCCGTCGCCATGGGCCTGCTCGGCGAACAGCTGCGCAACCGCGATGTCGGGGTCGGCATCGTGCTGGCGCTGGCGCTGGGTTTGGGCGTGCTGTTCCTTTATTTCTACACGACCAGCGCCAGCGAAGCGACCGCGATCCTGTTCGGCAACGTGCTGGGTGTCGCCGCATCGACGCTGCGCAGCCTCGTCGGCTTGAGCCTGATCGCCTTGGTGGCGCTCGCCGTGATCTCGCGCCCTTTGCTGTTCGCGACGCTGGAGCCCGAGCTGGCCGAGGCCAAAGGTGTGTCGCTGCGGCTTCTTTCAGTGCTGTTCCTCGGCATTGTCGCTATCGCGGTCGCCGAGGCGGCGCAGGTCGTCGGAGTCTTGATGGTCTTCGCGTTGATGGTCGGTCCGGCAGCGGCAGCGCTGCGCCTCGCCCGCCGCCTTTATTGGGGATTGGCGCTCGCCGTCGGCCTCGCCGTGGCCGAGACCTGGGGCGGCATCGCTCTCGCCTATGTCACCGATTGGCCTACGACCTTCTGGATCGTGCTGTTAAGCTGCAGCGGCTACTTCCTCAGCCTTCTCGATCGCGGCTCTGCACCGCTCGAACGCGGCGAAGTTGCTCGCTAGACCACATGTCTGTGGTCTAGCGCATCGGATCCCACCCGGCCTCGCCGCGCGAGCCGACCAGCCGAAGCGCGCGAGTTTGGGGCGCAAAAATGCACGCTCGACAGGCTGACGACGTGGCGCAGGGCGTTTGCATCAGAAAATTCTTCTGATTGGATTCCCCCGGCGGCCACTCACTGTACATCCATCAGATGCCGCTCGAGCCAAGTCTCGTTCCGAAAACGAGCGTACTGCTCTGCCCGCAGCCGATCTGCAAGACGCCCTGGAGGAAGGGTGACATCGTCATAAGTCAATACCTGGTCCTGGGCAATCGAACGCGTCAGCCTGCATCCCTCCACCAATCCCTCGGGGAGGTATCTCCCCGCGCTCATCTCCTCGGCATTCACTGCCTCGCCGTAGGTCATGTACATGCCGTACTCGTCAAGCACCTCGCCGGCGGCAAGATTTCGCTTGGCGACAGCACAGACCTCGACGACCGGCCCACTGAGGGGTGGCGCGACATTGTCGCCAAACAGCACGACCCTGGCTATGGCAGTCGGCGCCTCGAAATGCACCAGATGGTAGGGGACCCAGAACGGATACAGCGGTCCTGGCCCCATCTTGTAGAGCTCGAGGTAGTGACGCTGCTTCGGATCGGGATGCTCAGCCAGGACGAATACCTTCACACCGGCCGGGCCCACAGTGTAATCGATGATGCCGCCCAACGCCCGGATTTCCTCAAGATCATAGAGCTCGGCAATGTCCATGATGGAGCCATCGTATTTGAGGCCGCGCGACATCCCGCGCGAGCGGACCTTAAAGCCCGTGGCATTGGCGACGATCGACTGCTCGAAGCTGATCTTGGAGCCATCGGCGAACGATGTCACCATCGCAGCGTTCTGCCCCCATCGTTCCGCCCAGCCCTGCTGGGTTGTTGGATTGCGGTACGGATCCTGCAAGCCCTTGACGTTGCCGATGACCCGGGGGATGAGCCCGAGGCCTTCCACCCACCGCACCAAATTCATCTGCACGCCCGGTTCGTCCCCATCACAGGCGGACAGAATGACACCGTTCCGTTTCGCGTATGTTTGCAGTATTGGGCCAAGAGTTCCATCCACCTCCGCGTTCAGCAGCACCACGGATTTCCCGTGCTCGAAGGCGTCCATCAGGATGCGGGCGCCGAATTCCACGGAGCCGGTTACTTCAAGCAGCACATCGATCTCGGGAGACCGACAGATAGCGAAGGGATCTTCCGCGATGACGGGGATTCCGTCTCGGATCGCGCCGTCGAGCTGGCGCTGACTGCTGGCGGTGATTATATGGTTAAGTCCGGAATATTGATAAACCTGCATCGCGCGCTCGGAGTGCCGGTTATAGATCGCGGCCATGCGCATCCCCGGCACGCTGTGCGTGATCTGGTTCGTGAGGCCCTGCCCCATGAACCCGGCGCCAATCATCCCGACACGGATGGGGCGCCCCTCACGCTCCCTCGCTTTCAGTGCCTGGTCAACGATAATCATCAGGGCCTCCTTCGGATATAGCGCAGTCGAGATGGCTCGGGAGACAGGTCATCCTCAGCTTTAGCTCCGGTTCAATCTCGGCGAGGGGAGCCCAAGCGGAGTCTTTAGGAGAGATCTCCGATACCGGCAATGGCCAGACCAACCCAAGCCTCGGATCGTTGTAACGAAGGCCCCCTTCGGACGCCGGAGTATAGAACTCCCCGACGTCATAGCTTGTCTCGGTATTGTCCTCGAGCACCTGGTATCCGTGCGCGAAACGTTCGGGGACGTAAATCGCGCGGTGGTTGCTTTCCGTCAGCTCGACCGAGATATGCTCCAGATAGGTTTCGCTCTCCGGACGCAGATCCACGATGATGTCGACAATCGCACCGCGCGTCGCACGCACGAGCTTCAACTCCGCCGCCGGCGGAAACTGGAAATGCATGCCGCGCAGCGTCCCCCTCCGAGCGCTGAAGGCAATGTTTGCCTGAGCGATGACCGGGTTCAGACCGTGCTCTCTCAGCTCCGTCTGACAGAAGGTCCGGGCGAAAAAGCCGCGATTATCGTTCCGCGGCTCGATATCAATGATAAACGCGCCCTTGAGCTTCGACTCGGTGAATTTCATATGCTTAGCTCTCCACTTCCGATCCCGCGCGCCTACCCTCAAAGGAATCAACCAGCAGCCGACAGGTGTGCAGCCTGACCCCCATCGTGCTCGTAGCGCCGCTCGTCGAGACGACACCAGAACAGGTCGTCATCGATCTGCCGCGTCGCGATCAGATGCTTTAACTGCTCAAGGCGAGTGAAGCCCCTGAAAGAGAATGTTTCTTCGGTCATTCCAATCCGTTCAAAGACTTCGCGCAGCTGAATTGCGCCACGCTCGGCCGGCCACCGGCAGCGGAAGCTCGGCAGATGACGTCGGATCTTGTCGAAGGAAGTCCGATAGCTCCGGTTGTCTCCGCTCGTCCGGCCAAAGGCGACCGTGCAGCCATCAAAGGCTTTCCCGATAATGGTGGCGATTTCGCGAATGCGATAATTCTGAGCCTCGTCGCCGACATTGAAGATTTCATTGTGCACCGCCTCGCGCGGCGCCGTCAGCGCAAGCGTCACCGCCTGGCAGATGTCCTCGACATGAACGAGCGGACGCCACGGTGTGCCGTCGCTCGTCATCCTGATCTCCTTGGTGGTCCAGGCAAACCCGGCCAGGTTATTGAGAACGATATCGAACCGCATTCGCGGACTGGCGCCAAAGGCGGTGGCATTGCGCAGGAACACGGGCGAAAAATGGGTGTCGGCAAGGGCGCCGACATCGCGTTCGACCAGCAGCTTGCACCGCGCGTAAGCGGTCTGCGGGTTGGGCGTCGACTGCTCGCTGCGGTCGCCGCCATCTTCGGCCGCACCATAAACGCTGCACGAGGAGGTGTAGACAAAGCGCTCGACGCCACTCGCCTTGCACGCTTTTGCGAGCGAGACCGAGCCGAGGTGGTTGATTGCATAAGTCGTGCGTTCGTTCAAGTCGCCCAGAGGGTCGTTCGACAGCTCGGCGAGGTGAACGACCGCATCGAACCCTTCGACGTCCTTTGAGGTCAGCTGGCGGATGTCCTTGGTAAAAGTAAGCGGCCGCGGCCGAAGGTCGTTGAACAGCCAGCCGTCGCGGTAAAAGCCGCAATCGATGCCGACGACGTCAAACCCTGATTCCACCAGCTGCGGCGCGAGAACGGCGCCGATATAGCCGTCGACGCCGGTGACCAGAACTCGCATTCCCGCCATATACGACCTCATTAGGACTGATGTCTGTGAGAGAGGGGAGCTTTATGCTAACCAACACTGCGCCGCGCGCGTGCTCGACGCGGCTGTCGATCGACATCCTACCGCGACGCCGCCGTCTGTAGGTCATGCGCGCTGCATCACCGAGACGGGGAGACCGAGAACCGTGCACGATCCGACCCATCTCGTCCTCGTTGCCGGCGATCGGCCGAGCGAACCGACCATGGCCAGAATGACCAACACCGAAAATATGATGAACGCCGTCATGGCCGTTCCATCAGTGCCACAGGGACACCCCGTAGAGCTCACAACATCCATTTCTTGCGCCGACGCTAGCCTCTTCCGAGACGGCGCCAGCATCCTAGCTCATCGCCGTGTGATCGGTCAAATCTTATAGTCCATTATCAGGATAAATAGTAGACAATCATCGCGATTCATGCGATGATAGGGATGTTGAGGTTCTGTTTACTAACATATGTTAGTCCCGGGTTCGGCGAGGCGGCGATAATGCCACGATGTTGGGCAGCGTCGCCAGGGCGCTGCAGCTTGGCGAGGTGTCATTGTGGGTAGCACCGTATCCAGGGACAGCCAGGGCCGTGGGACGACGCCCCCGGTGCGGCAGCAGCGGTCTGGGACCGGGGGCGAGGCAGGTCCTCTCGCACCTTCTTTGCGAGTGACGCGCGATACGCGGCAGGGGAGCGAATTGGCATGAAAGTGGTCTTGTTCTGTGGCGGCCTGGGGCTGCGCCTGCGCGACTATGCGGAGCACATTCCGAAGCCCATGGTGCCGATTGGCTATCGACCGATCCTCTGGCATGTGATGAAATATTTCGCCCATTTTGGACATACGGAATTTATTCTGTGTCTTGGGTATCGAGGGGATTTGATCAAACAATATTTTCTGAACTATAGCGAATGCCTATCAAACGATTTCGCATTTTCTAACGGCGGAAGGACGATCGAGCTCGCCAACAGTGATATCCATGACTGGAACATCACTTTTGCTGAAACCGGCCCGCGATCGAACATCGGGCAACGGTTGATGGCGGTCGAGAAATACCTCGGAGACGACGATATTTTTCTGGCTAATTACACTGATGGCCTGACCGATCTGGATTTTTCAGGCTATCTCGACTATGCGCGCCAGCGCGACAAGATTGCGACCTTTCTCAGCGTCCGGCCGAACGTGAGCTATCACATCGCCCGGACTGGTCCAGACGGCCTCGTGACCGAAATCAAGGAGCTGACAAAGTCCGGTGTTCGCATCAACGCCGGATTTTTTGTCTTGCAGAAGGACATCTTTCGCCACATGCGTTATGGAGAGGAGCTTGTCATTGAGCCTTTTCAGAGACTTATTGAGGAAAGGCAATTAGCGGCCTACGAATATGACGGTTTCTTTGCCGCGATGGACACCTTCAAGGACAAGCAGCAGCTGGACGATCTCTACGAGAGCGGCAGCCCGCCGTGGCAAGTCTGGAGGGATGAAAACGGAGGCGCCGAACGGAGCGGGTTGATCCGAAATGTGTCAGCGGTCGGTGAGCCTCGGCACATCCTGTCGCTCGACGATGCATTAATTAAGAATCGCTGACGACGCGCCGGCCCGCCATCCGCTCTTCGGTGGACCGTGCAGCGCCCGCCCGACAAACCGCATGAACGACAGCCGGTCCTGCAGCTGATGCCCGGTCTGGCCGTCCGACCGTGTGCAAAGGGTTTGCGGCACCAGCACCCGGAACAGCAGCACCGCGCCGCAGGGTGGGCGCCCCCTTCGACCGCTCCGAGCGCGACAGCGCCCGCCCCGGACCGCCGCGAAAATCGATCGCTGCCGCCAGCCGTTGCAGCGGGTCGCCCGCCGCCGACAACGCCCTCGGCCGCTTCTCGCCAGCGCAAAAATCCCGGTTGTCCAGCCATCGCCGGTCGCCGCATCCCCAATCCCAATACCGGCCCGGCCCGGCCGCAAAGCAACCGGTTCTCAGGAGTGTCCAGGCGCACAAGCCGCAGCCCCGCAGCCCCTCAGCCGTCCCGGCTTGCCGGCTCGTATCTTTGCACCTTCGAGCGTTTGCGGCGACGCCGGCACTGCATGCCGCCATGCATGCTGCGGGTGGCCAAGCGCCACGCTTCCTCTGCCGTGCCACGGACAAGTGCGAGCCCCGGGAAATTTCGGTCGCTGCATCATATCCCGACGCGCCGTGTCACGCTTGCAGCGGAGCGGCTCATAACGTTAAACATCCGCTCGTATTGCTCATCCAGCGCTACGCGGTAGCTCTCCGTCTGCCGTGCGGTGCGAGCGCCGATGGTGGACGCATTCTCTTGCAGCCTGATGACTTTTCCGATCAGCTGGTCGATATCTATGTGATCGATGTCGAGATAAAACTCACTCAATCCTACGCCCTCCATGAGGGGCTGAAATTTCTCTTGATACGAAATCGCAAAGACCGGCTTCTCGAGCATCAGAGCCAGGACCAGGTTGTGAAACCGGCTCGAAACGACAATATCTATTGACGACAGTTGCAATAGCAGCTCGTCGACGGAGAAGGCGGGCGTGTCGATTATATTGCCGCCTTCATAGCTGACTCCCCGACCTTCGAGAGCCTCCCTCAGGTCCTGCCTCACTCCCTGATCGTACGCGAAATCACCGATCAGGATCCGCACAGCATGGTCCCGTTCCAGCATCGCAGCCACAAAGCACGCAACGCACCCGACGTAATCGCGGTAGGCCTCCTGATCGCTCGCGGACCGACCGGACCCGTAATAGTCCATCAGACCAACACCGATGCTAACCCCCCGGCGGGCAGGCCCGTGATCGGCGGGGAAAATATCCCTTGGCAGGCTGAACGCCAGATCCGGATAAACAGAATCATTCTTTGCATCGACACCGATACCTGCAACGTAATCCTTGGAAAAAGAATCCCGGTAGGAACGGTAATCCGCCAGTGTCAGGGCTGTCTTGACGAACCACCTGTTTAGCGGTTGACGTATCAAACCCGCCCCGACGCTGACAAACAGCAGCTTGCACCGACACAATTTCGCAGCCACCGCCCAGCGAAATATCTCGTAATGCAACGCGCGGTCGCCCAGCATCCCCGTTCCCGTCATCACGAGCGAGCTGCTCCCCTTCAGCGTGGCGATCGCCTTGAACCATCGATATGCTTCAGCCAACGGATAGGAAAAGATGCGCAATAGTGCCCTTGATTTGGCTGAGGCGCTTGGCGGCCGACGGGCTCTCACTGGGGCATAGACGGTTGCGTCTGCGCTTCTCGCCGGCTCATCCTCGGTGCTCGACACGCCGGGCATCTGCCAGATCGGCAAGGGCGCCCTGATCGGGGCGGCAGATATGGCGTATTCCGATGCCGCTTGGTCCGGTCCGGAGCACACACAGACGATGTCCGCGCCAGGCAAATGCTTTCGGAGATTATAGACCATCGCCCGAAGCGTTGCCTCGTTGCCGAGGTTGCCGGCGCCAAAATGCCCAAACACCGCAACCCTTTGGCGCATCGGATCAGGCCGCATTATCGGCCCCCACCGCCCGGTGCGGCCAATTTCGCCCCCGATCGGCATTGCTCGAAAATTCCGCCAGGTCTTTCAGACGCTGCTCGCGGGCCGCCCCACGGGGCGACGGTTCAACACCGACGACCCGGAACATCTCGTTCCACCGGTGCACCCAGTCGTGACGCAACAGCGCTTCCCTCGCGTTCCGCGTGCTGATCGCAGCCATTCTTTCCGGGCTGGAGCCAAGCTCACTGAGAACGGCCATCGCGTCGGATCCATCGGGCCGGATCTCGATGACGGCCTCCGGCCACCCGAATAGCTCTCTGTACGCATCGCAATCCGGCGCGTCTCCGATCATCACTGTGCCTGCGGCGGCGCCTTCGTAATAGCGGTAGCCAACCTCAACCTGGCCTTTCGTGTGAGAGGCTTGATCCATCTTTGCACCAGCTACCACGAAATACCGACTGCGCTTGGCTGTGTTGGCGAAGAGCTCCCGGTGCTGCCGGTGATCGTGCACCTCTGTCATGCCCCCGCCCACTTGGGTATCATGCATATAAAAGAGCTCGCCTCGTTCCGCTGCCCCGAGCAGCTCGCGGTGGACACCTTCGTACCTGCGCCCAATGCTGTAAACGTCCACAACGCGGGCTGCCAAATGAGAAAACGGAGTGAAGCGAAGTGCATCGACACCACCGGGCAGCCAAAAGCAATTCAGATTGGCGGCCTGTGATAAAGCGGAAACGGTGCCTCTCATACCCAAGAATATATAATCAAATTGCTTGAGGGCAGGAAGCCAATATTTATAATTTGGCAAATCGGTTACCCATAGCTCGTCGAGCCAACACACGGCGAGCTTGCAGTGGTCTCTCCACCGTTCGATTGCGTTGATGTAAGGGAGATCCTCAAACGTAGCGCAGACGGCTATGAACATGTCGTAATCCCTGGTGAGCCGTACCTTCTTTAGCCCCGGATTCATGAAGATCAATTTACTAAACGCGTCATGATAGAGAGGTCTTCGTAGCCAGTTTTCATCAACCCATGCCCCCCACGTTCTGTCGAGACCGATCAAATCAACGTCATCGATCTCAACGAGCACATCCTGTGCCTCGTAAAGGCCGCATCGGTGGGCATTTTTTGCGAAATTCCGCCAAGTGGGCATACATATCCGCGGTGATGGTGCTCGGGCGAGAGTTGGATCTGGGTAATTTTTACGCAACCCCACTCGGACTCTCCTCACGTAAGGATCTGCTCGGGTCCACGACTTAACGAGATGCCGAAGATACGTCGTCGATACGCTGCCGTATTGATCTTTGGCATAGGATGCGAGCCCTGGATCTCGGGAACATTCTATGCGGAATCGAACCTCAGAGCAATGTTGGATGCCGGCCTGGGAGGTGGCTCGATACGGTTGCGATGCGGCGGACCAGCGGGATGGGCTCCACCCTCGCAAGAGCTCCCGCGGCCAAAGGCCACGAGCGGTCAAGGTTGCGCGAACGGCGTCCCGGCATCGTAACGCGCCTTGGCGGGGAGCGTGTAGAGCTGCGGCGAGCCGGTGGGGTCAACCCACGGCCAAGCATACCCATGCCCCGCATTGAAGAAGGCCGGCTTCCTGCTCAGGTACAGCGAGCCCGGCAGCGTATGGTTGCTGATGCTCGGATCCCACTCCACGCGTTTCCTGAGATAATCGTAGTCGCCGTGGCGAATGGCGGTCTTGGAGACCTTGGCGTCGGTCGGATAGGGAGGTGTCCCATCCCATCCCAGCATAAAGATGCTGGGATTTCCCGGAGGACCGCCGGTGTAGGCCCACCCGCTCGTGTGCCCCGGCGTCCCGAGCACATTGCCGACCCATGACATCCAATAGGAATATGCCATCGCGCCGGCAGCGCGCAACGGACCATTGCGGCCCGGTTTATTATCGATATCATCGACCAATATATTGTGATTTAGAGTGTTGTTAAATGCGCGCCGATAACCGGTTGCATAATTGCGGAAGAACGTCAGATAGATTGAATTGCCATGCGTGTCGTCACTATCTATGTTGAAAGTGTAGTTGCCTTCGAACAGCACGTGATGGGAGCCGACCATGTGGCTGGCGTTGAGCCCGATTTCCTGCCAATACTCTTGGCCGCTGATGTAGCCATCGTCCATGTAATTGTACGCGACAACCGAGCCGGCGCCGCAGGAACGCACCACCATGACCTTGTTGGCCCTGATCGAGATGCCGTTTTCGATAAGCACTTCAGATGATCCACTGCGAAAGGCTGATGGCATAGCCGCCACCACCGGGCACCGGCCAGACCGCGTCATGGACGTAAAACTCCTCGAGCTGGACGCGGAAAGAGCTGTCGATCGCAAAGCCTTCGTTCAGCCAGCTGCTGTCCTCGACGTTTTTGGCCCAGCTATAAGCCGCCCACTCAAACCGCAGATTGCCGTCGTCACCGCCAGACAACGACATATTCTCGACCCCGGCATCTTGCGTGTGCGGGGTGTGCCAACGGGAGAGCTGCGCCTGGTGGCTGACCCGGTAGGAGATGGTGATCGGCGAGTTGAAGGTGATGGTGTCGCCGGAAATTGCCGATATCTGCTTTATTTCATTGGTTGGCCGATCACAGTTGGAAAACCAGCACCCGGCGCTGCCCGATGTGTACGGATAAGTGCTTGAGGTGAAATCGTCGTAGCCCGAGACGGGTTGTGCTTCTGCCAAACCACTCGGAAGTCGGAAGCGGCCCAAATCTGCCCGCGCCCTTGCGGGTCGGTTTGCCAGGCGGCGCCCGAAGCCTCGTCCAATAAGACGATCTGCCCTACCGAGAACCCGGCGGCGCTCGTCACCCGGACCGAGCTTGCGCCGGCGGCGGCATCGGCGGTGAGGGCCGTCGCGGTCTTACCATTGTTCCATCGCTGAGGTCCGACGATGATGATCGGCGACGGGGTGGAGCCGGGGATGTAGCTCCCCGGCCGGGCGCCGTTCGTCCTCTGCAAGATCGTGATGTGCGGACCGGCGCCGCGTAGCGTTATGCCCTTGTCGACCAGCACGTAATTGCCTTCGGCGATGGTAAACGTGCCGGCCCCAAGCGAAACGACATGCCCAACCGGGCAATTCCTGATGGCGCGATTGATGTCGCCGGTGTCATCCGCGCCATCGCCCTTTGGGCTGACTGTGGCGCAAATTGTTTTCCGAACCGGGATGCCGCCGACGGACAGCATGCCGGCCCGGCGCCAATTCGCGCTCGCGTTCCGGTCGGCCGGCAGGATGTCGCCGCCGTTTTGGCTGGCCGCAACCTCGGCCGGGGGATTGCTTTGAACCGCGGCGGCCGACGCGATTGCGGACGCCAGCGCAGTCAACAGCGAAGCGGCGAGAAAAAAGGTGCGTCGCATTGTGCCGCGCTTCCTGTGCTGCGGGGCGGCGTCGTTCGACGGCAGCGCCGCGCCGAGCGTAATCTGATTGCCGGAGATTGCTCAATATAGCCGTCGATCATCATTCTATCCATCGGCACGATGCCAATCGGGGTTGGCCGGGTTATTGCGATAAACAGGGTTATTGTTATAAACATGGGTTTGGATCGGGATGGACCGCGGGACGGCGGCCCGGCCCGGTCGGCCGGTTTCGTGCTAAGAGATGCGCCTTCGCGCCGACCTCCTCGGATGAGCTTCTCTGGGTGAACCACTCGCGACGCTACCTGCTGATCACGCCTTGCCGCGACGAGGCGCAGCACCTCCGCCGCACGCTCGACAGCGTGGCGGCGCAGTCGGTGCGGCCGGCGCTCTGGGTGGTCGTCGACGACGGATCGACCGACGAGACCCCGGCCATCCTCGAAGAATACGCTCGCCGACTGCCCTACCTGCGCGTGGTGCGGCGCACCGATCGCGGCCGTCGGGAGGTGGGTCCGGGCGTCATCGAGGCCTTCTACGCCGGCCTGAAGACCGTGCGCCTCGATGACTTCGACTACCTGTGCAAGCTGGACATGGATCTGGACCTGCCGGTCCGCTACTTCGAGCTGCTGATGCAGCGGATGGAGAGCGATCCGCGGGTCGGGACGACCTCCGGCAAACCGTGGTTCGTCCACCCGCAGAGCGGCGCGCTGGTGCCGGAAATCTGTGGCGACGAGATGTCGGTTGGCATGACCAAGTTCTATCGCGTCGCCTGCTTCAAGGAGATCGGCGGCTTTGTGCGCCAGGTGATGTGGGACGGCATCGACTGCCACCGGGCTCGCATGCTCGGCTGGATTGCCGAGAGCGTCGATCTCGAGCCCCTCCGCTTCGTCCACCTGCGCCCGCAGGGGGCCAGTCAGAAGGGAATCTGGACCGGGCGGCTTCGCGCCGGGTTCGGGCAATACTTCATGGGCACCTCGCCCCTCTACTACCTGGCGGTTGCGTTATATCGTCTGCCGACCCACCCGGTATTGATCGGCAGCGTCGCCATGCTCTGGGGTTACCTCACAAGCTGGCTCAAGAGCCTGCCCCGCTACGACGATTTGGAGTTCAGGCGTTTTCTCCAATCCTACCAGCACGCCTGCCTGCGCATCGGAAAACGGGCTGCCACGGCGCGGGTCGACGCTGAGCGCGCCCGCCTCTGGCACGCCAACCATCCGGCTCCCGAACGTTGATGCGGCCTCCTTAAGCGTAGCGTCGGCGTCGCAGCTGCGCGATCGCTTTCGTGCGGCTTGCTTACGGATAGCAGCGGTCTGACTCGGGTAAATCCTCCACACTTCAAATAATAACATTTGTTGGCATGACTAGCTCTTCATTGAATTGATCGCAGATATTGCAAATGGTTATGAACTTGTTATTCTCTACATGCTGTTTCGCCACTGCGCGCAGATGGCACATTGCGCAATTGGTTTGCGCATGCGAAAGCGCTCGGTGCAGTGGCATGGTCGGCGAACAGCTAACTGAACGGCCGACGGTTTTTGACGGCGCGCATCGCACCGAAAGGGCCGAGCTGCTGGGCCTCTCCTTCGACGCCGTGACCATGGAGACGGCGGTGGCCCGGTGCCTCGAGCTCTGTCGCGGCTCGCGCGCCTCGCACACGGTCGTTACCGCCAATGCGTCCCACCTGTGCATGATGCGTCATGACCAAGAGCTAAGGCTGGCGTGCCGAGCGGCTGATGTTACGGTCGCCGACGGCATGTCTGTGGTCTGGGCCCTGCGGGCATCGGGCCGACCGGTGCCCGAGCGCGTGGCGGGCGTGGACCTGATGGCACGCCTCTTGGCGGCGGCCGGAGAGCACCGGCTGCGCGTCTATTTCCTCGGCGCCAAACGCGAGGTGGTCACGGCTCTGGTAGAAACGAGCCGTGTCCGATACCCCGGCATCGAGATCGCCGGCTTCCGCGACGGCTACTTCGGCCCTGAAGACCATGAGGCCATCGTCGACGACATCAAGACGAGCGGCGCCCACATGCTGTTCGTCGGCATGCCCTCTCCGTTCAAGGAGACCTGGTGCGAGCACCACCGGCAGCGCTTGGAGGTGCCCGTCATCATGGGCGTGGGCGGCAGCTTCGACGTGCTGGCCGGCTTCGTCAGCCGTGCTCCCCGCCGGCTGCAAACAATGGGGCTGGAGTGGCTCTGGCGGCTCCTGATGGAGCCCCGCAAGCTGTGGAAGCGCTACCTGACGACCAATATCGAGTTCATCTGGCTCGCCGGCCGGGAGATCGTCGTGCGCCGCCTGAGATCGACCTCAGCGGTTGTCGGAGCCGACACGGGATCTCTTGTCTGATGATTGGGTCGGGAGAACCGCACCTCTCAGAGCGGAGCGTCATCACGCCAAGCTTGCAACTTCCTGCGCGGGCCAGCTTGTTCAATACGCACCGTGAGGCATTGGAGACACGGCCCGAGTGATGTGTGGCATCGCCGGGATTATCGGGCGACTGGACGACCCTAACCGCGCCGCGCTGTCGCGGATGAGCGACGCCATGGTCCATCGCGGCCCGGACGACGGCGGGACATGGATTTCCACGCCGGACTCGCGCGGCTGGGGCGCGCTGCTCGGCTTCCGCCGGCTTGCTATTCTCGACCTGTCTCCTGCCGGTGCCCAGCCCATGGTTGATCCGGTGACCGGGCACGCGATCGTATTCAACGGCGAGATTTACAACTTCATCGAGCTGCGACGGCGCTTGGAGGCCGACGGGCACGAGTTCGAATCCACCGGCGACACGGCCGTCATGCTCCGAGCGCTCGCCCTGCACGGGCCCGGCGCGGTGAGCTGGCTGCGCGGCATGTTCGCCTTTGCCTGCTGGGACCCCAAAGAACGCCGGCTGCTGCTGGCCAGGGACCCATTGGGGATCAAGCCTCTCTACCTGGCACGGTCGCCGGATCCGGATGCCGGCTGGTCGATCGCCTTCGCCTCGGAGCTTCGCGCCCTGCTCGCCTCGGGGCTGCTGGGCACGCCTCACCTCGACCCGCAGGCCGTGGCCAGCAGCGTGTGGAACGGCTTTGTGGTCGGTCCTCCTACTGCCGTCAAAGGCATCGAGCTGCTTTGGCCGGGCCGCCTGCTCGAGCTCGATGCTGCCGGCAGGGAGGTTCAGCAGCAGGACTTCTGGCGCATCCCCGACTGCACGCGCGACCCGATCATGGACGAGGACGGTCTCGCCGCCATCCTGGAGGAAGGGCTGCGGCTTCACCTCGCCAGCGACGTGCCGCTCGCGGTGTTTCTTTCCGGCGGCGTGGACTCGTCGGCCGTAGCGAACCTCGCGCAGCGCGCCGCTCAGAGCCCGATCCACACCTTCACCTTGGCCTTCGAGGAGCGCGAGCTGAACGAGGGGCCCGTCGCCCGCCGCATCGCCGCCGCCATTGGCACCCGGCACCACGAGGTGGTGCTGACGGAGGGGCATTTTGTCGAGAATCTCGAGACAGCGCTGGACAGCCTCGATCAGCCGACCTTCGACGGGCTCAACGCCTACTACATGTCGCGCGCCATTCGCGCTGCCGGGTTCACCGTCGCGCTGTCGGGCACGGGCGGCGACGAGCTCTTTGGCGGCTACACCGTCCTATCGCGATCTGCCGATGCTGCACCGCTGGTCCCGGCGCGCCGCCTTGGTGCCGCGAAATTTGCAGACAGCCGCGGCGACGCTGGCAACCTGGCCGCTGCGGCGCTCCGGCGGAATGGTGCCGCCTCAGACCCGTTGGGCCAAGCTTCCGGAGATGGTCCGTCATGGCGACGATCTGCTTGGCGCTCTACCAGCTGGCCTATGCGCTCTTTCTCCCCGGATTCCAGCACGAGCTCCTGGCGCCAGGCTTTGCCGAAGCGCTGGCCGACGGCCTGCCCGCGGCAATGCGGCGGCGGATCACCGCCGAGAGCCGGGGCCGCACGCCACTCTCGGCCATCAGCATCATGGAGCAGCGGCTCTTCCTCGGCGAGCGGCTGCTGCGTGACAACGACGTCGCCAGCATGGCCGCCTCGCTCGAGCAGCGGGTGCCGCTGGTCGACCAGCTCCTCTTCGAGAGCGTCGACCGCCTGCCGGATCGGGCGCGCTATCGTCCGCTGGGCCGGAAGGCCATGCTGCGGCGCATCGGTCTGCGCGGCCTCGACCCGGCCCTGTTCGAGCGGCCCAAGAGCGGGTTTGTGCTGCCGTTCGATCGCTGGATCCGGCGCGGCCTGAAGGACACCATGGACCGGACCCTGCGGGACCCTCAGGCTGTCGCTCCAGTCGGGCTCGACCCCGCAGCGGTGGAGCGGCTGTGGCGGGCCTTTCTCGACGGGGCGCCCGGCATGTATTGGTCGCGGGTTTGGTCGGTATACGTCTTGATCCGATGGTGCCACCGCAACCGCGTCTTCCGCTGAGCCCGGCCGGCCGGAGCCGGGCGGCCGAGGATTTCGGATTTATGAGCCCGCAGCGCCTTGATATCCTCTGGGTCTCCCCGATGCCGGCCAGCCCTCCGCGGTTTGGTGCCCAGGCGCGAATGCATGGGCTGATGACCCAGCTCGCGCGACGCCACGACGTGACGGCGGCGATGCTGGTAGACGACGAGTTCGACAGCGACGAGTGCCGCCGGGCCATGCAGGCCTACTGCCGCGACGTGGTGCTGGTTCCAAATCCCTACGGTCGGGACGGCCTTACCAAACGGCTGCTGCAGCTCCGGTCCCTGGCCTCGACCCGGAGCTTCGAGCGGCTGCGGGTCACGCTGCCAACATTGCAGCAGGAGCCTGGATCGGGTATTGCGCGCCAGGCGGTTCGACGTCGTCAACCTGGAGTTCCCGTATCTTGGCCACTACCACCTGCGCCAGGCGCCGGCCGGCGAGCGGCTCCCGGCCCTCGTCGTGGATTCTCACGAGATGGCCTACGACCTGTCGCGGCAGTTCGCCCGCGCCGGCGGAAGCCTGGGCCGTCGCCTCTATGCGGGGGCGAACTGGCGCAAGCTTCGGCGTGAGGAGCTCGGCACTTATCGCGACGCCGACGGGGTCTACCTGTGCAGCGCGGCGGACGAGCGGCGCCTGCTCGACCAGGCGCCCGGTGTCCGCACGGCGATAATTCCCAACGCCGCAGACGTCGAGCATTACCAGCCGCGCCCCGTCGACCCGCCGCCGGACGGCAGAACGGTGGTCTATTTCGGGCTCCTTTCCACCATCCCCAATATCGATGGCGTGACCCACTTCGCCCGGACCATCTGGCCGCGCATCGCCGCGGCGCACCCTCAGGCGCGTTGGAAAATCATTGGCGGCCGGCCGCCCCCGTCGCTGTTGGCGTTGGCTGGGCCTCGAATCGAGCTGACCGGCTTTGTATCGGACCTGCGGCCGCACTTGGCGGCCGCTGCGGCGGTGGTGGTGCCGCTGCGCCTGGGCGGCGGCACCCGCCTCAAGATCGTCGAGGCCATGGCGATGGGGAAGGCTGTCGTCTCGACCGCGCTGGGCGCCGAAGGGATCGAGGCGGTCCGCGGGCGAGATATTCTCATCGAGGACGAACCGGGAGGCTTTGCCGATGCGGTGAGCCGCCTGCTGACCGAGCCCGACCTGGCCGCCCGCATCGGCCAATCGGCGAGGCGGCTGGCGGTCGAGCGGTACGCTTGGAGCGGGGCAGCCCAGGCACTGGAGGGCTTCTACCGCCGGGTACTGGAGAATACCTCGTGAAGGCGGCGCTGATCGGGGCCGGGCAGATCGCGCGCCAGCACCTCGCTTGCCTGGAGACCCTGCCGGGCGTCGAATTGGCCGCGATCTGTGACCTCTCACCGGCCACCGCGGAGGCTGCCGCCGAAAGGTGCGGCATTCCCGCTTGGTTCACCGACCACCGGGCCATGCTGGAGATGGTCCGACCCGACGTAGTCCACATCACCACGCCCCCGACCTCGCACTTCGGGCTGGCCATGGATGCGCTCACCGCCGGCGCCCATGTCATCGTCGAGAAGCCGGCCACCTCGACCTACGAGGAGCTGGAGACGCTGATCCGGCGCGCCGAGGAGGCCGGCCGCCACCTCGTCGAGGACTACAACTACCTCTTCAACCATGCCTCGGTGGAGATCCTGCGGCGTATCGAGTCCGGCGAGCTCGGGGCGGTGACCCATGTCGAGGTTCTCGTCTGCCTCGACATCCTCGGCCCGGACGGGTTCGCCGATCCCAACTCGCCGCACCCGGCGCTTACCCTGGCCGGCGGCGCCATCGCCGACTTCTTGCCGCATCTGGCCTCGCTGGCGCATCTCTTCGTTGGTCCGCACCGGAGCGCGCAGACGGTCTGGGCCAAGCGCAAACCCTCGCCGCTGCCGTTCGACGAGTTCCGCGCCGTGCTCGACGCCGAGCGCGGCACCGCTGCCCTCGGCTTCAGCGCCAGCTCGCAGCCGGACGCCTTCTGGCTGCGGGTCTATGGGGAGCGAATGCAAGCCACCGCCAATTTGTGGGAAACTCGGCTCACCTTCGACGGGCCCCGCAATGTCCCCAAGCCGCTGCGCCCGTTCTTCAGCGCCCTTGAGGAGGGGAGGACCATCCGCCGCGCCGCGCTGGCCACGCTGCTCCGCAAGTTCAAGGGCCCCGGGGCCTATGAAGGGCTATGGGAGCTTCTGGCCCGCACCTACCGGGCGCTGGCCGACGGGTCTGCGCCTCCGGTCGCGGCGCGCCACGTCCTCGAGGTCAATCGGATGGTCGAGGCCCTCAAGCCCAAGGAGCGGCTATGAGAGCGCTCGTCACCGGGGCCAATGGGTTCCTCGGCCGGCACGTGGTCGGCGCATTGCTTGCCCGAGGCATCGAGGTCCGGGCCATGGTCCGCCCAGCCGTGTGTCTGGAGGCGCTCGCTTGGCCCTCCTCGGTGGAGGTCTTCAGGGCCGACCTGCGCACCTCGCGCGAGCTCCAACGCGCCTTCGAGGGTGTCGACGTGCTGCTCCACCTGGCGGCCGTAGTCTCGGGCGGGGAGGACGCGCAATTCGCAGGCACCGTGGCGGGCACCGAGCGGCTGCTCGACGCCATGGCCGGCAGCGCCTGCCGACGGTTGGTGCTGTGCAGCACCTTCTCGGTCTACGACTACAGCTCGACCCGCCGGACCCTGGACGAAGGCTCGCCGCTGCACCAGGCGCCGGACGTCTACACCCGTGATGGCTATACGATCTCCAAGTGGTGGCAAGAGCGGGTGACGCGTCGCTTTGCCAAGGAGCACGGCTGGGACCTCACCGTGCTCCGGCCCGGCTTCATCTGGGGACGCGATCACGGCTACCTGGCTGCTCTGGGCCAGCCGTTCGGGCGGCACCACCTGGTCATCGGTCCGATGACCCGGATACCGATGACCCATGTGGAGAACTGCGCCGACGTTTTCGCGCTGGCGGCGGCGGATGCGCGCGCTCGCGGCCAGACCTTGAACGTGGTTGACGGCCCCGGCGAGCGCATCTGGACCTACCTCTCCGATTACATGCACGGCAGCGGCCGGCCGGGCTGGCGCCTGCCGGTGCCCTACCGGCTCGCCGTCACGATGGCGCGGCTGGCCTACGCCACGGTGTTCAGACGCGCCAGCAAGGTGCCGAGCATCCTCATCCCGCGTCGGCTCGAGTCGCGGCTCAAGCCGCTCCGTTTCGAGAACCGCCGGCTGCGGGAAACCTTGGACTGGATCCCGCCGTTCGACTACCAGCAGTGTCTGGCGCGGAGCTACGGTCCGGCGGCGCTCGCCGCAGCCGGGCGCTCAGGCGCCGGCGCCTTGCCTGCCTCGAACAGCCGCTTCAACCGAAGAAACCGCTTCTCGAAGAGCTCGTAGCTCAGATAGGCCAATCCCAGCGAGAGGGACGCGCCGAGCGTGGCCTGCAGCGCCACCGCCGCCGAATGAGAGCCGAGCCAGAGCGCCAGCTCCAGGTCAGTCCGGTTGCTGGTGAGATAATACGAGATGAAGTGATGGTAGACGTACAGACCGTAGCTGTAGGTGCCCAGGAAGACCATGGAGCGGCTGCAGAAGAAGCGTGAGGTGGCCGATCGTTCGGGCGCCATCAGTGCCCACACCAGCAGGCACGCCAGCAGCATCAGGATCAGCGAGGCCCGGACCGGCAGGACCAGCTCGAGCCCCTCGCGCGACACCAGGCGGGTCCAGACGAAGCTGAGCGCCAGCAGTCCTCCGGCCACGACCACCACCGGCGGCAGCGCCCGCGCCAGCCGTTCCAGGCCCCCGGGCCGGCGGGCCGCTACCGCGAGAAAGGCGCCGAGCGCCAGGCCATCGAGCCGGAAGGGGGTGAGGGTGTACGTCGTCCACCAGCTTAGCCCGATCAGCGATCCGATCAGCCGGGCCAGCATGGCGCTCAGCGAAATAATCAGGCTCGCCACGATGAGCGCCCGCGGCCGGCGCGCCAGCGCGAAGACCACCAGGGGCCAAAACAGGTAGAACTGCTCTTCGATGGCGAGCGACCAGAAGTGGTCGAGGTAGGAGAAGGACCACGCCCCCTGCCTGGCGATGTAGATGTTGATGGCGTAGAGCCACGCCCAGGCTTGGCGGTCCACCAGGTGGTCCAGCGTCGGCCCTCGCAGCAGCGGGATCAGCGGGGCCACAAAGAAGACGACCGCCAGCACCCCGTAATAGAGCGGGAAGATGCGAAGGGATCGCCTCATGTAGAAGTTGCGAAAGTAGTGCGGCTCGTTGCGAGTGTCGTTGAGGATGCCGGTGATAAGGAAGCCGGACAGGACGAAGAACAGCTCGACCCCGTAGGACCCGTAGTTGGTCACACCGGCGACGGCGCGTTCGACCCCGTTGCTCGGCGGCACGGTGCCGACAAAGTGCAGCAGCAGAACCATCAGGATGGCCAAGCCGCGCACCCCATCCAGCACCGGCAGGTGGCCATGCAAGCTGGGCCGCGGGCTGAGGAGCTGCACGCCGGCCGTCGCCGAGACCTGGGTCGCGGGGGCTGGAAGCATGCCCCCGCGTTCGAGCTCATAGACCGCGCCGGCACCGATTTCCGAGGGCATGATCACGAGAGCCTAATGCGCGGCCGAGGCCGCGCGCCTGCCGAGAATCCAGGGCTGCCGGGTCTCGGGCCCCTTGACCTGTCCGCCGCCCTTTTCAGCGGAAAAGCCCGCCCGTGTCGACCGATTTCGGTGACAACGATAACAAACACCACCCACAAAAATTCGAAGCCGCGCATCCACAAGCTTTCCAAGAAATTGAACAGTATAATATAGAGCGCAAGTGAAAGCACGAGCCACGCCCGCCTGGGATCGCGGTCGGCGACACGCCCGGTGGCGTGGAGAGTTGCGATGATGAAGAGTATGAGGAGCACAAAGCCGACACGCCCCATCTCCATCATCGTATTGTAATAGCCGTTGTGGGCATTCGGCTCATCTTGACCCAACCTGGAGCCGCAGCGCTGGGGGACCCGGGCACGAGCCAAAAGGATTGATATCGCCATCAATTCGCCATCACCGTCGCCGATCGCGCGCGATCACTGGCCCGTCACAACAATGCGGATCCCCACCATCTGACATCGCCACACAAATCCTGCCCCGAATGGAGGCTTCTGATTGCGCCAGCCCCCAGCGTGCTGGATCTTTCATGCGTTGCCGACGTACTTACCTGTGTAAGGATAATGGTAGGCGCCGCGGTATCCTGGGAGTTGATTGAGATCGACCTTGTTGAGCACGACGCCGGCGATACGATGCGCCTCAGGCCGCAAAATCTTGAACGCCTCGGAGATGCTGGCGCGCGGCGTCTGGCCCCACTCGACGATCACCAGGATCTTGTCCGCGACGGTCGCGAGAGCCAGCGCATCGATGACCGGCAACAAAGGCGGCGCGTCCATCACGATGTAATCAAACTCGCCCCGCAGCTCGGTGATCAGATCTCGCATTCGCTGAGACATCAGCAGGTCGGCCGCATTTGTCACCGTAGATCCGGCCGGGATCACATAAGTCTTCGTTGCTGGGTCTTGGGTGATTACATCGGTGAGCTCGGCGGCACCGCGGAGCAGCTCGGACAAACCCGGCGAGCGCTTGTGTTGGAATGTCGCGTCGGTCGACGGCTGGTGCAAATCGCATCCGAGCAATATGGTTTTTTTGCCTGAGCTGGCGCTGGAGGCCGCGAGCAACATCGCCGCGGTCGACTTACCTTCGGCGGGCAGCGCCGAGGTAATTAATACGACTTTCGGGTTCGCGCTTGAAATTTCGAGGCCGATCCGCATCGCGCGCACCGCCTCGAGAGGCTGATCGAGCATGCTGTATAACAGCCGATCATCGAGAGTTCCGCGGAATTTGCTACGCTGCACTAAGGGAATAATACCGAGGACCGGTCGACTGAAAGCTTGCTCGACTTCGACGTTGGACTTGATACCAGATCGAAAATATTCCAACAGGAGAGCGAGCAGCAAACCGCCACCGAGACCCAATATCCCACCAGCCGCGTAAAATAGCTTCTGACGGGGCCAGCTGGGTGACCTCGGCAACGTGGCCGGTGAAATGATCCGCCTACTTGTGTCCTGTAAAGTGCGTCGCTCTGAAATGTCATTATATTGCGATAGGTAGCTCTGGTAAAGGTTACGGTCTGCATCAGCGACGCGTCGGAGCTGCTGTAGCTTGACAGAAGCATCTGAGTTAGCGGACTCGGCGGTATTCTTCAAGTTTTCTTCAAGCGCTTGCTCCTGACGTACAGAGATATTATACGCGCTTTCCATGTTTGCGAGGACGTGCTGCGTCTCGGCCCTTATCTGCTGGTTGACCCCGGCCAGCTGCGCTTGGATATTGATGACCTGGACGTGATGTTCGCCAAGCTTATTTTGGAGTTCCGTGGCGCGCCAATTCAATTCGACCTGCTTTTGCCGCAGCGCCGTGAGCTCAGCGGAAGCGGCCAGCTCCGGTATGCTTTGGATATCGCTCGGCACGGATAGCGTACTCTGGGCGCCTTGATTGGTCGCGAGCACGCGACGCGCTTGCTCGAGATCCGCACGCTTCTTTTCGACGTCAGCGCGGACGGTCATAAGCTGGGTGTTGAGCTCACGCATTTGCGGCTCGCTGAGATTGTAGCGGCCGCTGTCGCGGAGCCCGCTTTCGGCCCGCAATTTCTCTATCGAGGCCTCGGTTTGCAGCACTTGAGAATGCAGATCGTCGACACGGCCCCTGAGCCAGGTAGCCACCCGCTGCAGCGCCTCTTGTCGCGCTTCCCGCTGGCTCGCCAAATAGTCGTTGGCGACGGTCGACGCCAGATGCTGCGCCTTGATCGGATCCTGCGATGCGGCAGAAATGGACATGATATACGATTGCGACCAGACCTGCAGTCTCCCACGCAACGTATCGGCCGCCTCGTCCAGCCGTGTGGCGTCCTCCTCTTGCTGGTCGCCAACGGCTTGGGTATTGCTGTTACCCGTCCGGCCTAGGTGGGTAAAGCCAAGCCATGCGGCCAATTCAGCGAGGCGGTTGTGGGATTGGAACTCCGGGTCTTTCTCAAGGCCGAGCTCCCGGGCGACGCGCAATGCAACCGATTTCGACTTGATGATGTTGATTTCGGTGTTCATCGCATCGTAGCTGACGGCGTCGACGAAGGGGGAGATCGGTTTCTGAACCGCTGTGTCGATCTGTTGTTGCGGATCGAAGATTAGTATCTCTACCGTGGATGTGTATAGCGATGGTACGAGCTTCAGCACGCCGTATACTGAACCCAATGTGCAGAGCGTGAGCGCGGTAATCAGCTTCCAGCGTCGCAGCACGGCTGTAACGAGAGCAAGGAGGTCTACCGACGGAGCTGGCGGGCCGGTAATATCTTCATCGTACTCGATCGACGCGGAGGGATTTTGGTCCTGCAATGGCTTAATAGCCCCTCGTCTTTATGGCGGCCCGGACCGGTCCGCCGGCAGGCGAGCCGCTGGTAGCCAGCATAGGATTTCGATACGGCACTTCTTCAGTCGAGCGGCGCGACCGCTCTGCAGCACGGGTCAGCGGCTTTTCGGCGACGCGCCGCCAAACCAGCGCCAGCTTCTCAGGAGCGAGCTCTTCGACCGGAACGACGCGTACGCCTGTCCTCTCGGCAAAGCCGGCCACCAAATTTGGGCCCCAACAGCCGTAACCAGCTGCCGCCACCCCGACCGTCGATGACAATGGCCGCAACGGTCTGCGCAAATACGTCACCATGCGCCTTCGCCGGACGAGACCACACCAATCGTCTTCGCCAATATCTTCAGATCGAGCCAGAGCGACCAATTCTCGATGTAATAGAGGTCGTATGCCACCCGAGCGCGGCCTTTTTCGATGCTGTCCACCTCGCCGCGCAGCCCGTTGACCTGAGCCAAGCCGGTGATTCCTGGCTTGACGCGATGGCGGTGAAGATATTTGTCGACCGCCTCGCCGTAAAGGCGGTTGCCGATCTTCATATGGACTGCGTGCGGACGCGGTCCGACGAGCGACATGTCACCGCGGAACACGTTTATCAATTGCGGCAGCTCATCAAGGCTCAGGCGACGCAAGACGCGGCCCAGGCGAGTGACCCGCGGATCGTCCTGCACCGTGCGCTGCGCACCGGAGGGATCTCCGCGATCCACCCGCATCGTGCGAAATTTAAATACATGGATTACCTCATTGTTGAAGCCAAAGCGCTTCTGCACGAATAAAATTGGTCCAGCGCTGTCGAGCTTGATCAATATCGAAAGGATGGCCATCAACGGCCCCAATGCGAGAAGCAGGGCCGCTGAAAGTGTCTTGTCCTCGATCCATTTGAGCGACCGGCGCCAATGCTTGAGCGGCCGGTCGGAGACTTCCAGGACGGGCACATTGCCCACATGGCTGGTGCGGCGCGCTTGAAGAAGCTCGGCAAGAGGCTCCATGCTGAGGCGGACATCGAGCGCCAGTGTCCTCGTCCGCTCGCACAGCTCCTTTATTCGGCTGGCGTCGGTCAGCGGCAAGGCTATGATCACGTCATCGATTGGCGCGGTGCGTGCAAGCCGTAAGAAATCGTCGGTCGTGCCGAGCACGGAAATGCCGCATATCGACTTTGGCAGCTCGAGATTGTCTTCGTCATCGAAGAAACCTCGAACCGTGATGAAGTTGTCACCGGACGCCTGCAATTTCGCGATCAGCCGCTGACTTTCTTCTTCTGCGCCTATGATCACGACGTTGCGGGTCAAATATCCGCGTCGGCTCCAACCGACGAGCGCGATCTGCAACAGATAGTTTTTGGCGATCAATACGGCAGGAGCCGCGATCACCAATGCGTACGTCCAGGCCCGCCCGGATTGCTTTCCAAGAAACGCGACCAGCAATAGGCATAAAGCGGTGGAGGCCCATACCGCGAGCACGTGCGTGGTCTGCGGTTTCGACAGCGACGCTCTGGTGATTTTATAGCCGCCGATGCGCTCGAACCCGCCGACGAACAATATCGCAGCCAGCAGGGCCAGTGCGATCCAGGTCTCGGGGAGCGCTCCCGGGACGAGCTTGCGGTACGCTGCCGCTGCTGCCCCGGCAGTCCCCAAGAGGGTCGCGAAGTCGCCGGTTCCCATCGCCACGCCGACCGCGGCCGGCGAGAGCCGATAGGGGCGTCGCGGACGGCTCATTCGAGACCAGCTCTGGTCCGGAAATGCCCTTTCGGAGGTTCTCGGGCGTTCGGCAGAGCCGACACCGACGTCGCCAAGATGGCTGACCATGCACTAATGTCCGTCGCCGGGAGGCCAAGTGGTTGCTGCTGCGCTATTAGGAAATCATGGCTGAGGCGGCGCCAACCTATCCGTCTTCGGCCGGATTGCAACTGTGTAGATCAGCCGCGCCACGCCGGTTATCCCAATTAACAAATGTTGTTTGGTTGCAGCTGGGCGAAAGGCGTCGATTTGTCAATAATCAGGAGTTAAGGTTAACCAACTTGACACTCAAGGTTAACAACAGAGAATTTATCCTTGTTGACAATGGCTTACCTGGTTCATGAGCCTGTGCCGGCCTCATTCTCTTGAAAGTTGTATTGCGAAAGCGCGCAGCATAGTGCAAATTGGACGAGAATTTGACGGGTAGCGCCTTCGGGCGCGTTACCCGCGGCTTCCGCAGCAAATGGTCATGCCACATGGATAGGGACTGCATCTTCAGCAATCGACAGTCGGGACGACCGGCGGTTTCGGGCACGATCGAACCCTCGATAAAGCGCGCCCCCGTAATGTCGCCGACTGTGGCAAGTCATTCGTCTGCGCTGGGCGAGGCGCTGTTGCGAGGCAAACAGGAGCTCCTTGCCACATTTGCCGATGCAGCGCCCATCTCCTTGCGAGCCGGAGGAGCGTTCCCATTGGCTGCGGTCGGGCATTACTGTGTCTATCGATTGCGGAGCGGGTGGGCCTGCCAATACGCCGAGCTGCCCGAAGACAGACGAGTCATGATCGACATATACCTTCCCGGCGACTTCATTGGACTTGATGCGGCATTCAAGACGAGACCGTTGGCGAACGTCCTGGCGCTAACCTCGATCGAGGCCCAGGCGGCCGATGCTCGCACCCTGTTGGGCGACGCGATCGCGTCGCCCAACACTATGCTGTTCGTTGCTTGGCTGCTGGGACGCCGACAGCGGCGCGCTGACCGCCTTCTGGCGGCGATATCCGGTTGTGATGCGCGTGGCCGATTGGCAATGATGGTGCTCGATCTCTACAATCGGCTCCGTACGCGCAAGCTGATCACCACGGCCACTTTCCAGCTACCTCTGACGCAGCAGCATATCGGCGAGTACCTGGGTCTTACAGAGGTGCATGTGAATCGCGTATTGAAGGCCTTGCGAACCGAGCAGATCGCCCGCCTGGAGAGGCATTCCCTCACGATCCTCGATATGCGGCGTCTCGTCCTGCTGAGCCGAAAGCGTGAGGTGCGGAACATCACGAGCGGGGTCGGTCCAGAAGAGACGCCGTTCTCAGAAGCGTCGCACGCGATATACGCGAACACCGATATCCGTTCTTCGATCGCGGCGTCGGCCTGAGTGGGGCTTTGCCGGATCGGCAAACCTTGGCGATACCCAACGGCGACCCCGGCAATCGGATCACCAAAGCCGCCTGTTGGGCCCGATCGAAAACCGCTCTAATCGTGTAGCGGGCGGTGAACTCGGCGCGGGCGAGGAGCTTGGACCGATAGGTCGTCCCTGCTCAGCGCGACAGCGCGTGCGCGGCGGCGGCGCGGCCGGCGAGGCGGCCGAAGACGGCGCCGGCCATCAAGCCGGTGCCGCTGGCGTAGTTGTGGTAGAAGAGGCCGCCGACGACCTCGCCCGCGGCGTAGAGGCCGGGGATCGGATGGCCGGTCGTGTCTTCGACCTCGGCCTCGCCGGTGATCTTGAGCCCGCCGAAAGTGAAGGTGATGCCGGTCGTCACCGCATAGGCGTGATAGGGCGGGCGGTCGAGCGGCTGCGCCCAGTTGGTCTTGTCGATCGCGAGGCCCGTCGTGCGCAGCCCGTCATGGATGTTCGGGTTGAACGGCACCTGCGGCCGCGGCGCGGCGTTAAAGGCGCGCACGGTTTCGAGAAAGCGGCCGGGATCGACGCCTTCGAGGCGCGGCGCCAGGGTCTCGAAACTGTCGGCCTCTTCCTTGGTGATGCGCGGGATACGGTATTCCTCGCGCAGCAGATGGGTCACCTTCTGGTCGAAGATTTGCCAGGCGAACAGCCCCGGCTGGTTCAGGATCTCGCCGCCGTACCGGGCATAGGTATAGCTGTGGAAATCGAGGCCCTCGTCGAGAAAGCGCTCGCCCCGGGCGTTGACGACGATGCCGAACGGATAGTTGTGCTTTTGAAAGCGGTCGCCGACATCGAGGTCGCCAAAGGGCGGCGCGTTCAGGTCCCAGGCCACGGCATGCGCGCCCGACCAGTGGCCGTGCACCGCCGCCCCCAGATCGAGCGCCATTTTCAACCCCTGCCCGGTGTTGAAGCGTGAGCCGCGCACCTTGGCGAGGTCCCAGTTGCGGCCGAGATAGCGCGCCCGCATCTCGGCATTGGCCTCGAACCCGCCGCAGGCCAGCACCACCGCCTTGGCGCGGATATCGTGGAGGCGCCCCCGATGGCGCACCCGCACGCCCTCCACCCCTCGGTCGCCGGTCAACAGGGCCACCGCCGGCGTCTCGTACAACATCGTGATGCCGTCGCGGTCGGCGCGCGCATGCAACGCCTTCATCAGCTCCTTGCCGCCGCCCCAAATGTGGCAGGCGAGCCCGCCCCAGAACTTGAACTTGCCGTCGACGCGAAACGCCTGGCGGCCGAGGCCGAGCTGAAAGCGCACCCCCTTGCCGCGCAGCCACACCCCGGCATCGAAGCTACTGCGGATCAGCGTCTCGGTCATGTCCGGGTCGCAGCGGTACTCGGTCATCCGGCCCATATCGTCGAAATACTGCTCCTCGGTGTAGGTGCCGAAATCGACGTCCTTGAGCTCGGTCTCGTTCATGTCGGGAATGAGCCGTGCCAAATCCTCGCCGCCATGGTAGACGACGCGAAAGGCGCCGCCGGTAAAGGCCGAGTTGCCGCCGCGCTGGTCCTCGGGGGCCACTTCGAGCATCAGCAGGCGCGCACCCGCCTCGCGCGCCGACAATGCGGCACAGCTCGCCGCGTTCCCGGCGCCGACCACGACCACATCGCAATCAGCAGATATCCCGTCCGCCATCTCCTGCCCCCGTCATGAAATCAAAGCAGCGCCGGACCGGAATCCCACGCATTGCAGATCATTACCACGAAGGAGGCGGTCTGGCGGGTGAACGCGATCAGATCGTGTGGGGCAGCGGCTTGCCGCGGGTTTCCGGCAGGAAGGGTGCGACGACGACGCCGAGCAGGAAGAACAGGCCGACGATCGTCGCCGCCTTGCCGTAGCCGCCGAGGCTGACGATCAGGGTGCCGGCGATGAGCGGGCCGATGGCCGAGATCCAGCGCGGCGCATTGAAGCAAAACGCGACGGCGGTGCCGCGCATCCGCGTCGGGAACAATTCGGGCAGCCATACCGGCGCCCAGGCCCAGATGCCGCCGGTGAAAAAGCCGAACACGGCGACCGCGACCAGCAGCGGCGCCATGCTCTTCGCCCACAGATAAACGATCGGCGTCAGCATCAGGCACATCGCGTAATAAAGCATCGTCGTCGGCTTTCGGCCAATCGAATCGGACAGGAAGCCGAGGGTGATAAAGCCGAAGATCGCAACGCCGGTGCCGAGCAATCCGGCCAATGCCGCATAATGCGGCGCCGACAGCCCGGCCTTGGCCGCGACCGTGCCGACATAGGTCGGGATAAAGGTGGCGACACCCCAGAAGCCGAAGGTCACCGACAGCATCATCAGAAACGCAGCGACGAGGCGCGGGCGGACACTCTTGTCGAGAAACATATCGGCGACCGTGAACCGGGTCAGCGCCGCATGCTCGCCTTCGAGCGCCACCCCGCTGCGCTGCAATTCGCGGGCGGCGCGGCGGCGCTCGTTGGCGTCCTCCCAGCGCGCCGATTCCGGCATGCCGCGCCAGATCCACAGCACCAGGAGCGCCGGCAACACGCCGACCAGATACATAAAGCGCCAGGCGTTCGGGCCGAGCCCGCCGATTGCGAGCCACACGCCCGAGGCGAGAAAGCTGCCGATGCCGGCGCCCGATTGCAGCAAGCCGCCGCCTTTGCCGCGGGCGTGGTCGGGCCACAATTCGGAGACGATCGAGGCGCCGGTCGCCCATTCCGACCCGATCCCGACGCCGACCAGAAACCGCAAGACCGCAAACGACTGCCAACTCCAGGCGATGGCGCTGAGCCCGGTGGTCAAGGAATAGGCGAGGATCGCCAGCATCATCGTCCGCTTGCGGCCGATATAATCGGCGGCGATGCCGCCGATTACGCCGCCGGTGGCCCAGCCGAACACCGTCGTCGCCAGAACATAGCCGGCATAGCGCGGGATCTGCGCGAATTGCGCCACGTCGAGCAATTGATGCAGGGCAAAACCGACGGTCAGGAACAGCGCGTAAATCTCGAACCCGTCGAACAGCCAGGCGAGGTTCGAGGCCGCCAACACCTTCCACTGCTCGCGGCTGAGCAAGCGGTACCACGGCAGGTACGCGACCGCGACGTCTTCCTGCATGCGTTCCTCCCAGTCGAGGGACCGGTTATCCGATCCTCTTCTTGACCCGAACGGTAGGACCGTCTCCGTGCCCTGTCAAATCCCGGCCGCGCTGGAACGGCTTGGGCGAGGCCTTATTTTACGTTAGATATAGGTGTTGAAAAATTATTTGACTCTTCAGAGACGTGAATGAGAGGCTGCTATGGCCGATCGGAGCCGGGCAGGCTCCCAGGAGGCGCCGGATGACGATTCGCGCACATCCCCAAACCGGAACAGCGACGGCGAGGCGGGCGCTGGGCAGCGGCGCGAACGACGCTTGTTGTCGAGCCTTCGGGATTCGCTGAGCACCGCGGGACACCGGTCCCGCCATTCGAACATCCACCCGGCGACGCCGCACCAAACCAAGCCTGGTGCCGGCATCGTCGATGCGGAAACTGATCCGGAGGCTGTTGTGCCGATATCTGCGCGCAACCCGCGACTCGATCGTGCGATCACCCATGACGACCGTCGAAAGCTCGACCGACGCTCGGAGTTTTTCGTCGTCGATGCGCTGAGCGGTCTGGTTGTTTTTGTCGAGCAATCGGGAGCCTCGGACTGGCCGTCCACGGAGCGGGCCACGGCGCCGCGGCGCCCACCGTTTTGGCGCCCGTTGCTGTCGCGCTGGCTCGCGCCGGCCGCCTCGCTCGCGGCCGCGAAAATCTGGCGCCAGACCGGCCGCTCGCTGGTCATCGGGGCAGTGCTGGCAACGGCCGGGGCCGGCTCCGCCAGCGCCGAGCAGAGTCTGCTCAACGTCTCCTACGATCCCACACGCGAGCTCTACGCCGATTACAACCGGGTTTTTGCCACGCATTGGAAAGCGCGGACCGGTGAGACGGTTTCGATCCGGGCCTCGCATGGCGGGTCGGGGTCGCAAGCCCGCGCCGTCATCGACGGGCTCGGCGCCGATGTGGTGACCCTGGCGCTCGCCTACGACATCGACGCGATTGCCGAGCGCGCCAAGCTGTTGCCGCTCGATTGGCAAAAGCGCCTGCCGGAGAACAGCGCTCCCTATACCTCGACAATCGTGTTCCTGGTGCGCAAGGGCAATCCGCAGCACATCCGCGATTGGCCCGATCTGATCCGCCCGGACGTCAAGGTCATTACCCCCAACCCGAAGACCTCGGGCGGTGCGCGCTGGGCCTATCTCGCGGCCTGGGGCTATGCGTTGCGCCAGCCGGGCGGCGACGAGGCGAAGGCGCGGAGCTTTGTGGCGGCGCTTTATCACAATGTGCCGATCCTCGACGCCGGCGCCCGCGGCTCGACCATCACCTTCACCCAGCGCGGTCAGGGCGATGTGCTGCTGAGCTGGGAGAACGAGGCCTTTCTCGCGACAAAGGAATTCGGCGGCGGCAAATTCGAGATCGTCGTGCCTTCGGTCAGCATCCTGGCCGAGCCGCCGGTCGCATTGGTCGATGCCAATGTCGACAAGCACGGCACCCGCGCGCTGGCGCTGGCCTACCTGCAAGAGCTTTACACGCCGGAGAGCCAGGAGCTCGAAGCCAGGCATTTTTACCGGCCGCGCGATGCCGCGGTCGCGGCCCGCCATCGCGATCAGTTCCCGCAGCTGCAGCTGTTCACCATCAACCAAGTCTTTGGCGGCTGGCAGGCGGCGCAGGCCAAGCATTTTGCCGATGGCGGCGTCTTCGACCAGATCTACAAGCCCGGCAACTGAGGCATGGTCTGGAATATCGCCGCATCGCGCAGCGCAACCGCATCGCGCGACACCCTGCCGGGCTTCGGGCCGGCGATGGGGCTGACCCTGACCTATCTCGGGCTGATCGTGGTCCTGCCGCTGATCGGATTGGCGGCGAAGGCGGCCGGTCTGGCACCGGCGCAATGGGTCGCGATCCTGTTGCGGCCGCGCACCCTGGCGGCGTTCCGGGTCAGCTTTGGCCTGTCGATCGCAGCGGCGGCGCTCAATGCGTTGCTCGGGCTGCTGCTCGGCTGGGTGCTGGTGAGGTACCGGTTTCCCGGCAGGCGGGTGATCGATGCGCTGATCGACCTGCCCTTTGCCCTGCCGACCGCGGTTGCCGGCATCACTCTTGCGACCTTGTACAGCAATATGGGTTGGCTCGGCCGGATGCTGCTGCCGTTCGGCATCGCGGTGTCGTTCACCCGGCTCGGCATCTTTGTGGCGCTCGTCTTTATCGGGCTGCCCTTTGTCGTGCGCGCGGTCCAGCCGCTGATCGTCGATCTCGACCGTCAGGCCGAGGAGGCGGCGCGAACCCTCGGCGCCGGCTCGGCGACGATCTTTTGCCGGGTGGTGCTCCCCGCCCTGCTGCCGGGCATCCTGACCGGGACGGCGTTGGCTTTTGCGCGCGCGGTCGGCGAATACGGCTCGGTGATCTTTATCGCCGGCAACATGCCGGGCGTGTCCGAGATCGTGCCGCTGCTGATCGTCACCAAGCTCGAGCAATACGATTATGCCGGGGCGGCAGCGATCGCAGCGGTGATGCTGGCGGTGTCGTTTGCGATGCTGATCGCGATCAACGGCCTCGAGCGCAGAATCGGGCGGCGCTATGGCGGCTGAACCGCGCAATTGGCGGCAGGTCGCGGTGCGGACCCTGCTGACCGCGTCGGCCCTGGCGGTCGTCGCGGTGTTCCTGGTGATCCCGGCGATCTTTGTCTTTGCCCAGGCCTTTGCCCGTGGGCTCGGCTATTTCGTCACCGCTCTGGCGCAGCCCGATGCGCTGGCGGCGATCCGGCTGACATTGATCGTCACGCCGATCGCGGTGATCGGCAACACCGTCTTCGGCCTCGCCGCCGCCTGGTGCATTGCGCGGTTCGATTTTCGCGGCAAGAACGCGCTCGTCACCCTGATCGACCTGCCTTTTTCGGTGTCTCCGGTTGTCGCCGGTCTTGTGTTCGTTTTGTTGTTCGGCGCGCAGGGCTGGTTCGGGCCGTGGACCATCGCCCATGGCATCCATATCGTCTTTGCCATCCCCGGCATCGTGCTGGCGACGGTCTTTGTCACCTTCCCGTTTGTCGCCCGTCAGCTGATCCCGCTGATGCGGCAGCAGGGCAGGGACGAGGAGGAGGCGGCCCTGGTGCTCGGCGCCTCTTTTTTTCAGATGCTGCGCCGTGTCACACTACCCAATGTGAAATGGGCGTTGCTGTACGGCGTCTTGCTGTGTAATGCCCGCGCGATGGGCGAGTTCGGCGCGGTCTCGGTGGTGTCGGGCCGGATTCGCGGCGAAACCACGACGATGCCGCTGCACATCGAGATCCTGTACAACGAATACAATCTGGTCGGCGCGTTTGCGGTCTCCTCGCTGCTGGTTCTCCTGGCGCTGGTGACCCTCGTTGCCAAGGCCCTGATCGAGCGGCGTCATGGCGGCGAACTCGTGGCTGCAGCGCGCGGGATTGCCGGATGACGGTCGCGATCCACGGAATATCCCGCCGCTACGGACCGGCGAGCGCGCTCTCCGCCCTCGATCTCGCAGTGGCAGAGGGCGAGTTTGTCGCTCTGCTCGGACCGTCGGGTGCGGGCAAGACGACATTGTTGCGGATCATCGCCGGGCTCGATCGGCCCGACGCCGGCAATGTCGTGATCTCCGGCCGCGACGTGCGCAACCTGTCGCCGCGCGACCGGCAGATCGGGTTCGTATTTCAGAATTACGCGCTGTTCCGCCATATGACGGTGGCGGACAACATCGCCTTCGGCCTGACGGTAAAGCCGCGGCGACAGCGGCCGCCGCGCGCGGAGATCACGGCGCGGGTGAACGAATTGCTCGATCTGATGCGGCTTTCCGGGCTCGGCGGCCGCTTTCCGGCGCAGCTGTCGGGCGGTCAGCGGCAACGCGCGGCACTGGCGCGGGCGCTCGCCGTCAACCCGAGGGTGCTGCTGCTGGACGAGCCGTTTGGCGCGCTCGACGCCAAGGTCCGCGCCGAATTGCGCGAGTGGCTGCGCGACTTGCAGCGGCAGCTTCGCCTGACCACGATTTTTGTCACGCACGACCAGCACGAAGCGCTGCAGCTCGCCGATCGGGTCGCCATTCTCAATCACGGGCGGATCGAGCAGATCGGCCCGCCGGCCGAGGTCTACGACCACCCGGCGACCCCGTTCGTCACCGAATTTCTCGGCGCGACCAACCGCATCGAGGTCGAGATCCGCGACGGCCGCGTTATCGCATCCGGCCGGCCGCTGCCACTCTTGTGCGACGTGGGCGCCGACTATCCCGATGGCCCCGCGACCTTGTTCGTCCGCCCGCACGACATCGCGATCGGCGGTATCTCAGGATCGGGTCAGCGGGCGCGTATCCGCGGCATCTCGGTCAACGGACCGCGACGGCTGCTCGACATCGAATTCGGCGGGTTGCGGCTGTCGGCTGAAATCCCGCGTGACCTGGTGGCGGCGGCTCCGGTCCTGGAAGCCGAGCAGGCGATCGCGTTCAAAAAAGCGATCGTGTTCAGCCGGTCTGACGCGGCGCACAGCGCCGGCCCCCGCCGGCTCGGTGCGACCATCCTCGCCGGGTAGGCGGCGAACGGGCGGTCGCGTCCTATTCCGCCGGGACGAAGATCGAGTGGCGGATCTTGCCCTCGACATGCTGCGACAGGTGGCCCTTGCCGGTGGTGTCCTCGACCAGGATCACCTCGCCGACACCGATCACTCGGGCTTCGCCGTCGCTGGCGGTGATCTTTACCCCGGCGTCGAGGTTGACGATGTATTGCCGGCGTGGCGCCGTATGCCAGTCGATATCGTGCTCGGCCTCGGTCTCCCGAAAGATGATGCCGCTGGCCGGCAGGCGTTTCGATAGCTTGCTGCCGCGCCGCTCCTCGGCCCACTCGATCTCGACATCGCGAAAATGCGATTGGCCGTTGGCGTCGGTATAGAGATTGTGGATGCGCATCGCCCCGCTCCTTGCCGATGGATTTCCCCGCCGCCCTTATACGCCGGCCGGGAAACGCGGGCGACCGGCGCGGCGAGTTGCCGGGCGCGCGCGCCTGACATGAAAACTGTGCATTTGTGCGCCGCCTGACTATTCGTCTCTCCTCCCTTGGCTGATACCGCCACCGGGAGAAGACAGCCATGATCCGCACGGTCGAGCAGTCGGCCATGCGCAAGGTTTACCTGCGCGTGCTGCCGTTTGCCGTTTTGACCTATTTCTTTTGCTATCTCGACCGGATCAATGTCGGCTTTGCCGCGCTGACGATGAACAAGGATCTGGGTCTCGACCCGGCGATGTACGGCATGGCCGCCGGCGCCTTTTTCTGGGGCTATGTGCTGTTCGAGGTGCCGAGCAACATCATTCTCGAAAAGCTCGGGGCGCGGCTGTGGATCGCGCGGATCATGGTGACCTGGGGCATCATCTCCGGCGCCACCGCCTTTGCCACCGGCCCCTACAGCTTTATGGCGATCCGTTTTCTGCTGGGGGTCGCCGAAGCCGGCCTCTTTCCCGGCTTTGTGCTCTATTTCACCTATTGGTTCCCGGATGCGCACCGCGCCCGGATCAACTCCGGCTTTATCCTGGCCTTGCCGATCGCGGTGGCGACCGGCGCGCCGGTATCGACCGCGCTGCTCGGTCTTGACGGATTTCTCGGGCTGCGCGGCTGGCAGGTCATGTACATCTGCGAAGCGATCCCGGCCGTGCTGATCGGCATCGCCGCCTTCTTCTACCTGACCGACCGGCCGAGCGAGGCGAGCTGGCTCAGCCGCGACGAGCAGGGCTGGCTCGACCGCGCGCTCGCCGGAGAACGCCGCCATATCGAGGCGCAGCACGGCTTTGGCATGCTGCATGCCTTTTTCGCCCCCAAGATGCTGCTGCTGTCGCTGAATTATCTCGGCATCGGCGTCGCCAGCCTCGGGCTCCTGCTGTTCCTGCCGCAAATCATCAAGCAGCTCGGCGTCAGCAATATGCAAGTCGGCTGGCTGACCATGATCCCCTATATCTGCGGCGCCATCAGCTTGGTGCTGGTCGGCTGGCTCTCGGACCGGCTCGGCGAGCGCCGCTGGTTTCTGTTTGCGACCTGCCTCGCCGCGGCGATCGGCCTCGGCTTTGCCGGGCTGATGATCGGTACTTGGTGGGCGCTCGTCGGGATCAGCCTCGGGACCATTGGGCTGTACGGCACCAAAGGGCCGTTTTGGTCGATGCCGACGATGTTCATCACCGGCTCGGCCGCCGCCGCCGGCGTCGCCTGGATCAACTCGATCGGCAATCTCGGCGGGTTTTTCGGACCGACGATCGTCGGCTGGGCAAAGCAGCTGACCGGCAGCTATGCCGGTGGCCTTTACGCGCTGGCCTTGTGGGCCTTGCTGTCGGCGGTGATCTCGCTGCTCTGGCTCAATGTTCCCGGCCGCGTCGGCGAAGCGCAGGGCGCGGCTGCACTCGCCGAATGATCGCCCGGCGAATCAGAAAGTGGCGCGCAGCCCGGCGTAGACGACGCGGCCGGGCGACGGGCTGAACGTCCGCGGATCGGTCAGGTTGAAATTCGGCGGCAGCCCGTCGAGCTCGGTAAAGGTTCCGTAGGTGTAGTAGGTACGATTGAACAGATTATCGACGTTGACAAAGAAGGAGGCCCATTTGTTGACCTTTAATCTAGTGTAGAGGTTGACGACGCCATAAGCCGGCAGCTTGGGCTCCTGGTTCGATTCGTCGCCGACGAGGAATTGGCTGCTGACGAATTTTGCGTCGGCCCCGATCGTCCATTGCGGCGTTGCCTGATAGTTGACATCGAGAACGACGCGATTGCGCGGCATCAACGGCAATGTGTCGCCGGGCTTGACGAATATATCGCCGTTGGCGTCGGCGGCAGGGCTGTTCGACGATAGGGTCAGGGGATCGAGAAAGGTCGCGTCGAGCAGGCTGTAATTGAGGTTCGCCGTCCATTTCTTCCAGTTGTAGGTCAAGCCTGCCTCGATCCCTTGGCGCCGCGTCTCGCCGACATTGGAGAAAAAGCCGAACCCATTGATCTGGGTCGCCAGCAGCAGAATATCGTCGAAGGCATTGGTCCGATAAACTCCGAGATTCCACAGAAAGTGGCCGGGAATGGTCGGCGCCGCGAAATTGCCGCGCAACCCGGCTTCGATCGTGTGCGACACGACCTGCTTCAACGGCGGATCGGCCACCAAGAACGCATCGAGCAGGCAGGGCGTATTCGGGTTCGAGCAGGTCAGCTCACCCGCCGTCGGCGCGCGGTTTCCTTCCGACCACCCGGCATAGGCCGTCACATAGTCCAGGATCTTGTAGGTCAGGCCGATACCGGGATTGAAATGTCGATAGACGTTGGTGCCGCTGACCTGCGGTGCAACGCCGGTCTGGTCCTGCACCCCGACCAAAGCGAGGTTGAACCGGCCGCTCAGGGTCAGCGCCAGCCGCGGCGTGATGTTTAGTGTGTCGGTGGCATAAACGCCGAGATTCTCGTTGACGCCGAGGACGTTGACCGGCTGTTCGATCGGCGGCGACGCGGTCGGGCTAAGCCCCTGATCGATGATCTCCCCAGAGCCGATGGTGTTGAGGCTGGGGAGCATATTGCCGAGCTCGCCATGCGCCGAATAGCCGGTGAGGCTGTGATCGCCGCTGATGCCGACGACCAGATTGTTTTCCCGGTCCAAAACAGCGTTGCTGAATTTGGATTGGAGGCCGGCGCCGACGGTGTTGGTGTCGGTCATCGTGAAGTCGATCTCGCCGGGTGTGGCACCGGGCGGCAGAGCGCTGGTCGGCACCGGATTGCCGTGCGAATTGAACAGGGCGTCGTCGGGAAACAAATTGTTGCCTTCGAGGCAGAAAAAGTTCCCGTTGTTGTCGCACGCCGAAACGTCGGTGGTGTTGCCGTCAACCAAACGCTGGTTGTAGTGCCGGTAATAGACGTCGCCACTGAGCAATATCGAATCGACCGGCTGGTAGGTGCTGGTCAGCTGCACCAGCTCCATCTCGTTGTGCATCGATTGCGGATAGTTGAAAACGTTACGGATGTCCTGGGCGAGCAGCTGCACCGGCGTCGGCCCGAGCGCGCCGATGATGTCGTCGGCCGCTGCGACCGATAGGTGGACCGTGAACGGGTTGCTTTCCCAGCCAAAATCCAAATAGCCCTGGGTCAGGTTGGTCGGGGAGTGAAAGCGGAAGCCGTCGTCATGGGTGCCGCCGGTGGCGCCGTAAAAGGCGAAATTGCCTTGCTGCAGCCCTTGTTGGGCAAAACCGCTGATGTTGCCGAAGGAGCCGCCGCCGAGCTGGGCGTCGGTGCCGTGGAAGTTAAATCCGTTCTTCATCTCCAGGGTCACGGCACCGCCCAGCGCATTGAGGCCGAAAACGGGGTTGTTACCCTGCACCGTCATCCGATCGACGGCGAATTGCGGGACCAGGTCCCAATTGACGGTGTCGCCGAACGCTTCGTTGATCCGCACGCCATTTTGATAGACCGCGATGCCCTGCGGGATGCCGGAGATCGGCGACGCCTCAAAGCCGCGATAGACGAAATCCGGCTGGAACTGGCTGCCCTGCTCGGCATTGAGGTTGACCTGCGACAGGCGCCGGGCGGCGGCGGTCGGCACCAGGTCGTTCTGGCCGCCGGGCCACAATTGCTCCGAGCTCAGGCTCTGGACATTGGCCGGCACCTTGTCGATATCGACACCGCTTCCCGGCAGCGGTGTCATGCCGACGACCTCCACGCTGGGCAAGGTAATGGCCGGAGTGGCTGAGAATACGGGTGCCGCAGATGGCTGCCCGGTAGCGGCGCCGCCCGGCATCAGGGTCGGGGAGAAGCCTGGGGATTGGGCGGGACCGGCCGTCTGGGCAAAGGCGCCGGCGGCCGACAACACGATGCCGGCCGCGAGCACGGCCACTCTTCCGAGCCTCGGCACGATCCCCCCTTGCTCGATCTTATCGCGACGGCGCGAAGATCATGCCGAGGGCCGAACCGTTCTGGCGATGGGCCGTCTTCCCGATCTTGCCGGGAAATCTTCCCGATCTTGCCGGTAAACCCTCCTGGGCCGGCGCCGCACCCGTTGCGACCCGCCGGTATCCATAGTGGTCCGCCCATGGCATGCTGGCATTCCGGTTACGCAAGCCGGCGGGAGCCTCGATGTCGCTGCGGTTTCGCCTGAGCAGCCTCGTTTGCGTCGTCCTGGTGCTGAGCCTTGCCCTGGGCGGCCTCGTCGCCTACGGCAATGCCGTCCGCTCGGTGCGCACCGAGATGCGGGCGGCCTTGCTGGTCGGTCGGCAAACCATCGAAACCGGGATCGAGCGGTTGCGCAGCAGCGCCGATCCGTCGCGCGACCTCGACCAATTGATCGCGTCGTTCGAGGGCAACCGTCATCTGCGCGTCTGGCTCGGCGGGGCCAAGCCGGTGGTTGCCGCCCCGGTCGCCGAGCACGCGCAATTCGGCCGGGTGCCGGGCTGGTTCGAGCGCGTGATCGGCGTGATGCCCGAGACCGACCGGATCCCGGTCGTCGTCGGCGGCAGCGATTTCGGCGTGATCCGGGTCGAGACCGAGCCCTACAACGAAATCCTCGAAGTGTGGAACGACTTTACCGACAGTCTGATCACGCCGGCCGTGTTTTGCGCCCTGACCGTCCTCGTCATCTATCTGTTCATCGGCCGGACGTTGCGCCCGCTCGGACAATTGGCCGCGGCGCTCGAGGAGGTCGGCGACGGCCGCTACCGGACCCGCATCAGCGGCCGGCTGCCGCCGGAATTGTCGCGGCTGCGCGACAGCTTCAACCGGATGGTGGCGCGGCTGGCCGAGGCCGATGCCGACAACCGCCGCCTGAACGAGCAGCTGTTGACGCTGCAGGAGGAGGAACGGGGCGAGCTCGCCCGCGACCTCCACGACGAGGTCAGCCCGTTTCTATTCGCCGTCAACACCGACGCCGCGTCGGCCTCCCGTGTGCTGGCCGAGGGCCGCAACGCCGAAGCCGGCGAGCATATCCAGTCGATCGCCGATGCCGTCAGCCATATCCAGCAGCAGGTGCGGCGTATGCTCGGCCGGTTGCGTCCGGTGGGTCTCGACGATCTGGGCCTGGCGGCGGCGATCGAGAATTTGGTGGCGTTCTGGCGCCGCCGCCGCCCGCAAATCCGCTATCGGGTACGGGTTTCCACGGAATGCGAGGGCCTGTCGGACATGATCGGCACGACGATCTGCCGGGTCGTGCAGGAAGCGCTGGCGAACGCCGTCCGCCATGCCGAGGCGAGACGGTGGCGATCACGGTCGAGCCACGCCGGGATATGCCCGATGGCCGCAGCGAGATCAGCGTGCGCGATCACCGATGACGGGCGCGGCATGGGCGAGGAGACCAGGATAGGGCTACGGGCTGACCGGCCTCGGCGAGAGGATCGCCGCGCTGGGCGGCCGGCTGACGTTTTCGAACCGCCCCGACCGGGGCTTTGCCGTCCTTGCCGTGCTGCCCCGCCGGCAGCAATCGGAAACCGTCACGATGCGCGAGCCGGAGGCCGGGTCATGAAGATCCTGATCGTCGAGGATCATCCGATCGTCCGCTCGGGATTGCGAAAGCTATTGGCCGCCGAGGCGGGAGAGGAAATTCAGGAAGCCGCGAGCGGCCAGGAGGCGCTCGCCATCTTCAAGGCATGGCGTCCGGCGGTGACCATTCTCGACCTCAACCTTCCCGGACTGGGCGGGCTCGGGGTGATCGAGCGGCTGAAAGCCGTCGATCCCGAGGCGCGGATTTTGGTGCTCAGCATGCACGACGATCCGATGCATGTGACGCGCGCGCTGCAGGCGGGGGCGAGTCGGCTACGTCACCAAGAATGCGCAGCCGGGCGAGATCATCGACGCCGTTCGACGCGTTGCTCGCGGCCGCACCTATGTCGAGCATGCGATCGCCGAAGAGCTGGTGTTTTCGAGCATCCACCCGCAGGCGCTACCGCTTACCGATCTGTCGACCCGCGAGATCGAGGTGCTGCGCCTGCTGGCCCAGGGCCGCCGGCTGTCGGAAATCGCCGAAACCATCGGCATCAGCCAAAAGACCGCGGCCAATAGCTGCAGCCGCATCAAGGTGAAGCTCGGCGCCGCCTCGATCGCCGACCTGATCCGCATCGCGCTCCGCTCGGGCCTGATCGATCGCGACGCCGACTTGTCGAGCACCGCCGCGGGGTGAACGGCGGGACCGCTGCCGTGCATTTCGCCAGTTGCGCATTTTCGGGGCATGGCGGAAGGCTGGTCCGGGAAAGAGGTCCGGAAGCGATCCGGCGTTCCCGGCCCGGATCGGCCTCGCCGTGTCGTGCGCAGGCCCGGACCTGACCTTGTCGCATCAAGAATCGTGCCAACGGCATCGCTTGCCGCAGCCGCATCGCCGCTCGTAGGATCGGCGTCGCGCAGCAGCTGGGGGAAAGCGATGCCGCAGCTTTCGACCGATGACGGTGTCCGGCTCTATTACGAGGAGACCGGGTCCGGCACGCCGATCGTCTTTGTCCACGAATTCGCCGACGATCACCGCGGCTACGAAGGGCAGCTGCGCTATTTCGGGCGGCGCTATCGCTGCATCACCTTCAACGCCCGCGGCTATCCGCCGTCCGACGTGCCGGACGAGCCCGAGCGCTATTCCCAGGACCGGGCGCGCGACGACATCCGCGCCGTGCTCGATGCGCTGGCAATCGAAAAAGCTCATATCGTCGGCATTTCGATGGGCGGGTTTGCGACGTTGCATTTCGGTCTCGCCTATCCGGCGCGGGCCTTGTCGTTGGTCGTGGCCGGCTGCGGCTATGGCGCCGAGCCCGGCAAGCGCCAGCAGTTCCATGACGAGACCGCAAAGACGATCGCCTTGATCGAAGGCCGAGGCATGGGCGAAGCGAGCAAGACCTATGCCCAGGGTCCGAGCCGGGTGCAGTTTCAGAACAAGGACCCGCGCGGCTGGACCGAATTTGCCGCGCATCTCGCCGAGCATTCGACCAAAGGCTCGGCGCTGACGATGCGTGGGGTGCAGGCGCTGCGCCCGTCCATATGGGACCTCGCCGACGGGATGCGCCGGCTCGACGTGCCGACACTGGTCATGACCGGCGACGAGGACGACCCCTGCCTCGAACCGGGTCTGTTGATGAAGCGGACGATTCCGTCGGCCGCGCTCGTCGTCTTTCCCAATACCGGGCACGCGCTCAACCTCGAAGAGCCTGACCTCTTCAACCGCAGCCTCGACGAGTTCTTTCACCAGGTCGAGAGCGGGCGCTGGCCGCGCCGCGACCCCCGCTCGGTCACCGGCTCGATCCTCGGCGTGCGTTAGCTCAATCGGCGGGCCCGACCGATATCCTCGCGGGAATCCGCGGTCGCAGACCTGGTGTCGGGGGCCGGCCCGGCGCCACCTCGGCGCGGATTCGGAAACGCGCGACGTAACGCTGGTAACGCTCGCGCTCGCGGGCGGCATCAAGGCCGTGCTCCTCAAAGCGATAGCGCCGCGCGCCGTAGCCGCCGTTCGGCTTGGCGGCGACGAGACGGCCAATGCGGCCGGTCGCCTCGGGTGTTAAAGGCATCGCAAAGTGGCGATAGATCGCCGCGACCGTGCCCAGCGGGTCGCCGACAAGCTCCGGGTAATGGACATGGCAGATCGGTTCGGCAAAGCCCTCGGCATCGGCAGCCGCGATCATTAATTCGCTTGCCGCGAGCCACCGGTCGCTGTCTTGCCGGCCGATTTCGAATTTGTCGATGCGGCGGCTGAACGGCCGGCGCAAGACCGCGGTCAGCCGTGCCACCGACAACAGCACCGCCAGCGGGTCGCGATGGACGAACACCAGCCGGGCGTCGGGATAAACTGCGCGGATCGCCGCCAAGGCGAACACGTGGTCGGGGCATTTCAGCACCCACTGGCGCTCGCCGCCGGCACCTGCCTGATGCTGGAGATGCTGCAAAAAGCGCTTGTGAAAGCGGTAGGCGTCGAGATGGCCGGCCGCGTCGAGCCAGCGGCGATAGCTCGGGACCCGGTAGGTCGTGTCAAAGCGCAGGCTGGCGAAGACGTGCGCCGTGATCTCCGAGCATTCCTGCGGCGAGGTGGCGGAAACCGGATGCAGGCGGCGAAATTCGGGCGCCACGATCCCGAACACCCGGAGCTGACGAGAGACACGTTGTCGGCGATGGTCGGCGCGGGACGTCCGGTCCGGATAGGGATGGATGACCTGCCAGATGCGAGGCGCCCGGTTCGCCGGATCTTCGGCCAGGAGGTTATGCAGAAAGGTCGTGCCCGACCGCGGCAGCCCGGTGATCAGGATCGGCTGCCGGATCGGCTGATCGAGAATTTGCGGCATGCACGTCTCTTCGGCGCGCAGCCGCAGCAGGTTGCACAGAAAGCGGACGGTGTCCCAGCTGAGCGCCACCCGACCGAACAGGCTCAGATCGGCCTCCTCGCGGCAGGCCCGCAAAAAAATGTCCAGCGACTCTGCGAACGGGGTTTCGCCGAAATCGTCGAGACCGGTGCGCCGCCGTGCGCGAGCAATCAGCTCGGCGGCTGCGGGCAACGGCCACAGTGGCGCCAACGCGTCGAGGATCATCGCGCGGGAGATGAATGGCTGCGGCTGGGCCGCCAGGCTGGGGTCGGCAGCGATCCGGCCATTGCAGTCCTTTGCGGTTGCGCCCGTCGCGTCGCGCGCGGTCCCCAGGTAGAGATTGCCGGCCGGTTTGTCGAGGGGCCGTTGCCGGCATTCCAAGGAGCCGGCGGCAATTAGCGCCGCGTCTGGACATGGCCGCACCGCTCTCGGGCGCGAGTGCGGCTGGTGGACGCACCCTGCCAATCGAGCACGCTGCGCAGCCGCACCGTCTCGCCAATGACGACGATCGCCGGCGCCTCGATCCCGGCACGGACCGCGTCGGCGGCAACCTCGCCAAGCGTCGAGACCAGCACCTGCTGCGCCGGCGTCGTCGCCTTGCTCACCACCGCCGCCGGCTCGTCGCGGCGACGGCCGCCGGCGAGCAGCCGATCGGCAATATGCTGCAGGTGCTTGATCGCCATGTAGAGGACGAGGACCGGCGCGCCCCTGGCGATTGCGTCCCAATCGAGCCCATCGGGCACCACGCCGTTGCTGTTGTGGCCGGTGAGGAAGGTGACCGCCGAGTTGATGTCGCGGTGGGTCAGTGGGATCCCGGCATAGGCGAGCCCGCCGATCCCGGCGCTGATACCCGGCACGATGCGAAACGGGATGCCGGCGGCGACCAGCGCCAGCGCCTCTTCGGCGCCGCGGCCAAAGACGCACGGGTCGCCACCCTTGAGGCGCAGCACACGCTTGCCGGCCTCGGCGAGGCGAACGAGATGCGCCGAGATGTCGGGCTGGCTCGGCGACGGCCGCCCGCCGCGCTTGCCGGCGTAGTCGAGTGCCGCACCGGGCCGCGCCAGACGCAGGATGCGAGGATCGACCAGCGCGTCATAGACGACACTGTCGGCACGGGCGAGCGCGTGCCACGCCAGGAGCGAAAGGAGGCCGGGATCACCGGGCCCGGCGCCGACCAGCCACACCGTTCCGGGCTCGAATTCAGGCAGGTCCAGAAGCGCGTTGTCGATCAAGGCAGTCCCTTCTATGCGAAGCAGAACGGCGAGATGCCACAGGTAGTCACCGGCGCCGGTTTTGCTAAGATCAGGCAATGAGGACGCAGAGTGCGACATCGCCGAGGCGAGGTTGGACCACCGGCGCCTGTGCCGCGGCGGCGGCGCGCGCGGCAATGACGGCGCTGGCGTCGGGCGGCTTTCCCGATCCGGTCGAGATCGGGTTGCCGCGCGGCGGCACCGCGCGCTTTAGCCTGACGCTCGCTGAGCTCGGCCCGGGCCGCGCGCGCGCCGGCATCCTCAAGGATGCCGGCGACGATCCCGATGTGACCGATGGCGCGCTGGTGGTCGCCGAGGCGGTTTGGGCAAATCCGGGAGCGGGCATCGTCTTTGCCGCTGGGGAGGGGGTCGGGACCGTCACCCGCCCGGGCCTGGCGCTCGCCGTCGGAGAGCCGGCGATCAACCCGGCACCGCGGGCGATGATCCGCGCCGCGCTCTCGGGCGTCGCCGCGGCGAGCGGGTTGCCGCCGCCCGATGTCACCGTGACGATCTCGATCCCCGGCGGTCGGGAGCTTGCCGAAAAAACGATGAACGCACGGCTCGGCATCGAGGGCGGCCTCTCGATCCTCGGCACCACGGGGATCGTCGTGCCCTATTCCTGCGCTTCGTGGATTCATTCGATCCAGCGCGGCATCGACGTGGCGCGCGCCGCCGGTCTCGGCCATATCGCGGCGGCGACGGGCCGTGTGTCGGAGCGGGCCGTGCAGCAGCTGTACGACCTACCCGAGCACGCGCTGATCGACATGGGCGATTTTGCCGGCGGCATGTTGAAATATCTGCGCCGGCATCCGGTGCCGCGCCTGACCGTCGCCGGCGGCTTTGCCAAGCTGGCGAAGCTGGCGGCCGGCCATCTCGATCTCCATTCCGCACGCAGCCGGGTCGATACCGCGGCGCTCGCCCTAATGCTGGCCGATCTCGGCGGTGAGGCGCCGGCCGGCGATGCCGCCGGTGCGGCCGAAATCCTCGCCCTCGCCGGCGACCGTCGCCAGGCGCTCGGCGAGGCTGTGGCGGTGCGGGCGCGGGAAGTCGTGCTGGCGACTTTGAGCGGCGAGACTGCGGTCGAGGTCGCCGTGGTCGATCGCGAGGGCAGGTTTCTCGCGCGGGTCGGCGGATGACCGCGCGGCTCTTGATCCTCGGCGGCACCGGCGAAGGAGCCGCGCTCGCCCGCGCGGCGCTCGCTCGCTTTGGCGAAGAGCTGGAGGTTACCAGCGCGCTCGCCGGCCGAACCGAGCGGCCGGGACCGATCGCGGGGAATATTCGCATCGGCGGCTTTGGTGGGGCGGAAGGTTTGGCCCGCTATCTCCGCGAGCACGGCATCGACCGGCTGATCGATGCAACTCACCCTTTTGCCGCGCAAATCTCACGCATCGCACGGCTCTCTTGCGAGGCGGCCGGCGTGCCGCGTTTGCTGTTGCTGCGGCCACCGTGGCGCCGTCATCCGCTCGACCGATGGATCGAGGTCGACGACATGGCGGCGGCGGCCGGCATTGTCGGCCGCATCGGGCGGCGGGCCTGGCTGACAGTTGGCGCAGGCGAGCTCGCCGCCTTTGCCGGGACAACCGGCGTGCGGTTTCTCGTGCGCCTCGTGGACCCGCCGCGCGAACGCCTGCCGTTGCGCTTTTACGAGGTCGTGGTCGGTCGCGGGCCGTTCACGCTCACCGAGGAGCGCCACCGGATCGAGCGCCATGCGATCGATGTCCTGGTTTGCAAGGCGAGCGGTGGTCCTGCCACCGAGGCAAAGCTTGTCGCGGCGCGCGAGCTCGGCCTCCCGGTCGTCGTGGTTCGGCGTCCTGCGCCCGAGCCGGGCGAGGCGGTCGAGAGCGTCGAAGCGGCGCTCGATTGGCTCGCCGCACCGCAACTCTCAGCCGCAGCCAAGAGGGTGTCATGAATTTGCGTCTTGCCGCGATGCTGGCGCCGGGGGCAATCGCCGCGGCCGTTTTTTCCTCCGGCAGCGCGCGTGCCCAGATCAACCTCTTTGGCGATTATTTTGAGAATGTCGCGCGCGCGGCCTGCGCTAACGACACCGAGCACGTCAGAGAGCTGGTCGGCGGCAACGACCACAACCCCAATCAGACCGACGACAAGTCGCGCACCGGGCTCGATTGCGCGGCGATGAACGGCAATTTGCAGATCATCGCGCTCCTGATAAAGGCGAACGCGAAGCTCGACCAGACCGACCCGTTCGGCAACACGGCGTTGCACTGGGCCGCCGATCGCAACCAGACCCAGGCGGCAAAGCTGCTGGTCGAGGCCGGCGCCACCGTGGACGCGCAAAACAAGGATGGCATGACCGCGCTGATGCTCGCTGCCAGCCACGGCAATCTCGAGCTGGTCCGCGTGCTTCTGGCCCAGGGCGCCAACCCCGCCAAGCCCGACTACACCGGTCGCGACGCCGTCGGCTGGGCCGCCGAAGGCCATCGCCCGGCCGTTGTCGAAGCGCTCAAGCGCGCTGAAACCGGCAGGCATTCGTAATCTTTTGCCGCATCAAGAGTTGCGTGGCCGCATCAGGTGATGGTGGGCGGGGGCGTAGAGGCGGCTGTCGGGAGCATCGCGGACGGCAAGGGCGGGGCCGACGAGGATCAGCGCGGTGCGGGTGATGTGGGCCGCCTTTACCGCGTCGCGGATCGTGGCGAGGGTGCCGCGGATCAGGATTTCGTCGGGCCGGCTGACGCGGCACGCAACGACAGCCGGGCAATCCGCACCGTAATACGGGGCGAGCGTGCGCAGGATTGGCCCGAGATTGGCGATCGACAGATGGATCACGAGTGTGGCGCCGGTGGCGGCGAGACGGTCGAGCGCCTCGCCCTCGGGCATCGGCGAGGAGCGGGTCGCGGTCCGCGTCAGGATCACGGTCTGGGCGATTTCCGGCAGGGTCAGCTCAGTGCCGAGCGCTGCTGCCGCGGCTGCAAAGGACGGGACCCCTGGGGTTATGTCGTACGGGATGCCGAGGGCGCTCAAGCGCCGCATCTGCTCGGCGATCGCGCCATAGAGCGACGGGTCGCCGGAATGGAGGCGGGCGATGTCGCGGCCCTCGCGATGCATCGCTGCGATCGCCGCGATGATTTCGTCGAGGGTCAGCGGCGCCGTGTCGATCAGCCTAGCGCCGGGCGGGGCGGCATCGAGGATTTCGCGCGGCACCAGCGAGCCGGCATAGAGGCAGACCGGGCAACGCTCGATCAGCCGCAGCCCGCGCACCGTGATCAGATCGGGCGCGCCGGGGCCGGCGCCGATAAAATGCACGGTCACCGCGCACCATCGGTGAAATAGCCGCGCGGCGTATAAAGCCGGGTCGGGTCGCGAGCGAGGCGCCTGGTGGCGCTGTTGCCAACGATGACGATGCTCAGCATGTCGATCTCGGCATGGGCCAGGCTGCCGAGGTCGAGAAGCCTGCAGTCCTCGCCGCTGCGGCCGAGGTTTCGCCCGACGAAAACCGGGGTGTCCGAGGCGCGGCGGCGCAGCAAAATGGCGGCGGCCTCGGCGAGGTGACGCTGGCGGCGGGCCGAGCGCGGGTTGTAGAGCGCAACGATAAAGTCGGCCGCCGCGGCGGCTTCGAGGCGGGTCCGGATCGCCGCCCACGGGGTCAAGAGATCGGACAGCGAGATCGCGCAGAAATCGTGGCCGAGCGGTGCGCCGGCGCGCGCGGCGGCGGCCTGCAACGCCGAGACGCCGGGGCAGAGGGTGATCTCGGCCGTGTGCCATTCCGGGTTTTCGCCGCGATCGAGCAATTCGAAGACGAGCGGAGCGAGACCGTAAACCCCGGCGTCACCTGAAGAGACGAGAGCCACCGATCGACCCGACGCAGCGAGGTCGAGCGCGTGGCGCGCCCGCTCCGCTTCGGCGCCGAGCGTGCTCCTGTGCCGCGTTTTGCCGGTGATCGCATCGTGGATCAGGTCGAGATAAAGGCCGTAGCCGACGATGTCAGTCGCGCCGCTCAGCGCCGCGCTCGCCTCGGGCGTGCGCCAATTGGGGTCGCCCGGACCGATGCCGACAATCGCGAGCCGGCCGCGGCGCCGCCCGACTGCCTCGGCATCGATCGGCGATGTCGCGCGGGCGACCGCGCAAGTGGCGCGCTGCGATTTGCGCTTCGGCACAACGAGGATGCCGCCGATGCCGGCGGCGGCGAGGGCGGCTCCTTCGGCGACCCCCCAGCATCCGGTGGCGCGAAACGCGGCCTCCGACCGCTCCGTCAGACGCTCGGTTTCGGCGAGCAGGTGCTGTGCGGCAAAAAACCGCGCCGGCACCCCGAGCGCCGCGGCCAAAGCATGCACCCCCGGCTCGGCGAGCTTGTGCTCGACCGAAACCACCGCTGCGACGGCATCGGCGGCGAGGCCCGCCTCGGCCAGCGTCGAGCGCGCCAGATCGGCGATCTCCACGGCGCCGCAGCCACGCTCGCAGCCGATGCCGAGCGCCAGGATCGGCGGGTGAACGACCAGTTCCCCCGGATTTCCGCAGACGGCCCGGTCGGTGACCAGCACGCGCTGCTGTGCGTCGTTGGCCCAGGCGATGCTGCCGGCGCGCAGCCAGTCGGCGCGGCAGACCTCCTCGATCAGCGCTGCCGGCTCGCCGGCGAGCAATGCCGCCGCGATCGGCTTTACCCGATCCGGGTCGCCGATGCGCCAGCCGGGCGGCGGCTCGTCGAGAGCGAGGCCGAGCACGAGATCGCCAGCGGTGGTGATCGCCGCCGTTCCACCCGCCGCCTCGGCGACGGCGCGGGCCAGCACGTTGGCGCCGCGATGCCCGCCGAGGAGCGGCACCGCCGTCGATCCATCCTCGGCGACGGCGACCACCGGCGGCTCGTCGCGCTTGGCCGCGAGCAGCGGCGCCACCGAACGGATCAGGATGCCGCTCGCGCAGATGCCGACGATCGGCCGACCGGCTTTGAAAAGACGTGCGATGTGCAGCGCTGCCCGGTCATAGCTTTCGTCCCAATCCGCCGGGCGCGAGCGTGGCCCGTGCAAGCGCGAGCCAGGCAGCGCCGTCCGCAGCCGCCTGCCGAGCTCGGCGGCAGACGGGCCGAGCGCCACGATCACGATGTCGTCGGGGAGGGCGGCGCGCATCTTGCGAGTGGTGCGCACGACCGCTCCGAAGTCAACCGAGCCGGATAGAAAGATGGTTTCGCCGGCCGGTTGCTCTATCCTCGGCGCCATCTGGCTTCGGCGCCATCTGGCCGGTAGCACGCGGTTCGGGGGTAGTGGATGGGCGAATTTGCGTTGGGGCAGGCGGTGCCGCGGTTCGAGGATCCGCGGCTGTTGCGCGGCGGCGGGCGCTATGTCGACGACATGGTGCTGCCGCGCATGGTCTTCGGCCATGTGCTGCGTTCGCCGCATGCGCATGCCCGCATCCGCGGCATCGACACGCAGGCGGCAAAAGCAGCACCCGGGGTGCTGGCGGTGCTGACCGGGGCGGATTGGGAGGCGTCGGGCTGGGGCGATCTGCCGGTGCCGGGCGGGCTCAAGCTGCAAGACGGCAAGCCGGCCGCCCGGCCGCGCTTTCCGGCCCTGGTCAAGGACCGGGTGCGCTGGGTCGGCGATTACGTCGCCTTTGTCGTGGCGCTCAGCCGGCACCAGGCCGAGGATGCGGCCGAATTGATCGCGGTCGATTACGAGCCGCTGCCGGCGATCGTTTCTACCGCCGGGGCGGTCGAGCCAGGTGCGCCGCTTGTCTGGGAAGAATGCCCGGAGAACGTCGCCTTTTTCCATTTCGAGGGCGATGCCACCAAAACCAAAGCGGCGATCGCCGGTGCGGCGCATGTGGTCCGCCGCCGGCTTGTGGTCAATCGGGTGACCGCAGCCAGCATGGAGCCGCGGGGGGCGATCGGCGACTACAACCCGGCCGAGGACCGCTGGACGATCTATACGACGTTGCAGCGCACCCACGCCTATCGCGCCGAGCTGGCGACCCGGATCCTCAAGGTGCCGGAGAGCCGGGTGCGGGTCGTCGCCGGCGACATCGGCGGCAGCTTCGGCATGAAGTCGGCGATCTACAACGAGGTGGCGCTGGTCCTGCTCGGCTCGAAGGTGACCGGCCGGCCGGTCAAATGGACCGGCACCCGCACCGAAGCCTTTCTCGGCGATGCGCAGGCCCGCGACAACGTGACCGAGGCCGAATTGGCGCTCGACGATAACGGCCGCTTTCTCGCCTTCCGCACCCGGACGATCGCGGCCGTTGGTGCCTATCCGCAGACCGGCTCCAACGCCTTTGTCGCCAATCTCGGCACCTTGGCCGGGGTCTACCGCACGCCGGCGATGCGCGCTGAGGTCACCGCGGTCTACACCAACACCAACCCGATGCGGCCCTATCGCGGCAATGGCCGGCCGGACTTCGCCTTTGTCATCGAGCGCATGGTCGATGAGGCCGCCGCCGAGCTCGGCATCGACGCGATCGAATTGCGCCGCCGCAACATGATCGCGCCCGAGGCGATGCCGTTCAAATCGGGGCTGACCTTTACCTATGATTGCGGCGAATTCGAAAAGAACCTCGATATGGCATTGCGGCTAGCCGACGCGGCCGGGTTCGAGCAGCGCCGCGCCACAGCGCGGGCGCGCGGCAAGTTGCGCGGCCTCGGCCTCTCCAACACGATCGAGCGCGCCGCGGCGGGCGGCTTCGAGGCAGCCGAGATCCGCTTCGACCGCAGCGGCACAGCGACCCTGGTGTCCGGCTCGATCACCCAGGGCCAGGGCCACGAGACGGTCTATAAGCAGCTCCTCTGCGACCGCCTCGGTATCCATCCCGACCGCGTGCATTACGTGCAGGGTGACACCGACAAAGTGGCGAACGGCGAGGGCACCGGCGGCTCGCGTTCGGCGGCACTCGGCGGGTCGGCGGTGTATCTCGCGACCGAAAAGATCGTGACGAAGGCGCGGGCGATCGCCGCGCACCTCTTCGGCGCCGCGGCGGAGGAAGTCCAATTCGAGGACGGCCTCTTTACGGCACCCCGCTCGAACCGCGCCTTGACGATCGGCGAAATCGCCACCGAATCCTTCAACCCGCTGAGCCTGCCCGAGGAGATCGAGCCGGGGCTGATCGCCAACGCCGCCTTTGTCCCGAAAGACCAGAATTTCCCGAACGGCTGCCACATTTGCGAGGTCGAGATCGACCCGGAAACCGGCGCCGTCGAGGTGCTGCGCTACAGCGTCGTCGACGATGTCGGCACGGTGATGAACCCGCTTTTGCTCGAAGGCCAGATTTGCGGCGGCGTCGTCCAGAGCGTCGGGCAGATGCTGATGGAGGACATCCGCTTCGACCCGGCCTCGGGCCAGCTGCTGACCGGGTCGTTCATGGATTACGCGATGCCGCGCGCTGGCGACCTTTGCGCGATCCAGCTCGACAACAATCCGGTTCCAACCAAGACCAACCCGCTGGGCATCAAGGGGGCGGGCGAGGCCGGCGCAGTTGGCGCGTTGCCGGCGGTCGCCAACGCGCTCGCCGATGCGCTCTCTCCGCTCGGCATCCGCCACATCGAAATGCCCGCCACCCCCGAGCGCCTGTGGCGCACGATCCGCGACGGCAGAAACGCGAATTAGGCCAGATCAGGCGCCTTAGAGCGGTTTTCGACCGAATCGACGCACCCGGCGACGCATCACCCCCACCCCCACCCGCCCCCATCGAGGGGGCGGGAGCACAAATAGGCGTGCTGAAAAGGTCCTCCCCGCTGATAAAGGCCCTCCCCCTTGATGGGGGAGGGTTTGGGAGCGGGTGAGCGCGGAGCGGAATGACCGGTGGACGCTCTGCCGGTGCCTACTCCGCCGCAAGCGTTTGCGGACGGGCAGTCTTTTCGCGCATCGTGACGAATTCCTCGGCGGCGCTGGGATGGATGCCGACGGTCTGGTCGAATTGCTTTTTGGTGGCGCCGCATTTGATCGCGATCGCGAGACCTTGCGCGATTTCGGGTCCGTCCGGGCCCAGCATATGGCAGCCGAGGACACGGTCGGTCCTGGCATCGACGACGAGCTTCATGAAGGTCCGCTCGTCGCGGCCCGACAAGGTGTTCTTCATCGGCTTGAAGCGCGAGCAATAGATGTCGATGTCGGCATGCGTCCGGCGCGCCTCCTCCTCGGTCAGCCCGACGGTGCCGATCGGCGGCTGGCTGAACACCGCGGTCGGCACGTCGTTGCGGTCCATCTTGATCGGGTTGTTGTTGTAGAGGGTCTCGGCAATGGCGCGGCCCTCGGCGATCGCCACCGGGGTAAGGTTGAGCCGGTCGGTCACATCGCCGACGGCGTAGATGTTGGGGATGCTCGAGCGCTGCCATTCGTCGACCACGACGGCGCCATTGTCGTCGAGCTTCACGCCCGCCTCGGCAAGGCCCAGGCGCCGCGTGTTCGGCTTGCGTCCGGTCGCATACATGACAAGATCGGCCGAAATCTCCTGGCCGATCGTGGTGAACAGCGAATAGCCGCCCTGGGCAGCCTGGGCGATCCGCGCGACCTGGGTGCGGGTGTGGATCTCGACCCCGCGACCGCGCATCTCCTGGGCCAAAGCCACGCGCAGATCGTCGTCGAAGCCGTGGAGCAGGTCCTCGCGCCGAATGATCTCGACGACCTCGCTGCCGAAGCCGTTGAAAATGCCGGCGAACTCGACCGCGATATAACCGCCGCCGACGATGACGATGCGGCGCGGCAGGCGCGGCAGATCGAGCGCCTCGTTCGACGAAATCACATGCTCGATGCCGGGGATGTCCGGCACCGTCGGATGCCCGCCGACGGCGACCAGAACCTTGTCGGCGGTATAGCTGCGGCCGGCGACCTCGACCGTGTGCGGATCGACCAGGACACCGCGGCCGTCGATGATCTCGACACCGCTGTTGTTCAGCATGCTGATGTAGATTTGTGACAGCCGGCCGATTTCCTGGTCCTTGGCGGCGATCAGGCTCGGCCAGTCGAACCGCGCCGGCGGCACGGTCCAGCCAAAGCCGGCGGCGTCGGCAAAGGCGTCGGCGAACTGGGCGCCATAGACCAGGAGCTTTTTCGGCACGCAGCCACGCAAGACGCAGGTGCCGCCGACCCGCAATTCCTCGCAGATCGCGACACGGGCGCCGTAGCCGGCGGCGCGGCGCGAGCTTGCGACACCGCCCGAGCCGGCGCCGATTGTGAACAGGTCGAAATCATAGCGCGGCATAGCGGCGGGCTCCGTCAGAATCAGCTCGATGGTTTGGTTGTCACATCCGGGCGCGCCCGGCAAGGGGCGGCGCGGTCAACGCTTGCGAAACCGGTCGAGTGTGACGATTTCGGCGGCGGGTCGCTCGGCCGAAGCAGGCTTTTCGGTTGCCGGAAGGGCGGCCGGCAATGTGGCGGGCGCGGCTGGTTGTGCGGCGACGGCCGGGGCCTCGAATTGGAGGCCGAACTTGACCGACGGGTCGGCAAAGCTCGTCACCGCGGCAAACGGCACGGTCAACCGCTCGGGCTGTCCCTGAAAGCTCAAGGTCACGGAAAAAGCGTCCTCGCCGACTTCGAGCCCCCAGAACTGGTGCTGCAGCACCATCGTCATCTGGTCGGGAAATTTCTCCACCAGATAGCCGGGCAAGACGACACCCGGCGCGCCGGTGCGCAAGCCGATATAAAAATGATGCGCACCGGGCAACCCGTCACGTGCGGCGCGGGCGAGGGCTTGGCGCACGACGCCGCGCAACGCGGCCTCGACCATCTTGTCGTAGCGGAAATGGTCCTGCGGCATCGTGTGGGTCGCTCACCGAAACGGGCGCGTCGAAAGCGAGTGAGGGGCTTCTGTTGCCCGGTGCCCCTCGAACCGCGATTTGCTCCAGGCTTTCACCCCGCGAAGGGTTAGGCCGCGAGCGCCTCTGTTGCGAAGTTATCGTTCGCAGTTAGATAATGACCCGATAACGGTGGTATCATGCCGGGCGACGGATCTTGCCTTTACCACGCGCGTCGAGCCTGTTTCGCCCCCTCGGATCGCCCCCGGCAGATCGCCGGCGGCGGAGTTGGTGGAGGCGCCGGGTACCGCCCCCGGGTCCGCAACGCTTATTTCACAAGCCGTGTATCGCCATAGTCGGTTGCCCGACGCGTCAGATATAAGGTGCCGGGCGCGGAAACGCAATCCTGCCGCCGCGGGACGGGAGCGCTTGACGCTCGTTGTCAAATATGACAGCAGAGAGGGGTGGCCCGATCCTCGAACTGGCGCTTCGGCATCGCGCAGACGCCTATCGGGTGGTGTATGCACTCCATCTTGGAGCCGAGATATGGGTCGTCCACGCCTTTCAAAAAAAATCGAAGACCGGGATTGCCACGCCAAAAGCGGAGATCGATCTGATCCGACAGCGGTTGCGACGCGCGAGCGCATCACGGGAATGACCGACGAGCCGATCGAGATCGTGCGCAGCAGCGGGAACCTGTTCCGAGACTTCGGCTGCCCGGACGCGGACCGGGAGCAATTGCGCGCGATCCTCGCGGCGGAGATCATCGGCGTCATGGATAATCGCCGCCTGTCGGTGCGCGACGCCCAGGGCTTGACCGGCATCGCCGCCGCCGACTTCTCGCGCATCCGACGTGCCAATCTCGGTCGCTTTACGATCGACCGGCTGATGACGATTTTCGCCCGGCTCGGCCAAGAGGTTGAAGTTTCGGTTAGTGTGAGCCCTCTCCGCCCACGCGACGCGGCATCCGATAGGGCAGCGGATGCTCGTGACCGGATCCCAAGAGATTGAGATCTCACGGCGGAGCATGGGTGCACTGGAAATTCTGTGGATCGTTCTGGGTACAACTTCTTCGAAGCTGTGGAAAAGGTCGTTTTCTTGCGGATAAGCCTGTCGAGAACCTGGTCCGTAGCTGGCGCGATACTTTAGCTCCGGGCTAGGGTCCCATCTTACGTGGCTGGTAAGGTGGGACGGATGTCGCTCGGGCCGGAGCAGCGGGGCGAGATAGTGAGCCAGCGCCGCGAGATACAGCAGACGCGCCGGGTTACGGTGCCCGCGCTTGAGGACATCCTGTTCGAGGCGCGGCAGGTCCTCGTTCACGGCTTCGTGCGGGTTGTCGACTATATGGGCGATGATGCGGCTGTGGTGCAGGCGGCCCGGGTCTCCTATGGCCGTGGCACCCGACAAGTGAGTAAAGATCAAGGTCTTATCAAGTACTTAATGCGGCACCATCATAGTACTCCGTTCGAGATGTGCGAGATCAAGTTTCACGTAAAATTACCGATTTTTGTCGCAAGGCAATGGATCCGCCACCGTACTGCTAATGTAAACGAATATTCGGCTCGGTATTCAATCCTCGACAATGAGTTCTACATACCGGAGCAAGAGAATCATCGCGGCACAAGCCACGACCAACGGACAAGGTCGCGGAGCGGTCCTCGACCGGTCCACCGCGGAGTGGGTCCAAAGTGTCCTGCGCGAGGAAGCCGAACGCGCCTATCGGGGCTATGCTGAACTGTTGAATGAGGACCCATCGGGGAAGCTGATTAGACCCGGACGGCCGGGCCTTGCGCGCGAGCTCGCCCGGATGAACTTGTCGCTCAATTTCTACACCCAATGGTATTGGAAGATCGACCTGCACAACCTGATGCATTTCTTGACGTTGCGCGCCGATCCGCATGCGCAATATGAGATTCGCGCCTACGCCGAGGTGATGCTCGACATGTTGAAACGATGGGTGCCGATGACTTACGCGGCGTTTCTCGAGTATCGGATGAATGCGGCGCTAGTTTCGGCGACGGGTCTTGCCGTGATTCGCCGAATGCTGGGAGGCGAGGCAGTCGACCAGGCAGCAAGCGGGCTCTCGGTGCGGGAATGGCGCGAGCTGATGGCGCTCCTTGGCCGCGCAGTAGCCCGCTTCAGCTCCATGGCGAACTCGGCGCTGGCTTGTGAGCAGCCGCAAGAGGTCGCGGTGGTCATCGCCGCACGCGCAGCGCTTCGAGTGCTTCCGCTGATCATCTCTGGCCTTCACGGAAGCCCGTCTCGAGCTTTCTTCGATGGAGTCCTCGCCTGCTTTCGTGCTGGGCGCATATCCTGGGTTGCCGCGCGATCTCCACATATCGACCCGGCTCTCCGAGCCGCCGCTCGCGCCGCCGCTGACGTCGCCTCTCACGCCGCCGTTGAGGTCGCCACTCGCGCCATCTTCACCGCCGCCGCCCGCGCCGCCGACGCCGCCGCCGCCTCCGGCGGCGCCGCCGGCGCCTTCGCCTTCGCCGCTGCGCGTGCCGCCTCTGACGCCGCCGCCTCCTCCGTCGCCGCCCTCGACGCGGCCGCTGACGCCGCTGCCGCCGACGCGGCCGCTGCCGCCGACGCGGCCGCTGTCGGTGGAGCAGCGACCGCCGAGGAACGGCGTATCGCGCCCTGAGTGCGGCCGCAATGGAGGATGGAATGGTCGAGGCCGCGGCTGACCCGATGAAGACATCCTCCTGGCCGCCAGCGACAGCTGGGACGTGTGGATCGAGTGGTACGAGGACCGGCTTGCCGCCCGGCCCGCCGATCTCGATCTCGAGCGGGCGCGTTTCACGCTATCTGATCTGCTATGGAGCAAGGCCCGAAGGCAGTCAACGCCGGAATCCTGCGGCTGATCGAGCAAGAACGAGCGGCTCCCAACCCATCCGATGAGCCAATCCCGCTACAGGGCGCGGGGCCGCATTTCGCTTTTGACCAAAACGGCAGGATCGTTCTCGCGCCACCATCCGAGATCGACGCCGACGGCAATCACATCGGCCGTATCCGCCAGCTGTTGCCGCTCGTCCGCCGCGCCGCGGACGACCTCGTCGGGCATCTGAACCCGAACGCCTTCCCGGAACTCGCCCGCGAAATCGGCGATTACCGCGCCGCCATTGCAGACGACGAAATGCGGATCGCCTGGGGCACCATGTTCGGCCTCGGGGTAATGCTGGAGAACTCGGCCGAAGCCGCTCGCCGACAGATCGAAGACCGGTTGCAGCCGCCGTTAGAAGACCCCGCGCAATCAGCGCTCGATTCGCTGTTGACCTTGCACGGCCCGATGATCCTTGCCACTGCCGAAGGTCGCGAGCTGTCAGATGAAGCCGATCACATGCGGCAAACTCGCGAGGAGCAAGCGAGACTGCGCGCGAGCGCTCAAGCACTGGCCGGCGCCTTGAGGCAGGACAAAGAGGTCATCGAGTTACCGGCTGCCGATCTCGTTGGCAAGTCCGCCGATGCCATCGGCGAGGGCCGCCATCCCGAGCGCGGCACGGTCTTCGGGCATGCGACGATCCATAACGCAACGATCGCTCTCGTCGGGGTGGCTGCACTTTCGGCGGCGTTTGGTATCGGCGTCGTGCATGCGGGAGCCGCCTTCATCGCCATCGAAGCGTTGAAGAAAAGCGACACGTTCTCGACAGTGACTTCGATGCTCGGACAGAACATTGATCGCGCGTTTCGTGCCGGCGCCGCCTATCGCCGTTTCGTCATAGCCAATCAACGCCCCCTACGCGAGCTTGCGGCGAATTCCCGCCAGTTGCGTTGGATGTTGCCCCACGTCGACCGAGTCGTCCGGCTGAAAGAGATGAGCACAGCTCGGTCAACGAGCGTCATGATCAGATCATTACTCACCGGAGAGCCAATAGGAATTGACGGGGTCACGCTGGAACCGCAGAAGGCCGGCAGCGTTCTGGGCGCAATCTCGGTCAGAATGGACCCGCCCGAGGCAGATACCGACGGCATCCGGCTCTCCCTCTCCGGCGGCGACGCCGATAAGTTCATTCTGTCCAGTACTACCTTGCCGAGCAATCTGATGGTCGGATCAAAAGACTTTGGTCCGGGTAAGTACAGCGTTACAGTCATTGCAGTGCCGTGACAGAGTACCGATATGGACTAATAGCCATCGGTTTAGACATTTGCAAGTTTAATCTAGTATTTATCCCCAGGGGCCTGTTACAAATTCTCTAGCATCGCGTGCGATAAGGTTCGGCGAACTGATGATGTTGCTAGGACAAATTCGTCTTGCTCTTTCTCGGTGGGGGAGTGCCCGGTGTCCGATCGCGATATTGCCGCCACGGAATTCACCGGCGGCTGTCAATGCGGCGCGGTGCGCTATCGCGCGATCGGCCCGCCGAGCGACGTCAGCTATTGCCATTGCCGAATGTGCCAGCGCGCGGTGGGCAACCTGTTCGCCGCGCTCGCGATGTTCGACCAAGACCGGGTCGAATGGACCAAGGGCGAGCCGGCGGTTTTTGCATCGTCCTCGGCGGCCGAGCGAGGGTTCTGCAGCAGCTGCGGCACGCCGCTCTTCTTCCGCTACAAGGCATCGCCCAGCATCGAGCTGACGGTCGGCAGCTTCGACCATCCCGAAACGCTGACCCCGGCGCATCATTACGGCATCGAAAGCCGCGTCCCGTGGCATGTCATCGGCGACGCGCTGCCGCGCGCGGCGACCGATCAAAATTCAGGTTATCTGAAGGGTGCAATTTCCCGACAGGATCCTCTGGGGACGCGATAGGCGCGAGGCTCGCGAGCGACGCAGGCGTGTGGCGCGACGCGCCGGTCCCGGCGGCTACCGCTTCGATGCCTGTTTGCGGGGCATTGGCCGCTGACCTCCTAAGGCAATTGATGCGCCGCGCCGCCGCTCGGGTTACAGTCGGATGACAGGACTCGGGAGGAAGCATGATCAGGAAGCTCGCGTCGCGCATCGCGCTGCTGGCGTTCGCCATTGTCTTCATCGGCGTGGCGGCGGCCAGGGCAGACGTTCTCGACGACATCAAAAAGCGCGGCACGCTGGTTGTCGGCACCAAGGCCGATTACCGGCCCTACGGCTATCGCGACCCGTCGGGAAAGATCGTCGGCATCGAGCCCGACCTCGCCGCCGACGTCGCCAAACGGCTTGGCGTCAAGCTCGAATTGGTGCCGGTGGTGGCGTCGAACCGCATGCAATTTCTCGGTCAAGGCAAGATCGACCTGATGATCGCGACGATGACCGACACCCCGGAGCGCCGCAAGGTCGTCGATATCGTCGAGCCCGACTACTACGCCTCGGGCACCAACGTCTTGGCGCCCAAATCGGCGCATCTGACCGATTGGGGCCAGCTCAAGGGAAAGCCCGTCTGCCTGATCCAGGGCTCGTTCTACAACAAGGAATTGCAAGAGAAATACGGGGTCCAGCCGGTAGCGTTCAAGGGCACGGCCGAAGCCTATTCGGCGCTCAAGGCCGGTAATTGCGTCGCCTTTGCCTATGACGATACCGCGCTCGAAGGCCAGCTGCTCGATCCTGACTGGAGCAATTACGAGGTGCCGCTGAAATCGATTCTGGTCGAGCCCTGGGGGCTCGCGGTCAAGCTCGGCGAAAAGCAATTCGCCGATTTCATGCACGATGCGGTCATCGATTGGCACAAGACCGGGCTGATCCTCGCACTCGAAAAGAAATACGGCCTGCCCAACAGCCAGTTCGCCGAGGAGATGCACGTCAAATACAAGTAGCCCTGGTCGGCGGGCGGAGGCGCGCCGGTGCAGGCGGTGTGGGGCTGGTTTGCCTGGCTGCACGGGCGGACCGGCATCAATCTGACGATCTTCTACGACGCCTTTGATCGCCAACGCTTTGCTGCCGGCTTTCTGATGACCGTCGAGCTGGCGATCGCCTGTATCGCGTTGAGCCTCGTCATCGGCGTCGTCGGCGCCTGGGTCCAAGGCTCGAAGCTCAAATTGCCGCGCCGAATTGTCTATTGCTACATCCAGCTCTTTCGCAACACGCCGCCGCTGGTGCAGCTTTATTTCTTTTATTTCGGCGTCGGCGCCTTGCTGCGGCTGCCGGGGCCGAACGGGATCGCCCGCCCGGTGGTCAGCAATGTCGCCTGGGCGATCATCTCGCTGTCGTTTTACGCCGGCGCCTTCAATGTCGAGATTTTCCGGGCCGGGATCGAGGCGGTGCCGCGGGCGACGATCGAGGCCGCCGAATCTTTGGGCTTCACCCGGCTCGCCGCCTATCGTCACATCGTGCTGCCGCTCGCCTTTCGCATCAGCCTGCCGGCGCTCAACAATAATCTCGTCAATCTGGTCAAGGCGACCACGCTCGCCTATGCGATCTCGGTGCCGGAGCTCTTATGGGTGTCGAACCAGATCTGGTCCGACGAGCTCAACGTGACAGCGATGATGAACGTGCTGCTGGTGGTCTATATCGGGCTCGTCGGCATCCTCGTCTTGATCATGCATCGTTGGGAACATGCGATGCGCGTTCCCGGCTTTGGCGCCGTTGCCGGGCGGAGGCCGTGAGCGCGCGGGTCACCCCGGTCTTTGCGGCGGGGACCGATCTTCCGGTATTGCTGCCGGCGGCCGAACGGCTCGTGCGGCGTGCTGCGGCCGAGCGGGTTTTCGGGCTGCCCGCGATCGAGCTCAAGGCTTGGCACGGCGCGTTTCTCGCCGCCGTCTTTCTGCTGGCGACGGGTGCAGCCGCGGCGCAAATCGCACCCGGCCATGCCTCGGTTCTCGCGACCCTCCTCAGATGGACGCCGCTCTTGCTGCGCGGCTTTTCCTTCAACCTCCTGATCAGCGTGCTCGCGATGGCTGCCGGCACCGCGGCCGGCGTCTTTCTCGGCCTCGCCCAGATTTCGCTCTCGCGGCCGGTGCGCCGCATCGCCTCTTTCGTCACCAATTTCTTTCGCAATGCACCCTGGCTCGTCCTGTTGTTCTACTGCATGTTCCTGCTGCCGTTCGAGGTGACCGTTTTCGGCGTCACCATTCACATCCCCGACTGGACCAAGGCCACCTTCGGCCTGGCGCTGCCGGTGATGGCGAACGTGTCGGAAATCGTGCGCGGCGCCATCCAGTCGATCCCGACCGGGCAATGGGAATCGGCCGCCTCGCTTGCTTTTACCCGGCATCAGACGATCTGGATGATCATCCTGCCGCAATGCGTCAGGCGGATGCTGCCGCCGTGGATGAACCTCTACGCGATCCTGACCATGGACACGGTTCTGGCCTCGATCGTCGGGGTCAACGAAGTCATGACCCTGACCGGCGACGCGCTCGCCGCCGAAAACCGGCCCGATCTCTTGTTGCCGTTCTACAGCTACATCCTGCTGTGGTTTTTTCTCTACTGCTATCCGATTGCGCGCTGGACCGTGCGGCTCGAGCGCCGCTTTGCGATCGGAGCGTAGAGACACGCAATGCCCGAGCCCGCCGGAGCGCCGATCGTCGAGGTCAAAAACGTGCGCAAGGCATTCGGCGCCGTTGCGGTCCTGAACGGCGTCTCGCTCGCTGTCGGCAAGGGCGGGGTCGTCTGCATCATCGGCCCGTCGGGCTCGGGAAAATCCACGCTCTTGCGCTGCATCAACGCGCTGGTGCCGATCGACGAGGGTGAGATCCGCGTCGCCAAGCACGAGGTCCACAAGCTCAAAACCGACAAGGAGCTGGTCGCCTTGCGCCGCGAGGTCGCGATGGTGTTCCAGCAGTACAATTTGTTCCCGCACAAGACCGCGCTCGAAAACGTGATGATGGCGCCGATCCATGTGCTGCGCGAGGAGCGCGCCGCAGTCGAGGCGCGGGCGCGGGCGCTGTTGCGCAAGGTGCGGCTCGAAGACAAGGCCGGCGCCTACCCGGGCGAATTGTCGGGCGGCCAGCAGCAGCGCGTGGCAATCGCCCGCGGGCTCGCGATGCGCCCCGAGGTCATGCTGTTCGATGAGGTGACGGCCGCCCTCGATCCCGAGACGGTCAAGGAGGTGCTGGTGACGATCCGCGAGGTCGCCGAGGAAGGCATGACCTGCATCCTGGTCACCCACGAGATGGGCTTCGCGCGCGAAGTGGCGGACCACATGTACTTCACCGACCACGGCGTCATCGTCGAGCGCGGGGTGCCGGCCGAGTTTTTCGCCCATCCGCGCGAGCCGCGCACCCGTGAATTCCTGTCGCAGATCCTGTGAACCGGGCGCCCCCGCCGGACAACAAGGGGCGATACCTGCGATTTTCGTGACGATTTTTCGACGCGTTCTTGACGGCGTGTTAACGGTCGCGGGCGCTATGCTCGGCCGGGAACAGATCGACTGCCTGTGCCGGAGGGGATTATGCAAATTCGCGAGCTTGTCGCCGCGCTTTTTGCGGCTGCGCTGCTCTGCCTGCCGATGCGGCCGGCGGCGGCCGACGGTCACGATTTCGAGTTTTGCAGCGGTTATTTTGCCCTTTGCGCCGCCTCCACCTGCACGCCGACCGGCCGGACGATCAAGGTGAACGTCGCCACCGGCGGGACTGCGCGGTTTCCCGAAGCGAACTGCACTTGCCCGATTTTTCAGGGCCGCTCGATCGCCGATCTTGCCGGCGGCAACATGCAGGGGTCATGCGAGGCGCCGACGGCGGACACGGTCTGGTCGGCCTACGCGCTTCACGCCCTGATCCCGCAGCAGATCAACAGATGGGTTCCGGACGGCACCGAAGCCTTGGCGCCGCCGCAGATTTGCCCGAAGACGCTGCGGCTCGGCAGCAAGCTGGCCAACTGCTTCAGCTTCCTATGCGATTCGAAACGCTACATCAACGGTGTCCCGGTGGCGACCTGCCATTGCCCGATCGGTAAATCACTATCCGGCACGCCGGTAGCGCCGAGCACCGCCTTCGTCACCCAGGCGGGCCAGCGTGACCAGGCGTTTTGCGCCGCACATCCGGTATCGGGGCCGATCTCGCTGCCGTAGCCGAGAGCCGGTCCGGTGATCGCGAGCCGCGCGGCTATTCGATGACGATGCGCGGCGGCGCGCGGATAACGGCTTCGGCGCCGGCGACCTTCTCCCAGACCCGCGCAGCGATCTGGCGGAAGACGAGCGAATAGGGGTTGTCGGGGTCCGAGACGGTGATCGGACGGCCCGCATCCGAGGTCTCGCGGATGGCGAGGTCGAGTGGGATCTCGCCCAAAAACTCGGTGCCGAGCCGCTCCGCCTCGCGCCGCGCGCCGCCATGGCTGAAGATTTCGCTGCGGCCGCCGCAATGCGGGCACAGGAAATAGCTCATATTCTCGACGATGCCGAGCACCGGCACATCGACTTTGTTGAACATGTTGAGTCCCTTGCGGGCGTCGAGCAGGGCGATGTCCTGCGGTGTCGAGACGATGACGGCGCCGGCCAGCGGCACCTGCTGGGCCATCGTCAATTGTGCGTCGCCGGTGCCGGGCGGCATGTCGACGACCATGATGTCGAGCGTGCCCCATTCGACTTGGCGCAGCATCTGCTGCAACGCGCTCATCACCATCGGCCCGCGCCAGATCGTCGGCGTGTCCTCGGGGACGAGAAACCCCATCGACATGACTTCGAGCCCGTAATGGCGCATCGGCTCCAAGGTCTTGCCGCCGCGCGAGCGGGGCCGGCCGGAAATCCCGAGCATGCGCGGCATCGACGGCCCGTAAATGTCGGCATCGAGCACGCCCACGGCGAGGCCATTCGCCTTGAGCGCCAGCGCGAGATTGGCGGCGACCGTTGATTTGCCCACACCCCCCTTGCCGGAAGCAACCGCGACGATGGTCCGCACGCCGGGCACCTCGCCGCGCTCGCGCCGTGCCGCGGCCGCAGGCTGCGTGGGGCGCCGTGGCGCGCTTTGCGCGGTCAGCACCGCGCTAACAGAGAGCACATCGGGCAGTGCTTCGACCGCCTGCTCGGCCGCGCTGCGCAACGGTTCGAGGCGTGGGGCGCGGTCGGGCGGGACCTCGATGGCAAAGGCGACATTGCCGTCGCGGATGGCGATACCCGTCACCATGCCGAGGGTGACGATGTCGGCGCCGCGCTCGGGATCGGCGATGTGGCGCAGGGCGTCGAGAATCTGTTGTTCGGTCGGGGCGGCCATCACATTCCTCGGGCGGCGGGATGGCGGCGCCGCGCCGCGCTGCTCGCGACGACGCTTGGTTGCAAACGCCGATTGAGGCAGAGTAGCGCGGCGCTCGGCCGATGGGCCGCCGGACACCCCGCATCTGGGGCCGGCGGCGCGACTTGACAACACCGGTGTCGCCCTTCTATCGGCGCAATCCGGAAGATCGCCTCCGGAGATCGGCACCGCTCGGATGGCACGCCGCGGAAAGGTTCGGGTTCGATGTTTTGGTTGAGTCAGGGCGGTGGCCCTTGGGGCGGCGGCCCGCGCGGCGGTGGGCCGTGGGGCGGCGGGCCGCGCGGCGGCGGTCCAGGCGGTGGGCCGCGAGGGCCGCGCGCGCCCGATTTCGAAGAGCTGCTGCGCCGCGGCCAGGACCGGTTTCGCCGCATCCTGCCGGGCGGGTTCGGCACCGGCGCCGGCATTGCCGTCGTCCTGATCGGAATTTTCGTGATCTGGCTGGCAAGCGGATTTTACCGCGTGCTGCCGGACGAGGTCGGCATCGTGCTGCGCTTCGGCGCCTACAACCGAACCACCCAGCCCGGCCTCAACTATCACCTGCCGAGCCCGATCGAGACGGCGCTGACACCGAGCGTGACGCGCGTCAACCGCACCGAGATCGGCTACCGCTCGGGCGAGAATGCGACGACCCGCCAGCCGGCCACACGCCAGGTGCCGAGCGAGGCGCTGATGCTGACCGGCGACGAAAACATCGTCGATATCAACTTTACCGTGTTCTGGGTGATAAAAGACGCCAAATCCTATCTTTTCAACATCCGCGATCCCGAGCTGACGGTCAAATCGGCGTCCGAGAGCGCCATGCGTGAAATCGTCGGCCAGACACCGATCGCTCAGGCGCTGGCCGAGGGCCGGGCCAAGATCGAAGGCGAGACCCGCGAGCTCTTGCAATCGATCCTGAACAGCTACGGTGCGGGGATCGATATCACCCAGGTGCAATTGCAGCGGGTCGATCCGCCGGCCGAGGTCATCAACTCGTTTCGCGACGTGCAGGCCGCCCTCGCCGACCGCGAGCGGCTGCGCAATGAAGCCGAGGCCTATCGCAACGACATCATCCCGCGGGCGCGCGGCGACGCGGTGCGCATCCAACAGGAGGCCGAAGCCTATCGCCAGGAGATCATCGCCCGCTCGCAGGGCGACGCAGCGCGCTTTTTGTCGGTCTACCAAGCCTTCAAATCGGCGCAGAACGTGACGCTCCAGCGGCTCTACCTCGAAACCATGGAGGACGTGCTCAAAAACAGCACCAAGGTCATTATCGACAAATCCGCAGGCGGGAACGGGGTGCTGCCCTATCTGCCGTTGCCGGCGCTCGGCAGCAGGCCGGCGCCGGCGAGCCCGAAACCTGCCGGACCCGCCGCCGGCAGCTCATCCGCCGCCGACAGCGACGTGTCGCCGTTGACCGCACCGGCCCCGCCGCTTTTGCGCGGGGGACAGTGACGTGAGCCGCCGCGTCCTGTTCATCGTCGCCGGGGTGCTGATCGTCGCCGGCATCTTTGCGATGAGCTCGCTCTTTATCGTCGATCAGACCGAACAGGCGTTGGTGCTGCAATTCGGCCAACCGCGCCGGGTGATCCGCACGCCGGGCCTCTATGCCAAGCGGCCGTTCGTCGAGAACGTGATCATCTATGACAACCGGCTCCTCGATTTCGAGCCGCCGCCCGAGGAGATCATCGCCTCGGAGCAGAAACGCATCGTCGTCGATACCTACGCGCGCTATCGCATCACCAACCCGCTCCTGTTCTACCAGACCGTCGCCACCGAGGAAGCGGTGCGCGCCCGGCTTGGCGCCATGGTCAGCGGCAGCCTGCGCCGCGTGGTCGGCAACGTCACCCTGTCGGCGATCCTGTCGCCGCAGCGGGCCACGATCATGGGCAAGATCCGCGACGAGGTCGCCGCCGAAGGGAAGTCGTTCGGCATCGATGTCGTCGATGTTCGCATCCGCCACGCCGATTTGCCGCCGCAGAACAGCCAGGCGATCTATGCCCGGATGCGCTCCGAGCGGCAGCAGCAGGCGGCTAAATACCGCGGCGAGGGGGCCGAGGCGGCGCAGACGGTGCGCGCCAATGCCGACCGCGAGCGGGTCGTGATCCTCGCCGACGCGCAGCGCAACGGGCAGAAGGTGCGTGGCGACGGCGACGCCCAAAGCATCCACGTCTATGCCGACGCGTTTGGCCAGGACCAGCAATTCTTCGTTTTCTATCGCTCGATGCAGGCCTATAGGAACGCCTTGACCGGGCCCAACACCTCGTTTGTGCTGACCCCGGACAGCGGCTTTTTCCGGTATTTCGGCAACCTCGACGGCGTGGCGGCGAAGCCGGCGCCGCCCGCTGCGAAGCCGGCGCCGGCGCCCGGCGCCAGTCCTGCGGCGCGATGAGGGATCTGTGGACCGCGCTCGCCCTGGTCCTCGTCATCGAGGGCGCGCTTTACGCGCTGTTCCCCGAAGGGATGAAGCGGGCTGCGGCGCGCGCCGTCGCGGTTCCGCCGCAGGCTTTGCGCATGGCCGGCCTCGCCGCCGCCTGCGCCGGGGTCGGCCTCGTCTGGCTCGTGCGCCATTGACGGCGACCGCGCTGGTGAAAGCGAGGGTGTTTCGGTTAAATTTGCCGGACTGGAACGAGCGAGCTTTTCAAAAACGCCGAGCTTTTCAAAAACGCAAGGAGTGAACCCGGTGCCCGCCTGTCTGTCTCGCTTGGCGCGCCATGCCATCATCGCCGCCGCTGCGCTGCTGATCGTGGTCCCGGCGGCGCTGGCGCGCCCGGCGCCCGACGGCTTTGCCGATCTGGCGGCGCGGCTGTTGCCGGCAGTGGTCAACATCTCGACGACGCAAACCGTCAAGACGGCGGAGCGCGGCGGCGAGCGCGCCGGGCCCGATATGCCGCAATTCCCGCCTGGCTCGCCATTCGAGCAATTTTTTCACGACTTTTTCGAGCACGGCCTGCCCAAGGGCGAGCGCCCGGAAACATTGCCGCGCCGGGCGACCTCGCTCGGCTCGGGCTTTATCATCGATCCGGCCGGCTACATCGTCACCAACAACCATGTGATCGCCGACGCCGACGAGATCACCGTGATCCTGCACGACAACACCAGCCTGAAGGCGCAAGTCGTCGGCCGCGACACCAAAACCGACCTGGCGCTGCTCAAGGTCAAGGCCGATAAGCCTTTGACCGCGGCGAGCTGGGGCGACAGCGACAAGTCGCGGGTCGGCGATTGGGTTTTGGCGATCGGCAACCCGTTCGGCCTCGGCGGCAGCGTCACCGCCGGCATCCTGTCGGCACGTCAGCGCGACATCAATTCCGGCCCCTACGACGATTTCCTGCAGACCGACGCGCCGATCAACCGCGGCAATTCCGGCGGGCCGATGTTCAACATGGACGGCCAGGTGATCGGCATCAACACCGCGATCTATTCACCATCGGGCGGCTCGATCGGGATCGGCTTCGCCATTCCCTCGACCTTGGCCAAGGCGGTCGTCTCCGAGCTCAGGACCGAAAGCGATCACACGGTCCATCGCGGCTGGCTCGGGGTGCGCATCCAGGCGGTGACCGGCGAAATTGCCGAAAGCCTCGGGCTCGACAAGCCGCGCGGCGCGCTCGTTGCCAGCGTCACCGCAAAAGGCCCGGCCGAGGCCGCCGGGTTGCAGCCTGGCGACGTGGTGCTGAGCTTCGACGGCAAGCCGGTGGACGACATGCGCCACCTGCCGCGGCTCGTCGCCGAAACTCCGGTCAACAAACAGGTGGCCGTGACGGTATGGCGCAAACGCAAGGAGACGAGCCTCGAAGTCAAGGTCGGCAAGCTCGATGAAAAGGATCAGCAGCAGGCGAACGCGCAGGAGGGCTCGGGCAAAAAAGACGCTCCGGTCACCGAAAACGTCGTCAAGACCTTGGGTCTGACCCTCTCCTCGGTCACGCCCGAGCTAAAGGACAAATTCTCGCTGTCCGACAACGCCAAGGGGGTCGTCGTCGTCGATGTCGCCAAAGACAGCCCGGCCGCGGCCAAAGGCGTGCGTCCCGGCGACTTGATAATGGAAGCAGCGCAGGAAGAGGTTAAAAGCCCGAACGAAATCGGCAGCCGGATCGCCGACGCGAAAAAATCCGGGCGAAAATCGATCCTGCTCTTGGTCGATCGACAGGGCGATCTGCACTTCATTGCGCTCCGCCTCGACCAGTCGTAGCGGTCAACCGGCGATCTCTTCGGCGCGGTAGCCTTGGGCGTAGAGGAGGGCGGTCAGATCGGCGTGGTCGATGCGCCACCTGGCCGCGGCGGCGACCATAGGCTTGGCGTGAAACGCGATGCCGAGGCCGGCGGCACCGAGCATCGCCAGATCGTTGGCGCCGTCGCCGACCGCGATCGTTTCGGCCGGAGAGAGACCGTAATCGGCGACAAGTCCGAGCAGAGTCCGGCGTTTTGTTTCGCCGGTCACGATCGGCGAGAGCACCCGGCCGGCAAGCCGGGAACCGGCAAATTCGAGGCGATTGGCGATCACATGGTCGAAGCCGAGCGCGGCGGCGACCCGTTCGGCGAACACCGTGAACCCACCGGAGACGAGAGCCGTGCGGGCGCCGGCGCGGTGCATTGTCGCGACCAAGGTCCGCGCGCCGGGTGTGAGCCGGATCCCCGCCGCGGCCTTTTCGAGCACGCTGTTCTCGATCCCGGCAAGGAGCGCCACACGGGCCTCGATCGCCGCGGTGAAATCGATCTCGCCATTCATCGCCCGGCGGGTGATCTCGGCGACGCGCGGCCCGATCCCGAGCACGCCCGCGAGATCGTCGAGCATCTCGTTCTCGATGATCGTCGATTCGAGATCGGCAACGAGGAGCCGCTTGCGCCGCCCGGCCGCCGGCTGGATCACGACATCGATCGCTGCGTCGCCAAGGACGGCGCGCGCGGCGGCTTCTGCCGGTCCGGTGGGCGGCGTGTCGAAGCAGATGTCGCAGGCCTCTCCCTCGGCGAGCCATATCGGGCCGGCGGCGGAGAGCGCCTCGGCGATGGCGATGGCGATGCCGGGCAGAGCGGCCCGGCCAGCCGGCCCGGCGATCAGGGTGAGGGCGATGCGCACGGCCCGTCGGCATATCGCGAAACCGGCAAAGCCGACAAGCCGGCGCCGCCCATCGTCATCGTCACCGGGCCGACGGCGAGCGGAAAATCGGGGCTCGCCCTCGCCCTTGCCGCCGATCTCGGCGGCATCGTCATCAATGCCGACAGCCTGCAATGCTATCGCGACCTGCGCATCCTGACCGCCCGGCCCGATGCCGTCGCCGAAGCTCGGGCGCCGCATCGCCTCTATGGCTATCTCGATGCGGGCCGGCGCGGCTCGGCGGCGGAGTGGCGCGTGCAGGCCCTCGCCGAGATCGCCGCTGCGGCCGCCGCCGGGCGTCCGCCGATCCTGGTCGGGGGCACCGGTCTTTATCTTCGCGCGCTGTGCCAAGGGCTGGCGCCGATCCCCGACATCCCCGAGCCAGTGCGCGCCGAAGCGGCGGCATTGCATCATGCGCTAGGCGGTGCCGCGTTTCGCGACCGCTTGGCGCAGCTCGATCCGGAAAGCGCGCAACGGCTGGCTCCCGGTGATCGGCTACGGCTGATCCGCGCCTATGAGGTCGTGCGCGCGACGGGTGTGCCGATCTGCGTGTGGCGCGAGCGAGGTCATGCGAAGCCGCCCTATCGCTTTGCCGTGATCCTGTTGATGCCGCCGCGGGAACCGCTTTATGCGGCCTGCGACGCACGGTTCGCGGCGATGGTCGATGCCGGAGCGCTGGAGGAGGCCGCCGCGCTCGCGGCCCGCGGCCTCGACGCGGATCTGCCGGCGATGAAGGCGGTAGGCCTTCCCGAGCTTATGCGGCACCTGCGCGGCGAGTTGTCGCTCGACGCCGCAATTGCCGCCGGGCAACGGGCGACGCGGCGCTACGCCAAGCGTCAGGTCACCTGGTTTCGACATCAGGTCGCACCTGATCTGACATTGAATGAGCAATTTTCGGAAAGTTTGCTGCGGTGCTCACGTCAGTTTATTTATCATCGGGTGTTGACCCGGCGGGGCTAGCCCACTAGGGTGCGCGCCCCGGCACGGGCCTCCGACACTTGCGGCGGCCGACATCCCTGCCGGTTTGCAGCCGAAGGAGCCTGTCATGACGGCCGAGCCGTTGAGCGGCGCTGAAATCGTTCTCAAGGCGCTGGTCGACCAGGGCGTCGAGGTTATTTTCGGCTATCCCGGCGGGGCCGTGCTGCCGATTTACGACGCGTTCTACAAGCAGAACGCGTTGCGCCATATCCTGGTGCGGCAGGAGGGCGGCGCTGTCCACGCCGCCGAAGGCTATGCCCGCTCGACCGGCCGGGTCGGCGTTGTGCTGGTGACGAGCGGCCCTGGGGCCACCAATGCGGTCACCGGGCTGACCGACGCGTTGATGGACTCGGTCCCGGTGGTCTGTCTGACCGGCCAGGTGCCGACCCATCTGATCGGCAACGACGCCTTTCAGGAAGCCGATACCACCGGCATCACCCGGCCCTGCACCAAGCACAACTATCTGGTCAAGGATGTGCGCGATCTGGCGCGGATGATCCACGAGGCGTTTTATGTCGCCAAAAGCGGCCGGCCGGGACCGGTCGTCGTCGATTTGCCGAAAGATGTGCTGTTCGCGCCGGGGCCATATACGGGGCCCGAGGAAGGGCGGCACAAGAGCTATCGCCCGCAGCGTTCGCCCGAGCCGGCGCGGATCGGGGCCGCGCTCGGTATGATCGCCGAGGCCAGGCGGCCGTTGTTCTATGGCGGCGGCGGGCTGATCAATTCCGGGCCCGAGGCGTGCGCGCGCTTTACCGAGCTGGTGCGCCTCGCCGACGCGCCCTGCACCTTGACCCTGATGGGGCTCGGCGCCTTTCCGGCAAGCGACCCGCATTTTCTCGGCATGGTCGGCATGCACGGCACCTACGAGGCGAACTGGGCGATGCACGATTGCGATCTGATGATCGCGGTCGGCTCCCGCTTCGACGACCGGGTGACCGGCCGGCTCAACGCCTTCTCGCCGGCCTCGAAAAAAATCCACATCGACATCGACCCGTCCTCGATCAACAAGAATGTCCGTGTCGACTTGCCGATCATCGGCGATGTCGGCGAGGCTGTTGCGGCGATGCTCGCCGATTGGCCGCAATCGCGCGATGCCGGCATCGCCAGCGAGCGCGCGAGATGGTGGCGCGCGATCGAGGGCTGGCGCGCCCGCGACTGCCTGCGCTACGACCGGGGCCGGCGCGATTTGATCAAGCCGCAATACGCGCTGGAGCGGCTCTATGCGCTGACCCGTGGCCGCGATCTCTATGTCACCACCGAGGTCGGCCAGCACCAGATGTGGGCGGCGCAATACTTCAAGTTCGAAGAGCCGCGGCGGTGGATGACCTCGGGCGGGCTCGGCACGATGGGCTATGGTTTGCCGGCGGCCCTCGGCGTCCAGGTCGCGCACCCCGACGCGCTCGTCATCGACATCGCCGGCGAAGCCTCGATCCTGATGAACATTCAGGAGATGTCGACGATCGCCCAGTACCGGCTGCCGGTGAAGGTGTTCATCCTGAACAACCAATATATGGGCATGGTGCGGCAGTGGCAGGAATTGCTGCATGGCGGCCGCTATGCCGAGAGCTACACCGCGGCACTGCCCGATTTTGTCAAATTGGCCGATGCCTTCGGCGCCGCCGGCAGGCGGATCGAAGATCCGGCCGCTGTCGATGATGCGATTCTCTGGATGCTGAACGAGAACCGGGCCGTGATCCTCGACATCGCGGTCGATCAGACCGAGAATTGCTTCCCGATGATCCCGTCCGGCGCCGCGCACAACGAAATGCTGCTCGGCCCCAAGGACGAAGCCGAAAAGCCGGTCTCCGAGGAAGGCATGGTGCTGGTCTAGAGGCGCGACTTCGGTGGACGGCACTGCCAATGTCATTTCGGGGCGCCGCGAAGCGGCGAGCCCGGAACCCAAGGACACGGACCGTGGCAGGTTGGCGCGAATGCTGGTGCGATCCTGGTCAGCGCCGGTGTGCATGGGTTCCGGGCTCGCGGGCTCCGCCCACGCCCCGGAATGACGGAGAGACTGGTGGCCGAGGTCGAGCGTCATGCGATCGCCGTGCTCGTCGATAACGAGCCGGGGATCCTCGCGCGCGTCGTCGGGCTCTTTTCCGGGCGCGGCTACAATATCGAGAGCTTGACCGTCGCCGAAGTCGATCGCAAGAACCGCCTGTCCCGCATCACGATCGTAACCTCGGGCACGCCGATGATCATCGAGCAGATCAAGGCCCAGCTGTCGCGCCTCGTGCCGGTGCACAAGGTCCACGATTTGACCGACGAAGGGCCGTTTGTCGAGCGCGAGATGATGCTGATCAAGATCGCGGGCAAGGGCGAGACGCGGATCGAGTTGTTGCGCCTCGCCGACATCTTTCGCGCTCGCGTTGTCGATTCGACGACAGAAAGCTTTGTCTTCGAAATCACCGGGTCGAGCGAGAAGCTCAACGCCTTTGTCGCATTGATGGAGCCGTTGGGCCTCGTCGAGATCTCGCGCACCGGCGCGGTCGCGATCTCGCGCGGCCCGGCGAGCCTCTGAAACACGGGAGATGGCCATGCGTGTCTATTACGATCGCGATGCGGATGTGAACCTGATCAAATCGAAGAAGGTCGCGATCATCGGCTATGGCAGCCAGGGCCATGCCCACGCCAACAATCTGCGCGACAGCGGGGTCCGGGAGGTGATCGTCGCCTTAAGGCCGGGCTCGGCGTCGGCGCCAAAGGCGGAGAATGCCGGCTTCAAGGTCATGTCCAACGCCGAGGCGGCGAAATGGGCCGATATCGTCATGGTGCTGGCGCCGGACGAATTGCAGGCGGGGCTCTACAACAACGAGCTCAAGCCGAACATGCGCGACGGCACCGCGCTCGCCGTAGCGCACGGGCTTTCGATCCATTTCCGGCTGATCGAGCCGCGCCCCGACATGGACGTGTTCATGATCGCGCCAAAGGGGCCGGGCCACACCGTTCGCTCGGAATATTTGCGGGGGGCCGGCGTGCCGTGCCTGCTCGCGGTCGAGCAAAACCCTTCGGGCAATGCGGTCGAGATCGGGCTGTCTTATGGCTGCGCGATCGGCGGCGGTCGCGCCGGTGTCATCGAGACGACGTTTCGCGAGGAATGCGAGACCGACCTCTTCGGCGAGCAGTCGGTGCTGTGCGGTGGCCTCACCTCGCTGATCCTCGCCGGGTTCGAGACCTTGGTCGAGGCCGGCTATGCGCCCGAGATGGCCTATTTCGAGTGCTGCCACGAGGTCAAGCTGATCGTCGATCTGATCTATGAGGGTGGCATCGCCAATATGCGCTATTCGGTGTCGAACACCGCCGAATACGGCGACTATTCGCGCGGACCCAGGGTCATCGACGAGCATGTGCGCGCGCAAATGAAGCAGATCCTGGCCGACATCCAATCCGGCCGCTTCGCCCGCGAATGGGTGCTCGAGAACAATGCCGGGCAGCCGAGCTTCAAGGCGATGCGGCGGCGCGCCGCGCAGCACCCGATCGAAGAGGTCGGCGAGAAATTGCGTGCGATGATGCCGTGGATCGCCGAAAATCGCCTCGTCGACAAAACCCGGAACTGAGCGATCGAGGCCGCTTCAATTGCGGACCAGCACCGCCCCTCGGTAGGGGGAAGCTGCGGGCGCTCCGGCGAGAGAAGGCGGGCTGCCGGTCGCGCAGCCTCCTTCGGCCTTGATCCGGTCGCGGGCGATCCCACGCGTCGTGAGGGCGTCGCGGATCTTGTTGGCGCGCAAGACGGCGAGCGCGCCCATGCCGATGCGCGCACCCTCGTCCGGCGTGCAATAGACCTTGATCGTGGCGGCGATCCTTGGATTGTCGCGCAAAAATACCGCCTGTCGGTCGAGCGTCGCATTGTCGGATCTGGAGAGGCCGACCCCGTCCTTGTCGAAGGATATCGCCTCGCCGATGACCGGGACGAGAGGCGCCCGGGAAGAGGGAGGCGGTTCGCGTGACCTTTGCCCAACGATCAGCACCAGCACGACCGCGAGGACCACCGCTACGGCGCCGCCGCCGATCGCCGCCGTGAGAGCGCGGCCCGAGCGCGATTGCCGGCCGGGCTCCGGTCCGCCGTCCGATGCCGGTTTCGTCTCGCCGAGCGGGATGCTGAAGACGTGCACCGGCCGCGAGATGTTCTTGACCTGCTTTTCGCCCAGATCCTCGAAGCCGAAGCCGAGCTTGTCGCGCACCTGATCGCGCACGACACGGCTGACGCAAATTCCTCCGGGCGGCGCCAGCGCTTCGAGGCGGGCGGCGACATTGACGCCGTCGCCGAAGATGTCGCCGTCCTCGCCGATGATGATGTCGCCGAGGTTGACGCCGATGCGCAGCACCATCGGGTGCGCGTCCTGACGCCGTTTGGCGCGCGCGCCCATTTCGCGCTGGATCACGACGGCGCAGCGCACCGCATCGACCACGCTGCCGAATTCGACCAAGAGCCCGTCGCCGGTGGTCTTGACGATACGGCCGTTATGCTCCTCGATCCTGGGGTCGGTGATTTCGCGCCTGACCGCTTTGAGCGTAAACAGGGTCCCTTCCTCGTCCGCACCCATCAGCCGCGAATAGGCGACGACATCGGCGGCCAAGATCGCCGCCAACCTTCGCTCGGTGCGTGACTGCCCCTCCACGCTCATTCGCCGACCCTGATAGAGTGCCCGCGCGATAAATCGGCTATTTATGGTGGCCAGCTGCGGAGGCGGCCGGCGCCGGCCGAGCTGCCACCGGGGCCGCCGCATGGCCGAAGGTCGCGGCGCCGCGATAGGACGCCGCCGGCGTGTGAAACATTTGTGGCTGGCCGAACGACGGCATGCCGCCGCGAGCGGCTTGCGCCGGGTTCTGAAGCATTTGCGGCCGGCCGAATTGCTGCGCATTGCCGCGATAAGCCTGCGCCGGGTTCTGAAACGATTGCGGCCGGCCGAATTGCTGCGCGTTGCCGCGATAAGGCTCGGCTGCGTTGTGCTTGATCTCAGCGTGCCCGGTCTCAGTGTGCCCCAAATTTTGTTGCGGCCGCTCGATGCCGCGACCGGTTGCGAGCGCGGGCACGTTGCGCCTCGGGCCGGCTGCCGGGTTTGCACGGCCTCGCTCGGCTTCGCCCGGGCTGGCGGAGCGAATGCCGCCGGGCTGGGCGCGCGGGCTCGCCGCGGCGGCCGCAGGTGCGCCACGCGCTCCGGCAAAGCCTTCGCCGTTGCGCATCACGGTGGGCATGACCCGCGGGGCGCCGCGCATCACCGTCGCCCGCTCCAGCCGCTCAGCCGACACCGGCCGCAGTGCGCGGTCGAGCCGGCGGGAATTGGCGAAGGCTTCGCGCGATACGACGGTCGCAAACCGCCGGTTGTAGAAGCTGGTCGCGCCACGACATCCCGGCGGAACCCGCCGCCGTCGAGGCCGGCAAAATCGTGAAAGGGTCCGTGCCAAAAAACGTTGATCCGCTCGACATAGGCCGGTCCCGCTGCGTACCACGGCACATAGTCGTCGCCGGGCCCGAGCGGAAACCAGCCGACATCGGGGCCGCCGTCCGGGCCGCCACCGGGACCGTCCGGCGCGTCGAGAAACGCTACCAGCGCCGGGGTGTAAACCGGGTGCGGGTCGGGCGTCCCCGGAACCCATCCCCAACGGCCGTCGACATTGATCCAGCGGCCGTAATGAAACGGCGCAAAACCCCAAGGCTGGTCGTCGATCCAGGTCCAGCCCCAGGGCGGGATCGACTCCCAATGCCCGAACCGGTAGGGCGCCCAGCCGTCCGGCACCGAGCTCGGGAACCAGGTCGGCCCGGCATCGGGCAAGGTCTGCCATTGGCCGTATTGGTCGAGCGCCTCGGACCCGGTCGCCCCGGTCGAGACGTACTGCGCCGATTGCTGAGCCGGCGGCGGGTTGTTGTCGGGATCCTCGACCCAAAACAAAAAATCATCGGACGAGCCGCGTGGATTTTCGGCGGTCGCCACGCGCGCTTCGCGCCGTTCCCCTTGGCTGCCGGCGGGGGTTGCGGCGGGGATTGCGGCGGGGGCCAATGGCGGCGGGGCCGACGGCGCCTCTTCCGCCGATTTCGGGGGTTCAGGCACGGCGGGCGGCGATTGGCTCGCCGGCGCGGCTTTGGGCTCGACGGCAGCCGGCGGTGGCACGGTCGGCTGGGCGGCGGGTTGGGCGGCCGGTGTGGCCGCTTGGGACGGCTCCGGTAGCTTGAAGGTCAGCTCGTCGCTGTGGCGCTCGGTGGCGACGACAGCCGGGTAATTGCCGCTGACCTGCACCTCGTGGCCGGCGGCGATCGGCAGGTCGCTCTCGCCTCCGATAAACCGCGCCTTGCCGCTGAAGACGACAATTCGCGTCGGCTGATCGGCGGCCCCGGTATCGAGGTCGTAATCGCCGGGCTGGAGCAGCCATAACGAGCCGCGCGCCATTTCGAGCTCGACGACCTCGCCGTGATCGAGCTCGCTGAGCCGCAGATGGATGCGGCCATAGGGGACGCTGGCCTCGATCAGCTGGTCGTTGAGGTTGAGCATGTTGAGCGAGGTGCCGCCCGACAGCTGGATCGCGTCGGGACCGATCCGGACCCTGGCGCGTGCCATCGCACCGGTTTTCAGCGACATGTCCTGGCATATCGGTTGATTGAAATCGGCCTGTGTCCAGGACAGCGCATCGGGGCTGCCGGGCTCGCCCTCTTCGCCGCGCAGCGCGTAGCTGACCTCTCCGGAGATGTAGTTGAGGCTGCCGACACGCGTCGGCGGGTCCTCGGCAAGAACCGGTCCGCCCAGGAGAACCATGCCACGCCAAACCGATCGCGACGCGATGGACGACCCGCGCCACCACAGCGCGCGGGGTCTGGCTCAACCGCGCAGCGCGGATCAGTAGCTGGAAAAGCCGAAGGTGCGCCACGTCGTTCTCACCCTCTAACGGGCAACGGCCATTCTACTGCTGATCGGCAAGTCAATCAAGAATTTCGTAATGTCCGTTAACGATTTCCCAATGCCACCCCGATTCTGGCCCGACTCGTTCGGAGATTGCAAAAGCGCTAAATTTATGGCATACTGAATTCTTAAGAATTTTCCGATGCGCTGGTGGTCTTGCCATATGGACAGCGACACGGGTAGGGGTGGGACGACGGGCCATTGCATATATCGCAATGCCGCTGGTGCGCTGCTCTTCGCCCTGTTCGCCGTCACCGCGACCGTCTCGATTGCTCCGATCGTCGCTGATGCGGCTGAGCCAGGGGCGTCGGCCGCGAGCACCACGACGCAGTCTTCGGCGATCGAGGAGTGGCTGAACCAAAAAGTCCGCCTGCGCGATACGGTCCAGGCGCTCGATCGCCCGGTGTCCAACGGCAAGCCGGCTGGGGAAATCCGCGCCGGTGCCGAAGTCGAGGCGATCGGCCTCGTCGCGGGCAAGCATTGGGTACGGATCGAGCTGCCCGACCACTCGCTTGTCTATGTGCCTCGGGAAGTGATCGAGTTCGAAAACGATGCCGCTGCGGCGGCGGTGACCAAACCTGCCGCCCCGTCACCGGCCGCCCCGTCACCGGCCGCCCCGTCACCGGCCGCCTCGTCGCCGAGCGCGCCATCGCCGAGCGCGCCATCGCCCGGCGGGCAAAAGCCGAGGGCAGCGGAGGTCGCTTCCCAGCCCGGCACGGTCCGCGGGGCGGTCACCAAGGTGCCGAATGCGGCGACATTGGTTGTGGCTGACCAGCGTTTGCGCCTCTCCGGCATCGACCCCGGGCCGCCGAAAGATCTGCAGGGCTTCGAGAGCTGGGTGCGCGGCCAGGGTGCCCTGCTGTGCGAGCCGGATGCGCAAACCGGCCGCTATCGCTGCTTTACCGGCACCGGGGTCGATGTTGCCGAGGCGGCCATTCTAAACGGCGCCGGCCGAGTCGGGGAGGGCGCCAGCCCAGGTTATCGCGACAGCGAAACCGCGGCTCGCCAGGGGAAGCGAGGCTTGTGGGGGCAACCTTGACGTGCCCGAATCAAGGGCGGGCCGGAGGAGATGAACATGAAAAAGTGGAGATGGGCGGCGACGGCAGCGACGTTGCAAATTATCGTCCTGGCCGGATGCGTCCCAACCGTGATGGGACCAACCGTCAGCGCTACGCCCGGGCCGGGCAAACTGCCCGCGGTCTTTGCTTCCGACCACGCCGCGTGCACAGCGCAAGCCAATCAGCAGCTTGCTCCCGTCGTGCAAGCAGCCAACAACCAGGTCGCCGGCACAGCGTTGCTGAACGTGATGACCGGAGCCGGGCAGGATGCCGTCGCCCTCAACACCCAGGCAACGGCCACTGTCCAGCAGCAATACGATGCGGCCTACTCGGCCTGCATGTACGCCGAGGGCGACAACGTGCCGCCCTATTACATGCAGCCGGTCTACTACGCCGAGCCGGAACCCGTTCATCACGCAAAGCGGCGGGTGGTGCACAAATCTTCCCCGCCCGCAGCGTCGGCGACCGCGTCGGCGCCGGCGTCGGTGCCTGGTTCGGGTTCGGGCTTTGTCGTGCCTGCCGCGAGCGCTCCGCCCTCTGCCGGGTCGGGCTTTGTGACGCCTGCGCCGACCATGACAACGGCCTCGGGGACGGCGCCCGCCGCCCATCCCTGACGTGGCGGCCATCGCGGCGGGACGGCAGACCAATCGGCGTTAACCAAAAATCAACCCCTTCCATGTCCGATGGGCGCGGAAGGCGGTCCCCGGGATGCTGTTTGCGGCCAAGCTGAGCCTGTCGCTGCGCGCCCTTGTCATCGTGATGGTCGGGGCGCCGATCATACCCGCCCTGCTCTTTGCGATCCTGGCACCCAGCCGGCTGATCCAAGGCTGGGCCGAGCTGCCGGCCCTCGGAGAAGTCGCGGTTATCGGCGCGGGCCTGCGGATAATGGGCGGTTGCGCCGCGCTGGTCGCGGCCGGATGGCTGATCCATTCGATGCGGGCGCTGTCGCGGGCCGTCGGGGTTTTGAACGACGGCGGGGCCCCGGCGAAACACCGCACCGGGATCATGGAAATCGATGCCGCGCTTCGCTCGATGGCGGACGCGGCCAGATCGTTGCACGAGCGGTCGCAGCAGCGCGAAGCGGCGGTGGCGGCGCTGCGTGAGAGCGAGGCGCGGCTGCGCGATTTTGCCGAGGTGGGCTCGGACTGGTATTGGGAGACCGGATCGGACCATCGGTTCACCTATACCTCGATCGCAATTCGCCGGTTCGGCCAGGATCCGGGCACTCGGCTCGGCCGCACACGTCATGAATTGGCCTCGCCCGACGACGCCGACGGCGCCAAGTGGGCCGAGCATTTGCGGGTGCTCGACCGGCACGAGCCGTTCCGCGACTTTGTCTATACGAGACGGGTCGGTGACCAGCCCGAGCAGGTGGTGTCGGTCAGCGGCAACCCGCGGTTCGACGCAGCCGGGCGGTTTCTCGGCTATCGCGGTGCGGCACGCGAGGTTACCGAGGCGGCGCGCGCCGAGCGTCGCTTGCGCGAGGCCAAGGCGGCCGCAGAGGCGGCCAGCCTCGCCAAATCGCAATTTCTGGCCAATACCAGCCATGAGCTGCGCACCCCGCTCAATGCCGTCATCGGCTTTTCCGAAGCGCTGCTGGCCGGGACCTTTGGCGCGCTGGCGCCGCGGCAGCGCGAATTGGTCGGCTATATTCACCAGAGCGGCGAGCATCTGCTGGCGGTGATCAACGATATCCTCGACTTGGCGCGGGTCGAGGTCGGCAAGCTCGATCTGCGCGAGGAGCGGGGCGTCGATCCCCGTGCTGTCGCGGCAGCGTGCGTCGCCCTGCTGCGCGAGCGCGCCGAGGTAGGGGAGTTGCGGCTCTCGGTCGAAATCGGCGGTGAAATGCCGCGTCTGGTCGTCGACCGGACGCGGTTGAAGCAGATTCTCCTCAACCTGCTGTCGAACGCGGTCAAATTCACCGAACCCGGCGGAGCGGTTGTCCTCACCGCCGACCGCGACGCGGCGGGCGGGGTGATATTCCAGGTGCGCGATACTGGGGTTGGGATGACCGCGGCCGAAGTCGAGACCGCGCTCGAGCCGTTTGGCCAAATCGAGACCGGGCTCGCCCGGCGACACGAGGGCACCGGCCTGGGCTTGCCACTGGCACGACGCCTGACCGAGCTGCATCAAGGTTCGCTGCGCGTCCTCAGCGAAAAGGGCTGCGGGACGACAGTGCGAGTGACGCTGCCGGCATCGCGGATACTGCAAGATGCGGCGGCCTTGGCCACAGCGGAGCTCGCCGGCAATTGACTTTGGTGACGGTCCCGCCGTTGGCCATGTAAATTCCGGACAACCCGTTGATCGCGCCATAATCGATGATCTTGTCCGGGTTGCGCCGCAAATGTGCGTCGGTGGTCGCACCGCCCGCAGCCGCGATTGTGGTGCGGGCGCGGTGGTCGTGCAGCGCCGTGCTATGATTACGGCAATGCGTGTTCTTCATGTCGTCGCCGAGCTCTATCCGTGGGTCAAGTCGGGCGGGCTCGGCGATGTCGCCGCCGCACTGCCGCCCGCGCTCGATGCGCTCGGTGTCGACACCCGCCTGCTGCTGCCCGGATTTACCGGCTTTCTCGACGCTTTTGGGCAGATCGGCGATGTGGGCCGGTTGCATACGCCGTTTGCCGTCGAGCGGGTGAGGGTAGGGCGCGCCGCTTTGCCGAACCGGCGCGGCCTCGCCTATGTCATCGATCATCCCGCATTCTACGACCGCCCCGGCGGCCCCTACGCCGCCCCCGGCGGCAGCGAATGGCCCGACAACCATCGCCGATTTGGCTTGCTCGGCTGGACCGCAGCGGCGCTGGCCCGCGGCGCCGATGTCGATTGGCGGCCCGATATCGTGCATGGCCACGACTGGCATGCCAGCCTGGCACCGGCATATCTGGCTGCCGCACCGTCCGCCGACGGCCGTGCGGCCACTGTCTTCACGGTGCACAACCTGGCTTATCGTGGGATCTTCCCGGCAGCGGCCTTTGCCGATCTAGCTCTGCCGGCTGCATTCTTTTCGGTCGATGGGGCGGAGTTCTACGGCGATCTGTCGTTCCTCAAGGCGGGGTTGTTCTATGCCGACCGGCTGACCACTGTCAGCCCGACCTATGCCCGCGAAATCCAGACCCCGGCGTTTGGCTGGGGCCTGGACGGGCTGTTGCGCACCCGCTCGGCGGCATTGACCGGGATCCTGAATGGTGTCGACCCGCAAGTCTGGGACCCGCGCCGCGACGCAGCTCTGCCGAAATCCTATGGCGAGCGGGATGCAGCCTCGGGAAAGCGTGCCGCAAAGGCCGGCCTTCAGCGCCGCCTCGGGCTCGAGCCGCAGGCGACGGCCCCGCTCTTTGGCGCGGTCAGCCGGCTGACCCCGCAAAAAGGTCTCGATCTGGTGCTCGCTGCCTTGCCGGGGCTGCTCGCTGCGGGTGGGCAGCTGGCCCTGCTGGGGGCGGGCGACGCCGATCTCGAAAGCGGCTTTGTCGCCGCGGCGGCGGCGCATCCGGGCCGGGTCGCCGTCGAGATCGGCTATGACGAGAGCCTGTCTCACCTGGTCATCGGCGGGGCCGACGTGATCCTCGTTCCGTCGCGGTTCGAGCCGTGCGGGCTGACCCAGCTCTACGCTCTCGCTTATGGCGCCTTGCCGTTGGTGCGCCGCGTCGGCGGGCTGGCCGACACCGTGGTCGATGCGGACGCGGCGAGCCTTGCCGACGGCACCGCCACCGGCTTCGCCTTTAACGAAGACAATCCCCGGGCCTTGATCCGGGCGATCGAGCGCGCCATCGGCCTCTACCGCGAGCCGGAGGTGTGGCACCGCATGGTCCGGCGGGCGATGACCCGTAATTTCAGCTGGGATGCAGCGGCCCGCCAGTATCTGAGGCTCTACGAGGAGCTGCGGCCCGATTTATCAAGGTAGCGCGCGTCAAGCCGTGCAAACGGTGGGCGACGACGAGCGGCGGCTCGTCAGCAGCCGGGTGAGCAACCGTGTCAGCGTTTGAGGTAGATGGTGCCGGCTTCGAGGCGGACCTGATAGACCGGGACCGGGGTCGAGACCGGGCCGTTGACCAATTCGCCGGTGCGCAGGTCGAATTGCGCGAAATGCAGCGGGCATTCGATCAGGTGGCCGCAGAGGCGGCCGCGCGACAGCGGTGCGTTTTTGTGGCCGCACACGTCGCGCAACGCGTGGAAGCTGCCCGCGACATTGGCCAGCACCACGCGCTCACCCTCGACCGCGACCCATTTCATCGCGCCCGGCGGCAACTCCTCGGCCTGCGCCACCGGGACAAACCCCTCCCCCTCCTCGCCGGCCGGGGAAGAGGCAGGGGCGCTCACGCCTAGTTCGGGCGGAAGCCGAACAATTTGGCGGCGTTGTCCGAGGTGATCTTGCGGCGGTCTGCTTCGGGCACGCCCTCGAAGATGCGGTCGAGGAATTGCGCCGATTGCGGCCAGGTCGATTCCGCATGCGGGAAGTCGCTGCCCCACAGCATGTTGTCGACGCCGATGTGCTTGCGCAATTCGACGCCGAGGTCGTCTTCCATAAACTCGACGAACATGTTGCGCTGCCAGTAGTCGCTCGGCAGCATGCCGCTCTGCGACTTCCAGCCCTTGGTGAAGACCGGCCGCTCGCGATAGGTGAAGTCCATCTGCTTCAGCCAGTGCGGGATCCACGCGGTCTCGTGCTCGACCGAGCCGACCCTGAGCCGTCGGAAAGCGGTCGAAGACACCGGCGAACACCATCGCCGACAGCGAGTAGCGCACCCAATGGTCGGTGGTCGAGCGGCCGGCGCCGGTCAATTCGCCGACATTGATCGTGAATTCGCAGCCCGGCACGCCGGCGCGGTTGGTGGCGATGTGCAGCAGCAGCGGCATGTCGTTCGCCTGTGCCGTCGCCCACAGCCGGTCGTAGGAGGGATCGCGGTAGGGCTTGTCTGGTAATGGCGACACCGGGATAAAGGCGCCGACCAGCCCCAGCTTTTTGACCCGCTCGAGCTCGCGGCAGCCCTCCTCGACATCATCGACGTTGAGCATCGCGATGCCTTTGAGGCGCTCGGGATAGGGCTTGCAGAAATCGGTGATCCAGTCGTTGTAGACGCGGCAGATCTCGGTCAGGAGCGCGCTGTCCGGCAGCCGGTACCAAAAGAGGCCCTGGCTCGGCTGCAGGCACGAGCCCCACACCCCGTCCTCTTCGTTTTCGACGATCATCGAATGCGCGTCGTAGCCGCCTTTGCGGACATCCTCCCAGACCCCGAGAAAATCGATCTGCGAGGGGTCCTCGAAGCGCTGGCCGGCCTGCATCACCGCACCGAGCGTGCCGACCTGCATGCCGTTTATGACCCAAGCGTCGTATTCGCGGCCGGCCTCGGTCTTGCGCCGCTCCATCTTGGGCGCGCGGTCGCGGAACTTGGGATCGATCCGGGCCGCGTACATGTCGGGCGGCTCGACGATATGGGAATCCGCCGAGATCAGCTTGTACCCCGCCGCCATGATGACCTCCTCCCTCTTCCGCTTCTCCGGCCCGCCCGGAGCATGACCGCGACGGTATTTCGGGCGGGCCGCGGCGTCAAGCCGCAGGGCCGGGCGACGAGCCGGGTTCGGGCTCGGGTTCCTCGTTCTCCCTCCAGAGGCGCGCAAAGCCGTCGTCCCAGGCGGTGGCGTCGACGCGCTGCGGATTAATCTCGAATCCGTCGGGATAGTCCCTGAACCCCGGCTGGGTCCGCCAGCGCCTGCCCCGCCTCGGCCTCCTCCCGCGTCGAATAGGTGCCGAGGTGCATGTCGTGATCGCGGTCTTCGAGGTCGGTCCGCCGGTGCCACAGCGAATAATAGACCTGATCCGCGGGCCGGGCCGGCTGAGACAAGCGAACCCGCGACGGCAGGTTCAACAGGGATGGAGGTTTCCGCGGTTTCCGAATTTTCGCAACTGATCGAATTCGTCGTTGTCCCGCGTCCATTGGCCGGGGCCATAATGCTCATCCATGAGCCGCCAGGCAAAATCGCCGCCGTTCTCCCCGGCGCTGGGTTGCTGGCCGACCGCCCAGGTCGGGATATCCTTCGGCCCTCGCGCCGTCACCGTCCAAACCGTTTGCGGCGGTAGCTCCTCCTCGCCGAATAAGGTAACAAAACCGCTTTTCATATACGTTTCGTTCATTCGGCCCTCGTGATTTCGAAGCCGCTAGGATAATCGCGAAAGTTTCTCCATTGCCGCCTTCGCCTTCTCCTCGGTGGAATAAATCCCGATGAACTTCTCTTCATCGTGGTCTATATCTAAGTCCGGCTGATAGGAATGCCATAACATAGAATTATGGAATTATCTTAATCTCCTTTTTTCATCAGGAGATAAAATGGACCGAGGGTCACGGAAATGCCGATCACCGTACTTCTTGATCTTGTTATACTTCCTGGTTATCTTTCTCCAATTTCCGCGACCGTACTTGGCTCCATTAGCCGTTTGGCGAAATTACGGCCATTTTCACCGACGTTTCCCCTCTTTTTCTTTCTTTGCTTCTGTCTCTTTTTTTCTTCTTTTTCTTTTTTCTTCTTTTTTTTTTTCTTTTTCTTTTTTTTTCTCTTTTTTTTTTTTTTCTCTTTCTTTCTCTCTTCTTTTCTTTTATTCTTCTTTTTCTTCGTCGATTTTTCGTCTATTTTTTCTTTATTTTCTTTCTCTCTTTTTTCTCTTCTTTTTCTTTTCTCTTTCTCCTTTTTTTTTTCCTTCTTTCCTTTCTTTGTTGTTTCTTTTTATTTTTTTTTTGATCTTTTTTTTTTCTCCTTCTTTTTCTCCCTCTCCCTTTTTCTCTTTCTTTTTCTTCTTATTCTCTCCTATATCTTCTTCTCTATCTCTATATTCTTATATCTCATCTTTCATCTTATTCTTATTTTCCTCTATATTATCCTTTAGAAAATCTCCTATTTCTTCTCCCTTTGCCTCCTTCAACATCTCTATTCTTTCCTCTCCTTCTTAGTAGCCTTGCTGTCTCTTGACGTCTTGCCCTTTCTTCTCCTTCGCGTTTTTCGGTGCCGTCACCTTTTCGACTTTGTCGACTACCAATCTCTTGTCTTTGTTCTTTGTGCTGCTTTCTCTACTTCTCTTATCTTCTCTCTCTCCTATGTATATCTCTTCCTCCTCGAGAAAGTCTCTCATCTTACTCATCTTATCCTCATTCATTCCTGGCGCAGTTTGTGCGCCATATCCAATCTATCTCTTAGGCCACTCCTATCTCCCGCTGCAGAAGCTCCGCCTAGACCCCTCGCTTGTCTCTTTCCATCAGGTAGTCGTCCAGAAACCACCTCGTCAGTCGTTCCTCTTGCGATGAAACACCGTTCCCGCCGTCACCTATTCCTGCCTTGGCAGGCCTTGCATTCGTCTACCCGCCGCGCCTTCAGCCGCCATGCCTGCCGCCGCCACATCCCTCACAGACAAACCCGCCTCCATCTCAGTCCCTACACTTGCTCTATACACCTCTCCTCCTATCCTAACCTCTCCATAAACTCCTCAATCCCAGCCATCCGATCCCCCCTCTACCAACTGCTTCTATGCTACCTTACACTCCAAAAAAAATTCATACCTCCTACTATATCTCTCCGACATAGGGACGTTTGCCGCGCGCCCAACTGGGAGCATCCTTGGCAGCCTCCCGGCTACTGAGCCGCGGGATCGCCTCCTTGAAAGGCCGGATCGTCTCCGGCGGCTCTTCGAAAAAGAATGGAGGACGCGCGCCGAACGGCAATAGGTCCGGCACGGGCGGCAGGATTTCCTGCACCGGCACCAACAGCGGATTGTCGGGGCTGCGCGGCTCGGCGGGAACATAGGTGCTGCCGCTGTCGGTCCACCGGCCGTGCCAGTCGCGCGGCTCGTCGGGGTTGAAATTGTGCTTGGCGAACTTGTCGAGCCGGGCGCGGCCGTCGGTCGAGATCGGTCCGAGCTGGGCATGCACGGCCAGGATCATCGCGTTGCAGAGATCGTCGCGCTGTAGCGCATCGCGGATCAGGCCGAGGCGGTGCAGTAGGCCGGCGGTCTCCTGCTCCGGCCCGTAAGCCGCAACCAGCAGCGCCGTGACCTCTGCGTCCGACCGGACCCGATAGCTGCCGTCGTCCTTTGCGATCACCGCGCTCGGGCCGAGAAAGAGGCCCTCGGGACCGCAATAGAGACCGTCGCCGCCGCCTGGATTGCCGGCAAGCTTGAACATCCCCGTGCCGCGATCCCGCTGACGACCGGGTATCATATATCATGCGTAAGCAATTGTTAATATGATAATTGCTGGTGTCGATCTGTTGGGCTAAGGACGGTGCCCGCTGGCACCGGCGGGGGCGGGGGCGTAAAATGGGCCGTCCGTTCGTTGGAGGAGCGTCATGCCCGAATGCAAATCCGCCGAGCCCGCGATGGCCCCGCGTTTTGAGGAGCTGATGGCGCGGGCCGAGGCGCTCGTCCCGATATTGCGCGAGCGGGCGCCCAAGGCCGAGGAATTGCGCCGCTTGCCGGACGAGACGATCGCCGACCTGCATGCGAGCGGCCTGTTCCGCATCCTGCAGCCGGCGCGCGTGGGGGGGAGCGAATTGCCCTATCGCACGCTCTTTGAGCTGACCGCGGTGATCGGCCGGGGCTGTGGCTCGACCGCCTGGGTGCTGGCGAACCTCGCCGCGCATCACTGGCTCCTCGGCATGTGGCACCCGGAAGCGCAGGACGAGATCTGGGGCAAGTCGCCGGACAGCCTGATCAGCTCGGCGCTGATCTTTGCCCGCGGCCGGGCGCGCCGCGTGCCGGGCGGCTACCGGCTCAGCGGCCGCTGGCCGTTTTCGAGCGGGATCGATCCCTCGACCTGGAACATGTTCGGCGCGCTCGTCATCGACGAGGAATTGGGGCAGAGCGAGCCGCGCATGTTTCTGCTGCCGGCCTGCGACTACAAGATCATCGACACCTGGCAGGTGATCGGCCTCGCCGGCACCGGCAGCAAGGATGTCGAGGTCGGCGATGTCTTTGTCCCGGCCTATCGCACGCTCGCCACGGAGCGGATCAAGGGCGGCCCCAATCGCGGCAGCGAGCTCAACCCCGGCACTTTGTACAAATTGCCGGCGGTCAGCCTCTTCGCCTTTGCCATTACCGGGGTCTCGCTCGGCATCGCCCGCGGCGCCATCGGCCATTTCAGCGACACGATGCGCAACCGGCTCAGCTCCTACACCGGCAAGAACCTCGCCGATTTCTCGACTTTGCAGGTGCATCTCGCCGAGGCCTCGGCGCTGTCGGATGCGGCCGAGGCGATGGTGCTGCGCGATTGCGACGAGGCGACCCGGATCACCGAAGCCGGGATCGTGCCGAGCGTCGAGCAGCGCGCGCGCTACCGCCGCGACGGCGCCTTTGCCGCGATGCTGTGCACCAAGGCGGTGGACCTCTTGTTCACCGCCACCGGCGGCGGCGCTATCTATGCCAGAAACCCGATCCAGCGCGCGTTTCGCGACGCCCATGCGGCGAACGCCCATTATGTGCTGAACTGGGACGTGAACGGCGCCGTCTATGGCCGGGTAGCGCTGGGATTGCCGCCCGATGCGCCGTTGTGACGGTTGGATCAAAAAAGGGGCGGACTGTGGCGAACGAGAACCCCAAAGCCCCGGCCCCCAGCATCCCGGCCGCCATCATCCCGGCCGCCGAGGCCGAGCATCCGGGCAGCCATGCGGCGCCGGTGCGTCATACCGGGGCCGAAGATTTCAATTCGCGCGATTTCCGGAGCGCTCTCGGCAGCTTTGCCACCGGCGTCACGATCATCACCGCGCGCGGCAAGGATGGCGGGCTCTACGGCATGACCGCCAATTCCTTTACCTCGGTGTCGCTGTCGCCGCCGCTCGTCCTATGGAGCGCGTCCCTCTACGCGCAGAGCCTGCCGGCGTTTCAAGAAGGCTCGCATTTCGTCGTCAACATCCTGGCGTGGGACCAGAGCGAGCTCTCCAATAAATTCGCCCGCACCCACGACAACAAGTTTGCCGAGATCGACCACATCATCCCGGAATGTGGCGCGCCGGTCATCATCGGCGCGGCGGCGCATTTCGAATGCCGCAACGAATACCGGCATTACGGCGGCGACCACATCATTTTTATCGGCCACGTCGAGCGTTACGCCCACACGTCAAAGCCGACCCTCTTGTTTTGCCGCGGCAAATACATGAAAGGCGAGCCGCTGCTGCCGTGAGCATGTAAGCTGCGGCAGAGCGCTGACCGCACGGTAGAGGCACATTCGGCAGCAAGCGACGATCATCGAAGTTCTGTTACAACGAATGCTAGTAATATGCCTTTGCGCGGGCGGTACGGCGCTGCCGGCGAAATAAGGGGAATCAATGTGCTCGTTAAAATGGTGTTGATTAATCATTAAATTCTTGCAGTTGTATGATGATGCAGCTGCGAATTGCTTGCAGAACGGAACGACAAATTATTAAGCGAAGCTGAATTCTGGCGATAGGCTGGTGAAAATATGTTGACTCGGAGGCGCCGGGTGCGTTTGCTCGCGGCCGTCGGCGCCGCAGCCGCGCGCCGACGGGGAGGTTTGCAACGCCAGGAGGGACTCATGTTTCGAAGAGATAGTCTTGTTGCGACGATGCTGAAAAAGCATTGGCGGCCGGCGGTGCTCGCCGCGGCGGCGGCGCCGCTGCTGCTCGTCGGAAGCAATGCCGGGTTCGCCCAGGCGTTAACGACCAAGGCGGAGGGGCCGGTCCAGCTGATGTTTACCGTCCCGATCCCGCCGGCGCCCAAGAACAAAACCGGCGGCATGTATGGGTTCGACATCAGCTTTGTCGACCAGAAGAACCAAGTATATTATCTCGGCGACCGCTCGAACGCCGCGGTCGATGTCGTCAACGCCAAGACCGGCACCTTCGTCAAGCACCTCTTTGCAAAACCGGCCTTTGCCGGGGCCACCGGCAACAACAGCACCTCCGGCCCGAATGGTGTCGCGGTCGGCGGCGGCTGCATTTTCGCCGGCGACGGCCCGAGCGTGGTAGTCTCCTTCAAGCTCGACGGCACTCAGGTCAGCAGGGTCTCGACCAAGGGTGCATTCCGTGCCGATGAAATGGCCTTCGACCCAGCGGACAGATTGTTGCTGGTGGCGAACAATGCCGAGATTCCCAGCCCCTTCGCGACCTTGATCAAGGTCGCCGTGAACTGCACGCTGACTGTCGGCAAGCGGATCACGTTCAATACGGCTGGTGGCGTCGATGCGACCAACGGCGCCGAGCAGCCGCAATGGGACCCGATAACCGGCCGCTTCTTCATGTCGGTCCCGCAGATCGGCCCGAACCCTCAGATCGGCGGAGTGGCGCGGATCAATCCCCATACCGCGAAAGTCGAGTCGGTCATCATAGTGCCGTTCTGTCAGCCCGCCGGCCTCAGCATCGGCCAGAACGATGTGGCGCTGTTGGGCTGCAGCGTCGTATTCGACACCGCCGGCAACGCCTGGGATCCAACCAAGAATGTGACGGCGACGCCCTATCAGATGTTAGCCGATCTGCGCAACGGCGTGTTGGAAGGGATTGTCCCCGGTATCGGCGGCTCGGACGAAGTCTGGTACAATTCGGGCGACGACCATTTCTATACCGGCTCGTCGAAGAGCCCCAACGCGCCCACCCCGTCGAGCGCTGCGCAAGGTGCTGCAGTGCTGGGCGTGATTGATGGGACCAGCGAGTCGCTCGACCAGCAGGTGCCGACGTTCAACGTTCCGGCGGTTACCACCGGCACAAACCAGCACGTTTCGGGCTCCTCTCATTCAGTCGCCGCTAATTCGAAGAACAACCGGGTGTTCGTTCCAATTCCGGCGAACAACGCGGTGCAGGGCTGCCTGACCGGCTGCATCGGCGTCTATGGCAGGCCCGACAACGACACCGACTGAACCATAAAACACCGCTCGCAAAAGCGGAGCGCAACTCGACGCGGACGCGGGCCCATGGGCCCGCGTTTCGCCTTTTTTGTTCAGGAGTTGAACCGCTTTACTCCGGCCCAGTTACGCTTCCCGGCGAAAGCCGGGACCCACTTTTCGACCCGCGCGGCGCCGATTTCGTGATCGCAGCAGCTCAGCCGGTCGAGAAAACGGAGAGACGGTGTCCGAGGCTGGCCTGGGTCCCGGCTTTCGCCGGGAAAGCGGCAGCGCACCTCGTACCGGGTCCGTTTTCTACCGGATCGCGCTTTACCCGGTTCGAGCCAGCCGCGCGGCGCCGGCGTTGATGGCCTGCCACACCCGCAGCGGTGAGGCCGGCATGTCGATCACGGGCGCCTCGGGAAGCGCGTCGGCGACCGCGTTCATGATCGCGGCGAGCGCTGCGGTGGTGCCGGCCTCGCCCACCCCTTTGACGCCGAGCGCGTTGGTTTGGCACGGCACCGGGCGGAGCGCGCTCGCGATTTCCGGTAGATCATCGGCGCGCGGCAATGCGTAATCCATAAACGAGCCGGCGAGAAGCTGGCCGCTCGCCCGATCGTAGGTGCCGGCCTCGAACAGCGCTTGGCCCGCACCTTGCGCGACGCCGCCCTGGACCTGGCCCTCGACCAGGACCGGCTGCAAGACATTGCCGCAATCGTCGACGGCGCTGTAGGCGGCGAGCGTCACGCGTCCGGTCTCGGGGTCGATTTCAACTTCGGCAACATGGCAGCCATTGGGAAAGGAGGGCGGGACATCGGCGGTGCGCCGCGTGTCGAGCGTGTCGCCGGCAAGCTCGGCGGCGCTTTCGGCGACCTCGAAAAGGCCCACCCGGCGGTCGGTGCCGGCGATCGCAAAGACGCCGTCGCGGTAGACGATGTCGGCCTCGGCCGCTTCGAGCAATTGCGCCGCGAGGCGGCGGCCCTTGTCGATGACCGCATCGATGGTCGCGGCGACCGCCCCGCCGGCCGACATCGTGGAACGCGAGGCAACCGAGCCGGCGCTCGGGATTGCCCGGTCGCTGTCGCCTTGCGCGAATTCGACCCGGTCCACCGGGATCTGGAGCCGCTCGGCGGCGAGCCGGCGATAGAGCGTCTGATGCCCCTGGCCGCTCGCCTGCACGCCGATCGCGAGCAGCAGGCGGCTGGCACCGGGGAAAGTAATTTCAGCACCCTCGTTGGGCTGCCCGCCGGCGATTTCGAGAAAGCAGCCGATGCCGAGCCCACGGCGCCTGCCTTTGGCGGCCGAGCCGGTGCGACGCGCGGCAAAGCCGGCGACATCGGCCGCGGCCAGCGCGGCGTCGAGGATCGCCGGGAAATCGCCGCTGTCGTAGCGGGTGCCGACCAGGGTCGCATAGGGCATCATCGCGGGCGCGATCAGGTTCTTCCGGCGCAGCTCGATGCGGTCGATGCCGGTGACCCGTGCCGCTTCGTCGATCAGGCGTTCGAGACAGTAATTCGCCTCGGGACGCCCGGCGCCGCGATAGGGGCCGGTCGGCACGGTGTTGGTGAAAAGGCAGCGGATCCGAAGCGCGAGGCGCGGGATATGGTACATGCCGGGCAGGCAACGCGCGAAATTGACGGTCGAGATAAAGGCCGCGTGCGAGGTGAGGTACGCGCCCATATTCGCGCTCGCCTCGATCTCGAGCCCGAGGAAATGGCCGTCGCAATCGAGCGCCAGGGCCGCCTCCATCAGCGTGTCGCGCGCCTGGTTGTCGCTGAGAAAGGTTTCCGAGCGGGTCGCGAGCCAGCGCACCGGGCGCCCGGTTTCTTTTGCCGCGAGCAGCAGCGCCGGGTATTCGGGATAGGGTGCGGTGCGCATGCCAAAGGCGCCGCCGACATCGCCGCTGACCGCGCGCACCCGCTCGGGCGGCACGCCCATCACGCGGCGCAGATGCTCGTGCATGACAAAGTCGCTCTGCGAGCCGCTGTAGAGCGTGAAACGGTCGGCGGCCGCATCGTAGAGGGCGAGGGCGGCGCGCGGCTCGATCGGGGCGACGACAATGCGCTGGTTGACGAGCGCCACTTTGGCGACATGGGCCGCTTCGGCGAAGATCCGGCCGAGCGCTGCTTTATTGGCGTCGTCGCTGCCCGGCCCGTGCCAATCGAGCGCGACATTGCCCGGCGCCTGCGGCCACACCAGCGGCGCTTGCGGCTGTGCCGCCTCGACAAGCTCGGCAACCGCCGGGAGCGGGACATAATCGACCGCGACCAGTTCGGCGGCGTCGCGCGCAGCAGCCTCGGTCTCCGCGACAACCAGCGCCACCGGCTCGCCGGCATGGCGCACCCGGTCGGCCACGAGCGAAGGGCGGTGCGGCAGAATAAGAGATTCGCCACCCGGCACCGGGGCGGGGATCGTCAGATTGCCGAGACCTGCCGGTTCGAGATCGGCCGCGGTCAGGACCGCGAGCACCCCCGGCCGGCGCCGCGCCTCCTGCGCATCGATCCGCCGGATGTCGGCGCAGGCGTAAGGCGAGCGGACAAAGACCGCGTGGGCCGCGCCGGCTTCTCTTTTGTCATCGGCAAACCGGCCGGCGCCGGTCAACAGCCGCATATCTTCAAAGCGCGGCTCGTATCCGGGGATCATCGCTGCCGCCTGCTGTTATCGGGAGCGCGAAGGTGGCCCGAGCGCCCCTGGCCGATCAAGCGCTTTCCGGCCGCTTAACAGGCGCCGCCGATCCTGCTGTAATGGCGCGGGGCGGGTTCAACGGTCGAGGGGGATCGGGCGTGGCGCGGTGGCTTCTTCGCGGACGGGTCGGGCGGCGATGACGATCTCGCTCGAGCTCGCGATCAACGCCGTCATCGCCGGCGTGCTGCTCGGCGGGTTCTACGCCGCGGTGACGGTCGGGGTGACGATCTCGTTCGGCATGCTCGACATCGTCAACATCGCCCACCCGGCCTTTATCATGCTGGGCTCGTTTGCCGCCTATACCCTGAATTCGAGATTCGGCCTCGATCCGGTCCTGATCGGGGTCGTGATGCTGCCGGTGTTCTTTCTGATCGGCATGGGGGTTTATCAGGTCTACTATTACAGTTTTGAGCAGCGCAACGAGGAATCGATCCAAGGCCTCGCCTTTTTCTTTGGGCTGTTGTTTGTCGGCGAGGTGGGGCTGATCCTGGTCTTCGGGGTCGATTACCGCTTTGTCGCCGCCCCCTATATCGGGCCGAGCCTGCATTTCGGCTTTGTCGAATTGCCGCTGCGCATGCTGGTGCCATTCGTGACGGCGCTGGTCATGATCGCGGCGCTGCAATTGCTGCTCGGCCGCACCTTTATCGGCCGCGCCATTCTCGCGGTGTCGCAGGATCGCCTCGCGCTGCAGCTGATGGCCGCCGATCCGGGACGGATCAAGCGCATCGCGTTTGGCATCTCGATCGCCACTGCTTCGGTCGCCGGCGCGCTCTTGATCATTATCCAGCCGGTCGAGCCGTCGATCGGCCGCGATTACATCGGGCGCATCTTCGCGATATGCGTCCTCGGCGGAATGACGAGCTTTCCCGGCATGGTCGCGGGCGCCATGCTGATCGGCATCGTCGAAAGCCTGACGGCAACCTTTTACGGGCCGTCCTGGGCACCGGCGGTGGCGTTCGGCTTTCTACTGCTGACCCTCGCCTGGCGCCCGGCCGGTATTCTCGGCCGCTGACGATGATCCAGCAGAGTTATCGCCCCTCTCCCGCCATCATGCGGGAGAGGGTGCCTTTGCCCGGACCTCGGTCCGGGTGGAGGCGGGTGAGGGCTGAACCGCGGGTCGAAAATCGGGACATTAGGCATGAGCGTTCCGCGGCGCCCAAAGCCTCCCACGCGAAACGCACGTTGGCTTCGGCTGAATTCCACCGCCGCCGAACGGCGCCTGTGGTCGGCTCTACGCGATCGGCGCTCGTCGCAATACAAGTTTCGGCGGCAGCATCCGATTGGCGGCTTCATTGCCGATTTCGCCTGTACCAGACATGGCTTGGTGATCGAAATCGATGGCGGCCAGCATGCGGACAGCGCTGCCGATGCCTGTCGAACGGCCTGGCTGGAACGGCACGGCTGGCAGGTGATCCGGTTTTGGAACAACGATGTCCTTTCCAATATCGACGGAGTGGTCGAGATCATCTTGTGCATTCTGAGGGCACATTAACCCCTCACCCTCCCAGCCTGATGGCTGGGCCCCTCCCTCTCCCGCGGTGCGGGAGAGGGGCTGGCGTCCGGGGTACGCGGAGATGAGCGCTTTCAGGTTTTGGTTGGCGTCGTTTCTGTTCTCGGCGGTCTTCCTGGTGGTGACGCGGGGGCTGATCGCCAACGAGTATTTCTTTTTCGCGGGCTATGTGGTGCTGCAATACATCGTGCTGGCGACCGCGTGGAATATTCTTGGCGGCTATACCGGCTATACCAATTTCGGCACCGGCGCCTTTTTTGCGATCGGCGCCTACACCTCGGTCGTATTGCACCAGATGAGCGCGGCGCCGCTGCCTGTCATGATCGCCGCCGCCGGCGTGATTTCCGGCATGCTCGGTTTTGCGATGGGCTACCTGACCTTGCGACTGAAGGGCGTGTTCTTTGCGATCGCGACGCTCGCCATGGCGATCGTGGCGCAGACCTTGATCGTCAACTGGGATTATGTCGGCGGCTCGCGCGGCATCTACATCATCCGGCCGCAGCAGGCGCCGCTCCTTGGCGGCTATATCCAGTATCTTTATACGCTGATGGTGATCCTGAGCTGGATTGCGGTGGCGATCGCGCGGAGCATCGAGCGCTCGCGGCTCGGCCTCGGCTTGAACGCGATCCGGGACGACGAGCAGGCGGCCGAAGCGGGCGGCGTGCCGACACTGCGCCTGAAGCTGGTCGCGACCACGCTGAGCGGCGCCCTGATGGGCATGGCGGGCGCGCCCTTGCCGTATTACGTCACCTATCTCGACCCGACTTCGAGCTTCAACCTGTCCTACGCCGTCAACAGCGTGGCGATGCCGCTGATCGGCGGCATGACGAGCTGGGTCGGCCCGGTGATCGGCGCGATCCTCTTGGGGACGATCCAGCAGATCGCCACCGTGACGATCTCCTCGGCGCTCAATCTCTTGATCGTCGGCCTGCTGCTGATCGCCTTTGTCGTCGTAGCGCCCAACGGGATCGTCGGGCTGGTGCGCGGCTGGCGCGGGAGGCGGCGATGACGGCGCTGCTCGAAGTCAGCGGGCTCGGCAAGCGCTTTGGCGGTTTTGTCGCGCTCGACGGCATCGATCTCGCAGTGGCATCGGGCGAGCGGCTCGGGCTGATCGGGCCGAACGGCTCCGGCAAAAGCACGCTCGTCAATTGCTTGACCGGCATCCTGCGTCACGACAGCGGCAATCTCGTCTTTGACGGCCGCCCGATCGACCGCCTGCCGGCCTACCGCCGCACCCGCCTCGGCCTCGCCCGCAGCTTTCAGCTGCCAAAGCCGTTCCGCAGCCTGAGCCTCCTCGACAATCTGCGTATCCCGCTCTACTACACGGTCAATGCCCGGCATGGGGCGCGCCTTTCCGAGACGGAAATCGGCGCGCGCGGCCGCGCCCTTCTCGATGATGTCGGGCTCGCCGACAAGGCCTCGCAGCTGCCGCGCGAGCTGACCCAGGTCGAGATGCGCAAGCTCGAATTGGCGCGCGCAGTAGCGAGCGCCCCGCGGCTCCTGTTCGCCGACGAGGCGATGGCCGGGCTGTCGCCCGCCGAGGTCGAGGAGATCCTGGCGGTGCTGTTTCGGCTCAACGAGGGCGGCATCACGATCGTCCTGATCGAGCACATCATGAGCGCGGTCATGAGCTTTTCGACCCGGCTCGTCGTGCTCGTCGCCGGCCACAAGATCGCCGACGGTCCGCCCCAGGAAGCGATCCGCAACCCCGAGGTCGAAAGGGCCTACCTTGGCGAGTAAGCTCGGACGACCGATCATGGAGCCACGGCTCGCGCCGGCGGGTGGCAACCGGTCGAGATGGCCTGACTTGGCTGGAAATCCCAACGCGAGTCCAAATTCGCCGAGGAAATTCGGACGATGACTGTCCAAACAAAGAAGACCATCAGGACCCTGCTGCCAGAGAGCGAGCTGGCCGAGCTCGACCGGGTGCGCGAGCGGCAAAGGTTGACCAGGACCGAAGCGGTGCGCGCTGCGATCCGCTGGTACGTCGGGACTGTCGGCTCCTTGCCGCCGGCGGAAGATGCCACACCCGAGGAGATCGAGGCGATCCGGCGCGGAGAGGAGGAGTTCGCGCGCGGCGAGACCCGGCGGCTTGAAGATGTGCAGCATGAGCCGGGATTGCCAACTCGGCAGCCGGGCTGAGCGAGCGCTCGCGGCTGCCGCCGCCCCGATCAACGGCGCATCAACCGTGCCCGAAATCAGATGACAGGCCAGCCTTTGTCCGGGGACGTTCTGCCTCTGCGTGGGCCATACCATGGAACATTCCGGCGGCGGGTTGGACCTTGGCGAATCATATTCGCGCTGAAACCGGACACGCGGGTCGTGCTGATCCACGACATCCTACGGCGCACTTCGGTCACGTATTAGGATGGTCGACAGCATTGAGAGGATTTGGTTTGGCGAGCAGCCTCACGATAACGAACCTCGACGCCGGATACGGCTCGGTGCGGGTGCTTGACGGCGTGTCGCTCGAGGTGGCGGCGGGCGAGACCGTGGTGCTGCTCGGCACCAACGGCAACGGCAAGAGCACCTTGATGAAATGCGTCATGGGCATGCTGCGGCCGAGCGCCGGGTCGATCACCGCGGAGATCGACGGCAAGACGGTCGACCTCGTCGGCCGCACGACCGAGGCGATCGTCGATCTCGGCATTACCCTCGTCCCGGAAGGGCGGCGCCTTTTCCCGAAATTGACCGTCGAGGAGAATTTGCTGCTGGGCGCCTTTCGGCCGACAGCGCGGGCCGAGATCGGGCGCAACCTCGAGTCTTCCTATATCACTTTCCCGGTGTTGCGTGAGCGGCGGCGCCAGCTCGCCGGCAGCATGTCGGGCGGCGAGCAGCAGATGCTCGCACTCGCCCGCGCCTTGATGTCGGCGCCCAAGATCCTGCTGATCGACGAGCCCTCGGTCGGCCTCGCACCCGTCTTGGTCAAGCGCACGATCGACAAGATCCAGGAATTGAAGGAGCGGTTTCAGCTGACCGTGCTGATGGCCGAGCAAAACTTCAATCAGGCGGTGCGCATCGCCGATCGCGGCTATGTCATCGTCCACGGCCGTATCGCATTCGAGGGCCAATCCGCCGACGACCTCAACAATAACGAGCTGGTCCGGAAATTCTATCTGGGATTGTGAGAGGCCGTTTCGAAATGAATTCCATCGGATCGGCAGCTGACCAATCTTCATCGTCGTTCCCGCGAAAGCGGGAATCCAGGGCGGCAAGAGCCGCAGTGCTCGACCCCCTGTTCACGCCAGAGCCTGCCCCCCTGTTCCCGCCAGGGGCAGGCTCTGGCTGGAACAGGAGCGCTGGCCTCTGTTGGGGTGGACGGCCCCCGACGGCATCAGCTGTGCCAGACTGTGGAGTGTTTAAACAACGCAGCCAAGGGAGCCGTCCGATGACGATTATCAGGATTGGGTTGGATACGTCCAAGCATGTCTTTCAGGCTCACGGTGTCGAGGAGAACGAAGAGCCGGTGTTGCGCCGCCAGCTGCGGCGCGGCGAGATGACGAGGTTTTTCGCCAAGCTGGGGCCGACTGGGATCGGGCTGGAGGCGTGCGGCGCGGCGCATTACTGGGCGCGGGTGCTGCGCGGGCTAGGGCACGAGGTGGTGCTGATCCCGCCGCAATACGTCAAACCCCCGGCCTGCGCCGGGGCAGGCTCTATGTCAAGCGCGGCAAGAACGATGCGATCGACGCGGCGGCGATCTGCGAGGCGATGAGCCGGCCGGGGATGCGCTTTGTGCCGATCAAGAGCGCCGAGAACCAAGCGGCGCTGATGCTGGTCAAGGTGCGCGATCTGTTGGTCAAACAACGCACGATGCTGATCAACGCGATGCGCGGCCATGCCGCCGAGTTTGGCGTGATTGCCGCCAAGGGGCCGGTCAAGGTGGCCGAGCTGGTACAGCGCGCCCAAGACGACAAGGCCGGCGTGCCGGTGCTGGCACGGGCGCTGTTGCGCGAGCTGGCCGAGCAGCTCGCCGCGCTCAACGCCAGGCTCGAGGCGATCGATGCCCGGCTCATGGCGTGGCACCGGCACGACCCGCGGAGCCGGCTGCTCGCCTCGATCCCCGGCGTCGGGCCGGTCGGCGCGGTCAGCTTCGCCCTCAAGGTGCCGGAGCCAAAGCTGTTCCGCTCGGGCCGCCATTTTGCCGCCTGGATCGGCCTGACCCCGAAGGAGAACGCCACCGGCGGTCGCCGCCGGCCGGGGGCGATCAGCCGCCAAAGCCTGCCCCTGGCGAAAGCAGGGGGCGACGAGAGCTTGCGCCGACTGCTGGTGCTCGGCGCCACCACGACGATCCGCTTTGCCAAGCCAGGCAAGACCTCGCCCCCCGCTTTCGCGAGGGCAGGCTCTGGCTGCTCAACCTGCTGGCGCGCAAGCCCAAGAAGCTGGCGGCGGTCGCGCTGGCCAACAAAATGGCCCGCATCATCTGGGCCATGCTCGGCAGCGGCGAGCTCTACCGGCAGCCGCAGCCGGTCTGAACCGCGCCGCCCGCCACCACACCTGGCGCTTGCGAGGACAGCAGCAAGATGGTGATCGGTCAGTCCGAGGATCGGAGCAGCCCGTGGGGTCCTGTGATGCTCAGACATCGCTACTCTGTTTGCGACCCGATCCGCGACACCCATCTGGGCCAGCGGCCAACTGCGCCGCGCATACAGGCCGGACATATGACCGCAACCGACCAGACCCACCGCGCTGCACCGCCCTTGCGAGACCGGGGCCGTCCACATATGGACCCCCGCTTGCGCGGGGGCGACGAACAGAAATAGGCGTTACAGCAGGTTACAGCAGCAGGTTACAAGGACAGTTTACTTTATTGCAGGTTACAGGCAGGTTACAGGGACAGTTTACTTTATTGGGGATGGCCGGGCTCGAAAGGCACGTCTGGCCTCCCCTAATTAATTGCCCTTTAATTGCTGCTGAAAAAGTCGGGTAACCCCGGCTAGCGCGCCGCTTCCTTCGCCAGGCGGTCGAGGCGGTGCGCCGCTTCGGCGGCGCCGAGGTCGAGCGCGCGCAGATACCAGAGCCGCGCCTCGCTGCGGTCGCCAAAATGGTTGCGCAGCCGGCCGCGTGACAGCATCGCCGGATCGAAGGTCGCGCCCATCCTGAGCGCCGCCTGGGCGTCGCCGGCCTCGGCGGCGTGGCGGTAGAAGAGACGCGCCGAATCGACGTCGCCGGTGCGAAACGACGCCTCGCCCTGGTGCAGCAGCGCAGCGATTTCCGCCGGCGCCAGCGGCGTGCTCGCTGCGGGGGACGCGGGAACCGGTGTCGGCGCCGAAATCGGGGCGGGGTTTGCGGCAACCGGCGGCAATACCGACCCGTTCGCGGCGGCATCCCGGTCCGGCGCCAGGGCGGCGATCGGGGCGGCAGCCGGGGCGGCACTCGCGGCGATCGGCGCGGCGACCGGCGGTGCGGCGGCGAGCCCCGGCTCAGCCGGGCGCGTCGTAGCAACCGCGTCGGGTTTAGGGCTGCTGCGCTGGGTCCGCCTTGGCGAGGAGCTCGTGCTGCGGATGGAGCAGCAGAAAATAGCCGGTGCCCAAAAAGACGCCAGCCGTCGCGGCGCCAACCAGCCCGACCGCGGCGAGATGGGCGACGATCCCGGTCGCAGCGCCGGCGGACCTGCGGGCCCCTCTCGACCACGCGCCGCGGTCGACGGCATACGCTCGTAGAGTCTGGTCCGCCATGTCCTGCCTCCTCTCTGGCGGTCGAGCCAGAGCCGGCACCGATTGCGGGTGGTGCGGCGGCTGGGCTAACCTACCATAGAAGCGTGGTCGCACGGGAAATGACAAAAATTGGGCGTATCGGGGCATTCGCCTCGCCAAGGCCGGCGCGATGAGCTGGCTCACCAGCATCGTCCTGCCGAAGATCCGCTGGGTGGTCTCCCAAAAGACCGTGCCCGACAATCTCTGGCACAAATGCCCCGGCTGTCAGCAGATGCTGTTTCATCGCGAGCTGGAGGCGAACCTCCATGTCTGCCGCAATTGCGGGCATCATTTGCGGATCGGCGCGGCCCGGCGGCTGCAAATCCTGTTTGACGACGGTGCGGCGACGCGGATCGAGCTGCCTCGCCCGGTCCTCGATCCGCTGCGCTTTCGCGACCGCCGGCGCTATACCGACCGCCTCAAGGAGGCGCAGGCCGCGCATGGCGCCGGCAGCGATGCGGTCGTCGTCGCGCATGGCCGGATCGGCGGCCATGCGGCTGTCGCGGCGGTCTTCGAGTTCGGCTTTATGGGCGGCTCGATGGGGGCCGCGGCGGGCGAGGCGGTGCTGGCGGCGGCGCGGCTCGCCGTGCTGCAGGAGGCGGCGCTGATCGTCGTCCCGGCCTCGGGCGGGGCGCGCATGCAGGAGGGGGCGCTGTCGCTGATGCAATTGCCGCGCACGATCCTTGCCGCCGACATGGTGAAGGAAGCGGGTCTGCCGTACATCGTGCTGTTGACCGACCCGACGACCGGCGGGGTGTCGGCGTCGTTGGCGATGGTCGGCGACATCACGCTCGCCGAGCCCGGCGCCGTGGTCGGTTTTGCCGGCGCGCGGGTCATCGAGGAAACCATCCGCGAAAAGCTGCCCGACGGGTTTCAGCGCGCCGAATATCTGCGCGACCACGGCATGGTCGATCTCGTCGTGCCGCGCGCCCTGCTGCGCGAGACGATTGCGCGCATCCTCGGCCTGCTGCGGGTGCCTCGACGGGCCGACCTGCCAGGGGCTTTGCCAGGGGCCGTGCCAGGGGCCAGGGCTGTGCCAGAGACCGCGTCATGAGCGACGACAACAGCGACCGGGTGCTCGAACGGCTCGGCCGGCTGCACCCAAAGCTGATCGATCTGTCGCTCGGCCGGGTCGAGCGGCTCTTGGCCGCGGCTCGGCAACCCGCAGGACCGGCTGCCGCCGGTGATCCATGTCGCCGGCACCAAGGGCAAGGGATCGACGATTGCGACCCTGCGCGCCTGCCTCGAAGCCGGCGGGTACCGGGTCCACGCCTATATCTCACCGCATCTGGTGCGCTTTCACGAACGCATCCGCCTGGCCGGAAGCCTGATCGAGGAGGAGGCGCTGCTCGCGATCCTCGAAGAATGCGAGCGCGCCAACCGGGACGAGCCGATCACCTATTTCGAGATCACCACGGCGGCGGCGTTTCTGGCCTTTTCGCGTGCTCCGGCCGACATCGTGCTGCTCGAGGTCGGGGTCGGCGGAAGGCTCGACGCCACCAATGTCGTGAGCCGGCCGGCGGTGACGGCGATCACCCCGGTGTCGATCGACCATGTTGCGCTTCTCGGCGATACGCTGGCCGCGATCGGCGGCGAGAAGGCCGGCATCCTCAAACCGCACGTGAGCGGGGTGATTGCGCCGCAACCGGCCGAGGCGGAAGCGGTCATCGAGGCCCGCGCCGCCCTTCTCGCCGCGCCGCTCTACCGCGCCGGCCGGGAATGGAGCTGCAATGCCGCGAACGCCGGCATGCGCTACGAAGGAGCGCGTTGGCGGCTCGACCTGCCGCTCCCGTCGCTGCTCGGCGCACATCAGATACTCAACGCCGGCACTGCGATTGCCTGTCTCGAACGCCTCGACGGGGTCGCCGTCACGCCTGAAGCGATCGCCGCCGGGCTGCGCCAAATCGACTGGCCCGCACGGTTGCAGCTTTTGCGCACCGGGCGGTTGGTCGGCCTGATGCCGCCGGACGGGGAGCTGTGGCTCGACGGCGGCCACAACCCGGCCGCCGGCGAGGTCTTGGGGGCGGTGGCGGCGGATTGGCGCGATCGCCCGCTCGACCTCGTCGTCGGCATGCTGAATACCAAGGATGCCGCCGGTTTCCTGCGCCCGATGGCGCCCTTCGCGCGGTCGTTGCAGGCGGTGACGATCCCCGGCGAAGCAAACCCGCTGCCCGATGCGGCAATTGCCGAGGCGGCGCGTTCGGTCGGGATCGCAGCGGAAACCGCGCCTTCGGCTGCCGCGGCGGTCGAGGCGATCGTGGCGCGCGGCAATGTCGGCCGCATCTTGATCTGCGGCTCGCTGCATCTCGCCGGTGTCGTGCTGGCCGATAACGGCTGAGCGCGACCGGCGGATCGGGAGGGCGCCAATGAAACACGCCGGCGGCGCGGCGCTGCAAAATCTCGGGGAGCTCCTCGACCAGATCAGGATGAAAGACGGGGTCCGCGAGAAAAAGCTCGGCGTATTTTATCGCAAATCCAAGCCCTTCCTGCATTTTCACGAGGACCCCGCCGGATTGTTTGCCGACCTCTCGGCAGGCGCCGGCTTTGACCGCTATCCGGTCAACGGCGAACAGGATTGGCTGGCGTTGCTGTCGGCGATCGAGCGGGCGCTGAGCGATGCGAAGGCCGGCGGCCCTCGTTCTGTGCCGGTGTCAAAGAAACCGAGCTGATTGCGCAATTTGCTCTGCGGGCTCATCTGCCGTCGTCGTCGATCAGGGGCACCCTTTCGGCACGGGCGGCGGCGGCGAGCGCTGCATCGAGCGTGGCCAGCGGCAATGCCGCTCGCACCGCCAGCTCGAGATAGGCGGCATCGTACACCGTAAGCCGGTGGCGGCGCGCCAGATTGAGGACGCTGCTCTCGTCCGGCGCGTTGTCGACGATGATTGCCAGCCGCGAAACATCACGCAGAAAACGCGCGGTCTGCTGTTCCGTGATCCGTCCGCGGCGCTCGTTGACCAGCAGCGCGTTGCGCAATTCGAACCACCAAAGTGTCGGAACCAGCGCGTGATCCCTCCTGATCCTCGCCCACGCCGGCGCAGCCCATCGATCGGGTTCATCGAGCGCCCAGGCAACCGCGGTCGAAGCATCGAGCACAAAGCCCGTCAATACTTATGACCCTGATGAACCGAGGAGACGATCTCTTCGATGTCGAGCGGCCCGTGCTGCCGCCGAAGCTCGCGGCCCAATGCGGTGATGTCCGCGAGCGCCTCGTCGATCTCATGTTGCCGGCGATCGGCCTCGGGGGTGATCCGCGCAATCGCACGGCCATGGCGGGTGATAACGATGGTCTCGCCGCGTTCGACCTCGTCGAGAAGCTGAGAGAGGCGGGCTTTCGCTTCGGAGGCCTGAATTTCGCGCATTGCCATTAGTCCTCGTCGTGTCGACCAGTTAAATAAACCGGTTGATATTTGTCAATTGAAATGTGCGGCTGGAACGTGCGGCTGGAGTGTGCGGCGCGGCGGCGGCGAGTGTCGAACCGGCTGGTCTTCGGGTTCGCGCGGTGCTAAAGAGGCGAGGCTGATTGCACGCCCGCAGGAGAGGTTGCGCCCCCCGGCTTGATCGGGAGGCGTGGCGCCGAAGGAGCAACCGCCCCGGAAACTCTCAGGCAAAAGGACTGCAGGCGGAAGGGCGCTCTGGAAAGCAGCGGCGGGGATTAACACACCCACCGCTCACCGAAGGAGTAAGCCCGGGCCATCCCTAGCCGGATGGACACGGGTAAATCTCTCAGGGTCCACGACAGAGGGGGCATTGGGGACGCAGCCGCGTCCGCTGTGCCGGAGGTCGTGGGATGCCCGCCGACGATGCTGCGCCGCCGCCGAAGCGGACCCCGCTCCACTCTCTCCATGTCAGGCTCGGCGCCAGGATGGTGCCCTTTGCCGGCTACGAGATGCCGGTGCAATACCCGGCCGGCATCCTCGCGGAGCATCTGCATACCCGCGCCAAGGCGAGCCTTTTCGACGTCTCGCATATGGGGCAGCTGCGGCTCGGCGGGCGCGATGCGGCGGCGGCGCTCGAAACGCTGGTTCCCGGCGAGATCCGGACACTCGCGCCAAACCGAATGCGCTACACGCTGTTGCTCGACGACGAGGGCGGCATCCTCGACGACCTGATGGCGACCCGGCTCGGCGACGGGCTGCTCCTCGTTGTCAACGCCGCCCGCAAGGACGCTGATTTCGCTCATTTGCGCGCTCGTCTCGGCGGCGATGCGAAGGTCGAGCGGCTCGACGACCGCGCCCTTTTGGCGCTGCAAGGCCCGGCGGCGGCCGCGGTGCTGGGGCGGCTCGATGCCGACATCCCGCTGCTGTCGTTTATGGCCGCGGCCGAGACCACGCTCGACGGCCGGGACTGCCTTGTTGCGCGCTCGGGCTATACCGGCGAGGACGGCTTTGAGATTTCACTCGCCGCGGCCGAGGCGCCGGCATTGGCCGAACGGCTTTTGGCCGAGCCCGAGGTGATGCCGGCCGGCCTCGGCGCGCGCGATTCGCTGCGCCTCGAAGCCGGGCTTTGCCTCTGGGGCCACGATATCGACGAGACGACGACGCCGATCGAAGCCGGCCTCGCCTGGGCCATCGGCAAAACCCGGCGCGAGAACGGGCGGATTTCCCGGCGCCGCCGTCATTCGGCGTCAGCTCGTTGAGGGAGCCCAACGCAAGCGCGTCGGCATCCGTCCCGATGGGCGCGCGCCGGCGCGCGAGGGAACGCCGGTCGCCGACGCTGCCGGCCGCGAGATCGGCCGGGTGACGAGCGGCGGCTTTGGCCCTTCGCTCGGCGGGCCGATCGCGATGGGCTATGTCGATGCCGCCCACGCCGCCCTCGGCGCGCCGCTCGATCTGATCGTGCGCGGCGCTGCGCGTCCGGCCCGAATTGTCGCGCTGCCTTTTGTTCCGCATCGCTATTACCGCGGCTGATCCCACCCAAGGAGCCCGCCCCGATGACACTGCGCTTTACCAAGGACCACGAATGGGTGCGGCTCGACGGGGACATTGCGGTGATCGGCATCACCGACCACGCCCAGTCGCAGCTCGGCGACATCGTCTATGTCGAGCTCCCAAAAATCGGCGATCGGCTCGAACGGGGCAAAGAGGCCGCGGTCGTCGAATCGGTCAAGGCGGCGAGCGAGGTTTATGCGCCGATCTCGGGCGAGGTCGTCGCAGTCAACGAAGCGCTTGGCGCCGATCCGGCCAAGGTCAATGCCGACCCGTTGGGCGAGGGCTGGTTTCTAAAGCTGCGCCCCCTCGACCCGCAGGAGCTCGACGGTCTGTTGGACGAGCCCGCTTACGAGGCGTTTGTCGCGGAGCAGCATTAGCATGCGCTATCTGCCGCTCAGCCCGCGCGACCGCGGCGAGATGCTCGCTGCGATCGGCGTCCCCTCGATCGATGCGCTGTTTGTCGAGGCGCCGCAGGCCGCGCGGCTCGACGGCCTGCTCGATCTGCCCAAGGCGCAAGGTGAAATCGAGGTCGAGCGTGCGATCGGGAAGATGGCCGCGCGCAATCTCGCCGCCGGCGCGGTGCCGTTTTTTATCGGCGGTGGCGCCTATCGCCACCACGTCCCGGCTGCGGTCGACCATCTGATCCAGCGCGGCGAGTTTCTGACCTCGTACACGCCCTACCAGCCCGAGCTGGCGCAGGGGACCTTGCAGTATCTGTTCGAATTCCAGACCCAGGTCGCGCTGTTGACCGGGATGGAGGTCGCCAACGCCTCGCTCTATGACGGTGCCACCGCCTGCGCCGAAGCGGTGATGATGGCGAACCGCGTCACCGGCCGCAAACGCGCGGTGCTGTCGGGCGGGCTCCATCCGCATTATCGCGAGGCCTGCCAGACCTATGCCCGCTTTGTCGGCTTCGACCTCAGGGTGCTCGATCCGGCGCCGGGCGCGGACCACGATCCGACCGCGAGCATCGACCAGACCACTTCCTGTGTCGTCGTCCAGAACCCTGATTTTTGGGGCGAATTGCGTGATTGGTCGGCCCTGGCGCGGGCCTGCCACGAGCGCGGCGCGCTGTTGGTCGTGGTTGTGACCGAAATCGTGTCGCTGGGCGCGGTTCTGCCGCCGAGCGAGATGGGGGCCGATATCGTCGCCGCCGAAGGGCAGTCGCTCGGCAACCCGCTCAGTTTCGGCGGCCCCTATCTCGGCCTCTTCGCCAGCCGCGACAAATTCGTGCGGCAGATGCCGGGCCGCCTCGTCGGCGAGACCCTCGACGCCGATGGCCGGCGCGGCTGGGTGCTGACCCTCTCGACGCGCGAGCAGCATATCCGGCGCGAGCGGGCGACGAGCAACATCTGCACCAATTCCGGGCTCTGCGCGCTCGCCTTCACCATCCATCTGTCGTTGCTCGGCGAAACCGGGCTCGTGCGGCTCGCGCGGCTCAACCACGCCGCCGCCGTGGCGCTCGCCGAACGATTGGCGAGCGTGCCCGGCGTCGAGCTCCTCAACCGAACCTTTTTCAACGAATTTACCCTGCGCCTGCCACGCCCGGCGGCCCCGGTCGTCGAGGCGCTGGCGCAACAGGGGATCCTCGCCGGCATCCCGGCCGGCCGGCTCTACCCGGACCGCGCCGAGTTGGCCGGCTTGCTGCTCGTGGCAGCGACCGAAACCGTGACCGAGAACGATATGAGCCGGTTTGAGACGGGGCTGCGGGGGGCTTTGCGATGAGCGAGTGGAGCCGGGCATCGAGCGCCCGCGTCGGCGGCGGCGAGCCCGCGCCGATCGCCGAAACCTTTGGCGGCAATCGGGGCTTGCAGATCGAGGAGCGGCTGATCTTCGAGCAGGATTCGCCGGGGCTTTGCGGCGTCGATCTGCCGGAGCCGGCGCCGTTCCGCGCCCGCCTCGGCGACTGCGAGCGCCAAGGTCAGCTCGGCTTGCCTGGGCTCAGCGAGCCGCAAATCGTGCGCCATTTCACGCGCCTCTCGCAAAAAAATTACGCGATCGACAGCGGTCTTTACCCGCTCGGCTCGTGCACGATGAAGCACAACCCGCGGCTCAACGAAAAATTGGCGCGTTTGCCGGGCCTTGCCGACATTCACCCGCTGCAGCCGATCTCGACTGTCCCCGGCGCGCTCGAGTTGATCGACACCTTGGCGCATTGGCTCAAGACCCTGACCGGGATGCCGGCGATCGCCTTGTCACCCGGTGCGGGGGCGCATGGCGAGCTCTGCGGCATGATGACGATCCGCGCGGCGCTCGAAGCCCGTGGCGATCCGCGCCGTCGCGTCCTGGTGCCGGAATCGGCGCATGGCACCAATCCGGCGACCGCCGCCGCTTGCGGCTATGCCGTCGACCCCGTTCCGGCCAATACGCGCGGCCGGGTCGACCGCGTCGCGCTCGAGCAAAAGCTCGGGCCGGATGTCGCCGCCCTGATGCTGACCAACCCCAACACCTGCGGCCTCTTCGAGGACGAGATCGTCGAGATCGCCGCCGCGGTGCACAAGGCCGGCGCCTTCTTTTACTGCGACGGCGCCAATTTCAACGCGATCGTCGGGCGAGTGCGGCCGGCCGATCTGGGCATCGACTGCATGCACCTCAACCTGCACAAGACCTTTTCGACCCCGCATGGCGGCGGCGGCCCCGGCAGTGGGCCGGTCGTCTTGTCGGCCGAGCTCGCCCCGTTTGCGCCGCTGCCGTGGCTCGTGCACGGCGAGGCCGGGCTCGACCTCTTCGAGCACAAGACCGGCTCCGCGGCTCGATCGATCGGCCGGCTCAAAGGCTTTCATGGCCAGATGGGCATGTTTGTGCGTGCGCTCGCCTACATGATGAGCCACGGCGCCGATGGGCTGCGCCAGGTGGCCGAGGATGCGGTGCTGAACGCCAATTATTTGCGTGCATTGCTGCAAGACGATTTGAGCCTCGCTTATCCTGGTCCGTGCATGCACGAGGTCCTGTTCGACGACGGTTTCCTGAAAGACACCGGCATCACCACCCTCGACTTTGCCAAGGCGCTGATCGACGAGGGCTATCATCCGATGACGATGTATTTCCCGCTGGTCGTGCATGGGGCGCTCTTGATCGAGCCGACCGAAACCGAAAGCAAGGCTTCGCTCGACCAATTTGCCGCTGTGGTCAAATCGCTGGCCCAGGCCGCGGGTTCCGGCAACGGGGCGCGCTTCCATGGCGCACCCTATTTCGCTCCGCGGCGCCGTCTCGACGAAATCCTGGCCGCGCGCAAGCCCCAGCTGCGCTGGCGCCCCGACACCGCTCAAAGACAGGCCGCAGAGTAGCCCGGCGCCGCGCTCGCGATAGTCGGCCCGGCGCCTATGTGGTAAAAATCGGCCAAAGCCCGGCGATCGCGCGCCACACCGCTACGGGACGGAGGATCGAGCATGTCCGAGCAACACCACTCCGGTAGTTTTTCCGCGGCCGATTTGAAGCACCGAATGGAGGAGCGGCAGACGGCAAAGGCGGCCGAGGAGCTGCGGCATATGCGCGAGCAGGAAGAAAAGCAAAAGGCGGTGCTGGAAGAATTCCACAAACCGCCGGCCCGCTCGCCGGACCAGCTGATGCAGCAGGTCGAGGCGCTGGTCGAGCACGCCGCCGAACGCGGGCAAAGCGAGGTGCAGATCTATCGTTTTCCGAACGCGATGTGCAGCGACAAAGGCCGCGCCATCAACAACTCCGAACCCGATTGGGAGAGGACTTTAGAGGGACGGCCCCGTTCCGGCTTCGAATTTTGGCGTGACCATTTGAAGCCGCTCGGCTTTGGCCTCAAGGCGGAAGTGCTCGAATATCCGGGCGGAATGCCCGGCGACATCGGCTTTTTCCTGACCTGGAAATAGGGATGCGAGCGATGCCTGGTGACTCGGACGAAACCGGAGGCAAGCTGAAGCGCAAGGCGTACGAGACGGAGCTCGCGCGCCTGCATGTAGCGCTGGTAAAGCTCCAGCGCTGGGTCGTGGAAAAGGGCGGCAAGGTTTGCATCGTCTTCGAGGGCCGCGACGGGGCCGGCAAAGGCGGTGCCATCAAGGCGCTCACCGAGCGGGTCAGCCCACGAGTGTTCCGGGTTGTCGCGCTGCCGGCGCCGACCGAGCGCGAAAAGTCGCAGATGTACATCCAGCGCTATATCCCGCATCTGCCGGCGGCTGGCGAGGTCGTCATCTTCGACCGCAGCTGGTACAACCGCGCCGGTGTCGAGCGGGTAATGGGGTTTTGCACCGACGAGCAGGCGAAGCGATTTCTGCAAGGGGTCCCGCTCGTCGAAAAGACCATTGTCGATTCCGGTGTCGTTCTCCTCAAATATTGGCTCGAAGTGAGCCCCGAAGAGCAGATGCGGCGGCTGGAAGCGCGGATCGACGACGGACGCAAGACGTGGAAGCTTTCGGCGATGGATTTGAAATCGTATTCGCGCTGGGACGATTACTCGAAAGCCCGCGATGAAATGATGCTTGCCTCGGATACCGCCTGGGCCCCCTGGAACGTCGTCCACGCCGACAACAAGCGGCGCGCCCGGCTGAACATCCTGACCCATATTCTGAGCAGGGTCCCCTACGAAGAGCTGCCGGCGCCAAAGGTGAAATTGCCGCACCGAACGCACCACGGCGATTACCAGGAGGCCAATTACCCGTTCCGGTTCATTCCGGAGGCTTTCTGAGCCATTTGGCGCCAGACCTCCCGGCCGCCCCCGGGCGGCGCGGATTATTTTACGCGGTGCAGGACCGGATCAGGAACCCCAGCCTGACGGTTCTGCTGATCCTCCAGATCTGCGTCGTGTTTCTGACCACGCCGTTGGCAGCAAAGGGGGTGCCGCTCGCTCGCCCGGTCGGCGAGACGCTGATCGTCGCGGTGCTGGCGATTGTCGTGCTGCTGTCGCAGCGGCGCGGTGCCATCGCGGTGATCCTGCTCGGTCTCGTCGGCACCTTGGCGGGGCTTGCGCCGGCAATCGATTCGCCGACGGCGACGCTGGCATTGAGTCGCGCCGGCAATATGCTGATGTTTGGCGCGTTGACCTGGGTGGTGGCGCGCGCCGTCTATGCCCCGGGCCGCATCACCCCGCACCGCCTGCAAGGCGCGGTCGTGGTGTATCTGAACATTGCGGTGATCTTTGCCTCGGCCTATCGCCTGATCTGGGAATTCAATCCCGGCGCTTTTGCGCCGCTGTCGGCGCCGGCGGGCGCCCCGGGCGAGCTTGCCGCGATGCTCTATTTCAGCGTCACCTCGCTGACCACAACCGGCTACGGCGATATTGTCCCGGTCGATCCCTTTGCCCGCAGCCTCGCCAATCTGGAGGCGGTCATCGGCCAATTCTATCTGGCGATCACGGTCGCCCGCCTGGTGACGTTGGAGCTTGCGGACCGGCGCGGGCGACCGCAGCCGCAGCCGTGATATCGCGCCTCCTGCCCATTCTCGCCTGGGCGCCTGGCTATCGGCGCGGCTGGCTCTTGCCCGATGCGATGGCCGGGATCGCAGTCTGGGCGGTCATGGTGCCGGAGGGCATGGCCTATGCCGGGATTGTCGGGGTGCCGCCGATCATGGGCCTCCACACGATCGTCCCGCCGCTGATCGCCTATGCGCTCTTCGGCACCTCGCGCCTGCTGGTGGTCGGCCCGGATACCGCGACCGGCCTGATCTCGGCGCTGACCGTCGGTGCGGTCACGGCCCAGGGGTCGGCGGAATTCAACACGCTCACCGCCACCCTCGCGGTCCTGATCGGCGCCTTTTTTCTGCTGTTCGGCGCGCTGCGCCTCGGCTGGGTGGCCGCGTTTATTCCGACGCCGGTAATGCGCGGGTTTATCGAGGGTCTCGTCTGCGTCACGATTATCGGCCAGATGCCCCATCTCCTTGGCATCGAGGGCACCGCGGGCAATTTCTTTGTCAAGCTCGGGTTTGTGCTGCGGCATCTGCCCGACACATCGCTGGCGCCGCTATCCACGGGGGTGCTGAGCCTGGCGGCGATGCTGGCGCTGCGCCGCTTCGCGCCCCGTGTGCCCGCGGCCCTCGTCGTCGCTGCCGCCGCCACGATCTCGGTCAGCCTGCTCGGCGGCGCAACCGCGGGCGTCCACGTGGTGGGCGAGCTGCCGTCCGGGCTGCCGCATCTGACGCTGCCGGTTCTCGACCCCACCATATTGGGGGAGCTTGCGCCGGGTGCGCTGGCGATCGTGCTCGTCGGCTATGCCGAGGCGTTGGGCGCGGCCAAGGCTGCGGCGATGCAAGGCGGCGGCGATATCGACCCGAACCAGGAGCTGATCGCGCACGGACCGGCCAATATCTCGGCCGGGCTCTTTGGCGGCTTTCTCGTGGTCGGCAGCCTGTCCAAGACCTCGGTCGCGATGGCCGCCGGCGCCCGCACCCAGATCGCCAACCTCGTCGCCGCAGCCTTTTGCTTTCTGACGCTGATCTTTTTGACGCCGCTGTTCCGCGGCATGCCGTATCCGGCGCTCGCCGCCATCGTGGTCGCGGCGATGCTCCACCTCTCCAAGCCCGCCTATTTGCGCGATCTGCTCGCCCGAAGCGGTTGGGAATTTGCCCTGGCCGCAATCGTCATCGCCGCAGAGCTGACCTTGGGCGTCCCGCACGGCATCATGCTCGGTGTGGCGCTGTCGCTGTTGATGGTGATTTATCGCGCCAGCCACCCGCAAGGCGCGGTGCTGGGCCAGTTGCCGGGAACCGAGGCCTACCGCGATACCCGCAACCATCCGGAGGCGGTCACCTTCCCCGGCTTGCTGATCTGGCGGGTCGGCGGCGATTTGTTCTTCGCCAGCGTCGGCCATCTCGGCGCGGGGCTGAAGGCCGCGTTGGCCGCGAGCGCCTCGCCCGTGGAACATGTGCTCGTAGACGCCGATTCGGTCAATTTCATCGACAGCACCGGTTGCGACTCGACGCTCGACACGATCAAGGAGCTGCAAGGCTCAGGGCATCAGCTTTGCCTTTGCCCGCGTGCGCGACGAGGTGCGCGAGCGGTTGCGCCTCGGCGGCGTCGAGACGGCGGTGGGTGCTGCGAATTTCTACGAACGCGTGACCGACGGCGTGCGCGCCTGGCAGCAGAGACAATCTCAGAGCGGCCATTTCCACGCGGTGTCTTCCAGCATGTCGATGCCGTTCTCATAGGCGTAATGACGGCAGTCGAGCTGGCGGTTCAACAGCCGCTCGCGGGCGTGCGAGCCACGCGCGCGCAGCGACGGCACACGGTCGATCGCGTCGATCGCCAAGGTATAACGGTCGACCTGGTTCTGAATCGCCAGCTCCATCGGCGTGTTGATATTGCCGCGCTCCTTATAGCCGCGCACATGCAGATTGTCATGATTGTTACGGCGATAGGTCAGCCGGTGAATAAGCCAAGGATAGGCGTGGAAGTTGAAGATGATTGGTTTATCGGCGGTGAATAGAGCATCGAATTCGTGGTCCGTCATCCCGTGCGGATGCTCGGTGCTCGGCACCAGCCGAAACAAATCGACGACATTGACAAAGCGCAATTTCAACTCGGGAAAGTGCCGGCGGAGCATGGCGGTGGCAGCCAAAGCCTCCATCGTCGCGATGTCGCCGCAGCTCGCCATCACCAGATCGGGCTCGGCATCCTGGTCGCTGCTGGCCCAATCCCAGATGCCCGCACCCTTGGTGCAATGCTTGGTCGCGGCATCGATGTCGAGATACAGCAGATGCGGCTGCTTGTCGGCGACGATGACATTGACGTAGTTGCTGCTCTTGAGGCAGTGGTCGGCGACCGAAAGCAGGCAATTCGCGTCGGGCGGCAAATAGATGCGCGTGACACTCGGGCTTTTGTTGGCGACGACGTCGAGAAACCCAGGATCCTGATGGGTAAACCCGTTATGGTCCTGGCGCCACACGGTCGAGGTGATCAGCAGGTTGAGCGAGGCGATGTCGGCGCGCCACGGCAATTCGTTGCACTTTTCGAGCCACTTTGCATGCTGGTTGAACATCGAATCGATGACATGGACAAAGGCTTCATAAGTTGAAAAAAAGCCGTGTCGGCCGGTTAGAAGATAGCCTTCGAGCCAGCCCTCCAAGGTGTGCTCGCTGAGCATTTCCATGACCCGGCCGTCGGGCGCCAGCTCGCCACCATCGGCATCCTCAGGAAAGTATTCGCCGAGCCAGACCTTCTTGGTCACCTCGTAGAGCACAGTCAGCCGGTTGGAGGCGTTCTCGTCCGGGCTGAGCACGCGAAAATTGGTCCGGTTCTGCCGCGCGATATCGCGCAGAAAGCGGCCGAGGATTTCGGTCGGCTCCGCTTCGCTGGTGCCCGGCTTCTCGACCGGGACCGCGTAATCGCGAAATGCCGGCATGCGCAGCGCTTGCCGCAAAATCCCGCCATTGGCGTGGCGGCTCGCTCCCATCCTGCGCTCGCCCAGGGGCGCCAATTCACGAAGCTCCGGCACCAGGCGGCCCCTTTCGTCGAACAGCTCCTGCGGGCGGTAGCTGCGCAGCCATTCTTCGAGCATCGCCAGATGCGAAGGGTTCTCGTGCATTTCCGCCAAAGGCACCTGGTGGGCGCGCCAGGATCCCTCGACCTTGTGCCCATCGACCTCTTTGGGGCCGGTCCATCCCTTCAGGCTGCGCAGGATCACCATCGGCCAGCGCGGCCGCGCCGGCGCCACAGCTGCCCGCCGCGCCTCCTGCTGGATGCGGCGGATTTCCTGGACGCAATGCTCGAGCGTCGCCGCGGTCGCCTGGTGCATGCTGTCGAGATCGGAGCCTTCGACGAAATAGGGCTCATAGCCGTAGCCGCGGAACAGAAATTCGAGCTCCTGGTGCGGGATGCGGGCGAGGATCGTCGGATTGGCGATCTTGTATCCGTTCAAGTGCAAAACCGGCAGCACTGCCCCGTCGCGCGCCGGGTTCAGGAATTTGTTCGAATGCCACGCGGTCGCGAGCGGCCCGGTTTCGGCTTCCCCGTCGCCGACCATCACGGCTGCGATCAGGTCCGGATTGTCGAAAGCGGCGCCATAAGCGTGCGAAACGGAATAGCCGAGCTCGCCGCCTTCGTGGATCGAGCCGGGCAGCTCGGGCGTGCAATGGCTGCCGATGCCGCCTGGAAACGAGAACCGCTTGAACAGCTGTCGCAACCCATCCTCGTCTTCAGAAATATTGGTATAGATCTCAGAATAGGCGCCCTCCAGATAGACGTTGGACAATAGGGCCGGCGCGCCGTGCCCCGGCCCGGCGAGAAAGATCACGTCGAGGTCGAATTTCTTGATCAGGCGGTTGAGGTGGACATAGACGAGGCTCATGCCGGGGTCGGAGCCCCAATGGCCGAGCAGCCGCCGCTTGACGTGCTCGGGCCTTAGCGGCTCGCGCAGCAGCGGATTGTCGCGCAGGTAGATCATCCCTGCCGACAAAAAAAGCGTCGCCTGCCAATAGGCTTCGATCCGCTTGAGCTCGTCCGGCGCCAAGGGGCTGCCTGCGATCGTGGAGCGCGCCGGGCCATAGGCGCTGATCGACCGGTTTTCGGCGTCGGTTGTGCTCATCGATCCCTCCGAACAGCGCTTTTGCGGGGATTTGTGCGTTATGCACGAAGGTTCGCGGCGTTTCCTTTGGCAGTCGATTCCTTCTGGCTTGGCAGACCGGTTCGCGGCGGATCATGCCCGACGCTGCTTCGCGGGACAACAGCACCAGCGGCTGAAGAAACAGCTGGTCCCGTCCCGCCGCTTTTTCTGCGGGCTGGATCGGGATTGAAAGCGCCCCGAGGCCGTTCCCGCTTCAGACAAGGTGGAAGAGGCGCGGTTGATGCCGACGCACTGGTTCCCGCAGGACCATAGCCTGGCTGGTTTGCACCGATTATGATTTGACTTTCACGCTGGTTGGCGGACCCGAATCGCTGATCACATCGGTGATGCGGAGCGGGCTCCTCGAATGCGTGCGTGTTGGGCCGGACACCAGGGTCTTGTCAGCGTGCGTTTGCGGGTGCCGAGCGCGGCCAGAGGGCCGCTCGCCAGTAGAGCGCGATGGCGAGGGTCAAGACCGCGCCGACGAGGCAGTAAAGGATCGCGGTCGAGGCGAAGCCGATGCGGCCGATCAGTACGCCGGCCGCCAGCAAGCCGATCGGCACGCCGTAGATCGCCAGCATGCGCACGCCCATGACCCGGCCGCGAAACCGGGGAGCTGTGCCGTGCAGCAGCATGACCGACATCGGCACCATCGAGAGGCTCTGGGCGAGGCCGGCGAGGACCAGCATGACGCGGCCGGCGCCCGGGCCGGGCATCAGCGCGAAGAACAAGAGGCCGGCGTACCAGGCAAGCGCAAAAACAAGCATCATCCGCGCCGGCCGGATCATGCGCCCGGCGAGGCTGATTGCGATCGAGCCGATCAGCGACCCCAGCGCAAAGCTGGCGACGAGGGTGCCGAGGCCGGTCTCGCCGATGTGGTAAATATCGCGCGCGATATAGGGCAGGAGCCCGCTCGTCAGCGGAAACGCGGTCAGGTTGACGAGAAAAGCGAGCCACATCGCCGCGAGCGACGGTGGCGTGTCCCAGACGCAGGCGAGCCCCTCTTTCAGATCGCGCAGCAGCGAGAGGCGCGGCCCCCCGGCGGAGACCGGTGCGGGACGGGCCGCGGCCACGCCGAAAGTCAGCAGCAATCCCATCACATAGAAGCCGGCGATAACCACATAGGCCGCGCCCATGCCGTAGGCGGCGAAGAGGCCCGCGCCAACCAGCGAGCCGGCGATCCGGGCCGAATCCCCGGTCGAGCGCGACAACCCCATCGTCGCCATCAGCCGGTCGGCCGGCATCGTCGCACCAATCAGCGCGCCGCGCATCGCCTGGTCGGAGGTGCGCACCAGCCCCGAAGCGGTGGCGATCACGAAAACATGGACCGGGCGCAGCACGCCGCTGAGGGCGAGCCCGGTCATCGCCAGCGCCAGGCTGGTGCAGGTTATGCGCATCGCGCAGATGATGCGGCGGTGGCCGAAGCGGTCGCCGGCCATGCCGAAAACCGGCGCCAAGAGGGTCCCGAGATATTGCAGCGCCCAGAACAGGGTCAGCAGCAGGACCGAGCCGGTTGTCACCAGCACATACCAGCCGAGCACCAAATTCTCCATTTCGCTGCCCCACGAGGTCAGCAAATCGGCCGGAAACTGGAAGCGAAAGCTGCGCAGCTCGAACGGCGCCAGGATCGCCGATCGCGACATCGCACCGGGACGTCGCCGATGCGGCGGCGCGACGGCGCCGCGCAGCGCCGGCTCCGGCTGGGCCACAGCGGGAAGACTTTGTCTCGGCTAAACCACCGCAAGCGGCAGATAGGGCGGGGAAGGGGGCTCGACCCGGATCGGGTCGCCGGGCCGCACCTCGCCTTCGGCCAGGACGACGCCCATGATCCCGGCCTTGCGCACGAGATTGCCGTCGGCGTCGCGCTCTATCGTGGCGGCCATCAGCCCCTTTTCGATCTTGTCGAGCTGGGCGCAGGGATTGCGCAGCCCGGTGACCTCGACCACCGCCGTAGCGCCGAGATGAAGCCGGGTCCCGACCGCGAGGCCGAGCAGATCGACGCCACGCGTCGTGACGTTCTCGCCCATCTGTCCCGGTGCCACGGCAAAGCCCGCGCACCGCAGCTCGTCGTGCAGCTCGGCGTGGATCAAATGCACCTGACGCAAATTCGGCTGGGTCGGGTCGCGCGCGACGCGCGAGCGGTGCTTGACCGTCTCGCCCTGGTGCGCGTCGCCCTCGACCCCGAGGCCCTCGACGAGCCGGATCCGGTCCTGGTTCGGTTTCGAGAGCGTGTGCGCCGGGCTGCGGCTGACTGCGGCGACGACTCCTCCCATCGATCTGCCCTTCTCGTGCTATTCGGCGGCCGCCGGCAGCGGCCGCGGCAAGATGCTGTCGTAAAGCTCGGGCCGCTGCCATTGCGACAACAGTCCCTGCTTGGTGCCGCAGGACGGGGTCTTGTCGTTGCCGTCCCAGCCGGCGCGCAGCTCGCGCACCCGGTCGAGGCTGACCGCGACGACCGACATGCCGACATTGGTGCTCTCGTAATGGGTGCGCTCGGGCCCGGCGATGATCGCCAATCCGCGCTCGGTTGCCGGGTCGAAAATATTTCGGGTCGAGACGACGAGCGCCAAGTTCTCGATCGCCCGCGCCCGCAAAAGCGTGCGCCAAGTCTCCCACAGATTGCCGGTGCCGCTGAGTCCGGCCGGCAGAAAGATGATCTCGGCGCCGCGCAGCGCCAGGGCGCGCGACACCTCGGGCATATAGACCTCGCTGCACATGCCGAGCCCGACCTTGCCATGCACGGTGTCGAACACCGGAAAGTCGTTGCCTGGCACCCATTCGAATTCCCATACCCCGCTGCCGCCGGTGCGGCTTGCATAGATCCACGGGCCGTTCGGATGCGTGCGGCGATAGCGCACCGGCGCGCGGCCGTCGGGGTAGGCCATGCAGGTCAGGTTGTAGGCGGTCCTTTTGGCGGTATCTATCGGCTCCATCGTGCCGAACACGACATGCACGCCATGTTGTTGCGCGGCTTCGGCAATGCGGCCGGAAGGATCATAAGCCGCCGGCATGCGCCACGGCCCCGGATAGCTTTCGGGAAAGCACACGAAATCGGCACCCTGGCCGGCGGCGCGGCCGATCCAGCGCACGGCGTCTTCGACGTTCTTGCGGTCGTCGGGTGGCGGGCTCGAATGCGGCTGGACCACCGCGATATTGAAGCTGCTCATCAAGAGGTTTCCCAAGTCAGATGATCATTCGGATTTCGCCGCACCGGCGAGCAGGCCGAGCGCGATCTTCAACGCCGCCCCCCGCACCGCGTCGCGGTCACCGGAAAAGGTGTGGTGCTCGGTGTGGCAGCTGCCGCCGCGCCGAGCCAAACCGAAAACGACCAGCCCGACCGGCCTATCGGGCCTGCCACCGCCGGGTCCGGCAACGCCGGTGATTGACACAGCGAGATCGACCGGGGCGCGGGCGATCGCTCCTTGGGCCATCGCCGCTGCGGTCTCGGGGCTAACTGCTCCATGCACGGCGATCGTCGCTTGCGGAACGCCCAGCATTTCTGCCTTTGCCTCGTTGGAATAGGTGACAAAACCGCGTTCGACCACATCCGACGAGCCGGCGATCGCGGTAAGCGCAGCAGCGACGAGGCCGCCGGTGCAGGATTCGGCAGTCGCTACGTGCCAAGTACGGGCACGGCAAAGGTCGAGCACCGATTGCGCCAGGCGCAAGGTTTCAGGTTCGAACACCAACAACCCCAGCGATTGCCGACAATCCGAGCAGGGAAAGCACAGCGTAGCTCCCTGCCAAGAGATCGTCGAGCATGATGCCGAGCCCGCCTGCGACTACCCGGTCGGCCCAGCGCACCGGCCACGGCTTCCAGATATCGAACAGCCGGAACAGCAGGAACGCCAACGCCCAGGCCACAAGATTTGGAGGTGCGGCCAATAGGGCGAGGCCTTGCCCAGCGACCTCGTCGATGACGACGGCACGGGGGTCCTTGACGTCGCTGGCCGCGGCAACTACCGCCGCAGCCCACCATCCGGCGGCGAAAATCAGCGTGGTGGCGATCCCGAGGCCGATTTCGCCCCATAAGCCACGAATCGCCCAGGCGAGCGGTAGAGCAGCAAGCGACGCCCAGCTTCCAGGCGCCACCGGCAACAGCCCGACGCCAAACCACGAGGCGAGCAGCGGTGCGGGGTGCCAAAGCGGCAGGCCGAGATTGCGAGCCGTGCGGAATGCCTCACAAGGGCAGGCGCAGGGTGACGACGGCTTGCGCGGCGATGCCTTCGCCGCGGCCGGTAAAGCCGAGACGATCGGTCGTCGTCGCCTTCACGCTGACCCGGTCCGAGGCGATGCCGAGGATCGCCGCCACACGCTCCACCATCGCAGCACGGAACGGGCCGATTTTCGGCCGCTCGCAAATGATCGTGACATCAATCGCCGCTACGGAGCCGCCACGCGCCGCTACGAGATCGGCGGCGTGCCGCAGAAACCTATCGGAAGATGCGCCGCGCCATTGGGGGTCTCCAGGCGGAAAATGCATGCCGATATCGCCGGCCCCGATCGCGCCGAGCACCGCATCGGTCGCTGCGTGGAGCCCGATATCGGCGTCGGAGTGCCCGACGAGACCCGCCGCATGCGGGATCTCGACGCCGCAGATCACGACATGGTCGCCCGGTCCAAAGGCGTGTGCGTCAAATCCTTGGCCGACCCTGACATCGCTCCGTCGGACAGCGATAAGCCGCTCGGCGGCGGCCAGATCCTCGATTGTCGTCACTTTCAGATTGGCCTCGCTGCCTTCGACCAGCAACGGCGTCATCCCCGCCGCTTCGGCGACCGCCGAATCATCGGTCAGCCACTGGCCCGCCATGGCACGGTGGGCCGCAAGGATCGCATCGAAATGAAATCCCTGCGGAGTTTGCGCCCGGTACAAGCCGGCTCGGTCGAGCGTCGCACGGATCGCGCCATCTTGGGCGCGCTTGATCGTGTCGCGCAGCGGCAAACAAGGGATCGCCGCCGGCCCGTGATCGAGCGCATCGATGAGCCGGTCGATCAGCGCGGCATCGGGGAAGGGTCGCGCTCCGTCGTGGATCAGCACATGGCTCGGATGATGGGCCGACAGCGCTTCGAGGCCGAGACGCACCGAATCCTGTCGCGTCGCCCCGCCTGCCACCGGGGGGAGCACTCGCAGGCCGGCCACGGCACGCTCGAACAGGTCCCGATCCTCGGGCCTGATCGCCACCAGCACATTCTCGATTCGCGCATGCCCGGCCATTGCCGCCACCGCATGGCGCAGCACCATTTGCCCGCCGAGCGGCAAATATTGTTTTGGCAGATCGCCACCGAACCGACTCCCGCGGCCGGCCGCGACGACGAGCGCGCAGACGGATGCCATCCACAGAGCTTATCCTTAAACCTGTCGATGTTGCGCCGCGAAAAGAAAACCAATAGTGTCTGCCTAAGCCTTGGGCAAATGTATCTGCTGCTTAAATCATGGGCATTTTTCTGGATTCCGTGACGATCGCTGATCCGGTGCTCCTGGCGCCGATGTCGGGGGTGACCGATCTGCCGTTCCGGCGCTTGGTGAAGCGGATGGGGGCGGGTCTCGTCGTCTCTGAGATGATCGCCAGCGAGGCGATGATTCGCGAGACCCGGCAGTCGTTGACCATGGCCAAAAGCTGCGCCGAGGAGCAGCCGATGGCGGTGCAGCTGGCGGGCTGCGAGCCGCGGGTCATGGCCGAGGCGGCCAAGCTCAACGCCGATCTTGGCGCACAAATCATCGACATCAATTTTGGCTGCCCGGTCAAAAAAGTAGTCAATGGCCATGCCGGCTCGGCGCTGATGCGCGACGAGGCCCATGCCGCGCGCATTCTTGAGGCCACCGTCCGGGCCGTCGATCTGCCGGTCACCTTGAAGATGCGTACCGGCTGGGACGACAAGACCCGCAACGCGCCACGGCTGGCGCGGATTGCCCAAGCTTGCGGCATTCGCATGATCACCGTGCACGGGCGGACCCGCTGTCAGCTCTATGCCGGCTCGGCCGATTGGCAGTTCATCCGCACCGTCAAGGAAGCGGTGACGATCCCCGTGATTGCCAATGGCGACATCACCAATCTTGAAGACGCAGATCGCGCCCTTGCACTTTCCGGCGCCGATGGGCTGATGATCGGGCGCGGCGCCTATGGCCGGCCTTGGTTTGTTCGCCAAGTAGTCGAGTGGCTGGCGCATCGCCGCCGGCTGCCCGACCCACCGCTCGACCGCCAGCTCGAAATCGTCGAAGAACACTACTCGGACATGCTCGTTCATTATGGCACCGAGACCGGCATGCGGATCGCGCGCAAGCACCTCGGCTGGTATTCGAAAGGCTTGCCGGGTTCGGCGGAGTTCCGCGCCGCGGTCAACCAGAGCGTCGATATCAACCGAGTGAAAGAGCTGATTCGGGCCTTCTACGCGCCGCTGCTGGCCCGCCGGGCGGCATGACCGCAGGGCCGCTTCCCCTCCCTGCCGACGGGCCGAAGCGGCAGCCAGCCAAGCCCGGACCACTCGACCCGGCGGCGGTGCTGGCGGCTCTGCCGGACCCGATTGTCGTTATCGACCGCGACGGGCTCATCCGATCGGTAAACCAGGCAGCCGAACAATTCCTTGGGTCGGGTGTAGCCGCTTTGCTCGGAAGCGCCCTGACCGAGCTGCTGGCGCCATGCAGCCCGCTGCTGGGGCTCGTCGATGCCGTATGGCGCCACGGCAACACCATCTCCGAATATGACATGCCGCTCGAAGGCGCACGCTTCGGCAGGCGCTTGGTCACAATCCAGGGCGCGTTGATCGGCGAGGCATCGGACCTGCTGGTTCTGACCCTGCACGAGCGCTCGATGGTGGACAAGATGGACCGTCAGCTGACGCACCGCAGCTCGACACGATCGATGACTGCGATGGCGTCTATGCTGGCGCACGAGGTCAAAAACCCGCTTTCCGGCATTCGGGGCGCCGCCCAGCTCCTGGAGCAGGATGCAGATCCGGCGGGACGCGAGCTGACCCGGCTGATCTGCGACGAGACCGACCGCATCGTCGCTTTGGTCGACCGGATGGAGGCATTCTCCGAACATCGCCCGATCCTGCGCGAGCCGGTGAACATCCACGAGGTGCTCGAACGGGTGCGCAAGGCAGCACAATCGGGCTTCGCCCGCCACATCCGGCTGGTCGAGGAATACGACCCGTCTCTGCCCCTGGTCGATGGCAACCGCGACCTGCTGGTTCAAGCGTTTTTGAACATCGTCAAGAATGCCGCTGACGCGGTGCCTCCAGCAGATGGCGAGATCATCTTGAGCACCGCTTTTCGGCAAGGGTTGCGCCTCGTCGGGCCGGGCGGCGAGGGGCGGCGCCAATTGCCGCTGATGGTTTCGGTCGCTGACAACGGCGCTGGAATACCGGCGGAGCTTCGTCCCCACCTGTTCGAACCGTTTGTCACGACCAAACACAACGGCACTGGCCTCGGTCTTGCAGTAGTGGCGAAGGTGATCGACGACCACGGCGGTGTTATCGAATTCGACAGCCAGCCCCGGCGAACAATCTTCCGGGTGTTCCTGCCGATGGTCGCAGAGCAGGGTAGCGGCCGATGAGCTCGACAATTCTAGTGGCTGACGACGATCGCGCGATTCGGGTGGTGCTGAACCAGGCGCTGACGCGGCTCGGACACGATGTGCGGATGACCGGAAATGCCGCAACCCTTTGGCGGTGGATCGCCGACGGTGACGGCGATCTGGTGATCACCGATGTGATTATGCCGGACGAAAACGGTCTCGACCTGATCCCGCGCATCAAAAAAATCCGTCCGCAGCTGCGCATTATCGTCATGAGCGCGCAAAACACTCTGCTAACGGCGGTCAAGGCGACCGAGCGTGGGGCCTTCGAATACCTGCCGAAACCCTTCGATTTGCATGAGCTTGTCGATGCCGTCGGACGCGCGCTGACCGCTGCGCCCGACTTGCCTCGGCCGGAAACCGAAGACGATGACGACGAGCTTCCGCTGATCGGACGGTCGCCGCCAATGCAGGAGGTGTATCGGATCATCGCCCGGTTGATGGGGACCGATCTGACGGTGACAATCATCGGCGAGAGCGGCACTGGCAAGGAGCTTGTCGCTCGCGCGCTGCACAATTACGGCAAGCGCCGCAACGGGCCCTTTGTCGCTATCAACATGGCGGCGATCCCGCGCGAGCTGATCGAGAGCGAGCTGTTCGGGCACGAAAAAGGTGCGTTTACCGGTGCGAACACACGCAGCATGGGACGATTTGAACAGGCCCAGGGTGGAACTTTGTTTCTCGACGAGATCGGCGACATGCCGATCGAGGCCCAAACGCGGCTGCTGCGGGTGCTGCAGGAAGGCGAGTTCACAGCGGTCGGCGGGCGGCTGCCGATCAGGGCCGATGTTCGAGTGATCGCGGCGACCCATCACGATCTGCGCCAGCGGATCCGCCAGGGGTTGTTTCGCGAAGATCTGTTTTATCGCCTGAACGTAGCACCGGTGCGCTTGCCGCCGCTGCGTGAACGCAGCGCCGACATCCCGGCGTTGATTCGCCATTTTACCGCTCTCGCGGCACGCGAAGGTCTGCCGCTAAAGCAGCTCGACGCGGCGGCAATGGGGCGGTTGCAAACCCATCATTGGCCGGGCAATGTGCGCGAGCTCGAAAATCTGGTGCGGCGGCTCGCCGCGCTTTATCCGCAGGAAGAAATCGGGGTCGGCGTTATCGACACCGAGCTGGGCGATTCGGCGGCCGCGTCGGGGCTGCCCGAACCGCCGAATGGAGAAGGGCTTTCGGCGGCAGTCGAGCACCACATCAGAAGCTATTTCGCCGCGCATCAGGGCGGGCTGCCTTCGTCGGGGCTGTACGACCGGGTGCTGCGCGAGATCGAACGCCCGCTGATCACGCTGACTCTCGGCGCCACACGCGGCAACCAGATCAAGGCGGCGCATCTTCTTGGCCTTAATCGCAATACCCTTCGCAAGAAGATACGCGAGTTGGACATCCCGGTGGTTCGCGGCGTAAAATAGAGAGGCAGTCACCGCGATGTGCTCGCTCGATGTTGCGGCGGCGAAGCGGGATCGGCATCGGCGCGAGCGGGTTTTCGGGCAGAGGTGGGCATGAACCCGATGCGGCGGGTTCGGATCTGGGCGGGCCGCATCGGTTTGCGGCACAAATTGGCCATCGCGCTGGCGGTCGCGGCGCTCGCTTCGGGGATCGCGACCTATATGGCGCTGACCGGGGCGCCGCCTTTCGGGCCGCACCCCGGCGCCGTCCTCAGCCTGCTCAATCTCGATCTGCTGCTGCTGCTGGCGCTCGGCGCCTTGATTGCCAAGCGGCTGCTCCAGGTTTGGGCCGAGCGGCGGCGCGGGCTCGCCGGCTCGCGGCTGCAAATCCGGCTGGTCGTCCTGTTCAGCCTGATCGCGGTGACCCCGACGGTCATCGTCGCGATCTTCTCGTACCTGTTTTTCAGCTTCGGCGTCGAATCCTGGTTCAGCGACAAGGTTCGCACAGCGATCTCCGAATTGCTCGCTGTAGCCGAAGCCTATTTGCACGAGCATCAGCGCGCGATTCGTGCCGATGCGCTGGCGATGGCCAACGACCTCAACCGCGATGCGGTCCAATTGGAGCTGAACCCGAATCAGTTGAACCAGGTCGTTTCGGCCCAGGCGGCGCTGCGCGGGCTCAACGAGGCAATGGTTTTCGATCGCGGGGGACAGGTTCTGGCGCGGTCGAGCTTGTCGTTCACCTTGGGCTTTGAACCGGTGCCGGACGGCGCCATGCACGTTGCCGACGAGGGCGACGTGGCGGTCATGACCAACGACAGCGACAACCGAGTGCGCGCGCTTGTTCGCCTCGACCAATGGGGGCAGGTCTATCTCTACATCGGCCGCTACATCGAGCCGCGGGTGTTGAACTATATGGAGGAAACCCAGCGCGCTGCCGCTCAATACGAAAAGATGGAGGGGCAGCGCTCTGGCTTTCAGGTCACCTTCGCACTGATTTTCCTGATGGTGGCCCTGCTGTTCCTGGTCGCTGCGGCGGCGATCGGGATTTATTTCGCCACCCAGCTGGCGGTCCCGATCAGCCGCCTCGCGGCTGCTGCCGAGCAGGTGCGGGGCGGCGATTTGGCGGCGCGCGTTCCCGAGGGGGAGAAGGACGACGAGCTTGCCTCTCTGAGCCGTGCCTTCAACCGCATGACCTATCAGATCGAAAGTCAGCAACGCGAGTTGAGAGAAGCGAACCGCCAGCTCGATGAGCGCCGCCGGTTTACCGAGACGGTCCTGACCGGGGTGTCGGCCGGCGTAATCGGGCTCGATCGCGCGGGCCGAGTAAACCTGCCGAACCGCTCCGCCTCGGCGCTGCTTGCCGCCGATCTCGATCAGTCGATCGGGCAAGACCTCGCCGAGGTCGTGCCCGAAATGGCTGGCCTCCTCGCCGAGGCCGAGCGCCGTCCGGATCGCTTGGCGCAGTCGCAGGTGCAATTGGCGCGCGGCAACAGCACCCGGACTTTGCTCGTGCGGATCGCCGCCGAAACCGACGACCAGGAAGTCAGCGGATTTGTCGTCACCTTCGATGACATCACCGAGCTGCTGTCGGCCCAGCGCAAGGCCGCATGGGCCGACATCGCCCGTCGCATCGCGCACGAAATCAAGAACCCGCTGACGCCGATCCAGCTTTCCGCCGAGCGGCTGCGCCGACGGTATCTCAAAGAGATCAAGCAAGACCGAGAGACTTTTACCATATGCACCGACACGATCATCCGCCATGTCGGCGATATCGGCCGAATGGTCGACGAGTTTTCGGCCTTCGCTCGGATGCCGGCGCCGGTGCTGAAGCCGGAAGATCTGGTCGAGATCGTGCAGCGGGCGGTGGTCTTGCAGCGCACCGCACATCGTGAGATTGCATTCTCGATGAGCTTTCCCGGCCACGCCGTAGCCGTCAGCTGCGACCACCGCTTGGTGGGCCAAGCGGTGGTCAACATCGTCAAAAATGCAATTGAAGCGATTGAGGCGCGCATCGTCGAGCGGGATGGTGCTCCCGGCAGGATTCGGGTGGCGGTCACCGAGCCGGCCGGTCAAGCTGTGGTCGTTGTCGAGGACAACGGCATTGGCTTGCCGCCGCAAGGCCGGGAGCGCTTGACCGAGCCTTATGTCACGACCCGGAGCAAGGGGACCGGTTTGGGCCTCGCCATAGTCAAAAAGATCATGGAAGATCATTTGGGAGAGCTGGTGCTGGAAGACGCCGAGCCGAGCGGGGCGCGGGTCAGGCTGGTGTTTGCTGCCGAGCTCCGTGCCCCGGAACGGTCGGAGACCGCCGGCGAGCCGATGGAATTGAGCGCGGCCGGCCATGGCGCATGACATTCTGATCGTTGACGACGAGGCCGATATCTGCCTGCTGATCGCGGGCGTGCTCAAGGACGAAGGCTATGCCACGCGCGAGGCGGCCGACAGTGCGCAGGCGCTGGCGGCAATCTACGCCCGGCAGCCGACTTTGGTTATCCTCGACATTTGGTTGCAAGGCAGCGAGCTCGACGGCATCGAGATCCTGAAGCTGCTGCAAGCCGACATGCCCTCGGTGCCGGTGGTGATCATCAGCGGCCATGGGACGATCGAGACGGCGGTCGAGGCGATCAAGATCGGCGCCTATGATTTTCTCGAAAAGCCGTTCAAGGCGGACCGCCTGTTGCTGGTGGTCGAGCGCGCGATTGAAGCCGCTCAGCTGCGACGTGAAAACGAGGAGCTGAAGCTGCGTGCAGGCGGCGAGCTCGACCTCGTCGGCGTGTCGCCGGCAGCCAGCCTGGTGCGCCAGCAGATCGAAAAGGCGGCGCCGACCGGCAGCCGGGTGCTGATCACCGGGCCACCGGGCGTCGGCAAGGAAGTCGTCGGGCGCCTGCTGCATTCACGCTCGCGCCGTTCGAAGGGTCCCTTTGTTCCGGTCAACTGTGCGACGATGCGGCCAGACCGGCTCGAAATCGAATTGTTCGGAACCGAAACCGATAGCGACGGTACGCCGCGTAAGGTCGGGACTTTTGAGCGGGCGCATGGCGGGACCCTGTTCCTCGACGAAGTCGCCGATATGCCACTTGAGACCCAGGGCAAGATCGTGCGTGCTTTACAGGAGCAGACCTTCGAGCGGATCGGCGGCTCAAGGCGAGTCGAGGTTGATGTCCGCGTCGTCGCTTCCTCCAACCGCGAGCTCGGGGCCGAAATTAGCGCCGGGCGTTTTCGTGAGGATTTATATTATCGGCTGAGCGTCGTGCCGATCAGAGTGCCGCCGCTGCGCGATCGTCGCGAAGACATACCCCTATTGGCCCGCCATTTTATGGCCCGCGCCTCGGAAGCGGCGCGGTTGGCTCCGCGCGAGTTCGGCGAAGACGCGCTGGCGGCGCTGCAGGCTTATACTTGGCCCGGCAATGTGCGCCAGCTGCGCAACGTCATCGACTGGCTCTTGATCATGGCCCCAGGTGATGCAAGCGAGCCGGTGCGAGCGGACATGCTGCCTAACGAAATCACCGCCATCGCGCCGACTGTTGTCAAATGGGACAAGGGCGGCGAGATCATGACCCTACCCTTACGTGATGCACGCGAGGTGTTCGAGCGCGAATACCTGCTGGCCCAAGTGACGCGATTTGGCGGCAATATTTCCCGAACCGCGGCGTTTGTTGGGATGGAGCGCTCAGCCTTGCACCGTAAATTGAAATCCCTTGGCGTCTTCAGCAATGATCGTCCGGTCAAAATCGGTGCTTGAACCAATGCCGGTGCGGCCGCGGGCGATCCTGTTCGATTGGGACAACACCTTGGTCGATAGCTGGGCAACGATCCACGACGCCCTCAATATTACGATGGCGGCGATGGATCGGCCGATCTGGTCGCTGGCGGACACCAAAGAGCGCGTGCGGCTGAGCCTGCGCGAGAGTTTTCCGCATCACTTCGGCGAGCGTTGGGCGGAGGCCCAGCAGATCTATCTCGATGCGTTTCGATCGATCCACCTCGAACGACTGACGGCGTTGCCGGGGCGCGGTGAGCTCCTCGCCGGGCTCTCCGAGATGGGCTTCTATCTGGGGGTCGTGAGCAACAAGACTGGCCCCATATTGCGCTGTGAAGCCGAAAAGATCGGCTGGTCGCGATTTTTTGGCCGCATCGTTGGCGCTGGCGACGCCGCCGTTGACAAGCCCGATGCCGCTCCGGTCTCGCTGGCGCTGGAGCCGAGCGGGCTCGGCGCAGGTGAGGCGGTTTGGTTTGTCGGCGACACGGGCATCGATATGGAATGCGCGCGCAACGCCGGCTGCGTTTCCGTTCTGCTCGGCAGCAGCTTGGGCGAAGCCGAGTTTGCCCACTGCCCGCCGCACCATCACTGTGCCGACGCAGGCGCCCTGTTTCGTCTCATTCGGGACTTGTGATTTACCATCGCCTGCCCATCTTGGTACCGGCACCTCGACAGCGTTGCCGGGGGTGGCAGTTTGGCGTGGGCTGGGCCGACTCAGCCCCAAGAAAGGGGACGGGAGACGACCCATGTCTGCGGAAAAGTCGCAAAACGTGCAAGACGTGTTTTTGAACCACGTCAGAAAAAATAAGACGCCAGTCACCGTATTTCTTGTTAATGGCGTCAAATTGCAAGGGATCATTACCTGGTTCGACAATTTTTGCGTGCTGTTGCGACGAGATGCCCACTCGCAGCTGGTGTACAAGCACGCGATCTCAACGGTGATGCCGGCGCAGCCGATCCAGCTCTTCGAGGGCAACAAGGAGGTCGAGGAATCCTGAGCCGCCCCACCGCATCGATCGACGGCGGCGGCTCGACCGGCCGCGCGCTCGTTTTACGTCCGATCGCAAAATCGTCGTCTGCGAGTGTCTTGCGAGAGGCGCCGGGCCGCTCGGTCGAGGCGCGTCTCGACGAAGCGGTCGGCTTGGCGCGGGCGATCCGCCTCGATGTCGTTCGTGCCGAGATCGCTCGGATCGCTCGTCCCCGTCCCGATAGCCTGCTGGGCCGCGGCGCGGTAGAGAATATCGGTGCACTGGTTAGTGAAAACGATATCGGGCTGGTCGTCGTCGATGCTGCACTCTCACCGGTCCAGCAGCGTAACCTCGAACGGCGATGGCAAGCCAAAGTCATTGATCGCACCGGCTTGATCCTTGAAATTTTCGGAGCCCGTGCGCGTACCCACGAGGGCCGGCTCCAGGTCGAGCTGGCGGCGCTGTCCTATCAGCGCTCACGTCTTGTTCGGTCCTGGACGCATCTTGAACGGCAGCGCGGCGGTTTCGGCTTCCTCGGCGGTCCCGGCGAAAGCCAGCTCGAGATGGACCGTCGCCTGATTGGCGAACGCATTGCCCGATTGAAGCAGGAGCTCGAGGCGATTCGCCGCCGCCGTGCTCTTCATCGCGAGGCGCGCCGCCGCGTGCCTTATCCGGTGGTGGCTCTGGTCGGCTACACCAATGCCGGCAAATCGACGTTGTTCAACCGGCTGACGCGATCGGCGGTCGGGGCAAGCGACATGCTGTTCGCGACTCTCGATCCGACGATGCGTCGCCTCGATTTGCCTTCGGGTCGCGCTGCGATCCTGTCCGATACCGTCGGCTTCATCTCCGATCTGCCGACGCACCTCGTCGCCGCATTCCGGGCCACGCTGGAGGAGGTGACGATGGCCGACCTGGTCGTCCATGTCCGCGACGCGCATCATCCCGACAGCGAGGTTCAACGCGAGGACGTGCTCGCCGTCCTCGCGGAGCTGAGGTGCGGTGAGCCGACCGAGACGGGTCCGATCGAAGCGATGAACAAGGTCGATCTGTTGGATCCGGCAGTATGCGCAAGCGTCGCCCGTGAAGCCTCACGCGACGCTCGAGGCGTCGCGCTTTCGGCAGCCACAGGGGAGGGCTGCCAGGCGCTGCTGAAGCTGATCGATCGCCAGCTTGATGGCGGCTCCCGTCCGGTGCGGCTCGACATCCCGCTCAGCGACGGCAGCACGTTGGCGTGGGTATATCGGCATGGTGAAGTGCTCGGTCGGCGCGATGACGACGTTGCCGCCCATCTCTCGGTCCGGCTCTCTGAAGCCGATATCGCCCGGCTGCGCCACCGGCAGCGCTTGCATTAGGAGGAGAACGCCGGCCGGTTCGGTTGGCTCGGCCGCAGCACGGCCGTCGCACCGATCGAACGAGCGACGGCGTCGAGTCGACGCTGCACCGTCTCGCCGGCAAACATGCCTCCGGTGGCGGAAACTTCGAGAATGAGGTTCCCGCCGTCGCGGACCAGCCGAGTGTCCGACAACAACTCGATGACGCCACCGCACAGCGTGTAGGCAAGGCGCAAGGCGAGGCCGAGGCTGCGCACCTCGGCGGTGACGCCGGGATCGAGCAGGTGGCAGGTCGGCACCTTGATCGGATCGTCGGCGGCGCCGCCATAGCGCCAATGCAGCCCGGTGGCGACGAATACGCGATCGGCGTGGGTGATCGCAGGCAACGGCATCCTTAGGCTTCGGGTAAAGCCTTGCTGGGCTCGATAGTCCGGGTGCTCATTCCAGGCGATGTCGCCGAGCCAGCAGGCGGCCAGATGCAACCGCCGTGTGCGGTTGTCGAGGCGTGCGAACAGCGGAGCCGTCCATTCTTGCAGACGCATGCCGTCCGGAGGAAAGCGGCTTTGGCTGCGTGCCATCGCGGCGCAGGCGGCGATCAGCGGATCAAGACCCGAGCCGGTTCCGCGCATCAAGCTGTAGGCGTAGCCCTCGCGCAGCCCAAAGGCCGAAAATTCGATTTTGTGCGGAGCCAAGGCGGCGACAAGGCGGCGCAAGGTAAGCGCGGCGACAGGCACGGTCTCGAGGCGCTTGCGCGGGATTGAGGTGATCCGCTCCAGCGATTTGCGCGAAAGCCGGCCGATAATGTCAAAGAACGTTTCTGCGTCGCCGCGGGCAACCGTGTACTGGTGCACGATATGGAGCGGATATTGCGTATGCTCCATATGCAGGCGGGCGATCGCCCGCGCCGCGCCGCCGACCAGGTATAAGGTTGCACCGCTGTGAGCCCGAGGCACCGAAGCCGCGGCGAGAAAGCGATCGACCGCTTCCGATACCGCTTTTGGACCTTCGCCATACGCTCCGACGCGCAGCGGGCCCAGCGGCAAGGTGATCCCGCGGCCGATCCGGCCGAAATCGCCGACGGGGCCCGCCGCCAATCGCACCAGCTCGACGCTGCCGCCGCCCAGGTCGGCGACGATCCCGTCGGCCTCCGGGATCCCGGCGAGCACCCCGGCGGCTGACAGCCGCGCCTCCTCGGCCCCGTCGATGATCTCTACCGGCACTCGGCAGGTTCGAGACACCTCGTCGGCAAAGGCCCGCCCGTCGCTCGCGTCGCGCATCGCGGCGGTCGCCAGCACTGCCAGATGGTCGACGCCGATCGCCCGCGCCAATGCCACAAAGCGCCGCAGATTGACGAGCGCATCCGCCGCGCCGCCACGATCGAGGCGGCCGTTGGCGGCGATCCCTCGCGCCAGCCCGCACATCGCCTTTTCGTTGAGGAGCGGAAGCAGCGCCTCGCCGTGCCGTTCGAAGATAACGAGCCGCAGCGAATTGGAACCGAGGTCAATGACGCCGAGACGCCCTTTTTCTACGGGTGCTTCCCGGTCCGACATCGACTCAGCGAACGACAAGCTTGGGCTGCTGCCGCCGCAATGCCCGGCCGCGCCCGGAAAGGCTCGGATTGGTCATGAAATAGGTATGCGCCGAGAACGCCTCCTCGTCGGCGGATATGCGCTCGTAGGCGCCGTTCGGCTGCAACGCCCAGCTCTGCAATGTGTCGCGTAAATTGGCGACCATGATCTCGTCGAGCACTTGTCGATGGACTGTTTGGTTTTCTATCGGCACAAACGCTTCCACCCTGCCGTCGAAATTACGCGGCATCCAATCAGCCGAGCTGATGAACACCTTGGCCCGGTCCGACGGCAGCTTGTGGCCGTTGCCGAAGCAGACGATTCGACTGTGCTCGAGAAAGCGGCCGATGATGCTTTTGACGCGAATATTGTCCGAAAGTCCTGGAACGCCTGGCCGCAGACAACAGATGCCGCGCACGACGAGATCGATCCTGACCCCGACTTGCGAAGCCTGGTACAAGGAATCGATCAGCGCAGGATCGACGAGCGCATTCATCTTGCCCCAAATCTGTGCCGGCTTGCCCTGTTTCGCATTGGCGATCTCGGCTTCGATCAATTCGCCGAGACGCGCGCGGAGGTTGATCGGTGCAACGGCGATCTTTTCCAGGCTGGCCGGGCTCGCATAACCGGTCATGTAGTTGAAAAGACGCGCGGCGTCGCGGCACAATGCAGGATCGCAAGTGAAGAACGAAAGATCAGTATATACTTTCGCAGTATATGGGTGATAATTACCGGTTCCAAAATGGACATAGGAGCATAGCTGACCACTTTCGCGGCGAACTACCAGAGAAACCTTAGCGTGGGTCTTTAATCGCAAGAAGCCATAGACTACCTGTACTCCAGCTCGCTCAAGATCTCGAGCCCAGCGAATATTCGCTTCTTCATCAAACCGCGCTTTCAGCTCGATCAATGCGGTTACCGACTTTCCGGCCTCGGCGGCTTCCGCCAACGCCCGCACGATCGGGCTATCCTCGCTGGTGCGGTAGAGCGTCTGCTTGATCGCCGCGACGGCCGGATCGCGCGCCGCCTGCAGCAAAAACTGAACGACGACGTCAAAGCTCTCATAGGGGTGGTGGACGATGATGTCCTTTTGCCGGATCGCCGCGAAACAGTCGCCGCCGAAATCCCGAATACGTTCGGGAAACCGCGCGTTATAGGGGGTGAACACGAGATCGGGACGATCGTCGATGATCAGCTCTTCGGTGTCGTTGAGACCGAGAATTCCATCGGTGGCAAACACGTCCGCGGGTGCGGCATCGAGCTTTTCCATTAGAAAGCGGCGCAGCTCGGCGGGCATCGTCGAATCGACCGCGAGATCGATCGCATGACCGCGACGGCGTCGCTTGAGCGCCGTTTCGTACAGGCGCACGAGGTCTTCGGCCTCCTCCTCGATCTCGACCTCGCTATCGCGCAGCACCCGAAAGACACCTTGCGCCACGACGGCAAAGCCGGGGAACAGGTGATCGAGAAACATCGCGATCATCTGCTCGACCGGCAGAAACCGGACCCGCGCTCCCGTCAGGCGGACAAAGCGGTCGATGGAAGACGGAATCAGCGTCAGAGCCTGCAGCCGCACCCCGTCGCTAACTCGCTCGAGCTCCAGCACGAGACCAAAACCGCGATTGGCGACAAACGGAAAGGGGTGCGCCGGATCGATCGCCAGCGGTGTCAGCACTGGGAAGACATCAGCCATGAACCGGTCTTCGAGCCACGCCCGGTCGCCCGGCTCGAGGTCCGCCGGCTCGACAACGGAGACGCCAGCCTCGTCGAGCTGTCGACGCAGCGAGAGCCAGGCAACCTGCTGAGTCGCCATCAACTGGCTCGCCCGTCGCCGGATTTCTTCGAGCTGCTGGGCCGGTGTCAATCCGTCTTGGCTGACCGTTTTGACGCCGGCGAGGTATTGGCCTTTGAGCCCGGCCACCCGCACCATGTAGAATTCGTCGAGATTGTTGGCCGAGATCGACAAAAACCGCAAGCGTTCGAGCAGCGGATGCCGCGGATTGTCGGCTTCGGCGAGGACACGCTCATTGAAGGCGAGCCACGACAGCTCGCGATTGATGAAGCGTTTCTCGGAATGTGTATCGACCGGTTCCAGCTCGACGGCTTGCGCGCTGATCGCCACTATGGGTCTCCCGATGGCCGCGATTCCGGCCGCTCGGATCAATCTTAATGCGGAAGAGCGCCCCTGTCATGGTCAGGCTGCGCCCAAGGGCCGCAGCAAAGCGCTTGCTCCGGCCCGCCCTGAGAATCGGAGGAAGGAGCGCACATGCACGAGCTGCACCTGCTGCGTCACGCCAAGGCGCGGGCCAAGAGCGATCTGGGCGATCACGAGCGAACCTTGAGCCGCCGCGGGCGCGAGGCCGCGCGCCGCGTCGGCGAGCATCTGCCGGCAGCGGTGGGTGTGCTCGACCTCGCCCTTTCGTCGAGCGCGGCGCGCACCCGCGAGACCCTCGACCTCGTTCTGGCCGGCTTTCCGGTCCGGCCCCGCTTGCTGATCGAAGACGAGCTCTATCTCGCCGATCGCGACCGTCTGATCGCCCGCCTGTGCCGTGTGGACGAAGCTGCGACCAGCGTGCTGCTGGTCGGCCACGACCCGGGGCTTCACGAGCTGGCAATCGCGCTCGCCGATCCCGTCTCACCCCGCGCCGCGGCACTCGCCGCCGGCAAGTTCCCGACCGGTGCACGCGCCAGCTTTCGCATCGATGCACCGTGGTCGGCCCTCGGTCTCTCCCGTCATCAGCTCGCCGACTATGTAACCCCCGACTCGCTGCCGGATGAGAAAGGGTGACCGAGCACGGCGCGCGCCAAGGCAGTGGTAATCGGGCGATGGCCGGAGAGCGCCGCCCGATCGAGCGCTGCTACCGTCGCCCTTGCGGCAGCAAGCGATCGCTCGATGCGCCCCAGCAAATAAGCGACCAGATCGGGCGCGACCGGCACCCGGCGGTCGGCAAACTGCTTGATCAAGACGGCGGAAAGGAGCGTGTCGTCCGGCGCCTCGATCGCGACCGCGAGCGAAGCGCGCATCCGCGAGCCCAAATCGGCGAGACCGATTGGCCAAGGCCCAGCTGGGCGCCTTGCCGTCAACAGCAGCGTGCCGCCGCCCTCGACACACAAATTGTAGAGATGGAGCAGGGCGCGCTCCGGTGCGTGGTCGGCATCGTCAATGGCGACCGCAGGGCTTTCGAGCGCGACGAGGCTCGCCACGCTGGTCTCGTTCAGCCGCCCGCCAGCGACGGCGACGCCGGCCCCCGCTCGCTCTTGCCAAATCTGGACGAGGTGAGTTTTGCCGCAGCCCTCCGGGCCGTGCAGCAGGAGCGCCGGTGTCGGCCAAGCCGGCCACCGCTCGATCCACTCGATTGCCGCCTGGTTGCTGGCGGAAACAAAAAAGTCGGAGCGACCCGACGCGGCCCGCGGCCAGAAGTCGAAAACTTCCTGGCTCACCGCTCGATGCCGCATGCCGCCGAGCGTCCTACCATGCCTGCTCGGCGCTTGCGAGAATCCGCGCCCATCGCACGAGGTAAGAGAGCCCCGACAGCACCGTTGTGACCGCCACGGCGAGAACCAAGATCATCGTTGCCGAAGGGGCATCGGCTCCGATCCCGAGCCGCGCCAAGATGAAGCCCACCAGGATGATCTGGGCGGCGGTGTTGAGCTTGCTGATATAGAGCGGATCGTAGCGCTTGGGCGCGGCCATTGCCTGGATCAGCACAAAGCCGCCGATGATCATCACGTCGCGGAACACCACGAGGATCACGATCCATTTGGGCAGCGCGCCGGCCCAGCCGAGCGTGACATAGACGCTGACGAGCAGCGTCTTGTCGGCGATCGGGTCGAGCAAGGCGCCGAGCCGGGTACGCCGGTCGAAGCGCTTTGCGATAAAGCCGTCGAGCCCATCGGAGACGCCGGCGACGACAAATATCCAGAACGCCGCGCCATAACGCGCGTCGAGAATGAGCCAGATCGCGAGCGGGACGATCAGCAGCCGCGCCAGAGTGATCAGGTTGGGAAGGTTGAGCCCGAGGCGGCTCATCGTCATGGCTCTGTGAGGTTCCCGACATCGCTTGTCCGAACGCGGTCAGCGGCTGCCGGCGGCGCTCGCAGGCTGAAGCTGCCATGAGGGATCGCTGCCGCCAAGGTCGAGATCGGCCTCGGCGAGACTCGATTTCAGCTGGTCGGGTGTGCCCTGATAGTTGATCGCGATCTTCGCCTCGCGACGGCTCAGCGACAGCAGCTCTATCTTGCGTATAGCCGGTACGGCGGCCAGCCGCCGACGCATCTCGATCCATTCGCCGAGGCCGGTAATCGGGACCGTCACCGTCATGCTCGCTGCTTGGTCGGAATCCGTGGTGGCGAGCTTGCCCGTGCCGCTTTCGATCGAAGCGGCGATCGCATCGGCTGCTCGGCTGATCAAAGCACTCTCGCTTTCCCCGGGTCGCGCATCGATCGTTTCGTTCCCCGAATTGGCGAGATGGCCTTCCTTGTAGCGCTTGATGCTGAGGGCAAGGCTGGTGAGCTCGTTGCCCTGTCGCTGCGTCGTGGCCGACACGACGATAGCCTCGCTTCCACCGTTGTTCTGGGCGATCGCCGCGAGCGCTCCAGAATCGCCGGAAAGCGCCTGCTGCGCGTCGATCACGCTCAGATCTGCTACGCCGCCGAGCGGAACGGCAAGGCGCGTCGCTCCAGAACCGGCGGGGCGCTTTGCCCAAGCTTCGCGCCAAGGGTTCGGGTCGTCCCAAAGCACCGCCGAGCCGGCATCTTTGTACACGGGAAGAAGCACGACCGGCTTGCCGGCGATTTCGGTGCGGCCGATTCCAGCATCGTGCATCAATCGGCGAATTCTCGCTGGTCGGAAATGAAAGGTGTAATCGGCCAGGTAACGCACCGCCGACATATGCTCGTGCGCTACCTCGAAGCTGTCGACGAGGTTGGTGACGGCGTTGTCGTCGAGCTTGGGCAGCTTCGAGGTGTCGGTCGAGCCGGACAGCTGCGCGATCACCGCATCGAGCGCGCGCCGCTGGCCGTCGATTTGCGCCAGCCGGCGCGCATCGGCGGCGTTGTCGGCCGTGGCATCGACTTTGACGGTTGCGGTGTATGGATCCGGCTGGTCGTCGGCGAGGATCGGCCCCGCGCGCAGCAGCACCGTGATCAGCAGCAGCGCGGCGCCGGCGGCGCTCAGGCCGGCCCGGCTTTGTCGCATCGCCGGCATCCGCGGCGAATTCATTGCAAACCGCCTCCGACCCGATATTTTGCGTGCTGTCCCATTATGATTGCGCGGTCATATCGCAGTTTATGTGAGGACGCCATCGGCAGCCGAAGCACCGTTTGGCGGGTGGGGAGGTGATGGCGAAGCTGGGGGTGGCGGTGCTGATCTCGGGTCGCGGCTCGAACTTGCGGGCGCTGATCGATGCCTGCGCCGCGCACGATTTCCCGGCCGAAATCGTTCTCGTCATCAGCAACCGCGTCGAGGCGCCGGGTCTCCGCCATGCCGCTTCCGCCGGCATTCCGCATGCCGTGGTGTCGCATCTCGAGCGCCCGGCGTTTGCTGCCGAAGCCGAGGGCCTGCTGTGCCGCGCCGGGGCCGAGCTTGTCTGCCTGGCCGGCTTTATGCGGCTGCTCGACGACCGCTTTGTCGAGGCGTGGCGGGACCGTATGGTGAACATCCATCCCTCGCTGCTGCCGGCGTTTCCCGGGTTGCACGCCCAGCGCCAGGCGCTCGCCGCCGGGGTGCGCTTTGCCGGCTGCACCGTGCATTTCGTCCGCCCCGAGACCGATACCGGTCCGATCATCGGCCAAGCCGTGGTGCCGGTCCGTGCCGCGGACGACGAAGCGAGCCTGTCGGCGCGCATTCTCGAAGCCGAGCATTGCCTTTACCCGATGGCGCTGCGGCTGATCGCCGAGGGGCGGGTCCGGGTGGTCGGCGGCAAGGTCGAGATCGATGGCGGGCGGGCGCCCGAAGGCTGGGCGCTCAACCCGTGCGGCTCCCTCGCTCAGGCTCTTGTATCGACCGGCGGTTAGGCTATACCTGCGCGCCGGCTGCCCAGCGAGAGGAGATCATGACGGCGATCGATCCCGATTTCGAATGGCGTCGTCAGACGTGGTTCCGCTTCACCCGCCTGATCAAATACTCGCTCGCCTTCATGGTGATCCTGCTGATCCTGATGGCGATCTTTCTGTTGTGACACGCCCGCGATGAAGCTCTTCGACCTCACCGGCAAGGTCGCGATCGTCACCGGGTCGAGCCGCGGCATCGGCCGGGCGATCGCCGAGGCCTTTGCCGAAGCCGGCGCAAAGGTCGTGATCTCGGCGCGCAACGCCGGGCCATGCGACGAAGCGGCGGCGGCGATCCGCGCCAAGGGCGGCGAGGCGATTGCGGTGACCGCGCGGATTTCGGACAAGGCGCAGCTCGAAAACCTGGTCGCGAAGACGCGCGAGGCATGGGGCCGGACCGACATCCTCGTCTGCAACGCCGCGATCAACCCGCATTACGGCTCGCTCGAAGATCTGACCGACGAGCTGTTCGAGCGGATGATGGTCAACAACGTCCTGAGCAATCTGTGGCTGTCGCGGATGGTGGCGCCGGATATGCGACAGCGGCGCGACGGCGCGATCATCTTCATCATCTCGACCGCGGCGTTGCGGGCGAGCACGATGCTCGGCATGTACGGCGTCACCAAATCGGCCGATTACGCGCTGTGCCGCAACCTCGCCGCCGAATGGGGCCCGGACAATGTGCGCGTCAACTGCATCGCGCCAAGCGTCGTGACGACGCAATTTGCCCGCGTCCTCTACGAAGACCCGGCCCGCCGCGCCGCGCGCGAGGCCGGCACCCTTCTGAAGCGCCTGGGCGAGCCCGATGACATCGCCGGGGTCGCGCTGATGCTGGCCGCGCCTGCCGGCGCCTACATCACCGGTCAGACGATCGTCGTCGACGGCGGCACCACGGTCGCTCCCAGCTGAGTGGAGCGTCGGATCCTCCGACCCCCGTCACCGCCTGCTTTACCTGTTTTATCTGATTGAGATCAGGCAGCGAGCCCCACCCTTCGCTACTCATAGGTCATCTTTTGATCTCGCCGTTGTGCTTTGCTGTTTGCCCAGACCTGGATCCTCCGACCAATCGGCACGGTATCTTCCGACCGATTTTTCGTAAGTGTATCATGCTATAATGGCAACAATGTGGTTGCCGACCTGTTACGTGATGCGCCTTCGCAGAAACATTGCGGTAACTGCAATCAGCTTGCGATCGCTTCTGCATAGCCGAGGAAGCGTCGGTTGGGGACGCTTCGGGGGCGGTCAGCGGCGCGCTCATAAGCAAGGGAGAGCGCGATGTCACGCTGGCCGCAGCGGATCGCCGCCTCGCACAGCGTCCAGCTGACGACGTCGCGTTGCGCGTGGCTTCCGCCGATTTGCCATAAGCCGATGCGGACTGGGAGCAGCGCTTCGATGGCTTCCGCCCAGGCGCCGCGATGGAAGGCGGCGAGGCCTTCGACAATCGGTATGCCGACGGTGCGATAGAGGCTGGCCGCCTCGACATCGCTCGCCGCGGTCTCCCGCATTGCCGCGAGGCGGCGTTCGACCAGCTCTTCGCGGCCCGAACGCAATTCGGCCATCGCCGCGTGAATATCGGCGAAGACCAGACATTTTCCATCGGCATGGCCTTGCCACAGGTCAGCCTGCTCCTGCCAGCGGTCGCCGATGTCGCAGCCGAGCGTGTCGAGACGCCACAGCAGCGCCGAAGCGTTGGTCAGGCTGAGCGCGAGCGGGCGCTGCGTCGCGCGGATCGGGCCGTCATAGAGCGCCAGCGCGGCGCCGTATTGCCCGAGCTCGAGGTGGAAGAGCGCCTTGTGCCACCAGATGTGCACCTCGTTCATGTGGCCGGGACCCGACCACAGCGCCTCGCGCGCCGCCATCCAGCCGAGCCCGTCTTCCGGCCGCCCGGTCATCTCCATGACATGGGCGACGGTATGGTGCGGCCAGAAGCTCAACGGCTCGAGCGCGGCGGCCTCGCGCGACTCGTCCTCGGCGCGGGCATAGTCGCCCGCCTCCTCCGACCCGAACCCGTGGAACGCCAACAGGGTGGCATAGCCCGGCTGATCCTTGGACCAGAAGGGCAGGGCGCGCGCCGAACGCTCACGAATCCAGGGGAAGCGACCGAGGAACCCGTCCATCAGCGCCGCCGCCTGGTGGGCGACGAGATCGAACGGGTAGCGCATCAAATGGCGGTCGAGCACCGCAACGGCGGCGGCGCGCCCGCCCTCGACCAAATTGGCGAGTGCCGCGAGGTGGGCCTGCTCGCGTTCGTTCAGACCGAGCGACCGGGCGGTCTCGACCAACGGCCGGGCCTGGCTCAGGAGAACGGGATCGTTGGCCAGCGCAAACACCCAGGCCTTTGCCAGATGCGGCATCGCGCAGCCGGGCGCCGTTTCACGCGCCTTGTCGAACAGCCCGACTGCGTCGCCGTGAACCAGGTTGAACGCCCGTACGGCCTCGTCGTAGGCATCAACGGCCTCAGCGGTCGCGCCGGAAAGGTCGTGCCCTTGCGCGTCCTTGATCATGGTTCTTCCCACTCTTTGCAAAGCGCCGATCGTTATGGTCGGCCATGCGGGCTTTGTGTTCAAATCAAAGTTTGCGCGCGCCGTGCCGGACGGCTCGGCAGGCGGCGATCGGAGTTTGGGGATACGTTTGCAGATGATCGAAACTGCCGTTCGATGGTTGGCCATGCCGGTCGTCTGCTGGGCGGTGATGTCGTCGACCGCGATGGCCGATCCCAATCAGGGGGCGGCCGCAATCCGGGCCGCGCTGGCGCAGTGGACCGCCGCCTTCAACACGCGCGACACCGCCGCGATCTGCGACCTCTTTTCGCCGGATCTGCGCTACGACTTTCGCGGCCTGCCCGAGCAGAGCTATCGCGCCATCTGCGACCGCCTCGAACGTGCCCTCGCCGACCCGGCGACGCGCCTGCGTTATGCCTTCGACATCAAGGAGATCCTGGTCTCTGGCGATCTTGCCGTGGTGCGGCTTACCTGGCACGTGACCACGTCGCGCCCCGGTCAGCCTGATATCGATACGACCGAACCGGGAATCGACATCTTCCACCGCCAGCCCGACGGCGGCTGGAAAATCATTCGCTATCTCGCCTATGAGGAAGCAGCGAAATAACGGCCACGGCAGCTACTGCCGTTCCCTGCGCTCCAGCCCGCGCAAATCCATCGACCAGGGCAAGGCTGAGCGGCACCAGCCTTGCCGCGCCGGGGCGAGCTGCGCGCGGCAGTCGAGGGTGCCGACGCGCAGCCCGTAGGAAGCCGGATTGGGGCCGGGGGCGGTGGCCCAGAGCGGGGTGCCGCAATCGGGGCAGAAGGCGTGCGCCCGCTGGTTCCCGCTCTCGGCGGTTTTGATGTAGACCTTCGGCGTCCCGCTGGTCAGCGCGAAAGTGCCGGGCAGGCTGGCGACATTGACCCGGAAAGCCGAGCCGGACAGGGTCTGGCAGTCGGTGCAGTGGCAAATCCTGACCTGGGCCGGGTCGATCTCAGCCGCAAAGCCGATCTGCCCGCAATGGCAGCCTCCGGTGACCTTCATCGCTTCTCTCCTTCAGAACATGCCGAGGCCGAGGATGCCGTCGGCGGGGTCGAGGCCGGCCAGCACGCGGCGGCCGATCAGATCCTTCAGCGTCTCGGTGGTGCCGCCGCCCAAGGTGCCGTAGCGCGCGCCGCGGTAGAAGCGGGAAACCGGGAACTCGTCGGTGAAGCCGTAGCCGCCATGCACCTGGATCGCTTCGCTGGTCACGCGCAGCGCCATCTCGTTGCAGGTTGCCTTCGCGACCGCGGCGAGCAGCGGGTCGGGGAACGGGTCGGCAGAGGCGCAGGCGCGGTAGAGGATCGACCGGCTCGCCTCGATGTCGCGGTACATCTCGGCGATCTTCCAGCGCATGCCCTGGAAATCGGCGATCGCGCGGCCAAAGGCGCGGCGCTCCTTGACGTATTTGACCGCTTCTTCGAGCGCCCCCTCGGCCAGCCCGAGCGAGATTGAAGGATTGAGGCAGCGTTGGGTGTTGAACGCCGACAAGAGTTTGCGAAAGCCGTCTTCCAGAACCAGGTTTTCGGGCGGCAATTCGCAATCGTCAAAGCGGATTTCGTGCAAATTTTCGCCGCCCATCGTGTGATAGGTGCCGGTCACCGAAAACCCCGGCATGCCCTTTTCAACAAGCACGCAGCCGATGCCGTCGCGGCCCGGCTGCTTGTCGATGCGGGTGAAGACGACAAACATGCCGGCCTCCTCGGCCCGGCTGATCAGCGTCTTGACGCCGTTCAGCTTGAGCCGGTTGCCGACCCGGTCGACATTGGTCTTGTAATTGGCGACATCGGTGCCGGCGTCGGGCTCGGTCATGCAGATCGCCAGGATGCAATCGCCGCTGACGACGGCCGGCAAGATGCGCCGCTTGATCGGCTCGGGCGCATAGGTGGCGATGATCCGGGCCTGCACCCCGACCTCGCCCAAGACCGCCATCGCCGTCACATAGCAAACCTTGGCGATCTCCTCGAGCACCAGCGCGGTATCGAGCACCGGCAGGCCGAGCCCGCCATACTCCTCGGGCACCGCCATGCCGAGCACGCCCAGCTCCGCCAGCGCGCGCATGTTCGGCCATGGGAAGGTGCCATCCATATAGTCGCCGGCGCGGGCGCGAAACTCGCTCTGCGCCAGCTCGCGCACGGTCGTCACAAACCGGCGCTGCTCGTCGGACAGGGTGGGAAACAAAGGGCTTTCCTCGACTTGTTTTTTTACGATGGACCACTAACCTGCTGCGTCAGACACCATTTTTAAGGTCTTCAAAGTTTCCTTGGCGTTAGCAATCCACAAAGTGTAGAGTTTGCTGATCTGAGATTTCTGATCGATTGGCAACCTTTCATAGTCATCGGCGCCTTGCTTTAATACTTCGAGTCCCGGATGCTTGAGTATCCGATCCACACGGCCGACGGTCGCATCGGCTTCCTTCCTGACGACGGGCGGCGTGCTCGGGTCGAGCGGCAGCTTTGCCTGAAGGCGAGCCTTCTCGATTTCCATTTGTGCGATGTAAGTGTCAATTTCCGTCCGGTCCATCACCGTGTCCTGCGGCCGTTTGCAGTTGCCGTTGCGTCTTGGCGTTTGCGTCTGCGCTTTCGCGCACTTCGTCATCGTATTCCCGTGCGGCGGACACCTCAACGGAGCCGATCCGGATGGTTCGGAGCCGCGGGATGAGCTGCCGAACGGATCGCCTGAAAAACAGCAGGATCAGCACCAGGGTTATCGGCCACGCGACGGCTTTGACGATCACCGAAACGAAAGTGAACCAGTCCACCCCGCGAATGCCTCAGAGGAGGCCGAGGTCGCGCAGGCTCGTATGGCGGTTGCGGCCGATGATGACGTGGTCGTGCACGGTGACGCCGAGCGGGGCGGCGGCCTTTTTGATGTCTTGCGTGACGGCGATGTCGGCCTTGGACGGGGTCGGGTCGCCCGAGGGGTGGTTGTGCACCAGGATCAATGCCGAGGCTTCCAATTCGAGCGCGCGCTTAACGACCTCGCGCGGATAGACCGGGGTGTGGTCGATCGTGCCCTTCTGCTGGCGCTCGTGCTTCAGCAGCACGTTCTTGCGGTCGAGAAAGAGGACGTGGAACTCCTCGACCTTGCCGTGCGCGATCTGGGCGGTGCAGTAATCAATCAGCTTGTCCCATGAATTGACGACCGGCCGCTCCTGCAATTCGGCGCGCATCAGCCTGAGCGCCGCCTCGCGCACCGATTTGACCGCGGCGATGCCGGCGAGGTTGAGCCCGGCCTCGGCGAGTGCTGCGGGCTCCGCGCTCATCGTCTCGGCAAACCCGCCGAAATGCCCCAGCACCGCCTTTGCCAGAGGCTTGACGTCGCCGCGCTGCAGGGCGGCGAACAGGATTATTTCGAGCAGCTCGTAATCGGGCAATTTCTCGGCATCGGCGTCGAGAAAACGCTGACGCAGCCGGTTGCGGTGGCCGTAGTAATGTGGGACGGCTGGCGCGCTCTCGGCGAATTGATGGCTGTTGCTGCCATATCGAGCGGGGGACGGATAGGGGGCCGAGCGTTCCCGGTCGGACGCCGGGCCCTCGGTCCCGTAGATTTCGCGGCACAGCGTCCTGACGCGATCGCCGTCGCTTGCGTCGAACAGCCACACGCGCCGCTCCGGGTCCCAATCCCCGCCGAGGCTGCGCGCCCGCGCCGGGAAATTGGGGTGGTACGGGCTGTTGACGACAAGGCGGCCGTCCTCTTCGACGATCGAGAAAGGCATCGAATGCGCGCTCTGGTGATCCGGCGCGGCGAGATTTGCATCGAAAACGTCAAAATTGCGTCTTATCGGCTGCGGCGTGCAGCGAGGCGGGCGAGAGCGGCGCCGGCCAGGCGGCCCGGCTCGCCGCTGTCGAAGGCCCCGACAAAGGCGTCGATGCCGCGCGCGATCGCGGCCGAAAGAGACAATTCCTCCCAATCGAGGATCAGCGCCTTCTGAATGCGGATCGCCCGCGGCCCGGCGGCGAGGATCGGGCGGGCGAGCTCGTCCACCGCCGCGTCGAGCTCGTCGGCCGGCGCCACCCGATCGACGAGCCCCCAAAGGAGCGCTTCGGCGGCATCGATCGGCTCGCCGGTCAGCAGCAATCGCCGCGCGCGACCGGCGCCGACGAGCCTCGGCAGCAGCGCCGCCTCGACCACCGACGGAATGCCGATCGCGACTTCGGGCATGCCGAAATGCGAGCGGTCGCTGGCGACGCGCAGATCGCACGCGGCGGCGAGCTCGAGGCCCGCACCCAGTGTCCAGCCGTCGATGCGGGCGATGACCGGCACCGGCAGGCGGCGAACCGTGTCGCAACAGCGGTGGACGAGGGTGATGAACCGGCGCGCGCCCCGATGGTCGAGGGCGGCGATCTCGCCGATATCGGCGCCGCCGACAAAGGCCCGGCCGCCGGCGCCGGTCAGGATCGCGAGACGCAGCTCGGGGTCGTCGGCGAGTCCCGCCATCGCCGCAACGATCTCGCCCATCAGCGCGGAATTGAGGCTGTTGAGCTTTGCGGCATTGTCGATCGTCAGCCATGCCGTCCGGCCGCCCCCCGCACAGTCCCGATATTCGATTTGGAACCGGTTGGCAGACATGCCTCTCCACTGTCCCCGATGGAGGTTTGGCGGTCGCTCGGGTATAGTGCTCCAAACGGGCGGAGGAGGCGAGGGTGGACACGATCGAGAATGCGGGCCGGCTGCGCGAAATCTACGGTGAGCCGGGCGAGCGGGCGGTCAAGAAGCAGCTCGCCCATCTCGACAAGCATGCCCGCAATTTCATCGCGCTGTCGCCGTTTTTGGTCGTGGCCTCCTCGGACCCGTCGGGCCGCTGCGACGCTTCGCCCAAGGGCGACGCGCCGGGTTTTGTCCGGGTCATCGACGACACGACCTTGCTGATCCCCGACCGGCTCGGCAACAACCGCACCGACACGCTCGGCAACCTCTTGGCGCGGCCCGGCATCGGGCTGATCTTCTTCGTCCCCGGCATCCCCGAGACCTTGCGTGTCAACGGCCGCGCCAGCGTCACGGTCGATCCCGAGCTCCTGGAACCGCTTGCGGTCAACGGCAAGATGCCGCGCAGCGCGATCCTGGTTGCCGCCGAAGAGGTCTATTTCCACTGCGGCAAAGCGCTGATCCGCTCCGATCTGTGGAACCCGGCAAAGCAGCTCAAGCGCGGCGACTTTCCGCTGATTGGCCGGATTGTCGCCGAGCAGATCGGCGGCCTCGACGCCGCCGAGGCCGAACGCCAGACCGCCGAAAACTACCGCACCCGGCTCTACTGAGCCGCAACCTGCGGGATGCCAGCTTCCCGCTGGGCTCCCAAAAGAGCATTTGAAGACACTCAAAAACTTGTCATTCCGGGGCGCAGCATAGCTGCGAGCCCGGAACCCAGGCACACCGGATTGTGCCAATGGAGCGTACCTCGATGTTCATGGGTGCCGGGCCCGGCCCTTTGGGGCCGTCCCGGAATGACGAAGACCATTTCCGGCAGAGGGCCTGGGATGTGACGCATTACGTCTATCTTCTCGCCAGCCGCCGGCATGGCACGCTTTATCTCGGCGTCACAAACGACCTCGTTCGCCGCGTGGCCGAGCACAAGGCCAAGGCCGTGCCCGGCTTCACCGCGAAGCTCGGCCCAGTAACGCGTGTAATGCGGCACGTGCTTGCGGTGTGCCGCTCTCGCCGTCACGCCCGCACCCGGCCCCCCTGCGCGACCCCCGCTATACCGCGAGGAGGCGGTCGAGGAGGGCGCGATCCTGGCGCAGCTCGGCGGCGGAGCCGGAATAGCGGACGGCACCCTTTTCGAGGACGTAGACGCGGTCGGCGAGGGCGAGGGCGAAATCGGCACCCTGCTCGGCCAACAGGATCGTCAGGCCCTGCGCCTTCAATTCGGCGATCTTGCCGCCGAGCATCTCGACGACGAGCGGGGCGAGGCCCTCGGACGGCTCGTCCAGCAGCAATAGCTGTGGGTTGCCCATCAGGGTGCGGGCGATGGTCAGCATCTGCTGCTCGCCGCCCGACAGAAACCCGCCGCGCTGGTCGCGCCGCTCGCGCAGCACCGGGAACAGGTCGCCCACCGCCTCGATCGTCCAGTGGCCGGGCCGATGCGCCGCCTGGGCGCCGACTTCGAGATTTTCGCGCACCGTCAATTCGGCGAAGATGCGCCGGTCTTCCGGGACAAAGCCGATGCCGGCGCGGGCGACCCGGTGCGGCGCCCAGCCGGTAATGTCACGGCCCTGCCACAGGACGCGGCCGCCGGAGGGCGGGGTCAGCCCCATCACCGAGCGTATCGTCGTCGTCTTGCCCACACCATTGCGGCCGAGGAGGCACACGCATTCGCCCTCGGCGATTTCGAGCGAAACGCCGAACAACACCCGGCTCAGGCCATAGGCGGTGTAGATGTCCTCGACCGCCAGCAATGCCGCCATCAGAGCGATATCTCGTTCGGCCAACTGGAGTGAGTGGCATCGCCCATCCGCGTTCCCGGCGAAAGCCGGGACCCACTTCTCCGCCGCTCCGCGCCGATTTCGCGATCGCGGCGGATCGGTCGATCGACAAAGGCAGAGGCGGCGTCCGAGGCCGGCCTGGGTCCCGGCTTTCGCCGGGAAAGCGGGAAGGGAACGTCCGGTTTAGACCGACGTGGACCAGAGAGAGTACTTGAAAGGTGCATGCGTCAATGCTGTCCCAGATAGACGCGGCGGACTTCGGGGTCGGCGCGCACCTCGGCAGGCGTGCCCTCGGCCAACAACCGGCCTTGATGCAGGACCGCGATCTTTTCGGCGATCGCGAACACGACTTCCATGTCGTGCTCGGTAAAGAGGAGAGTCAGCTCGCGCTCGGCGGCGATGCGCTGGAGGAGGCTCATCGTGTCGTGCGTCTCGGCCGGCGACATGCCGGCGGTCGGCTCGTCGAGGAGCAAGAGGTTCGGCTCGCTCGCCAAGGCGATGCCGAGCTCGATCTGCTTCTGGTTGCCGTAGCTGAGCGTGCCGGCAACCGTGCGCGCGGCGTCGCCGAGGCCGATCGAGACCAGCAGCTCCTCGGTTTCCTCGCGGTAGAAATCCTCGGAGCGCGACCAGAAATTATGGCCGCGCCGGTGATGCGCGATGAGCGCGGCCTGGATGTTCTCAAACACCGTCAGCTTGGCGAAGATGTTGGTGCGCTGAAACGAGCGGCCGACCCCCAAGCGGCAGATGCGGTGCGGTGGTGCCCCGGTGATGTCGCGGCCGTCGAGCAAGACCCGCCCGCCATCCGGGTGCAGATGACCGGTGATCAGGTTGAAAAAAGTCGATTTGCCGGCGCCGTTCGGGCCGATGACCGCGGCGATCTGCCGGGTTTCGACGGTGAGGCTGACGCCGCCGACGGCGACAAAGCCGGCAAACGACTTGCGCAGCTCGCGGACCTCAAGCATCGCGGCCCACGAGGCGGCGTCGAGCCGAGCGGTATCCGGCGACCAGGCCGCCGACGATGCCGCCCGGGAACACGAACAGCAGCACCAGGAGGATCGTGCCGAGCACGAACGGCCAGTATTGGGTGTAGTCGGTAATCTGCTGGTTGAGCCAAACGAGCGCCAAGGCGCCCACCGGCGGACCCCAGAAAAAGTTGATGCCGCCGAGGATCGCCATGATCACGACCTCGGCCGATTTCGACCAGAACACGTAATCGGTGAAGACGCCGCGGCTGAAGATGCCGTAGAGCGCGCCGGCGAGCCCGGCAAAGCTGCCGGCGACGACAAACGCGGCGAGTTGATAGGCGCGCACGTTGAGCCCGATAAAGGCGGCGCGCTCGGGGTTGTCGCGGATCGTCGTCAGCATGCGGCCAAACGGCGAGCGCACGATCTTGTGCACGATCGCGAGCGACAGCCCGACCAGAACCAGGGTCAGGAGATAAAAGCGGGCGCCGATCGACAGGTCGCCGCAGCCCGGGATCGCCGACATCCAGTCGAGATGGGGATAAGGGATCTCGGGCAGCCCGTTGTCGCCGCCGGTCACGGCGTTCCACTTGTAGGCGATCGCCCAGATGATTTGCGAGAAGGCGAGCGTCAGCATCGCGAAGTAGAGCTTCATCAGACGCACGCAGAAAAAGCCCGAGACCAGGGCAAACAGCGCCGCGCCGAGCCCGGCCGCCGGGAACGCGATGACAAACGGCACCCCGTAGGTCTTCATCAGGATGCCGCAGACATAGGCGCCGACGCCGAAATACGCGACATGGCCAAAGGAGACGAGGCCGGTGGTGCCGAGCAAGAGGTTGAGGCTGACCGCAAAGAGCGCGTCGATCGCGATCTGCGCGGCGAGAAAGGTGTCGTAGCGGGTGCCGATCCACGGGACCGTGCACATGACGAGAAAGACGATCAGCGTCCACGGGATGCGGCCGGCCATGAGCGAGCGGCGCGCGCTCATATCGGCCTCCCGAACAGGCCCCAGGGGCGGACGATCAGGATCACCGCCATCAGCGCAAACACCGAGAACAGCGAAAAGCCGGGAAACACCAGGATACCGAACGACAATACCTGGCCATAGATGATCGAGCCCCAGAAGGTGCCCCAGATCGAGCCCATGCCGCCGATCACCACGACGATAAAAGCCTGCACGATGATCAGCACGTCCATGCCCGGCACGATGCTTTGGATCGGCGTCACCAAAGCGCCCGAGAGCCCCGCGAGAAACGAGGCGACAACAAACATGCCGGTATAGATCGAGCCGACATTGGCGCCCAATGCATCGAGCATCTCGCGGTCGTAGGCGGCCGCCCGCACCATCCGCCCGGCGCCGGTATGGTTCAGCACGAGCCAGCCGGCAACCGCGATCGCCGGGCCGATCACCATCATGAAAAGATTGTAGAGCGGCTGCGTCGTGCCGAAAAGCTGGATGCTGCCGGCCAGGCCCGGCGGCTGCGACACCGACAATTGCCCGGTGCCCCAGAGGAACTTGGCAACGTCGCCGAGGATCAGCACCAGCGCATAGGTGAACAACAGCTGGTAGAGCTCCTCGCGGCCGTAGAGCGACCGGAAGAACAGCCTTTCGACGACGGCGCCGAGAAGGGCGATCGCGAGCGCCGCGAACAACGCCGCCGGCCAGAACGCCCCGGCCGCCGGGTGCAGCCACTGCACCGCCTGCCAGGCGAGATAGGCGCCCAGCATGTAGAACGAGCCGTGCGCGAAGTTGATCACGCGCATGACCCCGAACACCAGCGACAGCCCCGAAGCGATCAGGAACAGGAACATCGCGGTGGTGAGGCCGCCCATGAATTGGCTGAACAGGAACGAGGCCGACACCGCCGTTCAATCTCCCACAGTTCCGGTACCGCCCGATCCCGATGCCGCCGTCAGTTGGTTGCCTGCGGCGGCAACAATTCCGGGTTCTTCATCACGGCAAACGGATAGGCCGCCTCTTTGACCATCACCGCCCAATATTGCGGCGACAGGGTCTCGTGCGATTTGACGGTGAACGTACGCTTGCCGACCGGCGTGTCGAAAGTGAGGCCGGGGAGCGCCTTGGCGACGTCGTCGCTCTTGGTGTCGCCGGCCTTCCTGATGCCGGCGGCGAGCGCATCGATCGACTTATAGCCGACGATCGACCAGCCCGAGGCGTATTGCTCGTGGGTAAACGCCTTCAGATCGGCGATGAATTTCTTGTGCGCGGCCGGCTCGTTGCCGGTCCAGATCACCGGGTCGTAGCCATTGCCGATGATGCCGTAGGGATAGGCGTTGCCGAGCGCCCGGGCCTCGTCGGTGGTGCCGACATCGGCGCCGTCGACGACGCGGTTCCCGACCGCCTCGAAGTAGCCGAGCGGCGTCGCCTCCTTGCTGAAGGTGACGAAATCGCCGGCAAACAGCGAGCAATGGATCGCATCCGGCTTTTTGCCCATCTGCGCGGTGATGAACGGGGTGAAGTTGGGCTCGCCCAGCTTAGGCCATTGCTGGTCGATGATCGCGATGTCCGGACGGAACTTTTTCAGGTTCCTGACAAACGCGGCTTCGACGTCGCGGCCATAAGCGTAATCGGGGGCGATCGTGGCGACGGTTTTTACGTTCTTCCAACGCGCCATCAGGGTTGCCCCGGAGAGCCCCTCGATATCGGTGTTCGTGGCAATGCGGAAGATGTACGGGTGAATGTGCTGCGGATCGGTCAGCATCATGGTTTCCGCGGCCGGCACGACGAGGATGATCTTGTTCTCCTTGGCGACGGTCGAGACCGCCGGCGCCTCGGCCGAGGTCAGGGTGCCGACGAGGAAATCGACATTGTTTTTGAAGATAAGCTCGCGGGCGAGACGCACCGCCTCGTCGGCGCTGGCCTTGCTGTCGCGCGGCAACAGCTCGAGCTTGCGGCCGAGCACGCCGCCTTTGGCGTTGATCTCGGCGACCGCCATTTGGGCGCCCTTCAGGATCGGCTCGCCATAGACGGCGGTCGGGCCGGACAGCGGGATCGGAAAGCCGATCTTGATCGGCTCCGCCGCGACCGCGGCAAACGGCATGCTCGCCGCGGCGGCGAGCAGCATCCCCAGCACGTGAGTCGAGCGCATCAAATCCTCCCGTAAGGCGGCGTCCGCGATCATGCGCGGACGCTCGGTTATCCTTGGCAGCGCCGATCGTTATCGCCGATCGATCTGCTGCAGTTCTGGTCTCGATGCCCCCTCAGTTGGTCACCGGGAACGAGGTCGGCAACAGCTCGGGGTTCTTCATGACGGCAAACGGATAGGCCGCGTCCTTGACCATGACGCCCCAATATTCGGGGGCGAAGGTCTCGTGCGACTTGGCGCTGAAGGTGCGCTTGCCGACCGGGGTGTCCCAGGTCATGCCGAGCAATGCCTTGGCGACGCCGGCGCTCTTGGTGTCGCCGGCCTTTTTGATGCCGTCGGCGAGCGCAAAGATCGACTGGTAGCCGACGATCGACCAGCCCGAGGCGTATTTTTCCTTGGTGAACGCCTTCAGGTCCTCGACGAATTTCTTATGCGCCGCCGGCTCGTTGGCGCCGCCCCAAATCACCGGGTCGTAGCTGTCGGAGATGATGCCGTAGGGATAGTCGCTGCCGAGCGCCTGCGCTTCGTCGGTGGTGCCGACCTCGGCGGCGTCGATCATCCGGTTCTGGATCATCTTGAAATAGCCGAGCGGCTTGGCTTCCTTGGTAAAGGTGATGAAGTCGCCGGCGAACAGCGAGGCGTAGACGGCATCCGGCTTCTTGCCCATCTGCGCGGTGATGAAGGCGGTGAAGTCTGGCTCGCCGACCTTCGGCCATTGCTGATCGACGATCTTGATGTCGGGGCGCAGCTTTTTCAGGCTGGCGATAAAGGCGGCGGCCGAGTTACGGCCATAGGCGTAGTCGGGCGCGATCGTGGCGACGGTTTTCACGTCCTTCCATTGCGCCATCAAGGTGGCGCCCGCCAGCCCCTCGACATCGGTGTTCGAGGAGACGCGGAAAATATAGGGGTTGAGGTGCTGCGGGTCGGTCAGGATCGTGCTTTTCGAGGTCGGCGCGATAAAGACGATCTGGTTTTCCTTCGCGACCGTCGACACCGCCGGCGCTTCGGCCGAGGTCAGGGTGCCGACCAGAAAATCGACACCGTTCTTGATGATCAATTCGCGCGCGACGCGCACCGCCTCGTCGGCGTTGGCCTTGCTGTCGCGCGGCAGCAATTCGAGCTTGCGGCCGAGGACGCCGCCCTTGGCGTTGATCTCGGCGACCGCCAGCTCCGCGCCCTTCAAGACCGGTTGGCCGTAAACGGCGGTCGGCCCCGACAGCGGGATCGGGAAGCCGATCTTGATCGTCTCGGCGGCGAATGTTGGCGAAGCGGCAAAAGCGGCGGCACAGGCCGCCGCCCAAATCATCCGGGGGAACATGTCAGCGTCTCCGATCCCTGTTCGAAATGTACGAGGCTTGGTCTGGCGCCTTATCAGTCGCGGCGTCGGGCTGTCAAGCCGCACCTTGCCGCTGTCCCCAGAGTTGCCGCCAGCTCGGGACGCCGCCCAGCGACTCGGCGGCTGTCAGCGCGCGCATGACCGCGCGCGCCAGGCAATCGGCGGCGGCGCTGCCGAGCAGAGCGAGCCGGGCGGGTGCCGCCGTGGGGCCGGTTCCGGTCGACAATGCGAACACCGTGTCGCCGTCGAACGGGGTGTGGATCGGGCGAATGGCACGGGCGAGGCCGGACTGGGCCATGATCGCCAACCGCCGGCAGCCGGCCTTGTCGAGCGCCGCGTCGGTGGCGACCGCGGCAATTGTCGTGTTGGCACCGGGGATCATGGCCTTGCAGCCGGAGAAATCCATCGGATCGAGCGCTCCGTCGGGAACCGCCGGCTGCGGGTCGATTTCGCCCGGGAGCGCGAGATCCGTGGCCCAAAACCGCCCGCAATCGGGCCGTACCGCCGAGCCCCAGCTGTTGACGGCGACGATCGCCCCGACCGTCGCACCATCCTCCAGCACCAGCGAAGCGCTGCCGATGCCGCCTTTCAACTGCCCGCAGGTGGCGCCGAGCCCGGCGCCGGCATTGCCGAGGGAGAATGCGTTGCCCGCGGCATCGACGGCGCGGCGGCCGAGCGCGCGATAGGGCGGCTCGCCGATCCACGCACGGCGGCTGGGGAAGCCGAGATCGAACAGGACCGCCGCCGGCACAATCGGCACCCGGCTCGCCCCAACCGCAAAGCCGCGCCCGGCCGCGGCGAGCCGTTCCATCACCCCGGCTGCCGCATCGAGGCCGAAGGCCGAACCGCCGGACAGCACAACCGCGTCGATCCGCTCGACCAGGGCTTCGGGCGCCAGCAATTGCAGCTCGCGGCTTCCCGGCGCGCCGCCGCGCACATCGACCGCCGCTGCCGCCGGCTCTTCAGCGAGCACTATCGTCGTCCCGGTGACCCCAGAATGATCCTCGGCCTGACCAACCAGGATTCCCGATACGTCGGTGATCAAATTGCGTTGTCCGGCAGCAGCCACTCTTAGTCCTCCTCTGCGGGTGCCGGCGTATATCATCGCGCTTTCCGCCGCACCAACGCCGCAGGGGGAGACATGACCACCACCCTTATCAAAAACGCAGATTGGGTCGTTGCTTGGGACGCAACCGCCGGCCGGCATATCTATCGCCGCCGCATCGACATCGCCTTTGCCGAGAACCGCATCAGCTTTGTCGGCCGAAATTTTGCCGGGTCGGCGGAACGGGTCATCGACGGCAGCGACCGGATGGTCATGCCCGGCCTCATCGACATCCATGCGCATCCCGAGCACGAGCCGCTTTATCGCGGCGTGCGCGAAGAGCACGGACTGCGCAACATGCATATGACCGGGCTCTACGAGCGCTCGCAGGCCTTTTCCGCACCCGACGACGACGCCCGCGCGGCCAGCGCCGAGTTCGCCTATTGCGAGCTGCTGCAGAGCGGGGTCACCTCGCTCGTCGATATTTCGCCCGCATGGGAGGGCTGGATCGATCTCTTTGCCAAGAGTGGCATGCGCGGGTTTCTGGCTCCCGGCTATGCCTCGGCGCGCTGGCGGCTCGACAATGACCACGAGCTCAAATTCGATTGGGACGAGGCGCGCGGGCGCCGCGGCTTTGCTGCGGCCCTGGCGCTGATCGACGAGGCTGGGGGACATCCCTGCGGACGTCTTTCCGGCGTCGTTTCGCCGATGCAGATCGACACTTGCACCGCCGATTTGCTGCGCGACAGCCGGGATGCAGCGCGCGAGCGCGGGCTCCCGTTAACCGTCCACGTCGCGCAAAGCGTTGTCGAAGTCCAGGAAATGCTTCGCCGCCACGGCAAGACGCCGGTGCAATGGGCGCATGAGGTCGGCATTTTGGGACACGAGACGATCCTCGGCCATGCGCTCTTTCTCGACAGCCATTCCTGGGTGCGCTGGTGGACCCAAAGCGACCTCGAAATTATCGCCGAGAGCGGCGCCTCGGTGGCCCATTGCCCGACCCCGTTCGCCCGCTATGGCCAGATGATGGAAAACCTCGGCGACTACTTGCGGGCAGGCGTCACGGTCGGGCTCGGCACCGATACGACCCCGCACAATCTGATCGAGGAGATGCGCAAGGCAGCAATCCTCGCCCGCATCGCCGCCCGCGACATCCACACCGTAAGCACGGCGGATATATTCCACGCCGCGACTATCGGTGGCGCCCGCGCGTTGCTGCGCGACGATCTCGGGCGTATTGCGCCGGGCGCCAAGGCCGATCTCGTCATCGTCGACCTGGCGCAGCCCCAGATGATGCCGGCGCGCGACCCGCTGCGTTCTCTCGTCTATCACGCGGCCGACCGCGCGGTGCGTGACGTCTTTATCGACGGGCGGCAGGTCGTCGCCCAGGGCCGAGTGCTCACGCTCGACCAAGCCAGCGCCGCGCAGCGGCTCGCCGCCGCCCAGCAGCGCATGATCGAGGCCACGCCGGGGAGCGATTACTTGCGCCGGAGCGCCGCGGAAATTGCGCCGCTCAGCCTGCCGCTTGTCGATTGACGCAGTTCAGGTCTTGATGCCGCTCAGGTCTTGGCGCGGCGACCGCGACCGCGGGCCCGGCCCCGCTTGCGTCCGAGGCCAAGCTCCTTGGCCATCGCAGAGCGCTGCTCGGAATAGGCGGGCGCGGTCAACGGGTGATCGCTCGGCAGCTTCCAGCGCCGCAAATATTCGGCGATCTGAAGACCGTGCCGCGTGCCCAGGTGTCGGCGCAAGGTCTTGCCCTGGAAGCCGCATTCAAGACAAACGACGTGGGTCCGCTGCACCGACCGCTTGATCGGGACTGCCGGCATGCGCACCGGCGGCGGTGCTGCCGGTGTGCCGAGCTGGCGAATTGCCTGATCGACGGTGGCGATCAAGCCGGATAGCTGGTCGGGCGCCAAGACGTGGTTGCCGACATAACTGACAATGATCTTCGCCACCGGGCGTAGATCGACGGTTTTCATCGCACCTGTGTCGTCCATGACTGCCTCGTTCCCCCACGGCTGGTTTTGCGATGCCTTGATACGCCGATCGAGAAGCAGATAAAAGACTTTTCGGCGAGGAAAATCTTCGCCGCATTCGGCCGGCGCGTCGAACACCGTCAAACATCGAAGACAATGCAAACAGGCGAACGGATCGTTGGGGTTGCGCTCGCCGCCGAGGGGCCAAGATCGGCCAGCTGCTGTTGCCGCAAGAAACGACCCGTTGCCGGATGGCGGATCGAGCGCAACGATTATAAAATGGATAGACTGCGAATCAGAGTCTCGAGCCCGGAAACCAAGCCCCACGATCGCTCTAGTGGATCGACTTTAACGTTTGTTTCCCGCGGTGGACCTTTTTGAGGATGGCATCGGGGTCGGCGGTCCAGCTAGCGGTAGGAACCCAACGCTTGGCACGCTTCCTTCTTTTGTCATGCCCGCGGCTCTGGACCCCCGCTTGCGCGGGGGCGACGAGGCAAGAGCGTGGGAATCATCCGTCTGATTTGTATTGAGGCATAACTCTCTCCTGATCGCCCGCCGCAATTGCGCTCCACCAGCGTTTTCCGTCGGCGAAGTATCCAGCATGCCGGTTAGAACCTTGATTGCCTTCGCAGGATCGCAGCGCGTGGGAGCGGCTCCTGTTGATGGTAAGCGGGCAGCGTATCAAAGATGAAAGAGGCCACCGGACGGGATCGCGTCAAGCTGTCGGATAAAATATTATCCGGGCCATAATTTACCGAATCCCGGCCCCCATCCGGACCCGCATTCGAGCACCGATGTCATGCCGGTCCCGGCGCGGGCTGCGAATTACAGTCGCGGGCGACTAGAGCGGAATGACCAGCAGCGTGTCGATCTTCTGGCTGTCGAGGATGACGAGGCGCTCGGCAAAGCGATAGGGCTCGGTCGAAACATCGACCCGGTCGAGATAGCGGCCGGCGGCGAACAGGCTCATCTCGCCGTCGTGCATGATCCGGACCGCGATAAAGTTCGAGCGCGCTTCGGCAATGCCGTCGGCGACCCGGCCGATCCGGGTCGGGCCGATGATGTGGCGATAGCGGTGCGCCTCGAAGATGTTGGCGCGGCGCAGCGCCAGCACCCGGTCCCTCAGCATGCCTTTTGAAGCGGCATAGACGACGCCGTGGCGATAGCCGGCCTCGTGGCTTTCGCGGCTGGTGATCAGATAGCGGCAATGCTCGACAAAAAACTCCGGCCATTCTTCGAGCCGGTCGTCGTCGATCGTTTCGGCATAGGCGGCGATCAGCTCGGCCACACCCCGCCGCACCGCGCTGTTGTCCATCGCGCCATCGTCCACCGCGCCATCGTCCATCACCGGCGCCTCACGCGTTTGATGCCGCAGCCCTAGCGCCGCGGGCCGATTGGGCAAGCCCTCGATGCCCCTCATTCGATGACCTCGCCAGCGCCCGCCAAGATCGATGGCGGGATCGTCAGCCCGAGCGCCTTTGCCGTTTTCAGGTTGATGACCAATTCGAACCTGGCCGGCACCACCACCGGCAGACCGGCCGGCTCCGCCCCGTTCAGAATCTGGCCGGTATAGTGGCCGACCTGATGAAAAACCCAGGCAAGGCTCGGCCCATAGCTGATCAAACCGCCGGCGGCAACGGCCTCGCGCCACTCCTGCATCATCGGGACCTTGTAGCGTGCCGCGAGGGTGGCGAGCAGCTGCCCTCGGCTGCCCAGGAACGGCTCGGGCTCCGGCATCAGCGCGCCGACATGCCGTTGGTCAAGGCTGGCGAAGGCCGGATCGAAATCGGCATCGGCGGAGAGGTTGGCGACAACGAGCTTGACGCCGAGCGCTGCCGCGGCGTCCTCGATCCTTTTGCGGTCGCGATCGTAAAACGTAGAGGCCGGGTTCATCAGGACGCCGATCTTGGCGCCGGGTGAGAATCTGCAGCCGCTTCAGCATCAAGTCGCCGGTGACGATGCTGACCCCGGTCAAATTGCCCTCGGGGCGGTTGAAATGTTTGACAAGGGAGGCGACGGTCGAGCCAACGATCGGTATCGTGGTCGTCGCCTGCATTGCCGCTTTTGCCGGGGCGGGTCCGCCCTCGGTCGATATGGCCTCGGCCTTCTCGCCCACGAGCTCGGCCGCCAGCGCCAGCAGCCGATCGTAATGGCCTTCCGCCCAGCGGTAGTCGATCACCAGGTTGCGGCCTTCGATATAGCCGGTCTCGGCGAGGCCCTGGCGAAAATCGGCAGAATTCGCCCAGGCGGCTTTGGAGGTGAGACCCAAGAAGCCGATCCGGCGCTGCTGCTCGCCCCGGCTCACCCCGGGCAGCAGGGCGACGGCGCCAATCAGCAAAAGCAGCTCCCGGCGCCTCATTCGACGACCTCGTCGGCACGGGAAAGCAGCAGCGGCGCTATCGTCAGCCCGAGCGCCTTTGCGATTTTCAAGTTGATGACCAGCTCAAGAGCCGGCATAGGGCTGTCGGATCGGACGCACCCATGCCGAGGGTGCAGCTCACTTCGCCGCTCGCGCTCAGTCGCCGAGCAGCTCGCGGTATTTTTTCCAGAAGCCTCGGATCGCCGCCTCGCTCGACCGGAAGGGCTGCGACCCAGCCTCGTGGCCGCCCATCATGACGACCCCGCTGTCGGCGTCGTTGTAGCGCAAGGCGCGTTGCACAAAGCCGCCGACGCAGCCGTCCTCCATCGAGATATAGCCGGCCGCCCCGACGAGATTGCCTTGGCGCAGGCGGCGCTCGGTCATCGCCTCGTCGTCGCCGTCAAAGCCCAAATGGATCCATTCGAGCTCGGTCTTTTCGAGGCCCTTCGGCTGGATCACCCGGACCGCGATCGAATTTCTGATCTGCTGCAGGATCATGTTCGGGAAGATCGTCAGGATCTGCACCGAAACCTGGTCGCCATACTCGTCCACCGATTCGACGACCGAGGGGTCTTCGAGCCGCAAATCGGTGTCGGCGCGCAGCCCCTCGCGCTGGTAGTCGCCGTCCTCGGCGGCATAATCGAGCTTGGCCTGGCTGAAATGGTGGCCGCCGCTGTCGTCGATATGAATGCCGCCCGGCATGCTGAGCCGGTTGATGCGGAACGTCGTCAGAAAAGCGTGCAGGATGCTGGCGTGGTAGGTGTCCTTGGTATTCTCGGCATAGAGCTTCCAGTTGTTCGGCAATACCTGGGTGCTGCGGCCGAGGATGTGCGCCTTGCGGTTCAAGACGCGGCGGATGCCGACGACCACTTGCGGCCCGAGATAGGTCTCAAGGTCGGGGGCCTTGTCGCTGAACGTGCCGAAGACGAGCCCCGCCACCTCGCCCACCCTGAGCTGCGGCAGATCGTGCTCGTCCTTCCTGAATTCGGGCGGCATCCCGCCCTGGCGCTTGACCCCGCGCTCGAACGCGACCCCGGTCAACCGGCCGGCGAGGTCATAGGTCCAGCCGTGATAGATGCATTTGATCTCGTTGCCGTGCCCGCGGCGTTCGAGGCAAAGGAGGTTGCCGCGATGGGCGCAGCGGTTCGGAAAGGCATGGATCGCCCCCGCCGCGTCGCGGGTCACGGCCACCGCCGTCTCGCCGATGGTCGTCGCGACCCAATCGCCGGGCTCCGGGATCTCCGCGGTCAGGCACAAAAAGCTCCAGGCCGGCCCGTGAAAAATCCGCTCCTGCTCGCGCCGGTACTGAGCCTCGTCGGTGTACAGCCGAAACGGCACCTGGCTCAGCCCGTTCAACGGCCACATCACCCCCCGCGCCTCCGCGCCGCCCAGCTCGGACATGACAGTCCCTCCTCCCCTTCCATCGGCACTGTCATGTTAGCAGCAACCGGGCCGTAGCGGGAAATTCGCTCGAAGCGGTCGCGGTCAGGCGGGGCGTCGCCAGCCGAGCCAGGCGCAGATCGCCTCGCCCATGACCAATTCCTTGTCGCGGCCTTGGAGCCACGGCAATTCCTCGGTGAACATCGTCACGCATTGCCGGTAAGGGCATGGCATGCGGGTGATATCGGTGCCCCAAAAGCAGCGCTCGGGTCCGAACGCGTCGACGATCTGGCGGATGTATTTGTGGATGTTGCGGTAGGGGTAGGGCTCGCTCGAATAGCTCGGCGCCCCCGACAACTTGACCGCGACATTCGGCAATTTGGCGAGTGCGAGCATATCGCCGAGATTGGCAAAGGCGGCATCGTCCGTGCCCGACCCGCCCCCGCCGCCGCGGCCATGATGGTCGATGTGCAATTTGAGGCCGGGATGGCGCTCGGCGATTCGGCCGAGCTCGGCCAAATGCCCGCCGGCCATCAGCCCGACCGGCAGTTTCTCGCGCTCGCAGGCGGCCCAGAACCAATCGACCGAGCCGTCCGACCACCAGCTCTGCTGGTGCGGCTGGTTGAAGGTGAAGCGAAACCCGACCATGCCCGGCCGCGAGCGCCAATTGCGGACGATCTCTTCCTTGTTCGGCGCCTGGAGATCGAAATGGCCGAGAATGACGAATTTCTGGGGATACGCCTTGACCGCCTCGACCGCCTGCTGGTTGGGGCCCTCGCCCAGGTGCTGGGCGGGGTGGATCACCGCCGCATCGACCCCGGCCTCGGCCATCTCCTTCAACGCGTCATCGACATTGTAGGTCGGGATCTGCCGGTGCTGCGGCGACATCCGCGCGTTTTCCCAAAGATGCAATTCTGCGAATTGACGATCTGCATGGCGTTTCTCCTTCGATGCTGGCTGTGTATCGCTATCCG
>CAVVGE010000018.1:0-70894 GCA_963747735.1 uncultured Alphaproteobacteria bacterium | reverse complement strand
GCTAGTGATAACGTCCTCTATCACAAGCAAGATTTGGGCGAGGTGCCCTGGGCCCTCACCGCGCGCTTGCCGGCAGCCGGGCGGATGACGATGACCCTGTCCCGCCGCTGACCGCCAACCATTCGCTCAATTTCGACCACCGCCGTCGTCCCGATGCATTGCGCACGGCGATGGCCACCGCCTTCTTTTGGCCCACGAGCACAACCAGCCGCTTCCCTCGGGTCACGCCGGTATAGAGCAGGTTCCGCTGCAGCATCGTATAGTGCTGGGTCAGGACAGGGATCACGACGGCCGGATATTCGGACCCTTGGCTCTTGTGGATCGTCGCGGCATAGGCCGGGACCAGCGTGTCGAGCTCGCCAAAGCCATATGTGACGGCGCGGCCGTCGAACCGGGCGTGCACTTCGCCGGCGTCGGGATCGACATCGTCGATATAGCCGACATCGCCGTTGTAGACCTCTTTGTCGTAATCGTTCTCGATCTGCATGATTTTGTCGCCCGGGGCGAAGGTCCAACCGAAGCGCTCGACCTTGCGTTCGCCGGCGGGGTTCAACGTCGCCTGCAATTCGATATTCAGAGCGCGCGCGCCGGCGCCGCCACGGTTCATCGGGCACAGCACCTGGATGTCGTGGACCGGATCGAGGCCGAAGCGCTGCGGAATGCGCGTTTTCACCAATTCAATGATCCGCGGCACGGCAGTTTCCGGGTCGGCCGCCGGCACGAAATAAAAGTCGCTGTCGCCCTCCGGCCTGGAGAGGTCGGGGAGGGAGCCCGCATTGATCCGGTGCGCGCTGCTGATGATGCGGCTTTGAGCCGCCTGCCGAAAAACCTCGGTCAATCGCACCACCGGCACGGCACCCGACGTGATGATGTCGGTCAAAACCTGACCCGGACCGACCGAAGGAAGCTGGTCGATGTCGCCGACGATCAGCAGCGCGGCATGATTTGGCACCGCCTTCATCAACGCCTGCATCAGCATGATGTCGACCATCGATGTCTCGTCGACGACCAGCAGGTCGCAGGCGAGCGGATTGTTGCTATCGCGCTTGAAGGCGCCGGTCTTGGGGTCCACTTCGAGCAGTCGGTGAATGGTTTTGGCTTCGAACCCGGTCGCTTCGGTCATGCGTTTGGCAGCCCGGCCGGTCGGGGCGCACAGCGACAGGCCGACGCCTTTGGCGGCCAGGATGCGCAAAATCGAGTTGACGATTGTCGTTTTGCCGACGCCAGGTCCCCCGGTAATAACAAGGACCTTGGAGATCAAGGCGAGACGGATCGCGGCGGTCTGACTTTCGGCCAGCAACAAGCCGGTCTTCCGCTCGACCCACGGCAGCGCCTTCTCAGGGTCGATGTACGGCCAGGGCAGCGTTCCACTCGCGAGGCGCCGGATCCGCGCGGCAATCACCTGCTCGGCGCGGTGCAAGCCGGCGAGGAAGATGCACGCCGTCTCGCCGACGGTGTCGGCAATCACTGTCGTCTCGGCCAGCTCGAGATCCAGCGCTGTCCGAACTAGCATCTCGGGGACAGCGAGCAGCTCAACAGCCAACGGCGCCAGCTCCTCGGTGGGCAAGCCACAATGGCCTTCATCCATCGCTTCGGTGAGGGCGTAGGATATCCCGGCGCGCACGCGGATCATCGCCGTCTTCTCGATACCGAGCTTCATGGCGATCGCATCCGCCGTCTTGAAGCCGATGCCGCGGATGTCGCGCGCGAGGCGATAGGGTTTTCGGTCATGACCTGCACGGCGTCGGCGCCGTAAGTCTTGAAGATGCGGACCGCGCGGGCGGTGCCCACGCCATTGTTGTGCAGGAGCACCATGATCTCCCGCACGATCTTCTGCTCGGCCCAGGCGCTGGTGATCAGCGTGAGGCGCCTCGGGCCGATGCCGGGCACCTCGCGCAGCCGATCGGGCTCAACCTCGATGACATCAAACACTTTTTCGCCGAACGCCTTGACCATCTTCGCGGCGTAGACCGGGCCGATGCCGCGGATCATCCCCGAAGCGAGGTATTTTTCGACGGAATGATACGCTTTTGGACTTATCGTGAGGCTGCCGCTTTTGCGGCAATCGCGCGCATGTCTTCGCGGCCGATCGTCAGCATGGCTTGGTACCGATCGCGCTTGGCGCGCAATGAGCGCTCGCGCTTCGGGTCTGTAGCAGCTGCGCGTTCCCGCTCCGCTTTGTCGCGTTTCAATTCCTTATCGACAATCCATTCCGCATCCGTCATCGGCCGCGGCCTCCTATTGCGCGCTGTCGGGATGGCCGCCGGTTAGCGCTAGGTTGTGTTGTCCCGTCGTGATCTTGGTTCCGACCCTGCTCGGCGTATGGAACTCCCGCTTATCCTCTAGGATTTCCTTGATCGTAAGCATTTGGATGCGATCATAGGCAACACCTTGATACTCGTATTGCCCAGCTTCGGCGGCTTCCTTGCGCATAGCATAGCTCGGTTCCCGCAGAGAGATGAACCCTGCAAGTGCCGCGCTTTGCTCGCGTTCTAGGACACCTCGAAGATCGCGGATGTCAGTCGGTCGAACAGCGCCGCCCTTCACGGAAAGCACAACCTCTTGAAGCCCGTCCCGCGTCTCGAAATACAGCCGCCCGTCGATGCCTCGGTCAGCCACCTTCCGCTGCATTGGGAAGCCTCCGACGCGCTCTACCGCCCAATGCTGAAACTGAAACGGATCATGTTGGAATAGTTCTTCGCCTTGCGCCACGCTCACCGGAATACCGTCTACTTTAAAATTCGTATCTTCAACCAAGCGATATCTTTCGGCCAATATTTCGCGAATGAGCTTAATCGGCCATATGGCGATATCGCAGCCTATCCACTTTCTATTGTTTTTGACAGATGAATATATAGTCGTGCCGCAACCGCAGAACTGATCTAATACCATATCTACAGGATTACTAGACGCTAGAATTATTCGATCCAACAGCGCGATCGGTTTCTGTGTCGGATACCCGAGTCGTTCCGCAGAGCGTGAATTTATAGGATTGATCTCAGTCCAAATTGTTGTAGCGATTGATCCATTTTGTTCATCAAGAAACCTCTTGAAACGTGGTCTCTTCAATATATCGAGCGATCCGTCTTTACGGGTGGGGTACCAGATGCGCCCTTGCTTATCCAGATCCGCCATAGTGTCTCTCGAAAACCGCCAACCGAGCGGTGACGACGGAAACCCTTTCCATTCGTACATCATGTTCGGCCGAGCCGAAGGACTCAAAATAGATGTGAGCTGGTAAGCCCTCCCCGCTTCATCTACATTCTTGTAGTGCGACTCCACATAAGACGTGGAATGCTTTTCGTATGGAATATTCCAGGTAAATTTTTGGCCTGCCGTATAAAACAGAATATAATCAGATACTCGACTCCAGGTGCGACTGTCGCCGTGGCCGAATGTACGCTCCCACACGATTTCATTTTGAAAATTCTGATGCCCAAATATTCCATCCATCATGACTTTAATATAATGGCTAGCGGTTGGGTCGCAGTATAAGTAAATGGAACCTGTGGGCCGAAGGAGGCTTTTCATATGAAGCAGTCGCTGAACCATGTATATTAGGTAGGATAACAGCTTTGGTTGCGTGTGTCGGAGCGAATTCATCCACAGTCGCCAAAATTCTACATAATAGTTGTCAACACCATGCTCTCGCATTAGCACGGGCATGGAGCGGGCAACGGCCTCTTTTTCCGCATCCATTTCCCATGTGTCACAGAACGCCTCGGCTTGTTCTGGCACCGGCTTGCCCGTCATCGTCCGGTACAGTAGATTGTAGTTCTGTTGCGAGTTGAGCGGTGGGTCGAGGTAGATCAGGTCAACCGAGTGCTTCGCCATTTGCTGCATTATGGTGAGGTTATCACCATAATAGAGCCGGTTCATGCGAGCACCATGCGCCTGATCGTCTGTTCAAAGCCGTTCTTCGCGCTCCGGTGATTGTACTTATAAGCCGCTTCGCCAATATAGAGCGGCAGATATTTTCGGCTGTAATGGTGGTGTTGGCCGTACCATGCCCGCTTCACCAGCGCCCAAAAGCCTTCAATCGTGTTCGTGTGGCCTGGAAAGATGCCGCCTATGCGGAAGCCTGGCAACGCAGCCTCTTCGGGCCGGAGCTCGTCAAGCAGGACAACGAGCAGATCGCAGCGGCGTTTCGCGACCGGTTGAGCAAGGTCGCCGGCTTCGGCTTCGTCCGCTGCCGATGCGAAACAGCAAGAACGCGGTCGTGTACTATCGGTTTTTCGCCTCGCCGAAAGCGGTCGCCGAGAAAATCATCACCGACATCTTCCGCAAATACGGGACTACCTGCTCACCTGTCCAGTGCTCTGCCTCTCCTTCAACGCGAGCACCAGTTCCTTGAAGCTCCGCGTCAGCGGGATACTCTGATCATTGTTTTGCTCATGTCATCTCCTCGGCTGCCCGTCCCGGCCGGCTCATGTCTCCGGGAACAAATTGGGGAACAGGATTTCGGCCGCGTCGAGCGGGAAGCATAGCGCGACGTGGCCCTTCGGCGTGTCGGAGGCGAGAATGCCGTCCGCAACCAGCGACGCCAGAAGGTCGCGCGCGCGGCGCTCCCTGAGGCCGGTGACCCGCGCCGCTTCGCCCCGCTGCAGCTCCCCGCGCTGCAAGACTTGATCGAGAATGGCGAAAGCGCCGTGCTTGAGCTCGTGCCGGGCGACATAGACCTTGAGCCGCTCGACCAATGTGTCGAGAGCGAACAGGCCGCTCATGAAGGTGACCTGGTCGAGGCTCACTTTCAGAAACCACGCGGTGAATTCGCTCAACGCCCGCCGCGAGAGATTGCCGCGGCCGTCGAGATCGCCCTGCCGCGGCATGTCGGCGTGATCCATCATCCGCTTGTAGTCGCCGCGGCTTTCGAGCCCGCGCGCCAGGCCGCGCGAGACCGACCATAGACCGTGCGCGCCAATGCCGGCCTTGAGCGCCATCGCATGGCTCATCAGCCGGCTCACGCGCCCGTTGCCGTCGAGAAACGGGTGAACGTAGTTGAGCCGATGATGGGCCGCGGCGATCGCCAGGATGCGGCTGCCCATCCCGAGCGGCTCGAAGCGGTAGCGCTGCTCGAAATGCGCCATGAAGGACTCGACGGCTGCGGCCGAGGGCGGCTGGTGACGCCCGACCGCGACCTCATGATCCTCCGCCGAGCGAAATTCCCCCGGGATCATTCGCACCCGCCGCCCGGCCCCCTCGATCATCAGCATCGCCTCGGGCGCGTCCGCATAGAAGGCGCGGTGCAGTTCGCGGATGAACGCGACCGAAGCGGGCTCGGGCAGCGTGCCCGCGGCATCGCGCCGGTCGATCTCCCGCTGAACGCGGATATGCGCGCGCGCCTCAAGCTGCAGGTTGCGCCGTTCTTCCGTGGCGTCGAACTGGTTAGCCAGCGCCCGCTCGATGTCGCGCGGCGCCGTGTTGTGCCCCTCGATCAGGTTCGAGTAGTAGCAGTTCATCACCCGCACGAGATCGGCGAGACCGGCAGCCGAACGGGGATGCAAACGCACGCCGAGCTCGCGCGCCGCGCCGGACAGCGCCGCGACCAGGTCGAGAATCTCGACGCTCGTCTCCTCGTCCAGCAGACACGGCTCGATCCGTGCCGGTGTTTCCTTGCCAATACTCATGCCGATCCCGAAAGTTACGAATGCATTGATAATATACATGGTATTTACGTTTTAGGAGATAAATCCGCCGATCTTCGCCCCGATCCTGCGGCCAGGATTAAGAGCCTGTCCGGCAAGGGAATTCGGGCCGCGGAATGTGCCCGGGCATGCCGATCCCCGTGCCAGCTTCAACCCCCTGCCCCGGACCTCCGAACTTGTAAAATTCCCGAGCGTCGGGGTATTGAACAAATGATGAACTCATCAGCGGCGGATAATCTCGTCCAGTGGCTGTTCCTCGATCTCAACGCCTTCTTTGCATCGTGCGAACAGCAGGCAACCCCTGCCCTGCGCGGCAAGCCGATCATCGTCGTGCAGACGCTGACGGATTCCGCCTGCGCGATCGCCGCCAGCTACCCGGCCAAGCGCCTCGGCATCAAGACCGGCACCCTGGTGAGAGAGGCGCGACGGATTTGCGCCGACGTCATCGCGGTGCAGGCCAGGCACCGGCTCTACACCGATTATCACGAGCGCATTCTGCAGGCGGTCGACACCTGCCTGCCGGTCAAGAAGGTCATGTCGATTGACGAGATGGCCTGCCGCCTGATGGGTACCGAGCGGCAGGTGCCGGCCGCGCGCGAGCTGGCGGCCAAGGTTAAACGCGCGCTGCGCGAGCAGGTCGGTGAATGCCTCACCTGCTCGATCGGCCTCGCGCCGAACGTCTTTCTCGGCAAGGTCGGCTCCGACATTCAAAAACCCGACGGCCTGGTCGTCATCACGCATGAGAATTTGCCGGGCGTTCTGCTCGGCCTCGAATTGCAGGATGTCTACGGCATCGGCAAGCGCATGGAGCAGCGCCTCAACCGCGCCGGCATCTTCACCGTCGAGGATCTCTGGCAGGCCTCGTCCGCCCGCCTGCGACAGGTTTGGGGCGGCATCAACGGCGTGCTGTTCCACCAGATGCTGCGCGGCGTCGACATCCAGCCGCCCTCCTCGCCCTATGCAAAAAGCATCGGCCATCAGCATGTGCTCGAGCCCGAGCTGCGCAGCAACGACGGCGCCCGGCATTTCACGCAGCATCTTCTCACCAAGGCGGCCGAGCGTCTCCGGCACGGCGCCTATTATTGCCGCCGCCTGGGCCTGCACTTTTCGTGGGTCGGCGATCTCGGCGGCTGGTGGGACGAGATCGGATTTCATGAAACGGACGATACCGGCTTTCTGCTGGCGCGGCTGGAGCAGCTATGGACGCGGGTGCCGCGCTATAAGCCGCTGTCCGTCGGCGTCGTGCTGCTGGGCCTCGTTCCCGCCAGCCGGCACCAGCCGGATCTGTTCGCGGCCGGCAACGCGGAGCATCAGCAGCTTTCACCGATGGTCGACCGCATCAACCGCCGCTACGGGCGCTGCACCATCGGCTTTGGCCTCTTCCCGTCCGAGGTGCGCGAGTTCAAAGGCCATGCCGCTTTCTGGCGGGTGCCGGAGAGCTGGGAGTTTTGACCCCCCGTTTAATTACGATCCCCGCTATTTCCTCCCGCGGCCAAAGAAACCTCGGCTCTTAGGAGCGGGTTCCTCGAGGGTCGCGGTCAGTACCGGGATCTCGACACGTGCGCGAACATCGGCGCCCTCTCGCTTAAACAACCGATGCTCCGGCATGGATATGAAGATGTAGAAATCGGCCGGAGGACCGCCATCGAACCGGTGTTCGCCTTCTTCGGCGAGCCGTATTTGCGTTCTATCTTCTAGCCCAGCGGGCAGATTGACACTCAGCCTCTTTTCTATGCGAGCACCTAATGCGTCGATATTTGGGACTCTAATAATCTTTGTCTTCCCGTTAAACGCCTCCTCCAGCGTGATTTCCATATTATACCGGAGATCTCCGTTTTTATACTGGTCACCCGTGGCCCCCTTCGCAGCCGGTGATTCCGTTTCACCCTGCGGCGGAGCTTCGGAGTTCGGCACACCAGACGACATCTACCTGCTGCGACTGCGATCCAGCGTCATAATCGCTCACAGCCGACGAGACCGCCATACATCGCGGTCTCGAATGACAGCTTATAGGATAACCTCCTCCGCTGCCCTTTGTTCACGTGCCGCGGGCCGGATTTATGGAAATCGCGCCGCAACTCGGAGTAAAAAGCGAGAGGCGCGGTAATTTACCCATTATTTTGCATGGCCGTATAATCGTATGCTTTTGCGCACGGCCTCGCCATGGCGGCGTCGGCACCGGTCCCGTCGGAATCACCCGTCTCGAGGCGGCGCAAATGGCGGCGGCCGGTGACCGCCAAAGCCGCGCGACGCGCTTTTTTCAAGAAGCATAACCAGCGCTTGAGGGCGCGGTCGCCGCGGGAGCAGCGCACGCAAGGCTGACGGTGCCCTCCCCTCCCCCTCGCGCTCTTTCATTCTCCATTTTTTTCTGCCTGGTGGCTGACGCTCGCGTCCGGATCGGGCGGAGACCGATTGATCGGGAAGGCGTCGCGCCGACGCCGCCAGAACCTCGTCAAGCTCAAGAAGGATTCGCTTGCCGCCGGAAGCCGAGCAGCGGCTCAAAGGGACGAGCTGGCTCCCCGCGATCCTGCGGATGCCGGTTGTGACGGTTGCCGAGCCACAGCCGGAAGCAATCGCCGCCGAGTGTCGCGGCGACAGTCCTGCCGCTCCGGTCGGCGGCGGGACTTCTTTCGGGGCCGTCAAAATTCGCGCCGCCCGGCATAGCCAGGCGGCGCTGTCGCATAAAGTGCTCGGGATGAGTCCCGCAGGATAGAACGACCGCTTTAGTGCAGCGGCGAGAAGGCGGCGGGAACCACCAGCATGTTCTCCTGCTTGAGGGTCACGCCGGGCTGACCGCCACGGGGCGGCCAGATGCCTTCGTTGCGGGCCTTTTCGCGGACCGCGAAGCGCTCGCCGGCGTCCTTGTACGCCCAGATGTGGCACCAGCGGTTGAGTCCGCCGAATTCAGAATGCCCGGCGAAGGCGAGCGGCGACAGCTTCACGCGATCGGCAATCGCTGTGCTCCAGCGATCGATGACGCCGGGAATGCCGCCTGGCTGCAGGGTGTAAAGGCGGATCTCGTAGAGACCGCCGAGCTTGCGTGGTTCGAGCTTCGGCGAAAACGGCGCCGGCAGAAAGACTTCGCTCTGCTGCTCGACAACGAATTCGCGGGTGTTGGGCGGCCAGCCTTGCAGCTTTTGCGACTCCGCGCGGATCCGGGTGCGCTCCTCGAAATCCTTATAGGGCCAGACGTGGATCACCCGGTTCAGCGGGCCGACCTCGGTGTGCCAGAAGGCGGCGAGCGGCGACAGCTTGGCGCGCACTGACAATGCCGCGCCGAACTGCTCCTCGAACTGGGCAACCGTGCCGGGCTTTAGCGTGTAGGTGCGCATTTCGACAATCATGGATTCCTCCGATGTAGTGTCCGCCACTGAAGAGCCCACGTCCGGCTCGGATAACATCGTTTCCGCGTCACGGAGCGGCGACGATGCGCATCATGTGCGGCGTATTCGGTCACATGGGGCGAGAAACTGGCGGTGCAACCAAAAAATAATCCTGGGATCTACAAGATTTTTCTAAGCGACTGGATAAACTAAGAGATCATATCAATTTAATTTTTCGAATATATTTCTCGCGCTGATTTCTGAAAAACCTCGCCTGACGACCGCCACTCAGATTTTTGTACCTCCAACATGCCGCGTTTTAGGCCCTCTGGTTGCGCGAAGATTGTCGATCGATTGAACGGAGAGCGGCGTCACAACGCCGCTTGCCACGTTAACCATAATTTTCAAATCTGCCGCCGGTTCGCTAAACACCCGAGCGGAGGAACCGTGACCCGACCACGCGCCGCCGCGGACTTCCCGATGATCCGAACCCGCATGGAGGAGCTGCGGCGAGAGCGCGCCCTGGCATCGGCCGGCGCCGATCAATCCCAGTCGATTGTGGGACCACGGCCGTATGCCATCAGCATCCGCCCGGCGCTTGCTGGAAAGCCGCACCTCTTGCCGGCGATCCGTCGGGCGTGAGGAGGTGACGCGCCGGGCGGCTGCCGACGGGAGCGTTCGTCGCGCGCACCCTTGGCATCAACCGCTCGACCATGTACCGGCATCTCGCCCGGTTCATCGAGTAAGCGCCCCTCACACTTCAACGACACGCGTTGCGGCAGCGTGGCCGAACTGCGCGTCGTGATCCTGAAGGCCCGCCGTCTCGCCGATGACGACGCGGAGCGGGAGCGGGCCGCGGCGGCGGTTAAGACCTGGCTGCTCGACCAGATCGACAAGAAACGAGCCCCCCGACGGACGAGCCGTTCGCCCCCGAATGCCTCGCCGCTTAGCGGCCGCCCGTCGCACAAAGCCGCTGTAATAGACGTCGCGCTGATCGAACCGATCGCCCTCTAAATGCAAGACCGCGGCTGGCGTCGTTAATTGATCCGAAAGCCCCCCAGCATTTTAATAATGCGCGATGTGGCGCACGGCGTTTCTTTTCCTCGTCTTGATACTTTGCGCGGGCGCTGCGCCGATGGCGGAAATGTCGGAGCGCGTCCGCGTGATCGACGGCGACACGCTTGAGATGGGCGGCGTGCGCATCCGCCTGTGGGGCATCGCCGCGCCCGAGATGCAGCAGACCTGCGAGGGGAAGGACGGCCACACTTACGAGTGCGGCCGGGACAGCGCGGCCGTGATGCGCGAGCTGACCCGCGGCCGCACCGTCGCCTGCGAACCCTCGCGGCCACGACCAATATGGCCGCACCGTCGCCGTATGGGCCAGAACTAACGAAACGCGCATTTTTGTAGCATAAGCGGACAGATCGGGAACGAAACCGGCGGCAGCGCGAGGGATTTCGCCACGCTCGGCACGTCGCAGGCTGTCGGGAAACATGTGATTTCCGACAGGCGCTCTCGGTGCCCGTCCGACGCCCCGATTTTGACCTCAAAACCTGCACGACAAACCCTGTCGGAATGGGATAGTGTACGGAAACCGCTCTACCTGGGATTTCCGCACATGCTGGTCGGCTACATGCGCGTTTCGAGCGACGGCGGATCGCCAAGTGATGGATTTGCAGCGCGACGCGCTGCTGGCGGCGGGGGTTGATGAGCGGCACCTGTTCGAGGATCGCGCCAGCGGTAGCCGCGATGATCGTGCCGGTCTTGCGAAGGCGCTGGACTTCCTGAAGCCGGGCGATTGCTTTGTGGTTTGGAAGCTCGATCGTCTCGGGCGATCGCTGTCCCATCTGCTGGCGACGGTGAATGACCTGAAGCAACGTGGGGTCGCGTTCCGATCTCTAACCGAGCAGATGGACACCACCACGCCGCAGGGCGAATTCCTGTTTCATGTCTTTGGGGCGCTGTCGCAATTCGAGCGCTCGTTGATCCAGGAGCGGGTGAAAGCCGGCCTTGCGGCTGCTCGGCGCCGCGGCCGACGGGGCGGCCGCCCGGTCGCGATCGACACCGAAAAGATGGCCGCGGTCGTCGCGGCGCTCGACGGCGGGGCGACGAAAGCCTCAGTCTGCCGCACCTTTGCGGTCAAGCGCAGCACGCTCATCGACACGCTCACCCGGATCGGCTGGTCTGCCACCGCCAAGCCGCAGGGGAGCATGAGCGATGCGCCGACAACAATTGACCGAGACCCAGATCGCCGCGCTGTACGATCCACTTACGGAGCCGCGTGAGCTGGTTCGCCATTACATGCTGACGAAGACGGATCTCGCGATGATCCGGCGCTGCCGCGGCGATCATAGCCGTCTCGGTTATGCGCTGATGCTGTGCTACCTGCGTCATCCGGGGCGGTCGCTGCGGACCAATGAGCGGCCGCCGGCGGCGCTGGTCGCGTTTGTCGCCGAACAGATCGATGTGCGGCCGGAGGCGGTCGACGGCTATCTCGCCTCCGAGCAGAACCGCCGCCGGCATGCCGCTGAATTGCAGGACCGGCTGCGCTGACACAACGCCGGGCGGAAACCGGCCAAAGCTGGCTCGGCTGGCTGAGGCAGATGCCGCAGGCGGCAAAGCCGACCGCGATGCTCGGCCTCATCGAACGCCTGAACCATGTCCGGGCAATCGGCAACGACACCGCGCGCGGGCATCGCGTGCATCAGAGCCGTCTTGTGCAGCTCGCCCGGGAGGCTGGACGGACGACGGCCCAGCATCTCGCTGGATACGAACGGCAGCGCCGCCACGCCACCCTGGCCGCCATTACCCTCGATCTCGGCCCCGCCGTGACCGATCAGGCGATCGACCTGTTCGAGCGGCTTGTCGGCACGATGTTCTCCAAGGCTGAGACACGACATGCCCGTGCCTTCCAGGCCGATGGCCGCGCCATCAACGAGAAGGTCCGCCTCTATGCCCGCGTGGGTCGGCGCCGCGCTGATTGCGGCGCGCGAGACCGAGCAGGACCCGTTCGCAGCGATCACCGCGGTCATCCCGTGGGAGCGCTTTCGCGTGAGCGTCGCCGAAGCGGAAGCGCTGGCGCGCCCGGAGGACTTCGATGCCTACGAGAGGCTGGGTGAGCACTACGGCGCGATGCGCCGTTGGGCGCCGGCCTTTCTCGCAGCCTTCTCCTTCCAGGGTGTGCCGGCAGCCGCCTCGCTGCTGCGCGCGGTTGACACCCTGCGCGGTATGAACGAGGCCGGGGCACTGAAGCTGCCGAAATCCGCCCCGACCGGCTTCATCCGCGAGCGATGGGCCCGGTATGTGATGCCTGGCGGTGAGATCGATCGGCGTTATTACGAGTTCTGCGTGCTGTCGGAGCTGTGCGGCCGGTTGCGCGCCGGTGACGTCTGGGTTGTCGGCAGCCGCCGCTACCGCTCCTTCGCAGAGCATCTGATCTCCCGGGAGGCTCTGCAGGAGCTGCTGGAAAACGGCACCTTGCCGGTCGCGGTCGATCGCGATTTCGAACGTTTCATCGCCGCCCGCAGCGCCCTTCTCGATGCGCGCCTGGCGGAGGTCGACGTGAGGGCGAAGGGCGGCTTGCTGCCCGATATCTCGCTCGAGAAGGGGGTGCTGAAGATCGCGCCGATCGAAAAATCGACGCCGCCGGAAGCCGAGGCCCTCGGCGCCCGCCTCTACGCGATGCTGCCGCGCATCCGCATCACCGACCTGTTGTCTGAGGTGGCGCGCTGGACGCTGTTCACCGACTGCTTCACGCATTTGCGCAGCGGCGAAACCGTCGCCGACCCGCAAATCCTGATGGCGGGCCTCCTGGCCGACGGCCTCAATCTCGGCCTGACGCGCATGGCTGAGGCCTGCACCATCGCCAGCCTCGGCCAGCTCGCCTGGGTCGCCGATTGGCATATCCGCGACGAGACCTACGCCCTCGCCGTGCGGCGCCTCGTCGATCACCAGCAGCGCGAGCCGCTGGCGGCGATCTTCGGGGGCGGCTTTGCCTCCTCGTCGGACGGCCAGTTCTTCCGGGCCGGTGGTTTCGGCCGCGCCGCGGGACGCCTCAATGCCCATTACGGCGACGATCCGGGAAGCAAGTTCTACACCCACCTCTCCGACCGCTTCGCCCCGCTCTACACCAAGGTGATCGCGGCGACGGTAAGCGAAGCCCTGCATGTCCTTGACGGCCTCTTGTATCACCAGAGCGATGTGACGGTCCAACGCCACCACACCGACGGCGGCGGCGATTCGGAACACGTCTTCGCGCTCCTTGCCCTGCTTGGTTTTCAGTTCGCGCCGCGCATCCCGGATTTGAAGCACCGCCGGCTCTATAGCTTCGTCAAGCCGTCGGCCTATCCGGCGCTCGAACCGCTGATCGCCGGCCGCATCAACCTCGCGCTGATCCGCGCCCACTGGCCGGATATCCTGCGGATCGCCGCGTCGATCCGGACCGGCACGGTGACGGCGTCACTGATCATGCGCCAGCTGGCCTCTTACCCCCGGCAGAACGGCGTTGCCGCGGCGCTGCGCGAGCTGGGCCGGCTCGAGCGCACCCTGTTCACGCTCGATTGGATCGAGGATCCGGGGCTGCGCCGCGACACCGGCCGCGAACTGAACAAGGGCGAGTCACGCAACGGCCTGGCGCACGCCGTCTTTATTCATCGGCTCGGCGAAATTCGCGACCGCACCTACGAAAATCAGCAGCACCGCGCTTCCGGCCTCAACCTCCTCGTCACGGCCATCACCCTGTGGAACACCCGCTATCTGAACCATGCGATCGACGCCTTGCGCGAGACTGAGGGTGTGTCCGACCACCTTCTTGCCCACCTGTCGCCGCTGGGCTGGGAGCACATCAATCTCACCGGCGACTACGTCTGGTCGTCTGCCAACGAGGCGGCGGAAAACCATGACGGATTCAGGGCCCTGCGGCCGGTCCCCGATCCAGCGCTCCTCGCGGCCTGAGTTCCCGATCTGTCCGCTTATGCTACAAAAATGCGCGTTTCGTTAGAAGCTATGGGGCTGCCAGGAAGGAAGGCATGATCCGGCATCACGCCACGAACGGAGCGCCTGATGACACATCGGAATGACCTCAGCAGATCCTTGGCGCCTCTGGTTCAGGACCAGACGCTGGTGGCCGTCATCGAGCTGAGTTTGTCGAATTGGCTGGTTGCCGGAGTGGTCCCAGGTGTTGAACGCCAGCCGTTGAAGAAGCTCGAGCCGGACGAGGCAGGGTTGCTCAGACTTCTGCAACGCTGGCGGGACGAGGCGACCAAGAGCGGCTGCACCATCAACCGGATCGCCGTCGCGTACGAGGCTGGGCGCGATGGCTTTTGGCTGGCGCGATGGCTGCGTGGGCAAGGCATCGAAGTTCATGTCATCCACTCCTCCAGCGTGGCCGTCTCTCGCGAGCACCGGCGGGCGAAAACCGACCGGCTCGATACCGCGATGCTGCTGCGGGTTTTCATGGGCTGGCTACGCGGCGAGCGGGGACATTGCGGGATGGTCGCTGTCCCGACGATCGAAGAGGAGGACGCCAAGCGCCCGCATCGCGAACGTGAGAACCTGGTTGGCGAGCGGACCCGGATCATCAACCGGATGAAGGCAGCGCTGGTGCGGCTGGGCATCCGAGGCTTCAAGCCGGAGCTGCGCCGCGCGCCCAAGAAGCTGGACGGGCTACGCACACCTGAAGACCTGCCGATCCCGCCGAATACGCTTGAGGAGATCCGCCGCGACCTGGCGCGGCTGGCGATGGTGCGCGAGCAGATCGACGTGATCGAACAGGCGCGATTGGTGCGCGTCGAAGAGGCGCCGGCAACTGGGCCGAACGCAATGGTGCGGCTATTGGCCAGCATCGTCGGCGTGGGCGTGGAAACTGCGGACATGCTCGTACAGGAGGTGCTGTCTCGCAACCTACGCGACCGTAGGGCAGTGGCACGCTACGCCGGGCTGACCGGCTCGCCGGACGAAAGTGGTTCCAAACGGCGAGAGAAAGGTTTGGCCAAAGCGGGCAATGCCAGGGTTCGGCGGGGGCTGGTCCAGCTCGCCTGGCGGTTCCTGCTGTTCCAGAAGGATAGCGCACTCTCCCAATGGTATCGCTCCCGCACCGGAGTTCAGGGCGTGCGCAAGACGGTTCTGATTGTCCAGGGCCTGGAAAAAGCGCGGCGAGAGAAGCACCTGTACTATGCTGTCGGCCAATGCATGCGCCGCGCCGATCATCATTTGCTGGATATCTGCCGTGTAAGGCTCCAGTAATGTCCTCAGGTCGCCCTTGACTTCGACCACACGATTCCACGCGACTGCAAGACGGCGGCCGAAAAAAGGCAGGTTTTTGATCCAAGCCGGCTGCTTGGGCGTCGCCGCAAAATACGCCCGCACACGTCGTGTTCCGTGAACCATTTGGCCGGCGAGGTGCGGTGCAACCACCAGCATCGGCAAAACGACCACCATGAGCGCGAGCAGTCAGCAAGATCGTGGCGGCGACTCCGCGTCCCACTCCATGCCGACCAAAGCTTGACGTATCGGCCATGCGGCCGTCGCTAGCGCCGCACCCGTGAAGCCGTTCACGACCGCCATATCGTTTGCTTGGCGGGCGGAATTCATCTGCCATGACCAGTCCGCGCTTGGCCTGCCGGCTAGCTGCGGCTTTTGTGCGGGCTGCTGCTGGCCTTGTGCCGGTGGAGCTTGCGTCGGCTTGATTGGCAGTGTCCGCGACTAGTTCTGGCAACCCTGCTGTTTGCAGTTGCGCTTGTCCGCGCCGACCGCCCCATTCGCCTGACGGCAGTCCTGCCGGGTGTCCCGGCGGTTCCCGCGCCGCTCCATCCCGTTGGTCTGGGCGATGATGAACGAGCCGTCAGCGGATGCCTGATCCATTACCTTGGCAGTTTCTGCCTTCGTCGAGATGGTCGTGCCGACGATCATACCGAAAATGATCATGGATGCCCCAATGGTCACGATCGCTCTCATGGCGAATTCAGGGATCCGCTCGTTGCGCCGTTCGGATGCGTCGTAGATTCTCATGGCTCTGCCTCCGCATTGGTTGATTTTTCGACAAAGGTGAGGTACGCGTTATGCTTTGTCCCTGGTAACTTATTGCGGGAATGAGGTAAGATTTCGGTAAGCGGCCGGACGTCAGGATTGTCTGTGTATAAACAGAAGCGCGGGGGTTCTCCTTTCCCGTCTGGCTAAGCCGCCGGCAGACTGCGGCATTATGCCGCAACCGCGATCGAGCAGCATGCGGCATTGTGCCGCATCAAGACGTGCGATTCCCTCAAGATCGCTCAAAGACGGGGAAGGATGAGCGCCAATAAGGCAAGGAGACCAAGATGAAGCATGCGATCGTGATCTGCGCTTCGATGGCGCTGTTTGCGTGCAGCGACTCCACCGGGACATGGCTAAGGCCGGATCAGACCGCGGCCGCCGCCCATGTGGGCGGCTCCGCCGGCGATACCATCACTGCGTTCGATGGCACGTATAAGGGGACGTTCACCCAGAGCGCCCATATCTCCGGCACCGGACTGAAGGTCGCCGACCCGAACCCAACCCCTTGTCAGGTTATTCCGCAACAACCGACACTGACGATCACCAATGGCTTGGCGCAATTCGAGGCGCTCGGAATTACATTCTCGGGATACGTAACGCCACAAGGTCACTTGACGATGCACAGCGGTTATGGCGCTACGGTAACGGGGCAGGTAAAACCCGTGCAAGTTGACGAGGATTTCGACGGCGATTTCGATACTGTGACCCATGTGCTGAGCGGCAAGGTATCGAGCGTCAATTGCAGCTTCCGGCTAAGCTGGCAAAAGGTCGCATAAATCGGAGCACGATCGGAGTTGCGCTAAAAATTCGCTCGGCCGCGCGCCCGAGGACCGGCGCGAGCCATCGGCTTCGCTGGTCCTGAGGCACTTCAAGGGACAAGGCTCCCGGTTCACTCGGTGCCCAGCGGTCTTCGTTTGAGCTTATACCGCGCTCGTTAAATTTCGGGTCCTATTGTTTTTTCGTTAGGTGCCATTGATATTTGCAGGTGTTATCGTCAACCTGGGCGTCCAGTACACCGTCTGTTATCTGCCCTTTAATGCTTACGACGGAGCCGCCGATATCGACATGAACTTGGTTGAAAGATCCATCGGGCTTAAGATTAAATTGTATTTGCTTATTAATGAGCCTGTCATTCGTGAATTCCAATACGTGACCTCTTACGACGACAGACACATTATCCTCGACCGGTTGACACGACGCGTTTTTCCCCAATCTTTTACCAATGTAAATGCCGTCGGCCGCATTGTCGGCCCTCAGAGGTGATGCGGAAACAGCGATACATGTCACTCCGCAGATCGCCGTCACCGCCAGGCGACGTTCAATGCTTCCACAGCGCCAAATAGGCACGTCCGCTCCCCCTGAGGGCCGCAGTGCACGTCGACATTGAACCGATCAATTGAGCGAGCGTCAACCAAGACAACCGCCTATGCGGCTTCTCGCGTCGGATCTACCGGGCAACATCGCCGGTCGGAACCACCGGCATTGTAGGACGCGAAGCGGACCCGAGCGGTACGCCGAAACCCGTCATCCCTGCGCAAGCAGACCCCCGAACCGGTGTTCGGCATCATCAAGTCGGTCATGGGGTTCAGGCAATTCTCCCTGCGCGGCCTCGATCGCGTCACCGGCGAGTGGAGCCTCGTGGCAATGGTGTGGAATCTGAAGCGAATGTTCGCCCTGTGCACCACACCCCGTTGAGCGATTGAGCCCGCCTGGCGCCGAGCGCCGCCGCCAACACCCGATTCGGGCCCCGGTAACCGCCGATCCGACGATCTGACCGCCCCGTCAGCAGCGCCACGCGCTACGATGTTGATCAAGACATCAGCCGCAACTCCGAGTCCGACAGGCTGCTAGGGTTAATGAAGCGGCCCGTGCCGGGGCACACGTATCCATTCCGGGTGATTGGCGGTGATCCCTCGCAGACGGTATGCTGCAAGGCTCTGGTCCTTAAGCGACAGCGTTTTGGCGGGAATCCGCCGAATAATCGGGATTAGGTGTGAGCGAGGATGGACAGAAGAGGCTTCTTCCGGACGGCCGGCGGCGGGGTGGTAGTGATTTGCTCGATCTGCGCCAGCTTGGCGCGCGCGACGGCTGAGGAGGCGCATTGGACGTACTCCGGCGCACAGGGGCCGGACCATTGGGGCGAGCTTGCCCCCGAAGCCAAGGTCTGCACTGCCGGCAGCGAGCAATCGCCGATCGATCTTACCGGCGCGGTTCCGGCTGATTTGCCCCAGATCGAGGTTTCCTACAAACCGCAGCCGCTGCGAGTCATCAACAACGGCCACACGATCCAGGTCAATTTCCAGCCCGGCAGCGAGATCGCCATCGGCAAGGACCGCTATACGCTGCTCCAGTACCATTTTCATCACCCAAGCGAGCACCTCTTTGCCGGCAACCCGTTCGCGATGGAGCTGCATCTGGTTCACCGTCATGCCTCGGGTCAACTTGCCGTACTCGGCGCGTTCATCAAGCCGGGTAAGGCGAACCCGATCATCGAAGCGGTATGGAAGGCGGCACCAAAGGAGGAAGGCCCGGAACAGCTGCAGGGCGTCAACTGGGGCCCCTACGGCCTGCTCCCGCGCGAACGGAGATACTTCACCTATGCCGGCTCCCTGACCACCCCGCCCTGTTCGGAGGTAGTGCGCTGGGTGGTGTTCGCGGCGCCGATTGAGATCTCGGCCGACCAACTCAAGACATTCGCCGCGATGTATCCGATGAACGCTCGGCCGGTACGCCCACAAGGTCGGCGCTTCCTGCTCGCTAGCCGCTGAAGCAAGTGGGGTTAGCAGAGTATCGCCGCGATGGTCTTCGCTATGCAAGCGACGTGACCGACACCGAATGGGCAACAGATCGAAGCTTTATTGCCGTTGCCGAAGCAGTTGGGGCGGCCGCGCTCCACCCCGATGCGGCAAGTTGTCAATGCGATGCTGTATCTGCTGACGACGGGTTGTCAGTGGTGCTGATTCCGGCGATGTCGCTCGGTCATTCCGAGATCATGTCGCTCGCTGCTCCGACATGATGTCGTCCGCTGGGGCGTCCTGCTGGTGTTTGGTTTTTGGCGAGAAGCGAGCTGCGGGTCAATCCTTTGCGGCTGGTCTCGGTCGGGTGCGGCGCAGGCTGTCGCCGGCGAGGTCGATGCGATGGGCATTGTGGACGAGCCGGTCGAGGATGGCGTCGGCATAGGTCGGGTCGCCGATCACCGCATGCCATTTGTCGATAGGGACCTGGCTGGTGAGGATGGTCGAGCGGCGGTCGTAGCGTTCTTCAAGGATCTCGTAGAGATCGCGGCGAGCGCCGCCGTCGAGCGGTTCGAGGCCCCAATCGTCGAGGATCAGGAGCTGAGCGCCGTTGAGGGTGCGCATGATGCGGGCATAGCGGCCGTCGCCGCGGGCCAGGGCGAGATCGGCGAACAGCTTGGGGACGCGCTGATACAAAACCGAGCGGTTGTCGCGGCAAGCTTTGTGGCCGAGGGCACAGGCAAGCCAGCTTTTGCCGACGCCGGTCGGCCCGCACAGGATCAGATTGTCGTGCGCGTCGATCCACTCGCCGGCGGCGAGTTTGTGGAACAGCGCCCGATCGAGGCCGCGATGAACTCGATAATCGACGTCTTCGACGACGGCATTGTGGCGCAATCGGGCATAGCGCAGCCGAGCCGTGAGGCGTTTGTCGCGGCGATGGGTGACCTCACGATCGACCAGCAAGCCGAGCCAATCGGCATGGGTGAGGATCGCCCCCTCGCCGGAGGCTTCGAGTTCGGCGAAAGCCTGGGCCATTCCGGAAAGCCCGAGCTGGTGCAGCTGATCAAGCATCGGATGGGTCAACAATGTCCATTCTCCTTAACGGGTTAATGGTAGTAGCGGGGGCCGCGGATGTTGGGGTGGAGCACCGGGACGGTGTCGGCGGGCCGGTTATGGGCGGATTGGCGATCGAGCTTGTTGTCAAGGATCGAGCGCATTGAACCGTAGGTCAGCGTGCCGATCTCGATGGCGCGCATCGCCGCCGCTTCGACCCGATCGGCGCCGAACGGCCGCGCCAGGCGCACGATGCCGAGGCAGGAGCGGAAGCCCTGCTCAGGATGCGGCCGGCGCTCCAGAATCAGCTCGCACAAGCCAATCGTCGCCGGACCGATCGCAGCGGCTTCGCGGCGAATGCGCTCGACGGTCCAATCGGCGTACCGCCGGTGGCTCGACGGCATGTGCTCGGGCACGGTGGTGTGCCGATGATTGCCGCTGGAGCGCAGATGCGCGGCAATTCGCTCGCCCCCTGCCTCCGCAGGGGCAAGCTTTTGAGAAAGACCTCGACGGTGCGCGGCGTCAGCCGCACCCCGACTTCGCTGCGGGCGAAGCGGTAGGGCACGCTGTAGAAGTGCGCCTCGACCTCGACGTGGTAATCGATGCCGACCCGGCGCAGCCGCCATTCGGCAAAGGCATAGGGCTTGCTGGGCAACTTCTTGAGATGCGGCCGGTCGAGTTCCTCGAGCAGGGCGCGGCGGGTGATGCCGAGGCGGCGGATCGGCCGCTCCTCGTTGAGCTGCTGCAGAAACTCGCCGATTGCCGTATTGAGTTCGGCCAGGCTGTAGAAGTGGCGATGGCGCAGCCGGCCGAGCAGCCAGCGCTCGACGATCAGCACCGCCGCCTCAACCTTCGCCTTGTCGCGCGGCCGGCGTGGTCGTGCCGGCAGGATCGCGGTGTCGTAATGGGCCGCCATCTCGGCATAGGTGCGATTGACCTGCGGCTCGTAGAGGCAGGCCTTGATCACAGCGACCTTGGTGTTGTCCGGCACCAGCAGGTTCGGGACGCCGCCGATCGCCTCGAATGCTCTTGTGTGGGCGCCGATCCAGTCGGCGAGCGCCTGGGTCCAGCTCGCCTCGGCGTAGGTGAAGTTGGAAGCGCCCAGCACGGCGACGAAGACCTGCGCCGGCCGGCTCTTGCCGGTCAGCCGGTCGATGATCACCGGCACCGCGTCGCCGGCGTAATCGACAAAGAGCTTGTCGCCGCCGGCGTGGGTCTGCGCATCGTGACCGAGATGCGCGATGCCCAGCCGCGGTACAGCTCGCAGAACCGCGAGTAGCGGTAGCCGTCGGGATTTTGCTCGATGTACTCGTCCCACAGGATCTGCAGCGTGACGTGCTTGCGCTTCAGCTCCCGGTGAACCGCTGCCCAGTCAGGCTCGGTGCGGCGGCGATGCCCTTGCTTCTTGCCGGCTGCGGTGAAGAGCTGCCCTTCGAGCACCGGGTCGGTCATGTCGGCTGGCAATGGCCAACCGAGCCCGGCGGCAGCGAGCCGCTTCAACGTCAGCCGAACCGTCGACGACGCCACGCCGACCCGACGGGCGATCTCGTTGCCGGACACCCCGGCGGCATTCAACCGAAGCACGTCGCGCACCTGGCGCATCGCGATCCTCTCTGCTGGCATCGTCCCCTCCCGCGGCAAAAGCCAAAGGAGCGGACGCTAAACGGGCCAGCAGAGACGCCCTCTAACCGGGCGACTTCATCCCGGAATGCCGAGCGAAATCATCTCGGAACAGCGAGCGACATCAAATCGGAATGGTGGGCGAGATCATCCCGGAATCCCGGGCGACTTCCCCCGGAATCCGCAGTCAGTGGCGGCTGTTGCCCAAGGAGTTTCCGCCGTTCTCGACGGTGCAGCGGTTTTTTCTATCGCTGGCGGGACGCCGGGCTTTGGCAGACAATCAAATCATTCTCTGGTGATGCCGGTGCGCGCCGCGGCCGGCCGCGAGGCCAGCCCCAGCGCCGGGGTCATCGATAGCCAGTCGGTCAAGACCACCGAAACCGCCGGTCCCCGCGATTTTGACGCTGGTAAGGGGATCAACGGGCGCAAGCGCCACATACTCACCGACACCAACGGCCTGCTGGTCGTGGCGGTGGTCGATGAGGCTGATATCCAAGACCGCGACGGCGCGCCGCTGGTGCTGACCGCCGCGGGTGACCTCTATCCCTGGCTGCGCCATGTCCCCCGCCTTCGCGAGGGCAGGCTTTCGCCGGCGGCGGCTACCGCGGCGCCAAGCTCACCGCCGCCCTCGACAAACTCGGCCGGTGGACGATCGAGATCGTCAAGCGCTCCGACACCGCCATAAGAATTGTCGTTCTGCCGCGGGTTGGGTGGTCGAGCGCACCTCGGCCTGCGCCGGGGCAGGCTCTTTGCTTGGCTCAATCGCAACCGAACGCCTCGCCAAAGACTTTGAAGCGACCCTGGAAAGCGCGCTGGCGTGGCTGTTTCGTAATCCTCCGATGGGCACCGTCTTGATGTTGAGCTCGTCAGCCGATCATTTTTCCGATCTGCGAGGCCACTCTTACGAGCGCTCTTATGACGGGATCTGGTTCACGGGCCGAGGTTTTGACGGGCCCGGAGCGGCGGCGCCGGTGGAGCGTCGAGCAGAAGCTGGCGATTGTCGCGGAACTGGCGCGCTCGGGATCTTCTGGGGCTGTGGTTGCGCGGCGATACGGGATCTCGACGGGTCTTTTGTACACATGGCGCCGACAGGCTCAAGGGTTGCGGTCGCGGTCTCGACCAATGGTGCCAGGCTTCATGCCGGTGGTGGTCGGGCCGAAGGTTGATGCGGTCACGGCGCTCGGCGAGGTGTCTGAGGTGTTCGCGCCGGTCGTCGTTCCTGCCCGTGGTGAAGGTGCCGATATGTCGGCTGGGGGCGTGATAGAGATCGAGCTGTCGGGCGGCTTGCGTCTGCGTGTTGACCGTCATGTCGATGCCGAGGCGTTGCGGCGGGTGCTGGCGGTTCTGGGCCGGTGATCGCACCCCTGGCGCCCGGGATACGGGTATGGTTGGCGGCGGGCCATTCGGATATGCGCAAGGGCTGGGCCAGCCTGGCACTCCAGGTCCAGGAAGTTTTGGGGCACGACCCACACAGCGGCAATCTCTTCATTTTTCGGGGCCGCCGAAGTGACCTGATCAAGGTGATCTGGCATGACGGTCAGGGCATGTGCCTATTCGCCAAGCGGCTTGAACGGGGCCGTTTCATATGGCCGTCGCCGGCGGATGGCATCGTCGCGATCAGCGCCGGGCAGATGGGCTATTTGCTCGAAGGCATCGACTGGAGAATGCCGCAAAAAACCTGGAGACCGGAAGCGGCTGGTTGACTGCGGCATGATGAATCAGGCGCGGTTTTTTTGCCAGGAAAGCCCCGGGTTTCCTGCGTTTTGGGGATAAAATGCGCCCCATGGACGCCGCCCATGACGACATCGCCGCGCTGCGCTCCGCCCTGGAACAGGCGCAGGCTCGTGCCACGGCCGCGGAGGCCGAAGCGGCACGCGCCGTGGCACAGGTCTCCAGCACCGAAGCTATCATCGCGTCACTCCGGCTGGAGATCGCGAAGCTGCGTCGGGAGATCTACGGCCAGCGCTCCGAACGCAAGGCCCGGCTGCTGGAGCAGATGGAGTTCCAGCTCGAGGAACTTGAGGCCACCGCCAGCGAGGATGAACTGGCGGCCGAACAGGCGGCGGCGAAGACCACGGCGGTCAAGGCGTTCACCCGCCAGCGATCGTCACGAAAGCCGTTCCCGGCCCATCTGCCGCGTGAGCGCGTCGTCGTTCCCGCCCCGAGCGCGTGCGCCTGCTGTGGATCGACCAAACTCGCCAAGCTGGGCGAGACCATCACCGAGACCCTGGAAAGCATTCCGCGCCAGTGGAAGGTAATCCAGACGGTGCGGGAGAAATTCACCTGCCGGGAATGCGAAAAGATCACCCAGCCACCGGCACCGTTCCATACAATTCCGCGGGGCTGGGCCGGGCCGAGCCTATTGGCCATGATCCTGTTCGAGAAGTTCGGCCAGCACCAACCCCTCAATCGGCAGTGCGAACGTTTCGCTCGTGAGGGGGTCGAGGTGAGCCTGTCGACCCTGGCCGATCAGGTCGGGACCTGCGCCGGCGTGTTGAAGCCGATCTATAGCTTGATCGAAGCCCATGTGCTGGCGGCCGAGCGCCTGCATGGCGATGACACCACGGTGCCGGTCCTGGCCAAGGGCAAAACCATCACCGGCCGGATCTGGACCTATGTCCGCGATGATCGCCCGTTCGGCGGTCCGGCACCCCCGGCGGCCGTGTTCTATTACTCCCGCGACCGCACCGGCGAGCACCCCCAGCGCCATCTGCACACTTATGCCGGTATCTTCCAGGCCGATGCGTATGGCGGATACAACAAGCTTTATGAGGAGGGACGCCAGCCTGGCCTGGTTCTGGAAGCGGCGTGTTGGGTTCATGCCCGCCGCAGGTTCTTCGTCCTGGCCGATCTGGCTGCCAGCGCCCGGCGCAAAGCGCAAGGCAAGACGCCGGCCGTCATCTCGCCGATTGCTTTGCAAGCGGTCCGTCGCATCGACGCCCTGTTTGACATCGAACGCCAGATCAATGGCCAGGACGCCGGTCAGCGCAGGGCCGTGCGCCAGGAATTGAGCGCACCGCTGGTCGCCGAGCTGGAAGCCTGGATGCGTCAGGAACGCGCCAGGTTGTCGCACCACAACGACGTCGCCCAGGCGATGGACTACATGCTCAAGCGCTGGGTGGCGTTTGCGCGTTTCCTTGATGATGGGCGCATCTGCCTCTCGAACAACGCCGCCGAACGGTCCCTGCGCGGAATTGCGCTCGGCCGCCGCGCATGGTTATTCGCCGGCTCTGATCGCGGCGGCGAGCGGGCGGCGTTCATGTACAGCCTCATCGTCTCCGCCAAGATGAACGACATCGATCCGCAGGCTTGGCTCGCCGACGTGCTGTGCCACATTGCCGATCACCCGGTTCACAGGCTCGACGAACTCCTGCCTTGGAATTGGAAGCGCCAATCTGCCAAGCTCGCGGCATGAAAAACAACGACATTGCCGAAGCGGCAAGGATGCGGCAGGGGTAGAAGCGCAAAGAAGGCGATCAACGGGCATATCAGAGGTAGAAAAGGCGGCCGTCACCGTCGCCTGTCAGAGGTTTATCGACGAAGTCCTCAAGCCGCAATTTCTGCCCGTCATCCACCGAACCGAATTCAACTATCCCATCGACATTCACGGCAAATGGCATGGCGCACGATATCGCTTCATCCAGCGCTACCGTTCCGGCTTCCCCGAGACGATAAATCAGGAGTTCGATAGCCCCTTCGTGCGGTTGGACTGGGTCGCCCGGGATCGCTTCGATATCCAGTGGTACCGCCATACAGGCGTTTGGCATTGCCTCTATCGTGGCCTATCACTCACCGAGGCATTAAACGCTATTGAAACGGACGGGATCCTGCATCCCGTGTGAGCCGTCGCGACGGTGAAACTGATGCTCGCGGCGGCGGCCGTCGGACGGATACGCTGTTTCTCGCCAGCGTCAAACTACTCATGGTGATCACGGTTGCGGCCAATTCAGTGCTCGACCGAGCATTCGGCAAGCCAAAGGACTTGGATCCGAGGGCCGACGGCGACGTGGCATTTCGTGAGCGTTGCTCGGAAAGCGAGAAAGAAATTCAGCAGCTTAAAGAACACGAACTGGATGCCTTGGAGGCTTTTGCCAAGGCCCGCCTGGCGGCGATCGAGGCGTTCGAGGAGGGCGACGCCGACAGCGATGTGCGGACTGAACGTGCCGGGTGCCGGGACCGACTTGTCCAAAGCGCCCAACACCAAAATATCGGGAGCGGGGGGCGATCGGCTCAACCGTCTGCGACATTTCCCAAGCCGGGCGCGCGTAGCGCGCGTAGAGGGTCGCTTCTGCGCGCGAAGCCGAGCGCGTGGGCCTTTGGTCATGGCCTTGATGCGCGCGACTCCTTTATCGAGCGGCCGAGGAGTGCGCCGATGCCGCGCCAAGTGGCCTCGATCGTGCACGGGTCAGCCTCTTTCCCGATTGCCGCAATGGCACGCGTGCTGGGCGTGTCCAAGGCGGGCTATTACGCGTGGCGGCAACGGCCACCGTCCGCCCACGCCACGGCCGATGCGGCCTTGCTGAAGCGCATCAAGACGGTGCATGCCAGTTCGAAGCAGACCTACGGGGCGCCTCGCGTCCATGCCGATCTGCGTGGGCGTGGAGAGAGGCACAGCCGCAAGCGGATCGCCCGTCTGATGCGTGAGGCGGGTCTGGTGGGCGCCAGCCATCGGCACGGCGGCCCGACAACAACCCGGCGGAACCAGGACGACCGGCCTGCGCCCGACCTGGTCGACCGCGACTTCAGCGCCACCAGACCGAACCAGCTGTGGGTTGCCGACATCACTTATGTGCCGACGATGGCGGGGTTCCTCTATCTCGCCGTCGTGCTCGACGCCTGGAGCCGCAAGATCGTCGGCTGGGCGATGGCGAACCACCTGCGCGCCGAACTGGTGCTGGACGCGATGGAGATGGCGGTTGGCCAACGGCGGCCCAAGGACGTCATCCACCACAGCGACCAGGGCAGCCAGCATACGTCGGTGGCATTTGGCAAGCGGTGTGGCGAGGCAGGTGTTCGACCATCGATGGGGTCGGTCGGTGACGCCTACGACAACGCCATGGCCGAGAGCTTCTTCTCCACCCTCGAGGCCGAGCTGCTCAGCCGTCGGCGGTTTGCATCTCAGGCCGAAGCGCGAAGATGGCCTGCTTTAGCTACATCGAGGGCTGGTATAACCCGGTGCGACTGCATTCGGGCCTGGGATACCGCTCGCCGATAACCTACGAAGCCGACATGCAGACCACCATGACCGCGACCTAACCCGCAAGCCGACTAACCGTCCACTAAAACGGGGCAACCTTAATCCCATTGTGACAACGGCCCGGCTTCCAGCCCGACCCGGTCGAACGCGAATCCCAGGCCGCCGAGATAGCCGGCCAGCGCCTCGGGCTCGCTCGCGGCTTTAGCCTCGCGCACGATCTTGCCCGCGCTGTCCACGACGCACACACTGCTCTGCTCCAACGACACGTCGATCCCGGCAAAATACTCCATGGCTGTCCTCCGACGATGCTTGCGGCCGACCAGATCGGACCTCGTTCAACACCATCACTCTGGAGGACAGCCACCCTTGCAGAAAACCCTCCGGAACTCGGCCCGTTACGGCATCTAGTACCCGGATGGGTAATATTGATAGGGCGGCGGCGCATAATATGCAGAGGAGGCAGCGGCACTGCTCGCCATTGCCGCCACACCAGCGCCGACCGCGACGCCGGCGGCGACACCGCCCCAGTTAGGGCCGTAATAGCCGCCGCCCCCGTAACCGCCACCGCTGACCGCGACGTTGCGGTTCACATTCACGTTTCCGCTGACGTTGCGGTTCGCCGAAACGTTGCGGTTGCCCGAAACGTTGCGGTTGCCCGATACGTCGCGCTGAAAGTTGCCGCTGTTGAAATTGCCGCGGGCGCCGCCGCCGCCCCGGTTGCCGCCACCGCCACGGCTGACCCCGCCGCCGCCCCGGTTGCCGCCACCGCCGCCACGACGCTGGACCAGCACCAACGGCGCGCCCTTTCCGGCCCCGGTCCCGGCGGCAAAATCGGACGCTCCTATCGCGCCCCATCCAGATGATGGGGCACCCGATGCGTGCGCGGCCACCAACGCGACGGGCACGACGTAGATCAAAAGCTTCTTCATGACCGGGGACCTCATTTGTTGAGGTATTTGGCTTGGATCTGTTTCCAGCCGTCGATCGCTTGGCTGCAGCCGGCCTTGTCGAACGGATGCCCGGAGCCGTAGCCGAGGGCGCCGGTAAAGGTAAAGGCGGCCTTGAGCCCAAAATGGATCGCGATCAGGTTGGCCAATTCCATTGCTCGCGAGATCTGATCCTGCTTATCCGCATCGGCCGAGCATTCGACCACTTGACCCGCCATCACGCCGACCCTGCGCAACCCGTCCAGAAAGGTCGAATTATCAGCGGGTGGCGTCGGCACACCTTGTGCGGGTGCGGCAGGGGTGGTCGAAGGGTTCTGGGCCAGCGCTGGCCCAGCGGATGTCAGGCAAGCCAGCGCCAACATGGCGGCCCGAAGTTGATACGATCGCATCCGTTTGCCTTTCCTTCTAAATTCGCCAAGGTTTAGCGCGGCACCCGACGGCACCATTGATCTGGACCTCGAGTTCTACCAAGAGATACTCTTCCGCCCTTGAGGCTTAAGCGCTCTTATGCCACATCGCGTCATAGACGCACGCCCCGATAACCCTGCCTCTGAGCACGTTCTGAGCATCTATTTGGCCCTCGAACTTTTGGCCAACGCCGGTCCGCATCACCAATACGCCTTGTGGCGTCACGTAACCCTGAAACCTGATGTTGAGGACGTCGAGTTGTGCGAGCCCGTTGGAGATGGTCATCGTCGGCGCAGTATAATTCGGGCAAACGGAGACACCCTCCGATGCGTTTGGCAGTGCGTTGCCGGCGCTCATATTGTGCACGGTGCCACCGACCCACGTTCCATCGAAGGCGGTCGTCGTGTTCGCCGCCGAGCCGGCTGCATAGCTGGTCGGCGTGATCGGACCCTCCGTCGCCGCCGGCGGTGCGGGTTGCTGTTGAGCGCAGCCGACGATTGCGAGGATGGACATGTACAAAAAGAACGAGCGTTTCATCTGTTCCCTCCTCGTAGGTTAACTACTGTTTTTGTGCTCCTGCTTGGCCTTGCGCAGGCTGGCCCTGTGCAGGCTGGCCCTGTGCAGGCTGGCCCTGTGCAGGCTGGCCCTGTGCAGGCTGGCCCTGTGCAGGCTGGCCCTGTGCAGGCGCACCCTGGCCGGGTTGGCCTGCTCCTGCTGCAGGCTGGTTTGCTGCGGGCGTGCCTCCGCGGCGCTCGTAACGCCGGTCGACGCGCCCTCCGCGCCGCTCTTGACGCCGCTCCATGCCGTTGGTTTGAGCCTCGGCGGCGGTGTATCGAAGGGCGAGGCCCGCCGCTGCCGCTACTCCGAGAAGGGGCAACAGCCTTCGACGCGAGACCCTTTTCGATTCAATTTCTGTAGTCATGTTCAGGCTCCGAGGTTTAGGCCACACGGCGATCTGCTCATCACGCGCGGTATTATCACCTTCTTTACTGTAGAGTTACTGCACCGCAACCGTGACGTCCGTGTTCCAGGTGATGTCAACCTGGTCGCCAACTTTAAGATTGTTGAGCACAGCCGGATCGACGATATGTCGGCTGTATTTCCATCCGTTCGGACCGGCGAAGGTGATCGACGATGCGTTCTTGTCGATGGCGTCGACGGTCGCGGTCATCGTTCTCTGCACGGACGCCGTGCCCCCGGGTCGTTCACCCTGCCCGGCAGTGGAGCTCCCGGTCTGCGTATTGACCGGTGCCTCGCCCGGCGCCTTCAGTCTTGCCGAGACGTTGTTGTTATATGTCACCGATACGTTGTCCCCGACCTTGAGCTCATCGAACCGCTTCGCGCTCGGCGGCACGTCGACCGTCTCGAAGCTGCCATCGGCTTTCTTGATGTTGACGGTGCGCTTCTCATGGTCGATGGTCGCCACGGTGCCCGAGAGGGTGACGGTCTGTGTCGGGAGCTGTCTGACCTCCTGCGCCCAGCCGGACAGAGAAAGTCCTAAGACCAACGCGGACGCGCTCAAGGTTAAGCTTGCTCGGTTCATTTATCTTTCTCCTGTCGGTTCATGGTTCTGGGGTGTTATGATTCTGTTCTGATGGACAAGCAAAAGCTCGCCTGTCCGTAGAAGATAAACAGCGGGGCTCGCTGGCGGCTATGCAGAAATAACGGATTTACGGGTTGATGAACCGCGGCCCCGGAGGCCGTTGCAGGGTGGTTAGCGGGGCCTCGCTGAATACCGCTCGGTAGGCCGCCTCGAAACGCCCGAGCTCGGCGAAACCGAAGCCGCGGACAAGCTCGAAGAGGCTTGCTCCGTCGGGGCCGGCGTCACGCAACGCGACATGTGCCCGGCTCAATCGGCGCAACAGCACATACCGCGCGGGGCTCATGCCAAGGAATTCGGCGCAACACGAGCGCAGGGTCCGCTCGGTCACCCCATTCAGCTCGCATAACGCGGTCGTGTGCAGAGGCTCACCGAGATGCTCCGCCAGCACCTCCTCGAACCTGATCATGATGTTGGCGTGACGGCGTTTGATCGCGCCGTCAGCTCGAAAGCCGGCGGTGGTCAGACAGACGACCAGCGTCTGGATCAAGCTTTGCTCGATGGCGCGCGCGACCTCTGTATGCGCCAATAGTTTCGGGTTGGTCTCGGCGAGGCGGGAGACTTGCGCATGCAGGCGCTGCAGGCGCGCCACATCGCGCGGGGAGGGGCGCAGGATCTTTCCCTCCAATGGCAAAGAGAAAGGCGTTCCGGAAAGGGCCCGGCCATAATGTTCGAGCCGCAGCGGGTCCAGTGCTATGACGTTCCACACCAAGCGGCTGGGTGTTGACTGGTGCAGCCGCTCGCCGCGGCCGTGGAACACAATCTCGCCGGGCTGCAATTCCATCCCGCCGGATACCGGCGGTGGCCCGGCATGGGCCGGAAACGTCACGAACGAGAGCTGCGGCCCCAGACAAACATAGGCAACCCGCGGAAACTCTTCCTCGCACCTCAACACCTGCAAATCGTGCAGCTCCGCCCAGGTCAGGCGGGCCTTGAACTTGGAGCTCAGCGTAACGAGGATTTCGATTTGTGCCTGGCGCAGGCTCGCCTCGTAGTGATCGGGCTCGAGGAACGTGCGCGTGCCGCTTCCCGGCATTCATCCCTCTGCAAAACCGATGAACTACAATACGGGCCGAGCATTTTGCCGAAAATGAGGATAGGTCGCCCAATCGCGGTGCCTATGCGGATTTAACGAATTTCTAGGCCGGCGAAATGATTTCGCCCGATTTTATATCTTCGGGGGGGCGACGCAGTGCCGCCGAGGGCGGTTCACCGAATAGTGACCGGTCGGATCGGGTTCCGGCTCTGAAAATTATGTGGAAAATGCATAGACGACGCGGTCAGCCCGATGTTCCTGTCCGCTCCGGATTTTTCGACGGCGGGCGGGCAGGCAGGGGTGAAAGCTGACCGGGTCCAAAAGGGCGTCAGAGGCGGGTGTCGAGGGGAGGCGGCCCAGCAGGGCGAGGCGCGAGTAGCGACAGCAGCGCTTTCGGAGAGGCGGAGACTGATGCGATCACGCCAAATCAGGCGCATCTTCTTCGTCGAGCTCTTTCGGGTGATTCGTGTCGTCTGGCCGGCCCTGTCCGGGGTTATTCTCGCAATGATCGGGCCCGGACTTCTGATCGGGCACATAGAAGGGTGGCGCATCATTGACGCTCTTTATTTCACCTTTGTGACCGGTCTCACCATCGGTTACGGCGATCTGACGCCGCGACATGTTGTGTCGCGGTTGCTCGCGGTGGTGATTGGCCTTGCCGGTATTGTGCTGACCGGCCTGGTCGCGGCGGTGAGCGTGGAGGCGCTACGAGCGGCGGCGCGCGATGCTGGAGAATGAAACAGGCCGGGCTGGGGCTCAACCCGGCATCCGTCTGTCGGGAGGGGAAAGGGGGAAGAAATAATGGACCCGAATGTGCTGAACTCTGATCACGCGCCTTCGCGCCCGACCGTCCTCGATCTTGCGCTCCAAATCGGACTGGTAGGCTTTTTGGCCTACGCCTGCAGCCGATACATATCGCCTTTTAGCGACCTCCTGCTCTGGTCCGCAATTTTAGCGGTGATGCTGTATCCGCTGCATCTCCGGCTCGCTGTTCGGCTCGGCAACCGCTGGTCGGCGCTGCTGATCGGGCTGGTCGGCGTCGCGGTGATGTTGGCGGCGATGGTCACAGTGGTGACGTCGATTGCGTCTTCCCTGTATTCGCTGATCGTGGGCTTGCACAATCAAAGCCTGGCCGTCCCGCCGCCGCCGCGATGGCTCGCCGGGCTTCCGCTGGTGGGCCGGAAGCTTTCGGAGGCCTGGGTGCTCGTCGCCACCAACATGCCGGCGGCGGTCGCCAAATACGGTGGGGCGTTGAGCCAACCGGCAGCACGGCTCCTGTCGTCCGCCGGTGGCATGGCCGCCGGCCAACTATCATTCGTTCTCTCTTTCGGGATAGCCGCCGTCATCGCCGCCTACGGCAGGGGCGCCGCCGATTTCGCTCGGCGCCTGCTCGGACTTTTTATCGGCAGCGAGGACCGAGGGCGCCATTTGGTTACGTTGACGGCGCATACGATCCGTGGCGTGGCGGTAGGCGTTGTCGGCGTCGCGGTGATCCAGTCGCTTCTCCTCGCAGTCGGCTTCTTCGCGATTGGTCTTCCGGCAGCCGGCCTGTGGACGGTCTTGTTGCTTTTGCTGTGTATCGTCCAGGTGCCGGCGGTGCTGGTGACATTGCCGATCATCGCCTATGTCTTCGCGACGAAAGCCGCGCAGCCCGCTGTCATCTTCCTGATCTGGACCTTCGCCGCCGGCCTCAGCGACAACATCCTAAAGCCATTGATGCTCGGCCGCGGACTGGAAGTGCCGATGCCGGTAATTCTGATCGGCGTCATCGGCGGCATGATTGCCGACGGCCTTCTCGGGCTGTTTGTGGGGCCTGTGGTCCTGGCCGTCGGCTATGTGCTGCTCATGGAATGGATGCAACAGCGCCGCCCCCGGGTGGCGCATCCGATCGCCGATCGGATGCCGTAGAATACGGCTTTTGCGGCTTGCCCCGGCGTCCAGGAAGCTGGCACGGTGCTCCGGCTGCCGGACGCGTGTTGCCGCGATGAGCATCGACCCTGAAACCACCAACAAAATTGCGGTGAAGGAACCCACCCCCGCGAAGCCGGCTGCCGCGGACACCGACTCTGCGAACCCGCTGCGCAGGGCGGCGCTCATTGTCGTCGTCGTGACCGTTCTGCTGTTTGCCTTGTCGATCGTCATGGAGCGTTACACGCCTTCGTCATCCCAAGCGTTCGTGCAGGCATATGTTGTCCGCATGGCTCCCGAAGTCGCGGGCCGCGTCATCAGCGTAGACGTCGCGGACAATGCACGCGTCGCCGCGGGGCAGCTCCTGTTCCGCATTGATCCGCGGCCTTTCGAAATTGCCGTGGCCGAGGCGCAGGCCCAGGTCGAGCAGATCGGTCAGACGCTGGGGGCCTCTACGGCCGCGGTGGAATTGGCGCAGGCGCGCGTCGTTAAGGAGGTCGCCGAGCTCGAAAACGTTCAGGCCCAGGCGGAGCGGGTTTTCGAGCTTGTCAAACGGGGCGTCTACCCCGCTTCCAAAGCCGATACCGCCCGCGCCGCACAGGGGTCCGCACGCGCGGCGCTGGCGGTGAGCCAGGCCGACCTCGCCAAGGCGCGGGAAGAGCTTGGCCCCAAGGGTGCCGACAATCCCCAGCTCAAGGCGGCGCTTGCGGCGTTGGAGCGGGCGCGGCTCAATCTTCTTTATACGACGGTCAAGGCCCCGGCCGCCGGCTTGGTCTCCAATCTCCAGCTTGCCACCGGCCAGTTCATCGGAGCGGGGCAGGCGGCCCTTACCTTTATCGACTTGAGCACGGTCTGGGTGTCGGCGGATTTCAAGGAGAACAGCCTCGAATACATGGCTACGTCCGATCGCGCCGAATTGGTGTTCGACGCGTTGCCGGGCGCGGTCTTCAAAGCCCACGTCGAGAGCATCGGCTGGGGCGTCTCCCAGAATAGCGTTGATCCCAATACCGGCCTGCCCACGATCAAGAACGCCACCGGCTGGGTGCGCGATCCGCAGCGTTTCCCGGTGCGTTTGATCGTCGACGAGAGGCCGCCGCGGGGCAGCGTTCGGGTCGGTTCGCAGGTGAATGTCGTCGTCTATGCCGGCAACAATCCAGTCACCGACGCTCTGGGCGCAGCATTTATTCGCCTCATCTCCATCCTGACCTATGCCAGCTGACGCTTGCGCCGCGGTGGCGGTTTTGTCACGCCAGCGCCGCATCGGGCTGCGGGTTGCGCTCGCGGTCGCTGCCGGGTTCACCTGGAACCTCGCGATTGGCGCGGTCATCCCCTTCTTTGGGCCGCTCCTCGCAGTGCAATTGCTGATTTTCGGCGCCGGGCCCTTGCCGCTGTCGAAGGCGATGGCGGTCGTCGGGCTCGTGCTGGCCGTCGGACAGGCCTTCATTGTTCTCAGCGGCATCTTTGGCAACCACCCGGTCCAGCTGCTGGCGCTGCTCGGCCTATTCTTTTTCGTATGCTTCTTCGTGCAGGCGCGGGGACGGGGTGGCCCTGTCATATTCCTCTGCGTGGTGATCGCGATCACGGTCACCCTGCTCGATCGCGTGCACGACACGCTCGACTCAGGCATAATTGCAATATTGCTCCAGGCTTACTTGAGTGCCGTGGTCTTGTCGTGGCTCGCCCATGCGGTCCTGCCGAGCCGCGATGCGGCCGCGGACGCGCCGCCGGCGGCCCCGGCCATCGACAGGCCCGCCACCGACAGGCCCGCGATGCGGGCTGTCGCCAATGCGGCTATCCTGCTCGGCGCCATGACGCTGTGCCTGACCGACAACGCCCTCTCCCTGGCGCTCGTTCTTCCGATCACCGTTGCTTCCGTGCTGCTTCAGTTCGACTTCGCAACCAGCGTCCGCTCCGCCCTCAGCCTTGTCGCCGTCAATCTGCTGAGCGGGGTGCTCGCCTCCCTGGCTTTTGCCTTTGTCGAGCTGCGCCCGGAGCTGCCCTTCCTGTTCCTGACCGTCTTTCTCGTCGGGCTGATCCTGGGCGGGCGGGCCGCAGCCGGTCGCGCCGAGATGTATGCCGGAGCGCTCACGACGTTCCTCATTCTGTTCGGGTCGGGCATAGCGCCGTTGCCCACGACGACCCCAGAGTCGTTCACGACCCGGATCGGCTACGTCCTGTTGGCGGTCGGGTACACTCTGTGCATGATGGCGCTGCTCTGGCCGCGCGAGCGATATGGTTCGGCTCGACCCTCAATCGACGCAACTCCGTAAAAATTCGTTATTTTTGCATAGCCGGCGCAGCATCGGCGGCTTAGCCTCGTGTTACGGATAAACTTTGAGACTGGGCCGATTTGACCCGGCACGCAGAACCATCGGCTCGCGCGCCTCCTGATTGGCGGCGGCATAGCGCGCCGTCGGGGCTTGCGTCGTCTGGTCTTGGCGTCTTCAGGAGCAACGCGGAGAGGAGGACGGCTTCCTCGCAGGTTCTGGCTAAAGGTTCGCAGGAATTGCCACCAAAGGAGGACCAAGACGTGACACTTGAATTCGCCTCTGGATCGTTCGCGATCATTAGATCATCCATGATCATTTTCTGCATGGTCGTTGGCATGTCCATCTCGACGAACGCAAAATCTGTTAAGGTGGTGGATGAGGCATCAACTGACGGCTCGTTCACCATCGCCCAAACCAACGGCCAGGAGCGTCGGGACACCCGGCAGAACTGCCGTCAGGCGAATGGGGCCGTCGGCGCGGACAAGCGCAACTGTAAACAGACGGGACGCCAAAATTAGTCGCGGCACTGCCGCCGTGGCGTATCAACGTCATCAGGGTGTGGCGCATTGTCATCGGCTCGGCGCCCGGGGCAGCTTGTTGCCGGGTTCCACTCGGCGATGAAGCGGTCAAGCCTTTGGCCTCACCGCGAGCCGGCGCACAATTGGCGGCTTAGCGTGGTGTTATGGGCAGGCTCCGGGGAGCGGGCCGGTTTGATCCGCTGTGAGTGGTGGAAGAAGGGCCGTCGCCAATAGCCTGCCCGGAGCAAGACCCAGATGAGAACGATTGCTGAATTCATCAAAACCACGCTGATCGGCGGATTGCTCATTGTTCTGCCGGTCTATATCGCGGTGCTTTTGATCTTGAAGGCGCTACAAGGTCTTGTGGCCGCGGTGAAGCCGATCACGGCTGCAATCCCCGGTTCCGTGAAGTTTGAGGAGATTCTGGCGATTCTGATACTCGCCGCCATTTGCTTCCTCGCCGGTTTGATCGTCCGCACCAGGGCGGGTTTACGAGCGAAGAATGTCATTGAACGGCGGGTACTACAAAGACTCCCCGGCTACACGCTGTTGCGGGGGCTCACCGGACGCGTCATGGGTCAGGCGGACGACCCGGCATTCGCGCCCTGTCTCGCCGAGATTGAGGAGGCACTGGTTCCCGCGCTGATTGTTGAAGAATTGACAAACGGTTCCTTTACGGTGCTGGTGCCTTCGGTGCCGACGCCGATGGCCGGAGCGGTATACATCCTGCCGCCAGAGCGAGTGCATCCAGTGGATGTGCCCTTTACCGCAGCACTCCGGGTTTTTACGAAATGGGGTGCCGGGTCCGGTGAGTTCGTCCGAGCCCTGGAAGGGGCAAAGCCATCCCAGGCCGCCCCGTCGCCGGCCTGAACACTGTCACTGTCGCAGCCCACTGAAGCAACTTCGATCATCACAATCCTAGCTAGCTAGCGCTAGAATGGAAAGAGGAAGTTATGTCTGACGCATCGAGGCAAGGCGACTGGACGAAGCCCGCGGCCATGGCGATCCCCAAAGGGGGCTTCTTCAAGGATGAAGTTGAGCAAGGCAGATACGGCCCGATCTTTCCCAAGACTCCGGCTTGCTACGGCTTCTCCATCATCGCGAAGATCATCCCCGGACGAGAGTCGGTCTTCTATGAGTACGCTAAGAACATCGAGAAGTCCGTGGCTGGTCAGCCTGATATCCTCGCCGTTCTTAAGCTGCATTACCTCCGATGGAACCTTTTCGACATCAATGGGGAAACCTACTTTCAGTACATGGGTATTTTCGACACCGATTTCGACAAATATACCGAGGATGCAGTTAGCATCTTTGCAGAATCGGGCCTCGACACCGTTTTCGAAAATCTGGAGAACTTTCCGAAAGATTGGAAAACGAACGCCCAGGCATTCATCAAGTTCGTCCGTGACCATCATCGCCCGAGCTTCCTTGAATATGGCGAATACCCGTTCGTGAGCGCGGACGAGATCAAGAAAGCCCTGCAGCTCAAGGCGGCCTTCTCGAGCATGCTCGACCAGATGCAGTAATTCGCCATGGGGCGCGCCATGCTTGAATTCGACGACATCCAACACATCCTGCTGGCGCGCGTGCCCGCGCTTACGGGGCGATACGAATTCCTTTCGTTTCGCAACGCCGCGGGCGGACGCGACTGGCTGTCGGCGCTCATCCCAAAGGTGCAGTCGGCCGCAGAGGTGCGCGCTTCGACGGAGATGGACAATCGCTGGGTGAGCGTAGCCTTCACCTGGAACGGACTGCGGGCGCTCGGTTTGGACGAAAATTCACTTGCCACGTTCCCGGAGGAGTTCAGGCAAGGCATGGTCGCGCGCGCGGAGATGCTCGGCGACACCGGACCGAACCATCCTGACAACTGGGTGGGCGGCCTTGCCCGCTCAGACCTCCACGCTATCGTTATCCTGTTTGCCCGGGACGCGGCCGAGCGCAGCCGCTGTCAGGTCGAGCACGCCAACCTCGTGGCACTGTGCGAGGGCGTGGACGTGCTATCGACGCTTGACTTGGAGGCGACGCCGCCGTTCGACTATGCGCATGACCACTTCGGCTACCGCGACCGGCTCTCCCAGCCGGTCATGGAAGGCACCGGCGAGGTTCCGACTCCCGGCTCCGGGGGGCCGCTCAAACCCGGCGAATTCATCCTCGGCTACCCGGACGAAAACGGACCGCCCGCCAATTTGCCGCAACCTGAAATTCTGTCCCGCAACGGCAGCTACATGGCTTATCGCCGCCTGCAAGAGCATGTCGGCAAATTCCACGACTTCCTGCGCGAGCACGGAAAGACGCCCGAAGAACAGGAGCTGATTGCAGCAAAGCTGATGGGCCGCTGGCGCAGCGGCGCACCGTTGGTGCTGGCCCCCGACAAGGACGATCCGGCACTTGGTGCCGATGCGCAGCGCAACAACGACTTCAATTACAAGCAGATGGACCCGCATGGCTATGCGGTGCCGCTCGGCTCGCACATCCGGCGCATGAACCCCCGCGACACGGCGCACAATATAAATCGTCGCCGCATGATTCGCCGCGGCGCTACCTATGGCCCGCACCTGCCGGAGAGCGCTGCGGAAGACGGGGCCGAGCGTGGCATCGCCGCGTTCGTGATCTGCGCGAGCCTCATCCGCCAGTTCGAGTTCGCACAAAACGTATGGGTGAACGACAAAACCTTCCATGAACTCGGCAATGAGCGCGACCCAATCATCGGCAACCAGGACGGCACGCTCGAATTCAAAATCCCTAAACGCCCAATCCGCAAAAAAATCACCGGCCTTCCCGCATTCACCACCGTGAGGGGCGGTGCATACTTCTTCCTTCCGGGTACCAAGGCGCTTCGATATCTCACGGCGCTCGGCGATGCCAGCCCCGCCTAGCTCTCTAAAATGCGAGAGGGAACGACCATGAGCGCATTGCCGGCAGCACGCACCTACAACCAAGATCACGTTGCGCGCAAATACACGCCTGGCAAACGCCGCATAAGCATCTACTGGACGTGGAGTTACCCATGGGAATCGCAGCGCGACCCTGCGGCGATGGAAAACCGCTTCTCGACAATGACCCAAGTCCGCACCGTCCTGTGGCCGAATTACGAGACGCCGGAGTGGAGCGCAGCACAATTTCTGCAAGGGATCGCTGGCACGCTGGAGCTTTTCCACCGTTCCACGCTCAGCTTCCAGCAGATTGCCGGCGAGTCCACCGGCCATCCGGTCGCCGTTTTCCAGCGCATTGACCAGGCGGGTTTCAAGCTGCCGATTGACGAAAGGATCCTCGCAGATAGCGACACGCTCATGGTGTTTGGACTCGACCACCTCCCTTCCGAGCAGGAAGCCGCGCCAGAGGAAGTCGCGGCCATCCGCGAGTGGCTCAAGCGCGAAGGCACCTGCCTGGTTCTCGCGCCGCACCACGATGTCGGTTTCGCCGACGACCTCAAGCAACGCCAGATGGAATACCTCCACCATGGCGACCCGCTCGTGCCGCGCCAGCAACGCTTCGGGCAGTATGCCCGTTCGCTGATGAAGGCGCTCGCCGTCCCAGTGGATAACCTATGGGGTCTCCGGCCAGCGCTCGTCAAAGGCACGAACGAGATCGCGCCGCTTACGGCCTTTCCGGACATTGACAAGCTGGGTCTGCTCAAAAACGTCCGTACACTCAATTTCCATCCACACCTGCCGCACTATGAGCTGACCGCCAAGGACACCAGGTCGGTGCATTTGCTGGCGCGCCAGCCCGTTGATCTCGACCGTCCGCATCCCTTTACCGCAGCCGGCAACACGGAGTTCAATTGCCTGCTCTGGATGCCGCCAAATCAGCAGCGCGCCGGCGACATCGTGCTCGTGGACTCGACGAACTTCACCACTCTGTTCGGCGGCACGGACAGTCTGACGAGCTTCTGGCGGAATCTGGCACTGATGAAATAGGCGTGGCCAGCCGCATTGACCGCGTACGCGTCTCCATAATCGGAGAGACCGCCGTGCTGATGGGACTGTTGAACAAAGCGGTCACTGTGGCCATGCTTGGGTTTGTGGTTTCAAGCATGCTGGCAATGGGTTCGGGGCTCACCATCCGGCAGATCATCGAACCGCTGCGCAATCCCCGTCTGGTCTTGCTGGCGCTGTTGGGCAATTTCGTCTTGATGCCCTTTGGCGCGCTCGCCCTGGCGAAGGTGCTCTGGCTCGATGACCCCTTTGCAGTTGGACTGCTGGTGCTCGGGTGCGCCGCCGGCGCGCCGTTCTTGCCGAAGCTCGCCGAACTTGCCAAGGGCAACCTCGCATTTTCCGTTGGCGCGATGGTGCTCCTGATGGTCGTCACGGTCGGTTACCTGCCTGTCGTCATGCCCTTGCTGCTCCCGGGGGTCACCGTTGATCCGTGGAATATAGCTCGCTCCCTCGTCCTCCTCATGCTACTCCCGCTCGCGATCGGGCTTGTCCTGAAGGGACGATACGAAGAATTGGCCAGTCGCGTGAAGCCCATGCTCGACTGGATTTCCAACATCAACCTCATCCTACTGGTATTGTTGATCACCATAGCGAACATTGACAAGGTCCTACAAGTCTTCGGCACACGAGGAATTCTCGCAGGGCTGCTCTATATCGCATTAGGCTTTGCAATCGGTTGGTTGCTCGGCGGTCCCGACACCGACACGAGACGGGTCATGGCGCTCGGTACCAGCCAGCGCAACATTGCCGCTGCGCTCGTGGTCGCAAGCCAAAGCTTCAGCGACCCAAAAGTGGTCGTCATGGTGATTGTTGTCGCGATCGTCGGACTGATCATACTCCTACCGCTTTCCCGAGCGTTGGCCAATCGTTGAGCCAACACGGGATTTGCTAGGCTACGGCTCACTCATCCTTGGGCGCACCGTATGAGCCAGCCCACTCTTGCTCCGCCTGCGCCGGCGCCCGCCGAGAAGAGGCATTGGCTCCGGCTTTGATTGTCGAGCAACTGGAGGGCGGTTCCCACACCGTGCCGGTGCCGGCGGTGCCGACGCCGATGGCCGGAGCGATCTACATCCTGCCGCTCCAGTTGCGCCGAGAAAACGTAGATCGCTCGATCGCGGCGCCTATGCAGATTTGACGAATTTCCACGCCGGCTCGATGATTTCGCCCGGTTTTGCGTCTTCAGGGGGGCGACGCAGCGCCGCCGAGGGCGGTTCGCCGAATAGTGAGCGGTAGGCGACCGCAAAGCGGCCCAATTCCCAAAAGCCATAATCGGTGGCGATTTGGGTCACGGTCGTCTTCTCCGCGGCCGCGCTCTGCAATGCCCGGCGCACCAGGTGCATGCGCCGCAGCCATAGATAGCGCTTCGGGCTCATGCCGAGATACTCCTGGCAACAATCACGCAGCGCGGTATAGGAAGCGCCAACCGTCGCGCAGATTTGGGGCATATAGAGGGGCTTATCGGGGGTGGACATGAGAACCTCCTCTAACCGCCGCATGACCGTCGTGCGATGGCGATGAACATTGCTCACATCGGCCGGCGGGCCTTTGCTCAGGCACAAGACCATTGCTTCGACTAGAGCCTCCTCGATCGCTCGCGCTACCTCCGGGTTCGCGAGAATGTCGGGAGCGGTCTTCGCGAGATGGCCGGCCGCTTCGTGCAGCCGCAACAGCCGGGACGCGACATGCGCCCGCGGCTTGGTCCATCGAGGAAATGAAGGCGGCGTCACCGGCTGCCCAATAATCGCCTCGCTGGCGGCGGCGAGGTCTTCGGGCGTCAGCGACATGGTGCCCCATCCGCAGGCCGCAGAGGAACGAAGATAGTACGGACAATGCAACCCGAACACTGCGATTTGATCTTGTGACGTTTCGATCCCGCTGACCTGCATCTTCGGCTGAGAGGGATCGGTCGCGAACAGGATCAGCGACCGCTTGCCGCTCGGCGTTATCCGCATGATGCGAGGCAGGCTCTCGTCAAAGCGATGCATCCACAGGCGGTGCAGGTCGATGCGCGTCGATACCGCGCGGAATTCGCCGCGCTTTGTAACGATTCCCTCGATCTGCAAATTTCGGATCCCCGAAAAATACATATCTGGGTCGATAAATTTGCGGACGGTGCTTGAAGGCATCTCGACCCCCTCAGGATAAAGCAGGGTTCGAACGCGCAGACATCCAATGCTTACAGGAAAGTTAATGCATGTCGATTTGTCAACCGAAAATTAAGCGCATCGTAAGCGGCAGAGAGGTTGGGGTTGCCGCCGCGTGGACAGCGTCGTTCAAAAAAAAGCCCAGCTGGAGCGCTCCTCTGCTGAAGCTTACATATCCTCGGGCTCCGAGCCGACGCGGGTCGCATATCCTTAAGCTGAAGAATCCATCAAAAATGCGATAGGCGGCGCCGCTGGCCGATGATTCCTTTCTTAAAGATGCAGCGACGGTTCCGCGCTTGCTCCGCAAGAGGCGGCCTCGGAGCCGTGCACTGCGGTGGACCACCCAACCTGCATCGCCTGGGTGATCGCGCGCGGATCGACGATGCAGATGGCCGTGTCTGCAGCGAGACATCCTGGGACCGAAGGCCCTGCCCTTTGCGCCCAACTCTCCCGCATTGATAACGTCCTTAATCATTCCAAATAGTTAGACACATCCCGCTCGACCTGACCCGCACTTCGGAGTGAGGCAATTCGCCTGCCGGTGCGAGACCGCCAGCCTTTGCTCTCGCCCCGGTCGGCGACACGCGTTGACGATCGCCGATGCGCGCCCCAAAGTCCGGGGATTTCAGTGCCCCCCAGGAAGCCGACATGATCAATAGAGACAGAGATTTCCGCTCGGGCCGCCGCCGAGATTTCGACGACGACAACTACCAGCTGCCATCCCGCAATTTCGGATATGCGCCGCCGCGCGGTCCGCAGTTCGACAGCCCCACCGGCCCGCCCGTCCGAGCCACGGTCAAGTGGTACAACCCGGACAAGGGCTTTGGCTTTGTCGAGCTGGCCGATGGTTCCGGCGACGCATTCCTCCACGTCAGCGTCGTCGAGCGCGGTGGTCACAGCAGTGTGCCACCGGGCGCGTCGATCGAGGTGCGGGCGGGTCCAGGACCGAAAGGGCCGCAGGTGACCGAGCTCCTCAGCATCGACACCCGTACCGCCTCGCAGGAGCCGCCGCGGCGGCCTCGACCGGAACGGCCGGCTTACCCGCCCGTCGATCGACCCACGGTCGAGGAGCTCGGCACGGTGAAGTGGTACAACTCCGCCAAGGGGTTTGGTTTCATTGGCCCGGAGCAGGGGGGTAAGGACATCTTCGTGCACGCTTCGGCGTTGGACCGTTCCGGGGTCATGGGCCTCGCGGAAGGCCAGCGCGTCGCCGTTGACGTGGCCGAAGGTCAAAAAGGACCCGAGGCGGTCAGCCTGCGGCTGATCTGAGCGCGCATTCCCCCTCTTACAGCACAATGCGCTCGACCTGATCGAGCGTGACCTGGTCGTTGCGGCGGTCGTAGAGCTTGGTCGTGCGAGCGCTTTCATGCGCCGCCATCTGCTGGGCGTATTCGAGCAATCCGCCGTTGAGCAGATAGACCGTGATCCCGGTCGCCCGGAAGGTGTGGCAGCCGAGCCGCGTGATGATGCCGGCCTTCAGGGCGCGTCGCACGATCATGCGCCGCGCGTCCTGCCGGCTCATCCGATCGGCCGTTAACTGCTTGCGGCCGCGGCCGCCCAGGGTGCGGAAGAGGGGTGAGGCCTTCTCTGCGCCGATGCCGCTCGCCATCACATATTCGTCGATGTAGCCCTCGAGCAGGTGGTGCGCTGGCATCTCGTGCTGCTTGCCGCCTTTCTCGTGCAGGCGCACCCACAAGTTTGCCCTGTCGGTAGTAGTCCTCGACGTTCATATGGAGCGCGGCCGAGATCCGGGCGAAGCTATATAAGGAGAGCGATCAGCGCCCGGTCCCGCAACCCGACGATCGTCGACACATCGATGCTGTCGATCAGCTTCTTGGCTTCATCGCCGTCGAGGACCGGCGTTTTTCCCTTTTTGACCACATGCTTGGGCCCGCGCACTGCCGCGGCCGGGTTCTGCTCGACCACTTGGCCGACGATCAGCCAGTCGAACAGCATGCGCAGCGCCGCCAGATGTTGCTTGACGGTCGGCGCCTTATAGGTCCGGGTCAGGGTCTCGACGTAAGCCGAGACGTGATGGGTGCGGATCGCGCCGAGCTCGCGGATGTCGCGCTGGTCGAGCCAGGCGAAGAAGCCGCGCACCGCGACCGCATAGGCGGCGCGGGTGTTTGGGTTGCGGATGTTGGCGGTGAAGAAGTCGATGAACCGGAGCGCGGCGCGCTCGCCGGCGGCGGCGACCATCGCCGGCACCAGCATCGTGTTCGCCGCCGGTTCAAGGATCGCGACCGCGGTCGTTTTCCCCAGCCCGTTATCGGGCACCTCGGACTTGGGCATCGATCCCCTCCCCTTTGCGACTGCGTGCTGTACCATAAAGGACGTTATGGGGTACTATTTCCAGAGAAGGGGCTGTAGCCGGCAGCCTGGGACAGATCAGCTATCTGCAGCGGTTGGCGCAGCTCTGAGGTCTTGAGCTGGTCGTATTCGGCCCGCACCGCTTCGGCGCCATAAACACGCTCCAGCCGGCGCACCGTGAAATGGCCGCGCGCCAGACCGTGGTATTGCTCGCAGCGTGAAGCTGGCGAGGTAAAGACCGGCGCCGGACACGATCCACGCTGATAGCGGCATGAAGCCATGGCCGTGAATTGTCGTGATCGAGCCCGGATGGCCGCTCGTCACCTCGTTGACATAGGTCCAGGCCGCGTCGTCGCGCAGCTCCTGCAACAGCACGCGATCGGGGCGCATGCGCACCGGCTCATAGGGCAGCCGATAGATCGTGTGGCGGCTCGCATTGCGCGATCTGCGGTAGGCCTCGTCACCGGGGTCGAATTTAAAGCCCGCTTCCAGCAGGGCGACCGTTACCTGTTACCTGTGCCGTCCAGTGGCTGTTCCTCGACCTCAACGCCTTCTTCGCGTCGTGCGAGCAGCAGGATAATCCGGCCCTACGCGGGCAACCGGTCATCGTCGTGCAGACGGTGACCAGCTCGGCCTGGCGATTGCCGCCAGCTATGAAGCCAAGCGCCTCGGCATCACGACAGGGACATTGGTGCACGAGGCAAAACGGATTTGCCCCGCGGTGATTCCGGTGCAGGCCCGGCACCGGCTCTGGACCGACTATCACGAACGCATGCTGGCGGCGGTCGACACCTGCGTACCGGTCGAGAAGGTCTGCTCGATCGACGAGGTCGCCGGCCGCCTGATGGGCGATCAGCGGCAGGTGCCGGTCGCCCGCGCCCTGGCGCTCAAACTCAAGCAGGCGCTGTGCGAGCAGATCGACGAGTGCCTCACCTGCTCGATCGGCGTCGCGCCGAACGTCTTTCTCGGCAAGGTCGGCTCCGATCTGCAGAAGCCAGGCCTCGTCGTCATCACGAAGGAGAACCTGCCGGAGATTCTGCTGCGCCTTGCGGCCGAGGCGGCGCGGGCGGCACTCGCCGCTGGCCGCGAGCCCACGCGCACCCACCAGCCCGAGCGCGATCGAACACAAGAGCGAGACTTCGCCTTCGAACTCTAAGCCGGGTCCTGCCGGTTGCGGGTCAGGACATAGTACGCTCCGCGGCACGGACCAGGAACATAGGCGGGATGCGCTGGCAGACTCAGTGGCCAGCCGTGACCAGCTTATGGTGGGACTTGCACCCACATGGGACGTGCACACACAAGAGTGTGCCCCTGCCTTGACGCCCCCCAAAAAGAACTGCGGCCGATCTGCCGCCTTCTTTCAGGAGCCTGGCGTCGTCAGCTGGACCGGCGCCGCCACACTATGCCGAACAGCACGAGCGCACCGCCGATGAGCGCGATCGTAGCCGGCTCGGGAACCGGAGGTGGCGTCACAAATGAGAACTCGACTTGCTTGAATTCCTTGAAGCTCTCTGTCCCGGGAGTGCTAATTTCCACGGATTTCAGGGTCTCGCCATCGGTCGACACGATACCGAGGCGGTCGAAATCGGCGTTTGGTCCTTTGACCCCGGTGAAAGTGATGGTTCCCGTTGTTCCGAGACTATCGGTCCAAGTGACATCTAACGTGCCGGTAAACCCGTCCGGTTCAAGCTGCCCGCGGAATGAGAAGTCGTTAAAAAGCGTGTCATCCGCCGGCGTGAAAATCAGATCCGTGAGGGTAGCGTCCTTCGTCGGCTTGATCGTGGCAAAACCTGACCCGGTGTCGACATTCCCCGTCGTATCAACGGTAACCGCCGGTCCGCTAGCCCCGCCGACCGCGCCGGTGAAGGTCGAGACATCTTTATTCGCATTGTCGATAAAGAACATAGTGCCGGCATTGCACTTCGATACTCCGCAACTCGTGTCCAGGATGAAGGTCGCATGTGCGGGACCGGCTATGAAAACTCCAACTGCAAGCGCCAGGCAAACGGAAAACATTGTCCTCATGGCCGCTCTCCTCTTTCTCAATTGGTCTGCGCTCCCCGCTCCTAAAGCTGGGCAAAATCCGTGCCATTTAGACCGACTCCTTGCTGTGCCTCGCCTTAGATGGTTAACGCGGAATGGCGCAAGTTCGCGATTGTCAAAAATTCCGACAGATCCGAGAAATCAATCCTCTTCAGTCACGGGTCGGCGCTCCAAAAAACATCGATCTTTCCTTGCCTTTTCATCGACAAAGGTCGAATTCTTACTACTCGTCCTGCCAATCACGAGACCACATACGGTCGATCCGATCTAATTTAGGTGATCCCTTCTCGATTCGGTCGAGCCGCCGCGAATTGATGCTCCGAGCCCCTGGCGCTTTACAATCGCGAACGAGTAAAATCGCGGTAGGCAAGGCCCTAACCGCTCATCCGCTCATCCCGGCCCGGTTGTCAAAAATCCCGACGCTATTTCGGTCGATTTTACACCTGCATGGCCTTACGCCGTTCAAGCGACAGCCGCCGGGTGCGCGCCCGCTGTGTCAATTTAGGTTCCGGCCCTGGTCGCGCCTGCTTGACCGCACGCCTTCAATTGTTGGCACCGTGAGCTGCGGACGCCCGTCATTGATTTACGTTGCGCGGCGGTTCGTAGAAGACGCGCTGAGCTTGCCACGAAAGACATAAGAAAAATGAACACTGGCCGGGGTCGATTTCGGCGCGGGCCTGCGGATGACTGTACCAGGATCGCTCCTTTGTTGTTGCGATCCGAGACGCCCGTGAATGCCGCCGGGCCTCCTTTGGTTTGTGCTGCGCTTGTTCGTCGGGCTGCGCTCGTCCGTTGGCCGCCGCGGCACCTGCGCCCATATCGGCCTTACCAAGGATCCCGCCGGCGGCATCGGCCGCATTTTTTGCAGCATCGAGATCGGCAGGACCGGCAAGGAGGGAGTCCGAGACCTCTGCCTTCGCGGCCCGCCGCTCCGACGCGTCGGGAGTTTGGTCGGATGGAGGATTGGCAATAGGGAGCGGCGGAAAGGCACTTTTCATCGGCGGCGCCGGCTGCCGGATCGGAACCTGCTGATGAGCGACCGCTGGTGGTGACGGTGGTGTCGGCGCGGGTTCGCTCCACGACAAGAGCGCCAGTGTGGCCATGGCCGCGACGCCGAGGCCAAAAAAGAAGATGGCGGATCGATTGATACGTTTCGCCTGCTGCTGCGGGTCTTCCGTCGCAGGAGGCGCTCTATGCGTGACGCGGGTTGCAGCGGCCTCGCCAGCTTCCGGATCCACGTCTTCGATCGCCCCCAATTCGTCGGCCTGGGAACGCCCAACCTTGGCGCCGGCCGCGTTGTCCAGAAGCGATAACGCCTCGTGAACCTGATCCGGGCTGAGCTCGCGTTGGAACTCCAGATCGCTCATGGCTGCGTCACCAACAGATCCGAGGAGGCCCCCGAACCGAGCCAGATATCGTCATCGTGCCGACATCCGCGGCTTCCTGTCCTCGCCGCCGCCAGCATCCCCCCTCCCACCGTCCTGGACAAACAATAAATCGCGTGCCGCGTTCGCTCGCCAGCGATGTCATTGGCCCAGAACGTCACCAAGCCCCAACGCGCCAGGTCGAGGCTACGCTGACCGCCTGTGGGGTCAAACCGGACGATATACAGTTGATCGATCGGCGTCACGTTCTGGCTCGGCGCGAAGTCTGGCGCCGGCCGCCTCCGGCGGGATGCGAGGATGATTTATCCAGTGCTGCTGGCTTTGTCTCGATAGATCGGTTCCCGAAGTGGGCGGCAGGAAGCGTGGACGACGGTTGATCTGGCTCTTATCCGCGGGTTGGTGCCGCATGACCAAGGTTCGTCGTGGGGCTTCCTCTGTCTAGCAAACGCGCGTCCGGGGCTCCAAGCCAAGTTCGCTCGCTAGGCGCAGCAGATCCGCCCGATCGATCATGCCGCCTGCCCTGTTCTCAACCAGCTTGCAGGTACCCACAACCGCCAGCGCGTCATGAGCCGAGGGCACCGCAGGGACGGATCCAGTTTCGCGTTGCCCTGCGAGAGGTGCGCCTTGCACGCCGCGACGAGGGCCTCCTGCCCCTCGTGCCGTTCGGCAAGGAACCCGAGCCGTTTGAACACGGCGCCGTTGCCAAGCTGCTCGGCTGCCGAGATCAGGTTTTCGCCCGTGCCGTCCGCTCGGCCGAGATAGCTTTCGAGACAGTCGGCCACGTGCCGAATACCGCCGCCGATTGCCGGATCGTCGAGCATATCGATGATTGTCTTGTCGGGACCCGTCACCTCGACCTTGACCGTGCCTCGCCAGATCGGCCTCGTGCCGAACAACGCCCTCTTCCGGATGTGCTTCAGGACGAAGGGCACCCCCTGAACGGTCTCCTCTTTCTGCCGAATCGGCCGCGTCGTCAGCACGCAGGTGCTGCGGAACAGCTGCTCGGTCAGGCCCCAATGCTCCGCCGCGCTCCAGCCGCCGATGCAGGCTGGGCTGAACAGTTCCGGGACGATGACCCACGGATCTTCAAGCACCTGGTCTTGGCCAAGCGCCTGCAGCGGAACCGGCGCGTAATAGCCGCGACGCAACCGCGTTACCCACCCTTGCGCGTTCCAGCGCGCGAGCAGCTTGGCGGCGTCGACCCGCTCCACCCGCAGCGCCTCGCTGACATCGCCAACCGACACGATGCCTCCCGATTGGCGCAGCACCTGGCTCAACCGCGAACGGCCTTTGGCGATCATCAATGATGGCTCAATCACTATATTATAACGGTATCAATTCTCAATACACGCGAATTTACGCACATGCCATATAGCAAATTTTACAACCTTTCTGCGTATACGTCCAGCGTTAAATTAAGTGCGGCAGCACGCCCTTCGCCCTCTCCGACGAACTCCGGCACAAGGGCGCTCCCTCCTCCGGCGGTGCGCCTACTCTAGAACGCGAAGCATAGCGGTAGCCACGGTGCACCGCTCGCCCGTTCTTGCAATATGGGGGAGATCCACAAATCGATTGTGAGAGAGCCCAGCTCTGGCAAAGGTTGGGCGTTCAAGTCTTGGTCGATGAGAAGCTTTCTCGAGCAGCCGCCGGTCGCGACCTTGCTTTGGAACGATGACCGCTCCTCGCGCCGGCCCTGCGAAAAGGGCTCGCTTTCGAGTATGAGCATACGTGCGAATTGTCGGCCTCAACGACGCGTCTTTGCAAAGGGCTACGCGACGCGCAGCTGGTCGTGCTCCGAATACGGATCGATCCCGACCACGATTTTGCTGACGGCGACGCTCGGGGCCTTGCGCCGGCCGAGAGCCTTCATCGTGATGAATCCTGCCGCTTCCAGCTTAGCCAGGGTGCGGGTGAGATTCGGTTGCGACCGGCCGCTCAGCTGAACCAGTTCCGCAACTGACTGAGGCTTCCTATCGCGGATCATCGCAAGCAGCGCGCGATTTTCGGGTGTCAACAGCCGCGCCACCGCCTCGACCGAATTGAAGCTCGGCCTTGCGGCATCGGACGGGGCTGGCCGCTCGCCGCGCGCGACAGCTCGCATCTCTTCCTCGAGCGAGGCCAGAACTCTGGATCTTGTATCGCTTCATTGTGTTATTTCCTCTCTTCCTCCACCGCGATCACGGTTTCGGGAATCCCCCGCTCTCTGAGCACTCTCCGAACCTCTCGAAAGAAGTCCTGCAGCAAAATATCCGCATCCACGAACTGATAGGGTCGGCCCTGGGTCGTTCTCGGTGCGGTGCTAGTGATCGCTCGCTGTCTCCGGCCTTCTGAAGCGCGAACCCTTTGCCGGGACCCCGTGAGCGTTGTCAAAGCCGACGAGACGCGCGCCGTCCGGCGCGTGAAGCGTAAACGAATACGACAGGCCGTGCGGGCGCACCCCTGATCGTTCATGCCATATCGGCAGATGATGTGCATGGTTTCCTGCCTGTGTCAAGATAAGAGCCCGCGGCGCGCCCCGTTGGGGTCCAGGCTCTACTCGCGCCGGCTGCGGGCGCTCCCCAAGCCGGCGCAGCCGTCTTGGCCATTCGGTGACGATCCCTCGCGCAGGCAAGCTGGCGCCCCGGCAACGTCTTGTTTGGCCTCACAACTCTTTCGGCTAAGCGGACCCGGTGGATCGGAAAGAGGGAGAGGGTCGAGTGGGCTTTGCGGGCCGATTTGGAGGACGAGAGAGAGGCTCCGTCCGCCGGTCCCGGAGACCCCAGGTATGGAAGCGGCATCTGCTGTCCGAACGATCGCCCTCGACCGGCTCGTCCTGTCGCCGGCCAATGCCCGCAAGACCCCGCCCTCGGCGGCCGAAGACGCGGAGCTCAAGGCGAGCCTCACGACCCGCGGGCTCAAACAGAACCTGGTCGTCTGCCCGACACCCGAGCGAAACGGGATCTATGCCGTCACCGCCGGCAGCCGGCGCTTGAAGGCGCTGCAAGAGCTCGCCGCCGAGGGCGTCATTCCCACTGGTTATGAGGTGCCGTGCCTCATCGAGAAGCCGGAAGCGGCGCTCGAAACCTCGCTGATGGAAAACACGGTGCGGGCCGCGATGCACCCGGCAGACGAATTCGCCGCGATGGCGGCGCTGATCGACGCGGGCGAGCCGATCGAGACGGTCGCCACCCGGTTCGGGGTCAGCGAACGGCACGTCAAGCAGCGCCTCAAGCTCGGCAACGTAGCGCCGGAGCTGCTCGACGAATTCCGCGCCGGCAAGCTCTCGCTCGAGGTGATGACGGCATTCACGCTCGGCGCCGACCACGCCGCACAGCTCGCTGTGTGGCAGCAGGTCAAGGGCCAGTCCTACATCCAGCCTTACACCGTACGGCGGCTGCTGACCGAAGGTGCCGTCCCGCTCGACTCGCATCTCGGCGCGTTTGTCGGCTCGGCCGCCTACGAGGCCGCCGGCGGCATGGTGACGCGCGATCTTTTCAGCGGCGACGAGGACGGCTTCATGGACGATGCAGCACTCGTCCGGCGGCTGGCACTCGAAAAGCTCGAACAGAAGGCCGAAGAATTGCGCCCGCATTGGGCGTGGGTCCGCCCGATGCTCGACCCGGCTTACGGCTTCACCGCCGAATACGCGCATATACGCCCGCAAGCTGCCGAATTCCCGCCGGCGGTCGCCGCCGAGCTCCGGGCGATCGAGGGCCGTCTCGCCGCCCTCGAAGCGCTCCCCGAGGACGCTTGGACCGATGGGCTCGTCAGCGAGGCCGAGGACCTGCAGGCGCGTCACGACGATCTGGTCGAGACGACCGAAGCCGAGGCGGTCTATGCACCGGAAGACCGGGCCCGCGCCGGCTGCATCGTGACGATCGGCGATGACGGCGATTTTCGGATCTACGAGGGCCTCGTCGAGCGGTCGGCGACATCCGCGCACGCCGGCAACGGCGCCGAGACAGCCGAGAACGGCGACGAAACATTCGGGCCCGGCGCCGAGCTTGCCGGCCCCTCCCCTCGCCCGCTCACCGGCGAAGCGCAGCTGCGCAAGGAATGCGGCTTCAGCCAGGCCCTCGTCGACGACCTCAAGGCGCACCGGCTGCAGATTGCGAAGGCGCACCTTGCCGGCGATTTCGGGGTGGCGTTCGACCTGACGCTCTATGCATTGTGCGTCGATCTCCGCGACCATGGCTGGCGCTCCCGCCCGCTCGACCTGCGGGCCGCCGAGACCCGGCTCGCGACCTCGTCGAACGATCTCGCCGAGACACCGGCCGACCGGCTCCTCGCCGCCCGCGAGAAGGCGCTCGCCCTCGACTGGCTGTCGCTGCAGCCGGCAGGAGGGGTTCGCGGCGCTCGCGGCGTTGCCGCCCGAGGCGAAGCAGGACCTTTTCGCCTGGTGCATCGCGGCTACGCTCAAGCCGCAGCTCGCCGTCGAGGATGGCGCCGATCCGGTCATCGAAAGTGCCATCCGGCGGCTGGCCATCCCGTTTGCCGATTTCTGGCGGCCGACCGCCGCCAATTACTGGGGGCGGGCGAAGAAGGCGCACGGTCTTGCGGTCGCCGAAACCGTCCTCGGCCGCCGCTGGGCGCAGGACCATGCCGGCGACAAAAAGGCCGCACTCGCCGCGGCATTGGAGACGGCGTTCGATCCCGAGAGCAACACTGCAATCGGTCTCGACCAGGCGGCACGCGACGCCGCCGCGGCGTGGCTGCCGCCCGGCATCGCCGCTGACGCAGACACGGCGCAAGGCGATGACGGCGGTGCCGCCCCCGATGCCGCTTTCGCGAACGAGGACGAGGCGCGTGCCGCGGATTTCCCGGACGACGATGCAGCGTCGGACGATCTCCCTGCCTTTCTGAGCGGAGACGAGCAGGCGCGCTGCGGGCTGAGGCTTCGCGTTTTCGCCGCGGAGATCCGCGCCGCTCGGGGCGCGGGTCTCCATTCCCGGCGCGGCCGTCACCGTCGCGCATTTCGTCAAATCAATCACCAGCAGCACCCGGCAAGCAAAAGAACCCGGCGGGACAGCGACGCCCGCCGGTCCGCCCTGCCGTGCGCTCGTGGAGCCCATCATGCCGACGACATCCAAAACCCGGTTCGATTTCCGGAAACGCGTCGCCTACGACGCCGGCGCCAAGCGCTCCTTTCATATCAATGCGCGCCGCCAGCTGCACGCACTCGCCGCGGCGCTCGGGTTCAGGCCCGGCGACTACGATTTGCGTTCCAACCAGGGCGGGATCGCTGTATCCGGCGAAGTGACCCTTCATGCCGACCGCCTCTATGTGCAGGCGAGCCAGCCGGCGACCGGCCATGACACCGGGGTCCTGTTCCGCAGCTGCCAAGGCCGGCGCGATTACGTCGGCGGACGCCAATCATTTCGCCTCGCTCGATCTGCTGCATGAGCCGGCGGCGTTGGCGGCCCTGATCCGGCGGCACTGCCTCCCCCGGCAGTCCTTTAGCCCGCGGCCTTGATCCGCGGGCCGCTCCGGGGTCGAGCCGTAAAGGGAGAGGGCCGTGGGCGGCGGGTGAGACCCGGCACGAAGGAAAGAGAGCCTTCGCCGGGTCCCTCCCGGACTGCTCCGGGGCCCTCCCGCTCTCTCCGGAGAATCCTCGCATGCCGGCCGTTTCCCAGGCCGCGGCAGCCGCCGCGGTCACCCTTCCGCTGTTCCAGTCTCAGGCTCCGATCGACAAAGTGTCGGGCCTCGTCCATGCCGCCACCCTGCTCGCGCGATCGCTCGAGCAGAGCCCGCCCCGGACCCGATCCGGGGGCCGGGCGCTCGACAGCCGCGCCTTGCGCGCGGCGATGGAGACGGCCTTTGCCGGCTCCGACGCCGAGGGCGCCTGGGTGTGGAAGGACGCCTATGAGGCGCTCGAAGCAGCGCAGGTGCTGTTCCTGCGCAAATACGGTGTGGCGATGCGCGCCCGCGCCGGATCGCCCAACGCGATGCTCGACATGCTGGCACGGCTCGCCGAGCGCGTTCCCTCGCAGACCCGCCGCTCGCGAGGAATCCGAGCGGTTCCAGCAATTTTCGACCCCGGTCACGCTCGGCTTTGTTGCCGCCGAGGCGGCGGCGCTGACCCCGTCCGACCTGGTTCTCGAACCCTCGGCCGGGACGGGGCTGCTGGCGATCTTCGCCGAGCTCGCCAAAGCGCCTCTGGTGCTCAACGAGATCGCCGAGACGCGCGCCGGGCTGCTCGGCCGGCTCTTCCGCGACGCTGCCCCCGTCACCCGGCACAACGCCGAGCAGATCCACGACCATCTCGCACCGGCTTTCCGGCCGACCGTCATCTTGATGAACCCGCCCTTCTCGGCCTCGCCGCATGTCGGGAAGCGCTTTGCCGAGGCCGGCTTCCGCCATGTCGCCTCGGCCCTGGCGCGGCTCGCCCCCGGCGGGCGCCTCGTCGCGATCACCGGCCACAATACCGGCCCCGAGGAGCCGGGCTGGCGCGAGGCCTTCGTGCGGCTGCAGGAGCAGCGCCCGCGTCGTGTTCACCGCGGCCGTCGCCGGGCGGGCCTATGCCCGCCACGGCACGACGATGGACACAAGGCTCACCGTCATCGACCACATCCCGGCCGAGCGATCCGCACCGCTTTCCGTCGTCGCCGGGCATCGCCGGCAACGCGGCCGAGCTGCTCGACTGGGTCGGCCGGCTTGTACCGCCGCGCGCGCCGATCGCCGACACCACCCCCCTGCCCTCTCCCGCCGTTCCGACTCGTCCGCCGCGGTCGCGCATCGCCGCGCCCAAACTTGCGCTCCTCAACAAGCCGGCGCCCGCTCTTGAGGTCGTCGAGCTCGCCTACGAGGTCTGCGACTGGCAGCCCGCCGAGGGTGCCCGCCTAACCGCGAGTCTCTACGAGGGCTATGGGCTGCAATCGCTGCGGATTCCCGGTGCCAAGCCGCACCCGACAAAGCTCGTGCAGTCGGCGGCGATGGCCGCGGTCGCCCCTCCCCGCCCCTCTTACCGGCCGCACCTGCCGCAGCACCTGCTGTCGGACGGCATCCTGTCGGATGCGCAGCTCGAGAGCGTCATCTACGCCGGCGAAGCGCATGCCGGCTGGCTCGCCGGCTCCTACATCGTTGACGAGACCTACGACAATGTGTCGGCGGCGCCCGAGGGCGCTGAAGGGGCCGTCCGCTTCCGGCGCGGTTGGTTTTTGGGCGATGGCACTGGGGCCGGCAAGGGCCGCCAGGTCGCCGGCATCATCCTCGACAATTGGGTTCGCGGCCGGCGCCGGGCATTGTGGATCTCCAAATCCGACAAGCTGGTCGAGGACGCCGCGCGCGACTGGACCGCACTCGGCGGCGACCGCTCCGACATCGTGCCCTTGTCGCGCTTCCGCCAGGGTGCGGCGATCGCGCTCGACCAAGGCATCCTGTTCACGACCTACGCGACGTTGCGCACCCAGGCAAGCCGCGGGGAGGCGAAAAGTCGAGCCGCCTCCAGCAGATCATCGACTGGCTGGGACAGGGCTTCGATGGCGTCATCGTGTTCGACGAGGCGCATGCGATGGCCAACGCCGCCGGCGACAAGAGCGCGCGCGGCGACAAGAAGCCGTCACAACAGGGCCAGGCGGGGCTGCGCCTGCAGCACGCGCTGCCCGACGCGCGCATCGTCTATGTCTCGGCGACCGGTGCCACGACGGTGCAGAACCTCGCCTATGCCGCCCGGCTCGGGCTCTGGGGCACCGGTGATTTTCCGTTTGCGACCCGTGCCGATTTTGTCTCGGCGATGGAAGGCGGCGGCATCGCGGCGATGGAGGTGCTGGCCCGCGACCTGAAGGCGCTCGGCCTCTATGCCGCGCGCTCATTCTCGTTCGAGGGCATCGAATACGAGATCGTCGAGCACAAGCTCACAGCAGAGCAGGTCCGCATCTACGACGCCTATGCCGACGCGTTTCAGGTCATTCACCGCAATCTCACCGAAGCGCTGAAAGCCGCCAACATCACCGGCGAGAGCGGCGGCACCTACAACAAGAACGCCAAGGCGGCGGCGCGCTCGGCCTTCGAAGTCGAACAAGCAGCGCTTTTTCAATCACCTCTTAACAGCGATGAAGTGCCCGACCCTGATCGCCGCCTTGGAGCGCGATCTCGACGCGGGCCATGCCGCAATCGTGCAGATCGTCTCGACCAACGAGGCGCTGCTCGACCGCCGGCTCGCCGAGATTCCGACCGCGGAATGGGCCGATCTCTCGGTCGACATCACGCCGCGCGAATACGTGCTCGATTACCTGAAGCACTCGTTCCCGACCCAGCTGTTCGAGCTCTACACCGACGAGGAAGGCAACCTCCATTCCCGCCCGGCCTATGACACGGACGGCAATCCGGTCATCTCGCGCGAGGCTGAGGAACGCCGCGACCGGATGATCGAGCATTTGGCGTCCTTGCCGCCGGTGCACGGCGCCCTCGACCAGATCTTGCACCGCTTCGGCACCGAGATGGTTGCCGAGGTGACCGGCCGCGGGCGCCGGATCGTGCGCCGCGCCGGCGAGGAGGCGACCGCCTTTGCGTCGAGAGCCGGCCGGCGAGCGCCAATTTTGCCGAGACCGCCGCCTTTATGGACGACGAGAAGCGCATCCTCGTCTTCTCCGACGCCGGCGGCACCGGGCGCAGCTACCACGCCGATTTGGGGCCAAGAACCAGCGGCGGCGCATCCATTACCTGCTGGAGCCGGGCTGGAAGGCTGATGCCGCGATCCAGGGATTGGGGCGCTCGAACCGCACCAACCAGAAAATGCCGCCGGTGTTCCGGCCGGTCGCGACCGACGTCAAGGGCGAGAAGCGGTTCCTGTCGACGATCGCCCGTCGCCTCGACAGCCTCGGCGCCATCACCCGCGGCCAGCGCCAGACCGGCGGGCAGGGCCTCTTCCGCGCCGACGACAATCTCGAAAGCCCCTACGCCAAAGCCGCACTGCGGCAATTCTACCAGCTCCTCTACATGGGGAAGGTCGAGGGCTGCTCGCTCACCCAATTCCAGGATGCGACCGGTCTCGACCTCCTCGACCGGGACGGCTCGCTCAAGGAGGAGCTGCCGCCGATCACGCAGTTCCTGAACCGCATCCTGGCGCTCAGGATCGCACTGCAGAACACGCTCTTCGCAGTCTTTGACGAATTGCTCGAAGCCAAGGTCGAGGCCGCGATCGCCGCCGGCATCTACGATGTCGGGGTCGAGACCTTGACCGCGGAAAGCTTCCGGATCGCCGAGCGCCGCACCGTCTACACCCATCCCGCGACGGGTGCCGAGACCCGCTGCTACCGGGTCGTGCGGCGCGACCGCAACCGGCCGCTGCCGCTCGGCGACGCCCTCGACCTGGCGCGCAAGGCGGGCGCCCGGCTCCTCGTCAACCAGCACTCGCACCGTGCCGCGGTGCAGGTGCCGGCGGCGAGCCTGATGCACGACGACGGCCGGGTCGAGGCCCGCACCCGGCTGGTGCGGCCGATGAGCCGCGAGACCATGAGCCTCGACGATTTCTCCCGCTCGCACTGGCGCGAAGCGACACAGGTGCAATTCGCGCCGCTGTGGGAGGCCGAATGCGCCCGGGTGCCGGAATTCTCCGAGAGCACCTTTCACATCATCACCGGCCTGTTGTTGCCGATCTGGGACCGGCTGCCCGCCGACAACATCCGCGTCTACCGCTTCGAGACCGATGACGGCGAACGCGTGATCGGCCGGCTCGTGACCCCCGAGGCGCTCGCCCGCGTCTATGAGAGCCTGCCCCGGACTGGATCCGGGGGGCTGGGTGTTGATGACGCTCCTGCCCTTTCGGCTGACGATGCGTGGCGTGCGGTCTTCGAACGCGGCGCGGTGCTCTATCTTGCGGGCGGGCTGCAGCTCCGCCGCTCGCTGGTGATGAATGCCTACCGGATCGAATTGACCGATTTCACCGGGGGCATGGTCGGCCAATTGAAGGCGCTCGGCCTCGTCTCCGAGATCATCGCCTGGCGGCTGCGGCTCTTTGTGCCGACCGCGCCAGATTGCGGCCCGGCGATCTTCGCCGCGCTCCTCGATCGGCATCCGATCCTCCGCACCAACAGCCGCGCCGCGGCCTGATCCGGACATGTCCGGTGTCGGGCGCTGCCGAGCTGGCGCGCCGCCTCGCGCGCGACGCCGAGGCGGTGTGCCGTCATTACCTCTCGAACGGGCGCCGGTCGGGCCGCTACTGGCTCGCCGGCGACGTCCGCAACACCCCGGGCCGCAGCCTCTATGTGCGGCTCACCGGCCCCGATTACGGTCCGGGTGCGGCCGGCAAATTCAGCGATGCCGCAAGCGGCGAGCATGGCGATCTCCTCGACCTGATCCGTCTCAATCGCGGCCTCCCCGGCCTGCCCGAGGCGATCGACGAGGCGCGCCGATTTCTCGCCCTGCCGTCCGCCGAGCGGAGCCCACGGACACCGCCGGCGCCGAGCAACTCTGCCGAGGCCGCGCGCCGCCTGTTCCGCGCCGGGCGGCCGATTGGTGGCACCCAGGCCGAGGCCTATCTGCACGCCCGCGGCATCACGGGGCGTCTCGATTGGGTGGCTCTCCGCTTTCATCCGCGCGTCTGGTACCGCGAGACCGAGACTGCACCTCGCCAAGCCTGGCCGGCGCTGCTTGCCGCCGTCACCGACCCCGGCGGCCGGATCACCGGCATCCAGCGCACTTGGCTCGATCGCGAGTATCCGCAGAAAGCGCCGGTTGTCGATCCGCGCCGTGCCCTCGGTGGTCTCCTCGGCAATGGCGTGCGCTTTGGCGCTGGGTCCGATACGGTCGCGGCCGGCGAAGGCATCGAGACGATGCTCGCCCTCAAATCGGTGTTGCCGGCGCTGCCGACGATCGCCGCGCTCTCGGCCAGCCACCTCGCCGCGCTCGATTTCTCCCCTGCCCCCGGATCGGATCATCCGACGCGGGCTCTGCGCCGCCTCTATGTTGCCCGCGACAACGACGCGGCCGGGCTCCACGCGGCGAGACGGCTGCACGAACGCGGAGAAGCCGCCGGGATCGAGGTGCACGACCTCGTGCCGGTCGATGGCGACTTCAACGCCGATCTCTGCCGCCTCGGCCCCGCGGCGCTGCTCGCGCACCTGATCCCGCAGCTCGCCCCGGGCGATGTCGCCCGCTTTGCGCGCCTCGAGATCGAGGAGCGGCACCCGTCGGCGTGAAATGCCGCCCGGCCTCATGCCGGAACGAGGGCGGCGACCGCCGGTCGTGCCGCCGGGTGCCTTGGCCTGCGGAAAGGGCCGCGCCCCGGCCTTCCCGAGCGGCGATCTGCCGGCGCCGCACCGGGCTCGCAATGGCAGCCGCCGACCATTTTCCGCCGCCGGCCCAAGAAAAGGCCGGCTTTGCAGCGCGAAGCAAAATGCTCGGCGCCCGCCATCCTCCGCTGCGCTGCGGCCTTTGCAGGTGCAACCCCGCTCCGGCCCCGGCCTTGGGATCGCCGTGAAGGCCGCGACGGCGCGGCCGATCCTCCGGCAGAAAGGCACCCGCGATGACGCACGACCCGAGCCCCCTCCCCTTCCCCGCCACCGATGATCCGGACGAACGCCACGCCTCCTCGCCGACCGCGCATCTCCTCGACGAGCTGGCGCTCTACGGCTACCGCCCGGGCCAGGACGAGCCCGATCCCCGGCCATTGCCGGAGCCCGACACCGCTCAACGTCATCTCGACGCCGCCGTCGAGGCGCTCGACGCGATGCTGACCGGCACCCGCCTCGAAGACGACCTCGCCGATCTCCTGTGGTCGTTCGTCAACCTCTTCCACCGCAAGATCGACCGCATCGAAGCCGAGCTCGACCGCAACGAAACGGCACAGCGCCGCGGCCAAGCCGAGCAGGACGGCTCCGAGGTCAAATCGGTCGAGCTCGAACGCCTGACCGGCCAGGGCCAGAGCCTGATCGAGCGGCGCAACGCCTTCGAGTTCTTCCGCGACCACGCCGCCGAATTGTTCGAGGCCGCGACCGGCTCCGCCTGGCGCCCGCGCACCGGCTCAATGGTCAACCGCCGCGCATTGACCGCAGCCCTGATCGACAGCCGCGACTTCATCGCCGCCCGCCGCCATGCCGACACGCAAACCCTCGCCCCTTCCGGCCCGCGCATCGCCTTTACCGGCGGCGCCGATTGCAACGATCACACCCGCATCTGGGCGGCGCTCGACAAAGTGCATTTGAAGCACCCCGACATGGTGCTGCTGCACGGCGGCTCACCAAAAGGCGCCGAGCGCATCGCCGCCTGCTGGGCCGACAATCGCAAGGTCCCGCAGATCGTCTTCAAACCCGACTGGACCCGGCACCGCAACGCCGCACCCTTCAAGCGCAACGACCGGATGCTCGAAGCCCTGCCGATCGGCGTCGTCGTCTTCCCCGGTTCCGGTATCGCTGCCAACCTCGCCGACAAGGCGAAAAGCCTCGGGATTCCGGTGTGGAAATTCACCGATGAGCCGAAGATCGAGGACGGCGCCTGAGGCGCCGTTTCACTGCAAGGCCCTGCCCCGGCTGTTGGAGACGTCCAGCCGCGCGAGCGCCATTTCTCCACCCCCGGCTTCTCACGGTCACGCGCCCCCGCGAGCCACGCCGCTCGCCCTTCCATGCCAATCGGAAGCTAATCGGTAAGAAAGATTATGTACGATGGCCATCCTCTTGGAGGTTAAGCGAGTGAAGAACCTTGTGGTGCTCGGGTCCCTGGTGATCGCTCTGTCGGTTTCAACCGCGCACGGATCGTCTGGCGACGACCAACCGCATTTTGCGGCGCGCGCGACCTATCAGACATGCTTCACGCCCGGCGACAACTGCGAAGCGCTGATCGAGCGGGCGATCAACGCCGCCACCCGGCGGGTCCATTTGCAAGCCTATTTTTTCACCGACAGAGATATCGCCCGCGCCTTGGCGGACGCCCGTCGCCGCGGCCTCGAAGTCATCGTGCTTCTCGACAAGCGCCAACGCCACGACCCTGACTTGGTCGCCCCCGAGTTGGCGCAAGCGGGGATGGAGGTCATGTTTGACGATCAGCCCCGGATCGCCCACAACAAGACGATCGTCATCGATCCCGACGGCCCGGACCCGGTCGTCGAGACCGGCAGCTACAATCTCACTTACAGCGCCGAGCGCCGCAACGCCGAGAACGCCTTGTTCGTGCGGGACGACCCAGCTTTCGCGGCCGCCTACGAGCGATATTTCCAGGAGCGACTGGCGATCGCCCACCCTTAGCGTCTGTCAAACGGCCTGGAGAAGCGGCAGCGGCGCAATCCCCCGGTAGCCCCGTAAAGCGGATGCGATTGATCCTGATCGGTCTCGCCGATTGGCACACGGGCCTTCGCCCGACTTTCGATTCCCGTCTCTGACCAAATCGGTTGCCGCCGGTCGTCGTCGGTCGCCTCGCCTCCGGTCGATACGCGTGGTTTTGATGACCTTCAAGGTCCCAGCCGGCAGGCGGCGAGTGAATACCCGAGCGCATGCGCTGCGTGCTTTCTTCCTCCTGGGTCCCGCAAACCCGTTCCTGCATGTTCCCCTGATCGCTGGATCCCGCCGGCGCCGCCGCCAACCTCTGCGGGACAAGAATTTCCCCGGCCGGCAAGCCGGCCTCCTCGCGGCCGCTGCGCTGCAAATTCTTGTCCCTCCCGAGGTCCTCCGCTGCGCTTCGGCCGCTCCCCGAGGCTCGCGGTGTCGGCGTCGCCTTTGCGGTCTCCCTGCGTCGGGACATCGCAGGGACGGCCCCTGCGAGCCACCGGAGGAGAGACTCATGGCCATCACCCTCGGCACCTTCACCCAGTCGCCGGCCGGTTTCGCCGGAACCTTGAAGACCCTCAACGTTAGCGCGGCACTGACCATCGTCCCGGTCGACAAGACCTCCGAGAACAGCCCCGACTACCGGGTCTATGCCGGGCAGCGCTACGAGATCGGCGCCGGCTGGAGCCAAATCGCCAAATCGAGCGGCGAGACCTACGTGAATCTTAAACTGGGCTGTCCCGAATTTGGGTCGAACTGGCTACGCTGCCGGCTCGTCAAGCTCGACCACCCGGCCGAGGATGGCGCCACCCACATCGTGCTCTGGGAGCCGCGCGACCGCTGACGGCGATGCCCCGCCGCGGGATCGCCCGTGGCGGGGCATTGCTCGGGGTGCAGGGGAACGCCCCTCCCCTCCTCCGTTTGTCGGTCCAATGGCGATGCGATCGATATTCCCGGCCAGCAAGCGGCGAGGCGCGCAGGCGGGCCGTTTGGCGGGGCCTTGATCCGCGCGCACCTACGCCGCAGCGAATGACGAGCACGATCAATGCCTTGTTCTTTGACAGCAGCAAGCCGGCGACATCTCCTTCTTGTAGATTGTGCTTTCGTGCAAGGCAGCAAGCACGCATCCGGCTATTCGTGCATACGTGAATTTTGGTAATCATGTATGAACGAAAACCAGAAAGCCAGATGAATAAGGGACGCGGTGGGCTTTGCGATCGACGGTCTCCTATTTCGTGTTTTCGTGCTTTCTGCTAAACTCAATTGACAGGAAAGACGCGAGCCAGAAATCCAAAATGTACGTCATCGTGCTAGCAAGCCAGAAGGGCGGGGCAGGGAAAACCACCCTCGCCGCGCATCTCGCCGTTGCCGCTGAAGCCGCCGGCCACGGTCCAGCAGTGCTCATCGACACCGATCCGCAGGGCTCGCTCTCGGCCTGGTGGAACGTGCGTAAGGCCGAATTACCTCGGCTCGCGCCCATGACCATTACCGAGCTGCCGGAGAAACTCACTCTGCTCGGCAAGGCTGGCTATAGCGTGGCCATGGTCGATACGCCGCCGGCGATTACCGAAGCGATCGGCGCCGTGGTGATGTCGGCCGACCTCGTGCTGATCCCGACCCGGCCAAGCCCGCATGATTTGCGCGCGGTCGGCAGCACTGTTTCGCTGGTGCAGAATGCCGGCAAGCCTTTCGTGTTCGCCGTCACCCAGGCGAAACCAAACACGCGGCTCACCGTGCAGGCCATGGCGGCCTTATCCGCTCACGGAAGGGTGGCGCCGGTGATCGTGCACGACCGAGTGGACTATGCGGGCTCGATGATCGACGGCCGCACCGTGCAGGAGATCGACCCTCGCGGCCGCAGCGCCGCGGAAATGGCGGAACTCTGGGGGTTTCTCAAGGCACAAATAACAAATAGCACGAAAGCAAGAAAGAGAGCCGTCGCATGAAAACCAAACCCGCCGAGCTCTCCGCCAATCTCGTTGCCATCAAGGGTGCTGCTTCTCCGTCGCCGGACATGCCGGGGCGGGCAGGGGTTCCGCCGGCCGCGGCGGCGGAGACCACACCGGAAGCGCCCAAAGCGGTCGCCAGATCGACGCGAAGCCGGGCGGTTCCCGAGCCGCAGGCGCATGAGCCCAACCTCGCCCCGCTCAATTTTCGCATCGCGCCCTCGTTCCGGCGGGAATTCCGAACTTACGCCGCCACGCACGACCTAAAGCTCAACGAGCTCCTCCGCCTCTCCTTCCAGGCCTACCGACGCCAGCGCGGTGATTAGCGCGATTTGCCGTTCGGCTGCGATACCCTCCCTCGACCCGTATACGTTCCCGAGAGTAAAACGGTCGCAGATATTCAATGAATTCAGAGGCTAAGCGCCTGAGCTAGCCTCTTCTGCATGATCCCCCACCAGATTTAGTCTATAAGTCTGGCGTAGCTAGCGACTCTGGGGGCAGGCATGAATCCCGCAGCCGACATCGCCGTCGACAAGCATCGCGCCTATCGGCGCCGGATTGCTGCCAGAGGCCGCCTCCAGTTCATCGCCGATCTGCCATCCGAGACCGTCGCATTCCTTGACGGGCTCAAGGAACGCCAGGGCCTGCGCAATCGCGGCCAGGTGTTGGAACAACTGATCGAGGTCGGGAGGAAAGTTATACAGCAGCAATAGCCCAGAAACCCGAAAGCCCGCCTTGCCGGGCGGGCTTTCAAAACTCACGACGGGCCTTTTAGGCGACCGTTGGGGTACCTAACCGCCCCCATCGTAGCCAATAGCCGCCGTCTCTGTCAAGCGGGAATTGCCGTTTCCGCTAACGGGGAGAGGTTTGCCCGTCGCGATCCGACCATAGTGGGGGATCACGATGACAGAGGATTGCGCCCATGGGGCGCCACGGGGGAAGCTCTGCCCATGTCCCGACCGGCTTCCGGCGGCTGACGCCGGGGCTGCTGAAAGCCGACCGCACGGCGGCAGGCTTTGCCGGCCTGCCCGAGGGGGTAACGTCGTCGGGACAGTTGCTCGCCGCACTCAAGGCCGCGGCGCCGCGGCTCGGTATCGCGCCGCGGCTGGTGCATGCGGTCGACTGGCTGTTCCGCTTCACGCAGCCGCAGGATTGGGAAAAGGACCGCCGGCCGATCGTCTGGCCGTCGGCGCTGATGCAGCAGGAGGCCCTCGGCCTGTCGGAGCCCCAGGCGAAGCGGCTCACCCGCGCGCTGATCGAGGCGGGCCTGGTGACGATGAAGGACAGCCCGAACGGCAAGCGTTACGGCCGCCGCGACCCCGGCGGGACGAATCGTCGAGGCCTACGGCTTCGACCTGTCGCCGATTGCGCTGCGCCACGCCGAATTCGTGAGGCTGGCGGAGGAGGCGAGGGCGGAACGCCTCCTGATGGGGCGCCTGCGCCGGCGGGCGACGATCGCCCGCAAGGCCATCATCCAGCTCCTGGAGACCGCCCAGGAATACGGGTTTGACGGTGCCGAGTGGCAGACCCTGGCCCGCGAAACGCGGGCTCTGGTGCGCGCGCTGCGGGCGGTGGAGCGCCCCGACGAGATGGCGGCCGGGGTCGAGAGCCTCGAACGCCGGCAGCAGGCGGCGCGCGAGCGGCTCGAGAGCTTGTTGTTGGGTGTTAAAACGATCCCCTTGGGGATCGAAAACGAGCCCCACCAACATAACTACAAACCAAACCCTGATCCTAAACAGGATACCGTAATCGCAGCCAAAGACTGTAGCGGGGAAGGGGAGGGGCCGGCTCCCACATCCCCGGCGCCAGAGCGGCCCCATCACCCCGAGAAAGGCATGGTGCACGGCATCCGTCCCGACGAGCTGGTGCGGCTGATGCCGCGGCTCAAACCTTATCTGCCGCGACCCAACCCGAGCTGGCCGGAGATCGTCGATGCCGCCGACTGGCTGCGGCACGATCTTGGGGTCTCGAAATCGCTGTGGGGCGAGGCCTGTCTGGCGATGGGCCGGGAATTGGCAGCGGTGGCGCTGGCGATCGTATCGGCCAAGGAGGCGGAACATTTCCGGACCACCCCCGGCGGCTATTTCCACGGCATGGTGGCGAAGGCCGCGGCCGGCGAATTGCACCTCGAACGCACGGTGTGGGCGATGCGCCGGGCGGCGACTCCGCAACCCGAGCGGGGAGGGGGGTCCGACCGGCGCGACCATGGCCGGTCGTACTGAAGCCGGCCGCATGACGGCAGCGATGCCTGACAAAACCCTCCGCGAGCCGCCGTGCCGATCTGGGGTTTGGGTCGGTTCTCGGTGTTTGACAGCTTCGCGGACGCCCCGGCAGGACTTCGCGCTAGCCGCCGCCGGCGCCCGAGATGCTGCGGACGCTGGCGGCGCGAAGCCCATCAATTTGATGGATGCCGCGGAGCTGACCACGGCAGCGCTTTTCTCAGCCGCGCCAACCCCGCGGGGGCCTCAAACGCGCTGCTCGGGGTTTGTCATCGGCGGAGCGATCGAGCTGTATCTGTCGGTCGAGATCGTCGACGAAGCGATGGAGGTCCTGCTCGACCAGTCCACGCCTGTCAGCACGCTACGATTATTCACCCGAGCAGGTTGGGCAGTATCGCGTCGACCTCCTGACACTCGCCGCGGTCATCGACGATCCGCCGCCGACGCCGGGAGGAGTGCCGCGGGATCCGGACGACGACAAGATCGTCGCCTGCGCGGTTGCCGCCGCGGCTGAGTACATCGTCAGCCGCGACCATGACCTGCTGTCGGTCGGCAGCTACGGCGGTGTGGCGATCCTCACTCCCGAGGCGTTCCTCAGGATCGCGCGGCAACAGCCGTAGCGGCGACGAGTCAAAACTCTGCCTCAGCCACGAGATCAGACGCGGCGAGCGAAGCTCTGGACCGCGAATCATTGCCCTGACCTTGCGCCAGGGCGGGCCGCCTTATTCGCGCGCAACTTCCTCCTCAAGAACATGAAAAGGGCCGGCGAGGATGCACTGCCGGCCCCATTTCCGTGACGGTCATCGCCGCTCCCGGCTGTACCGTGCTGCGATCATAATCCCGAACCGCCTGCCGGTGAAATCCGCCCTGATAACAGATGATTTCCTTGTTCAAATACTCCGGAGAGGGAGAGGAGAGCCTCTCGCCGGCGCGTCGCAACAGCCTCTGCCGTCTGAACGGGCCTGCGAATGTCACAGTGTCGGGGATGGCAAATCGGTTTCGTGGCCGGCCTGGGTGAATTCGCTGCCGGCATCGGCGCCGCGTTGCGCCGAACCGGCATAGGTTTCGTCCAGCTCGGGAAACAGCGCGCGGTCATGCGGCCGGACGACATACTCGTCGAGCAGCCGGAGCATGATGCGGCGGAATTCGGAGTCGGGGTTTTTCTCGTAATGTTCCAAGGCGAGCGCGCCGGCGATGACCTTGCGCCGGGTGTCGGCTTTGCGTTCGGCTTGCTTGTTGCGGGCTTCGAGGGCGCGTAATTGGGCGTCGAGCTGCTCGCGTTTTTGGCGCAGGGTGTAGAGGCGATCGGCGGTCGACTTGCGCGGCATCGGTGTTTCCGTGATGGTTAACATAGGGTAAATGCTGGCACAGGATCGGAGTAGCGGCAATCGCCGGTTATGTTCCTGGGTTCGTGTGCGGGACCATCCCAAGCGGATCGTGAAGGGCGCACTTATGCATTACCTGCGGCAATGCGGTGACGGCAGGGGCGTTCCCCTGCACCCCCATGCGCGCGCCCCGGTTCTGCGGGTTGAGCCGGCAGCGGCGAGATCCGGCTGTGGCGATCTATTCGCTGCACGTTAAGACGGTCTCGCGAAGTGCGGGCCGCAGCGTGGTCGCCGCGGCGGCCTATCGTGCCGCCGAAACCATCGCCGACGAGCGGCTTGGCGTGGTGTGGGACTTCACACGCAAATACGGCGTCCTGCACAGCGAAATCGTGGCCCCCGCCGATGCGCCGGAATGGGCAAGGGATCGCGGCGAGCTGTGGAACGCGGCCGAACGCGCCGAGGACAACTCGACGCGCCGGCAGAGTGCGACGACGGGGCGGGACATCATTCTGGCGTTGCCGCACGAGCTCAGCGACGCGCAGCGATTGGCCGCCGTGCAGGAATTTGCTGCGGGTCTGGTCGAGTGTTATGGGGTGGCGGTCGATTTTGCGATCCATGCGCCCGACCGGCACAGCGACGAGCGGAATTACCACGCGCATGTGCTGATGACGACGCGGCGGATCGGCGCCGACGGGTTCGGCGCCAAGACGCGCGAGCTTGACAGTTTCAGGACCGGACCACGCGAGATCGAAGCGATCCGGCAGGAGTGGGAACGAATCGGCAATCGGGCGCTCGAACAAGCCGGTATCGAGGAGCGCATCGACTGCCGCAGCTATGCCGATCGGGGGATCGACCGCGAGGCGACCGTGCATCTGGGCCCGGTCGCGGCGGGCATGGAGCGGGGCTGCGAGGGGTCCGATCTCGGCGACCGCAATCGGGCGGCGCAGGCGCGCAATGCCGAGCGCGAGCAGATCGCGGGCGAACGGGCGGCGGTGTCGGCCGAGATCATCGATCTCGCAGCCGAGCGGGAGCGGCGGGCGCAAGAGAACGAATTGCGCGGGGCGATCCGCTCGGGGAGCCCGCCGCGGATCCTCGAGGCGCTGACCGAGCGGCGCTCGACCTTCAGCCGCGGCGATCTCAACCGCGCGCTTGCCAAGGTCATCGTCGATCCGGCGCAGCGGGCGTCGTTTACCGACCGGATTTTGGCGCTGCCGGATGTCGTCGGTCTCAAGGAGACGGAGACGGCGCCGGTCTCACGCTATACGACGCGCGCGGTGATCGCCGCTGAAGCCCGGGTCATGCGCGACGCGTCGGCGCTGGCCGGCGAGAGCCGGCACGGGTTGACGGGTGCCGAGCGCGAGGCCGCCCTCGACCGGCACAAGCAGGTCACCGGCGAGCGGCGCGCCGCCTTCCGGGAGTTGACCCAAGCAAAAGGCATGGCGGTCCTCGCCGGCGAGGCGGGAACCGGCAAGAGCACGACCCTCGCCGCGGTGCGCGACGCTTACGAGAGCGCCGGCTACCGGGTCATCGGCATGAGCTGGACCAACCAGGTCGTGCAGAACCTGCAGCGGGACGGCTTTCGCGATGCGACGACGGTCGCCGCCGAGCTCTATCGCCTCGATCGCGGCACCGCCCGCTGGGATCGCCGCACCGTGCTGGTCGTCGACGAGGCGGGGATGCTGTCGACCAAGCACCTGGCGCACGTCATGGAAGAAGCGCGGGCCGCCGGGGCCAAGCTCGTCCTCGCCGGCGACGACAAGCAGCTCGCCAGCATCGAACGCGGCGGCCTCTTTGGGGCGCTCAGGGAAAAACACGGCGGGCCCGAATTGCACGACGTCGTGCGGGTGTCCGACGCCGAGCAGCGGCGCGCCTTCAACCTGATGCACCAGGGCCAGTTCCTGCCGGCGCTGGCGATCTATGCGCGGCAGGGTGCGATCCATTGGAGCGGCGGGCAGGACGAGGCCCGCGCGGCGCTGGTCCGAGCAGTGGGGCAGGGACATTGCGGCCGATCCGGACAAGGTCCGCTTTGTCTTCGCCTACACCAACGCCGACGTCCTCGAGCTCAATGCCGCCTTGCGCGAAATACGCAAGGAGCAGGGGGCGCTCGGCGCCGATCACCGGCTCAAGACGGCGGACGGCGTCGCCCCCTTTGCCGAAGGCGACCGGATCCAGTTTACCGGCACCGCGGTGCGCCGCGAGGACCGGCAAGCCGGGATCGTCAATGGCGGTGTCGGCACCATCCGCGCGATCGCGGGCGACCGGGTCACCGTCGCACTCGACGGCAAGCCCGGAGCACCGGAGCGCCTCGTCTCCTTTGCCGCCGGCGACGATTACGCCGCGAGGCGAATTCGACAAGTTCCGGCACGGCTATGCCGGGACGATCTACAAGGGGCAGGGGCGCACGCTCGACCAGACCTACCTCTATCACAGCGCGCACTGGCGCGTTGCCACGAGCTATGTGGCGCTGACCCGGCACCGCGAGAACGTGACGCTCTATGTCGCAACCGAAACGGCGTCCGATCTCGGCCGGCTCGCGCGGCAGATGGCGCGGGTCGATGATTGCCGCGCGGCCTCGCAATTCCATAGGCAGGAGAACCCGGAGCCGCGAGCCCCGGTCGATCTCGCCCAGCGGCGCGCACAGGTCGAGGAAGCCGCCGCCCGGCGCCGCCATGCGGCGCGCGACACGCTGACAAAAGCGGCGCGGGCCGATTACGTGCCGGGCGGCCGGCGTCGTGCGACGGTCGAGGATGTGGCGTGCGAGCTCAGCCCGGAATACGCCGACCGGGTCAAATACGGCGACCGGCTGCGCGGCCTGATCGCCCGCACGGAGAAGGCGATGCAGGACCGCGACAGCTCGGCACGCGGCTTCGACAACGGCGTCGATGTCTGCTGGTGGCATCTGAACTGGGCGCAAAAGACCCTGCACGTCACCGGTCTTTGGCGCGACAAGCAACTCGAGCAATACAAAGAGAACGCCGAGGGTGCCAGGCACCGCCATGACCGGCTCGCCGCGCGGCGCGGGGCCTTGATCGAGAAATTGGCCGTCACCGAGCGGTTGGCGGCGGCAGCACTCGACAAGATCAGACCGGAGGCGACGCGCGTCCTGTCACAGCGACAGCGCGAGGCAGCGGCAGCGCGGGCCGCGCTCGACGCGATCCGCGAGGCTGCGCCTCGAGCGCGAACGAACCCGCGGGCACGACCGCGGCCTCGGCCGCTAGCTGTGGCGGCTGCGATCGTGCGACATCCGACGTTCCGCGACCGCGCCGAGCCCCGTGACAGAATTTGCCTACAGAAACGCAATTCGAAGCCAGAGTTGATGCGTTGGGGTGAAGGACCGCTCTCGTTAACCGACTGCGGCCATTCGGGCTCGGTCGGGCGAAGCTGGCAGTCATGCCCCGAAGCCGTCACTCGCATCCACAGCGGGCTAGACCCAAAGGCGTATCAGCGCGTCAACACAGACCACTGCGTCGCCGAGGAAGGCTGCAAAATATCCGGAACCTTCCGGAAATATAGTCGGAAATTACACGCCGACCATCAGGCCGCCGAGGCGGGCGCTACGCTCGCCCTTTCCAGCGCATAAAGCGCGATGTCGCTTTCCTTGCCGCGCAGGCGCCGATCGCCGAGCGGACGTTTGGCGATGCCGGACGGCAGGGCGAGCCGGTCGAGCAGGGTCGCCGACGCTAGGATCTGATCGCCGGTCTCGCGGCAGAAGTTCTGGATGCGGGCGGTGGTGTTAACCGTGTCGCCGAGGAAGACGATCTCCTTCTTCACCGTGCCCATTTCGCCCGTCACCACCGGGCCGCAATGCAGCCCGGCGCGAAAGGTGACTACGGTGCTGATCTCGCGCTGGTAGGCCGGCGCCTCCCGTTCCAAACGAGCGAGCGCAGCGAAGCAGGCGCGCACGCAACGAGCATCGGCCAGGCCATCCGCCAGTTTCCAGGTGGCAATCAGCTCGTCACCGACATAGCGGTGGATTTCGCCGCGCTCGGCGACGATCGGCATGGTGAGATCGCCCACGAAGCGGTTGAGCAGGCGCAGGAAGGCGCGTTCGCCAATCCGCTCAGCGATGCCGGTCGAACCCACCATGTCGATAAACAAGAATACGCGCTCCTCAAGCCTCGGCTGATGATAGCGGCCGGTGATGAAGTTGAGCAGCACGTTCCGTCCGAGCAACCGGTTGACCTCGATGAGGAAGTTAAAAACAAAGGATGCCGCCAGGCAAAATGCTACGTCCCCCCATTGAAAAGGCAGCCACAGGCCGACCTCACGCGGCGTCGGGAACAGCCAGGCGCCCAGCACAAGACCGAACAGAATTACGGCCAGCAGGATGACCGTCTTGATTGTGAGATGTGCCGCGAAGGAGGCGTTGCGCAGCCGTGCGGCCCACGCCTGCGTCGCGATCAAGGTTTCGACGCTGCCGACCATACTGGCCATGACCGCACCGGTGAGAATGCCGCGCATGACGCCCACGAAGCCAAAGAGCGGGGCGCCATTTTGCATGGAGATGAAATGGGCGTAGGCGCCACCGACCACCGTAGCAATCGCGGTAAACCACAGGGTCAGTCTGATACGGTCCGGCAGCTGGCGGAAAAGCGGCATGGCCGGCGCTATCGGATTGCGGCGGGACGGCCACTATACTGCGAGGAGGCGTGCTACATAATGGCAGCCGTTCCACATTGGGGCCGTGGAATGGTCTTTCTTTTCCATGATCTTGGGCTGGTAACCGTGGCAACTGACGCGCTGGTCCTCGCACCGAAAGTCCGGTGTGGCTCGACTCCGTCGGTTCCATTGGAGGCCCCGCGAATGACCGTTTACGGCGCAACCCCTCCGTTCACTCCGACTTCAGCGAAGTTCGGCTCACCATCCCCAAGCGGGGATCGGGTCCGGCCCCTCGTATTGCGGTTCGAAGCCCCTCGCTTCTTCTGTCTCACCGAGGGTACGCCCTCCGCGAAATGCGTGATCATTGCGTGCGCGCTTAGCCTTAGCGACCGCTGATTGGGAGCCGCTACAGTCTGGCGAGACCGCTGTCTTGACGGCGGGCGCCCGGGCCGGGCGGGAAGTGTCAGCGCCCCCGGCTGAGCTCGGCGGCGCGCTTGCGGGCCCCCCTTTCCTCGGCCCGG
>CAVVGE010000017.1:0-16091 GCA_963747735.1 uncultured Alphaproteobacteria bacterium | reverse complement strand
AGGTTTTATCCGCTAGAATGGCCCGAGGTTAAGGCATTGCACGGTCGGGGTCATGACGCGGGAAGCGGAGTTCGATTACATCATTGTCGGGGCCGGGTCGGCCGGGTGTGTGCTGGCCAACCGGCTGAGCGCCGACGGAAGCACTCGGGTCCTGCTGCTCGAAGCCGGCGGCAAGGACAAGAACCCGTGGATCCACATCCCGGCCGGGTTTTACCGCAACATCTACCACCCCGGCTTTACCTGGCAATTCGAGACCGAGCCGCTCGCCGAGCTGGGCGGACGGCGCATGATGTGGCCGCGCGGCAAGGTATTGGGCGGGTCGAGCTCGATCAACGGCCTCATCTATATCCGCGGCCAGCGCCAGGATTTCGATCTGTGGCGCCAGCTCGGCAATGCCGGCTGGTCGTACGAGGACGTGCTGCCTTATTTTCGCCGCGCCGAAAACCAGGAGCACGGCGCCGACGCGCATCACGGCGCGGGCGGCCCGCTCTGCGTTTCCGATTTGCGGGCACGGCACGAATTGCATGACGGCTTTATCGCCGCCGCGGTCGAGGCCGGCTATCCGAAGAACGCCGATTTCAACGGCGCCGAGCAGGACGGGGTCGGGCCATTGCAGGTGACCGTGCGCAATATGCGCCGGTGCAGCACGGCGGTCGCCTATCTGCGCCCGGCGATGAAGCGGCCGAACCTCAAGGTCGAAATCCATGCGCTCGTGCACCGCGTCGTTTTCGAGGGCAAACGTGCGGTCGGCCTCGAATATGCGCGAGCCGGCGTTCTCCACCGGGTCCATGCGCGCGGCGAGGTGTTGCTCGCCGGCGGCTCGATCAACTCGCCGCAATTGCTGCAGCTTTCGGGGGTGGGGCCCGGAGAATTGCTGCGCTCGCACGGCGTCGCTGTCGTGCACGATTTGCCGGGGGTCGGCGAGAATTTGCAGGACCACATCAATACGCGCGTCGTCTATCGCGTCCGCCGCGCCAACACCTTGAACGAGATTTCGCGCAGCTGGTGGCGGCAGGCCCGCACCGGGCTCGAATATGTGCTGGCGCGGCGCGGTGCCTTGATGATGGGGGCGGCACCCATCGGCCTCTTTGTGCGCACCCGCGAGGGCCTCGACTCGCCCGATGTGCAGTACCAGTTTCTCGCCGGCAGCTTTGCGAAGCCGGGCGAGGCGATGCACGATTTCCCCGGCTGCCAGGCGACCTGCATCCCATGCCGCCCGGAAAGCCGCGGGTGGCTCAGGATCCGCTCGCCCGACCCGGCGGCGCCGCCGATGATCCAGCCGAACTATCTTTCGACCCAGGGCGACAAGGACACGCTGATTGCCGGGCTCAGGATCGCGCGCAAGGTGTTCGAGAGCCCGGCGATGGCAGCCTTGGTCGAGGGCGAGGTGTTGCCGGGAACGGCGACCCAGACGCAAGCGCAATGGCTCGACCATATCGTAAAGAACGCCGGCACCACCTATCACCCGACCTCGACCTGCATGATGGGTCCCGACGCGCGCGCCGTTGTCGACACCGAATTGCGGGTGCACGGCATCGAGGGATTGCGCGTCATCGACGCCTCGATCATGCCGACTGTCGTTTCCGGCAATACCAATGCGACGGTGATCATGATCGCCGAAAAAGCGGCCGATTTGATCCTCGCCGCCGCCCGAGCCGGCTCGCCGGCCGCCCGCGCCGCCTGACCGCGGCGGCGTTCGTCGCGCCCCCGGAGGCGATCCCGGTTGGTGCGCCGCCCCGATCCTGCTATCTATGTGCCGGCACATGATGGGAGGACGAAAATGGCAATATTTACCCACGTGACGGTCGGCACCAACGATCTGGCGAAGGCACGCAGCTTTTATGATGCCGTCCTGACGCCGCTCGGGTTGAAGCGTCTCAACGATCTCGGCGAAAACGGCTCGATCTGGGGGACGGGCGATCCGGAATTTTTTGTGCTGAAGCCGGCCAACGGGCAGCCCGCCAGCCATGCCAATGGCGGAACCGTCAGCTTTGTCGCGCCAAACCGCGCCGCTGTCGCCGCATTCCATCGGGCGGCCCTCGCCGCCGGGGGCAAGGACGAAGGGGCGGTCGGGCCGCGTAGCTGGAAGCCGAACGCCTATGCCGGCTATGTCCGCGATTTGGACGGCAACAAGCTCGCCGCCTATTGCTTCAAGGCCGAGTAGCCTCACCATCGACCGGCGCTCGGGCGGAGGTCGAGGGACCGGGCGCAATCGCGACGGCGCGCGCTTATTTGTCGCCCGCCGGCCGCTGGATTGTGCGCGCCGGGTAGCTATGTTGCGTCGATGGATCCCGAGACAACTCTGACCGCCCCGGCCCCGGCCGCCCCGGCCCTGACCACCCCGGTGCCAGCCGCCCTGGGGCCGGCCGCGCCGGCAGCCCCGGCCTCGGTCGATGACGAGCTCTTCCGGATCGAGGGCGCCTATACCGGGCTCGGCGCCCCGATCCTCGGCGGCGAGGTCGCTCGCTGGCTCTTGGTCGACGGCCCGCAGATCGACAGCGAGATCGAGCTGTTCGACGAGCTGTGCTGGCGGCTTCTCGGCGACGGCGTCGGGTTGTGGCGGGCCGCCCTCTATTTCGGCACGCTGCACCCGCAAATCCGCGGCGTCGGCGCGCGCTGGTGGCGCGAGCGCAAAGTGATCGAAGATTTCCGCATCCTGCACGGCTCGGAAGCGACCGACGAATACCGGCTGAGCCCGATCCGGATGACGATCGAGCGCGGCACCCCGTTCCGCCGCCGGCTCGACGACGGGCCACTCGAATTCCCGCTCTTGGAGAAAATCCGCAAGGAGGGCGGCACCGATTATTTTGCCTTGCCGTTGAACCGGACCTTTCGCCGGTTTCCTTCGGTAACCTGGACCACCGACCAGCCGGGCGGGTTTGCCGAGGCCGAAATCGCCAAGCTCGAAGCGATCAATCCGGCGCTCGCCGCGATCGCCGAGACCCGCGCGGTGCGCCGGATCAGCGCCAACCTGCTCGACACCTATCTCGGGCCGCAAGCCGGCCGCCGCATCCTCGCCGGGCAGATCCGGCGGGCCCAGGGCGAGCATATGCGGGCGGTCGTCATGATCGCCGACATGCGCAACTTTACCGGCTTGTCCGACCGGCTGCCGGGCGATTCGGTGATCGAGCTGCTCGACGACTATTTCGACGCGATCGTCTCGCCGGTCCAGGAAAAGAAGGGCGAGATCCTGAAATTTATGGGCGACGGCGTCCTGGCGATCTTTCCGGCCGACGACGACGAGGATTTTGCGCCGGCGAGCCTGCGCGCGCTCGACGCCGCGACCCAAGGGCTGGCGCGGCTCGACCTCGTCAACGCCAAGCGGCGCGAGCGCGGCGAGCCCGAATTGCGCACCGGCATCGGGCTGCATCGCGGCGAGGTGATCTATGGCAATGTCGGTGCGGCCGACCGGCTCGACTTCACGGTGATCGGGCCGGCGGTCAACCTCGCCTCGCGCATCGAGGGGCTGACCAAGCGCCTCCTGCGCCCGCTCCTGACCTCGGCCGCCTTTGCCGAGATCTGCCCGCAGCCGCTGGTGTCGCTCGGTTTTCATCCGGTGCGCGGTCTTTACGAGCCCGAGGAGGTGTTCGGCCTGCCGGACTGAGCCCGGTAGATTTGGGAGGTGTCGCATGGAAATACGCTCGCGGAGCAGCTATCCGATCGCCGGGCGCGAGCTCGTCGCCGAGGGTGCCGATTTGCGCGTCCAGGTGCTGACCCTGGCCCAGGGCCAGTGCGTGCCGTGGCACTACCACAGCGAGGTCAGCGACAGCTTTGTCTGTCTCGAAGGCCCGATGGTGGTCGAGACGCGGGCGCCGCACGCGACCTATCGGCTGATGCCCGGCCAGCGCTGCGCGGTGCCGCCAAAAACCGCGCATTACGTCCACGGCGAAAATGACGGTCCCTGCCAGTTCCTGATCATCCAAGGCGTCGGCGTCTACGATTTCAACCCGGTCGGCGGCGCCTGAAAAAAGCGACGGGCAGCTGGACGTTGCATTTTTGGCGGAGGCGTATGCCATGATCAAAGACCGCCACCGCTGAAAAGGTGCTTGACACCATATGGCGCATATAACCATATATGTCGAGAATTAAGGCCGAGCTGCTGTTCCACCAGCGCATCGACTATGACGATGGTGGGATTGTGGAAATGGTCCTCTGGCGCGTCCCCTCCGCGGTTCCGCCGACGACCCACGGCCTCAAATACTCGTTGTTTTATGGTCGATCGGGACTCCGGGAAGTCGGTTATGACAATGAGCGCGGCAAAGGCGGCCACCGGCATTTTTGCGGTGTCGAAGCGCCCTACAAATTCGGCGGCGTCGAGCAATTGATGGCGGATTTCTGGGCCGATGTGCGGGCCGTGCGAGATAACCAATGAGCGATGTGAAAATTACGGTCGGCGGCGCCGTCGAGACCGATGCGACAAGGCGCTTCATCGATGCCTGGCACCGTGCGGAACGGGGCGAAATTTTTCAAGAGCGCCATATCGCCTTCGAAAGCTGGGACGCGCTTGCTAGCGTGCTGACTGGAAAGCGGATGGAATTGCTGCGCTTTGTCCACCGGCACAAGGTCAAGAGCGTGCGCGCGCTGGCGACGGCTCTGGCCCGCGACTACAGCAACGTCCACGCGGACGTCCAAGCCCTGAGCGGAGCCGGCCTCCTCGATGCCACGAGCGACGGGCTCCACGCCGACTACGACACGATCGAAACCAAGATCGCGATTTAGGGAGGCGCAGCCCAACCCGCCTACCTCGGCATCGGCGAACCTACGGCTGGCCACGAGTTCATTTCACGGCAGCGCGCCGGGGCCGGTGTAGCGGCGCCAGGCGCTCATTTGCACGGCCGAGGTGCGGCAGTGGACGACGACGGGGCGGGTCTTGACCGCAAAGGCGTGGGCGATGCCGTCGGCGATCTGGCTCTCGCGCTCGATCGTGATGCCCTCGGCGCCGAACGAGCGCGCCCATTGCGCAAAATCGGGGTTGGTCAGCCGCACCCCGTCCATAAACGGACGCTCGGGATAGCGCACATAGGCGTGCATGCCGATCGTGCCGTACATGCCGTTGTCGGAAATGACGAGGATCGGGTTCGCGCCGTACTGGCAGGCGGTGGCGATTTCGTTGCCCATCATCAAGGTGCCGCCGTCGCCGACAAAGGCGACAACCTGGGTGCCCGGCCTGCGCAACGCCGCCGCCACCGCCATCGGCACGCCCGAGCCCATCGCGCCCACCACCGAGGCCAAAAACACCTGGCCCTGGCGAAACCCGATATAGCGGTGGACAAAGCTGGCAAAGCTGCCGGCGTCGGTGGTGATCGTGGCGTCGCGCGCCAAATGCTTGTCGACCTCGCAGACGATGGCGGCGAAATTGATCCCGTCCGAGGTCGGGTCCCATTCCTTGGCCAAAAGCTTGTGGTGGATCGCGTTCAACCCGCTGACCCAGCCGTGCCGTTTTTGCGCGTCGGCCGGGGCACCGCGACGCAGCAATCCCTTGATGACTTCGTAGGGGTTGCAGGGCAGGCCGAGATCGGGCCGCCACACGCGCCCGACCTCGTCCGGGTCGGGCCAGACATGGACAAACGGCAGTTGCGGCCGGGGCGCCTGCGGAAACGTGTAGGACTGGCTGACCGTGTCGGTCATGCGCTCGCCGAGCGCCACCATAAGATCGGCGCGCTTCATCTCGCCGATCTGCGCCGGCGGCACGCGGATCCCCATATAGCCGCCGTAATTCGGATGGTTCGCGTCGAAGAGCTGCGGCCGGCGATGGGTCGGAGAGATCGGCAGCACCCATTGTTCGGCAAATCGGTTCAAATCGGCAAAGACCGCGCTGTCGTGCACCGCATCGGCCAATAGCGCGCCGCCGACCAGGACCAACGGCCGCTCGGCCCCTTGGAGCATCAAGGCCAGCCGGTCGAGATCGTTGGGCCGCGGTGCGGAGACGACGCGCGGGCGCGCCGCATCGAGGGCGGCGTCGGTCTCGGCGTCGAAAATATCTTCGGGCAAAATCACCGCGACCGGGCCTTGCGTCCCGCTTTCGGCGAGATGAAAGGCGCGGGCGATCGCTTCCGAAGCCTGCTCGGGCTCATTGACCTCGATGACCGATTTGGTCACGTCGGCAAGGAGCCGCGAATAATTCTGCTCCTGCAGGGCGAGACGGCCGAAATCGCGGCGCTCGACCTGGCCCACCAGCATGACGAGCGGGGTCGCATCATGATAGGCCGAATGCAGCGACACCATCGCATTCGACAGCCCCGGCCCGCGCGACACCATCGCCACCCCGGCGCGGTCGCGCAGCCGCCCGTCGGCGACCGCCATATAGCCGGCCCCGCCCTCGTGGCGGCAGACGACGACGCGGATCGAGTTCTTTTCGATCAGCGCGCTGGTCAGCCCGACATAGCTTTCGCCGGGGACGCAATAGACCTGGTCGACATCGTGCGCTTCGAGGCTTTCCGCGATCAGGCGGGCAACGGTCTTGGGCATCGGCGGCGCTCCCTCTCGGCGATCGAGCGGCGAGGGATACAGAAACCCGCGCCCGCCCGATAGCTGAAATCCTATTTCAGCTGGTCCGCGGCCGTGTCGAGACCGGCCTTGTCGAGACCCGCCTTGGCGCAGACTTCGTCCTTGTCGCCGCCGGGCGAGCCGGAAACGCCGACCGCACCCGCGACATCGTCGCCGACCTTGATCGGCAGCGCCCCTTGGGCGGCGATGACGCCGGAGAGATGGACGAGGCCGGTCGTCGGATTGTCCTTGACGCGCTTCGCGAAATCGCCCGAGGAAATACGGAAGGTGCGCGCCGTGTAGGCCTTGCGCCGGCTGTTCTCGACGGTGTGCGGCGAAGCGTTGTCGCCGCGCAGCACGACGATGACCTGCCCGTCGCGCCCGACCACGGTTACCGAGACGCGGTTCCCTTGCGCCTTGCAGGTATCGGCGGCGGTCGTGGCGATGGCGAGCGCGGTCGCCAAGGACAAATCCTTGTGGTCGAGCAATTGCGCCCTGGCGGGCGCGGCAAGCATCGCGGCGAGCAGCAGGCCGAGCGCCACCCCCGCAAAGCGATCAACGAGCATGGCAATACCTCCCGTTTGCAAGCCGCTGCGGGACCGCCGATCGGCAGGCCGCCCCCACCCGCTGATAATGCAGCTAAAGAGCAGCAGGATCGCCTCTCAAAGCCGCACAATCCCTGGGCTGCTCGCGGCCACGGATACCGGCAACCAGGAGGCCGGCCCGCCGCGAGCCGCAAAATTCCAAACCACAGCGAAAGCATCTTGTTGACCAGCTCCTCGTCCGACATTCGCAACGTACCATACGATTATAGCAATTTTAGCGTCTTCGCATCAAGACGGCTGGGGTGGGTCGAAGGCCCGGATCGGCGGTGGGGCGCCGCCGAAGCGCTCGATCTCGACGCGGCCGAGCTGGCCGGTCGAGCCCTGCGCGAGGCGTGAGGTGCCGATGTCGCGGGTCAAGACGTTCGGGTTGCCGTGGACGCAAAAGGGCTTGTCGGCGGCGGGGTCGACCGGGTCGTACCAGGCACCGGTCGAAAGCTGGACGACGCCCGGAAGGAGCGCCTCGCTCAATACCGCGCCGGCGAGACAGGCGCCGCGGTCGTTGTAGAGCCGGACGATGTCGCCCTCGGCGATGCCGCGCGCGGCGGCGTCCTGCGGATGGATGCGGACCGGCTCGCGGCCCGCGACCTTGGCGGCGAGGCTCGCGGCGCCAAAATCGAGCTGGCTGTGCAGACGGGTTGCAGGCTGGTTGGCGATCAGCTGCAGCGGAAAGCGAGGATCGTCCTCGGTCGGCGGCAGCCAGGCCGGATGCCCCGGGCAATCGGCATAGCCGAAGCCGGCGATCGTCGCCGAGGCGATCTCGATCCTGCCGCTCGGCGTCGGCAGCGGGGCGCGCTCCGGATCGCGGCGGAAGTCGCGGACGATGCCGCCATCCGATGGTTGGACCGGGAGGGCGAGCTCGCCCAATTCCCAGAATTGCGCGAAATCGGGCGCGTTGACGCCGCGCTCGGCCAAGGCGCGCCGGGTCGGCTCGTAGATGTGCTCGAGCCATTGGCGCGCGCTGCGGCCTTCGCTGAAGGCCGCGCCAAAGCCGAGCCGTTCGGCAAGCCCGGTGAAGATATCGTAATCGTCGCGCGCTTCGCCAAAGGGGGCGACCGCGCGGTGCATCGCCACCAGCAGCGGGTCGCCGGCGGCGGCGCCGATATCCTCGCGTTCGAGGGTGATCGTCGCCGGCAGCACGATATCGGCGTGGCGGGCGGTCGCGGTCCACACCGAATCGTGCACGATCACCGTATCGGGCCGGGCAAAGGCTCGGCGCAGCCGGCCCAAATCCTGGTGATGGTGGAACGGATTGCCGCCGGCCCAATAGACGAGCCTCGTATCGGGATAGGCGAGCCGCCTGCCGTCGTAATCGAATTCCTCGCCGGGGTGGAGCAAAAGGTCGGCGATGCGGGCGACCGGGATGAAATCGGCGACGCTGTTGCGCCCGGTCGGCACGGTCGGCAACGGCACCGCCACAGGCGGCTTGCCGGTGTTCGAGGTCGAGCCCAGCGCATAGGCAAAGCCGCCGCCGGCGAGCCCGATCTGGCCGAGCATCGCGGCCAGCACGACACCCATCCAGACGGGCTCTTCGCCATGCTCGGCGCGCTGCAAGGATTGCGAGCAGGTGACGAGCGTGCGCCGGCCGACGCAGCGGCGGGCTAGTGCCACGATCGCGTCGGCGGGAAGGCCGCAGATCGCGGCGGCCCAGCGCGGGTCTTTCGGGCGGCCGTCGCTATGGCCGAGGAGATACGCCTCGAAGACCTCCCAGCCGGTGCAGAACCGGTCGAGAAAAGCGCGGTCGTGCAGCCCTTCATCGACCAGCGCATGCGCCATGCCGAGCATCAGCGCTGTATCGGTGCCGGGGCGGATCGGATGCCATGCCGCTTCGGCAAAATCGGGCAGGTCGTCGCGCAGCGGCCCGACCAGGTGGAATTCGACACCGCGCTCGCGCGCCATGCGCAGGCTGGCGCGGGCGATGTGCCGGCTGGTGCCGCCGCCGCCGACATCGTTGTTTTTGAGCGCCATGCCGCCAAAGGCGAGCACCAGGGCGCTGTCGGCGACGAGCTCGGCCCAGCTGACATTGTTGCCGGCGACCGCCGATTGCGGGCCGATCACATGTGGCAGGATCACCGTTGCGGCACCCGAGCTGTAGCTGTTCAGCGAGCGGACATAGCCGCCCGCACAGTTCAGAAAGCGGTGGATCTGGTGCTGCGCGTCGTGAAACCGGCCGGCGCTGGCCCAGCCATAAGACCCGCCAAACACCGCGCGGGGCCCGTGCGTCGCATAGATGCGGCGGATTTCGCCGGCGGCATGGTCGAATGCCTGCGCCCAGGACACCGCGACAAATTCATCCGCGCCGCGCCGGCGGTCCGGCCCCGGCCCCGCTTCGAGCCAGCCGCGGCGGATCATCGGCCGGGCGATCCGCGCCTTGTGCGCGACCGCGGCCGGAATATTAGCGAGGAGCGCCGACGGGTCGGGATCGTCGGGGTGCGGCGCGATCTCGATCCCGCCATCGCGCGCCGACACCGAAAACGCGCCCCAATGGCAGCTATGCGGCAAGCTTTTTAATTGGCTCATGCGGCGCAGTTAAGGGGAGACGCGCCGGGGGTCAAGCCGCGTTCGCCCTCGGACATAGGGTTGCATGCTCAGGGAACGTCTCGTCACCCCCGCAAAAGCGCTACGGCATGCACACATCCCGGACCCCGAGCCGAGCGCCCCTGAATTCTCCCTCTCTGCCCCTGGGGGCGGAGAGGGTCGGGGTGAGTGGGGATGCCAGAGCGCTCGCCAGCTCCCACCTCACCCTCCCAGCGCTTCGCGCCGGGCCCCTCCCTCTCCCTCCTGAAGGGCGGAGAGGGGCGAATCTGCGCGATTGCCGGAACCAGGCCCTAGCGGGAAAGCAGGGACCCAGCGGGCGGGCGACGGAGCGTCGGCGGCTGGCGGCGATTTCGATTGACGCCGCCGATAGCGGCCCGTCACGCTCCCACGGACAAACCCTCGGAAAGGGGCACGCCGATGATGGACATTTCCGGCAAGACCGCGATCGTCACCGGGGCCGCGTCCGGCATTGGGCTCGGCATTGCGACAGCGCTCGCCGAGGCCGGCGCCAATGTGGTCATGGCCGATATCCGGAAAGACGCGGTCGAAGCGGCGGCGCATGGCCTTTCCGGCACCAACAAGCGCGTCATGCCGGTCAGGATCGATGTGACCCAGGAGCAGTCGGTGCTCGACGCGCTCACCGAAGCCGAGCGCAATTTCGGCAAGCTCCACATCGCCTGCAACAATGCCGGCGTGCCGACGCACGGCACCCGGCTGACCGAGGTGCCGCCCGCGGATTGGGAATTTGTGATCGGCGTCAACATCTGGGGCGTCATCCACGGCATCCGCCATTTTGTGCCGGCGATCCTCAAGCACGGGGAAGCGGGCCACGTCGTCAACACCGCCTCGGTCGCCGGCTTTCAAAACCGCCGCGGCACCGATCAGGGGCCGTATTCGATGAGCAAATACGCCGTCCTTTCATTGTCCGAAGCGCTCGAGCACGAGCTCGAAGGCACCAATGTCGGCGTCTCGGTGCTGTGCCCCGGCCCGGTCAACACGAATATTCCGCGCGGCGCCCGCAACCGGCCCGAGCATATGGGCGGGCCGCACATCCGCGCCGGTGAGGAAGAGGCGCTGGCCGAACGCCTCGCCGCGACCGGGATCGACCCAAAGCGGGTCGGCGAGCGGGTGGTGGACGCGATCCGCACCAGGACGTTTTACGCGTTTGTCAGCGCCGTCCCCGCCGCGGTCATCAAGGCCCGCCATCGCCGCATCGAGGACGCGCTGAACACGCCATGGGTGACGCATTACTGAAGCTGTCAGGCGCCCGGAAGAGCTCCTGTCGCGCGACCGGCGGCGGTGTCGAGGTCGCGGATCTGGCGGGCGGCGCGGGCGAGGTCGGCATCTTCGAGGCGGGCCGCGACGTCGTCCTCTTCGGCCTGGGCGAGAAGCCCGCGGAAGCGCAGCGGCTTTTCAAAGAATTTGAGGGCGACCTCGAGCGGGGTCTCGCCCTCCGCGACCCAGAGCGGGATCTGCCGGCCGCGCAGGCTCGGGCGGATGTGATAGTGGCTGCCGACGCTGAACGGGTCGAAGCGCAGCGCCTGCTCGCTTTTCCCGGCGACGGCGACGACGATCGACTTGCGCACGATGCCGTCGGGCTCACGGCCGGCCGGCTGCCGGTTCGGGTGGAACACGATCTGCAAATGCGGCCCGGCACCGATCCGGTGCCATCCGCCGCCTTCTTCCGGAATGGTCTGCAGCATCGGCTGTGGTTGTGGCTCGTCGGGCATCATCCACCTCTCCGGTCGGGTTTCACGCTCAGTTCGTCGTCTTGAAAGTATAGTTGCAGCTCGGCGATATGATATGGGCGGTCAGATTGCCGCCTTCGATGTGCCCGGTCATGCTGACCAGCCCCTGGCGCAGGCGGCGGGAGGCCCTGAACCGGCCATGCGCATCGACGGTGCCGCTCAATGTCGTGTCGAAGCGCGGGACATATTTGAACTCGACCCGGCCGCCCGAAATCGTCAGCGGGTAGGTCGCACCATGCGGCGGCTCGGCGCAATCGCCGCTGACGACCGCAGTCAGCTTGAGCACGCCGACATACTGCCCGTCGAACCGGGTCGAGCCCGCCGCCGCCGCGGGGCCGGCGAGCGCCGCGACCAGCAAGAGCCCCACTCCCAGCCGTTCGAGCATGCGGTTTTCCCCTCCCGGTTTCGCCGGCAAGAACCGGCGTTTGTGCAGCCGAACGATTACCATCAAAAGGGGGCAGCGGGTGAGAGGAAACCCATATTTCACCTGCCCAAGCCCGCCGTATCCGAGCGAGGTCATCGAGCTTCAAAAGGGGAATTACATACTTGACTCCCTCGGCGGAAAGTGCCATATTATGCGCAACGCCAAGGGGTTGACCGATGAGCCGCAGCACCATTTCGACCTTCCAACTTTTCGAGATGTTTCCCGATCAAGAAACCGCGCGCGCCTACCTCGAAAGCCGCTTGTGGCCGAACGGTGTTCGCTGCCCGGTCTGCGGGCTTGGTGACCGGATCACGGTGCGCAAAGGCGGCTTCTATCGCTGCAATCAGTGCAAACAGGACTTCACCGTTCGCACCGGAACAATTTTTGAGCGGTCGCACGTTCCCTTGCACAAATGGATTTACGCGATGTACCTGGTCGTCACCGCGCGCAAGGGCGTCTCGTCGATGCAACTCGCCAAGGAAATCGGCGTCACCCAGAAAACCGCGTGGTTCGTCCTCGGCCGGCTCCGCGAGGCATGCGGCGACAATTTCGAGAAGCTGAGCGGCATCGTCGAAATCGACGAGTGCTTCATCGGCGGCAAGGAAGCCAATAAGCATGTTGGCAAGCGCCAGCCCGGCCGGCAAGGCGGAGCGGGCAAGGCCGCAGTGCTGGGGATGCGCGAACGCGGCGGCCGGACGATGGCGACGGCGGTTCCGAACACCGCGCAGGCGACGCTTGAATTCGAGATTATCGACAGCGTCGAGCCCGGCGCGACAATTCACACCGATGAAAGCCGCAGCTATAACGGGCTGCGCCATCTCGGCTATGAGCACGCTACCATCAACCACTCGCTCGGCGAGTACGTCCGCGATGGCGTATCGACCAACAGCATCGAGGCCGTTTGGGCCGTGTTGAAGCGCGGCATCTATGGCACGTTCCACCATGTGAGCGAAAAGCACCTTGACCGTTACGTGCGGGAGTTCACTTTCCGGCTCAACGACGGCAATGTGGAGCGCCACACCTTGCAACGCCTCGAAAGCTTCGTAGATGGCACGGCAGGGAAGCGGCTGACATACAAGGCGCTGATCGGATGAGTACAAACGTCCCGAAACCACCGGGAATCCTCGATAAAATCGTGGATATCGTGCTGGCGCATAAGCCAAAGCCCAAATCGAAAGCAGTGAAGAAGCGGAAGAAAATATCTCGGAATAAGCGCCTAACATGATCTCTCTGCTTTCTGTTTCCGTTTCATTCGCGAGAACTTGATAGTGGCCACTACGGCGACGATACCCCACCCCGTGACGGCAAGAAAATAAATGCCAATCAGTGCCTTCTTTTCAGGATCGGTCGCTTCATTTTGGCCCCACTTTGCTCTTATCTCGATTAGTGTAGTGGGTTCTGCGGCGGTAGCTTGGGGCATCATACGAGAATCCGAAAAGGTTTTGTCAATTACAACGTTGCTAGTAGTTGGCGGTGTGGCCGTCGAGGCGGTTTGTACCATTATTTTATTTGCGTTTGACGAGGGGATAAGCGCTGCACAGCAGTCTACGATTGCGAAGCAGCAATCGACGCTTTTAAGCATGGCGAAGATAGTGGCTCCCCGCCAAATCCCACTCATCTCTCCTCTGTCTCCTCTTTGGAAATTTGTGGAAGAAAAATGTTCTTCGCTACATTCTACCGCTGCGCCGGTGCTAATGCAGTCGTCTAAAGACGAAGAGCCCTCTAAATTCGCAGATGAGTTACGCGAAATACTGGTCATGATGTTCCATTGGAACATCAAGACGATTGACGAAAACAACTCGCAGCTACCATCACTGTACATTCCGGATGGAGTAACAGTGTGGCTTCCATCCATCTCACCGCCATTTGACTGGCAGGGACCATGGTATACGCCGTTTCGTGATATTAAGGACTTGTCTCGCGCCGCTAAATCCCTTTCCGATTGTATAAACGCGTTGTTCGGGGAGTTGAGCGCGACAGTACGACCATTAGATATTCCCCACACACACAGATTGCCCCAGACAGTGCCGTATTTCGATAAGCAACCAGAGGCATTGATTGTGACGGTGGGTGGCAATCCGATCGCAGAAAAGGAGTTCCGTTTATTCACAAAGATGGCTCCCTGAACGGGAACGGAGAAGGCATGGGCGGCGCTGATCAGGACGAGGAAGGCGGGAATGAGGGACTTAAATATATAATTCCCTTCAAAAGCCAGGCTCGCTGTGCGACCCAAGCCGGACGAGATCGAGCCTGGTCGCGTCGGGCTTGCGGTAGATCCGGATCAGCTCGGGGCGGATATGGCAGTCTCGGTGGTCGCTCCAAGCGCCGCCGAGCGCGTGGTCGAGATACCGGCGCGGCAACGGCTCATCGTTCGCCAACATGCTGACGGTTCTGAGCAGCGCGGGTCGAGGCTCTTGCCGTGCCGCCCGTCTTTCTCTCGCCTGTAGTCGCGGCGGAAGCGACCCGTATATTCAACAGTCCGCATTCAGACTGGCGAGGAGCTTCTCTGGCGGGCCGACCGTCGTCAGCTCGCCGCGGCGCGCAGCCTTCATGGCCTCTATGGTCTCCGCATTCGGAGCCAAAGGCTCGAATGGCAACGCCTTTTCCCTCGCTATCCTAACCATCATCAAGCGAAAGGCGTCGGACACGGTGAGGCCCATCGCCTGCAGCACGGCGGCAGCCTCGTTTCTGATCTCTGTGTCGATGCGGGCACGCACGACGGTGTCATCGGCCATGGCAAAATCTCCTAGCCACCCATGTAGCACCCTTGACCTGTGGTTCAACTCGGCCTGGGGCTACCAAGGGCGCGCACGCTTTATAGACGCTTCGAAGGTCGTGAATTTCCCGCGAAGGAGAACGCAAAGGGCAGCGCGATGCGGCTCTGCTTTGCGTGCATCGCGAGCTCTTTGTGCCCACTGTGTTGAGAATTTTTAGCCGAGCGGACCCTGGAAGACCTGGTCGGTGTAGGTGTCGGAGAGGGGCTCCAGGGTTTCGGGCCAGCTGCCGTTGACCTTGCGGCGCTCGGACGGCGAGCGGACGCGGCCGTCCCAGCCGATTTGCTCCATGTAATAATAGAGCTGGATGCAGTGGCCGTCGGGGTCGAGGGCGAAGGCCGAATAATCGATGCCGGGATAAAGGTCGGGCGGGATCGAATCGATAAAGGTGACGCCGTGCGCCTTTAGGAAATCGACGGCGGCGCGCAATTGCGCGTAGCTGCCGAGCTCGACGCCAAACGACATGCAGGTCGTGTGCGGGCTGAGGCCGAGGCTGCCGCGCAATTCCTTTGGAAAGAGGCCGAGGCTGTGATGCTCGGCGCCGCAGCGCAAAAAGACGCAGCGGGCGCCGCGGTAGGTGGCCGCCTCGCTTTTGGCAAAGCCCAGCCGCTCGGCGTAAAACGCCTCGGCGCGCTCGACATCGTCGACGAAGAGGCTCAACGGGCCGATCTTGGTGATCTTGAACGGGCGCGGCAGCAGCACGCCTTCGACATCGTAGGTCGCGGGCAGGGTTTCTTTCGGCTGATGGCCCGACAACACCTCGATGCCTTTGCCATACGCCTCGGCCAATTCGGCCGCCTCGGACATCTGCGGCAAGGACGGCTTTTCCTGAAAGCCGCGGTAATACATCTCGCGCGGCTTTGACAGCCGGTTCCAGCCGATCTGCTCGATGCCGTAATAGAATTCGTTGGTGTGGCCGTCCGGGTCGTAGACATAGACGTGCCAGTTGCTGCCCGGCATGTCGCGGCCGACACGCTGGATGCGGACCTGATGGTGCACAAAATAATCGTGCGCCTCGGCGATCTCGCGCAGGCTGCCGCATTGCCAGGTGATCTGGTTGACCGTGATCTCGGGCGCGAACTTGCGGTCGGCGCGATGGTCCATGACCCGTTTCGGGAACAGCACAAAGGCGTGGTGGTCGGTGCCGTAGCGCATAAAATAGCCGCGCGGGTCGCCGAGATCGGCGTCCTTCGGGAACCACGGCATGCGCGAGAAATCGAGCGTGTCGGAGGCGGTGAAGCCCAAGAAGGTCGCCGTAGAATTCGCGCCCCTCCGGCAATTTCTCGAGATTGAAGCCGAAATGCCCGAGCCGGCGCACCTTGAACGGCCGCGGCAGCATCACGCCGCCGACATTGTAGCGCTGTGCAACCCCCGACATCGCTCGCTCCCTCCTGATTGCGGCACGGACCGAAGGAGTTATCGCATGAGCATGCCTGCCGCAGAAGGGCCGTGAGCGAGGCGCACACCCTCTCACAGCTCCTTAACAAGGACCGCTGATAATGGCCGCGGAAGCTCCGTG
>CAVVGE010000016.1:122500-168638 GCA_963747735.1 uncultured Alphaproteobacteria bacterium | reverse complement strand
CGGGAATCTCTTCCTGTTCCAGTTGGTTCCGCTCCGATCCCGTTAGCGGTTGATACAGACAAGTTTTATCAGATATGACGTCCCAAGATATCTCTCGACATTTCACCCAATCGCGAACAGAAAGTGGGGCCGATAGTGGGGCCGCATTTTTGCTCCGCCATACTGGCGGGCAGCCGACGCCTGAGCGAGGCACCGAGCGGCCTGGCCGGGAGTAGGATCGCATATGGCGAAGCGCACGCTTAACAAGCTGACCGCGCTACAAGCCGCCAAGTTGAAGACGCCAGGCCGGCATTCAGACGGTGGGGGCCTCTATCTCTCGATCGACGACGCGGGCCGCCGGCGGTGGATTTTTATGTATGTTCGCAACTGGCAGGCGCGTCGAGCTGGGGCTCGGCAGCGGCCGAGACCTGCCGCTGGCGTCTGCGCGCGGCGAGGCGGCGGCGTTGCGGGCGATGCTCGCCCAAGGTGGCGATCCGAAGGCCGAGCGCGCGAAGGTCAAGACCTTGCCAACATTCGGCGAGTTCGCCGATGCCTATCTCGAGGCAATGACGCCATCGTGGCGGAATCCCAAGCACGCGAACCAGTGGAAGATGACCCTCACCATCTACGCGGCGGCGATCCGCCACCGGCCGATTGATGAGATCGACACCGATGACGTGCTGAACATCCTCCGACCGTTGTGGCAACGCACGCCCGAGACCGCCGAGCGGCTGCGCGGACGCATCGAAAACGTACTCAACGCAGCCAAGGTCAAGGGATACCGATCCGGCGAGAACCCGGCCATCTGGCGAGGTCATCTCGACCAGCTTCTGCCGAAGCGCCGGCGGCTATCGCGCGGCCATCACGCAGCACTGCCGCTCGACCAGGCGCCGGCATTCATGGCGAATCTCCGCGTACGCCGGGCGGTCGCGGCGCGAGCATTGGAGTTCACGGTCCTCACCGCGGCGCGGACCGGCGAAGTGCTCCGTGCGTGCTGGAGTGAGATCGATGCCGACCGCCATTTTGGATAGTGCCGGCTGGACGGATGAAGGCAGGCCGCGAGCACCGGGTGCCGCTCTCCCCGCGCGCGATGGCGATCATCGCCGAGATGGAGGAACTGGGCACGACGGGCTTTGTCTTTCCCGGCCCAAAGCCGGACACCGCACTGTCGTCGATGGCGATGGCCATGCTGCTGCGGCGGATGAAGGTGGAGGTCACGGTGCATGGTTTTCGATCGACGTTCCGCGACTGGGCATCCGAGGCAACCGGCTTTCCACACGAGGTCTGCGAAATGGCTCTGGCGCACACCGTCGGCAACAAGGCCGAAGCTGCCTATCGGCGCGGCGATCTATTCGACAAGCGCCGCAAGCTAATGGAGGCCTGGGCGGCTTACTGCGAGAGCACGAAGACCGGAAAAGTTGTCCCGCTTCGCAATGGGGCTGCGGCCTGAATTCAGCCGGTAGATTTTTCACGATATCCGGCGGATCGACGATCCATTCATTGATGGCGGACTCGCGCCAGCCGGAGCTGTGTTCGCCGATCTTGACCTGGCGCGGAAAAGTGCCGTCGGACATTTTGCGATAGAGCGTCGAGCGGCTCAGCCCCGTGCGGTTGAGAACGGTGCGGATGCGCAGAATACGATCGGGTTCGGGCATGGTGGGCGCTCGCTCGGAACCTTCTGCCGAATACAAGGACCGGCCTTTCGATCGCGACAAGATCGGTCGTGCATCGAGCGAAGTGTCGGCGACAAATAGATGCGATTAGGACGGTCTGGTCGCCCGCACGCGTGCCTGCCCGGCTCCACGTTGGGGAGATCAGCAGGCGGGCCGATCTTGTGACAACCCGATCCGGCAAAGCACATCCACGGCATGGTGTCGTCCCGCAAAGAGAGCGGCTTATAGGGCCGAAGAAAACAATCCGTCATCGCCGCGAGACAGCGCTTCAGCCCGCGCCGCCCCTTTCTTCCTTCTCGGCCATTTCCGCCACGAAGGCGCGATGCCCGCGGCGGCCCCAGAGGACGAGCGTCTGCTCGCGCGTCCTCATCGCGGAGCCGATCCGCGGCAGTGAGCAGCGCGCCATAGATTGCAGCACGGTCGTCGCCGGTCAGCTCGACCAGCCCGGCCTTGGCGACGAGCCCGCCGAGCTCGATCAGATGGCGGGTGCGTTCGCGGCGCTTCACGACCCATTCGCGGGTGTCGCTGCGCGCCCGCGCGGCTTCAAGCCGATGCCGCATCGGCCTCGCTCGCCGCAGCGCCAGTGTCGCGGCTTTGAGCGCTGCGCGCAGCGTCGCGTGGCCGCCGCTGAAAAAACGCCTGGCCACGCTTGCGCCAGCTCTCCTTCCTCGCCGGATCGCTCGCTTCCATCATCGCCACCAGCCCACCCGCCAGCGTTTCGGCATCGAGCGCGTCGGCACCGGTGGCAGCAACCAGCTCGCCCAGTTGACGCACTCGTCTTTCCTTGAGGCTCTTGGCCTTGTGTTCGAGCGCCCGCAGTTCGGCATCAAAGTCACGCGGCTTGCGCATTCGATCGTCTCCGTGATGCTGTGCTGCGATCATAACGGGGCGAAGGCGCTAAAGGCTGTACTGACGCCGGAACCACCTGGGACGCCGTGGTCCCGAACAAGAATTTTTCTTGTGAGGGCGCGCTTATACGTCGTGCCGACGTGCGCTTTACGCAGTACCTGGAGCGCCGGCATGGCGATCTACCATTTCTCGGCGAAAGTGATCTCGCGCGCGGCGGGATCGAGCGCCGTCGCCTCGGCCGCCTATCGGTCGGCCTCGCGGCTGCCACGACGAGCGGCTCGGGCGCCACCACGACTTCTCCAACAAGGCGGGCGTCGTCCATTCCGAGATCATGCTGCCGGACGAGCGCGCCCGAGCACCTCGGCGATCGCGCGACGCTGTGGAATACCGTCGAAGCCGGCGAGGTCCGCAAGGACGCGCAGCTTGCCCGCGAGGTCGAGTTCGCCATCCCGCGCGAAATGAGCGAGGCGCAGGGCATCGAGCTCGCTCGCGATTTCGTGCAGCGCGAGTTTGTCGATCAGGGCATGGTCGCCGATCTCAACGTGCATTGGGACATCGACGCGAACGGCCTGGCCAAGCCGCACGCGCATGTCATGCTGTCGATGCGCGAGGTCGACGAGAGCGGCTTTGGCAAGAAAGTCCGCGACTGGAACAAGACCGAGCGTCTCAAGCAATGGCGCGAGCGCTGGGCCGACCATGTCAATGAGCGTCTCGCCTCCCTCGACATCGACGCGCGGATCGATCACCGGAGCTTTGAGCATCAGGGAATCGACCTGGAGCCGCAGCACAAGATCGGGCCTGCCGGCGCCCGGCGGCTCGATCGCGGCGAAGACGCCGAGCGCGCCGAAGACCACCTGCGCATCGCCCGCGAGAACGGCGACAGGATCATCGCCGACCCGGAGATCGCGATCGATGCGATCACGCGCCAGCAGGCGACATTTACCAATCGCGATCTTGCGGCATTCGTGCATCGCCACAGTGACGGCAAGGAGCAGTTCGATCGGGCGCTGAGCGCGGTGCGCACCTCGCCCGAGCTGGTGCCGCTCGGCAAGGACGGACAGGGTCGGGAGCGGTTCACCAGCCGTGACATGATCGCGGTCGAGGCGCGGTTGGAGCGTCGCCGCTGGCGAGCTGTCGAGTGCTCGCCGGCACGGCGTCACCGAGCAAAGCCGGTCCGCTGCGCTGGAAGCTGCCGAGAGGCGCGGACTGGCCCTTTCCGGCGAGCAGCGCGACGCCTTTGAGCACGTGACCGGGAAGGAGGGTCTGGCGTCGGTGGTCGGCTACGCGGGGAGCGGCAAGTCGGCCATGCTGGGCATTGCACGCGAGGCTTGGGAGGCGGAGGGCTACACGGTCCGAGGTGCCGCGCTGTCGGGGATCGCGGCGGAGAACCTGGCGAGCGGATCGGGCATCGCCGCACGCACGCTCGCGAGCCTGGAGCATCAGTGGGGGCAAGGCCGCGACGTGCTGACCGCCCGCGACGTGCTGGTGATCGACGAGGCCGGCATGATCGGCTCGCGCCAGATGGAGCGGGTGCTCGGCGCGGCGAAGGACGCCGGGGCCAAGGTCGTGCTGGTCGGCGACCCCGAGCAGCTTCAGGCGATCGAGGCGGGTGCCGCGTTCCGGTCGATCGCCGAACGCCACGGCGCAGTCGAGATCACCGAGATCCGGCGCCAGCACCTGGACTGGCAGCGCGACGCAACCCGGGCAGTTGGCCACCGGACGCACCGGCGAGGCGATCGATGCCTACGAGCAGCGCGGCATGGTCCATGCGGCTGAGACGCGCGAAGCAGGCGCGCGCCGCGCTGATCGACGGATGGGAGCGCGATCGCCAGGCCGCGCCGGACGCGAGCCGCATCATCCTCACCCACACGAACGCCGAGGTGCGCGAGCTGAACGAGCTTGCGCGCGGGCAGCTGCGTGAAGCGGGCGAGCTGGGCGACGATTTGCACCTGACCGTCGAGCGCGGCGAGCGGAATTTTGCCGCCGGCGACCGCATCATGTTCCTCAAGAACGAGCGCGGGCTCGGCGTCAAGAACGGCACGCTGGGGACCGTGGAGGAGGTCACACGGCAGCGCCTGTCCGTGCGCCTCGACGACGGACGCCAGGTCGCCTTCGACCTGAAGGACTACGCGCATGTCGATCACGGCTACGCGGCGACGTTCCACAAGGCGCAGGGCGTGACCGTGGACCAGGCGCACGTGCTCGCAACGCCCGGCATGGACCGACACGCCGCCTATGTCGCGCTGTCGCGGCACCGCGATGGCGTGGACCTGCATTATGGCCGCGACGACTTCGCCGACCGCGACCAGCTTGCGCGCATCCTGTCGCGCGAGCGCGCCAAGGACATGGCCTCGGACTATGTGGCGAACTTCGCCGAGCGGCACGGCTGGGACCGACCGGAGAGAGGGGTGGCGGAGCCGGAACGCGCTCCGGCGGTGGAGCGGCGAACCGAAACGCGTGCGGCCTTCCAGCGCCACGCCCGCGCCGTGGCGGTCCTGTTCCAGGCCCAGGAGGGCGGGATGACGCTCGCCGAGCTCGAGCGGAATGGCCTGATCGGCGCCGAGGTGGAGGAGCTGCGCCGAGCCCGGCGCGGGCTGGATGCGTTCGACCCGCATTGCTCGCGCGATGTAGAGCGCGCCTACCGGGCCGACCCGGCGCTCGCTCACGAGGCCGCTGGCGGCAACATCCGCCGCGCGGTGCAGGCGATGCGGCTCGAAGGCGAATTGCGCCGCGAAGCGCCCGCCCGCGCCGAGCGGTTTCTCAAGCGCTGGACCAGGCTCGACGCGCAGCGTGAAGCGGCCTACCGAGCCGGCGACATCCGGGGCGAGCGGCACATCCGCAACAGCATGGGCGAAATGGCCAAGGGGTTGGAGCGCGACCCGCAGGTCGAATCCATTCTCGCCGGGCAGAAGGCGCAGCTCGGCATCGGCGGCCTCGAGCTCGGCGGCAGCCTCACCCGTCAGCTTGCGATGAGCATCGGATTTGACCTGGGGCGAGGGCTTGGCATCGGTCTGTAGCGGTCGAAGCCGACCTCTCGAAAGTGAACCTGTCAGCAATCATCGACAGCCAGGGACCGCTTTCGGAAACCAAAAAGAGCCGGTCAACGCTTCGAAAGGTGTAAAGTCCCGGCTAAAAGCCGGGGCGAGGTCTGGTCAGGCAAAGACGTCGCCGAATACCTGGTCTAGGAGCGAGTTTGAGAAGAGGCGTCGCATGTCCTTGAGCGTCGTGCCGCCTGCTTGTGCCACGGCGCCAAGACCGCGCTTGAACTCAGGGAGGCGATCGGCGTACGCCTCGGTACGCAGGTACTCGATGATCGGCATACTCCGTACCTTGAGCCCCTGCCATGCCTTCGCCCAGTGCGGTCGGAGGTTGAGCGGGCGGCCGTCTGCGTCAGTCAGGCGCGCCCACGCGTCGGTGATGGTTTGCATGAATGCCGCCCACTCTTCCGGATTGGTGTTCACCCATGTGAGCACCTCGATTGCGCAGGTGCCGAGAGTATTGCCGTACTGCGGCGCCATCGTGACGTCGGAGCCGCCCATAATCCGCATCTCGAGGACGAGCCGCATTGGCACCTTACCCTGCTGTTCGAGCCGGAATACCTCACCAATTACCGCCCACCAGGCGTCTTGACAGATTGACCAATTCGGCTTGGTGGGGTCGTCGGCACACCCCGGGATCGGAATTTCCCACTCCATGTCGAGCACCCGCATGTTCTGGATGCCTCGTCGGAAATGCAATGCGTCGATCAGCGGCGTGGTGGTAGTGTCGCCGTCGGGCAACAGTGTCATCGCGCCCCAAGTAATCAGGTTTGACTGGTGTGTCTCCGACAGCCAGGAGAATGGACGCGAACTCGATCAACAGCTGGGCAAAATACTCTTGATAGTCCTGGAACTCGGTCGCAAGCGCGCTCGGATAGTCGACTGAATTGGCTGGGTTACCATCGTTTTGCCAAGTATTGATCCAGCAATCCTTCTGCAAAGTGAACCAGAACCACTCGGCGTAGTAGTCCTGCTCGCACCGGCGTGAAAAGTCTGCTCGGGCCGCATCGAGGTCAGCATCCGTGACGCCGTTCATGTCGACCCCGGGGGGAACCTGATTACGTGATGTCGGAGGGACTGCGAGGGACACCCGTCTTTTAACCGGCTGAAGCTTCGCAAACGTCATCGGATCGAGCTTTAGGGTGATCGCCGTCACCACACCCAGCAGCCCGAAAGCACCGGATGCGGCGCGGAGCTCATCGGGGTCGTCGACAACCTGGAGCTGACCTCGCGCATTCACGAACTCGATTGCCGCCACGAGGTCGCTGAGTGTTTGATTGCGCAATCCCGCCCCGTGACAGATCGGCGCGTTGCTCCCGCCCCACGTAATCTCCACCATGATGACGTTGAGCGGCACCGTCCATTTGAGATTGCCGCCGCCCGGATCGAGGCACCAGCGCCGGAACTGCTCGTTCGTCGTCGCCACACCGATCTTGCACAGAGCCTTGGTCACGCCGCGCTCGTCGATTGTGCCGACGACCTCGATCCCCTGCAACTCGTTGTGCGGATCGATCGGCGGCTCATCAGCCGGAAGCTCGGTGACGACCTCCAGCGGAAGCAGCGAGATCAGCACCTGACCGTCGCCGGAGTACAGGTCGCCCCAAGTATGACGGTACCCCGATACGCGGACCGTTTTTCTGTGCGACGCAGCCCAGCTCACGATATTGCAAACTCCGGCCTTGGTCTGTGGAAAGCAGGTGAGGGCAGGGACGTTGCGCACCGTACGGCCCCAATTTTCAAACACTCCCTTGTCGATGCATCGCATCGGGGTCCCGTCACCCTCCAGGGATCTCTTTGAACTCGGTTGCCGAGGAGGTGGCCCGGTCAAGGGCGTTTCGCCAACGCCCATGACTGGGGTGCCGGAGATCGGGTTCGGCGAATTCGGGGTTGAGCGCTGCCTCGCTCGATACGGCGGGGTGAGCGGCCAACTCCGCAGCGATCTTCGGGTCGCTGCGAAGTATGCGATCGAGATGAGAGCCAAGCATCGACGTCGCCTCCGACGCACGGTGCCATTTCACAAGCTCTAATATGTGTTTCGGCCAAGCCCGCTCGAGCCCCTCAACCACAACGTCCGCCTCGAAACGCGAGAGCCATGCTTCGAAGGCAAGGATCGAGGTCCGGTCTTCTCCCATAGCAGTCACCCTAAGGCGATTTGCGATCAGTTCTGATGCTTGTGGCCGCATCCACGGGCCTCGTTTCACCATCAGCCTGAAGCGCCGCATCCAAAACCTTCAGCAGCCACAAGCCACAAGCGACAAGCCTATTACCCCAATTGCAGGCCGATTACCCCAATTAAGGTGCGCCAAGTGGCCATAACGCCGTAGGACGCGTACAAGCCAAGCCGCCTCCGGGCGATCTGCGCTAAAGTCGGATCTCCTGCTGGAAAACTCGGGCAGCGTGCCTCAGACCGTTCCCCACTGGAACATCTCCCAATCATTGGCGTTCGTCGCTCTGGCCTGAAGAGGTGTATTCGCGTCGCTCCACGCGCTTACGAACAGGCCGTTCGCCGCGGCCCTCAGGGTGACGTTTCCGTTCCCCCGATCGTACCACTCGAACATCTCCCAGGTCTTCACCCATTGAGCCCGCGCCTCCAGCGGTGTATTGGGGTTCGAAACCCACGCGGAAACATACAGGTCGTTGGCCTGGGCCTGGAGGCCCACGAAACCCCCGCCGGCGTCTACCACGCTGAACTTTTCCCGGGTGTTCACGGCCGACGACCGGGCTTGGAGAGGATTCGTTCCCCCGAGCGAGGCGCTGACGTAATTCCCGTTGACCCCGGCCTTGAGCCAGATCGTCTTGCCCACGGGCACCGTCGGAGCGGCAACTTCGACTGGAAACGAGTCCGACGCGATGCCATTGGCGATCACGGTAATGGTCGACCCGCCCGCTTCAGCGCCGAAGGGTACGGTGAACTGCGTGCTGTGGATTGCTTTACCAGTGTTAACGGCCATGGTGGAATGGTTAAATGTGCGGCAGTAGAATACATGGCCGCTTGCATTATTCCGGATTTGGACAATAGGGTAGTTTGTGGCCGTGGTGGCGTCGTCGCCGTAGCTGACTGCTTGCGACAGACCGTTGATTTGCCTGCCGTGAAGAGTATAGGTCGATCCCCGCACCAGAGAAGTAGGAACGCTGGTTATATCCGGCTTCCACATAGGGTCCGGCGTACCGGTCGGCGAGTACATCTGTAGGTTCGCGTACCCATTTGCGAAAAGCACGTGGCCGCTCGGCAACAGGAGGAGGCGCGTGGCATAAGGTGCCAGGTCAACGATTGGCTGGTCAGTAGCCCTCAGTGTGTTTGTGGCGGGGTCGAATTCGTAGAAGTAGGTGGGACTCAGATAGTTGCCTTCCACTGGTCCGACAGCGCACAAGACGAGGCCGGTCGGTAGCAGGCATGCCGGAGCGTCCTTCGCCCCGAGCTGTTGTCCTGAGACGACTGGAAAATCCGGCCCGGAGGCCCAGCTTCCCGTCTGGCTGGGTATAGGCGGCATAGTGTACAGCGCGGTGTGGCCGGTCGCACCGACCGCGAAGAGGCGGCCGTCCGGTAGCGCAAGAGCGGGCCCGATCTCGGAGGAACTGTCCTGCACCAAGTCGACCGGAGTGTCGCCGCAACCGATCCACTGGTCCGAGGCAATCAGATACTTCTCTGTCGCCGGGTGGCCCAAGCAGTTGCAGACCATGATCGTCTGATCCGGCAGCAGCGTCCAGCTCTCCTCGGTAGAACTTTCGTTGAGCTTGTTTGCAGCCGTCGACCACGCGTTTGCCACCGGGTCATAGATCGCGCATTGCGGGCCCAAAATGTAGCCGAGAAGAATTCGCCCATCGGGGAATACGCAGCAGGGGGCATCCCCGATGCTTGTCCAGTCGGCGGGCGTTTCCAGTGGTGTCCACGTATCGGCCACCGGATCATAGATTTCTGAGGCCAACAGCTCCGCCTGTTGGCCATTGTTGTCTTCGCCGCCAGCGACGAACACGCGGCCGTCTCGCAAGACAGCCGAGGCGAAATATAGCGGTCCGTTCGGACCATCGGCGAGTGCGCTCCAGGTGCCGTTTGCGTAGCTGCCGGTGATATCAGGAGTGAGCTTCCACCAATGCGGTGTGCCGCTGTCTTGACACATCACCGTGCCGTCGGTCAGCAAAAGCATCGTTCCAACCGTAAATGGCGGTTGTTGGTTGAGAGAACTCCAGCTTCCAGGCACGTGTTTTCTCCGTTGTTGGATTGTCGAGGGGAGCCGTTGCCATGATCGAGGTAACGATCTGTCCATAGGTAGTTTAATAAACGCTCTCGCCATACACGTTTCCTGACGGGTAATAGCGGCCCACCATGAAAGTATTACCGTTGCCGGTCGCCACACCGCAGCCAACTCGTGTCGTATTTCTCCAAACTACCTGGGTGTAGTGTCCGACATCCACCCAATTGCCGGTACTGGAGACATTCGGGAACATACCTCCAATGAAATACTGCTTTTCGCTGCCCCACAAATCCACTAGCTGGGTAGCGGCATAGGTGCCCGGGCCTCCAGCCAGGTTTTCTCCGACACCAGGAGTGCCACTATGGATGAGCTGCCCGATCGAGGCCAGATATTCCGCATATTGCTGGGCACCGGCAGCCAAAGTGTCTGACCATTGCAGTGGGGGGACCCCGACCCCGATTCTGTAATTGTTGTGAGCGTCCAGAATCTCCTGAGCCGGCCCGCCGAGGTTCCACGGATCATTGCTTCCGGCCGCCCACAATGCATTGTCCGGCGTCTCGGTTTGAGAACCTGCTCGGTAAACGACCAGATTGCCGTCATTCTGGATGTTGAAAAACGCGCCGGGGTTTCCGTATGTGTTGCTTGCCCAATGCGCCCGGCCGTCCGTGCCGTACAGAACAAGATTGCCATCAGGCTGCATGATGAAGTCGCGCGGCGTGATTAATCCCCCGGTGTTCGTCGACCAGAGAGGCGTCGAATTGCGGTCGTAGAGAACGGCATTTCCGTCCTCCTGCATAATGAACGTGTGAAGCTGGTTGTCCGATTTCAGGCTTTGCCCGGGAAGAAGTTGCTGCCCTGGAAAAAGAGTCGTCATAGGCATCTCTCCTTATCCTGGCCCGACGATTGGCTGATAGCCATGCGGTGGACGGCTTGGGTCCGCCTGTTGCACTTTCGCTACGAAATCAGAACCATCGGCGGACACTCCATAACGGTCGCGAACGTACTGGGTCGCTGCCGCGATGTTGGCGACCGGATCATAGATCGCCGCTGACGTGCCGCCGACGTGGTACGGGGCAAATGTGTCCGGGATACACTGCGCGACACCGCGGGAACAATGCTGCGGATTACCATCGCCGACGATCGGGCCCCAGGCGTTGCCATCGGTCGTGTTCACTGCATTTGGATCATACCAGGATTCGCGCTTGCATAGCGTCATGAACCCATTCACCCAGCCGCTCGACGCCGGCAAGCCGGCGGCCTGGCATGCCCCGACGATCCATCCGTTGATGTCGCCTCCGCCGGAATAGCGACTGTAGTCCACATCACCAATATCGATCGGCCCGCCGAGGTTCCACGGATCATTGCTCCCAGCCGCCCACAATGCATTGTCCGGCGTCTCGGTTTTAGAACCTGCTCGGTAAACGACCAGATTGCCGTCATCCTGGATGTTGAAAAACGCGCCGGGGTTTCCGTATGTGTTGCTTGCCCAATGCGCCTGGCCGTCCGTGCCGTACAGAACAAGATTGCCATCGGGCTGCATGATGAAGTCGCGCGGCGTGATTAATCCCCCGGTGTTCGTCGACCAAAGAGGCGTCGAATTGCGGTCGTAGAGAACGGCATTTCCGTCCTCCTGCATAATGAACGTGTGAAGCTGGTTGTCCGATTTCAGGCTTTGCCCGGGAAGAAGTTGCTGCCCTGGAAAAAGAGTTGTCATCGTACCCTCCATACGATTGGGTCCCCGCTCCGACCTGTCCATCTACCGGTTTACCCCCTTCCGATGGGCTGATAGCCAAACGGTGGGAACTTTCGGTTTGCTTGCGTGACAGCTAGGGTGAATTGTGCAATTCGCTATTAAGCAGATGCCGCCGCGACACTGAAACAAGTTCCCGCTCTGTGCTCGCCTCTCGGTTAAATCGGGAAGCGGAAAATTTCCGATCGCGGCCACCGAAATGGCCTGAGCTTGATCGGCAGCCCGGGCTGGGTGCGGTCGAGCGCTTGGATCTGCCTTTTTTATCGATCGACAGCACCACCGCATGGGCCGGGGGATCGACATAATGCCCGACAACATCATTGAGCTTGTCGGCAAAGCCGGGATCGCGCGAACGCTTAAAGGTGCGCAGCCGACGCGGCTGCAGTTTGTGCGCCTCCCAAATGCGCTGCACCGAACCCAGCGAGATGCCGATGGCTTTGGCCTTCGCCCGGCCGGTCCGCTGAGTGGCTACGTGCGGCGGCTCGGCGCAGGCCCTCGCCACCACTCGCGCCGCGGTTTCCGCCGCGATCGGCGCTTTGCCGGGCTTGCGCGTCTTGTCGCGCAACAGCCCGTCGATCCCGATCTCGGCAAAGCGCTGTTGCCGTCGCCACACCGTCGGCCGGCTGACACCGATGCTTTGCGCCACTTGCCGTGCCGCGTGCTGATCTGCCGAGGCGAGGACGATATGTGCCCGCTCGATGCGTTTGCGCGGTCCGTGTCGGTCGGCCGCGATTGTTGCCAACTGCTCCCGCTCCGCAGCTCTCAAAACCACACCTACCTGCTGCGCCATGGACCCTGTCCCCCAATGCCACGGACCAGTATGGGACGTGTCGACAACCGCTTTACTCTTCTGAATGAGTCAGAGCACCAGGCTCTCGGTGCGGGCTGCGGCGACCAACCGCTAATTGGCCGGAATTTGAAGCTGCTGACCTACCTGTAGATTGTTCCAATCTATGCCAGGGTTGGCATTCTGAATTAGAGTAGACAGACTGCGCTTGCCGTAAAATCTATCAGCAATCTTATCAAGAGTATCTCCAGATTGCACTGGGTACTGTTGTCCGAATTGAATTTGCAGCTGCCGACCTACCTGTAGATCGTTCGGGTTTATACCAGGGTTGGCATTTAGAATTAGAGTCCACAGACTGCTGTCTCCGTAAAACTTCTGTGCAATGCTACGCAGCGTATCTCCAGGTCGTACTGTGTACTCCAATCCGAACGGAATCTGAAGCTGCTGACCTATCTGCAGATTATTTGGATTTATTCCGGGGTTGGCATCCTGAATTAGCGCCCGCCAATCGCTGTTATTGTAAATCCTTTGAGCGATGTTGCTAAACGTATCTCCCGATTGTACTGTATACTGTTGGCCGAATGGAATTTGCAGTTGCTGACCTATCCGTAAATCGGTTGGGTCTATTCCGGGGTTGGCATCCCGAATGAGCGTCCACAGGGTCCGGTTTTCGTAAAATCGCCGAGCAATGCTACGAAGCGTATCTCCTGATTGTACTGTGTACTGTTGAGGCGCCAGCATTGCAGGGGGGGTGGCGGCGAGCGCCGACGAGATTCCCATCGCCCAAGCGCCAGCCTCACCGTAGGTTGGCGGACCGTCTTGCGCAAACTCCCAACCCATGATGCCACCAAATTGAGAGCCGAATTCGGCTTGCAGCGGCGCGATAACGTTGCCGATTATATCGCCCTGCGTGATGTACCCTTCGTCCGTGGTTCCTAAAAGGGATGGATCGCCAACCAGCGCTCCGACGAGAAGCTTTTGCGGTCCAGTAGTTTCAGCGATCTGCTTATACCAGCGTACCTTGAGAGCCGCGGTCTGATCATAGGCTTGGTTGTCGTAGAATTGGTTGTTTATCCATGCGATCTGACCACCCACGTTCTGCCATATCGAGACGTATGCAGCGCCATAACCTCCTTGTGGATCCCAAAACGGTGTCGATGGGGCATGGGTGATGATGGCTCGCCCGGACGGCGCCAATGCTTGATAAAGACCACTCGTCAGTCTACTTAGAAAATCGACGCCATTGTAAGCACCCGTGAATCCGGCATCGTCTTCGTAGTCGATGTCAACTCCGTTGAAGTCATATTTCGTTACCCAGTTGTTCACTATATCGTCAACAAGTCCGCTCACATTTTCGGCATAACTTTCGTAAGCTGCTGTGGTTAGAACTTGCGAGTTTGCTCCCCCAAACGAGATCAGGACATTCTTGCCGGCGTTTTGTAGCGCCTGGATATTTCTTTGGAGATTGTTGTCGAAAGCAGGTCCGTATCCCTGCAAAGTCAAATCACTGGCCGAAGTCGGTTGCAGATTGGCAATTATGATGTCGGTGTAGGGTAGATGAGCGATTTCTGCCAAGGGAATTTGGTTATTCGCACCATTGTAGTAGATGACATTGCGTGGTGGAGCGGTGCCTGCCATGTCTTTCCTCCCTGATGATGTGAGCTCGACTCTTTAGCGGCGCAAACGACGGCTAAGTAGTTGCGGCGATCTCGAAACCTTCCGAAAGCTTAAGCGTCTGCACAGTTCGATAAGCGACCGACAGCGACACGATTATCGCAAGGACGATGGCCACCGCAGTCAAGCCCTCATTACATCGGCCGCAGAACCGGTCGATCCACCCGGGTAGGGACCGCCGGTGGCCTGTCATTGACGGCTTCACAGGCTTGCCCGAAGCATCGTGAACCCGGTCATCAGCAGCACAATAGCCATGACCCGGCTCAGATTGGGGGCGGCAAGCCGCTGGGCGAGCCGGACCCCCAGCCATGCTGCAGCCGCCTGCGCCGGCGCAATCGACGCCCAAACGGCTAAATTGATCGAACCGAGTTCGCCCGCATGCGCGGCTCCAGGAGCCAACGCGGCGACAATCGTTGCCGGAAGCCCGACGACGACGCCGACGCTGGCGGCCCGGCCTACGCTCTTGTGCATCGGAACCCCGGAAAGGGTCATGAAGATATTCGTCATAATCCCGCCGCCGACACCGGCCAGGCCGGAGAACAAACCGATCGTACCCCCGGCGAGGCTGCGTAACATGCCGGTGGGAGGCCTTTGCGCAATTGGAGTGAAGCGGCTCGGGAGGGCAAAGCGCGACGCAAAGATTAAGCAGACAAGACTGAAAATGCCGGTCATAAGACAGCCGCGCAGATGTGGTGCGACGAGCTGCGCGGCGACGACGCCGATGACGATTCCCGGTCCCCACTCGCGTATAAAGCCGATGTCGGTATTTCCCGCGCGCCAATGTCCGATCGACGAGACGACCGCTGCGGGCAGGATCGCCGCCAATGACGTACCGACTGCTATATGCGCGGCATGATCAGCCGAAGTGCCGGAGGCGAGGAGACCGTAATAGACAACCGGTACGACGACGACCCCACCGCCAATCCCAACCAGCCCGGCAAGCACGCCCGCCAGGGTCCCCGAGAGCGCCCCCAGAGTCACCAGACCAAGGGAGCTCATGCCGATTGCCGCTGCGTGATTCATGCCTCACTCCTGCTGTCGCGTCGACGGCGTGACTTCGAGCTTATCCAGTAAGGTGCGAGCGAGCTGGCGGCCATCGGGCGGGTGAGCCGGCATCAACTTTCTGGTCGTGCAATATGCCCGTGGTGATCCCGGTTGAGTGTGACCCGGCTCACAGTCGCGGCAAAAATTTCGACTTATCGTGCATAAAGCCAGTCGCGAGTTATGAAGTCGCTCTTAAAAAGTTAGGAAATTTCGCTGAAAGGAGGTTAACATCCAAAATATGATGGGTACCTTTGAGTTGGGTCCATTTCGTCTGGACACGCATAACGGCGTGCTCCTCCGCGGCAGCAAGCCCGTAGCGCTCGGGCGGCGAGCGGTTGCCTTGTTGCGGGCCTTGGTTGAACGGCCCAGCGCGCTGGTTTCGAAGGACGCGCTAATCGAGGCTGCATGGCCCGGCCAAGCGGTCGAGGAGAGTAACCTCGCCGTGCAGATCGCGGCACTGCGTCGGGCGCTGGGCGAAGCGCCCGATGGGACCCTTTGGATCGAGACTATGCCGCGTCGCGGCTATCGTTTCGTCGGGCCGGTCGTCGCCGTGGAAGAAAATTCCGTCACAGCGGCGCCACCTCAGGTCGACGCCCGGCGGGACGCCGAACTTGAGCTCGGAAGCGTTGGCTCGCGAGATCGGCCAACTGAACCGCGATTAACGACTCGTGCCCAGCCGCCCGCGACGGCGAGCACTGCGGAGCCGGGCAACTCCGCCGCCCTGGCCGCACGCCTTTCGATTGTAGTAATGCCCTTAAGCAATCTGTCGAACGATCCGGAACAGGAATATTTTGCGGACGGTGTCACCGAGGACCTGACGACCGACCTTTCACGGATCTCCGGGAGCTTTGTGATCGCCCGCAATACGGCTTTTGCCTACAAGGGCAAGCTCGTTGACGCGAAGCAGATCGGCCGTGAACTCGGTGTCCGCTACGTACTCGAGGGCAGTGTGCGTCGGACAGGTGATCAGGTCCGGGTGAACGTTCAGCTGATCGACGCCGAGACCGGCGCGCACCTTTGGGCCGATCGATTCGACACCGATCGCGCTAACCTCGCAGATGCCCAGAATGAGATCACCGGTCGTCTCGCGCGGACTCTGAACCTCGAACTCGTGGCCGCGGCGGACCATCGGATAGAGCAAGAAGGGGCGGTTAATCCCGATGCGCGAGACATAATCATGCGGGGGTGGGCGCTGTACTATCGGCCGCCTTCGCCGACATCAAGACGAGAGGCGCAGCGGGTGTTTGAGCAGGCGCTCGAACTGGATCCACAATCTGTCGATGCGAGGACCGGTCTCGCAACGATCATAGTTGATGATTTAGTGTTCGGCTGGAGCAGCGCTCCGCAGCCAGATCAGGTTCGCGCCGAACAATTACTCCTCCAAGCTCTCGAGCGCGATCAGAACCGCTCGGGTGCGCGCCATGCGATGGGTGTCCTCCGCCGAAGTCAGAACCGCCTGACCGAATTGCGTATCGAGTTGGAAACGGCGATAGCGCTTGATCGCAACGACGCGATTGCCTTATTTCAGCTTGGGGTCACGCTCATGTACCTGGGCCGACCAGAGGTGGCGATCCCGTACATCGAAAAATCGATTGCGCTTAATCCGCGCGATCCAAATTTGGGCGGTTATTGTTGGGCATTGGGTTCGTGCCATTTACTTTTGGGGCATGTCGACCAGGCGATAGACCTGCTCAGGACAGCGCGCACCCAAAATCCTCGATTCTGGTACATCCATGCTGCGCTCGCGGGTGCGCTCGGTCTCAAGGGCGATCTCGACGAGGCGAAGGCCGCTCTGGCCGACGGGATCAAACTCCGGCCGGAGATCAACTCACTGGCACAATGGCGTACCCTTGCCCCATGGAATACCAACCCTCAATACTGGACGCTCCGCGAGAAAACATTGAATGTGGGACTCTGGCGTGCGGGTCTTCCTATCGGGCCGGTTGTTGTCGGAGAGAAGAATTCCGTCACAGCGGTGCCACCGCAGGTCGATGTCCCGCACGACGCCGATCCGATCCGGCAGGGTGGAGCCGAGCGTCGCCAGATCACCGCCATGTCGTGCGAACTGATCGGCGTGCCGGGGCGAGCGGAGGGTACCGACCTGGAGGACTTGCGCGAAGCGATCGGCGCCTTTCAGCACTCTGTCTCGGAGATCGTTGGCCGCCACAAGGGGTTTATCGTCAGCCGGTTCGGGAACACCGTCCTCATCCTTTTCGGCTACCCCGCGGCGCACGAGCACGACGCCGAGCGGGCAATCCACGCGGGGCTCGAATTGTGTGCCGCAATCAGGAACTCAAGGCCTGATGCCGGCGTGCCGATGCGGTGCCGGGTCGGCATAGCGACGGGGGTGGTCATCGTCGGCGATTTCGCCGGGGTCGGCGAGGTCCCGGAGCACGGGATTGTCGGAGACACCCCGGACTTGGCGCTTCGGTTGCAGGTATCGGCACAACCGGACACGGTAGCGATCGACCGGGCGACCCGGCGCCTGATCGGCAACCTTTTCGATTGCCGCGATCTCGGCGCACTCGACGCGAACAGCGACACCGAGCCAATCCGCCGTTGGCAGGCGCTGGGTGAGAGTGTCGTGGTCAGCCGCTTCGACGCATTGCGCGGATCGCAATTGACCCCGCTGGTCGGCCGCGACGAAGAGATCGACCTGCTGATGCACCGGTGGGCGCGCGCCAAGGCCGGCGATGGCCAGATCATACTGGTCTCGGGTGAGGCGGGCCTCGGCAAGTCGCGCATCGCCGTGGCATTTGCAGAACGCTTGCACGCCGAGCCGCATCTTCGCCTGCGCTATTTCTGCTCGCCTTATCACCAGGACAGCGCGCTCTTCCCGATCATCGACCAGATCGGCCGGGCGGCCGGGTTCGCGCGTGACGATCCTCCTGCCGCGAAGTTCGAGAAACTCGAAGTCCTTCTGGCCCGCGGCGCCGCACCGGACGAGGATGTGGCGTTGCTCGCCGATCTCATGTCGTTTCCGGCCTCGGAGCGCCATCCTCTGCCAGATATTACTGCGCCGCGGAAAAAAGAAAGGACGCTCGACGCGTTGCTCCGTCAGCTCGACGGCTTGGCCCACGAAAACCCGGTGGTCGCGCTGTTCGAGGATGCGCATTGGCTCGATCCCACCTCGCGGGAGCTGCTCGACCTCACGGTTGAGCGTGTCCGCAGCCTGCCGGTGCTGCTGATCGTGACGTTCCGCCCGGAGTTCGAGCCTCCTTGGGCCGGCCAGCCGCAGGTCAGCATGCTGGCTCTCAACCGTCTCGACCGGCGTGACTGCTCCGCTTTGATCGCGCAGATTGCCGGCACGAAGACCTTGCCCGACGAGGTCGTCTCCCGGATCGCCGACCGCAGCGACGGCGTGCCGCTGTTTGTCGAGGAATTGACCAGGAGCGTCTTGGAGAGCGGGTTGTTGCGTGCGGAGAACGATCGCTACGTGATCGACAGCCCACTGCAGCCGCCTGCGATTCCTGCAACCCTGCATGCCTCGCTGTTGGCGCGTCTCGACCGCCTGGGTTCGGTGCGGCCGGTGGCGCAGGTCGGCGCAGCGATCGGGCGCCAGTTTCCTTATGCGCTGCTGCACGCCGTCTGCCGCCTTCCCGAGGACGAGCTGCAAACCGCGCTCGGCCGGCTCGTCGCTTCCGAGCTGATCTTCCAGCGCGGCACCCCACCCGAGGCGGTCTACAGCTTCAAACACGCGCTGGTTCAGGACGCGGCGCATGGCAGCCTGCTGCGCAGTGCCCGGCGGCAATTGCACGCGCGGGTTGGCGAAGCGCTAGAGAACCATTCCCCAGAAATCACAGAAAGTCAGCCGGAGCTGCTCGCGCAGCATTATGCCGAGGCCGGGCTCGTTGAAAAATCCGTCACCTATTGGGGCAAGGCCGGTCGAAGATCCGCCGCCCGCGCGGCGCTGGCGGAAGCCGCGGCACAATTGCAAAAGGGGTTGGACCAGCTGGCGCTGTTGCCGGACACTCCCGAACGACAACGACAGAAACTCGAGTTTTTAAGTACTCTGGGTGGGGTGTTGACCGCCGCCCAAGGTCACGGCGCGCCGGCAGCGGGCCAGGTCTATGCCCGCGCGCGGGAACTGTGGGAGCAGCTCGGTTTCCCCACGGAGTTTCTTCACATACCCTATGGGCAATCACGCAATCACCTGTACCGGAGCGAACTCGATCTGGCGCTGCGCGCGAATGAGGATTTGCTGCGGCTGAGCCGCCAGCGCAACGATCCGGCCGGCCTCGTTCTGGGTCACTACGCTTCCGGCCTAGACTTCTTGGTTGCCGGCAGGTTTGTCCTGTCCCGCTCGCATCTGGAGGAGATGCTCGCGCTTTATGACCCGGCCTCCCACCGCTCCCTGGTCCATCAGGCCGGATTTCACGCCCAGGTGGGATCACGCGCATATTTGGGGAATGTCCTCTTCTGTCTCGGTTGTCCCGACCAAGCGTCGGCCCAGAGCAGCGCAGCAATTGCCGAGGCTCGCAGGTTGGCCCATTCGCCGTCTTTGGCCGCAAGCCTGGCGATCGGCGCCAGGCTGCTGTCCCTCGCCGGAGACGACGCAGCGCTGAATGTGCAGGCGGACGAGCTGGTGGCGCTGTCGATCGAGCGGGGTTTCCCGTTGTGGGTAGCGTTGGGAACGATCTACCGCGGCTGGGTCAGGGTCAGGGATGGCGATATGGCGCAGGGATTATCGCTGATGCGCGGCAGTTTGGCGAGTTATCGCGCCACCGGGACCGAGTTGTGGCTGCCGCATTTTTATGCCCTCCTGGCGGGGGCCTGCGAGAGCGCGGGGCAGGCCGAAGAGGGATTGGCGCTGCTGGAGCGAGCTTTGCAGATCGCGAACAGGATTGGAGAGCGGTGGTACACGGCGGAGCTGAACCGGCGGAAGGGTTGGTTGGTGCTGCGGCAGGGGGAACCCGCGGCCGCCGAGGAACTGTACCGCAAGGCGTTGAGCATCGCCCAAGAGCAGGAAGCCAGGCTGTGGGAGTTGCGCGCTGCCGCGAGCCTTGCTCGGCTGTGGTGCAACCAGGGCCGCCGCGCTGAGGCGAGCGACCTGTTAGCGCCCGTCTACGGCTGGTTCACCGAGGGCTTCGACACCCCCGATCTCAAAGAGGCAAGGGCGGTGCTCGACGAGTTGAGTTGAGCCCGTGTCCGCATGAGATGATCGCACGCAGAGGGGAGAGCCTATCGATCAACATCAGTGGGGCCGGGAGTAGGGCCAATAGCGTTGATATAAGGATATTTACTTTTTTCAACAATCAGATATATATCAGAAGTGGCGGAGGGGGAGGGATTCGAACCCTCGAGACAATTCATCACCGTCTACACACTTTCCAGGCATGCGCCTTCGACCGCTCGGCCACCCCTCCGCGCCGCCGGCGCGGGCGGCGAGACTAGCCAACGGCGCCGCTGCGCGCAATCGGCCGGCAACATCGGCCGGGGGCGGCGGCAGGTGCCGCCGGGCTCAGAGAAAGTCGCGGACCCGTTCGAGGTCGGAAAGCGCGCTTCCCGGCGAGATCAGCAGCACCTCGTCAAAGCCGATCTGCTCGATCCGCTTTAGCCGCCCGCGCGCGTCGTCGGGCGGGCAGACGAGCGACACCTTGGCCCGCTCGGCGAGGCTGCCGGGGTCGGCGCGGCCGGACGGATCGACGACGACATTGGCGAGGACCGCGTTGGTGCCGCCGGCTTCGCGGTAGAGGCGCATGCCGGTTTCGAGATCCTCCCAGCTGCTGTAGAGGCCGGAGGCGATCCAGCCCTGGCAGCGCTTGGCGGCGTAGGCGATCCAGCGCGGGTTGCGCCAGGCGCCGAGCAGGACCGGCGGACCGCCTTCGCTGCCCGGCCACGGCGTCAAGGCGCCGCCGTTGACGCTCTCGCCGCGCCAGGTGCGGCGCATGATGTCGAGCGAAGACATCAACGTGCGAAAGCGCTGCGCGTAATCGGCGCCGAACAGGTCGAAATCGGCTTGGGTCGAGCCGCTGCCGACGCCGAGCCGCAGGCGCCCGCCGGACAATGCCTGAACCGACTGCACGCGGTGGGCGAGATCGACCGGGTGGCGCAGCGAGACCTGCAAGACCGCGGTGCCGAGCTCGACCCGCCTGGTCACCGCGGCGAGGGCGGAGAGCGCCACCATCGGCTCCAGGGTGGGCCGGCCGCGGCCCAGGGAATCGGTGACCCAAATGCCGGGAAAGCCGCTGCGCTCGACCCGGCGCGCGTATTCGGCGATGCGGTCGAGCGAGCGGCCATGCGGCTCGGCCCCCGGGTGCATAAACGTCACGACGCTCAATCTCATGGCACCCTTTATCCTCGCGCATGGACGATCCGCCCAAGAATGCGATATCCAGGCCGCCGCGGCCAACCCTAAGTCACGCGCCTGCCATGCCGGATATGGTCTGGAGAAACGCCAATCGGGCGAATTGGGACGAGCGGGTCGCCATCCACCTCGCCGCCTATGACCTCGCACCGCTGCGCGCCGGCCATGGCCGGCTCAACGCCATCGAGGAGGCCGAGCTGGGATCCGTCGCCGGGCTGCGGGTCTTGCATTTGCAGTGCCATTTCGGCCGCGACAGCCTGGCCTTGGCGCAGCGGGGTGCCGAAATCGTCGGCCTCGATTTTTCGACGCCGGCGATCATGGCGGCGCGGCACCTTGCCGCCGAGATCGGCCTCGGCGACCGCGCGCGTTTTGTCGCGGCCGATCTCTACGATGCGCCGGCCGCGATCCCGGAGCCCGCGTCCTTCGACCTCGTCTATGTCACCTGGGGCGCCATCACCTGGCTGCCGGATATCGGAGGGTGGGCGAAGATCGTCGCTGGCTTTCTGAAGCCGGGCGGCGCCCTCTACCTAGCCGAGGCCCATCCTGCGGCGCTGGTGCTCGACGACCGGGCGGGGCTGCCGGACGGAATGCCCGGCTATTACGCGCCCTATTTCGGCGGCGGGCCGCTGGTTCTCGAGGATCCTTCGGACTACGTCGATGAGAGCGCGCGATTGCGCAATGCCACGACCTACACCTGGATCCATCCGCTCGGCGATATCGTCGGCGCATTGCGCGCGGCCGGGCTTAGCCTCGACTGGCTGCACGAGCACGACAGCGTGGCATGGCGAATGTTCCGCTGCCTCGTCCGCGACCGGGAGGAGATGTATCGCTGGCCCGGCAAGGCGTGGCTGCCGCTCGCCTTTTCCCTGCGTGCCGAGCGTCCCGTGACGGGGTCCGGCAAAGGATGGCGCGGCCGGGTTGCGGCGTCGAGAAAAGGGTTGCAGGGTAGACCCGCAGCCGGCCGAAATCGGAGACGCCGATGACTACCGCCGCGATCCGCCGCATCGGCCCGCCGAGCCCGCACGAGCTGATCGCCCGCGCCCGCGCGCTGGTGCCCGAGATCCGCGCGCTCGCCGAGGAGACCGAGCGCAACCGTATGGTCTCGCCCGCGATCATCGCCAAGATCCGTGACGCCGAGCTGCTGCGCACGACCCGGCCGAAGGAGTTCGGCGGGTTTGAATGCGACCCCGTCGTCGCGCTCGAAATCGCGCTGACGATATCGGCCGCCTGCGCCTCGACCGGCTGGGCGATAAACGGCGCGTTGTCCAACGGGATTTCCTTTGGCCATTACCCGGTGGCGGCGCAGCGCGAATTGTGGGGCGCCGGCGCCGACCCGTTCAGCTGCGCCTGCTTTGCTCCGACCGGCACCGCAATCCCGACTGGGGGCGGGTATGTGCTGACCGGGAAATGGTCGTTTGCCAGCGGCGTCGACCATGCGAGCTGGGTCAGGCTCGGCGCGCTGATCGGTCCGCCCGATGCCCCGGCGCCGCAGGACGGGGCGTTTTTTCTGCTGCCGGTCGGCGATATCGAGATCGAGGACAATTGGTTTGTCTACGGTCTCTGCGGCACCGGCAGCAAAAATATCGTGGCCCGCGAGGTGTTCGTCCCGCAGCACCGGGTGCTGCTGTTTGCCGACACGCGCGCCGGCACGACGCCGGGTGGGCAATATCACCAAAATCCGCTCTACCGCCTGCCGCTTTTGGTGCTCGGCGCCTCGATGCTGGCCTCGACAGCGGTGGGCGCGGCGAAGGGAGCCCTCGCCGCCTATCTGGAGATGGTTGCGGGACGCAAGACGCGCGGCGCCTTGGCCGGCGGCGGGTTGGCCATGGCCGAATTCGCCACCATCCAGCTGCGTGTCGCCGAGGCTTCGGCTGCGGTCGAGGCGGCCGAGCTGATCCTGCTGAGCGACCTGCGGAATGCCACGGCGATCCTGCATGCCGGCGGCGAGGTCAGCGTCGCCGACCGCATCCGCGCCCGCCGCAACCAGGCCTATGCGACAAAGCTCGCCTTGCAGGCGGTCGAAGCCTTGAACGCCTCGACCGGCGGCGCGGGCCTGCTGTTGAGCAACCCGGTGCAGCGCGCCTGGCGCGACGTCAACGCGGTCGCCCGCCATGTCAGCCTCAACTGGGACGCGGTCGGCACGATGTACGGCCAGCACGCCTTTGGCCTCGAGCCGCGCGGCCAGTATTAGACCTTGGGATCAGGCCTGGGATCAGACCTGGCTAGCTCGACCTCGCAGCGGGAGCGCCGCCAATGACAGCCGACGATCCGACGCCGCGCGCCGCCTATCTGGCCGCCGGGGTCGATACCGACGAAGCCGAGCGCGGCCTCACCAATCTCGTCGATCGAATCCGGCGCAATTGGCTGCCGCCCGCGGCATTCGGCGGGGTCCAGCTGCCGATCGGCTACTTCGCGAATGTGATCAATATCGGCGGCGGCAGGGGGCTCGCGATCTGCACCGACGGCGTCGGGACAAAGGCGATCGTCGCGCAAATGATGGGGAAATACGACACGATCGGCATCGATTGCATCGCCATGAATGTCAACGATCTTATCTGTCTGGGCGCCGAGCCGATGACCTTCGTCGATTACATCGCGGTCGATCGCGCGAATTCGCAAATGCTCGACGCGATCGGCGCAGGGCTCGCGCGCGGCGCCGAGGAAGCGGGCGTCTCGATATCGGGCGGCGAAACCGCGCAGCTCGAGGATGTCGTCCGCGGCTTCGATTTGGCCGGGACCGCGGTGGGCCTCGTGTCGCTGGATCGCATCGTCACCGGTCGCGATGTGGCGCCGGGCGACCTTGTCGTCGGGGTCGCGAGCAGCGGCATGCACAGCAATGGCTTCAGCCTCGCCCGCAAAGCATTTTTCAAGCGGCGGGACCCGTTGTCGTTGGAGGTCAAGGTGCCCGGGACCGATATCGCTCTCGGTGAGGAGCTGCTGCGGCCGACTATTATTTATGTGCGCGCGGTGATGGAGGTGCTTCGGCAAGCGCAAAGCGTCAAGGCCCTCGTTCATATAACCGGCGATGGGCTGCTCAATCTGGCCCGCGTCGAGAACGAGCGCGTGGGGTTTGTCATCGACGACATGCCGGACCCGCCGGCGATCTTCAAGATGATTCAGCAATACCAATCGGTAAGCACCGCAGAAATGTTCGAGGTGTACAATATGGGCGTCGGTTTTTGTATAGTGGTTGCAAGAAGCGATGTGGATTTGGTGCTGTCGATAACCGAGAAGCATCATCTAAAGTCAAGGGTCATCGGAAAGGTGATCGACGATCGCAACAAGGGTGTCTATTTGCCGCAATACCGCCTGGAGGGACGCAAGAAGCATTTTCATCAGCAATGACCCGCAAATTGACGTCACAAGCCTCCACCCGGGCCGCGGCCATCGCCATGTGACCGGCCGCTTCTCCACCCTTCCGAGAAGCGGCATCCAGCGGCGACCGACGCTGCGGTCACTTGGCTCGTATTCCCATGCTCACCGGCAAGTTGAGAATCTTCCCGGCATCGAGCAGTGTCCTATCGAGGCTGTAGATCATCGTAGCACGATGATTGTCGGCAATGGCCAGGTGGAGAGCGTCTCCTGCCCGTAATCTGGTTTCGAACCGGCCGAGATATCGCTTGGCCAGACCAAAATCGTCGGCGTTCGGCAGAAGAACGGAGAAGGATTCGTCGACCATGGCCTCAAACCGGGCATCGGCCCGGGCGGCCGTTTGGGCGTCCAGTCCGCCCATCCGAACTTCCCGGGCGATCAGCGAGGAAAACTCGACCCTGGTCCAATGGCTGACGGTCAACTGCTCGGCGGATAACCTCCGGACGAACGCTGCAATGCTGTGGCTGGTCGCTTCGGGAAGAATGAGCGGGACGAGAAAGCTCGTGTCGAAATAAAGCACTCGTTCCCCGCTCTTACAGCCCCTCGTCTCGCGCCTCGCGCAGCAATTCGGCGCTTGGGCGCCGCAGGCGCGGCATCGTCGCGCGGAATGCGGCCAAGTCATCCAGCATCAGCGGATGCTTTTGACGCGAGACAGAATGGATATGGGCCACCGCGCGACCGTGGCGGGTGATGATCACTTCTTCGCCGGCTTCCACCCTGTCCAGCAATTCGCTCAGATGGGCCTTCGCCTGAACCAGATTGACCGTGACCATGACCCCGCTCACGAAATGACCAGAAAACTGGTCGTATCTAGGCAATTCCCGCGGCAGTGGCAAGGGAACCGTGCTGGTCATCAAAAGCGCGGAAGATGCGGTCGTCTTCGGGGCGTGGGCTGGCGAGGCTACTATCGCGGCAAGGCCCGCATGGGTCGAACGCTATATCATTGCGGTCCGCCACTTGGGCGGCGGGCAAGCGCGGCGGGATGTCGCGGGATGGGCGCGTAGCAGGCTGGTAGCCGGGGCATCTGCTAGTCGAAGCGCTATCTATTTCATTTGTCGAATGTTGTCTCGGCCACGAGGCATCATCTAAGCGATTGAAAAAATGCGGTATTTTGTGCGCCAAGGAGGACCTGAGCTAACGGTTGGGGCTCATTGAACAACCCAATCCATCACCGCTGAGGCGCTTCTGTAAACCAATTGAAGACCGCTGGGGCTGGCGATCTATGCCATGGCAGAATCCAAAAAATCTTTAAGAGTCTCTTTTCGTTGACACCTCAACTTACCTTCTCGATGCGATCGCTCGGGTCTTTTAAGAATTGCTTGCCATTTCCTTTATCGTTACAATTGACTGTGATGTCTTGCCCCGGCCGGAGTACCCCAGGAAATTTGAACAGCGAAAGACTGGCATCATCGATGGTGGCATTGTGATCTGTTTTTATGTGAACGGCTAAGCAGTGCCATATGATATTTTTTATTTCAAACAAATGACTGTTGTTGTGAATCGTGAAAAGGAATACAAACGGACGATCTAGGTCCACCGCAGGAGATGATATTGTCGCAGAAGTCTCATAAAGCCGATCGGCAACCAAATAAGCGAAGCTCGTCAAGGTCACGATTTGCCAAAATCCACCCCATACCCAGCGGAGAATGTTTCTGTAATTATAGTAACTCGGCCCGCGGGCTCGGCACGGAGGGATGGCTAGGGTTGATGGCGTTTCTTGGAATTGTGGCGGGCTTCCTCTACGCGTCGTTTACCCTCCCTTGAGTTTACGAGGAGGTTTCGACCGTCACATGGCAAAGCCCGCTTTTAGATCCACAACGCACCCTCTAACGATAGCCGATGGCGAACGGGGTGCTAAGCTCCGCGGGCTAGTTTCCACCTAACGCCGCGCCCGGCGCCAATCTTCTCGACGGTCCTGGCTTTGCGGAGGTCGTGCAGGCTGACGAGGATGCGCCGGGTAAAGTCCGCGCGCTGTTTCCGATCGGCTTCGGGATCGAGGCCCTTCTCCCGCATCGCCCGCACCGTCGCCGTGGAAATCGAGCGTCAACTCGACTATATTCCAGGAGACGATCATGACGGCGGGGGCCAATCCCGGTGTTGTGGTCTAGGGGCCGGTCCGTCGCGTCAACGACGACCGGCTCCGCCTTTAGAGAGTGCCGACCAACGGGCCGCTTACCTCAGTTTGACGCCGGGGAGCGGCCCTTTCTTCGTCTTCGCCCCGCATCCGGGTCGGCACTCGGCCGGGGCTCCCGCGCTGTATGCATCTACCTATCCTCCGAATCGCTATTGTGGCGATGCACCTCGTAGAGCGCAAGCACTATTTTCCCCTATTGCGAATTTGGTTGGCCCGTGCGATATAGAAGGAAATAGGAGGTAGGCATGTCCGAGATTAAAGGCAAGCGCGATCGAAGCCCGGCGTTCCCCGCTATCCAGCTCGGCGACGCAGTCGATAAATTGGTGGCATTCGAAAAAAAGTTTGGGCGGCATCCCGCCCCATATGACAAAGCGGGAATGGCGTGGGGACTAAAGCAGGCGGGGGATTATATCGCCGCGCTTCGCTACTACGGCTTTGTCGAATATGTCGGAACGTCTGATTCACGCCAGGTTGCGATGACAGAAGCCGGGCGCAACTTGCTTCGCGTCCAACAAGAGACCGTCAGAGAGAAGCTCCTACGCGAAGCCGCCTTGAGACCTAAGGAAATCGCTAAATTTTGGGCCTTATGGGGCGCGGATAGGCCGCCCGACGAGGTGTGCATCGACGATCTAACTTTTCGTAATGGCTTTAGCGACAGAGGTGCGCCATTGTTCTTGCGCACCTATGACGGCACGATCGCCTTCGCAAGGCTAGGGAAAAGCGATAAAATCGCCATCGATTCGGCGGTTGACGATGGTGCCGATGTCGATGCCTTGGCGGAGCGTGATAAGCCGCTGGACACGGCTGTCACCAAGAAGCCGCCGCCTCAACGAGGAGTGGCGATCATGGAAGGCGAGCGCGAGTTGACTACGGGGCTGCTATCTAAAGATTCTAGCTTCAGGCTCATTGTGAGCGGACCCGTCGGGGTGAAGGAGATCGAACGGCTTATCAAGAAATTGGAGTTGGACAAGGATATCCTTGCCGAAAGTGATCCCGAGATTGATCAAATCAGACCATAGGGGGATTGGTCCCATTTGCGCCCGAATTCCGAAAAAATGGCGTCCCCGGCGTGACTCGAACACGCGACCCACAGTTTAGGAAACTGTTGCTCTATCCGGCTGAGCTACGGGGACCCGGGCGGGAGGATACGCGGTTGGGGCGGCAGTGCCAGCGGCGCGCTCAAGGATGCACGATCGCGATTTTGCGCGTCTTTACGAAACCCCGTAGTGGCGTTCGCCGGTTTTGGGGCGCCAGTAGACTTCGACGAGCCGGCCGGTTTCGGGATCGATAAAGCGCTCGCCGGTCGCGGTCCAACCGGGGCCGGGGTCGGACGCGCCGAGCCGCCGATAGCGCCAGCGCTCGACGAAGAGGGCGGCGACCAGGATGAGGCCGGGGAGACCGAGGCGCAGCAGGGCGCCGAGACCGCAGCCGGCGAGCGCCGCCCCGGCCGCAGCGCCGATCAGGCCGATCCCGACAATGACGCAGCGCCGCCCGCAGCATAGCGGGGCTCAGCCCGCCGCGGGCTCGATCACTGCCGCGGTGCCGTAGGCGACGATTTCGCTCATCGTCTGGCCGATCTCGGCCGAGTCGAAACGCATCATCAGGATCGCGTTGGCGCCCATCACCGTGGCGTTTTCGACAAGCCGGTCGATCGCGTGCCGGCGCGCCTCTTCGAGCAGCTGGGTGTATTCGTGGATCTCGCCGCCGACGATCGAGCGCAGCCCGGCCATGATATTGCCGCCGAGCCCGCGGCTGCGCACGACGACGCCAAAGCATTGGCCCTTGATTTCGCTGACCCGGTGGCCGGCGACGGTCTCGGTGGTGACGACCAGCATGATGTTTGCTCCATGTTTTGCGAGTTGGTAGGTTTTGCGATTTAGTAGCTAGGCTGATAATCTCGGGTGCTTATCAACTCGCAACCCTGCAATGACCAAACGGCCGGTTGCGGCTCTTGTCGGGGCGGGGCTAGGCTGCAAGGGTCGGGATGGACGGAGAGGCTGACGATGGCGACGGGCAGCGGCTGGACGAACAGCGAAATCGCGCTGGCAGGGGTCAAATTGCAGCTCGCCCGCGCCGGCAGCGGCCGCGCCGTTCTGGTGCTGCATCACGACATCGGCACACCCGACCGGCTGTCGTTCTACGACGCGCTCGCCGCCCGCTTCGATGTGCTGGTGCCGACCCATCCGGGATATGGCAGCAAGGCCGAACGGGCGACCTGGCTGCGCCACCCGCGCGATCTGGCGGCGCTCTACCAGTGGCTCCTGGCCGAAATCGGGGTCGAGCGCGCGGCACTTGTCGGGCTCGGCTTTGGCGGCTGGGTCGCGGCCGAGATGGCGGCGTTGGCGCCGCGCGATTTTCACCGGCTGGTGCTGGTGGGTGCGATGGGGGTGAAGCCGCCCGAAGGCGACATCCTCGACCAGGCGATCATCAGCTATATCGACTATGCCCAGGCCGGGTTTCACGATCCGGCGGCGTTCGCCCGCATCTATGGCGAGGTCACGACCGACCAGCTGGTCGATTGGGACCTGTGCCGCGAGATGAGCTTCCGCATCGCCTGGAAGCCCTATATGTACAGCCAGAGCCTGCCGCATTTGCTGGGCGGGGTGCGGGCGCCGTCGCTCGTCGTGTGGGGCGAGCACGACAAGGTGGTGCCGCGGAGCGCCGGCGAGCTTTATGCGAGATCGCTGCCCAAGGCGCGGTTCGAGATCGTGCGCGGTGCGGGCCATTGCGTCGATATGGAGATGCCCGACGCGCTCGCCCGTCTCGTCACCGGCTTTATCGAGGAAAATTAGGCGCCCAAAAACTTGGCGCCCAAAACTTGGTGCCCAAAAACTTGGTGCCACGGGGCGCCGGCGAGGAGGAAGAGACGATGCATGTGATGTATTTCACCGAGCAGCCGATGTCCGCCTATCCCGCCGATATCGGGCTTGAGGCCGGCCATACCGCGCTGATGTTCTCGAACAAACATTTCGATCCGGTTGCCGGCAGCCGCCTCTATAACGAATATCTCGAACATTACATTTATGCCGAGGAGATGGGCGTCGAAGGCTTTATGCTGAACGAGCACCACAACGCGCCGTTCTGCATGCAGGCGAAATGCAACATCTTTGCCGCGATCCTCGCCGCCGTGACCAAAAAGGCCAAGATCGTGCTGCTCGGCAACCCGCTGCCTTTGGCGGAGAACCCGGTGCGGCTCGCCGAAGAATTGGCGATGATCGACATGATCTCGAAGGGCCGCCTCGTCTCCGGCTTTGTCAGGGGCGGCGGCCAGGAGCAATTGGCGAACGGGGTCAACCCGGCCTTCAACCGCGAGCGCTTCGAGGAGGCGCACGACCTCGTCGTCGCCGCCTGGACCAGGCAGGGCCCGTTCCGCTGGGAAGGCACGCACTACCAGCACCGCGTCGTCAACCCGTGGGCGGTGCCGTTGCAAAAGCCCTATCCGCGCGTCTGGATCCCGGGCGTCTTGAGCCAGGAGACGATCGTCTGGGCGGCCAGGCAGCGCTATCCCTATATCGCGCTCAACACCTCGATCGAGGCGACCAAGAAGATCTGGGAAGTGTACGACAAGGTTGCCCTCGAGACGGGCTACGAGGCGGGGCCGCAGAACCGCGGCTACCTGCAGCAGGTGCACGTCTCCGACAGCGAGGAAAAGGCGGAGAAGAACGCGCGCCAGTTTCTGTGGATGCAGGGCGAGTTCACCGGCCTTGGCCCATCCGGTGTGGGCGAACCCGGCTGGCTATTTCTCGCCGACGTTGCGCCGCAACTTTGTCGAGTTCGCGGTCGGGCGGGCGGAAAACCCGCGCGGCCGGCCGACCTTCGAGCAGCAGGTCGCCGACGGGCGCGTCTTCTTTGGCACGCCGAAAACGGTCATCCCGAAATTGCGCCGCGTGCTCGAGGAGACCCGCCCCAGCATCTACGGCATCTGGGGCAATGACGGCACGGTCTCGAACGAGGATGCGAAGACCTGCATCCGCCTCCTGGGCCAGGAGGTGATGCCGGCGATGCGCGAGATCGGCAAGGAGCTGGGCCTCTCCGACCCGTTCGAGACCGACGCCCCGGTGCATCTCAAATACTCGACCGACCTCAAGGAATTGCCGCAGGCCGCGGAATAGCCTGTCTAAAGCCGTTTGAACCTTTCGTCATCGGGAGCGGGCTTGTCGACGACCAATCTCCCGTCGCTGGTGCCGCGATCTTTGCGCCGCTGCGCTGTCAAAATGACCGGCAATGTCCACTGACCGGGCGGTTTCTCCATGTGATAACCCGGTGTATTATGAGGCGGATTGCATCGATCCCGATTTCTTCAATCGGACGCGCGTTCACCCATTTCCTGCCATCGTCCCGAATTGACGATGGCGCCGGTGGCCTTGCCGCTCAAGTCGACGGCGAACGAGACGCGGGTGTGGTAGCGCCCATTGCAATAGAAGTCGGTATTAGAGAGCGGCAAGAGGATCGTTTTCTGATCCTTGCGCAGGTCGAAGAAAGTGACGCCCCATAGGGTCGCGGACAACTTGCCGTCCGCGTCCCCGACCGTGATCACCGCATGCGGGCCGAACCGGTAGTTCCCCGCGTACCCGGCCAGCGTCGAGGGCACCACCGCGATCGGGATTGCCGGGGGCGTGAAGGTCGACTCTTTGGGCACGCTGGCGAGAATCGCGTCCCACATGGTCTCGCCGGCGATCGTGTCGAGATCGATCAGGCCGGGGGTTGCGCCGGCGATTTCTCCGGTCGAGACCGCAAACAGCGTGTCGCCGTCGTTGAAGGTCGAGAACGGTTGGATCGCCCGCGCCATCGAGGCGTGAACTTGCATCGCCAGTCGCTTCAGCGCGAACCACCCCAACTGCCGGTTCGTGACGACCAGGCTGACCGTCGTATTGCGCCCGGTTGGCGAGGCCGGGGGCGCCCAATCGCCGCCATGGCTCTCGGGCAGATGGGCGAGCAATTCCGTGATCTTCGTGAGCTTGCCCCAGTTCGGCGCCGGGTGGCAGCGGACGATATTGCCGTCACGATCTGTGATGCTGCCATACGCATTGACGACGACAAAGGCCGCGACCTTCGTTTCACCGACCTGGCGGAACGCCGCACCCTCGCCTGAGTGCGCGCCGCACCCGAAAAAAGAGCCTTGCATCGCCATGCGGCCCGCCCCTTGCGCGCCGAGCGGAAAGACCCCCGGCCGAACCGCGTGCAGTGCAGCCTGCCCGAGTTGCTTGTCCGGATAGATCTCGTTTAGTCGATGGCCGAGAAAGTCGTAGATGATCGCCCCGGTGACACCGGCGATATTTTCGCCGCTGCGCTCGCCGTCGTCCTTGAGCCCCGTCTCAACCCCGGCAATTGCCTCGAGGCCATAGGCGGAGCCGCCGGCAAATACGACCGCATCGAGCCGTTTACGTTGATAGCCGAGGCGCAGCGTATCGGTGTCGTAAGTGCCGGGCGAGCCGCCACGGACATCGATGGCGGCGACCGCGCGCTGCGGAAAGCGGATCACGGTGACGCCCGTCGGCCCGGCCTCGTAAGTGGCCGTGCCGATCTCGACCGCCGGCCAATCGAATTTGAGCACCGGCCCGGTAATCGCGGTATCGATCGGCAATGCGTCCTGGCCCGCCCAAGCGGGCGCGATCACGGCAGCCAGCGCAATAGCAGCGGCCGACACCGTCGCAGTGCACGGTGTCATGGTACGGCGTTCGCCTCGATGGGTTTTATGGAGCTCACCTGCAAGGTCGCGACGATCGCCGTCAAACAATCCTCCCCCGTTTAGGATCATCCCCTCATAGGGTAAAAGCAAAATCGCTGGCGGGCGATTCAGCCTGGGTTCGAACGACCTGCTGGTGCCGCGCCAGCCCGGCTCTGGCGGCAAGTCCGAGCGGGCGAACCGGCGGCGCCTTACGCAACGGATTAGTGCGGCATCGGCATCATGTTGGCGTTCAAATTGGCCATGATCCAGCACGAGCCGGCGATCACGAGAAAGACGACCAGCAGGCCAAAGGCCAGCGCCAGGATGTTGTTGGTATGGTCGGGCCCGGTGCCGAGATGCAGAAAAAAGACGAGGTGGATGCCGATCTGGGCAAAGGCGAGGACGATGAGGCCCACCGGCACGCCCGGGGGCCACAGCAAATCCGTTTGCGCGACGACAAAAGAAGCGATCGTCAGCAGAATGGCGAAGCCGAGCCCGACCGTGTAGGACAGGAAATTGGCTGTGGTCTCGCCTTGCTCGACCCCGGGTGTGCGGTCGTAAGGAGGATCGATGCCCTGCATCAGCGGGCTCCCATCAAGTAGACCACCGTGATCACCCCGATCCAGATGATGTCGAGCGCGTGCCAGAACAGGCTGAAGCACAACAGGCGGCGCAGGACGTTCGGCCGCAGCCCTTTGGCAACGACTTGCGCCACCATGTAGAGGAGCCAGAGAAGGCCGCTCGTCACATGCGCGCCGTGCATCCCGACAAGGGTGAAGAAGGCCGATAAAAAGGCGCTGCGCGACGGCCCGGCGCCCTGACGGACCATGCCGGCGAATTCGGTGATTTCGACGAAGAGAAAGGCCGCCCCGAGCGCAAAGGTGAATGCGGCGAAAACCAGAAAGCGCGCCCTCTGCCGCCGTTCGGCCGACAACGCCCCGAGCCCGCAGGTATAGCTCGACAGCAAGAGGCACATCGTCTCGATAAAGACATGGCGAAGATTAAAGAGCTCGGCCCCGGTGGGTCCGCCGGCGGTCCGGCCCGACAGCACCGCATAAGCGGCGAACAGGCCGGAGAACATCGTGATGTCGCTGAGGATAAAGATCCAGAAGCCGTAGGCGACGACGGTCCGGGTCGGGGCCGGTCCGCCGCCGCCCCGACCGCGCACCAGCTCGGTGTCGACCGCCTCGATCGTCGCGATCGTCATGCCGGGTGCCCGAGGCCGAGGCGCGCCCGCTCCAGCCGCGCCATCTCGTCGGCCGGGATTTCGCGCTCGCGGTCCTCGCTCCAGCCGAACACCAGGACCGTGACCAGGATCGCGAGCAAGGCCGATGACCGCGGCCCACCAGATGTACCAGATCAGCGAAAAGCCGGTCATGACCGCAAAGAAGGCGATGATAAAGCCGATCGGGGTGTTGCGCGGCATCTCGATCGGCTCATAGGCCGGCTCGGCCGCGGGCCAGCCTTGCCGCTTCATCTGCCAAAAGGCGTCGATCGTCTCGGCCCGGGGCAAGACCGCAAAATTGTAGGCGGGCGGCGGCGACGAGGTCGACCATTCCAAGGTCCGGCCATTCCACGGGTCGCCGGTCAGGTCGCGCCGGCTCGCGCGGTCGCGGATGCTGACATAAAGCTGGACTATCTGGCACAGGATGCCGAGAAAAATGACGATGGCGCCGAGCTCCGCGACCAACAGCAACGGCCGCCAGCTCGGGTCGGCGATGTGCTGGAGACGCCGCGTCATGCCCATCAGCCCGAGGACATAGAGCGGCCCGAAGGCGAGATAGAACCCGACGAGCCAGCACCAGAAGCTGGCCTTGCCCCAGTTCTCGTCGAGGGTGAAGCCGAACGCCTTCGGAAACCAGTAGTTATAGCCGGCCAATACGCCGAAAATCACGCCGCCGATAATGACGTTGTGAAAATGGGCGACCAAAAAGACACTGTTGTGCAGCACAAAATCTACCGGCGGGACCGCGAGCAGGACACCGGTCATGCCGCCGATGACAAACGTGACCATAAAGCCGATCGAAAACAGGACGGGCGTTCGGAACACGACCCGGCCACGGAACAGGGTGAACAGCCAGTTGAAGACTTTGACCCCGGTCGGCACCCCGATGATCATCGACATGATGCCGAAGAAAGCGTTGACGTCGGCGCTTGCCCCCATCGTGAAGAAGTGGTGCAGCCACACCATAAAGGACAGCACACAGATCGCCAGCAAAGCGAAGACCATCGAGTAGTAGCTAAAGAGCGGCTTGCCGGAAAAGGTGGCGATCACTTCCGAGAAGATGCCGAACGCCGGCAAGATCAGGATGTAGACCTCCGGGTGGCCCCACGCCCAAAAGAGGTTGACGTACATCATCAGGTTGCCGCCGGCGGTGTTGGTGAAAAAGTGCATGCCGACATACCGGTCCAGCAGCAGCATCGCGAAGGTCGCGGTCAGAATCGGAAAGGCGACGACAATCAATATGCTCGAGGTCAAAGCGCTCCAGCAGAATATCGGCATGCGGAAATAGGTCATTCCGGGAGCGCGCAATTTGAGGATGGTGGTGACCATGTTGATGCCGGCGAACAGGCTGCCGATGCCCGAGATCTGCAGCAGCCAAAGGTAATAATCCACCCCCTCGTCGGGCGAAAAGGCGAGCTCCGAAAGCGGCGGATACCCCATCCAGCCGGTACGCGCGAAGCTGCCGATGACGAGCGAGGCGTTGATCAGGAGCGCGCCCGACGCGGTGAGCCAAAAGCTGACCGAGTTGAGCACCGGAAAGGCGACGTCACGCACGCCGAGCTGCAGCGGCACGACAAAGTTCATCAGCCCGATCAGGAACGGCATCGCCACGAAAAAGATCATGATCGTGCCGTGCGACGAAAAAATCTGATCGTAGTGATCGGGCGGCAGGTATCCTTGCGCGCCGCCGATGGCGACCGCCTGCTGCGAGCGCATCATGATCGCGTCGCTAAAGCCGCGCAGCAGCATGACCAGCGCCAGGATCACATACATGACGCCGATCCGCTTGTGGTCGACGCTGGTCAGCCACTCGCGCCACAGATAGGGCCACCAGCCTTTCTTGGCGACGATGCCGAGCACGACCAGAATGACGATGCCGACCACCCCCATCGCATAGAGCGGCAGCGGCTGGTTGAGCGGGATCGCCGACCAGCTCAGCCTACCCTGCATGTCAGCCTCCCGTCCGCGGCGCCGCCGGGACCGGGCCGGCGCTGGCATGGGCCTTTCCCGGTGTCGATCCCGTCTGATCGATGATGCGCTCGAAGAGCTTGGGTGCGACGGCGCGATAGGTTCGCGGCGGCACCGCCTGGCTCGGCTTTGCCAGCGCCGCATAGCTGGAATCGTCCAGCGCCGATCCGGCGGCGCGCACCTGCGCGACCCAGCCGTCGAAATCGCCGGCCGGGACCGCCTTGACCGTGAAGCGCATATCGGCAAAGCCGTCGCCGCTGAAATTGGCGGAAAACCCCGGATATTCGCCGGGCTTGTCGGCCAACAGGTTCACCTGCGTGGTCATCCCCGGCATCGTGTAAATCTGGCTCCCGAGCTGCGGCACGAAAAACGAATTCATCACCGTTGCCGAGGTCAGGCGAAAGTTGACCGGTGCTCCCGCCGGAACGACCAGCTGATTGACCGCGGCAATGCCCTGACCGGGATAGATGAACAGCCATTTCCAATCGAGCGAGACGACGTCGACCTCGATGGGCTTGGCGTTCGCGGCGAGCGGCGCGCGCGGATCGAGCTGATGCGAGCTGATCCAGGCGACGCCGCCCAAGAGGATCACGACCAGCGCCGGGATCGACCAGACGACAAAATCGATGCGGCCCTCATAGGTCAGCCCCTCGCTGCGCTGCGCGCGGGCGTTGGACGCCCGGTACCACCAGGCGACAGCCAGGGTCGCGAGGATCACCGGAACGATGACCACGAGCATGATCTCGGTGGCATTGATCAGCAGCAGCCGCTGCGCCGCAGCCACCGGCCCTTGCGGATCGAGTATGCCGGTACGTTGACAGGAGGCGACGAGCAACGCGGCGCACACCACCGGCCAGCGCCGCCGCAGATGCTGACGCCGAGGCTGCGCATCACTCGGCGCGGCGGGTGTCGCGCGCCGCCGGTCCTGCATCGAGGCCTCCGATACTGGGGGTGGCACCGAAACGCTCTTTGGGTCGGGCAATCTCTCAACCAGCAAGTCTAGTGAGAATGCCGCGGTCTGCCAATCCCGCGCACCCACGCGTTATCCGCCTTTCGGCCATCCGGCTTTTCCACTACGGTTTTGGCCCGCCGCTGCCGCGCCGCGGCAGCGATTACGCCGCAGGGCCGATGCGCGGGCCATCCGGGCGCGCGGCCCGCTGCGGCGATTGGGGAGACAATCCCGTGAGAATCGGCCTCTTTTACCAGATCCAGGTGCCCAAGCCCTGGACGCCCACCAGCGAATCGCAGCGCATCTATGAAGCGCTCGAGCAGATCCCGTTTGCCGAGGAGCAGGGGTTTGAGAGTGTGTGGTTTTCGGAGCACCATTTTCGCCCGGTCTGGTCGCACAACAGCGCGCCCGACCTGACCTTGGCGGCGGTCAGTCAGCGCACCAGCCGCATTCGGCTCGGGGTCGGCGTCGTGCTGGCGCCGATCCACCATCCGCTGCATGTGGCGCAGCGCATGGCGACGCTCGACATTCTGAGCCGCGGCCGGGTCGATGTCGGGCTCGGCCGCACCGGCTATCCCTACCAGCTCACGCCCTACGGCACCGACCTCGCCGACACGCGCGGCATGTGGCAGGAGTTCGCCGACGTCTTGCCGCGCATCTGGACCGAGGAGGAGGTCGCCTATCAGGGGCATTATTACCAGATCCCGCGCCGCGAGGTTCTGCCCAAGCCGGTGCAGCGGCCGCACCCGCCCTTGTGGTCGGCCTGCGGCAGCGACGAGACGGCACGCCAGACCGGGGCGCTCGGCATGGGCGGTCTCTTTGGCAGCGAAGGCGGGCCGGAGCGGATCAAGGCGCTGATGGCGCTCTATCGCGAGGCGCTGGCGACGGCGCCGGGGAATGGTGCCGCATCCGCTCCAAGAGCGGCGCTGATGACCGCCGGGTTTTGCCACGAGGACCCGCAAATCGTCGCCAGCCGGGGCACCGAGCTCGTCGGCTGGTATATCGAGCAGCAGCGCGAGCGCGCCCGCCTCGTCTGGCGCGACTACGACCCCTCGACCGTGCCGCCCGACTACGAGGGCTATTACGCGCGCGACAAGCGCCTCGCCGGCGGCCCCTATCCGGGCGAGCCGACGCCCGCTGAAATCCGCGCGGAAGGCACCAAATTCTGCGTCGGCACCCCCGCCGAATGCATCCGCTTTCTCGAGCGTTACGAAGCCCTCGGCATCGAGGAGGCGATCCTCCTCTGCGCCGTCGGCCCCGCCCGGCACGAGGAGGTGCTGCACACGCTGCGCCTCTTCGGCGAAGAGGTCATCCCGCATTTCCAAAAGCGGGGAAACGAGGCCCGGCCGCGGCAAGCGGCAAACGCGCCCGGCGAGCCGTGACGGCTGCCTTTACACACGAAGCGACGATTGCAACCTGACGCTGGAGAGGTGGCGATGATCCCGAATTTCGAGCCCGACGATTTGTTCGAGCCCGGTCATTACGCGGGCGTGCGGCGGCCTTGGGACGTTGCCGAAACCTTGCCCGGCTGGTGCTATACCTCGCCGCGGTTCTACGAGCGCGAGCGCGAGCGCATCTTCTTCCGCCACTGGAGCTGCATCGGCCACGAGAGCCGCGTGCCCGAGCCCGGCAGCTACCTCGCCTTTGACTTTATCGGCGTCCCGCTGATCGTCCTGCGCGGTGCCGACCATGAGATCCGCGCCTTTGTCAATTCCTGCCCGCACCGCGGCTCGCAAATCGTGGAAGCAGGCGAAGGCGCCTGCACGCGGCTGCAATGCCCCTATCACAACTGGACCTTCGCGCTCGACGGCAGCCTGTTTGCGACCCCGATGCTCGAGGAGAGCGCGGTCTTCAAAAAGGCCGATCACGGGCTCAGGCGCATCCGGCTCGAATTGTGGGCGGGGCTGATGTGGATCAGCTTCAACCCCGACGGCCCGTCATTGCTCGACCATCTGGGCGACCTGCCCCTGCGCACCCAGCCGTGGCAGGCCGAGCAGATGGTCTGCGTCGCCCGCAGGACTTATCCGGTCAAGGCCAACTGGAAGCTCTATGTCGAGAATTTCAGCGACGGCTATCACGTGCCGTTCGTGCACAAGACGACGTTGAACCGCAAATCCGTGTCGCGCCGCGATTTTCACGACCCGGCGGTCAATATCGGCAACTACCTGATGCACTACACGCGTTTTCCAGGGACGCGCGGGGCGATGGACGGCGGCAAGGTATTGCCCGAGCTCGACCTGCCGCCCGAGCACAAGACCGGCACATTTTTCCCGAGCGTGCATGCGAATTGCATGATGGGCTTTGCGATCGACTCGGTGTCGGCGACCGAAATCTATCCCGAAGGACCCGAGCACACGACCTTGGTCAGCTCGTTTCTGGTGCCGAAATCGACCGCCGCGCTCCCCGAGTTCGGCGACATCCTGGCGCGCTATCAGGCGAGCGGCGACATCGTGCGCGCCGAGGACGTGCGCGCCGCCGAATTGCAGCAGCAGGGCCTGCGCTCGGCGATCCACGTCCCCGGCCGCTTCACCCCGCCCGACCGCCTGGTGCACGATTACGATCTGTGGGTGCTCGACCACGTCATCGGCAACGCCGGCCCGTGACGGGAGGCGGCGTCCTACGCCTCTCCCGCTCGCGGGGAAAGAGCCGGGGCGAGGGGCGAGGCGGTCGAACCTCGCGATCACAACAGGCGGCGCAGATCGTGCCGGTCGGCCCGACGGCAGCAGCGATCTTGGAGAAACGCCACCCCGACCCTCTCCCCCGCAATGCGCCGGGGCTTCCCGGAAATTCCGATTGCGATCGGCCTTGTTTGCGTTGTGTGCAGAAGTAAACAAGATCGCATTGCGCGGGCTCGACCCGCGCATCCACACGGTGCGGCGTCCGCAGCAAAGTCGTGGATGGCCGGATCAAGTCCGGCCAAGACGAATTCACAATTGATCGGCCGATTCTCGCCGAAGATCCCGGATCCCCGGAGCTATACCAGCGGGAGATAACTGCCATGCGGGTCGGCGGCAACCCGACTGGTGAAATTTTGCAACCGCAGCCGATTGCCGTTGCCCTTATGCCTGCGGCAGCCACCTGCGGCGGATTTTCCTGCCGGTCGCGGATTTTGCGTCGGTGTTTTTCTGCTGACGGTCACGCCAGTTGGAGTTGACAGCCTCGTTCGGCGGACATAGCGTCGCAGAAACCAAACGCGCGTTTGGTTTGACGGCCGCGCCACCACCCCAATAAGGAGCCGGGTCAATGCGCAACCAGTACAATGTCATCGACGCCGACGGTCATATCCTCGAGCCGCTCGACCTGTGGACCAAATACATCGACCCGAAATTCCGCGACCGGGCGCCGCGCCTGGTCAAGAGCGAGAACGGCAAGGAGCGGCTCGTCATGGACGAGACGCCGGTCGGCGACGGCAATCGCGGCATCGGCCGGATCGGCGCGGTCGGCGCGCGGCAGGGTGTGGTCGCGGCCGACACGATGGAATACAAGGACGGCAAGCCCGGTGGGTTCGACCCGCACAAGCGCATCCCCGACATGGATGCCGACGGCATCGACGCTGCCTTTTTGTATCCGAGCCTCGGCCTGTTCTCGGGGGCGATCCATGACCCCGAGCTCGCCGCCGCGGTGTGCCGCGCCTACAACCGCTGGCTCGCCGATTACTGCAAGCCCTATCCCGATCGCCTGTTCGGCGTCGCCATGCTGCCATTGCAATCGGTCGAGCTCGCCATCGACGAGATGCGCTTTGCCAAGGAAAAGCTCGGCATGCGCGGCGGCTTTATCCGGCCCAACCCCTACAGCGACAAGATGATCCACGACGAGCGCTACGAGCCCTTCTGGCAGGCCGCCGAGGATCTCGACTTCGCGATCGGCTTTCACGAAGGGGCGTCGAGCGGCATGCCGACGGTCGGCGTCGACCGCTTCCAAGGCCGCGGCGCGCGCCACATCATCAGCCACACGATGGAGATGATGCTGGCCTGCATGAGCGTGATCTGGGGCGGCATCGCGGACCGTCATCCGAAATTGCGGGTCGGCTTTCTCGAATTGGGCGGCGGGTGGATCGCACCTTGGCTCGACCGCATGGACCGCCATTTCGACGACCAGGGCTTTAACGATTCCGGCCTCACGATGCGGCCCTCCGAAATCTTCCAGCGCAATTGCTGGATCTCGTTCGAGCCGGTCGAGGGCAGCATCAAGGTGCTGGCCGACTATATCGGGCCGCACAAGATCCTGTGGGCGACCGACTACCCGCATCCCGACGGCTTCTTTCCCGGCGCGCCGAAGATGATGATGGACCGGCTCGAAGGGGTGTCCCCCGAGACCAAGCACCAGGTCATGGCCGGCGGGGCAATGGGCTTCTACGGCCTGAACTGACGCGTGCATGCTTCGAGACGCACCCACAGGCGCTCCTCAGCATGAGGACATTACCTCACGCTGAGGAGCCCGCGTAGCGGGCGTCTCGAAGGGCATCGGTTTGAATGGGCATATTGGGAGGGAAATGCCATGTCGGTCAGGCTGGTGGTCTCGATCACCGCCGCCCCGGGCAAGGGCGGCGAGCTGGCGCAAGCCTATAAGGCCCGCTGCGCCGAGGTCATGAAAGAGCCGGGCTGCGAGCAGTTCGAGGTGTTTCAGAGTGTGGTCAACCCCGACCGGCTGGCCTTGCTCGAACGCTGGAGCGACCAGGCGGCGCTCGATACCCACGCCAAGCTGAACAGCACCCGGCCGGCATTACGACCGGAATTGCGCGCCGGCGCCGGTGAGCGGGAGGATTACGAGCACAGGCGCACGCGGTGACGGGCATTCGCGTTGCCCTGCGTGCGCCTGTCACCGCGTTGATATGACCGTCATGCCCGGGCTTGACCGGCTTGATCCGGGAATCCACGAGCTCCGGAACGGCGTCCAGGCGGGAGCGCGGGCCAGGATGGCCGGGACGAGCCGGGACGAGCCCGGCCATGACCGAGACTGAAGGCCGGGCGGGGAGCAAACATCATGGGCTGGCTCGACGGGCAGGTGGCGCTGGTGACCGGCGGCGGCTCGGGGATCGGCCGCGCCGTGGTCGAGCGCTATGTCGAGGAAGGGGCGCAGGTCGCGGTGATGGACCGGATGGCCGCCCGCGGCGAGGAATTGCGCGCGCGGCTCGGCGACAGGGTCGTCGCTTTGGGCGGCGATGTCAGCCGGCTCGACGACAACAAGCGGGCGGTCGCCGAGACCGTCGCCGCCTTTGGCCGGCTCGACGTCTTTGTCGGCAATGCCGGCGTGCTCGATGGCTTTGTTCCGCTCGTGCAAATGGCCGAGGACCAAATCGCCGCGGCCTGCGACGAATTGTTCGCGGTCAACGTCAAGGGCTGCATCCTCGGCGCGAAGGCGGCGCTTGCCGAGCTCGGCAAAACCTCGGGCTCGATGATCTTTACCGCGTCCGGCGCGGGCTTCACCTCGGCCGGCGGCGGGGTGATCTACACCGCCTCGAAGCATGCGGTTATCGGCATTATCCGCCAGCTGGCGGTCGAGCTCGGCCCGCACATCCGCGTCAACGGCGTCGCTCCCGGCGGCACGATGACCGATCTCAGGAGTGTCGCCGCCCTGGCGCTCGACGACCACTCGCATTTCGCCGCCCCCGGCACCGCCGAGCGGATCGCCGCCGGAAACCCGCTGCAATTGGCGCTCGAGCCATCCGATCTCGCCGGCGCCTATGTGTTTCTCGCCTCGCGCGCCAATGCCCGCGGGATCACCGGCTCGGTCGTCGCAGTCGATGCCGGCTCGACCCTGCGCATGCCGCGGCGGAGCTAAACCCGGACACCATCCACCGATCTCGCCGGTCGGCGTTTTCGTTCCGCGTGCTGTTGCAATCGTGCCCTATCCATGATGTTCTCGGTGCCGCGGTGGCGTCGGAACAAAGGTCGGCAGTGTGAGCAGCAGGCAGCAAAGCCGCCCGGGCGGCCGCGGCAAAATGGGCTTTGTCGAGCGCGTGCGGGATTATTTCACGCCGCACGAAATCATCGATACCTCGCCCAAGATCGCCGACGAGGTCAAAACCACAACCTGCTACATGTGCGCCTGCCGCTGCGGGATCAAAGTCCATCTGAAAGACGGCGGCATCCGCTATATCGAAGGGAACCGCGACCATCCGATCAACCGCGGCGTGATCTGCGGCAAGGGTGCCTCGGGCATCATGCAGCAGATGTCGCCGGCCAAGCTGAAAAAGCCGCTGCTGCGGGTCGGCGAGCGCGGCAAGGGCGAATTCCGCGAGATCGAATGGGAGGACGCGATCGCGACCGCGGTCGAATGGCTCGCGCCGATCCGCGCGAGCGACCCGAAAAAGCTCGCCTTTTTTACCGGCCGCGACCAGAGCCAGGCCCTGACCGGCTATTGGGCCGCCCAATTCGGCACCCCCAATTTCGCCGCGCATGGCGGGTTTTGCTCGGTCAATATGGCGGCGGCCGGGATGTACACCTTGGGCGGCAGCTTTTGGGAGTTCGGCGAGCCCGATTGGGAGCGCACCCGCTATTTCATGATGTTCGGGGTTGCCGAGGACCATGATTCGAACCCGATCAAGATCGGGCTCGCGGGGCTGCGCCGGCGCGGCGCCAAGTTTGTCTCGGTCAACCCGGTGCGCACCGGCTATTCGGCGATCGCCGACGAATGGGTCGGGATTCGGCCGGGGACGGACGGGCTTCTGGTGCTGGCCTTGATCCACCAATTGCTCGAAGCCGACCGGGTCGATCTCGATTATCTCGCGCGGTACACGAACGCCGCTTGGCTGGTGATCCAGGCGCCGGGCGAGGCCGATGACGGGCTCTTCGCGCGCAACGAAGCGGGTGGGCCCGTGGTGCTCGGCCCCTCGGGATCGCTGGCCGATGCGGCGGCTCCCGATGTTCCGGCGCATCTCGTCGGCGACGCGAGGCTGCCCGATGGCAGGCGCGCGGTGCCGGTCTTTCAACTCGTCGCCGAGCGCTGCCTCGACCCGCGCTATGCGCCGGAGGCCGTCGCCGATGCTTGCGGCGTTCCGGCGGCGACGATCCGGCGGCTCGCGGACGAAATCGCCGAGGCGGCGTTCGAGCAGGAGATCGAGCTCAAGGTCCCATGGACCGACTGGGCCGGCCGGCGCCACGACACGATGCGCGGACGCCCGGTCTCGATCCACGCGATGCGCGGCATCTCGGCGCATTCCAACGGGTTTCAGACCTGCCGTGCCCTGCACCTGCTGCAATTGCTGCTCGGCACCGTCGATGTGCCGGGCGGCTGGCGCTACCGGTCGCCGCATCCAAAGCCTTGCCCGCCCGGGCCGCGGCCCGTCGGCCGGCCGGAGCAAGTGGTTCCGGGGCGGCCGTTGCCGGGGATTCCGCTCGGCTATCCGATGGGGCCGGAGGATTTGATCCTCGACGCCGATGGCGGGCCGGCACGCATCGACAAGGCGTTCTCCTGGGAAGCGCCGATCGCCGCCCACGGCATGATGCAGATGGTCATCGCCAACGCCTGGGCGGGCGATCCGTACCCGATCGACACGCTCTTTATGTACATGGCCAACATGGCGTGGAACTCGGCGATGAACAGCACCGAGACGATGCGCATGTTGAGCGACAAAGACCCGGAGACCGGAGAATACCGGATCCCGCGGATCATCTACTCCGATGCCTACTATTCCGAAACCGTGGCCTATGCCGATCTGGTCTTGCCCGACACGACCTATCTCGAACGCTGGGATTGCATTTCGCTGCTCGACCGGCCGATCGGCGGGGCGGACGGCCCGGGCGACGCGATCCGCCAGCCGGTGCTCGCCCCCGACCGCGATGTCCGCCCGTTTCAGGACGTGCTGATCGAATTGGGCGCCAGGCTCGGCCTGCCCGGCTTTGCCATGCCGGATGGGCGGCCGCGTTATCCGGGCGGCTACTCGGACTATATCGTCAATCACGAGCGCCGGCCAGGTCTCGGCCCGCTTGCCGGATGGCGCGGCAGCGATGGCAGCCTCGCTGGGCGCGGTGCGCCGAACCCGCGCCAGCTCGAGCGTTACATCGCCAACGGATGCTTCTGGAAACAGCGCCTGCCCGACGATCAGCTCTATTTCAAGCACGCCAACAAGGCCTATCTCGAAACCGCGGCGGCGATGGGGTTTATCGCAGCTGCCGAGCCGATCGTATTGCAGCTCTATGTCGAGCCGTTGCAGCGATTTCGCCTTGCCGCGCAAGGGCATGGCGCAATCGTGCCGCCGGCCGGGCAGCGCGAGCGGATCGCCCGCTATTTTGACCCGCTGCCATTCTGGTACCGGCCGTTCGAGGAAGAGCGGGTCGATCAGGCCACCTTTCCGCTGCACGCGGTGACCCAGCGGCCGATGCAGATGTATCATTCCTGGCACTCGCACAATGCTTGGCTGCGACAGATCCTCGGCAACAACCGGTTGTTCATAAACCGGCTCACCGGCCGGGCGCTCGGCCTCGAAGAGGACGATTGGGTGTGGCTGTCGAGCCATCACGGCCGGATCCGGGTGCCGACCCGGCTGATGGACGGGGTCAACCCGGATACGGTGTGGACCTGGAACGCGATCGGCAAGCACGCCGGGGCCTGGAACCTCGATCTCGGCTCACCCGAGTTTCGCAAGGGGTTTCTGCTGAACCACCTGATCTCGGAATTGCTGCCGGCCGATGGCGGCGTGCGTCATGCCAATGCCGACCCGGTCACCGGGCAGGCGGCGTGGTATGATTTGCGCGTGCGGATCGAGCGGGCGGCAGTCGCCGAGGCCCGGACCACCACCCCGCTCTTTGCCCCGTTCTCGCATCCTGCATCGCTCGGTCCGGCGCCGGCGATCCTGCGCTACGGCGCGCCCGGCGAGCCCTGATGACGTCTCTCCCCGCGCCACGGCCCGGCCAGAAAAAGCTCGGGCTCGTCATCGACCTCGACATCTGTGTCGGCTGCCACGCCTGCGCCACCGCCTGCAAGGAATGGAACACCGGCGGCCACATGGCGCCGCTGCCCGATTTCACGCCCTATGGCGAGGCTGCCTGGGGCGTGTGGTTCAACCGGGTTCACGCCTTTGAAGAAAGCGACGGCGAGGACGGGCGCACGGTCTATTTCCCAAAATCGTGCCTGCATTGCGAGGAGCCGGCCTGCGTCACCGTGTGCCCGACCGGCGCCTCCTACAAGCGCGCCGAGGACGGCATCGTGCTGGTCGACGAGTTGATCTGCATCGGCTGCAAACTGTGCTCCTGGGCCTGCCCTTATGGCGCCCGCGAATTCGACGAAGACGCCGGGGTCATGAAGAAATGCACGTTGTGCATCGATCGCATCTACAACGAGAATTTGCCGGCGGACGAGCGCCAGCCGGCCTGTGTCATGGTCTGCCCGGTCAACGCCCGGCATTTTGGCGATCTGGGCGACCCGGATTCCGAGGTCTCGGAATTGGTGGCGCAGCGCGGCGGCGTCGATCTGATGCCGGAGCTGGGCTATAAGCCGGTCAACAAATACCTGCCGCCGCGGCCACGGCAAGTCAGGGCGCCACCTCCATCGTCCTCCGGGCCGGCGCCGGCGCCGGCTGCAACCGCA
>CAVVGE010000016.1:0-117500 GCA_963747735.1 uncultured Alphaproteobacteria bacterium | reverse complement strand
GAATGTGCCGGGCTTTGTCAGTCGGGGTCGAGGATCTCGGGGTGTTCCAGCGGGCCTACCGGTTGTCGCTGGAAGTGCATCGGGCGAGCCTCGAGTTTCCGCGGATCGAGCAGTTTGCGTGGCGGATCAAGTCCGCCGGGCCTCGAAGTCGATCTGTGCGAACCTGGCTGAAGGGTTTTGGCAGCAGCGTCAGTCGCGTGTCGAGTTTCACCGCTTTTTGTTGATGGCGCTGGGCTCGGCCGACGAGATGCAGATATGGTCGCTCTATTGCCGCGATCTGGGCTATGTCGGTGTCGATGTGGCCGAGCGCTGGCGGGGCGAATACCGCGAGATCGCCCGTATGCTGCAGGGCCCTCATCGCGGCGGTTCTGATCCCTGATGCCTGATCCCTGTCTTCTGAACGCGGTAGCGGAGCGTTCCGTAGGCCGGTGAAGCGGCGCGCGCGAGCGGCCGTGGAGGCATCGGAAGTGCGAATGCTGACATGAGTAGCGTAAACGAGGGTGAGAAACCCTCGCGCCGAAAGTCCAAGGGTTCCTGCGCAAGGTTAATCCGCGCAGGGTTAGCCGGGCCCCTAAGGCGAGGGCGACAGCCGTAGCCGATGGGAAGGGGGTTAACATTCCTCCGCCTGCCGGAGCGCGACGACGCTCGAAGGTTGTTCTGTCTTACTGGATTGACAGGGCGGCTCACGGCGTCCGGGAAACAGCGCCGGCATATAGACCGTACCCGAAACCGACACTGGTGGACCGGTAGAGCATACCAAGGCGCTTGAGAGAACGGTGTTGAAGGAACTCGGCAAATTGCCCCCGTAACTTCGGAAGAAGGGGGCCCTCTTCCGGGGCAACCCGGGAGGGGGGGCACAGAGTTGGGGGTGGCGACTGTTTACTAAAAACACAGGGCTCTGCGAAGTCATCCAGACGACGTATAGGGTCTGACGCCTGCCCGGTGCCGGAAGGTTAAGAGGAGGGGTGCAAGCTCTGAATCGAAGCCCCGGTAAACGGCGGCCGTAACTATAACGGTCCTAAGGTAGCGAAATTCCTTGTCGGGTAAGTTCCGACCTGCACGAATGGCGTAACGACTTCCCCGCTGTCTCCAACACCGGCTCAGCGAAATTGAATTCTCCGTGAAGATGCGGAGTACCCGCGGTCAGACGGAAAGACCCCGTGCACCTTTACTACAGCTTTGCAGTGGTGTTAGGGATGGCATGTGTAGGATAGGCGGGAGCCTTGGAAGCCCTGGCGCCAGTTGGGGTGGAGGCAACCTTGAAATACCGCTCTTGCGATCTCTGGCCTCTAACCGCGGCCCGTGAACCCGGGTCCGGGACCCTGCATGGCGGGTAGTTTGACTGGGGCGGTCGCCTCCCAAAGAGTAACGGAGGCGCGCGATGGTGGGCTCAGGCTGGTCGGAAATCAGCCCCGCGAGTGCAATGGCACAAGCCCGCCTGACTGCGAGAGCGACAGCTCGAGCAGAGACGAAAGTCGGCCATAGTGATCCGGTGGTCCCACGTGGACGGGCCATCGCTCAACGGATAAAAGGTACGCCGGGGATAACAGGCTGATGACGCCCAAGAGTCCATATCGACGGCGTCGTTTGGCACCTCGATGTCGGCTCATCGCATCCTGGGGCTGGAGCAGGTCCCAAGGGTATGGCTGTTCGCCATTTAAAGCGGTACGTGAGCTGGGTTTAGAACGTCGTGAGACAGTTCGGTCCCTATCTGCCGTGGGTGTTCGAGACTTGCGAGGCGCTCTCCCCAGTACGAGAGGACCGGGAGGGACGCACCTCTGGTGGACCGGTTGTGGCGCCCGCCGCAACGCCGGGTAGCTAAGTGCGGACGGGATAACCGCTGAACGCATCTAAGCGGGAAGCCCCCCTCAAAACCAGGTCTCGTCGAGAGCCGTGGAAGACCACCACGTCGATAGGCCGGAAGTGGAAGCGGAGCAATCCGTTCGAGCCGACCGGTACTAATCGCTCGAATGCGCCCGATCCCAAAACCATCCCGCGCCGCGTGCAGCGGCCAGCGCCACCCGACACTTCTCCCGCATCACAAGCTCTCCCCCACCCGAGCCCAGCAAACCAAGCGCGCCAATCGGGGGGGTGATGCCGGCCTGGTGGCCACAGCGAGGGGCCCAGCACCCGATCCCATCCCGAACTCGGCCGTGAAAACCCTCTGCGCCGATGGTACTGCCGCTCAAGCGGCGGAAGAGCAGGTCGCCGCCAGGCCCGCATCACCCCCCACCACCACCACCCGCGCGGGGTGGAGCAGCCCGGTCATGAAAGCTCCCGCCTTTGAATATCTGCGACCGAAAAGCCTTGACGAGGCGGTCGCGGAATTGGCGCGGGGCGCGGGCGAGGCGCGGCTGATCGCCGGCGGACAATCGCTGCTGCCGATGCTGAATCTGCGCATCGCCGCACCCTCGCTGCTGATCGACATTGCGCGCCTGCCGGAGCTCGCAGTGGTTGGCGAGGAGGCGGACAGTGTAAGCCTCGGCGCCGGCATCACCCACGCCATGATCGAGGACGGTCGCGTGCCCGACCCGTCGCGCGGGCTGATGCCGCAGGTTGCGGCGGGCCTCGCCTATCGTGCGATCCGCAATCGGGGCACGATCGGCGGCAGCCTCGCGCTCGCCGACCCTGCGGCCGAATGGCCGGCCGTGCTGACGGCGCTCGGCGCCGAGCTGCGGCTGCGCGGCCCAAATGGCCAACGCACGGTGAAATGTGCTGAATTCGTCACCGGTGTGTTCGCGACCGCGCTCGGCGAGGACGAGATTGTCGAGCAGCTGCGCATCCCCAAATTGCCGCGCGGCGCGCGCTGGGGCTATGTCAAGCTTTGCCGCAAATCGGGCGAGTTCGCCAATGCGCTGGCCGTCGCGGTTGCCGAGCCTGCGCAGGGTCATGCGCGGGTCGTGCTCGGCGCTGCCGAGGGAGCGCCGCTCGTCCTCGAGGAAGCCTCGCGGGCGCTCGCCGAAGGGCGGAGCGACCCCGGCGCGATCGCCGCCGATCTCGACCGTGCGGCAGACCGGCATTTCGACGGGTTCCAGCGCCGGCTCCATATTGCGGCGGCGACGCGGGCGGCGCAGCAGGCGACGGCATGACCGCGATCCGTTTAGAGATCAATGGCGCCGCGGTCACCGACGATGTGCCGCCGCGGCTCTCGCTCGCCGATTTTCTGCGCGAACGGCGCCATCTGACCGGGACCCATCTCGGCTGCGAGCACGGCGTGTGCGGCGCCTGCACGGTCCTTGTCGATGGCGAGCCGGTGCGCGCTTGCCTGATGCTGACGGTCGCCTGCGACGAGCGCGCGGTGCGGACCATCGAAGGCTTTGCCGACGATCGGGTCATGGCCCTTTTGCGCGACGCCTTTCACCGCTGCCACGCTTTGCAATGCGGGTTTTGCACGCCGGCGATGCTGATCACCGCGCATGATCTGGTCCGGCGCGGGCGAGCCGGGTCGGAGGACGAGATCCGTCGCGGTCTCGCCGGCAACATCTGCCGCTGCACCGGCTATACCAATATCGTTGCCGCAATCGCCGACGCCGCAGCGCTGCTGGCCAAAGGAGCGGGCGATGCCGGATGAAGGGCGGGGGCTCGGCGCCTCGGTATTGCGCCGCGAGGACGAGCGCCATCTCTTTGGCCGTGGCGAATTTGTCTCCGATGTCAAATTGCCGGGGACGATGGAGGTCGCGTTTTTGCGCAGCCCGCATGCGCATGCGCGGATCCGCGGGATCACGGTGCCGCCCGGCGCCAGAGGCCGTGTCTTTACCGCCGCCGACCTGCCGCGGGTCAAGCCGATCCGCGTCGTGACGCAAGCGGCGGGTGCCAAATCGCCCGCCTGGCCGCCGCTCGCAACCGACAAGGCGCGCTATGTCGGCGAAGCGATCGCCGCCTGCCTGGCCCCCACGCGCGGCGAAGCCGAGGACCTCGCCGGCGCGCTGACGGTCGATTTCGAGGCGCTGGACGCGGTCGTCGATCCCCGCCGCGACATGCGCTGCAGCCGACACCCGGTGCACGACCACTGGGGCGACAACCTCTATAGCGAGCGGGTGTTCGAAGGCGGCGACATCGACGCCGCCGCCCGCGCCGCCGCGGCAACGGTCACGCGCGAATACCGCATGCACCGGCAATCGGGCGCCCCGCTCGAAGGCCGCGCCGTTCTCGCCTACCGCGACCACCGTCTCGACGAGATCGTCGTCTATGCCTCGACCCAGACACCGCACACGGTGCGCGTCGCCTTGGGCGAGCTCCTCGACCTCGATTTGCGCCGGCTGCGCGTCGTCGCCCCCGATGTCGGCGGCGGCTTTGGGCCAAAGGCGCGGCTCTACCCGGAAGAGATCGTGCTGGCGGCGCTGGCCCTCGAGCTCGATCACCCGGTGCGCTGGGTCGAGGACCGCGGCGAGCATTTGCTGACCGCCGCGCACACCCGCGACCATCACTATAAGATGACTGCCTATGCCGACCGCGAAGGCCGCGTCTTGGGCATCGACGCGGAGATCATCGTCGATGCCGGCGCCTACGGGCTGTGGCCGCAGGGGCCCTATAACGAGGCGGCGATGGCGGCGCGCAACCTGCCTGGCCCGTACACGATCCCGCATTACCGGGTCCGCGCCATTACCGTCGCGACCAACAAGGCGCCGCTCGGCCCCTATCGCGGGGTCGGCCGGCCCGGCGCGTGCTTTGCCATCGAGCGCACGATCGACGAGGTCGCGCGTGCGGTCGGCCGCGACCCGAACGAGGTTCGGCAGCTGAACATGGTGCGGCCGGAGCAAATGCCGTTCACCGCGATCGGCGGCATGTGTTTCGACAATGGCGATTACCCGCAGAGCGTGCGGCTCTGCGCCGAGCTGCTCGACGAGCCGGAGGTGCGCGCGCGGCAAAAACGGGGCGAGCCGGACGGGCGGCTCGTCGGCATCGGCTTTGCCTCCTTTGCCGAGCAGACGGCGCATGGCGCGGCCGAGTTCGTCCGGCGCGGGGCGACGATCGTGCCGGGCTTCGAAAGCTGCACCGCGCGTATCCTGGCCGATGGCAGCCTGGTGCTGACGGTCGGCATCCAATCGCACGGGCAGGGGCTCGAAACCACCTTGTCGCAGATCGCGCATCACGAGCTCGGCATCGACCCGGCGCGGATTGCGGTGCGCCACGGCGACACCGAGACGACGGCCTTTGGCTTTGGCACCTTTGCCTCGCGCAGCATGGTCATGTCGGGCGGTGCCGTGGCGCGGGCGAGCCGGATGCTGCGCGACAAGCTGTGCCAAATCGGCGCGCACCTGCTGCAATGCGACAGGGCGCTGGTGCGCTGCGCCGACGGCATGATCGAGGGGCCGCGGGGTTCGGTGTCGATCGCCGAAATCGCGCGGGTCGCGCATCTGCGGATGGACGGGCTGCCGCCGGGCGTCGATCCATTGCTCGACGCGACCGCGACCTACGAGCCTTCGATCGGCACCGGCGTCTTTTCCTATGCGACGCACGGCGCGGTCGTCGCGGTCGATCCCGAGACCGGGTTTGTCGAGCTGCTCGATTTCGCGGTTGCCGAGGATTGCGGCACGATGGTCAATCCGATGATTGTCGAGGGCCAGATCAGGGGCGGCGTCGTGCAAGGCATCGGCACCGCGCTCTATGAAGAGATCCCTTATGACGATATCGGCCAGCCATTGGCCGGGACCTTGGCCGACTACCTGATGCCGGGGGCGGCCGAGATGCCGGCGATCAAGATCGGCCATTTGCACACCCCGGCGACCGCCACCGAATACGGCATGAAGGGAATGGGCGAGGGGGGTGCGGTCGCGCCGCCGGCGGCGATCGCCAACGCGGTGCGCGACGCGCTGGCCGCGCTCGGCGCCGAGGTCAACGAAACCCCGATCACCCCCCGCCGCGTCGTCGCCGCGATCGAGCAGGCGCAAAGCCGGCCGGCGGACCCTTAAGCAGCCGGCGTGCTCGCGATCGGCGCTGTGCTCGCGCTCGGCGTTGCCGCGCCGAGGATGGTCCCTTCGGGGATGCCGGCTTCGCTCGATGGGATTTTGGCGCCGTTGTCGAGGCGCACGCGCGATACCTCGATAGAGCCTCCCTGGGCGAGGATGCGCATGCCCGCGGGTCCGCTCGAAACGATCTCGCCGGGCTTTTTGCCGCGCACCGCGCCAAAGGTCGGGGCGGTAATCTTTTTGGCGTCGAAGAGATACAGCTTTTGCTCGCCGAATTTGGTCCAGGCGCCGGGTGCCGGATTGCAGCCGCGGATCAGGTCGTAGACAAAATCGACATGGCTCGCCCAATTGATCTCGGATTCCGCGTCGCGCACCCAGCCCTCGTAAGTTGCCCTACCTTCGTCCTGGGTGGTTTCGCTGGCGCGCCCGCGGACGACGAGGTCGGCGGCTTCGACCAAGGCCTCGACACCGAGCGGGAAGATCTTGTCGAAATAGAGCGAGCCGGCGGTGTCGTCAGGACCGATCGGCACGCGCTTTTGCAAAATGACCGGCCCCTCGTCGAGCCCCGGTGTCGGGCGAAAGATCGACAGCCCGGTTTCGTTGCGGCCGCGGATGATCGCCCATGGGATCGAGGACGGCCCGCGATGCAGCGGCAATAGCGAGGGGTGGAACTGGATCATCCCGTGCTTGGGGATCGCGCAAAATTCGGGCGGGGCGAACAGCAGGACATAGGCCATGACGCCGATATCGGCTTTCAAATCGGTGAGCGCGGTCTTCGCCTCGTCGCTCGAATAGCGCGGATGGCGGTGGACGGTCAGCCCGCGCTCCTGGGCGGCGACGACCAGCGGGTCGGGTCGGGAGCCGGGCTTTTCCGGCGCGGCAAAGACGCCGGCCACCTCGTCGCCGCGCGCGATAAACGCGTCGAGCACAGCCTTGCCAAAAGCCTGCTGACCGACAATGACGATGCGCATCCTCGCTCCCTCCTTTGTCTCGCCCGCGATGGCGGCAGAGTTTCACGCCGAGCCGGCCTGAGGCAAGCCCTCCGCCGCAGCCTCGACGGGCTGCCGCTGGCTCGGCCGCAAACGCAAGGTGACCGTGGTGCCGCGCCCGATCACGCTGCGGATCGCCGCGGTCCCGCCGGCCTGGCGGGCGAAACCGTCCACCATGCTGAGCCCGAGACCGGTGCCCTTGCCCGGCTCCTTGGTGGTGAAAAACGGCTCGAAGGCGCGCGCTGCCACCGGGGCCGGCATCCCGGTCCCGGTATCGGCGATTTCCAGCTCGACCAGCTCCTCCGCCGGCCCTTCGACCCGGTTCGCCGTGGCGATGCGCAGAACCCCGCCATCGGGCATCGCGTCGCGGGCGTTGACCGCGAGATTGATAATGACGAGCTCGAGCTGGGTCCGGTCCGCCTCGACCGGCCACAGATCGGGCGCCAAGGCGGTCTCGATCGCGATGCCGCTGCCCACCGTGCGCGCCAACAGCTCGATCATGCGCAGCAGCTCGGCGTTGAGGTCGATCCGGGTGACCGCCGGCGGCTGGCGCCGGGCAAAGGCGAGGAGCTGGCGGGTCAGATTTTCGCCGCGCGCCACGGTCTCCAACGCCTGGTCGACCCGCTTTTGCAATTGCCGGTCCTTTTGGCGGCCGCTCAGCATCTCCAGTGAAGCTTGCAGAATCGCGAGCAAATTGTTGAAATCGTGGGCGACTCCGCCGGTCAGCTGACCCAGCGCCTCGATCTTTTGCGCCTGGTGGAGCTCGGCTTCGGCGCGGGCGCGCCGGTCGATCTCGCGCCGCAGCCGTCGCGCCGTGGTGCGCCAGCGCCAGCTGGCGATCTGGTGGTGCTGGATCTGGCGGGCGGCGAGCAAGGTCATGCCGAACAGCGCGATCGAGGCCGGCACCGCGAACAGAAGGTAGTTGACGAGGTTGGCGCGCCAGGAGGGCAGCACATCCCGGACCGGGATGCCGAACACGACATCGACCGGATAGCCCGGCAACCGGCGGTAGGCGCAAATGCGCTCGATCCGGTCGGTGATCGAGCGGACCCGGAACACGCCGCCATCCGAGGTCGAGGCGATCGCCTTGATCAGCGGGCTGTCTGCCGGGAAGACCGGCGGCGCCGAGGATTCGGGGTAGCGCGCCAACGCCGATCCGTCGCTCTTGAAGAGCATCGCGTCGTAGCCCTTCTCCCGCGAGACCGTGGCATAGAAATCGCTGAAATATCGAGGACGGGCCGAAACGATGACGGCGCCGTCAAAGCTGCCATCCGCAGCCGAGCGGCGCAGGCTCACGTCGAACACCCGGTCGTGGGTCAGCGGATCGATATGCGCGCGCCCGACAAAAGTGCCCGCATCCGGGCGGCGTTGCGCGGCGAATGCGTCGTCGGAAGCGGCATCGGCATCTGGCCGGCACCGGGAAAACCCGGCCGCCGGCGCGGATTCGGCCAGTGCTGTCGGCGATCCAGACCGCGTCGATCTGCGGCAGGGTTTCGATATTGGCCAAAAACCGGTGGAGCTCGGCATTGTGCTCGATCTCCGCCCAATCCTGGGCGCGGGTCCGATCGTCGATCCAGCCGAGCACCAGGCGGTAGGTGCGGAACGCCAAGAGCGCGTGCGCGTCGAGCTCGCCCGCTTCGATCGTCGCGCGTTCCGCGGCCTGGCGCTCGACGAGCCGATAGTTTTGCCAGGCGGCGATCGCCAGCAGCGATAACGGCACCGCCAGCGACAGCACGAGAAGCCCACGCAACGGCCAGGTCAGCCGGCGCGGCGGGCGTTGCCACAGCGGGTCGTCGCGGGCGGCGCGGGTGCGCCCGATGGGGCCGCCAAAGCGGGCGGCGAGCTTGCGCGCCTGTTCGCCGAGGGTGGTCAAGCCGCCCTTTCCGCCGCGGTTGCGGCATCTGCCCGGCCGCCATCGCGAGCAAGCGCGACGTCTTGTGCGCCGACGCGCACCAGCCTCCCCGGCGATCCCGCGAGTGACGTCAACCGCAGCCCCCTGGCTGCGCAAACTGCTCGCAGCCAAGGCATCATGTAATCGCTGTCGACGAAAACCGCCACTCGCCAGCCAGCACCATCGGGCATGCCGGAACACGGAGGAGGGGTCTGCTCGGTAGCCGTTCCACCTCTGCTGGGGGGCAGCCTCGGCGCCGGCTTTTTCCAGCGCGGCGAGGCGGTGCTCGAAATCGCCGGCCTCGTGTTCCGGATATCGGCTTATGCAACCCTAGATAACCCTTGCCCGGACTTGTTCCGGGCATCCACGCCCCTGCGGCGGTCGCGGCCGAGCTTAAGGAAGGCGTGGGCGCCCACGGATCAAGTCCGTGGGCTGAAGGCCCACGGGTCGAGCCCGGCCGAGGGGATCGGAGGTTGTTGCTCTTGACGGTCGAAGGGCCATTGCAAGAGACGAACCGCACGACAAACCTTTGATTGGCGAAATGCCGCCGCTGTTGCCGTCAACAGGTGAGGGTCTTCCCTCGCACGCGCTCAGGTGGAGGCGCCCGCCAAGCCGGCATCACCCATTTGGGGTAAAAATATATGCCGTTTCCGATAGTTAATTACATGAACCTTAATCCTGATTTGCCCAAGCGGCTCCCGCTCGGTGCGCGGGGGGTAGCAGCGGTGTCGCTGCGCCGATGGTGCCGCTGTCCGCGGTCCTGACCGAGGCCGCCATCATTTCGACCGCAATCGGGCGACGCACCGTTGCGGGGATGGCGAATGCGTTGGACCTGGTGCGGCACCCGGCCGTTGCCGTCGATCGCATGGGCTGTGTGCTCGACGCAAATGCCGGCGCGCACGCCCTCTTTGGCGAAGATTTGCAGCTCCGGCAGCGCCGCCTCGTGGTCCGGGATCGCCAGGCGGCAGCCGAGCTCGCCGACCTCTTTGATCGGATGCGAAACACCTCCGACACCGCCAGCCTCGATCCTGCACGCCATTGTCGTGCGCCGGGAGGCAGACCGGCCGCTGGTGATCCGGGTGCTGCCGGTCGGCGGCGCCGCAGGAAGCCCGTTTCTCGGCGCCCGGGCACTCCTCGTCTTTACCGATCTCGGCCGCAAACCGGGGCCCGACCCGGGTGTCGTTGCGCGGGTGTTCGATTTGACCAGGGCCGAAGCGCGGCTCGCTGCGCTGGTTGCGACCGGGACCGGCCCCGGGGCCGCCGCAAAAAAGCTCGGGGTCTCGCGCGAGACGGTTCGGGCGCAGCTAAAGGCGGTTTTCGCCAAGACCGAGACCCACCGGCAAAGCGAGCTTGTCGCGCTCTTGCTGCGGCTCGCCTCGCTGGTTTTCGCGGCACTGTCGCTCGAGCTGGGGATTATTTAGCGGTCTGAGCGGACAAAACGACAGGAAGGCAAGGTCGGCAGGCCCCGACGTTCTGGGAGGCAGAAAGGGAAAATCTGCTCAAGCGGGGCTGTGGCCGTTTTCGTCCGACGCGAGCTCGTCGATTGTGCCGGCGGAGAGGCGAAAGACCCGGTCTTGCGGCACCGGGAGCGCGAGCGCGGCGCGCCGGTCGAGCCCGGCATAAAGGCCGCGCAGGACGCGGCTGACGACGCCGTGCGCGACGACCGCCACCGGCTCAGCGCCACGCCGCTCGTCGAGCCAGGCGGCGAGCCGCGCGGCAAAGCCCTCATAGGTTTCGCCGTCGGGCGAGCGGAAATACCACTCGCGCCGGCCGTCGCCGGTGAAGATCGCGGGCGACCGCCGTGCGATCTCGCGCCGGGTCAGCCCATCCCACGAGCCGAGCGAAATCTCGCGCAGGCGGTCGTCAAAAGTTGGCGGCAGCCGGACGCGCAAGAATGCCGCGATGATCCCGGCGGTGCGCCGCGCCCGGCCGAGCGGGCTGGCGACGATCGGCATCGGCCGGTCGCCGGCGAGCCCGGCGAGCAATCGCCCGATCGCCTGCGCCTGCGCCACCCCGCGCGGGGTCAGCGGGGAATCGAGCCGGCCCTGGTAGCGCCCTTCGAGGTTCCACTCGGTTTCGCCGTGACGGACGAGGAGGATGGTCAAGTTGTCGCGTCCCCTCGGCGCAGCCGGTAGAGCACATGTCGTTTCAGCGGGCCTTCGGGGACATTCGGGTGGTCGAAATCGTCCTGCGGGCTGCGGGTCATGCCGAGCCGCTCCATGACCCGGCGCGAGCGCAGATTGGCCGGGGTCGTGACCGCGACGATTTCCGCAAGAGCCAATTCGCCAAAGCCGTATTCGAGCGCGGCGCGCGCCGCCTCTGAGGCGTAGCCCTTGTCCCAATAAGCTCGGGCGAGACGCCAGGCGATCTCGACCGCCGGGGTGAAATGCGCCTGATAGGCGATCCGGGTGAGCCCGACGGCCCCGATAAAGGACGCTTCGCCAGGGATTTCGACGACCCATTGGCCAAACCGGTGTTGCCGCCAATGGTCGCGCACCCGCGCCACCCAGGCTTCCGCGTCGAGCGGGAGCAGATGCTGCCATGACGTCAGGGTCGGCCGAGAGCTGCGGCAAAGGCGGCGATGTCGGCGTCCCGCCACGGCCGCAGCAGCAGCCGCGCGGTATGCAATGAGACCATTGCGGCTATTTCTTCCGGTCGGAGCCGCCGGCCATCTGCGCCATAAACATATCGCGCAGCTGCTCAAAGCCTTTGAGCGTCCCCGGCAGCCAGGCCTCGACCATCGCCTTCGGGTCCATCGCCTTGATGTTGGCGCTGAGGCGCTCCTGCACCTCTTTCATCAGCGCCTCCTGCAACGCCTGCACCTCCGGCAGGCCAAAGAATTTGCGCGCCTCCTCGGGCGTGCAATCGATGTCGAAACTGATCTTCATCGCGCGTCGCTCCTCCGCAGCCGCCGGGATTTTGCCCCGAACCGGCGCAAAGCGATATATCGGCGCAAAGCGATATCCGGCATCGGCCGATCTCGTGTAATTTCGCCGCCATGCCTGTCGAGATCCCGTTCCGCCGCGATTTTTCGTTCGAATATGGCCGCCTCGAAAGCGTGGCGCCCGGCATCCGGCGCGTCGTCGCCAAGAACCCGAGCCCGTTCACCTTTCGCGGCACCGGCACCTATGTCGTCGGTGAGGGCGAGGTCGCGGTGATCGACCCCGGCCCCGATCTCGACGACCATGTGGCGGCGCTCCTCGATGGGCTCGCCGGCGAGCGGGTGACCCATATCCTCGTCACCCACACCCACCGCGACCATTCGCCGGCGGCAAAGCCGCTCAAGGCGGCGACCGGGGCGCCGACCTACGGCTTTGGCCCGCATGCCGGCGGGCGGCGCGGCGACCCCGGCATCGAGGAGGGCGGCGATTGGGATTTCACGCCGGATGTGCGGGTAGCGGACGGTGACGCGATCACCGGGAGAGGCTGGCGGTTCGAGGCGGTGCATACCCCGGGCCACACCTCGAACCATCTGTGCTTTGCCTTGCCCGATGAGGGCGTGCTCTTTAGCGGCGACCATGTGATGGGCTGGTCGACGAGCGTGGTGGCGCCGCCCGATGGCGATATGGCTGCCTATATGGCCTCGCTCGACAAATTGCTCGGGCGCGGCGACCGGGTCTATTGGCCGACGCATGGCCCGGCGATCACCGAGCCCCGGCCGCATGTCCGCGCCTTTATCGCCCACCGGCGCGAGCGCGAAGCCGGCATCCTCGACTGCCTCGCCGCCGGCACCGGACGGATCGACCGGATCGTCGAGCGGCTCTATGCCGGTCTGCAGCCGGGGCTGCGCCATGCCGCCGGGCGCTCGGTTCACGCGCATCTGATCGACCTCGCCAGCCGCGGCCTTGTCGCCTGCGACGGCCCGCCGGCGATCGACGCGACCTATCGCGCGACCCGCTCCTAGAGCATGATTCCATAAAATTGAATAACCCCGTTTCTTTCGTCGTTCCCGCGAAAGCGGGAATCCAGGGTTCAACGCTCTGTGACCCGCCCCCCTGTTCGTGCCAGGGGCAGGCTCTGTTGGGGTGGACGGCCCCCGACGGCATCAGCTGTGCCAGACTGTGGAGTGTTTAAACAACGCAGCCAAGGGAGCCGTCCGATGACGATTATCAGGATTGGGTTGGATACGTCCAAGCATGTCTTTCAGGCTCACGGTGTCGAGGAGAACGAAGAGCCGGTGTTGCGCCGCCAGCTGCGGCGCGGCGAGATGACGAGGTTTTTCGCCAAGCTGGGGCCGACTGGGATCGGGCTGGAGGCGTGCGGCGCGGCGCATTACTGGGCGCGGGTGCTGCGCGGGCTAGGGCACGAGGTGGTGCTGATCCCGCCGCAATACGTCAAACCCCCGGCCTGCGCCGGGGCAGGCTCTATGTCAAGCGCGGCAAGAACGATGCGATCGACGCGGCGGCGATCTGCGAGGCGATGAGCCGGCCGGGGATGCGCTTTGTGCCGATCAAGAGCGCCGAGAACCAAGCGGCGCTGATGCTGGTCAAGGTGCGCGATCTGTTGGTCAAACAACGCACGATGCTGATCAACGCGATGCGCGGCCATGCCGCCGAGTTTGGCGTGATTGCCGCCAAGGGGCCGGTCAAGGTGGCCGAGCTGGTACAGCGCGCCCAAGACGACAAGGCCGGCGTGCCGGTGCTGGCACGGGCGCTGTTGCGCGAGCTGGCCGAGCAGCTCGCCGCGCTCAACGCCAGGCTCGAGGCGATCGATGCCCGGCTCATGGCGTGGCACCGGCACGACCCGCGGAGCCGGCTGCTCGCCTCGATCCCCGGCGTCGGGCCGGTCGGCGCGGTCAGCTTCGCCCTCAAGGTGCCGGAGCCAAAGCTGTTCCGCTCGGGCCGCCATTTTGCCGCCTGGATCGGCCTGACCCCGAAGGAGAACGCCACCGGCGGTCGCCGCCGGCCGGGGGCGATCAGCCGCCAAAGCCTGCCCCTGGCGAAAGCAGGGGGCGACGAGAGCTTGCGCCGACTGCTGGTGCTCGGCGCCACCACGACGATCCGCTTTGCCAAGCCAGGCAAGACCTCGCCCCCCGCTTTCGCGAGGGCAGGCTCTGGCTGCTCAACCTGCTGGCGCGCAAGCCCAAGAAGCTGGCGGCGGTCGCGCTGGCCAACAAAATGGCCCGCATCATCTGGGCCATGCTCGGCAGCGGCGAGCTCTACCGGCAGCCGCAGCCGGTCTGAACCGCGCCGCCCGCCACCACACCTGGCGCTTGCGAGGACAGCAGCAAGATGGTGATCGGTCAGTCCGAGGATCGGAGCAGCCCGTGGGGTCCTGTGATGCTCAGACATCGCTACTCTGTTTGCGACCCGATCCGCGACACCCATCTGGGCCAGCGGCCAACTGCGCCGCGCATACAGGCCGGACATATGACCGCAACCGACCAGACCCACCGCGCTGCACCGCCCTTGCGAGACCGGGGCCGTCCACATATGGACCCCCGCTTGCGCGGGGGGCGACAATAATCTGTTGATAGGACGCTATTCATTCCGGATCAGGCTCCGAGCGCCGGCGTCACGCGCGCCGAGAAGCCGAGAGACAGGCGGGCGACACGCGTCTACCGCCGCCAGAAGGCCAAAAACAAGGGCCGCACGGAGGATCGCATGAGCAACGCCGCTTCTCGCAAGGTCAATCCGACACGCCGCGCTGTTCTCGCCGCCAGCGCGCTGGGCCTCGTTGCCGGCGCGCCGACAATCGCTCGTGCAGCGCCGCAAGGTCAGCTGACCTGGGGGGTCCATATCTCCTTGGCCCCGGTCTGGTTCGACCCAGCCGATATTTCCGGGATCATCACGCCGTTCATGGTGCTCTACGCATTGCACGACGGGATAGTGAAGCCAATGCCGGGCAAGGCGCTGGCGCCGAGCCTCGCCGAGGCGTGGACGGCATCGCAGGACGGCCTGATCTACGATTTCACGCTGCGCCAAGGCACCAGCTTTCACAATGGCGACCCGGTGACCGCCGAGGACGTCAAATTCTCGTTCGAGCGCTACCGCGGCACCTCGCACGATCTGATGTCCAGCCGCGTCGCCGCCGTCGAGACCCCCGATCCACGGCATGTCCGGTTCAAGCTCAGAGAGCCGTGGCCCGATTTTCTGACCTTCTACGCCACCGCCAGCGGCGCCGGCTGGATCGTCCCGAAAAAATACCTCGAAAAGGTCGGGGACGAAGGCTTCAAAAAGGCGCCGATCGGCGCCGGTCCCTACAAATTCGTGTCGTTCACGCCCGGAGTTGAGCTGGTGCTCGAAGCATTCGACCGGTATTGGCGCAAGCCTCCAAGTGTAAAGCGGCTCGTTTTCAAGGTGATTCCCGACGAGACCACCCGGCTCGCCGCGCTCAAGGCGGGCGAGGTCGATATCGTCTATTCGATCCGCGGCGAGCTCGCCGAGGAATTGCGGCGCACACCGGGGCTGACATTAAAGCCGGCGGTCGTCCAGGGCGTCTTCTGCCTCAGTTTTCCGGACCAATGGGACCCGAAATCGCCGTGGCACGATGCGCGGGTGCGCCGCGCGGCGAGCCTGGCGATCGATCGCAAGACGACGAACGAGGCGTTGACCCTGGGCTATTCGCTGATCAGCGGCAACCCGATCGTCCCCGACAATTATGATTTCTTTTGGCCGCCGCCGCCGCCGGTCTACGATCCCGACCAGGCGAAAAAGCTTCTTGCCGAGGCCGGCTTTCCAAATGGGTTCGACGCCGGCAGCTACTACTGCGATTCCTCCTACGCGAATATCGGTGAGGCGGTCCTCGACAATTTGCAGGCGGTCGGCTTTCGCGCCCGGCTTCAGCCGATCGAGCGCGCCGCCTTTATCAAGGGCTACTCCGGCAAGGCGTTTAAGAACATCATCCAGGCCGGGCCTGGGGCCTTCGGCAATGCCGCGACCCGCATCGAGTCGCTGGTCGTCAAGGGCGGCACTTTCGCCTATGGCAGCTATCCCGACATCGACGCGCTCTATCGGCAGCAGGCCGTCGAGCTGAGCCATGCGCGGCGCGAGGGGATATTGCACAAGATCCAGCAGCTGATATACGAGCGCACGATCTATGCGCCGATCTGGCAACTGGCCTTTATCAACGGCGTCGGCCCGCGGGTCGGAGAATCGGGGTTCGGCCGGATCGCCCGCTTCCCCTATACGGCTCCTTACGAGGACATCACGCTAAAGGCCGCGTGAAAGATTGGCCAGCCGGCAGGGTCCTTTTGGCAGGGTCCTTTTGCATTTGGGGATGACATCGGTGCATTGCTGACCTACCATCAGTGCAAGGCTCTGTTAAGGAGCTGCTGAACGGGAGGAAACCATGCACACATCCGCCGTCGATGGGATAATTCGTGCCTCCGCCGCAGGCCGGGCCGGTCTGTCAAGGCGCGAGCTGCTCGCCCTCAGCGCGCTCGGCTTGGTCGCCGGCGGGACGCGACCGGCCGGCGCCGCGGCTCCGCAGGGGCAACTGAGCTGGGGCATCCATGTTTCGCTGGCGCCGACTTGGTTCGACCCGGCGGAGACATCGGGGATCATCACGCCCTTTATGGTGCTCTACGCATTGCACGACGCGATGGTCAAGCCGATGCCGGGGCAAAAGCTCGCACCCTGCCTCGCCGAATCCTACACCGCGGCGGAAGACGGGCTCACCTACGAGTTCGTGCTGCGCGACGGCATCAAGTTTCATAACGGCGAGCCGGTGACCGCCGAGGACGTCAGATATTCGTTCGAGCGCTACAAGGGCGCTTCCCACGATCTGATGAAAGGCCGGGTGGCGGCGATCGAAACCCCGGATGCAACGCATGTGCGCTTCCGGCTCAAAACGCCGTGGCCCGATTTTCTGACGTTTTACGCGACCGCTACCGGGGCGGGCTGGATCGTGCCCAAAAAATACGTCGAAAAGGTCGGTCCCGACGGTTTCAAGAAGGCGCCGATCGGGGCCGGACCCTATAAGTTCGTTTCGTTCACGCCCGGCGTCGAGATGGTCCTCGAGGCGTTCGACCAGTACTGGCGCAAAACGCCGAGTGTAAAGCGCATCGTCTTTAAGGTGATCCCCGAAGAGACCACCCGGCTCGCGGCGCTGCAGCGTGGCGAGGTCGACATCGCCTACTCGATCCGCGGCGAATTGGCCGAGCAGTTGCGCCGGACGCCGGGGTTGACGCTGAAGCCGGTGATACCGCCGGCGCCGTTTTGGCTCTATTTTGCCGACCAGTGGGATCCGAAATCGCCGTGGCACGATTTGCGCGTGCGGCAGGCGGCCAACCTCGCCCTCGATAGGAAGGCGATCAACGACGCGATCACGCTCGGCTTTTCCAAGATCACCGACAGCCTGATCCCATTCAGCTTCGATTATTACTGGCAGCCGCCAGCGGCGGTGTACGACCCGAAGAAGGCCAAGGAATTGCTGGCCCAAGCCGGCTTGCCGAACGGGGTTAACGCCGGCGAGCTGTTCTGCGACTCCTCCTATGCGAATGTCGCCGAGGCGGCGCTCGATAATCTCCAGGCGGCCGGATTCCGAGCCCAGCTGCGGCCGCTCGAACGCGCCGCCTTTGTCGAGGGCTGGGCCAACAAGCGTTTTAAACACATGATCCTGTGCGGCAGCGGCGCCTTTGGCAACGCCGCCACCCGGCTCGCCGCCTTTATCGTCAAAGGCGGCCCCTACGCCTATGGCAACTATCCCGATATCGACGCGCTGTTTCACGAGCAGGAAAGCGTGCTCGACAACAAGAAGCGCGCGGCGCTGCTCGAAAAGGCGCAACGGCTTGTCTACGAGAAAGCGATTTCGGCGCCGATCTGGCAGCTCGCCTTTATCAATGGAGTGGGGCCCAGGGTCGGCCAGTCCGGGTTCGGGCTCATCGCCGACTTCGCCTATACCGCACCCTTCGAGGACATTACAATCAAGGGCGCTTGACGAGAGCCCGCGCCCGATCGCGGGAGATTGGCCGAGACAATCCCGCAAAGCTCGTTTACATTGCGCGCCAACACCGACCCGTAAGGGTGATGTAAGGGAGGGAGCGCGCAGATGGTTTCGGGCGACTGGCAAAAAAGCGAGCTGAACGGCGGGTCGAACGGGCTGACCCGGCGCGAGATGATGGCGATGACCGCGCTCGGTCTTGCCGCCGGTGCGGCGGCTCCGGCTGCGGCGGCTCCCCCGGCGGGACAGTTGACGTGGGCGGTGCACGTCTCGTTGGCGCCCTCCTGGTTCGACCCGGCCGAGACCCAGGGGATCATCACCCCCTTTATGGTGCTCTATGCGCTGCACGACGCGATGGTCAAGCCGATGCCCGGCAAGTCGCAGGCGCCGTGTCTCGCCGAATCCTGGTCGGCTTCGGAGGACGGCCTCAGCTACGAGTTCGTGCTGCGCCAAGGTGTCAAGTTTCACAATGGCGAGCCGGTCACGGCCGAAGACGTCAAGTTCTCGTTCGAGCGCTACAAGGGGGCGGCGCACGATCTGATGAAGAAGAACGTGGCGGCGATCGAAACTCCCGACCCGCGGCATGTCCGTTTCAAGCTGAAAAACCCGTGGCCCGATTTTCTGATGTTCTATTCGAACGCCAGCGGCTCGGGCTGGATAGTGCCGAAGAAATATGTCGAGAAGGTCGGCGACGACGGCTTCAAGCGCGCGCCGATCGGGGCCGGCCCCTACAAGTTCGTGTCGTTCACACCGGGAGTCGAGCTGGTGCTCGAAGCCTTCGACGGCTACTGGCGCAAGAGCCCGGCGGTCAAGCGGCTCGTCATGAAGGTGATCCCGGACGAGGCGACGCGGCTCGCCGCATTGAAGCGCGGCGAGGTCGATATCGCCTATTCGATCCGCGGCGAATTGGCCGACGAGCTGCGCAAGAGCAAAGGATTGAGCCTGAAGCCGGTGGTGTTGCAGGCGCCGAACTGGCTCTATTTCCCCGAGCAATGGGATCCGAAATCGCCCTGGCACGATCTGCGCGTCCGCCAGGCCGCCAATCTGGCGATCGACCGGGAAGGGATGAGCCAGGCCCTGTTTCTCGGCTATTGCAAGACCACCGACAGCATCGTCCCCTATACCTTCGACTTTTATTGGCAACCGCCGGCGGCGGTCTACGACCCCAAGAAGGCCAAGAAATTGCTGGCGGAGGCGGGCTATCCCAATGGCTTCGACGCCGGGTTCATGTATTGCGACAGCTCGTATTCGAACATGGCCGAGGTTTCGATCGACAACCTTCAGCAGCTCGGCATCCGGGTGAAAATGCAGCCGATCGAGCGCGCCGGCTTTTTCGCCGGCTACACCAGCCAGAAGTACACGCGCGGCATCATTCAGGGGGCGAGCGGCGCCTTTGGCAACGCCGCCACCCGGCTCGCCTCCTTTGTCGTCAAAGGCGGCGCCTACGCCTATGGCAGCTATCCCGACATCGACGCGCTCTACCCGCAGCAGGCCGATGAGGTCAACCAGACGAAACGGGCGGCGATCCTCACCAAGATGCAGCAGCTCGTCTACGACAAGGCGATCTACGCGCCGATCTGGCAGCTGGGCTTTCTGAACGGCGTTGGGCCGCGCGTCGGAGAGTCGGCGTTCGGGCTGATCCCGGGCTTTGCCTACACCGCCCCCTTCGAGGACATCACGATCAAGGGCGCCTGATGCCGGCCGCGCTCACCACGCCGTGAGCGCCGGAGATTGGCCGAGACAATTCCGTCCGGCTCGGCTACAGTCGGCTCAAGACTCTGTAAGGGGGCTGTAAGGAGGAAGCGGATGGGCGCTGTCGCCGGCAACGATAAAAAGAATGCGATCGACGGCAATGCGGCGGCGCTGACCCGACGCAACTCCTGGCTTTGACCGCCCTTGGCGTCGCCGCGGGTGCTGCCGGACCGGCCAAAGCCGCCAGCTATCCCGGCGGGCCAGCTCAACTGGGGCGTCCACGTCTCGCTGTCGCCGACCTGGTTCGACCCGGCCGAGACCCAGGGGATCATCACCCCGTTTATGGTGCTCTACGCGCTGCACGACGCGCTGGTAAAGCCGATGCCGGGGAAGCTGCGGGCGCCGAGCCTCGCCGAATCCTGGTCAGCCGCCGAGGATGGGCTCGGCTACGAGTTCGTCCTGCGCAAGGATGCGAAATTCCACAATGGCGACCCGGTCACCGCCGAGGATGTGAAATTCTCGTTCGAGCGCTATCGCGGCGCCTCGCACGATTTGCTGCATTCGCGAGTGGCGGCGATCGAAACCCCTGATCCGCAGCATGTACGGTTCAAGCTGAAGGCGCCGTGGCCCGACTTCATGACCTTTTACGCGACCGCCAGCGGCGCCAGCTGGGTCGTCCCGAAAAAATACGTCGAGAAAGTCGGCGACGACGGCTTCAAAAAGGCGCCGATCGGCGCCGGTCCCTACAAATTCGTGTCGTTCAATCCGGGCGTCGAGCTGGTGCTCGAAGCGTTCGAGGGGTATTGGCGCAAGACGCCCTCGGTCAAGCGCCTCGTCATGAAGGTCATTCCTGACGAGACGACGCGGCTTGCCGCCTTGAAGCGCGGCGAGGTCGATATCGCCTACTCGATCCGCGGCGAGCTGGCCGAGGATTTGCGCCGCACCCCGGGGCTGACCTTGAAGCCGGTCGTGCTGCAGGCGTCGAACTGGGTCTATTTTCCCGACCAGTGGGACCCGAAATCGCCGTGGCACGATCTGCGGGTCCGCCAGGCGGCCAATCTGGCGCTCGACCGCGACGGGATGAACAAGGCGCTGTTTCTCGGCTATTGCAAAATCAACAACAGCATCATCCCCGACAGCTTCGATTACTATTGGCAGCCGCCGGCCGCCGTCTACGATCCGGTCAAGGCCAAGAAATTGCTGACCGAGGCCGGCTATCCGAACGGCTTTGACGCCGGGCTGTTTTATTGCGACAGCTCCTACGCGAACATGGGCGAGGCGATTGTCGATGGCTTGGGGCAGATCGGCATCCGCACCCGGTTGCAGCCGATCGAACGTGCCGGGTTTCTCGCCGGATATGCCGGCAAAAAGTACGGCCATGGGATTCTGCGCGGTGCCTCCGGCGCCTTTGGCGATGCGACGACCCGGCTCGCGGCGTTCGTCGTCAAGGGCGGCCCTTATGTCTATGGCAGCTACCCCGACATCGATGAGCTGTTCGCCAAGCAGGCGGGCGAGCTCGATCCGAAAAAGCGCGCTGCGATCCTCGCCAAGATGCAGCAGCTGGTCTACGACAAGGCGATCTACGCGCCCGTTTGGCTGCTCGGTTTTTTGAATGGAGTTGGCCCGCGGGTCGGGGAGTTGGGGTTCGGCCTGATCCCCGGATTTGCCTATACCGCCCCCTTCGAGGACATCACGATCAAAGGGGCTTAGCCGCGGTGGAGGACGGGAGATGAGCGGCCGGGAGTTGAGGACGCCATGAAGCAGTATATCGGCAGGCGGGTCGCCTATTCGATTCTGTCGCTGTTCCTGTTGTCGTTGACGATCTTCTTTTTCGTTCGGGTCACCGGCGACCCGGCCTCGCTGTTGGTCGAGCCCGGCGCCAGCGAGGCCGACATCGCCGCCATTCACCACCAGTTCGGCCTCGACCGGCCGCTCTGGACGCAATACTGGATCTTCATGTGGAGCCTCGCCCACGGCGATCTCGGCCAGTCGTTCTATTACCGCGTGCCGGTCATGGGGCTCTATCTGTCGCGGCTGCCCAACTCGCTGATGCTGGCGGCGGTGGCGATGACCTTTTCGCTGGCGATCGGCATCCCGTCGGGCATCATCGCCGCGGTTCGGGTCGGCCGGTTTTGGGACAATGTCGGCAAATTGTTCGCGCTTCTCGGCCTGTCGATGCCGGCCTTCTGGATCGGGCTCTTGATGATCCTGTTCTTTTCGGTCTATCTGCGCTGGCTGCCGTCCTCGGGTGCCGGCAGCCCCGCCCATCTGGTCATGCCGGCCTTCGCCTTGGGCTGGTATTTCGCCGCGACCCATATGCGGCTGACGCGCTCGTCGATGCTCGAAGTCCTGGGCTCGGAATACGTCAAGCTCGCCCGCATCAAGGGATTGCCGCAATCACTCGTCATCGCCAAGCACGCGTTCAAGAACGCGCTGATCCCGGTCTTGACCCTGGCCGGGGTCAACCTCGTGATCATGGTCAATGTCGCGGTGGTGGTCGAAACCGTGTTCGCCTGGCCCGGCATCGGGCGCCTGCTCTACGAGGGCATCACCTTCCGCGACTTCCCGATCGTGCAGGGGGTTGTGCTGATGGGGGGTGCGATGATCATCGCCGTCAACCTCTTGGTCGATATTTGCTACGCCTTGATCGACCCCCGCATCCGATTGGGGAGCTGACCCGCTATGACGGTAATCTCGCCGGTTGAAACCGTCGCTCTAGGTCTGGAGCGCCCGTCGCGCTTTGCCTTTATCCGGCGGCCGGACTTCCCGCTGGTGCCGAGCACGATCTTTGCGGTGATCACGCTGGTCGCGATCTTTGCCAATCTGCTGGCCCCGCACAATCCCGAAATCGGCAGCCTCGCGGCGCGATTCAAGCCGCCGTTCTGGGAAGCCGGCGGCAGCGCCCGATACCTGCTCGGCACCGACCAGCTCGGCCGCGATGTGCTGTCGCGGCTGATTTTCGGCGCGCGGGTGTCGATGGTGGTCGGCTTTACCGCGGTGATCTTCGCCGGGGTCCTCGGCACCGCGCTCGGCATCATCTCGGGCTATCTCGGCGGCTGGGTCGACCAGGTGATCATGCGGCTCACCGACACCTGGCTCGCTTTGCCGGCGTTGACCTTCGCGATTTTCCTGGCGGCGATCGTCGGCCCGAGCATGTGGAACATCGTGATCATCCTCGGTGCGGTCTATTGGACCCGCTATGCGCGGATCATCCGCGCCGAGGTGCTCTCGTTGAAGGAGCGCGAGTTCGTCCGGCTGGCGATCGTCGCCGGCTGCTCGAAGCCGACGATCATGCTGCGCCACATCCTGCCCAATGTGCTGAATTCGGCGATCGTGCTCGGCACCCTGATGCTCGGCGTCGTCATCATCGCCGAGGCGTCCTTGTCGTTTCTCGGGGTCGGCGTGCCGCCGCCGCAGCCGGCCTGGGGGCTGATGCTCAGCGACGGCAAGCAGGGGATGATGGTGGGCTATTGGTGGCTGACCGTGTTCCCGGGCTGCTGCATCATGCTGATGGTGCTGTCGGCCAACCTTCTCGGCGACTGGCTCCGTGTCAAGCTCGACCCCCAGCTCCGCCAGCTATGAAGCGGCCGCGCAACGGGCGCCGGCGAAAGCTGCCCCGCTGCTCGAGCTGAAGAACCTGTCGACCCATTATGTTTCGGGTCAGGGGACGCGCGTCGTGCGTGCGGTCGATGAGGTGTCGCTGTCGATCAGGGCCGGCGAGACCTTGGGCATCGTCGGCGAGTCGGGCTCGGGCAAAAGCACGCTGGCACTGACCATCCTGCGCGTCCTGCCGCCGGCGGCGCGGATCGTCGGCGGGCAGATGCTGTTCGAGGGCGAGGACCTGTGCAAAAAATCAGACGAGCAGATGCGCCGGGTGCGGGGCAAGCGGATCGCGATGATCCTGCAAGACCCGATGGCGTCCTTAAACCCGCTGTTCACGATCGGCGACCAGGTCGGCGAGCCGCTCCGGGTGCATGAAGGCGCCTCGCGTGCGACCGCCTGGAGACGGGCGTGCGAGCTGTTGAAGTCTGTGCGCATCCCGTCGCCCGAAACCCGGGTCACGCAATACCCGCACGAGATGTCGGGCGGCATGCGCCAGCGCATCGTCGGTGCGATCGGCATCTCTTGCGAGCCGCGCCTGTTGATCGCCGACGAGCCGACCACCAGCCTCGACCTGACGATCCAGGCGCAATACCTCGCCCTGCTGCGCGACCTGCAGCGGGCGCACGGCCTCGCCCTCATTTTTATCACCCACAATCTCGGCATCGTCGCCAAGATGTGCGACCAGCTCGCGGTCATGTATGCCGGGCGCGTCGTCGAATCAGGGCCGGTCTCCCAGGTCTTCAACCGGCCGATCCATCCCTATACCGAGGCGCTCTTAAACTCGATCCCGCGGATGAGCGACAGCCGCCAGCGGCTGACCGCGATCGACGGCCAGCCTCCCGACATGTCGGCATTGCCGCCCGGCTGCTCGTTCGCGCCGCGCTGCCCGCTGGCGTTCGACCGGTGCCGCGCCGAGACGCCGCCCGAATTTATGCCGGGCGAGGGCCGCACCGCGCGCTGCTGGCTCGCCGCCTCGCGCGCCGGTGGGGACGATGGCGCGCGTGCGGCGCTGGGGAATGGAGCCTTCTGATGGCCATCCTCGAAGCGGTGGCCGTCAGCAAGCATTTCCGCGCCAGGCGCGGCTTTTTCGGCGGCGACACCGGCGTCGTGCGGGCGGTCGACCGGGTGTCGTTCGCGATCGAGGCCGGGCGCACGCTCGGCGTCGTCGGTGAGAGCGGCTGCGGCAAGACGACAACGGCGAAGCTGGTGCTCGGGCTCGAAGAGCCGAGCGGCGGCAGCATCCGCTTCGACGGGCGCGATTTGCACGAGCTCGACAGCGCCGGCCGCCGGCAATATCGCAAATCTGTCCAGGCGGTGTTTCAGGATCCCTATGCGTCGCTGAACCCGCGGATGCGGGTCGCCGCAATCGTCGCCGAGCCGCTCGTCACCAACGAGCGCCTGCCGGCCGGCGGGGCGCGCCGTCGCGTCCTCGATCTGCTCGACCTCGTCGGGTTGCCGCACCGAGCGGCCGATCTCTTTCCGCACGAATTTTCGGGCGGGCAGCGCCAGCGCATCGCCATCGCCCGCGCGCTGTCCCTGTCGCCAAAGCTCATCGTGCTCGACGAGCCGGTCTCGGCGCTCGACGTGTCGATCCGCGCACAAATCCTCAACTTGCTGCGCGATCTGCAGAGCGAGCTCGGGCTTTCCTACCTTTTTATCGCGCACGACCTCGCCGCCGTCGCCCATATGAGCCATACGATCGTGGTCATGTATCTGGGCCAGATCGTCGAAAGCGGCGACGCGCAGACCATCGCCCGCTCGCCAAAGCACCCCTATACCGAGGCCCTCTTTTCCGCCGCATTGCCGAGCCATCCCGACGAGCGGCGAGACGAGATCATCCTCGCGGGCGAGGTGCCGAGCCCGTTGAACCCGCCGCCGGGCTGCCACTTCCACCCGCGCTGCCCGCACGCGATGGCGCGCTGCTCACGCGATGAGCCGGCGCTCGCCGAAGTCGAAGGCCGCCTCGTCGCCTGCCACCTCTACGACACGGCAGCCGCGCACACCATCCCCGCCGCCAACGGCGCCGATCGACGATACAGCTGAGGCTTTGCTGCATCCGTTTTAAGGCGGTATTATAAAGACGATCCTTAAGGTGTTAACAAAAACAGCCCCAGGATAGCAAAGTTAACTACACATTGCTGACGGCCGTCCCGGCGCTCAGCACCGGAGGCTGAGGCTGAGACAACATGGCCGGCAAGATCTACAGCGGCAGCTATAACAGCACCATCGTCCTCAGCAATTCGGCAAGCTGGAACTCGACAACGATCACGGGCACCGGAAAAGTCACGGTAATCAATGCCGACGCAGTTGTTGGCGACTCCGCGGCCGCCTGGAACGTCGTCAATCGCGGCACGGTCATCGACACTGGAACCACCGGCGCGGGCATTGTTCTAGCCGCCGGCGGCAGTGTCGGCAATGTCTCGACCGGCGACCTTATCACAGGCGCCGGCAGCGGTGTGGTGATCGAGGGCAAGATCGGCACGGTCGGCAATCTCGGCACGATCAAAGGTACCGGCACAGCCAGCAGTGGGGTTTACCTGACCGCCGGCGGCGATGTGATCAACCGCCGTGACGGCTTTATCTCAGGCGCCGTCACCGGCGTCGCCATCGGTCACGCCGCCGGCACGGTCGTCAATTCGGGCACAATCGAGGGAACCGGGACAAACAGCAGCGGAATTTATCTGATAGCCGGCGGTGACGTTACCAACGCTTCGCGCGCGATCATCGAAGGAAACATTCGCGCTGTCACCGTTGGTCACGCGGCCGGCACGGTTGTCAATCTCGGCGCTATCGAAGGCACCGGGACCGCAGGCGAAGGAGTTTTTCTGGTCTCCGGCGGTAGCGTTGCCAACGGGGAAAGCGGCGCGAGCGGCGGTCTGATCAAAGGGCCGGGGACGGCCGTTGCGATCGGCGGCACGGCGGGCGGCAGCGGCACCGTGACCAATTTCGGCACGATCGAGAGCACCGGCATGCATATCGCGGTCTATCTCGGCGGCGGCGGGCGCGTAACCAATGGCGCGACCGGCTCGGCCGCAGCGCTGATCACGTCGCCGCAAGTCGCCATCGTGATCCGCGGCGCCGCCGGCACCATCACCAATTTCGGGACGATCGAGGGTGTCGGCGCCGGGAGCGGAGCAAGCGACGGGCTCTATCTGGGGTCGGGCGGCAGCGTCACGAATGAGCATGGCGGGCTCATCGCCGGCGGCGACCAAGGCATCTTCGTCAAGGGCACGGCCGGCACCGTGACCAATTTCGGCACGATCAAGAGCGCCAAAAGCGCGGGTGTGTATCTCGGGCATGGCGGCAAAATCACCAACGGCGCAACCAGCGCGACCGCGGCGCTGATCACGGCTGCCTCGCTCGGCATGGACGTCAAAGGTGCTGCCGGCACGGTGACCAATTACGGCACGATCGCCAGCACCACCGATACCGGCGTTTATCTCGGAGCCGGCGGGACGGTCACGAATCACGGCAGGATCGTGAACACGGCCACGTCCCATTCCGCTGTCTCGTTTCACAACACCGCCGGCGCGGTTACCAATTTCGGCACGATCAGGAGCGCCAAAAGCGCGGGTGTGTATCTCGGGGATGGCGGCCGGATCACCAACGGCGCAAGCAATGCGACCGCGGCGCTGATCACCGCCGCCACCCCCGCCATAGAGATCGAAGGTGCGGCCGGCACCGTCACCAATTTCGGCACAATCGCCAGCGCCACCGATACCGGCGTTTATTTGGGCAAAGGCGGCAGGGTGACGAACGATCGACGGATCGTCACCGCCGGCACTGCCCATCCCGGCGTCGGTCTGAGCAATATCGCCGGCACCGTGACCAATCTCGGCACGATCGAGAATACCGGCGGGTCTGCCGGGGTGCATTTGTCGGCGGGCGGGGTTGTCACCAACGGCGCGAGCGGCTCGGCCGCGGCGCTGATCGCGGGCGGCACCGGCGTCCTGCTCGATGGCGGCGGCACCGCCCGGATCACCAATTTCGGCACGCTCAAGGGAACGATAGGCATCGCCGTCGCCGCCGGTGCTGTAGCCGGTACGACATTGACGAATTCGGGTCGGATCATCGGGACCGGCGGGACGGCCGTGGCGTTTGGCGGCGGCAATGATGTGCTGACCGTCGATGCGGGTGCGGTCTTCGCCGGCATGGTCAATGGCGGCGGCGGGGCCGACGAGATCGTGCAAGGGGCGGCCGGGACGCTGGCTGTTGCCGGGTTCACCGGTTTTGAGACAATCGTGCTGTTTAACGGCGGCATCGACAAGCTGACCCTGAAGAGCACGAACTTTACCGGTGTGACCGGCGCAACGATCACGGTGACCGGTGGCGGCAAGGGCGACACGGTCAGTGCCGCCGGGGTGGCAGCCGCCGACCGGATCATCGTCCATGCCGGCGCAGGTCCTGATTTTTTGGTCGGCGGGGCGGGCAATGACGCGTTCTATGCTGGCGGCAGGACGATGATGACCGGCGGCGCCGGTGCCAACGAGTTTGTCTTTGCTGCTACCGGCAGCAACATGGTCGAAGATTTCGCCAAATCGCCGGCGAACGAACTGGTGTTCAGCAATGCCGGCTTCAACCTCAGGCTCGGCGGCTCGGCGACGCCGAAAAGACTGACGACGGCGCAGGCGGCGAAACTGTTCGTCGCCAACACCACCGGCAACTTCACCAAAGCAAGCCAGCGCCTGGCCTATGACACGAGCACCGGTCAGCTGTTCTCCGGCACGCACGGCAGCGCCGGTTCCGAGCAGCTCGTCGCCACCCTGTCGGACCACGCCATGATCACCGCCGGCCAGCTGTTCTTTATCAGCTGATTCGCGCGCGGCGCGTCACCCCGCGGCGGAGAAGCCGCCATCGACCGGGATTGCGGCGCCGGTGATAAAATCGGCGGCGGGTGAAGCGAGAAAGACGGCGATGCCGGCGAGGTCTTCGGGCACGCCCCAGCGGCCGGCCGGGGTGCGCGCCAGCACCCGTTCGTGCAGCCCGGGCACTTGCTGGCGGGCGTCCCGCGTCAATTCCGTATCGACCCAGCCGGGCAGCACCGCGTTGACCTGGATGTTGTCGGCAGCCCAGGCGACAGCGAGCGATTTGGTCAATTGGACGAGACCGCCCTTGCTCGCCGCGTAGGCCGCGGCATAGCCCGAGCCGAAGATCGCAAACATCGAGCCGATATTGAGGATCTTGCCGCCGCCCGCGCGCTGCATCGCCGGATAGGCCGCCTGCGAGCACAAAAAGGCGCCGCTGAGATTGGTGTCGAGCACCTTGTGCCACTCGGCCGCGGAATACTCCTGCGGCGGCTTGCGAACCGAGGTGCCGGCGTTGTTGACCAGGATGTCGAGCCGGCCAAAGCGGTCGATCGCGGCTGCGATTGCGGCGCGGCACGAGCCCTCGTCGGTGACGTCGAGGGGGGTGAAGGCACATCTCGCGCCGGCCGCAGCGAGGTCCGCGAGCGCCTCATCCGCCTTTGGCCGGTCGCGTGCGGCGAGCATGACCGCGGCGCCGGCGCCGGCGAGGCCCTGCGCCATGCCGAGCCCGATCCCGCCATTGCCGCCGGTGACGATCGCCACGCGGCCGGTCAGGTCGAAAAACGGCATCCCCCACCGACCCGAAACAAAGCCTTAGTAGATGCCCTTGAGCGGCGTCGTCTCACGCTTTTCGACGGTCGCGCCGGCCGCACCGGTATCGCCGTAGCCCAGGAGCTTTGCCGACAGGCTCTGGTCGGCGACGACGCCGTTCGGGTTTGGCCGCTGCGGGCCGCCGAGGTCGGGCAGCTCGTCGGGGCTGCGGCGCAAGCGGAAATCGGCCGCCTCCTTGGTGCCCGCCCCGCCGGGCCCGGCCTGGTCGATGACCTGCTCGGCCTGCTGGCCCGTGCTTTTTTCCTGGGGGCGGGCTGCGCCGGGCTCGGGTGGGCGGAGATCGAAATCGGGCGGGATCGTCAAGGGTGCGCGCGATTCGACGGCGAACTCGTCCGGCAAGGTCGGCTCGAGCCCAACCATCCGTTTGAAGTCGGTGCAGCCCGTGCCGAACGCGGTTCCGGCGAGACAAACAACAGCCAAAGCAACCATCCTGCGGCCCGCGCGGTGACCCCGGTATTCGTCAGACATGATAAAGGCCCCTCCCGTGCGCTATTTAACGCGTTTGACGGCGCAGAAGCAACCCGTCGAGCAACATTGCCGCGACACCGACACAAATCGCGCTATCGGCGAGATTGAAGGCGGGCCAATGCCATAGGCCAACATGAAAATCGAGAAAATCGACGACTGCGCCAAGGCGCAGCCGGTCGATGACGTTGCCGACGGCACCGCCGATGATCAGCCCGATCGCGACGGCGAGAAACGGGCTCGTCACCCGCACCAGCCACCAGATCAGAGCGACCACGATCGCGGCGGCGACGAGCGAGAAGATGAGGGCGTTGAGGCCGCTAGCGCCAGCGTTGAAAAAGCCAAAGCTCATGCCACGGTTGTAGCCGAGCACCAGGCTGAAAAACGGGGTCAGCGGCTCGCTGAACGGATGCGCGGCAAAAAAGCCGAGAATCGCGGCCTTGCTCAATTGGTCGAGGATGACGACGACAATTGCGACGGCGAGGCCGAGCGTCAACATCAACCGGCGCTCGTCGCCGTAACGGTGCTGTGGTCGAGAACATCGGCGCAGCGCCGGCAGAGGTCGCCGTGCCCCGGCTGATGGCCGACCTCCGGCAAAACCCGCCAGCAGCGCTCGCAGCGCTGGCCGGCGGCGAGCGAGATGCGTGCCCCGACATCGGCGATCTCCGGAAGGGTGAAGGCGTCTTCCGGTGCCGGCCCCGCCTGCGCCGCAGCGGCCGAGGCGATGCACAATTCGGCGAGATCGACGCCATCCAGCTGGGAAAGCAGCCGGTCGGGCAGGTAGAGCTCGACCGCGGCTTGCAGGCTCGACCCGAGCCGCTTTGCACCGCGCTCGACCTCGATCGCCCCGGTGACGACACGGCGCAGGTCGCGCAACGCGGCCCAGCGTTCGCCGAGCTTGTCGTCGCGCCAGTCAGCCGGAACGTCGGCGTAGAGCTCGAGGTGGATGCTGCGGCCCTCGGCATCGCCGTGACGGGCGAGCCAGGCTTCCTCGGCGGTAAAGCAGGTGACCGGGGCAAGCCAACGCACCAGGCAGTCGAAGGTGCGGTCGAGGACCGTGCGCACCGCACGCCGGCGCGGATCGCCGGGCGCGTCGCAATAAAGCCGGTCCTTGCGGATGTCGAAATAGAACGCCGAGAGGTCGTTGCCGCAGAAGTTATGCAAAGCGCTGAAGAGGTTATGGAAATCGAACGCCTCGACCGAGCGGCGGACCAATTCGTCGAGCTCGGCGAGGCGATGCAACACCCAGCGCTCGAGCTCCGGCATCGCCTCGATGCCGACGGCTTCGGCCGGCGCAAAGCCGTCGAGCGCGCCCAACAGATAACGCAGCGTATTGCGCAGCCGGCGATAAACGTCGCCGTGGCGCTTCAAGATTTCGGGGCCGATGCGGACGTCTTCCGAATAGTCGGAGCCGACCACCCAGAGACGCAGGATGTCGGCCCCGCTCTCCCGCATCACCTCCTGGGGTGCAATCACGTTGCCGAGCGATTTCGACATCTTGCGGCCGTCCTCGTCGAGCACGAAGCCGTGCGTCAGCACCGCCTCGTAGGGGGCGCGGCCGCGAGTGCCGCAGGCCTCGATCAGCGACGATTGGAACCAGCCGCGGTGCTGATCCGAGCCTTCGAGATAAAGCGAGGCGGGCCACTTCAGCTCCGGCCGCTGCTCCAGCACAAAAGCGTGGGTCGAGCCCGAATCGAACCACACCTCGACGATGTCGGTAACCTTGTCCCATTCCTTAGGATCGTAGGCGTTGCCGAGAAATTCGCCGGCATCGGCGCTGTACCAGATATCCGCGCCATGCTGCTCGACGGCCTGGGCGACGCGCTCGATGACGGCGGGGTCGCGCAACGGCTCGCCGGTCTTGCGGCTGGTGAAGACCGGGATCGGCACACCCCAGGCGCGCTGGCGCGAGACGCACCAGTCGGGCCGGCCCTCGACCATCGCACCGATCCGGTTCCTGCCTTGCGGCGGGACCCAGCGCGTCTCGGCAATTGCGTCGAGCGCCTTTTGCCGCAGCCCGCCCTCATCCATCCCGATAAACCATTGCGGCGTGTTGCGGAATATGAGCGGCGCTTTCGAGCGCCAGGAATGCGGGTAGGAATGCACCAGGTGGCCGCGCGCGAGAAGCGCGCCCGCCGCGTCGAGCGCCGCGATCACCGCCTCGTTCGCGTCGCCCTCCTTGCCGTCCGGGCGATAGACCCGGCACCCGGCAAAGAGCGGCACGGTCGGGAGGTAGACGCCGTCCGGCCCGACCGTGTCGATGACCGGCAGCCCGTGCGCCTGCCCCAATTCCCAATCGTCGGTGCCGGCATTGGGCGCGATATGGACGAGGCCCGTCCCCTGGTCCGCCTCGACAAACCCCGCCGGCAGCAGCGGCACAGCGAAATCGTAGCCCTGGCCGGCGAGCGGATGGCGCGCGACCGTGCCGGCGAGGTCTGCGCCGGAAAACCGGTCGAGCAGCGCGAATTTCTCGATGCCGGCGCGCGCCGCAACCTCCTCGGCGAGCGTGGCGGCGACCAGCAGGATTTCGCCGGGCCGGGCGCGGCCCCCCTCGGCCGCCCAATCGACGCGCATCGCCGCGTATTCGAGCGACGCGCTAAAGGCGATGGCGCGGTTGCCGGGCAAGGTCCACGGCGTCGTCGTCCAGATCAGCGCCGCGGCCCCTTCGAGCGAGGGCCGGGCGGCACGGCCGATCGGGAAACGCACCCAGACCGTCGTCGAACGATGATCGTGGTACTCGACCTCGGCCTCGGCGAGCGCGGTTTCCTCGACCACCGACCACAGCACCGGCTTCGAGCCCTTGTAGAGCCCGCCATTCACCAGGAACTTGCCGATCTCGCGCACGATCTGCGCCTCGGCGGCATAGGCCATCGTCGTATAGGGGTGGTCCCAATCGCCGACCACGCCGAGCCGCTTGAAGTCGCGCTTTTGCACCTCGATCCAATGCGCGGCAAAGTCGCGGCATTCGCGGCGGAAGCGGTCGATCGGGATGCTGTCTTTCGACTGGCCTCTGGCGCGGTACTTTTCCTCGACGAGCCATTCGATTGGCAGCCCGTGACAATCCCAGCCCGGCACATAGGGTGCGTCGCGGCCGAGCATCTGCTGCGCGCGGTTGACCACGTCCTTCAGGATCTTGTTCAGCGCGGTGCCGAGATGGATCTCGCCATTGGCATAAGGCGGCCCGTCATGCAGCACGAATTTCTCGCGGCCCCGCGCCGCCTCGCGCAGCCGCCGGTAAAGACCCATCGCCTCCCAGCGCGCCAAAATCCCCGGCTCGCGCTTGGGCAGGTCGCCGCGCATCGGGAACTGGGTCTTGGGCAGAAAAACGGTCGGACGATAATCCGTCGGCATCGCGGGACCCCGGATAAAGTGACGAAGGCGAACGCGTCCCCGACCCTCAGACGAGGATCGGGCCGATAATTCGCGATATCCGGGCGAGCCGCGTCGTCATCGGCGGAGATATAACAGCCGCCAGGGCCAAATTCGAGAGGGGAGGTTGGCGGTCCGGGCTGCTGCTGCGTCGTTTTGCTAATCCGCGTGCGCCTGGCCGAGCACGATGTCGCCCGAAACGATGCGCCCGTTAACATTTGCATGGTCAAGATAGATATCGACGGCGTTGGTGGTGATGCTGTACGGCGTAAAGACGCAATTCGGGCTGCACGAAATCAAGCCCGCCTGGGTTTCCTGGTTCAACGTGATCGTCACGGTCGGGCTCTGAAACAGGACCGTGTCTTTGTCGGCGTCGCCGGTAAAGACGAGCTTTTGATTGCCGACCAGGGTGCCGCTGAGCGTCAGGCCGCCAAAATAGGCGCTGCCGATGTCGGTGATGAGGCTGGGGAACACCTTGGTGAAATTCGCGGTCGAGGTGATGCGCCGCGCCGACAATTGCAGAAAGGGTTGCGGCTGCGGCAGGATGACGGTCCCGGGTCTGATCGGCGGCGGCGGGTTCAGCATCAGCGACAGGTTGATGGTCTTGATCAGCGTATTCGCCTCGGTCGACACCGTATCCACGCCAAAGCCCTTCGAGGCGACATGCGACTCGAAATCGGCGGCGTTGATAAAGAGGCTCGGCGTCACCCCGTTCCCGGCGAGCAACGGCACGATCCGATGCACCGGCGCCGCAGCGACCGATTTGTCGTAGGCCGGCGGTATGCTCCCATCGACCTCGGCGATCGGGCCCACGGTCACCGTGTTGCCGTGGTCGGTGACCTGCGCATAAATCCCATACGCCGCGCTCGACGGCCCCAACGCCACCGGCGTCTCGGCAAATGCCGGACCGGCCAGGAGATATGCAAAAAATAGCGCCGCTCCTGGGACGGCCACGCGCGTCACGTTGCCCATCATCACGACCTCTTATTCCATATATGAAATTTCGCCGCTGCCCGCGACGCGCTGCGCGCGCGAATCCGAGCGCCATCGACGCCCCTGCTCCACCTGTTTTATCAGATCGAGATCAGGTCCCGACACCCTCGCGCGCGACCAACCGCCAACGGGAAGTCTGATACCCCTTGGAGCGAGGGTCATTGCGCCGGCAACAGCGTGGGGGCGGCTGCCTTCATCACCGGCGGAGGGTTCCACTTGCCGGTCAGCGCATCGCTCTTTGGCGCATAAAGGCGCATCGTGAGGTTGAACGGCCCTTTTGGGGCCGGCAGCCAGTTCGCTTCCTTATCGGCGCCGGGGCTTTCGTTCTGGAAATAAAGATCGAGGGAGCCGTCCGGGTCGTATTGAAACGGCATCCAGCTGCTGACGGCGAAGCGGTTAAGGCCATTCGGCACCTGGTAGCCCTCGGCGTCGTACAGCGTGACCGACCAGAAGGCGCTTACCGGCGGGATGGCGCTCTTCTCGAAATGGAGGACATAGCGATTGGCGCCATCCAGCGGCTTACCCGTGTTGTCGGCAAGGTTGATTGGATAGATCGCGTCCTCCGGCAGGTTCGCGCCGAGACCGAGCTGGGTGATGATCGCGCGCTTCAGGTAGTAGTTGCCATAGACACCCATCGTGTCGGTGTTCATCGACCAGCCGTTGACGACACGTGCGAGGCTGTTGACCTTCCACGCCATCAAGTTCTGAGCGTCCTTGGGCACGGTCTCCAGCGCGGTCTTGATTGTCGGATCGAGCTTGTCGATGTCAAAGCTCTTGCCGCGCTCGATCCCGATCCGGCGCATCTGGGCAAGGATTGGTTGATCGGTGATGTGCGGCGGCTGCAATTTGAGGATCTCGGCGGCGTAGGCGAAGAACTTGCCGGCCGGCATCGTGTCGACCTGGACCTTCGGCGGGGTCTTCATGTCGATGCCGGGATCGACGGTACCCACCACCGGCTCGCCCGCCTGACCAAAGCGCGAGATCGGCGTGACCTTGAACCCCTCCTGAATCTTGTGCACAGCGGCATAGTCTGCCGGCCCGTCGGTCTTGGTGCGGCCGATGATCCAGACATAGGGCGTAGGCGCATCGATGCGAACGACATTTGCCGGTATCGCGCCGCTCCAGCCCGGCGGCACCACGGCAAAATCCCCGGCCTGGGTCCCGGTTGTGCGCCACCCCGGCGAGGCGAAAACGTCGGTCCACATATCCAGCATCGGCAGCAGGTAATAGCGCCCCTGCGTATCAGGGACCGATACGATCATCGGCTCTTTTGTCAGGTCGAGCCAGGCGCTGGAATATAGGGTGTCAAAATTAGGACGAACTACGACCTTCATAGTTGCCGTCGGATACTCAGGAATATTGGCGAACGTATTCATTGGTGCGTTGATGCCGTCGCGGGCCTTTACGACATTGGTCAGCTGCTTCCGCGTGAGGTCCATTGTGACGAGAGAGTAGAAATACACGTATGCAGCCACGCCGATCGAATGGGCGTCCTGCGCGCTGATCGTCTCGGCGGCCCGCGCCGCAAGAGTTGGCCCGCCGCCGGCGAGCGCCGCGCCTAGCATCGCGGCAAGAGAGAAGTGGGCGAGCCGAGTGCGTGTGATGACCATGCGTCCGCTCCTCGCCGGTGTGGGCCGGTGTTCATTAAAGCAACGGCTGTGTTCCCGTATAAGGCATTTAGCTTATTCAAACCGAGAGGATGTGAATGAATTGGCGATGGCGGGCAAATCGCGGCTGCATCGGCACGGTGCGTGCTTCGAGACGCGCCCCTTGGGCGCTCCTCAGCATGAGGTAATCCTTTGATAACACTATCGAAATTACTCATCCTGAGGAGGCCGCGAAGCGGCTGTCTCGAAGAGCCTGCCCTCGCGAAGGCGGGGGACGCACGGCGCTCATCCAAGCCAATTCCAATTTCCTGACATCCGCGAAAGCGGGGGTCCAGGGCGACACGCGCGGCGTATGTTGCCCCCTGTTCAAGCCAGTGCCTGCCCCTGGCTGGAACAGGGGGGCAGGCACTGGGTGCCCGCTTTCGCGGGCAAGACGAGAGAGATCATCTTCGAACCAGCCGCCATATTCCCGACAGCACGAACGATACCATGCAAATATGGCGATTTTCCGTTTCTCAATCCTCCTGAATCGATTTGGCAGCGCTCGCGCGGGACCCGACCGAGAGACCAGGCGGCCTCCGAAAACAGCCGGACTTTACAAAATGAATTTCGACAATCGGCATTTTTGGCGAGCGCGCCGACCTGGTCGCGGACATAGTCGCGCACCGCCAGAAAATCTTCGTTCAAACTGAGCTCGACCGTGTCGAACCCGCCGCGCGTGCTGTCCCGCAAGATGCCGATCAATGCGTTGACATCGTTCTCCGGCGCGTTCAATCGCGCCAGCCGCTCGTCGGCAAACCTCGATACCCCGATCAGGAGAGCGTGGCGCGGCATCTCCTACCCGTTCAGGGCGTCCGCGGAGCGGCGCCGAGGCGCTCGGCCGCGGCTACCAGCTCCTGCAGACTGGTCCTTTTCGGGTCGAACTCGAAGTTGACTTCTCCGCCCTTGGTTCGGATCGATGCTCTTTTTCGGAGCTTGACGAAACGGGCAATCGCGCGGAAGGGGTAGCCGGTTTGTTTTCGATTTGCTGCTTCTAAGCCCTTTTCGAGACGGCGCGCCCGAGCGGCGGGCGCAACCCGACGTTTTCATTGGTAGAACACGAGGCCGTGGCTGCCGGCGACGGCGCCGAACACGGTGATCAGGCTCAAGGTCAACAGCGCGCGGTGCCAACGCTCGATCAGGCGGAAGGTGCCGTCGGGATCGGCCGCCGCCCGCAGGTGCAACCAGCGATGCACGAACAGCGGCTCCGCAACAAACAGCATCGCGGTGAAGATCAGCCAGACCAGGACCATCGCATCCATCCACCAGAAGCTGGCGGAGCGAAAGCGGTCCCAGAGGTCGAGGCGAGTTGTCATATAGAAGCCGCTGATGCCGGCGAGGAGGGTGGTCAGCCGCGCCTGCCAGGCGAAATGGCGCTCGATCGCGTCGAAGCGGGCGAGCCGCTCGGATGGCGGCGCGGTGCCGCGGAGCGCCGGCAGCAAGACGGTCGTCACAAACCCTACGCCGCCGATCCACAAAACCACCGCCAGCACATGCAGCGTCCGCGCGATCGTTACATCGTCCATCATGCAATCCGCATCGTCACAGCGGCCCGGCCACGGCCAAGCGCTCCCGGAAGCTCGGATAGAGCGGGGCGAGCTTGACGATGAAATCATACGCCATCAGGAGCGCCGCCGCGGCAAAGGGTATGTCGCCGACAAAGCGCAGCCACTGCCACAGCAGGGTCGTGTCGTAGAATTCGAGGCTGCGCGCATAGGCGAGGCCGTGCTCGTAGACAGCGTCGAGCTGCGCCCAGCCGATCGGGAAGAAATTGAGGGCGATCCACAAGACGAGGCCGGCATTGTACAGCCAGAATGCCCAGAGGCCCGCCCGATCGCTGAATTTCACCTGGTCGGCGGCGGCATAGCGCAGGCAGAAATAAATCAGGCCGATGCCGAGCAGGCCGAACGCGCCGAACAGCGCCGTGTGCGCGTGGTTCAGTGTCAAAAACGTGCCGTGCTCGTAGTAATTGATCAGCGGCGCGTTCAAGGTGCCGCCACCGAAGACTCCTGCGCCGACAAAATTCCAGAACGCGGCCCCGATGATGTACGTATAAGCGAGCCCGTATTTGAACTCACCGTGAGTTGTGATCAAATCGTGATGGTGCATGGCTTCGAGGATCAGCAGCACGAGCGGCAATACCTCGATAAACGAGAACATGCTGCCCATCGGGATCCACATGCCTGGGCCGCCAGCCCAATAAAGGTGATGGCCGGTGCCGATCACCCCGCCCAAAAAGATCAGGATCAGCTCGAAATAGACCGCACGCTCGGCCAAGAGCCGCGACACCAGCCCGACCGCCATCAAGAGATAAGCGCTGACCGCTGCGGCAAAGAACTCGAACGACTGCTCGACCCAGAGATGCACCACCCACCAGCGCCAGAAATCGGTAATCGTGAAGGATTTGTTGATCCCGGTCAGCGGGACCATGCCGAAGACATAGAGCAGCGCGATATTGACGGTCGAGGCCCAGATCAAGTGCTCGAGCCGGATCCGGCCGGTCCAAAACTGGCGCGTCGCCTGCGACAACGCCGTCCCCGTCGGCCATAACGCGCGCAGCACCAACACGCTCCAGAATATCAGCGCGAGAAAGAACCCGATCTGCCAGAAGCGGCCGAGCTCGATATAGGAGAGCCCCTGATTGCCGAACCAGAACCAGCCGCGCCGGATGATCCCCATGATGCCGAGGTAGTCGCCGAGGAGCGCGCCGCCGACAACGACCAGCGTCGCCCAGAACAAGAGGTCGACCAGCGCCCCCTGGCCTCTGGCTTCGCCGCCGCTGATCGCCGGGGCGAGGAAGAGCGCCGCAGCGATCCACGACAAGCCGATCCAGACGATCGGCGCCTGGATGTGCACGCTGCGCCAGAAATTGAACGGCAATATATCGTCGAGATGGATACCGTAAAAGCTGACGCGGTCGGCGTAATAGTGACCCATGACCGCACCGGCCGCGATCTGGACGAGCAAGAGCGCGGCGACGACGAGGAAATATTTGCCGACCTTGCGCTGGCTCGGGGTCAACGGGCGAAAGCCCGCCAGCACCGGGTCCATCGCGGCGCGGTCCGGGTCGGCCAGATATCGGTGATAAACAAAGAGGACGAGGCCGAAGCAAAAAAACGTGAAGCAAAAGCTGAGCCACGTCCACAGAAAGGTGGCGGTTGTCGGGACGTTGCCGACCAACGGCTCGTATGGCCAATTCTGGGTCCAGGAAGCATCGCTGTGCGGGCGGCGCGCGACCGTCGTCAGCGCGCTGTAAAGGATGAATTCGGCGGTCGCGGCGGCATCCGCCTGGTCGAGGCTGTAAGCCCGGGTCCACCCCCGGATAAAGTCGTTCCGCAGCAGCCCTTGGGCGATTTCGGATTTCAGGGCCGCGACCGCAGCGGCGAGCGGGGTGGGCAAAATTACCTCGCCGCGGGTCAAATCCACCTGCTGCAGCATTTGCCGCATCGCGGCGGCGGCAGCGGCCTGCCGCGCCGGGTCGAGGGCGGCAAATTGCTGCCGATATTGCGCCTGTGCGATGTTGTCCCGCGTCAGCGTGCCGAGGCAGGCGAGATATTGCGCCGTATAGTCCTCGCCGAAATACGACCCCATCCCGTACAGGCTGCCGTAATCCATCAGATCGGCCTGCTGAAAGGCGCCCTTGCCGGCTGCGATGCCTGCGGCCGACATCAGCACCGACCCATCAGCGGAAAGAAACCGGTCGGGCTCGGGTGGGGCGGTTCGATAGGTCACGCCGGTTGCCCAGCCGAGAAGCCCGAAGGTCGCGATGGCGGTGGCCAGCAGCACCCATTTGAGGACGTTGCTGATACGGTCGCCGGTCGGCTGCCGAGGGATTGCCGCGATGCTGGTCATTCCTAAATTGTAGCACCGGTGCGCACTCTGCGGCGCGATGCAAGGACAGACGATTGAGCGCAATCCCCCGCTATCGCCCGCAGGCCGGCCCGGCGATCTGGTCTGCCGGGTTTCGTCCGTTTTTTCTGGCCGCGGCGCTCTGGGCGGTGCTGGCGATGCCGCTGTGGCTGGCGTTTTATGGCGGTCAGGCGACGCTCCCGACTGCGCTCCCCGCCGCGATCTGGCACGCTCACGAGATGATCTTTGGCTATGCCGCAGCGGTGGTCGCCGGATTTTTGCTGACCGCGATCCCGAACTGGACCGGACGCATGCCGTTGCAGGGCGGGCCGCTCGCCGTGCTGGTGGCGCTGTGGGCGCTCGGGCGGATCGCGGTGCTGTCCTCGGCGCAGATCGGGGCGCCGGCGGCGATGGCCTGCGATTTGGCCTTCCCCGTGGTCTTTCTGGCGGCCATGGCGCGAGAGATCGTCGCCGGCCGAAACTGGCGCAATCTGCCGATGGTCGGGGCGCTGACTTTGCTGCTGGCCGGCAATCTCCTGGTCCATCTGGAGGCGGTCGGGCTCGCCTCGACCGCCGCGCTCGGCAACCGTATCGGGCTCGCCACCTTGCTGATGCTGATCAGCTTTGTCGGCGGGCGGCTGATCCCGAGCTTTACCCGCAATTGGCTCGCCAAGGAGCGGCCGGACATCGGGGCGCCGGCGCCGTTCGGCCGCCTCGACCGGGCGGTGCTGGCGATTGTCGCGATCGCTCTGGCGCTCTGGGCCGCCAGCCCCGAGGCGCCGCCGACGCCATGGGCCGGGCTCGCTGCCGGGCTCGCCATCGGGCTGCGGCTGGTCCGGTGGCACGGGCGAGCGAGCTGGCGCGAGCCGCTCGTTTGGGTATTGCACCTCGGCTATTTGTGGCTGGCGTTGGGCCTTGTGCTGCTCGGCTTCGACGAGCTGGTGCCGGTGCTGCCGCCGAGCGCGGCCTTGCATGCGCTCACTGTCGGCGCTGTCGGCACGATGACCTTGGCAGTGATGACGCGGGCCTCGCTCGGCCACACCGGGCGCGGTCTGTCGGCGGGGCCCGTCACGACGGCGATCTACGTCATGGTGACGATCGCCGCAGTTCTGCGGCTCGCCGCCCCGCTCGGCGGCGGGTCGTATTTGCTTTTGCTGTGGTTTGCCGGGGCCGCCTGGAGCGCTGCCTTTGGCCTCTTTGTCCTGTTCTATGCCGGGCCGCTCGCTTCGCCGCGGGCGACCGGTGCGGCGGCAGCGCCGATCTGACATCGGGCGGCTTCGCGGCTTCGCCCGCGATGCCCGGTCGTGCTACGGTCGCGATCCCGACAACGCCGCCCGAGGAACGCCGCCGATGCCGCCTTCTGCCGACGACCCGCCGAGCGAGCCGGTCAGCGCGGAGCCGCCGGCCACGCCGGCCGCGGAAATCCCGCTGAGCGAGGCGCCGCCGAGCGGCGAGCGCCGGCCGCGGCAGCGCCGCCGCCGGCGCCGACGGCCGCCGGCCGGGGCAGCGCCACCCGGGGCAGCGCCGCCTTCTCTGGCGGAGAACGGGGAAGCCGCATCCGAGACAGCCGCGCCAAACGCCGATCAACAACCGGGCGAGCCCTCAGCCGCTGGTTTCGTGCCCGCAGATGGCGTGCCCGCAGACAGCGTGCCCGCAGACGGCGTGCCCGCAGACAGCGTGCCCGCAGACGGTGTGCCGCGGCCGCGTCGACGCCGCCGTCGGCGGCGGGCTCCCGGTCATGGACTGCCGGCCGGCGGCGCACGCCCTCCGGAGGACGGCGCAGAGGGTGAGCAGCCAGGCGATGCGCCGGCGCCGCGGCCGACCACGCTGCGTCTCTACATGCGCCCGCGCCGCCGCCGGCCGCCGCGGCCGATCGGGACCGGATCGGGGCTGCCGGTGGGAGAAGCGGCTGCCGGCGCAACCGGCCCGAGCCCGGCGCGGCCTCCGGGCGAGCGCCCACGCCGTCGGCACCCCCGGCCGGCGACACCCACCGGCGCAAGCCAGGGCGGGGAGCGGAGGTCGGCGGACCCATCCGATCCTCGGGCGCAGAACCGAGATCCACGCGATCGCGGCGCCGGCGAGGTGCCGTCGGACGAGACCACCGGGGCGGGCGCCAGGAACGGCGCGGCCCCGAACGGCGCGGCCCCGAACGGCGCGATGCGCAGGAACGGGGTGCGCGCGGCGCGGCCCCGGCGGGCCGCGCGGCGGGCGTCGGGATGCCTCGCCACGACGCGTCGAGCAAAAGCTCTACGCGCTCGAAGCGGTGGTCGATCGCGGCTTTGAGGATATCGAGGACGAGGCCGCCGATAACGGCACCCGCCGCGTCCATTGGACAATCGTCAAGCGCTCGCTAGCCGACCAGAAATCGGGAAAGCCGATGACGGCCACCTATGTCCTGCAGCGCGACGGCACCGACACCGAATTCCCCAATCTCGGGGCGGCGCGCGCCGCCGCCAACAAAACTATCGTCCACCCGGAAAAGCTGACGATGTCGAAGGCCGAGCACGTCGCCGCGAGAAAGCAGTAACGGCGCGCGCGGCTATTCTTTAGCGTGCTCCGCGGCGAGCTTTTCGTAGCGGCCGGGGTCGGCGATCTCGGCGATGGTGCCGTCGGGCGAGCGGAACTTGACGGTGCCGGCATCGGGCTTGGAGAGGATCGTGCCGCCGTTGGCGGCAATCTTGGCGAGCGTGGCCGCGCGGTCCTCGACCGCGATGCCGAAATGGTGGATCGCCGGCCCCTCGCCGACGAGCTTGGCCTCCTCGTCCGCCTCGCTGTCATAGAGCATCAGCGCCAGATCGACATAGCCGTCGGTCAAATGCCGCGAGATGTGCCCGCGCGAGCGCCCGGTCCCGATCTGGCGAAAACCGAACACGTTCTCGTAGAACTTGGTCGCCGTTTCGAGGTCGTTGACCTTGAGCGCCACGTGATTGATCTTTGCCATATTTCTGTCTCCTACTCCTGCCCGCCATTATAGGGCGCGGTGACCTTTCCGGTCCGGAATTGCGGAGGGCTCCAGGATCGCCTCGGTCTTGGTGTCCTTGAACTGGTCGAGGCTGTTGCCCTTGATCCCCTGCCATTGCACTTCGAGCACCCGCGGCTTTGACCATTCGCCGTCTTTGCCAAAGCTGATGTCGCCGACGATCGTGTTGAACGGGTGGCTGCGGATGTAGTCGGCGAGCTTGTCCTGGTCGAGCGTCTTGGTCGCGGTGATCGCGTCGCCCAGCACTTGCAATTCCGCATAGGCGAAAGGCGGCAGGTACCAGCCGAGCGGGTCGACCTTTTCCGCCGGCGCCTTCGCCTGGTACTTCTTCAGAAAGGCGAGGATGCCGGGAAACTGCATGGTCGGCGCCGGGATCCACCAATCGTAATCGATGACGCCGTTGAGCTTTGCCCCAAACTGTTCTTTGAACGGCGTGTATTGCAGCCCGACCATGCCGCCGCCAAAGAACCGGGTCTTGAGCCCCACTTCGGTCGCGGCGCGCAGCATCCCGGCCGAGCCCGGCGGATAGGACGCGACAAACACCATGTCGGGGTTCAATGCTTGAATGGCGTGGACGATCGGGGTGAAGTCGGCGGTGCCGGGCGGGTAGGTCTTGTCGTAGACGATCTTGAACCCGTATTTCTTGGAGAGGTCGCGGATGCCTTCAGACGCGTTTTTCGGAAACTCGGCGTCCTCGGCGAGCAGCGCCAACGTCGTCGGCTTCGGGCTCGACGCCATCGCGACCTCGAAGAACGGCTCCGAGAAGGCATGTTTCGGGTCCGGCCCCGCTGGCAGCATCGAGAAATACATGGGGTAGTGGAACTGGCTGTTGACCGCGAGCGCGAAGAGCCCGAGGAACAGGCGCTTGTGCTCGATCGCCACCGGCATCGCGGGTGCGGTCAAATTGGTGCCGTAGCCCGAAACGATAAAGTCGGCCTTGTCGACATCGAGGAGCTTGGTATAGAGCGCCGGCACGGTCGCCGGGTTCGATTGGTCGTCGTAATAGACGAGCTTGACCGGCCTGCCCAAGAGCCCGCCCTTGGCGTTGACGTCGTCGCGCCAGATCTGCATCGCCAACAGCGCCGATTTGCCGGCAGCGGCGAGCCCGCCGGTCAGCCCCATGCCAAACCCGATCACGATCGGCTCGGCCGCCCGCGGGCTGCCCGGAAACGCGAGCGCCGCGACCAATGCCGCGGCGGCGCCGACACGCCCCAGCTTTTTCCCCCAGATCACATCACCCTCCCTCGTCGCGTGGCCTTCTCCTGATCGTTGCGTGTGCGACCCCGCAAGTCCAGCGCCCACGAAGGCCCGCATTCGCCAGACGCGTTTCATTCGCGTATCAAGGCTTGGCGGCCGAGATAGAAATCGCCGTCCCGGCGCAAAGCCGGGACCCACCTGTCCGCCGCTCGAAATTTTCCTCAGGTGGCAATGGCATACCAGCTATCGACGGCCGTCGGGCGGAACGATGGACCCCGGCTTTCGCCGGGGAAGCGGGTAAAGCACCCAGCCGAGGGATAAATTCACACGCTTCTTCGCCGGGGCGACGAGAAAGAAAACGTCGTCACAGCACGTGGAAGCGCTGCACCCCGTCCGCCTCCAATTCACGGGCGAGCGCGCCCTGGGCGGTCAGGTAGTGCAGGTGGGCGAGGGCTTCGCCGAGGGCGAACGCGGTCTGGTGCCGGTCGAGCGGGCGGCGGAACAGCACCGGCAGCAGATCGACGGCACTTTGCGGCACGGCACAAGCGGCGAGCACCTCGCTGCAACGGGCGCGGTGGTGTGCCGCGAGCTCGTCGAGCCGCGCATGCAGCCCGAAAAACGGCAGATTGTGCGACGGCAATACCAGGGTTTCGGGCGGCAACGCCGCGCGCAGCTTGTCGAGCGAGCGCAGAAATCGGGCGAGCGGGTCGCCGTCGGGCTCATGCGCCTGGACGCTGACATTGGGCGAAATCCGCGGCAATACCTGGTCGCCCGCGATCAGGACACCGGTCTCGGCGCAATAGAGGCAGGCGAGCTCGGGCGCGTGGCCTTCGCCGACGATGACCCGCCATTGCCGCCCGCCGATCAAAACCGCCATGCCGTCTTCGAGCCGCCGATAGGCGGGCGGCACCGACGGCACGCCGCGGCGATAGCCCTTGCCGTGCTCGGCAAACACTTCGCCGGCCGCTTCGTCGAGCCCGGCGCGGCGGGCGAAGTCGCGGCGCAGCGAGAGAAAATCGTCGCTCTCCCGGCTCATCACCCGGGCATGGAGCCACTCCTTCTCGGTCATCGAAAGCGGCACCTGCCAGCGCTCGGTGAGCCAGCCGGCGAGCCCGACATGGTCGGGATGGTAATGGGTGACGATGACCCGCCCGACCGGACGGCCGTCGAGATGCCGGGTGAAGATTTGCTCCCACAAGATGCGGGTTTCGGGCGTCGCATAGCCGCAATCGACGATGGTCCAGCCGGGCCCGTCTTCGAGCAGCCACAAATTGATGTGGTCGAGGGCAAAGGGCAGCGGCATCCTGAGCCAATGCACGCCCGGCGCGATCGGCAATACCTCGCCCGGTCCGGGCGGCGTTGCAACCGGGAAGTGCAGCGGCGTCAAACTTCCGTCCATCATGCTTTGGCGATTGCGGCGGCGAATTGACCTGCAACCTAGGACAGGGCATTAGAGCCGGGCAAGTGGCGGCCCCGCCGGTCTGGATTGCGTCCGTCGGCGGGCAAGCGGCTCAGAACGCGAGGAGCGGGCGAATGCGAGATTTCAATATTCCCGGCCGTTCGGCGGCGATGGCGGCAAACGGGATGGCCGCGACCTCGCACCCGATGGCGACCCTGACGGCACTCGACGTCTTGCGTTCGGGCGGCAATGCCGCCGACGCGGCGATCGCGGCGGTCGCCATGCAATGCGTCGTCGAGCCGCAAAGCACCGGGATCGGCGGCGACTGCTTTATCCTTTATTCGCGGGGCGGCGCGTTGCCGGTGGCGTTGAACGGCTCGGGCCGGGCGCCGGCGAAAGCGACCGTCGAATGGTATGTCGAGCACGGCATCCGCGAGATCGCGGTCCAGACCCCGCACGCCGCGACGGTGCCGGGTGCCGTCGATGCCTGGTGCCTCTTCAACCGCGAATATGGCTCACGCCCGCTTGCGGAGCTCCTCGAGCCGGCGGCAAAGGCGGCGGAGAACGGCTATGTCGTGACCCCGCGGATCGCCACCGACTGGCACCGCAACCAGGCGAAACTGCGCGATCCCGCCACCGCTGCCCTCTTTCTGCCGGGCGGCAAGCCACCCGATGCCGGTGACCGGATGGCGAACCCGCCGCTCGCCGCGAGCTTGCGCCGGATCGGCCGCGAAGGCCGCGAGGCGTTTTACAGCGGCGCTGTGATGCGCGACATCCTCGGCGCGCTAAAGGCGCGGGGCGGGCTCCACGAAGAGGAGGATTTCGCCGCGCAGCGCTCGAATTGGGTCGAGCCGATCACCGCGCCCTATCGCGGCTACGACGTTTACGAGTGCCCGCCGAACGGGCAGGGCATGGCGGCGCTGATGATCCTGCGCACCTTGGCCGGCTATGCGCTCGGCGGCGATTCGTTTGGCGCGGCCGATCGGCTGCACCTCCTCGTCGAAGCCCAAAAGGCGGCCTACTGGGTGCGCGACAATTTTATCTGCGATCCCGAGCATGTGCCGGTCGATGTCGCCGATTTCCTGTCCGAGCCGCGCGCCGAGCGAAGCCGCCGGGCGATCCGGCTGGACCAGGCATTGCCCGGCCCGCGCTGGGCCGAGATCGAGCACAAGGACACGGTCTATCTGTGCGTCGTCGATCGCGACGGCAATGCGTGCTCGTTTATCAATTCGCTGTTCTCGTCGTTCGGCACCGGCATTGTGGCGCCGGAGAGCGGCATTTTGCTGCATAACCGCGGCTCCGGGTTCCGCACCATTCCGGGGCACCCGAATGCGATCGCGCCGGGCAAGCGCCCGTTCCACACGATCATCCCCGGCATGCTGGTCAAGGACGGGCGCGCGGTGATGCCGTTCGGCGTCATGGGCGGGCAATACCAGGCGATGGGCCACGCGCATTTTCTGCATCGCCTCATTGATCGCGGCATGGACCCGCAGCAGGCGGCCGAGGCGCCGCGCCTTCTGGCGTTGCACGGAGCGTTGCAGGTCGAGAAGACGCTGCCCCAGCCGATCGTCGCCGACCTCGCCGCCCGCGGCCACGACATCGCGGTGCAGGAGGTGCCGCTCGGCGGCTGTCAGGCGATCTGGATCGACCACGAGCGCGGCGTCCTGATCGGCGGCTCCGAGCCGCGCAAGGACGGTCTCGCCCTCGGCTATTGACCGACGGCGCCGCCGAAATCGGCTTTGCCCGGCGCGGCGGGGTTACCAGGCTCACCCACCTCTACGAGCGCGATCCGCTGCGCGTGCTGTTTCCGGCGGTGGCCGCCGGCGAGCCGCCGGTCGCGGTGTTGGTCACCACCTCGGGCGGGCTTGTTGCCGGCGACCGGCTCGATGTCGCCGCCCGCGTCGAGGCGGGGGCTTGCGCCCATATCACCGCGTCGGCCGCGGAGAAGATCTATCGCTCGCTCGGTGCGACGACAGAAGTAAGCCAAAAATTGACCGTCGGCGCCGGCGCCGCGCTCGAATTCCTGCCGCCGGAGACGATCCTCTTCGACGGCGCCCGGTTGCGGCGCAAGACCATCGTCGAGCTGACCGCGGGTTCCGGATTTCTCGGCGGCGAGATCGTCGTCTTCGGACGGCGCGCCCGCGGCGAGCGCTTCACCAAAGGCTTATTGCACGAGGTGTGGGAGGTGTGGCGCGACGCGCACCTTGTTTGGGGCGACGCGCTCCATCTCGACGGCGACATCGGCGGCACGATCGCCGACCCTGCTTGTTTCGACAACGCTGCGGGCTTCGCCACCCTGATCCTGGCGCCCGCCGGCCGCGATCCGCGGGAATTTCTCGAAGGCGCCCGCACGGTCCAATCCACCGCAATCGCCAACGGCATGCGGGCCGGTGCGACCGCGCTCGCCGGTCTCCTCGTCGCCCGCTGGCTCGCCGCCGATACCCTGGCGCTGCGCCGCGCTTATGCCGATCTCGCGGGCCATTTGCGCGCCGAGGCGTTGGCGCTGCCGCCCCTGCTGCCGCGGCTGTGGCAGATTTGAGGCCGCTTATTTCAGCTGGCGCGCAAAGAACGCCGCGATCAGCTGCACCGCCTGCTGGTGAATCGCCGCGCGATCGACACCCGGCCGGTCGTCGCAGATTGCCGGCAGCGCCGTGTGGCCGGCATTGGTGCAGACCGGCGCAAACACATAATGACCCACCTCCCCCGGCAGGATCGTCAGCTCGGCCTTTGGGATATGTGCGGCGAACGCCCGCGCGCTGCTGCCGATCGGCACGACCTCGTCGCCCGCACCGGCGACGAGCGCCATGGGCACGGCAATCGCGGTGAGGCCCTGCGGCGTGAAAGCCGGCCCCAATGCCGGCGCCATCGCAAACACCGCGCGCACGCGCGGATCGCGGTAGGGCTCGCCGTCTTTGGCGAGTGCGGCGCGATAGGCGGGATCGCTTTCGGCCACCGCCCGCGACTTCTCAAAGAGATCGGCGAATTCAGGCGGCGACTTGCACATGCCGTCGGCCTCGGGCGAGTCGCAAAAGGCGCGGAACTGCGCCATGGACGTGACGCCGCCGGCGAGCTCGATCACCGTATAGCCGCCGAGCGAGAACCCGGCGGCACCGATCCGACGCGGGTCGATCCGCGGCCCAAAGCGGGGGTCGGCGAGCATGCCGTCGATGACGGCGCCGAGGTCGCGCGCCCGCAGCCACCAAAGCGTAAAGCCCGGGACCGTGTAGCCGTCGATTGCATTGTTGCCGGGATGGTTGACGGCAGCAGCGATATAGCCGCGGGCGGCGAGCGCGGTGCCGAGCCAAGCCAGCGTATCCGCCGTCCCGCCGGTGCCGTGCGACAATACGACCAGCGGAAATTTCCCGGGCGTCGCCGCGATTGGCGCATCGGTTGCGACCCGCACGCCGGCGAACACCGGCTCCCCCGGCGGGCCGACCTGACGCGGTTTTTCCGCCGCCCCGGCCGCAGCCGGATACCACACCGTCGCGGTCAGCTTGCGGTTGGCGTCGCCGCGCCAGTCATAGGGCCCGGCTGGCGCAAAGGCGCGCGTCGCGAGTCCGACCTGGTAGATCGTCGGGCCCGGCGCCGCCGCATGGGCAATGCCGATCATGGCCATCGCCGCTGCGACACCCGCCGACAGCAGCTTTCGCATTCGTTGCTCCTGGTGGTGCAGTTCAGACAGATAACATAGTAGCGATCATCTCTTTCCCGTCGCCCCGCGAAAGCGGGCCGGCTTCCGGCCGGACCCGTGGCCCTCGCCAATCCTTCGCAACCCTCTCCCCCGATCGGGGGAGAGGGAAGGGTGAGGGGGGCTGACGGGCTGATGCAACCTATTCGGGTCTTGGTCAGGCACCGGCGTCCCGGGCTCGTATCCGCCGCAAGCCGTGGGCAGAGAAGATCCGGCGCCATGGGACCGGGAAAGCCCGAGCTTATCGCGCCGGCAGCCTTTATGCTATGAGCCGGGCCATGGCGTTGTTGTTCCGCTCCACAGTTGATTCGGCCGCGCGTTGGCAAGAGGTCCTCGGCCGGTTGCGGCCGGGGCTCGAATTCCGCGCCTGGCCCGAGATCGGCGACCCCAATGAGATCGAATACGCGCTCGTCTGGCGCGCGCCGCCGGGCTTTCTCGCCTCGTTGCCGAATTTGCGGCTGATCCTCTCTTTGGGGGCCGGCGTCGATCACCTGCTCCTCGACCCCGATTTGCCGCGGCACGTGCCGTTTGTCCGCCTGATCGACCCCTACCTCTCCGACGCAATGGCCGAATATGTGGCGCTCCAGGTCTTGCGCCTGCACCGCCAGGATTTCGACTACCGCACCCAGCAAGCGGCACGGCTGTGGCGCGAGCTCGACCAAAAGAACGCCGCCGAGCGCCCGGTCGGCATCCTCGGCTTTGGCGAGATCGGCCAGGCCGCGGCGAAGAAGCTCGCCGCCCTCGGCTTTCCCGTCTCCGGCTGGACCCGCCGACCGCGCGCGGTCGATGGTTTTCGCACCTATGCCGGCCGCGACGGCCTCGCCGAGCTGCTGGCGGCGTCCGAAATCCTCGTCTGCCTCTTACCGCTGACCGCCGAAACCGAAGGCATCCTCAACGCCCGCACCTTCTCGGCGCTCCCCCGCGGCGCCGGCCTCGTCAACGCCGGCCGCGGCCGCCACCTCGTCGAGGACGACCTGATCCCAGCCCTCGATAGGGGCCAGCTCTCCGCCGCCGCCCTCGACGTCTTCCGCACAGAGCCGCTACCTCCCGACCACCCCTTCTGGACCCACCCGCGCATCCTCGTCACCCCGCACATCGCCGGCTCCACCAACCCCGAAACCGCCGCCCCCCTGATCCTCGACAACCTCCGCCGCCTCGAACAGGGCCACCCGCTCCGCCACCAGGTCGACCCGATACGGGGATATTGACCGCCACCTCCTGCGGAGCAAATTTCGATCAGGTCACACCGATGCGGCCAGCCCCCCTCACCCTTCCCTCTCCCCCCGGTCGGGGGGAGAGGGTTGAGAAGGGTTGGCGAGGCATTGCCGAGCCTTACCCGGGGCTGGGTGAGGGTGGCGCTCCCACCTGTTCGGAAATCGCTCTGAGTATCGAGGTCGGACTGGTCAGGACGCTCGCCCATATAGCGCACGGCAACGCCTCGGGCTTGCGCCGGTTGCTGCGGCAACCGCGTCGTTACGAAATCAGGTTGGTCGGACCGTCGACCCGACAGGCCTTCAACAGCCGAAGCACTTGACATCGCTCGAGCCCGAGCAGCTGTCCCGCCGCCAATCCCATCCAGCATTGTCTCGATCCGCCGCAGCGCCCGATCGCTCATCAGCCCGAACCATCGCCCCAAAAAACCCTGAAAATCCCCGGGCCAGTGATATCTCCAATTGGCAGATAGGTGACTTTTGATCGAGCGCCTACCGGCAGTGTCCAGCCCAGATAGAGATGTCAGTGATTCCCGCAATTTAAAAATGTCAGTGGCGGCTGCTGGGGTCGGGCGGCGGGCGGGCGCGGAGCCCCGGCGCAGCGCAGCGCCCGACCGGCGCCCGACATGCAGACGGGCAAAACCGCTCCCCGTGTTTTTACCGAGCGGGCAATCAGCCCGCTCGGCTCGTAGAAAAGCTCAACCGACCTTGAACAGGCGAGGGTTGTGCTGATCGCGACGCCGTGGAGCGCGATCGCTGCGATGCTCGGGCTCGCGACCCAGCTGCTGGTCGCGGATGAAGGCAAGCGCGGCCCCGAGCTGTTTGTTCTCGACGATCGCGGCCTGCGAGACCTGGCGAATTTTGTCGAAAGTCCGATATGCCAGCTCGACCCCACGGTAGCGGATCGTCAGGCGGCCATCGGGATAGTCCACCACGGTGACGCGCTTGCCGATCGCCGCCTTCGCCTGTTCGCTCGGCTCCAGGATGAACAGCACCTTGTCGTATTGCAGGGTCAGGGCCCGCGACAGGGTGCGCTCCTCCTTCCAGGCAAAGGTGTTGTCGAGATCGTCGCCGGCCCCGAGCGGCCGGTGCAGATCCTTGCCGTTGGCCGGCGCTTTGGCAAAGCGCGCATTGTAGTCGGCGATGAACGCCGGGAGCAGGGCGTTGCCCTCCGCCAGGGTTGCCGCACCCGCCAGCCGCAACTCCTTGACCAGGCGGTCTTGCAACGTCTTGTTGGCCCGTTCGACCCGACCCCCTGTTCAAGCCAGGGGCAGGCTCTTCGCCGGGCTCGAATTGGCGCAGATGATGTCGATGTTGAACGCGTGCAAGGCGCGGCCGAACTGGGTCATCCCGTCACCGCCCAGCGCCCCCGGGTGGTTGACCCGGAACACCCCATGCTTGTCGCTGTAGAAGGCGATCGGCTTGCCCCAGGCCTCGAGGTAAGCGCGGGCCGCGTTGAAATAGGCGAAGAGCCTGCCCCTGGCTCGAACAGGGGTCGACTCGCTCTCGACAAATTGCAGATGCATCAGCCCGCTGGTCGCGTCGTCGACAAATACCAACAGGGTGCATTGCGGCCCGCGATCCTCAAACCACCAATGCTCGCTGCCGTCGACCTGCACCAGCTCGCCGACGCACTCGCGCCGCGGGCGCGGCTGGTGGACCCGCCGGCGCCGCTGCTTGCGATCGAGCCATAGCCCGTCGGCGATCATCCACTTCCGCAAGGTCTCGCTGGAGAACGCAAAGCCGTGCTCGGCGACGAGCTTCTCGGCGGCCAGGGTCGGCCCGAAATCGGCATAGTTGTGGCGCACGACCCACAGCACCGCGGCGCGTACCGAGGCTGCCGTCCGGCGGTTGCTCGGCCGACCGCGCTTCTTCGAGATCAAACCCGCAACGCCGTCACCCCGAAACGCCTTCAACAACCGCCACACCTGGCGCTCGCTGCGCCCTAACAGCTGCGCGGCCGCACGCACCGGCAGACCTCCACGATCGACGTCGCGCAACACCTCAAGACGCCGCAGCTCGCCATCGCTCACGCTCAACACCGTCATCGACGCCGCCCCCCACAGCTCGCCAAAAAGCCGGGGAGACTGACATTTTTAAATTGGACGGCACTGACATTTGCACGTTGCCGCTACAGGCGGGCGCCGCATAAGATGGATTCTGGGAAAATCAGCGGAGGCGCAGGCGGCGGCCCTTCTGCCGTACCCAATCCCATGCCTTTGTTAGATCAAGCCCCATGCCCATAAAAGTGGGCCTAAGTATCACGACATCAGTAAGTGTGGTTTTAGTTTCCGCCGCGATTGCTGGCGGAGCGGCATCTATTGGCGGCGGAGCGGCGGTGGCTGTCGCAATCTTTCGACCGCCGATAAATCCAATCTGAATGTCACGCAGCGCCGCATCAAGTCGTTGTCGGAATACATTTGTGTATTGGGTACGAAAACGTTGTGCCTCCTGCGTGAAGCTTGTTCGCGGGATGGTCGTGAGCAAAAATGTCCCGAACCCATCGAGACGATGTCGCGAGGTTACAGCTAGTCCACCCGGTGACAGTTCTGCATTACGACTACGGAAGTCTGCGATAATTTCCATAGCGCGGCGAATAACGTCGTGATGAATTTCGAACGCATTGTTTATATACATAGTGATTACAGTGGTGCTGTCCGATAGCCCGCGAGAGGCATGGTGGGATTTGACATTTACCGCCGCTGCTCTCGCCTGATGTTCCCCACTGTGAATGAGCATATCGAGGTTGCGCTCAAAGTCGAATATGGTAGGTGACTGATACATACGTTCATGATCCTGCGGACGGCACCGGCGGCTGAGGAGGAGCCCCTTTGGTAATTACCTTCTGCACAACGGCATCAATGATGCTCGGAGAGGACGAAGGATCGTGCAGTATGAAATGATAAAGATCGAACAGGCCACGCTAAATCAACGCGTACATGACTTCAGCGCGATTCCAGCCGGATTCCTGCACAATAGCTTCGACGTGATTAAGCACGAAGTCGTCAAGGCGGGTTGAAATTTGGGTTCCGCCTGTTCTCGGCGGCGAATGATACTCGGCAAGTTTCTTCTCAAGTGCATTTTTGAGGGCAACCACATAAGCGGGGCCGGCCATCGGATTAACTCGCTCTCGCTGCATAGAGGTCATGGTCGCGTGCCTTGTTGATGACACGCGATATATGGTGCCGACGCATCACAAATTCAATCACATTCATCGGCGCGGGTGGCGCGGCGCATGGTCGATATGCAATCGCCCGGTGCTGGTGCCAGTGTCGGCCCACGGCTCGGCCAAGGAGCGAAACTGCGCCTTGGCGTCCACGATGCGCTTGACGATGCCGAACAGGTCAAAGGTGCTGCGCGCGAGGCGGTCAATCCGAGTCACTGTCACCACGTCGCCGGGGGCCAGCTTGCCGAGCATCCGGTTAAGCTCGCGTCGGTCGGGCCGCGCGCCCGTCGTTCTCGCGGTAGATGCTCCGGCTGCTGCATCCCGCCGCCCGCAACTGCTCAAGCTGGCTGTCGAGGGTCTGCCCGTAGGTGGATACGCGGGCATAGCCGATGAGGCGTTTTTCGGAATGAGTTTCGACCATATCTTATAGAACCCTTTAAGCCTTTGACATTATACGTCAGACAATCACACCGGCCTTTCGGGAGGCGATACCAACCATTCCCGGCAAGGGCCTTGTCGGCCTTGTCGTCAACTATCCACCCGGCGGCGCAACGCCGGCGCATTACCACCCACGTTCCGCCTTCGTGACCGGCTGCGTGCTCTCGGGCTCGGTCCGAAGCCAGGTGAATGACGGCAAGACGCAGGTGTTCCGCGCGGGCCAGCACTGGACGGAGCCGCCCGGCGCGTATCACCCTATCAGCGAGAACGCGAGCGCAACCGAACCTGCGAGCCTGCTCGCCATCTTCGTCGTCGATATCACCGATGCCGACCGGCTGGTCACGTATAAACGGCAATGAAACGATCGCTTTAGGGTTTGGGAGCGCGGAAGAAGCGATGCAGGCGAATGCTGGTGCGAAATACCCGATGAAACCGGCCAGGCCGCAGGTGATCGTGCTCGGCGGCGGTTTTGGCGGACTGAGTGTGCTGAAGGGGCTGAGCGGCAAAGAGGTGGAGGTGGTCTTGGTCGACCGCAGCAACCACCATTTGTTTCAGCCGCTGCTTTATCAGGTTGCCACCGCCGCGCTTTCGACGAGCGAGATAGCGCAGCCGATCCGTTCGATCATGCGCGGGGCGCGCAACGTGACCGTGCGGCTGGACGAGGCAGTCGGTGTTGACCTGCCGGGCCGACGCCTGTTGCTGGCTGACGGCAATGCTCTGCGGTACGATATGCTCGTGGTCGCAACCGGTGTCGATTACGACTATTTCGGGCACGCGGACTGGGCGGCACATGCGCCGAGCCTGAAGTCCGCCGGGGATGCGATCGAGATCAGGCGCCGGCTGCTGCTGGCCTTCGAGGAAGCGGAGAAATCGGACGATCCTGTGCGTCGCCGGCAATTGCTGACGTTTGTGCTGGTGGGAGGCGGTCCAACGGGGGTGGAAATGGCCGGCGCTATCGCGGAGCTGGCTCGTTTTGCGCTGCGGCGCGATTTCCGGCGCATCGACCCCGCATCGACGCGCGTGATCCTGGTGGAAGCGGGGCCCAGGGTGCTCAGCGCGTTTTCCGAAGGGCTTTCTGCTTACGCGCTTAAGGTGCTCCGACGGATGCGTGTCGAGGTCCGGCTCTCGACGCCGGTTGAAGGCGTTGACGCGAACGGAGTCGATACCGGCAACGGACGCATAGAGGCGGGGCTGGTGATCTGGTGCGCCGGTGTGCGCGGTTCGTCGGCGGGCAGCTGGCTGGGTGTTCCGTCGCCGCGCCACGGCACCGTGTCCGTCTCGCCCGATCTGTCTATTGCGGGTCATCCGGAGGTGTTTGTCATCGGCGACCTGGCGCATGTCGGCGGTCAGAGCGGTGGGCCGCTGCCGCAACTGGCAACGGTCGCAAAGCAGCAGGGCGCATTTGTCGCGCGAGTTATTGACGCGCGCGCCAATGGCAGGACGCCGCCGGCAAAATTCGCTTTTCGTAATCCCGGATCGCTCGCGATCATTGGCCGCTCTTCCGCGGTTGTTGATTTTGGTTGGCTGCGCCTGACCGGCTTTCCGGCGTGGATGGTCTGGGCTTTAGCGCATATTTTTTTCCTGATCGGGTTTCGCAACCGGACCACTGTGTTTGTGGAATGGGCTTGGGAGTGGTTCTCGTACAACCGCGGGGCCAGGTTGATCGTGGATCGCCCCCGCTGAACTTTTGCGATCCCGACATTCAATGGCTGTCGTCCGGCCGAGGCGTTTCGCCGGTGCTGTCCACGGTGCTGGCGGCGGCGCCATGCGGCAAGATCACGCCCCTGCAGCACCTGGTCGGACCGCGGTCAGACGACGCCGTCGTCGCGCAGCCGTTCAGCTCGCTGTCGTCGACGCCGCACAGCTCGGCCAGCAGTACGCGGTGTGCTCGCCCAAGAGCGGCGGGCGGGTGAGGGCGGCGGGGGAGTCGGACAATTTCACCGGGCAGCCGACGGTCTGGTAGGGGCCGCGGGTCGGGTAGTCGAGGGTGACGATCATCTCGCGCGCCTTCAAATGCGGGTCGGCCAAGACCTCGCCGGTGTCCTGGCAGGCGCCGCACGGGACGCCGGCGGCACCGAGGATGCGCATCGCCTCGTGCTTCGAGCGGGCGCGGGTCCATGCCTCGATGATCGCGGTCAGCGCCGCGCGGTTCTCCCAGCGCGCGTCCTCGCTCAGAAAGCGCGGGTCTTGGGCGAGCTCGGGCCGGCCGATCGCGTCGCAGAAAGCGGGCCACATCTGCTGCTGCGCGGTGATAAAGACATAGTCGTTCGGGCCGCCCGGGGCGCAAGGATAGGTCGTGCTCGGGACACCGCGGCCCATCTGGTTGCCGCGCCGCGGCATCGGTGCCCCAAAGCGCTGGTGGTCGCGCAGGCTCACCCGAATGATGTTGACGACCGCGTCCTGCATCGACACCTCGACCTCTTGGCCGCGGCCCGTCTTATGGCGCTGCTCGAGCGCGGCAAGGATGCCGATCGCCATGTGCATGCCGGTGCCGCTGTCGCCGATCGCCGGGACGACAAAGGTCGGCGGGTTTTCGGGAAAGCCGGTGATGCTCATGGCACCCCCCATCGCCTGCGCGATCGGCTCGTAGCTCTTGTAGTCGCGATAGGGGCCGTAGGTGCCAAACCCCTTGATTGTCGCGTAGATCAGCCGCGGGTTGATCTGCGACAGCGCGTCGAAGCCGAAGCCGAGCCGGTCGAGCGCGCCCGGCCCGAAATTTTCGAGCAAGACATCGGATTTCTCGATCAGCGCGCGGAACAATTCCTTGCCGCGCCCGGTCTTCAGATTGAGCGTCAGGCTTTTCTTGTTGGCATTGAACAGCAGGAAAAAGAGGCTGTCGCTGTCGGGCTTGTCGCGCATGTTGCGCCGCGCGACATCGCCGCCCTTCGGCTCTTCGAGCTTGATCACATCGGCGCCGAGAAACCCCAGGATCTGGGCGCAGGCCGGCCCCGCCTGATTGTGCGTCATGTCGATAATGCGAATGCCTTCAAGGGCTTTGGTCATCTCTGCTGCTCCTGCTTGGGCGGCGGGTCGGTGACACCGGAGGCCGGTTCCGGATACCAGTCTTCGGCAAGGATCCTATCGATCGTGTACGGGCATTCACTTGGCAGCGAACCGGCGGTTTCGCGCTCATCGTATTTCAAGAGATCGACGACGGCCCGCTTGCGGGCAACGGCATAGAGCCGGCTTAGCGCCTCTTCGAGATCGTGCCGCAGGGTCGGGCTCAATTTGTCGTCGAGCGCAGCGCGAGCATCGATGATCGAGCCGGTCCAATCGAAGTGCCCTTCGCGCGCCGGCGAATAGCCGAGCTTGAGGAAATGGACAAGAATGCGCCGCACCTGGCGGCGCACGGCGTGGCGCTCGCTCTTGCCCAAATCCTCGATCTCCTCGGCGAGGTGCTGGCGGTCGAAGCGGTTGTCGCGCGTGCGCAAGTTGCGCAAGACCTCGGCCTGGTATTGCGTCCAGGCGTAGAAATCGTCCTCGTAGCGCGGTCCGTCCGGCATCGTTCCAACCCCGCACAGGCAGCCGCAGTCTAACCGGAAACCTCCGGCGCCTCACCCCGTTTCGCCGGCGGGCGGGGACAGGCCGGACAGCAACGGCTCGCGACGCCAATCGGGCGGCGGCGCTGGCGGCGTTGATCAGAACATCATATGATGATATTTTCCGTGCCTCGATGACGACAGGACGGAACCATGCGGACAACCCTTTCGCTCGACGACGAACTGCTGGAAAGAGCTATGGAATATACCGGGATACGTGAAAAATCCGCGCTCGTGCGCGCCGCCCTCAAGGCGCTCGTCGAGCGCGAAGCGGCGCGCCGATTGGCCCGGCTCGGCGGCAGCGCGCCCGAGCTGAAGCCGATCCCGCGTCGGCGGATGAAGCGCGCGTGATCCTGGTCGATACTTCGGTGTGGGTCGCGCATTTGCGGTTTGGAGACGAGCGGCTCGCCGCACTTCTCGGCGGCGGCGAGGTTCTGATGCATCCGTTTGTAATCGGCGAGCTGGCGCTCGGCAATTTGCCGATGCGGAGTGCCATCCTCGCCGATTTGCTCGATTTGCCCGGGGCGGCCGTCGCCGCGGATGAGGAGGTGCGCGAGCTGATCGATCGACGAAAGCTGTTCGGGCGCGGCATCGGCTATGTCGATGCCCATCTCTTGGCGGCGGCGCAGCTGACGCCAGAGGGGAAATTGTGGACCCACGACCGGCAACTGCAAGCAGCCGCGGCCGAGTTGGGGCTGGCGGCGGTGTTGTCGCATTGAGCAGCGCCGGGCGGCTATAATCCCGGCGACGACAGGCTCTGGGGAGGCGTGCCGATGGAACGCAAGAAGGCTTCGGATTTTCCGCAGGGATTGCTGGACCTGTTCGACGGCTATGTGCACGGGCGCACGAGCCGTCGTCGGTTTCTGCAAAGCATCGAAAAATTTGCCGTCGGCGGGGTGACCGCGGCGGCGCTCTTTCAGATGCTGCGGCCGAACTATGCCTGGGCGATCCAGGTCCCGCCCGACGACAAACGGATCAGGACCGAGCGCGACACCGTGTCGTCGCCGCAAGGAAACGGCAGCATAAAAGGCTATCTGGCGCGGCCGGCGAACGCGGATAAATTGCCGTGCGTCATCGTCATCCATGAAAATCGCGGTCTCAATCCTTATATCGAAGACGTCGCGCGGCGGCTGGCGATCGCCGATTTTATCGCGTTTGCGCCCGACGGGCTGACCTCGGTCGGCGGCTATCCGGGCGACGACGAAAAGGGTGCCGCACTTTTCAAACAGGTCGATCGCGGCAAGATGCTGCAGGATTTCCTCGCCGCCGCGGTCTGGCTCAAATCACGCCCCGACGGGACCGGCAAGCTCGGCTCGGTCGGCTTTTGCTTTGGCGGCGGGGTGGTCAATCAGCTGGCGGTACGGATGGGCCCCGGCCTCGCCGCCGCGGTCCCGTTTTATGGGGTCCAGCCCAGCGCCGAGGAGACCGCCAAGATCACGGCGCCGCTGAACGCGCAATATGCCGGGCTCGACACCCGCATCACCAGCGGCTGGCCGGCCTTCGACACCGAGCTGACCGCCGCGCAGGTGACGCATGAAGGCCACATCTACCAAGGCGCCAATCACGGCTTTCACAACGACACCACGCCGCGCTACGACGAAGCCGCCGCCAAGCAAGCCTGGCAACGCACCCTCGACTGGTTCAACAAATACCTGCGCAGCTGAACCGCGTATGCCCGGCTGCGTCGCTTCAAACCCATATGCACTATCGAGGGCTGACAGATGCTGGATACCTTTCACAGGTAGTGGATATCTCGATGGCCCACCCCCTGCATTACGAGGCCGTTTCTGGCGAACAAGTAGCAAGAGGCGTGATTCTGGGCGGCAGCTATTTGACGAGCGGCGCCAATGCAGACGTTGGCGCAACTCATCCGCCGAGCAGCATTTTGCCGTAGGGGGCCATGGCGGCGGGGCGGCTGGCGGCGTGGTGGGTCAGGATCGTCATTATGTCGCGGCGGATCGCACCCAGCGCATCGCTGTCGTAAACCCAGCGCGCGCCGTCCAATTCGCACAGCTGCTCGACCGCCCGGCCGACCTGGTGCTGCGCATAGACCATGTCGCGCCGGGCGCGCAGCGCCTCGGCCTCGGTGATCCGGCGGCCCGAGCCGACCGCCGCGGTGCTCGAATCGCGCCCGCTGTGGAGCAGCATCGTCGCTGCGTCGATTGCCGCCGCGGCCTCGCCGACCGCCATCTGCACAACCTCGGATGCGGCCACTTTGGTCACGCCGCGCGATACCCGGCGGGAAAGCTCGGCACACGCGATGTCGAGCGCGCGGCGGCCGAGCGCGATGCAGACCGGCGGCAACGAATAGGAGACGAGAAAACCGCGCGGCGCCCGCAGCACCGGATAGTCGGGATGCACCAAGGCGCCCGGCGGGGTCCCGGCGAAGAGGTCGGCGACCATGACGTGCCGGTGCTCGGGCACCAGCACATCGTGCAGCACCAGCGACTTGCTGCCGGTGCCGGCGAGGCCGAGCGTTTGCCAGTCATCGACGATCTCGATGTCGGCGAAAGGCACCAGCAGGTAGGCGATGCCGCGCGGGTCGCCGCTCGGCCCGAGAAAGGCGCCGAGGATCGCCCATTGCGCATAATCGCAGCCGCTCGAAAACGGGAACCGGCCGGAGAGCCGCCAGCCGCCGGCGACGCGTTGTGCCGCGGCGCGCGGCGCCAACGAGGAGGCCGCGACCGCCTCCGGGTCGTCGCCCCAGACATCGATCTGCGCCCTTTCGGGATATTGCGCGACGATCCACTGATGCTCGGCCAAGACCGCATAGACCCAGGCCGAGGACGCGCAGCCATAGGTCAATTCCTCGACGATCCGCGAAAACAGGCTGAACCGGCCCTGCATGCCGCCAAACCGGCGCGGCTGCAAAATGCGCAAGATGCCGGCCGCCCGATACTCGGCGATCGTCTCGGCCGGGAGCATCCGCGCCGCCGCCGCACCCGTCGCCCGCTCGGCCAGGCGCGGGATCAGCGCCCGCGCCCGTTCGAGCACCGCGCGTTCCTCGCCGGGCAGCGCGCTGTCGTCGCCTGAGATTGAGACTTGGTCACGGCGCGTCATCGGGTTCGCACCAGGCATGCCGTCGCCGTTGCCCCCGTTTCATGCTTCTGGTTCAGCCTGCATCCGCGACCGGTGGCTACGCAAGAGGCCGTGGGCGAATACGTTGCTGCTCGGCCTTACGGAGCGATGTGACCCGGCGCCAGGCTGCGGCGGTGAAATATTCCGCGACAACGCCGCTTGCGCGCCCAGCGATCGTCGATTTTTCTGGTTCGCCGATGTGACCGCAGCCGGGTGTCGCGGAGGTGTCATCGGCGGATGACGCCGGCCTCGCAATCGGCGTAGCATTGCCGCGGTAAATCTCCGGACGGAAAGGAAACGGCATGCTGGCGTTGTGGGTCAAGGTGCGGGTCAAGCCCGCGGAACGCGAGCGGTTCTTGCAGGCGATCGAGGTCGATGCTGTCGGCTCCGAGCGCGACGAAACGGGCTGCATGCGCTTCAACGTGCTGCAGGACGGACAGGATCCGAACACCTATTACTTCTACGAGGTCTACCGCGACGAGGCCGCGCTCGAAGCGCACCGGGCCGCCCCTCATTACGCCGTTTGGCGCGCCGCCGCCGACACGCTCGACGGCCCGACCCAGGCGACGCGCTGCCAGTCGGTATTTCCGGCCGCCCCGGATTATTGGGGGCGCAAAAGCGCAATCCCGCGATAGCAGGCGTGCGACGGGACCGGCGCGGCGCGCTTTATCCGGCTATTGCAGGCCGTAAAAGCCCATCGCGCCCCCGGCCATGACCTGGTGCCTGGTCTCGGCCGAGACGCCGTCGAGACGGTCGAGCAGCATTTTCGGGGCGCCGGGGAAAAACCCGTCGCGGTGCGGGTAGTCGGTCGCCCACATGATCTTGTGCGGCCCGATATAGTCGGCCAGCACGCGGATGCTGCCCTCGACCGGCTCGAACGAGATCCAGCAATTGCGCCGGAAGAGTTCGCTCGGCCGCGTCGTGAGCCCGGAATCGTTAAACCCCTGATCGTCGAAATGGCGATCCATGCGGTCGAGCCAGGGGGCGACCCAGCCGCCGCCCGATTCGAGAAAGCCGATCCGCACCTTGGGGTGGCGCTCGCACACCCCGCCCCAGATCACACTCATGCAAGCGAGCATCATCTCCATCGTGTGGCTGATGATGTGCTGTGCCGCACGGCCCTCGAAGCGGTCGATGCCGACCGTCGGCATGCCGCTGTTGCCGCCTTCGTGAAAGCCGATCGAAAAATCGAGATCTTCGGCCGCGGCCCAGAACGTCTCGTAATCGGAGTGGTGGATCATCTTGTTGTTGTAGGGGTTGGGCCGGACGAACCCGCCGCGAAAGCCCAATTCCTGGCGCGCAAACCGCATTTCGGCGATGGCGAGGTCGATCGACTGCATCGGCAGCATGGCGATGCCGAAGAGGCGGTCGGGATAGGGCTTGCAGTAATCGGCGAGCCAGCGGTTGTAGGCGCGGCACATCGCGGCGGCGAGCGGCGGGTCTTTGATGGAACCCGCGAAGAGACCCATGCTCGGATAGAGAAAGGCGGCGTCGATGCCGTCCAAATCCATGTCGGGGATGCGCTTGTGCGGATCGAACCCGCCGGGCTTGCCGTCCTTGTAAGCCATCGTCGAAGCCTGGACGACGCCTTGGCGCGCGCCGACGCCGCCGATCCCGCCCATGCCCTGCTGGCTGCCGAGGATCTTTTCCTCGACCAGCAGCATCTCCCTGCCGTCATTGCCGAGGACCAGCCGCGGCGCGCGGTCGCGGAACGCCTTTTCCATATAATCGTCCCAGAGCGTCACCGGCTCCAGCACGTGGCCGTCGGCATCGATGGCGTTGTAGGCGCGGCGCATCGGCGTCTCCTTCCCGCTTGGCTCGTCCGGCGATGCTAGCGCCCCATCGCAACGCGCGCCAACGGCGTGCTAGCGTCGGGTATGACGGAAACAATGGAGGGAACGCCGATGGCCAAGACGCGCGGCACCGGGCTCTTGATGGTGTGGAGCGATATCGACGCCGGGCACGAGCCCGAATTCAACCGCTGGTACGACGAGGAGCACCTGCCGCGGCTGTTGGAGGTGCCGGGCTTTTTGAGCGCCGGCCGCTATACGGCGCTGCAGGGCGGCCCGAAATATTTGGCGATCTACGAGCTCGAAGACCACAACGTGCTGGGCAGCGCCGCTTATCTCGACACCGTCAAATACCGGCCGTCGGCGCAGCGGCAGGAGACCGGGACGAGCCGGGTCGGCCGCAACTTTCTGCGCAACGCCTATCGCCAGATCTTCCCGGCGCGCACCCACCCGGTCGAGCAGACCGCAGCGATGGCGCCGGTGCTCCAGATGGGCCGGATCGACGTGTCGAGCGCGGTCGAGGAGGAGTTCAACGCCTGGTACAACACGGTCTATATCCCGGGCTATCTCGCGGTGCCGGGCTGTCTCGGCGCGCGCCGCTGGGTCGCGGTCGAAGGCCAGCCGAAATATCTGACATTGTACGAATTCGAGCATGCGGGCGTGCCGCAAACCGAGGCCTGGAACCGGGCGCGGGACAGCAACCCGTGGACGCAGCGGATGCGGCCAAATCTGCGCCACGATGCCGGCTCGCCCGGCGTCTACCGGCGGATTTATCCGAAATGACCGGGGAACTCAGAAATGACCGGGGAAATCAGGGGCGGCTGATCAGCGGCGCGGCATCCGGCTCCAGGTTTCGCCATCCAGCAGACGGCCGGCGGCGCGCCGCCCGCGCCGCACCATGCGCCGTCCGAAGCGTTCGTCCTCGGCCGGCGCCCATTCGCCCCACTGCTTGAAAAAGAACGGCACCTGCACCGCCCCACAGAGGTCGCGCAGCCGGCGCAGCCAATCGGGCTGCATCGGCCGGGCGCCGACGCCGATCTCGCCGCCGGCGACGACCCAGTCGAGCGCCGGCCAGGGCGGCCGCCCGGTCAGGGCAGGACGGCCGCGGCCGTCGAGCCGATAGTGAGCGCCGCGCAAGGCGTCGAAATCGCCGTCGACGGTCGGCACGGCATCGGGCCGCACCGGGCCGAGCAGCGGCTCGAAACAGGCCCACCGCAGCGCCGCCGGGGTTTGCGCCAGCTCGCCGATGCGGCCGATATCGTGCTGATCCTCGACCGATACGCCGAGCCACAAATTCGGCAACGGCCAGAGATCGATGCCGATTGGTGGCGGCGCGCTTTCGCCCGGCGCCGGGGCCGCATGGAGGATCCGCTCCAGCCCGGCAGCCCAGCCCGGCGGCGTCGAGGGGCGGCGCCCGGAGGCGCCGTTACGGCCGCGGCCGGCCGATTGGGTGACCGCTGCCGGCAGAGCGGCCATTTCGCACGCGATGCGGGCCGGGGTCTGCGGGTCGCTGTAATAGCTCCGCATCCGCTCGGCGCGCTTGGTCAGCACCAAAAACCGGTGCCAATCAGCGATCGCGACGACCGCGTGCAGCCGGTCGAGCACAGCGGTGGCAATCGCTTCGTGAAACAGGTCCGACATCGAGCCCAGCAAGATGCGGCGCGGGCCCGGCCGACGCAGCGGCCAGATCAAGAGCTCGTCGCGGATCCGCACCTCGCCGGTCCAGCGCAGCCCGGCCGCCCCCGCCCGGGTCAGCCCGGCATAGCGCGCGCCCGGCCGGCCGCCCATTCGGGCGAGCTGGGCGGCGGCCTGCCTGGCCACGCAGAGCTCGCATCCCGGACTGACCGGAGAGCAGCCGATGATCGGGTTCCAATTGACATCGAACCACGACTCCGCCGGCGGACGCGATGCGACGCGACGCGGCACACCGGGATCGTCGGTCAACCGGCCCTCGCTGCGGCCAAAGAGATCGCCGACCAACCGGTCCGAGGGAGGCCAACCCGAGGGAGGCCAGCCCGGTGGCAGCCGACCGGACGGATGCCCGGCTTGGCAACGCGAACCACGGTCTCCGGCACGCGACATCCCCATCGGAGAGCACCCTCGCGCAAATATGTTCAATTTGCATTCAAAATGCAACTATTATAATATATAGTTAATTTTTATCGTGCTATGGTGGGGAGGTCGGCCGGCGCGCAGCCGCCCGGGGCACGCCGCAAGCCGATGGGCCGGGTTGGGGAGCGATGGCGGATTGCCGTGGCCGCGCATTGACGATGACGGCAAGCAGCCCCGGTCAATCGGCGCGGCGATGTCGGCGACAAAATCAGCGTCGGATGTTCACAGATGTTCTGTAAGAAATTTCGACGCGGCGGGCTGGGCCGGCGATGCTGCGGTCGCGACCTGCATTAACCTTAATGCAACACCGCCGTTAACCTTAACGATGGGCGCCGCAGCAAACCGCGACACTCGGCCGAAAATATTGACGGGTCGCGCAAGAAGGCTGAGAGTCCGGCGCCAAGCATGGACGACGCGGGCAGGGCGGCGATAAACTGCGGCGAGGCCGCGCGGCGGCAGCCGATCAAAAGGAGGAAGTCAGATGCCCAACGACCCGACGCCCGACGGCAACGGCCAGACCCCGGACAGCGTCAAGCGCGGCGCCTTGCACGGTGTGCGGGTCGTCGATCTGACCCAGTTCGAGGCGGGCACCTCGCTGACCCAAACCCTGGCCTGGCTCGGCGCCGAGGTGATCAAGGTCGAGGAGCCGACCAAGGGCGAGCAGGGGCGCGGCGCCTCGACCGACAAAAAGGGTGTCGATTCCCATTATTTCATGCTGCTCAACGCCAATAAGAAAAGCGTCACCGCCAATCTGAAGCACGAGAAGGGCCGCGCCGTCCTGCGCGGGCTGATCGAAAAGGCCGATGTCTTCGCCGAGAATTTCGCCCCCGGCGTGATCGAGCGGCTCGGCTTTGGCTATGACGCGGTGCGGGCGATCAACCCGCGCATCATCTATGCCCAGGTCAAAGGTTTTGGCGATGACGGGCCGTACAAGAACTTTCTCGCCTTCGACATGATCGCCCAGGCGACCGGCGGTGCGATGTCGATCACCGGCGAGCCCGACGGGCGGCCGATCAAGCCCGGCCTGACGATCGGCGACACCGGCACCGGATTGCATGGTGCGATCGGCGTGCTCGCCGCACTCTACCAGCGCCAGATGACCGGCGAGGGTCAGCGCATCCAATTGGCGATGCAGGAATGCGTCATAAATTACGGCCGCATCTCCTATGCCGCTCAGTACCTGATGGGCAAGGCGGCGCCGCGCATGGGCAATCAGAGCATCATGGGCACCAACTCGCCGAGCGAGACCTACAAAACCAAAGGCGACGGCCCCAACGACTATTGCTATATCTATACGTCGCGCGCCAACCCGCAGCATTGGGAGCGGCTCTTGAAGATCATGGGCCGCGAGGATCTGATCGGCGACCCGCGCTTCGACAGCCCGCAGGAGCGCTTCCAAAATCGCCACGCGGTCGATGAGATGATCGCCGAATGGACCAGGCACCACGACAAGCTGACGGTCATGCAGCGGCTCGGCGAGCAGGGCATCCCGGCCGGTGCCGTCATGGACACGATGGAATTGTCGAACGACCCCGAGCTCAACCGGCGGGAAATCTTTGTCACCGTCAAGCATCCGGTGCGCGGCGATTTCAAGATGCCGGGCTGGCCGGTCAAGATGACCGGCTCAAAAGTGCCGATTACCGCATCGCCGTTGCTGGGCGCCGACACCGACGACGTCTACACGACGCTGCTCGGCCTCAGCAAAGCTGAAATCGCCAAGCTGCGCGAAGAAAAAGCCATCTGACGGCGGCGGCCCGCCGCCGGCACGGCGCTGGAAACAGGAGCCGGATCGAAATTGCGCCGATCCGGTTCCGCGCCTCGCAATCTCGTCCGCCGTCACCCGGTGCGCAGGGCTAGCCCTGCCGATCGCGAGATCGATAACACGAAAGCTCGAGATGTTTGGCGGACCCCGGCGCAAGGCGGTCGAATGACGTTGTGACGCCGGCAGACCTGCTCGGCGCCGCATCGGCCGCAGGTTTTTGATTATCTCGCTGCGAATTGTATTTTGTATTGTCTTTGGAGTGTCGGCTCGGGCGGATTGAGCGCCTGCGGCACGCCAGCATGCGACCTCGACAGAGCGCCGCCGCTCGGCGGCGGGAACCAGTTTCGGCAGCCCCAATTTGTTGGCAGCCCCAATTTTTTGGCAGCCTCGACTGAGGATCGCGTCCAGCGGCCCCTCTGGTCCATCGGTCCAAACGCAGCCGGGAAAGCCCCGCGGCTGAGATCAGGCTCGCCGGCCCTCGCGGTTTGCGTGCTCCTTTCGCGCAATTTCGTGCTTGCACAAAAATCGCGAGAAGGCCGAGGATCGGGCGAACGAGAAGAGCGATGTTCCGTTTCCGTGGAGGAAGACCCGGCTGTGGCTCCGCGTGATATGAGCAGCATGGATCCGAGCGGATTTAGGGGTCGCTCGCCGCAGCGATCAGGAGAGAGTGGGGCATGACTGAAACGGGCCACGGCTCTGCGAACACGACGCCGACGCTGGGGGCGATCGCACCCCTTGCGTCCGCCTCACGCTGGGAGCCGGCGCAAAGCTACCCGGACCCGGCGGTGCAAACCCTCGATCCGCGCTTTGACCGGGTGAAGCCGCCGTTCAGCGCTGCCGTCGAGCGCCTCGCGACCGGGTTTCGCTGGGCCGAAGGCCCGGTCTGGTTTGCCGACCACCGCTGCCTCTTATGGAGCGACATCCCGAACAACCGGATCATGCGCTGGGACGAGGAGGGGGGCTCGGCCGGCGTCTTTCGCAAGCCGTCCAATTTTGCCAACGGCAACACCCGCGACCGCCAGGGCCGGCTCGTCACCTGCGAGCATGGCGGCCGGCGGGTGACGCGCACCGAATACGACGGCACGATCACGGTCATCCTCGACCGGTTCGATGGCAAGCCGTTGAATTCGCCGAACGACGTCGTCGTCAAATCGGACGGTTCGATCTGGTTCACCGATCCGCCCTTTGGCATCCTCGGCAATTACGAGGGCGATCGGGCGGCCCCCGAGCTGCCAACCAACGTCTACCGGGTGGACGCCGGCACCGGCCATGCGACGGTCGTCGCCGCCGGCATCAACGGTCCGAACGGGCTGTGCTTTTCCCCCGACGAGACGAGGCTCTATGTCGTCGAGTCGCGCTCGGTGCCGCGCCGCATCCGTGTCTTCGACGTGACCGGCGACGGCATGGCGCTCGGCAACGATAGGGTTTTTGTCGAGGCCGGAGCCGGCACTCCCGACGGGTTTCGTTGCGATGTCGAGGGCAATTTGTGGTGCGGCTGGGGGATGAACGCCGAGTTGAACGGGGTCGTCGTCTTTGCGCCGGATGCGACGATGATCGGCCGCATCGCCTTGCCCGAGCGCTGCGCCAATCTGTGCTTTGGCGGGCGCCGGCGAAACCGGCTGCTGATGGCGGCGAGCCAGTCGATTTATTCGATCTTTGTCAACACCGAGGGCGCGCCGGGCGGTTGAGCCGGCCGCTGGGCGATGCCCGCTCGGGGTTGACGGGACCGGGCCGGGACGCGCCGCCGGGATTGCCCGGAACGCAAAATTCACGTTTTGCCGCTAGTATAATCCGCGAAGTTCCCATAAGCTGCGGCTCTCAACTGCCGGAGGAAAAGATGAAACGCTTTTTCTTGCTCTGCTCACTGCTGGCGATGGTCGCCTGCGCGCCGCCGCCGCCGCCCATGGCCGCCGCCCCGCCGCCACCGCCACCGGCGCCGCCGGTGCCGAACAATTATCTCGTGTTCTTCTCATGGGACAGCGCGACGGTGACCCCGGACGCCAAGCAGATCCTGGACGTGGCCGCCGCCAACTTTAAGAGCGGCGCGCCGGCGACGGTGCAGGTCACCGGGTTTACCGACACCTCGGGCTCGGCCGCCTACAACCAGAAGCTCTCAGAGCGGCGGGCGCGGAATGTCGCTTCGGCCCTGGCCCAGCTCGGCGTCCCGCCGAACGACATGGTGGTCAACGGCCGCGGCCAAAACGACCTCCGCGTGCCGACGCCCGATAACGTGCGCGAGCCGCAGAACCGCCGCGTCGAGATCCTCGAGCCGGGCGGCGCGCCGCCACCACCGCCGCCACCTGCACCTCCGCAGAGTTGAGGCCGATCGAACGCGAGAGGGCGCCCACCGGGGCGCCCTTCTATCTCCTGGCCCGCTGCGCTGCGGGCTGAGCCGCAGCCTCAGACCGCTTCGTAGGCCAGGCGGCGGATCTTTTCGACGTTGCGCCCCTCGACCCGGATCAGCCGGGTCGGACCGTTGCGGCGCGGCGAGTGGAGGTCGCCCTCGTTATAGACATAGGCCATGCCCGGGGTCAGCGAATACTCCCGGACCAGCCGCACGCGCCCCGGCTTTGCCTCGCTCGCCGGCTCGACCAATGCCCAATCGCTCATGATCGTCTCGCCGCGCGCCTGGCCATAGATCGCCCAGGTGGGGCCGTGGTCGTGCGGCTTGCTCGCTTTGGCGCCGTCATAGACATGGCCGAGGATGCAAAAGCCGAGCTCCGGATCCTCGTAGAGGATCTTGCGCTCCGGCACGTCGTCGCCGAGATGGGCGGCGACAAATTCTTTGTCGGCGAGGGCGCCCTGGATCAGTGCGCAGATTTTTTTGCGCCCCTCCGGCCCGGGGTCGGCGCTGAGCGCATTATGGCAATCAGTCGAAAGCTGTTTGAGAGTATAGCCCATCAACCGGCCTCCTCAGTCTGGTTCCGCGTGCTGCGGCTGAACCAATCGAGCCTATCTCGATCCGCCGCCGGGGACAAGTTTGGGGCGGGCCCGGCTTGACCGATGCGCGACCGGCGACAGGGCAAAAGCGCGATGGACAGCGACCCCGATCCTGCGCCGTCTCGGCCCGAGACCGCCGGCGCCAAGGCGTTCCCGCAGCGTCTTGCCCGCATCATCCTGGCCACCGCCCTTGGATTGCTGGGCCTATGGATCCTGCACCGGTTTTTGCCGGCGCTGATCTGGGCTGTGATTTTCGCGATCGCGCTTCGCCCGCTTTACCGGCGGCTGACCTCTGCCCGCGCTGGCGCCCGTGGTGCCGGTATCCTGGCGCCGCTGATTGCGACGGCGCTGGTCGGGCTGGTTTTTGTCCTGCCGCTGGTCTGGGTCGGGCTCGCGTTGCTGCGCGAGATCGGTGGGATTGCGCAATATCTCGCCGCCGCCCAGAAGAGCGGGGTCGCGGTCCCCGAATGGCTGCCCGGCCTGCCCGGTTTCGGCCATTTCTTGGCGGCGTGGTGGCGCACGAATTTGAGCGAGCCCGCCGCCGCGCACGCGTTGCTCGAGCGGCTCTACAGCGGTCTGCGTGCCGAATCGGCGCGGCAAATCGGCAGCGAGATCGTTCACCGGGTGACGCTCTTCGGCTTTATGCTGCTTACCCTGTTTTTTCTGTTCCGCGACGGCGACGCGCTCGGCGACCAGCTCGTCGGCCTCGGCAACCGCCTCCTCGGTCCCGATGGCGAGCGGATCGGCCGTCACATGATCGCGGCGGTGCACGGCACCGTGAACGGCCTGGTGCTGGTCGGCTTGGCCGAGGGGGTATTGCTGGGCTTTGCCTATGCCTTGGCGGGGTTGCCGCATTCGGTGTCGGTCGGCGTGCTGACCGGCGTTCTGGCGGTGATCCCGTTCGGCGCGCCGGTCGCGTTTGGCGCCGCTGCATTTTACCTGATGGCGACCGGCAGCCCCGTTGCCGCCGCCGCAATTCTCGGGTTCGGCTTTGCCGTGGTGCTTATCGCCGACCATTTTGTCCGCCCGTACCTGATTGGCGGCGCCATCCGCCTGCCGTTTTTATGGGTCCTGCTCGGCATTCTCGGCGGGATCGAGACGTTCGGTCTGCTCGGTCTTTTTCTCGGGCCGGTGGTGATGGCGGCGCTGATGTCGCTGTGGCGCGATTGGACCGGGCCAAGGCCGCGCGCATGACCTCGGGCCGCGCGCATGACCTCGCCGCATCGTTTTCAATTGTCAAAGCGTCGCACTGGGCAGCGCCGGCAAAAAATGCTGCTATAATCCTGTAAGGTGCAGCGCGCCTGTCCCGGACGGGGAGGGGTCGGCCCGGATCAGACCCCGGATCAGACCCCGGATCAGACATTGGAGGAGGCATGAAATACGTTTGCGATGCTCCGGCCGGTGCCACCTGGTTCCGGATCGAGACCGAGGCCGAGGCCGCCACCGAATTGGAGATCATGCGCCACGCCGTCGAGAAGTTTTTCCGCAAGGAGCGGGAAAAGGCGACCCAGAGCTTTCAGCCGGTTTCCAAAGTGTCCTTCGAGCAGGAAATCGGGCTGAACGCGCACATCCAGCGCGAAATGCCGCTGTTTCTGACCTTGCGCGACGGCGAGGGCAATCCGCTGGCGACCGCGATGCTGCCGCCCGGCGGCTGCGACGACCGCAGCTTTCGCCCGATCATCGTCGGCATGGCCAATGCCGACCCGTATGTCGACCATGCCGACGCGATCCGCGTGCTCGGCCAGCGTTTCGGCCTCACCCTCGAACGCGGGCGCTGCTACCCCTACCGCCGCGATTGATCGATCGGCGGCGGGGTTCGCCGGTGCTTCCGCTCAATGGCGGAAGCGGCGGGTCCCGGTAAAGACCATGGCGATGCCGGCCAAGTCGGCGGCAGCGATGACCTCCGCGTCACGCAATGAGCCGCCCGGCTGAATGACCGCGGTGGCGCCGGCGGCGATCGCGGCTTCGAGGCCATCGGCAAATGGAAAAAAGGCGTCCGAGGCGAGCACCGCCCCGCGGGTCGGCGGCTGCGCCAGCCCGGCGGCCGCGCCTGCCGCGGCGGCTTTTTGCGCGGCGATGCGCACGCTGTCGACGCGGCTCATCTGGCCGGCGCCGATGCCGACCGTGGCGCCGCCGCGGGCAAAGACGGCCGCGTTCGATTTGACGTGCTTGGCGACCTGGTCGGCAAACATCAGATCGGCAATCTCAGCCTCGCTCGGCGTGCGCCGGGTGACGGTGCGCAATGCCTCGCGGCCGAGCGCCAGCCGGTCGCGCTGCTGCACCAGGATGCCGCCCATGACCGACCGGAACGACAGACCCGGTGCGGCCGGATCGGGCATCGCTCCGGTGACCAAAAGCCGCAACCGGGTTCGGCGCGCCAGCGCGGCCCCAGCCGCTTCCTCGACCCCCGGCGCGATCACGACTTCGATCAGCAATCGGCCGATCGCCTCGGCGGTGTCGCGGTCGAGCGGGCGGTTGACCGCGACAATGCCGCCAAAAGCGCTCTGCGGGTCGCAGGCGAGCGCCTTTTCCCACGCCTCGCGCAGGCCGCCGCCGATGGCGACGCCGCAGGGGTTGGCGTGCTTGACGATGGCGACGGCGGGCGGCGCGAATTCGGCGACGAGGTCTAGCGCCGCATCGGCATCGGCATAGTTGTTGAACGACAATTCGCTGCCCTGCAATTGCACGGCGCTCGCCACCCCCGGCTGCCGCTCGCCGGTGCGGTAAAAGGCGGCCCCCTGATGCGGGTTTTCGCCATAGCGCAGCCGCTGCGCGAGCTCTGCGGACAACAGCAGCGTTTCGGGAAATGCGTCGCCGTCGCTCAGCGCCATCCATTGAGCGATCGCGGCATCGTATCGGGCGGTCAGCGCAAACGCCTTGCGCGCCAGCTTGCGCCGCAATGCCGGACCAACCGCGCCATCGTGGCCCGCGAGATCGGCGAGCACGGCATCGTAATCCGCGGGGTCGGTGACGACGCTCACCCAATCGTGGTTCTTGGCGGCGGCCCGGATCAGCGCGACACCGCCGATGTCGATATTTTCGAGACAATCTTCGGCATCCGCGCCGGCGGCAACGGTGTCGGCGAACGGGTAGAGATTGCAGACGACGAGGTCGATCGGCTCGATGCCGCGCTCGGCCAAGGCGGAAAGATGGTCCGGGCGGTCGCGCCGCGCCAAGAGCCCGCCATGGATCGCCGGGTGCAAGGTCTTGACCCGCCCGTCGAGAAGCTCCGGGAGCCCGGTGATTGTCGCAACCTCGGTGACCGGCAAGCCCGCCGCCCTTAGCTCGCGCGAGGTCCCGCCGGTCGAAACGAGGATGACCCCGCTTGCCGCCAGCGCCGCGGCAAAACCCGACAGCCCGGTCTTGTCGCTGACCGAAATCAGGGCGCGGCGGATCGGGTCAGGTAAAGCGGCCATCGACGGGGTATAGGTCCGCCGGCCGAGAGCGGCAAGCCGGAGGGTGGCTAGATACCCTTGGCGAGCAGGAAGAGCAGTGCTGCGACGGTGATGCCGGCGAGGCCGAGCGACAGCGCGGGCCAGCCGTTTTCCGCCGTCCAGCCGAGCAGGACCAGCACCAGATCGGCGGCGATGACGTGCCGGACGATCGCGGCGTGACCGCGACCGCGGCGGACCGCCAATTGGTAGAAATGCTCGCGGTGCGCCCGCCAGACGCGCTCGCCGCGCAAGAGCCGGCGGCCGAGCGTGATCGTCGCGTCGGCGAGAAAATAGAGCGGCAGGATCAGGGCGGTCTGCCAATGTCCGCTGGCGGCGAGGTCGAGCAGCAGAAAGCCCGAGAGATAGCCGAGCCCCGTGCTGCCGACATCGCCGAGAAATACGCGTGCCGGCGCCCAGTTCGAGCCGAGAAAGCCGAGCGCCGCGCCGACGATGCCGGCGGCCAGCAACGCCATCGGCAAATCGATGCCGCGGCCGACCCCGGCAAAGAGCCACAGACCGGCGCCGATCGCCGCCGCCTCGCTGCCGGCGATGCCGTCGATCCCGTCCATGAAATTGAACAGGTTGAGCCACCACACCCACAAAAGCCCGTATGCCGCGTAATAGAGAAGCGGCGGGTTGGGAGGCGCCGGCAGCGCGAAGAGCCCGACCGCCACCGCTGCGGCGTGCACCGAGAGCCGCAGCACCGGCGACAGGCTGCGCACATCGTCGAGCCAGGAGATTGCAGCCAGCAGCACCGCGCCGAGCACGACCGCCGCAGCCGCCGGACGGACGGACCCGGCGATGATCAGCGCCGCCCAGACGCCGAGGACGACCCCGACCGGCGCCAACCCGCCGCCACGCGGGGTCGCGGCCGCGTGCGAGGAACGTGCATTCGGGTGATCGAGCACCTTGCGCCGGCGCAGGACCGGGATCAGCGCGCGGGTGCCGGCACCGGCGGCGACACTCGCCGCGACGGCAATCACGGCGGCGAGCGCCAGCTCGCCGGCAGCGAGGTGAGAAACCGGCGGCGGGCTAATCGGCGGCCGTCTCTCTGGGCTCGCGGCGCAAGGCCCAGCGCACCGCGGTCCCGCCGGGCGCCACGGTCCCGCTCAGCACCACCTGCTGGGTTTTGCGCGCCTCGCCCGAGCCGAGATAGACGCTCTCGCCCAAGCTCATCTCGGCGCCGGCGGCGCGCAGCCGCCACAAATTGCCGCTCGGCAGGCGCAGCAGCGCCGCCGCGGCATCCTCGGCGAGCGAGGCCTGCACCGCGGGGTGCAGGTGAAAGCGCACGGTAAATGCGGCACCCGGCCGGCCCGACAATTGGTCCTCGCCGCGCAAATCCTCACCGCCGGCGGCGAGAAAAATCTGCCGCGTGTAGGTGAGGCCAAAGCGCTGGCGGTAGTGGTCGTGGGTCGCCGAGATCCATTGCTGGCCTTCGTGCTCGGCACGTTCGGACAAGACCGGCCCCGAGCCACGCTCGAAGGCGCCGTCCTCGCCGATCACCACCGAATTGGTGTCGGCCACGACCAGCACCGAATGCGCAGCACTGGCGCGCGATACCCGGCCCCAATTCGGCTTTGACCCGCGATAGGCGCCGCAATTGACAATGACCCGTTCGCGGCCGTGGCTCATTTCGAACGACAGGGTGCCGGCATGGGCGTGGGCGTCGAAGCCGTGCGCGGGCGGCCCGCCGGTGTCGAGGATGACGAGGCTCTGGTCCGCTTGCAGCCGGTCGAAGCCGGTCGCGGGGGCGCGCAGCGGAGCGCTCCCTTTGGCCTCGGAGCGGGTCAGCACCAGATCGATCAGGATGCCGTCCTCTTCGAGAGAATCGTTGAACAATGCGAGCCGCCGGTCGCCGTGGCGAAAGAGGCGCAGCATCGGCGCCATCCGCTCGATCGCCTCCTGCAACACCGCGGGCACAGCTTCCCCGGCCGCGCGCAGCACCCCGCGGGTGTCGATCAGGTCCTGCAAGGCTTGCAGCTGCAGCGAGGGGTTGCGCGAGCGATGGCCGCCATCCGGCAGGATCTGAGCTGCGATCTCGCGCTCGACCGCGCGCAAGGCGCGCAGCAGCCGCGGCGGCGCGCCGCCAAGCACAATGCTGCCGGCAATCAACCCCTTGAGCGCGCGTAGCCGCTGGGCGCCCGCGCATTCCCAGCTCGCGGTGCGGGCGAGATGGCGCAGCTGCGCGGCAAAGCTTTGCAGCATTGCCCGTCGCAACCCGGGCTCCTGGTCGCGCCCGGCGATTTCGTCGAAATAGCCGATCCAGGCAAAAAGCCGTGTCGCCAGCACATCGGAGCGCCAGGCGACCGGATGCCAGGCGGTGTTTTCGGCGAGCCAGCTGCGCAGCAAGTCGCGCCCGGCTTCGCGCGCCGCGTTGCCGCCGGCGGCGAGGTCGGCGAGCCAGTCGAAACCGTGCCAGGCCGCGAGCCATTCCGGGCCGGCCGCCGGCGGAAACCAGCGCGGCTCGGGGTTGCGCACCATTTCGCCGGCCAGCTCGAAATCGCCCGCGGCAATCGCCGCGCCGCGCTCGGCATCGCCGGTCCAGCGCTGTGCCAGCCCCTGGCCGAGATCGCCCGGCACGCGCCCGATCAGGCTGTGGCGGTATAGCCGGCTGACCGCGACCCGGCGCAGCATCCGGGGCCGCCACCCGGCTTCTGCGGGCGGGCTGGTCACGCCCCTTTCGCGCTGCGTGCTCCGCGCCATCTACCGGTTCCCCGACCGCGCTCCACGGCCGCCGCGGCCCTTTGTGTCGCGAGCAGCCCGCCCCAACAGCGCCGCCATATCGTTTCGTAACAAGGAAACCGAACCGCTGCAAGCCGGCGGACGAGGCGCGGCCGGCGCTGGCCGGCGGGGCTTGCTCAGCGCCGCAGACGGCGCATCGCCTGGTCGATCCCGTCGAGCGTCAAGGGAAACATGCGGTCTTCGAGGATCGTGCGGACCAGGTTGATGCTGGCGGTGCCGCCCCAATATTTTTCCGGCACCGGGTTGAGCCAGACCGCGCGCGGGTGGGTGTCGAGGAGGCGGCGCAGCCAGACCTCGCCCGGCTCATCGTTCCAGCGCTCGACGCTGCCGCCCTCCTTTTCGATCTCGTAGGGGCTCATGCTGGCGTCGCCGACGAGGACGACACGCCAGCTCGCGTCATAAGTGCGGAGCAATTCCAGGACGCCGACCTGCTCGACATGGCGCCGGCGCGAGTCGCGCCACACCGTATCGTAGAGACAATTGTGAAAGTAAAAATGGACGAGGCCCCTGAATTCGGAGCGTGCCGCCGAGAACAATTCCTCGCAGACCCGGACGTGATCTTCCATCGACCCGCCGACATCGAGGAGCAACAGCAGCTTGACCGTGTTGTGCCGCTCCGGCACGAGCTTCAGGTCGAGCCAGCCGGCATTGTGCGCGGTCTGCCGCACGGTGCCGTCGAGGTCCAATTCGTCGGCCGCCCCCTCGCGCGCGAACCGGCGCAACCGGCGCAAGGCGAGCTTGATATTGCGGGTGCCGAGCTCGACCGTGTCGTCGAGGTTGCGGTATTCGCGCCGGTCCCACACCTTGACGGCGCGGCGGTTCTTGCCCTCCTGCTGACCGATGCGCACACCCTCGGGGTTGTAGCCGTGCGCGCCGTAAGGCGAGGTGCCGGCGGTGCCGATCCATTTGCCGCCGCCCTGATGCCGCGCCTTTTGCTCGGCGAGGCGCCGGCGCAGCGTCTCCATCAGCTTGTCCCAGCCGCCGAGCGCTTCGACGAGCTTCTTCTCTTCCTCGGTCAGCAGCCGCTCGGTAAGTTTCCTGAGCCACTCTTCGGGGATTTCGGCGGTCGGGTCGGACAGGGTTTCGATGCCGTTGAAGCAATGGCCGAAGACGCGGTCGAAGCGGTCGAGATGCCGCTCGTCCTTGACGAGCGCGCTGCGCGCGAGAAAGTAGAAATCCTCGATGGCGAACGCGGCGACGCGCTTGTCCATCGCCTCCATCAAGGTCAGATACTCGCGCAGCGACACCGGCACCTTGGCCGCGCGCAATTCGCTGAAGAAGGTGAAAAACATGCGTTACCGAATCAGCGGCATCAGCGCCCGGGCCAACTGAATTGTACCGATATCGCCGTTCCAATAGGCGATCAAAGCAGGCGTGTTGAGGCCGATCCAGCGGAAAACCGCCTGTTCATCCTCTGCGGACAACCGCCCTGCGACGAGGTGTGGAGCGGGCCGGATTGCGACGACCGCGGTGTTTTCAACAGTCATCCGGTTTCCGTGCGTCATGTTGACCTTTATTCGCGCATCGTGCCGAGCGTTTCCCCGCGGACTGACCCAGACTGTCATCGGCAGCCCGGTCTCATCCGGATACAGATTTGCCATTTCGAAGAGATCGTCCTCCGTGAGGACCGCGGGCATTTCAACCTTCTCAACCGGTTGCTTGCTGGACGCCCGTGATCCCTTGCGCGCGGTCATCTCCGTTCCCCCCTCCTGTGCAGAAAGGCGAGGCGCTCGAACAATTGCACGTCCTGCTCGTTTTTGAGGAGGGCGCCGTGCAGGGGCGGGATCAGCTTTGTCGGGTCGCGGGTGCGCAGGGTTTCGGGAGAGATGTCCTCGACCAGCAGCAGTTTGAGCCAGTCGAGCAATTCCGAGGTCGAGGGCTTCTTCTTTAACCCCGGCGCCTCGCGAATGTCGAAAAAAACCGTGAGCGCCTCGTGCACCAGATCGTGCTTCAACCCCGGGAAATGCACATCGACGATGCGCTCCATCGTCTCGCGGTCGGGAAAGCGGATGTAATGAAAAAAGCAGCGCCGCAAAAACGCGTCGGGCAATTCCTTTTCGTTGTTTGAGGTGATGACGACGACCGGGCGGTGGAGCGCCTGGATCGTGCGCCGCGTCTCGTAAACGTAGAACTCCATGCGGTCGAGCTCGAGCAAGAGGTCGTTCGGGAACTCGATATCGGCCTTGTCGATCTCGTCGATCAGCAATACCGGCGCCGCGTCCGCCTCGAACGCCTCCCACAATTTGCCGGGCACGATGTAGTTGGCGATGTCGTGCACCCGCGCGTCGCCGAGCTGGCCGTCGCGCAGCCGCGAGACCGCATCGTATTCGTAGAGCCCCTGCTGCGCCTTGGTGGTCGATTTGATGTGCCAGGTGATCAGGTCCTTGCCGATGCCGTGGGCAATCTCATGGGCGAGGATGGTCTTGCCGGTGCCGGGCTCGCCCTTGACGAGGAGCGGGCGCTCGAGCGCGATCGCGGCATTGACCGCGACCTGCAGATCCGGGGTCGCGATATAGCTGTCGGTGCCCTCGAAGCGTCGCATGTTCTGCGCATCCCTTATTCGCTGGGCTCGAACCACAGCGGGCAATTGTAGTCGATCGTGACCTCTTCGCTCTCCTCGATCGCCGAGAGCGCGACGAGGTCGAGCGTGCGCCGCTCGAAATTCCGGACGACGCGGGCGCGCGGCCGGGCGGAGTGATTGCACAAGCTGACGAGGCCGAGGGCGAGCGCGCCGCGCCCCTCGCCATCGGGATCGCCATCCCAGTGAAAGTAGTAGTCGTGCATGACCGTGCGGTCGAGCGTGCGGCACTGCCGGACGGGAATGACGATGACGGGCGCGGCCTCGATCAGCCTTCCCGCGGCGATCGGCTCACGCGCGAAAATGCCGCGGCCGCGCACCGGATGCTCGCGGATCTCGAGGCGCAGGTCTGGGATCGACAGCAACGGGGGCCGGCCCGCACTGGCGGGCACGCCCGCGGGCGCCGGGGCTTTAGGCGTGCTCGCGCGGGCGATCGGCAGCGGCGGTCGCGGTTGTCGCGGCAGCGGCAGTCGCTGCGGCGGCGGGAGGCGGCACCTGGGCCTGGGCGGTCGCCGCCTCGGGCTCGTCCTCCTCCTCCTTCATCCCGGATTTGAAGGCCTTGATTCCCTTGGCAAAATCACCCATTACGCGGGGCAGCTTCCCGGCGCCGAACAGAATCAGGATAATGGCCAAAACCACGATCCAGTGCATCAAGCTGAACGAACCCATATCCGCGACCCCGGAAGCCTGACGGACCCGTGTTGTAGCAAACCGGGCCGTCGAACTGCAAGCCGGCGGCGTTTTCTCGTGCCGCCGCTATCCGACGAAGTCGTGCGGATCGGCGGAAAATCAAGCCCCGCCCCGCCAAGCCCCGCCCCGGCCGGCCCATCCCCAGGAGCACCCTCGATGAGCTATTTCCCGCCTCCCCATCCCGCCAGCTGGGCGGCGCGCGACCCCGCCCGGTTCGCCGCCGCGGCGCGGCACGCCGCCGAAGCCGAGACGCCGTGGTCGCGCGACCTGGCGCAGATGGTGGCGAGCGACTTTGCCGAACGGCCGCCCTGGAACGAGACGCTCGGGCCGGTGCGCCCGCGCGGCGGCCCGAACGGCCTGATCCTGAAAGGCGGCGAGATCGTCGCCGAATGGGGCGACACGGCCCGCGCCGACATGACCTTCAGCGTCGCCAAGAGCTACCTCTCGATCCTGGCCGGGCTCGCCTGGGACCGCGGCTTGATCCGCGACCCGCACGACCGGGTGCGTCTCAGCGTCGAGGATGGCGGCTTCGACCCGCCGCACAACGACGCCATCACCTGGCACCACCTGCTGCAGCAAACTTCGGAATGGGAAGGGACGCTGTGGGACAAGCCCGACCTGATCGACCGCAACCGCGCGGTCGGCGGCCGGCCGTCCACGGCGCCAAAGGGATCGCACCGCGACCTCCAGCCGCCCGGCGGGTTCTGGGAATACAACGACGTCCGCATCAACCGGCTCGCTTTAGCGCTGCTGCGGGTCTGGCGGCGGCCCTTGCCCGAGGTGTTTCGCGAGCTGGTCATGGAGCCGATCGGCGCGTCGCCCGATTGGGAGTGGCACGGCTACCGCAATTCCTGGGTCGAGATCGGCGGCGAGCGCGTGCAGTCGGTCTCGGGCGGCGGCCACTGGGGCGGCGGCGCCTTTATCAGCGCACGCGACCAGGCACGGATCGGTCTTCTGATGCTGCGCCGCGGCGAATGGAACGGCCGCCGCATCCTCTCCGAAGCCTGGATCGACCGGATGCGCGAGCCCTGCCCGCGCTACCCGCAATACGGCTATCTCTGGTGGCTCAACACCGGCCGGCAGCTTTATCCGAGCGGGTCGGCGACGAGCTATTACGCCCGCGGCGCCGGTGGCAACCTGACCTGGATCGACCCCGACAACGACCTCGTCGCCGTCCTGCGCTGGACCGACCCCGCCGCCATGAACGACTTCATGCGGCTGGCCAGCGCCGCGTCGGCATGCCGGCGGTAAACCTGCGGTCCACCCGTCCGTCGCTTACGGCTCCGCGCAAAATCGGCGCCGGTGTGAAGCCGTTCACATCGATCCGCGGCGGCGAGCGCTAACCTGGAGGCTTACCGCGTGCCCGGCCCGGTCCGGTTCGAACACGACCGGGAGCGAGCCCGCGGCACCTGCCAATCGGGAGGAGAACCATGCCGCAAATCGCCGTGATCAACGAATCGGACGCGATCTCCGACGCCGAGGTCCAGCACATGCTGCCGGCCTTCGAGCAGCAATGGAACCGCGACCTGCGAGGGGTCTGGGGGGTCGATGATGCGACCTTCACTTTCGTCCCGCGGGGGCAAAGCCCGGCCGCCGGCACTTGGTGGGCCGTATTTCTGAACGACAGCGACCAGGCCGGCGCCCTCGCTTATCACGATCTGACGAATGAGGGACTGCCGATCTCGAAAGTGTTCGTCAGAACCTTGCTCGACGACCATGCCAGCGTCAGCGTAGGCGCCACCCACGAATTCTGTGAGATGGCGGTCGATCCATGGCTCAACAGCGCCTACCAGGACAGTCAGGGCGTGTTCTGGGCCGGCGAAGTTTGTGACCCCGTCGAAGACGAGCAATACGGCTACGAGATCGATGGCACCCTGGTCACCGACTTCATCACGCCAAACTGGTTTGGTCATCAACACGCGCAGGGGGCGATCGATCTTAAAGAGCATTGCCGCACCCCATTCGAGGTGCTGACCGGCGGCTATGCGCAGAAATTTGACCCGCAAAGCGGCTGGACGCAGGTCACCGGCTCACTCGCGCGGCTGAACCAGCGAGCCAAACCACCCGGGGGATCGCGCCGCGAGCGCCGCGTCCGGATGTGGACGGACCGGCACCTGCGTCAATTGGAGCGTAGCCGCGCCGCGTTCGGCGAGCCGGTAAGCCGACGGCAAAGCGCGCGCCGGCGCATCCCGCTCTGACCGGCCCGCGGGCGAGGCGGCCGCACACATAGCGGATCGCCTCGCCCGCACCGCTCGCCGGGAGCAGGCGCTGACCCGGTTGACCTCTGCGCTGCGGCAGGGGACGATCGGCCGTGGACCACGGGGGATGCCATGCTGACGGTTTATATGTCGCCGGGGTCGAGCTCGATGGCGACGCATATTGCGCTGCACGAGGTCGGGGTCGCGTTCGAGCCGCGCTGGGTCTCGTTTGCCAAGCGCGAGCAGCATTCGCCCGACTATCTGACGGTCAACCCGGAGGGCAAGGTCCCGGCGCTGATCATCGACGGGCGGGTCATGACCGAGGTGGCGGCGACCCTCTATTACCTCGCCAGGCGCCATCCCGAGGCCGGGTTGTGGCCGCAAGGGGGCATCGAAGCCGAGGCGCAGGCGATCGCGTGGATGTCGTTTATCGCCTCGACCGTGCATCCGGCGCGCCGCATCGGCAACGAGCGCTGGCAGGAGGTGTTCGCCCTTACCGAGCAAAAGTTTGGCAAGAGGGAGTGGGCGGTCGGCCAATATTCGATCGCCGACATTCACCTCTTCCGCCTCTTTTGGCGCTTTTTCACGACCCTGAAGCCCGAGCCCGGCGCCTATCCCGGGCTTTACGGGCATTACCAGCGGATGATGGCGCGGCCGGCGGTGCAGCGCACCTTGGAGATCGAATCGAAGGTCGGCTACCAGCTGCCGTGACCGGGCCGGCGGCCGAGGAGCGGCACCGGCTCGAAGCGATCCTCCGCGCCGACCCCGATCTGATGCGCCTCTTGGTGTGCCTGCGCGGGTTGCGCCTGCCGCAATGGCGGCTCGTCGCCGGCTGCCTCTATCAGACCGTGTGGAACGCGCTTGACCGGGCGCGCCCGCGGCACCGGGATCAAGGATTACGACCTGATCTATTTCGACGGTTCTGATCTGTCCTGGGAGGCCGAGGACCGGATCATCGGCCAGGTCGGCGCGGCGACGCGAGGCTGTGTCGGCCCGGTCGAGGCGAGGAACCAGGCGCGCGTTCATCTGTGGTTCGAAGGCCGCTTCGGCACCCCGTACCCGCCGCTCGCCTCGGCCGACGAAGCCCTGTCGCGCTACGCCTCGGTCGTGCACGCGGTCGGCGTGCGGCTCGACGGCGACGATCGGCTCGACGTGGCCGCCCCGTTCGGTCTCGGCGACATGTTTGCGATGGTGATCCGGCCGAACCCGGCGCTCGACAACGCCGCCTCGCACCGCGCCAAGGCCGAGCGCGCGCAATCGATCTGGCCCGAGGTCACGGTGCGTCCTTGGCAGGAGAGGGAGCCGGCATGACCGATCGCGCCGGGATCGGCGATCGCCCGAAGCGCCGCGAGGACCAGCGCTTTTTGACCGGCCGGGGACGCTATCTCGACGACCTCGCCTTTGCCGGGCTCGCGCACGCCGTCGTGCTGCGCTCGCCGCATGCGCATGCCCGGATCGAGCATATCGACGTGCGTGCGGCGCGCGCGGCGCCGGGCATCCTTGCCGTATTGACCGCCGCCGAGGTCAAGCGCCGACGGATTAGAGCCGCTGCGGCCCGCGGCCGAGGCCAACACCCAGACCGGCGAGCCCTTTGCCTTTCTGCCGCAGCCGCTCTTGGCCGAGGGCAAGGTGCGCTGGGCCGGCGAGGCGGTCGCGCTGATCGTCGCCGAAACCCGCGACCAGGCGCTCGACGCCGCCGAGCTGGTGGCGGTCGATTATGCCCCGCTGCCGGCGGTGACCGGCGCCGCCGCCGCCCGCGCTCCCGGCGCGCCGCAGCTCGCCGCCGAGGTGCCGGGCAATCTGTGCCTCGAATGGCATACGGGCGACCCTGGCGCGGTGGCGGCGGGCTTTGCCGCGGCGGCGTATACCGTCGAATTGCGTCTCGACAACCACCGCATCGTCACCAACCCGATCGAGCCGCGCGGCATCGTCGGGATTTGGGATGCGGCGACCGGCCGCTACACCGCCCATGTGTCGAGCCAGAGCCTGCACAACACCCGCGACCATGCGGCCCGCGCCTTGGGTGTCCCGGCCGCGGCCGTGCGGTTTGTCGCGCCGGATGTCGGCGGCGGCTTTGGCGCCAAGAACTTTATCTATCCCGAGCACGTGCTGATCCTGTGGGCGGCGAAACGCGTCGGCCGCCCGGTCAAGTGGATCGCCAGCCGCAGCGAGGTGTTTCTCGCCGACCATCAGGCGCGCGACCATCTGGCGAATGCGGCGCTGGCGCTCGATAGGGCCGGCCGGTTTCTGGCGTTGCGGATCGACAGCGCCGCCAATCTCGGGGCGTATCTGGCGGGCAGCGCCGGCGGCGTGCAGACGTTTCAATATGCCTTTCTGCCCGGCACCGTCTATCGCATCCCGGCGATCGAGCTGAATATCACGGCGGTGCTGACCAACACCGCGCCGATCGGCGTCAGCCGCGGGCCGGGCTATGCCGAGGCGGTCAACATCATCGAGCGGCTGATCGACCAGGCGGCGCGCGAATGCGGCTTCGACCGCGCCCGGCTGCGCCATATCAACATGGTCCCGGCGGCGGCGATGCCGCTCAAAAATGCGTTTGGCAACCAGGTCGACAGCGGCGCCTTTGCCGAGACGTTCGATCAGGCCCTCGCCCGTGCCGATGTCGCGGGTTTTCCCTCACGGCGCAAGGAGAGCGAGGCGCGCGGGCGGTTGCGCGGCCTCGGCTTTGCCTATCACATCAAGGCGACCGGCGGGACACCGCACGAAAATGTCGAAATCCGTTTCGAGGCCGATGGCACGGTAGCGCTGATCACCGGCACCCAGACCATCGGCCAGGGCCACGAGACGACGTTTCCGCAGATTCTGGCCGACCGCCTCGGGCTGCCCAACGAACCCATTCGCCTCGTCCAGGGCGATACCGACCTGATCGCCAAGGGCGGCGGGCACGGCAGCTCGCGCGCGACCTATATGGGCGGCACCGCGATCTGGCGCGCCGCGGACGAAATCATCGCCAAGGGGACGCGCCTCGCCGCCGAGATGCTGGAGGCGGCCGAAGCCGATATCCGCTTTGCGGACGGGGAGTTTGTCGTCGCCGGGACCGACCGCCGCCTGGCGCTCCTCGATGTCGCCGCGGCGGCGCGCGTCAGGAATACGCCGCTCGACACCTACCATTACTGGGAGCGGGAATGGATGACCTTCCCAAACGGCGCGCATGTCGTCGAGGTCGAGATCGAGCGCGACACCGGGCAGGTCCGCCTCGCGCGCTACACTGCGGTCGATGATTACGGTGTGCTGGTCAACCCGATGATCGCGACGGGGCAGGCGCATGGCGCGATCGCCCAGGGTGCGGGCCAAGCGCTCTTCGAGCATGCCAGCTACGACGCCGGCACCGGCCAGCTTGCCGCCGGCTCGTTGCTCGACTACGCCTTGCCGCGAGCGGACGACCTCGTCGCCTTCGATCTCGGCTTCAACCCGACGCGGTGCACCACCAACCCGCTCGGCGTCAAAGGCTGCGGCGAAGCGGGGGCGGTCGCCGCCTTCCCGGCAATCGCCAACGCGATCCTCGACGCGCTCGCACCCTTTGGCGCGACCGAGCTCGCAGGCCCGGCTTCGCGCGCGCCGATTTGGCGTATGATCGGCGGCTGAGGACGGGATACCGACGACAGGAGGCGGCAATGAACCTGTTCGAGCGCTATCGGGTCGCCGATGCCGCGGCGGCGGCCGAGCGAATTCCGGTCATCGATTACGGACCCTATTTTGCCGGCGAGAAAGGGGCGCTCGAACGCGTCGCGGCCGAGGTCGAGCACGCCTGCGAGGAGATCGGCTTTTTCTACGCGCTGAACCACGGCGTCCCGGAGGCGCTGATCGAGCGCGCCTTTGCCGCCTCACGCCGGTTCCACGCCTTGCCGCTCGAAACGAAGCTGGCGCTGCGGCTCAACCAGAACAATATCGGCTATCTGCCGATAAACGCCTCGGTCCAGGGCGCCTCGACCGTGCACAAGGCGACAAAGCCCAACCAGAACGAAAGCTTTTTTATCAGCCACGACCGCGCTCCCGACCATCCCGACGTGATCGCCGGGAAGCCGTTGCGCGGGCGCAACCAGTGGCCGCCGGGAGAGCCCGACCTGCGCGCCGACATGATGGAATATTTTGCGGCGCTGGGTGCCCTGTGCGACCGGATGCTGCCGCCCTTTGCCGTGGCACTCGGCATGCCGGCCGATTTCTTTGCGCCCTTTTTTGCCGGCAAGGGCCACGCCAATCTGCGCTTTTTGCACTACCCGCCGCAGGCAGACGGCCGAGGACAACGTCTTCGGCCAGGGGCCGCACACCGACAACAGCTTTATGACCGCGCTGGCGCGCAGCGAGGTGCCGGGGCTGGCGGTGCGGCTGCCGCCAAACGGACCGATGGGCGGCGAATGGTTTGCGCCGCCGGTCATTCCCGGCACCTTGCTGATCAATCTCGGCAACATCATGCGGCGCTGGTCGAACGACCGCTTCCTGTCGACGCCGCACGGTGTGCTCAACGACAGCGGGAACGACCGCTATTCGATCGCCTATTTTCACAGCCCGAACCCCGACCGGGTCATCGCGTGCCTGCCGAGCTGCACCGGCCCCGACAATCCGCCGCGCTACCCGCCCGCCCTCTATCGCGACCTCGTGCTCGAGTTTTACCGGGCGAATTATTTCCACCAGAAAGGCCACCGCTCGGCCGCGGCGCAATCGGCCGCGGCAGCCGACTGACCGGAACCGGAGAAAGTACATGTTCGATCCCGACCGCTTTATCGAGGATTGCCGCACCGCGGTCGCCGCCGACCCGACGCACAAGACGGCGCGCGAGGTGGTGGCGCGCGCGGTGTCCGATCCCGCCCTGGTGCTGGCCGCGCTCGGTGAGCCGGCGCAGGCCGGCGTCACGCCGCTCCACCGTTCGCCGGAATTGACGATCCTCAACGTCGTCTGGGCGCCGCGCATGACCATCATGCCGCACAACCACCTGATGTGGGCGGTGATCGGGGTCTATAGCGGGCGCGAGGACAACATCTTCTGGCGCCGGCTGCCGGGCGACGCGCGTGGGCTGATCGAAGCGGCCGGGGCGAAGTCGCTGGGCGCGCGCTGCGCCGAGCCGCTGGGCCGCGACGTCATTCATTCGGTGACCAACCCGCTCGACCGCCTGACCGGGGCGATCCACGTCTATGGCGGCGACTTTTTTGCGGTCAGCCGCAGCGAGTGGGACCCGGAGACCTTGCTCGAAGGCCGCTACGATCTGCCGAAGAACATGCGTCGCTTCGAGGAGGCGAACCGCGCCCTCGCCGCAGCTTGAGCAACCGGCGGTGGCCCGGAAGGCCGCGCGGCGGCTGACAGCGGACGCATTTCCATTCAGGAATTGCTAACCCTTGTTGCTTATCACGGTCGGCATGGATCTGTCGGTCGTCATTCCGGTCTGCGACGAGGCCGAAGCGCTCGGCGCATTGTATGAGGCGCTGACCGCGACATTGGACCGGCTGCCGCTCAGCGCCGAAATCGTCTTTGTCGATGACGGTTCGAGCGACGGCTCGGGCGCCATCCTCGACCGGCTCGCCCATGCCGATGCGCGCGTCCAGGTGCTGCATTTCCGACGCAATTATGGCCAGACCGCCGCGCTGATGGCGGCTTTCCAGCATTGCACCGGCGATGTCGTGATCCCGATGGACGGCGACGGCCAGAACGACCCCGAGGACATCCCGCGATTGCTGGAAAAGCTCGCCGAAGGCTTTGACGTGGTTTCGGGGTGGCGCACGCTGCGCGACGACCGGCTGTCGCGGCGGTTGCCGTCGGCGGTGGCGAACCGGCTGATCTCGGCTTTGCTCGGCGTCCGGCTGCACGATTACGGCTGCACCCTCAAAGCCTACCGGCGCGAGGTCATCGAAGACGTGCGGCTCTATGGCGAAATGCACCGCTATATCCCGATCTATGCGGCGGCGCAGGGAGCGCGTGTTGCCGAATTGCCGGTCAAGCACCATGCGCGCCGGCATGGCCGGTCGAAATACGGGTTCGGGCGAGTTCTTCGAGTTTCGCTCGACTTAATTATATTATATTTTATTGGCCGTGCTTTCGATCGGCCGATGCAGTTCTTTGGCAAGCTCGGCCTATTTTTTTGGATGCTGTCGTTTCTGACGTTCTGCTGGGCGCTGGCGCTCAAATTCGGGCAAGGGATCACGCTGATCCAGACGCCGTTGCCGCTGGTCGCCGCGACGATCGGGCTGTCCGGCGTGCTGTTCATCCTGCTCGGCATCATTGCCGAAGTACAGGCGCGGATTTACTTCGAGGCTTGCGGCAAGCCGCCCTACAAAATCTCGCGCGTGGTGCAGTATTCGGCCGTGGTGCGCCCGTTGGCGCTGGCGCGCAAATGGTAGCCTGATGTGCGGCATCGCCGGGTTCACCCAACCGGCCCCTGGTGCCCACGCCATCCTCGCGGCGATGAACGCGGCGCTCGCTCATCGCGGCCCCGACGCGTGCGGCGCCTTTGTCGATGACCGAGTAGCGCTCGGCCATACGCGTCTTGCGATCATCGACCGCGCCGGCGGCGCCCAGCCGCGGGTCGATCCGGCGACCGGCGACGCGCTGGTGTTCAACGGCGAAATCTACGGCTACCGGGCGCTCGCCGCCGAGCTTGGCCGCGCCGGTGTGACCTTGCGCGACCGCTCCGACACCGAAATCCTGTTCCAGCTGATCCGCCGCGACGGCATCCGCCGCGCCATCGACCGGATCGACGGCATGTTTGCTTTTGCCTTTCGCGACGGCGCCACCGGGGCGCTCCATCTGGTTCGCGACCGGTTTGGCGAAAAGCCGCTCTATTTCGGCCGGTCGCCGCGCGGCCTCGTCTTCGCGTCGGAGGCGCCGGCGCTGCTGCGCCATCCCGCTTTCGCCGAGACGGGGCTGGACCGCCAGGCCGCCTATCGATTTCTGCTGTTCGAATATTTGCCGGGCACGGCCTCCGGCTGGCGGGGGATCGCCAAGCTCGAGCCCGGCACCATGCTGACGGCGACGCGGCACGGCATCACGATCGAGCGCTATTGGCGCCCGCCGCTGCCGGACCGCACCGCCCGGCCAACCGAAGGCGAAGCGATCGAGCGGCTCGATGCGCTTCTCTCCGAAGCGGTGCGCGACCGCATCGTCGCCGATGTGCCGCTCGGCATCATTTTGTCGGGCGGGCTCGATTCGAGCCTGGTCGCCGCGTTCGCCGCGCGCGTGGCCCCGGGCCTCGGTGCCTTTAGCGTGCGCATTGGCCGGCAGGGTTTCGACGAGACCCCGCACGCGGCCGAGGTCGCCCGCCATCTGGGGCTGCGGCACGAAATCGTCGATCTCGGCGATCACGATCTCGGCGCCGCGTTCGAGGCGGTGAGCGACCGGCTCGGCGAGCCGCTGGCCGATTTGTCGCTGTTGCCGACCTGGCTCGTTTGCCGGGCGGCGCGGCGCTCGATGACCGTCGCCCTCGGTGGCGACGGTGCCGACGAGCTGTTTCTCGGCTATCCGAATTTCGCGGTGCAGCGCTTTGCCGCGCTGATGCGGTGCTGTCCCGCAGCACTCGCCGCTGCGGTCGAGCGGCTGATGGGGATGCTCCCGGGCGGCGAAGGCTATATGAGCCGGCGGTTTCTCGCGGCCCAATTGGCCCAAGGCTTTGGTGCGGCAACGGCGCGGCAATCGTTTTTGTGGATGGCGCCGTTCGGGCCGGCGCGGATGGCGGCACTTTGGCAACCCGCGGCGGCCCCTCCGGACATCATGCTCGACGACGCCTTTGCGCCGGTCGATCGCCGCGCCGCTGAAGCCGGCGATGTCGGCGCGGTGGAACGCCTCGCCTACCAGCTGCTGACGACCTATCTGCCTGAGAATATTCTGACCAAAACCGACCGCGCCGCGATGCTCAATGGCCTCGAGTTGCGCGCGCCGTTTCTCGGCCGTGCGATCGCCGAATATGCCTGCCGCCTGCCGCTCGAATTAAAGCTGCGAGGTGGCGTCAAAAAATACATCCTCAAGCGGCTCGCCAGCCGCTACCTGCCGGCGTCGATTGTCCATCGCAAAAAGCACGGTTTTGCCGTGCCGATCGGCGGCCTGATCAGGACCTTGTTCCGCGACCAATGCCGCGATGTGCTGATGTCGGGGGCGAACCCCGTCGCCGGGTGGTTCCGGCGCGACACGATCGAGGCGATGTGGCGCGAGCACGATGCCGGACAGGCCGACCACGGCAAAAAGCTGTGGGCGCTCTACGTCCTGTTCACGGTCGCCCTTCGGCAGAAAAGCCGGCGCATGGCGGCGGCGGCATGAGCGAGCTGGCGTGGCGCGATCGCCGCGGATCGCCCGACCGGTTCGGCTATGAATGGGGCGCCTATGCCGAAATCCTGCCCGGGCACGAGGAGCAGTTTCGGCGCTGGACCGCCGCCCTTGGCGCCGCGGACTGGGCCGGGAAGGAGTTTCTCGATGTCGGCTGCGGCATGGGGCGCAACAGCTTCTGGGCGCTCGGATATGGCGCCGCCGGCGGGGTGGCGGTCGATATCGACGACCGTTCGCTGGCGAGCGCGCGGCGCAATCTGCGGGTCTTCCCAGCGGTCCGCGTGATGCGGGCGAGCGCCTACGACCTGCCGTTCCGGGACCGTTTCGACCTCGCTTTCTCGATTGGCGTGATCCACCACCTCGCAATGCCGCAGCAGGCGCTCGATGCGATGGCGCGCGCGGTCAAGCCGGGCGGCCGGGTGCTGATCTGGGTCTACGGACGCGAAAACAACCGCTGGCTCTTGCGGCTGCTCGACCCGGTGCGGCGCATATTGCTCAGCCGGCTGCCGATCGGCCTGACGCATCACCTGTCGCTCTATCCGGCTGCGATGATCTGGGGATTGCTGCGGCTCGGCTTTTACCCGAGCGAGTATTTCCGGCTGATCGCCGGCTTCGATTTCGGCCACCTGCGCGCGATCGTGTTCGATCAGATGCTGCCGCGGATCGCGCATTATTGGCCGCGCGAGACCGTGGCGCAGATGATGGCGCGGGCCGGTCTCGTCGATATCCGGCTCGTCTGGGTAAACGAGATATCGTGGTCGGCCGTCGCCACCCGCCCGGTGCCGCAGTAGGCGCCCGAATGCCCGGCCTCGTCCTCCTCCTCGGCATCGCCGGCATGGTCTGCCTGACCGTCGGCGCCAATCTGATGCTCAAACTCGGCGCCGTGGCGCCGCCGAGCGGGCGCATCGTGCTCGGGCTCTTCGGCTGGCAATCGGTGCTGGGCTTGGTGCTCTTCGGGTTTGGCGGGCTGATCTATGCGTTTGTGGTGCGCGCCTTGCCGGTGTATGTCGCTCAGGTCTTCGCGTCGGCTCAGTATGTCGCGGTATTCCTCGCCGCCGGCTTATTGCAGCACGAGGCGATCTCGCCCGTCTCGTGGCTCGGCGTTCTTTGCATCGCGATCGGCATCTTGCTCGTCTGCACGGCGAGCCGCGCCTGAGGCGGCTGCGCGCGATGCGGCCAGCCGAGAGCGGCGCCGCGAGAGATAATCGACCGCGCGGCGCGGCAACCGCCGGACCGCCGCGTGCTGGAGCCGATCGGCGAGCGGCCGGTATTCGCGCAGCCTTTGCGTCTCCGCGACCCGATAGGCGCGCAGCGGCTGCGGCAAATCAGCCGAGCCCCGCCTCGGCCGCGTAGAGCAGCATGTTGCAGCGGTACCAGCTCTGGATGCGCGGGCTCCGGGCGATTCGCGGCCGGATGCAATCGATTGCTGCGTAGCCGCGTTCGCGGAATTTCGCCCGCCAATATTCGAGCGGCTGCTCGTTGACATGGTGCTCGCCGCCTTGCCCCGGCACCGCCGCCGAAAACAGCACGAGCGGCGCATGCGCCGTCAGCGTCGCGACAAAATCGGATGCGCAGCCGGGCGGCAGGTGCTCGGCGACTTCGAGGCTCTGCACAACATCGAAACGCCGGCCGAGATCGACGGGGCGGCTCAGATCCGCGGCGTAAAACTGCCGCTCTTCGATCATCAGCCGGCGCCGATCGACATGGGGGCCATCGATGCCGGCCACCTCGGCGCCGGCGTTGCGCCATACGCTGAGCCAGGCGCCTTCGCCGCAACCAAAATCGGCAACGCTGCGGATCGGCATCGAGCCGGTCAGCAACGGCACGACCGCTGCGGCTGAGCGGATGGCAAACGACGCCAGAAAATCGTAGAAATCAGTGTTGTACGGATGCACTTCTGCAGCCTCCGCCGGGGTGCAGCCGGTATAGCGACACATGGTTGAAGCATGCTTAACCGAGCTGGCGTGATAGAATGACGGCGATGACCGATTTGCCGCGCGCCATATTGTTCGATCTCGACGACACGATCATTTCGGCGTTTGGTCAGGCGGAGTCGCAATGGCAGCGGGTGGTCGGCGCGGTCGCCGACCGTCTGGCGCCGATCGGCCCGGATGCATTGATCGCCGCGATCCAGGAATGCTCACGCGAGCTGTGGGCCGACCCGGCGCAGCACAAGCATTGGCGGCACCGGATCGTCGCCGCGCGCCGCCGGATCGTCGCTGCTGCGTTTGCCGGGCTGGGGGCGGCCGGGCATCGGGTCCCCGAGCGAGCGCTGAGCAATACGCTGGCGGACGAGTTCAACGCGCTGCACAACGCCGAGCTGCGCTGCTTTCCGGGTGCGCACGAAACTCTCGACCGGCTAAAGGAGCTGGGCGTGCGCCTGGCGCTGATCACCAACGGCGCCGCCGAGCCGCAGCGCGCCAAAGTCGTTCGCTTTGCCCTCGAGCACCGCTTCGACCATATCCAGATCGAGGGCGAGCACGGTTTCGGCAAGCCGGAAGAGCGCGCCTACCGGCATGCGCTCGATGCTCTCGGGGTTGACGCGCAAGACGCCTGGATGGTCGGCGACAACCTCGAATGGGAGGTTGCCGCACCGCAGCGTCTCGGCATTTACGCGATCTGGCATGACGGCTACGGCGTCGGATTGCCGCCCGACTGCCCGGTCCGCCCCGACCGGATCATTCGCAGCTTGCCCGAATTGCTGCGATAACCTTGCCGGACGTTGTTGGACCTTGCCGGGCCTCGCGGCGGCTCACCGCGGCTCGAAAAAGCGGCGCGCGTTGGCGCGGGCGCGCATGCCGCTGCCGGCCATCAGCATTTCGAGGGTGAAGGCGCCGATCGCACCCATCGTCGAGACGACGGCGAGACCAAAGGTGGTGAACAATATCGAGGCGACCGTCGCATCCTTCAAAGCACCGACAAACAGGGTCAGCACCGAGGCGCAGGTGGCCGCCCCGGCAATGGCGGCGAGAACGACCGCCGTGTCGAGCGCCAAGGACCGCCGGCGCAGGTGCAGCAGCTCGGCGGTCATGGCAACGGCCTGGTCGCCATCGGCGCCCTCGATCGCCTTGTCGCCGTCGGCGCCCTCGACCGCCTTGGCGATCAAATCGGCGACGCGCGCGAGCCGGGTCGAAAACACGTTCAACAGGGTGGCGATCCCGGACAGCAGAAAGATCGGCGTCAGCGCCACTTGAATGACGTGGGCAACGAGGTCGAGTGAGGAGCTGTCGGTGAGGCCGGGCATGGCGCTCGAGTTGTTCGAATAGCGCGGCAACCATACACCAGCCGTTCGGGCGCGCCCAAACGACCGCCTCCATCCCCCCTCGATCCCAGGGTTCAGCCTGCGCAGGAGGTCCTGCCCGCGCAGCAGGTCCAGCCCGCGCAGCAGGATCATCCGACCGGCGCCGGCGACAGGAGCGCGCCGCGAACGAATTCGGCGCGCGCGGCGAAGTCGACGCCGGTCTCGCTCCGCCGGCGCGACCGTTTCGATGCCGCCAGCATGGCGTCGAACGCGGGCTCGTCGTCGCGCCATCCGAGCAACTGCACAATCTCGACAAAACCAAAAAACTGCCTTGTCGGCAGCATCGAAAACCGGGTCTCGCCAGCGCCGTCCCGCGCGACGCGGCCGAGCGTCAATCCGAGGGTTTCGACCCATAAATCCGCCTCGAACGCGTCCGGCAGCGGCTCACCACGCTGTGCCTCGGCCGCGTGGGAATCGCGGCGGATCCGGGTCGCCAGCGGATCAAGCTGCTGGAGCATGCGCAGCGCTGTCTTATTGGTCACTTCGAGCTTGAGATGCAGCTGATGGGCGTTGACCCGGGTCTTGCAGCACGCCAAGAGAAAGCCCGCCTGCAGCCATTTCTGCAGCGGCACGTGGCTGCCGTCGAAGATGGTCGCCATCGTGACGCGAAACTGCTTTCGGCAGCGACAGCACAGCTTCAAGCCGGTGCGCGCACCCTTGCCGATCACCGCGCCGATCCGCTCGGCGTTGCCGCAATGCGGGCATTCGGGGCCGTTCGGCCAGACTATTTGCCCGAGCTTGGCGTGCGCCGCCGCCTCATTCCAAAAACACGGCTGGACGATGCTCGACATAAATTTTCCTCCCGCTGCGAACCGCTATCGAATTGGGAGTCGGACATGATCTCTCTAAAATAGAATTAACGATGATCATTACCTCTAATGATTGTAGCGGTCCGAGCCGTCCAAGGGCGGCGTCGGACCCGGCGCCCCTTGCGCCAGCGGGTGGGCCGGGTCCGGAGGCGCCAGGCTCGGGGTCGGCGGCAGCGGGGTCTCGTTGCGCTGTGTCTCGGCGGCGCGGCGCAGACGCCAGTAGGCGTGGATCGTCGCCGGGATCGAGCCGATATAGACGATGCCGACGACGGTCAAGGTAGGCCAAGGCGCGCTCGTAAAAAAGGCGGTCAGCACGCCGATCCCGAGCAAGGTCGGAACCACCAGATGATGGGGGACGCGGATCCGCTTCAGCGATACGGTCGGGACCCGGCTCACCATCAGCAGCGCCACGCCAGTGACGATGACGGCGCTCAGATAGGGCGAGCGGAACAGCCAATCGCCCCATTCGAAGCTCAAAAACATCGGCACCATGACGAGCCCGGCTCCGGCCGGGGCCGGCACCCCGGTAAAGAACGGGGCCGCGTAGGGCGGCTGGTCGGCGCCCAGCTGGGTATTGAACCGCGCCAGGCGAAGCGCGCAGCAGACCGCGAAAAAGAGGACTATCGCCCAGCCGAGAGAGTGCAGTCCGGACAATGTCCACAGATAAAGGACAGCGGCCGGGGCTACCCCGAAGCTGACGAAATCCGACAGGCTGTCGAGCTCGGCGCCAAAGCTCGAGGTCGATTTGAGCAAGCGAGCGATGCGCCCGTCGAGTCCGTCGAAGACGCCGGCGACGATAATCGCGAACACCGCGCGCTCGAAATTCGCGTGCGTCGCAAAGCGGATCGCCGTCATCCCGGCGCACAATGCCAGGAGGGTCAGAACGTTCGGCACCATGCGGTTGACCGAGAGCGGGGACAGCCGGCGCACCCGCACCCGCGGCCGGCGCATTCTCGACCCGCGGCTTCTCATTGCGCGATCCCCTGACGCGCCGGCTCCTGCGCCAGACGGTCGGCGAGCACGGTCTCGCCGCCCACCATGCGCTGTCCGGCGATCACCAGCGGCACATAAGGCGGCGGAACATAGACATCGACGCGCGAGCCGAAGCGGATGATGCCCATCCGCTGCCCGGTCGCAACCTGCTGGCCGTCATAGAGATCGCAGACGATGCGCCGGGCGACGAGGCCGGCGATCTGCACAAACGCGATCTCGGGCCCGTCCGCGGGAGCGAGGCGGATCGCCATCCGCTCGTTGTTGAGGCTCGCCTCTTCCCGGCTCGCATCGACAAACCGGCCTTTGGTGTAGCGCAGCGCCGCGACCCGCCCGCCGATCGGGGCGCGGGTCACATGGACCGAAAAAAGATCGAGGAAAATCCCGATCCTGACAAATGCCGCCTCGCCCATCGCAAGCTCGGCAGGGGGTGCGGCAGCGGCGATCGAGACAACGACCCCGTCGGCCGGGCTGACCAGCAATCCGGCGCGGTCCGGCGTCACCCGCCACGGGTCGCGAAAGAAATAGCCGAGCCACAGCGTGAGGATCAGCGCGATCCAGCCGATCGGCGACCACAGCGCAAGCAGCAGCACCGTGACGACCGCCGCGGGCACGACGAATTTGAGGCCGTCCGGATGCAGCGGGGTCAGAAAATCGCCTCTCAGCACGCCCCATCATCCAGCATGGCGAAGCCCCGCGGGCTCAGTTCCCCTCGCGCCGCCACGCCGCGATCAGGCCGCCGACGATCAGCAGCAACGCGGCGATCGCCGGCAGCAGCGGCATCTCGCTGAACCCGGTCACGGTATAGTCGCCGTTCTCGCGAAAGCCCATCCAGTTGTGCCCGGCTGCCGACCGGTCGGGCGCCACCCGGCGGATTGCGGGAACGCTGCCGGAACCGGCCCAAAAGACCCCGCCCCCCGTCGCGGCGGCAACCGGCGCCAGCTTTTCCGGCGTGGTGCGGACATCGGCGAATTCGATCGGGTTGAGCGGCCCGGCCGCAGCCAAGGCCGTGTGCTTGCCGTCGCTGACCCGGTAGAGCCCCAATCCGTCGATGCGCAGCGACCCGCTGCTGCGCCCGCCCTGCTCCGGGGTCAGGGTCAGACTTTCCTTGTGTCCGTCGGGTGCGGTCACGGTGACGGGCGTGCTGTCCGGGTCGAGCGATTGCCGGGTGACGACGAGCCGGCCGTCATCGACTGTGGCGCGCAGATCGTTTTCTTCGAGGTCCGGCTCCTTCATCAGCCAATAGGCGAGCCGGCGCAGCAGCTCGGCCTGCGGCCCGCCACCTTCGAAGCCGCGCGCCCAAAACCACATCTGGTCGGAGAGCAGCTGCGCCACCCGCCCCTTGCCGACCCGGTCGAGGACGAGGAGCGGGTCGCCGCGGTCGCCGGTCATCACCGTCGTGCCATGATGGACCTTGGCCTCGACCTGGCGGAACCAGCGGCCCCATTGCGGCTCGCCACCGGCCGGCCCGGCCTCGGGCAGCCCCTCGGTCACCGGATGGCGGCGGCCGAGCGCGGTCAATTCCGGCTTGAACCCTTCCTCGTAGACATTGCCGGTGGGCTCGGCCGGCAGGATTGCGCCGAGCGGGGTGCGGGCAAGGCTCAGCGGCGTGCCGTAATTCGGGCCGGAGGCTTCGAGAAAAGCGCCGCCGTTCCTGACATAGCGCACGACGTTCTCTAGATAGGTCGCCGGGATCACACCGCGCCGGGTGTAGCGGTCGAAGATGATCAGGTCGAAATCTTCGAGCTTGGTGTCGAACAGCTCGCGGATCGGGAAGGCGATCAGCGACAATTCGCGGATCGGCGTGCCGTCCTGCTTTTCCGGCGGGCGCAGGATCGTGAAATGGACGAGATCGACCGACGGGTCGGATTTGAGGATGTTGCGCCAGACCCGTTCGCCGGCATGCGGCTCGCCCGAGACCAAGAGCACGCGCAGCCGGTCGCGCACGCCGTTGACGACGACGACGGCGCGATTGTTGGCCAGGGTCAATTCGTGCGGACCCGGCGGGGTCTCGATCTGGACGACATTGGCGCCGCCATGGTCGATCGGGATCGTGAGCCGGGCATCGCGGCCGACCGGGACCATCATCCGATGCGCCGGCCCGCCATCCTTGCTCCAGCTGATCCCGGCCTCTGCGCCATTGTTGTCGGCGGCGCTTTCGGGCAGGTCCTCGACCCGGACGGTCAGGGTCAGGTCCTTGCCAACGAGGCCAAAGCTCGGCGCCTGACCGACGACCAGCCGGCGATCGCCTTCACCGGGCTGGCCGGATAAGAGGACATGGAGCGGCGCGCCGATCTTTGCCGCCAGCGTCTTGGCGTCGCCCGGCGGCACATCGTGCACCTCGCCGTCGGTGATCATGACGATCCCGGCGAGACGGCGCCGGGGCACGTCGGACATCGCCCGGTCGAGCGCGGCAAACAGCCGGGTCCCGCCGCTGTCGTCCGGCCGGTTGCTCGACCGGACCACCCGGACGTCGAGGTTTTGCTCGTGCGACAAGCGTTCCTGCAAGGTCTTGAGCGCAGTCTCGGTCGCTTGCCGGCGGTTGCCGATCCCCTGGCTCGGCGAATCATCGACGACAACGACGGCGACGTCACGCTGCGGCGAGCGGCGCTCGACCACCAGCGACGGGTTGACGAGGGCGGCGATCAGGAGCGCCATCGCCGCCGCCCGCAACGCCACGCCGCGGGCGCGCCGCCAAACGCCGAAGCCGAGGCCGAGCGCGCAGGCTGCGGCCAGCAGCCCGATCGCCGGCCACGGCAGCAACGGCGCGGTCGCCAGCACATAGCCGCTGCCGGTCACTGGCCGAGCCGCTCCAGGATCGCCGGCACGTGCACCTGATCCGATTTGTAGTTGCCGGTCAGCACGTACATGACGAGGTTGATGCCAAAGCGCAGCGCCATCTCGCGCTGCGCCTCGCCGCCCGGCACCACGGCATATTCCGGCCGCCCCTCACGATCGACGGCCCAGGCGCCGGCCCAATCGTTGGCGCCGACAATGACGCTCGACACCCCGTCATTGACCCGGTCCTCGACCGGCTCGACCCACAAGGTGCCGACATTCCAGCGGCCGGGAAACTCGTGCAGCAGGTAGAACGACTTGGTCAGCACATGGTCGGGCGCGATCGGCACCAGCGGCGGCATCTTGACGCCGTCCACGAGCCGGCGCAGCCGCTGCGCCGCCACTGCGCCGCCGCCATAGGGGCCCGGCGTCTGCTCGTCGCCGTCGCGCGTATCGAACAGGATCGTCCCGCCGGTGTCGATATAGCGGTTGACCCGCTCGACCGCAGCGGGCGATAGCCGCGGCTGGTCCGCCACCACCGGCCAGTAGAGCAACGGGAAGAAAATCAGCTCGTCGGCTTCGAGGTCGATTGCGATCGGATCGCCGGTTTCGACCGCGGTGCGCCGGTTCAAGATGTCGCTGAGGCCGACGAGCCCGGCCCGGCTCGTCGCATCGACCGCCTCGTTGCCGGTGCGCACATAAGCCAGCCGCAGCTCGGAGGTCGCCCGCACGACAAAGGCGTCGTCGGCGCGCGCCGCACCCGAAAATCCGAGCGCTGCGAGCAGCAGGATCGCGGCGAGCCGGGCCGGGCGCCGCCGGAAGAGGCCGCGCAAGCCAAACCCGATCAGCAGATCGGCGAGCGCCAGCAGCAGCGCCGCGGTCAACAGCGGCGGGCGCAGATCGACCTCCTGGCTGTGTCCGAACGATGCTTTCACCGTGCCCGCGGGCAGGTCCTCGATCGGCTTCAGACCGGCGCCGCCGGCCGCGAGGTTCAGCGCGCGCCGGGCGTCGGCGGTGCCGTAAAAACCCGGCGGATGAGCCGGCGAGACCGCGGCATGAGCAATCTCCGCCGCCGAAATCGCGCGCGCACTGGGTGGCGCCGCCCCCAATTGCCCGAACCCGTCGAGCGTTTCGAGCGGCGGCAGCGCCGCTTCGCCGGCGGCGGCCACACCCCGGCTCGTCGCCACGATCCGCCGCAGCATCTCGACAAAGAGCCCGGAGAGGGCGAGGTTCGACCAGCTTGCATTCGCCGTCGTATGGACCAGCACGATCCGGCCGCGCCCGCGCTTTTCGGCGGTGACGAGCGGGGTGCCGTCGGCGAGCCGCGCCCAGGTCTTGGCCGCGAGATCGAGCGTCGGCTCGGCGAGCACCTGGCGCGAGACGGTGACATCCTTCGGGATCGCGAGCCCGGCAAACGGGCTGTCGGGGGCAAAGGGGGCGAGCCGCGCCGGCCGCTCCCAGGAGAGTGCCCCGCCGATCGTGCGGCCGCCGCGGCGCAGCCGGACCGGCAGCAAATCGTCGCTTTCTTCGGCGAGGTGCGGCCCGGCAAAGCGCAGCAAAAGCCCGCCATCTTCGACCCATTTGCCGATCGCCTGGGCTTCGGTCGGCGAATCCGGGCCCGCATCGGAAAAGACCAGCACCGCCGGCCGGCGCTTTAGCAAATCCGGCACCCGGCCGCGGCTGATCTCGGAAAATGGCGCCAGCGCCCGTTCGAGATAGTAATTCTCGCTGAGGAGCGGCTCGCCGGCACGGTCGGGTCCGGTGGCGATCGCGACCGGGCGGCGGCGCCAATGCTCGTCGACCAGCAGCACCGCGCCGGCGGATTGCTGGTTTTCCACTTCCATCCGGGTCACCCGGTTTCTGAGCTCGTTCGGCATCGGCAGCAGCACCGCGGCGGTGCCGGCGCCGGGCTCCAGGGTCACCGCGCGGCGCGTCAGCAATCGGCCGTCCTCGCCGCTGGCGCGCACTTCGTAGCGGCGCGGCTCGGTCGTCGGCAGCGAGCGCAACGACACGGCGAGGTCGCGCGCCTGCGGCTCGCCGGCGACGAGGAGCAGCGGCCGGTCGGTGGGTGCGGCGGTCAGATAGCGCAGCTCGCCGCGCTCGGCGAGGCCCTGGCCGAGCGCGGCGCTGCCGTTGTCGGCGAGGCCGTCGCTGAGCCAGACCGATGACGGCGAGCCCGGCAGCGACAATGCGTCGATCCGCTCGAGCGCAGCCCGGCGATCGACCGGCCAGGGCTTTGGCAGCATCGCCTTGACCGCGGCGCGGGCATCGGCGGCGCGCATCGGTGCGAGCGGCGGCGGCGTCGATGCGGCCGCGGTCGCGACCAGCACGACTTGGCGCTGCTCGCGCTCGGCTTCGGCCAAAACCTGGTCGAGCGCGGCCCGGCGGGCGGGCCAATCGGCCGCCGCCGCCCAGCCGTCATCGACGACCAGCAGGAAGGGGCCGGTCCCGGCGAGGCGCCGCTGCGGGTTGAGCAGCGGATGCGCCAACGCGACGATGACCAGCGCCGCCAGGGTGATCCGCAGCAGGATCAGCCACAGCGGCGTTCGCGCCGGCGTTTCTTCGCGCGGCGCCAATCCCAAAAGGAGCCGGACCGCCGGGAACGGGATCCGGCGCGGCGCCGGCGGCGTCACTCGCAGCAGCCACCAGATGATCGGCAGTGCCGCGAGCGCGGCCAACAACCACGGCGCGGCAAAGGCGAAGCTGCCGAAGCTCAGCATCGGCCGCCCTGTTTTCGCCCCGCCGAGCGCCGGTCATGAACGGTTGATCCGCCAGTCGCCGAGCCACCGCGAAATCGCCCTTTCCCCCGCCGGCCGGCTAGGGCATGCACAGATCTCAAAGCCCGAATATCCCCCTCTCCGCCCTTGGGGGCGGAGAGGGTCGGGGCGAGGTGTGTCGCACCGCAGGCGGGCGGAGAGGCGCAAGGCGCGGCGCGAGATGTGTGCATGCCGTAGCGCCGGCCGGGGGAGAGGCTGACAGCGGCGTGGTCTGCGGGCTCGCACATATTCCGAACGTTTTGCACGGATCGGGCCTGGCGCTACCGGTGGCGGTCGGCCGACAGGGCGCTGTAGAGCGCGAGGAGCGCCAATTCGGGCGGCCGGTCGGTGCGGTGCGAGCCGAAGGTCCAGCCGAGCGGAGCGGCGGTCGCGGCAAGGCCGTCGCGGTGCCGGCGAAAGCGCTCGGCATAGTCGCCGCGGATGCCTTCGACGCGGCTGACGACAAGCTCGTCGCGCTCCTCGACGCCGGCGAAGCGGACCCGGCCGGCAAAGGGCAGGTCCTCCTCGGCAGGATCGACGATCTGCAAGAGATGGCCCTTGAGCCCGTTCGCGGCAAAGCGCGTGAGCAGCGCGTTGACCTCGTCGAGCGGCGACAGAAAGTCTCCGATCAGCACCAGCTGGGCCGCCCGCGGCAAGGCCGCGAAGGGCGGCAGGCTCGGCGCGTCGGTAGGGTCGCGGCCGATCAGCTCGGCGATCCGCGACAAGGCGAGCCGCCCGCTCATCGGCGCAACGCCGCTGCCGAGCAGGCTCAACCGCTCGCCGCCGCGCACCAAGAGGCTCGCCAATGCGGCGAGCAGCAATTCGGCGCGATCGCGCTTTTTCGGCCAAGCCGCGTCGGCCACATAATCGGCCGAGCTATAATCCATCGAGGCCGATGCATCGCGCCACAACCACACGCTTTGCGCGGCCTCCCATTCGGTTTCGCGCACATAAAGTCGTTGCGATTTGGCGCTCTCGCGCCAGTCGATCGCGGCGGCGGGGTCGCCCGCCTGATACTGGCGGAATTGCCAGAAGGTTTCACCCTGACCGACCCGGCGCCGCCCGTGCACGCCCTGCGCAACGGTCGCAGCCACCCGCTCGGCGGCGATCAAGAGCGGCGGCAGACGGGCAGCGACCTCCTCGGCGCGGTCGCGCAACGCCGCGGTTGGCGCCCGCCGGCGCGGCAACAGCGACGCGCGCAACTCGGACGCGGTGGAAATCACCGGAACGGCGCCAGTATCTGCTCGATGATCCGCGCCACCGTGACACCCTCGGCGCGCCCGGCAAAGCTGACCGCCATGCGGTGACGCAGCACCGCCGGCGCCAGCGCCACGACATCGTCGAGCGACGGGCTGAACCTGCCCTCGATCAACGCCCGCGCCCGGCAGGCGAGCATCAAGGCCTGGCTCGCGCGCGGCCCCGGCCCCCACGAGACGAGGCGCCGCATCTCGGGCACGGCCGCGGTATCGGGCCGGGCCGAGCGCACCAGCGACAGGATCGCCTCGACGACGCTCTCACCGATCGGCAACCGCCGCACCAACCGCTGTGCCGCAATCACCTCGGCCACGTTCATCGCCGGCCGCGGCCGGTCATCGACAATCCCGGTGGTCGCGATCAGCATCTGGCGCTCGGCGTCGAGATCGGGGTAATCGACATCGATCTGCAGCAGGAAACGGTCGAGCTGCGCCTCGGGCAGCGGATAAGTCCCTTCCTGCTCGAGCGGGTTTTGCGTCGCCAGCACATGAAACGGCCGCGGCAGCGCGTGGTATTGGCCGGCGATCGACACCCGGCCCTCCTGCATTGCCTGCAACAGCGCCGATTGGGTGCGCGGGCTCGCCCGGTTGATCTCGTCGGCCATCAGCAATTGGCAGAACACCGGCCCCTGGATAAAACGGAACGAGCGGCGCCCGGTTTCGCTTTCCTCCAGCACCTCCGAGCCGAGAATATCGGCCGGCATCAGATCGGGGGTGCACTGGATCCGTTTTTCGTCGAGACCGAGGATGGCACCCAGGGTTTCGACCAGCCGGGTCTTGGCCAAGCCCGGCACGCCGATCAGCAGCGCATGGCCGCCGCACAAAAGGGCGATCAGGGCTTGTTCGACAACCTCGCGCTGCCCGAAGATGACCTCGCCTATGCGGCCGCGAACCAGACCGAGGCTGCGGCCCAAAGCTTCGACCTCGGTAGCGAGATCGGTGGAGGCGGCGTCGATGGGTAGCGAGGACAAAAGCTCAGATCCTTCTGCCGGTGCTGCTGCCGGTGTTGCGGCGGCTTCGAGCCTGGGCGACAATTTCAGCCGCGGCAATTCCCGCGGCGCCGGCCTCGCGCGTGCCCGCCGGCCGCCGGTCGATTGCGGCGATCTCGACATGCGCATCGCGCGCGACGGGACGTGGTTTTACCGCGGGTCTCCGATCCTTCGCCTGCCGCTCGTCAAACTGTTTGCCTCGGTGTTGCGCCGCGAGGCGGACGGCGGTTATTGGCTCGTTACACCCGCCGAGCGCGGCCGCATCGACGTCGAAGACGTCCCGTTTCTCGCGGTCGAGCTGTCGGTGGCCGGCCAGGGTCCCGAGCAGGAACTCACTTTGCGCACCAATCTGGACGAGATTGTGACCGCGGGGCCGGACCATCCGCTGCGGGTCGAAACCGCGGCCGATGGCGCGCCAGCGCCTTACCTGTTGATTCGCCCGAGCCTCGAGGCGCGGCTCACGCGCCCGGTTTTCTACGATCTCGTCGAGCTCGGCATCGAGGAAGAGATCGCCGGCACGCGGCAATACGGCGTATGGAGCAAAGGCGTATTCTTCCGGCTCGGCGAGCCCGGACCCGATTGGTGACAAAATGCGATCGGCTTTTCTGACGCGGCAAGACGTCGCCGACCGCTTTGCCCGGCTCGGCCGGCCGAAAAGACGCGGGTTTGGCGGCGCTGCTGATCCCTTCGAGGCGGCGGCGCTGCGCGCGGCGACCCGCGGCGACCACGACCTCAACCCCGGCACGACCCCGCCCAGCGCCGCGCTGCGGCCGGCGGCGGTGCTGGTGCCGCTCGTCGACCGCGCCGGGGGCATGACCGTGCTGCTGACCCGGCGGACCGCGCATCTGTCGGCGCATGCCGGACAGATCTCGTTCCCCGGCGGCCGAATCGAGGCGGACGACGCCGACGCGATCGCCGCGGCGCTGCGCGAGACCGAGGAGGAAGTCGGGCTGCAGCGCGATCACATCACCGTGATCAGCCGGCTCGACACTTACGTCACCGGCACCGGGTTCGAAATTACGCCGATCGTCGGCATCGTCCGGCTGCCGTTCCGCCTCGCGATCGATCCGTTCGAGGTTGCCGAAGCTTTCGAGGTGCCGCTCGATTTTGTCCTCGATCCGGCGAACCATCACCGCACCGAGCGCGTCGTCGATGGGCGCCGGCGGGTGTTTTTCGTGCTGCCGTACGAAGGCCGAAACATCTGGGGGGCGACCGCCGGGATGCTGGTGAACCTGGCCGAGGTGCTCGCCGGGTAAGCCGCCATGCTGCGGGTTTTCCTGACCATTGTCCTCCCTTTGCTGGTGCCGAGCGCGCTGTACCTGTTGTGGGTCGGTGCGTTCGGCTCGTGGCGTGAGGAGGGGAGCGCGGTTTCCTGGGCGGCGATGCCGTGGATCTGGCTCGCCGCCGCGGGTGCGGTGCTGCTGGCGGTCGTGCTCTTTGTCGTGACCGTCGGCTTTGGCGTGCCGCAGAAGAACGGCACCTATGTGCCGCCGCGGTGGCAAAACGGCCATATCGTCCCTGGCCATGTCGCCCCTGGCCATGTCGTGCCGAAACCGGGCCCATGACCGAGCCTGCCTTGCGGATCCCGCCGCCGGCATGGATCGCCGAGCCCGCCACCGCGGCCCTGCTGCGGGCGTTCGCCGACGGCGACGAGACGGTGCGGTTTGTCGGCGGGGCGGTCCGCGATGCCTTGCTCGGGCTCACGGGCTCGCGCACCGATATCGACCTCGCCACGCCGGCCGCACCCGAGCGGGTGATCGCGCTCCTCGGCCGGGCCGGCATCAAGACGGCGCCGACCGGTCTCGCCCACGGCACGGTGACCGCGATCCCCGGATCAGGTCCGCGGACGCCGCCGCGCCATTTCGAGATCACCACCTTGCGCCGCGATGTCGAGACCTATGGCCGCCGCGCCCGCGTCGCCTTTGACGCCGATTGGGCCGCCGACGCCGCACGGCGCGACTTCACGATCAACGCGATCTATCTCGACCCCGACGGCACGGTCCACGACCCGGTCGCAGGCTTGGCCGATCTCGAGGCCCGCCGCGTGCGCTTTGTCGGCGACCCGGCGCTTCGCATCGCCGAGGATGTGCTGCGCATCCTGCGCTACTACCGCTTCGAGGCGCGTTTCGGCACCGGCGAGGGCAACCCGCCGGCACGCGCCGCCTGCCATGCCGCGGCCGATCTGCTGCCCACCCTCTCGGCCGAGCGCGTGGCGCAAGAGCTGGTCAAGCTCCTCGAAGGCGCGAGCCCGGTGGCGGCGCTGCGCATGATGGGCGAGGACGGCGTGCTCGCAATCGTGCTGCCGGAAGCCCGCCGGATCGACCGCCTGGCGCAATTGATCGCCCTCGATCCGGAACCCGACCCGCTGCTGCGCCTTTCCGCGCTGATCGAAGCCGACGCGGCAGCTGCCGCGGCCCTTGCTCGCCGCCTGCGTTTGCCGAACGCCTGGCGCGAGCGGCTGCGCGGCCTCACCCCGCCCTGGCCGCTCGAACCCGGTGCCGACTGGCCGGCGCAGCGACAAGCCCTCTATCGCCTCGGCGCCACGCGCTACCGCGAGCTCGCCCTTTTAACGGCTGCCGCAGGTGCAACGCCCGCCGCGCGGCTGGCCGAGCTCCTCGACTTCGCCAGCCGGGCACCGGCGCCGGTCTTCCCGCTCACCGGCCGCGACGTGACGGCGCTCGGCGTTCCGCCCGGCGAGCGCGTCGGCCAGCTTCTCGGCGAATTGCGCCGCTGGTGGGAAGACAGCGATTTCGCCGCCGATCGCACGCAATGCCTCGCCCGACTAAAGGAGCTCGCGATGTCGGAAGAGGACCGGAATTAGGACGGGCGCTGGCGGGCATGGGCGGTCGGGGCCGTGGCCATCGTCGCCACGACCGTGTCCGGGCGGGTGAAGGCGAGGTATTCGGCGGCGTATTCGGGTGGCAGGATCTCGACCATCGAATGGTTCTCGACCCACACCTCGACGACGTGGAACGGGCCGCGGCTGCAGTTGTGGCATTGCCAGCCTTCGCGCTTTGCGACCGCTTCGACCGTGGCGGCGTCGGTGGCGACGCTGAGCGCGAAATGGACCGCGCTGAAGCCCGGCGCCGCCTCCGGGTGCCTGGCGAAGCTGGCGCCGACGGTGCCGCCCGGCTCGAGCGCGATGCCGGCCGGATGGACCTCGACCCCGGAGCCGTGCTCGTCGAGCTGGAGCGCGAAAAAGCTCCCTGGATTGGGCGGAAACCGGACCGCGGTCCCGCCCATCAGCTCGGCCAGAACATTCGCGACGTGCTGCGGATCGCGCGCCGCGATAGAGAGATGATGGATCATAGCGCCCTCATAAATTTGCCCGCCGGAGCATAGCAGGGCCGGCAGCCCGGCGCGACACTGCCCTAGGCCCGCCCTACGCCCGAGACCCGCCCCGGCCGATCCGCTACATTCGCCGCCGACCCTCCCGCCACGCCTGGACCTGCCGCGCATGAATATTCCGGCGCCGTTCGACCGCTATCAGGGCGAGGTCTTGCCCGCATGGATCGACATGAACGGGCATATGAACCTCGCCTATTACACGGTGCTGTTCGACTACGCGGCCGACCTCTTGTTCGAGACGATCGGCATCGGCCGGAGCTACAAGGACGCCACCCAACACGGCACCTTTGTCGTCGAGACGCACAATCTCTACGAGCGTGAATTGCTGGCCGGCGAACAGGTGCGGGTCGCGAGCCAGATCATCGGCGCCGACGACAAAAGGCTGCATGTGGCGCACGAGATGTTCCGGCTCGAGGATGGCGAGCGCTCGGCGATGCAGGAATTGATGTTTTTGTCGATCGACCTCGGCCGTCGCCGGGTGGTGCCGTTTCTGCCCGAGGCCGGCCGCCATATCGCAGCCGCGGCGGCGGCGCATGCGCATTTGCCGCGACCGCTTTGGGTCGGGCGCCGGATCGCGCTGCCGGCCCGGCCCGGCTGAAGGTCCGCGCCTCAGGCGGCTTCGTCGAGCGTCGAATGCAATTCGAGCGTCGTCGCCCGGCGCAAATCGCGCGGCCTTGTGTCGTCATGCGGCCGGCCGCGATGCATGGTCGAGCGGTTGTCCCAGATCACGAGGTCGCCGACCCGCCATTTGTGGCTGTAGACAAATTCGGGCCGGGTCGCCATGAGGTTCAGGTCGTAGATCAGGATGCGGCCGTCGGCCACCGGCCAGCCCTCGATATGCGAGGCGTGCGCCGACAGGTAGACCGTCTTGCGCCCCGAGCCCGGATGGCGCCGCACCAGAAGCTGGCGCGACGGCGGGTATTTCTCGCGGTCGCCGGGGGCGAAATCGGCAAAGCCGATCTGGGCGCGCGACCAAAAGATGTCGTGCACCGCGACGAGGCCGCCCAACGCCTCTTTCATCGGCTCCGGCAGCGCGTCATAGGCGGCCCGCATGTCGGCGAACTCGGTTTCGCCGCCGCCCAAGGGGCTCGCCGGCGGCACCGCCACCGCATGCAGCATGCCGAGCACGACCGGCACCTCCATATAGGACGCATCGGTGTGCCAGAGCCGGTTGCCGAGGCTGTCGAGCCGGCGCTTGTCGTTGCGCTCGCGCAGCCGGCCGTCCTCGTCCAAATTCGAGATGTCGCCGATCTCCGGGTGCGCCAGGCGCCGCTTGCCGCCCGCCGCCGCGGCGCGGCCGATTTCGAGCGGCCCGAACCGGGCGGCGAAATCGCGCAATTGCGTGTCGTCGAGGCGCTGGCCGCGAAACACCACGACCGCATATTCGTCGATCGCCCGCCAGATCGCCGACACGGTCTCGGCGCCGATCGGAGCGGCGAGATCGATCCCGCTCGCCTCGGCGGCGAACAAAGGGTGAAGCGGTCGCAATTCGAGGCTCATGTGCCGATCCCCGTGCCGTTTGCCGGAGTCTCGCGCAATGCCGCATCGGACGCCAGCGGAATGCGGCCGAAGCGCAGAAAGCGACACGCGCCACTTCGCTCGCCGGGTTTGAGATACCAAGAATTCATGATTCGTTCTATGATACGGTTGTTCTGAGGCGAGGGGGAATGCCGCCGGTTTTTGCCGATATGCGCCGGCTAGACGAGCGCGATCCGGCGAGCCGCCGCGTCGTGGTCGACCCCGAGGGCGCGATGCTCGGCCGCGATTGCGTGCTGGTGCGCCGCGCCGCGGGCGGCTACCGCTCGCTCGGCCGCGACGAGGCGGCGGCGATCCAGCGGCTGCTGACCGGCCCGGACGACGCGGCACCGGACCGGCTGTTCCAAATTTGCGGCGGCATCGCCAAGGCGCTCAACGAGGGCCAGCTCGCGCTGGCGCAGATCGCCGGGCTGCGCATCCCCGTCTTCGAGCTGGACAGCCGGCAGCTCAAAGAGCTGGCCGCAGCCGCGCCGCTGATAAAAGCGAATTTCGACCCGGACGAGCCACGCGACGAGCACGGCCGCTGGACCGACGCCGGCGGCGGCGACAGCGAAGCCGCGCCTTCCGTCGCCTCGATCGTCACCACTGCGGCCGCCGCAGCCGAAGCCTCGATCTTCGGGACGCTGGGCCGCGCGACGCTCGCGAGCCTCGCCCATTTCGCCGCCGGGATCGCTGCCCCGACCGCGTTTTTCGGGGTCTTGCTTCTGCCGGCGAACCGCAGCCTCGTCAGCGAAGGCACCCTCCCGGGCCGCCCCGATCTCGGCTATCGCTACGACCGCGACACCGGCACTCTCGACATCTACCGCCAGGGCGATACCGGCCGGCACTGGCTCGATTCGGGGCATATCGGCGCCGATGGCCGGTTCTACGACGCTGGTGGCCGGGTCATCGGGCGCAACCTCGGCCAGACGATCGCAGTCGACTCCGACGCACTGCCGGCGCCGCTCGGGCACACCCGCGCCGAGGCGGGCGCGCTGTCGGCGAGCGACCAGCCCCAGCTCTGTCCTGACGAAAGCCCCGAAAACATCAACGGCCGATCCGAGCGCTCGCTCGCCTATAAGGAGCAGATCAGCGGCTTGCCGTGCGGCTTCGAAATCAAGCTCAACGGCGTGCGCTTCGACGGCTGCCGCGAAACAGACGGAACCATGCTCGAAGCCAAAGGCCCAGGCTACGCCGACAAGATGAACGGGTCGGAGACCTGGACACAGTGGTTCAGGGGGAATAAACAAATCGAAGATCAGATGGACCGACAGTCCAGAGCAGCGCCACAAAGGAAGATCGAATGGCATTTCGCTGAGCCGGAGGTTATCGGATATTTTAGAAATTATGCATTGCGCTTTAATAATGTCGTGGTAACATATACTCCGGTTCAGCGAAAATGAATGCACAAGCCTACAAGCTGTCGGTGCGGTGGAGATCTCGCCCCGAGAACGCCAAGGCGTGCGCGGAGCGCTTGGTTCGCATGCTAGTTGGTCTCGCCAAAGCCCACCCGGCGTTCGCCCGCTGGAACAAGCAGGCCTACTCTCGCGCCGCCGCTGACCGGCCAGCCTGGGCGATGCCGCCTGATGTCGCCGGATTGGTCAACGTTTTCGAGAAAGGCCGCCAGTATAAGGACGTTCCGCGAGTGCCTTGGCCGGAGCTAGAGTTAGATATGCTGTACATGCTTGGAATGGGAGCGAACCGCCGTATGGAGCATCATTGAGTGTCCGACCAGCCAGATTTTCGGCGGATGGCTTTCTAAATTCTGTAGACATGGATTTTGATCCTGCGAGTTCGGAAAATGTCGATCTGATAAATGTTACCGCTCTGAAACCGGCGATGCTCAGCATTGTCAGAGCATGGGAGCCGGATTACGGCAGCCTGGTGTGCTGGGACTATTGGCGACGGCTGTTCGGCGAAGGACGCTATCCGCTGTTTCGCAGCGGGTGGATCACCTACCTCGCGCCGCAATATGCGAGCCGGGTCACACCGCCGGCAGCGGCGATCGTCGAGCGGCTCGCGGGCGGCGGCATGCTGCTGCTGGCGACCGAGGAACGCTTCAGCATGGACAACCCCGCCCATCTCGCCGCCGCCGACCAGGTCCAGGCGGCGCTCGCCCCGATCCAAGACATGGTGCCGTGATCTGCCCTTTTGTGAGGTCGAGCGAGGCCGGCGCAAACGCTTGTCTGCTGCGTCGCGCGGCGACCGAAAAGTCTCCGGTACGACGTTTGCCGGTCAGGTGCGGCGGGTGGCGAAGTCGATGCGGGGGTCGATCAGCATATAGGTCAGGTCGCTGACGAGCTTTAGGGCGAGGCCGATCAGCGTGTAGACGTAGAGCGTGCCGAAGATGATCGGGTAGTCGCGGTTGATCGCCGCCTCGAAGCCCAAGAGACCCAAACCGTCGAGCGAAAAGATCACCTCGATCAGGAGCGAGCCGGTAAAGAGGATGCCGACGAGCGCCGCCGGGAAGCCGGCGACGACGAGCAGCATCGCGTTGCGGAAGACGTGGCCGTACAGGACGCGGCGCTCGCTGAGCCCCTTGGCGCGCGCGGTCAGCACGTATTGCTTGTTGACCTCGTCGAGAAAGCAGTTCTTGGTCAGCATCGTCAGCGTGGCGAAGCCGGAGATCACGAGTGCCGTGATCGGCAACGCGATGTGCCAAAAATAGTCGGCGATGCGCATCGGCCAGGAGAGCGACGACCAATTGTCGCTGACGAGCCCGCGCAACGGAAATATCGACAAATAGCTGCCGCCGGCGAACAGCACGATCAGCAATACCGCGAACAGAAAGCTCGGCACCGCATAGCCGACGATGATGACCCCGCTCGTCCACACATCGAACCGGCTGCCGTCGCGCACCGCCTTTCGGATGCCGAGCGGGATCGAGACGAGATAGGTGATCAACGTCGTCCACAGCCCGATCGAGATCGATACCGGCAGCTTTGCCTTGATCAGGTCGACGACACGCTGGTCGCGGAAAAAGCTGGTGCCGAAATTGAAGGTCAGATAGTTGCGCATCATCAGCGCAAACCGGGTCAGAGGCGGCTTATCGAAGCCGTATTGCTTTTCGAGCTCCTTGATCAGCGCCGGGTCGAGGCCGCGCGCCCCTCGATAGCGCTGATTGTCGCCGCCGCCCAAGGTTTTGATCTCGCCGCTGCCGGCGCTGACCCGCTCGGTCGCGCTGACGTTGTTGCCCTTGAGGCGCGCGATCATCTGCTCGACCGGCCCGCCGGGTGCGGCCTGGATGATGGCGAAATTCACCACCATGATCGCAAAGAGCGTCGGGATGATCAGCAGAATGCGCCGTATCGCGTAGGCGATCATCCGGGCCCCTCACTTCTTTGCTGCTGCGTCCTTTTTGGCTTCGACCGAGTGCTCGGCGGCAGGATCGACCCACCAGGTGTCGAGCCCGAGCGCGTATTTGGGCGACGTCGCCGGCCGCCGGAACTTGTTCCAATAAGCCACGCGGAATGCCGACAAATGGTAGTTCGGGACCACGTAATAGCCGTATTGCAAGACGCGGTCGAGCGCGCGGGTGTGAGCGACAAGGCTCGCCCGGTCCGGCGCCTCGATCAGCTCTTCGATCAGCTGATCGACGACCTTGCTCTTGACCCCGAGGAGGTTGCCGCTGCCCTGCTGGTCGGCCGCCTTCGACCCGAAATATTCGCGCTGCTCGTTGCCCGGCGACAATGATTCGCCAAAGAGGACGACTGTCATGTCGAAATCAAAGGTCTCCATGCGCCGCTGGTATTGCGCGGTATCGACCGTGCGCACCCGCGCGGTGATCCCCATCCGCTTCAGATTGTCGGCGAAAGGCAGCACGATCCGCTCGAATTGCGGGTTGTCGAGCAGGATTTCGAATTCGAAAGGCTGGCCGGTCTTGTCGTTTACGAGCTTTTCGTCCTTGAAGCTCCACCCCGCTTCTTTCAATAGCTTGAGCGCCTTGCGCAACCCCTTGCGGATATTGCCGGAGCCGTCGTATTTGGGCGGGTCGTATTCGGTAGTGAACACCGCGTCCGGGAGCTGGCCGCGAAACGGCTCCAGGATCTTCAGCTCCTCGCCTTTTGGCACGCCGGTCGCCGCCAATTCCGAATTGTCGAAATAGCTGCGCGTCCTCGTATAGGCGCCGTAAAACAAGCTCTTGTTCGACCATTCGAAATCGAAAGCATAGGCCAGCGCCTCGCGCACCCGCGGGTCCTGAAAGATCGGCCGGCGCAGATTGTAGCCAAAGCCCTGCATGCCGCTCGGCAATTGGTTCGGGACCGCCTCCTTTTTGATCGAGCCGGCGCGCAAGGCCGGGCCGTCATAGCCGGTCGCCCAGTCCTTTGATGAATTTTCGAGCCGCAGATCGTATTGCCCGGCCTTGAACGCCTCGAGCGCCACCGTCGCGTCGCGGTAATAGTCGTAGCGGATGGTATCGACATTGAACCGGCCTTTATCCACCGGCAAATTGGCGGCCCAATAATCGGGCACGCGGCGGTAGGTGATCGAGCGGCCGGGATCGAGCTTTTCGATCTTGTACGGGCCGCTGCCGAGCGGCGGGTCGAGCGTCGTCTTCTCGAAATCGCGCCCGGACCAATATTTCTTCGACAATACCGGCATCTGGCCGATGATTTGCGGCAATTCGCGGTTTTGCGTCGTTTTGAAGACAAACCGCACACCGCGCTCGCCTTCCTTCTCGACCTTGGCGACGTCGCCGTAATAGGAGCGGTACATCGGCTGCCCCTTGGCCCGCAAGGTCTCGAAAGTCCAGACCACGTCCTCCGGGGTCATCGGCGTGCCGTCGTGGAACTTTGCTTCGGGGCGCAACGTGTAGAGCACCGATGATTTATCGGGCGCCTTTTCGATGCTCCCGGCGACGAGCCCGTATTCGCTCGCCGGCTCGTCCTCGGACGCGGTCGAGAGCGTGTCGAAGATCTGGCGGATGCCGGCCGCCGGCACACCCTTGATGACAAACGGGTTCAGCGTGTCGAAGGTGCCGATCGCCGAGAGCCGCATCGTGCCGCCCTTTGGCGCATCGGGGTTGGCATAATCGAAATGGGTAAAGCCCGGCCCGTATTTCAAATCGCCGAACAGCGACAACCCATAGGTCGCGACCGCTGCCGTAGCGCCCGTGCCGAGCAGCAGAAAAACGCCGGCGGCAACCGCCGAAACCTTGCGCATCACCGGTTTCCTCGAAGCGTCGGTTCAATCGCCGAGAAGCACCAGCGACGCGGCAAAAATGCGGCGGTCGCCGGCCACGAGGACGCGGCCGTCGGAGGCGAGGGTGAGCGGATTGCCCCGCCAATCGCCGGTCGACGCCGCCCGCCCCTTCGACGATCGGGATCATCGCGCAGAAATCGTAGGGCTTTAGGTCGGCTTCAAGGACGAGATCGACAAAGCCGGCGGCGAGGAGGCCGTAGGCATAGCAATCGGCGCCATAGCGGGTGAGCTTGGCTGCCGCCGATACGCGCCGAAAAGCCGCGGCGTCCGCGCCGTGGAACATGTCGGGCGTGGTGGCGAAGAGGGTCGCCCGGTCGAGCGCCGCGCAGGGCCGGCAGCGGACCGGGGCGCCGTTCAACGTCGTCGGCCGCCCGGCGGCGCCGACCCAGCGCTCGCGCGAGATCGGCTGGTCGATGATGCCGAGGACCGGCCGGCCGTTATGGGCGAGCGCGATCAACGTGCCGAACAGCGGGACGCCGCTGATAAAGGATTTGGTGCCGTCGATCGGGTCGAGCACCCAAACGAGCTCGGCGTCCTCGCGCACCCGGCCATATTCCTCGCCGATAATCCCGTGCGCCGGGAACCGCGCTTCGATCAATTGCCGCATCGCCGCCTCGGCCGCGCGATCGGCAATGGTGACCGGCGTCAGATCGGGCTTGTCGTCAACCTCGATCGCGGTGCGAAAATGCGGGCGGATCGCCGCCCCCGCGGCATCCGCCAATTGGGCGGCGAGCGCGAAGCAAGCGTCGAGGTCGGGCGGCATCGGCAGATTATCTTCCTGGCCCCGCTGGCGCGGCAGGCATCCCCCGCCGACCGTCCCCGTGCCGTGCCCACTACCCGTACCCTCCCCCGCGGGTGCCGCCGGGGGGCGGGGAGGGGGTTGACGGGACCGCGGCGGATCCGCCGTTTCGGCGTCAGCGGGCGTATTTGCCCGAGACCTGCGGCGTGATGTCGGGGTAGGCGCCGGCGGTCTTTTGCGCCGCCGCCTCGTGCATCTGCAGCCGGGTGCGCCGCTCCCATTTGCGGCCGAGCTCGTCCTTGACGTTGAAGGCGAGCTTGCCGACGCCCTCGATCTCGAGCTCGATCTTGTCGCCGTCCATAAACGGGTTGAGACCGCGGTGGTTGGTGCCGGTGGCGACGATATCGCCCGGCTCGAGCGCGTGGACCGAGCTCAGCCACTCGATGCAGCGCGGGATTTTGTGCCCCATGTCGCTGGTGTTGAAGTTCTGCATCAAGGTGCCGTTGTTGGAGAGCCGGATCTGCAATTTCTGCGGGTCCGGGACTTCGTCCTTGGTCACGATCCACGGCCCGATCGGGGCGAAGGTGTCGCGCGATTTCATCGCGAAAAAGCCGGGGGCCGGCAGGCCGCGCGCCGAGCCGTCGATAAAGCAGGTGTAGCCGAAGACGTAATCCATCGCGTCGGCGGCCTTGACGTTGCTCGCGCGCTTGCCGATGACGAGCGCCAATTCGGCCTCGCCCTCGAAGATCGTCCCGGGCGCGTCGGGCAGCACCATCGTGTCGCCCGGCCCGCAGATCGCGTTCGCGGTCTTTTGGAAGGCGTTGATCGGCGCCGGCGCGCTGCGTGTGCCGTCTTCCATGTAGTTGACCGCCATGCAGTCGATATTGTCCGGCTTTGGCAGCGGCGGGCGCAGCCTGACTGAGGTCAACGGGACGCCCTGGCCGTTCGCCGCGGCGTCTGCGAGCTTGCCCTTGTACTGGTCGAAGCGGGCGATCAGCCCGCTGATCAGGTCGCCCGGACCGGTATGCGGGATGTCGCGCACCGCCGCCGACACATCGACGACGCGGTCGCCTTTGACCACGCCGAGCTTGAAATCGTCGAAATACACCAGTTTCATTCGAGCCTCCGTTATTCGATGGGGACGAAGATGCAGTTGCGGATCTTGCCGCCGAGCGCTTTCGACAGGTGCCCCTTGCCGCTCGTGTCCTCGACCAGAAACACCTCGCCGGCGCCGATCTTGCGGACCTCGCCATCGCTCGCGGTGATCTCGACTCCGGCGTCGAGATTGATGATGTATTGCCGCCGGGGTGCCGGGTGCCAATCGAGGTCGTAGGTCGGCGGCACCTCGCGAAAGATGATGCCGGTCGCCGGCATCCGCTTTGACAATTTGCCGGAACGGGTCTCCTCGACCCATTCGACCTCGACGTCGCGGAAATGCGATTGCCCGCTGGCGTCCGTGTAAAGGTTGTGGATTCGCACCGCGCCCCTCCTTGCGATTGCCCGTTGGCGCATTTTAGCGGCGGCGGCGCGCCGGGCGCCAGCCTCTCGACGCGGACAACGGGTCAAGCGCGCTGCGCGGCGGCGCCGAAGGCGGGCGGCGCACCGGGCCCGGCTTCAGGCGCAGCGCCGGCTGCTCGACCAGATGCCAGGACAAAAAGGCGAGCGCGAGCGTCACCGGCACGGCGACGGCGAACACCTGCCACCACAGGGCTGACCGCCAAAGCAGCGGGCCACCGCCGCCTCGGCCGGCCAGCCATAGATGTAGAGACCGTAGGACAAGTCGCCGAACCGCGCCGCCGGGATCGCCGGCAGCCGCGGGGTGAGCGCCAGCCACAGCGCGAGATAGCAGCCGAACAGCGGAAAGAGCGGGATGAACTGCCGCAGCGGCACGCTGAGGACGAGGCCGGCGAGCGCCAGCAACGCCATGCGACCGTCGAAAACACGGGTTTGCCGCAATTTGTAAAGCGCCATGCCGGCTGCAAAGAAGCCGAGCAGCCAGCCCCAGCCGCCGAGAAAATTGAGCGCCCCGAAGCGCAGACAGGCGATGCCGAGCGCCAGCAGCGTCAAGATCATCGGCAGGCGCAACAACCCGAACAGGCCCAGCGCCAGCACCATCAGATACATCATGAACTCGAAGCGCAGCGTCCACATCGAGCCGTTGATTTCGAGCCCCACCGGATTGTTGACGAACATGACGCCCGGCAATTCGTGCACCGTCTGGTCGAGGAGCGTGTTGCCGACGACATAACGATAGGGTGCGGCTTGGCTGAAATAGGCGCCTGGCTCCAAGGTCGTGACCAGCGGCGCCAAGACAAACGCCGACAGCACGGCTGCGACAAAGAGGCCCGGAAAAATGCGCAAAGCGCGCTTGGCCAGAAAGCGCAGCGAGTCTTGCGTCGCTTCAAAGCTCTGGGTGACCAGAAACCCGCTGATCGCAAAGAACACGAAGACGCCGCAGAGGCCGAAGATCGACTGGTTGCCGGTCAGCCGGAGCAGCCATTCGTTTTTCTCCGTGCCCTCGGCGATCAGAAACGCATGGCTGAACATGACCGACAGCGCGGCGAGGAGGCGCAGCGCATCGAAATTGTTGTGCCGCGCCGTCGCGGCCGCCATCGCCGAGCCTCGTCGCTGCCGGACCGATGTCCAAACGTCGGCGGCGGCGGCGCATTCCCGATCCGTTGCCGCGATTTGTCCGGTTGGCGTCGCCTCGCAATCGGCGCGATCAGAAGGCCATCAGCCGGGCGACCCGCTCGCGGTGCCAGGCGGCGTCGCCAAGCGCGACCTCGCAGGCGCGGGCGCGCTTGTAGTAAAGCTGCAAATCGTGCTCCCAGGTCATGCCGATGCCGCCGTGCAATTGGATGCCGGTGCCGGCTACCTTGCGCGCCATGTCGGAGGTCGCGGCTTTGGCCATCGCGACCGCGAGCGGCGCGTCGGCTTCGCCCTCGTCGAATGCCCAGGCGGCGTAATAGGTCAGCGATTTGGCGTTTTCGAGCGCCACCAGCATGTCCGCGGCCTGGTGCTTGACACCCTGGTAGCTGCCGATCGGCTTGCCGAAGGCGACGCGCAATTTGGCGTAATCGACGGTCATGTCGAGCACCTCTTGGGCGCCGCCGCACATCTCGGCGCAGAGCGCCACGGTGGCGCGCGCGACGACGCGCGACAACGGCGGCCAGCCGCCGTGCGGCTCGCCGAGGAGGGCGGATGCGGGCACGACGACGTTGTCGAATTGCACCTCGCAGGATTTGCGGGTCTCGTCGATCGTCGGCAGCGGGCTGACACGGACGCCGGACGCGTCGCTGGGCACCAGAAAGAGGCTGACGCCGTCCTCCATCGTGCTGCCGTCGCGGGTGCGCGCGGCGACGACCAGGATGTCGGCAAGATGCGCGTCGCCGACAAAGAGCTTGGTGCCGGAGAGCGCAAAGCCGCCGGCGGTTTCGCATGCCGGGAGGGTGACGCCCGCGGCATCCCAGCGCAAAGCCGGTTCGGTCCAGGCGAGCGCCGCCTTTTTCTCGCCCGTGGCGATGCGCGGCAGCCATTCCGCCTGCGGGGCCGGGTTGCCCGCTTCCATGATCGCGGCACCGCCGAGCAGCACGCTCGAAAAGAACGGCCCCGGCATGACCCGGCGCCCCATTTCCTCCATCAGCACGACCAGATCGACGAGGCCGAGCCCGCTGCCGCCATGCGCGTCCGGGAAGACGATGCCGAGCCAGCCCTGCTCGGCGAGCTTCGCCCAGAATTCGGCAGTAACCGCCCCCGGCTCTGCCATCCGCGCGCGCACGAACTTCGTGTCGCATTCGGCGTCGAGAAATTTGCGCGCGGTCTCGCGCAGCAATACCTGCTCTTCGGTAAACCCGATATCCATTGTCTCGCTCTCCTTCAGGCGAGCGGCTTTTCCATAAAGACACTCAACGGGTCGGCCAGATAAGCCCCGAACGGTCCGCGTTCGACATAGCCGAAGCGGCGATAAAGACGAAGCGCCTCGGCGTTGTGAATGCCGGTTTCGAGTTGAAGCAACCGCACCGCCTGGGCTTGGGCGGCCGCCTCGATCGACCGTAACAGCGCCTGCCCGACGCCGCGGCCGCGCGCCGCCGCGCTTACGAACATCCGCTTCAGCTCGCCGGTGCCGTCCCCCCCGATGACGAGCGCGCCGCACCCGGCCGCCATGCCGTCCGATCTTGCGACGAAGAAGCGGACGGCCGGCGCCGTCAGCGACGCCAAATCGGCCTGATGCCGACTTTCTGCCGGATAAAGCGATGCCGTGAACGCATCCGACAGCGCAAGCAAATCTGTAGCGTCGTGCCCGCGCGGGTCTTCGATGGTTATGGTTATTGAGAGCACGAGGGTTGCTCAGACTGCGTCGAGCACCAGCCACTTGTCCAACAATTCATCCGGCCATTTGACGTCGCCAAAGGTGTAGCCCTCGAGAAAGCTCAGGCATCCCTCACGGATAAAAAGGGTGAAACCAATGAGGTCGCAGGGCGCATCCAGCGATGTCCGGTAGCCTTCGGAAATTTCGGTATCGACCGCGTCAACCCGAGCCGCCTCCCCAGGGATCATCAGGTTGACGAAAATCCCGACTCCCGTCATGCGCCAATTCTCGACGCGCGCAACGGCTAGCTGGTCCAGAAACGAGGAATTTGGCCCATACTGCTTTATCAGCATAGACCGGATTACGTGCAATTCTATGGGCGATAATGCTTCCATTCTCTGGTACTCTTCATGACATCCAAGCGGTGGCAACGTGCACTGTGCCGTCAGTTACGCGGCCGCTGACTGTAACCGAATGGCCGCCGATATCGAACGCCTGTTTGTAAAGCCCTTTGTCATCAAGAACCAGGTCGCCGTCCTCGAAAGCAGCATCGACGACATTTTGGATGGCCTCGCCGGCTGCCTCCTCGTTGCCATACTGTCGAACGAGTGGTGCCAGATTGTGTCTCGGTTCGCCGAAGACATGACGGCGCCGGTTCGGATCGTCCATCCCTCCCAAGGGGGGTCACCCTTTCGGCAAGCCGAGGACGCGTTCGCCGATGATGTTGCGTTGGATTTCGCTGGTGCCGCCGGCGATCGTGTACTGGCGGGCGCCGAGGACGCGGTGGTGCCAGCGGGCGGCGTCCGGCACCGCCTCGGTGGGCGCATCGACAGTGGCGTAGGGGCCGAGCAGGGTCGCCGAAAAATCGGCGATGCGCTGCGCCAGTTCCGAGCCGAACAATTTGAGGATCGACCCTTCGGGGCCGGGCGGCTCGCCGCGCAGGCGCCGGCTCAGGCCGCGCAACCGGGTCACCTGCAGGGCTTTCACGTCGATCGCGAGCTGGGCCAATTGCTGGCGGATGTGGCTCTCGTTCCAGGCCGGCTCCTGGCGGCTCGGGAATTGCTTGGCCAGCTCGGCGAGGCGGGCGATCTGGGCAGCGTGGTCGCGCCCGCCGGCACCGCTGCGCTCGAACATCAACGTCGTCGTCGTGACCTTCCAGCCCTCGTTCAACGGGCCGACTAAATTTTCCTTCGGCACCGCGACGTCCTCGAAGAAGACCTCGTTGAAATGCCGGTGGCCGTTGAGCAGCACCAGCGGGCGCACGGTGACGCCCGGCGTCTTCATATCGACGAGCAGATAAGAGATGCCGTGGTGCTTGGGCGCCTCGGGGTCGGTGCGCACCAACAAAAAGCACCAATCAGCGAAATGCGCGCCCGAAG
>CAVVGE010000015.1:0-136997 GCA_963747735.1 uncultured Alphaproteobacteria bacterium | reverse complement strand
CGGTGCGAGGCGCTTTCCTCCCAGTGTGAACAGGCTGAAGAGATGATCGCTGGCGCCGCCGGTGTCGACGTAATGCTCGTCGATTTCGATCCGGCTCTCATGCCCGTAGAGCCCGTCCAGCACATAGACGGCTTCATCCTCGGTGGCACCCATCGGCAGGATGTGAAAGTGGCCGTGCTGGTCGGAAACCCAGGTGTAGAACTTGCTCCCGGGATCACCGCTGTAATGAGCATTGACCTCGCTGCGCTTGCCGCCCCGGCCGGCGGCTCGGAAGAACTGGCCGTCCGAGGAGGAGGTCGTGCCGTTGCCCCAGAGCCTGGCGTGAGGATGCGCCAGATGGGCATTGATGATCGCGGCCAGGGCCGATTTGTAGGTCTCGGGCCGGATGTGGAACAGCCGGGCCCAGATGATCTGTCGCTCGCTGACCCCGGCCGAGGCGTCGGCCATGCGCTTGGCGCCGAGATTGGTCGCGTCGCCGAGGATCGCCGCGAGCAGTGCCGGCGGAGGCGGACCGTGTCGCCGGTGCGCAGATGGGTGAACCAATGGGCGAAGCCGGTCCAGGTGTCGATCTCGGCCAGGAGATCGGTGATGTCGATTTGCGGCATTCGGTCGAGGATCAGCCATTTCGCCGCGTCGACCTTCGCCTTTGGCACTTTGGTGCGGTGTTTGGCGATGGTCAGGACGCCCTCGACGAGGCGGATCCCGGCCAGCTTGCCGGTCCGGGCCCGATAGCTCAGTTGCTTCAGTTTGAAATCCAGCTCCTGCTGTTTCTCGGCGATCCAGGCATCGGCGTCGCGCGGGACGCCGAGCCGCAGATCGCCCGCCTGCTTGCGTGCCTCGAAGGCCGGGCGCGGCATGAGCTGGGCTTCCAGAGGGCGGAAGGCTCCACTGCCCTCAACCCAGACGTCGCCCGAGCGCAGGCGGTCGCGCAGCACGGCGAGGGTGGCGATTTCCCAGAGACGCCGGTCCCGCTTGCCGTCGGCAGCGATGAGTTTCCGGACCTTCTCCTTGAGATGGCCGACCGGCACTTTGGCCGGCAATGCCCGGCGACCGTCCCGATTGAGCTGTCGCAAGAGCTCGATTGCCGTCAGGAGGGGGTCCCGTGCCCGGGTAGACCGGAAGGTGAAGGCCTCGAGCAGCGCGGGCGCATAGCGGCGGACCCAGGAATAGCGCTCAGCGGCGCCGAGCAGCGGATCGGCCTCGGCGGTCGCGGCCAACGTCTCGACATCCGCCCGGGCCTGAACCAGGCGGGGCCAGCCGATCTCGCGATCGAGCACGTCGAACGCATCCTCGCCGGTCTCGTTCGCCTCGGTGAGCGCGCGCAGCGTGTCGCCGAACATGCGCAGCAGCCGACCCGTTTCCTTGCGGGCGTCGAGATGGCGCCGATCCTGTCGGGCCTTGGACTTGGTGAACAAGAGGGCGATCAGCCGGCAGAACATGGTGATCGCGGCATCGGTCAGTTTGCCGGTCAGCTCGATCAGCTGCGCCGCGATCAGCGCGTGCCGGCGGCGAGCGTTGAAGTCTTCCGCCAGCCAGCTCGGCGTCACCGCACCCTCGCGCACCAGCTGGGCCCATCGGTCCGGATGGATGCGCCCGCGGCGCCGCAGATCAAGGCCAAATGACCGGACGAAGCTCAGCCGATCGAGCAGGGCGAGCAGGTTCTTTTCGCTCGGCGCCTCGGGGAAGGCCCGCAGCCAGGCGAAGCGGGTCTGCCGGATGGCGGGATCGACGCCGAGCAGCCCGTCGAATGTGGCCAGTTCCTCGGAGGAGAAGCCGTCGAGCAGCGCTGCCTCCATCCGCCGGCGCGCGACGACCCGTGCGGCGCGGCCGATCCGGTCGAGCGTGTCGGTCGCCGGAAGCACCGTCTTGCGTTCCCGGAAGGCGGCGATGATCGCTTCGGCGATCGGCATTCCCTTGTCGGACGCGGTGGCGGCCGCGAGCGCCGCGCTCAGGGCCGCCCGCCGGTCCCCGCGGACAGCCGGGTGCAGGCCGAGATGCCGCTGCGCCTCGACCGCATGCTCGCGCCGGTTTGTGTCGCGCCGGCCATACTCGGCCAAGGCACCCGGGTCGATGCCGATCTGTTGGGCGAGGAAGGCAACCACCGGTGCCGGGAGCGTCTCACCAAAAAGGATCGCCCGACCGAGATGGCGTAAAAAGCAGAGCTGAATGGCCAAGCCGAGGCGGTTGTGCGGGGTCCGCTTGGCCTGGATCAGATCCATCTCGGCCCGACCGAGCGTGCAATGCCGGATCAGGCTCTGCTCGTCTGTCGGCATGTCGACAAGGGCGGACCACCGATCGGCTTTGAGCAGGGGACGGCGCGACAAGCTCAATCTCCGGGCAGTTGATTGCGATGGATGGCCCATATCCGCTTCACTTGGCTTTCGCTGCACCCGGCCAGTTCGGCGGTCCGCTTTATCGACTGACCGGCGCCGCGCAGCGCGATGATGCGCTGATGGATGGCGGCATCGGGGATGCGCCCCGCATATTTGCCGGCGGCCTTGGCCAGTTGCACACCCTGACGCTGTCGCTCGCGGCGTGTCTCATAGTCGTCGCGCGCCATTTGCAGGGCCAGCTTGAGCAGCAGCTCCTGCACCGACTCCAGCACGATCCTGGCCACACCATCAGCCGCGGTCGCGAACTCGGACAGATCGACCAGACCCGGCACCGCCAGCCTTGCCCCCTTGCTTTCTTATCAGCCCACCAGTCTCTGAGCCTCGGCCAAAGGGAGCCGACTGGTGCGATCAATCCTCTCCGCGACAACCACTTCACCGGGCTGCAAATCAGCGATCATCCTGAGGAGTTCGGGGCGGTCGGCGCGGGCACCCGATGCCTTCTCACGGTAGACACCGGCGATGTAGTAACCCGAAGACCGAGTGCCCTGCTCGATCTCGGCCTGGCGAGCGAGGTCCTGTTCGTCAGTGCTGACGCGAAGATAGATGCGGGCGACTTTCATGGCGGGGAAGCCACGATGGGTATACCGAACTTGGCCAACCGTAGATCGCGTGGTCAAGAACGGCAAAGCCGATGTAAATTGGCTATGCCGAATTTAGCCATCCATCTTGGCTATCATCGGCTTGCCGGCACGCGACAGCCGGCCGCCTCTGCCCCATTCCCGGGTTGATCGCCGGCGGCTGCAAGCGAATCGCATGGGCATACTGACGAAAAGTTGCCTACCCGTTCTTCTGTGTCGTACAGCTACGCACAGCTCTTGTCGTGACCCCACTTACAGCAAAGAAACCGGCTCGACCAGGCCGGGATCGTTGTTCTTCACGTTGCCGACGCGCGGGCTGACCGGCCAGGCGATCATCTCATCAGAAGGGTACGGGGCCAGCAGCGCCTTGAGCTGCGGCGGTTCGGCCGGCTCCTCGCCGAGCCATGCCGGCCAAGCCTCCGGCGGCAGGACCACGGGCATCCGGTTATGCAGCTCGGCGCACAATTCATTCGGCATCCGTGGTGACGATCGCGAAGCTGCGGATCGCGCTCGCCCGCCGGCGAGCGCCACGTCTCCCATAATCCCGCGAGCGCCATCATCTGCCGGTCGGCCAGCGCGATCGCATAGGGCTGCTTGCCGGTCCCGGTCCTTTTCCATTCGTAAAAATTGTCGACCGGCACCAGGCAGCGCCGGCGCCGAAACGCCTCGCGGAAGGCCGGGCTTGGTGTCGATCCCCTCGGCCTTGGCGTTGATGTTGGCGAAGCCGACCTTGATGTCCTTGGCCCAGAACGGCACCAGGCCCCAGCGCATCACGTCGAGGCTGCGCTCGCCGGTCTTGCGCATTGTAGCGCACGACCGGCAGCGGATCGGTCGGCGCCACGTTCCAGCTAGCGGCGATATTCGGCGCCGGCCGCGAGGGCGGGATCGCGAAGACCTCAATCGATCTCGCTCGACGTCGGAGGACAGACGCACACGGCCACACATGGCCGAGCATATGGCGTTACCAGCGACCCTTGACGACAGGTGTCGGCCGGGAATTTATTCAGGACGAAAACCGAACAATCGGGATCGACGATGGACAAGATGCCGCCGCGGTATGCCTTCCGAGTGGAGGATTTGCAGGCCTGGCACGTCGTCGAAGCGGAATGCGGGGCTGCCGGCACCGGGCGGCGATCGACCATGCCAGCCTGACCTACGGCCGGCCCGGCTCGATGCGGCTCGCCGACCTTAAGAAGAAACTCCGCTGCCGCCTCTGCGGTCGCCGCGGCGGCCATAGCCCCACCGTCAGCCTGCGCCCGCGCGATTGAAATCCCCCGGTGTCCTGAGTCCTGAGCCGCTGAATGGGTGTTATGACAAACGCCAGATTTCTAGCAGGGTGCGGAAATAGGGGTTGTTTATCGGGCTTTCCCTGCTCGATGTGCTCGAAGGCGAGGGTTCTGGCGGGTTTGGTTGACCGTATTCGCGGCCATCTGGCCCCGATCCTGCGCCGCCCCGACGCACGCGGAGAACGCTCATTCAGCCGCCAGCAGCTTTGGCAGCCTGACCAGATTGCAGGCGGCGGCGGTCAGGGTGAAGGTCCAGCCGACACGGGCGCTGCCGCAGTGCCGGGTTTTGCGCAGTCCGCCGCTGGTTTTGATCCAGCCGAACGCCTCCTCGATGCGCTTGCGGATACGCTGGCTGACGGCGTAGCCGGGGTGGCGGGTGGTGCGCCCGTCGATCGCCGAGCGGCGGTTGGTGAGGTTCTGCGCCACATGCGGGGTGACCCTGATCGCGCGCAGGCGATCGATGAAGTCGGCCACGTCGTAAGCCCCCGCCTTCGCGAGGGCAGGCTCTTGTCGGCGCCGAGGGTGATGCGATGGCGGCCGCCCAGGCGGCCCAGCATGGTCATCGCGGCCTCGCGCTCGGCCGTGCCGGTGGCGTGGGTCAGCGTGGCATCGACGATCAGGCCGTGTCGGTTCTCCATCAGCAGGTGGCCCATGTGACAGAGCCTGGCTTCCTTGCCGCGCCCCCCTGTTCAAGCCAGGGGCAGGCTCTTTCGAAACAGCCGGGCATCGGGGTCGGTGGTCGAGGCGTGGGTGTCGTTGCTGCGCTTCTCGGCGTGAAAGTCACGCTCGGCGTTGCGGCCCTTGGGCGCGCCATCGTTTGCTGCACCCTCGGCGCGGTCGCCGCCGCTCCGCGGCGTGAAGCTCTTGATGCTGGCCCAGGCTTCGATCAGCGTGCCGTCCACCGAAAAATGCTCGTCCGACAGCAACGCCTTGACCCGCGGCTGGTTCAGCACTCGCGCCAGGAACTTGGCGGCGACATCGCCCGCCAGCAGGCGTTCGCGGTTCTTGGTGAAGACCGTCACGTCCCAGATCGGCGCGTCCATCCCCAGCCCGACAAACCAGCGGAACAGCAGATTGTAGTCCAGCTGCTCCATCAATTGACGCTCCGAGCGCACCGAATAGAATGCTTGCAGCAACAGCGCCCGCAACAACTTCTCGGGTGGGATCAAGCCTGCCCCGGCGCAGGCCGGGGGCCGGCCGATCGGGGAATAGAGGGTTTCGAACTCGGGCGACAATCCTTCCAGCGCCGCGTCCACGATAACCCGGATCGCCCGCAGCGGATGATCCGCCGGCACCCGCGCCGCGCAACTCAGATAGCTGAACAGCGCTGCTGTGTTCAAATCCCCACCGCGCATCGCATATCCCCCATATCTCGTCACGCAACCCAGATTCTACACCATATCCGCCCCTTATCTCGACCTATTTCCGCACCTGCTAGGCCGGCGTGACGGCAAAGCCGGCACGCGGAAAATGCACAAAGACCTCGCCAACAGCGGGATCGTTACGCTTGATGGTGATCTCATCGACGCCTGAGGCTACCAATTCGCCGGCGACCGGATCGCGGCCGGTATCGTCCGGTGTGACGGTAACGCGCTGCCCCGGCTGGCGACCGATCGGGTCGTCGCGGTCGGCGACGGTGCCGGTGGACGACGCGGCAGCGCTTGCGACCGCAAGCGCTTCCTGTGACGTCATGGGGCGCCGGTCGCCGTGGCCAATGGCGGCGATGCGCTCGGCCCAGCTCAATAGCCTTGGAAATCCGCCGAGCGGTGCTGCCGCCGGTCCGAAATTCCGCTGCAAGAACCAGATGGGGTGGTAAGCCGCGAGGTCGGCGAGGCCGGCCGCCGCGCCCTGCAAGAACGAGCGCCCGTCGGCGGCCATCATCTGATCGAGCCAGTGCAGATGCGCACGCAGCTGATCGAATAGATAAGGCAGTGCCGCCATCATTGCGGCCGGATCTATGTTGCGGCCGGAGAATTTGACGCGGTCTTCGAGGAACCCGTCGGGCAACGCGTCCGGCCGCTTGGCAAAAGCGATACCGACCGCCGGGCTGAACATAGTCTTCTCTGCCCACCACGCAAGCGCATCCGCCGCGCCGCGACCGGCCGGATAAAAACCCGGGCTCGGATGTCGGCGTTCCAGCTCGCGCATGATCAATTGACTGTCGCAATAGATGTCGGCGCCGATTTGCAGCACGGGCGTCTTGCGATAGCCCCCGGTCAGCGCCGTCAGATCGGGTTTCGGCATGATGACGGGGATCTCGACCGACGCCCAAGCGAGGCCTTTGAGGCCAAGGCCGAGCCGGACTTTCTCCGAATAGGGAGAGGTATCGTAGTGGTGCAGGATGATGATGTCGGTCATAAGCCCTCCTGATCGCGCAACAAGGGATCCACAAATGTGTCGTCGTAACGCGGCATTTCGACTCCTCTCGATCTTCCGCAAGCAGTCAGCGAGGACCTGCGCCAGCGCCGACAAACTCGGCAACGGCGGGGGTAACGGCTTCAGGCTGCTCCAACAGCAGAAAGTGTCCCGCACGAGGCAGGTCGATAACCCGGACACGCTCGCCGAATTGCTCGCGGAGCGCGTGGCCATTGCCCGGCGGAGCCGCTTCATCATCGAGCCCCTGGATCACGAGAAGCGGGGCTGTTCCGGCACCCCACCAATCTTCGAGCGCCATACCCCGGCTGGTCGCGAGATGGGCGAGATGCACCGCCGGCCAGCATTCGACCTGCGCCAATATTTTCGGCTCCGACGCCGGCGACAGCCAGCGCGCCCCCAGCACGGTGACGCAATCGCTGCCGTTCATCTTGACTTCCGTAGTGTTGCGAAAGCCCGTGCCGAGTGGCGTTGTGGGTCCGATGAGACCGCCCGCCGCAAGCAGAGTCACGCTGCGCACCAGCGAGGGCCGATCGACCGCCAGGCAGCGAGCGACCCGATTGCCGAAGGCATGGCCGACGAGGTGCGCCGGACCGCAATCCACAGCTTCAAGGACCGCAGCCACATCGGCAGCCAAATCGTGCATAGTTATGCCGTCGAGCGAGCCGCGGCTCTCTCCAGTACCGCGCATGTTGACACAGATGGCTTGCGACCCTCCGGCAGCGAGCACGCGCGCCAGGTCGTCAAAATAACTGCTGCTGCAGCCGGCATTCGCGAGCAACATAACCGGAGTCCCCGAACCGTAGAGGGTGCATTCGAGCATCGCGCCGCTGACTTCGATGTTTCGGTGCTGCTGCAATCTCACTCTCCCGCGAAGTCGGCTGACGTTAGGTGCCTGAAGCGTCTCGTGGCGGGCGGATCACCGTCCTGAGCGCTCGCGATCAGACGTAGGGGAACCGAGCCGCTGTTGCTGGCCAAAACCGGACTCCATCCCCAAAAGGGAGTCTGGTCGAGAAGCGGCAGCGTCTATGATCGTGCGCATGTCGCTCGACTTTGCGGAATGTGATCGTGCGCGCTTAGCGCGAAACGCGGCCTATGACGGGCGGTTCTATACCGGCGTCCATACCACCGGCATCTACTGCCGTCCGGTCTGTCCGGTGCGCCCCGCCCGGTCGGCCAACGTTTCGTTCTTCCCGTCGGCCGCCGCGGCGGAGGCGGCCGGCTTCCGCCCATGCCTGCGCTGCCGGCCCGAAGCCGCTCCCTTTTCCAGCGCCTGGATCGGCAGCCGCGCGACCGTCGAGCGGGCACTGCGGCTCATCGCCGAGGAGGGGGCACTCGATCAGGAGGGAGCCACTGTGGAGCGCTTAGCCCAGCGCCTCGGCATGGGGTCAAGGCAGCTGACGCGACTATTCGCGCGTCATCTCCGGGCTAGTCCTTCAAAAGTGGCAAGGACCGCACGGGTGCAGCGAGCTAAACGGCTTTTGGACCAGACCAGCCTGCCGATGACCGAGATAGCGATACAGGCGGGCTTTCGGAGCCTGCGACGGTTCAACTCCGTCTTTGTTGAAGTGTACGGTAGGCCACCGACCGAGATTCGTCGCACGCGGGGATCGGCTGGTAAGGCCGAACAAAAATCAAAAGATCTCCCTTTTTGTTCATCTTCCGAAAGGCTTCAGCTTTTGCGGCGACCTGTCTTCAGATCAGAAAACCTCCACTAATGTATGCTTCTCGGCCTCCAGGAAAGCTCGTCCGCAGACCCAGCACAAGCGTTCAGGGCATTCATGTCGGTTCTGGGATTTGTCTTGTCGCAGACTTCTCCAAAAGCGACACCCTCATGAATAAGCAGCCAGCGCTGCCGGCTGATCCCGCCGCCATATCCGGTGAGACTCCCATTAGAGGTCGAGCGCCAGATAGAGGGTGCCGGGGAGCGGGTTGTCGTAATAAGGCACCGTCGTGCGAAAGCCGAGCGCATGGTAGAGCCGGCGCGCGGCGGTCATCGACGACAGGGTATCGAGCACCATCCGGCGATAGCCGTGCGCGCGGGCGTCGGCGATCAGCGCCTCGCACAGCCGCCGGCCGAGATCGTTGCCGCGGCAACAGGGCCGCACATAGAGGCGCTTCATTTCGCACCCCGCGCAGCCTTTGGGGCGATAGGCGACGATGCCCGCCGGCTCGCCCAGCTTGCGCGCGATCAACACGACGCCCCCCGGCCGGGCGTAGCACCCCGGCAATAGGGCCAGCTCGGCTTCGACCTGCTGAAAGCCGAGATCGACATCGAGGCTATCGACATAATCGCGCATCAAGCGCGCGACGGTCTCCCGGTCGGCCGGCCACGCAGCCTCGCGGATCTCGATCCCCGTCACGTCGCTTGCCGTCACGTCACTTGCCGTTGGCGGCGGCGCGGAAGGCCGCTTCGAACCGGGCGAATTCTTCGGCCGAGGCGTCGGACACCGCCCAATAGCCGATATCGCCCTCGCTCCAATGGTGCAGGGTGTAGCCGCGCCGGCTGGCGGCTTCGCCCAGATCCCCCTTTTGCGCCGGCAGCACGAAGACGTTGATGACGTGCTTGCCGGCGCGATAGACGAGGGCCGGCACCGGCTTTCCCTCGACCAGGTCGAGCCGGCCGCCGACGAGCGGGAAGCCGTCTGCGGCGAGGTCGATCCCCGGCGGCGACACATCGGTGCGGCCGGCAAACCACGGCTTGACCGTGTGCTTGTCCGAGGAGGCGACATCGGTCAGGTGGGTGCCGAGCAGCGAGCGCAGGTGGTTGTCGATGATCTCGTTGGCGAGGGTGCTTTCCTGGCGTTCGCCGGTCAGCACATAGGTGCCGCCTGCGCCGACCGCGACCGCGACCAGGATCGAGGCGGCATAGGCGAGCCAGCCGGGCGCCCGCCACAAGGATCTTGCCGGGGCCGTCCGCTCGCGGCGCAGCGCCGCGTGGATCTGCCTGCGCAACCCGGGCGGCGCGCGATAACGGGGGGCCGCCTCGCGGATGCCGGCGCGCAAACGCTCGACCGCCTCCGCCTCCGGGCCGCATTCGCCGCAGCCCGCCAGGTGCTCGCGCAACGAGGCTTGCTCGGCCGCGCCGAGCTCGCCGTCGATATAGGCGTCGAGCCGCCGGCGGGCCTCCTCACACCGCACCGCTTCCCTCCTTCGCATCCCACGCCCGGCGCAGTGCTGTGCGGGCGCGATGCAATCTGGACATGACCGTGCCGATCGGCACCCCGGTGACCTCGGCGATCGCCTTATAGTCGAGCTCCTCCAGCTCACGCAGCACGATCGCCTCGCGCAACGGCGCCGGCAGGGCCTCGATCAGCCGGTCGAGCCGGCGCAGGTCGGAGCGGCTTTGCAGCAAGGTTTCGGTGCTCCGGCCGCCGGTCGGCTCGAACCCGGCCTGGCCGGGATCCTCGTCGTCGTCGAGCGGCAGGATTTCGGCCGGCCGGTTGCGCTCGAGCCAGCTGTAGGCGCTACGCCGCACGATCCGCAGCACCCAGCTCTTGGCGTCGCCCTCGCGATAGCTGTCGAAATAACGGAACGCCCGCAGCATCGCCTCCTGCACGACATCGGCCGCATCGGCATCGTTGCGCGTCAGCCACCGCGCCAGCGCATAGGCGGCGTCGAGATGGGGCAGCACCACCGCCTCGAACCGGCCCCTGCGCCGCCGCTCGCCGAACCACGACATTGACGATTTCTACACCACCTTTGGGAAGACCGCATAAATACGCGGCTTTATTCGCCGCCCCGGTGTCGCGAGGGGGGCCGCGGATCGCCGGCCGCGCGCTCCGTTGCAATGCGCCGACCCGCTCACCACACTGGGGCGGTAGAGAAAGGGATCGTGCCGATGGAAATGACTGGCGAATTTCATATCCCCGCACCGCGCCAGCGGGTCTGGGAGGCGTTGAACGACCCGGAGATATTGAAACGATGCATCCCCGGCTGCGAGACGATCGAAAAGGTGTCGCCGACCGAGTTTACCGCCAAGGTCGTAGCCAAGGTCGGGCCGGTCAGGGCGAATTTTGCCGGCAAGGTCAATTTGTCCGATCTCGATCCGCCCAAGGGCTACACGATTTCGGGCGAGGGTAGCGGCGGCGTCGCCGGCTTTGCCAAAGGGAGCGCCAAGGTCGATCTCGACGAGGAGGGCGGCGAGGCGACATTGCTCAAATACGCGGTCCAGGCGCATGTCGGCGGCAAGCTCGCGCAGATCGGCTCGCGGCTGATCGACGCGACCTCGCGCAAGATGGCGGCCGATTTTTTCGAGCGCTTTGCCGGGGCGATGGCGCCCGAGCCGGCATCGCAGGAAGCGGCCGGACCGGCCCCGGCCGCAGGCGGGCCGCAGGCGGCGGCGATGGAGCGCCGGGCGACCGACGCGCCCGCGCTCGCCGGCGCCCCCATTCTTGCCGCAGCCAGGGATATGCGCATTCCGCCAGCTGTTTGGGTCACCGGGCTCGCCGCGCTGGTCGCGGCGATGCTGTTCTATTTCACCCGCCACGGCGGGGTCCGCTAAAGCCGTCCGCTGCCTCCCGCGAGCGCCTTGACCGGAGGCGGGCGGGCATGATCATTAGCCGGGCAGCGGTCGTCCGCGGGCGGCCGGGCGAGATGGCGCAGACGCAGGGAGGTGGCGATGCAAAAGACGGTGAGCCTGACCGTGAACGGCAAGCCGGTGTCGGCGACGGTCGAAGGGCGCACCCTTCTGGTCCAGCTGCTGCGCGAAGAGCTCGGGCTGACCGGGACGCATGTCGGCTGCGACACCAGCCAGTGCGGCGCCTGCGTCGTGCATGTCGATGGCGAAGCGGTCAAGTCGTGCACCCTTTTGGCGTTGCAGGCCGAGGGCCGCTCGGTGCTGACGATCGAAGGGGTGGCGACGGGAGACACTTTGCACCCGATGCAGGAGGCGTTCCGTAACAACCATGCGCTGCAATGCGGGTTTTGCACGCCCGGCATGGTGATGAGCGCGCTCGACCTCGTCAAAAACAACCCGAGCCCGACCGAGCACGAGATCCGCGAATACCTCGAAGGCAACCTCTGCCGCTGCACCGGCTACCACAACATCGTCTTGGCGATCGCCGAAGGGGCGGCGGTGATGCGCGGCGAGGCGCCGCCGGAAAACCCCCACGGGGTGGCGGCGGAGTAGGGCCGTGGCTACCGTCGGCACGGCGGTCAGGCGGCGCGAGGATTTCCGCTTTCTGACCGGGCAGGGCAACTACACCGACGACATCGACCGCCCGCACCAGCTCCACGCCTATATCCTCAGAAGCCCGCACGCGCATGCCCGCATCACCGGCATCGATACCGCCGCCGCGGCGCGGGCAGCCGGGGTTGCCGCCATCTATACCGGCAAGGACATGGCGGCCGACGGGGTCGGCGGGCTGCCCTGCGGCTGGCAGGTGCATTCGAAGGACGGCTCGCCGATGGCCGAGCCGCCGCACCCGCCGCTCGCCACCGACCGGGTGCGCCATGTCGGCGACCAGGTCGCCGTCGTCATCGCCGAGACGCTCGACGAGGCGCGCGAGGCGGCCGACCAAATCCGTGTCGATTACGCCGAGGAAAGGGCGGTCACCGACCCCGCCGAGGCGCTAAAGCCGGGGGCGCCCCAGGTCTTCGCCGAGGCCCCGGGCAACCTTTGCTATGACTGGCATCTGGGCGATCCGGCCGCGGTCGATGCGGCACTCGCCACAGCCGCACGCGTCGTCAGGCTCGACCTCGTCAACAACCGCCTCGTCCCCAACGCGATGGAGCCGCGCGCCGCGATCGGCGAATACGACAGAGCTACAGGGGATTATACCCTATACACAACCAGCCAGAACCCGCACGTCATCCGCCTCTTGATGGGCGCCTTTGTGCTGCACATCCCAGAGTTGAAATTGCGCGTCGTCGCCCCCGATGTCGGCGGCGGCTTCGGCTCGAAAATCTATCATTATGCCGAGGAGGCGATCGTCACCTGGGCCGCCGGCAAATTGCGCCGCCCGGTCAAATGGACCGCCGAGCGCTCGGAAAGCTTTATGTCCGACGCGCATGGCCGCGACCACGTAACCCATGTCGAATTGGGTCTCGACCAGCACGGCAAGTTCTTGGCGCTCAAGGTGTCGACGATCGCCAATATGGGCGGGTATCTCTCGACCTTTGCGCCCTGCATTCCGACTTATCTTTACGGCACCCTGCTCGCCGGCACCTACACGACGCCTGCTATCTATGTCGAGACCAAGGCGGTGTTCACCCACACCGTCCCGGTCGATGCCTATCGCGGCGCCGGCCGACCGGAGGCGACGTATCTGTTGGAGCGCATCGTCGACCTCGCCGCCGACGAGATCGGCATGGACCCGGCCGAATTGCGCCGCCGCAACTTCATCCCGAAGGACGCCTATCCCTATCAGACCCCGGTCGCTTTGCAATACGACAGCGGCGACTACGGCACGACTCTGGAGATGGCGTTGCAGGCCGCCGACTATGCCGGCTTCGAGGCCCGTCGCCGCGACGCGCTCGGCCGAGGCAAATTGCGCGGCATCGGCATCGCCACCTATATCGAGGCGTGCGGCCTCGCGCCCTCGGCCGTCGCAGGCTCGCTGGGTGCTCGCGCGGGCCTCTACGAGAGTGCCGCGGTCCGGGTCCACCCGACCGGCAGCGTGTCGGTCTTGACCGGCTCGCACAGCCACGGCCAGGGACACGAGACGACCTTTGCCCAGCTCGTCGCCGACCAGCTCGGCATCCCGCTCGAAAGCATCGAGATCGTGCACGGCGACACCGCGAAGATCCCCTACGGCATGGGCACCTACGGCTCGCGCTCGTTGGCGGTCGGCGGCAGCGCGATCGTCAAGGCGATGGACAAGGTCGTCGCCAAGGGCCGCAAGATCGCGGCCCACCTGCTCGAAGCCGCCGAGGCCGATGTCGAATTCGCCGACGGCAAGTTCACGGTCGCCGGCACCGACCGCTCGAAAACCTTTGGCGAGGTGGCGCTGACCGCCTATGTGCCGCACAACTATCCCGAAGACCTCGAGCCGGGGCTCGACGAGACCGCGTTCTACGACCCGAAAAACTTCACCTACCCGTCGGGCGCGCATATCGCCGAGGTCGAGATCGACCCGGAGACCGGCCGCACCTCGGTCGTCCGATTTACCGCGAGCGACGATTTCGGGCGGATCATCAACCCGATGATCGTCGCGGGCCAGGTCCATGGCGGGCTCGCGCAAGGGATCGGCCAGGCATTGCTCGAAGGCTGCGTCTACGACAAGGAAACCGGGCAGCTCTTGACCGGCTCCTACAACGATTACGCGATGCCGCGCGCCGACGACCTGCCGTTGTTTTCGCTGTCGACCAACACGACGCTTGTGCACGCACAACCCGCTCGGCGTCAAAGGCTGCGGCGAGGCGGGTGCGATCGGTGCGCCGGCGGCGATCACCAACGCGCTTGTCGATGCGCTGAAGCCGCTCGGCGTGCACCATGTAGACATGCCCGCGACCCCCGAAAAGCTGTGGCGGCTGATCCAGCAACACCGCCACCCGCTCGCCGCGGATTGAGACTTGAAGACGCCTCTCGGCCCGGCAGGCCCCCACCCTAACCCTCCCCCGCGGGCGGGGGAGGGTTAGGGTGGGGGTGACGCCGCCGACGCAATAGGGAGAGCCCGATGTACGAATTCACCTACCACAAGCCGGCGAGCCTCGACGAGGTCGCCAACCTGCTCGCCGCCGACGAGGAGGCAAAGCTCGTCGCCGGCGGCATGACCCTGATCCCGACCCTGAAATTGCGGCTGGCAAAGCCCTCCGACCTCGTCGATCTCGCCGCGATCGCATCCTTGCGCGGGATCACCGACGCGGGCGATGCGGTCGTCATCGGGGCGATGACGCGCCACGCCGAGGTCAACCGCTCGCCGCTCGTCAAGCAGGCGATCCCGGCCTTGGCGGCGCTGGCCGGCATGATCGGCGACCCGGCAGTGCGCAACCGCGGCACGATCGGCGGCTCGATCTCAAACAACGATCCGGCAGCCGACTATCCGGCCGCATTCGTGGCGCTCGGCGCCACCGTGCACACGGTCAAGCGCGAAATCGCCGCCGACAATTTCTTCACCGGCATTTTCGAGACGGCGCTCGAGCCGACCGAGATCGTCACTTCGGTGCGGTTCCCAAAGATCCAGACCGCGAACTACCAGAAATTCCGCAACCCGGCCTCGCGCTATGCGATCGTCGGCGCCTTTGTCGCGCGCACCCCGTCGGGCGTGCGCGTCGCCATCACCGGTGCGGGTGCCTGCGTCTTCCGCGTCCCCGAGATGGAAGCCGCCCTCGACCGGTCGTTTACCCCCGACGCGATCAAGGACATCACGATCCCCGACACCGGCCTCAACTCCGACATCCACGCGTCAGCCGAATACCGCGCCCACCTCGTCGGCGTCATGGCCCGCCGCGCGGTCGCCGCCTGCGGCTAGCGGAGCCGGCCCGACGTTCGCCGGTCCGCTGGCGATCGATATCCTGATCGTCGTCGTCGCACCTTTTTGATAATCCTTGACGGCATTCCCGGCGATCGCGCTGTGGCTGCCGCGCCTGTTGTCGCTCTGAGGAGCCGCCCGTGGCCGGACGCAACATCCTCTTTATCATGTGCGACCAGCTGCGCTTCGACTACCTCGGCTGCTACGGCCATCCCTCTCTCGCGACGCCGAACCTCGACGCGCTCGCCCGGCGCGGTGTGCGCTTTACCAATGCCTATGTGCAGTCGCCGGTCTGCGGGCCGTCGCGAATGAGCTTTTACACGGGCCGCTACATGCGCTCGCACGGCAGCAATTGGAACGGCTTTCCGTTGCGCGCCGGCGAGCCGACCTTGGGCGACCACCTGAAGCCGCTCGGCGTGCGCAATGTGCTGGTCGGCAAGACTCACATGGCCGCCGATGTCGCGGGCATGGCGCGGCTCGGCATCGACCCGGCGACGGCAATCGGTGTGCCTCTCGGCGAGTGCGGGTTCGAGCCGTTCGAGCGCGACGACGGCCTCCACCCGGCGAGCCGGCCGGGGCAGCGCTACGACGCCTATCTGCGCGAGCACGGCTTTGCTGCCGAAAATCCGTGGGAGGAATGGGCGAATTCCGCCGAGGACGCCGACGGCAGGGTGCTGAGCGGCTGGCTCTTGGCGCACGCCGACAAGCCCGCGCGCATTCCGAAGGAGCATTCGGAGACCGCGTACACGACCCGCCGCGCGATGGATTTCATCGAGGCTGCAGCGGCGGACGGCCGCCCGTGGTGCCTGCACCTCTCCTATATCAAGCCGCATTGGCCCTATATCGCGCCCGCACCCTACCACGCGCGTTACGGCGCCGCTGACATCCTCCCCGCGGTGCGGGCGCAGGCCGAGCGCGCCGACCCGCACCCGGTCTTTGGCGCCTATATGGCGATGCGGCCGTCACGCAACTTTTCCCGCGACGAAATCCGCGCCCGCGTCATCCCGGCCTATATGGGTCTCGTCCAAGAGATCGACGACCAGCTCGGGAACCTGTTTCGCTTTCTCGACGAGCGCGGGCTCGCCCAAAACACGATGGTGGTCTTCACCTCCGACCATGGCGACTATCTCGGCGACCACTGGCTCGGCGAAAAAGATTTTTTCCACGATTGCGCGGTCAAGGTGCCGCTGATCGTCGCCGACCCCGACCCGGAAGCCGACCGGACGCGCGGCGCCAGCTGCGCGGCCTTGGTCGAGGCGATCGACCTGGTGCCGAGCTTTATCGAATATTTTGGCGGCGAGGCACCGCCGCATATCGTCGAAGGCCGTTCGCTCCTGCCATTGCTGCGCGGCGAGATGCCGGCGCAGTGGCGGCATTGCGTCTTTTCCGAATACGACTATTCGATGCTCGAGGCGCGGCTGACACTCAACCAGCCGATCGGCGACTGCCGGCTCCACATGGTGCTCGACGGCCGCTGGAAGCTGATCCATGCGACCGGGTTCCGGCCGATGCTCTTCGACCTTGCGACCGACCCGCACGAGCTCGACGATCTCGGCGCCGATCCGCGTTTCGAGAGCGAACGGGCGCGGCTGCGCGATGCGCTCTTCGACTGGGCGTTGCGCGACCACAACCGGATCACGATGCCGGACCAAAAGATCGCCGCCTACGCGCGGGGCCGCCAGCTCCGCTCGGGCATCTCGATCGGCTATTGGGACGAGGCCGAGCTGGCCGCGGCCAGAGCCTTGCTCGGCCCCGAGCCGAAATCGAATGACGGCGGTTAATTACCGAAATTCGTGGTTAATTTATCGAATATGAATTGCACCTGAACCGGTTTTGATGCAAGGTATTGCTTGCATCGTGATTGTCCCCCCAACGATGCGGTTTCCCCCGCCGGACGGGCAAGCCGGCGGGGGCAGAAGCCCCGGTCCTCCCCGGCCGGGGCTTTTCTGCGTCTGGCGCGCCTTCACCGCCCCTCTCTAAGATGGCAGCCCGAATTCCGAACGATGAGGGCCCCCGATGGCGCTCGAGCCGGACCGCGAATGAGCGCTCGACAATGGCTCCGGCTTTTGCTGGTCGGTCTCGGCGCATCGATCGTGCCGCTCGATACCGCAGTCAATATCGGCTTCCCCGACATCACCAAAAGCTTTGGCCTGCCGATCGAGATGATCCAATGGGTCGTGATCTGCTATGTGCTGACCTATGCGAGCCTGCTGCTCGCCTTTGGCCGCATCGGCGATATATTCAGCCATGCGCGCGTGTTTCGCATCGGCCTCGCCTGGAGCGTCGCCGCCTTTCTGCTGTGCGCCGCCGCCCCCGCTTATGGCTGGCTCTTGTTCTTTCGGTTTTTGCAAGGGATCGGCGCCGGGCTGGTGATCAGCGTGGCGCCGGCCTTGGTGACCGGTCTCTTTCCGGAAGAGCGGCGGGCGCGCGCCGTCGCCGCCTTTACGATGATGTTCGCGATCGGCTCGGCCGCCGGGCCCCTCCTCGGCGGAGCGCTGGTCGCGCATTGGGGCTGGCCGGCGGTGTTCTGGTTTCGCGCGCCGATCGCATTGGCGGCGCTGGTGCTGCTCGAAGGATTGCCGGCGCCGTCCGCCGCCGCAGCGCGCGAGCCGCTCGACATCCCCGGCGCGGTCCTGCTGGGGCTCGGCATCACCGCCCTGCTCCTGATGCTGAACGAGCTGGCGCGCTTTGGCCATGACAATTGGCTCGCGATCCCATTGGCGGCAATCGCAGTCGCGAGCCTCGCCGGGTTTGTGCGCCGCGAGCGCCGCGCCCTACAGCCGATCGTCAGTCTCGAATTTTTCGCCATTCCGAGCTTTGCCGTGATCAATCTCGGCAGCGTCGTCGTCTATTTGACGAGCTTTACGGTATTGCTGTTCGGCCCCTATTACCTGGTGCGCTTCACCGGCCTGCCATTGGCGGCGGCGGGTGCCGCGCTCGCTGCCTCGTTCGCCGGCACGATGGCCGCCTCACCCTTGGCCGGGCGTCTGATCGAGCATCTGCCCGCCGCCCGAATCGCGCTCTTCGGCGCGGTGCTCGGCGGCATCGGCCTTGTTCTGGTCGGCCAATGGACACCGCACGGGCCGGGCGAGACGATGGCGATCGTCGGTGCGCTCGTCTTGCAAGGGTTTGGCGTCGGCCTCTTTCAGGTCGCCTATATGGACGCGGTGATGGCGACGATCCCGCGCCGGCAGCGCGGCGTCGCCGGCAGCGTGGCGATGCTGACCCGCACGCTCGGCATCGTCGGCGGTGCAACCCTGCTGACCCTGTTGTTCCACGCCGTGGAAGGTGCCGCATTCGCCGCCGGGCACGACGCGGCGGCGAGCTTTCTCGCCGCCTTTCGCGCCACCTTTCGCATCGCCGGGGCGGCCTCGATCCTGACCGGGATCGCAATCGCGCTTGCCGTCCCGGCCCGCCGCTGAAGCTATTCGTCTTCGAGGGTGAACCCGACCTTGAGGATCACCTGGTAATGCGCGACCTTGCCGTCCTCAACATGGCCGCGGGTCTGGAGAACCTCAAACCAGCCGACCTGGCGCAAGGTGCGCGATGCCCGCCCGACGGCGCTCTGGATCGCATCCTCGATGCTCTTTTCCGAGGAGCCGGCAACTTCGATAATCCTGTAGACATGGTCCGGCATCGGTCCTTCTCCTTGTGAGTTGTGCGCACGCTGTCCCAGGCGCGCAGGGGAAACGCCTGCGGGCTTAGTTCGTCCTCGGACGGCCGCATTTAAAGGCCCCGCGCGAGCCGGCCGGCGCGCTATGCTCACATGCCACGCCTGCACCGGAGGACAGAAATGCCGGTCACGATCTATCACAACCCGCGCTGCACCACCTCGCGCAAGACCTTGACGCTGCTGCGCGAAAAGGGTGTCGAGCCCAAGATCGTCGAATATCTGAAGACGCCCCCCACGGCGGCCGAGCTGAAGCAAATCCTCGGCTGGCTGAAAATGCCGGCGAGCCGCCTGTTGCGCAAAAAGGAAGCCGCCGCCGCCGGCCTCGACCCCAAGGCCGTGTCGACCATGTCCGAAGACGCGCTGATCGCGGCAATGGTCGCCCACCCGGTCGTCATCGAGCGCCCGATCGTCGTCTCCGGCCAGAAAGCCGCCCTCGGCCGCCCGCCCGAAGCGGTGCTGTCGGTGCTGTAGCCGTTATTCGCGGCTTGTCTTGGCGGTGTATTCGGTGGCGCAGAAGGTGCCGCCTTGGTATTGCTCGGCGATCGGGTCGGCGCCGGCAGGCTCGGCGGCCAGCACCGCCGCAGCATAGGGCTCGGAATCGTCCTGCGCGCGATAGCCGAGGCGCACCGCGTTCGCATTGTCGTACCAGGAGCGGCGGTTATCTGAGACGCCGTAGACGATCTCGTAATGGAGATCGGGGTGGTCGAGCCCGATGCGCACCAATTGGGTCAGGTCGCACGGGCTGACCCAGATCGAAAGCCGCCGCTTGTCGATCGGCCGGGTCCCGAAATTGCCGATCCGCACGCACAAAAAGCCGATCCCGTGCTTGTCGGCGTAGAGGCTGGCGAGCGCCTCGGAAAACGCCTTGCTGACGCCGTAGCGGCTGTCCGGCCGCGGCACCACGCGATGGTCGATCGTCTGGGCGCGCGGGTAGAACCCGACCGCGTGGTTGCTCGTCGCCATGACGATGCGCTGGACGCCGGCCCGCCGCGCCGCCTCGAAGACATTGTAAAGGCCGACGATGTTCGATTGCAGGATCACGTCCCATGCGGCTTCGCCCGAATTGCCGCCCAGATGAATAATGCCGTCGCAGCCCGCAACCATGCGCTCGACCGCCGCCATATCCGAGATTTCGGTCCGGTCGATCTCTTCGCCATCCCGCGCCGCCGCCAGCTCGACCCGATCGGACAGCCGCAGCACCGGATAGGCGCCGCGCAATGTCTCCCGCAACGCGCTGCCGATCCCTCCGCCCGCGCCGGTAATCAGACACCCGATGCATCGCGCACCCCTTTTCAAAACACCTGGTGAGCCTGCTTGCTTCCGCTTCGTAACGCGTTACATTGCCAAGCAACTCAGCACCAGCGAGGGTGACATGGCGGAGCCCGCCGAGCGAATGAAAATGATGCGCGCACGGCGACGGCGGAAAGGGCTGCGCGAGCTGCGTCTCGTCGCGCCGGATGCGCGCTCCGCAGCTGTCAGAGAACGTATCGCGGCGCAAGTCGCAAAGCTGAACCCGGAAAGCGAACGCGACGCGCTCTTATGGATCGAAGCGGTATCCGAATTCGATGCCGATCAGCCGCGGTGATGTGGTCATCGTTGCGGCACCCGGCGATTACGGGAAACCTCGGCCGGCTGTCGTCGTGCAATCGACCGCGATCCCGGAAAGCCACGCCTCGATCGTGATCTGCCAAATGACCTCCGAAATCGTCGAGGCGGATTTTCGCGTCACCATCGAAGCGGGAGCTGAAACCGGACTGCAGGTCAGATCTCAGGTGATGGCCGACAAGCCGGTCACCGTCCGGCGGCAGCGGGTCGGGCGACGGATCGGGCGCATTCGAGCCGAGGACTTGACGCGGCTAAACGCGACGCTGGCGTTTGTCATGGGTCTCGCAGATTGACCTACTGCGCCATCCGCACCGGCGGCACCTCGGGCGGGATGATCAAATTGCAGCCGGTCGCGGCCTTGATCTCGTCGACGGTGACGCCGGGGGCGATCTCCTTCAATGCCAACCCCTGTTTCGTCACCTCGAACAGCCCGAAATTGGTGATGACGAGGTTGACGACGCCGCGCGCGGTGGCCGGGATCGCGCAGCGCTCGACGAGGCGCGGATGGCCGCTCCTCGTCTGGTGCTCCATCGCAACAAAGACATGCTTCGCACAAGCCGCGAGGTCCATCGCCCCGCCGATGCCGCCGCCCTGCTGGCCGGCCGTCTTCCAATTGGCGAAATCGCCGTTTTCGGCGACCTCATAGGCGCCGAGCACGGTCACGTCGATGCGTCCGCTGCGGATGATCGCGAACGAATTGGCGTGATGGACGATCGCCGCCCCGGGCTTCAACGTCACGTGCTGGCCGCCGGCGTTGACGAGGTGCAAATCCTCCTCGCCCGCCGGGGTCAAGGGACCGTAGCCGATGACGCCGTTCTCGGCGTGAAAGATGATCTCCCTGTCACCGAAGTCGCAATTCGAGCACAGGGTCGGGATGCCGATGCCGAGATTGACGATCCAGCCGTCGCCGAACTCCATCGCCAGCCGGTCGCACATCTGCTGGCGGCTCAGCCCCTTGGCCCGTTCGCTCATCCTCACCTCCGAAACAAATCCTCAACGCGATGGACGCGATGAATACGCAAAGGGCGCGACGGCTCAGAGCTCGACGACAACCAGACCTTCGACGAGCAGGTCGAGGCGATAGCCGTTGTCGATCGTCATCCCCTCATATCGTATAGGAATCAATGCCTGCTTGCGCAGGCGCAGCTGTTGCTTTTCGAGTTCGTAAGCGTAGGCAAATCTCATCGGCGCTCTCGAGAAGGCCCGGACCGACGGCAGAATGGAGTTTCATTGCGACGCCGATGATCGCGTGTCGCTTGGCGCCCTTCGCGTTGATCCTACCTTCCGATCTCCGCCGGCCGCTGCGGCCACCAGCCTTCGGGGGCCGGCGGAATTTTGACGAGGCGGTGGACGAAGATGCCCGGCGTGTGGACGTCGTCGGGATCGATGGCGCCGACCGGCAGGATGTCCTCCTCGACCTCGACGATCGTGATGCGCGCGGCCATCGCCATGACCGGGTTGAAATTGCGCTGCGAGCGGCGGAACCGCAGGTTGCCCGAGGCATCGGCCTGATACGCGCGGATCATCGCATAGTCGAGCGGCAGCGCGTGCTCCAAGAGATATTCGCGGCCATTGAAAACGCGGGTCTCGCGGCCCTCGGCGAGCTCGGTGCCGACCGCGGCGGGGGTATAGAAAGCGGGGATGCCCGCACCCGCGGCGCGCATCCGCTCGGCCAAGGTGCCTTGCGGCACGAGTTCGGCCTCGATCAGCCCCTTCTCGACATATTCGGTCAGCACCAGCCGCTGCGAGGCCCGGGTCGGCGCGGTAAAGGCGCAGACCGCCTTCACCACCTGCCCGTTCCGGATCATCTGCTCCATGCTGGGGGCATCGGCCGGCAAGGTCGCGCCGGCGCGGGTCGAATTCGACACGCAAGTGAGCCGCTTCGCCCCCTGCCTCGCCACCGCTTCATAGAGGTTTACCGGCATCCCGACGACGGCGAACCCGCCAAAGCCGATCGTCGCCCCATCCGTGATGTCGCGCACCGCCTCGGCAAAGCCCGGATAAATCTTGCTCCTGGCGCTCATTCCCCCGCCCGGCTTTGATGTTTCCGCACCATCATGCGGCAGAGGCCCGCGGGCGGCAACCGCCGGCTCAGCGCAATGCGCGGCCCGCCGCCTCGCCGCTCAAGAATATGTTCGGCTTTAGAAAAAACGAGAGGACCAAGGCGCCGTTGGGCGAGCGGGCCTTGTGCCGGTTCCCTTTGGGGCGCCAGACATAATCGCCGGCGCGGACCTCGCCTTCCTCATCGACGAGGCTGCCTTCGAGGACAAAGGTCTGCTCGATCTCGACATGCTCGTGCAAGGTCAATTCGGCACCCGGCTGCCAGCGAAAGAGCGCGGTCATCAGCCCGGTCTCCGGCTCCTCCATCAGCACCTTCATCTCGATGCCGGCGCAGGGTGTCGGCTTCCACGGCAATCCCTCGACCTCGACATAGCGCGAGGCGAGCGGCCCGAGCTCGCCGGCGTTTTTCAAAAAAGGCGTGGTGGCGGTCATCGGCGTGTCCTCCGCGCGGTGTGCGCCGATCATAAGCGTGAACCTTGTCCGCGATGTTGCCGTTTTTTCGATTCAGCAAGACCGGGGCCGCAGGATGTAGGGTGGCGGGGTCCGGATTAGGATCGAGGCCATGATGGGGCAAGGTGCCAGGCAATCGAAGCTGCTGATCGCCGGCGCGGCGCTGCTGGCGATCGCCCTCGCGCGGCCGGCCGCGGCCGAGCATGACCATGGCGGCGGCTGGCACGGCGGTGGATCGCATGGCGGCGGGTGGCGCGGCGGGCACCAGGCGGGCGGCGGGCGTGGCGACGGCCATGGCGGCGACGGCCATAGCGGGGGCTGGCGCGCGGCGCGCGGGCACGACCACGGCGGCTGGCGCGGCGGCGACGGGCGTGGCGAGGGCCATGGCGGCGGCTGGCACGAAGCGCATCGCCGGGGCGGCGACGGGTGGCATGGCCACAGCGAGTGGCATGACTCGGGGTTCCGGTCGGCTGCCTTCGAAACCAGGTCGGAATGGGGTCATAGCTGGGGCTGGAACGGCTGGGGCTGGGGCGGCTGGGGATCGAGTGGTTGGGGCTGGGGCGGCTGGGGCTGGGGCTGGCGCGCCAGTTTCTCGCCGTGGGGCTTTTGGCCGTGGCAGCGATTTGCGTTCGGCGCGTCGTTTGGCGTGATTGTCGCGCCGCCGATCATCATTGCGCCGCCGCTGATCTATGCTGCCCCACCGCCGATCGTCGCCGCTGTGCCGGCGATCGCCCCGCCGCCGATTGCCTCTGCCCCGCCTCCACCGCAGCACGGCCCGGCGCCGCATCGTGTCGCCGCGGCACCCCCGCCGCCATCGACCGGCGCGCTGATCGGCGCCGCAGCACCGCCGCCGATCGTGGTGCTGCCGCCGCCCCCGGTGGTCGCCGCCGTGGCGCCGCCGCCGCTGATCTTCGCCCCGCCGGCCTTCGCCTTGGTGATCGCCCCGCCGGTTTTGGCGTTTGCCCGGATCGGGCCGGCATTCTTTGTCCACGGTTTTATCGGCGGCGGCTTTGTCGGGTTCCACGCGAGGGTGTTCGCGAGCTTCCACCACGGGGCAGGCTTCGGCTTCCGCGGCGGCCCGGGACGGGAGCATTGGGCGGCGGCCGGATGGGGCCACGGGCATGGCGCATGGCATGGCGATGGCATAGCTCGGGGTTTGGCGGCTGGCACGGCATGTGGCGCGGCCCCGGTTTTGGCGGCTGGCATGCGGCATGGCGCGGGCCCGGCTTTGGCGGCTGGCGCGAGGCCAGGCGCGGCCCCGACCCCGGCGGCTGGCACGACCGCTGGCATTAGGTCCGGGCCTTTCCCGACGATGCCGGAGTGACGGGTTATGCACGGGCTACGGATTCTGAGCGCCGGCCGCGCTCGCAGCAACCCTCGCTTCCGCCTCCCTCGCGCATGGCCAATCGCCGCCGGTCGCCCCGATCCCGGCACCTGCTCCCGCCGCACCGGCAGCATCCGCGCCGGCAGCATCCGAGACGATGCCGGCACTCTCGCCCGAAGCGCGCGCCGCGGTCGATGAACGGATCGGCAAGCTGCAGACCGAGCTCGGCATCACCCAGGCGCAGCTGCCGCTGTGGTCGGCGTTTGCGCAGGCGATGCGCGACAATGCGGCGAGCACCGATGCGCTGTTCAGCCGGCGCGCGGGTGCGGTGGCGAAAATGAGCGCGGTCGAAAACATGCATTCCTATGCCGAGATCGCCCGCGCCTACGCCGACAATACCGAGCATCTCGCCACCGCCTTCGACTCGCTCTATGCGAGCCTCTCGCCGACGCAAAGAGAGGCCGCCGACGCGCTTTTCCGCCAGCAGGCGATCGCCGCCGCCAAGCCGCAATCGCATCATTGAGCCGCGCTCCGCTGGAAATCGCCGGCGCGCTCGGCGATGATGGCCCGAACCGTTCGGGAGGAGAGCGATGGCAAAGGGCATTCTACTGGCGGCGATGGATTTCTCGGCCGCCCCCGAGGACGAATTTCACGACTGGTACGATCTCGAGCATGTGCCCGAGCGGCTGCGCGTGCCCGGCTTTTTGAACGGCGAGCGCTGGATCGACGCCAACAATCCGAAGGTCTCGGTCGCGACCTACGACCTCGACAATGTCGAGGTGCTGCGCAGCGCTCCGTACCGGGCGATCGGCGGCGAGAACTCCTCGCCCTGGACCAAGCGCACAGCGCGCTTTCGCAAGGGGCTGATGCGCTACGAAGGCGAGCAGCTGTTCCCGGGCGACCGCGCCGCACCCGCGGGCGCGAAGGCACTGCTTGTCATCGCGATGAACGTCGCCCCCGAGCACGAGCACGAATTCAACGAGTGGTACAATACCGAGCATATCCCGGCATTGGGTGCCGTCCCGGGCACCTTGTCGGCGCGCCGCTACCGCGGCACCGGCGCCACCCAGCGCTATGTGGCGCTCTACCATTTCGCATCGCCCGAGGTGCCGGGCTCGGCCGAATGGCGCCAAGCCGCCGACACACCCTGGACGCAAAAGCTGCGCCCGCATTTCCGCGATCATCTGCGCTTCGACTGCCGCCGCTACACCCGCGCGCAATAGGAGGCGACAACGCGGCCCGCGGCGCCGCGTGCGGCTTTGGGTCGGGCGAGGCATGAGCCGATCGGGCCGTGCGCGGGCCACATATGGGCCGGGCACGACGGCCCGCGCCCAAAACCGGCGGCCGGCCCGCACGGCGATCATCACCGATTTGTGAATAGCCGCCGCCCGTCTGGACGGCGCTTCTTGCCTTGATTGCGGCGAAACCGGGCTGAATGATGTTGCGAATAGGGCGGCTTCGCGGCAGGCTGCGTGCCGCCCGGCCATAGCGGGCCGTGCAAAACACACCTCATCCAATGGGGGAAGCCTGGAATGAAACCTCTATCTCTGCCCTTTTTGCTCAGGCCTGCAATGGGCGGCTTGGCGGCCGGTCTGGCACTGTTGGCGCTGATGCCGGAGGCGCCGGCGCGGGTGACGCAAATCACCATCAACGCGACCACGTCGCAATCGCCGACCTTTGGGAGCGCCACGTTCGGCGCCGGCACCTATCAAATGATCAACGGGACGATCAACGGCGAGGTCGACCCGAACGACCCGCTCAACGCCGTCATTGTCGATATCGGCCTGGCGCCGCGCAACATGCACGGCATGGTCGAGTATTCGACCGACTTTCAGCTGCTGGTCCCGACGGATTTGACAAAAGGCAACCACCGGCTCCTCTACGACGTCACCAACCGAGGCCGCACCGACGCCTTGTCGATCCTGAACTCGGGCGGCGCGAGCACGACCTCGACATCAAGCAATCCCGGCAACGGCTTTCTGATGAACGAAGGGTACTCGATCCTCGAAACCGGGTGGGACATCACCGTCGCGCAGGGCGACCCGACCGGGCTCTTCGGGGTCACCGTTCCGGTCGTGACAAAAGGCAAAAAGCCGATCACCGGTGTCGCGGTCGAAGAATTCGATATCGACGCCGGCTCGACCCCATCGAGCGAACCGCTGACCTATGCGGCGGCGAGCCCGAACAAGGCGCAAGCGCTCCTTACGGTGCGCGCGAATTTTGGCGACACGCCGATCGCATTGCCGTCATCGAGCTGGGACTACACCGACAGCACCCTCACCGCGATCCATTTGAACCCGGCGGGAACCAATTTCGGCGATCCCGGCGTCTTCGGCCCGAGCGGCCTTTACGAGTTCAGCTATCAGGCGATGAACCCGAAAGTCGCCGGTCTCGGACTCGCCGCGATCCGCGACATCGCCGCCTTTTTCCGCGACGCCCAAGCCGACGATGCCGGCAACGCGAACCCCCTCGCGGGAGATGTGCAGGACATCTACACCTTTTGCTCGTCCCAGCCCTGCCGGACGATGCACGACTTCCTGCTGCTCGGCTTCAATCAGGTGGACCGCGCCACGACCGCGAAGTGGAACCACGGTTTCGGCCACGGCCGCGACCATCGTGGATTGCCCGAGATGGCGGTTGACGGCGTGCTCAATTGGAAGGCCGGCGGCAGCGGCATCTTTGGCAATTATCGCTTTTCGCAGCCGACGCGGACCCATCGGCAGCACATCGCCCGCTGGTATCCCGAGATCCAGTTTCCCTTTGCCAATCAGCTCCTGTTCGACCCGTTCACCGGCAAATTCGACGGGCGCCTCCGGGCCTGCCAGAAGAGCGGCACTTGCCCCAAGCTGATCGAGGCAAACTCGGCAAACGAATACTGGGCAAAGGCCGGCTCGTTGCTGACAACGGATACCTTCGGCCACGATCTCGACCTTAATCTGCAACAGAACGTGCGCTACTATCTGTTTTCGAGCCAGCCGCACGGCGCGGGCTCGGCTGCCGGCATCTGCCGCGAGCCGCAAAACCCGATCAAGCCCGACCCGGTCTTGCGCGCGCTCCTCGTCGATCTCGACGATTGGGTCAGCAAAGGTGTCGAGCCCCCGGCAAACCGCGTGCCGCGGCGGCTCGACGGCACGCTCGTTGCCGCGTTGCCGCAGACGGTCGAGGGCTTCCCCAGCATTCCCGGGGTCACCTATAACGGCGTCATGCACAACGGCAATCTGTGGGATTTCGGCCATCAGCTCGACGACGGCATCCTGACGGTCCTGCCGCCAAAATCGCTCGGCACGCCCTATCCGGCGTTTGTGCCGAAGACCGATTCCGACGGCAACGACGTCGCCGGCATCCGCGTGCCCGATGTCGCGGTGCCCTTGGCGACCTATACCGGCTGGGCGTTGCGGGCGACCCCGGCGGGCGAGACCGGCGGGGCGGTGCTGGTCGATGGCTGCGACGCGAGCGGCCAGCGGCTCTCGTTCGCCGATACCGAGGCCGACCGCAACGGGGACCCGCGCCCGTCGCTGCAGGCGCGCTACGGCAACTCCTCTGGGACCAACGCCAATTACCTCGCGGCGGTAACCGCAGCGGCCAACGCGCTGGTGGCGCAGCGCTTCCTGTTGGAGATCCCGGGCGTCGTGACCGATGTCGAGACCTACACGGGGCCGGCCGCGCTGGTGATAATTCCAGCCAAGCCCTAAGCTCGGACCAAAGAAACGCCCCAATCCGCAAGGATTGGGGCGTTTTCGCTTCCTGCTCGGCAGCGGCTATGGTCAGGCCGCGGCGTGGACGGCGGCTTTCTTGACCTCGTCGCCGACATGAGGCTCGAACTCGCGGAAATTCTCCGCGAAGCGATGGGTCAGTCCGCGCGCGGTCTCGTCATAGGCCGCCTTGTCGGACCAGGTGCCGCGTGGGTCGAGCACCTCGCTCGGGACCCCGGGGCAAGCCTCGGGCACGAAAAGACCGAAATTCTGGTCCTGGCGCAGCGGCGCGTCGTTGAGCCTCCCATCGAGTGCCGCGCGCAGCAACGCTCGCGTATGGGCGATCGACATCCGCTTGCCGGTGCCGTAGGCGCCGCCCGACCAGCCGGTGTTGACGAGCCAGCACCGGGCGTCGTGCCGCCTGATCCGCTCGCCCAGCATCTTGGCGTAGACTGTCGGGTGGCGCGGCATGAAGGGCGCCCCGAAGCAGGTCGAAAAGGTTGCCTCCGGCGCATTGCCGAGCCCGGTCTCGGTGCCGGCGACGCGCGCGGTATAGCCCGACAGGAAGTGATACATCGCCTGCTCGGCGGTCATCATGGCGATCGGCGGCATGACCCCGAACGCGTCCGCGGTCAGCATCACGACATCCTTGGGATGCGGGCCGAGCCCCCTGGGGTCGGCGTTCGGGATGAAGTCGATCGGATAGCAGGCGCGGGTGTTCTCGGTCAGGCTCGCGTCGTCGACATCGGGGAGCCGTGTCGCCGGGTCGATAACGACGTTTTCGAGCACGGTGCCGAACCGGCCGAGGGTCGCATAGATCTCAGGCTCGGCGGTCGGCGACAGATGAATTACCTTGGCGTAGCAGCCGCCCTCGAAGTTGAACAGGCCGTTGTCGCTCCAGCCGTGCTCGTCGTCGCCGATCAGGGTGCGCGAGCCGTCGGCCGACAGGGTCGTCTTGCCGGTGCCCGACAGCCCGAAAAAGATCGCGGCATCGCCCTTGTCGCCGACATTGGCCGAGGCGTGCATCGGCAAGACGCCACGCGCCGGCAGCACGAAATTCAAATAGCCGAAGACCGATTTCTTGATTTCGCCGGCATAGGCGGTGCCGCCGATCAGCACCAGCCCGCGGGCGAAATTGACAAAGATAAAGACGTCGGAGTGGATGCCGTCGAAGTCGCGCACCGCATGAAAACCGGGCGCATGGAGGATAGTGAAAGCCGGGCTCGAACCCGGCCAGCTCATCGGCCGGCGGGCGGATGAACATGTTGCGCGAGAACAGGCTGTGCCACGCGCTGTCGGTCACCACCCGCACCGGCAGGCGATAGGCCGGGTCGGCGCCGGCATAAAGGTCTTGGACGAAGAGCTCGCGGCCCTGCAGATAGGCAAGCATCCGTTGATGCAGGCTGTCGAACCGCTCGGGCGACACCGCCTGGTTGACCTTGCCCCACCACACCGTGTCCTTGGTGCCGGGCTCCTCGACGATGTATTTGTCGCGCGGGGTGCGCCCGGTAAACTTCCCGGTATTTGCGCTAAAGCCGCCGCCGGCAACCACCTCACCCTCGCCGCGGTGCACCGCGCGCTCATAGAGCACCGGCATCGATGCGTTCCAATGCACCGCGCCGAGGTGGTGCAACCCCTGCCGGTCGAGGCCAAAACGGCTCTTCAGGCCGGTCATCGGATCGTCCTCTTCATGCGACATTTCCTCCTGGGGGCAGGCCCGGCGCGCCTTGGGCACGTCCGCGCCCCATTTGTCGCCGCGCCCGTATCATACACTGCCGCTTCTGTCAAAAGTTCTACCCGGTACTGCGTTATTTACGCGCGGTGTCAACAACCTCGCAGAGCTTCGTGCGCGCTGCTTCCGGTGTAGCAGCAGCGGTCGCGAAATCGAGCCGGGCGGTCTCGCCACCGCACCGCAGATCGGCCCCTTCCGGGTCGAGGCCGGTCATCCGCCAGCCTTCGCCCGTGCGCCCCGGCGACCGCTTTGCCAGCGACGCGATCAATTCGGCGCGATCGCGGTTGATCTCGGCGACGATCGCCGCCTCCGCCGCGGCAAATGCCGCAACATCGCCGCCAAGCCGCAGCCGGCTCCGGTCGAGCCACTCGATCCGGCCAAAGCCGCCAACCAGATGCCCGCGCTCGGCGGCGACGCGGTAGAGCCGGAAATCGGCAAACCCGGCATAGGCGGCGCTCGTCGGGTGGCGCCGGACAAAGCGCTCGCGCAAACCCGGCTGCGCGACAGCTTCGGCCCGCCCGAGCAGGGTGAGGCGCGGGCCGGCGAGCGGGTCGTCATGACCGGCGGTGCCGTCGAAGAGCAGCGAGACGCGCGGGTCGAAGGCGATGTTGCGGCTATGCTGAGCGAGATCGGAGAGCAGCAGCAGCGGGCTCGCGTCGAGATCGGCCGCGACCAGCACGAGCGAGGCATAGGGCGCGCCCTCGAGGCTGGTGGCGAGCGCCGCCCGGTCGCAGCCTCGCACCAGCCGCCGGGCGATCATCGCGGCGTCGGGATCTTGCGCGCGCGGGCTCATTCGAGCGGCGGGTGCCGGTCGACCCAATGGGTGGCGGCTTCGTACGCCTGAGCGATGCGATAAACCGCCGCCTCCTCAAACGGGTGGCCGACGATCTGCACGGACAAGGGCAGGTGCTGGGCGCGGGTGAAGCCGGCCGGGATGACGAGCGCCGGGTAGCCCGTCAGGTTGAACGGCATGCGGGCCTGGCGTTCATAAGCATGGGCGAGTGCCGTATCGTCGTCGATGCGGGGCGCGGGGTCGTGGCTCGATACCGTCACGAGCGCGTCGAAACCGCGCATCGCCTCGGCCATCAGCCGGGTCAGCTGCGAGCGCTGGCGCTGCGCCTGAATGTAGTCGGCGGCGCGCAGCAATGCCCCTTGCAGCAGCCGTTCGCGGCCGCGCGCGCCGTAATCGCCCGGCCGCTCGCGCAGCCAGCGCTCGTGCACGGCAAACGCCTCGGCGGCGATGATGACGCGGGTCGGCGCGTTCCACGTTTCGAGCGGCGGCAGCCGGACGTCGTCGATGACGGCGCCGGCGTCGCGCCAGATCGCGAGCGCGTCTTCGATGGCGGCGCTCTGCTCCGGATCGGCCGCGCAATCATCGGTGTAGAAATGGCGCAGAGCGCCGATCCGCAAGCCGCGCACCCCTTGGTCGATCGCGGCGAGATAGTCGTCGACCGGCTCGTCGGCGCTCGCGGGATCTTGCGGGTCGTGGCCGGCGATCACCGCCAGCAGCATCGCGTTGTCGCGCACCGTGCGGGTCATCGGCCCGACATGGTCGAGGGATTGCGCCAAGGGCACGACGCCGCGCCGGCTGACCCGGCCATAGGTCGGCTTCATCCCGGCGATACCGCACATCGAGGCCGGGTTGCGCACCGAGCCGCCGGTATCGGTGCCGAGGGCGGCCGGGAAAAAACCGGCGGCGAGACCCGCACCCGACCCGCTCGACGAGCCGCCCGGGAAATGCTCGCGGTTCCACGGGTTGCGCGCCGGCGGCCACGGCAGGTCGAAGCTCGGTCCGCCGATCGCGAATTCATGCGTCGACAGTTTGCCGAGATGGACCCCGCCCGCCGCCTTTAGCCGCGCCGCGACAAAAGCGTCCTCCTTGGCGATATTGCCGGCGAGCACCTTGGAATGCGCGGTCGTCGGCAGCCCGGCATAATCGATGATGTCCTTGAGCGCGTAGGGGATGCCGTGCATCGGGCCGCGATAACGCCCGGCGGCGATCTCGGCTTCGGCTGCCTTGGCCTCTCCCAGCGCGGCCTCGGGTGTGAACCGCAGGAATGCATTGAGCGCCGGATCGAGCTGCTCGATGCGGCCGATCAGCGCGTGGGCCAGCGCGACCGGCGACAGCTCGCGGCGGCGGATTTGCCGGGCCGCCTCGGCGAGCCCGAGATAGGCGAGCGCCGCGCTCATTGCGGCACCCGCCGCCGCAAGCGCAACACCAGCGCCGGCTCCGCGTCGAGCGGCAGGTCGCGCGGCAGCCGATCGGCGAGACGCCGCGCCAGCGCCGTCGCCCGCGCCAATTGCCTGAGTTCGTGCGGGTTGAGGTCGAGACCGATTTCAGCGGCCTCGCGGCTGAGATCCTCGGAGTTCATCGCGTTGCTCCCTTGCCGGCAGCGGGAGCGCGATTAGAGAACGATTGCCGCGCCGGCATCAAGCCTGGGCGGAAATCTCGACGTGCTCCGGGCGAAAACCGAGGCCGATCAGCCGGGCCGGGATGCGGCGCAGAAACGGCAACCAGCCCAAGAGCTTGAAAGCAAAGGGCGGCTTCGGCCGCGCATCGTGCTGCAGGACGCGGCGGATCACCCGGTTCTGGATGAACAGCTGCAAGCGCTGGGTCGCCCAGGTCGGGAAGGTGCGACGGCGCTGGACCCGGTGCAGATCGTCGTCCGAAGCCGCTCCTTGCAGCAGCCGCGCAGCCAAGATGTTGGCGGCGGCAACCGCATCCTGGATCGCGAGGTTGATGCCGACGCCGCCGACCGGCGACATCGCGTGGGCGGCGTCGCCGATGCACAAGAGGCCCGGCCGGTGCCACCTCTGCAGCCGATCGACTGAGACGGTCAACAGCTTGACCTGCGACCAGTCGTCGATTTCGCCGATCCGGTCGGCGAGATAGGGTGCCAGCGCCACGACCTCGTCGCGGAAGGCCGGCAAGCCGCGGCCCTTGAGCTCGTCGAACCCGCCCTTCGGGATCACGAACGCGCATTGCCAATAGTCGCCGCGATCGAGCATCACGAGAAACCGGCCGGCTTCCGCCCGCCCCAGGATCTGCCCCGGATCGCCCGGCCGCCGCGACACCCGCGTCCACAACACATCCATCGGCGCGCCGAAATCGACACCCCGGAGCCCTGCCTTTTCGCGCACCGTCGAATGCCGCCCATCGGCGCCGACGACGAGATCGGCATGCACGAGCAGCTCGCCCTCCGGGGTCTCGGCGCGCAACCCGGTCACCCGCCCGCCGGTCTCGACCAGATCGGTAACCTCGGCCTCCATTTCGAGCCGAAACGCCGGATAGCGGCGCGCCGCTTCGGCCACGAAGCTCAAGAAATCCCATTGTGGCATCAAGGCGATAAAGCGGCAGTGGGTCGGCAAGTGGGTAAAATCGGCGATGTCGAGAAAGGCGCCGCCGATCTGGGCGCCGAACTGCCGCACCTCCTGATGCGGCCGGCGCAAAAATTCGTCGAGCAGGCCGAGCTCATGCATGATTTCGAGGGTCGAAGCGTGGATCGTGTCGCCGCGAAAATCGCGCAAAAAATCGGCGTGCTTTTCGAGCACCAGCACTGCGACGCCAGCGCGCGCCAGCAGCAGGCCCAGCATCATGCCGGCAGGGCCGCCGCCGGCGATGCAGCAGCGCACGGAGATGTCGTCGGCAGCCATGGCAGCTTCCTCGGCAACAGCTATAGCAGTGTCGGCACCGGTAAACGAGCCGCCTCTTGCGAGGATTTCAACCTTTCGCGGCGTTCCGCCTCGCGTGCCGCCACATAGTCGCGATAGGCCGCGCGATCGGCTTCGGCGACCGTCGCCTGGGTCGGGACCACGCATACCGTCGGGCAGCGCGTAACGCCCTTGGTGCGCAAAAATGTCGCGATGGCATCTTGATAATCGGGTGGCAGCATCGGTTTCTCGTTGCGGTTGGGGGGACCGCTCCCTGACTAAGCCGATCTGGTTAACGACAGGTTTAGATGAACATCCCGAAAAAAAACGTCAAAGCCCGCAGCTCGCGCCGTGCCGTCTAGCTTTTTTTCCGAATTTCAACGATATATTGGTCGTAGCGTGACGCGGCGAGGGATTGGGCCTTGGCCCATTCGGATTATTCGGTGCGGTTTTGGGGCGTGCGCGGCAGCATCGCCTGCCCGGGGCCCGACACCGTGCGCTATGGCGGCAACACCTCTTGCGTCGAGATCAGATGCGGCGAGCGGCTGATGCTGTTCGACGGCGGCACCGGGCTGCGCGTGGCCGGCAACGAGCTGATGCGCGCGGCGGCGCCGGTCGAGCTCGACCTGTTTTTCAGCCACACCCATTTCGACCATGTCTGCGGCTTGCCGTTTTTTGCCCCGTGCTATGATTTGCGCAGCCAAATCCGCATCTGGGCCGGCCATTTGAATGGGGTCCGCATCGAAGCGGTGCTCAAGAAAACGATGATCGCGCCGTTGTTCCCGGTGCCGATGGGTATCTTTGCCGCCAAGATCCGGTTTGTCGATTTTGCCGCCGGCGCCGCCTTGACGCCGCATCCCGGCATCCGGATCGCGACCGCTGCGTTGAACCACCCGAACGGCGCCACCGGGTATCGCATCGAATTTGCCGGCAAGACGGTGACCTATATCACCGATACCGAGCAGCGGCCGGGCGGCCTCGACCGCAATGTGCTGGGTCTGGCCGACCATGCCGATCTGATGATCTACGACGCCACCTACACCGACGCCGAATATCCGTCCCACAAGGATTGGGGCCATTCGACCTGGGAGGAAGGCGTGCGCCTGGCCGATGCGGCAAAGGTGGGCACACTGGTCATCTTCCACCACGACCCCGGCCATGACGACGCGTTTATGGACCGGGTCGCCGCCGCCGCGGGTGCGGCTCGCCCCGGCACCGTCGTCGCCCAGGAAGGGCTGGTGCTGCGGCCCTGAGAGTGCGGCTCAGTGGTAGGGGTCGGCGGCGTCGCGCAGCCCGTCGCCGAAAAAATTGAAGGCGAGCACCGTGACGATGACGGCGGCGACCGGCAGCATCAGCCACGGGTAGAGTGCGACGACATTGATGTTCTGGGCCTCGTTCAAGAGCACGCCCCAGCTCGTCATCGGCGGGCGCAAGCCGAGGCCGAGGAACGAGAGCGCGGTCTCGCCGAGGATCATGCTGGGGATCACCAAGGTCGCCGAGGCGATCAGGTGGCTCATAAAGCTCGGCAGCAGATGGCGGCCGATGATGCGCGCCGGGCGCGCGCCCATCAGCACCGCCGCGGTGCAAAAATCCTCCTCGCGCAAGGCCAGCAATTTCGAGCGCACGGCGCGCGCCAGATGCGTCCACTCGATCATGCCGAGGATCACGGTGATGCCGATATAGACGAGGACCGGGCTCCAGCTGACCGGCAGGATCGCCGACAACGCCATCCACAGCGGCAGATGCGGGAAGGACTGGACGACCTCGATCCCGCGCTGAATGAGGATGTCGGTCCAGCCGCCGTAATAGCCGGCGATCCCGCCGATCAGGATGCCGAGGGTAAAGCTGACCGAGACGCCGAGGAGCCCGATCGTCAGCGAGATCCGCGCCCCGTACAGGATGCGCGAAAGCATGTCGCGGCCGAGCCGGTCGGTGCCGAGCAGAAACAGCTGCCCGCCCTTGGCGGCGCAGGCGAGGTGCAGATCGCCGGGCAATACGTGCCAGAAATCGTACTCGCCGCCATGACAGAAAAACCGCAGCGTTTGATGCTTATTCGGGTTCGGCGTGTAGACCCGGGCCAACCGGCTCATATCGAGGTGATAATCGTAGCCCAGCACATAAGGCGCGGCGAGCCGGCCGTTATCGTCGAAAATATGGATCCGCATCGGCGGCGCGTAGATAAAGTCGGTGTTGCGGGCGTCGAGCGGGTAGGGGGCGAGAAACTCGCTGATCAGGATCGACAGGTACATGACCAGGAGGATCGCCCCGGCAACGACGGCGACCCGGTGGCGGCGCAATTTCCACCACACCATCCGCCACTCGGACGCCATGTAGAAGCGCTCTTGCGCCGCCGTCATCGGCTCGACGAGGTAAGGGTCGAACGGGGCGTCCGAGACGTAGTGCGGCAAGGGCGCGCCTTCCGCCGGAGGCGGCGTCCCGCCGGGAACGAAGCTAAGCTCGCTCAATGCCGCCGCCCGGCTTGAAGCCGGATGCGCGGGTCGAGCACCGCCAGCGCCATGTCGGAAACAAACACGCCGATCACCGTCATAAACGCCATAAACATCAGAAACGAGCCGGCGAGATACATGTCCTGGCTGCGCAGCGCTTCGAGCAGCATCGGACCGGTGGTCGGCAGCGACATCACCACCGAGACGATCGCCGCCCCCGAAATCACCTGCGGCAGCAGCGAGCCGATATCGGAGATAAACGGGTTCAACGACATCCGCAGCGGGTATTTGAACAACAGCCGCACCGGCGGCAGGCCCTTGGCGCGGGCGGTCACGACATATTGCTTTTGCAATTCGTCGAGCAGGTTGGCGCGCAGACGGCGGATCATGCCGGCGGTGCCGGCCATGCCGATGACGATGACCGGGATCCACAAATGCCCCAGCAGCGACAGGAATTTCGGCCAGGTCCACGGCTTGTCGAGATAGCGCGGGTCCATCAAGCCGCCGATCGAAATCCCGAAATAGACGTTCGCCAAATAGAGCAGCACGAGAGCCAGCAAAAAGCTCGGCGTCGCCAAGCCGAGAAACCCGATCAAGGTCAAGAGGTGGTCGGTCCAGCTATATTGGTGGGTCGCCGAATAAACCCCGATCGGGAATGCGACGAGATAGGTAAAGACGATCGTCGTAAACGAAACGATAAAGGTCAGGAGCATCCGGTCGCCGACCACCTCGTTGACCGGCAGGTTGTACGAAAAAGAAAAACCCATATCGCCGTGCAGCAACCCCTTTGCCCAATAAAGGTATTGCTCCCATAACGGCCGGTCGAAGCCGTATTCGGTTTCGAGAAAATGGATCTTGGCGAGGTCGGCGGGCTCGCCGGTTTCCTGCAATTCGGCAACGTAAGTAGTGAAGTAGTTGCCCTGCGGCAGATTGATGATCGTAAAGATGACGACGCTGATCGCGATCAGCGTCGGGATCATGATCAGGATGCGGTGGATGATGTAGTTGAGCATGGTCGGTCCGGCCTCTCAGCGGGTCGCGCTCGGCGGCACGGCGCCGGCCGATGCCGATTTGACATGTGCCGCGCTGTTGTCGAACCAGAACTGGTCCGGCTTGTAGATGCCGAAATAGGCGCCGGGGTCCCAGTTCCAGATCCCTTTTTCCGGCACGTTGCGCAATTTGTTGCTGACCACGACCGGCTGCAGCACCCCGGCGACGGTGCCGATCGAAAAGACCTCGTCAGCCCAGCTTTGCAGCATTTCGTGCCAAATCTGCGTCTGCGCCTCGCGCGAGGTCGATCCCAGCCAATTCTGGTAGAGCTCTTTCAAGCGCACCGCTGCGGGCAGCTCCGGGGCCTCGCCGGCTTTTCCCTTGGTCTCGTAATACTGGCCCCATTTCGGCCATTCGAGCTGCTGCTGGCTGGTCGGCGCGAACTCCCAGGGCGAGGAGGACGCATTGGCCAGACCGTTCTCGATGCCCTTGTCGATCGACATCAAGGTTTCCCCGGCAAACACCCGCCGTCGGAACAGGGTCAGCTGCGACGGCTTCGCATAGAGGCGAATGCCGATCAGCCGCCAGGAATCGCGGACCAGCTCGAGCACATCGGATTGCTCGGTCGATTTACCGGCATCCTCGACAATAATGTCCATCGGCCGGCCGTCAGGCAGCTCGCGGACACCGCCGCCGCCTTTTTTCAACCCGATCCGGTCGAGCAGATCGTTGGCCTTGGCGATGTCGTAGCTCGCCCAGGCCGAACGGTATTGCGGCTGGTAGAGCGGGCTCAGCGGCAGGACCGTGTTCTGGCCCTCGATCGCCAGCCCGAAATAGATCACCTGGTTGATCTCGTGCCGGTCGACCGCGAGCGACAAGGCGCGGCGAAAGCGCCCGTCGCGCACCAGCGCGCGCCACACGGGATCGTTGACGTTGAGGTTCGGATAAAGCGCCAGCTGGCTGCCGGGGCCGGTGCGCCACAGCCGTACTTGGAAGTCGTTGCGCGCCTCGCTCTGCTTTAAGAAAGTATAGTTGTCGAAACGCAAATAGCGGCCTTGCAGATCGCTTTCGCCGGCGCCGGTCTTGGCCGGGATGATCTTGCTGTCGGCCATGTTCATGACGACGCGGTCGATATAGGGCAGCTGATGCCCCTTGCCGTCCACCCGATAGTAATAGGGGTTGCGATCGAAGACGACGCGCTCGGCCGGCGGCTTGGTCTTCAGGACCCAGGGATCGAGCGACGGCAGATTGGGGTTGTCGTTGCGGTACATGTTGCCGAGGCGGGTGTGCAAGGCCGACCAGTTGCGCACCTTGGCCTTTTTTATCATTGCCTTCAGCGCCGTCGGATCGGCATATTTCTCGTGAAACTGCTTCAGATAATGCGCAGGGCAATAAATAAAGAGCGGGTCGGGGCCGGCGATATTGGGCAAAAACAGCGGGTTCGGGCGCTCCCAGCTATAGCGGACCGTCGTGTCGTCCAACACTTCGAAGCGCGGCGGCTGGCCCTCCGGCAGCATCGTCACCGGCAGGCCCGATGGCGACAATTGCGGGTTCTGCGCCACGTCCTCGAACCAATAGCGGAAATCTTCGGCGGTAAAGGGCTGGCCGTCCGACCATTTCATTCCTTTACGCAGATGAAAGGTAAAGATGCGGCCGCCTTGGACATCGATCGATTTCACGATATCGGGCTGCAATTCGAGCTTGGGCGTATAGCCGACGAGCCGGGCGTAGGCGTAGACCACCATCATCCGGGTGTCCTTTGGCCCGGCCATCAGCATCCGCAATTCGCCGCCCGGCTTGCCGGCGAGGTCGGGATGAGCGACGGCCGGCTCCTGCGGCACCCGGTCTTCGACCTTGGGCAATTTGCCGGCCGCTACCGCTTTGGCAAAAAACGGCGTCTCCTTCAGCCCATCGGCTCGCGCCCCGGCTGCTGCCAGCAGCAGCGCGGCGCACACCGCCGCCCGCCAGCCGGTCCGCCGCGCCTGCGCCACAGCCACTCGCTCACGCCCGCGCAAGGTCGCCGCGGCCGAGCACGGCGAGCGGCGGTGGGGCGGCCGCCTCGACCAGATGACCGGGGGCGATCTCGATCAGCCGCGGCGGGCTCAGCGGGTCGCGGCGGAACGGCTCCGGCCACGAAGCCGGGTCCGATGCGCGGTCTTCGATCAGGCGCTGAAAGTCGAGGCGATGCGACGGGTCGGGCTCCGGCACGGCGGCGAGCAAGGCTTGGGTGTAGGGGTGCGCCGGGCTGCGGAACAGGCTCGCCCGATCGGCGATCTCGACGATCCGGCCGGCGCACATGACCGCGATGCGGTCGGCGATGTAATCGACCACCGCCAGATTGTGGGAAATGAACAGATAGGTCAGAGACAGCTTTTCTTTCAGCTCCATCAACAGGTTCAAGACCTGCGCCTGGATCGACACGTCGAGCGCCGAGGTCGGCTCGTCGCAGATGACGAGGTCCGGCCGCAATGCCAGCGCGCGGGCGATGCCGATCCGCTGCCGCTGGCCGCCGGAAAAGCTGTGCGGATAGCGCTTCAGGTGATGCAGGTCGAGCCCGACCAGGCTGACCAGCTCGTGCACGATCTCGCGCCGGCGCCGCGGGTCGCCGATGTGGTGGATGACGAGCGGCTCTTCGACGATTTCGAACACCGTCATGCGCGGGTTCAACGACCCGAACGGGTCCTGGAAGATAAACTGGACCTGGCGCCGGAACCGCTTCAGGGCGTCGCCTTCGAGCGCCAGCACATCGGTCATTTGACCATGGTCGTTGAATGCGACGCTGCCGCTATCGGGGCTCACCGCGCGCAGCAGCACCTTGCACAGCGTGGTCTTGCCGCAGCCGCTCTCGCCGACCAGGCCCAGGCACCCGCCGCGCTCGATTTTCAGGCTGACATCGTCGACCGCGACGATGCGGGCCGCCGACCGCGACCCGAACCAGCCGCCGCGGCGCGAGGTGAAGCTCTTGGCGATGCCGGTGCATTCGAGGAGCGGTGCCGCGGCATGCTCGGGCCACTCGATCTTTTCCGCCATCAGATGGGGGGCGGCACCCGACGAGATTTCGCGGATCGGCACCAGCCGCTCGCCGGGCTTCATGTCGAAGCGCGGCACGGCGCGCAGCAAGGCTTGCAGATAGGGATGCTCGGGACGGGCGAAAATGTCGTCGAGCGTGCCGCTCTCCATGACCTCGCCGCGGTACATGACGACGATCTCCTCGGCGATGTTGGCAACGACACCGAGGTCGTGGGTGATCAGCAGCACCGCCATGCCGAGCTCATGCTGCAATTCGACGACGAGCTTGAGGATCTGCGCCTGGATGGTCACGTCGAGCGCGGTCGTCGGCTCGTCGGCGATCAACAGCGCCGGGCGGCAGACCAGCGCCATCGCGATCATCGCCCGCTGGCGCAGCCCGCCCGACAATTCGAACGGATAGGCGTGCAATGCCCGCGCCGGCCGCGGAAAGCCGACCAGGCGCAACGTCTCCTCGGTCAGCTCGGTCGCTTCGCGCGCGCCGACCGTGCGGTGCAGCCGCAACGCCTCGCCGACCTGGTTGCCGATCGTGTGCAGCGGCGACAGCGAGATCATCGGCTCCTGAAAAATGATCGAGATGCGCCCGCCGCGGATCGCCCGCATCTGCGCCCCGTCGCGCGGCAATTTCGCCAGATCGACGACCGCGCCGTCCTGACGTGGGTCGGCAAACAGGATCTCGCCTTTGGTGATCTCGCCGCTGCGCGGCAGGATGCGCAGGATCGCTTGGCTCAGCACCGATTTGCCCGAGCCCGACTCGCCGACAAGGGCGACGATCGAGCGTGGGCGCACCCGGAACGAGACGCCGGTGACGGCGCGGATGACCCCGCCGGGCGCGGCAAATTGGACATGGAGGTCGCGGATCGACAACAGATCGGTCACACCGCACCTCGCCCGAGAGCTTCGAGATTGGAGGTGGTCGCCGCGCTCAAGACCAGGCCGCGACCCCGCGCCGCCGCGGCCGCCCGCTCGACCACGAGGGCAAACCCCTCGATCCGGCTGTCGAGGCGCAGCGTCGATCGGCCGGCCCGCAACTCGAGCTGCATCCAGCCCGCTTTGCGGTCGCGCCGGGTCGAATAATAGGCGAGCTTGATGCGGTCGAGCTCGGCCCAAGGGATCGCCGCGCCGAGCGGCCCCGCGGCGACGAGGCCGGTCTCGCTCAGCTCCAGCCGCGTGCCGTGGCGCAGCGCGGTGCGCAGGCCGAACACCCCGAAGAGCGCGGTCAGCGCCGCCAGCACGGCGGCGGCGGGCGATGCCAGCGGCATCGTCGCCAGGATCGCGGCACTCGGCAGCAGACCGGCGGCGGCGCGCGCGTAATCGCCGATCATCGCCGAGCTCGGATAGGCGTGCTGGCTCATTCGCAGCCGCCATCCGCGGCGCCGAACACGGCGCGCGCATCGAGCCACCGCGCCGCCCGACAGGCGCGGGTCACCGCCACGAGCCGGGTAAGAAAAGCCTCGGCCCGCTCGTCCTGCACCAAATGATGGGTCAAAATTCCAGTCGGCTCGCCGGGGTCGCAGCGGCCCCGCCGACGCCCGCGCAAATGCCCGACAATCCCGGCAAGCGCCGCTCCCTCGCCGACAAATCCGCGATCGCCGCGCCACGCGACGAGATCGACGTGGACATTGGCCTCGATCACATCCGGCGCCGGCCATGCCGTCCGCCTAGCCTTGATCCGGGAGAGCGCGCCGATGCCGCGATCGGCGAGGACCGGCAAAAAGGCATCGTCGAATCGGTTCCAAGGCGGCGCCAGGACGGCGAGCGCGGTCGCGCCGAAGAGCTGCCCGAGCCGCATCCGGCCGGCGCCGAGATCGGCAGCGACCGCAGCGCGCTGGCGGCTCGGCGGAAACTCGCTTTTTTTGCGGTCGAGGGCGTGGTTGAGATGACGCCAGCCATGCTGCAGCACCGCAACCGACGGCATCCCGGCAAGCCGCCGTGCGAGGCCAGGCTCCGCCGCCGCCGGGATCACGGCGAGCGCCAACGGCACGCCCCCGGCGAGCGCCAGCAACCGGTCGAGCCGCTCGCTCGCCGCCGCCGCATCGTCGTCGCGCCACCACAAGGTGGCCATCCGGCCGGTTTCCTCCCAGAGCTCGAGCTCCTCTTCCAGATCGCGCCACCCCGCGCTCGCGACCGGCGTCTCGGTGGCGCGCGGCAAATCGATCATCGACCGATCATACAATCACTCGCCCGCGTTACAAAATTCCGAACGCCGCTCGCGCGCCCGGCGATCATTTGGGCCACGATCCGCGCGCTGCGCGGGGCCCCCGCGGTGTCGATGGCGAGCCTCGGCGGGCGCCGGCCGAGGCTGCGCTCGATCGCCGCGGCGAGCCGGCCGGCCGTGAGCTCGCGCTCGGCGACGATCTCGACGACGCCGCGCCCGGCGAGCTTTTCGGCGCGCAGCGCCTGCTCGGTCTCGCGCTCGGCGGCAAACGGCACCAGCACGGCGGGACAGCGGGCGGCGAGAATGTCGAGCACGGTGTTGTACCCGGCCTGGCTGATCGAAACCCGGCAATGCCGCAGCATCTGCGGGAAGTCGGCGCGATAGCGTTCGAGCATGACGCGGCCGGGCAGGTCTTGCGCCAGCGCTGCGTATTCGGATTGCGGCAGATTGGGGCCGGCGAGGAGCCGCCACGGCAAATCGGCGAGGCAGCCCCGGCGCCGCGCTTCGAGCGCCGCCGCCAGCAATCTGCCGCCGACCGCGCCGCCGCCGGCCGACACCAGGACCTCGCCGGCGCCCTCGGCGCCTTCCGCGGTTTGGCCGGAGGCGGCGACATAGCCGGTATAGATCAGGCGCCGGCCGAGCTCTGCCGCGGGCGGGAAGCTTTCGTCGAGCCGGACGAGGCTCGGGTCGCCATGCACCAGCACCGCATCGAAATCGGCCCGCACCCGGTCGAGGATGTCGCGCTGGCGGCGCGGATCGTCCGGCATCACGACGATGTCGCGCAGCGAGCACAAGACAAGAGCGGGCGGCTCGCGCCTGCGCGCCGCCTCGATCAGCGGGTCGAGCTCAAAGCGAAAGGCGCGGCGGCCAAACGGAAACGCCTCCAGTATCAGCGCATCGGGCCGCGCCGCGGCAAACGCGGCCAGCAGCGCCTCCCGTCGCGCCTCGCGCAGCCGGTCGTCGATTGGGTTGCCGGCGCTATCGACGAGGTGTTTGAACCCCGCATCGCGCGCCCGGATCGGCGGCAGCTGGACCAGGGCCGCGTCCGGGATACCAAAGGACGGCACCGGCTCGCCGCCCGCAACGACGGTCACCGCCATCCCCTCGGACCGCATTGCCGCGGCGAGATGCATGGCGCGCCGGGCATGCCCGATCCCGAGCAGATGCTGGACGTAGAAGAGGACCGAAGGGGTCACGCCGCCTGCCGCCGGCATAAGCCGTCGAAGATTTCGTCGAGCCGGCGGGCGGCGCCGGCAACATCGTGGCGGGCCAGCACGCGCTGCCGCGCCGCGGCGCCAAAGGCGGCGAGCCGTTCGCGGTCGGCCAGCAGCTCGCGCACCGCAGCGGCGAACGCCGCCGGGTCGCCCGGCGCGACAAGGAGCCCCGTCAGCCCGCTCGCAACGACCTCGCCGACCCCGCCCGCCAACCCCGCCACCACCGGCAGCCCCACCGCCTGGGCTTCGAGCAAGGCCATGCCAAAGGCCTCGTTGACCGCCGGCCAAACGCAGAGATCGGCCGCCGCGAGCCGCCGGGCGACATGATCGGCGTCGAGCGCGCCCGACCACCGCACACGATTGCCGAGCGGCGCCAGCGCACGCTCGACATCGGGCCGCGCCGCGCCGTCGCCGACCACCTCCAGCGACCAAGGGAGATCGCAAAGCCGCGCCAGCGCGGCGCCGAGGACGCGATAGGAGGCGAGCTTGTCGCCCGGCCGCATCATCGCGACGGCGATCAACCGCGGCGCGCCGCCGCCAGACCCCGTCCGCACCGGCAGCGCGCGGGCGTCGAGAAACGGCGTCATCGCCACCCATTGCGCCGCGGTGCGCAGCAGCGGCAAGACGCAGCCGCGATCGGCGGGGTTGAGGCCGATGACCGCGGCGGCCTGCCGGATCGCCTGCTCCGCGGCGCGATGCCCCAAGGCCCAGCGCCCGGCGGACTGCTTTGGCGCAAACGAGGCTTCGGCCACGACATAGGGAATGCCGAGCCCGGCGGCGACGGTCGGGCCGAGCCAGTCGGGTGCCTTGTGGTAGATGTGGTAGGTGAACCACAGCTCGGGTGCCGTCTGCGGCGCGGCGCGGCACTGGCGCAGATACCGGAGGGCGAGCTTGCGCCCGAGCGCCGCCAGCCGCTCCTGCCGCGGCGCGTTGCCCGGTCCCTCGAAGCTGCGCAGGCGCGCCGCCAGCGCCGGCTCGTGACCGGCCCCTCTGAGCGCGGCCAGAAAGAGCTGCGCCATGCGCCGGTCGCCCGACGGCACCGGATGGTCCGGCGGCTTTAGCGGCGCATAAAACGCGATCCGCATCGCGCCGCGGCTCAGCCGGCGTCGATCGATTGCGGCGCGCCAACGGGTGCTGCCGCCGGCAAGCCAAAGCGGCGGGCGAGCGCGTCGATGCCGCGTTGCATCGCAAAGGCGGTGCGCACCCGTTGCTCGCCGGCGAGCCCGAGAGCCGCGCGCCGGACCGGGTCGCCGATCAAGCTTTCGAGCGCCGCGGCGAGCGCCGGCGGGTCGGCCGGCGGGACGAGGACGCCGGTCGCGCCATCCTCGATCAGCTCGGGGATCCCCGACACCCTTGTCGCAATGCAGGCGAGGCGCTGGCTCTGCGCCTCCATCAGCACATTGGGCAGGCCGTCGCGGTCGCCGTCGGGCCCGATCTTGGCGGCGAGCACAAAGAGATCGGCGGCGCGATAGGCGTCGAGCACCTCGGGTTGCGGCAAGGCGCCGCGCCAGCCGATACGCTGCGCCAAGCCCAGCTCGCCGGCCCGGCGCCGCAGCGCCGCCGCCAGCGCGCCGCCGCCGATATGGACGAGGCGCCAGAGAAGCCCGTCGGGCAGCAGCGCCAGCGCCGAGAGCAGGTCGTCATAGCCTTTTTTGGCGACCGCCCGGCCGACCGACAGCAGCACCACCGGGCGCTGCGGATCGCTGCCGTCGCCGCGCGGCGGTCGCGGCGGCGGCGGTGGAAACAGATCGAGATCGAGCCCGTGATAGACGAGGCCGACGCGGCTCGGGTCTGGCGCCAGGGCGGCGAGATCGGCGTGGCCGGCGCGGGTGCAGGTCACCGCCCACGCCGCCGATCCGAGCTTTTCCGCCTTGTCCCAGCCGGGTGTGGTCCAGATGTCCTTGGCGTGCGCCGACACCGTCCAGTCGAGCCCGCAGATCAGCGCCGCATAGCGCGCGACCGAGGCCGGCGTATGCAAAAAATGGGCATGGAGATGGCCGATATCGGCCGGCAGCTCGGCCGCCAGCACCAGCGCCTGGCCAAAGCGGCGCACCCGGTTCGGGGTCGGGTCGCGCAAGAGATCGGCGAGCCAGATGCGCCATGCCCGGCGATAGCCGGCTCGCCGGCGCGCGCGCCGCCAGCCCCGCCCCACCCGGCGCGGCTCCCGATAGAGGTATTCCGGCAGATAGAGCAGCGCCGCCGCGATCTGGCGGTGCACCGGGTGCGCCGCCCGGTCGGTCGGCTGGCGCAACGAGACGATCAGGATGTCGAGGCCGCGCCGCTCGAGCGCCAGGATCTCCTGCGCGATAAAGGTTTCCGACAGCCGCGGATACCCTTTGAGGACAAACGCGACCCGTCCTCCGCCGCGCGCCGCCAGCGAGTCCGGCACGGGTCAGGCGCGCAATCGGGCTCCGGCGGCGGGACGCAGGCCGCGCCCGCGCCCGAGCCATTTGCCGGCGAGCCGGTTGACGTTTTGCATGCCGTCGAGCAAGCCCGGGATGATCACGCTCGACGGCACCGGCTGCCGGGTCAGCCGGCGCAGCGCCGCCGCCATCACCCGCGGGTCGCGCCCCTCCTCTTCGGACAGCATGGCGACAAGGCCGAGCGCTGCGGCGCGCTCGGTCCTGATCTGCTGCTCCAGCCGCGGCACGGTGCGCGGCACGATCAGCGCTCGTTTGTCAAAGGACAGGATTTCGCAAAACGTATTGTAGCCGCCCATTGCGACGACGCCGGCGGCACGCGCCATCAGCGCTTCGAGCCGGGCATCGAAGGTGATCGCGCGGATATTCGGCAACCGCGCCGCGCGGGCGGTAAAAGCCGCCTGCTGCTCGGGCAGCATAAAGGGTCCGTAAACGAGGAGCGCCGGAAGCGGAATGTCGCGGTCGTGCTCATAGGCGCAGAGCACCAGATCGATCAGCGCGTCGCCGTCGCCGCCGCCGCCGGTCGTGACCAGCAGGAACTCGCTGTCGAGGATGCCCTGGGTTTCGGGCGACGGCACCGGCTCGTTGGCGGAGCGCCGCAGATAGCCGGTATAGACCATGCGCCGGCGCACGCTCGCCGGCACCTTCAGCCCCGCCAGCGGGTCGCAAATCTGCGGCAGGCCGTACACCCAGATCTCGTCGTAAAATTCCGACAAGGCCGGGACCGCGTTCTTGCGCGCCCACTCGCTTTCAAGCGCGTCGGGATCGTCCATCACGTCGCGCAGCCCCAGGATCACCGCCGCCTTGCGCCGCTGCAAGAGGTGCAGCGTGTCGCGCACCTCGCCGCGCAGACCCAGCGGCTCCTTGTCGATGATCATCAAATCCGGATCGAAGATGTCGGCGGTGTGGCGGATGATCGACGAGCGCATCGCCAGCGTCTCGTCGATGTCGATATGGAGGTTGAGCGAAACATATTCGCCGTTGCGCAGCTTGATGACGCCCGGCACCCGCACAAAATCTACCCGCGAGCGGAAGTCGAAGCTGCCGATGATCGGCGACCCGGACAAGATCAGCACCGACAGCGCGGGGTCGGCATCGACCAGCGCATGGGCGATCGCCCGGCAGCGGCGCAAATGGCCGAGGCCGAAGCTGTCGTGGCTGTAGATGAGCACCCGTTTATGATGACGACGACCGGCCACGCCTGGCCCCCCGCACGACAGCGCGCCTGAGACTATTGCATAGAAGCCTCCGCCGCGAAATGATCTTTTGGTGAAAGCCCAGGCGATGACAGGAATCCCGGGGTTCGCCACCGCTGCCGAAGAGCTGGTGCGGCCGGTGCGCGGCCGCCTTCCGCCGTCGCCGGCCCAGCGTCTGGAGCGGGCCGCGGCGCCGCCGCCCGAGCCGCCGGACAAGCCGGCCGAGAACCCGGCCGCGCTCGAGCCGTCGATCTATCGGTTCATCCTGCGTTACAGCCTGCGCCACCAGATCATCCTATTGCTGCTGACCCTGGCCTCGTTCCCCTTTCTCTATTATTCGCTGGAATTGCCAAAAATCATCACCAACAAGGCGATCAAGCCGAAATACACGGTCCAGACTTTTTTCGGCATCCAGCTCGACCAGATCAGCTATCTCTTGCTGCTGTGCTTTGCCTTTCTGCTGCTGGTGCTGGTTAACGGCGCCTTCAAGTATTATTTAAACACCTATAAGGGCCGGCTCGGCGAACGCATGCTGCGGCGCTTCCGCTATCAGCTCTATCAGCGGATGCTGCTGTTCCCGCTGTCTTATTTCGAGAAGAATTCGTCCGCCCAGATCATTCCGATGATCACCGCGGAATGCGAGTTGCTCGGCGGCTTTGTCGGCGACGCGGTGGCGCTGCCGGCGTTTCAGGGCGGCACCCTGCTGACCAACATCTTTTTCATGTTCATGCAGGACCCGGTGCTCGGCTTCGCGGCGGTGGCGCTTTACCCGATCCAGGGCTACGTCATCCCGAAATTGCAGCGCAAGGTCAACCTGCTCAACCGTCAGCGCGTGCGCACGGTGCGCCAGGTCGCCGACCGGGTGCAGGAATTGGCGAGCGGGATCGCCGACATCCTCGCCAATGACGGGGCCAAATTGCAATTGGCCGGGTTCGCCGCGCTTTTGGGCAGGATTTACGACATCCGTTTCGAGGTCTACCAGCGCAAGTTTTTCGTCAAGTTTTTGAACAACTTCTTGAACCAGCTGACGCCGTTCTTCTTTTTCTCGATCGGCGGTTATCTGGTGATCAAAGGCAGCCTTTCGGTCGGCTCGCTGCTGGCAGTGCTGCTCGCCTACAAGGACCTGGCGTCGCCGTTCAACGAGCTGCTGGTTTTCTACCAGAGCTTTCAGGATTCGAAGATCAAATACGACCAGATCGTCGAGCAGTTCCAGCCCGGCGGGCTGATGGATGCCCGGCTTCAGCTCGAAACCCCACCCAATGTGCCGCCGCTCGCCGGCGAGATCGTTGCCGCCAATTTGTCGCTCGCCGAGGAGGACGGCAGCCGCGTCGTCGATGCGGTCAGCTTTACCGCACCGCTCGACCGGCATATCGCGATCACCGGGCAGGGCGGCAGCGGCAAGAACGAACTCGCGCTGCTGCTCGCCCGCCTGGTGCGGCCGACCAGCGGCCGGATCACGATCGGCGGGCTCGACCTCGCCACCGCGCCGGTCGCGGTCGTCGGCCGGCGCATCGGCTATGTCGGCGCGACACCCTATCTCTTTGCCGGCAGCTTGCGCGACAATCTGCTGCTGTCGTTGCGCCATACCCCGCTACGCCCGGCCGAATACGAGCCGGCGGAGGCCCGCCGCCGCGCCAGGCAGCTGATGGAGGCGCAGAAATCCGGCAACATCGATTTCGACCTCCACGCCGACTGGATCGATTATCAGGCGGCCGGAGTGGCCGACCACGCAGCGCTGCTGCGCCGCATCACCGAAATCCTCGCCGCGCTCGATTCCGACAACGACGTCTATGCGCTGGGCTTGCGCTGGCGGCTCGATCCCGACGCCTTCCCAGAGGCTGCGGCGAGGCTTCTCGAAGCGCGCCATGCGCTGGCCCGCCGCCTCGCCGAAGACGGCATCGCGAACCTCGTCGAGACCTATGATTTGGAGCGCTTCAACGCCAATGCCTCGGTGGCCGAGAACCTCTTGTTCGGCACGCCGATCGGGCCGGCCTTCGAATTCGACGCGCTGGCCGGCAACACCTATGTGCGACAGGTGCTGACCAAGGTCGGGCTGATCGAGGATTTGATCGAGACCGGCAAGGAAGTCGCCGAAACCATGGTCGAGCTGTTCGCCGACCTGCCGTCCGACCACGCGTTTTTCGAGCAGTTCAGCTTTATCAGCGCCGATGATCTGCCGGAATTCAAGGCGATCCTCGGGCGCATCGGCAAGGGCGGCGCCGCGGCGCTGAACCGGGCCGACCGGGCCCAGCTGCTGTCGCTGCCGTTCCGGCTGGTCCCGGCGCGGCACCGGCTCGACGTGCTCGACGAGGAAATGCAGCAGCGCCTGCTCGAAGCGCGGCGCGTGTTCCGGGCCGATTTGCCACCCGAGGCGCAGGACGAAATCGCGTTTTTCGACGCCGAGCGCTACAACGCCGCCGCCTCGGTGCAGGACAACATCCTGTTCGGCAAGATCGCCTATGGCGAGGCGGACGCTCCGGTACGCGTCCCGGCGCTGATCGCTGAGGTCATCGACCAGCTCGGCTTGCGCCAAACGGTGATCGAAGTCGGGCTCGACTACAATGTCGGCACCGGCGGGTCGCGCCTGTCGCTGGCCGAGCGGCAAAAGGCGGCGATCGCACGCGCGGTCCTCAAACGCCCCGATCTCTTGATCCTGAACGAGGCGACCTCGGCGCTCGACGGCGCGGTCCAGGCCAAGGTCGCCAAGGGGCTCTTCGACGAGCTCGCCGGCCGCGGTCTGGTCTGGGTGCTGCACCGCGCCAGCCTCGCGCGCAATTTCGACCGGGTCCTGGTGATGAGCGGCGGCAAGCTGCAGGAGCAGGGCACCCCGGAGGAGCTGGCGCCCAAGGGTTCGCTGTTGTCGATGCTGGTCGCGGCAGAATGAGCAAGCCGGACAGACCGGCGGGAGGAGGAAATGAGCCTGAAGCAGGAGTTCGAGCTGCTGCGGCGCGTGCGGTACTTCGCCGAGATCGAGCCGGCCAAGCTCAAGCTCTTGGCGTTTATGAGTGAGCGGATCGCGTTCGACGACGGCAAGCAGCTGTTCCGCCAGGGCGACCCGGGCGACGCCGCCTATCTGATCATCGAAGGCGAAGCCGAGGTCGTCGCCGAAACTTCGGCCGGGCCGGTGGTGCTGGCGACTCTCGGCGCCAACGAGATCACCGGCGAGATGGCGATCCTCGGCAATGTGCCGCGCTCGGCGACGGTGCGCGCCAAGGGCCGGCTCGTCACGCTGCGCATCTCGAAAGACCCGTTTATGCGCATGGTGCGGGAATTTCCGAGCATAGCGGTGGCGATGATGCAGGAGCTGGCCGAGCGCCTGGCCGCGAACAACAACCAGTTGAGCGCCGCGCTCGCCGAGGTGAAGCGCCTGCGCCAGGAGGCCGGCGTCCCCGCATGAGCCCCCGCATCAGCCCCCTGTGAGCGCTTGGGGGTGAGCCGGCTCGACAGCTTTATCCGGCGGCTCGAAGCGCAGCGCGCCTGCCTCGGCCGTGCCGCCGAGTTGGTCCGCGAGCTGCCTGGCGACGTGCTGGAGCTCGGCCTCGGCAACGGCCGCACCTACGACCACCTGCGCGAGCTGTTTCCCGATCGCAGCATTTGGGTGTGCGAACGCCGCCTCGCCGCGCATCCCGAATGCGTGCCGCCGTCCGAGCTGCTGCTGCTCGGCGATATGCGCCAAACGCTGCCGGCCGCCCGCAACCGGCTCGCCGGCCGGGTGGCGCTCGCTCATCTCGACCCGGCGAGCGGCGACGCCGCAGCGAGCCGGGCGCTCGCCGCCGAGCTCGCGCCGCTGATCGTGCCGCTGCTGTGCCCGGGAGCGATCCTGGTCAGCGAGCCCGATATCGCGGCCGATGGGCTCGTGCCGCTCGCCCTGCCGCCGGGGGTGGCCGAGCGCCGCTACCACCTCTACATTTGCACGCTCGCGGCCGAATTTCAGCTTCTGCCGTAGCTGTCCTCGAGGCGAACGATGTCGTCTTCGCCGAGATAGCTGCCGGACTGCACCTCGATCAGGTGGAGCGGGATCTTGCCCGGATTTTCGAGGCGGTGCCGGGTGCCGAGCGGGATATAGGTCGATTGGTCCTCGGTCAGGATCATTTCCTCGTCGCCGCGGCGGATCTTGGCGGTGCCCTGAACCACGATCCAATGCTCGGCGCGGTGATGGTGCAATTGCAGGGAAAGCCGGCCGCCGGGCTTGACGGTAATGTGCTTGACCTGCACGCGATGGCCGTTGTGCAACGATTTGTAGGTGCCCCACGGGCGATGCACGGTGGGGAGCGCGTCGGCTTCGCCGCGGCCTTCTGCGACGAGGCGGGCGACGAGCCGGCGGACCTCTTGCGTGCGCTCGCGCGGCGCCACCATGACGGCGTCGCCGGTGGCGACGACGACGAGGTCGCAGACCCCGATCGCGGCGACGAGCGCCGCGTCGGAGCGCAGATAGCAATTGCTCGCGGCCTCGGCGACGACATTGCCCTCGATCAGGTTGCCGGCCTCGTCCTTTTTCCCCATCTCCCACAACGCGTCCCACGAGCCGACATCGCTCCATCCGATCGCGACCGGCACGACGGCCGCCGCGCCCGTATGCTCCATCACCGCATAATCGATCAACTCGGCGGGGCAGCCGGCGAACGCTTCCTTGCCCAATCGGGTGAAATCGGCGTCGGACTGGACCGCGGCGAGCGCGTTGCGGCAGGCGGCGACGATATCGGGGCGCAGCCGCTCGAGCTCGTCGAGATAGCGCCGCGCCGGGAACAGAAAAATCCCGCTGTTCCACGAATATGTGCCCGCGGCGAGAAATTGCCGCGCCCGTTTCGGCTTGGGCTTCTCGACAAACTCGGCGATCGCAAAAGCACCTTCGGCGCCGTCGATCGGCGCGCCGCGGCGGATGTAGCCATAGCCGGTCTCCGGTCGCTCCGGGGTGATGCCGAAAGCGACGAGCGCGCCCTGGCGCGCGGCAACGGCGGCGCGGTCGATTGCCGCGGCAAACGCGGCGGCGTCGCCGATCGTGTGATCCGACGGCATTAGCAGCATCAAAGGGTCTGGCCCGCCCGCCGCCTCGGTCAATTTTAGCGCCGCAACGCAGGCGGCCGGCGCGGTGTTGCGGCCGATCGGCTCGAGCAGCAATGTTTGCGGCACGATGCCGATCTCGCGCAGCTGCTCGGCAATGATGAAGCGATGCTCCTCATTGGCCACGACCAGCGGCGGGGCAAAGCGCGTCCCATCGGCAACCCGCCGCGCGGTCTGCTGCAGCAGGCTCTCGCCGCCGACCAGCGCCAGAAGCTGCTTGGGATAGAGCGCGCGCGACATCGGCCACAGCCGGGTGCCCGAGCCGCCGGATAAGATGACCGGGTAAATCATCGCTCCATCCTATCCCAGATTGCACCGCGCGAAGAGCCAAATGAGCCAGGTGGCGAACGCCAGAAACGGCCCGAACGGGATCGCCGAGCGGGCGCCGAGCTGCACTCCGGCGAGCCTGAGCCCGAAGACGGCGAGGAGGCCGGCGACCGCGGCGGCGAGGACCACCTGCGGCAATGCCCAGGCGCCGAGCCACGCACCCGCGGCGGCCAGCAATTTGGCGTCGCCTTGGCCGAGCCCCTCCTGCCCGCGCCAGGCGCGGTAGCCCCAGGCGATCAAACGCAGGACGAGATAGCCGAGCGCGGCGCCGAGCGCGGAAGCAAAGAGCGCGGCCGGGTCGAGCCAGGCGGTGACGGCGAGGCCGGCCAGGATCAATGGCAAGGTCAGCCGATCGGGCAGCAGCCACTCTCGCAGGTCGATCCAGCCGAGGGCGAGCAGCCACCAGCCCAATAGGCAATCGAGCCAGACCGCCGCCCCGCGATCGACCGCGAGCGCGGCGAGCGCCACCGCGAGCGCCGCCAGCTCGACCGCCGGGTAAAACCAGCCGAGCGCTTCCCCGCACCGCCGGCAGCGGCCGCGCGCGGCGAGCCAGCTCGCCAACGGCACCAGATCGCGCGCGGCAAGGACGGCGCCGCACCACTCGCACTGCGAGCGGGCCAGGACGATCGGCCGCCGCTGCGGCAGCCGCACGATGACGACGCCGACAAAGCTGCCGACAAACGGGGCAGCGAGCACAGCACTCCACCCGAGCACACCCGAGCCGGCCATGTTTTCGACCAAATCGGCCCCGAACATCGGTTCTCGCCCCTGCCGGTAATCGTTTATTCTGTGTTGCGGGCTAAAAGTCGAGCGCCGGCGCCCGCCAGGACGATACGTTGCGATGACCTTCGAGCCGACTTTCTCCCCGACCGCGGTGGATGCCGAGGAGGCGCTCGCGAAGCTCGGCCTCTCGCTTCTCGACAGCGGAGCGATCGACCAGCGCACCTTGGACCGCGCCCGGCGCGTCGCGGCCGAGACCGGCGGCCGGCTCGACCGGGTGCTGACCCAGCTCGGGCTGATCAGCGAGCGCGGGCTCGCCGAGGCGTTTGCGCAATTGCTCGCGGCACCGATCGCCACGGTGGCAGATTATCCCGACGAGCCCCTGTTCGTCGACCGGCTGCAAGGCAAGTTCCTGCGCCGCGCGCACGCTTTGCCGATCGGCGCCGGCGAGCAGCGGGCCACCTTGGCGATGGCCGATCCGCTCGAACTCGTTCACCCGCAATGCCGTTGCCGCCGCGCTCGGCTGCCCGGTCGCGGTCGCGGTCGCGGTGCCGATCGAGCTCGAAGCCGCGATCGACCGGCTCTATTCCGAAGCGGTCGATGGCGAGCTGGCAGCGGACGAGATCGTCGCCGATGCCGAGCCCGCCGAAGAAGACGCCGAACGGCTCAAGGATTTGGCCAGCGAAGCGCCGGTGATCCGGCTCGTCAACCAGCTGATCGCGCGGGCGGTCGAGACCCACGCCTCCGATGTGCATCTCGAGCCGTTTCCCGACCGGATGCGGGTGCGCTATCGCTATGACGGCGTCTTGCACGAGGTCGAGCCGCCGCCGCCGCGGCTGCAGGCCGCGGTCATCTCGCGCATCAAGATCATGGCGCGGCTCGACATCGCCGAGCGGCGGCTGCCGCAGGACGGCCGCATCAAATTGACCGTGCGCGGCCACGAGATCGATTTTCGGGTATCGACGGTCCCGGCGCTTTACGGCGAAACCGTCGTGCTGCGCGTGCTCGACCGCACCGCCGTCGAGTTCGATTACAGCAAGCTCGGCCTGCCCCAAGACATCCGGGCCGGGGTCGAGCGGGCGCTCGAATTGCCCAATGGCATGATGCTGGTCACCGGCCCGACCGGCAGCGGCAAGACGACGACGCTCTATACCGGGCTCTTACGGCTGAACACGGTGGCGCGCAAGATCGTCACCGTCGAGGACCCGATCGAATACCAGCTCACCGGCATCAACCAAATCCAGGTCAAGCCGCAGATCGGGCTCAATTTCGCCAGCCTCCTGCGCTCGATCCTGCGCCAGGACCCCGACGTGATCATGATCGGCGAAATCCGCGATCTCGAAACCGCGCAGATCGCGGTGCAGGCCGCGCTGACCGGGCATTTGGTGCTGTCGACCCTGCACACCAACTCGGCCACGGCGACGGTCACGCGGCTGCGCGACATGGGCCTGGAAGACTATCTGCTGACCGCGACCTTGAAGGCGGTGCTGGCGCAGCGGCTGGTGCGGCGGCTGTGCCCGGCGTGCAAGATCCCCCTCCCTGCGCCGCCGGCCATGATCGAGCGGTTTGCGCTGCAGCGCCTGGCGCCCGACCGCGAGATCGTCCTCTATCATCCAACCGGCTGCCCCGCCTGCCGCGGCACCGGCTATCACGGCCGCCGTGCCATCGCCGAGCTCTTGCTGCCGAGCCGGTCGATCGACCGGCTGATCTTCGACGGCGCCGACGACAATGCGCTCGAGAGCGCGGCGGTCGCCGACGGCATGCGCCCGATCTTCGACAGCGGTCTGATCGCCGTCCTCGAAGGCGACACCACGATCGAGGAAGTCGTGCGCTGCCTGCAAACCGAAGCATGACCCGGCTGCCGGGAGGGTGAGATGGCGGCGTTTCGCTGGTCGGCGATCAATGGCGGCGGCGAGGTCGTCAACGGCGTCATGGAGGCGCCCGACCGCGGCGCCGTGGTCGAGCGCCTGCAGCGCCAGGGCCAGATTGTGCTGCGCGCCGATCTGGCGGGCGCGCGCCGCGGGCTTTCCGAGCTGCTGCAGGTCGAGCTGGGCCGGGTCCGCGGGATCGACAAGAATGCGCTCAGCGAGGTGACCCGCGAGCTCGCGATCATGCTGGCGGCGGGCCAGGACCTCGACCGCGCGCTGCGCTTTGTCGTCGACAACACGCGCAGCCCCCGCGCCCGTGCGGTCCTCGGCAATGTCCGCGACCGGGTGCGCGCCGGCAGCTCGCTCGCCGCCGCGCTCGCCGGCGAGCCGCGCAGCTTTTCCCGGCTCTATATCGGGCTGGTGCGGGCGGGCGAGGCGGGCGGCACGCTCGCCGCGACCCTCGACCGGCTCGCCAGCCTGCTCGAGCGCGAGCGCAGCCTCACCGCGAGCCTGCACGCGGCGATGGTCTATCCGGCGCTGCTGGTCGTCGCCGCGATCGGCTCGATCGTGTTTCTGCTCGACTATGTGCTCCCCCAGTTCACGCCGATTTTCCAGCAGGCCGGCGCCCAGCTGCCAGCCGCAACACAGGTGCTGATGACCTTGGGCACGGTGGTCGGCGCCGCGGCACCCTGGCTGCTGCTGGTCACCGTCGCCCTCGTGCTCTTGGCCCGACAGCTGTTGGCGCGGCCGGCCTATCGGCTGCCGTTCGACCGCTTTGTGCTGCGCCTGCCGGTGGCCGGCAAGCTGCTGCGCGAAACCTTGGCGGCACGGCTGACCCGTACCCTCGGCAGCCTGCTCGAAAACGGCGTGCCGCTGATTACCGCGCTCGGCATCGCCAAGGATGCGCTCGGCAATCTCGCCGCCGCCGCCGCGGTCGAGGCAGCGGCATTGCGCGCCAAGGATGGCGCCGGGCTCAGCCGGCCGCTGGCCGCCGCGGGGCTGTTTCCGGCGCGCACGATCCACCTCTTGCAGCTCGGCGAGGAAGCCGCGCAATTGGCGACGATGGCGCTGAAAGCCGCCGAGATTCACGACGAGCAGGCGCGGCTGATGATCCAGCGGCTGGTGGCGTTGGCGGTGCCGCTGATCACGATCGCGATGGGCCTCGCCGTCGCCGGCATCATCAGCGCGCTGCTGACGGCGATGCTGAGCCTCAATGACCTCGCCGGCTGAACCGGATTTTCGCCGATGGCCCGGTCGAGCGGCCGGATTTTCGCTGATCGAGCTGATCGTGGCGCTCGCGGTGCTGGGCCTCGCCCTGGTGCTGATCACCGGCTACAAGCCGCCCTGGAGCAGCACCTTGGGGCTCGACGGCACGGCGCGCGAGCTGGCCGCGCAATTGCGGCTCGCGCGCTCGCAGGCGATCGTCGGCAATCGCCCGGTCATGTTCGGCCTCGATCTCGCCGGACACCGCTATCGGGTCGGAACCGACGCGCCCCGGCCGCTGCCCGCCGGATACCGGATCGCGCTGCTGACGGTCGCCGGCGAAAAGGCGAGCGCCACCACGGGCGGCATCCGCTTTAACCCGGACGGCAGCTCGACCGGCGGCCGGATCACGCTCGCCGAAAGAAAGCGGCAGGTCGCGGTCGGCGTCGATTGGCTGACCGGGCGGGTCAGCATCGCCGATCTGCGCTGAGCCGATGCCGCGGAGCGCCGGCTTTACCCTGCTCGAAGTGGTGGTGGCGCTGGCGATTGCCGGGCTGGCATTGGTCGGCTTGTTCGAGGCCGGCAGCGGCGGGCTGTTCGCGGTCGATACCGCGGCGCGGGCCGAGGAGGCGGTCGAGCGCGCACGCTCGCACCTTGCTGCGATCGGGCGCAACGCGGCGATGACGCAAGGCGAATCCCAGGGCGACGACGGCGGCGGCTTTCACTGGAAGATTCGCGTGCAGCCGCTGGCGTCGCGAACCATGCCGAGCCCGGATGCCGCGGCCGCGATGGCGATCGCGCTGTACGCTGTCGAAGTCGACATCACTTGGGAGGAAAAGGGCAAGCAGCAGGCGGTGGTGCTGAAGACGCTGCGGCTCGGCAGCGCGACACAGAGCGGCTGACATGTCGCCGGCATCGAGCGCTGGCGAGCGCGGCTTCACCCTTCTCGAAATCCTGGTGTCGCTGGTTGTGCTCGGGCTGCTGGTGGTCGGATTGACCCAGGGCGTGCGTGCCGGTCTGGCATTATGGCAGGCCCAGTCGCGCCGGGTCGGCGAGACCGCCGAGATCGATGCCGCGGCGCGCACGTTGCGCGGCTTGTTGAACGGGATCGCAGCACCGCCATCGAGTGGCGCTGCGGCCGGGGCGGCAAAGTTCAACGGGGACCAGCACCGCCTTTCGTTTATCGGCGAGCTGCCGACCGGCCTCGGCACCAGCCTGCGCGCCGATATCGATCTCGAGCTCGCCGGCAAGCGTCTCGTGCTGAGCTGGACCCCGCATCGCCACGAAGTGTCGAGCAGCCCGCCGCCAAAGCCGATCGTCACCGAGCTGATCGGAGGGGTCCACCGCTTCGATCTCGCCTATTGGGGGGCCACCGCCCCGGACCAGCCGGTGGGTTGGCAGACGCGCTGGGACGGCCCGCAATTGCCCGACCTGGTCCGCGTGCGGCTCGGCTTTGCCAAGGGCGACCGGCGGCGCTGGCCCGACTTGATCGCGGCACCGATGCCGTGACCGCGCCGCATCGATTCGCCGGCTTGCCAGGCGACCTCGGCCCGAGCCCGGGCAAGCGCCCCGCGCTATGGTTAAGCCGAGCCGCGGCGCTGGCGAATTCGCTTACGCTGTCTGCGGCTTCGCCATGATCGAGCCACATTCGGCACCTCCGTTGGCAGCCCAAGCCGCCCTTTGGTTGCCCGGCGGCTCTGGGTAGAAGGCGGTTCGGCCGATCGCGATCATGCTGCGCGAATTTTTCACCTGGTGGTTTGGCCAGCTGGCGGATCTTCTGCCCCAGGGCTTGCGCCGGTCGCCGCCGAATGCGGCCGATGCGACGGTCGTCACCCCGGTCGGGCCGCTCGCCCAAGGCATCAATGCGGTCGCGGTCGGCATTCGGCGCAACGGCAAGGAAAACCCGCTCGGCCGCTTTGCGCTCGGCGCCGCCGGGCTCGCCGAATTGCCGCGTTCGGCCGACCGGCCGACGGTGCTCCGTCTCGCCGAAGCGGACCTGCTGGGCAAGACGCTGAGCTTTCCGCTCGCCGCCGAACGGGAGCTCGACCAGGTCCTCGCCTTCGAGATGGATCGGGAGACCCCGTTCAAGGCCGAGGAATTGTACTGGAGCCACCGCATCGCCGCCGTCGATCGACAAAACGGGAGATTGACGGTCCGCCTGGTGCTAGTCGCCAAAGCCAGCCTGGCACCGCTGCTCGGCGCGCTCGGCCATATGGGCATCGAGCCGGCGCGGGTCGAAATCGCCGACGGCCCCGACGCCGGGTCGTGCTTGCCGCTGGTGCCCGAAAACGGTCATGTGCGGCGTGCTTCGCGGCGACGGCTTGTCTGGCTGGCGGCGGCGTGCTGCGCCGGGTTGGCGATGGCCAGCCTGGTGACCCCGTTCGTTCGCCAATCCGCGGCCCTGACCAGGCTCGACCAGGCGACCGCGGCCGGCCGCGCTGCCGCCGGCGAAGCCGACACGCTGCGCCGCGAGATCAAGCGCCTCTCGGGCAGCGCCGATCTGATCCAGAGCGAGCAGGACAAATTCGGCCAGCCGCTCGCGGTGCTGGCGGCGGCCACTCGCGTCCTGCCCGGACGACAGCTATCTGACCGAGCTCGAGCTGCACGAGCGAAAATTGACCATGAGCGGCCGGTCGGCTGCGGCCGCCCGCCTGATCGGCGCCTTTGCCGCCGACAAGGAGTTTCGCAACCCCGCCTTTGCCGCGCCGGTGACGCGGGTCGAGGCGCTGAAGCTGGAGATTTTCACGATTGTTGCGGAGGTGGCGCCGTAATCTCCTTGGCAACCATGCCGACCGGCCGGCGCGGCCGGCTGTTGGCCCTGGGCTTGGCTCTGATCGCGTTGGGGGGCGTGTATCTCGTGGTGGTCGCCCCGATTGTCGATTTCTACACCGAACGCGAGTTGAGCCTGGAGACCCGCCGCATGCTGCTGCCGCGGCTGCGGGCGGCGGCGCGCGAGCTGCCGGCGCTGCGCGCGCAGGTCGCCGAGCTGCGCACCGCTGCGCGCGCCCGCAAAGTCACCTTGGAAGGTGCCAGCGACGCGATTGCCTCCGCCAGTCTGCAAAGCCGGATCGAGGCGCTCGCCGCTGCGTCCGGCGCCGCCATCGGCAGCACCGAAAGCCTGCCCGCCGAGACCCGCGGAGCCTATCGCCGCATCGGGCTGCGGCTGGCGCTGAGCGGGCCCTACGAGACCTTGGTCAAGCTGATCGCCGCGCTCGAGGAGGCGACACCGCCGCTCGTCATCGACAACCTCCAGATCCACGGCGTGCTGCGCCGGCCGGGGCTGCCGCCGACGCCCGGCTTCGACCCGGGGCTCGATGCCGGGCTCGACGTCTACGGCTTTCGCACCAACGACAAGCCGGGCGCGGCCCCGGGCGCCCCGGGCGCGGCCAAGTCATGAGCGACCGCTTGGTGCTGCTGCTGCTGCTCGCCGGCTCGGTCCTGTTCGGCGCGATCTTTGTCGCCGAGCGCGAGGCCGCCGGGCCCGACCCGGCACCTTCCGTCGAGATCGCTTCCCGCATCGGCCCGCCGCCGCTGCCGCCAAAGCGCGAGCTTCCCGGGGCCGAGCCGATTGCGCCGATTTTGGCGCGTCCGCTGTTCAGCAGCACCCGCCGCCCGCCGCAGGCCGCCGACGCCGCGCCCACCGACACAGGCCTCTCCGACACCCGGCTGACCGGGATCGTGATTGCGCCCGGCCGTCACATCGCGATTTTTGCACCGAGCGGGGCCAAGCTTTTGACGGTCACCGAAGGCCAAACCATGAGCGGCTGGCGGATCGACACCATCACGCCCACCGAAGTGTCGTTGAGCGGTCCGGAGGGAACCAAGACGCTGCAGCCGAAATTCGACCCGAATTTGGCCCCGCCGACCCCGCCACAGCCCGAAGCGGCGACCTCGCCGCCGACCGCGAACGGCGTCCAGCGGGTCAGGGTTCGCACCGCCCCGGGGGTGGTCCTGCCGCGGCCGGGCGCGCCTATCCTGCCGCCGCGGCCGGCGCCGCTGCGCCCCGGTCAGAGGCGGCGATGACGGCGCCGCACCGCATCGCCATCGTTGCCGCCGTGGCGCTCGCCTCGATCCTGTTGGCCGGTTGCCAGCCGCCGCCTCCGGGCCTGACGCCACTCGAGCAGCCGGGCGCGCTTCAGGCCGCCGCCCCTCGCGTCAGCGGCCCCATTCCCAACGACCTCACCCACCAGCGCATTTTCGAGAGCCGCGCCCCCGGCGTCGCGCCGTCGTCGCCGACAAGGGCGGCACCGCCGCAAGGGGTCGCAAGCGGCGAGGCCGGCGACATCACGCTCAATTTTGTCGATACCGATATTCGCGAGATCGTGCGCACGATTCTCGGATCGACGCTCAAGGTCAACTATACGATCGACCCTAACGTGCACGGCACCGCATCGATCGAAACCGGCAAGCCCTTGCCGCGCTCGGCGCTGATCCCGACGCTCGAAACGCTGCTCAACCAGAACGGCGCCACCGTCGTCGAGCGCAACGGCATCTATGCCGTGCTGCCGATCCCGGCCGGTGCAGCGACCAACCAGTCCGGCGCGGGCGGGATCGGCGCCGGCGCGCAAGTGGTGCCGCTGCGCTACACCAACGGCAAAGACCTGGCCAAGATGCTCGAACCTTTTGTCGCCGAGGGCGGCAAGATCGCCGCCGACCCGAGCGGCAACGCGGTGCTGGTGACCGGCGACCAAGCGGTCAGGCAGACCCTGGTCGGGCTGATCCGCGCCTTCGACATCGATATTTTGGCGGGTCAATCCTACGCGCTCTTCCCGGCGGGCGACAGCGATCCGGCCAAGCTCGCCGCCGAGCTGCAATCGGTGCTGCAAGCGCAAAGCCAAGGGCCGCTTTCGGGCCTCGTGCGCGTGTTGCCGATGGAGCGGGTCAATGCGGTGCTGGTGGTGTCCTCGCAGCCGCGCTTTATCGATGCGGCCAACCGCTTTTTCAATCTGGCGACGCGGGTCGAGGACGCCACCGCGCGGACCTGGCACATCTATTACGTGCAGAACGGGCGCAGCGACGATCTCGAGGGCCTGCTCCAACGCGCCTTTACCCCCGGCCACGTCTCGCCGACCCCGGCGCCACCCGGCAGCACGACCCCCTTTGCCGGACAATTGGCGGCGGCCGGCGGCGCTGCCGGAGGCGGCACCGCCATGGGCTTGGGCGGTGCTGCCGGCTTGGGCGGTGCTGGCGGCGCATCGGGTGCCTCGGGCGGCCTCGGCGGCGGCGCAGTCGGCGGCCTGCCCGGCGCTTCCGGCACGAGCGGAGCGACCGGCGGCCTCGGTGCCGCGATCCCGCCGCCGACCCAGACCGGCGGGGCCCAGCCGGCGACCGAGCCGCTGTCGCCCGAGACCGGTGCCGGCGGCGGCAACGAAAACCGCATCCGCATCCTCGCCAACCAAGTCAACAATGCGCTGCTGATCTTTGCGACCCCGAGCGAATACACGGTCATCGAGGGCATGCTGCGCAAGATCGATATCGTCCCCTTGCAGGTCCTGATCGAAGCCACAATCGCCGAAGTCGATCTCAACGACCAGCTGCAATATGGTACACAGTTCTTCTTCAAGACCGACCATTTCGCCGAGACGCTCGGCACTCCGACCAATCCGAGCTTCCCCTCCCTGACCAACCTGGCGTTCCCATCGACCTCGCCCTTTTTTATACTGAGCAAATCGCCGAATTTCGTCCTGGCGGCGCTCGCCTCGGTGACCAAGGTCAAGGTCTTGTCGGCGCCGCAGGTCATGGTTCTCGACAACCAGCCGGCGCGCCTGCAGGTCGGCCAGCAAGTGCCGGTCCTGACCGGGACCGCGACCAGCACGCTCGCCGCCGGCGCGCCGGTCGTGAACAGCGTCGATTATCACGAGACCGGCGTCATCATGCAGGTGACGCCGCGGGTTAACACCGGCGGCCTCGTCACTCTCGACATCGCCCAGGAAGTCAGCGACGTGGCGGCCGCGGCGACCAACACCGTGCAAGGATCGCCGACCTTCGACGATCAGGTGTTTCAGACGCGGGTTGCCGTTCAGGACGGCCAGACCGTCGGCATGGCCGGCCTGATCCGCGACAATCTGTCGGAGGGCAACAGCGGGTTGCCGTTTCTCAAGGACATCCCGGTGATCGGCACGCTGCTGTCGAACCAATCCAACGCTCGCACCCGCACCGAGCTTCTCGTGCTGATCACGCCGCATGTGGTTCACGATCAGCGCGATGCGCGCGCCTTGACCGAGGATTTGCGCAGCCAGGTCATCAATGCCGGGCTGGTGCCGCAGCAGCTGGAGCGCAAGGGTGTCTCGGGTGCCTCCAATCCGAACCGCTTCTGAGCCCGGGCCGGACCGGGCGGGCGCGGCCTTCGCGCGGCGCCGCAACGGTGGCTTTGCGCTCCTCATCGTGTTGTGGACCTTGGTGCTGATTGCTTTTCTCGTCGCCCATCTGACGGCGAGCGGGCACACCGAAGCGCGCATCGCCACCAATCTCGTCGAGAATGCCGTCGCCGAGGCGGCGGCCGATGGCGCGATCTCGCAAGCGATTTTCGCGCTGTCCGATCCGCGGCCGGACCAGCGTTGGCGTCCGGGCGGGGCCGCGCGTCAAGTCACGATCGGCGACAGCCGGGTCACGCTGCGGCTCGAGGACGAGGCAGGGCGGATCAATCCCAACCTCGCCTCTCCGGACCTGCTCGAAGCGCTGCTGACCATCCTCGGCGCCGATCCGCAGCATACCGGGCGTCTCGCCACGGCGATCGGCGAATGGGTCGGATCGGCCCAGTCTGCGCAAGACCCGGCGGTGACGCTGGCCGAATATCAGGCAGCGGGCCTTGATTACCGGCCGCCGGGCGAGCCGCTCGAAAGCCTCGACGAGCTCGGCCGCGTGATCGGCATGACCCCGGCGGTGCTCGCCGCGTTGCGGCCGCATTTGACGCTTTACGGCCCGGCCGAGCCGAACCCCAACAGTCCAGACCCGGTTGTCGCAGCAGCGCTCGCCCGGCTGCCGCACACCGGCGACAGCCAGCTGCCCGCCGATCAGCAGGGCGCCGATTTGCAAACAGTGCGGATCATCGCCACCGCGCAGGGGCCGGGCAACGCCCGTGTCGTGCGCACCGCGATCGTCCAGGTCGGCGCGATGCTGCCGAGCGGCTACAACATCCTCGCCTGGCGCAGCCGCATCGACTGAACGCAGCCGGCTCAGTCCCAGCTGGCTCAGTCCCAGCTGGCTCAGTCCCAGCTGGCTCAGTCCCAGCCGGCTCAGTCCCAGCCGGCTCAGTCCCAGCTGGCTCAGTCGTTGACAATCTGTTCCGACTTGGCCGTCCCGGTCGCCTGGCCGGCCGGCCCGAGCGAATAAAGATCGTAGTCGTGGCCGGGCCGCTCGCTCGGCATCCGGTAGACATAAGGGTGGCCCCAGGGATCTTCCGGCACTTTTTCACCCTTGAGGTAAGGGCCGCTCCAGTGGGTCACCCCGGACGGACGATCGAGCAAGGCTTGCAGGCCTTGCTCGGTCGTCGGGTAGCTGCCGATATCGAGCTTGTAGATATCGAGCACGCTCGCCAGCCGTTCGATCGATTGATGCGCGATCTTTATTTTTGCCGAGCCGAGCTGGCGCAACGCCGCCGGCGCGACCAGACCGATCAGCAACCCGAGGATCGCCAAGACAACCAGCAGCTCGAGCAACGTAAAGCCGGCCTCTCGGCGGTGCAGCCGGTCGCCGGCTGCGCGCCGCCGGGGGGCCATCGTCAGATCGGTCAAGACCACCAAACCGCGACCTCTTCGACGGCTTTGCGTTAGCGCCGGATTGGGGCTTCTTTACGGCGCTGGTGAAAAACCGCCCCGTCAGCCCCGGCCTACAAGCCCCGGCCCCGCCAGCCCTTGCCCGTCAGTGGTGAAACAGGTTGAGCGCCGAGCCTTTGCGGAACCATTCGAGCTGCGAGGCGCTAAACGTATGGTTGAGCTTCAGCGTCTCGCCCGTGCCGTCGGCGTGCTTTATGCGGCACTCGACCGGCTGGTCGGGAGCCATCTCTTCGAGCCCGACGAGGCTGAGGCGGTCATCGGCGCGAACCCGGTCATAGTCGGCCGGGCTCTGAAAGGTCAGCGCCAGGAGGCCTTGCTTTTTCAGGTTCGATTCGTGGATGCGGGCAAAGCTGCGCGCGATCACCGCCGCCCCGCCGAGAAGCCGCGGCGACAGCGCCGCATGCTCGCGGCTTGATCCCTCGCCGTAATTATGGTCGCCGACCGCGACCCATTTGACCCCGCGCGCCTTGTAGTCGCGCGCGATCTTGGCGATCGCCACACCCTGTTCCCCGCTCAGCACATTGATCCCGGTGCCGGTCTCGCCGGTAAAGGCGTTGGTGGCACCCATGAACATGTTGTCGCTGAACTTGTCCAAATGCCCGCGATAGCGCAGCCACGGGCCGGCCGGCGAGATATGGTCGGTGGTGGTCTTGCCTTGCGTTTTGATCAGCACCGGGCAATCGACGAAATCCTTGTGGTCCCAGGCGAGCCACGGCGACATCAGCTGCAGCCGCTCGCTTTTCGGATCGACCGCCAATTCGATGCCGCTGCCGTCTTCGGGGGGCGCGATATAGGTCGCATGCCCGGCGTCGAAACCGTGCGCCGGCACCTCGGGCGCAGGCTTTGGCGGGTCGAGCCGGAACGGCCGGCCGTCGGCGCCGGTCAGGCTGTCGGTCAGCGGGTTGAACGACAGCCGGCCGGAGAGCGCCATCGCGGTCACGATCTCCGGGCTGCCGATAAAGTTCATCGTCGTCGGCTGCTCGTCGTTGCGCCGGGGGAAATTGCGGTTGTACGAGGTGACGATCGTGTTGGGGACGGTGCTTTCCGCCGTCGCACGGCGCCATTGGCCGATGCACGGGCCACAGGCATTGGCCAGCACCGTGCCGTTGATGTCCTTTAGCGACTGCATCTGGCCGTCACGCTCGATCGTCGCCCGCACCTGCTCGGAGCCCGGCGTCACCAGAAACGGCACCGCGGCCTTGATGCCGTGCGCTTTGGCTTGCTCGGCAACATCGGCCGCACGGCTCATATCCTCGTAGGAGGAGTTGGTGCAGCTGCCGATCAGCGCCGTCGCGATATGGTCGATAAACCCGTTTTTCGTGTCGGCCACCTCGGCGGCGAGCTTGGAGACCGGCCGCGCCCGGTCGGGCGAATGCGGGCCGACCATAAAGGGCTCGAGCTGCGACAGATCGAGCTCTACGACGCGGTCGTAATATTTGGCCGGGTCGGCTTCGACTTCCTTGTCGGGCGCCAGCATGTCCCGGTGCTGCTCGGCGAGCGGCACCAGCCCCGCCTTGCCGGTCGCGCGCAGATAGCGCGCCATGTGCTCGTCATAGGGGAACATCGACGTCGTCGCGCCGAGCTCGGCGCCCATATTAGTGATCGTCGCCTTGCCGGTGGCGCTGATCGTGCGCGCGCCGGGGCCGATATATTCGACGATCGCGTTGGTCCCGCCCGACACGGTCAGCGCCCCGGCAACGTAGAGGATCACGTCCTTGGGCGCGGTCCATCCGCTCATCTCGCCGGTCAGATAGACCGCGATGTGCCGCGGGTAGAGCACTTCCCACGGCAGCCCGGCGGTGACCTCGACCGCGTCGGCGCCGCCGACCCCGACCGCGCACGCGCCGAGCCCGCCGGCATTGGGGGTGTGCGAGTCGGTGCCGATGATCAGCTCGCCGGGAAAGGCGTAATTTTCCAGCACCACCTGATGGATGATGCCGGCGCCGGGCCCCCAGAAGCCGAGACCGTATTTGGCCGCGGCCGAGCGCAGGAAATCGTAGACCTCCTGGTTCTCGGCCAGCAACTCGCGCAGATCGCGGGCGCCCTCGACCCGCGCCTGGATCAAATGGTCGCAGTGGATGGTCGAAGGCACCGCAACTCGCAGGCGGCGCGTCTGCATGAACTGCAGGAGCCCCGTCTGCCCGAGCACATCCTGAAAGACGACACGATCGGGGCGGACCAAGAGATAGCTGTGCCCGGCCTCGAGCGCCTGATGCTCCGGATCGTCGAGATGCCCGAGCAGGACCTTGTCGGCCAAGGTCAGCGGTCTGCCGAGGCGCCGGCGGACCACCGCGAGGTTGCGCGCTATCGCCGCATAGACCTTCTCCGCCATCTCCGGGGTCGATTCGATAGAAGCCATGCTCCAGCCCTTCCTGCCGATTGGTCGAGCGCGTTCTGCGCGCAAGCGTTATCTGCCCGCAACCGCGAAATTCCGAGCGTTGATGCGAGGATGCCGATCGAAATTGGGTCGCAGATCATGCCCGAGGCGGCCCAGCCGGTCCAGGGGTTCTCTGGGCCAGGGGTTCTCGGGTCGACGGCGGTCCCGCGCCGGGCTCAGCCGGCGGTTTCGAGCTGCGCCCGGGCCGCGGCCGGCGACGCCGCCAGCGCCGCAAACCGGATCGTGAACACGGCGCCGCCACCCGGCCGGTCGCCGACCGTGATCATGGCGTTGTGCACCTCGACAATGCGCGAGACGATCGCCAGCCCAAGCCCGGAGCTGCCGCTGCGGCGGCGGTCGCCGCGCCAAAACCGCCGAAAAATGTGGCCGCGGGCAGCGGCTGGCACACCCGGGCCGTGGTCCATGACCTGCAACGCGCCCGCCCGATCGACGACGATCTCGACGCTGGTGCCGGGGGCGGTGTGGGCGAGCGCGTTCTCGACCAGGTTGCGCACCGCGCGGCCAAGCGCGTCGCTGTTGCCGCGCACGCGAACCGGACGGCGCGGCTCGGTCACCGCCACGGTCTTGCCGCGCGCCAACGCAAGCGGCGCGATATAGGCGGCGATCTCGCTCGCCACCGCGCCCAGATCGGCGATCTCGTCATCACCGATGACAAAGGCTTCGAGCTCGGCCATCTCCAGGAGCTGGTTGACCAGCCGGCTCATGCTTTCGACATCGTTGCGCAGCGCATCGGCGAGCTCGCGGTCCTCGATCATATCGACCTGGGTCCGCAGGATCGCGAGCGGAGTGCGCAATTCGTGCGCCGCGTCGGCGGTAAACTCGCGCTGCGCGAGAAACGCTTCTTCGAGCCGGTCGAGCGCCTGGTTCACGGCATGGGCGAGCGGCTCGACCTCGCGCGGCATCGAAGCTTCGGGCAGCCGCAGCCCGGTCCGGTTCGGCCCGATCTTTTCGGCGAGCGCCGAGGCATCGACGATCGGGCGCATGGCGCGGCGAAAGATCACCACGTCGATCAATAGGAGCAGCAGCAAGATCGGGCCGATGATCCACCCCACCCGCGGGAAAAACTGGGCCACGATGTCGTCGATCAGCACATCGCGGTGGGCAAGGTCTTCCGATACCTGGATAAACAGTGTGCGATCGGCGACCTCTTCTGCGACGCTGGCCGCGGCGACATCGCCGCCCTTGCGATGAAGCGTAAAAAACTCGACCGGCGAGCCACTCTGCTGCACCGGCCCGATCGCCCGGTTCCCCGGCAGCGACGAGAACAGCACCTGGCCTTCCGGATCGAGCACGGCAAAAGCGGCCCGGCCGTAGGCGCCGGAATAGAACTCGCGCAGCACCGCCGTCAGCGACAGACGAGGCTGGCCGTCCGGCCCTGTCCGCAGATAGTGGGAGATTTCGGCCGCCTGGTCGCGCAATGCCCGCTCGTGCAATTGTTGCGCCGCGCTTTTCAGCATCAGGTACAGCGCCATCGGCATGCAGATCGATGCGACGACAATCGCCGCGACATGCAGCGCGACAATCCGCGAAACGACCGAGCGGAAGCGGATCAACTCATCTCTTCTCGGCGATCAGATAGCCGACGCCGCGCAGGGTGTGGATCTGGACCGAAGCACCGACCTCGGCGAGCCGCTTGCGCAGCCGGTGGACGTAGACCTCGACTGCATTCGAGCCGATTTCCTGCGAGAGCCCATAGAGGTTGCTTTCGAGCAGCCCTTTGCCGACCACCCGGCCGCTGCGCCGCAGTAGATGCTCGAGGACGGCGATCTCGCGCGGCGAAAAAAACAGCGGCTGGCCGCCGACAAAGACTTGCCGTGCAGAGGTGTCGAGGGTGACGTCGCCGAGCTCGAGCGCAACACCCAGCAAATTGCCCGGCCGGCGCAGCAAGGCGCGCAATCGCGCCACCAGCTCTTCGAGCGCAAACGGCTTGACCAGATAATCGTCGGCGCCGCTGCCGAGACCGGTGATTCGGTCCTTCAGGCTGCCTCGGGCGGTCAGGATCAGCACCGGCGTCGCGTCGCGCCGGCCGCGCATGTCGCCGAGCACGTCGAGCCCGTCGGCGTCGGGCAGGCCGAGATCGAGCACCACGACCTCAAAGCGGTTCGCCCGCAACGCGGCGATCGCATCCTCGGCGGTTCCCAGCATATCGACAACGAAGCCCGCCGCCGAGAGGCCCCGCCTCAGCAGCGCGGCAAACCGTTCATTGTCTTCGACAAGCAGCAATCGCATCGGCTTATCCTCGTCCAGCCCTCTGCCTGCTGCGGGCGATGGGCGTTCCCCTCGTCAGATCGCGTCGAGCTGCCAAGCGACATCGTTGCCGATGCCCCAAAGATAGCCGATATCGGCCTGGCCGACGAGGGCATAGGCACGGCCCTGATGCCGCCAATACAGCACGTTGACATCCTGCCGGCGGTCGAAAGTGGGCGAAATGTCGGCCTGCTTCGACGAGCCGATGATCAGCGCCAAAGGGCCGATCGCTTTGTTGTCGGTGGTGTAGACCAGCTGGGCGGCGGGGCGCCCTTCGACGACCACCAGGCGGGCGCCGCGAAAAGCCAGGCCCCACGGCTTTAAATCCGGCAGGCGGACCGCCTGCGGCAGGCTTTGGCTGATCTTTTGCAGCGCGGCGCGCACGTCGCCGGTCGCCGGAACATCGACGGGCGTGTTGTCGCCGGTGCTGACGAACAGCTTGAAATACCCGGCTGCGGTGTCGAGCCACATGTTGTTGGCGGCGGCGGCCTCCAGCGCAGGCCGCTCGGCATCGCCGGGGCGCGCCAGCATCCCGGCGCCGAAATAGGCCCCGCCGGCGCCGACGACGACCCCGAACAGCCCAGCCGCCACCGGCAGCGCCGCCCGCCAAAATTGCCGCGCTGCGGCCCGCCGTTGCCCCAGCCGGCGGACAAACGGCACGATCCGCGCGCCGGGCGCCCTCGCCCTCTCGCCGCGGACCGCGGCAATCAGCCGCTCCGGCACCGGCTCGCGCACGACCTCGCCGAGGGTGCGGCGCAGCAATCGTGCCGATTGGGCAAAGGCTGCCGCCTTCTCGGCCGCGTCCGGATCGCGGTCGAGCCGGATGGCGACTTCTCTGTGCTCGGCTGCGTCGAGCTCGCCGTCGAGATAGGCGATCAGACGCTCGTCGCTGAGCTCTTCCATCCCGATGTGCTCCTGTCCCTCCCAGCCCCGGCTTCGAGCTGCACCTGCAACGCGGCGCGGGCGCGGGCCAAGCGGCTCATGATGGTCCCGACCGGCACCTGCACGACCTCCGCAGCCTCCCTATAGGACAGCCCCTCGACGGTGACGAGCAGCAGCACCGTGCGTTGGTCGGGCGGCAGGCGATCGAGCGCGCGCCCCACCTCGCCCAGCGCCAGCCGGGCCTCGGCGCGTCGCACCGTTTCGTCCGATCCCATCCGTTCGGCGGCGAACTCGCTGCCCTCCTTGCGCACCTTGCCGGCGCGGATCTGGTCGATCCAGATCGTCTGCACGATGCGAAACATCCAGCTGTCGAACCGGGTGCCCTCCTGAAACTGATGACGCCGAGCAAGCGCCCGCTCGCACGCCGCCTGAACCAGATCGTCGGCCGCAACCACGGAATGCGCGAGCCCGCGCGCAAAACGGCGCAGGCGCGGCAGCACCGCGATCAGCTGGTCGCGAAAACCATCTTCCGCCGGCGCCTCGCTGGAGACGAGGCGCAGCCGCGTTTCCGCCGTTTCCTGCCGCAGCGACAACGGACCTCCTTACATCCTATTCCCATGGCGCCGCCCTTGGTATGCGGCCTCGGGCAAAAGCGTCCCCATAACAGCTCCGGCGCCGATCGCCGCGCCACCGCGTGGCGCCTTGGCGCGGCATTTTACCACGTCGCGAAAAGGCCTCACAGTAGGGTGAAACGGGCCCACCACCATGGGTTCGCTCTTCCCAAAGCACCGGGCTGACGGCATTGTGGGCGCTCGCCGGCCCGCCCAATCAGGATCAGCCGCTCGATGAAGGTTGCCGTCGTCAAGGAAAGGCGGGCGTTCGAACGCCGCGTCGCGGCCTCGCCCGACACCGTCAAACGGATGGTCGCGATGGGTCTCGAGGTGGTGGCGGAAACCGGCGCCGGCGCCGGCGCATCGTTTACCGATGCGGCCTTTGCCGCGGCCGGGGCCACGATCGCCGCGGACGCGGCGGCGGCGCTCGGCGGTGCCGACATCGTCCTCAAGGTGCAGCGTCCGCTGATCGGCGAAGACGGGATCGACGAGCTTCAGCATATCCGGCGCGGCGCCATCCTGATCGGCCTGCTGCAGCCGCTGGAGCACTCGGCCGATCTCGAGGCCTATGCTGCTGCCGGGATCAGCGCCTTTGCCGTCGAGCTGGTGCCCCGCATAACCCGCGCGCAGGCAATGGACGCGCTCTCCTCGCAGGCGAACCTGGCCGGCTACAAGGCCGCGCTAGACGCCGCCGATGCGTTTGGCCGGGCGTTTCCGATGATGATGACCGCCGCCGGCACGATCAAGGCGGCGCGCGTCCTGGTGATGGGGGCGGGCGTCGCCGGCTTGCAGGCGATCGCCACCGCGCGCCGCCTCGGCGCGATCGTCTCCGCCAGCGATGTGCGGGCCGCGGCCAAGGAGCAGGTCGAAAGCCTCGGCGCCACCTTCGTCTCGGTCGATGAGGCCGCCGCGCGCACCGCCGAGACAGAGGGCGGCTATGCCCGCGAGATGGACGAGGATTACCAGCGCCGCCAGCGCGAGAAGATCGGCGAGGCGTTGCGCCGCACCGACGTTGTGATCTGCACCGCGCTGGTTCCCGGCCGCCGTGCCCCGCTGCTGCTGAACGAGGCGATGGTCGCCGGGATGGCGCCGGGCTCGGTCGTGGTCGATCTCGCCGTCGAGCAGGGCGGCAATGTCGAGGGCAGCCGCGCGGGCGAAATCGTCACCACGGCGAATGGGGTCACGATCATCGGCCACCTGAACGTGCCCTCGCGCATCGCCGTCGATGCGAGCCAGCTCTACGCGCGCAACCTCTTGGCGTTTCTCGGCCTCTTGATCGACCAGGAGGGCCACCTCAAGATCGACGCCGAGGACGAGATCGTCAAAGCCACCTTGCTGACCCAGAACGGCGTGGTGGCAAACCCGGCCTTCGCCCGGCCGCCCGAGGCGGCAGCGCCCGCCGCCAACGGCTGACGGAGGACAATATGGCCGACCCGCTTTCTCTGATCGATCGCGCCCATGGCCTCGCCGCCGATGCCGACCGCCTCGCCCACAATCTCGAAGCTCTCGCCCGCGGCTTGACGGTCCCGGCGCCGGCCGCCGCAGCCGGCGTTCCGTTTGTCTTCGAGCTGACGGTTTTTGTGCTCGCCGTCTTTGTCGGCTATCACGTGGTGTGGCGGGTGACGCCGGCCTTGCATTCGCCGCTGATGAGCGTCACCAACGCGATTTCGAGCGTCATCGTCGTCGGCGCGCTGATCGCCGCCGGCCCGCTCGGCTTGAGCTTTGCCAAGATCATGGGCTTTGTCGCGGTGACCCTCGCCGCGGTCAACATCTTCGGCGGCTTTATCGTCACCCAGCGCATGCTGCAAATGTTCCAGCGCAAGAAATAGCGGGCCGCCGGTGAGCGAGAACCTGTCGGCGTTCTTTTATCTGATCGCCTCGATCTGCTTTATCCTGGCGCTGCGCGGCTTGTCGTCGCCGCGGACGGCGCGCGGCGGCAACCTCTTCGGCATCGCCGGCATGGTGATCGCCGTGCTGACGACGCTCCTTTCGCCGCATGTCGTCAGCTACTGGCTGATCGTCCTCGGCATCCTGATCGGCGGCACGATCGGCACCTATATCGCGCTCAAGATCCAGATGACGGCGCTGCCCCAGCTGGTGGCCGCGTTTCACAGCCTCGTCGGCCTTGCCGCGGTGTGTGTCGCCGCCGCCGCCTTTAGCGCGCCCGAGGAATACGGGATCGGGGTGCGGGGCGCGATCCACGGCGGCAGCCTCGTCGAAATGTCGATCGGCATGGCGATCGGGGCGATCACCTTTACCGGCTCGATCGTCGCATTTGCCAAATTGCAGGGGCTCGTCACCGGCCGGCCCTTGACCTTTCACGGCCAGCACCCGGCGAACGCCGCCTTGGGCGTTCTCCTGATCGTGCTGATCGTCCTCTTTGTCGCGACCGGCGGGGCGGCGGCGCTGTTCTGGCTGATCCTCATCGCCTCGCTCTTGCTCGGCTTTTTGTTGATCGTGCCGATCGGCGGCGCCGACATGCCGGTCGTCATCTCGATGCTGAACTCGTATTCGGGCTGGGCCGCCTGCGGCATCGGCTTTACCTTGTCGAACAGCCTCCTGATCATCACCGGCGCCTTGGTCGGGTCGTCCGGCGCCATCCTCAGCTACATCATGTGCAAGGGGATGAACCGCTCGATCTTCAATGTGATCCTGGGCGGGTTCGGCACCGGAGGAGGTGCGGTCGCGTCGAGCGCCGCCGCGGGCGACCGCTCGGTCAGATCGGGGAGCGCCGAGGACGCGGCCTTTATCCTCAAGAATGCCGGCTCGGTGGTCATCGTGCCGGGCTACGGCATGGCCGTGGCGCAGGCCCAGCACGCCTTGCGCGAGATGGCCGATCTCCTCAAAAAAGACGGGGTCGGCGTGCGCTATGCGATCCACCCGGTGGCGGGCCGCATGCCCGGGCACATGAACGTCCTCTTGGCCGAAGCCAACGTCTCCTATGACGAGGTGTTCGAGCTCGACGAGATCAACCGCGATTTCGCCGCGACCGATGTCGCGTTTGTCATCGGCGCCAACGACGTGACCAACCCCGCCGCCAAGACCGACCCGCATTCGCCGATCTACGGCATGCCGATCCTCGAGGTCGAGCGCGCCAAGACCGTGCTCTTCGTCAAACGCTCGATGGCCTCGGGCTACGCCGGCGTCGACAACGAATTGTTCTACCGCGACAACACGATGATGCTGTTCGGCGACGCCAAAAAAATGTGCGAGGAAATCGTCAAGGCGATGGAGTAGGGGCGGCTCTTCCTCATCCAATCGTCTCATCGGCTCGCGCCAAGAGTGAGAGCGGGTCGTCAACCCGAGCGCGTTAGCGGTGCCAAGATCGATGACGAGCTCGAATTTGGTCGGCTTGTGGACCAAGCTCCGCGGTCGTACCTACATCGTAGCCGTCAATGTCGGGAGTGGGCTCCATGGCGTCGGATAGCGTTGTGCGCGCCCGTGTCGACGGGGAGGTGAAGGAAAAGGCTGCCAAGGTGCTGGCCGATATGGGCCTGTCGGTTTCCGACGCGATCCGGTTGTTGCTGGTCCGGGTGGCTGCCGAGAAGGCGCTCCCTTTCGAGATCAAGATACCGAACGCGGAAACCCGCGCGGCAATGGCAGAGCTCGAGCAGGGGGCGGGCAAATCGTTCGACAGCGCGGCCGCGCTGATGGCCGACCTGAACGCTGAGAATTGAGCGTGCAGCCGCTTTCAAACGCGACTACCGCTGGGCCAAGGCAACCGCCCGCTATCGTGACCTCGACGGGCGGCTTGCGGCTGTGCTGGAGCTCCTGGCCAACGACCGCCCGTTACCACCCCGCAACCGCGACCATGCCTTGTCCGGAAATTGGTCAGGCTATCGGGATTGCCATCTCTGGCCCGACCTTCTGCTAATATACGCCAAGCCCTCGCCCGAGGCCCTGCGCCTCGTCAGGCTCGGTTCCCACAGTGATCTCTTCGATTAGCACTATCGCACCGATGGCCTCGGGCTATGCCGGCGTCGAGAACGAGCTGTTCTGGGCTTGCGAGGGATGCCCTGCTGTTGTTTTACTGCATTAACAAGCAGGCGCGGGGCCGCGGCGCGGCTACCCGCCGAGGCTGAATTCGGGGCCGGCGCGGCGGCGGAGCTCGGCGCCGAGGTCGCGGCCGATAAGGGCGGCGTCGGCGGGCGCGCCGGTGCGGGTGGCGCGGATCGCGGCGCTGCCGTCGGGGGTCAGGAGCAAGCCTTCGATCGTGAGCTGGGTGCCGGTGATTTCGGCGAGGGCGGCGATCGGGGTGCGGCACGAGCCGTCGAGAGCAGCGAGCATGGCGCGCTCGGCCGCGGCGCAGGCGGCGCTCGCCTTGTCGTCGAGCGGTGCCAGAAGCCGGCGCACCTTGTCGTCGCCGGCCCGGCAGGCGACCGCGAGCATGCCTTGCCCGACCGCCGGCAGCATGATCTCGCGCGCCAGGATCTCGCTCGCCCGGTGCGCGAGGCCAAGGCGTTCGAGGCCGCAGAGCGCCAGCAGAGTGGCATCGACCTCGCCGGCGTCGAGCTTCTTCAGCCGGGTGTCGGCATTGCCGCGAAACGGCACGATCCTGAGGTCGGGACGGCGGCCCAAGAGCTGGGCCTGGCGGCGCAACGAGGCGGTGCCGACAACCGCACCCCGCGGCAATGCGTCGAGGTGCCCCCCGCTGCGCGACAACAGCGCGTCGTGCCAGTCGTCGCGCGTCAGCACAGCGCCGATCTCGATCCCGTCGGCAAGCTCGGTTTCGAGGTCCTTTAGCGAATGCACCGCAAGATCGATCCGGCCGGCGAGCAATGCGGCGTCGATTTCTTTGGCAAAGAGGCCCTTGCCGCCGATCTCGGCGAGCGGGCGGTCCTGCACCCGGTCGCCGGTGGTGCGGATCGTCACGATCCCGGTCGCCCCCTCTGCCCCGAATTCCGGATGCGCCGCGGCGATCAGCTCGCGCACGCGCGCTGTCTGGCACAGCGCCATCGGGCTGCCGCGGCTGCCGATGCGCAGGGTGCGGGACGGTGCCGGCATGACCCTATCGCGATGCGCCGGTCGCGACCCGCTTGCGCCGGCGCGCCCAGGCGGCCCCGGCGAGCCAGGCTCCGAAGAGCGCGAGGGTAGCAGGCTCCGGCGCCCGGACCAGCGTATTCGCGCCGAGGATGATGTTGTCGAAAAAGAATTGATCGGCCGCGCCGCCGAAATCGACCGAATGCGCGGTGCCGGGGAACACCGTGCCGAGTGGCACAAACGGGCAGAAATCGGCAACCGTGCACGCACCCGTTCCGATATCGCTCGGCGTTGCCGGCAGCGCCAGCGTCGCGAGGAGCGTGCCGGTGGCATCGAGCCCGCTCCAGATATCGACCGTCCCCGCCTTGACGATGCCCGTATAGAACAACGAGAAGGCGGTGGTAAATCCGCCGGCGACATCCATCAAATCGGGCCCGCCGCCGGCAAAGAGCACCGCGGTCGTCCGGCGACGGCTCGCCCTGAAAATTGCCGGTGCCGCCGGAGTTGCTTTCGATCGACGCAAACGCATTGGCAGAAAAGGTGATGCCGTCGGCACTGTAAAACGACCCGATCGGCACACCGTCGGGAGGCCCCTCGAAGGTCAGGGTGAGCGCTGTCGCCTGCGCCGCAACAGGCGCCGCCGCGACGATGGCCGCGACCGCAGCAGACAACAAACTGGCCTTCATGTGCTTCTCCGTTTCGGATGGCGATGCGGCAGGGTCCACTAATACATCTCGGGCGCGATCACGTTTTGCGGCCGGTTGGTCAGCAATGCGGCGCGCATCGTCTCGGCCGATTTGACGCGCGTGTCGTGCTCGGATTGCGGGGTGAACCAGGCGGCGTGCGGGGTGATCACCAGCCGCCCTTCGAGGCCGGGCTCACGCGCGCGGTAGGCGGCGAGGATCTCGGGGACCGGCTCGACCGGCGGCTCGACCGGCAGGACGTCGATCCCGGCGGCGGCGATATGGCCCTCTCGCAGCAAGGCGAGGAGCGCGTCGAGATCGACAATCGGCCCGCGCGCGGTGTTGACGACGACCGCGCCCGGCGGCAGCAGCGACAATTGCGCGCGGCCGAGAAGCCCTTTCGTCTCATGGGTCAAGGGCGTGTGGACCGAGAGCGTGTCGGTCCGGCGCAGCAGGTCTTCGAGGCTCGCCGCCCGGCCGATGCCCAACGCCAATTCGGCGCCGTTCGGCAAATAGGGGTCATAGAACGTGACACGGCAGCCAAAGGCACGGGCGCGCAGCGCCACCGCGGTGCCGATCCGGCCGAGCCCGAGGATGCCGAAATTCTGCACGTTCATGCGCCGGATCAAATCGTTCTTGACCGCACCCCAAGGGGCGGGCGGGTCGGCGCGCATGCGCTCGTGGTAGAGGACCACGCCGCGGCGCAACGACAAGGCCAAGGCCATCGCATGGTCGGCGACCTCGGTCGTGCCGTAATCGGGCACGTTGCAGACCAGCACGTTCTTCGCCGCCGCGGCCGGCCGGTCGATCTTGTCGTAGCCGACCCCCATGCGCACGATCGCGCGCAGCCGCGGAAAGCGCGCAATGTCCTCGGCCGAGACCGCATGGCGCATGATCATCAGCCCGTCGATATCGGCGCAATCCGCCGGGTCGAGCTCGGCGAGCCGCTCTTTGGCGCGCCGCACGAGCCGCACCTCGGGGCCGAAAATCCCGGCTTCGAGATCGAGGTCCGGGACCTGGCGGTCCTCGGGATAGAGCACGGTAACGGGCATCGTTTTTACCTCGGTTCAGTCGCGCGCGACTTTGACCGGCTGACGGGTCGCGGCCGAGCGCACGATCGCTTCGAACGCGGCGACCCCGTGCAGGATCTCGTCCGCCGCGATCGGGTAAGGCCGCCTGCCCTCGATCGCCGCGGCAAAGCCTTCGAGCTCTGCCCTGAGCGCGTTGAAACCCTTGTATTCGATGATCTCGGGCGGCGATGCGGCATAGCGGCCTTCGGGCGGCTCGGCCGGGACCGGGGTAAAGCGGAATTCGGCGTCGCGGCCCCTGAGCTCGACCGACCCCTTGGTGCCGTAGACCGCGAAGCGATAGGTCGGCGCTGTTGCCAAGGAGCAGTAAAGGCTCGCCGACATGCCGTTTTCGAGGCCGAGCAAGACGCTCGTCGTGTCCTCGAGGGTCGGCACCAGCCGGCGCAGATTGAGGCAATAAACCTCGTCGATCCGGCCGAAGAGATAAATCATCGCGTCGAGGTTGTGGACCCCGGTCGCGGTCATCGCTCCGGCCGGCGCCTCCTGCGGATCGGCGCGCCAGTAATAGCCATCGGGCATGAAATGCCCGGCGGGCGACGCCTGCGCCGCCTCGCAATGCGTCGGCAGCCCGAGCCTGCCGTCGTCGAGCCGCGCCTTCAGCTCGAGCATCGCCGGGTGAAAGCGGCGCGGATAGGCGACCGCCAAGGTCACCCCGGCGCGCGCCACCGCCCCAAGCGCCGCTTCGGCGCTTCTGACATCGAGCGTAAACGGCTTTTCCATAAACACGTGCTTGCCGGCCGCCGCGGCGCGCTCGACCTGCGGCCCATGCTGGCTGTGCGGCGTCGCAAAGGCGACGGCGTCGATCTGCGGGTCGCCGAGCACCGCATCGAGACTGTCGCGCCAGGCGATGCCGTGCTCGGCGCAAAACGGCTCGGCCGAAAGACGGGTGCGGCTATGGCCGGCGGTAAACCGAATCGCAGCACTCTTGCCGTCGACCGCGTTGACCAGCGTGCGGCCCCAGCGGCCGAGGCCGACGATTGCCGTGCGGATCACTTTTTCGCCGCCAGCATGTCGCGCACCCCGCGCAAGGCGACGTAATAGCCCGGCAGGCCAAAGCCGGCGACGATGCCGTGGCTGACCGCGGCGGTCTGCGAGGCCGGGCCGCGCCGGATCGGGTTTGAGATATGCACCTCGATCGTCGGAAAGCTCACCTGCGATATCGCCGCGACCAGTGCCGGGTAGCCGGTGCCGAAGGCCGCCGGGTTGAACAATGCCGCCTCGAAGCCCTGGTCGTTGGCCTCGTAGAGCTTGTCGATGATCTCGCCTTCGACGTTCGAGTGGAAGATCTCGATGTCGAGGCCCAATTCGGCGGCATAGCCGCGGATGCGCTCGTCATATTGCGGCAGCGTCATCGGGCCGAAGATCTCGGTCTGGACCTTGCCGCGCATGTTCATGCCGGCACCGTGCACAATCAGGATTTTCGCCATTGCAATTGCCTCGGGAAGGGGTGGCGCGAAACGGCAATGCTATATCCTGCGCGCCGATTTCCCGACAAGCGCCATCCCGAATGCTTGACATCGATCGGGATCGTCCGGCACCACATCGTCATGGGGGGTCGGCGATTTTCGGCTGCGATCGCAGCATTGCTGGCGTGGCCGGTGGCATTCGGGCCGGCCGCGACCGCTCAGGCTGCGGCCAAGCCGAAACCGCGCGTGAGCGTCGCGGTCATCAATATCCTGATCCGCAAGAATGCCAAAAACAGCGAAATCGTCGTTTTCGGCGATCCGCGGCAGCCATCGGTCAGGATCGTGCGCGGCAAGCCCTCGGCGGCGGGCTCGGCCGGCAATCCCGGCACGGTGCGGCTCGCCGGCATCGGCGGCGTCCAAAATCTGGCGGTCCGGGTGGTGCATGGCGGCACCTCCGCCGCTCCGGTCGCACGGATCGACCTGGTGACCTTTGCCGATCGCCGCTACCAGCCGGTGACGGTGCTGCGCGGGTCGCCGGTCTACCCCATCGATATCGGCCTCTTCGCGCCGGCGAGCGGCCTCGATCTCGACCGCGTCGCCTTTGCCGTCGACGGTGCGGAATCGAGCCACGGCACCGATCCCGGGATGTGGCGGCCGCTATTCGACGGGCCGCAGGGACCGATGCAGGTCTCGGCTGCGGCGGCGATCGATTCAGGCGGCGGCGACCGCTTCGACCTCGTCCAAAACCGGCAGCTCGGCCGCGCCTATCTCGCGCTCCTCTATCGGCGCTACGGCAATTGGCCCGACGCCGTCGCCGCCTACAATTGGGGACCGGGCAATTTCGACACCTGGGTCAACAGCGGGCGCGCCACCGATAAATTGCCGCTCGAAGTAGAACGCTACCGCGACCGCGTGCTCAACGATGTCGGGCTGCAGCAAGCGCCGACCCTCGTCGCGGGCCATCCTCAATAAACCCGCTCGCCGGGCGGGAACGCAGGGACCTCGTTCGACAACGGGTGCAAATGGACCGGGCGCGAGCCGAGCCGCACCACACCGCCGGCGTGGCACCAGGCGAGGGTGTGAACGAGCCAGCTGCGGTCGTCGCGTTCGGGGAAATCCTCGCGCGCGTGAGCGCCCCGGCTCTCGGTGCGATAGAGCGCCGAGCGCAGCACGATTTCGGCCTGGCCCAGCATGTTGTCGAGCTCGAGCGCATCGACGAGATCGGTGTTCCAGATCATCGACCGGTCGGTGACGGCGAGATCGGCGAGCCCGGCTTCGACTCCGGCGATCTCGCCGAGCCCCCGTTCCAAAATCGCCGCGGTGCGGAACACGGCGCAATGCTGCTGCATCGCCCGTTGCATCGAGAGGCGCAGCGCCCCGCTTTTTACATGACCCCCGGCATGCCGCAGCCGGTCGAAGCGTTCGAGCGCCGGCTCCGCCGCAGCGGCCGGCAGTTCCGGCTGCGAGGCACCGGGCTCGGCGATTTCGGCCGCGCGCAGCGCCGCCGCCCGGCCAAAGACGACAAGGTCCAAGAGCGAATTGGTACCGAGGCGGGTGGCGCCGTGCACCGAGACGCAGGCCGCTTCGCCGACCGCCATCAGCCCGCGCACGACGCGCTCGGGGTCGTCCGGGGTCGGGTTCAGCACTTCGCCGCGGATATTGGTCGGGATGCCGCCCATGTTGTAATGCGCGGTCGGCAAGACCGGGACCGGCTCGCGCGCCACATCGACGCCGGTAAAAATCCGCACGGTTTCGGAAATGCCAGGCAACCGCTGGTGCAGCAGCTGCGGATCGAGGTGCTCGAGATGCAGCAGAATATGGTCGCGCTGCGGCCCGCAGCCGCGGCCTTCGCGGATCTCGATCTCCATCGCCCGCGCCACCACATCGCGCGAGCCGAGGTCCTGGGTGTTGGGAGCGTAGCGTTCCATAAAGCGCTCGCCTTCGCCGTTCGTCAGGTAGCCGCCTTCGCCGCGCGCCCCCTCGGTCACGAGGCAGCCGGCGCCATAGATGCCGGTCGGGTGGAATTGGACAAATTCCATGTCCTGCAGCGGCAACCCGGCACGCAGCGCCATCGCATAGCCGTCGCCGGTGCAGATATGCGCCTGGGTCGTCGAGAAATAGGTGCGCCCGCCGCCGCCGGTCGCCAGCACCGTCACTTGCGCCCGAAACCGGTGCAGGCTGCCGTCTTCGAGGCACCAGGCGAGAACGCCGCGGCAGACGCCGTCTTGCATCAGCAAATCGAGCGCCACGTATTCGATAAAGAACCGGGCGCGGCGCTTCAGGCATTGCTGGTAGAGAGTGTGGATCAGCGCGTGGCCGGTGCGGTCGGCGGCGGCGCAGGCTCGCTTGGCGAGACCCTGGCCAAAATGCACGGTATGCCCGCCAAACGGCCGCTGATAGATCTGCCCGTCCGCGGTGCGCGAAAACGGCAGCCCCATCTGCTCGAGCTCGACGACCGCGGCCGGAGCGCTCTTGCACATGTATTCGATCGCGTCCTGGTCGCCGAGCCAATCCGACCCTTTGACCGTGTCGTACATATGCCAGCGCCAATCGTCCTCGCCCATATTGCCGAGCGCGGCGCCGATCCCGCCTTGCGCCGCCGCGGTATGGCTGCGGGTCGGAAACACCTTGCTGAGGCACGCGGTATCGAGCCCCGCCGCGGTCGCGCCGAGCGTCGTGCGCAACCCGGCGCCGCCGCCGCCGACCACGACGACGTCGTAAGCGTGGTCTTCGATCGGATAAGCCGGCATGATCGTCTACCTTCGTGATCACCGAAATCTGATGCGGCAATCACGTTGACACAAGGAGCGTTTGGCGCATCCTCCCTTCGTTAAATACGAAGGTTCGGTCGCACTCGATGCGCTTCGACCTCTCCGATCTGCGGCTTTTTCTCGCCGTTGTCGAAGCCGGCAGCATCACCCGCGGCGCCGAACGGCTCAATCTCGCGATTGCCGCGGCGAGCACGCGCATCCGTAACATGGAAGCCGAGCTCGGCATCCCGCTTCTGTTACGCGAGCGTCAAGGGGTCGTGCCGACTGCGGCCGGGCGCACCCTCGTCCAGCACGCCCGCATTCTGGCCGAGCAGGCCGAGCGCATGCGCGGCGACCTTGCGCAATATGCCCAAGGGGTGCGCGGCCAGATCCGCCTCTTCTCGAACACCAACGCGCTGAGCGAGTTTCTGGCCGAGCCGTTGAGCGAATTCCTGGCCGCCCATCCGCAGGTCAATATCGACCTCGAAGAACGGCTCAGCGGCGAGATCGTCGCGGCGGTCGCCGACGGCACCGCCGAAATCGGCATTGTCGCCGGCATGGTCGAGACCGCGGGGCTCGAAACCTGGCCGTTCCGCACCGACCGGTTCGTGCTCGTCACGTCACCGGGCCACCCGCTCGCAGCGCTGCCGCAAGCGGCTTTTCTCCAAACTCTCGATTACGACTTTGTCGGTCTCGACCGCGCCAGCGCCCTTCAGCGCTTTCTGTCGGAAAAGGCCGAGCGCGCCGGGCGCCACCTGAAATTGCGCGTGCAGCTGCGCAGCTTCGACGCGGTCTGCCGGCTCGTCGAATGCAATGTCGGGATCGGCATCGTCCCGGCGACGACGGTCGAGCGCCAGGCGAGGACGATGGCGATCCGCCGGGTCGAGCTCGCCGACGACTGGGCGGTGCGCAAATTGGTCATCTGCGTGCGCCACGCGGCCGATCTGCCGAGCTATGCCCGCCAGCTGGTCCGGCATCTCGCCGCCTCAGGGTAGGAACATTTCGGGATTCTGTCGGGTGGCGAGAGCGGTTTTCGGATGGAGCGGGGCGGGGGGTTCTGCGAGATGGCGGTCGAGTTCGGGTGCCCCCACATCGTCGGCATCGAAGGATCGCTGAAGCAGCATCCCGATAGACGACTGGAGAAGACGATGTTTACCGAGACGACGCAACACCTCCCGAATGCCAATGGCGAAACCCGGCAACCGAGCCTGCTGAAAAAGACCCTGCACGGTGCGATCGTCGCCGGTGCCGTTGCGGCGCTGTCGTTGACGACCCTGACCGCGGTGCCGGTCACGGCTCACGCGGGTGGTGGACCGGGCGTCGGTGCGGCGATCGGGCTCGGCATCCTCGGCGGCGCGCTCGCCGGTGCCGCAATCGCCTCTTCGGCGCCGCCGGTCTATGCCGCCCCCTCGCCCTATTACTACCCAAACGGATATTACTACGGCACTTCTCCGGCTTATTATTCGCAGCCTTATTATAATAATTACGCCTACCCGTCATATTCCTACCCGCAATATTACGGCTACTACAGGTAAGCGTGCGGACGACGGGCGGCCGGAATTACCCGGCCGCCCAATTGCAGACCCGGCCCGGCCTCCCCAGCGGAGGCCGTCGCTGTTTATCGGCCGGGTGTGGTTGCCGTCACAATTGCGCGCGGCGGCTCGTGCCAGAGGCACTCGACCCGGCCAAAGCCGGCCTCGCGCAACGCCGCAAGATGCGGCTCGACCCCATCGGCAAACCGGTCGCAATTCAAAAACCGGGCGCCCGGCGCCAAGAGGGTCCGGATCGCGCGGTAGCAGGCGAAGATGTCGTCCGTCCGCGGCAGATTGTGCAATACGATCGCCGACACCGCGAGATCGAATGGCCCGCCGGCCCTCTCGGCCCAGGCCGGGTCGGTCAGGTTGCACACCACCCATGTGAGCCGGTCGGCGTGGCCGGCGAGGCGCTCGCGGGCGCGGTCGAGCATCGGCCGGGAATAATCCTGCAGCGTCACCCGCGCCGCCGGGAACGCGCGCAACACCTCTTCGGTGACCACGCCATAGCCGGCGCCGATATCGAGCACAAGCGGCGCCGCATCCGCCGCCAGCCCCGACGCCGCCAGCATCCGCCGCAACAGCGGCCGGCGGTCGTCGTCGCGGGTCACATCGTGGTCGATCCAATGCCCGACATATTCCGCCGATTGCCAATCATGCGGGTAGAGCGGGAATTCCGAGCTCATCGTCGCGGCTCCGTTCGCCGATCGCGGGTCTTTGACCAAAGGCTGGATCGCCGCACCGAGCCGGTCAAGCCCCGTGCCGCCGACCGAACGGCGTCGTCCCGGCGAGAGAGCGTGTTATGGAGCCCCGTGGGCACCGTTTGCTCGCTTCCCCGTGGGCCTTCAACCCACGGACTTGATCCGTGGGGGAGGCCGGGGTCTATCGTTCCGCAAGTAAGATGCCAGATTGCTTGTACGGAGCTGTAACCGGTTGAAATTTTGGAGCGCCGGAGAGGTGGACCCCGGCTTTCGCCGGGGAAGCGGTAGAACCTTCTCCCTTATTTTAGGGACTTGTTCTTGCTCGGAGACGCACCGCGTCGGCTAGGGTTGTGGGGACGCCAAGTCAAAGGGCGACGAGCTTGCCGGGGTTCATGATGCCTTGCGGGTCGAGGGCACGCTTGATCCGGCGCATCAGCTCGATCTCGACCGCCGGCTTGTAATGGGTGATCTCGTCGCGCTTCATGATGCCGACACCGTGCTCGGCGCTGATCGAGCCCGAAAGCTCGCGCACGATGCCGTGGACGATGTCGTTGAGCTCCTGCCAGCGGTCGAGATAGGCGGCCTTGTCCATCGCTTGCGGCTGGGTCAGGTTGAAATGGATGTTGCCGTCGCCGACATGGCCAAAGGCGATCGGCCGGATGCCGGGAAGGCGCTCTGCGACCGCGGCCGAGGCGCGGGTGACGAATTCGGCGACGCGGCTGACCGGCACCGCCACATCGTGCTTGATCGAGCCCGAATAGAGCTGCGCCTCGACGATCGCCTCGCGGACCCGCCACAGCGCCGTCCGCTGCGCTCCGCTTTCGGCGACGACACCATCGGCCACCAGCCCCTCGGCGAGCGCCTCTTCGAGGAGCCGCTCCAGGAGCGCGCGAATGCCGCTGTCGCTCTGGCTCGACGACATTTCCAACAGCACATGCCAGGGGTGGCGCCCGGCGAGCGGGTCGGTGGTGCCGGGGACATGGGCGAGCGCCAAATCGAGCCCGGCGCGCGGGATCAGCTCGAACGCGGTCAGCTGGTCGGCGCTGGCGGCGCGTGCATGGGCAAAGAGCGCCATTGCGTCCTCGATCCGCGCCAGTGCCACAAACGCGGTCTCGATCTCGCGCGGCTTTGGGAAGAGCTTGATCGTGGCGGCGGTGATGATGCCGAGCGTGCCCTCGCCGCCGATGAAAAGCTGCTTCAAATCGTAGCCGGTATTGTCCTTGCGCAAGCCCCTGAGCCCATCCCAGACCCGGCCGTCCGGCAACACCACCTCGACGCCGAGGGTCAATTCGCGCGTGTTGCCATAGCGCAAGCACCGCGATCCCGCCGGCATTGGTCGAGAGATTGCCGCCGATCTGGCAGCTGCCCTCGGCCCCGAGGCTCAGCGGAAAGAGCCGGTCCACCTCGGACGCGGCCTCGTGCAGATCGGCGAGGATGCAGCCCGCCTCGACCGTCATCGTAAAATTATTGGGGTCGATCGCCCGCACCCGGTTCATCCGGCCGAGCGCCAAGACGATGTTGTCGCGGTCCTGCGGGCGGCACCCCGCCGCCGACGAGCCCGGTATTGCCGCCCTGCGGCACCACCGCGAGCCCCGCTTCGGCGCAAATCCCGACGACGGCGGCGACCTCCGCTGTCGAAGCCGGGCGCACGACGAGCCGGGTCGCCCCGCGATAGAGGCCGCGCGCCTCGACAAGGTAAGGCTCTGCGTCGTTCGGATCGGCAATCCAGCCCCTGGGGCCGACGATCTCCTTGATCCGCTCGGTCACGTCGTCCTGCGCCGCGGCTTTCATGCTTAGCAGCATCATGTCGCAAGTCAGTACAACCCAATAACGGCGAACGCCAGATCAGGGAGGCGAGCGCAATGGCATCCCTCACGCCGCTGCCACGCTCGCGCGGCGCGGCGAAATGCGGCATCACCTCGGCGGCGAAGCGGGCCATCTCGTCCTTGACTTCGGCGGTGCGGCTTCAACGCCGGGCTGCAACGGTTTCATTGAACATGAGAGGGATCACCTCGTCGAACCCGGCGGCCTCGACCTTCTTCAATGATTCGGCGATCCGCGCCGGCGAGCCCAAGAGGACCGAGTTGTCGCCGAGGTCCGCGGGGCCCAAATTGCGCAGCCGCTCGACCATCTCGACAAAATAATGGTAGCTCGGCGGCGCCGTTTTCGGGTCCCCGGAAAGGCAGCGGTGCGCACTCCGGTAATAGCGGATCTGGCGCGTCCGCGCCGCCGCCTCGTCCGCGGCGGTGTCGGCGAAATGGATGATAAAATACCCGTCCCGCTGCACATCAGCCGGCTCGCGGCTGGTCCGTCGCGCTCGTGGTTCACGATCCAGAGCAATAAATCGGCCATCACACAGCCGGCACATCACCGGATACCCTTGCCCGCCTCATGCGCCCGGGGACATTACGCAGCCCCGACGGCGCGTATGGTTCGCCGCGGACGGTGATATCGGCCGCATCACGACGCCCTTGAGCACAAATCGGAATACCAGTGACTTCAACGCCGACGGCAAATCCGACATCCTGTTGCAGCCCGCCAAAGGTCATCGCGGATATCTGGCAATGAACGGCTCAAGGTGGCCACGATGGCAGCCCGGCAGCCGAGCGGCCCGGCGAGCGCGATCGAGGGCCGGCGATTTCTGGGGCAGCCCCATGCCGACAGCCTGTTGCAGAATCTGAATGGCGCCGTCCAATCTGGCAGAGAACGATGCGACATAGGCCGGCAGCGGCGCGTCGCAACCCGGACCGCGGCGTGATCGCGCCGATTCATCGTCGAACTGAAAATGCCGGCCGCGGTGCGACACCGGCGCCGTCGCTCTGAGATGAACGCCTCAGTCACAGCCAGCGGCCACCTCGGCCTTCCTCGAAGATCGATTGGTTGTCCTCGAACGACACCTTGAACGGCCCGGTATTCGCGGCATCGTGCTTCAGAACCGCAACGCGGCGGTCGCGATCTAGGAGATGAAGGGGTTCAAAGTGACCGGCAGCGCCACAATCGGCATCCTAGGCCGGCTGGCAAGTCGACGCGCCCGCCGCTCAACAGGTCGAGGGTCGCCCATTGCTCGGCGACCGCGGTCGGATCGGGTGATGCAGCTGGCACGGCACGGTCACCGCGGGTGCCAGACGAATGCGGGTCGTGCGCGCCGCGACATGGGCCAGCACCAGGTCGGGGCAGGACAAGACGCCGAGGGTGCTGAAATGATGCTCGCCGATCCAGGCCGAATGGAGCCCGAGCGCGTCGGCATAAACCGCCTCGTCGACGATGTCGGCGACCAGCCGGTTGGCGCTGCGGGAATTCTGTTCGTAGTGGTTGTCGCTGAGCGTGAAGTAGCCGAAATCCATGTCGCGCTCCAGTCGGACCAATAGAGGCATGGATCACCGGGACGCGCCCAGTGATGACAGACGGTTCGGCCAGTCGAAATACCGACGCGCCTCATCCCTCGTGCGCTTCGGCCCGCCGCAGCGCGCGCCAGACGGTTTCGCTTTTGGCGGGCATGTCGAGGGCGGTGACGCCGAGCGGGGCGAGCGCGTCGATGACCGCGTTGACCACGGCCGGGAGTGCCCCGACCGTGCCGGCTTCGCCCGCCCCTTTGGCGCCCAGCGGGTTGAGCGCGGTCGGGACCGGGTGCGAATAAACGTGCATTGCGCCGAAATTGTCGGCCCGTGGCATCGCGTAATCCATAAAGCTGCCTGAGAGGAGCTGCCCCGATTGCGGGTCGTACGCGACCTCTTCCATCAACGCTTGGCCGAGCCCTTGCGCGACACCGCCATGGATCTGGCCTTTCAATGTCGTCGGGTTGACCACTGTGCCGACGTCGTCCACGACCGTGTAGTCGAGGATCTCGACGGCTCCGGTGTCGCGGTCGATCTCCAATTCGCAGAGGTGGCAGCCGTTGGGGTAGGTGTCGGATTTGGGCGCAAAGGTGCCGGTCTCGTAGAGCCCGCCTTCGAGATCGGGCGGCAGCCGGCCCGGCTGGAATGCGGCGCGCGCGACCTCCTTTAATGCGATCGTGCGGTCGGTGCCGGCGACGGTGAAGCGTCCGTCGGCGAAATCGAGGTCGGCGGTGGCGACTTCGAGGAGGTGCGCGGCGATCTTCTTGCCCTTGTCGATGATCTTGTCCGCCGCTTTCCACACCGCGGTGCCGCCGATCACGGTCGAACGCGAGCCGGTCGAGCCGGTGCCGAACGCCACCCGGTCGGTGTCGCCGTCGATAAACTGGACCTCGGCGGGATCGAGGCCGAGACGCTCGTAGAGGATCTGCTTGAATGTCGTCTCGTGGCCCTGGCCCTGGTTCTTGGTGCCCATCAAGAGCATCGCGGTGCCGCCGGGGTTGAAGCGGATCTCGGCGAATTCGAGACCTGGGGAGGCGGCGCGCTCGATCGCAAAGGCGATGCCGAGCCCGCGCAATTTGCCCTTTTCGAGCGATTTGGCGCGCCGCACCGCGAACCCGGCATAGCCGGCCTTGGCGAGCGCCTCGTCCAGGACCGCGGCGAAATCGCCGCAATCGTAGGTGATGCCCAATGGGTTTTTGTACGGCATCGCGTCCGACGGGACGAGGTTGCGGCGGCGCAGCTCGACCGGGTCATGGCCCAATTCCCGCGCCGCATCCTCGACGAGCCGCTCGATCACATAGATCGCTTCCGGGCGCCCGGCGCCGCGATAGGGGGCGACCGGGTTCTTGTTGACGAAAATCCCGGTCACCGCGACGTGCGCGGCCGGGATGCCGTAGACCCCGACCGAAGTGGCGACGTTGGCGAAGCTCGGCAGCAAATTGCGCTCGGACGACAGATAGGCGCCGTGGCCGGCGAGGGTGGCGAGGCGCAGCCCGAGGAAATTCCCGTCGGCGTCGAGCGCCAATTCGGCTTGCGCGACGTTGTCGCGGGCGTGCTCGTCGGCGAGCACCGCTTCGCTCCTCTCGCAACTCCATTTGACCGGCCGGCCGAGCTTCTTCGCCGCCCACAGCACCAGGCGATGCTCGACATACTGCCAGCCCTTGGTGCCAAACCCGCCGCCGACATCGCCGGAGACAACCCGGATCTTGCTCTCCGGCACTTTGAAGATGTTCTGGGCGAGCGCGTTTCTGACGCGGTGCGGATATTGGCAATCGCAATAGAGCGTGTAGCGGCCTTCGCCCGGATCCCAGCTGCCGAGCGCGCCCCGCGGCTCTATGTAATGGGCAAAGACGCGCGAGATCAGATACCGGCGACGGACGATATGGGTGGCGCGGGCAAAGGCGGCGTCGGCCGCGGTCTTGTCGCCGGCCTCGTACAAATTCGAGACATTGTCCGGGCATTCGTCCCAGACCGGCGCCGCACCCGGCCCGGCGGCGGCCGCGGTGTCGGTGACCGAGGGCAATTCCTCGTACTCGACAGCGACGAGCTCCGCCGCATCCTTCGCCTGGGCGATTGTTTCGGCGACGACCATGGCCACCGGGTCGCCGACATAGCGCACCCGGCCCTGCGCCAGCCCCGGATGCGGCCGCGCGAACATCGGTGTCCCGTCCGGCCGTTTGCGCTGGAGGCGCATCGCCATCGTGCCGAGCCCGTCCTCGGCGAGGTCCCGACCGGTATAGACAGCGAGCACCCCCGGCGCCGCCGCCGCTGCGCGCGTGCCGATCGTGCCGAGCCGGGCATGCGCATAGGGCGAGCGCACCAGCACGGCATAGGCTTGGCCCGGCAGGCTCAGATCGTCCTGATACCGCCCGCGCCCGCGCAACAGCCGCGGATCCTCGAAGCGCGAGACCGGCTGGCCGATACCGTATTTGCTCATGGGCACCCCTTTACCCCTCCGCCGATTTCGCCCCCACCCCTCCCTCCCCCGCTCGCGGGGGAGGGTCAGGGAGGGGGCTACCGGCTCAGGGCGAGGCGTGGCCCATAAAGATTTGCGGGATCGGCTGGCCCCAGGGTCCGCCGGCGCCGGCGCCGCGCTCGATCAGATTGGGCGGGGTGCGGGCGTTCAACACGTCGGTGTCGGCCCAGTGCTCGTGCACCCGGCCCCACGGGTCGGCCCAATAGTCGAACAGCTGGCTGCCGATCAGGTGGCGGCCGATGCCCCACATATGCTGGTAGCCCTTCTTTTCGAGTTGCTCGTGGCCGGCCATCACATCGTCGATGTCGGCCGCCTCATACGACAGGTGATTGAGGCCGCTCTTGTCGCCGCGGATGCAGAAGAAGGCGTGGTGGTCGACATAATCGTCGCCGCGGTCGAGCCGGTTGAACGAGCCGACCACGTTCGACTTGTCGCCGGCATAGAATTCGTCGGAGCAGCGAAAGCCCAGGGTCTCGCGGTACCAGCCGAGCGTCTTTTCGAAATTCTTGCTCATCACGACAAAATGGCCGAGCCGCTTGATGTGCGACGGGCCGGGATCGACGCGGAACAATTCGCCCTTGCGGCGATACTTGTCCTCACCGGAATTGACTTTCGGCCGGTGCACCGGGATCGGGTCGAGCATCTGCATGCCGCAGACGACCTCGACCTGATAGCCGTCGGGGTCGGTCAGGCGCACCCGCTTGCCGCCGCCGGGCTCGTCGATGTCCTCGATCCGGGAGGCACCCTCGACCCGCGCCACGCGCTCCAAATCTTCCATATCGGCGGCATGGACCGCGATCCCGACATAGCGCGGCTCGCCCAATTCGGTGACGTGGAGATGGTGCGGCGCATCGCTGCCGCGCATGTAGAGCGCGGTCTTGGTACGGTCGGCTCGGACCATCCCGAAATCGGTCAGAAACTCTTCTTGGCGGTCGAGATCGGGCGAGCGCAACCGCCCATAGGCGAGATCGAAAGCTTTGATCACAGGCATCATGGACCTCCCGGCAAAACATACTGCCGCACAATCCTAAAGCATTTGCGTTATCGCCGCGACTCCCGCCTCGTGCGCCATTGACGAGGTTTGCGATGCGGCCTAGCTTTGCGGCCATGGTCCTTATCGACAAAACCGCGATCGAGCGACGCCGACGCCTCTCAGGCGGTGGCGCCTCGACGCGTTGCGCCGGGCGGAAAATCGGTCGCCGCTGACCGGATTTCCCCGGAACGAGCCACCGCCCCGCCGATTGATCCCGGCGGGGTTTTTTGTTGCACTCAGGCGTTGGGGGCTGATGAGATGACAGCGAACCGGCCAAAGGTGTTTATCGACGGCGAAGCCGGCACCACCGGGCTCGGGATTCGCGCCCGGCTCGAAGCGATGCCGGCGATCGAGCTCAAAAGCATCGCCGAACGCCACCGCAAGGACCCGGCGGCGCGGCGCGAGATGATGGCCGAGGTCGATCTCGTCGTCCTCTGCCTGCCCGACGCCGCCGCCAAGGAATCGGCCGCGCTCGCCAAAGGGCTCGGCCCCGCTGCGCCGAAAGTGCTCGACGCCAGCACCGCGCACCGTGTCGACCGCGCCTGGGAATACGGGTTTCCCGAAATGGCCGCGGGCCAAGATGAACGCATCGCCGCGGCACCTCGGGTGGCGAACCCCGGCTGCTATGCGACAGGTGCGATCGGGCTCCTTCGCCCGCTCACCGATGCCGGGATGGTCCCCGCCGACTGCCCGGTCACGATCAATGCGGTGAGCGGCTATTCCGGCGGCGGCAAATCGCTGATCGCGACGCACGAAGCGGCGGGCGGTCCGGCTTTCAAGCTCTATGCGCTCGGCCTCGAGCACAAGCACATTGCCGAGACCCAGCAATATTCGGGGTTGACCCGCCGGCCGCTCTTTGTCCCCTCGGTCGGGCATTTCCGCCAGGGGATGCTGGTATCGGTGCCGCTGCACCTCGACACCCTGCCCGGCAACCCGGATGGCGCCGATTTGCGGGCGGTCCTCAGCGAGCATTACCGCGGCTGCGCGCACATCGCCGTGGTCGATCCCGCCGCCGGCGGCACGCTCGAGCCCGAAGCGCTGAACGCCACCAACCGGCTCGAATTGTCGGTCCACGCCAACGATGCCCGGCGCCAGGCGGTGCTGGTGGCGCGCCTCGACAATCTCGGCAAGGGTGCGTCGGGCGCGGCGGTGCAGAATCTGTGCCTGATGCTCGGGCTCGCCGCTGCGTTATGATCGGCCGGATGCCTCAGCCCGGCCATGCCATCCGATTTCTATGTTTCGCAAAATCCTGATCGCCAATCGCGGCGAGATCGCCTGCCGCGTGATCCGCACCGCGCGGCGGATGGGGATTGGGACGGTCGCGGTCTATTCCGAGGCCGATGCCGAGGCGCTGCATGTGCGCGAGGCGGACGAGGCGGTCATGATCGGCCCGGCGCCGTCGGCCGAGAGCTATCTCAGGATCGACCGGATCGTCGCAGCTTGCCGCGAGAGCGGCGCCGAGGCGGTGCATCCGGGCTACGGGTTTTTGTCCGAAAACCCGGCTTTTGCCGAGGCGCTGGCCGCGGCCGGCATCACCTTTATCGGCCCGCCGCCATCCGCGATCGCCGCGATGGGCGACAAGATCGCATCGAAAAAGCTCGCGCGCGCCGCCGGCGTCTCGACCATCCCCGGCGGGCTCGATATCGTGCCCGACGCCGAGAGTGCCGTCAGGGCGGCGGGCGACATCGGCTATCCGGTCATGATCAAGGCGTCGGCCGGCGGCGGCGGCAAAGGCATGCGCGTCGCCGCCGATGACGGTGCCGTGCGCGACGAATTCCGCGCCGCCCAAGGCGAGGCGAAATCGAGCTTTGGCGACGACCGCATGTTTATCGAGAAATACATCGAGGAGCCGCGCCACATCGAGATCCAGGTGCTGGGCGACGCGCACGGCAACATCGTCCATCTGGGCGAGCGCGAATGCTCGATCCAGCGCCGCCACCAGAAGGTGATCGAGGAGGCGCCGAGCCCGTTTCTCGACGCGGCATTGCGCGAGACGATGGGGGCGCAGGCGGTGGCCTTGGCGCGCGCGGTCCAATATTGCTCGGCCGGGACCGTCGAGTTCGTCGCCGATCGCGACCGCAATTTCTATTTCCTCGAGATGAACACGCGGCTTCAGGTCGAGCACCCGGTGACCGAGCTGGTGACAGGGCTCGACCTCGTCGAGCTGATGATCCGCGTGGCGGCCGGCGAAAAGCTGCCTTTTGCGCAAGAGGATGTCCGGCTTTGGGGCGCGGCGGTCGAAGCCCGCATCTATGCCGAAGACCCGACGCGTAATTTTCTGCCGTCGATCGGCCGCCTCGTGCGCTATCTGCCGCCGGCGGGCGAAGGGCTGCGCCTCGATGCCGGCGTCTTCGAGGGCGCGGAGATCAGCCTCTATTACGACCCGATGATCGCCAAGCTCGTTGCCTACGGCCCCAACCGCGACCGCGCGATCGACCGGTTGCGCCAGGCGCTCGACAGCTTCCATGTCACGGGCGTGCAAAACAACATCGCGTTCCTGGCGGCGGTCGCAGCCAGCCCCCGCTTTCGCGCCGGTGCGCTATCGACAGATTTTATCGCCGAGGAGTTCCCGGCGGGCTTTGCCCCGCCCTCGGGCTTTGCCCCCGCCGACCGGGTGATCCGCGCCGCCGCCGCCTTGGCGCATCGCCGGCTGCGCGAGCACGAAACCGCAATCGACGGCCGGCTCGCACATGCCGCCGCCGGGATCGCCGATGATTGCATCGTTTCGCTCGACGGCACGCCCTATCCGGTCGCGCTCCGCGCCGAGGGCGGCGGCTATCGTATCGAAGCCGATGGCGGCAGCATGCTCGCGCGCACCGATTGGCGGCCGGGCCAGCCATTGCTCCGGATCGAGCTCGGCGAGCAGAACGCGGTCGTGCAAGTGGAGCGCCTGCCGGGTGCCGCCTTTCGGCTGGTGCATGGCGGCGTCGTACGCCGGGCGCAGGTATTGTCGCCGCGTGCCGCCGAATTGCTGGCGCTGATGCCGCAGAAGACCGCACCCGACACCTCGCGCCTGGTGCTGTCGCCGATGCCGGGGCTCCTCAGCGAGGTGGTGGTAGCGCCGGGCCAGGAGGTCAAGGCCGGCGAGCCGCTCGCCATCGTCGAGGCGATGAAGATGGAGAATGTGCTGCGCGCCGAGCGCGACGGCCGCATCGCGCGAATTCGCGTCAGCCCCGGCGCCAGCCTCGCCGTCGACGACGTGATCCTCGAATTCGAGTGACCGGCCGATGCGGACGGTTCGGCTGCGCATCGAGGGCCGCGTCCAGGGGGTCGGCTACCGGATTTGGGCAATGCGGACAGCGGCGAGCCTCGGCCTCGACGGCTGGGTGCGCAACCGCCGCGACGGCACGGTCGAGCTGTTGGCAACCGGCGCCGAGCCCGCGATTGCCGCGATGATCGAGGCGTGCCGTGACGGCCCCGCCGGCGCCGGCGTCACCGCTGTCGAAAGCGCCGACGACGAGGCCGACGGGTCGCGAGGATTTGTTGCCCGCCCGACCGCATAGCACCCAGCCTCGTCCGCGCTTATCGGTTGCAGTGGGCGATCAAAGTCCGTCCGGAAAGCGTGATCCGCTCGGACCGAGCTGCGATCGAGTCAATCCCCCTGCTCGCACGGCTCGGCACAGGACGCCTCCTGCCGCTGTCCCCGGCGAAAGCCGGGACCCACATTTCCGCCCAGAACCGCTCGTTTCCAGATCGCTGCAATCGCCCGGTCGACAGTAAAAAAGCGGCGGCCGCGGCTGGCCTGGGTCCCGGCCTTCGAGCGTGTGAAGAAATCGGGACGGAGGAGGAAATCGGCAAACGCTCTATCTCGCTTTTCCGGCGAAGGCCGGGACCCACCTCTCCAACGCTCCAAATTTTCAATCGGTGACAACTCCGTACAAACAAATCTGGCACCTTGCTTGCGGAAGGGTGGACCCCGGCTTGCCCCACGGATCAAGTCCGTGGGCTGAAGGCCCACGGGGAAGCGAGCAAAACGGCGCCGGCGGGATTCTTTCGCACGCTCCTTCGCCGTGATAGCGCAATGATTTCTCCGAGCGCGCCGTCAGCTGATGAAAAAGAGCTGGCTGGCGCCGATCGTCGCGTGGTCGCTGAGGGTGGCGACGAGGTGCTTGGCGCTGCCGCTGCCGTCGCGGCCGGCAAAGAGCTGGCCGGTGGCTTGGTCATAGGCGAGGCGCTGGCTGATGTTGCTGAAATTGCCGTTGACGAACAGATTCTCCGCTTCGGCAAACGTCAGTTCCTTCGGGGTTGTCGTGCCGCCGGTAAGGCCGAGGTTGAAGCCGGCATTGCTGAACACCAGCTGGTTTGTCGCCGACAGGTGGAAATCCTTGATCGTGTTGGCGCCCGTCGTCTCGAAGACGAACCCGTTGGCGCCCTTCCCGCCGGTCATCATCGTGTCGCCGCCGGCATAGAACACATCGTTCCCGAGCCCGCCGGTCAGCGTGTCGGCGCCCGCGCCGGCATCGACAATGATCCGGTCGGCGGCCGCAACTCCGGCGGCACTGACGGTGTTGCCCTTGCCGCCGTCGGTAATCATGATCGTGCCCGCGGTGACACCGGCAAAATTCGCGGTCTGCAGGGTCAGCTTGTCGACGCCGCCCTTAAACAGCAGGATCCTCTCGAACCCGGTGAACCCGGTCACGGCGAGCCTCCCGGCCGCGCCCTGCACGATCTCGTTGGTGCCGCCGCCACCTGAGACGGCACCGGTGAACACCGCCCCGGCATCGACGGTCAGCACATCGTTGCCGGCACCGAACCGCACCGCCGTCCCGCCGCCGCCGATAATCGTCCCCGCGTTGACCAGGGTCATGGCGGCGGTATCCGCGGCGGCGACCACAAAGCCGAAGCCGGACACACCGTCGATCTTGCCGAAATTGGTTAGGGTTCCACCACCGCCGCCAATCCCGACCCCGTTCGCCCCCACGATCAGCGCCCTCGCCGACCCGCTCGATCCGTTGGTCACCTTGCCGCCGGCGCCGAGACCGACGCCGTCGGAGGCGGCGCCGCTGCCTTCGATCGTGCCGAAATTGGTCACGCCGACAGCGCCGCCCCGAGAGTTGCCCGCTACTCCAAACCCGTTCTTTTCGCCCTTGATCAGCGCCGCAGTCGAGCCGCTCGCACCGTTGGTCACACGGCCGCCGGTGAGACCGGCGCCGTTGGCGTAGAAACCGGTGCCCTCGATCGTGCCGAAATTGGTCAGCGCAGCGCCAGCGAGACCGACGCCGTTGGAGGCGTTGCCGGTGCTCTCGACCGTGCCGAAATTGGTCACTGTGCCGGCGGCGCGGGCGACCGCGATACCATAGCTGACGCCCTCGATCAGCGCCGCCCTCGACGCGGTCGAGCCATTGGTCACCCTGCCGCCCGATACCAGCTCGATCCCAATGCCGGAACGACCCTTGCCGTCGACCGTGCCGAGATTGCTGACGGTCCAGGCGTGTCCCGCCTGGCCGAGCACGGCGACACCGGTATTGCCGACCCTCCCGGTGGCGGCGATTGTCGCCGGGTTTTGGGTCGCCGGATTGCTGAGGACGATGCCGTTGACGTAGCTGCCGTGATAAATGGTCCCTGTCACGTTTCTCTCCCCGCAAGTTGCTTGCGATCGGACGACGGCGCTGGGTTGCGCCCGCTACGCGTCTCGCTGACCGTCAGTTTATTGTAAGTATCTGACGTTACTAGCCAGTATAATGCAGAAGATCGATGCCCGGTGCAACTACAAAATCGGGTCGCGCTCTTGCGAGTTACGAGCGGGCGCCGTCCCCCGCAACGGCATCCGAGCGCGCTCGACGCGGGCCGCGGCCGTGGAGGATCGGGTGGCGAGGAGGTGGGGACGGCGAAGGTGGCGAGGCGGTCGCGGGGCGGCCGGCCGCGCGCTCAGAGCGTGTGAAGAAATCGGTATGGAGGAGGAAATCGGCAAATGCTCTATCTCGCTTTCCCGGCGAAAGCCGGGACCCACCTTTCCAACGCTCCAAATTTTCAATCAGTTACAACTCCGTACCAGCAAATCTCGCACCTTGCTGACGGAAGGATGGACCCCGGCTTGCGCCACGGATCAAGTCCGTGGGCCGAAGGCCCACGGGGAAGCGAGCAAAACGGCGACGGAAGGATTCTTTCACAGGCGCGTTCAGTGAACAAACAGCTTGACGAGGATTGCCAGCGACAGCGCCCAGCTGACCGCGATCTGCCAGCGCAACAGGCGCATATCGCCTTTGAGCGGCGCGATCTCGGCGTCGATGTAGGCCCTGAGCCCGGCGATGTCGGCTTTGAGCTCGGCGATATCGGCTTTGGTCGCGAGCTCGCCGCCGATCGCCGCGCCCAGCGCTTCGGCCGTCGCCTCGGCGGCGTCCTGGGAAAATCCGGCCCGGTCGCGCAGCACGCGGCTCAGCCGCAACGTATCGATTGCCGCCATCGCGCGACAACACTGGTGCCGTGCCGGTAAAAGTCAAGCGGGCCAGCGCCGGGCGACAAAGCAGCATCTGTGCGTTCCCAATCCGGCCAAAAATTGCGACCGGGTCAGAGCGGGGTGGCGAGGAGGGTGGGGACGGCGAAGGTGTCGAGGAGAAGGAGCTTGTCGCGGATTTTGAGGCTATCGCCGTGCGCTTCGAGGCGGTCGCGGTAGAGGCCGGTGGGTTTATTCCGGCCGGAACACGCGCCGGGCCCCGCGCGCGGGGACAAGAGCAAGAAAGCGGTCGCGGATCGTGGCAAAAAGCCCGGGCGGCAACATGCCGTAAGCAACTGTAGCGTCACTTCCCGGCGCGCCGCGCAAATCCGGCCCCGGCCAGATGAATTCGTTCCACTCGGAAAGCACGACCCAGGAGCGTTCGGCATCGCGCCGCAAACGTTTCTTTACGCGCGCCGGAATTTCAACCGCAAGCGCCGCCGCTGGTGGCGGGGGGCTGTGCGTTGCCGGCAAAACCGGGACGCGGCTTTCTCCGGTATCATCGGCCGGGCGCAGCGCGGCGACGATGGCGCAAGGGCGGTCTTTTTGGCCTTCCTCTCGGCCAGCCAGGTGCTCGCTATGCCACAGATAGCTGTAACCGATGACAAGACCCGGAACGGGTGTAGGCAGCGGCGACGCGGCTATTTCAGCTCAGCGTCGAGTGCGGCGAATTCGTCCGGCACCTTGGCGTTGCGCACGGCCTCGAGCCATTCCTCGGGAAGCTCTTCGGCAAGCCCGACACGCCGATCACGCCGCTTGAGGCGCGCATATTCTTGCGCCGACAGCACCACGAATTCGTCGCGGCCGTCTGCGGTGGTGATCGTGACCGGCTCGCGGCGCGCCCGGTCTGCTAAAGCTCGAAAGCCTTGTTGCGGCTCGGCCTCCGTCATGCGGGTCATTTCCGGCGCAACCTCCCGTATTTCTACAACAACAATATAGTATAGTCATTGTTTCGGGAAAGCAATTCTCCTCGGAGCGGTGGCAGAGTTTGCCTGGCGTCAAACCGACCGGCGCGATGTCCACCTTCTCCGATGTTGCATGGCCTCCGATCTGGATCAGCGGCGGACCGCGCGCAGCTGCTCCAACGGCATCATTCGTCGCGGTGATCCGGCCCGTGGCCGCCAAGCCCCTTCGACGCCGCTTTGCTCGCACGCAGCATCTCCAGCACATCGGGAGGGGTTTCGAGCACCCATTCGAATTTCATGTCGAGCACGCGCGCATCGCGCTTTTGCACTTCGAGCTCGAACGGACCCGGCCCTTCGGAAGCACGGTCCGCATTGGCGCTGCCGCGGATGCGCCAAGTCTCGCCTCGATCCTCGACCGTAAGCGGCGCTTGCCGTCGCAGCTCCGCCGTCCCCGCCGCGTTTTCGAGGATGGCCGCGGCAAATTTCTCCGCGACAGCTGCGTCGCCGAGCAGATCGCCCGCGAAAGGACCCTCGGCGGGAACGATCGCCGCATCAATCTTTACGATCTGGAAGTCCCGCACCTTCGACATCTGTGGGGCGGGACCCGCGATGCTCTCCCTGACCGACCACCGATCGCCGGCATCAACGATTTGGAGTGCCATGTTTGCGGGCAATTCGGTCGATCCGAGCAAGGATCCGAAAAGCAATTCGGCCATCCGGGCCGCGACGCTCCTATTATTGATCACCCCGCCTTGCGCTGCCCCGAGCAGCAGAATGCTGGCGCTAACTTCGTCTTTGGATAATTTTGGTTGTTCCAATCTCAATCTCCAATCTCACTAAAGCACGGATCGGCAGACTACGGCATGAGTTCGGGCGGTGGAAGCTTGATTACCTTTGCAGTGCGGCCAGGACCGGGCGACCAATAGACCCAGACGTCGAGCGGCGGTAAAAGCTTTCCCGGTGTCAGACCCAGTTCCGTCAAAGTCGCTTTCGGCGAAAGCACATGACCCCCGATTTGCACCATCGGATAGACGCGCCGTTCGAATTGGTGAACTGAGGATTCTCTCCCGTCTTGACCTCGATCACGAACGGAGTTGTGTCGGGCATCTTCACGATCATGTCCGCGACCGCAGTCCAGCCATCGATTGCGGTCAAGGGTACTGCGGTAATAACCTTCCCGCCTTTAGCAATGAGATAATTTCTAAATCCCTCGACAACCTCGTCGTGGTAGTAGCCTTGATATGCAGCGGGAATAACATTGGGGTCGGCTTGGTGGGACTCTCCGGGTTTCTAATCCCATAGGGATGACTTCACAGTATCGCCGCCATCGGATGCCGGGCGGATTTCGCTCTCGCCGCTCGGCCCGGCTGAGCCGTCCAATCCCGTCAAGAAGGTCGGGCCGTCGCTGGCCCACTCGCCGCCCTCCGGCTGCCCCGCTGGAACCCGCGGCTCGTCGGGATTGAAATTGGCCCTGATGAACGGGGCCGCGCGCGAAAGCTGCCGCAGCCCGGTTGGGTCGAGATCGACGATCGGGAGGTGCAGCCCAGCGATCTGGGCGAGAGCGACCTGGTTATCGGCCAGCGCCTGGTGAATTCGCCGACACTGCTCGAACAGCCAATCGGGCTGCTTCGCCTCGCCGAGCAGGAATTCTTGCAGAACAGCGCCTTCCTCGCGCGAGATGCAGCGGTAGCCCTGCGCCGTGCGACGCACCAGGACGCAATCGGGACCGAGCATTGCGCCGTCGGCATCGACCGCAAGCCCACGATTTTCCGGGCCGCGCGGATACAGCCGCCGCATATTGTCGAACATCGCGCTCAGCCCGTCCTCGGCTCGCAAGCGAACGTACTACAGAACAAAATAGGAACAACGTCAAGCGAATTCGTTACGCTGCGTGCACCACGGCGCCCCGGATCAGAGCGGGGTGGCGAGGAGGGTGGGGACGGCGAAGGTGTCGAGGAGGACGAGCTTGTCGCGGATTTTGAGGCTGCGCCCGGCGGCTTCGAGGCGGTCGCGGTAGAGGCCGGTGGCGAAAAGGCGGGTCTCGCCTTCCTGGTCGGTCTGGTAGACCGCGAACGGCGCTTCGAGATCGAGCCCGTCGCCGAGCAAGCGCGGCAGGCCGATCAGGTGGCGGTCGGTGTGGATGTTGTATTTGTTGGCGGTTTTGAGCGCCATGATGCGGTCTTCGAGGACGGCCCGGCTGTCGCAAAAGATCAGGCCCGCCGGCAGCCCGCGGTCCCAGTTTTCGCGTGGGATCACCTGATAACGGCACTCGGCGGCGAAGAGGCCGAGCCACTCGTCGTATTTGCCGGCGTCGATCAGTCCTCCGTATTCGGCCAATAGTGCGAGCACCGCGCCCCGTTCGAGGGTCATCGCATGGCACCCGCGGGCTCGATCCCGAGGAGCTCGGCGTAGTACGACCAGAAGCCGCGCAACGGCACATCGGTCACCCGGTAGTCGCGGTCGGAAATGACCCCGCCGCCGCCCAGCTCGATGACCGTGGTGCCGTCCGGCTCGGGTTTCGAGGCGCGGTGGGCGATTTCGATCGCCTCGCCGTCCTCCATCGAGACGAGGCCCGCCGGCCCGACGAGGTTGACCTGGCGCAGCCGGTGCAGTGCCAACTCGGGCGGATCGTCCTCGTAGCCGATCATCGTCTGGAAGACTTCGAGCTCATCGACGCCACGCGGCCTGATCTGGCGGATCGCCAGGCTGTTCGATATCTGGACAAAGACGGCAGCCGGGAAGACCGAGGTGACGACGAGGTTCAAGGGATCGGCGCGCTCGCGCTGAAAGGCGACGAGCGCGGGCTCCTTCAGCGCCAGGAAATCGTTGCGCACCCGGGCGCCGGCATAGGCCTCGCGCGCGATCTCGGCGGTGTCGCTGTCAGCCTCGGCCCAAGTAATATTGTGGCGGTGCCGCCCATCCATCGTGACCCCGCCTCGCTGCGTCGAGCGGTCGAGGCCGAAGGTGACGAGAAACTCGTGCAGCAGGCTCGCATGGTAATTGTCGCGCGTGTTCTCGGCATAAAGCTTCCAATTGCCGCGGATGCGCTGGCGGTTGTAGCCGAGGACGCGCACCCTTCGGTCGAGCAAACGCCGGATCTGCGCCAGGATCGGGCGCCCTAGATAATCCTCGAGCGGCTCGGCGTCGGCGGCGAGCGTGCCGAAGACGGCGCCATTGACGCTCTCGACCCGAAGCCGTTCGAGCCCGTGCGCGGCCATGTCGAAGCCGGCGTCGAGCCCACCCTTGCCGCGAATGCCGCGCCGGAACGGGATCGCCTTCAGGCTGCCGTCCGGCCCATAGCACCATTGGTGATAGATGCAGATGTGCTCCGCGGCATTGCCAAAGGCTTCACGCCGCACCAGGGCGCCGCGATGGGCGCAGCGGTTGACGAAGGCGTGGACCGCGCCGCCCGCGTCGCGGTTGACGATGACCGGGGTCTCGCCGACATAGCTTGCGCGAAAATCGCCGGGGTTCGGGATCTCGGCTTCGAGCGCGAGGTAATTCCACACCGGCCCGCGGAAGATGCGCTGCTGCTCGCGCGCGTAGATTTCGGCGTCGTGGTAGAGCCGGTAGGGCACCCGGCTGTAGTCGAGGGCCGGCCAGATCGCATCGCTCAGCATCGTCATCGGGGCTCGATCCACGGGCGGCGGGGGCTGCGATCCTAGTCTGCCGATCCCGGTTCGGCTACCGCACTCGCGCGCGCGCTTTCCAAACCCGTTCGACGATCCCGGCGTGACCGGCCGCCGCGGCTGGCCATCGGGGCGGATTGTGCCGGGTGGAACACCCTCGCAAAGCTCGCGTTGACCGGATAGGGCGAAGCCGACCGGCTGCCCACCGATCCGCCACCGCCGCCCCTTCCCCGCCGGGAGCGGCCGCCGCTTTGCAGGGACATGGATTATGGCCAAGACCTCCGGAGACGTACTCGTCGAGACGATTATGGATTGGGGTGTGGACACGATATTCGGCATCCCCGGCGACGGCATCAACGGCATCATCGAATTGCTGCGCAAATACCAGGACAAGATCCGGTTTATTCAGGTACGCCACGAAGAGGCCGCGGCGTTCGCCGCTTGCGGCTACGCCAAATTTACCGGCCGGCTCGGCTGCTGCATCGCCACCTCGGGGCCGGGCGGCATCCATCTGCTGAACGGGCTCTACGACGCCAAGCTCGACGGCGTTCCGGTGCTGGCCATCACCGGCCTGCAGTTTCACGATCTGCTGCACACCCATACGCAGCAGGATGTCGAGCTCGACAAGCTCTACATCGATGTCGCCAAGTACAACAACCGGATCATGGGCCCGGCGCATGTCGAGAATGTGGTCGAGCTCGCCTGCCGCACGGCATTGGCCTATCGCGGCGTCGCCCATGTGACGATGCCGGTCGATATGCAGTCGATGGCGGTCGAGGATTCGCCGCGCTCGCCGCGCAATCGGCCGCACCATGTCTCGGAAATCTGGGCCGACAGCGCGCATGTCCCGACCGACGCGGCACTGAAGCGGGCCGCGGAAATCCTCAATGCCGGGAAGAAGCCGGTGATCCTCGCCGGCCGCGGCGCGCTCGGCGCCCGCAAAGAACTCGAAGAGATCGCCGAGATCCTTGGCGCGCCGATCGCTAAGCCGATCCTCGGCAAGGCCTGCGTGCCGGACGACAGCCCTTATTGCACCGGCGGCGTCGGCTTGTTGGGCACGCGCCCGTCGCAGGAGGCGCTCGAAGACTGCGACACCCTGCTGACCGTCGGCAGCAGCTTTCCCTATATCGAATTCTATCCAAAGCCGGGCCAGGCGCGCTGCGTTCAGATCGATCTCGACGCTCCGCGGATCGGGCTGCGCTATCCGGTCGAAGTCGGCCTCGTCGGCGATTCGATCCGGGTATTGCGCCGGCTGATCCCATTGCTCGACCGACGTTCCGATCGCTCCTGGCTCGAAACGGCACAGCACGGCAAAGCCGAATGGATGAAGCTGATGGAAGAGCGCGGCACGCGGCGCGACATGCCGATGAAGCCGCAGGTCGTGACCCACGAGCTGGGCAAAAGACTCAAGGACGACGCGATCATTTGTACCGATTCCGGCACGATCACGACTTGGGCCGGGCGCCACATCCAGATCCGCGACGGGCAGATGTTCTCGCTCTCCGGCAATCTCGCGACGATGGCCTGCGGACTGCCTTATGCGATCGGCGCGCAAACCGCCTATCCCGAGCGACAGGTGGTGGCGATCGTCGGCGACGGCGGGTTGACCATGCTGATGGGCGAAATCGCCACCGCCGTCAAATACAAGCTGCCGATCAAGGTGATCGTAATTAAGAACAACCTGCTGGGCCAGATCAAATGGGAGCAGATGGTCTTTCTCGGCAATCCGGAATACGTCTGTGATCTTCAGCCGATCGATTTCGCGCAAATCGCGCGCGCCTGCGGCGCCACCGGCCTCAGCCTCGATCGCCCGGAGGATTGCGGCCGGGTGCTCGACGAGGCGTTGAACACCAAGGGGCCCGTCGTCGTCGAGGCGCTGGTCGATCCGCACGAGCCGCCGATGCCGCCCAAGATCAAGGCCGAGCAAGCGCTGCACTTTGCCGAGTCCCTGGCCCGCGGCACCCCCAACCGCGGCAAGATCGCCGCCACCGTGCTCTCCGACACCGTGCGCGAGCTGGTGTAGGCCAGTCCGTTTTTCAGCGCGCGTGCCGAAGCTCGCAAGAAGCAACTTAAGCTCGTCTTGCGCGGACTTGATCCGCGCACCCACGCCCTGGCATCCGGTGCCGCAAGACGTGGATAGCCGGGTCAAGCCCTGCCAAGACGAAGCTCTGCTTGGCGAATGCTGCGGTCCAGCCCGGTCCACCAGGCGGGCCTAAAATCGGGGAAGTCTCATGAGCATCAGCGAAACTTTGGCGCCGCCGCGGCGCGTCCATCTCAAGGCGGCGACCACCGCGCGCGAGGCGGCCGAGTTCATCCCGTATTCCGAGGGCGCCGCGGCAAAGCTGGCCCGCGCGCTATCGCGCAACATCGCGGGCGAGGTACGGTTTTCGGCCGGCGACCGGGCGCTTTACGCGACCGACGGCTCGAACTACCGCCAGGTGCCGATCGGGGTCGTGATCCCGAAGAGTGTGGCCGATGTTGTTGCGACCGTGGCGCTGTGCCGCGAGCATGGCGCGCCGGTGCTGTCGCGCGGCGGCGGCACCAGCCTCGCCGGCCAATGCTGCAACACCGCAGTCGTCATCGATTGGTCGAAATACCTGAACCACATCCTGACGATCGATGTCGCGGAGCGGCGCGCCTGGGTCGAGCCCGGCGTCGTCCTCGACGATCTGCGCAACGCCGCCGAGAAATATCATCTGACCTTTGGCCCCGACCCCTCGACCCACGACCACAACACCTTGGGCGGCATGGTCGGCAACAATTCCTGCGGCGTGCATTCGGTGATGGCCGGGCGCACCGCCGACAACGTCTTGGAATTGGACGTGTTGACCTATGACGGGCTGCGTCTGCGGGTCGGGTCGACGAGCGAGGACGAGCTGCGCTCGATCGTCGCCGCCGGCGGCCGGCGCGGTGAGATTTATGCCCGTCTCGACCGTCTGCGCCAACGCTACGCCGACCTCGTCCGCGAGCGCTACCCGCACATCCCGCGCCGCGTCTCGGGCTACAATCTCGACAATCTGCTGCCGGAGAACGGCTTCAACGTCGCCCGCGCCTTGGTCGGCAGCGAGGGCACCTGCGTCGCGGTGCTGAAGGCGGGGCTGCGGCTGGTGCCGAGCCCGCCCTGCCGCGTCGTCGTCGCGATCGGCTTCCCCGACATTTTCACCGCCGGCGACGCCGTGCCGCAAATCCTCGAGCACCGGCCGATCGGGCTCGAAGGCATCGACCAGCGGCTCGTCGATTATATGCGCCTGAAGCATGTGCACGAAGCCGCCCTCGGCGGATTGCCGCAGGGCCACGGCTGGCTCGTCGCCGAATTTGGCGGCGACAGCGAGGACGAGGCGGTCGAAAAAGCGCAAGGGCTGATCGCCGACCTGCGGGTCCGGGTCGCGGCGGCGGACGCAAAGCTCGTCCGCGACCAGAGGGCGCAGGCGCGGATTTGGGAGGTGCGCAAAGCCGGGCTCGGCGCCACCGCCTTTGTCCCCGGCCATCCCGACGTCTGGGAAGGCTGGGAGGATGCAGCGGTGCCGCCCGACCATGTCGGCGCCTATTTGCGCCAGTTCGATCGGCTGCTCAAAAAATACGGCTATCAATCGGCGCTTTACGGCCATTTCGGCGACGGCTGCATCCATTGCCGGATCGATTTCGGGCTGCGTACCGAAAAGGGTGTCGCGCATTGGCGCGGCTTTCTCGGCGAGGCCGCGGATCTCGTCGTCAGCCATGGCGGCTCGATCTCGGGCGAGCACGGCGACGGCCAGTCGAAGGCCGAGCTTTTGGGCAAGATGTTCGGCCCCGAGCTGATCGAGGCGTTCCGCGAGTTCAAGGCGATCTGGGACCCCGAGGGCCGGATGAACCCCGGCAAGATCGTCGATCCCTACCCGATCACCTCCAATCTGCGGCTTGGCCCCGATTATTGCCCGCCCAAGCTCGCAACCCGGTTCAGCTTTCCGACCGAGGGCGGCGGTTTCGAGCGGGTTGCGGTGCGCTGCGTCGGCATCGGCGAATGCCGCCGGCATGATACCGCCGCCGGGGTCATGTGCCCGAGCTATATGGCGACCCGCGAAGAGCGCCATTCGACCCGCGGGCGCGGCCATTTGTTGTTCGAGATGCTGCATGGAGGGCCGATCAAGGACGGCTGGAGGAGCCCCGAGGTCGAGGAGGCGCTCGACCTTTGCCTCGCCTGCAAGGGCTGCAAGCACGATTGCCCGGTCAATGTCGATATGGCGACCTACAAGGCCGAGTTCCGCCATCACCACTATGCCGGCCGGTTGCGGCCGCGCGCCGCCTATTCGATGGGCCTGATTTATTGGTGGTCGCGCGCGGCGAGCCGGGTGCCGGGCTTCGCCAATCTGCTAATGCAGACGCCAGGCCTCTCTGCGGTGGTCAAATTCGCCGGCGGGCTCGCCCCCGAGCGCCAGATGCCGGCCTATGCACGCCAGACGTTCCGAGACTGGTTTCGCCGTTACCGGCCAAAAAATCCGGCCGGACCCGAATTGCTGCTGTTCCCCGACACCTTCAACAATTTTTTCCGCCCGGCGACTGCCATTGCCGCCGTGCAGGTGCTGGAAAAGGCCGGCTGGCGGGTCACCATTCCACAGAGCTCATTGTGCTGCGCCCGGCCCCTCTACGACTGGGGCATGCTCGACGCGGCCGATCATCTGCTGCGCCAATTGCTCGACACATTGGCGCCGGCATTAACGCGCGGTGTGCCGGTCGTCGGTCTCGAGCCCGCATGCACCGCATCGTTCCGCGACGAGGTGCCGGCGCTGTTTCCGGCGGACGAGCGAGCGAAGCGGCTTAAAGAGCAGAGCTTTTTATTGAGCGAATTCCTCGATCGGCACGGCAAGGACGCAGCGCTGCCGCAGCTCGGCCATGGCCGAACAGCGCTGATCCAGACCCATTGCCACGAGCACGCGGTGCTCGACCCCAGCGCAGAGGAACGCGTGTTGCGGCGGATTGGGCTCGATCCCGAAACGATGCCGACCGGCTGCTGCGGCATGGCCGGCTCGTTTGGCTTTGACGCGGCCAAATACCAATGGTCGCGCAAGATCGCCGAGCACGCGCTGCTGCCACGGCTCCGGCATGCCGATCCCGACGCGCTCGTTATTGCCGGCGGGTTCAGCTGCCGCGAGCAGATCGAGCAGCTGAGCGGCCGGCCTACCCGGCATCTGGCCGAGATCATTGCGGAGGGCATGGGCTTTTCGCCGCCGCAGCCGCCGAGAATGGCGCTCGGCGACATGCTGCTGGCGGCCGGGGGTGTCGCCGCCGGCGGCCTTCTGGCAGCGGCGCTCTACCGTGCCGCGGCGCGCGGTGCCAGCAATAATGCCGCCAGGCCCGCAGCCAGCCCGAGGCCGACCGCAATCGCCCATCCGGGCTGACGCACCAGCGCGAGCTCGGCGCTGGAGGATTTGGCCTCGGCGTCAAAGCGGCCGTGCGCGGCGCAATCGCCGGCGACCGGGGCAAAGAGGTTGCCCGGCTGGTCGGGGTCGGCGGGCTCGGATGTGAGCTGGCCGTCCACCGCCCGCCATGCCAACAGATGGTCGAGCAGCCCCGGCGCCGCCTTGTTGCCCCAGACCGCCTCGACGGTCGGGCCGCCGACCAGCACCTCGCGCCGCCGCGCATGCGCGGCATAAAGGATCGCCTCGGCCGCCACCTCGGGCTGAAAGATCGTGCCCATCGGCCGCGGGCGCCGGCCCATTTTGTTGCGCGCCCAATCGAATTGCGGCGTGTTGAGCGCCGGCATCTGCACCATCGTTACATGGACGCCGCTGTTTTCGTGCAGCAATTCGCAGCGCAGGCTGTCGGTAAAGCCGCGGATCGCGTGCTTGGCGCCGCAATAGGGCGCCTGCAACGGGATCGCGCGATAGGCCAATGCCGACCCGATTTGGACGATGGTGCCGCGGTTGCGCGGCCGCATCCGCTTTACGGCCGCCATTGTGCCGTAGACGCAGCCGAGATAGGTGACCTCGGTCGCGCGGCGGTACTCCTCGGGAGTGATTTGCGAAAATGGCGCAAAAATCGTCGCCATTGCATTGTTGACCCAGATGTCGACCGGCCCGAAGGCGCGCTCGACGGCCTCGGCCGCGGCCTCGACCGCATCGGCATCGGCAATTTCGGTCGGCAACGCCAATGCCTCGCCGCCCGCTTGCCTCACCTCGGCCGCCGCCGCATTGAGCCGCTCGGCGCCGCGCGCCAGCAACCCGATGCGCGCACCCTGTTGCGCAAAGGCCCGTGCCGCGGCGCGCCCGACCCCGGCGCTCGCTCCGGTAATAACGACGGTTTCGACGGTCATGTCTCCCCTCGCGCTCCTGCGCTACGGTGCCTAAGTGACTCTTATGCCCCGGGGGCACGTCATACCGGGGCGCGGGCGTCTGCCCGCGAGCCCGGAACCTATGAACACCGGACTGCGATCACGCTGGCGGCGGGGTGTGCTTGGGTTCCGGGCCTGCCCCGCGGGCATCCCGGAATGACCCTCCTGCGGCCGAGCAATTTGTTCATTGTCTCTTGGTCGGGCAACGACAGAGATACCGCCGACCGGCTAGGCGCCGTAGCCTGCCATCGGCTCGCCGTCGCGCAAATTGCGCTCGGACCGGCTGAGGCTGCGATCACCGGTGCCGTTGGGCTTGCCGGGCCGCGGCCGGCTGCCGTTATCGGGCCCCGAACGCGGCCACATCAGCCAGCCGAGACCGGCCGCAACCAGCAGGAACAGCCACACATCCGCGCGCGCGGCGGCACTGGCGATACCGCCATCGGACTTTATCAAAGCGTTGCTCATAGTCGGGGCCCCTCGTAGGGTGGTCAGGCGAACAACAGTCAGGCTTAGGCGTGCCGGCCGGTCTGCATCGCCAGCGCCGCCCCGGCCGGGAGGTCGTGGACGTGCAGATGCGCCGACCAGCGCCGCAACACCTCGACCGCGCGCTCTTCGGCGCTCCGGTCCCGGAGGCGCACCCACAGCAGGACACCGCCGCGCGCGATCTGGGCGTCGAGCAACGCCTCGTCGTCCTTTGCCAATTTGCGGCCGAGCCAGGTGCCGGCGGTACCGACCCCGCCCGCCGCCGCCACCGCGGCGACCGCAGCCGCGGCGACCCCGCCGGTCGCCACGACAAATCCCGCCGCGATAAAGGCGGCGACCGTCGCTGCCATGCTGGTGCCGAGCACGCGGCTCTGCGCCTGGTCGGTCTCGCTCGTCACCGAGACGCGAGGTGCGGCGGGGTCATTCGCGAGTTGCGTCGCCGTTGCCCCGGGATGCTCACCCAATGCTTCCGGCGCGAGAAAGCTCAAATCGGCGCGGTCGAACCCGCGGCTTTGCAATTCGGAGACCGCATTCTCCAGCCGTTCGGGATCGTCGAACACGGCCACGGCCTCGCGGATCGTCGGGCCCGTCATGATGCCGCCTCCTGTGCTAGCCGGGGTCGCGCGCGATCAGCGCCAGCCCGGTCGCGGGGTCTTTCACCTTGCGCAGATAACCCGGCGGCTGGATCAGGATCGCTTCGAGGGTCGGCCGCACTTCGGCTTCGAGCAGATGCCCGCCGATTGTGCTGCCGTCGCGCCGGCCCAGGACCGCATGGATATGGAGACCGGGGCCGTCATCACCGACGGCAACGTCGCCGATCAGCGACAGCACCTCGGCCTGCTCCTCGACCGGGATCTTCTTGTACTTTTTCGATTCCCACTCGAAATAGCCCAGCACAGCGCGGCGAAATGCGCCGATCGCGGTGATCGAAGCGGCTTCGACCTCCTGCTCGCGGACAAACCGCGACAGCGCGCCCATGACCTCGTCGCCGGTGTCGAGCACCACCGCATAGGTCACCGGTGGATCGACATTGAGCAATTTCCAGTGCATGCGCCCTCGCCCGCCGCTCACCCCTTGAACCCGGCGGGCGTCGTTTGGTTCCGGGCGCCAGCCGCCCGGCCGGCTTCCCCCCGTTAGCGAGCGGCGAGCCCGGTCAGCGCGCCGATATCGGCGATATCGTCGAGCCCGGCGACCGCTTCGCGCAATTCGCGGGCGCGCGGGGGACCCAGCACCGGCCCGGCCAGCGTGTCGAACTTGGCGGCGAGGCGGCGGCCCTGCCCGGCGATGTCGGCGTCGGGGATGCCGGCATCGTGCCGCGCCGAGACCTGCCGCCCGTCCTCGATCTCGATATCGATCTCGCTCAAGGTCTGCGGCCAGCCTTTTTGGAAATCGAACGAGAGCCGCCGGCGCAGCGCGACGAGCCCCGGATCGCGCGCATTCGCCTCGCTATAGGCGCCGAGGCTTGCCGTATCGACGCCGGCGAGCGCCATCGCCACGGTCTGGCGCAGGCTGAACTTGCTCTCCAACCCATCGACCGGGCTCGGGATGTTGCACACGCGGTCGGTGCTCCGGTCGATGCGCAGCGTGATCGCCGCGATGTGCTCGGGGATCAGGTTATGCGCGCGGCGCAATTCGCGGGCGCATTCGATCGGCGCATGGGTGAAATAGCAGGCGGCGTGGTATTTGAAGAGGTTGGCGAGAATGTGCCAGCCGCCCTCCGGCTCGGCGAGCGCTTTTTCGGGGGCAAAATCGGGGCCGTGCGTCGCGGCAAAGCCCTGCACGCATTCGACGAGGTCGGTCCGGCTGGAAAACCCGCGCGCCGCGAGCCGCGCCGCCAAGAGGCCGTTTTGCGCCGCCTTTCCCGCGTGAAACGGCTTGCACATCGTGCCGAACTCGGATTTGAGCCCGGCCGCCTGGGTCCCGGCGATGCCGAGCGCGGTCGCGGTCTTCTCGGCATCGAGACCGAGGAGCCGCGCGCACGCCGCCGCCGCACCGAGCGTCCCGATCGTCGCGGTCGAATGAAAGCCGAGGTCGTAATGGCCGGGGCTCATCGCCGCACCGATCCGGCATTCGGTCTCGTAGCCGGCGACAAAAGCGGTCAATACGTCGCGCCCCGAGCTGCCCAAAAGCTCGGCCAGCGCCAGGAGGCCCGGCAATACCGCGACCGTTGGATGCCCCGGCATCGCGACATTGACATCGTCGAAATCGAGCGCGTGCCCCGCCGCGCCGTTGACCAACGCCGCCGCCAGCGCCGGCAAGCGCTCACGACGGCCGACAACGCTCGCCTGCGCCGCGCCACCCGCCTCCGCCATCTCGTCGAGCAGCATGCCGACCAGCGGATCGCCGGCCCCGGCCACCGCCACGCCCAGATAATCGAGCACGCATTGCCGCGCCACCTCGCGCACCGGCTCCGGCAGGTCGGTGTAGGAAAGCGCCGCCGCGCGCATCGCCAGCTCGCGGGTCAATCCGGCGGTACCCGTGCCGGTCTTCAGATCGCCGTCCATCTCCCACCTCTCGATAGCGCTGCCCCGACAGATTGCGTCGCCGCCGCGCTCCCCGCAATCCCGACCTCGCCCGGCGGCTCACGATGTGTCGAGCCGCCGTGCCGATAAGAGCGATTGCGGAAAAATCCGTCGCCGCACCATATCGACGGGCAGCGGATGGGCTGCCGGAAGCTCCGTGCCGCTGCCGGCTGTTCCTGCTGTTATTTGCAGCAAGGCGTAGGGTGGGTTGAGCCCGTCGCGAAACGCACCGGCCCAGGTCTTCCCGGCGCAGGCCGGGACCCATTCCAACCATGGGCACCGGCCGCCGCCGGTGTGACGAGATATTGGCGTTGTCTGGTCAATCCTATGAATGACGCTTGGCACTACAACCTTTCCCGACCTGATGTCGTGCTGCTGGCGGCAACGAGCCGGCTCCGCGCCGGAACCGGTTTGGGCGAAGTCGAAATCAGCCATTGGCGCGCGGCCGGCCTGCTCAAGCCATCGGTCGTCATGCCGGTCTTCGCGACCCTCGAACAGCAAGGCGTAGGGTGGGTTGAGCCCGTCGTGAAACCCACCGTTCCGGCGTCAACCATGGGCTTCGCTTCGCTCAGCCCATCCTACCTCGCTACCTCGCTTGCCCGGCACATATCGCACGCATCTAACCAATTTTGGTGATGTCCGGGGCGGATCCGCCCGATACCGTGGTTGGCGAGGCCGCGTCGGCTAACGCAGCGGCCGAGGTTCGCGCGGACCGAAAAGCGAGCAGCTCGAGGAGACTGTCGTGGCAGGAGCGATCATTACCGGTGTTCACCTCACCGGCATCACCCTCTCCCAAAACCCAACGACCATCGCCGCGCCGGGAACCATAACCGCCGCGACCGGCGACGCCATCTATGCGGATTACTTTAATTCCGTGTCACCTGGACCATCACCAACCTCGGCAAGGTCGACGGCACGGGGACCAATTCCAATTGAAGGAGGGGACCCGTCGCGATCGCGATCGCGCGGGTGAGGAGGGCAGGCTTCGGCGCTCCGGAATCCCCCCACCTCACGCCGACCCTGTCCGTCCCCGGAGGCGGACAGGGAGAGTTCTAGTGCTCAGACGCAATCACCTGATCCAGCGGCAATTAGGTGTAGGATGGGTTGAGCATCGCGCAACCCATCGCAACCACCGCAGCAGATGGGTTTCGCTGCGCTCAACCCATCCTACAGGGCTGTGGTCCAACCCAATATCACCGGCCGGTGAAATGGGGTTTGCGTTTTTCGTTGAAGGAGGCGATGCCTTCGCGGCGGTCGGCGGTCGGGACCATGCGGTTGTAGGCTTCGATCTCGAGCAGCATGCCGTTCGCCAGATCCATCTGCAGCCCGTGGTGGATCGCGTGCTTCGCCTGGCGCACCGAAATCGGCGCGTTGTCGGCGATATGGCGGGCGGTTTCGAGCGCCTCCTCGACCAGATTTGCCGGCGCGCAGAGGCGGTTGACCATGCCCCATTCATGGGCTTCGGCGGCGGTGAACGGGCGGCCGGTCAGGATGATCTCCTTGGCGCGCCGCTCGCCGACCGCACGCGGCAGGTTTTGGGTCCCGCCCGCACCCGGCATGATGCCGAGCGTGACCTCGGTCAAGGCGAAGCGCGCCGTCTCGGCGGCGTAGATAAAATCGCAGCAGAGCGCCAATTCGCACCCCCCCGCATAGGCCGCGCCATTGACGGCGCCGATCACCGGCACCGGGCAGGCGATAAAGGCGCGGACCATGCGCTCGAACAACAGGTGCTGGTCCTGCCACGCTTCGTCGGCCATGCCGTTGCGTTCTTTCAAATCGCCGCCGGCGCAAAAGGCGCGCTCGCCCGCACCCGTCAGCACGATCGCGCGCGCCTGCGCCGGGGCGGCGTTGACCGCCTCGAAAAAGGCCAGCAGATCGCGCCCCATCCGGGTGTTGAGCGCATTCGCCACCTGCGGCCGGTCGAGCGTCAAGAGCACGAGCCCGCCGCCACGGTCCTCCGACCGGATCGTCTCGAATGTGCGGTCCATCGCTCGCCCTCCCGAGGCTCTTTCCCGAGCTTCGATCATAGCATGCGATTCGAGGACCAGGCCGGCCGAGCAGCAGCGGCGCGGCGCGAGCGGCGGCGCCCAGCGCCCATCGGCGGGATCGCTTGACAGCGTTGCGCTTTGCTCGCAACTAATGGCGGTCCAGCCCGCTCAGGGGACAACATCTTGCCAGATACTCTCGAACCGAGCCTCGACCGGCCGCTGCAACCCGAGTGTCTGCCGTTCGACGAGGACGATATCGACCGCTGCTTTCCGGGCGGGATCGGCAAGGCGCGGCCCTACCAGCGCCGGGGTGCCGTGCGCGATTTGCGCGCCGACAAAGGCGGGCAGCGCCTGATCGCGTCGGTCCAAGGGACACGGCCGCGGCCCTATCATGTGTTTGTCGAGATCGGCAGCAGCGATCCGGTCCGATTGTCGGCGCAATGCAGCTGCCCGGTCGGGCGCAGCTGCAAGCACGGCGTGGCGGTGCTGCTGGAGGCGCTAAAGCACCCGCCGCCGCTCCAGCCGATCGCGAAGGACCCGCTCGAAGGGCCGGTCGGCGACTGGCTGCAGCAATTGGCGCGGGCGGCGGGCGCCGCACCGGCGCCGGAGGAGCTCGCCTACCGCCTCGATAGCCCGCCCCAGCCGGGTTCGTCCTTCGTCCTCGATTTGCGTGTCGTGCGGCTTTTGAAATCGGGTGGCTGGGGCGCCGACCGTCCCTGCCCGGTCCAGCAATTGCAGAATGCGACCGCGAAATATGTGCAGCCGGACGACCGCGCCATCCTGCGGCTGTTGAGCGGCGGCCTGTGGCATTCGCCGCCGCCATTGCCGCAAGACCCCGATCTCGTCGATCTGCTGCTGCGGCGGGTCCTCGTCACCGGCCGCTGCCGCTGGCGCAAGCTCGATGCGCCGCCGCTGGCACTCGGCCCGCCATTGCCCGGGCGCCTCGCTTGGCATCTCGCCGGCGACGGCACGCAAAGCGTCGCGGTCGAGCTCGACCAGCAGGGTGCGGTGGTGCTGCCCGCCGCTTCACCCTGGTATGTCGATCCGCACCGGCATCTGGCGGGGCCGGTCGCCTTCGACATTGCCCGCCCGCTCGTCAAGATTGCGCTCGCAGCCCCGCCGGTCACGATCGAGCAGGCGGCGGCGGTCGCCGGCCGCTTTGCCCGCGAGCTGCCGGGTCTCGCCTTGCCGGCGCCGCGCGCCGATATGGTCGAGGAATTGCGCCGCGACCCGCCGGTGCCGCTCCTCGTGCTCGGCCGGCGCAAGCGCAGCTTTGGCTATTGGGATTGGCGGACCAAGAGCATCGAGCAGACCGTCGATGCGGCCTTGCTCGGCTTTGCCTATGGCGGGGTGCCGATCAGCCTCGAAGCGCCGCGCGAGGTGCGCTCGGTCGAGGACGGCAAGATTATCGTGCGCCGTCGCAACCTCGGTGCCGAGCGCGCCGCCAAAAAGCACCTGGAAGGGTTTGGCCTCTCGCATTTCGTGGCCGCCGATCCGGGCGACGACAGGCATGCCGCTTTCGGTTTTCTCGGCGACAGCGAAGATTGGCCGCGCTTTATGTTCGAGGGCCTGCCGCAGCTCGAAAGCGAGGGCTGGCGGGTCGAGATCGAGGACGGGTTTCGCCATCGCGTCGTCGATGCCGGCGGCGAATGGGTGGCCGAGGTCCAGGAAGGCGGCGGCTGGTGGTTTTCGCTCGATCTCGGGGTCGTGATCGACGGCGAAAGAATGCCGCTGCTGCCGGTCATGACGTCGCTCCTGGCGCGGCTGCGCGATCTCGGCGCGCCCGACGGGCTCGACGCGCTGGCGCAGAACGGCCGGGTGTTCGGCACCTTGCCCGACGGGCGCCACGTGGCGTTGCCGCTCGACCGCACCAAGGCGATCCTGGCGACCCTGGTCGAGCTTTATCACCCCGAGACCCTCTCGGGCGAGGGCAGGATCGGGATCTCGGCGGGCGAGGCGGTCGGGCTCGCCGCCCTCGAAGCGGCGATCGGGCTGCGCTGGCTCGGCGGCGAGCGGCTGCGCCGATTGGCCGAGCGGCTCTCGAATTTCGCCGGTATCGCCAAGATCGACCCGCCCGCCGGGCTTGATGACCGAGCTGCGCCCCTATCAGCGCGACGGCCTCGACTGGCTGCAATTTCTGCGCGAATACGAGCTCGGCGGCATCCTCGCCGACGATATGGGGCTCGGCAAGACCGTGCAGGCGCTGGCCCACATCCTGGTCGAGAAACGCGAGGGCCGGCTCGACCGGCCGTGTCTCGTCGTCTGCCCGACGAGCGTGGTGCCGAACTGGCTCGCCGAGGCGGCGCGGCTCGCACCCGAGCTCAGAGTGCTGTCATTGCACGGCGCCGACCGGGCGCAGCGTTTCGCCGAGATCAATGAGGCCGATCTGGTGGTGACGACCTATGCGCTCCTGCCGCGCGACGAGGACCATCTGCTGCCGGTCGCCTGGCACGTCGCGGTGCTCGACGAGGCGCAGGCGATCAAGAACGCGGCTGCCAAGGTCACGGCGCTTGTCTGCCGGATCGAGGCGCGGCAGCGGCTCTGCCTGACCGGGACGCCGATGGAGAACCATCTCGGCGAGCTCTGGTCGCAATTCGCGTTTCTGATGCCGGGCCTGCTCGGCGACGCCAAGCAGTTTGCGCGCGTCTTTCGCACGCCGATCGAGAAGAAGCAGGATGGCGAGCGCCGCGCCGTGCTCGCCCGCCGGCTGAAGCCCTTTCTGCTGCGCCGGACCAAAGCATTGGTCGCCGCCGATCTGCCGCCGAAGACCGAGATGCTGCGGCCGCTCGAATTGGCCGGGCCGCAGCGCGACCTTTACGAGACGGTGCGGCTCTCGATGCACGAAAAGGTACGCGAGGCGGTCGCCGCCAAGGGGCTCGCGCGCAGCCACATCATCGTGCTCGACGCGCTCCTCAAATTGCGCCAGGTGTGCTGCGACCCGCGCCTCGTCAAGCTCGCCGCCGCAAGGCGGGTCGCCGCCAGCGCCAAGCTCGCGCATCTGATGGAAATGCTGCCGGCGCTGATCGAGGACGGCCGGCGAATTCTGCTGTTCTCGCAATTCACCAGCATGCTCGACCTGATCAAGCCTGCCGTGGCCGAGAAGGGCATCGATTTTGTCGAGCTGCGCGGCGACACCATCGACCGCGCGGGGCCGGTCGCGCGCTTTCAGAAGGGCAAGGTGCCGCTGTTCCTGATCAGCCTGAAGGCCGGCGGCACCGGGTTGAACCTGACCGCGGCCGACACCGTCATCCATTACGACCCGTGGTGGAACCCGGCGGTCGAGGACCAGGCGACCGACCGCGCCCACCGCATCGGCCAGAAAAAGCCGGTCTTTGTTTACAAGCTCGTGGCGCAAGGCACGGTCGAGGAGCGCATGCTCGAATTGCAGCGGCGCAAAAAGGCGCTCGCCGCCGGGATCTACGCCGAGGGCGGCGGTGCCGCCGCTGCCCTCGCCCCAGCCGATATCGAGCACCTGTTCGCCCCGCTCGGCTGAGGTGGGTGGCCACGCGCTTTGGGATGGACGATTAACGAGGGGATTGGGTCGGATCGTTATCTTGACGGCTATCGTCGATATTGCCGTCCCAATGCACCTTCCCGACGAGGGCAAGGATGCTCTTTTGTCGGCTCACCCGTATCAACATTCGCAGCGCCATCTCGACTACGGCGCGCTCGGTGTCGAGGCCGGTGAGCCGAAGCGCTTCCCTAAGCAATTGATCGTCGATGTCGATATTGGGAGGCATGGAGCTCGATGTGCGTCTCGGAGCAACATTATACACACGAAGGTTTTCTCGCTGCTTAGTCAATTATAGGCGCCCCGTCGAGCGCAGCGCGCAGCGACTGCCATTGGGCGAGCTTGGCGGTGAAATCGAGGCGGGCGTGGGCCGGGCTGGTCGATGGCATAGCCAAATAAAGGACGCCCGGCCGGCGCGGGAAATGGCGGTCGTGGAGGCGGCGCGCGCCGGTGCCGTTAAAGGCGACGGTGCCGATCAGCGGATGGGCGTCGAGCAGCCGGCCGATCGCGTTCGGCTGCTCGCGGCGGATCGAGGCGTCGGCGCTGGCCGCGCGCTCGCCCGTCTCGCACACATCCCACAGCGCCACCCGCTGCGCCGCGGCAAAGGCGAGCTTTGCCATATAGTCGCCGGCCGGCGCCAGATCGAACAATGCAAACAGGATCGGCCAGAACAGATTGCGCGGATGCGCATAGTATTCGCGCCGCCGCAGCAACTCCTCGCCCGGCAAGGTGCCGAGCACGAGAACGCGCGCACGCTGATCGACGACCGGCGGAAAGCTCCGTTTTGCCGAGGCGGGCGCCGCCGTCACGCGATAAAGCGGCCGAGGCGGACCGCGGTCTGGCCTTTGGCGAGCCGGCGCGACGGCATGATCAAGACGCAATCGTCATAGGGCGTGCGCACCGGCCGGCCGCCGTCATGGCCAATGACCGTGCCTTGTTTTGGCAATACTTCGAGACCGCGGTAATCATCGACAAATTCGAACTTGTCGCCGGTGATCGTCACCGCCTCGGTCACCTCGATGACGCGCTGGCGCGGATGGGCGTCAAAGCCGGGGCTGCCGAGCGGTCGCGCGTCGTTGGGCGAGACGGTGCCGACAGCCACCAGAAAGCGCAGCATCACGTCGGTCGCGATCTCGCCCGTGTTCTTTTGCCAATGCTGGCCGGCTTCGATCAGGAGCGCGGTCTGTGCCGCGCCCGGGTCGCCAAAGGCCCCATAGTCGCGCATCCGCGGGCCGGCGGCATGGCCGGCGTCGCACATGATCAATTCGGGAATGCCGACCTGACGCGCCAATGCCAGCGAACGCGGCAGGGTGCCGGCCAGCATCAAGGGGGCGGTCGCGTATTGCATCGAATGGATGTCGAGCAGGAAATCGGCGGCATCGACAAACGGGCGCAAGGCGCGGGCGCGGGCGAGCTCGGTCGACCGCCGCGGGCCGTCGAGCGTCGCCGGGTGCCACAACCGGTTGAAATCCTCGTCGACAAAGCGCGAGGCAATCGGGTAGCGGCGATCGAAGGTGTGAAACGCCGCGACATTGTCGAACGCCAAGGTCAGCCTGCCCTGGCGCGGCCGCAGCCCGGCGCGGAACAGGCGGTCGAGGGCAACCGCACCGCATAGCTCGTTGCCATGGGTCAGCGCGGTGACCAGCACATGCGGCCCGGCCCGGCCGCTGTCGAACGTCGTCACATGCTCGACGCCGGTGTTGCCGGCGCGATAGGGCTCGATATCGGGCGGGCTCAACTCGACCGCATAGCTCGGCTCGGGCAAAGGGCGCTCCCGCTGTCCTGGTCAAAGGCGGGCGCCATCTTGCACCCGATCCCAAATCAGGTCACGCGGGCAGCAATCCGTGTGCGACCAATGCCGCGCGCAATCCTTGGGCATCGACAAATCGGTGCGCGCGAAAGCCGAGCGCTGCCGCGGCGGCGGCGTTGATCGCCGAATCATCGACAAACAGCGTCTGCCCCGGATCGAGGCCAAAGCGGCGGATCGCGAGGTCGAAGATCCGCGGATCGGGCTTTTTGACTCCCTCCTCGCCCGAGACGACGATGCCGGCAAACCAGTCGAAGAAGCCGAAGCGGGCGCGGCCCACCGGAAATTTCTCGGCCGACCAGTTGGTCAGCGCGAACAGCGGCACGCCACGCCGGCGCAGCTCGTCGAGAAGCACGACACTCCCGGCGATCGGGCCGCCCAGCATCTCGTGCCAGTGGGTGTCATAGGCGCGGATTTCTGCCGCATGATGCGGGTGGCGCTCGACGAGAAGCCGCACGCCCTCGGCAAACGGCCGCCCCAGATCCTGCTCCTCGTTCCACTCCTGGGTGCAGATCGCCGAGAGGAACTCCTCCATCACCCTTTCGTCGGCGAATAGGCGACGGTAGAGGTGCCGCGGGTTCCAGTCGACAAGGACGCCGCCAAGATCGAAGAGCGCCGCGCGCGCCGGCCCTGCTGCCTCAGGCAGCGGCATGGTCGATCAGGCCGCGCAAAAATCTTTCGCATTGCGTGATCTGGTCGAGATCGACAAATTCGTCGGGCTTGTGCGCCTGCTCGATCGAGCCGGGTCCGCATACGATGGTCGGGATGCCGGCCTGGTGGAACAGCCCGCCCTCGGTGCCAAAGCTGACCTTGCCGGTGCCGTTGGCTCCGGTCAGCGCCATCGCGAGCCGGGTGATTTCGGCGTCTTCGGCGGTGTCGAGCGCCGGAAACGAGCTCAATTCGGCAAAATCGATCCCCGCCTCGGCCCTGACCGCGCGCATCTCGGGCAACAGCCGCTCCTCGGCAAAGGCGCGCAATTCGCGCAGCGGCACCTCGGGGTCGTCGCCCGGTAAGAGCCGGAACTCGAAGTCGAAGCTGCATTCCTTGGGCACGATGTTGAGCGCGGTGCCGCCGGCGATCAGCCCGGTATGGATCGTCGTATAGGGCGGCTCGAAAGCGCGATTGAACGGGCCGTGGTCGCGCCGGCGCCGCGCCATCGCCTTTAGCTGCACCACCAGTTCGGCCGCCGCCTCGACCGCGTTGACACCGAGATGGGTCAACGCCGAATGGCATTCGAAACCCGCGACATGGCAGTGAAAGCTGCGCTTGCCCTTGTGCCCGGTTGCCGGCTGCATCAGGGTCGGCTCGCCGACGATGCACAGGCGCGGCCGGTTCGGGCGATCAGAGAGGGCCGCGATCAGCCGGCGCACGCCGAGACAGCCGACCTCCTCGTCATAGGACAAGGCGAGGTGGATCGGGATCCGCAGGTTGCGCGACACGAGCTCGGGCAGCAGCGCGAGGGCGGCGGCGATAAAGCCCTTCATGTCGGCGGTGCCGCGGGCGAACAACCTGCCGTCTTTTGCGGTCACCGCAAACGGGTCGCTGTGCCAATCCTGGCCGTCGATCGGGACCACGTCGGTGTGGCCCGACAGCATGATCCCGCCCACCTCCGGCGGCCCGATTGTGGCGTAGAGATTGGCCTTGTTGCCGGTTTCGTCGAACACCAGCTCGCTCGGCACGCGATGCCCGTCGAGATAGTCGCGGACAAACTCGATCAGGGCCAAATTCGAGCCGCGGCTCGTCGTGTCGAACGCGACGAGCCGGCGCAGCATCTCGACGCTGCCGATCGCGGTTTCGGTCATCGCGCGAGGCTAGGCCCAATCGCAATTGAGCGCCAGCAACAACGAGAACGCCGGCCGTTGCCGGATCCGCTTCCTCGCTTGCCCGCCATCGGCGCCATCCGTAAATTCGGCCGATGAGGTTTGAGATACCGGGCGTGCTGTGGCGCGAGGATCCACGGGGGACAGAGGTCCCGCTGGTGTTCGAACTCGCCGCATAGCGGGTCGCTCTATCCCCCGGATTTTCGCTTCTCCTGCCCGTTCGAGGTGTTGCGCCGCGCCGAGGACGCCTATGTCGACGAGCTTTACCGGGCCGCGCCCGAACATGGCGCGGCGCTCATCGCGGCATTGTTTCCGCGCAGCTATCTCGACCCCAACCGCGCGGTCGACGACCTCGACGAGGCGCTGTTCGACGGGGCGTGGCGGTCGCCGCTCAAGCCCTCGCATCGCACCCGCGGCGGGCTCGGCCTTGTCCGCCGCGTCGTCCGGCCCGGCACGCCGATCTATAGCCGCAGGCTGACGATCGACGAAATCCTCGGGCGGGTCGAGCGCTGCCACACCCCCTATCACCGCGTGCTCGACGAGGCCTGCCGGGGCGCGCACCGCAAATTCGGCGCCGTCTGGCACGTCAACTGCCATTCGATGCCGTCGAGCCCGACGGCAAAGCAGGAAGGCGAATGCGCCGATTTTGTCTTGGGCGACCGCGACGGCACGACCTGCGACCGGGAGTTCACCGATTTTGTCGCGAGCCACCTGCGGCGCCGAGGCCATGACGTGCGCATCAACGAAATCTACAAGGGTGTGGAGATCGTCAAGCGTCAGGGGCGCCCGTCGGAAAACCGGCACAGCCTTCAGATCGAGGTCGACCGCGGGCTTTACATGAACCAGAAGACATCGGAGAAGTCGGCGGGCTTTGCCGCGTTGCAGGCCGAGATCACGGCGCTGATCGAGGCGATTGCGGGCTATGTCCGCGCCCGGACCGCCGACTTGCCCAAGACCGCCGACTTGCCCAAGACCGGCGACGTGCCCAAAGGAGGAATTGCCACGTGACCAAGATTCCGAAGGTGTTGCAGCCGCACATCGACAGCGCCTATCCGGGCGATGTGTGCCTTGTCGGCAGCGTTCTGCCAAACGGCTTTGCCCAGGTCACGCCGCGCGGCAGCACGATGGCGTTCGACGACAGCCATATCGCGTTGTGGGAGCGCGGCAAAGGCTCGACGAGCGCCCATATTGCCGACGGCACACCGCTGACCGTCTATTTCCGCAAGTCGCAATTGCGCCAGGACGGCATTTTGCCAAAGGGCGGCATCGCCCGCTTTTACGGCCGCGCCCATGTCCACAAATCCGGGCCGCAATACGAGGAAGTCTGGCGCCGGCTGGTCCAGCCGGAAAAGGACCGTGACCCGGAGAAGAAAGGGTACGCGGTCCTGATCGAGGTCGAGCGCGCCGAAGACCTCGACGGCGACCCGCTCAAGCTCGACTGAGCCGCCGCCCTCTGCCGGGCGGCCGGGCGCCGGCAGGCCCCAGACGATCTTCGATCACCGTGGTCTTGGCCGCGGCCTGCCGCTACGGCGCCGCGACACCGCCGACCCCGCGACACCGCCGATATCGTCGTCAAAACCAAAAAGGAGAAACGCCGTGAGCAAGACGACGCACCGCCGGTACTGGGTGTTCTTTCTGCTGCTGCTGTTCAACGCGATCGCCTATCTCGATCGTGTCAACATGTCGGTCGCCGGCAAGCCGATCGCGCACGAGTTCGGGCTGTCGCCGGTCGCGCTCGGCTATCTGTTCTCCTCGTTCCTGTGGGCTTACGTGCTGATGATGCTGCCCGGCGGCCGGCTGATCGACCGCTGGGGCTCGCATGTCGTGGCTTCGGTCGCGACCGCGGTATGGTCGGCGGCGCAGCTGGCGACCGGCTTCGCCGCCAGCTTTGCGACGATGCTGATGACGCGGCTCGGCCTCGGGGTCGGCGAGGCGCCGTTTGCGCCGATCACCTACAACAGCGTGCGATCATGGTCGCCCTATACCGAGCGCGGCACCGCCATCGCCGTCATCTCGGCCGGCTCCAGCCTCGGCCTGTCGGTCGGGGCGCCGATCGTCGCCTGGCTGATCGAGAGATTGTCGTGGCGCTGGTCGTTCATCATCACCGGCGGGATCGGGTTTCTTTGGGTGGTGGTCTGGTCCGCATTGGTATCGACACCGGAAAAGACGCGATGGCTGCCGCAGGCCGAGCGCAACAGCATCCTCGCCGAGCGCGATGCCGGCGTCCCGCCGCCGAGCCACGACGGCGTCGGCTATCTCGGGCTCGTCCGCTGCCCGGCGATGTGGGGCCTGTTCATTTCCCAGGGCTGCCTCGTCTATACGAGCTATCTCTATATCTCGTGGCTGCCGAATTATTTCCAGACCGCCCGGCATCTGTCGTTGGTCGGGTCGGGCGTCTACACCTCGATCCCGTTTTTCACCTCGGCGGTGGTCAGCATCCTGGCCAATTGGATCGGCGACAAGGTGTTGAGCGCCGAGGCGGTGCGCGCCGGCAGCCGCCGCTATCTGGTGGCGCTGTGCCTGCTGCTGACCGCGGCGGGCCTGGCGATCCCGTTTGTCCAGTCGCTGGCCGCGGTCGTCGCCATTGTCACCGTCGCGGTGTCGTTCGCCCATGTCGGCCCGGCCACCAACGGGGCGCTGGTCAGCGACCTCTTGCGCTCGCCTGGAGATGCCGGCCGGGCTTTCGCCTTTCTCGTCCTCGGCGGCAACACCTTTGGCTTGTTGGCGCCGATCGTGACCGGCTACCTGATCGCCGCAACCGGCAGCTTCAACTCGGCCTTTGTCGCAGCGGGCGCGCTGGCATTGGTCGGCGCGGTGGCGGCGCTGGTCCTGTCGCGCGGCACCCTCGGCGAGCACGCCCGGCCCGCTACCGCCAGGCCCGGCCTCGCCAATTGACTTTCGGGCGCTTCCTCTATGCGGCGCCGCGGCGGACGAGATGGCCGGGCAGGGCGCCGGTGTGCTCGCCATGCTCGAACACCGGGGTGCCGGCGACCAGGGTGGCGACATAGCCGTCGGCGCGCTGAAGGAGGCGCTTGCCGCCGGCCGGCAGGTCGTGGGCGATTTCCGGCGGATGCAGGCGCAGGCGCTCGAAATCGATCAGGTTGAGGTCGGCGCGCTTGCCCGGCTGCAATCGGCCGCGGTCGTGGAAGCCGAAGAAATCGGCGGTTTCGCTGGTCAGGCGCTTGACGACGAATTCGAGCGGCAGGCCCGGCCCGCGGTTCCGGTCGCGCGCCCAATGCGTCAGCATGTAGGAGGGCATGCTGGCATCGACGATCATCGCCACATGCGCGCCGCCGTCGCCGAGCCCGAGCAGGGTGCCGGGATCGGTCAGCATCTCGCGGATCGGCCCGTGGTCGTCCTGGGCATAGCCGGTGACCGGGAAGAACAGCAGATTGCCGGCAGCCTCGGTCAGATAGTCATAGGCGACTTCGTCCGGCGAATGGTTGGTGCGCGCCGCGATCGCGGCGATGCTCGCTTCGGCCCGCGGCTCGTAGTCGGGCGGGTCGCCCATCAGATACATGCGGTCCCACCTGGCCGCGACCAGCTGCACCAATGGCCCGAGCCGCGCCATCAATGCCGGCGACGGCCGGTCCGCGATGATCGCCTGGCGCACCGCCGGGTCGCGCAACAGCACCAGCCGCTCGGCCAAAGGCAGCCCCTCATAAGGCTTGTAGCGCTCGCGGATCGAGAACGGGTTCAGCGATGTGGCGATGCCGAGGATGACGCCGACCGGGCGGCCGGCGATCTGCGCCGTGACCGAGGCGCCCGCGGCGCGCGCCCGGTGCACACCCTGCATGATCCGCCGCCAGCGCTGCGGGTCGGTCGGCCGATCGGTCAAGAGGAACCACATCGGGCGCCCGGTCTCGCGCCCGAGGCGGGTGATCCATTCGAGCTCGGCTGCCTCGTCCTCGAAATCGCTGTTCATGCCAAAGGTGCCGGCGCCGGCGGCGCCCAGCCCGGCACCGATCCCGGCCAATTCGTCGATCTCGGCAAAGCGGCCGGGCACCATCTCGCCCTGCGATGTCTTGTGCGCATTGGTGCGCGACGTCGTAAAGCCAAAGGCGCCGGCGCGGACTGCCTCCTCGGTCAATCGGCGCATCAGGGCGATGTCGTCGGCGGTGGCGGGCTCGCGCCGGATCGCGCGGTCGCCCATCGCATAGACGCGCAGCGGGTGGTGCGGCACCTGCGCCGCCACATCGATCGCCCGCGGCATCCGTTCGAGCGCGCCGAGAAAATCGGGAAAGCTTTCCCAATCCCATTTGAGGCCCTCGGCCAAGACCGGGCCCGGAATGTCCTCCACCCCCTCCATCAAATCGATCAAGGCATCGCGGTGGTGCGGGCGTACCGGGGCAAAGCCGACACCGCAATTGCCAAACAGGATCGTCGTGACCCCGTGCCATGAGGACGGCGCCAAAATCGGGTCCCAGGTGGCCTGGCCGTCGTAATGGGTGTGAACATCGACCCAGCCCGGCGTCACCAGCAGACCGTCGGCATCGATCGCCCGCCGCGCCGGTCCGGCCTTGCCGCCCACCGCAGCGATTCGCCCGTCATCGATCGCGATATCGCCGCTAAAGGCCGCTGCACCGGTGCCGTCGACGATGGTGCCGCCGCGAATGACGATGTCGTGCATGGCCGCGCCCTTTCGCTCTGTGCCATGGCAGCATGCGGCAGGCCCGCCGCGCGCGCTATGCCGAGCGAGCAAGGGTGATCTGCAAGCTCGCCGCCGGCGCGCTCGTTTGCCGGCCCATCGCGCATCGTCGGCCCATCGCGCATCGCCGGTCGGGCAAAAAGTTGCGGCTAATTGCGGCCGGGGTATACAATTTCCGGGTGACGATCGCGGTCGATTTGCCCGATGAAACCGCCACCGCGGCGCTCGCCGAGCGGGTCGCGGCGCAGGCCGCGCCGGGCGACGTCATCGCGCTCAAAGGCGATCTCGGCACCGGAAAAACCGCGTTCGCACGCGCCTTTATCGCCGCGCGCGGCGCCGGGGACGAGGTGCCGAGCCCGACCTTTACCCTGGTGCAAACCTACCGCGCCGAAACCACGGCGATCTGGCATTTCGATCTCTATCGCCTGCAATCGCCCGAGGAAGCCTGGGAGCTCGGGATCGAGGACGCCTTTGCCGACGGCATCTCGCTGATCGAATGGCCGGAACGGCTCGGCTCGCTATTACCGCCGCGCCGGCTCGAAATCGCCCTCGATTTTGCCGATCGGCCGCAGGCGCGCCGCGCCGCCCTGTCCGCCGGCGCCGAGTGGCGGGCGCGGCTCGCGAGCATCTTCGGCAATGCCTGAGCCGGCCTCGCTTTCCGGCTTGCATGGATCGCCGGCAGCCGTCGCCGCTGCGGCGCTCGCGCATCCGAAGCCGCGCCGGATGGCGATGGCTGCATTTCTCGATGGCTGCGGCTGGGGCGGCGCGGTGCCCGCCCCGCTCGCCGCCGATGCGTCGTTCCGCGCCTATTGGCGGCTGCGGCAAGACGATCGGCGCGCGGTCGTCATGGATGCGCCGCCACCCCAGGAGGATGTCGGCGCCTATGCCTCGGTCGCAGCGATTTTGCGCGGGCTCGGGCTCAGCGCGCCCGAGATTTTCGCCGAGGACCGCGAGCAAGGCTTTCTGCTGATCGAGGATTTCGGGGACGACAGCTACAACCGGGCGCTCGCCGGCGGCGCCGACGAGCCGGCGCTTTATGCGCTCGCCGTCGATACGCTGGTGGCGCTGCAGCAGGCGGTCGCGGCCAACGGCCCCGCCAAATTGCCGCCCTACGATTTGACACGGCTCCTCGACGAGGCGGCGTTGCTGGTCGATTGGTATCTGCCGGCGGTGTCGGGGCGGCCTCTCGATCCGGCGTTGCGCGACGAATATCTGGCGCTGTGGCGGGGCCTCCTGCCGCTGGCGACGGAGCCCTTCGCGCCGACCCTGGTGCTGCGCGACTATCACATCGACAATCTGATGCTGCTCCACGACCGCGCGGGGGTGCGGCGGTGCGGGCTTCTCGATTTTCAGGACGCGGTCCGCGGCCCGCCCGCCTACGATCTGGTTTCGCTGATCGAAGATGCCCGGCGCGATGTCGCCCCGGCGTTGCGCGAGGCGATGATCGCACGCTGGCTTGCTGCTTTCCCCGCGCTCGATCGCCCGACATTCCGGATGTCGGCGGCGGTCCTTGCGGCCCAGCGCAACTCCAAGATCATCGGCATCTTTACCCGGCTGTCGCGGCGCGACGGCAAACCCGGCTATCTCGCGCATATCCCGCGGGTATGGCGCTTGCTCGAGCAGGGCCTCGCCGAGCCGGCGCTGGCGCCGATCGGGAGCTGGCTCGACCGCCATTTGCCGCCCGGCGCGCGCCGCGCCCCCGATCCGCAGGGGATCCCGTGACCGTCCCGGAGACGGCGATGGTGCTGGCGGCCGGGCTCGGCACCCGGCTGCGCCCTTTGACCGAAACCCTGCCAAAGCCGCTGATCGAGATCAACGGCCGCACCTTGCTCGACCACGCCATCGACCGGCTGGCGCAGGCCGGGGTCGCGCAGGTTGTCGTCAACACCCATTACAAGGCCGCGATGATCGCAGCCCGGCTCGGCGATCGCCGCCATCCGCGCATCGAAATCTCACCCGAAGCGGAGCTTCTCGACACCGGTGGCGGCGTGGCGCACGCGTTGCCGCGGTTGGGCGAGACATTTTTTGTCGTCAACGCCGACGTGTTTTGGCTCGATGGCCGGGATACGGCGCTGCATCGCCTCGCCCGGGCGTTCGATCCGCGCCGGATGGACGCCGTGCTCTTGATGCAACGCACCGCAACGGCGATCGGCTATGACGGCATCGGCGACTATTTCATCGATCCGCTCGGTCGCCCGCGTCGCCGCGGCGAGCGCGAGGTGGCGCCGTTTTTGTTCGCCGGCGTCCAGCTTTTGCACCGCCGCCTGTTTGACGGCGTTAAAGACCGGGTCTTTTCGCTGGTTCGGCTGTTCGACCGGGCCGAGGCCGCCGATCGGCTCGGTGCGATCGTGCACGATGGCGAGTGGTGCCATATCGGCACCCCGGCCGGGCTCGACGCCACCCGCGCGCGGCTCTCCACCCACCGCATCGAACGCTAGATTTGCGCCGGCCACGCCTGTCGCGGCGCACCGGCAAAGGTGATAATTCCGTTAATTTATTCTTTGACCCGTCGCAGCGCTTTGCCGGGAATAAATTTACCCTCTCCGTCGAGCACGCCTATGCCTTTGGCATCAACGCCGCCAGCGCCGGTCTATAGCACCGGAACGCTACGACACCTGCGCGATTTCGCGGGTGCGGGCGGATTGCGCCGCGGCGAGATGGTCCTTGGCCAATACCGTGTAGACCGCGGGCAGCACGAACAAGGTGAACAAGGTGCCGATCGACATGCCGGCGACGACGACGATGCCGATCGAAAACCGGCTCGCGGCCCCGGCGCCGGTCGCCGTCAAGAGCGGTATCAGCCCGACCACCATCGCCGCCGTCGTCATCAGGATCGGGCGCAGCCGCACCCGTGCGGCCCGCTCGATCGCGCGCCGCCGGTCGAGCTGCTCGCTCAATTGCAATTCGTTGGCAAAGGCGACCATCAGGATGCCGTGCTTGCTGATGAGGCCGATCAAGGTGACGAGCCCGACCTGGGTATAGATGTTCATCGTCGCCAGGCCGAAGAACAGCGGCAGCATCGCGCCGCAGATCGACATCGGCACGCTGACCAGGATCACCAGCGGGTCGCGCAGGCTCTCGAATTGCGCCGCCAACACCAGAAAGATGATGATCAGCGCAAAGACAAAAGTGACCGCGAGCTGATTGCCTTCCTTCACGTAAAGACGGGTATCCGACAAATAATCGTGGCTGAAGCCCCGCGGCAACGCCTTGACTTGGCTCTCGAGAAAATCGACCGCCTGGCCGGTCGTGACCCCCGGCATCGGCACCGCCTGAAACGTCGCCGAGTTCAATTGGTTGTATTGGGTGAGCGCATTGGGCTCGGTCACCAGCTTTAGCGAAACCAGGTTCGACAACGGCACCGGCTGTCCTGCGGCGCTCTTGACGTAATAGCGGGCCAAGGTATCCGGCGTCAGGCGGCTGGTTCGCGGCACCTGCGGGATCACCTCGTAGGAGCGGCCGGCGAGGTTGAAGCGGTTGACGTAGTTCTCGCCGACGAGCAAAGCGAGCGTGTCGCCGATCGACTGCATCGTAATGCCGAGCTCGTTGGCCTTGGACCGGTCGATCGTGACTTTTATCACCGGCTGGTTGAAATCGAGGTCGCTGTCGACGACGATAAAAAGGCCGCTCTTGCGCGCCGCCGCCTTGATCTTCTCCATCGCCCTGTAGATCGTCTCAAAGTCGCCCGGCGAATAGATCACCATCTGGATCGGCAGGCCGCCGATCGTCGCCGGCAGCGGCGGCAAGGAAAAGACAAAGGCGCTCAACCCCTCGACCGCGCTCACTTTTCTTTGCATTAGCGGCTTCAGCTGCTGGGCGCTGCGGGTGCGCTCGTCCCACGGCTTCAAGATGACGCCGGCGATGCCCTGGTTGGGCCCGAACCGGCCGTTCACGATAAAGCGCAGAAAGGTCTCGGGGAACGAGGTGAACGCCTTGTCGAGCTTGCCGTCGTAAGATTCGGCATAGTCGAGGTTTGCATATTGCGGCGATTTGGTCAGCGCGAACAGCACACCCTGGTCCTCCTCGGGGGCGAGCTCGGCTTTCGTGTTCATATACATAAAGGCGATGCTGGCGAAAACGGCGCAGGCGAACAGCGCCGTCACCGGGCGATAGTCGAGCGAGCGCTCGAGCTTCTTTCCGTACCAATTGGCGAGCCCGTGAAAGACGCGGTCGACCACCCGCACAAAGCGGCCGTTCAGCATCTCGCGCGACAGCAACATCGAGCACATCATCGGCGACAACGTCACCGCGACGATGCCCGAGATGATGACGGCACCCGCAAGCGTAAAGGCGAATTCGCGAAAGAGCGCACCGGTCACACCGCCCAAAAAGCCGATCGGCGCATAGACCGCGGCCAAGGTCAGGGTCATCGAGATGACCGGGCTTGCGATCTCGCGGGCGCCGATCAGCGCCGCCTGCGCCGGGGTGCGGCCCTGCTCGATATGGCGGTAGACGTTTTCGACAACGACGATCGCGTCATCGACGACGAGCCCGATCGCCAGCACCATCGCCAGCAGGGTGAGGAGGTTGAGGCTGAACCCGAGCGCCGCCATCAGGGTCCCGGCGCCGACCAAGGACAGCGGGATCGTGACGATCGGGATCACCACCGCGCGCAGGCTGCCGAGAAACAGGAAGATCACCACCACGACGATGACGACCGCCGCACCCAGCGAAAACTGCACCTCGTCGATCGAGGCCTGGATGAACCTGGTCGAATTGTAGGCGACCTGCATCGTTACCGAAGGCGGCAGGTTGCGGGTGATCTCGGGCAGAATGCCGCGCACGCCCCTGACGATGGTCAGCGGGTTGCCGGTCGGTGTCGCCTGGATGCCGATAAAGACCGCCTGCTGGCCGTTCATCACGACGCTCGAGGTCCAGCTCTGCGCGGCGAGGTCGACGGTGGCGATGTCCTCCATCCGCACCACCGCACCGTCCTTCGACTTCACCACCATGCGCTTGAACTGCCCGACATCGTCGAGCCCGGTATTGGCGCTGACGTTGATGACGGTGAAATAGCCTTTCACCTGGCCCGGTGCCGATTGGTAGTTGTTGGCCTGGATCGCGGCGGCAACATCCGAGGCGGAAATCCCGCGGGCCGCCATCCTGAGCGGGTCGAGCCAGAGCCGCATCGCAAAGACCTGGCCGCCCAAGATATCGGCCGAGGCGACGCCCGGCACCGTGACGAGCAAGGGCTGCACCACCCGCGTCAGATAGTCGGAGACCGCAGCGCTCGACAATTCCTTGCTGGAAAAGCCGATATACATGACCGCCGTGGTCTGTCCGGTGGCCTTGACGATGATCGGGTCCTGCGCCGCGGTCGGGATCAGGTATTTGACCTGCTGGACCTTGGCCATGACCTCGGTCAGCGCCTGGTCGGGGTCGAAATCGAGACGGATATAGGCGGTGATCGTGCTCGTGCCCTGGACCGAGTTCGAGGTCAGGTAGTCGATCCCCTCGGCGGTCGCGATCGCCTGCGTCAAAGGCTGGGTGATGAACCCCTGCATCAAATCGGCCGAGGCGCCGGGATAGATCGTCGTCACGGTGATCGTCGTGTTCGACAATTTCGGGTACTGCCGGATCGGCAGCCCCATCATCGCGCGCAGCCCGAGCAGCAGGATCAACAGGCTGACCACCAGCGCCAGCACCGGGCGGCGGACGAAAAGGTCGGTGAACGACATCGCCGATTACCCACCTTCAACGCATTGAAGCAATTTCCGATCGGGTGGCACCCCCCTCACCCAGCTCCGGGTAAGGCTCGGCTTCGCCTCGCCGACCCTTCTCAACCCTCTCCCCCCGGCGGGGGGAGAGGGGAGGGTGAGGGGGGCGGTCCGCATCGACCCGATCGGATCGGAAGCCACGCTAATGCAGTGTCGGCTCGGCCGGCGGCTGCGGTGCCGGCGCGCCGATGATGACCGCGGCCCCGTTCTGCACCTTGACCTGGCCCGCGGCAACGACCTGCTCGCCGGGCTTCAGCCCGTCGAGGATCGCCACCTTGCCGTCCCAGCGGTCGCCGGTCTTGACCGGGGTGCGCACCGCTTCGAGGATGGGCTTGCCCTTGGCGTCCTTGCCCTTGGCCGCGATGACAAAGACGCTGTCGCCATAGAGCGTGTATTCGACCGCGGTCGCCGGCAGCACCATCGTGTCCGGCCGCGACGGCAACACCACCTCGGCGTTGACGAACATCCCCGGCAGCAACGCGTTATCCGGGTTCGGCATCGTCGCCTGGACCTGGATCGTGCGCGTGTCCGGGCTGACCTGCGGCTCGATCGTCGTGATCTTGGCTTCGAAGGCGCGGCCCGGATAAGCGTCGGAGGTGACGTTGACCAGCTGGCCGATCTTGATCTGCGGCCGCATCTGCGACGGCAATGTGAAGTTGACATAGAGCATCGACAGATCGGTCAGGGTGACGATCGAGGCGCCCGGGTTCAGATATTGGCCGAGATTGATCTGCCGCATGCCGAGGCGGCCGGCAAACGGCGCGCGGATCAGCTTTTGCGCGATGACCGCCTTGGTCTTGGCGATCTGGGCATTGGCCTGGTCGAGCTGGCTGCGGTTCTGGTCGACCGTTTCCTGAGGTGTGAACTGGCGTTTGACCAAAGCCTGCGAGCGCACCAGCGTGATCTCGGCGAGCCGCGCCTGCGCCTCGTAATTGGCGAGGTCGCCCTGATCGGGCGCGTCGTTCAGCTGGACCAGCGGGTCGCCGGCCTTTACCGCCTCGCCCGGTTGGAAAAAGATCTTGGTGACCCGGCCGCCGACCTCGGGGTTGATCGTCACCTGATGGACCGCGACGAGCGAGCCGATCCCCGGGGCAAACCGCGGCAACGAGGTGGTCTCGACCGTGGCGGCGCTGATCTGCGCCGGCGGCGGCTTGTTGTGCGCAAAGAAATTGGCGATCGCGTGCTCGCGAAACCGGTTGAAGCCATAGAGGCCGCCGAGGACGATCGCCAACAGCAGCCCGACGATGACAAACCAGCGCACCGCCTTCGGCCGCGGCGTTTCCGAGCCCCGGCCGCGCGGTGCATGGTCCAGCGGCTCGCCCCGGATGTCGGACATCTGATCGCCGTCCATAGAGAAGCTCCCTCGGATCACGCGGGAATGAGCTCGGGGGCGTGCGGCATCTGGTCGAACGCGGCGGCGATCGCCTCGTCGGTCATGCCGATGCCGCGCAAAATAAAGCGGCTCGCTTCTTCGACGAGGGCCGCCAGTGTTCCCGGATAGGCGATGCAGGCGCGGCCCGGCAAAAAGACGAACGCCATCATCGCGGCGATGTGCTGGCCGAACCAGAAGGTGTTGGCCGAGGCGATCGCCGCACCGGCGAGGTCGCCCGCCGCGGCCGCGGCTTCGAGCGAGGCGGCGAACAGCGGGTGGACCCGCTCGAACACGCGCTCGAAGAGCTCGCGCGCATATTCGCCGTCGTCGAGAAAGCTCTGCAATACGAGGCGCAGCCTGGTGTCGCACTCGGCCCGCTCGGCCAAGCCGCCGAGCACGAAATAGCCGACCATGAAGTGGACCATATGCACGAGCGTGGCGCTCGACGGCGCCAAGGTGGCGAGCTTTTCGAGCGCCGGGTCGCCCTCGCAGCCGAGCGCCAGGATCTCGCCATAGAGGTGCTTTTTGCTCGGGAAATGCCGAAACAGCAGCGCCTCGGAAATGCCGGCCGCCTCGGCCAATTCCTTGGTCGTGGTCCCGGCAAAGCCTTTCTTTGCAAAGAGCGGCACCGCCGCCTGCACGATCGCCTTGCGCCGCTCGTCGCTGTCCAGTCGCACTGCCGCCATAACGGCCGCGCAAGTAAGCACTCACTAACCATATGTCAAGCCGCCAGCATCGCGGCGCGAGCGCGCTGCGCCGGCCCCAATCTCCCCGGCGGGCTGACGTGCTGCGGCTCCCGCCTCGTCTTTCTGGAGCAGGACCGGCTGGAGCAGGACCGGCGCGCCGGCCTTGCGAGACCCGGCCGGGCGCTCTAAAACCCGCGCGGGTTTTGCCGGGGCGTGGCTCAGCCTGGTAGAGCGCCTGCTTTGGGAGCAGGATGTCGGAGGTTCGAATCCTCTCGCCCCGACCATTTCTGGGCCCGACCACGTCTGGCTTGAGGGGGGTTGGCATGGCGCAGGCGCGCATCTTTCGGCCGGCAAAGACGGCGATGCAATCGGGCCGCGGCCAGACGCGGCGCTGGGTGCTGGAATATGCGCCCGAATCGAGCCGCCGGCCGGACCCGTTGATGGGCTGGGCCAGCGCCGCCGACACCTTGAACGAGGTGCGGGTCCATTTCGCGACGCGCGCGGAGGCGGTCGCCTTTGCCGAGCGGAACGCGATCGATTATGTCGTGACCGAGCCGCAAGCCGCCCACGAGCGGCCCAAAAGCTACGCCGACAATTTCCGCTACGACCGCGTCCGCTAACCGGCCCGACCGCCGCCCGCGCCCCGACCCCGTAGCTCAGCTGGATAGAGCACTCGCCTTCTAAGCGAGTGGTCGCAGGTTCGAAGTCCTGCCGGGGTCGCCACGGGTTCGGTATTGTATAGCAAGCGCCACAAGCAGACTGTGGCAAAAATCCCACATAACCCGGAGGTCGGTTAGGTAGGGAGGCGCGCCGTGCGCGCGCGTGCATTTGCCGCTTTAATCGGCATCTTGGCCAATTACCACTCCCCATCTAATCTGTTCGACGGGCGTGATACTGTCGTCCATGAAATGGGCGCTGGGGGTTGTGTCTGGTACAGAATGCAAAATACTCGCAAGAGGCCCGTCGAGTAAATCTTAGTATCATTGACGAACTGATAAAGGCATACATGCGAGCAACCTTACATGAAATTCTCCTCCCTCACGCTCGCTGCCGATAGGGTCATGTATCATCGATATAGTGTTTTCGAGAGATTTGTCAATTCGGAAAAATGGTCGTCCATTCGTTTGTGGCCTCTTGCCCCATCATTTTAATTTGGATATAAGCCGCTTCCGATTTCTTCGCCGCAAAGCGGGGCGCCTTCTGCCGCTCCAAAACTGCCCTACCAGTGTCGGCTACAAACTCGAAGCGCGCCGGCGTATGCCCGACATTTATAAGTTTTGTATCTACGCTCGTCGAGGCGGCCATGTTTTTGACCGCGAGTGGGGAAGTTATCTTCATATCGGCGACTCTCGAGCCTATGGTCGCTGAGCAGATCTCCATGCTTGCGAGCTGGCCCCGCATGATCTCCGCTTGCGATTTCATCGCGATCAATTGATTGGACATAACTCCGCGGCTGTCTTCAGAATCCGCTGTTCCTGCAAGATAGCCACAATTCCAAGCGGCGGCACCCCAAAGTCCCAATACACCAGCAAAATCGAGCCACCACTGGCGGCGATCTGCGCGAGGATCGGCTTTTTCGGCGGACTATGTTGCTCCTTAGCGTAGCTATTTATAGCTCATCAAAGGTTTGAATAGCAGTGATTATTTTTTGCCTGTCGGAGTTTTGCTGGGCTCTCCACTCGGAATTTTTGGCATCCTGTTGTTCATATCTAGCTTTCTCCGTGATGCGCCGCCGATATTCGGGTTCGTCATGGGGCGTAGCACGGCTAAACGTCCGCAAGATTAACGGTTTCCTTTCCAATCGCCTTCATTGTCGCCAGGAAGAATGTAGCTGCGAATGTGCCGCGTTTGAGCTTCGCGGTGATCAGAATTCCGAGTCTCGTCTAGTCCATGCTCTTTCAGCCGCCGCGCCAACTCGGCATAGCTCACCTCGGCCCGTTTCAGCTCGGCCTTGACGTACCGCCTTGCGCGATCCGCTCCATTCCCGTTCTCGCGATCGCGAAGTCTCATCTGGCTGCCTCACAATCGCACGCCGATCCATCATCATATATGAGCGATTTTTCAGTTGACAAGGCTATCGCAAGATCGTCCATATTCGACGATATCAACGTCGAATATGTCAGAATGCCCGCTCATTTCCTCCTCACCGCAGCCGCAAGGACGCTCACGCTAGCGTCCGTCGCGCGCATGTCGCGATGAGGAAGCCGAGCGGGTGTTTGTCCGGCTCCGGTTCGCCAGCAACAACGGCGACGCCTTCTGCCCGCACTGCGGCTGCCTGATCGTCTATGCCTGCCGCCGCGCCGAACGGCGCGCCGCGCTGGCGCTGCAAAGCCTGCCGCAAGGATTTCTCCGTTACCTCCGGCACGCTGTTCGCGTTCCACAAGATGCCGCTGCGGGCCTACCTGATGGCCGTGGCGATCTTCTGCAACGAGGTCAAGGGCAAGAGCATGCTGGCGCTCGCCCGCGACCTCGGGACGCAGTACAAGACCGCTTTCGTGCTGGCGCACAAAATGAGGGAAGCGATGGCGGCTGAGAGCCGCGGCGCGCATGTCGGCGGACCCGGCCGCAAGGCCGAGGTCGATGGCGGCTATTTCGGCGGCTACGTCAAGCCGGCGAACCATCGCGAGAACCGCCGCGATCGTCGCCTGCGGATGAACCAGATCCGGCAAGCGCAAGGTCGTGGTCGTGATCCGCGAGCGCGGCGGCAAGACGCTCCCCGGCGTGTTCCGCAATCGAAGGCGACGCCGCTTACCTTCATCCGCACCCGCGTGGCGCCGCAGACCGAGCTATACGCCGACGAGGCCGGTTCCTGGAACGAGCTGCATGCCCGGTTCACGATGCACCGGATCAACCATCAAGAGGCGTACAGCCTGCCCGGCGGCATCTACACGAACAACGCCGAAGTCGTTTTTCAGCCGCATGCGCCGGGCCGAGATCGGCCACCACCACCATCTCGCCGGCCCATACCTGATCCGCTTCGCGCAAGAGGCATCGTGGCGCGAGGATCACCGGCGCGAGGCGAACGGCGTTCAGGTTGACCGCCTCGTCGCGCTCGCGATGGCGAACCGGCCGAGCGTCGATTTCTGCGGATATTGGCAACGAAGCGTTGTTAGGCCACTTGGGGGAGGGGCAGCATGAACGCTATACGATCAAAAGAATGGCAAAGATTGAGAGAAATCATTAAAGACAAATCTCTAAAACTGGATCGAGAATATGTGCTCTCATCGGGGGAAAAGAGCGCATATTACTTTGATATGAAGCCGACGACGATGGACCCGGAGGCAATAAATCTTCTTTGTCCAATGTTGTACGATTTGGTGTCGGAGATACCTGCGGTGTATGTAGGCGGATTAGCTGCCGGGGCTATACCTATGGTTACAGGAATAGTTCTACATAGCGCGAACCGCTCGCCTATTCCGGGCTTTTACGTGCGGGCCGAAATCAAAAACCACGGCACTCAAAAGTTGATCGAGGGTTTATTGGATAGTGATGCTGACGTGGTGATTTTTGACGACGTAACAACGTCCGGCGGTTCGGCCATGAAAGCTGTTGAGGCAGTCCGGGCGCGCGGTTGTCGAGTACGTAAGGTAGTTACGATCGTTGATCGTTTGGAGGGAGCTACGGACCGGTTCCGGCGGGAAGGGCTGGAATTCGTTTCTCTCTTTACGACCGTGGATTTCGATTAGGCGCCAGAGAGCTTCCACCGCACCCCCCGGCCTGCTCCGATCTTCTCGACGGTCCCGGCCTTCCGCAGGTCATGCAGGCTGACGAGGATGCGCCGGGTGAAGTCGGCCCGCTGTTTCCGATCAGCCTCGGGGTCGAGGCCCTTCTCCCGCATCGCCCGCACCGTCACGTCATCGGCGATGATTGCCCCCTTCTCGCGGAGGAGGTCGTAACAGCGCCGGGTGATTTCATTGCGGCCGAAGAAGGCCGAGCGAACCGGGACGCGCCCCTTAGTCGGAATGTCTGCGGTTCCTCGCCGTAAAGCCGCAGCACCATGTCCAGGTGGAAGATGTCGGCTTGCAGCTTGTCTAGCTGGCGTCGCAGCTCGACAATTCGGCCGGAGAGCGCGGACCGCTTTTCGCGGAGGCCGGAAATAACGAATGTGTCGCCCATCCGCATATGGTAGGATGGGCTTCCCGCGGCCGGCTATCTTGTGTGGTGGCGCTTGCTACATAATACCGCACGGTTTCGGTATTGTATAGCAAGCGCCACAAGCAGACTGTGGCAAAAATCCCACATAACCCGGAGGTCGGTTAGGTAGGGAGGCGCGCCGTGCGCGCGCTATTATACCGCGACGTAAGGCGCGTCGGCGGGTTGCAGGAATGGCGATTCTTAGAAGAGCGCTCCGATTGGAGCCGGGGATTACGCTCACGCAGTGGGTGTACGATCGCATCGCGGCCAATTGGCCCTGGCTTGTTGCAGCTTTGGGCGGCGCGGCAATGAGTTATGCCGCTAAAATATCCACATGGCTAGAGCCTTGGGGTCCCGTGGGTTGGGTCGCGATCGGCGGTATCGCGGCTGTCGTGTTATTGCTGTTCGTAATGTGTTGTTACTGGATATACGCTAAATCTCGATCCTATCTTCGCTCTTCGGCATTCGTTGACCGCGTAGTTGGCACCTATAGCATCAACCCATTAAATGATCACTTTACACGAGAACGTATAAATCTAGGGGCTTTTTATAACCCGTTCTTCCAACAGATAGACAATGTCAAGTTTCAAGACTGCGAATTGTTGGGGCCAGCATACATTTGGCCGGTTGGCGGAGTGTTTGACAGAAGCCCGCTTTTTGACTGCGATATTGTAATATTGCGGCCAGGAGCTAGGTCTTTTACAATAACAAAAATGGTCAATTGCACATTTGAGCGATGCAAGTTTCATCGGGTTACGCTTTGCCTTGCATACGACCAATATATAAATTGGAAATCCCAATTTTCAGCAGGCTCCTTTACGTTAAATGTCATCACCATAGACGAAATGTCTGCTAAATCTCCTCTAGCCGAAGCCAAGGTCGATCAATAGCGGCAAGAATCCCTATTAAAAACGTCGCCGGGAAGGTCCCTCGTCTCAATTTCGCGGTGATCGAATTACGGGTCTCGGACAGCCCGTGCTCTTTAAGCCTCTCGGCAAGCTCGTCATAGGTAAGATCGGCCCGTTTCAATTCGGCTTTGATGAAGCGGGCCACCCGCTCGGCGATTTCTGCTTCCGATTTGGCGAATCCCATATGACTGTCACCTCCAACCGAAAAACATCATATATGGCAGATGTTGCGTTGACAAGAGGCGCAGTATCGGCTATATTCGACATATCAATGTCGGATATGACAGAATGGCCGCTCATTTCCTCCTCACCGCAGCCGCAAGGACGCTCACGCTGGCGTCCGTCGCGCGCATGTCCGATGAGGGTA
>CAVVGE010000014.1:0-26568 GCA_963747735.1 uncultured Alphaproteobacteria bacterium | reverse complement strand
ACGCTTCGCGGCGCGGATCGGGAACACGGTCTCCCAGCATGAAGTCCCGAGCGACTAATTGTCCAAATTGGTCTGCCCCGGCGCTTCCGATTAGATGTCGTTGTTTATGCTTCAGCTTCACAGGAACCGCACTCTAATACTGGAATTGGTATTTGAGACCGAGGCTGGTGCCTGCGGATTCGGCCGGGGGGCGCCCGGCGTCGTGTTGGCGCCGTTGCCGACCGTCCCCACTACCTTGAGCCCTTTTGCGATGTCGATTTCGACCTTGGCCTGGTCGTTGTTCCCCCGGCCCCTTGCTGAGCGCCGATATAGACGCCGGGCGCGACATAACGTCCGGCTTGCAGCGCCGAGCTGCCGTTGGCGGTGGTCCCGACCGACAACTGCTCGAGGCCGAGCCGCTGGCCGAGCCCACCGAGCAGACCGGGACCGCGCTCGCGCCGCTCAGCTCGGCGAGAGAGCTGGCGATCGCGGCGAGCTGGAGCGGGCTCGGGGAGCCGTTGCTGTTCGGATAAAGCATGCGCGCCAAGGCCTGGTCCGCCGGCATTTCGGGCGTGCTCGTCACTGTCACCTTTGGGTGGCTGGCGGTGCTGCCGATGGTCAGCGAAGCGTTCATCGTCTGGGTCTGGCTGTTGACGATAAAATTGAGGCTCGGATCGGTCAGGCTGCCGCCGTTGAAGCCGACCTCGCCGGTGTCGAAGGTCAGGGTCTGCCCGGCGATGTCGAGATTGCCGCGGACCAGGTGAAAGCTCCCCAAGGGCTGCGGTGCCGCGGTGCTGCCGCTGACCTTGATGGAACCAGCAAGCTCGGCTAAAAGGCCCCGGCCGCGGATGACGACATGCCGAGCCGCGACCGTCAGATCGAGCCCGACGGCCGGCGGCGGCGCCGGCGGCCGCGGGGGCGGGGCGCCGGCCAGACGCACCGCAAGAACCGGCACCGAGACCGGCATGCTCTTCGGGATACCGATCCTGGCCTCCAGGACATCGACCCGACCGCCAAGGACGAGACGACCCACGCGGCACCCCGCAGGCTGAGATCGGCGTTGAGGTTTGCCGTCAGCAAGTCGGTCGCCAGTGGGCGCGCATTCCGCGCCGTGATCGTCAGATTGACGGGCATCCCCGGCGCCGCCAAGTCGATGTTGCCGCCGATCGCGATCGTCCCCGGTCCAGCATGCCCCTCTAGGCTCGATACCCTGACCGTCGTGCCGGTGGTTTCAACGCGCCCGGTAACACCGGTAATGTGCACGCCGAGCCCGAAATCCTCGACTGCAGCGTCGGCCAACTGGGCCGTGCCGCTGATCCGCGGGGCGCTCAGGCTGCCGCCGACGTCGCCGTCGAAAGCGATCTTGCCAGCATTCCGGCGTCCGCCGGCGGTCAGCATCGGGTTGAACATCGCTAGGTCGAGAAGGCCCGCGGCATGCACCGAGAGCGAGCCGGAGGTCGCCGTCGACACTCGTCCGTTGATCGACAGGGTGGCGGACGGTCCGGCCGAGAAGCGCGCTTCGATGCGCGCGTCGCTGCCGGCGATATCGGCCGAGGCGCTGAGATTGGCCGCCGGCAAGGCGCGGGCGGGGCCGTTGCGCAACCGCAGACCTGCCGCCGCCAATTGGATCCTTCCGACCGGACGCTGCGGCGTGCCGGTCAACCGGGCGTCGCCGCGCACCATCCCGTCGATGGCGAGGCCCGGCGCAAACGCGGCGGCGATCTCAGGGGAAAGGTTGCGCAGCGCCACCCTCAGGTCGAGCGTCGGCGACAGGCGGCCGTTCGCCTCGATCGTCGCCTGCCCAAGACCGAGAGCCAAGCGATCGAGGCTGAGGCCATTGCCGAACCCGACCCGGACCGGCGCCAGCAGGTGCAGGTCTTCGCCCTTCCACACCGCCTGAAGGCGCGACAGCACAGCGACCCGCGTGATCGCGTCGATCGTGCCACCCGCGGTAAAGCGCAGATCGCCGCGCTTTGGATCGCGGATCTTGGACTCTACGTTTAGCTTCAGCGCACCCTCGGGTCCGGCGAGATCGATTGCGGCCGACGCGGCGACCCCGCCCGCCGCTGTGCCACTGGCGACGGCCCGCGAAGCGAGCACGGGGTCGTGGAGCGGATCCGTGATCGTCGCGCCGAATTCGACCCGGCTGCCCGCCTTCATGCCGGCGACCCCGAGATTGTCGGCAGCGAGGTGTATGTCGGCGCTCTGGCGCCCGCCGGTTTCGGCCGTCGTCAGGCTGGCCGCGATCGCCCCGGTGAGCGGTTGACCGACCAGCTGGCGCAGATCGTCTAGCCGGGTCATCCGCACATCGAGCCGGCCAAGCGGGAAGCGGGCCCCGGCGGCGAGCGTAAACGCTCCCTGCGCATGGGCGCTTTTCCAATCGGCCCGCTCGACGGTAAGACGCAGCCCGCCGTCGCCGCTGCGCAGGCCGGCGAGCGCCAGCCGCAGCGGCGCCCCCAAAATCACGCCGTTGGCGGTAATGCGGCCGGTGGGCCGATCAGGGAGGCCCTGCAATTCAGCCCTGGCCGTAATCGGGCTCGGCGGCCGGCCGGTGGGTTCGAGCGTGCCGGAGAGATCGGCCGCGGCGGCAATATCGTCGATCGGACCGGTCGCCCGGCCGCGCAGATCGAGCGCGCCGGCGAGGCTCGGCACGACGCTCGTCAGGTCGGGGAGGGAGACCCGCCAATCGAGCGCCACTTGTTTGGCACCGATATCGCCCGTCGCCGCGACCGAGACCTTGCGTCCCTCGATCGCGAGACGCGAAAGGGTGACATTCGATCCGGACGCCGTCGCCGACAAGCTCACATGAGCCTTATCACCGATTAGCGCCGGCGCCGGCGCCGTCCCGCCGATAATGCCGATCGTCCCGTCGGCGTCGAGCCGGGTCGTGGCGCCGTCGATGGCCGCCCGGAGGTCGAGCGCCGCGTGTCCTTTCAGATCAAGCCCGGCTGCCGGCGCGAGAGGTGCCAAGTCGGGAAGAGTCAGCGTCAGCTCGCCGCGCTGTTGCCCGGTCGTCACGGCACTGCCGGCGGCTGTCAGCAACGGGTGCGTCAGCGAAAAGCGCACCGGGCGGTCGGGCCGGTCGAGCCGGACATCGGCCGCGACCTGCACCGGCGTCGCGGCCAAAAGATCGGGGCGCGGCCCGGGGATGCGCAGTCCGCCGAGCGTTACCTGCATCCGCAAAATACCGGCATCGCCCGTGATTGCGCCGGCAATGTGCGCGGCAGAGGCTTGCGCCGCTTGCAGCGCGGCGATGTCGAGGGTGGCCGAAACCGCAGGTCGGGCGAACGGTCCGTCGATCTTTGCCTTGAATGCGATCGACTGCCACGTCAAATCCGGCCGCGGCGTCATTGCCGGTGCGGTCGCGGTCGCAGCGAGATCGACCGAGCGGCGATCGAGGTCGAGCGTGCCGTGCGCCGAGAGGCGAGCCGGGCCGACCGCCAGTCGCACTCGGCCGGCGACAGCCGAAAGCGGTCCAGCGAAAGAACCGTCGACCGATAGCGGGCCGAGATCAGGCAGACGGGCAACGGCGGAGACCAGCCCGTGTGCCGTCTCTTGCCCCGAGAGGCTCACGGCGAGGTCGGCTGCACCGAGTTGCGCTGCCAGATGATAACTTCCCGGGGCGCCAATCCCGTTCACGGCAAGTGCGACCCTCCCTTCCCCGGTCGCTCCGATCTCAGCCGAACCGTCGAGGGCGAGCGAAGCGGCGGTTCCGGCTACCGCCGGCGCCAAGTCGAACCGGCCCACATGGAGCGCATCGATATCGAGCGCAAGCCGTCGTGAGGAGCTCGCCCCGGAGGAAACCGGGCGTCGCAACACCGTCACTCTCGCCGCGGCCAGCCGATCGACCGCAATCGTCCTCTGGGCGAGCTTCAGCGGCTCCCAATCGAGATCGAGACCATCGATTTTGGCCCAGACGCCATCCTTGTCTCGAAGGCTCACTTCCGCCGCTTTGAGCCGGTCCGGAAAGCGGCCGGACAGCCCACGGACGACAACCACCCCGCCGGTTATCCCCGGCGCGAGCCGTTCCAAGACAAGCCTTCCCGGTTTTGTGTTGGCGCCGGCGAACAGCATGACGACCAATACAATCGCCGCCGCCGCCAAAGCGGCAACGCCGCGGCCCATCCATCTCAAGGCTCGTCGCATCAGAACGCTTGCCCGATACCGAGATAGATTTCAAAGCTACCGCCATTTGGGATTTGTGTCAGCGGCACGCCGACATCGAGCCTGATCGGCCCGAAGCTCGTGTAATACCGGAAGCCGAGCCCGGCGCCGAATTTGAGGCCACCGGAGAACGGCGAGCCCTGGGCGACGACCTGGCCGCCGTCGACAAAGGCGGCAAATCCGTAATTGGCGAGGATGCGCTGCCGGAATTCGACAGTGCCGGCAACAATCGCGGTGCCGCCGGCCGGCGAGCCGTCCGGAAACTCCGGGCCGATCGACTGGTATCTGTAGCCGCGGACGGTGGCGCTGCCGCCGGCGTAGAAGCGCTGGTCGGGCGGCAGCTCGAACTGGCTCGCCCCTTCGGCGGTGCCGAGCAACCCGCGCAAAGCGATGATGCTGCGGCCGCGGTTGTGCCACAGCGAGGAGAGGTCGAGATAGGTCGATCCCGAGAGCTGCATCGGCACGAAGAAAGCATGCGAGCTGCCGAGCGACAGGGTCGGCGTCGCGGTCGCGGCGGCACGCACGCCGCGCGTCGGATCGAGGAGGCTGTCGGTGCTGTCGTATTTGACGGCGATGGGCAGTCCGACCAGCGTGAAGTCCCGGGTCACACTCTGCTGGGTGATGTTCTCGGCTTCGCCGGAAATACCGATCGATCCGCTCCAATTCGACAGAAAGGTCCGCTTCAGCAATACATCGGCGCTGACCCCTTTCTGATAATAGGCAAGCAAGTTCTGCTTTACTGCACTGAGGTCCGCTTGCAGTGACTGATCGCGATCGAGAAAATCCGGTTTGATGAACTGCGCCGTGGCGTAGTTTGCCGGCCCCTTGATGGCCGTGCCGCCGCCTTGGACACCGGCCGACAGGTTCAGCTGCTCGGCGTTGCCGAAGAGGTTGCGGTGGCTCCAGCCTACGGTCAGGTTGGTCCCGAGATCGGTCGAATATGCGGCACCGACGCTGACCGCATGGGCCGGCCCTTCGACAACGTCGAACTCGACCGGCATGCGCCCTTCGGCATCGAGGCCGTCCGCAGGCTTGGCCAGCACTGAACGGAACACGCCGAGCGATACGAGGTCGGCCCGCGCCTTCTCGACCGTCTGCGGGCTGTACTGTTCGCCCGAACGGATCAACAGGCGGCTTTCGATAAACCGTTCATTAACGGTGTGCAGCCCCTTGACCGAGATCTTCCCGAAATCGACCCGCGGCCCGGTCGTCACCTTGTAGGTCACGTCGAGAGCATTGGCGGCGGGGTCCTCAATGACCGTCGGCGTCGGCACCTTGGCGAGCGCATAACCCTCGGCGCGCAGCGTGTCGAGGAGATGCGCTTGTGCCGCCAGCACGTCCTCGGCCCGCGCCGGCGCGCCGGGTTTGAGGCCGAGTTGCGACCGCGCTTTGTCTGGCAGCGCGCCCACAATTTCGACTTTGCGGAGGTGAAACAGCGGGCCGAGCTTGGCCGAGACCGCCACCGTCACTGGCGGCTTTGCCGGCGCCCGGGTCAAGAGGTCAGGCAATTCGCCGTCCGCGAGGCCGTGGCCGGCAATCGTGATGTCGACGCTGCCCTTGTAGTAGCCAAAGCTGTGCAGGACGTCCACAAACCGGCCGTCGTCCTGGCGCGCCCGCTCGATCAAGGCAAACGGCCCGACCGGGGCGCTCGTTTCGAGGCTCAACAGGTTCGAGGCGTCATGCAGCGCCTGATCAAGCGCCTTGTCGCCGGTCTTGCCGAGATCAACGGTATAGGGCTGCGGATCAGCGGTCTCGGCCCGCGGCGCCGCGAGAGCCACGATTGCTGCCGCAATGATGGCGGCTCGACGGCCCCGACGTTTGCCCACGGCGTTTCCTAGCGATGGCACCCGCGCAGGCCCCGGGGTTGGAGAGAGACTGTCGGAGCAGAATTGGCGAAAAATACGGGATCGCAGAACGCTTCGCCTTGACCGCAAGACCTGAGGTTCGCACGGCTCGGCCGGGATCGATTTCGGAACCGGCCGACCGCGGGCAGCCATTCCTATTCCCGCAAAATCCGGTCGATTGTGGCGATGCGATGGTCGGCGCTGCCGTCGTTGCCGGTATCCCGGTCGTGCGAGGCTTGCGCGATCAGCGTATCGACCCGCCGCATCTTGCCCTCCCCGGAGCGTACTGAAATTTCTCTCGCATCGATTTTGTCGGACAGCGAGACCCGCGCATCCTCTTGCAACCGAACCAAATCGGGATAGCGCGCCACGGGAGCGGCGAGCCGCTCGATGGCGTCGTTAACACAGACCGCGTGTGGTAGGTAGTTCCCGATTCCTCTGGGATATTGCTGGTTGCAGGCTTGCCGAGCGGCCCCCAAGCTCCCGCCCGATGGGAGCGGCAGCTCCCCGACACAGGCGGCAAGAGCGATCGAGATCGCAACAACGCCACCCCGCAAAAGACTGGCCCTCACGTTCATCATCGTGCCACGCCGCGGCTTTGGTGGGCGTCTAACCGATTCGTAGAACCTCAAGTTCCCCGCCGCCTCGGTTGAAGGAGCCGTCGCGTCTTCGGATGATCGCCGGCGCCGCGGAAGAAGTTTACTCATCTGGAGTTCACACATCGTCGGGGCTCTGGCTGCCGAGCAGGCCGCGAAGGGCACAGGAGATTTCCAGCAAGCGTGTCATGGTATGGTTGACCTTCCGCTGAACTCGTCGGGCGGAGGCCAACTCTCGAACCGGCGCACGTCGCCGATATCGGCGGCAAAGTTATCGAGAAAAACGAGGCGCCGCACATCGCCTGGTAGGCTTCCACGACCGCCGCCATCGACCCTGCTAAGCACGATCACCCCGAGCCGCTGCTCCAGCCAAATGCAAGCGCTGATCGGCGTCGGCGATCGCGTCGCTCGCCTCCTGAAAGACGACCCGGGTTGGCGGTGCGCGGGGCGGGAGCGTCAGCGCTCCAGGCTGATCTCGGCGGCGCGCTCGCGCGCGTCCCGTTCCGCGGCCCGGTCGCGGTTGCGCTCGGCGGTTTCCGCATCGGCCCGCCGTTTCGAGCGTGCGGCAACCCGGTCCCAGTACTCGACGGCGGCTTTGGTCTCTTCGCTCTCAGCCATTTACGATCTCCTTGCTGCAAAAAACCGGTTGGCGCCGGCGAGCGCGACAAAATCGTCCCGCCGGAAATAGATGGCGCGGCCGCACAGCACCGGGCGGCCGCGCTTGGGAATGACGATCTGCGCATCCTCGCGCAGGTCGTGCATGATTTCTTCGGGCCGGATCAGCGGCCGGATGCTCTCGGAATAGGTGACGTTGCGGCCGCGCGAGCGGGAGCGCACGTCGAGCTGCCGGCCGTGGGTCCCGCTGTTCTGCGCTTCCGACCAGGCGAGCACGCCGTAATTGCCGATCGTCTCCGACAGCTCGGCCGCGGTCTCGCCATCCTTGACCCCGGCATAGGCCCGCCAGGCGACGCTCTCGTACCAGGCGCGCTTTCCGGCTTCGCCCCACTGCTCGACGATCTGGCCGACCGACTGGTAGAGAAGCTGGAGGGTAATGCCGTATTTGCGCCCGGCGTCGCGGGCGATCTCGATGATGTCCATGCGGCCGAGGCGGAACGCCTCGTCGAGGAGAAACAGGATCCGCCCGTTGACAGCGCCGTCGGCCTCGTAGGCGGCGTTCAACGAGCGCGCCGATGATGCAGCGTGCCACACCGGGCGTGCTGTGCAGCGCCTTCAACGGCAGGCAGACGAATATGTCCGTCTTTCCGTTGACGACATCCGCGGTCTTGAAAGCACTGCCGGACACCAGCTCGGCGAAGGCCTTCGTCTCGAGCCAATCGGTCTTGGCGGCAGCGGTCGCGGCGATCCCGGAGAAGGTCCGGTCGGCCAGCTCCTTGAGTGAGCCCGCGAGGCCGCGCGCCAGCGGGCTGGGCGAGCTCTCGATAAATCCCGTCGAGGATGTCGCGCAGCTTGCTCTCCGGCGCCGCGACAGCGGCCCGCAAGGTGCGCAACGTCTTGTACCGGTCCGACAAATCCGGGTCCCACAGCAAATGCGCCAAGAGGCACGTCACCAGCGCCTTGCCGCGCAACTCGAAAAATTCGGAGGTCGCGTCACCCACGGACCGCGTGCCGCAGACCCATTCGACGACCGCGCTCACATCGGTTTCGGCGAGCGGCGAGGCGGTGTCGATCCAGTCGAGGACATTGAACCCGCAGGCCGCTGCCTGGTCGGGGCTCAGCACGAACACCCGGTGCCCCATCCTGCGCCGCGCCGCTTCGAGCATCGGCCCGAGCTCGGCCGCCGGGTCGAGCACCACGGCCGAGCCGGTCCAGGTCAGCAAGGTCGAAACGGCACTCGTCGTCTTGAACGAGCCGGACCCTGCGACGACAAGCGAATGGGTCGATCCCTCAACGCAGGGATCGACCAGCAGCGGCGCCCGCCCGCCCTCGCCCCAGGTCGCCGGATTGCGCGGGCTGAACGGGCCCGCGCGCCTGCCGCGGATCATAAGCCTCGCCGACCACGACCCCGCCAAAGCCTGCCCCGGACGATGATCCGGGGCTTGCCCCGGACCCCGATCCGGGGGACCGGTTGGGCCCCGGCCACAGGGCCTGCGCCTCCGCCATCAGCGCCCAGCGGGCATGGCCATAATTGTCGGTCGTGCCGCGGATCGGCGGCGCCACGGGGCGCGCCGGCGCCGGATTTGCGCGCAATGTCCAGCCGCGAACCCGGCGGCGGCGATACCAGATGCTTGCCGCGACCGCGAGCGGCAGGATTGCGGCGGGCACGCCGCTCACTTCCAGCCACGCCCGCACCACCGGATTGCCGGAATACCAGAGGGCATAGAGCCACCACTGCCAGAAGGGATGCGCGAACGCGCCGAAGAGCCCGGTTCCGACCAGGAAAAACAGCGTCGCAAGCACCGTGAAGGCGGCGAGGTAAAGACCGGCGCCGGCCACGATCCATGCTGCCAGGGGGACGGGGCATCATGTCTCGCGCAGGAGATCGGCCGCGGTCTCGCCGCGCCGGGCGGCGTCGGCCGCGAACCAGACCGACCCGATGCCAAACACCCCGCCGCTCTCCTCGAGCGGAACGATCACGTCGATCGCCGCGGCGATCAGGCCGATCAGCGTGCCGTCCTGCAACGCGGCACCCTTTGGCGACGATTTCGCGAGCGCAAACAGCCGCCGGAAGGCTTGCGAGGCACCTTGGCCGTGAATGGTCGTGACCGAGCCCGGATGGCCGCTCAACACCTCGTTGACATAGGTCCAGGCCGCGTCGTCGCGCAGCTCCTGCAACAGCACGCGGTCGGGGCGCATGCGCAGGCTCGCCTGCAGCAGCGCCTCGGCATCGACCGCCGCACCCGACAGCCCGTCCTTGCTGTAGAGGAGGCGCACCGCATTGGGCTGCAGCACCGTGAGCTCGAGCGTGTCTTCGATCGTGATCAGCCGCTCGCCGGGATCGATCGCGGCGAGCACCGATTTCGAGAGGGTTGTCTTGCCGGAGCCGGTGCGCCCGCACAGCAGCATGTTCAAGCGCGCGCGCACCGCGGCGGCGAGAAAGCCTTCGAGGTCGCCGGCATCATAGAGGGCCAGGAGTTCCGTCATGTCCCGGCCCGCGCGCAGATTGCGCCAGCGGTTCCAGTCGCGAGCACGATAGCGGCTGGCGAGCTTTGCGAGCGGTGCGACCCTGTCCTCGTGCTTGCGGATCGTCAGCGAGACGGTCCCTTGCGGCACCGCCGGCGGCAGGCAGATCTGCAACCGCTCCCCGTCCGGCAATTCGGTCGCGCACAATGGCGAGAGCGCGCCGACCTCCTGCTTGCGCAGCGACCCGGCCAGGATGGCGATCTCTTCGAGCGCCTCGCCGTCGAGCGCCACATCATCCCGCAGCCATGCGCCGCGCTGCCGGATCCACGCCTCGCCCGGCCGGTTGACCGCGATGTCTTCGGTTGCCGGGTCCTCAAGCCATGGACCCAGCGGCGAGAGCAGGTGCTGCAGCAGTGGTGCGGCCGGGCTCATGGCGGCACCCGCAGGTCGTACACGCCCGAGAAATCGAGATCGCGCGCGACAAAGATCGAGACCGTGTCGCCCTGGTTCTTTTCCAGGGTCGGCGGGATGTTGATCTGCGCCTCGAGGACGGTGTTGGCGAGCTCCTGCTGCGGTGTCAGAAACTGGATGTAATTGTTGCCGCTGCCGTGCTGGACGGCATTGGCCGCGATCTGCGGGCCATAGCCGATCACCGAGAACAGGATCGCCGCACCGAACCGTTGCCAGAAATGATTGTCGACCGCACCCGGCACACCGGCGCGGCCGAGCTCGTCCGCCGCCGGCGAGGAGAGCGAGACGACGACGTTTTCCGGGGTCCGCGCACGCACCCACAGAATGAAGAGCCGATCCTGCCCCTGCCGCAGCCCCGAGCGGATTTCCCCGAAAATCTGCGTGCCGCGATCGAGCAACGTCACCGTGCCGGTAGCGCCCCGCACTTCCGCCGGCAGCACGCAATCGACAAAGCCCATCAGCTGGCTGTTGATCGCGGTCTGCAAGGTGCAGGGGATGATCGCCCCGGCCGGGATCGTCAGCTGCGGGTGCGGCAGCATTTTCGCCCGCGCCGGCGCCCCGAGATCGGAGGGTTTCAGGGCGTTCGACAGCGCATCCTTGACGCCGCCTTGTTCCCCGGCGCCCGCCGCCGTCGGGCGCGCCGGGGGCAGGGGGCGCGCCACCGCCGGCGCTGTAGGAGAAGATCGGCGCATCGAGAGCGGCATCCTTTCCGCTGCCGGCATGCGGGACCAGTTGCGGCATCGCCGGGACCGAATAGGGCATCGGCGGGGAAGGGGCGGGGGCCGGAACAGGCTTGGGCGCGGCGGGTGCGGAGAACGGCATCCCGGTCGTGACCAGGTTTTCGGCGCCCTTGTCGAGACCCTTCCCGCCGGCGCCGCCGAGGATGTGAGAGAGAAAGATCGCGGCGAGTGCGGCGCCGCCGCAGGCGCCGAGAATGGCGATCTTTCCGGCGGCCCGAGAGATGCGGCCGGGCGCGCGCAACCGCCGAGGCGCCGTCACCGGCGGTCTGCGGCTCAACCGCCATTGCCGCCGCCTTTTAATGTGCGCTGCACATAGGGGCTGACGGTCCCGGTTCCCGGCGTCCGGCCGATCGGGTTATAGCCGAGGTCGTAGATTTCCATGACCGTCTGGCCGTCGCGCAGCCGCCATTCGCGCGCCGTGCCGGAGGCAATCACGGTATCGCCGTGCACCGAATAATCGGCGGTCGCCTCCTTGCCGTCGGGATCGATGCGGAACAGCGCCGGAACCCGTTGCTGCGCCGGGAACACAAAGGCCGTCGAATAGCCGTTGTCCCACACCGAGCGCGGTGTCAGCCCGGCGTCGCCGCGCGCCGCATAGCGGTAATTGCGGGTGCCGTCATAGGGATCGCCCGAGGGCCACTCGGTCTGCTGCTTCAGCAGCAGCGCCGCCTCGCCTTTCGCCGCGCGTTCGCGCGCCGCCCGCGCGGCCGCGGCGCGGCGGGCTCGTTCATCGCCCGGATAGCGGAAGACGACCGTATAGGAGACGTCGGCGCCGGCCGCGAGATCGTCCGGGCGGACGTAGCGCAAGTCGGGGCCGGAGGAGGGCAGGTCGCCGCCGGCCGAAGCCGTGACGACAGGATTGCTGCACACATTGGGGTGGGTTTCGACCTGGAAATCGTAGCGGCGCAGCTTGCCCGACGCGGTCCGCGTCAACACCAGAACCGGTTGCGGGATCAGGCAGCCCTTGAATTTCCAGAACAGAAAATTCTGCCGCGGCCCGGAGACCAGGTTGTGGCTGTCGCTCGCCGCCACATCGACGACCGTCTCGTCATCGGCAAACTGGATGACCATGACCGCACCCGGCGTCGACCACAGCTCGACGACATTGCCGGGGTCATAGGCGACATAGCGGATCCGGGTGTCGGCCGTGCCGGCGCGCGGCTGCTCGGCCGCGCTTGCAAGGCCTGCCAGGGCGAGCACGAGAACGGCGGCGGCGAGGGGAGGGGCCTTGCGAATGCCCTTCTTCATGGGCTGTCTTCCGCACTCTGGTAGGAGGTCACCTTGAGACCGCCGGGGTCGGTCAGCCGCGCCGAGGCCGACATCTTGGCGACCAGGTCAAAGCCGAGTGTGGCCGACCACGAGGTTCGCACCGGTTTCTCGCCGTACATGTCGAGCGTGCGCCAGTAGCGCACCAGCGCCACCTGCGGGCGCACAAACGAGATCCCGATCTTCTCGATATTGACCTGGCCGCGCTTGCCGACTTTGAGCTGCGGGCTCTCGGGGTTGGACGGCAAAAACCATTTCTGGTAGCCGTCCATCACCGCCGGCGACGACATCGCCGTCACCACGGAGTAGCGGTAGGCCGCGTCGGCATAGGAATAGGCCTCGCGGTCGCGCACATACTGCCAGATCGCGGCCATCACCACCGCCTGGCTTTGCGTCGCCGGCAGATCGCTCATCGAGACCGCGCTGTCGACCGTGCCGTCCGCCCGCACCCAGAGATAAACCGGTGCGATGCGCACGAGCGGGAATGTCGTCGCCACCGTCCAGCCGAGGCCGAGATTGGCGAGCAACGCGCAGCCGGCGATACCCCATGCCAGCCGGTTGTTCCGCACCGCCGCCCGGGCGCGCTCGGCCTGAAAGCTCCTGACCTCGGCGAAATGCGCTTCGAGCTCGGCCGACCGCACCGGCAGGGCCGGCCATTGCGCGGCGTCGGTCATCTCGGCAGCGCCGCGAGCTGACCCGGCGCCGGGGTCCAATAGCCCGCATTCAGCGGCGCCCAGGGGCCATGCGGCAGCGGCAGGTATTCGCCGTTCTGGCAGCCGGCGAGGACCGCGAGGAGCAGAAGCGCAACAATTCTCACCGGATTTACCCCCGACCCAGAAATGCGGCGGTACGGCTCGCCAACCGCGCCGCGTCGGCGAGCGCCTGCCCGCGCATCCAGTAGCCCGCGCTGTCGAGGGCGATCGTGACCCCGCCGCCGACACGCTCGACGAGGCGCGCCAGATGGGTCATCGAATAGCCCATCACGACCAGCACGATCGCCATCCCGGCAAAACCCGGCAGGTCCGAGTTGGGTGCCGATCCCGGCGAAAAAGTCGTCATCAAATTGATCATGATCGTCATGAAGAACCCGAGCACGATGTCGATGATCAGCAGCATGATCAGCAAGGTGACCATGACGTCGACAAAGCCGCGCAGGAACCGGTCGAGCCCGCGAAAGAGAAGTGCCAGGATGAAGACCGGGCCGACGCACAGCATCACCAGCGCGAGGAACGTGATCGCCGCGAAGACAAAGAACATCGAGATCAGCGCTCCGATCATCACAAACAAGATGACGGCCAGCATCAGCCGACGAAGACAGCCTTCATGCTCCACGGGGTCTCGTGCCAGATATGCTCGGCGTCCGCCCAGGTCGCGGCGTAAACCGCGTCGAACATTTGTGCCGGCGCGGAGACCGCCGTGCTCGACGCCGTACCGGATAGCGCCACGCCGTTCGCAAAATAAGTGGGCAGGCCCAAAACCGCGTTCTCGACCCAGTTCTGATAAAACGTGTTCCCCGGTGCGACGAAGGCGATCACGAACGCCATGCGCAGGATGCGCGATTTGAATTCGCCGATCGGCATCCGGCCCATCAGGGTGCCGATGCCCATGACGATCACCGCCAGAACCAGGATCGCCGACAACGGCCCGTTCGCGAGAGTCTCGACCTGGTTTATCGAGGTGTTGACCTGGCCGATCACGCCGGTGATCAGCTGCTGATAGGCCCATTCGAACGGCCGGTCGAGCACGCTGCCCCCGGCGGCCGTGGTCCCCGCCGTTGCCGCGCCGGCGGTGCCCCGGCGATGTCGTTGTGGCTGTGCCGCCGGCCGCTGTCGTTGTGGGCGCGCCGCCGGCGGCAATGGCCGCCGCGAAAACCGGCCCATAGTCACCGGGATTAGCCGGCGTCAGACCGCCGCTATACGCGGTCAAAGCGGCGACCCAGGAGCCATTGTGCTGATAGAGCTGGGCGTCGTAGGCGGCCGCGCCATAAAGTGACGAGGCCGGATCAGCGGTATTCACACCAAGGCTGGCGGCGGTTGACGGTATGAATTGCGCGATCCCGCAAGCCCCATAGCTGTTGCACCCGACGCTCGGGTTCCAACCGCTTTCGGCCTGGATTTGCGCCTCGAAGACGGACCACGGGACACCATATTGAGCCGCTGCCTGCTGGCCTATCGCCTGAAAGTCGGCGGTCGTCTGCGCGGCGGCGACGCCCGGCAGCAGCACCGGGAGCGCGAGGAGGAACGCCCGGGCGCGCATCAACGGCTTAGGCACGACATAACGTCGGCCACCCGATCATGCGCCATCGGCAGCCGCCAATCCGCATCATTGACGCGAGTGATGCAGGTTTCCACTTGCGACCGGTTAACCCCGGGATCAGCGGTTTTCGCTGTGCACCGCGCGATCTCGGGCCAACCTCCGCTACAGCTGGCGCAAGGGTAATGATGCGTCTGGTAAAACCAGGCCGCATATTGCTGGGCACAATCTCTGGCGACCGGGTGCCAGGTCTGCGCCTGCGCCGCTACAGTGAGCCCCATACAACCGACAGCAATCATCCACGCCCATCGACGCATCGTTTCACCCCGCGGCCGTGCTTTGCGCCGCCTAATTCGAAGCCGCGCAAACCGAGAGCGCGACGCCGACGCCGGTTTGCGAGAAGCTGTTGCACATGTTCGTGATGCCGGTCGCCTCGTCCTGAAACGACATCTGCACCTGCGCTTGCTCGAGCTGGGCAACCTGCGCCGCCGCGGAGGCCTGGATGTTTTCCGCCTGGGCTTTCTGGTTGGCGACGAAGTTCGATTCCGCGGCGAGACGCGCCGTGATCGACTGCATCTGCTGCACGCTCGACGCCGCGGCCAGCTGGCTCTCGATCTGCGGCAGCTGCTGGGCACGCGTTTCGAGCGCCTGCAGATTGTTGGTCACCGTCGCTTCGATCGACGAGATCGTATAAAGCGCCTGGCGCAGCAGCGTCCCTTGCGGCCCGGTATCGGCGAGAAAATTGGCCGCCAGGTTCTGATTGAGATAGGTCTGCCCGTAAGGCAGGCCGGCCGGTGAAGTGTTGCCGCCGAGGTATCCGGGAAACGCCGTGGTCGCGAACGGCAGCGGGTTCTGCAGCGCCGGATTATTCAGCGCCGCCGCCCAATTCCCGGCCTGCGTCAGCCCGGAAACGCTGTTCTTGATACCAAGCGCCTGCTGATAGATCTGGATCGCTTCGTTGTAGGTCTGGATCGCTTCTTGCAGCTGCTGCTTGAGCACCGTGATCTGGTTCACCAGCTGCGCGATCGACGCAGAGTCGATCACCGGCAGCTGCGCCGGCGCCGGGTGCGCCGCCAGCAGCGATGCTGCGCACACTCCGACCAGCAACACCTTGCGCGTCGCAATCCGCGCGGCGCCTCCGCCGACGCCGGCGGGCCAGCGGCCGCGGCTGCCGCCGGTGCGCCAGACGACGGCGCCGTGGCGGTAGGTATTCCGGCAGCGGATAATTCTTCGGCCAGACGGTCGGCGCGCAGCCCTTCTCGCTCCTGGGCAAAGCCCAACCCCATCAGAAAGCCGATCAGGATGAGGAAAATCGCCCGCAACGGCCGGAAGCCCCCCATCCCGTGATGGACGATATGAAGCCGGTTCATCAGTCCACAGCCTCCTTGTGGCGGCGCATGAATTCGTCGAGCCAGTTCTCGGGCGCCGGGCCGGTCCCTTCGCGCAGCCGTTCGGCAAAGCGCACGGTGTTGGCGCGGCCCGACAGCACCGCCACGAATTCCGGCAGGGCCGACAAATCGAAATCGACGATCACGCTGCCGCTGTCGCGCTTGATCAGGCATTGCCGCGATCCCGGCAGCATGTCTTCGCGAATGGCGCGGTATTCGCCCTCGGTCAGAAACAGCTTGCCGCGATGCACCTCCTCGTCCGCGGTCGGGTTGCGGAAGAAGACCTTGGTGAAGCATTGATTGACCATGGTCGGACCGAAGGTGCCTGTCGAGCAGATGCTCGGGCTCCTGCGTCACCAGGATGATCACCGCGTTGTTCTTGCGGCCGCGCAGCAGAAAATCTTCGGTCTCCTCGCGGAATTGCTTCGTGCAGCAGGTAGGCCTTGCACTCGTCGAGGCTGATCACCGCGCGCCGGCCGTCGATCACCGAGCGGATGCGGTAGAGCAGGTACTGCGCCGCCGGATTGACGATCTCGGGGTTGCCGAGGACCGCGGTCAGATCGAAGCCGACCATGCGGGCGGCGATATCGACCTCGTCGCTTTCGCCGTCGAAGGCCCAGCCGAGGCCCGCACCCCGGCACCAGCGCTCGATCCGCGCGCCGGCGCCGCGCGGATCGCGCCAGCCGAGGAATTGCCGCAGCCCTTCGAGGCTGCGCAGCCCCACAGGCAGGCGCATGACCGCCGCCACGGCGCGCGCCAGCCGCGCATCGTCCTCGGGCGGCAGCGGCCCGTGGCCGTCGAGCTGGATCAGCGCCTTGAGTCCATCGCACCAGAAATTGCCGGTCGGCCGGGGTGTCCCTGAGCCCGCGCAACGGGGCGAGCCCGCTCGGTTCGCCGGAACGCACCACGAGATAGGTGCCGCCGACCGCGCGGACCAAGAGCTCGCCACCCCGGTCCTTGTCGAAGAAAAAGACGATGCCGTCGTCGCCGAGGCACTGGTCGAACATCGCCAACAGGGTCATCAAGAACGTGCTTTTGCCCGACCCGATGCGACCGAAAATCACCGTCATCCCGACGTCATCGACATGCGGGATGAAATCGTAGGCGGTGCCGGCGGTTGTCCGCAGCCGGATCATCGCCGGCCCCCAGCGGCCGTGGCGCGCGCCATGCGGAAACGCGCCGAAATTTGCCAGATGCGAAAAATTGCGCGAGCTGATCGCACCCGGCCGGGTGCGCCATTCGAGATTGCCCGGCAGCTGCGCGAAATACGCCGCTTCCATGCCGAGGCTTTCCTGCGCCACGACGGCCCCGGCATTGGCGAGCTCGCTGCGCGCGATCCCCGCCCGGCGCTCGAGCTCGGGGAGGCTCTCGGCATAGACCGCGAGCGAGAGGTGATGGCTGCCCATCACAAACTCGCCCGAGGCCAGCTGGTCCTGGGCCGCGCCAAGGCCCGCGATCTGCGAGGCCGCCTTGTCGCCGGCGGCGATCATCTGACTGGCTTTGAGCGACAGTTTCCCGAGCGCATCGGGTCGCGCCAGAAAGCGCCAGGATTGCGACAGCACGAGCGGCATCGGCAGCGGCAACAGCGCATCGAAGAGCCCCGGATGCGTCGCCGCCATGTATTCGCGCAGCCCGAAGATGGCGCCGTAGCGCGAGCCGCCCGGCGAGCGGATTTCGTACGCTTGCCGCCCGAAGATCGCGCGGTCGGTATAGATGCAGTTCCCGAGCGGCCCCGATACCAGCGGCACCGGCAGGTAATCGACAGTCAGGATCAGCCGCAGCGCCGCGGCAATCTCGCTGAAGAGAACGCCGCCCTCTTCGCGCAACCCGAGCCGCTGCGAGATCGTAGCCGTCGAGGCTGCGCGCCAGCGCCGTCCACAAATCCTCGATCGCGGCGAGGCTTTCGGGATCGGCCGGGCCGGCTCTGTTTGCGAAAGCGCGCCAGCGCCTTGTTGAGCTGCCGCCCGGCCGCCTGGCCGGCGCCCGGGGTACGCGGCGCCACGATCACCGACAGGTACCAGTCGTTCTGGTAGAGCCGGTCCTGCAGGACACGGCTGCGATAGGCATGGTCGAGCCGTGCCGAGAACGCGTTGCGGAACACCGCCGCAGGCAGGCGCTCGACCTGCCGGTGCCGCACGAGATGAGTGCCGATGGTGATCGTGTCGTCGGCGATGTTGCGCCACAGGCCATTGAGAAACCGTGCGGCGGCGTTGCGCTCGGCGGCCGAGGCCAGCTCGTGCGGCATGCCGCGCAGCCGGCCCATGGCCAAGAGCGAGCCGTCGTTCAGCAGAACGGCACCGGGTGCGACGTGCCCGAGATACGGGAGATAGGGCTCGGCCGAACGCTCGGCCCAGCCGGAATTACCGCGCAGCATCGGCGATACCGCGCGGCAGCTTCGCCTGGCGGATAGGGAAGGGGGCCGGCGAGGCGCCGCCCCAATGATGGGCGTCGAACGACCGTGCTTTGGTCTGCAGCCAGAGCGCTGCGACGCCGACGGCGTTGTAGTCGTAGCGCACGAGGAGCCGCGCGCCGAACCACAACGGGATGAGGCCGAGTTCGTAAAACGGGTTCTGGACAAGAATCATGATCAGCGCCAACGCCATCAGGAACAGCACAAAGAGGCCAAGCGGCAGGCCCATGATCAGTGCGGGCCGCGTGGCGGCGACAAACAGCGGGGCCTCGTCGAGGCGTTCCACGGGCCGGCCTAGACCCCGCCGAGGAATTGGCTCACCAGATAGCTGCTGCCAAAGATCAGGATCAGCCCGCCGATAAAGGCGGCGAGCACAAACAGGCCGAGCCGGCCCAGCAGAAAGGAAATACCCACCGCGATCAGGCCGAGCACGGCGAGAGACTGCCCGAACGGCCCTAATATGTAGGTGGTGATCGCTTGCAGGATGGTGTTGGGGTCGGTGCCGCCGCCGACGACCTGGGCGTGCGCCGCCGGTGCACCGGAAACACCCGCCGCCGCAATGCTCGCCGCCGCCTTGCGGATCCGCGCCAACGCCCGGTTGGCAGGCGGCAGATAGAACAGCTCGCCGCGGTGCCAATGGCAGAGGTGCTTTGCGTCCTCGCCGGCGGGGCCGCCTTTTTCCATCTCCTCGCGGGCGACGGCAAATTCAACGTCGGCCGGTCGTGTCAGTTTGCTCAACTTTGATCCCCTCTCTGCGGAAATGCCGATTCGCCGGAAGCCGGCGCGCCATCGGGAAAGACATTCCACCCGGCGCCCGAATCGCGAATTGGCGGCGCGGCTTTGTCCGCGGGCAAAGCCGCCTTGGCCGCGCTCGCGTCCTGCCCGGCGGCAAGCACCCGCGCGACATAGCCGTTCTCAAAGCCGGTGCGGGGCGAGCCCGTGTTGTACCGGCTGAAGGCTGTCAGCACCGCCGCACCCGCCGCCAAGGATCGGCACGGCTCGAAGGCGTTGTCGGCGGCGAGGCCGAGCCACCCGAAATTGCGCTGATTGATCTGCATCAGGCCGAGGTCGAGGTCGTGGCCCTCGTCGGCAAGTCGCGCCGCGAGCGCCACCGCCTCGGGCTTCGCGGCCGGGTGATAGGACCGATGCGCGGTGTTGTCGCCGATCGCGAGCGGATCACGCCCGCTCTCAGTCTCGGCGATTGCGGCGAGCGTCGCCGGTGCGACCTGCGGCGCGCAGGTAGCGGCGAGTGTGGTTACGACTGCCAGCGGTAAGATCACCCGTGACCCCGGTCTTATGCCTTTATGCATAGTGAACCTGGGTGGCCGCAGTTTGGGCTGTCAAGGGACATTTTTGATCCGCGGGCGATGGCATTGCGGTCGCCGAGCGAGACATAGCATCAGCAGGTAGCGTGACAAGGTCAGCTATGCTACTATTAATAGCGGGTTGCCAGGGTTGCATCCATGCGGGCGCGCTCGTAACGGCGGATATGGTAGCGACCGCCAGCGGGTAGATCGGCAGCCTTCTTTACTAATACGGCTACATATTATAACGATTGACGCTGGTCTTGAACCATTAACCTTAATTTTGACGGTCGCGCGGCCTTGGCGTCAACGCCGCCGTAAACTTGCACCCCACCGCCGCCGCAAATGCCTCGCAGGCCGAGAGCGAGATATTCTGGGCGCCGCGTTCGACGTGGGATACATAACCCTGCGTCATCCCGAGACGCGCCGCGAGCTCGACCTGGCTGATCCCGGCCCGCAGGCGCGCCTCGCGCAAACGCCGCCCGAATTCGGCGATGCCGCTGGCGCTGTCAGGCGGCTTTGGCGGCGACGTAAACTCGGTCGAAACCAGGCAGCCCACCGCCTGGGCATACCTCGCGCAGGCCAAGAGCGTGATGTTCTCCGTGCCGAGCTCGACACGAGACACGTAGCTCTGTCTTATCCGCAGACGCCTCGCGACTTCGGCTTGGCTCAGGCCGGCCCGCCGGCGGGCCTCGCGCAAACGCCGCCCGAATTCGATTATCAGCTGCCGCTCGCCGTCCGCGCTCCCTGCCGGCTGCTGTTCCAATCCCCCTCACGCCCTCGGGTAGAAAATTCGCCCGAGATATTACCGCCGCTAGGAGCTACGGCAACAGAATCACGGTGAGGTGCCGCGACCCCGAGGGCAATACCAAAACGTCATCGGCTGGGCGGCGTCATCGGCCGGAAGGAAAGCCGCCCGGCAGCATTTCTGATAGCAAAGACGAATCGAGGGATTAGCGCAGCCGGGTTCCGCCCCGCCCTGTGGATGAAGCGTCGAATCCGGCCGGCCGGCGCGGAACGTCAAAGGCCGCCCAGGTGAGCGCTCGAACCGGTGCGGTCACGATTACCAAGGTGGTGCCAACGACGGCGCCCGCTACGCGGATGGCCAAGGCAATCAGCCGAGACGGCCACTCATCAAACCCTGGCCTATCGCGGCAGAGCGGGATCGATGCCGAGCCGCTGTTGTTTCACAGAGAATTCAGAAATGCAGCCAAGTCAGTTTTCTCCTGGTTCGTTAGTCCGATATTGAATCGTTGATCATAGAACTCGACGACATCCTGCAAGGTGGCGGCTGAACCGTTATGGAAGTACGGCGCACGTGCCGCCAAGCCACGCAAGATCGGTCCTTTGACCTTGCCGATGTCGGCACATTGACCGGTGATCAAGGCGCGCCCGGGATCGGTGACCTCAAAGATCTGTCCCGCCAGCGGTCCCGACGTGCACCAGAGGGTGAATACCGGCAACCCGGAGATATCCAAGGCTGGCGGGCTATCTGACCCGGCGTTGGCAACGCCGATGTTAAGCGGTGCCTTTACCGAGTGGTCGCCGGCAAAGGGCGCGTCATGGCAGGTGCCGCAGAAACCGGCGACGCTCGGTTGGTTGAGCACATCATTCAGTCCTGCAACCCCGGTGATGTTGATTTTTGCGGTGTTGAAGATTTGCTCGCCGCGCGCTATCGATGCCCGCGCCGAGACCGCAGGGGAGTGCCCGGTCGGGCTGCTCCATGCGTCATAAAGGTTAAAAATGTCCGAGTTGAAGGGCGCTCCTGTCGGATTGTCGCCAAGCGGATCATTGATCCCAATAAAGAAGTTTGCCAGTTGCTGAGAAAGTGTTTCCGGTCCGCCATGCGCGCCGTCTGCGGCCAAGTAGAGGGCTTGGTTGTCGAAGATTTGTGCGGTGAAAACTTCGGAACCTTGCGGGGTATTTGCGCACAGCGACGGGGTATCGGCCCGCGTGCAGCCTTCGAAGGTCACGATCTGCTGCTGCTGAGCCGGGCTCGGGGTCACGCTCGCCTGCGCGTGGGTGAGCGTCGCATCGACCGCTTGACTGAACAGGTTCGGCTCGCGCCCGTCCCACATGATCGTGCTCAAGAAACCCAGATTAGTCGCTGGCAAGGGACGGCGGTAAACAGACACAATTCCGGCCGTAGGACTGGTTAATCCGGTTACCGGACTGGTGTTGCAGCCATAGGGATCGCTGACATTCAAGATCTGAAATTGTGCCGCCGCCGGCACGGGCAGCCCGATCCGGATCAGGCCCTTGTCCAGCAGAAGGCTGTACGCCTTCCGCTTAGCCTGCAGCGTCGAGACGTCGTCCGACGGACACGTGGCGCCATCGACTAAGCGAAAGAGCGGGTCGTTGACGTCCGCGTCAAAACGATCACGCACGTGTTCTTCGCTGATCGTCCAGCCGTCCTTCGGCTGATGACAGGTGAAGCAGGTACGCCCGTTAGTCCCGAGAACCGAGAAAAAGGCGTTCTTTGCGGTTAGCGTCGGCCCGTTCGGTTGCACGGTCTCAACCGCCCCGCTTGGGTCTTGGTCTATCTCCAGCTTCGGGATGAGCCGCGGCGTCGCTTGAGTGCTCGGCTTGCGGTCCGGGAACAGTCTCTGCATTTCCCGGGCGTGAGCATTCGCTCCCGCGAGCGTGGGTTGGGCGTCCTGAGCAAGTGCCGGAGTAGTGAGGCCGGCCATCAAGGTGACCAATACGAGGCCCGAGAGGGAAAGGTTTAACCGCATCGGACATGTCTCTTTACTGAGGTCAAGCGAGGAGAAAACCCGTGCTCGATAGGCAAGACACGGTGTGCTAAGGCGCAGGACTCTCGCGGTCCGCCGGGGCGTTGGCGAGCCTCGTCGATCAGCTGCGTCAGCGGCGGATCGCCACTCAAAATCACGCAGCCCTTGCATATAGATCGCGCCGTCCCAGACCGGTGCGATGGTGAGTGCCACGACGAAGAGGATAGTGGCGATCGTCGTCACCGTCCAGGCCCGCGCCAGCGCGGCCAAGGCCTCTGTCGTATCCGGCCATGGTCCGGGGCCGCGGAAAAGCTGCTGCGGTTTGCGCGACGCCACCGTCGATATTCTGTTCCTTGGACGCTTGGCCATCACCGCACCCGGCGCATTGTGATGCGGAGATGATCGCGCGTCGAGCGGTGTTGGCCTGTGAGCCGAGTTCACGGTCGTTTGTCGCAGCGCGGTCGGATCGCCTCAAGCTCCGGTATGGGATGGTGGCAGTGGCCTGGTGCTTGCTTAAGGATGCTCGCCGATCGTATGCCTGCATTCAAATCCGATCTTGGCGCAAATGCCAGCTGGACCGGGCGCCGGCATGACGACAAAGGTATTGCACCTGCTGAGCGGCCTGGAGATTGGCGGAATGGAGCGCGCCGTGCTTCGGCTGGCAAGCCGCGGCAGGCGCGAAGGCATGGACCATGCGCTGTTGTTGTTCGACACCCCCTTTCGCTGTGCGGCGGTCGATTTCCATCCCGGCGGCGTGATGACCGAGTTTCTGCGCAGGCGACCCGGCGTCGATCTCGGCTTCGCCGTCAAACTCGCAAGAAAACTCGCATGCCTCGAAGTCGATGTCGTGCATGCGCACAATGACACCGCGATTTTCTATTCGGCGTTGGCGATCGTCCTCGCGCGGCTTGCCAAAATCCGGCTGATCGGGACCTTTCGCACCCGTCCGGCGCGCCCGGCCGGGGTTGCGCGATGGCTGACCTGTTGGGCCGCCGGCCGCGCCGGCGAGATCGTAGCGGTCTCTGACGAACTGAGCGCGTGGCTGGTACGGCATCGCTGGGTCGGCCGATGCGCAACCATCTGGAACGGCGCCGATCTGGCCGAATTCTCCCCGGTCGGCGACGCCGGCCCATGGCGCCGCAGGTTCGCGATCCCTGAGGGGGCGATCCTCGTCGGCCATGTCGGCCGGTTTGCCGCGGTCAAGCGCCACGCCGACCTGTTCGCGGCGGCGCTCGCGCTGCGCGCCGCGGATCCTCCGGTATATTTTCTGCTCGCCGGCGATGGCCCGCTTTTCCAATTCTTCCAGCGGCGCGCCGCAGAACTGCCGAATTTATTTCTTCTCTCGAACATAACGGATGTTGCGGCATTCCTGCGCTGCCTCGATATCTTTGTGTTGTGCTCGGAGCATGAAGGGGCACCCCAGGCACTGTTGGAGGCGATGGCGTGCGGCTGCGCGATCCTCGCCACCCGCGTCGGCGGCATCCCCCATCTGCTCGCCGCCGCCGGCCCGGCTCCATGCGGCCGGCTGGTGCCGCCGCGCTCTCCCGTGCGGCTCGCCGAGGAGATCCGATTGCTGGCGCAGGATGCGGGGATGCGCCGCCGCCTCGCGGGCCTGGCAGGCGAGCGGGCGAAGCTCTTCTCATTCGATCGGGAATGGGGGCAATACGCAGCCCTCTATTCGACGGATGCCGGCCATCCCTTGAAGGGCGAGGGCTCGACCGGATCGACCTCGCGCTGATCCCTCACGATCGCGCCATAGTGGCGTCGGCTGGGCAGATCCTTGAGGATGCGGCTCCCCCGCTCGCAATGGCAATTTGGGCAATTGAGCGCAAACCCGTCGCGGGAGGCGCGCTGATGGGCCTCGCTGAACAGGATCTCGCGCAAGCGCCGCTCGTGCAGATTGCCGAGCGGAAAAGCCGCGTAGCACAGCTGAACCGTTCCGTCGGCGCCAACCCAGATCAGCTTATAGGCATCGCACGGCACGCGCATCGCTGGCCCTTTAAGGAGCCAATCCGGTATCGAATAAAGGCTGAGCAACGGCTCTCTTATGCGTTCCGGATCAGCCGATTTGAGGCGAACCAGCTCGGTCACCCAAGCCATGATCCGAGCGCGATCCGTCTCGTCAAACTGGAGTTCGCGATCGGCGCCTTCGGAGAAATAAGGAAGCGAATAATGAATGAGGTCGGTATGAAATGAGAGATCGTAGCGCTGGGCAAACTCCCAGGCACCGTGCAATGCCGGCAAATTGCATGACGGCCGCATCAGCAGATAGTTGAGCTGCATCGTCATGGCGGAGCCGTAGCGGTTGCGCGCAGTTGCGACGCTTCTCTCGAGGCGGCGATAACGATCGCCCTTTTGGACATAGAGGTTGTAATCCGCGCCAGTGCCGTAAAAGCCGATCGTTATCTGGCGCAGTCCGGCGTCGTAGAGGCGCTCGATCTTCTGGTCCAGCAAGAGGCCGTTGGTCGTGATATAGGTCGATAAACCGAGGCTGATCGCGTGGCGGACCATAGCCGGCAGATCGGGGTGCAGCAGCGGCTCGCCGCCATAAAGGCGCACCGTCTCGATACCCGCAGCTTTCGCGTCGTCGAGCAGGAATTTGACCATGTCGAGCGTCAGTTGCTGGCCGGGCATGAAATCGCGCCCATAGCGGCAGCCGATGCATCTCAGGTTGCAATATGCGGTAATGGCTACCGTCAGTTTTCGCGGTCGCGCACGAATCAGCCGAGGAGCGATCTGCGCCAGATTGTGATGCGCGAGCGCGACTTCATTTTCCGCCGAGCGCAGCAGCCGCTTTATACCGGCGTGGTTGCGCGCCAGCGCCCGGATTAAAGACCTCGCAGCATCGACCAGGTGAGTCACGCCGGCCTCCTAATCGAGGAGTTGCTGAAACTCTATCCTAACGTGATCGGTGGTTTGGTGCCCGACCCTTTTTCCGTCATGCCCGCGAAAGCGGGCACCCAGGGCCGCCAGCACCGTACCCGTGGCCCCTGGACCCCCACTTCCGCAGGGGCGACGAGGAACACAAAATTGGCGCCGTCTGTCTGGTTCGTACCACTCTCATGTCCGCCATTACTAGACGCAGGCGAGTGAATCCGTGGCTTGCGAGCAAGCGCTTGATTTAGGCTCTTCCGGGCAGGGCAGAAGAAAGGATAAATTACAGATTATGTATGTTGTTATGCGCGCTGCTTACGTGGTATGATTGGGCCGAAAGGGAAAGCCCCATGAGCATCGAAATTTCCCGCGAGATCGAAACGCGTCTGACCGAAGAGGCCGAGAAGCTCGGCATTTCCGTGGATACGTTGCTGGCGCGCCTTGTCGGCGGACACGCGGGGCCAGCCCCGACCCGGCCCAAGCCCGAATTGCCGGCGTGGAATCTCGGCGCGGGGCCACTTCACCGGCGCGACATCTATGACGATGCCCGTTGAGCCGGGGATCGTCGATACGAACGTTCTGATCTACGCGCTGGACACGGCTGCTCCGCAGCACGCCGCCGCCCTTGCCCTGCTGGACGCCGCGCGCGAGGACACCGCAACTCTCTTTGTCACCTCGCAAATCCTCTGCGAGTTCTATTCGGTCATGACCAACCCACGACGCGTTGCCCGGCCGCGCACCGCCGCCGAGGCGATGACCGTGCTTTCCGATATGCTCACGTTTCTGCATGTGCTGCCCGTTCCGGCCGGCACGATTGACAGGTTGCTCGACCTGCTCCGCCGCCGTCCCGTGACGGGCAGCGACGTGTTCGACCTTCACATCGTCGCGGCCATGCAGGCGAACGGCATCGGCAGAATTTACACGTTCAACGTTGCCGACTTCGAGGCTTTCCCCGAACTCTCGGTTGTCCCACCCGCCGCTGCCCCTTGACCTACATCTTGTGTCCGGACGCGTGAAGTAGAAGTCCGGAGCGGAACGTATTTATGCCTGCCATCGAGCACCGAAAAAACCAGGTCTAAGCGGCGCTCGTCGCGGTAAAGTCCTGATTGTTAAGTTTTGGACTTCGCGCGGACTGGGAAAAATTTGACATAATGGGGCTTATGCGGCTTGGTGTGTAGCGGCAACGTGCAAATGTCAGTGCCGTCCAATTTAAAAATGTCAGTCTCCCCGGCTTTTTGGCGGGCTGTGGGGGGCGGCGTCGATGACGGTGCTGAGCGTGAGCGATGGCGAGCTGCGGCGTCTTGAGGTGTTGCGCGACGTCGATCGTGGAGGTCTGCCGGTGCGTGCGGCCGCGCAGCTGTTAGGGCGCAGCGAGCGCCAGGTGTGGCGGTTGTTGAAGGCGTTTCGGGGTGACGGCGTTGCGGGTTTGATCTCGAAGAAGCGCGGTCGGCCGGGCAACCGCCGGA
>CAVVGE010000013.1:0-40252 GCA_963747735.1 uncultured Alphaproteobacteria bacterium | reverse complement strand
CAATCTTATTTGACAAAATCGCATAATTGTGATAACGCTTATAGATATGCAGAACGCAGGCAAGGGCGTCATCCCATCATCACGGAACCCGTCTCCCGCTGCGGGCGGAAGCGGGCGCCGCGCCCATCGCCGGCGGGAGGAACGGTCGGGTGTGGCGTCTTCCAAAATCGACGGCCCCCCTGACCTCGACCTGATAAAACAGGCGGAACAGGTGCGGTTCGGCTCTGCCGGCGGTGGCGGCGGACGGCTTCGGGGGTCGGACGCGTCGCACACGTATCCCTCGCCCCGCTGCGGCGGCGCGACGCGCGGGCCGGTAATCTCACCGGCGGGCTCGATTTTACCCGACCGCCGCGCGCGCACGCTTTTGGCGGACCCGGCGCAGCGATCAGCCCAGCAGCTTGTTCAGCCTTGCGGCCATGTCATCGGGCGGGGTTTCGCTGTTGATGGTGGCGGCGAAGCGGCCTTGCGGGTCCATGACATAGACGACCGAAGAATGGTCGACCGAATAGTCGCCGCCCGATTCTTCATGCTTGGCGTAATAGACCCGATAGTCCTTGGCCGCCTGGGCGATTTCGGCGTCGGTGCCGGTCAAGGCCAGGATCGGCGCGCCAAAGGCGGCGACATAATCCTTGAGCGTCTGCGGCGTGTCGCGCGCCGGGTCGATGGTGATGAAGACCGGGCGGAATTCGCCGCGTTTCGGCCCGAGCTTGTCGAGCGCCAGCGCGATGTTGTTCAGCGCCATCGGGCAGGCGTCCGGGCAATGGGTATAGCCGAAATAGACGAGCAGCCATTTGCCATGGAGGCTTGCATCGGTGACCGTCCTGCCGTTCTGGTCGGTCAGCTGAAACGGCCCGCCGATGGCGCGGCCGAGGATCGTGCCGGCGACGCCGTGCGAGCTGTCGCGGAGCTCGATCCCGACAAGCAGGCCGCTACCGAGAATGACCACAGCGGCGAGGACCGCCGCCGCGAGCATAAAGCGAGACGAGCCGCGCGATGCGGCGGGCGCGCCGCCGCCGGGGGTCTCGCCGGACGGGTCATGGGCCATGCCTAAGCCTCGCCAAGTGCTGGCATCTCCGTCAAATCAGCCTCTCAATCCCGCAAGCGCGACCCGTTGGCGTCCCTCGGCATCGAAATTGGCGGGGTCGAGCCAGCGTTCGAACGCCGCGCGCAGGGCCGGCCATTCGCCGCCGATAATCGAAAACCAGGCGGTGTCGCGGCTCCGCTGCTTATAGACCGTCGCCTGCCGGAACAGCCCCTCATAGCGAAAGCCGAGACGCAATGCCGCAGCGCGCGAGGCGGCATTCAGCGCATCGCATTTCCATTCGTAGCGGCGATAGCCGAGCTCGTCGAAGACGCGCCGCATCAAGAGGTACATCGCCTCGGTCGCCGCCGGCTTTTTTTGCAGGCGCGGGCTGTAGTTGATGCCGCCGACCTCGATCGCGCCGGCTGGCCGGTCGATCCGCATCAGGCTCGCGACCCCGACCGCCCGGCCGCTCGCGGCATCGACGATGGCGTGGCAGAGCGGGTCGTCACGGGCCGCGGCGGCCCCCGCCCATTCACGATATGCGTCAAAGCCGGCAAACGGCCCGTAGGGCAGGTAGGTCCAGTTGCGGCCTTCCTTGTCCTCGCTGTTGGCGGCGAAGAGATCGGCGGCATGACGTTCGGGGTCGAGCGGCTCGACCCGGCAGAACCGCCCCGCAAGCGGTGTGCGCGGTGGGGCCGGGCGCGCCGTCCACCCCGGCAGCGGCGGGCCGATCGGCTGGCCGAGCTCGTTGCGGTTGCCTTCGCTCATCGCTTCTCCTCAGACGAACTTCTGCCAATGTCGCGCGGAATTCTTATAGCCACAACAGGCCCGCGCCGATCGTCAGCACGGTCACCGGCGCGCCGACCCGGAAATGTTGCCAAAAGCCGATCGTGACGCCGCGGGCGGCGGCTCGTTGAACGACGATCAGGTTCGCCACCGAGCCGAGGATCGTCAAATTGCCGGCCAAGGTCGCCGCCATGGCGACGATGCGCCAGGCCCGCAGCGGATCGGCGAGCGCCGGGATAAAGGGCTTCAGCACCAAGACCGCCGGCACGTTGCTGACGAGGTTCGAGAGTGCGGCCGTCACCAGCGCCAGCACCGGTGCGCGGTCGAGGTGCTGACGGCCGATCTCGGCGACGAGTGTCGGCGACAGCAGCGCCCTTTCGAACCCGGCGACGACGATAAAGAGCCCGGCAAACATCAGCAAAAGCGGCCAATCGATCTCGCGATAGATCTTTTCGCTCTTGACCGCGCGGGTCAGCAGCAATGCCGCGCCGGCGAGGAGCGCCACTTCCGCCGGCGGCCAGCCGACAAAGAACCCGGCCGTCATCGCCACCGCCGCCAGCGTCGATTTGATCGCGAGCGGCCGATGCGCATGCGCCGGCATCGGCCTGCCGTCGAGCCGATCGCGCGTCCGGAACTCTGCCGGGTGCAGCACGGCGATCAGCACAAACAGCACGACGAGGCCGGTCGCCGCGACCGGCGCCAGCGCTGCGGCAAAGCTCGTGTAGGAAATCCCGGACAGGCTGCCGATCATGATGTTTTGCGGGTTGCCGGTAATGGTCGCAGCACCGCCGATATTGGACGCCATCGCGAGCGCCAGCAGGTACGGCACCGGATCGCGGCGCAGGCGCAAAACGAGGTCGAGGACGAGCGGGGTCAATGCCAGGCAGATCGTGTCGTTGACCAGAAACGCCGAGAAGCAGCCTGCGGTCAGGATTACCGCGGCGAGCAGCACGAGCGGATGACCGGCGCGCGCCACCGCCCAGTTGCCGATCCATCGGAAAAACCCGGAAAGGCGCAGATTGGCGACGACGATCATGACGCCGAGCAAGAGCGCGATCGTGTCGAAATCGATCGCGCGCAAGGCGGCGCCGAGCGGCAGCACCCCCGCCGCGATCATCAGGCTGGCGCCGAGCAGGGCGGCCCCCGCGCGGTCGAGATAGAGCCCCGGCAATTTGCCGATCGCGATCACGACATAAGTCGCGGCAAAGATTGCGACCACCGCGGCGCGCCTCGGCCCGAGCGACCTCTCGGCGAGCCACAACACGGCCCCGCCGGCGGCGATTGCAGCGACGGCCGCAGCCGCCGGGAGACGAAGGCGGCGCAAGCTGCCCGGCATCCTCATCCCGGCTCCGCCTCGGCCGCAGGGGCTGGCGGAGCGGTTTCGGGCAAGGCCAGGGCGAGCAACCCGAACGCCAAGGCCGCCACGCCGGCCAGCGCTCGAAATCCCGCCGAATAGCCGAAATGATCGACGACGAGCCCGGCGACGAGCCCGCTTGCCGAAGCGCCGATCCCCTGCGCGGTGGCGATCGCCCCTTGCGCGACATTATAGCGGCCGGTGCCGCGCATCAGGTCGGCGAGGACGAGCGGTGTGATCGCACCCCAGATGCCGGCGCCGATCCCGTCGAGCAGCTGCACCCCGATAAGCCAGGCGCTGTCGTCGGAGAACGGGTAGAGCATGGCACGGATCGGCAGGATGCCGAAGCCGATCAACAGGATCGGCTTGCGCCCGACGCGGTCGGCATTCCACCCGACGAGGAGTGCTACCGGCAGCATGATCGCTTGCGCCGCGATGATGCAGGCGGACATCATCACCGTGGCCAGCGCTTGGTGAGCCAGCGCCAGCTTTTGCCCGACCAATGGCAAGAGCGGCGCATTGGCGAAATGAAACAGCATCGTGCAGGCGGCATAAACGAGCAGCGGACGGCAGCTCAGCAACGCGCCGAAGCCCGACCGGCGAGGCTCTCCATCGTCCTTCGCCGCGCCGCCCCTTGCCCGGAGGTGGTCGATTGCGTCAGCCGGGATCGACAGCGCCGCAACACCGGCGAGCACCGCGAAAAACGGGACGAGCAGAAACACCGTGCGCTGCGAAAACGCCCAGCCGACGATCCCGGCGGCGGCCGCAATCGCGACATTCCCGGCGTGGTCGAAGGCGGCGTTGCGCCCGAGCCGGCGGGCGAGCGCGGCACGCGCGTAAAGCCCCAGGGTCAATGCCGCCACCGCCGGGCCGAACACGTCGCCGACCGCGGCGATCGCGGCGTTGGCGACCATGACCGGCCAGAACGCGGGGGCGGCAAAGATCGTCACGGCGCCGATAGCCAGCACCGCGAGCGCTGCGACGACCAGCCCGCGCTTTCGTCGGGTCGCATCGATCAGCCCGCCGATCGGCGTCTGCACCGCAAGGCTCAGAAAGCCGCCGGCGGTTGTGACCACGCCGACCTCCGAAAGACTCCAATGCTGTCGGGTAACCAGAAAGACGTTGAGGTACGGGCCGAGCGCGCCACGAACGTCGGCGAGCAGAAAATTGAGCGCGTCGAGCGCGCGGGAGATCGAGCGTCGGCGCACCGGTTCAGCTCCCGCGGCGGCACGCGCTGATGCCCAGCGCGAATTTTTCGACTATATCTGCCGATAGGTCAGGTAGAGGGAGGCGGGCGATGGCGATGCAGCGCAACAAGACCGAGGACGACATTACCGCCGAGGTGCTGGAACGCTTCGCGCAGACGCCGGAGCCTCGGCTCAGGCAGATCATGCTGAGCCTGATCGGCCACCTGCATGCCTTTGTCAAAGAGGTCAACCTGACCGAATCCGAGTGGTTCCGGGCGATCGAGATCCTGACCGAGGCCGGGCGCATGTGCAGCGACAAGCGCCAGGAGTTCATCCTGTTCTCGGACACGCTCGGCGTCTCGATGGTGGTCGACCTCTTGAACCACCGCAAGCCCGACGGCGCCACCGAATTGACCGTGTTCGGCCCGTTCCATCGACAGGGCGCGCCGGAGATGCCGCCCGGCGGCAATATCGCCCATCTCGACGCGAAGGGTCCGCCGGCCTTGGTCGCCGGCCGGGTGCTCGATCTCGACGGCCGGCCGATCGCGGGGGCGCTGCTCGATGTGTGGCAGGCGCAGACGAGCGGGCTCTACGATTTGCAGGATGCGGGGCTCGACGGGCTGCACATGCGCGGCAAGTTCCGCACCGACGCCGACGGCCGCTTTCTGGTGCGCACGGTGCGCCCGGTCAACTATCCGATCCCGTCCGACGGCCCGGTCGGCGCGATGCTGCGCGCCACCGGCCGCCATCCGTGGCGTCCGGCGCATATCCATTTTGTCGTTTCGGCCGCGGGGTACGAGCCGGTGACGACGCACATCTTCGACCGCACCGACGAATATCTTGGCAGCGACGCGGTCTTTGCCGTCAAGGATTTGCTGATCTGCGAGTTTGCCCGCCGCGAGACGGCCGACCCCGAAGCCCGCCGCCTCGGCATCGATCCGCCCTATTACGCAGCGCGCTTCGATTTCCGCCTCAAGCCGGCAGCCGCCGACACCCCCGACATGCTCGATGCCCAGCGCCGCCTCGCCGCCCTCGGCGCCCGCGCCGCCGAATAGCGACCGCGCCAAGGCACCGTCAAACCGTCGCGACCGCCTCCGATTGCTGTCTCACAATCTCGGCAAGGAGCGGGTTGAAACGGTCGGCGGCTTCGTAGGCGACCCAATGGCCGGCGCCGGGGATGATTTCAAAGCGCAGGCCGGGCTGGATCTCATCGAGCACGCGCCGGCGCTCGTCGAGATAGGGATGGGCGCCGGCGTCGCGCCCGCCCCAGATGCCGGAGAGCCGTGCGGTCACCCGCGGCAGCGCCCGGATCAGCGTGTCGGTGCGCGAAAAGCGCCGGCTCCTGACCCGGCCGCGCGGCGCGTTGAGGTATTGGATGTAAACCGCGAGGTCGTCGATCTTGGCCTTGTCGGCGATCATCAGCACGCCGAGGTTGTACCTCGCGATGGCGAGCAGCTCTTCGACGGTCCCGCCCGGCTTCTGGCGCTCGAGCTCGGTCGGCTGGCGCGGCAGGCCGAGCCCGTTCGAGCCGACGATCGTAAAGCCCCGCACCTGCTCGCCCAGCAATGCCGCGACATGGCCGCCGAGCACCCCGCCAAACGAGAAGCCGGCGAGGTGAAGACGCTCGCTGCCCGGCAATATGATGGCCAAGCCGTCGGCGACGATCTGCGCCAGGCTCTCGGCGGCATGCGGCTCGGGCGGGGTCGCCGACTTGCCGAGTCCCGGCAGATCGGGCGCCACCACGGTGAACTCCCGCGCCAGCGGCAGGATATTGCGAACCCAGTGCATCCACGAGCCGTAGCCGCCATGCAGCAGCACCAAGGGTGGCCCCGCACCCCATACCCGCCACACCATGGCGCCGTCGCCGCACGGCGTCTCCAGCCGCACCCCTTCGGCCGCCACGCCCTCGACCACTGCCCTGGCTTTGTCTTCGATCTCGGCCACATGCACCCCTGAAGCTGTGTCGCAAACGCTGATAGCCGGTTTCGTGCGGTCCGCCTAGTCTCGCGATCCTGGCCGGACTGGGGTATTGTCCGGTGCCGGCCCGTGATTGGGCGTCGGGCTTGGCGCACCATATGAACAAAGCGGCGCGTCCTGCGCCGCGCGGAGAAGCCATGCCGGAACGACAGCTCGAAGCGTTGATGTGGGCGCAGGCCTGCCGGGCGATGGAACGCGCCGATCATCTGCATCGTCAATTCTTTCATCGCAGCCACGCCACTCCCTATTGGGAGGCGCCTTGCGACATCTTTGAAACCGACGAGGCCCTGACCATCCTGATCGCGCTCCCCGGTGTCGAGGTCGACCGCATCGAGGTGACGTTGAGCGCTGGCGTCTTGATCGTCAGCGGCGAGCGCCCGCTGCCGCGCGAGCTCGAATATGCGCGCATTCATCGGCTGGAAATCCCGCACGGCCATTTCGAGCGGCGCATCGAGCTGCCCCCGGCGCGCCTCGAGATTTCCAGCCGGCATCTCGCCAATGGTTGCTTGATGGTGCAGCTGCACAAGCTCTGACGCGCGCGCCGCCATCGAGAATACTGCCGAGGATTTTTTCCGATGCCGCTTGAAGAACAAGAGCTCCGCGCGGCCGATGCCGCCGCCCCGCCGCCCTCGGGCGCGATCGAAACCGCGCTCGCCGGCATCCCGCCGCTCCCTGCCGACACCTTGATCCTGGTGCCGACACGCAGCCTCGTGCTCTTTCCCGGCACGGTGCTGCCGGTGACGCTCGGCCGCCAGCGCTCGATCGCGGCGGCGCAGGCGGCGATCCGGTTGAGCCGCCCGATCGGCCTCGTCTTGCAGCGCGACCCGGCGACCGACGACCCGATCCCGGTCGATCTGCACCGCATGGGCACCGAAGCCAACATCCTGCGCTATCTGACGAGCCCCGACGGCCAGCACCATGTGATCAGCCAGGGCGAGCGGCGCGTGCGTATCCTCGACTTTGTCGACGGCTACCCGTTTCTGGCGGCGCGGGTCGAGCGCGTCACCGAAGCCGAGACCACGAGCAAGGACATCGAAGCGCGGATGCTCAATCTGCGCAACCAGGCGATCGAGGTCTTGCAATTGTTGCCGCAGACCCCCGCCGAGCTGGTCAACGCCGTGCAAGGGGTGACCTCGCCCGCCGCGCTCGCCGATTTGATCGCGAGCTTTATGGACATCACGCCGTTCGAAAAGCAGGAGGTCCTCGAAACCGTCGATCTGGAGCGCCGGCTCAGCCGGGTGTCGGAAATGCTGGCCTATCGCACCGAGGTGCTGCGCCTGTCGCGCCGGATCAGCGAAGAGACCCAGGGCAAGATCGACACCCGCCAGCGCGAGTTCCTGCTGCGCGAGCAGCTGAAGACGATTCAGAAGGAATTGGGCGAGGGCGAGGACGCCAAGGCGCAGGAGATCGCCGAGCTTTCGCAAAAGATCGCCGAGGCGAAGATGCCGGAGGAGGTCGAGGCGCACGCCAAGCGCGAGCTGGCGCGGCTTGAACGGATGCCCGAGGCGGCCGGCGAATATTCGATGGCGCGCAGCTATCTCGAATGGCTGACCGAGCTGCCGTGGTCGGTCGAGACCGGGGGCTCGATCGACATCGCCGAGGCGCGGCGCGTTCTCGACGCCGACCATTTCGGGCTCGCCAAGGTCAAGCGCCGCATCCTCGAATACCTGGCGATCCACCACCTGAACCCGGAGGGGCGCAGCCCGATCCTGTGCTTTGTCGGGCCGCCCGGTGTCGGCAAGACCTCGCTCGGCCAGTCGATCGCCCGCGCGACGGGGCGCAAATTCGTCCGCGTCAGCCTCGGCGGCACCCATGACGAGGCTGAGATCCGCGGCCACCGGCGCACCTATATCGGGGCGCTCCCCGGCAACATCATCCAGGGGATCAGGCGGGCCGGGTCGCGCGACTGTGTGATGATGCTCGACGAGGTCGACAAGCTCGGCCGCGGCATTCAGGGCGACCCGGCCTCGGCCTTGCTCGAGGTGCTCGACCCCGAGCAGAACTCGACCTTCCGCGACAATTACCTGGGGGTGCCGTTCGACTTGTCGCGGGTCATGTTCATCACGACGGCGAACGTGCTCGACACCGTCCCGGGGCCGTTGCGCGACCGCATGGAGATCATCGACCTGCCGGGCTATGTCGAGGACGAAAAATTTGAGATCGCCAAACGTTATCTGGTCGGCCGCCAGCTGAAGGCGAACGGGTTGAAGCCGGAAGAGGCCGAGATCGCCGACGCGGCGATCCACGAAATCATCCGCGACTACACCCGCGAAGCCGGGGTGCGCCAGCTCGAGCGCGAGATCGGCGCCGTCTTGCGCAGCGCCGCGATGAAGATCGCCGAAGAGGCTGCGCGGCACGTTGCGATCGCACCCGAGGGGCTCGCCGAAATCCTCGGCCCGCCGCGCTTCGAGGGCGAGGTCGCGATGCGCACCAGCGTACCCGGTGTCGCCACCGGCCTCGCCTGGACCCCGGTCGGCGGCGACATCCTCTTTATCGAGGCGACCCGCATCCCCGGCGGCAATCGGTTGATCCTGACGGGCCAATTGGGCGAGGTCATGCGCGAGAGCGCGCAGGCCGCGCTCAGCCTCGTCAAATCGCGCGCCGCGGCACTCGGCCTCGACCCCGCGATGTTCGAAAAAAACGACATCCACATCCACGTCCCGGCGGGCGCCATCCCGAAAGACGGGCCCTCTGCCGGGGTGGCGATGTACACCGCCTTGGTGTCCTTGTTGACCGACCGCACAGTGCGGAGCGACACGGCGATGACCGGCGAGATCAGCCTGCGCGGCCTCGTGCTGCCGGTCGGCGGCATCAAGGAAAAGGTCACCGCCGCCGCCCGCGCCGGCCTCTCCGCGGTGATCCTCCCCGCCCGCAACCGCAAGGACTACGAAGACATCCCCGAGAGCGCGCGCAACGCCCTCCGCTTCACCTGGGCCGAACGCGTCGAAGACGTAACCGAAGCCGCCCTCGAACCCGGCTCCGCCCCGGCAAAAGCCGCCGAATAGCGGCTCGATCCGCAATTTTCCTGGGGCGGCGATCGGCCGGGATTACCGGGCTGGCCCGGCGGCCCCGCCGCGTGGCATGCTCCGCCGCGTCACGACATCGCGGAGGGGCGCCATGCAGATCGAACGCATCGACCACCTGAACCTGACCGTCGCCGATCTCGACCGCAGCGTCGAGTTCTACCGCCGTATCCTCGGCATGCGGTCCGAAATGACCGGGGAAGGCCGTGCCGCACTCTATTTCGGCCGGCAAAAAATTCATCTCGACGCCGCCGGCGGCCCGATGGCGATGGCCGCCGCGAGCCCCGCCGCGAGCCCTGGGGACAAGCGCCAGCCGGCCCATATCTGCTTTATCACCGAGGCGCCGATGACCGAGGTCGCGGCCCATCTCGAAGCTTGCGGCGTGCCGGTCAGGATGCAGGGCCCGCGCGCCGGTGCCACCGGCACGATCCAGTCGATCTATATCGACGACCCCGACCGGAACTCGATCGAAATCGCGAGCTATTGAGAAACCGCCGCGCGCCCCCAATCACGGGGTCAGCAGGATTTTACCGATGTGCCGGCTCAATTCCATCAGCCGGTGCGCCTCGGCGGCTTCGGCGAGCGGGAAGGTCTGGTAGGTGCAGGGGCGCAATTTGCCTTGCGCCCAGAGCGGCCACACCTTCTCTCTGAGCGCCGCGACGATCGCGGCCTTTTGCGCAACCGGGCGCGGGCGCAGGGTCGAGCCGGTGACGGTCAGGTGCTTCCGCTGGATCAACCCGAAATCGGCCTCGACCTTGGCCCCGTGCATCAAGGCGACAAAGCAGAGCCTGCCCTCGGGCGCCAACAGGTCGAGCTCGCGCTGGATGTAGTCGCCGCCGACCATGTCGAAGATCGCGTCGACGCCGTGGCCTTGCGTAAATTCCTTGCCGACCGCGACAAAATCTTCTTTGCGGTAGTTGATCGCGACATCGGCGCCGTAGTCGCGGCAGGCGCGGCACTTTTCGTCCGAGCCGGCGGTGGCGAGCACCTGGGCACCAAACGCCTTGGCGAGCTGGATCGCGGTCATGCCGATGCCGCTCGACCCGCCCTGCTGCAAGAACACCTCGCCGGCCCTGAGGTGGATGCGGTCGAAGACGTTGGTCCACACCGTGCAAAAGGTCTCGGGCAGACCGCCGGCATCGACGAGGCTCACGCCCGCGGGCACCGGCAGGCATTGCACCGCGGGGGCGGCGGCATATTCGCCGTAGCCGTCGCCGATCAAGAGCGCGCAGACAGGGTCGCCCTCATGCCATTGCGACACGCCCGGCCCGAGCTTGACGATCGTGCCCGAGCATTCGAGGCCGGGGATGTCGGGCGCTCCGGGCGGCATCGGATAGCGCCCCATGCGCTGCAGGCAATCGGCGCGGTTGACCCCGGCCGCCGCGATCCGGATCAAGACCTCGCCCGCCCCGGGCTCCGGCACCGGCCGCGTCCCCGGCACCAGCATTTCGGGCCCGCCCGGCCCCTTGATCTCGATCACCGTCTGGGTCGCAGGAATATTGGCGAGCACATCACCCCCTCATTCGCACGCTGCACGGCACTTTGTAACGCATGGCCGCCGCCGGCGAAATCCGGACCGTCCGCGAGCCCGCCCGGCGCCCCCCGTGCGCAGCCGTTTTGCGTTTTTGTAAGGTGGCTTGAGCAGTTCGCGAAACCCACCATGCGCGGTCACAAGGATGGGCATCGCTGCGCTCAGCCCATCCCCGTAATCGCCCGTAGTCCCGCGCCTTTCGACGGCGGCTCTCAGCAGATGGCGGCCGGCGGGGCGAGAGCGTCAGGTGATGAAGAACAGTTGCGAGGCCGATAAGCCGGGGTGGTTGGCGAGGGTGGCGACGAGCTCCGGCGTGCTGCCGCTGCCGTCCGCGGCAAAGAACAGCTTGCCGTTGGTGGTGTCGTAGGCGAAGCGCTGGGCCGTGTCGGTGAATTTGCCGGTGGCGTTCTTGACGAAGAGGTTGCTCGGCAGCTGTTCCGGCGTGGCGCTCGCCCCGCTCTGAGCGAGCGAGAATCCGAAATTGCCGACCACGATTTGGTTTTGCGCGGAGGCGGCGAAATCGGCGACGACGTTGCCCGGGCCCGGTCCGTTAAAAACAAATTCGTTGGCGCCGGTCTTGCCGGTCATCGTCGTATGGCCGCCGGCGAAGAAGGCGTCGTTGCCGGCGCCGCCGGTCAGCTTGTCGATGCCGCTGCCGGCATGGACGGTGATCGCGTCCATCGAGGGAAGGCCCGAGGCCGTGAGGGTGGTGCCGCCATCGCCGTCGAAGACGGTGATCGCGCCGCCGGTGACGCCGGCAAAGTTCGCGGCCCTCAGGGTCAGCACGTTCGCCCCGCCATCGGCGAGGCTGATCGTCGGGAAGCCGGCAATGTCGGTCATCGCGTCATTGCCGGCCAGGCCGAAGGCGAGCCCGGCGCTGCCGCCACCCGAGAGTGCGCCGGCGACGGTCACATGGTCGAGGGTCAGGGTGCTGTTGGCGCCGGCCGCAAAGCTCGTCCCGGCGGCGATCGTGACCCCGGCGAGGGTGCTGTGAGACGCGATGCCGCTCGCCATCGTGCCCGATCCCGACAGAGTGCCGCCGCTGACCTCGCCGCCATTCACCGTCAGCACCGCCGCGCTCGCGACACTCAGGCTCTTGCCGAGGGCGAGAACCCCGAGATTGCCGACTGTGATCGAGCCCTCGTCGGCGGCGGCGCCGGTCGCGGTCAGTGTCGCCGGCGCGGCCCGCCCGGCAATGACGATCGAGCCGCCGAACAGGTTGTCGAGCCCGGCCGCGGTGACCGTCGTCGCCAGGCTGAGGCTGCTGCTGTTGCCGATGTCGACGGTGCCGCTGTTGTCGAGCACCCCGCCGATCCTCAGGCTGCTGCCGCCCCCGCCGAGATTGTCGACGACGAGAAGATCGCCGTTCGAGAACCCGGAGGTCAAGGCGAGATTGGCACCCCCCTCCAGGGCGAGCACCCCGCTATTGGCGGCGAGGCCGGTCAACGCGCTGTTGCCGCCCGCCGCAGCGGCATCCGCCACCCGCGCTGCGGCGCCGCTGAGTAACAATTCCGCGCCGCCGCCGATTGCGGTGATTTTGCCGGTCGAAAATTCGAGGAGCGCGTCGTTTGTGAGCTTGTAGATGCCGGTCAGTGTCGCCGGCGCCGCCGCCGCGGTGTCGAGCGTCGCCTGAACCGATGGCGCACCGGCCAGATCGATCTCGCCGGGGTTCGAGAGAAATGCCGCCGTGACGACCGTCGGCACGCTGAGCTCAATATTGCCGATCCTGAGGCCCTTCGAGATGACGCCGTCATTGGTCAACGTTCCGCCGATCGTCAGCCGGCTACCGCCGCTGGCGCCGACAGCATCGACCTGGACCAGCCCGGCGTTCGACAAAGCCCCGGCGATGTCGAGCGTCGCCTGCACCGTCCGCCCCGACGTCAGGTCGATCTCGCCACCATTCGAGGCAACGCTCGCCGAGAGGATCGTCGGCGCGCCGAGCGCAACGTTGCCGATCGCGACGCGGCCGGTGTTGGTCAAGGCCGCGCCGATCGTCAGCCGGCTGCCGCCGCCGATATCATCGACTTCGAGAATCCCGGCGTTCAGAAAATCCGTAGTGGTGCTTAATACCCCACCGTTTTCGAGGCGCAGCGTGCCGGCATTGCTCGCGAGCCTTCTTAGTGCGCTGTTGCTGCCCGATCCCGAGGCGAGGGCCACCCGCGCATGGGCGCCGTTCAGCGAAAGCTGCGCGCCACTGCCGATCGCGGTAATCGCCCCGCTTCCGTATTCGAAGAGCGCGTCGTTGCCGAGATTGTCGATACCGGTCAAGGTCGAAGGTGCCGCTGCGGCGATGTCGAGTGTCGCCTGAACCAACGGCGCCCCAACCAGGTCGATCTCGCCGGTATTCTGGAGCTCCTTCGCCGCCACATTGGTCGCGCCGGCCAACAATGTGTTGCCGATCACGATATGGCCGGTGTTGGTCATGCTCCCGCCGATCGTCAGGCTGCTGCCACCGCCGGCATCATCGACCTCTACGAGGTTGCCGTTTGCGAAGCCGACCGCGGTGACCACCTCGGCGCCGCCGTTGAGGACGAGCGTGCCGAGATTGGTCGCGAGCTTTGTGATCGCGCTGTTGCTGCCGTCTGCCGAGGCGAGCGCCACGCGCGAGCCGGCGCCGTCGAGCGAAAGCTCGGCGCCAGTGCCGATGCCGGTGATCGCCCCGCTCGAGAATTCGAGGAGCGCATCGTTCGCGAGAAAGAAATCTCCCATCAGCGTGGGCGTCGCCGCCGCGCCGATGTCGAGCGTCGCCTGGACCGAAAGCGCCCCGGTCAAATCGGTCAAGCCGGTGTTGACCAGACCTGTGGCTTCGACGAGCGTTGCCGCGCTGAGGATGGTGTTGCCGATCTTGAGGCCGTTCGGGCTGATGATCGCGCTGTTGGTCAGGGTCGTGCCGATCTTCAGGCTGCTGCCGCCGGCGCCGGACCCGGTATCGACCTCGCTCAGACCGGTATTGGTGAAGCTGCCGGCGATTGTGACCACTGCACCGTTTTCGAGGTCGAACGTGCCCGCGTTGCCTTTGAGGTTGGTCAACGCGCTGTTGCTGCCGGTCGCCGAGGCGAGCGCCACCCGCGCCTTGGAACCGCTGAGTGTCAGCTGCGAGCCGATCACGATATTGCTGATGGCGCCGCTGCCGTACTCCAAGAGCGCGTCGCCGCCGAGCAGGTTGATCCCGGTAAAGGTCGCCGGTGCCGCCGCGGCGATATCGAGCGTCGCCTGGATTGCGCCGCTGCCGGTCAGGGCAATTTCCCGCGCGTTGACAAGGTCGGCGGCGGTCACCAGCGTCGCCGCGTCGAGGAGGGCGTTGCCGATCACCAAATTGCCGCGGTTGGTCAAGACCCCGCCGAACAAAAGCCGGCTGCCGCCGCTGCCGCTGCTGTCGTCGACATCGACGATGCCGTTGTTTACGAACCCGACAGCCGTGGCGACGCTGGCACCGCCTTCGAGGCGGAGGGTGCCGAGGCTGCTGCCGAGCCCGCTCAGCGCGCTGCTGCTGTCCGGCGCCGAGCCGAGCGCGACCCGCGCCTTGGGGCCCGTCAGCGACAGCTCGGCACTGTTGCCGATCGCCGTGACCCCGCCCAGCTCGTAAGCGAGCAGCGCGTTGCCGCTGAGGAAATATTTTCCGGTCAGACTGCCGCCCGCCGGCTCGACCAGCAGCGAGGCCTGTGCCGCGGCACTGCCGGTCAGATCGATTTCGCCGAGGTTGGCAAGTCCGTTCACCGAAACGGTTATCGGCACCGAGAGGAGAAGATTGCCGATCTCGATATGGCCGCTGTTGCCGAGCGTGCCTGTCACCGCGATGTTGCTGCCGCCGGCCCCGGTGGCATCGATCGCCAGAATGGCACCCGGGGCGCTGACCGTCAGCGCGTCGAGCGCGACCTGGAGCGCCGCAGCCGACACGATGTAGGAGCCGCCGACCGCGATAGACACGTCGTCGCCGGCGGCGGGGACGACGGCGGGAATCCAATCGGCCGCTGTCGTCCAGCTACCGCTGACCCCGCTCTTCCAGCTTAGGGCTGCCACGCGCTGCGCTCCCTGGATACCCGGCGGCGGCAGAGGCCGCGGCGCCGGTGAAACGATCAGGGAGGGACCCTAATATCCAAATCCGAATACATCCTTAACGGGCCGATCGAGGCGCCCAGAGGCAAGGCCGGTTGTGCTGCGTTCCGCCCGGCCTCGCGCGCGCGAGTGACGGAGATATCAGGCGCAAGGGGTTGAGATTCCTCGGTTCCGCGTGCGAAAAACAGGCGGTAGCAGGAGGAAATGAGGGATCGGCGGCCGGCATCGCGGGATGCGCTCCGTGGCGGCGAATGGGTTCGGACGCCGATAGATCAGGATTCGTGGTTTGTTCCTTCAAGCCTCGCAAGGGAGCGCCGGGAGGCGGGGCGACCCGCCATTTTGGCCTGGCGGCATCTCACGATCTGCGGCCCCACGCCGATTCTGCCGTGAGGAAGCAAGGCGTGGATCACCGGGCCGAGCCCGGTGACGAACGTATCGGCGGCCGAGAAAGGCCCGCTTTCGGGCTTTCATCACACGTTCCCCCGAGACGGGGGCGGGGATGCAGGTGAGCAAAACCTTAAAGGCCGGGTCAGGTAAAGTAAACTGTCCCCGTAACGGAGGCTCCCGGCAGAGCGCAAGGCAGGATCGCGCCGGACCTATCGCCCGAGAAGTGCGATGAACTGATCGACGGTCAGCCCGGCATCGGCAATGATGCGCCGGAGCGTGCCCTGCCGGACCGCCTTGTGGTCGGGCACAACAACGCGGGCGTGGGGCTCGTCCCGGCGCAGGATCATATGGCTGCCGGTCTGGCGGCGGAATACGAAGCCTGCCCGTTCCAGGGCGGCCCGGACCTGACGGCCGGAGAGGCCGACGGGCAGCCCGGCCACCGGCGCAGCCCCGACACGCCCGCTCCGCCGCGGCTATGCGGCTTCGACCTCGACAAACTCCTTGCCCGCCTCGGTCGGGACCGGATCGCCAGCGTCGTGGCAATCCTCGATATAAAGCTGGATGGCCTCGCGGATGTTCGCCAAAGCGCTTGGACGCGTATCGCCTTGGCTGACGCAACCCGGCAGCGCGGGGACACTGGCGACATAGCCGCCGTCCGGTTCCTGCTCCAACACGACCGTATAGCGCATGATGCCGGCTCCTTCCCAAAATTTACCTGAGCCTGCCTTCGAGGTTTTGCCCACCTGCATCCCTGCCCCGTCTCGGGGATCCTCGGGTCAATAGCTATAGTTCTGTTGACTATAGCTCAAGATCGTCCGGCAACCCGAAAGCAGCGGCACCACCCGGTTATCGGGCGGCGGCCGAGGAGCGGAGCGACCGTGGCTCGCGGCTTGCGCCGGGAACGCGGCGGAGGCAAGCCCGCAAAGGGAAAGGCCGGCTTTCGGGCTTTCATCAACCGGTAAAAGACGTGGATCACCGGGACGAGCCCGGCGACGAACGAAGAACTCGGCAGTGGCGGGCAGCCCGACCACCGTCGCAGCCGCGACACGCCCGCTCCGCCGCGGCTGCGCGGCCTCGACGAACTCCTTGCCCGCCTCGGCGGGCGGGTCAGGGTTTGGCGGGTTGCGCCTTGGCGGGGGATTTGCCAGCCTTCTTTTTGTTCTGCTTGGGTTTCTTCGCTTCCCGGCTGGTCCGCTTCTGTTCCTTGTTGGCCACGGCATCCTCCTTGCGACGCTGCACGCTTGCGAATATGCGCGCGGCGGGCGGGGATGCAACCGGCTATTGCGCAGCCGGCTATTGCGCGACCGGCTTGGCCCAGCGCTTGGCGGCGACGCGATTGTCGGCCGCGGGGGCGGCGGCTTTGGCGAGGGCGGCTTCGAGCGCCGGGCTCGGCCAAATGGGGCCGGCGGCGGTTTCATAGGCGCGGCAGGCTTGGAGGACGCCGAGATCGTCGTAGAGCGGCCCGGTCACCATCAGCCCGATCGGCAAGCCATCGGCAAAGCCGCACGGGACCGAGCAGGACGGGTTTTTGGTCAGGTTGAAGACGTAGGTGTAGGTGACCCAGCTCCAGGCGTTTTTCGGGTTTGGCTGGTCGTCGGCGCGCGGGTCGGCATAGGCGGCCGGGATCGGCATGGTCGGCGACAGCAGGAGATCGTAGCGGTCGAAGAATTGCCGCAGCCGCTGGCCGAGTGCGGCGCGCTGGCCGATCGCGGCAACATATTGCTCTTGTGTGACCGCCTCGCCGCGCCGGCACAGCTCGACGAGGCCCGGGTCCATCACCGCCACCTGCTCCGGCTGTTGCGCCCGCAGCAGCGCCCAGAAACCGCCCAAGGCCAGCGTCTGAAAGATCGGCATCGGCGATTGCGTGAACGGATCGGCCGGCTCGACGATGGCGCCGAGCTCGGCAAAGACCCGGCCGGCGCGCTCGACCGCGGCGCGCACCGCCGGCGCCGGCTCGGCACAGCCGAGGGTCGGCGACAGGGCGACGCGCTTCCCCCCGAGGGATTTGCGCCAGCGAGCCGTCGCGCACCCGCTCGCGATAGGCGATCCCGTCATCCGGCAGGCTGTGCCAGTCGCGCGAATCCGGCCCTTTGATCGCATCGAGCATCAAGGCGGCGTCCTCGACCGTGCGCGCCATCGGCCCGACATGGGCGACGTCGCCAAAGGCCGAGGGCGGGTAGGCCGCGACCCGGCCGAAATTCGGCTTATGCCCGACAATGCCGCAAAACGAGGCCGGGATGCGGATCGAGCCGCCGGCGTCGGTGCCGACTGCGAGCGGGCAGATGCCGGCCAATACCGCCGCGGCGCTGCCGCCGCTCGACCCGCCCGGTGTGCGCTCGAGGTCCCACGGGTTGCGGGTGACCCCGGTCAACGGCGAGTCGGTGACCCCTTTCCAGCCGAATTCCGGCGTCGTCGTTTTGCCGAACAAGACGGCTCCCGCGTCCCGCAGCCGCGCCGGGACCGGGGCGTCCTCGTCCCAGGCCTGGTTCGGATCGATCGTGCGCGAGCCCAAGAGCCGGGGCCAGCCGCGGGTCAGGAGCGTGTCCTTGACCGCGACCGGGACGCCGTCGAGCAGGCCCTTGGGCTCGCCCTTTTGCCAGCGCGCCTCCGAGGCCCGCGCCATCGCCATCGCCGTATCGGGATCGTAAAGGACAAAAGCGTTGACGGCACCCTCATAGGCTTCGAGCCGGCGCAACGTCGCCGTCGCCACCTCGACCGGCGACAATTCTTTTTGCCGATAGCGGGCCAACAGCTGCGCTGCCGACAGAAAGGCGATGTCCTCGGCCATTCTATTCTCCTTGTATCGGGTCCGCGGGCATCCTCGCCGCCGGCGGCACGGTGCGCAACCGCGGCATCTCGCCGGTCGCCCGAGGAAATGCAAAGAAAATGCAGGGATAGGCCGGCCTTGCTGCGCTTAGGATCACGCGTGCCCAACACCGTCCATCTGGGCAACGTCCAATTGGGCATCGTCGATTTGGGCATCGTCGATTTGGGATTTCCGTGACGCGCGGGCTCGCCTCTGCCGCAACCGTCCGATTTGTGCTGCGCTGCCGAGGATTGTCGGCGCGGCTCGCGCTGCCGGCGGCGATCGGCGCGACGGCTTTGCTGCTGCGGCTCTATGGTCTCGGCGACAAGCCGTTCTGGCTCGACGAGGTCGCGAGCCTGCACCGGGCGACCGCGAGCGTGCCGGACCTTGTCGCCGACTCGCTGCACGCGAGCCATTACCCGAGCTATTTTCTGCTGTTGTGGCTGGTGGCCCGGATCGGCGCCTCGCAATGGCTGTTGCGGCTGCCCTCGGCGATATTCGGCGCGGTCGCGGCGGCGTTGGCTTGCGCGACCGGTAGGCAGGTCGGCGGCCCGCGCAGCGGCGCGGTCGCGGGGCTGCTGACCGCGTTCTCGCCGTTTTCGGTGCAGCTCGGGCAGGAAGCGCGTTCCTATACCCTCGTCTCGTGCCTGATCTTGGTCGCGCTCTGGGGCCTCGTGCGGCTGGTCCAGGATCCGGCCGCCGCCGCCTTGCCGCCGCTGCGAAAGGGCCCCGCTCGCGGCGCGTGGGCCGCCTATGTCGTCGGCACCGCGGCAGCGCTCGGCGTGCTGAACGTCGCGGTCTCTTGGCTCTTCGCCGCCAATCTGGCCGTGGCAGCGATTGCCTGGCGCGGCGGTCCGGGATTTGCCGGGTTCCGGCGCAGCTGGGTCTTGGCGCAGTGCCTCGTCCTCGCCGCGTGGGCGCCGATGCTGGCCGTCGTCTATGCCGCAGCTCACGGGGCGATCCTCGATGCCGCGGGCTGGGCGCCGGCCGCAACCGGCGAGACGATTTGGTCGATCATCGCCCCCGTCTACCTGATGCGCATTGCGAGCGTCGTCACGCCCGACCTCGCCCCCGTCGCATTCCCCGGCCTTTCCCTTGGAGTCGCCGCACTGGCCGCTCTGGGCCTTTGGCAATTGCGCCGCGATGCCGGCATGCTTTGGCTGCTCGGCTGCGCTGTACTGGTCCCGCCGCTGGTCCTGCTGCTGGTCTCGCTGTTGGTGCCGGTGCTGGTGGCGCGGTATATCGCCTGGAGCGCGGCGCCGTTCTTTATCCTGGCGGGTGTCGGGGCGGGCGTCGGGCTCGGCCGGATGGCGCTCGCCCGGTTTGCCGCCCTGGCGCCGGTCCTGGTGGTGGGTTGCCTGACCAATTTGCTGCCCTACTACAATTTCGAAGCAAAGCCGCGCTGGGATTTGCTGGCGAGCGAGCTCGCGGCCGATGCCCGGCCGGGCGACGTCGTGCTGCTCAACAGCTACTATTCCTATTCGGTGCTCGCCGTTTTTGCCGCCCGCGCCGGCCTGGCGAACGGCGGCGTCGCGCTCAGCTGGCAATTGCCGCAGGCGGCGGCACTGGCCTCGGGCCATGACCTCTGGGCGGTCTACGGGCGCGCAGGGCAGCGGGCGACCCAGTCGCAAGAGGATTACCGCCGCTCGCTCGACGTGCTGGGCATGCCGGTCGCAGAGGCTGCCGTCGGGCGCTATATCCGGTTTTGGCGCTTCCGCCAGCCGCTCGCTCCCGCCAACCCGAACCAGCATGCTCAAGTCGATCGGCGCCCATAGGAGCGGCGCTTGACACTCGCCCCGATAGCTGGCGGGATCGACCGCATCGGATGACGCCAGGAGGAACGGGTATGCGCGCGAACCGGGTACGGGATCTGTGGCTGGCAGGCAAGCCGGTCGTCAACAGCTGGCTCGGTGTGCCGTCGAGCTTTTCGGCCGAGGTCATGGCGCATGCCGGCTGGGATTCGCTGGTCGTCGATATGCAGCACGGCATGATCGACTACCAGATGATGGTGACGATGCTTCAGGCGATCTCGACGACCGAGACCGTGCCGCTGGTGCGCGTTCCCTGGAACGATCCGTCCTATATCCAAAAGGCGCTCGACGCCGGGGCGGTCGGCATCGTCTGCCCGATGGTCAACAACCGCGCCGAGGCCGAAAAATTTGTCGGCTCGATGCGCTATGCGCCGTTGGGCTATCGCAGCTCGGGGCCGATCCGCGCCTCGCTCTATGCCGGCCCCGACTATCACATGAAGGCGAACAACTCGGTCATCGCGTTCGGCATGATCGAAACCGCCGAGGCGATGGACAAGCTCGACGAGATCATGTCGGTCAAGGGGCTCGACGCGATCTATATCGGCCCCTCGGATTTGTCGATTTCCCATGGCCATCCGCCGGGCGGCGACAAGCCCGACGAGTGGATGATGACCGCGCTCAAAAAGGTGCTCGACGCCTGCAAGCGGCACGGGGTCAAGCCCGGCATCCATTGCGGCGCGCCGGCCTATGCCAAAAAGATGATCGAGATGGGGTTTGTCTTTGTGACTGTCGGCGGCGACACCCGCTTTTTGACGATGGGTGGCCAGGCGGCGGTGCAGGAGATGAAATCGGGCGCGCCCTCGCAACCGGCCACCGCCGGGTCCAGCCCCTACTGATCCGCCAGCCTGCAAGGGTGTCCGCGGAAAATTCCGCTCACATCCTTGTCGGGCTTTGCTCTGATGTTGAACCAGGAGAGGCCCTCTTGGCCGGGCTTGACCCACGGCTGTCCGGTTCCAGGTATTTGGTCGATTTAGCGGTCGCAGTGAAGCACCGGTCCCCCGTGGCCGGGCTTGACCCGTGGGCCTTTAGCCCACGGACTTGATCCGTGGCCATCCACGTCCTTTTATTGCAAGGCGGTTCCATTGCGAGACGTGGACGGCCGGGTCAAGCCCGGCCGAGGGGAAGGCTTTCGCTTCGAAGCATTTGATGATCATCGGAAATTTGAACCGGACAGCCGTGGGCTTGAACTCGTGGGCCTTCAGCCCACGGACTTTGATCCGTGGCCATCCACGACTTTCCAGCCCGGGCGGCAAAGCCGTGGATGCGCGGGTCAAGCCCGCGCAAGGGGATTTCTGATTGTTTGCGCACAAGGCATTGAGATCGAGATTTTCCCGGACAACCCTGCGCCGCGCCCGCGTTTGAGGATCAGTGCAGCCGGGGCAGGACCTTTTCGCACAAAAGCTGCAGCGAGCGGGTCATCGGCTCCGGCGGGATCAGCGCGCCGAAATTCAATTCGGCGAGGATGCCGTCGAGCCCAAGCTCCTCGTGCAATTGCAAGAGGCGGTCGGCGACGTGCTCGGGGCTGCCGATGATGACCTTGTCGCGCCGCACCTCCTCGTAGGAGATCGTGCGGATCGTGACCGCCTCGGCCGCGCGCCGCCGGTTCGGCGCGTTTTCGAGCCGGGTGCTCAAGGTCCGGTAGCCGGACATGATGCTCTCCTCGGCTTCGTCGAGCGCTTTCCTGTCGGTATCGGCGATGTGCAGGGTCAGCCGCAGATAAACCTCGCCGTGACCCGGGTGGCCGGCCGCTTTATAGGCATGGCGGTAGGCGGCGAGGTCGGGCGCGAGACCCGACAGCGAGCCGCTCCGCACCGCGACAAAAATCGGGTAGCCGGCTTCGCCCAATGACGGGAACGTCTCCTCGCTGGCGGCGGCGACGCGGATCGGCGGGAACGGCTGCTGAAACGGCCGCGGCACTGCGCTCGCATTGTCGAAACGCCAGTACTTGCCCTCGTAGGAAAACCGCTCCTGCGTCCAGGCTTTCTTGACGATGTCGAGGGTTTCGAGAAACCGCTCGCGGCTTTCCGAATAAGGCACGCCATAGGCCATGTAGCTCCTCGGATTGCCGCTGCGCCCGACCCCGAACAACAGGCGGCCCCCGCTGATCTGGTCGACCGTGGCGGTCTCCTCGGCGAGCCGCAGCGGATGGCACAACGGCAGCACCTGGACGCCGGTGCCGATCTTGATGCGCTTGGTGCGGGCCGCGATGGCGCTCGCCACGGTCATCGGCGCGCTCATCACCGAGCGCTTCGCCTGCTGGTGGATCTCGGCGAGCCAGATCGCGTCGAGACCCCAGCGGTCGGCCGCCTCGATCTGTTCCAGCGCCAGCGCGAACGCCTCCGCCTGGGTCTGATCCGGCCGGCAGTGGAATTCGTGATAGACGCCGACCTCCATGACCCCGCCTCCTCGCCATGCCGCTTGCGGCCGGGCAAGCTAATTTCGCCGGGGTCATCGAGCAAATGCTGAATTCCGATCGTGCTCATGCCGATGCGGCATGGCGGGTTTGGAGAATTCGGTTGACCCGTGCTTTCCCGGAGAGCGGAATTGCCGGCATGGAGCTGCGCAGCCTGCACTATTTCGTGCGCATCGCCGAGCTCGGCAGCATCACCCGCGCCTCGGCGCATCTGCAGATCGCCCAGCCGGCCTTGACCCGGCACGTCCAACGGCTCGAGGACGAGCTCGACACGGCGCTCTTCACCCGCGCCAACCGCGGCGTGCGCCTGACCGAGGCCGGGCAGAAATTGCTCGAAACCGCGCAGCGCATCCTGCGCGACGTCGAGCGCGCCGGCGACGAGATCCGCGCGCACCGGGCGCACCCCTCGGGCAAGATCATCCTCGGCGTAACCCCGACCTTGTGCCCGGTGGTGGTCCCCGAGCTGTTCGCGCGGATGCGTGATCATTATCCGCTGGTCGAGCTCAAGGTGGTCCATGCCGGCACCATCCGGCTCGAGGACTTCGTCATCGACGGCCGCGTCGATGTCGCGCTGCTCGGCGAGATCGCAAAGAGCCGGCTGATCCTGTCGGCGCGCCTTGCGCCGGAGGAGATGGTGCTGGTCACCAGGCCGGGCGCGCGCCCGCCGGGGCTCGTCTCGGCCGAGGAATTGCGGCGCACCCCGCTGATCCTCGGCGACGGGTTGCGGGCCGCGATGGAGGGCCTGCTCGCCGGGCGCAGCTGCGAGCTTTTGGTCGAAACCGAATTGAACGACCACGAAACGATCCGGATGATGGTGCAGCAGGGGGTGGGAGCGTCGATCCTGCCTTACGCGTCGGTCTGCCGCGAATGCGCGCGCGACCTCGCCGAGGCGCACCGCATCGGCCCCGACGGCATCTTCCGCACCCTGGCGCTCGGCGTCGCGGCGAGCCGCAGCCCCTCGGCGGCGCGCGACGCCGTGGCCGAGATCGTCACCGAAGTCGTGGCCGAGATCGAAGCCGACGGCCGGCTCTGTCTTCCCGCCGCCGCGCCGCTTCCGGTTATGATGGCCTCATGATCGGCGGCCTCGACACCCATTCCAGCAGCAGCCCGGATCTTGCCGCGCTCCTTGATAAGATCGAGGAAATGAAGATTGCCGTGATCCGGTCTATCGTCATCATGGGCTTTGTAAACGTCGTGATGACAGTAGTTTTGGTACGCGTCACATCATGGATGTTCCCGTAACTTTATATCCGGCGAAAATATCCGCCGGATAGCGATACACAGCCAGCATCGAAGGAGAAACGCCATGCAGATCGTCGATTCGCAGATCCATCTTTGGGAAAACGCGCGGATGTCGCCGCAGCACCGGCAGATCCCGACCTACAATGTCGATGACGCGTTGAAGGAGATGGCCGAGGCCGGGGTCGATGCGGCGGTGATCCACCCGCCCAGCACCTTGGGCGAGGGCCCCAACCAGCAGGCGGTCGAGGCGGTCGAGGCGTATCCGCAGAAATTCTGCATTCTCGGCAATTTCGATCTCCAGGCGCCGAACAAGGAAGAGATCGTCAGGAATTGGCGGCAGCGGCCGGGCATGCTCGGCTTTCGTTTCACCTTCAACCAGCCGCACCAGCAGAGCTGGTGGTCGGACGGCTCGGTCGATTGGTTCTGGGCCGCCTGCGAGCGCGAGAAACTGCCGGTCGGGCTGATGGCCGGCGGGCATTTGGCCGAGCTCGGCCGCATCGCCGAGCGCCATCCCGGCCTCAAATTGCACATCGACCATCATGGCCGCGGCGGCGGGGGCGGGTCGGGCACGGACGATGCCGCCTTTGCCAATCTCGGCGATATGCTCGCACTCGCCAAATTGCCCAATGTCGCGGTCAAGTTGTCGGGGGCGCCGAGCTATTCGAGCGAGCCCTACCCCTACCGCAACATCCACAAATACATCCGCCAGATCGTCGACGCCTTCGGACCCGAGCGCTGCTTTTGGGGCACCGATATCACCCGCATGCCATGCCCTTACCGGCAATGCGTGACGATGTTCACCGAGGAATTGCCGTGGCTCCAAGGCCGCGACAAGGAATTGGTCATGGGCGAGGCGATCTGCGCCTGGCTCGGCTGGCGACGCCCCGCCTGACCGCGACCGCTTCGAGCGAATTTCCCGCGGCGGCCCGGTTGCTGCTAACATGACAGTGCCGATCGAAGGGGAGGAGGGACTGTCATGTCCGAGCTGGGCGGCGCGGAGGCGCGGGGGGTGATGTGGCCGTCGAACGGGCTGAGCCAGGTGCCGTTTCGGCTGTACACCGACGAGGCTCAGTACCGGCGCGAGCAGGAGCGGATTTTTCACGGGCCGGCCTGGAGCTTTTTGTGCCTGACCGCGGAGATCCCGGAGCCCGGCGATTGGGTCGCGACGACCATCGGCGAGACGGCGGTGGCCGTGACCCGCGACGCGGCGGGGGCGATCCATGCCTTTCCGAACCGCTGCGCCCATCGCGGCAACCTCCTTTGCCTCGAACGCCGCGGGCACGGCAACGAGATCAAATGCATCTATCACGGCTGGACCTATGACCTCGCCGGCCGGTTGACCGGGGTCGCGTTCGAGCGCGGGGTCAAGCGCCAGGGCGGGATGCCGCCCGAATTCAGGAAGGACGAGCACGATCTGCCGCAGCTCAGGGTGGCCGAGGTGGCGGGGCTCGTCTTCGGCACGTTCAGCGACAAGGCCCCCGACCTTGAAACCTATCTCGGGCCGCAAGTGGTCGTCGGCATCCGCCGCGTCTTGAACCGCAAGGCGCACATCCTCGGCCGCAGCACCCAGGTATTGCCGAACAACTGGAAGCTCTATGCCGAGAATACCAAGGACACCTACCACGCCAGCATCCTGCACGCTTTTCTGACGACGTTCCGCATCAACCGGCTCAGCATGCCGGGCGGCATTCATATCGACGACAGCGGCGGCCACCATTTCAGCCAGGCCAAGCTCGATTATGCCGCCGAGGACGGCGACTACCAGCGCGAGGGGCTGCGCGCCGACACCGATTTGCGGCTCGAAGACCCCTCGGTCGTCGAATCGGTGGACGAGTATGGCGACCAGGTTTCGGTGCAGATCCTGACGATTTTCCCGAACATGATCTTGCAGCAGATCAGAAATTCGATCGCGGTCCGGGTGATCCAGCCGAAGGGCCTCGAAAAGACCGAGCTCGAATGGATCCATTTGGGCTTTGACGGCGACGACGAGGCGATGACCGAGCGCCGCCTGCGCCAAGGCAATCTCGTCGGGGCGGCCGGCTATATCTCGATGGAGGACGGCTGCGTCGGCGGCTTTGTGCAACGCGCCTTGCGCTACAACGACGCCGACAGCGGGGTCGTCATGATGGGCGGCCACGAGGCTGGGTCGCAGCCCTTCCGGTCGAGCGAGGCGGCGATCCGCGGCTTCTGGAAAAAATACCGCGAGCTGCTCGGCGACTGAGCGCGAGCGGCGAAGTGAGCTGCACCCTCGGCATGGGTGCGTCCGATCCGACAGCCCTATGCCGGCTCTTGAGCTGGTCATCAACTTGAAAATCGCAAAGGCGCTCGGGCTGACGATAGCGCCGCTGCTGCTTTCCCGTGCCGACGAGGTCGTCGAATGAGGCGCCGGGAGCTGCTTTTGCTGATTGGCGCCGTCGCCCTGCTGCCCGGGGTGAGCCGGGGCGAGCAGCAGCGCCGGATCGGCTTCTTGGGTCTCACCTCCAAAGCCGCCTGGGCGAATTCTGCCGATTTTCGCCAGGGCCTCGCCGAGACCGGCTATATCGAAGGCCGCAACCTGGTGATCGACTACCGCTGGGCGGAAGGCCATTACGATCGGCTGCTGGCGCTGGCGGCCGAGCTCGTGAGCGAGAAGGCCGAGGCCATATCGACCGAGGGCGGACCCGCCCCGGCAAAAGCGGCAATGCAGGCGACGACCACGATACCGATCGTTGGCTCGACCGTCGCCTCCCTTGTCAAACATTTCAACCGCCCCGAGGGCAATTTGACCGGGGTCAGCATCGTCACCGGCGACTTGATGCTGAAGCGGCTGCAGATTCTCACCCGGCGCCAAGATCGGCGTCCTGACGAACCCGGCCTCTACGTTTTACGATCGCGACCGCAAAAGGATCGAGGACGCCGCGGCAGCGCTCGGCGTCAAGCTCGTTGTCGCCAACCTCTCCGCCGATGCCGATTTCGATCCGGCCTTCGCCAGCCTTGACCAACGGCATGTCGGCGCGCTGATGCCGGAGCCCGAGCCGTTCCTGGGCAGCCGAGGGCAGCTGCTCGCCACCCTCGCGGCACGCTACAAGGTCCCGATGATGCAGGAGTGGCGCGAGGCCGTTGCCGCCGGCGGTTTGATCAGCTATGGGCCGAGCCTTGCCTGGGTTTTTCATCAGGTCGGCCACTATACCGGCCAGATTCTGAACGGGGCGGAGCCGGCCGGTCTGCCGGTGGTGGTGCCGGCCAGGTTCGAATTGGTCATCAACCTGAAAACGGCAAAGGCGCTCGGGCTGACGATCCCGCCATCGATCTTGGCGGGCGCTGGCGAGGTCATCGAATGAGGGGCATCGAGGGCTTGCCCCAATCGGCCCGCGGCGCTAGGGCTGCGGCATCAAACGCGTGAGGCGCCGGTGATGGACGATGGCGCGGTGGACGATGGCGCGATGGACAACAGCGCGGTGCGGCGGGGTGTGGCCGAGCTGATCGCCGCCTATGCCGAAACGATCGACGACGACCGGCTCGAAGAATGGCCGGAGTTTTTTGTCGAGCATTGCCGCTATCTGATCACCAGCCGCGAAAGCCACGAGGCCGGCTATCGCCACGGCGTCGTCTATGCCGCTTCAAAAGGCATGCTGAGGGACCGGGTGCTGGCGCTGCGCCGCGCCAACATCTTCGAGGCGCACCGCTATCGCCACATCATCGGCCCGACCCGGATCGGCCGGGTCGCCGACGGCATTGCCGAAGCGCGCTCGAACTTTATCGCGGTCCGGATCATGCACGACGGCGAGATGAGCCTGTTCGCCGCCGGCCGCTATCTCGACCGGGTCGATGTTTCGACCGAGCCCTATCGCTTTGCCGAGCGCCTCGTCATCCTCGACAGCCAGAAGATCGACACGCTGCTGGTCATTCCGCTCTAGTCGCCCGCGACTGTAATTCGCAGCCCGTGCCGGGACCGGCATGACATCGGTGCTCGAATGCGGGTCCGGATGGGGGCCGGGATTCGGTAAATTATGGCCCGCATAATATTTTATCCGACAGCTTGACGCGATCCCGTCCGGTGGCCTCTTTCATCTTTGATACGCTGCCCGCTTACCATCAACAGGAGCCGCTCCCACGCGCTGCGATCCTGCGAAGGCAATCAAGGTTCTAACCGGCATGCTGGATACTTCGCCAACGGAAAACGCTGGTGGAGCGCAATTGCGGCGGGCGATCAGGAGAGAGTTATGCCTCAATACAAATCAGACGGATGATTCCCACGCTCTTGCCTCGTCGCCCCCGCGCAAGCGGGGGTCCAGAGCCGCGGGCATGACAAAAGAAGGAAGGGTGCCAAGCGTTGGGTTCCTACCGCTAGCTGGACCGCCGACCCCGATGCCATCCTCAAAAAGGTCCACCGCGGGAAACAAACGTTAAAGTCGATCCACTAGAGCGATCGTGGGGCTTGGTTTCCGGGCTCGAGACTCTGATTCGCAGTCTATCCATTTTATAATCGTTGCGCTCGATCCGCCATCCGGCAACGGGTCGTTTCTTGCGGCAACAGCAGCTGGCCGATCTTGGCCCCTCGGCGGCGAGCGCAACCCCAACGATCCGTTCGCCTGTTTGCATTGTCTTCGATGTTTGACGGTGTTCGACGCGCCGGCCGAATGCGGCGAAGATTTTCCTCGCCGAAAAGTCTTTTATCTGCTTCTCGATCGGCGTATCAAGGCATCGCAAAACCAGCCGTGGGGGAACGAGGCAGTCATGGACGACACAGGTGCGATGAAAACCGTCGATCTACGCCCGGTGGCGAAGATCATTGTCAGTTATGTCGGCAACCACGTCTTGGCGCCCGACCAGCTATCCGGCTTGATCGCCACCGTCGATCAGGCGATTCGCCAGCTCGGCACACCGGCAGCACCGCCGCCGGTGCGCATGCCGGCAGTCCCGATCAAGCGGTCGGTGCAGCGGACCCACGTCGTTTGTCTTGAATGCGGCTTCCAGGGCAAGACCTTGCGCCGACACCTGGGCACGCGGCACGGTCTTCAGATCGCCGAATATTTGCGGCGCTGGAAGCTGCCGAGCGATCACCCGTTGACCGCGCCCGCCTATTCCGAGCAGCGCTCTGCGATGGCCAAGGAGCTTGGCCTCGGACGCAAGCGGGGCCGGGCCCGCGGTCGCGGTCGCCGCGCCAAGACCTGAGCGGCATCAAGACCTGAACTGCGTCAATCGACAAGCGGCAGGCTGAGCGGCGCAATTTCCGCGGCGCTCCGGCGCAAGTAATCGCTCCCCGGCGTGGCCTCGATCATGCGCTGCTGGGCGGCGGCGAGCCGCTGCGCGGCGCTGGCTTGGTCGAGCGTGAGCACTCGGCCCTGGGCGACGACCTGCCGCCCGTCGATAAAGACGTCACGCACCGCGCGGTCGGCCGCGTGATAGACGAGAGAACGCAGCGGGTCGCGCGCCGGCATCATCTGGGGCTGCGCCAGGTCGACGATGACGAGATCGGCCTTGGCGCCCGGCGCAATACGCCCGAGATCGTCGCGCAGCAACGCGCGGGCGCCACCGATAGTCGCGGCGTGGAATATATCCGCCGTGCTTACGGTGTGGATGTCGCGGGCGGCGATGCGGGCGAGGATTGCTGCCTTGCGCATCTCCTCGATCAGATTGTGCGGGGTCGTATCGGTGCCGAGCCCGACCGTGACGCCTGCCCGCAAGTAGTCGCCGAGGTTTTCCATCATCTGGCCATAGCGGGCGAACGGGGTCGGGCAATGGGCCACCGAGGCGCCGCTCTCGGCGATAATTTCGAGGTCGCTTTGGGTCCACCAGCGCACCCAGGAATGGCTGTCGAGAAAGAGCGCATGGCCGAGGATCGTCTCGTGTCCCAAAATGCCGACCTCATGCGCCCATTGCACCGGCGTCTTGCCGTGGCGGCGAAGCATTTCCTGGACTTCGACAACGCTTTGCGCGACGTGGACGGTTAACGGGAGCCCGCGCTCGCGCGCTGCATCCCGGCTGTCGCGCAGCAAATCGGCGGTGCAAGTGTCGATCTGCATCGGCGAAACGACGCCGGAAAGACGTCCGCAGGGATGTCCCCCAGCCTCGTCGATCAGCGCCAGGGCCGCAGCAAAGCCGCGGCGCCCGCGCGCCTCGTCCCAATCGAATTTGAGGTTGAAATCATTGTCGAGGCGCCAGCGCGCCGAGGCATAGCCGGGAGCCAGAAAGCCGCGCATGCCGCTTTTGGCGAAGAGATCGATCCAGCCGCCCCATGCGGGCGAAATATCGACGAGCGAGGTGACCCCGCTCTGCAGCAGCTCGCAATAGGCGAACTCGGCGCTGGCCGCGCGGGCCTCGTCGTCGGGTGCCGAGAACGCCTGCGAGCGCTCGTAGAGCCCGGTCATATGCATGTTGCGCAGTCCGTGCTCTTCGCGCACACCGCGATAAAGCGGCTCGTGCTCGGGATGCGCATGGATGTCGACCAGGCCGGGCATGACCATCCGGTTGCTGCCGTCGATGACCCGTTCCGCCGACCCGGCAAAATTTCGGCCGACAAAGCTGATGCGGTTCTCGGCAAAGGCGATGTCGATGCGGCGGCGATAGATATGCCGGCCGGCGGTTGCGTCCCAGGCAACGACCCAATCTGCGTTTTTGATAAGGGTGGTGGTCATGTCTCCCCCTGCGGCGTTGGTGCGGCGGAAAGCGCGATGATATACGCCGGCACCCGCAGAGGAGGACTAAGAGTGGCTGCTGACGGACAACGCAATTTGATCACCGACGTATCGGGAATCCTGGTTGGTCAGGCCGAGGACCGCGACGGCGTCACCGGGACGACGGTGGTGCTGGCCGAAGCGCCGGCGGCAGCGGCGGTCGATGTGCGCGGCGGAGCGCCGGGAAGCCGCGAGCTGCAATTGCTGGCGCCCGAAGCCCTGGTCGAGCGGATCGATGCGGTTGTGCTGTCCGGCGGTTCGGCCTTCGGCCTCGATGCGGCAGCCGGGGCGATGGAACGGCTCGCCGCGGCCGGGCGCGGCTTTGCGGTTGGGGCGAGCCGGGTGCCGATTTTGCCGGCGGCGGTCCTGTTCGATCTCGGCTTCCCCAGCCGCCGTGCGTGGATCGGCGAGCCGCCCTATCGCGCGCTCGGCCGCCGCGCCGTCGATGCCGCGGGCAACGCATTCTCCCTCGGCAATGCCGGCGCCGGGCTCGGCGCCACCTGCGGGCAGTTGAAAGGCGGCATCGGCAGCGCTTCGCTGGTGCTGGAGGATGGTGCGACGGTCGGGGCGATCGTCGCCGTCAACAGCTGGGGCTCGGCGGTACGGCCCGATTGCGGGCGGTTTTGGGCCACGGATCTCGCGCTCCCGGGCGAAATCGACCCGCAGCCGGCGGTTCCCGACGGAGCGCTCGATCCGATGGATTTCTCCGGCTGCAAGTCCATGATCCCCGGTGCCAACACGACAATTGCCGCGGTCGCCACCGACGCGGCGCTCGACAAGGCCGGCTGCCGGCGGTTGGCGATCATGGCCCAGTCCGGCCTCGCCCGCGCCATTCGCCCGATCCACACCCCGTTCGACGGCGACACCGTGTTCGCATTGTCGACCGGAACGGGCCCCACGGCGGCACCCGCCCGGCTCGCTCTGCTCGGCAGCGCCGCCGCCGATTGCCTGGCGCGCGCGGTCATGCGCGCGCTGACAGCCGCCGAGTCGCTGGGCGGCGTCCCGAGCTGGCGGCAACTCTGGGGACAGCGGCAAGGTGCGGCTTGACAGCCCGACGCCGCGACTGATAAGGCGCCAGACCAAGCCTCGTACATTTCGAACAGGGATCGGAGACGCTGACATGTTCCCCCGGATGGTTTGGGCGGCGGCCTGTGCCGCCGCTTTTGCCGCTTCGCCGACATTCGCCGCCGAGACGATCAAGATCGGCTTCCCGATCCCGCTGTCGGGGCCGACCGCCGTTTACGGCCAACCGGTCTTGAAGGGCGCGGAGCTGGCCGTCGCCGAGATCAACGCCAAGGGCGGCGTCCTCGGCCGCAAGCTCGAGTTGCTGCCGCGCGACAGCAAGGCCAACGCCGACGAGGCGGTGCGCGTCGCGCGCGAATTGATCATCAAGAACGGTGTCGATTTTCTGGTCGGCACCCTGACCTCGGCCGAAGCGCCGGCGGTGTCGACGGTCGCGAAGGAAAACCAGATCGTCTTTATCGCGCCGACCTCGAAAAGCACGATCCTGACCGACCCGCAGCACCTCAACCCCTATATTTTCCGCGTCTCCTCGAACACCGATGTCGAGGGGCTGGCGGGCGCCACCTTGATGGCGCAGTGGAAGGACGTGAAAACCGTCGCCACGATCGCGCCCGACTACGCCTATGGCCGTGACTCGGCCGCCGCCTTTATCGCCAGCCTGAAAAAGCTGCGCCCCGACATCAAGATCGTCGATCAGCAATGGCCGAAGGTCGGCGAGCCAGACTTCACCGCCTTCATCACCGCGCAGATGGGCAAGAAGCCGGATGCCGTCTACGCCTCGCTGTTCGCCGGCGACTTCATCACCTTTACCAAGGAAGCCAAGCCGCTCGGCTATTTCAAGATGATCCAGAACCGGATGATCGACGCCGCCGAGGTCGGCACCACCGACGAAGCGCAGGCGCTCGGCAGCGACTATCCCTACGGCATCATCTCCGACAGCTACGACCCGGTGATTTGGGGCGGCGCCAACGAGCCGGCGGCGCACAAGAAATTCGTCGAGGACCTGAAGGCGTTCACCAAGGAAAAATACGCCTCGGGCTGGTCGATCGTCGGCTACCAGTCGATCTTTGCGCTCGCCGACGGCATCAAAAAGGCCGGCGACACCAAGAGCGCCGACGTCGCCAAGGCATTGCTCGGCATGACCTGGGACACCCCGGTCGGCAAGCGCACCTTCAGCGCCAAGTCGCACGAGACCTTCGCCCCCGAATATTGGGGCGTCATGGTCAAGGACGCCGCCTACCCGTTTGCCGTTATGAAGAACCCCGAGCTGTTGCCGACCTCGTTCCCGGTGACCAACTGAGGGGGCATCGAGACCAGAACTGCAGCAGATCGATCGGCGATAACGATCGGCGCTGCCAAGGATAACCGAGCGTCCGCGCATGATCGCGGACGCCGCCTTGCGGGAGGATTTGATGCGCTCGACTCACGTGCTGGGGATGCTGCTCGCCGCCGCGGCGAGCATGCCGTTTGCCGCGGTCGCGGCGGAGCCGATCAAGATCGGCTTTCCGATCCCGCTGTCCGGCCCGACCGCCGTTTATGGCGAGCCGATCCTCAAAGGCGCCGAAATGGCGGTCGCCGAGATCAACGCCAAAGGCGGCGTGCTCGGCCGCAAGCTCGAGCTGTTGCCGCGCGACAGCAAGGCCAGCGCCGACGAGGCGGTGCGTCTCGCCCGCGAGCTTATCTTCAAAAACAATGTCGATTTCCTCGTCGGCACCCTGACCTCGGCCGAGGCGCCGGCGGTCTCGACCGTCGCCAAGGAGAACAAGATCATCCTCGTCGTGCCGGCCGCGGAAACCATGATGCTGACCGATCCGCAGCACATTCACCCGTACATCTTCCGCATTGCCACGAACACCGATATCGAGGGGCTCTCCGGGGCAACCCTGATGGCGCGTTGGAAGAACGTAAAAACCGTCGCCACGATCGCCCCCGATTACGCTTATGGCCGCGACGTCGAAGCCGCGTTTGTCAGGAACCTGAAAAAGTTCCGTCCGGACATCGCGATCATCGACCAGCAATGGCCTAAGCTGGGCGAGCCCAACTTCACCCCGTTCATCACCGCGCAGATGGGCAAAAAGCCGGATGCGATCCATTGCTCGCTGTTTGCCGGCGATTTCGTCACCTTCAGCAAGGAGGCGACGCCGCTCGGCTACTTCAAGGCGGTCGGGAACCGCGTCGTCGACGGCGCCGATGTCGGCACCACCGACGAGGCCCGGGCGCTCGGCAACGCCTATCCCTACGGCATCATCGGCAATGGCTACGACCCGGTGATCTGGACCGGCAACGAGCCGGCCGCGCACAAGAAATTCATCGCCGATCTGAAGGCGTTTACCCACGAGCAATACGCCTCGGGCTGGTCGATCGTCGGCTATGAGTTGATCGATGCGCTCGCCGCCGGCATCAGGAAGGCCGGCGACACCAAGAGCGACGACGTCGCCAAGGCGCTCCCCGGCCTCACTTTCGACACGCCGGTCGGCAAGCGTACGTTCACCGTCAAATCGCACGAGACCCTGTCGCCGCAATATTGGGCGGTGATGGTCAAAGAGGCGGCCTATCCGTTTGCCGTGATGAAGAACCCGGAATTGTTGCCGCCGCAGGCAACCAACTGACGGCGGCATCGGGATCGGGCGGTACCGGAACTGTGGGAGATTGAACGGCGGTGTCGGCCTCGTTCCTGTTCAGCCAATTCATGGGCGGCCTCACCACCGCGATGTTCCTGTTCCTGATCGCTTCGGGGCTGTCGCTGGTGTTCGGGGTCATGCGCGTGATCAACTTCGCGCACGGCTCGTTCTACATGCTGGGCGCCTATCTCGCCTGGCAGGCGGTGCAGTGGCTGCACCCGGCGGCCGGGGCGTTCTGGCCGGCGGCGTTGTTCGCGGCGCTCGCGATCGCCCTTCTCGGCGCCGTCGTCGAAAGGCTGTTCTTCCGGTCGCTCTACGGCCGCGAGGAGCTCTACCAGCTGTTGTTCACCTATGCGCTGGTGCTGATCCTCGGCGACGTCGCCAAGTTCCTCTGGGGCACCGGGCAATTGTCGGTGTCGCAGCCGCCTGGCCTGGCCGGCAGCATCCAGCTCTTTGGCACGACGCAGCCGCTCTACAATATTTTCATCATGGTGATCGGCCCGGCGATCGCGGTTGCCGGCTGGCTCGTGCTGAACCATACCGGCGCCGGGCGGATGGTGCGGGCGGCCGCCTATGACCGCGAGATGCTCGATGCATTGGGCGCCAATGTCGGCTCGATCTATACCGGCATGTTTGTTGTCGCCTCGTTTCTCGCGGGGCTCTCGGGCGCTTTGGTGACGCCGATCCAAAGCATCGTGCCGGGCATGGACGTGCTGATCATCGTGCAGGCTTTTATCGTCGTGGTGATCGGCGGCATGGGCTCGATCTGGGGCACCTTCTGGGGCTCGATCATCTATGGCCAGGTATTGTCGTTCGGTATCCTGGTGTTTCCCGGCTTTTCGCTGTTCTCGGTGTTTGCGCTGATGGCGGTGATCCTGATCGTCCGCCCCTGGGGCCTGTTCGGCCGGCCGATATGAGCGCGCGCCGCTCGGTCATGGCCGGCCGCATCCCGTGGACGCTGATCGTGTTTTTCGTCATGTCCACGGTCCCGTGGATCGGCACCCGCTACGACACCTTTCTCGCCGCGCAGATCGCGATCGACGCGCTCTTTGCGGTCAGCCTCAACCTGTTGCTCGGCACCACCGGCCTCGTCTCCTTTGGCCATGTCGCGTATTTCGGCGTCGGCGCCTATGTCTGCGGCATCCTGATGAAGACCTACGGGGTGCCGTTTGTCATCGCGTTCCCGGCGGCCGGGCTCGGCGCGGCGCTGTTTGCCCTGGTCTCGGGCTTTTTCTGCGTGCGTCTGATGAAGCTCTACTTCGCGATGCTGACGCTCGCCTTCTCGCAAATCATCTGGGCGATCGCCTACAAGTGGAACGCCGTGACCGGCGGCGACAACGGGCTGCCCGAGATCCCTTATCCCCATCTCGACTGGATGTCGGCGATCCCGGGCTGCGGCGACCTGTCGATCGGCGCCCGCTTTTATCTCCTGACCCTGGTTCTGGTCGGGCTGTCGCTCGCGATCGTGCACAAGATCGTGCGCTCGCCGTTTGGCCGCATGCTGACGACGATCCGCGACAACCCCGAGCGCGCCGCCTTTATCGGGCTCAACGTGCGCGCCTATCAACTCGCCGCGTTTGTCGTCGCCGGCAGCTTTGCCGGGCTCGCCGGCGCGCTCTACGGCATCTTCAGCCGCGGCGTCTTCACCGATTACGTGTTCTGGTCGAAATCGGCCGAGGTCGTGATCATGGCGATCCTCGGCGGCATCAACTTTTTCTGGGGTCCGCCGGTGGGCGCCTTGGCGCTCGTTTGGCTCAACCAGCAGATTACCGACTACACCCAATACTGGCCGTTCGTGCTCGGCACGATCCTCCTGGTGCTGCTGTTCGTGTTCCCGGGCGGCATCGTCGGCGGCCTGGTCGCCGGATACCGCTCGGCTCGACGCCGCCTCGTGGGCCGCGATGCTTGAGGTCCGCGAGCTGCGCAAGTCGTTTGCCGGCTTTGTCGCCGTCGGCGGCGTCAGCCTCACCGTCGAAACCCGGCAGATCGCCGCGGTCATCGGCCCGAACGGCGCCGGCAAATCGACTTTTTTCAACCTGATCACCGGTCATCTGCACCCGGATGGCGGGCGGGTCTTGCTCGACGGCCGCGACATCACCGGGGCACCACCGCACCGCATCTGCCGCTTGGGGGTCGGCCGCTCGTTTCAGCGCACCAACATCTTCGCCAAGCTGACGGTGTTTGAGAACATCCAGGCCGCGCTCATCGCGCATCACCGGCGCGGCCATAATTTCTGGTCGCGCTCCGAGGATTTCTACCGCGAGGAAACCGAGGAGCTGCTGGTCTCGATCGGCCTCGGCGACGCCGCGCGCACGGTTGCCGGCACGCTCAGCTACGGCAACCAGAAGCAGATCGAGCTCGGCATCGCCTTGGCGAGCGAGCCGAACCTCTTGCTCCTCGACGAGCCGACCGCCGGCATGTCGCCGGCCGAGACGCACGACACGATGAGCCTCCTCCAGCGCATCGCCGCCGAGCGCGAGCTGACTTTCCTCTTTACCGAGCACGACATGGAAGTCGTGTTCGCGATCGCCGAAAAGATCGCGGTCCTGCATCAAGGCCGGTTGTTGGCCGAGGGCACGCCTGCCGAGGTGCGCGCCGACCCCGAAGTCCGCCGCGTCTATCTGGGACAGCATTGACGCATGCACCTTTCAAGTACTCTCTCTGGTCCACGTCGGTCTAAACCGGACGTTCCCTTCCCGCTTTCCCGGCGAAAGCCGGGACCCAGGCCGGCCTCGGACGCCGCCTCTGCCTTTGTCGATCGACCGATCCGCCGCGATCGCGAAATCGGCGCGGAGCGGCGGAGAAGTGGGTCCCGGCTTTCGCCGGGAACGCGGATGGGCGATGCCACTCACTCCAGTTGGCCGAACGAGATATAGCTCTGATGGCGGCATTGCTGGCGGTCGAGGACATCTACACCGCCTATGGCCTGAGCCGGGTGTTGTTCGGCGTTTCGCTCGAAATCGCCGAGGGCGAATGCGTCTGCCTCCTCGGCCGCAATGGTGTCGGAAAGACAACGACGATACGCTCGGTGATGGGGCTGACCCCGCCGTCGGGCGGCCGCGTCCTGTGGCAGGGCCGTGACATTACCGGCTGGGCGCCGCACCGGGTCGCGCGCGCCGGCATCGGCTTTGTCCCGGAAGACCGGCGCATCTTCGCCGAATTGACGGTGCGCGAAAATCTCGAAGTCGGCGCCCAGGCGGCGCATCGGCCCGGCCACTGGACGATCGAGGCGGTGGGCGACCTGTTCCCGGTGCTGCGCGAGCGGCGCGACCAGCGCGGCGGGTTTCTGTCGGGCGGCGAGCAGCAGATGCTGACCATCGCCCGCACCCTGATGGGCAACCCACAGCTATTGCTGCTGGACGAGCCGTCCGAGGGCCTCGCCCCGCTCGTCGTCGAGATGCTCGGCGGCAAGATCGCCGAATTGAAGGCGCAGGGCCTGACGATCCTGTTGGCCGAGCAGGGTGCCGATTTCGCCCTCGCCCTCGCCGACCGCGTCTACGTCCTCGAAAAGGGTGCCGTCCGCTATTCCGGCTCCGCCGCCGAGCTGCGCCAGGATCGCGCCCTCCTCGACCGCCTCCTCGCGGTATAGCGGGGGCCGCGCAGGGGGCCGGGTGCGGGCGTGACGGCGAGAGCGGCACACCGCAAGCACGTGCCGCATTACACGCGTTACTGGGCCGAGCTTCGCGGTGAAGCCGGGCACGGCCTTGGCCTTGTGCTCGGCCACGCGGCGAACGAGGTCGTTTGTGACGCCGAAATAAAGCGTGCCATGCCGGCGGCTGGCGAGAAGATAGACGTAATGCGTCAGATCCCAGGCCCTCTGCCGGAAATGGTCTTCGTCATTCCGGGACGGCCCCAAAGGGCCGGGCCCGGAACCCATGAACATCGAGGTACGCTCCATTGGCACAATCCGGTGTGCCTGGGTTCCGGGCTCGCAGCTATGCTGCGCCCCGGAATGACAAGTTTTTGAGTGTCTTCAAATGCTCTTTTGGGAGCCCAGCGGGAAGCTGGCATCCCGCAGGTTGCGGCTCAGTAGAGCCGGGTGCGGTAGTTTTCGGCGGTCTGGCGTTCGGCCTCCGCGGCATCGAGGCCGCCGATCTGCTCGGCGACAATCCGGCCGATCAGCGGAAAGTCGCCGCGCTTGAGTTGCTTTTGCGGGTTCCACAGATCGGAGCGGATCAGCGCCTTGCCGCAGTGGAAATAGACCTCTTCGGCGGCAACCAGGATCGCGCTGCGCGGCACCTTGCCGTTGACCGCGAGGGGTTCGAGCAATCCGGGATCGGCCGTGACGCTGGCGCGGCCGTTGACACGCAAGGTCTCGGGGATGCCGGGGACGAAGAAGATCAGCCCGATGCCGGGTCGCGCCAAGAGGTTGCCGAGCGTGTCGGTGCGGTTGTTGCCGAGCCGGTCGGGGATCAGCAAGGTCGTGTCGTCGATGACCCGGACAAAACCCGGCGCGTCGCCCTTGGGCGAAGCGTCGCAGCGGCCCGACGGGTCCGAGGAGGCCACGACCAAAAACGGCGACAGCGCGATGAAATTGCGGGCATGCTTGTCGAGATGGGCGAGCTGCTTCTTGACCGCCCGCTCGCCCGGCTCACCGTAGATTTCGCGCAGCCGGCCCGCATTCTCGATCGTGTCCACCCTCGCCTCCTCCGCCCGTTTGGAGCACTATACCCGAGCGACCGCCAAACCTCCATCGGGGACAGTGGAGAGGCATGTCTGCCAACCGGTTCCAAATCGAATATCGGGACTGTGCGGGGGGCGGCCGGACGGCATGGCTGACGATCGACAATGCCGCGAAGCTCAACAGCCTCAATGCGACGCTGATGGGCGAGATCGTTGCGGCGATGGCGGGGCTCGCCGACGACCCCGAGCTGCGTCTCGCGATCCTGACCGGCGCCGGCGGCCGGGCCTTTGTCGGCGGCGCCGACATCGGCGAGATCGCCGCCCTCGACCATGCGAGCGCACGCCGGTTCATCTCCCTCGTCCATCACTGCTGCGACGCGATGCGCCGCCTGCCGGTGCCGGTCATCGCCCGCATCGACGGCTGGGCGCTCGGCGCCGGGCTCGAGCTCGCCGCCGCCTGCGATCTGCGCGTTGCCAGCGAGCGCTCGCAATTCGCCATGCCCGAAGTCGCGATCGGCATTCCGTCGGTGGTCGAGGCGGCGCTGCTGCCGAGGCTCGTCGGCGCCGGTCGCGCCCGGCGATTGCTGCTGACCGGCGAGCCGATCGATGCCGCCGAAGCGCTCCTTTGGGGGCTCGTCGATCAGGTGGCGCCGGCCGACGAGCTCGACGCGGCGGTGGACGAGCTCGCCCGCCCGATCCTCGCCGCCGGGCCGCGGGCGATCCGTATTCAGAAGGCGCTGATCCTCGATTGGGAGGAATTGTCTCTTTCGGCCGCGATCGCGCGCGGCATCGACGCCTTTGTCGGCGCGTTCGACAACGGCGAGCCGGGCCGCCTGGCCGGCGCCGCTCTCGTTCGCCTCGCTGCGCGTCGCAGCCGATAAGACGCAATTTTGACGCTTTCGATGCAAATCTCGCCGCGCGGGATTATCAGAGCGCGCATTCGATGCCCTTCACGATCGTCGAAGAGGACGGCCGCCTTGTCGTCAACAGCCCGTATCACCCCAATTTCCCGGCGCGCGCGCGCTCCCTCGGTGGGGATTGGGACCCGGAGCGGCGCGTGTGGCTGTTCGACGCAAGCGACGGCGACCGTGTCAGGACGCTGTGCCGCGAGATCTACGGGACCGAGGGCCCGGCGTCCGACCGGGAACGCTCGGCCCCCTATCCGTCCCCCGCTCGATATGGCAGCAACAGCCATCAATTCGCCGAGAGCGCGCCTGCCGTCCCACATTACTACGGCCACCGCAACCGGCTGCGTCAGCGTTTTCTCGACGCCGATGCCGAGAAATTGCCCGATTACGAGCTTCTCGAAATAATCCTGTTCGCCGCCTTGCAGCGCGGCGACGTGAAGCCGTTGGCCAAGGCGGTGCTGGGGCATTTGGGCGGGTTTGCCGAGACGATGAGCGCGGAGCCCGCAGCACTCGCCGAGGCCGGGCTCAACCTCGCCGGCATCGCCGCGGTCAAATCGGTGCGCGAGGCGGCGCTCAGGCTGATGCGTGCCGAATTGCAGGAGCGGCCGGTCGTCAATTCATGGGACAAGCTGATTGATTACTGCACCGCCCAGATCGCGCACGGCAAGGTCGAGGAGTTCCACGTCCTCTTTCTCGACCGCAAGAACGTGCTGCTGAAGCACGAGCGCCAGCAGAAGGGCACGATCGACCACACCCCGGTCTATCCGCGCGAGGTCGTTAAGCGCGCGCTCGAATTGGAAGCCTCGGCATTGATCCTGGTGCAC
>CAVVGE010000012.1:0-91145 GCA_963747735.1 uncultured Alphaproteobacteria bacterium | reverse complement strand
CCGTATCTTCTGCGCTCCGTGGCGGTCGAGCGGCCGAACCAGGCGTGGGCGATGGACATCACCTATATCCCGATGGCGCGCGGCTTCGTCTATCTCGCCGCCGTGGTCGACTGGTTCAGCCGCCGGGACCTCGCCCACTCGCAAAACCGCGGTTTGAGGTCAGGATCATCTCGCCTTTTTCGTAGCGGGCATTTGATCTTGCTGAAATTGCTGTCCCAGTATCCCGGATGGTTCAACGCGATCCTCTCCGGGGCGCCGACCGCGGCTGCTCGACCCGGTGCATTCTGCTGGTCAGCGACGACCGAGGAAGAACCCAAGAATGGTTCCGACGCCGATCGCGGCAAGCATTGCGCCCAAGGGCCGATCGGATGCAAACTCCCTTACGTCATCCAAGACCTGCCCGTACAGGTTCTGCGCCTGCCCGGCAGTCTGGTTAGCCTTGCCGCGCGCTTGGGTCGAAGTGTCGCCTGTCATTGCGCCAACGGCATCCTGCAGCTCGCCACCGATATCGCGCGCGACACCTTCCGCCCTGTTCTGGTCGACCATCTGAACTCTCCTTTGCTAGTCTAGTGCGTTAGAGCTGGCAGGCTCACATCGCTCGCCGGCCAACGATGGCGTGATAGATGATCAGCACGACGACGGCGCCAATGATGGCGACTATCATGCTGTAGATGTTGAGGCCGGTTACTGGCGCCGCGCCAAAGAACGAAAACAGGAAGCCGCCAACCACGGCGCCCACAATGCCGAGAATTATGTCGAGCATAATGCCCTCGCCGCTCTTGTTGACGATCTTGCTCGCGATGAAGCCGGCGATCAGGCCGAGGATAAGCCAACCGATGATCGACATGCTGCTGTCCTTCTTACTGGAAATTGTCGCGGGCACCGTCTGACCGGGCGGGTCAGAATTAGATGACCCGTCGCGCGATGGATATCCGACGCTGCACCGCAAGCGAGCCGCCTAAGGCTGCGGCGATGGCACCGATCAGCAGGTCCGCAAACGCCGCGAAAGACGTCTTCGCCGCCGCCGCCGCGCTCTCGTCTGCGACTTTTTTCGCCGTTTGGACCGCTTGCGCCTTGACCTGCTGCAGCTTGGCCTCGGCATCGTCAAACTGCTTTGCCGCCTGGTCACGGCTGATGTGCTGCTGCGCAGCCATGATGGTAATGATCCGCTCCTTCGCCACCGCGGCATTCGGACCGCCTTTGGCGTAGGTTGTCAGGTTGGCAACAACTTCCTTCTGCGCTTCCTGCGGGCTCATGGTCGTTGGGTCGGGGTTGGCGGGCTTCACATAGGCTTGTGCCTGTTGCTGCAGCATGTCCGGGCTTATGCCTGCCGCTTGCGCAACGGGCTGTGCTGCGTTTTTGATGCCACTTCCAGCGGCGGAGGCCAGACTGCCCAGGGCCGAGGCGCCACCGCCAATGATGCCGCCAATGGCCGAGGTCAGAAGGTAGACAGTCAGCAGAGACGCAATGCCCCAGGTGATGAGGCCATGCAACACCCCGTCCCAACGAATCTCAATTCCGGCTAGCCATGCCGACACGTAGCCGCCGAACGCGAGCGCTATAATACTGCTGATCATCCACCAGGCGCCGGCGCCAATGCCAAAGCTGCTGGCGTCCGGCGTCGTCCCGGCATTTAGGTTGACGCTCCCAAGGCCGATGCCCGCACCGAGTAAGCTCCACAGCAGCTGCACGGCCACGACGAGGATGACGCCGCCGAATATAGCGGCCCAAGAAATGCGACGGTGTGTGTGGGAGCCGCTAACCATCGTCGTAGCGGTATCCCTAAAACCTTGCCGCTGGAGCGCGGGGTCGTCGTACACGTTTGTGGACATTGTCAACTCCCATTCGTGAGTATGCAGTCCGCTGCGACGAAACAGCGGCCGTCGTGGCGAATAGACCGAAGCCAGGGCTATTGGGTCTGATCTCAAAAACGCAAGCGCTCGGACGTTGGTTCCAAATTTAATCGACGCCACAAAGTTAAGGTAAGCGAAGCCTGACCCCCACCTTGCTCGGGATGACGATGATGGGGTGAACCTGCCTGTTCTGATCGAGGCCGGGGGATCGTGTGCCAAGTAATTCGCCAATTGATGGGCACAGTTTCCGTCGCGTGGCAGTGCTGACGGGGACGCCGCGACGGCGTCATTAGAGCGCGGCGGAGAAGGCGACGATCGTCGCCGAGAGCCAGGTGCCGGGTGCGCAGGCGAGCGAGATCCCGTGCGCTACGGGCTGCATCGCAACCAACCCTACGGCTGGCGGCGGGAGTTCGGATCAGGCGCGAGTGGCGAGGCGATGGCCGAGCAAGGCCCCGACTTTGTTCCGGTGGTGGCAGATACCGGGTCGAGCGCGGCGATTGAGATCGAGATCGGCCGGGCGATCGTATGTGTCAGGGCCGGGGTCGATCTGGCCGTCCTTTGCAAGGTGCTGGGCCTGTTGAAGGCGATGAGGTGATTCCCGCCCTTTCCGGCGCACCGCCGGCGGGGGTGCGGGTGCTGATCGCAACGCGCCCGGTTGACTTTTCGCCGCGGCGCCGACGGCCTGGCGGCGACGGTACAATCGGTGCTGTGGCAGGACCCGTTCAGCGGGACGATCTTGGTGTTTCGCTCGAAGCGAGCGGACCGTGCGAAGATGCGGGTCTATGGTCTATGACGGAACCGGCCTGGGCTGATCTCGAAGCGGTTGCAGGGAGCCAAGTTCAAATGGCCGGCGATCAGCGACGGGGTGATGCGGCTGTCGTCGGCGCAGCTGGCGGCATTGTTCAACTACCCATAAGGATACCCCTGGCGCTGACGCTGATCTTGCGGCGCCGCTCTATCGGCGTTGGTTTCGGTTATTGTCGGTGGTCCAAGGTCAGCGCTCCGCTGTATTTGTATTCGTTGAATATTGTCTTGATATTTCTTTAACCATCCCAATATCGGCAACCAGCCTACAAATGATGCCGTGCAACTCCGCCAGCGTGCAGGTGCTCGGCACCAACAGCCGCCGCCAGATCATCGGTGTCGCGCGGCACATCGGGCTGATCCCGAGCAGCCGCACCTTGAGCTGCACGATGTCGCCTTCCTCCGCAGGCCTCCTCGACCCCGCGGCTCCCGGTGATGACAATTTCGATCGGCGCGGCATGCAACCAGCCTACCCGAATTCACCTCGCTCCGTCGTACCTCCCCACAGATCCTCATGCTCTCCGTATAGGGCTGGGTATGGACGGTCCTTGACCTGGCGCCACCCGCCGAGGTGCGCCGCGTGCCGAGCGTGAAGGCCGTGATCACCACAGGCGAGCTGTTTGCCGGCGCGGCGAAGACTGACCCAGACTCGCCGGAGCGAGGACTACCACGCACGGCGTTCCCGATTTAGCGCATCTGATCGTTTGCGGCCCCCTGTCTCGGGTGCTCTACGCGGGGTAGATATATCGTGATTGAGGTTCCCTTGCCGAGTCCGATCTCTATCGTCGCCGTCCCACCGGACTGCTCGGCAAAGTCTCGTACCATGCTAAGACCAAGACCGGTACCCGAGCCGACCTGCTTCGTCGTGAAGAAAGCCTCGAATGCGTGCTCCGGCATTCCGGTGGCCGTATCCGTCACGGAGATGCTGACGAGATCGCCCCTCAGGCCGTTTTCAAGAGGCTTCTCCAGATGAATGTTCTTCGCTGCTATCGTTAGCGCGCCACTCCCGGACATTGCATCACGTGAGTTGAAGGTGAGATTGAGGATCGCCGATTTCAGACGGTTCGGATCAACCGAGACAGGCCAGACTTCGTCGGACATTTCCATGGTCAACATAATCCGTGGAAACGCTCGAGTGAGCACCTCGACGATTTCCGGTAGTATCTTGCCAAGACCGCTGACTTCCTGGCGCAATGGCTGTTGGCGTGCAAAGGCCATGAGATGTTGAACGAGTTTTTCTTTACGCGATACTGACCCAAGACCACCTTCTACCAACGCGATAATCCTATTCTCGTTAGAGCAGCTTTTGATTAATTGAAGCTGACCTGATAAAACGGTTAACAGATTATCGAAATCGTGAGCCAATTGTCCCAAGGCTTCCAATTTTGTCGATTGATATTTCGCGATTGCGCGATTACCTGACCATGGAAGATCAGGGTAAAATGTTTGCTCAAAAAGGGATGCCTCGTGCTCGCTCTCAAAGCGGATGTCGAACGCCACGGAACCCGAGCGGGTGTTGTGCGTTCTAAACGCGGTAGGCCTGATGTTCTGGCTGTCGAGCCATGAGCGGATCTTACTCATGACCTCGCCAACGGATCTTCCGGGTTGTTCGAGGCGGACACTTACTGGGGAACTGCGTGGCATCAGCTGCCTCCCCTTCGCCATCGAGCGGGAGCGCAAGGATCTCCCAGCCAACGTCATGCCCAGATTGAGACGCCGGTTGTCTATCCTACCGTTTATCTGGTAGCACACAAAGAAAAAAGCGCAGTCATCCACAAGCCTAGTAGTGTAGCCTATGAGCCGATCGCAAGGCTGGCAGCATTCGCTAGCGGTTGCTGCCAGTCTCTCGGGATCGATTGATTGTGACGTTGCGTCACCACCTTCGACACTCTGCTCCTCTGGGCAAAGCCTTTTCTATTCGAATCAACCCGTTTAGAAACCGCTCTACCCGCGGTCGAGATGAGCTTTGAGCCGGGCATTGGCGGCATTAATGATCCTGCTGATCGGTGCTGATTGCCCCGATGCTTGGCGGCCAACATCCGTGTCGGCGGCGTTTGAAGCCGTGTTGCCGAATCGCCGGTGATCGTCGATGCGAGTTCATCCGACGAAAATTCCGGATGACCGCCCTCCTATACCCTGCCTCATCCGGCCGCCCTCCAAACCCGGTTGGGCTTATAGCGCAAGCCCGCCGGGGCAATCCGAACCCGCGCCCGGCGGGCATTATTTTATCGTCGTAATGCGCGGCTATTGCGGCGGGTGCTGCGGTCGTGCCGCTCGCCCGCCGCATGGCAAAACGGCCCCAACCGTTTCAAAGAACTGCGACAGCGTGGCCTGCCTAAGTTTCCCGCGGCGGTTGCTGCCGGCTCGCCGACCGGTTTCCGGCGCATGTCCGGACATCCGGCCGTCCAACAGGCCCTGCGCAACCCGTACTTCGACGGTCTCGGTCTTCCCCGCCTCGATGTTCCTGCCCAGGCTTAACCCGATCGAACCGCCGTGGTACGGACCCGTATTAGCCGCAGGCGATGGCAAAGATGCGGGCGCGCAGGATGTCGGGCAGCCGATGGGTGACCCGGTCCGGGTCGCGGCCGTCCGGGATCACCGCCGCGAGCCGCGCGGCGAGGCCGAGCCGGCGTTCGGCTTGGGCGAGCAGCATCACCCCGCCATCGGAGCTGAGCCGGCCGCCGTCAAACGCGGCGGTCACTTTTTTGCCCGCAACCGCTGGAAACGAGAACGGCAGCAGGCTATCGTCGGTGATGGCGGGCTCCGATCTGCCGCAAGGGTTGGCTTCAGCAACCAAATCCTACAACAGATCAACTGTTCCGTCATGAATAAGACGGGCTAACCCGCAGGGCGATCGAGCTCAATGCGGCGCGAATTTGCTACGATCATCTTGCAGGCCGCCTGAGCGTGGAGCTGACGGATACTCTGACCGAGCGCGAATACGTCGTGCTCGATGGTGAAGCGGCTGAAGTCGCCCGAGCCGGTAGGATTTTTCTGGCCGAATTCGGCGCTGACCGCTCCGCTTTAAGTTCAAGCCGATTATGCCTGGACTGGACAGAACGACGGCCGCACATCGCGGGCGAGTTAGGAGCTGCGTTGACCAAACGTTGCTTTGATCTCGGTTGGATTGAGCGGATGAAATACAGCAGCGCCGTGGCCATCACAGCGTTGGGACGGCGTGGCTTCTCGGAAACGTTTGGTATCCGCGTGTCGGAAGGAAGCGACAGCCGCACCGGCGAGCCGTAAAGCATCGCCCCGACGGTCGACGAAGCGGGATCGCCGGGAGGCGACGGGGATGGAGGATGGTTGCCAGCGACAGCTTTGCCGAGTTCCTGCGCGAGCAACTCGCGCCGCTCGGCCATATCACGGTGCGGCGGATGTTCGGCAAGACCGGTGTGTTTTGCGACGGCCTGATGCTCGGCATGGTAACGGATAACACGCTCTACTTCCGGGTCGATGACGGCAATCGCACGGCGTTCGCGGAAGCGGGATCCTTTCCGCTGCTCAACTACCGGAAAAAGGACGATTTCATCGATCTCTCCTTCTGGCGCGCCGGAGCGCCTCTTCGACGAACCCGATGAGTTTGTCGCGTGGGGGCGGGCCGCGCTGGCGGCCGCACGCCGGGTGGCGGCGCAGCGATGGCGGACCTCTGGTAGGCGAAGATCAAAACCTCAATCAACGAGCCAATCGCCATGAAGTTCGGCATCCAAAACTCATCCTGGCTCGACCGTCCTGATCCCGCAGAGGCGTTCGACGCGGTGAAGGCGAAGGCGCAGTGGGCGGAGCATCACGGCTTTGTCTGGTTCTCGGTTTTGGATCACATGATCCAGATACCCCGCGTCGGTGCACCGGATGAGCCGGTCTTCGAAGGCTGGACCGTCCTGGCGGCACTGGCGGCCGTCACCACTCGCATCCGCCTCGCCACCCTCTGCACCGCGGTCGGTTATCGCAATCCGGCGCATCTCGCCAAGATCGCAGCGAGCGTCGATCAAATCAGCGGGGGACGGCTGACGCTCGGCATCGGCGCTGGCTTTTTCGAGGAGGAATACCGGCAATACGGTTGGGAATTCCCTCCACGGCCGGCGACCCGCATCCGGCAGATGGAGGAAGCGGTCCAGTTGATCGTTATGATGTGGACCGAGCCGCGAACGACCTTTCATGCCAATTCATCCACATCGAAGACGCGATCCTCGAACCGAAGCCGGTGCAAAAACTGCGTCCGCCGGTGCTGATCGCCGGCGGCGGGGAGCAGATGACGCTACGCGCCGTCGCCCGGGTGGCCGATGCCTCCAACCTCGTCGGCAGCGATCCGCCGGAGACGCGACATAAGCTGGCGGTGCTACGCCGACATTGCGAGGCGGCGGGTCGCGATTACGCTACGATCGAAAAAACCCAGGTCCAGGCTTGGCTTCTCGGGCGCAACGAAGCCGCTGCGGCGGCGAAACGCCAGCGGTCGACGTCGGCGCGCGAACCGTCCCCCGGCTTCGCCGGCACGGTTTCCGAGGCGATTGATCTGATCGGGCAGTACCAGGATGCCGGTATCGATTTGCTGATTAACGGCGACCGGAACGACGTGGAGAGCCGCGAGCTTTTTGCATCCGATGTCATGCCGCACTTTGCCTGACGATCGATTTATGGAGGTGTCATTTTGAACGGTAATTGGCGTAGTTGTTTGATCGCTATCTGGCGCAGGCCGGGTCGTGGACCGGCGGCCCGGCGAGGCTGTCCGACAAAGGACCGATGAGCGGCCAGCCTCAGGGTGTCCGGTAATGTTGGACTACTGACGGCAAATCGGACAAGATGATTGCCGGACGGTAAGACGGACAAGAACGCCCGTGACGCTCATCGGCTACGGCCCGCGTCAGCACCCTCGACCAAGACCCGGCGCTGCAGCTCGATGCTCTCGCCGCGGCCGGTTGCACGAAGGTCTTCGAGGAGCGCGCTTCCGGCGCTCGTGCCGATCGACTGGGCTTGCGCCAGGCGGTCGACTATGTGCGCGAGGGCGATGTGCTGGTCGTTTGGAAGCTCGACCGGCTCGGCCGCTCGCTCGTGCATCTGATCGAAACCGTGACGACCCTCGAACATCGGGGAGTCGGCTTCCGCTCGATTACCGAGGCAATCGACACCACGACGCCCGGAGGGCGGCTGGTATTCCACCTCTTCGGCGCGCTCGGCCAGTTCGAGCGCGACTTGATCCGGGAACGCACGCGCGCCGGCCTTGCCGCAGCGGCCGCGCGGGGCCGCAAGGGCGGACGGAAACCCGTCATCGATGCCAACAAGCTGACGCGTGCCCGCAGCATGATCGCGAAGGGCCTGACGGTGCGGGAAGCCGCCGGTCGGCTCAGGGTCGGCAAGACGGCTCTCTACGAGGCTCTTCGGCTCGGGGCGGGCGAGATCACGTTGGCAGAAGCAAGCGTGAGCAGCGCCATTTAGCGATCAAAATCTCACGCCATTTACCGATCAAAATGACGCGATGCGCCTTGACCCGCGTCGCAGTTTAATATTGATAACACTAAGGTTTCTGCGAGGTCGCGCGGCTCCGGCGGCGGATGACGGGACGCGGGGCGCGTAGACGCGACCTCGTTGAAACCGGGTTGAGCTAAACCGCGGGAAGCCGCTCGGGGCTATGGGGAATAGAACGCGGGCGCCGGCAGCGAGAAAGTTGTCCGGGGGCCGGCAGGAAGCGGCGACGTCACCGGGAAGGGCCTCGCCGGAGCGCCATTGACGAATGCGAAGGCGAGGGCCCGCGCCGCGCGCGGCGAATGTGGTGGAGCGGGAGAGCATGACGCGCGACCGCCCGTCCCCTCGGCTACGCCGGCGGCGAAAATGGCGAGCGTGTTGATCATGAGAACGAGCCCGTGGGGTTCATGAGCTGTCGTGCCATGGCGAGGGACCGGCTGGGTGCGATCGCAGCAGCGGGCCGACCATCTCCATGCGTCCGCCGCAGCCGGGACACAGGTCGAAGCTGCGGTCGCGGGGCTGTCCAGCCTCGTTACCGCTGTCTGGCGGCGCGGCCGCCGCGGTCGCCACCAGCTCTCGGCAAAGAGCGAGTTTCTCGGCACGATGACGATTGGCGAGAAAGCCGTAATGGCGGATGCGATGAAAGCCGTCCGGCAGGGTGTGCAGCAGGAAGCGCCGGATGAATTCGTCGGCCGCCAGGGTCATCACCTTGCTTTTGTCGTGATGCCGATAATCGCGCCAGCGGAAGCGGATCCGCTCGCCCGTCATGTCGATCAACCGGCTGTTCGAGATGGCGACGCGGTGCGTGTAGCGCCCGAGATAGGCCAGGACCGCCGTGGGGTCGGCGAAGGGGCGCTTGCTGTAGACGACCCACTCGGCGCGTCACTCAGGCGGCGGGCGAAGACGGGCGCGGCGGAGAGCCCGGCGATCGCGCCGAAGAAGGCCAACCTGCCGGCGTCGAACGCCGCCTTCAGCTTTTCCAGGAACAGCCGGCGGAACAACCGCGAGAGGACGCGCACCGGCAGGAAGAAGCCGGGTCGGCAGGCGACCCAGTGCCCGCCGTCTGCCGATACGCCGCCGCCGGGGACGAGGCAATGAACGTGCGGATGGTGCTGCAGGTTCTGGCCCCAGATGTGGAGCACGGCGATGAAGCCGGTCTCGGCGCCGAGATGCTTCCGATCGGCGGCGATCTTAGTGAGCGTTTCGGCGGCCGCCCTGAACAGGATGGTGTAGACCGCGGCCTTGTTCTGAAAGGCGATTTCGGCGCCGGCGCCGGGAGGGTGAAGACGACGTGGAAATACGGCACCGGCAGCAGTTCGGCCTGCCGTGCGGCCAGCCATGCCTCTCGCGCCGATCCTTGGCATTTTGGGCAGTGGCGGTCGCGGCACGAGTTGTAGGAGATGCGAACGAGGCCGCACTCCGCACAGCGCTCGACATGACCGCCGAGCGCCGCCGTGCGGCACGCCTCGATTGCGCCCATGACGCGGCGTTCGGTGCGACCGAGATGACCGGCGTGCGCTTGGCGATAGGCCTCGCCATGGCGGCGGAAAATGTCCGCCACCTCAAGCGCGGGCATCCTCGGCGAGCTTCAGTCCGGCGTCGCTTTCGCCAGGTCCAGCCGGTCGAACGGGCTGGTCGTGTTGCTGATCATGGTTGTCGCGACTTGGGTATAGCGCGCCGTGGTCGACAGATGCTGATGGCCGAGCAGCACCTGGATCGTGCGGATATCGGTGCCGGCTTCGAGGAGGTGGGTGGCAAAGCTGTGGCGCAGGGTATGAACGGCCACGGGCTTGCCGAGCTTCGCCGCTTTGCGGGCATTCCGGCACGCCACCTGGAGCGTGCTTGCGTCGAGCGGCCGAGTTCCGCCGCGGCCCGGAAACAGCCAGTGTTGCGGCCGGACTTCCTGCCAATAGGCGCGCAGCATGACGAGCAGCTGGGCCGACAGCATGACGTACCGGTCCCGGTGTCCCTTGCCCTGTTCGACCCGGATCAGCATGCGGTCGCTGTCGATATCGGCGACCCGCAGCCCCACGACTTCGGACACCCGCAGGCCGGCGGCGTAGGCCGTCATCAGCGCTGTCCGTTGCTTCAGGCTCGGCACCGCCGCGAAAAATCGCACAACTTCTTCTGCGCTCAGGATCACGGGGAGTTGCTGCTGCTTGCGCGCGTAGGGGATGCGCTCGACCATCTCGGCGCGCCCCAGGGTGACGCCGTAGAAGAAGCGCAGGGCCGAAACCGCGACATTGAAGCCGGCCCACGAGGCGCCGGTCGAATTGAGGTGGATCTGATAGGCCCGTACCTCTGCCAGCCCCAGCTGATCTGGCGGCCGGTTGAAGTGCCTGGCGAATTTTGCCACGGCGTGCACGCATCTGACCTAAACAGTGTAGGGGCCAGGGAATAGATCGCCGAGGGCACGCCGTAACAGATAGGTGATCCGCCGGCGCGCCAGATGGCACATCACGATCCGATCCTACGAACACCGCGATCTGAACGCCGCTGCGCATCTGTGGTTTGAGAGCTGGTGTTCGACCGGATTGGCTGTCGCGCAGCTGGCCAGCGAGACCGCCATGCGCGAGCGCATCGAGCGCGAAATAGCGTGTGGTTGGTCGCTCTATCTCGCCGAGAACGAAGCTGGCGAACTGCTCGGCTTTCTCGCCCTGAAGCCGGAAAGCAAATGTCTCGATCAAATTTTCGTCGCGCCCCGCGCGCAGCGGCAGGGGGTCGGTCAGGCTTTGCTCGAGTTTTCCAAGCAACTGATGCCTGGGGGGTTTTGGCTGCGGACCGCGGTTGACAATATCGGCGCCTGCCGATTTTACGAGCGATACGGCTTTAAGCGCGGCGAAATGGCGACCCATCCAACGCTCGGACACCGCACGGTCATCTATAGCTGGCCCTCGTCAACCAATTACCGCGGAGCGGTTTAGTTCAACCGATTTAATCGAGAATAGAGTGATAGGCTGGGACAAGGATCACGCGAGTGAGAAGACACCGAGAGTTAGGCGGCGGCGTGTGATCGGCGGCATTGCGCCCGAAAATGGGTCAATAACCTGAAACGACCGCTTTCGGGCAGTGGGCTGTTGCCGGATCTCTCCCATAATCCGGGCTGAGACCCTGCCGGCCCGCGCAGGACCGGTTCCCTTGACCGGGGCCAAAGGAAGTCCGCAATCTCAGTGAGTTGAGGAGCCATGGGTTTCGAAGCGGCATGGAGGGGGGGAATGGTGAACCTTTCAGCGGCAGGAAGCAGGCTTATTAACCGGCGTACCGTGCTGCAGGTCGGAGCGGCGCTCGCCGCGGCTGGACCGTCGCTGCTCCGCGAAGGGCATGCCGCCGCGCGGCCGCCGGTGGTCATCGATGCCCAGGTCCACGCCTATGCCGCGAACACGCCTGAGCGGCCGTGGCACAGTATTCCGAAAACCTGGCCCGCTCACGTCACTGGCGACGAAATGGTGGCGGCGATGGACAAGGTCGGCGTCGATGGCGCGATCTACATCTCGCCGTTCTCGATGTACCAGTACGACGCCAGCTATGCGGTCTCGGTGCAACGTGCCCACCCGGACAAGTTCGCCCTGGTCAAACCTGTCAACCCGGATGATCCGGCGGTAGCCGAGGTCATCGCCGACTGGAAGAAGACGCCGGGCACGGTCGGCATCCGCATCATCCTGACGAAAGCGACGAAGCGCGCGCCGGACGATCCGGGGCTCGACCGCATCCTGCGCGCGGCCGTCAAAAACGATTTCCCGGTCAATGTCCTGTTCTGGGGCAATATCGACGCCGGCACGGCGCTGATCGACCGCCACCCCGATGCGCGGTTCATCATCGACCATATGGGCATCCAGCAGCCGAGCGTACCGCCGGCGCCGCCGCAGCCCTGGGCCGATCTTCCCAAAGTGGTGGAACTCGCCAAGCGCAAGAATGCCGTGATCAAGATCACCGGCGCCTGCACGCTGTCGAAGGAGCCGTATCCATTCCCGGACATCTGGGACCCGCTGTTCCGCATATTTGACGCCTGGGGGTTTGATCGCTGCTTGTGGGGCACGGACTGGACGCGCACGTCCGGGGTCGTCACCTATCAACAGGCCGTCGAACCCTTTTTGAAGACCGATCGCCTCAGCGACAGCGAGCGGGCGATGCTGATGGGCGGCGCCTGCGCCAAAGCTTATGGCTGGTCGCCGAAAAAAGCCTAGCAGCCTGTCGGATTGACGGCGGGTTTGATCATGATACAGTGGATATGGTTGGGGAGACCACCGGATATAGCGATGACGACCTATATGCCGTTTGATCGCGAGCAGCCGTTTCTGCTGCCGCCGGATGTGAAGGATTGGCTGCCGGCGAACGATATCGCGCATTTTATCGTGGCGGCGGTGGAGCGGGTGCGGCTGGCGGCGTTTCACACCAACGCCCGGCCCAGCGGTAAGCCGCAATACCATCCGCGGCTGATGCTGGCGCTGCTCGTCTACAGCCATGCCAACGGCGTCTTCTCCTCGCGGCGGATCGAGCGGGCGACGTACCGGGACGTCGGCACCCGTTTTATCGCCGCCAACACGCACCCCGACCACGACACGATCGCCAACTTTCGGCGGACCAACAAGCCGGCGTTTGAAGCGGCGTTTTTGCAGGTTCTGCTGCTGGCGCGCGAGATGGGGCTGCTGCGGCTGGGCACGGTGTCGATCGACGGGACCAAGATCGATGCCAATGCCTCGAAGATCCGCTCGCTGCGGTACGATCGGGCGCGGGCGCTGCGGGCGAAGCTCGCGGCCGACATCGCCGCGTTGACCGCCAAGGCCGAGGCGGCCGATGCCGAGGACATCGACCCGCAGGCGCTGCCGGCGGAGATCGCCCGGCGCGAGGCGCTCAAGGCGAAGCTCGACGCTGCCTGCGCGCGGTTGGAAGCGGAAGCCAAGGCCGAGGCCGAGGCCGAACGCCCGCAATATGAAGCCAGGAAGGCAGCCTGGGAGGCCAAGACCGGGCGCGGCGGCCAGCCGCCCAAGCCGCCCGACGCAACGCCGCGGCCCGATCGACAGACCAACCCCGGCCTGCGCCGGGGCAGGCTCTGACCGACCCCGATTCACAGCTGATGCGCAAGTCCAAAGCGCATGAATACCGCCAAGCCTACAACGCTCAGGCGGTGGTCTGCGCCGAGGGGACGCAGCTCATCCTGGCGACCAACATGGCTACCACCCCGAGCGACCAGCCGACCTTCGCGGCCACGGTCCTGGCGATGCGCGAGACGGTCGGCCTGCCGCAGACAGTGTTGGCCGATGCCGGCTATGCCGGCGGCCCGGCCGTCGCCGAACTCCAAGCCTGCGGCATCGAGCCCTTGGTGGCGATCGCCCGCACCCAGCCGCACCGGCCTTACGACTTCCGCCCGCCGCCCGAACCCAAGCCCGAGCGCCGCATCACCGAACCGTGGCGCCTGGCGATGAAGGCCAGGCTGGAGAGCGAAGATGGCAAAGCCCGCTACAAAAAACGCAAACAGACTGTCGAGCCGGTCTTCGGCATCATCAAGAGCTCGGGTTCACCCGCTTCCACCTCCCAAAACGTCGCCACCGAGTGGCTGTTGATCGCCCTCGCCTACAACTGCCGCAGACTGCATAACCTGCGGCCGGCCTAAACTGGGCTGCGCCTGGTAGGTGACCGTGACCGGCGAGCCCGCCGCAGACTGCATAACCTGCGGCCGGCCTAAACTGGGCCAAGCGGGCACATCTCACCCGCCACAACACACCAACCCGACAGGCTGCTAGTGCCAGCTTCCTTTGTTCCGCAGCACGGGAGCCTGAGAGGCCCCCGGTTTCTTCGAGGTGTCCCGGCGTATCGGCTCGATCAGCGTGATCGCACCCTGCACCCGACAGCGGTCATTGAACACGACGCGCGCTAACCCGGCAGGGTCCGACCAGTGCCGCAACAGCGGCTGGATCCTCCCTCGCCCGATCACAAATCTTGCTAGTGATAACGTCCTCTATCACAAGCAAGATTTGGGCGAGGTGCCCTGGGCCCTCACCGCGCGCTTGCCGGCACCCGAGCGGGCGACGGTGACTCTGTCCCGCCGCTGACCGCCAACCATTCGTTCAACTTCGACCACCGCCGTCGTCCCGACACATTACGCACGGCGATGGCCACCGCCTTCTTTTGGCCCACGAGCACAACCAGCCGCTTCCCTCGGGTCACGCCGGTATAGAGCAGGTTCCGCTGCAGCATCGTATAGTGCTGGGTCAGGACAGGGATCACGACGGCCGGATATTCGGACCCTTGGCTCTTGTGGATCGTCGCGGCATAGGCCGGGACCAGCGTGTCGAGCTCGCCAAAGCCATATGTGACGGCGCGGCCGTCGAACCGGGCGTGCACTTCGCCGGCGTCGGGATCGACATCGTCGATATAGCCGACATCGCCGTTGTAGACCTCTTTGTCGTAATCGTTCTCGATCTGCATGATTTTGTCGCCCGGGGCGAAGGTCCAACCGAAGCGCTCGACCTTGCGTTCGCCGGCGGGGTTCAACGTCGCCTGCAATTCGATATTCAGAGCGCGCGCGCCGGCGCCGCCACGGTTCATCGGGCACAGCACCTGGATGTCGTGGACCGGATCGAGGCCGAAGCGCTGCGGAATGCGCGTTTTCACCAATTCAATGATCCGCGGCACGGCAGTTTCCGGGTCGGCCGCCGGCACGAAATAAAAGTCGCTGTCGCCCTCCGGCCTGGAGAGGTCGGGGAGGGAGCCCGCATTGATCCGGTGCGCGCTGCTGATGATGCGGCTTTGAGCCGCCTGCCGAAAAACCTCGGTCAATCGCACCACCGGCACGGCACCCGACGTGATGATGTCGGTCAAAACCTGACCCGGACCGACCGAAGGAAGCTGGTCGATGTCGCCGACGATCAGCAGCGCGGCATGATTTGGCACCGCCTTCATCAACGCCTGCATCAGCATGATGTCGACCATCGATGTCTCGTCGACGACCAGCAGGTCGCAGGCGAGCGGATTGTTGCTATCGCGCTTGAAGGCGCCGGTCTTGGGGTCCACTTCGAGCAGTCGGTGAATGGTTTTGGCTTCGAACCCGGTCGCTTCGGTCATGCGTTTGGCAGCCCGGCCGGTCGGGGCGCACAGCGACAGGCCGACGCCTTTGGCGGCCAGGATGCGCAAAATCGAGTTGACGATTGTCGTTTTGCCGACGCCAGGTCCCCCGGTAATAACAAGGACCTTGGAGATCAAGGCGAGACGGATCGCGGCGGTCTGACTTTCGGCCAGCAACAAGCCGGTCTTCCGCTCGACCCACGGCAGCGCCTTCTCAGGGTCGATGTACGGCCAGGGCAGCGTTCCACTCGCGAGGCGCCGGATCCGCGCGGCAATCACCTGCTCGGCGCGGTGCAAGCCGGCGAGGAAGATGCACGCCGTCTCGCCGACGGTGTCGGCAATCACTGTCGTCTCGGCCAGCTCGAGATCCAGCGCTGTCCGAACTAGCATCTCGGGGACAGCGAGCAGCTCAACAGCCAACGGCGCCAGCTCCTCGGTGGGCAAGCCACAATGGCCTTCATCCATCGCTTCGGTGAGGGCGTAGGATATCCCGGCGCGCACGCGGATCATCGCCGTCTTCTCGATACCGAGCTTCATGGCGATCGCATCCGCCGTCTTGAAGCCGATGCCGCGGATGTCGCGCGCGAGGCGATAGGGTTTTCGGTCATGACCTGCACGGCGTCGGCGCCGTAAGTCTTGAAGATGCGGACCGCGCGGGCGGTGCCCACGCCATTGTTGTGCAGGAGCACCATGATCTCCCGCACGATCTTCTGCTCGGCCCAGGCGCTGGTGATCAGCGTGAGGCGCCTCGGGCCGATGCCGGGCACCTCGCGCAGCCGATCGGGCTCAACCTCGATGACATCAAACACTTTTTCGCCGAACGCCTTGACCATCTTCGCGGCGTAGACCGGGCCGATGCCGCGGATCATCCCCGAAGCGAGGTATTTTTCGATGCCTTCGATTGTTGTCGGCGCCGAGCTGCGCATGAAGCGCGACTTGAATTGTTGACCGTGCGTGCGGTCGTTGACCCATTCACCCGACGCGGTGATCCACTCGCCGGCAGAGACGGTGGCGGCGTGCCCGACCGCAGTCACCAATTCGCGGTGACCACGCGCCTTGATGCGCAGAACGCAGAAGCCATTCTCGGGATTGTGATAAGTGACGCGTTCGACAAGCCCCGCGAGAACTTCCCGGGTCGGTGAATCCGGCTGTTGCCTCAGCCGGGTGTTCACGACGTCCCGAGCTTTGCCGCGGTCAATAATTCTTTGATGGTTGCGAACTGGCGGGCGCGTTCCGCGGCTGCCGCCGGGCTTTCGAAAAGCAGGTCATCCTCGTTGTCGAACGCATCGGCGTCCTCGATATCGGCGTTGTACTCTCTGTGCTCCTGCTCGGTCCGTGCCAGGTGGGTGAGCATTTCCTGTGGCGTAAACATGCGCCGCACGCGCGCAACAAACCGAGGCAGCTCTCTGGCGAATTCCGGGTGCCGGACTGCGGCATCGGCAAAATCGAGCAATTTCTCGGCGACGAGATAATCGAACGCAGCTTTCAGTCCATAGCGTCGCTTGATGCCCTCAGCGATGTCGCACTGCTCGATCCAAATTTCGTGAAATTTCCGCGTGTTCAAAGGGCGGCCCTCCTTTCGCTGACGATCCGCCGCTGGTCGAGTTGCCGCGGTCCGAGACGACCCAGAGCCGGATCCTACCTCAGATCGTGATCCGCTCGACCTCGTCGAGCGTAATCTGGTCGCTGGTGCGGTCGTAGAGCTTGGTGGTGCGCGGGCTTTCGTGCGCGGCCATGGCCTGGGCGTTTTCGAGTGTCCTGCCGGCCTCGAGATAGGCGGTGATGCCGGTCGCACGGAACACGTGACAGCCGAGCCTGCCGTTCAACCCGGCCGGCAGTGCGGCGGCGGACCATCTGGTAGGGTCGATGCGGTGCATCGGCCGCTCGGTCAGGATCCCGGTTCGGCCGAGAGCGGAGCGGAAGAGGGGGGGCTTGCCCTGATCACGGATGCCCGTAGCATCGAGGTATTCGTCGAGGAACTGCTCGAGCTTGTGGTGCGCCGGCATGTCGTGGCGCTTGCCGCCTTTCTCGTGCAGCCGCAGCCACCAGCGCTTGCCGTTGGCAAAATAGTCCTCGACCTCCATCCCAACGACGGCGCTGATCCGCGCAAAGCTGTAGACCATGACGCCGATCAGCGCGCGGTCGCGCAGCCCGACGAGCGACGGCACCTCCCGCTCGAATCCGTCCTCGGCCTTGACGGTTTTTGTCACCTTGATGCTGGCGAGCAGTCGGCGCGCCTGGTCCTCGCTCAAGACCGGCGTCTTGCCGCGCTTGACGACGTGCTTGGGGCCGCGCACCGCATGCGCCGGGTTGATCGCCAGCACCTGGCCGACGACGAGCCAGTCGAACAGCATGCGGATCGCCGCCAGGTGCTGCTTGACGGTCGGCCGCGCCGCGGCGCGCTCCCGGATCGCGCGATCGCCGGCCTCTGATACCCGCAGCGCCTTCAGATAGGCGGCGACGTGGAACGGCTCGATATCGGCGAGCTCGCCGATGCCGTGCTCCTCGATCCACGCGAAGAACGAGCAGATCGCGCAGTGATAGGCCAACCTTGTGTTGTCGTTCTCGATCGAGGCGGCGAAAAACTCGAGAAACCGACGCGACGCCCGGTCGCCGGCCCTCGGCAATCATCGCGGGCACGACCAGCGCACTGCGCAGCGTTGCCGTCGCGCTCCTCGCTCACCGCGACACCTTATAATAGGCGAGCCCGAGCCCCCGCATCGCACCCTCCCCCGATCGCGCGCTTTAGCCTAACATAACGTCCTTTCCGACCGGCGCTGATGTAGGTGCATGGCGACGACCGGCTCACATCAACTCGTCGGCAGCTCGCACGCACTCGATGGGGGCGCCGCTCGGTTAATCGTCGGCAGCCGCGGTCACTGGGCGGCGGCGGACCCCGCGCAGCAGCAGCAGGACGGGGAGTGTCGCCAGCGCGATCAGCATCATCAGCCGGAAATTGTCGATATAGGCGACCATCGCCGCTTGCCGCGTCACCTCGGCATTGAGCGCCGCGATGCCGCCCGGCGTCGACAGGCTGTACGGTGCCGCGAGGTACGGAGCCTGCACTAAGGGGTTGTCCGGCCGCAACCCCTCGACAAGGTACGAATGCACGATCTGGGTTTTCTCCGCGAGGTTGGCGACGAGGACGCTGATGCCGATGCTGCCGCCGAGGTTGCGCATCAGGCTACGGATCGCGGTGCCCTGGGTCAGGATGTGGCGCGGCAGCGTCGACAGCGCCAGGATGTTGAGCGGCACCTGGGTGCAGCCGAGGCCGAACCCCTGCAGCAGCCCGGAAATGATGACCGGCGCCATCCCCATCTGCAGCGAGAACTGGCTCATCTGCCACATCGACAGCGCGGTAAGCAAAAAGCCGAAGCCGATGATCAGCCGGTTGTCGACCCGGATGATCAGCGGCGCCACAACGAACATCGCCGTCATGGCGCCGATACCGCGCGGCATCGTCACAAAGCCGGTCGTCATCGCCGGATAGGCCATCAGGTTTTGCAGCATCGTCGACAACAGTGCGAGCGTCCCGGTCATGATCAGCCCGCCGGCAAACATCAGCACCGTGCCGGCGGTGAAATTGGTGCTCTTCAACAGGTCGCGGTTGAGGAACGACGGTCCGTCGGTGGTTACCGTGTGCACGCTGAACAGGTAGAGGCCGAGCCCCGCGATCGTCGCTTCGATCCAGATCTCGCCCGAATTGAACCAGTCCTTCAACTCGCCGCGGTCGAGCAGCAACTGCAGGGCGCCGATCCCCAGGCTCAACGCGAGGAATCCGAAGACGTCGAACGGCTCGCGATGGATGTTGCGGCTGTGGCGGATGAAGACGAGGACGCCAAGCGTGCACAACAGGCCGATCGGCAGGTTGACGTAGAACACCCAGCGCCAGCTATATTCCTGGGTCAGCCAGCCGCCGAGCGCCGGCCCCATGATCGGCCCGCAGATCGTGCCGACGCCGAACACCGCCATCGCTTGCCCGTGCCGCTCCGGCGGGTTGATCTGCAACAGGGTGGCTTGCGACAGCGGGATGAGGCCGGCGCCAGCGACCCCCTGCAGGGCGCGAAACGCCACCAGTTGGCCGAGGCTGGTGGCGGCGCCGCACAGCGCCGAGGCGATGGTGAAGCCGATGATCGAGGCGAGGAAAATAGGTTTGATGCCGAACCGGCCGGCGAGCCAGCCGGTCAGCGGCATCATGATCGCGGAGCAGACGATGTAGGAGGTCAGGGTCCAGGCGACCTGGTCGAGGGAGGCCGAGAGGCTTCCCTGGATGTGCGGCAGGGCGACGTTGAGGATCGTGTTGTCGAGCCCCTGCATGATGTTCGCCAGCATGATCGAGATCGTGATCATGCCGCGGTTCGCAACCGGGGTGAACGCGTCGCCCCTCATGGATCGCCCTCGAAGCGCAAGCCACTCGCCGGATCGGTGGCCCTCTGTTCTTAACCTGCGTTGCGGGTGAGGATGGGCTCATGGCCCGCGACTGAGTCATGTTTTCTTGCCGGAGGAGCCCTCACCGCTTGGCTAAGCAGCTAGGCAGGCAAGCGCTGAAACATGGAGCAACTGCAGTCGGCTGAAATAGGCGGCGCCCCCCTGCCTGTCATTTTGAACGGTAATTGGCGTAGTTGTTTGATCGCTATCTGGCGCAGGCCGAGGTCGTGGACCGGCGGCCTGTCCGATAAACGAAGGATTTGTGGGCAGGTGAAGCGTGGGGCATGGCGGTCTCCGCGAAGTGCGGGCGAGAGGTTCTCTCTCGCCTGTTGCGCACGTCACGAATTCCTCGCGGACCTCTTCCTCTCTCTTCCGGACGGTCCCGTGCCTTCGGGGCAGAAGCCATAAATCCCGGGCGTACCCGCACTCGTTTGCGTCAGGCGATCGTTACCCATGAGGGCGGAGACAGCTCCCCGGCGAGGGGGAAAAGGGAGCCGGCTCCGCGCGCGCAGCGCGTAGAGCGCGGCCCGAGCGCAGTGAGGGAGACGCCCGTCGGTTCACACAAACATGGAGAATGAAGGGAAGGCGGCGGCGCCGATGGCCGGCCCGTTGCCGGGAAATCGACATGGTCGGCGGTGTACCTAAAATCGAGGAATGGGGCGGCGTAAGCGCGGTCGGCCGGAGATGAAAAACGGCATCCGAAACATCGTAGTGGCCGCCGCGACGGTACTCATCGTTGGCGGGAATGGAGCGGCACCGGCCCTATGGCGCCGGCAAGGCTGGCGCTCTATGTGAACGGCGTGCTGGAGTTCTGCATGCAGGGCACCGTGCGGCTGGGGGATATCCCGTATCGCGAGGGCACAATCCGATCCGCATACCCGTCCGGAACTGAGCCCCCGGACCGACGGCGCCCCGGACCGACGGCGCCGGGCTCGAATTGGTGATCGTGGCGGAATCGTAAAGGGCGCACGGCGCCAGCATCACCGTGAGCGACCGGGCCGCCCTTGGAACGCGCTTCGATCTTTGGTTCCAGTCCGCTTGACGTTCCGCCTTCCTGCGGCGACCGGGATAGTGTTTGTATGGAGATCCGCGCCGATCACGCTCAGCGACGACGGAGGACCGCGCCGAATGCTTCTCGTGGGAGGCCCACATCCGCCTGCGGCGGGGTCTCTATCAGTAGGGTACGGGTCGGGAACGCAAAATCGATACCCAATTCTCTCGCGAGATCCATTATCCGCAACAGCATTTCTTCGCGGGCTTCCAGCTCTACGGCGTAATCCGTGACCACGAAATAAAAATAGACAAGAATATTCAAACTGCTTTCGCCAAGATCGTTGAAGCGGACGTGGAAATTCGTTTTGTGGGTAAGGGGATGATCGGCGATCAGCTGCTTGATCTTAGCCACCAACGCCTCGATTTTCGCGCGCGGGGTGTCATAGGTGACCTGAACGAAGAAGCGCTGGCGGCGCATCGCACGAAGGCTCAGGTTCTCGACGGTCGCATTGACGACGGCATTGTTGGGGATCGAAATCAGCGAGTTGTCCAGCGTGCGTATCCGCGTGCTGCGAAAACCGACATCCTCGACCGTGCCCTCGGTGCCGGACACCCGCACGTAATGGCCTACTCGAAACGGCTTTTCGATCATGATCAGCATCGAGCCGAGAAGGTTGGCGAGGCTGTCCCGCGCCGCGAGGGCGACGGCCAGACCACCGACGCCGAGCCCGGCCAGGACCGAATAGGCCGGAAAGCCTAGCTCGTAAGCGCCTTGGATAGCCAGTCCGACGGCGATGGCGATCCCGGTGAGGCGCATCCCCAGCCTGATCAGCTGACTGTCGAGGCTCCGTCGCCGCAGATGCTCGGATCCGACGATCGCTTCGGCAAGAAGACTGGCGGCTATCACGGAGAGCCAGGCGGCGCTGAGATACAGCGCGCCCGTCTGCATAAAGGTGATGACGATGCGCGCGGTCCCGCCGATCCGGAATATCGCGCAGAGCAAGGGCACGGGGAAGACCGTCACCAGAATGATCGCCAGCGGCGCCAGGAGGACGTGCCAGCCGGGGCTCAACTCCTCTGCCCTGCGGCCTGCGAGATGCCGGTTCAAGCGGTATATCCCGCAGACAAATCCTATGCAGACGGCGAGCCCGACCGTGAGCCCGAGCCACTGCCACGATGCGATCCCGGCGATCGGGGCTTTGGCCCAGGCTGGTAAGCGCAGCATCCAGCGGATCGGCACGATACGCTCCAATCCGACTGGGGAACTCAGATAAGCCTCGTAAATCGTGGTGGTGTCGCCCGCGCTCAATTTACGGTAGACATTGTTCAATTCCGCAGCCGGGCCGGGCCTGTAAGGCAGCTTCTTGATACGTTCGTAAAATTCGGGGAGGCGATCCACCGTGCCGGCGGAGACGAGATATTCTCCAGAACGCGGTCCGCTCTCGACGAGGGCGATGTCGATCTCGGTTTCCGGCAGCCGCCACCGCTTGTACGGCAGACCTGCCGCCGCGCTCCGGTCGGGGATACTGTCGGAAGAAGGAAGCTCGATCCGGTCGAGTATCTCCTTTAATTGGATCGCCCGTTCGGCGGCGACGCTTTGTTGGAGCACAGGAGGAATATCGGTAAGGTCCAGAACCTTGATCGCCTTTGCCGCGGCCGCGGAGAGAATCTCGACCTGTCTCTGTCGTTCGTCGGATGTGAGGTACAATCTTTGGGATGCCGCGTATTCTTGCAGAATGTCTTTCAGGCCGCGATAGATCCCGTCCATCGTTACGACGAAACCCTGCAGTGTCGCTCTGGGGCTGCTGGTATCGACCGGGCGGAGCGGGTTGACCTCCGCCGCCCTGGCTGCGTTCGAGAACGCGCAACTCGATGCGATCAGAAGACCGATGCTCAGATATGCGAGACGGTTGAAGACGAGGGTCATAGCCGATCACCCAACTTGCTTCATTTGCCGTCGGGGGTCGCGCTCCGCGACCTCACGGCACCTCGTGAAGCCAACTGTCGCAAAGGGTTGCGGCAGGACTCCGCCAAGCGGCGGGCGGCACCCACGCATGGGCGCTGCACGACCCAGCGAACGGCGGTGGGCAATCTGCAAAAATATAGCCGCTCGCGCCCGCAGCAATATCACGCAGCGCAAGCCGATGTGGCTGGAGCGACTGGTCATTCGAATGCGGCGCTCTTCTCGAGCCCTTCGATAGCCGACCGGTCGACCGCCGACCGGTCGGCCGCGGCGATCGGCTGCACTTCGATCGTCACGCTGTGGATTGTGCCGGTAAAGCTGGCCGGAACCCGATACTCCTCGCTCACCGGTGTCGCCAGATCCTCGCCGACATCAGCGCCTTCATCGGCTGAAAACATGAACGGTTGGGTGCGGGCGATCCGGCCTTCAGCGACATGAGCGCCATCAACCGAGATCCGCCCGGTTCCACCGGAGCCGGGCTTGCCGCCGTCATAGGTGAAGTCGAAATGGATATTCCGGCGGCCGGACGGGACACCGTCGCTTCCCGCGATTTCGTAACGTTCGATGCCGAGCCAATTGTAGGTGAAGCGCGGCCGCCCGTTCTGCAGCCACAGGCTCCATCCGCCGAATTTGCCGCCCTGCGCGAGGATCACGCCCGACGCAGCGGACGCGGGGCTTTCGACGTCGGCGGTGATCGAGAACGAGCGGTTCTTTATATTGATGAAGGCGTTCTCCAAGAGGCCGGACATTCCGGGAAAGACGGTCAGCGTCGTGCGCCCGCCCATCAGGTCGGGACGGCCGGCGACCGCGGCGTTGAGCCGCTCGATGCTGCGGTCGTCGATCGGCAAAACGTGGTTCTCGATCGCGATCTTGTTGAATAGATCCTGCATTTCCTTCAATTTGGCCGGCTCTTTCTGAGCGAGATCGTCGACCAGGCTGAAATCGGCGCGCGTGTTGTAGAGTTCCCACTTGTCGTTAGCGAGGCTGGTGCGCGGCTGCAGTTCCCACGGCGCCCGGTGCAAGGTTCCGGCCAGCCAGCCATCGTGATAGACTGCGCGGTTGCCGGTTATTTCGAAATACTGGGTTGTGTGGCGGTCCGCGGCGCGCGGGTCATTGAAACTATAGACCATGCTGGCACCCTGCATCGGGATCTGCTCGGTGCCGTTGACCGATCTCGGTTCGGGCAAGCCCGCGGCCTCGAGGATGGTCTGGGCGACGTCCACGACATGGTGCCATTGCGGGCGCAGCCCATTCCCGGACTCGATGCGGCTCGGCCAGCTGACCACCAAGCCGTTGCGGGTGCCGCCGTAATTGCTCGCTACCTGCTTTGTCCAGGTGAAAGGCGTGTCGCCGGCAACCGCCCAGCCTGCGGCATAGTGGCAGTAGGTCGTGGGTCCGCCCAACTCGTCGATATGCCGAAGCTGCAGCTCCAACGGTTCGGCGACGCCATTAAGGTAGGAAAGCTCGTTAAACAGACCATTGGCGCCGCCCTCGGCGCTGGCACCATTGTCGCCGAGAATGTAGAAAATCAACGTGTTGTCGTTCTGCCCGGTGTCCGCGATGGCCTGGACCAGCCGGCCGATCTCGTGATCGGTATATTCCGCAAAGCCGGCGAATATTTCCATCTGGCGCGCGAACAAACGCTTCTCGTCGGCCGACAAACCGTCCCAATCCTTGATGAAATGCGGTTTCGGAGCGAGTTTGGTGTCCGGCGGAACCACCCTTAGCTGGATTTGTCTGGCCAGGGTTTCCTCGCGCAGCTTATCCCAACCGGCGTCGAACTTGCCCCGGTACTTGACGATCCACTCCTTTGGCACCTGAAGTGGCGCATGGAGCGCGCCGGGTGCGAAATAGATGAAGAACGGCTTCTCGGGCGCCAGCGATTTGACCGAGCGCATCCAACCGATCGCCTGATCGGTCATATCCGTCATAAAGTGGTAGCCGGGATGCTGCGGCGGCTCGATCCTGGTCGTGCCGTCATAGATCAGCGGCGCGTACTGATTGGTTTCGCCTCCGAGAAAGCCATAGAACTTGTCGAACCCGGAACGCGTGGGCCAGCGATCGAAAGGTCCGACCGGGCTGATCTCCCATGCCGGGGCCTCGTGATATTTGCCAAAGGCGGCGGTGCCATAGCCATTGAGGCGGAGGATCTCGGGGAGCGGCGCGATCGCGTTGGGGCGCACACCGGTATTTCCCGGAAACGCCGTCGCAACCTCGCTGATGCCGCCCATGTTGTTCATGTGATGATTACGGCCGGTCAAGAGCGCCGTGCGCGTCGGCGAGCAGAGGGCGGTCGTGTGAAATTGGTTGTAGCGCAACCCTCCGGCGGCCAATTCCTCCACTGTCGGCATGTTGATCGGCCCGCCGAAGACGCTCGACTGACCGAAGCCCATATCGTCGAGCAGCACCACCAGCACGTTGGGGGCATTGGGTGGCGGTTTGACCTCGAAGCGCCCCGGCGGGAGCACGTTGCGGGCGTCGAGCACATCGATAGTCGGCGGCTTCGGCTCCGGGATCGGCAGCACCGAGCGGTCCAGCACTGGACGAGCGGCCGCGCTAGCGGTCGCGGGGGTGCCGGACGCCCGCGGCGCGGGACTCTGCGCTTTTGCCGCGCCTGACAGCCACGATCCGCCAAAAGCTGTCGCGAGCGCCGCCTTCGACGTCGACAGAAACAATTGTCGCCGATTTCATGTTGCTGGCTCTCCTCGGGGCCTGATTGCACAACGAAAGCCGATGTGACAGGTGCTGGTGTCGATCGCCTGAGGACAGCGTGCCGACGCCCGGTAGTGCCGGCAATAACTCGGCGCACAAAGATACGAGCCGCTGATCACTTTGCTCGGAATGTGCCCCGCCGGCGGCCTCGGGCCATGGCCGCCCGCCGTCACTCCGCCCGGCGGCATGCTGGGGCCGCAGCACGGATGGTTGGTCCCGGTTTGATGCCGGTCATCGTACCAGTCGGCGGTCCACTCCCAGACATTGCCGGCCATGTCGAAGAGGCCGCAGCCGTTGGGTGGAAACGAGCGCACCGGGGCGCGCCCGGCAAACCCAAGGTCGTGAAACGGAAACTGACCTTGCCAGGTATTTGCCATCCACCGACTGCCGGGGTTGAATTCGTCGCCACAGCAGAACCGTGCCCCCGAGGGATCGCGAACGATCCGCCGGAACTTCCCCGTGCGTGCAGGGAAGGCGGATCGGCCCATCTCGCCTCCACGCCCGCGTCGGTTGCTCGCCCGTTCGCGAGGCCAGCGGGAAAGAGCGCGACCAGATCTGCCGCGCTCCGCGAGCGGGCGCCCTCGGTTCAAGGGCAGGGGCAAGCTAACAATGATACACGCCAACGGCGCAGCGCCGCGTCGTGCGCCGCGCCACGCCAGCGTAACTGGCCGGCGTCGCCGGCCGGCCTATGATGGCCTCGGCCGTCGCTGCCTTCCAGGAGCCGTGAAGGAGCGCTGCCGGGTCGGTTACCCAAAAGCAGCCGAACACCAGCACAATTATGGTCAATTTCCGAACTTTTGCCATGGTCTTACTCACTTCCCTTTGATCGTCAAATCACCAATGGCATTGGCTGTGACCGCCGCCGGATCGAGCTGCTTTGCGCCATTAGGCGGCGTAAATGCAAATCGCGCGGCGCTGGTCTGCGGTATGGTATTCCAGTTTTTGAGCTGCAAGGTATATTCGGGCGCGCCGCTCAGTGACTTGGTGGTAATGACATATCTGAGCGGCAGCGGTTTGTCGCCCGCCATGACCCACAGCTGCCAATCCACCGCCGCGCCGCGAAAAGCCAGCTGATGCACTTCGATGCCGTCGATGTAGGTCATTCCGATATGGGCGCCGCTGGTGATGTCGGTCGTGGAAACGCTCAGCGGGTTTGCAGCGAGCAGATCGGCGCCGGGGGCATCAAATCCGAGCTGGTGGACGGCGGCGATCGCCGCATCAATGCTCGATGCGGGAAGCTTCACATACACATTGGCCGTAGGCGAGGACAGCGTCAGGGCCTTGCCGTCGAGAAATACCTCGGCGGTGCCTGCCGCACCTTTGCGGGTGGCATGGAGCTTATCGGGCCGCTGCACTATGATCTCGCCGGAGTGCAGAAACTGGAGTTTCTGGCCCTTGGCGGTAACGACCTCGTCGACCGCGACATAGTCGACCGAGAAGTTCTTCAGGTTGGCGAGATAACTCGACGTCGCGGTCAGCACGCGCTCCGCGTCGGCGTCGATTGCCGGCCCCGCGGCCAGGGCATTTAGAGCCGGCGCATACACCGCCAACAGTGCCGCGACCGCGAGCGCTTTGGCAAAGCTGGACCACAGTCTCATGATTGCCTCTCAGACTTTCCGGTGGGCTTGCTGCCTAAGGGTCACACCCGGCGTCCACGGACCGGCAGGCCAAAGTTTTCCGAACGAGCGCTCCGCCAGTTCCAGATGCCGCCCCATAACCGGGTGGGAGAGGTGCTCCGCACCAGTCGCACGCGGTTCGGCCAGCTCGCTGAATTGGCGCGTCCTTGCGCTGAAGGCTGGCACAGGTGCGCTTGACGCTCGCAACCTCTGTGGCGGCGACGTATCGGGTACGTCGGCGGCCGGTTGGCACCCGAAAACCGCCGCGACGATCACCTACTGTCTAAGGTAGGCGCTCGCTTATTCGACCGCTCTCACGGCCGATAATGGGCCAAACACTTGCTTACGCAGATATGGCAAAACTGTGACCTCTTATCGACGCCGGAATTGCGCGACCATGGGCTGTTCGCATAGCGTGTTCATACCGAAACTGGTCCGTTAAGCGTGCACTTCGCACCCTTTCTGGGTCACCCCGCGGCTCGCGCATTTTATCGCCGAACCGAGCGCAACGGTGCGGGGGCGTCTGTTCCTGACTGGGTTCCGTATCCGTTCCCGTAAGGTGGCTACGTCGCCCGTCGGTTCGCGAGTTCGGAATAATCGCCTCACCTTGCCATGCCGCACCACGCATGATAACGTCCTTTATCAATCCTGAGATATCAGGGAAGGGGGGGCCATCTTGGACGCGCCTGAGGGATCGAAGGAGCAGCTGCCGGCGCCGATCGAGCCGGCCGAGATTGTTGCCGGTCAGCGGTCGCCGCACGCCGTGCCGGCGCTGGTCGCCGATCTCGGCGACGAGGCCGCGTGGCGCTACATCGAATTCTTCACCGCCAACATCCGCAACCCGCACACGCGACGCGCCTATCTGCGGGCATGCAACCGGTTTCTCGGCTGGTGCGAGGATCGCGGGCTGACGCTGGCGGCGATCCGGCCGCATGATGTGGCGACCTATATCGAGGAGCTGCAGGCCGCGGTGCAGGCGCCGTCGGTCAAGCAGCAGCTCGCGGCGATCCGGATGCTGTTCAACTGGCTGGTGACCGGTCAGGTGGTGCCGGGCAACCCGGCCGCCGCGGTACGCGGGCCCAGACACGTCGTCAAGACCGGCAAGACCCCGGTGCTCGAAGCCGAGGCCTGGCGCAGGCTGCTCGACGCGATCCCGACGACGACATTGCGCGATGTGCGCGACCGGGCGTTGATCGCGACGCTGACCTATTCCTTCGCGCGGATCACCGCGGCCCTCAAGATGAAGATCGAAGATCTGCGGCCGCGGGGTGCAGGGTGGTCGGTGCGGCTGCACGAGAAAGGCGGCAAGCAGCACACGATGCCGTGCCACCACGCTCTCGCCGAAGCTCTGCATGCCTACATCGACGCCGCCGGTCTCGCCGAAGACCGCAAGGGCTGGCTGTTCCGCACCGCGCGGGGTCACAACGGGAAAGTGCTGTCCGAGAACCCGATGACCCAGCCCGATGCCTGGCGAATGATCCGCCGGCGCGCTGTGGCGGCCGGGATCGCCGAGGCGATCGGCTGCCACACGTTCCGTGCGACCGGGATCACCGCCTATCTCGCCAACGGCGGCGCCCTCGAGCACGCGCAGGAAATGGCCGCGCACGAGAGCCCGCGCACGACAAAGCTTTACGATCGCACGAAGGAGCGGCTCACGCAGGACGAGGTCGAGCGGATCCGGCTATAAGCTACAAGGATCGCGACGCGCATCGCTTTGCCGGAATGATGCCGTCCGGGAGGGTCGCCGATGAAGGGGGAGCCGTTCGCCCCGGTCCCCAACCGCGGCATGATCACGCATCGCGGTGGCAATCGTCGAAAAGGCTTGGCAAGAGGTCGGAGCGAGCTTCGAGCGTTTCTGCCTGACGGCAGGCATCGCCACCCTGGCCAACATGATGGAGGAGGATGCGGCCCGGCTGTGCGGCCCCCGTTATGGGCGCGCCGCCGGCAAGGACGGGCACCGTTGGGGGAAGACCAAGGGAAAGGTCGGCTTTCATGGGGGCAAGGTCGAGGTCGAACGCCCTCGTGTGCGCCCGTGCAGGTGGCGAGATCGCCTTGCCGAGCGACAATTGCGCCCGCGTCAGCACCGCCACACCCGCTTCGGCGCGCGGCCACACGAACCGGCCCCGCTCCAGCCGCTTGGCGAACAGGCACAAACCGTCCCCGTCCCACCACAACAGTTTGATCAGATCGCCACGACGCTCGCGAAAGCAGAAAACGTGGCCCGAGAACGGGTCCTTGCCCATCACCGTCTGGGCCTGCGCCGCCAGGCTGTCGAACCCCTTGCGCATGTCGGTCGTCCCCGCCGCCAGCCACACCCGGGTGCCCGGGGCCAAGCCGATCATCGCAGCAGCTCGATCACCTGACGAAGTGTCTCCAGCGACACCTCGCCGCGAAGGCTCACCCGCGCGCCGCACGCGAAGGCAATCTCGACAACCCCGGTTCGCCGTGCCCGCCGCCGCGGCTCTGCGCGCTCCGGCGCGATCTCCACCGGCAGCATGGTAACGCCCTCGCTCACCGCAGGCGTCTGCTTCGGCACCATCTCCCGTCGCCATTTGAACAGCTGGTTGGCGTTCACGTCATGGCGCCGTGCCACGATCGAAACCGACGCGTCCGGCTCCTGCGTCTCCGATACGATCTGACGCTTCAACGCCGCAGACCATCGCCGACGCTTGGGTGTGCTCGGGCTTCGCCTAGCAGCCTGTCGGGTTGGTGTGTTGTGGCGGGTGAGATGTGCCCGCTTGGCCCAGTTTAGGCCGGCCGCAGGTTATGCAGTCTGCGGCGGGCTCGCCGGTCACGGTCACCTACCAGGCGCAGCCCAGTTTAGGCCGGCCGCAGGTTATGCAGTCTGCGGCAGTTGTAGGCGAGGGCGATCAACAGCCACTCGGTGGCGACGTTTTGCCGGCCGCGCAGGTGGAAGCGGGTGAACCCGATCGCGCTCTTGATGATGCCGAAGACCGGCTCGACAGTCTGTTTGCGTTTTTTGTAGCGGGCTTTGCCATCTTCGCTCTCCAGCCTGGCCTTCATCGCCAGGCGCCACGGTTCGGTGATGCGGCGCTCGGGCTTGGGTTCGGGCGGCGGGCGGAAGTCGTAAGGCCGGTGCGGCTGGGTGCGGGCGATCGCCACCAAGGGCTCGATGCCGCAGGCTTGGAGTTCGGCGACGGCCGGGCCGCCGGCATAGCCGGCATCGGCCAACACTGTCTGCGGCAGGCCGACCGTCTCGCGCATCGCCAGGACCGTGGCCGCGAAGGTCGGCTGGTCGCTCGGGGTGGTGGCCATGTTGGTCGCCAGGATGAGCTGCGTCCCCTCGGCGCAGACCACCGCCTGAGCGTTGTAGGCTTGGCGGTATTCATGCGCTTTGGACTTGCGCATCAGCTGTGAATTGGGGTCGGTCAGAGCCTGCCCCGGCGCAGGCCGGGGTTGGTCTGTCGATCGGGCCGCGGCGTTGCGTCGGGCGGCTTGGGCGGCTGGCCGCCGCGCCCGGTCTTGGCCTCCCAGGCTGCCTTCCTGGCTTCATATTGCGGGCGTTCGGCCTCGGCCTCGGCCTTGGCTTCCGCTTCCAGCCGCGCGCAGGCAGCGTCGAGCTTCGCCTTGAGCGCCTCGCGCCGGGCGATCTCCGCCGGCAGCGCCTGCGGGTCGATGTCCTCGGCATCGGCCGCCTCGGCCTTGGCGGTCAACGCGGCGATGTCGGCCGCGAGCTTCGCCCGCAGCGCCCGCGCCCGATCGTACCGCAGCGAGCGGATCTTCGAGGCATTGGCATCGATCTTGGTCCCGTCGATCGACACCGTGCCCAGCCGCAGCAGCCCCATCTCGCGCGCCAGCAGCAGAACCTGCAAAAACGCCGCTTCAAACGCCGGCTTGTTGGTCCGCCGAAAGTTGGCGATCGTGTCGTGGTCGGGGTGCGTGTTGGCGGCGATAAAACGGGTGCCGACGTCCCGGTACGTCGCCCGCTCGATCCGCCGCGAGGAGAAGACGCCGTTGGCATGGCTGTAGACGAGCAGCGCCAGCATCAGCCGCGGATGGTATTGCGGCTTACCGCTGGGCCGGGCGTTGGTGTGAAACGCCGCCAGCCGCACCCGCTCCACCGCCGCCACGATAAAATGCGCGATATCGTTCGCCGGCAGCCAATCCTTCACATCCGGCGGCAGCAGAAACGGCTGCTCGCGATCAAACGGCATATAGGTCGTCATCGCTATATCCGGTGGTCCCACCCACCGTACCCACCGTATCATGATCACACCAATCGTCAATCCGACAGGCTGCTAGGCCGGCAAGCAGCCCTACCCGATCGGACTGAAAAGCGGCGGGCTGATGGCGCTGGCGGGATTGTGGGAGAACTGGCGCTCGCCGGCGGGCGAACGCATACGCAGCTTCGCGATCGTCACCGCGGCGCCGAACGAATTATGCGCCGTGTTGTACAACCGCATGCCCGTGGTGCTCGCGCCCGAGGCCTGGCCGGCATGGCTCGGGGAGGAACCGGCCGACGAGGCGCAGCTGAAAGCGCTGCTGGCCCCCGCCCTGCTGATGGCATGGTGTGCTGGCCGGTCAGCCCGTGCGTCGGCAACGTGAAGAACAACGATCCTTCACTAATTGAGCCAATTGTTTTGGCCGAATATGGCCGACGGTTTCGCGTCTGCAAAAATAGCGCCGACGCGACTTTATAGAAACTCACGGCCTGAAATTGCGTGAAGACTTCCCCCGTTGGTGCACCGCACGCGCTCTCTTTAGCCCGTCGGTTTTCGAGATACGGCATCATTGTCCGCTTGCAGAACTGAAAAGGACTAATTTCGGATGCGCAATGCTGAATAGTTGCCACTGGCCCATCGTCTAAGCGACCCTGGTCGGGACAACTCGTAGGCTGCGCCACTTCGCCAATGTGCGATAATGGCGCCGACTGCCGGTCACCGTCGGGTCGGTCGAACGGGCACGAAAGGTATTGAGGCCAGATGAACGCCATCAAAGACTCCATCAAGTCAGGTAGAACCGTCGTCGGGACGACCGTGACACCGAACGTCGACGTGTCGATCCTGGCCGACGCCGGGTACGACTTCCTGCTGTTCGATACCCAGCACTCCGCCTGGGAGATCAAGCAGCTGCAACCGTCGATCCAGACGATGCGCGGCAAAGAGGCGGTGCCGCTGGTGCGCGTCGCCGCGAACCAAGCCTATCAGATTTGCTTCGCGCTTGACGCCGGGGCACGAGGCATCGTTGTGCCGATGGTCAACACCAGCGCGGAGGCGGAGGCCGCCGTGCGCGCCTGCCGCTATTTTCCTCTCGGCAACCGCAGCAACGCCGGGGTACGCGGCGAGTGGGGCGAGTTCAAGAATTACCGCGATTACCTCGACGCCGTGAACGACGGGGTCGTTATCGTGCCGATGATCGAGACGAACCAGTCGCTGGAGAACCTCGATGCCATCGCCTCGGTCCCGGGCGTCGACGTCCTGCTGATCGGCCCGTCCGATCTTTCGATCGAGCTGGGGGTGCCACTCGACTACCAGTGCGACATCTATCAGCGAGCACTCGATAAAATCGCGGCGACCGCCGCGAAGCACGGCATCGCCGCCGGGATGTATTTCATCCCGCCCGGGATGGACCCGAACTTTTTCGTTCAGAAGGGATTCAAGTTCTTCACCATGCCGTGGGGTCCCTGGGCGACGGCCGGGATTCAGAACGCTCTGGCCGGGATCGATCGCTAACGACGGGTCTATGCGGACGGTCCGGCGAATGGCCGGACCGCACCGCAATAGCACCGGCCAGTGATCGCCATCGGATTTGTCCTTCCATGCGAGCGCAAACCGGCGGCGTCAAGCGCTTCGTCTCGGTCAGGGCCGCGAGATCGCCGAGGAGGCGATGGAGGTGCCGCAGCCGGCTCGCCTGGACCTCCGCCACGCGCTCGCGGGCGCCTCGCCACTGGGCGGCGATTTTGATGATCGGCAAGGGTGAGGCTCGCGTCGCTGAGTTGCAGCAGCCGCAAACGCAGAAAGCAGGCGATCTCAATCGTGCGATGCGGATCCTTGATGCGCGCGAGCGCCGCAGCTTTGCGCGACGTCATCCGCCGCGCAAAATGCTTGAGGCCTGCGAGCGGGAGGTCGGAGAGCGCGAGCTTCCCGGCGCCCAAGTCCTTCAGAAAGCTGATCTTTTCGATCTGCGCTTCGAGCCTCGTCGGCCCCTTGCCCGGCGGCACGGCGCCGAGCCATTCGAGACGGCTGATCCCGCCATCTTCGATCTGCGCCAACAGCTGCGGCAGCCATCTCTCGCGGTTGGACCCCGCAACCGCGGCGATGGTTCTGAACAGCGCCTGCTCCTGGTGTCGGCGCGCCGCGGCAACAAGGCGGCGGATGGCGCGCTCGCGCAGCAGCAGATAACCGTGATCGGCGAGCCACGACCGCGAGCACGCTATCAGCGCGGCATTGTCGAACACCGCGGCGGCTTCGCGCCGCAGATAGGCGACGAGGCCACGCTCGGCATGCTCGCTCGACTCCGTACGGCCGAGGGCGGCGAGGGCAGCCGCTTGGTGGTCGAACAACGTGTGCCGCCGCCAGGCCGGCACCGGTGCGCTCGTGGATGAGCGTGCGCTCGAATTCGGCGATGCCGGCGAACACCGTCAGCACCATGCGGCCGGCGGGCGAGGTCGTGTCGGCCCAGGGTTCGGATAGCGAACGCAAGCCGGCATCAGCTTCCTTGAGCTGCTCGGCGATCTCGAGCAGATCCCGGGTCGAGCGCGCCAACCGGTCGAGGCGGTAGACAACAACCACGTCGCCGCCACGCAGATGGTCGAGCAGCCGCGCCAATTCCGGCCGATTGCGATTCGCCCCGGAAAGCTTCTCTTCGTAAATCCGCGTGCAGCCGGCATCCGCCAGTGCGGTGCGCTGAAGGTCGAGGTTCTGGTCGTCGGTTGAGACCCGCGCATAGCCGATTAAACATCGCCGCAATCCGTCGCAAATGTCATCGCAAAACAGTTTCTTTCGCGACGGAGTTTTGCAATCGCAAAACCGCAGCGTTTGTGAGCCTGCCGACACTCTCGCAAAATCCACATGTTTTGCGACGATCGCTGTGCGGCAGGATGACCGGAGCGGCCGCCGCTTAGCCACAAATCGGAACTCTGTATGCGTGCACCGCGTGATCTCACCGGTCTGATCAAATTCCTCGCACGCGACGACTGGAAATCCCGGCTCGAGAACCGCTCGCGGCAACAGCCCGACCCGGCCAACCCGATGGCTATCTACGACTTCGCCTGGCTATGGCGGGAGCTGAAGGTCGAGCATTTGCGCCGATAACCAGGCGCCAAATGCCCGACCGCCTCGCAAAAGCTAATTTTGTAGGAATTCCAATCAGTTACGGGCTGCCTAAGCCGATAACGCCCTGAAAACGCAGATTTCCTTAGCGTCACTTTTGGCACGAAGGTTACGAGAAGGCCGGGATCGATGCCCAAGTCCGAGGTGCCCGATAACGGGCTGGGGAAAACGACCGCGGTCGCGATCCTTGAACCGGCGGCGAACACGATGCTGGTGCCGGCGATGGTCGCCGCCGCCGGCGAGCGCGCCGCGCTCCGGTTCATCGACTTCTTCACCGCCAACATCCGCAACCCAAACACCCGCGCCGCCTATGCGGTCGCGGTGCGCGGCTTCTTCGCCTGGCTCGACCAGCGCGACATCCGCGAGCTCGGCGCGATCCGCACCCATCACGTCTCGGCTTACGTCGAGACCCTGACCCGGACCTATAAGGCGCCGACCGTCAAGCAACATCTGGCGGCGCTGCGCATGCTGTTCGACTGGCTGATCGTCGGCCAAGTGGTCGAGCAGAACCCGGCCGCGGCAGTGCGCGGGCCCAAGCATGTGGTCAAAAAGGGAAAAACGCCGGTCCTCGACGGCGATGAAGCCAAGAAGCTGATCGACAGCATCGATGTGTCGACGATCGTCGGGTTGCGGGACCGGGCGCTGATCGCTCTCCTTATATAGCTTCGCCCGGATCTCGGCCGCGCTCCATATGAACGTCGAGGACTACTACCGACAGGGCAAACGCTGGTGGGTGCGCCTGCACGAGAAAGGCGGCAAGCAGCACGAGATGCCAGCGCACCACCTGCTCGAGGGCTACATCGACGAATATGTGATGGCGAGCGGCATCGGCGCAGAGAAGGCCTCACCCCTCTTCCGCACCCTGGGCGGCCGCGGCCGCAAGCAGTTAACGGCCGATCGGATGAGCCGGCAGGACGCGCGGCGCATGATCGTGCGACGCGCCCTGAAGGCCGGCATCATCACGCGGCTCGGCTGCCACACCTTCCGGGCGACCGGGATCACGGTCTATCTGCTCAACGGCGGATTGCTCGAATACGCCCAGCAGATGGCGGCGCATGAAAGCGCTCGCACGACCAAGCTCTACGACCGCCGCAACGACCAGGTCACGCTCGATCAGGTCGAGCGCATTGTGCTGTAAGAGGGGGAATGCGCGCTCAGATCAGCCGCAGGCTGACCGCCTCGGGTCCTTTTTGACCTTCGGCCACGTCAACGGCGACGCGCTGGCCTTCCGCGAGGCCCATGACCCCGGAACGGTCCAACGCCGAAGCGTGCACGAAGATGTCCTTACCCCCCTGCTCCGGGCCAATGAAACCAAACCCCTTGGCGGAGTTGTACCACTTCACCGTGCCGAGCTCCTCGACCGTGGGTCGATCGACGGGCGGGTAAGCCGGCCGTTCCGGTCGAGGCCGCCGCGGCGGCTCCTGCGAGGCGGTACGGGTGTCGATGCTGAGGAGCTCGGTCACCTGCGGCCCTTTCGGTCCTGGACCCGCCCGCACCTCGATCGACGCGCCCGGTGGCACACTGCTGTGACCACCGCGCTCGACGACGCTGACGTGGAGGAATGCGTCGCCGGAACCATCGGCCAGCTCGACAAAGCCAAAGCCCTTGTCCGGGTTGTACCACTTGACCGTGGCTCGGACGGGCGGGCCGGTGGGGCTGTCGAACTGCGGACCGCGCGGCGGCGCATATCCGAAATTGCGGGATGGCAGCTGGTAGTTGTCGTCGTCGAAATCTCGGCGGCGGCCCGAGCGGAAATCTCTGTCTCTATTGATCATGTCGGCTTCCTGGGGGGCACTGAAATCCCCGGACTTTGGGGCGCGCATCGGCGATCGTCAACGCGTGTCGCCGACCGGGGCGAGAGCGAAGGCTGGCGGTCTCGCACCGGCAGGCGAATTGCCTCACTCCGAAGTGCGGGTCAGGTCGAGCGGGATGTGTCTAACTATTTGGAATGATTAAGGACGTTATCACTAGTGTAGTGTCTTACGCAAAGCTTTTACAACAGGGATTGCACGGGTTAGTCTGCCCGGCATGTGGGAGAGCAATGCGGCATTGGCGGTAACCCCTGAGGCTAGGCGAGAGCTCGAACGGCTGGTGCGGTCCGGCAAGACGGAGCAGCGCGTCGCGTTGCGGGCGCGGATTATTCTCGGTGCGGCGGACGGCCGGTCGAACAACGCGCTGGCCAGGGAGCTCGGCACATCGCGACCGACCGTGATCGATTGGCGGCGGCGCTTTGCCGAAGGCGGCGTCAAAGCGCTTGCGGGCGACCGTCCGCGCGGGCGGAGTTTTGCGCCGTTGGCGCGCGCCAAGGCGGCCGAGATTATCACCCGGACGCAAAGCGCTCCGGAGCACGCCACGCAGTGGAGTTGCGGGCGCATGGCCAAGGTCTGCGGCGTCAGCAAGGCGTCGGTGCAACGCGTCTGGCATGCCAACGGCTTGAAGCCGCATCTGGTCAAGACGTTCAAGCTGTCGAACGATCCCGATTTCATCGCGAAGCTGGAGGATGTGGTTGGCCTCTATATGAACCCGCCCGAGCACGCGCTGGTGTTCTGCATCGACGAAAAGAGCCAGATTCAAAGCCTGCCCCTGGCACGAACAGGGGCGCTTGATCGCACCCAGCCCGGTCTGCCGATGAAGAAGGGACGGGCCGGAACCATGACGCACGACTATAAACGCAATAGCCTGCCCCGAGCGAAAGCCGGGGGCACGACGACCTTGTTCGCCGCGCTCGACGTCCTCAAAGGCGCGGTCATCGGGCGCTGCCTGCCGCGGCATCGCCATCAGGAGTTTCTCAGCTTTCTCAAAGCCATCGACCGCAGCACTCCGAAAGCTCTCGACATCCACTGCATTGCCGACAACTACGCGACCCACAAAAAACAGGAAGTCAAGGACTGGATCGCCAACCACCCGCGCTTCCACCTCCACTTCATTCCGACATCGTCATCATGGCTGAACCTGGTCGAGCGCTGGTTCGCCAAGATCACCACCGAGCGCATCCGCCGCGGGGTGTTCACCAGCGTGCCGCAACTCGAACGCGCCATCTACGACTACATCGGACACAACAATGCCCACCCGACGCCTTTCATCTGGACAAAATCCGTCAACGACATCATCCGCAAGGTCAACCGCGGCAGAGCCACGCTGCAAATGCCGCCGCTGCCGCAGCATGACTGATTGTAAACGTTTGCATGAGACACTATACTAGGGTGCCGCCGCGCTAATTGCTCACCCGTGCTACCCGCTTAATCCCCTGGAATGGTCCCTCGGCCCGGAATATTATTTTTCACGGCCGCGAAGGCTGAAAAGCGAGACGCCGCCTTGTTGACGGCAAGGCGACGCCTCTGACCCTACCTCGCAAACGGAGTGCGAAGCATGGCTAACCGGATCAAAACAAAGTCCGCCCCGACCGGCAACCCGCTGTCTACGGCTATTGCCGGGTCAGCACCGCGGAGCAGCGCGACACCGGCATTTCGCTCGACGAGCAGCAGCGGCGAATCGAGGGCCGCTGCCTCGATCAGGGGTGGGCCCTTCACCGAGCTGTTCGTCGAGGGCGGCGTCTCGGGCTCGGTGCCGTTCGCCAAGCGCCCGCAGGGCGGCCGGCTGATCCGCCGCCTGCTGCCCGGCGACATCGTGATCAGCCCGAAGCTCGACCGCCTTGTCGGTGATCGCCCCGACTTCAAGGCGCGCGGCATTCACCTGTGGCTGCTCGACCTCGGCGGCGATTGCTCGGGCAACGGGATCAGCGAGCTGATGCTGACCGTTAATAAAGATAGCGTGGGCGGCTATGGATGACCCTTTGTCGGCGTAGGTTGGCTTTGCACTGGTGGTCCAAATACGCCAACCACGAACCGGGGTATAAACCTCCTGATCATTTTTATTTACTTCCAATGGAAGCAACTAATGTTGTGATGGAAGAACGTAGGATATTTTCAAGAATGCTTGGGTTTCGTATAATCGAGACATTTTAACAAACGATTTCCGATGAAGCGGGAAGATTTCACTTTACCAGCAGCTGTCGCGATATAAGCTTACAGCGTTGGGAGCCGGAGCGCTGCGGCCCCGACGCCAAATTCTTCGAGCCGATCGACGAGAGCGAGCCGCGGCGCTGGCCCGAGGATATCGAGGATGCCTTTGCCGCCGACATTGCCGCCTTCGAATGGACCATGCTGTCGCCGGCCGAGACCGGGCTCGCCTGCGAGGTCTGGGTTTGCGACATCAAGCCGATCGTCGCGGTCACCCAGCCGGCGGGCCTGATGCCGCGCGCGGACATCAACCGGCTCTACCGCTGGCTCAAGCTCAACGCCGAAGCGCTGGACGCGGCGCAGAGCGGCGCGATCGACACCGCCGAGCTGTGCCGGCTGCTGCGCCGGCTGCCATGAACCGCTGGCACTGGTGGCTGCCGCCTGCGGTGGCCGGCGGCGTGCTCCTGGCCGGTGTCCTCTTGGTCGTGCTGATCCCGCTGATGCACGAGCGGCGCGCGCCGCGCTGGCATGCCTACGAGAAGAAATGCGGGGCCGCCGGCTTTACCGCGCCGCAATGCCGGCTGTTGTTCGACGCCGCCGAAGCGCGCGACGCCGATGATGATCTGGCGCTGGCGCTCGCCGTGCACCAGCTCGCGCAACCGCGGCGATGAAGAAGACCGATATCGCGCTCAGCGAGGAGGAGCTGAGGACCGCGGTGGTGCCGCCGCCCCCTGTTCCGGCCAGGGGCAGGCTCTTGTGCCGCGACTGCCGCTTCTGCCGGCCGAAATGGGGCTTGATGACCGTCCCGACCTTGTGGCCCTTCCCCTATATCTGGCGGCAAATGTGGGAAAGCGCCGAATGTCGGCATCCAACCTCGCTGCGCCCGCCGCCGCCGCCGGATGTGGTCACCGGCCGGCGCCGCCGACCGTCACGAATGTCCTGCGCCGCCGCCCGCGCCGAGCACTATCGGGGCAAGTCCTGCGGACCCGCGGCGCGCTACTGGCAGGCGCGCGATTATCCGAGATGGTTGTGGACCGCGGGGCCGATCGCCCTCGGCACCGTGCTCACGGCGGTCTATGTCGCAGCTCTGTGGTTCGTCTTCAGAGAAGGCTGATATCGTTCGCCATGACGCACCCCATTGCCGCCGAGCACCCGGCGCAGCAGGGGGGAAATGCCGCGCGGGGCGTTCGATGAATGATCGGCTGGGGGAAGCCGATCGGCCGGGCATTTATCACGTTATCGCGCGGGGCGCGAATATCCCGGTTTTATGCCCTCTGTAGAAGGGCGCCGGGTTTAATGCAGCAGCTTGGTGACGACCGGGAGGGCGGCGAGCCCGGCCAGGCCGAGCCCGTAGGCGGCGATCAGGATGGCGATCGCGGCGCTCAGGAAGAGCTTCCCCGGCTTGTCGGCGAGTGCGGTCATCATTTCGGTCCGCAGGTCGGCGAGCTCGGCCTTGGTGGCGAGATGCGGCAAGGTCGAGGTCAGCCGCTCGTCGATGCGGTGGAGCAGCACCTTGATCTCGCCGACCTCGGTTTCGAGGCGACTGAGCCGGTCTTCGGTGCGGGCCTCGCTCATGGCCCGCCCCTGGCTTGAACAGGGGGCCGCGCCGCGCTCTCGGTAAGGCGGCGCTGCTGGCGTGCGCTTTCGAGGATCGCGCTCGTCTGCCGGCGCTGCTCGGCGAGAAATTCGAGTGTTATGGTTTCGTCAGCCACGGCCTGGGCCTCCTTTCAGGCTTTGGTCAGAGGCCAGCCCGGGATCGCAGACCGGCCTGGGCCTCGCCGGGCTCAGCCGGCGGCGAATAATATACCCGAGATCTCTCCGAGCTCGGCAGCAGTGCCAAGCGACCGAGGGCGCCGCCCATCTCGGCGCTAATCGGCACATCGGCATGATGGCCGCCGAACACCACCACCGGATAACCCTCAGCGCCACCGTCGGCGCTCGCGCGCAAGCCCCACCACACCCCGAGCGGATCGACGATCGCGATCCGGTCGTCGAGCGCATCGGCCGGGAGGACCGCCGGCAGAACATCGCCACCAATCGTAGCGGCGGTACGCGTCCGGCCTCCCGGACAGCCATTACCGCCAGCGCCGGCTTGGCAGCCATAGCGACACTCGGCCCCGATGGGGATGTTCATGCTTCATTCGTTGCCCTATATCCGAAGCCCGGAGCGATCTCCAGGCTCGCGTCCGTGCTCGTGGTGGAAATTGGTTGATGGTTGCGGTGGTCACCGGATCGGCCGGCTAAGGTGGAGTTGTGAGACTTCGACCTGACGTCGAGAGGACGTTTGCGAGGTAGGGTCAGGGGCGTCGCCCTGCGGTCAACAAGGCGGCGTCTCGCTTTTCGGCCTTTACAGCCGTGAAAATAATGTATCCCGGCGGACGGCCCATTCCACCGAATAAGCGAGGTTGGCCTCGGCCTTCTCTCCCTCTGGTGCATCGGATCGAAGGTCGAGATCGCTGGGGGCGTTTCGAGTGCGCGAGGGTCGGCCGGCACGCCGCGCCAAAGCGATGGCCGGCAGCGGTCAACGGCGACAATGCCGTGAGCAAGTGCAGCGCTTGTCGCCTACCTGTTGGCTGCCCCGCCGCATGCTACGCTCGGCGGATGTGGTAGCTGCGCCCAATGCTTCAATTTAACAGTCGGGGCACCCTCCTGGAGCGGATGGAGTTCCCAACCATCGCCAAGCGCCTCGGACTTCCGCCAGCGGACGATGACGCAAGCAGACCAAATCTCCGACCAGCCGAGGATCAGCGTGCCTTCCTTGGGGGCTGTCTCGATCGGTTGCCAGGGTTCCATGATACAGTCGCTTTCTGGTTGCGGTCGCGCCTTTGTTCGCAATAACGCTGGCCGATGGGGGAAGGCTCCGATGCCAGCCGCCGACGCGCCAGCTCTGCCGGAGCAAGCGTCTGCGATAGCGATGCAGAGGGATCGGCCAGTCGATCGGTCCAAAGGGGCCGAACTGCTGGTCCGCTTGCTCGACGAACAGCTCCTGGTCGAACACCCCACCACCACAGCGTCACCGTTTCGCCGGCCAGCGCGGGATCGACCTCGTAGCTGACGCCGTCCACCTGAATCCGGGCGTCGCGTGCTGGTCGGTCATCCTAAGCTGAAGAACGACCTGCGCCGTCCGAAGATGGAGGAGATCGGCGACCGCACGACAGTGTTCGAGTTCGGCGGCCTTGCGCGACCGACAGCGCGACTACATCGACTGGGTATTCAAGGCATCGCTCGACGAGGGCGTAACGCCCGACGACGTTCTGACCGACGAGGCGGCGACGCTGCTGGGGGCGAAGCTGAAGACGCCGCTGCAAATCGGCCAGCATCTGGTGCGCGCGTTCGAGGTCGGGTTCGAGAACATCGTCGAGGCGGTCCTGTCCGGCAAACTTGACGAGTTGGAGCCGCAGCTGACGCGCAACGGTTACGACCTGCGGAGCCTGGTCGAGCAATTCGCCGCCAAGCCCGCCGAGATCCGCCAGCTGCTGCGGGGCGACCTTTCTGGCGGATTGCGGCGGCGATCGGCCGGCTGGGCGCGGTCACCAGGAAACCGCCCGTTCTCCGCGTGCTCTCAGCACCCCGACGCCCCGCGACGCTATCCGTCTCACGCATTTTGCGTCGCAACGCTCGATTTCGCGTCCGTCTCACCGAGACTGCGCTCGGTCTCAAACAGCGTGCGTCGAACCCACCCTCCAGTCTCAACTAATCTGCGTCAGAAACCGCCCTTGATTGCGCGTCGAGCCGTTCATCATGATTGCGCGCCGCTACAGGTATTACGCTGGCGTTCGGACCCCAGCCGGGGCGAGCCGCGCTTCCTCACCGTGCGGCAGGAGGGAATGTGCGCAGGATATTGTTACCGCTCGCCTTGTTGGTTTGCGCCGCGGGGCTCGTCACAGCAATCGGCGACGCCGCGTCGAACGGTCCCTTGGTCTTTTTGTCGACCCAACTGCGGCCAATCGCGGAGGCGCAGAGAATGCGCAACCTGATGCTCAAGGATTTTGCGCGCGAGGTTGACTACGTCGCCGCGCTTCCGCGGCAGTTTCTGGCACGCGTCGCGGCCGAGCAGCGCAGCGGCCCGCATACGATCAGCGTCCTTGGCGCGTTGCCTGGGGAATTGCAGCCGCTCGTGCCGCTCGGCGCCTTGGCTCCGCTCGACAACCTTGCCCAGAAGCTGAGGGACCGCGGCATGCCGCAGCGACTGCTTTTGCTCGGCAAGTTAGGCACCGCGCACCAGCGTTATATCCCTTGGATGCAGGCGAGCTACATCATGGTCGCCAACAAAAAAGCGCTGCCCTATCTGCCCCTCGGGGCCGACCTCGACGCGCTCAGCTACGATCAGCTCGCGGCCTGGGCTGAGGCGGTTGATCGGAACACCGGCAAGCGGCTGCTCGGGTTTCCGGCGGGGCCGCATGGGCTGATGCAGCGCTTTTTCGAGGGTTTCCTTTACCCCTCCTATACCGGCGGTGTCGTGGTTCCGTTCCGCTCGCCGGCAGCCGCAGCGATGTGGACGCGGTTCGCGGCCTTATGGAAGAGCATCAATCCGAATTCGACGAGCTGGAATTTCATGGCGCCCCCGTTGCTCTCCGGCGAGGTCTGGATCGCTTGGGACCACGTCGCCCGCTTGCTTGATGCGCTACGTCGCAACCCCGACGCGTTCGTCGCCTTCCCCGCTCCCGCCGGGCCCGAAGGACGGGGCTATATGCCGGTGCTGGTCGGGCTCGCCGTACCGAGCGGTGCACCGGACCCGGAGGGTGCTGCGGCGCTGATCGATTATCTGACCCGGCCGCGAACACAGATCGTCACCGCCCGGATCGTCGGCTTCTTCCCAGTGGTGAAGGCGGCGATGCCGTCGGACCTCGACCCGGGCGTCCAGATGGCCGACGCCGCGATTGAAAAGATGCAAGCGGCCAACGACGCGGTGCCGGCGTCGCCGCCGATGGGTCTCGGCGAGCGCGGCGGCGAATTCGATCGGATTTTCATCGACGCGTTCCAGCGGATCGTGCTGCACGGCGAACCGCCGCGCCCGGTCCTCGACAGCGAAGCGGAGACGCTGAACGGCCTCTTGACAGAAACTGGTGCTGCGTGCTGGCAGCCCGACCCTCCCGGCACCGGCGCCTGCCGGGCGCAGTAACGGGCACCGCCTCTCTCAGGTCACGGCGTCGATCAGCTCGTACACGCGGGTTTCCTGCGTCATCCCCTTGGCGACGACTGAAGCGACGGGGTTGAAGCGAAAAAGATGCTCGGCGCGGTCGCGGACCGCCTCGCTGACGAGGATCGTCGTCCGGTATTCTTTGTTCAGCCCTTCGAGGCGGGCCGCCAGGTTCACGCTGTTGCCGAGAACGGTGTAATTCATGCGCTCCGCCGAACCCACATTTCCGACGACCGCAATCCCCGAATGAATGCCGAGACGCACGGAGAACGGCGGCAGCTTCTCGATTTCGAATTGCGCATTGAGGGCGTCGCTGGCCGCCCTGGCGGCAAGCGCCGCGCGACAGGCCCGCGCGACATGATCGGGTTGCGGATGGGGAGCGTTCCAAAAAACCATCACCGAATCGCCAATGTACTTGTCCACGGTCCCGCCCTCGGCAAGAAACGCTTGCGTCAAGGCCGTGAAATGGCGCGAGGTCTGGATCATCAATCGGTCGGGGTCGGCTCGTTCGGCAATTCCGGTGAAATTCGTGACGTCGGTGAAGAGGATCGTAATTTCCTGCCGGACCCCGCCGAGCTCGGTCGAAATCGAGCCGTCGATGATGCCTTTGACAATGTCTTTCGGGACAAAGCGGGCAAAGGACCAAATGCTGCGCCGCGCGACCGCCATGACCCTGCCGAGCTCGTGAATTTCCGCGATCCGCGAGGTGACCGGCGCATCGTCGGGCGCCGCCAGCGCTTGTAGCCGGCTTGCCTGACCCGTGATCCGCTGCAGCGCGGTCGACATCCGGCCGCCGAAGATCCACACCAGCGGGACGAAGCAACCGCCGGCGAAAAGTGCGATAATGATTCCTTTGATCTGCAAACTGCGCACCTGCTGCGCGAAATCGTCTTCCGCCGCCAGCAGCAGCGAGTAGCCGCTGAATTGGTCGCCGCGAGAAAATTTCCGCAGACGAAACAGGTATCGTCGTCCGTCGTTGCCGCGAACGCTGCCGTCATAACTGTCGCTGCCGTCCCATCGCCGCATCACCGCGCCGACGAGTCCGGTGCGGATCGCGCCGATGTTTGGAAGCTGTGGATCGGTAGAATGCGACGGCGCGCCGCGCACGAGCCGGGCAAAATCGGGATAGGCGATCAGCGCGCCGAACTCGTCGAAGACGACAGCCGTGCCATGCGCGCCGGGGCGCTGCGCCTGGACCAACTCGCTGAACGTGTCGAGCTTGAGATCTGCGGCGACGACGCCTGGTACCTCGCCGCGCAGCGGTGCGCTCAGCGTGACCATCGGCGTGCTGATGCTGAACGAAGCGTAGGGCGAGGAGACGAGCGGCCGGTCCGCGTCCGTCGTGTCGCGATACCAGTCCCGCTTGCGCGTGTCATAGCCGTACCCCGGCAGATCGAGCGCTGCGATCTTGTGGTCTTCGCCGTCTTCGAAGATGCGCCGCATCGGCAAAGCTCCGGCGGGCATCGGGCGCACCAGATTGATATTCCAAACGGACGCGGGTGGCGCCCCGAGCTTACGGCGTTCGTTCGGGTCGAGGACGTCGACGCGCCGCACCTGCAGCCAGCAGCCATTGCCATAGCCGACGTAGAAGCTGTCCGCCTGCGGCACTTCGCGCAGCGCGGCTTTGAACAGAACGATGGCGTTGTCGTTTTCGCTCCTCTGGTCCGAAGCGGCGAGAGCGGGATCTGCCGCCAGAACCCGAACGACGGAGCCGAGCTGCGACACGTCGGCCTCGAGGTGATTGCGGGTGTTGGCGCTGGCCGCAGCCATCGCGGAGGACGCCGCCGCGCGTGCCGCCGCATGAAAAGTCGCGATCTAAATCACCAACATACACGCCGCGAGCGCCGCGACGAGCGCCATCACAGCGGCCGTTATCGCGATCCGGAACGTCAACAGCCGATGTCGTCCGCTTCGCCCTTGCCGCGCGCCAGACACCGAGATGTCACGAGCAGGAGCGCTTGGGGTGAGAGACGATCGGTCAATTCGCGCAAGCGCAAACGCCAACCTCTCGCCGGTCGTCCGAGATTCGAGGCTCCCGACCTTGACGAAATTGCGGCGCTGACCCGTCCATCTCCAAAATCTCGACCGGCCTCTCGAAGAGGCTCTTGAGTCCGCGATCATTCACAAGGAAATCTCGCACGAGACCCGATGTCCGCCTAAGGGCGGGGGATGCGGCCGCAATCGGCCTCGCCTGGCAGATTTATCGATACCGTCCCCGAAGAGGGGCGCTGCCGCCTCTTGGTCGAGGCGGTGACCGATTACGTCATCTATATGGTTGATCCGGATGGCTTCATAACGAGCTGGAACCCCGGTGCACGCCGGATCAAAGGCTATAAGGAAGCCGAAAAATCAATCGGCGAGCATTTTCTCGCGGTTCTACAGGGAGGAAGACCGCGCAAAGGGATTGCCCGCAAAGGCCCTCGCCACGGCGGCCAGCGAGGGTAGGTTCGAGGGCGAGGGCTGGCAGGTGCACAAAGACGGTCGCCGGTTTTGGGCCAACGTCATCATCGTTCCCGCCAGGAAATCGCGCACCTCGGCGGGCTTGGCCCGGAGCAGCACGGTCAGCGCCGGTGCGTCGTAGCCGTTGCGGGTCAGCGTCGGCTCGAGTTCGTCGATGGCACGCGACAGCACCTGCTCGACAACCTCGACAGAAACGCGCTTCTCGCCGAGGCGGGTGAGGTGCATCTCGATCTGCAGCGCCGTGCGCCGCCGCTCGGCCAACAGCTCGATGGCATCCGCATCGTTGGCGCCGGACTGGTCGGCTCGGGCAAGACACACCTGCTGACCCGCATCGACGAGCGCCGGTCTGTGACTTCTTTCACACGGCTCAAAGCGGCTATAACACAAAAAACAGGTTGCTCGCGCCGATGGCCGGGTGGTTGGCGACAGTGGCGACGAGCTGACGGTGGTCGCTGGCGTCACTGCCGTCGGCGTCGGAATAGAGGCGCCCGGTGCTGTTGTCGTAGGCAAAGCGCTCGCCGGGCTTGTCGAACGTACCGTTGGTCTTTGGCGAGAACAGACCGGACGAAAGGGCTTTCGGTATCGTGCTCGCCTTCGACAGGCCGAGATGAAACCCGCTGTTGGAGAAGGCGAGCTTGTCGCCCTGGGCCCGCGTGAAGTCAGCGACCCTGTTGGTGACCCGGTTGGCGGCCGTGCCGGGGCTCTTGAAGACAAACACATCGGCGCCGCCACCGCCGGTCATTGCCGCATGCCCGCCGGCGGTCAAGGTATCGGCGCCTTCGCCGCCCTTAAAGCGATCCGAGCCCGTGCCGCCGACTGCGATGATTTGGTTCGTTCCGGTCAAGGCCGAGGCATCGATTGTGTTGCCGACATTGCCGCCCAGCACCGTGATCGTCCTGCCGGTCACCGCGCCGAAATTCCCATCTTTCAACACCAACGTGTTCCTGCCGGCGCTCGCCAAAACGATCGTCTCGATTCCGGCGAAGACTCCGAAATTCGCGATCGTGCCCGAGCTCTCCAGCACAAGGCGATCACTGCCGCCGGCACCCCGCAGCCGGTCGTTGCTGCCAAGGTCGGTGGTGGTGGATTCGAAGGTGTCGGCGCCGGCGCCACCGGTGAACAGGTCCGCACCGGCGCCGCCGACAAACACCACCCGGTGCGGTGCCTGCACTGCCCGGGCATCGACAGTGTCGCCGGCGCCGCCGGCGATGACGGTAATCGCGCTCCCGGTGATCCCGGCAAAATTGCCGTTGCCGAGCGTAATCGTGTCGGCCGCGGCAGCGGCGAGCGCATAGGTTTCGATGCCATTAACGCCGATCGCGCTCGCGGTGCCGCCCGTCGTTAAAGTCAGCCGGTCGCTGCCGCCCGCACCTTGCACCGTATCCGCTGCGGTCAAATTCGCCGCGGCAAATCTGAAGGTGTCGTTGCCGTTGCCGCCAAAAAACAAATCGGAGCCGGCGCCGCCGACAAACCCGACCCGATGCGCTGCCGCAACTGTATCGGCAAAGACGGTGTCGCCGGTGCTGCCGCCGATGACGGTGACGACATTGCCGTTGATCCCGGCAAAATTGCCGTTCCCGAGCACCACCGTATCTGCCGCGGCGCCGGACAGGCGGATGGTTTCGATGCCGCTGATCCCGGCGAGTGCCGAGCTGCCGGCGCCCGTAAGGTCGAGCTCGTCTAACCCGGCGCCGCCTGCGATATGGTCGGCGCTGGTCAGCCCCATCGCGGCGACGGAAAACCGGTCGTTGCCGGCGCCGCCGGTGAACTGGTCCGGTCCCCTGCCGCCAAAGGCGACGATCCGGTTCGCGGCCGAGAGCTTGGCGGCGTCGATGGTGTCGCCGGCACGACCGCCAAAGAGCGTGATGGTGTGGCCGGCGACGCCGACGAAATTGCCGTCGGTCAGAACCAGGCTGTCGGCCTCGGCGCCGGCCAGACGAACGGTCTCGACCCCGGTCACCCCGGCCGGGTTGAGGGTGCCGCCGGTGGTGATCGCAATCGCGTCGCTGCCGCCATTGCCGGCGATGGCGTCGGCGGCGGTCAGCCCCGGCGCGGCGAATGTGAACCTGTCGTTGCCGCCGCCGCCGGTCACCCGGTCCTTGCCGCGCGTGCCGAAATATAGGAGCCGGTGCTTCCCGGCAAAGCCGTCGGCATCGACCGTGCTGCCGGCATTGCCGCCATAGACCGTGATCGCGTTGCCGGCGATTGCAGTGAAATTAAGCTCGCTCAAGCTCAGCCGGTCAGCCGCGCCGTTGCCGAGGCGAACAATCGAAAAGCCGACATATTCGGGGTCGAGATGCATGGTGCCGGTTTTGCGAAAATCGATTTCGTTGGCGCCGCCGGCGCCGCTGACAACATCGTCGAATTTGGCGCCGGCATCGACGATCAGCCGATCGTTGCCGTCGCCAAAGGCGATGGCGGTCCCGCCCGCGCCGGTGATCGTGCCCGCATTCGTCACCGTGCTGGCCGCGGTGGTCGTGGCGGCCAACGGACCTTCCAGCGAGACGCCGATCCCGGCCATGCCATAGCCGGTGATCATGCCGAAATTGACGAGGGTTCCGCCCCGCGGCATGTAGACGCCAAAAGCCGCCCCGGTGATGTGCCCCCGGGTCGAGCCGGACCGGCCGTTCGTGACCTTGCCGTCCTCCTTGAGCACGACGCCATTCTCGATCCGGGCGGTATTGACCACGGTCATCGACCCGACGTTGGCGTAGACCCCGAACTTGGTGCCGGCGATATCGCCGGTTCCGGCGTTGCTGAGAAAGTCGCCGCCGGTGCTCGCATTGAAAACGACCCCAAAGGATGCGGTGCCGTTGCCGAAAATCGTGCCGCGGTTCGTTAGCGTAGCCGAGCCGCCGAGATTGATTGCGATTTCGGCGCCGAGCACGCTGCCGGAATTGGTGATGGTTCCTCCGGAATTGAGTAAAATCCCATCGAAGCCCGCCGCGATCGTACCGGAATTGTTTATGATGCCGGCACCATTGAAGGCTTCGACCCCGAAACCCTCGGCGCCGGTTGCGATCGATGCGGCCCTTGCCGCCGACGAGCCGTTGATAACGGTGCCGCCGTTGGGCAGATATATGCCGGTCCCGGCGCTTGCCTGTCCGACCGTTCCGTAATTCGCGACCGTTCCGCCCGCCCCACCAATCTCGATCTCGGTGCCCGGCCCCCGAATCAAGCCGAAGTTTTTGACGTTTCCGCCGACCGGCAGATAAACGCCGACGCTGTTTTCTAAGCTCACCGCTATGGTGCCGTAATTCACCACCGCGCCGCCGCCGTCGGGCATCGAGATTCCGCGATAGCTGCCCGAAATATAGGCCCCGGTCGCGGTGCTGGCGCCATTGACCAGACTCCCGCCATCCTGCAGCACAACGCCGGTGGAGGGGAAGCCTTGGGCCGTGATCCGGCCGTAATTGGTCACGTCCCAATAAAATGCGAAATTCTTGAACGGACTTTGGCAATCGAGCGCGATCCCGTCGTTAACCGACGAGATCGAGCCGCCGCTGGCGATGGTCAGCGGATCGTCGCCGAACGCGCCGTTCGGGCGAAAGCCGTTTGGATAGGCGCCGTACAGGGTCCGCATCGCCGCCTCCCAAGAGCCGCCCCCGCCCGCCTTCTATCACCGCGGCCGGCGACGGTCCGTGACCATCGTCACATGCGCGCGGGTCTATCAAACAAAAAACAGGTTGCTCGCGCCGATGGCGGGATGGTTGGCGAGTGGGACGACGAGCTGACGGTGCGGGCTGGCGGCGCTGCCCTCGGCATCGAAATAGAGGCGCCAGCCTGCGGCTTTCTCGGTCGCACGGCGGCGGCACGGTGTCAAAAATGGCGGCAAATCGGTCATCTGGAAAATGAGGAAGACCGTTCGAGCCCAGAGACTTTCAAGAATTCTGTACGGTAACAGCCTTCGCCGCACTGGCGGGGCGGCAGGAGTGGGTTTCCAATTGTCGGCTATTCTTCCTTGAGAAAAAATTGTAAGAATGTTCTGAACTGAAGTTAGTATGAATAGAAAAAATGCAAAGCAAATTTAGCAACAAAAAAAGCATATATCGACAGGCATTTTAGATGTCTACTAAATTAATATATAGTCTTTCCCGATCACTTAGAACGCGGCTGGAAACATGCAGCGGCGAAACCAAAGGCGGTGCAGTGTCAGGCTGTGGGGGTGAAGATGATTTGCCTCGAAGTTCTGACAGCAACTTAGTGAGTGAAGCGATCGTGCTGGCATATGTCGGATTTCTGGAAAGTGAGGTCGCGATAGATCGTCAGCGCCTCGCTGAAGGCTTTTTCGGCGTCGGTGACGCGGCCGGTGACGCTGTAGAGGAGTCCGAGATTGTAGAGTGTTTGGGCGACATCGGGCCGGGCGCCGGGGTCGTGGGCGGCGAGGTTGCGGCGGATGGTCAGCGCCTCGCTGTAGGCCTTCTCGGCGTCAGCGACGAGGCCCGTTTCACCGTAGAGGTCTCCGAGATTGTCCAGCGTCTCGGCGACATCGGGCCGGTAGGCGGCGGGGTCGTGGGCGGCGAGGTCGCGGCGGATGGTCAGCGCCTCGCTGTAGGCTTTCTCGGCGTCAGCGACGCGACCCGTGTTCTCGTAAAGGGCTCCGAGATTGTTGAGCAAGCCAGCGACAGATGGCCGGTAGGCGGCGGGGTTGTGGGCGGCGAGGTCGCGGCGGATGGTCAGCGCCTCGCTGTAGGCCTTCTCGGCGTCAGCGACGAGGCCCGTTTCACCGTAGAGGTCTCCGAGATTGTCCAGCGTCTCGGCGACATCGGGCCGGTAGGCGGCGGGGTCGTGGGCGGCGAGGTCGCGGCGGATGGTCAGCGCCTCGCTGTAGGCTTTCTCGGCGTCAGCGACGCGACCGGTTTCGCGGTAGAGGTTTCCGAGATTATTGAGCGATTGGGCGACATCAGGCCGGTAGGCGGCGGGGTCGTGGGCGGCGAGGTCGTGGCGGATGGTCAGCGCCTCGCTGAGGGCCTTCTCGGCGTCGGCGACGCGGCCCGTATTCCCGTAAAGGACACCGAGATTGTTGAGCAGGTCAGCGACGACGACATCAGGGTGGTAGGCGCCGGGGTTGTGAGCAACTCGCTCGACGGCCATAAATCCGCAATAACGAGCCACGCGCGGCGGCGACGACAAGGGGATCGTCGGCATTTACGTCGCGAGAGCGAAGAAAGCCCCGCCGAAGCCTCCGCCGCCTCAGATGTGGCGGCGGGTCCATCACAATCAGGCACCCCAACGCTGCCCGGCGGTTCCGCCCATGGTTGCTGCCGGCGACGGGCGCGGATGGCGGGGGTTTATTTGACGTGTTGACGGCGCTGTTCTGCGGCCCGTTCGCAGCCGGCGGCATCGCCTGCTGGGCGAATGCCCCACCGGTCAGCAGGACAAGCGCCGCCCCGAGGAGTAGCCGGTGCGCATGCTCAACACCTTTCAATGCAGGTGCAAACAAATGGTGGAAAGCGCCTTCCGGTTCCCTCTGCCACAAATAACCCCCTGCTGGCTCCCGAACCGCGCGATGGAACGCGCCGCGCGGGAGGTGGTTCTCGTAACGCCAGCCCATCCTTCCCCGGAGATTTTGAATGCCAACGAATGCAAAGACGAAGTCCAAACGCGCGGCGGTGCGGAAAGCCACGCGCTCGCCGCGCGCGGCGCTCGGTTCGGCTATCGGGCTGCTGAAACAGGACCATCGCGAGGTCGAGGATTATTTCGAGGAATACGAAGACCTGGAGGATGACCATGCCAAGGCCGCTCTTGCCGAGAAGATCTGCTCGGCCTTGAAGGTCCACACGCAAATCGAGGAAGAAATGTTTTATCCGGCGGCTCGCAAAGCGACCGGAGATGAAGATCTGCTTAACGAATCACTCGTCGAGCATGCCGGCGCCAAGCACCTGATCGCGGAGATCGAGGCGATGCAGGTTGGCGATGATCTGTACGACGCCAAGATTACCGTCCTTGGCGAGCAGATCAAACATCATGTCAAGGAAGAGGAAGAGGAGCTTTTCCCCGAGGTCGAGAGCTCGGATATGGATGTATCCGGATTGGGGGCGCGAATGGCCACGCGCAAGGAGGAGCTGATGGCCAAGGCGGGAATGGTGCCGGCCAAGTAGAGGTAAGGGCTGGGGGTCCGGACGAATGGGCGCTCGGACCCCCAGCCACGATCCACCACCTAGCGGTGCCACCCGCAGAAACCCCTCAATCGGCGCACGGCACGCCGAGAGCAGTGCTAGCGTCGTCGCTTCTCGCGATGCATCAGGCGGCTATAGCCCTCGACTTGGCCGTGACGATGCCGCAAGGAGCAAGTCGAGCTCGGGCGCCTCGATCAAGATCTCGTTTGTGTTATAGGACTGCCCCAAAGCGACCGTCGTCAGGGAACTTTGTTCCAAAATTTATTTCCAATGGGCACTTGTGGCCTTGCGCGCTGCCGGCGGGGGACGCTCACCAGTAACGGGTACAGGGTCAAAGGTGGCGACACATCTCACGGCGGGCAATCGGTTACCGAAAGCGGCGCCAGCCGTCCTTGGGATAGGCCTCATTTTCGTACCGTTGCTCGCCGCGCACGCCGCTGAACGCCATGCGCACGGCCCCTCCGGGATCATTTTTCTCTGTCAAGTAATCGCCCTGTTGGTCTGCGGCCGACTAGCGGGCGAGGTCATGCAACGCATCGGCCAGCCCGCGGTGATGGGCCAGCTGATCGCCGGCATTCTGCTTGGCCCCTCGGTCCTGGGCACCCTCTGGCCCGCGGGCCAGCAGGCGCTATTTCCACCGAGCGCCGATCAGAAAGCGATGCTCGATGCCGTGGCGCAGCTCGGCATTCTGCTCCTGTTGTTGCTCACCGGGATGGAGACCGATCTGTCGGTTGTGCGGAGGACGCGGCGGGCGGCGTTCAGCATCTCCATCTGCGGCATCGCCTTGCCGTTCCTATGCGGCTTCGCCCTCGGCGAGCTGCTGCCGGATACGCTGCTGCCCGATCCGGGCAAGCGGCTCATCACCACGTTGTTCCTCGGCGTCGCGCTGTCGATCTCCTCGGTCAAGATCGTGGCGATGGTGGTGCGAGAGGTCGGCTTTCTGCGCCGGACGATCGGGCAGGTTATCGTCGCTGCCGCGATCATCGACGATACGATCGGCTGGATCATCATGTCAGTCGTCTTCGGCCTGGCGTCGCACGGCGCGATCGACCTGTGGTCGCTGAGCCGAAGCCTGGCTGGGACAGCCCTCTTCCTCGGGGTCAGCTTTACCGTCGGGCGGCAGATCGTCTTCCGGCTGATCCGCTGGGCCAACGATCGTTTCGTCAGCGATCTGCTCGTCATCACGACCATCCTCGTGATCACCGGACTGATGGCGTTGACGACCAACGCGATCGGCGTCCACACCGTGCTCGGCGCCTTTATCGCCGGCATCCTGATCGGCTAGTCCCCGATCCTCACCAGCCACATCGACGAGCAGGTCCGCGGCCTCATCGTCGCTCTCTTCATGCCCGTATTTTTTGGGCTCGCCGGCTTGACCACGAACCTCACGGCCCTTTACCAACACCGATCTGCTGCTTCTGACGATCGGTTTGATCGTAATTGCAAGCCTGGGCAAGTTCGGCGGGGCCTTTCTCGGCGGCCGCGTCGGCGGGATGTCCTGGGCCGAGTCGACGGCGCTCGGCTGCGGCATGAACGCGCGCGGCTCGACCGAAGTCATCATCGCCACGATCGGCCTGTCGATGGGGGTGCTAACCTGCATTTCTCACAGCCGGGCGGTTTGCCAGGTTTGAGCGGAGGCGGTTCGCGCTGAGCGAGTTTGGTCGGCTTGGCGACACGGATAGGGCGTGGCGGCGAACAGGGTAGGGCTGTCGCGGTCGGGTCATTATTTTGGTGCCTTTCCCCGGGGTCAGTTGCCGCTCGTCGTGAGCGCGGCGTGGGCGGCGCGGTACTCGGCCTGATAGGGGAAGGCCGAGGGCATGGCGAGCTTGATGCGGCGCACGCTGGTGCGCACGAGGGCGCCGATTTTCAACAGCTTGAGGCGGATCGTGCCGCAGGTGGCCTTGGCGAATTGGGTGTGGGCGAGGCCGATGCGGCGCAAGGCGCTGACCAGCACATAAGCCATCGAGGCGAAGAACAGCCGCAGTTGATTGGCGCGCATCGTCTTGGCCGAGGTGCGGTCGATAGACGTCTACCTCGGCGCCGGCGCCGGCAATGCTGTCGTCTGGGTGGTAAGGGAGAGTGCTTATTTAATTAGATCTATGCAGAGCTAAGATCCGCCTGTCCGGCGCGGAGCGAATGTCCCTCAGGGACGGAGGGTGAGGCGAGTGCGCTGTGGAAGTTGACGGCGGCCCTGGACGCGGCGCCGACACGTCGTGGTCGTGATGTGACCGCCCGCCCTTCTGACCCCATGATGCGGCGGCCCGAGTGCCGTCGTCATCTTTTTTCCTCCCAGTTGCCCACGTCCGGCACGCAGGCGGCATAGCCTCCAGGGATCAGGCTTCTCTCTGCGGTCCGCCTATCTCCGCCGGGAAGCGGCGGCCGTTTTCGACGATGCCGAACTCATGGCACGCGTCCGGTCGTGGCTGGTCGAGCATCAATATCTGATGCTTCGCAAGCGTCACATCCGCCGTGTCGCGATCGCCGCGCGGCGCCATCAACAGCAGGCGTTGTTCAGTTGTTCAAGCTCATTGCGGCGGCAATGCCGGCCGAGCGCGAGGCGTGGGTGTCGCGTCTGTTGGCGCCGATCGAGGATGGCGAGGTGAGCCGGCGCGAATGGCTCGGCCCCGTGCCGTCGAGCAGAACGGCGAAAGGCCTCGCTTGAGCAGATGGAGAAGGTCGAATTCCTCAAGGAATTGGACGCTGACCGGCTGCTCCTGCCCGATCTGCCGCTCGGCGGCCTAGGGCGCGAGCCGGATATCGGCGTGGGCGCTTTTCCCGGCAGCGTCGATAACGGTGAGTTGGACGAAGCCGAGGCCCTTTGGCTGCCAGTAGAGCGTGCGGCGCGGCGCGGTCGGCAGCAGCGGCTTGCCGTCTGCCAGCCAGCGCAACGGTCCCTGGCCGCCGGTCGCCTCGAGCGGCAGGTCCCGCCCCTCCCATGCGATCGTCGCGCCGTCGGGCGGAAACAGGATACGCGGCCCGCCGGCGCCGGGCGAAGCCGGCTTGTCGAACGGTCCCGTGCGCAGCCGCCGCAAACCCGGCGGCAGCTCGCGCCGATCAACAAGAAGCGCCCCAGGCGGGGGCGGCCAGCGGCCGGAATCGGCGGGCGCCCGCCCCAACAGATCGGCGATCTTGAACAGCACCGGCGCCGCGGTCACCAGTCCACTGGTTCCCGGCATCGGCGTTCCGTCCGGCCGTCCGGTCCAGACGACGATCGTGTATTGGCGGTCATAGCCGGCCGCCCAGGAATCACGGAATCCGTACGAGGTGCCAGTCTTGAAGGCGAGCGGGCGGGCGGGGCGCACCTGCGCCGGCAGGATCCCGGCGGGCGGCGGGACGCCGCCGAGGATATCGTCGATATACCAGGCGGCGACCGGTCCGAAGAGCACCGTCCGTGGCCCGGCCGGCTGGTCTTGGCGATAGCGCAGCGGCGCGACTTCGCCGCCGTGCGACAGCGCGACGTAGAGCGTCGCGAGATCGGTCGGTTTGATCCCGTCGCCGCCCAGCGCCACCGCAAGGCCGGGCTCTGTTGTCGGCTGCGGCAGGTGGAGGAGGATGCCGGCAGCGGCGAGCGCCGAGGTGAAGCGCTCAGGCCCAAGCCGCTCCAAGACCGCGACCGCCGGCACGTTCAGCGAATACTGCAGGGCCGTGCGGGCACTGACCTCGCCCTGGAAGCGGCCGTCGAAATCGCTCGGCGCGTAGCCCTCGAAATAGCGGCGCCGGTCGTCGAGCAGAGTCGCGGGATGAATGATCAGCCGGTCGAAGGCCATCGCGTAGATGAACGGCTTCAGCGCCGATCCGGGCGAGCGCACGGCGCGCGCCATGTCGATCGTGCCGCGCCGCGCCGCCGATCGGAACACCGCGTTTCCGACATAGGCGACGACCCGCCTTCCCCGATTGGCGACGACGATTGCTGCATAGGTTGCGTGGCGGTCAAGGCCCGTAACTTCGCGGCGCAGCAGCGCCTCGACCTGGCGCTCGAGCAGCGGGTGGATCGTCGTTCGGATCACGCTCTCTCCGGGTGCGGCCGCGCGCAGATCGGCGGCGAGATGCGGAGCGTGGAACGGCATCGAGAGGCGCGTCCGCGGCACGGGCTCGGCGCGGGCATCGGCGTAGACCGATTTCGGGATGACCCCGGCCGCCAACATCCGGGCGAGGACGCGGTTGCGGGCGTGGCGCGCCGCTTCTGGATGCCGGTCGGGCCGCAGCCTCTCGGGCGAGCGCGGCAGCGCCACCAGCAAGGCCGCCTCGGCCGGGGTGAGCCGGCTCGGCTCACGGCCGAAATAGGTGAGGCTCGCCGCCCGTGCGCCTTCGAGATTGCCGCCGAACGGCGCCAAAGTCATGTAGATGTCGAGGATCGCCTTCTTGCTCTCAGTGCGCTCGAGGGCCAGCGCCTCGCCCATTTCGACGAGCTTCGAGACGAGCGTGCGCGGGCGCCGCTCGAGGAGCCGCACCGCCTGCATGGTCAGGGTCGAGGCGCCGGAGACGATGTGCCCGCGAAGGATCAGCTGCCCCAAGGCGCGCAGCGCAGCGAGCGGATCGACTCCGGGATGCAGCGCGAAATGCCGGTCCTCCTGCGCGATCAGCATCTGCCGGTAGAGCGGCTCGACGGTGTCGGCCGAAACCGGCAGGCGCCACTTGCCGTCGGCTGATAGAAAGCCGCGCAGGATCGAGCCGTCGCGCGCCAATACCAGCGCTGACAGGTTTCGGGCGCGTTCGAGCGAGGGCGGCGGCAGCGCGAAATACCCTGCGGCGAGCACGAGGAGCGCTCCGCAAGCGAAGAGCAGCCGGCGCATCTTATTTCCCTGAGACGACGAGCTTGCCCATCGCCGTGCGGCCGGTCGTTTGCGGATCGTACATGTCTTCCGCGACCGTCGCGGGATAGACGAAAGTGCCGGGCGTCACCGCGCGCACGACATAGGCGAGGGTGAAACCCTTGGTCTTCGGGCCGAGGTCGAGGGCGGTGATGTAGCGGTCGTCACGTGCCTCAGTGTAGGCGGTGTCTGTCGTTTTCTTCAGCCACGGATAGGCTGCCGATTTGTCGCCGCCGGCCGCCGCCGGAGCCTCGATTTCAAAGCCGGCCGGCAGCAGGTCGACGACGAGCGCGCGCGCTGCGACGGTGGTGTCGGCGCGGCTGCCCGCGATGACGACGACGTAGAGATCCCCTGTTCTATCCTGGCGGGGTCGGCCGGTGTGCCGTCCCGGCGATAGACCGTGCGGCTGACGGTATAGCCTTTGCTTTCCTCCGGCAGCGCGGCGCCGGGGACGCCGGTGAGCGACACCGTGCGCCACACCGGCTTGTCGCCGCGATTGGCGATCGTCACCGGCGCCGCCCCGGAGCCGAGCTTGCGGCGCACATAGGAGGGAGCCGTGCCGGTCTGCGGCACGCCCGCGTTCTCGGCGAGCGTCATCGTGCCGCCGGAGATGCGCCCCGCCGCCTCGGCTGCCATCAGCAGCCAGGCCTGCTCCTGCGTGCTGGTGCGCTCGGCGCTGGCGAAGAGCTCGGCGATGCGGTCCATGACTGCCGTCAACCGCGGCTGCGCGGCCGGATTGTCGGCGGCAAAGGACAGCACGCCGGCGCTGTCGCGCAGCGCGCTGCCGTAGTCGATGTAGCGCAGAGCCGCCGGACGTTTCGGCGCCGGTGCCAGCGCCGCCGCATAAGCGGCAGCCGCCCGTTCGCTGTCGCCGTAGAGGGACAGCGCGGCGGCGAGTTGCGCCTTGGCGAGCGCAGTCGGCAGGCGGCCGAGTTGCGTGTCGCTGAAATAGCGCAATGACGGCAGATCGTCGGCCCTGGCGCGCGCCAGTACGTAATGCGCGTAGGCGAGGGCCGGCAGATCCAGGATGTCGGTGCTGTCCTGCTGCACGTAGTCGCGCAGCCACCCGAGCGCCGATTTGATCGCGAAATACGGCGCGTCGTAGCCGTGCTCCCTGGCGCGGATCAGGAAATCGGTGGCGTAGGCGTCGAGCCAGGGCACGGTGTCGTCGGTATCGTTCCACACGCCGAAGCTGCCGTCCGCGCGCTGCAGCTCGACGACATGGCCGATGGCGCGCTCGATCGTCGCGCGCGGGTCGAACCCCGGTTCGTCGTGCCACAGCTTGGCGACGCTCTCGACATAAAGCAGCGGTAAGGCGCGGCTCGTCGTCTGTTCGAGGCAGCCATAGGCATAGCGGTCGAGGGCGCGCAGCAGCCCGGGCACGTCCCAGTCGGGATGCGGGCTGACGCTGAGCAGGATCTCGGCCGTGCCGGGCAGAAACTCCGCGGCGGCGCTGTCGTCGAGGGTGATGCTCTGCCCGGGCCCGAGCTGTCCGACAAGGCGGCGCAGCTGGTAGGCCTGGGCCGGGCGCACCCCGATTGTAAAACGGCGCGCGATGTGCAGCGCCCCCGGGCCGGAAAGGTCGAGCGAGAGGGCGATATCGCCGGGTGCGGCGGCGGTGATCTCGGCGCCCTCGGCGAGGCTCTGGCCGCTCGCCAGCGTGATCGCGCGATCGACCGGCGCGGCGAGCTCCCCCGCACCGCTTGCCGACATTTTGAGGCGGTATTCGCCGGCCCCGCCTTCAAGGTTGTTGATGACAATCCCGATATGCGCCGTGTCGCCCGGCGCGAGAAAGCGGGGCAGCGACACCAGCGTGACGACCGGGTCGCGCACCACCATCGTGGCGCTCGCCGAACCGAGCTTGCGGGCCGAGTACGCCACCGCCATGAGCCGCAGCTGGCCTTCGAAATCGGGGATGTCGAAATGGATCTTTGCCGCGCCGCTTGCATCGAGCCGCACGATCCCCGAGAACAGCGCGACGATCCGGCTGCTCTTGTCTGGCAGGGCCGCGACCGACCGCTTGGCAAACTGGTCGCCGCCGCTGCGCAAGATGCCCAACGCATTGGCGCGCGGATCGATGAGCCGGCCGTAGAGGTCGCGCAGTTCGACGCCGAGGCGGCGCTTGCCATAGAAATATTTTTCCGGCGCCGGGCTGTCAAAATTTGTCAGCTTGAGCACTGCCTCATCGACCGCGGCGAGGGTCACGTACGCCTCCTCGCCCGGGGCGAGCCCGGCCACCTTGAGCGGGATGTCAATCGGCCCACGCGGCCGCACGACGGCGGGCTCCGCGAGGCTCACGGTCAGCGTCCGCGGCGCCGGGTCGATGCCGAGCCAGGCGACCCCGACGGCCCGGCCCGGCCCGTGCTGCTGCGGACCCGACGGAAGCTTGCCGTTCAGATCCGAGGCGCGATAGGCGCTGACCAGGGCATAGACGCCGCTGCCCCAACCCTTCTCGACCGGGATCTCGACCGTCGTCCCGCCCCCCGGCAATGCGAAGGAGCGCAGCGCAAGAACCCGGTCCGATGCGATCGCCAGCTCGGCCTCGCCGGCAAAGGGCGCCTTGACAAAGAGTTTCGCCGTGTCGCCGGGCCGGTAGCTCGTTTTGTCGAGGGTGGCGGCGAGCTTGTCCGGGACATCGGGCGAGGCCGCCTCGACCCACCAGCCGACGCGGAAACGCAGGCTCGATTGGGCGCCGCTCTTCTCGTCGCCGACCTCCAGACGATAGCGCCCGCTCGGCAATTGGCGGGTCAGGCGCGCCGGCGCGCCGGCGGCGACGTCGAGCGTCCCGGCTTCGAGCGGCTGGTCGCGCACGATCAGCTGGCGTTCCCAGCTGCCGTGCAGCGAATACCATTCGTATTGCCAGCTTTCGCGCAGCAATTCCCAGCGCAGCCCGTTGGCCGCGACGCGCTTGCCGGCGGCGTCGACGGCGATGATCTCGAGGCTCGCCGGCTGCCCTTCGGCAACAGCCTCGTCGCCGGCGCTCGAGCGCAGCCCGATCGCGAGCGGGCGCTCGGCGAAGGGCCGCGTCACTGTCCCGGTAACGGCGCGCCCATTCGGCTCAAGGACGCTGACCTCGACGGTGACGGCGAGCGGTTTTGTCAGGCTCGGGGCTTTGGTGAGCGTCAGGCTCGCCGTCGATCTGCCGTTGGCATCGGTCGCCGGGGCATCGATGTCGTAGCGCTTGCCGGCAAACTCCTCATCGACAAGCCCGAAATGATAGCCGGGCTCATCCGGGAACGGGTTGTCGTCGTATGCGAGGGTGGCTTCGGCCTGGATCGAGAGCCCCGCCCCGGGCGCACCAAAGTAGTACTGCGCCGACACCGCGAGCGGGAACGGTGCGCCTGGCAATATAGCTTCTTTGGCCGCGGTGAGCGCGACCTTGAGTTGCGGCGGCACAAAATCCTCGACGCGGAATTCGATCGTGCCGATCGGGGGAGCCTTGGGATCGATCTTGATCTCGGCCCGCCAGGTGCCGATGCGCGCGTCGCGCGCCAGCGCATAGGTCAGCGTGTACCCGCCGAGCCGGCCGCCTGTCAGCTGACGCCGGTCGATCTCGACCCCGTCCGGGCGCAACAGCCGCAGCGTCAGCGGCACGTTCCCGAGCGCGTCGGCCTTGTCGTCGCGCACCAGCGCCGTCAGATGCACGCTCTCGCCGGGCCGGTAGATGCCTCGATCGGTATAGAGATTGGCGTCGACCGGACCCGGCTGTGCCCGGCCGCTGACGCCGCGGTCGCTGAGGTCGAAGGCGGCGCGGCCGACTTCGAGAAAGTTGAAGTCGCCGTCGGCGCCGTAGGCCATCACCGCAAAGGGTTCATCGCCGCCCTTGCCGCGTACGAGTTCGCCGGCGATATGGGCGATGCCGTCGGGTCCGGTCGCGGCGGTGGCGAGCTCTCCGTTGTTGCGGGCGTAGAGCCGCAGCGCGACACCGGGGACCGGCTTCCCGTCGGCCAGCGAACGTACCGCGATGTCCATGCCGTCCGCCCCGCTATAGGCGGTGAGACCGAGATTGGAGACGAGCACCCAGTTTGTCGCGAGCAGCCGCGGCTGGTCGAGGCCGGCGTCGGCGCGCTCGACCGCCACGAGATAGACCCCCGGCCCGTTGTCGCGCAGCATGTCATTGAGCGGGATTGCCGTCTTGACGGGCCGATTGCGCGCGCCCGAGATGCTCATCACCCCCTGCCAGACGAGCTTGCCGCTGCGCTCGATGATCTCGTCGAGGCTATCGCTGTCGAAATGCACGGTCAGCTTATCGGCGTCCAGGGTTGGCACCAGGTTGCGCCGGTTGATGCGCAGCAGGCGCACCTTGACCTCTTTCAGGTTGATCGTCGTGACCGGCAGCCCGGCACTGCCCTCGCGCGGCAGCACATAGCCGCCGCCGGCAAAACTGATCGACGGCTTGCGATCGGGGACGACGATGCGGCCCTCGAACGTCTCGGCCAGCTTCTCGCCGGTGGCGGCGGGGAACCCGGCGAGCAGCCGGATGAGGTAGACTTGGCCGTGCTTCAGCCCATTGAGGCAGAGCGTGTCACCGCGCGCCGTGACGATGCCGCCGAACTTGGGCTCGCTGCGGACATACTCTCCGTAGGAAATCCCGGCGCCGGAAGCGACCTTCTCATTGAGCCGCAGGCAGGCGCGCGCTTCGGCGGCTTCCGCCTCGATCTGCACCTTGGTGACGCGAAAGGCGACGAGTCGTTTCAATTGCGCGATGCGCGTCGCCACCGTGGCCGACGGCGTCAGAGCGACCCCCGCCTCGTAGGCGGCGAGTGCGTCCTTCTGCTTGTCGTGGCGATCGTAGTCGCTCCCGATCAGAAAGAGGGCGTTGCCACGCTCGGCCGGATCGGTCGATTTGAGATAGGCGTTGTAGGCCGCGGCGAGGACGTGGTCGTCGCCGGCGGCGAAGAGGTTCTGCGCGAGCCGCAGCCAGACGAGCCCGTCATCGGCGCCGTAGGCGATGGCGCGGCCGAGATCGTCGGTCGCCTGCGCATACCGCTTCGCGCGGGATCCGCGTCGGCGTCGCGCCGCAGTTGGCTGATCAGCTCCGGCTGCCGCTGTTCCGCAGGAACGGCGGCGATCAGTGCCTGGCGATATTGCGCCGCCGCCTCGGCGAGATCCTTGGATCGGTAGCCGTCGGCCGCCGCCGGGGCGATATTGATGACGGCGAGGAGTAAGAACAGCAGCGCGCGCAGCATCGCGCCCTCCCGAAGTGGCGGTGGCAAGATTATCACCGCAGAGTTGAACGCCTGAGTCCTAAGGAAGAAGCGGAGATCGTTTTTTCGGATACGTGAAGCCGGACGAGATTATTCCCGATCCTTTCGAGTCCGGTCTAGGCATCGCGAGGAGGCCACAGCGCTCTTTTTTAATATGGAAACGGACCCATAACCTCTTTGAGAAGAGTTTGCCGGAGCCGGATAGCGCTAGCCAAGTCTGCCGGGCATTTGTCGACGACCCTTATTCCCAAGTAGTGGCCGTCTCCGACCAAATCATACGCAAACATTTCCCCATGAACGCCTTCATCTGAAATACGCTGAGTCGTGGCCCCGCCCCAACTGGTTCGAAACTTGAGCGGGGGAGGTTCCTGCGCCCAGAAATAGAGCTTGGCCGTGCCAATTGTGTCGGGTCCGCCGCCGTAGACGCACTCATGCACTTTAGGCCTGACGTCCATCCTCCACATGGCCGGATTGAGCCAATCCCAATCGAATTTAACGTCGCGTGATGAGATGAGTTTGTATTTCGGCGCCTCGCGTGTGGGGTCAGGAATACGCCAACGCGCCGCTCCCTTCGGGTCCATTAACATATTAGGTTTCCCGCAACTCTTGCGAACCGCCTTCTCCCAACTGACATAGTAACTGGCGCTTGCGAAGCACTGCGCGACATGGCCTTGAGCACTTGGCTGTCTTCAATTCGCGGAGCCTTCATGCCAAGATCCTTGCCGATCTGCGCAAGCTCCTTTTGGACCTTCTGCTTGCACATGTTATCAACGAAATTATCAAAATCTCTTGCGACTTGATACGGGGTGTTCTTTTCACATTTTTGCTGTTTCTCAATGATCTGATCGCTTATCGTATAGCAGTATGTTGCAATCGTATTCACCTTCATATTCATATCGTTCCAAGCTTTCTGCTCCGGCGTCTCTTTGTCCGGTTCAAGACTAAAGAAGTTTTGCATTGCGATCGCCCAGCCAGACGGCATGTTCAATCTCATAGATAAGTCATCTATTAATTCTTTTGTTACTGCCTGCCCCGTTTCCTGATTATGCAGCTCACGTTTCAGATCAGGAGAGCAATGATCGCCACATTTTGCAGTTTCCTGTCTGAGCGCATCCAAATCATTACGCGCCGCCTTGCCCAAGGAATAAGCGAGCATCGATTGCTCATCACGCTGCCTATTTCCTGCCCCATAACAAGGCTAAATAACTGGTCGCGTGCGGTCTCTGCATCGTCTTGAGCTTCAGCGCGCTGTGCGCCCCCAAGCACGATCGACAGCAGAAGCAGAAGTATGATGTAAAAGACCGATTTCCGCTCCATAGAGTTTCTCCCTAGCGGGTTGGATCAAGGCTTAATATTTGATCTGCGGGACCCGCCGTCATGGCCGCACCGGTCTAAGAAATCATCATTTCAATCTCAGGTACGTCCAATAGGGAGTTCGTGTAAACTGAATAGGCTGCCCTTCGCCGTAGAGCCAAATCAATTTTTTCTCCGCAGACTGTGCTGCACACTGTTTCATTTGGATCTTTATGATTTCGACTGGTGCGTGCTGCGGACGCCGCATTCCCCGCGACTGGTCGACGGTATCAATAAATCTCACGTAGGCTGCGACGATCGCATCGAGTTGGTCTTTCGCGGGTAATTGAGCAACTGGGGCTGTGTCCTGGAGGAAGCGCTGCCCCCACTCCCCTTTATAATCAGGCGTCTTTTTCAGGCACTCCGCGACAGCCTCCCGGGTCACTGGCGATTTCTCGAATTCTATGATTGTCGTCCGAAGCTCCTCGCGCCATAGCTTCAACTTATTGGAGGCATCTGTGCGATTCTGTTCCGGAAGGTTAAAAAGCGCGGCCACGATATCGGGGTCAAGTTCGTTTTTTAAGTAAGCGTCGGCGCGTTCTTCGGGGCTTTGGGCTCTTGCCGGACCCGCCAGCGCTATTACGCCTATCATCGCCAAAATTCCCAAGGATAATCTATGTCTTGCGCTTCGCAACCTCGGTGCGCACTGGGACAGTGAGCGCCTCGCTTCTTCTGAAGCGGCTGGGCGCTTATATGTCGCGCGTTCTTCGCTGGTCATCCCTGGGTGCTCCGAATAGCGATACACCCCCGGCTCGGCTTCATGGTCAGACGGGTGAGAAGGAGGGTTCTACATCTAGTGGTTCTTGCGCGTCCAGGGGCGCTGTCAGAGTCGTATAAGCGCCATTCTAGTGTAGTGTCTTACGCAAAGCTTTTACAACAGGGATTGCACGGGTTAGTCTGCCCGGCATGTGGGAGAGCAATGCGGCATTGGCGGTAACCCCTGAGGCCAGGCGAGAGCTCGAACGGCTGGTGCGGTCCGGCAAGACGGAGCAGCGCGTCGCGTTGCGGGCGCGGATTATTCTCGGTGCGGCGGACGGCCGGTCGAACAACGCGCTGGCCAGGGAACTCGGCACATCGCGACCGAATTTACATCGGCTTTGCCGTTCTTGACCACGCGATCTACGGTTGGCCAAGTTCGGTATACCCATCGTGGCTTCCCCGCCATGAAAGTCGCCCGCATCTATCTTCGCGTCAGCACTGACGAACAGGACCTCGCTCGCCAGGCCGAGATCGAGCAGGGCACTCGGTCTTCGGGTTACTACATCGCCGGTGTCTACCGTGAGAAGGCATCGGGTGCCCGCGCCGACCGCCCCGAACTCCTCAGGATGATCGCTGATTTGCAGCCCGGTGAAGTGGTTGTCGCGGAGAGGATTGATCGCACCAGTCGGCTCCCTTTGGCCGAGGCTCAGAGACTGGTGGGCTCGATTCGAAGCAAGGGGGCAAGGCTGGCGGTGCCGGGTCTGGTCGATCTGTCCGAGTTCGCGACCGCGGCTGATGGTGTGGCCAGGATCGTGCTGGAGTTGGTGCAGGAGCTGCTGCTCAAGCTGGCCCTGCAAATGGCGCGCGACGACTATGAGACACGCCGCGAGCGACAGCGTCAGGGTGTGCAACTGGCCAAGGCCGCCGGCAAATATGCGGGGCGCATCCCCGATGCCGCCATCCATCAGCGCATCATCGCGCTGCGCGGCGCCGGTCAGTCGATCAAGCGGACCGCCGAACTGGCCGGGTGCAGCGAAAGCCAAGTGAAGCGGATATGGGCCATCCATCGCAATCAACTGCCCGGAGATTGAGCTTGTCGCGCCGTCCCCTGCTCAAAGCCGATCGGTGGTCCGCCCTTGTCGACATGCCGACAGACGAGCAGAGCCTGATCCGGCATTGCACGCTCGGTCGGGCCGAGATGGATCTGATCCAGGCCAAGCGGACCCCGCACAACCGCCTCGGCTTGGCCATTCAGCTCTGCTTTTTACGCCATCTCGGTCGGGCGATCCTTTTTGCTGAGACGCTCCCGGCACCGGTGGTTGCCTTCCTCGCCCAACAGATCGGCATCGACCCGGGTGCCTTGGCCGAGTATGGCCGGCGCGACACAAACCGGCGCGAGCATGCGGTCGAGGCGCAGCGGCATCTCGGCCTGCACCCGGCTGTCCGCGGGGACCGGCGGGCGGCCCTGAGCGCGGCGCTCGCGGCCGCCACCGCGTCCGACAAGGGAATGCCGATCGCCGAAGCGATCATCGCCGCCTTCCGGGAACGCAAGACGGTGCTTCCGGCGACCGACACGCTCGACCGGATCGGCCGCGCCGCACGGGTCGTCGCGCGCCGGCGGATGGAGGCAGCGCTGCTCGACGGCTTCTCCTCCGAGGAACTGGCCACATTCGACGGGCTGCTCGGCGTCGATCCCGCCATCCGGCAGACCCGCTTCGCCTGGCTGCGGGCCTTCCCCGAGGCGCCGAGCGAAAAGAACCTGCTCGCCCTGCTCGATCGGCTGAGCTTCGTCCGGTCATTTGGCCTTGATCTGCGGTGCCGCGGGCGCATCCATCCGGACCGATGGTCCCAGCTGGTGCGCGAGGGTGCGGTGACGCCGAGTTGGCTGGCGGAAGACTTCAACGCTCGCCGCCGGCACGCGCTGATCGCGGCGAGCTGACCGGCAAACTGACCGATGCCGCGATCACCATGTTCTGCCGGCTGATCGCCCTCTTGTTCACCAAGTCCAAGGCCCGACAGGATCGGCGCCATCTCAACGCCCGCAAGGAAACGGGTCGTCTGCTGCGCATGTTCGGCGACACGCTGCGCGCGCTCACCGAGGCGAACGTTCGACGTGCTCGATCGCGAGATCGGCTGGCCCCGCCTGGTTCAGGCCCAGGCGGATGTCGAGACGTTGGCCGCGACCGCCGAGGCCGATCCGCTGCTCGGCGCCGCTGAGCGCTATTCCCGGATCCGCCGCTATGCGCCCGCGCTGCTCGAGGCCTTCACCTTCCGGTCTACTCGGGCACGGGACCCCATCCTGACGGCAATCGAGCTCTTGCGCCAGCTCAATCGGGACGGTCGCCGGGCATTGCCAGCCAAAGTGCCGGTCGGCCATCTCAAGGAGAAGGTCCGGAAACTGATCGCTGCCGACGGCAAGCGGGCCCGGCGCCTGTAGGAAATCGCCACCCTCGCCGTGCTGCGCGACCGCCTGCGCTCGGGCGACGTCTGGGTTGAGGGCAGTGGAGCCTTCCGCCCTCTGGAAGCCCAGATCATGCCGCGCCCGGCCTTCGAGGCACGCATGCAGGCGGGCGATCTGCGGCTCGGCGTCCCGCGCGACGCCGATGCCTGGATCGCCGAGAAACAGCAGGAGCTGGATTTCAAACTGAAGCAACTGAGCTATCGGCCCGGACCGGCAGGCTGGCCGGGATCCGCCTCGTCGAGGGCGTCCTGACCATCGCCAAACACCGCATCAAAGTGCCAAAGGCGAAGGTCGACGCGGCGAAATGGCTGATCCTCGACCGCATGCCGCAAATCGACATCCCCGATCTCCTGGCCGAGATCGACACCTGGACCGGCTTCACCCATTGGTTCACCCATCTGCGCACCGGCGACACGGTCCGCGTCGCGCCGGCATTGCTCGCCACGATTCTCGGGGACGCGACCAATCTCGGCGCCAAGCGCATGGACGACGCCTCGGCCGGGGTCAGCGAGCGACAGATCCTCTGGGCCCGGCTGTTCCACATCCGGCCCGAGACCTACAAATCGGCCCTGGCCGCGATCATCAATGCCCATCTGGCGCATCCTCACGCCAGGCTCTGGGGCAACGGCACGACCTCCTCCTCGGACGGTCAGTTCTTCCGAGCCGCCGGCCGGGGCGGCAAGCGCAGCGAGGTCAATGCTCATTACAGCGGTGATCCCGGGAGCAAGTTCTACACCTGGGTTTCCGACCAGCACGGCCACTTTCACATCCTGCCGATGGGTGCCACCGAGGATGAAGCCGTCTATGTGCTGGACGGGCTCTACGGGCATGAGAGCCGGATCGAAATCGACGAGCATTACGTCGACACCGGCGGCGCCAGCGATCATCTCTTCAGCCTGTTCACACTGGGAGGAAAGCGCCTCGCACCGCGGCTGCGAGACCTTAAGGACTGGCGCCTGCACGCCTTCGAGGGGGCAGACGTCTACCCGATCCTCAGGCATCACATCGGCGAGCGCGTCGATGCCGCCGCAATCCGCGAGGGCTGGGACGAGACGCTGCGCGTCGGCGTCTCGATCGAGGACCGCGTCGTCGCACCCTCGACCGTTCTCAAGAAGCTCGCCGCCCTGCCGAAGACGAATGTGTTGTCGCGCGCGCGGCGTGAGATGGGCCGGATCGAGCGGACCCTGTTCATGATCGAGTGGTATTCAAGCCCGGAACTGCGCGACCGCTGCCGGGTTGGGCTGAACAAGGGCGAGGCCGGCAACAAGCTGACCCGGGCGGTGTTCTTCCACGAGCGCGGCGAAATCCGCGACGGGCTCCTTCGAGAGCCAGGCTTTCCGCGCTTCCGGCCTCAACCTGGTGGTCAGTGCCATCGTCTTGTGGAACACCGCCTATCTCTCGCGTGCCGTCGAGAGCTTGCGGGCAGAGGGGCACGAGTTGCCCGATGACCTGATCCGCCATATCTCGCCGCAGATCTGGGAGCACATCAATCTCACCGGCATCTACGATTGGAGGCGCGAGCCCCAGCCCAAAGACACCTTTCCGCCGCTCCGTACGGCCAAAGAAAAATTAAGCGCGGCCGCCTGATCCCAGAATCACCTGTTTCTGCTATGTTCGACAATGTCGTACAGCTACGCACAGCTCTTGTCGTCACCCCTACAACGTCAGCGCGCCGACCGTGTCACGCATCGTCGCTCAACACCGGACATCGCCTGCCTGATCCTCAAAACGGGAGAAAGCCATGCCGTTCGGCCTAAATCGCATTGGACAGATTGCACTATCCGTCACGGATGTCGACAGGTCCGAAGCATTTTATGAGAACATTCTGCGATTGAGGAAACTGTACCGATTTGGGGACCTTACATTCTTCGACTGCAGTGGCGCCGCCTGCTTCTTGAAAAGGCAACAGCGCCTCAGAGCGCTACTCACGGCTCGCCAATATACTTCGCCTGTACGGACATCGCTCTCGGTGTCCGCGAGCTTGAGCAACGTGGGATCACCTTCACGAGCAGGCCTCACCTGATCGCTCCGATGGAGGATCACGACCGATGGATGGCGTTCTTTGAGGATCCGGACGGCCATACCCTGGCATTGATGCACGAAGCCCCGAAGGGCTACAGCCCAGGATCAGTCTGAGCGCTGCTTAGCGTACGATTTTGAACAAATCGTGCGGTGACCCCATCTATGGGACATCATGCCCTTGTCTCATGTGGTGCGGCCGCCGCCAAGGCATGCCAGCACGGCTCCAACCGCACGCCCGAGCGGCCTGACCGTTCGGCACGCGTCGTCGAAATCCGGCTCGCCCGTGCCCGCCGGCTCAAGGCGAAGGGGCTGCGGCGGCGCTGCGCGCCGGCGAGAGGCTCTGCCTCTCGGCGCTCTCCGGAGTATTTGAACAAGGAAATCGTCCTGTTTTGGGAGTTCACCAGGGCCGCGATTTGGGATTACGGTACGGGAGCGGCGATGACCGTCAAGGAAATGGGGCCGGCGGTGCATCCTCGCCGGCCCCTCTCATGTTCGTAAGGAGCGCAAGTTACGCGGGAAAAAGAGCGGCCCCATGTGAGCCGCTCCAAGCGGTAAGGATTTGGCCGGGAAAGGCAGCAAAGTATGTTGGCGGGAAGGAGAAATAACCCGTGCCAGGGCTCGCTCTCCCCCCATATCGAGCAAAGGCACGCGGCGGGAGGGTCGGCATGAAGAGGCAATCGGGCAACAAAGCGCGTAGTGGCCGCCCCGAGCCACGGGACGTCGGCTCGTCGCTCAAAAGCCGCGCGTCTGACGGCCGCTTCACCCAGCGGACCGCCGCTGGCCAGACATTGACAGAGCGGGCGCCCTCTAGCCGCATCGAGCGTTCCGATCGCGACATCGCGCGCCGCGCGACAGTTTCCGAGAAATCGTCCAGCGCGGGCCGACCGTTACCGCCGGGAGAAACCCACCCTGACCTTGATGATGACGAGGCGGGCTGGGGTATGACCAAGGTGTCGCCGCGGCGTAGCGGGCTGCCGATGGCTGTCTGGGTGACACCAAATGATGGCTATCCGCACGATGTCCGCATCAAGGTCGCGACCATCCACGGCGGCCGCGGGTCGTGGCGAAGCGACGCGGTGCCGGTCGCGATCCGGCCGGAAGTCCGCCAAGTCGCTGGCCAGCCGCTCTCCACGGAGGACCTGAACCTCGTCAAGAGGTGGGTGGACCTCAACCGCCAGACCATTATCGACCTCTGGGATGGTCGGATCGACTCCGATCCTGATGAGCTGTTGCCGCTGTTTCAAACGCTGCCGTCCTGACGATGCGGCGCTGGAAGTCGGGCGGGGTGGTATGGCACCTGGCGGCGCTATGATCCGCACGCCAAGCGGCATCGCACGAACCTGGATCGGCCGTCGCACCAGCCAGGACCCGATTGACGTGGGCTTCGGCGCTGCTGCGTGCGCGCAAGCGGCCGCGGGCCGGGCGGACGGCCTTGTCGTAACCTTCATGCCAAAAGTGCCGATCTGAAAGTTGCGCTATTTCAACAAGTTGCATTTTAGCGTCGATCGCAATCCGTTGATATTACGAGTGAGTGAGCTTTTTCAACCCGGCGCCCGCTCCACGGCGTCGGAAGGCGCCTGCAACCCTGAATCCGATCCCGATGAGGCGAAAAACCATCACCGCGGCCAGCCTCAACGCAGCCGGCCATGGTCGCGCCGATACGACCCCTCTCCCCGCTCGGGTTGCGGCTGCGCCGCCCGGCGCATCGCCCACACCGTGCGTTCGAGGTGCAATTCGCCGGCCGCGGCCTTCGCCACCATGCCGTGGAAATAGCCGCCGGGGGTGGTCTGGAAATGTTCCGCCTCCTTGGCCGATACGATCGCCAGCGCCACTGCTGCCAATTCCCGGCCCATCGCAAGACAGGCCTCGCCCCACAGCGATTTCGAGACCCAAGATCGTGCCGCAGCCAATCCGCGGCATCGACGATCTCCGGCCGAGTTGGATTGGGCCGCGGCAGGTAGGGTTTGAGACGCGGCATCAGCCGCACCACCTCGTCGGGGCGGATGCCGTGCACCATGCCCTTCTCGGGCCGATGGGGTCGCTCTGGCGCTGGGGATGTGAGAACCGGCCCCTCCCCTTCCCCGCTACAGTCTTTGGCTGCGATTACCGTATCCTGTTCAGGATCAGGGGTTGGTTTGTAGGGATATTGATGGGGCTTGTTTTCGATCCCCAAGGGGGTCGTTTTAACTCCGAGAATTGGACATCGAGGTTCAGGCCGGGATTTTCATGAAGCGGCAGTCCGCCCAGATGCGGCGCCGCTGATCCGCTATCATACGCCCGAAGGCTCAAGCGTCCGGACTCATGAGGTCCGCCGCGTGCTGAGAGCGGGGCAGGGGGTCCGGCCGCCGGGTTGTGACCGGTGACTTTCCGAGGACCGAGCGCAGGGATGCGCGCCCCGGAAACACACCGGTGCCGCACTGTCCCTCTCGGAAAATCACCGGAAAGGGGGCACGAAAAATCACCGGTCAGCGCGGAGTTTGGCGATACCGTTCGAAATATCGGCCCGATTTGCCGGCAGGGCAGGGGAATCACCGGAATTTCACCGGTCCGCAGCGCTTCTCGGGCGTCATTCCGGCGCCACTGACCCGCACGAGCGGTAAAACTCCCGCTGCCGCCGGCCTGCAATCGGTGACTTTCCGGTTATCGGTGCCTGCAACCGGTGATTTTACCGCGGGATTCTGGCCAAAACCGGTGAGTTTCCGAGGCAAGCATGTAGTCAGCCGAGGTCCCGCCTGTATCATGAACACGCGAAACCATATCTGGCGTCTCCCATGGCGACGAGACACGAACAGTTGCTTCTATGGCAGGGAAACAATCCTCCCGGCAGCGATCTCGATCCCGCCGGCTTGACCAATATTCCCCTGGACGGGCAGCTCGACGTCTCGTTCCTGCTCAACGGGTTCTGCATCGCCGGTCTGCCGCTGCGCCGGCCGCGCGACAACACGCTCGTCTGGAAGCGCCAGGACGAACGATTCGCGCTCACGGTCCAGTCCCACGAAATCGCCTTGCCCGGCGGCACCAGCTTCGTGGCGGGACTGCCATTCGGCCCCAAGGCGCGGCTGCTCGCCATGTGGCTTGCGACCGAGGCCAAGGAGCCCGGCCGGCGGTCCGATGACCGCTGGATCGAAATCGGAAAGATCACCGACTGGCTGCGCGCCGTGGGGATCTCGCCGGAATGGGGTCCGCGGGGCTCCGTGGTCGCCACCAAGGAACAGTTCCTGCGTCTCGCCTTCGCCCACTTCAGCATGGTGTTCCGCCGCGACGACGGCTTCCAGCCTTTCAAGCGTCGGCCGGGATCGTCGCGCCGGGCCGCGACCTCCCCCTGCAGGGCACGCTTGAGCCGGCGCGGAACCTCGATCGTGATGGCCTCGGGCATGTCGTCCGGTTCGGTGCGTTCGGGGAGCGCCGCATCGGCGACAAAGCCGGTGGCGACAAGCGAATCGACGCGCGGCTGTGTGCGGCGGGGGGCCGTCCTGAGATCCGGGTGGCTCGCCGCGGCGGTGGCGGGCGGAATCGTGTCGTCGATCGGTTCGAGTTTCGGGGTCGCGATCTTGCCAGGCATTGTCAGACCTTCCTCCCCTTCGCGACCGTCTCGGCAAGCGCGTCCTTCACCTCGGCATAGACAGCCTTGATGTTCTCGGCGGCGCCGCCGGCGGGCTCGTCGAAGATCGGCGCAACGCGCGTGAAGCTGGCGCGCTTGAAGGCGGTCCGCTCGAACACGGGCGTTTTGAGCCGCGGGATGCCAGCATTTTCGATTGCCGCTTCGACCACCTTCTCGACTTCCGGCTGGAAACCCGTCGATGCGCGGCTGATTACGACCCGGTATGGGATTTCCCGGCGCGCGCTCTTGCCGGCTTGGGCTACGTGGCGCGCGGTCGAATGCGCGCTCTTGAGATCGTCGTTCGAGGGCTGGACCGGGATGAGCACCAAGTCGGCGTAATGGATGGCGTGGATCATCGCGACGCTGGCCGACCCCTGCAGATCGCAGACGACGACGTCGACCGCGTCGGCCAGCGATTGAATGACGTCGCCGATGGCATCCTGATCGACCTGCGGCGCGACGACGATCGAGGCTTCCGGGATATCGGCGGAGCCGCGATCCCAGACGGCGACGGTGAGCCCCGGAATATCGCTGCGCGGCGTCCAGAGCTCGTGAGCGCCTTCCCTCTGGCGGTCGGCGAAGAATTCGCTGGAGTGTTGCTGGCGAGGTCCGCATCGACCACGGCGACACTGTAGCCGTCTACGGCGAAGTGGATGGCCAGATTTCGTACGAGATTTGTCTTTCCCGAGCCCCCCTTCTGGCCCGCGACCGTAAGGACAGACATTTTATCCCCCAGAATGTCTGGTCCCCTCTTGTAGCACAGAGGTTGGAAGAATCAAACGCCCGAAAATGTGAATTTTCATGCGTTCGGGAGTTCGAGCCCATAGCCACCCGGGCTTTTGTGCGTTCCGGCCCTCAGGGGTTTTCCCAGGGAGAAATCGGGATGAAGCTCGCAAATATACGTCGGAGGGCTCATGCGCTTTGCCGCCTGTGCGTTCGGACCCTCGATGCCTAGGACTACTTGCGAGGACCGCCTGACTTTCGCCCCCGGCTTCAAACAATTGGCACTTGCTTACGAGCGTTCATCCGTCCGAACGCTCGTAGATATCGCCGTTGTCTCCATCGTTGTCGAACGCCCCGACGGGTCGGCGCGGCGGGGTCTCGGGCCATCCAGGGGCCGATCAGTGGGACGACGCCCGGAACCAGGAGCGCCGCGTCCTGCGCAGGGCGCGCCAGGTTCGATGTTGACGGCGAGCGGCATATCGCGAACGGTTATTTAGCTGGGGATAAGGCTGACGGAAGTCAGTCGCGCGGTCGCGTGCTTATGCTGAGCGAGTGGCCGCTGCGCTCGCCGCATTGGCGGCAGCGCAGTTGCGCTTCGAGATCTGCGAGCCGCGTGAAGTTCGGGCGGCCACGGGTGAGGCGTGCATGGTCCATGATCCCGCGGCGCCCGCAGCGCCGGCAAACGGCTTCGGCGAGATGCCATGTTCTCAGACCCTTAAGTCGAAAGGCGTAGCGCGGCGGAAGCTCAGGCATCGCCGGTGCCATATGTTCGATATTCGTTCGCATATAATTTCGCGCCGCGGCGCGCCGTCAAGAGGGCAGACTCGATTTCGACGAGCCAAAAAAGGGGAGGGGAGGGGGCCACTTACGCGGCCCCGATCGCTTCGTCTATTTCCGCTGATCTTCGACGGCCCGGTCGAATGCCCGATCGAGCTCAGCCTGTTGCGCGACGGCCGCCGCGAGTTCGGCCTCGACGGAGACGCGTTCGCGTCGCGTGAAGTAGCAGCTCCGTAGCTCGGCCCGCAGCTGCTGGATGTGGTCGTAAAGCGCGATCATGAGGTTCTCCTTCCGTTATCGAATGCGGAAGGCGCAGGCATGCGGGACGGGTCCGGGTCAGGGACGCCGGAGGCGCCGTGGAGCGGGGCGCGGGGGAGCCGGTTTTGTCGGACGTTGAGATAACCGGCGCGCGGGAGCGCGCTCCTTGCGGCCGGGCAAAATCGGGGGGACCGCGCATCCTTGGGCCGGCCGCGGTCGGCATGGCACCATCGGAATTCCGGCGAGACGAAATCCTCTGGACTGGTCTCACAGGCAGTCGATTTGCCCGTGAACGTCTTGGAATTGACAGATAAGCACGGCAAAGCCCCGCCGCAGTTGGGCGGCGGGGCGACCATCGCCGCTCAGCGGTCGCGCGGCTCCCACAGCACGATGTGGGTGGCGCCGTCCTCTGCCGGGTGGTCGAGCTTGACGAGGCGGCAGCGCAACCAATGCTGGCCAAATTCCGGCGCAGCAATCTTGAGATTCACGTAGGTCTCGCCGCTCGATTTTGCGACCTGGCTCCAGCCGGCGCCGATTTCGTAGCGCCGCTGCCCGGCATAGACCCGGTAATCGGAGCCGTTGTCGGAGGTCTTGTCGACCGGGACGATCGCCAGGGCCGCGGCGGCGTTGAGGGTCTTCAAGGTTCCGATAAACCCGGCTTCCGACTGGGTGAAGGTAACGAGGGTGATGGCCATGAGTGTTCTCCTCTCTGGGCTCGCAGGGCCGTCCCTGCGATGTCTCGGCGCCGGAGACCGTAAAGGCGACGCCGACACCGCGAGCCTGAGAGCGGCCGGAGCGCAGCGGAGGACTTCGGAGGGGCGAGAATTTGCAGCGCAGCGGCCGCGAGGAGGCCGGCTTGGCCGGGGAAATTCTTGGCCGGCAGAGGTTGGCGGCGGCGTCTGCGGGATCCAGCGATCACAGAGACATGCAGGGGCGGACTTACCGGGCCGAGGGGACAGAACAGGCGATGTCCCGCGTGCGCTCGCACATTCAGCCGAAGCGACAGGGCTACTCCGGAACCCGTTGGAGACCCTCAAAGCCGGGCGCGACGATCCTGGGCGACAACGGCTGACGGCGATCGATTGGCCGATTCCGATCAGCGGGGTTTATCGAAACCCGACCGATGCACCAGTGCCAGAACGCAACGAGATCGAGGAAGAAGCGCTCACCGCGCCCGACCTGGGTTGATCGATGCGGTGCGCGCCGCAACCCGGGCGCCGACCGACGGCAATGCGCGCGGATACCAGACCAGCCTGCCCGCGACCTGGAACGGGGAAGTTCGACCCAAAGCGGACCCACCCCGAGCCGATAAAGCTTTAGTACCAAAATAAATGGCGGATCAGCTACCCTGATCCGCCATCCAATATTCCATGCCGCGAAAACCTGCCTTACGTCGAGCACAACGATTTAGCTCGGGTCATATCTGCCGACGTTGGCGTGTAGGGAGGCCCGAGCACGTTCGATGCAGCCGCATTAGAAATCAGCGTTGTTGCATCCGACGGGAGAAGGAAGCGCTGCTGGACAGCCTGATTTGCAGCCGCCGTCACAACACAGACGTAGCCGTCATGGGTGCCGTACCGCTCCTCGAGTGACAGACGCGGATCACCGTCTGACGTCCGGTTGGCTCTGGTGTCCCAGAAGGGCAAATAGCCCCCGCTATTGCCCGCCCCTGCAAACACCTGGGCGACGCTTCCCGGGCCGTTGCTGGCGTCGGGCCCATACCAGCCGGTTGTGGCCAGGTTCCAACCCACATACGTGCCCAAAGGGGCCTCTCCCAGCACGGTTGGCAAGCCGGTGACGTCTTCGTTGCCGTCCTTGTCCACTTTCGCCGCATAGACGGGCAGCACGCCGTTCACGCCCTTGATGATGGGTGGCTGGATCGTCGGCACGCCACTCTCCTGGTCATAGTTCTCTTCGGGCCCGAAGTCATAGACAAACGGCGGCCAAGCTTGGTCCCCGTGAAACGAAAGACGAGGGAGAGCGGGAAATCCCTCGGCCGCCGCGGTGTTGGGCACGAGCTCTCCGCGCGCGAGCGTGGGATAGACGCTTGGCGGCATCGGGGTGCCCGACATCAGCAGCTGGATGAAAGCATACGTCAACGCATTGTTGGTAAAGCTCTCCGGAATTGGATCTTGGGCAAGCGACTGACCGGGCGGTACGGTCACCGTATCGGGGGCAGACCAGGCGAAGCTGCCATTGCCGCCGCCATGCGTGGCGCCCGGCGAGTAGTACCGATGGACGTTCGAAGGCAGCGGAATGTCCCCAACACAAGTGAAGCCGCACAGGCTTGCCGAGAACTTTTCAGAATAGAACTCCGCCGAGCCGAAGGTTTCCAGGATCTGCGGACATGTATGGCTCTCCGCGCAACGGTGGAGCATGCCGTCTGGCGCAAGGTGACGAGCCAAGTTCGGATAGTCCGCCCACCAGATCGGTGCTTCGTCGCCGCCCATGTACAGGTACATGAGGTTGTTTGGCTGGCCCCAACGGATGTTCATAACCATCATCCGCCCGTCGATCTGCGGCCAGGCGCCGTCAAAGACGATGCGGCCGTTTTCGTCCTTGTTGAAGCCCCAGAAGATAAAGCCATGGATAAATGCGCCCGACTGCGAGGAGCCGACGGTGTAGGTTTTTTTGACGGTGCCGGAGATCGGGTTTGAACCCCCGCCCGGGGCAGCCGAACTCGTAGCGGAGAAAAGAGCCAAGGTCTCGAAACGCGGCAAATCCGACCCCGAGCACCAACGGGTTCTTCGCCGTGTAGACCATCTCATACAGGAGGCTCGAGTTGAACGGGCCGCTTTTCAAACAGATCCAGTTCGGATTTGGCGTGCCGGGCCAACCGTTGGGGCAGTATGCCCAGGCCCACTGGCTGCTTGGGATCGGCGTCTTTCTGCTGTCCACGCCCTCGAAGGTTTGCGACGATACGGTCCAGAACTCAGCCTGCTTCGTGTCCATGCTTACCGGCTGGTAAGGGGCAAACGCCGGGCCCTGAATTTCCAGCTGCGCCGTGCTTGCGGTCGTTCCGACTGCCAAGCCGCACCCGTTGGTGCCGGTGCACACGTGGCCGTACACCTGACCGGTAATAGGATTCTTCCCATTTCGATTGGTTGCCACCGGCACCTGCACGACAAAATTCGCCAAGCTCTTGACGCCGCCGGCACCCGCCACATCGGGCACCTGAGGAGGCGTAAAGACCCCAGTGGCGGTGTTCAGGCTGCCATAAGGGCCGGAGCTCAGGTCAAAGCAGGGATATGGGATCGCCGGGGACGGCGAGCATTGCGCCAGAAGGTCGCCCTGCCAACCGCTTTGAACATAAGTCGCACCCTCGATCAGCGCGCTTGTATTGATCGCGTTGCCGCCACGGTTTGGCACCGCGTGGACCATCAGTCCGCTGCGCTGTGACGGATCGGTTGGTGTGACAATCTCAAAGTTGGCAACGTATTGAACCCTGCCTTTATTCTTGGGGGCAAGGTCGATATCTGTGATGATTTTGTTGTTGTGGGGATCTTGTGGTTTGAGCTCACCAAATACCCTGCCGGTGTAGATCGTATAGGATGTCGCGGAGCCGGGAGTTGAGGTCCCTAACATGATCGGCGTAAGATTCACGGTGACCGTCTGATCGATGAGGAACTTTTGGATGTAGGCATCACTCGGCGAGCTCCAGCCGATCATTGCACAGAGCCCGGAAGCCGATACGAGATACCGGAACACCCTGCTTGTCTTCGGGTACATCTTCTTTCTCCCCCTTTGTTCTTGATGTGATTTAGATAGTCCCCGTACTGATGCCGGTGAAACATTACCTCACGATCAGAACAAGCTGTCAAGGATTGTCCTCGGTTATAGTGGCGGATGCTGGTGCCAATAGCCCGAATTGGCACGCCCGCGGCGGTCCGAATCGGGGAGCCCAATGGCGGCAACCCACCCGACTGAGACGGTGCAGCCAGCGTCGGGCAATGACCGGAATGGGAGCAATTTCCCCCTGGCCTTTCGCATTCGCCATGAGGGATGGATGTATCGGAAAACGGCGCCTAAGCGGCGCCGTCTCCGTCAAAGCGCCACACGGGGATCCCGAGGCTTTTCGCCTTGTCGGCGAGGTTGGCGGCGATACCGGAACCGGGAAACACGATGACGCCGATCGGCAGGGCTTCGAGCATCCGGTCGTTGCGCTTGAAGGGTGCGGCGTTCCGGTGCCGGGTCCAGTCGGGTTTGAAGACCACCTGTGGAACTTTGCGATTGTCGGCCCAGCAGGCAGCGATGCGCTCGGCGCCTTTTGGTGAGCCGCCGTGCAGCAGCACCATGTCGGGGTGCTTCAAATGCACTTTGTCGAGCGCCGCCCAGATGCGGGTGTGATCGTTGCAATCGGCGCCGCCGGTAAAGGCGATGCGCGGACCGGAAGGGGCGAGGAGTTGCGTGTCGGCGCGACGGCGGGCGGCGATGAAGTCGCGGCTGTCGATCAGGGCGGCGGTCAGTGCCCGGCGGTTGACCATCGAGCCGGTGCGCGGGCGCCAGGCCGAGCCGGTCGCGGCCTCGAACAATTCGGCCGTGTGATCGCGGAAGAACTCGAAGGCGTTGCGCCGCTCGATCAGGCTCTGGCCCTCGCCCGTCAGGCGCTCGAGCTCGATCGACTTGACCTCGGAGCCGTCCTGTTCGGCTTGGCCGCGGCGCTGTGCCGTTTCGTTGCGGTCGAGCTCGGTTTCGATGCGGTCGATCTTGCGGTGGAAGAGGTTGACGAACGACCACAGAAGGTCGGCGAGGTCGTCTTCGAGCCTGGTGCCGGTCAGCATTGCTTCGAGCGTCTCGACGGCGGCTTCGAGGTGGCGGCGGGCGGTGTCGGGCTCGGGCAATGGCCGAGGGTCGGGCTCGTCCTGCCTCGGGCGATAACCGTAAAGTGAGAGTTCATCGAGAAGATGCGCGGTCGGCGATGCGGCGTGCTGTTCGTCTGGATCATCCGTGGCGGGGAAGGGGAGGGGGCTCGGGTCGTGCGTCATCGCGGGTGCCTTTCTGCCGGAGGATCGGCCGCGCCGTCGCGGCCTTCACGGCGATCCCAAGGCCGGGGCCGGAACGGGGTTGCACCCGCAGTCGGGGTCCCCATCACGCCTGCGCGATGGGGTGCAAGGGCCGCAGCGCAGCGGAGGATGGCGGGCGCCGAGCATTTTGCTTCGCGCTGCAAAGCCGGCCCTTTTCTTTTGGGCCGGCGGCGGAAAATGGTCGGCGGCCGCCATTGCGAGCTCGGTGCGGCGCCGGCAGATCGCCGCTCGGGAAGGCCGGGGCGCGGCCCTTTCCGCAGGCCAAGGCACCCGGCGGGCCGACCGGCGGCCGCCGCCCTCGTTCCGGCATGAGGCCGGGCGGCAATTCACGCCGGCGGGTGCCGCTCCTCGATCTCGAGGCGCGCAAAGCGGGCGACATCGCCCGGGGCGAGCTGCGGGATCAGGTGCGCGAGCAGCGCCGCGGGGCCGAGGCGGCAGAGATCGGCGTTGAAGTCGCCATCGACCGGCACGAGGTCGTGCACCTCGATCCCGGCGGCTTCTCCGCGTTCGCGCAGCCGTCTTGCCGCGTGGAGCCCGGCCGCGTCGTTGTCGCGGGCAACATAGAGGCGGCGCAGCGTCGGGGAGAAGTCGAGGGCGGCGAGGTGGCTGGCCGAGAGGGCGGCGACCATCGGCAACGCCGGCAATACCGATTTGAGCGCGAGCATCGTCTCGATGCCTTCGCCGGCCGCGACCGTATCGGACCCAGCGCCAAAGCGCACGCCATTGCCGAGGAGACCACCGAGGGCACGGCGCGGATCGACAACCGGCGCTTTCTGCGGATACTCGCGATCGAGCCAGGTGCGCTGGATGCCGGTGATCCGGCCGCCGGGGTCGGTGACGGCGGCAAGCAGCGCCGGCCAGGCTTGGCGAGGTGCAGTCTCGGTCTCGCGGTACCAGACGCGCGGATGAAAGCGGAGAGCCGCCCAATCGAGACGCCCCGTGATGCCGCGGGCGTGCAGATAGGCCTCGGCCTGGGTGCCAACAATCGGCCGCCCGGCGCGGAACAGGCGGCGCGCGGCCTCGGCAGAGTTGCTCGGCGCCGGCGGTGTCCGTGGGCTCCGCTCGGCGGACGGCAGGGCGAGAAATCGGCGCGCCTCGTCGATCGCCTCGGGCAGGCCGGGGAGCCCGCGATTGAGACGGATCAGGTCGAGGAGATCGCCATGCTCGCCGCTTGCGGCATCGCTAAATTTGCCGGCCGCACCCGGACCGTAATCGGGGCCGGCGAGCCGCACATAGAGGCTGCGGCCCGGGGTGTTGCGGACGTCGCCGGCGAGCCAGTAGCGGCCCGACCGGCGCCCGTTCGAGAGGTAATGACGGCACACCGCCTCGGCGGCGCGCGCGAGGCGGCGCGCCAGCTCGGCAGCGCCCGACACCGGACATGTCCGGATCAGGCCGCGGCGCGGCTGTTGGTGCGGAGGATCGGATGCCGATCGAGGAGCGCGGCGAAGATCGCCGGGCCGCAATCTGGCGCGGTCGGCACAAAGAGCCGCAGCCGCCAGGCGATGATCTCGGAGACGAGGCCGAGCGCCTTCAATTGGCCGACCATGCCCCCGGTGAAATCGGTCAATTCGATCCGGTAGGCATTCATCACCAGCGAGCGGCGGAGCTGCAGCCCGCCCGCAAGATAGAGCACCGCGCCGCGTTCGAAGACCGCACGCCACGCATCGTCAGCCGAGAGAGCAGGGGCCTCGTTGACGCCGAGCCCCTCATAGACGCGGGCGAGCGCCTCGGGGGTCACGAGCCGGCCGATCACGCGTTCGCCGTCATCGGTCTCGAAGCGGTAGACGCGGATGTTGTCGGCGGGCAGCCGGTCCCAGATCGGCAGCAACAGGCCGGTGATGATGTGAAAGGTGCTCTCGGAGAATTCCGGCACCCGGGCGCATTCGGCCTCCCACAGCGGTGCGAATTGCACCTGTGTCGCTTCGCGCCAGTGCGAGCGGGAGAAATCGTCGAGGCTCATGGTCTCGCGGCTCATCGGCCGCACCAGCCGGGTGCGGGCCTCGACCCGGCCGTCGTCGTGCATCAGGCTCGCCGCCGGCACCTGCACCGCGGCACGGTGCGAGTGCTGGTTGACGAGGAGCCGGGCGCCCGCCTTGCGCGCCAGGTCGAGGGCGTCGCCGAGCGGCAGCGGCCGGTTGCGGTCGCGGCGCACGACCCGGTAGCAGCGGGTCTCGGCACCCGTCGCGGGATGGGTGTAGACGGTGCGGCGCTCGGCGATCCGGAAGCTTTCCGCGGTCAAGGTCTCGACCCCGACATCGTAGATGCCGGCGGCGATCGCGGCCTCGACCTTGGCTTCGAGCAATTCGTCAAAGACTGCGAAGAGCGTGTTCTGCAGTGCGATGCGGAGCGCCAGGATGCGGTTCAGGAACTGCGTGATCGGCGGCAGCTCCTCCTTGAGCGAGCCGTCCCGGTCGAGGAGGTCGAGACCGGTCGCATCCTGGAATTGGGTGAGCGAGCAGCCCTCGACCTTCCCCATGTAGAGGAGCTGGTAGAATTGCCGCAGTGCGGCTTTGGCGTAGGGGCTTTCGAGATTGTCGTCGGCGCGGAAGAGGCCCTGCCCGCCGGTCTGGCGCTGGCCGCGGGTGATGGCGCCGAGGCTGTCGAGGCGACGGGCGATCGTCGACAGGAACCGCTTCTCGCCCTTGACGTCGGTCGCGACCGGCCGGAACAGCGGCGGCATTTTCTGGTTGGTGCGGTTCGAGCGCCCCAATCCCTGGATCGCGGCATCAGCCTTCCAGCCCGGCTCCAGCAGGTAATGGATGCGCCGCCGCTGGTTCTTGCACGCCCAAATCGGCGTGGTAGCTGCGCCCGGTGCCGCCGGCGTCGGAAAAGACGAGGATGCGCTTCTCGTCGTCCATAAAGGCGGCGGTCTCGGCGAAATTGGCGCTCGCCGGACGGCTCTCGACGCAGAGCCGGTCGCCACCCTCGCCGGCGCGGCGCACGATCCGGCGGCCGCGCCCGGTCACCTCGGCAACCATCTCGGTGCCGAAGCGGTGCAATATCTGGTCGAGGGCGCCGTGCACCGGCGGCAAGGACGCCAAATGCTCGATCATCCGGTCGCGGCGTTCCTCAGCCTCGCGCGAGATGACCGGATTGCCGTCCGTGTCATAGGCCGGGCGGGAATGGAGGTTGCCTTCCTCGTCGGTGTAGAGTTCGAAGAGCTGGGTCGGGAACGAGTGCTTCAGATAATCGAGCACGTATTCGCGCGGTGTGATGTCGACCGAGAGATCGGCCCATTCCGCGGCCGGAATCTCGGCGAGCCGGCGATCCAAAAGCGCCTCGTTGGTCGAGACGATCTGCACGATTGCGGCATGGCCCGCGTCGAGATCGCGCTCCAACGCGGCAATCAGCGTCGGGCACTTCATCGCTGTTAAGAGGTGATTGAAAAAGCGCTGCTTGTTCGACTCGAAGGCCGAGCGCGCCGCCGCCTTGGCGTTCTTGTTGTAGGTGCTGCCGCTCTCGCCGGTGATGTTGGCGGCTTTCAGCGCTTCGGTGAGATTGCTTGTGAATGACCTGGAACGCGTCGGCATAGGCGTCGTAGATGCGGATCTGCTGTGCCGAGAGCTTGTGCTCGACGATCTCGTATTCGATGCCCTCGAAGGAGAGGGACCGCGCGGCATAGAGGCCGAGCGCCTTCAGGTCGCGGGCCAGCACCTCCATCGCCGCGATGCCGCCGCCTTCCATCGCCGAGACAAAATCGGGGCGGGTCGCAAACGGAAAATCACCGGTGCCCCAGAGCCCGAGCCGGGCGGCATAGGCGAGGTTCTGCACCGTCGTGGCGCCGGTCGCCGACACATAGACGATGCGCGCGTCAGGCAGCGCGTGCTGCAGGCGCAGCCCCGCCTGGCCCTGTTGTGACGGCTTCTTGTCGCCGCGCGCGCTCTTGTCGCCGGCGGCGTTGGCCATCGCATGCGCCTCGTCGAACACGATGACGCCATCGAAGCCTGCCCCGGACTCCGAGCCGGGGCCCTTTCCCAGCCAGTCGATGATCTGCTGGAGGCGGCTCGACTTCTCGCCTCGCGCTTGCGTGCGCAACGTCGCGTAGGTCGTGAACAGGATGCCCTGGTCGAGCGCGATCGCCGCACCCTGGCGGAACCGCGACAAGGGCACGATGTCGGAGCGGTCGCCGCCGAGTGCCGTCCAGTCGCGCGCGGCGTCCTCGACCAGCTTGTCGGATTTGGAGATCCACAATGCCCGGCGCCGGCCGCGAACCCAATTGTCGAGGATGATGCCGGCGACCTGGCGGCCCTTGCCGGCCCCGGTGCCATCGCCCAAAAACCAACCGCGCCGGAAGCGGACGGCCCCTTCAGCGCCCTCGGGCGCCGCCGACACATTGTCGTAGGTCTCGTCAACGATGTAGGAGCCGGCGAGCCAGCCGGCATGCGCTTCGCCGGCGTAGATGACGCTCTCGAGCTGCGCGTCCGACAGGATGTCGTCCGACAGCAGGTGCTGCGGCAGGTGCGGCCGGTAAGAGGGGCGGGGAGGGGCGACCGCGGCCATCGCCGCCGACTGCACGAGCTTTGTCGGGTGCGGCTTGGCACCGGGAATCCGCAGCGATTGCAGCCCATAGCCCTCGTAGAGACTCGCGGTTAGGCGGGCACCCTCGGCGGGCTGCCCGTCGCAGACCTCGTAGGCGAGCTCGACGACCTCAAGAGCGGGCGCCGGCTTGTTGAGGAGCACAAGTTTGGGCGCAGCGATGCGCGACCGCGGCGGACGGGTCAGAACGGCGGGAGAGGGCAGGGGGGTGGTGTCGGCGATCGGCGCGCGCGACGGTACAAGCCGGCCGACCCAGTCGAGCAGCTCGGCCGCGTTGCCGGCCATGCCCGGGGACGACGGAAAGCAGCACGGGGCGTCGGCCGGGATATGGTCGATGACGGTGAGCCTTGTGTCCATCGTCGTGCCGTGGCGGGCATAGGCCCGCCCGGCAACGGCCGCGGTGAACACGACGCGGGCGCGCTCTTGCAGCCGCACGTAGGCTTCGCGCCATCCCGGCTCCTCGGGCCCGACATTGTGGCCGGTGATCGCGACGAGGCGCCCGCCGGGCGCGAGCCGCGCCAGGGCCGAGGCGACATGGCGGAAGCCGGCTTCGGCAAAGCGCTTCTCGACATGCGGCGAGGCCGAGAAGGGCGGGTTCATCAAGATGACGGTCGGCCGGAAAGCCGGTGCGAGATGGTCGTGGATCTGCTCGGCGTTGTGCCGGGTCACCGGCGGAGCGGCGCGGAAGAGGCGGCCGAGCAGCCCGGCGCGCGTCTCGGCGATCTCGTTGAGCACCAGAGGCGCTTTGGCGAGCTCGGCAAAGATCGCCAGCAGCCCCGTCCCGGCCGAAGGTTCGAGCACCAGGTCGGAAGGGGTCAGCGCCGCCGCCTCCGCGGCAACAAAGCCGAGCGTGATCGGGGTCGAAAATTGCTGGAACCGCTCGGATTCTTCGCGTCCGGCGGGTCTGCGAGGGAAGGCGCTCGGCGAGCCGTGCCAGCATTTCGAGCATCGCGTTGGGCGATCCGGCGCGGGCGCGCATCGCCACACCGTATTTGCGCAGGAACAGCACCTGCGCCGCTTCGAGCGCCTCGTAGGCGTCCTTCCACACCCAGGCGCCCTCGGCGTCGGAGCCGGCAAAGGCCGTCTCCATCGCCGCGCGCAAGGCGCGGCTGTCGAGCGCCCGGCCCCCGGATCGGGTCCGGGGCGGGCTCTGCTCGAGCGATCGCGCGAGCAGGGTGGCGGCATGGACGAGGCCCGACACTTTGTCGATCGGAGCCTGAGACTGGAACAGCGGAAGGGTGACCGCGGCGGACTGCCGCGGCCTAGGATACGGCCGGCATGCGAGAGTTCTCCGAGAGAGCGGGGCAAGGAGGTGAAACCCCGGAGCAGTCCGGGGAGGGGACCCGGCGAAGGCTCTCTTTCCTTCGTCCCGGGCTCTCACCCGCCGCCCACGGCCCTCTCCCTCTTCACGGCTCGACCCCACGCCGCCTGGCGGATCGGGTTCGCAGGTTTAAAGACGAAGCCCGCAGTGCCGCCGGATCAGGGTTGCCAATGCCGCCGGCTCATGCAGCAGATCGAGCGAGACGAAATGATTGGCGCCGCCGACGTAATCGCGCCGGCCTTCGCAGCTGCGGAACAGGACCCCGGTGTCATGGCCGGTCGCCGGCTGGCTCGCCTGCACATAGAGGCGGTCGGCATGAAGGGTCGCTTCGCCGGATACAGCGACCCCGCCCTGGTTGGAACGCAAATCGTAGTCGCCGGGCCTGAACCCGAGCGCCGCGGCGAGTGCGTGCAGCTGGCGGCGCGCATTGATATGAAAGGAGCGCTTGGCGCCGGCGTCGTAGGCGACGCGTTTCCGGAAATCGAACCGGGTTTTGGATGTCGTCGGCATGATGGGCTCCACGAGCGCACGGCAGGGCGGACCGGCGGGCGTCGCTGTCCCGCCGGGTTCTTTTGCTTGCCGGATGCTGCTGGTGATTGATTTGACGAAATGCGCGACGGTGACGGCCGCGCCGGGAATGGAGACCGCGCCCCGATCGGCGCGGATCTCCGCAGCGAAAACGCGAAGCCTCAGCCCGCAGCGGCCTGCTCGTCTCCGCTCAGAAAGGCAGGGAGATCGTCCGACGCTGCATCGTCGTCCGGGAAATCCGCGGCACGCGGCTCGTCCTCGATCGCGAAAGCGGCATCGGGGGCGGCACCGCCGTCATCGCCTTGCGCCGCGTCTGCGTCAGCGGCGATGCCGGGCGGCAGCCACGCCGCGGCGGCGTCGCGCGCCGCCTGGTCGAGACCGATTGCAGTGTTGCCCTCGGGATCGAACGCCGTCTCCAATGCCGCGGCGAGCGCGGCCTTTTTGTCGCCGGCATGGTCCTGCGCCCAGCGGCGGCCGAGGACGGTTTCGGCGACCGCAAGACCGTGCGCCTTCTTCGCCCGCCCCCAGTAATTGGCGGCGGTCGGCCGCCAGAAATCGGCAAACGGGATGGCCAGCCGCCGGATGGCACTTTCGATGACCGGATCGGCGCCATCCTCGACGGCGAGCTGCGGCTTGAGCGTAGCCGCGATGCACCAGGCGAAAAGATCCTGCTTGGCCTCACCCGGCAAGCCGCAAGCGTCGCGAACCCTTCGGCCGGCGGCAATGACAGCCAGTCGAGGGCGAGCGCCTTCCCGCGCGCGGCGAGGAGCCGGTCGGCCGGTGTGTCGGCGAGATCGTTCGACGAGCTCGCGAGCCGGGTCTCGACGGCCCGCAGATCGAGCGGGCGCGAGCGCCAGCCACGGTCGCAGAGATCGACGCACAACGCATAGAGCGCCAGGTCGAACGCCACCCCGAAATCGCCGGCAAGGTGCGCCTTCGCAATCTGCAGCCGGTGCGCCTTCAGGTCGTCGACGAGCGCCTGGCTGAAGCCGCATTCCTTGCGCAGCTGCGCTTCGCCGGTGAGCGGGCGAGGGGAGGGGCCGGCAAGCTCGGCGCCGGGCCGAACGTTTCGTCGCCGTTCTCGGCTGTCTCGGCGCCGTTGCCGGCGTGCGCGGATGTCGCCGACCGCTCGACGAGGCCCTCGTAGATCCGAAAATCGCCGTCATCGCCGATCGTGACGATGCAGCCGGCGCGGGCCCGGTCCTCCTCGGCATAGACGGCCTGGGCCTCGGTCGTCTCGATCAGCTCGTCGTGACGGTTTTGAAGATCCTCGGCTTCGTCCGTCAGCCGGTCGGTCCAGGCATTCTCGGGGAGCGCCTCGAGCTGGGCCAGACGGTCCTCGATTTCTTGCAGCTCGGCGGCGACATCCGGCGGAAACTCGGCCGGCCGCGGCCGCAGGCGTATGTACTCGGCGGTGAAGCCGTAATCGGGATCGAGCATGGCCCTGGCCCATGCCCAGTGGCGGCGCAGCTCTGCCGCCTTTGCTTCGAGCTTGGCGAAAGCGAGGCGGCGGACGAGGCCGGCATCGTCCATGAAGCCCTCCTCGTCGCCGCTGAAAAGATCGCGCGTGACCGTGCCGCCGGCGGCCTCGTAGGCGGCCGCGCCGACAAACGTGCCGAGGTGCGAGTCGAGCGGGACCGCACCCTCGGTCAGCAGCCGCCGTACGGTGTAAGGCTGGATGTAGGGCTGGTCCTTGACCTGCGCCACACGGCGAGCTGTGCGGCGTGGTCGGCGCCGAGCGTGAACGCTGTCATGACCTCGAGCGACAGCTTGCCGGCGCGGAATTCGTCCAAGAGCTCGGGGGCGACCTTGCCGAGCTTGAGGCGCTGCTTGACGTGCCGTTCGCTGACCCCGAACCGGGTGGCGACCGCTTCGATCGGCTCGCCGGCGTCGATCAGCGCCGCCATCGCGGCGAATTCGTCGGCCGGGTGCATCGCGGCCCGCACCGTGTTTTCCATCAGCGAGGTTTCGAGCGCCACCTCCGGCTCCTCGATGAGGCACGGAACTTCGTAATCGGCTGGGATGGCGCCCTCGGCGGCAAGCTCCTGCAGAGCCTTGAGGCGCCGGCTGCCGGCGGTGACGGCATAGACCCCGTTTCGCTCGGGACGCGGGGCAGACGACGAGGTTCTGTTTGAGCCCGCGGGTCTTGAGGCTCGCCTTGAGCTCGGCGTCCTCCGCCGCCGAGGGCGGGGTCTTGCGGGCATTGGCCGGCGACAGGACGAGCCGGTCGAGGGCGATCGTTCGGACAGCAGATGCCGCTTCCATGCCAGGGGTCTCCAGGACCGGCGGACGGAGCCTCTCTCTCGTCCTCCAAATCGGTCCACGAAGCCCCCGCGACCCTCTCCTTTTTCCGACCCCAACCGCGGAAGCCTTGCGGCACAGTTCGTGGCGCCCAGCGCCACTCAGCGTCAGCGACCGTTACCCGTGAGGGCGGAGACGGCTCACCCGAGCGGGGGAAAAGCGAGCCGGCTCCGTCCCCGAAGACGCGGGGATAGGGCGCGGCCCGACCCCGGCGCACGCAGGCCGGGGGAGAGAGACGCCCACCAATCAAAGCGAAGAATAGGTTCAGGATTCAGGCTGGCGGCGCGCGCGACCGCGGACTCCGTCAGCGCCTGGACGACGATGACGGGCTTGCCGCGCCGGGCCGGGTTCCCCTGCTGCTCGCACGAGGCAAAGAAGGCGTTGACCTCGAGGAACAGCCACTTGACGACAGGCGTGGCATGGTTCATTTTATGTTCTATAGATCGCCGCGCGAGCGGATCGCAAGTTGGATGAAGCCTGCCGTAATGTTAGGCCGCAATTTCAACACGGTAGCCGGCAGCGGCCGGTTTGATCTTGTACTGACAATGTACGGATAGTAGATTGGTCGGAGACGCGGCTCGGCGGTTGCGCCGGTCTGCAGAGAGGCGTTGCGCATGACGGAGACAACAGAACCAAAATCGGAGCGTGTCGATCTTCGGATGACGCCGGCGGCCAAGCGCACGCTTCAGCGCGCCGCGGCGGTGAACGACAAAACCCTGACCGAGTTTGTGATCGACAGCAGCCTGTCGGCGGCGTTCGAGACCCTGGCGGACCGGCGCGTGTTCCAGCTAGACGAGATGCAGTGGACCGCCTTCATGGCGGCGCTCGACATGCCGCCGAAAGATAATCCGCGTCTGCGCAAGCTGCTGGCGACGAGAGCGCCCTGGGATCCTGAGTGAGCGCGCCGGATGAGCGCGCGCTGTCAGCGCCGGCGCCGCTGGCGGCCGACCACGAGATCGAGCAATTCAACTCGGGTACCCCACCGCTCGACGAGTGGCTCAAACGTAGGGCCCGGCAGAACGAAGCGGGCGGCGCATCGCGCACCTATGTCATCGCCGAGGGCCGGCGGGTTATCGGGTACTACAGCCTGGCGGCGGGATCGGTGTTGCACGCGGCGGCGACGGGGAGAGTTCGCCGCAACATGCCCGATCCGGTGCCGGCGGCGCTGCTCGGACGGCTGGCAGTCGACCGTGGCTGGCAGGGCAGGGGGCTCGGCTCAGCGCTGCTCCGCGATGCCGTCCTGCGGGTGGTCGGCGCCGCCGGGACAATCGGTGTGCGCGCGCTCCTTGTGCACGCGATTTCGGTGGAGGCGAAAGCTTTTTACGAGCGCCAAGGCTTCCGGCCCTCAGCGGTCGAGCCGATGACGCTGATGATCACGACCGAGGAAGCGGAGAGAATGCTCGGGCGGCCGCGGTGAGGCGAATGGCGTGGAGCTTCGGAGACCTGGTGCAGCGGCATCCCACGGCCAAATCCAGCCTTCGGCGCGACGCTGCTCTGCGAACCGGCACCATGGTTGCCAACGCCGGCAAGGGCGGTGCTCGCGACTGCATCAAGGCGACGATTGGGTTCGAAGATGGGGAAGGCAACCGCCACATCGCCGAAGAGCCTCATCCGCATATTCGGGCCGAGCGGTAACCCGCTGGCTGTCGGAAGCGAATCGACGTGCTCACGGCAGCGATAGCGGCGCTTGGCAACGCGGTCAGAATTTCCATGTGGGGGGCGCTTTAAAATCGCTATTTCGCGGTTGCCGGACGTGAAGAATTTTGTTCCTCGATAAATATTTTCGCGAAGACGCATTGCAGATCACTTTCCGATAAAAATAATTATGATACCCGCACGTGAAACCAAGTCACCGGACCGGCGAGCAATGGCCAAGAAGGGCAACGAAGTACGCACTAGAGTATCGTGGGTGAAATTATGAGGAAAAAGTGCGACATTTTCGAGCTGAGCGCGACCGATCTCGTCAGTTATTTGAACTGCCGCCATCTCTCCGCACTCGAGCGCGGCGTGGCCGAAGGCCATTTGAAGAAACCGTACGTATCGGACCCGCTGCTGAAGATTTTGTGGGAGCGGGGTTCCATCCATGAACAGAACTACATCGAACACCTAACGAAGGTAGGCCTGGAGGTCATCAGAATTGAGGGTTTTGACGTCTCTCCCGAGGCGGTCGATGCAACGATTGCCGCCATGCGGCGGGGTGCGCAAATTATCGCGCAGGGAGCGTTTTCGCATCAGGGCTGGGTCGGACGCGCCGACATCCTGAGCCGTATCGAAGTGCCAAGCCTTCTCGGCGCCTGGTCATATGAAGCCATTGATACAAAGCTCGCCCGGGAAACAAAAGCCGGCGCCGTCCTGCAACTTTGCCTCTACTCCGACCTCATCAGGCAAGTTCAGGGTCTGGCGCCGGAGCACATGTTTGTCGTGGTGCCCTGGTCCGATTTCAAACCGCAGCAATACCGGTTTGCCGATTACGCGGCCTATTTCCGGCGCGTCAAACGGGAGCTGCTGAAGTCTCTGAGCGGGCGAGGAGGGCTGAAAAGCTATCCCGAGCCGAACGAGCATTGCGTAACGTGTGCCTGGCGGGCGGCGTGCGAACAGCGGCGCCGGGATGACGACCATCTCTGTCTCGTCGCGGGCATATCAAAGCTCCAGATCAACGAGCTGACGGAGCGAAGCGTCACTACGATGAATTCGTTAGCCGTCATGGCGCTGCCGCTGGATTGGAAGCCGGATCGCGGATCGGCGGGCTCCTATGCGCGCGTGCGCGAGCAGGCACGGATTCAGGTGGAAGCCCGCGAGAGCGGCGAAGCCCGTTTTGAACTGCTCCCGCTGGAAGCGGGCTTCGGTCTGACGTGCCTGCCGCAACCCTCCGAGGGCGACATCTTTCTGGACCTCGAGGGCGACCCCTTCGCAGGGGAGCAAGGCCAGGAATATCTGTTTGGCTATCTGTCCAAGGACGGGAACGGCGCGCGCGCATATCAGCACAACTGGGCGTTCTCGCGTGCGGACGAAAAGTACGCCTTCGAGGCGTTTGTCGATTTCGTAATGGCGCGATGGGCGAGGTTTCCTGATCTGCACATCTACCACTACGCGCCATACGAGCCGGCGGCGCTTAAGCGCCTCATGGGCCGCTATGCCACCCGTGAGGAAGAACTGGATCGGATGTTGCGCGCGAAGCTGTTCGTCGATTTGTACCAGGTAGTTCGCCACAGCCTGCGCGCGGGCGTAGAAAGTTACTCGATCAAGCGGCTCGAACCGCTCTACGGGTTCGAGCGGGACACGGCGCTGCCCGACGCGAATGCCGCGCTTGCGCTTCTCCAGGCGAGCATCGAGCTCGATGACATCGCCTCGATTTCGGAAGCGACCAAGGCCACGGTGCTCACCTACAACAAGGACGACTGCCGATCGGCCGGCGATCTCCACGGCTGGCTCGAGGCCCTACGCGAACAGCTCGTGCAGAGCGGCACCCCGGTGCCGCGGCCGGAACCCGGCGACCGCGCTCCCAACGAAAACGTCGCCGCGTGGCTGAGTCGCATCAATCCGGTAATCGAAAAGCTGACGGCGGACATTCCCGCCGATCCGGAAGAGCGAACCGCAGAACAACAGGCGCGCTGGATATTGGCCAACGTTCTCGATTGGCACCGCCGGGAAGACAAGGCGGT
>CAVVGE010000011.1:0-19554 GCA_963747735.1 uncultured Alphaproteobacteria bacterium | reverse complement strand
TCCCGCGACGGGTGCCGAGACCCGCTGCTACCGGGTCGTGCGGCGCGACCGCAACCGGCCGCTGCCGCTCGGCGACGCCCTCGACCTGGCGCGCAAGGCGGGCGCCCGGCTCCTCGTCAACCAGCACTCGCACCGTGCCGCGGTGCAGGTGCCGGCGGCGAGCCTGATGCACGACGACGGCCGGGTCGAGGCCCGCACCCGGCTGGTGCGGCCGATGAGCCGCGAGACCATGAGCCTCGACGATTTCTCCCGCTCGCACTGGCGCGAAGCGACACAGGTGCAATTCGCACCGCTGTGGGAGGCCGAATGCACCCGGGTGCCGGAATTCTCCGAGAGCACCTTTCACATCATCACCGGCCTGTTGTTGCCGATCTGGGACCGGCTCCCCGCCGACAACATCCGCGTCTACCGCTTCGAGACCGATGACGGCGAACGCGTGATCGGCCGGCTCGTGACCCCCGAGGCGCTCGCCCGCGTCTATGAGAGCCTGCCCCGGACTGGATCCGGGGGCTGGGGTCGGAGACGCCCCTGCCCTCTCCCTCGCCGAGGCCTGGCGCGCCGTCATCGAGCGCGGCGCGGTGCTCTATCTTGCGGGCGGGCTGCAGCTCCGCCGCTCGCTGGTGATGAATGCCTACCGGATCGAATTGACCGATTTCACCGGGGGCATGGTCGGCCAATTGAAGGCGCTCGGGCTCGTCTCCGAGATCATCGGCTGGCGGCTGCGGCTCTTTGTGCCGACCGCGCCAGATTGCGGCCCGGCGATCTTCGCCGCGCTCCTCGATCGGCATCCGATCCTCCGCACCAACAGCCGCGCCGCGGCCTGATCCGGACATGTCCGGTGTCGGGCGCTGCCGAGCTGGCGCGCCGCCTCGCGCGCGACGCCGAGGCGGTGTGCCGTCATTACCTCTCGAACGGGCGCCGGTCGGGCCGCTACTGGCTCGCCGGCGACGTCCGCAACACCCCGGGCCGCAGCCTCTATGTGCGGCTCGCCGGCCCCGATTACGGTCCGGGTGCGGCCGGCAAATTTAGCGATGCCGCAAGCGGCGAGCATGGCGATCTCCTCGACCTGATCCGTCTCAATCGCGGCCTCCCCGGCCTGCCCGAGGCGATCGACGAGGCGCGCCGATTTCTCGCCCTGCCGTCCGCCGAGCGGAGCCCACGGACACCGCCGGCGCCGAGCAACTCTGCCGAGGCCGCGCGCCGCCTGTTCCGCGCCGGGCGGCCGATTGGTGGCACCCAGGCCGAGGCCTATCTGCACGCCCGCGGCATCACGGGGCGTCTCGATTGGGTGGCTCTGCGCTTTCATCCGCGCGTCTGGTACCGCGAGACCGAGACTGCACCTCGCCAAGCCTGGCCGGCGCTGCTTGCCGCCGTCACCGACCCCGGCGGCCGGATCACCGGCATCCAGCGCACTTGGCTCGATCGCGAGTATCCGCAGAAAGCGCCGGTTGTCGATCCGCGCCGTGCCCTCGGTGGTCTCCTCGGCAATGGCGTGCGCTTTGGCGCTGGGTCCGATACGGTCGCGGCCGGCGAAGGCATCGAGACGATGCTCGCCCTCAAATCGGTGTTGCCGGCGCTGCCGATGATCGCCGCACTCTCGGCCAGCCACCTCGCCGCCCTCGACTTCTCCCCCCTTCGACGCTGCGCCGCCTCTATGTTGCCCGCGACAACGACGCGGCCGGGCTCCACGCGGCGAGACGGCTGCACGAACGCGGAGAAGCCGCCGGGATCGAGGTGCACGACCTCGTGCCGGTCGATGGCGACTTCAACGCCGATCTCTGCCGCCTCGGCCCCGCGGCGCTGCTCGCGCACCTGATCCCGCAGCTCGCCCCGGGCGATGTCGCCTGCTTTGCGCGCCTCGAGATCGAGGAGCGGCACCCGTCGGCGTGAAATGCCGCCCGGCCTCATGCCGGAACGAGGGCGGCGGCCGCCGGTCGGCCCGCCGGGTGCCTTGGCCTGCGGAAAGGGCCGCGCCCCGGCCTTCCCGAGCGGCGATCTGCCGGCGCCGCACCGGGCTCGCAATGGCAGCCGCCGACCATTTTCCGCCGCCGGCCCAAGAAAAGGCCGGCTTTGCAGCGCGAAGCAAAATGCTCGGCGCCCGCCATCCTCCGCTGCGCTGCGGCCTTTGCAGGTGCAACCCCGCTCCGGCCCCGGCCTTGGGATCGCCGTGAAGGCCGCGACGGCGCGGCCGATCCTCCGGCAGAAAGGCACCCGCGATGACGCACGACCCGAGCCCCCTCCCCTTCCCCGCCACCGATGATCCGGACGAACGCCACGCCTCCTCGCCGACCGCGCATCTCCTCGACGAGCTGGCGCTCTACGGCTACCGCCCGGGCCAGGACGCGCCCGATCCCCGGCCATTGCCGGAGCCCGACACCGCTCAACGTCATCTCGACGCCGCCGTCGAGGCGCTCGACGCGATGCTGACCGGCACCCGCCTCGAAGACGACCTCGCCGATCTTCTGTGGTCGTTCGTCAACCTCTTCCACCGCAAGATCGACCGCATCGAAGCCGAGCTCGACCGCAACGAAACGGCACAGCGCCGCGGCCAAGCCGAACAGGACGGCTCCGAGGTCAAATCGGTCGAGCTCGAACGCCTGACCGGCCAGGGCCAGAGCCTGATCGAACGGCGCAACGCCTTCGAGTTCTTCCGCGACCACGCCGCCGAATTGTTCGAGGCCGCAACCGGCTCCGCCTGGCGCCCGCGCACCGGCTCGATGGTCAACCGCCGGGCATTGACCGCCGCCCTGATCGACAGCCGCGACTTCATCGCCGCCCGCCGCCATGCCGACACGCAACTCCTCGCCCCTTCCGGTCCGCGCATCGCCTTTACCGGCGGCGCCGATTGCAACGATCACACCCGCATCTGGGCGGCGCTCGACAAAGTGCATTTGAAGCACCCCGACATGGTGCTGCTGCACGGCGGTTCGCCAAAGGGTGCCGAGCGCATCGCCGCCTGCTGGGCCGACAATCGCAAAGTTCCACAGGTGGTCTTCAAGCCCGACTGGACCCGGCACCGGAACGCCGCACCCTTCAAGCGCAACGACCGGATGCTCGAAGCCCTGCCGATCGGCGTCGTCGTCTTCCCCGGCTCCGGTATCGCCGCCAACCTCGCCGACAAGGCGAAAAGCCTTGGGATTCCGGTGTGGCGGTTCGACGGAGACGGCGCCGCATAGGCGCCGTTCTCCAATTCATCCATCCACCATGGCAAATGCGAAGGACGAGTGCGGAATTTATTTCCATTCCGGGTCATTGCCGGACGCTGGCCGCATCGTCTCGGTCGGATGGAGAGCGGATATCCATGGCCATCTGCCCGAGATGACACGTGCGTGCCAAGAGCCGACGTTCACTGGACTTGCGCCAAGCCGCCGTAGTGGACCTGAGCCGGCACTCGGTCTGACCTACCGCGAAGCAGACCGGCATCCTTCGCTTGATGCCGCACCGCACCTACCCCGCTCCGCCCATTGCTGGCGTTCCCGAGTGCACGCCGATTGTCTGGCCGGCTGTTGAATAATAGGGTCGACGGAGTGGCACTCTGCCCCTGGGTGGGCGCCGTTTAGGGTGGGGCGATCCGTTTGAGGGAGAGCGGCATGGCAAAGCGTTCCCCCGGAAATAGGCTATTACGCGGAGCGATCCCAGTGGCTTCGCACGGTGCCGTATTGGGAGGAGAGGGCAACATGCTGCTGTTCGGTTTCAACGGTCGCGCCACCAGAAATTTCCTGCTCCTTCTGGTGTCGATGCACTACATCCTGTTTATCGACCGGGTAAACTTGGCCGCCGCGGCACCGGTGATGCAGCGGGACCTCGGCCTCAGCAATTTGGCACTCGGCCTCGCCTTCTCGGCCTTCAACTACTCCTACGCCCCATTTCAGCTTGTCGGGGGCTGGTTTGCCGACCGCTTTGGCGCGCGGCGCACGCTGACGATCTGCGGCCTGCTGTGGTCGCTGACGACCATCGCGACCGGGGCGGTGACCGGGCTCGCTTCGCTGTTTGGCGTGCGTCTCGTGCTCGGCATGGGCGAGGGTGCGACCTTGCCGGCGGCGACCCGTGCCGTCTCGAAATGGACCCCGATCGTCAAGCGCGGCACCGCGATCGGCGCCACCCACGCCGCCGGGCGCCTCGGCGCGGGAACGGCGGCGCCGATCGTCGCCCTTCTGATCACCTGGTTTTCCTGGCGTGTTTCATTCGTTGCGGTCGGCATCCTATCCACTCTCTGGGCGGTCGTGTGGTGGTGGCATTTCTACGAGGATCCGCGCCAGCACCCGCGCATCACCGGCGCCGAGCTCGCCGCATTGCCAGCCACTGATCACGCAACCTTGGCCGGTTCCGGCCCGGTGCCCTGGCGACGCCTGATCCCGCGCGTGGCGCCGTTGATGATCGTCTATTTCTGCCAGGGCTGGACCGGCTGGCTGTTTGTGACCTGGATGCCATCCTTGTTGCAGAAAAACTATGGTGTCGAGATCAAGAAATCGGCACTCCTTTACATGGCGCTGCTGTTCTCCGGGTTTCTCGCCGAGCTGATCGGCGGGATGACCACCGACTCCCTGCTGCGCCGCACCAGGAGCCTGCAGATTGCGCGTTCACTGATGATTGCGGGGAGCTGGGTTTTCGCCGTGGCGGGGCTGGTGCCGGTGATCCTCTTCCATGACATGGTTGTCGGGGTGTCCGGCTTCATGGTCACGGTGTTCTTTCTCGGCTTTGCGATCTCGCCGTTGTGGACCGCGACGATGGACATCGCCCCCGACTACGCCGGCACCTCGAGCTCGCTAATGAATGCCTCCGGCGCCGTCGCCGGCATTCTCTCACCCGTCGCCTTCGCTTGGATACTTGACCGCACCGGCAGTTGGACGCTGCCGTTCACGGTCTCGGTCTGTCTGTTGCTATTCGCCATCGTCATGACCTACTGGATCCGGCCAGACCGCCCAATCGAAGTCGGTTCCAATGTCGGCAGGTTGGCGGTGGCTGGCGAGTAGATCAATCAAACGGCTCAAAGAGGCTGTCGACATCCGTCGCGTCGAGTGCGGCGGCAGCATTACCCACGCTTCGTGGATACCTGCGGCCAACGTTTCGTGCGCCGACCTCACTCCGTGAGCGGCTCTACGCGCCGCGAGACCCGCTGATGCTAGCCGGCGTGGCGCGCCGCTCATCTGTTGCCGATGCGGCATCTGTAAACCGCCGACAAGCCGATGAGACCAGCCGCGAGAAGCACGAGAGAGGCGGGTTCGGGGACGAGCGCGATATTATAAGAGACCGCGTACGTTCCCGCATTATCGGCGTAAAAGCCTGGAAATGTGAAGTCCAGAGAATCGACGACGCCCAGAAACAGCATGGCCGCGCCGGCCGGAGCGACAAACGATTGCGGCGAACCGGTGCTGTCGCCGGCGAGGCCGTCGCCGATGAAAAAGGCCTGGTCCAACTGAGGCGACAGAGACGAGAACCCCGTCGTGCCAGGGCTGCCCCCGCTCGTAAAATCGAGCGCCGTTGGGGTCGAGCCGGAAGGGCCACCTGAAGCAAGAAAAACACCCACCAGGTATCCGACACCCGGCGCGGTGATGCCCGATATGTTGTCCGCGCCGGAATATGACGTTGGGCCCGTCACTGTGTTGCTTTTCCCATCCGGATCGTTCAGCGACCCCGACGCGAGCGAAACGCATCCCTCGCTGGAGATAGTCGGACACGAGATCGAGCCGGTTACCGAGCTGAACGAAACGGCGACCCCGCCGGCAACCCCGAAGCTATTCGGTGCCGTTCCCGAACCGCCTCCGGTGGTGTGGTCCAAGACGACGCTGCTGCCTGGTACTTGACCCGCTCCGAAAATGTCATCGGTCGCGTTGACGGTGATGGAACCCGCACTGAGCATGGCTAATCAATGGGTTAACCGCGATTGCGACAACCGCGGCAGCGAGCATTGCTCTGATCATGACGGCCTCGAGCTTGCGTTCGTCTGCAGTACAACGCAGTTGTTAACCATAGGCAAGGGGCGCCGGCATTGGCAGCGAAGGCCGGGCCTGATCAGTCGGGTCCATTTGTGCTCCTTTGCCTCCTCCGCTGTGCCATTCAGGTTGTGGAAAGGCGACGACGCGCTCGAGGCGGACCGGCGCGGTATTCGCGGGCTTTTCGCCGTTCAAGACTTGAACGAGCGTGGGAATGCGTGCGCCCGCGGCGTAGCCGGGGAAGCCGTGCACCGTCAGTCCCGCGGTGTGAGTGAGCAGCTCGCGCAACGTGACGACAGCTCCTGGGCCGCCGCGCTCGGGGGAATCTTCCACGAGGTGAGCGCCCGATTGACGTGCGAGTTGAGCGACAGCTTGCCTTGCTGCACGAGCCGAAGTGCCGCCAGCGCGGCAACCGGTTTGCTGATGCTTCCGGCCTGGGACAGAGTTTCGGCGGTTACCAGCGGTCCTCCCAATCGGGCGACGCCGACCCCCCGCGCCCATTCGATAATGCCACTATGGATGACAGCGATGCTGACCCCCGGCACATGGGTGCCGGCCATGCGATCCTGGAGCGTTTGAATAGACTCAGGGGCGCCCTTCACCACCACTGTTGTCGTGAAGCAAGCGCAAACCCTCTCGAGTGTCGGCCGGAGCTTCACCGCCTTGCACGTTTGCGGGTTGAGCCAGGTTCGATGCCCGCTGCCGGCCGGTGAATGCCTCGAAGCGGATGCGGCACGCGCTTTCGTCCTCTTGGGTCCCGCAAGCCGTCTCTACATGTCTCTGTGATCGCTGGATCCCGCAGGCGCCGCCGCCAACCTCTGCGGGACAAGAATTTCCCCGGCCCGCAAGCGGGCCTCCTCGCGGCCGCTGCGCTGCAAATTCTTGCCCCTCCCGAGGTCCTCCGCTGCGCTTCGGCCGCTCCCCGAGGCTCGCGGTGTCGGCGGCGCCTTTGCAGTCTCCCTGCGCCGGAACATCGCAGGGACGGGCCTTGCGAACCACCAAAGGAGAGCACTCATGGCCATCACCCTCGGCGCCTTCACCCAGTCGCCAGCCGGCTTCACCGGAACCCTGAAGACCCTCAACGTCACCGCGGCGCTGACGATTGTCCCGGTCGACAAGACCTCGGACAACAGCCCCGATTACCGGGTCTACGCCGGCCAACGCTACGAGATCGGCGCCGGCTGGAGCCAGACAGCCAAGTCGAGCGGCGAAACCTACGTGAATCTCAAACTGGCCGCGCCGGAATTTGGCCCGAATTGGCTGCGCTGCCGCCTCGTCAAGCTCGAACAGCCGGCTGAGGACGGGGCCACCCACATCGCCCTCTGGGAGCCGCGCGACCGCTGAGCGGCCACGACGCCCCGCCGCCATCGCGCGGCGGGGCTTTGCCGTGGTTATCTTTCAATTCCAAAACCTCACGGGCAGATCGACTGCCTGTGAGACCTGTCCAGAGGATTCCGTCTTGCCGGAATTCCGATGGTGCCATGCCGCACGGAGCCGGCCCAAGGATGCGTGGTGCCCCCAATTTTGCCGAACGCAGGGAGCGCGCTGCCGCGCGCCGGTTATCTCAGCGTTCGACAAAACCGGCTCCCCCGCGCCCCGCTCCGCGGCGCCTCCGGCGTCCCTGACCCGGTCCCGTCCGGCATGCCGCGCCTTCCGCATTCGATAATGGAAGGAGGACCTCATGATCGCGCTTTACGACCACATCCAACAGCTGCGGGCCGAGTTGCGGGGCTGCTATTTCACCCGCTCCGAGCGCGCCGCCGTCGAGGCCGAGCTCACGGCCGCCGTCGCGCAACAGGCCGAGCTCGATCGGGCATTCGACCGAGCCCTTGAGGCGCTGCGGAAGTAAGAGAGGACAATCGGGGCCGCCGCGCGCGGCCCCTCTTCTTACCTTCTTCGGCTCGCCGGAATAGACGCGGCCCTTGACTGCGGGCGATGCCACAAACTTATGTTCGCCGCTTTGCAGCGCCGCTGGTCGATGAGCGCACATTCTACCACAGGACCCATTCCCGTGGGCCAATCCACTGCATCACATCAGGGTCGCGGCGCAGTGTCATTGCGCGGTAATGCCGCCGTCTAAAACGAGCCCCGCTCCGGTCATAAAAGCGGCGTCGTCGGAGGCAAGGAACACGATGCCTTTGGCGATGTCGTTGGGCGTGCCCATGCGGCCGATCGGCAGGCGGTCGATCACCAGTCGCCGCGCTGATTCGATGTCGTTGGTGCCGAGGTTGCGCGCCTGGGTGACCAGGACCTGGTCGCCATGTCGGTGTCGATCGTGCCGGGGTGCATCGAGTTCACCCGGATGCGGTAGCCCTTGCGGGCGAATTCGAGCGCGTCGGATTTGGTGAAAAGCGTCACGCCGCCCTTTGTCATCGAATAGAGCGGGTCCTGGGTCGAGCCGACGAGCCCCGCGGTCGAGGCCAGGTTGACGATGGCGCTGCCGTGCGCGCTCTGTTGCGCCGCCTCCCGCAACGCCGGCAGGCACAGCTTGGTGCCGAGAAAGACGCCGGTCAGGTTGACCGCGCACAACCGCCCCCATTCGGCGAGGCTGGCGGCTTCGATATCCTTGCCGAGAAACAGGCCGGCGTTGTTGACCAGGATGTCGAGCTTGCCGAAACGGTCGCTCGCGGTGGCGGCCGCGGCCTTCCAATCCGCTTCGCTCGTCACGTCGAGGCGCAAATAGAGGCCGGCATCGCCGAGCTCTCGCGCGGTCTCGCGGCCGCGCGCGTCGAGAACGTCGCCAAGCACGACCCTGGCGCCGGCCTCGACCATCAGCCGTGCGGTTTCTGCGCCGATGCCGCGTGCCGCCCCGGATATCAGGGCGACCTTGCTGTCGAGACGGTTCATCGCTGTCTCCCACGATTGTCCGAGTTAGCGGCCGCGGCTGCGGGGGCGAGCAAAGCCGGGCTCGCACGGCCCGGCCAGATTCCCGGCCAGATTCCCGCACCAGGCGCGACACCCAATCGGCGACAGAGTCGCCGCTGCTCATGTCGGCCTGAACCGGCCCGTCGATCATAAAGGTGGGCGACATATGGATGCCGTTCTGGCGGGCGTACTTGGCGTGCCACTTCACTTCTCGGTCGAGATCGGGAATCGCGAAGGCTTCGGCGAGCTTCACGCCGCTGTAGCGCTCGATCCGGGGCGATGACGCCGTTCGGCGTCGCATCGAGGTTCGGCCCGCCGCAGTGGCGTTCGAACTCAAATTCCTCGCGGTGTGCGGCCACCGCCGTCATGACGGCGGTGGCCGCCGCCTTGCCGCTGTCGAGGGTCGCGGCGGCCACGATACAGCGCACGACCTGCTCGGCCAAGCGGGCGAAGACCGCATCGCCATCAAGCTCCGCCTGCATTCGCAGCCGTGGCACATGTATTCAGGGGTGATCGTCGAGCTTGCCGAACGCCTTCACGGAAAACGAGCGGGTCGGTTCCAGAAACATCCTGCCTCAGATCACGTGATTTTCCATCAGCATCGTCAGCTCGCCGGCCGACAGCGCCAGCTCGCCACACAAGATTTCGGCGTTATGCTCGCCGATCAGCGGCGCGCGCCGCGAGAGCCGCCACGGCGAGCCGTTAAAGATCGCCGCTTCGCCGGGATAGGTGAAGCGGCGACCGAGCTCCGGATGCTCGACCTCCTTCCAGAAGCCGCGATCGGAGAGATGCGGGTCGTCGAGCAGCTGCTCCGGCGCGCGGACCGCACCCCAGGTGAAGCCGCGAGCCTGCGCGCGGTGGTAGATCTCCTCTGCCGGCAGGCTGGCGATGAAGCCGGCGACGAGGCCGTCGATGATGTGCGAGGTGTTGGCGGCGATCACCGCCTGGTCCTGGTATTTCGGGTCGCGGAGATCGCCGGCCATGCCGTTTGTGTCGAGCAGATCGGCCAGCTCCTTCACGTATCTGGGATTGAGCCGGCCGCCGACCAGCGCGCAGACGTAATTGCCGTCGCCGGCGCGAAACTGGGTACGCGGGCTTGGCCCGGCGGCGTGGTGACGGCCGGTGTGCCGCTGCAGCACTTCGCCGCGGTAGATGTAATTGGCGATGGCTGACTCCGTGGTCAGCGCGCATGCCTCGTGGATCGAGGCGTCGATATATTGTCCGCGGCCTGACACCGTCCGATGCACCAGCGCCGCCACGATCGCCATGTAGGCGAAGTGGCAGCCTATGTGCCAGGCGTTGCCGCCGCCCGGAGCGATCGGGGGCGCGTTCGGGACATCGGTCTCGTCATACCCGGACGAGGCCATCTCGCCCCCCGCCGCCATGTGCAGCAGGTCCGACGACAGGTAGTGGCACCACGGGCCGGTCTGTCCGAACGGGGTCAGGGAGCACAGGATCAGACCGGGGTTCTGCCGGCTCAGTGCCTTGTAATCGCAGCCGAGGGACGACAGATGGCCCGGACGAAAGGTCTCCAGAACGACATCGGCGGTCGCGGCCAGACGCCGGAACAGTTTGCAACCGTCGGCCGTATTGAGGTCGAGCGTCATGCCGCGCTTCGACGTGTTGTAGTACCAGAACGACAGGCTGCGTTCCGGGTGCGGGATATCGTCCAGGAACGGCCCGATGCGGCGGCACTGCTCGCCGCCCGGCGGCTCGATTTTGACGACGTCGGCACCGAGATCGCCAATCAGCTTGCCGCAGAACTGGCCAGTCTCGTCGGCCAGCTCCAGGACACGGACCCCCGCCAACGGACCGGCCAAGGAATTCGGCTCGGGTGAGGCGTCGGTCACTTGAGCATCTCCTCCTGGTAGGGGAAACGGGGGCGCTGCGTCGGCCAGAAGGTGCCGTCGGCAAAGCCGGCGCGCAGCTCCTCGCGGCTGAACCCGAGCAGCCCCTCGACGATCTCGCGCGTATGCTGGCCGATCATCGGGCTCGGCAGGTGATTGGCGGCTGGCGTTTCGGAGAGCTTGAACGGCGCGTTCTGCACCTTGTATCGGCCGAGCGCCGGATGCTCGCTCTCCAGGTACATTTCCCGGTGGCGCAGCTGGGGGTCGCGCTCGACCCGGTCCTCGGCGCTTTGCACCGGCAGCGCGCGCACGCCGGCCGCCTGGCACTGCTCGGTGACGGCATATTTGCCGAGCGTCCTCGTCCAAGTCTCGATCCGCTCGTCGAGCTCCTCCTGGTGCTGCAACCGGCCGGCGACGGTGGCGAACCTGTCCTCGGAAGCCCAGGAGGGCGCACCCATGACCTGCGCCAGCCGCCGCCATTCGCCGTCCGACTGGCAGACGATGACGCACCAATCGTTGTAGCCGCCGGGGTCTGTCCGATAGGCGTTGTGCGGCGCCACAGTCGGGCCGCCCCGATGTTTGGCGGTAAGCGGCGCGCCGGGCCAATGCGCGCGGTTGCCGGGTGGGTAGCCCTTGCGCCGCGCGCCGCGTCCGTTCACCGCGAAGTCGAGCAGCGCCGGCCCGACCAGCGGCACGCTCGCCACCATCTGCGACAGATCGATGTGCTGGCCTTGCCCGGTCATGTTGCGGTGGTAGAGACCGGTCATCGCGCACATCGCGCCGTACATGCCGCCGGTGTCGTCCATGTACGACCAGCCCCAGCCGGCGGGCGGCTGATCCGGCAGGCCGGAGAGGAAGGTCAGCCCGGACACCGCTTGAGCCACCGGGCCGAACGTCGTGTAGTGGTGATGCCGGCCGGTGTGGCCGTAACCCGACATCGAGACATAGACGATATCCGGCTTGATCCTGCGTTGCTCGTCGTAGCCGAGACCCCAGCTGCGCAGCACCCGCGAGCTGAAATTCTCAATGACGATGTCGGAGATCGCGATCAGCCGCTTGACGATATCGAGCCCCTTCGCCGTGCGGAGGTTGAGGCTGAGGCTCTTCTTGTTGACGTTCGTGTCATTGAAATTGCCCGAGGTGTTCAGGTTGACCTCGAGATGCTGCGGGGTCGTGGTGCTCGGCAGTCGGCCGCGCTCGTTCTCCGGCCATTCGATCTTGACGATTTCGGCGCCGAAAGCACCGAGCCATCGCGTCGCCCAGGGACCCGCCCGCACCCAGCTGAAATCGACGACGCGGATACCCGCCAGCGCCTTCATCAATGAGACGCCTGGTCGAGGCGCACCGCGGCAATCGCGGCCGGCCGCGGCCCGACATCCCATGCCCCGAGCGGGGTCAACGTGCCGCCCTCGCTATCGATGCGATAGGAAGCCAACCGGCGGGACGCGGTGCCCGCGGCAAACAGGAGCTTCCCCTTGGGATCGAGGCAGAACGCGCTCGGAACCGGCTCGGTCGGCGCTGGCCGGCGAGCGCCAGCAGCCCGATATCGGATGGCACCGTGAACCCGGCGATGCGTGTTGCGCCCCCGATTTGCCGACATAGAGAGCCTCCCTGAAAGCAGCGCGGCGCTGCGTCAAAATCTGAACCCGTTAGATCGCGAGCGGTCAACCGACGATCTTTACGCTGCCGCTCCGCTCGTTATTCATGCCGATAGCGGTCTCGATGTGCTGCAAATCGTAGTGAAGGTCTTTCCGTTGGACCAGACGGCGCGATATCGTCCGCGGTCCAACAAGGCAGGCAGCCCATGACCGACCTCCCGAAATGCGTTGACATCCACGAGGAGGGCCCGCGCGAGGGCTTTCAGATCGAGCCCGGCCCGATCAGCACCGCCGACAAGATCAGGCTGATCGAGGCGCTCGCCGAGACCGGCCTGCACCACATCCAAGCCGCCTCGTTTGTCAGCCCGAAGATCGTCCCCGGCTGGGCGGATGCCGAGGATGTCGTCGCCGGCTTCACTCCGAAAGAGGGCGTGACCTATACCGGGCTGTGGTTTAACGCCGCGGGGCTCAACCGGGCGCTCGTCTTCCGTAACAAGCTGACGATCACCGGCGCGATCTCGCTGACCGCGTCAGAAGGCTTCACCCAGAAGAATCTGCACCGCAGCCACGCCGAGAATGTCGCGGCGATGAGAAAGCAGACCGCGCTGCATCTCGAAAGCGGCGTCGATGTGCCGCGCATCGGCGTCATGGCGGCGTTCGGCTGCAACTACCAGGGCGACATCGCGCCGGCCCAGGTGGTCTCGACGCTGGAGGACGGGTTGGCGATCGCCGAGGAGGCCGGAGCCGACATCAAGTATTTCTCGCTCGCCGACACGATGGGCTGGGCGACGCCGATGCGGATCGAGCGCGTGCTCGGCGACGTGCGCAGCCGCTGGCCGGACATGCCGATCGCGCTGCATTTGCACGATACGCGCGGGCTGGCGGTCGCCAACGCCCATGCCGGGCTCAGGATGGGCGTGACGCAGTTCGATTCGACGGTCGGCGGCCTCGGCGGCTGTCCGTTTGCCGGTCAGCCCAAAGCCGCCGGCAATATCTGCACCGAGGAGCTGGTGCTGCTCTGCGAGGAGATGGGGATCGACACCGGCGTCGATCTCGACGCGCTGATCGAGGTCGGGCGTATGGCCGAGGACATCGTTGGCCACCAGCTGCCCGGTGAGCTAATCCACGCCGGCAGCCTCGACGCTTTCCGCCGCCGGGCCGCGGCCTGATGGCGGACCCACCGCTGGCGACGCCGCTCGCCGGCATCAAGGTCCTGGAGTTCAGCCATACAGTCATGGGGCCGACTGCCGCGCTCATCTTCACCGAGCTGGGCGCCGACGTGGTCGAGATCGAGCCGATGCCCAATAGTGACACACGCGTGGACTTTGCAGGTTCGGGCGCCGGTTTCTTCTTTGCCTTCAGGCGCAACAAGCGCAGCCTTGCGGTCGACCTTAAGCGCAAGCAAGGGCAGGCGGTGAGTGCAGATGTGGTGCCGTAGAATTATGGGCCCAGTTCAATCACCGCTGTCGTACCCGTTGCGGGCGCCGAACGCGATCGGCCGCGGCCGATCGGCAACGGCTCGATCAGAGTCAGCAAGACCGGCTGGTGAGCAGGACCCGAGGCCGTGTCACTAGCGCGGCGACCCGCCCCGCCCGGGCGCGGAGCGCCCATCCTCGTCTTTTGAAATATATGGAGGGCGCGATGATCGCGGTGTGCGACCACATTCGGCCACCGCGGCACGCGCGACGAGTTCATCGTCACTGGAGCGCGCAGTAGCCAGCCAGCGCTGATGGCGGCACTCGGTGAATTGTGCGCCAAGCACTTCGCGTGCTGGTCCGCCCCGGAATGCTGCCCATGCCAAGGTGTTGGCTCATCGCTGAGATTTTCGTGACGCGGGCCGGCAGGCGGCGCGCGGCGCGGTCGTCGCATTCGGACGTCCGACACCGTGCCGAGATTCTTAGCGGCCTTAAGTGGTGTTCGGTCGCGCCAGCGGTGGTAGCGCCGGCTGTGCGAGCCGGTCAAGGATCGCTTGCGAGCGGCGGATTACCTGATCCGCCTCCCGCATCCAGTCATCGAGGCCGGTCAATTCGAATTCTTTTCTCTCCAACGGCGACAGCACTAGCTGCCGGCGCAGCGGCGTCGCTGCATCACCGGCGTCGCTGTACTCCAGGTCAGGGAGCCCGATGGCCGGCCAGCGTGCCGCGTCGCCGCGCCGGATAGATCCTGCCCCGCGGCGGGCGCGGCGCGGAGGCAGGGCTTCCTCGCGCAGCGGCGCCAGATGCTTGAGGCCAAAGAGGCGGCGTTTCGAGCGATGCGTGACCTCGATCGCGATGCCGCGCGCGACAAAGCTGTCGAGCAATGCCGCGGCATTCTTGACTGAGATCCCGAGGCCGCGGGCGAGCGTGGTAGCGGAGAGGACGGGCGCCGCCGCCATCGCGTCGACCGCGGCCGCGGCATGCGAATCGCGCCGGCGGTCGTGCACGGCCGAGCGTGCGGCGAACCATTCTTGCTCCAACAGTCGCAACAGCGCGATGCCGGCTTCCGCCTCCTCGGCGAGCGAGTTGAGGAATGCCGCAACCCAATCCTCGATTGGCTTCGGCGCGTCGCCGCGGAACGCGCGCGCACCGCTCAGCAGCGGCGCGGCAGCATGCACCAACCCGCGGCGTTCCCAATACTGCGCCAGCGCTGCGCGCAGCGCCGGTCGTACGTCGTTCTGGGCACACCAGTCGTGCCGATCGAGCCAAGCGCGCGCGCCGAGGGCCGCGGCGATCAAGGGCGATGCCGATTCGTTCGCCCCCAGCACGACGGCGGCGCGCTCGATCGCCTGCAGCTGGGCCTCGTCGGGCCGCGCGAACCAGCGCCACAGCGAGAGCGCATGGCGCGCCGCCTCGAAGATCGCACCGCGATCTATGATCGCGCGGCCGCGGTCCATGCGGAACCGGACGCCCTCGATGATTGCGGCAAGGTGCCAGGGGTCGATCGACAGGCCATCGGCGGCGGCCTGGCGGCGCACGGCTTCGAGCCGGCTGCGCCACAACCAGGCCGGGGTTAGCGGATGGCCGGCGAGCAGCGCATCAAGCTTAGCGATCGCGGCGGCGGCCCGTTCGAGCGCGCCCGCGATCTCGCCGAAGCGGTCAAGCGGGTTGTGCGAGGGCGCCGGTAACGGACGGGCGGAGGCCGCTGCCGAGAAGTCCGCCATCGGCTAACCGAGCGACGCGAAACGCCCTGCCGGCCGGCCGGCCGGTGAACGTCCGTGCGCGAGCGATTCGGCTGACGCAAAGCTGCGACCGGCGCCGTGGCCGGCGCGCGCTGGACCGGCGAAAACGGGGGCGATGCGGCGTAGCTTCATGACGTAAATTTACGCTTATTGGCCTGATCCGTACAATAAGGCCGAGGTTATTTGCCACGGCCGAACCGACGTTTCATATGTCCGATAATTGCAGTTGTCGGGCATATGGTCTTACGGTACATTTGCGTCCGACTCGTCGCATCACCCGAACGATAGGAGCCCCAAGCTGCCCCTCATTGAGGTCGCCCAATGCGCTCTGATGGCCGTTGACGCATTATCCCCGCGCGTGGTGCAGAAAAGGCCGGGCCGTCAGCCAAGACGAATCGCGTCTCTCGACCCGCAATGAGTGACCGCTTCCCCCTTTCCGGCGCTCCCTACCCGCCGGGCCCCTCCGATCGCCCTCGCGGGACGAGTGCGGCCGGCACCGCTCTTCCCGCAACCGTCTCACCCGATTCAGCACCGATTGGCGCATCCCCTTCCCATGTACGAGCGTGGTTTGATCTCGCCGTCGACGGCGAGATCCCTGAAGGCGACGGCACTCTGGCGACAGCGCAGCAGATCGCTGACGTCCTCGCGCGCCGCGCCAAAGCGGACAACACGCGGCGTGCCTACCGCGCGGGCGTACGCGCCTGGTGCTCTTGGTGCGCTCGGCACGCGCTGACCCCCCTTCCCGCCCGGCCCACAGACGTCGCTGCCTTTGTAGCCGCCCAGCGCTATCCGCCACCGCCAGAAAAGCCGCTCTCGGCTAACACGCTAAGGTTAAGGCTCGCGAGCATCGGTTACCTCCATTATATCGCCGGGTGTCCCTCCCCCACTACGACCGCGCGCGTCACCGAGACCCTCGCAGGCTTGGACAGGCTCGCCAGGCAGGCGGGCCAAGGCCCGAAGCCGAAGCTTGCGGCGAAGATCGCGATCCTCCGCGAGATCGTCTCGCCGATCGAGGATGACCTACCTGGGCTGCGCGACCGCGCGCTGTTATTGTTGGGTTTTGCCGGCGCGTTTCGCCGATCAGAGCTCGCGCGCATCGAGGTCGCGGATCTTGAGGAGAGTGAGCATGGGCTCCGCATCGCGCTCCCATTTTCCAAGGGCGACCGCGAAAGCAAAGGGGTTCAGGTCGGCATTCCCTACGGAACGAGTGCGCTCTGCCCGGTGCGGGCGCTCAAACGCTGGTGCGATGCCGCCGGCATCGCTCAGGGGCCGGTCTTCCGGAGAATATGGACAACGCCGCGGCCGCAGAACCCGACTCCGAGCTGGACGCCGATCTACGTCGTCGGCCACCAGGCGATCGATCCTCGTACCGTCGCCCGGATCGTCCAGGCCCGGGGCACGGCTGCCGGCTTCGATGGCCAAGCCCTCGGCGGTCATAGCCTGAAGCGCGGAGCGATGAACACCGCGAAAGATCGGCGCGTCCATCCCGCGCAACTGAAACAACTCGGACGGCATCGCAGCTACGCAACGCTCGCCGCTTACATCGAAGAAGGCGATCTGTTCGAAGACAACGCGCTTAATGGAGTGCTGTAGCCCCTACCCTGCCCCGATTGCTTGCCACCGCGAAACTTTAGGATCCAGAAGCCGTGCTTTCCCGTTTTCCCGCTTTCGTGGTTCCCCGATAACGGGCTTTCACGACCTTACGTGCGCCCGAGCTGCCGAAGCCCTGTCCAAATTGCGCGGTCCTACCCTGGTGTTCCAACAGCTACACCCGATCGCGGTCTCTCGGGTCTCTCCGTGTTTCCCGATTTCAGGAGTGCCCGACGTTCCAGGGACGGCCCATTCCTCGCGGTATCAGCTCCTTCAGAGCGGAGCTATCGCCCAGCTTGAGGTCCACTCGAAACCGCTAGAGTTCCAAGCTTTCCTGTTTCCCCGCTTTCCCGGTCTCCAGCTTACCTGCTTTCCTGCTTTCCCGAGACCGGGAAAAGCGTTTTGGCTGCCCGCTCGCTCTTTGGGGGCGGGAAGCCGGGCCCTTTCCGAGAAATGAGCGGGGCTCGACCGGTCCCAACCTCAGAGACTTGCCCGAAACCGGGGTTTCCAGGTACCCTGATTACCCGATGACCCGAAATCGGGATTTCACGTTCGGACTTGGGTGGGGGTACTTACGTATGGCCATTATCACCTATGCGCAGGTCAAAGGCGGTTCCGGCAAAACCACAGCGGCCATGTGCACTGTCGCTGAGCTCGTCGCGCGCGGAAGCAGTGTCGCGGCGCTTGACCTCGACCCAAATAGGCCGCTGGGCGAATTCTTTCAGCGCGTGCCGGAGCTACAGCACGTCGAGGTAGCTGTTCCGACAAGTGAACGCCGGGTGAGCGCTCTGGTGCGAGAACTCGCCATCCGACATGACAATGTTATTATTGACCTGATGGGTGCTGCCACGAATGACACTCAAGTAGCCATGGCTCTCGCTGATCTAGTTATCGTACCGTCACAGATGAGCGGCACCGATCTCAAATGCGGGGTCGAAACTTGGCGGCAAGCCGTTGAAGCGGCAGAGATCAGTAATCGCACTATTGCCAGAGGCGTCGTGCTCGCGCGGACGAGCGCCGGGGCGGTGCGACCGCGCGTCGAAGCCTTCCTTCGAGACCAATACAGGAGGGTAGGGGCCCACGTCTTAACCACCGCATTCGGCGATCGAGCCGCATGGAAAGAGATGACCTACAGCGCTCACATCCCACATTTGCATGATCGAGAATCCAATGCTGCCAAGAACTTCATTTCGCTATTCGAAGAGATGATGGCGCTGATCCAATCCAGATCAGCCGCAGCTGCAGCAGCCTGAAGGTCATCATGCCAGCACGACACAGCCGCCCGGAGCTTCACGCGCCGGATCTGTCGCCGCCCCCGAAGCAACCGAGCAGCGCGCCTCCGCGGGTGGCTGCCGATGATCCTCGTTTTGCCGCCGCGGCCCAACTTGAAACCCACGACGCTTATGTTCGCGGCGTTCAGGAGGGGCGAGTCCGCGTCGTCAATCCGGATACACTTCCGCCTCGGCCGGATGAAGGGGGGTTCGCTCCACCGAGACGCCGCTCTCCGGAGACGTCGCTTTCCACCAAGGTCCCTGAGTATGTGATGCAGCGGCTGCGCCTCCGCTACGCGGAAACCGGCATTACGATCAGGAATCAGATCCTGATCGCTCTTCGTAAGGACGGGCTCCAGGTCAACGACGATGACATCCAGGATGAGCGCAAGCGACTCCGAAAATAGTGCTTTCGGGATTTCGGGATTTCGGACAATCGGGATTCCCCGTGAGCAAGCCAGCGTGCCGAAGCGGCCCGGCGCCGGGGAAGGGTGGGGCGGCGAACCAATCCTCGAAGCTGCCCCAGCGGCGCTCGACGCCCCAATCCCTGCAAATCCCAGTTCCGAAAATGCGCGCGTCGCCGTTCTTCCGAAAATGCGCGTTGCGGAGGGGCCATGGCGCCCCCAATCCGGCCGTTCCTTGCGCCAGCCGATAACCGCGCTGTCATCCATGCGCCCTCGCTTCCGAAAATACGCGTCGGGAAGGGGCGGCGGCCCCGGTTCCGTCAGGAAGGCTCGCGTTCGAGCCGGCACTACGCATATTTTATGAAGCCTTCTCTGGTTTTCGCGAGCATCGCCGACGCAGCCATCCGCTTGTAGCTGCGATGAGGAGAGTCGGAACGCGCAATTTCGGAAGGAACGGGCCGCTCGGCGACCCCACCAATCCCGCTCTGCGCACCTTTTCGGAAGAGGAATGGCTTTGGCCACGCGCATTTTCGGCAAAATCGGAGGTTGGCAGCGCGCGTTTTAGGAAAACTGCCCTATGGGATTCCCGTCATCAAAAGATTATGAATACAAGATATAGGGGGAGGGGAACTGTCTATGGCTACCAGCGGAGACCAGCTGAGCCTGTGGGCGCGGGAGCTCGTCGCGGCGTCGTGTAGCGATTGGTCTCAAGAGGGGGGACACGTCGACGTCTCATTCCTTCATCGTGGCTTCTGCATCATGGGCATGCCGCTTCGCCAGCCGAAGGACAGCCTGCGTCCGTTCTCGCGACATGATGGCCGGTTTGCGCTTACGATTGAGCCGGCGTCCGTCACCCACCCGGATGGTGGGCTCATCAATATAGGTGTCC
>CAVVGE010000010.1:0-76703 GCA_963747735.1 uncultured Alphaproteobacteria bacterium | reverse complement strand
CGCCTTCAACAGGCCCAGCACCTTGCAAAGGACGGCCAGATCGACCCCGGCCCTGACACATACGATCGCCCGGCCGATCTCGATCTCAATCGCCGCGCTCGACCCGGTATCTGCCACCACCGGAACAAAGTCGGGGCCTTGCTCGGCCATCGCCTCGCCACTCGCGCCTGATCCGAACTCCCGCCGCCAGCCGTAGGGTTGGTTGCGATGCAGCCCGTAGCGCACGGATCTCGCTCGCCTGCGCACCCGGCACCTGGCTCTCGGCGACGATCGTCGCCTTCTCCGCCGCGCTCTAATGACGCCGTCGCGGCGTCCCCGTCAGCACTGCCACGCGACGGAAACTGTGCCCATCAATTGGCGAATTACTTGGCACACGATCCCCCGGCCTCGATCAGAACAGGCAGGTTCACCCCATCATCGTCATCCCGAGCAAGGTGGGGGTCAGGCTTCGCTTACCTTAACTTTGTGGCGTCGATTAAATTTGGAACCAACGTCCGAGCGCTTGCGTTTTTGAGATCAGAGCCCAATAGCCCTGGCTTCGGTCTATTCGCCACGACGGCCGCTGTTTCGTCGCAGCGGACTGCATACTCACGAATGGGAGTTGACAATGTCCACAAACGTGTACGACGACCCCGCGCTCCAGCGGCAAGGTTTTAGGGATACCGCTACGACGATGGTTAGCGGCTCCCACACACACCGTCGCATTTCTTGGGCCGCTATATTCGGCGGCGTCATCCTCGTCGTGGCCGTGCAGCTGCTGTGGAGCTTACTCGGTGCGGGCATCGGCCTTGGGAGCGTCAACCTAAATGCCGGGACGACGCCGGACGCCAGCAGCTTTGGCATTGGCGCCGGCGCCTGGTGGATGATCAGCAGTATTATAGCGCTCGCGTTCGGCGGCTACGTGTCGGCATGGCTAGCCGGAATTGAAATTCGTTGGGACGGGGTGTTGCATGGCCTCATCACCTGGGGCATTGCGTCTCTGCTGACTGTCTACCTTCTAACCTCGGCCATTGGCGGCATCATTGGCGGCGGCGCCTCGGCCCTGGGCAGTCTGGCCTCCGCCGCTGGAAGTGGCATCAAAAACGCAGCACAGCCCGTTGCGCAAGCGGCAGGCATAAGCCCGGACATGCTGCAGCAACAGGCACAAGCCTATGTGAAGCCCGACAACCCCGACCCAACGACCATGAGCCCGCAGGAAGCGCAGAAGGAAGTTGTCGCCAACCTGACAACCTACGCCAAAGGCGGTCCGAATGCCGCGGTGGCGAAGGAGCGGATCATTACCATCATGGCTGCGCAGCAGCACATCAGCCGTGACCAGGCGGCAAAGCAGTTTGACGATGCCGAGGCCAAGCTGCAGCAGGTCAAGGCGCAAGCGGTCCAAACGGCGAAAAAAGTCGCAGACGAGAGCGCGGCGGCGGCGGCGAAGACGTCTTTCGCGGCGTTTGCGGACCTGATGATCGGTGCCATCGCCGCAGCCTTAGGCGGCTCGCTTGCGGTGCAGCGTCGGATATCCATCGCGCGACGGGTCATCTAATTCTGACCCGCCCGGTCAGACGGTGCCCGCGACAATTTCCAGTAAGAAGGACAGCAGCATGTCGATCATCGGTTGGCTTATCCTCGGCCTGATCGCCGGCTTCATCGCGAGCAAGATCGTCAACAAGAGCGGCGAGGGCATTGTGCTCGACATAATTCTCGGCATTGTGGGTGCCGTGGTTGGCGGCTTCCTGTTTTCGTTCTTTGGCGCGGCGCCAGTAACCGGCCTCAACATCTACAGCATGATAGTCGCCATCATTGGCGCTGTCGTCGTGCTGATCATCTATCACGCCATCGTTGGCCGGCGAGCGATGTGAGCTTGCCAGCTCTAACGCACTAGACTAGCAAAGGAGAGTTCAGATGGTCGACCAGAACAGGGCGGAAGGTGTCGCGCGCGATATCGGTGGCGAGCTGCAGGATGCCGTTGGCGCAATGACAGGCGACACTTCGACCCAAGCGCGCGGCAAGGCTAACCAGACTGCCGGGCAGGCGCAGAACCTGTACGGGCAGGTCTTGGATGACGTAAGGGAGTTTGCATCCGATCGGCCCTTGGGCGCAATGCTTGCCGCGATCGGCGTCGGAACCATTCTTGGGTTCTTCCTCGGTCGTCGCTGACCAGCAGAATGCACCGGGTCGAGCAGCCGCGGTCGGCGCCCCGGAGAGGATCGCGTTGAACCATCCGGGATACTGGGACAGCAATTTCAGCAAGATCAAATGCCCGCTACGAAAAAGGCGAGATGATCCTGACCTCAAACCGCGGTTTTGCGAGTGGGCGAGGTCCCGGCGGCTGAACCAGTCGACCACGGCGGCGAGATAGACGAAGCCGCGCGCCATCGGGATATAGGTGATGTCCATCGCCCACGCCTGGTTCGGCCGCTCGACCGCCACGGAGCGCAGAAGATACGGGTAGATCTTGTGGCCCGGCGCCGGCTTCGACGCGTTCGGCCGGCGATAGAGCGCCGTAATGCCCATGCGCTTCATCATCGTCGCGGCGCGCTGGCGCCCGATCGCGACGCCCTCGCCCCGCAACAGATCGCGCAGCATCCGGCTGCCCGCGAACGGGTAATCCAGATGCAGCTCGTCGATCCGCCGCATCACCGCCAGATCGGCCGGCGCCACCGGCCGGGCCCGGTAATACAGGCCGCTGCGGCTCAGCTTCAGCACCGCCGCCTGCCGGGTCAGCGGAAGCTCGTGCTCGCGGTCGATCATCGCTTTGCGCTCAGCATGCCCGCCTTGCTGAGCGCGCCGGCCAAAAAATCGTTCTCCAGCGCCAGCGCGCCGATCTTGGCGTGCAGCGTCTTCAAATCCACCGCAGGCGTGGCCTCCGCGCTCGCCGCACCGGAGCCGAACACCCCGGCCGCCCCGTCGAGAAGCTGCGCCTTCCAGTTCGTGATCTGGTTCGGGTGCACATCGAACAGCGCCGCCAGCTCCGCCAGCGTCTTCTCACCCCCTGCCTCCGCAGGGGCAAGCTCTTGATGGCCGCTAACGCCACCTTCGCCCCCGGCCTCCGCCGGGGCAGGCTTTGAATGCCGGGGTGTGGTTCCGGCGTGCCCGTTTCGTCATGCTCTCTCCTGATCCACGGCGAGGATCGCCGCCCTCAGGCAGAAATTCCACTTATCCTACTGTCCAGATTCCACGGGCCAGCTCTGTCGAAGGTCCCCAACTGGCGATGCACGGGGCATCCTCCACAGGCAGGCGAGACAGCCAGCGTTCGCCCTGGCGCGTAGTTGCGATAAAGCCGGTCGAGCAGCCCGGAGACCTCAACCTTGCCACTCAGCAGTTCATCGAGAAGCGCGCGACTATAGGATGCCGCGCCGAAGGAGCGCGACCGTTCGTCCCGGATCAACTGATCGAAGACGCTCTGGTCGCGATGGCCAACTTCGAGAACGCTCACCACGGTGTTCCTGAAGTATCTCGCCCAATGTTCTTCATTACTTAAGTCTAAGTCAGACTCTGTTTCGTCTTCATTTCGCGCGATAATTTCAAGGGGCCGCGATTTGAGATCGATCATCTTGGCGCGCGCCATCATGATTAGCGTACGCATGTTCCAAGATGCGTTGTAGTCCGACTGCTGTCGAAGCCTCGGCGGCACCACGTCGAGGTTGAGTTCCAGCAGTCGGCCGATCGGATCCAGCTTTTTCGCGACCGCAAACATTGCGGACCAGCGCTCGAAGGCGAGTTCATCGCTGATCAAAGTCGGCGCGCTCAACCGATCAGCGACCTCCCGATCAGCCTGAGAATAAAGCAGCAAGGAGGCTGCCGGGCGACCGTCGCGCCCGCCCCGGCTGACCTCCTGGTAGAAGCGATCGAGCGTTTCCGGCACGGCTGCGTGGATAATTGAGCGTACGTCGGGCTTGTCGATTCCGACGCCGAACGCCGAGGTCGCGACGATCCCGTCGAGTGTGTTGCGCGACCATTCGTCGATGATCCGGCGCTTATCGCCGGTCCCGCCATGGAAAACTTCGGTACGCTCGAAGCCCTCCTGGCGTAGCTTTCTGAGCCAGCGCCGTGCATCCTCGCGCTTGGTCACGTAGAGAATAAATGGTCGCGGCGCGTGGCGGATGACCTCGAGACTCTTGCGGTCCTTGGCCCCCACATCGTCTTCCCGGTGGATCCAATATTGTGGTTCGGGACGCAGGTGGATGGAGGCGACCATCTGGACCGTGCGTGCAGGTCCAAAGAGCGCGTCGAGCGTCTCAATGGTGTCTGGCGTGAGCGTCGCGGACATGAGGATTGTCCTCAAACTATCGCCCGGACATTCGCGCAGCAGCCCGCGCCGAACGCCAGCCAGCATCTGGAAGGCAGGGCGAAACCCGTCACCCCATTGGCTGACGAGATGCGCCTCATCGACGACGAGATAGGATAGGAGGCCGGAACGGGCCGCGTCGTATAGGGACGGCAGAAGCGCGCCACTCGTCGCCTCGGGCGAGCAATAGAGTACCCCTTGCCGGCCTTCGCGGATCGCAGACTTGATCGCCGTGCGCTCATCCGCGGTCAGACCGGCGTGCCAGGCAAGCGCGGGTACGTCACGCCGTGGGAAACGGCGTTTCAGCATCTGCTCCACCTGCCGTGATTGATCGAGGACGAGCGCGGTTGTCGGCACGACGCAGAGGGTGAGCGCGCCTTCGATTCCACGGACGAGGACCGGCGCCTGGGCGACGAAGCTCTTGCCCGAACCTGTGGGCAGGGAGACGATCAATGTCTCGCCGGGCGGAAGCAGAAACCCGCTCCGAAGGGCCTCGCGTTGGCCTGGCGAAACATAAGCATCGAAGCCGCTGGCCTCGGCGAGGAACGGATCGATCGGACGCCGCCAATCGAGGCGCACATTATGTTCGGCGAACACATCCTCGAACAGTGGCGTATCGGTGTCTGGGAGCCAGGCCGGTGCCCAAGGCACCGCCTCGATCAGGAACTGGCCCGCCGCTTCGCTGTGCGCGCGGATGCCGAACTGGGCCCAGCGATCGCGCGTCGGCCACGCACCGCCTGTCGGCACCCGCAAGCGGGCCATCGCCCCTGATTGCAGCGACTGGCGACGCAGCGCGTGGCGAAGTAGCGGGATGAGGTCGCCGACTCCCAGCAGTTGCTGGGCGCTAATCGAACGGGCGAGGATTTGCCGTACGCGATCGAAGACGCCGTCGCCACCGGCCTCGGGAAGCGTCGATGGTGGCCAATCGGCAAGGGCATCTTGTAGTGCGCCGAAGTCGAACAACTGCGTCACGCCTGCCCAGCCACGACGGCGGTTGCCGCCTGGTTGCCCGTCAGAAAGCAGGCGACGATCGCATCCACACGAACGCGCGGGTCCCGGATGCCATGCATCAGGCTCTCCGAGAGCGCTGCTTCCAGCTTCCATTCGATCTCGTCCGCGACGCTTGCATCACGCTGCGCTCGGGCGCGCAGTTGACCGAGGCGGCCATAATCGGCGACTGCGACACGACGTATCGCGGCGTCGAGATTGCCCGTGAGTGACGGCAGCGCACGTAAGGCTTCCTCGGCGCGCCGGCGTGCTTCGCCGCAGAATTCGGCCCAATGCGCCAATTGCGGCACGTCGAGCTTCGCTAGTTGCTGCCAGCGTCGAGGATTGAGGTTCAAGTCGCGACCGTCCTGCCCTCCCGCCTCGGACGGTAGGCGAGCCCAAGAAACTGCAATGTTGCGGGTTCCTCGACCTGTGCCAGTTCTTGGTCGAGCCAGATGGTCTGAAAGAAGGGGGGAAGCGCCATATCACCGCGGCGTCCGATGGCGGCATCGGCCGATTGGGTCAGTCGGTCGGCGTCGTGCAGGATCCCTCGCGCGGGGCCGACATTGGTTTCGACGATGAAATCGAACCGAAAGAACAGGTCGGCGACACCGTCACTGTGGTGGCCCGGCACATACCGCCACAGCGCGGTCGAACGGCCGCGATCGTCCCCCTGCGTGATCTCCCACATGCCGGTGACGAATGGGTCGCCAAAGCGCAGGAGCCGTGCGCCGATGGCGCGCCCCTGACGTCCGAGCGCCGTACCCCTGCGATAGGTGAAAGGGACGGTGCGAACCATCCGCGGGAGCTGCGCGGCAGGGGCGGTCAATCGCGCGATGGCAATGGGCGTAGAAGGTCTCGAGCGGGATGAGGGTGTGCTGGTTTGAGGTCGCGTAGCGGTAGCGAAAAGGCGCGGTCCCGCTGAGATTCGGCGGCCCCTCCACGCGTTCGGTAAGGCGGGTGAACTGCAGCGTCTGTTCGATCCATGTGGAGGCACTGGCTTCGATCGCGCGCCAGTCATCATCGACCTCGGTGAGGGTCTCGAGAACGTCCCCCGGCGGCGTGCCGAGAGCATCGAGAGCGTCCTGCTGGTCGATGTTGTGGATTTCGCGCTCGATGATGCCATCCTGGCCCGCGCTTTTCTCGGTGAGGTCGTTGAGAGCCTCCGCGCCTTCGGCGAACAACGACCCGGCCAAGGTGCGCGTCGTGTCCTCGATCAGATATTGCAGGCCTGCGACTGAACGGTCGAAGACGCGCAAGCCGCTGTTGAGATAGTCGATCCAAGCGGCCTCGATCGGATCGTCGTGACAATTGAGGACAAGCGACCTCACTGCGTCGCCGGATCCATAGCGGTCGGCTCGACCAAGTCGCTGCTCGACGCGATTCGGATCGAGCGGTAGGTCGTAGTGCACGACGATCTTGCGCCCACCTTGAAGATTGAGCCCCTCTTCGGCGCGGCGATCACAGACGAGAATGGCTCGACCGGTGTCGAGGTTGAACGTCAGCCAGCGTTCGTCTTCCGGGTCGTGGCGATCGACGGGCAGTTGCAATCGATCGACAAGGGCGGACGCAAGCGTGTCGGCGGTCTTCGCGTCCGAGCAGAAGATCACGAATTGCTGCTTGCCCCCAAGAAGCGGCCGCAGGGCATCGACAAGGGCTTGCGTTCGCGCTTCGAAGATGTCGGCGCTTCCAAGCCGCCGGACGATCCGTCCAAAAAGCTCCGCATCCCCGATGAGGTGCGTTTGGCGCGCAAGAAAGTCGAACGCCCCGCGCCCGGATTGCGAATATTGCGACAGGTGGTCGAGCACTTGGGCAAAGATCCGGACCCGATCCGCCCGAACTTTTCCACTTGGGTCACCGTTGGACGCTGTCGTTTCGGCGAAGCGCCAGTCCTCGACTGCCTCGGACAGCCACGCCATGTCTGTCGATGTGTAGTCGACGATAATCGCGCCTGAACGGTCCGGCGTGAGACCGCTCACGGTACGCCTGCGGTGTCGCAAGACGCGTCGATGGAGGCGATAGACTTCGCTCAGATGCGCGTGGACACGACCCACGGCCTCGATGAGGAACGGGTCGTTCTCGTCAGGCATTGAGTCAGTGATCGCCCGCAGTGCGTTTGCCTGCTCTTGGAGCGGTTTGTCGTCGGGGAACATCTCGGCGAGTTGGGCGAGGGTATGGTCGAGATAGAGGACATTTTGAGGGGTGAGACCAGCGACAATTTCCGCCAGCGCCTGACGAGCCTCGATCCGCCGTCGGAACTCGTTCACCTCATCCAGGAGGTAGGTCTCAGGGTCCAGGAGATGGAGCATCTCCAGGAAGCCCTGTTCATTGTGCAGCGCCGGGGTTGCTGAAAGCAGTAGGACCCGCTCGATTCCGGGAACTGCTGCGGCAACGTCGTTATAGAGCTGTCGCCCGGTGGTGGATCGGTGTCCTGTCAGATGATGCGCCTCGTCGATCACGAGCATCGTCGTCTTGCCGAGCAACGAGCGGATACGGTCGTCGTCGGCAATCGCGACGACATGGATCATCGTATCGAGGCAGTCGCCTAAGAAGAACTTCGTCTCGAGTTCCGACCGCCATTGCGGAACGAGCGGGCCGGGGACGATGACGAGCACCAGCGCGTCTTCGGCTGCATCGAGGATAACTTGGCGAATGAGGACGCCAGCTTCGATCGTTTTGCCGAGGCCAACTTCGTCGGCAAGCAGGTAGCGCTGTACCGGATCCTGTAAGATCCGCCGAACCACTTCGATCTGGTGGGCCTCGAGTTCTACGGCGGAGGACGGCAGCGCCGACATGCCCATCGACGCCGCGCGCTGGCTGAGCAGCGAGCGCACGAACGCGCTCCTGCTGTCGGCGAAGCGCGGAGTCTCGTTGATTTTGCCACCAAGGAAGGGCGTCGGATCAGCGATCGGTCGTGCCCAGCGCACGAAAATGTCCGTGACCTTCAGGTGTTTGGTCGTACTATTGGGAAATCTTATTAGTTGGCTGTCGCCAAGATCATCAAGGATACGGCCGATCTCCCATGCACCGACCGTCTCATTGAAGTGATAGACGCGAGTTTGCTCGGGGAGCGAAACTACCTGAATTTGGTTGCTTTCAAATTGGCGGATGATAGGTTCGGACGTGGGTGCATCGAAATATTCGACTGTGCACTGTTTTCCTGTGCGCTCCACTAGCTTGCCGATGCCAAGCGCCATCCCCTCGTTGCCCCGAGCTTTGACGAACACCCATTCCCCCGCTTATTCGACCTCCGTGAAGGACGCTGATAGACGATAAGCTAAATTGAGAACGCTGCACATATGAACCTCCGTTTCCCGCTTCGTGAGCGACGAAAGCCGGAAGGGCGTGGCAGCAGGCCCGCATGGTCACGGGGAGCGGTCGGTTCGACAACCGCCGCGGGAACGGCGCCGACAGGCGGGCCGTCGCGCCAGAGTGGCTGACGTCAAGGGGCGAAGCGGGACGGATTCGGGATCCTGTGAGCGCACGTCGCGTCCGATGGCGAGCAGGGACGCGCCAGTCGGACCGCGGAGGGCTAAGCGATGGGCATCCGCACTTGGTAGCGGGTCGCCGGACTGGGGCAATTCCAACGAATATCGCAGATATCGCAGGTCTCTTTGCCAGGGCGGAAGCCGGTAGGGGCCATGCGCTATTGGCACGACAGCCGATGATCGCCTGAGCGGTCACGTCAAACGCACCGAGGGCCTGTTGAACCGCTGCAGTCGTAAACTGCACTTCGTGAACCGCCCGAAGAGGTCGTGATGTAGGCTCCGGATCGAGGTCGAGTTCGTTCAGGAAATAAAGGATTGCGCGGGACGGATAGGTACCCGCCCGCACTCGGTAGAGTTCAGCATACACGCACATTTGCCATATGTAATCGCGCATGTCGGCGGAAGAGAGGTCCGGTAAGCGCGTGCCCTTGTAGTCCCATATCTCCATCTGCGCGGGATCGTTTGGGGCATTTGGATTTCGCGCGAGCACATCGACAACCCCTCGCAAAACGTACTGCGACCGTTCGCTCTCAAGCCGAAATTCTGTGTCGCGAATTAATGGGTAAAGTGTGGACCCTTCGACTCTATTGAAAATCATGAGCACGCGAACCGCTTTTGCGACCACCGCCGGCGATGCCGGCCGCACGCCGTGCGATCTCAAGGCGTTTTGAACATCGTCGAAGTACTGATCAACGTTCGCGTCGGTCGGCATCGTGCCTTGCGGATGGCCCGCAAAGCCCCAATAGTGACGATGGCAACGATCCAGCACCTGGTGGATCACGGTGCCATAGAAGATTTGCGTTGCTTGTGCGGGGACAAAGCCGTCGTTGCCGAAATAGCCATATTGGCGGCTACAACGCCGGAAGGAGAGGATGTCTGACGTTAAGCTGAATCGTGGACGGACGACTGGATTGGGGCGGTGGGACCGCCATACCGTTGTAGTTTATCCATGCACTCATTGGATTATTCCAGCACCTTCAAAGCGGTAACACTCTGTTGGGTAGCCAGCTGCGATTTGGGCCGCACGGAATCCGCCCGTTCGCAAATTGCTGGTTTGTGCCTACAAGAATCAATGCCCATTGCGCACGCGAGTAAGCGACATAGTACTGACGGATGAGGTCCAGTTCCGCCCTAACGGCTTCAGGCAACCGCGCGAACGAGCGCGCCGGATTGGTCGGAAACTGCGAAAGTTGTGTTTCAAGTCGATGAGCGATCGAAACCTGGAGATCATCGCCCATATGCCCAACGAAGACAAACGGGAATTGTAGACCTTTCGCCTGGTGCATGGTCATTACGGGAACCATACCCAAGGGAGCAATCACATCTTCGTCTTCCTCCTCATCGAGACCCGCCCGCGATAAATATCCGAAAAAAAGGTGATAGAAGCCGTAACTCCACTGCTCAAGCACGTCGCCAGGAAAACTCGTCGAGGTGCGTAGGCGGCCCCGAGATGCGTTTGGATGGCCGGGCACCGGCATCGAAGCAAAACTTTCTACAAGTGCAGTGATCCGCGCGAGCCGGACACGCCGCACCGGATCGCCTGACCAGCCGTCAAACGGGTGGCACGAGGGGCGGTTTGTTTGGCACCCGCGCACCTGGAATTGCCATAGACGCGAATGCGGTGATGTAATCCTCGCAGAAGGTCACGATTCCCGAATGCGAACGAAAGTTAGCAACGAGCGGATAGCGGGCTATATTGCCTGGCACTACACTTAGAAATACAGCACAGGCTTGGTCAAAGGTTACCATACATTCCACCGAACCACCACGGAAGCGATACAGCGCCTGATCATCGTCGCCGACCACCACGATGTTGAACGGCACACGGTTAGCAAGGGTGAGGTAAATCTCCTCCTGGATGAGGTTCGTATCTTGGTACTCGTCGACCAGCACCCAGCAGACGCCAAGCACACTTTCGCTCGGGTCGCCGTCGCGAAATCTCCGCCCAAGCGGTGTCTGTAAGAACTCGAGGAACTGGAGTTGCAGATGCGAGAAGTCGCATCGGTGCTTGGCTTGAAGCTTCGCGCGATATTCGTCGTGGAGGTCGGCTAAGCGCGCCCATTGCCCGCCGGCCGTGCGCATTGAGGAAACCGAAATTCGATCTTCAACGATTCTGTTGAATAACTTTACGAGCGCAGCGGTCATATTCCACTTGCTCGGGAGATACGCCCACGTGGCCTGCCACTCGCGTGGAGAAAAGAGGTACACGAACTGTGTCCAGAATGGTCGATCATTCGTCGAGTTTGGAGCGTTTACGATGCTGATATGCTCGTAGACGAACATGCTACTTTCGAGCTCATCCATGAGTTCGGACGTTCTGATAGTTCGGGGCGCGATGCTCCTGCAACAGGTCGTTGCATAAGCCGTGAAGAGTCCCGAGGCGCAACTTCGAAATATCAATGGTCATCAAATCTGGGCGCTGCGCGACGATTTGGTTCCGGTAATGACTGATACGATCCTCGAGATTTCGCGTCGCTTTCTCTGTGAACGTGGTCACGAAGACCGCCTCCGGCTGCATGCGCTCAGACTGTGCAGGATCGTTCTCGACATAAAGGAGGCGTAAAACGAAAAGGGTCAGTACCTCGGTCTTGCCTGATCCCGGCCCAGCCAAGACCCACGCGGGACCCTGAGGATGTCGAAGAATGGCCTCCTGTGCCGGCGTTGGCCGGTTTGGGTGCCCCGACGGAAATAAGGTGTCGATCAGTTCGGTTAGTGTCATTTGGCTGGTTATGCGACTCGGGTGCGCACGCGAGGCCGAAACTATCTCATATCTTCCTCTGACCGGCACCAAGTCGATATGCCTTGTAAAGTTAGTCCGTTCGACGTACATCTTGCCTCGGAGGCGAGCATGGCCACGACATCGAAGCGCGACCAGAGACTCCGAGCCGAGCGACTCGGGTTTCGCGTCGATGAGACGACCAAGGCTCTGATCGAACGCGCCGCCCAACTCGAGCGGCGCAAGGTGACGGATTTTTGCATGACGGCGCTCACAGATGCCGCCCGGCGGACGATCGCGGAGCATGAGACGCTCGTCCTGTCAGACCGGGACCGGGCCGTCTTCTTCGAGGCCCTAGTCAATCCGCCGGCGCCGAGCGAGCGCCTGCAGCGCGCATTCGAGGAACACAAGCGTCGGGTCATCCCGTGAATGGCGATGCGGGCATCCGGGGATCTTCACATCCGGCCCCTCGACGAGCAGCACGACCGAATTGGCTTTGCGTGCGGCGTCGAGAGTTTGGACCGATATCTGAAGACCCAGGCCGGCCAAGACGTCCGACGCAAGGCGAATGCTGTGTTCGTGATGAGCGAGCGGGACCAACCGGCGCGCATCCTGGGCTACTATACGCTCTGCGCGTTGGCACTCTCTCAGGGCGAGGTGCCGGAGGCGGCCCGCAAGCACATTCCCCGCTATCCGCTGGTGAGCGCCACCTTGATCGGCCGTCTGGCCGTGTCGAAGGACCGCCAAGGGCAGAGTTTGGGTGCAGTCCTACTCGCCGACGCGTTGCGGCGCGCGTTTCAGAGCGCCAGCACGGTCGGATCTTCTATGGTCGTGGTCGATGCTCTGGACGAGTCGGCGGCCGGCTTCTACGCCGCGCATGGCTTCGTGCGACTGCCCGATTCACTTCGGCTGGTGCTGCCGATGCGTCTTGCAGGTGGGATGGTTGAACGATGACGTTCGTATCCACGCTGCGACAGGCCCGAGGAAGCGCCCGCGGAAGCAAAAAGACGCTTGGTTCAGCATCCCGGGCAGCATGGCAGCATCCAAAGGGGGCTTTTGCGGTGCGGCGCGGCCCATGGCGGCCTGTCGCGACGGTAGAAAACCTTGGCTTCGCGTTGGCGCCCACGCAGAAGGCCGCCCAAAGCCCGCTATTTTGCGCCTTCTGCTGCTTCCCCCTGCTTCCCCGGCTCTTCGGAGCGGAGCGGGGAAGCAAAAAGCGGCCCCAAAGGGCCGCTCTATGCCGCTAATTTCCTTGAGAAAAAATTGGAGCGGGCGAAGGGATTCGAACCCTCCACCCCCACCTTGGCACGGTTGCCCGCGGGGGCCCACCCACGCCAGGGTATTTGGCACGCCGACGGGCTACGACAAAAGAAGAATACATCGGGTATCCGTAGATCATCACTGCCACCAGCAACCGTCGCGTAACCGGTTGGGGCGGATCAGCGTGGTGCGGGCCGGCGATGGGATAGATCCGCGACCAATTGCCGCCGGGCCGCGCTGATGCACGATTTCGGTTGGTAGCCATATGGTAGCCAGGAAACCGGAAGGGCCTAGCCGTTTCCAGCTAAGCCCTTCATTTGATTGGTGGAGCCAACCGGGATCGAACCGGTGACCTCTACAATGCCATTGTAGCGCTCTCCCAGCTGAGCTATGGCCCCTCGGCCCTCGCCGGTGCCGGCAAAGGTAGAAACAGCGCGGCCGCCCGGCAAGCAAAAAATTGTCGCCCGGCGCGCGGCTCAGTGCTCCTCCTCCTCGACGTTCTCGATCACTTCGGCCATGTCGTCCTCGTCCTCGCCGAGCTCGGAGGCGTCTTCGAGCAGCTCTTCGTCGTCCTCCTCCTCCTCGCCGTCCTCGAGCGGCGCCGTCTCCTGCCCCTCTTCCTCCTCCTCGGCGGCGTCCGCCTCTCCGGCTTCGGTGTCGGCATCGAGCCCGTCGGTGCCGACCGGCGCGATCTCCCTTTCGACCGGTGCCGCCGGCCGCGAGCGGCGCGATTTCAAAAACGCCTCCGGGTCGAACGGCGTGCTGCATTTCGGGCAGATCACCGGATGGCGCAGCAAATCGTAATAGCGCGCCCCGCAGCTCGGGCAGATCCGCTTGCTGCCCCATTCGGGTTTGGCCAATCCTCGCTCCATCAAAGGCGCCGCCGGGTGCGGGCCGCACGCCATTGCCACAGCGGCCGCAGCCTGTCAAAAGCAAGCCCGGACACGCTGCGGCGCCGGGCCACCCATATGGGTCGAAGCCGGCGACGCTGCAACCGGGTTCCGCTGCTCGAAGGTCGTGCCGGCCATGGCGCATTCTTCCCCGTCTGCGATACCGCTCGCATCGACGCGGCCAGCCGCGCCGCTCGCCGGCCGGCTGCGCGTGCCGGGCGACAAATCGATCTCGCACCGCGCGCTGATGCTGGGCGCGCTCGCCGTCGGACGGACCGAGATCGCAGGCCTCCTCGAAGGCGAGGACGTGCTCGCCACCGCCGCCGCGCTGAATGCGATGGGAGCGGCCGCGCGCCGGCAGGGAGATGGTCGCTGGATCGTCGACGGCGTCGGCGTCGGCGGTCTCGCCGAGCCGCAAGATTTGCTCGACCTCGGCAATGCCGGCACCGCCGCACGGCTCTTGCTCGGCATCCTTGCCACCCATCGGCTGACCGCGTTCGTGACCGGCGACGCCTCGCTGCGGCGCCGCCCGATGGGACGCGTCGTCGAGCCGCTCGGTCGTTTTGGCGCAACGTTTCTGACCCGCGAAGGCGGGCGCCTGCCGCTCGCGGTCACCGGCGCGGCCAATCCGGTGCCGATCGAATACCGGCTCCCGGTCCCGTCCGCCCAGGTGAAATCGGCGGTGCTGTTGGCCGGGCTCAATACGCCGGGTGAGACGACGGTGATCGAGCCGCAGCCGACGCGCGACCATACCGAGCTGATGCTGCGCCATTTCGGTGCCCGGGTCGTGGTCGAGACCGGCGCAGACGGCGCAAAGCGGATTACGGTCGAGGGCCAGCCCGAGCTCGCCGCGGCGCCGATCACGGTGCCGGGCGACCCATCCTCGGCAGCCTTTCCGCTGGTCGCGGCATTGATCGTGCCGGGGTCGGAGGTGACCGTCGAGGGGGTCGGGATCAACCCGCTGCGCACCGGCCTCCTCGAATGCCTGCGCGAGATGGGCGCCGATATCGCGCTTTTGCACGAGCGCGAGGAAGGCGGCGAACGGGTCGCCGACCTGCGCGCCCGCGGCGGCGTCCTGACCGGCGCCGACATCCCGCCCGAGCGCGCGCCGACGATGATCGATGAATACCCGGTCCTCGCCATGGCCGCCGCTTGCGCGCGCGGGCGCACGGTGATGCGCGGGCTCGCCGAATTGCGGGTCAAGGAGAGCGACCGGCTGGCCGGGCTCGCCGCCGGGCTCGCCGCCTGCGGCGTGCGTGTCGCAGTCGAGGGCGACGATCTGATCGTCGATGGCGATGGCGGCCCGCCCGCTGGCGGCGCGCTGATCGAGACCCGGCTCGACCATCGCATGGCGATGGCGTTCCTGGTGCTCGGGCTCGGCACGCGCGCGCCGGTGCGGATCGACGACGCGGCGCCGGTCGCCACCAGCTTCCCCGGCTTTGTGCGGTTGCTGAACCGGCTCGGCGCGGGCCTGCCCGAGCCGGGGTAGAGCGCCGGGCGATGCCGATCACCCTGCGCCCGGCCGTGGCCGCAGACGCCGACACCTGCGGCGACATCCTCTATCGGGCGTTCAAGTCGCTGGCCGATCATCACCGCTTCCCGCCCGACTTTCCGTCGCGCGAGGTCGGCGTCGCGGTGGTATCGGAGCTCGTCGCCGATCCCGGCTTCTACGGCATCGTCGCCGAAGACAATGGCCGGCCCGTGGGCAGCAATTTCGCCGACCGGCGCTCGCCGGTGATCGGCGTCGGCCCGATCTCGGTCGAGCCGGAAACCCAAAACCGCGGCATCGGCCGCGCCTTGATGCAAGGGCTGGTCGATCATTTCACCGCGCTCGACGCGCCGGGCATTCGGCTTCTTCAGACGGCGTATCACAACCGCTCGCTGTGCCTTTACACCTCGATCGGCTTTCAAACCCGGCAGCCGATATCGGTCATGCACGGCGCGCCGCTCAACCTTCAGCTACCGGGGCACGATGTCAGACCGGCCGCGCCGGCCGACGTTCCGGAATGCAATCGCCTGGCGCGCCAGATCCACGGCTTTGACCGCGACCGCGAGCTGCGCGAGGCGATCGCCGGAAATACCGCCACGATGGTCGAGCATCTCGGCCGGGTCAGCGGTTATGCCACCGGGATCGGGTTTCGCGGCCATGCCGTCGCTGCGACCAACCAGGATTTGATGGCGCTGATCGGCGCCGCCCCCGGCTTTGCCCGGCCGGGTTTTCTGCTCCCGACCGGCAACCACGAGGTGTTGACCTGGTGCCTCGGGCGCAAGCTGCGGCTGGTCATGCAGATGACGCTGATGACGATCGGCCTTTACCACGAGCCGGCCGGCGCGTGGCTGCCCTCGATCCTCTATTGAGGCCGATGGCATCCTTTGTGGTCGCCATCGACGGGCCGGCGGCTTCCGGCAAAAGCACCTTGGCGCGCCGCCTCGCCGACCGGTTCGGCTTCGCCGTGCTCGATACCGGCGCGCTCTATCGGGCGACGGCCGCTCTGGTGCTCGACGCGGGCGCCGATCCGGCCGACCCGGCAGTGGCGGCAGCGGCCGTACGCCGGATCGGGCCGCATCTGCTGTCCGACCCGCGCCTCTACGACCCGCGCCTCTACGAAGAGTCGGTCGGCGACGCCGCCGGTGTCGTCGCGGCGATGCCGGCGGTGCGCGGCGCCCTGCTCGAGCTTCAGCAAAACTTTGCCGCGCACCCGCCCGGCCCGGCCCGCGGCGCCATCCTGGCCGGCCGCGACATCGGCTCGGTGGTGTGCCCGGCGGCGGACCTGAAGCTGTTTCTGACCGCCAGCGCAAAAACGCGCGCGCGCCGCCGGGTCGAAGAGTTGCGCGCTCGCGGTGCGGCGGTTATATACGAGCACGTCTTGCAAGATCTCAATCAACGCGACACGCGCGACAGCAATCGTCGGATCTCCCCGCTGACAGCGGCGCCCGATGCGGTAATCATTGATACGGCGGGGCTCGATGCCGATAAAGTGCTCGATCGCGCCGCGGCTCTTGTCGCGCATGCGCTCAAGGAGAAGGAATGGCCTTAGAAACACAAACCATGGAAGCGCCGGCGAAGGAGAATTTCGCGGCACTGCTCGATGAATCGCTCGGCATGGGCACCGGGCTCGAAGGCACCGTCGTCAAAGGCCGGGTCATCGCTGTCGAGAACGACGCGGTGCTGATCGATGTCGGCCTCAAATCCGAGGGCCGCGTCGCGTTGAAGGAATTCGCCGCCGGCGGCGCCGAGCCCGAGCTGCATGTCGGCGACACCGTCGAGGTCTTTCTCGAACGGATGGAAGACAAAAACGGCGAGGCCCAGCTGTCGCGCGAAAAGGCGCGCCGCGAGGAGGCGTGGACCTTGCTCGAAAAGAGCTTTCAGGCAAACGAGCGGGTGACCGGCGCGATTTTCGGCCGAGTCAAGGGCGGCTTCACGGTCGATCTGAACGGCGCCGTCGCGTTTCTGCCCGGCAGCCAGGTCGATATCCGGCCGGTCCGGGACATCACCCCGCTCTTGGGCTCGCCGCAGCCGTTTCAGATCCTCAAGATGGACCGCTCGCGCGGCAACATTGTCGTCTCGCGCCGCGCCGTCCTCGAGGAAAGCCGCGCCGAGCAGCGTTCGGAATTGGTGGCGAGCCTCAAGGAGGGGCAGATTCTCGCCGGAGTCGTCAAGAACATCACCGATTACGGCGCCTTTGTCGATCTGGGCGGGGTCGATGGCCTCTTGCATGTGACCGATATCGCCTGGCGCCGGATCAACCATCCGTCCGAGGCCGTGAACATCGGGCAGAACGTCAAGGTCCAGGTGATCCGCTTCAACCCCGAGACCCAGCGCATCTCGTTGGGCATGAAGCAGCTCGAAGCCGATCCATGGGAAGGGGTCGAGCTCAAATACCCGGCCGCCGCCAAGTTCAAGGGCCGCGTCACCAACATCACCGACTACGGCGCCTTTGTCGAGCTGGAGCCGGGGGTCGAGGGTCTCGTCCACGTCTCCGAGATGAGCTGGACCAAAAAGAACGTGCACCCGGGCAAGATCGTCTCGACCAGCCAAGAGGTCGAGGTCATGGTGCTCGATGTCGACCCGCAAAAGCGCCGCATCAGCCTCGGCTTGAAGCAGACCTTGGCCAATCCGTGGGAGGCCTTCGTCGAGGAGTACCCGATCGGCACCGAGCTCGACGGCGAGGTCCGCAACATCACCGAGTTCGGCCTGTTTGTCGGTCTGCCCGGTGAAATCGACGGCATGGTTCACCTGTCCGACATCGACTGGAACCGCCAGGGTGAGGACGCCATCGGCAACTACCACAAGGGCGAGGCGGTCCGGGTCAAGGTGCTCGACGTCGATATCGACAAGGAGCGCATCAGCCTCGGCATCAAGCAGCTCGAGGCGGATCCGTTCGAATCCGGCTTTTCCAAGCTGAAAAAGGGCGAAGTCGTGACCGGCACGGTCGCCGGCATCACCGAAGGCGGCGTCGAGGTCACGATCGCCGACGGCCTGCTGGGCTTTATCCGCAAATCCGAGCTGTCGCGCGACCGCAGCGAGCAGCGGCCCGACCGGTTCGCGGTCGGTGAAAAGGTCGATGCCAAGGTAACCACGATCGAGCGCGCCACGCGCAAAATCAACCTGTCGATCAAGGCCCGTGAGGCCGATGAGGAAAAGCGCGCCATGGCCGAATTTGGATCGTCCGATTCGGGTGCGAGCCTCGGCGACATTTTGGGTGCGGCGATCAACCGCGCCCGGCGCCAGGAGACTGCCGACAAAGAGTGAAGCTAAGAGGGAATTGCACCTCGGGCCGCCTTGACCGGCGCCCGAGGCTTTGGCACGCTTCGAGGCTCGCTGTTGCGTGCAGGGGGGACGATTGCGGTGACCAAGTCGGAGCTCGTCCAAAAGCTCACGGAAACCAATCCGCATCTCTATCAGCGTGACGTCGATATCATCGTCACCGCAATCTTCGACGAGATCGCAGCGGCGCTGGCGCGCGGTGACCGCGTCGAGCTGCGCGGGTTCGGGGCGTTCTCGGTCAAGCGCCGCGACGCGCGGCTCGGCCGCAACCCGCGCACCGGCGACAGCGTCAAGGTCGCCGAAAAGCATGTCCCGTTTTTCAAAACCGGCAAGCAGCTGCGCGACCGCCTGAACCACGCCGCCCGCCCGGCCTGAAACCTGGCGGCGATCGGCGCAGGCAGCTCGATGCGGCTGTTGTTCTGGCCGGCGGTCGTCATTTTGGCGGTGCTGTGCAGCCTGTTCGCGATTTCCAACCGCCAAGCGGTTTCGCTCGGGCTGTGGCCGCTGCCGTTTCTCGTCGAGACGCGGCTTTATCTCATCGTCTTCCTCGCGCTTTTGACCGGGTTCGGCATCGGGGCGATCGTCGCATGGGCGGCCGGGCATCGGCGCCGGCGCGAATTGCGGCAATGCCGCCGGCGTGCCGAGGCGCTGGAGCGCGAGCTCGCCGTCACCCAGGCCCGCCTCGACGCGCCGGCGCCCCACCTCGACGCGCCGGCGCCCCACCTCGACGCGCCGGCGCCCACCGCCGGATGTCGCAGCAAAGCCTGCCGGCGCATGGCTGAGACCGGCACAAATCTTTTGACGCGCCCCCTCCGCCCTGTACGCTGGCGCGCCTGAGCAACAAGCAACCGGCGGCTTTGGCGATGGACCTTCCTGCAAGCCTCGCGGCACTCGCAGACCAGCTCGATGGCGCGGCCGACATTGCGCCGCAGCCGGAATGGCTCGACAGCGCCGAGGTGTTCGCGGCCGAGCGCGAGCGGATTTTCGTCCGGCCATGGATTGCGGTCGACCATCAAAGCCGGCTCGATGCCGACCACCGCTATTTCCGCTTTGACAGCGGCGGCCGCTCGGTCCTGGTGACCCGCGCCGAGGGCGGCGCCTTGCATGCCTTGCGCAATGTCTGCATCCATGCCGGCTATCCGGTCTGCGAAGCCGAGGAAGGCCCGGCAGAGCGGCTGATCTGCCCCTATCACGGCTGGGAGTTCACCACCGACGGGCGGCTCGTCGAGCCCGATCTGTCGGCGCGGATCGACCCGGCCCGGCTGCGCCTCGGCCGCTACCCGATCGGCATTCGCGACGGGCTGATTTTTGTCGATCTTTCCGGTCGCGCCGATCCCCCGGCGCCAAACGGCCCGGCACTCCCCGGCTGGATTGCCGAGGCTTGGGTGACCCGCCGCGCGCGCTGGAGCACCGAGTGGAATTGGAAGGAGATGCTGCAATTCGTCCGATCGGCAGCGCTGCCGATCCTCGACGAGCCTGCCGGGCCCGATGCCTGGCAGCCGTTCGGCCCGCTCAGCCTGGTGCGGGTGCAGAGCGATCGGGCAGCGCTGTTGCGCGTCATCCCGAAATTTGCCCGGCAGACCGATCTTCAATTGATCGAGCTCGCCGCCCCCGATGCGCCGCAGCCGGGTCCGCTCCCCGGCGAAACCGACGCAGTCGCGGAATTGTTGCGCCAGACGCGCCCGGCGGCGCTCGATCGCGCGTTTTTCGCCTGGTATTGGCCGCTGCTGTCGCCCGGCTGACCCTTTCAGTATGGGTGGTCGGGGTGGCGTCGCCGCGACTGTGGATGCGGCACCCAGGGGCGGTCGCCGCGGCTGTCATTTGCGGCTTCGACAGCAACACCGTCCGCATCCAGCCACAGCGCCACCGCACCGCGTCGCCATGAATCGATGCGGTCGATCACCGGCATCGTCCGGCGACAGCGAAAACCCGTCGGGACCTGCGCCACGATCGCGTCCCATTGGGTGCAGTCGAGCGGCAGGGCGCTCGTGCCGGTGACGATCGCAACCCGCCGCCCGCGCGCGGCGTAGCGGCACAATCCACCGCTGCAATCGAGCTCCGCGGCGTTGGCCTCACCCGCCTGCGGCCATGGAAATTGCGGCTCGCCGGTCTCCTCGGCCAAGGTCGAGGCAGCGAACCGGTCGCCTCGCCCGGCGGCGACGAAATAGCCGCCATCGGGTGCCCGCGCTGCGAGAAAGCGGCCGATATCGGCGATCACGATGTCGGGCGGCCGGGTCGTCGCCATGCCGGCGAAGCCGGCCACGACCGCCACCGCGCCCCAGCGCCGCCAAGGTCCGCGCCACAGGCAAAGCCACAGCCCACCGAGCGAAATCAGCACGAGCCCCCAGGCCGGGAGCTGCGGCATCGCCCAAACATCGCCACGCAACCCCGAGACCCGTTCGGCGACCCAGATCGTCAGGTCGATGCCCCAGCCCATCGGCACCAGCGCCAGCCGCTCGAGGCCGAACGGCATCAAGAGGCAGCCGACGACGCCCCACGGCAATGTCCACAACGCGCTCAGCGGCACCGCGACGACATTGGCGAGCGGCGAATAAAGCACCAGCTTGTGAAAGTGATAGACCGAAAACGGGAGGGTCCCGATCGTGGCGACGAGCGTGGTGACGACGACCGCGCCGCAATACCCCAGCACCTGGCCCGGCAAGGTGCGGCCGTGCAGCACGCGCCCGAGCCGCGCGCCAAAGGTTTCGTAGACCGCGATCAGCGCCACGACGGCGCCGAACGACATCTGAAAGCTGACGCCGACAAAGCTCGCCGGGTCGATCGCCAACACAACCGCGGCGGCGATCGCGCAGACCCGCATCGAAATCCGCAGCCGGTCGAGCAGGACCGCGACAAAGACGAGCCCGTTCATGACAAAGGCGCGCTCGGTCGGGATCGCCGCACCCGAGATCAACAAGTAGCAGGTCAGCACAAAAAGCGTGGCGGCGGCGGCGATCTTTTTGATCGGATAGCGCAGCGCCACCCACGGGATCAGCGCCAGCCCGCCGCGCACGGCAAAAAACACAAAGGCGGCGACCAGCCCCATATGCAAGCCGGCGATCGCCAAGAGGTGCGACAGGCCGGAATTGCGAAACGCCTCCTTTACCTTCTCCGAAACCGCACCGCGCTTGCCAGTGATCAGCGCCGAGGCGACGCCGCCGGTCGAGCCCGGCAAGACGGCGGTGATCCGCTGCGTCATCCGCGCGCGCAATTCGCGCAACGCTTCGCGCCAGCCGCCGGCTGCGTCCTCGGGCAAGGCGACCCGGCGGGCGCCGCCATAGCTGTAGCCGACCCCGCCGATCTCGGCGAAATAGGCTTCGCGCTGCAAATCGTGCCCGCCCGGCAGCACCTGCCCCGGTACCGGATAGAGCACCGCCTTCATCCGCACGCCGTCGCCGGGGACGAGCAGGTCGCTCGACTTTGGGACATGGATCCGCAGCCGCCGCGGCTCGTCGCCCGGCGCCAGCCCCGGCAGCGCAGCGGGAGCGACGATCAGCCGCCAGCCGGTTCCCTGCAGGTCGATATCGAGGACGCGCCCGGTGACCTCGACCGGGCCGAGGCGGCGCACCAGCATCGGTGCTTGATGTTCCCAGGTGGTCTCGGCGGCCAACGTAAAGCCGGCGGCAAAGACGCTGAGGGCGAGCGCCGCCTCGCTCATCAGCGGATAATTCCGCATTGCCGCAGCCAAGCCCGCCCCGGCCGCGATGCCAACGATGCCGGGCCACAATGGCGGCTCGACGGTCAGCGCGAAATAGACGCCGATCCCGGCGCCAAAGAAGACCGGCAGCCATAGGAGGCGCCGCTCGCCTTCGGCGGCCAGCGCCGCGTGCAGCATTCCCCAGGCGCGCGCGCCCCATCCCGGCGCGCGGCCGAGCCATCCGCCCGCGACCGCCGCATCCGCCATCGCCGCCCCGCTGCACGCGTCTGGCGAGGTTAGTCGATCAGCCGTGCAAGCGAAAGTCGCACCACCCGGTTTGACGCTTTAATGACGGCGGAACGGGAGCTGCACTCTGAAACGCGGGATGTGGCAAAAGTGCGCGAACGGCTATGGCGGCGGGGTGCTCACGGCGGCAGCTTCTGCAAGCGGCCGACGAGCTCGGCGGTGCTGATCCGGTATTCCCAATAATCGATAAGAGCCGCTTCGTTCAACGCGATCCACCGGCTGACCAGCTGCAGATCGGCCGCTGATAATTGCCCGGTGACCAGCCATGGCACCGGGCGGATCGCCACCGTCGCGAGGTTGCCCGGCAACATCCGCGTGCCGTGTGCTTGGTTGACCTTGATGCGCACGTCGTGGCGCGCATGGCCGCGCTCGGATACCCAGATCACCATCGGCAAGCCGGTGTCGGCAGGGAACAGGTTCGCCATCTCAAACAGCGTGTCCCCGCCGTTCTCGCTGGCGTCGTTCTCGCTGGCCATGATGGGGTTCCGCAAATGTTTCGCCGACAGGCGAAAATTACTTACGCACAGGAAACGTCACTTGTCCCCATGGCTTTGGCAGGCTATCCACAGCCGCCGCTCGCTCAGATTTCGCCTTCCTGCTTTAGCATGCGCAGGCTTTTGCGCAGCGCCGCGGCGGTGTCTTCGAGCTCGGGCTCGCCATGCGTCATCGAGACGACGCCGCCCGGGCTGCTGTTGAAATCGACGCCGTGCACCATCATCGCCAGCCGGAATTTGTGGATGATGCCGGCGTGGCGGTTGCCGGTCAGGATCTCGGCGGGCTCGCCGAGCGCATCGAACCGGGTGGGCGTGAGCGCCTTCCCTTCGGGGTTGGTAAAGATGTGCAGCATCGAAAACGTGCCATAGGCGGCCCACGGCACCCGCTCCTCCTCGAACACTTCGTTGATCCGTTTGCGCACCGCCTCGCCATAGGCGTTGGCGCGGGCGCAGGCGTCGGTGGTGCCGACAACCTCTAAGGCGGCGACCCCGGCGGCGGCGGAGAGCGGGTTGGCGTTGAAGGTGCCCTGATGCGCGATCTTTTCGCGCTCCGTCGCTTTGGTGACGCCAAAATCAAGGAGGTCGAGGATGTCCTTGCGTCCGGTCACCGCCGCCCCCGGCAGCCCGCCGGCGACGATCTTGGCGAGCGTGGTCAAATCGGGCCGGACGCCGAAGACCGATTGCGCGCCGCCCGGCGCGACGCGGAACCCGGTCACCACCTCGTCGAAAATCAACAGCACACCGTGCTCGCGGGTCAGCTCGCGCAGGCGGGTCAGAAACGCGGGATCGATCGGCAATCTCGCGCCATGCGCCCCGGTCGGCTCGAGGATCGCGGCAGCGATGTCGTCGCGGCTTTCGAGGAGGCGGGCGAGCCCCTCGGCGTCGTTTTGCTCGGCGAGCAAGACGCTGCCGGCCACCCCGGGCAAGACGCCGGTCGTCGGCGTGCCGTCGAAATGGCTCGCATAGCCCGAGGTCATGTGGTCGTGCCAGCCGTGAAAATGGTGCTTGAAGCGGATCACCTTGTCCTTGCCGGTAAAGGCGCGGGCAAGGCGCAACGCCATCAAGGTCGCCTCGGTGCCCGACGAGGTGAAGCGCACCCGCTCGGCCGAGGGGACGAGCCGCATGATCCATTCGGCCCATTCGATCTCGGTCTCGTGGCTGGCGCCGAAATGGGTCCCGCGCTCGATCTGCTTATGCACCGCCTCGACCACCTTCGGGTGGCAATGGCCGAGCAGCAGCGCGCCGTGCCCGCCGAAATAATCGACGTAGCAACGGCCGTCGACATCCCATTTGCGCGGCCCCTGGGCGCGGGCGACGTAGAGGCCGTAAGGCTCGATATAGCGCGAATCATGGGTGATGCCGCTCGGGAACAAATCGGCGGCTTTTTCGGCGGCGGCAGCCGAGCCCGGTGTCGCGGCGCGGTAGGCGGCGATGATCGGCGAGTTTGTCGTCAAGCTGTCGGGCACGGCCTCGCTCCTCGCTGCGAAGAGATCCGGGAGGTGTTGTAGGCGCTCGACCCGCTGCGGCCAAGCGCGCCGCGCGGCCGGCGATCGGATATGCTCGCGCTGTCCTTGCTGCCGACAGGCGCCGCCATGCCTTACAGCGCCCCGCTCGCCGAAATGCGCTTTGTCCTCGATGCGGTCGCCGGAGGCGCCGGGCTTTCTGCCGACATCGTCGGACCGGTGCTCGGCGAGGCGGCGAAATTGGCCGAGAGCGTCATCGCCCCGTTGAACCAGCCGGCGGACCGTATCGGCAGCGTTCTCGAAAATGGCGTGGTGCGCACACCCGCGGGGTTTCGCGAGGCCTATGCGCGCTATGTCGAAGGCGGCTGGAACGGGCTCGCCGCCGATCCCGGCCATGGCGGACAAGGGCTGCCGCTGCTGCTCGCGGCACCGGTCGGCGAAATGTGGAATTCGGCGTGCATGAGCTTTGCCCTCTGCCCGCTGCTCAACCTCGCCGCGGTCGAGGTGCTGCAAAGGCACGGCTCGGACACGCAAAAGCAGCTCTATCTGGCAAAGCTCGTTTCCGGCGAATGGACCGGGACGATGAACTTGACCGAGCCGCAGGCCGGGTCCGACCTCGGTGCGTTGCGCAGCCGCGCGGTGCCGGACGGCGACCGCTACCGCTTGACCGGGCAGAAGATCTTCATCACCTGGGGCGACCACGACCTCGCACCCAACATCGTCCATATGGTGCTGGCGCGCATTGCGGGCGGCCCACCCGGCGGCCGCGGCTTGTCGCTGTTCCTGGTGCCGAAATTCCTTCCCGATCGCGATGGTGGACCGGGCCGCCGGAACGGCGTGCGCACCCTCCGCCTCGAGCAAAAGCTCGGGATTCATGCCTCGCCGACTTGTGTCCTCGAATACGAGGATGCGGTCGGCTCGCTGGTCGGCGCCGAGCATCGCGGCCTCGAAGCGATGTTCGTCATGATGAACAACGCCCGGCTCAATGTCGGCCTCCAGGGGGTCGCCATCGCCGAGCGCGCCTATCAAGAGGCCCGCGATTTCGCCCGCATGCGGGTGCAGGGCCACCCGCTCGGCGTCCCCACCGATGCCGGCGCGCTGGCGATCATCCATCATCCCGATGTGCGCCGGATGCTGCTGTGGATGCGCGCCGGAACGCAGGCGATGCGGGCGCTCGCTTATTACGCGGTCTCGCTGGTCGAGGGCGATGCTGCCGCGCGGCGGCGCGCGGAATTGCTGACCCCGGTGGTCAAGGCGTGGTGCAGCGATCTCGCCGTCGCCATCGCTTCGACCGGCATCCAGGTGCATGGCGGCATGGGCTATATCGAGGAGACCGGGGCCGCCCAATATCTGCGCGACGCCCGGATCGCACCGATCTACGAAGGGACGAACGGCATCCAGGCGGGCGACCTCGTCGGCCGCAAGCTGCGCCGCGATCGGGGTATGGCCGCGGCCGAGCTCTTTGCCGATATCGAGACGACGATCGCCGCGCTCGATCGCCCCCATCCCCATCTCGCGCATCTCGCGGGGATCGGCGAAGAGCTGCGGCGCGGCTTGGAGGCGCTGCGGGCGGCCACCTCCGATCTGGTCGTGGCGGCAGAGGACATGGCGGCTGCCGGGGCCGCCCCCTATCTCGAAATGTTCGGGATCGTCGCTTCCGGCTGGCTGATGGCGCGCCAGGCATTGGCCGCCGACCGACAGATCACAGCCGGTGACGGCGACGCCCTGTTCCTCGCCGCGAAAATCCAGACCGCGCGCTTTTTCGCCGAGCATTTTCTAGCGCGCGCGCCCGGCTGCCTCGCCGCGGCGCTGGGCGGCGACACGGTGCTCGCTTTCGACCCCGACCGGCTCTGACCCGATCGTGGCGACCTCCGCGCGGCCGGCGGCGCGCGTCGACGATATCCGGCTCGGCATTCTCTACATGGTCGCGTCGGTCTTTCTGTTTTCGATCCAGAACGCGATCGGCAAATGGCTGGCGCAAAGCTACCCGATCCCGATACTTGTGTTTTTCCGCAGCGCCGTCGCGCTGCTGCCGTCCTACATCCTGGTATTGCGCGCCGGCGGCAATTCGACCCTGCGCACCCACCGGCTCGGTGCGCAATTCGGGCGCGCGGCAATCTGGGGCGCCTCCAACGTCACCTCGTTTTTCGCCTACCACCTGCTGCCATTGGCCGATGCGGTGGCGCTGACCTTTGCGGCACCCCTGTTTTTGACGGCGCTCTCCTGGCCGCTCCTGAAAGAGCGGGTCGGGCGCGAGCGCTGGATCGCGGTGCTCGCCGGTTTTGCCGGCGTCTTGATCATGGCGCGGCCGTCGGGCAGCGGCAGCGGGCTCGGCATGGCCAACGCGCTCTTTTGCGCTGCGTGCAACGCCGTCGGCACCTTGACCGTGCGCGGGCTGACGCGCACCGAATTGACCGCCTCGATCGTGTTCTACACCGCCTTCTTCATGACCCTGATGGCGCTCCCTGCCCTGCCGTTCTTTTGGGTCACGCCCGGCCCGCTCGATTTCGCCCTCTTTTGCTCGATCGGCCTGATCGGCGGCGTGTCGCAATATTGGACGACCCAAGCGCTTTATTACGCGCCGGCGGCGGCGGTCTCGCCATTCAACTACACGGCGCTGATCTGGGGCTCGGTGTTGGGCTTTGCGATCTGGAACGAGGTCCCGACCGGGCCGATGATCGCGGGTGCCGCGATCGTCACCCTGACCGGGCTCTACCTGCTGCGCCACGAGGCGTTTCGCCGTCCGGCTCGCCCGCCGCGCCCGGCCGATTAGCTGCCGATTTGCTAAAGCATGATCCTCGGAAGCGGAACCGTTTCGCTCCGCGCCCTTGCTCCGTCCGCTTTCCCGGCGAAAGCCGGGACCCACGCCGGTTGGGGACCCCGCTTTTCCTGTTTCGCTCGGGTGGTCCGCGGCAGTCACGAAATCGGCGCCGAGTGGTGCACAGATGGGTCCCGGCCTTCGCCGGGAAAGCGGGAAGGACTGGGATCGGGGCCGATGCGCGGTGCGACGGGAGGTTTCGCAGAATCCGCTTCGACCTGCACGAATCATGCTCTAATGCCCGGCGGCTGGCCGGAAATGCGACAGGTAATAGGCGAGGTCGGGCAGCTGTGCCGCGTCGACCGGCTGCAACGCTTCGGCCATCGTCGCATCATAGCCGTGCCGCGCGCCGCTTTTGTATTGGCTCAGCGCCTTTACAAGGTAGTCTTCGCGCTGGTCGGCGAGGTGCGGAACATTGTCCTGGCCGGTGAAATCCGGGCGGTGGCAAACATTGCAATGGTATTGCTCGGTCAGCGCCTGGGACTTGGCGGCGCGCCCGGCGTCCCCCGGACCGGCCGGCGGCTTTGGCGCGGGCAGGCTGGCGAGATAATCCGCCGCCTGCTGCAGCTCGTCGTCGGTCCAGCCCTTGATCATTGCGTTCATCGGCGGGGCTTCGCGCATCCCCTCGCGGAACATGAAGAGCTGAATGACCAGATATTTCGACGGCTGGCCGCCGAGCGAGGGGACGCCCGCGATGACGGATTGCCCCCCGGCGCCATGACAGGCCAGACACGGGGCGAGCTTTGCCGGCGGTGCTGCCGCCATCGCCGGTGCGGCGATCCCGCTCAGCAGCGCGGCGACAACCATCCAGAGCGGGGTGCCGTGTCGTCCGAGCCTCCGATGCAATTCGCGATGCGCCATTGCGGGGCCTATCTCCGAGACTGCTGCAAAACCCTCGAATAGCGGAGAAAAAGCTTGGTGGCCGCTGCGATTCGGCCCGTGCCGGGTCTGCCCCGCGGCGCCCGCGCGGCTGCGGCGATCCGATCGGTGCCAGGAATCGTTGTGAGCCCCTCCCCGCTGTCAGCTGGCTCTAAGCAATTTCCGGCAGAATAACAATACCTTGCTGAACCCCATCGAGGAATCTTCCGGCACCGTCGCCGGATCACGCGTCCGGCCGCTCGACAGCACAGCAGGCCGCACCCGGTCTCGCGCCGAAACCAACGGCGGCGATGCCCGATGCGTTTCTCTTCGACCGGCAGCCGATCCCGCTCCCGTCGATTTCAGCCGCCAAAGCCGGTGAGGGTGAGGATTCCGAGGGTCGCAAAGACGATCGCGGCGGCGATGCGGATCGCCTTGAGCGGGAGCCGGCCGGCGATCCGGTCGCCGATGATGACCGCCGGAACGTTGGCCAGCATCATGCCGCAGGTCGTGCCGATGACGACCGGCAGAAACGTCTCGAAGCGGGCGGCGAGCCCGATCGTCGCGATCTGCGTCTTGTCGCCGATCTCGGCGAGAAAAAAGGCGAGGAAGGTCGCGCCAAAGGCACCCGACCGGCCGATCGGATCGGCGCTCTCTTCGTATCGGTCGGGAAAGAGCGCCCAGACCGCGACCCCGAGAAACGAGGCGCCGAGGATCCAGCGCATCCAGGGCCCGGCAAAAAAGCTCCCGAACAGGGTCCCGACGAGCGCTGCCGCGGCGTGGTTGGCGATCGTCGCCAGCAGAATGCCGAAGATGATCGGTACCGGCCGGCGAAATCGTGCGGCCAGCATCAGCGCCAGGATTTGCGTCTTGTCGCCGATCTCGGCGAGGGCGATGACCGCTGTCGATACTAAAAATGCGTGCATAGGGGGTGCCGTTCGGGGTCAGGTTCGCTCACGCCTCGGCACCGCCTCCCCCCACCCGACCCGATCGAGGAAGCCGATGCCAAAGGTCTCGCCAAACCGGTTCGCCGGCGCCCCGGCCGCAGCCGAGCAGGCTGACACAGGCCCCCTACCCCGGTTTGGCAAAATGATCAAGCCCGTGGCCGCCGACACTCTCGTATGTGATTTCGGTAATATCTATATTGACAATAATATCGTTTTCTGCTAAGGTCCGTGACGGATTCCGATTTGGCGGGCACCGATGCGATGCAGCTTTTCGCTGCCGCAGACCACGACGGATTGGCTTTTCGGGCAAGGAGCTCACCTGATCTCAATCTGATAAAACAGGTGGAGCAGGATCCGCTCTAAGGCTCGCATGCAGTGAACCTACGGACAGAGGAAGTGAAAAATCTTAGAGCCCGACCCGCAATGAATTCGTAAAATTAACGCGTCGTTCGTCATTCCCGCGAAGGCGCGTGTGAAGAAATTGCTCTTTCCAAGAAACGTCATTCCGGGGCGGCCCGAAGGGCCGAGCCCGGAACCCAAGAACACCTGAATTTCCAATATGTTCGACGTCCGGTGTTCATAGGTTCCGGGCTCGCGGCCCTTCGACAGGCTCAGGAGCGCCCGCGCCCCGGAATGACGATGTTTGGCATTTTCTCACACGCTCTTTCGCGGGGGCGACGATCATCTGTTGATCGACGCTATTCATTCCGCGCCAGGCTCTTAAGAGCGCCGGCCCAGGCGGTTTATTCCGCCGCCAGGGCCTTGAGCCGGTAGAGGAGGTCGAGGGCGTCGCGCGGGGTGAGCTCGTCGGGGCGGGTGTCGCGCAGCAATGCTTCGGCCGCGGATTCCGGCGGGGCGGGCGCAGGCGCCGGCGCGCTGCGGCGGCGGGCGGCGCTGAACAGCGGCAGGTCGTCGGCGAGGCGGGCGAGCGCGCCGCCTTCTTCGCCTTTTTCCAAAATCTCCAGCACCTCCTCGGCGCGGGCGGTGACGGTCTTGGGCAGACCGGCGAGCTTGGCCACATGAATGCCGTAGGAGCGGTCGGCGGTGCCCGGCCCGACCTCGTGCAGAAACACCACGTCGCCTTTCCATTCCTTGACCCGCATCGTGCGGCAGGCGAGCGCCGGGAGCTTCGCCGAGAGTGCGGTCAGCTCATGGTAATGGGTGGCGAACAGCGCGCGGCAGCGGTTGACCTCGTGCAGATGCTCGAGCGCCGCCCAGGCGATCGAGAGCCCGTCGAAGGTCGCCGTGCCGCGGCCGATCTCGTCGAGGATGACAAACGAGCGCGCGCCGGCCTGGTTCAAGATCGCTGCGGTCTCGACCATCTCGACCATGAACGTGGAACGCCCGCGCGCCAGGTCGTCGGCCGCACCCACCCGGCTGAACAGGCGGTCGACGACGCCGATCCGGGCGGCACGAGCCGGCACATAGGAGCCCATCTGCGCCAGGATCGCGATCAGCGCGTTCTGCCGCAGAAAGGTGCTCTTGCCGGCCATGTTGGGGCCGGTGACGAGCCAGATCCGCTCGTCCTCGCCGAGGAGGCAGTCGTTGGCGACAAAGGCGTCCCCGCCCACCCCGGCGCGCGCGGCCTCGACCATCGGGTGGCGCCCGCCCTCGATCGCAAAGGCGGTGCCGGCCTCGACGAGCGGGCGCACCCAGCCGCCTTCGGTCGCGCGTTCGGCCAGCGCGGCGGCGAAGTCGATCGCGGCGAGCGCCGCCGCCGCCGCGGCGATCTCGGCGCGCCGGGCGACAACCTCGCCGACGAGCTCGTCCCACAGCCGCAATTCCAGCGCCAAGCCCCGCTCGGCGGCGCTCGCGATCCGGGTTTCGAGATCGGCCAATTCCGCGGTCGTGTAGCGCTGCGCCCCCGCCATGGTCTGGCGATGGATGAATTCGGGGCCGAGCTTGCCGGCATGGCCGGCCGACACTTCGATGTAGTAGCCGATCACATTGTTGTGGCGGATCTTGAGCGCGCCGACCCCGGTCTGCGAGACATAGCGGGCTTGCAGCGCGGCGATCATCCGGCGGCTTTCGTCGCGCAGCCGGCGCCATTCGTCGAGCTCGTCGGAATATCCGGCGGCGATAAAGCCGCCGTCGCGGGCGAAAAGCGGCAATTCGGGGCCGAGCGCATGCCCGAGCCGCGCGACCAAGGTGCTGTGCTCGCCGAGCCCCTGTCGCGCTTCGGCCAGCCGCTCGGGCAATGGCACCAGGCTCGGCTCATTGAGGAGATCGCGCAATGTCGCGGTTTCGGCCAAGGCGCGGCCGAGCGCGGCGAGGTCGCGCGGGCCGCCACGGCCGAGACCGAGCCGGGTAAGCGCGCGTTCGAGATCGGGGCAGTGGCGCAGCCGCTCGCGCAAGACGGCTCGCGAATCGGGGCGATCGACCAGGCACTGCACCGCATCGAGCCGCGCTGCAATCACCGCGGGGTCGGTCAACGGAGCCGCCGATTGCTCGGCGAGGAGCCGCGCGCCGGCGGCGGTCATGGTGCGGTCGATCGTCGCCAAGAGGCTGCCCCGGCGCTCGCCGGCAACGCTCGCGGTCAATTCGAGGTTGCGCCGCGTCGCCGCATCGATCTGCATGACCGAGCCCGGCACCACCCGTTGCGGCGGCAGCAGATGCGGCGCGCGACCCGGCTGGGTCAGCCCGACATAATCGACGAGCACGCCGGCGGCGGCGATCTCGCTGCGGCCGAAACTGCCAAACCCGTCGAGCGCCCCGACACCGTAGAATTCTTCGAGCCGGCGGCGGGCGGCGGCGCTGTCGAACCGGGCGTCCGGCAACGGCGTCAACGCCGGTTTCCATTCCGCCAAAAGCTCGCCCAACGCCGGGCGGGCGAGCATCCGCTCGGGCAGCAGGATCTCGCCGGGCGCGATCCGCGCCAGATCGCCGGCCAATGCCGGCTCGTGCGTCGGCATCAGCGCAAAAGCGCCAGTCGACAGATCGAGCCAGGCGAGGCCGATCTCGCCGCCCGCCTCGGCGATGCCGGCGAGATAATTATTCCGGCGCGCGTCGAGCAGACCCTCCTCGGTGAGGGTCCCGGCGGTGACGACGCGGACCACCGCGCGCCGCACCGGCCCTTTGTTGCCGCGCCGCCGCGCCTCGGCCGGGTCCTCGATCTGCTCGCAGATCGCCACCTTGAACCCGGCGCGGATCAGCCGGGCGAGATAGATTTCGGCGGTGTGGACCGGCACGCCGCACATCGGGATGTCGGCGCCGTCGTGCCGGCCGCGCTTGGTCAAGGCGATGTCGAGCGCCGCCGCCGCCGCGACCGCGTCGTCGAAAAACATCTCGAAGAAATCGCCCATCCGGAAAAACAACAGGCAGCCCGGGTTCTCCGCCTTCACCTGATGGTATTGCGCCATGACCGGCGAGGCGGCCGGTGTCTCGGTGGCGGGCGGAGTTGGCGGGGAGGCGGGACGCATCGGGGTGTTGCAAGCTATCATGCCGGCCGCGCCAGCACGAAAGAGAGGATCGGCATGTCCGGGGCTTCGCCCTCTGCTCCGACCGTCCGCGAGGCGGTAGCGTCGTTTCCCGACCGCGCCCATTTTCGCGCCGCGGTATCGGCGCTGCTCGCGGCGGGTTTCGCGACAAGCGATCTCTCGGTGCTCGCGACCCACGATTCGCTCGCGGCCGCCGGCGAAGCGGCCGGCTCCGGCGCCGAAGCGGTCCCGGCCGGGCTCAGCGACGAGATAAAATATATTGCGCCGCTGACCGTCGCCGGCATTGCCGTGCTGTCGGGTGGGCCGATCGCCGCCGCGGTCGCGGCATTGGTCGCTGCCGGTCTCGGCGGCGCCGCGCTAAAGGAATTGTTCGACGACTACACGGGGCCGCGCCACAGCGCTCAGTTCAAGGCGGCGCTCGACGCCGGCGCCGCCCTCCTATGGGCGCGCTGCGACGATCCCGACCGTGAGCTCGTCGCGACCCGCATCCTCGCCGAAGCCGGGGGCCATCACGTGCACATCCACGGCCGGCCGCACCATTCCGGCGATGCGGCCTCGTAAGTGGGCTCAGCCGGGCTTGTCCGCAAACCAGTCGCCGAGCACCTGCTCGGCCGTAAACCCGCCTTGCGCGAGCCGCGCCCGAATCGCCTCGGTCGGTTCACCATGCTCGTCGAGATCCCCGATGGCGAGCTTCGCGCCGTTCAGCGCTTGTTTTGCAACGATGTCGGCGACTTCACGTCTAAGGCTCGGGCTGTTCTCCAGGAGGTCTTCGATCTCGGCTCGCGCGTCCCTGATCGTTGTACGCCATCCGACGCGCGGCGCCGCCGTGGGAGAAGCATCGAGCTTGAAGAGGTGCCTGAGGATCCGCCGGATTTGGGAGTTCAATTCGGTGCGCTGCGATGTTCCCAAGCTCTCGATCTCCTCGGCGAGGTTCTCCCAATCGAGCGGCAGGCTCGAGTCTTTGGCGCAGCGCAGCGCAGCCGCCTGCTCCTCGGTCCACAGCACAAAGTCCCGGTCGTAAAGCGTGCCGATCTCGGCCATGCTTGCCTCCCGCCGCCAGGGTCACTCGGCGGCGAGCGCCGGCGCCGGTTCGTGGACGAGCCCGGCGGCGGCGACCGCACAGCGCAGCCGGTCGATCTCATCCGTGCCGAGCTTGACCAAGGGCGGCCGCACGACCGCCGGCGGCAAGCGGCCGAGCAGCGCCAGGACCTCCTTCATCCGGTTGTGCATGTCGAGAAAAGGCGGTGCATAAAAGGCCTGGACCAACGGGTAGATCCGCTCGTTTATCGCCCGCGCCTGGGCGAGGTCGTTCGCCTGGACGGCGCGGAACAATGCGACCTGAAGGTCGGCGACGACGCTGCCGGCGCCGGAGAGGAGCCCGTTGCAGCCCAGCACCAAGGAGCTCATGAGCCACGCGCTGTGCGTCGTCAGCAGATTGACCGGGCGGGGCAGCGATTGCAGCGCGCGGATGTTGCGCTCGTGCACCGCCGGATCGCCCGACCAGTCCTTGACCGCGCGGATCGACGGCACCTCCGCGACGAGGCGCAGCAAGGTCTCGTGCGGATAGCCGAGCCCGCCCGACAGCGGATAGTTGAAGCAGATCAAGGGCAGGCTCGTCGCCGCCGCGACCGTCGCGAAATGGGCGACCGCCATCTCCGGCCGCAGCTGCCCGCCCATCGTCATGCTCTGCGGCGGAAACACCAAGAGGCACGACGCGCCGCCCGCCTCGGCCATGCGGGCGATCCGCGCCGCTTCGAGGCTGCCGTCGCTGTAGATTCCGGCGATGATCGGCAGCCGGTCGCCGAGCTCGTCCAGGGTCAGCGCCAGCACCCGCTGCTGCTCGTCCAAATTGCAGGCATGAACTTCCGAGGAATGGCCGTTGACGGTGATCGCCGAGATGCCGTCCACCGCGGCCACATCGCGCAGATGCTTGCGGTAGGATTTCTCGTCGATGCTGAAATCCCGGTGAAACGGCAGCAATACCGCGGGGATCACGCCATGCGGCTGCCAATCCTTGAATTTGGTCATCGGATTTGCTCCTCAATCCATCAGCAGGCCGCCGGAGAGGTTGATCGCTTCGCCGGTAATATAGGCCGCCTCGTCGGAGGCGAGAAAGGCCGCGGCGCGGGCCACGTCGTCGGGCACCGAGAGCCGCCCGATTGGGATCGATTGCGCCCGCTCGGCGGTTTCCGGCAGCCCATATTGCCGCTGCTGCGCTTCGAGCGCCTCGCGCATCGCCGTATCGACAACGATGCCGGGGCAGATCGCGTTGACCCGGATGCCGTGCGGCGCCATCTCGCGCGCCAGCGCCTGGGTCAAGCCGACCACCGCAAACTTGCTGGCGCTGTAGCCGGCGAACCAGGCATTGCCGGTCTTGCCGGCCCAGGAGGCGAGGTTGACGATCGCACCCGAGCGCCGCGCCACCATATGCGGCAGCACCGCGCGGCTCATGATGAACACGCCCTCGACATTGACCCGCAGCATCGCCTGAAAGACCTCAAGCGGCATGTCGAGCGCCGGCCCGGTCCAGGCGATGCCGGCATTGTTGACGAGGAGATCGATCTTGCCGAAGCGGGCGAGCACCGCGGCGACCGCCTTCCGGGCTTCCTCCGGCGCCGTCACATCGGCGGTGACCGCGAGCCCTCCGATCTCGGACGCAACCGCCTGAACCGCCGCCTCGTCTCGGTCGAGCACCGCAACCGCCATCCCCTCGCGCGCCAGCCGCCGGGCGATCGCCCGCCCGATGCCGCCGCCGCCACCGGTGACGAGCCCGACCCGGCCCTCCAGCCCGTACATTTCGCCTCCCTCGATCTCGCCCGCGCACGATTTAATACCTCTGCCGGGCGGCGGAGAAATCGTTTAAGATTGCGATCGGCGCTAGACGGCCGTGCACGGCATGGCCCGCTCAATCGGGAGAGGCAGGGATATGGCTGAGATTCTCGGGCTTGGCTGCACGCATTACCCCGGGCTCACAGTGCCCGACGAGAGGTTGCCGGCGGGCTTTCACCGCCTGCTGACGGCACCCAACGTGCCGGCGCATTACAAGGACCGGGCGAATTGGCCGGCCGAGCTGGTGGCCGAGCTCGGCAACGACGACGGGCAATCCTCCGCGCAGCGCTACAGCGCCCGCATGGCCGAGGACTTCCGCGCCATTCGCAAGGCGCTCGACGATTTCAACCCGGATGTCGTGCTGGTCTGGGGCGACGACCAATACGAGAATTTCCGCGAGGACATCATCCCGGCGTTCTGCGTGCTCGGCTATGACGACGAGTTCGAAACCCAGCCCTGGCACAACGGCAATGGCGGCCGGCCGAACCGCTGGAACGAGCCCGGCGATTGGGCGCTGAAATTGCACGGCCATCGCGACGCGGCGAAATTTCTCGCCACCGGCCTGATCGAGCGCGGGATCGACATGGCCTACGCCTATAAGCCCTTGCACGATAAATTGGCGCACGCCTTCACCAACACCTTCCTCTATCTCGATTGGGACCGCAAAGGCTTCCCCTACCCGGTCGTCCCGTTTGCGATCAATTGCTACGGCAGCAATCTGTTGCATGCCAAGGGCGGCACCGCGGCCTTGTTCATGCCGCCGCGCGACCCGTCGATCGCCGCCGACCCGCCCTCGCCGCACCCGTGGCGCTGCATGGAGGTGGGCAAGGCGGTGGCCGAGACCCTGGCGCAATCGCCGTGGCGGGTGGCGCTGATCGCATCGTCGAGCTGGTCGCACTGCTTCCTGTCGCCGACCAACGGCTATCTGTGGCCCGACCACAAGGCCGACCGGCTGTTGTTCGACGCGTTGTCGCAACGCGACTACGACACCTGGCGCAAGCGCCCGCTCGGCGCGATGGAGCAAGCCGGCCAGCACGAAATGCTGAACTGGTGCGCGCTGATGGGCGCGATGGAAGCGCTCGACCGCCGCCCGGTCGTGCACGATTACGTCGAGACCCACATCTTCATGTCGGAGAAGTGCTTCGTCTCCTACCCGGCGTGATTGCAAGCGGCGGCGCCATCCCGGGGACTCCAGGCTGACCGCCGCCGATCTTGCCAAGGCGGGCCCCCGCCTTTAACAGTGGCGGCGGGGACTCATGCTCGACAAGCCGCCGATCCTCGAAGAAAGCGCGCGCTCGGCCGGCCTGGTATGGCGGCTGGTGCGGGATTTCATGCGTCCGCACGCGGCGCGCATCCTCTTCGCCTTTGCGCTGATGGGGATTGCGGCCGGCAGCACGGCGTTGCGTGCCTGGCTGATGCAGCCGGTGCTCGACCGCATCTTTGTCGGGCGCGACGCATCCTTGCTGCTGGCGATCGCCGGCGCAGCGCTGGCGCTGGCGCTGGCCAAGGGTGTTGCCGATTACGGCCAGGCGGTGCTGATGACACGGGTCGGCCAGCGGGTCATCGCCGATGTGCAGAAGGCCTTGTTCACCCGGCTGATGCGGGCCGATCTCGCCTATTTTCACGCCCGTCCGACCGGCACCTTGGTGTCGCGCTTTACCAGCGATGCGGCGGCGTTGCGCAGCGCTGCTGCCAATGTCTTGGGCGGCATCGGCAAGGACGCGCTGACGGTCGTCTTTCTCCTCGGCGTGATGTTCTACCAGGATTGGCTGCTCGCCCTCGTCTCGTTCTTTGTCTTTCCGCTCGCGATTCGCCCGATCGTCGCGATCGGTCGCCGGATGCGGCGGGTTTCAGCCAACACCCAGGCCGAGATCGGCCAGCTGACGACATTGCTGAGCCAGACCTTTCAAGGCGCGCGGCTGGTCAAAGCCTACGGCATGGAGGCCTATGAAGAGGGCCGCGCCGCCGGCCTTTTCGAACGGCTGTTTGGGCTGGTCGAGCGCGCCGCCCGGACCCGCTCGCGCGCATCGCCGATGATGGAAACCCTGGGTGGTGCCGCGATCGCGGTCGTCATCCTCTATGGCGGCCACCAGGTCATTTCCGGGGCGCGCACGCCCGGCGCGTTCTTTTCGTTCATCACCGCGCTGCTGCTCGCCTATCAGCCGTTGAAGAGCCTCGCCAATCTGAACGCGTCCCTGCAGGAGGGCTTGGCTGCCGCCCAACGCATCTTCCAGGTGCTCGATGTCGAGCCGACGATCCGTGATTTGCCCGGCGCCCGCCCCCTTTCGGTTGCCGGTGGGGAAATCCGTTTCGACCAGGTGCGCTTTGGCTACGCGCCCGGCGCGGTAGCGCTCGACGGCATCACCCTGACCGTCCCGGCCGGGCACAGGGTGGCGCTGGTTGGCGCATCGGGCGCCGGAAAATCGACGATCCTCAACCTGATCCCGCGGTTTTTCGAGGTCGAGGAAGGCGGCATTGCGATCGACGGCCAGGACATCCGCGCGGTCAGCTTGGCCTCGCTGCGTGCCGCGATCGCGCTCGTCACGCAAGAGGTCACGTTGTTCGACGATACGGTGCGCGCCAACATCGCCTATGGTCGGTTTGGCGCGCCCGCGCCGGCCATCGAGGCGGCGGCGCAGGCGGCCGGCGCCGACGCGTTTATCCGCGCCTTGCCCGATGGCTACGACACCCAGGTTGGCGAGCATGGCGTGCGCCTCTCCGGCGGCCAGCGCCAGCGGATCGCGATCGCCCGCGCAATGCTGAAGGATGCCCCGATCCTATTGCTCGACGAAGCCACCTCGGCGCTCGACACCGAATCCGAGCGCCATGTGCAGGCGGCGCTGCGCAGCTTGATGCGCGGGCGCACCACGCTCGTCATCGCCCATCGGCTGTCGACGGTCCAAGGCGCCGATTTGATCTGCGTCGTCGATCGCGGCCAAATCGTCGAGAGCGGCCGGCACGCGCAGCTCTTGGCTCAGAGCGGCCTCTACGCGCGGCTTCATGCGATGCAGTTCGCCGACAGCGAGCTCGCCGCCGCGCCAACGCCGTAACGCGTGGCCCGGCGCAAGCGCTACCGCGACATGGGGCGGCGGCTGATGCGCCGCTCTTGGCTGCGCCGGGCCGCGTGCCGAGCCGGCTCCTGGTATATCCGGCTGGTGCACCGCACCAACCGTTGGCTGGTCGAGGGCGACGAGCACCCGCGGCGGCTGCGCGCGCAAGGCCGCGTCTTCATCGGCGCCTTCTGGCACGGCCGCATGATGATGATCCCGGTCGCTTGGCGGCGGATGGCGCCGATGCACATGCTGATCTCGGCCCATCGCGACGGCCGGGTCATCGCCGACACCGTGTCGTATTTCGGCATCGACACGATTGCCGGCTCGACCCGCCGGGGCGGCTCGGCGGCGTTGCGCGCGATGCTGAAGCGGCTGAAGGACGGCGATTGCGTCGCCATCACCCCGGACGGGCCGCGCGGGCCGGCGATGCGCGCCAGCATCGGCATCGTCAATGCGGCGCGCCTCGCGCAGGTGCCGATCGTGCCGATCACCTTTGCCACGAGCCGGCGCCTTCTGCTCGACACCTGGGACCGGTTTCACCTGGCTTTGCCGTTCGGACGCGGCATCTTTTTGTGGGGCGAGCCGATCGACATCGCCGCCGATCTCGACGAGGCCGGGGTGGAGCAGGCCCGCCTTCTGGTCGAAGCCCGCCTGACCGACATATCCGCCGAGGCCGATCGCCGGGTCGGGCATGCCGTGGCCGCGGCCGCGGCGTCGCCCGAGCCGGTGCTCGCCGACGAATTGGTGCGCTGATGCTGCCGTTGTTGTACCGCGCGTTGACCCGGCCGCTGCCGCCGCTGGCGTTGCTGCTCCTCAATCGCCGCTGCCGACGCGGCAAGGAGGATCGGGGACGCCTTGCCGAACGCCGCGGGATCGCCGGCGAGCCACGCCCGCCCGGTCCGTTGTTGTGGATTCATGCCGCCAGCGTCGGCGAGGCGACGGCGGTGCTCGGCCTGATCGAGCGTTTGCTCGCCACTCGCCCGGCGCTCGAAATCCTGGTCACCACCGGAACGGTGGCCTCGGCGCAGCTGCTGGAAGGGCGGCTGCCGGCGCGCGCGCGTCATCAATTCGTGCCGGTCGATCTGCCGGGCTGGACCGCGCGCTTTCTCGATCATTGGCGGCCCGATCTCGCGCTTTGGGTCGAGTCCGAGCTGTGGCCCAACCTGGTCATGGCGACACATCGGCGCGGCGTCCCGATGATCCTGGTCAATGGCCGGCTGTCGGCCCGCTCCTATGCGCGCTGGCGCTGGCTGCCCGGGCTGATCCAGCCAATGCTCGGCGCCTTTGCCGAATGTCTGGCTCAAGACGACGAGCAGACGCGAAGACTGCGCCGTCTCGGAGCGCGCAACGCGGTCGCGATCGGCGACCTCAAAGCGGCGGGGGCGGCGCTGCCTGTCGACGAGGCCGAGCTCGAGCGGCTGCGCCGGCAGGCGGGGGCGCGACCCGTCTGGCTCGCCGCCAGCACCCATACGGGCGAGGAGGAGATCGCCGCCTCGGTTCACCGCGCGGCCTCGGCGCGTCACGGCGCACTGTTGACGCTCCTCGCGCCGCGTCATCCGGCGCGCGGCGATGCGATCGAGGCGATGCTGAAAGAGCGCGGGCTCTGCGTCACCCGACGCAGCCGCGGCGAGGCGATCACCGGTCGCACCGACATCTATCTCGCCGACACAATGGGCGAATTGGGGCTCTTTTACCGTCTCGCCGGGGTTGCGTTCATCGGCGGGTCGCTGGTTGCCAAAGGCGGCCACAACCCGTTCGAAGCCGCCCGCTTGGGCTGCGCCGTTCTACACGGGCCGCACACCGCCAATTGCGCAGCGATGGCAACGGCGTTAGCCGCGGCCGATGCCGCCGAGAGCGTCGCCGATACCGATGAATTGGCGCAGGCGGTCGCGAGGCTGCTCGCCGACCCGCAGCTGCGCGCCGGGCGCGCCGCCGCCGGGGCACGCGTCGCCGCCGCCGGATCCGAGGTCCTCGATATCGTCCTCGAACGGCTTGGCCGCCGGCTCGACCGGCTGGCCCCGGCGGATGGCGGACGGCAGCGCTGATGCGCGCGGCACCGCTCTTTTGGGAAAGGCCGCCGGGCCTCGCCGCGGGGCTGCTGGCACCGGTTGGCGCCGCCTGGGACATGGCGGGCCGGCTGCGCCGGGCGATCGCCCATTCGTACCGCGCGCCTGTCCCTGTGGTATGCGTCGGCAACCTCGTCACCGGCGGCGCCGGCAAGACGCCGGTGGTTCTGGCGCTGTGCGATTACTTTGCCGGGCAGGGCGTCGAAGCGCATGTGGTCACGCGCGGCTACGGCGGCCGCCATACGGGACCGGTTCGGGTCGATCCGGTCTGTCACGACGCCGATCTGGTCGGCGATGAAGCGTTGCTGCTGACGCGTGCCGCCTCTTGCTGGGTGGCGCGTGATCGCGCCGAGGGCGTTCGCATGGCGGCGGCGGCCGGCGCCGGCGTCATCCTGCTTGACGACGGCTTTCAAAACCCGTCGGTTGCCAAAAGCCTGGCGCTGATCGTGGTCGATGCCGCGCATGGCTTCGGCAACGGCCGGGTGATGCCGGCGGGCCCGTTGCGGGAAAGCCTCGGGCGCGGCCTGGCACGCGCCGACGCCGTTATATTGCTCGCCACCGAAGGCGAGCCGGTTGCGCCGATGCCGGGCATTTTCGACCGTCCGGTCGTGCCGGCATTATTGGCTCCGGTCGCGGGTCAGCACCTCGCCGGAGAGCGTGTCTACGCGTTCGCCGGGATTGGGCGGCCGGAAAAGCTGTTCGCCACATTGCGGGGGCTCGGCGCCGATCTCGTCGCCGAGCGGAGCTTCCCCGACCATTATCGGTTTCGCCCTTCCGACATCGCCACCTTGCGCCGGGCGGCGGCAAGCCGAAATGCGCGCCTCGTTACCACCGCAAAGGACTTTGTCCGGTTGCCGCCCGCGGCGCGCGCCGGGACCGAGGTGGTCGAGGTCGCGGTCCGCTGGCCCGATCCGCAGGCGCTGGCCAATTGTCTTGCCGGGGTCGTCGAGGCCGGCGATGCACGCCGCTGACCGCGAGCGGGCTGCCCACCGGATGGAAGGGTGGGTTGCGGCGCTGGTCGCCGCAGCGCTCGGCCTGTTGCCGATCGACTGGGCCTCGGCACTCGGCGGCGCCGTGGGCCGACATATCGGCCCACGCCTCGGCATCACCAAACGCGCGCGGATCAATTTACGCCGTGCTTATCCAGAGCTGGCCGATGCCGAGATCGAAGCGATCGTCAAAGGCATGTGGGACAATCTCGGCCGAGTCGCCGCCGAATACCCGCATCTGCGCGAAATCCGCGTCTTCGCACCGGGCGGGCGCGTCGAGATACATGGTCTCGAGCACATCGACCGGTCCGTTGCCGCCGGCCGCTCGATGATTTTTTTTGCCGGGCATATCGCCAATTGGGAGGTCGCCGCGCTCGCCGCGGTGCAATACGGCATCGCCGTGACGCAAATCTATCGCGCCGCGAACAATCCACGGGTCGATCGGCTGATCGCCCGGTTTCGCGGCGACCGGAGCGAATATGTGCCGAAGAGCGCCGCCGCGGCCCGCCGCGCCTTTGCGACCCTTTATCGCGGTGGGCATTTGACGATGCTCGCCGACCAAAAGCTCAACGAAGGCATCCCCGTGCCGTTTTTTGGCCGCCCGGCGATGACCACTTCGGCGCTGGCGCTCCTGGCCCTGCGCTTTGGCTGCGACGTGCTGCCCGTTCGGGTCGAGCGGCTCGGCGGCGCGCGCTTTCGGCTGACCGTCTTCGCGCCCTTGGCGCTGGCGCGAACCGGCAATCAAAGCGCCGATGTCGCCGCCTTGACCGCTTGCGTCAACGCCACGCTCGAATCCTGGATTCGCGACCGGCCCGAGCTGTGGCTATGGCTGCACCGGCGCTGGCCGGATTGAGGCGAACCCGGGCGAACGCCGTCAAATATCTGATTCAAACAGTTGATAAGGCGATGCATCGACTGCCGATGGCTGGGTTGTCGAAATCATCGGTTGCGTGCAAGCTGACCCTGTGCAGCATTTTGCGCCGAAGCTTGCTGGCGAGGTTCAGCTCGAGCGGGAGGAACAGCATGGATATGACACGCCGTGCCGTCGCCGAATTGTTCGGCACGTTTTGGCTGGTCTTTGGCGGCTGCGGGACCGCCGTGCTCGCCGCCGGGTTCCCATCGCTCGGCGTCGGCTTTCTCGGCGTCGCCTTCGCCTTCGGCCTGACCGTGCTGACGATGGCTTATGCGGTCGGACACATCTCGGGCGGCCATTTCAACTCGGCGGTGACGGTCGGCCTGTGGGCCGGCGGACGGTTCAAGGGCGCGAACGTTCTGCCTTACATCGTCGCCCAGGTGATCGGCGCGATCATCGCCGCCGGCGTGCTCTATTACATTGCGTCGGGCAAGCCCGGCTGGATCGCCGGCGGCTTCGCGTCCAACGGCTATGGCGACCTCAGCCCCGGCAAGTACGGCTTGGGCGCCTGTTTTGTCGGCGAGGTCGTCGCGACATTCTTTTTTGTCTTCGTCATCATCGGCTCGACCTCGCGGGGTGCCGCGGTCGGTTTTGCCGGCATCCCGATCGGGCTGTGCCTGACCCTGATCCATCTGGTCATGATCCCGGTCACCAACACCTCGGTCAACCCGGCCCGCAGCACCGGCCCGGCGCTCTTTGCTATGTTTGCAGGGAACGGCGGCTATTTCGGCCAGCTTTGGCTGTTCTGGCTGGCGCCGATCATCGGCGCGCTGATCGCCGGGTTTTTCACCCGCTGGCTCTATCACGACGAGCTGGTGACGGTCGACACCGCGGTGATCGAGCACGAACGGATCGCCTGACGCCTCACTCTTCGTCGCGGAACGGCAGCCTGGGCCCGTGGTGGCGACCCAGGCGCCGGTCGATCCAGGCGACGACGAGGGTCAGGTAAAGCGGCACCGAAAAGACCAGAAACGCGAGCGAGTAGAGCAGCGTTTCGTTGCGGGCGTCGGTGATCGGCCGCTCGATCTCGTCCACCGGCACCATCATCGCCAGCAGCTGGTTGCGGCCATAGCGCGGCGGGATCGCGACGACCCGCCCGATATAGGTGCGGCCGCCGACCTCGTAGATACGAGTGCCGGTCGTGCCCTCGCCGTTCTGGTCCTGATACGCGGCAATAAAGCCTTTGATCACCGGATCGTTCAAATCGGCAACTTTTGGCAATTTTACTTTGCCGTCCTTGGCTCCTGTGGTCTTTCTCAACGGTGCCGGATTGGGCACAGCGACGACCTCGCCGGTTTTGGTGAAAATGAAAGCGGCGCTCCCCGGTGTAATCCGCTGGCTGCGCAGAAAATAGGCGAGATCGATCGCCGCGAGGTCGGCCCCCATCACCCCGGCCGGGGGGCCTTTGAAGCTGCGGCTCAGCGTAAATCCCGGCTCGCCGCTCGTGGCGAAGACGTACAGATCGCTCTCTTCGACGATGTCGCTGCGCTTTGCAGCGCCGTACCAGGGACGGGTGCGCGGGTCGAAATCCGTCGCCTCCGGTTCACGGTGACCGACGACGGCGCCGTCCTGGGAGAGAAAGGTCCAGCGCGTGCTGCGCTCGTTTTTGGCGCCGAGGCCGATCGTTTCGACGGCAAAGACCGCATCGTGCGGCGCGCGCAATACCGCCCGCAAATCCTCGCTTTTTTCCCCGATTATATGGGTCACCATATAGAACTCGCCGCTCTCGAAACCGACATAAAGCGACTGAATTTGCGGATAAATCCGCAACGCCCGGAGCACGAGCTCCAACGCCCGCGGATTGCTGCTCGTTTCAGGCGACGTCAACATCGGCGCCAGCGAGGCGATGCCGACGATCGCGTACATCGGGTCGTAGAGGAGCTTGATGCGGTCGATGATCTTATCCTCGACCTCCTGCATCAGGCGATGCGCCGCCGCGATCGCCAGCTCGTTGGATTTCTTGGTGTTGTACCACACGATGCCGCCCGCCAGCGCGACCAGGATGAACAGCAGGAGCCCGGTAATGCCGAGATAAGTGGGCCACAAACGATGCTGCGCCCTGCGGCCGGCGGACCGGGGTCGAGGACGTGGATGGCCTGGCGTATCGGTCACGGCCTCACCTCTTTCGGCGACGCTGCTCGGTCGAGGATAGCGGGCCGTCCTAAAAGCTGTCCAGGCGGAGGGCAGCGGCGAGATCGGCTTGTCCCCGGCGCGCGCTAAGGCGATGCTGCGCGGCAGGGGCAATTGAAGACGGAGATTTGCAGCCATGCCCAACGCGATCGGAGAAAACATCGCCAAGAAAAAGCTTGCCGCCGGCGAGCTCGTGCTGTGCATGGGGGTGAACCAGATGCGCACCCCGAACATCGCGTTGATCGCTGCGTCCTGCGGCTTCGATGCGGTCTATATCGATCTCGAGCACAACCCGACCTCGCTCGAGACCGCCGCGGCAGTCTCGATTGCCGCGCTCGCCGTCGGCATAACGCCGATCGCCCGCGTCAGCTCGCACGACCCGCATGACGCGACCCGCATCCTCGACAGCGGCGCCCAAGGGGTCATGGTGCCGCATGTCAATAATGCGGCCGAGGCACGCGCCGTCGTCGCCGCTTGCCTCTACGCCCCGCTCGGCCACCGCTCGGCGTTCGGCAGCGGCCCGGCGCTCGGCTATGCGGCAAAACCGCAGGCGGAGGTGTGCCGAATCCTGAACGACGAGACCCTGCTGATGGCAATGATCGAGACGCCGGAGGCGGTGGCCAATGCCGACGCCATCGCCGCGGTCGAGGGGATCGACGTGCTGCATATCGGCGCCAGCGATCTGTCGACCGAAATGGGGATTCCCGGCCAGTACAAAAGCGAGCGCATGCGCGCCGCGTTCGAGACTGTCGCAAAAGCGGCAAAGACGCATGGCAAGGCGATGGGGGTCGGCGGCGTGCGCGAGGATTTCGAATTTCAGAGCTGGCTCTTCGGCATCGGCGTGCGCTACCTGACCGGCGGCTCCGATGTCGGCTATATCCTCAGCGCCGGCCGCGCCGATGTGAGGCGGCTGCGCGAAGTGCCGCTCTAGCGCCGTCGGCCCGCGCGGTGGCGCGCCTGCCGGCCGTGCTTTCGGCCACGTTGCTGCTTGCCGCCGCCGCGGCGGCACAAACGCCGCCGCCTTTGGGCGAGGGGCCGGGCGGCCGTGTGTTCTGCGAGCAGAGCGTCACCTACAAGCTGGCGGACAAGACCCAGGTTCCGGCGCGTTTTCGCCGCTTCGTCGGAGTTTGGAGCGACGCGGCATGGAACGCCCAGACCTGCGCCGCGCTGATCGTCGAGGACGTGCGGCCCGACGCCACCGCCTCGATCATCTACGTTTATGGTCCGCTCGGATCGAATGCCGCGGGGCCGAGCGGCGTGCTGCATGGCACCGGCGTCGTCCGCGGCGGCGAGCTGCTGTTTCAGAACTCCGACGGCAGCCAGTTCGCGTTTCGCCCGGGGATCGTGGATCTCGACGGGCGGTTGACGACGCCCAAGGGCCAGACCTTCACCGCGATCTTCAAGCAGACGCCGTAGCGTCACGACCGCAGGCGGGTCGGCCGCCGAGTTGACGCCCGCCGAGTTGACGCCCGCCGAGTTGACGCCCGCCGAGTTGACGCCCGCCGAGTTGACGCCCGCCCATGGCGCCCCCAAATTTCGCCAGCGCCGGACCGGTTCGTCCGACGCAGCTTGGCAATGGCCGAACCGATCGCACCCTCGCCCATCTATGAGCTCAACGAGCGCAGCCGAGAGATATTTCGGCTGATCGTCGACGGCTATGTCGCGACCGGCGAGCCGATCGGCTCGCGCACCCTGTCGCGCCGCCTCGGCCAGAATTTGTCGCCGGCGACGATCCGCAATGTGATGGCCGATCTCGAAGAGGCGGGGCTTTTGTTCGCTCCGCACACCTCGGCTGGCCGGCTGCCGACCGAGGCTGGGCTGCGCCTCTTCGTCCACGGGCTGCTGGAGATCGGCCGCCTCGCCGAGGACGAGCGGCGCAGCCTCGAAAGCCTTTGCGTCGCCCGCGGCAAGAGCCTGCCGCAAGCCTTGGAAGAGGCGACGAGCGCGTTGAGCGGGCTCTCGCATTGCGCCGGGATCGTCGTCGCCCCCAAGCAGGACCGACCGCTCAAGCATATCGAGTTTGTTAATCTCGGGCCCGGCCGCGCGCTTGTGGTTCTGGTTACCGAAGACGGGCTGGTCGAAAACCGGGTCATCGAGATCCCGCTGGGGTTGCCGCCGGCGACGCTGGTCGCGGCCGGCAATTATTTGAATGCCCGGCTGATCGGCCGGACCATCGAAGAAGCGCAGGCAGCGATCGGCGAGGAAATCGAAGGCAGCCGCGCGCAGCTCGACGAATTGACCTCAAAGCTCGTTGCCGCCGGTCTCGCCAGCTGGGCCGGGGATCGTCAGGGCAGCGCCTTGATCGTGCGCGGCCAGGCGAATTTGCTCGAAGACGTGACCGCGCTCGCCGATCTCGAACGCCTGCGCACCCTGTTCGAGATGCTGGAAACCCGCGAAACGATGCTAAAGCTGCTGGAAGCCAGCAAGCAGGGCGAGGGCGTGCAAATCTATATCGGCGCCGAGAACCGCCTGTTCGGGGTGACCGGCTGCTCGATGGTGATCGCCCCGTATCACAACAGCCGCGAGCAAATCGTCGGCGCAATCGGGGTCATCGGCCCCACTCGGATCAACTATGCCCGGATCATCCCGATGGTCGATTACACCGCCAAGATGATCGGGCGCCTTCTCGGATAGGACGATCGATGAACGATACCGGAAACGATCCGGCAGCGGCGGCCGGTCCGGCCGAAGAAGCCGCCAACAACAATGTCGAGAGTCTCGATGACGCACCGCCCGAGACGCGGCTGGCTGCGCTCGAAGCCGAGTTCGCCGAGCAGAAGGACCGCCTGCTGCGCGCCCTCGCCGAGACCGAGAACATTCGTCGCCGAGCCCAGCGGGAGCGCGAGGACGCGTCAAAATACGCGATCGGCGCTTTTGCCAAGGATTTGCTGTCGGCGGCGGACAATCTGCGCCGCGCGCTCGACAGCCTGCCCGAAGCGGAGCTCCACGACGAGCGCACGCGCAGCCTGTTGGCCGGGGTGGCCGCGACCGAGCGTGAGCTTTTAGGCGTGCTCGAACGCCACGGCATCCGCCGCATCGACCCCAAAGGCGAGCGCTTCGACCACAATTTCCACCAGGCGATCTACGAGGTCGCGCGCGCCGACGCGCCCGCCGGCACCATCGTCGAAGTGCTGCAGCCGGGCTATGTGCTGCACGACCGCCTGCTGCGCCCGGCCATGGTCGGCGTCGCGAAGCAGGCGTGAATCCGACAGAACGCACCGATCCTGGCCCGTTGTAGCGGCTTGGGGCCTCGCATATATAAGTTTACTCGGTCGGCTGAGCTCAGCCGACCGCTTTCCCGGGGGATCGGGACGGTGCTTCCCCGGGCCGCCCGGTCCTGCTTAGAAACGAGGCATCTATGAGCAAGGTTATCGGTATCGATCTCGGCACGACCAACTCCTGCGTCGCCGTGATGGACGGCAAGAACGCCAAGGTCATCGAGAACAGCGAGGGCATGCGCACCACGCCCTCGATGGTGGCCTTCACCGAAGCGGGAGAACGCCTGGTCGGCCAGGCGGCCAAGCGCCAGGCGGTGACCAATCCGGAAAACACGTTCTTTGCGATCAAGCGCCTGATCGGCCGCCGCTTTACCGACCCGTTGGTCAAAAAAGACATGGATCTCGTCCCGTACAAGATCATCGCCGGCGACAATGGCGACGCCTGGGTCGACGGCCGCGGCAAGAAATACGCGCCCTCGCAGATCAGCGCCTTCATCTTGCAAAAGATGAAGGAAACCGCCGAAGCTTATCTCGGCGAGACGGTCTCCGAGGCGGTCATCACCGTCCCCGCCTATTTCAACGATTCGCAGCGCCAGGCGACCAAGGACGCCGGCAAGATCGCCGGTCTCGAAGTGTTGCGCATCATCAACGAGCCGACCGCGGCGGCGCTCGCCTATGGCATGGAGCGCAAGGGCGGCGGCACGATCGCGGTTTATGACCTCGGCGGCGGCACCTTCGACATCTCGGTGCTCGAGATCGGCGACGGCGTCTTCGAGGTCAAATCGACCAATGGCGACACCTTCCTCGGCGGCGAAGACTTCGACAAGAACATCATCGACTATCTCGCCGACGAGTTTAGGAAGGAGCAGGGGATCGACCTGCGCAGCGACCGCCTCGCTTTGCAACGGCTAAAGGAGGCAGCGGAGAAGGCCAAGATCGAGCTGTCGTCGTCGATGCAGACAGACGTCAACCTACCCTTCATCACCGCGGACCAGCACGGGCCGAAGCACCTCAACATCAAGCTGACGCGAGCAAAGCTCGAAGCGCTGGTCGAAGACTTGATCCAGCGCACGATCGGGCCGTGCCGGGCGGCGTTGAAGGATGCCGGGCTCAAAGCCTCGGAAATCGACGAGGTGATCCTGGTCGGCGGCATGACCCGCATGCCCAAGGTCATCGACGCGGTCAAGCAGTTCTTTGGCAAGGAGCCCAATCGCAGCGTCAACCCCGACGAGGTCGTGGCGATCGGTGCGGCGATCCAGGCCGGCGTCTTGAAGGGCGAGGTCAAGGACGTCCTGCTGCTCGACGTGACGCCCTTGTCGCTCGGCATCGAGACCCTGGGCGGCGTGTTCACCCGGCTCATCGACCGCAACACGACGATCCCGACCAAGAAGAGCCAGACCTTCTCGACCGCCGAGGACAACCAGACCGCGGTGACGATCCGCGTCTTCCAGGGCGAGCGCGAAATGGCGGCCGACAACAAGCTGCTCGGCCAGTTCGACCTGGTCGGCATCCCGTCAGCGCCGCGCGGCCTGCCGCAGATCGAGGTCACCTTCGACATCGACGCCAACGGCATCGTCCAGGTCTCGGCCAAGGACAAGGCGACCCAGAAGGAGCAGCAGATCCGCATCCAGGCTTCGGGCGGGCTCTCCGAAACCGATATCGACAAGATGGTCAAGGATGCCGAAGCGCATGCCGATGAGGACAAGCGCCGGCGTGAGCTGGTCGAGGCCAGGAACAACGCCGACGCCTTGATCCACACCACCGAACGCACCCTGACGGAAAGCGGGGACAAGGTCCCGCAAGGCGACCGGGACGCGGTGCAGCAGGCGGTCCAGGCGCTCAAGGACACGCTCGGCAGCGACGATGCCGGCCAGATCAAGGCCAAGACCGAAGCGCTCGCGCAGGTCTCGATGAAGCTCGGCGAGGCGCTCTACAAGGCGCAGCAGGCCGAGCAGGCGGGCGCCGGCGACGGCGGCGGCGGCGCATCGTCCGGCGGTGGCCCATCGTCCGGCGGTGGCGGCGGTGGCGGGCCGAGCGGCAACGACAAGGTCGTCGATGCCGATTTCGAGGAGGTCGACGACCAGAAAAAGCGCGGCTCGGCGTAATCTCGCCGGCGGCGAAACGAAATGTGATGCGCTCGCCCCGGCACATTTCTGCCGGGGTGACGCGCGCTTGCCAACCCTCGCAGCGAACCCGCCCCGATCATGGCCAAGCAGGACTTTTACGAGACCCTCGGCGTCGGCAAATCGGCCAATGCGGAAGAGCTCAAACGAGCCTACCGCAAGCTCGCGATGCAATATCACCCGGACCGCAATTCCGGGGACAAGACCGCCGAGCAGAAATTCAAGGACATCAGCGAGGCCTACGACGTCCTCAAGGACGACCAAAAACGCGCCGCCTATGACCGCTTTGGCCACGCCGCATTCGAGCAGACGGGTGGGCGCGGGCCGGCCGACTTCAACTTTGGCGGCGGCTTCGCCGACATTTTCGACGAGGTGTTCGGCGAGTTCATGGGCGGCGGCCGGCGTGGCCAGCCGGGTCAGGGCCGCGGCAATGATCTGCGCTACAATCTCGAAATTTCGCTCGAGGACGCGTTTCGCGGCAAGCAAACGACGATTCGCGTCGCCACCCTCGTCGCCTGCAACGCGTGCGGCGGCACGGGCGCCGAAGCCGGGTCAAAGCCGGTAACCTGCCCGAGCTGCCAGGGTCGCGGGCGGATTCGGGCGCAGCAAGGCTTTTTCACGGTCGAGCGCACCTGCACCGGCTGCCAAGGGGCGGGCCGCGTCATCGAGAAACCATGCCGCAGCTGCGGCGGCCAGGGCCGCACCCGGCGCGAAAAGACGCTCTCGGTCAATATCCCGCCCGGCGTCGAGGACGGCACCCGCATCCGCCTCGCCGGCGAAGGCGAGGTCGGGGTGCGCAGCGTCACGGCGGGCGACCTCTACATTTTCGTCAGCGTAGCGCCGCACCCGATCTTTCAGCGCGACGGCGCCAACATCTATTGCCGGGTGCCGTTGCCGATCACCACCGCGGCACTCGGCGGCACGATCGAGGTGCCGACCGTCGAGGGCAGCCGCACCCGCGTCACAGTGCCGGCCGGGACCCAGTCGGGCCGCCAGTTCCGGCTGCGGTCAAAAGGCATGACCGTGCTGCGCTCGGTCGCGCGCGGCGACATGTTCATCGAGGCGGTCGTCGAAACGCCGATGAATCTGAGCAAACGCCAGCAGGAATTGCTGCGCGAATTCGACAAGGAAGGCGAAAACCGCCGCACCCATCCCGAAAGCGAGGGCTTCTTCGCCCGCGTCAAAGAGTTCTTCGAGGACCTGCGCGAATAACGCCCTGTTTGCCAAAGCGGGTTGCCGAAAGCGGCGGCGATAGCCGAAAATCGGATTGACGCGACGTGTCCCGGCGGGGCCCGGTCGCCGCCGCCCGTTTAGGCAAGCTTCACAGGGACAGAGGGCTTCATGGCTTCGCATTTTGGCTCGTATTCGCGCCGCGCATTCGTCGGGTCGCTCATCGCGGCCGGCCCGGTCTTGCGCGCAACGGCGGCGCTCGCCGCCGACCCGGCACCAGCGGGCCGGGCCGTCATCGCCTGGCACGTCACCATCCCGCCGGCCTGGTTCGACCCGTCGACAGCACCGCCGCAGATCACGCCCTTCGGCATGCTCTATGCGATCCATGACGCGCTGGTCCGCCCCTATCCGGGCCAGAAGATGGGCCCGAGCCTCGCCGAATCCTGGGAGGCGAGCGAGGACGGCCTGACCTACGAATTCAAGCTGCGGCCCGGGCTGACCTTCCACAACGGCGATCCGGTGACGACCGACGACGTCAAGTTCAGCTTCGACCGCTACAAGGGCGCCGGGGCGACGGCGTTCAAGCAGCACGTCAGCAGCGTCGAGATCGTCGATCCGCGCGTGATCCGCTTCCACCTGAAGGATCCGTGGCCCGATTTCATGACCTTCTATGGCACCTCGGCCAGTGCGGCCGGGCTCGTCGTGCCAAAGAAATATCTGACGCAGGTCGGCGACGACGGCTTCAAAAAAGCCCCGATCGGTGCAGGCCCCTATAAATTCGTCAGCAGCAAGCCCGGCATCGAGGTCGTGCTGGGGGCTTTCCCCGGCTATTGGCGGCACGTGCCGCACATCAAGACGCTGGTCATGCGCAGCGTCCCCGACGCCACCACCCGCGCCCTGATGCTGAAGAGCGGCGAGGCCGACATGGCCTATGCGCTCGACGGTGTCGATGCGCTCGGCATCAAGAGCACGCCGGGCCTCAGGGTCGTCGCCACCAAGCACGCCTCGATCATGTGGATCGAGTTCACCGAGCAATGGGACCCGAAATCGCCGTGGCACGACAAGCGGCTGCGGCTCGCGGTCAACTACGCGCTCGACCGCGAAGGGATCGACCAGGCGGCGTGCCTGGGCTTTTGCCCGCCGGCCGGGGTGATCGTGCCGCGGGTCATGGAATTCGCATTGCAGGTCAAGCCGGTTCCCTACGATCCGCAAAAAGCCAAGCAATTGCTTGCCGAGGCCGGGTTTCCAAACGGCATCGACGCCGGCCTGTTCGCCGCCATCCCCGGCTTCCCGACCGTTGCCGAGGCGGTGGTCAACGACCTCAACGCGGTCGGCGTGCGGGTCAAGCTCAAGCAGATGGAGCGGGCCGCGTTCTACGCCGATTGGCAGGCGCACAAATTGCGCGGCCTGTTCCTGACCGGCAGCGGCAGCGCCGGCAACGCCGCGACCCGCGTCGAATCGTTTATCCAATCCAAGGGCGCCTACGCCTATGGCGGCTATCCCGATATCGATGCGCTGTTCAAGGAGCAGGCGGGCGAGCGCGACCCGAAAAAGCGCGCAGCGATCCTCGACAAAATCCAGCAGCTGACGATCGACCGGGCCATGTACGCGCCGGTCTACGATCTGCGCGCGCTGATGGGCGTCGGCCCGCGCATCGCCAAAGATACGATCGGCGAGGTGTGGATGAGCGCCTTCCCGTCCTACGAGGACATGACGCTAAAAACATAGTCTCCCCGGCCGGGCAGAATGAAAACCCGCGCACCATCACGTCATGATGACGCGCGGCCGGCAGAAGGCAGGGCGCGGCGGATCGCGTCGCGGATTTCCGCGGGCTGCCCTTCGAGCGCGTCGCACAGGCGGCGCAGCTGGCGGCGCAACCCGTAGACCTGGTCGAGCAGGCCCAGCACCAGCTCCAACGCCTCGTCGTCAACGGCGAATTCGTGGCGGATTTCGAATATCAGCTCGACCCGCGCGACATCGACCTCGTGAAAGAGCCAGGTTTCATTGCGCCATTCGGGCAAGACCCAGCGGTTTTCGACCCAGCGGACGAGCTCGTTCCGGTCGAGCCCGGCGAGCCGGCCGAGGAGCTCGTCGAACGCAATCATGACCGGCCTCCCCCCTTGCCCATCCCCTGGCCCATCCCGTCGCGCGGATCACGCCGGTGCCGCGGCGCCCAGCCTTCGAGAAATTGCGCCAATTCGGTGTCGCCGCTGTCGCCGACCACGACCTTCAACATCACATACTGGTCGCCGGCAGCCCGCGGCCGCTGCACGCCTTTGCCGCGCAGGCGCAGCTGCGTGCCGGTATCCGAGCCTTTGGGGATCGTCATCGTCACCGGACCGGTCACGGTCGGCACCTCGACCCGCGCCCCCAGCACCACCTCGGCGAGGCTGACCGGCAGCTCGATGCGGATCGTGTCACCGTCGCGGCGGAACAGCGGGTGCGGCGCCACGTGCACCTCGATCAGCGCGTCGCCGGCCGGGCCGCCGCCAAAGCCCGCGCCGCCCTTCTCCCTGAGGCGGAGCACCTGCCCGTCTTCGAGACCGGCCGGGATCGTTACATCGAGCCATTCATCGGGCGACAGCGCCAAGCGCTTTTTCGCGCCGGTCGCGGCTTCGACAAAATCGACGGTCAAGGTGAAATGCCGGTCGAAGCCGCGCGCTCGAAAGTCCTCGCCGCGACCCTGAAACCCTTGGCGCCCGCGGCCCGAGCCGAACGCGGCGAACAAATCCTCGAGGTCGCCCAGATCCATCTCGCCCTCGGGACGGTATTTGCCGCCGCCCGGGCCTTCGGCATGGCCGCGATAGGCATAGCGCGGGCGCTCGGCACCGCTCTCATCGATCTCGCCGCGGTCGTAGCGCGCGCGCTTTTCCGGGTCCGACAGCAAATCATAGGCCGCGGAAATCGATTTGAACCGGGCTTCCGCCTCGGGCTTGCCGGGGTTGAGGTCGGGATGGAATTGCTTGGCGAGCCGGCGATAGATTTTGCGGATCTCGTCGGCCGAGGCGTCGGGCTTGACCCCTAGCACCTCGTACGGGGTTTGCGTCGCCATTCAATTTGTCAGTGTTGGCAGGCGTCAGCGCTGGCCGACGCGCTGGCGCTGCGGCGATGCCTGCTCGATGCGGACAGTGACCGTGCGCTCGCCGCCGCCGCGATCGACGGTCAAGGTCACGCTGTCGCCGATGCGCGAGAGGCCGACGCGGTTGCGCAATTCGCTGGCGCTGTGGATCGGGGCGCCATCCACGGCGACGACGAGATCGCTCGCTTTGAGCCCGGCCCGCGCCGCCGGCGAGCCTGGCACGACACGGGCGATCAGCGCTCCTTCGCTCTTCGTCGTGCCGAGCGCGCGGGCGAGGTCCGGGGTCAAATCCTGGATCGCGACACCGATCCGCCCGCGCCGGATCTCGCCATAGCTGACCAGCTGGTCCAGCACCTGGCGCGCCATGTTGATCGGCACCGCAAAGCCGATGCCGATATTGCCGCCGCCCGGCGCCAGGATCGCGGTGTTGATGCCGATGAGACGGCCCTCCAGATCGACGAGCGCGCCACCCGAATTCCCCGGGTTGATCGACGCGTCGGTCTGGATGAAATCCTCATAGCCCTCGATGCCGAGCCCGCTGCGGCCGAGCGCGCTGACGATACCGGAGGTCACGGTTTGGCCGAGCCCGAACGGGTTGCCGACGGCAAGCACGAAATCGCCGACCCGCAACCGGTCGGAGTCGCCCATCGGCACAGCGGTCAGGTTGCCGCCCGGGATTTGCAGCACGGCAATATCGGTTTCAGGATCGCGACCGATCAGCTTCGCCCGGAAACGCCGGTTGTCCTTGGTCGTGACCTCGATGCTGGTTGCATTGTCGACGACATGGCTGTTGGTCAGGACATAGCCTCGGGCGGCATCGACGATGACGCCCGAGCCGGTCGCCTGGGTCTCGCGCTCGATCGGCTCGCCGTCGCCGCGCATGTTGAAAAAGCGGCGGAACATCGGGTCTTGCAGCAGCGCGTTGTTTTCGCGCACCTCGCCGCGCACCGAGATGCCGACAACACCCGGCGTGATCCGCGCCACGACCGGCGCCACGGTCTCGACCACGCCACCGCCCGCCGCCTCGGGGATCGGCGCCCCAGCGAGGGCGTGCGGGACGCGCGCGACCAGGATGAAAGCACCCGACAGAACCAATGCCGACAGGATACGCTTCATTTTTGCGAAACCTTGGAGGCCATGCCGATCCCAAACGCCGGCGAAACCGTCCGGGTTTTCCGGCTGCCTCCTATCTAACGCGCCGGCAGATCGCTTCAAGGGAACTCGCTCTTGGGCGGCAAAGCCCGACCGCGCGTTTCGCCACACTTGCCGGTTCGCCGTCGCGCCCTCATTTTGCCGAATATCGGCGTATTCGAGGGGCGAGCGTGTCGATCCGGGCGATGACAACCGCGGCGGTCGCCGAGCCGCACAGCGACACACGGGCGGTCGCAACCTGGCTCTTCCTATGCTGCGCGCTGATCTTTCTGATGGTCGTGGTCGGCGGCGTCACGCGGCTGACACTGTCCGGGCTGTCGATCACCGAATGGGAGCCGGTGACCGGAGTGGTCCCGCCTCTGACCCAGGCTCAATGGACGTCCGAATTCGCCCGCTACAAGGAAATCCCTGAGTACCGGCTGATCCATTACGGGATGACCCTCGCTCAGTTCAAAGGCATTTATTTCTGGGAATACACGCACCGCCTGTTGGGCAGGCTGATCGGCGTCGCCTTTGCCGTGCCGCTGCTGTGGTTTTGGCTGCGCGGGCGATTGCCGCCGCATCTGGCGCCCGCGCTGCTCGGCATCCTCGGCCTCGGCTTCGCCCAAGGCTTTCTCGGCTGGTACATGGTCGAAAGCGGGCTCGTCCACCGGGTCGAGGTCAGCCAATACCGCCTCGTCGCCCATTTGGCGCTGGCGCTCGCGATTTACGCCGCGATCCTGTGGACCGCGCTGGGGCTGGTTCGCAATGCGGTCGCCGCCTGCTCTTCCGTCCCCCACCCTTCCCTCCCCCGCGAGCGGGGGAGGGTTAGGGAGGGGGCGCCGAGGGACGCTCGGCAGGGGACCGGCTGGCGGCGAGCGGCCGACGCGATGATCGCGCTCGTTGCTGTGACGGTCCTCGCCGGCGGGTTTGTCGCCGGCACGCGCGCCGGGTTTGTCTACAACACCTTCCCGCTGATGGATGGTCGCTGGGTCCCGGCCGGCTATGCCCAGTTGCAGCCGCTGTGGCGGAACTGGTTCGAGAATGTCACGGCGGTCCAGTTCGACCATCGCGTCCTGGCGCTGGCGACCGCCGCCGCGGTGCTGCTGCTGTGGCTCGCCGGCCGGCGCGCCGTGTTGCCGAGGCCCGTCCGCCTCGCCCTCCACCTTCTCCTCGCGGCCGCGGCGTTGCAGGCGGCGCTCGGCATCTCGACCCTCCTCCTCTTCGTCCCGGTCCCGCTCGCCGCCGCCCATCAAGCGGGTGCGGTCCTTCTGCTCACCGCCGCGATCCTCTTGCGCCATCGGCTGCGTGCCATAAACCAGCCCATGGTTTAAGCTTTGAGCGCGCCATGACCATCGATACCCTCGCCTATACCAAAGCCCTCGAAGCCGCGGGGATCGAGCGGAAAGCCGCCGAGGCGCAGGCGGAGGCGTTGGTCAGCCATGTGCTGCCGGACCTCGTCACGAAAGCGGACCTAGAGCAGGCCATCGAGCGGCTGGAACACCGGCTGACGTTGCGGTTTTTCGGCCTGATGCTGGGGGTCAACGGGCTGATGAATGGCATCTTGTTCGCGCTCTTGCGGTTCGTCCACTGAGGGTCGGTAAGCCACTCTCAGCGCAGCCAGGCCATGCTAACCATCCCCACATCTCTGCGAGCCGAGACACCAGAGAAGGCGTCGATCCGAGGCAAGAGCGTCCTGTCAAGACTTCTGCTATTCGTACTGCTGGTGTTGACGCCGGTTCAGGCAAATGCCCTAAGTGGAATGCAACTTTGCACATTTTGCATCAGTTTATCTAAGGGCAGCGCCGCCGACCTTTCTTGTGAAGCCTATATGCGAGGGTTTATTGGCTTAGCCCTGGGCGCCGCTTTCCCTTGCCGGAAGAACTAAGAAATATTAGGTCAGTCAGCGGGCGATCCGCAGTGTGCGCGGGAGAGAAGCGATGAAAGAGGACAGCGTCCTTGCCGACAAGACCCTGGATGATTGGGTGCATCTCGCGCAGGGCGAGCTCAAGGGCAAATCGGTCGACCGCCTCGACTGGATGACGCCCGAGGGGATTCGGGTCAAGCCGCTCTACACCGCGGCCGACCTCGAAGCGATCGACGCCGAGCTCAAGGCGGCGCTCCCCGGTCTGCCGCCCTATCGGCGCGGGCCCAGGGCGACGATGTACGCCAACCGGCCGTGGACGATCCGGCAATATTCCGGGTTTTCGACCGCGGAGGAATTGAATCGTTTCTACCGCGACAACCTCGCGGCGGGACAGATGGGCTTGTCGATCGCCTTCGACCTCGCCACCCATCGCGGCTATGACAGCGACCATCCGCGCGTCACGGGCGATGTCGGCAAGGCCGGGGTCGCGATCGACTCGGTCGAAGACATGAAGATTCTGTTCGACGGCATCCCGCTCGACCGGATGAGCGTGTCGATGACGATGAACGGCGCGGTCTTGCCGGTCCTGGCCGGCTTTATCGTCGCGGGCGAAGAGCAGGGGGTGGCGCAGGACCGGCTTTCCGGCACGATCCAGAACGACATCCTCAAAGAATTCATGGTGCGCAACACCTATATCTACCCACCCGGGCCGTCGATGCGCATCGTCGCCGACATTATCGAATACACCGCACGTCACATGCCGAAATTCAATTCTATTTCGATTTCCGGCTATCACATGGAAGAGGCCGGAGCGACGTCTGTTCAAGAGTTGGCATTCACCCTTGCAGACGGGCTCGAATATGTGCGCGCGGCCTTGTCGCGCGGGCTGAAAATCGACGAGTTTGCGCCGCGGCTCTCGTTCTTTTTCGCGATCGGCATGAATTTCTTTATGGAGATCGCGAAATTGCGCGCCGCTCGTGTCCTGTGGGCGCGGCTGATGCGACAATTCTCGCCCGGGGACCAGGCCAGCCTTGCCCTGCGCATGCATTGCCAGACCTCGGGTGTCAGCCTGACCGCGCAGGACCCGCACAACAACATTGTCCGCACCGCGATCGAGGCGCTGGCGGCGTGCTCGGCGGGACCCAATCCTTGCACACGAACTCGTTCGACGAGGCGCTGGCATTGCCGAGCCCGGCTTCGATGCGCATCGCCCGCAACACCCAGCTGATCCTCGCCGAGGAAACCGGCATCACCCACCTCGTCGATCCGTTGGGCGGCAGCTATTACCTCGAAAGCCTGACCCATTCCTTGACCGAGGCGGCGGCGGTGTTGATCGACGAGGTCGAGGAGATCGGCGGCATGACCAAGGCGGTCGAGGCCGGCATGCCGAAACTGCGCATCGAGGCGGCGGCGGCGCGGCGCCAGGCGGCGATCGACCGCGGCGAGGAGGTGATCGTCGGCGTCAACAAATACCAGTCGGGCGAGGCGACCGAGGTCGATCTGCTCGATGTCGACAATACCGCCGTGCGCCGGACCCAGATCGCGCGGCTGGAACAGCTCCGCCGCAACCGCGACCCGCAGCGCTGCGCCGACAACCTTGGCGGCGCTGACCGAAGCGGCACGGAACGGCAGCGGCAATCTGTTGGCATTGTCGATCGCGGCGAGCCGCGCGCGCGCCACGGTCGGCGAGATTTCCGACGCTTTGGAGCAGGTCTTCACCCGCCATCGCGCAGAGATCCGCGCAGTCTCCGGCGTCTATGGCGGCCAATACCAGGGCGATGACGGGTTTCGCCGCATGCAGCGCGAGATCGAGGCCTTTGCTCGCGAGGAGGGACGCCGCCCGCGCATGCTGGTGGTCAAATTGGGCCAGGACGGTCACGACCGCGGCGCCAAAGTCATCGCCACCGCCTTTGCCGATATCGGCTTCGACATCGATATCGGCGCCCTCTTCCAGACCCCGGAGGAAGCCGCCCGACAGGCGGTCGAAAACGACGTCCACATCGTCGGCGTCTCCAGCCAGGCCGCCGGTCACAAAACCTTGGTCCCGGCCCTGATCGAAGCATTGAAGCGCGAGGGTGCGGCCGACATACTCGTCGTCTGCGGCGGCGTCATCCCGCCCAAGGACTACGACTTTTTAAAGAAGGCGGGGGTCCGCGCAATCTACGGCCCCGGCACCAACATCCCCAAAGCCGCCGCCGAAATCCTCTCGCTGATCCAAAAGCAGCGCCTCGCGGCTTGAAAACTTTAATGTTTCTCAGTTTTACGATCCAATGCACCTCGCTTGAGCAGTTTTTAGACCACTGGGACACAAAATACCGCGATCCGAAATTTCGGGATCGTGATCTGTACGATCCGTATGTTGGCAAGCGGTTGACCACGAAGTCGCGCCGATGTTTGTTCGAGTGGAAAAATGGATCGTCTCTTTCCGCACGCAAATCGGCCAGCGTCGAAAGACATTACCCTCTATTCATAGAACCAAGTCAACTTGAAGAAAGGTACCTGGATCCTGCTGGTATCGGGGGCGCTATCTGGAACATATTTTACATGCATTGTGTTGCACCGCAACGTTGGCCGATTTTTGACCAACACACGTACAGAGCGATGCACTTTATGAAAACCGGAGAGCCTAAAGAAATACCGGATAAGAAATCAGACATCTACGCCGCTTATCGAGAGGACTACATCCCGTTCGTGATGCGCCTAAATGCTGCTCCAAGAAAAATAGATAAGGCACTCTATTAATTCGGTTACTTTCTAAAGCTGGCAAAGATTTACCGCTGAGCGTCGTGGGCGGCCGCGAGGGATTTCGCGCGCTCCGACGCGCGCCGTACGCCCTCGGGGTCGCGGGCAATGACCGTGAGATAGGCGCGGGCGGGCGCTCGCGGCCATCGGGAAGCATCTCGACCACGCTGTCGTCACGACGCATTTTCGCGGTAGCCCTGTAGGATGGGTTGAGCGCAGCGAACCCATCTGCTGCGGCGGTTGCGATGGGTTTCGCGATGCTCAATCCATCCTACGGCTATTTGCTGCTGAGTCATGTGATTGCGTCTGAACACTAGCGTCACACCGAGACGCCTTGCAGCACAGCTTGACTTCATCGCCGCATTTAGCGCCCGGCTTTCGGCGCTGGAATTGGCAGCTTGGGTGACGTTCGCAAACCCAAGGACGGCGATCGAAGATGGTTTTCGCGGCGCTAACTAAACCCATCCTACACCATCGTGCGTCCCAGCCCCTCTTCCAAGGCCCGCTGCACGCCCTCGGGGTCGTGGGCGATGACCGTCAGATAGGCGCGGGCCGGCTGATCGGGTTCCGAGCGCCCCTCTTCCCAATCGCGCAGCGTGCCGAGCGGAATGTGATAGCGCGCGGCAAACTCTTCCAAGGTGAGGCCGAGAGCGCGCCGCAACGTCTTCACTCTCGGCACCCGCCGCATACGCTGAAAGTCCGCAGCGGTAAGGGGCTGAGCATCGCGGTCTGCGCGCGCGGCCTCCTCGATCTGCTCCGGCGTCATCGCCGCAAGCGGTTCTACCGGCAGCACCTCCTCGGTGCCGTCCTGCTTGACGCCGACCAAGGCACCGTCACGGCGAATTCTGGCGATAATATTGGTCCTGCTCATGCTTTGTCGCTCTCCAGGCCGAGATGATGCGAATGCGCTCATCCCGCTCTGTGTACGCAACGGTCACCATCTGACCGCTGACCATGCCGAGAAGGATACACCGCTCCTCGCCATGGGCTTCGCGCATGTCGATCCACTCGACGGCAAACGAGTCGCGAAACGCGAAAGGAAGCCTGCGCTGAAATCAGCGCGGCAATTGATGCGCCAAGCGACCGTTGTTGCGCATCGGCGCTGCCGTTGTCTGCGTCTCCGCAATAGAGCCGGCTTTCGACACCCGCGCCGTTGCCCATCGGAAATGTTTACAGTCTAAGTCAGCGATCTGTAAGCATTTTACTGATGTACGTCTTCTGCTCGAACAAACATTGTCACCATTCTTTACAAATCAATGATTTCAAAGAACTCATAAACGATTGAAAAACATGTGACTCTGATTCTCGCATGATGAACGCATGGGTTGGGGCCAACACGTTAAGGTTAGCTCGATAGATCGGCGGGAGCCGGCTTGTCTCAAAGCAAGCTGCCGCCGTCCACGGGGATGACCGTGCCGTTGACAAAGGTCATCGTCGTGGCGAGCCCGAGGATCACCGCCGCGACCTCCTCGGGCGCCGCGATGCGCTTCATCGGATTGTTGGCGATCCGCTGAGCTCGCTGCTGCGGCGTCCACATTTCGGTCATCGGCGTTTCCATCAGGCTCGGCGCCACGGCGACGACACGGATTGCCGGGGCCAAGGCGCGGGCCAGCGACAGCGTCATCGTGTGGAGGCCGGATTTCGCCGCGGCATAGGCAATATTGCTGCCGCCGCCGCGCACCCCCGAGACCGAGCCGACATTGACGACGAGCCCGTGCCCGCTCGCCTCGAGCAACGGCCGGCAGGCGCGCACCGTGGCAAACGGGCCACGCAAATTTACCCTCAGCACAAAATCGAAAAATTCGTCGTCGAGGGCGGCGAGATCGCCGTGCGGAATCACCCGCGTGCTGCCGGCGTTGTTGACGAGGATATCGAGCCGGCCCTCGCTCGCGGCGAGCGATGCTGCGAGGCGCTCGACCGCGGCGGTGTCCTGCGCCGGTGTGCGGCTCGCGCGGTGGCCGGCGCCGGGGAGGCTCGCGACCAGCAAACGTGCGGCCTCGGCATCGTTGGCGAAGGTAACGACGACCCGCGCCCCCGCCTTGGCGAAAGCGTGCGCGGTTGCCGCCCCCAGCCCTTTGCTGCCGCCGGTCACCAGCGCGACGCGGCCATCGAGCAAGCCCATAGCCGGCTGATCCGCTTAGTCGGCCGCTGCGTCGAGCGGCGGATCGAGGGTCTGTATCAGCTCGATCAGGTAAGGCTTCCACAACTTGGCGTAAAAATGGCTGAAATGCCCGTGCGTGTCGGGGCCCGCCGGGATCAGCACATAGCGGCCGTGCTTGACCCGCTTCATCGCGCGCTCGACGGTGCCGAGCTCGGGCGGGTTGGCGTGGTCCTCGGCGTCGTTGATCAGCATGACCTTGGCCCGGATCTTGTCGAGATCGGGCTCGGGGTTGTAGTCCTGGATCGCCTCGATCGCCCAGAGCTGGTTGTTGGCGTCGCCCTTGGCCGCTTCGGCGAGGCGCCGCTCGTAGAGCGCGTTCGCGGCGGCGAGCGTCGGCGCCATTTCCTGGATGCGGGTCGGGCTTTCGGTGCCGAAATTGCCGGCGGCGGCATAGATGTAGTGACGCGGGTTCTTTTCGTAAAAGCCGTTGTTCCAGTCCGGGTCGTGCCGGATCGCCTCGGCTTGCGCACGCCGGCCGAGCCAGTTGCGACCGCTGATCTCGACCGGCTGGCACGAGATCGGCACCACGCCGTCCATCAGGCCGGGATACATCTCGGCCCACATCCAGGCATGCATACCGCCCATCGAGCTGCCGATCACAAGACGCAGATGGCCGACGCCGAGACCCTCGGTAACGAGCCGATGACCGCTTGCGACCATGTCGCGGTAGCGGTAGCGCGGGAAGCTCCCCTTGAGCCCGTCCGACGGCTTGCTCGACCCGCCCCGCCCGACCGCGTCCGGCATGATCAGAAAATATTCCGCCGCGTCAAGCGGCTGGCCCGGCCCAAACAATTCGTCGGCGAGGCTCGGGCGCAGCCAATTGGCGCCAGTGCCGGTGTTGCCCTGCAACAGCAGCACGCCGTTTGTGATCTTGCCCGCCTTGTTGCGTCTGGCGGTGCCGAGGGTGCGCCAATGGAGCTTGAGCTCGGGCAAGCTCTCGCCGCTTTCGAACGCATAGTTGTGAGCGACAAAGTCACCCTCTGCGTAGCTCGGCCACTTCGTGTGCTCGGGCGCGGTGGCGGCATGATCGGGCATTTGCGGTCCTCCGGTTCTTTCGGGGGATGATAAAGCCGAGTCGCCACCAGAGAAAGCGGCGGTCGGCCAGCCTGGCCGGCAAGCCTGCCGTACCGCGGCCGGATCGCGGCCGGGAGCTGACGGGGTGGGCAACGGCAACGGGATCGGGCAGAATCGAGGGATGTTGTCCGCGGACCAGGCGCGCTTTCTGGACCGGTGCCGGGTCGGGCATTTCGCGACGGCAGATGCGCGCGGCGCGCCGCACGTCGTGCCGGTGTGCTTTGTCATCAGCGAAGGGACGCTTTACATCACGGTCGACCAGAAGCCGAAGGGCGATCCACGGCGACTGAAGCGGCTGCGCAATATCGCCGAGAACCCGGTCGTCGCGCTTGTCGCCGACCGCTGGGACGAGGATTGGAACCGGCTCGGCTGGGTCATGCTGCGCGGGCGGGCGGTGATTTTGGCGCGCGGCGGCGAGCATGACCGGGCGCAAGCGCTGCTGCGCGCGCGCTATCCGCAATACCAGGCGATGGACCTCGCAGAGCTGCCGGTGATCGCCATGCGGATCGATCGGGTGGCTAGCTGGGGCGATCTTTCGATCGATCCTGCGTCCGGCAGTTGAGCCGGTTTGGCTTGTTCTACAGCGGGCGCCGGCGTATGGTCGAGCGATCGGCCGGAGGCAGCGCGGCCCTCGCTCCGGTCTTTTCCCTTAGGCTCTGATGCGGGCTGTTGCAGGTATCCGATATGGCGTCATCGCGTGTCCTTCTCGACGGTGCTGCTGCGGACGGGCGGTTTATGCCGGGCGCGGCAGAGTGGACTCAAAGCCAGCAGCCGGCCGAGTATTACCGCGCCGCCGCCGCGCGCGCGCGCTCCCTCGAGCAGGAAGCCACAACCCCGCGGGTCAAGCAGCATCTGCGCGAATTGATCGAGCGCTATGATCGGCTGGCCGGAGAGATCGAACGGACATCGGACAAGGACGGCGCGGGCGACACCGTTCGCTTTCCGTGATTATCGGTAAAATTGCTTAGCGGGCACGTCCCTGTCGGGGCGGGCCGTGCTGCCCGGTTCAGCAATTGGGCACGGGATTGCCGAGCCTCGCGCGACGCAGCGGCAACCACCGGGCAGCGGCGTGCTGCGCCTCGGCTGGCGCTGCCTGCCGCTCGCCGCGGCAGTGCTGGCGATGCTGGGGGCAACGGCGAGCGCCGCGCCGGCGCCGGTGACGGCGGCGGCGGTGTGGCAGCCCGCGGCCGGGTTTATGGCGCGGTTCCATGCCCAATGCGACGGCCGCCGCGGGGCCGCGTTCGACGCTTGCTTTGTCGCCGTCATGCAGCAGGCGGGGGCGAGTGCTGCGGCAATCGATTTCGCCCGGCGCCTCAGCGGCGAAGCCTATCTGCAGCGGCTCGACAAAACCGGCGGGCAGGTGGCGGTCGCGCACATATTCTACCCGTTCCGCGCCAACGAGAACGACGCTTGGCTCCTCGTCAACGGCACCCCGCGCTTGATCGATGTCGATGACCGCAAGTTTCTGGCGCTCGACGCAATGCGGTCCTCCCTCCCCTACCGCGACATTGCCCGCCGTTTCCCGAATGTCAGCTTCTGGCCGGGCGACCGTGGCATGGCCAGGCCCGAGGTTCGGATGGCCGGCCAGGAACTCGTCGTCGATTACCTGTTGCGTGACCAATGCCACGCCTGCGCCGTTGTCGGCGAGGTCCGCTTTGCCTTCGATTTCGACCATAGCGGGCGGTTTCTCGGCACGCGGCTTGTTTCCGTCGGTCCCCACATCAGACAATAGCTCGGGAACAACGAGGCCCGTCATGCTTGAAACCACGATTGCCGGCAGCCTGCCCAAACCTTCCTGGCTCGCCGAGCCGGGCGTGCTGTGGGCGCCGTGGCGCCAGTCCGGCGAGGCGCTGGCCGAGGCTAAGCGCGACGCGACGCTGTTGGCGCTAAAGCAGCAGGAGGACGCCGGCATCGACATCGTCAGCGACGGCGAGCAGTCGCGCCAGCATTTTGTCCACGGCTTTCTCGAGCATATCGCCGGCGTCGATTTCACCCGCCGGGTGACGATGGGCATCCGCAACAATCGCTACGAGGCGCAGTGCCCGACGGTTACCGGCCCGGTTTCGCGCATCCACAGCATCCACGCGGTCGAAGCCGCGCTTGCCCGCGCTCATACCGCGCGGCAGCTCAAATTCACCCTGCCCGGTCCGATGACCCTCGTCGATACCTTGGCCGACGCGCATTATGGCGACCGAAAAGCCCTGGCCATGGCGTTTGCCGCCCTCCTCAACGAGGAGGCGCGCGAATTGGCGGCGATCGGGGTCGACGTGATCCAGTTCGACGAGCCGGCCTTCAATGTTTACATGGGCCCGGTCCTCGAATGGGGCGTCGCCGCTCTCGAGCGCGCCGCCGCCGGGCTCGCGTGCAAAACCGCCGTCCATATCTGCTACGGTTACGGGATCAAGCCCAATATCGAATGGAAATCGGGGCTCGGCCCCGAATGGCGGCAGTACGAAACATTTTTTCCGGCATTGGCGGCAAGCCGCATCGATCAAGTCTCGCTCGAATGCGCCGCGGCCAAGGTGCCGATCGAATTGCTGGGCTTGCTCGACGGCAAGGACGTGCTGCTGGGCGCGATCGACGTCGCTCGCGACGCGGTCGAAACGCCGCGCGAAGTGGCGCTCACGATCGAGCGGGCCTTGCGCTTTGTGCCGGCCGAACGGCTCTATCCCTGCACGAATTGCGGCATGGCCCCAATGAACCGCCGGATCGCCGCAGCCAAGCTCGAGGCCCTTGTCAAAGGCGCGGCACTGGTCAAGGACGGCGCTCCGTAGCAAAATACCCGATTATCGGGTTCTACTGATATCATATTCACGTTTCATTAGATATTTTGGGTTGCGATCGAGCCTCGATTAGGATCGGGGTTGCCGATGGCACACGTTCTGCTGGCCGAGAAGGATGAGCGAATCCGAAGATTTATCGCCGGGATCTTGATCGATTTCGGGCACGACGTGTCGGCCTGCGCCGATTCGGGCGAAGCAAGCGCTCGAACTCGCGCGCGAAGCGGTTGATGTGGTGCTGACCGACTTGGTGTTGTGCTGCCCGCAGGGCGCGCGCTGGGGAAAAAATTGGGCGGCGCTCGGGATCCCGACAATCACGTTGAGCGGCCGCGAGTTCCATGCCGAGGAGGCGGCGCAGCAGCGGCCGGCGCCGCTCGTCGACAAACCGTTTCGGTTTTCCGATCTGCAATGCGTTCTGGACGCGCTCGCGCACTGCCACGAATGGCCACAAGGGCGGGTCAGGACCGCCGCCTGAGCGATCGACGAGCTATTCGGCCCCGCCGAGCGGCACCAGCCGCACCCGGTTGTCGCGCACCGTGAGCGCCAGCCTTCCGCGCTTCAGAGCCACCGCGTCGCCGCCGAACATCTGCCGGCGCCATCCCGAGAGCGCCGGCACCGGCGCATCGTCATCGGCGGCGATCGCTTCGAGGTCATCGGCCGAGGCCACCAGCTTTTGCGCCACCTGGTGCTCTTCGCAGCGTTGCTTGAGCAGCACGCGCAACAGCTCCACGGTGGGGCCGAGACCGGGCGGCGGGTCGGCCTTCGCCGATTGCGGCGGCTCGATCGTCGCCGACAGCGCGAGCCCGCGGCGCACCGCTTCGAGGATATCGCCCCCGAGCCGCCCCTCTGCGACACCTTTGCCGAGGCTGCGGGTGCGGGAGAGCGCCTCGATCGTCTTTGGCGCGTGAGCGGCGATTTCGAGTATCGCCTCGTCCCTGACGATGCGGCCGCGCGGCAGATTGCGCTGTTGCGCCGCCGTTTCGCGCCAGGCCGCGACCTCGCGCAGCACCGCGAAAAGGCGCCGTTCGACCCGGCCGCGCAGCCGAAAGCGACGCCACGCCTCATACGGTTCCATCCGGTAGGTCGCCGGGTCGGAAAGGCCGGCCATCTCCTCGGCAAACCAGGCGGCTCGGCCGTTTGACGCCAGACGCTGCTGCAGCTTGTCGTAGACGGTGCGCAAATGGACCACATCTTCGAGCGCGTACTGAATCTGCCGGTCGGTCAGAGGACGATGAGACCAGTCGGTAAACCGCGAGGATTTGTCGAGCGCGGCACCCGCTAATTTGGCAGCCAAGGTCTGGTAGCTCGCGGCGTCGCCAAAACCGCAAACCATTGCCGCGACCTGAGTGTCGAAGAGCGGGCTTGGCACCTTGCCGGACAGATAAAAGAAGATTTCGACATCCTGCCGGGCCGCATGGAACACTTTGATCGTGCTCTCTTGCGCCATCAGGTCGAGCAGCGGATCGAGATCGATGCCGGGCGCCAGCGCGTCGATCGCCACCGCTTCCTCGGGGCCGGCGACCTGCACCAGGCACAGCACCGGCCAATAGGTTCGCTCGCGCATAAACTCGGTATCGACGGCAACAAAATCCGCGCCTTGCTGGCGGGCGCAGAATTGGGCGAGGGCGTCAGTGTCGGTGATGACTGTCATTGTCCAAGGCTATAACGCAATAACGTGGTCTCTGGCGTAGGCTTCGAGCTTCGAGCGCAGCGAATTGTCCGGCCGCCGGCAAATTTCGACGAGATAGGCGGCGGCCGCGGCGGCGTCGAGGCTGCGCAACATCTCCCTGACCGGGCCGATCGCGCTGCCGGTCATCGACAAGGTCCGAAACCCGAGCGCGATCAGCGCCATCGCCTCGATCGGGGTGCCGGCCATGTCGCCGCACATGCTGAGCGGCACCTGCGCGGCGCCGGTCTCGGCGATGACGTCGCAAAACAGCGCCAGCATCGGCGGGCAAAGCGGATCGTAGCGGTCGGCGAGACGCGGATTGCCACGGTCGCAGGCGAACAGAAACTGCATCAGGTCGTTGGTGCCGATCGACAGAAAATCGACCCGCTCGCACAGCGCCGGCAGCTGCCACAGCAGCGACGGCACTTCGAGCATGACACCGATCTTGACCGCCTGCGGCGGCGCCCACCCTTCGCGCGCAGCCCGGGCCAGCTCCATGTCGAGCAATGCGCGGGCACGGTCGAGCTCGGCGACCTCGGCGATCATCGGAAATTTGACAAAGAGCTCGCGGCCCTCGGCGGCACGGACCAAGGCGCGCAGCTGCTGGCGCAGCATCGCCGGACGATCGAGCCCAATGCGAATCGCACGCCATCCCATTGCCGGATTGTCCTCGGCGACATGCGCCAGATAGGGAAGCACCTTGTCGCCGCCAATATCCAAGGTCCGAAACACGACCGGCCGCCCGGCCGCCTGCATCAGCACGCTGCGGTAGAATTCGGTCTGCTCTTCAACCGCGGGAAAGGTGTGGCGCACCATCAGCGACAATTCGGTGCGAAAGAGGCCGACCCCTTCGGCGCCGGTCGCCGTCAATTGCGCGAGATCGGACAAAAGCCCGGCATTCAGCAGCAGCTTGATCGCAATACCGTCGCGGGTGATCGACGGGGCGGAGCGCAGCGTGTCGTGATGGGCGCGGCGGCGGGTGCGGGTTTCGATCGCCGCCGCCACCGACTGATGGATATCCTCGCTCGGGCGGATCAGCACCTGGGCGTGGTCGCCATCGACGACCACGATATCGCCGGCCTCGATCCGGCTCGTTGCGCCGGCGACGCGGCCGACGACCGGTATATCGAAAGCGCGTGCGACGATCGCCACATGCGCGGTCGGCGACCCTTCTTCGAGCACGAGCCCGATGATCCGCCGCCCGGCGTAATCCAAGAGCTCGGCAGGCCCCATCGCGCGCGCGACCAGGATGAATTCGGGCGGCAAATCTGTCCCGGCGGCGCCGGGAACCGTGTCCGAGAGGTGGCGTTGCAGGCGGTTGGCGAGGTCGTCGAGATCGGTGAGCCGCTCGCGCAGATAGGGGTCGCTCGCCTGCATCATGCGCGTCCGGGTCTCCTCGCGGACCTTTTGCGCAGCCGCCTCGGCGGTCAATCCGGTACGGATCGCGTCGGCGATACGCGCGACCCAGCCGCGGTCGGCGGCAAACATGCGGTAGGTCTCGATGATGTCCTGATGCTCGCCGGCGCCAAGATTGCCGCTCGCCGTCACCAGCTCGTCGATCGCCTCACGCATCGTCACGACCGCCCGGCGGAGCCGAGCGAGCTCGGCTGCGGCGTCTTCGGCGATGACTTGGCGGACCGCGACGCTCGGCTGATGCAGCACCGCGGGACCGATCGCCAGACCGGGATTGAGCCGGATCCCGGCCAGCCGAACCGGCAGCATCGCCGCCGCCTGCCCCTGGCCGATTTCGAGCGGATCGACGAGGTCGCCGCTGGCGACGAGCTCGGCGACGATCATCGCGATCGTCTGAAGGATTTCGATCTCGTCTTCGGCATAGTGCCGCAAGGTGCGGTTTTGCACGGCCAGCACGCCGAGGACCCGGCCGCCGCGCAGAATCGGCACTCCCATCAGCGAATGATAGATTTCTTCGCCGGTTTCCGGGCGGTAGGCAAAATCCGGATGCGCCTGAGCGTCGGAGAGGGCGAGCGGCCGGGCGGTCGCGGCGATCACCCCGACAAGGCCCTCACCAACTCGCAGCCGGGTGCGGTGCACCGCTTCGGCCCGCAACCCTTCGGTCGCGAACAATTCCAACACTTCGCCCGCCCGCATAATGTAGGCCGAGCACACCTCGGCGACCATCTCCGCAGCGACGATGCGGACGATGCGGTCGAGCCGCTCTTGCGCTGTGCCCGAGCCCGCCATGATGTCGCGCAGCCGGCGCAGCAGGCGGCGCGTCCCGCCGATGCTTGCGCCGACTTCGCTCATTCACCCAGGCCCGGCGGCGCGTGCGGCAAGAACGGACGAGGCTTGCGCCACCAGCTCGGCGAGAATTTCGGCGATGCTCTGGGCTCGCGTTACCAGCCCGACGCTCTGCCCGGCCATCAGCGAGCCGGTCTCGACATCGCCGTCGATGACCGCGCGCCGCAACGCACCGGCCCAGAAGTGCTCGATCTCGAGCTGTGCTTCCTTTTGCGACAGCTGCCCGCCCGCGACGCGGTCGATCATCTGCTGCTGCACGGCGAGAAACCGCTCGGTCGCCGGGTTCGCCAGTGCCCGCACCGGGATCACCGCAAAGCGCGGATCGAGCTGGACCGAAACCACCGCGTCGCGCGCGGTCGCTCGGATAAACGCCTCCTTGAAGCGCGGATGGGCGATCGATTCGAACGCGCAGACAAACCGGGTGCCGAGCTGGACCCCGGATGCGCCCATTTCGAGATAGGCGAGCATCGCCTCGCCACGCCCGATCCCGCCCGCGACAAAGACCGGGATTTCCGGCAGGTTCGGCAAAATCTCCTGAGCCAGGACCCCGGTCGAGACCGGACCGATATGGCCGCCGGCCTCGTTCCCTTCGATGACGATCGCGTCCGCACCCATGCGCACCAGCTTGCGCGCAAAGCCGAGCGCCGGCGCAAAACAGATGACCTGCGCTCCGCTCTTTTTGATGCGGTTTATCGCGGCGCCGGTCGGCAACCCGCCGGCCAGCACGACATGCCCGACCCGCTCATCGGCGCAGACCCCGATCAGCTCGACGAGGCGCGGGTGCAGGGTGATCAGGTTGACGCCAAAGGGGCGGTCGGTGAGCGCTTTGGTCGCCGCGATTTCGGCGGCGAGCAGGTCCGGCGACATCGCTCCCGAGGCGATCACGCCAAAACCGCCGGCGTTCGAGATCGCGGCAACGAGGTTGCGCTCCGACACCCAGGTCATCGCCCCGCCCATGATCGCCAGCTCGCAGCCGAGCAGGGCGCGGCCGCGCGCCCAGAGCCGGTCGAGCCCGGCGCTCGATCGGTTTGCTGCGCCGTTATGGCCCGCCGCAACCGATGCTGCGTCGATGCCGGCGCTCATTCGGCGGCGTCGAGCCCGTAGGCGGTATGCAGCGCGCGCAGCGCCAGCTCGGTGTATTCGGCCGCGATCAGCACGCTGACCTTGATTTCGGAGGTCGAGATCACCTGGATGTTGATGCCCTTGTCAGCCAATGTCTGAAACATCTTCTTGGCGACGCCGGCATGGCTGCGCATGCCAACGCCGATCACCGAAACCTTGACCACATTCGGATCGGGCTTGAGCGCCTTGAAGCCGAGCAGCGCGCGCTTTTCCTCGAGCACGGCGACGGCGCGGTCGAGATCGGCCCTGGCGACCGTGAAGGTCAGGTCGGTGGTGCGGCCGTCCTCCGAGACGTTCTGGACGATCATATCGACATTGATCGCATGGTCGGCCAGCGCGCCGAAGACGGACGCGGCGACGCCGGGGCGGTCGGGCACGCTCTGCACCGTGATCTTGGCATCGTCGCGACTATAGGCGATACCGCTTACAACTTGCTGTTCCACGATCTCGTTCTCGTCGACCACGAGGGTTCCGGGGCTGTCGGAAAAGCTCGACAAAACCTGCACCCGCACCCGCCAGTTCATCGCCAGCTCGACCGAGCGGGTCTGCAGCACCTTGGCGCCTTGGGACGCCATTTCCAGCATTTCTTCGTAGGTGATCCTATCGAGCTTCTTGGCTTTCGCAACGATCCGCGGGTCGCTGGTATAGACCCCGTCGACATCGGTGAAGATGTCGCAGCGGTCGGCGTCGAGCGCCGCGGCGAGCGCCACCGCCGAGGTGTCGGAGCCGCCCCGGCCGAGCGTCGTGATCCGGCCGCGCCGGCCGATCCCCTGAAATCCGGCGACAACCGCGACCTGGCCCTGCGTCAGCCGGCGGCGAATCTCCTCGACCTCGATCGCCTCGATGCGCGCCTTGCCGTGCACCCCATCGGTGCGAATCGGGATTTGCCAGCCGAGCCACGAGCGGGCGTCGATTTCGAGGTCTTGCAGCGCCAGCGCCAACAGCCCCGCGGTCACCTGCTCACCCGAAGCGACGACGACATCGTATTCGCGAGCGTCGTGCAGGCGGCTCGTCTCGCGCGCCCAATCGACCAGCTGGTTCGTCACCCCGGCCATCGCCGAGACTACGACCGCGACCTCGTTGCCGGCATCGACCTCGCGCTTGACGCGCCGCGCCACCTCCTTGATCCGGCTGACGCCGGCGAGCGAGGTGCCGCCGAATTTCTGCACGAGCCGCGCCATTTGCCAACCGAAGACCGTCTCAGCGATTGCCGGGTAGCGACCCTCCCCACATACTCTCTTCCGCGCCTTCGGGCTATCCGCCGAACCATATCGGAAACCGATGAGCGACAAGAGCGGCACTGCCGACCCGGCCGAGCTCGACCGTTTCGCCCGCGAGGCCGACGCCTGGTGGGATCTCGACGGCAGCTTTGCGGCGTTGCATCGGCTAAACCCGACGCGGCTCGGATTTATCCGCAGCGAGCTATTGGCTCATTTTGGCGCCGATGCGGGCCTGTTGCGGCCGTTCGCCGGCCGCTCGCTGCTCGATATCGGCTGCGGCGGCGGGCTCGTCGCCGAGCCGATGGCGCGGCTCGGCTTTTCGGTAACCGGGATCGACGCGGAACGCGAAGCCGTCGGCGTCGCCCAGGCGCACGCCGCGACGGCCGGGCTCGCAATCGATTACCGCGTCGGCACAGCGGAGGAGCTCGCTGCGGACGGCAAGGATTTTGACGTCGTGCTCGCGCTCGAAGTGGTCGAGCACGTTGCCGATCTCGATCTTTTTTTCGAATCGGTCGGCACGCTGGCTCGGCCCGGTGGCGCTTTTATCGCAGCCACACTGAACCGCACCGCCGGGTCCTTTGCCCTGGCGATCCTCGGCGCCGAATACCTGTTGCGCTGGCTGCCGCGCGGCACCCACGACTGGCGCAAGTTTCGCCGGCCTTCCGAAATCGTCCTCGGCCTTGCCCGCAACGGGATCGTCGCCACGCGGCTCGCCGGCACCACCTATGATCCGGCCGCCGGCTCGTGGTCGTTGTCGCGCAATCTCGACGTCAATTACATGGTTATGGCAGTGCGCCGGTAAGCTCAGGCGTCGCTCGGCGGCAGCCACGGGATCTGGCCAAAGCTGACCCCTTCCTCGTTCAACGCCTTTGATTCGGCGTCGCTCGCCTCGCCGTAGATGCCGCGCGGATCGGTTTCGCCATAATGGATTTTGCGCGCTTCCTCGGCGAACCGGTTGCCGACGTAATCGCAATTGGTCTCGATTTGCCGGCGCATCTCGCGCAAGCTCCGGCGCATCTCGGCCATAACGACGGCCGGCGGCTGGGCCTCGCGCGAGCGGCCGAGACGCGGCGCCATGACCGCCTTCTCGACCGCGTTGTCGCCGCATTCGGGGCAGGCGATCCCGCCGCCGGCGCGCTGCGCCTCAAACCCGTCGCCGTCACGGAACCACCCTTCGAACTCGTGACCTTGGGCGCAGCGCAGCGTAAATAGGATCATCAGAAAGCGGCTCCTCGCTGACCTTTCTACACCTGGAACGACACCTTCGGCAATTCAATGCCGGCAAACCTGCCGCCCTCCAGCTGGGTAAAACGGTTTCTGCCGCTGATCCGGCCGGGCGGACGGGTGCTCGACCTCGCTGCCGGCGGCGGCCGCCATACCCGCCTGCTGCTGGATCACGGCTTTGCCGTGCGGGCCGTCGACCGTGATATCGCTGCGCTGCGCCCGCTCGCCGGCCCACGCTGCGAGGTGACGGAGATCGATCTCGAAACCGGCGCCTCCTGGCTGCTCGGCGGCGGCTATGACGCGATCGTCGTCACCAGCTACCTCTTCCGGCCGCTGTTTCCGGCGATCGGCGATGCGTTGACGCAAGGCGGAGCCGTGATCTACGAAACCTTCGCGCTCGGCAACGAGCGGCTCGGCCGCCCGCGCGATCCCGCTTTTCTGCTGCGCCCCGGCGAGCTGCTCGAAGCCTTCGCCGGTCTGACGGTCGTCGCCTTTGAGCAAGGCAAAGTCGTTTTTCCCCGGCCTGCGATCATCCAGCGCATCGCCGCGATCGCCGGCTCGTCCGCGCCGGCCGATCTGCGGGAGTGAGCCCGTCACTCGGCGGCGAGCGCCCGAGGCGATGGCGCGGGCGTCGCAAACGTCCGGTCGTGCCGCAGCGACGGCACCATGCGCCGCGCCTCGGCGATGCGTGCCGGGTCGATCCGGGCGCTGACGATGCCGACCCCTTCGCCGGCGTCGGCCAGCACCTCGCCCCACGGATCGACGATCAGCGAATGGCCGTAGGTGTGCCGGCCTTCGGCGTGCTCGCCCCACATCGCCGGCGCCAGGACAAAGCACCCGGTCTCGATCGCGCGCGCCCGCTGCAGCACATGCCAATGCGCCTTGCCGGTCGGCACCGTGAAAGCCGACGGGATCGCCAGAAAATCGGCGCCCTCTTGGGCCAAGCCGCGATAGAGCTGCGGGAAGCGCAAATCGTAGCAAACGGTCATGCCGAGCACGCCCCAGGGTGTGGGCGCCAGCACCGCTTCGCCGCCAGGCCGGAATGCGTTGCTCTCACGGTAGCTTTCGCCGCCCGCGAGATCGACGTCGAACATATGGATCTTGTCGTAGCGGGCGACGATGGCACCCTGCGCATCGATCAGATACGAACGGTTGGCGAGCCGGCGCTCGCCCTCGGGCACCCCGGGCTCGCGCGCGATATCGACCGCGACCGAGCCGATCAGCAGCCACACCCCGGTCTCACGGGCGAGCTCGCGGAGCGCGGCAACGGTCGGATGGTTCGCCTCGTCGCGCGCCTTCTCGCGCCGCAGCCGGCCGACCGGCTCCATCAGCCCGGTGTTTTCCGGCGTCAGGACGAAATCGGCGCCGCCGTCGCGCGCCCGGTGAACCAGGTCCGCAACCGCACGGATGTTTGGCTCGTAGTCGCGTGCCGCGGTGAATTGAACGCAAGCTGCGGTGAACGCTCCGCTCATGCCGTGCTCCTCAATTTCGCGTCGAGCAGGCCCGCCCGATCGAGTGCGGCGAGCTCGTCCGAGCCGCCGATGTGCTCGCCATTGATAAAGATTTGCGGCACCGAGGTGCGCCCACCGGCGCGGCGCAGCATCTCGGCGCGCCTTCCGGGCCCCTCGGTGATGTCGATATCGTCGAATTCGACGCCCTTGCGCTGCAATAGCGCCCGAGCGCGCGAGCAATAGGGGCAGAACATCGTCGTATACATCTCGACCTTGGCCATTACCGCCGCCTTGCGCTCCTCCGTTGCCGCCGATTATGCCCCGGTTCGCAATGCCCGCGCCAGCGCCAGCACGCCGACCGAGGCGGCGCCGGCTCGCTTCAGCACGCGGGCACATTCATCGGCGGTGGCGCCGGTGGTGATCACGTCGTCGATGATCACGACGTGCTTGCCGGCCACGTTGCGGCTCGGCCGAAGGGCAAAGGCGGCACGCACGTTGCGGGCGCGCGCCACGGGGCTCATATGCCCTTGCGACGGGGTCCGCCGCCGCCGGACGAGCCAATCGGCGGCGACCGGCGGGCCGCCGGCGCCGCGGATCGCGTGGGCGAGCAAGGCGGCCTGGTTGTAGCGGCGGTGAAAGAGCCGGGTCCAATGCAGCGGCACCGGCATCGTCAAATCAGCGCCCGCCAAAACCTCACGCCCCATCCGCTGCATCCAGCGGCCAAAGGCTTGGGCCAAATGGGTCTGGTCGCCGTGCTTGAGGGCGAGGATCAGGCGTCGGCTGTTCTTGTCATAGCGCAGCACCGCGCGGGCTCGGTCCCAGCTATGCTGACCGCGGGCGCAATCGGCGCACAGCGCCTTCTCGCCCATCGGGTAAGGAAAAGGCAGACCGCACATCACGCACCAGGGAGGCGCAAAAAACACGATGTTGCTCCAGCAGCGGCCACACAGCGCAGCCGGCTCGTCGACGATCTCGCCGCAATGGAGACAGCGCGGCGGCAGCACGCCATCGACCACCGCTCGGCCGATCTGCTGCAGCCGCAGCCCGGCTTTGCCCCGGAGGATTGCCGACATCTGCATCGCGCCACATGATCGGTGGTTGTGCGCGTTCGTCAACCGCCACCAATGGCAACCGCTTCGATGACCCGACGCGATGACGACCCGACGGCGTTGTTCGACCGCCGAGCTTGGCGCATGCATCGCCAACGGGCCGGGGGGATCGGCCCGGTCGATTTTCTCCACGCCGAGATCGCCGCGCGCATCTGCGACCGGCTCGCCGACATCGACCGGCGCTTTCCAAGCGTGCTCGATTTCGGCGCGCATGGCGGGGTTCTGTCGCGGACATTGGTGCAACGCCCGGGGACCGAGCTCATTGTCGCGGCCGAGCCCGCTCCTGCGCTGTTGACGCGCGGCACCGGCCTCGGGGTCGCGGTCGATCTCGAATTCGTGCCGTTCCGCGATGGCGCCTTCGACCTCGTAGTCAGCTCCCTGGCGCTCCATTGGGCCGGCGATCTGCCCGGTGCCCTGATCCAATTGCGCCGCGCGCTGAAGCCGGATGGATTGTTTCTGGGCGCGCTGCTCGGCGGCGCCACGCTTTCCGAATTGCGCGCGGCATTGATCGAGGCCGAGCTGGCCGAGGAAAACGGGGCGAGCCCGCGCGTCTTGCCCTTTGCCGAGCTCGCCGACGCGGCGGCTCTCTTGCAGCGCGCCGGTTTCGCGCTGCCGGTCGCAGACGCCGACACGATCACCGCCACCTATTCCGACGCCCTCGCCTTGATGCGCGATTTGCGCGGCATGGGCGAGACCAACGCGCTCGCGGCCCGCCGCCGCACCCCGCTGCGCCGCGCCACGCTCGCCCGCGCCATCGCGATCTACGCCGAGCGTTTCGGCCTCCCCGACGGCCGCATTCGGGCGACCTTCGAAATCCTGTTACCTGACCGGCTGGGCGCCCGCCGCGAGCCAGCCCAAGCCGTTGCGGCCCGGCAGCGCCACCCACCGCCTCGCCGACGCGCTCGGCACCCAGGAAATCTCGGCCGGCGACCGGGCCGCGCCGCCGGCAAAGTCCGGGTAGCGAGCCGAATAAAGC
>CAVVGE010000009.1:0-116438 GCA_963747735.1 uncultured Alphaproteobacteria bacterium | reverse complement strand
CCCACTCGATCGTGCCCGGGGGTTTTGAGGTGATGTCGTAGACGACGCGGTTGATGCCGCGGACTTCGTTGATGATGCGGGTGGCGACCCGGCCGAGGAATTCGTGCGGGAACGGGTAGGTGTCGGCGGTCATGCCGTCGGTCGAGGTGACGGCCCGCAAGGCACAGGTGAAATCATAGGTGCGCGCGTCGCCCATGACGCCGACACTCCTGACCGGCAGCAACACGGCGAACGCCTGCCAGATCGCATCGTAGAGCCCGGCGGCGCGGATTTCCTCGATGAACACCGCATCGGCCTTGCGCAGGATGTCGAGCTTGGCGCGGGTGAGCTCGCCCGGAATCCGGATTGCGAGGCCGGGGCCGGGGAACGGATGGCGGTCGACGATCCGGTCGGGCAGGCCCAGCTCGCGGCCCAAGGCGCGGACCTCGTCCTTGAACAATTCGCGCAACGGCTCGACCAATCGCAACTTCATCCGCTCTGGCAGGCCGCCGACATTGTGATGCGATTTGATCGTGACCGACGGGCCGCCGAGGGCGCTCGACGAACTCGATAACGTCCGGATAGAGCGTCCCTTGGGCGAGAAAATCGATGCCGCCCAGCTTTGACGCCTCCTCGTCGAACACATCGATAAAAGTGGCGCCGATTACCTTGCGCTTTTGCTCTGGATCGACGACCCCTTCGAGCTTGCCGAGAAACAATTCGCCAGCGTCGCGGTCGATCAGCGGGATGTTGTAGTGGCGGCGGAAGAGGTCCACCACTTCCTCCGCCTCGCCGGCGCGCAACAGCCCGGTATCGACAAAAACGCAGGTCAGTTGGTCGCCGATCGCCTCGTGCAGCAAGGCCGCGGCGACGGCCGAATCGACGCCGCCCGAAAGGCCGCAGACGACACCGCCATGGCCGACTTCTCGGCGGATCTTGTCGATCGCCTGCTCGCGGAAGAGGGCCATCGTCCAGTCGCTGCGGCAGCCCGCGACCTTGTGGGTGAAATTGCCGAGCAGCTCGGCGCCCTGGGGCGTGTGCGCCACCTCGGGGTGAAAGAGCGCGCCGTAAAACCGCCGCTCGTCGTCGGCGATCGCGGCAAAGGGGGCGGCGTCGCTGGCGGCGACGGCGCGAAACCCGGCCGGCAACGCATCGACCTTGTCGCCGTGGCTCATCCACACCTCGGCGCGCGCGCCCTTTGGCCACAGCCCGTCGAACAGCCGGCAATCGTCGAGGATATCGATAAAGGCGCGGCCGAACTCCTGATGCTCGCTCAACGCGACGCGCCCGCCCAATTCGTCGCACATCGTCTGCATGCCGTAGCAGATGCCCAGCACCGGCACGCCGAGGCGAAAGACGAGGCCGGGGGCGCGCGGTGCGGCCCCCTCGGTCACCGAAGCCGGGCCGCCCGAGAGGATGACCGCGCGCGGGTCGAAGTCGCGGATTTTGTCGTCGGTGACCGTGAACGGATGGATTTCGCAATAAACCCCGCTCTCACGCACCCGCCGCGCGATCAGCTGAGTCACCTGGCTGCCGAAATCGACGATCAGGATGCGGTCGGTCATGGGGGGCTGGCCTCCGAGCCGGTTGGGCGGCGTTCGAACAGGGCGACGAAGAAACCGTCGGTGCCGTGGCGCGCCGGAGTAAGGAAGAGGTGCTGTTCGCCGCCGGGGCAGCGACCGCCGATGGCTTCCTCCCAGGCGCGGGCGGCGGGCACCGGCGCGAAGTCAGCTTCGGCCGCGAGGAAGGCGTCGGCCTGGGCCTCGTCCTCCTCGCGCAGCAGCGAGCAGGTGACGTAGACGAGGCGACCGCCGGAACAGACGAGCCGTGCCGCGCTGCGCAGGATCTGCTGCTGGCGCTCGACCAATTCGGCCAAGTCCTGCGGGCCGGAGCGCCATTTGGCGTCGGGATTGCGCCGCCACGTGCCGGTGCCGAGGCAAGGCGCATCGACGAGGACCCGATCGAAGCCTTGCGCGTGGCGCTTGACCCAGGGGTCGCGCTCGCTCGAAAGCACGCGGCGCTCGACATTCGTGACCCCGGCGCGGCGCAGCCGGCGCGCGGCGCGTTCGAGGCGGCGGGCCGAGACGTCGCAGGCGACGAGCTTGCCTTTGTTGCCCATCGCTGCCGCCAGAGCCAGGGTCTTGCCACCGGCGCCGGCGCAGAAATCGACGACCCGCATGCCGGGCCTGGCGCCGGCGATCAGGGCGGCGAGCTGCGAGCCTTCGTCCTGGACATCGAAGAGGCCCGCCTTGAACGCGGCGAGACCGGAAAGCGGCGCCCGCTCGCCAAGCCGCAGCCCGACCGGCGACAGCGGCGTCGGCTCGGCCTTTACCCCTTCGGCGGCGAGCGCGCGGCGCGCCGCCTCGCGGTCGCCCTTGATCAGATTGACCCGGAGGTCGATCGACGCCGGGGCGTTGAGCGCCGCCATCTCGTGTTCCAGAGCCTCGCCGAAGGCGCGATCGAAATGCGGATCGAGCCATTCCGGCAGATCGTTTGCGACCGAGCGCGGCATTTGCGGATGGCGCAAGGTCCGGGTTTCGAGGCCGCGGACGAGCCGGATTTCGGCGTCGCTCGCTGGTGCCGGGCGAAAACGGTCGCCGTCGCAGCATTTGAGGACCGTTTCGGGCCGCCACTCCTCGACCAGCACCAAGCCCGCCAATACCCGGCTGCGCGGCCCGATTTCGACATGGCCGCGGCCGAGCCGCGCGATCCACCAGTCGAGCGATGCACGATGCCGGAGCACGGCATAGACATGGCCGGCGACCTGCGCCCGGTCCTTGGCGCCGATATAGCGCCGCCGGCGGAAGTAATCGGCGGCGACATCATCGGCGGCGCCGCCGGTTTCGATCGCGACGAGGATCTCGATCGCGGCGGCGACTTGGGCGCCCGGGGTCAAGATGTCCCTGAAAAGTCGGCTCGGGACGTGGCTGTTTCCGTCGCCCCCGCGCAAGCGGGGGGCAAGAGCCACCGGCGCGGTCTTGCCGCCCCTGGGCTCCCGCTTTCGCGGGAATGACGGACCATAAAGCTCAGCGGTCGGCCGGATAGTTTGGGGCTTCGCGGCTGATCGCGATGTCGTGGACGTGGCTTTCGCGCAGACCGGCCGCGGTGATCCGGACAAAGGTGCAGTTCTGCTGCATCTCGGCGATCGTGCGGTTGCCGGTGTAGCCCATTGCCGCGCGCAGCCCGCCGATCAGCTGGTGGACGATGTTGCCGACCGGGCCCTTGTGCGGCACCCGCCCCTCGACCCCCTCGGGCACCAGCTTCAGGGTATCGGTGACTTCCTGTTGGAAATAGCGGTCGGCCGAGCCGCGCGCCATCGCCCCGACCGAGCCCATGCCGCGATAGTATTTGTAGCTGCGGCCCTGGTACAAAAACACCTCGCCCGGGCTCTCGTCGGTGCCGGCGAAAAGCGAGCCGAGCATCGCGCAATCCGCACCGGCGGCGATCGCCTTGGCGAGGTCGCCGGAAAATTTGATGCCGCCGTCGGCGATCACCGGCACGCCGTATTGCCGGCACACGGCGACGGTGTCGGCGATCGCGGTAAATTGCGGCACGCCGACCCCGGCGATCATCCGGGTGGTGCAGATCGAGGCTGGGCCGACCCCGACCTTGACCGCATCGGCACCCGCCTCGATCAGCGCGCGCGCCCCCTCGGCGGTGACGACGTTGCCGGCGATCACCTGGGTGTAGTTCGACAGCCGGCGGATTTCCTTGACCGCCGCGAGCACCCGGTCGGAATGGCCGTGCGCGGTATCGACGACGAGAACATCGAGCCCGGCGGCGAACAGCGCCTCGGCGCGCTCGACACCATCGGCGCCGGTGCCGGTCGCGGCGGCGGCACGCAACCGTCCGTGCTCGTCCTTGCAGGCGGTCGGGAAGCGCTGCGCCTTCTCGATATCCTTGACCGTGATCAGCCCGGTGCAGCGATAGGCTTCGTCCACGACCACCAGCTTTTCGATGCGGTGCTGGTGCAAGAGGCGCTTGGCTTCCTCGCGCGCGACATTCTCGCGCACGGTGACGAGCCCGTCCCTGGTCATCAGCTCGGCGACCGGCTGGTGCGGGTCGCTGGCAAAGCGCACATCGCGGTTGGTCAGAATCCCGGCGAGCCGGCCGGCCACGCTGCCCGGCCGGCCGCGCTCGACCACCGGGATCCCCGAAATATGGTGGTCGGCCATCAGCCGCAGCGCATCGGCGAGGGTCGCGTCGGGGTAGATCGTGACCGGGTTCACCACCATCCCAGCCTCGAATTTCTTGACCTTGCGCACCTCGTCGGCCTGCTCGGCGATCGGCATGTTCCGGTGGATGACGCCAATCCCGCCGGCCTGGGCCATCGCGATCGCCAAGGCACCCTCGGTCACCGTATCCATCGCCGCCGAAACCAGCGGAATGCCGAGCTCGATCTCGCGGGTGAGCTTGGTGCGGGTATCGGTGCCGCCGGGCAGGATCGCCGACGCCGCCGGCACCAGCATCACGTCGTCGAATGTCAGCGCCTGCCGGATTTCCATCCGAGCCTCCTCGAGCGATGACGGCGCACTATAGCGAAAACCGTCGCCGCCGAAATCCATGGGCACCTGATATAAGCGTTATGCGGCTCTTATGCGCCCCCGCCAGACCCCAAGATGCTGTGGCGCCCTGTCGAATCGGCACTCCGCAACGGAGGGCGGCGGTGGAGCCGAGGCGTGCTCATCCATGCGCCGAAATGAGCTTGATGAGACCAACGATCGCGGCGGTTTGTGCGACCATCAGCCCTATCACCCATTTCAAGACCTCGGATTTCGTATTCGCGATCTCGACCCGCAACTGCTCCAGATCGGCCTTGTTGGCAAGGCGCAGCTGGTCCAGATCGGCCTTTGTAGCGAGGCGCAGCTGGTCCAATTCGACCTTTGTGGCAATTTGCGAAAGATCGAATTCACGGCTCTCGTGCAGGACCTCGGCAATCGCATCGGCTACAGGCTCGGAGGCGCCCGCTTCCCTAAGCCGCCGGGGGCCCGCAAGGTGTCAGATGTGCCGACCATCGCCCGCACCCTGATGTCTCCACAGCCTGCGGCGTGTTCTGCGCCCTCGCGGCGAAAGCGCGCACCGATATGCGCGGTCGATCGCAAACTCGCTTGTCATCGTGACAAAATATGAGCGAACGGGCCAGTCGCCGCCAGTGTGCTTGTCTGCGATGCCCTTTGCCGAGACGACGGTCTTGTGTACTCGCCGAACGACCGGCTGCCAGCGGCTGATGGGTTTCGTCATTCTCGATTGAGATACCGATATGTGCTAGTCGCGGTCGAACTTGTTCATCCTGTGCCAGGAAAACCATGGTATGTGCCCGGCCTGAAGACGCTCGATCCGGCCGAACCCATCGAGATTGAGAAGGCGGCGCGCGTTCGGATCCTGACAATCCAGGCGCTGAGAGACCAATAGTGTGCCATCTTCAGCGACGCCGATGAGGCCGTTCTCGAATGCGGCGTCCAAATCCGCGGCGAGCAAAAGGCCGTTAAAGAGATTAAGGCGATCGCTATCATTTTCGCAGCATACCCAAGGTTTTGCGTGGCTGGCACGAAGAAGCTGCTCGACGGCTAGGCCAGTAATGGCGCGCCGACCGCCCCAATAATTCAACAGATCGCGCCGAAATATTCCCTGTCTAAGGCGCTGGATGACTTTGCGTTCTACCTCCGTGCTTCGGGGCATGCCGCACGTTTGGGCTACGAATTCGTCCGCTGTAGCATCGCCAAGTGGTGAATGCGTTGGAACATCCCATCGTCAATGAGATAATGGACGCTTGCACGACGCGGCAAAAAATCCTGCACATAGCCCGATTCGCTAAACTCTCGTACCATGTCGTCCATAGACACTGGAGGCTCGTCGAACCGCTCGATCAAGTCTATATCTGAATACCAATCGCCCGTCTCGACCACCGCTCCAATCCCCTCGACCAATAAATCTGCCGTTGCCCTTTCCGGCCCAGACGCGGTCCTACCGAACGCCATCACGCCTCCGGTGTCTGGGCGCCTCATATCGTTACGGCAGACAATCACATCGCTTCCGATTGGGATGTCCGGCGCGTGGCCGAGGTTCTTTCGCGCGATTGGCGCACGAATTCTGGGCCGCGTCGCCAGGTATCTGTCAAAGTCGCGCACCTCGGCTGGCGTGGGGACGGGACGGCGACCATTGGGTGTGGGCCGCGGCGAATGGGATATCGGCGATATCTTTACAATATATGGCGTATATCACTCGCTAGATCTGCTAAATGTTAACATAACTTAAATATCACTGTAAAGTAAATACTTTCTAAATTGGAGCGCAGGGAGTGGCTGGGCGGTCAAGTGTTACTACGCGGATGCTCCGGACCCCCACGTCGGGGGACCCCACTGCGTGTTGTGGATGGAAACCCGCCAGGACCTCATGCGCGCCCGCGGAAGCCTTTCGCGACGACGTAGGTTTCGGCCGATTCGGCGCGGCTCGCCGGCGGCTTGGCGTGGCGCAGCTCGGTAAAGCCGCGTTTCAGCGCCGCCAGCAGCTCACCCTCGGCCCCGCCTTGAAACACCTTGGCGACAAAGCTGCCGCCCGGCGAAAGGACTGCCGATGCAAGGGTAAAAGCGGCTTCGGCGAGAGCGACGATGCGCAGATGGTCGGTGGCGGCGTGACCGGTGGCGGGCGGCGCCATATCGCTCAAAACGATATCGGCGCGACCGCCCAGCGCCTCTTCGATTGCCGCTGCGGTATCCGGGTCGCGCAGATCGGCGCACAGCAGGCGCGCGCCGACGATCGGTGCCGTCTCGACGAGATCAATACCGAGCACCAGGCCGCGCGGGCCGGCACGTTCGACCGCGACCTGGGTCCAGCCGCCCGGCGCGCAGCCCAGATCGACGATGCGGGCGCCCGGCCGCAGCAGGCGAAAGCGGTCGTCGAGCTCGATCAGCTTGAAGGCCGCGCGCGAGCGATAGCCGTCCCGGCGCGCAGCCGCGACATAGGGGTCGTTCAACTGGCGCGTCAGCCATTGGGTCGAGGACGGTTTCCGCCGGCGCGCGCTGCGGACCCGGACCGCCGGCGGCCGCGCCCCGGTTCCCTCTCCTTTTGCTCTCAAATCAAATCACTCGCCTCCAAACCCAATGCTTCGGCGAGCTTCTTGACCGTTGCAACCGTGCCTTGGCGGGCTCCTGTTTCTATTTGGGATAGATAGGCAAAGTTCAATCCCGCTTTCTGGGCCAGAGCGCGTTGCGATAAGCCGCGGTGCTCCCGCCATACTTTCACCGGGTTCTCACCCTCGATCAATCGATCGACCAGTGCGATCGGCACGCGCTCCTGATCGCAGCTGGCATGAAAGGCTGCCGTGGCGGCGGCGTCCTCCAGCATCTCTGCCAAATTAGCGGGTGTGGTTACGACGAGGTTGGCATCCTCCGTCTCGCTGACAGCGCGTGCTTTGAGAGCGACGCGGATCACTTCGGCAAGGAGGACATCCAGCTCCATGAAGCGGATCTTAAGCTCGCTCATCGGTATGCTCCTCCTCTCGGCGCAATCTCATAAACATCGATGACCCGAGCGGCACGGTCAAAAGTGTAAGAGACCCGCCAGTCGCCAACCCTGATGCGAAAACCGTTCGGCACTCCTTTGAGCGTCCGCACATCTGAGTTCGGCGCTGACGGATCAGCCGCCACTCTCTCGATCGCGTTGCGAATGTCCCTGGCTTTCGCCGGCTGCATTCGTGCCAGCGCTCTGCGAGCATCGCGCGCAATTACGATCTGCACGTTCGATGTTGGCATTTAGCCAACTTGGGTGTCAAGCCGAACGGTTCAAGGCTTCTGACGCCTGAGAGCGGCGAAGCTAGCCTTGCATCAGGTCGAACAGGATGCCCTCGCGAACACCGCGGTCGGCCACCCGCAGCCGGCCGACCGGCCAGGTCGCGCAGATCGCAGCGAGGATCGCGCAGCCGCTCAGCACCAAATCGGCACGCTCGCGGCCGATGCACGGGCTGGCGGCGCGGCCGGCGACATCGAGGGTCGCGAGATATGCCGACACCGCGTCGATCTGCTCGAAGGTCAGCATGCTGCCATCGACCATGGCGCGGATATAGCGCGGCAATGCCAGGTTGATCCCGGACAAGGTCGTCACCGTGCCCGAGCTGCCCAGCATCTGCACCCGCCCCAGCTTGACGCAGCCGAGAATGCGATGGGTGTGCTCGAACGGCTCGAGCGCCGCCATCGCTTCCTCCACCATTGTCCGATAGGCGGCTGGCGACACCTCGCCGCCGAACCGGTCGGTCAGGTTGACGACGCCCAGCGGCAACGACACCGAGCCCAGGATGTGAGGCCGCCAGCGCCTTCCGTCGCGCCTCGTCCACAGCCGCAGCCAAATGACCTCGGTCGAGCCGCCGCCGATATCAAAGACGATCGCGTAGGGAATGCGCGGGTCGAGCAGCGGCGCGCAGCCGGTGACGACGAGCCGCGCCTCCTCGGCGGTCGAAATGATTTCGATGTCGAGCCCGACACGCTCGCGGATCCGGGCCAGGAACGCGTCGCAATTGGCGGCGCGGCGGCAGGCCTCGGTGGCGATGTAGCGGCCGCGCGCGATGCGGCGCGCGACGATCTTGCCGGCGCAGATTTCGAGAGCGTCGAGAGTGCGTGCCATCGCCTCTTCGGATAAGGCGCCGGTTGCAGTCAAGCCCTCGCCGAGGCGGACGATGCGGGAAAAGGCGTCGATGACGCGAAATCCGGCACCGGCCGGCCGGGCGACCAAAAGCCGGCAATTGTTGGTGCCGAGATCGAGTGCTGCGACATTCGACGAAAAGCGCTGTGCAAACGACCGCATGCCGCCGCCGCCGGACTGTGCGGCAATTGCAGCGCCGGCTCCAAGTACCGCAGCCGGGGCGGCCCGATGCCCGGCAGCGGTGCCGCCGGCGCCGATCGCATCCCCGCTGTCCAGGCTTTTTTGCACGGTCGGCGAAACCATCTCGATGACGCTTGCCTTAAAAGTAGCGCAGCCCGTCTTTGAAACAAAACCCGATATCACCGGCGCGACATCAACGCCGCCGCGACCGGCAGAGAAATCGCGTGCGGGCCGAGCCGGGCGGCGAGAGCCTGGACCTTGTTGGCGAGACCGGCGACGACGACGCGGCGCCCCGATTTGAGCCCGTGCCAGCCGATCCGGGCAACCGCGGCCGGGCTCATCATCCCGCGCCGCAGATCGGCGGAGCCGGCAACCTGGAAAAACTCGGTCGCGGTGGCGCCGGGGCACAAGGTCGTCACCGTCACCCCGGTGCCGCGCAATTCCTGCGCCAGCGCCTCACCGAGGCTCAGCACATAGGCTTTTGTCGCGAAATAGACCGCCATTCCCGGCCCCGGCAAAAACCCGGCGGTCGAGGCGACCAGCATGACCCGGCCCCGGCGGCGCGCGACCATGCCGGGCAGCACCAGCCGGCTGAGCTCGGTCAGCGCCACGATGTTGACGTTCAGCATCTCGGCGATCCGCACCGGGTCCGACCGGTCGAACCGGCCGGCGGCGCCGAGCCCCGCATTGTTGACCAGCACGTCGATCGTCAGCCCGCGCTCGTCGATCGCCGCCGTCAATGCAGCGGCGGCACCCGGCTGGCTGAGATCGGCCGGGATCACGATTGCCGCAGCGCCGGCGGCTTCGATCTCCGCCGCCAACGTCTGCATCGGGGGCGCCCGGCGCGCAGTCAGCACCAGATCGTGGCCGTCGCGGGCCAGCTCGCGTGCGAGATCGGCGCCGATCCCGCTCGATGCGCCGGTGACCAGCGCCACCGGCCGGCCGGTCCCGGTCATTTTTGCCGTCCCCGTCGGTCGATGGCGACCTCGCCGTCCTTGATCACCAACATAATTCGTGCGGTGTCCTGCAATATCGACACATCGGCGAGCGGGTCGCCCGCGACGACGACTAGGTCGGCGAGCTTGCCTTTTTCGACCGTGCCGAGGTCGACGCCGCGGCCGATGCATTCGGCGGCCCAGCCGGTCGCCGCGCGCAACGCCTGCAAGGGCGTCATTCCGGCCCTGACGAGGCAGGCGATTTCGAGCGCGTTCGCCGGGTGGCCGTGGCCGCCGGCATCGGTTCCGGCCGCGATCTTGACCCCGGCGGCAAAGGCCCGGCGCAGGCTCGCCGCGTGATGCTCTTCGAGGTCCTTCGCCCGCTCGCGGATATGCGGCATCGGCGATTTGCGGTGATAGTCGTATACGGCGAAGGTCGGCACGAAAAAGGTGCCTTGCCGCGCCATTCGGTCGATGAGCTCCGGCTCCTCGTCGAGATAGCAGCCATGGTCGATCGAGTTGGCGCCGGCCTCGACGGCGACGCGCAAGCCGCGCCCGCCAAGCGCATGGCACATGACGCGGCGGTCGAGCGCATGCGCCTCCTCGACCAATGCCTGCATCTCGTCGAAGTTGAAGGCGCCGTCGCGCGGCCCGTGCTCCGGCCTGGAGCTCGCGCCGCCGGTCGTGGCGCATTTGATCACGTCGGCCCCGGCGCGCACCACCCGGCGCACCACCGCGCGCACATCGCCGAGACCGGTCACGACACCGTCGGGCAGCAACGGGTCGTTCGGCACGCAGCAGGAAAAGCCGGACGGGCTGACCCGGTCGCCGATGCCGCCGATCGGCGAGATGATGACCAGCGATACGACGAGCCGCGGACCCTCGATCAAGCCCTCCTCGATCGCCCGTTTGAAGCCGGCGTCGAGCCCGGCCGCGTCACGCACCGTGGTATAGCCGGCGGCGAGGGTCTGCCGCAGCACCTGCGCGGTGCGCAACGTGCGGGTCGTCTGCGGCTCGTCGATCCCCCAGCGTCGCGCCAGGTCATAGCCGTGCATCGCCAGATGGTCGTGGCAATCGATCAAGCCCGGCAGGACCGTCATGCCGGAGACGTCGATGATCTCCGCGTCATCGGGCCAGCCGCCGCCCTTCCCGACCGCCGCGATCCGGCGGTCACGGATCACGACCGCCGTATCGGCAACGGGACCGGCGCCGGTCCCGTCGATCAGCCTTCCTCCCTTCAGCACCTTCATCGCCGCACTCCTTTGGGGAGCATCGCAGCCATCACCCTAGCCGCTGGCGCGCCAGCCGGCAATTTGGCAAGCTCGCCGCCGAGGTCGCCTTGCGCCTGGAGGAGCCATGTTGTCACCGGACCAGATCGCCGCCTATCGCCGCGACGGTTTTATCGTTGTGCCCGATATCTTTACCGCGCCCGAAGTCGCGGCGTTGCGGCGGGTGACCGATGCGTTTGTCGAGGTCGCGCGCCGGGTTGCCGCCAATGACGACGTCTACGACCTCGAAGATTCGCATTCTCCGGACGAGCCGCGAGTGCGCCGGATCAAGACACCGCATTTGCACGATCCCGAATACGCCCGGGCCGCGCGCCATCCGAAGATTGTCGCGGTGCTGAAGGATTTGTGGGGCACGGTGCGGTTCGACACCGGCAAGCTCAACATGAAATCGGCGGGCTATGGCGCGCCGGTCGAATGGCACCAGGATTGGGCGTTCTATCCGCACACCAACGACGACCTCGCCGCGGTCGGCATCATGCTCGACGATTGCATGATGGAGAACGGCCCGATGATGGTGATCCCCGGCAGCCATCAGGGGCCGATCTACGATCACCACGGCCCCGACGGGCGGTTTTGCGGCGCGATCGATCCCGCCGCCTGCGATCTCGATCTTTCGCAAGCCGAGCCGTGCCTCGGCCGGGCCGGCTCGATCACGGTGCATCACGTGCGCGCGGTGCACGGGTCGGCGACCAACTTCTCCGGCCGCGAGCGCCGCTTTCTGCTCTATCAATACCGCGCCGCCGACGCCTGGCCATTGCTCGGCCTCAAGGACGGCATCGGTAAATTCGACGAATTATTGCTGGCCGGCGAGCCGAGCCTGGCGCCGCGCCTCACCCCGGTGCCGGTGCGAATGCCGCTGCCGCCAGCGGAATACCAGGGCTCGATCTACGAGAACCAGCGCGCCACCGGCCGCCGCTTCTTCGCCACCGCCGAAGCTGCCGAGTAGGCGGGCGGGGAAGCTGTCGGCATGCCGTTAGTGTAGGAGAGACTGCCGTTGTCGGAATTCTTTACGGATGGGATCGTCGATAATATAGTTAACGACATCGTATGCGCGTTTAACCAAAAGCTGAAGCACGCCGGGCGAGTAGATTTGCTTAACAAAAATGGTTAAAAAGAGCCTTTTGGCATGAATCTCTATTGCCGATCCGTGCCCCGGCCTCGGCACTGTCGACAAATTTTACAATCGCGTCTAGGGCAGGTTTTCTCGAATCGCTCTAGGCAATTGATTCCGCTGCCTCTTCTTGGACGGCCGATCGTTGGCACGCGATTTGCTTCAATATTGTCATTCGCACGATAGAAAGCCTTTGACACATGAGATTCGAACGTCTGGCCGGCGTCGCAGCAGTCGCCCTCCTCGCCACGGTGGGTGGCGCGTCGGCAGCCCCGGTGGTCACCATCCTCGCCCCGAATTCGTTCTCGCTCTTGGACCTTGGCACCGGCACGGCGAATTCCCGGCAGAACGCCATCACCAGCCCGTTCGCCGTCAACAGCGGCGGGATCACGACGATCACATTCAGCGGTGGCGCCGCCAGCGGCGACTCGAGCCAAGGCAGCGGCGTCTACGCCGGCAATCAGGGCAGCATCGCCGCTTCGCCGCTCGGCTCCGGAGATTCGACGACGAACTATCTGGTGGCTCAGCCCGGCACGGCCGGTGTCGATAACGTGACCGTCAATTATGCCACGGCGCAAACGACCCTCGACATTCTGTGGGGCACGGTGGACCTCGATCAGGCCGCAACCGGCCACTACAATTTAGTGACCGCGGCAGGCCAAGAGATTACCGGCAACGACATTCTGTCGGTGGCGGGCGGTGGCTCCGGCACGCAGAATCTCTGGGTCCAGATCACCGGTCTCAATCCGTTCACCTCGTTCGTCGCCGAAGACGATGCGCCGAACCCGAGCGCGTTCGAGTTTTTGCCGGGCGTGTCGGCGACCACGCGGGGGGTGCCCACGCCCGAGCCCGCTTCGCTGACCATCATCGGCGCGGCGCTGGCCGGTCTCGGCCTGATGCGGCGGCGGCGCAAATCGGTTTAATGCAAGCACCTTGACGAAAACGGCGCCTCCGGGCGCCGTTTTCAATTCCTGGACCAGCCGGCCGCGGCTCAGACCGGGTGGAAGACCAGGGTGCGCAGCTCGATGCTTTCGCGTGGGAAAGCGCCGGGCGGCGTCGTCGGGTCGGTGAACGAGGTGTGCGGCATGAAGCGCGCCCTGCCGTCCTGCGCCGTGTCGGCGATCTTTAGGAGGAGCGCTTCGTCGCGCCGCATCTCGGGCACGTAATACCACTGATGCGCCGGGTTCCACGTCACCGAATAGGTCTCGCCGACGCGCTCGCGATAGACGAGGTCGGACGGCACCAGATCGGCCGGATCGACGGTGCGCGCGTCGCACACCGCGAGCGGCGCGTCGCGCAGCGGGCCGCGGATCGGCCGCCACAGATTTATTACCTGGACCCGGCCCTTCAGCAATTCCTCGGCGGCGTCAGGCAAAAGGTCGCGAACTCGCTGCGGGCCCGAGCGGTCGGTGTGATCGACATGCACACGGGTCGCCGGCTGGCGCGGGCCATCCGCCGAGCGGTCGGTCAGGCCCGGCACGCGGCGGCGCTGCAGATGGTCGAAGATAAAGACGCGGCGCGCCCCGGTGACGTTGGCGATGAACCGCTCGGCCTCCGGGTAATAGACCCGCCGCACCTCGTCGTCGTCCCAGAAATCCCGCACCTCGGTGTGCTGCTCGACAAGGGCGAAGCCTTGCCGGTCGAGCGCCATCTCCGAAGCGATCGGCCGCATATCGTGGATGCGCACCTTGTGCGGCTCGTGCGTCATGTTCGAGCGCGCCTCGGGGCCGGTCTCATAAGCGTAATAACGCGGCCGCTCGGCCATCGGCACGATGTAGTTCAGCTCGGCCTCGACATAGGGCAGGGTCTCAATGTTGCTCATGGCTTGGTCCTCCTTTGGATGGCAAGAGTAATGCGGTTGCCGGTCGGTAAACCGGAAATCGCCCCGCGGGATGGTTTATTCCTTCCAGAACGCCTTGCTGCTCAGATACTCGGCGTCGGCCCGCGTGACCCCGATATCGCGAAGCATGCGGTCGTCGAGAGCGGCGAGCTCTGCGCGTTCGCGGCCTCGCCGGCGCCATGTGCGCAAGGTGGCGATCGCCCGCCCGAGATGGCTCGCCCGGCCTCGGGCGCTGAGATGCCGAAGCCGGGGCGATGGCCCCACACGCCACAACGGGACAGCGGACATATTATCTCTCCTAAATCCTCCGGGCGCTTGTCGATTGCCCGTCTGCCGCTTAAATGGCTGGCGCAGCGGCGCCCTGCAAACGAGAGTTTCTCAGCGGCACATGAGAATTCCTCATCGGTGATGAACAACCATCTGCCCCCGCTCGGCGCCTTGCGGGCGTTCGAGGCGGCGGCCCGGCTGCTGAGCTTTACCAAGGCTGCCGAGGAGCTGCACGTCACCCCGGCCGCGATCAGCCACCAGATCCATGCCCTGGAGGAGGATTTCGGCGTCCGGCTGTTTCAGCGCCTCAGTCGGTCGATAGCCCTCACCCCGTCTGCCCGAATTTTGCTCCCCGGCCTCTCGGCGGGCTTTGCCGAGGTCCAGGCCGCGGTCGGGCGCCTGCGGGCGCACAACGACACCGGGACCCTCACCGTGACCGCGTCACCCTCCTTCGCCGCCAAATGGCTGGTTTTGCGGCTGCACCGGTTTCAGGAGGAGTTGCCCGAGATCGACGTGCGCATCTCGGCCACCGACAGTGTCGTCGATATGAGCCGCGGCGATTTCGATGTCGCGATCCGTTACGGCGCCGGCCGCTATCCCGGCCTCGAGGTCGAGCTGCTGTTTACCAACGAGGTGTTCCCGGCGTGCAGCCCGCAGCTCCTCGCCGCCGGGCCGCCGCTGCGCGTGCCGGGCGATCTGCGCCACCATGCGCTGATCCACGACCAGGCGGTCGAGCGCGACCCGCTGGTGCCGACCTGGCCGATGTGGCTGAAAGCGGCCGGCGTCACCGACATGACGGCGCCGAGCGGGCTCAGCTTCAACAACATGCATTTGGCGCTCGACGCCGCGATTGCCGGGCATGGCGTCGTCCTGGCGTACAGCACGATCGCCGCCGCCGATATTTCCGCCGGGCGTCTCGTGCGCCTCTTCTCGCTGTCTCTGCCCGACCAGTTCGCCTATTACCTCGTCACCGCGCCGGGCGCGCTCGATCGACCCAAGGTCCGCGCCTTCCGCGACTGGCTGCGCCGCGAAGCAGCGCAATAGCCGTGGCTTACGCCGGCACTCCGGCCATGTGGCAGATCACCGCCCATTCATGGTCGCCGACCGGGCAGACCGAAAGCCGCGATTGGCGGATCAGCGACAGCTGCGCCAGCTCGGGACTGGCTTTCATCGCTGTCAATGTGACCGGGGTTGCGACCGGCGCCACCGCGGCGATGTCGACCATGCCGAGCTTGCCGGTCTTGTCGTTGGGGTCGGGATAGAAGGCCCGGACCACCTCGGCGACGCCGACGATGTCCTTGCCTTCGTTCGAATGGTAGAAAAAGGCGCGGTCGCCGACCCTCATCGCGCGCAGATTGTTGAGCGCCTGAGCGTTCTTCACCCCGTCCCAATGGGTGCGGCCGTCTTCGACAAGACGCTCCCAGGAATAGCTCGACGGTTCCGATTTCAACAGCCAATGCGCCATCGGGTGTTCCTTTCCTCGCGCGGTCATGGCCGCAGCGGATAATCCGCCTGGTCCTCATAAACCGAGCCGGCCTTGGTCGGAAAGCTCGCGATCAGGCTGAATGCTCCGACCGGCAGCGGCTCGGCGCGAAACCCGGCATGCGCTGCGAGAAATTCGGTGAGCCGGTCGAGCACCGGGCTCCTCAGCCGCGCCAGGGTCACATGCGGGGAGAACTTGCGCGGCTCGGGCGGCAAGCCGGCGCGGACCAGCGCGTGCTCGATCCGGTCGCGCAACGCGACGAGCTCCGCGCTGCGCTCGACCCCGACCCAGAGCGCGCGCGGCCGGTCGCCAAATACCCCGGCGCCGGCGAGCTGCAAATCGAAAGGGCGGGCTCGCACCCGTTGCAATGCCTCAGCGATATCGGCTGCGCGGTCCTCGCCGACCTCGCCGATAAACCGCAAGGTCAGATGCAAATTGCCCGGATCGACCCATTTCGCCCCGGCGACCCCCGAGCACAACAGCGACAACCGCAGCTTGAGCTCCGGCGGAAAGCCGATCCCGACAAACAGGCGCAGCATGTGCTAGTGTCCTGTCTTGTAAATTTCTATTCACACTGGGTCTGGACATCGATGGTGCGGCGACAAAATCGCTCGACCGAGGCCAGGATGTCGTCGGCGGTTTTGGTCCAGCGAAAGGGTTTGGGGTCGGCGTTGCGAGCCTCGATGTAAGCGGTGATCGCGGCTTCCAACGCGGCGGTCGAGCGATGGGCGCCGCGCTTGATCTGCTGGTCGGTGAGCAAGGCGAAGAAGCGCTCGACCTGGTTGATCCACGACGAGGATGTGGGGGTGAAGTGCATCTGCCAGCGGGGCCGTTTGGCGAACCAGTCGCGGATTAGTTTGGTCTTGTGGCTCGAGGCATTGTCCATGACGACGTGGATGTCGAGATCGCTGGCGAGATTGGTCTCGACGGTGTCGAGAAAGCGGCGGAACTCCTGCGAGCGGTGGCGTTGCATGCATTTGCCGATGATGGTTCCGGCCTTGACGTCGAGAGCGGCAAACAGCGAGGTCGTCCCGTGCCGCTTGTAATCATGGGTGTGCCGCTCGGCTTGCCCCGGCCGCATCGGCAACAGCGGCTGGGTGCGATCGAGCGCTTGGATCTGCGATTTCTCATCGACGCAGAGCACCAGCGCGTGGTCCGGCGGGTTGAGGTAGAGGCCGACGATGTCGCGCACCTTGTCGACAAACAACGGGTCGGTCGACAGCTTGAAGGTTTCGCTGCGGTGCGGCTGGAGCGAGAACGCCCGCCAGATGCGATGCACGGTCGAGACCGACAAACCTGAGGCCCTGGCCATCGAGCGCGTGCTCCAGTGGGTGGCGGCGGCCGGCATCCTCTCCAATGTCGTTCTCACCACTTCGGCAATCTTCTCGTCCGCGATCTTGCGCGGCGCCCCGGGGCGGGGCTCGTCGGCAAGGCCGTCCAATCGTTTGGCGGCGAACCGCCGGCGCCAAACCGCCACCGTCAGGCGGCTGATCCCAAGCTGCCCGGCAATCGCCAGATTGGTCGCGCCATCGGCCGCCAGCAGCACGATGTCGGCGCGCATCGCCTCGGCACGCGAGATCTTCCGGCGCCGCGTCCGCGCCGCAAGCTCCCGCCGCTCGGCCTCATCCAACTCGATCCCAACCGCAGATTGCCACGCCATTCCTGCCCCCGCCGCCGCCGCAGCGGAAAGAACCATCAAATGGCTTACGTGACAAGATATTTCTGGCACAGGACACTAGCCCGTCTTATTCAGTGCGCCCCGAAGGCGCGGAACACCAGTGGAGGAAGGTACCACCCGGAGAGTTGTCGGTAAGGTCCGGTAGCTGACGAGCGGCTTTGTCGGGTAACCGGCTGGGCCGAAGCCTCGTGACGAAGGCCGCCTTGGGCGGTCGAGCGATCCGGCGGGCCGTAACGTGAGTGAAGCCTGAGCAGGCCTCGAAAGTGAAGTCGTGGGCGCCGACCCGCCTGAATAACGGGGAAGGCCGCGCGAGGTGGGGAAGCAACCGACACGTGCACCCATCTCGGTCCGCCGGGGTAGTGGGCACGGCACGTCGGAAGGGTGTTTCGGGTAATCGGGGGATACCCGTCCAGGCGAAGGTAGCGTCTTCAACGTCGCATGAGGCGGCGGCCCAGGGCGGGAGTCGGACAGGGTCATGGTACCGTTGAGACCGGGTAATGCCGGCGGAGGGAAGGACCCTGACTTCTGGTGCGCTTTCGACGAAGACGAGGATTGGTGATTGGCGATGAGCCTGCAAACACCTGAAAGCATCCGGAGACTTCAGAGGAAGCTCTATCTCAAGGCGAAGGCGGAACCGGCTTTCCGCTTCTACCTGCTCTACGACAAGATCTGCCGCGAGGACATCCTGCGTCATGCCTATGACCTGGCGCGCGCCAATCGGGGTGCGCCGGGGGTGGACGGGGTCACCTTCGCGGCGATCGAAGCGGCGGGGCTGGAGGGGTGGCTTGGCGGTCTCAGGAAGGACGTTGTCGCGAAGACGTACAGACCCGAGCCGGTGCGGCGGGTGATGATCCCAAAGCCCGGCGGCGGCGAGCGGCCGCTCGGTATCCCGACGATCCGGGACCGGGTGGTGCAGACCGCCGCCAAGCTCGTGCTGGAGCCGATCTTCGAGGCGGACCTCGATCCCGCGGCCTATGGCTATCGGCCAGGGCGGAGCGGGGCTGACGCGATCAAGGAAGTGCACGCGCTGCTGTGCCACGGCTACACCGATGTGGTGGATGCCGATTTGTCGAAGTATTTCGACACGATTCCGCATCAATATCTGATGCGGTCGGTGGCACGGCGGGTCGTCGATCGGCATGTGCTGCGGCTGATCAAGCTGTGGCTCAAAGCGCCGGTCGAGGCGAGCGATGACGACGGGAAGCGGCGACTTACGGGTGGTAAAAGCAGCACCTGCGGCACGCCGCAGGGTGGGGTAGTCAGCCCTCTGCTCGCCAATCTGTACATGAACCGGTTCCTGAAGCATTGGCGTGCAACCGGGCGGGGCGAGGCCTACCAGGCGCGGATCGTCTCCTATGCTGACGACTTCGTCATCCTCAGCCGCAAGTCTGCGGCGGAGGCGCTGGCGTGGACGCGGCAGGTGATGACCAAGCTTGGGCTCGCCCTCAACGAGGCGAAGACCGCGGTTCGGGATGCCCGGCGCGAGCCCTTCGACTTTCTTGGCTACACGTTCGGCCCGCACCGCTACCGCAAGGATGGCCATTGGTATCTCGGGGCAAGCCCATCGAAGAAGAGCGTTCTCCGGCTTAAGGCCAAGGTCAGCGACCTCATGGTGCCGGGTAACACGGGAGCATGGCCTGAGGTGAGAAATCGGCTGAACCGCCTACTGCGCGGTTGGGCTGCATACTTCAGCCACGGCACCCGGATGCCCGCGTACCGTGCGATCGACAATCACGTCCACGATCGAGTGCGTCACTTTTTGGTGCGGCGTCATAAGGTGCCGACGCGCGGCACCAAACGCTTCAATAGCGAAGCGGTCTTCGGCACGCTCGGGGTGCTCCGCCTCCGGCGTGTCCATCTTGGCCCGCCGCCGCGTGCCGTGAGATGAAGCCAGTCGGAAAGCCGGATGCGGGAAACCCGCACGTCCGGTTTGATGAGCGGGGAGGGGAAACGGCACGCCTCGATGCCCTCGATGCGGTGACCGCGCCCCTCCTCGACTCTACTGACGGGACGGATTTTGGGCTGGCGGATGTAGCATAAGCCGTTGATCTGTTGTAGGATTTGGTTGCTGAAGCCAGTCCTTGCGGCAGATCGGAGCCCGCCACGCCCGCCATCACCGACGATAGCCTGCTGCCGTTCTCGTTTCCAGCGGTTGCGGGCAAAAAAGTGACCGCCGCGTTTGACGGCGGCCGGCTCAGCTCCGATGGCGGGGTGATGCTGCTCGCCCAAGCGGAACGCCGGCTCGGCCTCGCCGCGCGGCTCGCGGCGGTGATCCCGGACGGCCGCGATCCGGAGCGGGTCACCCATCGGCTGCCCGACATCCTGCGCGCCCGCATCTTTGCCATCGCCTGCGGCTAGGAGGATGCCGACGATCTCGACCGGTTGCGCACCGATCCGGGGTTCAAGCTGGCTTGCGGCCGGCTGCCCGACAGCGGCGCCGAGCTGTGCTCGCAGCCGACCGTGTCGCGCTGGGAGAATGCGCCCGGGTTGCGCGATCTGATCCGCCTGATGGGGGTGATGGTCGATCTCTACTGCGCCAGCTACAAGACGGCGCCCGAGGCCGTGACCCTCGACATCGATGACACCGTCGATGTCGTTCACCCTGCGGCGTGCCGCAGGTGCTGCTTTTACCACCCGTAAGTCGCCGCTTCCCGTCGTCATCGCTCGCCTCGACCGGCGCTTTGAGCCACAGCTTGATCAGCCGCAGCACATGCCGATCGACGACCCGCCGTGCCACCGACCGCATCAGATATTGATGCGGAATCGTGTCGAAATACTTCGACAAATCGGCATCCACCACATCGGTGTAGCCGTGGCACAGCAGCGCGTGCACTTCCTTGATCGCGTCAGCCCCGCTACGCCCTGGCCGATAGCCATAGGCCGCGGGATCGAGGTCCGCCTCGAAGATCGGCTCCAGCACGAGCTTGGCGGCGGTCTGCACCACCCGGTCCCGGATCGTCGGGATACCGAGCGGCCGCTCGCCGCCGCCGGGCTTTGGGATCATCACCCGCCGCACCGGCTCGGGTCTGTACGTCTTCGCGACAACGTCCTTCCTGAGACCGCCAAGCCACCCCTCCAGCCCCGCCGCTTCGATCGCCGCGAAGGTGACCCCGTCCACCCCCGGCGCACCCCGATTGGCGCGCGCCAGGTCATAGGCATGACGCAGGATGTCCTCGCGGCAGATCTTGTCGTAGAGCAGGTAGAAGCGGAAAGCCGGTTCCGCCTTCGCCTTGAGATAGAGCTTCCTCTGAAGTCTCCGGATGCTTTCAGGTGTTTGCAGGCTCATCGCCAATCACCAATCCTCGTCTTCGTCGAAAGCGCACCAGAAGTCAGGGTCCTTCCCTCCGCCGGCATTACCCGGTCTCAACGGTACCATGACCCTGTCCGACTCCCGCCCTGGGCCGCCGCCACATGCGACGTTGAAGACGCTGCCTTCGCCTGGACGGGTATCCCCCGATTACCCGAAACACCCTTCCGACGTGCCGTGCCCATTACCCCGGCGGACCGAGATGGGTGCACGTGTCGGTTGCTTCCCCACCGCGCGCGGCCTTCCCCGTTATTCAGGCGGGTCGGCGCCCACGACTTCACTTTCGAGGCCTGCTCAGGCTTCACTCACGTTACGGCCCGCCGGATCGCTCGACCGCCCAAGGCGGCCTTCGTCACGAGGCTTCGGCCCAGCCGGTTACCCGACAAAGCCGCTCGTCAGCTATCGGACCTTACCGACAACTCTCCGGGTGGTACCTTCCTCCACTGGTGTTCCGCGCCTTCGGGGCGCACTGAATAAGACGGGCTAGTGTCCTGTGCCAGAAATATCTTGTCACGTAAGCCATTTGATGGTTCTTTCCGCTGCGGCGGCGGCGGGGGCAGGAATGGCGTGGCAATCTGCGGTTGGGATCGAGTTGGATGAGGCCGAGCGGCGGGAGCTTGCGGCGCGGACGCGGCGCCGGAAGATCTCGCGTGCCGAGGCGATGCGCGCCGACATCGTGCTGCTGGCGGCCGATGGCGCGACCAATCTGGCGATTGCCGGGCAGCTTGGGATCAGCCGCCTGACGGTGGCGGTTTGGCGCCGGCGGTTCGCCGCCAAACGATTGGACGGCCTTGCCGACGAGCCCCGCCCCGGGGCGCCGCGCAAGATCGCGGACGAGAAGATTGCCGAAGTGGTGAGAACGACATTGGAGAGGATGCCGGCCGCCGCCACCCACTGGAGCACGCGCTCGATGGCCAGGGCCTCAGGTTTGTCGGTCTCGACCGTGCATCGCATCTGGCGGGCGTTCTCGCTCCAGCCGCACCGCAGCGAAACCTTCAAGCTGTCGACCGACCCGTTGTTTGTCGACAAGGTGCGCGACATCGTCGGCCTCTACCTCAACCCGCCGGACCACGCGCTGGTGCTCTGCGTCGATGAGAAATCGCAGATCCAAGCGCTCGATCGCACCCAGCCGCTGTTGCCGATGCGGCCGGGGCAAGCCGAGCGGCACACCCATGATTACAAGCGGCACGGGACGACCTCGCTGTTTGCCGCTCTCGACGTCAAGGCCGGAACCATCATCGGCAAATGCATGCAACGCCACCGCTCGCAGGAGTTCCGCCGCTTTCTCGACACCGTCGAGACCAATCTCGCCAGCGATCTCGACATCCACGTCGTCATGGACAATGCCTCGAGCCACAAGACCAAACTAATCCGCGACTGGTTCGCCAAACGGCCCCGCTGGCAGATGCACTTCACCCCCACATCCTCGTCGTGGATCAACCAGGTCGAGCGCTTCTTCGCCTTGCTCACCGACCAGCAGATCAAGCGCGGCGCCCATCGCTCGACCGCCGCGTTGGAAGCCGCGATCACCGCTTACATCGAGGCTCGCAACGCCGACCCCAAACCCTTTCGCTGGACCAAAACCGCCGACGACATCCTGGCCTCGGTCGAGCGATTTTGTCGCCGCACCATCGATGTCCAGACCCAGTGTGAATAGAAATTTACAAGACAGGACACTAGCATCCTGTCGGACTTTAGTGGAAGCCGCCCATAATGTGGTAGGTTGGTCGGGGATGTGTACCAGGGACGGGTGGGGATGAGCAACTTTCGCCCGGTGGATCGGCAGACGGGATTTCTGCTACCGCCATCGGTGGACGAGTGGCTGCCGGAGAGACATTTGGCGCGGTTTGTGGTGGAGGTGATCGATGGGCTGGACCTGCGGACGCTGAGCGGCAGCTATCGTGGGTCGGGTTCTGCATCCTACCACCCGTGCGTGCTGCTGGGGCTATTGGTTTACGGCTATGCGACGGGAGTGTTTTCGAGCCGGAAGCTGGAGCGGGCGACGTACGATTTGGTGGCGTTTCGCTTCATCGCGGCAAACGACCACCCCGACCACGACACGATCGCGATGTTTCGTGGGCCTTCAGCCCACGGGCTTGACCCGTGGGGGCGGTTTTTGCCGGAGATCGAGGGGCTGTTCGTCAAGGTGCTGCTGCTGGCCCGCGAGATGGGGGTTCTCAAGCTGGGCACGGTGGCGCTGGACGGGACCAAGATGCACGCCAATGCGAGCCGACACAGCGCGCTGTCTTATGGGCATGCGGGCATGCGGGCAAGCTGGCGGCGCAGCTGAAGGCCGAGGTGGCGGTGCTGCTGGCCAAGGCCGAGGCGGCGGACAAAGCCTGCCCCGGCGAAGGCCGGGGGCGGATGTTCCCAAGCCTGCCCCGGCGCAGGCCGGGGGGATGTCGATCCCGGAGGAGCTGGAGCGGCGCGAAGACCGCCTGAAGAAGCTGGCCGAGGCCCGCACCAAGATCGAAGCCCGCGCCGCCGAGCGCTTGGCCCGCGAGCAAGCGGAGTATGAGGCCAAAGTCGCGGCGCGGGAGGAGAAGGCCAAGGCGCGCGGCAAAAAGCCCGGCGGCAGGCCGCCGGTGCCGCCAGCCGCGGGGCCCGGACCAACCGACCAGATCAATCTGACCGACGAGGACTCCCGCATCATGCCGGTGGCGGGCGGCGGGTTTGAGCAATGCTACAACGCGCAAGCCGTGGTGGCGGCAGACAGCCTGTTGGTGGTCGCGGCCGATGTCGTGCAAGCCGCCCCCGGCCTGCGCCGGGGCAGGCTTGACAAGCAGCAACTCGAACCGATGCTGGGCAAGCTCGCGGCCTTGCCGAGGGATCTGGGCCGGCCGAAGACGGTGCTCGGCGACAACGGCTATTTCAGCGCGGCCAATAGCCTGCCCTCGGGCTTGACCCGATGGGTGGCGGCCTGTGCTGCGGCGAGGATCGAGCCGCTGCTCGCGCTCGGCCGTACATCGCATCACCCGTCCCCCGCTTCCGCCGGGGGCAGGCTCTTGGCCGAGCGCTTTGCCGCCGCGCCGCCGGCACCGCAGAACCCAACCCCGCTCGAAGCCATGGCGCACCGCCTGGCCACGCCCGAGGGCAAGAAGCTCTACGGCCTGCGCAAGCACACCCCGGAGCCGGTGTTCGGCATCATCAAGTCGGTTCTGGGCTTTCGACAATTTCTGCTGCGCGGGCTCGAAAAGGTCCGCGGCGAGTGGAGCTTGATGACCATGGCCTGGAACATGAAGCGGATTTTCGCCCTAAGTACCCGGCAAGGGAGCGTGCAGCGCTCATTCATCAACTGAAACGGGCTTCAGGCAATGCCGTCGCCTCGACCACCACACTCCCAGCCTTGTTCAATCCATCCGCACCGCTGACGCAATGCCAGGCCGCGTTCCAATCCTCAATCAGCTAAACTCCAGTCCGACAGGCTGCTAGCCCGGGTTATGTAACCCGGGCTAGCGGAGCCCCCCGGGCGGTAGCAAGATATCCTACCGTCAGGATGGCGCTCGGCGGTCGAGTAGCTGGCGTCGTTTGATGCTGCCACATGCAGCGGAGGACGCCTGCCCTGGAATCCGATCCCGCTCGGGCGAAAAACATCACCGCGGCCAGCCTCGACCGCTCGGCGCTCTTCGTCCCTGCCATCCGGCGACGATCCCTTTTCTGAATCGGAGCCGGTTAAAGATCATTCCCGCTTCCTGGTGACCGGCGGGAAGCGGGAACGCATCCATCACCGCACCCGAGGTCAACAGCTCTGGGCAAGGCGATGCCGGCGGGGCCCCAGGTCCGTAGACCACGTCGAGCGGCACGCCGTAGCGCCGAAGCTCTGGGGGTGGGCGGTGAGTTGCTCGGGGGAATGATCAAAGAAAACTATCCGGGAGACGTTTAGAAGTGATGGGTAGGACCGCCCCTTCCGTCTCACCAGCGTAAATAACTGCATAATCAGATCGCCCACTTGAATAAGGGTCAGTAATTTCCATATCCGTATTATACGGTCGCCATCTGGGTCCGTGCATCAAAGATTGGGCATTGTCCTGTTGGAAGTGCCGAAATCCATATTGTTCACAGGATGATATGATCATGGATCGTTTCGATTTCCCTCCGTTGTTCCGCTCATCGATCGGTTTCGATCGTCTTACACGCCTCGTCGACGCAGCGACCCGCGTCGACAGCGCGTCCCTCGCCTATCCCCCTTACAACATCGAGAAGACCGGTGAGGACGCCTACCGGCTAACGATGGCTGTGGCTGGGTTCTCGCCGACAGAGCTCGACATCACCGTTCAGGAGAACACCCTCCTGGTGACGGGCAAGGCACAGACGGAGGACGAAAACGGCGGGGGCTACTTGCACCGTGGCATCGCTCGGCGCGCCTTTGAGCGGCGCTTTAGCCTCGCCGACCACATGAAGGTGGTGGGCGCCAGCCTTGACAATGGCTTGCTCCACGTTGACGTGGTTCACGAAGTGCCCGAGGCGGCTAAGCCGCGCACGGTCGAGATCGGCACCACAGTCCAGCCCGTGCAACCGCAAGTGACGGAGCAAAAGGCGGCCTAATCGGCACCTCGGATGGCGCTGTCCGAAAATCAGAGCGTCCCCGAATTTCGGGGCGTTTTGTTTTCCAGCGGCGCTCGAAATCTCCTCGTTCAGCAGAGAGGACAAAGGCGATGCTCACCCCCGCAGAACAGCGCGCCGTCGACCGCTTCGCCAAAAGTCTGTCGGGGCTCAGCGATGATTCTCTGATCGATGCCTATCATCAGGCTTGGGAGGATCACCGAGACGCCCGTGCCGAGGGCAGCGACAATTTCGGCAAAGCCGGCGCCGAGAGTCTTGTGACCGAAACGGTGATGCAGGAGCGTTTTTCGGATTATCAAAGCCGCTACAAGCAGCGGTACCCATGAACCAGCTCGTCATCCTTTCTCCGGCGCCCGCGTCCGCACGCTGATCAGCCGCCGCCGGCGAGCGCGCCTGCCTCCGCTTCCTCGAATTCTTCGCGGCTGATATTACGCAACCCGCGTACGCCCTCGGCCTGCTACCGTCTACCGTCCAGCGAAAGCGCGCGACGCGCGCGCATCGTCCCCACGTGGCTTACCAGGACGCATGGAGGCAGAGTTGTCATGGCAAATATCGGATGGACATCTTCAAACCGGGCCGTAAGCCGGGTCATCCCGCCCCCTTGCTGTGGCGGCGTCGCGATATCTACGCTTCTGACGATGCTGCCGCAAAAGCTGAGGCCGAGGATTTGTATCGCAGTGATGCATCTCAGCGGACTTTGACGAACTTCTACCTTTGCGACAGCGCCGGAAGATCGATTTACAAGTCCGTAAGGAGGATCCTTATTGATACGGCCAACACGGCGGGAGCGAGGTGGTCCGGTTGGGCGGGGTCAAATTAAAACATTGCCGGCTCGTTTTAAGCGCGCCGCCGTACGTTCAAGACTAAGAGCGTTTTCTTCGAATAATCGGACCACCAGTTGATCTGATTCGCTTAATGCAAGCAGGCGATACTTTGCCGTGCAGACCAGGGTTTGTTCTATCATCACAGTCGTGGCATTGATTGTTGTAACCATGCTATCATCCCCTCAAGCGAGGGGGTGCCGTCAACCCCTTCCGGGTCGACGACCGCTCCCAGGCATGGTAGTAGGTTGCCCGTGATGAGCGAACACAAATAGCTTCGGAAACTACCTATGGTCGCCGATGTGAGGGGCAGCCTGTCGGCGGCGGGGCGCGACCACGATGGTCCGCCTAGCCCAGGGTTAGCCTGCAACAACAGCGCGAACCTGATCTGCTACGTCAACCCGTGAAAGGCAGGGCCGGGCGGCTGCCGGGTGCTGTTCAATCCCGCGGCCGCAAGCTGACGCTGAGGGTATGCCCGCCGCGCCGGCCGCAGCGGCGGCAACGCAGCTTCTTTTCCAACTCGGTGAGAAGCATTGAGTTGGCCCGGCCGTGGGTCAGGCTGGCGTGATCGATCACCGCCCGGTGCGAACACTTTGTGCAACTGGCTTCGATCACATGCCAATGCCGCAAATCCTCCAGCCGGAAGGCGTAGCGCGGCGGCATCCTGTCCATCGCCGATCTCGTTAGTTCGGTTTTCGTTCTTATAACACCGCAGGCCGTCACGGGTCGTCAAGCGCCGCCGGCGAGGCCATATGCCCGGCCATGTGCGGCGGCTCTGCACCAAATGCGACCGGTCTCGACTATTGGAGAAAATCGTGTACGCCAATACGGCGAGCATCAGCCGCTCAACCCGCAGAGCGAACCTATGCCCGCGAGGGCGTCGACCTCGACGTCTCGACCTTGGCCGATCATGTCGGCGCCCGATGCGGTGATCGAAAGCGCCGGCCGCCGACTTGCGCTTCCGGTTGCCGATTACTGGCGCCCGACTGCGGCCAATTACTGGGAGCGTCGAGAAGGCGCACCGCCTTGCGATCGGGAGGGAGATCATTCCGGTGGCGTCCCCGCAAGGGGCCGGTGGCTTTCCGGTGTACGGTGCCCGGCAACCGGTACCTCAAGCGGAAAATGTTCGGACCCCATGGGCCAACGCGATGGCAAGATCACCCCAAAAAGGGGAGCGTGTTGACAAACCGGGGTACCACTCGCCCAATTTGACGCGTCAGACTTTCGTCACCGCCAAACCACCCAATCGGGGGACGGTGTGATGCAGCGATCCAAGAGCAGAAGCGGTTGGGTGTTGCTGGCGGTCGTCGGCTTGACCTTGGCTTTTGGCCCGGCCAACGCGCAGCAAGCCGAGCGCGGCCAGTCGAGCTACATGCCGGTCGACATCACCGAGTCGTTCGCCTCGATCAGGGCGCGCCTCGCGGCCGCCAAGCCCGCTGTCGAGCGGGAACACAACGCGCTGCTCAATGAGCGCTACGACCTCAGCAATCGCCTCCCGCCGTGTCACGATGGACCGGGTGAAGCCGGTGCAGGAGGGGGTGCGCGTCAAACTGCCCGCCGGCGTGACCTGGGAGAGCCTGGCGGCGATGACGCCGGACCAGATCCGCGATCAGAACCTGTTTCCCAAGGGCTTCTATCCGTTGCCGCATCCCAAGCACCAGGAGGGCGGCTTTGTCTTTCCGCATTTTGTCATCGACGCGATCAAACAGCAGGATGGGCGCGATCTGCAGCGGTTTGATATCGATTTCGATTTCTCGGATTGGTTTTTGCCCGAGTTTCCGCCGGCGAATTCCGGGAATTTGGACGGTGCCACGTCGAGGACCCCACGGCGAGTTCAAGACGCCGCCGGTAATGAGGCGCGTGAGCTTTCCGCTGGCGATGTCGTATTCGTCGACAAAGCCGTTGCCGGCCCCGGCGACGTCATCGTGCGAGCCATCCAGGGCCCGTGGCGGCAACCGAGTGGAGCCGCGGATCAAGTTAGGTGAGATACGTCGCAGTCGGCATTCCCGAGCTTCCGTCCCAACCGACCCGTAGCTCGGATTTGCCGCTCGGACCCTGGCAGAGCAGAATCCCGTCATAAACCTATGCAGTTTTTAAACAAATTGAAAACCCATCTAAATGTCCTTAAAGCGAACGCCCTTCTCCCAAAAGGCTCCGAGAAGTTTTTTAGAAAATTGTCAGAAATTCGCTGGACGATTTGAAATCGTCCCCATATATCATCTTCTACAATTTTAGAAGAGGATGCTAGTCATGGGTATTTCGATGAATATTCCTACGAACGGGTTCAGGAAGTGGTCGGAGGCGCATGACCCGAAGATTGCCGGTGTTCGCGCGGTGATGAGCGAGCCTGCGGTCATCTCGGCTCCCGCTGCGACCACTCCAGACGAACAGCCGCATCGCCCGTGGCTCGTGCCAGGGGTCGGTACGCTCTGAAGAGGAACTCCCGACATTAGAAAGCACTTTCCCACAGAAAGTGCTAGCCGCAGTCAGGAGGAAAAACACCGAATTTGTATCACGTTCAGTCGCGAGCGCGGTCGGATTCAATCGACGAACTTTAGGATGATTTTATGAAACTCAGACCTTTGCACGACCGCGTGCTGGTTCGGCGGGTGGAAGCGGACGCGAAGACGATGGGCGGCATCATCATTCCCGATACCGCCCAGGAGAAGCCGATGGAGGGCGAAATCCTCGCCGTCGGGCCGGGCGCCCGCGGCGACGACGGCGAGGTGCACCCGCTCGAGGTCAAGGCCGGCGACCGCGTGCTGTTCGGAAAGTGGTCGGGCACCGAGGTTCGCCTCGACGGCGAGGAGCTGATGATCATGAAGGAGTCCGACGTCATGGGCATTGTCGAGGGCGCCGCCGGCGCTGCAAAGAAGAGCTGAAAGGAAAACAATCATGGCTGCTAAAGATATTCGGCTCGGCGTCGATGCGCGCGAGCGGATGCTGCACGGCATCGACACCCTCGCCAACGCGGTCAGGGTGACGTTGGGGCCCAAGGGCCGCAATGTGGTGCTCGACAAGAGCTACGGGGCGCCGCGGATCACCAAGGACGGCGTCACCGTCGCCAAGGAGATCGAGCTCGGCGACAAGTTCGAGAACATGGGCGCGCAGATGGTGCGCGAGGTCGCCAGCAAGACGAGCACGGAAGCCGGCGACGGCACGACGACGGCAACGATCCTGGCCCACGCCATGGTGCGTGAAGGGGTGAAGGCGGTGGCCGCCGGCATGAACCCGATGGATTTGAAGCGCGGCGTCGACATGGCCGTCGATGCGGTCGTCAAGGATATTCAAAAGCGCTCGAAGAAGGTCTCGACCAATGACGAGATCGCCCAGGTCGGCACGATCTCGGCCAATGGCGACACCGAGATCGGCCGAATGCTGGCCGAGGCGATGAAGAAGGTCGGCAACGAGGGCGTCATCACTGTCGAGGAGGCGAAGTCGCTCGCCACCGAGCTCGACGTGGTCGAGGGGATGCAGTTCGACCGCGGCTATATCAGCCCCTATTTCGTGACCAATGCCGAGAAGATGGTCGCCGAGCTCGAAGATGCGCACATCCTCTTGCACGAGAAGAAGCTCTCCAGCCTGCAGACCTTGCTTCCCATTCTCGAAGCCGTGGTGCAGAGCGCCCGGCCCTTATTAATCGTCGCCGAGGATATCGAGGGCGAGGCGCTCGCTACGCTCGTCGTCAACAAGCTGCGCGGCGGCCTCAAGGTGACGGCGGTGAAGGCCCCGGGGTTTGGCGATCGGCGCAAGTCGATGCTCGAGGACATCGCCGCCCTGACCGGCGGCCAGGTGATCTCGGAAGACCTCGGCATCAAGCTTGAAAACGTCACGCTCGAGATGCTCGGCCGCGCCAAGCGGGTGCTGATCGAGAAGGAGAACACGACGATCATCGACGGCGCCGGCAAGAAAGAAGACATCGTCGCGCGCACCAACCAGATCCGCGCCCAGATCGAGGATACCACCTCCGACTATGACCGCGAAAAGCTGCAGGAGCGCCTGGCCAAGCTCGCCGGCGGGGTCGCGGTGATCCGGGTCGGCGGCGGCACCGAGGTCGAGGTCAAGGAAAGGAAGGACCGGGTCGACGACGCCATGCACGCGACCAAGGCGGCCGTCGAGGAAGGTGTGGTGGCCGGCGGCGGTGTCGCACTGCTGTTTGCCAGCAAGGTCTTGGCCGGCCTCAACCCCGCCAACAACGACCAGCGCGTCGGCATCGACATCGTCCGCAAGGCGATCCAGTCGCCGGTGCGGCAGATCGCCGAAAACTCTGGCGTCGAGGGCTCGATCGTGGTCGGAAAGTTGACCGACAAGAACGACCCGAACTTCGGCTTTGACGCCCAGTCGGGCGAATACAAGGATATGGTGGTCGCGGGGATCATCGATCCGACCAAGGTCGTGCGCGTCGCGCTGCAGGACGCCGCCTCGGTCGCAGGGCTATTGATCACCACCGAAGCGATGATCGCCGACAGGCCCGAGCCCAAGGGTGCGCCGGGCGTGCCGCCGGGTGGCATGGGCGGCATGGGTGGCATGGATTATTAAAACCATCCGACGCGCCCGACGGCCGCGGCGGATGGAGGCGAGCGTCGCCTCTCCTTTTGAGATGGGAGGCGGCGCCCACCCCTCGCCCACGTTCGGCCGAGGCTTCGAACGCGATAATCGATGAGGCTGAGGTGATGACGGAAGATTCTGACTGGACGCTGGCTCACGACATAGTCGACGTGCATGGGACGGAGGCCGCCACCGTGGTGCGGGACAATGCCCGTGTCGCGGCCCTCGCCGGCCAAGCTGCTCAGTCGAAGTCCTGGATCAAGGTGCTTGGGATCATCCAGCGGCAGCAGGCCGATAAAGCGCCGCCTGTCCCGACCGCCTGAGATCCGCCGCTAGTCGCAAAATTCAAAGGTGTGTTTGGTCTATCCGGCCAAGCGCCAGGTCCCTCCGTCGTGAGGCGAGAATAGTTCCGCCCGCGACCGCGATTTGAGGCGACAAAATCGGGAAGAAATCGCTTCCTGACGCCCGGGTCCAAATGAGAGCGAGCCGGGTTTCCCATGGCCGACCTCGGCATGGCGCCGCAGCCATCGCACGGTTCCGGCTGCACCACGATCTCAGGGTCCTCTTCCCATTCCTTCATGCCCTGGGATACCCGCCGTTCTACCTCCACCACTACCCGCACCACATCCCTGCGAATGAGTAGTTTCCGAGCCTACCGGGGACGGACTATTGGCGATCATTTGGAGCCGATGAGTGCTCTATCGAATTGGCCGCACAACCGGCTTCTACTCGCCCTGCCATCCCGCGATCTCGAACAGCTTATGCCGGAGCTTGAACAGATGCGCTGCGAACGCGGGCAGGTCCTGATGGACGCTGACAGTTCGCTCGACCATGTATTCTTCCCCGACAGCGGTGTCGTCTCGGCGGTGGCGGTTTATGCCGATGGCAGCATCATTGAGATGGCAACGATCGGTCGGGAGGGCTGCACGGGTGTCCAAGCCGTCTTCGGAGCCGAGAATTCCTCCATCCGGCTTCTCGTCCAGATCCCCGGGGGCGCAGCAAGGATGCCGCGGGCGGCATTCACCCGGGCCATGGGGTCGATGCCGTCCTTCCGAATCCTCATGTACGCTTACGTCCAGGCCTTTCTCGAGCAGGTCCTGGTGTCGGTGGCGTGCAACGGAGCGCACAGGCTCAAGCAGCGGCTGGCGCGTTGGCTGCTCACGATGCGCGACCGCGGTGACGACGACACATTGCAGATCACCCAGAACCTGCTCGCCGAAATGCTGGGTGTCCAGAGGCCGACCGTCACCAATGCGGCCCGAGAGCTGGAACGCGCCGGCTTGATCGCGCGCGGCCGACGGCAAGTCACGATACTTGATCGGCCGGGCCTCGTGGCGGAATCTTGCGAATGTTATCTGCTGGTCCGGGCGCGCGTTGCGGCTCGCCTTCCCAAAACATACTGCATAAAAAGCGAGCCCGGTTCGGTAATCTAGATTACCGACAACAAGCCCTCGACGGGTTACAATCGAGACCCGCGCGGGAGGCTGACGTCAGCGGTCTGGCAAGGTTCGGATGCATCGCATATCGGCTCCTGAAGAACGTCCTTCAGGGATGCCAAAGGAGCGTGCCTCGCTATGAGAGGACGGGGTCCGCGACAGGCTGGAGGGGCTCGCCCGCGGGCGACGCGGCGGTCATCGGCGAAGCGTGCGTCGCCGCTCGCGGCTGAGAGCTTCGCGGTCGTCGGGCTCGGCGCCTCGGCCGGCGGCCTCGAGGCCTGCCGCAGGCTGCTCGCGGTGCTCCCCGCCGGCACCGGCATGGCCTTCATCCTGATCCAGCATCTCGATCCGACGCATGCCAGCATGATGGTCGACCTGCTCACCGGCCGCACGCCGTTGATGGTCGAGCAGGCAGCGGACGGGGTGCCGCTCGAGCCCGAACATGTCTATCTGATCCCGCCGGGCGCCTACCTCTCGATCCGCGGCGGTGCCCTGCGTCTCTCGGAGCCGCGCGAGCGGCACGGCGCGCGCCTGCCGTTCGACTTTTTCCTGCGCTCGCTGGCCGAAGAGCTCGGCGAACGCGCGATCTGCGTGATCCTGTCGGGAACCGGCAGCGACGGCAGCCTGGGGCTGAAGGCGGTCAAGGAGAAGGGCGGGCTGGTTATCGTGCAGGATCCAGACGATGCCGAGTATGACGGCATGCCGCGCAGCGCGATCATGACCGGCGCCGTGGACCTCGTGCTCCCGGTGGCGAAGATCCCCGAAATCCTCGCCACATACGGCCGGCGGCTGGTCGTCAACGGGGAGCTGAAGGGTCCGGTGCCGAACGATCGTCCGCCGGACCAATTGACCGAGATTGTCGATCTGCTGCGCACGAAGACAGCGCACGATTTCGCGCTCTACAAGCCGGGCACGTTGATGCGCCGGATCGAACGGCGCATGGCGTTGGCCGCTGTCGACGACAGCGGCGGGTATCTCGACATGCTGCGGCAGGATGCAGGCGAAATCGATCTCCTCGTCAAGGATTTGCTGATCAACGTCACCCGCTTTTTCCGGGACCCGGGAGCCTTCGAGTTGCTGGCGGAAGAGGTGATTCCCGATCTCGTCCGCCGGCACCCGGCGGACCGGCCGCTGCGGGTCTGGGTTGCCGGCTGCAGCACTGGCGAGGAGACCTATTCCCTCGCCATGCTGTTTCTCGAAGAGATCGCTGCGGCGAAGCGGAATATCAAGCTGCAGGTCTTCGCCTCCGATGTCGACGAGGATGCGGTCGCTCTCGCCCGCGAGGGAAGTTATCCGGAGTCGCTCGCGGCAGATGTATCGCCGGCGCGGCTCGCTCGCTTCTTTACCGGGGAGGAGCACGGCTACCGGGTCGTGCCCGAGTTGCGCGGTGTGGTGGTGTTCACGGTGCAGGATGTGCTGGCCGATCCGCCGTTCTCGCGCCTCGACCTGATCTCCTGCCGCAATCTGCTGATCTATCTGCGCTCCGAGGCGCAGGAAAAGGTTCTTCTGCTGTTCCATTTCGCGCTCAGCGAGGGCGGCATTCTGCTGCTCGGTGGCTCCGAGACGGTGGGCAGTCTCGACGACCGGTTCGAGCCGATCTCCAAGGTCCAGCGGATCTATCGGCAAATTGGCCGCAGCCGGCCCGACGAAGTCAATTTTCCGATCGGCTCGCCGGGAGGCGCGCGCGCGATTTGGCCGGGACGGCCGCACCCCGCGGCAGCGCGGGGCCTCACCCCCGGCGACCTCACCCACCGCCTGCTGATCGAGACCTATGCCCCCGCATCGGTCCTGATAAACCGCAAGCACGAGTGCCTCTATTACTCGGGACAGACCGACCACTATTTGCGGGTAGCCTCGGGCGAGCCCAGCCGAGACCTGCTCGACATGGCGCGCGAGGGGCTGCGCCACAAGCTGAGGACGGCGATCCGGCAGGCAAGCCGGGAGAACGCGCGCGCGACCGTCACAGACGGGAAGGCGGGCGACGGCAGTGCCGTCGCGGTCCGCATCGAGGTCCGTCCAGTGCAGAGCAACGGCGAGGAGCTGCTGCTGGTCAGCTTCTTCGACGAACCTGCGCCCGAGCGCAGGCCAGACCGGCCGATCGAGTCGGCGGATGACGTCTCGCGTGTTGCCGAACTTGAGCTGGAGCTCGACGCCACCCGCAAGGAGCTGCAAAGCGCCATCCACGACCTCGAAATCGCAAACGAGGAGCAAAAGGCGATCAACCAGGAAGCCATGTCGGCGAACGAGGAGTTCCAGTCGACCAACGAAGAGCTGATGACCTCGCGGGAGGAGCTGCAATCGCTGAATGAAGAGCTGACCGCCCTCAACAGCCAGCTTCAGGAAACGCTCGAACGCCAGCGCAACACGTCCAACGATCTGCAGAACATCCTGGACAGCTCCGGGGTGGCGACCCTGTTCCTGGACAGCGCGCTCAACATCCGCTTCTTCACGCCAGCGGCCAAATCACTGTTCCGCGTCATCGCTACCGACATCGGCCGACCGCTCGCCGACATCACTCCGCTCGCCACCGACCGCAATCTGCTCGCGGACGCCCGCGCGGTGCTCACCAGCCTCGCCCCGCTAGGGCGCGAAATCGAAGCCGAAGGCGGCGCCTGGTACGTTCGCCGCATCCTGCCCTACCGTACCCAGGACAACCGGATCGACGGGGTGGTCATCACCTTCGCCGACATTTCCGAGATCAAGGCGGCGGAGCGCGAGATCCAGGCGGCGCGCGCCTATTCCGACAGCATCATCGACACGATCCGGCAACCACTGGTCGTGCTCGACGAGGGATCGCGGGTGGTCTCTGCCAACCGTTCCTTCTACCGGATGTTCGCGCGCGCGCCCGAGGAAACCATCGGCCAGCCGCTAGGGTTCGCCGGTGATGGACACCCGGACATTCCCGGGCTGCGCGGTTTCCTCGAGCGAGCCCGGGCCGAGTCCGTTCCGGTCGAGGATTACGCGATCGAGGTCGAGCTGTCGCAGCTCGGGCGACGGATCCTCCTGCTGAATGCCCGCGAAATCCACGACGGGCCGCTGGGCCGGAGCAAGACCCTGCTGGCGGTGGAGGACATCACCGAACGCAAGCACGCGACCGAGGCGCTGGAGGCCGCTACGCGGGAGGCTGAGCAGGCCAATCTCGGCAAATCACGGTTTCTCGCCGCCGCCAGTCACGATCTGCGCCAGCCATTGCAGACGATCAGCCTGCTGCATGAAATATTAGCGAAGCAGATCGAGGACGAAGCCACTCTGCGGCTGGTCGGCCGGCTCGACGAGACCGTGAGCTCGATGTCGAGCATGCTGGATACGCTGCTCGACATCAACCAGCTCGAGGCCGGGGTCGTCCGCCGGGAGATGGTCGATTTCCCGATCAACGCCGTGCTTGATCAGCTGCGCACGCAATTCACCTTTCACACAGCGGCGCACCGCCTCGGTTGGCGAGTTGTTCCGAGCAGGCTCAGCGCGCGCAGCGATCCGCGCCTGCTCGAGCAGATGATCCGCAACCTGCTCTCCAACGCAGTCAAATACACCGACAAGGGCAGGATCCTGCTCGGCTGCCGACGGCGCGGCGACAAGCTGCGCATCGAGGTCTGGGACACCGGGATCGGAGTTCCCGAAGGGCAGCTTCAGGCAATCTTCGGGGAGTTCCATCAGCTCGACAACTCGGCACGCGAGCGCAGCAAAGGGCTCGGTCTCGGTCTCGCCATCGTCGAGCGCCTGGCGCACTTGCTGGGTCACGCGGTCGATGTCCGCTCCCGTCCGGGCAAGGGCTCGGTCTTCGCTATCGAGGTGCCGCTCGGAAAAGACGCGGCCCACTGGCGGCCTCGCCATGTCTGGCCCGAGGCGCGGGAAAACCCACATCGGAGCGGCGCCATCCTGGTCGTCGAGGACGATCCTTCGGTGCGCGAGATGCTGGCGCTCGTGCTAGACGGCGAGGGACACCGCACGACCACCGCCGAGGACGGGCCAAAGGCCCTCGAATTGGCGGCGCGCGGGGCAATACGTCCGGACCTGGTCGTCGCCGACTACAACCTGCCGCAGGGGTTGAACGGCATCGAGACCGTCGCCGGCCTGCGGGAAACGCTCGGCCAGAAGGTTCCAGCTGTCATCCTGACCGGTGACATTTCGACCGACACCTTGCGCGAGATCGCCCGAGGGGGCCACCTGCACCTGAACAAACCGGTGAAGGCGAGGGAGCTGATCGCCTTGATCCGGGGCTGTCTCGCCGATTTCCGGCCGCCGGCGCAAGCGAGCACCCGGCGGCCTGCCGAAGCGGCCGGCGATGGGCCGCGACCGATGACCATCTTCGTGGTCGACGATGACAGCGCGGTGCGCGAAGCGCTGCGCGATCTGCTCCGGGAAGATGGTCGGATGGTCGAGACCTATGCCAGCTCCGAGGCGTTCCTCGATACCTCTCGTTCCGACCGCGAAGGGTGTCTGCTGGTCGATGCCCGAATGCCCGGCATGGGCGGGCTCGCGCTGCTGCGGCGGCTCAAGAGCGAGGGAAATCGGCTGCCGGCCATCATGATCACCGGCCAAGGCGACGTGTCGACGGCGGTCGAGGCGATGAAGGCCGGGGCGGCGGATTTTATCGAGAAGCCGATCCGTCGCGACGAGCTGTTCGCCAGCATCGAGCGCGCCTTGGAACACATTTGGGATGCGGCGAAGCTGTCGGTCCGGCAGGAGGAGGCGGCTGCGCGCCTCGCCGGCCTGACCGCGCGCCAGCGCCAGATCATGGAGCTGGTGCTCGCCGGCCACCCCAGCAAGAACATCGCCGCCGATCTCAGCATCAGCCAGCGCACGGTCGAGAACCATCGTGCCGCGGTCATGAAGAAGACCGGTTCCCGCTCGCTTTCGGCGCTGATCCGCTTGGCGCTTGCCGCCGACCCTGGCGCGGCGCCGCAATCCCCTGGCTGACCAGGAGCCAGGCGCGGCGGGCCGAGATCTGTGATCTGTGCGCCGCCGGACGTCCCAATGCTCAAATTATTAGGTAGATTCCGATCCTGGTGACGCAGTTATCCCGTATCCACATTCGGAGGGGAAACTCCCCGATAAATCTTTTGGAGGAAGTAATGGAGTTGATTCTGATTATCGTCGTCGTGATCCTGCTCTTTGGAGGCGGTGGTTTTTGGGGTTACAGGCGCTGGCGGTGATATTGGCACGTGCTTCTCTCGCCGATGGCTGACAATGTGGTCACGCCGACGGTTCGGGCCGTTCGGCAGATTCCAGTTCCAGCAACGACGTGATCCAGTCGCCCCCGTCTCTTAGTAGGAGTTTCTTAATCTCAAGCATCGCGGGGTTGACGACGCCCCGACGGTGCTTGACTCGATCTGCTCATGCGGCAAAATTTTTTATTCCCGTTCCCGGGCGGTCTTTACCAGACAGCGCAGCACTTCGGCGACGCTCCAGGCTTGGGCGATGCAGCCGCGCGGCGCGAATGGCGGCTCGGCGTCAAAGACTTCGCTGATCGAGCCGATGCCGGCTTCAGCGAGATGCGGCTCGAAGCCGTCAAGGAAATGCCGCGCGGCCTCGTAAGCACCGGGGTGAACCTTGAGCCAGGCATCGATGAATGGGCCGATCAGCCAAGCCCACACCGTGCCTTGATGATAGGCGGCATCGCGGGCGCGCAGGTCTCCGAAATATCTGGACTTGTAGTCAGCTTCCTCCGGCGCCAGCGAGCGCAGCCCGACTGGCGTCACCAGCTTTTCGTTCACCGCGGCAACGACTGTCTCCCAATATTCTCGGTCGAGCACAGGATGGTCGAGTGCGATCGCGAAAATCTGGTTCGGTCGAAAAGCGGCGTCGTCGCCGTTTTCGCCATCCACGACGTCGTAGAGGTAGCCGCCGGCCGCGTGCCAAAAGCGGCGATTGAACGAGTTGCGCGCCTTGTCCGCATGGGCGGCGAACACACCGGATTCGGGGTCATGCGCTTCGCGCAGCCAGTCCGCCAGCAGGCATAGTGCATTGTACCAAAGCGCGTTGATCTCGACGGCCTTGCCGCGGCGAGGCGTCACCACCCAATCGCCGACTTTCGCATCCATCCAGGTCAGTGCGTAACCCTCCGCCCCTTGGCTGAGGAGTCCGTCACGAGGGTCGACCTTGATCCCGAAACGGGTGCCCTCGAGATGATGCCGCACGATGTCCTTCAGAATCGGCAGAAGCAGCTCCAAGGTTGTCTTATCCTGGCTATGCTCTGCATAGCGGTGCAGCGCATGGAAGAACCACAGCGTGGCATCGGCAGTGTTGTAGAGGCCCTGATTTTGTCTTTCCGGAAACAGGTTCGGGATCAGCCCGTCGCGCACGTAGTGAGCAAAGGTGCGCAGGATCCAGCGTGCTTCGACCGCCCGCCCGGTCGATAGGGTGAGCCCTTCGAGCGAGATCATCGTGTCCCGCCCCCAGTCGGTGAACCAGTGATAGCCGGCAATCACGGTGCGAATTTCATCTCCCTCGGCCCGCGCCCGGGCACCGTCGGCGATGCGCCCCACCGGGGTAATGACGAAGGTGTCGGCGGCAATGGCGAGCTCGGCGGCAAACCCGGTCTGAGCCGGTGCTGCTGCCATCCCGACGAGACGACGCCGGCGCTCGTCTTCGAAGGTCAGCGCGTCGTCGGGGCTGAGCGCCCGCACCGTGTGCCAAGGCTCTGTTGCGGCGATCAGGGTCAGCGGGCAATCCTCGCGGACCTCTCCGGCAAAGTAGCCGGGGGTCCACAACCAGCCTCGCGAATCGTAACCGCGCTGCGCCTCGATTTCGTAGAAGCACTCACGGCGGGAGCCGCCATCGGCGGTAAAGGTCGGGTCCCCGCAACCCTCCACGGCCAGCCGCAAAGTCGGAAGATCCAGCCCGGCGGTGATCTCGTATTGGTGCCCTCGAACGGTCAGCGCATAGCCGGAGGAGAGCGGCTCGCTGACCGACGCCTCAAGCAAACGAAAGTTGATAAAGGGTCTTAGGCGCAATCGGACGGGTTTGCTGCCGCCGAGCGAGCGAAAGGTGGCATGCACGATGTTTTGGCGCGACGGCACGACGATCGATTTCTCGATGACGACGCCATCAAGCTCATAGCGCCAGCTCGGCAGGCCACTGTTCAGCGTGAAATCGAGGAAGCGGCCTTTCTCCCGCATGTTCGCGACGCTGCCGTCTGCGAGTTCGACCTCCACCTCGAGATCGTTGAGGACCACCATGCGGCCGAGCGGAGCGGGGAGAGCGGCAACCAGGAAGCCGTGGTACCGCCGGGTAATCGCCCCCGCTGTCGTCGCCGAGGCGTAGCCGCCCAATCCGTTCGCCACGAGCCACTCACGCGGAGCCTCCGATGCCGGGTTCTCGTCGCCAATGGCTCGGTGCGGGTCAACCATTGGATTTTCGGAGATGGAAGACCTTCTTAGCCTCGGGCATCGTGACTGAGGAGTCGGGGGCGAAGACGACAGCGCTTTGGCCCGAGATCAGCCAATCCCCTGCGGCATCCTGTGCGGGGCCTCCTGAACCACCGTAAACAGGGGCTTCGCTGGACCATATGAGCCGCCAGGCATGACCCTCGACCGGGGCCAGCAGAGGTTCGGGCATTGGTCCGAGCAGGAGGTCGCGGCCAAGATTGACAATCAGCAAGCGGTCGGCGCCGCCGTGCGTGAAAAAGCGCAGCATCCAGGCTTCATCTGTGAGCACGACACCGTCGATCCGGCATGGCCGCCGTCCAAGCACAGGGTCCATGCGCCGCAGCTCCAGAAGATCGCGGTGCAGCGCATAGATCGGGGCATGCCGTTGACGTTCGCTGACATCGAGAACCGATCGGCGAAACGTGTCGATGTCGCCGGGATCGGCAAGCTCGGCCCCCATCTCTTTGGTCGCGAGGCTGGGAAATTGGGCGAGCGAGCGACGGCGCCCCTCACGAACATCGTGCGACAGCTCGTTCTCGTGATCGGCAAAATAGAGGAACGGGCTCGACGCGCCGAATTCCTGACCCTGGAACAGCAGCGGAATGCCTGGCATCAGCAAGAAATAGGCGGTCATCGCACGAAGCCGGCCCGGGCTCGTCAACGCGTGACATCGTTCTCCGGCGCCGGAGTTGGCAATCTGGTCGTGGTTTTGCAAAAAGACGACAAAGCATTCCGCCGGGAGGTCAAAGGTCGGCGTGCCGCGCGCTTTGCTCTGCCACAAGTAGCGCTGCCCCTGATAAAGGAAACCGTATTTCGCGGCGGCGATGAATTCGCCCGGACGGCCGCGATAGTCCGAGTAGTAGGCCTCGTGACGTCCGGTCAGCGCGACCATGGCGCTGTGATGAAAATCGTCGTTCCACAACGCATCGAGCCCGTAACCGCCGCGCTGGGCAGGGCGCGCCAGCACGGCGTGCTGCGGCTCATTCTCAGCGACGACAAAGGTTACTCTGCCGCGCCCCGCGGATCGCACCTGCCGAACGATGGCAGCGAGAATATGGTCTTCCGATCGATCGAAAATTGCCTGAGTCGCATCGAGCCGCAACCCGTCGAGATGATACTCGTCGATCCAATAGCCCGCATTGGCGACGAAGAATTCACGCACTGGTTCGGAATCGGGACCATCAAAATTGACCGCCTCACCCCACTCGTTGTCGTAGCGATCAGTGCAATAAGCCGGGGAGAACAATTTGAGATAGTTTCCGTCCGGGCCGAAATGATTGTAGACGACATCAAGGATGACGGCGATCCCGAGGGCATGAGCTCGGTCGACGAAGCGGCGGAAATCAACCGGCCGGCCGTAAAGCCGGCTTGGGGCGAAGAGGTCGACCCCGTCGTATCCCCAACCGAACCGACCCGCGAATTCCGCCACAGGCATGATTTCGAGACAGGTAATTCCAAGCTCGGAGAGAGCAGGCAATTCGCGCGCAGCAGCTCCCCAGTTCCCATCGGAGGTGAACGTGCCGACATGCATTTCGTAGATGACGAGTTGCTCACGCGCGACCCCGCGCCACCCGGTGTCCGTCCAAGCAAAGTTCCCGGGGTCGACGATTGCCGAAGGCCCGTGCGGTCCCTCCGGTTGAAATCTCGACGCCGGATCGGGCAGCGCCGCGTCGCCGCCATCGAGACGGAAGCGGTAGCGCATACCGGCCCGCGCCGGCAGGCTCCACAGCGAGAAGTAGCCGTTGGCGCCGCATTGCAGCGCCGCCGCTTCCAGGCCTTCGATCTCAAGGGTCACTTCGCGGCAACGGGGCGCCCAGACACGGAAATGCACGCCGCCCCCGGGCTGCGGCTCGGCACCAATCGGCAGGCGCCGGACGGGCGCGGCTGCCGTCGAGACCGGGTGTTTTCGATCGGCGAGCGCGGTCTGCGTTGTCGACTCCCGCCGCTCCTTGATCAGCCCGCACACGGCACGTGCGTCCACGTCGCGCCTCGCTCTCGTTATCGGCCGCTCTCGTGGCCTCGTGGTTTCGTGACGATGCCCGTTGTAATCCCATTATTCTGTTGAATGGCCGACGAGTCCTGATCCGGCAGCTGCATCGCGACGGCGGACCGCACCACGCTCTTCACGGCGGCCGCGATTTGAACCAGCCGAGCCGCATAAGCATGGTCGTATTCGAAGAGTTTCGAGGCTCGCGGATAGTGCCGCGCGACCCGATCGGGATCGCCCGCTACGGCGGTGACGTGTTCCGGGCTTGTGCACGCTGTGGTCATGCTTCCTCCAGGCTCGCGATGGCTGTCACCCAATCGCGACCGAACAAAGAATTTCTACTGCAGCTGACTCGGTCGGTGCAGGCTCGGAAACTACTCAGGCAAAGGGGGTGTGGGCGACCGAGCACGCCCTTGGGTGCGGTGGACACTCGCGCTTGGTTGATGACAAACGGCCGGGAGCGATCCCGGCCGTTTGCCGCTTGGGACGGGGTGGGGAAAGCCTACCGAACGCCGCTGTGGTGCCAGGCAAGACGGGTCACCGTCATTGCACCGTGCCGTGCTGGCTGTAGCCAACTCCATAGTAGACAGGCGCGTTGTAGCCGTATCCGTAGTTGGCAGGCCCGTTGTAGCCATACCGGCTGTCGCCGTATCCGTCGTAACCGTACGGACCCACGCAAGCCGAAAGGCTCGTTACCAATCCAAGGATTATCGCAAAGTTTTTGAGCATCGCAAACTCCGTTGCTAAAGCAGCTTGTCGCATTGGATCGCGGACGCCGTTGCCCGAGAACATCTTCAAACGAAATGCATATAGGGATTAAATTTTATAGATACAATGTAAGTATTTCTGCCTCGGAGTAAAACTACTTACATACATCCAGAAGGGTTATTCGGATGGTTGCGGAGGAAAGAAAGCCCGCGCGATCTCCATAAGGCGGGTGGCTGCCCGATCGGTCACCCGTTCAGTGCGGAAAGGCGGATAGAAGGTGAGGCCATAATCCCGTCACGCCGATGAATATCAGATAGACAGCGACAACGAAATTCAAGATTCGTGGAATGAGGAAAACTAATACGCCCGCGATTAGGGCAACGATTGGTTGTAATAACGATAAATTGGAAGTGACAGTCATAGTCTGGCTCCACGTTTGCTGTCAAGCGAATTTCGGTCACACCGTCAGCCGGCAAATCGTCGTCATGCTTATATCATAACCGTGGACGAGCACCGCCTTTGCCATTTTTCCAACGGTGCACGCACACGATTGCAAACGGCCGGCAGCGATACCGGCCGTTTGTCGTTCCCGATGGGGGTGAAGCCTACCGGATGCCGATGTTGATGCCAGGCAAGCTGATGCCGATGCCGGGGCCGTACACCACCGGCGGATAATAATAGGGCCTGCCGTAATACGACGAGCGGTATTGCGAGCCATAGATCACCGGCGGGGCGCGGTAATACCCGTCGGTCCCGTTGCGGCCGTAGTCACGATGATAGCCGTTCCACTCGGCGTGAGCCGGTGTGGCGACAGTCCCGAGGGCGAACGTTGTGGCGATTGCGAACCCTGCCGCGAGCTTAGCCGTCAGACGGTGTTTCGATTTGGTGTCGATGATCCGGGTCATAACGACCTCCTTTGACGAGCGTGGTGTCCGATGAGTGTGGCGTCGAGGTTGCGTGCGGTTCGCGACCGTTAGCCCTGCTGGCCATGCGACCGAGCACGCTCGCGGCCGGCGGTATCGAACACCTCGTCGGCGATCTTCTTCTGGGCATCGGGCATCGCAGCGTACAGCGCCTTGAAGGATGAACTCAGGTTCTTCAGCCCGTCGACATGCGCCTGGGCGAATTTCTGATACGATTCCAAATCCTCTACCGCGGTCATGTTTTGCGGGGGTGTTTCCCGATCGACCGCGACCATTTTGTCCATGGCGGCGGCGTTTTGGCGCATCGCCTGCGCGACGTCGTTCCATTTCGAATCCTGGCCGGGTGTGATCTGCAAGGCCGTGTGAAGCTCCGCGATCCGCTGCTCGACGGTCTCTCCCTTCGTCTGAATGGCTGCCGCGGCGGCCCGGTGCTGCGGTGCAGCGGCCTGCGCCAGCTGGATCGGCACGTTGGCCGCGCTCGCGGCGCGCGCCGCAGTCAGCGGACCGGCGAGCATCGTGGCGCCCATCAGTGCCGCGATCGCAACCGAGCGGCTAAAGGGGGCGTAGACGGCAATATGACGGGTGAAAGATGACATGGTGAGACCCTTCCTGGATTTTGCCAACGAGCGATGCACTCGTTGGCTGTGAACGACGAAACGTGAGATGGCCCCGGAACTCTCCCGTATCAGCCCTCGGAAAATACTCATAGGAACTTCTGCGATGAACGGCTTCTACCTTGATGATTTAGATAATTTCGGACTCTGGCCGGAGGTCAGCCAATCTCCCAAATATTTTATTAAAGGCGCACATATTGAAAATCGTCAAGACATAACCACATTGCGGATGCACGGTCGCTTCTTTAGGAGCGTGCATCAAAGAACTGCCATATCGGCCAATTGGCCATATGTCGGTTTCCATGTTGCTCATAGGAGGATATGGTCATGGATCGTTTTGATTTCTCGCCGTTGTTCCGTTCGACGATCGGCTTCGATCGTCTGACCCGCCTTGTGGATGCGGCGACCCGCGTCGACAGCACGGCCGTCGCCTACCCGCCTTATAATATCGAGAAGACCGGCGAAGACGCCTATCGGCTGACGATGGCGGTAGCAGGGTTCTCGCCGGCCGAGCTCGACATCACCGTTCAGGAGAACACGCTCCTGGTTACGGGCAATGCGCAGAAGGAGGACGAGGACGGCGGTGGCTACCTGCACCGCGGCATCTCCCGGCGTGCCTTCGAGCGGCGTTTCAGCCTCGCCGACCACATGAAGGTGGTGGGCGCGAGCCTCGACAATGGCTTGCTAAATGTCGATGTGGTTCGCGAAGTACCCGAGGCGGCCAAGGCGCGCACGATCAAGATCAGCACTACGGTCGAGACCGTGCCACCGCAGGTGCCGCAGGTGACGGAGCGGAAGGCGGCCTGATCGGCACGTCGAACAGCAATGTTCGAACGTCAGAACGCCCCCGAATTTTGGGGGCGTTTTGGTTTAGAGGGACGAAAGCCCGGGGGCCCGCTGAGCCGCATAATCGTACCGGCGATGCGATCACCCTCACGAACCCAAGCGCACCACCCCCGACGTTCCGAACTGCGACCCGAGCGAGATTAATCGCATCGTTCAAGGTGCTGTTCGCGGCGACGATGCTGAATGGATGTCGCGGCTGCGCCGTTGCTGTCGTCATCGTCATAATGGCCAGTACCGAGACCATCGACCGCGCGTGCGGAATCTCTAACCTTCCGGCACCCGAAGGCGCCGGAAGGCATCGCGGAACGGCACCAAAAGCCGCCGTTCCTCGTCCCACAAGGAGAGCCGCGAGCATTTCAGACTGTCGAGGAGGGTGAGGCGCCTGACCTCGCGAAACTCCGGGTTCTGGTCGAAGCAGTCGCGCAGGCCATAGTTCGGGATCTTGCTGCAGACATGATGGATGTGGTGAAAGCCGATATAGCCGGTCAGCCAATGCAGCACCGCGGGAAGATCGTAGAACGAGCTGCCATTCAGCGCTGCGGCGTGAAAATCCCAATCCGGGCCAATCGCCCAATAGGCGTGCTCGAACTGATGCTGGATATAGAACAACCATATGCCGATTGAAGCGGCAAGCAGAATCACGGGAAGATAGCCGAGCAAGACGGCGCGCCCGCCCATCGTCAGCAGCATCAGGATGACGATCGCCGCAAGGGCTGCGTTCGTGCCGAGAATGCTTTCCCAGATTTTCCGATGCCGAAATGGGCTGACGGTCGGGATGCGATGGCGGATGACGAACAGAAAGACCGGGCCTAAGCCGAACAGCACCATGGGATGCCGATAGACCCGATAGCGGAGACGCCCCGACAGCGAAAGCAGCCGGTACTCGCGCACGGTGAGCGTCTTGACATCGCCGGTGCCGCGCCGGTCGAGATTGCCGGAGTTCGCGTGATGGATGGCGTGGCTCTTGCGCCAGAAAGCGTAGGGCGTCAAGGTCAACACTCCAAGCGCCCGCCCGAGAAGATCATTGGCTCCGCGCGACTTAAAGAAGGAACCGTGGCCGCAGTCATGCTGGATCGCAAACAGGCGGACCAGCAATAAGGCTGCCGGCACGGCGAGCGGCAATGTCAGCGCGGGATGACTCCGCGCGCCGCACAGGAGAACCGCCATCAGAAACAGAAACGGCAGCCCCGTATTGAGAAGCTGAGCCGCCGCACGTCGGGGGTCGGCGCGGGCGCATGGTGCCACGATCTCTCGCCACGAGCGCGTGGGAAAAGAGGCATCCATCCTTCTCGCTTTGGTCGTAGCCTTGTCGCAGCCGGGCACTTCAAATTTCACTTTGCGAGCCGCTCGCGGATCGACAGCAATTCCTGACGACGCTCTGCGCTCGTTTTCGGGTAGGACATTATTGCGATGCCTTCGACCGCCAATGTCGCGGCGATCACGATATCGGCAACGGATGAAACGACGAGCCAGAAGCTCGGGCAAGAGCACCACAAGTGGCGCCGCTCGCGATTGGTGTAGGTCGTCGCCTGGTTGCCGAACACGACGACGGCAAAAGCCAATGTCCTCAGCGCGCCGATGCCGAACCCCAGCCGATAGGCGCCGAAAGCCAAGACGGAGCTGCAAAAGAGCAGCTCTGCGATACCCATTGTAGCGCCGGCGATCGTCAGATTGCCGATTTGCCACTTATTCGGCATCGGCGACGGCCGCACATTGTCGGTCGTCAACGACATGCCGAGGAAGTCGCCGGTGATCATGATCAAAACCATCAGCAAGGGCGTCAGGATCGCATGCCCGGTCATCAGTATGCCGACGCCCAGGAACAGCACCTGCACCGTCTTCTTGGTAATGGCGTTCAGCGTGTAGCTCAGGATGCGCTGAAACGTCATCCGCCCTTCCCTGACCGCGGCAACGATGCCGGCGAGGCCGGGCTCGGTCAGCACCATCCCGGCGGCCGATTTGGCGACATCGGTGGCAGTCGAGACCGCAATCCCGATCTGCGCCTGGCGCAGCGCCGGCGCGTCGTTGGCGCCGTCGCCGCACATGCCGACAATGTGGCCTCCTCTCTGGAACGCCTTGACGAGCTTGTACTTGTCCTCGGGCAGAGACCCGGCCCTTTTACCCCCGAAAGCGCCCTAAAGTAAAGACCACAGCCCGCTCATATTGGCGCAGGATCTTCACTGTCGCCCGAATCAGAGCAAAGGCCACGACGGCCACGATCACGACAATCGGGATGACATAAATAGGCGAAAAGAACATAGCGTTGCTCCTCGCGGAATGAGAGCGCCGACTCTCATTTATGCAACTGCGTTGGTCGCCGAATGGCTCGATGCGAGCACGCAGTCGGAGCGGTTCGGATTGCCCCATCGGAGGCCACGGTCAGCAATATCGGACGACGGCGCCACCACGGTTAGGCTCGGAAACTACTCAGTCCGAGCCCAGTCGGTCCGCTGGAGCCACATCCGAACAGCCGGTTGGCCGATTGGCCGAGGCTGACGCCTTGGGTCGGGCCGCCGACCACAGCTGATTGCGATACCGCGAACAAACCAGCCCGTTAACCCGCCGTAACGATAGTCATTGAGCTCCGCTTATGATGAGCAGCCATTGGCGGTGAATGGCGCGACCCATCTGTGCACCTGGCCGGAAGCGTCTTTTGCACGTCGTACACTGTTGTTGCGCGGCCAGCGCTATTGTTGATCACGATCCTGGCCACCGGCCCAGGTTGCCGGCGTTGCGGGGGCGGCCTCTCAAATCTTCTGCTGCAGCGGCCGGTTCTGCGGCCGGATCGATGCGGGCCGGATGTCCTCAGCGGGGACTGCACAAAGAAGCGGTCATGCGGCTCGCTGCCATAAGTAGTTTCCGAAGCAGGCCGCGATCGGGCTCCGCTGGCATGTTCGAGTGCTGGGGGCGCGCAAAGGTCATGCAGGTGGGTCTGAAGATCCTGGATCCTAAATCCACGACGATTTAGCGAAGCCGGCATGGAGCTCGTTCTCGAGAGAGCAGCGGAGCCGAAGGTTCCGAAGGATTGGGCTTCACCCTAATCGAGATTGCGGACGCGCCGCCGTTGGCTCGGCCGCCACGCAATCTCCTCTGAAGAGAAGGGGGGCTGGAATGAGCGATTTTTGCGGGCTTCTCGAAAAAGAAATCTTGCGGCTGCGGCGCTACGCCCGCGCGTTGACCGGCGACCGGCCACGGGCGGATGACCTCGTCCAGGACACCCTGGTCCGCGCTATCACCAAACAAAACTGCTGGCAGCCGGGTACCGACCTTCGCGCCTGGCTCTTCACCATCATGCATAACCAGAATGTCAATGTCGTCCGACGCAGCGTACGGGAGGGCATTTCCGCCACGGTCGACGAGGCGAGCCTAAACCTCATGGCGCGAGGCGACGCGGCGGGAGTACTCGAAATGCGCGATCTCGATCGCGCTCTGGCACGGATTCCCGACGAGCAGCGCCAGGTAATTCTCTTGATCGGTCTCGAGGGTACTTCGTATGAGAAGGCCGCCGCAATCCTCGGCATTCCGATTAGGACGGTCCGCTCGCGCCTGTCGCGCGGTCGCGAGACGCTGCGAAAAGTGCTGTTCGCTCGGCAGGCAACCCGGTCACTGCACCGGTTGAACGGCTTGACGTTAACCCGCGCCGCGACGCTGACGGTAGCTTCGGAAACTACTCAAACAGTCAGCCGCCTCGAATGTCGCCGTGAGATCCTGGACCCTGGCATCAACGCCTCGACCAAAAGCCGCAATGGGCGACCACAGGAGGGCGTTCCTCTGAGTATTTTCCGAGCCTTTCGCTGTTCGTTCATGCTCCCTACGTTTCTCGAAACCGATGGAGAACCTCCGATGCGCAAAATTCTGGCGATCTTCCTCCTCAATTTGTTCCTTTTGTCGGGCGCGGCCGCTTTCCTGAGTGCCTGCAATACGACAGCCGGCGTGGGCGAAGACATCTCGGCCACCGGGAACGCGATAACCGGCGGTGCCAATCAGAGCAGGCCGCATTATTAGAAGTAGGCCAGGCTGAACTTGGGACGGGCACTGTGAACAATAGCCCGGTATCGAGCCGATCTCGATCGCCAACGCCCGTGGTGCCCGCCTTCCAGCCGCCGAAAGGGGCCAGATCAGTCGCGAATTCGCCGAAGCCCCGGTTCTGGAAAGCGAAAGCTCAACAAGGTAGATCAGGGCTGCGAAATCTGCTTGGGTTCGTCCTTGTGCTCGTCGCGCTTTCGACGGCGGCTACTCTGGCTATATGCCATCTTATTGCGGCTACGGAGGCAGTGGTGTCGGTTTGGTCATCCTGATCGTGTCGCTCGTGTTGCCGTTTTGGCGAGCTGGTGCGGGCGGCGCAACGTTTGCCGGTGCCCATTCCACGTATTCACCGCGCCGGCGGAGCTGCCCGTGCCTCGCCAAACGAGGCGAAGGGTCTACGCCATCCACTCCAAGCGGCGTCCCGGCGGCGGACTGTCCTTCGTACGGATTCGCTGGAGTTTTTGCCGGCCCCGTTTATTCGTTAAGATCGCTGTAGGTAGAATCCGAGGCTGGTGAATGGCTGTTCTCAGCCCATATCTGCATCAGGGAAATTCCCTGAAATATGTTTTGGAGGAAGACATGGATCTCATTCTCATTATCCTCGTGCTCTTTCTGATCTTCGGAGGAGGCGGTTATTGGGGATATAGGCGGTGGCGATAAGAATCACTTGTATTTGTTTAAAACCGGGTCGAGCCGGTCCGTCGATGACGAAAATAATAGCGTCGGATATATAAAATGTCCGAGCGCGCCGCGCCACCATCGAGAAGTAGGAGTAAAGCAAAATGAATATCTTCACTATAATTGGCGTAGTGGTCGTCGTTATTTTGGTTGTGGGCTATTTCGGAGTCCACGGTTTTAGCTTCTGATCTGGCCATTTGCGTCCGAAATCCCGGTCCGCGGTAGGGCGGTGCCGCCGACATTATGCCGGCGCGTCCACCGATCGATTTTCGACTTGATCGCAGGAAGAACGCTTGGAAGGCGATGCCGGCGGTGGCGAGGACCAAAAGATTGCTCGCCGCGCCGCCACCAAGATCGCGAGATCCGGACCACTCAGCCTTCCTGGGCTTGACGCTCGATCTCCGCGTTCAATTCCGCGCCCGCGAGGATGACATAGGCGGTCAGATAGAACCAGAGCAGCAAGATGATGACGGCGCCAAGCGAGCCGTAGGTCTTGTCGTAGCTTCCGATCTTCGAGACGTAGGTGGTGAAGGCAATCGAACCAAAGATCCATAACGCTGTCGCCGCAACCGACCCCCAGCTGATCCACTGCCATTTCGCCTCTGCCCGATCCGGTGCGTAGCGGTAGACGATGCCGAGCACGACGATGATGATCCCGGCGAGGACCGGCCACCGGATGAGCCCCAGTATTTCGCGCCAAGCGTTGGACACCGGCAAGAGTGCAAGACCAGCGGGCAATACCGCCACCAGAGCGAGCGCGACCGTGCCAAAGAGCGCGAGGCCGGCGCCAAGGGCCAAGGCGTGAAGGTTGAAGGAAAAAAATCCTCGTCTCTGCTCCTTGCCATAGCAGATGTTGACGGCGGTCATCAGCATCCCGGTCGCCGACCACGTGCTCCAGACGGCAAGCGCGAAGCTGACGATGAGGCCGATACCGAACCGGGTAGTCGGGCCTTGGACCAAGGCCTGTAGCCACGTAGCGATGAGTTTGACCGCTTCCGGTGGGAGCACGCCCTGGATGGCGCCGATCTGCCGTTCCACCATGCCACGGTCGGCGACGAGACCGTAGAGCGATACCACGGCCGTCAGCGTCGGAAAGAGGGAAAAGAAGGTTTGGAAGGCGATACCGGCGGCGAGGACCGAGAGGCTGTCCTTGCTCATTTGCCGCCATGTCGCCACCAGGATTGCCCACCAGCCTGCCATCACGCTGACCGACGAAAGCCGATTGTCCGCCGCCCGCCCGCGGTTGATGGCGACAGAGAAGAGGACGGCGACTGCCCGCTCTGTCGATCAGCGCAGCCCAAAAAAGCCGCCAATCAGAAACACTACAACGACGACGCCAATGATGTAAAACATGTTCGTTCTCCTGCTGCTGCGGTTTGTGGGATTGCCGGCACCATCAAACCATATTGGGGGGCTCAGGCGGTGGCAGCAGCCCTGGAAACTACTCAGCGCAAATCCGAGCAGCATTCAGTCTCGATGTCTCAACTAGCGGTCAAAGACGCTGTCTGCCGCTAACCGAGTAAACTACAACGCAATTCGAGACCGTGGTTGAGAGGCGGCGAGACGTGAGTACTTTCCGAGCCTGTTACGGGTCATTTGACGTTCATATATAATCGTTTTGGTGCATGAAAACCTCATGCCCACTCCAGGAGGATAGCGTAATGGATAAGGATCGGATCGCCGGAACAGCGAAGGAAATCAAGGGATCGATCAAAGAGACGGTCGGCAAAGCGACCGGTGATGCCAAGCTGGAGGCTGGCGGCAAGGCCGACAAGGTCGAGGGCAAGATCCAAAACGCTGTCGGCGGTCTCAAGGACGCGCTAAAGAAGTAATGGCGGTGGCCGCGTCCCAACCGAGTTAAAACGCAGCCCGCCTAAGTACTTTCCGAGCCTGTTACGGGTCATTTGACGTTCCTATATAATCGTTTTGGTGCACGAAAACCTCATGCCCACTCCAGGAGGATAGCGTAATGGATAAGGATCGGATCGCCGGAACAGCGAAGGAAATCAAGGGATCGATCAAAGAGACGGTCGGCAAAGCGACCGGTGATGCCAAGCTGGAGGCTGGCGGCAAGGCCGACAAGGTCGAGGGCAAGATCCAAAATGCTGTCGGCGGTCTCAAGGACGCGCTAAAGGAGTAATGGCGGTGGCCGCGTCCCAACCGAGTTAAAACGCAGCCCGCCTAAGGATGGCACTGATGAAAAGAGTGATGATTCTCGCCGGCGCGACAATGATCAGTGTTGCCCTTCTTTCCAGCAATGCCGGAGCGCAAGGCGCGGCGCAGACGGTGAACCTCGTCAAGGTCGATGTGCAAAAGCTGGCGGCCGGCTATCGCGCATCCAGAGTGATCGGCAGCAGTGTTGTCAACGAGGCCAACGAGACCATCGGCAAGATTGACGACCTCCTGGTGAGCCCCGACGGCAAGCAGCCCTATGCGGTGCTGTCGATCGGTGGCTTCCTGGGCATGGGTACGCGCCTGGTTGTGGTCCCCTACGACGGGCTGAGGTTCTCCAACAATAAGGTGGTATTGCCGGGCGGCACCAAGGAGGGGCTCAAGACGCTGCCGGAGTTTAAATATGCAACGGGCTGATCCCTGCGACGCTGCTAAGGCAGCAGCTCTGGAGGTGTAAGGGATGTTGTCGGAATAAATCGTGATCGGCGAAGCATCTTCGCCTTGACTGGAAGGAGTTTTTCGTGAGAACAGAACATAAGATGATGGCAGGCTTGGTCTTTTCGGCTGCATTCCTGACGGCGATTGCGACCATGCCAACCGCTCGCGCCGAGATGAACGCGAGCGGCGCCGGGCTGGTGACCAATGGTCCGCAGGTCAATTCGGCAAATAGTTCGGGCCCCTGGTCGGCGCGGCAGAACGTACGTGACAGCCAGCGATATGAAACGGCGCTGAATTCGAACAGTCGCTATCGTGCCAGTCGGGTCAAAAAGGAATGCGGGCCGATCAATGATCCGCAGCTCCACGCCTCTTGCGTCGCGAGCTTCAGCGAAGATTTGTTCACGCCGAAGCGCAGTTCCCGGCAATAGCCCCTGGGCTGCCCGACGTCTGCCACCCGGCGATGTCGGGCGAGCGCTTGCGGTACAGCGCCGGGAACACGAACAATGCTTCTCATCCGATAAGCGCATCGGGGGTGGAAATCTTCCACCCCCGTTCTGCGCTGAAATGCGATCGCAACCTGGCCCCATCGAACCGTCCAGTGGCGATATCCGGTTCGGAGATGGGCGTCAAACTCGCTGAACAGAAAGTGCGGCAGCGTCATGCGTGCATCCGCCACTAGACCGCGCGCCGATCGATCAACCCCATTCTCCCATTCTACGATCCGCAGATCGATGGTTCGGATCTACTCCCCGGCCGGCCTGGGCTTGGGCATCGATCTGTAACGGGAACGCCAAGGGGTCGAGAATGGGATGCAGGACGGCGCCAGCGAGGCCTGTTATTCCAGCCACGACCCGATCATCGCGACGACCGTGGCCGCCATCGTTGCGGTGGCCAGCCAGCCCATCACTCGCAGCGGCAACGGGAGCGTGAATCCCGCCATGATCGACTGTCGCATGGTCAGTCGCATCATCATGACCATTACCGGCACCGCAACCACGCCGTTCAGCACCGCGCTCCAATAGAGCGCCCGGATTGGATCTATGGCGGAGAAGTTCAGCGCCACGCCCAGCACCATGCCCACCGCGATGGTCGCGTAAAACGCCTTGGCGCGCAGCGGCAGTCGCGCCAGGCCGACATGCCAGGAGAGCGTCTCGCCCAACGCATAGGCCGCCGAACCCGCCAGCGCCGGCAGCGCCAGCATGCCGGTGCCGATGATGCCAGCAGCGAATACCGCGAAGGTTAGCGGTCCGGCCACCGCCCGCAGCGCTTCAGCCGCCTGCGCGGAAGTCTGGATCTGGGTCACGCCATGCGCGTTCAACGTCGCCGCGGTGGTGATGACGATGAACAGGGCGATGAGATTGGATATCCCCATGCCGATATAGGTATCGATGCGGATGCGGGTGAATTCGCCGGCTGCCTGTTCCGGCGCGCGGGTCAACGGGAGGGCGCCGGCGCCCTCCTTGGTGCCTTCGACCTCCTGGCCCGCCTGCCAGAAGAACAGGTAAGGGCTGATCGTGGTGCCGAGCACGGCGACGACCGCCATCAGATACTCCGCCTTGAACGACAGCGGCGGCCAAACGATGGCCAAGGCCACCTCACCCCAGGCCACGTGCACGACGAAGGCGCAGATCACATAGCTGAACAGCGACAGGCATCCCCATTTCAGGATGGAGATATAGCGCGCGTAGCGGGTGAAGATCTGCAAGCCAGCCGAGAGCGCACCGAACAACACGACATAAAGTAGCGCTGGGCCGCCGATCATCAGCTTCAGCGCCGCCCCCATCGCCCCCAGATCGGCGCCCAGGTTGATCAGATTGGCGGACAACAGCAGCAGGACGATGCCACCTGACAACCACGGCGAATAGTGCCGGCGCAGATTGCCGGCGATGCCAAAGCCGGTGACGCGGCCGATCCGCGCGCTGATTTGCTGGATTGCCACCATCAGTGGGTAGCTGAATACCAGCGTCCAAGCCAGGCCGTACCCGAATTGCGCGCCAACCTGTGAATAGGTAGCGATGCCGCTGGGATCGTCATCGGCGGCCCCGGTGATCAGGCCCGGCCCCAGCACCTGGAGCAACTTCCGACCGGTCGGCGGCCCGGTCTCGTCGAGCGCGGCGTTTGCCCTCATGTCGTGCCTCCGGTCAGACCCTTCGCCGCCTTGGCCATCGTCGGCGTTGTCCTGTCAAGTGCGACGTTGACGACAGATTCTACCGGCGGGCACTAGGTAGATTCCGAGGATGGTGACGCCGTTATTCTGAACCCATATGCAGAAGGGAAGTTCCCCGATTTATGGTTTAGAGGAAGCTATGACAACCATCCTGATTATCGTCGTGCTTTTGCTCCTTTTCGGCGGCGGTGGTTATTACGGGTATCGCCGGCGGTGGTAGCAATGGATGCTGCTTAGCTGCCGAGAGCTTGGTGATCGGCGAATTGCCCGCACTCAGTCTCGGTAGTTTCCGATTCTGCCGCCGTCATCCGGCGACCGCCATCTCGACTTGGTGGCCATGCTAACGGCAGCCCAAGTCCCCGTCGGGCCAAACCCGCAACAAGGAGAGGAAGCATATGAAACGCACGATTCTCGCCGGCTCCGCGGCTACTTGTTTCTGGCTTGGTCTGGCTGCGCCGCTGCTCGCGGCTGAGCCTCCTGCGGCAACCGGCACGGTGAACCGGGCCCCGCCCAGTGAGCAGTCCGTCTCCGCCACAAGCCCGCGGCAAAGTGTCTGAGCGATCTGCGCGCCTTCGACAGTCAGATGGGGAAGGAGGGCTACTGGCTGGGCGAATCCGTCTACGGCTACGGCTATCCGATAGCCGGATTTGGTTACGGGTACGGTTACGGTTCTTCGATGCGTCACCACCCGGCGACTGGTGCGGCCGGTTACCATACCGTGCGCCCGGGCTACGAGGTCCGTACCCTCATTGCATCCGCCGACATTCTCGCCCGACACGGCCAACAGCAGCAATGTGAGGACGTGCTCGCCACGACCCGCGAGATCTACAAAGTCTACCTGGCCGATCTGCATAGCGGGGGCGCATCGCGGGCAGATGTACCGGGCTGGCGGCAGCAGCAGATCGCCGCCGCGCAACCGGTCACCGGCAAGAATACCTCATACCGGTCTGATGAGCTGCTCGGCACCGGCGTGCGCAACCCGCAGAATCAGGCGCTCGGGAGCGTCGATGACCTGCTGATGAGCCCGCAGACCAGCAAGATCGCCTATCTGGTCATCGCGCGCGGCGGAATTTTCGGCATCGATGCAAATTACGTCCCGGTCCCCTGGGAGGACTTTAAAATAACCCCGAACGCGAGCCTGCTCGTGCTCGACACCACCAAAGGCGCGATGAATGCCGCTCCGCAGGTGAAGAAGGACCAATTTACCAGCCCCGGCCACTTCGATCAGCAGAGTCAGAAAGTGGATTCGTACTGGAAGATGCACCTCTCAGCGGAGGCTGCAACCGATCCGAAGGCTGATCCCGCTTTCAAATAGCAGATCTGCAGGACACGTAAACGCTACAGGAGCACGCAATGTTGAGGAGTGCATCGTTAATCAATGGCTACGCCATCGCCGCGAGCGATGGTCGAATTGGCACGGTCAGCGACTTTCTGTTTGACGATGCCAGGTGGTCCGTGCGCTGGTTGGTGGTCGATACCGGCAACTGGCTGTCCGGCCGCAAAGTCCTGCTGCCTCCCTCCGTCCTCGGTCGTCTTGACACAAGAGGAGACGAGTTCTCGGTCGGATTGACCATGCAGCAGGTCAAGGACAGCCCGGAGATCGACACCGATCGGGCGGTGTCGCGACAGATGGAGACCACTGTTTACGACTACTATGGCTGGAGCCCGTACTGGGGCACCGGCTTTTACATGGGCGGTGCCGGCTATATGGGCGGCACCATGGCGGGATCACCTTTCGCGGCCGCGAGGCGGCACGATGAGGTTATTGCCGACGTCCAGCGCAGCCGCGACGATCCGCATCTGCGCAGCATCGAAGAGGTCACCGGGTATCATATCCACGCCACCGACGGCGAGATCGGTCACGTCGAAGACTTTCTCGTCGAGGATGCCGATTGGCGCATCCATTACCTCGTCGTCGATACCAAGAACTGGTGGCCCGGGAAGAAGGTCCTGATTTCGCCGCGCTCGGCACGGGAGATCGATTGGACCGATAAGCTGGTGAACCTCAATCTCGATCGTCAACGGGTCAAGGACAGTCCGACATACGATCCATCGACGATGATCGATCCGGCCTACGATGAAAAACTTCTGACGTATTACGGCATCCAGTGGATCGACGAGTGATCGGCTCTGACTGCCGATCGGCCGGGTTGCCCCGTCCTGACGCCTGACCCCGAGAGCGGGCTGTTCCAGCCAGCGGGCAACCGCTGTCCCAGGGCGGGCCGTACCTCTATCCGATCGTTGCCCGCGAGCTTCAGCCCATGATGGAGAGGACGCATGGATAACCCGAATGCGTCGACGGCCACGGCACTGAAATCCGATGCCGACCAGCCCAAAGCTCTCGCATTCGAACCCGGATCGACGGGATCGACGCCGGAAGCGCTCGCACCTGTGACATCGTTCGCCTCGAATGGCGATACCGGTGAGTTTGTTGGTCGGCGGGCGCCGGAAGCCACTCGACCTCCTGCGAACCGGGAGCGTCAGCGAAACCTTTCGCGGACATGAACCGCTGCGCGGTGCGCCCGGACAATCTGATCGCGCATCGGGGATGCGTGGTGCTGGTGACCGCACGGTCGCATCGGCGGCGGGATGGAGGGGTTATACCTTCACCAGACCCGCTTCCTGTCGCGCTTTAGGTTCAAGGTGGACGGCGCCTCGCCGATGTTCGTGTCGGCGAATGTCGCAAATCACCACTTCATCACCTCCTATCACCTCGCGCCGTCACCCGCCGGGCGCGCCGCCGGTCCGACGCCGGAAGACGACAGCGGCAGCGGTGGTGAGATCGCCGGCAAGGGCATCGAGGTGCAGGTCAACGCCTTCTGCGGCGGCGGCCTGCGCCTCGACATCTTCGTGACCAATCATGCGATGATCGAGACATCGGTCACGCTATCGCTCGAGCTTGCGGCCGACTTGCCGACCTGAACGAGGCACAATCAGGCAAGCGGCAGCAGCAGGCGTTGGTCCGGCGCCGCTGGTCCGGCGGCGGGGCCGAGGAAACCGGGGAGAGCGGAGGCAGGCTGGAGTTTTGTTACCGGCATCCCGAGCTCGATCTGGCGACCCGCATCCGCCTCTCCGGCGGGGACGAGCTGACCGACCTGGGCAACGAAGTGGCCTGCCGCCTCGGCCTCTGTCCCCACGAGCCGCGTCTGATATCGGTGGAGGTGGCCCCGGTCTTCACAGGCGAGGTGACCGAGCCGTTCTATCGCCGCGACGGGTCGTTTCCACCCGATGCACCCGCAACCCTAGCTTGCCGCGACTGGGTCGCCGGCTGTGCGCGCCTGTCGGCGGCGAACCCGGCGGTGCAGGCGGCGTGGGAGCGGGCGGTCTCCGATCTCGCCTCGCTGCAGCTCCTTGAAGGGCCTGGCGCCGAGCCGTTCATGGTCGTGGCGGGCATGCCGAACTACACCGGACTGTTCGGGCGCGATGCCTACGTCACGGCGTTGCAGACGGCCGCGTTCAACCCCGCCACGCTGCGGGGCGCGTTACGAGTAGTCAGCCGCTGGAACGCAGAGACGACGGACGACCGCTACGACGCGGAGCCAGGAAAAGTCCTGCATCAGCGCGAGCGGGGGCCGCTTGCACAACTCGGCAGGACACCGTTCCTCCATTACTACGGCGACCATTCGACGCCCGGTCTGTTCCTGCTCGCGGCGGCGGCCGACCTCGCCCATACCGGCGACCTCGAGTTCTTTCGCTCGCTGCGGGACAAGCTGCTGGGCACGCTCGAATGGATGGAGAAAAACGCCGACAGCGAGGGCTTCTACCCCTATCAAACGCGCGCCCTGAACGGCTTGAAGAACCAGAGCTGGAAGGATTCGGGCGACGCGGTCCTGTACCCGGACGGGCGGATGGTGAGCAATCCGATCGCCATGTCGGACATCCAAGGCCTCTACTATGCCGGCAAGCAGGCCATAGCGCTGGCTTTCGCGGCGGCGGGCGAGCACCACCGGGCCGACCGGCTTCTTGCCGAGGCAAGCGAGCTGAAGCGCCGGTTCAACGAGCGCTTCTGGATGCCCGACGAGCGCTACTTCGCCATGGCTCTCGATCCGGACAAGCGCCAAGTCAAGACCGTAGCGTCGGACCCCGGCGCATGTCTCGCCTACGGCATCGTGGACGAGGACAAGGCCGGCGCCGTCGCTGAGCGGCTGATGGCTCCCGACATGTTCAGCGGCTGGGGCATCCGCACGCTGTCCAGCCGGCACCCGGCCTACAACCCTTTCGCCTATCATCTCGGCTCAGTCTGGCCGTCACCGAACTCGATCGCCGCCTGTGGGCTCAAGCGCTACGGATTCGACGCGGCGATGCACGCGGTGGCCGGAGCGTTGCTTGCGGCGAGCCGGATCTTCGACCTCGACCGCCTGCCGGAGGTTTTCGGCGGCCACCCGCGTGATGCGCGTCACCCGCATCCGGGTCTCTATCCGGGCGCGTGCTCGCCGCAGGCCTGGTCTGCGGGCGCGGTGATCCTGCTCGTCAACACGATGCTCGGCCTGCTGCCGCTGGCGCCCCGCAAGACATTGATCGTCGATCCTGCGCTCCCCGAATGGCTGCCGGAGGTCACGGTGCACAACATCCAAGTCGGGCAATCCCGCGCCGCGCTGAAGTTCCGGCGGGACGCTTCGGGTCACACCGAGGTCGAGGTGATCGAGAATGGCGGCCTGCACATATGCCGGCTCCCGCCGCGTGATGCTGCGACCCCGGAAGGCACGGACCGGGTCGCGGCAGCCCTGTGCGCGGCTCTCGACGTCGGGAGCGCGATCACCCTCTCGCATGCTGCGGTAGCCGGATGATGCCGCTGATGATTATCGCAGCATGCAATGCCGGACGATGCCCGTCGCGCCCGGCCGCAGGCGCAGCAACGCGCCGGCAAGCGGCTCGCGCTGGCGCTGCTCCAGGGTGAGCTTGTCGGTGGCGCTGGTCACGTACAGCATATCAAGCGCCTCGCCGCCGAAGGCGCACATCGTCGGCTGGCTCACCGGCAGCGCGATGTCCCGGTCCACCGCGCCCGCCGCCGTGTAGCGCCGCAAACGGCCGCCGCCGTGCAAGGCACACCAATACCCGCCCTGGCGGTCGACCGCCGCGCCGTCGGGAAGGCCGAGCGCCTGCGGCACCCGGGCAAAGGGATTGCGGGCGCCGAGCCGGCCGGTCCCCGGATCGACGGCATAGGCGAGCACCTCCCGCCGCTGGCTGTGCGCCAGATAGAACAGGCGACCGTCCGGGCTCCACGCCATGCCGTTATGCAGTTCGGCGGCGTCCGGTTCGGCGCGCAGGCCGCCGTCCAGGGTGAAGCTGTGCAGCGACGCTTCCCGCGGCGGAACGGCGCCATCGAGCGGGTCGAACATCACCCCGACCCAGAAGCGGCCGGCGCTGTCGCACGCACCTTCGTTAAAGCGGAACAGTGCCGGGTCGAAGGGCGGGGGTGCCAGCCGCGCGAGCGTCCCAGAGGCAAAATCGAGCCGAAAGATGCCATGCCGCAGCGCGACCACGGCGCCCGGCGGGCCGGAGACCAAGGCGAAGGCGCCGATATCACTCGACATCGGCCAGGATCGTTGGTCTCCGGTGGCCGGACCATAACGATAAAGCGCAGGCTTCTTCACATCGATCCAATACAGCGCCTTCTCCGTGGGCGCCCAGGTCGGCGATTCCCCGATCGTCGCACCCGCATTCACGACCACTTCGATTTCCATCCGCAGCTCCTTGACAGTTTTAGCTTCACAGACTCGGCGGCAAACGCCTTCGTCGCCGTCCCTATCCCCGCTAACGGCGGAACGTTCGCCCGTTAGCAGCGTTTGGTGTTTTACGCGCAGCGCAGGGGTGGCCTTGAGTTCTGATCGGGTCCTCAGGCGCCGTGATCCCCGTTCGGTTGCATCTCTCGGAGCCTCGCGAATGAGCATGAACGTCAGCGATTTCGTATGGCATCGCGTGCAGGAATGGGGATCAAGCGCGTTCATGGCTATCCCGGCGACGGAGTCGGCGGCCTCGACATCGCGCTGGAAAAGGTCAAGGACAGCCTCCAATACATCCAGGTCCGGCATGAGGAGATGGCCGCCTTCATGGCATCGGGCCACGCCAAGTTCACCGGCGAGGTCGGGCTTTGCTATGCCACTTCCGGGCCGGGTGCGATCCACCTGCTGACTGGCCTCTATGACGCGAAGATGGACCACGTGTCGGTCGTCGCCATCGTCGGCCAGCAGGCGCGCACCGCCATCGGCGCGCATTACCAGCAGGAAGTAGACCTGCAATCGCTGTTCAAGGACGTCGCCGCGGACTTTGTTGCGATGGCCAGCGTGCCGAGCCAGATTCGTCACCTGATCGACCGGGCCGTGCGCATCGCCTCCACGAGGCGAACCGTCACCTGCGTCATCATCCCCAACGATCTTCAGGAGCTGACCTATCAGGACCCGCCGGTGGTCCACGGCACCACCCACACCGGTGTTGGTGGTGCCGGCCCGGCGCAACTGCCGAAAATGGACCTTCTTAAGCAGGCGGCCGCCGTGCTCAGTGCGGGCGACAAAGTCGCCATCCTGGTCGGCGCCGGAGCGCTCGGCGCTACCGACGAGGTGATCGCGGTAACCGAGAGGTTGCAGGCCGGGGTGGCCAAGGCCCTGTTGGGCAAGGCCGCGCTGCCGGACGATTTGTCCTGGGTCACCGGATCGCTCGGCCTGTTGGGGACCAAGCCGTCCTGGGACCTGATGAAGGGCTGCGACACCTTCCTGATGGTCGGCTCGGCCTTTCCGTACAGCGAGTTTCTGCCCGAGCCCGGCGCCGCGCGCGGCGTCCAGATCGACATCGACGGCACCATGCTCAGCCTGCGCTACCCAATGGAGGTCAGCATGGTGGGCAGCGCCGTCACGTTGCGCGCCCTGCTGCCATTGCTGGACCAGAAGCCGGCGAGCACCTAGCGGAAAGGCATCGAAACCGGCATCGCCGCGTGGTGGAAGACACTCGAACAGCGGGCGATGACAGTGGCCGATCCGATAAACCCGCAACGCGTGTTCTGGGAATTGTCGAAGCGGTTACCTGAGCGCTGCATCATGACCGACGATTCTGGATCGGTGGCCAATTGGTATGCGCGCGACATCAAGATGCGCCGCGGCATGATGGGATCGCTGTCCGGGAGCCTAGCCTCGCTCGGGGCGGCGACGCCCTACCCGGTGGCGGCGAAGATGGCGTTCCCCGACCGTGTGGTGATCGCCTTCATCGGCGACGGGGCGATGCAGATGAACGGGCTCAACGTGATGATCACCATCTCCAAATACTGGAAGGAATGGTCGGACCCGCGGCTGATCGTCATGGTGCTCAACAACCGCGACCTCAACCAGGTGACCTGGGAGGAACGCATCCAGCTCGGCGAGGGCAAGACCGAGTCGACGCAGAGCATCCCAGATTTCCCCTACCACAAATACGCCGAACTGCTGGGTCTGAAAGGCATCTTCGTCGATGACCCGGAGCGGCTGGGCGCGGCGTGGGACGAGGCGCTGGCAGCCGATCGCCCGGTGATCCTGGAGTGCTACACCGACCCAAACGTGCCTCCGCTGCCGCCGCACATCACGCCGAAAGACGCAAAGAACTTCATGACTATGATGGGCAGCGAGCCGGAGCTGGGCAGCGTGTTGAAGGAGAGCGCCCGGCAGATCCTTGCCAGCGTGTTGCCCGGCGGGAAAAGTTGACGCGTCGCGGATGACGCGCGACACCACCGTCTTCGCGACGTCCACCGCCGCATTCCTGGATCTTGCGGTCCTGGCCCTCGCCTTTCGGCCGGCTGCCAAGGCAGCAGTCGCCGGCGCTCGCCGGCCGCGGCGAGCGCCCCGACGATCGATCCCGGCGCCGCCGTCCGCGCGGCCCGGCGGATGAACCGGGCGGCCGGCGTGATCGAGACGCCGCGGCTATTGCTGGCGTCTGCCACCGACAGATGCCCGGACGGCTCGCCAACAGCTCCGGCCTCGTTGGCAGGAACCTGATGACGCAGTCCAACCAAGCCGTGTTCGGCACGATGGAACAGGAGGTGCGCTGGTACAAAGGCCCGCCCTCGCTGTCCATCACCGAGCACTGGAACTACGACGATCGCAAGGATTTCGCCGGCGGCTACTGCTGGATGGCGCAGGGGCCGCTGCCGGTCGAATGGGTGTCGATACAGACCATCTCGCGCGGCCTTTGGGGCCACGCCTTGCGCGACGAGATGGAGAAATACAACCATCAGGTCGGATTGAAGATGGTCGGCGAGATGCTGCCGGACGAGCGCAACCGGGTGACGTTGGCCGATGACAAGGACCGCTACGGGCTACGCGTCGCCCCCGTCACCTATAGCTGGGGCGACAACGACAAGGCGCTGATCCGGCATGCGCTCGGCCAGATGCAGACCAGCCTCGAAGCGGTCGGCGCCACCGACATCTTTTGGCAAGAGGACGACACCAATCATCTCGCCGGCACGGCGCGCATGGGCGGCGACCCGGCGACGAGCGTCGTCAATGCGGATTGCCGGAGCTGGCACATCCCCAATCTCTGGGTCTGCGACGGCTCGGTGTTCCCGACGACCGGCGGTGTCAACCCGTCGCTGACCATCACCAGCATCGCGCTGCGCACGGCGGATCGCATCCGCGCACTGGCCGCACGCGGGGAATTGTAGGAATGGCGCCGACGCCCGACCATTACGACGTCATCGTCATTGGCAGCGGGCCCGGCGGCGCCTCCCTCGCGCACCACCTGGCCGGCACCGGCAGGCGCATCCTCATGCTGGAACGCGGTGACTACCTGCCGCGGTCCCGAGGCAACTGGGATGCGAAGACCGTGTTTGTCGATGCCACCTACCAGGCGACGGAGACATGGTACGGCGGCGATGGCAGCGCGTTTCATCCCGGGCTGCACTATTTCGTCGGCGGCAACTCCAAAATGTACGGCGCCGCCCTGTTCCGTCTACGCGAACAAGATTTCGGCGAAGTGCGGCACAAGGACGGAATCTCGCCGGCCTGGCCGCTCGGCTACGATGTGTTCGAACCCTACTACACCGCGGCCGAGGCGCTGTACCATGTGCACGGAAAGCGCGGCGAGGACCCCACTGAACCCTGGTCGAGCGCGCCCTACGCCTATCCGCCGATCCGGCACGAGCGGCGCATCGAGGAGCTGAGCGGCATCCTGCAGCGCGAGGGACTGCATCCATTCCATCTGCCGCTGGGCATCAAGCTCGACCAGAACCCCGACGGCAGCGCAACCACCTACAGCCCCTGCATCCGCTGCGACGCCTTTGACGGCTTTCCCTGCGCGGTCAACGCCAAGGCCGACGCCCAGGTGATCTGCGTCGACCCGGCTCGCGCGGCGTACCCCAATTTCACCTTGCTGACGAACGCCTACGTCACCCGGCTGGAGACCGATGCCGGCGGCCGCAGCGTCAGCCGCGTGCATGTGATCCGCGACAACCAGCCGGAACAGTATTCGGCCGACATCGTGGTGGCTGCCTGCGGAGCCTTGAACTCCGCATTGCTGCTGTTGCGCTCGGCGAGCGACGCGCATCCGCAGGGGTTGGCCAACGGCTCGGGCCAGGTCGGACGCAACTACATCCGGCACAACATGTCGATCGTCATGGCATTGCTGAAGGAGCCTAACCACACCGTGTTCCAGAAGACGCTGGCGGTTAGCGACTTCTACTTCAGCGGGAAAGATTGGGAGTATCCGCTGGGCTTGATTCAGATGTGCGCCAAGTCGCACGGTGAACAGATCCGCGGCGAGGCATTGCCCGGCTATCTCGCGTGGCTGCCCGAGATGCCGTTTGACAAGATGGCGGAGTATTCGATCGATTTCTGGTTGCAGAGCGAGGATCTGCCGCGTTCGGAAAACCGCATCCGCTACGATGGCGACCGCGTAGTGCTGGATATCCACGAGGGCAACCTGGAGGCCGCCCGGCGTCTGAGGGCGAAGCTGGAAGGGCTGCTGACGCCGATGCGCGCCTGGCCCCATCTGATCGAGCGGCAGCTTTATCTCGGCAAGGACATCCCGATCGGCGGCACGGCGCACCAGGCCGGCACCTGCCGGTTCGGCGTCGATCCGGCCAGCTCGGTGCTGGATCTCGACTGCAAGGCGCACCAGCTGGATAATCTTTACATCACGGATGCGAGCTTCTTCCCGTCAATCGGCGCGGTGAACCCGACCTTGACGATCATCGCCAACGCGCTGCGGGTCGCCGACTGGATCAAGGAAAGGCTCGGGGCGTGACGGTTTCCGCCGCCGCCTTGCCTTCTCCGGCGGCGGCTGCGCCATGCCCTCGCTTCCAGGCGCAGCGTGTCCCGCAAATCAGCCGCGTGGTCGCCGATCTGCGGCGTGCCGAGGCGTTCTACCGGGACGCGCTCGGGTTTCGCACGACCGCGCAAGGGCGTCTCGGAGATGATGATACCGCGGAAATCGTGATGCGGCTGGGCGCCGAGGACATCGCCCTGGTGCGCTTCGCCGCGCCCGGCCGGCCTTACCCGACGGACAGCCGAAGCGATGATTTGTGGTTCCAGCATCTGGCGATCGCGGTCAACGACATGGACGTGGCCTATGCGCATTTGTCCTCGCATTCCGGGTGGCGTCCGATCAGCGAGGGTGGGCCGCAATTATTGCCGCCGGCGAACGGCGCGGTGCGGGCGTTCAAGTTCCGCGATCCGGACGGCCACCCGCTGGAGCTGATCTGGTTTCCACTCGGCCAGGGCCGCCCCGTCTGGCGCCAGGGCGCGCCCGGCGGGCCGTTTCTCGGCATCGACCACAGCGCCTTCGCCGTCGCCGCGACGCCGCACAGCCTCGATTTTTATCGCGGATTGGGGCTGCGGGTCAGCGAGCGATCGCTGAACCGCGGTCCGGCCCAGGCGCGGCTGGACGGGCTGCCGGGCGCGGTGGTGCAGGTGACCGGCCTGCGCCCCGCCTCGATCGCCGGCCCGGGGCTGGAACTGCTGGGCTATGACCCGCCGGGCCGGCCGGCGGGGAGCGTCGCTGCCAACGATGGGGTGACGGATTGGGTGACGCTCGCGGTCAGCCCCTCGCCCGGCGCTTCACCCTGTCCAGTGCAAGACCCCGACGGCCACCGCCTGGTGCTGGTCGATCAATGCTCCGGCATGACCGGGCTGCCGGCCTGAGGCGCGATCACATGGGTCGAGGCGAGCGGATATTGCACGGCCTCGCTGAGCGGCAATGTCCGCGGCGCCAGCATGATCAGGCCGAGGCCGCCGACCAAGCCGAAATTCTTCAGGAACTCCCAGAAATGTTCCAGGCCCTCGTCTTCCTTGAAACCGCCAGAAATCCGGAAAACGCCAGAATTGGTGGAACAGCACCGCTGTGATCACGCAGAACCCGGCCAGGATGAAGGCGGCGAGCCGGTCGTGCCAGCCCGTAACGATGCAGCCCGGCGCCGCGAACTCGACGACGATCGAGGCGATCAGCATGGCCGGCTTGAACGGGACGTTGCCGGCCTGCTTCATCGCCGAGTTCCAGTTCAGGATCTTGTCGAGGCCACTGAACGGGAACAGCACCACCACGCAGATGCGCAGCAGCAGCGGCACGTAGGCGTTGATCAGCATCATCGCGTTGCGTGCTCCCAAAAGGGTGGGTTGTTTTCGCGGGCGGGGGAAAGCTCGACCATGTATCGCCCTCCTGTCGAAGGAAGCAGCGAATGAGCGCAAACACGGGAGCGCGGCCGCAGATCGCCTACTGGCATCTTTGGGTGGACGCAGACGGAATCAGCCATCAGACCCGCTGCGCCTTGACCGAATTCGAGCTGAAGGGCGTCGGCGGCGCCGCGCCGCAATGGAACAACCGGCAGAACCAATGCGAGGCGACAATCGTCTTCACGGTGCAGCCGGTGGGCTGGGTCGGCGACTGGCACGAGAACCCGGCGCCGCAATGGATCGTCGTATTGTCCGGAAGCTGGTGGATCGAAGCGATGGACGGGACGCGGATCGAGCAGGGCCCCGGCGAGTTCTCGCTCGGCGAGGACCAGGGCTGCACGCCGACGAACGGACGCAAAGGCCACCGATCCGGGACGATCGGCGACGCACCGGCGGTGCTGATGACCGTGCAGTTGCATGTGCCTCCCACCCCCAGCCCGTGCCACTTCAAATAGATGGACGGGTTCGCGATCCTCGACGAGCGCTTCCGCGCCTATGTCCTTCCGAACGCGCCGCTGGTAAAGCTCGGCGACGGGTTCGCCTGGCTGGAGGGTCCGGTCTGGTTCGCCGACCACGATTGCCTGCTGGTCAGCGACCTGCCCAACGACCGCATCATGCGCTGGACCGCGGATGGCGGCATGTCGGTGTTCCGCCGCCCGTCCGGGTTCGCCAACGGCCACACCCGCGACCGGTAAGGGCGGCTGATCGGCTGCTCTCACCAGCACCGCTGCATCACCCGCACCGAGCCGGACGGCATCGTCACGGTGCTGGCCGACCGTTACGCGGGCAAGCGTCTCAACTCGCCCAACGACGTGATCTGCCGGTCGGACGGCACGATCTGGTTCAGCAACCCGCCTTACGGCATCAATACCGATTACGAAGGCGGCAAGGCGGCGCCAGAGCTGCCGCCGACCCTCTATCGCCTCGACCCGCAGGACGGCAGCCTGCGAGTCATGGCTGACGATTTCGCAGGCCCGGACGGCCTTGCCTTCTCGCCCGACGAGCGCCTGCTCTACGTCGCCGAGAGCGGCCATCAGTTTGCCGCCGATCCGGTGCCGCACATCCGCCTCTTTGATGTCGACGGCGGCGGGCGGCTCTCCGCCGGCCGGATCTTTCACCAGGTCACGCCCGGCTTTGCCGACGGGTTCCGCGTCGACCAGGACGGCAACGTCTGGAGCAGCGCCGCCGATGGCGTGCATTGTATTGCCCCGGACGGCACCAGGCTGGGCGTCATCAACGTGCCGTTTAGGGTATCGAACCTCGCCTTCGGCGGGCGTAACCGGTCTCGGCTGTTCATCTGCGCGTCGCACACTCTGTTCGCGATCTACACCAACCAGCGCGGCGCCGCCCGCCCGTGACCCGGCTCAGATCCGCAGCCGCCTGGCCAGCAGGTGAGCGCCGATGGCGAGGCCGACGAGCGCCGCCGCCCACGCGGCCCTGTGGTGGCGGCTGGCGACCATCTCCCAGCTGCTCGTGCGCGCCCGCTCGTCGAAGCGGCCGTGGGCGCCGTAGGCGCCGGCTACCGGTTCGAACAGATTGCCGGGGGCATCCGGGTCCGACGGCTGGTCGCTGAGCTGGCCGGTGTAACCGGATTTGGCGAGATAGCGGTCGAGCAGCCCCGGCGCGATCCGGTTGGCGAGGATCGCCTTCACGGTCGGGAAGCCCACCCAGATCTGGCGACGTGGGTGGAACGCGCCGAAATAGATCGCGCGCGCCGCCACCTCCGGCTGGAAGATCGGTGGCACGGGCTGCGCCTTGCGCCCGGTCTTGTTGCGCGCCCAATCGAATTGCGGCGTGTTGATCGCCGGCAGATCGACGGAGGTCAGGGTTATCTTGATCTTGTCGTGGTAAAGCTCGGACCGTAGCGCATCGAGAAAGCCGCGGATGGCGAACTTGGCGCCGCAATAAATCGATTGCAGCGGCACAGAGCGGTAGGCGAGGGCAGAGCCGACGCTGACGATCGAGCCGCGATTGCGTGGGCGCATATAGCGCAATGCCGCCATTGTGCCGTGCACCTGGCCGAGATAGGTCACCGCGGTTCCGCGCTGGAACTCCTCGGGGGTGAGCTGGTGGACCGGCGCGAAGACGGTCGCCATCGCCACGTTCACCCAGACGTCGATCGGGCCCAGTTCGCGTTCCACCCGTTCCGCCGCGGCATCGACCGCCTTGGCGTCCGCGACATCGGTCGGGATCGCCAGCGCCCGCCCGCCGAAACCTGCCAACTCGGCGGCCGCATGGTCGAGGCGCTGCGGATCGCGCGATAAAAGGGCCACATCGCAGCCGTTCCGCGCAAATTCGGTGGCGACGGCGCGGCCGACGCCCGCTCCGGCTCCGGTAATCACCACGATCTTTCGCATCTCGATCCCGACACCTCCCATCTCCCGAGCCGGCATTCCACCCGGTGAAACGCTCAAATCGGCATCCGGTATCCGTAAAATTCGTGATCTTCATTGTAGCCGCCATTCCCAGCGCCGAGATCGGCAAAGTCGGCCACGAACTCGATCGTTTGGATCCACTTCACCATTTTGAAGCCGAGCTCGTTTTCACAACGCAGCCGCAATGGTGCGCCATGCAGCATGCTGACCGGCTCCCCGTTCATTTCGTAAGCGAGGATGGTCAGCTCGTGCTCCATGTTGTGGAGCTTGTGGACGTCGTAGTAACTCCCGCCGGCGGACCCTTCGGAGAAGGAATAAAACACCACGTACCGCGCCTCTGGCGTCGGCTTGACGATCGCCAGGATGTCGCGCATGCGGACGCCAGCCCATTTGGCGACGCCCGACCAGCCCTGGATGCAGAAATGCTCGGTGATCTGTTCGTGTTTCGGCATCGCCTTGAGCCGGGCGTAGGAGAAGTCTTGCGGGTGCTCGACCAGCCCGCTGACGCGCAACCGGTAATCGGCGAACCCGCCCTTCAGCAGCGCATTGAACTCCTCGGAATTCGGCAATGTGCCGTTGACCCAGAAATGCGGCGAGATGTCCTGCTCGGTGTACTGCGTCTTCGGGCTGCCCCATTCGCCGAACGCCATCAACGGGCCGACCACGGCCTGGCCGATCCTCTGCACCAGCCGCGCATGCCGGATCGTAAAGGGCGAGGCGAGGCACCAGGCGACGATTGCCACGATCAACGCTGCGCCGAAGATCAGAACCCCGTCCCAGGAGCTGTTGTTCACCCCGGCCCACATGTAGTTGAGGTTGGCACGCGCGCCGGTGATCAGCACCAGTGTTTCATGGATGAAGATGAAGATCAGAAACCACCACAGCACGCCGAAATGGATCGTGCGCGCCGCCTGTCGGTTGAGAACCCTCGCGAACCAGCCGAGCCGGTTGGTGATCGCCGGGCCCTGCATCAGGCCGGTGACGACTGCCAGTGGGGCCGCCGCGAATATCGTCAGGAAATAGGCGAGCTGCTGCAGGCTGTTGTAGTTCGTCCAGCTATGATCGGCAGGAAAGTGCAGCGATAGATACTGAAGCGCGATCGACACCGCGCTGGGGAACACCGCCCAGGTATTCGGCACCAGCCGCTGCCACTGGTCTGTCGTGAACAGCAGCACGTAGAACGCGATGCCGTTGATCACCCACAACAGGTCGAACGAGAAGTGCCACCAGCGGGCCAGCCCGATCGAATGGCGGATGCCCGGGATGCCCAGCCATGAAATCCTCCCCAAATTTCTTTCGACGTCCACACCCGGTCTTTCGGGACGTCGTGCTGGAAGCGGAACCAGTCGGTGCCGGGCGTGCAGTCCCGCCGCCAATAGAGACGCGGATGATCGGCGAGGATCGATCCCGGCACGGATGATGAACATCATGAAAAGGAAATTGAAAAAATGCAGCAGCCGCAGCCACAACGGAAAGCCCGTATAGACCGCGCTCGACGCCGGGGTGACGCCGGGGTAGCGCGCGATGAAGCGCTGTACGCCGGGCAGGGTGCGAAGCTCTTGGGCGACGGCGATCCCTAGGACCAGCAGGACCACGATCAGCGGGATGACCCACAACACGTTGATCCAGCGCCGGCCGATGCGGATGCGCGGAACCACGCCCTCTTGCGGCGGCAACCATTCGCTCAGCAGGACGCGGTCGTCCGCGGCGCTGAGGCCAGTCTCGACCGAGTCGTTCGGCAGCGCCGGGCGAGCGTCCATGAACCGCGTTCCGACCCCTCAACCCTCAGCGTGCTTCAGCGCCGAGCCCTTATGCATCGCGACGTGATGGGTCTTGACGCTTTTTATTTCGTATTGAGGATCGTACTCGGTGCAGCGGTGCCTATGCCCTTTGTAATAGACATCTTGCGTATGGATCCCGACGATCGTGCCGCTGACCTGCCCGACCTCCGATTTCCAGGTCACGCGGTCGTTGATCTTGAACCGCTCCATGATCGGGGCACCTGTTTCAGTTTGTGATCGCCACGGCGATTTTAGTAGGCCGCCATGGGAACGATAGGCTCGGAAACTACTCACCCCGATCGGAAATAACTGAGGCTGATCCGTGGGAGAGCCGGCCCGGGCGCAAGGCGCTGGAGATCGATTTTTTAGAGGGCGCGCTCGGCAAGACAGCCGGCCCGAGCGCAAGGCGACGATCCGGCGCGACCACGAACTGTCGATCAAGCGGCAGGCGCAGCTTCTGGGGATCAGTCGGGGCAGTGTCTACTACCTGCCGCGGCCGGTCGGCGAGGCGGACCTGCGGCTGATGCGGGTGATCGACGAGCTGCACCTGGAGTATCCGTTCGCCGGCGCACGCATGCTCAGCGGCCTGCTGAAGCCGCTGGGCTTCATGGTCGGGCGCAAGCACGTGGCCACGCTGATGAAGCGGATCGGGATCGAGGCGATCTACCGGCGGCCGAACACCAGCAAGAAGCACCCCAGCCACCCGATCTATCCCGACCTGCTGCGCGGGCTGAAGATCGATCGGCCGGGCCAGGTCTGGGCCATGGACATCACCTACAGTCCCATGGCCCGCGGCTTCGTCTACCTGGCCGCGGTGATTGACTGGGCCAGCCGCAAGGTGCTGGCCTGGGAGTTGTCGATCACCCTGGAGGCCGACTTCTGCATCCGCGCGATCGAGGCGGCGCTGGCCCGCCACGGCCGGCCGGAGATCTTCAACACCGACCAGAGCCTGCCCCAGCGAAGGCTGGGGGCAGCCAGTTCACCAGCCTGGACTTCACCGAGCGGCTGCGGGCCGAGCGCATCAAGATCAGCATGGACGGCCGCGGCTGCTGGCGCGACAACATCTTTGTCGAGCGGCTGTGGAAAAGCGTGAAGTACGAGGAGGTCTACCTGCGGGCTTACTACGAGAGCGTCGGCCAGGCCCGCGTCAGCCTCGGGCGCTATCTGGACTTCTACAACACCCACCGACCCCACTCCGCCCACGGCGGGCGGACGCCCGACCAAGCCTACGCTTCGGCTTTGCCGATCCCGGCGAAGGCCGCGTAAGATGCTTGCACGACGCGCCGTGCAACCGAGTTGTCCACCGCGCCGGCCGGCCGTTCGTCGTCATGCGACGACCGTCCGGCGCCGTGGACAACTCGACTTCAACCAAGGCAGCGATCACCTATCGAAGCCGCGCGCGTGTTCAAACGATCGGCGCCAGCTCTATCGAGGTCAATCGGTCGATATCCCTATCCAGCTAAAGCAGGCTATGCAACTGGCACGGGAAGACGGCGGATGCGATCGGCGCCGCCCGGCATGGCGCCGGCGGTGAGCTGGTCGTAGGTGATGGTGGCGCATTCGACCGCGCGCCGGATCAGATAGCCGTCCAGGCCGTCGGCGAGGTTACGGCGATTGAAGCGGTAGGACCATTCTCGCAGGTATCGCGGCAAGTGCCTGGCGCTGACGCCGTGATGAGTGCCGCCGAGCCAGGCTTTGATGTTGCTGAACAAGGTATGGATGATCGGGAAAAATTCGCCGGCGTTGGCGCCCTCGCCCTGGACCACCGGCGTGTGCTTCAAATGCTCGCCGAGATCGGCGTCGCGGCCGCTATAGCCGGCAAACGCGTCGGTCAGCAGATGCGAATGGGCCGCGACATTCGCTTTGAGAAAGGCGCCGAGTTCGGCACCCCTCGCAGCCGGCAACACAGCGATGCGGGCACCGCCGGCAAAGAAGCCGTGCTGGCGCTTGACAGCATGCCCGTGCTTTCCCTTCTCGTTCTTTGGTGCCGATACCTTTTCGAGCGTGGGAGCCGCGCTCGCAGGCGTGCCAGGACGTCATCGGTGACGCCGAGCGCGCTGCGCCGCTCTTCGAGCCACCAGCCGGAAACGGAGGCGATCGACCGGTTGTCCAGAAGCTCGACATAGTCGCCGACCTTCGCCGGATCGAGATAGCGGACCAGGTCCAGCGATTTGAGGACTTCCTCGGTGCCGCCTGCGATATCCGACCGGTGCAGGACATCGACGACGGTGCGTTCGACCGCGGTCACACGGACAGCCACCCCCTGCCGATCGATGGTCATGGTCAGGTAGTCAGCCTTGCCGGCCGCGACCAGCGCCTTCGGCGGGGTGACGAAGCGGCAGGCGCCGAACGGCAGGCCCACAAGTTCTGTCCGTCCGGCGCTGATGAGCCACGAAGACCTTGCGCTCCAGATCCAGCCCCACGTCCGCGCTGAGTACCTGGTTCTCAATATCGAAAACCCGGCCCTCGATGTGGAAGTAACCACCGCGGCGGGTGGCGAAGCGGAACTGATACTCAAAGGTTTCAAGGTCGATCTCCAGGTCGGTGTGATCGGGTTCCACGATCAAGTCCCCGCGCTCGAAGGTGAAGACCCGGCTGGGGGTAACGGTGTCGTCGTTGCGCAGCTCGTGCCAAACCCACGCGCCGCCTGCCTGGTCCGCCCGCTAGGTCAGCACCGCCTCCGAGGCGGTAATCGTAAAACGAAGCAAAGTTTCGGCCTTTCCGGCGAATGACGGCCCCGACTGATCCCGTGCCAGCAGGAGTTCGCAAGCCGCGCGTCGTCCCCACGGCCTTGGAGAACTCGTCACTCCAGCGACTTGCCTCCGATCAGTCCGGGGAAGAAGACGGACCCGCGAACATCGGCGCATACCGATCGATGATCCAACTAGTGTCCTGAATCTCAATTGCCGACCAATAACTCATGCGGCGGAGAGATTTTCGAGGGTGGCGCGGGCGCGTTTGATTTTGGCGAGGATGTCGGCGCCCTGTGCCCGCCAGCGGTAGGGCTTTGGATCGGCGTTGCGCTCGGCGAGATAGGTGTTGATGTCGCGCACCAGGTTGTTGACCGAGGCGAAGCTGCCGGCGCGGATCACATCGGCGGTCAGATCGGCGAAGAAGCGCTCGACCAGATTGAGCCAGGACGAGGAGGTCGGCGTGAAGTGCATGGTGAAGCGGGAGTGCTTATCCAGCCAGGCCCGCACCCCCGCCTTCGCGAGGGCAGGCTCTTGGGATGTTTGTGGGTGGCGTAGTTGTCGAGCTCGCGCGGCGTCTCCCCGCTCCTTGATCGAGTTTCAGCAGCGCTTCGCGGATGAGGCGGCCTGCGTCGGATACCTGTTCGCGGCGCGCTGGCCCGAGGGCTTTGTCTGCCCCGGCTGCGGCAAGACCAAGGCGTGGCAACTGCAAACCAAGCCGTGGACCCCCGCCTTCGCGAGGGCAGGTTCTGGGAATGCGCCGGCTGCGGCAAGCAGACCTCGGTCACCGCCGGCACCATCATGCATCACTCCAAGCTGGCGCTGACCACTTGGCTCTGGGCGGCCTATCTGATGGCGACCCATTCCAACGGGATTTCGGCGCTGCAGCTGCAACGCCAGCTCGCGCTCGGCTCCTACAAGAGCGCTTGGCTGCTGTGCGCCAAGCTGCGCGCCAGCATGCTGGCCCCCGGCCGCAGCCCGCTCGCCGGTCTGGTCGAGATCGACGAGACCGAGATCGCCTGCCGCAGCAAGCATGACCCGCTCACCGGCGGCGGCGGACGCGGCTATCAAGGGAAAATGCTGATCGTCGGCGCCGTCGAGGTGCAGGACGGCGGGGCCGGACCCGGCCGCATCCGTCTCGCCGAGGTGGCCGACTATTCGGCCGACAGCCTGCACCCCTTCATCGCCCGCAATCTCGCCCCCGGCGCTACCGCCAAGACCGACGGGTGGGCCGCCTACCCCGGTGCTCCCGGCGTCAGCCACGATCCCCATGTCGTCGGCAAGATCGCTGCCCATGTCGTGCTGCCCTGGGTGCACCGCATCTTCTCCAACCTCAAAGTCTGGGCCTTGGGCGTCTATCACGGCCTGCGCCGCAAGCAGCTCCAATCCTACCTTGACGAGTTCGTCTTCCGCTTCAACCGGCGCCGCACCCGACATGCCGCCTTCCGCTCGCTGCTCGGCATCGCCGCCGGCCACGCACCCCTCACCTACCAAATGTTGATTTCACCGGAAGCAAAGGCATAAGCCTCTTCGCCGATTTCGAATTTGCTTGGTTTCAGCGACTATCGGTATCGGTCGGTCGATTCTCTCTGTCTCGGTAAGAATGATCGCGCTGCTCCGGGCGAAAAAAAGACCGTCAGCCCCGGCGGCAATAATCAACTGGATGAATATCCCGCCGTCGGCTATCGGCGTCAGTCGGTTCGGTTCTGGCCATCCTACCGACAATCTCGCCATTGGCTGTCCCGCTGAAAATACCGTCAGACTCGCGAGAGCGTAAGCATGCGGCGTAGGCCGCAGGGTCGTCACTTTGGGTCGGTTGAGCGTTTGAAAAGGTCGGGGTCAGCCTTGTAGCTCGCGATGAGGCCGGTGAGGGTTTCGATGCCGAGTCGGTGAACGCCATGACGCTCTCGTCACCCGGGCCATAGACCCAGATCAGGCCGTCTTCCTGGTCCACGATGGCGACGTCGCGCAGCCAGTCCTCGTCTTCGCCGAGCATCGCGGCGGCGCGAGCGATGGTGTGGACGTGGTGGACCTTGTTGACCTGGGTCAAGCTCAGGCCGCCGCTGCGGTAATCGCCGGCGCCGTGCGGATAGCGGCCGGTCTCACCGGGGTCGGTTGCGATCCTTGCGCCCCGGAGGACCCTTCCCGTCCCGGTCCATAATGCAAATGCTCGTCAGCTCGAGCGAGACATCCGATCCAGCATTAGCACTCCATCGGAGCTCTCCATCGCCTGCCAACACGGCGCGCGAGGCTGCGGCCGCTTCCTTGGTCATCGCGCGGTGGAGCGTGGCTCCGGCACAGCCAGTCTGTGGACCGACAGTTTCCTCAGCTGATTATTATCGACCGCGCGCCACCACCCCTCATCCTACATACGACCGAGATCGAAGTGCGACGAAGCCGTGCCGGCGCGCCGCGACTGGGCGGCGACCCCGGCAAGGCGCCGCGAACCGGCCGCCGCGCTCGAAGGTGATCATCTGCCTTCGCCGCCCCCGATTTAGCGCCGGGGGCGTGATCCGGTAAGCCCGGCTCACCTCCGGTTTGTCTTGTCGTTCCCACGAAGACGCCATCGCAGCGAGCTTCGATTTTTGCGTCACGGACGAGCGCGCACCGGGTGGGAAAGCTGTCGTCGGCTCTGCCGTGGATCGTGGCTCGGCCGTGGCCCTCGGTATCCACCGCAGCCCGGAGGGCGCCGCAATGGCCCGGATCAAGCGGTGGATCATTTTTTGGATCAACTGGCCTATTTGCCGGCGCGAGCGAGACGCGACAATAGCGGGGTAACAGGAGGCCCCGCGGCACTTGCGCATCCTGCTCTGCGGAATGTCAAATTTGCTCGCCACCATCGTCACCGGCGCGTTGGCTGCGTTCCCCGACATGGTTGTCGCTGGCCGCGTCGATGGCGAAAACGAGCTCAACCTGCAGATCCGGTCTGCACGGGCCGACGTGGTTATGATGCCGGCGCTCGAGCCCGACCGCGCCGCCGACTTCGAGCCGCTGCTGCGCGAGTTTGCGATGCTGAAGGTCGTGGCGATCGGGGTTGGCGGCGAGCGCGGCTGCCTGCACGAATTGCGGGTTTACTCGCTGCCTTTGGCCGAGCTGTCGGCCGATGCGCTGAACGCCGCGCTGCATGCGGGACCGGGTCCGCAATGATGCGCCGCCGGTAATTTGTCGCGAAAGGAACCGCCATGGCGATCACGCCAACCTATCCGGGCGTCTATATCGACGAGCTGCCGGCGCTGGCCCGCCCGATCGCCGGCGTTGCCACCTCGATCACCGCCTTTGTCGGCTACGCCGCGCGCGGGATCGACAATCGCGCCGAGCGGCTGTTGAGCTTTTCCGATTACGAGCGGCAGTTCGGCGGAATTGCCGCCGACAGCGAGTTGTCCTACGCCGTGCAGCAGTTCTTTTCGAATGGCGGCTCGCAGGCTTATGTGGTCCGCGCCAAGCGCATCGGCGCCACCGGCGCGCAGGTCACCTTTGCAAACTTGCTCTTTACTGCGCTCAGCAGCGGCAATTGGGCCAATGGAACGCTGATCATCGACATCGATTACAATGGCGTGGACCAGGTTGCCGAGCCGACCGCGTTCAATCTGACCGTGACCGATCTCGAGGACGGCACCAGCGAGCCGTTCCTCAACCTGTCGCTTAACCCGGCGCGAACCAACTACGTCTTGGCGGTGATCAACGACCCGGACACCGGCTCGCAACTGGTCAATGTCGCAACCGCCGGGGCATTGTCGACGGCCGACCCGCCGACGGCGACCGGAGCCATCGGCACGGGCCTGACCCGGACCGCGGTCAACACGGCGCTCGGCGGCGCCGCCACGGCGGCGATTGCGAACGGCGATTTCGGCGTCGTGCTGTCGGTTTCCCAGCCCGCTGCTGCGCCGCAGCCGCTGCCGCTGACGATCCGGGTTTTTGCGCAGAACGGCCCGATCCCGCAGACCGTCGCGGGTCTCGCCGCGCAGCTCGAACGCGCGCTCAACGCCGCGCTGGCGGTGAGCTGGCCCGGCGCCTCGGTGCGGTGCGGCGCCGTCGCCGCAACCGGCGGCGCCCAGGCGATCCGGGTCAACGGGTTCTTGCCGAGCCTCGGCGACGCGGTGCTGAGCTTTGCCGCACCAGTCGCACCATTGGGAAACGCAGCCGCGGCGCTCGGCCTGGCCGCGCCGGCATCGGCCAATGTCGCGCACTACACGCTCGGCACCGGCAATGCGTTTGCCTCGCAGACCGCGTCGGCCGCCGGCGGCAACGGCACCGGTCTGCCGGGGACGGACGAGCTGATCGGCGATCCCGGCCTCTTCACCGGGCTTTACGCGCTGCAGCGGGTGGATTTGTTCAACCTGCTGAGCATTCCCGACGCGACCCGGGCCGCCGCTGGCAACCCGGCGGCGTTGGACCCCGCAGTCGATCCCAACAGCATCTATGCCGCGGCGATCAGCCTCTGCCGCGATCGCCGGGCGATGCTGCTGGTCGATCCGCCGCCGGCGGTCAGCGACGTCTCTTCGGCGGTCGATTGGAAAACCAGCGGGCTTACGGTGCACCAGGAAAACGGCGCGGCGTTTTTTCCGCGCCTGCGCCTGCCGGACCCGGCAAACCAGTACCAGCTGCGCACCTTTGCGCCGAGCGGCGTCGTCGCCGGCCTCTATGCGCGGATCGACGCTACGCGCGGGGTGTGGAAGGCGCCCGCCGGCACCGAGGCGACGCTGACCGGGGTACAGGGCGTCGTCTACAAGCTCAACGACCTCGAAAACGGTGTCTTGAACCCGCTCGGGCTCAACTGCACCCGCATCTTCCCGATCTACGGCCCGGTGATGTGGGGCGCGCGCACTTTGGTCGGCAGCGACGCCGAAGCCAACCAATGGAAATATGTGCCGGTTCGGCGGCTCGCGCTCTACATCGAGGAGAGCCTCTACCGCAGCACAAAATGGGCGGTGTTCGAGCCGAATGACGAGCCGCTTTGGGCGCAGCTGCGGCTCAATATCGGCTCGTTTATGCACGATTTGTTCCGCCGGGGCGCTTTCCAGGGATCGACGCCGGCCCAGGCCTATCTCGTCAAATGCGACAAGGACACCACGACGCAAAGCGACATCGACAACGGCATCGTCAACATTCTGGTGGGATTTGCCCCGCTCAAGCCGGCCGAGTTCGTCGTGATCCAGATCCAGCAGCTCGCCGGCCAGCTGCAGACCTGATCCGGGTCCGGCACCAGAGATCGGAGGCAGGAGCATGGCCGAGTTCGTCGTCAACCCGACCCGCCACGACCCCTACAAGAACTTCAAGTTCCGGCTCAAATGGGATGGACGCTATGTCGCCGGCATCAGCAAGGTGTCGGTGCTGAAGCGCACGACCGAGGTCGTCCGGCACCGCGAGGGCGGCGACCCTTCGACCAGCCGGAAATCGCCCGGCCGCACCGAATACGATGCGATCACGCTGGAGCGCGGCGTCACGCACGATCTCGAATTCGAGAAATGGGCGAGCAAGGTGTGGCAATTAAACGCCTCGCTCGGCAGCGAGGTGTCGCTCGCCGATTTCCGCAAGGACGTCATTCTCGAATTCTACAACGAGGCCGGACAGCTGGCGATCGCCTACCAGGTGTTTCGCTGCTGGGTATCGGAATATCAGGCGTTGCCGGACCTCGACGCCAATGCCAATGCGGTCGCGATCCAGCACATCAAGCTGGAGAACGAGGGATGGCAGCGCGACCCGGCGGTGGTCGAGCCGACCGAGCCGACGTTGAACCCATAGCCCGGAGGAGCAGGGCGATGCAATGCGAGGCGATGCAGCCGCTCGCGGGCGCCACTCTGCTGGCCGCCTGGGAACGCGGCAGCGGTCAGCCGCCGCTCGCACGGGCGCTGAGCCTCATTGCAACCGGCTTCCCCGACATGACCGAGACCGAAGCTGCGGCGTTGAGCATGGCGGAGCGCGATCGGACATTGCTTCGCCTGCGCCGCTTCAGCCTGCAGCGGCAATTATCCCTGTTCTGTGTCTGCAGCGGCTGCGGCGAGCGGCTGGAGCTCACGCTCGACGACAGCGCGATGACCGCGACCTTGCAGAATGCCGCGGCGGCGGGGTGCAGCCTGACGCATGCCGGTTGCACGATGCGTTTGCGGCTGGCGAGCAGCGCCGATGTCGCGGCTGCGGCGGCATCAGGTGATCTCGACGCCGCACGCGATGTGCTGCTCGAGCATTGCGTCGCAGCGGTTGATGGCGAGGCACGTGCAGTGCCGTTCGGCGCCCTGCCGCAGGAGGCCCGTCAACGGGCCTTCACTCGGTTGGAAGCGCTGCATGCGGCGGCCGAGCTGGCGGTGTCGCTGGTCTGCCCTGATTGCGGCGTCGGTGAGACGGCGGTGCTCGACGTCGCGGCGCTGTTCTGGGCGGAGACGCGTCACGCCGCGCAAGCCCTGCTTGACGAGGTGCATGAGCTGGCGTGGACCTATGGCTGGGCCGAGGACGCGATCCTGGCGATGAGCCCGGCACGGCGTCGGGCCTATCTCGAAAGGCTGAATGCATGAGCGACAGCCTGACGCGGCTCATTTTACGCGCACAGGGTGCGCTGTCTCGGATCGAGCCGCTGTTGCCGTCGCGCTACGGCGCCCCAGTGCCGGGTCTGATGGACCTGGACGAAGGGCTGCCGGCAATGCAGCGACCGCCGGCGCTGCCGGAGGCATTGGACACGACGGCGGAGCCTTTGGCGGTAGTGGCTGCGCCGGTTCCGAGACCGGCAGCGGCGACGGACGATCCGGTCGAGCCGCCGAACCCGTATGCGATCGTCGCGGACATGCCGTCGCGGCCTCAGGTTGTCCCGGATACGGTGCCTTCAGGGGAGCAGCGGACGCGGCTGCGCACCCCGGCCCAGCAGCCGGAAGACGACGTTCCGGCCGCGGGCCCCACGCGCATTGCCCGAGCCGCAACGCCGTCGCCGGGCCTTCGCAGCGAGCCGAACCGGCCAAACGCTCTTGCCGTCAACGTCGAGGCGGGGAAGCTTGCCGAGACGGCGGTTCGTCCGACCGGCAGGACAGGCGCAGACCAGGCGGCGCAATCACCACCGCCGGGTCGCCCACCGATCCAGCCGATAGGCTCCGCCTACCGGCCGGCGGCGGAGAAAGCCATGCCGGCGCCGTCTGGCCGACCGGAGGTGCGCATCAGCATCGGCCGGGTCGAAGTGCATGCATTACCGCCGCCGCCTCGCACGGTCCGGCAGGCGCCGCCCCGGCGACCGACCGTCTCGCTCGCCGATTATCTGGCGCGGCGCGGCGGCAGAGCGCCATGAGCGACTTTCTGGCGATCGCGGGCGTCAGCTCGGTGTTGCGCTGGGTCCTGCTCGATGCGCTCGCCGGCAGCGGTCTCGACACCGCTCTCGGTGTCGCGCCGACGGTCACTGCATTGCCGCCCGACCGGATCTTGGTCGGTGACAATGAGAGCCCGCAGCTCAACCTCTTTATGTATCACGTCGCGCCGAGTGCCGCCTGGCGCAACAACGACCTGCCCGAGCGCGACAGCGCCGGCCGCCGGGTCTCGATCCCGCCGTTGGCGCTCGATCTTCATTTTCTGTTGTCCGCCTATTGCCGGCACGAGCTCGACGCCGAGATCTTGCTCGGCTGGGCGATGCAGATCCTGCACGAGCAGCCGGTCTTGACCCGCGACCTGGTGCAGAGCGCGCTCGCCGCGTCGAGCAGCGCGCCGGGTGCCACGACCGAAGTGCAGGCGGTCGGACTCACCACGCTCGCCGACCAGTCCGAGCTCGTCAAGCTGACCCCGCAGCCGGTATCGACCGAAGACACCTACAAGCTGTGGACCGCGTTTCAGGCGCGCTATCGCGCGACTGCGGCCTACGTCGCCTCGGTCGTATTGATTCAACGGCAGCGGCCGGTGCGGGTCAGCCTAGCGGTGCAGACGCGCAATATCCTGGTGCAGCCGCTGGAGCGGCCGGTGATCGACAATATTTCTCCGGCAATGGTCGCGGCCGGCGAGGTCTTGACGATCCAAGGCCGGCATTTTGTCGGAGATGCGGTCGCCGACACCTCGATCAGCTTTGACGACGGCGACCCGGTGACGCCCGATCTGGCGCAGGACCGGTTTGCCCGGATCACGGTCCCGGCCACGCTGACCGCCGGCGTGCGCATGGTGCAGATCCGCCGCAATGTCCGTTTCGGCGCGCCGACCGACCCGCATAGCGGGCTCGTCTCGAACTCCGCGACCTTTATGCTGTTGCCGGCGATCACCGCGCCGCCGGCCACGGCGCAGGTCGGCACGAGCTTGACGTTGACGATCAGCCCGTCGGTTGGACGGCGGCAGCGCGCCGCCGTGCTGATCGGCAGCCAATCGGTCGAGATCGAGCCGCGGCCGCTGTCAGCGCCCGACAGCTCGGCGACCCTTGCTTTCCCGATACCCGCCGACTTTGTGCCGGTGCCGGCGCCGGGCGCGCCGCTGCGGGTTCGCATCGACGGCGCCGAAAGCCGAGTCACTTGGGACACGAGCCTGGCGCCGCCCGCCTATGTGCCGCGCATCACGGTGACGCCGTGAACGCGCCGTCAGCCGCCGCGTGGCAGGCAGTCAATCAGGCGGCGCTCGGAGCCGCGCTGGAGCCGGTCTATACGGCGCTCTGCCGAGCCGCAGGCCAGCCTATCGACGTACCGGCCCCCATCGAGGCGGACAGTCCCGAGGACCGGCCTTCAGCGCTGGCGATCCTCTGCGAGATTTTCGGCCTGACCCCGTTTGAGCGCGATGTGTTGCTGCTGTGCGCCGGGGTCGAGCTCGAAGGCCGTTTTGCCGAAGCTTGCGCCGCTGCGCATCGCGATCCGCGGCGGACGAGCCCGTCCTTCAGCCTGGCCTTGGCGGCGCTGCCGGGCGCGCATTGGAGTGCGGTCACCCGCGACCGGCCGCTGCGGCATTGGCGAATGCTGGAGGTTCTGCCCGGCGAAACACTGATCGGCAGCGCTTTGCGGATCGACGAGCGGATTTTGCATTTTCTTGCCGGCGTTGATTGCACCGACGAGCGGCTGGAGGGTGTCGTCACGCTACTCGCCGCTGGCTCGGGATTGCCGGGCTGGCTCGAGCCTGCGGTCGAGAATGCGGCGCGGGCGCTGCGCGAAGGCGAGCGCGTCGCCCTCATCGGCGGGTCGGCGGCTGACCGGGAATTGGTCGCAGCCTCAGCCTTGGCGGCGGCAGGGCTGCGCGGCTGGCGCCTCAATGCGGCCGACATCGCCGCCAACCCCGCCGATCGGGAACGGCTCGCCCGCTATTGGGTGCGCGAATTGTGGCTCGGCCGCGCCGGCTTGCTGGTCCAGGCCGATCCGGCCGCAACGGACGAGGCGGCGCGGGTCGCGCAGAGCTTTGTCGGCCTGATCAGCGGCGCAGTCGTCATCGACGCCGGCGGCGCCGGCGCCTGGGGCGGCCTGGGCGCGGTGCGGGTCGAGCTGGTTGAGCCTTCCGCTGACGAGCGGCGCCAAGTGTGGGTCGCCAATCTCGGTCCTTCGGCGACGCAGATGAACAGCGTTCTCGACGCGATCGCCGACCAGTTCCGCATCGACACCCCGACGATACGCTCGGCCAGCACGGCACTGCGCCGGCTCGCGGCCGAGTGCGACGAGGCGACGCTGCAACAGCGCGCCTGGCAGGTCTGCCGCGAGCATGCGCGCCGCTCGATGCAGCAATCGGCGCGGCGCATCGTGCCGAAGGCCGATTGGGACAGTCTGGTATTGCCGGCGCCGCAGATGCGCATCCTGCGCCAGGTCGCCGCGCATCTGCGCCAGCGCGCGACGGTCTATCAGCGCTGGGGCTTCGGTGCGAAATACTCGCGCGGGCTCGGCCTCACCGCGTTGTTTTCGGGCGCCAGCGGCACCGGCAAGACCATGGCCGCCGAGGTGCTGGCGCACACCTTGGACCTGGACCTCTTCCAGATCGACCTGGCCGGCCTTGTCAGCAAATACATCGGGGAGACCGAGAAGAACCTGAAGCAGGTCTTCGACGCAGCCGAGGACAGCGGCGCCATCCTGCTGTTCGACGAGGCGGATGCGCTGTTCGGCAAACGCAGCGAGGTCAAGGACAGCCACGACCGCTATGCCAATCTCGAGGTCAGCTATCTGTTGCAGCGGATGGAGGCTTATCGCGGGCTGGCGATCCTGACCACCAACATGCGGCATGCGATCGATGCCGCCTTTGTGCGCCGCATCCGCTTCATCATCGAATTTCCGTTCCCCGATGCGGCCCAGCGAGCGCGGATCTGGGACGGCGTTTTCCCGGGCGAGACGCCGACTGCCGGGCTCGATCCGGAACGGCTCGCCCGGCTCAACGTGACGGGCGGCATCATCCGCAACATCGCGATGCACGCCGCCTTTCTCGCGGCCGACGACAGCTCGCCGGTGCGGATGTCGCATCTCTTGGAAGCGACCCGCACCGAATACGCCAAGCTCGAACGGCCGCTCAGCAGCAACGAAGCCGGAGCCTGGGCATGATGCCGGCGCGCGCCCAGCGCCGCCGCGAGCGCCGCCGTCCCTCGGCCGCGCCGCCGGCAGTCCGGCTGGATATCGAGCGGCTGGCCTGGCACGGCGTGCCGCCGGTCGAGGCGGGTGCGATGACGGAGGCCTTCGAAACGGAGCTGGCCCGGCTGGCCGCGGCGCCGGGCCAGACCTTCCGGGCGGCGGACATGCCGCAGCTCGAGGGAGTGCGTTTCGCCATCACCGGCGGGCCTGAGTTCCGCGGGCGCGCGGTCGCCGCCGGGCTGTGGCGCGGTGTTCTGCGTTCGGGAAGGGGTTAGCACGATGCCGTCACCGATTTCGCCGCGGGTATTGAAAGGCGGCATCGTCACGCTCGATCCTGACACCGGGATCCCGCGCAGCGCCATTGTGCTGCAATACAACCCCGACACGCTGACGCGACGGCTGCAGCCGCAGGCGATTGCCGACCCGGTCGACCGCACGGAAATTCTGCGGCTGAAGGGACCGCCGGTCGAGACGATCACCGTCGCCGCCGAGATCGATGCGACCGATCAGCTGGCGGCCCCGGCCGACAACCCGGTCACCGTCGTTTCCGGCATCCAGCCACAACTCGCCGCACTCGAGCTCCTGATCTACCCGTCGAGTGTCGAGCTGCTGCTGAACGAGGCGCTGACCCTGGCCGGGACGATCGAGATCCTGCCGATGCAGTCGCCGCTCTCGGTCTTTGTCTGGAACCCGACGCGCATCACCCCGGTGCGCATCACCTCGCTCGACATCACCGAGGAGGCATTCGACACCAACCTCAACCCGATCCGCGCGCGCGTGTCGCTCGAGATGCGGGTATTGAACGTCAATGACACCGGGTTTCTGAACCCGGCCGGCGCCCTCTACATGATCTACCAGATCGAAAAGGAGGCGCTGGCGATCGCCAATGCATTGCAATCGCTCGGCACGCTGGCCGGGGGCATTTCGCTGTGACCAACCCGCTCGATGCCTTTGTCGCCGCCGGCGGCACGAGCGGCGCGCCGAATGCGCAGAACAGCCGCTATTACGGCCTCCCCACTGCGACCTTTACGCAAAAGGACGGCACCGTGGTGCGCTACCTCCAGCGCCGGATCATTGCGCAGCCCGACCAGTTCGCGACGATGCGCCAATACGTGGTGATCCAAGGCGACCGCATCGACAACATCGCCAATGCTCAGCTCGGCGACCCGCTGCTCTATTGGATCATCTGCGACGCCAACGCCGCGGGCGATCCCGACGCGCTGACCGCGGAGCCGGGCAAGGTGCTGCGGATCACGCTGCCGGCCGGCATAGCGGCGGGGACGCCCGGCGGCCCCGGAGGCGGCAGTGGCTAGCGCCCTCTACATGACCTTGCTGGTCGGGCCGATGGTGCCGCTGCCGGCGCCAAAGCCGGTGCTGGATGCGCTGACCTCGGTCGAGGTGACCACCAGCGCCACCGGCGCCAGCGGCTTCAGCCTGAATTTCACGATCAGCAACCGGTCGATCCTGCACACGCTCTTTCTGCTCGCCAGCGGCGGACCCGCGGTCGAGCTGCGGGTCGTGATCATGGTCACGGTCAACGGCCTGCCGCAGGTGCTGATGGACGGTGTCATCCGTCACCAGGAGTTGCAGCCGGTCGGCAGCAGCGGCTCGTCGACGATCACGATCATGGGCGAGGACCTGACCGCGGTCATGAACCAGGTCGATTTCACAGGGCTGCCCTACCCGATGCCGATCGAGGCGCGCGTCGGCGCGATCCTCGGCAAATATGCGGTCTACGGCGTCACCCCGATGGTCGTGCCGAGCTTTATCTCGGACGTGCCGCTGCCGGTCGAGCGCATCCCGAGCCAGAAAGGCACCGACCTCGCCTATATCAACGATCTCGCAAAACAGGTCGGCTATGTCTTTTACATCGACCCCGGGCCCCTCCCCGGCGTCAGCACGGCGTATTTCGGGCCGCAGGTGAAGTTCGGCGTGCCGCAGCCGGCGCTCAGCATCAACATGGACAGCTGGACCAATGTCGAAGCGCTGAGCTTCCGCTACCAGCCGCACAATTCGACGCTCCCGATCGTCTACAGCATGGACGAGACGACCCACGCGTCGATCCCGATCGCGATCCCGCCGGTTACCCCGCTGAACCCGCCGCTCGGCGCCTACACGCCGCCGCCGACGCACACCGAGCCGCTGCCGGAAACCGCAAAATACGGGCTGGGGCAGGCGCTGATGATCGGCATGGCGGCCGCCTCCGCTAGCGCCGACGTGGTCAGCGGCAGCGGCACGCTCGACGTGCTGCGCTATGGACGGGTGCTGAAGGCGCGCCAGCTGGTCGGCGTGCGCGGCGCCGGGCCGGCCTTCGACGGACTGCACTATGTCGACAGCGTCACCCATCGCCTGTCGCGCGGCGAGTACAAGCAGGAGTTTACGCTGAAGCGCAATGGCCTGATTTCCAATACGCCGGTCGTCCCTTCGCTCGGCATCTGAGAGAGGGGTCGGCGAATGGCGCAATTTCTCGGCAAATACCGCGGCACGGTGCTGAACAATGCCGACCCGATGCAGATGGGTCGCATCCAGGCATTGGTGCCGGATGTTTACGGCGTCGTGCCGAGCACCTGGGCGCTGCCTTGCGTGCCGATGGCAGGGCCGCAAGCCGGCGAGTTTGTCCTGCCGCCGATCGGCGCCGCGGTCTGGATCGAGTTTGAGCAGGGCAACCAGGATTACCCGATCTGGTCGGGCTGTTTCTGGGGCTCGGCAGCTGAGGTGCCGGCGCTGGCGCTGGCCGCCCCACCCGCGATCCAGCCGATCGTGCTGCAAACCACCGGTCAGAACACGCTGATGCTGAGCGACGTGCCCGGACCGACCGGCGGCATCCTGCTGAAATCCGCAAGTGGCGCGCTGATCCAGATCAACGAGATCGGCATCACCATCAGCAACGGGCAGGGCGCCACGATCGTGCTGGCCGGGCCGTCGGTCACGGTCAACCAAGGCGCGTTGGCGGTCGTTTAGCGGAGAAGCGGCGATGCCCGGTCTCATGCTGCATGTCGGCGCTACGGTCCTCTGCGCGCATGCCGGTCAGGCGCAGCCGACCGCGCCGAACCCGCGGGTGACATTGTCGGGCCAGCCCTCGGTATTGCTGACCGCACCCTATGTCGTCGCCGGCTGCCCGTTGCCACCGGTTGCGGGCGGGCCGTGCGTCAGCGCGCAATGGATCACCGGCACATTGCGCGTGACCTCGAACGGCCAGCCGCTGCTGATCCAGACGAGCCAAGCGATCTGCGCGCCGACCGGCACGCCGCTGTTGCCGCTGGTGACGCAGACGCGAGTTACGGCCGAGTAGCGGCATGGACATCGCCTTCCCATACGGCTTCGACCGCAGCGGCCGCACCGCCGCCGCCGACCCCGAGCAGCACATCCGCGACCTGATCCGGCAAGTGCTGCTGACGGCACCCGGCGAGCGGGTCAATCGTCCGACCTTTGGCAGCGGCACCGGCCAGCAGGTGTTCGCGCCCAATGGCGACATGCTGGCGATGGCGCAGCAGAGCATGATCCGCGCCGGCTTGCAGCAATGGCTGTCGGATCTGATCCAGGTGCAATCGGTCGAGGTCCAAAACGAGGATGCGACCTTGCTGGTGAAGGTTTCCTATACCGTCATCCTGACCCAGCAGCAGCAAACGGCGCAGTTTGTCGCCGGGGCGGCGTCGCCGTGATCTATTTCTGCGCCCAGCGCAACCGACGGACGCTCGTGCTGGCGCGGCCGGCGCTAAACGGGATCGATTATCTCGAAGTGCCGGACGAATCCGAACAGACGGTGCTGGTGCTGACGATGCTGCGCGGCGCGGCAGCGCTCGCCCTCGGCCCCGAGCAGGTCGTGATCCTCGGCGGCGAAAGCGTCACCGGCATCGCGACTGTGTCGGTTGCGCCGATGCCGGACGATGCCAATGCATTGCGCATCGAGGTCGATCGTGCCGGCGATTTCTCGACCTACATGCTTAGGTTGCGGGCCGACGAGAAAACCGACGAGCCGCCCACCGGCATCGATCCGGCGCTGGCGCAGATCGAGTTTTCGTTCAAGGCCGGGTGCCCGGTCACCACCGACTGCGCTCCCGTCTCGTGCTGCCCGGTCGCGGCGCCGGTCGAGCCGGACATCAACTATCTGGCCAAGGATTATCCCGGCTTTGTCCAGGTGATGCTCGATCGGCTGGCGGTGACGGCGCCGTCCTGGACCGAGCGGCACGCGGCCGATCTCGGCGTGGCGCTGGTCGAAGTATTGGCTTATGTCGCCGACCATCTGAGCTACCGCCAGGATGCCGTCGCGACCGAGGCCTATCTCGGCACCGCGCGCAGCCGCATCTCGCTGCGCCGGCATGCGCGCCTCGTCGATTACCGGGTGGACGAAGGCGAGAATGCGCGCGTCTGGGTGTTCCTGCGCGCCGACGGTGAGGGGATCGCTGTGCCGGCCGGCACGCTGCTCTTGCCGCGCGTCGCCGGTGTCGCACCACGCCTCGACCCGAACAGCGCCGTGGCGAGCAGCCTCTTGGCGGCGGGCGGCGTCGTGTTCGCCACCTTGGCGGATGCGACGCTGAGCCAGGCACTGAACGAGATCGCCTTTCACACCTGGAGCGACGAAGCCTGCTGCCTGCCGGCCGGCGCGACGGCGGCGACCCTCAAGGGCCACCTCGATACGCTCTCGGTCGGCGCCGTCCTGATGTTCGAGGAGGTGCTGGGGCCGGATACCGGGGCGGCCGAAGACGCCGACCGCACGCATCGCTGCGCCGTGCAGCTGACCCGCGTGCATCACACCGACCGCTTCGGCCAGGTGCTGATCGACCCCGTGACCGGCGAGAGCATCACCGATATCGAGTGGCAGGCGGCCGACGCGCTGCCCTTTGCGCTTTGCCTCTCCGCCGTCACCGACGCCGAGCACGGCGCCCGTCTGATCGACAATATCAGCGTCGCCCGCGGCAATATCGTGCCGGCGGATCACGGGCTGTGGTCCGGGGCGGATGCGTGGGAAAGCCTCGGCACGGTGCCGGAGCCGCCGACGGCGCCGATCAATACGGCAGCGGGCGCTTGCTGCACGACGGCCGGCCAGGTGACGCCACGGCCCGCGCAATTCTTCCCCTCTCTCGCATCGTCGCCGCTGACCTTTGCGCGGCCATTTGACGCGACCGCGCCGGCCTCCGCATTGGGGAGCATGCCCGCGGCAGATGCAGACCCGGCGACGCCGCAGATCGAGGGTCGCGACGACCACGACAATCCCTGGGAACCGGAAACCGATCTCTTGGCGTTGCCGCCCGCGGCGCTCGGCTTTCTCATCGAGATCGAGCGCGACGGGACCGCCTTTTTGCGTTTTGGCGATGGCGAGCACGGGGCGGCACCCGCCACCGGCCAAAGCTTTCGGGCGCGCTACCGGGTCGGCAACGGCACCGCCGGCAATCTCGGCGCCGACACGATCGGCCATGTGCTGACCGCCGAAACCCGCGTCTCGGCGGTTCGCAATCCGCTGCCAGCGCGCGGCGGCCGCGACCCGGAGACGATGGAGGCGATCCGCCAATCCGCACCCTGGGCCTTTCGCAACCAGCTGCGCGCCGTGACCGAAATCGATTACGGGATCCGCCGCCGCGCTCGACCCCGACGTGCATGCCGCGCGCGGCACGATGCGGTGGACCGGCAGCTGGCGGACCGCGTTTGTCGCGCTCGATCCCGCACCGGCGGCACCGCCGGCCGCCGATCTCGCCGTCACCACGCTGAACCGCCTCGACCTGTTGCGCATGGCCGGGGTCGATCTCGCGGCCGAGCCGGCGGTCATCGTCGGTCTGCGGATTGCGTTGGCGGTCTGCGTCAAGCCGCATTATTTGCGCGCGCAGGTCGGCACTGCGCTGAGCCGCGTGTTCACCGCCGGCCTCGCTTGCGACGGCCGGCCCGGTCTGCTCGATCCGGCGAATTTCAGCTTTGGCCAGACGGTCTATTTGAGCCCCTTTGTCGCCGCGGCGCAGCAGGTGGAGGGGGTGGCCTCGGTCCGCGCCGTCACCTTCCAGCGCGTCGATGACCCCGCGCACGACGCGGCGAATGCCGGGTTCATGACCTTGCAGCGGCTGGAGATCGCCCGCATCGACAACGATCCGAGCCGGCCGGACCGCGGCATCTTCGAACTGACGTTGGACGGCGGCCAATGAGCGACAGCGACGACATGCCGGCGCCCTGCGGCTGCTGCATCGGCGTCACCAGGGAGACCCCGGCGGCAATCTTCAACCGCGCCGGGCTGTCGTCGATCGCCTACCGCGCCGGCACCCATGCGAGCTTCAAGGCGAGCATGCTGTCGGCGCTGTCCGACCCGGCGTTTCCTGCATTGGCGCCGCTGACCGCCCGCGACGACAGCGACTTTTCGATCGCGCTGCTCGATGCGTTTGCCGTCGCCGCCGACATTCTGACCTTCTACCAGGAGCGGCTGGCGAACGAATCCTATTTGCGCACCGCCGTGCAGCAGCGCTCGGTCAACGAGCTGGCGCGGCTTGTCGGCTACCAGCCCGGACCGGGTGTTGCCGCCTCGGCGCCGCTCGCTTTCACGCTCAACGAGTCGGCGGGCTCTCCGGACCCGGTGGTCATCGATGCAGGCTCGCGCGTGCAAAGCGTGCCGGCGCCGGGCCAGCAGCCGGCGGTGTTCGAGACGCAGGCGCCGCTCACCGCGCGGATTGCGCACAATGCCCTGCCCGCCGAGACCTCGAGCCCGGTGAATTGGCAGCAGGTCACCACATCGCTGTGGCTGGCCGGGACCGCGACCGGGCTCAAGCCCGGCGACACGATTCTTCTGGTGGACAAGGCGCGGCTCGGCAACCCGCTGAGCGAGGTGTGGGAATTGCGCAGCGTCACTGCGGTTTCGCCCGACCCGGCGAACTACCGCACGCGAATCGACTGGGACCAGGGGCTGTTTACCACGTTCCAGCAAGGCGCCGCCGACATCCAAATCTACGCGATGCGCAAGCGGGCTTCGCTCTTCGGGGTGAACGCGCCCGATCCTGCGATCTTGCCGAATGCGCCGGCCGCGGGCGTCGTGCTGCGTGCAACTGCCCAGATCGGCGACTGGAACTTTGTCCACGACAACGAGCAAGTCGATCTCGACACGGTCTATCCCGATATTGCGCCGACACAAGCGGATGCCGGCCAATTCGACAGCGCGCCCGAACGTTTCTCGTGGCTCGTTCTGTCCTTTCCCGACGCGCATTCCAACTTCCGCAAGCTGTACCGGATCGTTCGCGCCGCCGACCGGGCGCCGCTGCGCTACACGCTCTCTTCCAAGGCGACAAGCCTGACGCTCAATACCGATAGCGACCTCGATCTCTTCGTCAAAGCGACGCGCCAGACAACGGCCTTTGTTCAGAGCGAGCCGCTGGCCGTTGCCGAGCAGCCGCTGGTCGCGGCGATCGACGGGTACGCGCTCAGCCTCGGCACGCTGACGCCGGTCGTGGGCGACGGCGAGACGGTGCTCGGCGGCGGCATGCTGAGCGTCGGGCAGACAATCGCGGTAACCGGCAAGCGCATCCGGCTGCAATTCGGCAGCGATCCGGCCGCGACGCTGGTGGGTTCGGATGGACGCACCGCGATCGCGCTCGCGTCGGGCGATTTGTTTCTGGCGAACGCCTATCCGCCGGTCGTCGATGCCGGCCGGGCGACGTGGCAGGTGCTGACGACAAAGGGCGTTGCCGGCACACTGACCGCCGCCGTCGCCGCAATCACCCTGATCGCCGCCGACAAGGCCGATTCCGAAATCAGCGAAGCCGCTGTGATCGCCGGCGTCGAGCCGCAATCCGCCCGCACCGAGCTCGGCTTTGCGACGCCGCTCGGCCGCATCTATGACCGCGCCACGGTCCGCTTCAATGCCAATGTGGTGGCCGCAGACCACGGCGAGACGGTGAAGGAGCTCGTCGGCGGCGGGGATTCGTCGGTCGCCAATCAGCGCTTCACGCTGAAGCAGGCGCCGCTGACCTACATCGCGGTGCCGCAAGGTCAGGGCACCCAATCGACCTTGCAGGTCTGGGTCAACGATCTGCAATGGCACGAGGAGCCCAATCTGCTCGGCGCCGATCCGCGCGACCGCGTCTTCGAAACCCGACGCAACGACACCGGCGGCGTTACGGTGCAGTTTGGCGACGGGCAGCAAGGCGCGCGGCCGCCGACCGGCCAGGTCAACATCCACGCCACCTATCGGAAGGGGCTGGGCAGCTCGGGCATGGTCGCCGCGGGCCAGTTGAGCCAGGCGATCGACCGGCCGGCCGGGCTCAACACCGTCTTCAATCCGGTTGCGGCAAGCGGCGGCGCCGACCCCGATTCGGCCGATGAGGTGCGCCGCAGTGCGCCGCTGCACGTGCTGACCCTCGAGCGGGTGGTGTCGCTCGAGGATTACCAGGATTTTGCCGCGGCTTTTGCCGGAGTGGCCAAGGCGCTGGCGACCTGGACCTGGTACGGCCGCACGCGCGGCGTCGTCGTCACCGTCGCCGGGGCTGGCGGGTCGAGCCTCGATCCCGATGGCGAAACCATTGCTGACCTCGCCACGGCACTGCGCAATGCCGGCAACCCATACGTGCCGGTGGCCGTGCTGCCGTACCGGCCGGTCCCGTTTCAAATCGGAGGATTGGTCCGGGTCGATGAGACCGACTACGACCCCGACCAGGTGCTGGCGGCGGCGCGCGACGCGCTTACTTCGGCCTTCGGCTTTGACGCCCGCGGGCTCGGACAGGGAGTGGCGCAGAGCGAAATCGTTGCGGCGATCCAGGCGGTGCCAGGGGTCGTAGCGGTCCGGCTTACCGAATTCAGTCGCGAGGACGTCGAAAGCAACCTTCCCGAATTCCTGATCGCCGCCGCCCCGCAGGCCGGCGAGCGCGGCACCGTCGCCGGGGCGGAGCTGCTGCAGATCGATGTGCCGTCACTGGCCGGGCTGGAGCGCTGGCCATGAGCTTGTCGGCGGACCAGATCTACGCGCTGCTGCCGGCGCTCTACCGCACCGCCGATGCCGGTGCCGGCGGGCCGCTGCAGGCATTGCTCGGTGTCGTCGCCGAGCAGGTCGGCGTGCTCGACGAGGATTTGCAGGGGCTCTACGCCGACCAGTTCATCGAAACCTGCGCGCCCTGGGTGGTGCCCTATATCGGCGACCTGATCGGGCGGACCGCGCTCTCAGAGGGCGCTCCGGGCGGCGATGGCGGCCGCGCCGAGGTCGCGAACACGATCGGCTATCGCCGGCGCAAGGGCACGGTCATCGCACTGGAGCAGCTCGGCGCCGACATCACCGGGCGCCCGGTCCGGGTGGTCGAATATTTCAAGCGGCTGGCGGTCAACCAGAGCTTTCGCCATGTGCGCCTGGATGCCGGCGGCACCGTCGATTTGCGCGACGGCGGCGCGCTCGGCCGGCTCGGCGGGCCGTTCGACAGCACGAGCCGCACCGTCGATGTCCGGCGCATCGCGCCGCGGGTGCGCAGCGCGCCGATGCCCGACCGCGCGCCGCTCGACGTGGCATTACACGGCGGCGGCCGGTTCAACATTCCCGATATCGGCGCTTGGGTGTGGCGCTGGATCGCCTATGCGGTCACCGACCAGCCGGCTTGCGCGGTGGATGCGCGGCGGTTTTTGTTCAGCCCGCTCGGCGCCGACATGCCACTCTTCAATATGGCGCCGGCGCGCCAGCCCTTTGACCATTTGACCGCGCGGGCAGATGTGGCGCAGCCGATCGGCCGGCGCGAATTGGCGCTCGACCCATCGGCTTTTTATGGTCCGGAGCAGGGTCTCGCCATCCGTGCGGACGGCAACATCGTGCAGCTCGGCGAGATTTCCGTCTGCGATCTTTCCGATGTTGCTTCCGGCGACGACTGGGCATCCGGCCAATTCGGCAAGGTGGCGATCGATCCGGTGCTGGGCCGCATCGCCTTTCCGCCGGACCAGCCGGCGCCGACGGCGGTGACGGTCAGCTACAATTACGGCTTTCCGGCCGATCTGGGCGGCGGGCCGTATGACCGCACCGAACGGCTGCCGCTCGACCGCGAGACGGTCACCTGGCAGATGGTGATCGGGGCCGGCGCCACCGACATCTTTGGTTTGCCGCTGACCTTGGAGGCGGCGGTGGCGGCATTCAATGCCGAGCCGCCGGGTGCGGTGGGTGTGATCCTCGTCGCGGGCTTTGGCGTCTCCGCCGTCGATCTGACCGGCCCGGCCGCACTCCGCATCCCGCCCGAAAGCCAGCTCTGGATCATTGCCGCGGAAATCCACGGGTCCGGTCCCGATGCCGGGTGGAGCCCGGTGCGCGCCCGCGTCACATTGCACGGCGATATCGACATCGTCGGCACCGACGACCCGGCCGATACCGACGACCCGGCGCCGATGGGCCAGCTGTTTCTCAGCGGCTTCTTGCTGGCGGGCGGCATCGGGGTGCTCGGCCGCCGTCTTTCGGTCACGCTGCAAGACTGCACCGCCGTCCCCGGCCGGGCATTGACGCGCGACCGCGAGCCGGTCGACCGCTTTGCGCCGTCGATCAGCGTCGAAGCTTCCGGCACGGCATTGACCCTGGAGCGCACGATCACCGGGCCATTGCGGATCGATCCGTCGGCTTCGGTGCGGGTCACCGACAGCATCGTCGATGCGACAGCGCCGTGGCTCGTCGCATTCGCCGGTCTGGATGGCGCCGGCGAGGGCGGCTCACTGCATGTCGAAAACAGCACGATGATCGGCAAGCTGCGCGTCCACGCCATGCCCCTCGCCTCCAATACGATATTTCTGGCGCGTCGGCCGGCTCTCGACCCGTGGCGGGCGGCGGTTTGGTGCACGCGGCGGCAATCGGGTTGTGTGCGCTTCTCGTTTGTGCCGAGCGATGCGCTGACCCCGCGGCAATACCGTTGCCTGCCCGGTGATCCGGCGCTGGAGCACGTACTCGCCCCGCAATTCGTCAGCCGGCATTACGGCAGCCCGTCCTATGGGCTGTTGAGTGGTGCCTGCCCGGTGGCGGTCTGGAGCGGGGCTGACGACGAGAGCCAGATCGGCGCCTACCATCTGCTGTACGAAACGCAGGGTATCGCGAATTACCGCGTGCGGCTCGACGAATATCTGCCGTTCGGGCTAGAGGCCGGGATTTTTCTGATCCCATCGCGGACGGAATTGGCCATGCCGCTGCCGGAGGGCCCGTACGGCATGCCGCGGTTCGGGCTCGATCCGCCGGAGCCGGCCGATGAAGCGCTGCAATGGCTCGCCATCGGCGCCTCGCTGATCTGAGACGCGCGACCGGAGGGATGACATGAAAGCCGACATCAGCCGGTTTCGCTTCGATCGAGGGAAAAACTACACCTCGGTCGTCGCCCAGCAAGGCCGAGTGCAGCTCGATTCCGACGCCAACGAGCAGCGTGCGATCGACGCCTGGCTGCGTGCCACGGGGCTCGTCGATATTGTCGGCCGGACCGGGGCGCCGCGCCACGATGCCGGTTTTGCGATCACCGTGCCATCCGCCGGCGACGCGATCCAGATCGGCGCGGGGCGCTTTTATGTCGATGGCCTGGTGTGCGAAGCACTGCAGCCGACCGACTACATGCAGCAATCATGGCTCGCCGATCCGCAGCCCTCGGCCGCGGTCCTCCTTTCCGATCTGAGCCTCGGCCGGTCTTCGGCGATCCAGGTGTGGCTCGAAGCGTGGCAGCGCCTCGTCACCCCGATCGACGATCCGGGCATCAAGGATGTGGCGCTCGGCGAGGCCGACACGACCGATCGGGTCCAGACCGTGTGGCGCGTCGTCGCGGCCGCAGTGGCGCCGGTCCTCGAGCCCCGGCCGTCGCGGGGCGCCGTGGCGAGCTGCTGTGATGTCATGCGCCAGCCGCCGGCACCGGTCGCGGTCGGCAGCATGCGGGCCGGCACCGACGAGCCTTCGGCGCAAAGCTCGTGCCTGCCGGCGCCCAGCGCCGCCTATCGCGGGCTCGAAAACCAGCTCTACCGGATCGAGGTGCATCGCGGAGGTCCGATCGGCAGCGCCACCGTCAAATGGTCGCGCGAAAACGGCTCGGTGGTGACGCGGATCACCGCGGTCAGCGGACCGGTCGTCACCGTGGACAATCTCGGACCGGACGCCAATCTCGGCTTTGCCCCGCTCGACTGGGTCGAAATCGGCGACGACAGCAACGAGTTCGGGCAAGAGCCGAACCAGCCCGGCGAATTGCGCCAAATCCAATTTATCGATCAGGAGCACCGGCGCATCACTCTGACGGCACCGTCACCTGCGGTCGATGTTGACAGCGGGCATGCCAAGCTGCGCCGCTGGGACCAGAGCGACGGCGCCGATGTCGATGGGGTGGCGATGAACCCGTCGGGGCCGAATTCGCTGGAGAACGGCATTCACGTGCAATTCGCCGGCGATCAGCCCTACCGCAGCGGCGATTATTGGCTGGTCCCGGCCCGCACTGCCACCGGCATGGTGGAATGGCCGCCGAGCGACAGCGACGGGGCCGATTACCAGCCGGCGCATTATATCCGGGTGTATCGGGCTCCGCTCGCCTGCATCCACCGCAACCCGCAGACCCAGGGTTTTCAGGTTGAGGATTGCCGCGACCTGTTCTCGCCATTGACCGAGATCACGCCGCCGACCGTGCCGCAAGCGCTGCACGTGACGGCCATCAGCTGGGCCAACGACGACATCCTGACGCTTGACCAACTCCTGTTGCAGGGGCTGCAGATCACCCTCGACGCGTCGCCGGCGAGCGGCGTCGGACCGGCCGAGCTTATTGTCGTCCTGGAGCAGCCTTTTCTGACCGCACAGGACGGGTTTGCGCCGGGATTGGCAACGACCGGCGCGTCGGCGGCGGTCTTTTCGGTCTCGTTGTTGCGCTTTCCGCTGGTGATCGACAGCACCGTGACGATAACCGGCAATGTGTTGTCGTGGGTCCCGGGGCGCAATGTGTTTGTCTATCTGGTGCAGCTGCTGGATGGCCTGACGGCGCTTGCCGATGACGGGCAGTTTGTGCGCGCTCGTGTCACATTAAAGGGGCGCAGCCTGCGCGACGCCGGCGGCACACTGTTTCTCGACGGTCAGGCATTCGGAATGCCGGCGATGCGACAGGACGGCACGACACCGCGCACCGATCTGACGCTGCCCTCGGGCAACTCGGAGAAGGCAAGCGATTTCGAGAGCTGGTTCTATGTCGCGCCGATCCAACGCATCGACACCATGGCCGTATCGCCAGCGAGTGTCGCTTTTGTCGTCGTGCCGGGCACCCGGTTCCTTCGGCTCGTCGACAACACCACCGGCCAGCCGAGCCCGGCCGGGCCCGCCGTGGCGCCGACTTTGTCGCTGGCGCTGCACTATGACGCATTGGCCGATACGACGGTCGCGCTGTCGGTATCGGGCGGCACCGCGGGTACGGTCACCGTGCCGGCCAGTATCGTGATCGCGCGCGGCAATGTCTCGCCGGCGCAGCCGGTGCCGGTGACGATTGCCAATCCCGGGCCGGGGACGCAAACCTACACGATCACCGCGACCCTGACCTTGCCGAGCGGTCAGAGCACCAGCAACAGCGCGTCGATCACCGTGAGCGGCCTGCTCCCACCCGGCCCGATTTTGACCGGCCCGACCGGCCCGATCGTGATCGGAACGATCATCAATCCGGGGACAATTGCCGCACCCGGCACGATCGGCTGACAGGGTCGGCGGGAGCGGACGATGCGCGCGGTGTGGTCGTTCTGGAGCGAGCCGTTTCGCGCCCATTACGCGGGTGTCTGGGGCACGCCGCTGAACCACGCGCTCGCCTGGGTGGCGTCGGTGTTGAGCGCCGCGCGCCACTACCCGGACACGATGCTGGTCACCGACACGTTCGGAGCGAAGCTGCTCGTCGATCGATTGGCGCTGCCCTTTGTCGAGGTATCGACCGAGCTCGACCGGTTGCGCCGGCACGACCCCGGCTGGTGGATGCTGGGAAAGCTCGTCGCCTACGCCATGCAGGACCGGCCGTTTGTGCACATCGATTCGGATGCTTTTTTGTGGAAGGCGCTGCCGGCGCGCCTCGAAACCGCGCCGGTGCTCGCCCAGCATCCGGAACATTATGGTCCGGAGCAGCGGATCTATTGCCCGCAGGATGTCGAAGAGTCGTTTGCCGACACCGGCGGCATCGTTCCGGTGGAATGGCAGTGGGCGCGGTCACGCGGGCCGACGCTCAGCGCCGAAAATTGCGGCATTCTCGGCGGCCGGGACATCGCGTTTCTGCGCCATTATGCGCAAACCGCGCTGGCGCTGGTCGAGCGGCCGGAAAATGCCGCCGGCTGGGCCCGCCATCCGGAAAAATGGCGCTTCACTTATGTTGTCGAGCAATTCCTGCTGTCGGCATGCCTCGGCTTCCATCGCTTTGATCCGGGCTCGCCGTATCGCGGGGTGCGCTGCGAATACCTGTTCTGCTCCTGGGACGAGGCGCGCAATCCGAACCAGGCGGCAAAACTTGGCTACACCCATCTGATGGCGTATTCGAAACGGGCGCCAGACATCATGCGCCGGCTGGCGGACCGGGTGCGCCGCGATTGGCCGGAATATTATCGCCGCTGCATCCGGTACTCGCAGGAGAGTCCGAGCGGCTGAAGGAGGGTGAAATGCAGGCCCATGTTGCGGTCTCGCCGACAAAGCGCGCTGCGCTGCCGCCGGGCGCTTTCACCGCGGCGGTGCGGCAGACGGCGGCGCCGGCGGCACCCGCTTTTGCCGCGCACGACTTTTCCAGGATAGCGGTCGCGCCGGCGGCATTGCAGTGCAAGCTCGTTGTCGGCTCCGCGGCCGACCCGCTCGAGCGCGAAGCCGACGCGATGGCCGAAGCGGTCATGCGGATGCCGGCGTCGAGCCCTGAGCCGCCTCACGCTTTGACGGCCGCATCGGGGATGCTTCAGCGCGCCTGCGCCGCGTGCCAAGCCGATGACGAGGCGAAGGTTCGCCGCAAGCGGGCCGACGAAGAGATCGACGGTAAGCTGTTGGGGCCGCCGCCCGCGATCACGGCGGGGCTCGAGCAGCGCATCGGCAATCTCGGCAACGGCGCGAATTTGCCGACCTCCGAACGAGGGTTTTTCGAGCCCCGCTTTGGGCACGACTTTGGCGATGTGCGGGTGCATGCCGATGCCGAGGCGGGAGCGCTGGCGCGCGACCTCAACGCGCGGGCTTTCACGATCGGCGCCGACGTCGTCTTCGGGTCGGGTGAATTCTCGCCCGGCGCCGCCGGCGGGCGCTTCTTGCTGGCCCACGAATTGGCGCACGTCGTCCAGCAGCGGCCGGCACCCGGAAACACGGTGCGGCGCGACCTCGCCACCGAGCCGCCCACTCCGGCGGCGGCAGCCCAGACGGATTTGACCCCGGCGCAAATCCAGGCCGCGATCCGTTTCAACAAATTCACCTATGACGAAGCGCGAACCAAGCAGCTGCAGGACCTGATCGGCACCGAGCCGACCGGGACCTGGACCGACGACGACATCCTGGCCGTTGCCTCGTTGCAGGAAGAATTCGGCCTGCACAAGGACGGCATGATCGGCCCGCAGACTTTCAATTTTCTCGACCGGGAGACGCGGGCGGAAGGCTTGGCCATGACCGACGAGAACTGCCTTCTGGCTTTCAACGTCGGCCTCGATAATGCGGTGCCGGGTCCGGTCGCCGCGGGCGAGCGGCCGGTCGCCGGCCATCACACGATGCACGCCCAGTTTTCACAGTATTGCGGGTGCGCCGACTACGAATATCGGCAGTTCATCCGCGGTCACAAGCGGCGCACCCGGGGCGGCGTCGTCACCGATCTCGGCGCGGAATTCGGAAACCTACCCGCGGGCCGGATCAACGACGCCTTCCAGGAAGACGGCAACGCCGCCGATGCAACGGCGGTGAATTATGGCCATCGCGCACAGGGCAATGAAGGCCCGGCGCCGCCCGACGGCCCGCTCAACGGCTATTTCACCGACGCGGCGGGAACGGTGGCCAACCAGGCGACGGGTTGTCATTTTATCGGCTTTGACCGGCCGCGCGCCACCTTTCATGGGGTGGCCCACGGCGATGTCCTCGAAGTGCTGCTCGCCTTTCACGGCGACATCCTGCGCCGCGGCAAGGTCGTGCAGCAGCAGTTCTGGACCTCGATGAACGATCGCTTCACGGTGCCGTGACCGGCCGCACGTAGCGCGCGATCGCCGGCCGCCCGCCGGACCGCTCAGAGCGCGCCGAGAAGCGAGCCCACCATCATCGCCGGCGCGAGGACCGGCTGCAGCCAAGTTTTTCCCCGCCACAGCCGGGCAAGCTCGCCGCGGCGCCGCAGATCGAGCTTTTGCAGAATATTGTGCACGTGGTTTCGGATCGTCGAGCCGCTGAGACCGAGCCGACGGGCAATCTCCTTGTTGGCGAGGCCGAGCACCACCAGCGAGGTTATCTCCCGTTCCCGGCAGGTCAGTCGAGCGGTGACCGGAGCGGCCTCGCCGGCAACAGCCAGGGAGCCGACACGGTTGAACAGCGAAGACGCGATCCGCGGCGGGCACAGGAGTTCGCCGCCGAGCGAACGGCGAACCGCGTCCACCATGTCGTCGATCGAGCCGTCCTGCGGAACATAGCCCGAAAAGCCCGCTTCGGCGCAGGCCAGCACATTTGCTTCAGCCTCCGCCACCGCGAATGCGACAAACCGCAAGCGCGGCGCCAGCAGGCGCGCCCGGCGCGGCAGCACCAGGCTGTCCGGCGCGGTCACGTCGAGGAGCAGGACGTCGGGCCGCGCGCTTTCGAGCTGATCGAGCGCGTCCGCTTGACCTCCGGCGCCGACCAGCATCACCCGGTCATGCCGCATCAGGCTGCCGACCAAGCCTTCGCGATACAGACGGATTTCGCTGACTATGTAGAGCCGCGGCGCTCCCTCACCGACAGGGCCCGGTGCAGGCTGAGGATCGTTGGGGGCACACCACTTCGATGCGTTCTTGGGCATGGCGAGCCTCGCGAAGGCGGACCGATGCCGCAAGCCATGCGGGATCTACGACCCAATTTAATCACAAAACATGTTTGAGAACAAGGAGCAGTTCTATAAGGGCTAACTAAGTTCGATCAACCGGTTGTCGCATCGGCGTGCCGGCTGCAGAAAGCGTGCGATGGAATGTGCTCGCTGGCCCGCGCCCGCCCGCAGCGGCACCGGTGCGAACGCCCCGACGGGCGGCGGCGGGCTTTTGCATGTCTCCACGGCGACGAACGCCGTTGCCGCTCGGACCTTGGCTCAGCCGCGACGTGCTGTGGTTGCGCGTCAGGACATTCGCATTGCCGTGCGCGCAGGCCTGCTCCTCTTCGAGCGCCCATCGCTCGGTGTCGAGATCGGCATCCCACCGGTGGCTGCGGCGCCAGTTCGACAAGCTCTACCGTGAGGGTGAGACAATTCCCCGCGCCATGGCTATCGCGGTGCACCCGTTCGTCACCGGCCAGGGGGCGCCCCAACTGCATCGACAGGCCGGCTGCGAGCCAGCCTAACGCAAGGAAGGCGTCATCGTCCGGTGCTTTGCCATTACCCGCTGTGGGCTGTAATGCCCGTTGATCGCGTCGCAACAGCAGCGAGCCATGTCCATGAAGATCACCGCAGCCGTCGTGCCCGCACGTGCCGCACCCTTTGAATTGCAGACGCTCGACCTGGCGCCGCCCTGCGCCGATGAGGTGCTGGTGCGGATCGTCGCGACCGGCATGTGCCAGACCGATTTGCATGCACGCGACGGCTATTTCCCGATGCTGCCCTACCCGATCGTGTGCGGCCACGAGGGGCGGGCATCGTCGAGGCGGTCGGCGCCGAAGTCACCGATCTGGCGCCGGGCGACCAGGTCGCGATCTCGTTCCCCTCATGTGGTGCCTGCGAGCCCTGCCGGCTCGACAAGCCGGCCTATTGCAGCAACGGCCGTGCCCTCAAATCGACCGGCAGGCGCGCCGACGGCTCGACGCCGATCAGCCGCAACGGCGCGCCGGTCTACTCCTGTTTTTTTTCAGCAATCCTCGTTCACGACCCATGCCGTGGCGCCGGCCAGGAATGCCGTCAAGCTGCCCACCGGTACGCCGCTCGACCTGTTGGGCCCGCTCGGCTGCGGCATCCAGACCGGGGCGTGGGCGGGGTTGAAAGTCATGGCACCCAGGGCCGGGCAATCGTTTGCCGTGTTCGGCGTGGGCGGCGTCGGACTGTCGGGTCTGATGGCGGGAGGATCGCCGGCTGCGACCCGATCATCGCGGTCGACCTGCATCCGAACCGGCTGCTGCTCGCCCGCGAGCTCGGCGCCACCCACACCCTTGAGAGCAGGGGCGCCGAAACCCTGGCCGAAATCCGCCGATTGACCGGCAGCGGCGTGCATTTCGTGCTCGAGACCTCGGCGGTGCCGGCGGTATTCCGCATTGCTGCCGACAGCCTGCGGCCGCTTGGTACCTGCGTCCTCGTCGGCAGCGCCCGAGCCGGGACCGAAGTCGCTTTTGAGATGCCGGTTCTGCAGGGCGGGCGCACCGTCCGCGGTGTCGTCCAGGGCGACAGCCGACCGCGCGAGTTCATCCCCAGGCTCGTCGAGCTTTACCTCGCGGGCCGCTTCCCGATCGACCGGCTGATACGCCACTACGACTTCGCCGACATCAACCAGGCTGCCGCCGACGCAGTCGCCGGCACCGCAATCAAGCCGGTGTTGCGCATGCCCGCGTGAGAAACCGAGCGAGCCGCCACCTCACCGAACGATGCCGAAAGTCCGGCCATGCTCGCGACGGTCGAGTGGCTGCTCACTCAGCTGGAGCGCGAGCGCGGCTTGCCGCAAGGCGCTGTGGACCTGATCCCGATCATCGAGACGGCGCGGGGGCTCGACCGGCTTCCCGCAATCCTGGCAGCCGCGAGCCGGGTGCGGCGGGTCGCGTTTGGCGCCGGCGATTTCACCCTCGACGTCAACATGATCTGGAGCCGCGGCGAGACCGAACTGGCGCATGCCCGCGCGGCGATCGTTACCGCGTCGCGCGCGGCGGAGCTGGAGGCGCCGCTCGATACGGTCTGGGTCGATCTGGCCGACCGCGAGGGATTGGAAGCCTCGGCGCAGACGGCGCTCGGCCTCGGTTTCAGGGCAGATGTGCATCCATCCGGACCAGATCGCGGTTGTGAACCGGGTGTTTTCCCCGACCGATGCGGAGATCGCCTCTGCCGAGCGGGTGGCGGCTGCCTTTGCCGGCGCCGAAGCGGCGGGAAGTGCCTTGCGCGGCGGTACGGCCGATCGATGCCGATGCCGCCATCTCGATCTCGAAGACGCCGTTGCTGTCGCCGAGAAGCCGGCGGCGCGCCAGTCGGTGGCCGCGGCTCTGGGGCGGCCGCGTCGCGGCTGGCTCTATGTTCGCGTCAACGCCGCCGATACCGATTTCTGCTATGCCGACCTCATGGCGGTCGTCCGGCCCGGGCTCGACGGCGTCATCCTGCCAAAGGTGGTTGCCCGGCGCAAACAGAAAGCTGCGCAAAGGTTGCCTGTCTGTGGTCATCATGCGTTCCCGGTCTCGACGTTTTCCGGCCGCATTCCGCCTGCACCGGCGGCTGAAGGCAAGACCGGACCTGTTTCCCTCGTGCGGGTCGCAGTATCCTGCGGGACGCAACGCTAGCGAGGAAATTGTCGTGCAGGGTCGGGCCGCCGATATGCTGGTGGGATCAACGACGAGCAGCGCGTGCCTGGTTCCTGAGTTATCAGTCAGATTGGCATGGTCGCGCTACCATTTGTAGACTTTCTGCAAGGTTCCTCCCATCAGCGCCGCCTTGTCGCTCTCGGATAGGCGTTTGGTGTCGCGGAACGGCGTCACACCCTGCTCGTAGGTCAGCATGCCGATCGTCCGCGTCCAGTCGGTGCCCCAAATGCAACGATCCAGCCCGAACGCATCGATGACCCTTAGTACCGGCTCCCAGATATCGTCGTATGGGAACGGTTGATGCGACATCGTGCAGGCGCCGCTGATCTTCACCCTTACGTTCTCGTATTGAGCCCAGGCGAGAAGCTTGGGAAGATCGGCCCAGACGTCGGCCGGGACCGGCGGGCGTGCCGGTTGCAGCAGGCCGAGATGGTCGATAACGATGACCGTATCTGGGTGTCGCTGGATGTGCGGCAGCCCTTTGTCCAGGATGCCCCAGCACAGCAAATTGACCGGCAAACCATGTTTGGCGGCGGCAGCGAAAGCGCGGTTCAAACCGGGGTGGTCCGCGTCCATCGGCAGGCCGTCGCGCATTCGTATGCGAATGCCGCGCGCGCCTGGCGTCGCCGCCCATTTCGCCACCACATCGTCAATCGCTGGATTGGTCGCGTCGACCGGCGTCACAACCCGAAACTTATCGGGATAGGTGTTGTAAACTTCGAGCGCGTAGCTCGGATCGTATTCATAGGCGCTGAACGACGAGACCATGATCGCACCGTCGACGCCGACACTGTGCATCGCCGCGACCATCTCGTCGCCGGTGGCGGAGTCGAGCCCGTGCGAGGGACTGGCCCACGGCCGGCCGGGATGATTTCGATCGAAGGGATGAACCTGAACGTCGATGACCGGCATGGGCATTCTCCTGCTCGTGAACAACACGGTGGCCAAAGTGACATAGGCGTCCTCATACGCGGATGGGGGCAGGACCCGCGTTAGATCCCCACCGGCACCGTGGCACTGATCCGCGGAGCTCCCAATGAGCGCGTTGTGTGGCCTTGGCCCGTGAGGTCGTCAGCGAGGACTACATCGCCCGGTCCAAAGCGGCGCGTGGTGCCGTCGCCAATCCCGATTTCCATCGGCCCCGCGAGAATAAAAATGTATTGCCGCCGTGGCGCCGTGTGCCAATCGCTCCAATAGTCCGCCGGGAAACAGCGGAACACGAGGTTGGCGCCCGCCTGCAGCGCAACGTTGTGGCTCTCCCCGGCCGGCAGAGGGAGATCCTCAAAATGGGTCTGGCCGTCGTGGCCCGTATAGATCCGTACGATCATGCGCGTGCTCCTTCCCACAGAGAGATCATCGTGCTCCGCGTCATCGCCGACGACGAAACCGCGGGGCATCCCTGCAGGGCCCTATCCGTGCAGGAAGCGTCGCAACGCCTCGCGATTGTCGTGTTCGGCCTGCTTGGTCACGCGGGCGTTCGTTGCCCGATAGAAACCGTGATACGCCCGCGGATACATGTGGAGCTCGACCGGCACCCCGGCGCGGCTTAATCGATCCGCATAGATCATGTTTTCTTCGAGGAAGAGATCAAGACCACCGACCGAAATGTAGGTTGGAGGCAAGCCCGACATATCGGCTGCTCGTGCAGCCGCCGCATAAGGCGAGATGTTGACCGAGCCCGGCTCTTGGCCGAGCAACGAACGCCAGCCGAAATAGTTGTTCTCTTGCGTCCAGACGAGCTCGCCGACGTAAGGATGCAGGTCCTTGCGCACCGCCGTGCGGTCGTCGATCATCGGATAGATCAGATGCTGAAAGGCGAATTTTGGTCCCTGCCGGTCGCGGGCGTAAAGTGCGGCGGACGCCGCGAAACCACCGCCGCCGCTTTCGCCCTTGATACCGATGCGGGCGGGATCGAGCCCGAGTTGGCCAGCATTCGCGTGCAGCCAAGCGAAGACCGAGTAGATGTCCTCCAGTGGGGCCGGGTGCGGCGATTCCGGCGCGAGGCGATGATCGACGGAATAGATCGCGCATCTCAACTCTGACGCGAAGAGCCTATTCTCCACGTCCTTCATTTCCGGCGCGCCCATCACAAAGCCGCCGCCATGGATGTGTACGATGACGGGCAGTGGGTCGTCGGAGGTGACCGGGCGATAGGTCAGAGCCCGGATAAGCTTTGCGCCAAACGCACTCTCGACATGGATCTCGTCGGTGGCGATGTCGGGCAGGTTCGGTTTCGGCACGGCGCCGATCAGCTCGAGCGCAGCGGCGCGGCGCTGCATCAAAGTTTCGGCGGTCAGCGGCAGCGGTGGCCACAGCGCGAGCGCATCGCGCAATTCGGGGTCGACAAGTTCGATTGTGCTCATGGATGGCAGCCGCGTCCGTTTGTGGCCAGCAAAACGGTAAGGCTATAACTGCTTGGCGACAAGTCCGCGTGGATACGCGTGCTCCCTGTTGTGGCGTAGTCGTAACCTCCCTGCCAAAAGGTTCTATAAGCCCGGGCGGCGTTCAGCGTGACCGGGTCCGGCTACGCCAGCGCGCCATCGTCGATCCAGCCGCGCGATCGCCGCGATCGCTCGCCTCCGTTCGCGACGGTCGGCTATTGGGGCGTGGGTTTCGCCGGCGGCTGTCTCCCGGCGTTCCCGCTCGGCTTCGACCCGGTCGAGCTGTGGTGGGGGCTCGCGCTCGGGCTTGTCGCCGTTGCGGTGCTGCTGATCCCGCGGCTGAACCGGATCGCGCAGCCGCTCGCCGACCCGGTCGCAGCGGTCGCGCTGCACAGAGCGCGGCGCGTCAAGGGCGGTCCAAGCGTGGCGATAGGGGCTAGGCGAGCCGAAATGCGTTTGGGGTTCCTCCCGTCAAGTTCGGTCGATGACCGGGGCGGCCGCGGGCGTGCCCGGCAGGACCGCCCGCTCCTCCGCAGCGGCCGCCGCCGACGGCTGTGTACACCGAACGGCAAAAACTCCGGCCGCCAGTCCGAACGCGACAAAGCCACCGTACAGCGCGATCATGCCGAACGCGTTCCGGTACGGCAGCAAGGCGACGAAGAAGCTGCCGAGAGCGGCGGCGGCCATCTGCAGAAAGCCCATCAGCCCCGACGCGGTGCCGGCCAGCCGCGGGTGGATGCTGAGCGCCGCCGCCATGACGGCGGGCCCGCTCATGCCGTCGCCGATTTCGGCCAGCCCGATCGGCACGAACAAGAGCCAGACGCTGAGCGGCGCCGTACCTGCCCACAGCGCCATCGCGAGCGCGGCGGCACAGGCGAGCGCCCGGCCGGCAAGCAGCAGCTGCAAGCTCCCGAAGCGCGGCACAAACCGTGCCGCCACGGCATTGCCGAGCATGTAGGTCGCCATCGGCAGCAGGATCATCAGCCCGTAGGTGCTCGGCGGCTGGTGCAGCGCCTCCGCCAGGATGCGCGGCGCGCTGGCGATGAACGTAAACCACGAGGCGCTGGTGCAGGCGCCGCACACCGCAAAGCCGACAAAGGCGGGCGAGCGCAGCAGCGCGAGGTTGGCCCCCGCCATGCCGGCGACATCGAGCCGGGCCCGCTGCCGGTTGGTCTCGCCGAGCCGGATGACGGTCGCAACAAGAACAGCGCCGCCCAGCCCGCCGAGCAGCGCAAAGACCGCTCGCCAGCCAAACCATTCGGCGAGGTAGGCGCCGATTGCCGGCGAGATTGCCGGGGCCAGCGTCATTGCCATCATGACCAGCGCCAAGCCGCGCGCCGCCGCCTCGCGCTCATAGACGTCCCGGATCATCGCGCGGCTCAGCACGATGCCGGCGCAGGCGCCGAGCGCCTGCAGCACGCGTCCCGCGATCAAGGCCGGCAACGACCATGCGGCGCCGCAAAGCGCTGTCCCGACGAGAAACGCCACGAGGCCGGCGAGCAGCACCGGACGCCGCCCGAAACGGTCCGATACTGGACCGTAGACAAGCTGCCCCACGCCAATCCCGGCGAGATAGAGGCTCACGACCAGCTGCACATGCGCCGACGTGTCGGAGAATACCGCGACGAGCAGCGGCAACGTCGGCACGACCATATGCAACCCGCAGAACGCGAGCGCCGTAATCGCCGACAGCAGCGCCAGCGACGGTGCCGGTCTGCCGCTCATCCGGCGGCGTATCGGAGATCCGCCAGGCGCCGGCGGTGGCTGCCGTCGGCCGCGAAATTACCCGGGTCGAGCCAGCGCTCGAAGGCGGCGCGCAGAGCCGGCCAGTCGCGGTCGATGACCGAAAACCATGCGGTGTCGCGGTTGCGCCCGCGGGTGATCATCTGCGGGCGGAAGAGGCCCTCATGCTGAAAGCCGAGCCGGAGAGCGGCGGCGCGCGACGGCAGGTTCAGCGAATCGCAGCGCCATTCATAGCGGCGGTACCCGAGCTCGTCGAACACCCGCTCGTCAATCCCGGACGACCGGGCAGCTCTCGTCGCGGACCCAATCGCCGAAGCTCAGATAGTAGACCCGCACGTCGTCAAATCCGGCGCGCACCGCGGCCGCGGCGCCCAACGCGGCCCTGCCGCCGCCCTCGCAATGGGTCACGATATGATCGCCCGGGCCAAACCCGGCCCGCTCCAGCATCGCGCGCAGCGCCGGCGCCGGCCGAACCACGCCGTTCTCCAGCAGGTCCACATGCGACAGGTGGCGCGCCCCCGGCAGATGGCCGCTGCGGGCACGATTGCGCGCGTCCTCGCCGGTGAACTCGGCGCGCGTGCGCGTATCGAACACCTGCGCGCGACCGTCGAGCTGGTCCCGCAACGTCTCGCGGTCGACCAGCCCGACCGGCCCTGACCCCGGCACCGCCTTGAAGCCGCCCGCGGATGGCGCGGCTGCCGGCGGCAGCCCGGTCGCCGATGCAAGCGCGGGCCAGCCGCCATTCAGGATGACGGCGTACAGACCGTAATACTGCAGGATGAACCAGACCCGCGCGGCATTTGTCATGCCGCCGCTGTCATAGGCGACGGCGGTCACCGCCGGGCCGACCCCGAGCGCGCGCAACGCGGTGTCCCAGTAGGCAGTCTTGGCGAAACCGGCATCGGCGGCCTTGGCGGCGGCATCCCATTCGTCGAGAGGCACACGCACCGCGCCGGGAGCATGAGCGGTATCAAACGCCGCTTGATCCCGCACATCGAGATACCGCAGCGCACCGAGCGAACTCAGGCTGCCGACATCGACAAAGGGATCGTTTGGCATCGCAGGCCTCTCTTCCTCAGCATTGATCGCGGGTCAGCCATTCAGCTCGGCCAGGATCGGCAGCAGGTACTCGGCGAAGCGCTTGGGGTTCTCCGCGAACGGGAAGACCGAGGATGCTGTCGAGCACCTGCGACAGCGCGCGAGCGGGGATGTCGATACCAGCCCGGCTGCGCCAGCCGACATACCCGTCGGGGCGGACAAGCACCGCACCCTCGGGCGCAACGGCGTAGAGGGTCGGCCATGCCCCTTCGGGGTCGGCGAGTTCCCCGCCGCCGCCCACCATGTGCGCAACCAGCGCCGGTCGCGCTTTCGACACGAGCCGCGCCGCGGCGTCGATCCAGCCAGCGCCTTGCGCCCCGGTCAGCAGGACGAACCGGCCGCCGAACAGGTCGATGGTCGACAGGCGCTCGCCGCGGCGTTCGAGCCGCACGTGCGGCGCCCGGCTGCCCGGCCGCGCCGACGGCAGGTACTGCGTCACCGGGTCGCTGACCGCCGGCGGCGGCGTGCCGTCGGGGACGATGGCGGTCGACTGATACGATTGGCCGAAGATCAGCCCCTGCTCGTTGAGGAATTCGGAGCGCGGCAGCTTGGCGCCGTCTTGCCGCGCCGTGCGGCCCATCGACAGGCTGTTTTCCAGGCTCGCCTTCGTCGTGATCGTGGCGACAGGCAGCCGCTCCGCCTCGTATGTGTCGAGCAACGCCTCGCCCGCCCGGCCCTGCAACACGGCGGCGAGCTTCCACGCTAGGTTGTGCACGTCCTGCACGCCGGTGTTGAGGCCGAAGCCGCCGGTCGGCGGCATCTCGTGCGCCGCATCCCCGGCCAGGAAAAGCCGCCCGTTGCGGTAACGGTCGGCGACGATGGCAGCGGCTTCCCAGACGCTGAGACCGCGGATTTCGACCGGCAGGTCGGCTTTGCCGACACCCTGCCGGATCAATGCGACGCAACGCGCTTCAGTGAAGTCTGAGGCGGTGTAGCCATACTGCTTCAGGCTGTGGATCAGGAAGCCCCAGCGGTCATGCGCGTTGATCGTCAGAAAGGTCGCGCGCAGATCGGGTTGCTCGACAAAATAGAGGGCCGCCGGTCGGCCCTGCGTCCATGGCCGCAGATCTGCCCGGAACGCGATATTGACGCTGTCGTAGACGCCTTCGCGACCGATCATCTCGCGCGCAACGCTGCGCCTGACGATGCTCTGCGCCCCGTCGGCGCCGATCAGGTATTGCGCCCGCACCGTCGTCTCGCCGCCACGCAGCCGATCGGTGAGGGTCGCGCTGACGCCGCCCGCGTCCTGGTCAACCGCGGTCACCTCGGTGTTGAAGCGCAGCTCGGCCGTGGCTTGCGCTTCGGCAAAGCGGCGCAATACCGGTTCCAGATCGTCCTGGGCGCAGAGGCAGTTCAGCACCGGCGAGACATCGCGATTGGCCGGGTTCAGCCGGCCCGGCACTCGGCGTTCGATCTCGCGGCCGGCGAGGCTTTCGGTCCACACAATCAGGCCGGTGCCTTCCGGGGCGAGGCCGGCATCGCGGATCGCCTGCTCCATGCCGATCTGGCGATACATCTCCATCGTCCGCGCATTGATGCCGCGCGCTTTTGGCACGATCGCCGTGCCAGGGTGGCGCTCGACCAGCAGCGAGCGGATCCCCTGCTGCGACAGCAGGATCGAGGCGGTGAGCCCAACCGGGCCGCCGCCGACAATCAGAACGGGAACCTCGATCATCCGCGCGTATCCAGCTCTCGGCCAAAAGGGGTTATTCCGCGGCGGCGGGACGGGTGAACAGGCTGACAGCTTCGTCGGCAGTATAATAGCCGCGGGCAATGTCGCGTTGCACCATCGCGGGGTCACGCTCCGCCGCGGGCCCGTAACCGCCGCCGCCCGGCGTCTTGACGGCGATCCAATCCCCAGGGGTCAGAACGTAATCTTCGCCCTTCGAGAGATGCGCGGGAGACGTGACGGTGCCGTCCTGGCTGACGGCAATCTCGTTGATCGCGCCGGGGTCGCCGCCTAGCAGGCCAGCACGGTCGGAATTCCCAGTTCGCGAGCGATTTCGACGGCGTGCAACGGACCGCCGCCGCCAGCCGCCGCGCAACATCCTCGATGTAGGGGTTAGCCCGCGGTTCTCGTGGATGACCAGCACCGCCCGGAGCCTCGCGGTGTTCGCCGGGCGGACCACATAGCCCTTGATGCTTATCATCCGCCGCCATCGGGGACACGACCTGCGGGAGGAGCTTAATCCGCTAAGGGCACGATGGCGGTCAGGCGGTCCCCACCGACACTCCGGCTGGTGTGACCTTGTCCCGTGAGGTCCTCGAACAGGACGGCGTCTCCAGGGCCGAACCGCCGGGTGGTCCCATCGCCGATCACGACCTCCATCTGGCCTCCGGAGAGGAAAATGGCGTACTGGCGGCGCGGTGCATTGTGCCAATCGCTGAAACGGCCGTTGGGCGAGCGCGTGAAGGTGATACTGCTGGCGGCCTGCTCGATTGACCTCTCCAAGTCAGGTGGCAGCAGGTCCAGGTCTTCAAAGTGTGACTGACCATCCGTGCCGGTATAACATCTGACAAACGCCATGGGCATTCCTCCCGGGTCCCAGTGAAGGCAGCGACGTCCATAGGACCTTGCCTCTCGAATTGTCGCGCGGATTGCCCAGGCGCACAACGGCCAGCACACCATCCGGAGGCATGCCCGATCGTGCCGGCGGCGTGGCGCCCGCCGGCTGCACTGCAACTCATACGGGAAGTAATCATTATCTGAGGGGACGTGCAGCGGTCGGCGAATGACGTAAATGGGGCAACTCCGGCCGGCTAGGGCCGGGTTTCTGGCCGGCGGCTCGGCGCCGCAAACGGCCCTGTTAGGGCTAGCAGGTGGCCGGCGCGCTGACCAGAAGCGGATGAACCGGATCGACGCGTGATAAATGATTCAGCACCGCGCGGCTTGATATGAAAGTCCGGATCGGTCGCCATGCGTTTCGGGGCACGTTGGAGCATGCTCAGGCCATGGCGGCGCATGAAAGCCCCGCGCACCACACAAAGCTCTACGATCGAACTGGCGATAAGATCACACTCGATGAGGTCGAGCGGAGGGGGAACTGAGGAGATGACCTTGAGCGACAGCCCGATCGGGGCTTCCTATCTCTATTTGTCGGAGCCCGAGATTCGCTTTCTGGAGGCCGCCGTCGAGCATCTGATTCCGAGCGATGAGCTGGGGCCTGGGGCTCGCGACGCTGGTGTGGTGGTCTATATCGACCGCCAATTGGCCGGCTCCTGGGGCGTCCACGGCCGTCAATATCGCGGCGGCCCATGGCTGGAGGGCACGCCGCAGCAGGGCTACCAATCGCGCTTTACGCCCCAAGAGGTGTATCGCATCGCGATTCGCGAGATCAACCAGCACTGCAAAGCCGGGTTCGACCGGCCTTTCGCGCAGCTTGCGGGTGATAGACAATTGCGCCTGCTCGATCAGCTAGAGAAGGACGAGATCGCGCTGCCTTCGCTGTCGTCGAAGCTCTTCTTCGATCTCTTGTGGCGCAACACCGAAGAGGGGTACTTCGCCGATCCGCTATACGGCGGCAACCGCGACAAAGTGGGTTGGAAGCTGCTCGGATTCCCTGGCGTGCCCAGCGGCCAATACCGCGATCTGGTCACCAGCAGCGAGCCGTACCACGCCGAACCCGTCAGCGTGCTCGACGTCCAGACCGGTAAGGTGCCGGTCGATGCGGAAGGCTTTCCGAAGCACGTCATCATCACGCGCAACGGCAACACCAACAACAGCAGGGAAAGCTGAGATGTCGGCTACGAAATTAAAATCCGTCGATGTCGTCGTCGTCGGCAGTGGCGTGGTCGGCTCGATCATGTCGATGGAGCTGGCCAGCGCCGGGTTGAGCGTCGTGTGCCTGGAGCGCGGCAAAGAGTTCGATATCGACACCGACTTTCAGAAGCCCAACGTGTACGACGAGCTGAAGTTCGATCGCCATAGCGACATCTTTCAGAACCTCGCGCGCGACACCCTTACATTTCGCAACAACAACGCGCAGACGGCGCTGCCGATGCGCGAGATGGGCGCGTTCAAGCCAGGCGAGATGGTCGGCGGCACGGCAGCACACTGGGGCGGCAACGCGCGCCGCTTCTTGCCGCATGATTTCGAGATGCTACTCGCGCATCAAGGAGCGCTATGGCGACGCGTTCATTCCTGAGGACTGCAATCTGCAGGACTGGGGTCTCACCTGGGACGAGATCGAACCCTATTATGACCAGTTTGAGGAAATCTTCGGCGTCGGCGGCAAGGCCGGCAACCTGGATGGCGAGATCCAACCAGGCGGCAATCCGCACGAAGGGCCGCGCTCGCGCGAGTATCCAAACCCGCCGACGCGGCGCACGTATCAGGGCGCTCTGTTCGCCGACGCGGTGAGCTCGCTGGGTTACATGCCATTCCAGGGCCCAACTGCGGCGATGACCCAGGACTACCGCAACCTGTACCGTGTGCAGATGCTCGAATGCGCGCTCGGCGGTTTCTGCTCGAGCCATGTCTGCGCGCAAGGCGCCAAGGCCAACCCCCTCACCGCGGTGCTGCCCGCGCTCACAAGGCAGCCGACCTTCGAGTTGCGTCCGCTCTGCAACGTGCTGCGCGTCAACATGGATTCGACCGGCAAGAAGGCCACCGGCGTCACCTACATCGACGCCCGCGGCAACGAGGTCGAGCAGCCGGCCGGCATCGTGGTTCTGGGCGCCTATTGCTTCAGCAACGTGCGGCTGCTGCTGCTGTCGGGCATCGGCACGCCCTACGATCCGCTCACCGGCAAAGGGGTGGTCGGCCGCAACTATTCCTACCAGCAAGGCGGCTCGGTGCAGGTGTTCTTCGACGATCGCGAGTTCAATCCGTTCATCGGCGGCGGCCAGGTCAACACGTCGATCGACGAATTCAACGGTGACCTGATCGACCGCGGCCCGCTCGGCTTTATCGGGGGCGCGTATATGAACACCGCGACGAGCGGTGCTACGCCGATCAAGGGCAAGCGGGTGCCGCCCGGCACGCCGCGTTGGGGCGGCGAATGGAAGAAAGCCGTAGCCCAATACTACCGCCGAAACATGTCGATCGCGATTCACGCATCGTGCCTCAGCTATCGGCACAACTACCTCGATCTCGATCCGACCTACAAAGACGCTTACGGCCTGCCGCTCTTACGCATGACATTCGACTGGAACGACAACGACCTGCGTATGATGAGGTACCTGACCGAGCGCTGCACCGAGATCGGCCGGGCGCTCAACGGTTCGCGGCTGGGCGGCTCGAACAAGGGCACGCATTTCGGCATCACGGGATACCAGAGCACGCACAATGTCGGGGGCGCCGTGATGGGCAGCGATCCGTCGACCAGCTTCGTCAACAAATACCTGCAGTCGTGGGACGCCTCGAACCTGTTCGTGGTGGGCGGCAGCGCATTCCCGCAAAACCCCGCAAACGGCCCCACCGAGACGATCGGCATGCTGGCCTGCTGGGCGGCCGATGCGATCAAGGACTACGTTCGCAACCCGGACTCCTTGGCCTGAACAGCGACAGGATGGAACAACATGCGTCTCCTGGTCGTCGGTGCCGGCTCGACTGGCGGATATTTTGGCGGGCGTTTGGCTGAGGCCGGGCGGGACGTCACCTTTCTCGTGCGTCCCCGTCGTGCCGCTCAGCTCCAAGCCACCGGCCTGAACATTGTCAGTCCGCACGGCGATGTCACCCTGCGACCAAAGCTCGTCACAGCCGATGCCATCACGGCGCCCTACGATGCCGTGCTGCTGGCGGTCAAAGCCTATTCGCTCGATGCCGCGATCGAAGATTTTGCCGCCGCGGTCGGCCCACGCACAGCAATTATTCCGACGCTGAACGGTATGCGGCACATCGATGTCTTGGCGAAGCGGTTCGGCGAGGAGACCGTTGCCGGCGGCGTCTGCAAAGTCGCAGCGACCATCGATACCGAGGGGCGCATTCTCCAGCTCGCCGCCTTTCAGGAGCTCGCTTACGGCGAAAGGGATGGATCGGTCTCGTCGCGGATGAAGGAGCTTGACGCCTTCATGCAGGGGGCCGGTTTTGAGGCTCGGCTGTCTGGCGCAATCGGATACGAGATGTGGGAAAAATGGACAATGCTCGCCACGCTCGGTGCGATCACCTGCTCGATGCGCGGCAATATCGGCGAGGTCGTGGCCGCGCCGGGCGGCTCGTCGTTTATTCTCGGTATTCTGGATGAGATCGTCCGCATCGTGAGCGCGGTCGGGAAGGCGCCGACGGCCCCGTTTCTCGAAAGTGCCCGCAAAACGCTGACCGCTCCGGGCTCGACCCAAAGCCCGTCGATGTACCGCGATCTGCAGGAAGGCGCCGCGATCGAGGTTGACCAGATCGTCGGCGATCTGTTGGCCCGGGGCGGCAAAGCGGGCGTCGCGGCGCCGCTTCTCGCTGCGGCCTATTCGCATATGTGTGTCTATCAGCAGCGGCTCGCGAACTCTTAGGAGCCGGCAGAAGGGAGAGCCGCTTGAGCATATCGATCCGACAACTCCGAGATGGCTTTGCGGGCGAGGTGACCGGTGTCGACTGCCGGAAGGTGCTTTCGCCGGAGATCGTTGCGGCTATCCACGCTGGCATGAACGAGCACGCGGTTCTCGTGTTTCGGGACCAGGAACTGGCCGACGAGCAGCAGCTGCAGTTCACACTTCGATTCGGCGCTCTTGAAGAGACCCGCGGCGGCACGCCGGGGCACATTCACTTCCGTACCGACCGGGAGGTGCGCAGGCTCGGCCGCGGGATCAAAGACTTTTCGAATGTTGGTCCGTCCGGAGAGACATTGACGACCGACAGCCGGGCCCACCAGTTCAAGCTGGCCGACCAATTGTGGCACTCGGATAGTTCGTTCAACGCGATTCCGGCGTCTTATTCGTTGCTGTCGGGCCGGTCCCTGCCCTCGTGGGGAGGCAACACCGAATTCGCCGATATGCGGGCAGCCTACGATGCGCTCGACGACCGGCTCAAGCGGCAGATCGAAAATCTAGTCTGCCTCCACTCGAACATGTATTCGCGAGGCAAGCTCGGACTTGCCGACTTTACGGACGAGGAACGCGTCGCCTTCAAGCCAGTCCGCCAGGCTCTGGTTCGTCGGCACCCGGTCACTGGCCGGAAATCCCTGTTTCTGTCCGCGCATGCTGGCGAGATCGAAGGAATGCGGATTGCGGAAGCGCGACTGCTGCTGCTCGACCTGACCGAGCTCGCGACACGGGAGCGGTTCGTCTATTCACACACGTGGCGGGTCAACGACTTGGTCGTTTGGGATAACCGCTCGACGATGCATCGCGGCCGTCCGTTCGACCCCCGGGAGGTGCGCGACATCAGACAGACACGGCTGGCGGGGAACGGTCCCACCATCATCCTCGATCGCGAAAATGATCCGCTTGCCGAGGCGGCGAAGCTCGACAACCCGCCTCCCTTTCGTGGCGCCGATCGGCACGTCGACAGAGCACAGGAAGAAGGGGCTCGCGAGGCGTACCTCCTCGATCGGCTCGTTCCATATGCGCGAACGCAGAGGCTCGATGTAAAGCGTGATATCCGGATATTCGGGCAAGCGCGCGAGTTGTAGCTGGACGTTCCCATGCGCCAGTCGTCCGCGTCCGTCGCCGGGACGAACAGCAACGTTCTCCGTCCGGGCTTGGCGGGAAGCGGCCAACTGGGCGCAGGCCAATATACAAGAGACGCCCGCGATAGGAACCAGCCCCGGCCCTCGGCCCCGTAGTTCCATTTGCCTGCCTTGCGCACGCCGGGGACCGTGCGCACGATGAGCGCGTCGAGCCGGTGCCGACGCCCCGCCTGCAGCCCGGCATGGCCGCGATGTAGGCCAGCACGGGGGGCGTCGCCGTCGGCCCTGGCGATCTGAGGATCGCCGCTTGAGAGGACGGCTGCTTAATACGCTTGGCGGTGGACGGTCTTTTGGAACCGCCGGTACGACGCGGGTGGTGGTCTCAGAGAGAAAATCGATCGATTGCTGCCGATAGACGCTGAAATCGAGCAAATCGCGGATCGCGGAAATTCGCGTTTGAAATCAAGAGCCCGAATTTCTGACGGGCCGATGCACGGTGCTTCACGGCATGCCGAAAGAATTTGCACTGCCATATCAATCCGTTACCATGGTGCATGATAATGGAATGGGAGTGAAGGGGAGTACAGTGGAGTGGGACAGGATAGTAGGGACACCGGAGCGAATTGCACGCTGCCAAAAGCAGCCGATAGAAATCGAACGATCCTGCTCGAACCAATCGCAGCGTCCGATCTCCGATCAGCACCGGACATTCGCGCCGCGCTCCGACAGGTCGGCCTAGTGTCAAAAACAGACAGCGACAACCAAGCTATCGTTTGGCACTGTGCACGGATCAGTATCGGGCTACTGATCGAGAGGGTGTAGCCGAATGCCGGATGAAATGACTTACAAGGATCAGGCGGCGGCTGGGTACGATCATGCGCAGGGCGCGAGCCACCGCGATTTCAATTACGAGCTTGTAGACGATCGCTTCTGAGGAGCCCCAAGGATGAGTGACGCTGAGCAGTTCTTCTCTGATGGCGTTGCCTATGAACGTCGCATGGGTCTCTGGAGCCGTCTGGTCGGTGAAGTCTTCCTGGATTGGCTCGGCGCACCGGCAGGGTTGCGCTGGCTCGATGTTGGAATCGTACAAGATCCCGGAAGGACCGGCCGGCCTTGCAATCCGCAAGATGTCGCCGCCTGAATGTAAA
>CAVVGE010000008.1:0-323699 GCA_963747735.1 uncultured Alphaproteobacteria bacterium | reverse complement strand
TCGACTACGCCTGCGACACTTATCAGCGAGCGCTCGATAAAATCGCGGCAGCCGCCGCAAAGCGCGGCATCGCCGCCGGGATGTATTTCATCCCGCCCGAGATGGACGCGAACTTCTTCGTCCAGAAGGGGTTCAAGTTCTTCACGATGCCGTGGGGCCCCTGGGCGAAGGCCGGGATCCAGAACGGCCTGTCTGGGATCAAGCGCTAACGACGGTCGACGCGGACGTCCGGCGAACGGCCAGATCGCCCAGCGTACGCCGCTGATCAGGCGTGCGGTGGCCACATCGACCTACCGTCCCGGCCAAGCGGGCAACGAGCCCCAATGAGGAATTTCTGCTCCGGCGTTCTCACGCCTCCCGCTCGGCCGGCTTTGGATCGGTTGTTCCGTCAGCCGGGTTTGCGAAATTTTAGCAAATAGATATCGACCGGTTGAGCCGCGCTATGCGAGGGGGTGTCGCGCGCATCTCCAGGAACGCGCAAGAAATCACCGTGATCGGTCAATTTGAACCCGGCCGCCTCGATCTCAGCTGTAACCAGCGCTTCGTCCGAACGGTGCAGGGTCCGCACGACGCTTGTGCCGGCGCCGGGCTTGGCCGAGTAATCGCCGACAACGAATTCGCCGCCTGGCTTTAACGCAGTATAGATCGCCTTGAGCATCTTGGTGCGGTCGACACCGAGGTACGTGATATCGTGATAGGCATAAAAGAATGTTACGGAATCAAAATTACGCATGTCCGGTGGTGCAGGATCTTCGAACGGTCGCACCGCGGAGACAATATTGCCGCCCGCAGGCGTCTTGAGCCGCACCGCAAGACGGTCTTTGACGCGGGCAAAGGCTGCTTCCGAATTTTGCGCATACACTTTGCCGCTCGGCGCGACGGCGCGTGCCAACAATTCCGCTTTCCAGCCGTACACCGCGAAAATGTCGAAGATGTTCATGCCGGGCTTGGCACCGATGAACGCCAACCATTGCGCCGGCGCGCGATTGGTATCGAGTTTGTGGTCCGCGGCGCTTCGGTCGGGAGCGGCGACAATCGCCGCGTATCTCGGAGCGGTCTCCGCGACTGCCACCGGCGCAGCCGCTATTGCGCTGAGGATCAGCAACCAGGCAGGAAGTTTATGTTTCAAAGGCGGTCTCCCCACATCAAGAATGTCGCCTCGGAACGTAGCCCATTCCTGTCGTGCGCTACAATTATCCACAGCCTGCCAAAATGTGGGCCTGGTAGCCGACAGATTCAGGCCACTCGCGTCCGTCGACACTGACAGCGGCATCTGCCCCAATGCCGACCTTCCCTTGGGGAGGGGCAGTGGTCACCAGATTGCCTCGTAGGCACAGGCGAGCGGCACTTGCAGCAAGGTGAGGCCAAGGACTTCTTGGCAAGGGGAAACTGCTGGCCTCGCGCGGAGGATCCGGTCCTCGACCAGGGCTGCCGGCGTGGTTCCCCAACTTCCCAACCACACATGGCCTCTGTTCGGCTACCGATCGAGCACCAGCTCAACATAGGACGGGGCCTGTCACGGCGGCGATTGCATCTCTTCGCCAATGGGAGAGCACTCGCGTCCACGTCTGCCAGGATGAGGAGTTTCCCGTGCGATTCCTCCGGCCGCCCTCATTCCTGAGCGGCCGATAGGTCGCATCTCGAAGGACGAGTGACACTGAGGCAGTTGAGGCGGTTTCACACGTTGACGAACAACGGTACAACCAGGAGAACTGCGGGGGAGACGGCGATGCGTCGAGCAGTGGCGGCAAGCGTCACGATCCTGTTGGCGGCAAGCGGGCCGACATTCGCTGACGAAATGGCGAAACGCGGGGGAACGCTGACCTACATGATTCCCGCCGACGCGCCGCCAAGCTTTGACGGGCACCGCGAGGCCACCTTTGCGACGATCCATGCGGTAGCACCGTTCTACAGCGTGCTGATTCGGGCCGACCCCGAAAATCCATCCAACACGACGCACTTCGTTTGCGATGTCTGCACGACCATGCCGGAGCCGACCGATGGCGGCCGCACTTGGACCTTCACGATCCGCGACAATGTCAAATTCTCCGACGGCTCGACGCTGACCGCGAACGACGTCGCGGCGAGCTGGAACCACATCGTCAACCCGCCATCCGGGGTCATCAGCCCGCGTCGGGGCTATTACGCGATGATCGAGAAGATCGGGGCGACCGACCCGCGCACGGTCGTTTTTCGCCTCAAATACGCGACCGGCGCGTTTCTGCCGGCGCTCGCCGACCCCTATGCCTTTATCTACCAAAAGCAGGTTCTCGACCGCGACGCGCATTGGTACGAGAAGAATATCCGCGGCTCGGGCCCTTTCCGTTTTAAGGAATACGTGACCGGGCAGTCGATCTCAGGAGTGCGCAACCCAGATTACTACCACTCTGGTCTGCCTTATCTCGACGGCTTCACCGGGATTTTCGCCGAAAAGCAGGCGACACGGGTCGCGGCGATCCGCGCCGACCGCGCAATGATCGAGTTCCGCGGCTTTCCGCCGGCGACCCGCGATGAATTAAAAGCCGATCTCGGCGACAAGATCGCGGTGCAGGAAAGCGACTGGAATTGTGGCAACCCGATTACCCTCAACCATAAATATAAGCCGTTTGACGATGTCCGGGTCCGCCGAGCGTTGACCTTGGCGATCGATCGTTGGGGCGGGGCGATGGCGATGGCGAAGATCTCGGTGATGCACACGGTCGGCGGCGTGGCGTTTCCCGGCTCGCCGCTCGCGGCGACTAAGGAAGAGCTGCAGCAACTTGCTGGCTGGTGGCCCGACATCGACAAATCGCGCGCCGAGGCAAAACGCCTTCTCAAGGAAGCGGGGCAGGAGCATCTCAGCTTCGAGCTACTCAACCGCAACGTCGATCAGCCTTACAAGTTCAATGGGCTGTGGGTCATCGACCAATGGAGCAAGATCGGCGTCAAGGTGACGCAAAGGGTGCTGCCGACAGGGCCATTCAGCGAGGCGGTGCGCAACGAGGATTTCGCGGCTTTTGTCGATGGCGACTGCCAGACCATTGTCAACCCACTGCTCGACGGCACCAAGTTCCTACCGCACTCGGTCTCCAGCTCGAACTACGGCAACTACGAGGACGACGCCGAGGTCGAGATTTATGACAGGCTGCTGCGCGAAACCGATTTTGCCAAGCAGCGCGAATTGATGCGCGAATTCGAGAGGTACGTGCTCGACACCCAGGTACACGAGATTTTCCTCTTATGGCGCTATCGGATCGTTGCGTATCGGAGCTACGTCAAAGGTTGGAAGATCAGCCCCAGCCATTACGTCAATCAGGATTTGGCGACGATCTGGCTCGATAAATGAGTTGACGAAAGCCAAACACCGCGTCGCGTAGCCCCAGGCCAATGCTTGGCTCGCGGAAAACCCGAGCAATCTGTATACGGGTGATCGCTGCCGGTTGCGATCGGTCGCGCGGGCCCCTACCTCGGCCTCGCGGAGACCGCTCGCGCGCGGAGGGCAGGGCTTGTTGCTTTGCGCGGCAATAGCGGTGGCACCGAGGTCGGCTGTCGGCGCAACACCGTCGTTGCCGCACGCTCCGCGAAGGTCCCTTCATAATCCGATTTGCCGACCCAGCCGCTCGCCGATCGTATTGGGCTTTCATTCCTGTATGAACCTCCGGCGGATGGCGGCTGCGGTTCACGCGCCGAAGGTAATCAATGGCACCGGCTCGCTCCACCGGTTAACTTCCCGCGACCAGACGAGCCATCGCAACGGGGAACAGCATGCGTTTCGGCGGCGCGATGTTTTTTACCGACTACTCGATATCGGCGACGGAGCTGGCCCTCGCTCTCGAAGAGCGCGGCTTCGAGTTGATGTGGGCGCCGGAGCACTCGCACATCCCGCTTTCCCGCAAGACGCCATTTTCGGGAGGCGGCGAGCTACCCAAACCGTATTACGACGCCATGGATCCGTTCGTGGTGCTGGCCGCGGTCGGCCAGGCGACCAAAACCATCAAGCTCGGCACGGGCGTGGCGCTCGTACAGCAGCGCGACACGATCCAGACCGCCAAACTGGTCGCCTCGCTCGACCAAGTCAGTAAGGGGCGCTTTCTGTTCGGCATCGGCGGCGGCTGGAATCAGGATGAAATGGAAGATCACGGCACCGTCTACGCGACCCGCTTCAAACGGGTCCGTGAGGCGATCGAGGCGATGAAGGAAATCTGGACAAAAGAGCCCGCGGAATATCACGGCGAGTTCGTCAATTTCGATCCAATGATCGCCAGGCCCAAACCGGTGCAGAAACCACACCCGCCGATTTATGTCGGCGGCGCCTTCCCGTATGGTGCACGCCGCGCCATCCGCTACGGTGATGGCTGGATTCCAACCGCCCGAGGCGATGTTACCGAGGTTCTGCCGAAATTCCGCGAAATGGCCCGGGAAGCCGGCCGCGATCCGGCTTCCATCGAGATCACCTCGTTTGGCCTCGGCGAAGATCTTGATCGGGTCAAGCGCCTCGCCGACTTAGGAGTGGCGCGCGTTGTGGCGTCGTTTTCTCCTCAGAAAGCGGATGCGGTGCTGCCGATTGTCGACCGATGGGCCGCGATCATGCGGCGCGTCAACGGCTAAATCGCTCAGGCCCTGCAGCGTCGCGCCATCACTTCTGACGGCAGGGTTCCTATACTAAATCTGAATCCGCTCGACCTCGTCGAGCGTGATCTGGTCGCCGGTGCGGTCGTAGAGCTTGGTGGTGCGCGGGCTTTCGTGCGCGGCCATGGCCTGGGCGTTTTCGAGCGTGCCGCCAGCCTCGAGGTAGGCGGTTATGCCGGTCGCGCGGAACACGTGGCAGCCGAGCTTGCCCTTCAGGCCGGCCGCGGCGGTGCGGCCGCGCACCATCTGGTAGGCGTCGATGCGATGCATCGGCCGGTCGGTCAGGATTCCGGTCCGGCCGAGGGCCGAGCGGAATAGGGGGGTCTTGCCGCTGTCGCGGATGCCGGCGGCGTCGAGATATTTGTCGAGGAACTGCTCGAGCTTGTGGTGCGCCGGCATGTCGTGGCGCTTGCCGCCTTTCTCGTGCAGCCGCAGCCACCAGCGCTTGCCGTTGGCAAAATAGTCCTCGACCTCCATCCCAACGACGGCGCTGATCCGCGCAAAGCTGTAGACCATGACGCCGATCAGCGCGCGGTCGCGCAGCCCGACGAGCGACGGCACCTCCCGCTCGAATCCGTCCTCGGCCTTGACGGTTTTTGTCACCTTGATGCTGGCGAGCAGTCGGCGCGCCTGGTCCTCGCTCAAGACCGGCGTCTTGCCGCGCTTGACGACGTGCTTGGGGCCGCGCACCGCATGCGCCGGGTTGATCGCCAGCACCTGGCCGACGACGAGCCAGTCGAACAGCATGCGGATCGCCGCCAGGTGCTGCTTGACGGTCGGCCGCGCCGCGGCGCGCTCCCGGATCGCGCGATCGCCGGCCTCTGATACCCGCAGCGCCTTCAGATAGGCGGCGACGTGGAACGGCTCGATATCGGCGAGCTCGCCGATGCCGTGCTCCTCGATCCACGCGAAGAACGAGCAGACCGCGCGGTGATAGGCCAGCCTTGTGTTGTCGTTCTCGATCGAGGCGGCGAAAAACTCGAGAAACCGACGCGACGCCCGGTTGCCGGCCTCGGCAATCATCGCCGGCACGACCAGCGCACTGCGCAGCGTTGCCGTCGCGACCGGCGCCGTGCTCTCGACCACGGTCGGCAACCGACCCCGATCCTGGCTCACCGCGACACCTTATAATAGGCGAATCCGAGCCCCCGCATCGCACCCTCCCCCGATCGCGCGCTTTAGCCTAACATAACGTCCTTTATGTTAGACAATCTGCGGGACGCCCTCGCCAAGGATGGGGAAACCAAACAGTCGGCTGTCTGACGAGCCTGTTGATGACGGCCGAGCGGGTGAAGGTGATTGCGCCTACTCGGCTCGCGCGCTCATTCGCTCAATTGCCTGGCGAGGCGCTCACCCGTAACACTCCTATGCCCGTCGATCGCGAAACTCAGCGCCGCTAGCCGAATTTTATTTTCTTCGGATATCCGACCAGATCCGCCGCTCTTTATCCGACCGTCACCACCGCAGTCGACACGATGCCCTCTATTTGCCGGGTCGGACGGACGCGCCTGTTGCATCACGCCTTTCAAAACCGTCTTCGGTCCAGTCTTCGCTGCCGACGCCGTGGTGGACGAAGAACAGGCCGTCCGGATCATATTTCGCCTTGACCGCCTTGAGCCGTTTGTAATTTGCGCCCCAATACGAGTGCTGCCAGTCCTTTTCGAAAAAACTGCTTTCCGAGACGTAGGCGGCCAGCTCCGGCACGACCCGCCCCAGCTCGCCCATGGCGTTGCCGATCGCCACCGACTCGGCGCGTGCCTCGGCGAGATCGGGCGTGTAACCGGGGATGCCGGGATAGGCGGGCGGGCCGAAGCCGCCAATGATCGCCAAGCCAAAGGCGTCGAGCACGGCCGGGTTGGTTGCGGTGTCGCGCGCCGCGGCGATCGCGTCGTCCGGCGATCCGGCGAGCCCTTTGTTGAAGTGCACTTGCAGCCCCCAATGCCGGGTGGCCGCAAACAGCGCGTCGGCGATCCGGTCTCGCTGGTTCGCCTGGAGCAGCGAGGCGGGTAGCCACAACGACTCGTAGCCGTGCCAGAACGCGCCGATCTGGTCGTGGTCGCCGCTCCACGAAAAGTCGTCGGAACGCGCGTTCGGCCGCGGGTCGCTAATGATCGTGTCGGGCAAATATTTCTTGTGAAACTCGGCGTCCCACCAGTTGCGTGCGGGCATGTCGGCGATGACCGGCTTGCGGGACAGCCGGTAGTCCTGCGGCGACGCGGCGATCCAATCGAGGAACGGCTGCCATGCCGCCTGCGCTGCCGCTTTGTCCAGCCCGTGCGACACCATCGCGACCGAGAGCGCATCGTCGCGTTGGAAATGGACGCTCTCACCCCAATGCGGATTGCACAGCCGCTCCGCATAGACGCCGACAAATTTGCGGATCAGGTCGCGAAACGCGACGCCCGACATCGCCTTAACGGTAAAGATCGCCGCGCCCGCCCGGTCCGCCAGTTTGTGCGTCTTCAGCGTCAGCCGGGTCACGACCCCAAAACTGCCGCCGCCGCCTCCTTTGAGCGCCCAGAACAGGTCGGGGTCCGTGCAGGCGTTGGCCACCCGCGCCTTCCCATCGGCGGTCACCACCTCGGCCTCAAGCAGGGACGCCGCGGCGGAGCCGTAATTCTTCGAAAAACTGCCGAAGCCGCCGCTCTGGATCAGCCCTGCGACGCCAACTGTCGTGCACCCGCCACCCTGGACGTAGCGCCCGGCCTTGGTGGTCACGGCGTCGTAGACATGCAGCCAGATCGCACCCGCACCGACCGACACGGCCGGCTGCGGCGCCGCTGTGCATCCCTGCGGCACAAAATCGTCGTGCAGCACGATCTCATCCATCGGGCGCGTCCAGATCAGCAGCGAATCGGGCGCGTTCGACGTGCCCAGATAACTGTGCCCGCCCCCTTTCACGACGAGCCGCAGCCGGTGGTCACGCGCAAAGTTCACCGCAGCTGCAACATCTGCGTCGGTCTTCGCGGCCACTGCGTAGACACTCGGCGCCGACATCCAGGCATCGACCCAGCCGGTGCTTTGCGTGGCCCAGGGTTGGTCGCCGATAAAGAATGGGTCACGCAGGTTGCGCAGCAGTTGCTGGCAGGCGGAGGTGCCCGGATCGCCTGCGCATGCCCCAAGCGGTGATTCGATTTTGATAAGGCGTCCACCTACTGCCGCTTTGAGCTGATCCCATGCCGCGGCGCTGGGCCAGCCGGGATCAGTCGGGCGCAGCCGTCGCCTTTTCATGCCTGGCACGGCGTCGGCAGGGCTTGCGGACGATTCCGGCGAAAGCGGGCCACCCACGAGGAGGGAGCCGGTTGCCACCAGTCTCAGCAGCGTTCTCCTGTTCATTCACGGTGCCCCTTGGGGATTCGCTCCCCGGCAGCTCCAATCAAATAGCAGCAGCCGCAATCGCTTAGGATCAGACTTTAGCGATTGACCCGCATGCTTTCATTCTTTGCGATCCGAACCACTGCTGCCTCTTAAGGAAGGCTGCTCGATCGTAGCAAATCAAGGACAGCTTTCGGGGCATGGGCCCGTCCAATTGAGGGAAACGATGGTCGGCAAAGGGTCGAATTCGGCCAACCCTGGGATCCTTGCGAAGGCGGTCTGCCGGGAGTGACCCGTCCCAATTAAACCCTCGCCGCCGAGTTCGTGCCAAGTCATTGGTCCTGCGCAGGCCGCGGGGCTTCATGCCTTCATGCTGGGGGAGATTGTGTCCGGGTTCTCTGTCGTGAACCCCGGCATAGCGACAGCCTCTCCTATTCTCCCGGCCCGGACGGAACTACCTACGTCCTATATTGCTAGAGTTTCGATCCGCGCCCCCGTGAGGGGGGCGACGGCGCTCCACTGCGCCTGCCTCGACAATGAGGGGTTTCGATCCGCGCCCCCGTGAGGGGGGCGACCGGCAGAGCCTCGGAGTTAGCCATGAGTGCAGATGTTTCGATCCGCGCCCCCGTGAGGGGGGCGACTCGGCCCTTCGCGAGAAAGCAGCCGACCGAGCATGTTTCGATCCGCGCCCCCGTGAGGGGGGCGACCGCAAGTGGGAGCGGGAGCCATTACTTTCTGGAGTTTCGATCCGCGCCCCCGTGAGGGGGGCGACGCCGCTTGGCGCTCTCGACACCAGCCACTTAGCTGTTTCGATCCGCGCCCCCGTGAGGGGGGCGACCCAAGTCGCAGCGCTCGGCGACCCTGCACCTGATGTTTCGATCCGCGCCCCCGTGAGGGGGGCGACGCGCGGCGCGTTGGCTCGGGTCATCTACGACGCACGTTTCGATCCGCGCCCCCGTGAGGGGGGCGACCAGACTGCGGCAGAACTGGGAATCCGTCGCCAGGTTGTTTCGATCCGCGCCCCCGTGAGGGGGGCGACCCATCGGTAAGACCCTCACCGCCATCATGTATGGGTTTCGATCCGCGCCCCCGTGAGGGGGGCGACGCGACCAGTCGCCGAGCCCGATCGTTGCTAGCAGTTTCGATCCGCGCCCCCGTGAGGGGGGCGACCTCAGCTTGCCAACAGTGTCCGGCATCTATGACACGGTTTCGATCCGCGCCCCCGTGAGGGGGGCGACTTTACATCCTTGCGGCCCAGCACATGGACGAGGAGGTTTCGATCCGCGCCCCCGTGAGGGGGGCGACATCTGCCCGACTTGTCGCACGCGACGTGGCTGGATCGTTTCGATCCGCGCCCCCGTGAGGGGGGCGACCGAGGACGGACGGCACCAGCGATGGCGTCGCCATGTTTCGATCCGCGCCCCCGTGAGGGGGGCGACGAGACGGTGTGGGAGCCAGACGGCGGGTTCAACAGGTTTCGATCCGCGCCCCCGTGAGGGGGGCGACCACGCGCACGTCGTCATCTCGGCGACGGAATGGATGTTTCGATCCGCGCCCCCGTGAGGGGGGCGACCCGGCGAGCGGTCGCGCGTCGGCCCGATCCTAGCCGTTTCGATCCGCGCCCCCGTGAGGGGGGCGACGTGCCCTTGACGAGCGTGCAGCTGGCGCCGCCGCGGTTTCGATCCGCGCCCCCGTGAGGGGGGCGACCGTGAGCGTCACCGATGCCGCCGGCGCTTTCGATTTGTTTCGATCCGCGCCCCCGTGAGGGGGGCGACCGCCCGGGTTGTAACACGAGGGCCGACAACGGCAAATCATGGCTGATGTGCGAGCCGGCCGGTGTTCGTCTGCGCGCGGCGCAATGAGCCGAGGGCTTCGGAGCTATATAGCTGATAACGTTGAAACTGTGGTTCGCGCGATCCTGCTTGGAGAGCGCTGAGAGCTTGTGGTTCGCGCGCCCTCGTGGATGCTTTAAAAGATTAGCGGCCCACCGAGATCGAGGGCCGGCTTGGCCCCGACATGCTCGACCCGCCGCCGGCCTTCCGCCCCGATCCGGTAGAAGCGCAGACTGTCAGCCGCTGGGTCGATCTCACCGATCAAACGGGTGCGCAGCGCCACCCATTGCGCTGGCTCGACCTCGCATTCGAAAACCGATTTCTGGACGCGCTGGCCGAAATCGAGGCAGGCCCGCGCGACGCGCCGCAGCCGTCGGCGGCCGGCCGGCGTTTCCGTGCTGACATCGTAGGCGACGAGCATCAACATGCCGACGGCTCACCTCCATACGAAGGCGGGATAGCCGTCGAGGTCGCCGCGCAAATGCCGGGCGAGCAATTGAGCCTGGATATGCGCGACAAGGCCGAGTGTCACGGTTTCGCCGAGAAACGGATGGCGAAGCTCGTCGCGTTTGCGCTCCTGCCAGCCGACCAGCACGCGCTTGCGTGCGTCGTCGGTCAGGCGCACGCCGCCGGCCTCCTCGACGATAAAGTCGCCCGCCGCGAGCTGGCGGCGGTTGATCAGGCTGAGCGCCAGACGGTCTGCGAGCACCGGGCGCAGCTCCTCCATCAAATCGAGGGCGAGACCGGCGCGGCCCGGCCGGTCGGCGTGGAGAAAGCCGACCTGCGGGTCGAGCCCGTGCGCCTCGAGAGCCGAGCGACAGTCATGCCCGAGCATCGCATAGAGAAAAGACAGCAGGGCGTTCAACCGGTCCAGCGGGGGCCGACGCGAGCGTCCGCGAAAGCGAAACTCCGGGCCGTCGACGCGCACGAGATGATCGAAGACGCTGAAATAAACCAGGGCCGACTCCCCTTCTATGCCGCGCAGGCCGTCCACGTCGGTCGTGATGATGGTGCGGCGGGCGGCATCGGTCAGCCGGCGCTCGGCCAGCGTCAGCGCGTCGCGAGCTGCGGCCGGCATCGTCTCCCCGTGGTCGCGCAGCGCGCGGCGCACGACGGTGCGCTGGTTGGCCGCTTTGGCGGCGACGATGCCCCGCACGATGACGGCCTTGCGCGCGGCATCGTCGGCGATGCGAAACTGCGTCCGGCGCAGCAGCACGTTGCCGGTGCGCGCACCCTCGACCCGTGCGAGGAAGCGGCCATTGGGTTCGAGGTGCGATACCGTCACGCCCGCTTCGGCGCAGGCGGCCAGCAGCGCCGGCGATGCACCGGCTCGGCCAAAGCTGACGATGCCGTCGAGCAGATGCAGCGGGGCGCGGCCGCGTTCGGCGCCATCGACCTCGACTACCAGATTGGCGCCGTCCTTGCGCAACCACGCACCCTCGCTCGTGACATAAAACGTGTTCAGCATACGGCGCACCGAACGCGCTCTTCAGTCGGCGATCTGCGCCGCGAGCCAGCGGGCGATATGCGGCGGCTTTTCCAGTCGCGCCGGCTGGCACAGGGTTTCGAGCGAGCAGCGGCGGCAGGCTGGCGAACGCACCGGCGGCGGGGTGCGGCAGGCGGCGATGTTCGCCCGCGCTGCGGCGGCGGTTGTGGCGGTCAGCGCACGCAAGCCGGCATCGAAGGGGACCGTGTGGCGTCGGCGGGTCTGGCCGTAAAACAGGGCGCCTTCAGGCACCTCGCCGCCGAACATCTCCTCCAGGCAGATCGCCTGGGCGCAGAGCTGAACCTCGTCGGCGCGATGTGCCTTGGGTTTGCCGCGTTTGTACTCGACCGGAAAGGGGCGCGGCGGACGGCCGGTGAATTCGACGACGTCGGCGATACCCGAGACGCCGAGCGCCAGCGAGCGCAGCGCCAGCCCGCGCACGATCCGCACCCCCGGCCGGCGCTCTGGCCGGCCCGCGTCGACCCGCTCATGCAGGATGCGGCCCTCGGCGGTGGCGCCGTCCTCCGCCCACAAGCCTTCGACATGGATCAAGGCGCATTGCCGCGGGCAGAACAGCTGATGCTGCAGCGCCGACAGTGGGATCAGCGCATCCTCGACCTCCGGGCTCGCAAAGGGCGCGGACATAGCGGTCTCACCGTTCGGTCACTTCGACCCCTTCAGGAACCGCAGCGCTGTCCACGGTGATGGCGTAATCCGAGAAGGCGCGGGCGGACGGCCAATTATCGGTCCTCTCGTCGCCAATCTCGTGCTGCGCTTCCTTGTAAACGCGCCAGGTCTTCACCCGCTCGAACAGCTTGTGCGCCGGCGCATTGCCAAGCGCCGAGTTGTGCCGGAAGACCACGAGCTTGCGGGTCGCCATCTCGCCCCGAGCGGCGGATCGGTCATGGTCGAACATGTTGGTCAGCGCCTCGAACAAGAGCTCGAGATCATCGTCGGAAAAGCCGGTGCCCTTGACCGGGTGCGAGGCCAATGGCGCGGAGACGAAGCCATGCGCGCGATAGAGGCCATAGGGCACGATATGCTTGCGTCCCATGGTGCGGTTATCACCACGCTTCTCGTCGTCACCGCCCTCGGCGCGTTCCTTCTTCTCTCGCTCGTTGGTCGCCGCCATCCGGGTGATCGACACCTCTAGCGGCAGGATCGGCTCCACCGAGCGCCCGAATGCGAGTTGCACCGGACCGCGAACCTGGCCGGCGTTGATGCCGGTCGAGAGCACGCCGCCGAACGTGCGGATATCGAAGAAATTGTCGCACATGAACTGCCTGATCCGCAGCGCCTCCTGATCCGATTTTGGTGTTAGTCGCCTGGCGGTTTTGACGTCTAAATCATCCGGCCGCTCGCGCAGATACGCTTCACGGTGCTTCTCGTTGAGGATCGAACCCTCGGTGACGTAGATGCCGTACCGGGTCTCCTTCTCCTTGGTCATCTCGACAAAGTTGCGGATCTTGCGCTTCAGGCAAACGTCGCTGACGAGACCGTGCCCGGTTTCCGGGTCCATGCGTGGCATATTGCCGGCGTCCGGGTCGCCGTTCGGATTGCCGTTGGCGACGTCGAAATAAAGAACGAACTCGTGGCGTCGTGCCACCGCGTTCAGGCCTGTCATCTGCTGGTTTCCTCTTCACCCGGATCGATTTCATCCGCCCTGGGCCGTCGGAAAGCGCGTTCGTGGTAGTAGCCGATGGCGAAGCGACCCTGATCTTCCAGTCGAAGCGTGCGCGGAAGCTCGGGCGGCAGCGTCGCCACGATCTCGCCGACCTTCCCGTCGATCCAGCCGCCGCGACCTTGCTTCATCGCGTCCGCGACGTGGTGGCGAAGCCCGCGCAACAGCGGACCGAACACACGCGCCGGCGTCGCCGAAGCCGATCCGTAATACCGAGTGCTTATCGGAGCGTTCACCCGGCCGAGCGCAGCATATTGGGCGGATTCAAGGACCGCGAAGAGTCGGCCCAGCTGATAAGCAGCGCTGGGGTTATCCGGTTCAAGCGCCATTGGCACGTTCTCCTCTTCCGAACGATTGATGCAAGCCTTGATCGCAGCCGCGTGCCAGCCGCTCCCTGGGTCGTCGCCGGCGCGCAGGCGGATGATGGCCGCGGTCAGCAAGGTGCGCGGGTAGCCGGTCCCGCTCAGCACGGCACGGGCCACCTCGCCGGCCAGCAGCGGCGGGATATTGTCGAATTTTTCCTGGAGTGCTGTGGTCTTGACCAGCAACCGCTGGATCGACGGCGGCTTTGCGCCCCACGGCGCGGGCTTGATCGCGAGGTCGCGATAGTGTTCACCAAGGCGCTTAGCGAACGCCCCGAAATCGTCGTCAAGCCAATAGCGTACCGAAAGCCGCGCGGCGTTGGGAGCGAGACCCAGCACGTGGAACCGCGTTCCCTCCACCAGCCCGAGGCCAAGATCCCGGACCGGACGACCCTGGGCTAGCATGTCCAACGCATCGCGCAGCTTGGCGGCTTCGGACGCATCGTCCGCCCCTGGACTCTGTTGGGTGGGTTGATCGAACCAGCTGGCAAACGCGTCCTCCGCGGCCTGGGCGGCGGTCTCGTCGACCATGGCGGAGGTGTCGGCCCAGAAGACCACGCTCGCATCGCCGATCGGCCGGGCAACGCGGTTGCGGCTGCCGCGATCGAGCATCCGGTTGAGCGCCGCGCCATAGCGGAACGCCGCTGCCTCCGAGGTGGGTGCGTTGGCCCCCTGCTCCTTGCCGTAGGAGCTAAAGGCGTCGAGGTTGAACGACACCAGGGACGCACCCGACGACTGCGCCCCTTCGACTCCCTTGACCGACGGGTGAAGCCGGCGCAGCGGCGCTTCGAGTCCTGTGACCAGGCAGAAGCCGATTGGGCCGTCGCCGCCAACGCGGGTCTCGATCAGGCGCCTAGCTGCTTCGCGTCCATGGATATAGCCAAGCTCGCCATCGAGGCGGAACACGATGTTGGTGTCGAGCATCTCCGGCACGAAAGGCGGCATGTCGAACCGCGCCGGCGACCACGCCTCCAAGAAGTGGCGCAACGCAACGAGCCCTTCGTCATTCGCGCCGTCAAGCATCGCGAGGTTTGCCGCCTTGAACGCGGCGTGCTCCTCCGCGGTCCGCTTGCCTTCGCCCGCGGTTCGACCCAGCACATAAGAAGTTTTGTCCCAGAACAGGTTTGGCAAAATACCGGCGGTGCGCTTTACCGCAGCCGGCACTTCGAGCAGGCGCGGAACCATGCGTTTGCCGGAGGCCTCGCGCAGATCGAGGTTTTGGATCGGCTCACCCGTTGCGGACAGCACGATGGCAAAGCCGATCTTCTCGCGCGAGTAGCCCGGCGCTTCCGCTTCGTTCCGCGCCGCCATACGGTGGTAGTAGCGGTCGAGCGCCTGGAGGACGGTCATGTGGCGGTGCCTTCAGCAAGGCAGCCCTGAATGTCGAGCACCCCGTCGACGAGCCGTGCCCGGAAGAAGCGCGAGGTATTGCCGTTCTCGAAGTCGATGTCGTGCAGCATCCAGCCGAGGTCGCGGTCGCGCTGATCGGACGGCAGAGCGCATTCCGGCAGCGGCTCACCCTCGGCGATCAGCGCGAAATCGGCCGCGAACTCGCGGCTGCCGAGGCACGGCCGGTGAAAGCACTGGCCGCTCGCAGCGCGGCGGTTGAACATGCTCAGATGCTTGGCCGTGGTGTCGTCTTCCTTCGCTGCCCCGGTCAACTCGAAATGCGCCGCGATGACGTAGGCGACGTTGACGAGAAGCGTCGCGGCGCGCTGCTGGCGGCTGTCCTCGATCACCAGGCCCAGCCCGGCGGTTGATCCCGCCCGCATCGCGCGTTCGGCGGTGACGCTGCTGATCTTGGCCCCGACCTCGTTGCGGCGGAATGACTGGAAGCGGATCGGCTTCAACACGTGGATACGGTCCACCACCCAGCGGATCGCCGGCTTCCAATGCACCGCCTCGAGGATGCCGCGCGCCGCCGAGGGGGTCATCACGTCATAGGAGACGCGCTCGACCTTCATTTCCGGCCGCGTAAAACAGGCGCGCTCCCCCCATACGTGCAGCCGCACGCCGTAGGCCATCACACACTCCCAGCAACCTCAACCATAGCTAGAACATAAAAGACGAATTTACTAAAGATCGGTTTAATGAGGGCTGTGCGGCGAAGGAGCCCCCCGGCCAACTCGGTCGGGGGGGCCGCGCTTACCACATCCCGCACATAGCAATGTTTCGATCCGCACTTAGCCGAGTTTGGCCAAGCGACTTTATGGAGGCTCGATCGTGAGGGAGATTTCCAGCTTACCGATCGTGAGCCGTATCCGTAAACCTCGCCACCGCCGCATGCGCACCCCCGATCTGGCGCGACAATACGGGCCACTTGAGCCTCCGTCAAGACCACACATTGCAATGAACGGCAGGTGAGTTGCATGGGGTCAATGATGTCAGGCAAGACCCCACATTGCAATGAACGGCAGGTGAGTTGCATGGGGTCAATGATGTCAGGAGCTGACATTCAATTCCGCTGAACGTAGCAGCGGGTCATCCAGGCGCACGCCGGTCAGTAGGTCGTAATGCGCGAGGTCCGCGAACTGCAGCAGGGCGTCGCCGAGTGCAGGATGGACCGGCCGCAGCACGCCGACGGCGAGCCACGCGTCGCGCGCTCTTGGCGGTATCGGGACCGTGTATTGCTGCAGCTGGCGCAGGTCGCGGGCGAGCGGGCGATCCCTCGCGGCGATCCGGCTCAGCACCGTCTCGGCATCATGGTCGTCGGCGCCGGAGCGCCAAGGGACCACGACCGGCTCCATGATGTCGTCAATCATTCGAAATGCGGCGGCGATGCTCGCGAACGGAAAACTGGCGTCCGGCGCCCGCCCGGCGATGGCGGGCAGAATGCCCGGACGGCCGTCGATGGGGACCGTGTCAAACGCCATTTCACCCTTCTGCCAGTAGAGCTCACGAAAATAATCCCTTACCGCATCGAGCGTCAGCGGATCGTCATAACGGCGCAGCACCGGACGGGCCGCCTGCCAGAAGGCCGTCAGCTCTTTCGGCGGCTTGGCTTCGGCGGGCTCGAACACCACGGTGCGGCCGAGCGCCGGCCGGCCTTCGCGGTTGCAGCGGCCGACGGCCTGGGCGATCGAATCCAGCCCGGTCGCCGCGCGCCACACCTCGGGAAAATCGATGTCCACGCCGGCTTCGATCAGCGACGTAGAGACCAACCGCACCGGCTCGCCTTTTTTCAGCCGCTCGCGCAGTTTCGCCAATTCAATGCGCCGGTGGCGCGGGCACATCAGCGTCGTCAGGTGGGCGGCGCCAGGCAGCTCGCGGATCGTCTCGAACAGCCCGCGGGCATGGGCGCGACTGTTGACGATGCACAGCATCTGCGGCTGTTCGGCGAAGCGCGCCGCGATTGTCTCGTCGGTGACGGGGTCGGTCAGATGCTCGACTTTTACCCGCTTCAGGCGCGCGTACAGGTCTTTCGGTTTGGGCGCCAGCTCGCGCGTGTCGTCGATCGAAAAGCCGTTCGTGAACCCATCCTGCTGCCGCAAGGCCGGTTGCGTCGCGGTGCACAGCACGGCGCTGGCGTTGTAGTTGGCAGTGAGCTCCTGGAGCGCCGCCATGCACGGTCGCAGCAGCGGGATCGGAAGGGTCTGCGCCTCATCGAGCACGATTACGCTGCCGGCCAGGTTGTGCAGCTTGCGGCACCGCGAGGGGCGCGCGGCGAACAGGCTCTCGAAAAACTGCACCGCGGTGGTGACGACGATCGGCACGTCCCAGTTCTCCGCCGCCCGGCGCAATTTTGCCAAGCCGTCGGGCCCCTCGCCATCATCCCGCCGCGTCTCGGCCGCGCCCTCCCAGTCAAAGCTGGCGTGGTGCTCCAGAACATTTTCGCTGGTGTTCAGCGCCTGTCTGAACACTTCGGCGGTCTGCTCGATGATCGAGGTAAAGGGGATCACGTAAACCACCCGCCGCAGCCCGTGTCGAACCGCGTGCTCCAGCGCGAAGGACAGCGACGCCAGGGTCTTGCCGCCCCCGGTCGGCACGGTCAGCGTGAACAGGCCAGGCGATAAAAGGGCGCGCTCGACAGCCCTCTCTAGAACCTCCGCCCGCAGCGCGTTGAGCGGGGTCGAGGCGGCCTCGGCACGCAATCGGGCCATGGAGGCACGCAAGCTCTCGCGAAGGGTGTCGAGACCGAGATGGCCGCCCCGCTCGACGGGCGCGCCCTTCGCCTCCGCGTAAAAGCGCTCGGTTTCGAGAAAGTCGGCGTCGACCAGGCAGGAGAACAGCATCCGCGTCAGGAACGCCTGCTCGAACCCTTTATCGCTGCTTCTCAAAAATGGTCTTGTGTTGCGCAGGGAAGCAAGCGGCGGCGCGGCGCCGGCATGGGCATGCCATCCCGGATATGGCTCGATTGCGTGCTCGGGCTCTAGCCGGCGTTCGAGATCGCCGAAATCGGCCAGGCCGCTGTGATGACCGGCAATCGCGAAGGCGAGCATGCGGCCGAGGCCGAGCCGCCCATAAGATTCTACGGCGGCGCGGGCGCCCGCTGTCGAATGATCCGGACCACGGGTGCGCTCGTCACCCTGCCGTGCGCGGCGGATGTAGGCCTGAAAGGCGGCGGAGCATTTGCCGATGTCGTGCAGCCGGCCGGCGACCCGGGCGGCTTCTTCCCAGCCGAATGCCTCCGCGAATTCCGCCGCGCGATTGCCGACGGCGGCGAGGTGATGCGACAGCGGCTCCCAATCCTCGATCGGTCGGTCTGGCAGCGAGTGCGCGAAGATCGTCGAAACCGGCGTGCCTGTTTCAGAAGAATCTATGAGGAGCATTTTCTGTGCGTGGGAAAACAGAGTCCTGCCCGTTCCAGTGTTACCGCTGGTCCAGATATCGCAGGCCGGACGACCGGCCTACAAGAGCACGGAACCCGGCGTTAGCACCCCGATCCCGTAGCGGGCGAAGTCGCCCGCGTCAAAGGTCAGGAGCCGCCGCACGCGGTGCACTTTCATCGCGGCGACCAGGCGGGCATCATGGACCTTCACGCCTTGCACGCGGTGCTGCACCACCAAGCGCTTCCACTCGGCGTACATGGCCGGGCTGTCCGGCAGCAGCTCCATGGCGCGCTCGATCTTCTCCACCTCGACGAGCGCCGTTGCCGTAGAGACGCCCATGCCGTTGCTCGCCACGGGGCGGGTGAGGACGTTCCAGAATTCGGCGATATTCTGCAGCGTGTAATAGACTGGCTCGCCGCCCGCGAGCAGCCGCCTCACGCTTTCGACCGCGACGCCATACTGGGGATGGCTGGGCTGGGTCCGCCGCAGCAACACGTTGGTGTCGACGAGGATGCTCACGCCCTAGCCGCGTCCGGAGTAGATTGTCTTCCGGCTGATCGCTTCGTCGGAGAGCAGTTTCGTCTCCCTTAGGCCGCCCGCTGTGTCGCGCCAGAAATTCGCGCGCTCCTCCGGCGACAGCGGATTCCCCCTGCTGGTGGCCGTCTTCTCCTCAAGCAGGCGCCGCAAGTATTCGGGCAACGGGATCCCTTGCGACGCGGCCTCCGCGGCAAGGTTGGCCTCAATCTCGGGAGGCAGCTCGATTTTCACGGACATGTGCTGTTCCTAACCCACTTTATTCGCCGGGTGGTTGGTGGGTGTGGTCTAAGAACTTAATATATTGTAGAGAATGGTGTGAAAACCATCTATTCACGGGGTCGAGGCTGCCACACCTGCCATGACCGACGATACGCTGCTACCGTTCTCGTTTCCAGCCGTTGCCCGCAAAAAGGTGACCGCCGCCTTCGATGGCGGCCGGTTCAGCTCCGATGGCGGCGTCATGCTGTTGGCCGCCGCCGAGCGCCGCCTCGGGATTTGCACAAAGCTGGCGGCCAAGATCGCCGACCGGCGCGATCCCGAGCGCGTCGTCCACCGCCTGCCGGACATCCTGCGCGGCGGCGTCCTGGCGATCGTCTGCGGCTTTGAGGATGCCGACGATCTCGATCGGCTGCGCAGCGATCCGGCGTTCAAGCTGGCCTGCGACCGGCTTCCCGACAGCGGCCGGGATTTGTGCTCCCAGCCGACGGTGTCGCGCTGGGAGAATGCGCCGAGCCTGCGTGAGCTGATCCGGCTGATGGGCGTGCTGGTTGATCTCTGCTGTGCGAGCTATGCCGTGCCGCCGGAAGCCGTGACCCTCGACATCGACGACACGGTAGATGTGGTTCACGGCGATCAGCAGCTCTCGCTGTTCAACGCGCATTGAGCCTGCCCTCGGGCCTGACCCGAGGGATGAACGCTGCTTCCTGCCGATCCACGTCTACGACACCGCCCGGTCGCGGTCAGCCTGCGTCCCGGCAAGACGCCCGCGGGCAAGGAGATCCGCAGCCATCTGCGCCGCCTGATCGGGCGCATCGGCCCGCACACGAGGCGGAGTGACCCGTCGATCCGCGTGACCTGTTGCAAATGTACTGCCATCCCCTCTTCCTTGCCATTCGGGCGTCTCCTTGCGGGACCGGGCTCTAGCAGCCTGTCGGGTTGGTGTGTTGTGGCGGGTGAGATGTGCCCGCTTGGCCCAGTTTAGGCCGGCCGCAGGTTATGCAGTCTGCGGCGGGCTCGCCGGTCACGGTCACCTACCAGGCGCAGCCCAGTTTAGGCCGGCCGCAGGTTATGCAGTCTGCGGCAGTTGTAGGCGAGGGCGATCAACAGCCACTCGGTGGCGACGTTTTGCCGGCCGCGCAGGTGGAAGCGGGTGAACCCGATCGCGCTCTTGATGATGCCGAAGACCGGCTCGACAGTCTGTTTGCGTTTTTTGTAGCGGGCTTTGCCATCTTCGCTCTCCAGCCTGGCCTTCATCGCCAGGCGCCACGGTTCGGTGATGCGGCGCTCGGGCTTGGGTTCGGGCGGCGGGCGGAAGTCGTAAGGCCGGTGCGGCTGGGTGCGGGCGATCGCCACCAAGGGCTCGATGCCGCAGGCTTGGAGTTCGGCGACGGCCGGGCCGCCGGCATAGCCGGCATCGGCCAACACTGTCTGCGGCAGGCCGACCGTCTCGCGCATCGCCAGGACCGTGGCCGCGAAGGTCGGCTGGTCGCTCGGGGTGGTGGCCATGTTGGTCGCCAGGATGAGCTGCGTCCCCTCGGCGCAGACCACCGCCTGAGCGTTGTAGGCTTGGCGGTATTCATGCGCTTTGGACTTGCGCATCAGCTGTAAATCGGGGTCGGTCAGAGCCTGCCCCGGCGCAGGCCGGGGTTGGTCTGTCGATCGGGCCGCGGCGTTGCATCGGGCGGCTTGGGCGGCTGGCCGCCGCGCCCGGTCTTGGCCTCCCAGGCTGCCTTCCTGGCTTCATATTGCGGGCGTTCGGCCTCGGCCTCGGCCTTGGCTTCCGCTTCCAACCGCGCGCAGGCAGCGTCGAGCTTCGCCTTGAGCGCCTCGCGCCGGGCGATCTCCGCCGGCAGCGCCTGCGGGTCGATGTCCTCGGCATCGGCCGCCTCGGCCTTGGCGGTCAACGCGGCGATGTCGGCCGCGAGCTTCGCCCGCAGCGCCCGCGCCCGATCGTACCGCAGCGAGCGGATCTTCGAGGCATTGGCATCGATCTTGGTCCCGTCGATCGACACCGTGCCCAGCCGCAGCAGCCCCATCTCGCGCGCCAGCAGCAGAACCTGCAAAAACGCCGCTTCAAACGCCGGCTTGTTGGTCCGCCGAAAGTTGGCGATCGTGTCGTGGTCGGGATGCGTGTTGGCGGCGATAAAACGGGTGCCGACGTCCCGGTACGTCGCCCGCTCGATCCGCCGCGAGGAGAAGACGCCGTTGGCATGGCTGTAGACGAGCAGCGCCAGCATCAGCCGCGGATGGTATTGCGGCTTACCGCTGGGCCGGGCGTTGGTGTGAAACGCCGCCAGCCGCACCCGCTCCACCGCCGCCACGATAAAATGCGCGATATCGTTCGCCGGCAGCCAATCCTTCACATCCGGCGGCAGCAGAAACGGCTGCTCGCGATCAAACGGCATATAGGTCGTCATCGCTATATCCGGTGGTCCCACTCGCCGTGCCCACCGTATCATGATCACACCAATCGTCAATCCGACAGGCTGCTAGGCTGCCGCCCGAAGCCGCATGCTGCGGCTCCGCCCATCCGGGTTGCGATCCCTGACGCTGAGGCCTGCGCCGCATGGCAACGGGTCTTTCGGGGTTGCTAGCCGGAAAAGGGAAAGGACCGAGCTGAGCTCTGCGGCGAGTTTGCAGGACGAGAGAAGGCTCCGTCCGCCCGCCATGGAGACTCTTCCATGGAAACGGCATCTGCTGTCCGAAACATCACCCTCGACCGGCTTGTCCTGTCGCCGGCCAACGCAAGGAAGACCCCGCCCTCGGCGGGGGAGGACGCCGAGCTCAAGGCGAGCCTCAAGACCCGCGGGCTGAAGCAGAACCTCGTCGTCTGCCCCGCACCCGAGCGAAACGGGGTCTATGCCGTCACCGCCGGCAGCCGGCGCCTGAAGGCATTGCAGGAGCTTACCGCCGAAGGCGTGATCCCGGCCGGCTATGAGGTGCCGTGCCTCGTCGAGAAGCCGGATGCCGCGCTCGAAACCTCGCTGATGGAAAACACGGTGCGGGCGGCGATGCACCCGGCCGACGAATTCGCCGCGATGGCGGCGCTGATCGACGCCGGCGAGAACACCGAAACCGTTGCCGCCCGCTTCGGCGTCAGCGAACGCCACGCGCCCGATGCTCGACCCCGCTTACGGCTTCACCGCCGAATACGCGCATATACGCCCGCAAGCTGCCGAATTCCCGCCGGCGGTCGCCGCCGAGCTCCAGGCGATCGAGGACCGTCTGGCGGCACTCGAAGCGCTCCCCGAAGATGCCTGGAGCGAGGGCCTCGTCAGCGAGGCCGAGGACCTGCAGGCGCGTCACGACGAACTGGTCGAGACGACAGAAGCCGAGGCGGTCTATGCCGAGGAAGACCGGGCTCGCGCCGGCTGCATCGTGACCATCGGCGAGGAGGGCGATTTTCGCATCTACGAGGGCCTCGTCGAGCGGTCGGCGACACCGGCCACCGCCGACAATGGCGGCGCGGAGACAGCGGAAGGGAGCGACGAAGCGTTCGGGACCCTCCCCTCTCCTCGCCCGCTCACCGGCGAAGCACGGGTGCGCAAGGAATGCGGCTTCAGCCAGGTCCTGGTCGACGACCTGAAGGCGCACCGGCTGCAGATCGCACGGGCGCATCTCGCCGGCGATTTCGAGGTGGCGTTCGACCTGGCGCTCTATACGCTGTGTGTCGATCTCCGCGATCGCGGCTGGGGCTCCTGCCCGCTCGATCTGTGGGCTGTCGAGACCCGCCCCGCGAGCTCGCTGAACGATCTCGCCGAGACGCCGGCCGGCCGGCTCCTCGCCGCGCGCGAGAAGGCGCTCGACCTCGACTGGCTTTCGCTGCCGCCGGCAGAAGGGTTCGCGACGCTCGCCGGCTTGCCGGGTGAAGCCAAGCAGGACCTTTTCGTCTGGTGCATCGCGGCTACGTTGAAGCCGCAGCTCGCCGTCGAGGATGGAGCCGATCCGGTCATCGAGAGTGCGGTCCGGCGGCTCGCTATCCCGTTTGCCGATTTCTGGCGGCCGACCGCCGCCAATTACTGGGGGCGGGCGAAGAAGGCGCACGGTCTTGCGGTCGCCGAAACCGTCCTCGGCCGCCGCTGGGCGCAGGACCACGCCGGCGACAAAAAGGCGGCACTCGCCGCGGCCTTGGAGACGGCGTTCGATCCCGAGAGCAACACTGCAATCGGTCTCGATCCCGCGGCACGCGACGCCGCCGCGGCATGGCTGCCGCCCGGCATCGCCGCTGACGCAGACACGGCGCAAGGCGATGACGGCGGTGCCGCCCCCGATACCCCTTTCGCGACCGAGGACGAGCCGCGAGCCGCGGATTTCCCGGACAACGCTGTCAAACGGCAAGCAATTGGGACCCGGGATCGGCATCCAAAAGGGACCCGTCTGAGGTTCGGCGCGGGCTTGTCCAGGTAGCGAATAGGAGGGCCCCGCGCGCGACGCGCAGTGCCTACACGAGCGACGGAGCGGCGCGCGTGGGAGGTGCCTGTTTGCCCACCTGGGCAAGCCCCAGGGGGTGGGGTCCGGGGCGGGGGATTTGCCCGATTTGGCTGGGGGTCAGGCGCGGTTTTTGAAGCGCCAGCTTTCGTTGCCGGTCTCGACGATCTCGCAGTGATGGGTGAGCCGGTCGAGGAGTGCCGTGGTCATCTTGGCGTCGCCGAAGACGCTCGGCCATTCGCCGAAGGCGAGATTGGTGGTGACGATGATCGAGGTGCGCTCGTAGAGGCGGCTGATCAGATGGAAGAGCAGCTGGCCGCCGGTTTGGGCGAAGGGGAGATAGCCGAGCTCGTCGAGGACGACGAAGTCGAGCCGGGTCAGGTAATCGGCGAGCCGTCCCTGCCGATTGGCTCGGGCCTCGTTCTCCAGGCGGTTGACGAGGTCGACGACGGTGTAGAAGCGGCCCCTGGCGCCGCCGCGGATGCAGGCGCGCGCAACAGCAATGGCGAGGTGGCTCTTGCCGGTGCCGGTGCCGCCGATGAGCACGGCGTTGCGCTGCTCGGCGATGAAGCCGCCGGTCGCCAGATCGCGGATCAGCGTCTCGTTGATCGGGGTGCCGGCGAAGTCGAACGCGTCGACATCCTTGGCCAGCGGCAGCTTGGCAATGGTGAGCTGGTACTTGATCGAGCGCGCCTGCTTCTCAGCGATCTCGGCGGCGAGCAGGTCGCCGACGATGCGCGGCGGCTCGTGCCGACGCTTGATGCCGGTCGCCATCACCTCGTCATAGGCCGCGCGCATGCCGTAGAGCTTGAGCGTGGCCATCAGCTCGAGAACCTGGGTTCGTTCCATCAGGAGGCGCTGCGCAGACGGTCGTAACGAGCACAATCGGCAATCGGCGCATGATGCAGGCGCAGCGCTTCCGGGGTCAGGATCGCCGCCGCCGGCGCGGGGTCGCGGCGCCGCGCCAGGATGTTGAGGACGACATCGGCGGAGTGAACGCCATCGCCGAGCGCCTCGGCACAGGCCCCCTCCACCGCGGCGAGGCCGTCGGTCAGCACCGCGGAGAGAATCTTGACCATCTGGCGGTCGCCGTCGTCGGACCCCTTCAGCCGGCGCCGCAGGCGCTCCAGGCCGGCCGGCAGCGGCCAGTTCTTGAACGGCGCACCGTTGCGCAGGGCGCCGGGCTTCCTGGCCAGCACCGGCACGTAGTGCCAGGGATCGTAGATCGTCTCGCCGCGCCCGAAGCAGCGCGGATGCTCGGCGACGACGGCACCGTCCTGACGGATGACGATGCGGTCGGCATAGGCATGGATCTCGACCGGGCGGCCTACGGCGCGCGAGACAACCGAGTACTTGTTGTTGTCGAAGCGCACCAGGCAGGTCTTCGAGACCGCGGCCGGAAGGGCATGGAACCCGTCAAAGCGGCCGGCGATCGGCACCAGATGCGGGCGCTCCGCCTCGAAGGCCTGCCAGATTGTCTGCTCGGCACTCTCTGGGTGCTTGTGCGCCTTGGCATAGGCGACGCAACGGTCGAGCAGCCAGCCGTTCAACTCGTCATAGCTCGCCATCCGCAGACGCGGCGTGAAGAAGCGCTCGCGCACCAGCCCGACCCCGGCCTTCGCCGGGGCAGGCTCTGGTTCTCGACCTGGCCCTTCTCCCACCCCGAGGCCGGGGTGCAGGCGGTGGGCTCGACCAGATAGTGCCCGCACATCTGCAGGAAGCGGCGGTTGTACTGCCGCTCCTTGCCGACGAACACCGTCTCGACCGCCGTCTTCATGTTGTCGTAGATGCCACGCGCGCAGGTGCCCTTGAAGAAGGCGAACGCCCGGTCGTGGGCATCGAACACCATCTCCTGGGTCTCGCGCGGATAGGCCCGTACGAACAGCATCCGGCTGTGGCACAGCCGGACATGCGCGACCTTGACGGTCACCGTTACCCCGTTGATCAGCACGATCTCGTGCGACCAGTCGAACTGGTAGGCCTCGCCCGGGGCGAAGCTCAGCGGTACATAGGCCTGTGCGGTCACCGCACCCCGCTCGGCGAGCCAGCTCTTCGCGTACCGCCGCACCGCGTCGTAGCTGCCCTCGTAACCCAGGCCACGCAGCTCTTCGTAGACCCGGATCAGCGTCAGCCGCTCGCGTGCCGCCTTGCCCTCATTCGAAAGCAGCAGCGCGTCGAGCTCGCCTCGCCACGGATCGATCTTCGGCAGCGGCTGCGTCCCGCGCGCATAGCGAAACTCCGTCGCCTCCGACCGGACCACCTTGCGCACCACCTTTCGGGATACTCGAAGCTCCCGGCAGATCGCCCTGATCGGCTTCTTCTGAACAAAATACGCCCGACGGATCTTCGCGATCGTCTCCACTATCAGCATCCCCCGACAGGCTCCCAGGTTCCCCATGGAAGCCACTGTGGACCCACCGTCCCGGGGGTCCCGATTGGATGCCGATCACCCCCTAAACAGGGTCCTTATTCCATGCCGATTTACATTCAGGCGGCGCCGGTGAGCGGGTCATGCTTGCTGCGGCAGGCGATCTCGGTCTCGTCGATCTCGACCAGACCGGCGAGCGGGCTGCGGCCGGGCGCCAGCATGCTGGCGCGCAGCTTGGCGCACAGCAGCCAAGCGCTCTTGTAGGAGCCGAGCGCGAGCTGGCGTTGCAGCTGCAGCGCCGAAATCCCGTTGGAATGGGTCGCCATCAGATAGGCCGCCCAAGAACCAAGTGGTCAGCGCCAGCTTGGAGTGATGCATGATGGTGCCGGCGGTGACCGAGGTCTGCTTGCCGCAGCCGGCGCATTCCCAGAGCCTGCCCTCGCGAAGGCGGGGGTCCACGGTTTGGTTTGCAGTTGCCACGCCTTGATCTTGCCGCAGCCGGGGCAGACAAAGCCCTCGGGCCAGCGCGCCGCGAACAGGTATCTGACACAGGCCGCCTCATCCGCGAAGCGCTGCTGAAACTCGATCAAGGAGCGGGGAAAGTGGGTCATCTGCACCACCGGAGCCCATCGTGTTCGATATTTGTTCTAACACCGATCCGTCCCCATGGCTACAACATTTTGTGGCACCGGACGCAGAGGGATAAGCCTTTTTCGTTTAAAGCCGAAATCGACGGCGCCTGAATAAACTTGGAGATGGTAAGAAATCGAATTGATAACAATCAGTAATCGATGGTGACAACTTGTCAAAGTCATCACCACAAGCTGGGTCGAAAAAATGTCACAGGAGGAAGTCGTCCTAGGCTTGACAGACACGTTTTACGCTCGCTAGCGTCGATTGTTCTGCCTGCCGCGCCTGATTCCAGTCCAGGGACCGGGTATACGTAGATCAGCATTTCCCTGCCCATGCCAACTACCATCGGCATGGAAAGCGTATTCGTTTTCGCAAGGCCGGAGGAATGCTCGACGAGAGGGGATACGATGCAATGCCAATGCGTCGAACGATCGGTATTTCCTTTGCCTGTTTGATCACATCCGCCTGCGCGGTAACGAAGCCGCCGGAAAAGAACACCTCTCATTATCTGGGCGAAGGGGCCGGAACGGCCCCAGGAAGTGCCCAATTGCTGACCGCCCGACCTGATAGCTTCGATTGTAGGGCGGTTCGGAAAGGAAGGTCCGCGACCAACAGCTTCAAGCGAGCGGAGCTATGGCGCTCGGCTCTCGGGTCCGCAGCAGAGGCATGTGACGGTGGCGCAGACTCGTGCTGCGGCTATCCGTCTGTGGCTGAGAACACTCAGTTCGGTAAGGCTGCCTGGTATGATCTCGTTGGTAGCAAGACCGCCAGCGGTGAGACCCTTGACGTCGTCACCGCCACAGCGGCGCATCGATCGCTGCCGTTGGCCTCTTTTGCCAAGGTGATCGATCTCGACAACGGCCGCTCGGTCATCGTCAAAATCAATGATCGCGGTCCTTACACGCACGGGCGGATAATCGACCTTTCGCCGCGTGCGGCAGACGCGCTGGACATGAAATCCACCGGGGTAGCCAACGTTGCCATTGAGCCCTTGCCGAAGCAAGCCGCCCCGATCCTGGCTGCATTTCAAACGGTTGGCATGATAGAACCACCATAACTTGGTCCGTGTACTTCTGAAGCAACAGAGTGACCTCTTCAACGCTCAGGACCGACGCTAGTGTCCTGAATCTCAATTGCCGACCAATAACTCATGCGGCGGAGAGATTTTCGAGGGTGGCGCGGGCGCGTTTGATTTTGGCGAGGATGTCGGCGCCCTGTGCCCGCCAGCGGTAGGGCTTTGGATCGGCATTGCGCTCGGCGAGATAGGTGTTGATGTCGCGCACCAGGTCGTTGACCGAGGCGAAGCTGCCGGCGCGGATCACATCGGCGGTCAGATCGGCGAAGAAACGCTCGACCAGATTAAGCCAGGATGATGAAGTCGGCGTGAAGTGCATGGTGAAGCGGGAGTGCTTATCCAGCCAGGCCCGCACCCCCGCCTTCGCGAGGACAGGCTCTTGGGATGTTTGTGGGTGGCGTAGTTTTCCGCGCGGATCAGCCAGCAGCCCCGACGCTATCCGTCTCACGCATTTTGCGTCGCAACGCTCGATCTCGCGTCCGTCTCACCGAGCCTGCGCTCGGTCTCAAACAGCGTGCGTCGAACCCACCCTCCAGTCTCAGCTACCCTGTGTCAGAAACCGCCCTTGATTGCGCGTCGAGCCGTTCATCATGATTGCGCGCCGCTACAGGTATTACGCTGGCGTTCGGACCCCAGCCGGGGCGAGCCGCGCTTCCTCACCGTGCGGCAGGAGGGAATGTGCGCAGGATATTGTTACCGCTCGCCTTGTTGGTTTGCGCCGCTGGGCTCGTCACAGCAATCGGCGACGCCGCGTCGAACGGTCCCTTGGTCTTTTTGTCGACGCAACTGCGGCCAATCGCGGAGGCGCAGAGAATGCGCAACCTGATGCTCAAGGATTTTGCGCGCGAGGTTGACTACGTCGCCGCGCTTCCGCGGCAGTTTCTGGCACGCGTCGCGGCCGAGCAGCGCAGCGGCCCGCATACGATCAGCGTCCTTGGCGCGTTGCCTGGGGAATTGCAGCCGCTCGTGCCGCTCGGCGCCTTGGCTCCGCTCGACAACCTTGCCCAGAAGCTGAGGGACCGCGGCATGCCGCAGCGACTGCTTTTGCTCGGCAAGTTAGGCACCGCGCACCAGCGTTATATCCCTTGGATGCAGGCGAGCTACATCATGGTCGCCAACAAAAAAGCGCTGCCCTATCTGCCCCGCGGGGCCGACCTCGACGCGCTCAGCTACGATCAGCTCGCGGCCTGGGCTGAGGCGGTTGATCGGAACACCGGCAAGCGGCTGCTCGGGTTTCCGGCGGGGCCGCATGGGCTGATGCAGCGCTTTTTCGAGGGTTTCCTTTACCCCTCCTATACCGGCGGTGTCGTGGTTCCGTTCCGCTCGCCGGCAGCCGCAGCGATGTGGACGCGGTTCGCGGCCTTATGGAAGAGCATCAATCCGAATTCGACGAGCTGGAATTTCATGGCGCCCCCGTTGCTCTCCGGCGAGGTCTGGATCGCTTGGGACCACGTCGCCCGCTTGCTTGACGCGCTACGTCGCAACCCTGACGCGTTCGTCGCCTTCCCCGCTCCCGCCGGGCCCGAAGGACGGGGCTATATGCCGGTGCTGGTCGGGCTCGCCGTACCGAGCGGTGCACCGGACCCGGAGGGTGCTGCGGCGCTGATCGATTATCTGACCCGGCCGCGAACACAGATCGTCACCGCCCGGATCGTCGGCTTCTTCCCAGTGGTGAAGGCGGCGATGCCGTCGGACCTCGACCCGGGCGTCCAGATGGCCGACGCCGCGATTGAAAAGATGCAAGCGGCCAACGACGCGGTGCCGGCGTCGCCGCCAATGGGTCTCGGCGAGCGCGGCGGCGAATTCGATCGGATTTTCATCGACGCGTTCCAGCGGATCGTGCTGCACGGCGAACCGCCGCGCCCGGTCCTCGACAGCGAAGCGGAGACGCTGAACGGCCTCTTGACAGAAACTGGTGCTGCGTGCTGGCAGCCCGACCCTCCCGGCACCGGCGCCTGCCGGGCGCAGTAACGGGCACCGCCTCTCTCAGGTCACGGCGTCGATCAGCTCGTACACGCGGGTTTCCTGCGTCATCCCCTTGGCGACGACTGAAGCGACGGGGTTGAAGCGAAAAAGATGCTCGGCGCGGTCGCGGACCGCCTCGCTGACGAGGATCGTCGTCCGGTATTCTTTGTTCAGCCCTTCGAGGCGGGCCGCCAGGTTCACGCTGTTGCCGAGAACGGTGTAATTCATGCGCTCCGCCGAACCCACATTTCCGACGACCGCAATCCCCGAATGAATGCCGAGACGCACGGAGAACGGCGGCAGCTTCTCGATTTCGAATTGCGCATTGAGGGCGTCGCTGGCCGCCCTGGCGGCAAGCGCCGCGCGACAGGCCCGCGCGACATGATCGGGTTGCGGATGGGGAGCGTTCCAAAAAACCATCACCGAATCGCCAATGTACTTGTCCACGGTCCCGCCCTCGGCAAGAAACGCTTGCGTCAAGGCCGTGAAATGGCGCGAGGTCTGGATCATCAATCGGTCGGGGTCGGCTCGTTCGGCAATTCCGGTGAAATTCGTGACGTCGGTGAAGAGGATCGTAATTTCCTGCCGGACCCCGCCGAGCTCGGTCGAAATCGAGCCGTCGATGATGCCTTTGACAATGTCTTTCGGGACAAAGCGGGCAAAGGACCAAATGCTGCGCCGCGCGACCGCCATGACCCTGCCGAGCTCGTGAATTTCCGCGATCCGCGAGGTGACCGGCGCATCGTCGGGCGCCGCCAGCGCTTGTAGCCGGCTTGCCTGACCCGTGATCCGCTGCAGCGCGGTCGACATCCGGCCGCCGAAGATCCACACCAGCGGGACGAAGCAACCGCCGGCGAAAAGTGCGATAATGATTCCTTTGATCTGCAAACTGCGCACCTGCTGCGCGAAATCGTCTTCCGCCGCCAGCAGCAGCGAGTAGCCGCTGAATTGGTCGCCGCGAGAAAATTTCCGCAGACGAAACAGGTATCGTCGTCCGTCGTTGCCGCGAACGCTGCCGTCATAACTGTCGCTGCCGTCCCATCGCCGCATCACCGCGCCGACGAGTCCGGTGCGGATCGCGCCGATGTTTGGAAGCTGTGGATCGGTAGAATGCGACGGCGCGCCGCGCACGAGCCGGGCAAAATCGGGATAGGCGATCAGCGCGCCGAACTCGTCGAAGACGACAGCCGTGCCATGCGCGCCGGGGCGCTGCGCCTGGACCAACTCGCTGAACGTGTCGAGCTTGAGATCTGCGGCGACGACGCCTGGTACCTCGCCGCGCAGCGGTGCGCTCAGCGTGACCATCGGCGTGCTGATGCTGAACGAAGCGTAGGGCGAGGAGACGAGCGGCCGGTCCGCGTCCGTCGTGTCGCGATACCAGTCCCGCTTGCGCGTGTCATAGCCGTACCCCGGCAGATCGAGCGCTGCGATCTTGTGGTCTTCGCCGTCTTCGAAGATGCGCCGCATCGGCAAAGCTCCGGCGGGCATCGGGCGCACCAGATTGATATTCCAAACGGACGCGGGTGGCGCCCCGAGCTTACGGCGTTCGTTCGGGTCGAGGACGTCGACGCGCCGCACCTGCAGCCAGCAGCCATTGCCATAGCCGACGTAGAAGCTGTCCGCCTGCGGCACTTCGCGCAGCGCGGCTTTGAACAGAACGATGGCGTTGTCGTTTTCGCTCCTCTGGTCCGAAGCGGCGAGAGCGGGATCTGCCGCCAGAACCCGAACGACGGAGCCGAGCTGCGACACGTCGGCCTCGAGGTGATTGCGGGTGTTGGCGCTGGCCGCAGCCATCGCGGAGGACGCCGCCGCGCGTGCCGCCGCATGAAAAGTCGCGATCTAAATCACCAACATACACGCCGCGAGCGCCGCGACGAGCGCCATCACAGCGGCCGTTATCGCGATCCGGAACGTCAACAGCCGATGTCGTCCGCTTCGCCCTTGCCGCGCGCCAGACACCGAGATGTCACGAGCAGGAGCGCTTGGGGTGAGAGACGATCGGTCAATTCGCGCAAGCGCAAACGCCAACCTCTCGCCGGTCGTCCGAGATTCGAGGCTCCCGACCTTGACGAAATTGCGGCGCTGACCCGTCCATCTCCAGAATCTCGACCGGCCTCTCGAAGAGGCTCTTGAGTCCGCGATCATTCACAAGGAAATCTCGCACGAGACCCGATGTCCGCCTAAGGGCGGGGGATGCGGCCGCAATCGGCCTCGCCTGGCAGATTTATCGATACCGTCCCCGAAGAGGGGCGCTGCCGCCTCTTGGTCGAGGCGGTGACCGATTACGTCATCTATATGGTTGATCCGGATGGCTTCATAACGAGCTGGAACCCCGGTGCACGCCGGATCAAAGGCTATAAGGAAGCCGAAAAATCAATCGGCGAGCATTTTCTCGCGGTTCTACAGGGAGGAAGATCGCGCAAAGGGATTGCCCGCAAAGGCCCTCGCCACGGCGGCCAGCGAGGGTAAGTTCGAGGGCGAGGGCTGGCAGGTGCACAAAGACGGTCGCCGGTTTTGGGCCAACGTCATCATCGACCCCATCCGCGACACCAGCGAACTCGTCAGGTAACGCCAAAATCGCCCGCCGATTTCGTTCCCATTAAACCAGACAGTAATCAACTTTTCCGCGTGATGGATAAGGTAGGAAGGTATTCGGGTAACCCTCAGCAGAGGCGGGCGCCACCCCTTCTCAATATCTTAAATTATCTTTTAGGTTATGGCGGTCTCCGAGGCCGCCCTAGGGCGTGATTAACCCATTTTTGACGCTTCTCTCGCGCTCGACGATGATCGAGTCTGGGGCGCTGCTGGCCCACGACCGAGCAACTCTGAGGTGGAACTCATGCGGATACGCGCTTCATACATCGCGGCGGCATTGTCCTTGGCATTTGCGCCTGTTGCCAATGCGACGATCGTCGGGAGCACCTACGAATTCACCACGTCGGAAAGCGGTAACACGGTGATCATCCCCTTGGGCGGACCCACCCCCCATACCGATCCGGCCAATCCCGGCTTTTGCGTCGATTCGGTCAGCCTCGCGCCCGCCTGCTCAACGGGCTCCGGTGTTTCGGGCTCGTTCGCATTTGCAAACGTGTCGCCGACGCTAGACACGATCACATTTACCTTCTTCGGATCGAACCGCACCCGACGGCTGATCTCCGGCCAATTGCTGGGGTAAAACCCCCGCATCTCAGGCCTGATCGGCATCGACACCCCCGCTCGCCGCGACCGCAGCCTGTTTGCCAAGGAGGCGATAGACGCTGGCCCGGCCGATCTCGAGCCGGCGCGCGATTGCCGAGGGACCCAGCTGTTTCTCCCGGCGCAAGCGCATGACCTCGCCGGAATCAGCACGCACCCGAAAATCTCTTCGCTGGTCTCACGCGGTTACCCGGTGCACCACCTGTCCATCCCGTTCAAGAGTTCGGAGTGTTCTCGCCATCGCGTCGTTCGCAGTCTGATATGGCGTGGGCCATCGGCAAAGATGGGGGCGGATATGAGCGACAATCGATCAGGTGATCAGGCGAGCAATGTAAGGGCGTTGCAAGACGGCATTGGCAGCGGCATAGAGGCCGCGAAAGACCTTGCCGGAAGTGCGCAGACTGCGGCGACAAAGGCGAGCAGCGCGATCCGAGACGCAGCCATCACAGCAGGCAACCAGGCCGGCGAGGCAGCATCGACGGCTTATCAGCAGGGCTCCCAGGCGGCCGATTATGTTAGCCGCAATACCGCCGAGCAGCCATTTTTAGCGCTCTTGATTGCGGGTGCGGTCGGGTATGGGATCGCCTACATGATCCATGGGCGCTAGTGTCCTGTCTTGTAAATTTCTATTCACACTGGGTCTGGACATCGATGGTGCGGCGACAAAATCGCTCGACCGAGGCCAGGATGTCGTCGGCGGTTTTGGTCCAGCGAAAGGGTTTGGGGTCGGCGTTGCGAGCCTCGATGTAAGCGGTGATCGCGGCTTCCAACGCGGCGGTCGAGCGATGGGCGCCGCGCTTGATCTGCTGGTCGGTGAGCAAGGCGAAGAAGCGCTCGACCTGGTTGATCCACGACGAGGATGTGGGGGTGAAGTGCATCTGCCAGCGGGGCCGTTTGGCGAACCAGTCGCGGATTAGTTTGGTCTTGTGGCTCGAGGCATTGTCCATGACGACGTGGATGTCGAGATCGCTGGCGAGATTGGTCTCGACGGTGTCGAGAAAGCGGCGGAACTCCTGCGAGCGGTGGCGTTGCATGCATTTGCCGATGATGGTTCCGGCCTTGACGTCGAGAGCGGCAAACAGCGAGGTCGTCCCGTGCCGCTTGTAATCATGGGTGTGCCGCTCGGCTTGCCCCGGCCGCATCGGCAACAGCGGCTGGGTGCGATCGAGCGCTTGGATCTGCGATTTCTCATCGACGCAGAGCACCAGCGCGTGGTCCGGCGGGTTGAGGTAGAGGCCGACGATGTCGCGCACCTTGTCGACAAACAACGGGTCGGTCGACAGCTTGAAGGTTTCGCTGCGGTGCGGCTGGAGCGAGAACGCCCGCCAGATGCGATGCACGGTCGAGACCGACAAACCTGAGGCCCTGGCCATCGAGCGCGTGCTCCAGTGGGTGGCGGCGGCCGGCATCCTCTCCAATGTCGTTCTCACCACTTCGGCAATCTTCTCGTCCGCGATCTTGCGCGGCGCCCCGGGGCGGGGCTCGTCGGCAAGGCCGTCCAATCGTTTGGCGGCGAACCGCCGGCGCCAAACCGCCACCGTCAGGCGGCTGATCCCAAGCTGCCCGGCAATCGCCAGATTGGTCGCGCCATCGGCCGCCAGCAGCACGATGTCGGCGCGCATCGCCTCGGCACGCGAGATCTTCCGGCGCCGCGTCCGCGCCGCAAGCTCCCGCCGCTCGGCCTCATCCAACTCGATCCCAACCGCAGATTGCCACGCCATTCCTGCCCCCGCCGCCGCCGCAGCGGAAAGAACCATCAAATGGCTTACGTGACAAGATATTTCTGGCACAGGACACTAGGCCGCAGTAGAAGCTAGGCCGGAACCCTCCGGTGCGGCAGTGGTTGGTTAGCCCGTGCCCCTGCGAGACTTGCCGGGGTTCCACCTCGGCAAGTCTCCTACCTTTCGTCTGACCGCCGCAGCTTATGACGGCGCGTCCGGTCACTCGCAGTTTCACGGGAATGTTCGCCACATCGTCACGCAAGGAGAAGAGAAAGCATCGTCTTCGATGATCTCCTTCGATTTTCGATGATCATCGGCCTCTTCCCGGGCTTTCATGTTTTCCAACTGCTCAACGCGGATAAGGCGCGCGTAGCGACGCTGGCGCCGGCCGCCGGCGCGGCGATCAGCGCGCGCGGCGGTCGGACCCGGGTTTTTCCGATCCGAACCGCCGGCGGGCGACAACCTTGTCTCGGCCTACTCCGTAGCCGCCTGCCGCTGCCGGTCTCGTCGCGCTCGTGCCGGTGGTTCAACCTCAGCCCGCTTGCGGCCAAACCCAAGTTGCTTTGCCATCGTCGAGCGGCGCTCCGAATAAGCCGGTGCCGTTAACGCATGATTGGTCGCGAGCTTCCAGCGAGCGCGATAGGCCGCCGGTTCGAGCCCATGCGCTGCCTGCAAATGTCGGCGCAGGGTTATGCCGCGAAATCCGCATTCAAGGCAGACGACATACTCGGGCTGCACCGACCGCCGGATCGGCACCGCCGGCGTCAATTTCTCCGGCGCCGATGTCGTCGCTGTCGTATTTGTGCCGAGCCCACTCAGTGTCTGATGCACCGTCGCGATCAGTCCTCCGAGCTGATCGGCCGGGATTTTGTTTTTGGCGACATAACTGCTGACGATCTCGGCAACCAGCTGCGTATCGACGCTCTGTGAACTTCTGTCTTCGGCCATGCCCCAGCCCCAATCTTGTTGATCGGGGTTATGTTGGTTGATCCGAGCGTGTTTACAATAAGAAAGTGGGGACTATTACAGTGCCGTGCGATTTTTTGTAGTGTTTCGAGCGTGATACCTGAGATCGACATCCGGCGCGCCGCCAAGCTGATGCTTAGGCGGTATGGGGACAAGAGCCATCGAGGGAAGCTCTGCGCGCGCCGATGAACTTGCGGCACAGGATGATTACACCGGCCAGGCCATATGGCGCTGCTCTTCCTGTCCTCGCCATGCCCCGATCATCGCCCCAAGCGACGATCAGCGGCAGGCGCTCCTCACCGAGCGATTACGAATGTGTGATCCATCCACTCGATGCGGGAATTCTTCCCCATGACGATTTACCGCCCCACGCCTTGTACGAAGCTCGCCGGCGTGACGATCGGGATATCGCGAAACGGGTTGAGCACTTTAGTTCAGCGATGACTCGCGCCGGTTATGCCCGACACCGGCTATCTGTAGGCGCTCGCAATCATCGGCGATCGTGCTCGCAAACAGCGCCGTTTCCTGCTCGGATTAGCCCATCTTATTCAGTGCGCCCCGAAGGCGCGGAACACCAGTGGAGGAAGGTACCACCCGGAGAGTTGTCGGTAAGGTCCGATAGCTGACGAGCGGCTTTGTCGGGTAACCGGCTGGGCCGAAGCCTCGTGACGAAGGCCGCCTTGGGCGGTCGAGCGATCCGGCGGGCCGTAACGTGAGTGAAGCCTGAGAGGCCTCGAAAGTGAAGTCGTGGGCGCCGACCCGCCTGAATAACGGGGAAGGCCGCGCGCGGTGGGGAAGCAACCGACACGTGCACCCATCTCGGTCCGCCGGGGTAGTGGGCACGGCACGTCGGAAGGGTGTTTCGGGTAATCGGGGGATACCCGTCCAGGCGAAGGTAGCGTCTTCAACGTCGCATGTGGCGGCGGCCCAGGGCGGGAGTCGGACAGGGTCATGGTACCGTTGAGACCGGGTAATGCCGGCGGAGGGAAGGACCCTGACTTCTGGTGCGCTTTCGACGAAGACGAGGATTGGTGATTGGCGATGAGCCTGCAAACACCTGAAAGCATCCGGAGACTTCAGAGGAAGCTCTATCTCAAGGCGAAGGCGGAACCGGCTTTCCGCTTCTACCTGCTCTACGACAAGATCTGCCGCGAGGACATCCTGCGTCATGCCTATGACCTGGCGCGCGCCAATCGGGGTGCGCCGGGGGTGGACGGGGTCACCTTCGCGGCGATCGAAGCGGCGGGGCTGGAGGGGTGGCTTGGCGGTCTCAGGAAGGACGTTGTCGCGAAGACGTACAGACCCGAGCCGGTGCGGCGGGTGATGATCCCAAAGCCCGGCGGCGGCGAGCGGCCGCTCGGTATCCCGACGATCCGGGACCGGGTGGTGCAGACCGCCGCCAAGCTCGTGCTGGAGCCGATCTTCGAGGCGGACCTCGATCCCGCGGCCTATGGCTATCGGCCAGGGCGGAGCGGGGCTGACGCGATCAAGGAAGTGCACGCGCTGCTGTGCCACGGCTACACCGATGTGGTGGATGCCGATTTGTCGAAGTATTTCGACACGATTCCGCATCAATATCTGATGCGGTCGGTGGCACGGCGGGTCGTCGATCGGCATGTGCTGCGGCTGATCAAGCTGTGGCTCAAAGCGCCGGTCGAGGCGAGCGATGACGACGGGAAGCGGCGACTTACGGGTGGTAAAAGCAGCACCTGCGGCACGCCGCAGGGTGGGGTAGTCAGCCCTCTGCTCGCCAATCTGTACATGAACCGGTTCCTGAAGCATTGGCGTGCAACCGGGCGGGGCGAGGCCTACCAGGCGCGGATCGTCTCCTATGCTGACGACTTCGTCATCCTCAGCCGCAAGTCTGCGGCGGAGGCGCTGGCGTGGACGCGGCAGGTGATGACCAAGCTTGGGCTCGCCCTCAACGAGGCGAAGACCGCGGTTCGGGATGCCCGGCGCGAGCCCTTCGACTTTCTTGGCTACACGTTCGGCCCGCACCGCTACCGCAAGGATGGCCATTGGTATCTCGGGGCAAGCCCATCGAAGAAGAGCGTTCTCCGGCTTAAGGCCAAAGTCAGCGACCTCATGGTGCCGGGTAACACGGGAGCATGGCCTGAGGTGAGAAATCGGCTGAACCGCCTACTGCGCGGTTGGGCTGCATACTTCAGCCACGGCACCCGGATGCCCGCGTACCGTGCGATCGACAATCACGTCCACGATCGAGTGCGTCACTTTTTGGTGCGGCGTCATAAGGTGCCGACGCGCGGCACCAAACGCTTCAACAGCGAAGCGGTCTTCGGCACGCTGGGGGTGCTCCGCCTCCGGCGTGTCCATATTGGCCCGCCGCCGCGTGCCGTGAGATGAAGCCAGTCGGAAAGCCGGATGCGGGAAACCCGCACGTCCGGTTTGATGAGCGGGGAGGGGAGACGGAACGCCTCGATGCCCTCGATGCGGATACCGCGCCCTTCCTCGACTCTACTGACGGGACGGATTTTGGGTTGGCGGATGTAGCATAAGCCGTTGATCTGTTGTAGGATTTGGTTGCTGAAGCCAACCCTTGCGGCAGATCGGAGCCCGCCACGCCCGCCATCACCGATGATAGCCTGCTGCCGTTCTCGTTTCCAGCCGTCGCCGGCAAGAAAGTGACCGCCGCGTTTGACGGCGGCCGGCTCAGCTCGGATGGCGGGGTGATGCTGCTCGCCCAAGCCGAACGCCGGCTCGGCATCGCCGATCGGCTGGCCCGGATGATCCCGGACAGCCGCGATCCGGAGCGGGTCACCCATCGGCTGCCCGACATCCTGCGCGCCCGCATCTTTGCCATCGCCTGCGGCTAGGAGGATGCCGACGATCTCGACCGGTTGCGCACCGATCCGGGGTTCAAGCTGGCTTGCGGCCGGCTGCCCGACAGCGGCGCCGAGCTGTGCTCGCAGCCGACCGTGTCGCGCTGGGAGAATGCGCCCGGGTTGCGCGATCTGATCCGCCTGATGGGGGTGATGGTCGATCTCTACTGCGCCAGCTACAAGACGGCGCCCGAGGCCGTGACCCTCGACATCGATGACACCGTCGATGTCGTTCACGGCCATCAGCAGCTCTCGTTCTTCAATGCCGATGGAGCCTGCCCTCGGGCTCGACCCGAGGGACGAGCGCTGCTTTCTGCCGATCCATGTCTACGACACGGCGACCAGCCGCCCGGTGGCGGTGCTGCTGCGCCCCGGCAAGACGCCCTCGGGCGCGGAGGTGCGCGGCCATCTGCGACGCCTCGTCCGCCGCATCCGCCGCATCCGCCGACACTGGCCCTCGACCCGCATCACGATCCGCGGCGATGGCCACTACAGCTGCCCGAGGCGATGGAGTGGTGCGAAAAGAACGGGGTCGACTTCATCTTTGGCCTGCCCGGCAACCGTGTGCTCGACCGGCTGGTCGACGAAACCGCCGACGACATCCGCACCCGGCGCGCGCTCGACCAGAAACCCGCCCTGCGCGGCTTTGCCGAAACCCGCTACCAGGCCAAGTCCTGGAACAGGTCCTGGAACAAGCAGCGCCGCGCCTGCGCCCGCATCGAGGCCACCACCAAGGGGCTCGACATCCGCAGCCTGCCCCCGCGAAGGCGGGGGTCACCAGCCTCCAGGCCGGATCGGCCGAGCATGTCTACGAGACCCTCTACTGCGCCCGCGGCCAGGCCGAGAATTTGATCAAATTGCACAAGGCCCAGCTCGCCTCCGACCGCACCAGCTGCCGCAGCCCGCTCGCCAACCAGATGCGCCTCATCCTCCACACCGCCGCCTACATACGCTCGTCGCCCCAGCCCGAATGCTCGCTCGCCACCCGGCACCGTCATGAATAAGACGGACTAGCCGTGCGCGGCCCGCACCCATTCCCTCCCCCGCGAGCGGGGGAGGGAATGGGTGCGGGCCGCGCACGCCGAGGGTTGGTCAACAAAGCAATCCTTCGATCGCTGGAACCAGTTCGTTCCTGCCATACCTTCACCGCCGGAGCATAGAGGAAAGGTGAGCCATGGCCGCACCGGACCGGTATTTGCTCCGACCGGCGTGCCGACGATCAGCGAAATGGTCGGCATGGCGGCAGAGGCCGTGGGTGACGGCCAGTGCCACACCTGTCTCGTCATCTACCCAACGGGCCGATTCCCGCCGTTCGGGGGGCAGCGATCGAGCTACCGGGCTCGACCCTTGAGGAAATTAGCCTTATTAATGGCGGCGCGCTGAGCGCCTCGCGCCAGCAATAACGTGAGCGTAGCATTCCCGCCTGTGTGCCCTTAGTCAAAGTGCCGGCCAATATATCCCACCCGCACCGACGGTGCATTTTTGGCTACCGTAAAATAAATGCGAACACAAACATCGGGCGCCACCCCATCGGTTGGCTAGGCATGGTATTCACAGTACAGTCGATCTTCCCCAATTGCAAACGTTCGCAGCTGTTTCGCACCCTTATTTTTTTCATCGTCTCGGACAGTCCGCTGCACTCAACGTTTTTGTCCCTGAGCCAGATTGGTAGGGACTTACCGAGTGCGCTGCCCCCACTCAATGCCTGTGATAGCTCCGCCAGCGTTTTAAGATATCGAAGCACCTTGTCTGGTGGGCCAGCGGTCGGGTCCAACATTTCGACTTGGGCATCGATTTCCCTCGGGAACGCAAGCAAATCTCCCAAGGTCGTGCGAGCAATTTGTACCGCTTCAGCAACCGATGTGGGCGGCGCTCCATCCGTCACCTGCTGAGCAATCGCCGCTGTCTGCGCTGATCGTACCGCGTTCGTCAGCGCTTCTATGTTCTGCTGAAGCGTATCGTTTTTTAGTGTGTTTTGGTGGCTATGGCCCCCCGAAGATCATCATTCTCATCTGCGTAGAGATCGGTCAAATATCTGAAGTCTACACTTTTAGCTGCACTCGTACGATCTTTGTTATTGATCTTACGAATCTTCTCGGTTTCGAATTGAGCGAACGTAGGAGCGCCGGCGGCGATAATAAAGGCGAGGGCGAACCTCCGGTCCTCGATCGGCAGCAGCCCGACATGGGCGACAAAGGTGAAGTGAGTGAGCGCCGAGCCGGTGGCGACGACCTTGGCGTCGGTGAAATAGATGCCGCCATCGGTCTCGCGGGTCACATGCGCGTAAATGTCGGTCGGGCCGCCCGCCGCGCCCGGCGCCATGTTTCGATCAACCGGCGGGTGCACGATCGCGTGGTTGAGATAGGGTACGCGTTCCTGGGCATAGCGGTACCAGCGGCGGGCATTTTCCTCGTAGGGCTCATAGAATTCGGCGTAGTCGCCGAGCGTGGCGAGGAACGCTGCCTTGTAGTCGGGCGAGCGGCCGCGCCAGCCCCAGGTCAGCCGCGACCACGCCGCGATCGCTTCGCGCGCCTTGGTCAGTTCCTCGGCCGAGCGCGGGCCACAAAATACCGGTGGGTAAAGCCGCCCCATTCGGTCGGGCAGCTCAGAATGCCTGTTGCCTCGGCATGATCGCGGCGCAGCGCGTCGTAAAGCCGTGCCACCATTCGCGCCGAGTTGCGGAATGCCGGGTGCTCCGCGATGTTTTTGACCCGCTCGCCGTAAATCCACACCTCCCGCCCGTCGTCGAGGCTCGCGAGGTATTCCTTGCCGGTATAGGGCAGCGGGGCGGTCATCGCTCGTCTCCCTGTTTTGCTCCCGCCGTTCCGGATGGCATAAGCTTACACTAAGCTGAATGATAAGTTGCGGCGGGTCGATCCGCAAGCTCCCATGATATGACACGAACCGAAGAGTGCGTCGGAGGGAAAACGATGGCGAGGCTCGGCGGCAAGGTGGCACTGATCACGGGTGCGGCGGGCGGGCAGGGGGTGGCCGAGGCCGAGCTCTTTGTGCGCGAGGGGGCCGCGGTGGTTTTGACCGACATCGACGCGGCGGCCGGCGAAGCGTTGGCCCAGCGGCTCGCAGGGGAGGGTGCCGCGGCGTTGTTCCTGCGCCACGACGCGGCCGACGAGGCGGCGTGGCGCGAGGTCGTCGCGGCGGCGCTGGCACGCTTCGGCAAGCTGCATATCCTCGTCAACAATGCCGGGACGATCGCGCGCCAGGGCATTGCCGACACCACCCTCGAAGCGTGGAACCGCACGATCGCAGTCAACCTGACCGGGGCGATGCTCGGCATGAAGCATTGCGCCCCGGCGATCCGCGATTCGGGCGGCGGGTCGATCGTCAACATTTCCTCGACCGCCGGCCTCACCGCGCATGACGACGCCGCCTACACCGCGAGCAAATGGGGGCTGCGCGGATTGACCAAGACCGCGGTGCTGCAATTTTCGCCGTGGGGCATCCGGGTCAACTCGATCCATCCGGGGCAGATCGCGGATACCGGCTTCTTCCGCAGCGGTGGCGAAGATTTCGCCTTTGCCGCGCGGACGGCGATCCCGATGCACCGGCAAGGCACGCCCAAGGAATGCGCCGAGCTCGTGCTGTTTCTGGCATCGGACGAAGCGAGCTTTATCAGCGGCGCCGAAATCGCGATCGATGGCGGCTATATCGCCGCCGGCACGGCGAGCCTGCGCAATCGCGTGCGCCAGGATTACGCCGCCGGGCGAGACCGGGCTCCCACATAAAGCGCGGCGCCGCAGGGACCTTTTTGCGCGTTACAACGAATTAACGACGGCGAAATCCGGCTGTCATCCGCTGCCGCCATCTGTCGGGGACGCAAACCCCGAGGCACGAGATGACACAGCTTTTGGCTACAGAACCCGAATTGCCCCCGAGCGGCGCAACCCGCTGGTCGCCGCAGCGCAAGGCCATGGTCGTCAATGCCGTGCACAGCGGCGCGATGAGCCTCGATGAGGCCTGCCGCCGCTACCTGCTTACCGCCGAGGAATTCACCGCCTGGGAGCGTGCGATCGAGGCGCATGGCGTGGCGGCGCTGCGGGTCACCCGGCTTCAGCTGTACCGGCACCCCTTGCCGCGCAAATGGCGGACCCGCCACCCCCCCGAATGACCCGCCGCCCACCCGAATGACCCTTGCGCAAAACCGCGGCCGTGCTAAGTCATTGCCGCGGTTTGCACGGAGAGGTGCCGGAGCGGTCGAACGGGGCGGTCTCGAAAACCGTTGTCCCTCTTGCGGGGGACCGAGGGTTCGAATCCCTCCCTCTCCGCCAGGCTACGCTGCATCGTCCGGCTGTTGGCCGGGAAGGCGAGGAGGTGCCCGGAGATGACACGGCTGCGGGTCTTGGCGATCGCAGCAGCCCTGCTCGGGGTTTGCTTCTCGGGGCTCGGCGCTCAGGCGGCCGGCCCGGTGACAGCGGTGGCGGCGTCGGGCTCAGATTTGCCGCGCGGTGCCGCGCGCGTCTGGTTCCTGCGCCAATCGGACCCTTTCGGGGCGATTCAAGCGGCGACGCCGATGGTCTTTGCCAACGGGACGCCGATCGGCAGAAGCCTGCCGAACAACGTCTTTTATCGCGACCTGCCGCCGGGCAGCTACACCTTCACGGTGGAGCCCTTTGGCATCGCGTTGCCGACCGGCCAAGCCGCGCGGCTGCAGCTGGCACCGGGCACCCAGATCTATCTTCAGGTCGAATGGCTGGCGAGCTGGCAGTTCGGCTACCCATCAGCGAACTGGTCCGATGCCCCCAACACCTTTGGCGTCATCGTGATGCCGCCGCAGTTGGCGCAAGCCTATATGCGCGCGATGACCAATCTCAGCCCGCGCTGAGCGAAGCGCCCGAGATAGTTGGGGACCCCTGCCCGAGCAACGCCAGCGCTGTGGAACGCTTGCCGCATTGCCTGTCCACCGCCCAAGCTACCGCCTTGATTTTATGGTGGGTGCAGTAGGACTCGAACCTACGACCCGCTGATTAAGAGTCAGGGTCACAAGCCCCTTGCTAGGCTTCCTCGCGGCTGCCGATGGCGAAAATCCGCAAGGCGCCGACCGGGTCCGAGACTCCGACGAGACCGTTTGGCTAGGCTTGCGGCGCCGGATGTCTGCCGCTCAAGCCGAGGATTGGGTGCGGGTCATCCGGTCTTCCCTGCCACCCTGGCACTAGCCGCATCCTGCTGCATCTCCCGATCCTGTTGAGCCCGGCTTCTGCCGGGCTTTTTTGTGTCCTTGGGAGGAATCCGTCGCGGTCCAGCGTTTGCTGGAGCATGAAAACGCTTCTCTCTGCAATCGTCTTGGCGCTCGGCATCGGATTTGCTCTGCCGGCAGGCGCCAACTGGTGCGGCCCTGGAGGGCGCGACTGGTGCGAACCGCCGCGCCCGGCCGTTGGCGTTTATGTTGCGCCCGGCGTCGGCTTCTGGTGGGGAGACCGCTGGTATCCCCACGAGTGGCGTCCGTGGAGCTACCGCGGGCCCCGCTGGCATGAAGGCTGGTGGCAACACAGTTACGCTCGCCGCGACTGGTGTAGCTGGCATCGCTGCTGAAGTTGCGGGCACGCCAGGCCCGGCCGCGAGGCCGGGCTTTTTGTGTCCTTGCGGCTTCCGCGCCCTGGGTTCCCGGAACTTGCCGCGGATGCACCGGGTTTCGTTCGTAAGTCCGGCCGGGGACAATCGGCTCACACCCCGATCACCCCGGCCAGGCGGGGAGCCTCGGGGAGGGGCTTCCGATAAGGGCGCACCCGGCCCCCCGCTGGGTGCGCCCCCCTTAGCGAACTTCCGCGGCCCGCCGATGACCTCGGCAACCAAATCGGTCACCGTTAGGCGAAGGGCCGTCCTCGCAGCGACTCCACTTCGATAATGATTTTTTCAAGCAGTGGCCAGATCTGATTCAGGTAGGGTCCGTATTCGAAACGCTTTCCGCGCTCCTTGGTTGGATGAGCTAGCTTTTTATTGAAAACCCAACGTGGACTGTTTTTCTGATGGCTCGCCCCGTATTGCCGCGACAGTGACTCAATGAGCTTCCTCAGCCGAACGTATTTATCGTCTGTATGGTAATCGTCAAAGAGATCACAAGGCTTAATGTCGTCCGGCTTCCGAGATGTACAAAAGTCGCACAGGTTGCGGATGTGTAATATCTTACCCTCGGCGATGAGATTATCGAGCAGCCATTTTGACAGCCGCGCATTGTCAGCAGGACCATTTACCGTCATCTCAATCGTAAGTGCTGCCCTCAGCATCGTTATCTCGTATCCGATGACGCACCACCAGCGCTCGCGATCAGAAAATGCGTCGCTCATCTCTCCGACCTCCGATCCCTGGCCGGCATCAGCCGTCGGAGACGGCAACGGTTTCCGCACGCTCGGCCGTCGGTTCCAGTTTCGCGAGGATCCCGCGCAGCACCTTCCAGCCTCGATGAGTGCGGGAAGGGGTCCGCGGCGATTACCTGCCCGATCTTGGCATCGTAACTGGGGAGATGCGACCGCCGGGCTGCTGTACCGCATTCAGGCATTCGGCATAGGTATCAAGGACCCATTTGCGATCGACGGCGCCTCTCACGTTAAAGCTTTTTCCTCAACGGTAGCCACGATCCGGAACAGTTGGAGCGCCACATGTTCCGGCGAATTTTCGCCGATGTGCACGACAGGTTGGTCTGCCACGGGCTGATTCCTCCCAAAAAGAAAGGGCCGATTTTTTCCCCTTGCTTGACTATCACACACTCTCGATGAGCGATGCGGCTCGACAGTGTGGCGGGATGCCGCGGGTTGCCCGATATCGACATCTACCGCGCGGCCAATCTGCTGATCCGGCAGCACGGCGCGGATGCCGCATCGGCAGCGACCAAGCGTGCCGGAACGATGCTCGACCGCGGCGACGCCGAAGGCTGGCACGTATGGGTTCGGATCAGGCTCGCGGTCGAGGCGCTTCAGGAGCCGCGGGGAGGCAAGCTGAACTGACCGATCAACAGTTTCAAAATCCTCGAAAGCTCAGCGCGATCAGCTTCAGAGAGCTTGCCGATGCATTCGGCAAAAACGCTCTCTCGCAAGAGAGACGATGGCGGCGGATTGGGTGTTGCCAGCACCTGGATCTGAAACCCGCCCTTCATATGCTCGACCTTTGGCGCGACCGGAACCTGCCTCGCGGTCTCGACAAATCGCTCAAGCTGAGCGGCAAGCGTCCTTGCATCAGGCGCTACCGATTTGCTACCAGAGTTCTCCACAGATACCATCGCCTCAATGTAAGCCTTTGATTTTATGGTGGGCGCAGTAGGACTCGAACCTACGACCCGCTGATTAAGAGTCAGCTGCTCTACCAACTGAGCTATGCACCCGCCGAACCGGGCGCTCTATAGCAAAGCCCCCCCGGCTTGTCGATATCGCGCGCGCGCCGGACGCGGGCCTCAAACGCGGCCGTGGCAGTGCTTGAATTTCTTGCCCGAGCCGCAAGGGCAGGAGGCGTTGCGCGGGGTGCCGGCCCAGGGGTCGCGAACGACGGTCCGCGATCCCTCGCCCCGCTCGCTGCCGTTGGCGCCGTTCCCGGCCCGGCGTTGCGGCCGTGGCCGCACCGGCAGCGGCGGGCCGCCGCCATTGCCCAAAGCCTCCTCGGCCATCGCCGGCTCCGCCTCGAAGGTTGCCTCGGCGAAAACCTGCTGGGGCACCCTGAGCTCGATATGCGAGAGCACCGAGGTCACGTTGCGGCGCAATTGCGTCAGCATCGATTCGAACAGGCCGAAGGCCTCGCGCTTGTATTCGTTCAACGGATCGCGCTGCGCATAGGCGCGCAGGTTGATCCCCTGGCGCAGATGGTCGAGCGATAAGAGGTGGTCTTTCCAGATCTGGTCCAAAATCTGCAGCAGCAGGCTTTTTTCCGCCATCCGCATCAGCTCGGGCCCGCAATTTGCCGATTTCTCGGCCATCCGCCGGTCGGCGGCGGCGGCGAGCCGGTCGTTCACCTCGTCGCGGGAAATACCCTCCTCTTTCGCCCATTCGGCGAGCGGCGGGTCGAGCCCGAGCAGACCCAGGCATTCGGCGTGAAGCCCGGCCACGTCCCACTGCTCGGGCAGAGCATTTTCCGGGACCGCCTGGCGGACGATCTCGTCGATCGTCTCGGCGCGCATATCGGCGACGGTGCCGGCGACGTCGCGGGCGCTCATGATTTCGCGGCGCTGCTCGTAGACGACCTTGCGCTGGTCGTTCATCACGTCGTCGAATTTGAGGAGCTGCTTTCTGATGTCGTAGTTGCGCGCTTCGACCTTTTGCTGGGCCTTGGCGAGCGCTTTGTTGACCCAGGGGTGGATGATCGCCTCGCCCTCTTTGAGGCCGAGGCGCTGCAGCATCGAATCCATCCGCTCGGAGCCGAAGATCCGCATCAAATCGTCTTCGAGCGAGACAAAAAACTTGGAGGCGCCGGGATCGCCCTGGCGACCCGAGCGGCCGCGCAGCTGGTTGTCGATGCGCCGGCTTTCGTGCCGCTCGCTGCCGACGACGAGAAGCCCGCCGGCCTCGACCACCTCGTTGTGCGCGGTTCCGATCTCGCTGCGGATGACGCCGGCGCGCGCTGCGTGCTCAGCCGGGTCGTCGATCGCCGCGAGCTCGGTCCCGAGCCGCATGTCCAGATTGCCGCCGAGCTGGATGTCGGTGCCGCGCCCGGCCATGTTGGTGGCGATCGTCACCGCGCCGGGCCGCCCGGCCTGGGCGATGATCGACGCTTCCTGCTCGTGATAGCGCGCGTTCAGCACGTTGTGCGGGATCTTCATCTTTTTGAACAGCGCCGCCAGCGCCTCGGATTTTTCGATGCTGACGGTGCCGCACAGCACCGGCTGCCCGGACTTGCGGCATTCGAGCACATGCTGGGCGATCGCCGCGTGCTTCTCGCGCGTCGTCCGGTACACCTCGTCGTCGGTGTCGTCGCGGCGGACCGGCTCGTTGGTCGGGATCTCAATGACGTCGAGCTTGTAGATGTCGCTGAATTCTTGCGACTCGGTCATCGCCGTGCCGGTCATCCCGGCGAGCTTTGGGTAGAGCCGGAAATAATTCTGGAAGGTGATCGAGGCGAGCGTCTGGTTCTCGTTCTGGACGGTGACGCCCTCCTTGGCTTCGAGCGCCTGGTGCAGCCCTTCGGAATAGCGCCGTCCTTCCATCATCCGGCCGGTGAACTCGTCGATGATGACGATCTTGTCGTCCTTGGCGATGTAGTCGGTGTCGCGGGCGAAGAGCTTGTGCGCGCGCAATGCCTGATTGACGTGATGGACCAGTGACACGTTGTGGATGTCGTAGAGCGTGCCGGTCTCCATCAGCCCGCTGTCGCGCAGCATCGCCTCGATCTTTTCGACCCCCGATTCGGTGAGGGTCACGGTGCGCTGCTTTTCGTCCTTTTCGTAATCCTCGGCGGCGAGCGCCGGGATCAGCTTGTCGACCCGCTGGTAGGACTCCGAATTGTCCTCGGTCGGGCCGGAAATGATCAAGGGCGTCCTCGCCTCGTCGATCAGGATCGAATCGACCTCGTCGACGATCGCGTAGTTGAACGGCCGATGGGCCATGTCCTCGAGCCGGAACTTCATGTTGTCGCGCAGGTAGTCGAAGCCGAGCTCGTTGTTGGTGCCGTAGGTCACGTCGGCGAGATAGGCCTGCTGGCGCTGGGCGTCGTCGAGGTCGTGCACGATGCAGCCGACCTCGAGGCCGAGAAAGCGATAGATCTGGCCCATCCATTCGGCGTCGCGATGGGCGAGATAGTCGTTGACGGTGACGACATGGACGCCCTTGCCGGCGAGCGCGTTCAGATAGACCGGCAAGGTAGCGACCAAGGTCTTGCCTTCGCCGGTTTTCATCTCGGCGATCATGCCGCGATGTAGCACCACGCCGCCCATCATCTGCACGTCGAAATGGCGCTGGCCCAGGGTCCGCTTGGCGGCCTCGCGCACGGTGGCGAACGCCTCGACCAGGATGTCGTCGAGCTCTGCACCCGCGGCGAGCTCTTCCTTAAAGCGCCGGGTCCGGTCGCGCAGCTCGTCGTCGGACATTGCTTCGAGCTGTGGCTCGAGCTCGTTGATCGCGGCGACGATCGGCTGGAGGCTTTTGACGTAGCGGTCGTTGGCGGAGCCGAAAAGCCGCCGGGCTAAGGCGCCAAGCATGAAACCCTCGGAAATCGGAAACGAATGGCGGGAGATATTCGCACGGCGGCCAGTTCAGAGATAGGCGGAGCGGCGCAGGGTGTCAATTCGGGGCGGCCCCATCGCGCCGGGCTGCGAGCGACGTGCTCGCTTGTCGCGATGGCGTCGATATGCATTGATGAACAGCCGGGGTTCGCTCGTGCTTTCCGCCAATGGGTCTTTGCGATGGTCTCTCGTCTCTTCATTGCTGCGGCATTTGTGCTCGCCCTTGGCGGCGGCCGATCGGCGCCCGGGGCCGAGCCCAACCCGGCCGAGCCGGCCCCAGCCCAGCCCGCCCCGCCGCAACCGGCGGCGGCGCCGGCCCTGCCGCCGGGCAATCCGGTGGTGGCGCGTGTCGGCGGCAAGGAGTTCCACCTTTCCGATGTCGAGGAGGCGCAAAAAACCTTGCCGGCACAGGCGCAAAAGCTGCCGCTCGCGCAGATCTACCCGATCCTGGTGGACCGGCTCGTCGATGGCGAGCTGATCACCGAGGCGGCGCGCAAAGCGCATCTCGACCAGGATCCGACGGTCGCGGAGAATGTTCAGCAATACCGCGACCGGCTGGTCCAGCGGACCTATCTCGAGCAAGCGATCAGCGCCGCCGAAACCGAGGACAAGCTGAAGGCGCGCTACCAGACCTATATCAAGGACCAATCGGCGCAGGAGGAGGTGCGCGCCCGCCATATTCTGGTCAAGACCGAAGCCGAGGCGAAGTCGATCATCGCCCAGCTCGACAAGGGGGCGGATTTCGCCACCCTCGCCAAAAAATATTCGACCGATCCCGGCGCGGCTTCGGGCGGCGACCTCGGCTATTTCACCCGCGGCGACATGGTGCCGGAGTTCACCGCCGTCGCCTTCGCGCTGCCAAAGGGCCAGTACACCAAGACGCCGGTCAAGACCCAGTTCGGCTGGCATGTGATCCTCGTCGAAGACCACCGGACGAAAAAGCCGCCGACTTTCGAGGAGGCGCGCGCCGACGTCAGCCGGCTGGCGGCGCGCGAGGTTGTCGAGGCCAAGCTCAAGGAGCTGCGCCAGGACGCCAAGGTCGAGACGTTTGGCCTCGACGGCAAGCCGATGCCGCCGCACAAGCAGCCCTGACCCGGGACCGGCTCGATGTCCGTCTCCCCGCTCGCGCCCGCGCGCTTTCCCGACCTGCCGCCGATCGCCGGAATCCGGCTCGCCGCGACCGCCTGCGGCGTGCGCTATGCCGGCCGTGACGATTTGATGCTCGTCGAGCTCGCGCCGGGAAGCGCCGTTGCCGGTGTCTTTACCCGCTCGCTGACCGCGGGCGCCCCGGTGGTGTGGTGCCGCGAATGCCTGCCGGGCGGCGCGGCGCGCGCCGTCGTCGCCAATTCCGGCAATGCCAATGTCTTCACCGGCCGCGCCGGGCGCGACGCGGTAGAGACGACGGCGGCCACGGCGGCGCGCCTCCTCGGCTGCGACCCGCGGCAGGTCTTTGTCGCCTCGACCGGGGTCATCGGCGAGCGCCTGCCGGTGCAAAAGATCGTCGATGCGCTCCCACGAGCATATGCGGCATTGTCGGCCGACGGGTGGCAGCCGGCGGCGCGCGCGATCATGACCACCGATACCTTTGCAAAGGGTGCCACCGCGAGGGCGACGATCGACGGGGTCCAGGTGCGGCTCAACGGCTTTGCCAAGGGCTCGGGCATGATCGCCCCCGATATGGCGACGATGCTGGCCTATGTCTTTACCGACGCGAGCCTGCCGGCCTCGGTGCTGCAGCCGCTCCTCGTGGCTGCGGCCGACCGGTCGTTCAACTCGATCACCGTCGATGGCGACACTTCGACCAGCGACACCCTGCTGCTGTGCGCAACGCAGCAGGCGGCGCACCGGCCGGCGGCGAGCCCCGACGATCCGCGGCTCGAAGATTTCCGCCGGGCGCTCGATCGGGTCTCGATCGATCTGGCGCAGCAGGTCGTGCGCGACGGCGAGGGCGCGCAGAAATTCGTGACGATCACGGTGACCGGCGCCGAGACCGCGCGCTCGGCGCGGCGCATCGGCTTGGCGATCGGCAACTCGCCGCTGGTCAAGACCGCGCTTTCCGCCGGCGACGCCAATTGGGGCCGCGTCGTCATGGCCGTCGGCAAGGCCGGCGAGATGGTCGATCGCGACCGGCTGTCGATCTCGGTCGGCGGCATCGAGATCGTCGCGCGCGGCGAGCCGGTGCCGGGCTATGACGAGGCGCCGGTCGCCGCCCACATGGCCGGCCGCGAGATCGGCATCGCCGTCGATCTCGGCCTCGGCCGAGGTGCGGCAACGGTGTGGACCTGCGACCTGACCCACGGCTACATCGACATCAACGCCAGCTACCGCAGCTGATCCTCCCGGCGCGGACGGGGCGGTGTCCCGCCCAACCCCCGCCCGCCGCCGGGGCCGGCGGCGGCCCCGGCAAAGGTGAACGGGTGCCGGCGGTCGCGGGCACGACGAGATGCCGGACGGCGCTGTCAAGTATCACAGAGGTCTTTAGGCCGGAGCTAGGATCGCGCGCTGGTTGTACATTATCTTGCGCATCTGCGCCCGTTCTTCGGCCGAGAGGGTGGCGGGGTCGACGCGCAGATTGTTGCCGGTCTCCATCCCGCGCTTGACCGCCGGTCGGTTGCCGATCTCGTCGAACCAGCGCTTGAAATGCTTGAACTCCCCGATGTCCTGGCCCTGCGCCTCCCAGCCGACGGTCCACGGGTAGGAGATCATGTCGGCAATCGTATAATCGTCGCCGCACAAATATTTGCGATCGGAGAGGCGGTTGTTCATAACGCCGTAAAGCCGGTTCGCCTCGTCGGTAAAGCGCCGGACCGCATAGCTCAAATCGCCGGCATCCGGGCCGGCGCGGCGGAAATGACCGCATTCGCCGAGCTTTGGCCCCTGATTGGCCATCTGCCAGATGAGCCATTGCGTGACTTCGTACTTGCCGCGCGTGTCCTGCGGAAAGAAGCGCCCTTCCTTTTCCGCCAGATACATCATGATCGCACCCGATTCGAAAATGCCGATCGGGGCGCCGCCGCCTTTGGGCGCGTGATCGACCAGGACCGGCATCCGGTGGTTCGGGTTCAGTTTCAGGAATTCCGGCTTGAACTGATCGCCGCGCCCGATATTGCAGGGGACCAAATTGTATTTCAGCCCCAATTCTTCGAGCAGGATCGTGACCTTCTTGCCGTTCGGCGTCGGCCAGAAATGCAAATCGAGCATCGAGCTTCCTTTCTTGAGCTGAGATTGTGCTCGTTGGCTGGGTTAGGCCGCGTCGTGCTCGCGCGAGACGTCGCGGCCCGTGTAGTCGGGCAAGAACGCGGTGGCGCCTATGCTGACGATCGCGCAGAACAGGATGTAGAGCGCGATCGCATAGCCCGACCCGGTCGCTGCGAACAAGGCCGTCGCAATCAGCGGCGCCGGTCCGCCGGCAATGATCGAAGAGAGATGGAAGCCCAGGGAAGAGCCGCTATAGCGCAGCCGCGGCGTAAAGCATTCGGCGATCAGCGCCGCCTGCGGGCCGTACATCATATCGTGCGGAATGAACGACAACACGATCGCGAGGAAAATCAGCGCCGGGGCCGCGGTGTTCATCATCGCGAAGTAGAAGAAGGCAAAAATCCCCGTGGCGGCGGCGCCGATCAGGTACATCCGCTTGCGGCCGATGCGGTCCGAGATGTGTCCGGACAACGGGATCGTCACCGCCGACAGGCCGGTCGCGACGAGCAAGGCGGTCAGCAGAAAGTCGCGCGAGGCGCCGGAGACCTTGGTCCCATAGACAAAGACAAAAGCGGCATAGACGTAAAACGGCCCTTGCTCGGCCATCCGCGCCAGCATCGTCAGGATGATCTGCTTAGGCTGTCGTTTGATCACCTCGACGACCGGGGTGCGCTCGATCCGGCGTTCTTCGAGCAGGCGGGCGAAGATCGGGGTCTCAAGGATGCCGAGCCGGATGTACAGGCCGATCCCGACCATGATGATCGACAGCCAGAACGGCACGCGCCAGCCCCAGGTCAGAAACTGGTCGCCCGAGACCGCGCTAAAGATCAGCACCGCGACGTTGGCGAAGAAGAGCCCGGCCGGGCCGCCCCATTGCGGCCATGAGGTGATAAAGCCGCGATGCGCGTCGGTGCGCGCCCATTCCATTGCCATCAAGGTGGCGCCGCCCCATTCGCCGCCGATGCCGAGGCCCTGAATAAAGCGGACGGCGGTCAGAATAACGGCACCCCAGATGCCGATCGACGCATAGCCCGGCACAAAACCGACGGCAAAGGTCGAAAGCCCGGTCAGCAGCAAGGTCGCGATCAGCGTCACCTTGCGCCCGATGCGATCGCCGTAATGCCCAAACAGCGCCGCGCCGACCGGCCGCGCGACAAAGCCAACGGCGTAAATGCCAAAAGCCTGCAAGATCCCGACCAGCGGATCGGAGGTCGGGAAAAACAATTTCGCAAACACCAGCGGCGCCACCAGCACATAGAGCAAAAAGTCGTACGCCTCGATAATCGTCCCGACGGTGCTGGCGATCACTGCACGCCGCAATTGCCGGCTGTGCTCGGTGGTGGAAAGGCCGTTGATGGCGATGTGGGCTGCGGTCATCGGTTTTCTCCCTCTCGGCGCTCGCGGCGCCGTTGTTCATCGTTTTTGTTGCGGCTGATGCTAGAGCAGGTTCGCAGCAAGAGGAAACAGCGCTTGCGATGCGCAATTTTCATGTAAGCTTAGGGCGAGCGAAGCCTTGTTGCTTGGGGCTCGCAATCGGCATTGCCGCCTGGTCAAATGCCCAATACTTAAGGGTCAGCTCCGATAGCTGAAAGCCGGCATGCCCCGGCAGCCGGGCGCGGAGCGGGACCGCGATGGCCCCGGCAATCTACCGGTGCGAGGCGGCTATTCGCGGCGGAAGGTGGCGACCAGCACGTCGCGATAGGCGGGCCGCGATGGATCGAGCGGCGTCACCGCGGTGACGCCGTGATAGACACGGCTGTCGTCGACCAGCGCCGCATCGAGCGGGGCGGCGAGGGTAAAGCTGCCGAGCGGCTCCTTGACGAGGTTGTAGATCGTGGTTTCGCCGCTCTCCACGTTTTCGCGACGGACCATCAGCACGAGCACCCAATCGACCCCGTCGCGATGCATGCCCTCGGGGGTTGGCCGCCCCGCCTCGCCAGGCCGTGCCTCGATGCGAAACTGGTGCAGCTCGACATGCCAGGCCTGCGGTCGAATTGCCGGCGGCGTCAGCCGATTGAACAACCTGTGACAGGTGTCGAGGATCGCAGTGAGCGCCGGATGGGCTGCGGCCGCATCGGTCACCGGCTCGAACCAGCGCTCGATCCCGCCATTCAATGCATTGTAATCGCGGCTCTGGTAATGCGGCTGGTGCGGTTTTCTGACGATGCCGGCGGGACCCGCGCGGAACGCGGCAAAGCGCCGGCGGCGATAGCGTCCGCCATCGGCCATATAGGCATCGACGCCGAGATCGTCCCAGCTCGCGGCAAAGGACGGCCAGTCGCGCAACCCTGCCCTTTCCAGGATCGCACCCATTTCCGGCGTCCGTGCAAAGGCAAAGCCGTCGCGTTCGACCGTGGCGGCGACCGTGGCGGCGAGCGGGGCGAGCGATGTCGTCATCGACGATTTGCCTATCGGACCTCGGTCCAGCTTTCGCACAAGCCGAGGACGCAGGTGCTGGAGGGCCGGCCTTCGCGGTCACGGGGCCAGGGCCGTCCTTTTGCCTCGCGGCCGTTGCGGGTCAGCCGCGCGCCCGAGGCGGGAACCAGCACCGTGCACATGCCGTAGGGGCGCCCCGGTATCGTGTTCGGCTGGGTGTGGACCAGGAACGGCTCGCCGAGCCCGTGCCAGGTCAGCGCGATTTCCTCGCCGCCCGCCTCCAATCGTTCGGTCCAAAAATCGCGCGCGTCGCCCGATCTGCTGAAATACGCGTCGACGACCGGGATCGTCAGGTCACGCAATTCGGCATTGATCGCCCCCAGCACGGTCGATTGCAGCCAGCGCGCCATGGCGATGTTGTCCGAATAGATCTGCCAGCGCGAATGCGGTCAGCTCGCTCTTTATATAGAGAACGTGGCCGGGGCCGGCCCCCGAGGTCAGCAGGCGCCAAAAGGTGGCGTTGGTCGAGAAATTGTCGCTGTCGTCCGTGCCGAGGCGGATGACTGAATTTTCCCCGGTCAGGACCACGCGGTTGGCATCGACGGTGCTCACCACAGCCTCCTGATGCTGCGCGACGTTCACAATACCGCTTCGGCGACGACGCGCATCGCCTCGATGCTGGCGCCGGCCAGCACCAGCGAGCCCACCCGATGATCGGCGGCGCATTCCTTCCAGGCCTGGAGGCGGTCCCTGATGCGCTCCCTTGTCCCGATCAGCGAGGTTTCGTCGATCAGCGCGTCCGGCACCGCCGCCTCGGCCTCCTTGCGCTTGCCCGCGAGATAGAGGTCCTGGATCGCCGCCGCCTCCGCCTCGTAGCCCATGCGCTTTGCCAGATCGTTGTAATAATTTTTCGACCGCGCCCCCATGCCGCCGATATAGAGCGCAAAATTCGGCCGGACCATATCGCGGCAGCGGGCGAGATCGTCACCGATTGCCACTCTTACATAAGGGGCGATGTCAAAATCGGCGAGGGTCTTGCCGCCGCCGGTCTTGGCGATCCCTTCGGCGATCGGACCGGCGATCACCTCCGCCTGTTCCGGCGACATGAAGAACGGCAGGGTGCCGTCGGCCACCTCGCCGGCGACCCGCAACCCGGCCGGTGCGATCGAGGCGGTATAGATTTTGAGGCTCGGGTCGCCGTGGATGATGCTGCGCAAGGGCTTGCCGAGCCCGCTCGCCCCCGGCCCATCATAGGGGATGCGGTAATGCTCGCCATGATGCTCGAGCGGCGCCTTGCGCTCGAGGATTTGGCGGATCACCGCGACATATTCGCGGGTGCGAGCCAAGGGCTTGCCAAACGGCATGCCGTGCCAGCCTTCGATCACCTGCGGACCCGACGGCCCGATGCCGCACAAAAAACGGTTGCCGGACAAGGCCTGCAAGGTCATCGCCGTCATCGCGGCACAGGCGGGGGTGCGCGCCGGCATCTGCATGATTCCGGTGCCGGCCTTGATCTTTTTGGTCTGCGCCAACACCCAGGCGACCGGGCTCACCGCATCGGTGCCATAGGCTTCGCCGGCCCAGACCGCCTCAAACCCGAGCCGCTCGGCCTCCCACACCGTTTCCATGTCGATGCCGGTCGTGGGCGAGACCCGCAACGTCATCGCCAGCTTCATCGCCCCACTCCGGACAGCTCAAGAAGCCGAGCGGGCCGACGCCGCACCTTGACCCGCATCGCCACCATGCCGTTTCCTCCCGTCCGGCGATCCCACCGCGCGATGCTACGCGAACGCCGAGCGAGGAGAAACGGCGATGAAAGCGAGCGGGCCGCCGGAAAGCCGGTCTCCTTCCGAACTGATCGACGCGAGGATCGCCGCACTCGGCGACTGGCGCGGCGAAATGCTCGGCCGGCTGCGGCGCCTGGTCAAGGACGCCGATCCCGACATCGTCGAGGAATGGAAATGGCGCGGGGTTCCGGTGTGGGAGCACGCCGGCATCATCTGCACCGGCGAGACCTACAAAAACCTCGTCAAGATGACCTTCGCCAAAGGTGCCGCATTGCCGGACCCCGCGGGCCTCTTCAACGCCAGCCTCGACGGCAACACCCGCCTCGACGGCAACACCCGCCGCGCCATCGACTTCCACGAAGGCGACAACATCGACGAGAACGCCTTGAAAGCCCTGATCCGCGCCGCCGTCACCCTGAACCAGTCCAAACCCCGCCGCTATATACAGAGCCAATCATTCCCCCGGATCAGCCGGCTGCGCCCGAACCTACGCCCGCCAAACTCTGGGGAGAGTGATTTCTAAATTGGACGGCACTGACATTTGCACGTTGCCGCTACAGGAGGCAGGCGCATAAAGATGGATTCTGGAAAATCCGTCTATGTCACCTTCAATGCCAGTACACCGGCTTTTAATGGAGCGGTTTACCTGCAATCTTCCCGCTTCTCTCTTCATCGATAAGTGGCCTAATATGCCTCTAGCTCTACCAGAGAAATGGCGCCAAGTGGCGGGAACGGGCTTCATGCCATGGGTCTTGTTGTAGAGTAGCAGACGCAATCGCCTCAGATGTTCGCCTCGGGTGGCGAAGCAGGTAATTGTCGGAAAAGTGATGCGACGCACCACCATGGACTCCTTCGATAAACTCTGCCCATGATTTCTCCACTTCGGAAGGCTCCCGAATGTCTACGATGCTGAGTTGTGCCAATTTGCGTGTTGGGTTTTCTTGCCATGCCTTCAATAACAGGCCTCTTGCTTCAACGTCGGTGATCGGCGCACTATACCCGAATATAGTGATCTCGTATGCCTCTGTTATATAATCTGTGGTAATCTTCCACCATTCAGCGATAAACGAATGAGCGTTGTAATCTTTTTGCTCGACCGGGTAGAGTAATGTGGTCGGTACAAGTTTGCGTCCTTCGTATGGCTCGTCCGATAAGAAACCAAATACCTTTTTTGCGTGATCAACCCCGATATCTACGTTGCCGTGCAAAAACAGCATTTCTGGCAATACTGCTCCTAGACGTCTCCAACGTTTGTATGCCTGCGGCAGCAGGGGGTCCCAATTAAAAGATACGATAATATCCTTTGGTCGCAGCGAAAGCAGCAGATAATCGTATATGGTCGGTTCATCAGGAAGAGTAATAGCTGAAAAATACTTGCGAGTTACCTCATCAATCTCGCGCAGAGCAGAGGTATTTCCATCCCGATAAATTTGGCTGTAGATGGCTTCAAAGTTTTTGGTCGGGTCATGGCCACTCTTGCGGATAACGTCTCCGATACCGATACATTCAACAAGACAGCCGGTCGATCCTCGTCACCGTCACGACGTCGCCGGGGGCCAGCTTCGCAAGCATGCGGTTTAGCTCGCGCCAGTCGGGCCGCGCGCCAGTCACCTTCTCGCGGTAGATGTTGCGGCTGCTGCATCCGGCGGCGCGAAGCTGCTCAAGCTGGCTGTCGAGGGTCTGCCCGTATGTGCTGACGCAGGCATAGCCGATTAGACGTTTTTCGGGGTGAGTTCCGAACATATCTTATCACTTACATCGTAAGCCGTTGAACGAACAGGGGCAAGGCATTTTGCCGAGAGCCTTGAGGCCCTAGCAGGCCTTTCTCATTGCCGCAGCACACCACGGCAGCAATCGTAGATTGACGAAGATAACTCAGCTGTTTACAGCACCGCGGTCAGAGTCGCGCACTCGGTTAGAGGAAACGTCTATGTTGCCTGCCGCCCGGATCACTGGGGTTTGCCTGCTCGCTTTTATTGGCTTGATTGGCGTCTGCCGCGAGGTGAGCGCCACGACGCTGGAATATCAGTTTCAATCATCGGGGCCAGTCCCGGAAGGCGGCGCCTGGGAGTTCGATTTTAAGAATGACGGCTTTCTCTTGCCGGACACAGTCCTAACCGCAGCAGAAGCTGGCTGCAAGGTGGTCGATACCACATCTGTTACGTGTGATACCGTGCAGTTCTTGGCTGTTGGCAATAACCCTACTCAGAGTGTGATAGAATTTGACGATTTTCCTGAGTTGAGTTGGGCATTTCCTGATGGGGCTTTTAGATTTATCGGAACCACCACTACCTTTCGTTCCATTCTGACGGGTACGCTGACGATCTGCGAGAACGCCTGCCCGAATCCGACAGGCACAATACCCGAGCCAAGCCCGATCTCACTCTTCCTGGTCGGACTCGCCGGCCTTCTCGCTGCTGCCGCTTCCCGACGGCTCGTCGCGGGTTTACAGGTCATGCGTTCCACGACTCTATAGATAGTTCTTTGCCACGCTGGAAACGGGAGGAAGCCTTGAAATTGTCACGTCGTCACCTCGCCGCTGCGGGCGCGCTCGCGCTCGCCACGCCGACCCTGATCCGATCGGCACACGCCCAATCGGCTGATGAAGCGACGGTAAAAAATGCCGTGGAGGAATTGCGGACGGCCTGGATCAAAAAGGACAAAGCGAGGCTCGAGGCGCTCACCGCGGAACAGCTGAGCTACAGCCACTCGGATGCTCGGCTCCAGAACAAGGCCGAATTCATCGCCGGGGTGATGACGCGAAAGGCCACTGTCAAGTCGCTCGAATGGCCCGACATGACTGTCCAGGTCGTCGGAGACAACGCCGTCGTGCGACACCTTTGGGTCTCGGAAAGCGAGCTCGACGGCAAGGTCACCAACACCAAAATCGGCGTCATGCAGGTGTGGCAGAAACAGGACGGCGGCTGGAAGTTGCTGGCGCGTGCGTCCTGGCGGCTGCCGCCGCCGGCATAGCACCGCGCTGGTGGGCCTCCATCGGCCCGCCGCGACATCATCGGTCGGCGCGTGCGCGCCACCTGCCCGGAACCCAGGCAGACAACTCGGCGATGATGGGTTCCGGACCCCGCCCGATTCGGCGACTCCGGGTTCAGGGCCTTGATCTGAACAAACAGTGAATCCATATCAGGCTTGCCGCATCCGATTGCAAGGGAGACGGGTTGCCGATGGCGCAAGCCGAAGCCGATCTGGGTTCGCCGCTGCTGTTCTTCACTGCTTTCCGGGAGCGGAATTGAGCAATCTCAATTGGTTGGTCCTGATCCCTTTTTGCCTCGCGCGCGCGGCGCGCGCGGGCGCTTTCGCAAGGGCAGCTCCGGCAACCCGGCTGGCCGGCCGCGCGGCATCCGCAACCCCAGGCGGCGCGTGCCCGATCTCGCCGCCCGGCGGCTCGGCGCGCAGGCCTTGTCGGACCTCCTCGACCGCAAGCCCGATCTGCTGCGCCCGCTCGCAAGGCAATTACTGCCGCCGCCGCTTGCCGCCCGCGACCCGGCGGAGCGTCTCGGGATCGACCTTTCGGCGGCGCGCACAGTCGAGGATTTCAGGCTGGTGTTGGGCACCGTTTTGGCGGCCACGGCCGGCGGCAAGATCACGCCCGCCGAGGCGGCGAGAATCGCGCGGCGGGTGCGGCGGCAGTGGCGCGCCCTGCGCCGCCTCGCACGAGCGCAGCGCCGGCTCGCACGCAATGCCGGCGTTCTGCAGCCGCGACTCCGCTCGCACCCGATGCCTCGTCCGCTGCGCTGCGATCCGAACCGCCGGCAGATCGTCCCGGCCCTCGCCAGGTCCGGCCCGATGCCGGGCATCAGGCGATCGGCGATCGGGGCCTTGCTTTCAGACCTCAGCCCGGCGCCACCCGCAGCGTCGGCGCGAGCTTTATCGGAGGCCCTCGCTGGCGCGCGCCACGCGCTCGACCGCGGCAAGCCAATCCTCGAGACTGCGTTCGCCCGGCTCGACCAGCACATGATCGATGCCGGCCGCACCATAGGCGGCGAGCCGGTCGGTGAGTGCCGCCTCCTCTTTGCCATCCCAGCCATAGCGCAGCGAAATCGCGAATTCGGGCTCGGGCCGCTGCTCGCGCAGGCGGCGCACGATCGGCCGCGCCTCGTCGGGCGACAGCCGCGAGCCGTGCCAGCCGTCGAGCCGGGCGGCGCGCGCCAGCGCCGGCGCCGAGCTGCCGCCGATCCAGATCGGGATCGGCTTTTCCGGCTTGGGCAGCATCCGCATCTCCTCGACCACGGCCGGGATATGGCGGGTCGGGAAGGTGACCGGATCGTCGGACCAGACCGCGCGCATCAGCGCGATGCCCTCGTCCATGCGCCGGCCGCGCTCGCCGAAGGGTGCGCCGAGGGCGGCGAACTCGGCCGCCATCCAGCCGACCCCGGCGCCGAGGATCAGCCTCCCGCCGCTGAGGTTCTGCAATGTCGCCAATTCCTTGGCGAGCGGCAGCGGGTGGCGCATCGGCAATACCAGGACGCTGGTGCCGAGCCCGATCCGCTGCGTGTAGGCGGCGGCCCAGGTCAAGGTCAGCACCGGATCGTAGAACAGCGCCGATGGCGGGTAGGCCGCACCCTTCGGCACGATGATGTGCTCGCTGACCCAGGCGTCGGCAAAGCCCAGCGCCTCGGCCTGGACCGCCGCGCGGCGGATCGCCTCGGGTCCGGCCTTGCGCCCGATATGCGGCAGATGAATCCCGACCCGCATGCGCTGCCTCCAAATTGCCCGCGCTCGATTTTAGGACAAGGCGAGGGTTGTCTGGAGCGCCCGGTCGAGCGTCTCGACGACGCGGTCGCATTCCGCCCGGGTAATGACCAGCGGCGGGCTGAGCGCGATGGTGCTGCTGTAGCGGGCGCCGCCGCCGGCGCGGCCGACGATGACGCCGTGGTCGCGGCAGAAATCGACGACGCGCACCCATCGTTTCGCCGCCGCCGGCTCCTTTGTGGCGCGGTCCTTGACCAGCTCGATGCCGATCAGGAGCCCCTTGCCGCGGACGTCGCCGACCGCCTTGTGGCGCATCAATCCGCGCACCCCGTCGAGGAGATAAGCGCCGACATCCGCGGCCCGGTCGGCGAGCTTTTCGGCCTCCATGATCTCGATGTTGCGCAATGCGACCGCGGCTGCGACCGGGTGGCCGCCATAGGTGTTGACCTGGGCCACCTGCCGGTTCGCGGCCGGATCGCCGTAGAAGCTGTCGAACACCTTGTTCTTTACCACCGTCGCGGCGATCGGCAGGTAGGCGCTGGAAATGCCCTTGGCGACGGCGACGATATCGGGCGACACGCCATAATGCTGGTGCGCGAACATCTTGCCGGTGCGGCCGAAGCCGTTGATGACCTCGTCCACGTGCAAAAGGATGCCGTATTTGCGGCAGAGGCTCTCGACCTCCGGCAGGTATTCGTCGGGCGGCACCGCGACGCCGACACCGCTCATGATCGGCTCGACGATCACCTCGGCGACCGTCTCGGGCCCTTCGCCCTGGATCGCGTGCTCCATGTTCTTGACGCAGGCGAGCCCGCAGCTCGGATAGCTGAGCCCGAACGGGCAGCGGTAGCAATAGGGCGGGGCGACGTGGACGAAGTCGCCGGAAAAGGGCTCGAACTTTGCCTTGCGCTCGCCCATGCCGCCGGCATCGAGCGTGGCGAGCGTGGTGCCGTGATAGGCGAAATAGCGGCTCACGGTCTTGAAGCGGTATTCGCCCGGGTATTCGTGCTTCATGTATTGCCGGGCGATCTTGAACCCGGCCTCGTTCGCCTCGGAGCCGGAATTGACGAAATAGGTGTGATAGCCGCCGCCCATCAGCGCGTTGATCTTTTCGGCGAGCCCCGCGGCCGGCGCGTTCATCGCGGTGTGCGGGAAATACGACAATTGCCGCATCTGCTCGGCGGCGACCTCGGCGAGCTCGCTGCGGCCATAGCCGATATTGACGCACCACAACCCGGCCATGGCGTCGAGATATTCGGTGCCGTCGGCATCGACGATTGTCGAGCCCTCGCCGCCGCTGACGACCATCTGCTTCGATTCCAGGGTCTTATGCTGGACGATCGGGTGCAGGACGTTGCCGAGGTCCTGCCGCACCACCGCTTCGCGCAGCGCAGGATCGGGAGAGTTCGAAAGCGACATGACGGTCCTCATCAGGTGACTGGCGGGCGCAAACGCCGAAATCCGCACATTGTCGCCGCTCGCCGCCCAGTGCCACAAGCCGCCCATGGGCCACAAGCCGCCCGGCGCGCTCTTTTGCCTCCCGCTCCGGGTTCGCCCTCGCGCCCTTCGTCGGCCTCCGCTAGGATCGGCGGGTCGCACATATCCCAAAAGGAGACGGGTCATGGCGCTCGCCTACAACACGATCGATGCCGATGGTCATGTCCTCGAGCCGTTCTCGCTGTGGGAGGAGTATATGGACCCGGCGTTTCGCGAGCGCCGGCCGCGCATGGTGATCGACGAGAACGGCAAGGAGCGCATGAGCGTCGACGGCAAATTGCTCGGCAATCCGCGGGGGATCGGCAGCCTCGGCGCGGTCGGCGTCCGCCAGGGCACAGTCAAGCTCGACAGCTTGAAATTTGCCGAGGGGAAAAAGGGCGGGTTCGATCCGCATGCCCGCATCAAGGACATGGATTTCGACGGCATCGACGCCGCTTTTCTCTATCCGAGCCTCGGGCTCTTCGCCGGCGCGGTCGATGACCCGCCGATGGCGGCCGCGATGTGCCGCGCCTATAACCGCTGGCTCGCCGATTATTGCAAGCCCTATCCGGAGCGGCTGTTCGGGGTCGCGATGCTGCCGATGCAGTCGGTCGAGCTGGCGATCGCCGAGATGCGCTACGCCAAAAAGGAGCTCGGCATGCGCGGCGGGTTTCTGCGGCCGAACCCGTATCACGACAACAAGATGATCAGCGATCCGATCTACGACCCGTTCTGGACGGCGGCCGAGGCGCTGGATTTTTCGATCGGCTTTCATGAAGGCCAGACCAATGCGATGCCGACCGTCGGCGTCGACCGTTTCGCGAGCGACCGCGCGGCGCGCCACATGATCAGCCACACGATGGAGATGATGCTGGCGGCAATGGCGGTGATCTGGGGTGGTGTGGTCGACCGCCATCCGCGGCTGCGCATCGCCTTTTTGGAATCGGGCGGCGGCTGGATGGCGCCTTGGCTCGATCGCATGGACCGCCATTTCGACGACCATGGCTTTAACGACACCGCGCCGAAGATGCGGCCGACCGAATTGTTCCAGCGCAATTGCTGGATCTCGTTCGAGCCGGTCGAGGGTTCGATCGCCGTGCTGGCCGACTATATCGGTCCGCACAAGATCATGTGGGCGACCGACTATCCGCACCAGGACGGCTTCTTTCCCGGGTGCCCCGCAAATGGTCCGCGACCGGCTCGGCCCGCTGTCGGACACGGCACGGCACCAGGTCATGGCGGGGGGCGCCATGGGGTTCTACGGCTTGCAGTAGCGCGGGTTCCGATCAAATTGCACTGCGCTCACCCCCTCCAGACCCTCTCCCATCTCACCCCCTCCCAAACCCGCCCCATCAAGGGGGAGGGCCTTTATCGGCACACCTTGACTCCCCCCTCGATGGGGGCGGGTCGGGGGGGGGTAATGCGTCCGGTGCCGCTCGGGATACCGCCGGCTCAGCTCGCTGCGCGGCGGCGAGCTTGTCCTGCGTCTTGGTGTCGAAGTCGCTGGCGTCGTGGCGTTCGTGCAATTGGCTCGACGGCTCGCCGGAGAGCCGGTTGACCATGCGCCCGCGCCGGACGGCCGGCCGTTCGAGCAGCTGGTCGGCCCAGCGCTGGACGTTCTTGTAGTCCTGGACCGAAAGGAACTCGGCCGCCCCATATTGGTTGAACTTCGCCAGCCCGCCATACCACGGGAAGATCGCGATGTCGGCGATCGTGTAGGCGGGGCCCGCGACATATTCGCTCTCGCCGAGCCGCCGATCGAGCACGTCGAGCAGCCGCTTTGTCTCCATCGCGAACCGGTCGATCGCATATTCGATCTTTACGGGCGCGTAGGCGTAAAAGTGGCCGAAGCCGCCGCCGACATAGGGCGTGCTGCCCATCTGCCAAAACAGCCATGAGAGGCATTCGGCGCGCGCCGCGGCCTCCGTCGGCAGGAGCTCGCGGAATTTTTCGGCGAGATGCATCAGGATGGCGCCGGTCTCGAAGACCCGGATCGGCTTGGGGCCGCTGCGATCGACGAGCGCCGGGATCTTCGAGTTCGGGTTGGCCGCGACAAAGTCGCTGCCGAACTGGTCGCCGTCGCCGATCCGGATCAGCCAGGCATCGTATTCGGCGCCCTTGTGCCCCAGCGCCAGCAGCTCTTCGAGCATTATCGTGACTTTCACGCCGTTTGGCGTGCCCAGCGAATAGAGCTGCAACGGGTGGCGTCCGACCGGCAATTCCTTCTCGTGCTGCGCGCCCGCGGTCGGGCGGTTGATGTTGGCGAACCTGCCGCCGCTCGGCTTGTTCCAAGCCCAAACCTTGGGTGGGACGTATTCAGACGTATCGGCCATTCTCAAACCTCCAAAAATCGTCGGGCCTCCAAAGATCGTCGGGCGCGCGAGCAACCGCCTTGTCGCGAGAGGCCGTGCGCGCCCTTTGGTTGGGTGTCAGCCGGGGACCAGGTTTGGGGTCGTCTCCGCAGGCAAGCCCGGGTGCCCGGTCAATGCCTCGCCTTGCGCCTGCATCTCGCGCGCCTTCTTTTTCACCGTCGGCAAGATGGCGGCGATCTTTTCCAGATCGAGATCGGCGGCGACACCGGGATAGCCGGCCCGCTCGATCATCTGACCCAATTTCCGGTTTTCGAGCTGCTCGAAAACCCAGCCGAGCGGATCCTCGACCAATGTCTTGTCCCAAAAAATTCGATGGTTCTTGTTGCGCGGGCCATAGTGATAATGCGGGTATTGCCAGAAGCAGTCGAAGGCCAAGATCTCGGTCTCGTCGACGTAGGTCTTGCCCGCGGAGCCGCCGATGTCGGTCAGGACATGGACCGCAAGGCCGCCGTCACCCCCGGCTTGTCGCCGCATTTCGAGCCCGAAGCGAATATTGCCGGCCGGGAAGATATGCGTGCCCCGGTTATGCTTGACGGTGTTGCGCTTGGCGGCAAAGAGCCCGTGGGCGCAGGTTTCCACCTCGGGCAGGACACGCCGCACCTCGCCGAGATCGGTTGCGGCGGCGATCTGCGGATACCCGGCTCTTTCCAGCATCTTCGGGAGCTTGGTCTCCAGCGTCCGCACCGTCCAGCCAATCGGGTTGCCGTCCGCTATCGGGTCCATTCGGTAAACCTGCCCGAGGCTCGCGATCGTCGGGGCCTGGTCGTCGGCCATCTCGGCCCCGCCCGGCGGATCGGAGTTCTCCGGCCCGTAGATGTAGCTTCGTTCCTGGTCGAAGCAGTTGAACCGCAACAGCGCGGTTTCTTTGCCGCCGACCTGCGCCGCCACGGCGATGGTCACGCCCTGGTCGGCATGGTCGTGAATGTTGCCGTCCCACAGCTCGTGCTTGACGACAAAGGTCAATGGAGCCGCGGTAAATCTCGTCCCCTGCAACGATTGTGTCATGTCCGGACAGTCCCTTCGGAGAGATTGGCGAAAGCGTATATGACCCCGCGATCGTTGCACGGATTCGTCGGCGTGCACCAGCCGCTTGTCGATCGTGGCAGCAATGCCCATTCGAGCCTTTGCCGGCGGAGCGGTCTATGAAAACGGCCATCGCGCTCGGGCGAAGGTCAGCAGCAAAGAGCCGCCAAATTTTTGCGCGAACGCTCGGGCTTCGTCGCCTACTTCGGACACGACGCGGATTTTAAGAGCCGACCCGAGATAGAAATAGAGAAGCTCGACGGCTCGCAGCGACGGCCGCCCAGCCGGATCTGCATCTCGGTCAATTGCTGAACGAGGTTACCGCCGGCCACCCGCACCCTCGCTGCCTGCACAAGTTTCCCCCATCGTTTGAGACGGTGGAAAACGCGGCGACCGGCGATTCGATTCAGCGACGGCCCATCGCCGGCTTATGCCGAACGCCCGCGACCATGTCGAGCGCCGCCGAAAGCTCCGACCAGCGCAACCGGGATCGCGGTCGGCTCGCTGAGGACCCGCGCCCAGACCGGGTAAATCTCATCCATCCAGTCCGGTAGGGCGGGAAGGCCGGAAACCGCCGCTCGGTCGATTGCCGGCCGGACATGGATTTGCGGCGGGATCGCGCTCGATGGCGAGCCGGACCGACCTCGCTCGGCGCCCGCCGGCGCCGGCGCTCTCGCCGCCGGGCCGGTAACGGGGCCGGGCTGCGGTCGCGCATCCGACAGCCCCGGCGTTCGAGCGGTCTGCATATGGCCCGAAAGGCTGCTCGCGACGATCGCAGCGACCAAAGCTCCGAGAAGTATCTGCACCGGGCGGCCCTCCCGTTGATTGGCCGTGCTTTGATATTTGTGCACGTCGCAAACCTTCGGGTTGCGGTCGGAGTTCCGCCGCTGCGTCGCCATGGTCGGCCAACAAGATTTTGCCGCGCTTAAGTTTCTCTTCTGCCGAGACTACACCACTTAAGATTTCATTTGAAAAAAACCGTCGGCGATTTGGGATCGCCTGGCGGAACCGGGCCGCGCGAGGAGTGTTCGGGAAGAGATTTGCTGACTGACTTGGAGCGTCGGTTGCCGGGCCGCGACAGTTGCGGCGTGCAGCACCGCAGCGGCAAGCGCGTCTTGGAGGCACCGTCGGGGCGCCGACGATCGAAGCCGAAGCGACAACCACGTCACAGCATTGACCCGCAACAATGGAGACAAGGCATGGCACAGACCCATCCCGACAAAGCCGGCGCCCCCGGCGGTCCAACCGCGCCCGGTGGATCGGGCGCCAACCCATCGGAAGACGAGGCGTCATCCGAAGATAAGGCGTCATCGGAAGTCACGGCGCCATCGGAAGGCAAGGCGGGGGAATCGAGCACCGACCCGATTGCGATGCTCAAAACGGATCACCGGCATGTGGAGCAGCTTTTCACGGAATTCGAAAAAGCCGATGGCCGCCGGCAGAAAAAGCAGCTGGCGCAACAAATCTGCACCGCGTTGGTGGTGCATACGATGATCGAGGAGGAAATTTTTTACCCGGCCTGCCGAGGCCGTATGGAACAGCGGCTGCTCGACGAGGCGCAGGTGGAGCACGACGGGGCCAAGGCGCTGATCATCGAAATCCAGGCCGGGTCGCCGGAAGACGAATACTATGACGCCAAAGTAAAGGTGCTGTCGGAAGACATCAGGCATCATGTCCGAGAAGAAGAAAAGCCGCGCGAGGGCATTCTCGCCAAGGCCAAGGAGAGCGGCGTCGCCACCGCCGAGTTGGCGCAGCGGCTGGCCGCTCGCAAGCAGCAATTGATGAACGAAGCGCAGACGGGGGCGCTCGGCCGGCCACAAACCCGTTCGTTCGGAGTCGGCATCAACGGGGGCGAAAGCTCATCATCAAAGGAGAACTCCATGGCAAGAGGATCGAGTGCGACGATGGAGCGCGACGAGCGCGGCCGATTTGTCGGTGACGACGACGATGATCGGCGTCGCAGTCGCAGCCGCTACGACGATGACGACGACCGCCGCGCGATGAGGGGCCGCGACGAGGAGGGCCGCTTTACCAGTTCACGCTCGCGCTATGACGATGACGACCGTCGCTACTCCCGGTCGCGCGACGAGGAAGGCCGGTTTGTCAGCACACGTTCGCGCTATGACGACGATGACGACGACCGGCGCGGCGGCCGCGGCCATGGCGGCTGGTTCGGCGACCCCGAGGGACACTCCGAAGCTTCGCGCGAAGGCTGGGAAGGCCGGCGCGGCATGAGTTGGTCACGCGCGCGCTATGACGACGATGACGACGATCGCCGTTACAGCCGCGACCGCGGCCAGGGCGGCTGGTTTGGCGACCCGCGCGGTCATGCCGAAGCGGCGCGCGAAGGTTGGGAAGAGCGTCGCGGTGACACCCGCGCCCGCTCGCGGTCGCGCGACGACGACGATGACGAGGATGACCGCCGGCGTAGCGGCCGCGGCGGCTGGTACGGCGACCCGCGCAGCCATGCGGAAGCGGCGCGCGAAGGTTGGGAAGAGCGTCGCGGCGACGACCGCGCCCGCTCGCGCTGCGCTACGAAAATGACGACCGCCGCTACTCCCGACCGCGCGACGAGGAAGGCCGGTTTGTCAGCACACGTTCGCGCTATGACGACGATGACGACGACCGGCGCGGGCGCGGCCACGGCGGTTGGTACGGCGACCCCGAAGGCCATTCGGAGGCAGCCCGCCAGCGTCGGCGCTGATTCCCGCCAAGATGGCGGCCCCCAGCGTCCTTAAGCGGCCGCTGGGGACCGTCCTCTTCTGCTCGCCTCAATCCCTCAATCCCTCAATCCCTAATATTCGCCGCAGAACGCCGCTGCCGCCGCGGCGCGGTTGATCGTATGCTCTCGCCACCAGCTCGACCGGCGCGATTGCCGCGCCTGCGGGCCTACGGGACGAGAACAGGCGCATGCGCATCGAGATCATCTGCACCGGCGACGAGGTGCTGACCGGCAAGATCGTCAACACCAATTTCAGCTATATGAGCCAAAAGCTTGAGGATTTCGGGCTGTCGGTGGCGCGGGGCACGATCGTCGGTGACGACCGCGAAGAATTGCTGGCGGCGTTCCGGATGGCGGGCGAGCGCGCCGACGCGGTCATCGTCAATGGCGGGCTCGGCCCGACCATCGATGATTTGTCGCAAGAGATCGCGGCACGCGCTGCCGGCACCGAGCTGGTGCTGAACGAGGATTGGCTCCAGCGCATGGAGGACTTCTTTCGGCGGCGCAACCGGGTCATGTCGCCGAACAACAAAAAGCAGGCGATGCTGCCGGCGACCGCCGAGATCATCGACAACCCGATCGGCACCGCCTGCGGCTTTGCCCTCGATATCGGCAAGGCGCGGTTTTTCTTTACCCCCGGCGTGCCGCGCGAGCTTTTCCGCATGCTCGAAGAGCAGGTGGTCCCGCGCATCCTGACGCGCGCCGGGACGCCGGGTGTCATTCATCTGAAGCGGTTCCATTCCTATGGGCTCGGCGAGTCGCATGTCGATGCGTTGCTCGCGGGGGTCGAGGAGCTGGTTCCGGGCGGTGCGGTCAAGCTCGGCTTTCGCAGCCATTACCCGCAGATCGAAACCAAGCTGACGGTGCGCGGCAGCGACCGCGCCGACATCGACCGCAAGCTCGCGCCGGTCGTTGCCGAAGTGCGAAAACGGCTCGGAAATTTTATCCTCGGCGAAGACGACCAGACGCTCGAAGGCACGATATCGGACGCGCTTGCCCGGCAGGAGGGGTCGCTCGCCGTGGTCGAGACCTATACCGCCGGCCAGATCGCCGCGCGTCTCGCCCATTTGCCCGGCGCCGAAAAGATCTTCCGCCGTGGCCTCGTCGCCCGCGATCCGGCCGAAATCGCCGCTGCCCTCGGCCTCGACGGCGCCTTGATTTCAGGCGAGATCAGCTGCGACATCGCCGAGGCGGTGGCTCGCGCCGCCCGCGCGGAGACCGGGGCGAGCCATGCGCTCGCGGTGCTGATCGAAGTCGATGACGGCCCCGACCGCATCGATTTCGGCGGCAGCATCCATCTCGCGATCGCCTCGGCCACCGGCGGCGAATCGCGGCGCGCGCGCATCTATGGCGGTCGCGAATGGGTGCGCCTCGGCGCCGTCGAGCTCGGCCTCGACTGCCTGCGCCGCTATCTCCAGGGTCTCCCGATCAGCGAGCGCAGCGACTACGAGCGGGTGTGACCCGCGAGCCGCGGCGGCGGCACGGACCGGGCGCTTGCCGCTCGGCGGCGGACCAATCGACAAAAATCCGGCGCCGACGGCGTCAACGCTGCACGCTCGTGAGCAGCCCGTTGATGGTCGCCGCGCATAAGTAAACCAGCCAAATGGCCAGCATAATGGGTTTGAGCCGGGGCGGTCGCCAAACAATGAACGCCGGCCACAGCAAGACCAGGCCAATCCGTCCCGGCCAGGATGCCGTCCGCCACCGCGCGGCAAACCCGACCGCCGACGGCGCGGCAGACGGCGGCTTGCTCGCCGCAGCCGGGCGCGGTTCGTCTTCGAGCGGCGGCGTTGCCGCGGCGCGGTCTCGCCCGTCACCCTCCACTGGACGGGTCTTCTCCGCCACCTCACTTGATTTCGACCCGCCTGCCAAGGCGTTGGTTGCCTCGCCGGACTGGAACCGATTCCGGAAGCCGACACTGAGAACCAGTTCCCGGCCGCCGCGAGGTCGCGCCGATGGAAAGATCAGGGCGGCCTCCTAAAACAGCCTGACGTTTCTACAAAATGAATTTTGACAAATCGGCGTTTTTGGCGAGCTCGCCGACCTGGTCGCGGACATAGTCGCGGTCGATGTTGAAAAGGGTGCCGGCGGGGCGGTCGGAGGCGGTGAAGCTGATCTCTTCGAGGAGCCGCTCCAAAATCGTGTGCAGCCGGCGGGCGCCGATGTTTTCCACGGCGGCGTTGATCTCTTCGGCCAAGAGCGCCAGCTCGTCGATCGCCGCCTCGTCGAATTCGAGGGTCACGCCCTCGGTCGCGAGCAGGGCCTTGTACTGCTTGATCAGGCTCGCTTCGGGCTCGACCAGGATGCGGCGGAAGTCGCTGCGGTCGAGCGCCTGCAATTCGACACGGATCGGCAGCCTGCCCTGCAATTCGGGCAGCAGGTCCGATGGCTTGGACTGATGAAAGGCGCCCGAGGCGATAAACAGGATATGGTCGGTCTTGACGGCCCCGTGCTTGGTCGCGACCGTGGTGCCCTCGATCAGCGGCAGCAAATCGCGCTGCACCCCCTCGCGGCTGACATCGGGGCCGCCATGGCCGCCGGCGCGCTCGCCACGGCCGCTGATCTTGTCGATCTCGTCGATAAAGACGATGCCGTTCTGCTCGGCGGCACCAATCGCCTCGCGCACCACGGTTTCCTGGTCCAGGAGCTTGTCGCTCTCCTCGGCGATCAGCAGCTGGTAGCTGTCGGCGACGGTCATCTTTTTCGGTTTTGACCGGGCGCCGAAGGCCTTGCCGAAAATGTCGCCGAGATTGAGCATGCCCATCTGCGCGCCCGGCATGCCGGGGATTTCGAAGGTCGGCAGGCTGGCGGCGGCGCTCTCCTGCACCGTGATTTCGATCTCGCGGTCGTCGAGCTCCCCCTCGCGCAGACGCTTTCTAAATTTCTGGCGCGTATCGGCGCTGGCCGAGGCGCCGACGAGGGCATCGAGCACGCGCTCCTCGGCGGCGATTTCCGCCTTGGGCTCGACCTCCTTGCGCAGCCGCTCGCGGGTCATCGAGATCGCGATCTCGACAAGGTCGCGCACGATCTGCTCGACATCGCGGCCGACATAGCCGACCTCGGTGAACTTGGTCGCCTCGACCTTGACAAAAGGGGCCTGCGCCAGGCGGGCGAGCCGGCGCGAAATCTCGGTCTTGCCGCAGCCCGTGGGTCCGATCATCAGGATGTTCTTCGGCAACACCTCCTCGCGCAATTCGGGGGTGAGCTGCTGGCGCCGCCAGCGGTTGCGCAAGGCGATGGCGACGGCGCGCTTGGCGTCGTGCTGGCCGATGATAAAGCGGTCGAGCTCGGAGACGATCTCGCGCGGGCTGAAGGACGGCATCTGGGTCAGGAGTCGATCTTTTCCAGGGTGATCTTGTCGTTGGTATAGATGCAGATTCCGGCGGCGATCGCCATCGCGCGGCGCGCCACCCCTTCGGCGTCGAGGCCATCCTGGTCGATCAACGCGCGCGCCGCAGCGAGCGCATAGCCGCCGCCCGAGCCGATGCCGATCATCCCGTCCTCGGGCTCCAATACGTCGCCGGTGCCGGAGAGGATCAGCGAGACGCTCTTGTCGGCGACCGCCATCATCGCTTCGAGGCGGCGCAGATAGCGGTCGGTGCGCCAATCCTTGGCGAGCTCGACGCAGGCGCGCGGCAATTGCGTCGCATATTGCTCGAGCTTTGCCTCGAGCCGCTCGAACAGCGCGATCGCATCGGCGGTGGCGCCGGCAAACCCGGCGATCACCGAGCCGCCGGCCAAGCGCCGCAATTTGCGCGCATTCGACTTGACGACGGTGTTGCCCATCGTGACCTGGCCATCGCCGGCGACTACGACCTGCCCCCCTTTGCGCACGCAAAGGATCGTCGTGCCGTGCCAGACCATGCCGCCGGAGTGAGCCATGCGCCCCTGGAGGAAAGCGTGCCGCGCAACCGAGAGAGATGTAAGCCCGTCCCACCCGCGATCAAGCGCGAGCCGTCGCGGCTGCTCTTGGTCCTATAGTCGTCCGACGCCATCTGAGGACCGTGACCAGCGATGGAGCAAGCGCGTGAGCGAAGAAAAGATCAGTCTCGATCTGCTCGGCGCGCGGGTGCTGGCGATCACCGCCGAATTGCGCGATGTCCAGCTGCGCCTCGGCGCCCTCGAACAGCGCCTCGGAGCCCTGGAAGCACGCTTTAGCGCGCTGGAGGCGCGCTTTAGCGCTCAGGAGGCACGGTTTGGCGTTCAGGAAGAGCGCATGGCGGCAATGCTCTCCTTGCTCGTCCGCGTGGCCGAGCGGATCGAGGGGCCGGCCCGGCAGTAGCGAGCCGGCGCCGGAGTCGCTAAATAAGCGGTGTGTCGCGTCAATGCGGCGATCGAGGAGAATGGCCGTGCGGGAGGCGAGGGTCGAGCGCAACACCAAGGAGACGCGGATCGCCGGACGCGTCGATCTCGACGGCACCGGTGCCGCCGAGATCGCAACCGGGATCGGTTTTCTCGACCATATGCTCGAGCAATTAGCCAAGCACAGCCTCGTCGATATCGAGCTCTGCGCGAAGGGCGACCTCCATATCGATTATCACCACACCACCGAGGATACCGGCTATGTCGTCGGCGAGGCGGTGTCGAAAGCGCTCGGCAACCGCGCCGGCATCGCCCGCTATGGGCACGCCGTGGTGCCGATGGACGAGACCCTGACGCGGGTCAGCCTCGACGCCTCGAACCGGCCCTACCTCGTCTGGAAGGTGCAGCTCACCCGGCCCAAGCTCGGCGAGATGGACACCGAATTGTTCAAGGAGTGGTTTCAGGCCTTTGCCCAATCGGCCGGCGTCACCTTGCACGTCGAGAATTTATATGGCGAGAACAACCACCACATTGTCGAATCGTGCTTCAAGGGCCTCGCCCGAGCATTGCGCCAAGCGGTCGAGATCGACCCGCGGCGGGCGAATGCGGTGCCCTCGACCAAGGGGGTCCTCGGCGGCAGCCTCGGATGATCGTCGCCATTGTCGATTACGGCTCGGGCAATCTGCGCTCCGCGGCGAAGGCCTTCGCGCACGCCGCCGCCGATGGCTGCATCGCCGCGGAGATCGTCGTCACGAGCGCGCCGGAAACGGTCGCTCGCGCCGACCGCGTCGTGTTGCCCGGAGTTGGCGCCTTTGCCGATTGCCGGCACGGGCTTGCCGCGGTTCCCGGCCTCGAAGCGGCGCTCGTCGAAGCGGTGATCGCGCGCGGCCGGCCGTTTCTCGGCATCTGCGTCGGCATGCAGCTGATGGCCGATCGCGGCCGGGAATTCGAGACCGTCGAGGGGTTGGGCTGGATCGGCGGCGAGGTCGCGGCGATCATGCCTGCCGATCCGACGCTGAAGATCCCGCATATGGGCTGGAACGAGCTCGAGCCGAAATCGGCGCATCCGCTGCTCGACGGGCTCGGCGCGGGCACGCATGTCTATTTTGTCCACAGCTTCGAGCTGCGCCCCGGCGAGTCCGCGGACCTTTTGGCCGTTGCCGATTACGGCGGCCCGCTGACCGCAATGGTTGGCCGCGGCAATCTGGCCGGGACCCAGTTTCATCCGGAGAAAAGCCAAGCAGCGGGGCTGCGGCTGATCGGCAATTTCTTGCGGTGGCGGCCATGAGCGAATTTGGCGCGACGGTTGCGGTCGAGCATCTGGTCAAGTATTCGGGCACCGACCTCGATGATCTATGCGATGCGACCGAGAGCGCGATCGCCGAGGGCGGCGGGTTCGGCTGGCTCAAGCCGCCGCCGCGGCAGGTGCTCGAAAATTATTGGAAAGGGGTGTTGCTGGTGCCCGAGCGCCGGCTCGTCGTCGGCCGCGTCGACGGCGTCGTCGCCGGCTCGGCGCAGCTGAGCCGAGCCCCGCGCAACAACGAGGCGCAGGCGTTTGCCGGAACGCTGACCGGGGCCTTTGTGGCACCCTGGGCGCGCAGCCACGGCCTCGGCCGGCGCATCGTCCTCGAGATCGAGCGGCTCGCCCGCGAGATCGGGCTCGACGTGCTGAACCTCGATCTGCGCGCCACGCAACAGGCGGCGATCCGCCTCTACGAAGTCCTCGGCTACCAGCGCTGGGGCACGCATCCGGTCTATGCCCGGGTCGAGGGGCGCGTTGTCCCCGGCCATTATTATTACAAGCTGCTCGCCGCCGCGCCGGCGCCGCCGTGATCCTCTACCCGGCGATCGATCTGAAGGGCGGCAAATGTGTGCGCCTGGTGCAGGGCGACATGGCGAGTGCCACGGTCTTCAATAACGACCCCGCGGCGCAGGCGCGGCATTTCGCCGAGGCCGGGTTCGAATGGCTGCATGTCGTCGATCTCGACGGCGCCTTTGCCGGCCGCTCGGTCAATGGTGCCGCGGTCGCCGCGATCCGCCGCACGGTCGGGCTGCGGATCCAGCTCGGCGGCGGCATCCGCGACCGGGCCGCGATCGAGCGCTGGCTCGATCTCGGGATCGACCGGGTGGTGCTCGGCACCGCGGCGCTGCGCGACCCCGATCTCGTGCGCGGCGCTGCCGCCGATCATTCGGGCGCGATCGCCGTCGCCGTCGATGCCCGCAACGGAAAAGTCGCGGTCGAGGGCTGGGCCGAGACGACGGAGCTGGGGATTGTCGAGCTCGCCCGCCGTTTCGAAGACTGCGGCATCGCCGCCATCGTTCACACCGACATCGCGCGCGACGGCGTGCTCGGCGGCATCGACGCTGCGGCGGCAGCCGGGCTCGCCCGCGCGACGGCGGTCCCGGTCATCGCCTCGGGCGGCATCGCCTCGCTCGCCGATATCGCTGCGCTCAAGGCGCACGAGAAGGACGGCATTGCCGGCGCGGTTTGCGGGCGTGCGCTCTATGACGGCCGGATCGATCCGGCGGCGGCGCTGCGTCTGGCGGCGGAGGCCCCGCGATGCTGAAGATGCGGGTGATCCCGTGCCTCGACGTCGCCGGCGGGCGGGTGGTCAAAGGGGTCAATTTCGTCGATCTCGTCGATGCCGGCGACCCGGTGGCGCAAGCCCGCTTCTACGATCGCGAGGGCGCTGACGAGCTGTGCTTTCTCGACATCACCGCGAGCCACGAAGGACGCGACACGCTCTATGACGTGGTCCGCCGCACCGCCGAGGAATGCTTTATGCCGCTGACTGTCGGTGGCGGGGTGCGCACGGTCGAGGATATTCGGCGGCTGCTGCTCGCTGGCGCCGACAAGGTGTCGATCAACACCGCCGCTGTCGCGCGGCCCGATTTCGTGCGCGAGGCGGCGCAGAAATTCGGCAGCCAGTGCATCGTCGCCGCGATCGACGCCAAGGCTGCAAAACCGGGGCAATGGGAGGTGTTTACCCATGGCGGGCGCCGCCCGGCCGGGATCGACGCCGTCGCCTGGGCCTGCCGGCTCACCGATCATGGTGCCGGCGAGATACTGCTGACCTCGATGGACCGCGACGGCACCAAATCCGGCTTCGACATACCGCTGACGCGCGCCGTCGCCGATGCGGTCCGGGTGCCGGTGATCGCATCGGGCGGGGTGGGCACGCTCGACCATCTGGTCGAAGGCATTCGCGACGGGCATGCCACGGCGGTGCTCGCCGCCTCGATCTTTCATTTCGGGACGTTCCGCATCGGCGAGGCCAAGGCCCGGCTCACCGCCTGCGGCATTCCGGTGCGAGGGTGAGACGTGGCAAAAGAACCGGACCAAAGGGCGTCCCGCCAGAAAGAGCCGGGCCGGAAAGCGCCAAGCCAAAAAGAGCTGGGCCGGAAAGAGCCGGGCCGGAAAGAGGCGAGCCAAAAAGAGCTGGGCCAAAAAGAGCTGGGCCAAAAAGAGCTGGGCCAAAAAGAGCTAGACCAGAAAGAGCTGGGCCAGAAAGAGCCGAGCCGGAAAGAGCCGGGCCGGAAAGAGGCGGGCCAAAAAGAGCTGGGCTCCACGCTGGCCCGGCTGTGGCGCGTCATCGAATCGCGCCGCGGCGCCGACCCGCAAGCCTCCTACACAGCGCGGCTGTTTGTGCGCGGCCGCACCAAGATCGCGCAAAAGCTCGGTGAGGAGGCGGTTGAAGCGGTGATCGAAGGGATCCGCGGCGACCCGGAAAAGCTCGTCGGCGAAAGCGCCGACCTTCTCTATCATCTGCTTGTGCTGTGGGCCGATGTCGGCGTCGCGCCAAAGGATGTCGCCGCCGAGCTGACACGGCGCGAGCGCAAGTCCGGGATCGAAGAGAAACGCGGCCGGGCCAAGCTATAGAGCATGATCCGATTAGCTGGAAGCGCTCTCCAATCCCCTCGGCCGGACTTGATCCGGCCGTCTCCGTCTTTTTGTTCTGACATCTGCGCATCAGACGTGGACCCCCGGGTCAAGCCCGGGGGAGGCGAGAAAGCTTGAGATGCTCCAATCTAACGCGATCAGGCTCTAGAATCAGCAACATCGAGCGGGGACGTTATGGCGTATGACCGGGACAACATCTTCGCTCGAATTTTGCGCGGCGAAATCCCGTGCAGAAAAGTCTTGGAGGACGAGCACGTCCTCGCCTTTGACGATATCAATCCGCAATCGCCGACCCATGTCCTGGTCATCCCGAAGGGCGAATACGTGTCGCTCGAAGACTTTTCCGCAAATGCTTCGGAGGCCGAAATTGCCGCGCTGGTCCGCGCGCTCGGCAAGATCGCGCGAGACCGGGGCCTCGCTGAGAGCGGCTACCGCATCCTTGCCAATAGCGGTCGCGACGCCCGGCAGGAAGTGCCGCATTTTCACGTGCATCTGTTCGGCGGACGTGATCTCGGCGGCATGCTGCCGCACCGCTGACCTCAGCTTTTGCGCAACAAGGCCTGCATGCGTTCGGGCACGGGCTCGTCGAGCACGTAATCGTAAAGCGCGTGCAGCACATCCTCGCCATTCGTGCGCCCGGCGAGAAAAGCGGCAATCCGCGCCGCTGCCGGCGAGCCTGCCAACGCTTCGTCGTAGAGCACAGGGCTGCCCGGTGCCGTCGGTTTGATATCGGACCTCATTGCGTCCCAAATTGTGACCATCGATAGGAACCTTGTCAAATTTCCCACCTTCTGTGGCGGGTCTGCAACGTAAAAAAACAATGTGTAACGAGGATCGATCCCGGCAAATCGGCAGGCTGGCCATGCGCCGATCGCATGGACCATTGTCGTCGCCCGGCCCCGATCCCCCGGATCCGATGGGCACTATGTTCTCTTTATACCCCACAATCTTGACGACAATGAGTGTAACAGCAGGTAGACGCGCTCACCTTCGCCTGCCGATCAGCAGAGGACGGCATCGTGACACTAATTTGCCCTGAAAGAAGGCTCGGCATTTGAGCGTTCAGTGGGGCGGCGGTAAGTGTACAGGGGGATCGAATGAAACGCTGTGCCGGCTTGGCAGCGCTGCTTGTGACGCTGGCTCTTGCCGGCTGCGGCACGACGCCCGGATGTCGAGCCCTCAGCACCGGGGCTTTGGGCGCGGGCACCGGCGCTGCAATTGCTGCGATCGCGGGTGGACCGATAGGCTTGGCCGCTGCGATCGGCGGCGCGACCGGAGCGATCACCGGTGCGGCAACTTCACCCCGCGCAGCCTATCTGGGGCGTTCCCCGGTTTGTTTTTGAGGCCATGGGCCGGGCTGCGCTCGCCGACCTTCGCCCCCAGCGTTTCCGCCGCTCGGCCGGCGGATCGAGCTGTGCGAGGACAGCTCGCAGGCTGCGGATATGAGGCGCGACAGATCATGCCATCAGGTCGCGCGATCCCCGAGTTGCCGCCGCGCGGTTGCCATATGGCTGCCGGATTTTCCCGCCCGCCGGTCCCGCCATAGCGCTGAACAAATCAGATATCGATTTAGCTGGTGCGGACGGCGGAACTCGAACCCGCACCCTCGGATGAGGAGCAGATTTTAAGTCTGCTGCGTCTACCATTTCGCCACGTCCGCCGCGCTCGACCTCGTGTCAGCCCTCGCTCAGCCCGTTCTGCGGGTCGCCGCCGAGGGCGCGGATCAGCGCCCGCACTTCGTCGGCGGCGCGGTCGAGGCGGCTTCCCTCGGTGCCGCGCAGAACCAGGGTCACGCCGAAATCGCCGCGCCGGAAATAGGGGTAGGAGCCGATCTCGACATCGGGCCAGCGCGCCTGCAGCGCCCCCAGATCGCTGGCCAGGCTACCCTCGCCGAGGCGGCAGCTGATGCTGCGGCTCAAGATCTTGTCGCCGCCTTTGAGGCGGTGCTTCAGCTCGGCAAAGATCGCTTGCATGATCCGCGGCACGCCCGGCAGGACAAAGACATTCTCGATCCGAAACCCGGGCGCTTGCGAGATCGGGTTTGGCAGCAGGGCGGCCCCTTCGGGCACCATCGCCATGCGCAGCCGGGCCTCGTTCAGGTGCCCCGCCGGGTAGTGGCTTTCGAGGAGCCGCTTTGCTTCGGGGTGGAGCACGAGCGGCACGGCAAAGGCGTCGGCGACGCATTGCGCGGTGATGTCGTCATGGGTCGGGCCGATCCCGCCGGTGGTGAAGACATGGTCGAATTTGGCGCGCGCCTGGTTGACCGCGGCGACGATCGCGGCCGGATCGTCGGGGATGACCCGCGCCTCGCGCACCCGGATGCCGGCATCATTGAGGCCGTGGGCGAGAAAGGCGAGGTTTTCGTCCTGGGTGCGGCCCGACAGGATCTCGTTGCCGATGATCAGCACGCAGGCGGTGACGATGTCGGGCCCGGGCGCCGCGGCGCGGGGTTCGGCGCTGGTCGTGCTCATCCTCTCTGTCGCCCTTCGGCTTCTACGGCCCCCTTAATAGGCGAAGCACGGGAGCCGTACAATTAGCGGCGAGGATTGCCCTGCGCCGCGCCAATCCCTAATTTCAGGGCTGGGCAAAGGTTGGGCATGCAGCAGGATATCGGCAGGGGCCTCGCCGTCGGCGGGATGCGCGAAGGCCAGATCAGGATCCACGACGCCGCAGCGTTCGAAGGGATGCGGCGGGCGGGTGCGCTTGCTGCGGCGACGCTCGATTTCATCACCCCCTATGTCGGCCCCGGCGTTGCTACCGGCGAGCTCGACCGGCTGTGCCATGAATTCGTCGCCGACCGTCACGCGGTCTCGGCGCCGCTCAACTATCGCGGCTTTCCAAAATCGATCTGCACCTCGGTCAATCATGTCGTCTGCCACGGCATCCCCGGCGACCGGCGGCTGATGGAAGGCGACATCCTCAACATCGACGTGACCCCGATCCTCGACGGCTGGCACGGCGACACGAGCCGCATGTTCCTGGTCGGCGATCGTATCCCGCTCAAAGCGCGCCGCCTCGTCGATGTGACCTACGAAGCGATGATGCGCGGCATCGCGGCGGTGCGTCCCGGCGCGCATATCGGCGCGATCGGCGACGCGATCCAGCGTTATGCCGAAAGCCAGCGCTTTTCGGTGGTGCGCGATTTTTGCGGCCACGGTGTCGGCCGGGTGTTCCACGAGGCGCCCTCGATCCTGCATTACGGCCGGCCGGGCGACGGGCCGGTCATGCGCGAAGGCATGATCTTTACCGTGGAGCCGATGATCAACGCCGGCCGCTGGGAGGTCAAAATCCTGAGCGACGGCTGGACCGCAGTGACGAAGGACCGCTCGCTCTCGGCCCAGTTCGAGCACAGCATCGGCGTGACCGCGACAGGCTACGAGATTTTCACGATCTCGCCCGCCGGTCTGCACCGCCCGCCCTATCCGCTCACGGCTCCGGCAGAAACGAGCGCGACAGCACCTCGTCCGCAGTGAACGGGCATTCGGCGGGGAATTCGGCCTCGGGCAGTCCGGTCTCTTCCACCGCATCGTCACGCGCATCGTTGTAGGCCCCCGACAGCGCAGCAGCGACGCCGGGTCTCAGGCTGGGCGAATCCCGCAGCAGCCTTTCGATCTGACGACGCTGCTCGCGGATCGTGCCCGACCAGTTCGTCGATCTCGATCCTGGCTGCATCTGCCACTTCAGCAGATGGGCCAGCAGCACGGTCAGCCGGCTTTCGATGGCACGCCGGTCGCTGCGCCCGATACTTTCGACCTCCTCGGCGAGGTTGGCGGCGTCGAGGGTGGACAACTCGCCGGAGCGCAGCAGGCGCGCCTGCTCGACGGTCCAGGCGTAAAAATCCTCCTCGTAATCGACAGCGTTGCGAGGCATCGCCGGTCCTCCTCGGCCGACACTGTATCACACCGGCCCGGGTGACGCCGGAACGCGGCCTCGTAGCCCGAAGACCCTCGCTCTCAGCCTTCCGGCAAAAATCCTCGGCCAGCACCCGGTCGGCGCCAAATGGGCAATCGACCGGAAAGGAGGTTTCGGAAAGGCCGGTTTCATCCGCCGCCATGCGCCGCGCGCGGGCGTACAAGGCTGGCCGGACCGAGCTCGCCACCGGCCGCACGCTCGGCGACTCGCTCAACAGATCGTGGATGCGATAGCGCTGCTCCCGGATAGTCGCCGACCAGCTGCTCGATCTGAAGCCGATTTGGACCTGCCATTTCAACAGGTGCGCGAGCAGAACAGTGAGCTTGCTTTCGATCTCGCGCCGGTCGCTGCGGCCCATGCTTTCGAGCTCCTCGGCGATGTTCTCGACGTCGAGCTGCGAGAATTCACCGGAACGCAGCAGGCGCGCCTGCTCGACGGTCCAGGCGTAAAAGTCTTCCTCATTGAGAGCCGCGTTGCGGGCCATTCACCGGTCCTCCTCGGCCGCCAACCTGACATAATGCGCGCGCCTTGAGGCCACGCCCCGATTTGTAGCAGTCTGCACGCCGGCGTTCACCGCGGCAGCGCAGCGAGGAGGGGTTCATGAAGATCGGTTTTGTCGGGCTCGGCATCATGGGGCGGCCGATGGCCCTCAATCTCATCAAGGGCGGCCACGAGCTCTGCGTCTACGACAAGTTTACGATGCCGCAGGATGTGCCGGCGGCCGGCGCCAGCGTCTGCGACAGCTCGAAAGCGGTTGCCGAGCGCTCCGAGATCATCATCGTGATGGTGCCCGATACCCCCGACGTGAAAGCGGTGCTGTTCGATCCCGAGGGGGTCGCGGCGGGTCTGGCGGCGGGCAAGCTCGTCGTCGATATGAGCTCGATCTCGCCGATCGAAACCAAGGAATTTGCCGCCGAGATCAACAAGAAGGGCTGCGACTATCTCGACGCGCCGGTGTCGGGCGGCGAGGTCGGCGCCGCGGCCGCCAGCCTGACGATCATGGTCGGCGGGCCCGAGCGCGCCTTTGCCCGGATGAAGCCGCTGTTCGACCTGATGGGCAAGAACATCACTCTCGTCGGCGGCAATGGCGACGGCCAGACGACCAAGGTCGCCAACCAGATCATCGTCGCCTTGACGATCGAGGCGGTGGGCGAGGCGCTGCTGTTCGCCGCCAGCGCCGGGGCCGACCCGGCCAAGGTGCGCCAGGCGCTGATGGGCGGGTTTGCCTCCTCGCGCATCCTCGAAGTGCATGGCGAGCGGATGATCAAGCGCAGCTTCGACCCCGGCTTTCGCATCGAGCTGCACCAGAAGGACCTGAACCTCGCGCTGCAAGGCGCGCGGGTGCTGAACCTCTCGCTGCCCAACACCGCGGCGACGCAGGAGATGTTCAACGCCGCTGCGGCGCTCGGCGGCAAGAGCTGGGACCATTCGGGCCTGGTGCGCGTCCTCGAGCACCTCGCCGGCCACCCGGTCGCCAAGGGCTGAGCTTTCTCCTCCCGGCGCTGGCGGAGACGAGATCGCGGATCAGGCGGCGAGCCTTTGGCGGGCCTCGGCGCGGATCATCGCGGCACCCTTTTCGGCGATCATGATGGTCGGCGCGTTGGTGTTGGTCGAGGTTACCGCCGGCATCACCGAGGCGTCGATGACGCGCAAGGCGTCGAGGCCGTGCACGCGCAGCCCGCTGTCGACAACGGCGAGCGCGTGGCTCCCCATCATGCAGCTGCAGCTCGCATGGTAGACGGTCGCACCGTTTTGGCGCGCGTAGTCCAGGAGCTCGTCGTCGCTCTCGACGTTCGGCCCCGGCACCGTCTCGCGGATGATGTGCTTTGCCAATGACGGCGCGGCGAACAGCCGGCGCAGGAATTTGAGCCCGCCGACCATCGCCCGCCGGTCGGTGTCCTCGGCCAGATAGCGCGGGTTGATCGCCGGCTGCTCGCGCGGATCGGGCGACCGGACCAGCACATAGCCGCGCGACAATGGCCGCATCTGCCACGGTCCGCCGGTGATGCCGGGCTTGTCGTCGAGCCGGCGGATCAGGCCGGGCTTGTAGCTCGCCGGGGCAAAGACGCATTGCACGTCGGGTGTCGCCGATTCCGGCAGCACCTTGACCGAGGCGGCGCAGAGCGAAGCGCTGTAGGTCAGCATGCCCGTGCCCGTGGCGGCATAGCGCGCGAGCTCCCTGGCAAAGGCGAGGCCGCGGCCGCGCTCGTTCAACGTCTCGACGCCCCGCACCTCGCACGACATGCGGGCGATATAATGGTCCTGGAAATTACGCCCGACACCCGGCAGCGCGTGGTGCACCGCGATGCCGGCCTGGGCCAGGGTTTCGGGCTCGCCGACCCCGGACAATTGCAAGAGATGCGGCGAGCCGACGGCACCTGCGGCGAGGATCACCTCGCACGCCGCGTCGGCGCGCTCGACCGCCCCGCCGGGGCCGCGCGAGAATTCGACGCCGACCGCGCGCTTGCCGTCGAACAGGATGCGGTGCGCCAGGGCCTTGGTGACGACCTGCAGATTGGGCCGCTTGGCCGCCGGCTTGAGATAAGTGCGCGCGGCGCTGGCCCGGCGGCGGCCGCCGCGGGTTTGCTGGCACCAGCCGATGCTGTCGCCGGCACCGGGCGGCAGATTGTTGACGTCGGGCCGGTATTCGAGCCCGAGCTCCTGTGCCGCGGCGATAATCGCGTGGCATGCCGCCGGCCGCTCGCTGATCGGCGAGGTGGTTAGAAAGCCGCCGGTGCCGTGCAGCTCGCTCGTCTCGCCCTGCCAGTTCTCGGCTTGCTTGAAATAGGGCAACACGTCGTCCCAGCCCCAGCCGCGATTGCCGAGCTGCGCCCAATGGTCGAAATCCTCAGGCTGGCCGCGAATGTAAATGAGCCCGTTGATCGACGACGAGCCGCCCAAGACCCGGCCGCGCGGATAGGGGATGGCGCGCCCGTTGGTGCCGGGATCGGCCTCGGCCTTGAACCCCCAGGTCAGCCGCGGATGGTCGAGCAGTTTCATAAAGCCGGCCGGGATGTGAATATAGGGGTTCCAATCGCGCCCGCCGGCCTCGAGCAGCAGCACCCGGCTCGCCGGGTCCGCGCTCAACCGGTTGGCCAAGACGCACCCGGCCGACCCCGCCCCGACGATCACATAATCCGCCTGCATCGTTTCCCTCCCGGCAGCGAATGCCCAAGCCTAGCACGAAGGGCCGCGGACGATCCCCGACATGCTCTCTCGACAGCATGGAGCGCGCTGCAACCATAACTCGAGCCCTGGGTCGAGGCTTTGCTGCATCTGTCGCAAAGCAGCAACAAAAATTCGCCGATTGGTTGCGCGGTTGCGGCAGCGAGGGGATCGGCCGGCGGCTTGCGCCGAACCAGCCCGTCATGCTGCCTCCGCAACGCCCGTCGGCGGCCGTTGCCGCTGGGCACGCGGTCCTAAAATACAATTTTTCTTGCGTAGAACGCTTCGGCCAACCCTTCGGGCGCATTGCAGCCGATACCGCGCAGGCGGGACATGGCCAAGAACGTCTCATTCGAAAACCAGCCTCGCCCGCGCTGGCTCGGAAAATACCGGTCGATAGCCTCGAGCTTTCGGTCGATTTGCGCTCGAGTCAGTGTTACAAAAACAGCGGGATTGCCGAGATCACCATCGTATTTCGGGATCTCGTATTCGAGCACGAGATGATCGCGGAAGGTGTTGTGGGTCAGCTCGGCGATCAGCCGATGGTCCTGATGAGCGTCACTCCGACAGTGGGTCAGGACCAAAGAGGGGTTGAAATCGCGTTTGATGGCCTCAAAGCGGTCCTTGATTTCGGCGCCCTGGTAGGGAAAGTATCCGTCGCGGAATTCCAGAACCTCGACCCGTTTTTCTGACACGTTCTCAAGAAAGGCAGCCGCGCTATTCGACGCCTCGGCCCCGCGCGCACCGATGCCGCTAAAGACGATCCATTGCACGATCAGATCGGGCACCTCCGCGGCGAGACGCAGCACGGTTCCGCCGCAGCCGATTTCAATGTCGTCAGCATGTGCGCCGAGGCACAGGAGCTTCAACCGCTCTTGCCGTTGCCGCAGGAAAATACAGCGGAGCAAACTGTCGCCTCCTCTAAAGCACCGACGGCTCCGCAATTTGGGCCAAAAGCTGCACGCCGCGCTCACGTGTATTTGCGCTACTATTCATCGCGGCCCCCACTATCGACCTCGAACATCGATCATCCGATCGTTATGATTTTTAGCTCATGGTCGGATTTTCGTCAAGATGTGCTCTCTTACCTAACAGGGTGTGCCAAAACCGACAAATACGCGTTGATCCCGGTCGCGGGTTGCATGTTCAGGCGTGCTGGCGCTCGTATGCCGCCTTATCGATGTCCGATATTCTGGTCACCGACCGATCCGATTGCCGCTAACAACATTGCTACGGATGTGCTATTGGGCACCAATGCCAATCAGCCGTGCTTGCCGACCGGGTTTAGAAGAAATCGTCCAAGGGAACGATTTGCCGAGGGCGCAAGGCAGTCCTCGGATTGCCGCCCACCACAGCAGAGAAGAGAGCCATGATGAGAATTCCGTTCAAGCCTTTCGTCGCGACTACGGCACTTCTGGCTTTGACCGTAAGTGCCGATCCGGTGCGGTCCTTCGCGAGTGGGTCGTCGGTCTCGCCGATCCTGATGCAGCATGTGTCCAGCTCGGCGAACCCTGTTGGATTAGGCATCCCCGGGAATAATTTTCACATTCCATTGCCTAATCCACTGTTTGGCGGATGTTCTCTCGTCTTGGGGATCAGCTACCCGAGCGGCCACAAGATCACCATTACGGATACTCTGAAGGATACTTGGTCCACTTCTCCGGCGGTGATGGCTGACTACGGCGCCGGCAACTATGTCGCGGCGATTTACGTGTTGCCGCGATCGCTCGCGGGGGACGATATCATCACGGTCGGCATGGGGTGGAAAGATCTCCCGTTCCAATATACAGTGAGCGAGATTTGCAATCTCGCCATTTCGCCGGTGAATGGCACGAAGGCCGGCATCGGGCTCGCTCCCAAAGCGAAGACCGCGATCATCGACCCGGGCAGCTTTACTCCGACGATAAATAATGATGCCCTCGGCGGCAATGTGATTTGGAGCTATGCCGCGCTTGCTTCGATAGCGAACGGGAATCCGACGACCTGGTCCGCCGGGAATGGCCTTACGTTGCTCGACGGCGATATTGCTTGGACCACGAAGCAGGGGTTTCCGCACGCCTCTCAATGGCAGATCCAGCGCACGCGGGCTGCTGTCGATCCGACAATGACCGCTACGGGTGACACTGCAGATCGCTTCAATTCCGTCTCGGTGGCGCTCAAGGTCGCCGATGCGGGCGTGACAATGCCGGCCGGCATCCACATCAACAAGATCATTCATCAGACGTCCAATATCCCGGCGCGCACCTGGAATTTGCAAGCGCCGACGACCGGGAACCTTCGTGTTCTGACACTCACGAGCCCGAGAGGCCTTAGTTACATTTCCAACATTACGGACAATGACGGCAGTGTCTGGCATCTGGCACAAGTCGGCGGCGATACGCCGCAAATTTGGTGGGCAGCAAACCGTCCGGCCAACCCCAACTTGAAGTTGACGTTGCACATTTCCGGATCCAGTCCGACGACAAGTCCACGATTTTTCGATATCCGCGGCGCAGCCGCGGCGCCGTTCGACACCTCGAGAGGTGTCGGTTATACCGATTGCAGCTCCGTTACCAGGATCACCGGCCAGCCGGTCATCAGGCCCTCCACATCAAACGGGCTGGTCATTGCGACGATGGGGATCGGGCAAGGTCCCGGCGTGCGCTTGGCATCTGGCGCCCCGACGGGTGCTGTCTGGGATCTTACCACCTATTCCGGCGAAGTGGACACCGACCTGATGGAAAATGCGGACGCCATGGGTCACGTTTACAATTCGGACACAGCGAGGGAGAGCTGGAACTGGATTATCACCCCGACCCCGAATGACAGCTGCAGCTCCGAGGCCGTGGCGTTTAGAGGCTGAGTCTCCCTGGCTCGACCTTGCTCGCCGGCAGCCGGGTCGGATAGCCGGGCATCGCGCCGAGCGCAAATGTGCTCAGCCACCGGGCGGATGCACGCGGATCTGTTCACGATAGGGGGGATTTGGGAATGTCATTGAATGTGATTGCAGAACGAGACTTTGTTGACGCCGATCAGGAGCGGTTTGCAGCTCTCAGCGGCGATCGCAATCCGATCCATATGGACGCCGTTGCCGCCCGGCGCACATTGGCCGGCTTTCCTGTCGTTCATGGTATTCATGCGCTGCTCTGGGGTTTGGACAGTCTGTTCCGACATCTGCCGGATTTCGGACCGGTGAAATCGCTCCGAGCCAATTTCGAGAATACGATTTACGTCGGCGATCGCGTTCGGGCGGTTCTCACCCGGACCGACGAGCACCACGCGCTGCTCGATGTGCTGGCGGAAGGGGTGAGGGTGCTGCGCATCGAGGTGAAGCCGGGCGATCCGGCAGCCGGCAACGATGGGCGCTCGACCGAGCCATTGCTGCAGCCTGCCGAACCGCTCGTGCTGAACTTTGAGCAGGTGATCAACTGTCACGGGCAAATCCCGTTTGCCTCCGCTCCGGACGCTGTCGGTCGGATGTTTCCCGCTGCGGTCGATCGATTGGGTGCCCGCAGAGTGGCCGGCCTCGCCTGCTCCTCGTTTCTCGTTGGCATGGTTTGTCCTGGCCTGCATTCTCTTTACCGGGGACTGACGTTGCTCGCGACATCGTTCGGCGAGGGTGACCATGACACGCTGCAATTTCGGGCAAGTCACAGCGACCCTCGCTTTCGGCTGGTGAGGCTCGCTGTTTGCGGCGGTGGTTGGAGGGGCACCCTCGACGCCCACATACGTCCCGAGCCCACAGCCCAGGCGGATCCGGCCAGTATCGCAGCGCGGGTTGTGCCCGGCGAATTTGCCAATGCGCGCACGCTGGTTATTGGCGGTTCGCGGGGGCTCGGCGAATTGATCGCCAAGATTGTCGCTGTCGGCGGCGGCCACGTCACATTGACCTACTCTGTTGGTGAGATGGATGCTCGACGCGTAGAAAGTGAGATCACCGCCCACGGTGGGCATTGCAACATCATCCGCTACGATGTGCGAAAGAACGCTCACGAGCAATTAAGCCAGCTGAATTCAGCTCCCACACAAGTATATTACTTAGCTACACCGATTATTGCGCGGCGAAATATATCGATATTTAGTCCGCAGCGGTTCGAGGAGTTTATGACATTTTACGTAACCGCTTTTTACGAGCTCTGCAGAGAGTTGAGATCGATTTTTGCCGGCAAAATATCGATTTTCTACCCCTCTTCCGTTTATGTCGATGCTCGACCTAAAGGCATGACTGAATATACGATGGCCAAGGCCGCAGGTGAGGTGCTTTGCGCCGACATTCAGGCATTCGAGACACCCGGCCGCATTCTGGTACGCCGTCTGCCTCGCTTGCTGACGGATCAGACGGCTTCGATCTCCACACTCGCCACCGTGGACCCGATCAGCGTGCTTCTTCCGATCGTCCGCGAGGTTTATGCCAATCATAGCGACCAGCACGGTTAGTCGTGCATTCTGACAGATGATTTGCGGTCAAAAATTCCAATACAAAAACTCACTTGGGCCAGCCAGAGAGACGATCGCGATCGCGGTAAGCGCCGAAGCCGCGACGGCCCAAGGAAGCGAGGGACGCCATCCGGCAAATCTGATTCGTCCGATGACCAGCGTGTTCGGCTGCCACTTTACACCGAGCGCCGGCTCATAACGGCCGAGGATTTGGAGCGAGTTCGGACAAGCGACTGCTATAAACGTCAGGGACACAATCCACAAGAAGGTCTTGACGAAATCGTGGCTGCTCCACGCTATGGGAACTATCCCGAGCCAGTGGAACGTCCGTGCCACCGGCCCAAGGTGCTGAAAAAACGTCTCCGGCACGGCGATACCGTGCAACCCAATCAGGCCTTTGACCAGATCGATGGCCGACGCGATTGTCGGCGCGCGAAAGAAGACCATGCTCGCGGTAACTGCGACAAAGGTCAGCACCAGACCGAACGGGGTCATGACCCGGTCATACCTCGCCCGATCAGGCCACACTCGCGCGGCAACGACACGCCACGCGTGATTGATCGTGATATAGAAACCGTGCAGCAAGCCCCACACGACAAACCCGTAGCCGGCTCCGTGCCAAAGCCCCGAGACGAACATCGTGAGGACCGTGGGCACCATCAGCAGTGACACGAATGCTCCGACGGTCGTATTGCGCCCGCCAAACCCGCGCTTTCCCGTTGCCAGCCGGCGCCTGGTCAACGACAGCACCATAGGATTATAGATGTATGCCGTCAGAAAGCGCGTCAGCGTCATATGCCAACGCAGCCAGAAATCGATGATGCACGAAGCGCGAAGCGGCGAATAAAAGTTAGGCGGCAGCCGAATGCCGAAAAACCTGGCCAAGCCCAGCGCCATGTCGGTGTAGCCGGAAAAATCGAAATAGATTTGCAATGTAAATCCGATTGCCGCGATCCACGCGGGCAGCAACGAAATATGGCCTCCGGCGGCAGCGTTGTTGTAGATCGGCGTAACCAGCGGCGCGATGTTGTCGGCCAGAACCACCTTTTTGAAGAGGCCAAACAACACCAACGTAACACCTACAGCAATGTTCTCTCGGTCGGCGCGGCAACGGATCGCCTGAAATTGCGGCATCATTTCGCGATAATGTACAATCGGACCGGCCACCAGCTGCGGGAAAAACAGCACGAAAGTGCAATAGTCTTGCAGCGTGAAGGATTTGACCCGCCCGGCCTGCACATCGACGAGGAACGCGATCTTCTGAAACGTAATAAAGGATATCCCCAGCGGCAGGATGATGTGTTGCAAAACCAGGTTCGTGCCAAAGATATCGTTTACCGAGCCGAACGCAAAATCGAGGTATTTGAACACGCCTAGGAACACGACATTGAATACGAGGCCTGAGATAAGTACTGATTTGGATAAGAGGCGAGAATCCTCTCGACGGCTCAGCTCCAGCAATACCCGAGCCAAAGCGAAGTTGATCGCGATCGACGGCGCGATGATCAGCACATTGACCGGTCGCCACCACGCGTAGAACAGCAAGGAAGCCAGGATCAGCCAGCGTATCGCCGCGACGCGGGACATTCGGCCGAGGAGATAGAATACGCCGAGCGTCGCCGGTAGAAATACGAAAAGAAACTCGGTGGAATTGAATAGCATAAGTAACTCTCCCCTCAAGGAGGTGGACGATGTTCCCAAAAGGCCAACGGCTTATCTTGTTACGTCAACAGCTTCTCCAGATGCCTGACGATTGCACCCACATTTTCAAATGCCTCGATGTCGGCGATCTTGAACTTGACGCCGAATTCCGCTTCGACCGCGACAATGAAATTGAGATAATTAAACGAATCCCAGTTCGGGACGTCTTCCCGCCGCGTGTCCATCGTCAGCGTGATCGAGTCATCCAGCAGCAAGTCGCCAAGAATACGGGCGAGTTCGCCGAGAATTGTCTGCTGTGTCATCGCCGGGCTCCGGTGCAAGCTATGTGATTAGGCTGCATGACATAATCCGCAAGGTGGAGATAGCCAGCGTGTCACTCCCTCGCCGGCGGGAGGTGGATCAATTTCGGTAAAGCCGAGGCGCGGATAAAGGGTGCCGATCACGTTGTTCTTTGGAGTGGCGAGGTAATCCGCAACAAATGCCCGTGCTCCCCGCCGACGGGCCGCCTCGACCGCGATGTTCATCGCCGCGAGCTCGAGCTCGCGGCCGAACACGCGGCAGCTCATCACCCAGTTCTCGATCTCGATCACATCGTCGCAGCCGGGGGTCGGGCGCAGGATCATCGTGCTGACGAGACCGTTGTCGCCGAGTTGATCGAGCAGGCGGAATTGCAGCGTCAAAGCCGTCGGCAGGTTGGTGAGCTTAACGATCTCTTCGGAAGAGTAGCGCCGGGTTGTCGTGTTGAATTGATTGGTCTTGTTGATCAGCTGGACGATGCGATTGTGATCGACCGCCGTAAACGGGCCGAACACGAGCGACATTTTGAGGTCGCGAAGGAATTCGTCCATGCTCTGGGCGGCTCCCAGCAGTGCCTCGCGTTCGGCATTTTCGACATACTGCCGAGCCCGGTCCCGATCCTCGGGGGTGAATACGACCGCCTCGAAATAACCTGCGTCGGCGATGCAACGCACATATTGGGCAACGTCTTCGGGCAGTTCGGGCACCGCAACCATCGGCAGGCCCTGCCGGATCCGCGCCCGTTCCACCGGGTTGTCATCGACAAAGACGAGGCTGTCGAGCCCGATGTTCAGACGCGCGGCGATCGCCTTGAGGTTTTCCGTTTTGTCGTCCCAGCTCGCCTGAAACGCCGCGATATCCGACCGGCGAAGGAGCATTTCGGGATGATCGCGAAACACTGCTTCCGCCACCGGCGCGTCGTTTTTCGAGCAGACAGCCAGAATGATCCCGCGTTCCTTGAGCTGGCTGGCATAATGCTGCAGCGCCAAATGCGCTTCGCCGACGGCGCTGCCTTCGCCAAGGACGATGCCGTCGAGCCCGTCGTCGCCGACGACGCCCCCCCATAGAGTGTTGTCGAGATCGAGAACGAGACATTTCTTTGACAGCCCGCGCTGGGCGGCCAGGAGCCGCGCCAGCATATCGCCGTAAAGCGGCGCGGCTTGCGGCGCGATCTCCAGCTTGCCCTGAAGCCAGCGCCCGGTGTCGAACCATGCGTCGATCCCGTCGCGCTCGCTGGCGCGTGCGATATCGAGCAGCATGACGCCATCCTGCGCTGCCGCCTCGCACACTCGATCGTTGAGCCGCGCGACGATCCGCGCCGGGGCTGCGGGGACGAGGCGATCATAGCTGCCGAATAGCGGCTCGCTTATGTTGACAAAGGTTTGCTGCACGATCGTTGCGTCGCCGATCTCGCGCGCCTTCCGCCACAGCGAGCGCAGCTCGGCGACGAACCTCCCGATCGCATCGTCGACCTCGGCAGACTTCGCCGCCACCGGAATACCGGAAACCACCTCTCGGGCGGTCAGCGAGAACAGCACGGTCTGCGGCGCAAACTCGAGCAGATCGGCACTCGGCTCGAGCACGTCCCGGCGGTATTGACCGTATGCTCCGTGATGCACGTCGATCAACATTCGCCGGCGCAAGCCGGCTACCCGGATCGCTGGGGATAGATGATCGACCGTCGCGGAAGCAAGGATGGCGAGCCGCACCGTTAGAAAGCCGGCTGCCTGCTTTGCGGCGAGCCTGGCCAATGCGCGATCGAGCTGGATGGTTTCCAGAAACCCCAGTCGATGACCGGCGAGGACGCTCAAGTGTTCCAGGCAGTCGATGGCCGATGCATTATCCAATGCCGTGCGCAGGTCCGCGCGGAAATCGCGCGCGAGCGGCAGCCAACTCATCATCGGAGAGCGCGGGCTGGCATTCTGCATCGGAATAAGCCGCGTCAACGAGGAGTGGCGGATAGCGAGGACCCGACCGGATGCGGTACGCCTCGCTCCTCGAGACAAGATCGAATTGTTGGCCCGGCGGCTTGAAAGAAAGCTTGCGACCAACGCTGTGCGCTCTCGTGATCGAGATGGTATCCGTCAAACGTCTGGAGGCCGTCGAGGATTCCCGGCGTCACCAGCTTCATCCCAAGACGCGCCGCTATGGCTTTTGCGTCTCCGATTTTTGCTCCGACAAAAGGCACCATGGTCAATATCACACACTTTCCCTGGGCGAAATGGGACAGGAAACCCATTGCGTTGGCGCTTTTATCCATGACCAAGTCCTGGTCGATGCTCCAATCATAGGAAACCGGGGTGATTCTCTGCTGAGGTAATATACCTTCCCTATAATATGCACCGGTTGCCCGAGACCGGAAGATGACGTACTGATCTCCACACAGCCTCGGAACGGCCTGGCAAATCGATTTATGGACTCGCTGCCAGAGGCCCTTCACCTGATATCGATACCGGGCTGTCGCGTCGTGCAATATTGTCTTTACGGGTGGGCTTTCGGATCGATCAAAGAAATTGTCCATATTAATCACGTAAACTTCGGCTTTTGGTGAAACTAGTTGTAGAATTTTCTCCGAAAAAAGCTCATTTTCAAAATAAAGAAAACCCATGAGGTAATAATGTGCCGACGCTGCCGCGAACCAATCGTCCGTCGCGGCCGTCGACAAGGCAAGCTGAAGGCGGCTGTTGCCCAGAAAAAGCACGTCCGCTTCTCGGACAAAATGCTGAACGGAAGGCTCCAAGCCAAAATAGAAGGCGCCATGCTCATAGTCTGCGTAGTTCACGCCGTTGCAATAGGCAAGATAACGATCGGCGGTGTAGCCATCGGCTCGGCAAGCAAAGATGCCACGAGTACGCAGCTCGTACGCATAACCCAGCAGCGCGGCGACCAAGACGAGGCATATGTATAGCACGGGCTGGCTTGCAGAGAGGCCCTCCCATGCCTTGGCCCACGTCCTCGACATCACCGGCAAGCCGAAAGCAGTCTTGATCATTGGAAGCCTCACGCGAGCATGCATCCGATTTCTGGGTGCTTAATCGTCTGGAAATCCTTTTAGAGCCCAAAGACGAACAGCGACCGGCCGGCCGACACGGCGATCACCTCTCGTCCGTCGACGGTAAACGCGACCGGCGCCGCTTTGGTGGCTCCGCCGAGCGTAACGTGCCAGAGCTCGCGACCGGTATCCGCATCCAAGGCGAACAGCACGCCTCCTGATGCGCCAAACACGAGCCCTCCTGCGGTGGACAGCAGGCCACCGTAGGTCAGATCGCGGGTGCCTTTGTCGGCGGGCGCTGTGTAAGCCCACTTTCGGTGGCCGGTCGCGGCGTCGAGCGCGACCACCTCGCGGGTCGCCGATGTCACCTGGCTCCAGCCACTGCCGACGGACATTCGGTTGCGTCCGCTGTCCACGACCCTGTCCGGGGGAAGCTTGGTGAACACCGAGCTGCTTTCGGTAGCCGGGATAAATATGGATCCTCGTTTTGGGTCGAAGCTCGGGTTTTCCCAGTTCGTCCCGCCACCGATGCCGGGGCGTGTGCTGCGCCCAGCCGTCGATATCGTGGGGGCATCCGCCAGGATCGGCCTTCCGGCCGGGCTGAGCCCCTTCGCCCAGTCTACGGTAACGAATGGCACGCCGGTCAAGAACTGACCGGTGACGCGGTCAAGAACGTAATAAAAACCGTTCCGGTTTGGCCAGCAGATCGTTTTCCGAAGCTTGCCTCCGATCAACAGGTCGGCGAGAACCGGGGTCTGGGCGGCATCCCGGTCGTGGTCGTCATGCGGAGTGAACTGGAAATACCAAGCCAGCTTGCCGGTGCTCGCGTGCAGGGCGATCACGCTGGCGGTGAACAGGTTGTCGCCGGGGCGCACATCGCCCAAAAACGCCGGGCTCGGATTGCCGACGCCCCAATAAAGAAGATCGGTCGATGGATCGTAGCTGCCGGTGATCCACGTCGCACCGCCGCCGGTGCGCCACGCATCGTTCTCCCAGGTCTGATGTCCGATTTCACCCGGCCCTGGGATCGTGTCGAATTTCCACTGTTGTCGGCCCGTCGATACGTCATAGGCGGCGAGAAAGCCGCGCATCTTGAACTCGCCGCCCGAGACCCCGACGATGACCGAGTGGTTCACGACCAGCGGGGCCCCGCTAATCGAGTAGCCGTCCGCCGAGCTGGCCACGGGTTTTTGCCAGATCAGCTTTCCGTCGCCAGCGTTGATGGCGATCAGATATCCGTCCGGGCTGCCGAAAAAGAGCGTGCCGCCGTGGACAGCCAATCCTCGGTTCGCCAGTCCGGCCTCCAGCGGCAAATCGGCCGGCACGGGCCGCGAATATTGCCAGATCTTATGGCCGGTCTTCGCATCCAACGCCAGGACGTGCGCGCCGTCTGCGGCGATGAATATCATCCCGTCGATCACCAGCGGCGTGGCTTCGATGTTTTGATCTGTAATGTCGAATTGTTTGATCCAGCGAACCTGCAAGCGAGCGACGTTGGCCGGCGTGACTTCGGCGAGCGATGTGTGACGCCAGCCATTATACGAGCCCGAATAAGTCAGCCACTCGTCTGTCCTGGTGCCGGCGGCCAGCAGGCGCTCGTCGCTCACCCGGATCGCCGGGCGCGGCGTTTCGGCTGTCTGACCCTCGGCCGACTGCGTTTGCAGCCTTCTGACGTAGGCAATGACCGGCAAGAGGGTTCGCACCGGTAGGTCGGCCGCCGGCATGGCCGTGCCGGGAATTCCGTGCCTCAGATTCTGGAAGATGGCGAAGTCGCTATCGCCGTGGATGTACTCCGATCGAGCCAGCGACGGGCCGACCGGACCACCCGTTCCATTAGCGCCGTGGCACACCGCGCATCTTTCGCCAAAAATGCGCGCCCCGGCACGGCGGTCGCCCTCACCCGCGATCGTGCTGAATTGGAGGCTCGCCTCCAGGCTGGCCCCCTCGGCGCAGATGAACCCTGTTCCCGGGAGCGTCAGCTGCCAAAGCTCGGTCCATGAGAGCTCCGGGATGTCGCCCTTCGCCTTTTGCGCGTACAACCGCAGCCGGCAGGAGACATCGTTCCAGATTTGTTCGGTAGACATCGACGCCGCGCCCAGCGACGATCTCCGATGACTCAGCTGCCGATCGGCAGCCACCGCGCAGATAATCCCAAACAGGATGACACCGGCGAGGATCGCGAACCGTCGTCTCCTGCGCCTGATACGCGGCGCTGCTGCGCCGGCAGGATCGACGAGCTCCGTGCGGACCGGCGGAGACCGCCAGAGCAGCCGTCGCCGGCCTATCGAGTCAGGCACTTTGGTCATTTGCCAGGAAACTCAGAAACATGCTGCACTCTACAGAAACCTGTCCTCGAGGATCATCCGCATCTACGTGCTGCGAGAGACCGCCGCGGTTCCACTGATGTCGGGTCGGGAGGCCGCAGGTGGGCTCCTCAATCCTCTAAGAAAATCCAGGTATAGCGACTTTTGTCCGCCGATGATCAGCAGCGCCCCGACGAATACGGCGAAGAGAACGCTGCTCTCGAGAGCGAGCCCGAGGGTCGGTGAAACCAGTGGTCCGCAGAGCAGTCGTATCCCGAAAGCGCCGGCGCCGGCGACAATACCGGAGGCCAATGGCCGGCTCGCCGTCAGCAGAATGTCGGCGAAGGATATCGGGGTGCGATGCACGCACCAGAGAACATGCGGAACAACCCACAGCATCATAACTGCCGAGTAGGCAAAGGCGACCCCTTTTGGTCCGTATGGCAATCCGAGGGCGCAACCGGTAATCATCAGCGGGGCAAAGACGAGAGCGATCTTCAAGGATCGTTGCACCAGTCCGATCGAGTAGAGCAGCCATCCCAACGGGTTGATTATCGCGAAGATCAGAATTGTGGGGGCCAGCAAGCGAACGATCGTCGCCGCATCCTCCCATTTCGGCCCCAGGACGACGGAAACCATATCATCGGCAAAGAGCCCACATGCGATCGTAATCGGCACAGTCAGGCCCAAGACCAGCGAGAAGCCCTTCAAGAAATAGCTTCTCAGCCGAACGGAATCGTCCTGGAGCCGCGACAACGCGGAAAACGCTACCTCGCCGACAGCGGAATTCAGGTTGTCAGTTGGAATGTTGACCAGCTGGTAAGCCCTGCCGTAGAGCCCGATCGCATCGGCTCCCCAAAAGCGGCCAATCAACACTTTGTCAGCATTGTAGGCGACATAGGCGATCACGCCGTTCAGGGTGAGCGTCCCGCCAAAACGCATCATCGAACGAACTCCGACCCAACCCCGCGGCATGCCGGGGAGCCAGCCTGCTGCGACCCAGAAACCGATCGTGGCCACGAGCGGAGAGGTGACCGACAGCGCTACAAGGGCCCAATACCGGCAGCCCGCCATCGCGAGGATAATGCCAACAACGGAAGCGGCAATCAGCGAGACGATGCTGATCACCGACAAGGCAGTGAACTGCATCCGGCGTTGCAGAATTGCCGCGTGCTGAATGCCCGCCGCGTTGAACAGGAACCCCGCCGCCAGCACGGCGGTCACCGCGGAAAGCCGCGGCTCGTGGTAAAAGGCGGCGATGGCCGGCGCCATGGCGAGGGTCGCGAGCCCGAGCAGCACCCCGAGCGCAGTGTTGATCCAAAATAATGTCGATAATTGCGCCTCGGTAACGGTCGCCCGCTGCACCGCAGCGGATGCCAGCCCGAAGTCGCGGAACAAAATTAACACACCGGTGAAAGCGGTGACCATGCCGACCATCCCGAAGTCTTTCGGGCTCAGCAGCCTGGCCAATACCGTCAGAGAGGCGATACGGACCAAAAAATTAAGACCTTGGGCGCCGAGCCGTGCGAAACCGCCGCGAATGGTGTTCGCCTTCAGATCTGCGGCACGAAACCTCAAATCGCCCATGCTCGACTTCCTGCGGCAGGCAGAAAGGATTGACACGAGGGCTCGTCGCATCCAGCCCTCTGCGGTCAGCCGGCAGCGGAGACGCGAGCGGTGCCGCCTGCACGAAAAGCGATCGCGGGAACGCCGCGTTCTACCGAACCGCCGCGGCCGTCCTCGATTGCTCTGCCGGAGTGCTCTGAATTCCCGGCTCCCGCTTCAGTCGGGATCAGCTGAAAAGCCGCCGCGTAACGGCGGCGCCAATCCCGCCTTCTCTTGCTCAAAGGCTCGAGCCCGCCATATTGGCACGGCCAGATGCTTCTCATGCAGGGATCGCCCTCGTGAATTTCATCGAGAAGCTCTTCCACCGGATTCCATCCCAATTCCTCGGAAACCGTTGTCCGCACTTCCACATCGACCCCTGAAACAAAAAGATACCCGTGCGGACTTACCAAGTGAGAAATGTTGCGCAATGCTCCTGTCGCCGTCGGCACATCCATGTGGCATAGGAAATTATTCGCAATTACAATATTATAAGATAATTCGAGCGTTTTGACGATCTCCGGATCGCCGGCGTCGCCGAATATCCATTCGATTCCTTCTCTCACCCACGGTTTTACCGTCGCGCCATCGCCATCGATGTCGAAAATCTCGCCAATCTCGGCCTCGGTCATGCGGTCAAAAACATTCGTAGGGGTCACCTCCGGCGTGACGAGCGAGTAGCGTCCGCGCCGTCCGATTTGTATCGCCTGCCGCGAAATATCGACCGCATGCAAAATCAGCTGCAAATCAGGTCGCTCGGTTCGGATGGTCCACGCCACCGAATAAGCTTCGGCGCCGGTGCTGCAGCCGAGCACCGCCACTCTCAACGTGCTTGCTCGATCGTGACGCTGAACCAGGCGACGGATCAATTCGAGCTGAGGCCGATTGCGCAGAAAGAAAGTGCTGAAAGCTTGCGCACGTGCTCCCTGGATCCGAGCCAGCGCGTGCAGCAGATTGCCATATGAGCGCATTGGACGACAAGCGATTAGCGGCTCGGGAAGCTTGTTCCACAAGACCTGATTGAGCCGGAGAAAGGCATTGGCCGGCGATTTCCCGAACAGCCTGAGCCCAATCAACCGCTTCAGCCGCGAGGTCTCATTCCCTGCTGGAGGAGGGTCTCCCCGAACGACGGCAGGATTATGCCTCGTATGGGTATCATTGCCGGAAAACCAACGAGGTTTGCAAATGGCGAGCAGAGTCATTTTGCCGGAATAAGAATATTCGACTTTTGGCGGCACCTCTATCAGCATGCCGGCGCTTACGTTATGGTCACGCCCGTCAATTATAAAATTACCATTACCACCAAGAATATAATAAGTCCGTGTAATTTTGTTGCTGATCATAAAGGTATCATGTCCTCTTTCTACCACGATATAGTAAATATCCAGATCTTCTTGCCGCAACGGGCCGAACGAGTAGCCAAACAGACCCTTTGTATCAAACGCCATCTCGGCCGGAAGTGAATAGATGTAGCTCATGGTTCTTTGGACTCCACGCTACTCGAATCCGTAACCAGCACAGCAATTATCGCCAGTGGCATATCGGTCGATCATACACACGGCCGCTGATGACCAGCGCGACGGATCCGCCAACCCGAGCTGGAGAGATAAGCTTCGTCGCCTGCGGCGCTCCGGCGAAAGTTGTCGTAGTTGCTTCCAATTCGGCCTGGAGCTCGCCAAAGATCAAGGATCAAGGCCAACGATTCATGGTGTTGCCCGGTGGCGCACAGCATCCAGCAAAATCCGGCTGCGAAGACAGCTCCTCAATCACTGGGACCAGCTTGATCGCTTCCGGGTCGTGTGCCCAAGACAAAGAGAACCCTCATGCCGAGCCAATAGATGACACGAATCCCCGTAAGCGCCAAGCAGACCATCGGTCTCACCGGCGTTAACTACAACCTATGTTAATCGATTTAACCGCTTATAGGATGCGCGAAAATGGTCGCTCAGGCATGATCAAGGCCAGGAAAGAGCAGAAGAGGTGGCCGCGGGTGGCGGCGTCGCTGCTCGCGAAACCCGGTCCCGGCCTGCCGTCCCGGCTCGGATGGGGCCCTCGCCGTTGGTCCGTTCGGGGGCCCGTTTGCGTGCCGTTTGACAGGAGGTTTTGGCGGCCGTGCCCAGGTCGGGTCTCAGCGGCACTCGATCCGGAAATAGGCGGCTACGCGATGCAGCACACCTTCGGCGCGGAGCTGACTTCCGTGGAGCACCGACATCAGGACCGTCACGGCGACCAAGAGCACCGCAAGGTGCGCGTTCTTCGGCCGGTAGCGCCAATATCCCCGGCCAAAGAGAGCAAGAAAGCCGCCGCCGATGGTCCCACCAAGAACGATTTCGAGGATGCTGTGGGCATCGAGCAGCAGACGCGACCCGGCAATGCCCGCAATAAGACCACCAGCGCAGGCCGCCGCGACCGGCGGGCGCCAGCGCCCACCCTCGGCGGCAACGATCAATGCGATCGCTCCATAGACGAGCGTAGCGAAGCTCGTATGACCGCTCGGGCTGTGCAGGTCGGGAGCCGGCGGGCATCCCCAGAAATAGATCTTCAACACGGCTGTCAGGCCGCCGCAGAGAAATATCGAGGCGGCCCACCACGCTGCGGCGCGGGACGCTCCGATCAGCAACAGCCACACGAAGATCGTTGCTGCCACCGGCAGCAGCACAGCGGTATCGCCAAAGCCGGTCACTGCGATCAGCAAAGCTCACCCTGATGAACCAGCCGATCGGCCAGCGGCAAAGCCGCCGGGCCGGGCTTTGTGCTCGACGGCCAGAGGCGCGTAAGATCATGCCGAGACAAGGAAATGGTCCGTTGCAAGCTCGATCGCGCGGGGCGCCAATCGAACTGATACCGAACACTATGGCCGGTTTGAGGCGGCCGCGTTCGGCCGCTATCCGCAAGGCGAACCGATAACGGCTTACTCCCGGGGCATGCGTTCTCGGAGCGGCTGGCAAAGCGCGCGGATCCCCTGTTTGCGGCGGTCACGGCGGCCTCGGCCCGTCCGATGGGCCCGATCGGCACGACGAACCTCGCGGTCATGACGGGGTCACCGCCACTGTCCCTACCCGCTGGCCGCCGCGGCATATAAAAATGAGAGAATACGCTTGCCATAGGATACATAAATGGTAGAACGCAATCCGAGTGAGTTAGCGTATTCCACGAGATGATCAGAAATCCCGTCTTCCTAATGGGGTGGCTGGCGGCTGGCTTGGTCGGATGCGGCTCGCTGCCGAGCGCTGGGCCGACGACGGGGCAGATCATCGATGAAGCCCAGCAGAAGCCGAACGAGGCTCTGTTTGACATCATCGCCATCGACAAACGAGTGGTCTCGGTCCTGCAGTCCCAGCCCGCCCCGAGCTTTCAGACGCAATTCCAGGCCGAGAACCGGCCGCCGCGGGTGACGATACGGGTTGGCGACACGGTTTCCGTGTCTGTGTGGGAGGCGGCAAGCGGCGGATTGTTCGGGGCAGCGCCGACACAAGCCGCAGGAGTTGGGCCAAGAACCGAGACCAAGTTTGCGGACGAGGTCGTGGCGCAGGATGGCGCGATCAGCATCCCCTATGCGGGCCGGGTGCATGCCGCCGGTCGCACGCCCGCTGAGGTCGAGCGCACGATCGAGGACAGGCTCGCGGAAAAGGCAATCGAGCCGCAAGCGATCGTCGGCGTCACGAAAAGCCCGTCCAACATGGTGACTGTTTCGGGCGATGCCGTCGCCGGAGCAAGGGTGCCTCTCTCGGTCGGCGGCGACCGGCTGCTCAACGTGATCGCCGCGGCGGGCGGCGCAAAATCGGCGGTGTACGAGACGTCGGTTCGGCTCTCGCGCGACGGGGTCACGATGACGATCCCGATGGAACGGCTGGTGTCGGACCCGGCCGAGAATATTTATGTCCGTCCCGGAGATGACATCACGCTGGTTAAGGCGCCGGCCACATTTTTGGTATTCGGCGCCACCGGCACCAACGCGCAGATCGCTTTCGACGCCGACAGGCTTACGCTTGCGAAGGCGCTCGCCAAAGGCGGCGGGCTGCTTGATCTGCGGGCTGACCCGAAGGGAGTTTTCCTGTTCCGCTTCGAAGCGCCGCCGGTGGTGAAGGCGCTCGGGGTGCCGTCGCGCTACACCGCGCCGGACGGCAGAGGGGCGATTTTGTATCACCTGAACCTGGGCAATGCGTCCGGCTATTTCCTGGCCGATCGGTTTCCAGTCGAGAAGGACGACATCATCTATGTCGCGAACGCGCCGCTCAACGAGCTGCAGAAGTTCTTCCTGTTGATCAACACGGTCACGGGTCCCGTGATCAGCGGTGTCGTGGTGAGCCGCTCGGTCAGCCCATAACGGCAAAGCCGCTCGAACCGCTCCGCGTCACGGCGGTGCTGGAAATTGGCGGATCGGCGGCCATCCGAACGACTTGATGGGCTCGGCTTGCGCTAGCGGCCGAGCTCCGCGGCCAGGAGCGCGGCCGACAGCGAGATCCAAAAAAATGGACCGAGATAGGCGACCGCCCATTCGGCGACGGTATAGGCCGTCGCCAGCAGCCAATCGTCGGCGAAGATCTGATCTTCGACGGCCCAGATGAACCCGCGGTCGCGATATTCGGCGGGCGTGCGCGCGTGACGAGCCATGTCGTGCCGACGCTGTGGCGTGTGCGCCAGCATCTATTTCATACAAAATAAGAATTCGATGCGGAATCGAGCCGGCTGACATAAAGAGAGCGTAAATCCGAGGCTGGCGAGGCCCGGGATTTCTCAGATCTCGATCTGGCCGCCGAGCTCGACTACCCGGTTGGGCGGAATGCGAAAGAACTCGGTCGCGTCGAGCGTGTTGTTCAGCATCAAGACGAACAGCCGATCGCGCCAGCGCCAGAAGGCCGTGCGCCGTGGTCGCGGCAACACTTTTTCGCGCCCGATGATGAACGAAGTCTCCATCAGGTTAAAGTGCAAGCCGCCGACCCGGCATTGCGCGAGCGCCCGCATGATATTCGGCTGATCCATAAATCCGTAGCGGAGCCGGATCGCCCAGAACCCTTGGCCGAGTTCGCCGATCTCGAGCCGCTCGGCGTCAGCAATGTGAGGCACATCCTCGGTCGTGACCTGCATCATGACGACGCGCTGGTGCAGCACGCGGTAATGCTTCAACGCGTGCAGCAATGCTACCGGCACGCGCGTCAGGTCGCGGGTCATGAAGATGGCGGTGCCCGGAATTCGCGGCGGCTGTTCCGGGCCGAGCCGATCGACGAACTGGCGCAGCGGCAACGCGTCGCGGGCGCGCAGAACAGCAAGCCGGCGGCGTCCCCGCCACCATGTCGCCATGATGGCGAAGACGACGATGGCGACGACGACCGGGAACCAGCCACCTTCTGCAATTTTCAGCAGATTGGCGCTGAAAAACACCAAATCGACGAGCCCGAAGAGGGCAAAAAGAGGCACGGCCACAGCAAGGCTCCAGCCGCGGCTGCGCATGTAGAGAAAGGCCAGCCCGGTCGTGATCGCCATCATGCCGCTGACCGCAATGCCGTAGGCCGCGCCGAGATTGTCCGATGATTTGAAGCCGAGCACGAGGACGACGACGGCGACGAGAAGCATCGCGTTGATCCGCGGCACATAGACCTGGCCGATCGCGGTCTCCGAGGTGTGCTGCACGTCGAGTCGCGGCAGATAGCCGAGCTGGACCGCCTGGTTGGTGACCGAGAACGCGCCGGAGATCACCGCCTGCGAGGCGATGATCGTGGCCACCGAGGCAAGTGCCACGAGCGGGTAGAGACCCCACCCTGGCGCCAGGTGATAGAACGGGTTTGCAATCGCCTTCGGATTGCCGAGCAGCACCGCCCCTTGCCCGAAATAGTTGAGCAAAAGCGCCGGAAAGACCAGCCGCAGCCACGCCCGGCGCAGCGTGGCGCGTCCGAAATGCCCCATGTCGGCGTAGAGCGTCTCGGCGCCGGTAACCGCGAGAAAGACCGAGCCCAACATGAAAAATCCGCGCCCGGGCGCATCGGCGAGCAGTGCCACCCCGCACAGCGGGTTGAGCGCCATGAGGATGCGCGGGTGCTGCGCCATCCCCCAAATCCCGAGCGCTGCCAGCACACCGAACCAGACCAGCATGACCGGCCCGAAGAGCCGGCCCACCGCTGCCGTGCCGTGGCGCTGAACCAAAAAGAGACCGACGAGGAGAACAAGCGCGATCGGAATGATATAGGGCTCGAACAGCGGGGTCGCGGCCTTCAGCCCTTCGACCGCGCTCAGCACCGAGATGGCGGGGGTGATGATCCCGTCGCCATAAAACAGCGCCGCCCCGACGAGGCCCGCCGCCATGATCCAAAAGTAGCGTTTGTGGGCCGGGTTGGCGGCGCGCAGCACCAGCGCCGTCAGCGCCAATAATCCGCCCTCGCCGCGATTGTCTGCGCGCATGATGACGAGCACGTATTTGAGGGTGACGACGAGCACCAATGCCCAGACCGTCAGCGACAGCGTGCCCAGGATCGCGTGCTCGCTCAGATCGCCGAAATCAACGAGCGACTGCCGCACCGCGTAAAGCGGCGAAGTGCCGATATCGCCAAAGACCACGCCGAGTGCCGCGACGGTCAGCTCGGATCGGGCGCCGAGGCGTAGATCGCTGCGCGGTGCAGGCGCATCCAGCAGTATCAAAGAATGGGTCCGCTCCGCCGGCAGCGTATCGAACTCCAAGCCGTCATCTCGCATTGAGCGCATTAAGATGCGATGCGAAACCGCGGTCTCCTGCATAAAGATCGTATAAAGATGTCGGGCGCCGGGCGGCTCAGGCGCGCTGGTCGGGTGGCAGCTGGAGGCGGTAGCCGACGCCGAGCTCGGTCAGGATGTGGCCGGGCCGCGCCGGGTCCGCTTCGAGCTTTTGCCGCAGCCCGCGGATGAAGACCCGCAGATATTGCACCTCCTCGGACTGGGCCGGACCCCAGACCTCGCGCAACAAATGGCGGTGGGTGAGCACCTTGCCCGCATGCATGACGAGGTGGCGCAGGAGATCGAACTCCTTCGGCGACAATTTGACCTCGTGCCCGCCGCGGGTGACTCGGCGGCGCACCAAATCGACCGAGAGATCTCCCGAGACAAAGACCGACAATTCGCCCTGCGCCTGAAAGGCATGGCGCAATGCCGCGCGCAGCCGCGCCAAGAGCTCAGCCATGCCGAACGGCTTGGCGACATAATCGTCGGCGCCGAGATCGAACGCGGCCACCTTCGAGCGCTCGTCGTGCCGCGCCGACAGCACCACAATCGGCACGGTCGATGCCTTGCGGATTTCGGCGATCAGGTCGAGCCCGCTATTGTCGGGCAGGCCGAGATCGAGGATCACCAGATCGGGCTTGTCGGCAGCCAGCGACCGCCGCGCGCCGGCGGCGTCTTCGGCTTCCACCACGACGTAATCGGACGCGCCGAGGGCGGTGCGCAACAAACGCCGGATCGGCGGCTCGTCATCGACGACGAGAACGGTGGCGGGCTTAGCCATGCGCCAGCGCCGGCTGCCCGACCCCGATGTCGGCGATGGCCGGCATCCGGATGGTCAGCACCGCGCCCGAGCCGGCGCGCCGGTTGCAGGCCGTGATCGACCCGCCTTGCGCCTCGACAAAGCCGCGGCAAATGGCGAGACCGAGCCCGGTCCCGGCGCGCCGGCGGTCCTGCGCTTGCACCCGATAGAATTTGTCGAAAACGCGCTCCAAATCGGCCGGCGGAATTCCCGGCCCTTTATCGGCAATCTCGATCCCGACCAGCTCGCCGTCGCGCGCGGCGCGGACCCTGATCCGGCTATTCGGCGGCGAATATTTGGCGGCGTTGTCGAGAAGGTTGAACAGCACCTGCTCGAACAGCACGGGGTCGAGCCGCAGCATCGGCAATCCCGGCTCGATCTCGACGTCGACCCGGTGTTGCGCTAAGACGCCGCCGGCCCGTCGCAAGGCCGCGCCGATGATATCGCCGATGTCGCTCGGCTCCAAGGTCAACTCGACCGCGCCCGATTCGAGCCGGGTCATGTCGAGCAAGTTGGCGACGAACCGGGTCAGCCGCTCGGCCTCCTCCTGCGATGTCGCCAGCAATTCCTCGCGCTCGGCCGCGCCATATTTCTCGGGGCTGGCGCGCAAGCTCGACACCGCACCCAAAATCGCCGCGAGCGGCGTGCGTAAATCGTGCGAGATCGAGGTCAAGAGCGCGGCACGCAGCCGCTCCGTTTCGGCCAGAACGCGCGCCTCGTCGAGCCCTTTGGCGAGAGCGATGCGCTCGATCGCAACCGCGGCCTGGTCGGCGAGCGCATCGAGCAGACGCCGCTGATCCGGCGTCAGCAGCGGACCCGGCACCTCCCGGTCGATGCCGATCACGCCGACCGGGCCGCTCTCGGTGCGCAGCGGCAGAAACAATCGCTTGCCGCCGGGCAGGGTATCGGAGCCGCGGCCGGCAACCCGGTTGTGCTCCCAGCTCCAGCGCGCCGCCGCCAGGTCGGCATCGTCGAGCCGGTCTTCGGGCGGATAGCCCGATCGGATTTCGAGCCCGTCGCTTTCGGCCGCCGGCAGCAGCAGCACGGTGCGGACCTTCAGCATCGAAGCGATCTGATAAGCGGTCGCCCACAACAAATCGTCGAGCGCGCCGATCGCGGCGAGCTTGCGGCTGAACGCGTAGAGCTCGGCCGTGGTCTTGGCCCGCGCCCGGGCGCTCGACACCTGACGGCGCGTCGCCGCGGCCAGATTGCTGACGATGACGGCCACGATCAGAAAGACGAACAGCGCGACCACATTCTCAGGGTCGGCGACGGTCAGCGCATGCAGCGGCGGCAGAAAGAAAAAGTTGTAAGCGAGAACGCTGAGCAGGCAGGCGAACAGCGACGGCCACAACCCCCAAGCGACCGCGGACGCGAGCACCGCGGTCAGAAACACCAGCGAGATGCTCTGGACCGCGACAAACCGTTCGAGCCAAAGACCGATGCCGAGCGCTGCCGCAACGGCGCCACCGCTCCCGGCATAGCATCCGACCGGCACCGGGCGAGCGGGGGCGCGGGTCTCGATCGACGGTGCCGAAACCGGCTCGCCATCGTCGGTCGAGATTACATGAACGCTGATCGGCCCGGTGCGGCGCACCAAATCGTGCACTACCGAGCCGTGCAATACCTCGAACCAGCGCGGCCGGCTCGATTTGCCGATCACGATCTGGGTGATGTTGTTGGCGATGGCGTAGGCGACGATTTCGTCGGCGATATTGCGGCCGGGGATCGTGATCGTCGCCGCACCGAGCCGCTCGGCCAGCCGCAGATGGTCGGCGATGCGGTCGCGCTCGGTGTCGCTGAGACGCCCGGTGCGCGCCGTTTCGACATGAAGCGCCGTCCACGGCACCCGCAGCCGGTCGGCGACGCGGCGGGCATAGCGGACCAGCGCGGCGGTGCCCCGCACCTCGCTGACGCAGGCCAGCACCCGCTCGCCGGCCGGCCAAGGGCCGGAAATCGCATGCGCGCGCATATGCGAGAGGAGCTGCTCGTCAACCCGTTGGGCGGTGCGGCGCAACGCCAGCTCGCGCAATGCCGTCAGATTGCCCGGCGAGAAGAAATGGCGTATGGCGCGTTCGGCCTGCTGCGGCACGTAGACCTTGCCTTCGTGCAGCCGCTTGATCAGGTCTTCGGGCGAGAGATCGACCACCTCGATATCGTCGGCCTGGTCGAGCACACTGTCGGCCACGGTCTCGCGCACCCGGATCCGGGTGATGCGCGCGACGACGTCGTTGAGGCTTTCGACATGCTGGATGTTGAGCGTGGCGAGCACGTCGATCCCGGCGGCGATCAGCTCTTCGACATCGAGATAGCGCTTCGGGTGACGGCTGCCCGGCGCGTTGGTGTGCGCAAGCTCATCGACGAGCACGAGCCCCGGCCGGCGCTTCAGGATCGCGTCGAGGTCCATCTCGGCGAGAATGTGGCCCTTGTACTCGATCTGCCGGCGCGGGACGGTCTCGATGCCGTCGAGCAATGCCTCGGTCTCGGGCCGGCCGTGGGGTTCGACGATGCCGATCACGACATCGACTCCGTCGCGTGCTTTGGCGCGCGCGGTCATAAGCATCTCATAAGTCTTGCCGACGCCGGGCGCTGCGCCGAGAAATATCTTCAGCCGGCCGCGGCCTTCCTCTTTTGCCGCGGCGAGCAGCGCCTCCGGCGACGGTCTTGCCTCGCGCTCCGCCATGGCCGGAGCTTAGCGCATTTCGCGGCGCTCAGCGTAGCCGGTCGAGCGCCAGGTTGAGGGTGAGGACGTTGACCCGCGCCTCGCCGAGGATGCCGAGAACCCGGTCACGCGTCTCGTCGCCAATCAGCGCGCGGAGCTTTGCCGGATCGAGATGCCGCGCTGTGGCGACCCGCGGCACCTGGAACAGCGCCGCGGCCGGGGTAATGTCGGGGTCGAGCCCGCTCGCCGATGTCGTCACCAGATCGACCGGGATAGGCGTTCCCGGGTTCTCCTTGGCGAGCTTCGCGGCGTCGGCCTTGACCCGGTCGATCAGCGCCTGGCTGGTCGGACCCAAGTTCGAGCCGGCCGAATTGTCTGCGGCATAGAGTGCCGGAACCGTCTTTGTCGGATTTTTCGGATCGGGCTCGGTCGTTGCTGACGGACGGCCGTGAAAATATTTGTCGGAGGTAAAGCTCTGGCCGATCAGGCTCGACCCGATCACCCTTCCGTCTTTCTCGACCAGGCTGCCATTCGCCTGGTGCGGAAATAGGAGTTGCGCGAGCCCGGTCATTCCCAGCGGATAGACGAGACCGGTGATCACCGTCATGACGGCGATCATCAGGATTGCAGGACGGACTTGCCTTAACATAATGGAACGCCTCAAGAATTAACGTCAGACAGCACTTTATTCTTCACCCCCGCGAACGCGTCGCGAACGCGGGGGTCCAGAGCCACTGCTCCGGTCTCGCGGCCCTGGATTCCTGCTTTTGCAGGAATGACGAACAAAACACGGCGTCATATCCGGTCCGATCACGCGAGGCCGATGGCGGTGACCGCGAGGTCGATCAGCTTGATCCCGAGAAACGGCACGATCAGCCCGCCAACGCCGAAAATCAGCAGATTGCGGCGCAGGATCGCCGCCGCGCCGATCGGACGAAACTTGACGCCGCGCAAGGCCAGCGGGATCAGCGCGATGATGATCAGCGCGTTGAAGATGATCGCCGACAGGATGGCGCTCTCGGGGCTGTGCAGCCGCATGATGTTGATGACAGCGAGCTGCGGGTAGAACGCGACGAACATCGCCGGTATGATCGCGAAATATTTCGCGACGTCGTTGGCGATCGAAAAGGTGGTCAACGCGCCGCGGGTTATCAGCAGCTGTTTGCCGATCTCGACGATCTCGTATGAGCTTGGTCGGATCGCTGTCCAGATCGACCATGTTGCCGGCTTCGCGCGCCGCCATCGTGCCGGTGTTCATTGCGACGCCGACATCGGATTGGGCCAAGGCCGGGGCGTCGTTGGTGCCGTCGCCGCACATCGCGACGAGCTTGCCCGACGCCTGCTCTTTGCGGATCAGCGCCAATTTCTCTTCGGGTTTGGCCTGCGCGAGAAAATCGTCGACCCCGGCCTCGGCGGCTATCGCCGCTGCGGTCAGCGGGTTGTCGCCGGTGATCATGACCGTGCGAATGCCCATCCGGCGCAACTCGGCAAAACGCACGCGGATGCCGCCTTTGACGATGTCCTTCAAATGGATCACGCCGAGCAAGCGATCGTCCTTGGCAACCGCAAGCGGAGTGCCGCCTTCCTTGGCGATCCCCTCGGCAATCGCAGTGATCTGACGGACCGTATCCGAAACCGGCGTGGCGCGCAGCGTCGCCTGTGCACCAGCCGCAGCACCCCGCCCTATCGGGGCAGCGCTACCGCCTTCGGTAAACTCGATTACCGCATCGATGGCACCCTTGCGGATCGACACGCCGCCGACATCGATCCCGCTCATCCTGGTCTGCGCCGAAAACGGCACAAATTTGGCACCGAGCGGCGCCATTTCGCGCGCGCGCAGACCGTATTTCTCTTTGGCGAGGACGACGATGGAGCGGCCTTCCGGCGTCTCGTCGGACAGCGAAGCGATCTGCGCCGCGTCGGCGAGATCGGCCGGGTCGACGCCCGGGAGCAGCGATGAACTCTGTCGCCTGGCGGTTGCCGAGGGTGATCGTCCCGGTTTTGTCGAGCAGCAAGGTATCGATGTCACCGGCGGCTTCGACGGCTCGCCCCGACATCGCCAGCACATTAAATCGCACCAGCCGGTCCATGCCTGCGATGCCGATCGCCGACAATAGCGCGCCGATCGTTGTCGGGATCAGGCAGACGAACAGCGCCGTCAGCACGACGACCGATACCGCACCGCCTGCATAAGACGCGAAGCTCGGGATCGTAACCGTGGCGAAGACGAAGATCAGCGTCATGCCCGCGAGCAGGATGTTCAGCGCGATCTCGTTCGGGGTCTTCTGCCGCACCGCACCCTCGACCAATGCGATCATGCGGTCGAGAAAGGTCGAGCCTTGCGCAGCGGTAATCCGCACCTTGAGCCAGTCCGAGGCAACGCGGGTCCCGCCGGTGACGGCCGAGCGGTCGCCGCCGCTTTCGCGGATGACCGGCGCCGATTCCCCGGTGATTGCCAATTCATCGACCGAGGCGACGCCTTCGACGACCTCGCCGTCGCTCGGGATCAGATCGCCGGCTTCGACCAGCACCAGATCGCCCGATCGCAGCGCGGCCGCATCGACGAGCTCGAAGTTGCGCGACTGTGTCGCTTCGATGCGCTTTGCCTTGGTCTCGCTCCTGGTGCGGCGCAGCGCGTCGGCCTGGGCCTTGCCGCGACCTTCCGCCACCGCCTCGGCGAAATTGGCAAACAGCACCGTGAACCAGAGCCAAATCGTGATCTGCCCGGAAAACAGCGCGTTGCTGCCGACAACCTTGCCGGCACCGGCGAACAGGTCGCGGACAAAAAATACGGTGGTCAGCACCGAGACGATCTCGACGCAGAACATGACCGGGTTCTTGTATAAAGTGCGCGGATCAAGCTTGCGGAACGACGCCACGATCGCCGGCACGATCAGCGACCGGTCGAACAACGACACCGGCCGCAGGCTGCGCTTGACCAACGCGCTCGGCGAAAGGCCGATGATCGGGGTGATATCGGTCATCTTTGACTCTCTTGTCGGGAAGATTTCGAAAGCTTACGGGCCGGCGTAAAGCTTGCCTTGGCTCATCGCCACCTGCTCGGTCACCGGCCCCAGCGCAATCGCCGGGAAATAGGTCAAGCCGCCGATGATCAGGATGACGCCGACCAAGAGCCCGACAAATTGCGGGCTGTGCGTTGGAAACGTGCCGGCCGAGGGTGCCAGCAATTTTTTCTGCGCCAGCGATCCGGCCACCGCCAACATCGGGATCACGAAGATGAACCGGCCGATCAGCATCGCCGCGGCGATCGTCAGATTGTAGAACAGCGTATTGGCCGAAAGCCCGGCAAAGGCGCTGCCGTTGTTGGCGGTGCCCTCGGTGTAGGCGTACAGGATCTCGCTGAAGCCGTGCGGGCCGGCATTGGCGATGCCGGCGAGCCCGGCGGGCGATACGGTCGCGAGCGCGGTCCAGCCGAGGATCGACAACGGCAGGCTGAGCAATGCCAGGATGGTCATCTTGACCTCCTTGGCTTCGAGCTTCTTGCCGAGATATTCGGGCGTGCGGCCGACCATCAGCCCGGCGACGAACATTGCGACAATGGCAAAAGCGAGAATGCCGTAGAGCCCGGAGCCGACGCCGCCGAAAATCACCTCGCCGAGCTGCATGTTGACGAGCGGCACCATGCCGCCCAGCGGCAGGTAGCTGTCATGCATCGAATTGACGGCGCCGCAAGAGGTGTCGGTCGTCACCGTCGCCCATAGCGCCGACAGCACCGGGCCGAACCGAACCTCCTTGCCTTCCATGTTGCCGCCCGCTTGCAAGCTGCTCACGGACGAGTTGACGTGAAGCGCCGCAAAGGCGGGGTTGCCCTGGGCTTCGGATGAGTAGGCGACGGCGATCCCGGCCAAAAACAAGACGGCCATCGCGGCAAAAATCGCCCAGCCCTGGCGTTCGTCTTTGACCATGCGCCCCAGCACATTGGTCAGCCCGGCGCCGATCGCGAAGATCGCGATCAGCTCGATCAAATTCGTTACCGCATTCGGGTTCTCGAAGGGATGCGCCGAATTCGCATTGAAGAACCCGCCGCCATTGGTGCCCAGCTCCTTGATGATTTCCTGCGAGGCGACCGGGCCCTGGGCGATGATTTGTTTGGCGCCTTCGAGGGTGGTCGCCTCGGTGTAGGCGCCCAGGTTCTGCGGCACCCCCTGCCAGACCAGCACCAGCCCGACCACGATCGAGATCGGCAGCAGGATGTAAAGCGTGCCGCGGGTCAAATCGACCCAGAAATTGCCGATCGTCTTGGCCTCTCGCCGCACGAACCCGCGGATCAGCGCCAGCGCCATGGCGATACCGGTGGCCGCCGACACAAAATTGTGCACAGTCAGCCCCGCCATCTGCACCAGATAGCCCATAGTGGTCTCGCCGCTATAGGCCTGCCAGTTGGTGTTGGTGACAAAACTGACCGAGGTATTGAAGGCGAGGCTCTGCTCGACGCCGGCCTGGCCCTGCGGGTTGAACGGCAGATACCATTGCAGCCGCTGCAAGGCGTAGAGCGTCGCAAACCCGGCGCCGCTGAACAGCAGCAGCGCGACGGCGTAGGTCAGCCAGTGCTGCTCTTCATTCTCGTCGACCCCGCAGCACCAATAGACCGCGCGCTCGATCGGCCTCAGCGCCGGCCGCAGGAATGTCCGCTCGCCGGCAAAGACCCGCGTCATATAGCCGCCGAGCGGTCGCGTGACCGCGATCACGATCACGCTGAACAGCGCGATCTGCACCCAGCCATTGGCTGTCATCGCGGCTCCCCTAGAACCGCTCGGGGTTGATCAGCGCGTAGACGAGATAGATCACGATCGCGATCGTTACGATCGCGCCGAGGACATAGTCGAGCGCCATCTCCGTCTCACATCCTCTCGCAGGCAAGCCCATAGAGGATCGCGAGGGCGAAAAACGCGGCGCCGGCGCCAACCATCAGAATATCGAGCACGGCACGAACCTCGCGACCGGATGCCGACCAAATGCACGGCCGGGCGTTAAGTTTCGAGCCGGATCGGTCCCCTGCCGCGTAAGGGCGGCATAAAAATGCCGCGGCACCCTCAGCGCAGCAGCAGCGCGGCGAGGAGGGCCAGCGCCAACAGCGCGGCGATGGCTTGCCAGACCCTGAGCGGGGAGCGCTCGTAAAGCGTCAGCGGCCGCGGGGCGGCATCGGGCGCGCGCGCCGGGCCGGCCTCGAGCGCGAGCGCGAACTCGGTCATGTCGCGAAAGCGCTGCGCCGGATCAGCCGCGATCGCGCGCGCCAGCGCGGCCTGGAGCCAGGCCGGCAGGTCCGGGCGCAAGGTCGAAAAATCCATCGGCCGGCTGCGCCGCGGCGGGCTGGTGGCGTCCTGGTTGGCGTAGGGATATTCGCCGGTGAAGGCGCGGTAGAGGGTGACGCCGAGCGCATAAATGTCGGTCGCCTCGTTGCCGGGCTCGCCAGCCGGCATTTCCGGCGCCATGTAGGCCGCGGTGCCGGGGATGTTCTCGGGCGGGAATTCTTCGAGCCCCGGCACGCGCACCACGCCGAGATCGATCAGCTTCAACGCGCCGCCGCCTTCGAGGATCACATTGTCCGGCTTGATGTCGCGATGGACTATGCCGGCGCGATGCAACGCCGCCACGGCGCGGGCGAGGCCGACGGCGATGTTGCGCCCTTCTTCCAAGCCGAGCGCCGGGCTGCGCGAGAGTCGTGTCTCCAACAGCTCGCCTTGATAGAGCGGCATGACCGTATAGAGACGGGTCTGGCGCCCGGGCGGCAATTCGATGACGCGGCCGATCCCGGGATTGTGCACCCGCGCGCCGACCCAGGCCTCGCGCACAAAGGCCGCACGGTAAGCCTCGAGGCTGGCAATCTGCGGCTTGGGGAACTTCAGCGCGACAGTGCCGCCCTCGATCTCGTCCTCGGCCGCGAAGAGGCGCGTGTAGCGGCCGTCGGAGATCAGCGCCTTCAGGACAAAGCCATCGACCGTCTCGCCGTCGGTCGGCGCCGGCAGAATGGGCAGCTGGAGGATCGCGGCGCTGATGTCGGCCGAGCCTGCCACCGGCAGAGCGACGACGTCGAGCACCAAAGCGGTGCAATTGTCGGTGCTGCCGGATTGGAGTGCCGCCGCAACCAGGGCACCGGCGGTGTCCTCGGGTGCCGAGCGGTCGCGCAGGATTTCGGCGATCGCCGGGTCGGTCAGAAATCCGTGAACGCCGTCGCTGCATAGGAGGAACCGGTCGTGCAATGCGACCGGCTGGCTGGCGTAGTCGAGGCGCACCTCGGCCTCGACGCCCAAGGCTCGGTTCAGCGTGTGCGAGCGGCCGGTGCCGTCCTGGCGCACATGATCGACGGTCAGGCAGGTCAGGCGGTCGCGGCTGAGCCGGTAGGCACGGGTATCGCCGACATGCAGCAGGTGAGCCACACGGCCGCGCAGCACCACCGCGGTAAAGGTGCAGCCCATGCCGGCCAGCGCCGGGTCTTGGCGGCCTTGGGTATTGATCCAGCCGTTGAGCGCGCTGACGATGCGGCTTCCCGCCCGCTGCACCTCCATCGTCTGCGGCAGATCGCAAAAGCCATCGAGGAAGCCGCGCACGGCAGTTTCAGCGGCGATCCGGCCGCCCTTGGCGCCGCCGATCCCATCGGCAATCGCCGCCACCACCTCGTGGCGCGGCTCCGGCAATTCCGCGCCATAAAGCGCGCCGGCAAAATCCTCGTTTTCCTTCCGTGGCCCGGTTTTCGAGGCAAAGCCGGCGCGCGCCTCGATTCCCGCCTCGGATGTGGCCATCGTTCCCCCTGCTTGCTGCCGGTTAGATCGCCTATTGCCTAAAATTCGGGCAGAGAGGATCCATGCCGATTATTCCGCCCGGCACGTATAATGCAGGAAATAGCCGCCGGTGCTCGACGCATTGCGGAATTCGAGGCTGCCGGTTGACCGCTCGAGCTCGAAAAAACCCTGATTCGGATCGTGCCAGCTGATCGAGCGATCGGTGACGGTGGCCGCCAACGCATCGACGCGGCCGTGGTCGAGATCGATGACAATCGGCCAGCTTGTCCCGCTGACCGGGTTGGTGCAGCGCAGGTGCAGCAGCCGCGCTGCCTGCGCCCGGCCGCTGCCGGATAAAGCGAGCAGCAGCAAGCCCGCCGCGATCGGGAAAATCATCTTCGATTTAGGCATGGATTTTGCCTTAACGGAATTGTGAGGGGATGCGCTCGTGCCATCGCCAAGGAGGGGTGCGGCTCGAACGCCGGGCCCGACGACAACCAAGGGGCAGAGAGATGTTGGTTCCATCGCCTAAATGGCTCGATACCGGCTCCAACGCTTGGCAAATGGCCGCCGCAACCTTTGTCGGCCTGCAAAGCGTGCCGGGCTTGGTGATCCTCTATGGCGGGATCGTCAAACGCAAATGGGCGGTCAACTCGGCATTCATGGCGATGTACGCCTTTGCCGCGGTGATGGTCGTCTGGGTGCTGTGGGCCTACAACATGTCCTTCGGCGAGCAGTGGCTCCCGTTCTGGGGGGTGCCGAAGCCGGCCTTGTCGGCCGCGTTCATGCTCGGGCAGGCGACGGTTCCGGCTGCGGCGTCGGGCATGCCGCCGCTAGGTTTCCCGATGGCGACGATGATGTTCTTTCAGTTCGTCTTCGCCGCGATCACCGTGATCATCCTGGCCGGCTCGCTGATCGGCCGGATGAGCTTCAAGGCGTGGATCATCTTCGTGCCGATCTGGATGACCTTCGTCTATACGGTCGGCGCGTTCAGCATCTGGGGCGGCGGCTGGCTCGGCCAATTGGGCGCGCTCGACTTTTCCGGCGGTTATGTGATCCATCTCGCGGCCGGCACCTCGGGCTTTGTCGCCGCCGCGGTGATCGGCCCGCGCATCCAGCAGGACCGCGACCATTTCCCGCCGAACAGCCTCCTGATGGCATTGGCCGGCGCCGGCATCCTGTGGCTCGGCTGGAACGGCTTCAACGGCGGCGACCCCTATTTCGCCAATGCCGACGCCTCGGCGGCGATCCTCAACACCAATCTGTGCACCTGTGTCGCGCTGCTCGTGTGGACCATCATGGACTCGTGGGCCTACGGCAAGCCGTCGGTCGTGGGTGCGGTCAACGGCATGATCGCCGGGCTCGTCGGGATCACCCCGGCGGCCGGCTACGTCAACGGCTGGGGTGCGATCGTCATCGGCGTCTGCGCCGGCATCATTCCGTGGTTCTTCATGAACAAGGTGCAGAAGACCGCCCTCTTCGCCAAGGTCGACGACACGCTGAGCGTCTTATCGACCCACGGTGTCGCCGGCTTGATGGGCGGCCTTTTGACCGGCATCCTCGCCTGCCCCGACATGCTCGAATACATCGGCACCGAGAAGGACGCGCCGGGGGTCAGCGGGACCGGCTGGCTCTACGGCAACCCCCACCAGCTCCTGCTGCAGGTCTATGCTGCGGCCTTCATCATCGTGCTCAACATCGTCGCCACCTTCGTCATCCTCAAGGTGATCTCGGTCTTCGTCGCCTTGCGCATGGACGAGGCGACCCTGCGCGTCGGCGACGATGCGGTGCATGGCGAGACCGCCTACAATTTCGGTGACGGAGAGGAGGTGCCCGCCGTCGCCGATTAGGCCGCCGCTCCCGGGGGGGTGCGCAGGGGCCGGTCGCGGCGACCGGCCCCGTCCGATTGTTTGAGGAATGCCGTGTGAGGAACGCCGTGCAGTCGCCGCCCGGCGGAAATGTTCGACCAAAAAAGGTAGAGGCCAAAAAAGGTAGAAAAATGAGACCGTTTCATCGTTGCGCGCGACTTGGGCTTGCCGCGGCTGTGGCCTTATTGCTGGCGGCCGGGTCGGCGCTGGCGCAGACGCCCGGATCCGCGCCGCCAAAGCTCGACAGCGGCGACACCGCCTGGATGCTGACCTCGACCGCCCTCGTGCTGATGATGACCATTCCCGGCGTCGCCCTGTTCTACGGCGGCATGGTCCGCAAAAAGAACGTGCTGGCGACGGTGATGCAGAGCTTTGCCGTCACCTGCCTTGTCACCGTGCTGTGGATGGTTGTCGGCTACAGCTTCGCCTTTACCGAAGGGACGCCGTTTCTCGGCGGCACCAGCCGGTTTCTGCTGGTCGGCATGACCCTCGATTCGGTCAATGGCCTCGCCAAGACCATCCCCGAATCGGTCTATATGTGCTTTCAGATGACCTTCGCGATCATCACCCCGGCGCTGATCTGCGGCGCCTTTGCCGACCGCATGAAGTTTTCGGCGCTGTTATGGTTCGTCGGGTTGTGGAGCGTCCTCGTCTATGCCCCGATCGCGCATTGGGTGTGGGGTGCGGACGGTTTCCTCAACGGCGCCGGCGTGCTCGATTTCGCCGGCGGCACCGTGGTCCACATCAATTCCGGGGTCGCCGGGCTGATGGCGGCGCTGGTCCTGGGCCGGCGGCGCGGCTATGGCAGCGAGCCGATGGCGCCGCATAATCTGGTGCTGAGCGTGATCGGCGCGTCGCTCTTGTGGGTCGGCTGGTTCGGCTTCAACGCCGGCTCGGCGACCGCGGCCAACGGCAATGCCGGCATGGCCATGGCGGTGACCCAGATCGCCGCCGCGACCGCCGCACTCGCCTGGATGTTCGCCGAGTGGGCGAAGAAGGGAAAGCCGAGCGTCCTCGGCATCGTCTCGGGCGCGGTCGCGGGGCTGGTTGCGATCACCCCGGCCTCGGGCTTTGTCGATCCGCGCGGGGCGCTCGTCATCGGCGTCGCCGCCGGGGTCGTGTGCTATTGGGCGACGACCGGCTTGAAGCATGTGATGGGCTATGACGACAGCCTCGACGCCTTTGGCGTGCATGGTGTGGGCGGTGCCGTCGGGGCGCTGTTGACCGGGGTGCTGGCGGTCGCCTGGGTCGGCGGCGCCGGCAAGAGCGGGCTGATCGACGGCAACCCGCATCAGGTCCTGGTCCAGCTCTACGGCATCGCCGTCACCGTCGCCTACGATGCGGTCGTCTCGCTGATCCTCCTAAAGCTGGTCGATCTGGCGATCGGGCTGCGCGTCGATACCGACACCGAGCGCGAAGGTCTCGATCTCGCGATCCACGGCGAAGTGATACAATGACGGCGGTGCCGGACGGGCCGGGCGCCGCGCGGGTGGAATGAGGCGATGAAAAAAGTCGAGGCGATCATCAAGCCGTTCAAGCTCGACGAGGTCAAAACCGCGCTGCACGAGATCGGCGTCAGCGGCATGACCGTCAGCGAGGTCAAGGGCTTCGGCCGGCAGAAAGGGCATACCGAAGTCTATCGCGGCGCCGAGTACGTGATCGACTTCCTGCCCAAGATCAAAATCGAGGTCGTGCTCGACGACACCCTTGCCGAGCGCGCGGTGCACGCGATCCAGGATGCTGCGCGCACCGACAAGATCGGCGACGGCAAGATTTTCGTGCTGCCGGTCGAGCAGGCGATCCGCATCCGCACCGGCGAAGAAGGCCCCGACGCTCTCTGACCCACCCCCATTTCGAACAAGGGAAGCCAGCAATGCCCGATACCCAGAAGGTGCTCGATCTGATCAAGGAGCACGACGTCAAATACGTCGATTTCCGCTTCACCGACCCGCGCGGCAAATGGCAGCATCTGGCCCATCACGTGCGCACCATCACCGACGACTTCCTGAATGAAGGGGTGATGTTCGACGGCTCGTCGATCGCCGGCTGGAAGGCGATCAACGAGTTGGACATGATGCTGGTGCCCGATTGCTCGACCGCGGTCCTCGACCCGTTCGCGGCGCAGACCTCGCTGATCGTGTTCTGCGACGTGCACGAGCCGTCGAGCGGCCAGCCCTACGCCCGCGACCCGCGCTCGACCGCCAAAAAGGCCGAGCAGCATCTCTTATCGACCGGTGTCGGCGACAAGGCCTATTTCGGCCCCGAGGCCGAGTTCTTCGTGTTCGACGACGTGCGCTACAAGGCGACGATGAGCGGCGCGATGTACGAGATCGACAGCGACGAAGGCCCCTACGTCACCGCCAAGGAATTTCCCGACGGCAACAGCGGCCACCGCCCGCCAGTGAAGGGCGGCTATTTCCCGGTGCCGCCGGTCGACAGCCAGAGCGATCTCAGAGCCGAGATGCTGTCGGTCATGCACGACATGGGGCTCGAGGTCGAAAAGCATCACCACGAGGTGGCGCCGAGCCAGAACGAGCTCGGCTTTGTCTATTCGACGCTGGTGCGCACCGCCGACAATATGCAAATCTACAAATACGTCGTGCACAACGTCGCGCATCAATACGGCAAGACCGCGACCTTCATGCCAAAGCCGGTGATGGGCGACAACGGCTCGGGCATGCACACCCACCAGTCCTTATGGAAGGGCGAACGCCCGGTCTTCGCCGGCAACCTCTATGCCGATCTGTCGGAGACGGCGCTCTACTACATCGGCGGGATCATCCGGCACGCGAAGGCGATCAACGCCTTCACCAACCCGACGACGAACAGCTACAAGCGCCTGATCCCCGGCTTCGAGGCGCCGGTGCTCTTGGCCTATTCGTCGCGCAACCGCTCCGCCTCGTGCCGCATCCCCTATGTGTCGAGCCCCAAGGCCAAGCGCGTCGAGGTGCGCTATCCCGACCCCGCCGCCAACCCCTATCTCGCCTTTGCCGCGATGCTGATGGCCGGCTTGGACGGCATCCAGAACCGCATTCATCCGGGCGACCCGATCGACAAGAACCTCTACGATTTGCCGCCCGAGGAGCTGAAGGACGTGCCGGTCGTCTGCGGCTCGCTGCGCGAGGCGCTCGGCGAATTGGAGGCCGACCACGGCTTCCTGTTGAAAGGCGACGTCTTTACCCGCGACCAGATCGCGGCCTATATCGAGCTCAAATGGGAGGAGGTCTACACCTTCGAGCACACCCCGCACCCGGTCGAATTCCAGATGTATTATTCGGTTTGACACGCCAGTGGTTGCAAGCAATCTGTTGAGGCCACAGAGGAGAAGATTTTAATCATCGATTACCGAGGCTGCGGCAGGCTCCCGAGCCGGGCTTGTTGCGCGGCTCGCGACATGTCATTTGAGGGTCGATGACCATCATCGATACGCTCAAGCTCAGCCGTTCATTGCGCCAGGCCGGCATGGCCGAGGGGCAGGCCGAGGCGATCGCGGAAGCGCTCAACGCGGGGTTTTCCGGCCAGGTCGCTGAAAAACGCGACGTCGAAGCAATGCGGACCGACCTCATGCACGAGATCGAGGCCGTCCGCACCGACCTCATGCACGAGATCGAGGCCGTCCGCACCGAGCTCAACGCGGTGCGCACCGAGCTCAAGCACGAGATCGAGGCGGTGCGCACCGAGCTCAAGCGCGATATCGAGGCGGTGCGGATCGAGCTCGGCGGGCGCCTCACCTTTCAGCAATGGCAGCTCGGCGCGATCTTGGCCCTCCTTGTCGGGCTCCTGATCAAGCTGTTGGTTTTCCCGCCGTGATCCGGCATCGGCAACCGCACCGCGCCGACCTGCGCAAACGCTCGTGATGTTCGAAGCAAAGGCGATCAAGGCGCAGTGGTGGCGGCGCGCGGTGATCCTCTGTCGGGTCGGCGCTCGACTTCCCATCGACGGACTGCGGCGCCCGCTTTGCTTTGCCGTCCTCTTGCTTGCGGCACCTCTGCCGGTGCTGGCGCAAAGCATGCCCGCCCCGCAATCCGCCCCCGCCCCGCAATCCACCCCCGCGGTGGCAGCGCCCGCCCCGATGGAGACGGTATTGCCAACGGTCGAGGTGGTGGCGCCGACGCCGCTCCTCGGCTCGGGGGTCGACCGCGCCAAGGTGCCGTCCGAAACCCGCGTCCTGACCGACCAGGACATCAGCCGCGACGGCTATCCCGACGCGTTGCGGGCGATGAACCAGCAGGTGCCCGGCGTCACGCTCGATGCGGCGTCGGGCAACCCGTTTCAGCCGAGTCTCTTCTACCATGGCTTTCAGGCGTCGCCGCTGCAGGGCAACGCCCAAGGCCTCGCCGTCTATCTGAACGGCACCCGCTTCAACCAGGCTTTTGGCGACACCGTCAACTGGGACCTGATCCCGGACATCGCGATCGAGCGGCTGAACATTGTCGGCTCCAACCCGGTCTTCGGCCTGAACGCGCTGGGCGGCGCCATCTCGGTGCAGATGAAAAATGGTTTTACTTATCAAGGCAGCGAATTCGACGCGCTCGGCGGCTCCTTCGCGAAATACCAGGGCCAGCTGCAATATGGCGTCCAGGCCGGGAATGTTGCCGCCTATGTCGCCGCCAACGGCTTGCAGGAAGAGGGCTGGCGCGACGTGCAATCCTCGCAGCTGAGAAACTTTTACGGCGATCTCGGCTGGCGCGGCAACAAGGGCGAGGTCCATGTCAATGTGACGGGCGCGGTCAACCGCCTCGACCAGCCCGGCACCTCGCCGATCCAGCAGCTCCAAGCTGATCCGGCCGGCGTCTTCACCGCGCCCAATCTGGTCACCAACAACTATGCTCAGGTCACCTTGTCGGGAACCTACAACCTTACCGACCAGACCTCGCTACAGGGCAACGCCTATTACGATTACCTGGTGCAAAAGGTCTATAACGGCGATGCGAGCGCTTTTGCCGCGTGCACGGTCCCCGTCGGCTTTCTGTGCGAAGGCCCCGGTCTCGTCGCCACCAACCGGGCCGGCAACCCGATCCCCGATTTTCTGAACGGCGGGCCTTATTCGGATCTGGAGCAGCAATCGACCAGCACCAACGGCTATGGCGCTTCGATGCAGGTGACCGATCAGCGTCAGCTGTGGGACCGGCCGAACCAGCTCATCGCAGGTGTCAGCTTCGACGGCGCGCAGACCCTGTTCAGCGCCAGCACTCAAATCGGCGGGCTCGACGTGCCGACCTCGGAGTTCGCGGGCCCCGGCGTCACCGTCGACATGGCCGACGGCTCGATCGCACCGGTTCGGGTGGCGATTGCGAACGCCTATTATGGTGCTTTCTTCACCGACACATTCGACATCACCCCGGCGCTCGCGGCAAACCTCGCCGGACGCTTCAACTTTGCCCAGATCGATTTGAACGACCAGCTGGGGACGGCCTTGACCGGCAATCACACCTTTGGCCGGTTCAACCCGTCGGCCGGGCTGACCTGGAAGATCCTGCCCGAGCTTTCGGTTTATGCGAGCTATGCCGAGGCGAACCGCGCGCCGACCCCGGCCGAGCTGACTTGCTCGAGCGCCGCGAGCCCGTGCAGCCTCGCCAATTTTCTGGTCGCCGACCCCGATTTGCAGCAGGTCGTGGCGCATACCTGGGAAGCCGGCGTGCGCGGCCGGGCGCACCCGACGCCGGGCATGACCCTATCGGGCGACATCGCCTTCTACCGCACCGAGCTGACCAACGACATCCAGTTTCTGAACAGCCCGATCCAGGGCCGGGCGTTTTTTGCCAATGTCGGCTCGACCTTGCGGCAAGGCGTCGACCTCAATTTTCAGCTCAAGGCCGACCGGCTTCTGGCCTGGATCGGCTATTCCTATATCGACGCCCAATTCCAGACCGGCTTTACCGCATCGAGCGAGAACAATCCCTTCGCCGACCTCGACGGCAATATTCAGGTCCAGCCCGGCGACCGCCTCCCCGGCATTCCGACCAACCTCCTCAAGCTCGGCGTCGATTACCAGATGACCCCGGCCTGGACCGTCGGTGGCGGCGGCATCTTCGCCAGCGGCCAGTATCTGTTTGGCGACGAGGCCAATCTGACGCCGCAGACCCCGCCTTACTTCGTCCTCAACCTGCATACGAGCTATCAGGTGACCCCGCACCTCCAAGCGTTCGCGCTGCTCGAAAACGCCTTCAACGCGACCTATTACACATTCGGCACGTTCTCGCCGACTTCGGCGGTGCCGATTGCCCAGGCGCCGGGCGCCACCAACCCGCGCAGCTTTGCTCCGGCCCCGCCGATTGCGATCACCGTAGGGGTGCGCGCGACCTTCTGACCGTCGCTGGGCTTGGCATGCCGCCGATGTGCCGGGCGCCGAAATTGCGTGTCCGCCGCAATATCGCCGCGCCCGCCCCGACCAGTGGCCGGGTGCCGCGAAACGTGCGGCCAGGCTGGCTGGGGGACTAGGATTCGAACCTAGACTGGCGGAGTCAGAGTTCGACAACCTACGCCGCCGAGAGCCGCCGCAAGCACTATGTCGGCACCAAAAACCGAAATTTTCTTTGCTTTTTTACCGCCAGAGTCCGACATTCACCGTCGCGGCTACGATCTCTGGTGCCGACATGGTGCCGACATGGCGCCGACATGGCGCGGATGGGGGATGCTCGATGCGGGCAAAGATCACCAAGCGGGTTGTCGATGGTGCTGAGCCAGGAGACGCGACCTACCTTGTCCGCGACACCGAAGTGAAGGGCTTTGTGCTTGTCGTGACGCCGGCGGGCGCGAAGTCCTATGCGGTCGATTACCGCGCTGGTTCCGGCCGCGGCTCGCCAAAGCGGCGGCTGACGATCGGCAAGCATGGTTCGCCTTGGACGCCGGAGACGGCGCGTACCGAAGCGAAGCGGCTTCTCGCCGAGGTCGCCGCCGGCCGCGATCCCGCGACGGCGCGCCAGGAGGACCGCAAGGCGCTGACCTTCGCCGAGCTGATCGACTCTCTACTTGGCCGACGGCGTCGGCCACAAGAAGCCCTCGACCCTCAAGGCCGATCGCGGACGCATCGAGCACCATCTGCGGCCCGCTGCTCGGCAAACTGCGAGCCGATCGCATTGTTCGCGCCGATGTTGAGCGGATGCGCAACGCTGTTGCGGCCGGCAAGACGGCCGAGAAGATCGAGGAGCGGCGAGAAGCGGCGGTCCGGCAGCATCGCCACGGGCGGCAAGGGCGTCGCCGCGCAATGCGTGACGCTGGTCAGCGCGATCTTCGCATTCGCGATCGAGCGCGGCCTGTGCGCCGACAACCCAGCGCGCGGCGTCAAGAAGGCGCCGGTGCGCAAGGTCGAGCGCTTCCTGTCCGAAGCGGAAATCGCCCGGCTGGCCGCGGCGCTCGACGCCGAAGCGCAGCGGACGGGCAACCCCTATCCCGTCGGCAGCGATCAAGCTGTTGCTTCTGACCGGCTGCCGGCGCGGCGAGATCGTCAATCTGCGCTGGGAGCACGTCGATTTCGAGCATCAATGCCTGCGGCTGCCCGACAGCAAGACCGGCGCCAAGGTCGTCTATCTGAACGCGCCGGCGCGCGCCTTGCTTCAGGAACTCCCCCGCATGGCGGACAACCCGCGGGTCATCCCCGGCATGCGGGCTGACAGCGCGAGCGCGGCCATCGACAATGCTATGGGCGCGCGTGCGCGAAGCCGCCGGGCTGGCGGATGTCCGGCTGCACGATCTGCGGCACAGTTTCGCGAGCGTCGGCGCCGCCGGCGGGTTGAGCCTGCCGATCATCGGCGCCCTGCTCGGCCACAAGCACGCGACGACGACGGCGCGCTACGCGCACCTGTCGGCCGATCCGCTGCGCGCCGCCAACGACGCGGTGGGTGCGCGGATCGCCGCCGCGATGAACCGCAAGTCCGATTCCGTTTCTGCCGCGGATGTGGTGGACGCTGCCATCGCGACGGGCGATGCGCGGCGCTGAGCTTGCTTGCGCGGTACCGCCCCTGATACCATCTACCCGATAACAGCGGACAGCGCATGCCGCGCGCCGACAAGACGCTCGACCGGATGCGGGCGAACCCGCGCGACTGGCGGATCGGAAGCCTGGAGGCGGTAGCTGCCGCCCATGGCATCAACATTCGCAAGCCGGGCGGTAGCCACGTGGTTTTCGAGCATCCCGTCGTCGCGGAGGCGGTATCGGTTCCGGCCCGGCGGCCGATCAAGCCGGTTTATGACCGCCGCTTTGTCGCGTTGATCGAGGCGGTGCGAGCGAGCAATGAATGACACCGAATATCGCTTCACGGTCCGGCCGCTGACCGAAGACGAGGGCGGCGGCTATCTGGTCGAGTTTCCCGATCTGCCCGGCTGCATGTCGGACGGCGAGACGATCGAGGAAGCCATCGCCAACGGCGAGGACGCGAAGCGCTGCTGGATAGCGGCCATGAAGGAGGCCGGCCGGCCGATCCCGCCGCCTTCGGCGGAGCCGGCCGAAGGGTACAGCGGCAAATGGCAGCTTCGCGCGCCGAAATCGTTGCACCGCCGTCTTGTCGAACGCGCCAAGCGCGAAGGCGTAAGCCTCAACACGCTGGCGGTGACGCTGCTTGCGGAAGGCCTCGGCGAGCGGCGGACATGAAGGGCGGCGATATTGTATTTCACGGCGGCGCTGCCTTCCTCGCACCTGAGAAAATTCGACGCCTGGGAGCGGGAAGGCGACGGTTAGAGCGCAACCCTTTTCTGGAACCGTTGCCTGGTCTGCTGTTGGAGACAGTGGAAGAGCGTCGCCAATGGCGTGCGCGCGCCCGAAAATTTCTGAGGGCTTGCTACAACGAGGCAAAGGGTCGGCTCGGCGAGGACGAAGCTCGCGCCTTATTTGTCGAGGCGCCTTCCAAGCGCAAGCGCGGGCATCAGGAGGGTGAGACCGGCCGCCCTGGACTGTTCGAGGACCGAGATGCGCGTTTGCTCGCTGCCTATGACGAATGGGCACGCGGCGCTCAAACAGAACGGGAAAGGGGCGCTATTCCGCGGCAGCTTGCGGAGCGCTTGTACGCCGCCGGCAAGGGCGCTCGATACGGCGCCAGCGTTGACGCAATCGCTCGCCACCTGCGCCGCCTTTTGAAAGCACGAGCACGGCGTGCCGCGAAAAGCGCGGAGCAGCATCGAAAGCTTCTTGAGGCCTACAAGGCTACGACAGGCGAAGATCTGCCGTCGACGCTGCTTTCGTCGGCTCTCGCGGACAACAAATAGGCGATTTGAAGTCCATTCCATTGCGACGGTGCGCGCGGTAGTGCCTCTGCCCGCCGCAACTGCGCGGCATTACGCGGCAGGGCACCATGGATCTACAACAGCTCTATTCGCAGCATGACGTTGCCGAGCGATTGGGTTGCTCGGTCCGCACTCTAGAACGGCATCGGGCGAGTGGCGATGGTCCCCGGTTTGTAAAAGTCGGGAGGCTCGTTCGATATCGCGCCAGTGATCTCGATGCGTGGCTGGCCGGGCGGGTACGCAGCAGCACCAGCGAGCCAGCGCGGTGACTGCGGCCGATGTCGCCGCGGCGCTCGGTGGCGCGCTCGCGCTTGGGAGCGAGGGGTTGCCTTGCTTCCCGGTGCGCGCCGACAAAGCGCCGGCAACGCCGCACGGTTTCCGCGACGCGATGGCTGATCCGGCCGGGCTGCGGGAGCTGTGGCGCCGCCACCCTGGCCCGCTCGTCGGCGTGCCGACCGGCGAGGCATCCGGGCTCGACGCGCTCGATATCGACGCGCCACGCCACCCGGAGGCCGCGAAGTGGTGGACGGCGCGCCTCGATGACCTGCCGGCGACTCGTACCCATCGCACTCGGTCGGGCGGGCTGCATCTGCTGTTCCGCAATCGGCCGGGCCTGCGCTGCTGGGCCGGGCGCCCGGTTGCTGGCGTCGACGGCCGCGCTGACGGTGGTTACGTGGTTTGGTGGCCGGCCGTGGGCGAGCCGATGGTCTGCGACGCTCCGCCGGCGACGTGGCCCCGGTGGCTGCTGTACGAGCTGACCCCGCCACCGGCCGCGACACCCGCCGCGGCATCGAAAGCATCCGTCGCACTCGCCGACCATCGCACCCGGTCACGCTACGCCGATGCCGCATTACGACATGCGATCGATCGCGTGGCGCGGGCGCCGGTCGGCATCCGTAATCACGCGCTCAACAGCGAGGCCTACAGCCTTGGCAGGCTGATCGCCGCGGAATTGCTCGACGGCCAGGTCGTCGCCGATGCATTAGCCGCTGCCGCAATGGCCGCGGGGCTTGTGCCGCGGGAAATTGAGGCCACGCTTCGCAGCGCGTTCGGCGCGCGTGGGCTGCTGTGACCGTCGATCTCAGGCTCGCCGTGTCTCGCGCTAGCGGTGACGCGCCCTGGCCCGAGCCGGACATGCGGCTGGTCGAGGATGACCGCACCTCGGCGCCGGCGCTCGACGATGACGCGCTGCCGGCCGGCTGGGGCGCGTGGATCGCTGCCGAGGCTACGGCGCGCGGCTGCCCGCGCGACTATGTGGCGGCCGGACTTACCACCGCCGCCTCTGCGTGGCTGGGCAACGCTCGCCACATCGCCGCTACCGCGACCTGGAGCGAGCCGCCGCATCTGTGGCTGGCGCTGATCGGGCTGCCTTCGACTGGGAAGACCCCGGCACTGCGGCCGATGATCGAGGCGAGCCGCGCGATCGAGCGTGCCGCCGAGCCGGCATGGCAGGCTGCCGCGGCCGAATATGCCGTGCTCGCGGAGGGCGCCCGCGCGATCGAGGAGCAATGGCGCTTGGCGCTGCGCAAGGCGATCAAGGAGGGCGAACCGCTGCCCGAGCGTCCGCCCGGCGCCGACGCGCCGCCCGAGCCGCCCCGGCCGCACGTGCTGGCAATGGACGCTACGACCGAGGAGCTGCAGCACCTGCTCGCCGAGCAGCCGCGCGGGTTGCTGTACATGCGCGACGAGCTGGCCGGCTGGCTCGGCAATCACGACCGCTACGGCGGGCACGGCGGCGACCGCGCGTTCCACCTCGAGAGTTGGAACGGCGGTTCTTACGTCGCCGACCGGGTGAAGTATCGCGGCCAGCCGGTGCGCATCGCGCGCGCGGCGCTGGCGATGCTGGGCGGCATGCAGCCCGACCGGCTCCGCGACGCACTGGCCGGTGCCGATGACGGGCTGGCGGCGCGGCTGACGTATGTCTGGCCGGACCCGGCGCCGATCCGGCCGCTGGCGACCGAGCCGGACGCCGCGGCGCACGGACGCCGCGACATGCTGACGACGACGGCGCGGCGGCTCTACGGGCTGGCGATGGACGGCGACCCGACAGGCGAGCCGGCGCCACGCATGCTGCGGCTCGCCCCGGATGCGCTGGCGCTCTACGACGAGCTGCGGCAGGACGCGATGCAGCGGGCGCGGTCGTCGCGCGGGCTGGCCGCCGGATGGCACGGCAAGACGCCGGGCCGCGCGCTGCGCCTGGCGCTTGTCTATGAGATGCTCGCCTGGGCTGGCGGCGATGGCGCCGAGCCGCGCGCCGTCACGGCGGACGCGGTGGCGCGGGCGGGCGGCTACCTCGACTATCTCGCCGCGATGCTCGACCGGGTGACGGCGGGGCTGGCGATTGGCCGGGCCGAGGCGGACGCCGCGATGATCGCACGCCATATCATTGCGACCCGATCATCATCGCTCAACGAGCGGGCGGTGTATCAGCGGCCGGGCTGGTCCTGGCTGCGCGATGCCGAGCGCCGCGCCGAGGCGATGCATGCGCTCGCCGATGCCGGGTGGATACGGCCGGCGGCGCGGCCCGGTGCCGGACGGCCGCGCGGCGACTGGCAGGTGTCGCCCCGGCTGTGGGAGGCGCCGCGATGAACCGCTGGCGCCAGCGGCTCGCCGAGCTGCACAGCGACAGCGTAGAGCCGCCGCACGCTGTTCAGAATGTTCAGAATGTTCAAAATTCCCTGTCCGCGCCAGCTTTTGAACGTTTTGAGCAAAATGAACAACCGACAGAGCCGCCCGCGGCGCCGCCTTCGCCGCTCGATCGCGCGCTCGCAATGTGGGCTGGGGCCGAGCCGAGCGCCGCGATAGTCGAGTTTGAGGGCAAGATCCGCGCCCATGGGCGCAAGGATTTACCCGGCTCGATCCCGGTCGGCCGCCGCGCGACGTGCCGCCGGGGCGCTGGCGGCGCTTCGTCGATGACGTGGGGCTGTTCTTCGATAGCCCGTTCTGCGCCGTCGCCGCGGCGCTCGGCTGGCACGCGATTGACCTGTTCGGCTGCGACAGAGATCGCCCATTCGCCCGGATCGATCGCGCCGGCCTGCTGTGGCTGCTCGACAGCGGCCGGCTGGTTACCCTTACCGAGAATACCGCGACGATCGAGAACTCGCACCGGCGCGCGGCAGACGTATCGGCGCCGTCCCGCCGAGGCCGGCCGGGTGTTGGCGTGGGAGTTGATGCTGTGATCCGCGCCGCGGCACTCCGGCGGCTGACTGCGCCATGACCGCGACAACGACGGCTTGCCAATGGTGCGGCCTGCCTTTCGCGCCGCGCCCCGACGGCGGCCGTTTGCAGCGGTATTGCTCGCCCGAGTGCCGCCGCGCCTTCGATGTCGCCGCCCGCCGCTTCGTTGCTGCCGCGATCACCAACGGCCGGCTGACCGTTGCCGATCTGCGCGATGGGAATGCCCTTGCCGCAACGCGCGCGTTGTCTGACAGCAGGCCCAAGCCGGCGGCCGTACCACACCCGGCAGCGTCGCGATCACCGTGCCTGCATGGGCAGTGGATACGCTTGCTGAGCTTGGCGCGCTCGATCCCGCCCAGCGCGGCGACCGCGGGGCCGTGACGTTCGCTGTCCTGATGGAGATTGCGGTCACTGCCGCGTTGCGGCGCCGCAGAGCTGGCATATGAGACAACCGCTTCGTTGCCTACCGGCGCGTCCTTCGGGGGAGGCGGCGCAGCAATGGCGCGACCCGGAGCGCGAACGCCGCGTCGGCCCGCTCAACTGCCCGCTCCCAGCGCTCATATTTCCGCTCGTAGGTGCGCCAGCGCATCCATCGCGGCTTTGCCGGCGGATCGGACCGGCAAGTTCCGACAGCCAAGGGCACCCGGGTGCCGAGGACACAAAAAAGCCCGGCCGAAGCCGGGGAGTTTGGGAGACAATTTTCGCCTGGCCGGCCGGCTGAGGTGGGTGACGGCCCCGACCAGGCTATGGAACGGAAACGCCGGCACCTGCCGGAAGGTTCCGACCGCGCTCGGGGCGGCTCAGCCAGCGGCAGGCGGCACCAGCTCGACCACGGCGGCCCGGATGTTGGTGGCCAGCGCCTCCGAAAGCTCGGCGTCCCCGAGGCTCACCAGACCGGTCATGATGTCTACTTGCGCCAGCAAGCCGGCAAGCGTGGTCGCGCGGGTCCGCGCCATCTTTGCCTCGATATCCCACGCTTGCCCGTCGAGCCGCTTCTGACGGGCGCCGGCGCGAGCCAGGTCTGCCGCCCTCGCCTCCGCGATCAGCCGGTCGCGTTCTGCCAGCATGCCCGGCAGCGGATCGGTGATCGACGTCATGGCTGGGCCTCCGCGGCAATGCGGGCCGCCTCGATCTTCGCGTCCAACGCCTCGCGGACGAGCCGATCGGACTTGGTCCGCCGGTATGATGGCGGCCTTACGATCTCATCGTTGCTCTGTCGTATGAGGCACAGGCGGCGATAGCTGAGCCCGAGGCGGAAGTGCTCGAGCGAGGCCATCACGCGCTCGATACGGTTAAGCTCGTGCCGGGGATCGTCCGGTGGAAGATGATGCCAAGGGTCGTCGGCGGCGGCGAGGCAATCGACGGCGGTGATTTGCACTGCCGCTGCTGTGGCGCTCAGGGGATTGTCTTCGGCCATAGTTTGCTCCCATCGGCCTTTCGGCCATCGCCAGCGATCGGGCTGGCGCCGGGAGCTTCAAAGCCGTTGATGGACGGCCGGGCTTATTCGTGCCGATCGCTCGGCCTTAGTTCGCAGCACTCCCGACATAGGCAGCCCGGAGCACGGGCACAAAACAACCGCCGATCACCGGGGCGGATCCGGCATCAAAGGCGTTTGAAGCGCCGCCGACGTCATCCGGCAGGTCGGGCGCGACGTCAAGCCTTAGTGGGCGCCCCGCCGGCGTTATGAGTAGATTCCGAGTTTACCGAGCGTCGAACTGTCAACGGTATAAGCGGCACATACACTGTTTGAGAGGCCAGGAACGTGCTGTTGGCTATTAGGACAGCGAGGTTCCCGCAATCCGCCGAGCCGTTAGCCGGAACCACGTATAACCCGCTGCTGTCACGATAGATGCCGCTGGCATCCGATGTAGATTGGTACACCGTCATGGGAGCTTTTTCCATCCTTCGAACGTCCTCTGATCAGTTATGGCCTCCTGAGGGCCTATCGGTCCGGGGATCATTGATTTCGTCAGCGTTCCTGAAGAGACAAACTGATAAGAACCGCCTAGCGTTCCTTCCACTAGTCCACGCACGAGGGAATAAGACGCAGTTTGATTTACCCCGAGTAGCACTTGTGGATTATATGGATCCAGCAATTCCATCTCCTTGCCATAGCTCAAATGCAGTTTCCTTAACAATCCATAAAGTTCATTGCCCGGCGTATCTACCACAAGTCCCAATTCTCTGGCCTCACGGCGGTTTATAGTATAATCGTGACTACCTAGTCTGCACAAGGAAATCAATGATATTTTTAACCTTTTTTTTATCGCCGACTTGTCTAGGCAATAGTTCGCCTGCCAAAATCTGATTTGTGCTCTGCCCTAAAAATTTCACCCAGCACGAGTGGATGCACTTGACTTGCTAATCCGAGCAAGACGTTCGTCAGGTGCTGTTCGGACGTGATTTTCAATTCGTCTTTGGCGGCACCGAGGTAGCCGAGTACAGCTTCAACACTGACAGGCACCTGTCTCATTTGGCTGCCCATATTGATCTGTGGGTTGAACGGATTATTAACACTGGGGTCTATCGGGCCAAGCGCCGCCTGCTTCGTCATAACAAGCTTGTCCGCACCAATGCAAATTAGCGTGCCCGCGCTAAGGACTTTATTGGTATCAAAATTTCTAATTCATCGCAGAAAATTCTGAGAAGATTGACGAGACGCCACGCCGCAAGTGTTTCTCCTCCATTTGTATGAAGGATCAGAGATAATTTATCGGTCGGGCCTATTTGATCCAGCAAATCAACAAAAGGTCGATACAGTCGGCGCTAATTTGCGTTTCGAGACCCCTCCGATCTCCTGTTATATATGCAAGCACTTTGTCGAGCGGTCTTGCTCGATTTGTTGATAAATTCCTTTGCGTGTTTGAAAGCTCACGGGGGGCTCGCACCTAGTTGCTCGTCTGCACCTCGGGAGTACTCTCAGAGAGTACCGGCGTGGTCGAGAGTGACAAAGGCGTTTGCAGCGCCACCAGGATTCTCGCTCCGATCGGCCGCGGTGTCAAGCCGATCCGCCGTTCTCTACCCGTTTGACGCGGGTACGCCGCTATCCGCCGTTTGCTGTTTGTCCGCCGTCGCCGGTACCCAATGTACCGAGCCAAGCATCAGGTGTAGGCGTTATCCTGGTTGCCGTAGAGGGTCGGCGTGGCGCCGCCGGCTTTCGTCAATGCCTGGAAATTGCCCACATTGGCGGCGCCGCCCAGGATCGAGCCGAGACCTCTCAGCCATCCGGCCTCGATGTCCTGGCCGGCTGCCGCCTGATTTAGTTGCGCCTCGGCCCCGCATTCGTGGCACTGACCTTGTACCCATAGGCTAAGAGCGCCGCGCGCTGCCGCACCTGCTCGATATCCTGTTCGCCAATGCCCGTCTGGCTCACCCGCACGTCTTTGGCCGAGCCCTCGTTGACGTTGAGGCCGCCGGCCGCGATGCCGGACGTAATGGCCCCGGCGGTTGCGCGTTCCTTCAAGCCTTGATCGATTGCGCGGGCCGCCCGTGTCGCGCGCGATCTCACGAATGCTCTTTCCATGCCGATGCAACACTCGGATCTCCAATACTCCCTCCGCTCCTCCATCCCGGTCCCCTCCAACCCCAGGAGGACCAACCCATCGCTGGGTCAGATTTCAATCGGCGGATCGTCTGTCCGCCGGAATGTGCGGTCGAGCGGGATCGGCGGGCCGCCCTTACACGCCCGCGCTCTGGGATGCGATCTACGCCGGCGCCGGAGACTGCAGAGGTCAGCCGAAAACGATATCGGCGGCGGTGAGGGCAGGGTGGCCGGTCAAGGTCGCGATCAGCTGCGGCGAGCTGCCGGCGCCGGCGCGGGCGGCATCGTAATAGAGCCTGCCGGTGCTTGCCGAATAAGCAAAGCGTTGGGTCGAGCTGGTGAAGGGTCCCGGTCGTGAACAGGCTTGCCGCCACCGGGTTTGCGCCCAGATCGAAACCTGCACTGTCGAGCTGAAGCCGGTCGACCCCGGGGGTGAAATTGGTGATCCTGTTGGTATCGGGGGAGCCGGGCGAGCCGGGTGTCGTCAGCTCGAAGTATGTCCCGGCTCCGCCGGTCATCACGGCATTGCTTCCGGCAATCAAAAAATCCTCGCCGGCCGCACCGTTCATCACCACCCGGTCTGTCGCAGCAACGCCGGTTTCGCTGACAAAGAGAAGGCTGCCGTCAACGGTGATCTTGTTGTCGATGGGTGGCGGCTCGGCGATCTCGACCAATGTGCCGCCGTTGGCGTCACTGGCTGTCGTGAAATTTGCAGTGACATGGCTGCCGGCCAAAGCAAGTCGGGCGGTGTGGCTGCCGTCGGTGGCGGTCAGCACGCCGTCGACTCCGTCCTGGGCAAAGCTGAGCGTTGTCCCCGGTCCGAAAGCGATGTCTCGCAGATCAAGCTGGTCGGGCACGGCAAAGCCGACAATTTTGCCGGCAAAGCCGACCGACGCGTCGAGCTGCAGCGTCCCGCCGCCGTCGAAGGTGACGAGCCCCGCCGCGCCGCCGCTCGACACCACGACCAGCCCGCCCGCGATGGTTGCGCCCGGCACGCTCACGCCCGACAGCAGGTCGAGCGTGCCGTGAACCGCGATCCGCCCGCTTCCCCCCGCACCGGGCGCCGCCAATTCAAGCCGCGCGCCCTCGGCGATCGTCGCGCCGCCCACATAGGTGTCGGCGGCATCGAGCACGACCATTCCCTTGCCGCGGATCACCAGCGCGCCGGAGCCGGTGGCGCCGCTCGCATCGTGCGAGCCGGTCTCGTCGGCGATCACGTCGCTGATCGTCAAGCTCTGGCCGGCGGGCGGCGCCAGGGTGATCGTCTGGTCGCCCTGAATAAAGATGCCGCTGCCATAGGCACTGCCGGCCTCGGCGTTGGCGCTGCCCCCGGCGCCGCCGGTGACGATGCCCGGGCCGAGGCTGCCACCCTCGATCGTCAGCGTGCCGCCCTGCTGCACAAAAATGTCGCCGCCAGCACCAAGGCCGCCGCCAGCATCAAGACCGCTCTGGGAACCATCGCCGCCGCCAAACCCACCAAGCCCCTCGGCCTCAAAAAAACCGCTGGCGCCACCACCACCCCCGCCAAATCCCCCAGCGCCGCCAAACCCGCCAGCGGCGCCAGCGCCACCGCCCCCGCCAAATCCCCCGGCGCCGCCAGGACCGCCAGCGCCAGCGCCGGCGCCACCGCCGAGGCCACCATTCAGGCCGCCGCCGGCGCCGACAACCCCGCTGCCGCCGGCACCGCCACGCGCCGAATCCGACAAAAAGCTCACCCCGATCAGCGTGGCGCTGCCACCCGACCCGAGAAACAGCCCGCCGCCCAAGCCCGCGCCCCCGCCGCCGCCGGGACCGCCGGCGCCGCCTTGCGCCACCGCGTGCGCGACCGTCAGGTCGTCGAGCGTTAGCGAGCCCGAAATCCACAAAGAACGCGCTGTGCTCGCCGTTGCCGTCGATCCTGTGGTCGTTGCCCTCGATTGTCAGCGAGACGCCGCTCGGCAGATCGATGGCCGTCAGGTTCGCCGTCAGGCCGATATTGCCGGTCAGATCGATCTCGTAATTGCCCGGCGCCGCTGTCAGCAACGCTCCTATCGATATGTTCAATGTGGCTTCACCGCCGACTTGCGCGGACCTGTAAGTGATCGCGGTGCCGCTGCCGGCCGGCGCGAGGCGGAAATCCGCGGCGGCATGGCTGCCGCCAAGGGTCAGCAGGTCGGTCGTGCCGCCGCTGGTGACATCCAGCCGGCCGGCCTTGAACGCGACATGCGCGCCCGAGGTAAAGCCGAGCCCGGTCAGGTCGATCGTGTCCCCGAGCTCGAACCCGAAGATCTCGTTGGCGAAGGCGTTGCTGCTGAGCACAGTGTCGTCTATCGCCAGCGTGCCGCCCTGAAAGTGGATCGCACCGGTGCCGGCGGCGTTGTGCGCCGCCAGATCGAGCGTGCCACCGGCAATCGTCGTGCCGCCGCTAAAGGTGTTCGCTGCTGAGAGAGTCAATGCGCCGGTGCCCGCGACGAACAATCGGCCGCTGCCGGCGATGGTGCCGGCGAAGACGGCGGAGGCGGTCTCGTCGATCGTCAGATTGCTGCCGCCGAGCGCGATCCTGCTGCCGGCGACCCCCGACAAATCCTGGATCGTCTGGTTGCCGCCGGCCAAGATGTCGAGCGTGGTGCCGGCGGCGGCGAGGCCGACCGCGCCGCTGGCGGCGATCGAGCCGCCGGGCCCGAGCACCAGCGTGCCGCTCTCGATCGTCGTGGCGCCGGCATAGGTGTTGGCGGCGTCGAGCACCACGGTGCCGGCACCGTCGATCACCACAGCGCCGAGGCCGGTCAAGCCGCTCGCATCGTGCGACCCGGTCTCGTCGGCGATCACGCCGCTGATCGTCAAGCTCTGGTCGGCGGGTGGCGCCAAGGTGATCGTCTGGTCGCCCTGAATAAAGATGCCGCTGCCATAGGCCCGCCCGGCCCCGGCGCCTGTGCCGCCCGCGGCGCCGCCGGTGACGCTGCCCGCACCGAGGCTGCCGCCCTCGATCGTCAGGGTGCCGCCCTGCTGCACAAAGATATCGCCGCCGGCGCCGAGCCCGCCACCGCCGCCAACGCCGCTGTCGCCGCCAGCGCCACCGCCAAATCCGCCGCGGCCACCGGTGCCGCCGGACGCGCCGCCGCCGCCGCCGCCACCGCCAAACCCGCCCATGCCGCCGGGCCCGCCGACGGTCCTCCCTCCACTAATGCTGTGAGTGCCGCTAGTGGTGATGAACTCGGTGCCACCGCCGCCGCCGCCGCCGCCAAACCCGCCCGCCGCACCAAAGAAGCCGCCGGCGCCGCCGCCGCTACCGCCGTTCAAGCCGCCGCCACCGCCGCCAGTCCCGCTGCCGCCGGAACCCCCTCGTGCCAAATCGGATGAGAAGCGCACGCCGATCAGCGTGGCGCTGGCGCCCGATCCGAGAAACAACCCACCGCCCAAGCCCGCGCCGCCACCGGCACCGCCGTCGCCGCCCTGCGCCACCGCATTCTCGATCATCAGGTCGTCGAGCGTCAGCGAGCCCGAATTGACAAAGAATGCGCTTTGATCGCCGTTGCCGTCGATCGTGTGGCCGTTGCCTTCGATCGTCAGCGAGGCGTCGGTCGGCAGATCGATCGCCGACAGGCCTGTTGTCAGGTCGATATTGCCGGTCAGATCGATCGTGTAATTGCCCGGCGCAACCATGGAAATGCCCGGATCAAGGCGTTGAGCGCGATTTCGCTCCCGGCTTTTGCTGTCGTGCCGATGATTGCCGTGCCGTTGCCGGCCGGCGCGAGCCGGAAATCCGCGGCGACATGGCTGCCACCGACAGCCAGGACATCGGTCGTGCCGCCGCTGGTGACGCTCACCTGCCCCGATTGGAAGGCGAGATGCGCGCCCGAGGTAAAGCCGAGCCCGGTCAGATCGATCGTGTCGCCGAGCTCAAACCCAGAGACCTTGTTGACGAAGGCATTGCTGCTAAGTGCTGCCTTGCTATCGATGGCCAACGTACTGCTCTGAAAGTCGATCGCGCCGGTGCCGGCCGCGCTTTGTCCCGTCAGCTCGAGCGTGCCGCCGGCAATCGTCGTGCCGCCGCTGTAGGTGTTCTCCCCTGACAAGATCATCGTGCCGCCGCCCTCGACGACGAGGTCGCCGCTGCCGGCGATGGTGCCGGCGAAAGCGGTGGAGGCAGCCTCGTCGATCGTCAGATTGTTGCCGCCGAGCGCGATCCTGCTGCCGGCGACCCCCGACAAATCCTGGATCGTCTGGTTGCCGCCGGCCCACATGACGAGCGCGGTGCCGGCGGCAAGGCCGACCGCGCCGCTGGCGGCGACCGAGCCGCCCGGCCCGAGCACAAGCTTGCCGCTCTCGATCGTCGTCGCCCCGGCATAGGTGTTGGTGGCGTCGAGCACCACGGTGCCGCCGCTGATCACCACCGCGCTGAGGCCGGTGGCACCGGCAATCGGGATGCTGATCGTCAGGGTCTGGCCGGAGGGCGGCGCCAAGGTGATCGCCTGGTCGCCGTCAATGAAGATGCCGCCGGCACCGCCGGTCACGGTGCCCGGGCTGAGGCTGCCGGCCTCGATCGTCAGCGTGCCGCCCTGCTGCACAAAGATGCCACCGCCATCCGACAGAAAGCTCACCCCGATCAGCGTGGCGCTGGCGCCCGACCCGAGAGACAGTCCGCTGCCTGAACCACCCTCGATCGTCAGGTCGGCGAGCGTTACCGCGCCCGAATTGACAACCAGCCGCTCTGATTGCCGTTACCGTCGATCGTGTGGCCATTGCTGTTGATCGTCAGCGAGGCGTCGGCCGGCAGGTCGATCGCCGACAGGCCTGTTGTCAGGTTGATATTACCGGTCAGATCGATCGTGTAATTGCCCGGCAAAACCATAGGAAATGTCCGGATCAAGGCGTTGAGGGCGATTTCGCTCCCTGCCTTTGCGTTCGTGCCGATGATTGCCGAACCGCTACCGGCCTGCCCCAGCTTGAAGTCCGCGGCAGCATGGCTGCCACCAAAGGTCAGGACGTCGGTTGTGCCGCCGCTGATGACGCTCACCTGCCCCGATTGGAAGGCGAAATGCGCGCCCGAGGTAAAGCCGAGCCCGGTCAGCTCGATCGTGTCGCCGAGCTCGAACCCAAAGATCTCGTTGGCGAAGGCATTGCTGCTGAATGCCGCGTTGTCGATTGCCAACGTGCCGCCCTGAAAGTCGATCGCGCCGGTGCCGACCGCGATTTGTCCCGTCAGCTCGAGCGTCCCACCGGCAATCGTCGTGCCGCCGCTGTAGGTGTTGTCTCCTGACAGGATCAATGTGCCGGCGACCTGGACGACGAGGTCGCCGCTGCCGGCGATCGTGCCGGCGAAAGTGGCGAAAGCGGACCTCGTCGATTGTCAGACTGTTGCCGCCGAGCGCGATCCTGCTGCCGGCGACACCCGACAAATCCTGAAGTGATCGGTTGCCGCCGGCCCGCATGACGAGCGCGGTGCCGGCGGCGCTGAGGTCGACCGCGCCGCTGGCGGCGATCGAGCCGCCCGGCCCGAGCACAAGCTTGCCGCTCTCGATCGTCGTCGCCCCGGCATAGGTGTTGGCGGCGTCGAGCACCACGGTGCCGCCGCTGATCACCAGCGCACCGAGTCCGGTGGCGCCGCTCGCATCGTGCGAGCCGGTCTCGTCAGCGATTACGCCACTGACTGTCAAGCTCTGGCCGGCGGGTGGCGCCAAGGTGAGCGTCTGGTCGCCCTCGATGAAGATGCCGCCGCCATAGGCCCGACCCGCCCCGGCGGCGCTGCCCCCGGCGCCGCCGGTGACGCTGCCCGAACCCAGGCTCCCGCCCTCGATCGTCAGCGTGCCGCCCTGCTGCACAAAAATATCGCCGCCCGCGCCGAGCCCGCCGCCACCGCCAGCGCCGTCACCGCGGCCCCGCCATCGCCCCCGCCAAATCCACCAATGTTGCCGCCCCGGCGGGCGGGTTCGCCGCCGCCGCCGCCGCCAAACCCGCCGCGGCCGCCAAAGCCCTGGGTGCTACCGCCCCCGCCACCTCCGCCAAACCCGCCGCCGCCGCCGTTGTCAAACCCGCTGGTGCCGCCAGACCCGCCGCCGCTACCGCCGTTCAAGCCACCGCCGCCTCCGCCAAACCCGAGGGCGCCGGCGCCGCCATGCGCCGAATCCGATAAAAAGCCGACGCCGATTAGCGTGGCACTGCCTCCCGAGCCGAGAAACAGCCCACCGCCAAGCCTGCACCGCCACCGCCGCCACCGCCGGCTGCGCCGGCGCCGCCCTGCGCAACCGCGTGTTCGATCGTCAGATCGGCGAGCGTCACCACCCCCGCTTTGATGAAAAACCCTTCGTTTACGCCGTTGCCGTCGATCGTCTGCACCGCGACGCCGCCGTTGCCGTCGGTCCCCGCGATCGCGACCGATGACCCGCTCATCAGGTCGAGTGCGGTCAGGTTGGCGGTCAGCGCGATCGGGCCGGTGATGTCGATCGTGTAGGCGGTGTTCGCCGCGGCATTCTTGCCGCCGACATCGATCGAGCTGATCGCGGTGTCGAGGGCGCTTTCGCTGCCCACCTTAAAAAGTGTGGTCCCGGCCATGGCAGGCGCTCGCTCTAGCGGCTATGAGCTTCTCAGGAGGCTTAGGTTGTTAACCACGCTCCATTCTCTATTAATAGCAAAATAAAATAAACTTATGCTGGCTGTCAAATCACGAATTGCATCGCCGCTCACTCCGCCGGCAACGCACCGCCCGCCGCGAGCTCCTCGATCAGCGGCTGCAAATATTGCTCGTAGGGCCGCCAGCGGCCGAGGCCGCGGGCATTGACCGGCTGGCGCACCTGGAAGCGGCTGGCGGTGCGCACGCGCGTCTGCTGTTCGTAAAAGCGTTCGCAAGCGGGATCATAGGGCAGGTCGAGAAACTCCAGCACGCGGCGCAATGTGCCGGTGAAATCGGCGACCCAATCCTGCAGCTGCACGGTCAGCATCGGGTTGGGCAGGACCGAATGCCAATGCTTCATCAGCCGCTGGTATTGCGCAATGTACCAGCCGAGATCGGCGAGATCGTGGGCATAAGGATGATGGCCGTAGAACCGGATCGTGAAGATCGACAGCCCGATGTCGCGTGGATCGCGTGCGCAGTGGATGATCCGCGCCCCCGGCAGCATCAAGGGAACCAGTCCGAGATGGTTGAAGTTGCCGGGCAATTTGTCGACGATGCGGGCCGCATCGGGGGCGAGCGCATGCAGCTCGTCGAGGTAGGCCGCGGCCGCCCGATCGAGCGCCTCGGCATCGAGCGCAGCAATACGCGCGGCCGCATCCGGGGTCAGCGCGCCGCCGCCGAGCGCACGAAAAGCACGTGCGAGCGCCGGCCGCTCGCCGGCACCGAAGGCTTGCGCATGAGCGGCGATAATCTGCTCGGTCAGCGTCGTGCCGGAGCGCGGCATGCCGATGATGAAGACGGGTGTGGGGTCGCGGTTTTGCGCACGTGGGCCGGCCTGGAAACGGTCACGGCCAAGCTGCGCGATATTCGCGTCGAAAAACGCGCTGGTGGCGCCGCGCGAGAAAGGCTGCACCCGGCCGAGCAGCCGGTGCCCCTCGAACCAATGCGGAAAGGCGAGGTCCCGCTCGTCCTCTCGCGACCAGAACCGGGCCAGGTCGAAATGCCCCATGATGCGGTGCTCGGGCAGGACCGCCGGCTCCGACGTCAGCACGGCCGCCATCTCGGCGGCCAGGCTGCGCGCGCCGTCGGGGTCGCCCTCGCGCAGCGCCAGCAGCACGCGCCGCCACAGCACCAGCGGCCGGAGCGCGGCGGCTGGCTCGCCCAGCGCCGCGACGCCCGAGCGCGCCTCCTCGACGCGGCCTTGCATCAGCAGCGCGATGCTGCGCTCGAGCTCCCAGTCTGGGCCAGGCGCGGCTCGGCCGGCATCGGCCGGTCGTCGAGCAAGGCCAGCGCTTCGCCCGCGCGATCCTCGTGCAGGAGCTCGGCCGCGAGGTTGAGGCGCGCCTCGTCCGCCGCCGGGTCGCGTGCGAGAAGGTCGCGCAGCAGCGTTTCGCTCGCCTCCACTTCGCCGCTCAGGCGCAGAAAGACGCCGAGATTTCCAGGGCGCGCGGTGGCCCGGCACCACCGCCAAGGCCTGCCGCATCGCCCTCTTGGCGGCTTCGATATCGTTCGCCCGATAGAAGGCGACCCCGAGATTGACCCAGGCATCGGCAAAGCCGGGGCACGCTCCAGAGAGGCGGCAAAAGCCGCCTGCGCCTCCTCGATCCGGCCGAGGGCGAGCAAAGCCAAGCCCAGCGTGTAGTGCGCTTCCGGCAAGCCGGGCGCGGCGCCGCGCCCGGCGCGCCGCATCGAGCGCAGCCTCCCCCTTGCCCAATGCCACCAGCGCCGACGCCAGGTTCAAAAACGGCGCGGGGTCGCCCGGCATCAGCTCTCGGCAAAGCGCGAATTGCTCGGCGGCTTCGCGGTAGCGCGCTACCGCATGCAGGCCAATCCCGAAATCGAGCCGCACCTGCGGGTCCTCCGGCGCCAGCGCATAGGCCCGCCCCAGGAATCACCGCATCCGCCGGCTCGCCGAGCCGTAGCCGGCACAGCCCGAGCATGCGCATGACCCCCGCATTGCCCGGACTATGCTGCAGTAGGTGCTCGAACACCGTCGCCGCCTGGCCATAGGCGCCGGCCCGATAGCGCGCCACGCCCTGCGTAAATTGGTCGGTCGGCGACGGACCCATGAATTTACCCGGCGCAGCCGCAGCTGACGCCCGACGGAATGCATTGACGGTGCCGGCGCTGTCAATCGTGCAGCGCCCCGATCCACGCCAACGCCAGCCCGTTGATCTCCCGATCGAAGCCGCTGTGGCGCGTGCAAAGAAAAAGCCGCCGGCGGATGTCGCCAACGGCCTTTTTTAAAGCTGGCTCCCCTTCCTGGATACATATCGAACCATGTGCCTAGCTCCACCGCCGGAGTTTCGGAGGCTCCTCGATCAAGCTCGAAATTTGGAAAGCGCGGCGTAGAACCGCAGAACCACGGCAAGACGACCTTTCGTGACACCCATTGCCTAGGTGTCCCCACAATGGCCTTCCGTTCAGGTTGTCGAGCAGGTCGGCGTGCTCTCGATCACAGGGTAATTTGGGGCGCAGAACGCTGGGGGCTCTTGCGTTTGCATCGTCCTCACCGGCCGCGGCTTGTAACGCGTCGCTTCATCGTCGCGATGATACCGGCGCCCCGTATTGCGCGGGCCGCCCGTGTCGCGCGCGATCTCACGAATGCTCTTTCCATGCCGATGCAACACTCGGATCTCCAATACTCCCTCCGCTCCTACCATCCCGGTCCCCTCCAACCCCCAGGAGGACCAACCCATCGCTGGGTCAGATTTCAATCGGCGGATCGTTCTGTCCGCCGGAATGTGCGGTCGAGCGGGATCGGCGGGCCGCCCTTACACGCCCGCGCTCTGGGATGCGATCTACGCCGGCGCCGGAGACTGCAGAGGTCAGCCGAAAACGATATCGGCGGCGGTGAGGGCAGGGTGGCCGGTCAAGGTCGCGATCAGCTGCGGCGAGCTGCCGGCGCCGGCGCCGGCGGCATCGTAATAGAGCCTGCCGGTGCTTGCCGAATAAGCAAAGCGTTGGGTCGAGCTGGTGAAGGATCCGGTCGTGAACAGGCTTGCCGCCACCGGGTTTGCGCCAGATCGAAACCTGCACTGTCGAGCTGAAGCCGGTCGACCCCGGGGGTGAAATTGGTGATCCTGTTGGTATCGGGGGAGCCGGGCGAGCCGGGTGTCGTCAGCTCGAAGTATGTCCCGGCTCCGCCGGTCATCACGGCATTGCTTCCGGCAATCAAAAAATCCTCGCCGGGCCCACCGTTCATCACCACCCGATCTGTCGCAGCAACGCCGGTTTCGCTGACAAAGAGGAGGTTGCCGTCAACGGTGATCTTGTTGTCGACAGTGCCGGAAAAGTTGGCATCGACGAACGCGAGTTTCCCGTATACCCTCTTCTCGCCCAGCACATAGGTTTCGATCCCGCTGACCCCGCCGGCATCGATACTGGAGCCGTTTTTGTAGGCGGTGATGTCCAGCTGATCGACACCGGCGCCGCCGTTGACGATATCGGTGTTGGCCAGATCGGCGGCCGTGAATTGGAAGAGATCGTTGCCGGCCCCGCCGATGAACTGGTTCGTGCCCGCAGTGCCGATAAACGTCACCGCGTTTGGTGTGGCGGCGCGGACCGTCAGGCTTTGCGGCGGGGTGAGAGGGCTCGATCCGCCGGCAGGATCGGACTGGCCGGCGCTCAGGCTGTGGGTGCCCAGAGAAAGCGGGTCAGCCGTGGTGATCGTCCAAGCGCCGCCGCCGCCAATCTCGGTCTCGCCAATCGCCGTCTTCCCATCGAACAATGTGACCGAGTTTCCAGCCACCCCAGTGCCGGTGACGGTTATCGTGTCGCCGGCCGGCCCCTGGTCCGCGGCCACGGCAAAACCGAGCCCGGAAAGCTGCGGCTCAGCGATCTCGACCAAGGTGCCGCCGTTGCCGTCGCTGGCTGTGATGAAATTGGCGCTCGCGTAGCTGCCGGCCAAAGCGATCCGGGCGGTGTGGCTGCCGTCGGTGGCGGTCAGCACGCCGTCGGCACCGTCCTGGGCGAACCTGAGTGTTGTCCGCGGTCCGAAAGCGATGTCGCGCAGATCGAGCCGGTCCGGCACGGCGAAGCCCGCGATCTTGCCGGCAAAGCCGACTGACGCGTCGAGATCGAGGGTCCCGCCGCCGTCGAAGCTGACGACTGCGGCGGTACCGCCGGGCGACACCACGACGAGACCCCCTTCGATGGTCGTCGTTGCAGCCTTTCCCGCGTCGAACACCCTCTCGGTGCCGCCGTTCCCCACGACGGCGCCGTCGAGCTCGCCGTAAACAAGCGCAGAGCCGCCGCTGCCGATCGTCGCACCGCTCGCCGTCGCGGCGGCCCAGACATAAAAGCTGCTGCCTGTAACGGCGATGCTGCTGGCCGCGCCACCGTCCCGAACATAAAGGTTACCGCCGGACTCGATCGTCGTCCGGCTCGTGGTGCCGCCCGAGTTCGACGATTTCGGCGCCGCCGCTCGTGACGGTCGTTCGGCTCGCGCTGCCGCCCGAGCCGACGATTTCGGCGCCGCCGCTCGTGACCGTCGCCCGGCTCGCAGTCCCGCTGGAGATCACATCGAGAGCGCCGTCAACGATGATACGCCCGCTTCCGGCCGCTTGGCTTGCCGCCACCTCGAGTGTTGCGCCCTTGGCGATCGTGGTGCCGCCGAGATAAGTGCCGGTCGCCTCCAGCACGACTGTGCCGCTACCGGAAATCGTCAATGCGGCGTGCGCGGAATCGCTGGCGATCGAGCTTGAGATTGTCAAGATCTGGCCGCGAGGCGGCGCCAGGGTGACCGTCTGGTTGCCCTGGATGAAGATGGCGCCGCCAAGCGCTAATCCGCTTTGGGCACCGCCGCCGCCGGCGACTGCGGAGACGCTGCCCGGGCTGAGATGGCCGCTTTCAATCGTCAGCGTGCCGCCTTGCTGCACAAAGATGTCGCCGCCGGCGCCGAGCCCGCCACCGCCCCCTCCACCTCTCCCGCCATCACCGCCGCCGAAACCGCCTTTGCCACCGCTGCCAGGGTGGTCGTCTCCGCCGCCGCCCCCGCCACCACCACCGCCAAAACCGCCGCCGCCGCCATTGCCGCCGTCGCCCGGGACCGAAAATCCGCCGGTGCTGAAAGGATTTGTCGTAGTTCTGTGTCCGTAGGTTCCGCCGCCGCCACCGCCGCCAAACCCGCCATCACCGCTGGTAAGGCCGCCGCCGCCACCGCCGTTCAACCCGCCGCCGACACCGCCGTTATTGCCGCCCCCGCCGTCACCGCCGCGCGCCGCATCAGAGGAAAAATTTACCCCGATCAGCGTGACGCTGCCGTTCGCCCCGACAAACAGGCCGCCGCCCAGCCCCGCACCGCCACCGCCACCGCCAGCGCCGGCGCCGCCCTGCGCCAGCATGGCGTGCATCGACAAATCCTCAAAGACGACCGACCCGGCATCGACAAAGAAGCCGCGCTCCTTGCTTTCGCCCCTAACGGTGTGTCCTGCGCCGTCGATCGTCAGGGTCGAGCCGGCGGACAGATCGATATTTTGCAACGCACCGGTAAGATCGATGTTGCCGGTCAGCTCGACGGTATAGTTGCCCGGTGCTGCCTCGGACAAAGCCTGGATCAGGGTGTTGAGCGTGGCTTCGCTGCCGACCTCGGTCACCGGCAATGGGTTTCCGGTGATCGCGATGCCGCCCCCGTCCGGCGCCAGCTTGAACTGTGATGCGACCTGGCTTCTGCTGAGAGTCAGCACGTCGGTCGTGCCGCCGCTGGTGACGCTCAGCTTGCCGGCATCAAAGGCAGCGGTCGCACCCGCGGTGTAAGCGAGCCCGGTCAGCTCGATTGTCTCCAAGAGCCCGAAGTCGACGATCGTGTTCGCAAAGGCGTTGCCCGAAAGCGCGGCGTTGTCGAGCGCCAGCGTGCTGCCGGGGCTCAGCTTGATCGCCCCGCTGCCGGCCGCCTGCGGTGCCGCGAGATCGAGCGTGCCGCCGAGAATCGTCGTGCCATCGCGATAGGTATTGGCGCCGGACAAGGTCAGCGTTCCCGCGCCTTTGACGACGAGCTCGCCGCCGCTGCCGACGACGGTGCCGGCAAAGACCGAGGACGCGGTTTCGTCGTTGGTCAATGTGTTTCCGCCGATCCAAACGATGCTGCCGGCCACCCCCGATAAATTCTGGATCGTCTGATCGCCGGCGGCGGAGAGATCGAGCCGAGCCTCACTCGTGGCAAGGGCAACTGCATTGCTTTGCGCGATCGAGCCGCCAAAACCGAGCGACAATCTGCCCAATTCTATCGTCGTGCCGCCGGCATAAGTATCGGTGGCAGCGAGCACGACAGCACCGAGATCGTCGATGACCACCCCGCCGCGACCGGTCAAGCCACTCGGATCGTGCGAACCGGCCTCGTCGGCGATCACGCCATCGATCACCATGGTCTGGCCGGAAGGCGGCGCCAAGGTGATCGATTGGTCGCCCTCGATAAAGATGTCGCCGCCATAGGCCTGCCCGGGTCCGAAATTATCGTTGCCGCCCGATGCACCACCAAAGACCCTGCCCAGGCCGAGGCTGCCGCCTTCGATCGCCAGCGTGCCGCCCTGCTGCACAAAAATGTCGCCACCGGCGCCAAGCCCGCCACCGCCACCAATGCCACCACCGCCGCCGCCGCCGAACCCGCCGGCCCCGTTTCCACCGCCGCCACCGCCGCCGAAACCAGCGGGACCGCCGGGAAAACCGCCGTCGCCGAAAGCGTCCCCGGACTGCACAAAGCCGTTCAAATCGCCCCCGTGGCCGCCGGTCCCGGCGCCACCCGCACCGCCCTGCGCCCCATCGGCGAAAAAGCTCACCCCGATCAGCGTGGCGACCGCTCCGTCACCGACAAACAGTCCGCCTCCGAGCCCCGCGCCGCCACCGCCGCCGCCGGTGCCAGCGCCGCCCCGCGCCACCGCGTCGGCGATCGTCAAATTCTCGAACGTCACCGTGCCGCCATTGCCAAAGACAAAAAAGCCGCCGTACTTTCCACTGCCGTCGATCGTGTGCCCGTTGCCGTCGATCGTCAGCGCGACACCCGGCGGCAGATCGACCGCCGCCAGACCGGTCGTCAGGTTGATATTTCCGGTCAGCTCGATCGTGTAATCGCCAGGCTTTGCCGTGGGCAGCGCGGCAAGCTCGGTATTGAGCGCCGTTTCGCTATTAACCGTGATAGGTGTCGTGCCAAACGCGCTGCTGACGATATGGTTTGCCATCGAATGCGCCTTCCGCGGACCCTGCTCGCTCGGCGCGAGAACACGTTTATGTTACGACTTAAACATTAGGCTGGCGAGTGAATTGCGCGCAATTCACTCGGCGGATGATCCGACCGTGGCGAATTGGACTGATCCAGGTTCACACATTTTTATTCGACCTCCGCGAGAAAATCGTGCCAAGTGCCGGTAGAAGTCGTCCAGCCGTTGTCGCGTAAGTAGCAAAATACCCTGGCAGGTTATTGACGCGCTTTGTAATATTATTGAACGGCTAAAATATATCGGGATTCCCGTTTACCATTTAGGATCAGCATTTCTGCGCCTGTCGCGAAGTCGCGCAGGACGGAGTGCCATCCGTTAATATTCCGATCGCCAAAACTTGACGGCCCCCGCAACTCGCGGGCCGGCTCGCGGAGGAGATCGCCGAGCCGGTCCTTGCGTTGAACGGGGACGTTCGCCGCGCCGGCTCAGCCGCGGCGGCGCAGCAGGCCGAGCCCGGTCAGCGCCGCGGCGAGGAGGCCGAGGCCGCCGGGCTCGGGGACCGCGGCCGGGACGAGATCGACCGTGACATAGCCGTTGCCGCCCTTCGCGCTGTTGTCGGCGCCACCGGTAACCAACTCGGGGTTGGTGAAATCGGCCGCAACGAACGAGCCGCCGCCACCGCCGCCATAGTAGCCGCCGCCACCGCCGCCAAAGCCGCCGCCACCGGCGAAGGTCGTCGGCCCAAAGCCGCCGACGCCCGAGACCGATCCGTTGCCGTTGCCGCCATTGCCGAAGAAGCCGCCACCGCCGCCGCCGCTGACCCTGTAATAGCCGCCGCCGCTGCCACCCTTCCCGTTGGTGCCGCCGGCACCGCCGCCGGCGCCGATGCCGTTCTGAGCGTCCTTGCCCTGCTGGCCGGGCCCGCCGCCGCTGGCGCCGCCGCCACCGCCGCCACCGGCGACGACCAGCGGCGCGGTCAGGGAGGCGTAGACAAAGCTGCCGCCACCGCCGCCGCCGCCAAAGTTGGCGCTGGTCCCGCCGCCGCCGCCGACCGCGATGTCGAGCACGGTGCCGGCGGCCAGAAACACATCACCGCCGGCGAGCGCCCCGAGGCCGCCGCCCCCGCCATGGCCGCTGCCACCCTGGGCGCCGGCGGCGGTGATGTCGTAGATCCCGCTCACCGGGATCGTGAAATCGACCACCTTCCCGGTGAAATCGAAGGTGTCGGCGTGCGCGCCGGCCGCACCGGCCAGCAACGCAGCGCCGAAGTCCCGGCCAACAGATAACGCTTCATCGACGATCTCCTCCCAGGAACGAAGCTCGCGCCGGCAGATCACATGCGGTCGAATGTCCGCCAGTCGGCAATTCCCAGCAGCAATAGTCGATCGATCGGACAGAATCAAGCCGAGCATGGTTACCGATTTTAACAAAACATCCTGGTCAGTTATCGAATATCTTTGTAATATTATTGAAAGGTGAACGTATATCTGGAGCCCCGTTTACCATTCAGGATCAGCATTTCTGCGCCTGTCGCGAAGTCGCGCAGGACGGAGCGCCATCCCGTTAATATTTCAATCACAAAAACTTGATCGGCACCCTCGAACGCCGAAACCCGCGGGCCGGCTCGCACCGGAGAGCGCCGAGCCGGTCCTTGCGTTGAACGGGGAGGTTCGCCGCGCCGGTTCAGCCGCGCCGCCGGCGGCGGCCGAGGCCGAGCGCATCGCCGTGGGCGATGCCGGCGTGTCGGGGCAGCAGCCCAAGGATTTCGGCATCGACGCCGGGCGCCTTAGTGCCGAAATCCAGGCAGCCTTCTCCGACATCCGCTCGTATTGGGAGAGCTTCAAGCGCCGCCGCGAGTTCTCTCACGCCAGTGCCGTCAGCTTGACGCGCGAGGGCTGGGTCATCCCCTTGCTGGAGCGGCTGGGCTACACACTTCAATTCCAGCGCGCCGCCGCACAAATCGGCGGCCAGAGTTATCCGTTGTCGCATCGGATCGGCGAGGTCGAGGGAACCACGCCGGTCCACATCGTCGCCTGGGACCAGCCGCTCGGCCAGCGCGCCGGCGGCACGCGCAGCCCGCACGCGCTGTTGCAGGAGTACCTCAACCGCAGCGACGCGCTGTGGGGCATCGTCACCAACGGCAGCGAGTTGCGGCTGTTGCGCAACAGTGCCCGCTCGTCGCGCCCGAGCTATGTCGCGGTCGATCTCGACGCCATCCTCGATGGCAATCTCTACAACGAGTTCGCGCTCGTCTTCCGGCTGCTGCACCACTCACGCCTGCCGGCCGACGCCGCCGACGCGCACGAATGCCTGCTTGAACGCTGGTACCAGCAAGGAATCGAGGAAGGCGGCCGGGTCCGCCTCGGGCTGCGCGACGGCGTCAAGGCGGCATTGGAAATCCTCGGCTCCGGCTTCCTGCGCCACCCCGCCAATGGGGTTTTGCGAACGAAGCTCGACGGTGGCGAACTCACCGAAGCGCAGCTCTACCGCGAACTGCTGAGCCTGATCTATCGCCTGCTGTTCCTGATGGTTGCCGAGGAACGCCGGTTGCTGTTCGTGCCCGCTACCGATGCCGCGGCCCGGCACGAGGTCTATCTGCGCTGGTACGGCATCGGGCGGTTGCGCGACCGCGCCGAGCGGCGCGCCGGGGAAGACGCTTACGGCGATCTCTGGGAGGGGCTGAAAGAGACCTTTCGCCTGTTCCGCGACGAGAGCGCCGCCGCCGGGCTCGCGCTCTCGGCCCTCAATGGCGAACTGTTCGGCACCGAGGCGTGCCGCGACCTCGAACACAGAGACACGGCGCTTCGCAACGACAATTTGCTCGATGCGATGCGCCAGCTATCGACCTTCGAGGAGCGGGCGGGGCGCAAGAAGGCAGGATTGCGTCGCCGCGTCAATTACGCCGGGCTCGATGTCGAGGAATTGGGCTCGATCTACGAGAGCCTGCTTGATTACCACCCGCAGGTCAGCGACGATCGGTCGGGTTTCGCGCTCGCCGCCGGCAGTCAGCGCAAGGAAACCGGCTCCTATTACACGCCTCCCGAACTGGTGCGCGAACTGATCGACAGCGCGCTGGTCCCGGTCATGCAGGATCGCCTTGCTGCCGCGATGACGCGCGAGGCCAAGGAAACGGCGCTGCTTTCGCTGACGATCTGCGACCCGGCGGCGGGCTCCGGGCATTTCCTGTTGGCGGCGGCACGCCGCGTCGGACGCGAATTGGCGATAGTGCGAACCGATGAGGCCGAGCCGGCACCGGAGGCCTACCGCGCCGCATTGCGCGACGTGATCCGGCATTGCCTCTACGCCGTCGACAAGAACCCGCTCGCGGTCGATCTGTGCAAGGTCGCGCTGTGGATAGAGGGTCACGCGCCGGGCCTACCCCTGAGCTTTCTCGACCACCGCATCCGCTGCGGCGACAGCCTCGTCGGCGTGTTCGATCTCGATGTGCTGAAGGCGGGCGTGCCCGACGCCGCGTTCAAGCAATTGGCCGCTGACGACAAGGGGGTTTCCAGCGATTTGCGCAAGCGCAACAAGCGGGCGCGCGAGGCGCCGCTTGATACCTTGTCGGCCAAGACGACTCTCGCCGATCTCGCCCGTGAATTCGCCGCCCTCGCCGACATGCCGGACGAAACGGCCGGCGATGTCCGCAGCAAGGCAGAGTTTTATCGCGAGCTAGTCGAGGGCAATACCGCCGTCGCGCGGCTACGCCGCGCGTGCGACACGTGGACCGCTGCGTTTTTTGCCGCGCGCGGCGCTGGCCAGGAGCGAACCGCGCCGACGACGGCCGATGTGTGGAACGCGCTCAACGGCCGCGAGAATGCGCAGCGCGCCGCGATCGTCGATGGGTTGAGCGACCGCTTTCACTTCTTCCACTGGCGCCTGGCATTTCCCGAGGTGTTCGAGCCTCGCCCCGGACCGCGATCCGGAGGCGGCGGATTTGATGTCGTACTCGGCAACCCTCCTTGGGGTGTTTCGCAATTCGTGGACGACGCTTTTTTCTCATTGGTTATACCGGGCTTCGACGATTTGACGGCAAGACGCAAAAAGACTGCGATTTGTGAATTGCTCGCGACCGATCCCATCTTGAGATCCAACTTTCTCACTGAACGTCGCGTAATCGAGGCCTACAATATCACCTATAGAAATAGCGGTAGCTTTACACATTCCGCGTTTGGCAAATTGAACCTCTATGCATTGTTCGGTGAGCGCGCCTACGCGATCCTGAATTCTAAGGCCAGGACAGGGTTGATCGTGCCGACCGGCTTGGTGACCGATGAAGCAACGAGCCCACTGTTCGAATACCTCACGGTCAACGGTCACCTGTTGTCATTCATCGGATTTGAAAACGAAGATTTCATATTTCCAGGAATCGCAAATGTTAATCGATTTACACTTGTTACGCTATGCTCATCGATTGACAACACCTCGCCAACATTTTGTTTCTATCTTCGGAAAATACTAGACATTAATGACGCGGAACGGCGCTTCCAGCTATCCCAAAGCGACATTCGCATTCTCAATCCGACATTGTTCGCCTGCCCGGTGTTCAGAACGCAATCGGATGCGCGGCTTACAATGCGAATATATAAATCCCACGATATTTTAACGGGAGGCCAGGACACAGGTCGCGATCGATGGCAGATCAGCTGCCGGCAGGGCTTATTTAACATGGCTACAGATTTAGACCAGTTTATGGAGACGCCGGATCCGGCCGGACATCTGATACCATTATACGAAGGAAAGTACATTTGGCATTATGATCACCGTTTTGGCTCGTATCATCGCTTTGGCAGGTCAAAAGGTAGGGGCGGGCGAGGTCTGCCGCCAACAGAATTGAGCGAGTACCAAGATCCTACATTCTCGATCCGTCCTCGTTATTTTTTGAAGCCCGAGTTGGTTGAACGAAAACTCAACGAGATTAGGTGGAGTAGAAGATGGTTATTGGGATGGCGGGATATCGCAAACTCTAAGGTAGAACGAACTTCAATCTTTTCGATCGTCCCAAGAACAGGTATTGGTGATAATCTATCAGTGCTTTTCCCTGAGTGTGAGAACAGCCAAATCCCGAAGCTAATAGCGATGCTCAACAGCATCGTTTTCGACTATCTCATTCGACAAAAAGTTGGAGGAACGCATCTCACCTTCGGCATTTTGCATCAGACCCCCGCTCTCGGTCCGGGCGAGTTCAGCGAAGCCGATGAGGCCTTTTTCTATCCCCGCATACTCGAACTCGTCTACACCGCGTATGACATACGCCCCTTCGCGGAGGACCTCGGCTATGATGGGCCTCCATTCCAGTGGGACCCCGAAAGGCGCGCTATGTTGCAAGCCGAGCTTGACGCGTATTTTGCCTACCTTTACGGCCTGTCGCGCGACGAGCTACGCTACATCCTCGACCCGCACGACGTAATGGGAGCGGATTACCCGAGCGAGACCTTCCGTGTGTTGAAGGAACGGGAAATCAACGACCCGAACGTCCGTGAGTACCGCACGCGGCGGCTGGTGCTCGAAGCGTGGGACCGTTTCGCCGAGGACGGCACGTTCGATCCAGCGCGGCTCGAAGACCCGACCCATTTCGATGTGGTCCGCCGCGCCCTGATCGAAACGCGCGGGCAGGTCAGCTCGCTCGAACACGAGCGCGACGAATTGGCGGCATTGCTCAGGCGCTCCGACGCGACGCCGCTGCCGAGTTTGTTTGTCGAGGGCGAGAGCGATGTCACGATCCTGACCGCGGCCTGGCATACCTTTCACCCCGGCGAGGCTTTGCCGGTGACTATTCTCGCCGCTGGCGGCACGCGCCAGATGGAAAGCCTCGCCGGCAAGGGCGCAGCCTTGCGCCAGGTGCTCGGCGACCGGCTGGTCTTCGCGCTCGCCGACAACGACCGCGAAGGCCGCGATCTTGTCGAGGACGGCCGCACCCGCCGCGGCGGAACCTGGCGGCAGCAGACCAACGGCATCCATTGGTGTCTGCTGGCGCCAACCGATGAATTTCAACAGGCGATGAAACGGTTCCGCATCGACGGCGGCTATTGGCCATTCACGATCGAGAATGCGTTTCCGGCCGCATTGCGCCGACAGGCTATTGCCGAAGGCGCCTACCGGGTTGAGGAGGGGAGGGTACAGGCCGCCTTCCTGGAAGAACCCTCGACCGCAGGAAAGGCGCTCGACGCGGTGCGTGACCTAGACCGCACCGGCGACGACGCGGTGCTTTATTTCCGCCCACCCACGCCCGTGATAAAGATCGCCTTCGCCGAGTGGATCGCCGCCCCCGAGCGCCGCGACCGTGCCACATTCGCCGCGTTCGGGCCGATCCTAGAGGGGCTCCGGGCCATCCTTGACCGCCAAGCCCTGGAGACCAACCCGGGCAGGCCGGGTCTGCAAGATCGGCCCAACCCCCGGGAGGTCCTGAGTTAAAGCCCTGTGTAAAAAGGGATGAGATTCCGCAAGCAGTAAGAGGAACGCCATGGCGAAAGCCGAAGCCTCGGTGGAAGAATTGGTCGGCATGATCGAGCGGGGAGAACTACGCCTCCCGGAAATGCAACGACGGTATGTGTGGCGTTCGACGCGCGTGCGCGATTTGCTCGACTCGCTCTATCGCGGCTACCCATCCGGCGCGATCTTGCTATGGGAGACCGACGAGGAAGTACCGCTGCAAGAAATGGCCGTTACTCAACAGATCAATCCTTACCAAAGCACCCGACTGCTGCTCGACGGCCAACAAAGGCTTACCTCGCTCTGTGCGGTGATCCGGGGCGCGCCCGTCAAAGTTCGCGGTTACAAGCCCATTGAGTTGCTCTTCAACCTCGATCATCCGGACCAGCTCGCCCTCGTGACCGAGGTGAATGAAGACGGTCACGCAGAGGATGATCAAGACAGTGACGAACTGATCGACGACGAAGCGGATTCGAATGAGGACGAGCTGCAAAGGCGGTTCGATCGCATGACGTTCGTAGTGGCTACTCACAAGCTTCAGCAGTTGCCGCAGTGGGTGAAGGTTACGGAGGTATTCAAAACGGACAGCGATGCTGGCTTCTTGAAGAGAGCCGGAGTAAGCGGCTTCGACGATCCCAAATACGAGCGCTACAGCCAACGGCTGGCCCGGCTGCGGGGCATTCGGAAATACATCTACCGAATGGACGTGCTGGAGCGGCGGCTCTCCTATGACGAGGTCACGGAATCTTTGTCCGCGTGAACTCGCTGGGCGCCAAGCTGCGAAGCTCGGATCTCGCACTCGCACAGATCACTGCCAAATGGCGCAATTCACTCAAGACTTTCGAGGCCTTCCAGCACCAATGCGCAAAGACGGGCTTCTCGCTCGACCTTGGCCTGCACCTCAAGAATCTTATCGCCTTTACGACCGGCCAATCCCGGTTCCTTACCGTCGGCGGTCTACGGGTCGACACGCTGCAAACCGGATGGAAGGAAAGCTGCCGCGGCATGGAGTTTGCGCTTAATTTCCTGAAAAACAACGCGGACATAGACAGCCCAGCACTACTATCGTCGCCATTCATCCTTATCACGCTCGCTTATCACGGTTATAAGCGCGACTACGCTCTGTCAGCGGAGGAAGCGGAGCGCCTAAAGCACTGGGTCCTCGTTGCCAACGCAAAGGGACGTTACTCTCGCGGCTCCAGCGAGACGATCCTCGACCAGGATATCGCAGCGCTTCGGGCTGGCGGCGGCGCTGAAGAGTTGCTCGACCGCCTTCGCCAACAGGTCGGCCGACTGGACATCGCACCGGAAGAATTGGAGGGCCGCAACCAACGCAGCGCGCTTTTCAAGACGATGTTTCTCGCCTTTCGGACGGCGGGCGCAAAAGACTGGCGCTCACAAGTCACCATCGCGCTCGATCACTCCGGCGCGCAGCACAAACTTCAATTTCATCACATCTTTCCAAAGGCCGTTCTCAAGGAAAAATATCTAGGCCGCGAGGCAGACGATATCGCCAATCTTTGTTTCATCGGGGGCAAGACAAACCGGCAGATTAGCGACAAATCGCCCAGCCTATATTTCCCATCGATGATCGAGAAGTCCGGCAGAGCCGTGTTCGCGGCACAGTGCATTCCGATAGACCAATCGATCTTAGGTGTGGATAGCTACGCCTCCTTCATACTAGAGCGCCGTAAGCTCGTGACGCAACGGCTCAACGAATTCTTGGGGGCTTCGCCCATTTCGACTAGCCAGGTGTGATGGCAAAATTGCCTTGACCGCCGGTCGCTTGTTTACGATCACCGGAACCACTCGGCTTGCAAATGCTGGCCTAGACGCTCTCCGGCCATTAGCATTTCGCCGCCTCTCCGAAAAGGCCGGAACGCTGCGATGCCTTTTGATGTCTTCCGCCTCCGCGACCGCGTCGTCCAGGAATATCGGGACTACGTCGAGAGCTTTGTTCACGTCCTCGACCCTCGGATCGATGATTTCGTGCGCGAGCGGCTTGCCGAAGGCGAGTTGTGGCCCGAAGCCGTCCTGCAACTAAACCCGGCCTACGAGCCGGGACCGACCCTCGGCGAACTTGCGGCGAGCGGTGCCATTACCGCCGATACCGCCCGGTTCTTTGGACCGGGCCTGCAGCTTCATCGGCACCAGGCGGAAGCAATCGCAGCGGCGGGTCGCGGTGAGAATTTCATTGTCTCGACCGGAACAGGATCGGGCAAGAGCCTGACCTATCTGGTGCCCATCTTCGACGCAGTCCTGCGCGACGACCCGGCGCGGCACAGCGTGCGGGCGCTGATCGTCTATCCGATGAACGCGCTGATCAACAGTCAGATCGACGCGCTCAATACCTTTCGCGCCAAGAATTGGCCAGCCTGCCCGGTGCGCTTCGCGCAATACACCGGCCAGACCCGCGGCGAGGTGCGCCAACAGCTTCTCCAAGACCCGCCGCATGTTCTGCTCACCAACTACGTGATGCTCGAATACATGCTGATCCGGCCGCAGGAACGGGCATTGGTTGGCGAGACAACGCGCGAGCTACGGTTCCTCGCGGTCGACGAGCTCCACGTCTATCGTGGACGACAAGGCGCCGACGTGGCGATGCTGCTGCGCCGCTTGCGCCAGCGCGCCGGGCTCCCGAACCTTCAATGCGCCGGGACATCAGCGACGATTGCCACCGGCGGGGATCGTGCAACACGGCGCACCCAAATCGCCGAGGTCGGCAGCCGTTTGTTCGGCGTGCCGATCCGCGCCGCGAGTGTGATCGATGAGACCTTGCAACGGGTCGCCGAGGTGGCCGTCCCTGGGACGCCGGAGGCGCTTCGAGCCGCGGTCGAGGCGCCTTCGCCGGCGGCTGATCGGAAGTCGGTTGTCGGCCATCCGCTGGCCGCGTGGGCGGAGGAGACTTTCGGCCTGTCATCGGAGGACGGCCGTCTCGTTCGGCGCCCACCGATCTCGTTTGCGGAAGGTGCCGATGCCCTCGCGCAGGCAACGAGCCTGCCGTCCGATATATGCGCCGCGCGGCTGAAGGCGGTTCTTGAAGCGGGAAATGATGCGGAATTGCCGTCGGGCGAGCCCGTCTTCGCCTTCCGCTTGCATCAATTCCTCGCCTCCGGCGGCAGCGTGCATGCGACGATCGAGCCACCGGACCGTCGCACGCTGTCGATGCAGGGCCAGGTCTATGCCGAGGGGAGCGGCGGTTCTGTTGCCCGCATGCTGTTCCCCCTCGCCTTCTGCCGCGAGTGCGGCCAGGAGTATTACCTCGCAAGCATCGTCCGCGAGGGCGAGACAACGAGGCTCGTCCCGCGCTCGCCGTTGCTCAACGCGTTCCAGGACGACGAAGAGGGCGAGCCCGGCTACTTCGCGCTAGAGCAGGACGGCCTATGGTCCGAGGATGAGGATCTCCCGGACAACTGGATCGAGCCGCGCACAGGGACCATTAAGGAGCGATACCGGCCGCATCTGCCGCAGCAGCTCTTAGTCGTACCGGACGGATCGCTCGCCTCAAAGGACATCCCGAACGCCATCGGGGGCTGGTGGCAACCACGGCCGATGCTGCTCTGTCCGCGTTGCCGGGCCTCGTATGACCTGAGGGAGACGAGCGACTTCCGCAAGCTCGTCACTCTGAGCCAGACCGGACGCTCGACCGCAACGACGATCGTCGGCACCGCCGCGATTTTCGGCCTTCGCAGCGACGAAAGCATCCCGGCCGACGCACGAAAGCTCTTGAGCTTTACCGACAATCGCCAAGACGCCTCGCTGCAGGCCGGCCACTTGAACGATTTCGCGCAAGTCGTGCTGTTACGCGGCGCGTTGCTGAGGGCGCTCGGTCAATCGCCGAAACTCTCGCACGATCTGGTCGGCGACGCCGTCTTTCGTGCTCTGAGCCCGGCGCCCGAGGATTTCATGAAGGAGCCCGTGGCCGAGGGCCCAGGCTACCGGCAAGCGGTAAGCGCAATGACCGGCCTCCTCGAATATCGAGTGCTCGAGGATCTCGCGCGGGCTTGGCGCGTGGCGCAGCCCAACCTCGAACAATGCGGGCTGTTGCGGATCGACTATGACGGCCTCGCCGAGCTTGCCGCGGATGACGGAGCGTGGAGCGGCGCACCCGTCATCGCTGCCGTGAATGCGTCACACCGCGCCGTGGTGCTGGGCGCGGTGCTCGATCACTTGCGAAGCGTGCTGGCGATCGATGCCCTGCCCCTTACCGAGGAGCGTACCCGATCGCTCGCGTCGCGTGTCGCGCAGACGATCCGCGATCCCTGGGCATTCGACGAGCGCGAGCGCCTGCGCGCCGGAACCATCGCCCTATTGCCGGGCGTGCCTCCCGATCCGCGCGATCGACGGGTGATGCTGCGTCTGAGCGCGCGCTCGTCGATCGGGCGCTATCTCCGCTCGCGCCGCACCTGGGATCTCGACCACGATTTGGACTCGCAACAGGGCGAGGCGCTCGTCGGCGCAATCATATCTGCCCTGCGCGGCCACCTCTTGACCGTCATACAACATCACGGCGCCGATTACGGGATACAGCTCAAGATTGGATGCCTGCGGTGGCGCGCCGGGGACGGCACACCGCCGCCGCCCGATCCTGTCCGCGCGAAATCGCTGCATCTGAGGCGGCAGGATTTACGACGGGGAACCGGCAACAGCTACTTCGTGCGCCTCTACCGCGATCGTGCGTTGGGGCTTCTCCGGCTATCCTCGGCCGAGCATACCGGCCAGGTCGCCGCAAACCTGCGGATCGAACGCGAGGAGAAGTTCAAAACGGGCCAGCTTCCGGTCCTCTTTTGCTCTCCGACCATGGAACTCGGCGTCGATATTCGCGATCTCACGGTCGTCCACCTGCGGAACATCCCGCCCACACCCGCGAATTATGCGCAACGTAGTGGCCGGGCCGGCCGCGGCGGCCGACCGGCCCTGGTGCTTGCGTTCTCCACTTACGGCAATGCTCACGATCACCACTACTTTCGCAATCGCGGACAGATGATCACCGGTGCGGTGGCGCCGCCGCGGACCGATCTCGCCAACAAGGAGCTTGTCGAGGCGCACCTACGCTCCGTGTGGCTGGCCCTGGTCGGGCTTGGCCTTCGGAGTTCGATCGCCGAGCTGCTCGATCTCACCAGCGCCGGTTTTCCCCTCCGGCCGGAATTTGCGGAAACAACAGCATCCGGTACGCGGCGAATATCTGAAATTGTCACTGCGTTGCGAGCCGTCGCCAAGTCCGCCGAGCCGGAGGTCGCGAACGCTCCCTGGTATTCGGAAGGATGGGTCGAGACGGTCGCACGCGGCGCCCCCGGAGAATTCGACGGAGCGTTCAATCGCTGGCGCGAGCTCTATCGCGCGGCCTGCGAACAGCGCGATGCGGCACGGCGCATCATCGATGACCCGGGGCTTCGCGACAGGCGTCAGAAGGAGATGGCAGAGCAGCGCGAACGGGAGTTGCGGCGGGAGATCGAAATGCTGCTCAACAGCTCGCACGCGACCGAAGCCGATTTCTACACCTACCGTTACCTCGCCAACGAAGGCTTCATTCCCGGCTACAATTTCCCGCGGCTGCCGGTCCGCGCCCTGGTATCCGGGGTAACCGAGGCACACGCGATCGATCGCCCCCGCTTTCTCGGCCTTACCGAGTTCGGCCCTGGCAATGTCATCTATCACGAGGGCCGCAAGCACCGCGTGGCTGGTTGTGTGATGCCGGCGGGCGGCGTCGAGGCGCGCATCATTCGAGCCAAACTTTGTCTTGTCTGCGGATATATCCACCCGCGCGACGACGCAGCCTCGGACCTATGCATTCACTGCGGTACTCGCCTCGACTTATCGACGATGGAATTTCCGCAGGCGCTTTTCGAGCAGCCGACCGTGCGCGCTACAAGGTGGCAGCGGATTTCCTCGGAGGAGGAGGAACGCGCGCGAGAAGGCTACCACGTCACGACGCATTTCCGATTTCCGGCCGCTCTTGCGGTGCGCAACCTGGCGCTGTCCGATCCGGGAGAGCCCGATCCGTTGATCGAGGTTGCATACGTATCGCAAGCCGAGATCTGGCGCATCAACCACGGATGGCGGCGCTGGCCCGATCACAATGGGTTCGTCATCGACACCAACACGGGCGCCTGGCAGCGCCAAAGCGATGACGAAGATGAGCCGAACGGAACACCCTCGCGCGCGACGCGGAGCCAAATCAGGCCATATGTATCCGACACCCGCAACCTGTTGCTGCTGCGGACCGCCTCGGAAACGGCGGACGAGGAATTTCTGCGGACGCTTGCCTATTCGTTCCGGCGCGCCATCCAGCTCGATTACCAAATTGAGGAACAGGAGATCGCGGTCGAATTGATCGGTGCCGAGTTGCAACGGCGTATCATTCTATGGGAGGCAGCCGAGGGAGGAATTGGCGTCTGGGACCGGCTGATCGGGGAGTCCGGCGCGTTTCCGAGGCTTGCGCGAACCGCCCTCGGCCTGCTGCATTTCGACGCCGCGGGCGAGGAGCTCCCGGGGTGGAAAGAGCGCTGTCCGGCAGCCTGTTACGATTGCCTTCTCAGCTACGCGAACCAGGTCGATCACCGCTATCTCGACCGGCACCACGTGCGGGACTTCCTGCTTCGCCTCGCGCGCTCTGTGCCGCTTCGACCGGATGGTCGTTCATACGACGAGCAATACGCCTGGTTGCGGGAGCGCACCGACCCGGCGTCCTCGTTCGAGCGCGACTTCCTTGACCACCTATACAAGAACAAGCTCCGCCTGCCCGATTTCGCCCAGCATACGCCGGCGACGGGCATCTTTGTTCAGCCCGACTTCTATTATTCGCGAGGCGCGGGACCGGGTATTTGCGTGTTCATTGATGGCCCGCAGCATAATGAGCCAGTGCACCGGCAGGAGGACATTCAAGCACGAGAGGCCCTCGAAGACCGAGGATATCGTTTGGTGCGGATCGGAACTGATCGGCCCCTTGCCGATCAGATCGACGAGCATCAGGAAACCTTCTCGCCTGTCGGTGTGTAGCCGTGGCCTTCATGCAGGCTCGCCGGAGATAGCTCACCGCTAGTCGCGATGTCGCGTAGGCGCAGTTTCAGGCCGGCGCACTGAGCGTTCCGAGTGTGCTGGCAGCGCCGGACCTTCGCCTGAAAAGGGATAGGTAGGACAACGTGCACGCCGCGGGCAAACACCCATACAGGGAGCGAAGACCCTCGGGGCGCAGCCGAGTAGGCGGCGAGCGCTTCGAACGTGCACGGTGCGCCGGCACCGAATTCCAAAAATCGGCCTCTGTTTGGAAGGCCGGTACAAATTTCGCGTCAGCCCGTCGTCGCTCCCCTGTTTTCCCCGCACTGACCGCTTGTCCGACTGAGCGCGGGGTGGAAACGGTGCTCGATTAGGACGGCAAGATAAAAGCACCGCCGTCGGCCGGGGTGCATGTGGTTTGGTTGGATTGGAATTTTTTGTCGGCTCCCGTCCATGCCCTGCTGCCGCTCGACGTGAAAATCCTAAGAAAATCAACTGTCACAGCGCCGTCGAACCTACCAAAGCCCGCCGATGGCCCGCCGTGAAGGTGAGCGGTGAATCCGTGATCCGCGCACGCCGCTTCCGCGATTTGCCGAGCGCCCGCGTCACCGCGGGTCCGCATAGGGCCCGCAAGCCTTCCGTATGGCTCGCGCCGTTTGGCCGACCAAATTTTTGCCCTGGTGCCGACATGGTGCCGATATGATCGCTGTCCGATCAGAGTAGCTCTACCTCAACATATTGAAAAGCTTGGCTGGGGGACTAGGATTCGAACCTAGACTGGCGGAGTCAGAGTCCGCTGTCCTACCGTTAGACGATCCCCCATCCGCGGTGGGCAGCGGCCAGATACCACAACGCAGCGCGACTGTGTAGGCCGCATCCTCGGTAGGAGAAAATGCGTCGGACCGCTGCCCGCTGCCCAGACGCCTTTGGGCCGTGATTGTGTCATAGCTCCCAACGCCAGCGGCACCGGAGAGGACGCGCATCCCTGATCGGCCAACGCTGACACCGTTGGGGTTGTGCCGGTTGATCGGACTGCCCACCTGCCGCTCTCAAGGCCGGATGCGGATGAGGCCGGGAGATCGACTGATGAAAAGCCTGGTCGCGGCGTCAATCAGCGCCGAAAGAGTCCTCCGGCTCTGTCTTGCCCTGTCGGTCGCGGGCATCGCCGCCGCCGGAGCGGCGCTTCCGGCTGGTCCGCAAGACAATGTCCGCAGCTTCTACAGCGTGCTGCTGCAGACGATGCAGAACGCGCGCGCCCTCGGAGAGAGCGGACGGTATGCGGCGCTGTCACCGGTGGTCCACCGGGTCTTCGATCTGGCGGTCATGGCGCGGCTCGCCGTTGGCCCGGCCTGGGACGGCTTAACCTCGATCCAGCGCGAGCAGGTGACCGGCGCATTTGGACGCTATGTCACCGCCACTTACGCCGACCGCTTCGATGGCTACTCCGGCGAACGGCTGGAGATAACCGGCGAGCGGTCCTATGGCGCCGGCGTGGTTGTGCAAACCAAGATCGCCAAACCCGGCAGCGACCCGGTGGAGCTCGACTATCTGATGCGCCAGAACCAGGGCTCCTGGCAGATCTCGGATGTCTATCTCGACGGCACGATCAGCCAGCTCGCAACCCAGCGCTCGGAGTTTCAGTCGATCCTGCGCCGCCAAGGGGTCGACGGGTTGATCTCGGCCCTAAATCGAAAAGTAGATTTGTTGACCCGCAACGTCGCCCGATCGCGTTAGCCGACGAGGCGACCTGCCGGACCGGGCTTATACCGCTGGTTGTCAGCCCACTATCGCTATCGCAAGTCCGGAAAGTCTTCCTCCCAGAACTCGGCTTCGGCGCGTGCGGCGTTGGCGGCGCGGCGGGCGGCCTCGGTGGTGCGCAATTCGACGCGGCGGATTTTGCCGGAGATCGTCTTCGGCAGCTCGGCGAATTCGAGGCGGCGAATACGCTTGTACGGTGCGAGATGCGCCCGGACATGCCGGTAGATGGAGAGCGCGGTGTCACGGGTAGAGGGCTGGTTCGCGGCCAACGCTACAAACGCTTTGGGCACGGCGAGGCGGATCGGATCGGGCGAAGGCACGACCGCCGCCTCGGCCACCGCCGGGTGCTCGATCAGCAGGCTTTCGAGCTCAAACGGGCTGATCCGGTAGTCTGAGGCTTTGAACACGTCGTCGGCGCGGCCGATATAAACATAGTGACCATCGGCTTCGCGCGTTGCCACGTCGCCGGTGCGGTAGACGGCACCTGCGATCGGCTCGACCCGCCCGTCCTCGCCCTGATAGCCCTGCATCAGGCCCAACGGCGGCGGATCGAGCGCCAGGCACAATTCGGCCTCCTCCCGCTCCGCACCCGCCTCGTCGAGAAGGCGCACGCGGTAGCCGGGCGCCGGCCGGCCCATCGCCCCGGGTTTGACCTGCTGCCCCGGAAAGTTGCCGACCTGCAAGGTCGTCTCGGTCTGGCCGTAGCCGTCGCGGATGGTCAGCCCCCAGGCGGCCCGGACCCGCTCGATGATCTCGGGGTTCAAGGGCTCGCCAGCGCCGACGACCTCGCGCAGGCTCGGCTGCCACGCCGCGAGGTCTTCCTGGATCAACATCCGCCAGACTGTCGGCGGCGCGCAGAACGTCGTCACCCCGCAGCGCACAATCGTGTCGAGCAGAGACTTTGCGTTGAAGCGCGGCTGGTTCAGCATAAAAATCGTCGCCCCGGCGTTCCACGGCGCGAAAAAGCAGCTCCACGCGTGCTTCGCCCAGCCCGGCGACGAAATATTCATATGGATATCGCCCGGCTTCACGCCGAGCCAATACATCGCCGACAGCAAGCCGACCGGATAGCTCTGATGGCTGTGCAATACGAGCTTGGGCCAGGCCGTCGTGCCCGAGGTGAAATAAAGAAGGAGCGGGTCGCTCGCCCGGGTCTCGCCGTCGGGCGCGAAATGCGCCGGCGCGTCATAGCCCTCTTCCCAGCGTCGCCAGCCGGGGGCCGCCCCGCCGACCGCGATCCGCGTGTAATCGCCCGGCAGGTCGGCAAACTTGCCGGCGCTGTCGGCGCCGGCGACGACATGGCGCACCCGACCGCGGGCAAACCGGTCGACGAGGTCGTCGCGGCTCAGCAACGTCGTCGCCGGAATGATGACGGCTCCCAATTTCATCGCCGCCAGCATGCATTCCCACAGCGGCACGACGTTGCCGAGCATCAAGAGGAGCCGGTCGCCGCGGGAGACGCCGAGGCCGCGCAGATGGTTGGCGAGCCGGCTCGACCGCTCGGCGAGCTCGGCGAAAGCAAGCCGGCTCTCCGACCCGCCCTCATCGACGATCCACAAGCCCGGCCGGTTGTTGCCGGCCGCCATCGGGTCGAAATAATCGAGCGCCCAGTTGAACCGGTCGAGCACCGGCCAGCGAAAATCGCGATAGGCGCGCTCGTAATCCTCGCGGTTGGCGAGCAGAAAATCCCGCGCCTCGATAAAATTCGTCGCCGACACAGCCGCGCCTCCCGAAGGTTTATCCGCTTATTATAGCGTGCGCCAATCGTGCCCGCTCGGGCCGCAGCCGGGTCCCGGCACGGCTTTGCTAATCTGCGGCCATGGCGGGGCGCCGGCCGAGGTGGTGGAGGCAGCGGTCGATCCAGAGCTTGGTCAATTTTTCCTGGGCGCCGTTTTGCGAGAGGCGGCGGTGGAGCGCGGCGAAATCGACCTGGTCCATTTCCTGGTCCTGGTTGAAGCAGGAAAAGACCACGGTCTCGGTGCCGGTCACGGGGTCACGGTGGCGCTGCAGGCACTGCGCGCAAATTTCCTTCATCATGCATTGCATCGGCGAGTTGATCGAGGCGATCGCCCGGTGGCCCGGCCGGAAATATTGCTTGAGCCGTGCCCGGCGCGCCTCCGCGACGGCGCTCATCATGCCGTCCGAGCCGATCGCAACGATGCGGTCGATTTCCCGAAGCGGGATCGGGACCGGCCCCAATTCGCCGGCACCATAAGCGGCGATCGCCTCGACGATATTGCCGACAAACGCGCAATCCTGCGGCCGGCCGGGGAGAAAGCCCGGCGCCTCGTCGCAGCACCACACCACACAATCGGCGGCCGCTTCGATATCGGCCACGCGATAGCGGTCCGCCGATGTTTTGTAGCCGGCGAAATAGAGGACGCGCGAGCCTTTGGCCCGCAACGCCGCGGCGATCGAGAACAGGACCGCGTTGCCGAGCCCGCCGCCGACGAGGAGCACACTTTCGTCGGCCGGGGTCTCGGTCGGCGTCCCGGTCGGCCCCATCAGGATCACCGGCTCGCCCGGCTTCAAAAGAGCGCAGAGGTCCGACGAGCCGCCCATTTCGAGGACGATCGTCGACAGGAGACCCCGCTCGCGGTCGACGCTGGCGCCGGTCAGCGCCAAGCCTTCCATCGCCAGGGTGGTGCCGTCGACACGCGGCGCCAAAGCCTCGTAATTCTGCAGGCGATAAAACTGGCCGGGCTTGAAGGCGCGCGCCGCCATCGGCGCCTTGATGACGATTTCAACGATTTTCGGCGTCAGGCGGATCACATCGCGCACCCGCGCGCGCAGCTCGTCGTCGAGCCGCACCTTCATCTCGTCCGGCGCCGGCGTGCTCGGCGCCAACCGCGCCAGCATTCGGCTGACCACCGGGTAGCCGAGCGTCGCCCCACCCATCGCCTTGACCACATTCCCGGAGAAGCTCGGGTGCAGATCGCCGAAAAAGCTGATCGCGCGCCCGTCTTCGCGTAATTTCATCAGCACCCGCACGGCACCCGGCTTCGCGACCCGTTCCGGCGTCACCCTGTTGCCGTCTTCGTCGAACGCCTGGAAGTAGCGTCCGTCGAGCGCCGCGTTCACCGGGTCTTCGCGCGCCAGCACGGTATTGGGCTGGGTCCCGGCGGCGACGAGGATCGTGCGCCCCGGCATCAGGACCTCTTCGGTCTTGCCGTCGGACACGCTCGCCGGGCGCGACAGCCGCAACGCCGTCGCCTGCCCGAAACGGTCGGTCTCGACCGCGACGGGGGTCAGCGCTTCGGCAAAACGGATGCCTTCCTCAATCGCCTTTGCCACCTCCTCGTGGTTCAAGGTGTAGCTCGGCGAGTTGATCAGGCGCCGGCGATAGGCGATCGTGACCCCGCCCCAGCTTTCGAGCAGCGCCGTCAATCGCGGTGCACGGCCCTCGCGACGGGCGGCCTCGCGCTCCGCGCGGATCGCGCGAGCATGGGCAAGGAATTCGTCGGCGGCTTCACGCTCGGCCGGGTTCCATTCGGCGCGCACCGCCCGTTCGCTGCGCTCGGCCCCCAGTGTCTCATAGCGCGACAGGAACTTCTCGACCTGCACCGGATAATAGGCGAGCGATTCGGTTGCGGTATCGATCGCGGTCAGCCCCCCGCCGACGACCACGACCGGCAGCCGCACCGAGAGATTGGCGATGCTGTGGGTCTTGGCCGCACCGGTCAATTGCAGCGCCATCAGGAAATCCGAGGCTTGCCTCACCCCCGGCGCCAGATTGTTCGGCATCGGGATGACCGTCGGCCGCCCGGCGCCGGCGCACAGCGCGACATGATCGAAGCCGAGCTCAAAGGCGCTATCGACTGTGATCGTGCCGCCGAAGCGCACCCCGCCATACATCGCGAATTGGCTCCGGCGCTCGAGCAATAGGCGCACGATCTTCAGGAAATTCTTGTCCCAGCGCACGGTGATGCCGTATTCGGCAACGCCGCCGAACCCGGCCATGACCCGGTCGTCGAGATTTTCGACGAGGCTCGCGATGTCGCGGATCGGCGCAAACGGAACCCGGCTGCCGTCGAGCGCCACGCCGGAGATGTCCGCCGGCAGCGGCTCGATCTTCAGCCCGTCGATCGCCGCAACGAAATGGCCGTCATTGACGAGGTGGTGCGCCAAGGTGAAGCCGGCGGGACCGAGCCCGACCACCAGCACCTTTTTCCCGCTCACCGGCCGCGGCACCGGCCGGCGCAGGCTGAGCGGGTCCCACCGCGTCAACAGCGAATAGATTTCAAAACCCCAAGGAAGAGCCAGCACGTCCTTCAGCGTGCGGGTTTCGATCTGCGGGATATCGACCGGGTCCTGGCGCTGATAGATGCAGGCCTTCATGCAGTCGTTGCAGATGCGATGGCCGGTCGCCGCACAAATCGGGTTGTCGACGGCGACGATGGCCAGGGCGCCGAGGCTATACCCGCGCGCCTCGACCAGATTCATTTCGGAGATCTTCTCTTCGAGCGGGCAGCCGGCGAGGGTCACACCAAAGACGCTCTTCTTAAAGCTCCCGTCTTTTTCCTTGAGGCCCTTCGAGCAGCTGTCCTTCCCTTGGTTGTGGCACCAGATGCAGTAATTCGCCTGGTCGAGCGCGCCGGTCAGATCGGTGCCGCGGTCGGTCAGCGCAAAGCCCTCGCGCCGCCGCCATTCGTCTTCGGGCAGGCGCAGCATCGCCACACCGTCGCGCTCTATCGTCTCGACCGGGACAAGATGGTGCAGATCGAGCCGGTGCGGCACCTTGAACAGCACGCCGTGCCGGTGCTTTTTGCGCCCCTCGGGCGACAGCGTCGCCCAGGCGGCGTAGCGCTGCGCCAGATCGAGCGCCGCGGCATTGCCCGCTTCGTCGTCCAGCCAGCGAGCGACATGCTCGGCATAGCGCCGCTCCCAGGCCGCGAGGTCGTCGCCCGGGCCGCCGATCCGCGTGTCGAGCTCGTGGGCGAGCGCCGGGCCGTCGAGGGCCGCGGCGCCGTCTTCCGTTACTCCCTTGACCGCGCGGCGCTGCACAAAGAGACGCTTGACCGAATAGAGCGGCGCCAGCTCGTGATGCCGCGCCTGCAACGCGCGCACCTCCGGGCCGATGCCGAACAGCTCGCCCAGAAAATCTTCGACGTGGGGCGCCAATTCGACGAGCAGCTCCGATTCGGCCGAATGGCCGAGCCCGTCCGGGCCGCGTCGCGCCGCCACCAGCCGATGGTGCAAGCCGCGATCGGCCTGTGCCAGATGAGTGACAAAGGCCCGATCGATGCGGACGAGCCCGTCGCGATCGTAGAGATCGGCAAAAGAAAGCCCGTGCGCGAGAGCGAGAGCGGCCATGACAGCTTGTTATGGGAAGTGCCGCTGCGAAACCAACGGCAAATCGCCGCGACCAGCCCTGCATTCCCTTCGCGGCTGCACAATAGGTCGGGACGAAACCCGCCGAACCAAGCCTGCCGCCCCCCGGGGCCTGCATTGCCCCGCCGAACAGATGACCCCGGCCCCCACCCCAACCCTCCCCCCGTGCGCAGCAGGGCTGTCCGGGGAAAATCCGTCTGCTCTTCTCGCCTGCTTGATCTCGTTCGGACGCAACGTGAGATCGCCTTGCGCGGGCTTGACCCGCGCATCCACGACTTTGCTTCCCGGGATCAGATGGCCGGGTCGAGCCCGGCCAAGACAACCGTTGCTTGTTAAATCGCAGAGCGAAACCCGGCAGAGATCTGAGCGTGATTTCCTCGGACGGTCCTGTGCGCGCGGGAAGGGAAGGGTGGTTTGCCCGATTTTGGGCAAATTCCTTGTTTAATTGCTGCTTGATTTGTAGGGTCGGCGCGCATGTCCGAACCAAACGAGCTCGGGAGATTTGGTGGCTTATCTCGCCCGCACCAGCCGGCTGAGCTCAGCGGAGGCGATGCGGCTGGTTGGCGAGGTGCTGTCGTTTCTCGACGAGCGGCCGGAGGAATTCGTCTGCCGCCGGCACCGCGCGCTGCAAGCCGACGGCTTATCGAACCCCGAAATCTTTGCGCGGCTGATGGCGGAGCTGAGGCATTGGCGGTTTCGCGCGCCGGCCTACAGCGAGCGGCAATTGCGCCGGATCATCTATGGCTGAGGAGACCCGAGCATGTGTGGCATCGTCGGTTACATCGGCAGGCGCGACGCGGCGCCGATCCTGGTCGAAGGGCTGCATCGGCTCGAATATCGCGGCTACGATTCGGCCGGGATCGCGATCGCCCGCGGCGGCGAGCTGCGTCTGGCCAAATGCAAGGGCCGGGTGCGCGAGCTCGAAAAGCTGCTGCCGGCGCGCTTCAAGGGCCCGGCCGGCATCGCCCATACGCGCTGGGCAACGCATGGCGAGCCGAGCGACCGCAATGCCCATCCGCATTGCGATGCCGAGAACCGGATCGCCGTCGTCCATAACGGCATCATCGAGAATGCCGCTCAATTGCGCGCCCGGCTCGAAGCCGATGGGGTCGTCTTTCGCTCGGAGACCGACACCGAGGTGCTCGCACACCTGATCGCGGCGATGCCGCCGGGACCGCTCGATGCCGCGGTGCGCGCGGCGCTCCGGCTGGTCAGCGGGACCTACGGGCTCGCCGTCCTCGACGCCGCACACCCCGACATGATCGTCGTCGCCCGCAACGGCAGCCCGGTAGTGCTCGGGATCGGCGAGCGCGAGATGTTTTTCGCCTCCGATGCCGCGGCCCTCGTCCGCCATACCCGCAGCGTCGTCCATCTCGACGATGGCGAGGTCGCGCTGGTGCGCGCCGACGGGTACGAGACCGCAACCCTCGATGGCGGGCCGACGTCAAAGACGCCATCGACGATCACCTGGACCAACGAAGCCTATGAGCGTGGCGATTTCGCGCATTTTATGCGCAAGGAGATTGCCGAGCAGCCCGAGGCGGTGGCGCGGACCTTGAGCGGCCGGCTGGAGCCGCGGTTCCAGACGACGCATCTCGGCGGCATCGACCTGGGCGCGCGAGACTTGCTCGAAATCCGCAGGGTCAAGATCCTGGGCTGTGGCTCCGCCTTTATCGCGGGTGCCATCGGGGCGCAGCTGATCGAGCAATTGGCGCGGCTCCCGGCGCAGGCCGAGCCCGCCTCCGAATTCCGCTACCGCAACCCGGTCATCGAGGGCGACACGCTCTATATCGCGGTCAGCCAGTCGGGCGAGACCTTCGACACGCTCGCCGCGGTCCAGGAAATCAAGCGCAAAGGCGGACGCGTTCTCGGCATCGTCAATGTCGTCGGCAGCACGATCGCGCGCGAATGCGGGCGCGGCATCTACCTCCACGCCGGCCCCGAAGTGGCGGTGGTGTCGACCAAGACGTTCACCTCTACCGCGGTGGCGTTTGCGCTGCTCGCGATCCATCTCGGCCGCATCCGCGACTTGTCCACCGCCGATGGCGGCCGTCTCTTGGCAGCCTTGGCGGGGCTGCCCGAGCGGATCGAGGGCCTCCTCGCGCGCGAGACCGAGATCGAGCGGCTGGCCGAACGGATCGTCGCCAGCGAGCACGCCTATTTTGTCGGCCGCGCCGCCGGTTATGCGGTCGCCATGGAGGGTGCGCTCAAGCTGAAGGAGGTCAGCTATCTGCACGCCGAAGCCTACCCGGCCTCCGAGCTGAAGCACGGGCCGCTCGCCCTGGTGTCGCCCGAAACCCCGACGATTGTCGTCATCCCGCGTGACGACCTGTTGCAAAAGAATATCTCGACGATCGAAGAAATCCGGGCGCGACGCGGCCCGGTGCTGGCAATCACCCAACCCGGCGGGTTGCCGGTGGCGGTCGAGGCCGCGTTCGAGGTGCCGGAAGCGGCACCCGAGCTCGATCCGATCCTGCTCAACATCCCGCTCCAGCTCCTCGCCTACCAGGTGGGGCTGAAGCGGGGTTGCGACATCGACCGGCCACGAAACCTGGCGAAATCGGTCACCGTCGAATAGCGCGGCTGCGGGCGATTGCGCGGCGCGCGGCCCCCGAGCTACGATCAAAAAGCGCGTTCCGCCGGTGCGGATGGTGACGGCGGCAACCCCACCAGGGAGGACACCCGTGGTCAAATTGCAAGTCAATGGCCAGCAGCAGGCTTTCGACGGCGACGCGTCGATGCCGCTGCTGTGGTATTTGCGCGACGAGCTCGGTTTGACCGGCACCAAATTCGGCTGCGGCATGGCGCTGTGCGGTGCCTGCACCGTCCATGTCGACGGGCAGGCGGCTCGCGCCTGCATCACCGCGATCGGCGATATCGACGGCCGCTCGGTGGTGACGATCGAAGGCCTCGACCCGCAGGGCAACCATCCGGTGCAACGGGCCTGGCGCACGCTCAACGTGCCGCAATGCGGCTATTGCCAAGCCGGGCAGATCATGCAGGCGGCGGCGTTGCTGGCGACCAGCAAGAACCCGTCCGAAACCGAGATCGCCAGCGTCATGAGCGGGAATATCTGTCGCTGCGGCTGCTATCAGCGGATCACCGCCGCGATCAAGGCGGCCGGGACGGGGGCATGACCATGACCGCCCTTCATATCGCGATCGAAAACGTCAGCCGCCGTGGCTTTCTGCGCGGCGTGCTGGCGACCGGCGGGCTCGTCGTCGCGGCCGAGCTGGTACCGGTGCATCGGGCATTCGCCTACGCGACCGGTGCCGCCAAGATGGCCGGCGGCGTGGTCAGCGACCCGCATGTCTTTGTCTCGATCGACCCGAGCGGCATCGTCACGATCATCGCGCACCGGGCCGAGATGGGCACCGGCTCGCGCACCAGCCTGCCGATGGTCGTCGCCGACGAGCTCGACGCCGATTGGGCGCGCGTGCGCGTCAAGCAATCGCCGGGCGACGAGCAGAAATACGGCAACCAGAACACCGACGGCTCGCGCAGCATGCGCCATTTCATCCAGCCGATGCGGCAATGCGGTGCGGCCGCACGGCGGATGCTGGAGATGGCGGCGGCCCAGCGCTGGGCCGTCGATATCGGCGAGGTTGAGGCGCAGAACCATGAAGTCGTGCACAAGCCGACCGGTCGCAAGCTCGGCTATGGCGACCTCGCCGTGGCGGCCGCCGCATTGCCGACGCCCTCGCCCGACCAGATCAAGCTGAAGGACGAATCCGCCTTCCGCTATCTCGGCAAAGGCGAGGTCCAGATCGTCGACCTGTTCGACATCACGACCGGCCGCGCCACCTACGGCATCGACGCCAAATTGCCCGGCATGAAATATGCGGTCGTCGCGCGCCCGCCGGTGCTCGGCGGCAAGCTCGCCTCCTACGACGCGAGTGCCGCGATGAAGGTGCCGGGAGTGGAAAAGGTCGTCGTCATCGAGGGCACCCCGCCGCCGGCGAAATTCCAGCCGGTCGGGGGCGTCGCGGTGGTCGCCGCCAACACCTGGGCGGCGATGAAGGGGCGCGAGGCGCTGGTCGTGCACTGGGACGACGGCCCGCACGGCAGCTATGATTCGGCCGCCTATAAGAGCCAGCTCCAGCAGACCGCGAGCCAGCCGTGCAAGGTCGTGCGCAACGACGGCGACGCCGACAAGGCGCTGGCCTCGGCGGCGAAGACGGTCTCGGCCGAATATTACATCCCGCACCTCGCGCATGCGTCGATGGAGCCGCCCAACGCCACGGTGCGCGTCGCCGACGGCAAATGCGAGGCTTGGGCGCCGGTGCAGAGCCCCGGCAACACGCAGGAGGAATTGGCCAAAAAGCTCGGCCTCAAACGCGAGGACGTGATCGTCAACGTTACGCTGCTCGGCGGCGGCTTTGGCCGAAAGTCGCAATGCGACTATGTGCTCGAAGCAGCATTGCTGTCGCGGGCGATGGGCGGCGCGCCGGTCAAGGTGCTGTGGACGCGCGAAGACGACCTCCACAACGACTACTACCATACCGTCTCGTTCGAGCGCCTCGACGCCGGGATCGATCAGCAGGGGCGCGTCGTCGCGTGGCGGCACCGCAGTGTCGCGCCCACCATCGCAGCGATCTTCGGCCCCGATCCGAAACATGAATCGCCGGGCGAGCTCGGCATGGGCTTGATCGACGTGCCGTTCGCGATCCCCAATCTGCGCTGCGAGAACGGCGAGGCCGAGGCGCACACCCGGATCGGCTGGTTCCGTTCGGTCTCGAACATCCCGCACGGCTTTGCGGTGCAGTCCTTTGTCGCCGAAATCGCCCATGCCTTGGGAGCGCGATCCCAAGGATCTGCTGGTCGAGCTGATCGGCCCGCCGCGCATCGTCGATCCGCGCAAGTCGCAGGATGTCGGGGCGTTCCCCAATTACGGCGACCCGTTCGAGACCTTCCCGATCGACACGGCGCGGCTGCGCCGGGTCGTCGACGTCGTCGCCGAAAAGGCGGAATGGGGCCGGAAGCTGCCGCCGCGGCACGGGCTCGGCATCGCCGCCCATCGCAGCTTCCTGAGCTATGTCGCCACCGTGGTCGAGGTCGCGGTCGACGACAAGGGCGGGATCTCGGTGCCGCGCGTCGAAACCGCGATCGATTGCGGCTTTGCCGCCAACCCCGAGCGCATCCGCTCGCAAATCGAGGGAGCAGCGGTGATGGCGCTGAGCCTCGCCAAATACGGCGAGATCAGCTTTAAGAACGGGCGCGCGCAGCAGAACAATTTCGACGGCTTCCAGGTCACGCGCATCGATGAATTGCCGGCTGTCACGCATGTGCACATCATTCCGGCGACGATCGACGTGCCGGCGAGCGGGGTCGGCGAGCCGGGCGTGCCGCCCTTCACGCCGGCGCTGTGCAATGCGATCTTTGCCGCCACCGGCAAACGCATCCGCAACCTGCCGATCCGCGACCAGCTGGCGAGCTGAGGCCGGGGCACGGGCGGGCAGGGTCCCGCCCGTCGCCGATATCGACACGCTTTGACGGACGTTGGGGGGAACGAGGTTGGCGGGGGATTGCGACTGCCGGTGGGCGATCCGCCGGATCGGCCGGCGGGCGGCGCTTTGTGTCGGGCTCGGGCTGCTCGCCGCATCGCGCCGGGGTGCTGCGCAGGATGATCCCAAGCGGGCGCGGCCGCATCAGGGTGACATGCTGGTCAAGACCGGCGGCGGCGGCGCACCGCTGAAGGCCACGGACCTGCCGCCGGGCGGGCCACAGGTCTTCGCCTGGCCGATGGACCCGGCCGACAAAACCGTGCGCGACGGCACCCGGCTGAACAAGGTTTTGCTGCTGCGCCTCGACCCCGCCGGCTTCGATCCGGCCACGCTGGCGCGTGCGGCGGACGGCGTTGTCGCTTATTCGGCGATCTGCCCGCACACCGGCTGCGAAGTGATGAACTGGCACCCGGAGGCGCAGCGGCTCGAATGCCCGTGCCATTTTTCGCAATACGATCCAAAGGCCGGCGCGCGGGTGGTCAGCGGGCCTTCGCCGCGCGCCCTGCCGGCGCTGCCGCTGCAAAGCGCCGACGGCCGGCTCGTCGTCGCCAAGCCGTTTACCGGCCGGGTCGGGTTCCAGCAGATTTGAGACCAAGCCTCAAACAGAAAGGGAGAGAACGCCAATGCTGATGAAATCTCGAATTTCCGTGACGGCGGCGGTCGCGGGCGGGCTCGCCCTGCTGCTGTCCGCCGGCGCGGCGCTGGCGCAAAAGCCGTCGCCGCCGCAGCCGCAGCCGGAATCGCCGGCTCCGGTGCCGCCGGTCTTGCAGAACTACAAGCCGGTGACGGCACAGGAGCTGAAGCAACCGGCGGACGGCGAGTGGCCGATGTACCGGCGCACCTATGACGGCTGGGGCTATAGCCCCTTGGCCGGGATCACCCCGGCCAATGTCGGCCAGCTCAAGATGGTCTGGACATTGGAGACGGGTCAGGTCGAAGGCCACCAGGCGCCGCCGATCGTCCGTGACGGCGTCATGTTCGTCGCCACCCCGGGGAACCAGGTGCTGGCGGTCGATGCGAAGGCCGGCAACCTTTTGTGGCGGTTCAAGCGGCCGATCCCCGAAGACATGCTGCTGCTGCACCCGACGAGCCGCGGTGTCGGGCTGTGGGGAGACAAGGTCTATTTTGCTGCGGCCGATGCCGTGCTGGTGGCGCTCGACGCCAAGACCGGCAAGGAGGTGTGGAAGAGCAAGGTCGAGGACTACGCCCACGGCTATTACATGTCGCTGTCGCCGCTGGTCGTCGACGGCGTCGTCATGGTTGGCTGCTCCGGCGGCGAGCTCGGAGTTCGCGGCTTTGTCGCCGCCTTCGACGCCGAGACCGGCAAGCAATTGTGGAGGACCTATACCGTGCCGGCGCCGGGCGAGCCGGGCAGCGAGACCTGGCCCAAAGGCGACCAGTGGAAGACCGGCGGCGGGTCGGTGTGGATCCAAGGCAATTACGACCCCGAGAGCAACCTCGCCTATTGGGGCACCGGCAATGGCGGGCCGTGGATGGGCGATCAGCGGCCGGGCGACAACCTGTACACCTCGTCGGTATTGGCGCTCGATGTCAAAACCGGCGCGATCAAGGGATATCACCAATACCACCCGAACGATTCGTGGGATTGGGATGAGGTGTCGCCGCCGATCCTCGTAGACTATCAGCATGACGGCAAGACGGTCAAAGGTCTCGTCGATGTGGCGCGCGACGGATATTTGTGGATGCTGGCGCGCACGGACGGTCCGATCGGTTTCGTCACCGGCGAGCCGTTCGTCAGGCAGAACGTCTTTACCAGCCTCGACCCGAAGACCGGGCGGCCCAATGTCGACCCGGTGCGCCAGCCCGCGACCGGCAAAAAGGCAGATTTCTGCCCGTCGCTATGGGGCGGCAAGGACTGGCCGCCGGTAGCCTACAGCCCAAAGACGCGGCTTCTCTATATCCCGGCCAACGAAAACCTGTGCGGCACCTCGATCGGCGAAAAGGTCAGCTACACCCCTGGAGAGCGCTTTGTCGGCGCGACGACGACGCTCTATGTAGCACCCGGCGCCGACCATATCGGCGAATTGCAGGCCTGGAACCTAGACACCGGAAAGAAGGTCTGGAGCCATCCCTTCGCCAATTCGCAGCTCTGGGGACCGGTGCTGGCGACGGGCGGCGGTCTCGTTTTCGCCGGCGGCACCAACGACCGCTACTTCCGCGCCTTTGATGCCTCGACCGGCAAGACGATGTGGGAATTCCGCACCGGCTCCGGTGTCAACGGCGTGCCGGTTTCGTTCGAGCTCGACGGCAAGCAGTACATTGCGGTGCAGTCGGGCTGGGGGGTCGATGCCGCGCGCATGCAGGCCCGTCTCAATCTGGTGCGCCAGCATCAGTTCCCGGAGGTGCCGCAAGGCGGGGCGATCTGGGTGTTTGCCGTCCAGTAGCCCGCGGCCAGCTCAGACTCCCCAAAAACGCAAAAGCTCCGCTCCGGCGGGGCTTTTGTCCAAACGACGCGTCCCGGCGGGATCGATCGCTAAAGGTCGCGCGTGCGGCGGGCCATCGCGTCTTCCCACAGGCCGGCGCGGTCGGCGTCGAAGACGAGCTTTGGCTCTTCCGGGGTGGTGAACCAATCGTGCCGCGCCATCTCGGCCGCGAGCTGGCCGGGGCCCCAGCCGGCATAGCCGAACGCGAAGAGGCTCTCTTTCGGGCCTTTGTGGTGGCCGATGTCGCGCAGGATTTGCGGGCTCGCCGTCATTGCCACCTGGCCGTCCACCTTTTGCGTCTCCGGCCGTTTGTAGTCGGCGGTATGGACGACAAAGCCGAGCTCGGGCTGGACCGGGCCGCCGGCGAAGACGCGGAGGCTGCCCTCGACATCGGGGGTCCGGTCGCCGGTCCCCTCCAGCAGGCTTTCGATCGTCCGCTCGCCGACCGGACGGTTGATGACGATGCCGACGGCACCGTCCTTGTCGTCGCGCACGACCAGGATGACCGCGTGGTAGAAGCGCGGGTCGCCCATCGTCGGCGCCGCAATCAAAAGCTGCCCGGCGAGCGAGACGGGGCCCGGCGCCTCGGGTGTGGCGGCGCCGACCAGCACGGCGGCGGTAACGAGCGCCACAGCGGCGAGCGCCCGAACCAGCCGATGGCGAAGCGAACCCATGCCGGCAATCTACATCCGCGCTCGCCGATCGGAAAAGCGATGCTAAAATCCCCGCCTCAGCGGGGGATCGGAATATGGCGAAGAGTGGCTGGGTCATCACGACGGCGGTCGGCACCGGCGAGCCGGGCTTTGCCGGCGACGGTGGCCCGGCGGCGCGGGCATTGCTGAACGGCCCGTTCGATGTCGCCTTCGACTCGGCCGCCAATTTCTATTTTGCCGACACGTTCAATCACCGCATCCGCCGGGTCGATGCGTCGAGCGGCGTCATTTCCACCTGCGCCGGCAATGGCGAGGCGGGTTATTCCGGCGATGGCGGGCCGGCGACGAGTGCGCGGCTGAACCAGCCTTATGGCATCGTCCTCGACCGCGCCGGCAACATCTATATTGCCGACCGCTTGAACCATTGTGTGCGCCGGGTCGATGCCGGAACCGGAATGATCGCCAGCTTGGCTGGCGATGGCTCGTCGGGGTTCGGCGGCGATCACGGCCCGGCCGCGCGGGCGAGGATGGTCGAGCCGAACGGTCTGGCATTGGACCCGGCAGAGCGGCGGCTCTTTATCGCCGACGTCGCCGATAACCGGGTCCGCGTCGTCGATCTTGCCGCCGGCACGATTGCGACTTTCGCCGGCACCGGCGAAGCGGCGCACAGCGGCGATGACGGTCCGGCGGGATCGGCCGGCATCTACGGCGCCCGCGCCGTCAAGGTGGCCGCCGACGGCACGGTCTATATCCTCGAGCGCCAGGGCAGCAGCCTGCGCGCGGTCGATCCCCGCGGCGTGATCAGGATGGCGGCAGGCACCGGCGCGCGCGGCTACAGCGGCGACGGCGGCCCGGCGCTCGCCGCGGTGCTCGACGCGCCCAAGGAGCTCGCCCTCGACCCCGACGGCGACATCCTGATCGTCGATACCGAGAACCATGCGATCCGTCGCATCGACGCCGCGAGCGGACGCATCGAGACTATCGCCGGCGGCCGCAAAGGGGCCGAGGGTGACGGCGGCCCGGCCCATGCCGCCGGCCTCGCCCGCCCGCACGGCGCCGTCGTCGGCCCCGACCGGGCCATCTATATCGGCGACACCGAAAACCACCGCATCCGCAAGCTCACCCGCGCGTAGAACAGGCAGCCCGAGGCGGGCGGAGCTGCTGCCACGGGCGCAAGCGGAGCTCGACCCCTAACTATGGGAGTGCCCATATCTCAAATATGGCACGGACGCCCCCCGGCACGGCAACCCGTGCAGCCAGGGGGGTGGCCGTGGGGCATGGAGTCCGTTGAGGCTCCTGCGAAGATGGGCGACGAGAGCCGCTGCTTGGGGGATCGTCCATGATTTCGGCGGTGACGTTGCTTTGACGCCAGGTGTGCTATGGCTTGACGGCTCGGATCAGCAGGATATCAAATGCCGTTAGTCGCGACGCGGGGGGAGGAAGGGCCTCGCATGATGGGGAAACCGACTGCCACAGTGATCCGTGTCACGCACCGGCTCATCGATGGTGTGAACGTCTATACGTCGGACGACGTATACGGCCTCTATATAGCCGATCGCGATCCGGAACGAGCCTACGAAGCAGTCGCGCCGTCGCTTCAGCGGCTTATGCACCTCAATGAAGGGCTTAACTACCAGGTCGAGCCAGCGCTCACCTATTCTGAGATGCTGCGGCAGCAAAGACACCCCGAGCAACCAGCGGTGCGCGAAAGCACGTCGCGCAGCTTCTTGGTTCGCGCCGCCTAATCCAGGATGGCGATGCGTCGCTACGGCCGGGCGGAGTTCTGGCTGGAGCTCGAACGTCGCGGCTGCCATCGAGTCACCGAAGAAGATGACCTCGGCTCCTTTTGGTTGGGGCCGCATGGCCGGCATTTTCAGGTGCCTCCACCGGAGCGCGACGGCGCTTATCCGGACTGGCTGCTTGACGACCTTATCCGTCAGCACGGTTTGCCAGCACCCAAGCCCTAAAGGTGTGTGATGAGGGCGCGGTGTTCGGCGGCACTGAGGCCGAGGTCGCGGCCGATAAGATATGCCCGCTTGCCCGACCGTCCAGCATTCGCCGACATTCGCTCCGAACCGCGCCTAGGATATGGAAAGGAGTATGGGAACGATCCGGTATTCGAACCATCTCGTTGATCTTACTGTTGTATTTTCGCAAAAATGGCGGAAGAGGCAGGAGTTGAACCTACCGGAGACGGCTTCGCGCCCCCCGACGGTTTTGAAGACCGCGCGCCCCACCGGGGACGATTCTCTTCCGATTAGCAGAATTGCTGGGGTTTGAAGCGGCGTCAATCAGAACGCCGAGCGAACGCTGGTGACCGTTGGACCCAAGTTGGACCCAAAGCTCATTTGGACCCGAGTGTGGCGTCGAGTGCGGCGAGCGTCTTGGCCTCGTTCTGTTCGATCAGGTGGCCGTAGACGTTCAGCGTGATCGATGCGTTCGCGTGGCCGAGCCGGCGGCTGATGGCCAGGATATCGACCCCGGCCGCGATCAGCGCCGATGCATGGCTATGGCGCAGCGCATGGAACGTGACCTTGGGGAGCTTTCGCCAGCGGACCGCATCCCGCCACGCGTCGCTCAGGGCGCCCGGTGACCGCCGGTCAAATGTCACGCTCACGGGGCTTGGGAACACGTAATCGCTGGCAGCCGGCCGGCCTATGCCGATGGCCAAGCGTAGTGATCTCGTTACATTTGGTGACGTGTCACGTTTTGTAACCGGCTGCTCAGCCGCTCGCCAGCGAGCAACCCGCCGGACAAGGCCACGATCGCACCCGAGCCGGACAAGGCCATCCCTGCGCCCGCGCCGCAGCCCGTGAGAACCGTCGTGCTCGACTACGACGGGATCAAACAGGTGCGCCGGGTCGATGAGAGCGGCCAGATCATGGCTGAACCGATCGAAATCTCTGACGACGGGCGCGATCGGCCTACCTTCACCGGCGGACCCGACCAGTTCATGGCTCTGAAGCGGGCAGCGGTCGCGGGGGACAGATAGATGGCTGAGGGTACGATCGACTAGAGCAGGGTCAAATAAGGGCGTCGGCTTACCTTTGCGGGGCGGGCTGCGGACGTTGCCGCCGGCGAGCCGCCATCCGTGGCCTTGGCCGGGGTATCCACCAAAGTGATCAGGTTCGCCGCCGCGACCTGCGCCGATTGCAGCTTGTATTTCACTGCCGGGTCATTGGATTTCTTTTTCGCGGCTTCCAGTAGGTCGATCAGCCGCCAGACCGCATCGACCAGTGCAATCATCATCATGTCGTGTTCCTCCTATGTTTGGAGCACGGATCATCTACGCCATTAGCGGCGTTGTCAAATACAAAGTTGGCGGCGACTTAGCTCTACTTCAAATCAGAAAATTTCGGAATTTTTATTCTGGCCAAGAGGCTCGGCCAACGAAAAAACCCGACGCTGGGAGCAGCGCCGGGCTTTAAGGTGCATGACAGAGAGACGATCGTTATATGGGGCTGGCGAGCGCCATTTTCAAAGTCGGCGCCGTGCAGCAAACACGACACGCCCGGCGAGCAAATGACCAAACCCCGGAATGGACAATATTATTCTATCAATTATCGGTAAATATTTCCCATTTGGGGAAACAATCCTACCGCTAACGAACAGAAACCAAGTCTTGTGAACAATGGTTGCGACTTTGCCGATAGTACGGATATCAACCTCAGATAATTTTCTTTCGTCTTCAGTGATATAAGGCGTATCGGTGCCGTAAACCAGCTTTACCAGTCGGCGGTAAAGAACACGGCTCACAAAAGCCGAATTTCTGATTGACTGCACCCAAGAATGAGTGTAGGGCTCATTAGCAAGAATTAGGCCATCCGGCTTTAGAACTCGCACGACCTCAGGTATTGCATGGGGGATATCTACATGGTGCAGGATATCGGGCAAATACACTAAGTCGAAAGAGCCATCCTTGAACGGTAGGCTCTTTGCCATCGAGACGTGGAAATAGACTGATGCTCCCGACACACGGGCTTTTTGTGCCGCTATCCGGGTAGAGGCTGCAGAAATATCGATAGAACAAACAAACCCCGCGCCGAACAGATTTAAAAATATGGCATCCTCACCGAACCCGCCTCCCACAACGAGCACCCGCTTATCCCGCAGGTCGAAAGCCCGCGCTCTCCAAAGGATCACCCAATAGGCATTCCACCAACGGTAACGGTGGGAGGTAAACCGCGTAAGCGTTACCGGTTTCGCTCCCTCGGCCGCAAAATCTGCGGCACGACGTTGGTGATAATCAAGCTCGTGCTGCTGACGGCGCGATAGGTTCGAAGCCATTCTCAGACGCGATTTTGAGGTTAACAATGCGCGTTCTGAGATTACACCAAAGCGCCAGCTAGCGAGAGAATTTTATGCCGCGCGAAGGCTTACTGACGGCTAGTTCCCGCTTCACGAGCAGCACGTCTACCACGACTGTGGCGATTTGCCGCGGGTTCAACCACTCGGCAGGCTACGGTTTTAGGAAGTTCATCGACGCTGCCGGCCGCTCGGCCAGATGCTACCGGCGGGTCGAGCGTGGCGAGGACTGTTCGAAGCGCGCGGACGTTTGGCGTCAGTGTCGCTTCAGCCGTAGGCGGAGCATGACGACGATCGCGACGAGCCCCAGGCCAATCGGTACGGCCAGCCCGGCAATGAACACTCTCGCGCTGCCGCCGTCGGTCCTGGTGTTGAGGCCAATTGCCGCCACCGCGAGGATGACGATACCAGCGACCACCACCACCGGGAACACTTGGCGGAAGATGCGGAGGGCCGGGCTTACCCGATGGTGCCATCCGGTTTCCGGCCAATAGACGCCTGTCACCCGACGCGATGGTCTGACCAAGGGGTCGCTCATCCTCGGCAAACGGGGCGGTCGGCGACCAGTCTCGCCGCTCACAAAAATGCCTTGGGAGAGAGGCCGGCGGACCCAAATTTGGACCCAAACGCCGCAGGACAGGCGGAAACGAGCCGGGACGAAATCTCGATCCTCGGCCCGCCAACCCGTTGTGAAACAATGCTTATCGGGATGGGGCGCCACAAGACGGCACGGCCATGCGAGAATTTGAAGACCGCGCGCCCCACCGGGGACGATTCTCTTCCCTAATGCGTCAGCCGAACAGCTCGCCGCCGCCGAGCAGAATGCGGGCATCGCCAACCCGGCGGGTAGCGCCCATCCTATCAAGATATTCGAGAATGCGGATCGTCAGATTGCGGCCCACGCCGGAGCGCTCGTTGAAGACCGCGGCCGTAAAGCCGGCTTCTGGCTCAACGGCCGCCAGCTCGCGCGCAATTTCGGCCAGCCGAGCCAAAGTCTCATGCAGAAAATAGCGATTTTCTGAAACCTTGGCGACGTGACCCAAACGCTCGGCACGACGCAGAAAGCGCTCGACCGGCTCCGGCTCGAGCGCAAGCGCTTGCGAGAGCTCGCGCACCCGAGGCGGCCGCAGCCCGGCGGCTGCGAGCAACGGGCGAACCCGCTCCCACAATTTCGCGTCGGCGCGATCGAGCCGTGGCCGATGGTCGGGCAGACGCCATAATCCGCCTTCCCGCACCGCCCTCCCAGCCGCGGCGAGCTTCGACAACGCTGCGTCGAGCACGGCCTCGGGCACCTCGCCGTGCAATTTCTCGAACAAAGCCGGACGCGCCGGCCCAAGCGCGTCGGGCTCCTCCCGATGCCAGGCGGCGAGTGCTTCGACGACCTGTTCAGCGAGTGCTGTCAGGCGCTTTTCCGTCACCGCCACCGGGGCACGGTTGGGTCCGACGCACAAAAACTCCGAGCTTTTGGTCAGCGTATCGAGCTCCGCCGGCGCGAGATTGCGCAGCAGCGCGAAGCGGCTGAGATCGACCACTCCCTCGATACCGAGCAAATTTGCCAATGCCGCCCCTGGATCGGCCGGCTCCATCGCCTCGAGCGCGGCAAGCCGGGCGGGGAGGCGCCGGCCGCGTCGCGGCGCGAACGGATCGACCACTTTGCCGCCGGCGAGGGTATGGCGGGCGGCATCGTCGCGCAGCAATACACGGTCGCCATAGAGTGCTCCCACCCGGCGCTCGATGTCGATCTGGGCAAAGGCGATCTCACCGGGTGCGATCGAGCGACGGTCGAGCGACGCCAGGCGACCGACCACATCGGCGGTGCCGATATGGAGATGAACCGGCGAGCCGTCGCGCAGCGGCGCCGGAGCGTGACGCGAGGCGCGCAGCATAAGGTCGATGCGGGCGGCTGGCGCATGCCGTTCGGGCGCCACGATCCAATCACCGCGGCCGGGGTGGGCCCCGTCGGCGAAAGCACCTGCAATATTGATTGCGCAGCGCTCGCCGGCGCCGGCTCGGTCGATCGGATGATTCCGGGCATGCAAGCCGCGCACCCGCACCACCGTCCCACTGGGGCTGATCACCAGCCGATCGCCGAGAGCGACGGTCCCCGCGATCGCCGTCCCGGTTACCACCAGCCCGATCCCCGGCAGGCTGAAGGCCCGGTCGATCGGCATGCGAAAAAGGCCCCGGGGCGGCGCTGCAGCACGCGCCCGAGCGGCGTCACGGGCAGCATCCCGCAGATGCATGCTCAAGGCGTCGATGCCGTCGCCGGTGCGGCTCGACACCGGGAAGATCGGGCTATCGGCGTACCCAGCCGCTGCGAGCAGCTCTCTGGTTTCGGCGACGACCACAGCGATGCGCTCGGGCTCGACCCGGTCGATCTTGGTGACGACGCCGGTGACTTCGGCGACGCCGATCAATTCGAGAATGTCGAGATGCTCGATCGTTTGCGGGCGCGGGCCGTCATCGGCGGCGACCACCAGCAGCACCCGATCGATCGACAACACCCCGGCCAGCATATTGGACAGAAAACGCTCGTGCCCGGGGACATCGACAAAGCCGAGCTCGGTGCCGTCGGGCAATTTCGCATAGGCAAAACCCAGATCGATCGTCAGCCCGCGGCGTTTCTCCTCGGGCAGGCGATCGGCATCGATCCCGGTCAACGCCTTTACCAGCGCCGTCTTGCCATGGTCGATATGGCCGGCGGTCGCGAGGATCACGATTACGGTCCAGCTGCGCCGGATTTTTGCCCGACTGCGCAGTGGAACGGCTGGGCGATAAAGAATGTGCCGCCGGCCTCGGCTTCTGCCACGGAGCGCCGCCAGGCTTCGGTTTCGGCCGCATCGAGCGCCGCCAGGATCTGCTGCTGATAACGGTCGAGGCGCGGCGAGGGGGGGCGAACCGCGACGAGCTGCGGAAAAAAATCGAGCTTTTCGACCCCGAGCATAGAGAGGCGCCGATATAAGCTTGCATCGGCGCAACCCGCCGGGGTCGCGCCGCCGCCGATCATGCCAGGCAACTCGACCTTGGCCTTGAGCGCCGGATCGAGCGGCAGATTGACCCAGCAGCCGCGATCGATCGCACGAACGATGACCCCTACATGGCCGCCGGGCTTGGTGATGCGCACCAGCTCGGAAAGCATGCGTCCGGCATCGCCTTCTTCGGCGACGGTGCAGCACAGGGCGGCGTCGGCAAAGCTGTCCGGCAACGGCAAGTCCTCGGCGCTGCCGGAACGTAGCTCGATGCGGTCGGCGAGCCCTTCGCGCGCCGCCAGCGCACGCGCCTCGCGCATCAGATAGGGGTTCTGGTCGATCCCGATCAGCCGGTTGTGCCCGCCGGTGCGGCGCGCCAGCTCGCGCATGATCACACCGCAGCCGCAACCGACTTCGACCACGGTTTGCTCGCGCTCGATCGCCAGCCGGTCGATGAGGCTGCGCACGATCGCCATATAGCCGGATCGGCCGCGCTCTTCGAGGCTCGCCACGCTGCCGAGATGGGCGCCGCCGAGCGTAATCGTGGTCCAGCGCTCAGCCAACACCGGCAGCAACGGCTCCCATTGCCCCGGCGACAATTCGAGCGGCAGCAGCACCAGAGGTGGTCCGTTCCCCGCAATCCGGAACGAGATTCCGGCAGCCTCACCGTCCCCAGCGGCGGACTTTGCCGGGGCCGCAGGCGCGTCGGTGCCGGCGAGGAAATCGGTCATCGCGGCGAGGATCTCGTCGCCGCGCTCCGCGGTGAGGTTCGCCCAGGTCAGTCCCGCATAATTCGCCAGCACCGCCGTGCGAGCCTGCGGCAAATCGGGCAGCACGGCCCGCACCCGGCGGGCGCCCGAGCCTTGGTCGCCGGTAACGACCAGGAGCCGCCCCGACAACGGCCGCAGCGCCTCGCGATCGAGCGCGGAGGGGCAGAGCACGGTCAACGAGGCGATGCGCTCCGGATGCAGCGCCGCAAATCCTTGCCAATCGGTGCCGGCGCGGCCGGCAAAATGGGCGCGGCCGATACCGAGATGGTCGAGGAGCGCCTCGATCCGGGCAGCGACGGACGCCTCCTCGCGGGCAAAAATCGAGGCGATGGCGTATCTCCTCACAAATTGTTGAACAGAAACCTAGCTCGCGTCGCGCGAACGGGATAGGGGAGGCGCAGCGGCACGCCACATCGGCCCCGGCTGTTGCGTGCAACCCGTGAAAGAAGGATCTGGAGAATGGCGATTTCCGAGGTGAAGGCGCTGACCTTTGACGTGTTCGGAACGGTGGTGAACTGGCGCGACAGCATCGCCCGCGAAGTCAAGGCGGCGCTCGCTCCCAAGGGATACGACAAGGACTGGCACGATTTCGCCGACCGTTGGCGGGCGCGGTATCAGCCGGCGATGGCCAAGGTGCGCAATGGCGAGCGGCCCTGGGCGCGGCTCGACGATCTGCACCGCGAAAACCTGGTCGAGCTGTTGCCGGAGCTCGGAATCAGCGGGCTCAGCGAAGCCGAGGTCGATCAATTGAACCGTGCCTGGCACCGCCTCGACGGCTGGCCCGACACGGTCGAAGGCCTGACCCGGCTCAAGCGCAAATTCATTCTCGTGACTCTGTCGAACGGCAATGTTGCGCTGATGGTCAACATGGCCAAATACGCCGGGCTGCCGTGGGATGCGGTCCTCGGCGCCGAGGTGGCACACGCCTACAAGCCGCAGCCCGAAGCTTATGATCGCACCGCCGCGTTTCTCGACCTGAAGCCTGCGCAATGCATGATGGTCGCGGCGCACAATGCCGATCTGATGGCGGCGCGCGGGCGTGGCTTTCACACCGCCTTTGTCAGCCGGCCGCTGGAGCACGGCCCCAACAAGACCCGTGACCTGCGCGCCGAGCACGATTTCGACGTGATCGCCGACAGCTTCATCGATCTCGCCGCCAAGCTCGGCTGTTGACCCAAAGGGGCTGCGACAGCGCGGATTGCGCCATCCGCGCGCAGCCTCGACCTTTGGACGTCCACCAGCACCGGAGCTTGCCGCGCGTGGCCGATTGGACGCGGCTCTCGAATGCGTGCAGCAAGCCGAGCTCAGCCAAACGGCAGGTGGACCACGAGGAAGTAGCCGTTGATCATCAGCACCGTCGCGACCACCGCGAGCGCGCCACTCAACCGCAGCAGCGCTCGCGAGACGGCGACGATGCTGACCGAGCCGAGCACGATCGCAATCTGAAACAGCGCTTCGGCGAAATCGAAATTGGGGTCGCGCTCGGCGGCGCGGTCGCGTTTCTCCTCCCATTGCCGGGCTTTGGCGAGCAGCTCCTTTTTGCCCTGGCCCTTTTGCGGGTCGCTCTCGTAATGCCGCGCCTCGCCGCGCCAGCTTTTGATCGCCTCGACAAATTTCGTCCGGGCCGCTTCGGGCATTCCCGGCTGGGCGGCGAGCTGCAATTCGAGCTGGTCGGCAGCATGCTCCAGCGCCACCTGACGCAGATATTTCGACTGGTAGTAGCTGTAGGTGTCGGAGGCTTGGATATTGGCGTTCAGCATGACCTTGGTGGCGTTGGCGCCGCCGAGCGTGGTGATCGCCAACAGCATCGCGATGACGCCGAGATAGATGCCGGCAAATCGGCGCAGCCCGGTATCGGTGCGGCTGCGATGCTCTTCGGCCTCCTCGCCGCCGTGGATCGTCTCGGCGATTTCTGTCGATTCCACCGGTCTCTCCTGCGGGATCAGCCTTGCGCGATGGCTGCGTCGTCGACAGCGAGCTCGATTGCGTCGCCGCCACGCCATACATCGCGCCGCAAATGGCCGGCGACATGGATCGCGGCACCCCGCGTCTCGGCGAGAAAACGGCCGAGCGGCGTCCCGGCGGCGCGAAAGGCGACGCCGCGCAGCCGCGCGCCGTCGAGCGGGTCGCTCAAAGCGCAGCACAGATGTCCGCTTCCGACCGGCCCGGCGTGAACCACACGGACGCCGGGAAAGACAAAGCGCGGCTCGGGGTTGGCGGCACCGAACGGCGCCAGCCGGTCGAGCTCGTCGATCAGCCCCGATTGCGCTGCAGCGACGGCGAGCGCGCCGTCGATGAAGAGCTCGGGCACAAGCTCGCCGCCGTCGATCCCGTCGCCCAAGCGCTCGGCCAGAAACTCGCGCAAGGCTTCGACCTTTTCCGCCGCCACGGTGAACCCCGCAGCCATCGCATGGCCGCCGCCATTGATCAAGAGCCCTGCCTGGGATGCCGCGGTGATCGCCGGGCCGATCGCCAACCCGGCGACCGACCGGGCCGAGCCGCGGCCGGTCCCGTCGGCGAGCGCGACGACGCAGGCCGGCCGCTGATAGCGCTCCTTGAGGCGTGCGGCGACGATCCCGATCACGCCAGGATGCCAGCCGGGAGCGGCAGCAAAAACGAGCGCCGGCGACTGCGGTGTCGATTCGACTGCGGCGATGGCCTCGTCGAGAACGCGCGCTTCGATCTCGCGGCGCTCGCGGTTGTAGTCGTCGAGACGACGGGCCAGCCCGGCCGCCAGCACCGGATCGTCGGTCGCCAACAGCCGCGCGCCTAGATCGGCTGCGCCGACCCGGCCGCCGGCATTGACCCGCGGACCCAAGGCGAAGCCCAGATGCCAGGCGTCGAGCGGGCGCGCGATGCCGGCTACAGCCGACAAAGCGGCAATCCCCGGATTGGCGCCGCGGCGCGCGACTTTGATGCCTTGTGCCACCAGGGCGCGATTGAGCCCGGTCAGCGGAACGACGTCGCAGACGGTGCCCAAAGCGACAAGATCGAGCCAGCCGAGCAGGTTGGGCTCGGCGCGGTCAGCGCCATACCAGCCGCCCTCGCGCAGCGCGCGGTTCATCGCGATAACCAGCAAAAAGACGACGCCCACCGCGGCGAGGCTCCTATGCGGGCTGTCCTCGTCCAGCCGGTTCGGGTTGACCACCGCCAACGCGCGCGGCAATTGCGGCTCGGCAACATGGTGGTCGATGACGATGACCTCGAGACCGCGCTCGGCGGCCTCGGCGAGCGGGCGGTGCGCCGTGGTGCCGCAATCGACGGTGACGACGACGCCGGCGCCGTCCGCCTGCAAGCGGGCCAGCGCCGCGGCGTTCGGGCCATAGCCCTCGCGCAGCCGGTCCGGCACATAGAGCCGGGTCTTGGCGCCAACCTCGGAGAAGAACCGCAGCAAGAGAGCGGCCGAGGTCGCACCGTCGACATCGTAATCGCCGAAAACGGCGATCGTCTCGCCGCCCCGGACGGCACGGACCAGCCGCGCGCACGCCACGTCCATGCCCCGCAGGTGCAAGGGGTCCGGCAGCTGGTGGCGCAGCCGGGGCGCCAAGAACTCGGGCGCATGGTCGAGAACGACGCCGCGATGGGCAAGAAGCCGGCCGACGATTTCGGGCAGCGCCAGCCGCTCGGCAATCGCCAGCCCCTCGCGGCTGTCGGCGGGCGGAAATCGCCAGCTGCGACCGCAAACCGACCGCTCGACCCCGAGGACCGTGCCGGCGTCCATTTCACTGCCCGCTCAGTTTTGCTGCGGGTCCGATCGTCGCCGCGGCTGCGGCGAGGGTCTAGCGCCTCTCGCCCAAGCGCTTGCGGATCATGGCCTTGTCGCCGGCGGTCGGGTCTCGGAGCGTGGTCGCCGCCGGAGAATCGAGCTCAGCGGGCGAACGGCGCAAAGCTTTGCTTGCGGGTGAAATCGTGCCGCGCTTCGACATAGCGCACGGTTCCGGTCTTCGACCGCATCACTACCGAATGCGTTGCCGCGCCACCTGGAAAGCGGCGCACGCCGCGCAGCATCGTGCCGTTGGTGACGCCGGTTGCGGCGAACATCACATCGCCCGCGGCGAGGTCGAGGAGCTTGTACTTGCGGTCGAGGTCGATGATGCCGATGTGGCGCGCCCGGCCGCGTTCATCGTCGTTGCGGAACAAGAGCCGCCCCTGCATCTGCCCGCCGATGCAGCGCAGCGCCGCCGCCGCCAGGACGCCCTCCGGCGCGCCGCCCGAGCCGACATACATGTCGATCCCGGTTTCGGGCTCCGAGGTGGCGATGACGCCGCTGACGTCGCCGTCCGAAATCAGCGTGATCCGGGCGCCGGCAGCGCGGACCTTGGCGATCAGCTCGGCATGACGCGGCCGGTCGAGGATGCAGACGACGAGGTCGGACACCTCGGCCCTTTTCGCCCGCGCCAAGTTTCTCAAATTTATCGCCGGTTCTTCGTCGAGATCGACGAGATCGTCGGGGAGCCCGCCGCCGACCGCGATCTTGTCCATGTAGACGTCGGGCGCGTTCAGAAACCCGCCGGCGTCGGCCATCGCGATGACGGCGAGCGCGTTGGCGCCGCCTTTCGCGGTGATCGTCGTCCCTTCCAGCGGATCGAGCGCGATGTCGATCGGCGGCCCGTTGCCGTTGCCGACCTTTTCGCCGATGAACAGCATCGGCGCCTCGTCGCGCTCGCCTTCGCCGATCACGACGGTGCCGGCGATGGCAAGGCTGTTGAGCGCCTCGCGCATGGCATCGACCGCGGCCTGGTCGGCCGCCTTCTCGTCGCCGCGCCCCATCAGCCGCGAGGCCGACAGCGCCGCCGCTTCGGTCACCCGCACCGCCTCCAGCGCCAGATTGCGGTCCATCTTCGATGTCTCGGCCACGGGCTTCCTCCATGTTTTTGGCCAGGGCGACGCCGCCGAACCTAAGCGCCGGCCCCAGCCGCGTCAATCCGACGCGGGCCGCGAGAAGGCGAGCCGGGTCCATTCGATGCCGGCGTTTTGGGGCTGAAGCGACGGCCCGCGCCGCTCGATCTCGAGGCGCAGCCCCGCGTCCCGGGCGAGCCGCACCGTCTCCGCCGCGGCGACCTCGAACATCCACCGGCCCGGCGGGACCGGCCCATGCCGCAGCGACATGACCATCACCCCGCCGGGGCGCAACAGAGAGGCGACCCGCGGCATCGCCCGCCGCCGCTCCGCCCCGTCGAGGTGCATCCATACGGCAGTCAGCATGACGAGGTCGAACCGCCGCCCGTGCGCGAGCACCACCGCAAGGTCCGGCAGGCTGTCGTCGATCCACTGGATCGAAGACGACGGGTGGAGCGCCATGGCACCCCTGCGCAGCGCATCGGTCGGCTCGACCGCGACCACCCGATGCCCGATCTCGGCGAGGGCCGCGGCGTCGCGGCCGGTGCCGGCGCCGATGTCGAGGACATGGGCGGGCGCCGTCGGCAGCAGGTGAAGCACCGCCCGGTGGACCTCGGCAAAAGCGATGCTCTCGTACCGGACGAACAACTCGTCGGCCGCTTCGGCATAGCCTGCCGTGCCGGCGATGGCGGTCGATCTCATCGGCCGGTCGCCGCGGGGCCGCCGAAGCGCTTGCGCAGGCTGCGCCGCCACCGCGCCAAATGGCGATGACGGTGGTCCCATGCGGCACGGCGGACCAGCCCGACGACGGCGGGGGACACAATGAACGGGGCGATGTGATCGAGCGCCGCCGGCCGGTGCGCCGGATCGAAGACCAAGGCCATTCCCGAGGTCGTGCCGAGCAGCAGCTCCCAGGCAAGCCCACTCTCAGTGGCTATGTGCTCGATCCCGGCGTGCAGACCGAAATTCTCGACATCGTGGAACAAATAGAGGCAGCCGGGTGCGGCGTGCGGGCGGATCGCGGCGAAATCGAGCGCGACCTGCTCGGGCGAATGGTAGCCGTCGACAAAAGCGAACTCGACCGGGACCATGGCATGCGCCAGCAACGCCCCCGGCACGTCTTCGGGCGAGCGGCCGGCGACAGCCAGAACCGGCAGACCGTGCTCCTGCGCCAGCGAATTGGTCAGCTCGATCCCCCAGGCGGCGTTGCGGTCGGTGCCGGCATCGATTGCCAGGACGCGCCCCCGCGGCTGCAACAGGCCGAGGGCCAGGCTGCTCCAGCCGAGCGCGTTGCCGATCACGAACAGGTGCCGCGGGCGAAACCCGGCGAACAGGCATTCGAGGAAATAGAGTTCCTGGAGGGCGATGCCGAGCCCGTTGGTCAGGCTCTCCCCCTCCTTGATGAAGCGGGTGAAGGGGGCCGTCGGCAGATTGTCGAAATGGCTCGGGTTGAGGCCGCTCGCGATATCGATGCCGCGGCCCCGGTAGATCGCCACGAGGCGGCTCGCGATCGGCACGGCCGGCGTCTCACGATCGGGCATTGCCGCGCCGGGCACGTCAAAAATCCTCGATACGGATCAGGCGCGGCGGTTCGAGCACGGTGTCGAGCGCCTCGATCTTGTGCAGCGCGCGGCGCATCGCCGCTTCGACCGTGACGTGCGTCGTCAGCACCACCGGCACCGCCTCGCCGGGCGCGCGACCGCGCTGGATCATCGATTCCATCGACACTTGCTGGTCGCGCAGGGCGGCGGCGACATCGGCGATGACACCGGGCTGATCGACCACCATCAGCCGGATATAGTAGGCGCCCTGGTGGCGCTCGATCGGCACGCCGGGAATCGGCGACAGGTCCAGTATCGGCACGCCGAAGGCGGCGGCATGGCGGCCGGCCGCGATATCGACCAGATCGGCGACCACCGCCGAGGCGGTCGGCAACGCGCCGGCGCCGCGCCCGTGCAGCAGCACGCGGCCGACAAAGTCGCCTTCGGCGACGACCGCGTTGTAGACGCCCTCGACCGCGGCGATCGGGCTCGCCTGGGGCACCATGCACGGGTGGACGCGCTGCTCGAGCCCATCCTCGGTCAGCCGGGCAATGCCTAAGAGCTTGATGCGATAGCCCAACTCCTCGGCGAACTCGATGTCGAGCCTGGAGACGTGGCGGATCCCCTCGGCGTAAACGCCGGCGAGATCGACCGGCCGGCCGAACCCGACGCTCGCCAGGATGGCGAGCTTGTGCGCGGCGTCGATCCCGTCGATGTCAAAGCTCGGATCTGCCTCGGCATAGCCGAGCTTTTGCGCCTCGGCCAGCACCTCGGCGAATTCGCGGGCGCTTTCGCGCATCGTCGTCAGGATATAGTTCGAGGTGCCGTTCAGGATGCCGTAGAGACGTTCGAGCCGGTTGCCGGCGAGCCCCTCGCGCAACGCCTTGACCACCGGGATGCCGCCGGCGACCGCGGCTTCGAAGGAGAGGGTCACGCCCTTTTCCTCGGCCCGCGCGGCGAGCCTCGTGCCATCATGCGCCATCAGCGCCTTGTTGGCGGTGACGACGTGCTTGCCGTGGTCGAGCGCGGTCTCGACCACTTGCCGGGCGATGCCCTCGGCGCCGCCGATCAGCTCGACCACGACATCGATCTCGGGATCGGCGGCCATCGCCGCAGCGTCTTCGTACCAGCGCGCCGCGGACAACTCGACACCACGCTCGCGCTGCCGGTCGCGCGCCGATACCGCGGTGACGAGGAGTCGCCGCCCGGCCCGCCGCGCCAGCAGCTCGGTCTGGCGCTGCAGCAGCTGCAAGGTGCCGGCGCCGACCGTGCCGAGGCCGGCGACCGCGATCTTCAACGGCGAGTCCACGACAGGCGATCCGATCCGGCTGTTTTCACGGCGCCGCTTTTAGCCTTGGCGCAGCAAAGTTGCGACGGTCTTGCAGACCCAAGCGATATCAGGCTTCCGCTTGCGCGGGCACGACACGCGTATCCACAGCCTTTCGTTTGAGCGCCAGGCTGATCGACTGGTCGTGGATGCCCACGAAGCAAGCCCACGAAGCAAGCCCACGAAGCAAGCCCACGAAGCAAGCCCACGAAGCAAGATAGCCGCAAACCGCGATCGCACAGCCGGTCAATGCACGAACAGGATTTCGACGCGGGCCTGACCCGAATCGGTGCCGGCCGGCGCCGCCTCGACGATAATCCGGTTGCTTGGGATGCCGGCCTTGGTCAGCGCCGCGGCAACCGCGTGGGCGCGGCCGAGCGCGGCGTGAAAGCTGGCCAGCTGGTCGGAATCGAGATTGGCGGCGCCGCCGCCGGCATAGCCGACGACGCGGACTTTCGTCGGATCCTTCCGATAGCGCGCGACGATCTGCTCGAGAACCGGTTTATCGGCATCGGTCAGGGTCGCCGAGTTGCCGGCAAAGGAGATCTGGCCCACCGCCGTGTCGACCGGCACCGGCCGCGGCGGCTTGGCGCCGGCGAGGGCGGCGGTGGGCGGCTCGGACGCAGCCGGGGACGCAGCCGGGGGTGGCAGCGAGGGCGGTGGCGGAGGCGGCTGGTAAGCGGTGGCGCCGAGCCCGGCCGGCATCGGCGCAGGCGCCGGGGCGCGCGGAAGACGGGCGGGCGACCCTGCGGATTTTCCGAGCAAGGCGGGCGGCGGCGGAGCGGGCTGGGGCATCTCGGGCGGCGGCAGCGAGGCGATCTGCGGCGATTGCAGGCCCGATTCCATCGGTCCCGGCTCCGGCGGCTCGCCGGCTTTGCGCAAGCCGGTCGTGCCGAGTCCCGTCTTGCCTTCAGCGCTCGCCACTTTCGTGCCCGCTTTGGGCGACCCGGTTGCCGGTTCTGGCTTTTGCTTGCCGCCGACCGCCGCTGTCGGGGCCGCGGGTGAAGCGGGCTTGCCGGCGGCGCTCGCCACCTTGGCAGCCGCCCCAGGCGGCGCCGCTGCCGGCCCGGGCTGTTCTTTGCCGCTGGCCGCTGCAGCCGCGGGCGGAGTGGGGTTGCCTTTGGCGCCCTCGGCGGGGGGTGCCGTCGCGCCTGATGCGGCTTTTCCCGTATCGGCCGTCGGCGGCGCAGGCGGCGGCGGTGGCGGTGGCGCCGCGGTGGCCACCGAGAACCCGGCGCGCAGCTTTTCGTCGGTATATTTGGCATTGGTCCGGTCGGCGATCAGGCTCTGGGCAAGCTGGTCGCGCTGGGCGGTGGTCAATGCCTGGGTCGGCGGCTCCGGCACGGTGGCGAGGTTCGGAGAAGGGGCTGCCTCGCCCGCCGCCAAATTCTTGGTGTTTGGTGTGGTTTCGGGGTTGGGGTCGTCCTTGCTGGCGCCGGTCAGGTCGCGCCAGGTATCGACCGGATGGCACGCGCCGAGCGCCAGCAGCGCCACCAGAAGCGCCGGCCGGAACACACCGAAAGAAAGGCGTCGCAACAATCCGATGGTGCCGATCGGCATTGGCGGCCCTCCCCGCCGAATTGGCCGCGATGCCGCGCCGGCGGCAAATCCCTCGGCCGATGGATAAGATGGATCGGCGATGGTGTATTAGATGCAGCGCCGCTCGTCACTACATTTGCATCCGGCGGATGAGGAAGCGCGATGAGCGAGAAGAGCCACGGCGCCGACGCTGGTGTCACGGGCGGTACCGATGCCGCCGGAGTGTCGCGGCAGATCGCGGATATCGCCGAGACGAGCCGGCGTCTCGTCGCCGAATTCCTGGACCGGCAAGCCGCCGGGCAAAATATCGGGATGGCGGACCCGCTCGCCATCGGCAGCGCTTTTTTCGAGATGACCGCGCGGATGCTCGCCGACCCCGGCCGCCTGGTCGAGGCGCAAATCGCGCTGTGGCAAGACTATATGAGCCTGTGGCAGCGCACCGCCGAGCGCCTTGCCGGCGGCGATCCGGAGCCGTTGATCGCGCCCTCCGCGGGCGACCGGCGTTTTCGCGACCCGGCCTGGAGCGACAACGCGGTCTTCGATTTTATCAAGCAGAGCTATCTTTTGACCGCCCGCTGGCTGCAGGGCGTGGTGCACGCCACCGACGGCATCGATGCGCACACCGCGCGCAAGATCGATTTTTATACGCGGCAATTCATCGATGCGATGTCGCCGACAAACTTTGTGCTGAGCAATCCCGAGGTGCTGCGCGCGACGATCGACAGCCGCGGCGGGAACTTGATCAACGGGCTCAAAAACCTGCTCGGCGATCTCGAACGCGGCAAAGGCCGGCTGGCGATCAGCATGACCGACACCACCGCGTTCCGCCTCGGCGAGAATGTCGCGGTGACGCCCGGCAAGGTCGTCTTTCAGAACGAGCTGATCCAGCTCATTCAATACGCGCCCACAACCGAAACGGTCAAACGCCGGCCGCTGCTGATCATCCCGCCTTGGATCAACAAGTTTTACATTCTCGACCTGCGGCCGGAGAATTCCTTTATTCGCTGGGCCGTGGCGCAGGGCCATACCGTCTTTGTCATCTCCTGGGTCAATCCCGACGAGCGCCTCGCCGCCGAGACCTTTGCCGACTACATGCTGAAAGGGCCGCTCGCCGCGCTCGACGCGATCGAGCAGGCGACCGGCGAGCGCGAGGCGAATGCAATCGGCTATTGCCTCGGCGGCACGCTTCTTGCTTGCACGCTCGCCTTTATGGCGGCCAAGCGCGACCGGCGGATCAAGAGCGCCACGTTTTTCGTGACCATGCTCGACTTTGCGGAGGCCGGCGAGCTCTCGGTCTTTATCGACGAGGAGCAGCTCACAGCGCTCGAAAAGCGCATGGACGACAAGGGCTACCTCGAAGGCCGCGACATGGCGACGAGCTTCAACATGCTGCGCGCCAACGATTTGATCTGGTCGTTCGTCGTCAACAATTATCTGCTCGGCAAATCGCCGCTGCCGTTCGACCTGCTTTACTGGAACGCGGATTCGACGCGCATGCCGGCAGCGATGCACAGCTTTTATTTGCGCCATATGTATCAGCAGAACCTGGTGGCAAAACCCGGCGGCATCAGCCTCACCGGCGTGCCGATCGACCTCGGCAAGGTGCGGGTGCCCGCCTTCCTGTTGTCCACGCATGAAGACCACATCGCGCCGTGGCGGTCGACCTATGCCGCGACGCGTCTCTTCAAGGGGCCGGTCAAGTTCGTCTTGTCGGCGTCCGGCCACATCGCCGGCGTGATCAACCCGCCCGGTGGCAAATACGGCCATTGGCAGAACGACGCCAACCCGCCGACCCCGGAAGAATGGCTCGCCGGCGCGACCCGATATCCCAGTTCCTGGTGGCCGCTGTGGGAAGGCTGGGCGGCCAAATACGCCGGCGGCGAGGTACCCGCCCGGCATCCCGGCGACGGCAACCTCACCCCGCTCGAAGACGCCCCGGGCTCTTACGTGAAGGCGCGTGCCGAGGATTGACCGTCCGCTGCATCACGATACGAAAAAGAGGTCGCTCGCAGTGACGGCGGCGTGGTTGGAGAGAGTCGCGACGAGCTGGCGTGGATCGCTGGCGCCGCTGCCGTCGGCGTCGAAATAGAGAGCGCCGGAACTCTTGTCGTAGGGAAAGCGCTCACCCGACTTGTCGAAGGTGCCGTTGGTCTTGGGCAAGAACAGGCCCGCCGGCAGCTTCTGCGGCGTGGCGCCCGCTTTCGCCAGGCCGAGCCGGAATCCGGTGTCGGAGAAGGCGAGCCTGTCGCTGCCGTGGGCGAAGTCTTCCATTGTGTTCCGGTCGGGGCTCGCGCTCGTGCCCGGGGTCGCAAGCTCGAACAAATCCGCGCCGCCGCCGCCGAACATCATCGCGTGCCGGCCGGCGATCAGGATGTCGGCGCCGATGCCGCCGCGCATCGTCACCATATCCGTTGCCGCAACCGCGGCCTCGCTGATGCGGTTGCCGTCATCGCCGCCCATGACCGTGATCGCGCTCCCGGTCACCTCGGTGAAATTGGCGTTGGTCAAGGTCAGGGTATCGGCGCCGCCATTCCCCAGCACATAGGTTTCGACCCCGCTGACGCCGCCGGCGGCGACCGTGCCGGCGGTCGTCATGACGAGCCGGTCGCTGCCGCCGCCGCCCTGCGCGACATCCGCCGCCGACAGGCTCGTTGCAGCAAATTTGAATGTGTCGGCGCCACTGCCGTCGAGAAACAAATCCGGGCCGGCGCCGCCGACAAAGGTCACGCGATGCGGCGCCGACACGGCCTCGGCAATCACGACATTCCCGGCGCTGCCGCCGATTACGGTGATCGTGTCTCCTTTGGTGCCGGCGAAATTGGCGTTGCCGAGCAACAGCGCGTCGGCCCCGGCATTCGACAGGCGGATGGTTTCAATGCCGCTCACCCCGCTCACTCCGGCGACACCGGCGCTGGTGATGTCGAGCTCGTCCGCGCCCGCGCCGCCATTGACCTTGTCGGCGAAGGTCAGCGCCGCCGCGGCGAAGGAAAACCGGTCGTTTCCCGCGCCACCGGTAAACCGGTCCGCCCCATTGCCGCCGAACAGAACGACCCGGTTCGAGGAGGACAGCTTCGAGGCGTCGATCGTGTCGCCGGCGTTGCCGCCGTGCACGGTGACGACATGGCCGGTAAGCCCGGAGAAATTGTGGTCGGTCAAGACCAGGCTGTCGGCGGCGGCGGCGGCCAGGCGAAAGCTCTCGACCCCGGTCACCCCGCCCGCGCCGAGCGTGCCGCCGGTCGTCACCGCGACCGTATCGCTGCCGCCATTGCCGGCAACCGTGTCGGCGCCAGTCAGCGCCGCCGCCGCAAAGGTGAAGGTATCGTTGCCGGCGCCGCCGGTGATCTTGTCCTTGCCTTTGGTGCCGAAATAGCTCAGCCGATGGCCGGCCGAAAGCGTGCCGGCGTTGACGGTGTCGGCGACATTGCCCCCATAAACGGTGATCGCATTGCCGGCGAGCCCGACAAAATCGGCCTCGGTCAAGGTCAGGCTGTCCGCCCCGCTATTGCCGAGCCGCACGGTGGAGAAGCCGGAATATTCCGGGTTCAGGCGCAGGGTCCCGGTCTTGCCGAAATCGATCTCGTTTGATGCCGCCGCCGCCGATGACGGCACCATCGAACACCGCTCCGGGATCGACGATCAGCTTGTCATTGCCGGCGCCGAAGGCGACCGCGGTGCCACTGGCTCCGGTAATCGCGCCGGCGTTTGTCACGGTGTTGTTGCCGCCATTGTCGAGGCTGACGCCGATCCCGGCGGTCCCGGTCGCGGCGACCGACCCGAAATTCGTCACAAGCGATGCGGCTGTGGCGGCGGAGCTGACGACGATGCCGTACGAAGCCCCGGAGACGAGAGCGGCACGGTCCGCGCTCGACCCGTTCATCACTTTGCCGCCGCCCAGCGAGACACCGGTCCGGGTGCCGCTGACCGTGCCGAAATTGGCGACCGTGCCAAGCCCGTCGATCTCCACTGCGGTGCTGATCGTTCCAGGACCGCCCGTGGTCAGCCCGCTCAGATCGGCATTGATCAGCGCAGCCCTGTCGCTGTTGCTGCCATTGGTGATGTTGCCGCCGCCGAACAAGCCCGCGCCGATGCTGCCAAACCCCGGATTGTTGCTGGCGCCGACCCCCTTGATCGTGCCGAGATTGGTAACGCCGGAATTCGCTGCGGTGGTCTGGATGACGACGCCGAAATATTGGCCGCTGATATAGGCGGCGCTGCCGGCATTGGCGACTTTGCCGTCGGCGCGCAAAAAGATCCCGTAGCCGCCGATGATCGAGCCGAAATTGGTGACCGTTCCGGGAGCTTCCCTGACCTCGATCCCGGTATCCTTGCTGAACAGATCGTCCTTCAGCATCGCCGTCGATACCGCCGAAGAGCCGTTGACGACGGTGCCGCCATTGCCGAGAAAAACTGCGTCTCCGCCATCGGTCCCGGCCACCGATATCGTGCCGAGGTTGCCGACCGTGCCGAACCCGCCATAGATGGCGACACCCTCAGCCGCATAGTTCGACGGGGCGATCACGGCGCTCGCCTGGGCGTTGCTGACCATGCCGCCATGGTTCAATTCGACACCGACGTCAAACCCGCTCGTCATCTCGCCATAGTTTACGATGGTGCCGGGCGCGCCGCGGATGACGATATCGCCGCTGATCGAGCCGCCGGTCGAGCCGGCCTGCCCGTTGGCGATCCTGCCGCCCTGCTCGATGATGATCCTGTTTTCGATGGTGCCGGAGTTGAGGATAGTGGCCGGGCCCGCCGTGCCGAAGACGCCGACGCCGCCGGTCGCGCCGATATAGCCGGTCTTGCTGTTGGTCAAGAAATTACCCGCGGTGGCGTTGAGCACCACCCCGTAGGTCAAAATCGTGCCGGTGGCGCGGATCGTTCCGTAATTGGTGATCGTCCCGGTCGCGCCGGTGATATCGGCGCCGGTTTGGTAGCCGGTGATCGCACCGAAATTGGCCAGGGTGCCGCCGGCATGCAAAAAGATCCCGGTCCCACCGGCGGCGGAACCCGCGATCGATCCGAAATTGGTCACGGTGCCGGCAGCCTGGGCGATCGAGATGCCTTGCCGGCCGCCGGCTATGTACCCGCCGCCTCCTGCCTCGCCATTGGTGACGGTGCCGCCTTTTTCGAGGAGGACGCCGGTCGAGGCCGTGCCGCTCGCCGTGATGCGGCCGAGATTGGTGATGTTCCAGGCGACCGCCGGCGAGCCGTAAAGGGCGAAGCCGTTCGGCCGCGACGAGATCGACCCGACGCTGGTCACGGTCACCGGGCTCGTCGACGGATCGGTCAACTTGACGCCGTCGGGGTTTGGGCCGGTCAGATAGCTGGACAATTGTTCCGTCTCCCTCGGCCGGCCTCGGCCGGAACCGTTCTGCCCGCCTGATGCTGCGGCGGCCATCTCCGAGAGGCGGAATATAATGGAAACCTTTCGGTTTGGCATCCGTGGCGCGCTTCGCTTTTTTTGCTTTATCGGTAGTGCCGAGTGCGCTACACCGCAGCAATCAAGAGTAAAGGTGCCTTTACGTTATTAACCTTACTCTCAGGGAGGATGACGGGATGAGAACACAGTGGATCGGAGGGGTCGTCTTGGCCGGGTTGACGGCGCTCGCCGGGATCGCGCCGGCCGCGGCCTGGGACCGCGGCAATGTCGATATCTTTGCCGTGCTGCCCAAGGGGGCGACCGGGCCGGAAGGCCTGACCGTCGGCCCGAACGGCAATGTTTTGGCGACGACCTTCGGCTTCAACAGCCAGGGAGCGGTGTCCGGCAACAGCCAGCTCTTCGTCTTCGCACCCAATGGCCAGCTGATCCGCCAGGTGGCGATCCAGGGCTCCAGCCCGCACACGCTCGGGCTCGCCTTCAACCCGGTGACGCGAAAGCTGATCGTGCTCGATTTAGGCGCCGGCGTGGCACTTCAGGTCGATCCGCGGACCGGAGCTTCGAGCCTGTTCATGACGGCGAGCACGACCGGCACGCCCGATCCCAACACCCCGGGCACCGATCCGGCGAAAGCCGGGCTCAACGGGCTGACCTTCGATGCCGCCGGCAATGTCTACATTTCCAACTCCTTCCAGGGCATCGTCTGGAAAACCGGGCCGAACGGCGGCACCGGCGCCCAGCGGCTCGGCACGATCTGGGTCGAGGATGCGAGCCTGACCACGACCGGGTTTCCGCCCTTCGGCGCCAACGGCATCGAGTTCGACAACGCCGGCAAGACCCTGTTCGCGGCCAATACCGGCAACGACCAGATCATCAAAATTCCGGTCGGCGCCGGCGGCACCGCCGGGACACCCTCGGTTTTCGTCAACAGCATCAACGGCGCCGACGGCATCGTCATCGACCGCCGCGACAACATCTGGGCGGTGGCCAACCAGTCGGACGAGATCGTCGTCCTCGACCCGACGGGGAAGGTCATCGCCAAGCTCGGCGATTTTGCCGGCATCGAAAAGGGCGTGCCCCAGGGCCTGCTGTTCCCGGCGAGCCCGGCCTTCAGCCTCGACGGCAAATGGCTCTATGTCAGCAATCTTGCTCTCGACGTCAGGGTCCCCGGACTGGGGCTTACCCAGGCGATCGACTCGCAATGGGCGCAGCAGGTCAAACGCTATACGATCGCTCGGTTGCGCGCCAAAATCCCGCCGCCGGGCGACGAGGACGACAACAACCGGCAGTAGTGCGGCGCGTTTTGCTCGTCGCTCCGGGATGGCCCGAGGGGAGGGGCCCGGAACCAACGATCGAACCGCCCGTCGGGTTTCGATGCGGCGGGCCGTCGGCGACACCCGCCATCCATACCCGCAAAAAATACGCGAATTAACTATATAAGTTTCCGCGTTTTGCTTGAACCCGGGCGGACCCCGCCTATTTTTTATCGCTGGTACGGGTCGGAGACAAAGATGAGACGATCATGGCTCACCGCGGCGTCGGCGCTGGGGGCGGTTGCCGCCGGGGCGTCGGCGGCGGATGCAGCATTGTTTACAGCCCCCGGCCCGGTGCAGTTCGGCGATGTCCGCGTCGGCACGACATCGAGCCACGGCTTCACCCTCAACATCTTGAACCGTATCACTTCCGGCGAAATCGACGCGGCGACGGCGCCGTTTTCGGGCGGCCCGTTCAAGTTCAGCAGCAGCGGCAAGGCCAAGCTGAACGAGACTTTTTCGTTCAGCCCGACGGTTTCGGGCGCAGCCAGTGATTCCGTCGCCATCGGCGCGATCGACCTGAAGACGAAGTCCGGCCAGTCGGGGAGCGTGACCTTGAGCGGCACCGGGGTCGGGCCGCAGTATCAGAGCACCACGGCGCCGGGCGGCACGATCAATTTCGGCAAGCTCGCCCCGGGTGCCGGCGGCGTCGAGGATTTGCTGATCAGCAATGTCTCGACCGATCCGGGCAACAAAATGCTGACCGGGTTGACCCTGTTGGAGAGCGTTCAGCTCGGTGGCGCGGATTTTTCATTGGCCAATTTTTCTGCCGGCAAGGTTTTGAACGAAGGCGGCAATTTCGATCTGAAGATCGACTTTTCGTCGCTGACGCCGGGTATCGAAACCGCCGAGCTCGAGATCGTCACCGACGAGGGTGCCGCCTTCGGCAAGCTGGGGCAGGCTTTCGATTACACGCTGACCGCCGATGTCGTGGCCCCGACGGCGGCGCCGGAGCCGGCTTCGCTGGGGCTGCTCGGTTCCGCCCTCGCCGGCCTCGGCATCGCGCTGCGGCGGCGCCGCCGAGGATAGGCTTACAAAAGCCCAGCCATCCGCAAGATCGGCAGCCGGCGGGCGATGATGCGCTGAAGCAGGTCGCGCAGCTGCTGCTGCGCCGCCGGCTCCAGCCCGGGGCCGAGCCAACCGATCCAGGATTCGAGCGAGCTTTCGTCCTCGCCGCGCTCGACCCGGTGCTGGACAAAGAGCTCGAAGGCGCTCGCCGGCAGCCCGCCGCCGATCGCGGTCGAGGCGAAGGCGAGCGGCGTCGCCCGATGCTCCAATCGGCCAAAAGCTTCGGCAAGCAGCCGGTTGAGCGCGGCCGCGGCCGCCGACTGATGCGATCCGGGTCGCAGCATCGGCGCGGCCTGTCCGGTGCCGATCAGCACCCCGACCAATTCCGCGGCCTTGCCGGTCTGGCCCTCGGCTGACGGCAATGCCAACAAATCGCCGACCGTCCGCGGGCCGGCTGCGAGAGCGGCTGTCATCGCACCATAAAAGTCCCGTGCCAGCTCGGCTTTTCCTTCAGCCATGCGGATTTCATATTGGAAATCCTCCGCGCCGACCGTTGCCGTCAACGCGATCTCGCCAAGTGCCGCATCCCGGTCCGCCGCCGACAGGCGCTGCGGGCCGCGCACGAAGATATCGTGGCGCAGGCCGCGGTCGAGGCATAGATCCTTGACCAGCTCGCGATAGAGCGGATCGTCGATCCGGCCGTAAATGTCGCGCTGCGCCTCGGTCAGGGTCAGCTCGGGAAAGTTTTCCAACAAATCCCCGGCGCCGATCCATTCGAGCCGCGCCGCCGACAGCGCTTCGGCGACATCGGCATGAAAGCAAGGTTGCCAGTGCGCATTCATGAATTCATGCGCGAGGTAGGGGACCGGAAGATCCGACAGCCGCTGCAACAGCGCCCCGACATCGCCGCTCCCGGTCAATTGCCGTGCGCCGGCCGCGTGCAATCCGCGCAAAATCTCAAAGCCGGCCTGCGCCTGACGGTCGCTGCGTCCGGGTCCGGCAGCGCCGGCGGCGCGCACCAGGCGCTGCATCCCGAGCCGCGCCTGCCAGCCGGGCAGCGCGTTGTAGCTGAGGTGAACGACGCCGCCGGCGCGCACCTTGCGGCGCAAGAGGCGCACGATGCCGTCACGCACCGCCGGCGCCACCCAGCTCCACAGCCCGTGGATGCTGACGAAATCGGCCTCTGGGACCGCATCGGCGGCACCGCTCTCGGCGAAATCGGAGAGGTCGGCCTCGATAAAGGCGACATTGGCGATGCCGGCTTGGCGGGCAAAGGCGCGGGCCGTGGCGATATGGGCCGGGTTGAAGTCGATACCGGTGACGCGCCAGCCGGGGTTGCTCGCCGCCAGGATCAGCGAGACGAGGCCGAGGCCGCAGCCGAGCTCGAGAAAATGCACCTCGTCGTCGTCATGCGGCAGGTCACAGGCGACGCCGACGAGGCGCGCCGCCGCCACCATATGAACCGGCGATTGCTGAACATAGTAGCCCGGGATATAGCTGACGTCGGTGACGTAGCCGGCGCCCCAATCCGCCATTTCCGCCCCCGTTTGCGTGTCGATTGGTGCTGCTTGCCGCCTTTGAGCATCATCTGCTTATTTGCGGGCGATGCGGTCGTGATCCTTAGATTGCGCTGCGCCCGGAAGGCGCCATCGAAAGCTGCCGAGCCCTGCGCAGCTGTGCCGGACATTTCTTGCTAAGCAACCCGCTCGGCCTGCCAGCGGCCGGGGCCGAATTGGCTCTTGTTGACGATCCCGGATCCGCCCTGAGGATTGCCGGCGCCGAGGCGGGCGGTGCCGGTCATACGTCCCTCGCGCAACTCGCCGTCGAGCAAATACGAGATCACGCTGCCTTCGTAGCGCGCGCTGAAAGCGAGACGAACGATCGACCCGGCAAGCGAGCCGTTGACGGGGCCGGCGAACCCGTCGGAATGCTGCCGCCCGGCGAGGTCGGGGCCGCGCTGCTCGATGCTCAGCCGGTGGGTTCGCGAGCCATGCAGAAAATCGACGCGCATCTCCCACTCGCCGCCGAGATCGGCCGTCGCCGCGGCAATGGCTCTCGCCTGGGCAGCGTCCCGTCGGGATGCAACCAGCGCCGCGGCGGTGGCGTCCCCGACCGCCGCTGCCTCGCCGGGCTGCAGCTGGAACGGGTCGATCTCGATCGAGCTTTCGGTCGCCGAATTGTCGTCGAGCATGATGCGCGGCTCGCCGTCGAGCAGCCGGTCGCGCAGCCCGAGCCCGTCGAGCGAATAGACCGCGCGGTCCCAGGAAATCTTGAGCCGCGGCACCAGATCGACACCCTCGGGTGCCACTACCTCGCTCAGCGCTCCCGGCAACCGGCCGACCCGCTCGGCGATGACCGCGAGGTCTTCATCCCATTTCTTGCGCTCGGCCGCAGCGTCGCGCTCCTCGAACCAGTATTCCAGCGCCGTGATGACCCCGACGATGTCCTCTTTTGACACCTTCATCGGACGGCCCAGCGCCTGGTGCGGCGAGGCGTTGCGCCAAGCGGCCTGGACCAGGGGTTTCGATCCGAGCAAAAGCCCGCTGGTCTGCGGCCCGCGCAGAAACTTTCCGCCGCTGTAGACGACGAGGTCGGCGCCGCGCGCAAGCCACGGGCTCGGCCGCTCGATATGCTCGGAGGCGGCGTCGACCAGGATCGGAATGCCGCGCGGCTTGGCGATCCGGGCGAGCTCTTCGAGCCGCACCGGGGAGAGGTGCTCCTGCTTGCCGAGCAGCACGATCATCGCCACCGGCTCGGCGAGCGCCCGGTCGAGGTCGGCGCGGGTGTCGATCTCGACGATGTGGCAGCCGATCATTCGCACCGCCTGGTCATAGGCAAAGCGCTGGGTGCTCGGGATAATGACGCGGTTCACCATGCCCTCGGTAAAGGGCAGGCGCAGCATCTTTACCGGATCGTTGCCGGCGACGCAGGCGGCGGTGCCGAGCGCCACCGCAGCCGCGCTGCCGCAGGTCACGACGCCCCATTCGGCACCGGTCAGTTCGGCGATCCGCCGGCCCGCCGCCTCCATCAGCTCGTCCAGATTGACGAAAGCGTGCGACGCACGGTCCATCGCCTCGCGCACCTGCGGCAGCATCAGACTGCCGCCATGCATCGTGCGCACACTGCAGCAATTGATAAACGGCCGTACGCCCAAAGCCAGATAGGGGTTGGTGTTTGCCTGCACGGGAGCTCCTCCGCGGAGAATGCACCCGAATATACCAGCGGCTTCGGCCCATGGGACAACGGATCGGGAGCGATTCGCATTTCCCGGTGTTTTCCCCGATGGCTCATCTCGGTCATTATTGAGGAAGGTGCCCATCATGCCAGAGCAGCAGGATTTTGTGGATAAGGGCGGCAACACGATCAGCAACGGCGTCGGCCAGGCGACCGAAGCGGTGGAGAAGCTGCGTTCCGTCGTCGACCAGGCGTCACGTTCGATCTGCGACCTGACCCAGGCCACCGGCCAGTGGGCCCAGGATGCGCAAAAGCGCGCCGGCGAAATGGCCAAGGACCTCCAAGCGCAAGGCGAGCGCGCCGCGACGACCGTCGCGCAGCAGGTCGAGAGCTACCCGCTGACCAGCTTGGCGATCGCCTTTGGCGTCGGCTTTCTCGTCGCCAATCTGATCCGCCGCTGAACCGGGGCAATCCGCCACGCCGGCGCGGTTGATCGCCGTGCGCCGGGCGGCTATTCCGTGAGGGGATGGCCGCCGCGGTGCATGAATTATCCGACATCGGCCGGGAACGGGCGCTGGTGCTCTTTTCCGGCGGTCAGGATTCGACGACTTGCCTCGCCTGGGCGCTCGAGCGTTTCGCCGGGGTCGAGACCATCGGCTTCGACTACCGGCAGCGCCATCGCATCGAGCTCGATTGCGGCAGGGCCGTGATCGCTCGGTTGCGCCGCGAATTTCCGGATTGGAACGATCGCCTCGCCGAGGATCACCGGCTCGATTGCGGGGTTCTGGGCCGGATCAGCGACACCGCCCTGACCGGGGCGGCCGCGATCACGTACGACGAGGGCGGTCTGCCGAACACCTTTGTCCCCGGCCGCAACCTGTTGTTTTTTGTCCTGGCTGCGGCGGTCGGCTATCGGCGCGGCGCGCGGCACCTCGTCGGCGGCATGTGCGAGACCGACTACTCGGGCTATCCCGATTGCCGCGACGATACGCTGAAGGCTTTGCAGGCGACGCTTTCCCTCGGCACCGAGCGGCGCTTTGTCATCCATACGCCGCTGATGTGGCGCGACAAGGCGGCGACCTGGGCATTGGCCCGGGATCTCGGCGGCGAGCCGCTCGTCGAGCTGATCCGTGAGGAAACCCACAGCTGCTATCTCGGCGACCGCTCACGGCGGCATGATTGGGGCTACGGCTGCGGCGAATGTCCGGCTTGCGCGCTGCGCCAGGCGGGGTGGGAGAGATTTACGCGGGGGCAGAGCGGACGATGAGCTACGCGGTCAAGGAGATCTTTTATACGTTGCAAGGTGAGGGCGCGCAGACCGGCCGGCCGGCGGTTTTCTGCCGGTTCTCCGGGTGCAATTTATGGTCCGGGCGCGAGGAGGATCGAGCGAGCGCGGCGTGCTCCTTTTGCGACACCGACTTTGTCGGCACCGACGGCAGCGAGGGCGGGCGCTATCCCGATGCCGCAGCGCTCGCCGGCAAGATCGCGTCCTTGTGGCCCGGCGGGCCGGGCGTTCCTTTTGTCGTTTGCACCGGCGGCGAGCCGCTGCTACAGCTCGACCCGCCGCTGATCGAGGCGCTGCACGCGCGCGGCTTTGCCGTCGCCGTCGAAACCAACGGCACGATCATGCCGCCGCCGGGTCTCGACTGGGTCTGCGTCAGCCCCAAATCAGCCGCCGCGCTGATCCTCGAAAAGGGTGACGAATTGAAGATTGTAATGCCGCAGCCGGACCTCGACCCGCGCGATTTTGCCGGCCTCGATTTCCGCCGCTTTTCGGTGCAGCCGATGGATGGCCCCGATCGCCGGCGCAACACGGCGCTCGCGATCGCCTTCTGCCACGCCCACCCGCAATGGCAATTGAGCTTGCAGACCCACAAGCTCGCCGGCTTCCGTTAGCCAGGATGTCCGAGACTTTTATGCGACCCTCCGGACGCGCCGCCGACGCGATGCGGCCGGTTACCCTCGAACCGGATGTGGCAAAATATGCCGAGGGCTCGTGTCTCGCCAAATTCGGTGATACGCACGTGCTGTGCACCGCTTCGGTCGAAGAGCGGGTGCCGCCCTTTCTGCGCAACACCGGCAAGGGCTGGGTCACGGCCGAATACGGCATGCTGCCGCGCGCGACCCATACGCGCACCGACCGCGAGGCGGCGCGGGGCCGGCAGAGCGGGCGCACCCAGGAAATCCAGCGGCTGATCGGGCGCAGCCTGCGCGCGGTGACCGACTTCGCTGCTCTCGGCGAGCGCCAGATCCGCATCGATTGCGACGTGCTGCAGGCCGATGGCGGCACCCGCACCGCCGCCGTTACCGGCAGCTATGTGGCATTGCACCTGGCGCTGGCACGGATGGTTTCTGGTGGCCAGCTTGCCGCCCTGCCGCTCGCCGACAACGTCGCCGCGGTTTCCTGCGGCGTCGTCGCCGGAAATGCCGTGCTGGACCTCGACTACGCCGAGGATTCGCGCGCCGAAACCGACGCCAATTTTGTGCTGACCGGGACGGGCGGCATCGTCGAGATCCAGGCGACCGCCGAGGGTGCCCCCTTCGACGAGGCGCTCTTCGCCGAGATGCTGAGGCTGGCACGCGCCGGCATCGCTGACCTGACCCGGGCGCAACGCACGGCATTGAGCCTCGGGTGAAAGGATGCCGCGCCGGTTTGATGGCGATCGGTTGGTGATCGCCAGCCACAACCCCGGCAAGGTCGAGGAGATTTCGGTGCTGCTCGCACCCTTTTCTGTCGATGTCGTTTCCGCCGGGGCGCTCGGCCTGCCGGAGCCCGAGGAGACCGGCGACAGCTTCGAGGCGAACGCAGCGCTGAAAGCGCATGCCGGCGCGCAAGCCAGCGGGTTGCCGGCACTGGCCGACGATTCCGGGCTGGTGGTGCCGGCGCTCGGCGGCGCGCCCGGGATCTACTCTGCCCGCTGGGCCGGCCCGGCGAAGGATTTCCGCATCGCCATGGCGCGGGTCCAGCGCGAGCTCGGCGACCGGGACCGGAGCGCAATCTTTGTTGCGGTGCTGGCGCTGGCCTGGCCCGACGGCCATGCCGAATTGTTCCGTGGCGAAGTCTCGGGACACCTCGTCTGGCCGCCGCGCGGCGAGCACGGTTTCGGCTACGATCCGATTTTTGTGCCCGCGGGCGACACCCGTACCTTCGGCGAGATCGAGCCCGTCGAAAAGCACCGCATCAGCCACCGCGCCCGCGCTTTTACAAAGCTCGTTGCCGGCTGCTTTGCGGGGCGATGATGTCGTGCACCCCTCCGAGATGCCTTTATCGGCCCCACCCTGACCTTCCCCCGTATGCGGGACAGAAAATGAAAGGGGGCCGCACGGCCGCCGATGGTGTTGCCGAGCCGCTCGCCGTCTATATCCATTGGCCGTTCTGCCGCTCGAAATGTCCCTATTGCGACTTCAACAGCCATGTTCGCGACACCGTCGATGCGGCGCGCTGGACGCGGGCGCTGCTTGCCGACCTCGACCATCAGGCCGATCTGGCATCTGGGCGCGAGGTCGGCTCGGTGTTCTTCGGCGGTGGCACGCCGTCGCTGATGCCGCCCGAAACGGTGGCCGCTCTGATCGACCGCGTGCGCGCACGCTGGGCGACCGCGCCCGATCTCGAAGTGACCCTCGAAGCCAACCCGAATTCGGCTGAGGCCGGCCGCTTTCGCGCCTATGCCGAAGCCGGGGTCAATCGCTTGTCGCTCGGCATCCAGTCGCTCGACGAGGTGGCGTTGCATTTCCTCGGGCGCGCGCATGGCCGCGCCGAGGCGATCGCCGCGATCGAGCAGGCGCACGCCATTTTTCCGCGGTTTTCGTTCGACCTGATCTACGCCCGGCCCGGCCAGACCGCTGAAACCTGGTCGGAGGAGCTGAACGAGGCGCTGATGCTGGCCGGCGACCATCTGTCGCTTTATCAGCTGACGATCGAGCCCGGCACCGCCTTTGGCACTCTGGCGCGGCGCGGCGAGCTGGTCTTGGCCGATGATGATGAAGCCGCGCGCTTATTCGAGCTGAACTCGAGACCGGCTCGCTGTGCACGGGCTGCCGGCCTATGAAATCTCGAACCATGCTCGCCCCGGCGCCGAATGCCGCCACAACCTCGCCTATTGGCGCTACCAGGATTACGCCGGGATCGGCCCCGGCGCGCATGGCCGGTTGACCCGCGACGGCATCAAATATGCGACCCGCCAGCGCCGATCGCCCGAAGCCTGGCTCGCCGCCGTCGAAAGCGCCGGCACCGGTCTCGAAGAAGAGACTTCGATCGAACGCGTTGCGATGGTCGAGGAAATTCTGATGATGGGTCTGCGCCTCGGCGAGGGGGTCGCCCGCTCCCGGCTCGAGCCCATCGCCGGCCAGAACATCGAAACATTATTCGCGCGCACTCTGCGGCCCTTGCTCGAAGGCGGCTTTCTCACGCTGGATCCGGTTTGCCTTGCCGCCACTGCCGCCGGCCGCCAGCGCCTCAACGCCGTTCTCGCCAGCCTGCTCGCCTGAACGGGCATCGTTGCGATGCAGCAGCGATCGAACGCGGTTTGGCGTCGTTTTTAATTCGAGAGGCGTTTTTCCGGAACGAGGACGGCGATCAGCCCGGCGATCGACACCAGCAGCTGGACGATAGCCTGCAGCAGGGCGTCATCGATGTGAATGCCGGCCGCGCCGAGAAATGCACCAAGGCCCGCATAAGTCGACGGCTCCTTGAGGCGTTCGGCAAGAAACATCAGAAAGTTCATCGTCAATTCCTTTTGCAAGCGATACAAGAAGCCGTGGATAGACGCTGTCGGCTAATGTTTGTCCTGCTTCTGCACGACCTGCGTGCGCAGATCGCCGAGCGCGTCGAAAATTCGGGTGAGCGCCGCGCGCATTTCGGTGCGAAAATCGCGGTCGTCGCTGCGCCGCTGGTCGAGCTCCCGCTCGACGGCGGCTATGCGCAGCTCATGCTCGGCAATCTGCATCGTCAGGTCGGCGCGCAGGTGCTCGATGTCCTCGCGCAGGCTGACATAGCTCGTGACCGCGGCACCGCTGACGGTCAGAACCAACACACCGGCCTGCATGACATGCCCGAAATTGATTTCGGGCGAAAACCGAGGCTTTAGCATTGGTTCAAAAAGGGAGCGGCAGCGCTTTGCCGAGGAGGTTCAGCAAGGCCGGGGCAATCACCGCGCCGCATGGACCGGAAATCGCGGTCTGCAACAAGCGGTCTCGTTCGGCGACGACAGCGATGCCGTCGGTCTGCGGCATCGGCGAAGCTGCCGCAGCCGGGGCAAGGCCGTTCCAGCATTGCACGCCAATGGTGTCGCCCCCGGCTGCCGCAAGCGCGGCGGCGTTGCCGAGATCGCCCTTGGTGAATTTGCCGAATTGCGAGCAAGCCGACAGGGCCAATGACAGCACGACACAGAAGACGAGGGCACGACCGACAATGATCAACCCTCTCGCGCCCAGGTTGAAGTCTTTGGCTGCACCATCCGCTTGGCGAAGCACGCACACACCAGTATCGGTATCAGCCGACACGATGTCGCCAGGCAGGTCTTGCATCGTGTCGCGCCTTACGATCTTGTAGCAGCGCTTCAATCCCTCGGGCTCGTGGGCCGCAAGTTTGCTCGGCAGCATTTTGCTCCCTCCGGGTTTAACGTGATTCGATCGACAGGTAGGTCTCGGTGCGCACCGTCTGGCTGCGCAGCTCGATCGGGAGCGGCAGCTCGCCAACAACGCGGAGCGGGAACGCGCCGGGGTTTACTTGCGCGCCCACGGGCGTGTATTCGTAAGCGGTGGCAGCGGCGAGCGTCTGTTGGCCGCCGCCGGTGATGTTGAACGATGGGAATTTGAAATACAGGTTCTGGCCGACATACTGCGTCGGCAAGGTCTGCCGGTAGTAAGAGCCGCTCGCCAAATAGAGGAATTGCGTGCCTGCCGGCTGGTGGATCGCAAAGGTGCCGTAGAGCCCGCGATTGAGCCCGGTCAGGTTGTACTTGTTCGCCCCGGTCAAGGTCGCGGTGGTAAAGCTGAGGAATTCGATCTGACCGCCCGTTGCGCGAAGAGCGCAGAGCGAGACCCCGGCGGCCGCGGCGGCGGCTGAGACGCTCGAAAGGCTGCCGTCACTTTCTGAAAGATCGACCGACAATGTCGCACCGGTCGCCGACAGGTCCGCGGCCGTGATCCCCATTGTCGAGCGGCCCTCGAACGTCCCTTGCAGGCCAAAGCTCGCGTCGTCGAGCGAGGCGTAGATTTGAGCGCCACCCCATTTCGGGTCGAAGCTGCTGTGCGGGCCGCCCGAGAGCCCGACGATCAGCTGCGGCGAGGTGATTCCCTGCGCGGTCAACAATTCACCGGTCGGCTCGAGGATAAACGGCGTGTTGACCGAGGGAGCTGCGAAATTGGTGTTTGACTGAAAGGCGGTCGGAGCGGTCCCCTGCTTTGGGTAGAGCACCGCGGTGGCGCCCCCGGTCGCGCCAAAGAAATCTTCCGCGGTGATCGAAAGTGTGCCTTCCTCGTCCTCGACCACCGAGGTGATCCGCACGGTCTGGTTCGCGAGCCCAAGCCGGCTGTCGCTGATCGCGACCAGGTCCATCGGCTCCAAGAGGCAGTATTTCCAGCCGAGCTGAAAGCTGTAGGTGTTGCGGTAGAGGATCGAGCGCTGCAGCACGAGCTGCGCCACGATCGGCGCCACGCCGAGAAAATCGACGATCGCACGCGCCTTTAGCGAGGTGTCCTTGCGCACGCCGTAGAGGTCGATCGAGCCCTGGTCAAAGGCGTCGACGATCGTCGTGTTGTACGCGTTCGCCCGGTCGAGGCATTCGAGCTGGACATAGTTGTCGGCGTCGGCGGGGGACGAGCGGGTGACGTGCACCGGGTCGTCGGTAAAGCCGCCGGTGATCGGGGTCGCACCCTGGCGCAATGCGGCACCACCGAGGTTTGGCCCGAGCGTGATCCCGACGCTCGATTCCTGGACGATGAAATCGTCCTCGCCGAGGCTGTAGATAACCGTCGTGTCCGGCGTCCAGGTATAGGCGGTCGGGCCGGTGATGGTAAAGCTCGCGGCCCCGGTGCTCGCTGCGGTGACCGGTCACCGTTGTCGCAAAGGCGCTCGCGCGCAGCGCCACGACGCAGGAGCTCAGACCCGACCCCGCGGTAATGCCGAAATTGTTGAGCGCGGAATTGCCGTTGATGTTTTGCGCGAGCCCGGCCATGCCAGCCGAGTAATCGGTCGTGTCGGCATTAACCGTCGCCGGCTGCGCCTGGTAGGTGATCGTGACCGGCGAGCCCGAGAGGCCAGCCGCGGTAAAGGTCAGGCTGAGCGTGTCGAGCTCGGCGATCGTGCCCGCAACCGCAACGACGACATAGCTGACCTCGAGCGTCTGGTCGCCATAGGGAATGATCTTTAGGAGACCGCCCGACCAGACAATGGCGCTGTTTGTCAGCTGCACGATGTCGGCGAGCGACTGCTGCGCCTCTTGCTGCTGGTCCAGCATCGGCGCCAGGAAGATCCCGGCGGCGTTGCAGTAATTGCCGTAATCGGCGACCGAGCCCGATGTATCGAGGTTGGCCGACGGAAAGCCCGCGCCATAGCGGGCATTCGTTAGAAAATCGGCGACGATCTCGGCCGGGTTGGCGTCGGACGCGTTGGGTGCGGTGCCGGAGAGGATGCCCTGCACCTCGACATTGAAGCTCGGCAGGGTCGGTGACATCCCGAGCTGGTAGTTGTCCATCTCGAAATAGGCGGTGCCGGAATAGCCGATCGCGTTCGCCGGGTGGTTCGCCAGCCAGAACGACGACGGCGACTGGCCGTCATCGCCAAAGACGAAATAGGACATGCCCGCCAGCCCGGCGAGCGGGTCGATGTTCTTGTCCCACCAAACGAGCCCGAAATTCTCGATCGGCCCCTGGCACACGCCGAGGATGACCGAGGCGCTGTACTGGAATTGGCCCGAGCCGCTCTTGCCGGCACCCCCGCCTTTGCCCTTGGCGCCGGTGGGCGCCGGTGTCGCGGTGAAATCCTGCTGGTCCAAGAGGTTTGGCGCCACCCGCGTCGTGCCGTAGACGAGCGGGATGACGCCCCCTTGCTGCGAGGTTTGGAATTGCAGCGAGCCCGCGGCCGTCGCCTGCTTGGCGTTCGACCCGCGGCCGAGAATACCGGTCATTCAGGGATCAGGGATCAGGAGTTGGGAAGGGCGAGAAGAAACGCACCTTGCGGTTGGCGAGGCGTGGCTGATCGGCGGCGTCGGCGACGACCCCTGCCGAGTGCCAGGCATGAATCAACCTCGGCCATTGGGTGACGATGGCGCCGTGGGCAAAGCAGCGGCCAAAGCGGAAGAGCGCGATATCCCCCGTTCTCGGCGAATGCTCGATTTCTCTGGCGTGCGCGACGACGCCGTTCATGTAGAGCTCGGCTGAGCGGTGCAAATGCCAGTCGGGCGGGTAGAACGGCACCTCGATAGGCGCGATCACACCGGCGCGCTCGAACACCTCGGCGAGGAGCGTCAGGCAGTCGCACCCGGCGCCCTTGACCCGTGCGGCATGATGGTAGGGTGTGCCGATCCAGCTCTCGGCCTCGGCGACCACCGCCGCGCGCGGGCCGTCAGCCCTATTCGACATCGGCGGCTTTCAACGCGGGGCAGGACAGGCTCTCGCCATTCTCCGCGGCCTTGAAGCACCAGCAATTTGTGGCGCCGAGCCCGAGCCGGCCAAAGCACTGGCGCCCGTGATAGGCGCGCAGCTCGCGCATCCGGGCCGAGATCGCCTCGGCATCTTCGGCCGCCAACCGGCTCATACCGCGTTCTCCGGGGTCGGGATAAACTCGAAGCCGCCGTGGTGGTCGGCGTTGTTGAAGACGTTGGTGCAGGTTGCGAGCGTGTGGTCGCACCCCGGCAAGAGCTGGAACGTGTCGCCGACCGCAACCGGCGACAGAAACGGCAATTTGACTGTCACGCTCGGCCCGACGATAGCTTGCGCGATGCTGCGGGCCTGCCCGACATTGGCGCCGGTCAAGCCCGTGATCGTCCCTTGCGCCAGGGGCGTCGTCGGCAGCGACCCGGACCAATTGATCTGTCCTTGGGTCGAACCGGCCGCCGCCGCAATCGTGATCGCGAGGCTCGCCCGGTCGAGCTGGCACATTGCATCACCGAACACATGGTTGCACGATGGCTGGTAGAGCCGGCGCGGCATCTGGATATTTAATAATTCGAGATGCGAGCTGCATTTGAGGTCGAGCCCGGTGCGGCTCGCATCGATGTCCGAAACGCGCCCCGCGAACAGCACCACCGTCCCCGGTGTCGTATCGCCATAGCTCGGCATAAAGGCGCGCTCCACCTGCAGCAGCGCGCCATCGAGCTGGCCGGTCCAAGCTGCCTGCAGCCAGGGTACCGAACCCAGCAGATCGGCGGGCTCCGGGTAGATCTTGACGTCGAGCTCGTCCACCTGGGTCCCGATCACGGTCTTGGTCATCGACCGCTCGAATTTGGGGCCGAGCGTAAACACGCGCCCTGTCGTCGTGTCGCTGATCGCCGTCATTGCGGCCGAATAGCGAAACACCCCCCCGCCTTGCAGGGTGAAACTGTAAAGATCGGCCATGATGAACTGCTCGGACGAGCTCAGCAGCGCGATCAGGGTCGGGGAGGCGAGCTTCATCCGATGATGATCCCGCCTAGCCAGTAGCGCAGCACCGCATTGATGCGGCGCCGCCCCCTGTTCGCGGCCAGAGCCTGCCCCCCTGTTCCAGCCAGGGGCAGGCTCTGGCTTGAACAGGGGGCCAAGCTTGGAGGCTCGGCCAATCGCCGGCGCAGCAACCAGTACAGCCGGAATTCCGGATTCATGGCCGCACGCTGATAAAGGTCATCTTTTTTAAGCTCCACAGCTTTGTCATAAAATTTTCGAACGTGTAGCTGTCTTCGACAAACCGGCATCGGAAGTAATAGCCAAAATCGGCGGTGATCGTGGTCCCGGTTGTCGGCGCCGTCAGAAACGTCAGTATTCCGCTTGTCGGATCGACGCTGTAGCCGCTCGGATTCTGGACAAGACCATTGAGGTAAATTGCCCTGACGGTGCTGGGGGCGAGGATCGGCTCGATAAAGCCGGGTGCACCACCAAAGCTTCGTACCAATTGGAAGACCGTTTGGCTCGAATTGCCGGCGCCGATCACCTGACCTGTTACCGAATTGTCGGTCGGGTCATCGTAGAGAAATGTCGAGAACGCGCCCTGGCAGGCGAGATAAAAGCCCGCGAGCGTGCGTAATTCGTTGAAACCAGCCGTCTGGTCGTCACGCAGAAAGTCAAAAACCAGACTGAACTGCCACAAAGGGAACGGGTAATCAAGCGCGCGCAGCTCGCGGCCCGATACCGCGCGCTGGATCCGGGTCTGGAATGTGGGCGCCTTGGTGACGCTCCACGCAAGGCCCGGCAGCGCCGGAAAGACACCAATATCCGCCATCAGCCGGTTGCCCCGGCGTAAAGCGAGCCGCCGTTCCTCAGTGCCTTGTTTAGGGCAGCGACCAGCACGGAGCCGTTGCTGGCAAACAATTTCGCGACGCTCGACGCATCGACCGCGCTGATGCCGATGTTGAAGGTATGGCCCGAGCCGCCGTCGGAGAGCATTGACTGCAAGCCCTGACTGATATTGGCGGGCAATACCATTTCGTTGGAATGCAATTGTGCCAGTGTCCCGCCTGGCCCGAGCGTCGGTACTGCCCATCCGCCTTGCGCAGAGGGGACGATGCCACCCTTGGAAAAAGCGAAGAGGGATCCCAGCCCGGCGAATAGATTGCCGAGCAGTCCGCCGCTCGCGCTCGCCGCGCCGATGCCGCCAAAGGCGTCGAAATCGCCTGACCCGCCGAGGAGACCGCCGGACAGGCCCTGGCCAAAAATATTGCCGAAAATACCGCTGAACAAACCGCCGAAAAGACTGTTTCCGGCGCCCCCGCCGGTCGCGCCGCCGATGATCGAGCCAAACAGGCTTTTGACGCCGGCGCTGACAAATTCCCCGAGGATAGACTGCGCCAGATTGGAGACTGCTTTTTGCACGGTCGTCGTGCCGAGGATGATGCCGGTGACGCTTTTGTCGATGGCGCTCTCGATCGGGGCCACGATGCTCTGCCACGCCCTTTGGCTGGCGCGCACGGCCTCGTCATCCAGCCTTTGCTTGTCGGTCAGGTATTTCTCGTATTCGAGAAGCTCCTGCTCGTTCAGCTTTTCTTGGGTTTTGGTGTCGCCCTCGGCAGCCGCCATTTTTTTCTGGAAATATTCCTGGTCGATCTCCCATTTCTGATCAGCCAGGCTCTTTTCCTGCGCGACCTCCTCGGATGCTGAGATTCGGCCAATCTCGGCCGCTCCCTCGATCGCGGCGCGCTGGCGTGCATAGCCCGCATCAGCTACCTTTTGCTCGGCGCCGAGCGCGCTCAGCTGATCCCGCTCGCGCTTCTCGGCGAGCTGTTTTTCGAGCTGGTAAATATTGTTTTCGACCGCGAGCTGCTCCCTGGACCCGGCATTGGTGAGCGCCAACTTGTCCTGCCAAAAGGCAAGCTCTTCGGACCGGCTGTCGCCAAAAAATTTCTGTTCTGCTGCGAGCTGCTGCTGCAATGCGGCGCGCCATTCTGCGACACGCGATGCAGCAGCACCGGCGGCAGCCGATCCACCGGTTGCGAGCATGGTGCCGCCAGCCGATCCACCGAGCCCCGCGGACTTCGATTGCAACGAGCCGATCGTTGCCCCGATCTGGGCAGCGGCCGCCGCGATCTGCGAATGCACCTTGTCGGCGGCTGCGCCCAAGCTCGCAAATTGCGCACGCATCGCCGCGGTTGCGGTCTGGACCGCATTTGCGGCCGCCTCGATGCCCGACTGCAGCTCGTCGGTCTGGGCACTGATGACGACACTGGTTCGAAGGTCTGCCACTCGACAACCTCAGAGATTTCTCAATTTTCCCGAGCCCGGAGCGCCGCGGCGTCGAGCGCTACCGCCGGCAATCCGGCATGAACATCGCCGGCGCTAAAGCCCGGGCCGAGCTCAGCGAGCAGAGAGGCGGAGCGCGGGCCGGTCGGCGCTGCCCCGGGTGCTCGGCGGCTTTTTGTGTGGGGATGGCAGATGCCGAGATACGCGGCGACGGCGATATGGAGCGGCGGGTGTTCGGTCCAATACTTGGTGAGCTCCTCGACCTCGAGGAGCGTCATCGCGTCGATTACGGGATAGCTGTAGCCGCAGGCGGTGGCGAGAAGGCCGTAGATTTCGGCCCATTCGGTCTCGTCACCGCCGGCTCTTCCCCCGGCGCGCCTGCTCCCAGCCTGAGGCCCGACCCGGTCAATACGGCATTCAGCACCGCACCGGCATTGCCAAGATCGAGCAATTGTGCGACGCTTTCGTGCTTGGTGTCCGGATAGTTGCGCTGCAGCGCTGCGGTGACGATCTCGACCAAGATGTCGATCTGCTCCTCGCCCATCTCCGAGCCGATGGTGCTCAGCTGGCGGACTTTAGGCATCAGCTGGCGCAGCTGGCCGAGTGTCAACGGCGGCACCGTCCAGTCCCGGCCGCCCATCTCGATGACGATGCCGGGGATCATTCCACGGTGCTCAGAAATCCGATCGTGCCCGATGCGTCGGCGAACGCCATGAAGTCGAGCTCGTGGATCGTCCAATCGTCGATCTTGGTCGGCAGCGACAGCTTGTTTGCGGTGCAGGCGTTGAGCCGAAGCGCGGTGCCCTTTCCGCTGTACGTGGTGTAAAATGTTGCCTTGAAGGTCGGTGTCGTCCCCATCAGCTGGTTGGTGAGGGTCAGCTTGCTGCCGCTGGTTGCCAGATTATAGCTGTACGAGATCAGGAGCGCGGCATTGGCATCGGCCGCCGAAAATGTGTAGATCCCGGTAGCGAAATTGACCGAGTACTGACCCGCCGAGCTCGGCGTCGTCACCCGGTTGAAGCGTTCGCCAGTCGCGGCGTAGGCGACACCGAGATCGTCATTGTAGCTCGACGCATTGGCGACGGTGACGGCAAACGGGGTGGAAGCCGGGACGATCTGCGCCTCGTATTGCGCGACGGCGAATTGGCCGGTGGCGGCGGCTGGTGCCGAAAAACAGGTCCGAGTACAGCAAACCCAATATTTGAGCAAATTTCGCTTTGCCCGAAATCTTGCCCTGGCCGCGGGCGATCGCCACGGGAAATTGAAATTGGCCGTAGAGCTCCTTGTCGGTCCAATCGAAATCGACTTGGATGTCCTGGAGCACACCAAACTGACGCGGGCCGATGCCCGAGCCGGTGACATCGGTGCGTTCGCCCCATACCGCGCCCGAGCCAAAGCTGAGCTGCATCTCAGTCACTCCCTTTTCCGAATCTGCCTTGGTCCCGTGCGAGGAGCCGTTTCAGGGTTTCCTTGGCGGCATGGGCTATATTCCAAGCCTCGGTGTCGCGCGCGACCGCCGAGCCTGGAAAATGATCTTCCCACCACCGTTCGATGAGCCTATCAACCGGTGACACGATCGGCGTGTCGGCAGCTGTCGCCTCGTCGTCGTCCATTGTTGCTATTGCCTCCGCGCTTTCAGACGCACAGGATCTCGACCGGCACGATTGCGATTGCCTGGTCGCCGAGAACGCCCTCGTCGGTCTCGACTTTGCCGGAGATGTAAGCGTGGCTGACCATTGTGGGCAGCCCGAGGTTCTGCACCCCGGTGGCGGGCGATGCCGCCAATGCCGCTTCGAGCGCATCGAGCAGCGGGTTCAGCACGCTCGCCGGAGCCAGGTAAGGATCGCTCGAATGGACATAAACGTAGAAGTCGGCATAGAGGGTCCAGACGATCGGCGTGCCCAGCGCTTTGACCGCAGCGTGTGCCCCCTTCTCGCTCATAAACAATGCCGGTTGCTCGGGCGGGGTCACGTCAGTCCAGTGGCGCAGGCGGCGGTTCGTGCTCGCGAAGCTCGCTGCGTTCGACCCGAGCTCCCAGAGCGCCGCGTAGATCGCCTCACGAACGATCATGGCGACATCGCCCTGCGCACAGCCGCGTCTACCTCGGCGGCGATCTCGGGCGTCATGTCGTCGAGGGCCGAGCCGAGAAACGACCGGGCGGGCAAATTGAGGCGGCGTCGGTAAGCCCGCACATTGATGATTTTCTCGGCGACAGGGCGGCCAAAGGCTTCCCTGATCCGCCGCAGGCTCGCCCTGACGCTGACCACTCCTTCGAACCCGAATTCCTGGGCGCGGGCGTAGCCAAGATCGGTCGAGACGGTGGCCGTCAACGTCGTCGATGCCGCTTCGACATCGAGATCGATGCTCGACCGCAACTTGCCGCTGCGCGGCTCGAGCGATGGGCCGCTGAGCTTGTCCTGCACCCGGCTGCGCAGCTCGATGCCCAAATTGGCGATCGTCCGCGCGAGGCCGGACGTGACCGCGTCAGGGATCGCTTCGATCCGCGCCAGCGCCTGATCGGCGCCGACGACGAGCGCGCTGATCACAGCGCACCGGCGATGGTGGCGGTGTTGGTGGCGGTCGGGGCCGGCATTGGCGGGTAAAAGGTGACCGGAGCCACCGCGCGATATTGTTGCAGCATGGCCCTTATCGGGTCGCTGATGTCCTTTTGCGAATAGGCCACGGTTTCCCCGCTGCTGAGCGCTCGCGAGACCTCGCCAATGCGAGAGCGATCCCGGTACCGCAGCGCGACAAGCTCGATGCAGGCTTGTGCGATTTCCGGCGGGGCCGTCGAAAATCCGGCTCTATAGACCACAACGACGTTTTGCGGACGCTGCGTAAAACGGAAACCACGAACCACCAATTGCGTCGGGCTGAACACATAGCCGGCGGTCCTGGTCGATATGCAGGGTGGGATCGCGATATCGTCGATTGTCAGCGAGACCACCGAGGAAACCGGAAAGCTCGCGAATTGCAGGCGATGGCCACCGGTTCCGTCGCGCACCTCCATATAGTCGGATTGGACGATCCGGCGGTTGAGCCAGCTCTCGATGAACTGGCTTGCCGCGGTGATCAGACGGGTCAAGAGCGCATCGTCTGTCACGGGAAAGGCGCTCTGACCTGTCTGCAACCACGCCTTGACGTCGGCGAGCGTAGTCAAGTCACCATAAGCCACGGCTATTCCTTTACGGATTTAACGTCGCGCACGCTCCTTGCCTTGCGCTGCGTCGATCTCGACCTTGGGTTCGACTGGGACGAAGCCATGCGCTGCGAGCTCGGCAGCGGCTTCTGCCGGAACCAGCAGATCGCCGTTGGCTTCGCTCGTATATCGCCGCCCGCGATAGCTGCAGGCTGTGGCATCGTCGTGATGCACATAAACCGACCCGATTGTTCGCGGGCCCGAAACAACGTCAATCGCCGGGGCAAAACCGCCGTTGCGGGTGAGATAGGGTGCGGCCTCGGGCGGCACGCGCACGAGGCCGTCTCTATCGACGCAATAGCGCGCAGTGCCGTGATTGGCCTCGTCTTGGCCAAACATCGCCCGCAGCGCTATCATTTCCGGCATTGAGGTCAGCCGTTGCCGATGTTGGTGATGACACCCATCGCAAACGGCGCGTAGACCGCAAGCACCTCTTCGGTGTAAACGCCGACCTGCCGCTGGCGGGTTACGATCGGCCAGTCGATCTGGTAGTAATCCTGCCGCGTCTTGACCTCTGCTACGTTCGGCACCTCGTTCGATTGGTATTGAAGCGGCAAGTTCTCGGCCCAGCCGATGATCGTGCCCGGCGGTACTCGCGGATGAATTCGAAGCGGAATTCGCAAACCGCCGTTCAGTGCGAACGGATTGTAGTAATATTGCACTACGCCCGAGGCGGTCAACTGATATTCACCATCTTTCCCATCGGCCGGAGAATCGTAGCGCAGCAACGGTCCGGACGAGTTTGACAGCACCTTGTTAGTGATGTTCTTCAACTCTTGAGAGTTGACGTAGAGAACCGTCGGAGACAGCTCGAAGTTGTTCCACATGTTCTGGAACATTGTGTCGATCTCGACGACCGAGCCGCGCCCCGAGCTTGTCAGGCTGGTGCCGGTGCCGGCGGTGCCGGTCGGCATGATGCTGACATAGGCGTTCGACCCCGGCTTGAGCGCAGTGGTCAGCAGGCCGTCAAAGGCGAAGCTCGGATTGGCCGAATTGTCGCCGGTGATCGCGGTTTGCGGTTGGTTTCCAACCGTGAGCGGCGCCGATATCGCCACGCTGTTGAGCGCCGTGATCTGCTGCAGCGTCTCGGTTCCGGTCGAGGTGGAGATGTACCAGGCATAGGCCACCGCACCCTGGATCGGTGCGGCGCTGGAGAACAATGTCTGACCAAGGGTGACAGCCTGGCTCGCCTCGAGACTGATGTTCGACGAGCCGCCGGCGAGCGTAAAGGTTTTACCGTCGACCCCGGTGACCAATTTGGCAGTGGCAACCCCGCTGGTAACGCTGGAGTTCTGGTATCCTTCGAGGGTCAGGGCCACAACCTTGACGAAATAGGTTGCGGTCGGCAGCGTGCCGCCGGCGCCCGAAGCCGAAAGCGTCGGCGCTGAGGGCGTGCCGAGGGAGAGCGAGGCGTTGCCGGCAAGGATCGCCATCTCTTCCTTCAGCATCATCTTTTGCAAGAGGCGAAAGGTCATCCGATCCTGGATGTCCTCGAACTGTCGGCCGGCCGAGATCGCTTCGAAGGTTGCCGCATCCTCTTCGCCGATGGTCACGAACGTCGCCGATTTGGTCGAGGTCGAATAGGACATCTGACCCGAGCGTTGGCCTTCGGGGACCCAGCCCATCGCGTCGAAGCCGGAGCCGATGATCGCGTTGACCTGGCGCCAATTGGTCGCGGTGCCGGTGCCGCCGCTGACCCGCGGCATCACGTTGCGGATCGGGGTTACAAAGGGATAGAGGTTCTTGGCCGGTGCCTGCAGGTCGAATGCCAAGAGGCCCGTCGCCGTCGAAATCGCTTTGGCCAGAGCCTGGTCCGGGTGAGCCCGGGCCTGCCTGATCAGTGTCAGCGTTTCCTGAGTGATTCCATTCATAGGGTGGTCCTCCCGAAAGGGGGGCAAAGAAAAACCCGCCTGAGGCGGGTCTGAGTGTGGTTCCGAGGTGAAGCGAGCGATGCTTTGGAACCGTACGGTGCTGGATCGGGCTATATCACCCGCCGCGCAATTCCTTTGCGCCGGCAAAGCCGGGGGGCATGATGGGCCGCGCGCGACTGGCCTTGATCAGCGCCAATGTCTGTTCCTCGTTGCTCATTCGCGCGAAAGCGGCGGCCAGCTCTTCGTCGGAGAGCAATACCTCGCCGCCGTTGTCTTGCTGTTTTGAAAGCGCGGCACCTTTGGCGAGTGTCGCCGGCGGCAGAGGGGTTCGAGCGATGTCCTCGACCCGTTGCCGCAGCTGGTCGAGGCGCGGCATGATATCGGCCAGCGCTTTCATCAGCGCGGCCTTCTCGGTGCGTTCCTCGGCCAAAGCTTTTATCAAATTTCCCGAGCGTGCTGTTTTGCCAACCTCGAACCGCGTCCCCTGAGCCTCTTCCTCAGCTCCCCCGACAGCATCGCATTCGGCGCCGGCAGCGACCAGGTGGTCGTGCGCTGCGGTGAGATGGCCCATCGTCTCTCGGGAATGACGGGCACCCGCCTTGGTCGTTGCACAGCACCCGCCATCGGTGAGCTTGGCGACACAGTCATGCGCGACGTCCATCAACGCTTGGTGCCCCTTGCCACGTTTGCCGAGCGCTTCGGCGATCATGTCGAGAACCGATTTTGAGCTGTCTACCGTGGCGTTCTCGCCGGGATGGAATTCAGGGGCCGGCGGGTGCGGCATAGGCGGACGAACCTCGGGGCTGCCGGCCGTATCGACAGTCGATTCCTCGCTAGGTCCGGCGCCGGCGGCTTTTAAGGCGGTGGAGGCCGCGCTCATGTGCTCACGTTCGTGTGCCGTGAGCCCCGACATTTTTACGCATCGGTCGGCGGCCTGACAGGCAAGATCCAGCAGCGCCTGGTCGGTCTGCGAGTGCTTCGCTCCGCCCTTCGCCAGAGCCGGGGGTTTGGCAAAAAGCGCCTCGGCGAATTTCTGCATTCTCGGTCCTTTACCTTTGCAAAGATCGGCGACGAGTGCTGCGCCGGATGCGCCCGCAGCCGTGCAGAGCATCTCGAACGCGACCGGTTCCATCGACTCGCCGGCTTCCTCCGCGTCGTCCAGGAGCTCGCTCGTCTCCTCGGCGACGAGTGCATTTAGGAAACCGCAGAGCTCGGTGACAATCTCGCGCAACCGCATCGGCTGCTGCGAGTCATCGCCTTCCATCGCCGCCTCGACCGTGAGCGTCTCGGCGAGCCAGTCGAGATCGAGGATAACCCCGGCAACACGGCCGACATCCGCCAGCGCCTTGAGCAGCAACGAGCTTGTCAAAGCTTTTTGTGATTGGCCATCGCCATCTGCAGATGGCGGTCCGCTGCGATCGATTTCTTGCTTCCAGGCGGTAATGATCCTGGTCTTGATCTGGCCAAGCTGCGCCGCCGTATAGCGCTTGGCGTTCGTCGGCCGGTTGATAAAGTTCCAAGCCGCGCGGATGTGCCGCTGGGTATCGATCGGATAGCGCTTCTTGCCGTCCGATTGATAACCGGGGTCGGCATATTCGACCCTGCCATAAGGCTCGTCCCGATTTTTGCCCGCCGATGCGACAACTGCTTCCTCAGCCGCGGTCAGCGACCTTTTTGCCGCAGCGATCAAGCCGGCTCCACTAGTCGCAGCGCCCTGCGCGGCCCATTCAAGGCATCTGAGCGCGTCGGCTTTCACCAAGTGCCGATGCTCCGGCACGCTGCAAGCCCAAATCTGCAAGGGCGGGTTGAACCGCGTTTCGGACATCGCAGCGCCTCCTGCGGCTTTCCAATAGTCGAACACGGCTTCCGGATTAGCGGGACGGTCGACCAGCGAGATCTCGTCGAGGATGAGGCCGGTGACGGTTTTATGGTCGGCCGGGTCGCGCCGGGTCACTCGGCCGCCGATCGAATATCCCTTGTAGACGCCCTCGACCACCTTGAGCCAGGCTTGGTCATCGACGATCCGGGCGCCGACATAGAGACCCTTGTCATCGACGCCGGCCTCCTTGGCCACGCCGACTGCCGAAAGCTGGTGCATTTCACGGATGTTGGCGAATTTCATATAGTCGCCCAGCGCTGCGATCAGCGCGTCGCGCTTTACGATCTCGCCTTGGTCGTCGCGCGCCTCGGTAGAGGCGTAACCCCAGACTTCATGACGTTCGGCATCGACTTTGGCGATCGGAAAATAAAATTTCATGTTTGGATTTCCGATGGGTTGCTCGGTGGAGTAGCAGCGACGGCAGCTATGGGCCCGTGCAGAGCACCGTCGAATTGAGGCTCAGAATACGCCCGTCGTTCAATGTGACGGTGGCTTCGAGCACGTAGGTCGCGCCCAAAGCGGACGCTGGCATGCCCCCGACCGAGGCGATCGAAAAGGATCCGGCGCGGGTTTGCAACGCACCTGAAAGCGGATCACGCGTTTGGATCGCAGTAGCGATCTCAGTCGCGATGATCCGCGATTGCGGGCTCGGATCCATCCCGGTCTGGTATGGAGCCAGCGCACAAGTCCAGGCGGACGACACCAGCGTCGCCGCTCCGATGTCGGCGGTGAAATCGAATGCAAAATTGTCGATCTCGCCAATTTCGATCGGGTCGAACGCAGTGGGCAAGCGCATTTCAAATTCCCTTTATCACCCGCACACGACCAACCCTTCCAAGAAGCCGGAGCTGCCCCGGGGAACGCAGGAGCCGGTCAACCGATAAGGGCCGCGGCAGATTTTCCATCCACTCGATCCAAGCTATCGTACCAGCAGCAGCTTCGAGCGTGCTCGTGGTCCCCGCCCACTCGGCTAAATAAGATCGATCTCGAAGCACAGATACGTTGGGCGCGAGTGGTATTGCGACTTCGATTTCTGAAGCCCTGGTCCAGGTAATAGCCAGTCTGGCATAGACCATCCCACTTGCAAGGTATACCATGGGTGCGCTGGCAACTCCGTCAGATCCCACCAAAAACTCGATCGCTGCAAAGTCATCTCGAACAGTCGCGATGGCGCCAGGCCATTCTACAGGCGCGCGGCATTCGCGCTGGGCTAGCCTCTGAATTTCGGTCGGCGCCTCAATGCCTGCGGCGTAAACGAGCAACTGCCATTCCGGCAGCATCCCTATATTCCGGCGCGCCGCTTGCAGCGATTCTACCTTTGCACCGGCGGGACAGCGCACTACCGGCAGGACTTCCGCCGTCTCTGCCAGCTCCCTGATGAGCGTGCCGAGGCTTCCAAATGGCGTCCCGGAATCGGCCTTCCACGTCGCAAGGCTTCCTAGTGAGCAAGCTGCGTTGGTGACAACAACAGAACCGATCTCGCCCGTTTCGATCGTCTCAATGGTAACGACCGCACCGCCATCGCCGAAGATCATCTCAGGGCTGCGCCCCGTAGCAGACGACACCTATCGTCGCGGTCGCGGCGCCCGAAGCCTGCGCGCGCGCGGCGAGCCGGGTTCCCGCTGGGATCATGCAGGGGATGCCGATGCCCGAGCCGCCGAAGTCCGCGTTGGCGACGAGGGGCACACGGAACAGCGCCTGCTCGTTGCCGGAGCTGCCCCAGCCGACCTCGATATAAACCTGACCTGTCGTGCCCAACCCCATCGAGGTGTTGAAGCAAAGCGGGACCGCCCAGAGCCATCCGATGTCGGCTGGCGTCGATGCGTTGACCGTCACCCAGCCGGTGAGGGTGGTTCCGTTCAGCGTGATCGCATTCGTCGGATCGCTGCCGCTCAGATCGGTGCACGACACGACGCGGCTGAAGCCCTGCGCCAGCGCCGAGCTGCGATATCCGGTGATCGCGACGCGCGTCGCCGAGCTGCCCGCCGTCTCGGTCGCCACCTTGGCCTTGATGACAGCGCCAGACGGAACCCGGATCGGCAGATCGATGTACGACGTAAGTAGGTTGGCGCCCGCCATCGCATTGAACGGGATGCTGTCGGCGATCACCACGTCAGCACCGCCTGTGTTTGCAGTGACCGTGCAAATACCCCGCCGCTGAGCCGAAGAGCCGATGCTGAGGGTCAGCCCGTCATAGACAAAACCCGTCGCCCCGATCGTCGTGAGCGTGCCGAAGGTGCCGGCCGTCGCACCCGATGTAACGGTCGTGGTCGAGCCCGAGCCCGAGAAGCCGAGCTGCTCGATCTGGCCGCCGCGGGCGCGGGCGTAGCCGTAGCCCATCTCAGGCGCCGTTCAGGTTGATGACACGCCATGGGAAGCTGCGGCTCGTGGTCGAGCCCGCCTCCAACAGCGCCGTCACCTTGAAGAAGTCCGGCGTCGGGAAGGGCGCCGTCCGGAACACGTCATAAGTCGGCGCGTTTGGCCCGAGCGTGAAATCGTCCTCGACGCGGCTGTTCGACCCGTCGCCGGACGTGTAGACGCGGATGCGGATCGTGTCGCCGTCCGCTTGGCTCGCGGTGTCCATCAAGAGCATGAAAGTGCCGCTGGCCGCCGTGCCGCTCGCCAGCGTCGTCTCGGTCACGTTGTCGGTCGGCGTCCAGGTGCCCTCTGCCGGATTCGGGCTCAAGAGCGTGGTAACGGCAGGACCCGCCATTAATCGACGCCTCGTTGTCTGATAAGCATCCACCCGAAAGGTGGCCGGATGGCGTTAAGCGCGATGATTGTCGACAGCAAAAACCCGCAGAAAAACCCGAAGTTAAAGGGGGTCATGTTGTCGTTCCTTGCGTCCGCAGGTCACCTGATCCTTTATAGGCGGCCGTCCCTGCCGGCAAAGTCAGGCGCAGCCATAGTCCTTGCGCCCCGGCACTGTTGGGCGAGCCACCCGACGGCAAATTTCCGGGGCCCGGAACATTGACCAGCGCCGGTTGGGTTACGAACGAGCCAACGCCTACAGCCGGTGCGGTCTGCCGATTGGCCGAGGTGTTGGTGTCGTTCAAGGAAGCGCACAGCGCCAAATCGAGCAGCGCACCCGATGGCAGGCTCGGTGTTTCACTCAACACTTCGATTTGTGCTGCGGTCAGCGCTGTTGCGGTATTATTGTTGACTACAAACAACTTCTCGTAAAAGATCCGGCTTGATCCGCTCGGAATGTCTGCCGCCGCTGTCGCAAAACACCGGGTGATGAATTTCACCTGGTTCGGCGACGACTCGAACAGCATTCCTTGATTGACATTGTAGGTGGTGGTGGCGTCCGGAACCGTGCTCCAATCGTGGTTGACCGCGACAACGTCGGCACCATAGCCTGAAGTCGCGATGATTTGGCGGATCTGCTGGGCTCCGGTGCCGCCGGTCGTCCGGATGATCTGACCGACCGACACGTTCGCGCCGTCTCCGGATTGCATTTTGAAGAGTGCCGGCGTGGCGCCGGAATGATTGGCTGATCCCGGTTGTGCGGTATGGGCGCTGATCACCGCCGTATGCGAAAGCAACGCGACGTCGCCAGCCGCGACGGTGCCGGCGACGGTCGCAATCGGCTTGGTGGCGCCCCCGCCGCCCGAGGTCGCGGCATAAAGCAGCCGCTCGAGCGACTTGGTGCCGTTGACGACGGTCTGGCCGTTGAGCGTCAGGGTCTCGTTTTGAATGACGCCGGTCGCGTCGCGGCCGTAATAGGCGAGCTGGGTCGCGGTATCCGAGGCCGAGCTCGACACCACATCCATCAGCCCGGTCGGCGTCACATCGTAAAACGCGACACGGCTCGAAAAATCGACAGCTCCGCCGATCGTCGCGCCATCGGTCTCGGGCATGTCGGCACAGCCGTACACCACGAGATCGGAAGGAAGAACGCTCATCGCGGCTCCTCTTGCCTTGATCTGTTCAGAAATTTCGCCGTCCGCGTCGTAGCCGCCGAACACCAAAGTTCGGTAGCAGCCTCCGGCCGGGAGACCGTTCCGGCGTGATCGCCGATGGTCTGGGGCGGAATGTTGCGAGAAAGTTTAGTCGGAACTTTCGCTTTGTGTCTGTGAGCCAGCGGTTCCGGCCAACGGCACCGGGCCTTGCGAAGCCAAAAAGACCGGTTGATCGCCGCCATCGACGGGCGGAAGGCCAAGGACGCCGCGCGCCTCGTTTGGCGCATAGATGCCGGACTTGACGTAGGTATCTAGAATAGTCGCCTGATCCTTGGGATTGGTCGAGCGCATGTCAGACCAAACGAATTCAAGGTCTGTATGGCCCATCAAATCTTGAATAACACTGTCGATCAAGCGCTTGACCCAACCGGCGAGCGGCGCCAATCCTTCTTCAAGGGCTGCCGCCTGGCTTGCCTCGGCAGTCGCGCGGTTGACTTGCGGTGTAAATGCGGTCGGCGGCAGGGAAAAAGCGTAGCAGACAATCCTCGCCAGCCATTCATCGAACTCGTCCTTGTAAGGGGCTTCCTTAAAGGGCTGGTATTTGGTCCCCATGGGAGCCCAAACGAGGCGGGTCCGCGTGCCGGTGTTCCCCGCCAAGATCGAGTCGAACCATTCCTGGAACTGCCGGATCTGCTCTGCATTCCAGCCGTCCGGCGCGTTCAGCAGACCCGGCGGCACATTGCCTTCGGTAAAATGTTGCAACTGCATCATCTGGCGCCGCAACCCGATATTGATCGTCATCACGATCTGCTCGCACGGGCTGAATCCATAGACTTTGTGCGGCCGCCTGTTGCGTGGCTGGTAAAGTAGCTGGTCGCTGGTCAACAGTCGCCATGGCCGGCCGTGGATAACCTGTTCGTAAGCCGGCGCGGGCGGTCTTGGCCGACGACCGGTGCCATCGATCAGCACCTTGATCGTCGAACCGTCGACGATGTCGAGGCCCATGATTTCGCCGGCCCGGTTTCGCCGCACTTCGAAAGCTGACGCATCGAGCACCAGCACGTCCTCGAGCACTTCGCGCAGCCACGTGGCAAAGCGCTGCTCGCCATCGGGCTTGCGCCAAAACTCAGTCAAAATCCCGATACGTGCATCGGCCTCCGGCTGCGGCTGTTTTGCATTCCGCGAGCGGATCGCCCAATCCAGCTTTTCGATCTGATCTTTGCGCGTCTCGATCGCCAAGCGGGTGATGTCGTGGTGCTCTGCCAGGGCGCGCAGCTCGTGAAAGCCGATCGGCTCATAAGAACGCGGCGTGTAGATTGTGTTGTAGCCGACCGGAAAATTCCACAGCCGCACCCGCTCGCGATCGGGCGGGACCAGAGGAAAGCCGGGTGAGAAAATTCCCTGGTCGGGCTGAAAGACATCGCTGAATTGCGTGAGGTCGTTCTGTGAGCCAAAACCGCCCCAGGTGTAGGAGGCGACAGAGGGGTCATTTCCGTTGGACGGGGGCATCGGACTACCTCGGGAAACCATGTGCGCTGACACGCCGCGATGTCGCCGCTCCGACTAGAGACGCCATCAGCTCATCATCGGGAAACACGAGAAATCCGAATGGATTTTCCAGCGTCCGAAAAATGACGTAATCGGTCAAAATCGTATTCCACGTGGCGGCGAACAATACTGTCCCCTCCAGAAACGTGTTTTGATTGACGCCGGCTACGACCGAGTTTGCGAAATTAGCCTCGTCCCATTGGCCAGGTGCCTTCGCCGAGCTGGCAATCGTGCTTTTCGACCGGTCGAAAAAGAGATTCGCTGTTCCGACGGCGTAATCGAGCGTCAGTACTGCTGCAAATGGTTGGCCGACAACAACAGATTGCGCAAAAACTCCGATTGTCGCGTTATTTGTTACCCAATTCAGCGATAAATTTAGCGCGTTGGCGGCAATTTGCAAACTTGCCCGATGAGGCACGGCATGTCCCTCGATTCCCATTAAGGTTTGGGCGGCGGGGAGCTGCGCGTTCACCTGGGCGACCACCAACATGGTCTGCTGTATCGGGCTCGATCGCCACGGACCCGTGCCAGCGGCGACTGTGGTGTAAATATATTGGGAGTGGCCGTCGAAGCCGCAGCCTTGCCCGGCTGTCGTTGTCGCAGGGCTAAATGCTGCAAATTGTGCCCGGTACGGATACCCACGCAGCGAAAATCCCCACAACGGAGCTCCCCCCGCACCCTGATTGACATTGTAGGCCGAGCCGTCGAGGTGGTAAGCGTCGACCATAAATTCGGTGATCGGATCATCGGCAAGGCGCGGAATGCCGGGCGGTCGATAAAGGCCGCGCGAAATTCGCGGGTTTACGCCGATTGCACCCGCAGGGCGTGTCGCCATCAACCCCGTGCTGGTGGCGGCAAGGCCAGCCAACACGTTCCGTCTGTTTGGACGCATCAATATTGCACCGCTGTCGGCGCGAGGACCACGGCGTTTCCCGAGGCGTTCAGTGTCTGGCCGCTGTTGTTCTGGCACAGCAGCTTGAACCTCAGCGCCGGCACCCGAACCAGGCCTTGCGACAAGAAGATCGAGGTGCCGGACACCGACGTGGCCGGTAACGGAAAGACGACATCGGGCGCGCGTGGCGGGGCGGAGGTCCCGCTCTCGAATGTCGCTCCATCGACGGTTTGCAAAAACCAGCAAGAGACATTGCCGCCGGTATTGATTGCACCGGCGGTCGAGCCCAAGGTCAGGATCATTGGCGCCCAAATCACTTGTGCTGAAATGGCATTGTTGAATACTCCGCTTGTCCCGCCGAGTGCGCTGACCACGACCGAGCCCGAAGCTAGAGCGTTGAGCTCGGTGCTCATCAATGTCTCGGCAGCTGCGAAGAGTCCGCTGTTCGAGGGGCCCGGCTCCCACAGAAACGGCGTCGCTGCGCGAGCCGTCAACGGCGCGCAGACGGCTAAGGAGAGCAGCAGCCAGCGTCGCATCATCAGTTCACCCATGAATTGCCCGCTGCATCGCAGGTGACGGCACGCGCGTCGTAAGGCGGCGCTCCCGGTGTGCTGGCGGCCATCACGAAGCTGGCGCCGCCATCGATAGCGCCGGTCGAGGGGGCCAGCGTGATCGCATTGCCGGCATCGTTGCCCGCACCGTCTTTGATGAGAAAGGTGAAGCCGGGAGAACAGGTGAAACTTACTGTCGTCGCGGCCGGCGTCGTCTTATCGATGACGATCAAATAGTCCGTAGCAGGTGACACGATAACGGGGCCGGATGCTGTCACCACCCGGATCGGCACGAAGAGCGCGCCGCTCCAGGTTGACGTTCCAGCGTAGGTGTTGTTGCCGGCGAAGATCATATTCGCGGTCAAGCTCGTCGGCAGACGCCCAGCCGACAACGTGCCGGAAGCAATGCTCGCGGCATTCGTCGTATCCACCGAGCAAGAGGCGGCCGCGTTCGACAGATCGTTGCATGACGGCTGCGAAGAATGCAGGCCGCCGGCGGTCGAGACGCTGTCGATCCATTGATGCGGCACACTGGCGAAGCTCGTGACCCCACCTAATGCGGTGGGCGCCGGCGAGGGCAAGTCGGCCCCCGAAATTGCCCGAGGCACGAGCCCGCCGCCCGCCCCGTTCGGTGACGCCAAGAACATGTTGGCAGGTTGTGTCACGGTCGTAAGCGACAATGTCCCGGCGGATGTAACCGGATTGCCCGATACCGCGAGCCAGGAGGGCGCGGCCAAGCCGACGCTGGTCACCGTGCCGCTTCCGGCAGATCCACCGTCCTCGATTTGGCCGCTGCCCGCCCAGGTGGCGACGTGACCGGCTGTAACTGCGCCGGCTTGACCGACGCCGGCGCTCAGTCACGCTATACTGCACCGATTGAGACCAGGCCGAGGTGCTCCCCAGTAGTAGTGTTGCAGCCCCCGCGACGAGCGAAAGCCTCATTGCGCTCTCGCCTTGAAAAACGCCGTTGGGCTCCCGGTCTTCGTAAAACATCCCGTCGTGCTGAATACTGCAGACTATCCCGCGTGTATAGATATCGGGCGGACCCGAGAAATTGATCGAAATCGTGCTGTTTATCGGCGCCATCACACATTCGACCGGCGTCACCGGTCCATCTGCGGGTGCTGCCGGGGCGTTGAACGTCATCACAAAACCGGCCGTGCTTCCGGTCGTCACGTAGAGCGAGTAGAGATTTCCAGGGCCGCTCTTGATCAATCGACTGGCTTCGACGGCGGACGAAACCACCGGAGCGATGCCGGGCTCGAATGCCCAGCCGTGCCGGTTGGCGAGGACCAATATCGACAGGCAAGCGAGCCCCAAAATCCTTTGCATCTTCACCTCTCAAAAAGACGAGAGCGGCGCCCGCTTCCACGTGTCTGGGGCCGAGCAAAAGTAGACAAAATTGTTGTCGGCCTGAAGCTGGCCGGTGTTGCATGCCGCCGAGCTGGAGGCGGGCGTGCCGGACGAAATCAATCCGCCGAGATCGTTGATCGTCTGAGGCGTGGCCGACACGACCCGAAAGTTGCTGCCGTCGAAGCGGAGCTGGAGATATTCATAATTCTGGTCGGCGGCGACAGCGATCGAGGAGACCGCCATGCCACCGCCTGCCGGTTCCAGGATTGCGCCGCCCGAGACGCCGTTGACTCGCACAGTAAGCGATTTGCCGTTGTCCGTCGTAAATCCCATGGTCCAGCCGGCGCCGATCGTCGTTGTGGACGGCAAGGTCACGGTGAGGCCGACGGCGGTGTTGAAGCTCGACACGGCATTGCCGTTGTCGCTCGTGCCGGCGGCATAGGTCGCTGCCGACGGAAAATTCCACCGGTTGATGTCGGTGGCCGAGCCGGCGATTCCGATCAGCGCTGCCGTCGCGGGCGTCGCATCGGTGACGCGAAAATTGCCGCCGTCGAACCGCAGCACCAGAAACTCGTAGCTCCCAGGCGCCAACGACGCCGTGGTCACGGTAGCGCCGCTCCCGGGATAGAGGATATGACCGCCTGAGACGCTGTTGGCTTGGACCGAAACCGTCTTGTTGTTGTCCGTGGCGAGCGCCATCGTCCAGCCCATCGGGAGGCTGGTGGTGGGCGGTAGGGTCACGGCCAGAAACCCTAGCGGACTGTTGGAGCTCGACACGATATTTCCGTTGTCGCCAACGCTGGCATCGTAGGCGCTGACCGCAGGAAAGCTCCAATGGCTGAGTGCTGTAGCACCCAGCATTCCAATCGCCTGGGCGGTCGCGGGCGTTGCCTGGACAACCCGGAAATTGCCGCCCCCGTCATATTGCAGCACCATGAGCTCGTACGCCCCCTGGCTGGTGTTTGCCATGGCGACGTTGGTCGCCGATGCGCCACTGCCGGGCCAGACGATGTGACCGCCCGAGGTGCTGTTTACCGCAACCGATAGCGGCTGCAGGCTGTCGGTGGCAAAGCCCATGCTCCAACCGGTGGGCAATCCGGTTGTCGGCGGCAACGTAACGGCAAGACCCGACGCGGTGTTAAAGCTGGACAGCACATTGCCGTTGTCGGCGAGGGCCGCGGAATATCCCGGGCTCGACGGATAGATCCAATTGCTGGGCCATGGCGGCGGCTCAAAACCATTCGTCAGACGCGTGTTGCGGGTGGAAGAGACCAGGCGCCAATTGTTGCCGTCGGATTGCAGGCGAATATATTCGTAGTTGCCGGCGCCGAGGGTAATCGAGGATTGGAACTTGTTCCCTGAAACGATACTGCCGCTGGGTGCAGCCACGACCATCCCTTTGCCGTTGTCGGTGGCGAACGCCATCGTCCATCCGGGATTGACATCGGCGATCGGCGGCAATGTGACCGTCATCGACGCGCCCGGCGTGTTAAAGCTCGAAATCGCCATGCCGTCGTCAATCGGAGCCGCAGTGTAGGTGGCTGTCGTCGGAAACAGCCATTGGGTGCGCGATCCGGTCCCTTGAACTGCAATGCCGATCGAGTTCGGCCCGAAGTTTACCGTGTTTCCGCCATAATTGGGATTGATCAGCATATTGCCGATCGATGCGGTCGCATCGACCGCCGTAGTGCAATCGAAATAGGGCGAAACGAAGGTGTTGAGCCCGTTGTGATCGAATGTAATCGACAGGCAGATTGGTGATGCTTCTAAGTCCAATCCAAGAAAGGTATTTGAAAAGTTGAAGCCGTTTTCGAGGATCAGCGCCCGCCCGCCCGGTGCTTGCGCGGTGCCCGCCCCGGAAATTCGTGAGAATTGGGTCTGCTCGAAAGCCATTCCGGCGCCACCGCCTGCCGAGTTGCAAACCGCATAGATGTCGCTATCGAGCACCGAGTTGAATTGGCAACCGCTGGCAGCCGGCCCGCTCGAGGCGTTGTTGACGATCAGGTGATCGATCTTGGCCGAGTTGTGGGCGTCCGAAAAGTCGGTCTTGCCGATAACGACGGCGTAGGTCGGGGTCGCCGCATCGATAAAGAGCGTGCCTTCTTCCTTGAAATAAAAGCATCCGGTCGGGCTGCCTACAGTGCCGCCGCTGCATTCGACCTGCAGCACCGGCCCCGAAGCGATGCCGCGGCCGTCGACAACTGCGCCATCGGAAACGAGCCGAAAGCCTCTGCCGGCTTGTCCGGCATAGTCGATCGTCAGCTGCGCGGTCACTTTGTAGGTGCCAGCCGATAGATAAACCGGCCAACCATTGGCGATGCCGCTGTCGATTGTGCTCTGGATCGCTCCGGTGTCGTCGTGACTGTCGTCGCCGACGGCACCGTTGCAACGGATGTCGATCCATGGGTGGCCGCTGCACACCAAGACGTCGCCGCCAAGGGTCGCGGTGCCGGTAGTCGACAAGGTCGAAAAATTGCCCGGTGCTTGCGCTAGGCTGGGCCAAGCGATCCCGAATCCCAAGCTAAGCGCGGCAAGTCCCAGCGCCGTCTTCATCACCACCGCCGTGCCGCGAACGCCTGTCCCGTCGTAGCACCAAACAGGCTGACGACCCCTGCCGGTCGATATCCAGCAGGTGTCGCGAAAACGCCGCCTGCGGCAACCGGTATCGACGCGCCGCCGGAAACCGCGGCGCCGACATCGGAGACATAAAGCACTGCCGACGAGTTGTTCGCCACGAAATAGCCATTGGTCGGAACTACACCGCCGAACAATGTCTGCGCCGAACCGCCGATCGCCACTGTCCCGCTGCCGTCGAGCGCTGCGGATCCGGCCGCATTGATCACTGGCAGCGGGGTAGCGCTGCTGATTGGAGTAGCGACACCGCCGACGATCGCCGCCGGCACGTGGACCGGCACGAGGTTGCCGCTGCCGTCGAGCCCGGTTGCGAGCGACTGCGTCGCAGTATTGGCGTCCTTGACCAACAGTGTCACTGTCGAAGTCCTCCTCGGCAGCCCCGGGTATGGTGTGCCGATCCCATCTCGGGGCTGATTTCCTGGGAATAGCGATCAAGCCTTCGGCGGGTCGAATTCCGATCGCCGATCGTTGAGCCGCCGGTACACCTCATAGATCCCTTGGGCGGCGCCGGGCTCGATTAGCAAGTCGGTCAATGCCCAAACCAGGGCATCGACCCGGTCGGGAGAATAGCCGGCGGCCTTGCTGTCGAAATCGCCTTGCGGACCACGGCTAAAGGTGCACATCTGGTCTTCGAGTCGCGCGAACGAGCCGACATGATGAACTCGGCCTTGCTCGTAGAGCGCGGCGACCGGCTCGGCGCGGGTGATCTTGCCGCGCGCCGCGTGCACCGCGGAAAATGAAGCGTTAGGGTCGATCACCCGCAGCGTGGCCTCGACCATTTCACCACCGTTATTGACCTCGGCGACAATCCGGTCGGCCCGATGGGCGCGATAGGCCGCGATCGCCGCCTTCGCCCACGCGGCTGGCGTGTAACGGCCCGATGCATCGGCCAGCACCCAGCCATGTCCTTGGCTATCTTTGCCGGCGACGACGATCCCGGTCTCGTCTGCCTCGTCGCCCGAGCTGACCGCCGGATCAATCGCGACCACCACCCGTTCGAGCACCGGCGGCGAAGGGCTGCGGCACGCCTCGATTAGGCCCCGGTTCCACAAGGCGCCCGGAAGATCGTCGAGAAGCTCGGCCTCGAGCTCTTGACGGCCGAGGCGCGTTCCTTGGTACTTCCGAACGATCCCGGTCAAAAAATCGCGCGCCAGGTTGGCGCGGTTCTCAAAGGTCGTGCCGCGGGTCACAGCGATTTTCGAATCGCCGAGAAGGCCACGGATCAGGCTTGTCGGCCGCGGTGTCGTGGTGACGACCACGCGCGGGTCCGAACCGAGGCGCAGACCGAACATCAGCATGTCCCAGGCCGCGGGATAGCGCCAGCTGCCGAGCTCGTCGCACCAAGCCACATCATGTTGAGGGCCGCGCAACCGCTCCGGCTCGTCGGCGCTGAACAGCGTGGCGGCGGCGCCGTTCGGCCAGGTCAGCCGTCGCTTCGACGGCTCGTAGAGCGGGCGATCATCGGACTGCGAAATCTCGAGGATGCCGCTCTCCCCCTCGACCATGACATTACGCGCGTCAGTCGCGGTAGGTGCCACCAGGGCCACCCGGCGCGCTGTTCCTGCCCGCACCCGCGCTCGCACGTATTCGGCGCCGGCCCGTGTCTTGCCAAAGCCGCGGCCGGCTATCAGCAGCCAAACCCGCCAATCGCCTTCCGGCGGCAGCTGGGCACGCCATGCCCAGAACGACCATTCATCGAGCAATTTCCGCGCCTGGGTCCGGCTCAACCCGCTGATCAGCCGGTCCCTCAGCGCTGGCGGCTGCGAGGCGAGCCAGGCGGCGTTTAAGGACCTCACGCGGGTCCTCCTCCGGATCGTCCGGCGCAGGCGGTTCGAGCGGCCGCGGGGCGGCGTCGAAAATGCCGAGATGGCGCGCGAGAACGTCGAGCGCGGCCTTTTTGTCGTATAGCTTTACCCGATGATTCTTGCTGCCCGGCGCGCCGGCAATCTCTGAAATGGCTGCCGTGTCGGCATCGTCGAGCCGGTCCGGCGTCTTTAGCACCACCCCCTCGGGGCCCCAATCCGCAAGCCGGGCCAAATCGGCAAAGGCGATACGGGCGTATTCCCGCAGCACCCGCTCGGGCGTCACGCCGAGACGGGCCGCCCGTTCGGCAATCTCGTCGGGCGCCGCCGCAGGTGTCGAATTCGGTTTTGCAGCGGCCACCGCCTTGGCGCGAGGTTTCGCGTTTGCCGACCGAGGCGTGGGCCGCCCACTGGGACGACTCGTCAATGTCGATGCTCTCGCTCCATTCGATCCGATCATAGTGTGGTCCAAGATGCACGTTGGCGTCGGGCCTGCCGCTCAAAAGCGATGTTCACACGCAACGAGACCACCTTTGCAACCGCAGAGATCGCGACCGAGCTTGTCAAGACAGCGCGACAGTGGATGCAGCGGCCCGCCCGGTGTCGGTGTTCCGCCTCGGCCTCGCTGCCCATCTTTTCCAGTGTGACGCTCTTATAGCATATCGATCCGGATTTGTCAATGAGAAAAATCATTTTTTCGCAACGATCGGGCGATAATGCGATTCGAGCGCGCCGAGTGCAGCGATCAAAACCCCGGAAGCCGATTCCTGGCTGACGCGGCGCCCGCTCCATCCCTGTTCCGCGGCCCACTCTTTTAACGACCGCTCCCAGCCGACGACGTGCCACAAGCAAGAGCCGCCCGGCGACCCGAGACCGCCAACTGCGAGAAGCGCCCGCCAAACCAAGTCGCGGGAATTTTCGATCCGCGAGCTTCGCTGCTCATCGTTGTTGTGAGTTCGCGCCCGGCCGCTCCGCAGTCGCGCCCAGTCGAGCGCTCGCAGCGGGTCGAGCTGGGCGACGGCGAAGGCGCTACGGAAATCCTCGCCAGCCTGACGCATGCCCGAGGTTATCGATCCGCGCCGCTCCATGATCGCCAAGGTGTCCACCACTCGGTAGGGCCGGGCCGGTCTCCCTGCGCTGTCGGCAATCGCTCGCCCGATGCGCTCAACCGGATCATGTCTGCGGCGCTCCGCAGTTGGCGTTGCCTCAGCAACCCCCAGATCCGCGTGATTTTGCGCAATGCTGCGACGAGAAGCTGTGCGGATCATTCCGATCTCCGAACGTATCATGAACAACATGAGCAAGCAAAAACACGAAGCGCCTTTTCCAGCTTTGCGATGAAACGAGGCGACGGTCCCGCGCCATCGCTCCCTCGGCGGCCGGCGACCGCGCTTGCCAGCACCTCGATTTCACCCAGGCGGCGGACAGCGGCCGTGCTGCCTTCGGGCAAGTAGCAGAGAGCGTGATGACGCTGGCAATAGCTCGAGCCAGGCCGTCGGGGTTCGCCGCACCTCGGGTACCGGTCTTGCCCGTCGAGCGGATAAGCGCACCCGTCATCGTCTCGCCGCCGGGCCCGCGCCAACTCGTTCGCCGCCTCGTGCATCCGCATCGCTGTCCGCCTCTAAAATTCCTTGCCACTATCGCACTGTCATGATAGTGTGGCACCAGCGTTCTGTCAATAGCTATTTGTGGAAATAGCATGATGAACATCGCCTGGTTTCACCAAGCGCTGGAGCGGGCCGGGGTGTCGCAGGCGGACCTCGCCCGCCATCTGCGGCTTGCACCCTCTGCGGTGTCGCGCATGCTCAAGGGCGAGCGTCAGATCAAGCCGATCGAGTTTGTCCACATTGCGAGCTTTCTTGGCGTGCCGCAGGAAGAGGTTCTGCAGCACGCTGTCGAGGGCACGACATCCGCGGCGCCGGCTGACGCGCCGCGACCGGGACGCGGCCGCCCACCCTCCGTATCGATCGGTCTGTCGGCGAGGTCGGCTCAAGAAGCGGACCGGATCCCAATTCGTGGTGCGGCGCGCGGCGGCACCGACCAGGAGATGTTCCTGCAAGACGAGATCGGCTACACGCCGCGACCCGCCAATCTGTCCGGGGTGCGGGCCGCCTATGCGATATATATGGTCGGCGACAGCATGGAGCCCCGCTACGAGCAGGGCTGGCTATTGCACGTAAACCCGTTCAAGCCGCCAATCCGGGGGCGCGACGTCGTTGTCCACAAGGCCGGCCAGATCGTGCTGATCAAACAGTTCGTCGGCTGGGAAGGCGACACTTTGGTGCTGCGCCAGCTCAACCCTCCGGACACTTTGCGCATCCCCCGTGGCGAGGTGCGCGAATGCCATCTCGTCGTCGGCGCCGACCAGGAAGGATGATGCACGGGTGCGCATCGCACCCGCGCGTTTGCGAGATCAGGCGGCTTCGGCCGCGATCGCTTCGCCAATCGTCAAACCCTTGTCGCCAGCCCCGACATGGACGCTCGCGCCATCGGGAATCCGCCCTTCGAGGATTTGCTGGGCCAATGGGTTTTGCAGCTCGCGCTGAATCACCCGCTTCAACGGCCGGGCGCCGTAAACCGGGTCGTAGCCGGCGGTCGCCAGCCAGCTGCTCGCTGCCGCATCGACCTCGATCGCGATCTTGCGATCGGCGAGCAGCCGCTTTAGACGTGCGAGCTGGATCTCGACGACCCCCCTCATGTCCTGGCGCGAAAGCCGCCGGAACAGCAGGATTTCGTCGAGGCGGTTCAGGAATTCCGGCCGAAAGGCGGCGCGCACCGCGTCCATGACGGCTTCGCGTGCGACCGATACATCAGCCGTCTCCGGCAGGCTCGCCAACGCCTCGCTGCCAAGGTTCGAGGTCAGCACGATCAGCGTGTTGCGGAAATCGACCGTGCGTCCTTGACCGTCGGTCAGGCGGCCGTCATCGAGCACCTGGAGCAGCACGTTGAAGACGTCGGGGTGGGCCTTTTCGACCTCGTCGAACAGGATCACCTGATAGGGCCGGCGCCGTACCGCTTCGGTCAAGGACCCGCCTTCGTCATATCCGACATAGCCAGGAGGCGCGCCGATCAGGCGCGAGACCGAATGCTTCTCCATATATTCCGACATGTCGATGCGGATGATCGCATTCTCGTCGTCGAACAGGAATTCGGCGAGCGCTCTGGCCAGCTCGGTCTTGCCGACGCCGGTCGGCCCCAGAAACAGAAATGAGCCCATCGGCCGGTTGGGATCCTGCAGACCCGCGCGCGCTCGGCGGATCGCATTCGACACGGCGACTACCGCTTCGTCCTGGCCTACGACGCGCCGCCGCAGGTTCTGCTCCATATTCAAAAGCTTCTCGCGCTCGCCGGAGAGCATCTTGTCAACCGGAATTCCGGTCCAGCGCGACACTACCCCGGCGATATGCTCTTCGGTGACTGCCTCTTCGAGCATGCGGCCAGCCTCGGCCGCCTCGACCTCCTGCAATTTGCGTTCAAGGCCGGGGATCACCCCATAGGTCAGCTCGCCGGCGCGGCTCCAATCGCCACGCCGCTGCACGATGTCGAGCTCGGCCCGCGCCTGGTCGAGCTGCTCTTTCAATTTCTGGGCGCCGGCCAATTTGTCCTTCTCCGCGCGCCATTGCGCGGTCAGCTCGGCCGAGCGCTGCTCCAGCTCCTCCAGCTCCTTGACGAGCTTCTCCAGCCGGTCGCGGGAGCCCGGGTCACTCTCTTTTTTGAGAGCCTCACGCTCGATCTTGAGCTGAACGATGCGGCGATCGAGCTCGTCGATTGCTTCAGGCTTTGAATCTACCTCCATGCGCAGCCGCGAAGCGGCCTCGTCCATCAGATCGATCGCCTTGTCCGGCAGGAAACGGTCGGTGATGTAGCGGTTCGACAGAGTAGCCGCCGCGACGATTGCTGCGTCGGTGATCCGGACGCCGTGATGCAGCTCGTATTTTTCCTTGATGCCGCGCAAGATCGAGATCGAGTCCTCAACCGACGGCTCATCGACGAAAACCGGCTGAAAGCGTCGCGCCAAGGCGGCGTCCTTCTCTATATTCTTGCGGTATTCGTCGAGCGTCGTGGCGCCGACGCAATGCAGTTCGCCGCGGGCCAGCGCCGGCTTCAGCATATTCGAGGCATCCATCGCCCCTTCCGCTTTGCCGGCGCCGACAAGCGTATGAAGCTCGTCGATGAAGAGGACGATCTCACCGGCCGCGGCGCTGATCTCCGCCATCACCGCTTTCAGCCGCTCCTCGAACTCGCCGCGATATTTGGAGCCGGCGATCAGCGCCCCGAGATCGAGCGCCAACAAGCGCTTCTCCTTTAGGCTCTCCGGCACGTCGCCATTGACGATGCGCAGGGCGAGCCCTTCGACGATCGCGGTTTTGCCGACGCCGGGCTCGCCGATCAACACCGGGTTGTTCTTGGTTCGTCGCGACAACACCTGGATCGTGCGGCGGATTTCCTCGTCGCGGCCGATAACCGGATCGAGCTTGCCTTCGCGCGCCGCTGCGGTCAGATCGCGCGCATAGCGCTTCAGCGCGTCGTAGCCCTCTTCGGCCGAGGCACTGTCGGCCTTGCGTCCCTTACGCAGGTCCTCAATCGCCGCGTTGAGCTTCTGCGGGGTTACGTGACCAGCGGCCAGCGCCTTGCCCGCCGGCACTTCGTTGGCCATCGACAGCGCCAGCAGCAACCGCTCGACGGTGACGAAGCTGTCGCCCGCTTTTTCTGCGATCTGCTCGGCCCGGTCGAAGACTCTTGCGATCTCAGGCGACAGATAAACCTGGCCGGCGCCGCTACCTTCGACACGCGGCTGCTTGCCGAGCTCCGTTTCGACTGACCGCAAGACGATCTGCGGGTCGCCGCCCGCGGCTCGGATCAGATTAGCGCTGAGGCCTTCCTTGTCGTCGAGCAGCACCTTCAGCAGGTGCTCGGGCGTCAGCCGCTGATGGCCGCTGCGCAATGCGAGCGTCTGGGCCGATTGGATAAATCCCTTCGACCGCTCGGTATATTTTTCGATTTCCATCGTGGGCCTGCTCCGCTGAACCGACCGCAGCACCCCTAATCAGGCGGCGCCGCGACCCTTCAGGGCCTATATGAGCTTGGCCCCGATCCCCCGCAAGCCGTGGGCTGTCCTGGCCCTCAGAAACCCGGCGGCTGATCGTCCCGCGGCGACATGGCTGGCATCGGTTGGACCACTGCCTCATCCTGGTCGAGACCCTCGCCTTCGGACCCATCCAGTTCGAGGTCTGCCGGGGTGGTTGGGCGTTGCCCGTGCTGGCCGCCGTCACCATTCGCGTTCATGACGCGGAAATAGTGCTCTGCATGCTGATACAGGTTTTCGGCCGCAATTCGATCACCGCTTGCCGCCGCCTCGCGAGCCAGCGCAACGTAACGCTCGAACACTTGATAGGCGTTGCCGCGGATTTTCACACTTGGACCGTTGCTGTCAAAAGTCTGAATGCGCTGCGGCGGGCGCGGGCGATTGTAATGCGGGTTGTTCCCATTATTGCGACCGCGCGATCGTTTGTTGGGTCCTGGTCTCATGACACCTGTCTGATCTCGGTGGACACTGTCGGACCTTGGTCCGGGGAAACGTTCCCTCGCCGCCCTTGGCGATTGCGTGTACGAGTCCCGGCAGGGATGGGTCGCCTTCCCGTGTCAGGCCGGACTCTGCGTCGCCGGCACCCTAGACGGGACGGCGGCACATTCCAACAGTTTTCTGCCGTCGCTCGCTCTCGACCCGCCGATCGTCGCGATTGCGCGCGACCACGCATCGGATAATCCCAGCGAGATCGTGCTCGAGCCCGTCGATCGTGAAACCCGCCGCACACAGCAGCGCGGCAACGGCTTCCGCTTGGCCGATACCGATTTCGCCGGCAAAAATGCCCCCTGGCGCCAGCACTTCAGCAAGCCCGGCGATTATCCGACGATAAGCGGCGAGCCCGTCCTCCCCCCCGTCGAGCGCCCGCCATGGATCATACAGCGCAACCTCACGGGGCAGCTCGATCATAGCGGCGGTGGCGATATATGGCGGGTTTGCCACCACCACATCAAACTTGCCGGAGAGCGCCGCCGCCCAATCGCCGACAGAGAACTGCGCGCGCTGGCCGAGCCCGAGCGCGGCCGCATTGTCGCGCGCGGTGCGCACGGCAGCAAGCACAACATCGATCCCCACGCCGAAGGCAGCCCTATACTCGCAGAGAAGAGCCAACAACAGACAGCCGGTCCCGGTTCCGAGATCGAGAAGGCGCAGCGGTGCGTCGCGTTCGGGCAGGTGTCGAAGCACCGCGTCGACGATGGTTTCACTGTCCGGCCGCGGGTCGAGAGTGTCCGGCGACAGTGAAAATTCCAATCCCCAGAATTCACGTCGACCGGCAATGCGGCTCAGCGGTTCTCCCGCCAGCATTCGGCGCAGCGATGCTCGGACGCAAGCTGCTTCATGAGCGTCAAGATCACGCCGTGGCTGGCTTACCAAAACCGTTGGAGAGAGGCCGAGCGCCGACGAAACCAGCCGACGAGCCTGCCGGCGCGGATCATCGAACGCGGCCGCGGAAAACGCACAGGCCGCCTCTTCGAGCAGCGATCCAAGGGTTTCGCCTACGGCTTCGATCAAATTTCTGCGCCAGCCAATTTGGCGGCTTGGTCCTCGGTGAGGAGGGCATCGATGATTTCGTCCAGTGCCTCCCCGTTGATAACCTTGTCGATTTTGTAAAGCGTCAGGTTGATGCGGTGGTCGGTGACCCGGCCTTGCGGAAAGTTATACGTCCGGATCCGCTCCGACCGGTCGCCGCTGCCGACCTGGTTTTTGCGGTCCGCGGCGCGGGCATCGTCGCGCGCGCGGCGCTCCATCTCATACAGGCGCGATCGCAGCACCTTGAGGGCGCGTGCTTTGTTTTTGTGCTGTGATTTCTCGTCCTGCTGGATGACGACGAGGCCGGTTGGCAAATGGGTGATCCGGACCGCGCTGTCGGTCGTATTGACCGATTGACCGCCGGGGCCGCTCGACCGATAGACATCGATGCGCAAATCCTTGTCGTCGATCCGTACATCGATCTCCTCCGCTTCAGGCAGCACGGCTACGGTGGCTGCCGAAGTGTGGATGCGCCCCGAAGCTTCGGTCTCCGGCACCCTCTGCACGCGATGGACTCCGGATTCGAACTTCAATCGGGCGAAAACCTGCCGCCCGCTGATTATGGCGGTCGCCTCCTTGAACCCGCCGAGCCCGGTCTCGGACAGATCGAGCAATTCAAACCGCCAGCCGCGCAACGCCGCATATCGCTGGTACATCCGGAACAGCGTTGCGGCGAACAGGGCTGCCTCCTCGCCGCCGGTGCCGGCGCGAGCTTCGAGGATCGCGTTGCGCTCGTCATCGACGTCCCTGGGCAGCAGCGCCAGCCTGACGTTGTGCTCGAGCAGCGAAAGCCGCCCGCGCAACGCGTACAGCTCCTCTTCGGCGAGGGCTCGCAGCTCGCTGTCTTCCGTCGACTGCGCCATTTCGGCGAGTGGCGGCAATTCGACCCGCACCCGCTCGAGCGCCTCGATCTCGCCGACGATCGGCGCCAGCTCACTGTATTCCTTCGATAGGCGGACCAGATCCGGTCCGCCGAGGCCGGCGGTGGCAAGCGTGTCGCGCAATTCGGCGTGGCGTCGCACCAATTGCTCCAGGCGCCGTTCGAGCGAGGCTTCCATCAGGGTTTTCCGTAAATCGCCCGCAACCGGGTTTGCAGCTCGCTCAGCGATATGTCCGCCCCGTTCATCGGCACCCGAACATCGCTTTGTTCACCGCTGTCGAGGTCGCGAAGCCGGACAACGCTCCGGGCCGCCTCGTCGGCGCCGATCAGAACCGCCAGCCGCGCATTGATGCGGTTCGCCCGCCGCATGCGCCGCGAAAGATTGCCGGAATAGCCGAGATCGACGGCGTATCCGTCACGCCGCAACATTTCGGCGATGGTCGCCGCTATCGCCCCTTCCGTCTCGCCGACCGGGACGACGGCGATTGCGCGCCGCGGCGCCGGCTCGGCGATTAGCAGAGCCAGCCTTTCGACACCCGCCGCCCAGCCCACCCCCGGGGTTGCAGGTCCGCCGAACAATTCGACGAGCCCATCATAGCGCCCGCCGGCCAGCACCGTCCCTTGCGCGCCGAGATCGCCGGTGACGAACTCGAAGACGGTGTGGGTGTAATAATCGAGCCCACGGACGAGCCTAGGGTTCGCCCGATACGCGATGCCGACCCGGCCGAGCCCCGCCGACACGCGCTCAAAAAAATCGCGCGATTCCTCATTGAGATAGCGATCGAAAGGTGGGGCATCGGCATTGAGACGCACATCGGCCGGGTCTTTCGAATCGAGAATTCGCATCGGGTTGACTTCAAGCCGACGCCTGCTGTCCTCGGATAGCTCGGAGCGGCGCGACGAAAAATAAGCGACCAACGCGTCCCGGTAGGCCGCGCGGCTCTCGCGGTCTCCAAGGGTATTCAGCTCCAATGTGGCACGCTCACCAATCCCGAGCTCGTCGAGTATCCGCCGACCGAGGGCGATCACTTCGATATCGGCCTGCGGTTGCGCTACGCCCAAGAGCTCGACGCCAATCTGATGAAATTGCCGGAATCTTCCTTTCTGCGGCCGTTCGTAACGAAACATCGGGCCGTTATAAAAAAATTTTAGCGGCAGGCTTTGCAGCAGCCCATTTGACAGCACCGCCCGCACGACGCCGGCGGTGTTCTCCGGGCGTAATGTTATTTCATCACCGCCACGATCGCGGAATGTGTACATTTCCTTGGAAACGATATCGCTGGTTTCTCCGATCGGTCGGCTGAAGACCTCGGTGAACTCGAAAATCGGAGTCGCCATTTCCGCAAACAGGTAGAGCTCGGCGATAGCTCGCGCGGTGTCGATGACCCGGCGATGACGCCGCATCGCCTCGGGCAAAAGATCCTGAGTGCCGCGAACCGGCTGCAACGCCGTCATCCACAAATCTCCACCGACCCTCGCCTGGGAGGGCCAAACCGGCTCGCGTCGTCTGCTACTGCGCGGGTTCCAGCGTTGGTTCAGCCGCTTGGCCCGCCGCTTCGATCTCCGCCGCCTTCTTCTCGACCAGCTCGACCAGATGGTCGACGATGTCGACATCTTTCAGGCGGTGGTCGGTGAGCCCGCTTATATAGACCTGATGCGTGCCGTTGCCGCCGCCGGTAAACCCGATATCCGTCTCCCGCGCTTCGCCTGGACCATTTACGACGCAGCCGATTACCGAGACCGTCAGCGGAGTGGTGATGTGAGCGAGCCGTTCCTCCAGCCGTTCGACCGTCTTGATCACCGCAAATTGCTGACGCGCGCAGGATGGGCACGAAATCACGGTAACCCCGCGCCGCCGCAGGTTGAGCGATTTCAGCATCTCGAAGCCGGCCTTGACCTCCTCGACCGGATCCGCCGACAGCGAAACCCGGATCGTGTCGCCGATCCCCGACCACAACAGCATGCCGATCCCGATCGATGATTTGACCGTGCCGCTGCGCAGCCCGCCCGCTTCGGTTATGCCGAGATGGAGCGGGTAGTCGCACGCCTCGGCGAGCTGTTGATAGGCGGCGACCGCAAGAAACACGTCGGACGCCTTGCAGGAAATTTTAAATTCGAAAAAATCGTTGTCTTCGAGGATCTTGGCGTGGTTCAGGGCGCTTTCCACCATGGCCTCCGGGCAGGGCTCGCCATAGCGTTCCAAGAGATCGCGCTCGAGCGACCCGGCATTCACCCCGATCCGCATCGAGCAGCCATGATCTTTTGCCGCCTTGATCACCTCGCGCACGCGCGCCGCCGAGCCGATATTGCCCGGGTTGATGCGCAGGCACGCCGCCCCGCTCTCCGCTGCTTCAATCGCCCGTTTGTAGTGAAAATGGATGTCGGCGACGATCGGCACCGAAGCCTCGCGCACGATCGCCTTCAAGGCCAGGGCCGATTCTTGGTCGGGGCACGAGACGCGCACGATATCGGCGCCAGCGCGTTCGAGCGCCTGCACTTGCTCGATCGTCGCCCTGACGTCGCTGGTCAGGGTGTTTGTCATCGATTGCACGCTGATCGGCGCATCGCCGCCGACCATCACCCTGCCGACATGGATCTTGCGGCAGCTTCGGCGCTGGATGTCTCGGTAGGGTCTGACGCTCATCGTCATCTCACTGGGTTGATTTGTCGGGGCGGGCTTATAAGACCTTTCGGGGGAGCAGACAAAGCCGCGGCCGGTTGGCAACGATCGTCAATTATGAACCGCGGTCCCCGCCATCAATGCCTGAGGGTCGAGCGCGACATTCCGGCGGATGGCGCCATTTGGCCCGATCGAGGGCGCCGGCTTCCCATCGACGGTGATTTCGAGACCTCCGGCATTGCCGGTCCGCATCGATAGCCCGGGCTCGTCCGGCACCCGATAGGTCTCACCGGCTTTCAGCAGTCGGGTGAACAACACGGCTTGGTTGACGCCGCGCACCGCGATCCAGCTGTCGGCGGTCGCTCGCAGCAAAACTCGGGCCTGACCGTCGCCGGCACCGTAGCTTGCAGCCCCGTGCTCTTCAGTCGCAGGTGCTGCAGCACTTGCTGCCAGAGGGCTCGTGGCCGATGCCGGGGGAGATGCGGCGTTCCCCACGCCGGACGCGGCGGATGCCGACGCTGCCGGAGGTCCGACGGCCGGCACCAGGGTTGCTGCGGCTGCGGCCGGCTGCGGCTCTGTGCTGCCATCCTCCCGCGCCGGTGGCGGCGGGTCGCTTGTCGCGGCCGCTTCCGGCTGGACGGCTCTACGTGGTGTTGCGGCAGTGACCGGCATCGTCTTCGGCGCCAATAGCTCGACGGGTACTTCGGTAACGCGCTCGGGGTGTGAGCGTTCGGCGCTCGACAGATAATACCAGGCGCCATACCCGCACAGCGCCAGGATCAGAGCTGCCAGCAGCATCGACCCGCCGGGTATGCCGCGCTCCCCCAGCGGCATCGGAAACGACAGATCGGGCTTGGCGTCGAGGGCCCCGGATTCGGCCCGAAAGCGCCGCAAAATCTCGCCGCCGTCGAGCCCGAGATGCTCGCCATATGCCCGAACGAAACCGGCCGCGTAGGCCGGGCCGGGCAGGCGGTCCGGACGACCTTCCTCGAGCGCAGCCAGATAGGCCGGCTTGATCCGCAACGCCGCCGCGATTTCGGTAAGGTCACGCCCGAGCGCCTCGCGCCGCTGTCGCAGCAGATCGCCGGCCGATCGAGATCCGGGCCACAATCTCGTTTCTAATTCGACCCCATCCTCGCCAAAGGAAGGCCGAATACGCTGAAATAATGTCATGCGATCGATCCGTTGCATGCCAACTTAACCAAAAACGCGTATCGTGTCCATGAGCCGCGCCGCGGCATCGGGCGCTTGACGCAAAGTCGCCGCCAAGCGTAAAACGCGCCCCCGTGAGATCGTAGTCGGAGCGAGCCGGCTACGGCGGCAACATGGTTTCGAGGTGGGGCATGGCGCGACGATGCGCAGTCACCGGCAAGGGCGTCCAGGTCGGACACAACGTCAGCCATGCCAACAATAAGACAAAGCGGAGATTTCTTCCCAATCTGCAGCAAATCTCAGTTCTCTCGGACACACTGGGATCGATCCGACTGCGGATTTCTGCAGCGGCGATCCGCACGATCGAGCACAAGGGCGGCATCGATTCATTCTTGCGTGCCACGCCCGACCGTAAATTGTCGCCGGAAATCCGGCGGCTGAAGCGCCGCGTTGAACAAGCCGCAGCACGCAAAAGCGCGTAGGGCGGGAACGGGCCCGGATCTGGCTTGAGCCCGGATCTGGCTTGTGGTGTGCCCGTGCGAGGGCGGAGACTAGGCTGGCAGGTCGGTTTCTGCCCGCCCTGACACTGATTGCGGCTCTGTTGCCGGCCAGCGCACGGGCTGATTTACGTTATCGAACCGAGATCGTCGGTGTCTCGGGCGGTGACCTGGGCGATCTTCTCGACACGGTTTCACAGCTGAAGGGGCTCGAAGACAGGCCTCCGGCCTCCGCTACAGCGCTCCGCCGTCGCGCCGATCGCGACATAGCCGGCCTTCGCGACGCCGCGCACAGCCTGGGCTACTGGGGCGCTCATTTCTCTTATGACGTCGACAGCAAGACAGAGCCGGCAAAAGTCGTGGTGACGGTGACGCCGGGCGGCCTGTATCACGTCGATAGCGTGACGGTGCTGGGACCCGATGGACGCAGCCTGGCGATTCCCGGCGCGCTGCCTTTGCCGCTGAAACCGGGCGATCCGGCGCGCACCGCCCCGGTGCTCGCCGCCGAGGCGGCGCTGGTGGTCCGCTTCACCAACAGCGGTCATCCGTTCGCTAAGGCGACCGCTCGCCGCGTGGTCATCGACAAAGGCGCCATGACAATGGCGGTCACCTACCGGATTGACCCCGGTCCGCAGATGCGCTTCGGTCGGACCAGGATTACCGGGCTCGATCGGCTCGATCCCGGCTATGTCGAGAGACGGCTGGGCTGGCAGGCGGGCGAAACCTACGATGCCGCCAAGGTCGAGGCGTCCCGCTCGGCGCTGCTCCAAAGCGGATTGTTCAGCACGGTGGCGATCACACCCTCGGAGGATCCCAAAACCCCCGGCGAAGCAGGAATGACGATCGCCGTTACCGAGCGGGCGCATCGCACGATCGGCGTGGGCTTGGCCTACAATACCAGTCAAGGTGCGGGTGCCCGTGCCTTCTGGGAGAACCGCAACCTGTTCGGCAACGCCGAATATCTAAAGCTCGACGCCAGTGCCGGACAGCAGGTCGACGCCTTTGCCGCAAATTTTCGCCGCCCTGACTTTCTCTCCGCCCGCCAAGACCTGCTGGCTACCGCCGAGGTCGCGAACGACACGCCCGTCGCTTATCGTAGCCGCCGGGCATTGGCCACGATCGGACTTGAACGCCGCTTCGGCCCGTTGCTGACCGGCGGCACATCGGTGGAGGCCGAGACCGCGAACGTCGAGCAGCTCGCGACGCTGAGCCCGTTTACCGCGACCGAACGCACCCAAAGCTACGAGCTTTTGGGCGTCCCAGCCTATGTGAAGCTCGATACGACCGACAATTTGCTCGACCCGACGCACGGTTGGAGAGCTCAGCTCGCGGTGACACCCGCCCACACCTTTTCGCGCTCGGACTTGAATTTTGTGACGAGCTTGGTCTCGCTCAGCACCTATCGGCCGGTCGGCGGTAGTGAGCGAGTGGTCCTGGCCGGGAGGTTGGCGCTCGGCTCGCTCGATGGCGCGCCGCTCGCCGAGCTGCCGGCCGACCAGCGAATCTACGCCGGTGGGGGCGGATCGATCCGTCCCTATGGCTACCAGATGGCCGGAGCGCTCGACGGCAACAATATCCCGATCGGCGGGAAGTCGAGCCTCGTCGGCAATCTCGAAGCCCGCATCAAGCTCACCCCGACGATCGGGCTGGTGCCGTTCATCGACGCCGGCAGCTTCTACGAGAAGAGCCTGCCGCAATTCGGCGAGCGCCTGTTTTATGGCGTCGGTCTGGGCTTGCGCTACTATACCCCTTTCGGACCGCTGCGGCTCGATCTGGCGACCCCGCTTTACAAGCGCGGCGCCGATTCGCCGATCCAAGTCTATATCAGCCTCGGTCAGGCCTTTTGAGCCAGCGCCTGGGCCGATTGCTTCACCGAATCGGGATCGCGCTGGGGCTCTTGATCGCTCTCTTCGCCGCGATCTTCGGCTTGGCGCAGACCCCGCCGGGCCAACGCTGGCTTGGGCGAGCGATCGCGGAGGCCCTGAGCGGCCCCGATTTCCTCGTCTCGATCGACGGGCTGGACGGGCTCGTGCCGTTTCATTTCGAGATTGCCCGCATAGAGATCGGCGATGCGGGCGGCACCTATCTGACCCTGCACAACCTCGCCGTCCGCGTCTCGCCTACCAAGCTGCTCTCGGGGCGCGTCAGCATCGGATCGCTGACCATCGGCGAAATCGATATGGCGCGGCTGCCGAGCTCGTCGGGCTCGTCTCGCCCGCTAGCCTATTACCTGCACGTTCCGCAGCTTCCGACAGAGGTCGCGCTGGAGCGGCTCGTCATCGAGCGGCTCGCATTGGGCGCGCCGGTCGCAGGCGACCGCGTCATCTCGACAATCGAGGGGCGGGCTCGGATCGCCGGCGACTCGGCACGTATATCTTTCGATCTGCGTCGGGTCGACGGCCGGGCCGGGAGCATTGCGCTCGCGATAACGATCATCGGCACGCCGCCGGTGTTGAGCCTGCGTCTCAGCGCCAGTGAACCAACCGGCATCCTTATAGACCGGCTCCTCGATCGCCGAGATCATTTGCCGTTCGCTCTTTCCGTCGACGGCATCGGGCCGATCGCCGATTGGCATGGCCTGGTGACTGCCTCCGCCGGCGCAGGCGCCCGTCTCGATGCGAATGTGAGCCTGGCCGCTGCCGATGAGACCGGGTTCGGGCTGAGCGGCACAGCCAATCTCGCGAGCCTCCTCCCGATCGGGCTTGCACCGATTGTCGGCGACCGTGTGCGGTTGGCCATGCACGCCCGGCTCAGCCAACAGATCGCGCTCGGCCGGCTGACGATCGACGCCAGGGCTGGCACGTTGATGACCGACGCCACCTTGAAGAGGCCAAACGACCTCGTCGCGGCCCATCTTCATACCGGCATCCCGGACCTTTCCCTGTTGTCGCCGCTGCTCGGCGCAAAGCTCGGCGGTTCCGGCTCCTTGAGCGCGACCCTGGCCGACGGCAAGACCCGCCCGACTTTGACGGCAAACCTGTCGATAATCGGAGCGCGGGCTTACGGCTCCAGCGCCGCGCAGATCGAAGTGAAGGCGTCGGCAATACCGCTGGGTCCCCTCGGCGATCGGCACACCCGCATCACCGTGGCGGCGAGTGGTCGGCTCCAGGGCCTCGTCTTCCCCGGGAGTGCAGCACTGCCGCCGAGCCTCGGACGCGAGCTGGAGTTTTCGCTGGCTGGCGGCGTGGCCGGCGACGGCAGCGCCACCGAGCTCCGCCGGCTGACCCTGCATGGCATGGGCCTCGAGGTGACCGGCGCAGGACGGATGGCCGGCGCCGAGACATCGGGCCGGCTCGAATTGGCCGCTGCCGATTTGCGCCCGTTTAGCGGGTTTCTCGGGCATCCGGTCGGCGGATCGGCGAGGCTCGCAGCCAACGTGACAAAGCGGCCTGCGGGTGGGCTCGGGGCGACTTTTGACGGTTCGACGGGGGACCTGCACACCGGAATTGCGATGGCGGATGCGCTGTTCGGCGGTACGGTGACAATGAAGGGTGCGGTCGAACGTGCGGCGAACGGCGGGCTCAGCGCCGACCATATCGATATCGACAGCGCGGCAGCTAATCTTTCCGGAAACGCGCGGTTCGACCCGGCCTCGCAACACCTCGATGCGGCGTTGACCCTCGCTGTGGCGCGGCTCGATCCGCTCGGCAAAGCGCTCGGCGCCGTGCTCAGGGGCACGGGCACCGCTCGGGTTCAAGCAACGGGGGTGCTCGATCGGCTTGCGGTTAAAGGCGATCTCGACGGGCGCAGCGTCGCCGTTGCGGGTGTCGCACTCGACCAGGTCCAGCTCGCCGCTCGAACCTCCGATCTCGCGACGCTCCGGGCTGAGATCGAGGGCAGCTTTGGGGCCCGCGGTCTCGAAGGAACGGTCGCGCTCACAGCGCTTGCCGAAGGAGGCGATATCGCCATCCAACAATTGCGGCTGACCGCGGCGGGGAGCTCGATCGCCGGTGCCCTGCGCATCGCCCGCGACACGGGCCTGATCCGCGGCAAGATCACCGGGCGGGTGCCGGACCTCGCCCGCTGGTCCAAGCTCGTCGGCAAGCCGATCGGCGGCAGTCTCGAATTTACCACCTCCCTCGATGTCGATGGTGGCCAACGCTTCGATCTGTCCGCGACCGGAGGGAACCTTTCAGCCGGCAACGGATCCTCCCTTCTTCGGATCGGCCGCCTCGGCGCGGCGGTCCGGCTCGCGAATCTGCGGCGAATCCCTTCGATAAGCGGGCGGCTGGCGCTGATCCAGGGCCGCTTCGGGGCAGCCCGCCTCGCAGCAGCGAAGCTCACTGTCGAAAGCCCGAGGCCGGGCCGCTTTGCCTTTGACGGCGACGCGAAAGGCCAGCCATTGTCGGCCAGCTTCGCCGGCGAGGGTGCCCTCATCCCCGATGGCGTCGAGCTCCGTCTCAACCGGCTTATCGGATCGGTCGGTGGCGATCGTTTGGCACTGCAAACCCCGCTGATCGTGTCGCGGCGGGCGTCTGATATCGCTGTTTCCGGGTTGGACCTTCGTGTGGGAAGCGGCCGGATCAGCGGCTCTGGCGAAGTGCGTGGCGACGGCGTGACGTTGGCAGTGGCTGCGACCGATTTGTCGATCGCATCCGGCGCGCGCACGCTCGGCTATCGCGGAATGCAGGGTGAGCTATCCGGGACGGCCCGGATCGGCGGCACCCTGGGTGCGCCGCGAGGCCATTTGATGCTGACCGCCCGCGACCTCGACCTTTCGGCCCACATCGGTCCCGGCGGCCTCGGGCTCGCGATAGCCGGCGATTGGAACGGGCGGGATCTCGCTGTGCATGGGCAGGTCAGGGGGCTCAAAGGCGACAACGTCGCCTTCGGCGGGTCGGTGCCGCTGCGGCTGGCTCGCGCGCCATTCGGCATTTCGGTGCCGGCCGACGGCCGGCTCGCGCTCAATCTGCGCGGCAGCGGCCGGCTCGAAAATCTGGCCGACCTGTTGCCGCTCGGCGAGGACCGGATCGCCGGACGCTTCTCGGCCGATGTTTCGCTAGCCGGCACGGTGGCCGCCCCGACGGCGAGCGGACAGATGAAGGTCATCGACGGCCGCTGGGAGAATTTTGCGAGCGGTGCGGTGCTGACCGGCATCGACGCGAACCTCACCGGCGACCGCGACCGTTTTCAGCTCGCCTCGTTCACGGCCGCCGACACTGCCGGCGGGCATATCGAGGCGCGCGGCAGCGTGGTGCTGGACCGACCGGCCGGACCGGTCGTCGAGCTGTCGGCAAGGCTGGCGCAGTTTCGCATTGCCGCACGCGACGAGGCGGTCATCACGGCGAGCGGCAGCATCACGGCCGCCGGGCCGATCGGCAGCCCGAAAATCACCGGGCGGCTGACCATCGACAAAGGCAACATCACTCTGCCACAGAGCCCGTCGCTGGATGTCGCCCGCCTCGACGTCATCGTCGTTGACAGCAAAAGCGGCAAAGCGCCGTCTCCGTCTCCGCCTCCATCGGCGACCGCGTTGCTGCCGGCACCGCTCGATCTGCAGCTCGATGCGCCCGGCCCGATCTTTGTCCGCGGGCATGGGCTCGACAGCCAGTGGCGCGGCAGGCTGACGGTCCGAGGCACCAGCGCCGCTCCAGACATCACCGGCCGGCTCGAGCAAATCCAGGGCAGCTTCGATCTGCTCGGCAAGACCTTTCAGCTGACCCGGGGGGCGATCGTCTTCGGCGGCGGCAGCAAGCTCGATCCGACACTCGACATCGTAGCCGAAGCGAGCGCTGCCGACATTACCGCGCGGGTCGTCATCACCGGGCTGGCCTCGGCCCCGAAAATCGCGCTGGCCTCGATACCTGCTCTACCCGAGGACGAGATCCTGGCACGGGTCTTGTTCGGACAGAGCCTCGGCCGGATCTCGGCCGCGCAAGGTTTGCAGCTGGCTCAGGCAGCTGCGGCTCTTGCCGGCGGCGGGCCGGGCATGCTCGACAAGTTGCGCGGCAAGCTCGGCCTCGACTGGCTGCGCTTGGGCGAAGCCTCGAGCGGACCGGCGAGCAGCATCCTCAACCCCGCCCTTGCCAACCCCGCCGGAACCGGCAATGCAGCCGTGAGCGCCGGCAAATATCTGATGCCCGGCGTTTCGGTCGGCGTCACCCAGGGAGTCTCTCCGCCGACCAGCAAAGTCACCGTGCAGATCGAGCTGCGCCCGCATGTGACGGTGCAGGGCGAAGCCGGCCAAAGCGGCAACACCGGGATCGGGCTGAACTATCAATACGATTACTGACCATATCGCGGTAAATCGTGGCCGACGGACGGGGAGCGGACCATGGGTTGCTCGCTTGGTTCAAGGCGCACGGCGTTGCCTGATACGGCACGGCGTCCTCAAAGAAGCGCGTCGGCCACGTAGGCATAAGCGGTGGAGAGACGTGTGTCTTGCAACAATTCGCTGACATCGCAGCCATAGGCGGTGCAGATCGCGGCGAGATCGGCGAAGTGAATGCGCCGCGACCCGGTTTCGATCCGGTGATAGGTGAGGCGGGGCATGCCGAGGACCTTCCCGGCCGCCTCCTGGGTCAATCCCAGGGCACGCCGGTGCCGGCGCAACGCCGAACGGATACAAGCTTGCGCATCATCGGCTCGTCGCATCGATCTCTCCTGCTGTTGCGAGCGGAACAATCCGGCGCCGAGCGCCGCGCCTAAGCGCGCCCGTTTGGATCGTCCAACACCCATGTTTCCAATATCGCATATATAGCGCATTTTGTCAAGATAAAATGCGATATTGCTATCAGGTATATCGTTCTTGACCCCCGTCGCGGCTGCACGGACGATCGGGCCCCAATCTCCGGAGATCTCCGATGGATTTTGCGCTAACCGCCGATTTGGTCGAGTTGAAGGAGCGCACCGAGGAGTTTGTGCGCGCGCAGATCGTCCCGTTCGAGCACGATCGGCGCCAGACTGCGCACGGTCCCAGCCCGGAGCTGCGCCGCGAGCTTGTTGCGCTCGGGCGGCAGGCCGGGCTGCTGTCCCCGCATGTCGGCCGCGAATGGGGTGGCCTCGGGCTCGACCACCGCGCAAAAGCTGTTGTTTTTGAGGCCGCCGGCTATTCGCCGTTAGGGCCGGTGGCGCTCAACTGTGCGGCTCCCGACGAGGCCAACATGCATCTTCTCGAGCAGATCGCCGAGGAGCATCAGAAGGAATGTTGGCTGCGCCCACTCGCCGCCGGAGATATCCGGTCGTGCTTTATGATGACCGAGCCGGCTCCCGGCGCCGGGTCTGATCCATCGATGCTGCAGACGACGGCGCGGCGCGACGGCAGCGAGTTCGTGATCGATGGCCGCAAATGGTTGATCACTGGAGCGAATGGTGCAAAATTCGCAATCATTATGGCAAAAACCGAAAGCGATAAAGCCGAGCCGGCCGGCGCAACGATGTTTCTGTCGCCGATGAGCGCGCCCGGCATAATGATTGAGCGGGTGCTCGATACGCTTGATAGCTATATGTCAGGCGGCCATGCCGTTATCCGCCTCGACGGCCTGCGGGTGCAGCAAAGCCAGGTGCTGGGCCGGGTCGGCGAGGGCTTTCGCTATGCCCAGGCGCGGCTCGCACCGGCGCGGCTGACCCATTGCATGCGCTGGCTCGGCGCCGCCTGCCGCGCGCACGACATTGCCACCGATTACGCCTGCCGGCGCCGCGCCTTTGGCAAGCCGCTCGGCGAGCACGAGGGCGTCGGCTTCATGCTGGCCGACAACGAGATGGATTTGCATACGAGCCGCCTCGTCATTTGGCATGCCGCCTGGGTCCTCGACCAGGGTCGGCACGGCCGCCATGAATTGAGCATGGCCAAGGTCATTTGCTCGGAAGCAATCTGGCGGGTTGTCGACCGCAGCATGCAGATCTTGGGTGGCCTCGGCATCACCGACGATACGATCGTGGCTCGCCTCTTCCGCGAAATCCGCCCGTTCCGCATCTATGACGGCCCATCCGAGGTGCATCGCTGGTCGATCGCCCAGCGCATCCTCCGCGGCCAAGGGCGGGCGTTATGACGATCTGCGGCATCGCCGGGTGAAACGTAAATAGGGCTCGGAGACGGTGAGCCGGGAAATCACTCTCGACGACATCGAGGCGCTGGCGGTCGGCGCCTGGGTGCTCGGCACCGGCGGCGGCGGCAGTCCCTATCTCGGCCTCCTCAACATGCGCCGACTCTATGCCGAAGGGCATCGGGTCGGGCTGATGCCGACCCACGACCTGGCCGATGCGGATTGGGTGGCGGTCGTCTCGAACATGGGGGCGCCGCTGGTCGGGCAGGAGCGGCTCGCGGACAGCCGCAACATCGCCCGCGCCGTCGAAATCCAGCAAGAGCTGCTGGGCGGCGGCGCCAAATTCCGCGCGGTGATGCCGCTCGAAATCGGCGGCAACAACTCGATCCAGCCATTGATGGCGGCGGCGCATCTGGGCCTGCCGGTGGTCGATGCCGACACGATGGGCCGCGCCTACCCCGAGGCGCAGATGACCAGTGTCGCGGTTGGCGAATTATGCCCCTATCCCTGCGTTCTTTACGACCCGCGCGGCATCGAGGCGGTGGTCACAAAGGTGCCGAGCTGGAAATGGATGGAGCGGGCGAGCCGCAAGATCTGTGTGGAGATGGGCTCGATCGCGTCCACCTGCAAAGCGCCGCGCACCGGTGCCGAAGTGAAGGAATGGGGCATCCCTCATACGGTGACAAAGGCGATCGGCATCGGCCGCCGGGTGCGCGCGGCGCAGCGCCGGCAGGAAGATCCGGTCGCGGCGATCCTCGACGAGGGCCGCGGCAAGCTCTTGTTTCGCGGCAAGGCCGTCGATGTTGCGCGGCGCACGACTGAGGGCTATCTGCGCGGCCGGGCGGTCATCGACGGGCTCGACGACGATCGCGGCTCGCGGCTCGAAATCGCGTTCCAGAACGAATGGGTCGTGGCTTGGCGCGACAACACGCCGCTCGTCATGTCGCCCGATTTGATCTGCGTCCTCGACACGCTCTCGGGCGAAGCCTTCGGCACCGAAACGATCGGCTACGGCCGTCGCGTCTCGGTCATCGCCCTGCCGGCCCCCCCGGTGTTCCTGACGCCCAAGGGCCTCGACCATGTCGGCCCCCGCGCCTTCGGCTACGACCTCGATTTCCGCTCGGTGTTCGCGTGAAGGAGCGGAGCTAGCTAACCCGGATTATGCGTGAGGGCTGGCGGATGTAGCACAAGATGTTGATTCGGTGTAGGGTTTTGGTTGATGACCTGAACCCTCGGATCAACTGGAGCTGCACCCGCCATGGTTGATGCTACGCCGTTTCTCCCCGGTCTGTCACCGGTCCGAGGCAAGGCCGTGGCCGCTCGTTTTGACGTCGCTCTTTTGACGGCGGCCGGCTGTCTTCGGAAGGCTGTTTGTCGGTGCTGCGCGAGATCGAACGTCGGCTGGGGCTGGCCGAGCGCCTGGCCGGCTGTCTGAAGGACCCGAGGATGCCGGAGAAGGTCGTGCATCGCTTGGCGGAGATCATCCGGTTTCGCATGCTGATGATTGCTGCCGGCTATGAGGACGGCAATGACGCCGACCCGCTGCGCGGCGACCCGGAGCCTGCCCCCCTGTTCCAGCCAGAGCCTGTCCCTGGCTGGAACAGGGGCGCAGGCCGGGGTTCGAGCTGGCGCTCGACCGCTTGCCCTCGACCGCTTGCCCTCGGGCGAGGAGTTGTGCTCGCAATCGACCATTTCGCGGCTGGAAAACCTACCCGATCTGCGCGCGCTGCTGCGCCTCGGGCGGGCGCTCGTGTCGCGTGACTTCATCCGGAACTGCCGCACCCCGATGCTGGTGCTGCCGGATGACGTGCCGGGGCATCCCTTGCAGACCTCGATCGATATTGCCTCGCTGGCGCCGAACGCCGAGATCACGGTATACCCGTGGAAGGAGCCCGAGGAGCTCAGACAACGTACGATCGACCGGGTGCGCACCTTTCTCAAGGCGCACGTCCCGATGCGCGCCGCCGCGCAGTAGAATGAGGTCCCGTAGGGCGGAACCCCCGGTGAAAGCCGGGGGCATTCCGCCGCCGCGACGCGAACCGTCACGGCGGGTTCCGCTGCACTCTTCCGCCCTGGCTTGCAACGTAATAACAACTCGCCCTAGTTTTAGAGATGCCGCGTAAGAAAAAGCAAGAATTTGTGGCCCGCTTCGCTATCGCTGACGATAGTGGTGCCCGCTCGTCTGTGTGGCGAATCTGGAAAGGCCGAGGAAAGGACGATATCTACATTGCTCCGCGCCCGATCGTGAGCATCGCTAAAATCAGTTTGCAAGCAAGCGGTTACTGTTATTTCTCGTTCACGTCACAGCGTCACGCGGAGATGGCGGCGGGAGGTACGGCACGCACGAAACGTGCATTCACGCGGTGGCAGCGACTTCCAACACCGCAGGCCGGATCGGTAAACGTCGCGAGCCTGCTGTTCGCGGCTAAATAGCTATCTCGGAACGGGACGCCGGTTGAACCCGGCACTGCATTGATCGAGGCTCCAGGGCTGGGTCAAGCCGTCGTGATCGACCTACTATTTGTACGTGGAGGTCGTATATCGCCGCAATCTAATCAGCATCAGGTGGGCAGTGTTGCGCTATCGACTGGAGAGAAATTTTTCATTATCTCCGGGCTAGTAAACGATTTTGATGAACAGGCTTTCCATCGGAATCATCACCTATTCTGAGATGAAACAGCGCGGGTCTTCACTGTTGCGCCTGGAAGCGAGGAATTCATCGAAGTTTTGGATAAGTCGTGCATGGCCGTCGCACGCGCTCTTGGCGCAGTAATTACAGGGGGTACCCTTGGAGGGATCCTACAGGCACTTCAAGAACAAGAGGAATCCGCAGAACGGCATGAGGGACCAATTTGGTGGGTTGAACCCATCGCGCCGCAAGACGGGATAGCGGTCTTGCAAATCCTCTCACCTTCGCAATGAAACAAGCGTAGGGCAGAAAAGCCTTAAGTATTCGGCCTATGGATCGCCTGAACCGGCGGATTACGCCACGTTCATCCGCCCCACCCGTCGTCCGGAGATGCCCGGCCTCTCCTACAACAACAACATGAAAGGCTGGGGCCTGGAGCTGTGCGCGCGCCGGTCCGACATCACGATGGCGATGGTCGACACTTTCCTGACCAACATGCACGGTGGTGCTCGCGCCGATTTCGTTTACGCCGTGACGCGCGATTTTATGCTTAGCTGCCGGACGCCGATCCTGGTGCTGCCCGACGACGTTCCGGGGCACCCTTATGCCGTGGCGATGGAGACTGTGAATCTGGCACCCGACGCGCAAGTGAGCCTTTATCCGTGGAAGGACACGCCGGACAAGATTCCGCTGGCGGTGCGCCATATCCGCACCTTTCTCCGCGCCTATCGACCTGTCGCAGCGGCGCGATCGATGGCCGCCGCCGCCCAGTAGCGCCCGATACTGCTCTTCGCACTAGCGGTGGGGCGGTGGATAGGCCGCATCCAGTGTATGAAGCTCATCCGGCGTGAGCATCAGTGAGAGCGCGACGGCGTTCTCCCTTACATGCTCCGCCGAGCCGGATTCGGGAATTGCGATCACGTTACCAGTGCGAATTGTCCAGGCCAGCGCGACCGCCGCCGCCGAGCAATCATGTGCAGCACCGATCCGTGCAAGCATCGGATCGCGCAGCACACTGGCGCCGGGGCCGCCGAGCGGCGAATAGGCCATCACCGGCATGCCGTGCTGCCCGCACCATGGCAACAGGTCATGCTCGATGCCGCGGTTGCCGAGGTTGTAGGGGACCTGATTGGTCGCGCAGCGGTCGCCGTGTGAAACACGAAAGAGGTCCTCCATGTCACGGACCTCGAAGTTGGACACGCCCCAAGCGTGAATCTTCCCCGCCGCGCGCAGAGATTCGAACGCTGCCACGATGCTGGAGAGGTCGGCACCTCGACTTGGCCAGTGCAGCAGGTAGAGATCGAGGTGATCGGTGCCGAGACGGCTGAGGCTCGCCTCGCAAGCCCGCGCGATGCCGTCGCCTGCCACGTGAGTGGGCCACACTTTGGAGACGAGGAACACGCGGTCGCGTTGACCGGCAATCACGCGGCCGATCAATTTCTCGGAGCGGCCGTCGCCATATATCTCGGCCGTGTCGATCAAATTCATCCCGAGCGAAAGACCGGTGCGCAGCGCCGCCTCCTCGGCGGCCTGCGGATGTCTTCCCTGCGCGAGACCTGCCGAGCCCTGGCCGAGCGCCGGGACAATTGTCCCATCGGGGAATTTTACGGTGCGGGTCGCAGCACGAGCCGATGCACTTGCTGGCGTCACAAGCATTGGGGCTGCCGAAGCGAGCGACGAGCCGAGCATTACCCAAAACCCATTGAATTGACGGCGGTTCAGCAGCTGCTTGTTCATGCTTCGCTCTCAGATCCGTGCCACTATGCCGATTGCCCTCAGCACCTGCATCAAAAAACCATCCGGCACCGCAGGACGGGATGTGCCGCGGCTGTCTTACTTTCCGGCGTTTCGACGGGTATCGTGCCAGGCGGCGGCGCGGGGGATCGGGAGGTTGAGATTGTCGCGCAGGGTCGGGCCTTCGTAGTCCTTGTGGAAGAGGCCGCGGCGCTGCAATTCGGGGACCAATAGCCGTACCACGTCGTCATAGGCGCCGGGCATGCTGGTGGCCGCGAGCACGAAGCCGTCCCGGTCGTAGCGCGCGTCGTGCGCCATGGGCTCGGCGTCGCCAAAGTTGCGCGCTTCGGCGCTGTTGAGCGAGGTTACGATGTTCCACGCAGCGCGGCCCTTCAGCATCAGGTCGATCGTCGCGAAGAGGCGGGCGACGTGATAGGGCTCGTAATAGGTCGTGGAATAGGTCGCCCCGAGGCCGAGCCGCCGGGTCGCCATCCCCATCGCCATGATGACGGTGCACGGATCGAGCTTTACCGCGCGCACGCGGGCGGACACCGCCTCGGCATGGTCGCCGGTATAGATGTCGGGCAATGCCAGGCGGTCGTCGAAAAACGCCAGCTGGATCTTGCCGTCTTCCAATATGCGCGCGATCCGCTGGTAGTATTCCGGCGTCAGAAAATCGAGCATCGTCGCCGGATGGCGCCACGACCCGGGCAGGTTGGAGCAGTTCTGCGCCTGCAAAAAGGCGACCAGAGTCATCATCCGGTTGTGCGGGTTCTGCGCGGCGATGAAACCAGTCTCCAACCGATCGGCGCCGGCGGGCGATGGTCAATCTCCAGACCGGGCAAACCGGGTCGTGCGCTACCGCAAATGCGCTCAAAGAGCGCCGGCTCCCGCCATCTTCATCCCAACCGGCAACGGTGGGGCAATTGCTGTTATGGGCGCGGCCCGCGGCCGGCGCCGGCTGGCCCGAAACATGCGCAAATCAGGCAACAACCCGATATTCTTTGACTTACTGATATCGCTGGAGCGGGTGAAGGGAATCGAACCCTCGTCAGAAGCTTGGGAAGCTCCTGCTCTGCCATTGAGCTACACCCGCGCGCCTCAGCTCCAGCCTGGCGCCGATCCTAGGCGATCGGCGGGTTGGTTCAAGCGCGTTTCGCCGGCGGGTCGCAGGGGACGGTCCCCATATTCGCCGGCAGGCACACCTCCAGGATCTCGACATCGTCCGAGGTGCGCAATTCATTGTGCTTCATGCCGCCTGGGATAAAGCACGAATCGCCGGGCTCGAGCCGGCATTGGGTGCCGTCCTCGAATTCGAGCTCGACAAAGCCTTTGAGGGCATAGACGAGCTGGCCTTCGCAGACATGGTAATGCCAGCCGGTCGGCTCGGTCATGCCGGTGATCGCCGACATCACCTGGGCGCGCATCCAGCCCTCGCTCGCCTTGCCGACACCGAGGTCACGATATTTGAAGAAGTCGCGCCGGCCCTCGACATAGTCCGGGTGCTTGGCGCTCGTCACCGCCGCCTTCATCTTGGTGGCCGTTTCGGCCGCCGGCTTTTCCAATGTCGCTGCATCTGCCATGGTTTTCTCCCAGCGCTCGGGTCGCGGCCATCATAGCAGCGCTTTGCCGTGCGGTGCTATCCTGCCGTCCTGGTATTTGGAGGAGGATCGCAGATGGCCAACATACCCGGTGCGGTGACAGACCCGACCCGCGTGCGCGGCGAAAATGTTACGCTCAAAAGCGGTAATGATGCGATCGCGGGCTATCTCGCGCGCCCGAGCCAGCCCGGCCATAACCCCGGGATCGTCGTGATTCACGAGGCCTTTGGCCTTGTCGAGCACATCCGCGACATCGCCCGGCGCTTTGCCAATATCGGCTACAACGCGCTCGCCCCCGACCTCTACGCCCGCGCCGGCGGACCGAGCGACCCCGGCGACATGGCGACGGTCATGCCGGTCATGTTCGGCAAGCGCGACGCCGAGGCGGTGCAGGACCTCGAAGCGGCGGCGGAGCATCTGCGCGGCCTCTCCGGCGCCACCGGGAAGATCGGCGCGATCGGCTTTTGCTCCGGCGGGCGGCAGACGCTCCTCTTCGCGTGCAGCAGCAACAAGGTCGATGCCGCGGTCGATTGCTGGGGCGGGTTTATTCACCGCGCCACCCCCGACGCCGAAACCTCTCCGGCGCGGCCGACCCCGGTCCTCGACCTGGTAGGCCGGCTCCATTGCCCGCTATTCGGCGTCTTTGGCGAAGAGGACCAGAACCCGACCGTGGCCCAGTCCGAGGATTTGAAAAAGCGCGCCGCGGCCGCCGGCAAGGACGTGACGGTCAAGGTCTACAAAAACGCCGGCCACGCCTTTCTCGCCGACTACCGGCCGAGCTACCGCGAAGCCCCCGCCGCCGAATTGTGGCGCGACGCCGTCGCGTTTTTCGACCAGCACCTCAAGGGATAGCGTCGCCGCGCCATTTCGGCATTTCTACTTCTATTACTATTTTTTCTAATTCTCTGTATATCCCTTGATGAGCCATGTCGAGTCTCAGATCGTCTAGCTGGTGGCCAAGCTGCATCCCGAGATTTTTTCCTTCTATGAAGCTTTATTGCGGCAGATACCAAAATTTTGTCGATCCGATCGTGCAGCGGTTCGATCGCGAGGTGCAGTTCTACATCGCATACCTCTAGCACATCTTCCGTCTCAGATCGGCCGGACTGCCGTTCTGCTATCCACAGGTGGTGCGTGAGACGAAGGCGGTTCACGTCGAGAGCGTCTTCGACCTGTCGCTGTCGGTCAAGCTGTTGTTCGAAAGCAGAGCGATCGTGCCGAACGATTTCTTCCTGTAAATCGACGAACTAGTGCTCGTCGTCTCCGGTCCCAATCTGGCGGCAAGACGACATTCTCCCGACTTTCTCGCAATTGCATTACCTCTCGAGCCTGAGATACCCTATCCCCTGTACCAAGTCGCAGCTCTTCCTCTGCGACCAGATCCTCACGCATTTCTATAAGGAGGAGTACATCTAGACCCTGCGCTAGAAACTGCAGTACTATCTCTTTCTCATCCATGTTATGTCCTGTAACTATCTACACCATAGAGCCTCCTCTTCATCTACTATATCTTCTCGTCGACGGCGCTCGAGGACGCCGTGTTCTTATCTACCGAGATCATGCTAGGATCCTATCGCTCTATTTCTTGTGCGTCTGCGTAACCTTCCTCTACGAGGTGTCCTCCCTCTGCCTATCTGTCTTCAGCATATTCAGCACTGTCTATCCTTACTACCCTTCTCTACTTACATTCTATCTCTTCCTCCTACCTTCCTACTTCCTCTCTTACTCCATATCTATCTCCTAAAAGCACCTCCTCACCTACCCTTTCCTTGTAATCTAATCTCACTCCGTGAAGACCTTTTTGATGTATCTTTATCTCTATTTCTATCCCTAATATAGTAGTCTCCTCCTTTCGCTCTTTCCTATCTTCTTGCATTTTCTCTATCTCGAGGTGCTCTTCTAAGCGATATCTGCCATCTACTCCGTTCCTGCTCTATGTGTCTAGGTAGGCTTCTCTCAATCCTTACCCACGTGCCATCGTCCTCTACCGCCAGTACATCCTGCTCTACTGCATCTTACAACTCCTCTACCTTGCTCCTTCTCTACTCTCCTCACCGTCTATACCATCTAGCTCTATAGAAAGCTTTATTTTTTCTTCTCCAGCCTCTACCCCTTCTTCCTGCTGCACAGCTTCTTCTATGTCCTGCCTATGTTTGTCTATATGCTTCTAAAGCTGCTTCATTATTCCTACGCACATGCCTTCCCTTTTCTCTTCCTATATCTTCACCACCCTGTTCTCTTTGCTGCAGCTAGAGCTCTTCTACTCTTATCTCTCCACCATCTATTTTCATCTCTCTCTTCTCTAGTTCCTCCACTTCTTCCTCTTCAGCTCCTCTCTCTTTATTTCCTATCTTTTTACCTTCCATAATCTCCTCTAGCCTAACTACTACTACCTTCCTTTCTTTGTATCTTCTTCTTACTAGAGTCCCCTCTTCCTACACTTTCCTCATCCACTAGCGCTACGGGCGGCGCGCAGAGCCGTTTCTGAGCTGCGCTACCGCGGCATCAACCACGTCTCCAACGCTACCACCCAGTCTAACTACCATATCCTGAGCTTCTTTCTAATGCTGCGCACTTAGCTGTCGTTTTACATCTAGTGCTTTAACCTACGTTTATTCGGAAACGACCGGCTTTACCTCGCGCAAGCGCGGCAGCACCTCTTTCGAGAAGAGGGTGATGTTTTTGACCGCTTCGGCGTGGGTGATGAAGCCGGTTTTGCCGACCATGATCAAATGGCCGAAACCGCCGACCTTGTCGTAGAACTCCATGATCTGCCGGTAGACCGTATCGGGGTTGCCGGCATACATGCGACCGCCGGCCATCGCCATCTCGGCGGTCACCCCCGGCCGGCTCAGCGCCGAATCGCGGCCGGGCCGGCCGATCCCGCTCGTTCCGGCGGGGCTGCGGTAAAGCTGCGGGGCGAATTCGGCGGGTGTCTGGCCAGGCAGGAGCTTGGCGTATTGCGGCGCCGATTTCATGCTGGTGTTGACAAACCACAAAAGCTTTGAGCCGACCCGCACCCCTTCCTCATCGGTGTCGCCGACATAGACAAAGGCGGAATAGCCAAAGCGGTCGGTCTTGGGCCCGGGCAAGCCCGCCTCGGCCCGCGCCGCGCGATAGGATGCCCAGGCGCGTTTTGTCACCTCGACGCCGCGCATGACCATGATGTTGACCATGCCGCGCCGGCCCAGCTCGGCGGTGTCGGCCGGGTCCGAGGTCGCCGCCCACATCGGTGGATGCGGATCCTGATAGGGCCGCGGCCAGACGTTGACATGGCGATGGGTGAAGTGCTTGCCCTCCCAGCTGAACGGCCCGTCACGCGTGGTCAAAGTCTTGCCGATCAGGTCGATCGCCTCCCAGAACCGCTCGCGCACGCCGATCGGGTTGGCGTTGCCCGAGGCCATCTCGGTGCCGCCCGATTTGACAAAGCCGATTTCGAGCCGGCCGCGCGAGATCACGTCGGCGGTCGCATATTCCTCGGCAACCCGCACCGGATCCTGCCGCACCGTGACCAAGGTGCCCATGCTGAGGAGGCGAATGTTCTTGGTCTGCCGCGCGACGATGCCGAGCACAACCGGGCTCGCGCCATAGAGGCAGTTGATGCCGGCATGGTGCTCGCTCGAGGTGATGTTGAGGCCCAATTCGTCGCACAAAAGATATTCGTCGAGCGTCTCCTCGAAGAGCTGTGCCGCAACCTTGGGATCGCAATATTTGTTGGGCAGGCTCGCGCGCACCGAATCCGCCGCATCGAGCACCCCCTGCGGCACAAACGGATACGGGTTCTCGCAATGAAACCAAGCGTCCACCATGCCCTCGCTTCGATCTACCAGGGAATTCCCGCCGAACAGGACCCCGAAGCTACTACCGGATCAGAACGACCGTCAAGGAAACTGCAATAGCGTCGCGATTCTGTGCTTGGTCTAGCTCAAGACACCAGGCGGCGCGCGACACAGAAATTCGGCGTTCCTGCTCCGCCAGGAAAGGCTTTTTACCTGATCCCCCAATACCACGCCGGTAACTGGATTTCTGTGCGGTATCGCAATCTCAGAAGGATAGCCCTTTTGCTGGTTGGTTATAGGACAAAGAACGCAAAGCTCTGCTAATAGGTTATATCTCCGGGGCGTCAAAACCAGCGCGGGGCGCCGTCCACGCTGCTCCCGTCCCTATTGTGGGTCGAGGTCGATCCACACGATATCGCCCACATCAGGACAGTGCGGCGCGGTTTTCAACTGAACTCGCGCGCTACCGCCAAGCCGGTGCCGACCTCCGGATGCCAATTCTCATCAGTTATCTGTGCATTCAGCGCCTCGAGATCCGCGCGGCATGCGCCCGCGGCCGGCTCCTCACCACCGCGGCGCAGGCAAGTCCGTGCAAAATGAGCCTTGCCAGAGGGCACAATCGGAGAGCCGAGCAGCAAATCAGTGAATTCGTCGGGCAGGACAAACCAAGTAGGGACGCCGTGTGAGACCGGATTACCCTTCGGGCGTTCATCGTCGCCGTTCCAGCGCATCGCCAAAACTCGTCTTCCGTCCCATTCACCAAGTGCGACCGACCAATCGGTCTTCTCGACCAAAACGTCGATTAAGAGCCAGTGCTCTCTCGGAGATTTCACATCCTGTGGTCGGATCGCCATGTCTCTCTCCATACGATCATCCATATGCCCTAAGATATAGTGAGACCGCTTCTGCCCGAACGGAACGGCGATGAATCGACTGCGAGCCCTCGGTCTCGATCGAGCCTGGTCAGCGGTTGCGGAAGGCGGGGGGGCGCTTTTCGATAAAGGCTTCCATCCCTTCCTTGCGGTCTTGGGTGGCGAAGGTCGCGTGGAAGACGCGGCGCTCGAAGCGCACGCCTTCGGAGAGCGTCGTCTCATAGGCGCGGTTGACCGCTTCCTTGACCATCATGGCGATCGGCCGCGACATGGCGGCGATCTCTTCGCCGATCTTGATCGCGGTCGGCAGCAGGTCGGCGGCCGGCACGATGCGGCTGACGAGCCCGGCGCGCTCGGCTTCGGCGGCGTCCATCATCCGCCCGGTCAGGCACAGATCCATCGCCTTTGCCTTGCCGACAAAGCGCGGCAGGCGCTGGGTTCCGCCCGCACCCGGCATCGTGCCGAGCTTGATCTCGGGCTGGCCGAACCGCGCGGTGTCGGCGGCGACGACGATGTCGCACATCATCGCGATCTCGCAGCCGCCGCCGAGCGCAAACCCGGCCACCGCCGCGATCACCGGCTTGCGGCATTGCGCGACCCGCTCCCAGCCGCGGGTGATAAAGTCCTCGAGATAGATTTCGGGATAGCTCTTTGGAATCATCTCCTTGACGTCGGCGCCGGCGGCAAAGGCCTTGTCGTTGCCGGTAAGAACGATGGCACCGATCCCGTCGTCTGCCTCGAGGTCGTCCAAAGCCGCGGCCAATTCGCCGATCAGCGCCGCGTTCAGCGCATTCAACGCCTGCGGGCGGTTCAAGCTGACGACGCCGACCGCGCCGCGGCGCTCGACGAGAACAGTCGGGTGATCGCTGGTGTCGCTCATGTTTTTCCTTTCTAGCGCTGGCGTTTGGCGCAGAAGAAGGTCGATCGGCCAGATTGGACGATGCGGCGCACGCCTTCGGCGCAGTCGCAGCCGGGGCAGGGCTCGCCTTCGTGGCCGTAGACCGCCCAGCGGTGCTGGAAATAGCCGAGCTCGCCGTCGACCTGGACATAGTCGCGCAAGGACGACCCGCCGGCCTCGATCGCCTCGGTCAGGACCGCCCGGATCGCCGCCGCCAGACGCTCGGCCCGGCCGCTTCCGACCGATCCGGCGAGCCGGCGCGGCGACAGTCGCGCGCGGTACAGCGCCTCGCAGACATAGATGTTGCCGAGGCCGGCGACGACCCGCTGGTCGAGCAGCGCCGCTTTGAGCGGGGTCAATTTGCCGGCGAGCCGGGTGGCGAGATAGGCGCCGTCGAAGCCGGGCTCCAGGGGCTCGGGCCCGAGCCCGGCGAGGAGCGGGTGGTGCCTCTCCTCGCCCCGTTTCAGGTAATCGAGCGTGCCGAACCGGCGCGCGTCGTTGAACCTGACAACCGTGCCGTCGTCGAGGGTCAATAGGACGTGGTCGTGTGGTGCCGCGGGCTCCTCTGCGTTGCCGGCGGTGACCCGCCCCGACATGCCGAGATGCAAGAGCAGCAGGCCGTCGGTGTCGAGTTCGATCAGGATGTATTTGCCGCGGCGGGCAAGGGCGCCGATCCGCGCCCCGTCGAGCCGCCGCGCCAGGTCGGGCGGAAACGGCCGCCTCAAGTCCTGCCGGCGCAGCTCGGCCCTGAGGATCGTCCGGCCGCTGATTTTCAAGGCAAGGCCGCGCCGGACGGTCTCGACTTCGGGCAGCTCGGGCATGCGCGACGTGACTTTCCGCTCGCCTCGACCGCAACATGGCGCGTGCGGCCCTCCCTAGGGTATCTTGCTGCCCGATGAACGGGGAAGAGACAAGCGCTCGCGCAAACGACGATCGGGCGTCCTTGGTGCGCGGCATCTTCGACAGTGTCGCGCCGCGCTACGATCTGATGAACGATCTGATGAGCGGCGGCATTCACCGCTGGTGGAAGGCCGAGATGGTGGCCTGGCTGAAGCCGCGCGCCGGCCAGCGCCTGATCGACGTGGCCGGGGGCACCGGCGACATCGCCGTGCGCGCGCTGCCGCGGCTGATGCCGGCGGACGCGCCGACAAAGGGCGGGGTGCTGGTTTGCGACGTCAACGAGCGGATGCTCGCGGTCGGGCGCGCCCGTGCGATCGACCGCGGCATCCTCGCCGGCATCGAATGGGTCTGCGCCGATGCCGAAAAGCTGCCGGCGCGCGACCGCAGCACCGACCTCTATACTGTTGCCTTCGGGCTGCGCAACGTCACCCATATCGAAGCGGCCCTCGCCGAGGCGCGGCGCGTGCTGAAACCGGGCGGGCGCTTTTTGTGCCTTGAATTCACCCCTGAGGTCGCACCGCTGCTCCAGCCTTTCTACGACCTCTACAGCTTTCGGATCGTGCCGTTGCTCGGGCAGGTCGTCGCCGGCGACCGCGAGGCCTACCGTTATCTCGTCGAGAGCATTCGCGGCTTTCCGCGGCAGGGGGAGCTGAGCCGCATGATCGCCGAGGCCGGGCTCGATCAGGTGAGGTTTCGCAACCTCACGGGGGGCATCGCTGCGCTCCATTCGGCCTGGCGGCTCTGAACCGGCGCGGCGCGGTTTTGGGCTGCTGCGAGGTGCGCGAAACCTCGCACGGCTCTTCGGCATCGCGCTGATCCTGGCGCGCCACGACGCGCTCTTCCTCTTCTACGACATCCCGACGATCGGCGCTTATGTTCGCTTTGCCGGGTTGTTTGTGCGCCGTCGCCGCGGCATCGGCGCATTGCGCCCAGGCCAGCGGCTCGCCGCCGCCTGTGCCGAGCTGGGGCCGAGCTGGATCAAGCTCGGCCAGCTGCTGTCAACTCGGACCGACCTTCTCGGCGAGGAGATCACCGCCGATCTCGCGGCCTTGCAGGACCGCCTGCCGCCCTTTCCGGGAGCCGAGGCGCAGGCGCTGATCGAGGCCGAGCTGGCGCGGCCGTTGACGACGCTGTACGCGTCGTTCGACGAGGTGCCGGCAGCCGCCGCCTCGATTGCGCAGGTCCATTTCGCGCGGACCGCCGAGGGCCGCGAGGTCGCCGTCAAGGTGTTGCGGCCGGGGATTGCTCGCGCCTTTGGCCGCGACCTCGATCTCTTCCTGTGGCTCGCCGGCTGGATCGAGCGGCTGCAGCCGGGGCTGCGGCGGTTGCGGCCGGTCGAGGTCGTGGAAACCTTGGCCGATGTCGTGCGCTTCGAGATGGATTTGCGTTTCGAGGCCGCTGCCGCCTCCGAGCTGGCCGAGAATTTCGCCGGCGACCCCGGTTTTCGGGTGCCCGAGGTCGATTGGCTGCGCACCGGCCGCACCGTCTTGACCCTGGAGCGGATCAGCGGGATCCGGGTCGACGACCGTGCTGCGATCCTCGCCGCCGGCTATAGCCTCGATACGGTTCTCGCCAACGCGGCCGGCGCGTTTTTCAACCAAGTGTTCCGCGACGGCTTTTTTCACGCCGACCTGCATCCGGGCAATTTATTCGTCGTCGATGACGGCGCCATCGTCGTCGTCGATTTCGGCATCATGGGCCGGCTCGACCGGACGACCCGCTATTATTTGGCCGATATGCTGCTGGGCTTTTTGTCGGGCGATTACCGGCGGGTAGCCGAGGTGCATTTCGCCGCCGGCTATGTCCCGCCACGGCTCTCGGTCGCCGCCTTCGCCCAGGCGTGCCGCTCGATCGGCGAGCCGATCCTCGGCCGGCCGTTGCAGGAAATCTCGATCGCGCGCCTCCTGGCCCAGCTCTTTCAAGTAACCGAGCAGTTCGAGATGGAGACCCAGCCGCAATTGTTGCTGCTGCAAAAAACCATGGTGCTGATCGAAGGGGTCGGCCGGCGGCTCGACCCGGACGTCAATATCTGGACCTTGGCGCGGCCACTGATCGAGGCGTGGATGCATGACAATCGCGGCGTCGAGGCGCGGCTGCGCCAAGGGGCGGAGACCACGGCCGAGCTCGCCGGGCTGCTGCCGCGTCTGATGCGCAGCCTCGACGCGCTGATCGGCGACATGGCGCGCGATGGTGTCGTTTTGCACGCCGAAACCATTGCGTCGCATGCCGCCGAGCAGGCCAAGCGCGCCTATCTCGCGGTGATCCCGCTGTGGCTCGCCGCGGCGGCGCTGGCGGCGATCGCTCTCGTCCTGATCTTCGGACGATAGCTACTTTTCGGCCAGCTGGGCGATCATCGCCCGCAATCTTTCGTTCTCGGCTTCGAGATCCTGCAGCCGGCGGGCGCCGCTCGCCGCCGGATGGGTCAGCAGATCAGCGAGCTTGCTGCCGATCGGCGAGCCGAGGCCGGTGCACGGGTCGGGGCCGATGCGGGCGCGAAAGGCGCCGTTGTCGCCCTGGCTGATATCGTTGAAGCAGAGATGGTTCAGCCACAATTGCGGGGCGATCCAGCCGAGCTTGGTGCCGAACGCGGCGAACAGGCCGGCATAAAGCGGGGCGACGGCGCTGGTGCCGCCGATCGCGACCTCGGCGCCGTGCACGACGATGTTGTAGCCGGTGACCGGATCGGCATTGGCGGCGATGTCCGGCACCATTCGCCCCGGCCCGTTCGGCGCGCCGGCTTGCCATGACGGCAGCAGCCGGAACAAGGTCGAGTACCCGCCGCCGGTGCCCTCGGCGCTCCGGTTGCCGGGATTGTCGTTCCAGACGGTTTCGGCGGACCGGGTCTTCCTGGTGCCGCCGCAGCCGATCACGTGCGGCGCCGAGGCGGGCAGATCGACATTCGCCGGGCTCGGCCCGCCATCGCTCGAAATCATTGTCGCCGGCGGCCGCGAGCACCGCCATCCCGGCCGCGGTGGCAGCGGCGGCCGCTTCCTCCATGGCCCTGCCGGCCTCCGCACCCCAAACCGCTTCGTCGGCGCCCCACGAAATCGAGCACACGTCGCAGCCGTCGGCGGTCGCAGCCCGGACCGCGGCGGCAATGTCCTGCGCCCAGTAGACGCGGACCGTCGCCGGCTTGCCGGTCGCGGCATAATAAGCCGCCGCCGCGACCTCGATATCGAGCGCCACCTCGCCATCGGCGCCGTTCGGCGCGGGATCGGGCGTGTTGCGAGCGCCGTCGACCGAGACATCGGTGATGTTCGGCAGCGGCTGGCCGATATTGCGGAAGAACCGGTCCATATCGGACGGCACCCAGCCGCCGCCCAATTCGACGATCGCGATCACGCCACCGCCGGCGAGACCGTTCGGCCAATTATATGCGGCACACAGATCGGGCACGTTCCACGGGCCGCCGCCTCCGGCTTCCCGCGGCGCCGGACCCGCCGGCGCCATCTTGAAATAGGGTTTGACGTTCAGCCGCCGGCCGTTCTCGTTCCCGGCGCAGGAGTGATTTTTTGGCCGCGCATCCATGTGTCCTCCGGGTGACAGTGATCCTTGCATTATTATCATATTCATACTAGAATGTCAATATCGACATGCCGTTAGCGCAATATAGGAGACACAAAGACACGGCAACGCGGCGCTGATAGGATCGCTCCCCCGCCGCAGGAGCGAACCCGATGATCGAACAGACGCTCGACCTGCCGACCAAGGACGGCGCGATGGAGACCTTTGTCGTCCATCCCGAGCGCGGCGGCCCGTTCCCGCCGGTGCTGCTGCTGATGGACGCGCCGGGCGTGCGCGAGGAATTGCGCGACATGTCGCGCCGGCTCGCTACGGTCGGCTATTATGTGCTGCTGCCGAACCTTTATTACCGCGCCGGCCGCGACACACTTTTTGGGCCGACCGTGCTCGATCAAGGGAGCCCGGATCGCGAGCGCATGCGCGCGATCCGGACCAAGATGACGATCCCGCCGGTGATGCAGGATGTCGCGGCGATGCTTGCCTTTATCGGCAAGCAGGCTGCCGCAAAGCCCGGCCCGGTCGGGGCGCACGGCTATTGCATGAGCGGGCCCTATGCGCTCGCCGCGGCGGCGCGCTACCCCGACCGGATCGCCGCCGCTGCCTCGTTCTACGGCACCTGGCTTGTCAGCGACGCCGAGGAGAGCCCGCATTTGTCGCTCGGCAAGGTTGCGGGCGAGCTCTACATCGCCTGTGCCGAGCATGACGAGCTGGCCCCCTTGGCGATGGTCGAGGAGCTGCGCGGGCTCTTTCGCCGTGCCGGGACCATGGGCGAGATCGAGCTCTATCCGGGTGTCCATCACGGCTTCACATTTCCGCAACGGTGGTGCTACGACAAGCCTGCCGCCGAGCGTCATTGGGAGCGGCTGATCGCACTCTATCGTCGCCGTCTCGGCTGAAGCTCGGACGATGCCGCTCTTTTCTGTGTCGGCCGGCAGTGACAGCGGGGTCGTGACGACGCCGCTTTCCGGCTTTGGGCTGCTTTCCGACCCGCTCCTCAACAAGGGCAGCGCGTTTACCGAGGCCGAGCGCAGTCTGTTCGAGCTGCATGGCCTGTTGCCGCCGCATATCGGCACGCTCGACGAGCAGGTGTCACGGCGGCTGACGGTGCTTCGCCGTTTTGAGAGCGACCTCGAACGCTATGCCTTCATGCGCGAATTGCACGACAACAACGAAACATTGTTTTTTGCGCTGTTGACCCGCAACCTCGAAGAATTGCTGCCGATCGTCTACACGCCGACCGTGGGTGCGGGCTGCCAGCAATTCAGCCAGCTTTTCCGCAAGCCGCGCGGTCTGTTCTTGAGCCTGCCGCACAAGGAGCGGCTCCGGCAGATCCTGGCGAACCCGCGTTTCGACCGGGTCGAGGGGATCGTGCTGACCGATGGCGAGCGCATTCTGGGCCTCGGCGACCAGGGGGCCGGCGGCATGGGCATCCCGATCGGCAAATTGGCGCTCTACACCGCGTGCGGCGGCATCCATCCGGCGACGACGTTGCCGATCATGCTCGATGCCGGCACCGACAACGAGGAGCGGTTGGTCGACCCGCTTTATCTCGGCTGGCGCCACGAGCGGGTGCGCGGCGACGAATACGACGAATTTGTCGAGGCGGTGGTCGGCGCCATCGAGCGGCGCTGGCCGCACGTATTGTTGCAATGGGAGGACTTCGCCAAGAACAACGCCACGCGCCTGCTGGAGCGCTATCGCGACCGTCTGTGCACGTTCAACGACGATATCCAGGGGACGGCGGCGGTCGCGGCCGGGACCTTGCTGTCGGCGGTCAACGTCACCCGGGAACCTTTGGCGCAGCAACGGATCGCGGTTTTGGGGGCGGGATCGGCCGGCTGCGGCATCGCCAGCCTGCTGGTGAAGATGATTGTCGAGGGCGGTCTTTCGGAACGCGAAGCTGCCGGCCGGTTCTTTCTCGTCGACCGCGATGGGCTTCTGGTCGAAGGCATGCCGGGCTTGGCGCCGTTCCAGCTGCCGTTTGTGCAGCCGAGATCGGCGATTGCCGGCTGGGCGCTCGACCATCCGGACAAGGTGTCGCTGCTCGATGTCGTGCACAATGCAAAGCCCGGCGTGCTGATCGGCGTCTCCGGCCAGCCGGGCATGTTTTCCGAGGCGGTCGTGCGGGCAATGGCACAGCACCACCGTCGTCCGGTGATTTTTCCGTTGTCGAACCCGACCGTACGGGCCGAGGCGACGCCCGCCGATCTCTTTGCCTGGACCGATGGTCGAGCGGTCATCGGCGCCGGCAGCCCGTTTCCGCCGCTCGACCGCGACGGGTCGACGCTCCGGGTCGACCAGACCAACAATTCCTACATTTTCCCCGGGATCGGGCTCGGCGTCATCGCGACAAAGGCGCGGCGGGTGACCGACACGATGTTTATGGCCGCGGCAAAGGCGCTTGCCGAGGCATCGCCGGCCCGCGACCACCCGGACGGCAATTTGTTGCCGCCGGTGACCGGGCTGCGCGAGGTGGCGTTTGCGGTGGCGCTCGCAACCGGGTTGCAGGCGCACCGGGAAGGCCTGACCCAAGGGGTCGAGACCGACCAGATCGAAGCGGCGATCCGCGCCAAGATCTGGGCGCCGCGCTATCAGCCTTACCGCCGCAGCCGCGTCGCCGCACCTTGAGGCTTAGCCCGTCCGCGTCTTGTTTCCTGTGGCGAACGCGGTCGCAGGGGTAGAGCTACCGGCGGAAGGTCAGCGCCGTGACAAGAACGACGGCAGCGGCTGCCGCGCTGGCGACAAAAGCGGCGGCGGGGAGGCCGGTCGCATCCCAGATCGCGCCGCCGACGAGCGGTGTCACCGCCGAGAGCGTATAGCCGATCGCGAACATCCCGGCCGAGAGACGGTGGACATCGTGTAGGGGCGCCAGCAGGGGCGGCAACGCCAAGGTCAGGATCAAGGTGAGGGCGCAGGAAAACCCGATGGTTGCGGCGCCGAGGATCGCCGCCCAAGGCCGGGGGTCGGCCAAAAAGGCAATGGCCGGGATCGCCAGCGCCGGCATCGCGACGAGGGCCGCATTCCCGGCGGTGAGCCGGCGCGCCCAGATCAGCATGACCGCCGAGGCGGGCAGCTGACCGAGGTTCAAGGCGCTGAGGCACGGTCCCACCAGCTCGGGCCGGCCCACCGCATGAAGATAATCCGGGATCAGCGCATTCGAGGCAAAGTAGAGCCCGCCGGTGCCGCCCTGCATCAGGCCGAGCTGCCAAGTCAGAGCGTGCCGCCAATCGGGCCACCAGCGCGGCGCCGGTGCGGTCGGCGACCTTCGCCCAGGCGGCGTGAACAGCGTCATCAATACCGCGGTGAGCGCCACCGGCGCCGACCACAGGGCGAGGCTTGCCGGCCAGCTGCCGCCGAGGACAGCGAGGACGACCGGAATGGTCAGCGCCGCCGGGCCGGCTTCGCCGATCAGCAGGCCGTTCGCGTAGATTGCGGTCGCCAGCCCCGGAGATTTTGGAAACCAGAGCGCCACCAGCGCCGGCAGGCTCGGCTGCAGCACCGCGATCCCGGCGGCCATCAGAAAGGTCATGGCGAACAGCATCGCTACCGAAGGGCCGGCGCCGCGCGCGGCCGACGCCGCGGCCACGACGGCGAGCCCGGCGATGCAGGTGCGGCGCGCGCCGATCCGCGCGACGAGCAGCGATCCCGGTATCGCCATCAGCCCGAACAGCAGCACCGGCAAGCCGGAGAGCGCCCCGACCGCTTTTTCGCTGAGCGCGAATTGGCGATGGATCAGCGGCAATACCGGCGGCAATGCCAGCACCGTCATGCGCAGATCCGCCCCCGTCAGCCACAGCAGCACGAGCCGCCACAGCCGCTGGGCGGTGCCTTGCCCGGCCGAACGGCTCAGGGCGGCACGCAGTCGAAATAGGCGACGTTTAGCTCCGCGTCGAGAAACTGCGGCACGCGCTCGAAGCGGGCGCAATGCGCTCTGGCGATCGCCTGGGTCTCGGCCGTGTTCGGGTAGCCGCTGAAGCCGACCTCGGCGCGGCTCTCGGTGCCGTCGAGCAGGAACGGTTTTGCGGCACAGCCGGCGACCAAACCGCCGAGTAGAGCGAAGGCCAGCGCTCGTTTCATCGGCCGCCCTCGCTTGCTGCGGGAAACCCCGCCTTGGCGGCGAAATCGCGCCCACGCTCGGCGAAATCACGGTACGAGCCATAGCTCGGCGCGGCCGGCGACAGCAGCACGACACCGCCTCGCGGCGTCGCCGAGATTGCGATTGCCACCGCATCCTCCATCGATTGCGCGCGGTGAATAATGCCGGCGAAATCCGCAGCTTGCGTCTCGGCGTAAATCCGCTCGCCGCTGGCGCCGAGACAGATGACGTTTGTCGCCGCACCCTGCGACAGGGCCGCGGTCAGCTTGCCGTAGCTCAAACCGCGATCGTAGCCGCCGAGGATCACCGTAACCGGACGGCCGGCATAAACGCCGAGCGCGGCAATCGTCGATTCCGGGATCGTCGATATGCTGTCGTCGACAAACAGCAGCCCGCCTTTTGTGCCGAGCTCCTGCTGGCGGTGCGGCAGGCCGCAAAAATTTTCGGCGGCGCGGAGCGCCTCGACGAGGTCGAGACCCAATCTTTTCGCCACCGCCAGGGCGAGGCACAAATTGGATCGGTTGTGCTGTCTGGCGAGATAGCGGTTGCGCACCGGCCCGATAGGCCGGCTTGCGTCAAAGACATCGTCGCCGCGGGCATCGATGCCGCATGTGTCGCCGACCGGGAATTGCGCAGCGATCTCCTTGGCCGCCGCGGCCGTGTCGGCGCCGAGGATGGCGCAGCGCGCGCGGGTCAAAAGACGGATCTTGTCGCGGTAGTAGCTTGCGAGCGTGCGATGCCAATCGGCGTGCTCGGGGTAGAGCGAGGTCAGCACCGCGATGTCGCAGATACCGTCGAAATCCGCGGTCTGGTAGCTCGACATTTCGATCACCGCATAGTCGGCAGCCGCGCGGTCGATGGCGGTGATCGCGACCCCGATATTGCCGGCAAGAGCGACCCGGCGGCCGAGCTCCCGCAACATGTGCGCGATCAGCGCGGCTGTCGTGCTTTTGCCTTTGGTGCCGGTGACGCAGATCGTCGTGATGTCGCGGCGCTCGGCAAACCACAGATTGAGCAGTGATGTAATTTTAATGCCTATTGCGCGCGCCTGCTCGATTTCGGGCCGGTAGAGGCTGACACCGGGCGATTTGACGATCACGTCGATGCTGCCGAGCGCGGCGGCGATGCGCCCGGGACCGAAGGCGCAGGTGAAATTGCCGCCGTTTTCGTCGGGCGCGCGTGCATCGGCGTTGTCGTCGAGCAGCAGCAAGCGGCATCGCCGGATATCCCTGGCGCAGCAACCCGATCGCCGCCCGGCCCTCGCGGCCGAGCCCCCAGATGGCGACGCGCTTGCCGCCGAGCTCAGCCGCCTCGCATCGAGCATTGCCCGGAAGCGGTCGGGAACCCGATGTTGATGCCGGGCCGCGAGCAGCGCCGACAAATCGCCCGCACCCTTCTGCCGCAATGCCGGAAAAGCATCGTGGAGCCGGCGCACGACGATATCGTCACGCCAATCCGGATCGCGGCCGAGATGCGCCATTGCCGCCGCGCTCTCCGAGGTCTCGCCGACGCATTCGAAGGGCTTGTGCTCGGAGAGGCCGCACAATGCCGCGAAACCCGTCATCTGGGTGCCGTCGTCGAGCAGGTTGCGGCGAAAGATCCGGATCAGCTCGGACTTGCCGATAAAGGGGGCGAGCGCCAGAAAGACGAACCGGCATTTCGGGCAATCGCCGCACCAGGTCTTGCCGCGTTCGGCTGCCGCCTGGCGGAAGGCGGTGTTGCAGCTGCGAAAGCTGTCAAAATATTGGGAGCAGCTTACAAATCGGCGGGCGATCTCGATTTCGGAAAGGGGCCGCAACAGCGAGAAATAGGCAATGCTCGGCGAAATGTGCCGGCCGACGTACTCGGAAAAATCCGCCTCGAACTCTAAGGATTTGCTGAATTGATGGTTGACCGGGACGCCGTTGCTGACGAGGTTCGGCGCGCTGGCGGAATGCTCGTTCGACATCGCGATCGCATCGAACCCGAACAGCACCGCGCAAGCCAAAGCGATGGCGCTCAATATTCCGGTGATCGGCACATGGCCGTTCAGCGCACCCGCGTCGTTGAGCGCAAGGATGGCGCGGTCGAGCCGGCGGTAGACCCGGAACGACGGAAGGCCGGACACGGCGATGCAGGCCGCGATCGGCGCGGCGTCGCCCAGCGAGAACAGGACGAGCGGCTCACCGGCGCGCTTCAGGCATTCGAGCGTCACGACCGAATCCTTGCCGCCGCCGACCGGCACGCAAGTCAGCCGCGGCAGGTCGAGCGCGATCGGCGGGGCGGGCGCCACCGCGTCAGAGCGAAGCCGCACGCGCAGCGCGACCCGGTTTCTCCAGGCGAGCTCGGCGAGGCCGTTCTCGTAGAACCGCGCGACCAGGTCGGCGGTATCCGGATCGAGCGGGAACGCCTCGCACACCAGTCTCTCGGGAATGAACGCCTTGTAATAGCTGACCCCGGAAAACAGGAATATCAGACGGAATATCCGGTCGAGCGCGGTTTGCTCGACGCATGACAGAGCGCGCGGCGGAAAATCGAACACCAGCCTTTCTTCAAAACGCGGCCCGTCGGCAAAACGATAGCGGAGCGACAGCGAGGCGGTGGTCTCGTCGTAACAATAATTCTCGAAGACGAATTGGCTATAGCCCATGCCCGCCTTCGACGAGCGCGCGGACCTCGCGCAATTTGGCGTGATGCACGGCGATGTCGAGATTGTCGACGGTCGAGGCCCGGCGAAGCGACACGCCGTCTACCGCCGGGCCGTCGGCGACGATGGTTTCGAGAATTCGCCGGTCGAGCGCCTCGTCGAGGCAGGCGAGGAGCTTGGCGCGCCAATCCGGGCGCAGCACGGCAAGCGCGCCGATCAGCGCATAGGCGCCCCAATTCGAGACGCCGGCGACGATCAGCCAACGAGCCGGGGTGACGCAGGCGATGGTTTCACCATGCGCCACATGCTCGGCGATCAGCGCGCGCGGCAATGCCCCCATGCCGATCTCGTTGCCGCCGTCGCCGACGGCGATCGTGTCCCAGGGGCCGGCAGTGAACAGATCGTCGAGCGGTGCGGTGCGCGAGGCGATGTCCTGGCCGCGCATGTTGCGCGGCGCGCCATCGGTGCTGCGGCCGCAGCGCTCGATCGCGACCGCATGGGTGACGCCGACGCGGCGCCATATTTCGATCAGCTCGCCGAGGGGTGCCGTGGTGGCGACGGCATCGACCGGAACCGCCGCGGCACCGGCTGCGGCGAGCGCCACTGCACAGGCGTGCCGGCATGATTCGTCGGTGGCGAGCCGGCACGGGATGCCGACATCGCCCAGTCCCCGGGCGAGCAACGCCGTGCCGACCGGGCCGTCGGTCTCGGCTGCCGGCGGGTCGCCCTGAGGCACATAAAACCCGGTGATCAGCCCGGCCCGGCAATGTTGCGCCGCCGCCAGCTCCCGAGCAGCACGCCACAAGCCGCCGCGCGCCGCCGCGAACAGCGCGCCGATATTGCGCCCGACATCGGTCTGGACCGCTTGCTCGATGCGGTCGACCGTGAGCTGCACCGCAGATCGGGCGGCCATGGCCCCGTCCGCTCAGAGGCTTGCGAGCCTGGCGTTGCGCAGATCGGTGATCAGCATGCTGCCCGGTGCGTGGGTGATGCAGAATTCGGGCTTGACCTCGGCGATCACCGCCTGCGGGGTGACGCCGCACGCCCAGAACACCGGCAATTCATCATCCTCGACCGCGACCGAATTGCCGTAATCGGGTTTGTTCAGATTGCCGATCCCGATCGCGTGCGGCACCCCGACATGCACCGGCGCCCCATGCACCGATGGAAAGCGCGAGGTGATCTGGATCGCCCGGATTGCGTCGGCCGGCTTGAAAGGCCGCATCGAGACGACCAGCGGTCCGGCAAACGGTCCGGCAGGGGCGCAGGCGATATTTGTGCGGTACATCGCGACGTTGACCCCGGCTGCGATGTGGCGCAGCGGGATTCCGTCGTCGATCAGCGCCTGCTCGAACGAGAACGAGCAGCCGAGCGCAAAGCTGACTAGATCGTCGCGCCAAACCGTCCCCACCTCGATGGGCTCGTCCACCAGCTCGCCGCGGCGCCACACGCGATAGCGCGGCAGGTCGGTGCGGATGTCGAGGTCCTGGCCCAACGACGGCAGGCGCGGGTCGCCCGGCTCGGAGACGGCGAGCACCGGGCAGGGCTTTGGGTTGGCCTGGGCAAAGCGCAGAAAGTCGTGCGCCAGCGCTTTTGGCAGAATGACCAAGTTGGCCTGCACATTGCCGGGTGCCAAGCCGGCCGTGGCGCCGCAGAAATCGCCCGCGCGAACCCGCCGGCGCTCGCGCGAGCCGGCCGCGATGCTGCGATCGTCCGATGCGTTCATGGCAAGACCCATCCCGGTGCGCCGCAATTCTAGATCATTCCTGACCGGGCGGCATCCCCCTCACCCAGCTTCGGGTAGGGCTTGCCCTCGCCAACCCTTCTCAACCCTCTCCCCCACTGAGGGAGAGGGAAGGGTGAGGGGGCTGTCAATCGGCGAGAAGCGCGGTGCAACCGAGAAAGGCCGGAAACCGTTGGGTTACGACATGGGTCGGGATTGCGGCGAGATAGGTGCCGAACCGGCCCTTGGCTTCAAAGCGCTGGCGGAACGCCGAGGCGGCGAATTGTTGCCCGAGCCGCGGCACGATGCCGCCGGCGATGTAGATGCCGCCGCGCGCGCCGAGGGTGAGCGCCAGATCGCCGGCAACGGTGCCGAGCATGGCGCAGAACATCGCCGTCGCCTCGGCGCAAAGCGAATCGGCCGAGCCCGTCGCGGGGTCGGTGATCTGGGCCGCCGTGTAGCCGCGCGACGGGATCCCGTCGAGCCCCGCCAACGCGCTGTAGAGATTGACAAGGCCTGGCCCGGACAAGACACGCTCCGCCGAGACGTGGTCGAATTGCCGGCGCAGGCGATCGAGCACGGCGCTTTCGCGCTCGGTCGAGGGCGCCATTGTCGCGTGCCCGCCTTCCCCGGTCAGCGCCACCGTCGCGCCGCCCGATCGGAGGAGACCGGACACGCCGAGCCCTGAGCCCGGACCGAGCACCCCGATTGGCGCGTCGGGAACCGCCTCGCCGCCGCCGACCGCGGTCCGGTCCTCCGGGCCGAGATAGGGCAGGGAGAGCGCCACCGCGGTGAAATCGTTGATTACCTCGAGCCGGTCGAGGCCGAGCCGGCGGCGCAATGCCGCGATCGAAAAGCTCCACGGATGGTTGGTCATCGCCACCCGGTCGCCTGTTATCGCCGAGGCGATCGCGATCGCCCCTTGCCGCGGCATCGGCAACGAGCCGCGCTCGCCGAGATAGGCGTCGATCGCATGCTCGATCGTCGGCTGCTCGTCGATCGAAAAGGTGTGCGTATGCAACAGCTCGCGTTCGGGCGAGACGAGGCCGAACCGGGCATTGGTGGCCCCGATGTCGCCGACGAGCCAGGTCTCCGCGATGCCCGCGCCCTCCGTCACCGCGGCTCGCCGCCCGTGGTCAGCGCACGCAAAAAATTCTCGCGCCAATGCGTGATGTCGTTGCGCTCGATCGTCTTCATCAAGGCCCGCCAGCGCTCCTGGCGCTCGGCGAGCGGCATCTCCAGCCCTTGCCGCATGCCTTCGGCCATCCCCTCGATGTCGTAGGGATTGACCAGCACCGCCTCGGCCAATTCGTGCGCCGCGCCGGCAAAGCAGGAGAGCACCAAGACACCCGGATCGTCCGCGGGCTGTGAGGCGACATACTCCTTGGCAACGAGATTCATGCCGTCGCGCAACGGGGTGACGAGCCCGATCCGGCCCGCCCGAAAAAAGCCGGTCAGGATCGGGTGGGTGAAAGCCTTGTTGATATAGCGCAGCGGCGTCCAGTCGAATTCGCCGAAGCGGCTGTTGATCTGACCGGCAATCGCCGCGAGGCTCTTGCGCACCTCCTGGTATTCCGGAATTTCGGAACGGGACGGCGGCGCGATCTGCATCATCACGACCCGGCCGCGGGTTTCCGGCGCAGTTTCGAGCAGATGCGAGAACGCGCGAAAGCGGGCAGACAGACCCTTCGAATAGTCGAGCCGGTCAACCCCGATCATCAAGCCCCGGTCGCCAAGGCTGTGGCGCAAGCGGCGCATGTGGCGATTGGTGTCGGCCGCCTCCGCCTGCGCGGCGACGATCGCCGTGTCGATGCCGATCGGAAACACCTGCGCCTGCACCACCCGGCCAAAGGCGCGCAGCCGACCTTGCCCCAAATCTTCGGCGTCGACCCAGCGCAACAGATAGTCGCGAAAGCCGTGCAGGTCCGAGCTCGTCTGGAAGCCGATCAGATCGTAGGCGCAGAGCGCCTTGATCAGGTCCTGATGGTTCGGCAGCACACGCAGCATTTCCGCCGGCGGAAACGGAATGTGCAGAAAAAACCCGACCCGCTGCTGCTGATCCAATCGCCTCAGCTCCTCGCCGAGCGGGATCAGATGATAATCGTGCACCCAGACGAGATCGTCGGCCGCCAGCATCGGTGCGAGCTTGGCCGCGAACATCCGGTTGACGCGGCGATAGCCGGCGAGGTCGCGGCGCGAGAACTCGACCAATGAGCCGCGAAAATGAAACAGCGGCCACAGCACGCGGTTGGCGTAGCCGATGTAGTATTCGTCGAAATCGCGGCGCGTCAGGTCGAGAGTGGCGCGGGTGACGGGGCCATGATCGGCGATCGCGGTTTCGCCACTCGCTGCGTCGTCGATCCGCCCACTCCAACCGAACCAGATGCCGCCATGCTCTTGCAGCGCGGCGCGGATCGCGACCGCCAAACCACCGGTATCGGGCTTGGCACGATCGACGGGCGCCACCCGGTTCGACACCACCACCAGCCGCCGGCTTGCGCCGGGTGCGGGCTTGCCGGTGGCGGGCGGCATGCGAAATTTCAAGGCCGCGCTTGCGCTGCGGGCCCCGGCTGGCCTGTCCACCATTCTCGTTTCCCCCGCTTTTTGAGCACTTCCCGAACGCTCGATCCGGTCAAAGGTTCCCGCCGGCGCCGAGCCAGGTGAGCAGTGCGGCCACCGAAGGCAGGCAATAGGGCGCGACGGTCTCCTCGCCCGGTTCGCCGACCCGTACGGCCAACCCGCCGCGCCGATTGACCACGGCGAACCCGTCCTCGTCGGTTGCGTCGTCGCCGATAAAGACCGGGCGATGGCCGAGAAACGGCGGCTCGGCGAGAAAAGCGTCGATCGCCCCGCCCTTGTCGGTGCGAGCCGGCACAAGCTCGACGACCATCTTGCCTTTGATCAGGCGCAGATCGGTCACGGCGTCGCTCTGCAAGTGGGTGGCAAATGCGAGGATCTCGGCCTCGCGCTCCGGCGCGCGACGGTAATGCAAGGCGAGGCTGGCACCTTTATCTTCAAAAACCAGGCCGCTTCCGCTTTCGGCAAGCCGCGAGAGCTTCGGCCGAATCCGTGCAATCGCCTCGGTGCCGGCGGTGGAGGGGGCGATGCTGCCGTCGGCGCGGCGGCGCTCGACCCCATGCAGTCCGGCGGCAGCGCCGCACCACGGCCGGAACAGGTCATCGAGCTGCGTCAGCGGGCGTCCGCTGATCAGCGCCAGGGCGCCATCGCGCTCGGCGGTGCGTCGCTCGAGCAAATCCGGCAACCCGGCGGGCACCTGGACCAAATCGGGGGCGGCGGCGATTTCCAACAAGGTGCCGTCGACATCGAGAAACAGCGCCGAGCCCGGATCGAGCGCCGGCGGGTGCAGCCGATCATGCCCCATTCCCTTGTGCATTGCACATAGCTCCCATGCCGAGTTGGTGGGAATTGGCTTAATTTGAACGCAAATCTTCAGCGTTGCCAAAGATTTCCAAAAAACCGCTTGACATCGAGGCTGGGCACATTAGATTGTGCAGTGCGGTAGCGGTCGCCGATTGCGGTCCTACCGTACGTCTTCTAGGCGTTTCCTCCCTAAACTTGGGCCGCATCGAGTTGCGGCCCAATTTTTTTGCCCGCGCTCAAATTCGCGCCAAAACGGCGGTCGCTGCCGAGCACCGTGTCGGGCTCGATATCGGGGAGGGTGGCGATCTCGTGATAGATCGGCGCGAAATCGGGTCGCGTCGCATCGAACAGCTGCTGGAAATCGTCGATGACGAAATAGCTCGACTGATACCGGTCGATCCGATAGCGGGTGCGCATGACCCGGCGCAGGTCGAAGCCGATCCGGTGCGGTCGGGGATCGTCGAGCGAATAGACCGATTCACCGGCAGAGGACAGGATCCCCGAACCATAAATGCGCAGGCCCTCGCCGGTCGCGATCAGCCCGAATTCGACCGTATACCAATAAAGCCGCGCGAGATGCGGCAGATGGCCGAGCCCCGACGCCTTGAGCCCGCCCTCGCCATAGGCTTGCATGTAGTCGGCGAAAACCGGGTTCATCAGCAGCGGCACATGACCGCAGACATCGTGGAAAATATCCGGCTCTTGCAGATAATCGAGCTGGTCGCGACGGCGGATAAAGCAGGTCGCGGGAAACCGCCGGGCGGCGAGATGGGCAAAAAAGACATGATCGGGGACGAGCCCCGGCACTGCAACGATGCGCCAGCCGGTCGCCCGATCGAGGATCTCGCTCAGACGGCGGAAATCGGGGATGCCTTGCGCCGCCACCCCGAGCGAGCCCAGCCCTTCGAGGTATTCGCGGCAGGCGCGCCCGCGGAGCAGCTGTTGCTGGCGTTCGAACAAGAGCCGCCAAACCGCATGCTGCTCGCCGCTATAGCCGTCCCAATCCTGCTCGAAGGTGAAATCCGGCCGCGCCTGCGACATCGGCCTCTCCGCAAAAGGCACACTCTTCCAAATGTGGTCGCAGCAGAGGCGGGTCAATCGCCGCGCGTCAATCGTCCGCAGCAGCGGCGGCCGAAAGCTGGAGGCAATGTTGCGCGGTCAGCGCGAGCTGCCGGACAAGCTCGGCCATGTCGCGCGCGATCCGGGTGAAGCGCAGCTTTCGGCGGTAATTTCGCTCGTCCATATAGAGCGCGCGGTTGATCTCGATTTGCAGCGCGTGGCGTCGCCGCGGCGGATCGCCGTAATGGCCGGTGGTAAAGCCGCCGGCATAGGGCTCGTTGACCGCTACGTCGAAGCCGCGTTCGGCAAGACAGCGGCGCGCCGCCGCCACTATCTCGGGCGCGCAGGCGGTGCCGTGGCAATCGCCGAGAACGATGTCGGCGGCATCGCGCCGGCACGCGGCCGACGGCATCGAATGGCAATCGAGCACCAGACAGCCGCCGAACACCGCCTCGGTCTCCTCGACCAATTGCTGCAACGCCTGGTGATAGGGGAAATAAAGCGCCTCGATGCGCCCGGCCACCTCGGCAAAAGAGAGCTTGCCGGCATAGATCTCTTCGCCGTTCGCGACGATGCGGGCGATCGTGCCCAAGCCCATATGCACCCGCGGCGAGCCGGCATTGACAAAGCCCGGCAGGGCCTCGGCGAACATCGCCGGGTCGAGCTCCCAAGCCTCGCGATTGACGTCGAGATAGGCGCGCGGAAAACGCGCGGCGAGGAGCGGCGCGCCGAGGGCAGGGGCGGCGGCGAACAGCTCGTCGACATAGCTGTCTTCGGAGCGCCGCAGCGCCAACGGGTCGAGCCGGGCGGCGGCGAGAAAATCGGCCGGGTAGTCGGCGCCGCTATGCGGCGAGGCGAGCACCAGCGGCACCCGCTCCGCCGATGGCCGTTTGAGATCGAAAGCGCGGCGCGAAGGCTCCCCATCCATGTCGCGAGCTTAGAGCGCCGCCGCTATGGTGTCATTATAACGTGAACAGAGGATCGAGCATGAAACGCCGCCGCCTGGGTGAGTTGGAAGTTTCGGCGATCGGCTTGGGCTGCGCCACGATGACGCCGTTCTATGGCGAGCCCGACCCGGCCTCCGCCATCGCGACCCTGAAGCGCGCGGCCGAGATCGGGGTCGATTTTCTCGACAGCAGCGACGCCTATGGCCGCGGCCGCAACGAGGAGCTGATCGCGCGCGTGCTCGCGGGGCGCCGCGACCGATACGTCGTCGCGACCAAATTCGGCAATATGGGGCGCAACCCCGACGGCTCGGCGGCGGGCGAGGGGCGGCCCGATTATGTGCGCGCCGCCTGCGAGCGCAGCCTGGCGCGGCTCCAGACCGACATCATCGATCTCTATTACATCCATCGCGTCGATCCCAAGGTGCCGATCGAAGACACGGTGGGCGCGATGAGCGATCTGGTGCGCGCCGGCAAAGTGCGGTTTCTCGGCATATCGGAAGCCGGGGCGCAGACGATCCGGCGGGCCCATGCGGTCCACCCGATGAGTGCGGTGCAGATCGAATATTCGCTGTGGTCGCGCGAGGTCGAAGACGAAATCCTGCCGCTGTGCCGCGAGCTCGGCATCGGCTTTGTCGGCTACAGCCCGCTCGGGCGCGGGTTTCTGACCGGTAGCGTCGGCGCGCGCGACGATCTTGCCGACAACGACGCGCGCCGCAATATGCCGCGATTCCAGCAGCAAAACCTGACGCACAACCTCGATCTCGTCAGCCGGCTGCGACAGCTCGCGGCGCAACAACGCTGCACGGCCGCGCAACTGGCGCTCGCCTGGGTCCTGTCGCGCGGCGATTTCATCGTGCCGATCCCCGGCACCAGCCATCGCCACCGGCTGGAGGAGAATGCGGCGGCGGCCGACATCGCGCTCTCTGCGGCAACGCTCGCCGCGCTCGACGAAATCTTCCGGCTGGGTGCCGCCGCCGGCCCGCGCTACGCCGAAACCTACGCCCGCACGCTGGGGATTTGAGGAGAAGGACCATGCGGTTCGGATTGTTTGGCGGGGCGCGCACCGAGATCGGCGAGCAGGCGAGCGACAGCCGGATCTACGGCGATTATGTCGATTACATCTGCGAGGCCGAGGCGCTGGGGTTTCACAGCGTGTTTCTGGTCGAGCACCACTTCACCGGGTTCGGCCAGATCTCGGCGACCTTGAATTTCCTGACCTACCTCGCCGCCAAAACGACGCGCATCCGGCTCGGCACCGCGGTGCTGGTGCTGCCGTGGCACAATCCGGCATTGCTCGCCGAGCAGGCGGCGACCTTGGACCTCTTATCCAATGGGCGGCTCGATCTCGGCGTCGGCAAGGGCTATCGCTGGGGCGAGTTCCACGGCTTTTGCATGGCCATGGAGGAAGCCGGCGAGCGCTATGACGAGGCCGTTGAATTCCTCCGCCGGGCCTGGACCGCACAGGGGCGCTTTTCGCATCACGGCAAGCGCTGGCATTTCGAAGACATCGTGGTCGAGCCGGCACCGGTGCAAAAGCCGCATCCGCCGTTGTGGATCGGCGCCCAGAGCGCCCCCTCGATCCGCCGCGCCGCCGAAGAGGGGTTCAACCTCTTGCTCGGCCAGGCCGGCAGCCCGGAGCTCGTCGCCGAGAACATCGGGATTTACCGCAAGGCGGTGGAGGCGCAGGGCCGGCGTTTCGACCCGATGAGCGTCGGCCTGACCCGCGCGCTGCATATCGCGACGACCGCGGCCGAGCGCGAAGCGGCGCAACAGTTGCGCATGGCCTTTCTGCGCAACGTCCAGCAATTGTCGTTGTCGCCGACCGGCCAGGCGCCGACGCTTGGGCGCCCGCGCCGCGCGTTGTCGGCCGAGGAGATGCGGCGGGCCACCGAAACCGATGCGCTGATCGGCCCGCCGGACGAGATCATCGGCCGTCTGAGGCGGCTCCAGGAGGGCGGCGTCGAATACGTCATGGTCATCGATGTCGGCGGCTCGCGCGCCGCATTGCGGACCTTCGCCCGCGAGATCATGCCCGAATTCGCCGATTGAAACAGAACCGGGCGGCAAGCCCTCGTACCGCTCGCCTGGCTGTTCTCATCGCTTGCCTGGCCGTTCTCATCGCTTGCAGGGCTGTCTTATCGCTTGCCTGGATTGAGCGCTTGGCCGCATGATCGCCCGACGATAATCGAACAGGACAGGAACATGAGACGGATCGATCCGCGACTGGCGGGCTCCCTGGCGCTCTTGGTTTCGCTCGCCGCCTGCGTGGCACCGCCGATGGCGCCGACGATCCCGGTCGCGCCGGGGCCGGGCCGGACCGGCGCCGCGTTTGCCTCGGATCAGGCGTTCTGCCAGCAATACGCTTATTCGCAAACCGCGCCGCAGGCCGCCGCCGCCAACAACCAGGCGGTGGGCAGCACGCTCCTCAGCACCGCATTGGGCGCGGGTCTCGGGGCGGCGATCGGCGGCGGCCGGGGAGCGGCGATCGGGGCCGCCTCGGGTGCCGCCTTCGGCACGGTCGCCAACGCCAGCAGCGCCGGCTGGGCGCAGATGTCGCTGCAGCAGCAGTTTGATTCGCTCTTCGCCTCGTGCATGGCCGGCCACGGCGACCGCGTGCCGGGCTTCTCGGCGCCGCCGGGCATGCCGCCCTATGCGGGGCCGGGCTATGGCCCCGCACCCTATCCCTACCGGCCCTACTGACGCGCGATCAACCTCGCGCAGCCTTGCGGTTGTCGGTCAGGTAGAGCTGGCCGACGCCGCGCCGCCGCGCCAGCGCTCGACCCCAAGCGAGCGCCTCTTCGTCCGAATCGAAGACGCGCACAATCGGCTCCATTCGAGCGGCCCCGAAGATTTCGTCCCATTCTTCGACGAGGCTCGCAGTCACCCCGGCAGGTGCCGCGTCGAGGGTCAGGGTCAGCTTCACCGCAAGGCCGCCTGGCTGATCAGCGCGACACCGCACAGCGCGAGCACGACGCCGACTGCCCGGCTCATCCGCCCGCCCCAGGGGGCGGCCTTTTCGGCGAGCACGAAGAGCGCGATCGCGGCGACCCAGGCGAGGTTCATCAGCCCGCCGGCAAACAACAGCGCCATCAGCATCCAGCAGCAGCCGAGGCAATAGGCGCCGTGCCGCATGCCGGTCGAAGCCATGCCGAGCCGACCCTCGCGCCAGTGGGCGACGAGAAACCCGACCGGCGAGCGGCAATGCCGCAGACAGGCGTCCTTGAGCGGCGTCCATTGGTAGATGCCGGCGGCGAGGAAGACCGCGCCGGCGAGCACCGCGTTGGCGATCGCCATCCGCGGCGACAACAGGCCGGCCTTGTCGAGCGCCCATTGCAGCCCGGTCGCAAGCAAGCTGAAGCCGAACCAGACGACGAGATAACCGGACGCGAAGAGTGCTGCTCCCCCCTTGGGTGCGGCGGCGCGGCGCTGGGCGAGGGCGGCGACCAGCAGCACCGTCGGGGCGGCGCCCGGCAGCATCATCGCCGCCATCATGACCGCCCACATGACAAAGATCAGAACGGCATAGACGGCGGTCCATTCGGGCCGCATCGCCATCATCCCCATGGCGTCCGGGCCCATCCGCGTCATTTCGAGACCGGGGCCGATCAGGAGATAGGCCCAGGCGGCGGCGCTGACCGCGGCGAGCCCGGCCAGCACCACGGCGCGGTCGCGGCGCAACCGCCCGGATAAGAGCTCGCCCGCCATGCCGGTGCTAATCGATTACGCCCTTGTTGCTCAGGTGGATATGAGCGAACTGCCCGTAGCTGTTGGTGAGGTCGAGCTTGATCGCGCCCGTCGCCCGCGTGGTCCCGCTGCCGATCTCGGCGAGCCGGTATTCGAAGCCGTGCGGCAGGTCGATCCGGGCGCGGTGCTCGGCCCCGGTGATCGGGTTCTTGATCGGCTCGCCGCTCACCTCCAATAGGCCCGGGACATCGAGGCGGGCGCGCCGAGCCTCGACATCGACATCGAAATCGATCGGCAAGTACAACGGCGGGAGCTTGTTCGGCGACATCGCGCCGAACACCCACCATACCGTCGCCATCGGCTCGGTCTCCGCGCCCGAGAGGATCTTGACCAGGGCCTCGCGCTGGCGCGCATCGGCCCGTTCGTCGATGATCAGCTGCATCGTGCCGTTCCCCTGGTGCACCGCACCCGGCCATTGCCAGGTACCGGCGGCCAGCAGCCCATCGAGCCGGACATCGCCGAAGTGCCCTTCGCCGATCCGGTAGCCGCAAGCCGCCTCGCAAAAACCATGTGTCGGCAGCGCATTGAACTGGCATGGACAGCCGTAGGAGCAGTTGCAATTGGCAAACTCATCTGCCCGCACGCGCCATTCGGTCGTCGCCATGCTCCACCACCTCACCAGCCGCAGTTTCGTTGATCTTCGCCGACGACTTCATGGTACATCGGCGGGGAGCGAAGCGCCACGGCGGAGGACGACATGCTGGATTTGCGAATTGCGGGCCGCAAGGCCTTGGTCTGCGCGGCGAGCAAGGGGCTGGGACGGGCCTGCGCGATGTCGTTGGCGCGCGCCGGGGTCGAGCTCGTGATCACCGCGCGCACCCGCGAAACCCTCGACGAGACCGCCGAGGAGATCCGCAAGGAGACCGGCGCCAAGGTGACTGCGGTGGCTGGCGACATCTCGACCGAAGCGGGCCGCGCCGCGGCGCTCGCCGCCTGCCCCGAGCCCGATATCCTCGTCAACAATTGCGGTGGCCCTCCGCATGGCGACTTTCGCGAATGGTCGGTCGAGGATTGGCAAAAGGCGGTCAACGCCAACATGCTGACCCCGATCATGCTGATCAAGGCGGTGGTCGATGGCATGTGCGCCCGCCAATTCGGCCGCATCGTCAACATCACCTCGGGCTCGGTCAAATCGCCGATCGCCAATCTCGGTATGTCGAACGGGGCGCGCGCCGGGCTGACCGCGTTCTGCGCCGGCATCGCCCGCCAGGTGGCCAAGCACAATGTGACGATCAACGGCCTGTTGCCGGGCCCCTTTCTGACCGACCGGCTGCGTTCGGGCATCGAATACGACGCGCGCCGGCAAAACGTCTCGTTTGACGAGATGCTGGCCCGGCGCGGCTCGACCAACCCGACCGGTCGCGTCGGCGACCCGGCCGAGTTCGGCGACGCCTGCGCCTTTCTGTGCGCCGCTTCCTCGGGCTTTATCGTCGGCCAGAACCTGCTGCTCGACGGCGGCGCCTTTAATTCGACAATGGGCTGATGCGGCGGCGGCCCATCTCGTCTCCTCGCGAGCGGGGAAGAAATCGGGATCGCTCTTTCCGGCCGTCGGCCCGCGGTCAGGTCGATTTTGGCAGACCCGAAATCGCTTTGATGGCATACCCGTTGCGCCGCGATATGATGCGGCCGGCGAACACGGGGGCGAGCCTTGCGAACTTCATCTTTGGTCTTCGGTCTGATGGCGCTGGCGCTTTCCGCCGGGCAGCCGGCGCACGCGCAAACGCCGCCGAGCGGCCCGGTCTGGATCGTCACCTATTTCGAGGCGGCCACGACAAAGGCGCCGCGCGGCGCCGCGGTGCTGCGCAAATATGCCGAGACGGCCCGCCAGCAAGCGGGCAATGCCGGGTTCCAGGCGTTCGAGGAAATCGGGCGGCCGAGCCGGTTCGCCACATTGGAGGCGTGGCACGACAAAAGCGCGTCGCAGGCAGCTGCCGCTGCTACCGCGGCGCATCGCAGCGAGCTGCAGCCGCTGCTGGTCGGCCCGTTCGAGATCAGGATATTCAACGGCCTGTCGCTGGCGGCGCCATCGGGGACGGCCGGACGGCAGGCGGTTTTCGTGCTGACCCATGTCGATGTCTTTCCAGCCGGCAAGGACGAGGCCGCTGGTCTCGTCAAGGCGTTGGCCGAGGCGGGCCGCAAGGACCCGGGCAACTTGCAGTTTGACGTGCTGCAGCAGGACGGGCATCCAAATCACTTCACCCTGGTCGAGGCTTGGCGCGACCGCAACGCGTTCGATACCAGCCTGACCACCGCCGCGACCAAGGATTTCCGGCAAAAAGTGGCGCCGCTCGAAGGCGCGCTTTACGACGAGCGGCTGTACCGGGCGCTGCCCTAGAGAGCATGATCCGATTAGCTGGAAGCGCTCTCCAATCCCCTCGGCCGGACTTGATCCGGCCGTCTCCGTCTTTTCGTTCTGACATCTGCGCATCATCAGACGTGGACCCCCGGGTCAAGCCCGGGGGAGGCGAGAAAGCTTGAGATGCTCCAATCTTCCGCGATCAGGCTCTAGCCGTTATAGGGCCCAGTAATGCGCGTGCGCCGGGATGGCGTCGCGCGCGAGGGCCGATTTCACATCGACAAGCACACCGCCCGGCGCCAGCGTATCGAACAGGGGTCCCCAGCCGGCCTCGCCGAGCACCCGGTGCGGCACCGCGAGGATCAGCCCGTCCAGCCCGGCGAGCCGGTCGAGGCCGACGAGGTCGACACCGTATTCGCGTTTCGCCTCGGCCGGGTCTGCGAGCGGGTCGGCGACCAATGCCTCGATGCCGAACTCGCGCAATTCGGCGATGATGTCGGGCACCCGGCTGTTGCGCAGATCGGGCACATCCTCCTTGAAGGTAATGCCGACGATGCCGATGCGCGCACCCTTGACCGGGCGCTCGGCGGCGATCAGCAGCTTGACCAGGCGCTGGGCGATAAAGCCGCCCATGCCGTCATTGATGCGCCGGCCCGACAGGATCACCTGCGGGTAATAGCCGGCGGCCTCGGCGCGTGCGGTCAGGTAATAGGGATCGACGCCGATGCAATGCCCGCCGACGAGGCCCGGCGTGAACGGCAGAAAATTCCATTTGGTGCCGGCCGCCGCGAGCACCTCCCTGGTCGAGATGCCGAGCCGGTCGAAGATGATCGCGAGCTCGTTCATCAGCGCGATGTTCAGGTCGCGCTGGGTGTTCTCGATGACCTTGGCGGCTTCGGCGACCTCGATCGAGGAGGCGCGGTAGAGCCCGGCCGCGATGATCTCGCCATAGATTGCAGCAACCCGCTCCAGGGTCGCCTCGTCCTCGCCGGCGACGATTTTGACAATGGTCTCGAGCCGGTGCCGCTTGTCGCCGGGGTTGATGCGCTCGGGCGAATAGCCGAGCTTGAAGCCGACCCCCGGTTCGAGACCCGAGGCCTGGGCCAGGATCGGCCCGCAAATCTCACGCGTGAGACCAGGATAGACCGTCGATTCGAAGACGACGACCGAGCCTTGTCGCATATGCCGCCCGATCAGACGGCAGGCGCTTTCGAGAGGCCCCAGATCGGGACGGTGCTCGCCGTCGATGCCGGTCGGCACGGTGACGATAAAAAAGCTCGCCTCGGCAAGAGCGGCCGGATCGTCGGTCAGCCGTAGCGTCGTTTCGCGCAACGCTGCCGCCTCGACCTCGCCGGTGGCGTCGAGACCCTGACGCAGCGCCGCAATCCGCGGCTTTGACACGTCGAAGCCGACAACCGGCGCAAACCGCTGTGCCAGAGCAAGGGCAACCGGCAACCCGACATAGCCGAGGCCGAGGACGGCAAATCCGCGTTCCATCACCCAAGCCGCTCAATTGACGTTGTGATACCGCTTATACCAATGGACAAAGCGCGGCAGCCCGATCTCTATCGAGGTCTTCGGCTCGAAGCCGAGGTCGCGGCGCGAATCTTCGATATCGGCAAAGCTCTCCGCCACGTCGCCCGGCTGCAACGGCAGCAATTCCTTTTGCGCGGTGCGCCCGAGCGCGCGCTCGATGACGGCGATGAAATCGAGCAGGTTTTCCGGCCGGTGGTTGCCGAGATTGTAGATCCGGTGGCGCGCTCCGCCGGAATCCGCGGCGGCGGCAGGCGCGCGGTCATATGCCGCGATCGTGCCGGCGACGATGTCGTCGATATAGGTGAAGTCGCGCGCCATCCGGCCGTAGTTGAACACTTTGATCGGCTCGCCCGCGAGAATCGCCCGGGTAAACAGGTAAGCCGCCATGTCCGGCCTGCCCCACGGGCCGTAAACGGTAAAAAACCGCAAGCCGGTCGCGGGCAGCCGGTAGAGATGGCTGTAGCTGCGGGCGATCAATTCGCAGCTGCGCTTGGTCGCCGCGTACAGCGAAACCGGCTGCTCGACCGGGTCGGCGACGCTGAACGGCTGTTTCGTGTTGCCGCCGTAAACCGACGAAGAGGAGGCATAGGCGATCGCGGTCAGGTTTTCGATGCGCCGCGCCGCCTCCAGCATGACGAGCGTGCCCATTACATTCGCATCGATATAGGAGAAAGGGTTTTCGAGCGAATAACGCACGCCTGCCTGGGCCGCCAAATGGATGATGCCGCGCAATTCGGGGTGGGCCGCGACAAGGGCAAAGACACCGTCCCGGTCGGCGACGTCGAGCCGCGCGAACTCAAATCCCGGATAGGCGCGCAATTCGGCGAGCCGTGCCTGCTTCAACCGCACATCGTAGTAATCGTTAAGATTGTCGATGCCGATTACCCGATCGCCGCGGTCGAGCAGCGCCTTGGCAGTATGGAATCCGATAAATCCGGCGGCGCCGGTCAGAAGGATCGCCATAAATCCTCAATCATAACGGGACGCTTTATTCTATCGTTTTATGCGGTTCGCAGCAAGCCTCTTTTCGACCTAAAGCCGAGCTGGTTGCGTCAGGCGTGCTTTGAGGCGACGGGCGAAGCGCTCGAGACGGAAGGCGAGGCGGGGTTGCTGCACGATTTGCCACAGCATCGGCTCGATCTTTGTAGCAAAGCTTTCCTTCAGCCGATTGCGGCCGGCCATAAAGTCGTAAATCTGCATTCCCGACGAAAGCGCGTGGCGGATCGCGAGGGCGTGGGTCACGGCACCCGGCCGTTCGCGCGGATCGCCATCGGCAAACCCGCTCTGGTAGGCATAGATGCGATTATTAAAGCGAAAGTTATAGAGATAGCCGATCGGCCGGTCGCCGGCGCTGGCTGCGAGCAATTGCACGGCACCCGCGGCAAAGCTGCGCTCGATCAGCAGCCGGTGAAACGGCTCGAAAAAGCCCCGGCTGAAGGAGTGCGGCTTTTGCCGACGCTGCCAGGAGGCGCAATGCAAGGCTTTCATCGCGGCAAAAAAGGCCGCCGCCTCGGCCGGTGTCGCCGCCTCGCGCAGGCTCAGCGGACCCGAGCGCTCGAAGTGGCGGAAGGAACGGCGCAGCTGCTGGCGCGCGTTGGCGCTGAGCACCGAGCCGAAATCGCCGCCGCTATCGGCCAGCCGACCCAGCTCGACAATGTAGGAGGGGACCACAGTCTCGGCACGGGCGAGCCCCCGGCCTTCGACCGCGGCCGCGGGCAAAGGGCGGAGCGAGCCGCTCAGATAGAGCTCGTCGGCATCGCCGCCACAGCCGGCGAACCAGGCGACGAGGGCGTCCGCCGCTTCGGCCTCGCGGCCGTCGGCAGTGAGCACGCCATTGCGCTCGATTGTAAGCGCGTCGAGCTCCGGGTCGCCGGTTTCGTTGAGGTAGAGGCCGCGCGAGCGGACGAGGCCGTGCCGGCGGCGCGCGGCCCTGGCGCCGAGCAATGCCAGCGCGACGGTCTCTCCTTGGCTCAGGCCGCGGAGCAGGGCCGGTCGGCTCGTCTCGGGCAATGCCGTCAGCCAGGCGCCGATCCAATGCCACGAGGTGAAGAACGATGGGTCGCCAGCCGCTTCGAGCCGGCGCCAATCGCCCTCCAGCGCGGCCAGCGGCGGCAGGGCTTCGCGGCGGAATTCTATATCGAGAGACACGCCGCTGTGCTTTGCCTCGGGCTCATTGATCGCGGCAAGACCGTCACGACATAAGCGCGATTGCCGACACCTCGACCAAAGAAACCGGTTCTGCGGATGCGCATCCTGCACATTCTCGACCATTCGCTGCCGCTGCAAAGCGGGTATGTGTATCGCACCCTCGGCATCGTCGGCGCGCAGCGCGCGCTCGGCTGGGAGCCGGTGCTGCTGACCGGCGGCAAGCATTATGCGCCGGGCCCGCTGCGCGAGCGGATCGGCGATTGGGAGTTTTTGCGCACACCCATGCCGAATGGTGTTGCGGCACGGCTGCCTTGGCTGCGCGAGCTGCGCATCGTCGGCGATCTGGAGCATCGGCTCGACGCGGTCATCGAAGAGGTCGGCCCGGATCTCCTGCACGCCCATTCGCCGGTGCTGAACGCAATGGCCGCGATCCGGGCCGGCCGCAGGCATCGCCTGCCGATCGTCTATGAGGTGCGGGCGCTGTGGGAGGATGCCGCGGCGAGCGCCGGCAACGGCGGCGCAAGCGGTCTGCGCTATCGTGCAACGCGGTTGCTGGAGGCTCGCGCGTTGCGCCGCGCCGACGCGGTGACGACGATCTGCGCCGGCCTGCGCACGGAGATGATCGGCCGCGGGGTCGCGCCGGAAAAGATCACGATCATTCCCAACGCGGTCGATCGCACGCTGTTCCGCGGACCGGCCGAGCCCGACATGGCCCTGGCGGCGAAGCTGGGGCTCGCCGGCAAAACCGTCCTCGCCTTTTTCGGCTCGTTTTATTCGTATGAGGGGCTGCATCTGCTGATCGAGGCGCTGCCCGAATTGCGTGCGCGGCGCCCAGAGATTGCCCTGCTTCTCGTTGGCGGCGGGCCGGAAGAGGAGCGCCTGCGCGCGCTCGCCGGCAAGCTCGGCCTCGGCGACGGTGTGGTCCTTGCGGGCCGCGTTCCGCATGAAGAGGTGCAGCGCTATTACGACCTCGCCGACCTCCTTGTCTTTCCGCGGCTGTCGCTGCGGCTGACCGAGCTGGTGACGCCGTTGAAGCCGTTGGAGGCGATGGCGCAACAGCGCATCGTCGTGGCGTCCGATGTCGGCGGCCATCGCGAGCTGATCCGCGACCGCGAGACCGGCTACCTGTTTGCGCCCGACGATCCAAGGCAGCTCGCCGAGGCCGTGCTGGCGGTGCTCGCCGACCGGCCGTCCTGGCCGCGCATCCGGGCGCAGGCGCTTGCCTATGTCGATGCCGAGCGCTCGTGGCCGCACAGTGTCGCGCATTATGCCGGGGTCTATGGCAGGCTGCTGCGGCGGTAGGCGGGCCGGCCGCAGATTTTGGCAAACAGCGCCAGCTGGCCCTCCGTCGTGGCTTCCCAGCCGAACCCTTCGGCGTAACGGCGGGTTTCCCCGCGATCGGGCGGTGCGGCGAGGAGGCTGCGGATTGCGGCGGCGAGCCGTTCCGGTGTCGGGGCCGCGACAATCCGGCCGGCCTCGGGTGCCGCGACGATCTCGGCAGCGCCGGCGAAGTCCGAAACCACAACCGGCGTGCCGCACGCCATGCTCTCGAGCAGAACGTTGGGCCAACCCTCATGGGTCGAGGCGAGGACGAGAAGATCGGTGGCGGCGTAGATCGCCGGGAGCCGGTCCTGCGCCACCCGGCCGAAAAGCCGCACCCGCTCGGCAACGCCGCGCTCGCGCGCTCGAGCCGCGATGGCGGCGCGCTCCGGCCCCTCGCCGACGATCAGGAGATCGACCCCGGGCAGCTCGCGGAGCGCCTCGACGACGAGCGAAGGGCGTTTCAGCGGAACGAGATTGCCGACGGCGAGAAGCGTCGGCCGGGTCAGGCCCAACCTGCCGCGCGCCGCCTCGCGATCGGCCGGGTGGAACAGCGCGAGATCGACCCCGTTGCGCAACACCCGCACGCGCTCCGGCGCGACGCAGAGCCGCGCCAGCCGCTCTGCGAGTCCGCTCGACACCGTCACAAGGCCGGCCGCGCGCGCCGCCGCCCAGCGCATCCAGCGTCGCGGCAGCGGATAGTCGGCAATGATGTTGAGGTCGCTGCCGCGCGCGGTCACCACCACCGGACGCCGAAGCGCGCGGCCGAGCAGCACCGCGGCCACACCGTCGGGATAGAAGTAATGCGCGTCGATCAGGTCGAAATCGGCGCCCTCGCGAATTTGCCGGCGCAGCTTCGGCAGCACCGCGCCGGCGAGCGCCAGCGGCGCCGAGGCCATGCCGATCTTGGGCAGTAGCGGATAGCGCGGATGATCGATCAGAAGCCCATGGCGAATTTCTCGGCGCGGCACCCGAGCGTAAGCCGAATACCCGCCGAAACGCCGGGATGCGAATGGAAACCACGGCACCGGCGCCATGATTCGGGCTTCGACGGCACCGCTCTCCACCAGCTTTCGCAGCCGTGTTTCGACAAAAATCCCGTGTTGGGGCCGGGCCGCGCTCGGATATAAGGTCGTAAAGGTCAGGATCTTCACCTGCGCACCCGACAATTCCGCCAGCAACCGCGCCGCTCGATGCCAATCTACCGCAATCCGGATTTTCGGCGACTGCCGAGCTCGGTTGCCGCGATCTTTGCGAAGGGCGCGGGCGACAGCTTTTTTGCGCTGCCGGAGTGGTACGATTTGATGGCGCGGCTGGGTGTGCCGGCCGGCACTGAAATCTGCGTCTGCACCGACGAGCGGCCAGGCTCGGAAACGGCGCTGGTCCTGCGCACCGCGGCGGACGAAGCGCCCCGATCCCTGGCAAGCCTCACCAACGCCTATAGCGTCGAGCACGGCACCATTGCCGCCGGCGCCGATCAGCGCGCCGGTCTTGCCGGGATCGTCGCGGAGCTGTTGTCGCAACGGCCGCAACCCGATCGGCTGAGCCTGGCCGAGCTCGACCCGCGGGACGACGGCTACCGGGCGGCTGCCACCGCGCTGCGGCGCGCCGGGCTCCTTGTCGAGGAGGTGTTTCATTCCGGAACCTGGTACGAGGAGACGGCCGGGTTGTCCTTTGCCGATTATGCCGCCGCACGGCCGTCCGAGCTGCGCCACACCTGGCGCCGCAAGCAGCGCCGCATCGAACGCGACGGCCGGCTCGGAAAGAGCTTTATCGACGGCACCGCCGGCATCGAGCAGGCGATCGCCGACTATCAGGCGATCTATGCGGCGAGCTGGAAGCCGGCCGAGGCGTTTCCCGACTTTATCCCGGCCCTGATCCGGCTCGCCGCCGAGCTCGGGGCCTTGCGATTGGGCATCTACCACGTCGACGGGCTGCCCGCCGCGGCGCAATTCTGGCTGGTGTGGAACGGCCGCGCGGTCATCTACAAGCTCGCCCATGACAAACGGTTTGACGATCTGTCGCTCGGCACGTTGCTGACCATGGACATGGCCGAGCGGGTGCTGACCTGCGACCGGCCGCACGAGATCAATCTCGGCCGCGGCGACGACCCCTACAAGAAATTGTGGCTGCCGAAACGGCGTGAGCGCTGGGGCATTGTCGCCGCCAACCCACGCACGCCGCGCGGGCTCGCCTTTGGCCTCAAGCGCGCGGCGGCGAAGCTCTATCACCGCCTGCGCGGCGAGCAGGCCGCCCCGCACACCCCGCCCGTTTGACCCGTCCGGCCTGCTGCATGCTTCAGTCGTTCTCCTATTCCTCGGCGATCCCGCCGAACTTGCTCATCCTCTTGGCGATGATCGGCGTCCTGCTCGCCTGGCGGTCGCGGCGGTGGGGCCTGTGGCTGGCGACGGGGGCGGTCGCCTCTCTCTATCTCGCGGCGATGCCGATCGTCGCCTATGCGCTGATCCGCTCGGTCGATGCGGTGGCCGGCGCAATGCCGATCGTTCGCTCGGCCGCTTCCCCCGGGGCGATCGTCGTTCTCTCCGCCGGATATCGCCACGCCAATATACCGGGCAAGCCCGATACCGTCGGGCCGATCACCCGCGAGCGGCTGGCCGAGGCCGTTCTGCTGCAGCGGCGCCGCGGCCTGCCGATCCTGGTCAGCGGCGGCTGGGTCGGCGACGCCGACGATTCCTTGGCCGGCATGATGGCGAGATCGCTGCAAGACGAATTCCAGGTGCCGGCGCGCTGGCGCGAGGACCGGTCGCGGACCACCTACGAAAACGCGCTCTACTCGGCCGAGATGTTGCGCCGGGCGGGCGTGCCGGCGGCGATCGTCGTCACCGACCCGTGGCACATGGCCCGCGCCCTCTGGGCATTTGACCGGGTCGGCTACCCGGTGGTCCCGGAGCCCACTCCCGACCGGCCCGCCCTACTACTGTCGGCGGGCGCGTTTCTGCCGCAGGTCCCGGCGCTATCCGACAGCTATCTGGCGCTGCACGAGCTGATCGGCCTCGCCTGGTACATGCTGCGGTACGGCAAGTGGTAGGCGTTGCCGGCGAGGTCGGCTACCGGTTGCGGCAATTGTCGCCGCGGCAGTCGTCGCGGGCCGGCTGGCCGCCGTGGCCGCGCTCCTGCGCCGCCCGTTCCCGCTGGGCGCGCTGTTGCGCCGGGGCCTGCGCCGCGCGCGGCTGGGCAGCGTGCTCGGGCGCAGCGTGCTGCGGTCGGGCGCGAGCCTGTGTCGCCGCCGGCTGCCCGGTGCGCTGCGGTGCGTTCCGCTGCGGCTCGACCCGCCCTTGCCCATGTGTCACCGGCTGCTGTGTCACTGGCTGCTGTGTCACCGGCTGGTGTGTCACCGGCTGCCTGCGCTCGGGCGTCGCGCGTTGCGGCTCGACGCGCCCTTGCGTCGTCGCCGGCGGCTGCCCCGCGCGTGCGGGTGCGGCGTGCTCCGCGGGGCCGCGCGAGGCGGCGGCCGGCAGGTTGCGCCGGTTCTCCGGTGTGCCCGGCGCGGCTGCGGGGTGCGCGGCGGCGTTATGGGCCGCGCCCGGGCCGAGCGCCGCACCCGGTGCGGTTCGCTCGGCAGCGGTGCCGCGCGCCGCCTCGACCCCGCGTCCGCTGAATTCCCCGGGCCTCGGTGTCGCCGCGACCGCCGGGTTGCCATGGTTGACCGAAGCCAGCGCCTCGCGGTCCTTGCCCGCGGCTTCGCGGTGCTGGACCTGGGCCGCGGTCGGCTGGATCCCGTGCTCGCGCGCGGCCTGCTCGGCCGCGGTCGGCTGGACCCGAGTCCCGGTCGCCCCGCCGTTATAGCTGACGTTGGTGGTCCGGTTGACTGTCACGTTCTTGTTGTAGACGCGGGTGATGTTGGTGTTGCTGATGTTGTTTACCGAGCGGTTGTAGTTGAACGCGCCGTTGTTCCAATACCCGCCCTGATAGCCGGAGCCGCCATAGCCGAAGCCGTAATTGATGCCGCCGTAAAAGCCGACATGCGGCCCCCAATAGCCGCCGTGCCAAATAAACGCGCCGCCGACGCCGGCCGCCCAAAAGCCGGGGGTCCACAGCACGCCGACCCGCGGCGGCACTACCCAGGTGCCCGGCACCCAGTAATATCCGGCTGGGCCATAGGCCCAATAGCCCGGGGTCCAGAGATAGCCGGGGCCGGGAATCGGCGGCTGGGCATAGACCGGCAGCGGCGGCGGCGCGATGTTGACCGAAATGCCGACGCCGATTTGCGCCAGCGCGACGGGGGGCGCCAGCAGCAGAGCGCCGCCGAACATCGACAGTGACAGAACAGCAACGCAGAACCTACGCATGTCGTGCTCCTGGTTTGCCGGGCTCGGGCGGCTTGGCGCTGACCGCGACCGTGGTCCGGTGCTCGCTAACGCCCGAATCTCGTCTCGTATTCCCGCCGCCGCCACCGGCTCGGGAACAATGACTCAAAATCCTTCCACGGCCATGCTTCCGATCGCGCAGGGAAACCTATGGGCGATGCGACCGGGATGCTTAATAAAGTCGCACGATCGACAGCAATCGGCACACCGCCCCTGCTAGCCCTATTTTATCAGATGCAGATCAGGCGCCGCGCCCCTTCCGCACCCTGGCTGCTCCCGCCCCACCCTGCGCTGATCCCGCCGCCTCCGGTCGCCCCCGAGGCCGCCCTGGCCCCATTTCAGCCGACCCATAGCATGAGAATATGGCAATTTTAGCGTTACCGGAGCGAGCCGTCTGCCGCCCGGACCATTTTCGCGGTTTCCTCGAGGCAGCTAATCAGATTACCCCGCCCGCTCGCAGCTCCGCGATGTCGGCAGCCGAAAGGCCGAGCCAGCCGCCGTAGATCTCGGTGTTGTGCTGGCCGATGGCCGGGCTCGGGCCGGCGGCGGCCTGGGCGGCGCCGTGCAGGCGCAACGGCGTCCCCGGCACGACGATCTCGCCCAATTCGGGGTGGTCGATGCGCTCGAGCATGCCGCGCCCGTGCATATGCGGGTCGTTCATGACCTCGACCGGGTTTCTGACCGGGGCGCACGGGATGCGGTATTCCTTGGTGCGGGCGAACACCTCCATCTTGCCGAGGGTGCGGGTCCACTCGGCGACCAGCGCCTCGGTTTCGTCCATATGCGCGACGCGGCCCGCATTGGTGGCGAAACGGGGGTCGCCGGCGAGGTCTTCGCGGCCCATCGCCTTTAGCAAATTCTGAAAATGCGCCTCGGTCACGACATGGATCGCGACATGCCCGTCCGCGGTCGGGAAGACGTTGTAGGGCGCGCTGTTCATGCCCGACTGGCGGTTGCCGGGGCGCGGCGGGATCTCGCCGGTACGGTAGTAATAGTCGATGCTGGAGGCGAGGCTGCAATAGACCGTCTCCTGCATCGCCACCTCGACGAGGCGGCCCAGGCCGGTGCGGTCGCGCTGGTAAAGCGCGGTCAGGACGCCGGCATAAAGATGAATGCCGCCCATAAAATCGACCAGGGTCGGGCCGGCCTTGACCGGCGGCCCGTCGGGGAAGCCGGTGACGCTCATGATCCCCGAGGCCGCCTGGATCGTCATGTCCATCGCCAGATTGTCGCGGTCGGGGCCGGAGAGGCCAAAGCCGGTGCCGGAAGCATAAACGAGGCGCGGGTTCAGCTCGTGCAACCGGTCCCAGCCGACGCCGAGCCCGTCCATCGTGCCGGGCGAGAAATTTTCGAGCACCACGTCGGCGCGCTCGACCATGCGAAAGAGGAGCTCGCGTCCGCGCGGCTCCTTCAGATTGAGCGTCACGGCGTGCTTGTTCTGGTTCAGCATCGCAAACGGCAAGGTGGCGCTCTTGCCCGGATCGGCGCGGCGGCGGCCGGGCTCGCCGTGCGGCGGCTCGACCTTGATCACAAACGCGCCGGCCTTGGCCATCAGGAGCGTCGCGTAAGGCCCTTGAAAGATCTGGCCGAAATCGATCACGGTCACATCCGCCAGCGGCAGGTTGCTTTGCGTCTGGTTCATCCGCGCGGTCCGCCTCTTTATCGGAAATTTCGGTCGCACGCCGGCCGTGCGCGAGGCATGCTAACGCGAGGCCCCGCACGGAGGACAGAAAATGAAATACGACGTGATCTCGGCCGATTGCCATGTCGACCTGATCTGGCTGCCGCCCGATCTCTTTACCGCAAACGCGTCCGCGGCGATGAAGGAGCGCATGCCCTATGTGAGCGAGGGTGAGCGGGGCAAGGAGTGGGTCAGCAAATCGGGCGCCTCCTTTGGCCTGATGAACGGCATGGGCTCGGCCGGCCGCCTCTACGAGCCGGGCAAGATCCACCGCTCCGACCGGATGGCGGCAGAGGGGGTCTATGACGATGGCAAAAACGGCATCCGGCGCATGACCGACCCCGAATTGCGCTTGAAGGACCAGGACCGCGACGGCATCCAGGCCGAGGTGCTGTACGGGATCCTGGGCGCCACCAGCCGGCTCAACGACGACGCAGCCGCGGGCGAGATGCTGCGCATCTACAACGAATGGCTCGCCGATTTTTGCTCGACCCATCCCGAGCGCTTTGCCGGGCTCGCCTGCATCCCGAACCACGATATCGACGCCGCGGTCGGCGAGATCGGGCGGGTGGCGCGGCGCGGCGATGTGCGCGGGCTCGAAATTTCGCGGCGCGGCGACATGACGCCGTTATGGGATCCATGGTGGAGCCCGATGTGGGAGGCGGTCGCGGCAAGCGGGCTGCCGGTGCATTTCCACACGATCGGCAGCGGCGTGCGGCGCGATTTCACCAAGCTTGCGCCAAAGGTGGCGCTCGCCGCCCGCGCCGCCGGCATCACCAGCTTTCAGATGTACATGTCCGAAGTCCTGCTGTCGGTGATCTTTTCCGGCGTGCTCGAGCGTCATCCCGGCATCAAGCTCGTGATCGGCGAAGCCGGCACCGGCTGGATTCCTTACATCTTGCAGCGCATGGACGCCGAGTGGGAGGACCAGTTCAAGGGCCTCGACCTCAAGATGCGGCCCAGCGAATATTGGCGGCGCCAGTGCTACGCCACCTATCAGAGCGATCCGGTCGGTGTGAAGCTCCTGGACGAGCTCGGCGAGGACAACATCATGTGGGGCTCGGACTTCCCGCACCCCGACGGCATCTGGCCCGATTTGCAGGAATACATCGAGCGCGAGCTCGGCCACCTGCCGGCGGCGACACGCAAAAAGATCGTGTGCGACAACGCCGCGAAGCTCTACCGGTTTGTGAACTGAGCCGAGATCGGGACAATCGGGTCAGCGGAGGAAGCTCCGGCGCTCCGGCATCCCACCTCACCCCGACCCTCTCCGCCGCCGGGGGCGGAGAGGGGGGATGCTGCGCGGCAGCTAGGCGATCAGCGGGCCGGGTAACAGTAGCCGTTGTAGTTGACGTAGCCGGGGGCGCAGCCCGGCGGGGTCAGCGGCGCGGTCAGGGCGTTGGCGGTGCCGGCGACAACACCGGTCGCGGTGCCGACCGCACCGCCGATGATGGCGCCGATGGGACCCGCTGCCGCGTTGCCGCTCGCCGCTCCGGACGCTCCGCCGGCCGCGGCGCCGGACACCGGGCCCACCGGCTGGCAGACGCCGCCATAGGGGGCGTATCCGGGCGCGCATTGCGCCATCGCGACACTCGACGTGCCTGCTGCCAGCACAGCGGCGATCGCAAGCATCTTGAACTTGGGCATCTTGAACCTGGTCGGCATCGTCATCTCCTGGAGACATGGCACAGGCAGCGGCGGAGGCCGCTTTTCCAAGTCAACAATGTACACCGAATTGCGTTCCGCGCGTAGCGGGTTCGGGATTTTCACCGCATACCCCGACGATTTGAATCGTGTAGCATCCCGCCGATGCCGAGGCGGGCGGCAAAACCAGGGTGGCGGCGAGGGGAGAATGCAAGCGCGCTGGATGGCGGGATGTGCCGCCCTATTGTTCTGCGTCATGCTGGCGGCGGGTGCGCGGCCGGCCGAGCAAAAACGGAGCGCCGTGGCGCCGCCGGCGGCACTCCCGGCGGCGCCACCCCCGGCGGCGCCACCCCAGACGGCCGCCGTGCCGCAAGCGCCGGCCGGCGCGGTGGGCAGCTTGCAGCCGGTGGTGCACGCGCAGCAGGCCAAGATTACGACCTGCATGGACATGATCGCCCGGCAATCGGCGGCGGTGATCGACGGGCCGCATGCCGCGATCTCGAGCTGGACGAGCGCTGCACCGGACCAGAACCTGTTCGTCTCGATGGTCGGGCTCGGCTACAAGAGCGCGATCGCCCCGAGCGCCGCCGCGGTGATCGTGGCGGCGCCGGTGGCGCCCGACCGGTGCGAGGGCGCGGTCGTCCAGGTGATACCGAGCGCCCGGTCCTGCAGCGTCGTCCTGGCGACGCTGGTCAAGGCCGGCAAGACGATCGCCGCGCTCGAGGGGCTCGCCGTCGTGCAAACCAACACCGGGGTCCGTGACCTCCTGATGCCGACGGCGGGCGGCGGCTGCACGCTCGTGGCAGTGGGCGTGCAAGAATAGAGCAGGGGGCGTGCAGGAATAGAGAGGGTCGCGACGCACGCCAAACGCGACGGGCCGTCCTACCGCGACGCGACCGCCTATCTCGAGGTCTCGATCGCACCCTGCCAGCCCGACGGCTACAACGGCCCCGGTGGCTGCATCTATGGGACCGACCGGGTCAGCGGCATCCTCAAAAACCCGACCCCCGACTCGAAGAACCCGTGCTATCTGCCGAACGCGGCGATCGCCTGGAAGCAGCCGAACGGCTTTTTCTATCCGCCGGCGTTTCACGCGAATAATCTTTATTTCGGCGGCGTCGACATCCGCCATTTTGTCATCGACCCGCTGTTCAAGGCGTTTGACGGCGCGACCGAAGCGACCGGCGATTTCGGGCAGGGCGGGACCTACCTGACCGACTCGGACGCGGTCAAATCGACCTATTGCCTGCCGCCGAGGCTCGATCTTACAAAGTATTTCAACGATTTCACCGGGATCGACCGGCAGACCGAGCTGAACGACGACGACGGCACGGCGACCGGGCTCAGCAACGATGTGCAACAGGCGCTCGAACCGCCAAACCCGCTAAAGCAGACGATCTCGGTCAACGAGGACGATTACTTCACGGCACCGGTCGAAACCCCGGAATGCGCCTCCAACATCGGCAAGAATGTACTGCCCGCCAACGCCTGCACCTCGCCGCAGAAGACAGCGCCGGCGGTGACGGCCAAGACCAGCCCCTACGACTATGTGTCGACGGTCATCTACCACACGCCGGGGGGCGGCTGGACCGGCGACTGCACCAATCCGACATGCTATGGCGTGCCGCTCTACCGCCAGCTCCTCGCCGGCACCAAAGGCACCGACGCCGCCACCAGCACTCGCGAATGGAAGCATTGGTTCCAGAACGACTGCGGCACGGACCGGACGACGACGAAATGCCGCTGGCCGTTTATGCGCATGGCCGGCACCGATAAAGGCACGCGCGAGACGCTGACTGTCAACAACGGCACCTATTACCTCGACACCACCGTCCCGGAAGACGTGCAGAGGCAAGAATTTTTTCAACACGGTCAATGGTTCGAATACCCACTGGTACGTGATACATTCCGCCCAGGGTGTTACGCTGCAGCGCAATGTCGGCTGGAAGTCGATCGGGCAGGGTTATTACCTGGAAGACGGCACCGAGACCGACAACAAATTTTTCTCGGATATCGGCATCTTCGCCCGCGCGGGGATCGACAACGCCCAGAACCCGCGCAAGATCCCGGGTATCCTGTCGGAGAACACGCCACAGGCCCAGCTCCCCTACATCGCCGACTACGCACACCCGGCCGTGTTCTGGATCACCAACGGGTGGAACGATTTCCAGGGCGACATGGCGGCCGGGGCGGGAACTTGCGGCGCGTGCTACTGGCTGGTGCCGGCGAGCAACGGCGACAAGCCCGATGTCGCGACGAAAGCAAACACAGATACGACCGACACGGGCGGCCACATGCGGTGGACCGACGCGGAAGGGCGTCTGACCTATGCCGGCCTGCAGCGGGACACGGGTCACCAGGGCGCGACGGCGCTGCGAACGTTCTACGGGAACTCCTGCACCTCGGCCATGCATTCGTTCATGACGACGAGCGATGCCTCGAATTGCGCCGCCGTCGGCGTTCTCGCGGCAGACATAACGGCCGGCCCGAACCAGGTCAGCGCAGTCAAGAGCTTTGCCCCGGACCTTCGATATCGCCACCGCGCCGGTCAAGACCATCGGCGATCCGGTCTCGAAACCGGCGTGGCTGGGTGAGCCGACCGTCGACGCCAACAACGTGCTGAGCGTCCACGTCCATTTCGACAAGGTGGACGGCCTGGTTCCGAGCGCGGCCAATCTGTGCGAGCCCAAGACCTTCTGCAAGGCCAACGGCACCGCTTGCGTGTCGGCGCTGAGCGATACCGATCCGCTGGTCATCGCCAACCCGAAGATGCAGGCGGAAGCCGGCATCATCTGCGGCAGCGCGGCGGTCAAGGATCTCGACTGCCCCAAGGATGGCTGCTACGGCTTTTCCTTCACGCTTCCGAAGGGGTTTGTCGCCGACGACACGATCGCCAGTCCGCAGAAGCACCGCCCGCAACCGGAGGAATTCCCGACCGCGCCGATGGCCAAGAGCCAACCGGATTGGACGACGCTGTTCGAGCGGACCACCAAGGCGCCGGACAGCGCGCCGGGCGGCACCTGCTTCTATCCAGACCTGCCCGGCAGCCAGAGTTGTCCGATCGTGAAGTGAACTCGGCCAAAGCCCGGCAGCCGCGGCCGGCAGCGCGCCGCCGGTTCAGCCCCCGGCAAATCAAACGGCTGAGCGCCGAGCAGGGTGTGCTGGCGCGGGCGGCAGTCGCCGGCGAGCGTCCGGTCTTGCTCCGGCAATCGGCAAGGGCGAGCCGCGCGGCGCGGTGGCGGGTCGGCGCCGGCGCTAAAAGAATGCCGGTGCAGCGCGCGGCTCATTGACAGGGCGGCGATCGTCGGTTTTGTTCTCCGGCGTTGGGCTGGGTGATCGGGAAATTAGCGTGACAGGCGAGAAAGCACAAAAAATGGCCTCCCTCCTTCTCGGCCGGCGGTTCTGTCCGATATCGGCGATCGGCGTCTTCGTCGCGGCGGCGCTGCTGGCGCTGGCGCCCGCGGCGATGGCCCGCGTGAAGACCGCGCCGACGCCCACCACCTGCAAGGATGGGATGCCGCTGCCGTCGCAAGCCTTGGAAATGGGCGGCACGGACGCGCTGCAGCCCGACCTCCTGGTCACCGGGGTGTGCAAGGTCGCCGCGGCGAAAAAGTATTTCTACGGCAACGTCAACATCTATGGCGGCGGGAGCCTCGAATTCGAGCAGCCGGCGAGCGGGTCGCCGGACATCGATTTCTGGGCGAGCTCGATCATCGTCGAGGCGAACGGCGCGCTGACCGTTGGCGCGGCGAGCCCTTACGGCACGCCCCGCCTTGCCGACAAGCAAGGCGGGTTTCTGACGATCCATCTCTACGGCGCGAACCAGAGCGTCAACGATAGCGGCAAGCCGGTCGATCCGGCCAAAACCCCGGGCCAGGGCGTGTTGTGCAAATCGCCGTTGACCGAGGACGCCGACAAGAACGAGGTGCCGTGCGGCATTCCGCCAAAGGTCTGGCAGAGCAACGGCGGCGCGGTCCTGGACGGCTGCGGCGCTGCGTCCATTACCAAGGATTCGAGCTGCATTCCCGGATTGCCGACGGCCGCCAAGGATTATTTTTACGATTACGGGCCGCTCTACGGCGACAGCAAATGCAGCAACGGCAAGACCTTCGAGGTGTCGAACGGCAAGGCGCTGTGCGGCAGCGCCGCCGCGACCGGCAAGGTCGGATATTTCGGCTACAAGGTCTTGGCCGTGTCCTATGGCGGCAGGCTGGTGCTGCGCGGCTACAAGGGGGCGGCCGACGGCTTGGACAACAACCACCTCGCGACCGGCAACAGCTGGATGCGGCTCGGCGGCGATGTCAGCTCCGGCACGTCGCTGACGGTCGACGGCACGCCGGCCGAACGGTGGTGGCTGCCGAGCGACGGGACCCGCGACCAGATCGTCGTCACCACGACCGACTACCTGCCCGGCCATTCCGAGCTGCTGACCATCGGCCAGGTGCAGGGGGATGACGTCACCTTCACCCCGGCGATCAAATGGTTCCACAGCGGCAAGCGCTACAAGATCGATCTCGGGGCGGCAAAAGCCCGGCTGGAGGCGGCCGGGATGGACAAGAGCCTGGTCGCGAAAGGGGCGGAAACGCGCGCCGCGGTAGCGCTGTTGACGCGCAGCATCCGCATCGTCTCCGAGGGCGACGGGATCGTCGAGACGCCAAATCCTCACGTGGAAACTTACAAGGAGGCGTCGGACAGGACGCTTTGCCCGGACGGCAAGAGCAAGGGCTGCTATTACTTCGGCGGGCATACGGTATTTCGCCAGGGGTTCAAGGAGGTCCAGATCCAGGGCGTCGAGTTTGTCAATCTCGGCCAGGGCGGCAAGCTCGGCCATTACCCGGTCCATTTCCATATGGCCCGCCAGGTGCCGCCCGGCACGATCGTCAAGGATTCCGCGGTCAACGAATTGAATACCCGCTGGTATGTCGTCCACGACACCCAAGGGGTCACTTTCCAGCGAGATGTCGGCTGGAAGTCGATCGGCCACGGCTATTATCTCGAAAACGGCACCGAGGCCGACAACAATTTCTATTCGGATATCGGCATCTTTGCCCGCGCGGCGATCGACAACGACCAGAACCCGCGCAAGATCCCGGGAATCCTGGCGGACAATCAGGGCAGATCCGACTTCAACCTGCATCCGAAGCCGCCGGACGTGGCCGATGTCGCGAACCCCGGTTTTCCGTACCGTTCGGACAATGAATATCCGGCCGTGTTCTGGATCTCGAACGGCTGGAACAATTTCCAAGGCGACATGGCGGCCGGAGCGGGCGCCTGCGGCTCGTCCTACTGGTTCGTGCCGCTCGCCAACAGCGACATGCCCGATGTGCCGACCGCGGCGAACAGCAGCAACGGCCATATGAAATGGGACGACGGCACCGGCGTATTCAGCTATGCCGGGATGCAGCGAAACGATGTCTTCGCCGGCTCCAGCGCGATCGAATCCTTTTACAAGAACTCGGCGACCTCGACGATGATGTCGCTACAGACGACGGCCGACGCGCCGAATTGCGACGGGTTCATCGCCGCCGACGAAAAGGATCCGGCCACGCTGAAGACGCCGTTCGTCCGTGAAATTAAAAGCTTCGCGGCCAAGCCGAAGCGCAGGGTTCTGCCGGGGCGCAATCCGAACAACGCCACCGGGCCCGACCTGGCGAACGACACCTTTTATCCGCGCGCCGTCGGCTTGAAAAAGACGACGCGGTGCCCGGCCGCCGCCACCCAGGTCGCCGGGCTGCCGACCCGCTACGATTGCAGCCCGCCCCCCAAGGGCAAGCTCGCCAGCCCGTGCAACGACGGCAGCACCTTTCCGCCGAACGATCCGAACAACCCGGAGCTGCCGTGCGCGCCGACGGTGATCGACCATTTCACCTCGTCGTTTCACTGGGCCCAAGGCAACGTCTCGGCGGTGTGGCTGCGGCCGATCTGGTATCTGGTGGCGAACAGCGTGGTTACCGACGTGCAGCAAGGCGGCGTCACCTTTGTCACCGGCGGCGACGTCACCCGATCTTCGATCATCAGCGGCTATTGGGGATTGCTGCGCGATTCGATCCTGGTCGGCCACACCCAGCCGCAAGACGAGACGCATCGTTTCACCCTCGACATCGGCCCGTTCAATTCATTCACCAAGGCGACCGACAAGCTCGAATGCGCGCCGCTCGAAGGGTCCGGCGATATTCCGAGCTATTGCCTCAACGCGGCGCAAGGCATCAGCCTGCCGGTCAGCGGCTTTTTCTCGAACCAGCGGCTCGAGAACATCTATGACGGGCCGTCCTACCGCGATTCGACCGCCTATCTCGACGTCTCGGTCGCCGGGTGTCAGCCCAACGGCTACAACGGTGCCGGCGGCTGCATTTACGGGACCAACACGGTCAGCGGGATTCTCAAAGATCCTACCCCCAACTCGAAGACCCCGTGCTACCTGCCGAACGCGGCGATCGCCTGGAAGCAGCCGAACGGCTTTTACTATCCGCCGGCGTTCCACGCGAACAACCTCTATTTTGGCGATGTCGATATCCGTCATTTTGTGATCGACCCGCTGTTCAAAGCGTTTGACGGCTCGACCAAGGCGACCGGCGATTTCGGGCAGGCCGGCACCTACATCACCGACGACGAGGCGGTGAAATCGGTCTATTGCATCCCGGCAAAGGTGAACCCGGCAAATTATTTCAACGACTTCACCGGGATCGACCGGCAGACCGAGCTGAACGATGACGACGGCACGCTGACCGGGCTCAGCAACGATGTGCAAAAGACGCTCGAACCGCCGAACGTGCTGAAGCAGACGATCTCGGTCAACGAGGACGATTTCTTTACCGCACCGGTCGAGGCCCCGGAATGCGCCTCGAACATCGGCAAAAACGTCGAGCCCGGCAACGCCTGCTCGTCGCCGAAGAAGACGGCGCCGCCGGTGACGGCGAAAACGAGCCCCTATGATTACGTCTCGACGGTGATCTATCACGTCGCGGAAGGCAATATTTGGGACGCCGATTGCTCCAATCCCCAATGCTACGGCGTGCCGCTCTACCGCCAGTTCCTCGCCGGCGATCCGGGCGATCTCAAGAACAGAACGGGGCAGACCCGGGAATGGCAGCACTGGATCGCCAACAAGTGCGACATCGACCAGACCACGACGAAATGCCGCTGGCCGTTCATCCGAATGTCCGGCACCGCCCTCAGCACGCGTGAGACGCTGACCCTCAACAACGGCACATATTACATAGATACCACCGTGCCGAAGTCGACCCAGGACACCGAGCAGTACAATACTCAAATAGGTGGCAGATCGAAGACCTCGTTCGTCAACGTGTTTCAGCCCGACACCCAGATCAACCCGGACCATAAATTCATCGGTACCTATAACGTGTTCTTTGTCTACGCCAAGCCGAGCACGCGCCAGACCTACCAGATTTATCTCGGCAAGGACGCCACCGCGGCCGACATCAAGCCGATCCAGGTGGCGCTGCACAATCTCGAGGTCAAAACCCTCGGCAACGAGCCGTGGCTGCCGCCGGCGGATACGAGCCAGGTCGCGAAGAACGGCATCATCAGCGTCACGGTCGATTTCACCAAATTGACCGACGGCACGCTCGATATCGTGCCGAAGAACGGGCTGTGCGAGCCGCACACCTTTTGCAAGGCGTCCGGCGAAACCTGCGGCTCGGCGCTGACCGCCACCGACCCGCTGGTGATCGCCAATCCGGAGATCAAAGAGCAGGCCCAGGCGGTTTGCAGCCAATGGGCGGTCAAGGACCTCGATTGCCCGCCAAAGGGCTGCTACGGCTTTTCGTTCACGATCCCAAAGACCGGCTTTACGGCGGACGCGACACTCGCCGACCCGTCGCCGCACCGGCCGGCGCCGGTACCGTTCCCGACCGACAGCAAGGACCAGGGGACGCCGACCTGGCTCGTCAGGTTCCTCGGCACGACGGTCGAGCCGGACCAGACCAAGGGGCAGTGCCATTACGCGACATTGCCCACCTATCCGCCGCCACGCGCCGGCGAGTGCGCGGTCCCCGACTGGGTCCCGCAATAAGCGGAGCAGGCGGCGCGGTTTCCGATCAAGCGCCGCCGTTCGCCGGCGCCTCGCGCCCCCGAGCCGGGTATCTAATGCAAAGGCGGGCGCGTTACGCCGCGTTGCTCAAGAGCGGCCGGGACTGGCCGATGGCAGCGCGGCGGCGGGATAGCTGGCGCAGCGACAAGACGTGCAGCAGGATCGAACTGGGCACCGCGAAAGCCGGGATCAGGACCGACGGATAGCTGCCGATCGCGGTGTTGGGGATGCTCGGCGCGATCAGCTGAAACGGCCCCGGCGCGGTCAGGAGCCCGATGCCGACAGCGATCGCAAAATCGGTGAGGCCGAACAGGTTCCAGGCGATTGCGGCCCGGCGCGCATCGGCCCTCCCGGCGGCGAGGCTGTAGGCGACCGGCAAGGCGATCAGCCCCGTCGTCACGTCGCCGATGCCGGCGGGTAGGGCGAACAGTCCCGGGATCGCACCCTGCGCCCAGCCGACCAGAAACGCGCCGCCGAGCACCCGGTAGACCTGGACCCCGACCAGCCAACCCGCCGGCATCGCGTCGAGCAGCTGTCCGACCCGCTTTGAGGCCAGCAAAACCGGGGTGCCGATGATGACCGGCAGAAAAATTGCCAGCGGCAGCCGCAGCGGAAAATGACCCGGACCGAACGCGCCGTCGATCGCGCCGCTCCAGATCACAGACAGCCACAACACATAGGGGACGGCGAGCGCCAGAAACACGCCGACGCGCCGGCGCGGGGAAAAATCGGTGCGCTCGAGCCCGAGCCACAATCCGAGGGCCAGAGCGATCGGAATGCCGAGCCGCGCCGCCGTGCCCGGCACCCCGCTCGCCCCGAGTGCGGGGAAGGCATAGCTCAGCAGCAGCCAAAACCCGACCAGCGGCGCCAGCCACAGCAGCGGCTGCCAGATTGACGAGCGGGCGGGGTTCGCGGCGGGACCATAGGCGGCGGCGCTCATGGGTCGGCCTCCTTCAGCAGGTTGATCCCTTTATCATAGTGACTTTTGAATCAGGAGTTGATATCGAATCGATCGCCCTCCTGCTACCGTGGCCGCCCGGTGCGGATGAGGCGGGAGGAATGGCGGCGAACTACGATATGCGGTGTCCGATCGCGCGCACCCTCGACATCGTCGGCGACAGCTGGACGATCTTGATCTTGCGCGACCTCGTCGTTTCCGGGCCGCGGCGGTTTCAGGATTTCGAGCGCTCGCTCGCCGGGATCAGCCCGAACACGCTGTCAGCCCGGCTCAAACGGCTCGAAGAGCACGGCATCGTCGAGCGCCGCTTTTACGAGCAGCACCCGCCGCGCGCCGAATATGTGCTGACCGAAAAAGGCGGCGCGCTGCGGCCGGTGCTGCGCGCCTTGCTCGATTGGGGCAGCCGCCACACCTGCCGGGCGCCGCCCTAGGCGATGCCGGGGCCTGCGCCGCGGCGGGTGCCGCGAGAACCGCGGCGCAGCCCTTAGCGCACCGGATCGAGGACGACGACCGGGATCTCGCGCTCGGTCTTTTGCTGGTAGTCGGCGTAGGGCGGCCAGAATTCGAGCGCCTTCGACCACAGCCGCGCCCGCTCCGCGCCGGTCGCGGTGCGCGCCCGCGCCTTGAGCTTCACGGTCCCGACCTGCACCTCGACCTCGGGGTCGGCGAGCAGATTGCGATACCAGCCGGGGTGCTGCGGCGCGCCGCCTTTCGACGCGATAACCAGATAGCTGTCGCCGACTTTGCCGTAAAACAGCGGAAAGATAAATTTCTCGCCCGATTTGCGGCCGGTCGTCGTCAGCAGCAAGGCCGGCACGGTCAGCTCCGGCCGGCCCGGCTGGGTCATCTTGTAGTCGTGCCCGTCGCTGCCGCCGCTTTCGATATAGCGGTTGGCGTGCTCCACCATCCATCCCGGCAGGTTCGGCGCGAGCTTGGCTTCGGTCATCCTCGAGCTCCTTCTGATATCCGAGCCATAGTATAAACCGGGCGACGGCCGGGCCAGCATCGCGTGAACCACGGGAAGCAGGGGCGATGACGATCGAGATCAACGGCATGGCGCACGTCATTTTGACGGTGAGCCGGTTCGACCAGGCCCGCGAGTTCTACCGCAAGCTCCTGCCGGAGCTCGGCATGACGCCGGTGTTCGACGGCGACAAGCTCTTTTATTGCGTCGGCGCCCGCACCGCGATCGGCATCGAGCCGTGCGACCCGGCCTTTGCCGGCGAGCGCTTCCGGCAAGAGCGCGTCGGCCTCCACCATCTGTGCCTGCGCGCCCGCTCGCGCGCCGATATCGACCGCTGCGCGGCGCTCCTCAAAGAGATCGGCGCCACGATCGTCCGCGGCCCGCAGGAAGGCCCGTGGGCGCCCGGCTATTACTATGTCCTCTTCGAAGACCCCGACGGCATCCGCCTCGAAGCCTGCTTTGTCCCCGGCGCCGGCCTCCTGGCGCCCGGCGCCGCCTTCAACCCTGCCGAGGGCTACCGGGGGTAGGGCGGATTGGCGGAGCGTAATCCGCCGACATTGGCGGAAGGCGCTGCGCTTTTCCGCCCTACAGGCCGCAAGCGGGCTTATTGCGCGGCGGCGCGCATCGGGACGTGCGCTTTCAAAAAGCTGCGGACGCGGGCGATCGTGCGCTGCTTCAGGTCTTCGGGCTCGCGCCACGGGAAGACGGTGATTTCGGCGTTCGGCGCCAAGGAGGCGACGTCGATCGAGGTTTGCAGCGGATGCGCCGGCGTGTCGTCGGGCAGCACCAGGATCGGGGTGCGGCAATTCTTGATAAAGTCGCGCGGCACGCTGTAGAGGAAATCGGGCTGCACCCGGTAGAGGTTGTGCAGGTACTGCTCGACCTGCGCCATCGTAAGGTCGGGCCGCTTGGGCAGCAGTTCCGGCGCCCAGACATCCTTGCCGGAATCGTGCATATAGTCGGGCAGCTCCGGCCGGTGGCCGACGGTCTGGCAGAAGACCGCGGCGGCGACGCGGCCGGGTGCGCGCTGCAACAGCTTCCCGGCAAAGCAGCCGCCGATGCAGTAGCCCATGTAAAAAAATTCGCGGATGCCGAGATGGTCCATCAGCCCGAGCTGGTCGTCGGCAAACGCCTCCCACGGGTCGCCGTTTGGGATCGGGCCGGTCGAACTCGCCGCCATTGGCGTTCCTCTGGTCCATTGTGATGCAGCGGAAATCGTTCTTGAACGCCTCGGGCGCGTTGACGACCGCGGTCGGCCAGTTGCTGACCCGCGAGTTCAACCCGCCGCCGGGGGTGACGAGCAGCGGGAAGCCGGAGCCGGTTTCCTCATAGCGGATGCGGACATTGCCTTTTTCGTAAAACGGCATCGGGTTTTTCCTCTTTACTGGGCGGCGGCCGCCAAGGGTTGCTGCGCGTGCAGGGCCGGCTGGTTCGCATGCAAAAAGGTGCCGACATGGCGCAGCGCGAGCTGGATCTGCTCCGGGTTCGCTTTCCACGGATAAAGGCTGACCTGCGCGTTGGGTGCGAGATGCGCGCTCTCCATCGCGACCGCGTAAGGATGCGCCGCCACGTCGTCGGGCAGGACCAGGATCGGGGTCTTGCAGTGGCGCACAAAATCGCGGGTCACGGTAAAGACGAAATCGGCGTTGGCGCGATACATCTTTTCGAGAAAGGCGCCGGCTTGGGCCATCGTGATGTCGGGGCGCCGCTCGCACAGGCCCGGTGCCCAGCCCTTAATGTTGTTCTGATAAAAGAGGTCGGGCATCGTCGGCCGAAAGCCGGAAGGCTGGGTCAGGACGGCGGCGGCGACGCGGCCGGGGGCGCGCTGCAGCAGGTTCCAGATAAACGGCCCGCCGATGCAAAAGCCCAGCACCATAAATTCGCGGATGCCGAGATGGTCCATCAGCCCGATATGATCGTCGGCATAGGCGTCCCACGGCCGGTCGGTTTCGAGCGGGCCCGAGGACTGGCCGCCATTGGCGTTGCGCAGATCGGCCGCGATCACGCGGTATCCGCCCTTGAATTCGTCGAGCGGGTTGAACGGGTGGCTCGCCAGCCCGGCGACCGTCGAATTGAGCCCGCCGCCCGGTATCACCATCAGCGGAAAGCCCGAGCCGGCCTCCTCGTAATGGATGCGGACATTGCCTTTTTCATAGAACGGCATGGGGTTTCTCCTCGTTAAATCTCTGCGGACCCGGCGCTACTGCGCCGCCGCCGCCAGCGGTTGCGCCGCCGCGGCCGGGCGGTTGTCTCTGAGGAACCCGCGCACGTGGCGCAGCGCGATCTCGATCTGCTTCGGGTTCGCCTTCCACGGGTAGAGGCTCACCTGCGCGTTCGGCGCGAGATAGACGCTCTCCATCGCGACGACGTAGGGATGGCCGGGCACGTCGTCCGGCAGCACCAGGATCGGGGTCTGGCAGCTGCGCACAAAATCGCGGCCGACGGTGTAGACGAAATCGGCGCGCTCGCCCGTGTACATGTTCTTCAGGAACGCGTCGACCTGAGCCATCGTGATGTCGGGGCGGCGTTGGCACAGCTCCGGGGCCCAGCTCTTCAGGTTGTTGTTGTAGGAGAGCTCGGGCATCTCGTGCCGATAACCGCTCGGCTGCACCGGCACCGCCGCGACGACCCGGTCGCCGGCCCGCTTCAAGAGGTTCCAGATAAACGGACCGCCGATGCAGAAGCCCATGACCATGAACCGGCGGTGGCCCAGATGGTCCATCAGCCCGATATGGTCGTCGGTATAGGCGTCCCACGCCCGATCGGTCTCCAGCGGCCCAGTCGATTGACCGCCCTTGGCGTTGCGCAGATCGGCCGCGATGACGCGGCATTCGCCCTTGAATTCGTCGAGCGGGTTGAACGGGTGGCTGGCGAGCCCGGCGACCGTCGAGTTCAACCCGCCGCCGGGAATGACCAGCAGCGGAAAGCCGGAGCCGGCCTCTTCGTAATGAATGCGGACCTGGCCTTTTTCGTAGAACGGCATGGCGTTTTCTCCTTCCGTGGGGTTCGGCGCGTGCGCGAAGATGGGAAGCAAGAACGTTCTCTCGTAGCTTGAAAACATTTCGTCTCATTGGTCGCATTGGGCAAATTGTCGCCCTCTTTTCCTGGAGTGAAATAGCCATGGTGAATGCCGCCATATTTTCTGATCAGAGAGATCCAAATATCGGCATACTCCCTAAATTCGATCGAGCTTATCCGGATCGATCTTGTACCGAATAAAGCAGGTAAACATCCCGCGCTCCGCTCCACCTGTATCAACGGGCCTCGATCTTGTCTTTTTACAGCCCCTTGACCGGGCTTGACCCGGTCACCCACGTCTTAAAGCGTGCAAAGAGAAGACGTGGATGCCCGGATCACGTCCGGGCACGGGAAATCATCGGGGATCGCAGACGGCATTATTGCGCCGCCGCCCTCATCGGGACGTGCGCTTTCAGGAAGCTGCGCACCTTGTCGATGACGCGCTGCCGCAATTCCTCGGGCTCCCGCCACGGGAAGACCGTGATCTCGGCGTTGGGCGCCAACGAGGCGACGTCGATCGAGGTCTGGTGCGGGTGCGACGGCGTGTCGTCGGGCAACACCAGGATCGGGGTACGGCAATTCTTGATGAAGTCGCGCGGCACGCTGTAGAGAAAGTCGGGCTGCGTGCGCCAAAGGCTCTTGAAATACTTGTCGATATTGTCCTGCGACACCTCGGGGCGGCGCTTCTTGAAATCGCCGAGCCAGTTGTCCGTGCTGTGCCGGTGCATGACATCCGCGTCCTCCGGCCGGTGGCCGACGCTCTGGCAAAAGACGGCGGCGACGACGCGCTGGGGTGCGCGCTGCAACAGCTTGCCGGCAAAGCAGCCGCCGATGCAGTAGCCCATATAAAAGAACTCGCGGACGCCGAGATGGTCCATCAGCCCGAGCTGGTCGTCGGCAAACGCGTCCCAGGCATTTTCGGTCGGGACCGGTCCCGTCAACTCGCCGCCATTGGCGTTTCTCTGGTCCATCGTGATGCAATGGAAATCGCCCTTGAACGCGTCCATCGCGTTGATGACCGCATTCGGCCAGTTGCTGACCCGCGAGTTCAAGCCGCCGCCCGGGGTGACGAGGAGCGGGAAGCCGGAGCCGGTTTCCTCGTAGCGGATGCGGACATTGCCTTTTTCGTAAAATGGCATGGCAGTCTCTCCCTCGACGGTATGATCGGGTGTGCTCGCGACGCGACCGGCCGCGCTTTCGGTTTGGAGAGTTCAGCCCAATTTTCGCATCGGCTCAACCCCGTTGCGGCCTTGTGGGTGCCGGGCATCTCTTTCGCGGCGCGGTGGAACCGGGCGCGGGAAATTGACACATGCCGATCGTGCGCTGATATGGAGGCGAGTCGTCACATTGCACGAGAAGCGTGTGATGGCCTCGCGGGTGCGGATCAATCCGCAGGGCCGGATCGTGATCCCGGCGGAATGCCGGGCCGCAGCCGGCCTGAAGCCGGGCGACGAATTGCTGGTCGAGGCGGTCGGCGAAGGCGAATTGCGGCTGCGCACGCAGGGAGCAGGCGATCCGGGAAGCGCAGGCTATCGTCGCACGATATGTGCCGAAGGGCCGCGATCTGGTGCAGGAATTGATCGACGAACGCCGCGCCGAGGCGGCGCGTGAATGATACCGAGATCGTCGTCGATGCCTCGGCGGTGATCGCCCTTCTGGTTGGCGAGCCGATCACCCTCTTCGATCCACGACGGGTGATGCGGCATCAATAGGGTTCATCCGCGCGGCCCCTCGATGTTCTCCGGCGGCCAGTTCGGGATATCCATCCCGAGATGCAATCCCATCTGCGCCAGCGCCTCCTTGATCTCGTTCAGTGACTTACGTCCCAAATTCGGCGTCCGCAGCATCTCGGCGTCGGATTTCTGTACCAGATCGCCGATATAAACAATGTTGTCGTTCTTCAAGCAATTCGCCGAGTGCACCGACAATTCTAATTCGTCGACTTTGCGCAGCAAGCTCTTGTTGAATGGTAACTCGGTCGGCCTCACGTCCGCGAAATCGATGGCCGGTTCAGGTCCATCATTGCCAATTTCACCAGTATAACCAGTGTTTAACTCTGGTTCTGGTTCTGGTGGTAAATACGTTCCGACTACGCTATCGATGAGATTGATCATGGCAAAAATCGATTGCCGGCGAGTTCTCGGAAAGGCGCGTACCATAGCTTATCTCGTTGATCAGCGTGCTCCGTTCGTGACCGAGTTGATCGAGTACCTCAACTCTGCCAGCGGATTGGCCCTGCGCAATCCCTTCGTTTAGGCCTGTTTCATAGCCTTCGTCCCAGCCGGTGCCGAACCCATTTCTATATCCGGTCTGGCGACCCGTTTCGTGACCGGCCGCAAGCCCTTGCCGATAGCCCTCGCCGTGTCCTTTAGAGTAGCCGGATTTTGTTCCGTCGCTTGAACCAGCTTTGTATCCCTCGTCATATGCCGAGATTTCGGTGTGACGCTCTTCCAATTCTTTTTGAACCCGTCGCTTCTCAGATTGGGCCTGTGGGAGATCCAGAATTCGCGATGACACCGATTTTGGCCATTTGGCGCGAGTACAGCCTTACCGAATATTTCTTCCTCAAAAAGTGCTTCTCGATTTTAATCCGGCTGACATCAGCGGGATTTACATAAGTTCCATCTGAAAGCTGAATTCGACGCATCCACCATGCTCGAAGCTCTAACGGGAAGCCGCCACCCAGAGCGGTTTGGAGCTTTGCGGCAGCTTCCTGCTGGGGTGCTTATCACACCGCCGTCAATCGAACGTCAGCACCGTTCTCGCGACTTCGCCGGCTTTCATCGCGCGGAAGGCTTCGTTGATGTCGGAGAGGCGGCCGCGCTTGGTGACCATCGCGTCGAGGTCGAGGCGGCCTTGGCGGAAAAAATCGAGATAGAGCGGGATGTCGGTGCGAAAGCGGTTCGAGCCCATGCGCGAGGTTTGCACCTTGCATTCGGGGCGGATCGCCATCCACGGGAACTCGATCATCGCGTCCGGCGGCAACACGCCGACGATCGTCGCGGTGCCGCGGATCGCCAGGCTCTCGATCGCCTGGCGGCAAAGCTCGGGCCGGCCGACCGCCTCGAAGGCGTGATCGACGCCGAGCCCGCCGGTCAGCGCACGCACGGCCTTGACCGGGTCGTCCTCGCTCGAATTGACGAAGTGCGTCGCTCCGACGCGCATCGCCAGCTGCCGCTTGGTGCCGAACTGGTCGATCGCGATGATTTGGCGGGCGCCGCCGATCCGCGCCCCCTGGACGATCGAGAGGCCGACCCCGCCGCAGCCGAAGACGGCGACGGTCTGGCCCGCTTGCATCCCCGAGCTGCGCAAGGCGGCACCGACTCCGGTCAGGACGCCGCAACCGACGAGGGCGGCCTGGTCGAGCGGCAAATCGGGGTCGATCTTCACCACCGAGTTTTCGTGCAGCAGCATCTTTTCGGCATAGCTCGAAATGCCGATGAACTGGCGCAACGGCGCGCCGCCTTGCGAGAGCCGCGGGGCGGCGCTGTCGGGGCGGGTGACGAGACCGCCGGTGCACAGATTGGGGTGGCCCGAGAGACACTGCGGGCAGCTGCCGCAAAACCCGGAAAGGCAGGCGACGACATGGTCGCCGGGCCTGACCGTCGTGACCTCGGCGCCGACCGCTTCGACCACACCCGCGCCCTCGTGGCCGAGCACGATCGGCCGGTCGAGCGGAAAGCGTCCGACCCCGTCCACGACATGGAGGTCGCTGTGGCACACGCCGGTCGCCGCGGTGCGCACCAGCACCTCGCGCCCCCAGGGCTGGTCGATCTCGATCGCTTCGATCGTCAACGGCTCGTGCACCTTGCGAAAGACGGCGGCGGCGGCTTCCATCGGGCGTTCCTCTGCTGGCGTTGTCGGATGCTATGGCGTTATCGGATTGGCCGCCATGCTACACTCGCGGTCGCGGGGAGGGGAGTGAAACGGCGGCACCGGCTCGTGCGGCGTCCGGGCTCGGGGCCGGCGAGCCATCCGGTTTGCGAGTGGCAGCCGCGCGGGCGGCGCCGGCGCGAAGCCCGGCTTGTTCCATTACATGACGCTGCGCATGACTGATCGTCACCAGCGGGCAGCCTGGCCCGGCGACGGAGCCTTTATGCGGTGAGGAGCGCGCCGCGCAATCCGGTCGCCAATCGGCGGGCGATCACCGTGTCGATCATGCTGGCGACGATCATGCAGGGCGTCGACAACACGATCGCCAATGTGGCGTTGCCGCATATCCAAGGGAGCCTGTCGGCCGCGCAGGACCAGATCGCCTGGGTGTTGACCTCCTACATCGTCGCCGCCGCGATCACGATGCCGCTGACCGGCTGGCTCGCCGGGCGGTTCGGGATCAAGAACGTGTTTTTGCTGTCGGTCGTCGGGTTTACCGTGGCGTCCGCCCTGTGCGGCAGCGCCACGAGCCTCGGCGAGCTCGTCTTCTTCCGCGTCCTGCAAGGGATTTTCGGCGCCGGGCTCGTCCCCCTGTCGCAATCGGTCCTGATGCAGATCAACCCGCCCGAGCGGCACGGGCAGGCGATCGCGGTCTGGGGGATCGGGGTCATGCTCGGCCCGATCTTTGGGCCGATGATCGGCGGCTGGCTGACCGAGAACTATAGCTGGCGCTGGATTTTCTATATCAACCTGCCGGTCGGCGTGATCGCCTCGCTCGGGATCCTGATCTTTATCCGAGAGGCACGGCATGCGCATCGCGAAGCCTTCGATTTCTTCGGCTTTGTCACGCTCAGCATCGCGATCGGTGTGTTTCAAATGCTGCTCGACCGCGGCGAGCTCAAGGATTGGTTCGGCTCGACCGAGATTTGGGTCGAGGCGGCGGTGGCGCTGGTCGCCGGCTATCTCTTTATCGTGCATACGGCGACCGCCGGGGAGCGCTCGTTTCTAAACCGCGACTTGCTGAAAAGCCGGAATTTCGCGGTCGGGACCGTGCTGATGTTTTTTGTCGGCGGCATTTTGAGCGGCACCCTGGCGCTGCTGCCGACAATGCTGCAATCGCTGATGGATTACCCGGTGTTTACGACCGGGCTGATCACCTCGCCGCGCGGCGTCGGCACGATGGCGGCGATGTTTCTGGTCGGGCGGCTGATCAACCGGGTCGACAACCGGCTGATCATCCTGTCCGGGCTCTTGATGACCGTCGCCTCGTTGTGGATGATGACCGGGTTCTCGCTGCAAATGGGCATGGCGCCGGTCATCACCTCGGGCGTCCTGCAAGGGTTCGGGCTCGGCTGCACCTTTGTCCCGCTCAACACCTTGGCATTGTCGAACCTGCCGCGGCACATCCTGACCCAAGGGACGGCGATCCGCAGCCTGATGCGCAACCTCGGCGGCAGCGTCGGCATCTCGATCTTCGAGGCGGTGCTGGCGCGGAACACGCAGATCGTGCATTCGCGGCTCGTCGAGCATCTGCGGCCGGACAACCCGATGGCCCAGGCGCCGCATTTGTCCGCACCCTACAGCCTGTCCTCGCCCGCGGGCATCGCCGCGCTCAACGCCGAGGTCACGCGCCAGGCGTCGATGGTCGCCTATATCGACGTCTTTATGCTGATGATGCTGATCGTCGCGGTCACGATCCCGCTCTTGCTGCTGATTAGCACCCGCGCGGAGCGGCGCGGCGAGCCGCGTGTGGGAACCGCGGGCCTGCCGGCCGGCCGCCCCGGCTGAGAGCTCGTGAAGAAATCCCTTCGCAACAAAAATGTCATTCCGGGATGCCCCAACGGGGCAGGCCCGGAACCCATGAACACTGCCGTTCGCCAGTGTATCGCGGGACGGTGTGCATGGGTTCCGGGCGCGCGGGCGGAGCCCGCCCCCCGGAATGACCAATTTTGGAGTTTGCCAAACGCCCTGGTGCTACGGCGAGCTATCGAATTCGCGATTGGCAGCCGCGCGGCGGCAGGCGATGCAATCGCGGCGAAAATTTGATATGTAGGCTTATTATCACCTATGGGTGGTTGTTTGTGACGATGGCAGCAGGATGAACCTCGACCGCAGCTTTGGCTTTCTCGTGCACGACGTGGCGCGGCTTTTCGCGCGGCGCTTCAATCAGCGTGCCTTGCTCTTTCTCGGCCTGACCAGCGCGCAATGCCGGGTGCTCGGCTATCTCGCCCGCAACGAGGGCATCAACCAGGCGGGCCTCGCCGATTTTCTGGAAATCAAGCCGATGACCCTGGTCCGGCAGCTCGACCGGATGGAGGAGGATGGCTGGATCGAGCGGCGGCCCGATCCGGGCGACCGCCGCGCCCGCCGGCTGGTGCTGACCGACAAGGCGCGCCCGATCCTGGCTCGCATCCTCGACTTGTCGAACGAGGTGCGCGCCGAATCCTTTGCCGGCCTGTCCGACGCCGAAGGCCATCAGCTGATCGAGCTGCTGCGCCGGGCGCACGGCAATCTGTCGCATCGCGTGCCGCTCCTCGACGATCTCGACGACCTCGACACGCCGGCAGGGCCGCCCGAGCGCCGGGTGGCGGCGAGCGCGGCCGATTTGTCGCTGGTCGGGGGCCGGCCATGACGACATCGGCGGAGGAAGCCGTGCCGTCTTCGCTCGGCGCGCTGCGGGTCGGCGTCGAGGACCGCCCGTCGCTCGCGCGCCGGCGCCGCCCGCTGCGCCAGCGCCTGCGGCTGCCGTTGATGGCGCTGGCGCCGCTGCTCGTCCTCCTCGTCGCCGGCTATTGGTATGTGACCGGTGGCCGCTACGTCTCGACCGACGACGCCTATATCCAGGCGGCGCGGACCTCGATCAGCACCGATGTCGCCGGCCGCGTCGCCGCGATCGAGGTCCGCGACAACGAGAAGGTCACGGCGGGACAGGTGCTGTTCCGGCTCGACCAGCGGCCGTTCCGCATCGCCGTGGACGAGGCGCGCGCCCAGCTCGCCGCGGTCAAGAACCAGGTCGAGGCGATGAAGGCGACCTACCAGCAAAAGCTGGCCGACGCCCAAGCGAACCAGACCACGCTCACCTATCAGCAGGGCGAGTTCGAGCGCCAGCAGCGGCTGCTGCAATCGGGCACCACCTCAAAGGCGCAATACGACCAGACGCACCATGCCTACAAGCTTGCGCGCGACCAGCTCGCCGCCAAAGAGCAGGACGTTGCCGGCGCGCTCGCAGCCCTCGGCGGTGACGCCAACATCCCGGTCGCCAAGCACCCGATGGTGCAGCACGCCCAGGCGGCGCTCGACCGGGCGCTGTTGAACCTGTCCTACACGGTGGTCGCGGCACCCGAGAACGGCATCGTCACCAAGGTCGAGCAATTGCAGGTCGGCGACTATGTCAACGCCTCGATCCCGCTGTTCTCGCTGATGTCGACCGACCGCATCTGGGTCGAGGCGAATTTCAAGGAAACCGAGCTGACCCATATGCGCGCCGGCCAACCGGCGACGGTCGAGGTCGATACCTATCCCGATATCGATTTCCAGGCCAAGGTGCAGAGCATGAGCCCGGGCACCGGGCTGACCTTTGCGCTGCTGCCGGCGGAGAATGCGACCGGGAACTGGGTCAAGGTGGTGCAGCGCCTGCCGGTGCGGCTCAGCCTCGAGGAGCTCGACCCGAACGCCCCGCTTCATGCCGGCTTGAGCGCCACGGTCGCGGTCGATACCGGCTATCAGCGGCCGTGGCTCGGGCGCATCCAAAACCTGTTTGCATGGCTCGGCGGCGGCGCGCCGGCACAGACGGCGGCGCGGTGAGCGATGCCGCCCCGGCCCCGGTGCTCAACCGGGGCTGGATCACGGTCTCGATCATGCTGGCGACCTTCATGCAGGGGGTCGACACGACGATCGCCAATGTCGCCTTGCCGCATATGCAAGGCAGTGTGTCGGCCTCGCAGGACCAGATCGCCTGGGTCGTCACCTCCTATATCGTCGCCGCCGCGATCATGACGCCGCTGACCGGCTGGCTCGCCGGCCGGTTCGGCATCAAATACGTGTTCTTCATCTCGGTCGTCGGATTTACCCTCGCCTCGGCGCTGTGCGGCGCGGCCACGAGCCTGACCCAGCTCGTGCTCTTTCGCCTGCTCCAGGGGGTGTGCGGCGCGGCCCTGGTGCCGTTGTCGCAGGCGGTGCTGCTGCAGATCAACCCGCCGGAGCGGCACGCCCGCGCGATGGCGGTGTGGGGGATGGGGGTCATCCTCGGCCCGATCATCGGCCCGGCCTTGGGCGGCTGGCTGACCGACGACTACAATTGGCGCTGGGTGTTTTTTATCAACGTGCCGTTCGGCATCCTCGCGGCCGGCGGCATCATGATCTTTATCCACGAGACGCGGCATGGCCACCGCGAGGCGTTCGACTGGTTCGGCTTTGCCACGTTGAGCCTGGCGATCGGCGCGTTGCAGATGCTGCTCGACCGCGGCGAATTGAAGGACTGGTTCGGGTCGACCGAAATATGGATCGAGGCGACGCTCGCCGGGCTGGCGCTTTATTTGTTCGTGATCCACACGGTGACCGCCGGCGAGCGCTCTTTTCTCAACCGTGAATTGTTGAGGGACGCCAATTGCGTGGTCGGCACGGTGCTGATGTTTCTGGTCGGCCTGCCGCTTTACGGCACGATGACGCTGCTGCCGACCATGCTGCAAGACCTGATGAACTACCCGGTGCTGACGACCGGGCTGGTCACGGCACCCCGCGGCATCGGCACGATGGTCGCGATGATCGTCGTCGCCCGCATGGCCGGCCGGATCGACACAAGGCTGATCCTGCTGGTGGGCCTCGTGGTGACCGCGGTGGCGATGTGGCAGATGACCGGGTTCTCGCTCTATATGGGGATGGGCCCGGTGATCAGCACCGGGGTATTGCAGGGCTTTGGCCTCGGCCTCGTTTTCACCCCGCTCAGCATCATCACCTTTTCGACCCTGCCGCGGCACCTGCTGACCCAGGGGACGGCGATCTTCAGCCTGATGCGCAACATCGGCGGCAG
>CAVVGE010000007.1:0-736845 GCA_963747735.1 uncultured Alphaproteobacteria bacterium | reverse complement strand
CACATCATCGAGCTCGATAAGCAGGAGAAATGTCTCTGTTACATAACGTCCTTTCCGACGGCCGCAAACTCGACGCTCCCAAACTGGGCTGGCGACGAGATAGGACCGAGGTTTTACTCGGTTTCAGGCACCCAAATGGTCGGCGAGTTCCGCAAACCCCTCGACCGCGATGTCGGTGGCCGGGTTGGGTACGGGGTCCGGCGGACCGGCGGGCCCCCACTCGTCGGGGCGACGCACGAAGGCGGTGCGATAGCCGACGCCGCGGGCCGCATCGAGGTCGAAATTGTGGCACGCCACCATCAGGATTTCTTGCGGCTCGACGGCCAGAAACGCGGAGGCCCGCCGATAGGCATCGGGGAGCGGCTTGTAGACGCGCAGCATCTCACACGGGATCACAGCATCCCAATCAATGCCGTTGCGACGCGATACATCGACGATCAGCGACAGGCTGAGGATGGTGAACGAGACGCAGATGCGGTGCCGCCGCAACCGCCGCAGCGCTGCGACAAAGTCCGGCCACGCATCGAGCTGGTGCCAACGCTCCGCGATTGCTCGCCGGCCTTCCGCGGAACCACCGAGCCCATTCTCGTCGAACAATTCACCCAGCACGTCGCGGTGTACGTCGTCGATGTTGAATCGGGGATCGACCGTGTTGGTCATCCGGCGCAGTGAGCGGCGGCGATGCTCGTTCGCCAGCGCGTGCCAGTCGCGCTCAACGCCCTGCGCGGTGCCCCATGCCGTCATCGCCGCGGTCAAGCCGGCATGCCAGTCGAGCACCGTGCCGCCTGTATCGAAGGCAAGGACCTTTATGCCGTCCATCTGCTCCTCACCCGCCGCGCACTCTCGCGGCCGGCACGATGAAGTTGCTGACGATCAGCCGCAGGCGATCGTCTTCGTGCGCCTGCAGCATCTCGCGCAGCACGTGGATCGCCGCTCCGGTCGCGGTCTCGTTCCAGAGCCAGTCGGTAAGCTGACGGCTCGACGGTTTGGCGGCCCCGGCCGCGGCGGCCTCCAGGCAGAACGCCTTCAGATCGTCGACCGCGAAGCGCAGGATCAGCGGCGCCGAGAACCCGTCGCGTGGGCTCGGCGGCGCCTTGCCGCGCAGCCATTCCGCAACATAATGGGCACAGTCGTTTATCGCGAGCCCGGTCAGGCCTACGGTGCTGCGGCCGTGCTGTTCCAGCCAGCGCCGATGCGCGCCCTGGAGAAACAAGATTTCCGCCTCCAGCCGGGACGCCAGCGACTCTGCATCGCCATCGGCGACCGCGGCCGGCATGAATGGCGGCCGCCACGCCGGATCGGGCTGGGCGCGCGGATCGTCGTCGGGGAAATCGATGATCCGAACTGGCCCGCCATCCTCGACCAGCATGCCGAGCGCAGCGAGGACGACGCGCTTCTGAAATGCCGGATCGTTCGGCGGACCGAACGGCCGCCCGAGCTCGAACGGCACCCACAACGCCCGCGGCGGCTTGGTGTTCTCCGCCTGCGGCCGGATCAACGCGATCGCAACCGTCGCAATACCCTCTTCCTCGAGATAATGGCCCAGCGCGCTCACGGCGCGCGTGCAGACCGGTCAAACGGGGGCGAGGAGGACGCTGTCGGCCTGGTCCTGCTTCAGGCGGCCGGCGAGTTCACGGGCATGCGGCTCCATCTGCAACGGGTCGGTCGCGCCCATGAACGCATAGTGGGTATCGGCTATCGACCCGATCGTTCCCTCGGCCGCTAGCTCCCGCAGCCGGTCGATCGGAAAGGCGACGTTCCAATCTTCCTGCAACCCGGTGCGGTCGAAATTGATCGAGATATGGCTGCACAGCAGGTCTTTGATCGGCGTCGTCGCCGGGATCGCGTGGTAATGCGGGTCGCGGCCGCGGAACGGCTCCTCACCACGCACGACGAGCCCGGCGGACGATACGATCGCAATGCGGCGCTGCGAGAGCGCCGGGCCCGTCACCCAGGGCCGCGTCTCAAATTCCGGGCATTCGGCCTCGGCTAGGCGTTTGGCCTGGTCGGGCGACAGGTCGGTCAGTCGCGTCACCGCACTTCTCCTCGCCTCTGCGCGAGGCGATGGCTCGCCCCGTTGCGCGAGCTTATCATCTTTTTTAGATCGACCAATCTAAAACGTGCCGGCGCGGCGCGGACGATGATCGTCGCGCCGACCGTTACGCTGCGGCCCCGAGCATCGCCAGGACCCCGTTTGCGGCGCCCTCCAGCACCTCACGTTGCGGGCGCGTGCGCGCCAGGACGCGGATGCCAAGCAGCACGCTCAACAGCAGCGTAGCCACCTCATCGGCCGGGCGGGTACCGATAATTGAGCCGTCCTTCTGCCCCGCTGCGACGCAGCGGCGGAAGAAGGCTTCGATAAACATCATTTCCTCGGCGACGAGTAGCCTGAACTCGGGGTCATAGGGCGCCAGCTCTAGCGCTGCATTGACGAGCATACAGCCGCGGCGCTGTTCATCGTCGACCGACCGTTCGATGATCTCGTTGAAAAAGGTCCGTATCGCCACAGCCGGTGGCAGCGTCTCCAGCCGCGCAACGCGGTCCCGCACCGTTTGCGCGAGGTAATGAACGAAGGCCTGCCGATACAACGACCGCTTGTCGCCGAAGGCATTGTAGAGGCTGGCGCCGGTGATCCCCATGCGCTCGGCGAGATCGCGCACCGATGTCTGCTCGAAACCCTGCGCCCAGAAGCAGTTCATCGCCGCCTCCAGCACGGTCGTCTCGTCGAACTCTCTCGGTCGTGCCATCGGCCTCCTCGCACCAGCCGCACCGGCGTGCCGCTATCCTCATGATCGATCGACAGAATTTTAGAACACGCGCGCCAGAACAGCAAAGCCATTGTCAGCATCCGCCCGCCGGTTCATTCTAGATCAAATGATCTAAAAAGAGCGAAGAGGATCGAAGATGAGCCTGCAAACTGAATTGGATGCCCTGCGCGCCGAGTTTATTCGCGCGGCTCCGCCGGGTCGGTCCGAGCTGTACGATGCCAAAGTCGAAGAGCTGCAGCGGACTTTTCCAATCGAAAAGGCTTTGAAAACCGGCAATCACGCGCCGGATTTCTCGCTGCCAAACCCCGCAGGCAGGCCTGTCTCCCTCGCGGGACTGCTCTGCGGTGGTCCGGCAGTGGTGATGTTCTATCGCGGCGGCTGGTGTCCCTACTGCAACCTCCAGCTTCGCGCCTACCAGCAGGTGCTGGGCGAGATCACGGCGCTTGGCGCCAAGCTCGTCGCGATTTCGCCGCAACTCCCCGACGGCTCGCTGTCGACGGCGGAGGTGAACCAGCTCAGCTTCGACGTGCTGAGCGATGTGGGCAACCACGTCGCGCGCTCCTTCGGTCTCGTCTATTCGCTGCCCGACGAGTTGCGCGCCGCCCTGACCTCGAACAACAAGGCACTGCCCGGCATCAATGGCGACGACAGCTGGGAATTGCCGCTGTCCGCGACCTATGTCGTCGCGCCTGACCACAAGATCGAGCTCGCCGAGATCGAACTCGACTACCGCGAACGTCTGGAGCCTGTCGCGATCGTCGCGGCGCTCCGCACGCTGCGTGCCGACGCGACCAAGGCCGCCTGACCACGCCCGCTTACCGAAAGGACCGACAATGATCCGCTTTTATTACCACCCGACGCCGAACCCCGCCAAAGTCGCGCTGTTTCTCGAAGAAACCGGGTTGCCGTACGAAATCGTGCCGGTCGATACGGCCAAGGGTCAGCAGCACACGGCCGAGTTCCGGGCCATCAACCCCAACGGCAAGGTGCCGGCGATCGTTGATACCGACGGGCCGGGCGGGGCCGAGACTCGCGTCTTCAACTCGACCGCGATCCTGCTCTATCTCGGCGACAAGACCGGCAAACTGATGGGCTCGCCCGCCGATCGGGGCGAGTTGCTGTCCTGGCTGTTCTTTATCGCTACGGGTCTAGGGCCGTTCTCGGGCCAGGCCGTGCATTTCCAGCGCGCCACACCGGAAAAGCTTCCCTACGCCATCAACCGCTACCGCCGCGAAGCGGAACGCCACTACACGGTGCTCGACAAGCACCTCGCGGGTCGCGAGTTCATCGTCGGCAAGGACTACACAATCGCCGACATCTCCGGCTGGGGCTGGGTTGACCGGGCCAGTTTCGTGCTGCCGGGCAGTGACGATCCGCTTGCCGCCTATCCCAATATCCGCCGCTGGTTCCATGCAATTAACGCGCGGCCGGCTGTTGCCAAGGCGCGGGCGGTGGGCAGCAGCCACGCCTTCAAGAAAGAGGTCGACGACGAGACGCGGCGGGCGCTCTTCCCCTCTAATTATCCGCCCGCCGCCGCTTGACTCAACTGACCGTACGCCGGCACCTCGGCTGCGCCAGGGTGCCGGCGGTGTCTGGATCATGGTGGCGACCGCAAAATGAGCGATCACGTTCCGGCCGCCCGCGACGCTTCCGCGTCTGGCGAGTCCCTTAATCCGGGTCAACTCCCCGGGCGCATCGAGCGCGATGGAAGCGGAACGCTTGATCCTGTTGCCCCGAAGGTCAATCGCGCCGCCATTACGATCTCGATCATGCTGGCGACGATCATGCAGGCGATCGATACGACGATCGCCAACGTTGCGCTGCCGCACATCCAGGGCAGCCTCTCGGCGGCGCAGGACCAGATCACCTGGGTCTTGACGTCCTATCTCGTCGCGGCCGCAATCATGACCCCGCTGACGGGGTGGCTGGCCGGCGCCTTTGGCATCAAGCGAGTCTTTCTAATCTCGGTCGCCGGCTTCACCGCGGCCTCGGCGCTGTGCGGCGCCGCCGAAAGCCTCACTCAGATGGTTCTCTTTCGTCTGCTGCAAGGGATATGCGGCGCAGCATTGATGCCGTTGTCGCAGGCCGTGCTGTTGCGCATCAACCCGCCCGAGCGGCATGGCCGGGCCATGGCGGTATGGGGTACCGGGGTCATGGTCGGACCGATCGTCGGTCCCGCGCTTGGCGGCTGGCTGACCGACCATTATGACTGGCGTTGGGTGTTCTACATCAACTTGCCAATCGGCATCATTGCCTTCGTCGGCATCCTCGTGTTCATCAACGAGACCCGCCACGCCCTGCGCGAGCGCTTTGATTTTTTCGGCTTTGGCGCGCTTGGCGTTGCGATCGGCGCCTTGCAGGTTCTGCTCGACCGGGGCGAACTCAAGGATTGGTTCCACTCGACCGAAATCTGGGTCGAGGCGACAGTCGCCGGACTCGCCCTGTACCTCTTCGTCGTTCACACGCTGACGACGAGCGGGCGTCCGTTCCTCAATCGCGATCTGTTGCGCGACTCCAATTTCGTTGCCGGCCTTGTGCTGATGTTCTTTGTCGGGGTCATCATGTTCGCGACGCTGGCACTAATGCCAACAATGCTCCAGCAATTGATGCATTACCCCGTGGCAACGGCCGGTCTTGTCATCGCGCCGCGCGGCGTCGGTACGATGATCGGAATGTTCCTGGTCGGCCGGATCATCAACGTCGTCGAAGTCCGTCTGATTATCCTTAGTGGACTCGCGCTGACCACTTTCTCGCTCTATCAGATGAGCGAGTTCTCACTCGGCATGGATATGCAGCCGATTGTCGTCTCGGGGCTGGTCCAGGGCTTCGGGCTGGGCTTTGTGTTCGTGCCGTTGAGCACGATCAGCTTTTCGACCCTGCCGCGCTCGATCCTGACCCAAGCCACCGCCCTATTCAGCCTGGTGCGTAACATCGGCAGCAGCATTGGTATCGCTATCCTCGAAGCTTTGTTTGTCGAGAACACCCAGACCGTGCATGCGCACCTCATCGAACATCTGCGCCCGGATAATCCACTGGCGCAGGCGCCATACTTGCTGGCGCCCTTCAGCCTCAGCAAGACCCCAGGGATCGCCGCGCTCAATGTCGAGGTGACCCGCCAGGCGCAGATGGTTGCCTATATCGATGACTTCAAATTGATGATGGTCATCGCTCTTCTGTCAGCGCCCTTGCTGTTGCTGCTGCGCAAGTCGCAAAGCGCAAATTCCCCTGGCCCGGTCGCCACCGAATGACCGCCGGGCGTCCAGTCAACCGCCGTGACTCTTATCCAGGGAGAGGCAGGCAGAGGAAGTTGCGATCATGACGTCGAGCGCTAGCGATCCTGTCCCGGCCGTCACCGAAGCCGCCGCAAGCGGCGAGATCGCGGCGATCTTCGCCGACATCCGCCGGGTGCTCGGGGTCGAGGTGGTCAACCTTGTCTGGCGCCATCTCGCCACGATCCCAGACGCTCTGCCCTGGACCTGGGGGATGTTGCGGCCGCTCTATGTCAACGGCACGATCGCGGCCGAAGCGGCGGCGCTGCATGACGATCTCGTTCTACCTCGACTTCCGCAATTTTCCCCGGAAGCCTTTGCCGCGGTCGATCTTCTCGGCGGTGACATCAGCACCATCCGCCACGTTCTTGCGGCATACGATCGGACCAACGCGATGGCCCTCATCGCCCTCTTCGGGCTGCTGCGCCGTCTGGACAACGAGCCGCCTGCTCGCGCTGCCGCATCCTTGCATGGCGTCGGCGACCTGTATGAAACACCCCCGTCAATCCCGCTGCCGTCGCTGCCCGTCATGGCCGAGCTGCCCCCGGCGACCGCCGAATTGGTGCTGATCTTGAACCGGCTCGGTACGCAACGGGACGACGCGGTGCTCGCCAGCATGTATCGGCATCTGGCGTATTGGCCGGCCTATCTAGCGCTGGCTTGGACGCTGATCGCGCCCATGGATGCCGACGGGTCCCTCGATCGCTCGATCGCCGACGCCACGGCGAAAGCGTGGGTCCGCGCGACGCTTGTTGCGATGCAGCTGCACGACCCGTCCGCCGCGCCGATAGACCCTACGTTCAATGATGCTGTCCGGGCAGCAGTTGAGCCGTTTGCCGGCGACGTCATCGCGAAGATGGTAGTGATCTGCGCTGTGTTGCGCGCGGCCACAGGCGCGTCGCAGGCCTGATGCGGGTGCGCCTTTCTCTAAGGACAAGACGCGATCGTTTCCCGATGAGCGGGTGATTCACGTCAGTATCGAACGACCTGCGGAGGAGGGACTGAGATGAAGCTCGGCGTAGCGATACCGGCGATCGATGCGGCCATCGGCGGCGACCCCTCGGCGCTTCGGGAGTTTGCTCAAGCGGCCGAGGACATCGGCTACCAGGATTTGTCGGCGCCCGACCACGTGATCGGCGTGAACGTCGCGAGCCGCCCGGGCTGGGGCGATCGCAACACGTCCGCTGATCTGTTCCACGACCCGTTCGCGCTGTTCAGCTTTCTCGCCGGCTGCACCGAGACGATCGAGTTTTCAACTCAGGTGCTCATCCTGGCGCAGCGCCAGGCGGTCCTGGTTGCCAAGCAGGCCGCTTCACTCGACGTGCTGTGCGCCGGCAGGTTCCGGCTTGGCGTCGGGGTCGGCTGGAACGAGGTTGAGTTCGTCGGCCTCAACGAGAATTTCCACAACCGCGGCCGCCGCTCCGAAGAGCAGGTGCAGGTCATGAAGGCGCTGTGGGCCGAGCCGCACGTCACCTTCCACGGCAAATACCACACCATCGAGGATGCCGGGATCAACCCGCTACCGCCTCGTCGCACGATCCCGGTCTGGTTCGGCGGTCATGCCGAGGTGACGATGCAGCGCGTCGTCGAATGGGGCGATGGGTGGATGCCGATGGCCTATGCGCCGGGCGATGAGGCGAAGGCCGCTTTCGACAAACTGCGCGCAATGGCCGAGGCGGCCGGCCGCGAGCCGGACAGTATCGGCATCGACACACGAGTCACCGCCGGGATCGGCGATGAAGCCGAATGGCGCGATACCGTGCGTTTCTGGAAATCCTGCGGCGCCACTCATCTGACGCTGGCGACCTATTCGGGGCGCGGCCATCTGAGACGGATCGAAGGTCGCACGCTGGGTGACCATCTTTCTGCGATCAGATGCTACTGGAACGCGGTCGCCGATCTCTTGTGATTGTCCGCAGGGGTGGCAACCGTTCCGTCTGTGCGAAGTCAATCCATCCCTGCTCTTGCGCGATCCCCTCACGCATTCGCGGTAGGGACGCTCATTGCTGAGCGCCCCCCGCACAGATCCGAGCGAGCCCAATTCGGGCACTCGGCTCCTACCTCGGGTGTCTGACGGCGAAGCGCACATTCGGCCGGGGATGAAGGACGCGCGGCTTGGGGAGAAAATCGTCGGCCAGCTTCGCCATCCGCGGCCACACCAATCGTGCCTTCTGGCTGCGCCGACAGAGACGCCGGTGCCAGAGAACGGTGACGTGGTAGCGGAATGCGCCGATCGCCGCGCTGTTCGTCGGCACGGCGTGGTAAGCGAAATATCCGGCGACGACTTGGCCGAGCCATTTCCCGGTGTCCGGGACCGGCCCGTGCCATCGCTGACGCAACCCTTCCTTGATCTCCTGCAGCTTCGCGCGCATGCGGTCGCGGCGTGACTTCCTCTTGATCTGGAAGTCGCCTCGCCGGGATTTGCCGCAGATCAGCACAAAGCCCAGGAACGTGAAGGTCTCCGGTTTTCCGAGCCCACGCGTCTCGCGGTTCTGCGCCGCATAGCGGCCGAACTCGAACAGGCGGGTCTTGTCCGGATGCAGCGACAGCGAGAATTCCCGCAGCCGTTCGCGCATCGCGTCCCAGAAACGCCGGGCGTCGTACTTGCCAGTCTCGGCAGGGGGCGCGCGAGCTGATCCCGGCTTGATCGCGTTCCGGCTGCAGTCCAAAGCTGCGGCTGAGGGAGGCTGTCAAGGTGGCTAATTCCGGTGCATCCGTAGAGGCGCGCCTGCCCGCCTGCTCGACAGAATCTTGCCGCGTGCATAAGGCAGGCTCGGGGCATGCGGGTTGCCAAAGCGATCGACCGCCGTTCGAATCTCCGAACGCAATTCGCCATATCGTGCTTCCGCCTTGCTCGGCTCGCCATGTGGTTGGCCGCGGGCTGGACCTCTGCCGTCGCCGAAGCCGGCGATCCCCGGTGTCCCGGACCGGCCATTTCCGGCTCGCTCATCTGTGCTTCCCGCTTATGATGATGGCCGGCATATCGGCGGGCAATGCGGCGAGGCGCAGATGGCGACAGCGGTCGAGGCGTGGGACGTGCGATGGGCGACACCGGAGGGGCGTGCCGACTGGCTCGTGCCGCACCCGGCGGTGGCGGCGATTGTGCCGGTGCTGGAGGCGCGTGGCGCGCGGCATGTGCTGGATCTCGGTTGCGGCGTCGGCCGCCACGCGCTTTTCTTCGCGGAAAACGGCTTTGCCGTCGAGGCGATCGACGGTGCCGCCGCCGGTCTCGACTTCGCTCGCCGCGAGGCGGCGGCGCGCGGTCTCAGCCTCAGCTTGCGCCAAGGCGATGCCGACGTGCTGCCCTTCGCCGAGGAGAGCTTCGACTATGTGTTGTCGTGGAACGTGATCTTTCACGGCACGATGGGCGATGCCGGCCGCCGGCTCGCCGAGATCTGGCGCGTGCTCAAGCCCGGCGGGCTCTACCAGGGCACGATGCTGTCCAAACGCGACGTGCAATTCGGCCGCGGCGAGCCGACCGCACCCGACACCTTTATCCGCGGCAGCGATGCCGACGCGCACCCGCATTACTATTGCGACCTGGCCGGCCTTGCCGCGCTCTTCGCCGGCTTCGAGCTGTTGTCGCTGAGCCAAGAGGACCAGCGGCGCGCCGGCTCCTGGCATTGGCACATCCTCGCCGAACGCCGATAAACGGCACCGCCGCGCGAGACGCCAAACGCAACGAAGCGAAGATTATCCTATATTCTAAGGTCATGCTCCGGGCGGTGCATTCGCAGCGGTCGGGCTAAAGCGTCTGCTTTTGACCGGTTTGCGAGGATCGCACGATCGCATCGAGGAGGCGATGGCGGGTGACGGCGGCGGCAAAACCGGGGCTCACGGGCTTTTCGTTGCCGATGCAATCGGCGAGCCGCGCATAGAGCTGAGCGACATTGTAGCGGGAGTCGCGCGCCAACCCTTCCGGCACCCAGCGGTATTTCGCCGGCACCGGCAGCTCGGCCAGATCTTCGGCGGCGCCTTGCGCGCCCCTCACAATCAGCTCCTGCCGCTGCATCGAGGCGCGCGAGGTGGCGGAGAGCGCCAGGTCGCCTTTTTCGCCATGGACCTCGAGCAGAAACGCCGTGCCGCGGGTCATGCCGCCGCGGATCTGGAACGACACCGCTACCCCGTCGCCGACGATACCGCTGACAACCAATTGGTCGGGGACGTTCTTGGCGACCATTTCGCCGGTCGCCTCCAGCGCGACCCGGTCGCGCTGGCTCACTGCAAACGCGGTCAGCTCGCGGAATTCACCGAGGCAATAGCACAGCGCATCGATCTGGTGGCCCCCGGTGATCGTCATCAGATTGGCGCCATTGGCGCGGTCGGCCTGGTAGGCGCGCTCGATCGTCGGTCCCCAGTTCGGCGCGCAGCCGATCAGCGTGGCGCTCAGCACCCGCCCGACATAGCCGTCGGCGATCAGGTCTCTGGCGTAGTCGATCGCCGGCGACACCTGGCCCTGCAATCCGACCGCATGCCGGACCCCGCGGCGCTCCGCCGCGTCGAGCAGGCGTTCCGCTTCGGCGGTGTCGCGGCCGAGGGGCCACTCGCAATAAACGTGCTTGCCGGCCTCGATCGCCGCCATCACCGGCCCATGGTGGTCGGGGACTTTGACGCTGACGGTGACCAGATCGACATCGGGATGCCGCGCCAGCTCGCGAGCGTCGGCAAACGCGAGCGGCGCCCCGTAATGGCGGGCTGCGGCTTCGGCGGTTTCCTGTCTGGCCGTGGCGACAGCGGTAATTTCGAACTGCGGCAGCGCGCACAAGGCCGGGATATGAGCAATCGAGGCAAAGCCCCGGCTGGCGCTCGCCCCGACGATCCCGACCCAAATCTTGCCGCTCGCCGCCATCGACCCCTCCCGCAAAAGACCATGTCGATGGAACCTATCGGCGGTCCGAGGCCAAAGCCAGCAACCAAGGCGACCGGCCCGATCAAAAAGAAGGGCTCAGCCGAGCTCGGCTAAGCCCTTCTTCCGCTCGGCTATTGTGATGAGGGGTCAGGCGGCGGCGGCGGGCTGCGCGGCTTTGGTCGCGCGGGCGAGCACCGCGGCGGCGTTGCCGTGCAGGATCTGCTCGCGCGCCGCCTCGCCGATCTCGGCTTCGGCGAGCGCCTTACGCGTCCACTCGCAGCCGAACTCGGTGCCGTCGGTGCCGCAAACAATGCGCTCGGCGCCGTAAAGACGCACCGCCGCCTCGATCGAATGCGGGCCGAACGAGTTGCAATCGACATAGACCTTCGCCTTGCGGATGCGCGAGGAAGGCAGCTCCTCCGCCGGCGTGTCGAGCAAAGAGCGATGGTCCATCCGCTCGATCTCAAACGGAATGTTGCCGCCCAGATTGTGGACGACGACCGTCGCGTCGGGATAATCCGCGAGGAGGTCGGTCAGGCACAGCGTGACCATGACCGAAGAGAGGCTCGCCTGCATGTCGAGCGTGCCGTTGCGGCGGCGCGCATTGTCGGTGTCGCCCGAAACCTTGGGGTAGGCGTCGCCCGGCCGCGGGCCGTTATGGATAAAGAGGACCGCGTGCTCGCGGTTTGCGACTTCGAGCAGCGGCCGCATTGTCGCGGCGTCCTGGCTCGTCAGAAAGTAGTTTCCCGGCACCTGGGCGCCGATGATTCCGGGCAATCCGAGCGCGCGTTCGAGCTCGGCCGCGGCGGCCGGCATGTCGGTCAAGGGCAGTGCTGCAAAAGCGGCAAAGCGGCTGGGATATTTCCGGCAAATCGCCGACAGCCCGTCATTGACCTTGCGGCACAGCGGCCCGGACAGCTCGGGCGGCTGCGATTCGACCCAGTTGAACGAGCCGAGGAGCGACAAGACACTCGTCTCGACCCCCTGGCGGTCCATCCGCGCCAAGTGGAAATCCACGTCGTCAAAGGCTTCGGCCAGCGGCGCCTCGCCCATCCGGCCGGATTTCAACACTTCGACGCCGTTCTCGTTGCGCACGATGCGCGGCTCGCGGGTCCGGGCGCGCAAGGCGTCGGCGGCTTCGGCGGGCCGCCAATGGGTATGCATGTCGATCATCATGGCTCTTTTTCCTCCATCGGCCTGTCGGCAGCTTAACGCCACCGCCGCTCGCCGCAAAGTGGTACAATCGCTGTCCTGGCCGCGAGAGAGGAGCGGGTCCGGTATGGGCGCCAATCGGAAATACGCCGTGATCGACCCCACCACCGGCAAGCTCGATCGCCGCATCTTCAGCGAGCGCGGCAGTTTACGACGCCGAGATGGAGAAAATCTTCGCTCGCGCCTGGCTGATGATCGGGCATGAGAGCCTGGTGCCCGCGGCCCGACGATTTCTTCCACACCTATATGGGCGAAGACCCGGTCATCCTGACCCGCGACGGGGAGGGCCGGCTGCACGCGCTCCTCAATATGTGCCGCCACCGCGGCAACCGTGTCTGCCGCGCCGACGACGGCAACGCCAAGCGCTTTATGTGCTCCTATCACGGCTGGACCTACAGGAACGACGGCGCCCTCGAATACGTCCCCGGCGAGGGCGAAGCCTATTACGCGGCGCTCGACAAGACATCGCTAGGTCTCGTCGAAGCGCGCGTCGAGACCTATGCCGGGATCGTCTTTGCGACCTGGGCCGAGGACGCGCCGAGCCTCGAAGCTTATCTCGGCGATGCGCGCTGGTATCTCGACACCCTATTCAATCGGCGCGACGGCGGCATGCAGGCGCTGGGCCCGATGAAATGGCTCGAGCCCGTCAACTGGAAGACGCTGGTCGACAACTGCTCGGACAATTACCACGTGCCGACCAGCCATCTCGCCAGCGCCCGCGTCCAGACCCGCTGGCTCGGCCGCCCGCCATTGTCGCACGAGGACCAGTTCCAAAGCCCCAACCGGCACGCCTTTGTCAACGGGCACGGGGTCACCTTCCGCGATGCCGACGACGGCATGCCGCGCTATGTGCACGGCATGTCGAAGGACACGATGCGGCTCTTCCAGGAATACCACGAGGCGACGATGCCCGAGGTCGAGCGCCGGCTCGGCACGTTGCGCGCGCGCCGGGTGCAGCTCGGCAACCATTCGATCTTCCCGAACGGGATCCTGGGGCTGCGGCTGGCGCTGCCGCGCGGCCCGCTCCAGACCGAGTTCTGGCACTTTGTGCTGCTCGACCGCGACGCTCCCGAGGAATTGAAGCGCGCGATCCGCATCGGCAGCCAGGCGAACAATGGTGCCGCCGGCATGTTCGAGCAGGACGACGTCGACAATTGGCGCCAGGTGACCCAAGCGAGCGCGAGCCGCCTCGGGCGCCAGCATCCACCAGGATCTGTCGATGGGCCTGGGGCATGCCGGGCCGCATCCCGATTATCCGGGGCTCGTCTCCGAGCGCTACATCTCGGAGAACAACCAGCGCCTCTTTTATCGGCGCTGGGAAGAGTTCATGAACGCCGAAAGCTGGGCGCAAATCCCGCTCGCCCCGATCACCGCCGATTTCGCCGGCACCGCGACGATGCGGGGCTAGGGAGAGATGGATAGACCCGTCCACGCGTTATTTTTCTCCTTTCCCCCCGAAATCGGGGGGAGAGGGCAGGGTGAGGGGGGCGGTCGCAGCAGAGGTTGCGCCGGCCCTGTGGAAACCATTGGCGCCGTATCGACGGCGGCTGCGGCCCCCTCACCCCTCCCTCTCCCCCGGCCGGCGGGGGAGAGGGGGATTTAGCGGGCAGCGATCCGGTGAACACGAAACGCACGCACGAGGCCGCGGCCTCCCCGGTGAGCCCGGTGACGCCGACAACGCAGCAGGCGCTGTGGTTCGAGCTGATGCAATTCTACATCCGCGAGGCGTGGCTGCTCGACGAGCGCAAGCTCAAGGAGTGGCTCGATCTTTTCACCGAGGATGTGCTCTATTTCATGCCGCGCCGCAAAAACGTGCCGCGCCGCGAATTACGCCGTGAGGTCACACCCCTCGGCGATCTGGCGATCCTCGAAGAGGACAAGCGCTATCTCGAAATGCGCGTCGCCCGGCTCGACACCGGCATGGCCTGGGCCGAGGACCCGCCCTCGCGCACCCGCCACCTCGTCGGCAATCTCGAAGCAACACCTGCGGAGAACGGCGAGGTCGCGGCCAGGACCGCGTTTCTCGTCTACCGCTCGCACCTCGAAACCGACCACCAGCTCCTCTCCGGCTGCCGTGAGGACGTGCTGCGCAAGTGGGGGGCGCCTGGAAGATCGCCCGCCGCACGATCGTCCTCGACGCCAACGTGCTCCTCGACAAAAACCTCAGCGTCTTCCTCTAGCCATCCCTCTCAGATACGCGTTCGACCCCGTCGTGAGCGAGAGTTATTTATCCCTTTGATCGAAAAGGGGGGCCAGCCTGGCCAGCACTTCGTCAATGATGATTCCCGGCACGCTTTCGAGCTTTCTCCCACCGCGTGCGTCGAGGTCGAGGGCGCGCGGCTGGTCACACCGAACAACGCCGGTGGTCCGCGTGCCGGCCCCCGTAAGAGACACGGCAAAACCGCGCGCGCGGGCGAAATTGCCGCCGGTCGTGATCGGCAGCACGATCGGCACCTTCGTCAGCCGGTTGAAGGCACCGGGCGATACGACGAGCACGGGCCGGCGGCCTTGCTGCTCATGCCCTTGGGTCGGGTCGAGCGAGACCAGGTAGATATCGCCGCGCTCCAACTACAGGAGCTCTCTACCGACCGGCGGAGCGTCGAGCCACTCGCGGTCCTCTTGTGTCGGCTCGGCCGTTGGATCGCATTGGGCCAGCAGCTCATCGAGCGTGTACCGGTGGCGCGGTTGCGGCTCTACGATCAGACGGCCGCTATCGACGACGAGCGCAACCGTGGCGCCGGCTCGCAACTGCAACATGTCGAGAACGGCGGGCGGAACTGCGAGCATTACCGAGCCACCGACCTTGCGCAGATTGGTCGTGTGCAATGGGTGCCTCCTCGATTATATCTGCATATAATATCACCCGCCCGCATCGAAAAGCCCAGGCGCATTTCGCAGACCAGGATGCCTCGGAGGCTCGATTCCGTTCGCAAAAAGGGCCGATCGCCTGCTGGTCGTCCGCAGGCTCTCTTAATCGGAAAAGGCCAGCTGTTCGGTGCTTTGGTATCCGAATCCGCTCAATACCCCTTGAGAAAGGCGAGGATTTGGGCGGTCCATTCGGCGGGCTTTTCGAAGGGGGGCCAGTGGCCGCAATTGTTGAGGAGGACGAGGCGGGAATTGGCGATGTGGTTCAAGACCGCGATCGAGACCTCGAAGGGGACCATCCGGTCGTAGCGGCCGTGGATCAAGAGGACGGGCGCCTTGATGCCGGCGAGGTCGGGGGTGTAGTCGTGCGGCAGGCTGACCGATTGCGCGCGTGCTTCGATAAATTCTTGTGACCAGGTATGGGCGTGGTGGATGTAGTCGATGAGCTCGTCGGTAACGAGGCTCTCGTCGTCGATGTGCACCCTGAGGTAGCTCGCGATGTTCTCGCGGCTCGGATCGGCGATTGCCCGCTGGGTGGCGCGGCTGCCCTCCGAGGGGCGGTTGGCCAAGCAGGTAGCGGTCGCCGCCGGTGCCGATATGCGAGCCGCCCATGACGAATTTCCGGACCCGCTCGGGGTAGGCGATCGCCGCCACCATCGCCGACTGCCCGCCCTGCGAGTTGCCGACCCAATGCGCTTGCGCGATGCCGAGCGCGTCCAATAAAGCCACCGCAGTGCGCGCCTGCACCGCGTGCACCCCTTCGCGGTAAACGATCGGGCCGGTCTTCGAAAAATTCGGCAAATCCATCAGGATGCAGCGGAAATGCTGCGACAGCGCGCCCACGGCCTTGTGAAAGGTGATCCATGCGGTGGTGCCGGGGCCGTAGGAATGAAGGAACAACACCGGCTCGCCTGCGCCCAGATCGTGGTAGTGCACGTTGATGCCCCCCGGCATGCCGCCCACCGCGACGGTCTTGCTGGTGCCTTCTTCGGTCAGCCCGTTCGACCCAATAAACGGCATCGCTTCCTCTCATCGGCCTTCAAAATTTGCACGATCCGTCGCATTCGTCGGGAAAGAGGCTTCTGCCGCAGGCGCAAGGTCCACGGTGACCCGTGACGCCGCCGGGGTCGGTTGTCCGGGCCGGTTTTTTTGGCGACTTCTCGCGCCGCAATTCCTCCAACCGGGCGCGGATGGTCTCGAAATCGTCTGCTGCCCGCGGCCGTGACATCAAACCCTCCGTGCCCGCACCGATCCCCTCGACACCATCGGCCGATAGCGTCACTCGAGCGCGCCGCGGCGCGCTCCCGCAAATCAATTACGGCTCGAGCCTCGCGGAGGGTGACGAGCCTGCATCCGGCGATTATCGCTGTGTGGCCGCTCAGTACGCAATGCGCGCGGCAGCTCGCAATTCCTCCGGAGCGGCCGTGCCATAGCCGAAGAATTCGAGGTAGGCCGGTATTTGCTCGAACAGCATGTCGGTCCCGATCAGGCAGCGGCAGCCGCGCTGCGCCGCCTGCGCGAGCAGCGGGGTCGGCTGCGCCCTCAGCACGACGTCGCCGACCAGGGCGTGGGCGTCGAGCCGGGCCGGGTCGAACGGCAACGGATCGTCGGCGGCCATCCCGAGCGGGGTCGCATTGACCACCAGGCGGTATCCGACCGGGTCGTTGTCACCGAGCCGGACTGCCAGGCCGGGGAAATGCCTGCTTAAGCGGCTGGCGAGGCGCGCGGACGACGCGGCGTTGATATCGAACAGCGCGAGCGAGCCGGGAGCCTCGGCGGCAATCGCGGCGGCGATCGCCGAGCCGACGCCGCCGGTGCCGACGATCAGGCAATCCGCGCCGGAAAAATCGAAGCCCTTGCATTTTGCGGCGCGCACAAAGCCCACACCGTCGAACAACTCGCCATAGAGCGAACCGTCCGGGCGCCGCAAGACGGCATTGCAAGCGCCCGCTATCTGCACCGCGACGGCGGCCTCGTCGAGCAGAGCCAACGTCGTGACCTTGTGCGGCATCGTCACCAACGCGCCGCGGATATTGCTGAGCCGAAACAAGGGGCGGAAAAACGCCGGGTAATTTTCCGATTGCACGCCCATCGGCACCACGATGGCGTTGATGCCGTGCGCGGCAAACCACGGATTGTAGATCATCGGCGCGGTGAAGCTTTCGGTCGGATAGCCGAGATGGGCGATCAGCTCGGTACGGCCGTTGATCACGCGATCCCTCCGCTCCACCGACCGGTCGGGCTGTTTCCTCACCGGGTCAGGATCGTCTGCGCCGTGTCCCGGCCGCTGGCCAGCGCCGCCTCGACCGTGCCCATATCCGCGCCGCCATAGAGCGCCTCGCCGGAAAAGAAGATAGCGTCGCCATGCGGCTTGCTCAGCACCGATTGCGCCGCACGCGTCTCGGGCGTGGCGTAGGAATAGGCACCGCGCGCGAACGGGTCGTTGCCCCAATTGATCGCTCGCGACGCGACGAGACCGTTCCTCAGCCGGTCGAGCGGCCGATCGAAAATCCCGGCGAGCGAGGCGAGCCCCATATCGACAAGCTCCGCCTCGGTCAGCAGCGACACCGTGCCGGCCTTGGGTCCCGCGTACCAGCCGGTCAGCACCGGGTGCTCGGCCGGATGCTGGGTCCACCAGGTCGGCACCGTCGCATCGGACAGCATAAACGACATATCGGAGAGGTCCTGGCCGCGCGTATCGGCCCACCATTTTGTCTGAAAGCGCAGCAGGATCTTGAGGACGTTGCCAAACCCGATATCGGCGGCGGCGGCCGCCCGCTCGCGCGCCCCCGGGGGCAGCACGATTTCGGATAGGAGCGGCGGCGGCACGGTCAGGACCGCGGCATCGGCTTTGAGCATGGCGCCGTCGCGACAGCGCACGGCGACCTGCCCGCCGGCTTCGTCGATCGCCGCTACAACAGCGCCGAGATGGAGTGCCGCACCGTGCCTGCGGCATTCGCGCAAAAGATGCCCGATCAGCGCGCCATAGCCGTCGGCGAGCCGGCCGTGCTCGCCATCGTCGCGCGCCGTCCATTCGTCGCGCAGCGCGAGCGTGCTGGCGCGGCGCGGATCGGCCGCGTCGTAGCCCTCGACCGTGCGGGTGATCGATCGCCGCAGCTCGGCGTGCCGGTCGCCGGCGAAATGCGTTTCCAGAAATTCGGCGATCGGCAGATCGGCGCTCACCTCGCTCAAGACCCGGTAGAACCGCGCCATATCGGGCAGCGCGGGATCGGACGGCGACAATGTCCCGCTCCGAACACTCCATCGCGTGCCGGCGCGCGGCGCCAGCGCCAGCCCCGCCTCGCGCAGCACGGCGCGCGTCACCGGTGCAGCACCATGGACAAATTCGGCGCCGCCCTCCGCCGAATAGCCGAACTCTTCGGCCGGGAGCGGCCAGATGCGCCCGCCGCATCGGTCCCGCGCTTCGAGGATCGCCACCTCTTTCCCGGCGCGGGCGAGGTCGCGCGCGGCCATCAGTCCCGCCGCGCCCGCGCCGACCACGACGATATGCGCGAGGTCGCGAGGAGCCATCGCTCGCCTGTCGCCGGATTGCGCGCTCGGCCGCCCGAACGCCTGCCGCTCAGACCGGCCGGCCGCCGGCGTGTGACGAGTTGACCGTGAACTTCCAGCCGTCCGGGCCGGCGAGATCGAACGAATCATGGATCTGGCCGCGGCGCACGGCCGACGGCGACAACCCCTTGGCGGCATAGTCGCGGTGTGCCCCGTCGATATCGTCGACCATCAGGTCGAACGGCGCTCCGGCCCCGCGCTCGGGCGGCGCCGCGGCGTGCCGGACGACGACATGCGTGCCGCCGCGCAGCTCCAGCACCGCCAGATCGTCCATTGTCACGATCGGGCGCAAGCCCACCCTCTCCAGCCAGCGCGCGGCGGCGCCGACATCGACCACCGAAAGCCGCACATGGCCGACCGCAACCGGCGGTCGTCGATCGATGGCATCGGACATCTCTATCTCCTTTGGCGCGGTTCGAGCGCCACACGACAAATCATGGGATTCGCGTGCCTTCGGCGGCAACCACCTTGCGCACCGCGGGCCGCGCCAGCATGCGCGCGCGATGCTCCATGATCCGGGGCAGCTTTGCGGTGTCGACGCCGTCGCCCTCGAGCCATGATGCGATCGTGAACAGGTAGGGGTCGGATATCGTGTAGCGGTCGCCGATGACCCACGGGCCCCGCAACAGCTCGCGCTCGATCAGCGCGAAGGCTTCGGCCACGTTCGACGCTACCTTGCGCTTCATCGCCTCGATCGCGCCGGTGTCGTCAGCCCATCTGGCACCCCGCCTGCCATGGGCGTGCGCGACATGCACGGTCGAGCACAGATAGCTGTTGAACTCCTGCAGCCGGGCGAGCGCGAACGGGTCGTCGAGCGGGGCGAGCGCCGCCTCGGGAAAACGCTGCGCCACAAAGCACAACAGCGCCGGGGTTTCGGTCAGCGTGCCGTCTTCGGTGACGAGCGCCGGAACCCGCGCTTTCGGGTTGACCGCGAGGTATTCGGGGCTGTGCTGCTGTTGCGCGCCGAAATCCACCGGCACCGCCTCATAGGGGGCGCCGGCTTCTTCGAGCGCGATATGCGTCGCCAGCGCGCAGGTGCCGGGAGCGTAATAGAGCTTGAGCATGAATTTTGTCCTCCCTCGGCCACCGATCGCGCCGCATGGCTCGGGCTGCGCCACCGGTTAATATCGGAACATCGGAACCGGCGCGAGGGAATGATGACCGACGATCCGGCCTGGGCGCTCGCCCGGCACGTCTGCCGCACCGGCTACGCCGATCTGCCCGCGAGCGCCGCCCTTTCCGCCCGCCGCGACATTCTCGACACCTTTGGCTGCATGCTCGGCGGCAGCGGCGCGCCGGGGATCGACGAGCTCTTCGGGGTGGTGTTGCGCTGGGGCGGGCTCGCGGAAAGCCGCGTGCTGCTGCGCGGCGCCCGGCTGCCGGCGCCGCAGGCGGCGCTCGTTAACGCCGGCATGGGCCATGCGCTCGATTTCGACGACACGCTCGATACCGGCGGCTCGATCCATCCCGGCGTCTCGGTGCTGGGCGCGGTGCTGGCGGCATGCGACAGCCTCGACCGCGTCAGCGGGCGGGACGTGCTGCTGGCGGTGGCGCTGGGCCTCGATATATCGTGCCGCGTGGCACTCGCGAGCCCGCTCGACCGCGGCTGGCACCGCACCGCGGCGATGGGTGTCTTTGGCGCGACCGCGGCTGCGGGGAAGCTCATCGGCCTCGATCCGGAACAGATGCTCGCGGCTTTTGGCATCGCCTACAGCCACGCCGCCGGCAATCGCCAATGCATTCTCGACGGGGCGCTGACCAAGCGCCTGCAGGCCGGCCAGGCGGCGAGCGCCGGCGTCTTCTCGGCGGTCCTGGCGCAGACCGGGTTTACCGGGGCGCGCGATATCTTTAACGGCCGCTTTCGGATTTTTCGAGCTCTACCAGCCAAACGGGCACGACGCCGCGGCATTGCTCGACGGCCTCGGCACGGCGTTCCGCGGCGAGGGGCTGAGCTACAAGCCCTATCCCTGCGGCCGGCCCTTGCATGCGGCGATCGACGCCGCCCTCGCGGCCCGCGCCCGGCTCGACATCGAAGGGCCAGACGATATCGCATCGGTGACGGTCGAGGCCGACTCCTCCGGTCATGACGACCAGTTCGGCCGCGGGCCGGCAAAGCGCCGCCCGACCCAAATCGTGGAAGCGCAATTCGCCCAGCCCTTTCTGATCGCGACCGCTTTGGCGCACGGCAGGGTCGGGATCGCGGAAGTGGGCGGTCTCGGCGACGCCGCGGTCCTGGCGCTCTCGGACCGGATCGCCGGTGTCGCGCGCGACGGCCGCCCGAAGGGATCGGTCGCCATCACCGTGCAAACGACCGACGGCCGCGCGGTGACACTCGAAACCACCGCCCCGATCGGCTCATCGCAAAAGCCGCTCGCCACGGCTCAGCTCGAGGCCAAATTCCGCGACTGCGCCCGCAATGCCGTAAAGCCTCTCTCGGAAGCCAGCGTCGAAGCGGCATTGGCGACGATCGGCCGATTGGAAACATTGCCCGATGCCCGCGCCTTGATCACCCCCTTTGCCGGCTGACATCGCCGCCTCTCTCCCTCTGCGTCCTCCTTTCCGTCCATGTGGGCGACGGTCAGGTATGCGGTATAGTGGGGCTGGTGAGCGTCGTGAAGACGGTCGGACCGCCCAAGCGCTCACCGCTGAGGAGGAGCGTCAAATCATGGCAAATTACCGGGTAATATCCTCGGACAATCACGTGTTTGAGCCGCCGGACCTGTGGACGAGCAGAGCCAAGCCGGCGTTCAAGGACCGGATCCCGCAACTTGTCCGCGAGTATGATGGCGATTGGTGGTATTGCGACGGCCACCGGACGATCGGGCTGAGCCCCGGGGCACAGACGGGCATGCGGTTCGAAGAACCGGAAAAGATGGTCCGCACCATGACCTTTGATAAAGTCCGCCGCGGGGGCTATGTCCCCGAGGAGCACCTCAAGGACATGGATGCCGACGGGGTGGATGTAAGCATTGTCTATCCCACGGTTGGTCTGCTGCTGTACAGCGTGCCGGACACTGCGCTGCTGTCGGAGATTTTCAGAGGATACAACAACTGGCTCGCCGAGTTCTGCACCGGGGAGCCAAAGCGCCTCAAAGGCATCGGCATGATCAACGTGGACGATGTGCAGGAGGGTGTCAAAGAGCTGGAGCGCTGTGCCGGGATGGGGCTGGCGGGCGGCATGGTCACCGTCTATCCCCCGGAGGGGAAGGGGTACGATAATCCGATGTATGAGCCGCTGTGGGCGGCGGCCGAGGATCTGGATATTCCCCTTGGCATGCACATTGCGACCAACCGGCCGGGCCCGGGCCAGGATTTTGGGCTCGAGGACCGCAACCGCGTCCGCAACTCCTTCCTGGCCAACGCCGACCACTGGGTGCGGATGTCGCTTGCCGACATGATCTTCAGCGGCGTCTTTGAGCGGCATCCAAAGCTCAAGGTGGGCACCGTGGAGCACGAGCTGTCCTGGATACCCCACTTCCTGGACCGCATCGACTACACCTACACCCAACGGGTCCAGCAGGAGCGCTATCGGTTCAAAGAGGCCATGCTGCCGAGCGATTATTTCCACCGCAATGTATTTGCCGGCTTCCAGGAAGATGCCATGGGGATACGCGATCGCCACATTATCGGCGTGGACAATCTCCTCTGGGGCTCGGATTATCCCCATGTCGAATCCACCTTCCCCAGGAGCCACCAAATCATCGAGGAGGTTCTGAGGGACTGCACTGAAGAGGAAAAGGTCAAGATCGCTGGCGGCAATGCCGTTCGGATCTACAATCTCAACTAGGCTGTCGCTGACTTTCTCTGGTCATCCTACGCTGGTATCGCTGGGTCTTCCCAGGGGTGCAAACGAGACAACCTCTCCCTCTCCGCCCCTGGGGCGGAGAGGGGCGAAGCTGCGCGGCGTATCTTGTCCCCTGTTTAAGCTTTACGCTTCACCCGGCGCGTTTTTATCACCATTTGGTTGAGCGATGTGCGAGCTGATTGGACGGGCGATCGATCAGGCAATCGCGCGGCGGCGCCTGCTGGGCGGTGCCGGCGCCGGCGTTCTCGCCGCGGTTTTGGGGAAGCCGGCCTCGGCTGCCGACACCGCGCAGCGACAGGCGAGGATCGCGCAGGCAAAATCCGCGGCGGCGCCGTTCGGCACGCGTCTGCTGCTTCTCGGCACCGCAGGCGGCCCGACTTACTGGCCCAATACCAATCGGCGGAGCACTTCGTCTGCTCTTGTCGTGGGCGATGCGGTCTATCTCGTCGACTGCGGGGACGGTGTCGGCAAGCGGCTTCAGGAAGCACTGAACCCGCTGGATCGAAGCGCGACAATGAAGACCCTGCGGGCGGTCTTTCTGACCCATCTGCATTCCGACCACGTCATCGATTACCCCAATATATTGCTGTATGGCTGGTATGCGGGCATCGAATTGGCGGCGTCTCCGCTGCGGGTGCTCGGGCCGGGGCGCCGCGGCGAGATGGAGCCGGTCTACACGCCGCCGGGGCGGCAGCCGGTAGAGCCCCCGGTGGTGAACCCGGGCAATCCAACACCCGGAACGGAGGACATGACGGGCTATCTCTATCAAGCCTTCGCCACCGACATAAACGACCGGATGCGCGACAGTGGGAAGAAAGACATCCGGAAATTGGTCGTGGTCCAGGACATCAAGCTGCCCGAAATCGCCGGGTTCAAATCGCCGAACGAGACGCCGGAACCGGAGATGCAGCCGTTCAAGATTTACGAGGACGACCGGGTGCGGGTATTGGCGACACTCGTCTACCATGCTCCGATCTGGCCGGCATTTGCGTACCGCTTCGACACCGATGCGGGTGCGGTCGTCTTTTCGGGCGATACGGCGCCGAGCCAAAATCTCGTAAGGCTGGCGAAAGGCGCCGATATCCTCGTTCATGAAGTCATCGTATCGGCGTGGATCGACCGCATTCTGCCACCGCCCCGCAACCCGGCGCAGGAGGCGCTGAGAGCACACCTGCTGCGGGCGCACACCCCGGTCGAGCAGGTCGGCAAGATCGCCGAGTTGGCTGGGGTATCCACGCTCGTTCTAAATCACATCGTGCCCGGCAACGCCCGAGCCGAGGAGCTCGCCCCGGCACAGCGAGACTTCGCCGGACAGCTCATCATTGGCGAGGATTTGTTGCAATTGGGGGTAGGGCGCGCGCGGCACTGAGGATCGGCGATTGTCGCTGCCTCACCCGAGGTTCGCGGCTAACCCAGCGCCAGCTGGCGGTAGCCTTCGGCGGCGACGGCGTCGCAATGGGCGCGGAAGGCGGGGTGGCCGGCGCTGTAGCGCATGATCTTGCGGGTTTGCTTGCCGGCGACGTTGCGGTTGACGCCGGTCATCCACGAGTTGATTTCGTTCATCAGGAGCCCTTCGCCGGCCTCGATGACCTGCGCGGTCCAATCGGCGACGCCGGCCGGAGTGGCCTCGATCCGGGTCAGGCCGCGGTCGTGCGCGAACCGGACGAGGCCCGTCACCCATTCGACGCTGTATTCGGCGGCGCGCGGGAAATTGCCGAGCCCGGCATGCGGACCCATCACCATCAACAGGTTTGGAAAGCTTTCGACGAGGATGCCGAGAAAGGTCTGCGGCCCGTCCCGCCATTTGTCCTTGAGCCGTTCGCCGCCCGTGCCGCGAATGTCGATGCGGTCGAGGCTGCCGGTGATCGCGTCAAAGCCCGTGGCATAGACGATGATGTCGAATTCGTATTCGGCCGCGCTGGTCTCGATGCCGGAGGGCGTAATGCGCTCGATCGGCGTCTCGTTGATATCGACGAGCCTGACATTGGGCTGGTTGTAGACCTCGTAATAGCGGGTTTCGAGCGGCACGCGGCGGGTGCCGAAGCCGTGGTTTTTTGGGATCAGCTTCTCGGCGACCCTGGGATCGTGCACCCGCTCGCGGATCTTGCGCGCGATAAAATCCGAAACCAGCGCATTGGCTGTGCGGTCGGTCAGGATGTCGCGGAAATTGCCCTGCCAGATGCCGAAGCCCGGCTCGCCATAGAGCTTTTCCCAGAAAGCCTCGCGCTCCTCGGGCGTCGCCTCGTAGGTGGCGCGCGGGTCGGGCGCGTGGATAAAGCAGCCGGGGGTATCGTTGCAGCGCGCAAAAATCTCGGGATAGCGGGAGCGGATATCCCGCATCTCCTCCGCGCCGATCCGGTCGTTGTGCAACGGCGCGCACCAGTTGGGCGTGCGCTGGAACACACTCAGATCAAGCGCGGTCTTGGCGACTTGCGGGATCAATTGCACGGCGCTGGCGCCGGTGCCGATCACGGCGACGCGCTTGCCCTCGAACGCGACCCCTTCCTTCGGCCAGTAATGGGTATGGCAGGACTGGCCTTTGAAGGTATCGACACCGGGGATCTGCGGCATCGTCGGGGCCGAGAGCACGCCGACTGCGGTGACGAGGAAACGGGTGCGGCAGCGCCTCCCGTCTTCCAGCGCGACGTCCCAGCGGCGCGTTTCCTCGCAATAATGCGCGGCGGCGACGCGGCTGTTGAAGTCGATGTCGCGGCGCAGGTCGAGCTTGTCGGCGACGTGGTTCAAATAGCGCTCGGTCTCGGGCTGCGGTGCAAAGCGCTCGGCCCAATCCCATTCCGCGAGCAATTCCGGCGAAAAGGAATAGCCGTAAGTGTAGCTCTCCGAATCGAAGCGGGCGCCGGGATAGCGGTTCCAGTACCAGGTGCCGCCGACACCGCTGCCGGTCTCGAAGACGCGCACCTTGAGCCCGAGCTCGCGCAGCTTATGGAGCGTGTAAAGCCCGGAAACCCCGGCGCCGATGACGACCGCATCGAAGAGGCCGGGGTGCTCGCGGATCTGGCCGTCGGGGTCGGCAAAATTTTGGGCGCGGCTCATCGGCAGTCCCTCCGGCTGCGATCGGACGGTGCGGGCATGCTAACCCCGCTGCGCAAACCGCGCGAGCGCGAACGCCATGCAGAATGGGAATGCGCGCCCTCGCGTCGGCGGGATGCCGAAGACCGGGTCAACCGCAGCCGGGGAGGGGCCGCCGATAGGCCGCGGCCGGGTGCGCGGCCGGCAGCCGCGCCCGCCCCGACAGCTTTTCGCGCAAGGTGCCCGGCCGATAGTCGCGCTTGTAGACGCCGCGCTCCTGCAGGATCGGGACGACCAGATCGACAAAATCCTCGAGGCTTTCGGGTGTGACGATGCGGCTCAGATTGAACCCGTCGATATCGGTGTCCTCGACCCAGTCGATCAGCTCGTCGGCCACTTCCTCGGCCGAGCCGACGATCGGCGGGGTGCGGCTGCCGAGCCCCATCTGGCCGATGATCCGCCGCAACGTCCAGGGCTCGGCGCTCAGCCGGGTGATCGCCTCGACCGCCGAGTTCATCGCGTCGTTTTTCTCGTGGCGGATCGGCTCGTCCATGCCGTAGCGCGACAAGTCGATGCCGGTCGAGCTGGAGAAATGCGCCAGCGCCCCTTCGATGCTGGCATACCGATGATATTCCTGATACTTTTCTTGCGCTTCGGCACCGGTGCGGGCGGTGACCACAGCGCGGCCGAGAAACACCAGGACGTCGCGCGGGCTGCGGCCATGCGCTGCGGCGCGCGCGCGAATGTCGGCGACGATGCCGCGGGTGATCTTTCGATCCGGCCCGTTGATAAAGATGCATTCCGCATGCGTCGCGGCAAATTCGCGGCCGCGGTCCGAGGCGCCGGCCTGATAGAGCACCGGGGTGCGCTGCGGCGACGGCTCGGCGAGGTGGATCGCGTCCACCTGATAATTGCGGCCCGAATGCTTGACGCGGTGGATTTTGGCCGGGTCGGCAAAGATGCCGCCCGCCTTGTCGCGCAACACCGCACCTTCTTCCCAGCTTCCCTCCCATAGCTGGTAGACGACGGCCATATACTCGTCGGCGACCTCGTAGCGCCCATCATGGTCGGGCTGGACCGCCGACCCCATGGCGCGTGCGGCGCTGTCGAGATAGCCGGTTACGATATTCCAGCCCACCCGGCCGCGCGTCAGGTGGTCCAAGGTCGACAGCCGCCGCGCAAACAGATAGGGCGGCTCGTAGGTCAAATTGGCGGTGACGCCAAACCCGATATGCGTCGTCGCAGCGGCCATTGCCGGCACGACCATCATCGGGTCGTTGACCGGGACCTGCACGGCATTGGCGATCGACGGCCCCGGCCCGCCCTGGTAGACGTCGTAAACCCCGACGATGTCGGCGAGAAAGATGCCGTCGAGCTTGCCGCGCTCGGCGAGCCGCGCCAGGTCCTGCCAATATTCGAGCGTGTTGTAGTCGAGCGAGCGGTCGCGCGGATGGGTCCACATCCCGTGCTGGATGTGGCCGACGCAATTCATGTCGAAGGCATTGAGGCGGATTTCTTTGGTCATTTGGCGCAACCGCGCGGTCAGTCGCCCTGCCCGGTCGGGATGAACCGGAAATCGTCCAGCGGTGCGGCGGCGAGAAAAGCCTTGTGCTCGCTCTGCGGCAATGGCCACAGGACGGGTGTCGCCTGGTCGCCGGTGTACCAGTTCTGGCAGCCGCCGACCCAGACCGTGGCGGGAAAAGCGCGGCGCAGGCGGGCGAGGAACTTTTCGGTCGCCTCGACGGTCGGCGTCACCGCGGCGCGGCGCGCCCGAGCCTCTGCGAGGAGCCGCATGATGCACGCGATCTCCTGGTCGAGGCCCAGCGGCACCGGCACGTTGTTGACCGGGGCGAACGGCCCGTAGAGCATGAAGAGGTTGGGGAAGCCCGGCACGGCGATGCCGCCATAGGAATAAATCCCGTCCTTCCAGGCTTCGTCGATCGTCGTGCCGTCGGGGCCCGTCACCTGCATCGGCCGCATATAGGCGTGCGCATCAAAGCCCGTGGCGTAGACGAGCACGTCGAGCGCCACCTCGGTGCCATCGGCCATGACGACGCCGTCCGGCACGATGCGGTCGATCCGCCCCTTGACGATGTGAGCGTTCGGAAGCTGCACCGCCATGTAATAGTTCTTGTCCGATTTGGGGATGCGCGTGCAGCCGAGATTATAATCGGGCGTCAGCTTGCGTTTGAGCTCGGGGTCCTCGATGCAGTCGAGATAGGACGCATATTCGCGCTCCATCGCCGCGCGCTGCGGCCCGGGCTCGAGACGCCAGCGGTCGAATTCATTGATGAATTGCCACAGCCGGCGCTGCTCGCGCCGGTAGGCAAAGGGCAGCCGGAGCATCAGCCGCTCGCGCCAGGTCGAGCGCGGGTTTTCGCGGATATGCACCCATTGCGCGCGGCGGATGAACTGGGTCACCTCGCACCCGGCCCAGGCCAGCGCCTCGGTGATCTGCACGCCGCTGGCGCCGCTGCCGATGACGCCCCAGCGCTTGCCTTCATACGGCACGCTGTGGTCCCAGCGCGCGGAGTGAAAAGACGGCCCGGCAAAGCGGTCGCGCCCGGCAATCTCCGGATCGAGCGGCTGGTGCAAAAAGCCGGTGGCGCAAATAAAGACGTCCGCGACATCGGTGCCGCCGCCGGCGGTCTCGATCTGCCAGCGGCCTCCGACAAACCGCGCGGCGACGACCTCTTCGTTGAACCGGATGAACCGCGTCAGGCCGCGGTCGCGCGCGACCTTTTTGACATAGTCCCAAATCTCGGCGGCCGGCGCATATTTGCGCGACCAGCCGTAATTCGGCTGAAACGGAAATTCGTATTGCCGCGACAGCACATCGACAAAGAGGCCGGGAAACGTATTGTCCCGCCAGGTGCCGCCGACCTCGCCGGCTTTCTCGTAGACGGTGAAATCGATCCGGGCACGCTTTAGCGTCTCGGCCATAAAGAGGCCCGACACGCCGGCGCCAGCCACGACAACCCGAAATTTCCGATCTGCCATCACACACCGCTGAGCCGGCCGAGGGTCTCGGGCAAAGCTTAAGCCGATCGCGGCGCGCCCGACAACAGCGGCTCGCCGGCAACCGCGGCGGATTGGAGCCGGCGTGGTGCGCGACGACGGCGCGCGGCTGATGCATCAAATTGCGCCATCCTGCGGCGGGCGTCTTCGGTTATTTCCGTCCGATGCGCGGCAGGTTTACGACAACGGCCGATTCGGGCATCGCCAAAGGCTCCTGGAGCGAGCTCTTTGGCAACGGGCTCGGGCTTTATTCGGCGCTGGTGATCGGCGGCATCGCGATGAACGCGACGCAGATGCTGGTCATCGCGATCATCATGCCGACGATCGTGCGCGATATCGGCGGCGCCGGCTTCTACACCTGGGCGGCGATGCTCTACACGATCGGCTCGATCGTCGGCGGCGCCTCGACCGCGATGGTGTGGGGGCGCCTCGGCGCGCGGCGCGCCTATACGCTCGGCGCCGGCGTCTTTGCGCTCGGCACAATGGCTTGCGCGCTCGCCCCCGACATCGGCGCGCTGATCGCGGCGCGCGGGGTGCAAGGCTGGGCCGGCGGGCTCGTCTCCGGCAGCGGCATGGCGCTGATCACCAGCCTTTACGAGGCGCGGCTGCGCACCCGCATCATCGCGATCTCGCAGGGCACCTTCACCGCCTGCCATCTGAGCGGGCCGATCGTCGGCGGCATGTTCGCCGCGATCGACTGGTGGCGCGGCTCGTTCTGGATGATGGCGCCGTTGATGCTGGCCTTTGCCGGGATCGCGTATTGGAAGATCCCGGACCGGCTCAGCCGGGAGGGCGAGCGCGGCCGGTTTGCCGGCATGCCGTTTTTGCGGCTCGGGACCTTGGTTGCCGGTGTGCTGTGCGTCGCGGCGAGCGGATCGGTCAGCGGGATCGTGCCACGACTCCTCGCGATCGCAGCGGCGGTGGCATTGGTCGGCCTGACCTTTCGCCTCGACCGCGGCGCCGCCGACAACCTCTTTCCGCGCGGCGCCGTGTCGTTCAGCGCGCCGATCGGGCTGGCGTTGTGGATTTTGGCATTGCATGGGATGACCCAGACCTCGGTCACCCTGTTTCTGCCGCTGCTGCTCGAGGTCGTGCACCGGGTGTCGCCGGTGGTGGTCAATTTTCTCAGCATCGTGATTTCGATGGGCTGGACCACCGCGACCTTTACCGTTTCGGGGTGGTCGGGGAGGCGGGAGCGGCTGGCGCTCGCATCGGGGCCGGTGATCGCCACGACCGGGCTCGCCTGCCTGACCGCGGTGGCCCTCTTGCCGGGGCTCGCGCTGATGACGGTGAGCGCCTTCCTCATGGGGATCGGCATCGGCACCTATAACGTGCACCTCGTCGCCCGCGCGATGGAGAGTGCGGCGGCCGGCGAGCATCGCAGCACCGCTTCAGCGCTTGCCTCGGTACGCTCGATCGGCACCGCTTTTGGCGCGGCGATCGCCGGGGTGGTGGCGAACACCGCCGGGTTGGGCAACGCCACCGATCCCGCGGCGGTCGGCCACGCCGTAACCGCGGTCTATATGTTCTGCTGCGTGCCGTTCGGGCTCGCCGCGCTGTTGATGTTCCGCTTTGTCTCGATCGTGTTCGGCAAGCCGCAGCCGGCGATCGCCGATTAGACCGCGAGCCGGTAGAAGCGCGCGGCCGTGCCGGCGAAAAGGTCGGCTTTTTCCGCGGCCGAGGCGCCGCTCGCCAGCCGCTTGAAGGCGTTGAACAGCACCGGATAGCTGCAGGCTCCCTTGTCGACCGGGAAGTTGCTTTCGAACATGCAGCGCGCGGCACCGAAATTCTCGACGCAGGTTTCGACATAGGGCCGCCAGGCATTGGCCATCTCGCCCGATGACGGCGGCAGCGGACCCAGGTGAAAATCGAAGGCGTTGACGATCATCGCCAGCCCGCCGAGCTTTACATAAACATTCGGGCAGGCAGCGAGCGCCTCGATATCGGCGCGCCAGCGCGGGAAGACCTCCTCGCGCCGGTAAGGCCCGACCCCGAGCGGGCCGCCGAAATGGTTGAGCACGATCTTTACCTCGGGAGCTGCGCGCGCCACCGCGGTCAAGGCCTTGATCTGCGGGTGGTAGAGCCAGGCTTCAAAGCTCAAGCCGTGCGCCGGCAGCCGCTTGAGGCCGCGCCGGAAATTCGGATCGTCCATCAGCCCCGGCGGCGGCACATAGGACGAGGCGCCGACAATCGCCGGGTCGTGCGCCGCGATCTGGCGGATGCCGCGAAACCGGCCGCCGGCGGCGGCGATCTGCCCTTCGAGCACATCATCGACATGCGCGAGGCGCAAATCGGCAAAGCTGACGATGCCGGCGCAAATTTTGGTCTTGCCGCCGCGCCGATCGGCTTCCTCGGCAATGCCGCGAACGAATTCGCTCTCGCCGATCGCGCGCATCTCCTCGGGGCCGCTGGTGCGGTAGCCCGAGCCGCATTGGATAAAGACGGTCGCGACGATGTTGTGCCCGGAACCGACATCGGCGAGGAGGTCGTCGAGCAGATAGCGGCTGCCCGGATGGTCCCACAGGTGATGGTGCGGATCGACGATCGGCAAATCGGGATCGAGGATTTCCTCGGTGAGCTTGCCGAGCCATTTGGGGTTGGGCAGCGGGCGGGGATAGGAGCGGGCTTCGGCGGTGATGCCGGAGGGCATGGCGGTGGAGGGCATGGCGGTCTCCTTCAAGGCTTGGCAAACTCTAGCCGGAAACCAAAGGGAGGCGGGCAATGAACGATAGAGGCACGCTGGCGCGGCACATGCTGGAGGTGCGGGAGCTGACGCCCGAAGCGTTTCTACCCTACGGCCAAGTCGTCGCTCCCTTGCGGACGGGCGGGCAGGGCGCCGAGACCCGATACGACCCCGAGACGTCGACCGGCGAGGCAAATCTCGTCCTCGGCAATGGCGAGCCGCGGCTGTGGATCATGCATTTGCCGCATGTCGGGCTCGGCTTTGCCCGGATTGCGCGGCACCGGCGGGTGACGCAGTGCCTCGGCTCGCTCGGCGGCAAGGACTGGCTGATCGGCGTGGCGCCGCCGGACGATCTCGGCGACGATTCGCGCCCGCGGCTCGAAGACATCGTCGCCTTTCGCGTGCCGGGCGACCGCCTGATCAAATTGCATGTTGCGACCTGGCACGCCGGGCCGCACTTCGTCCACGACGAATGCCTGTTCGTAAACCTCGAAAACCGCGACACAAACCGGCGTGATTTCCACGCCGTCCCGCTCCCGGTGGAGTGCCGCTACCGCTTCTGAGCCGCGAGGTGCATCGGCTCCTCGAGGCGAATTGGCGCGAGCCGCTATATCCTATCGGATATTTCGATGATAAGCTCGGACGATACCATGGCATCGTCGAGCCAGAACCGGAGAAATTCATGACCGCAATCGCGAGCACGGGCGCGTTCAAGGTGGTCGGCACCCGCCCGATCCGGCCGGACGGTGTGGACAAGGTCACCGGCCGCGCCAATTTCGGCGCCGATCTGGCGCTCCCCGGCATGCTCTGGGGCAAGATCAAACGAAGCCCGCACGCGCATGCCCGCATCCTCGGGATCGATGCCGGCAAGGCGATGGCGTTGCCCGGCGTGCGCGCCGTCGTCACCGCCTCCGACTTTCCGGAGATCAAGTCGGAGGAGGCTTTTGTCGGCGAAGGACCGATGAATTTCCGCGACCTGTCGCGCAACGTCATGGCGCGCCAAAAGGTCCTCTATGAGGGCCACGCCGTGGCCGCGGTCGCTGCCATCTCGCCGATCGTCGCCGCCGCGGCGCTCGACCTGATCGAGGTCGAGTACGAGGTATTGCCGCATGTCATCGATGTCGAAGCGGCAATGCTGCCGGGCGCGCCGCTGCTGCATGACGACCTCTTTACCCAAGGCATCGACCCGAAGCCCGAAAAGCCCTCGAACATCGCCAAACGTGTCGCGTTTTCAAAGGGCGATGCGGCAGCGGGCTTTCGCCTGGCCGATATCGTCATCGCCCGGCGCTATACGACCAAGCCGGTGCATCAGGCTTATATCGAGCCGCATGCCTGCGTCGTCTCGGTCGCAGCCGACGGGTAGGTGCAGATCTGGGCGTCGAGCCAGGGCCAGTTTATGATCCGCGCCTATTGCGCCAAATTGCTCGGCATCGACATTGCGGCGATCCGCGTGACGCCCGCCGAGATCGGCGGCGGGTTCGGCGGCAAGACATTAGTCTATCTCGAGCCGGTGGCATTGGCGTTGTCGAAGAAGACCGGGCGGCCGGTCAAGATGGTGATGACCCGCGAGGAGGTGTTCCGCGCCACCGGACCGACCTCGGGCGACGTGATCGAAGTCAAGCTCGGCGCCAAGCACGACGGCGCTATCGTCGCTGCCGAGCTTGTGCTCAAATACCAGGCTGGCGCCTTTCCGGGCTCGCCGGTGCAGCCGGGCTGCATGTGCGGCTTTGCTATGTACGACCTGCCGAATGTTCAGATCACCGGCTACGACGTCGTCTCGAACCGGCCAAAGGTTGCAGCCTATCGGGCGCCCGGCGCGCCGATCTCGTCTTTTGGGGTGGAGAGCTGCCTCGACGAGCTCGCCCTGGCGCTGGGCATCGACCCGCTGGTGCTGCGCGAAACGAACGCGGCCAAGGACGGCACCAAGGCAGTGCACGGCCCGACCTGGACCAATATCGGCTATCTCGATACGCTGACGGCCGCCAAAAACCACCCGAACTACCAGATCCCGCTCGGCCCCAACCAGGGGCGCGGGATCGCCTGCGGCTTCTGGTTCAATGTCGGCGGCGAATTCGAGTGCTGCAGTGCATGTCAACGAAGACGGCTCGGTCAGCGTCGCCTCGGGCAGCCCCGATATCGGCGGCTCGCGCGCCTCGATGGCGATGATGGCGGCCGAGACCCTCGGCGTCCCGATCGAACGGGTCAAGCCGATCGTCGCCGACACCGCCTCGATCGGCTTTACCCATGTGACCGGCGGCAGCCGGGTGACCTTCGCCACCGGCATGGCGACGGTCCAGGCGGCGCAAAAGGTCATCGAGGAGCTGAAGCGCCGCGCCGCGATGATCTGGGACATCAGCCCCGAGGCGGTCGATTGGAAGGACGGCGCCGCGGTGCCGGCCGGCGCCAATGCCGGCAGCTTCGACCCGCTGCCGTTGGCCGAGATTGCGATCAAAGCGGCGCGCACCGGCGGCCCGATTGGCGCCGAGGTGCAGCTCAACGCGCAAGGCGCCGGGCCGGCCTTTGCCACCCATGTCTGCGATGTCGAGGTCGATCCCGAGACCGGCCACGTCACCGTGCTGCGCTACACGGCGACCCAGGATTGCGGCCGCGCGATCCACCCCTCTTACGTCGAAGGCCAGATCCAGGGCGGCGTGGCCCAGGGGATCGGCTGGGCGTTGAACGAGGAATACATCTATGACAAAGAGGGCCGGCTCGATAACCCGGCGTTTCTCGATTACCGCGTGCCGGTCGCGTCCGACATGCCGATGATCGACGCGGTCATCGTCGAGGTGCCGAACCCGCGCCATCCGTTTGGCGTGCGCGGTGTCGGCGAGGTGCCGATCGTGCCGCCGATGGCTGCCGTCGCCAACGCGATCCATGCCGCGACCGGCGCTCGCCTGCGCGACCTGCCGATGGCGCCGCCGAAGATCCTTGCCGCGCTCGACGACGAGGAGCCGCAGCGGCTCGCGGCGGAGTAGTCAATCGAGATAGGAGCGGGGGACGCAGACGCGGTAGCGGCCGCCCGCGACCGGCACGACAGCGACATCGACCGAATAGCAGGCGCGCAAGGTCTCGGCGGTGATGGTGCCGGCCGGCGGCCCGAGACCAAGCAATCGGCCGCCGGACAATATCGCGACCCGATCGGCGCAGGCGAAAGCCTGCTCCGGGTGATGGGTCGAGAACAGCACGCTGAGCCCGCTCGATTTGGCCAGGCCGCGCATCGCGTCGAGCACGCGGAGCTGGTTGCCGAAATCGAGGCTGGCGGTCGGCTCGTCGAGCACCGGGATGCGCGGCTCCTGCGCCAGCGCGCGGGCAACCAGCACGAGCTGGCGCTCGCCGCCGCTGATCCGCAGCCATTCGCGCTCGGCGAGCTCGGCAATGCCCAACGCGGCAAGCGCCCCGTCGGCGGCGTCACGGTCGGCGCGCGCCGGCGCCGAGAACGGCCCGCGATGCGCGATCCGGCCCATCACCACGATCTCGCGCACGGTGAACGGGAAACCGCCGGGGCCGCTTTGCGGCACATAGCCGAACGTCATGGCCCGGCGGCGCCGGCCCCAGCCGGTAATCGGCTCGCCATCGACCCGCATCCCGCCGGCGAGCGGCGGTAAGAGGCCGAGGATGGTCTTGAACAGCGTCGACTTCCCCTCGCCGTTGCGGCCGAGCACGCACAGCACCTCGCCGGCCGCGACGGCAACAGCAACGCCGCGGCCGACCGGATGGCCGGGATAGCCGTAGCCGAGGTTCTCGATCGCGAGGCGGGGCAGGGTCACGACCAAGCCGCGCGCCGGCTGAAGGCGAGGAGCCACAAAAACACCGGCGTCCCGAGCGCTGCGGTCAAGACCCCGAGCGGCAGTTCCACATGGCCCAAAGTCCGCGCCACGGTATCGACGGCAAGCAAAAAGCCGGCGCCAAAGAGGATGCTGACCGGCAACAGCCGGGCAAAGGCCGGGCCGACCACGAGCCTGGCCAAATGCGGCACGACGAGGCCGACCCAGCCGATGATGCCGCTCGCCGCAACCGCAGCCGAGGTCATCAAAGTCGCCGCCGCGATCACGACGATGCGCAGCCTTTTCGTGTCGAGGCCGAGCGCGGCGGCCTCCTCGTCGCCCAAGGTCATCACATCGATCCGCCAGCGCAGCAGCGCCAGTGGCACGAGCCCGATCGCCACCGCCGGCAGCAGGCTCGCCAGATCGCCGGGGTTGACCGCGGCAAGGCTGCCGAGCAGCCAAAAGGTGATCGCCGGCAATTAGTTGTAGGGGTCGGCGAGATATTTGAGCAAGCCGACCCCGGCGCCGAACAACGCGCCGATGACAACGCCGGCGAGGACCAAGACCAGCACCGTGTCGCGCCCGCGGATCGCCGCGGCGACCGCGTAGGCGATCAGCACCGCCGCCAGCCCGCCGGCAAAGGACGCCGCCTCGATCCCGACCACCGGCAACGACAGAAAGATGCCGACGACCGCGCCAAACGCCGCACCCGACGAGACGCCGAGGATGTCGGGCGAAACCAGCGGGTTGCGGAACAGCGACTGGTAGGCGGCACCCGCGGCGGAGAGGGCGGCGCCGACCGCCACCGCTGCCAATACTCGCGGCAGGCGGATTTGCAGGATGACGGTTTCGGCGGCGGCGGGAAGCGGCGAGGCGTGGCCGCCCGCTGTTGCGATCAGCAGCCGCACGAAATCGACCGGTGCGATCCGGAACGGGCCGACGCAGATCGCGATCGCGACGGCCGAGACGAGGCCCAGCGCCGCGACGACGACAACCCCGCGATAAAAGCGGGCCGCGCGAACCTCAGGCCGGGGGGCCGGCGAGAAGCCCGTCGAGCTGCGACCCGCTCGGCTCCTGCTGATAAAAAAGGGCATAAAAGCGCTGCGCCTCGGTGCGGATGTCTTGCGCGAAGAAAGCAGGATAAAGCAGCTTGCCGAGCCATAAGAGGCCGATCAGCCGATTGGGGGCGGGCGGGTCGTCGAGCCACGAGAAGGGCAGGTCGGGAACAAAATGGACATGCCCCTTCTGCACCGCCTCGACCTCGCGCCATACCGCGTCGGTGCGGATCGCGGCATGAAAGCGGCGGTCGATGGTCAGGACCACATCGGGCTGCCAGGCCAGGACCTGCTCCGGCGAAACATCGACAATCGTATGCGGCCCGGCCGCGCGGCCGACGACATTGCGCGCTCCGGCGAGATCGACCACTTCGCTGCCGATCGAGCCGGCGACGGCACTCTCCAAGCCCCGCGGGCCGCGTGCGATGTAGATGCTGGGGCGCTGCGCCGGCGGGATTTTCCCGGTTTGCCGCTGCACCGTGCCCAGCACCGTCTCGGCGTAGCGCGCGAGCGCCGCGGCGCGATCGCTTGCACCGAGGAGCTGGCCGAGCGTCCTCAAGGTCTGCGGTGTCTCGGCGAGACGGCCGCCGATCAGCACAGCCGGAACATGCGTCTGCGCCTCCACCCGCTCGGCGAGCGAGACGTAGGTGCTGGTGGTGTTGCCGACATCGAGCACCAGATCGGGTGCGAGCTTGACGACATTTTCGAGGTTGACCGTGTTGCCGCGGCCGGTGAGCCGGCCGATCGCCGGCAGCCCGGCATAACGCTGCGGCAGAAAGGCCAGTGCCGCCGCGCTCGGCGCGCGGGTCCAGCCGAGCATCTTTTCGGGCGCCACCGTGTAGAGCGCGACCGAGGCCGGCGGCCCCGCTGGAAACACCCGCCGCACATTGCCGGGGATCTCGACCTGTCGGCCGGCCGAATTGGTGAAAGGCTTTGCCGCGGCCCACCATGACGGCCAGGCGAGCGCGGCAAGCGCGCCGGCGCCGAGACCAAGAAGGCCGCGCCGCCTCACTTGGCGACCATCACATCCGACGCCTTGATGACCGCGATCGCATCGTCGCCGACCTTGAGGCCGAGCTCGTCCACCGCCTCGTTGGTGATCGAGGAGGTGACGATCACACCGCCGCCGATATCGATGCGGACATGCGCCGTCGTCGTGCCTTTGGCAACACCGGTGATCTTGCCTTTGAGCTGGTTGCGGGCGCTGAGCTGCATTGCGTTCTCCATGGCATGGGTAAGGGGGCCGTCGCCAGCGACGGCGGCCCGATCTATCCTATCGGATATCACGATGCCAGCACGAACCTCCGAATCTCAGTCGGTAATGCAAATAAGCAGCGCTGCCGGCGAGATCGGACGGTGCGGCGACGCACAGGATCGGGTTAGCATGCGGGCATAGCTCATGAAGATCCCAATCGAACCGTTAGAACGGTCGAACATGACGATCCGCACCCCCTCCTCGGCGCGTGCCGGGTGAATGACTTCTGGGCTGCCTACGGGGTGGCCCAGCTCGGGCGCATCGTCGCACTTTCCTTGGCGGTCAGCCTTTCGGCTACCCTTGTCGCCGCGGTTGTGGGACTACCGAGCGGAGCGGCCTTGGCCATCTGCCGGTTTCCGGGCCGCCGGCTGGTGATCGTTCTCGCCAATGCGTTTCTCGGCTTACCCCCGGTCGTGGTCGGACTCGGGCTTTATCTCGCGCTGTCGCGCTCCGGGCCGCTGGGCTGGCTCGCCCTCTTATTCACGCCCGGCGCCATGGTGCTGGCTCAGACGCTGCTGGCAACGCCGATCATCATGGCGCTCGCCCATCGGGCGATCGAGGAGCCGTGGGAGGAATATGGCGGTGCCTTGCGCGTCGACGGCGCCGCGCCGCTGCGCTCGATCGGGATGCTCCTTGCCATCGCGCGGCGGCCTGTTACGACGGCGGTGCTGGCCGGTTTTGGCCGCACGATCTCCGAGGTGGGCGCGGTATTGATCGTGGGTGGCAATATTGCCGGCTATACGCGAATTATGACGACGGCAATTGTGTTGGAAACCAGCAAGGGTGATTTGGAGCTGGCCCTTGGGCTGGGCTTCGTCCTGATCGGGATCAGCGTCGCGGTGAGCAGCACCGCCTTTCTGCTTGGGGAATAATGATGAAACTGCGGCAACTGGTCATCGTCCTGCTCGTTGCGCTCCTCGGGCGAGCGGGAGTTGCCGCCGAGAGCCCGGCGCAGTCGATCATTCTCGCCTCGACTACGTCGGTCGAAAATTCGGGATTGCTGGCGCACATTCTGCCGATCTTCACCAAAGAGACCGGAATAACCGTGCATGTTCTCGCGCAGGGGACGGGTCAGGCGCTTCGGACCGCTGCGCACGACGATGCCGATTTGCTGCTGGTGCACGATCCGGAAGCGGAACAGCAGTTCATCGCGGCCGGAGACGGGATCGATCGCACGCAAATCGCGTGGAACGATTTCATCGTGGTGGGGCCGCGGTCGGACCCTGCCCATATCGCAGGAAGTCGCGATGCCGTTGCGGCGCTGAAGGCGATCGCCGCTACCCGAGCGCCTTTTGTCTCCCGCGGTGACAAGAGCGGGACCGACGCGCTCGAGCACCGGCTTTGGCGCGTGGCGCAAATCGACCCCGCGAAGGTGGGTGGTGGCACGTGGTACCGCTCGATCGGCGGCGGCATGGGTGCCGCGCTCAACACCGCCAAGGCGATGGGCGCTTATACCATCAGCGATCGCGGCACCTGGCTGAGCTTTGGCAATAAGGGCAACCTCGGCGTGCTGGTCGAGGGCGATCCGCGCCTGATAAACCGCTACGACGTGCTCCTGCTAAACCCCAAAAAGCATCCGGTGCCAAAACAAGCTTTGGCCCAGCGCTTCGCGCAATGGCTGGCGTCGCCCGAAGGACAAGCCGCAATCGGTGCCTATCAGCTGGACGGAAAGCAGCTGTTCCACCCTTCGGCCGCCGCCCCAAAGTAATCGACCGTGTGTGCTAAACCACGATTCCATAAAATTGAATAACCTCGTTTCTTCCGCCGGTCCCGCGAAAGCGCGTGCGAAAAAATGCCAAGCGTCGTCATTCCGGGGCGCGGGACTGCCCGCGAGCCCGGAACCTATGAACACCGGACGTCGAATATATTGGAAATTCAGGTGTTCTTGGGTTCCGGGCTCGGCCCCCTGTTCAAGCCAGGGGCAGGCTCTTCGGGCCGCCCCGGAATGACGTTTCTTGGAAAGAGCAATTTCTTCACACGCTCGAAAGCGGGAATCCAGGGTTCAAGGCTCTGTGACCTGCCCCTGGACCCCCGCTTTTGCGAGGGCGACGAGAACGAGCGATTACATTTGAAAGGATCATGGTTTAGTCTAAACAGCGAGTGAGCGTTAGCGGATGCTCTGAGCCAGCCGCCGGGTTTTTACGGGTTCGGCGTCGCCGGTCGGTCTGCTCCGCTCGGCGAGCGCTTCGGCAAGGGCTTTGATATGTGCGGCCGCAGCGACCTCGGCCGCGCTCTCGACTTCGCGATAATGCCGGATGACGGCGTGGCCGAATTCGGTCAGGGATGCGCCGCCGCCGTGCTGGCCGCCTGCCTGCGAGGCGACGACGGGAGCGCGGAAGCTCCGGTTCAGATTGTCGACCAGAAGCCAGGCGCGGCGGTACGACATGCCCATCCGGCGGCCCGCCTCGGAAATCGAGCCGTGCGTGTCGATCAGCTCCAACAGCTTGATCTTGCCCGGCCCGATCGCGCGACCCGGATCGAAATCGATGCGCAATGTGAGCCTCGGCATGGCCCGGCCTCGCCTCAATTCAGCCCGACTTTAGCACGTCAGGCAAAGCGAGGCATGACCTCGGAGGCAAACAATTCGTGGGTTTCGAGGTCGTTGCGGTAGTCGCTGTTGATCAGCAGCTGCACCCCGGCATCCTGGTATTGCCCGACGAGGTCGATCGCCTCGGGGACGGTGCCGACAAAGCCGCGCAACGGCCCGCGCGCCAGGAGCCGCTCGCGCTTGGCCGCGACACCAGCCGCGTCGCGGGCAAGGAGCCAGCTGTTGTTGTGGGTCCTTTCGATCGTCTCGTAATCGCGCCCTGCCGCCTCGCAATGGCGGCGCAACACCGCGAGCTTGTGTCGCACCGTCTCGGGCTCGCCGCCGATATTGCAGGCATCGCCGAGCCGGGCGACCGCGCGCAGGGTCAATTCCTCGCCGCCGCCGGCGATCAGCACCGGCGGGTGCGGCTTTTGCACCGGTTTGGGCTCGAGGATCGCATCCTCGACATGAAAATATCGGCCGTGAAAGGTGGTCCGCTGCTCGGTCCACATCAGGAGGATCAGGCGGACGGCTTCCTCCAACTGGCGGATGCGCACCGCCGGCCGCGCCGGGAACTCCCAGCCATATTGCCGGTATTCGGTCTCGAAATAGCCGGCGCCGATACCCAATGTCAGCCGGCCCCGGCTGATCAGATCGACACCGGCGGCGATCTTGGCGAGGTGCGCGGGGTTGCGGTAGCCGACCGAGGTGGCGAGCGTCACCAGGCGAATCCGGCTCGTCACCGCGGCCAATGCCGAGAGTGCCGTCCAGCCCTCCAAAAACGGCTCGTCGGGCGCGCCCACACCGGGGATTTGGATCAAATGGTCCATCACCGAAAACCAGGTAAAACCGTGGTCCTCGGCCCATCGCACCTTGGCTTTGGCCGCCTCGAAGGCTTGCGCCGGGTCGGGGCCGGACAGCCATGACGGATTGTGAATGCCGAACTTCATGATCACGCCCTCCGTTGCCGGGTCAGTCGAGCGGCGGCTTGATGCCGGTGGCCGCTTCGTGCAGGTCCAGCCACCGCCCCTCGACATCGCGGCTTATCGGGTAAATCTTCCGGTTGTCCGGATCGCCATAACGCGCGCACAGCTCGTCGAGCGCCGGAACGAGGCGGTAGGATTCCTGATACCGACGTTCCCGCTCCGCGAAAATCTCCTCGCAGGAGGCATTTTCCAGATAGTCGATGCTGGTTTCGTCGACATCGATCTTGAGCAGCAGCTTGCGCGGCTGGGCCGCCGTTTCCAGCATTATCGGGATCCACTCCCGCTCCGACCGCCAATTGTCGAACCGTTTGGCCCGGAGCCGAGCGATGCGCTCCGGCAGGCGGTCGCGGTCGTCTTCGGTCAGACGCTCGCTTTCATACCTCGCCGCGAGACCGGCGTAGAAAAAGGGGCTGGCGGTGCGGCTGCCGATTTCGCCCGGGATGCCATCGAGGATGTCGAGCAGGCGGTCGAAGATCGGCAAGGTGTTTTGCGTCAGGAACAGCTTTTCGCGGCGAACCATGCCGCGCTCGCCGGCCAATCCGAGGATCGAAATCTGGTAGTCGAAATCGCCGGCGCGCCCGTTCCACCGGTCATGGACCTCGCCGCAGCCGGCAAGCGAGGCGTGAAACCCCGTTATGCCGGCCGCCCGCCGTTCATCGAGCCATTCGATCAGCGTCTCGCCGGATCGGATGCGAAGCCCGCCGAGGTTGATGGTCTGAAACCTGGCCCCGCGCCGGGCATGCAGTCTCGCGACCCCCTGCAAGATCTCGATGTCGTAATCAAAGGAGGGACCGACAAAAATCCCGATTTGCAGGTTGTCGCGGCGCGTCGATTGTTGCCAATCATGGAAACGGTGAACGAGCTGCTCGAAGCGGGCAAACGGGAGCGTGGTGCGCTTGCGCGACTCCGAGATCAGGCAATACCGGCAGATGTGAGCACACGGGGCGTGGCGCAGCGAAAACCGCAATCCCTTCCCGACGATCTCCCGCGGCATTGCGCCCCCGCCAACCAGATGTTCAGACAAAGCCTACCATCGCGTGCGGCACATAGGGTTCTTCGAGCGCGCTGATTTCTTCGGCGCTCAGCGTAACATCGACGCTGGCGATCGCGTCGTCGAGATGGTGGAGCTTGGTGGCGCCGACGATCGGCGCGGTGATCACGGGCTTCGACAGCAGCCAGGCGAGCGCCACCTGCGCCCGCGGCATGCCGCGCGCCTTGGCGATTTCGGCGACGCGGTCGGCGACTTTTTTGTCGGCCTCATCGGTCTTGGCAAATAGCCGCCCGAAAGCCGCATCGGTCTCGGTGCGGATGCTGGTGTAATCCCAGTCGCGGCTGAGCTTGCCGCGCGCCTGCGGGCTCCACGGGATGACGCCGATCCCCTCGGCGGCGCAGAGCGGCAGCATTTCCCGCTCCTCCTCGCGATAGAGCAGGTTGACGAGGTTCTGCATGCTGACAAAGCGGGTCCAGCCGTTCTTCTCGGCGATGCCGAGGGCGCGGGCGAGCTCCCAGGCGTGCATCGACGAGGCGCCGATATACCTTGCCTTGCCTGCCTTGACGACGTCGTGCAGCGCTTCGAGGGTCTCCTCGATCGGTGTGTCGTGGTCGAAGCGGTGGATCTGGTAAAGATCGACGTAATCCATGCCGAGCCGGGCGAGGCTGGCGTCGATTTCGGCGAGGATCGCCTTGCGCGACAGCCCGGCGCCGTTCGGGCCGGGGCGCATCCGCCCATAGACCTTGGTGGCGACGACGACCTCGTCGCGCCGCGCGAAATCGCGGATCGCGCGGCCGAGAATTTCCTCGCTCCGGCCGAGCGAATAGCGGTTGGCGGTGTCAAAGAAATTGATCCCGGCTTCGAGCGCCTTTTTGATAAACGGCCGGCTTTCCTCCTCGCCGAGGCTCCAGGCATGGTTGCCCCGGTTGCCGCCGCCATAGCTCATGCAGCCGAGACAGATGCGCGAGACGTCGAGGCCGGTGCGGCCGAGCTTGGTATATTTCATATCGAGCTATCCTCTCGGCGATGGGGACGAGGCGAGGGAGGCGGACAAGCCCCTCCGGAGGCCCGCTCGACCGCGCGGGGCACCGAGTTTGCTCCTCTTGGCACGCGATTATCCTCACCGAAATAAAAAAACCAGCGGCGGCCCTGTCGGGAGCCGCCGCCGTCATCATGTGGGAACAGGCTCAGGCGGTCTTGATCCATACCGCTTTGACGTTCAAGTACTCTTCCATCTGCTGGATACCGCTTTCGCGGCCATAGCCGCTCATTTTGTAGCCGCCGAACGGCACCGCCGGGTCCATCGCCTGGTAGCAATTGATCCACACCGAGCCGGCGCGCAGCCCCTTGGCGAGCCGATGCGCCTTTGACACGTCGCGCGTCCACACGCCGCTGCCGAGACCGAAGCTGGTGGCGTTGCCGCGGCGGATGACCTCTTCGACATCGGTGAACGGGATCGCCGAGATCACCGGGCCAAAGATCTCCTCCTGGGCGATGCGCATGTCGTCCTTCACATCGGCAAAGACGGTCGGCGGCACGAAGTACCCTTTGGCAAAGGGGCCCTCGGTCAGCGCCTGGCCGCCGGTGACCGGCCGCGCCCCCTCCTGACGGCCGGTCGAGAGATAGCCGGTGACGCGCTGATACTGTTGCTCGGATACGAGCGGGCCGATCTGCGTGTCGGGGTCGAGGCCGTTGCCGACCTTGAGGCCCTTGCCGAAATCGGCGACCCGGCCGACAAACTCGTCATAGACCTTGCGCTCGACAAAAAGCCGCGTGCCGGCACTGCAAATCTGGCCGGAATTGGCAAAGACTGCCATGCCGGCGCCGGGCACTGCGGTTTCGAGGTCGGCGTCGGCAAAGACGATGTCGGGCGATTTGCCGCCGAGCTCGAGCGAGACGCGTTTCAGATTGCCGGCGGAGGCGCGCACGATCGACTGCCCGGTCAAATGCGAGCCGGTGAAGGCGACCTTGTCGACGCCGGGGTGCTCGGCGAGTGCCGCACCGGCGGTCTCGCCATAGCCGGGCACGATGTTGACGACCCCGGGCGGCACGCCGGCATCCATCAGGAGCTCGCCGAGCCTAAGCGGGGTCAGCGGCGCTTCCTCGGCCGGCTTCAAGACGACGGTGCAGCCGGTGGCCAATGCCGGACCGATCTTCCAGATGCAGGCGCCGAGCGGCCCGTTCCAGGGGATGATCGCGCCGACGACGCCGATCGGCTCCTTCAGGGTATAGGAGAAATATTCGCCGGGCAGCGAGTTTTCGATTGTCTCGCCATGGATCGAGGTGGCCATGCCGGCATACCAGCGCAGCATGCCGAGCACGCGCTGCCTGGTGGCGCGGGTGCGGCTGACCGGCGCCCCCATGTCGATCGTGTCGAGCATCGACAATTCGTCGTAATGCTGCTCGACGAGATCGGCGATCTTCAACAGCAGCGCTTGGCGCTCATAGGGCTTGAGCTTGCTCCACGGCCCTTCGAAGGCGCGGCGCGCGGCGGCGACGGCGCGGTCGATGTCTTCCTTGTCGCCCTCGGCGACCTTTGCCAAAAGCTCGCCGGTCGCCGGGTTGCGGCTGTCGAACGTCTTGCCCGAGGCGGCGCGCACCCATTCGCCGCCGATCAGCATGCGCTTTACTTCGGTGCCGGCAGTGAACGGGTGGCGGTAGGTCTCGATGGTTTGCGGCATTGCCATGTTTCTGCTCCTTTGCGTGGGTTGAGCGGCGCGGCTAAAGCGCAGCCGCCACCGCCTTTACTTCGGTGTAGAGCTCGATCGCCTCGTAGCCCATCTCGCGGCCCCAGCCGGATTGCTTGAAGCCGCCGAACGGCAGCGCCGGATCGCCGAAATTGTGGGTGTTGATCCACACCGTGCCGGCCTTGATGCGGCGCGCGAGCTTGTGGGCGGTGCCGAGATCGCGGGTCCAGATGCTCGCCGCGAGGCCGTAGGGCGTGTCGTTGGCGGTGCGCGCGATGCGGTCGAGATCGTCGTCGTCGAACGGGATCGCGCACACCACCGGTCCGAAGATCTCTTCGCGCACCACCGACATGTCCGGCCTCGTTTGGGTCAACACCGTCGGCTGCACGAAATATCCCTGGTCGCCGACGCGGCCACCGCCGGTCACCACCTGCGCACCCTGCTCGCGGCCCGCCGCCAGATAGCCGGTGACGCGGCGGAACTGCTCGTCGGAGACCAGCGGGCCGAGCTGGGTCTCGGGGTCGAGGCCGTGGCCGACACGGATCTTGCCGGCGTTGTCGGCGACCCCCTGCATCAGCCGGTCGAAGATGCGGCGATGGGCATAAAGCCGCGAGCCGGCGGTGCAGCATTGCCCCATGTTGAAAAAGATCGCACTCGACGTGCCGGCGATCGCGACCTCCATATCGGCGTCGGGGAAGCCGATCGCCGGCGATTTGCCGCCCAGCTCCAGCGACACTTTTTTCAGATTGCCGGCGGCGGCCTGGACGATCAATTTGCCGACCTCGGTCGAGCCGGTGAACGCGATCTTGTCGACATCGGGATGGGCCGCGAGCGCGGCACCGGCGGTCTCGCCGAACCCGGTCAGGATGTTGACGACACCGGGCGGGAACCCCGCCTCCCGGATCAGCTGGCCGAGCCGGATCGCGCTGAGCGGCGTCTGCTCGGCGACATCCATGATTGTCCTCCCGAAACGTTATATCCGTAAAAATATAGCGTATCCGGAGGCCGGTGTCGAATCCGCTCGAACGTCGTGGGCGCGGGCTATAGATAGGGGCGTCACACGATTTGCTGCGGGTCTCTCTCGATGGATTGGGCGCCATGAACAGCGAAGTTGCGTTGCGGCATGCCGAGACGGCGGCCGAAATTGCCGCGTGCTATCCGGTGATGGTGCTGTTGCGGTCGCATCTTGCCGACGCCGACGAGCTGGTCGCGCGGGTCGGTCGCCAGCACGAGGCCGGCTATCGCCTGCTCGCCGCCTGGCGCGGCAGCGCGCCGGTGGCGCTCGCCGGCTATCGCTTCGAAGAAAATCTGATCCACGGCAAGTTTGTCTATGTGGACGATCTCGTCACCGCCGAGGGCGAGCGCGGCAGCGGGCTCGGCGCAAGACTGCTCGATGTGGTCGCGGCAATCGGCCGGGATGCCGGCTGCGGGCGGCTCGTGCTCGACACCGCGCTCGACAATGTGCGGGCGCACCGCTTCTATTACCGCGAGCGGCTGCTGGCGCGGGCCTTGCGCTTTAGCCGTCCGATCGAGCCAGAATGACGACGATCCTGCAAATTCTGGTGAGCCCGCGCCCGCAAGCCTGGAGCCGGCGCGTCGCCGGCGACGTTGCCGCGCGGATTGCGGCGTTGCGCCCCGGCGCTGTTGTCGTGAGCAACGACCTCGCGACCGATCCTCCGCCGCACCCCGATCGCGACCTTTACGATGCGATCCTGTCGCCGACCCCCGACGACGATCCGCGATTTCTCTTGTCCGAGCGCTATATCGCCGAGCTCGAAGCCGCCGATTTTGTCGTGATCGGCACACCGATGAACAATTTCACCGTGCCCTCGACCTTGAAGGCATGGATCGACCATATCGTGCGCATCCGCCGCACTTTCCGCTCGACGCCCGAGGGCAAGATCGGGCTGCTGCGCGACCGGCCGCTGATCGTCGCCAGCGCCCATGGCGGCTACGTCACGATCCCGCCGCACCAGCCCGACTTTCTGACCCCGTATCTCCGTGCCGTTTTTGAAACGATCGGCATCCCCTCGGTCGAATTCCTCCGTCTCGAAGGCATGGCCCGCGGCCCGGAGGCGGTAGCCCGCGCCCTCGACACGGCAGCGACCTGGATCGAGCAAAGGCTTCCGGCGCTGGTCGGCGAATGTGATGCTGACCGGTGAATATCTGAAGCTTGGTGCCCGATTCGGGGGGCGCCTCTCCACACTCTGCGAAATTCGCACTATCTGGCCCGGAAGCCGGCCTTCTTCAATGCAGGGCGCGGCTACACCTGGCCTTGGGTCAATCCTACCGGATCGCCGCAGCTCTACACGCTGCCGGCCAAGGCGCGCTACGATGCCGGGACGCCGTTCACGCAGCCTTGAGCTGATGGCGTCGGCTCCAGAACCCCTAAAACAGGGGAATGCATATTCGGAATTCAACCGGCGATGGCTCTGCTGATGATTCCGGCGTTGCCGCCCGGACAGATTCCGCGATCATGCCGCTCGCTGTTCCGACATGATGTCGCCCGATTGAGGGTTTTGTCTGCGGTCGGGGCTGTTGCCGATTAGGGTGGACAAATTTGTTGACGCACAAATCCTCCCTTATTCACCCTGGAGTTCTTGAGCTCGTCGCGCGGATAACCATGACGAGGGGTGAGAGATGGCAAACTCATCAGGTCGACTACCACGGGAACGCCTAAACCAGATAGAGATGAAGCCGTTAAATAATGCAGGGTATACAATCCCGAATATCGGACCCGAACCGAGCTCGGACCTATGAGATGCGCCAAACCCGAGACGCGCCGGCCACCGCTCTGGGCCTCCCGAACCCAAAAGCAATAATCGACCGATTTGCAATCGTACCGCTCTTGGCATGTGTCTTTGCTTTAATAGTGTCTCCATTATTAGATTATTTTACACCCCTTGATCGTAACGCTATATATAACGGCCATTCCAGCCTGATCAATAGATTGTTTTGGCCGGTTATGGCTGCGATTGCCATTTTATTGATCGTGAAACATCACGTACGTTTTCGTAGACTTACGTGGCCTCCCCACATCATTTGTCTACTCGCCTATCTTGCGTTTGCTGGAGCAAGCGTCCTGTGGGCTTTCAGTCCGCAGAGCTCGTTCACCAGATTTGTTCAGCAGGTAATGATCCTTACATCCATTGTTCTGCCGGCAATGCTGGCGCCTCGAACAACGGATATGATGCGCGGCCTGTTTCTGTGCTTCGCACTCGCTTTAATCTTGAATATTCTTTTCGTACTCGGCGGTGTTGTCGACACAGTCAATTGTAACGCCAACCAATTTTGTTATCAAGGATATTTTGGTGGCAAGAATTATCTGGGAGAATGCGCCGCGGCCGCCTTTTTGATGTCATTGTATGAAATTGTCCATCGCGGTTGGCGGCAGGCGTTGGGTATCGTTGTCCTTGTTATTTCTATCGCACTCACCGTCTTGAGCGATTCAAAAACAGCACTTGGACTTATAATAATTTCTCCGTTATTGGCTCAACTTTCGTTAACAATTCGAAAGATTACGCGTATTTCTCTAGCGATAATTCTATTGTCACTACCATGTGTCTATACCATGTTATCTAAAATAGCTCACGTTGATCTTATGGAACGCATGGCATACATGATTTACCATGATTTAACTTTGACGGGTCGAACCATTATATGGGAATTCGTGCAATATGAGATCGGACGCAGACCGGTCTTGGGATGGGGATACCAATCCTTTTGGCTCGTGCCCGGCTCGCCCGCCAACGAGGCTCCAGGCTGGGTCAAGTTGATGCCGAACGCCCACAATGGCTATTATGATACGACGCTGGAGATGGGATATGTCGGCCTTGCTTTACTTTACGTCTTCATCATCGTAACCCTGCACAGCATTGGGCGCGTCGCAGACCGCGACCCGGCTCGGGCGCGGCACCTGCTGTCGGTTGTTCTCTTTTTCATCATGTGGAACTATTTTGAAAGCTTGTGGATGCGCGGCTTCGAATTTTTGTGGGTAGTGCTGCTGATTGTTGCTGCCGAAATTGCTCGATACCAGCAGCCTTTCCCGCTGAGAAGGGGTCCGTACGGATCGAGGGGCCTGAAACCGGGCAGCCCTGGGCACTTCACCAAGCACGCGGATGCCTCGGCCAGGCGTGTAGGCCAGCCTTCCGCTGAGAGGCTGTGAACCTTTTGTCGGCAGCAGCTCCGGGTGCGGTCACCGGCGGCCGGCACAGGGTACAGCGCTGGCCGTCCGGCAGGCTTATGAGGCAAATCGGGTGCGCCGGGTCGAAGCGCTTTGCCGGCAGCGAGGTTCTGCCTCGCCGGGCGCGGCGGGGGCAAGATCGAGGAGGCCGGCGGCGCGCAATTCTTCGACGGCCGGCAGGTCGCCGAGGGTGTCGAGGCCGAAATGGGTGAGGAACCCAGGTGTCGTCACCCACAGGAGCGGGCGGCCGGGAGTGGCGCGCCGGCCGCGGGGCCGCACCCAGCCGGCCTCCATCAGAATGTCGATCGTTCCCTTGCCGAGCGTGACGCCGCGGATCTCCTCGATCTCGGCGCGGGTGACCGGCTGGTGGTAGGCGATGACCGCGAGCGTCTCGACCGCCGCCCGCGAGAGCGCGCGCGGCACCCGGCGCTCGACCCGCAATTGGTCGGCGAGGTCCGGCGCGGTCGCGAGCACCCAGCCGCCGGAGAGGCGCAGGAGATTGACCCCGTGCCCGGCATAGCTCTCAGCCAGCTCGGCCAAGAGCCCTTTTAGATCGCTGTCGGTGCCGAGCCGGGCCGCGAGCGCCTCCTCGGCCAGCGGCTCTGCGGCGGCAAACAGCAGCGCTTCGAGAAGGCGCAGCTGCTGCGCCCGCGCGCTGATCGCGCCCTCGCTCATCGCGCTCGCGCGCCGAGCGCGCGGCGGCGCAGCCAGATCGGGCCAAAGGCGCGGTCCTGGCGCAATTCGACCCGGCCGTCGCGAGCGAGCTCGAGCGCCGCGGCAAAGGTCGCCGCCAAGGCCGACCGGCGCAATTCTGCGCCCCCCGGCTCGTCCGGCAGAAAGCGCGCCAGCTCGCGCCATTGCGTCATCCGCCCGAGAAGCCGCGCGAACCGCTTCAGCGCCGCGTCGATCGAATGAAACGCCGATGGCTCGATCCGCAGCACCGCCGTCTCGCGCCGGCGCACCCCTTCGGCGTATGCGCTGAGCAGATCGTAGAGCCGGACCTGCCACACCGGCACGGCGACCGCGGCCACACCTTCGGGCGCGCCGCGCAGGAAAACGTCGCGATCGAGCTGCGGCCGGGCCATCAGCCGGCGCCCGGCCGTCTGCATCGCCGCCAAGAGCTTCAGCCGATGGCCGAGCGCGGCGGCGATCTCCCCGGCGCCCGGGCCGTCATCGTCCGGCGGCTGCGGCAGCAGCAGGCGCGACTTCAGATAGGCGAGCCAGGCGGCCATGACCAGGTAATCGGCGGCGATCTCGAGGCGCAGCTCCCGGCGTGCGGCAATAAAAGCGAGGTATTGGTCGGCCAGAGCCAAAATCGAGATTTTGGAGAGATCGACCTTCTGCTCGCGCGCCAAGCTCAGCAACAGGTCGATCGGCCCCTCATAACCGTCGAGCGCCAATACCAATTGCTCGGGCTCGTGCTCTTCGCGAGAGCCTGCTCCCACCCCTGCCCCTTCCCCGTGCGTGGGGGAGGGAAGGGGAGGGGGCCGGATCGACGCAGGCCATTGCCGTCAGGTCTGCCCGGTGATCGTCAGCACAAAGCGGATCAGCATTTCGGTCGGCCCGCTGATCAAACGGCTGAGGATGTTGAGGTCGAGGCCGGCCTGCTCGCCGATCATCGGGACCACGAACAGGAACAGCAGCAGGATCGGGATGCCGAAGCGCTCGACCCGCGCCAGGCGCAACGCCAGCGGCTGCGGCAACAGGCCGACCGCGACCCGGCCGCCGTCCAAGGGCGGCAGCGGCAGCATGTTGAAGACGCACAAGACGGCGTTGATCTGGATCGAATGGACGAGATTGGCGCCGACCCACTCGGCCGGGCTCGGCGGGATAAAGACCACCCCGTAGAACAACAGCGACGAGACGATCGCCAGCAGCACATTTGTCGCGGGGCCCGCGAGCGCCACCCACACCATGTCGCGCCGCGGATTGTTGAGCCGGCCGAAATTGACCGGCACCGGCTTGGCGTAGCCGAACAGAAAGGGTGAGCGCACCAGGATCAACAGCGCCGGCAACAGGATCGTGCCAAACCGGTCGATGTGGTTGAGCGGGTTGGCGGTGACGCGGCCCATGCGCCAGGCGGTGTCGTCGCCGCAACGATAGGCGACGAGCCCATGCGCCGCCTCGTGCAAGGTCACGGCAAAAACCACCGGAAGCACCCAGGTGCTGGCGGCGTAGAGCATCGCCAACGTCGAGCTCATCGCGGCACCTGCGCGATCAGCATGTCGAACCGCGCTGCCGCAGCGCCGCGGTCGAATTCGGCCGGCGGCCGCCGCATATTCTCGGCGCGCGCGAGCCGTGCCGCGGCGGCGGAGGCAATCGGCGGCATCGCTCGCATGATCGTCTCCATCTCGCCGATGCGACCGTTGCAATGCAGCACCAGATCGCAGCCGGCGGCGAGCGCGCGCCCGGCCCGCTCCGGCAATGCGCCGCCCAACGCCTGCATCGACAGATCGTCGGAGACGAGCACGCCGTCAAAGCCGATCTCGCCGCGAATGATATCGCCGATTACCCGTGCCGATTGGGTCGCCGGCGCTGTCGGATCGATTGCCATATAGACGATATGGGCGGTCATCGCCCAGGGCATAGCGGCGAGTGCCTTGAACGGCACAAAATCGGTGCATGCCAGCTCGGCATGGGAAGCCGCGACCATCGGCAGCGCGAGGTGGCTGTCGGCGCCGGCGCGGCCATGCCCTGGGATGTGCTTGAGCACCGGCAAGACGCCGCCTTCGAATAGCCCGTCGCAGACGGCGCGGCCGAGCCGCGCGACGCGGCCGGGATCGCTATCATAGGCGCGGTCGCCGATCACCGGGTCGGCGCCAGCGGCCGGCAGGTCGAGCACCGGCAGGCAATCGATGGTGATGCCGAGCCGGCCGAGGTCGTCGGCGATCAGCCGCGCGCCGAGCCGGGCCGCCTCTGCCGCCAGCGGGTCGGGCAAGGCGGCGATTGCGGCGGCCGCAGGGTAAAGCCGCCAATGGGGCGGGCGCAGCCGCGCCACCCGGCCACCCTCCTGGTCGATCAAGACCGGAGCATCCTTGCGCCCGACGCAATCGCGCAGCGATGCGACAAGATCGCGGACCTGGTCCGGCGCGCGGCAATTGCGCCGAAACAGGATGAAGCCGAGCGGCCGGGCGGCGGCGAAGAAGCCCGCTTCGCTCGGGCTCAGCGTTTCGCCGGCGCAGCCGAGAACAGCCGCCTTCGGCCGGTTGTCCGAGACTGCTCCCGGCTCATCGGACAACGATGCATCCGACATTGCGTTCTTTGAGCGCGCCGCAAATCCGGTCGGCGGCGGCGAGGTCGCCGACGGGTGCCGTCTGGATGCGGTAGTAAACGCCCTTGTCGCCGAGATCGGCGCGGATCGCCGAGGCTGTCAGATTGCCGAGAAGGTCGTGGTTCCGGTGCTTGATCCGGTCCCATTCGCGCCGCGCGACCTCCTCGCTGCGCACCGAGGCGAGCTGGAGGCGGATGCCGCCGGCTTTGGAAAGGCCGGTTCGCACCGTCTCCGGCTTTTTGACCGCGGTCGGACGCAGCGGTGCTGCGGCAGGTTTTTGCGCGGGGGCCGCACTCGGCGCGGGCGGTGCCGCGGGCCCCGGCGCAGCTGCGGCGGGCTCGGGCGGAGGGGCGGCGGCCGAGCCCGGAGGCGGCGGTGCCGGCCGCGGCATCGGCTGCTCCGGCGGCGGCAGCAAATGCTCGACCATGTTGCGGTCCTCGCCATAGACCAGCATGTTGCGGTCCGGGATCTGGAGGCCGCCGGGCTTGTCGGGCTTGACCTTGTCGGGGCGGGTGTCGGCGCGGATCAGCGGCACATCGGCGCCGGCGGCACCTCCGGCATGGCGGGTGCCGGCGACATAGGCGAGCCACAACCCGCCGGCGAACAGCACCATGACGGCGAGACCCGCGGCGATCGTCAGCAGCCGCCGCGGTTGCGGCGGCTCTTCCTCGCGCGGCTCGGCATAGAGGCCGGACGAATGCTCGGGCTCCGCCGACCCGAGATGGTAGGACATGGCTACATCTCCTCGACCGGCACGACGCCGATCACGGCGAGGCCGGAGGCGACGACGATGGCGACGGCGCGCACCAGCGCCAGCCGGGCACGGGTCAGCGCCGGGTCGGAGGCGAGGATAAAGCGCAGCTCGGCCGCGTCCTTGCCCTTGTTCCAAAGCATGTGGAATTCGGCCGCGACTTCCTGCAAATAGAAGGCGATACGGTGCGGCTCGTGCGCCTCGGCAGCACCTTCGACAAGGCGCGGCCACGCCGCCAGCCGGCGAATCAGCGCCAGCTCGGCCGGGTCGGCGAGCCGGTCGAGCGGGGTCTCGGCGAGTGCCGTGTCGGAGAGATCGTCGCCCGGAAACGCCTCGGCCGCGTGGCGCATCACCGAGGCGGCGCGGGCATGGGCGTACTGCACATAAAAAACGGGGTTGTCGCGCGATTGCTCGGTCACCTTGGCAAAATCGAAATCGAGCGCCTGATCGTTTTTCCGGGTCAGCATGATGAAGCGAAAGACGTCGCGGCCGACCTCGTCGATGACCTCGCGCAAGGTGACGAAGGTCCCGGCGCGCTTCGACATCCGCACCGGCACGCCCTTGTCGTAAAGGTTGACCAGCTGGCAGAGCTTGACATCGAGCGCCGCCTCGCCGCCGGTGACCGCTTTCACCGCGGCTTGCATGCGCTTGACATAGCCGCCGTGGTCCGCGCCCCACACATCGATCAAATTGGCGAAGCCGCGCCGGAACTTGTCGCGGTGGTAGGCGATGTCGGCGGCGAAATAGGTCCAGGAGCCGTCCGATTTCTTGAGCGGCCGGTCGACATCGTCACCGAATTCGGTCGCGCGAAACAGAGTCTGCCGCCGCGGCTCCCAATCCTCGGGAAGCTTGCCTTTGGGCGGCTCCAAGACACCGGTATAGATCAGCCCGCGCCCGTCGAGCGCTGCGAGGCATTCGCCGATGGCACCCGCCGTGACCAATGCGCGCTCGGAGACGAACCGATCATGGCGCACGCCGAGGAGCGCGAGATCGCCGCCGATCAGCGCCATCATCTCGGCGATGGCGAAATCGCGCAGCGGCGCCAGCCATTCGCCCTCGGACCGGGCGAGCCATTTGCGCCCGTCGCGTTCGACCAGCTTTTGGCTGGTTTCGATCAGGTATTCGCCGGGATAAAGCCCATCCGGGATCGCCCCGATCGGCTCGCCCAGCGCCTCGCGATAGCGCAGGTGCAGCGAACGGGTGAGGATGTCGATTTGGGCGCCGGCATCGTTGACGTAATATTCGCGCGCGACCGCGAACCCGGCTTTGGCGAGCAGCGAGGAGAGCGCGTCGCCGACGATCGCGCCCCGGCCGTGGCCGACATGCATCGGCCCCGTCGGATTGGCCGAGACGTATTCGACATTGACGCGTGCGCCGGCGCCCATCGCCGAATCGCCGAAATTTTTGCCGAGCTCGAGGATCGCGCGCAATTGCGCATGCCAGACCTCGGGCGCCAGCCGGATGTTCAGAAAGCCGGGCCGTGCCACCGTAATCTCAGCACCGTGCCCACGCCAACCACCGGTTGCCAGCTCGCGTGCCGCCATCGCCGGAGCCAGCTGATCGGCCAGCGCCATCGGGTTCTGCTTGACGGCGCCCGCCAGCACCATCGCCGCGTTGGTCGCGAGGTCGCCATGCGCCGGGTCGCGCGGCGGCTCGACCGCAACCCGTGTCAAGTCGAGCCCCGCCGGCAGCATGCCCTGGGCCACGAGATCGTCGATCGCCGCCAGCACCAGCCGCCGCACGTCGTGAAAAATGTTGGTCATGGCAGGATTGGAATCAGGCGACATCCGAGAGCCGAACCTCGACCCGGCGGCCGGCGACCTCATCGATCACCACCAGCCGCCCACCATCGGCGACGCCGAGCTGGGCCTTCGCGTTCAACAGCTCTATCCCATAAACACTGCCGTCCGGCGCGATATCGACATTCACCTCATCGCTCAACCGCACGGTGTCAACCTCGATCCCGGCGGGCTCGCGCAGCCGCAAATACGCGATATTGCGACGCGGATCGTAACTGAGCTGCAATCGTCCGCCCTCCGTTGGCTGCATCAAAAATATTTGACGACGACGCTGATAACCAGCCAGTCGCCGTCTTCCCAAACCGCATACACCTCGATCTGCTTCATATGGTATCGACGCCCGCGCCACAGCTCGCCGAAAGCGAAGTTGCGCCGGAAGCCCGCTCGCGCATTCGCGCGGCTGCGTGACCGTGTATCTTCATCGGCGCCGGGAAGCCTCAGCTCGGGACGTAGGTGTCGAACAGGCGGTGATGCTCGTCGAGCGCGTAGCGGTCGGTCATGCCGGCGATGTAGTCGGCGGCGACGCGCGCGGTCTTGGGGTCGCCGGGGCCGGCGGCGAGACCGCGCCATTCGCCGGGCAGGCATTCGGGCTCGGCGAGGTAAAGCCCGAACAGGTCGCGCACGACGCGGCGTGCCTTCGAGCTCATCCGGTTGACCCGGTAATGCCGGTACATGCGCTCGAACAGAAATGCCTTGAGCGCCCGGTCGTTCTCGCGCATTCCCTCGGAGAAGGCGACAACCGGGGCCTTTAGCGCGCGAATGTCGGCGGCCGACCCGGCCCCACTGCGGGCGAGCCGCGCGCGCGTTTCGGCAATCAAATCGACGGCCATATGGTCGATCATCCGGCGGACCGCTTCGTGGATCAGCCGCGGCTCCTCGATCCCCGGATAGCGCGCCGCCACCTCATGAAACACCGGCCCGGCGAGCGGCATTCCGGCCAGGTCGGAGACCATGAACAGCCCGGCGCGCAGCCCGTCGTCGATGTCGTGGTTGTTGTAGGCGATGTCATCGGCGAGCGCCGCGACCTGCGCCTCCGCGCCGGCAAAGGTGTCGAGCCCCAGCGGGTGAATATGATCGTATTCGGCGATCGTCGGCGGGACGCTCCGTTCGATGCCCGGGCCGACCAGCGGGCCGTTGTGCTTGACCGTGCCTTCGAGCGCCTCCCAGGTCAGGTTGAGACCGTCGAACTCGGCATAGCGGCGTTCGAGCCGGGTCAGGATGCGCAAGGTCTGGTCGTTGTGCGAAAAGCCGCCGAACTCCGCCATCTCGGCGTTGAGGGCCTCTTCGCCGGCATGGCCGAACGGGGTGTGGCCGAGGTCGTGGGCTAGTGCTACGGTCTCGGCCAAATCCTCGTCGAGAGCCAAGGCGCGGGCGACGGTGCGGGCGATCTGCGCCACTTCGAGGCTATGGGTCAGCCGCGTGCGGTAATGGTCGCCTTCGTGATAGACAAAAACCTGGGTCTTGTGGGTCAGCCGGCGAAACGCGGTCGAATGGACGATACGGTCGCGGTCGCGCTGGAACACCGAACGCATCCCATGCTCCGGCTCGGGATGGAGCCGCCCGCGGCTCTCCGCCGGGTTCGACGCATAGGGGGCTAGACCTCCCTTACGGAACATACCTCTCATATGCCCCGGCCGCGCCCATCGACAAGCCGGATTGGTGCTGTTGCCGCATTTGGTTAAGCTCGCGCAACCACGAGGGGCACCGCAATGGAATACATTCGCGTCAGCTTTGATCCGGGCGATATTCGCGACGTCATCGCCAACGGCAATGTCGTCGGCGAGACCGAGACCGAGCTGACCGTGCCGCCGAATTATTACGTGATCACGCTGTCCGGCGCGGGCTATTCGCCGCCCTCCTGGTCGGGCGTGGTCAGCGGCACCTTGCCGCGCAACCCGCTGCCCATCCGCTTCGAAAAAGCTTAGCGAGCGCCCCGATGGCCCGAAGAAAGAGATGGTTGCCGACCTTGTGCCTGCTGCTCCTCGGCGGGTGCGCCGGCACGCATTTTGAAAACACCCCGCTGCGCGCCGGCGATGCCAACCCCGACCGGCGCAGCATTCTCCCGGCGAGCCCGGACCGCCCGGTTATATTGATGACCTTCTCGGGTGGCGGCTCGCGTGCCGCGGCATTGGCCGAAGCGGTGCTGCGCGAGATGGCCCGGACGAGCTACCCCGCCGGCGATCGTCGCCATGTCTTGAGCGAGGACGTAAAGCTGGTGTCGTCGGTGTCGGGTGGCAGCGTCACCGCCGCATGGTTCGGCCTGCACCGCGGCCCCGGTCATTGGGACGGCGACCTCAATGCGCTGCGCAGCGGTTTTCTCGTCGAAGACAATATGAAAGCGCTGGAGCTCGACGTGGTGAACTTGGTCACCTGGCTCAGCCTCGTAACCGGCAAGGTGACGGCGATCGAGGAGCTGGAGGCGCTGTTCAATCAGCGCCTGTTTCATGACCAGCCGCTGGCGGCGCTGAACCAGCCGGGCAAGCCCTATATCGTGCTGAACGCGACCGACATGGCCGGCGGGCAGACCTTTGCAATGGTGCCGCGCCGCTTCGACGATGTCTGCTCGAAATACGACACCTTGCCGATCGCCAGCGCGGTGGCGGCCTCGGCGGCGTTCCCGATCCTCTTGACCCCGGTTTCGTTTCAGAACTATTCGGCCGGCTGCCAGGGCCGGCTGCGCAGCGGCGCCTGGGCCGCAGCCGATTTGTCAAACCCGTACACGCCCTATCTCAACCTGCCGCAATTCCGCGACGCGCGCTATACCAACGATCTGCGGCACCGGCCGGGAGCCTTTCGCGACATCGACTATCTCTATTTTCTCGATGGCGGGCTGGCCGACAATCTTGGCATCCAATCGCTGCGCACAGCATTGATCGCCCCCTATGACGATGCCGGCATCTTGCGCGCGATCAACGAAGGCCGGATCCGCCGGCTTGTCGTCATTGTCGTCAATGCCCGCGCCGATCCGCCGAACGGGCTCTATCAGCAACCGCAGCAGCCGGGACTGATCGATCAGATCAAGGCGGTGACCTCGGTGCCGATCGATGCCAACACCGCCAATTCGCAGACCGCGCTGTCCGCATTGCTCGGCGAGCTGGCGCAGGCGGCGGCCACGGGCACGGCCCGGTTCGGCGGAATGCAGGTCTACGGAATCACCATCGACTATGACCAGATCCCGGCCGACACGCCGGCGCATCGCGCCTTGCGCGCCGAAGCCAAGGCCGTGCCGACGCTCTGGACCTTGACCCCCGCGCAATTGCAGACGACCGAGGAGGCGGGCCGCTTTCTGCTGCGCCGCCACCCGTGCTGGCGCGCCTTGCTCGCCGATCTCGGTACCGCCGAGCCGCCGATCGCGGGCGAGGAGCCGCCGCCGAACATGGCCTGTCCGACCAAGAGCGACATGGCAAAAGCCCGCGTCCGGCCGTCGAGCTGAGCCGGTCTTTGACACCGGCCGCGACAGCGATTAAGTTAGCTAGATTAGCTAATCGGGAACTGAGATGACCGAGCTCGTCAACATGCATCAGGCGAAGACGTCGCTGTCGCGCTTGGTGGCGCGTGCGCTGGCCGGCGAAGAAGTGGTGATCGCGCGCAACGGCGAGCCTTTGGTGCGGCTGGTTCCGGTCAGCAAGGAACGCCAGCCGCGCGTGCCCGGACGCGGCAAGGGCAAGATCTGGATCGGTCCCGATTTCGAGTTCACCGACGAGGAAATCACCGAATTGTTCGAGCAGCCGCTTTGAGGCTCCTTCTCGATACGAATGCGTTCCTGTGGTGGCGCGACGAGTCCCCAAAGCTTCCCACCCAGGTGAGCGACCAGATTTGCAACCCGGACAATGAAATCGTCATCAGTATCGCCTCTCTGTGGGAGATCGCCATCAAGCGCGGCTCGGGGAAGCTCCAGTTTCTCGATGACTTCGAGCAGGTCATGGCGGAGGAGGAGTTCGACCTGCTCACGGTCACTTACGACCATTTGCGCGCGCTCGACGGCTTGCCGCTGCACCACCGCGACCCATTCGACCGGCTCCTGATCGCGCAAGCGCTCGCCGAACGGATACCAATCGTCACCAGCGACCGTGCGTTTGCCGCCTACGGGGTCGAGATCGTTTGGTAGCGCGCGCAACGAGGCGCGATCTCAAGGGCTCGCCAGCTCAAGGCGATTTACGCAACCAATTTTACGATTGGGGCCGAATTATAGATCAGGTAGGTCGGCGGCCCTGTTGAGCGGGCAAAGATAAACGCGGGTCGCCTCGGTGCGTATAAAAGCTGTGTGAAAACCGGCGGCAGCTAGTTGTGGAGCCTCAATAGGTTGTCCTTGGAGAGGGCGAGGCGGCTGATGGGCGTTTGGGATTTTATCCCGCTGTGCGGTCGATGCCAGTTGTATCGATGCAGCCAGAAGGGCAATTCCTGGGCGCGGCGCTGCGAGGTGGGGTAGGCCTGTGCATAAGCCCACTCCCTGAGGGCGGTCTGGATGAAGCGCTCGGCCTTGCCGTTGGTCTTTGGCGTGTAGGGCTTGGTGCGGACGTGTTTGAGCCCGAGATCGCGGCAGGCGTCACGGAAGTCGAACGCCCTGTAGCATGAGCCGTTGTCGGTCATCACCCGGACAACCGTGATGCCGAGAGTGTGGTAGTAGGCCAGCGCCGCCTTGAGGAAGGCGATGGCGCTTTGTTTGGTCTCATCGGGCATGATCTGGGAGAAGGCGATGCGCGAGGCATCGTCGATGCAGACATGGACAAATTCCCAGCCGATGCCGCGGCTGTTGCTCTGGCGATCGCCGGTGATGCGGTGACCAACTTGCTGGAAACGGCCGAGCTTTTTGATGTCGATATGGATCATCTCGCCGGGCGCTTTGCGTTCGTAGCGAATCACCGGCGCAGCCGGCTCCAGGTCCTTCATCCGGCTCAGGCCGAGACGCTTCAGAACCCGGCTGACCGTGGCCGGCGAGACGCCGGTTTCGCGGGCGATCTGCTCGCCGGTCCAGCGCTGGCGGCGCAGGGCTTCAATCCGCTCGGCCGTCGTTTCAGAGGTCGGCCGGTAGAGGCGATGCGGCCGCGAGGAGCGATCGACCAGGCCGGCAACGCCTTCGGCCACAAAGCGGGCGACCCACTTGCTGGCCGTTTTTGCCGAGACGCCCATGGCAGTGGCCACTGCCATGGGCGTCTGACCTTCGACCAGCACCCGCCGCACCAGTTCGGCTCGACTGTGACAGGTCAGGCGGGCATTCTGATCAACGTTCATCCGGTCCCCCGGGATCGCCAAAGATTCGACACCTTCAGCTTCCTCGGTCCGGACCGGATGGACAACCTATTGAGAGTTCACATCTAGCAGCCTGTCGGATTGACGGCGGGTTTGATCATGATACAGTGGATATGGTTGGGGAGACCACCGGATATAGCGATGACGACCTATATGCCGTTTGATCGCGAGCAGCCGTTTCTGCTGCCGCCGGATGTGAAGGATTGGCTGCCGGCGAACGATATCGCGCATTTTATCGTGGCGGCGGTGGAGCGGGTGCGGCTGGCGGCGTTTCACACCAACGCCCGGCCCAGCGGTAAGCCGCAATACCATCCGCGGCTGATGCTGGCGCTGCTCGTCTACAGCCATGCCAACGGCGTCTTCTCCTCGCGGCGGATCGAGCGGGCGACGTACCGGGACGTCGGCACCCGTTTTATCGCCGCCAACACGCATCCCGACCACGACACGATCGCCAACTTTCGGCGGACCAGCAAGCCGGCGTTTGAAGCGGCGTTTTTGCAGGTTCTGCTGCTGGCGCGCGAGATGGGGCTGCTGCGGCTGGGCACGGTGTCGATCGACGGGACCAAGATCGATGCCAATGCCTCGAAGATCCGCTCGCTGCGGTACGATCGGGCGCGGGCGCTGCGGGCGAAGCTCGCGGCCGACATCGCCGCGTTGACCGCCAAGGCCGAGGCGGCCGATGCCGAGGACATCGACCCGCAGGCGCTGCCGGCGGAGATCGCCCGGCGCGAGGCGCTCAAGGCGAAGCTCGACGCTGCCTGCGCGCGGTTGGAAGCGGAAGCCAAGGCCGAGGCCGAGGCCGAACGCCCGCAATATGAAGCCAGGAAGGCAGCCTGGGAGGCCAAGACCGGGCGCGGCGGCCAGCCGCCCAAGCCGCCCGACGCAACGCCGCGGCCCGATCGACAGACCAACCCCGGCCTGCGCCGGGGCAGGCTCTGACCGACCCCGATTCACAGCTGATGCGCAAGTCCAAAGCGCATGAATACCGCCAAGCCTACAACGCTCAGGCGGTGGTCTGCGCCGAGGGGACGCAGCTCATCCTGGCGACCAACATGGCTACCACCCCGAGCGACCAGCCGACCTTCGCGGCCACGGTCCTGGCGATGCGGGAGACGGTCGGCCTGCCGCAGACAGTGTTGGCCGATGCCGGCTATGCCGGCGGCCCGGCCGTCGCCGAACTCCAAGCCTGCGGCATCGAGCCCTTGGTGGCGATCGCCCGCACCCAGCCGCACCGGCCTTACGACTTCCGCCCGCCGCCCGAACCCAAGCCCGAGCGCCGCATCACCGAACCGTGGCGCCTGGCGATGAAGGCCAGGCTGGAGAGCGAAGATGGCAAAGCCCGCTACAAAAAACGCAAACAGACTGTCGAGCCGGTCTTCGGCATCATCAAGAGCGCGATCGGGTTCACCCGCTTCCACCTGCGCGGCCGGCAAAACGTCGCCACCGAGTGGCTGTTGATCGCCCTCGCCTACAACTGCCGCAGACTGCATAACCTGCGGCCGGCCTAAACTGGGCTGCGCCTGGTAGGTGACCGTGACCGGCGAGCCCGCCGCAGACTGCATAACCTGCGGCCGGCCTAAACTGGGCCAAGCGGGCACATCTCACCCGCCACAACACACCAACCCGACAGGCTGCTAGCGCATGACCCGGCGCCCGCTTATTCGGCTGGCTGTCCTCGCGTCGCTCGCAGGCTTGGCGCTGGCGCCGGCGTCTCGGGCGCAAACCGACACCGCCGAGCCGGCCGCGCAACAGGATGCGGCATTGCCGGTCTACAAGCCGCCGCCGCGCGGCGCCCCCGGCGGGCGCGTCGGCGGCGCCTCGCGCGGCACCGTCAAGCTCGCGGCCTCGAACCCGACGATCGAGCTGTTGGCGCCGCGCGACCATACCGGGCTGAGCCTCAGCCCGACCCCGACCCTCTATTATTTTGTATCGGGGCCGGTTGCGTGGCCGACCCGGCTCACGATCCGCGCGCCGGGGCAGCCGGCCCCGGTGCTCGAAGCCAATATCCCGCCGCCGCGCGCGGCCGGCGTCCATGGCCTCTCGGTCGCCGACTATCGGGTGCGGCTGGCACCCGGGATCATCTATACGTGGTCGGTGTCGGCGGTCCTCGATCCCAACACCCCGGCGCGCGACGTCGTCGCCAGCGCCTCCTTGCTGGTCGCCGCACCCGATCCGGCCCTCGCCGGGGCCGTGTATGCGGCACCCGCGCCGCGCCGCGCCGCCGCCTTCGCTCGGGCCGGCCTGTGGTACGATGCCGTCGCCGCCGCGGCCGCCGAACCTGTCGACCGCCACGCGGCGCTCGATGCGCTGATGGCCGAAGTCGGCCTTGCCGCCCCGGCCGCATACGACCGCCGCGCCGCGGCCGGCCCGGCGCCGCCGCGACGCTAGAAAAAGCTGGTGGTCAGACGGAAATAGATGCCGCGATCTTCGAGCGAGTCGCCGACATCGACGTGGCGCAAGGCCTTGCCGTAATAGAATTCGGCCGTGACACCCGAGCCCACGAGCCAGCGCAGCCCCATTCCCACCCCGGCGATGCTCGGTGGGAACGGGGTCGGCCGATCGACGTTCCAGCCGCGGCCGTAATCGAAAAACGGCACGATCTGGAGGGTGCCGGCGTCGTCGGTCTTGGCCAGATAGGGGACCCGCAGCCTGCCGACCGGGATGTGCAATTCGGCCGAGGCGAGGGCCGCATCGTCGGTGACGGTCAAATATTCACGATAGCCGCGCACCGTGTCGATGCCGCCGAGCGCGAACTGCTCGATCTGGAACAGCGGCCGGTCGGCGAGCTGAAGGTCGCCGCGCACCAGACCCTCCCAATCCTTGAAGATGCGGCGCACATATTGCGCCTGCCCGAGCCACGCGAAGAATTGTCCGCTCGGCGCCACATCGGTCACCGTGGCGCCCAGCGCTTGCAGCCCAAAGCTGAAGGTCGAGCGCAAGGCGAGCGCGCGCTCGGCATTGCGGTCGAGCCAGCTCTGTGACAGCCGGAGCGCGGTCACATTGGTCATCCCATCGACCGAGCCCGTGGTGAAGTCGAACGGCATGCCGAGCAGAAATGTCTGCTCGCGCCGCCGCTCGAGGCTGATGCCGAGCGTCAAATCCTGTTCCGCGGTCCGGTAGAACGGGCGGCTTAACCCGACCGCGACACTCGAATAGCTGCTGGCGATGTCGAGGGGGCCGAGACCGGGCGTGACGACGACGGTGCCGTTTTTGTCGTAGCGCAGGTTGAGCCGGGTATCGTCGCTCGCAAGCGGCACCGAATAGCCGACAAAGCCGTCGTTCAATGCCTGGCTGCGGCCGTATTCCGCGGTCAGGATGTCGCCGACGCCGAGAATGTTGGCAAAGCTGCCGAGCAATTGGCCGCGCGTGGCACCCACCGTCGGCGACTGGTCGTCGGCGATCTGGGCCGACAACGAATAGCGCGGCGCTTCGAGCACATCGGCGCCGAGCTTTGCCTCGCCCGGCACCAGGCCGGGCGCCAATTCGATATTGAGCCGGCGCAGCAGCGGGTCTTGCAGCAGGATCTGCTGCTCCGCTTCGATGCTGGCGATGTCGAGCGGCGCTGCGGCGGCGCGGGCGAGCCGCGAGCGGAAATATTCGGGGTTGAAGTGCTCCGCGCCGGTGACGTCGATCTCGGTCGCGCGCCCCTCGACAAAGCGGTAGGCGACCACCCCGCCGGCGACATTCTGGTCCGGCAGCACCGCGCCGGAGTTGATGTAGCCGCGGCCGATATAAAGCTGGGTGAATTTGCGGCGGATCTCTTCGAGCTCGCCAGTGCCGACCGGCTTGCCGAGATAGGGGGCGACGACAGCGCGAATCGACGCTTCGTCGATGACCGTGTTGCCGGTGACCTTGACCTCGCGCAGCACAAAGCGCGGCCCGGCGCGCAACGCCGGTGCGGTCGCGGCCTGCGGCGGTGCGGTCGCGGGCTGGGGCGGGGCGGGCAACGCCAGGCTCGGCGGCGGCGGCGCGCCCGGCTGCAGCTCCGGCAGGACCGGGGCGCCGCGGTGCTCGGGCAGCGACGGCGGCGGCGCCACCCCCGCGGTCTGGGCGAGCGCGCCGGCACCGGCAGCAACCCACAGCAGCGCAGCGACCCACAGCAGCGCAGCGACCCACAGCATCGCCGCTCCGGCCAGGCCGCGGCACCGGGGCGAGCGGAGTTGCGCCAGCTCTGTCGCCGGGGGCCGCATTGCGCGAGTATGGCACGCGGTCGCGAATCGGGTCTATTCTGCGGCAATGGCGATTCGCCAAGGGGTTGGGCGAGGATGGCTGAGGGGCGGCTAAAGCATTTCGGGTGGGGTCGCGAAGGCGAGGGATTGACGCCGGCCGAAGAAGCCGCCGCGCTCGACCGCTATCGCCGGCTTTTCGCAGTAGACCGGTTTGCGGAGAAGGCGCCGCCCGGCCTCGACAAGATCGCGCTCGATCCGCCGCGGACCGGTCCGCCCGCGTCCCTCGCGCCGATTTGCTCGACCGCGGCATATGACCGAATCGCTCATACCTACGGCAAATCGTTTCGGGACTATGCCCGCGGCCTCGCCGGCGATTATGCCGCCGCGCCCGATGTCGTCGCCTATCCGCGTGACGAGGCCGAGGTCGCGGCGGTGATCGATTGGGCGGGCGGCGCCGACGCTATGCTGACGCCGTTTGGCGGCGGCAGCTCGGTGGTCGGCGGAGTCGAGCCGCGAATCGAAGGGACCGGGTGCAAGGCCGCGGTAACCCTCGACCTCGCGCATCTCGACCGCGTGATCGAGGTCGATCGCCAATCGCGTGCCGCGCGCATCCAAGGGGGTGTGTTCGGCCCGGCGCTCGAAGCCCAGCTGCGGCCGCATGGCCTGACCTTGCGGCATTTTCCGCAGAGCTTCGAGTATTCGACCTTGGGCGGCTGGATCGCCACCCGCTCGGGCGGCCATTTTGCCAGCCTCTACACCCATATCGACGATTTCGTCGAAAGCCTGCGGATGTTGACGCCGGCGGGGCCGATCGAGACCCGCCGCCTGCCGGGATCGGGGGCGGGCCCGAGCCCCGACCGGCTACTGATCGGCTCCGAGGGCATATTGGGGGTGATCACCGAGGCGTGGATGCGGCTGCAGGACCGGCCGCGGTTTCGCGCCGGCGGTGCCATCCAATTCGCCGATTTCTTTGCCGCAGCGCGCGCCGTCAAGGCGATCTCCCAGGCCGGGCTCTATCCGGCGAACTGCCGCATTCTCGACCCGCAGGAGGCGGCGAGCACCGGCGCCGGCGACGGCAGCGCCGCGATCATGGTGCTGGCTTTCGAATCGGCCGACCACCCGCTCGACGCGTGGATCGCCCGAGCGCTCGAATGCTGCGCCGATCTGGGCGGCATCGCCGAGCGGCCGGGCGAGCGCGACGCGCACCGCGAAGGTGCGGCCGAGCAGTGGCGCACCGCCTTTATCCGCATGCCCTATGCCCGCGAGCGGCTGATCCGGCGCGGGATCATCACCGACACCTTTGAGACCGCGATCACCTGGGACCGGTTCGAAGCCTTTCACGACCGGGTCAAGGCCGCTGCGGAAACCGCGATTCGCGAAGCGACCGGCCGGCCCGGGCAGGTCACCTGCCGGTTCACCCATGTCTATCCGGATGGCCCGGCGCCGTATTTCTCGTTTCATGCGCTTGGCCGCCATGACGCGCTCGAAGCCCAATGGCGTCAGGTCAAGAGCGCCGCCGGCGATGCGCTGATCGCGGCCGGCGGGACCATCACCCATCACCACGCGGTGGGTCGCGACCATCGGCCATGGTATGATCGGCAGCGCCCCGAGCTGTTCGCCACGGCGTTGCGCGCCGCCAAACGAGCGCTCGACCCGCGCGGCCTCTTCAATCCCGGGGTCCTGATCGACCCCGAAGTCCTGATCGACCCTTGAAAGCCGACCAGACGGGGCGAGGCGGCACCGGACGTTGAATAGATGATACGCCGGCGACGATGCAGAAATCGAGGCGGCGGAAACGTCGCAGGCAGTCCCGAGGTTCCTCGACGGCGCCGGCAAACTGCCCGAATTGCCGGTTTCTTCGCCGAGTGTTGCGCAAAAGACGCGGCACAATCGATCAGAATTCTTTGGCTTTCGAGCCAACTGTTGCAGGAATGTCGCGATGGCCCGCGTTCTGCATCGATTTTTCCGATGCGGCGGTAGCGACCGCAAAAAGCGATTGCCATCGGGCGGCGTCATGGTGAAAATGAGGGAACGGTGGCGTGACGACCATCGTCACACGCGTATTTGCGGCCGGAGGTAAGGGGATGACAAATCGCTGTCTGCTAGGCGCCGGCGTAGCGCTTGCCGTGGCGTTCGGTGGCGTCCAGGCGCACGCACAAATGTTCGGGCCCTTTCCGCCCGGCAGCTTCTATCTGGGGCCCGAGGGCGGGTGGACCATGCTCGGGACCCAGTCCGACAATTTGACCGTCAGGGGAGTCAACACCAGGTTCAGCCCCCAGGTGAACTTCAGCGGCGGGTTCAACGTCGGAATGCGCGGCGGCTACGAGTGGGGGCCGTGGCGGTTCGAAGAAGAATACAGCTATCGAAACAACAACGTTTCGAGCTTTGCCGGTCATGGCACCGCGGTTTTCGATGGCAGCCGCCATTCGAACGCAATCATGACCAATGTTATTTATGACTTCACCTTCGGCTGGCCGATCACCCCGCATATCGGCGCGGGCGTCGGTGCCGTGAATATCGTCGACGGGGTATCGCAGCAGGCTGCGTTCGTGCCGCCGCCGACACCATTCCAAGCGACCGGGTTCAACCGGCTGCACGGCTCCACTTGGGAGTTCGGCTATCAGGCGATCGCCGGTATCCGCTACAACATCAACCCGGCCCTCGCCCTGGATGTCGACTACCGCTATCTGGCGACCCCGGATTTCACGCTCAACAACGGGGGGCGCGCCGTTGCCGGCCGATGCTGCGTCGGTATCGGCTACAAGACCGGCTACAGCACGCAGAATGTGCTGGCGAGCTTGACGATGCGGTTCGGACTGCCGGCCCCGGTGGTACCGCCGCCGGCGCCTCCAGCGCCGCCGCCGCCACCGCCGCACCAAGTCTATCTGGTGTTCTTCGATTGGGATAAATACAACATCACGCCCGAGGGCATGCAGATCCTCGAGGCCGCGGCGGCGCATTGGCGGGCCGGAGGCGCGGTGCAGATCCAGGTCACCGGCTACACCGACCTGTCGGGCTCGGCCAGCTACAATCAGCGGCTGTCGGAGCGGCGTGCGAATGCAGTGGCCGGTGCTCTCGAACGGCTTGGCATCCCGCGCCAGGAGATGATGGTGGCCGGGCGCGGCATGAACGATCCGCGGGTCCCGACGCCGCTTGGTGTACGCGAGCCGCAGAACCGCCGGGTCGAGATCGTCTTCCCATAGACCAACTCGACAGCTCTCGAACCCTAAAGCCGCCGCGGCAGTCCGCGGCGGCTTTTTCTTGCGACGATGGGCGGGCCGGCGATCCTGCCCGACTTCCTCGAATCGAGCGAGTTGGCATCGCTGATCCCGCTGCATTCCGGGGAGGTCAACCGCCGTCAGGACAAAAACGGCGGTCGGCGAGAGCGCATAAGACGGTCCGTAGCGCGTCCGACCGGGTTCGCGGTCTTTGTCAGCCGGGACTCAGGATCGGAAGCGGTGAAGACGGCGCAAATTACTCGGATAAATCTTACTGTTTCGACGCGTTCGTGGTACTCTCCGGGCGCGATTCCAGGTCGCAACCGGCGCGACGGCAATGGTCGTCTCCACGCCTTGCGATTGCGAGAAAAGCAGAGATTTTGATATTTTCCCTGAGGAGCCTCTCCATGAAGGCGCTGATCTCGATGATCGCCCTATGCTGTTTCGTCGCCGCCGCCGCAATCCCGAGCGGGGTCAATGCCCAGGCCGCGCAATCTCCGGCGGCTCCGGCCGCTACCGGCGCAGCTCCCGCCCCGGAGAGTGCCGCTCCGGCCACGGCGCCCAGCACGGCGAAAAAGTCGTCGCACAAATCGACCCATCACTCTGCCAAGAAGAAGACAAAGTCGCAGACCAAGTCCGCGACCAAGAAGACCTCCAGCTGATCTGCCGCGGATCGGTTGCGCAGCCCCGGGGCGCCATTCAGCGCGCCGGCGCTGCCGGCTGATCGGTGCGTCCGCTGCCAACAGCATTGGCGCGGCGGTGACGCGCCGCGGCTCGAGGCTGCCGGCGGCATCCATTGCAGCCTGCATCCCGCCGGGTCGAGGCGGGCCGGTGCCGCGCTCGACGGGTGTCAATCGGGCGTCAATCTCGCTTTTGCCGTTATTCGCCGCCAATCTGGGCTACCCAGACGCTTGAAAGCGGGGGAATCCGACCATATTATCGAGGTGCGGCCAGGGAGAATGCGCTACACTCCAGGGCTGTGGAGCTTATGGAAAGGATCGGTGGCGTTTGCCCTTCTCGTCGCGGCTCAGGCGTTGCCGCTACGACGTCAGGACAAGTGCCCGCCACGTTAGGGCAACCCGGAACAGGCATAGAGGACGACTGGCATGAAGCATCTCTTGAACGGCGTTGCAATCGCTGCCGCGCTCGCGATTGCTGGACCGGTTTGGGCACAGGCCCCGAGCGGCGGAAACGCGATGGGCACACCTGGTCCAAACCCGGGCGGGCCCGGGCTGACCCCGTATAGCGGCGGCCCCCCGCCAGCGGCCCCGACCTCGGCGGCGCCGGCGATGCACCGCCCGATGCATCCGGCTCATCACACCGCCGCGATGCACCATTTCCACAAGGGCATGGCGCACAACGCGGCGTTGACCGGGGACACCACCGCACAGCTCAATCGTGGCGAGCTTGCGCGGATAAATTCGGGAAATATGAGCAATCCCGCGGCACCTCCGATGCCGCCGGCGCCGCCGGCTGAATCGAGCGGGCGGCTCCCGGGGCCCAAGACGTCCGGCGGGAGAAACATTCCGCCGTCGCAATAAGCTGACGAAATCAGCCGAGGGCCGGAACAAAAGAATAATGGTGGCGCACGCAACTTTGTGAGGCCCTCGCCGACCTGGAACTGCGATACGGGATCGAGACCATGAAACATGTTCTGAGCAGCCTCGCAGCGGCGGCCGTCCTTGCCACCGCGGCAACCGCGTGGGCGCAGGCGCCACCGGCGCCGCCGCCGGGGGCGCCTCCCCCCTCGGCAGCCGCGCCGTCACCAACATCGGCGGCCCCGCCGATGCACCGTCCGGCTCGCCACCACGCCGCGCGTCACCGGATGATGCACGGTCCGACCTCGCCGTCCGACAGCACTTCCCAGCTGAACCGAGCCGAGTTGGCCCGGATCCAGGGCGGCGGTGCGCCGGCTCCAATGGCCCCGCCGATGGCCGCGCCGCCGCCACCGCCGCAGATGCAAGGCGGCAACAGCATGGGGATGCCCGGCCCAGCGGCCGGCGGCCCGGGTCTGACGCCGTACACGACGGGTACTGCCCCGCCGCCGCACTAAGCCGGATCCTCAGCCGGCCGCGGATCGTTGTCGTCGAGCTCGGCCGGCGGTCGCGATCGTGTGCTCTGACGTGCTAACGGCTCGCCGCGCCATCGCGCCGGCGAGCCGTCCTTTCCATGTCGGCGAGCAGATCGTGCAAAGCGCGATCGGCGAGAAACGTCATCTTGGCGAACGTGCGTAGGAAGCTGTCGGTTCGTGGCAGCTGGAACAGTGCTTCCTCGCCCGCATCCGCGTCGGCCGCGCCGATCACGACAATGTTATCGAAGGGCTGCAGGGTCAGCTCCGGCAGCGCTTTGCCGGGACCGGTCACATACTCGACGACGCGGCATCGCGCGCGTTTCTCGCCATCGTTCAGGATCGTCATTTTGCAGGTGGCCCGCGAGGTAGACGACTCGATCAGCGCGCGTGTAAACGGCCGCAAAAATGTTTCGTCGAACCCCAGCAGCGCCGAGGGGCGGTCGTCGTTGACCGACGAGCGGATCTCGAGGGTCGCCCACAGCGAGGCACGGCCGTCGAAATAGTCGGCCGAGGCGAGATCGAGGTTGATCGCGTCGATCGGCATTGGCGCCGTCACCGAGCGCGACGACAAAAATGCAAAGCAAGCCGGCTCCCGCTTTAGCGAAATGGTTGTCGTCGCCTCGAGATTGCGGTCGGCGATCGCGGGAGTATCGGTCATGGCTACCCCATCACAAGTGCTAAACCGAAAGACAGCCGAGCCAGGGAAAGCCGCCGGCACCGGCATTTTCGGATTGCGGCCCGCGTCCCACGGGACAACTGCTGGCGCCGCTCTTCTGCTTTGTCCCCGGTCGTTCCCAAGAAAGCCACCCCTCCGTCTGGATAGGCCGATTTTTGCCGTGTTGTCAAAGCCGCAGCGGCTGTCGCGGCGGCGCTGCGGCCATCGGACGCGCGCCAGCGGGGCGGCCCTTGCCGATATTACGCCGGTGGCGGCCGGGTGCGCTCGAGATAGCGGCACACCCGCTCGATGAAATCCTCGAGCGACAAGGCCGCGTCTTTTTCGTCGTCGTGGATTCCGCACATTGTTTCGAGGATATGGCTGCCGAGCCCGCGATAGCTCTCCATCTGCGATTCGCTAAACCACTGGTCGCTCGTGCCTTCGTGCGGAAACAACTGATGGAGTGCTGCATAGCTGCGAATGTCGGGGGGCTCGCTGCCGTGGAAGCCGGGCTTGACATAGACAAGGATGCCTTCTCGGGCGCCCTCTTCCGGGTAGCGGATGCGCCCGAGCGCGGCATAAGCGCCATCGGCCGGCGGCTCGCGCCGTGCGGCGACATCGACCCTCTCGAAGGCGACGCGGACGCCGAGATCGATCCAGATCTTGCGCACTGCATTGCCGAGGTCTTCGAGCGTGCATTCCGGGTCGCAGCCGGCATCGCTGATCAGGATGAACCGGCAGCGGCGCCGGACCATCTCGTAGAGGCCGAGATTCTCAAAATGACCCCCGTCCGACAGGTAGACGTAGCGCCCGTCGTCGTCGGTCAGCCCGCACAGCTCTTCGATCACCGGCCAGATCCCGAGCCGCGGTCCGTCGCGCCGGTAGAAGCGCGGGCCCTGGCGCGGGTTGCCGAGCCACCAGCCCAGACGCACATTGAACAGGGTCAACAGCAGCCCGACGATCGGCGAGGAGTGATAGCCCTCGTTGGGGCTGACCGCGGCACCCGAGATTGCCATCGCCGTGCCGAGGGTGATCCCGGATCGTGGGCCGCCGTAGAACTGGGTTGGGACAAACCCGACGAGCGGGTTGCCGCAGGCGAGCGGCGTCATCGCAAAGGGCTCGGCCTTGCGCTCCTGCCAGGCGAGATTGGCAGAGGCGACGACATTTAGCGTCGTGTTGACGACCGGAAAGAGGCACCGCCGCCCGTCATTGCCGCCGGTCTGCCAAAGCGCCGCGAGCGGCAGATTGTCGGCCTCGGCAAAGCCGGTGAACGGATCGGGGCCGTTATAGCGGCCCGCCGCGCCCCGATTGCCGGCCCGTGCGGACCCGAGAAACGCCCGGATCAGCCGGTTGCGGTAGATCGCGTGCAGCGAGAAGCGGTTGACGTTGACCCAATAGGATATCATCGCCGAGACCAGCACGAGCACCACGGCGGCCGCGATCGTAACGACCATCTTGGTGAAGCTCTTGGCCTCGATGCCGAGCGCCGCCACCAGGTGGTCGAGCCCGATGCGCGCGAGCCGCGACAACAGGATCGCCAGCACCAGCACGAAGACAAGAGTGGCGAGGCTGATGATTGTCGTGACCGAAAACCGTTCACCGGCCTGCCTGGCGGTGGTGGCCGCGGTTTTCCCGCCAGCGCCGAGCAGCAAGGTCGCGATCCCCGAGGCACCGCCGACGGTCGCAAAGACCCAGCTGTTGAACGCCATCAGAGCCCACGGGCCGTACAGCACGATCGCGGCAAAGACGAGCCAGGCGATCGCACCGGCGGCGAGGCAGCCGGCGAGCCGCGCCGACCATTCGCGGTCGGCATCGCCGTTGCGGTGGTAGCTGGTCAATCCGGTGAACAAGAGGTCGGCGCAAAAGACGGCGACCATCGCCCAGGCGACGCCGACTGCGACGATCATCGAAACGCGGCCGTAGCCGCCGAAAAAGAACGTCAGCAAGCCGGGCGCGTCCTTTGCCAGGGCGAGGCCCGAAAGGCGCTGGTAAAGCGCGATGCCGATCGTGATGATACCGCCCGCGACAGCACCCGAAATCGCGTAGCAGAAGAGCTCGGCCAAGGGCGGCACCGGGTCGCGCCGGCGCCTGCGCAGCCGCCGCAGCTCGCGCCAGCGGCCGCCACCGCCGAAAAAGCCGATAAGCCATGCAAGCGCATAAACGAGCGCGCCGATCCCGGCCGGGAAGACGATCGGATAAAAGATTTCCGGCTCGGCGACGCGTAGCACCCCCCACAAGATCGCCTGCGGATTGGGCGGCAGCCAAGCCGAGAAGATCGCCAAAAAGCCGGCGGCCCCGAAGATCGGGAGACAGATGAACAAGATCACCGTGCGCATGCCCGGCGTGAACCGGCGTTCGGCAAACCCGTCCGGCCGTATCCGGTCCCGTGCCGGCCGCCCCGCGACCGAGACGGCCAGACCAGCCACCAGCAGCGGCAACGCGACCAGGAGCATCGCCCAATTCACGACGCCGACCAGATTGTTCAGCCAGATCAGCATGTCCCAAGCCGCATGCGGCACCAGCAGCAGACCCAGAAACAGCGGGACGAAGACGAGCCAGTTCAACAGCAGGTTGCGCAGGTAAAGGATGATGGCGGTCCAGGTGTCGGCCGAGAGCAGCCCCAGCCGCGGCGTCAGAAAGTTGCTGTTGGCGCGCAGCTCGCCAAGCTGCGCCGGCTCGGCAAAGCCGGTTTCGCCACGCCGCCGATCGAGCCGGTCGAAGACCCGCGCATCGTCGCCTTCGTGCCAACGCCAAGCCGACAGAAAGGCGCCGATATAGCCGCCCCCCGACACCGTCGAGAGATAGTGAAATTCCGGCAGCAGCCGCATGCGCGCCAAGGCCTGGATCACACCCAGCGCAAAGCACGCGCTGCGAATGCCGCCGCCCGAGAGGCAGAGTGCCGCACGCGGCGTGTCGAGGCCATGGATCTGGCGATAGAGCTCCTCCAGCGTGTCGCCAGGCGGCGCCGGCCCGGGTCCGGCGCCGTGCAGCTCGTCATATTCCTGGCGCAGCACTTCGAGCGCCGATAGCGTCTGCGCCGGCGGCTCGCCGCTCGCCTCGTGCTGCATCCTCATCGCCCCGGCTCCTGTTCGAGCGCCTCGCAGACCGCCAGCCATTCGGCTTCGGCCTTCTCGATCCGGCGCACCAGCTCGGCGCGGCGCTTCAGCGCGTCCGATATCGTGTCGCTGCCCTGCGGCTGCGGCCGGGCCAAGGCACGGTCGAGCGCCTCGCGTTCCCCGGTCAGGCGGAGGATCTCCGCTTCGGTCTGCAAGGCCTGGCGGCGTAGCGGCTCGCGCCCGCGACGCCGCTCGGCGGCAACCCGCCGCGCCTCGGCGCGCCCATCGCTCGGCGGGCGATCGGCACCGTTTCGCGATGGCGCCGCATCGAGCACCAGGCGGCGATAATCGTCGAGATCGCCGTCGAAGGGGCGCACCGTCCCGTCCGCCACCAGCCAGAGCCGATCGGCGACGAGATCGACGAGGTGCCAATCATGGCTGACCAGCACCACCGCGCCGGTGAAGTCGTTGATCGCCTGGACCAGCGCCTCGCGGCTTTCGATGTCGAGGTGGTTGGTCGGCTCGTCGAGGATCAGCAGCGCCGGCGCATTGTGCGAAACGAGGGCCAGGTTGAGCCGCGCCCGTTCGCCGCCGGACAGTTCTGCGACCGGCACAAAAGCCTTCTCCTGGCCAAAGCCGAAGCCGCCGAGGCGGGTGCGCACCGCCTCGGGCGGCGCCGCCCGCATCAGCGCTTGAAGATGATCGAAGGCCGTGGCCTGCGGCTCGAGCTCGTCGAGCTGATGCTGGGCGAAGAGGCCGCTGACGAGCTTTGGCGAGCGGGCGAGCTCGCCCGAGAGCGGCGCGAGGCGACCGGCCAAAAGCCGTGCCAGGGTCGTCTTGCCGTTGCCGTTGGCGCCGAGAAGGGCGATCCGGTCGTCGGGGTCGAGCCGCAGATCGAGCCGCGACAGCACCGGGCGGCCGGGCATATAGCCGGCCGCTACCCGGTCGAGCATGATCAGCGGCGGGCTCGCCCGCGGCGGCGCCGGAAAGCGGATTCGCGGCGGCGGCTCGTCGGCGGAGAGGCTGACGGGTTCGAGCCGGGCGAGCGCTTTCAGCCGGCTCTGCGCCTGGCGCGCCTTCGACGCCGTGGCGCGAAACCGGTCGACAAAGGCTTGCAGCCGCTGCCGCTGTTGCGACTGTTGCCGGGCCAGTGCTTCGAGGCGCTGGCGCGCTTCGCCGCGCGCCCGCAGATAGGCGTCGAACCCGCCCGAATAGAGGGTCAGCTTGCCATGGTCGAGATGGAGCGTGGCGGTCGTGACCGCGTTCAGCACCGCCCGGTCGTGGCTGACCAGGATCAGCGTGCGACGATAGCTGCGCAAAAAGCGTTCGAGCCAGGCCGCGGCTTCGAGATCGAGGTGGTTGGTCGGCTCGTCGAGCAGCAACAGGTCGGGCGCGCTGAACAAGACCGCGGCGAGCGCCACCCGCATGCGCCAGCCACCCGACAAATCATCGACCGGCCGCTGCTGCATTGCCTCGTCGAGCCCGAGCCCGGCGAGGATGCGCGCGGCCCGGCTCGGCGCCGAATGGGCGTCGATTTCAACCAGGCGCGCTTCGATCTCGGCGGTGCGCGACGGCGCCGCATCGGCATCGCGCTCGGCGAGGAGGGCGGCGCGTTCGCCATCGGCGGCAAGCGTCAGCGCCAGAGGCGTCGCGGGACCGCTCGGCGCCTCCTGGGCAAGAAACCCGATGCGGTAGGTCCGCGGCAGCTCGATCGCGCCGGCATCGGGCTGCAAGGCGCCTCGGATCAAATCGAGCAGGGTCGATTTGCCGGCGCCGTTGCGCCCAACCAGCCCGACCTTCGCCGCCTCGGGGATGTAGGCGCTCGCCTCGTCGAGCAAGGTGTGCCCGGCAATGCGATAAACTACGCTGGAAAGCGTCAGCATCGCGCCTTATTAGCACGGGCATGCGGCTTTTTTGAGGGGCGGTGTCGCCCTCAGGCGTTGCCGAGGCTGGCGTAGACCGCGCGCTCAAAGGCGCCGCAAAGGGTGAGTGTCTGCGGATCGGCAAACGGCAGGATCTGCGTCATGATCACGGCTGCGACGCGGTTCGCCGGGTCGATCCAGTAATAGCTGTTGAAGACGCCGCCCCAGCTGAGGCTGCCGGCGCTGCGCCCGTTGGCGCCCGGCTCGGTGTTGATCATGTAGCCGAGCCCCCAGCGGCAGGTCCCCTCGGGAAACAGCACGAAATCGTTGGTCCGCTCCGGCATCGCCGTGCGCATGATCCCGGCGGCGAGGTCGCCGACCTGGTTCTTTCCCATTTCGGCGACGGTTTCCGGCCGCAGCAGCCCGGCGCCGTCGAGCTTTCCACCCCCGAGCTTTCCGCCGCCGAGCAGCATTTGCAGAAAGGCCAGATAGTCCGGCCCGGTTGAATAAAGCGCGCCGCCGCCGGCCCAGAACTCGGGGTCACGCGGCGGCATATCGACGGTGATCGGCTCCAGCGACCGGTCAGCCCGGCGCTGATGCACCCGCACCAGCCGCGCATTCTGGCGCGGAGAAAGCTCAAAGCCGCTGTCCGCCATCCCGAGCGGAGCGAAGATACGGTCGCGAAAATAACGGTCCAGCGTCTGGCCGCTGGCGGCTTCGATCGCGCGGCCGACCCAGTCGAGATTGATCCCGTACTCCCATTTGTCACCGGGATCGAACAGCAGCGGCAGCCGCAGCGACGCCAGCTGCCCGGTGCTGGTGGATGGCGTTTTGGTCGCGGCGATATAGCGGATCAAATCGCCGCTCAGCATCTCGTAGCCGAACCCGGCGGTGTGGGTCAGCAAATGCCGCAAGGTGATCGGCCGTTTCGCCGGGCGCAGCCGGGGCTTCCCCGCGGCGTCGAACCCCTTCAGCACATAAGGCTCCGCGAGCTCGGGCAGAACCCCGCCGATCGGCTCGTCGAGCGAGAGCGCTCCTTGCTCGACCAGCTGCATCGCCGCGACCGAGGTCACCGCCTTGGTCATCGAGGCGATGCGAAAGACCGTGTCGATTGTCATCGCCGGGCCGCCGGCGATATCGCGCCGGCCAAACGCCCCCTGGTACAGGATGCCGCGATCGCTCGCCGCCAGCGCCACGACACCCGGCACCTCGCCGGCGGCGACGGCCTCGCTCAGCACCCGGTCGATATTAGAGGTCGATCCCACCCGTGCCTCCTCAGAGGTTTGCGAAAAGATGAACCGGGCTGGGCCGGCGCCGTACGTCCCCCGCTTTCGCCGGAGGCAGGCTCTTCGAGACGGCCGCTGCGCGGCCTCCTCAGAATGAGCAACTTCATAATCTATAACGGATACCTCATGCTGAGGAGCGCCCAACGGGCGCGTCTCGAAGCATTCCGCTCAGCGCCGGCTACCGGCAGGCCCCCTCAACGCCGCCCCCTCAACGCCGCCGGGGCGAAGCGTCCTTGGCGAGCTGCGAGGTGATGTCGGCAAAGGTGGTTTTGAGCGAGGTCCGCACGTCGATGACGCAAGGCTCGCGCGCGGCGAGCGCGGCGCGCAACGCCGGCCCCAGCGCCGCCGGGTCTTCGACCCGCACGCCGCGGCAGCCCATCGCGCGGGCGATCGCGGCATGGTCCCAATCCCTGAGCTCGGCGGCAAACGGGCCCGAGCCGTGCAATACCCAGCCGAGCGCGTTGTTGTTGAAGACGACGACGGTAATCGGGATGTCTTGCTCGACCGCGGTCATCAGCCCGTTCATCGTCATCGCAAAGCCGCCGTCGCCGCAGACCGCGACGACCGGCCGGCCGGGATGGACGAGCTTTGCCCCGAGGGCTGCCGGGATGCCGAAACCCATCGGCCCGGAGCCCGCCGCCTGCAAAAATCCCTCGGCGCGCTTGGTCTGATAGAAATGCGTCATCATGATGCGGTTTTCGCCAGCGTCGCAGGTGACGATCGCATCTTCGGGCAAGGCGCGCTGCAATTCGCCGATCGCGCGCTGCGGCAGGATCGGCACCTCGTCGGCGAAATAGGCGGGGTCGTTGAAATAGCCGTGGCGCTCGCGATGGGCCGCAACCCGGCGCTCCGCCGCCGCCTGGCGCGGCCCGCCGCGCGCCCCCAGGGCCTCGACGAGCTGGCTCAGCACGATCGCGGCATCGCCGATCAAGAGGTGCTCGGCCGGGTAGTTCCACGATGCGTTGCGCGGCTCGATGTCGATTTGGATAAAGCTTTGCCGGGTCGGGTCGAGAAGCGCGAGATTTTCCCAGGCGGTGTCGCTCGGGCTCAATTTCGAGCCGGCGACCACGACGAGATCAGATTCGGCGACGCAGGCGTTCGCCGCCGCGGTGCCAAAGGTGCCGAAGACGCCGAGCGCCAAGGGATGGGTTTCGGCAAAGACGCCCTTGCCGGCGGCCGTCGTCGCGACCGGCAGCCCGGCCGTTTCGGCGAGCTTCTGGAGCGCCTTGTAGCCCTGGGCGATGCGCACGCCGTTGCCGGCGACCAGCACCGGCTTTTGCGCGGCGGCGAGCGCCGCAGCTGCAGCCTCGACCTGCCGCGGCTCGGCGGGCGGCGGCACCGACGGCAGATAATGGCGGGTCGGGTAGAGCCGCGGCTGCGAGTCCGGGGCGACGGTGCCGGCCAACGAATCATGGCTGTAGAGGACGGCGACCGGCCCCGGCTGCCCGGCCATCGCATGCTTGATCGCGAGCTGGGTCGCCTGCACCGCGGCGATCGGATCGTGCGCCTGCATCACGTGCTTGGTGACGCCGCTAAAGGCGCGGCGCGCGTCCCAGCTGCCCCAATCGCCGGTCCCCTGCTGATAGGGCGCGTGCAGGCCGAAGCGCGGCGCGTCGCTGAAATCGGTCAGGAGCAGCATCGGCGAGCTCGAGAGATAGGCCTCGATCGTGCCGATCAACCCGTTGCCGAGCACCCATGGTCCTTGTCCGAGCAACACGCCGGGCCGCCGCGTCAGCCGGCCATACACCTCGGCCATGACGCCCCCCAGACTTTCCTCGCGCACCAAGACGGTCCGGATCGAATTCTGGTGCTGCCCCAACCCCGAAACGATGCGCCCGGTATGCCCGCCCGAAATGCCGAACACCATCTCGATCCCGGCCTCCGCGAGCACCCGCGCCACCAGCACATTCGCCGGCATCTCCTCGCTCAGCATCGGCTCGATCGTCATCGCGTGGTCCTCCCACTCTTTCGGCCGCGCCCAGCTTGCCCCGCCCCCCGCCGCAACACAACGCGCATCAACCGACCATCGGTGCCGGGTATTGCACCCTTGCACCAGGTTCTCTCAGCAAGAACAATGAGCCGTGGGGCCAGCAATATCGCGGTCGCTTTGACAAGGAGAGAGTGCCATGGACCTCGGATTGCAGGACAAGCATGCGATCGTGACCGGCGGCAGCCGGGGCATCGGCAAGGCCATCGCGCGCGAATTGGCGCGCGAAGGGGCCGATGTGGCGATCGTGGCCCGGAACAAAGCGGATCTGGAGACGACGGCGCGAGAATTGGCTGCCGAGACGAACCGGCGCATCCTTCCCCTCGCCGCCGATGTCACCAGCAAGGAGCAGGTGGACCATATGGTCGCCGAGGCGGCACGGCAGCTGGGCGGCGTGCACATCCTCATAAACAGCGGGTCGGCACCGGGCGGCTCGGCGACCGCGACCGGTCCGATCGAAACCGTCGTCGACGAGGATTTGATCGAGGATTTCAACGTCAAGTATGTGGGCGCGCTGCGCTGCTCCCGTGCCGTGATTCCGCTCATGAAGAATGCGGGCTGGGGCCGCATCATCAACATCAGCGGCGGCAATGCCCGCAACGCCGGCAATCTCAGCGGCGGCGCGCGCAACGCCGGCCTGGTGCACATGACAAAAACGCTGGCGGTCCAGCTCGGCCGTCACGGGATCACGGTCAATTGCATCCACCCCGGCACGACCCGCACCGAGCGCACGCCGAGCCTCACCGCCGCCCGCGCCACCCAGCTCGGCGTCTCCCCGGAAGAGGCGGAGCGGCGCGACTTCGCTCCGGATTCGCCGCGCGGCAACGCCATCTGCCGCATGGTGGACGCTGCGGAGGTGGCGTTCGTCGCGGTCTTCCTCGCCTCGGAAAAGGCCTGGGCGGTCTCCGGCGAGCTGGTCGCGGCAAGCGGCGGCGCTGGGCGGTCGGTCTATTACTGAGCCGAGAAAAAGAGGCCGAAACTCGGGTGTCAGCGCGACCTCGCCGTCCGGCCCGCCGCCAGCGTCGCGATCGATGGTCTCTGACTATGGGTGCGTATAGATTCGGCGGATGGCCGCCAGCCGAGATATCATTCGGGCGCTCGAGCGCGACGGCTGGGCGCTCAGCCGCGTCAAGGGCAGCCATCACGTGTTTCGCCATTCGCAGAAGCGGGGGCGAGTGATCGTGCCGCACCCGGTGCACGACATCCCGATCGGCACCTTGCGCTCGATCGAGCGGCAGAGCGGCCTGAAACTGCATTGAGGCCCGAGGTCATGGACTATATCGCGATCATCCACAAAGACCCCGACAGCGCCTACGGCGTCAGCTTTCCCGACTTTCCGGGCTGCGTCTCCGCCGGTGCCACGCTCGACGAGGCCAAGTCCATGGCGGCCGAAGCGCTCGCTCTGGCGCTCGAAGAGATGCACGAGGACGGTGAGCCTCCGCCCCAGCCGTCCTCGCTCGACAAGGTCATGCGAAACCCTGATTTTCGCGACGGCGTGGCGTTCCTGGTCAGTGCCGGCGTATCGGACCGCACCGTGCGGGTCAATATCACCGTGACCGCGCGGGATTTGCGTGAAATCGACGCCAAAGCGCGGGCGCAGGGCCTCAGCCGCTCGGCCTTTCTGGTCCGCTCCGCCCTCGCCGAGCAAGGCGCCGGCTAAGGCCCTCGCCCGCAGCGCGCCGGGATCTGCGCCCAGCATCAGCATCCATCCCGGCACGGCCCGCACCGAGCCTCATTGTCGCCCGCGCCGCCTAGCTCGGCATATCCCCGGAAGAGGCGGAGCGGCGGGACTTCGCTCCGGATTCGCCGCGCGGCAACGCCATCTGCCGCATGGTGGACGCCTCGGACATCGCCTTCGTCGCGGTCTTCCTCGCCTCGGAAAAGGCCTGGGCGGTCTCCGGCGAGCTGGTCGCGGCAGGCGGCGGGGCCGGGCGGTCAGTGTATTACTGAGCAAAGCAAGCCGCCAGACTGACCGGCCATCCACGTGGATTCCAGATCCCCCCGGACGGCCGGTCGGCGCGCGTTCCGGGAGCCGAGATAACGAAAAAGATGATCGAACCGCGCCGGATACTGCTCTAACGCGGCAGTCCGTTGTTCGACCCCAGGATATCCACCGCCGCCGCGATCAGCCGCCGGGCGTCGTCTTCCGTGCCGACGGTGATGCGCAGATAGGGCGCCGTGCGCGCCTTGTTGAAGTACCGGACCAGCACCGCATGTTCGCGCAGCGCCGCCGCGAATTCCGATCCGCCCCGCGCCGGATGCCGGGCGAAGACAAAATTCGCGCTCGACGGCAGAACGGCGAAGCCGAGCCTGATCAGCTCCCGCGTCATCGCTTCGCGTCCAGCGATGACCTTGGCACAGCTCTGGCGGAAGTAGGCGTCGTCGCGAACCGAAGCCGTCGCGCCCGCCTGGACAATGCGGCCGAGCGGGTAGGAATTGAAGCTGTCTTTCACGCGGCGGAGCGCCTCGATCAGTCCCAAATCGCCGAGCGCATAGCCGACGCGCAAGCCGGCCAAGGCGCGCGACTTCGACATCGTCTGCACGACCAGCAGGTTCGGATGGTTGGCGATCAGCGGCACCGCGCTCTCGCCGCCGAAATCGACATAGGCCTCATCAATCAGCACCGGGATGTCGGGATGATCCTCGAGCAGTCGGGTGATCTCCGCGCGCGGCAGCGCGACGCCGGTCGGCGCGTTGGGATTGGCGATCACGATCGATCCCGCCTCGCGCCGATAATCTTCGACCCTGACGCGCATTCCGCCGTCCAGCGGTACGGTTTCGCAGGCGAGGCCGAACAATTGCGCCCATACCGGATAGAAGCTGTAGGTGACGTCCGGAAACAGCAGCGGCTTCGGCTGTTTCAAGAGCGCGACGAAAGCATGCGCGAGCACTTCGTCCGAACCATTGCCGACGAACACCTGTTCGGGCCTCACGCCGTGATGGCCGGCGAGCGCCTCGCACAGCTCGGTCGCCTCGGAATCGGGATAGAGGCGCAGGGTGTCGGCGGCGGCGGCCCGCATCGCTTGCAGCGCGAGCGGCGAAGGCCCGAACGGGCTTTCGTTGGTGTTGAGCTTCACCAGATTGGCGATGCGCGGCTGCTCGCCGGGCACATATGGCGAAAGCTCACGTGCGATCTGGCTCCAGAATGGGTTCATCGGGGCGTCCTGTCGGGGTCGAGCGCCAGCTTATGCCATCGCGGACCGGGTTCGCGATCGCCGCTCGCCAGTGTTAGGCCGAATCGCACCAGTCGTAGGATGGGTTAACCGAAGGGAAACCCATCATTCCTCGAAATACCGGGATGATGGGCTTCGCGATGCTCAGCCCATCCTACGCGCTACGACGGCATCCAGGATTTCCCGTAGTGCCATCAACCGTCACGCGGCTCCGTCACTCGCCGCGAGGCAACGCCATCTGCCGCATGGTGGATGCTGCGGAGGTCGCGTTCGTCGCGGTCCGCCTTGCCTCGGAACGGCCGTCTCTGGCGAGCTGGTGGCGGCAAGCGGCGGGGCCGGGCGGTCGATTACTGAGGGAGAAGGTAGGTGCCGAGAGTCGGGTGTGAGCGCGACCTCGCCGTCCGGCCCGCGCGTCAAGATCGGCCGGGTATGCCCCTGATCGGACGATAACCCAGCACACCAAATTTCCGATTTCAATCCAAACGGCTTTCCAGACAGCGGCATTGCCTAGTTCGTCACTCTATGGACGATTCTAACGGCGCGAGCCCGGTATCGGTGTTGGCGCTGCGCGAAAGCTGCGCTGAACAACGCGGATCCAGACGCCTTGACCCATCATATCTGATGCGTTTGCGTGTCGCCTATGCCACTCGCCACAATTATCGCGAACGACAGGCAAGCCCGCGAGACGGCTGTTGCGATCGAACAGATTTCGCATGCGCTATCGTCCAAGCACGTGCTCGAATCGATAGTACAGGGATTGCCACGCGTACTGATCGACGGGATTCGACGGTCTCTCATTACGGAGCGAAACGAACTCAGCGACCTTCTACAAGCTTATCACGAGGCAAAGCACGGAAAACCAGAGAGGTTGCTAGCGCGAGCCGGGAGCGACCTCGGAGCACTTCTCGTCGTGGCACGGGTCGCTCATGGTTGGTCCCAGAAAGAGTTGGCTAGGCGACTCTTCCTACCTGAGCAGCAAATCCAACGCTACGAAGCCGAAAATTATCGGAGCATAAGTCTCGGAAATTTAACCCGCATCGCCCGGACGCTGGGTGTCCGACTGAGGGCCGATCTTTCAAGCCCGCTTCAGGAAAAATGGCTACCCTTTTATGAGATGTCACAGGCCGAAGCGCAAAAAATCTTGAAGCATGCGAGAGCGCAAGGATGGCTAGATAAAGCCGATCAGTCCGACGAAAATGGTTTGAGCCAACTTAAAAGGACCGTTGCAGAACATGTCGGCGAATATGGTACCCCGTCGCTTCTACGGACCGGCCTAAATATTGAGAATCACTCTGGTGATTGGCTTTTATTGGCATGGAAAGCGCAAGTCACAAGAAGAGTTTTGTCAAAGTTTCGGTACAAAAATATTAAATATCGATCGCTTGATGTTTCTTGGCTTAAAGTGCTCGTTGCACTAAGTGCCAGAGAGGACGGCCCTAGCCGAGCACTCTTGTTGCTGGCCGAGCATGGCATAATTGTGATCGTAGAGCCGCAGATTGCAGGAATGAGTGTTGATGGGGCAGCATTCCTTGTCGATGATTTTGCAGTAATCGGGCTGACCCTTAGAAATGACAGATTGGATAATTTCTGGTTCACACTTTTGCATGAACTGGCCCATGTGATTCTACATTATCGTACCGGACTCACTTCCGGGTTTTTCGACACCATACACAATCCGACAATCGACGAATTCGAGCAGGAGGCCGATGAATTCGCGAGAAATTTACTAATACCGGAAGAGTTGTGGGCTCGTTCCCCTGCGCGGATAGCGAAATCCGCAGAGCCAATCGAGCGTTTTGCGAAACAACTTGGCATTGCTCCCGCCATCGTATTCGGCCGTGTGCGGATGGAGCGTAACGACTACACCTTGTTTTCAGACAAAATTGGAAGAGGCCAGGTTCGTAAAATGTTTCTTCAACAACTCTCGGGGTCCTAGAGTGAGTGAGACAATTAAACCGCTATATTTGCCCGCCTTGCGAATGAAGGCTGGTGAGCTCGAGGGACTGCGCCGACTGGCTCCTGATGTCGCCGATTGTATTCTCCCGCAACTCATTGTTCCGCCGAGCAGCGAACGCGACGAGACGGCTCCCTTACTTTTTGAACTGGATAAGATGCCTGATATCGCGCCCCGGTTGGGCGAGGTCTGGCGCCGTCGCCCCGTCCTTATCGATGTCAGCTACATTATCGACGAGTTCGGGAGGGAGCGGATGCCTGACTGGCTTCCACCGATGTTTGAACGGGCTCGAAGAAGAGAGGTTCGAGCCATTCCGATCGCTCTGCTCGGTGATATCGGCGGAGCCGCAGCAGCTTTTCGCGCATCGATTGCAAGCGATGATACGACAAAATTCGGCATTAGAGTACCGGCTGATCAGATGGTGGTCTCAGAATTTCCAAACGCCATTGCAGAGGCCCTTTGTAGTCTTGAGTTGGCGGCAACGGAATGCATAGTAGTTGCAGACTTCCAAGGGTTAGAGTTTGCCGAACCGGCAATCGTGTCCCCCATTATTCGCAGTGTACTAGAAACCCTTCAGGAATTGGGACTGTGGAAGCGAATCATATTCCAAGGAAGCAACTACCCGGAGAAAAATCCAGCCCCCGACGGCGGAGCCGAGCTCTGGCCGAGGAATGAGTGGCGGGCGTGGCGATTGGCCGTGAAATTCGACCCAACCACGGCGGACCACATGATGTTCGGCGACTATGCCGCAGATTGTTCAGTTATCGAGTTCGGCAGCGCCGCGCGTGGAAAGATAAGACACCTTCGATACGCAGCCCGAGAAAACTGGCGCGTTGAACGCGGCGCAAAACACGGATCCGACCGTGAATCTATGCATCAGGTTTATGCGAACATCGTGCGCAGCGCGGATTTCGCGGGCGCATCGTTTTCAGAAGCCGACTCCTACATAGCACAAGCCGCAGCGGATCCGACCGCACCGCACGGAAACTCGACTACCTGGCGGCAACTAAATACCACGCACCACATCACCCAAGTCGTGAGTGATATCGCGAAAATCCGGGGTGTTCAGATCAAGCGCGCGCCAATCGATCAGGCGCTTCAGATTCCGCTTCTGTGGACCCAATAATCGCCTAGGCGGAAGGAGGATAGGGCGAACCGAATATGAGGTAAGCGCTAGGTCAAGTTCCGCTTTCGGCGCAATGCCGAGGCGGAGGTCGGTGTTAGTGCAGGAACAGCTAGGCCAGGGCCGTAACCCCATCAAGTCGATCCACCCCGGCGAAGGCCGGGGTCCATGTCTCAACCGTCCGAGCGGCGGATAAATGGGCCCCGGCCTTCGCCGGGGTGGCGCTTTAAGCTTTATCGGACCGAATTGTAGACCTCACGCCAGCGCCGGATGGCGTTGATGTGGCTGTCCACGGTGGTGAGGTTGGCGCCCATCGTCACGACGGAGATGTGGCTCCCGCCGGCTGCGCGCCACGCCGCGATGTCGCCGGGCCATTGGTTGTCGCCGCGGCTGTACTGCTGAATGGATTCGAAGCCGAATGCGTTGGTGTCCCTTCCGAGCTTGACGAGCTTGGCTTCGATCCTCGCCTTGATCTGGACCGCGTCGGTCTGGGTCCGGCCCGAAAACAGGAAACCGTCCCCGATGCGCGCCGCGCGGTCGAACGCGGCCTCGCTGGAACCACCGAGCCAGATCGGGATCTGCCGTTTTGGCCGCGGCAAGATCCCGGCTCGGTCGATCCGGTGGTCGGAATCCTGGTATTCGACCACGGGCTCTTCCCACAGCTTGCGGATCAGGGCGATCTGCTGCTCCTGCCGCCTGCCGCGGCGGCGAAAGTGTCCGGACATTTCGAGGCCGTCGTATTCCACCCAGTTCCAGCCGATCCCGACGCCGAGGCGAAGCCGGCCCTCCGAGAACAGGTCGACATCCGCGGCCTGCTTGGCAAAGAGCGCGGTTTGTCGCTGGGGCAGGATGATCACGCCGGTGACCAATTCGAGATGTCTGGTGACCCCGGCGAGATAAGCGTAGGTGACCAACGGCTCGTGGAACGGATCGGTTTCTTTATAAGGGCCGCTCAGCTTGGGTTCCCTGCCGGCATGAACGGCGCCGAGGACATGGTCGTAGATCACGATATGGTCGTAGCCCAAGCCTTCGGCCGCCTGGGCAAACGCCTTGACCGCCCCCGTATCGCCGCCGAGCTCGATCTGCGGGTAAACCACACCGGCTTTCATCGTCCGCTTCCTCTTTCACGATGTGGCGACCCGCGCCAGATCCGAGCCATTGCAACCAACCCTCACGGAGCCGGCGCACATCACGCTTTCGGCGAGCTGCTCGAACAGCGGCCGGCGCGAAGCGCACCGATCTCCGGGGAACGCTTAAGAGAACCGCCCCTAACAGAGTGGTTCTCTTCAAGCTCTCGACAGAATCAGGCAGCCGGACGAGCGACCGCGACTAGCTTGTTTCCATCGGGGTCACGGAGATAAGCGAGATAAGCCCCGTTAGGACGCACGCCCGGCGGGTCCTCGATTGAGGCGCCGCCATTTGCCACCCCGGCTTTGTGCCAGGCTTCAGCCAGCTTGGGATCGCCGATCGAAAAACCGATCGTGCCGCCATTCGCGGAGTTGGCCGGCTTGCCGTCGTTGGGCTTGGTCACCATGAAGCGACTGCCGTTATGCGTGTAGGCCAGCCTGCCTTCGCGCACCTCGGTGCCGGGCTCGCCGCCGATCGCGGTAAACAGCGCATCGTAGAACTTCTTCGACCGGGCGATGTCGTTGCTCCCGACCATTATGTGGCTGAACATTACATTCTCTCCTCTTCAGAAAAGGATTGCTGACTCTCGCTGTCTTCCTAGAAGAAGACAAACGACCGGACCACGACGTTTTTGCGGCATGGAGCGTTGATCGGCACGGTCGGGTCGATGCACGCGGTATGGAACGACCAGCGCGAGACCGAGCCGTCGGTCACCGAGTTGTAGCACTTAAGCATCGAGACCTCGGTCGGCTTCTGCCGGGGAAACCAGTACCACTCGTGCTCGGGGCGATAGGTGAAGCGGGTGGTTTCGCCGACGCGGTCGTCGTAGATGCGGTAGTTGGTGATGTAGGGCTGCGTGGCGAAGGAGGGCCAGGCGCAGAGCACAAACGGGAACTGCTCGATCGTCTCGATCGGCTTGGCGAGGTTGATCGACACGAACCGCCGCGACATCTTCGCGTCGGCCTCTTCCCCCGTGTAGTGCTGCGCGCGCCCGAAATTCCGCAGGTTTTTGGTGAGCAGCTCGCGGCAGCGCACGCGGCCGCTGTTGTCGTTCAGGTCGTTGTGCACGAGGTTGGCGTAATTAGCATTTACACCGGGGTTGTTGCTGTCCTGGTCTTCGGTGCGGTCGCCCGTGTAGTCCTTGTCGAAAACATCGTGGTTATAGACCAGCGCATCGGTCGCATCCGGGAAGAATTCGAGAAGCAATTTCTCGATCTCCGGATAGTACACGCGCTCCACCTCCGCTGCATCGTAGATGTTCGAGCACTTGGACTCGAGGTGCGCCAGCGACAGGCCGAGCCGGTCCATGCATTCCGGGCTGCTGGGCGAGAGCCCGGGGTAATACTCGCCGATGCGCCGCGCGTCGCGCAGCACCTGCGGGAAATAGAGGTTCTGGCGTCGGTTGCCCTGCTCATTCGTGCGCAGGATCGCCGCGATGTCGGCGCGCGCCGGGTCGCGCCAGACGGCATTCGACGACACCACGGAATAGCCCGGCCGCTCGTACACCGTATAGGGCAGCGGCAGCGCCACGCCGCCGGGCGGCGCCTTGAGACTGTTCGACTGACGGATGTACTTCACACACTCGTCGTAGTCGCGGAACCCGAGGCCCCATTGGGTCTTGATCGGGCCCGGCGGCGCCTTGTCGACCATCTCGGTAACGCGCCGGCTCTCGCCTTCGGCGATCTCCGCAAGCGCGTCCTGGAGCGCCACGGCGGTTCCCGCATCGCCGTCCCGGTCGAACGACATATAGGACAGCCCGTCATGCGCCGCGATCGGCGGCGGCTGCCCTGCCGTGCGCTGGAGCGGCGGCACATAGGCGGACGAAGCTCTCTGCGCGTCGGCTGCAACGTTGTCGTCGGCGACCTCGAACTGGTTCATGGCAGACCTCCGGTTACCTCGGCCCCAGCGTGGCACACAGAGCCGGCTTTTTCCAGACTATGCGATCGGCGACCTGCGGCGCGAATGCGCCATGGCCGGGCGGCCGGAGGTCGTCGGCTTCTACCCGTTCCAGCGATTTTGAAGGTCCGGGCGGCTGGCGCCTGATATCGGGTAAGACCGAGAGCGATCTCCAAATCATCCTTGCCGAGGATCCAGCGGTGCAGCCGAAGCATGCAGTTTGCCAGGAGTGACAGTTTTTGCCAATCTCGGCAACACCTCCGCGCATGACGGGAGCGGCCGATGGCGACGATGAATGTGAGCCTCTCGAAGGAATTTGCCGATTTTGTCGAGGCAGGTGAGCTCCGGAGGCTATGCGAGCGCCAGCGAGGCGGTGCGTGACGGGTTGCGGCTGCTGCGGCGCGAGCAGGCGGTCCAGGACGAAAAGATCGCGATTTCGCGAAGGGAGATCGGCATCGGCGTCGCTGCACGAGCGATGGAGCCGCTCCGTCACTTGACACGGGTTATCCCATGACTGCTCTTCGACCCTGGACATTTACAGAAGTCGTCTTTATCAGGGCCTTATAGCAAGACGGTTGTTTTTCTGCTGTATTCACAGCGAGCCCGTCCAGGGGTGCGCCGTGACGTTAGGGAGATGGCAACGGAATTGCGCTTGGATGGCGGGATCGATCGGCAAGAGCGTGAAAGGATCGGGTGATGCAGCTGCTTTATCCGAGCGCGGAGGAGGCGCTGGCGGGATTGCGGGCGATGCGCATGCTGGGGGAAGCGCGGGACGGTGGCCTCGGCGACGCAACGCGCAACCTCCTGGCGGCGGCGCAAAAGCACGTTCTGCGCACGCAGCACGACATCGACAGCTTGGCACCGATCGCGCCCGGGGAGCTGGCGGCGGCGTTCGCCGACCCCCTGCTGGCGCGCCAATTTGTCCAGGGCATGACGGTGGTGAGCCTCGCCGAAGGGCCGCCGACCGAGGCGCAGAGCCGGCTGATGACCCGCTTTGCCCAGGCGCTCGGCGTCGACGAGCCGGGCGTCAAGGTATTGCGCGAGCTCGCCGAGCACCACATGGTGCTGTTCCGCCTCGACTTTCTGCGCCGCTCGCATCTTGCCGACGCCGCCAAGATCGCGATCCACGATCACGGCTTTGTCGCCACCGCAAAGGCGATCGCCGCCTTTCGCGGTATGCGCGAGGACCGGGCGCTGGCGGCGCGCTACGCGGCACTCGGCGAATTGCCGGCGAACACGCTCGGCCACGCCTTTTGGCGCCATTATCGCGAGCACGGCTTTGCCTTTCCCGGCGAAAGGCTGGGCTTCCCCGAGGCCGGCGCGTACCACGATTTCACCCATGTTCTTGCGGGCTACGGCACCGACCCGGCGGGTGAGGTGCAAGTCGGCGCCTTCACCGCCGGCTACAAAAAGCACAACCCTATTTTTGTGATCCTGTTCGTGACCCTGACCTTCAGCGCCGGGATCAACATGACCCCGCTCGACCAGCCGCTGATGCGCGGCATCTTTGCGACCGAGGGGCTCGGTGACAAATTCTTCGCCGCGGTCGAGCGCGGCGGCAAGGTCCGTCTCGATCTCTCAGACCGTTGGGACCATTGGGCCTGGGTCGCAAAGCCGCTCGAAGAGGCCCGTGCCGAGCTCGGCATCGAGCCCGCGGCGGGCTGAAAGCAGCCCGGACCGCCAGCGCCTGCACACGCGGGTTCGCCGCGAAGGCGATCGCGCGACGCTGGATGCGGGCCCGATGGCACCAGCTCGACCCACGAATTGCCGGCTTGCCGAGCACGATCCAAGACAGCGATAGGTGGATCGTCGCCCTGGTGCCGATCGGCGACGACGGCGATCGCCTCGGGTGAATCGGGGAGCGGACGGCCCGGTTGGGGACGCGCCGACGGCCGGCTGCCGCAGGCGATCTTCTCCTCAGGATTTGACGCGTTGCTGACGCTGGTCGCGACGTGGTGGTGACGGAGATTAAGGATATTTGCCAAATCACAAACCCGCTGGGGATTAGTCGGCGAGCGTAAAGCCGCGGGTCTCCGGCCCGGTGAGCACGGCGGCGGAGCACGCTCTTAACCGCCCGGCTCCCGGCGACGAGAGAATTGCGCGGTTGAGCGACACAGTCGAGCAATCGGACGAAACGATAGCCGCCGGCCGGTTTCAGCATGCGCTGCGCGCCGGCCGGCTCGACGCGTGCTGTGACCAGCTGCGCGAAGCGATCCTGGCCGACGGCGAGCGGGCCGCGCTTTATTGCCGCCTCGGCGAGGCCTGGTTTTACCGCGGCAAACGCGACGACGCCGTGATCTGCGCCCGCGCCGCCTTCGAGCTGCAGCCCGGATCCGAGGCGATCGCCGATTTCTGCGCGTGGCTGTTCAGCAATTGCGAGCGCCATGACGAGGCGGCGACGGCCTATGAGCGCCTGATCGAGCGGCGCCCGCAATGGGCCGCGGGGCACCGTCACGCCAGCGGCTCTTTCGCCATCGTCGGCCAATCGGACCGCGCGGCTTATCACGCCATTCGGGCGAGCGATCTCGATCCGGGCTCGTTCGAATTCGCCTTCCACGCCGGCGCCGTGCTCGAAGCCGCCGGCCGTGCCGCGGAGGCGGCGCAGTATTTTGCCCGGGCCGCCGCGATCGACCCGGCGAGCGCGCGGGTGCTGCACCATTTGTCGGCGTGCTCGTTGGCGCTCGGCCAATCGGAGGCGGCCCTCGACTTCGCGTTGCGCGCGACGGCGGCGGCACCCGGCGACCGGCTGAGCGGCGTCCATGCGGCGGAGCTGCTGCTGCGTGCGGCGCGGCTGGACGAGGCGGCCGAGACCGTTCGGGCCATTCTCGCCGGCCGCCCGCAGGACGACATCGCTTGGCGGCTTCTGGCCGAGATCGAAACGCGCCGCCGCCGCCCGCAGCAGGCGCTCGGTGCGATCGAAGAGGCGCTCGCCGCCGCGCCCGAGATCGCCGAATACCATGTCAATCGCGGCAACCTTCTCTACCGGCTCGGGCATTTCGACGCCGCAGCGGACGCGTTCGGGCAAGCCGCAGCACTCGATCCGACGAATGCCGACGCCAAGCGGTCGCAGCTGACGGTCTATTTCGATGCGGGCCGGCTGCGCGAGGCCCTCGCGGTCGGCGGCGAGCTGATCCGCGCCGCACCGGACAACGAGGAGTACGCCCAGGCGGTGCTGCAGGTCCTGAACCGCCGCTTTGCCGGTTTTGACGGCGATTGCGTCGTGCTCGGCGACGGTGCGGCGCGACCGCCGCGCACACCGCGGCCGGCGCCGGGGCTGATCGACGCGGCGCTGACCCAGTGGCGGGTCATTCGCGCGCTGATCATCCGCGAGACACGCACCCGGTTCGGCGACTCGACGCTCGGCTATGGCTGGGCGCTGATCGAGCCGATGGGGCACATTCTGCTGCTGTCGCTGGTCTTCGCGGTGATGATGCACGGCCGGCCGCCGATCGGCACCCAGTTCTTCATCTTTTATTACACCGGCATCATTCCCTATCACCTGTTTGTCCATACCAGCAGCAGCATGACCCATGCCGTCACCAGCAACGGCCCGCTGCTGCAATTGCCGTTGGTCCGCACCTTCGACGTCCTGGTCGCGCGCGGTCTTCTGGAGCTCGTCACCGATTTGATCGTTGCCGGCGTCATGCTCGCCGGATTTGTCCTTGTCGGGATCGGTGCGCTTCCCGATGACGGCTTGGGGGTGGCGGCATCGCTTGCCGCGGTGTGGCTCCTTGGCTGCGGCGTCGGCTTTATCAACGCGGTCGCCACCGGATTTTTCAAATCATGGGACAAGATCTGGGCCCAGCTGACCCGGCTTTTGTATTTCTGCTCGGGAATTTTCTACGTGCCGGGAAATATGCCCGACTGGGTCCGCGATATCCTCGCCTGGAACCCCTTGCTGCACGCCGTCGATTGGTTTCGGTCGAGCTTTTTTGTCGAATACGAGCCGCATTGGCTCGACCGTTCCTATCTCGTCGGACTGGCCGTGACGACGTTGCTGGCGGGGCTCGCGCTCGAGCGGGTTTTGCGGCGCCGGCTGTACGAGCCGTCATGATTGCGCTCGAGCGGATCGTCAAAGCCTATCGCACCGGCGGCGGCCGCAAGACCGTGCTCGACGATGTCACCGCTACGTTCGACAGCGGCCACAATTTTGGCATTCTGGGCGTCAACGGCGCCGGCAAATCGACCTTGGTCAGGCTTATTGCCGGGTCCGAGGCGCCCGACCGCGGCCGCATCCGCCGCGACGCGCGGGTGTCGTTCCCGCTCGGCTTTGGCGGCACGTTTCACGGCGCTCTGTCGGGGCGCGAAAACGCCGCCTTTCTCGCCCGAATCTACGGCGCGCGGGTGCGCCCGACGGTCGATTACGTGGCGGAGTTCGCCGAGCTCGGCGAATACTTCACGATGCCGGTCAACACTTATTCGTCGGGAATGCGGGCGCGGCTCGCCTTTGCCGCCTGCCTCGCGATCGATTTCGACGTCTATCTGATCGACGAGGTGACCGAGATCGGCGACCAGCGGTTTCGGCGCAAATGTGCGCAAGCCTTTCGCGCGCGCCTCACCCATTCGGACATCATTCTGGTGACCCACAATACCGACACCCTGCGTCAGTACTGCGACCGGGGTGCGATCCTCGCCGATGGCGCATTGACGCTGTTCGACGACATCGATGCCGCGCTCGGCCGGTTTCACTGCATGCTCCAGGACGCCGCGGCATGACGACGGCCGCCACCGCGCTGCGCCCGCCGCCGTCGGGCGCTCCCGCAGCGGGGCCGGAGCCGGCCGCAAACCTGCCCGCCGTGTCCGCCGACCGGGTCGTCCCGTGGCACGGCCGGAGCACGCCGGGCTTGCCGGCGGCCGATCCCGGCCACCGGCGGGTTTCGCTGGCTTGGCTGTCATTCCTGATCATGGTGGCGCTGCCGACAGCGCTCGCCGCCGTCTATTATTTCGCGATCGCCGCCGACCAATACGTTGCCGAGCTCCGCTTTGGCCTGCGCTCCGCCGAGCCGGTGCGGCCCGAGCCCGGCACGGTCTTTCAAGCCGGCCTGTCGCCGACCCAGATCGGGCTCGATTCCTATGTTGTCGTGCAATACATCGCCAGCCGGGCGGCGGTCGACGATCTCGGCAAGACGCTCGACCTGCGCAAGATGTTCGCGACCGGCAAGGCCGATTGGCTGTCGCGGCTGCACCGGGGAGTGCCGGTCGAGGAGCTCGCCGCCTATTGGCGCAAGCAGGTCGATGCGTTTTTCGACCCGACCAACGGCACGATCGTCGTTCGGGCGCGTGCCTTCAGCCCGCAGGACGCGCTCCTGTTGGCGCGCGGGGTCCTCGCGGCCTCGGAGCGGCTGGTCAACGGGCTGTCCCGGCGGGCGCGGCGCGACACGGTGCGCGACTCTGAAAAGCAGCTGGCGGCGGCCGAGGGCCGGCTGACGGCCGCGCTGGCAAAGCTGCGCGATTTTCGCGACCGCGAGGGCCTGATCGACCCGCACCGCACGGCCAATTCGGCAGAGGCGCTCGATTCGCGGGTGCGCGACGAGCTGGTGCGCGCCGCTACCGAATTGTCCACTCTGAAGGAATACATGCAGGGCGAGGCGCCGCCGCTCAAATTGCTCGAGGCCCGGATCCAGTCGCTGCAGGCTGAGCGACGCTTGGTCGAAAGCGAAGTCACCGACACGAAGAAAACCCAGGCGCAGGCGCTGTCGCGGGTGATGGGGGCCTACGAGCAGCTCGAAAGCGAGCGCCGCTTTGCCGAGAACGCCTACCAGCACGCGCTCGAAGCGCTCGATCGCGCGCGCATCGCCGCCGACCGCCAAGAGATGTACATCGCCGATTTTGTCCCGCCGAGCCTGCCCGAAGAGCCGCTCTATCCGCGCCGGCTGCGCTCGCTCGCCACCGTTTTCCTGATCGCCTTTGCCATATGGGCGATCGGCGGCCTCACCCTCAGATCGGTGCGCGATCACCTTTAGCAGCGCAAATGGCGCCGGCAGGAGAAGCAGGTTATGGCGAGCGTCGGTTTCGAAACGTCACGATCGCCGGTCTTTTCCAGCGCCGCTCCTTTTGCCTCGGCGTTCCGCTCGGTGGCCCGCCCGGCCCGCACCCGCCTCGCCCTGGTGTCGAGCTACAACGAGCTGTGCGGCATCGCCGCCTATACCAAGAGCTTAAAAAAACAGCTCGACGATTTCTTCGAGGTAACCGTGTTCGATTTGGATCAATACCTGCTGCGCAGCAATCACCGCCGCGTGCACCGGTTTGCCGATCGTCACATTCGCGAGATCTGCCGCGAAATCCGAAATTTCGACACGGTCAACATTCAGCTGGAGCACGGGACCCTGGGCCGGTCCGGCCGCGACATCTATCGCCGGTTCGGATGGCTGGCGCAGGCGGCACCGCAGCTCTCGGTGACTTTTCACACGATGCTGGAAACCGATTCATTCGACTACAAGGAATTTTTCGACTGTATCGCCAGGCTAAAACTGGCCAAGGCGGTGGCTCTGCGGGCGCAATACAACCGCGCCCATCTGCTGTCGGCCGGGATCGCCCGCCGGCTGCGCCGCGGCCAGCGGTTCAAGCCGATCTCGATGATCGTGCACACGCGCCGCGACCTGCGCACGATGCAATACGTCTATGGCTTGCGCAACGTCTACGACCACCCGCTCTCGTTTCTCGATGCCGCGGAGGCGGCGGCCATCCGCAGCACCGCCTCGCGCGGGCGGTTTGCGCTCCTCGACGATGTCCCCACAGAGAGCAAGCTGATCGGGGTGTTCGGGTTTTTTGGGCGCTACAAGGGGTTCGACACCGTCATCCGCACATTGCATCATTTGCCCGGCGAATATCATTTGCTGATTTTCGGCGGCGTCCATCCAAACGAGATCAAGCCGCACCAGCCGCTCGACCCGGTCGTCTCGTCGCTGTTCGATGCCGGCTATATCGACACCAACATTGCCGAGCGCACGCGGGGCTGCCCGGGGTCGGGAGCCCCGGCGGTTTCGGTCGCGGTAGACAGCGCGATGCGCGATCTCCTGGTCGACCATCCCAAAGACTTGTCGCGGCGGGTCCATTTTCTCGGCGCCACCAGCGACGAGGATTTTCTCGCCGGCATGGCGATCTGCGACACCGTGGTCTTTCCCTATCTCGAGGTCGGCCAATCCTCTTCCGGCCCGATCTCGCAAGCGCTCGAGCTCGGCTGCCGCATCATTGCCTCGCGCACCCATACCTTTTTGCAATTCGGCCGCTATCATCCCGACATGATCGAATATTTCGACATCGGCAATCATCTCGAGCTGGCGGCGCGCGTCCTCGCCCGGCCGCAATTCGGCGCAGGCGGGCGCTTTCCCGCCTTCAATGTCGAGACCAACAAGGCGATCTACCGGCTGGCCAACGGCGGTGCGGCGGTGCCGCTCCCGGGCAGCGCCGCCGGCTGCTGACGACCTGCGAGAGTCGACAGCGATGGCCGGCGCTCCTATCATGGGCGCAGGTCCGCGACGAGACAGACCGCAGCGAGGAGAAGCGATATGCGCAACGGATACCGCGCTTACGATTTCGATACTCACGTCAATCCCTGCGCCGAGGTGCTGGACCGTTACGTCGATCCGGACTTTCGCGCGCGCCTGCCGGAGCTGGCGCCGTACCGGGCGCCGAGCGGCGATATGCATCAATACCGGGTCGGCACCAAATTTTACCGGCGGGTGCTGGGCGAGAAGGCGCCGGCCGAAACCTTCAGCGGGCGCGAGACGCTATGGCGCGGGACCAAGATGCCGCGGCCCGGCATCCAGGACGACCAGGCGGCCAACCGGGTTGCCGACATGAATGACGAGGGGGTCGATACCCACTTTTTGATCCCGACCTCGTGGCTCAGCCTCGTCGGGCTCGACGACCCGACGCTCGAAACCGGCATGGTCCGCGCCTATCACCGCCATATGTCGGACTTTTGCTCGGATTATCCGGACCGTTTGAAGAGCTTGATCGTCGCCTCGTCGCGCAACGTGCCGGAAGCGGTGCGTGAAATCCGGCAATGGGGCAAATCGAAATGGGCGGTCGCAGTGCTGCCGCTCCTATCCAAGGACATGCCGGCCGACCATCCTGACCTCTACCCGATCTGGGAGGAAGCGGCCGAGCACGATCTGCCGATCGCCAACCACAGCTTTACGTGGAACCCGCCCTACTACCCGGGCTATCTCGACCTGTGGGAGAATATCTTTATCGGCCGTGCGGCGGCGCATCCGTGGGGTGCCATGCGGTTTGTCGCCTCCTTTATCGGCGGCGGGCTTTACGACCGTTTTCCGACCTTGCGCATGGGGGTGCTCGAAGGCGGCTTTGGCTGGCTGCCGTTCTGGGCCAAGCGGCTCGACGAGCAGGCGGTCTATGTCGGCGGCACCGCCGATCTGAAGATGAAGCCCAGCGAATACATGCAGAGCGGCCGGTTCTTCTGCAGCATCGAGCACCACGAGGGCGAGGACAGTTTCGCCTATGTCAGCCAGTTCCTCGGCGACGGCGTCTTGATGTACGCCTCCGACTACCCGCATTCGGAATGCCAGTTCCCGAACTCGATCGACAATATCCTCGCCTGGGGGAGCCTGTCCGGCGAAACCAAGAAGAAGCTCTTGTGGGACAACGCCGCCAGCTTCTTCAAGCAGAGCTGAGCCCGCGCCCGGAACGACGGGTCCGCTGTCCGCGTCTTAGCAGCCCGATTCGCGTCGGCTTTTAGGGAGGACCGATGATGACGCGTCGCGTCACGTTGGGGTTTAACGTTAGTGAGCGGCTCGTCTTTCGCAGCGAATAAAATTTTACAACGAATGCCCTGCTCCTTCCGATCATCGAAGGAAGGAACCGAAGTTCCGGTTCATGGGCCTCCCGGTCATTGGCTGGCCGGTTTCGCAGGCTCGAAACTGATACGCAGGCGCATCCCGGTCGCCTTGGCGAACCGCTCAAGGGTGCGGGTGGATGGCATGGTGCGCCCGCTCTCCAGCCGGGCAATGACGGTCTGCGTCGTCCCCATGGCTTCCGCAACCTGTTCCTGCGTCATGTCGGCCTTGCTGCGGGCCTCGATCAGCGCCCCGGCAAGGGCAAACTCATCCTCAAGCGCATCGTAGGCGGCCTTGTGCGCCGGGTCTTTCAACCACTCATCCGCGAACTCTCGGGCGGAAATGTATTTGCGGGTCATTTTACCTCCCTGGCCCTTCGCAGAGCGGTTTCGATCTCGCGGCGCGGCGTCTTCCGGGTCTTCTTCGGGAAGACCTGCACGACGACGACGCGGCGGCCCGTGGCGGTCACGTAGGCTGCGCGGGCGATTCCGTCCTTGCCCTTCATCTGCATTTCCCAGAGCGGCCCTTGCAGATGCTTCACGTAGGGTTCCCGCATCCGCTCAAGGCCATAGCCTTCGATCATGTCCATGATCCGGATAAAGCTGGCGATGATGTCCGTAGGCATCGCGTAAAGCGTGTGTCTTACATCCTCGTCTAAAAACTCGACTCTCCAGTTCATACCATAATATAGCATTTTTGCGATAGATTGCAAGAAAGGCCGGTTTTTTGCTGTAGTTTCGAAAGCATGCTATGGTTCTGAAGTGCTGACCTGCCCTTACCGATTTGCGAGCGCCGAGCGGGCGTGGCGCGCGATCATCAGGTTTTCGTCGGTTTTGATGACATCGGCGCCGACCCGGCTGCTTCAAAAGGCGGCGGCGTGTTCTCCGGCAATGGCGGCCTCCGGCTTGCGCTCGGGCTCCTTGATCCGGAACCAGGCGACATAGAGGGCGGGCAGGAACAAGAGGGTCAACAAGGTCGCGACCAGGAGCCCGCCGATGATGGCGTATGCCATCGGCCCCCAGAACACCTCGGGCGCGATCGGGATCATGCCGAGGATCGCCGCGGCGGCGGTCAGCGCGATCGGCCGCAGCCGGTGGGTCGTCGCATCGATGACCGCATCCCATGGGTGGAGCCCGCGGGCGATGTCCATGTCGATCTGGTCGATCAGGATCACCGAATTGCGGATGATCATGCCGGAAAGCGCGATGATGCCGAGGATCGCGACAAACCCCATCGGCGTGCCGGTCGGCAACAGCGCCAGCACCACACCGATCAGGCCGAGCGGCGCCACGCTGATGACCAGCAGCATCTTTTGAAAGCTTTGCAGCTGGATCATCAGGATGATCAGCATCAGAAAGATCATGACTGGAAAGACCGCGACGACCGATCTGAGGCCCTTGGCGCTTTCCTCGACGGTGCCGCCGACCTCGATCTGGTCGCCGGCCGGCAGCTCTTTGGCCAAAGCCGCGATCTGTGGCGCGAGCTGGCCGACCACGGTCTTTGCCTCGAGCCCCGGCGCCACATCGGCCTGCACCGTGATCGTCGGCAACAGATCGCGCCGCCAGATCACCGGCTGCTCGAGCCCATAGCCGATCGTCGCGATCTGGCTCAACGGCACGGTCTTGCCGTTGTCGAGCGCGACCTGGAGGTCGCGCAGGGTTTGCAGCGAGGCGCGCTCGCCGAGCGGGGCGCGGGCGACGACCTCGACCAGGTAGATCGAGTCGCGCACCTGGGTCACATTGGTGCCGGTGACGACGGCGTTGAGCGCATCGGCCAACGATTGCGAGCTGACCCCGAGCTGGCGGACGCGGTCCTGGTCGACCTGGATCCGCAGGCTCTTCATCGGCTCGTTCCAATCGAAATTGATCAGCCGCGTGCTGGGGTCCCGGCCGATCACCTCGGCGGTGCGGAAGGCCGCGGCGCGCGCCCGCTCGGGGGTCGGCGCGCTGACCCGGTATTGCAGCGGCCAGCCGACCGGCGGCCCCATTTCGAGCGGGGAAATCCGCGTCGTCAGATCGGCAAACTCGGTGTCGAGCACGTGCTCCAGCCGGGCGCGGACGATTTCGCGCTCCTTCAAGCCCTTGGTGACGATCACCGCCTGGGCGAAATAGTCGTTGGCCAATTGCACATTGAGCGGCAGGTAAAAGCGGATGGCACCCTGGCCGATGTAAAAGCTGTGCTCGACGATGTTCGGGTCGCCTTTGAGCACGGCTTCGAAGCGTTCGACCTCGGCTTCGGTCGCGTAGATCGAGGAATTCTGCGGCAAGGTCAGATCGACCAATAGCTCGGGCCGGTCGGAGGCCGGGAAGAACTGCTGCTGGATCATCCCGTAGCCAATGACCGAGGCGGCGAAGAGCGCCACCGTCACGGCGATGACGAGCCAGCGGGCGCGCAGGCAAAACCGCAGGCTCGCGGCAAAGACGCGCATCAGCCGGCCGGGGCCCTTATGGCCGCCGCCATGCGGCTGCATCGTGCGTGGCAGGATCGTGACCCCGATGACCGGCGCAAACATGACGGCCACGACCCATGAGGCGAGCAGCGCCACAGAAATCACGACAAAGAGCGAATAGCAATATTCGCCGGCGCCGCTCTGGGCAAAGCCGATCGGGATAAAGCCGGCGACGGTGACGAGGGTCCCGGTCAGCATCGGAAACGCGGTCGTGACCCACGCATGGGTCGCCGAATGGTCGCGATCGACGCCCAATTCAAGCTGGCTGACCATCATCTCGATCGTGATCATCGCGTCGTCGACGAGGAGGCCGAGCGAAATGATCAACGCCCCGAGCGAGATGCGCTGCAGGCTGATGCCGGCATATTCCATGTAGGCGAAGACGATCGCCAGCACGAGCGGGATCGAGCAGGCGACGACCAGCCCGGCGCGCAGCCCGAGGCTCAAAAAGCTGACCGCGAGCACGATCGCGATCGCTTCCCACAGCGATTTGGTGAAATGGGCGACCGATTCCTCGACCACTTCCGGCTGGTTGGCGACAAGGTGCGGCTCGATTCCGATCGGCAAATTGCCGGTAATCTCGGCCATCTTGCGCGCGACATCGGCGCCGAAGGCGAGAATGTTGCCGCCCTGCGCCATCGAGATCGCGAGCCCGATCGCCGGCTCGCCGTCAAAGCGGAACATCGGCTGCGGCGGGTCGGCATAACCTTCCCTGATCGTCGCGATATCGGCGAGGCGGAAGAATTTGCCGTTGGCGAAAAGGTTGATCCGCTTCAATTCGTCAGCCGAGCCAAAGGCGCCGGAGACGCGGACCGCGAATTTCTCGCGGCTCGTTTGCACCACGCCGGAGGGCGCGACCGCGTTCTGCTCGCGCAGCCCGTTGATGATCTCGTCGCGATTGACGCCGAGCCCGGCCAGTTGCTTGGTGTCGAACTCGAGATAGATCTTCTGGTCCTGGGCGCCGATCAGCTGCGCCTTGGCCGCGTTCTTTACGGTCAGGATTTCGGTGCGGGCCTCTTCGACATAGTCGCGCAATTCGCGCTTGGTAAAGCCGTCGGCGGTAAAGGCGTAGATGATGCCGAAGACGTCGCCAAACTCGTCGTTGAAACTCGGCCCGACCACACCTTGCGGCAATGTCCCCTTGATATCGGCGACCTTTTTGCGCACCTGGTACCAGATCTCGGGGACGGCGCTCTTCGGCGTCGTATCCAAGAGATTGACGTAGATGGTCGAGACGCCGGGCTTGGTGTAGCTCTTCAGGTAATAGAGCGACGGCGTTTCCTGCAGCTTCTTTTCAATCCGGTCGGTGACCTGCAGCATCATGTCTTCGATCGTGGCGCCCGGCCATTGGGCCTGGACGATCATCGTCTTGATCGTAAAGGCGGGGTCTTCTTCGCGCCCGAGCCGGCTATAGGAGAGGACGCCGGCAACGACAAAGGCGATCATCATGAACCACACGAAGGAGCGGTGGTGGATCGCCCATTCCGAGAGGTTGAAGCCGGTCATTGTGCGGTGCTTGCCGCGATCAGCCGCACTTTTTCGCCGGGAACCAGCTTTTGCACGCCGGCGGTGACGACGATCTCGCCTGGTGTCAGCCCGGAGCCGACGACGACCGAATTGTCCTGATAGCGCGCCACCGTGATCGGCTTCAGCTGGACCGTGTGGTCGGCGCCGACGAGCCACACCGCCGGCTTGCCGCCCTTGTCGAAGAGCGCCGTGCCCGGGAGCGTGATGGCCGGCGCCTGGGCCACGGTGACGGTGCCGACGACATTGGCGCCGAGCCGCATTTGCGGCGGTGCATCGGGCAGCGAAACCCGGACTGTAAAGGTGCGGGTCGTGGGGTCCGCCTGCGGCGAAACATAGCGGACCTTGCCTTCGGTCTTGATCTCGGGATCGCTGACCAGCCTGACCGCGACGGTCGGGTCCTTCTGCGGGTTTTTGAACGCCGCTTCGGCGACGTTGAACACCGCCTCGCGCTCCCCCGGCTGCGCCAGCCGGACGACCATCTGCCCGGCGCTGACCACCTGCCCGGGCTCGGCGCCGATCGCGGAAATGACCCCCTCGGCATCTGCCTCGAGGTCGGTGTAGCCGAGATTTTCACTGGCCTGAACCTGCTTTGCGCGTACCGCGTTGGCCTGCGCCTCAGCCGTCTTGAAGGTCTTTAGCGCCTGATCGTAGTTGACCTGCGTCGTGTGGCCATTTTTCAAAAGCTGACGCTGCCGGGATTCCTGGGCCTGGCTGCGGCTGACTTCGGCATCGGCCTTGGCCACCTCGGCCTTGGCCACCTCGAAATCCTGGCGGTATTGCTGCGGGTCGAGCCGGGCGAGCAGCTCGCCCTTCTTGACTTGCGTGCCGACATCGACTGGCCGCTCCAGGATCTTGCCGCCGACGCGAAAGCCGAGATCGGCCTGGTAGCGCGGCTGAATTTCGCCGGTCAGCGACAATGTCTCGCCCAACTCGCGCGGCTCGACGGTCACCGTTCGCACCGGCCGGATTTGCGGCGCCGCAGCCTTCTCCTCCTTGCCGCAGCCGGTCAGCGCCAGCGCAGCAGCGAGAACCACAACCGCAGAAAACAACCGCCGCCCGCCGCTCGCCATGTTCCGCCCTCATGCTCCGCCGGTGGCGGCGGCGCGACAATGTCGAATTCGATGGGGCAAGGCAACGGCTGGGAGGAGGGGCTAGCCGGCGGGGCCGGTGTCGTTCCATAGCCGGATCGCCGGCTCGGCGAGGTTGTGCTCGTAGCCGAGGAGGCTGAGGCTCGCCGTGCCGAGCAGCAAAAGCCGCCCGCCCTCCGGTTCGAGCCCGAGCCAGCGCGCCCCCAGCACCCGCAGGATGTGGGCGCTCGACACCGCCAGCACATCGGCCCCGACCGCCCGGATGCGGGTGATCACGCGATCCGCCCGCGCGCCGATTTGGGCCGCCGTCTCGCCGCCGGGGCAGCCGTCGCGGAACAATTGCCAATCCGGGCGCTCGGCGTGGATTTCGACGGTGCGCCGGCCTTCATAGTCGCCGTAATCCCATTCGGCGAGGTCGGGCTCGGTCTCGGCCCCGCCGCCAAAGCCGGCGAGGTCGCAGGTCCGCCGCGCGCGCTGCGACGGGCTCATCAGGACCTTGGCAAAGCTGCGCCCGCGCAGCCGTTCGCCGAGCGCGCGGGCAGCGTCTTCGCCATGCGGGGTCAAAGCCAGGTCGGTGCGCCCGGTATGCTGGCCCGAAAGGCTCCAGGCGGTCTCGCCGTGGCGGGCAAGATAAATAACCGGTAGGGGGTCGCTCATGATTTCCTCCGCACCGCCGCACGTCGCCATAATCGCCCGCTCTCGACCGCCTGCCAGACGCCGATCGCCGGCAATCCGATCGCCAAATCGCGCGCGCGCTTGACCAGCGACAGGGCGAGGGCGGTCTGCGGCGTCAAGCCGAACACGGCGCCGAACAGAATATAGGCGCCTTCCTGCACGCCGACGGCATTGGGTATCACCACCGCAACCGTACGAACGGCATAGACCAGGCTCTCGACGACCAGCACCGAGCCGAACGGCAGCGGCGCACCGATCAGCCGGAGCACGATCCATGCCTCGGCAACACCGCCGACCCAGCAGCCGAGATGCAGCAAAAATCCGCGCCACACAGCGCTGCGCCGGCGATAGATGACGTCGAGGGCCTCGTGCAAAGCCGCCGCACCCGCGGCGGTGCGCTCGGCCCAGCCGCGGCCGAGCCGGGCGGCGATCCGGCCGGCGAAATGCGCGCCGCGCCGCTGCGCCAAGAGAAACCCCGCCGCCACCGAGCCGGCCACGGCGAGCCCGATCGCGACCGGCAAGGCAAATGGCGAGTGCGGCCGCAGGTGGAGGAGCCACAAGAGGCCGAGAGCGGTGTAGGCGAGCTTCGAGAGCAATTCGAGCGTGAGATCGACGATCGTGCTGGCCGCTGCGGTCGCGCCCGAAACCCCGGCGAGCATCGCCGCGCGCGCGCCGAGGACCGAGCCGCCGATCGGCGACAGCGGCAAGACCTCCGAGCCGGCGTCGCGCACCAGGCGCGCCCACGGGAACACCCATATCGCCACCGGCCCCGCCACCAGCCCGCGCCAGGCAACCCCCATCACCGCGATCAGCACGAGCTGGATCAGGCAGATCAGCGCAAACCCGGCCCAGCCGAGGGCGAGCAAGGAGCGCGCTACGGCACCGGCGCCAAAGACGGCGACCAGCACCGCCATCGCCGCCACCCCGGCGACCGCCGCCGCAATCGAAACCGCTTTCATGCGCTGTTGTTGAAGGCCGCCGGGTGGCGAAGATCTGCGGCGACAGCAGTTTTGCCAGCGACTCTCAAAGCGCCGCGTCAAATTCTGCCGGTCACGGAGTAGCTCGTCGTGGCGCCCGACTGCGCCAATGCGACTGGGGTCGCCAAAACCGTCAAGAACCCTGCCAACCGAAGTGTCGCAATCTTTCGCATGATCTTCCCGCAAAGGTTCGAGCTCTGTCCTCCCACCGCCGAGTTGGACACGTAGGATGGGTTGAGACTCGCGAAACCCGTCGCAACGGCCCGTCCCATATGGGTTTCGCGGCGCTCAACCCATCCTACAAGGCGATGGTGCAGAACCGTCCGAACGGATCGCTAATAAGGCGGCGGGCAGTTGTAGCCGGGTGCGCAGTAATAGGGCGAGGGATAGTAGTAGGGCGTGGAATAGGCCGAGGCGGCGGCGGCGGTGCCGACTGCCGCACCCACGGCCACTCCCGCCGCCACCCCGGCGCCGCCGTAATAGCCGCCGCGATAGGCCGTCCCACCATAGTAGCCGCCGTGATAGCCGCCGTAGCCGCCGCGATAGGCGGTTCCGCCATTCGGGCCGCGAGCGGCCGCTCCGCCATAGGGACCGCGCACCGCGGCGCCACCATTAGGACCGCGCACGGCAGCCCCGCCCATCGGGCCGCGATAGGCGGCACCGCCGTTGGGGCCGTGGACCGAGCCCCAGGCAAAGGCCTCGGAGGCGGCCGACAGCGCCAGCGCGGCGCTCAGCAGAATGATCGCGCTTCGGTTCATGGCTTACCTTTCTTCGCCTTGGGGGGTGCCGGCGGCTTCAGGGCGATCTGCGTCGCTCCCGCCGGCGGCTGAAAGACGAATTCGGCGTCGGTCGGGTGGACCGAAAAATCCCATTTCGAGAAGCCGGCGATAAAGCTCGGCTCGCCGGGCAGCGACCGATAGGTCACGATCAGCCGGCGCGGCAGCGCCTTGTCGTTCTTTTCCAGCCAGAGCTCGAGCTCGATGCCCGGCGGCTGCGAAAAGAACAAATGCAGGCACGGGGTGCCGTCGATCGTCACGGTATTGACGACGCGGCCCGTCGTAACCCCGCTCAAGATCGCCTTGGCCGGTTCGTCGGTCAGAAAATCGGCGAGCGGAAAATCGACGCCAAAGCGGCCCGTCGCCTCTTTCAGCATCCCCATGATCGTGCCCGGCACAGGGATGCTCGCGTATTTGTTGGCGTCGGCGATATAGACGACGAGCGTCTTGCCGTCATAGAAGATCTTGCTCGCCCCGTCGTCGCCGGTCCGGGTCGCCAGAAGCCGGTCGGGCCGGCGCACCGTGATTTCGGAATCGTGATAGATATGGAGCGGCTGGCCGCTCGCGTCGGCGTAGACCCGGATGGTCTGCACCCGAAACGAAAATTGCTGTGACGCCAGGGTCTGGCCCAGACGGTCGATGGCGGCGCGCGCCTCCGGGCTGATTGCCGGTGGTTTTTGCGCGGCGGCCCGCACCGGGGTCGTCGGCACGGCGGCGCTGCAGATCCCGGTCGCCAGAAACGCGGCGACGATCGCCAAGTGTCGGAGTTTCATCAATCCCCCCAATGTCATGGTTCGTCTCAACGGGCAGCTGGCCGCAGCGCGGTGCGGAACGCCTGCGGCACGGTCATATCGGGTGTCGCCTCGCATTGGTGCATGACTTTGCTGATGTTGCCGTCGATCCGGCTGACATCGATGACGCGGATACCGGCTTTGGCCGCAAGATAGCCATAATAGAACATCGCCGCCGCGGCGCGGTCGTCATCCGATGCGGCCAGCAGGTCGGAGCACCGCACCCATTCGACGTCCCAACGACCGGGCGCCATCTGCGCGGGCGAAGGCGGCGGCGATGCGGCGGCGCCGGAGGTGGTGCCGGCGGCGGGCCGGAGGGTGGCTCGGACGACGGCTGGGCGCAGGCAGCGAGCCAGCACAGCGCCGGCAGGACGATAAATTTGGTCTTCATTTCACTCCCCGCAATGCCGCCGCGGCGGCACGGCCGTCAATAGCAGGCGCCCGCGCTGCGCGCCGAGCCGCGCCGGATGGCCCCGCCGACCCCGCCGACAGCGGCGCCGATCGCAGCACCCCGTCCGGCATTGCCGCCGATCGCCCCGAGCAATGCGCCACCGGCCGCACCGCGCGCGGCGCCCGAGAACGGCCCTGGCGTCACCGCATGGCAGGGTGGTCGCGAATTGCCCGGCGGGGGAAAGCCGCGCGGCGGGAAATTTTGCGCATATTGGGCGGGGCTTGCGGCGGCTGCTGTCGCGAGCCAGATCGCCGCGCCCCAGATCGCCGCGCCCCAGATCGCCGCGCCAAAGAAAACGCGAAATCGCAGCATTTCCGCACCGTCGTGTCGCTCGCAAGTATCGTCCTAACCTAACCGCCTCATCTCTCGACCGCAATCGTCGCCGCGGCTGGACAAGCGTGCGAAGGAGGCGCGATGCTGCTGCCGGCGACCGCCGAGGAGGCAGCGATGATCGAGGCGAGCGGGATCGACCATATCGTGCTGCAGGTCGAGGATGTGGCGCGATCGAAAGCGTTCTACACCGGAATTTTGGGCATGAGCGCCTATCGCGAGGAAGACGGGCAGGTGTTTCTGCACGCCGGCAACCAGGGTGTGGCGCTGTTCAAAAAACGCGGCGACGCCCCGGTGACGGCCGGCAACGACCTCAACCACCTCGCCCTGAACGTCGCATCGGGCACCTACGAAAGCCTCAAGACCGAGCTCGAAGGGCATGGTGTCGCCGTCGGCGGCCGGCCGGGGGACGACCACTGCATCTATTTTCGCGACCCCGACGGCCACCGCCTGCAGCTGGTCTTCCGCCGCTGACCGGGCCGTTGCCCTATCGGGCCTGGCGCAGCGAGGCCAAGGCCCGGCCGCAATTTGGCGTAAGCCGGTCGGCGTTGCCTTCGAGGCATGATGCGACGCGGCCACTGCCGAACGGCACGCCGCGGCAAAACCGGCGGTAATCATAGCCGCAGGCCTGGCGCAGCAGCGCCACCTGCTGGCGCGGCGACATCGGTGCTGCGGGCGCTGGCGCCGGGGCGGCAGCTGCGGGCTGCTGCGCGGCCGGCGCCGCGGCGGAGGGTGCAGCCGGTTGCGCAGCGGTGCTCCCCGAGGTGCCGCCGCCGAGCGCGCTCACGGCCTGCCGGCACGGCGCCGACAAATTCGCGGCGTTCTGCTGCAAGCAGGCGAGCGAGGCCTGACCGCCCGCCGGCACGCTCGCGCAGTATTTCTGGTAATCGGCGGGGCAGTTCTGGCGCACGGCGCCGATCTGCGCCTGGCTCGGCTGCTGGCCAAATGCCGCCGGCATCGGTCCCGTCGGCAGGATCAGGGCCAGCAACGAAACCACGAAAACCAGAGCCTTCATAACCGATCCCCCGTTGGTCAGCGCCAGCCGAGATCGGCGCGGAGCCCGGCGACGGCTTCGAGATGGCTGTCGTGCCCGCCGGCAAAGCGCACGATCAGATGGTCGGCGCCGGCATCGGCATAGCCGGTCAGATAAGCCGCCGCCCCCGCCGCCGGGCCGGCGTAGCAGCCCTGGGCCTTGCGCATGACCGCCGCCGGCCGCCCATAATAGCTTTCGAGAAACGCGTCGAGCCTCGCGTTGGCGCGCGCCGCATTCTCGTCGAGCGCCAAGGTCACATAGACCGCGGCGGTGAAATGGGCGGGATCGCGCCCGGCGTCGCGGACGATCTGCCGCAGCTCGGCCAATTGGCCGCTCCAGCGAGCGAGGTCGGCCTCGTTGGCGAACCAGCCGTCGAAATACCGCCCGGCGCGCTCCAGCGCCGGCCGCACCGAGCCTGCCATCCAGATCGGCGGCCCGCTCGGCCGATGCGGCGTCGGCCCGAGCACGCTCCGCTCCAGCTTCCAGCGCCCGTCCCAATCGACCGGCTCGCCGGTCCACAGCGCGCGGGCGAGGCGCAGCCCCTCCATCATCCGCCCGACCCGGCCTTCGAACGGGACGCCTGCGGCGACAAACTCGGCGCGGATGCTCGGCACATCGCTGGCGATGCCGGCGCCGAGCACGAGCCGGCCTTCGCTGATCCGGTCGAGGGTCGCCACCTGCTGCGCCAGCACCACCGGGTTGCGCAGCGCCGGCAGAAAGACGGCGGTGCCGAGCAGCGGCTTTCGGGTGCGGGCGGCGACCGCGGCGAGCAGGGTCAGCGGGTCGTGTCGCGGCCGCGACAACAGCGAATCACCGACCCAGACCGAATCATAGCCGAGGCTTTCGGCGCGCTCGGCGAGCGCGAGCAGCGGCGCCGTTTCGGGACGGTCCTGCATGACCGCCTCGCGAGTCGGCAACAGGTATCCGAGGCGCGGCGCCATCGGCGGTCTCCAAAGATGCGGGTTGAAAGGATGAGGTTAGCCAGGGGTCCCCGCGACCGCAAGCCGAGGCATCTTCTCATCGCGCCGGCTTATGGGTACGATCGTTGCATTGCGCGAGGAGCCGCCGATGTTTTTACGCAACGCCTGGTACATCGCCGCCTGGGCCGACGAGCTCGGCGCCGCGCCGTTGGCGCGACGGATTTGCGACGAGCCGATCGTGCTGTTTCGCGACCGGGCGGGGCAGATCGCTGCGCTCACCGACCGCTGTTGTCACCGTGCCGCCCCGCTCGGCATGGGCACGCTCGTCGAAGAAGGGCTGCAATGCGGCTATCACGGGCTTGTCTTCGACCGCTCGGGGCGCTGCGTCCAGGTCCCGGGACAAAAGCTGATCCCGGAGAGCGCCCGCGTGCGCTCTTATCCCGCGGTCGAGAAAGACCAGCTCGTCTGGCTGTGGATGGGTGAGCCGGCCAAGGCCGACCCGGTGCTGATCGTCGATTTCCCCTATCACAGCGATCCCGGCAAATGGCCGAAAAAGCACGACGTCTACCCGATCAAAGGCAATTACATGCTGATGGTCGACAATTTGATGGATCTGACCCATCTGGGCTATCTGCACGCCAAGACCGTCGGCGGCAACCCGGCGCAGCATTTCGCCGCCGAAATGAAGACGACGCGCACGCCGAGCGGGGTCAAGTTCACCCGCTGGATGAAGAATTCGCCGCCGCCGCCGAGCTATGTCAAGGCGGCCGGTTTCACGGGGCGCGTCGACCGCTGCCAGGAATTCGAGTTCGTGGCGCCGTCGAGCGTCCTGCAATGGACCGGTGCGACCGATGCCGGCGCCGGCACCGACGAGAACAAGCACGATTTCCGCTTTCAGTTCCGCCTGTTCCACGGATTGACCCCGGAAACCGAGACCAGCTGCTTTTATTTCTGGTCGGTGGCGAACGGCTATCGCCAGAACGAGCCCGAAGCGACCGAGCAGCTCTATCGCGAGATCGCGCCCACCTTTATCGAAGACCGGGTCATGGTCGAGGCCCAGCAGGCGCGCCTCAGCGAATTCGGCGAACGAGGCCTCACCGACATCGCCTCCGACGCGACGCGCATGCAGATGCGCCGCCGCCTCGACCGCCTGATCGCCGCGGAGCAAGCGGGATTGGCGGCGGAGTAGGAAGGGGTCCTATGGAGCGCGTTCGCTCCGGCGCTGGCTGAGCACCGTTTTGTCGGACCTCTCCCGGTCTTGCCCCGCCGGGCTTGCGTGGGGGCGGGGAAAAATGCCACACGGGAGGTTGAAAAAGGCAGAACGGCAGGGAGGCGGCGATGACCGACGCGCCGGTATCGGCGGCCGATGCGGCGCTCGAAAACCAGCCGCTCGGCGCGTTGCAGATCCGCGTTGTCACGATCTGTGCCCTGATTCAGATGTGCGACGGCTACGATGTCGGCTCGATCGGCTGGGCGGTGCCGTCCCTGACCCATGCCTGGCACCTGGCGCCGCTCGGCGTTTGCCGCCGCCTTTTTGTGGTCGAACCTCGGCGTCATGGTCGGCGCCCTCGCCTCGGGGCCGCTTGGCGACCGCCTGGGGCGCAAGCCGTTGCTCCTCGCCAGCATCGCGATCTTTGGCCTGGCTTCGCTCGCCAGCGCCGCCGCCCCGTCGCTCGGTGCGCTGAGCGTGCTGCGCTTTTTTACCGGCATCGGCATCGCCGGCGCGTTTTCCGGGACGACTGCGCTGACCGGCGACTATGCGCCCAGGCGCCTCCGCGCGACCTTGATCATGGTGACCTTTACCGGGGCCCCGTTGGGCGGCTTTATCGGTGGCCAGATCGTGGCGGTGCTGCTGCACCATTACACTTGGCCGGTGATCTTCATCCTGGGCGGCGTGTTTCCGCTGGTGCTGCTTGTGCCGATGGTGCTGTGGCTCCCCGAATCGCCGCGGTTTCTGGCGCGCAAGGCCGATCTGCCGCCACGTCAGGCAGCGCTGCTGCGGCATCTCGGCATCGCCGCCGGACCGGATTCGCACGCGGCCGATCTCGACCGTGAGAACCCGGTCAAGCTGCTGCTCGGCCCGGGCTATGCGTTGCAGACCGGCTTGTTGTGGCTGATTTTCTTTTGCAGCCTGTTGAACCTGTTCCTGTTCGTATTTTGGTTGCCGGAGGTGCTGCACCTGACCGGGATGACGCCGTCCCAGGCGGTGTTCGCCTCGACCCTGATCCCGCTCGGCGGGATTTTTGCGGTGCTCTATCTCGGCCTTTTGATCGACCGCTTCGGCCCCGAGCGCGCCTTGGCGTTGCATTACGCCGCGGGTGCTGTGTTTGTCGCGCTGGTCGCGCTCGCGGCGCTGCCTTATCTGGTGCTGCTGGTGGTGCTGTTTTTTGCCGGCATGACGATCATCGGCAGCCAGACCGGGGCCAATGCGGCATGCGGCGCGCTCTACCCGGCGCGGATGCGGACGAGCGGAATCGGCTGGGCGCTCGGCATCGGCCGGCTCGGCGGCATCGCCGCCGCCCCGTTGGGCGGCTTTTTGCTGGCGCGCGGCCTGCCGCCCAAGCAAATCTTTCTGAGCGCGTGCTTTTTTGCCGTGGTCGCGGCGGTGGCGACGGCGTTGCTCGTGCTGCGCGGCAACCGTGCGGCCCCGGCGCCGGTTCGCGCCCGACTTCCGTCCTAGCCTGGGCCAGGGTCTGCGGGGCGGGCAGGGTTGATCCGCCTGCATCGGAGACCTGCGCCGATCGGCCTAGGATATCTGCTGCGGGCGCACCTAGGATTACCTGGGATAACCTTTTTCGCAGGTCCCCAACCAAAACGGAGGTTGCGCTATGCAGTACCGGCGAATCTCGGCCGATTGCCATCTCGACATGCTGTGGTTGCCGCCCGACCTGTTCACGTCGAACGCGTCGAGCAAGCTCAGGGACCTGATGCCCTACGTCACCGAAAATGCGGACGGGGTGAAGCGCTGGACCGACAACAACGGCGCCGAGTACGGCCTGTGCGGCGGGGTGGGCGCCACCGGCACGCCGCATGTTCCGGGCAAGCAATTGCGCGCCGACAAGATGGCCGAGGCCGGCCTCTATCGCGACTATTTCGAACAGGGCCTGCGCCGGCCGGGCGATCCGCATCTGCGGGTCAAGGACATGAACCGGGACGGCGTCGACGCCGAGGTCATCTACGGCATCCTGGCCGCCTGCGCCAAGATGAAGGACCCCGAGGCGGCCGAAGAGATGCTGAGCATCTACAATGATTTCATGCACAATTTCGTCAGCTACTACCCCGACCGCATGATCGGGCTGGCCTGCCTGCCCTACAGCAACATCGAAGGTGCGGCCAGGGAAGTCCGCCGCGTCGCCAAGCTGGGCATGAAGGGCGTCGAGCTCAGCTGCTCCTGGCACATGACGCCGATGTGGCACCCGATGTGGGATCCCCTCTGGGAGGCGGTCAACGAGACGCAATTGCCGCTGCATTTCCACACCTTCCCGGCGACCGACCCCGAGCTGCGCAAGTCGCTGGAGCCGACCATTTCCCGGCGCATGACCTATAGCGGGCTGTGCCGCTTCCAGATGACCTTGGCGACGATCCTCACGGATCTGATGGGCGCCGCGGTGTTCGAGCGCTTCCCCAACATCCGCATGGTGCTGGGCGAGAGCGGCATCGGCTGGATCCCCTACGTGCTCGATCGCATGGATTTCGAGTTCGAGGACCAGTACCAGGATATCCCGCTCAAGATGAAGCCGAGCGAATACTGGCGCCGCCAATGCCGGGCTACCTTCCAATACGATCGCGTCGGGACCAAGCTGATCGACGAGATGGGCGTCGAGACCTTGATGTGGGGCTCGGACTTCCCGCATCCGGACGGAGTCTGGCCGGAATCGAAGAAGTACATCGAAGACCAGTTCAGCCATCTGCCGGCCGAAACCACCTACAAGATGACCTGCGAAAACGCCGGCAAATTCTACGGGCTGATCAACTAGAACAAGATCCGATCAGGTTGCATCAGCCCGTCAGCCCCCTCACCCTTCCCTCTCCCCCCAATGGGGGGAGAGGGTTGGGTTGGCGAGGCCCACGGGTCCGGCCGGAGGCCGGCCCGAGGATAAACCCCGCCGAGCCTTGGGGGGGGGTTGAGCGCGGTGCAATTTGATCGGAAACCGCTCTAACGGGGAGGGCAGGGGAACGCGGCGGACGCGGGTTCGACGGCGAAAATGACGCCTGATTGACGCATTTCAGATTTCAGAAAGAGAAGGGCCGGAACTCGAAAGTTCCGGCCAAGTTTGAACAGGGAGGCTTCACGTCTGGGAGACGTAAGGGTCCGTAGACCCTCTTTCCGGGCACAAGTCCCGGAAACCCTAATCGGTGGATCAGCCACCGAAAACCTTGCGCGATGCAGCATCGCTCGTCCGTGAATATCGGCGATCGGCGACCTCGGCACCAGCTGGAATTTCTTCTGGCTCGTCTGCAAAAAGCGCAATGCTCTGAACCCGCCCGCGATCACTTGATGCTCTCGATCGCCACCCTCAGCCGAGCCTCGTCTCCACCACCTTATGCAGCAGAAAATCGCGGAACACGCTGATTCTCTTGGAAGAACGCAACTCTTCGGGGTAGACGAAATAGGCCTCGACCGGCGGCCCCGTCAGCTCCGGCAAGATCCGCACCAGGCTGGGATATTCGCTCGCCATAAAGTCGGACAGCGCGGCAATGCCGAGCCCGCTTTCGACTGCACGCAACATCGCGTAAAAATTGTTGACGCTGAGGATCGGCTTGCGCTCGCGCCCCGGCTTGGACCCGGCATCGAGCAGCCAGTTGACGTTCTGCACCGGCGGCCGTGAATCCTCGCCGTAGACGATCAGCCGGTGGTTGTCGAGATCCTCGGGCTTTTGCGGCACCCCATGTTTTTTGATGTAGTCGGGCGCGGCGTAGATGTGGCTGCGCACGCTGACGAGGTGGCGCTGGATCAGATCGGGCTGGCGCGGCGGCGACATGCGGATCGCCACATCGGCCTCGCGCATCGACAGGTCGAGCTCGGTGTCGTCGATCACCAGGCTGACCTGGATCTCGGGATAAAGGTCGAGGAACTCGCGAATCCGCGGGGTGAGCCAGGTCGAGCCGAAGGCGACCGTGGTGGTGATCTTGAGCGGACCCTTCGGCCGGTCCTTCGATTCCGAGATCAGTCCCTCGGCCATCGACAACTTGGCGAAGACCTCGCGCGCGGTGCGGAACAAGAGCTCGCCCTGCTCGGTCAGGATCAGCCCGCGGGCATGGCGGTGAAACAGCGGAATGCTGAGGCTTTCCTCGAGCGCGCTGATCTGGCGGCTGACCGCCGACTGGCTCAAATTCAGCGATTCGCCGGCATGGGTAAAGCTGCCCGCCTCGGCGACCGCATGAAACACCCGCAACTTGTCCCAATCCATCCCCCGGTCCCCCGGCAGCGGCCCGCATTGGGCCGGCGCGCGCGCCTAATCGGCCGCGCGCAGATTTGCGGCTTCCCCCTGCGCCGCCAGAAATTTTTCCGCTTCGAGCGCTGCCATGCACCCCATCCCGGCGGCGGTGACCGCCTGGCGAAAGACCTTGTCCTTGACGTCGCCGGCGGCAAATACCCCGGGGATCGCGGTCGCGGTCGAATCCGGGCGGGCGACGATGTAGCCGTCCGGGTCGAGCGCCAGCTGGCCGGCGACGAGCTCCGTCACCGGGGTGTGGCCGATCGCGATGAAGACCCCGTCGCAGGCGAGCTCGCGCAAGGCGCCGGTGCGCACATCGCGCAACCGCACCCCGGTTACGACCGGCGGCTCCGGCACGCCCAAAATCTCGTCCACGACATGGTCCCAGACGATGTCGATCGAGGGATGGCGGAACAAGCGATCCTGCAAAATCTTTTCGGCGCGCAGCGCGTCGCGGCGATGCACCAAGGTGACCCGGCGGGCGTGGTTGGTCAGATAGAGCGCTTCCTCGACCGCGGTGTTGCCGCCGCCGACGACGACGACCTCCTTGCCGCGAAAAAAGAACCCGTCGCAGGTGGCGCAGGCCGAAACCCCAAAGCCGCGGAACACCGCTTCGCTCGGCAGGCCGAGCCAGCGCGCCTGGGCGCCGGTGGCCACGATCACGGTCTCGCCGACATAGGTGTCGCCCGAATCGCCGACGGCGACAAAAGGCCGGTGGCCGAGATCGAGCGCGGTCACGAGGTCGACGATCATCCGGGTGCCGACATGCTCGGCCTGCCGGCGCATCTCCTCCATCAGCCAGGGACCCTGGACGATCTCGGCAAAGCCCGGGAAATTTTCGACATCGGTGGTGATCGTCATCTGACCGCCCGGCTGCAAGCCGGTGACGAGCAGCGGGTCGAGGCTGGCGCGCGCCGCATAGATCGCCGCGGTATAGCCGGCCGGCCCCGCACCGATGATCAGGACCCTGCTGTGGTGACGCTCGGGCATCGCGCGATCCGGTTCACATCTCTGTCAGGACTATATCATTCATTTTGCCGCGCTGCGGAAGAGGCAGGGCTAAAAGCCGAACATGTGGTCGAGACTGAACGCCCCGCCGCTGCCGAGCACGCCGTGATAGCCAAACAAACGGCAGGTCGCATCGCGAATCACCGCATAAGCGCCTTCTCCGGCGCGGGCGCGGACCGCGGCGTCGAATTTTGCGTGATAGGACCACAGCCGCGAGCCCGAGCACGGAATCGCGAGATGCGAACGCGCCACCTCCCGGCCGCTGCAATCGTAAAGAATGATATCGGTCGCGCTCGCCCCCAGCCACGGGCGCGACGCCGGATAGATCAATTGGCACAGCGTGTCGCAGCCGTCTGCCGCCAGCCGCAAAAACAGCCGGGTCGAAAGCCCCGGCGGCGGCCCGGCATAGGATTGCGGCTCGTCGCGATAGGTCAGCAACGTGTTGAAGACATGCGCGCCAAAGCTGGTTTCGGCGGCATGGCCGCTGTCGCGGTGGCGATAGCAAAAGATCGCGTGCAGCCACCCGTCTGCGGCGGCGCCCGCGGCAAAGTCGTAGACGAGCTCGATATGGCCATAGCCGCTGCCGAGCGCCTCGATCCCCTCGGCTTTATCGAGATCGAGTGCCGCGGCGTGGTCGCGCGCCAACGCCCCGAAGCGATGCCGCAGGATCTCGTTCCCCTCGGGATCGTAAACGAGGGCGGCGATCGGCAGCGTCTGCTGGCATAGCGCCATCGGGGTCGGCAGCACCACCGTTTGCCACTCGGCGCATGGCAAAACCGGTGCCGGCAAGAGATACCCCTTGCCGAGCGGGCCAGCGAGATCCGGCAAATTCGGGTCGGGCGCCAAATCTTCCCGCTCGACATTGACGTGCGCGATGCGGCGCCGGCCGGCCGCGACCACCTCGTAGCGGGGCCGCACCATGTGCTTGCCCGCGCGAATCTCGATTTGCCGCGGCCAGGCAATGTCGGGGAGCAAGCTCGCGACATCGACGGCGAGGCTGGCAAAGGGCGCGATCGTGCCGGTGAGCGGGGCGAGCCGCTCTTCGCCCATCGGATTGAGCGCAATAGCCGCCGACGGTATCGGCACCGGATGGCTGTTCTGGACCCACAGCACGACCCGCTCGCCCGCTCCCGGCGCCGGCAGGCCGGCGTAGCGGTTCGCCGGCCAGGCATTCGCGTCGTGCGTCGCCGACAAAGTCCCGCCCTTCCCAAACGTGTCGAGCGCGTATTTGACGATGTCGTGCCCCGCCGCGCCGGCGACATGCAAAAACAGCTGGCCCGCGAACTCGCCGAGCCCGAACCGGGCGCGAATCTCGCGGCTGTCGAAAACGATCGTGGCGCCTGGAGGACAGTGCTGCGACCATTCGGCGAGGATTTCCCCGCCGGCCCCGAAGAGGGTGAGCCAGCAGGCTACCGCGCCCGCACCGTAGCCCGACCAGTAATTGACCGTGGTCAGCCGCGTGTGCAGCCCGTCGCCGTCGCGGAAGAAAACAAAATTGGTGGCAAAGTTGAGCGGGTCGAGATAGCTGCGCGGATTGGTCAGGCGCTCGGCCGGGATCCGCATCGCATCGAGGCTGAAAATTGCCGCGCCTTTGGGCAGATAGGGCCGCAGCTGCGTGATCGCCCGCTCGGCATCGAAACGGGCGACAAAAACCGAGCGCACGCCGGAGCGGGGGAGATCGGTCGCCGGGCGCCCGCTATGACCCAGGACAGAACAGCCGATTCGCGCGACGTCCTGCACATAGGCACCGGTAATCTCGATACCGTCGAGCCCGAAGATTTCGGCAAATCCGGCGGCGGCGGCGTCCGGGTCGTAGATCGCGGTCGGGGAATGGCGGGCGAGGGCGGTTTTCAATTCCCGCCCCGGCGCCGCGGCGGCCGGATGCGTCAACGCCTTGTAAAGGGTGTTGCCGCCGCTCGCGTTGTCAAAGGTCTCGATGCGCAAGGCCATTGCGGGCGGCGATACTACACCCCGCGCCGCCGGCGCAAGCCGGGTGCCCGGCCGCGCAGCGCCAGCACCGCGACCGCGCAGCGGCAGGGCCAGGGCGAGCGAGGGCGAGGGCGAGGCCATCGGCGCCGCCGCTCGGCCGGGAACCAGATCGATGTCGCCCGCCGCGAACAGTACCGCAACGCCGCGGGTGACCACCACCGCGATAAAGGCCCCCGCCACGACATCGCTCAAGTAATGTGCGCCGACGACGATTCGGCTTCCCGCCACGATCGCCGCGGCGAGGATGTAAAACAACAGGTGCCGCGGCCAAAGGACCCAGAGCGCGGTCGCCAGTGCCACGATCGTCGCGGTGTGGCCCGACGGGAACGACCACTGATCGGCACGCCAGCCGAACCAGGAAAAGCCGTAAAGGCCGGCCTCGAACAACAGCTTTGGCCGCAACCGGCCAAGGACGACTTTCATGACATCGACGGCGAGACCCGAGGCGGCGATCGCGGCAAACAGAAAGGCCGGCACCGCCGACCATGCGCGCATCGCCCGGGTAAAGCTTTGGAGCCGCGGAAATTCGCCGCCCCAATGCAGCGCGGCAAAGGCGAGAGCGAACAAAAGCAGCCATCCCCAGGCGATCCCGAGCCGCCCGGTCCAATCGAACAGCGCATGCAGGTCGGGTCCGCGGGCATGAAGAAAGAGCGCCAGCGGACGGTCGATCGCGGCGAGCGAGACGAGGACGATGACGGCGGTCGCTGCCGTCGCGACGGCGGCGCGGCTCGCCGGCTGCCAGCCCGTGCGATGGGCGGCCGACCATGCCCTCGCAGCGACGTCTCCGGCGGCGCGGCAGGATCGCCGCAGCCAGGGTGCAGCGAGACCGTCCCGGTCGATGATCCACCAATGGCCGAGCGCCGCGACCCCATAGACGAGGAGGCCGGCGAACACGACATCGGACAAAAAATGCCCGCCTTCGGCGATCCGGTCGAGGCCGACAAGCCCGCCGAAGCCGAGCGCAGCGGTAATGCCGGCGCTGCGCCGGCGGCCGGGCGGCAACAAGAACGCAAAGGCAACGAACGCAAAGCCCAGCGCCGCATGGCCGGAGACGAACGAGCAGTTGTATTTGCATTGTGCCGCCGGCAGCGGTGCTGCGGTGAATTGCTGCGCGCCGCCAAACGCCTCGATCTGCGTCGGCCGGGCTCGCCCCCAATGGTCCTTGAAGAGGGTGTTGGCGAGGAGGCCGGGACCGATCACAAAAGTAGCGGTGACAAAGACGAGCGCCTTGGCGTCGAACCGCCACCACGGCCGGCCGGTCAGAACGAGCCACAGCGCGGCGGCGGCGACGATGCCGACGATACCCCAGGCGACCCACGGGACCGCGCGGTAGAACAGCACCGCCGGCCCCCAGCCGCGCAAAAGAAAGCCTTCCCCCGGCGTATAAAACAACGAGCTCGTCAGCGGGTCGAGCTGCGGCACGGCGAGGAAAACCACGACCGCCGCGGCGAGTATCCCGCTATAGATCGCCGCGCTCTTCACGCCGCGCCTCGCTCGCCGGTTCGGTTCAGCACCAGCGCGCGCAACACCTTCCCGGCGCGCCGGGTGTCGTCGGGCACCGGGTAGGACCAGGTTTCGATCTGTTCGGCAAAGGGTCGGGTGATGCCGGCGGCGCGCATCCCGTCGTGAAAGCGGGCGAATTTGGCATTGCCGCCGGCGAGCTCGATGATGTGCACGGGCTTGCCGGTCGCCGCCGCTTCGCTGACCATCGAAACCGAATTGGCGGTCACCAGCACGGCGTCGGCGAGCGCCAGATAGGCATAATAGGGGTTCTCGCCCGCACCGTCCCAGATCGCCGCCGGCAACCCGGCAAGCCGGCCGCGCAGCACGGCGAGCCCCTCGGCGCCGGTGCGGCGCGACGGCGTCAGCAGCACCGCGCCGCCCCGCTGGCGCAAGATTGCGGCAAGCGCGTCGGCGATCTCGCCGAGGCGCCGCAAGCTCAGCCGGTAGGCCTTGTTGCTGCCGCCGATCAGCACCGTCAGGATCGGCCGCGGCAGTGCGGCGAGCGCCGGAAAACGGCGCCGCTCGGCGGCGAGCAATGCCGGGGTTACCCGGTGCACGGCGCCGCGCGTGACGAGCACCCGCGGCCCGCGCAGCCGGTCGTGCTCGGGCACCACCATCAGATCGAAGTCGCGATGGCCGATCTCGGGGTCCTGGATTTGCGCGGCGAGCGTACGTCCCCCGCTCGCGCGGCGAATCGCCAGCGCGGGTGCGGCTGCATTGCGTCCGCAGGCAATCACGAGATCGGGCCAGGGCGGCGCCAGCCGCGCCCCCGCCTTCCCCGCGGCGCGCAACGGCGTCGGCCACAGCCGCGGCGGAAGCTGCGACCACGGCGCGCGGATCGCCAGGCGCTTTTCACAAAATGCGAAACCGGTGGCTTCGGCCAGGCCGACCGCCTGGCTCGCCATCCCGGCTTTGCCGTCATGCAGCACCCAGACGACCGGATCGCAGCCCATTGCCGAGGTTTATGGAAACTGGCCGATGGCGGCAAGCCGAGCCGCAAGGCGCAATAAAATTGCGCCGGCGCACCGCGGATTCTATGGTCCGGCGATCGAGGGAGGACAAGATGCGACGGGCAAGGCTCGACCGGATCGACCGCCGCATCCTGCGTGATTTGCAGGCCGATGGCCGGATGACCAATGTCGAGCTGGCGCGTCGGGCCGGGATTTCGGCGCCGCCTTGCCTGCGCCGGGTGCGCACCTTGGAAGAAGCCGGCATCATCCGCGGCTACCATGCCGACCTCGCGCCCGAGGCGCTGGGCTGGGGCGTCACCGTCTTTGCCCAGGTCGGCCTGTCGAGCCAGGCCGAGGCCGACCTGCAGGCGTTCGAGGCGCTGGTGCGAGCTTGGCCCGAGGTGCGCGAAGCGCACATGCTGGCCGGCGAAACCGATTTTCTGTTGAAGATCGTCGCCGCCGATTGGGACAGCTACCAGCGGTTCTTGAGCGCGAAGCTGACTTCGGCGGCCAATGTCAGCCATGTCAAATCGGCGCTGACCCTGCGCGTTTCCAAGCATGACACCGGGGTCCCGATCGTCGAGCAGCCCGATTGGGGCGGTGATGGCGACCTGCCCGTCGCGGCGGCCCTGCGCGCCAGCTGACGCAACCGGCGTGCTCGCAACCTCGCCCGGGCACTGGCTGCGCCGATTCCTCGCCCTCGAAGCAGCCGGGGGAATTGTTCTGTTCATCGCCGCCTGCATCGCCCTGGGCGTCGCGAATTCACCGGTCGCCCCGCTTTACACGCAGCTTTTGAAGCTCCCGCTGTCGCTCCGGATCGGCGCGCTTGCGATCGACAAGCCGTTGCTGCTTTGGGTCAATGACGGGCTGATGGCGATTTTTTTTATGCTCGTCGGGCTCGAGGTCAAACGAGAGGTCCTCGAAGGAGAGCTGTCCAGCCTTTCAAACGCGGCGCTGCCGGCGATCGCGGCGCTGGGCGGCATGGCGATGCCGGCCGCCGTCTATATCGGCTGCAATTGGGGCGGTGGCGAAACCCTGCGCGGCTGGGCCATTCCGACCGCGACGGACATCGCCTTTTCTCTGGGCGTTCTGGCGTTGCTCGGAGGGCGGGTGCCGCGCGCGCTCAAGGTCTTTCTGCTGGCCTTGGCGATCATCGACGATCTGGGCGCGATCATCGTGATCGCGGCATTTTACACCGAGCAGCTGTCGTCGGTCGGCCTCGCGCTGGCCGCGGTCGGGATCGCCGTGCTGGCGGCCCTTAATTTGCTCGGCGTTTCGCGAAGGGCCCCTTATGTCCTGGTCGGCGTCGCGGTCTGGGTGTGCGTCTTGAAATCGGGAATTCATGCCACGCTCGCCGGTGTCGCCGTCGGGCTCGCAGTCCCGCTGCACGCCAAGGGCGGCTCGTCGCCGCTGCGCGACCTCGAGGACGAGCTGCACCCGTGGGTCGCTTATGGCGTCTTGCCGATCTTTGCGTTTGCCAATGCCGGGCTGCAGCTCGGCGATGTCGCTCCTGCCGATTTGCTGCACCCGGTCAATCTCGGGGTCACGCTCGGCCTCTTTCTCGGCAAGCAGGTGGGGGTCGTCGGATCAGTCTGGGCCGCGGTCCGGCTGCGGCTCGGCACGCTCCCCGAAGGGGTTGGCTGGTGCCAGATGTATGGCTTGGCGCTGCTGACCGGCATCGGCTTTACGATGAGCCTTTTTATCGGGACGCTCGCTTTCCCCGGCGAAGGCTACGATGTGGATGTCCGGCTCGCCGTGCTGATCGGCTCGCTCGCCTCGGCAATCAGCGGCTTGCTCGTGCTGCGCCGTTGCGCGCCGGTGCCTTAGACGAGCCGGCGTTACCAGAACGGCCGCGCTTTCTTGAACCGGCGCAGCCCCTTTCGCAGCTTCCGCTCGTCATCGAAAAGCCCGCGCTCGTGCCACCCGAGCACGATCCCGGCGGCCCGCTCGACGCCGCCGTCTTCCGACCGTTTGAGCGCGCCGACCAGCTCGCCCGCCGTGCGCACATCGTTGACGTGGCCCAAATCATCCTGCAGCGGCTTGAGCCGGCGCACAAACGCGCCGACCTCCTGTTTCGCAAAGAGCGACCCGAGCAAATCGGCCGCATAGCGCAGCTTTTTGACGGCGATCCGCACCCGATGGCGCCCCTTCAGGTCGAGATCGGCGAAACCTCTGGCCCGTTTATTGAGCTTCCGGTCGCGCCCGGCGAGGAGGTCCGGCGCCAGCTTCCCGATCGGCGCCATCAGCAATGCCGATCCTTCCGACACCGGCTGATCGCGCCAGCCGCGCGTGGCGAGCCAGCGCGCCAGCTTCAGCATCGTGCGGGTATATCTGGTCGAGCGCAGCGCTGCTGCGGCGGCGGCATGGGCCGCTGTTCTCTCTTGCTCGGCGCGCCGCGCCAGGGCGGCGTAGCCGTCGCCCCCCAGCAGCTCGCTGTCGACCCTGGCGAGAATGCCGCCGGTGAACACGTCCCAATTGCGCGCCGGGCCGAGCGCGCCGCCCAGCCATCTCAATTCCGCGTCGACGCGCTCGTATTGGTCGGGCGGCAGCATTTCCTTGAACACCGTCAGCGCGGCGCGCAGCCGGCGGACGGCGACCCGCACCTGGTGCACCCCCTCGGGGATGCCGGCGAGCGCTGCGGGCTCGTTGCGTAAAATGGTCTCGAGGCAATCGCGCCCGAATTTTTGCAGCACCTCCTCGACCCGCATCTCGGGGTCGAGCTCGACCGCCGGGGGATGCATGGCTTGCGGCTCGCCCGCACCGCCCTCGATCAGCCGGTAGCCGCGCTCCGACTTGCTGCGGATCTCGATGCGCAGCGGCGCGATCTCGGCGAGCCGCAGCCCGATTTCGTAGATCGCAGCCGGGTCGCCGCGCTTGGCTTCGAGCTCGACCTCGCAGATCGGCTCGGTGCTCCCGGTCTCGGCGGTTCGGATCTCGCCTTCGTCGAGCGCGCTTTCGACCGCGGTGCGAGCGTCGGGCTCGATCATGATGACGGCACGGCGGACGACCGTGGTGAACAGCGGGTGCAGCGCGGCGCCATCGAGCGCCTCGGGCAAATGGGCGCCGCTGTTCGGCGCATCCCTGACCGGCGCGTCGCCGGCGATCGCATCCTCCCACTCGCCGCGCGCAAACGGCATCGCCCCCGCCGCATCGACCTCGGCCTTGACGGTTTGGATGTGCCGATTGCCCTGCTTGCGCACGCGCAGCGTCAGCCCCGAGCGTTGCAGCAAGCGGTCGGCGGTATCGTAATAGGTGCTGGTCAATGTCCTGAGCGGCGCCTTGTCCCGGCCGGCCATGTGCAATAATGCGCGCCTGACCGGAACCAGGTCGCTGGTCGCCGCCGCGAGCTTGAGCTCAATTTCGGGCATTGCTTTGCGCGCTCCGGCGAACCCGGAGCTTTTTGAATTTTAGCCTTCGGAACTCGATCGGCATTCGGGCCCGGCGAGGTCGTGCAATGGCCTCGGAAAAACGCGGCCCGCGCAATATCCTGGGCAGGACGATTTATGTCAATCCGATGACGATTCGCCGCGCACGGAGGCGCCGGGCGTGCTGAAAATTCTGGTCGCCAACGCCAAGGGCGGCTGCGGCAAGACGACGATCGCGACCCAGCTCGCCGCGGCCCTCGCCGTCGCGGGCGGCAGCACGTTCTTGGCCGACGCCGATCGCCAGCGGTCGAGCCTCGGCTGGCTCGCGCGGCGTCCGCCGGGCGCGGCCCCGATTGTCGGGCTCGACTGGAGCAGAGACCTCGGCAAGCCCGACAAGCGAATGCGGCGCCTCGTTGTCGATGCCGCTCCGGGGTTGCGGCGCAAGCGTATTGCCGAGCTGGTCGGGCTCGCCGATCTGGTGGTCATGCCCGTGCTGCCCTCGGCCTTTGACGAGGACGCCGCGCGCCGCTTTCTCAGCCGCCTCGGCGGGTTGCGCTCGGTCGCCAACGGGCGCAAGCCGGTCGCCGTCGTTGGCAACCGCATCCGCGGCGGGACCCGCGCCGCCGACCGCCTCGAAAAATTTTTTGGCGGGCTCGGCTATCCGGTGGTGGCCCGCCTGCGCGACAGCCAAGCCTATGCCGAGACCGCGGCCAGGGGGTTGAGCCTGTTCGACGCGGCCGGCAAGCGCGAGCTCGCCCTGCAAGCCGATTGGCGGCCGTTGCTCGAATTTATCGCCAGGGTTGCCGAGGACTGGCCTCAGCCGAAAGCGACGGTGACGACCTCGTAGGATTTGGCGCCGCGCGGGGTCGTGACCTCGACGCTGTCGCCCTTGCCCTTGCCGATCAGCGCCCGCGCCAGAGGCGAGGTGACCGAGAGCCGGCCGCGGCTGATATCGGCTTCGTCCTCGCCGACGATGTGAAAGGTCTGCTCCTCGTCGGTCTCCTCGTCGGCGAGGGTGACCCGCGCGCCGAATTTGATCACCGTGCCGGAGAGCTTTGAGACATCGATGACCTCGGCCCGCGCGATCTTGTCCTCGAGCTCCATGACCCGGCCTTCGATAAAGCTCTGCCGGTCGCGGGCCGAATGATATTCGGCGTTTTCGGCCAGATCGCCGTGATCGCGCGCCTCGGCGATCGCGCGGATGATGGCCGGCCGCTCGACCGATTTCAGCTGCTTGAGCTCCTCCCGGAGCCGGTTGTACCCATCGGCCGTCATCGGGATCTTGTTCATCGCGAACGGCTTCGCATCCTGTTGATCGAAACGGGCGGGGGGTGAGGCTGCGGGCAATCAGAAGTAAGATTGCAGCGGGGCCACTTCAAGGCTGCCGGCGCGCAGCGCGGCGATCGCCTGGACCGCGGCACGGGCGCCGGCAACGGTCGTGTAATAGGGGATCGCATGGGTCAGCGCGGTGCGCCGCAGGCTAAAGCTGTCGGCGATCGCCTGGGTGCCCTCGGTGGTGTTGAACACCAGCTGGACATCGCCGTTCAGCATCCTGTCGACAATATGCGGGCGGCCCTCGCGCACCTTGTTGACGGTGGTGGCGCGGAGCCCGGCGGCAACGAGAGCAGCGGCGGTGCCGACCGTGGCGACGAGCGTAAAGCCCATCTCGACCAGGCGCCGGCACGGCTCGATCAAGGCCGCTTTGTCGCGGTCGCGCACCGAGACGAAAACGCAGCCTTCGAGCGGCAGGCTGGTGCCGATGCCGAGCTGCGATTTGGCAAAAGCGCGCCCGAAATCGGTGTCGAGCCCCATGACCTCGCCGGTCGATTTCATTTCCGGGCCGAGGATCAGATCGACCCCCGGAAAGCGCGCGAACGGGAACACTGCCTCCTTGACCGCGACATGGTCGAGGGCGCGCCGGCGCCGGCCGAGCCGGCAATCGGCGAGACGCTCGCCGGCCATCAGCCGGGCGGCGATCTTGGCATACGGCACCCCGGTCGCCTTGGCGACGAACGGCACCGTCCGCGAGGCGCGCGGGTTGACCTCGAGGACGTAAATTTCGCCGTCCTTGACCGCGAACTGCACATTCATCAGCCCGACGACGCCAAGCGCGCGGGCCAGCGCCACGGTCTGCCGCTCGATCTCGGCGACGGTCGCCGGAGCGAGGCTGTAGGGCGGCAGCGAGCAGGCGCTGTCGCCCGAATGGATGCCGGCCTCCTCGATATGCTCCATGATGCCGGCGATCTCGACCGCCTCGCCGTCGGCGACGGCATCGACATCGATCTCGATCGCGTCCTGCAGATAGCGGTCGATCAGCACCGGGCTCGTCCCCGAGGCATCGACCGCGTGGCGCATATAGCGGGCGAGCCCGGCTGCGTCGTGGACGATCTCCATCGCCCGCCCGCCCAGCACATAGGATGGCCGGATCAGCACCGGATAGCCGATGCGCTCGGCCACCGCCTCCGCCTCCGCGCCGGAAAAAGCGGTGCCGTTTTCGGGTTGGCGCAGGCCGAGCTTGCGCAAGAGACCCTGAAAGCGCCGGCGGTCCTCGGCGAGATCGATCGCGTCGGGCGAGGTGCCGAGGATCGGGATATTGGCCCGCTCCAATGCCGCGGCGAGCTTTAAGGGCGTCTGCCCGCCGAACTGCACGATGACGCCGAGCAAGGTGCCGCGGCGCTCCTCGACGCGCACGATCTCGACCACGTCCTCGTTGGTCAGCGGCTCGAAATAGAGCCGGTCGGAGGTGTCGAAATCGGTCGAGACGGTCTCCGGGTTGCAGTTGACCATGATCGTCTCGATGCCGGCCGCCGAGAGGCTGTAGGCGGCGTGCACGCAGCAGTAATCGAACTCGATGCCCTGGCCGATGCGGTTGGGGCCGCCGCCGAGGATGATGACCTTCTTCCGATCGCTCGGATCGGCCTCGCATTCGGGCTCGTCCTCGCCGTCGCCCTCCCAGCACGAATACATATACGGGGTCAGCGACGCGAACTCGCCGGCGCAGGTGTCGATGCGTTTGTAGACCGGCCGCAACCCGAGACCGCGGCGGCGCGCCGAAACGGTGTCCTCGTCGAGCCCGGCGAGCTTGCCGAGCCGCGCATCGGAAAACCCCATCTGCTTCAGTCGCAGCAATGCCGCGCGATCGTGCGGCAACCCGTTGCGCCGGACCTCTTCCTCGGCCTCGACAATTTCGCGGATGCGTTCGAGAAACCACGGCTCGAAACGGCAGGCGGCATGGATCTCCGCCGTGGTGAGGCCATGCCGATAAGCCTGGGCGATCAGCAGCAGCCGGTCGGGCGTCGGTTTCGCCAACGCCGCCTTGACCGCCTCTTTGCCGGCGCTTTCGACCCCTTCGATTGCGATCTCGTCAAAGCCGGAGAGACCCGTCTCCATCGAGCGCAGCGCTTTTTGGACCGATTCGGCAAAGCTGCGCCCGATCGCCATCGCCTCGCCGACCGATTTCATCGAGGTGGTCAGCAGCGGCTCGGCGCCGGGAAACTTCTCGAACGTAAAGCGCGGCATCTTGGTGACGACGTAATCGATCGTCGGCTCGAACGATGCCGGGGTGACGCGGGTGATCTCGTTCTGGAGCTCGTCGAGGGTGTAGCCGACCGCGAGCTTGGCCGCGACCTTGGCGATCGGGAACCCGGTCGCCTTCGAGGCCAAGGCCGAGGAGCGCGACACCCGCGGGTTCATCTCGATGACGACGAGCCGGCCATCCTCGGGGTTGACCGCGAACTGCACGTTCGAGCCGCCGGTATCGACGCCGATCTCGCGCAACACCGCGATCGCGGCGTTGCGCATCAGCTGATATTCCTTGTCGGTCAGGGTCAGCGCCGGTGCGACGCACACCGAATCGCCGGTATGGACCCCCATCGGGTCGATGTTTTCGATCGAGCAGACGATGATGCAGTTGTCGGCGCGGTCGCGCACCACCTCCATCTCGTATTCTTTCCAGCCGAGGACCGACTCTTCGATCAAGACCTCGGAGGTGGGCGAGGCGCGCAGCCCGCCGCGCACGATCTCCTCGAACTCCTCGGCGTTGTAGGCGATCCCGCCGCCGGTGCCGCCCAGGGTAAAGGACGGCCGGATGATCGCCGGCAAGCCTACTTCGTCGAGCACCAGCAACGCCTCGTCCAGCGAACGCACCAGCCGGCTATCGGGCGAAACGAGACCGATCCGGTCCATCGCCTGGCGAAACAATTGGCGATCCTCGGCCTTGGCGATCGCCGTTTCGCTGGCGCCGATCAGCTCGACGCCGTAGCGCTCGAGCACGCCGGAGCGGGCAAGCGCCATCGCCACATTGAGCGCGGTCTGGCCGCCCATCGTCGGCAACAGCGCACCGATGGGATGTCCATTTGCCCGCTCGCGGGCGATGATCTTTTCGACCATCTCCGGGGTGATCGGCTCGATATAGGTGGCGTCGGCCAAGTCCGGGTCGGTCATGATCGTCGCCGGGTTCGAATTGACCAGCACGATCCGGTAGCCCTCGGCCTTCAGCGCCTTGCACGCCTGCGCCCCGGAATAATCGAATTCGCACGCCTGCCCGATCACGATCGGCCCGGCGCCGATGATCAGGATCGACGAGATATCGGTGCGCTTAGGCACAGGCGCCGCCCGGCGTCGTCTCGATGAAAGTCGGGACTAATTCTCTTACGTCCATCCCGGCGCAGGCCGGGACCCATCGGGGTGCCTCATCCCGCACTTCCGGTGTGCAGAAGCGCCAATGCGAGGCTCGCAACAACCGAGACACGGATAAATGGGTCCCGGCCTTCGCCGGGATGACAACGTGATGAAAGGCCCGGACGCTCACGAATTATTCCGTGCCGCCGATTGAGGTCCGTCGCTGAGCTTCATTTTACGAATTCTTTTTCAACAGTATCCGCTTGATCGCGTCGAGAGCCAGCACGTAGGAATCGATGCCGAAACCGGCGATCACGCCGGCGGCCTCCCCCGAAGTTACCGGACGAATGCCGCGCTTCTCCACATTCGTAATATGAATCTCGACATGAGAACCTTGTGCATCTTCTTGTTCCCGGTTTCCAGCGTGTTCGGCGCGGGTGCGAGCGTATCACGTTTGCGGCATAAGCTGCGCAAACCGTTCGAACAAATAATGGCTGTGGTTCTGGCTGGTGATCTCGACCCGGCCGGTGGCAAGGTCCTTGACCGGATGATTGGTGCCACGACGGGGTCATGCGGATCGGCTGTTCCTGTCCAGCTCCCGCCCGCCCGGAGGACGCCGCACCTCGTCCGGTTGGGGATACCGCTTCAAAGGAGAATAATCGGTCTTCCAGATATCCAATTCAAACAGCTCATCATTATTATCCAGATTGACCGTGGCGCTGACCATGACTCCATCCTGATCGGCGAAAAGTACTTCCCCGATTTCTTTACTAAAGCGCTGATCATGGTCAGCCGCAGCCTTGAAGCGGAGACTGCCCATTCCGCCATCAGGGCTGTCTTTGACGAGTTGCCGAGGCAGCGAACGGATCACCTGCTCCGCCAAGGGATTGTCCCGGACGATCGCGGCAATGAGGTCCGCTTCTTCCTTCCGCAGCTTGCGCCAGCCACTCATCTCAAGCACCCGTGATTCGCCCGATATTGATCGTGCCGTCACTCAGCAAGAACGCCCTGTATTCCAGCGAGGAACCTGCATTCTCAGCAGCCTCGGCGGGAAAGCATGGGTCAGCGCCGCGAATGCCATTCATGCCCGTCGTTCGCATCCATCATCGCGACGAACCGCTCGAACAGATAGTGGCTGTCCTGCGGGCCGGGGCTCGCCTCCGGGTGGTGCTGGACCGAAAACACTGGCTTGCCGATGATGCGCAGCCCTTCGTTCGAATTGTCGAACAGCGAGCGGTGGGTCGGCTCGACCCCGCGCGGCAGGCTTTCGGGATCGACGACAAAGCCGTGGTTTTGGCTGGTGATCTCGACCCGGCCGGTCGCGAGGTCCTTGACCGGATGGTTGGCGCCGCGATGGCCGCGCGCCATCTTCCGAGTCCGGGCGCCGAGCGTTAGCGCCATCAGCTGGTGGCCGAGGCAGATGCCGAAGATCGGCGTGCCGGTGGCGATCAATTCGCGCAATACCGGCACCGCGTAAAGGGCGGTCGCCGCCGGGTCGCCCGGCCCGTTCGAGAGGAAGATGCCGTCCGGGCGGTGGCGCATCACATCCTCGGCCGAGGCTGTCGCGGGGACCACGGTCACGCGGCAACCATGCCCGGCGAGCATGCGCAGGATATTGCGCTTGGCGCCGTAATCGACAGCGACGACATGATGGCGCGGCTCGTCCTGGCGGCCATAGCCGCGCTCGCGCTGCCACACCGTCTCGGTCCATTCGTAGGTCTGCCGGCAGGTGACCTCTTTCGCCAGGTCCATGTCTTCGAGACCGGGCCAGGCGTGCGCCTGCGCCTGGAGCGCGGCGATGTCGAGGCGCCCTTGCCGCGTAAAGGCGATGACGCCGTTTGGCGGCCCCTGGTCGCGGATCAGGCGGGTGAGCCGCCGGGTATCGACACCGGAAATGCCGATCAGCCCGTGCGATTTGAGCCAATCGTCGAGCGGCCGGGTGGCGCGCCAATTCGCCGGCGCGGTCGGCGCCGCATGGAGGATGAGCCCGCGCGCCGCCGGGGTTGAGGTCTCGACATCCTCGGCATTGGCCCCGACATTGCCGATATGCGGGAAGGTGAAGGTGATGATCTGCGCGGCGTAGGAGGGATCGGTCAGGATCTCCTGATAACCGGTCATCGCGGTGTTGAAGCAGACTTCGCCGACCGCGGCACCCGCGGCGCCGAACCCTTGGCCCCAAAACACCGTGCCGTCGCCGAGCACGAGGGCGGCGTTGCAGTCGGGCGGTCGCGGCCTCGGGTCGCGCATCGGGAGCCGGTCCTGTTGGCAGGCCGCGTGCCGCACACGGGAAATCGGAAAGGCGAGCAGCCGAGCGCCCGAAGGAATAGCCTTTTCCGGCCGCTGTTTCAAACGCCTGGGCGAGGCCGGCAAAATTGTCGCGGCCGGCGAAAGGAAATGAGCTTAAAATCCGCCCCGAGGGGGAAGCGCCGATGTTGCGTCAGACCTTCGCCGACCGATTGAAACAGGCGATGAAGGCGCGGGATGCGCGCACCCGTCTCGGCGGTGCGCCTGATCCTGGCCGCGCTCAAGGAGCGCGACGTCGCCGCCCGCGGACAAGGCAATCCGGACGGTCTTTCCGAAGGCGAGATCGGCGCGATGCTGCAAGGCATGATCAAGCAGCGCCGCGAATTGATCGCGCTCTACCAGCAAGGAAACCGGCCCGACCTCGCGCAGAAGGAAGCGGACGAGATCGCGGTCATCGAAGGCTTTCTGCCGCGCCAGATGGACGAGGCGGAAATCGAGATGGCGGCGCGGGCCGCGATCGCCGAGACCGGTGCGGCCGGAGCGAAGGACATGGGCAAGGTCATGGCGGCGCTACGCGAGCGATATGCGGCGACGATCGACCTCGGGCGTGCCGGCCCGCTCGTCCGGCGGCTCTTGGGCTAGACAGGTTCACGCGGTTGGCCCTCGCATTTCCAGCTTGGCCTAAATCCCCCTCTCCCCCGCCGGCCGGGGGAGAGGGAGGGGTGAGGGGGCCGGTGACTAAAGCACGTCCTTTCCCCCCTCACCCTCCCCTCTCCCCCCGAGCTCGGGGGGAGAGGAAAATCAGACACAGCTTCAGAATCCCGACAGCGCCTGTGCCGCCTATCGCGGGAGGCCCGTAAATGGCGTTTGCGCCGGGATTTCTCGACGAATTGCGCAACCGGGTTTCGCTCGCCGGGCTGATCGGACGCAACGTCAAGCTCGTCCGGCGCGGGCGCGAATATGCCGGGCTCTGTCCGTTCCACCACGAGAAGACGCCGTCCTTCTACGTGGTCGAGGACAAGTCGTTCTTTCATTGCTTTGGCTGCGGCGCGCATGGCGATGCGATCGGCTATCTGATGCGCGCCCAGCATCTGGATTTTCTCGAAGCGGTCGAGCGGCTGGCCGGCGAGGCCGGGCTCGCGATCCCCGAGACGACGCCGGAGGAGCGGCAGCGGGCGCAGCGGCAAAAGACCTTGCTCGAAGCGCTCGAAGCGGCCGCCGCCTTTTACGAAAATCGACTGTGGTCGCCGGCCGGCGCCCGCGCCCGCGATTATCTTGCAAGCCGCGGGCTCGATGACGACGACACGATCCGGCGGTTTCGCCTGGGCTGGGCACCGGACGAGCGCCAGGCGCTGCGCCGCGGCCTGGGCCTCGACATGCCCGAGGCGCTGCTCGTCGAGGCCGGGCTGCTGCACCGGCCGGAGAGCGGCGAGGCGTTCGATTTTCTGCGCGGCCGGGTGGTTTTCCCGATCGGCGACCGGGCCGGCCGGGTCATCGCCTTTGGCGGCCGGACGCTTGGGGACGGCCAGCCGAAATACCTCAACTCGCCCGAGCATCCGCTGTTCGAAAAGGGCCGCGTGCTCTATGGCTGGTCGGCGGCGCGGGCCGCCAAGGGGGGCGCCCCCGATCCGATCGTCACCGAAGGCTATATGGACGTGATCGCGCTCAACCGCGCCGGGTTTCAGACCGCGGTGGCGCCGCTCGGGACGGCGCTCGGCGAATTCCAGCTGCGCGAGCTGTGGCGCTTGGGGCCGGAGCCGATCCTGTGCTTCGACGGCGATACGGCAGGGGAGCGCGCCGCCTTGCGCGCGCTGCACCGCGCCTTGCCGCTGCTGCAGCCGGGGTTCAGCCTGCGCTTTGCCGCTTTGCCGGCCGGCGAAGACCCGGATTCGCTGATCCGCAGCGGTGGCGCTCCGGCCTTCGAGCGCGTCCTGGCGGCGGCCCGGCCGCTCGCCGACATGCTCTGGGAATCCGAGGTCGGCGGCGCCCGGCGCGACACGCCCGAGCGGCTCGCCAAAATCCAGGCGCGGCTCATCGAGCATGCGCGCACGATCGCCGACCGGACGGTGCGGTTCGAGTTCGAAACCCTCTACAAGGCCCGGTGCAATCCTTGGCAAGCAAAGCGTCGCGCCCGGCGAGCGCCGCCGGGCATAGCGGTGCGGGAGGGGACGCCGCCGCCGCCGCGCGCCTCGGGGACTATCCAGCGCGAAATCCTGCTGCGCATCCTCGTCGATCACCCCGAGCTGATCGACGAGGTCGCCGAGGCGTTGGCGGCGCTCGAAATTCCCGAGCCGGGGCTTGACAAGCTGCGCCGTGAGCTTTTAGGGGTCACCGTTTCGTCGCCGGGGCTTGACGCTCCGGCGCTGCGGCAACACCTTCTCCAGAATGGGCTCGCTGCGACCGTGGATGCTGTTTTTTCGCCTTCGGTCGATGCCGGGTTTTTGGCGCGGCGCTCCGACCTCGACCTTGCGCGCGGCGAATGGGCACACGTAATCGGCATGCTGACCCGAGAGGAGCCGTGTGCCGTCGCCGTATCCGGCAACGATCCGATCGGTGAGGTGGGTTCGGTCCCCGATAGCATGCCAGCGGCGGTTGCACAGAGGGCGGGCGATGCCGGGCGGGTCTGATCCAGCCCGCTCCACCGCCGCGCGCGCGATCCATATGGTCTCGGCCGATTGGGGCCGAAGTGAAACTCTTCTAGGGATGGTGGCATGGCGAGCAAGGCGGCAGGCACGGCTGAAGTGACCGAAACCCGCGAGGAAGCGGCCGAAGCGCCGTTGCTCGATACGGTCGCGGCGGCGATCAAAAAGATGCTGGCCCGCGGTCGTGAACGCGGCTACCTGACCTATGACGAGCTGAATGCCGCGCTGCCGCAAGACCAGGTGTCCTCGGAGCAGATCGAAGACACGATGACGATGCTCTCCGAGATGGGGATCAATGTCATCGAAAGCGAAGAGAGCGAGGAGCCGGCCGCCCCCGAGGCCGAGGAGGCCGACGGCGAGGTCCGCGGCAATCTCGACGATGACGATGTCGGCCGCACCGACGACCCGGTGCGCATGTATCTGCGCGAGATGGGGTCCGTCGAGCTCTTGTCGCGCGAGGGCGAGATCGCGATCGCCAAACGGATCGAAGCCGGCCGGGAAATGATGATCGGCGGCATCTGCGAGAACCCGATGACGATCCGCGCCATTATCGGTTGGCGCGACGCCTTGAACGAAGGCAAGATGCTGCTGCGCGACATCATCGACCTCGACGCGACCTATGGTGCCGGCGGGTTCGAGCAAGCCGCGCCCGAAGCGCCCGCCGCAGCCGCAGGAGGCGCCCGCCGCAGCCGCAGCCGAGGCGCCCGCCGCAGCCGCAGCCGAGGCGCCCGCCGCAGCTGAAGACCCCGCCGAGGAGAGCGGCGAGGAGGCTTCCTCCGAGGAGGGGGCGATCGAAGCCGAGCTCGTTGCCGAGGAGGCGGAGGTCGAAGAGAGCTCGATCTCGCTGGCGACGATGGAGGCGCAGCTGAAGCCGGGCATGCTCGCCACCTTCGACGCGATCGCCGAGCTTCACAGAAGGCTGCACAAGCTCCAGGACCAGCGCATCGTCGCGCTGCAAAAGGGCGAGGCGCTGCCGCGCGTCACCGAGCGCCGCTACGAGAAGCTCAAGATCCAGGTGATCGAGCAGGTCAAGCGGGTCCGGCTCAGCAACACCCGCATCGAGCATCTGGTCGAGCAGCTCTACGAGTTGAACCGCCGGCTCGTCGCCGACGAAGGCAGGCTGTTGCGGCTGGCCGAGAGTGTCGGGGTCAAGCGCAGCGAGTTCCTCGAGCAGCATTACGGCAACGAGCTCGCCGGCGATTGGCTGGTCCGCGTCTCGATGCTGCCCGGCCGCGGCTGGGCCCGGCTCCCCGAGCGGCACGCCGCCGAAGTCCTGAAATTGCGCACGCAAGTCGCCCAGGTCGCCGGCGAGGCTAAATTGCCGATCGCCGAAATGCGGCGCGTCGTTCAGACGGTGCAGCGCGGCGAGCGCGAAGCCGGCCGGGCCAAAAAGGAAATGGTCGAGGCCAATCTGCGGCTGGTTATTTCGATCGCCAAGAAATACACCAACCGCGGGCTGCAATTCCTCGACCTGATCCAGGAAGGCAATATCGGGCTGATGAAGGCAGTCGACAAATTCGAGTATCGCCGCGGCTATAAATTCTCGACCTATGCCACCTGGTGGATCCGCCAGGCGATCACCCGCTCGATCGCCGACCAGGCGCGGACGATCCGCATCCCGGTGCACATGATCGAGACGATCAACAAATTGGTGCGCACCTCGCGCCAGATGCTGCACGAGATCGGCCGCGAGCCGACCCCGGAGGAGCTCGCGGAAAAGCTGGCGATGCCGCTCGAAAAAGTGCGCAAGGTGTTGAAGATCGCCAAGGAGCCGATCAGCCTCGAAACCCCGATCGGCGACGAGGAAGATTCGCATCTCGGCGACTTTATCGAGGACAAGAACGCGGTCCTGCCGATCGACGCCGCGATCCACGCCAATCTCCGAGAAACGACGACGCGGGTCCTGGCCTCGCTGACCGCGCGCGAGGAGCGCGTGCTGCGCATGCGCTTTGGCATCGGCATGAACACCGACCACACGCTCGAAGAGGTCGGCCAGCAATTCTCGGTGACCCGCGAGCGCATTCGCCAGATCGAAGCCAAGGCGCTCAGGAAGCTCAAGCACCCGAGCCGCTCCCGCAAGCTGCGCAGCTTCCTCGACACTTGAGAGCTAGCGTGGGAGCTAGCTAGCTGTGATCGACAAGGCAGTTACGCGCGCTAAGGCGGCACGAGGAGCTGCCGGCGAACGGCAGGCGGCGGCTAATCTTGGACAGAACCTCTATGCATTCGAACTGCTGCCCGGCCCGTATTCGGTTGCCCATCTTCGGATTACCCAAAAACTCGTAGGCTTGTCAGACGGCTTGGTCGCTACTGCGCGGGTCATCCTGACCGACACCCTCGAATCTCCAGCGCCGACGAGGGATCAGCACGCCTTGTTTGGCGACGCTGAGACACTTGCTGCGGAGCAGAGTCGTGCGCGGCGCATCAAGCTAGCCCGGATTATGCGTGAGGGCTGGCGGATGTAGCACAAGATGTTGATTCGGTGTAGGGTTTTGGTTGATGACCTGAACCCTCGTCTCCTCACCTGAAAGCGGGGGCCTTTGCCCCCGAGCTCGCCCGCTTTCGCGTCAACCTCCAGCGCCTACCCGATCCCGACCGACAAACCCGCCGCGGCGGCGCTGGATCGGCTCGTCCACATTCTCCATCTACAACCAATCCGAGCGCGACATCATGCACACTCAAGATATGTAATTCGATCGTGCATAGATCGGGCTAAGTCCGTGGGCTGAAGGCCCACGGGAAGGCAAGAACGGAGTCAAGTGTCTGGTTCCCACCACTAGCTTGCCACAGAGGGTGACGATATCTACAGCATCGTCATCTCGACAAAGGTCGAAGAACATGGCGCTCGACGTGCCGGCGCTGCGGGCGCAGACGCCCGGTGTGGAGAACGTGCTCCACTTCAACAATGCGGGCATGGCGCTGCCGCCGCGTGTCGTGCTCGACGCGGTGACCGGGCATCTGGCGCGCGAGGCCGAGATCGGCGGCATGGAGGCGATGGTCGAGGCCGAGGCTCGCATCGCCGATTTCTACGACGCTGTCGCCGGGCTGATCGGCGCCGAGCGCCATGAGATCGCGTTTGTCGAAAGTGCCACCCGTGCCTGGGACATGGCATTTTACTCCGTGCCGTTCCGGGCCGGCGACCGCATCGTCACCGGGCGGTCGGAGTATTTGTCGAGCTATCTCGCGTTTTTGCAGATGAAAGCCCGCGCCGGGATCGAGATCGACGTGGTCGGCGACGACGCCATGGGGCGGCTCGACCTTAGGGCACTCGAACGCGCGATCGGCCCGCGCACCAGGCTCATCGCGATCACCCATGTGCCGACGCAGGGCGGGCTCGTCAATCCGGCGGCGGAGGTCGGGCAGATCGCACGGCGCCACGGCATCCTTTACCTGCTCGACGCGTGCCAATCGGTCGGCCAGCTCGCGATCGATGTGCGAGCGATCGGCTGTGACATGCTCGCGGCCGCCGGCCGCAAATATCTGCGCGGGCCGCGCGGCACCGGCTTTCTCTATGTGCGGGCCGACACAATCGGGATGCTCGACCCGCCTTTTATCGACCTGGAATCCGCCGCCTGGGCCGATGGCGATGGGTACGCCCTGCGCGGCGACGCGCGCCGGTTCGAAGGTTGGGAGCGAAACATGGCCGGCCAAATCGGCCTCGGTGTCGCCGCCCGTTATGCGATGCGGGTCGGCAGCGCGGCCATCGAAGCCCGAATCAAGGCGCTCGCCGGGCGGTTGCGGCAGGAGCTCGCCAAGCGGCCCGGCATCACCGTGCACGATCGGGGCGTCGAGCAATGCGGGATCGTCAGCTTTCTGAAGGACGGCGAGGCGCCCGAAGAAACGCGCGCCCGGCTGGCGGCGGCGAACATCAACATTCACGTCTCCCGATCGCCGCGCGCGCCCGCGCTCGACCTGCCGCAGCGCGGATTGGCGGCGCTCGTCCGCGCCAGCGTGCATTATTACAACGAGGAAGCCGAAGTCGCGCGCTTCGTCCGCGTCGTCGCGGGCTAAGCGGGGTGCTGCAAAGCCTGATCTAGGTCTTTTGTGTCAAGCACTTGCCTCACCCTGAGAGCATGCGAAACAATTCCCCCGTCGCCTCTTTGCTCGCTTCCCCGTGGGCCTTCAGCCCACGGACTTGATCCGTGGGGCAAGCCGGCGTCCATCCTGCCGTCCGCAAGATGTGAGATTCGCTTGTACGGAGTTGTAATCGATTGAAAATTCGGAGCATTGGAAAGGTGGGTCCCGGCTTTCCCCACGGATCGGGTCCGTGGGCTAAAGGCCCACGGGAAAGCGAGATAGAACGTTTGCCGATTTCCTGCTCCATACCGATTTGTTCACACGCTCCGAGGAGGCCCGCTTCGAGACGCCTCCTGCGGCGGCTCCTCAGAGCGTGTGAACCTATTGGCTTGGGGCTGGATCGGCGCCGTGCGTCCTTCGAGACAGCCGCTGCGCGGCTTCCTCAGGATGAGGTGCTTCGTTAATATCCTCAACGGCTTACCTCATGCTGAGGAGCGCCCTTGGGCGCGTCTCGAAGCACGCACGCCGTGCCCGCCGCCACAGTTTTTCACGCCTCGCCAATTCATTCACAGGCTCCTCAGGACAGGCGGTCCGTCTCGAAGGGCGCTGGCACAGGAAGGCCGTAGTTTTCAACATTCCTGCCGGCCAGCAGCGATCCGGCCCGGCACCCCGCGCTTTATGCCGCCGGGCGCGGCGCCGTCTCGCGCGGGGTCACCATGACCTCCAGCTTTTGCGAGAGGCGCAGCACGGTGAACGGCACCGGCAGGTCGACGCGCTCCTCGGTCATCAGCCGGTGCAGCTCGTCGATGTCGGCGACGGGGATGCCGTCGGCGGCGACGATGATGTCGCCGCTGTGCAGCCCGGCAGCGCGCGCCGCGCCGTCGGGTGCGGTCGATTGGATGCGCACGGCGGTCTCGCGCGGCAATTCGTGAAAGCGCACGACGCGGCGCGGCAACGGCACATTCTGGCCGGCGACCCCGATATAAGAGCGCTGCACCCGGCCGTCGCGAATGAGGCGCGCCGCCACGAACTCGACCGTCGCGGCCGAGATCGAAAAGCAGATGCCCTGGGCCATGCCGATGATCGCGGTGTTGATGCCGACGACCTCGCCCGAAGCGGTGACGAGCGGCCCGCCCGAATTCCCCGGGTTCAAGGCCGCGTCGGTCTGGATCACGCTGTCGATCAGCCGCCCCGAGCGGCTGCGCAGCGAGCGGCCGAGGGCGCTGACGACGCCGGCCGTCACCGTGCACTGAAACCCGAACGGGTTGCCGATCGCGATCACCAGCTGGCCGACCTTGAGCCGCCGCGAATCGCCGAGCCGGGCAAAGGCCGAGGCTTCGCCGTCGAGCCGCAGCACGGCCAGATCGGTGTCGGGGTCGTCGCCGACGAGATTGGCGCGCAGGCTGCGGCCGTCGGGGAAGGCCGCCTCGATCTTCTTGGCGCCTGATACGACGTGGCTGTTGGTCAGGACATAGGCGTCGGGGGTGAAGACGACACCCGAGCCGGCGCCGCCGGCGCCGTCCTTCAGGCCGCTGACCTGGAGGTGAAGGACGGCCGGGCCGACCTTGTCGACGGCACCCGTTACGGCGCGCGAATAGGCGTCGAGAAGAGCGGCGTCGTCGGATGGCGGCGAGCTTTCCGGCTGGGCCCCGCCGGCGGGGCCGCCGATGGAATTGAGATAAGCCATGATCGATTTCCTTGTGGATAAGAATAAAGTGGGAACACATATCGGGTTTGGTAAGATGCCGTTTCCGGCGACCAAAAGCGGAGGGCGGGCCCATGGCTGGCAGCGTCAACAAGGTGATCCTCATCGGCAATCTCGGCCGCGACCCGGAGGTGCGCTCGACCCAGGACGGGCGGCGCGTCGCCAATTTCACGCTGGCGACCTCGGAGAGCTGGCGCGACCGGACGTCCGGCGAGCGCAAGGAGCGCACCGAATGGCACCGCGTCGTAATCTTCAACGAGCGGCTGACCGAGATCGCCGAGAAATATTTACGCAAGGGCTCGAAGGTCTATCTCGAAGGCGCCTTGCAAACCCGCAAATGGGCCGACCAGCAGGGCCAGGAGCGCTACACGACCGAAATCGTGCTGAACACGTTCGCCGGCCAGCTGACCATGCTCGACACCGCCCGCAGCGCGGCGCCGGCCGAGGGCGGCTACGACGGCGACTACCGCGACGGCGGCGGCAGCGGTTTCGCCAACGAGCCATCGCCCCGCGCCACCCCGGCCGCGCTCCCCGGCCGCGGCGCCCCGCGCAAGCCGGTCGACGATCTCGACGACGACATCCCGTTCTAACAGGCTGCGGCAAATCCCGCCTTCCGCTGCCCCCGGCGCAGGCGGGCGCACGCCGGAACCCGATTTGTGGTTGTGCCGAGAAGGTCAGCGGGCGCCGAACTGGGTTTTGCCAAAGTAGTTTTCGCGTTCGGTGTCGGTGATCGGGCCGCGGCGGGCGCGGTCGGCCAGGACCTTGATGCCGCGCTGCACCGCCGGGCGCGCCGCCATCTCGTCGTGCCAGCGTTTGATGCCCGGGAACTCGGCGAGGTCGATGCCGCGCCGGCCGGCGCCGCGCATCCACGGGAAGGTGATGATGTCGGCCATGCTGTATTCGTCGCCGGCGAGCCAATGCGCCTCCGCCAGGCGATGCTCGAGCACCCGGTGCAGCCGCTTGACCTCGCTGGCATAGCGTTCGATCGCGTAGGGGATCTTTTCGACGGCGTATGACGCAAAGTGGTTCCATTGGCCGAACATCGGGCCGATCCCGCCCATCTGGAACATCATCCATTCGAGACATTTGTAGCGGCCGATCGGGTCCTTCGGGATCAGCTTGCCGCCGGTCTTTTCCGACAGGTAAATCAGGATCGCCGCCGATTCGAACAAGGTGAACGGCTTGCCGCCGGGGCCGTCGGGATCGACGATCGCCGGGATGCGGTGGTTGGGCGTGATCTTCAGGAATTCGGGCTTGAACTGGTCGCCGGCGCCGATATTGACCGGGATCACCTTGTATTCGAGGCCCAATTCTTCGAGCGCGATATGCACCTTGTGCCCGTTCGGCGTCGGCCAGCTCCAAACTTCCAACATTGCTGATACTCCCCGATTGTTGCACGCGGATGGCGACATTAGCGACGGGAGCGGCACCGAGCGAGCCTCAGAGATGGTCAAACTGACTTGACCATCAAGCCTGTGCCTACTACGCTTTGAGCAATTCGATGGGGCCGGAGTGATATGACGACGCAGATCAACATCGCCGAAGCGAAAGCCAAGCTCTCCTCCCTGCTGGACCGGGCGCTCGCGGGTGAGGAGATCGTGATTGCACGGGCAGGCAAACCGCTCGCCCGGCTGGTTCCGGTCGCCGCGCGTCCCCGGCGCACACCAGGGATCTTGCGAGACTGGATAGTCCCGAGCGACGTCTTTCTCGAACCGATGGACCCCGAGGATCTCGATGCCGCCGAAGGCAAATTCACCGACGAATTCGGGATTTCGCTGACAAATCCGGGCAAATCGTGAGGCTGCTTCTCGATACGCACGCATTGATCTGGTGGCTGACCGATGACGCGCGCCTGTCAGTGGCGGCCCGGGCGGCAATAGCCGATGAGGACAATCAGGTATTCGCCAGCGCGTGTTCCGGATATGAGATCGCCTACAAACAAGAGCGCGGCCGCTTGTTGTCACCGCTGCCCTTTCCGATCGCGGTTTTGATTCGGCGGGCTTTCCTCACTCCGCTGCCGATCAGCGCCGAACACGCCGAGGCTGCGGGTCGGTTGCCGGGTCCGCATCGCGACCCGTGGGACCGTATCATGATGGCACAAGCGCTCGCCGAGGGGCTGACGGTAGTGACCGTCGATCGAGTGTTTGCCGATTACGGCGTTTCGGTGCTGCGGTAGCTCAGCCCTCGGCTTTGTCATCGGCGGCGAGGCGGCGCAGCGCGCTTCGTCGGCGCCGTAGCGCAGCCACTCGCCGAGATGCGACATGCCGAGCCGGCGGTAGAAGCCGCGCGCCGGGTTCCAGTCGAGCACCTGGAAGTCGAGCCGTCCCCAGCCGCGCTCGAGCGCGATCGCGGCGAGCCGCGCCATCAATCGCCGCCCCACACCTCGCCCGCGGGCTGTCTCGGTGACGTAAATGTCTTCGAGATACATCCCCGGCCGCCCGAGCCAGGTCGAAAACCGCGGGTGAAAGAGCGCCAAGCCGACAGCCTCGCCGTCGAGAAAGGCAAGGATCGCCTCGAAATGGCGCTCGCCGCCAAAACCCCAGCGGCGCAAATCGTCCTCGGTCGCGACCACCGCCTCGGGGGCGCGCTCGTATTGCGCCAAGCCGCGGATCAGCGCCAGGATCGTTGCCACGTCCTCGGCGGTGGCGAAGCGGACCGCGATCTCGCTCATCGCTCGCGCCACTCGCGCGGAGCACTGCCGGGCGGGCCGAAATCGCGGGGCAGGAGCCCGGCATGGAACCAGCTGATAAAGGCGTAAATGTCGAAGACCGGCAGGCCGAGCCGCTCGCGCAGCGCGCGCGCATAAGGCGCCATGTTGGTGCATTCGAGCACAACCGCGCCGATATCGCGATGCAGAGCGACGAGAGCGTCGCCGGCATCGAGAATGTCGCGCTCGGCCGCGGCGACATCGAGCCGCGCCTCGTTGCCGAGCATGACGCGGGTAAATTCGCGGCCATTGTCGGTGCCGGCAATCGGTGTGGCCGGGTCGGCGCCGGCCGCGTGCAGATGCTCGGAGCTCAGGTTCTCGGCGCTGACGGTCAGCACCCCGACCCGCTTGCCGGGCGGCAGCAGGCGCTCGATCAACGGGATCTGCATCAGGCTCGAGGTCGCGACCGGCACCCCCGCATGGGCGGCGATCTCGCGCTGAAACAGCGACAGGAAGCCGCAATTGGTGGTAATGCCGTCGGCGCCGAGGCGGACGAGCTCGCCCGCTGCGGCGAGAAACCGGTCGAGCAGACCCGCCGCCCGCTCGCGCACGACCCGCTGCGGCGAGGCGCCGGGCACCACCTTGTAAAGCACCGGGAAGGGCCAGGTCGCGGCGTTCCCCATATCGCCCGGTATCCGCGGAAACCGGGCTTTCAGCATCAGTATCCCGAGCCGCGCGCCATAGACCGGCTTCCCACCCCAGGCGATGCGCGGCTCTATCTCTCTCATCGGCAATTCCCATCGCGGCGCTGGCGCGCTAGATTAGCCCGCCCGACGGATCTGCGACAACAGCCGGTCCGGCCGACGCGGGGAAGCGAAGCGACACGACACGCCGAGGGAGTGGTTATGCCGAAATACTGCCTGATCGAATCGCGCGACCCGTTTGATTCGAACGACACGAATTTTTGCCAGGGCCTGGCGCGGCAGCTCGCCGCCGCCAACAACGAGGTGACCTTGTTTCTGGTGCAAAACGGCGTCTTGCCGGCGCGGGCGGGTGCCAAATCGAGCGATCTTTCGAGCCTCGCCGGGGCCGGCGTCAAGGTGCTTGCCGATGCGTTCTCGCTGCGCGAGCGCGGCATCGACGAAAAGCGCCTGGCGAGCGGGGTTTCGGCCGCACCCCTCGACGTTGTGCTCGACGCCCTCGCCGACGGCGCCAAAGTCATTTGGCACTAAAGGAGAAGAACATGGCGGACAAAAAGACCATCACCATCGCGATCATGGACGCACCCTACGAAAGCGCGCGCTCGACAACGGCATTGCGGCTTTTGGACCTCGCCGCCAAGCGCGGCTGGAACATCAACGTCTTCGCTTACGAGGGCGCGGTGCTGCAGCCCTTTCTCGCGCAGAAGGCGCATCCGAACGCGGTGCACGGCCGCTCGGTCGAGGAAGAAAACCACTTTCTGCCCAAGGACGCGGTCGCGGCGCTGATCCGGGAGGCGGCCGGCCACGGCGGCAAGATCGACTGGGTCAATTGCGGGCTCTGCGTCGATGAGCGCGGTGCCAACGACGCGGTCCCCGGCGTGCGCCGCGGCGCCCCGGCCGATTTCTGGAAAATGGCCGAGGAGTCCGACAACACGCTGGTCATCGCGACGCGCTGAGGAAGAGAGCCATGAAGACCTTGAGCATTATCGAAAGCGCCTATCGCGCGACGATCGAGGAGCAGGACGACACGATCGTATGGCTGCACGGCGCGATGAAAGGGGCCGGTGCGGAAATTGCCCTGCTGCTGCGCGGCAACACCGTCAATTATCTGGTCAAGGGCCAGAACGCCGCCGGGCTCGCTTTTGGCGATTGGCGGCAGACCCAGCCGCCGCAGGTCGCCGAGGACCTCGAAGGGCTCGCCGGCAAAGGTGTCGAGATCTTTTATGTCAGCGAGGATTTGGCCGAGCGCGGCATCGAGCGCGGCGAGCTGATCGGCGCCGCCAAGCCGGTCGCGCGTGGCGCCGTCGCCGATCTCGTCGGCCGTCACGACCGCGTCTGGTACTGGTAGCCGCCCCGATCATCTGGCGGAGGGGGAAACAGCGATGGCGGACGAGACAAAGCCGGCGGCGATCGAAGCGAGCTCGGTGCCCGTCGCCCGCCCCGGCCGCGGCTATCCCGAGCCTTTTGCCGCGCGGGTCGCGGGGCGGGTGCGCCACCCGCTCGGCGATTTCTTCGGGCTCTCCAATTTCGGGGTCAATTTGACGCGCTTGCCGCCGGGCGGCATGTCGGCCTTACGCCATGCCCATTCGCGCGAGGACGAGCTCATTTACATCGTCGAGGGCGAGCCGGTGCTGGTGACCGACGCCGGCGAGACGGCGCTGCGCCCCGGCATGTGCGCCGGCTTCAAAGCCGGGTCGGGCGACGGGCACCATCTCCTAAACCGCAGTACACGGGACGTCGTCTATCTCGAAATCGGCGACCGCCATCCGGGCGACACCGTAATCTACCCCGACGAGGACATCGGCCGCGCCCTGGCCCCCGACGGCACCCGCCACTTCGTCCGACGCGACGGCCGCCCGTACTAAAGCGCGATCCGTTCAGGTCGGCATCAGCCCGTCAGCCCCCTCACCCTTCCCTCTCCCCCAATTGGGGGAGAGGGTTGCGAAGGGTTGGCGAGGCATCGCCGAGCCTTACCCGAAGCTGGGTGAGGGGGCTCTACCTGATCGGATCGTGCTCCAAGGGACGCGTTCGCCGCTCTTACCCAAAGCGGGCGGGGGAGAAGGGGGCGATGTCGATTGTCGGCGGCCGGCCTGTGACGAGGTCGGCGACGAGGCGGCCGGTCATCGGTGCGGCGGTCATGCCGACATGGCCGTGGCCAAAGGCGTAGATCACATCGGGCGTGGCGCGCGAGGGACCCAGCACCGGCAGCGAGTCGGGGAGGCTCGGGCGGTGGCCCATCCACACCGAGATGCGCTCCTCGGGATATTCGGCGGCGAGGCCGGGCAGCATCCGGCGGCCCTGCTCCAACAGAATGCGGGCGCGGCGCCAGTCGGGCGGTGCTTTGAGCCCGGCCAATTCGACCGTGCCGGCAAACCGCAAGCCGGTATCCATCGGGGTCGCGACGAACTTGCCGTCGGCATCGGCGGTCGGGATGCGCGGCATGACTTCCGGGTCGCGGATCATCAGATGATAGCCGCGTTCGGTTTCGAGCGGGACCCGGTCGCCGAGCGAGGCGGCGAGCGGCTTCGACCAGGCGCCGGCGCACACCACGGCAGCGTCGGCCGAAAGCTCGCCCTCGCTGGTGCGGATCGCGGCGAGCCGCCGGCCGTCGAGGCGGAACCCCAATGCTTGCGCCCGTTCCAGCCGCCCGCCCGAGCGCAGCACATGGTCGAGGAGCCGCTGCACCAGGCCGAGCGGGTTTGAGGTGTGGCCGTTTTCGCGCACCAGGATGCCGCGCACATAGTCGCGCGACAGCGCCGGTTCGAGCTGGCGCAATTCATCGGCGTCGAATTCGTCGATCTCGACCCCGTTCTCGCGCCGCAATTCCCAGGCGAGGCGCTCCTTCTGCGGTCCCTCCGGCGAGCGGTAGACATAAAGGTGGCCGAGGCGGTGCACCAAATCCTCGGCGCCGGCGTCGCGGACGAGCGGCGTCAGCGCTTCGAGGGTGGCGCCGACCAGCGGGCGCAACGCGCGCGCCTGGGCGTGCACCTTCTCTGGCGTGCCGGCGCGGAGAAAGCGCCACAGCCACGGCGCCGCGGCCGGCAAATACGACCAGCGCAAGGACAACGGCCCGAGCGGGTCGAAGAGCCAGCCCGGCACCTTCCACATTACCCCCGGCATCGACACCGGCGTGACCGACGAGGCGTTGAGCGCGCCGGCATTGCCAAAGGAGGCGCCGTGGCCGGGCTCGCCCGCCTCGACGATAAACACGTCGTGCCCGTCGCGCTGCAACCAGCTCGCCACGCACACGCCGACCATGCCGGCGCCGATCACCCCGACCCGTCGCGGCACGGCCGGCCCGCCCTCAGGCGGCAAAGGCAGCGAACAGCTCGTCGAGCGCGGTGAGCTGGCCGCCATTGACCGAGCTCGGAACGAGCACCGGCGTGTTGAGCCCGGCATCGTGCCAGGCGGCGAGCCCGTCCTTCACCTTTGTCGCCGACCCGTAGAGTGTGTTGTCGGCGATCCAGCGGTCGGTCAGGCAATCCGGCACGTCGTCTTCGCGACCCGCGGCGAGCGCGGTTTCGACCGCCGCCATCTCCTCGCCGTAGCCGGCTTCCTTCCAATAGTTGCGGTAGTTCGGCAGCAGCGCATAGCGCACCAGGTGCCGGCGGTGCAGCGCCAACGCCGCCGCTGCGTCGTCGGCGATGCAGACGGGCAGCATGTTGCCGATCATAAAATCGGGGTCGGCGCGCTTGGCCTCGGGGAGTGCTGCGAGCGAACGCGCGAGGTGCGACCGGCTGGCATTGGCAAACAAGACGCCCTCGGCGATCTCGCCAGCGAGCGCCACCATGCGCTTGCGCAACGCGGCGAGCACGATCGGCGGCAGCGCGCCGATCCCGTCGGAGGAGCGCAGCTTCTCGACAAAAGCGCGGGTGTCGGCGAGCGGCTTTCCCGGCGTGATGCCGAGGCGCTGGTGCATCGGACCGTGCGCGACGCCGATGCCAAACCGGAACCGCCCGCCCGAAACCTCGTGAATATAGGCGGCGTTGGCGGCGAATTCCTCGGTCGTCTCGGAATAGATCGGCGCGATCGCAGTGCCGAACCGGATCTGCTCGGTGGCCAAGGCGAGCCCGGCGCATTGCGCCATGTTGGCGTATCGGCTCGGCATATAGATGCCGGCAAAGCCGCGCCGCTCGACCTCGCGCGCGATCTCCAACGTCCGCCGCCGCCGACCCGGCACGGCAACCAGGCTGATCGCAGGCAACGGCACGGACATCGGCGGCGCTCCCTTGTGTCGGCGGGTCGAGGAACGAGCCTAAGCGCCGGCGTCACTGCGTGCAATCGGCGCACAACGGGCTGCGACGGGCAGTCCGCCTAGTGGTGCCAATCCGACATTTGACACCGCTCTACTCTCGTCTTGCCCGCGAAAGCGGGCACCCAGAGGCAAGATGTGCCGCGCGTGTAGCCCTGGACCTCCGCTTTCGCGGGGGAGACGAGCAGAAGATGTAGGAACTATCTGTCTGGTTTGTACCACTGGCTCCACTGTCATTCCGGGACGGCCCGAAAGGGCCGGGTCCGGAACCCATGCACACGAGGCTCGCCAATATTACGGTGCGCGCCGGTGTTCATAGGTTCCGGGCTCGGGCTGTGCCCGCCCCGGAATGACGGGATAGAAATACTTTTTCCCGAAGGGAGATAGGGTGCCGCCGGCGTGGGCCGATGTCGTCCGATCGGGGCGATTTGCAAGCCCCTGTGAAATGTGAGCCCCGTGCGAGGGCGAGCCACAGTATCCTGCGGATCGGCGACAAGGAGAAATCGCATGGCCCGCAGATTGCCGGTAGCCGTCGCCCAGCTCGGCCCCGTTCACCTCGCCGACAGCCGCGCCGCGGTGGTTCGACGCCTCGTTGCGCTGCTGCGCGAGGCGCATGGAAGGGGGGCGAGGCTTGTCGTCTTTCCCGAATTGGCGCTGACGACGTTCTTTCCGCGCTGGTGGATGACCGAGCAGGCCGAGATCGACCGCTTTTTCGAGCGCGAGATGCCGAATGCCGAGACCCGCCCGCTATTCGATTTGGCGCGCGAGCTGGAGGTCGGGTTTTATTTGGGCTATGCCGAGTTGACCCAGGAAAAGGGCGAAGCCCGGCGTTACAACACCGCGCTCCTGGTCGGCCCCGACGGCCATATCCTCGGCCGTTACCGCAAGATCCATTTGCCTGGGCATTCCGAGCACCTGCCGCACGCACCTTTCCAGCACCTCGAAAAGCGCTATTTCGATGTCGGCAACGAGGGCTTCAAGGTGTGGCGCGCCTTTGACGCCGTCGTCGGCATGTGCATCTGCAACGACCGGCGCTGGCCCGAGACGTTCCGCGTCATGGCATTGCAAGGCGCCGAAATCGTGGCGCTCGGCTACAACACGCCGACCGATAACATCCACCATGCCGAGCCGCTGCATTTGCGCATGTTCCACCATTTGTTGAGCTTGCAGGCGAATGCCTACCAGAATGCCGCCTGGGTGCTCGCTGCGGCCAAGGCCGGCAAGGAGGACGGGTTCGGGATGATCGGCGGCTCGGTCATCGTCGCACCCACCGGCGAGATCGCCGCGCGCGCCTTGAGCGAGGACGACGAGATTGTCGCGGCGACGCTCGACCTCGACCTCGGCGACTATATCCGCCGCACGATCTTCAACTTCGAAAAGCACCGCCGCATCGAGCACTACCGGCTGATCACCGAGCGCACCGGCGCCAAGACCGAGGTATAGCCGGCGCAAGCTCGGCAGCGGGGCTGACGGTACCTGTCAGCCGTCGATCGTGATCATGACCGGGACGTGGTCCGAGGCCATCTCCCAGCCTCGGCTGTCGCGCAGGACTCGGGCTGCGGCGAGCGCCGGGACGAGCGGTGGCGTCACCCAGATATGGTCGAGCCGGCGGCCGCGGTCGGAAGCGGCCCAGTCGCGGGCACGGTAGCTCCACCAGGTGTAGAGCCGCTCGGGATGCGGCACGAAATGGCGCACCGCATCGACAAACCCGCCGGCCTCTTGCCAGCGCCCGAGGCGTTCGACCTCGACCGGGGTATGGCTGACGACGTTCAGCAGCTGCTTGTGCGACCACACATCGCTTTCGAGCGGCGCGATGTTCAGGTCGCCGACCGCGATCGCCGGGCGCCCGTCGCGGCGCTCGGCTGCGAACCATGCGGTCAGCTCGTCGAGAAACTGCAATTTATGGGCGAATTTCGGGTTTGCTTCGGGGTCGGGAATATCGCCGCCGGCCGGGACATAGATGTTGTGCAATTCGATGCCGGCGGAGAGCTCGACGACCGCATGGCGGCAATCCTCGCGGGCGCACCAGCTGCGCGTCGAGGCGGCGGCGAAGGGCGCGCGCGACAGGATCGCCACGCCGTTGTAGCCCTTCATGCCGTGCACCAGCATGTGGTCGTAGCCGAGCGCCGAGAACGCCTCGCGCGGAAACTGGTCGTCCGGGGTCTTGGTCTCCTGCAGGCACACGACATCGGGCGCCAATTCGGCGATCACGCGCCGCACATTGTCGATCCGGATGCGGACCGAATTGATGTTCCAGGTGATGAGGCGCAGCGTCACCGCACGCCCCGATCCGGAGAGACCGCCGACCCCACGCAAGTCGGCGCCCGGTCGGGGGGGAAGACCGGGCGCCTGCATGTCAGAAGCGTTTGGGGGAAATCGGACCCGCAGGGGAGACGGGACCGTTTTTTAAGAGAGTTTGCGGCTCTCTCCGCTTCTGGCCTGACGAGATAGTGACGCCCAGCATAAAAACAAAGGGCGATTCGTGCATGACGGTACCAAAAAAAACGCATGAGGCGTACGGGAACAAAAGTCATTTCTATCAGGCGGCGCGGATCGTCGGCGTTATTCCCGCTCGAGATGCATGACAGGCATGCGAAAATGCGGAAAAGAGGGCGGCCGACAGCGGGTTCTCCAATGCCTTGTATTCCGGATGCCATTGCACGCCGAGGATGAATCGCGCGTTCGGCAGGCTGACCGCCTCGATCTGTCCGTCGGGCGCCATCGCCTCGACGCGCAGCACCGGCGCCGGGCGGTCGATCCCCTGGGAATGCAGCGAATTGACCATCGCCTCGGTGCTGCGCGCGAGCCCGGCGAGAATGCCGCCGGCGGTCAGGCTCACCGGATGGGCCGGCCCATAAGCGCCGTCCGGCGATTCCGGGCGATAGCGGTGATTGAGCCGGCCCGGCACCTCGTGCACCCGCTGATGCAAGGTGCCGCCCAACGCCACGTTCAGCTCCTGGATGCCGCGGCAGATCGCCAGCACCGGCAGGTCGCGGCGCACCGCCTCGCGAATCAGCGGCAGGGTCGTCGCGTCGCGCGCCGGGTCGTGCAGGATTTTCTCGTCGAGCGGCGCGCCGCCATATTGGCTCGGATGAACGTTCGACGGGCTGCCGGTCAGCAGCAAGCCGTCGAGCCGGTCGAGGATGTCGCAGACATCGATCTTCGCCCCGATCGCCGGAACCAGCACCGGCAGGCAGCCTGCGGCCTCGATGACCGCGTTGGTGTAGCGCTCGGCGACGCTGTGGACGACACGCTCTTTGACGGTGCGCAAGCAACAGGGAATGCCGACAAGCGGCAAGGAGCGGGCAGGCATCAGGCTGGGCTCAGGGCTCGGAACGGGGATGGTATGGGTTCTGGTATACAAAGAGCTTGGGGTCGAGCGCCATGCCGAATTGCTGGTCGTAGAGCGATACGGTGATGACTCGCCGCTGCTGATCGACGATGGTCCATTGGACCAGCGCCATCGGCTCGTTCGTAAACACCATGGTCAGGCTCCCGGCGTCGGCATCGGCCGCTTGCGTCACGCTGACGCGCAACAGGTTGGGCTGGCGCTCGAAGCCGGTCACGACGAGGTCGGCAAAGGTGACCGGGTCGCGCAACAACAGCCAGGCCGGGGTCGATTTCAGCCCGACCTCCGATACCTGCGCCAATTCCTTGTCGATGTAATAGACATAGAACCGGTCGGCGATCAGCAGGGTCGGCGAGGGCAGGTCGTATTCGAAACGCATGCGCCCGGGCCGTTCCATCCACATCTGCCCGCCAGCGGCGCGGCCGTCCGACGACACCTGCCGAAACTTGGCATACATCGTGTGGATACCGTTGAGATAGGCGGCGATCCGTTGCAGGTCGGCGCTGTCCTGCGCGGTCAGCGCCACTGGCGGCGGTGGCGCCAGCGCGTATGCCGGAGCGACCGTAAGGATTGCGGCAAAAGCGGCCCCGGCGCGCAGCGCCAGCCTTCGTCCAATCCTGCGTTGTGCCTCGGCCATCCCGAGCTTTCCGAGCGTTCGCCGCGATTGCGGTCCTGGGCGGGACATGTGGCCGATCTTGCGCGCCTTCAATTGCGGTCAATCGCCGCCGCCCGCGAGCACCTCGCGCTTGCCGACATGGTTGGCCGGGCTGACGACTCCCTCGGCCTCCATCCGCTCGATGATCCGGGCGGCGCGGTTATAGCCGATCTGCAGATGGCGCTGGACAAAGCTCGTCGATGCCTTGCGCTCGCGGCACACGACGGCGACCGCTTGGCGATAGAGCGAATCGCCCGAATCGCCGTCCTCGCTCGCGAGCGGGTCGAACGGCGCGTCGTCGTCCTCGGTGATCGCGTCGATATAGTCGGGCTCGCCGCGCCGCTTCCAGAAGCTGACGACGCGCTCGACCTCCTCGTCCGAGACAAAGGGGCCGTGGACGCGGGTGATGCGCCCGCCGCCGGCCATGTAGAGCATGTCGCCGCGGCCCAGCAATTGCTCGGCGCCGCCTTCGCCGAGGATCGTACGGCTGTCGATCTTCGAGGTCACTTGAAAGCTGATCCGGGTCGGGAAATTGGCCTTGATCGTGCCGGTGATCACATCGACCGAGGGGCGCTGGGTGGCCGTGATGATGTGGATGCCGGCGGCGCGCGCCATTTGCGCCAAACGCTGGATTGCCGCCTCGATCTCCTTCCCCGCGACCAGCATCAGATCGGCCATCTCGTCGACGACGACGATGATCAGCGGCAATTCGCTGGTGTCGAAAGGCTGCGGCTCGAGGACCGGCTCGCCGGTGTCGGCGTCGAAGCCGGTCTGCACCTTGCGCACCAGGCTCTCGCCTTTGGCCTTCGCGTCGGCGAGGCGCGCGTTAAAGCCCTCGACGTTGCGCACGCCGAGCTTTGACATCTTGCGATAGCGGTTCTCCATCTCGCGCACCGTCCATTTGAGCGCGAGCACCGCCTTTTTCGGGTCGGTCACGACCGGCGCCAGGAGATGCGGGATCCCGTCATAGACCGACAATTCCAGCATCTTCGGATCGACCATGATGAATTTGCAGCGCTCGGGCGGCATCCGGTAGAGGATCGACAGGATCATCGTATTGATGCCGACGGATTTGCCCGAGCCGGTGGTGCCGGCGATCAAGAGATGCGGCATGCGCGCCAGATCGGCCAGGATCGGCTCGCCCGCGATGTCCTTGCCGAGCACGAGGGCGAGGCGGCCGGGATGGCGCTCGTAGACCGGCGAGGCCAGCAATTCGCGCAGATAGACGGTTTCGGCTTTGCGGTTCGGCAATTCGATGCCGATCACGCTGCGCCCCGGCACCACCGCGACACGCACCGAAATGGCGCTCATCGAGCGGGCGATGTCGTCGGCGAGGCCGATGACGCGCGACGCCTTGATCCCCGGCGCCGGCTCGAACTCGTACATCGTCACGACAGGGCCGGGCCGGACATGCATGATCTGCCCGCGCACGCCGTAATCTTCGAGCACGGTTTCGAGCAGCCGCGCATTCTTGTCGAGCGCCTCTTCGTCGACCGTCTCGGTCTTGGATTCCGGTGGGGCGGAGAGCAGGTCGAGCGCCGGCAGCGCCGGCTCCGCGTCGGGCACCAGGTCGAGCCGCGGCTGGCGCTCTTCCTCGACCCGTTTTCCCGGCGCCTTTGGCCCTGCCCGCTGCGCAATAAAGCGGACGATCCCGCCGCGCTCCGGCACGTTCGGCGGCGGTGCTTCCCGATCCGGCGCATCACCGCCGCCGAGCCGCGGCTCGCGCCGCTCGCCCAGGCGCGTGACGTTTGCCCGCGCGACGTTTGCCCCCGTGATGTTTGTCCATGCCCGCGGTGGCGTATTGCCGATATCGGCAGAGGGCGCCTGTTGCCGATTGGCGTACAGCCGGAAGAGGAGCCCGGCCGCGGCCGATGCCCCGCGACCGGCGCCACCGCCGAGATCGCGCCAGTCACGCCACGAAAGGCCGAGGATCGACAGCAGCGACAGACCGAGAAATGCCGCCGCCGCCATCGACAGCGGCAAGGTCATATGGGCGAGCCCGGCCGCGTCGCACAGGCGCTGCATCGTCCAGCCGATGGCGCCCCCCGACCCTGCCGGGGCCGAGGCGGTGCCGAAATCGAGAACGGAGAATGCCAGCGCCGCCAGGAGCAGCGCCGCCGGCAGCAGCGCCAGCTTGCGCCATGGCGCATAAAGCGGCCGGTTGAGCATCAGCCGCAACGACCAGCCGGCGAGCACCAAAGGGATCAGGTAAGCGGCGAGGCCGAGCGCCTGGCGCAACAGGTCGGCCAGCATCGCCCCATCCTGGCCGAGCAGGTTGTGCGTGCCGCCATCGACCGCGGTGTCGAGCGACGGGTCGCGCGGGTCATAAGACAACAGGCTCGCCGCCAGCAGCGCCGCCGCCAACAGAAGCGCAAAACCGACGGTTTCGCTAAGCCGCCGCTTGAGCGCGGCCAGCGCATCCGCCCAGCCACGCGCGCCGCGGCTGACACCGCTCGCCAATAAGCCTGCCGATCTGGCCACGCTCCCCCCGGTGCCGGCCATCCCCAACTCCCTCCGGCTCAGCGTCGCTGCGCCGGAACAGATTGCCGCAGCGAGATTACGCCATTCGCAGATATCGCGAAAGCGGCCTCTGCCGCCGGGCAGCGCAGCCGATCCGTGCGAGCGCGATGCCCGTTCTGTCGACGTTCCGTCATTTTCACAGATTTTTTAATAAATTACGTCCAATTTCCCGTCAAAACCTGGAATGTTCTTGCCCAGTTTGAGCAAGAGGGCTGCGCCGGCGCATGATCGTCAGCGGGCAGACCCTCGATGCCGGTCTTGACCTCGGCGACGCTCCCCTTGGGAGCTGCTATAGTTGGCCGAATGGCCGCCAGCTTCGACAGGCTCACCGCCGCGCGCCGCCTCAAGGAGGCCGGCGCATCCGAGCCGATGGCCGAGGCGATCGTCGCGGCGATCCGCGAGGCGCGAGACTTCGACCTGGCGCAGCTCGCAACCAAGGCGGACTTCGGCGAGGTCCGGGCCGAAATCGAGCGGCTGCGCAGCGAAATGTCGGCGTTCGCTACCAAGAGCGATCTGTCCGCGATCGAGCTGCGCCTGATCAAATGGGTGATCGGCGTCGGCGTGGCGGCGTTTGTCGCGCTCAGCGGCGTCATCTGGGCGGCGACGCAGGTGCTGCTGCACGCCCATCCGTAACGCCGGCGCTGGGCGCGCGGCAAAAGACGACACCGACAAGGATGAGCTGGCCGAGGAGCGCTATTTCGCGCAGGAGCTGAACCAGGAGACGCGCGAGCGCGTCGCGGCGCTTGACATTTTTGCAGTCGATTGCAGAATGCTTACGACATACTGAATATTGCCGGCCGGCAGATCGAGGGAGGCGCAGCACATGACCCTGTCGCTCGGGCCGGTCCGCGCCGGCGCCTCCGATAAGCGCGCCCCGGTTGTCGTAGGGGCACCGGGCGGATGGCAATGAGCGGCGCAGTCGCCCTCGCGCGAACGGCAATGTTGCCGCGTGCCGGCGCCGCCGATGCCGGTTCGGCACGCGCGCGGCCGGTGTGGCGGCGAGGGGTTGCCGCGATCGTTGCAGCGGCCGTCGCGATCTCGGGCTGCGCGGTCCTGCAGCCGCATGTGAATGCGCCGCCCGAGGTCTACCCGTCGCCGGTCGTGTTTGCGGGCGGTCTCAATCCGGAGCTCGTCCGGGCCAAGCTGCTCCAGCAGCGCTATCTGGATCAGGTCTCCGACGCGGCGCTGTTGACCAACAGCCTGGCATTCGCCGCGATCCCGCTCTCGGCGGCGGCGGTGGCGGTCGGCATCATCAACCCCGGCACGGTCGCCACGAGAAACTTTCTGACCGGGGCCGGGCTCGGCGTTGCCGCCGCATTGGGTGTCGGCTCGTTTCTGGTCGATCGCCGCCGCGATGCGATCTATTACGGCGGCGCCAAGAACATCTATTGCCTCGCCGTCGCGATCTCGCCGCTGGCGGTCGAAGCCGGCGAATTCGAAAAGATGCGGCAGGATGTCGAGCAGCTGCGCCTGAACCTCGCGGCGGCCGCCGCGGCGGGTGTGTCGCAGCCGCTGATCGACCAAGGCAACACCGCGTTTGCGGCCGGCCGAAAGCTCGTTCGCGATACGGCGCAGACCGGGCCGATCTTTGCCAACGAGCTCGACAAGATAAACATTGCAGTCAACGCGCAGATCGCCAGCGAAGACCGCACGATCGGCGATATTGCGGGCGCAATAACCGCAATCCCTAAAAACCCGCCCGTCATCGTGGCACCTCCCGCCGCGGTCGCGCGCACCCAGGGCGGGCGGCGGGAAATATCCGGGCTCGCCAGCGTGGAGGCCGAGCTGCGCCGCTCGGTCGAGCTCGTCAACAGCTGGCTCGCCGTCTACCAAAGCACGGCGACGGCGACCGCCGACAAGCTGCAGGCTTCGCAATGCCTGCCGCCGGCGGCAGCTGGCGCCGCACCGCCGGCCCCGCCGGTCGTGGTGGTCGTCAACGGCCAAGGGGTGAGCGTGATATCGCCCGGCCAGGGCAATATCGGCGGGCCGGCGCCACCCGTTATCAACCTCCAGCCGCCGCCGCCGCACATCGCGAGGCCGCACGCGCCGCCACAGATCCCTTCGCGCGAGCCGCTGGCCGATATCTCGAACGGCGAAATGAAAGAGCTGCGCGCCGTGTTCGGTCTGAGCCCGACCAATGCGACCCTGCCGAATTCACCGGCGTTCAAGAAACAGGTTGCTCAATTTCAACAATGCAAAGGAGAGCCGGCGACCGGCCGCCTGACCGACAAGCAAAAAACAGCGGCGCTGTCGGCGACCGACGCCTGCCTGCCGCCGGGCAGCGCTGCGCCGCCGACCGGAACGCCGCCCGCCACAAGCCCGCGCGACACCTTGCCGGCGCTGCCGCCGCCACCGCCGGTTCACTGATGTAGGCGGCACCCGAACGAGGAGGAACGATGATGATCTCGATGGGTTCCTCGATCAGCCGCGCCGATGCGACGGGCGACCCCGGGGTCGCCGGCTGTCTGCTGCAGTTTCCCGACGAGCCGGAAAAGCTGTTTGTGGTGACCGCAAGCCACGTGCTGGTCGCGACAAAAGCGCAGCAATTCGACCGGGTCGTCGCCAAGGACCTGCCCGGTCAGACGCTCGGGGTGTTGTTTGGCTGGACCGACCTGAGCAAGGGGCCGACCACGGCCGACGCCGCGCTGGTGCAGGTCGATCCTGCGCTGGTGTCGCCCGAGCTCGGGCCGCTCGGCCCGCCAAAGGGGACGAACCTCGATCCCCAGGTCGGCGCGAAATTGTCGATTTTCGCGGCGGGCCAGGTGCGCTCCGGCGTGATCCGAGAGATCGGCGCCGACCGAACGGTCGAGGTGGTCGGCCCCGACTTTACCGGGACGAAAACCTATTTGAACCAGATCCGGTGCGACAATTTCAGCGTCCCTGGCTGCTCCGGCGCGATCGCCATCGACGACGACGGCAAAGTCGTCGGGATGGTGGTTGCCGGCGACGGCTCGACCTTTACACTGGTCACCCCGATCGACGCGGTATTGGCAAACCCCGACTTTACCGAGTCGACGAAGGCCGCCGCTCGAGATCCGGGCTACCATCCCGCCCACCGCCAAGACATTCCCGCGTCCGGTGCCCGCCCCGGGAGATCCCGGCACCGAGCCCGGCCGGGCGCAAGCCGCGCTCGCCTTCTTTCAAAGCAAGGGATGGAGCAGGGCGCAAGCGATCGGCATAATCGCCAACATACATGACGAGAGCGGCTTTAATCCCAAAGTAAGACCTGGAGACAGCGGCCAGTCATTTGGACTCTGTCAATGGAACGGAAAAAGATTGGAGAATTTCCAAAACCATTTTGGTCACGATATCCAGGCATCGACATTTGGCCAGCAGCTCGAGTTCATCGACATCGAGCTCAACAGCACAGAGCATATCGCAGGCGGCGACCTCAGGCGACAAACCGAGGCGGACGAGGCAGCCAGGGTCGTCTGCATCGAATATGAGCGCCCCAAAAACCTGGAAAAGGACGCGGCGGACCGGGCAAATATCGCGAGGATCTTCGAGCGGACCGGCACCCTTCCCGCTTGAGCGGCCGTCCTTATCTGCGGCTCAGGCCGCGGCTTCCTCCACCAGCGGCACGCGCGTTACCTTGTGCGCTTGCAATGCGGGCAGCACGTCGCGGGCAAAGCGGCGGATCTGCTCGATAAAGAGCTCGTGCGGCAGGACGCCGCGGTTGAGGCTCACCTGCACATTGTCGGCGCCGGCGCTGTCGGCAGCCTCGATGATCCGCCGCGTCACCTCGTCTGCCGTGCCCCAAGGCATCTCCTCGGCCTGACGCTCGACATCGGCCATCGTCAAATTGCGGAAATCTTCGCGCGCGAACTGCGCGGCACGCAGGTTTTCCGGCCGCACATAATCGGTCGAGGCGGCGGTCGAATAGCCGGTCTCGCGCTGCCGGCTCGTCTCGGTGAAGTTGCCGTGGCTGAAGAGGGTGCGGTTGAAATAGAGATGGTGCGGGCCCATCTCGCGCACCGCCTCGGCCTTGCTCGAAGCGACATAGGCGCTGATCCCGAGCGACAGATGGTCCGGCGTGATCCGGTGCCCGGCCCGCTCCAATGAGCGCGCGTAGTAGCGGATGATGTCGTCGCGCAGCCCGCGCGAGCGGCCGAGGCCCGGCGTGATCGGCAAATTGTGCCGCCCGGCGAACTCGATCGATTCCTTGCTGCCGACGATCGGCATCCAGATCGGCGGGCGCGGCTGCTGCACCGGGCGCGGCCATAAGGCGGCGTCCTCATAGCTCCAGAACCGGCCGCGATAGGAAAACACTTCCTCGCTCCAGGCGCGCGTCACGATCTCGAAGGCTTCCTCGAACCGGGCGCGCGATTCGGCGAGCGGCACGTTGTGCACCTGGTATTCGCGCGGAATGCCGCGGGCAAAGCCCGAGATCAGCCGGCCGTTCGACATGCAGTCGAGCATCGCCAATTCCTCGGCGAGGCGGAGCGGCTCGTGCAACGGCAAGAGATTGCCGTAGATCAATAATTTGAGGTTTTTGGTGCGTTGCGCCGCCGCCGCGGCGAGCAGGTTCGGCGAGTTCATCAGCCCATAGGGCGAGCAATGGTGCTCGTTGAACCCGACCCCGTCATAGCCGAGCCGGTCGAGCTCCTCCCAGGCGGCGAGATGCTCGGCATAGGTCCGCGCCGCGACCTCTGGCTCGAAGTGCTGTTTCGGCAGCGGATAAGGCAGCTCGCTGCCGATCTTCAGATGGTCGAGCTGCTCGCCATAGGCCAACAAATCGAAAACGAAAACTTTCATAATTCACCCTTCGCCGGCAAGAGATCGATCAGATCATAGCCGATATTGAAGGCCAGCACCTGCGCCGGCGCACCGGCCAGCGGATGCTTGCTGCCGAGGGCTTCGGCATCGAGTCCGTGCGATTCGGAGTTGACCAGCACGACGATGGCGAGCCCGCGCTCGGGGGCGAGGAAAATCTGGCTGGAAAAGCCGGGCAGACCGCCATTTTTGGTGACGATTTCGGGGGTGCGGCTGATGGCGTCGGCGGGGACGATGGACCACGCGAGCCCGACCTCGTCGGCGCCGGCCGGGCAGGTCGAGAGCGCGGGATCGGCGGCGGCGCAGGCATAGGGGGTCTCGGCGATCCTAAAGCCCTCGCGCAATGACAGCGGCAACGGCAGCCGCGCGCGCCACCAGCCCTTGCCCAGCGCCGCCCCGGCAAAGCGTGTCATATCGTCGAGCGTCGATAATAATCCCCCGGCCGGGGCCCAGATCGTTATTGCGTTCTTCTCCGGATCGCCGGGCGCCACCGTTACCGTCAGCGGTGCGCGATAGCCGGAGCCGCCGTCGCTGACGGTGATCGATTTGACCCGGCCGTTGGCGAGATGGGCGACCGCTGTCGCGTCCCTGCCGCCGGTGCCGCGGCCGCCCTTGATCGTGACCCCGGGCACGCGCTGGTAGCCCGCACCCTCCGACAGCACTTCGACCGCGACCACCTTGCCGCCGGCGACGATCGGCATCGCATGCGCCGTCGTCGTTGACGACCCGCCATTGAGCGCCAACGCCGGGGCCGCGAGATAGAAGCTGCCGCCCGCCGTCACCTTGATCGCGGTGACCCGGCCGTTCTCGATCGTGGCTGTGGCCTTGGCGCCGGAGCCGCCGCCGCCGGTGATGGCGACCGCGGGTGCGGTCGAATAGGCGCCGCCACCGTCCAGAAGGTCGATCTCGGTGACCTGGCCGCCGCCGACCGCGGCAGTCGCGAAGGCCGGCGAATAGCCCTTGGCGATGCGCCTGGCCGGCACGATCTCCGGCACTTCGAGATAAGTGCTGCGCATGCGCAAGGGGTCGAGGATGCGCGAGCCGACCTCGCCGAGCCAGCCGTCGAGCGAGCTGTCGGAAACTGGGGAGCCGCTCGTCGTGCCGAGCAGCAGCCCCAAGAGCCCGGTGCTGAAATCGGAATAAAAATAAGGGGCCGGCAATTTGCCGACCGGTTTTGGCTTTTTCAAGTTGTAGTTCTTCGGCACGGTGCCGCGAAAGAAATCGACAAAGTCCTGCGCCGAATATTGCTGGACCGTGGGCCGCGGCGAGGGGAGGCAGCCGGGGATGCGGTCGTCCTTGCACCGCGGCGGCAGGTCGGCGATGCCGGCGGTGAAATCGCCGAGCTCCTGCAATGTGACCTGGCCGGTCAATGGCTTCAGCCGGCCGAGCTCGCCCTTGAACTCGGACAGCCGGTCGCCGAGCCCGATCGAGGTCTCGAACACCGCCTGGCCGACGAGGTTTGTGGTAAAGACCTTGGTGTTCGAGGCGATCTCGAAAATCGAATCCCTGGCAAAGGGCGTGCCGGCGGCGGCATCGGCCTTGCCGTAAACATAGCTGTTGCGAAAGCCGGGCCCGTTTTGGTCGAGGACGGCGACACCGATTCCGACCGCAACCCCTTGCCGAATCGCCGCCTGCGCAAACGCATCGACGATTTGGCCGACGAGCTGCGCCTCGTTCGCCTTGGCGCCCTGCGTCCCCGCCACGAGGAGACACAGGACCCCAGCCGCCGACGCTGCCAGCCGCAACCCCCTCTTCGCCCTGCGCATCGCCGACCTCTCCGGCCCCGTGACCGATGCCGCTCAAACTAGCCGGCCCCTATTTCGAGTTGCAAGCATGGCGGCCCATTCGCCGCATCGCGTCCCGGAAAGCGCCCATAGCTCGGCAAATCGCCTGCGACGTGTGACGCGGCTCACACTGCGATCCGGCAAGAAGGGGATAGATAGGCGCGGACAACGCCGTGATCGACGGCAGGGAGGTCGGCAATGGCACAAGGCGCACCCGGAGCGGACAGCTCGACCCTGGTGACGGACCAGATCGGCGGCAGTAGCCTGATCCAATTGGCGAGCGACCTGTTTGGCCGGACCCCGGTGATCTGGGGCCGGTATTTCACCAGCGCGGCGACCACCGGTGTCGCCGAGTATCGCCATTTGCGCGAGAACCAGCCCTTGCGCAATAGCGGCATCCGTGTCGCGCCGATCGCGCGCCAGACCAAAAACGTCAACGGGTCGATCGCCGACGGCAGCACCGACGCCACGGCCAATGTCGAGGATTTGATCGTGACCTTCGGCGCCGATTATCTCGCCTCGCAGGGCGGCCAGGTCGCGATGTTTCTCGATGTCGAGGGCGCCCCGTCCTTGACCGCCGCCTATTATCGCGGGTGGGCCGCCACCCTGGTCGCGCACAGCCGCGATTTTTCAGGCGGCAAGGTGACGGTGCTGCCTTGCGTCTACGCCACCCAGGGCGACGACCCGACCTGGCAGGCGGTGGCCCAGTCGGTCGGCCCGGCGGTCGAGTTTTACGGCGCCTGGGTCGCCCGCTGGCGGGTCAGGGGCTGCAACGGGCTGTTGGAATGGGACGATACGCTGGTGCGGCCGCGCACCTTGCCGGACCAGCTCAAAATATTGATGTGGCAATATTCCGACGAATGTCACGGCGGCGGCGGCTTCGATTGCAACGAGACCAACCCGTCGCTCGACCTGCAGCAGGATATATTGAGCAAATGCGTATTGCCGCCCGACACCCCGGTTGGGTAGCCGGTCTCGCGGCGGCGTTTGCCGGCGCGCTGGCTCTGCATCCTGCGGCCGGTCTGGCTGCGGGCGATTGCCTCCGCCTCGACCAAAACCTGCCGGGCCGCTACCATCTGCAAGGCCGGTTTTTGCCCGGCGCGCCGACCGCGGCTTATTGCCTTTTCGGCAGCGCCGGCGAGCGCGTGACGATCGCCGTCAAGCCATCCGCCGATCTCGACACCGAGGGCTATGTCGAATTTGCCGGCACGCCGCCGCACGGCAATTGGGCGCCGGGCGGCCCCGGCGGCACCGTCTTCGACGAACCCCTACCCTGGACCGGCGAATACCGCCTCGTCATCGCCCAACGCTTCAACGAGAAAAAAGCGGGCAGCTTCGTCATCGACATAACCACCGCTGCCGGCGCTGCCCCAGCGGCCTCCTCCGTGAGCCACCCGGAGTAGACGACCGAGCTATACGCTGGCGGCTCCGGCCGAGCGCCGTTTACCCATGCGGTTGCCATAATCTCGTGGTATCTCTGCATGTCGGCGCCGATGGCCGGCCGCCGCTTTGCTTTGGCAGGAGCTGGGGATACCTGATCTCAAACTGATGAAACAGGTAAAACAGGTGAAGCTGTCGCGCCGGTATATGCCTGACGCCGCGGATTGCCTGTGTTGCCGCGGCGACGGGAATGGTGCTTCGTTGCATTTCTTCAGCAAAAGCAGGAGGTGAGCAGGGTCCGCCGGGCGAGGCGTTGGCCAAGGGGCCGGCGGCTACCATATCCACCGCCTGGGCGGGTGCGGTGGTATCGCTTGCGATAGACGGCCTGCACCTCTGTAGCAACCCAAAGCCGAGCGATGAGCACCCAAACCGACGAGATTTTGCGGCGGCGGACGTTTGCGATCATCTCGCATCCCGATGCCGGCAAGACGACCTTGACCGAAAAATTGCTGCTGTTCGGGGGGCGATCCAGCTGGCGGGCGAAGTGAAGGCGCGCGGCGACCGGCGGCGGGCGCGCTCGGACTGGATGGCGGTCGAGCGCGAGCGCGGCATCTCGGTCTCTTCGGCGGTGATGAGCTTCGAGCATGCGGGGCTCGCCTTCAATCTCCTCGATACGCCGGGCCACCAGGATTTCAGCGAGGACACCTATAGGACGCTGACCGCGGTCGACAGTGCGGTGATGGTGCTCGACGCCGCCAAAGGCATCGAGGAGCAGACCCGCAAGCTCTTCGAAGTCTGCCGGCTGCGCGACGTGCCGATCATCACCTTCGTCAACAAGCTCGACCGCGAAAGCCGCGACCCGTTCGATCTGTTGGACGAGATCGAGCAATCCCTGGCGCTCGACGTGACCCCGGCCTCGTGGCCGATCGGCATGGGGCGCGACTTTCTCGGCACCTGGGACCTCTTTGCCGACGCGCTCTTGCTGTTCGAGCGCGGCGTGCACGACCGCGTCACCGAGCCGGTCCGTTGCCGGGGCCTCGACGATCCCGAGCTCGCCCGCCGCCTGCCAAAGGCGGCCCTCGCCAAATTGCGCGAGGAGGTCGAGATGGCGCAGGGGCTATGCCCGCCATTCGAGGCAGCGGCGTTTCGCGCCGGCCACCTGACACCCGTCTATTTTGGCAGTGCCTTGAACAATTTTGGCGTGCGCGAATTGCTGCACGGGGTCGCGGCACTCGCCCCGGCGCCGCGCCCGCAACCCGCCGCCCCCAGGCCGATCGATCCCGAGGAGCCGCAGGTCGCCGGCTTTGTTTTCAAGGTGCAGGCCAATATCGACCCGCAGCACCGCGATCGCATCGCCTTTCTTCGCCTCGCCTCGGGCCATTTCGAGCGCGGCATGAAGCTGAAAAACGTTCGCACCGGGCGTACCATGTCGGTGCAGAACCCGGTCTTTTTCCTGGCGCGCGAGCGCAACCTCGCCGAGACGGCGTGGCCCGGCGACATCATCGGCATCCCGAACCACGGGAGCTTGCGCATCGGCGACACCTTGACCGAGGGCGAAGCGGTCCGCATCACCGGAATCCCGAATTTCGCCCCCGAAATCCTGCGCCGGGTCCGTGTCGAGGACCCGATGAAGACAAAGCACCTGCGCCATGCGCTGGGGCAGCTGGCCGAGGAGGGGGTGACCCGCGTGTTCAAGCCCGCGGGTGGCGGCGACTGGATCATCGGCGTCGTCGGCGCCTTGCAGCTCGACGTGCTGACGGCGCGGCTCGAAGCCGAATACGGGCTCGCCACCCGGCTCGACGCCGCCCCCTACCAAGCGGCGCGCTGGCTCGACGCCGACGACCCGGCCGAGCTCGACCGCTTTCGCGTCAAGAACCCCTCGGCCAGCGCCGAGGACCACGACGGCGTCCCGGTCTTTCTCGCCCGCAACGCCTGGGAATTGCGCACCACAATCGAGGAATGGCCCAGCATTCGCTTCAGCGAGACGCGGGAGCAGAATTGACGGGCTTCGGCTACTTTGTCGGCCTCCAATACCCCGCAACGCTGGTGCGGCTCGGATGCGCTTTGAGTGGGACCGAAACAAGAGCCGCTCCAATCGGCGCAAACACGGCGTCACCTTCGAGACCGCATCGCTCGTATTCGAGGACCCGAATCAGCTATCAATCCAAGATCGCTTCGAGGGACGTGAGGAGCGCTGGCAAACGATGGGCCTCGTCAACGGCCTTGCCGTCCTGATCGTGGCGCACACCTTTGGGGATGACGGCGGAGAAGAAGTCGTTCGCATTATTTCGGCGCGCAAGGCGACGCCGAGAGAGAGGCAGAGATACTATGAAGGCACCTGACAAAGCCGCGGCGGAGCTGTCCGCGCTTGCGGATTTGCCGGATTTGGAGATCGACACCAGCGACATCCCGGAGCGCGTGGATTGGGCCGATGCCGTTCGCGGCAAGTTTCGTCGTGGCGACGCGCCATCGCGGAATGCGGGGTCCGTCAGGAGAATGTCGGACGAGCAAAAGGCGGAGATCCAGAGGTTGTTGCTTCAAGGAATGGGCCGCTACGATATTGCCGCACAGGTCGGCGCGACACCTGGCCAAGTAAGCGCAATTAAGGCGTGGCTGACCATGCGAAGCCCATCCGTGGTGACCGCCAACACCGAAGGTGACGAATTAGTAGAGGCGGTCGAGACGACCTTTGGGCTCGAGCGAGACCTCCAGCAGGCGCTGCGGAGCAATATCGTGCAGCTTGAACCCGGTCTGACGATCGTCGATGGCGGCCGAGAGCGGAGCGTCAAATCCGGCGGTCGCATCGACATTCTGGCGAAAGATCGTTCCGGCGCGACGGTCGTAATCGAGCTCAAGGCGGGTCGCGCCAATCGGGATGCTGTCGGACAGATTCTTGGGTATATCGGAGAACTGATGAGCGAAGACACGCCGATCCGAGGAATTCTCGTCGCCGCCGAGTTCTCCCCGAGCACGATCGCGGCAGCTAGAGCAGCACCAAATATTCGTCTGGTAAGTTACGGATTCCAATTTTCGTTTAATCCGATCGATGCGCACGCAATTTAACCTTCTGCAGGCTGTAGGATGGGTTGAGCAATTGCGAAACCCATCGCGACCGCCGCAGCCGATGGGTTTCGCTGCGCTCAACCCATCCTACAGGACTCCTCCTCGCAGGATGCGGCGGCGCATTTCGGCTCGCCCCTTTTGTTGATTGCTCGTGGACAGGCAATACTTCACCCTAATGCATCGGATGCGGTGCCGTCATCCACGAAAACAATGCTAGGCCGGGGGGCGCCGTCGCAGCAGGAACTCGCGGCCGGCTTTGACCATGGGCTTGCCGTCATAGGCGATGATGTCGGCGGTGGCGTAGGTCTCGCTCCACAATTCGGGGAGGTAGGAGCCGGTGCCGATCACGTCGATGGGTGCCTTGGCGGCGGCCATGATCCGGCATTTGGCCGGGCCGAACCCCGAGCTGGCGACGATCTTGACCGTGGCGAACCCGGCCTCGTCCAACGCCCGGCGCAACGACCAGATTGCGGCGGCCGAGACGCCGGTGCCGACGAGGTAGCGCAATTCCTCCTCGGTGCGGTAGCCGCGGATCGATTGCGGCGCATGACGCTCCAGCGCCTGGTAGGAGCGGGCGGGGTCGAGCCCTTCGCAATAGCGTCCGCCCGGCGTGTCGATGCGCAACGACAATTGCCCGGCGGCGGCGAGGTCGGGAAAGCGCCGGGCCACCGCCAGCGCGTCGGTGATCTCTTGTCCGAAATAGTCGATCAGCACGGTCATCGGCTCGTCGGGAAAGACCGCGCGGTACATCTCGGCGGCGCGCACGGTCGAGCCGGCATAGCCGATCAGCGCATGCGGCATCGTGCCGAGCCCGCGCGGCAGGCCGAAAAAGCCGGCCGTGGCGTCGGCGGCGCAGCCGACAAACCCGACCGCCCCCGCCTCGCGGCGCGCCGCCGCCGACCCGACCGAGGCGGCATAAGCCATCATCTCAGCCATTTCGGCGCCGGCGCAGTGTCGTGCATCCATCGCCAAAAACGCGACTTTGGGCAGCTCGGCGCACATCGCATAGGCGTTGACCGCGGCCACACATGCCGGCCCCAGCCGCTGCAGCAGCAAAGTTTCGAGATCGACGAGGTGATAGAGCGGGCCCGTCACGTAGATCAGCGGCTCGCCGGCGCCGACGAGGGCAGCCTCGGGATAGTTGAGCTCGATCTCGAACCGCGTGCCGCGCGCGGCCGCGGCGGATTCGAGAAGCTCGACCGCGAGCCGCGGTGTCGAGACGACCGGGCGGCGCAAAAAGACGGCGTAGGTCGCAAGGCGGTCGCCGAACCGGCCGACGATCGCCTTGGTTTTTACAAAATAGCTGTCGGTCTGCGCCGCCAAGCCCGGCGGCAAGCCTCTCGCCAATGCAGCCTCACGCGATTGCGGCGAGGCGGCCCGCGCCCTGTCCGTCGCTTCCCTGGCGCCCGTTCCGCTGGCGCCCGTTCCCCTGGCGGCCGTTCCCTTGGCGGCCGTTCCCCCGGCGCGCCGTCTTCAGCGCGTCGGCGAGCTCGAACGCGAGCTCCAGCGCCTGGGTCGCGTTGAGCCGCGGGTCGCAATGGGTCAGGTAGCGCTCGGCCAGACCGGCTTCGCTGATCCTTTGGCTGCCGCCGGTGCATTCGGTGACGTTCTGCCCGGTCAGCTCGAAATGCACGCCGCCCGCATAGCTGCCCTCGGCGGCATGGACGGCAAAGGCGCCGCGCACCTCGTCGAGGATGCGCTCGAACGGCCGCGTCTTAAAGCCGTTCGACGAGGTGACCGTGTTGCCGTGCATCGGGTCGCAGCACCACACCACCTCGCGCCCCTCGCGGCGGACCGCACGGATCAGCCGCGGCAGCTTGTCCGCGACCTTGTCGGCGCCCATCCGGGTGATCAGCGTCAGCCGGCCCGGCCGGTTCTCGGGGTTGAGCCAGTCGATCAGGCGCAACAGGTCGTCAGGCTCCAGGGTCGGCCCGCATTTCATCCCGATCGGGTTTTTGATGCCGCGCAAAAACTCGGCATGGGCGCCGTCGACCTGACGGGTGCGGTCGCCGAGCCAGACCAAATGGGCCGAGCAGTCGTACCAATCGTCGGTTGTCGAATTGACCCGGGTCAGCGCCTCTTCATAGGACAGAAAAAGCGCCTCGTGCGAGGTGTAGAGCTCGGTCTCGCGGATTTGCGGCGTGGTTTCCGAATCGAGCCCGCAGGCGGCCATGAAATCGAGCGTCTCGGTCAGCCGGTCGGCGACTTCGCGGTAGCGCTCGCCCTGCGGGCTGTCGGCGACAAAATCCTGGTTCCAGGCGTGGACCCGGTGCAAATCGGCATAGCCGCCCTGGGCGAAGGCGCGCAGCAGGTTCAACGTGGCGGCCGACTGGCTGTAGGCCTGGATCATGCGCTGCGGATCGGGCTCGCGCGCGCCGGCATCGAAATCGAGGCCGTTGATGATGTCGCCGCGGTAGGAGGGGAGGGTGACCCCGTCGCGGGTTTCGGTTTCCGACGAGCGCGGCTTGGCAAACTGGCCGGCCAGCCGGCCCAATTTGACCACCGGGCAGCCGGCGCCAAAGGTCAGCACCACCGCCATCTGCAGCAGCACCTTGAACATGTCGCGGATGTTGTTCGGGTGGAACTCGGCAAAGCTTTCGGCGCAATCGCCGCCCTGCAGCAGAAACGCCTTGCCCGCGGCGACCGCGGCGAGCCGCTCTTCGAGCCGCCGCGCCTCGCCGGCGAACACCAGCGGCGGAAAGCGGTGCAGGGTATCTTCGACGCGGCCGAGCGCGGCATCGTCCGGATAGCCCGGCACCTGTCGGATCGGCAATCCGCGCCAGCTTTGGGGTGACCAGTTCGCACTCATGTCGCAACACCTCCTCTTGGCTGGAGGCCGCTCCACCCTCGGCGCCGTTCGGATCAGCCTGAGCCTGAAACACGAAAGCCGCCTCGGAGGGGCGGCTTCGGGATAAACGCGCAGACGCGATTCCTAGGCCGCCATCCTATACCGGCGGTACCAAAATCGCGCAGAGAAACGGGCGTTCGCCAGAACCATGGTCGGCACGCTAACCGGGCGGTGCGCGCGACGCAAGAGGTTTATGCAGGTGAGAGACCCTATCTCTCGATCACGAAAGGCCGAAGGTCTCGAACAAAACCTTCCTCGGCGATCCGATGCTCGACGAGCGCAATGATTTCGTCCGCCCAATGAGCAAGCCTCGGTCTCGCACGAAATGCCGCTCGCCTATAGCTTCTACTTCGAGCCGATTGTGTTCGATTACGGCTTCGACGGAAAGCCAGTTCGGCTCATTCCGCAAGGCGCGCCCGGATCTTTGGGTAGCGCGCGATGTGCTCGCGGCTCAACTCGGCGTAATCAATCTCGCCTGCCACTGGGCGAGCGTGCAACACTCTGCCGTCCGGCCCGCGCTCTGCCGCCAACCTGGCCAGCTTATCCTTAAGCTCACGATAGAGCGCGAGCGAGGCTTCTGCGACTTCAACGCTTTCCTCGCGTGCTCGGCGAACCTCCGGGGTCATGCCGCTGTCGTCAGCCGCGAGCTTCAGCTTTAGGATGTCGATCCGAGGATGAAGCTTTTCCGCTGCGGCACGTCCCCATTCGCCAACCGTCAAAGCTACGTGAGCGATCTCTTGCCACTCCGTGTCCGGCGCAACCGCCCGCTCATGAAGGGTGTCGAGCTCCCTGCGACGATTTTTGAAAGCCGCGAGCGCTTTATCTTGGGCAGCGCGAAGCCCCGACCACGCGCCTGCACTCTCCGCGGCTCCGATCGCGTCGTCGATCAGGGCGGTGATCGGCAACTCGGACGATGCGGCGTCCAGACTTTCCGTCATGCGTGCACTGCTTTGTCGATCATCCCCGAATGTGTGCCCGTCCCGGTCTCGTCACAAGCTCTGCCGGGCTCACGATGCGCGAGAGAAGCGGCGATCAAGCTACGCAACCGGGGCAAGGTCGAAGGCGGCGGCCATCAGCGCGCGGGTGTAGGGGTGTTGCGGGTCGGTCATGATGCGCTCGGTCGGGCCGGCTTCGACGATTTGGCCGTCCTTCATGACCAGGATCTCGTGGGCGAGCGCGCGCACGACCCTGAGGTCGTGGCTGATGAACAGATAGGCGAGGCCGCGGCGCATTTGCAATTCGCGCAACAGCTCGACGATTTGCGCCTGCACCGACATATCCAAGGCCGAGGTCGGCTCGTCGAGCACGAGAAACCGCGGCTCGAGCACGAGCGCGCGCGCGATGGCGATGCGCTGGCGCTGGCCGCCCGAAAATTCGTGCGGGTAGCGGTCGGCGGTCAAGGGATCGAGCCCGACTTCGACGAGGGCGGTTTCGATCAGCCGGCGGCGCTCGGCGGCGTCCGCCGCGAGGCGGTGGACTTTGAGCCCCTCTTCAACGATCTGTCCGACCGAAAGCCGCGGCGAGAGGCTCGAAAACGGGTCTTGAAAGACGATTTGCATCTGGCGCCGCAATGGCCGAAGCCGCCGCTGCGCCATCGCCATGATGTCCGCGCCGGCGAAACGGACCTCGCCTTGGGCCGCCGCCAGGCGCAGCAAGGCGAGCCCCAATGTGGTCTTGCCCGAGCCGCTTTCGCCGACGACGCCGAGCGTCGTGCCGGCGCGCACCGCGAGGGAAACGCCGTCCACTGCCTTGATGTGGCCCTTGACCCGGCGCAGCACCCCGCGGCGGACCGGGAACCAAACCCGCAACCCCTGGGCCTCGATCACGACGGGTGCGGCAGCGTCGGCCGGCGGCGCCCGGCCTTTGGGCTCGGCCGTCAGCAGGCGCCGGGTGTAAGGGTGGCGCGGTCGGCTGAAAATCGTGTCGGCCGACCCGGCTTCGACGATCTCGCCTTGCGTCATCACGCAGACGCGCTCGGCCATCTTGCGCACGATCGTCAGGTCATGTGTGATCAGCAGGAGCGCCATGCCGAGCTGGCGCGTCAGGTCGCGCAGCAAGGCGAGGACCTGAGCCTGGATCGTCACATCGAGCGCTGTGGTCGGCTCGTCGGCGATCAAGAGGTCGGGCTCGTTGGCGATCGCCATCGCGATCATGACCCGTTGGCGCTGGCCGCCCGAAAGCTGGTGTGGATAGGCGCCGAGCCGGTTCTCTGCCTCGGGGAGCCCGACCCGACGCAACAGCTCGATCGTGCGCGCTCGTGCCGCCTCTGCCGGCATGTGCTTGTGCACGAGCAAGGTTTCGGCAATCTGGCGCTCCAACGTGTGGAGCGGGTTGAGCGAGGTCATCGGCTCCTGAAAGACGATCCCGATGCGGCCGCCGCGCACCCGGCGCAAGGTTTCGCTCGGTGCGCCGATCAGCTCATCGCCGGCAAACCGGATGCTGCTGCCGGGGCCGTGTCGGGCGAGCGGGTAGGGCAGCAGCTGCAGGACCGAAAGTGCCGTGACACTCTTGCCAGAACCGCTTTCGCCGACCAGCGCCAAGGTCTCGCCGCGGTCGAGCGAGAAGGTGATCCCTTTGACCGCTTCGACCGGCGCGCCGCGCCCGCGCCCGGCAAAGCTGACGCTGAGGTTGCGGATGTCGAGCAGCGGCGGTCGGATCGTCGCCCGGCTCATTGGCAGAGGCTCTGACCGAAACCGGCTGTCCGGACCGGCACCATCCCCGAATGTCTCGTCCTTCGCCGTAACCATTTCAATCGGCGGGCTGGCGCTTTTCGGCAGCGAGCGCGGCGACCACCTTGAGGCCATCCGCAAGGGCGGTGGGATCATGGGTGCGGATAAAGTCGGCGCCGTTTTCGGCCGCGAAAAGCTCGGCGGCGAGCGTGGCAGCGCCGAGCTCGCCGGCTGAAAATCGCCCGGTGACCGCCCGCAGAAAGGATTTGCGTGACACCGAGACGAGCACCGGCAGCCCGAAGCGGCGCTTCAACCGGTCGAGTTGGACGAGAACACGCAACGAGGCCTCGGCCCGGCTGCTCAGGAAATGCCCCATGCCGGGATCGACGATGATCCGTTCGCGCGCAACGCCGGCGCGCTCCAGCGCGCCAACCCGCTCGGCGAAGAATGCATCGATCCGCTGCCACACCTCGTCGGCGGACAGCTCCAAGCGCTGCGCACGGCCGCGCCCTTGCACGGCGTGCATGACGATCAGCCGGCAATCGGCCGCGGCAAGCTCGGGATATAGGGCCGGGTCGGGAAAGCCCTGAATATCGTTCAGATAGGCGACCCCGCGGCTGATGGCGAAACGTTGCACCTCCGGCCGAAAGCTGTCGACCGAGACCGGGACCCCGTCGGCTGCGAGCGCCGCGATCAGCGGATCGAGGCGACGGATTTCCTCGTCCACACCGACCGGCTTTGCATCGACATTGCTGGCGGCGGCGCCGAGATCGACGATGTCGGCCCCGGCAGCAGCGAGCGCCCTGGCATGGGCGAGGGCCTCGGCAGGATCGAGATAGCGGCCGCCATCGGAAAACGAGTCCTCGGTGAGGTTGACGATGCCGAGGATCGACGGGGCCACGGCTCAGCGCGCCTCGTCTTCCTTTGGCCGGGTCCGTTCGAGGATCGCGCCGACCCCGTCGGCATCGGCAAAGACGTCAACCTTCTCTACCCACACGCGAACCCGTTCGACCCGAGGGTCGGCAAAGCAGGCGTTGGCTATTCTCTCGGCAAACCCCTCGCACAAATCGATGTGTCCCGAATTGGCAATCGCCCGGATCGCCGCGATGATTTTCTCGTAGTTGATGATCCGGCGGCGCTCTTCGCCGGGAAAGACCGCATTGCTCGCGGCCACCAAATCAACTGAAATCTTCACCCGCTGCTTCTGCTCGCGCTCACGTCGGCGAATCCCGATGCTGCACATCAGGACCAATCCACGCACGGTGACAGTGTAGGACGCGCTATCGATCTTTGCAGCGGAGCAGCGCTCGGTCATTTTCTTAACGTCAATCTTTGAGCAGCGAAGGGTCTTGCAGGCTCGTGTCTTGGCCGCGGACCGGGTCGGCGACGGCGTCGGCGAGGCTGCGCGCGCCCTTCCATTCGGTGGGCGGCCGCACCCGGCCGTCGCTGCCGATCTGGTCGATGCCCCAGTAGATTTCCAGCCGGTGGCCATCGGGGTCGCGAAATTCGACCGCGAGCTGGCAGCCGGCGCGGCGGCGGCCTTCGAAATCGATTTCGACCCCATGCCGGCGCAGATGGTCGCGCGCCCGCACCACCTCGTCGAGGCTGCCGACCTCAAAGGCGATGTGGTTGAGCTCGGTGCTGGCCGAGGGCTCCTTCAGCGAGCCGACGAGGGCGATGCCGTGATGGTCGGGGCTGCAGCGCAAAAACACCATGCCGCCCGGCACCATCTCTTCGGGATAGACGTCGGAAATGCGCAAGCCCAGCACCTCGGTATAGAACCGCGTCGCGCGCTCGACATCGCGCACATTCAAGACGACATGGCCGATCTTGCCGATGCGAAACGGCAGGCCGTGCGGCCGGTCGAGCTGCCTGACGCGTTCGGGGTCATACATCGGTATTCTCCTGGGGTCGGCGGAAAAGCCTTGCTGGGGCCTGCCATTCTCCAATAAAGCCGGGGCCCGAACAACGACGCGCCGGAGAGAACCCATGCCCCGCCTGCCGGACCCCGCCGATCTCGAAGCCTTGAGGGCATTCGACACGCCGACGATCTGCAACGCGCTCGAAATCGTGACACCTGCGCGGCGTGCCACAGGCTTTACCCGCCGGCCGCTGTTTGCCGCGTTTCCGCAGATGAAGCCGGTCGTGGCTTTCGCCCGCACCGCAGTGATCCGGTCGCGCGAACCGCACCCGCGCAGCCGCGAGGAGGCCAAGGAAGTCCGGCTCGGCTATTACGCGCATATTGCCGCAGCGCCGCAGCCGAGCATCGCCGTCATCCAGGACATCGACCTGCCGGATACCGGCTTTGGCGCGTTCTGGGGGGAGGTGCAGACCAATGTGCACAAAGGGCTCGGCTGCGCCGGCGTGATCACCGACGGCTCGGTGCGCGACCTCGATGTGATGGCGCCCGATTTCCTGGTGCTCGCCGGCTCGGTCATGCCGTCGCACGCGCATGTCCATCTGGTAGATTTCGGCGGCACGGTCAGTGTCGCCGGCATGATCGTGTCGCCGAACGACGTGATCCATGCCGACCGCCACGGCGCCGTCGTGATCCCGGCCGAGGCGGTCAAGGACATCCCGGCCGCGGTCGATCTGTTGACCCGCCGCGAAAAAGTCATCATCGACGCCGCCCGGTCGCCCGGTTTTTCCATCGAGCGCCTGCGCCGGGCCTTCGACGAGCAAGAGGACATCCACTGACGGCGCAGGACGCCTACAGCTCGACCTGGCCGCCGAGCTCGACGATGCGGTTGACCGGGATGCGGAAGAATTCGGTGGCGTCGAGGGCGAAGTTGGACAACAGAATGAACAGCTTTTTGAACGGCAGGATCAGACCGGACGGGCGTTTGGCGACGATCTTCTCGCGCCCGACAAAAAACGAGGTCTCCATCAGGTTGAAGCGGAACCCGCCGACCCGGCACAGCGCCAGCGCGCGCGGAATGTCCGGCTCTTCGAAAAAGCCGTAATGGATGGTCACGGTGTGAAAATTCTGGCCGAGATGGTTGATCTGCAGCCGCTCCCCCTCGGGTAGGCGCGGCACATCCTCGGTGCGCACCGTCATCAACACGTTGCGCTCGTGCAGAACCTTGTTGTGCTTCATGTTGTGCAGCAAAGCGGCAGGCACATTGTCGACCCGCGAGGTCATGTAGATCGCAGTGCCGGGAACCCGCGCCGGATGGTCGGGCTTCAGGGTTTCGATCAGGGTTGCGAGCGGAAGCGCGCCGCTCGCCCGCCGGGCGGCGAGCCGCCGCCGGCCCCACAGCCAGGTCACCATCATCGCAAAGGCGGTTGCGGCAATGACCAGCGGAAACCAGCCGCCTTCGACGATCTTTAAGAGATTGGCGCCGAAAAACGACAGATCGACCAGCAGGAACACCCCGAACAGCGGGATCAGCTGCCACAACGGCCAGCGGGCGCCGAGGCTGAAATAGGTAAAAGCCAGAATGGTGTCGACCGTCATCGTGCCGGTGACGGCGATGCCGTACGCACCGCCGAGCGCATCCGAGGAGCGGAACCCGAGCACGGTCGCCACCACCGCGACCAGCAGCATCCCGTTCATCGCCGGCACATAGACTTGGCCGATTTCCTGCTCGGAGGTGTGGCGCACTTGAATCCGCGGCAGATAGCCGAGCTGCACCGCCTGTCGGGTCAGCGAAAAGGCGCCGGAGATCACCGCCTGCGAGGCGATCACCGTCGCGGTCGAGGCGAGCGCCACGAGCGGATAGAGCATCCAGTCGGGCGCCAGGTGAAAAAACGGGTTTTCGATCGCATTGGGCCGCGCCAAGAGGAGCGCACCCTGGCCGAAATAGTTCAGCAGCAGAGCTGGGAAAACCAGACGCATCCAGGCGCGGCGGATCGGCCCCGGGCCGAAATGCCCCATATCGGCGTAAAGCGCTTCGGCCCCCGTTACCGCCAGCACCACCGAGCCCAGTAGAACAAAGCCCTGCGCGGGATGACGCAGCAGCAGCTGAATGGCGTAGAGCGGATCGACCGCTTTGAGGATCGACGGGCGGCGCGCAATCTCGATCAGCCCCAGCACCCCGATCGTTGCGAACCACAAGGCCATGATCGGGCCAAAAAAGCGGCCTACATGGCCGGTCCCGCGGCGCTGGACGACAAACAGCGCGATCAGCAGCAGCAATGTCAGCGGGATCACATAAGGCTCGAGCGCCGGGGTGGCGATCTTGAGCCCTTCGACCGCGCTCAGCACCGAGATCGACGGGGTCAGCACACCATCGCCGAAAAACAACGCCAGTCCGAAGAGCCCCGCCCACAATGCCCAACGGATCCGGCGGGTCCCGGCGGCGCGCAGCGCAAGGACCGTCAGCGCCATGATCCCGCCTTCGCCGCGATTGTCGGCGCGCATCAGGATCAGCACGTACTTGACGGTGACGACGATCGTCAGGGTCCAGGCGATCAGCGACAGGATGCCGAAGACGCGCAGCTTGTCGACCGGGGTGTCGGCGAAGCATTGCCGCAGCGCATAGAGCGGCGAGGTGCCGATATCGCCATAGACGACGCCCAACGCGACCACGGCCAGGCTCTGGCCGATCTTGGCATGGGCTTGCGGCTGGGCGACGGCTGTGTCCGGCATGAATGAGCGTCAATCGGTTCGTCTGAGCTAACGCCGTGTGTGCCGGCCTGGATCAACGGCGGCGCCGGCGGGTCCCGCTCGCGCCATCGAGGGACGGGTTATACGCAGATTTTTGCCGCGAAGCTGCGGCAAATCTGCCGCATTCGCCAAGATCGCCGCGCTCATCGCGCTCATCGCAGGCCGGGCTGGCCAGCATCAGCGGCATCGTGATGTCTCCCGCTATTGTCCCGGCCGCACTCTACAGGTAAAGAATGCCCATCTCCATTGGCGGAATGGCGGCGAGGATAAGGTGACGAGCGAGACGCGGCTGCGCTGTGGGATGCTGGTGTTCCCCGACATGACCCAGCTCGATTTGACCGGCCCCTACGAGGTGCTCTCTCGGCTGCCCGGCGCCGAAACCCTGCTCGTATGGAAGAATTTGGCGCCGGTGCGCACCGAGCACGGGCTGACGATCCTGCCGATGGCGACGTTTGCAAGCTGCCCGCCGCTCGATCTTGTCCTTGTGCCGGGTGGCGGCGGGATCAACCCGCTCCTCGAAGACGGCGAGGTGCTGGCATTTCTGCGCCGGGCCGCGGCAGAGGCGCGCTGGGTTGTGGGGGTGTGCACCGGGTCGCTCGTCCTCGGCGCCGCCGGCCTCTTGCGCGGGCGGCGGGCCGCGACCCACTGGATGTCGCGCGACCTGCTGCGCCAATTTGGCGCCGAGCCGGTGGCGAGCCGCGTCGTCGCCGACGGCAATCTCATCACCGGCGGGGGTGTCACCGCCGGCATCGACGTGGCGCTCAGCGTCTCCGCCACAATCGCCGGCCGACCGGCCGCCGAGGCGATCCAGCTGGCGATCGAATACGACCCCGCCCCGCCGTTTTCGTCGGGCTCGCCGGAGACCGCCGACCCGGCGGTCCTCGCCGCGGTGCTGGCCCGCGCCGAGCCGCGCCAGCGCGACCGTGCCGCGCGCGTCGCCCGCGCCGCCGCCGCCCTCGGCACGCATTGACCTCACCGCGCCGCCGGCGTCACCCTAAATCTGTAAAAAGTAAACTGTCCCCGTAACCCCCGTAACCTACCTAAATCTGTAAAAAGTAAACTGTCCCCGTAACCTACCCAAAAGTAAACTGTCCCCGTAACCTACCCGTAACCTACCCGTAACCTACCCGTAACCTACCAGGCTGGCTTCGCCATGCTCGCCAGCCAAATCGCCAAGCTGCCACCGTAGCCGACGGGGCTGTGGCCCCAGATCGAACCCCTTCGGCCCAACCTCAAACCCCGATCGCCGCGTCACCGGCGCCATGAAAAACCATGCCCCAAAGCCCCCGCCGGATCGCGGTTGCTCTCGCCTCATGAATGATCCGGGCTAGACCCTCCCGCAGGCTCATGAATCCGCTCTGACGCCTTTTCTTCGGCCTTTTCCCCGGCGGCGTGGTCAAATCAGGCTAAGTCAAAAAAAGAGGGGGCCGACGATGAACCGGAGACTGCCGCCGCTGAATTCGTTGCGCGCCTTTGAGGTCGCGGCGCGCCGCCTTAGCTTCACCCGGGCGGCGGCGGAGCTGAACGTCACCCAGGCGGCGGTCAGCCATCACGTCAGGGTCTCGAGGAGCACCTCGGGTTTTGCCTGTTTCGGCGGCTGAACAACGCCCTGATCCTGACCGAGAAGGGCGAGGACTACCTCCCTTCGGTGCGGCGCGCGTTCGAGCTGTTGTCGGAGGGCACCGACAGCGTTCAGGGACACGGGCGAATACAGGTGCTGACGCTCAGCGTTCTGCCGAACTTCGCGTTGCGCTGGCTCGTTCCGCGCCTCGCCGAATTTCGGCACGAAGATCCCTCCCTCGATCTGCGCGTGCTGACCTCGTACCGCAGCATCGATTTCCTGCGCGAGGATCTCGATGCCGCGATCCGTCTGGGCACCGAGTGGCCCGAGCTGAATTCGGACTATCTCTTCGGCTCCGAGATGTTCCCGGTATGCAGTCCCGGCTTTCTCGCAGAGCACCCGCTCGAAATGCCCCATGATCTCGTCGGCCACCCGCTCCTGCACGTCGCCGGCGCGTTCGGCGTCCTCGAGGATTGGCCGTTGTGGCTGGCGGCGGCGCAGGCACCGGAGGTGGCAATCGATCGCGGGCCGATTTTCGATTCCTACGTCGTCGCCATGGAGGCCGCCGCGCATGGCTGCGGGGTCTCGATGGCACAGAGCGCCTTTGTCCAGGAGGACCTGGCGAACGGACGTCTGGTCGCGCTGTTCTCGCTGCGCGTACGGTGTAATGAGGCATGGTATTTTTTGTGGCCGAAGACGCGGATCTCGCACAACGTATCGCTGTTCCGCTCGTGGCTTCTGGCGAATGCCGAGAAGACCCGCGACGCCACCGCGACGGCGACCCCCGCCCGGCCAAGGAGCACCGCATCTCGAGCGGCCGTTTGATCGCGGCAGACGATATCGCGGCTGCAATACTTCCGTTTGGGCTCGCACAATTTTCGCAGGTTGTAACGCCAGCACCCGGCAACTAGGCTGGTTCCGACGATTGCCTCGAGGAGGGTGGAAATGGCACGCAACGGCTATCTGATCATGGATAGCGACCTCCACATGATGGAGCCGGACGACCTGTGGGCGCGCTATCTCGATGAACCCTACAGGACCTCGAACCCGCCGCGGTTCTTCGCCGGCCACCAGCAAGAGCTGACCGATAACCCGGAAGACAAGGGCAATACCGACACGATCCACGGCATGGAGGTGCAGGGCCTGGCGATCCCAGCCTTTGTCGGGCAAACCGGAGCGACGGTGTCGAGCCGCGAACTGCAGCGCCGCAGCCGGGCGCGGCACCCGCACTTCCGGGTCGCCAAGGCGCATGGCTACGACCCCGCAACCACCCTGACGGCGATGGATATCGAGGGGATCGACGTGGCGGTGATGTATGGGACGCGCGGCCGCCAGATCCTCTGCCATGACGATCTGAAACCCGACTACGCCGCGGCCCTGGCGCGCGCCTACAACGACTGGGCCGCGAACTACTGCAAGGCCGACCCGCAACGCCTCAAATTCGCTGCCCAGCTCGCGATGCACGACGTCGGCCTTGCGGTCGCCGAAGCGCGCCGCGCGGTCACCGAACTCGGCGCCGTCGCGGTGATCGGCACCCCCAACCCGGTCAACGGCCAGCACCTCCACGACGAGGCCTGCGACCCCCTATGGGACGCGCTCGAACAGCTCGACGTGCCGGTCGGCTTCCACCCGACCGGCAACACCGCATTGAAGGACGACATGGGCGCGCGCTATGTCGGGCACGCCAATTTCCACCCGATCGCGCACGCCATCCGCAACCCCACCGAGCTGATGGGAGCGCTCGCCAGCATGACGACGGGCGGCGTGCTCGAGCGGCACCCGAAATTGCGCTGCGCCTTTCTCGAAGGCACCTCAGGATGGCTCTACTGGTGGCTGTGGCGGCTCGACGACCAGTGGGAGAAGTTCGGCCCCGGTTGCGAGCGCCAAATCCCGCTCTTGCCGAGCGCCTATTTCAAGCGGCAATGCTATGTCGCGCTCGATGTCGACGAAGAGCCGGCGGTCGATGTGGTGAAGCAGGTCGGCGCGGAGTACTTCGTCGTGTCGAGCGACTACCCGCACTCCGACGGCGCCTTCCCGGAGGCGATGCAGCAGTTCTTCGGCCTGCCGCTCGGCAACGAGGCGAGGCGTCAGATCCTGTGGGACAATTGCGCCCGGCTTTACCGCATCGCCCGGCCGGCTGCGCCACTGACCCGCGACGTGCCGCAGGCGTCGGCAGCCGAATAGAGATACCAGCCGGGAGACACCAGCCGGGAGACACCAGCCGGGCCGGGCCCTGCCTTGACGGTCCCGCCCGGCGCTTCGACGGTCGAAAGCCCCTGTGCCGGCCTTCGCCCCGCAATCAGCGGCGAAGCACCCAGCGCATCCGGCGGCGATACTGACCGACGAGAACACGATCCAGGGGAACGCCATGCTCATCGTCGCCGTAGAGCCGATGATCGTTGAAGTGCCGCTGCACGCGCCGGCCACCGGCGTGCACGGCGTCACCCGAGCGCAGCGCAGTGTCCTCGTCCGCATCGCCACCGACGCCGGGATCGCGGGTTGGGGCAATGTCGACCCCAGCCCCGGCTACACGCTGATGTCAGCCGACGAGATCCACGCCAAGGTTACCGCATGGGCGCCGGAACTCGTCGGCAGCGACGCGATGAACCTCAATGCCGCGCTCTCGGGGATGGACCGCGCGGCCGACGGCTGTTACGAGGCCAAGGCGGCGGTCGAGATGGCGCTGTGCGACGCCAAGGCTCGCGCGCTCGGCATTCCGGTGCATTCACTGCTCGGCGGGTGCGTCAAGCCCGAGGTGACGCTGAACGCGTGGATCGGCACGGTGCCGCCGGCGCAGGCGGCGAGGGAGGCGCTGGGCTGGCTTGAACGCGGGTTCCGCTCGGCCAAGATCAAGCTCGACGGCACCGACCCGGAGGGACTGCGGCGCGTCGCGGCGGTGCGCGAGGCGGTCGGGAGCCGAATGGCGCTGCGCGTCGACTTCAATGAGAGCCTGCCGGAGAGCGCGGCGGTCCCGTTCATCCGCCAACTCGAACCCTTCGACCTGACATTGGTCGAGCAGCCGGTGCCGCGCGACCGCATCGACGCCCTCGCAACGGTCCGGCGCGGCATACGCATGCCGCTGATGGCGGATGAGAGCGTCATTGGTCCGGCATCGCTGCTGGACATCATCCGCAAGGAGGCCGCCGATATCGTCAAGGTCAAGGTGATGAAGCAGGGCGGCCTGCTGCGCACCATCGAGATGGTGCATATCGCGGCGGCGGCCGGGCTTGGCGTGGTGATCGGGCACGGCTTCGGATTGACCATCTCGACGCTCGCCGAGGCGACCGTAGCCGCGGTGTGCGAGGCCGTGCACGAAGGCTGCGAGGCGGTGGGGCCCCTCAAGATGGCCGCCGACGTCGTAACCGAACCCGCGACGCTTGATCGCGGCACGATCCGTTTGAACGAATTGCCGGGGTTCGGGGTCGACATCGACCCGCGGGCCCTCGCCCGGTTGCGGAAAGCGTGATGCCGGGGCTGTTGCGGCGCAGCCTGTTGCGCGGCTGCGGGTATCTCGCGGCCGCGCCGGCCTTGACGGGCATCCTGTGGCCCGCGGCGGCGCGGGCGGACGACGCGGCGGCAAAGCTTGCCGCCGCCAAAAAGGAGGGCAAGGTCGTCTGGTACGTCTCGATGTTCGACATCGACACTGCCGAGCAGGTCGGCAAGGCGTTCGAGACGAAGTACCCGGGCATCGGCGTGGAGGTGGTCCGCGCCACCGCCGGCGTCATCTATCAGCGCGTCCTGCAGGAAACCCAAGCCGGCGTCTCCGCCGATGACGTATTCTCCTCGACCGAGGAAGGGCACTACCTCAACTTCAAGGACAAGAAGCTGATCCGGCCCTATGTCCCGGTCGGCGCCGATCAGGTCGTGCCGCGCTTCCAGCACATCGATCCCGCCAACGACTATCAGGTCGCCTCGGTCGGCCTGATGTTGCTGATGCGCAACACCCAAAAGGTGCCGCTCGCCGAAGCGCCGAAGCAGTGGAAGGATCTCCTCGACCCCAAGTGGAAGGACAGGATCGCATTCGGCCATCCGGCATTTTCGGGCTATGTCGCGACCTGGGTGCTGGCTCTGACGAAGCTCTACGGGTGGCCGTATTTCGAGCAGCTGGCGAAGCAGAACCCGCTGATCGGGCGTTCCGCCAACGACGCGATAACCGAGCTCGCCTCGGGCGAGCGGCTCGTCGCGGCCGGCCCCGATGCGACGACGCTGAAGAGCAAGAACCGGGGCAACCCGATCGACCTCAACTACCCCGAGGATGGCTCCGTCTTCATGACCGCGCCGTCGGCGATCCTCGCCAAGGCGCCGCATCCGCACGCGGCCGAGCTGTTCATGGACTACTTCATGACGAAAGAATATTCGCAGCTCCTCACGCGCAACGGATTTTCGCCGCTGCGCCCTGACGTGCCGCCGCCGCAGGGATTGCGCCCGCTGTCCGAGGTCAAGCTGGTCCGACCCTCGGCCGCGGAGCTGAAAGCCGACATCCCGAAGGTCATCGAGAGATTCCGCGCTACCTTCGGGGTGTGACGGCGCGGCAATGGCCACGGCAGCGGTCGAGGTAGTCGCCGGCGGGCAGACCAACGTCGCCCGGCGGTGGTTCGGTGCCGCCGCCCTCACCTGGGCGGGCGCCGCCGCGGCGCTGTTCGTCCTCGTCGGGTATCCGATGCTGTGGTTGGTGGTGCGGGCGCTCCAGGCGCCCTCGGGGACGGGGCTCACCGTCGCCAACTTCATCACCGCCTTCACGACGCTGCGCTACTTGGCCGCGATACGCAATTCGCTCGAGCTGGCGACCGCGGTGGCGTGCCTCGATCTTGTGCTCGCCGTGCCGATGGCCTGGGCCGTCGTCCGTACCGACATGCCGGGAAAGAGCTTCGTGCGGGCCTGCGTCATCGGCTCGTTCATCATCCCCGGCTTTCTCGGCGCCATCGCCTGGACCCTGCTGGCCGGGCCGAACGCCGGCTGGCTCAACAAGGGGTGGATGGAGCTGACCGGCCAGGGCAGCGGCCTGTTCAACATCTATTCGCTCGGGGGACTGGTCTTCGTCATCGCGCTCTACACCTATCCCTACGCGTTTCTCTTCACGACGACAGCGCTCGAGCTGATGTCCTCGGAGATGGAGGATGCGGCTGCGATCCTCGGCGCCGGCACGTGGCGGATCATGCGGATGATCACGATCCCGCTGGTGATGCCGGCGCTGATCGCTGGCTTCATCATGGCGTTCCTCGAGGCGATCGCGGACCTCGGGGCGCCGCTGCTGCTCGCCGTGCCGGCGCGCTTTCAGGTCATCACGACCCAGCTGTTCCAGTTCTTCGAGTATCCGTCGAAGGTCGAGGTCGCCGCCGCCTATTCGCTGCCGCTGCTGCTGATCACCGGGGCGCTGCTCTTCGTGCAGCGGCGGCTCCTCGCCCGCAAGGGCTTTGCGACATTCACCGGCAAGGGCGGGGCGCAGCGGGCGATCCGGCTGGGCCGCTGGCGCTTTCTGCCGCTGCTGTGGTGCCTCATGGTCGCCCTGCTGTCGCTCTTCCTTCCGGCCCTGACCTTGCTGTCCGCCGCCCTGTCGAAGGCCTGGGCGCGAGGCTGGGCGTGGCACAACCTGACGCTTGGCAACTTCCGCTTCATCCTGGTCGAGCATCCGACGACGCCCGGCGCGATCGCCCACAGCTTCGAGTATTCCACCGCCGCCGCATGCGCCGCGGCCCTGCTGGCGTTCCTGACCGCCTATATCGTCAATCGGCGCCTCATCCGCGGCGGCTGGATCCTCGGCTATGCTGCGATGATGCCCTATGTGATCCCCGGCATCGTGCTGGCGATCGGTTTTCTTGCCGCCTACACGCGCCCGCCTTTCAACCTCTACGGTACTGCCTGGATCATGATCTTCGCCTTCACCTCGCGCTTTCTGCCGATCGCCTACACCAACAGCGACACGGCGCTGAAGAGCGTCCATCCCGAATTGGAGGACGCCGCCCGGATCGCCGGCGCCGGACGCTTGACGACCTTGTGGGAGGTGACGCTGCCGCTCGTCAGGCGCGGCGTCTTTGCCGGCTGGCTGCTGGTGCTGATCGCCGCGCTGCGCGAACTGTCGACGGCGATCTTCCTGTTCTCGGCCAACACCAAGGTGATGTCGACCGTGCTGATCGATCTGTCCGAGGAGGGCGATTTCGAGCGGCTGGCGGCGCTCGGCATCGTCATGCTGGCGTTGACCCTGACGCTGGCGGTGATCGGCTACTGCATCCTCGGCCGCCGGTTTCTGGCGCGGACCGAGTAGACTGGTGGCCCGGGTCGTCATCCAGGGATTGAGCCGCCGGTTTGGCGATGTCAGCGCCGTCGCCGATCTCGACCTCGCGATCGAGGACGGAGAGTTTCTGTCGCTGCTCGGTCCCTCCGGCTGCGGCAAAACGACGATGCTGCGGTTGCTGGCCGGCTTCCTGGCGCCGGATAGCGGACGCATCGTCGTCGGCGAGCGGGTACTTTCTTCCCCCGGCGCGGCGGTTGCCCCGGAGCATCGCGGCATGTCGATGATCTTTCAGAGCTACGCGGTGTGGCCGCACAAGACCGTCTACGACAATGTCGCCTTCGGGCTCAAGCTGCGGAAGCGCCCGCGGGCCGAGATCGCCGAGCGGGTGCGGCGCATTCTCGACCTGGTCCAGCTCGAAGACCTTGCTTCCCGCTACCCCGGCGAGCTGTCGGGCGGGCAGCAGCAGCGCGTCGCCCTGGCGCGAGCGCTCGTGGTCGAACCGACGATCCTGCTGCTCGACGAACCGCTGTCGAACCTCGATGCCAGCCTGCGCGAGGAGATGCGCTTCGAAATCCGCCGGCTGCACGAGGAAATGGGGATCACCAGCGTCTACGTGACGCACGACCAGTCCGAAGCCATGGTGACCTCTGACCGGATTGCGGTCATGAACCAGGGTCGGATCGAGCAGATCGGCACCCCGGAACAGATTTACGAGCATCCGCGCACGCAGTTCGTCGCCAGCTTTATCGGGCGCACCAATTGTCTGCCAGCCCTGGTCCTCGACCGACGATCGGTCCGTTGCGGTGGCCTCACTCTCGCCGTCAGCGCCAACGGTGCGATGCCGGCGCCGGGCTCCGCTGTTGTCGTGTCGATCCGGCCGCAGGAGATCGCAATCGATCCCCAGCGGGAGCTGAATGCCCCAGGGCCAGACAATGTCCTCGACGGGCACATCGTCCGCCATGCCTATCTTGGCGAATCGCGCGACTACCTCGTCGGCGTGCGGGGCACCGATCTGACCCTGCGCGTCGTCACCAGCGCGCGGCAAGTGTTCCGCCCGAGCGAGACGGTACGGCTGAAGATCGCCGCAGACGCCTGCCGGGTCATCCCCGAGGAGCCTCTGAAATGACCGTCAATATCGCCGCCGGAGCGCCGAAAAACCCCGCTGCTCAATAGCGGTAGTGGTCGGGCTTGAAGGGGCCGGCGGCGGCGAGGCCGAGATAGCTCTGCTGGGCCGGGGTGAGCTTCGTTAATTTGACCCCGAGCCTGTCGAGGTGGAGCGCGGCGACCTTTTCGTCCAAATGCTTTGGCAGCAGATAGACCTTGTGCTCGTACTTCTCGGGGTTGGTCCAGAGCTCGATCTGGGCCAATACTTGGTTCGTAAAGGAGGCGCTCATGACAAAGCTCGGGTGGCCGGTGGCGCAGCCGAGATTGACGAGCCGGCCCTTGGCCAGGACGATCAGCCGGCGGCCGTCGGGAAAGACCACCTCATCGACCTGCGGCTTGACCTCTTCCCAGGGATAGTTGCGCAAGGCGTCGATCTGGATCTCGCTGTCGAAGTGGCCGATGTTGCAGACGATGGCGCGGTCCTTCATCTGCCGCATGTGGTCGATCGTGATCACATCGACGTCGCCGGTGGCGGTGACGAAGATGTCGCCATGGGCGGCGGCGTCCTCCATCGTCGTCACCTGATAGCCCTCCATCGCCGCCTGCAGCGCGCAGATCGGGTCGATTTCGGTGACCATGACCCGCGCCCCCTGGCTTCTGAGGCTCGCCGCCGAGCCCTTGCCGACATTGCCAAAGCCGCAGACGATGGCGAGCTTGCCGGCCAGCATCACATCGGTCGCCCGCTTGATGCCGTCGACGAGGCTCTCGCGGCAGCCGTAAAGGTTGTCGAATTTCGACTTGGTGACGCTGTCGTTGACGTTGATCGCCGGCGCCTTGAGCGTGCCCTTGCGCATCATTTCGTAGAGCCGGTTGACCCCGGTCGTCGTCTCTTCCGAGATGCCGCGGATATCGCCGATCAGATCCGGATGCTGGTCGTGCAGGATCTTGGTCGCGTCGCCGCCGTCGTCGAGCACCATGTTCGGTGTCCAGTTGTGCGGGCCATGCAGGGTCTGTTCGATGCACCACTCGTACTCGGCCTCGCTCTCGCCCTTCCAGGCGAAGACCGGGATGCCGCGGGCGGCGATCGCGGCCGCCGCCTGGTCCTGGGTCGAGAAGATGTTGCACGAGCTCCAGCGCAGCGTGGCGCCGAGCTCGAGCAGGGTCTCGATCAAGACCGCGGTCTGGATCGTCATATGCAGGCAGCCGACGATGCGCGCGCCCGCCAACGGCCGCGTCGCGCCGAATTCCTGGCGCAGCGCCATCAGCCCCGGCATCTCGGTTTCGGCGATGGCGATTTCGCGCCGTCCCCAATCGGCGAGAGCCATGTCGGCAACTTTGCAGTCGGTCGGGGCTGGCATCGAGGTCTCCTCTTGGGATGCGGCGCGGGAATGCGGCGGATGACAGGAAGATATAGAGATATCTTTATATGATCAATCAATCGGTGCTGCGACGCATCTTTGGCGGCCCGCCATTCGTCTCGGCGCGAGCGATGGCATCCTGCTCGGCGAAAAAAAGGGGCTCGCCCGCGTTCTCAACCCAGCTCGGCGAGCACCGCCCTTGCCTCTTTGAGATCGGGGGTGTCGAAGCCCTCGGTGAACCAGCCGTAGACGGGCGTCAACAGGTCGTTCGCCTCAGTGCGGCGGCCTTGGTCGTACCACAGCCGGGCGAGGCTCGCGGCTGCGCGCAATTCCCACAGCTTGGCCCCCTGCTCCTCGGCAATGCCCAAGGCTTTGCGATACAGTTCTTCAGCACCCCCGGAATGCCCTTGCCGCAGCAGCAGCTGGCCTTTGTGCCGGTTCAGCTCCGCTGCGAACCACCGTTCGCCTGTCCTTTCGACGATCTGCAAAGCATCGTCCAACAGGATCACCGCCTCTTCAACTTGCCCCGCGATCTCAAATGCCCCGGCCAGGAGGGCGACGAAATGGGGCATATACAATTCCGCCCCGGTGGCGCGGTAAGCGGTCGAACCGCTGCGCAGGAGAAATATCCCTTCCGTCACATTGCCATTTTTTACCTTGACCCAGCCGCGATAGATCGCACCCATCGCACGCCAGAAGGGAAAACCCTGTTCGGTCGCCACCGCGATTAGCTGGGCCGTCCGCTCATCCAGCGCGGTATTTTCTCCGCCGAGCGAATGCAGCCTGGCGGCGAACGTCAAGGTCAGAGCCAAAGACGGCCGGTGACCCAGCCTCCGAGCTTCAGCGATTGCCGCGTCGATCTGTGCCAATGCCTGGTCGGGATAGCCGAGACAGAATAGGACGAACCCCAAATACGCCTGTGAGTTTACGTAGGCGTCGGATCCGAACTGATTGCCGAGCGACCGGTTGGAGATCGGATCATAGAGCGCAAGCGCCTCTTCCAGATGCGACCGGGATGACGCAAACCGGCCAACATACATCAGGTTTCGACCGGAGGAGGCGTGACCCAGAACGAGTCCGCTGAAATCGTTGCGTTGACGGCTCAGACGCAGCAAATCGTCAGCCAAGCGTAGCGCCAAATCCAAATCGCCGCGGACCGAGTGATAGACCGACTGCCCAAGGGGCACCTGAAGGAACTCCGAGGGGGAACCCAGCTGCTCCCACAACTCTCGTGCACGGGCATGGGCACGGCCCGTTTCCGGCGCTGCGTAGCCTTTGGCGGCTTGCAGCACCCCGCCCAAGGCACTACGAAATTCGAGTTCGCGTCGCTGGCGTTCGAGGTCATCCGGTAACAGCGCCAGCTGGTCCAGCCCGTTTTGCAATTGCGCGGCCGCTTCTGCCATCGCCGAGCGGGCGGCCGACCTATGACCGGCCTTGCTCCAGCAGGCGACGGATTTTTCAACGAGCCCGGCCGCGGCATAATGCTGCGCGAGCAGCTCGGGCTGGCTTTCGATGATCTCTGGCGAATGGGATTCGAGGGCTTCAGCGATCCGCGCGTGCAACTGCTGCCGGGCCTTGCGCAGCAGGCTGCCGTGCGCCGCGTCCTGCACCAGCGCGTGCTTGAAGCTGTAGAACGAGTTGGGTGGAATGCCTCGTTGAAAGACCAACTCGGAAGCGACGAGCTGGGCCAATGCGGCGCGCAATTCGTCCTCGGGAAGTCGGGAGACAGCATGGAGCACCGGATAAGAAAACTGGCGTCCGATCGCCGCGCCGATCTGCGCCACATGCCGCACGACGCGAGGCGGTCGAGTCGCGCCAACAGCGAGGCGTGCAGCGTCATGGGGATCGCAAGCGGCTGCAACGGGCGGTGGAGCACGTAGCGATCGTTTTCCTCGCGCAGCAAACCGCCCTCCAAAACGCTCTTGGTCAATTCCTCGACGAACAGCGGCACGCCGTCGGTGCGATCAACGATCTGGGCGACGACCTCGTCGGGCAACGTCTTTCTGCCGGCGATCTGCGCTACCAAAGCGGTGCAGTCACGCCGGTCGAGACGGTTGAGAGCCAGCGTGCTGACCTGCGGCTGGCCGGCCCAAGGCGGCTGGAACTCGGGGCGGAACGTCACGATCAGCAGCACCGGCAGGCTGCGGACACGCTCGACGGTGAGGTCGAGCAGCTCTCGCGAGGTGGGGTCGAGCCAATGCGCATCCTCGAATACCGCGACCACCGGCTTTTCGTGCGCCAGACCTTCGAGCTGACGGATCAACGCCTCCAGCGTCCTTTCCTTTTTCCGCTGCGGAGTGAGGGTTAGCAAAGGGTGGCGCTCCGAAGCCGGCAATGATATGAGATCGGCGAGCAACGCCACATCCTCGTCCGGTGGGGCGGCGTCGGCGAGCAAGGCCTCGAGTTTCTCCAACTTTGCAGCAGGCGGATCGTCGCACGCGAACCCGGCCGCCCGTCCGAGTTGATCGATGACCGGGAACAGCGCGCTGTCCTGGTGATAAGGCGAGCAGAAATAGCGCAGGCGCAGATGCGGCTCGGTGTGCAGACGTTCCACAAATACCTCGGCGATGCGCGACTTGCCGATGCCCGCCTCCCCCGAGATCAGGACGATCTGGCCGTCGCCCGCCTTGGCGCGCGCCCACCGGCGCAGCAGCAGGTCGATCTCGTCGTCGCGGCCAACCAGCGGCGACAATTTCGATCCGCGCAATGCCTCAAAGCGGCTCGCCACGACACTCTCACCAAGCGCCTGCCAACGGCGTATCGGCTCGGTGTCGCTGCTCGCGTCGAGTGCGCCGAGATCCCGGCAATCAAACAAGCTGCCGATCAGACGCCAGGTGGTCGGCTCGATCGTCACGGTGTCCGGTTGCGCCGATGCCAGCAACCTGCAGCGCCAAGTCTGGGGTGTCTCCGACAATCCCGTGGTCCGGGACCTCGCCTACCCCGACGAGATCGCCAACAATGACCATTCCCGTCGCTATGCCGACCCGGCACCGCATCGGCACGTCGGCATCGGGCCTCAGGTTCCTGACCGCCGGACACAATTCGAGCCCGGCGCGGATCGCCTGCTCGGCGTCGTGCTCGTGCGCCGCTGGATAGCCGAAAAGGACGAGGACGGTGTTCCCGAGACGGCTGGCGATAAACCCGCTGTGGCGGCCAACGATCTCCGAGACGCAGCGCTGAAAGGCGCCGATCGCTTCGAGCAAATCATCGAGACCGATCCCGTCGGCGCGCACCGCCACGCCGATGGCTTCGCACGACATGGCGGTGATCTGGCGACGCTCGGCTTCACCATGCCGGGTCGGCTCGGCGTCCTGCGGGACGTCGACTTGCGGTGACGCCGCTGTGATGGAATTCTCCACTCCGGCAACGGCGATGACCGGCCCGACGAAACGATAGCCGCGGCGCGGCATAGTCTCGATCCAGCGGTCTCCGCCCGGCACCTTACCCAGCGCCCGACGCAGCGCCGCGATCTGCACGGCGAGGTTACTCTCCTCGACCGCCTGGCCGGGCCACGCGGCCTCGATCAGCGCGTCTTTCGAAACCAGTGCGCCGGGCCGTTCAACCAATGCCCGCAACAAGGCAACGGCTCGCCGCCCGAGCGCTACGGGCTCGCTGCCGCGGAGGAGCACGCCGTTATGCGTGTCCAGCCGAAATGGACCCAGCTCATAGGTCTCCATCACATCTCGATGTTAGCCGCCCTTCAGGGAAATTTCATAACTTTTTAAGATCGGCTTTAGGACTCGCGGCCAGTCAAGGAACAAATTCTCGCTCCTGTTAGGCAGGAACCTGCGAGCGCCGCTGCGCTCTGCTGGTGCCGCAGCTCCTAACGAATAAAGAGGGAGGTGCCGCATGGGCGGGGGTAAAGAGCTATGCGGCATTGCCGCGCCCCGATCGTCCGTCTCGTCTCCGCCGAGACCAAATTCGCTGGAACCAGATTTTTATGCGGACGATGTGAACCACTTCACAACCGCACCCGGGCGCCTTGCTTATGCTGATGCACTACCTCCGCGCACCCCTGACGACTCTCAGCCAGGGACGCGCGCGCAGTCCCGCCAAAATTTCGTTCAGGGGCTTGGAAATGGAAACACTTAACCGCCGTGCAATACGCGCCTCCCGTGCAGTCGAATGGCGCACCCCGGCTGATACGATGGAAGCGATCGCGCGAGACCCCATTTCCGGCGTTTGGACAGCGTTCGTCCGGCTGTTGCGCACTTGGCGCGAGCGCCACCTGGAGCGCCGGAATTTGTCGCTGATGTCAGGGCGCGATCTCGCCGATCTCAGGATACCACCCGGTATGGCGCCCGCTGAGGCGAGCAGATGGCTCTGGCAACAGCCGAGCCCCAGCTGGCAATCCCTGCAGAAGGAGCGGCAATACCTAATCGATGCAGCCAGATGGTCGTGAGTTCATGTTCAGACCTGAGGGCATTTCATCCTCTCCGGAACTGGCATGACACGATGCCGCCGAAGGCAAGACCTCTTCGTCTCTCCATCTAACGGGGGTCGGCCGTGTTGGACATCGTCCAGACGCTGTCGATTAGCACCGGCGTTTTTGTTGCCGGCGTGATTTCTGGAACGACCGGGCTTGCTTTTCCCCTGATCTCCGGACCGATTTTCCTGCTCGTTTATACGCCGCCTCAAGCGGTCGCACTGACCGCAATGTGCTCGCTTACCGGCCAGTTCTTCAGCACCGCTCTGCTGCGGCGATCGATCGATTATGAAATGCGGCTCCCTCTGATAGCCGGGGGGCTATTGGGCGTGCCGCTAGGGACCGTCCTTCTCAATCACTGCGACTACCATCTCGTTCATTTCGCTCTTGGCGGTCTCATTGTGATTTCGGCGCTGTGGGGGTTGCTGCATAACACCGCGGCGACACCGCAGCCATCCTCACTCCGGTCCGAGATTGTCGTCGGGCTCTCAGGGGGGCTGACCGGGGGTTTGGTCGGCGCCTCCTCCGTCGTACCGGCGATCTGGTGTGCCGCTCGCGGCTTGAGCAAGCACAAGCAGCGGGCAATCACTCAGCCCTACATTATCGGAATGCAAATAGCCTCGCTTGTCTCGCTCTTGAGCTTTGGAAAATTCGATAGCTGTCTTGTCCGCGAATATTTTTATTTCCTGTTTCCGCTGCTTGCAGGTGTAGGCATCGGGGTCGTCGTATTCCAGACCCTGTCATCCAGTACGGCGACACGGATGATCATGTCAGTCATCGCGATCTCAGGGGTCGTGTTACTTCTTGTCTAGCGTTACAGGTGCGCGTTCCGCTTACGGAGTGATTGCTGCGCGCTGGCCTGATGAGCGTCTCGCCAGAGTACTACGCAATGATGCGGGCGGGCCGAATGCGGCGTTGTGCAGGTGCACGACTATGCGGAGGGATTCCTGAACCGACCACAATTACGGTGACAGTCAATTACGGTGACAGTGCATTTAAATCGCGCCTCGGCGATGTCGCCCGCGCCGGCTTGCGGCCGCGCTTCGCCGGCCCGAGCGCGCGGCGGGTCAGCGCCTCCAAGCGTGCGATAAAGGCGGCGTGCCGCGTGCGCCGACCCGTCGAAAACCGCTTCAGCGTTCGATCGGCAGCGGCGCGAACCGCCGGGCGGGGCGAGGGATATGCCGCCGGCGCGATTATTTCTTCGGGGCGGAGAGGGTCACCCCTTCCTTTTTCATCTGCGCGACGATCAGCTTGGCGTTTTCGTCGCCGGCGGCGGCGAGCTCGGCAGTCTTGGTGGCGAGAGCTTGCAGCTGGCGGCGAATCTTTGCGCCTTGCTGCATCGTCGTCTCCTGCGCGCGGCGCAGGTCGGACAAGGCGGCGTGATCCTGCACCGCTTGCGCGGTTTCGAACAGCATCAGCACAAACAGCGACACGACGACGAGAACGAGCGGCAGCGGCAGCCCCGCCGCCGGCCCGCCCAAATCCGCGGGCCGCGTCACGGCGTCTTGCCGGAGGGAACCGGCGCCGCTGCCGCCGGTGTGGCCGATGGATTTACCGGCGCCGCCGCCGGTGTGGCCGATGGATTTATTGTGATCCCGTTCTGGGTCAAGAGGTCACGCAGCTTGTCGTCCTTTTTGTTGACCGCGGCGGTGGCGAGCGCGCGGATCAGCGCGTCGTTGATGCGCCCGAACTCCACACTCTGGTTGATGAATTGCTGGCGCCGGTTGACCTCGGCCTGGATCGCGCGGTCCTCCTGCACCAAGACCAGATAGGCGACGACGAGCGCCAAGGTCAGCCCCGAAAGCACCACGAGCGCCCGATAAAGCCACCCCTCCTTCGCCATGCCGTCCCCAACCCCCGCCAGCGCCACGCCCGCCGGCAACGGCAGACGATCGAGAATAGCACGCCGCAGCCGCCGGCGGGTCACGGAATGCCGCCAGGCTCGGGCGCTACGCCATCGCTCGGCAGCGCCGCTGCCGCCAGCCTGCTGTCAGCGGGCGGCCGCAGCACCGGGCTGTTTCCGCCACAGATAGGGTTGGTTGTCGATGACCGCGCGCAGACGGGTCAGGCGGCCCTGCGCATCGGCTTCGAAATCGGCAAACCCGAGCGGGTTGTCGCCGAGTGCAGCGGCGATCGCGGCAAAACGGCCGTCGGGCACGAGGCGCAGCGTGAAAACTGCACCGTCGAAGGGTTCGAGGCGGAGCCGTGCGCCGGTCTCTTTCAATGTCGCCACCAGCACCGCCATTCTCGACCGCAAGTGTGGCGAGCCCCGTCTGGTCGCTCGTATAATCGGCGGCGAGCGCGGCGAGCTGGGGCGGCGGCCGGGGTGTTCCCGGGCGCTCGTAGACGACCGTTTCCTCGGCTGCTGCGGCAGTCGTGCGGCCAAGCGCCTCGCCTACGTCATCCTTTTCCGGGTTGCCGAGCAGCCGGTCCAAGACCCACAGCCCGGCGCCGTCCGGGAAGCCCCGGTTCTGCTCGTTGGTCAAGACGATGACGCCGACATGCCTGGCCGGCGCAAAACCGATCATCGCGCCGAACCCGCCGGTGCCGCCATTGTGCCAAACGACGCGTCCGTTCGCGGTGCCGGTGATGATCCAGCCCATCGCATAGAGGACAGTTTCGCTGATCGCGACCTTTGGCGTCCGGGTGACGGCCAAATTATTTGCCGAGACCAGCCGATGCCCCTCGAACACCCCGTCGCCCAATTGCAGCCGCAGCCAGCGCGCACAATCATCGAGGGTCGAATTGATGTCGCCGGCCGGCCCGAACACATAAGGGTCGGCGAAATCGAATGGAATTTCGATTGAACCTTTGGGCGTCCAGCGATGGCCCGTGGCATGGTCGGGCGCTTTCTCGATCGCCTCGGGGGTGAAGCTCGTGTCGCGCATGCCGAGCGGGTCGATGAGTTCGCGCCGCGCCAATGTCGGCCAATCGGGCGCGCCCAGCGCCCGGGCGGCGATCTGTCCGGCAAAGAGATGGGTGATATTGGTGTAGGTGAAGGTGCTGCGAAAGCTGGTGCGCGGCTCGACAAAGCGCAGCGAATGCATGAGCCGCGCGGCGTCGAAGCCGAACACGGCCAGCGCGTCGTCGGCATAAGGCGGAAGCCCCGAGCGCTGCGCCAGCAAATCGTAGACGCGGAACTCGCGAGTGACCCAAGGGTCCTTCAGCGCAAAGGCCGGGTCGAGCTCGACGACGCGATCGTTCCATTTGAGCTTGCCGCGGTCGACCGCGATCGCCAGCGTCGCCGCGAGAAACGCCTTTGTCGTCGAGCCGATCTGGAACACCGTCTTGGTGTCGACAGGCTCGTTGCCGCCTTTGCGCCGGAGCCCGAAGCCCTTGGCATAGACGAGCCGGTCGCCGGCGACGATCCCGACCGCCGCGCCCGGCACATCGAACGCCGCCATGCCCTTCTTCACATAATCTTCGAGCGCCGGCTCGAACGCCTCGATCCGCGCTTGCATCCCCGGCGAGACTTTTTCCGGCGATGCCGAGCCTTGCGCGTGGGCGGCGGCGCCGGCCAGCACAAGACCGACGAGGAGAAGCGCGCCGCGGCGGCGCATCAACGGGTCTCCCCGGTCGGGCCGGCAGGCTGCGCCTCGCTGAGTGTCGTATGCAGAAAATCGCGGACCTGCCGCCAGGCATCTGCCGTGGCCTGCGGATCGTAGGCCATGTGATGCCCGAGATATTGCCGCGCCGAGGCCGGAAAATTGAACCCGTGCGTGGCACCCGGATAGACGACCAAAGTCACCGGAGCGCCTTTGCCGTTCCGGCGCGCCATCATGTCCTGACACCACGAGGCAAGGGTCCAGTCGTCGTCATTGCCGATCACAATAAAGGTCGGCACGGTCATCACCCCCGCCCGGTCTCTACATCCCGGGTAGTACGCGACGGCGGCCCGGAAATGTCGCTTCTGGGTCTTTTCGATCGCGCCCGGCCCGGCCTCGACATCGTCGAGGGTCGCGAAGCCGCCGAGCGAGATGCCGAGGAGCGCGACGCGGTCCGGATCGACAAAATCCTGCCGCGCCAACCAGTCGAGGGCGGCATAGGCATCGAACGCCTCCGCCACGTCGCCGCTCTCGATGCCGCTGGCGCAGACGTCGAGCCCATCTAGGCTGTCGATTGCCAGCGCCACATAACCATAGGATTTCAACACGTCGGCGATGACCGGGTAATACGCCCCGAACCCGCCGCAGCCGTGTAGCACGATCACGGCCGGATGGCGCCCCGCGCCCTCGGGCCGCGCCAGATAGCCCATGAGCGGCTTATCGCTGTGCTGGCCCATCAGCCCCATGCGGTGCGCCGCCACCTCTACGGCGTCACCGCCGAGCCATTCGAGACCGTCCGCGCGGCCCGGTGCGTTGACGCCGAGCGCCAGCAATCCGATGGCACAAATCCCGAGACCGAGCGAAATCCGCATCGAGGTCCCCCTCTCTCATTCCGCAGCTCGGGCGCGACCGCCGCGCTTCCCCCTCACCCTGCCCTCTCCCCCGAGCCGGGGGAGAGGATTTTGTTCAGTCGTATCGCGAATACTCCCTCGCCCCGCTTGCGGGGAGAGGGTTGGGGTGAGGGGTTTTCTGCGATCAGCCAGCCGCGGCGGCGATCGCGGCGCGTAGGATTTCGGGGATGCGGTCGAGGGTTTCGGCCGGGGTCATCAGCGGTGGGGCGAGGCAGATCGTGTCGCCGATCGCCGGATCGGCGCCGCCGGCGCGCAGGCGCGGCAGGAGGCCGCGCGCCATCGCCTCACGAACGACACGGGCGCCGAGACCGACGGCCGGCGCCTTGGTGCCGCGGTCGGTCACCAGCTCGACCCCGCACATCATGCCGAGACCGCGCACATCGCCCACGGCCGGCAGATCGCGCAACCCTTCGAGCCCGGCCAGGAGCCGCTTTCCCATCACCGCGGCGCGCTCGGGCAGCCCTTCTTCTTCCATGATCTCGACATTGCGCAGGCCCACCGCACAACACACCGGGTGCCCCGAATAGGTCGCGGCGTGCATGAATTTGCGATCGGCGGGTGCCTTCTCGATCGCCTCGTGCACATGCTTTGCGGCGATGACGCCGCCCAACGGCAGGTAGCCGCTCGTCACCCCCTTGGCAAACGAGACGAGGTCGGGCTCGACCCCCCAATGGCCGAGCGCAAACCATTTCCCGGTGCGGCCAAAGCCGGTGATGACCTCGTCGGCGATCAGCAGCACCTGATGCCGGTCGCAGATTTCGCGCAACAGCGGGAAATAGGAAGAGGGCGGCACGATGACCCCGCCCGCCCCCATGACCGGCTCGCAAATGACAGCGGCGACGGTGTCGGCGCCCTCGGCCAGGATCGCCTTCTCGACCGCCTCGGCCGCCCCCGCCCCCGGCTCCGCGTTGCCGGCCCAGCGATAGGCGTAGGGCGGGACCACCTGGACAAAGCCCGGCACCAAGGGCCCGAACATCTTGTGATAGGCGGCCATGCCGGTCGCGCTCATCGCCGCCATTGTCACGCCGTGATAGGCGTGGATGCGCGAGACGATCTTGGTCTTCTCCGGCCTGCCTTTGACCTTCCAGTAATAGCGCGCGAATTTGAACGCGCTATTCGTTCGAACTCCGCACCGGCGGTGGTGAAATAAACCGCGGCGGAATTCGGGTAGGCATGGCCGACGATCTTTTCGGCGAGCCTGACCGCGGGCTCGTTGGTCTGGCCGATATAGGCCGAGGCAAAGGCGATCTTGCGCATCTGTGCCGCCGCGGCGTCGGCGAGCTCCCCCCGGCCATGCCCGATATTGACGTTCCACAGACCCGAAAGCCCGTCGATCAATTCGCGCCCGTCAGCGAGGTGCAATATCGCGCCCTTGCCCTCGACGACGACCAGCGGCTGGCGGTGGTCGTCCGGGTGGTGCAGCGGGTGAATCAGAAAACGCCGATCCGCCTCGATCAGCTCGGTCGTTCCGTCCATGTCGCGCTCCTCTGTCCCGTCGCCGTTCTACTCGCCGCCCCGCTTCCCGACAATCGGCCACACGCCGGTTTTGCCGACACCGGCTGGAGCCGGGTTTCGCCGCCGGTGGCGAGCGGCCAGATGTAGCGATCGAATGCGAGGCCGACCGCTTCCATTTGGCCGGCGGGGCGCGCGCCCAAGCCTTCGGCGACGCGTCGCGAGCGGGTGTTGTGCGGAAGAATGGCGGAGACCACGTAGGACAGCCGCAGCACGTCGCGCGCATAGTCGCGCACGCAACGCGCCGCTTCGGTCGCGAAACCCTGGCCCCAGACGGCCGGGTCGAAGGTGTAGCCGAGCTCGCATTCAAAGGTCAGCGCGACACCGGCGGGTGCCCCTTCGCGCCCGAACCATCCCCTGCGAACCCGGTGCTCGGGTGCCGCTGTTTCGACGACGAGCTCCATCAAACCGCAGCGCCCAATCAACGCTCTGTCTTCCTTGCGCAGGACCGCGAGATAGCCGAGGGCGAGTTCATCGTAGCTCGCGAGGGTGGATCGCAGCCAGGCGGCGGTCTCTTCGGGCGAGCGCGGCCGGCCGCCGCGGTAAAGGCCCTGCGCGACTGCGGGCAGCGCGTGGATGCGCCCGAAGAACGGCAGGTCGTCCGGCGCTACCCGCCGCAGCACGAGGCGCGCCGATTCCAGCCGGTCTTTGCCGTGCGCCAGGGTCATGATGACACGGTCATTGTGACTTTTCCGAACTTCGCGCATGCGCGCACCGACTCGGTGTGGCTTAATACGCCGCTGCCCGCCCGAGGGGAACGCCGATGCCCGATCGCGAACCGAGCCGCTCTGCCGGGCACAGAGCCGCTCCCAGCCCCAGGCTTGCCTATGCGGCCTCGCTGTCTATAACAAGGCGACGGCCGAGCACCGCCAACGCCGCCTCGATCAGATCGAGGCGCGAAGCGTGGCGGCCGTCGAACAGCCGGGTCACCTGCGATGGCCGCCAGCCGAGCCGCTCCGCGAGCTCGCGTTTGTTGATCCCGGCCGCGCGCATCGCGCGGTAGGCTTCGCGCTTTGCCGCCGTCAGCGCCGGCAATGCGATGCGCGGCCGAACGTCGCCGGCGCTCGGTGACGAGGACACCGGAACGTCTTCGCCCTTGGCCATATGCCCGAGGATCATCTCTTCAAGAAGATCCTCGGCCTGCGCCAACGCGTCCTCGATCGTCTCCGCTTGGCTCCAACCGTTTGGGAGATCGGGAAAGTTGACGATGAACCCACCTTCTTCAGCCGGGATCAGATCGACGGGCCAACGCCCGGCGCGATGGGATGCAGCCATAACCGATGCCTCCTAGCGCAGGTCGCGCAACCTCAGCCCAAGCTGCCGCAGGACCGCGTGCACTATGCCAGTCTTGAGCTCACCGCGGCCGTCGCGCTCGATGCGGATATGCCCACCCTTGCCGCGGCTTGGGATCACGGTAACGTCGTCGAAGCGCTTCAGCGTGCGTATCAATGCGCAACAGCAAATACGCACACCTGTAAAATCTATCATGACCGCGTTCGCAACGCGACGATAAGCAAATGGTCCGGGGCGCGTTTCAGGCGGTCGGTGCTGTACGCGAGGGTCATGGCGAAACGGCCATTTCGACGCCCGGTCAAACCAGAACTTCGCGCATGCGTGCGGCGGCTCGGTATGGCTTAATGCAACGCTGTCCGCCGCGAGGGAGAAACCGGCGATGCCCGATCGCGAACCGAACCGCCTGCCGGCGACGGAAATGGCCCGGCTGATCGAAAGCGGCAGCCTCACCGCGGAGGCTGTGATGGCGAGCTGTCTCGCGCGGATCGCCGAGCGCGAGCCGGTGGTGCGCGCGTGGGCCTATCTCGACCGCGAAACGGCGCTTAACGAGGCGCGGGCATTCGATCGAGGCGGGAAAAAGGGGTCGCTGGGCGGCGTGCCGTTTGGGCTCAAGGACATTTTCGACACCGCGAAGATGCCGACCGGCTACGGCTCGCGCATCTATACCGGCTGGCGTCCGCCTTGGGATGCGAGTGCGGCAACCTTGCCGCGCGCCGCGGGTGGTATCCTGATGGGCAAGACGGTCACGACCGAATTTGCCAACCGCTATCCCGGCCCGACCTCGAACCCGCACGATCCGTCGCGCACACCGGGCGGCTCGTCGAGCGGATCGGCGGCGGCGGTCGCCGATTTCATGGTGCCGCTCGCGGTCGGGACGCAGACCGCGGGCTCGGTGCTACGCCCGGCCGCCTATTGCGGCGTTGTCGGCTTCAAGCCGAGCATCGGCCTGTTTCCGCCGGCCGGCATGCGGGCCAACACCGATGCGTTCGATACGGTCGGCATCATGGCGCGAGGGGTCGCCGACATCGCGCTCTTCCGCGCGGCGATGATGGCGATTCCCTACGAGCCGCCGGCGATGCCAGAGACCTCGCCGCGCCTCGGTCTCTGCCGCGGCCCGCATTGGGACGACGCCCTGCCCGAAGGCCGTGCCGCGCTCGAAGCCGCCGCCGACCGCCTCGCTGCCGCCGGCGCCAGGATCGCCGACACCGAGCTGCCCGCCGAGTGCGCGACCGCCGACGAGACGCAGAGCGTCATCGGCTCCTTCGAGGGGCTGCGCAACCACATGCCCGAGCTTTGCCGCCACGAGGCATTGCTGAGCCAGCCGCTGCGCGAGGAAAAGATCGCGCTCGGCCGGCAGCTCACCTTGGACCAGTTTCGCGACGCCTGGCGCAGGATGGAAAAGGCGCGGGCGGCGGCGCGGGAATGGGCTGCGGGCTTTGACGCGATCCTGACCCTGCCCGCGCCCGGCCAGGCGCCGCGCGGTCTCGGCAACACGGGCTCTGCGATCTTCAATGCGCTCTGGACGCAATTCGCGATGCCTTGCCTGACCTTGCCGGCGGTCCGCGGTCCGGACGATATGCCGGTCGGGGTGCAGCTCGTCGGCCGCCGTCACGCCGACGAGCGATTGCTGGAGACGGCGCTGTGGGTCGAACGCCGGCTGGGAGGCATGTCATGAGCGGCGCCGAACGCCTGACCGCCTCCGAAGCGGCGGCCCGCCTCGAAGCCGGCAGCTTGACCGCGGAAGCGCTCGTCCGCGACTGCCTCGACCGCATCGAGGCGCGCTCCGCAATCAAGGCCTGGGTCTCGACTCGACCCGGAATGGGCCTTGTCGGTCGCGCGCGCGATCGACCGCGCCGGACGCCCGGGCGTGCTCAAAGGCGTGCCGGTCGGGGTCAAGGACGTGATCGACACCTTCGACATGCCGACCCAGCACGGCTCGCCGATCTATGCGCGGCAACCGGCCCTTTGCCGACGCCGCCTGTGTGGCGCTGACCCGAGTGGCGGGCGGCGTTATCCTCGGCAAGACGGTGACGACCGAATTTGCCAACCGGCATCCGCGCGAAACCGTGCACCCGCTAAACCCGGCGCACACGCCGGGGGGCTCGTCCTCGGGGTCGGCCGCAGCGGTCGCCGATTTTCAGGTGCCGGTCGGGTTCGCGACCCAGACCGGCGGCTCGACGATCCGCCCGGCAGCCTTTTGCGGCGTCGTCGGCTACAAGCCCTCCTTTGGCGAGTTCAGCCGGGTCGGCATAAAGATGCAGTGCCACAACCTCGACACGCTCGGCCTGATCTGCCGCAGCCTCGACGATGTCGCGTTGATGCGCGCCGTGCTGCTGATGCAGCCGCGCCGCCCGGTCGATCGCGCTCCGTCAGCCCCGCGGATCGGCTTTTGCCGCACGCCGGCCTGGGACCACGCCGATGCCGACACCCAGGCGCTGCTGGATCGGACCGCCTCGCGTCTTGCCGCCGCCGGGGCGACGGTCGAGGATGTAGCCCTGGTGCCGGCCGACATCCTCGACCACCACCGCCGCGTCTTCGAATTCGAGGCGGCGCGGAACTATGCCTACGAATACGAAATGCATGGCGACAAGCTGAGCCCGGCCCTGCGCGACGGTCTGCTGACACCGGGCCGCGCCCTGCCGCTTGCCGCCTATATCGAGGCGATCGAGACCGCCGAAATGTTCCGCCGCCGCCTCGACGGCGTCTTTGCCGAGTTCGACGTGCTGCTGGCGCCGAGCGCGGTCGGCGAGGCGCCCGAAGGGCTCCACTCGACCGGCGACGCCCGCTTCAACGCGATCTGGACCTTGGCCTGGACCCCGTGCCTGACGCTCCCCGCCGGGACCGGCCGCCGGGGGCTGCCGCTCGGCATCCAGCTGGTCGGCCCGCGCTTCCACGACGAAGCCTTGCTCGATGCCGCCGCCTGGGTCGAAGCCCGGCTCTAAAGCGGTTCCTTCAGTTGAGTCGAAAGCTCGCCTCCCCGGCGAAAGCCGGGGTCCATCGTGCCGCAGCATCAGCCGACGGGTGGCAAGTCATCGCCATCTGTCTCAGAGCCCGAGCGTCGGAGAAATGGGCCCCGGCTTTCGCCGGGGAAGCGAGTAAAGCAGGAGCCCCATTGAGAGATGGTCCCGGCTCGCTGTGGCGCGACGAGAAGGAGCCGGTCGGAGCCGTCTGGACGGATCTCGAACCGTCATGAGCCGCCGCGGTAGATGGCGATGCCATCGGCCCCGATGGAGAAGGTCATCAAATCTTCGCCCACCGGTGATGAGCAAGCCGGCCATGCTTGCCACGGTCAGCATCAGAATTAGTTTGGCCTTCAACATGAGCGCCTCCATCCCAAGGTGCGTAAGCACCCTGTAACATTTATCAAAAAAAACCACCAAACAACAATAGCTGGCCGGACCGGCGTAAGGCCCGGCGCGACACGTTCGACCTGCGACCGACATGCGTCTAGGATGGACTCGGAGCGATGCAGCCATCGCCAATTGCCGTAGGCCTCAAAGCGACGAGGCAGAAGGGGAAGAAGATGATCTACGAGCTGCGCGTCTATCATTGCGTGCCGGGGCGTCTGCCCGATCTGATCAAGCGGTTTGATCAGCTGACCCTGCCGTTGTGGGAAAAGCACGGGATCAAGCAAGCCGGGTTCTGGACCGTGGCGATCGGGTCGTCGAACCAGGACCTCTATTATATGCTGCAATGGGAATCGCTCGACGACCGGGCGCGGCGGTTTGCCGGCTTCCAGGCCGATCCCGCCTGGGTCGCCGGACGCGCCGAGACCGAGAAGAACGGCCAGATCGTCGCCTCGATCACCAACACGATCCTGCACCCGACCAGCTTTTCCTCGGTGAAGTAAAGGAGGAACGGACATGCTTTACGAGCTGCGCATCTATCACTGCGTGCCGGGCCGCCTGCCGGATCTGCTGAAGCGGTTCGACACAATCACGATCGGCATCTGGAAGCGGCACGGCATCGAGCAGGCCGGCTTTTGGACCACGGGGATCGGCGGGTCGAACCAGACGCTCTATTATTTGCTCAAATGGGAGTTGCTCGCCGACCGCGAGAAGAAATGGAACGCGTTCCAGGCCGATCCCGAATGGCACACCAAACGCGCCGAGACCGAAAAAAACGGCGCCATCGTTGCCCGTGTCGAAAACAGCATTCTCCAGCCGACCGCGTTCTCGTCGGTCAAGTAAGGTTGCGACCGGCGGGGCCTGACGCGGAAACGCTTCGTTCCCCGCCAGCCGGCTTACCGACTAAAACGGCGACTCCTTGCACCAGTAAAAGCGGCCGTGCCAGATGTATTGCTGGTAACGGAACCCGGTGGTGTGCCGCACCAGCGGGCAGATTCCGGCAATGCCGTCGGTGCTGGGGGCGCAGACCGGGCAGGCGTCGCCTCTCCCCGGAAATGCGATGCAGGTCGGCGGCGCCCCGGTCTGATCGCCGGGTCCGGGGCAAGTGGTGTCCTCCTCGATCCAATAGGCCCAATCGGCGAATGGGATCGGCGAGCCGTCGATCTCCAGATTCTCGAGCCGGAAGGAGCCGGTATCGGTGGGCCACGCCCCGCCGGCCGCCAATGTTTCGAGCCGCAGCCGGTAGGGCGCGTCGCCATCTGCAAAAATCGTCTCGCTTAGCCAGCGGTAGTCATCCTGCGTGCTGTTGTTGCTGTTTGGCAATTCCTCGGATCGGCGCCCGGTCCAGCCGATGCGGAGAAAAACGGTGGTCGCCACGTCGCCGTCCCAACGCGGATAGCCCACCGATATTCGGACCGACGAGATCCTCGTGCGCGATATCGCGAGATGGATGACGGCGGCGCGGTTGAGCTGCAATCCGGGCTCGTCGGATTCGATTGAGGTGAGGACTGCTCGATAGCGCGGAGCATGCGGATCGCTGTTCATCGTATCGCCTCCGCTCTTATGTTCGGAACAACTTCGGGAATCCCTGCCAACAGGCGTCGTAATCGTCCTGCAAGGCCGGGGTTTCGAGGGCGAAGCGGGTGGGGCGAATCGGGAACCGGGTCTCGAACATAACGGCAAGTGTGCCTTCGATTTTTTGCGGCACGAGGTCGACGGCGCCGGCTTTGGCAAAGGTCGCGGCGTCGGGGCCGTGCGCGGCCATGCAATTGTGCAGCGACATGCCGCCGGGAATGAAACCTTCGGCCTTGGCGTCGTAAACGCCGTGCACGAGGCCCATGAGCTCGTTCATGACGTTGCGGTGGAACCAGGGCGGCCGAAAAGTGTGCTCGGCCACGACCCAGCGCGGCGGAAAGATCACAAAATCGCAATTGGCGGAGCCGGCAACTTCCGATGGCGACGTCAGCACCGTGAAAATCGACGGGTCGGGATGGTCGAAGCCGACCGAGCCCATCGCGTTGAACCGCGCCAGATCGTATTTGCAGGGCGCGTAATTGCCGCGCCAGGCGACGACGTCGAGCGGCGAGTGGTCGAGCTCGGTCGCCCATAGATTGCCGGCGAATTTGACGACGATCTCGAATGTCTCGTCGCGGTCTTCATAGGCAGCACCGGGGCTCAAAAAGTCGTGCGGGTTGGCGAGGCCGTTGGCGCCGATCGGCCCGAGCTCCGGCAGCCGGAGCAATTGCCCGTAATTCTCGCAAATATAGCCGCGGGCCTTGTTGTCGGGCAGCGCAACTCGGAATTTGACCCCGCGCGGGACGAGCGCGATCTCGCCGGGCGCCGCCTCCACCGGGCCGAATTCGGTGAACAGCCCGAGCCGCCCCTGCTGCGGGACGATCAGCAGCTCGCCGTCTGCATCGTAAAAGACGCGCCGCTCCATCGGCCGGTTGGCGCGGTAGACATGAATGGCCATGCCCGCATGGAGACCGGCATCGCCATTGCCGCCGATCGTAACGAGGCTGTCGATAAAATCGGCCGGCCCGTCGGGAAAGGGCAGGGGGTCCCAGCGCAGCCGGTTTGGCGGCGGCTCGGCCTCGTCGAAGGGCGTGCTGCGCAGGAGGCCGTTGTCGATGCGGCGGAACCGCGAGTGGGCGGCCGAAGGTCGGATGCGGTAGAGCCAGGACCGCCGGTTCTCGGATCGCGGCGCGGTAAAGGGGGTGCCGGAGATCTGCTCGGTGTAGAGGCCCAAGGGAGGGCGCTGCGGCGCGTTCTGGCCTTCGGGCAAGGCACCGGGAACGGCCTCGCTCGCCGCTTCGTTGCCGAAGCCGCCGAGATAGCGGGCCATGGCCGTCACTCCGGCGCCACCGGGATGATCACCTTTTCCTCGACGACAAAGCTCTTGATCCGGCCGATGAAGAGCGCGCCGTCATCGTGCAAGCGCTTGGCTTCGGGTGTCGCGTTGGCGCGCTCCATCGCCGCGCGGTCGTCGTACCATAATTCGGCGATGCCATCGATCGCGACCTCGGTCGCCGGAATGTCGGGGCGCGTGCGCTCGTCGAGAATGTGCGATTGGACATAGCGCCGCACCCCCGGCACGGCATGCGCCAACGGCGCGTGGACCTCGTACCAATGCTTGACGAAGTCTGCGTGGCTGAGGCCGTCCTTGCGGGTCAACAGGCCGACAGTCTTGATCATCGTCTCGCTCCTTCGCTCGATACCCGGCAAACGGCATCGCTCGCCTCGCCGTTGCCGATCATGATATCGTTCCCGAAGAAGGGCCAAAAGCGAGGCTCAACCGCCATGGATCCAAAGCTCGTCCGGGAACAGGCGATCGCCGCGACCGCCCGCTTTTTCTGGGACAATCGGGGTTTCGAGCCCGACCAGGACAGCGAGGAATGGGAGGCGGAGTACCGGCGCCAGTTCGACCTGGCAAGGACGCGGCTCGCCGATGCCGGGCCAGGGGTCGGTGCCGGCCCCGGCGCCGCTGCGCCACCGCCCGAGCCGGAGAACTGGGCGGAATTGACCGGCCCGCCGACACAGATCCGCTGGGCCATGGCGCTGCGCACCGACCGGGTGGGCGAAATCCGCGATCCCGGCATCCGCGACTGGCTCGCCACCACCTGGACCCGGTCGAAAAGCTGGATCGACACCCGCGAATTGCCGACCCCGGTATTTTTGCAGCGGATCGCACCGCACTATGCCGAATACCGTAAAAAGGCCGACGAGACGGCCCGCATCTCGGCGGCGGCACGGCGTCAACAGGAGCAGGCAGCCGAGCAGATCAGGCGCGAGGTGGAAAAGGCCGGCATCACCGTCGAGGGGCTGATCGAATTGATCGATATTGCCGATCGGCTGCCTTCGGTGCCATTGCAGGCAAAGCTCGCCGAGCTTGACCATGACGGCCGCATCCTGCGCATCTTCGACACAGCCGACCCGGCGATGCTGATGGTCCTCGAAAAGAGCGAGGCGGGCCGCAGCGAATACGGCATCGAGCGCGACGCGGGGCTGGTCGCCGATCTGGCATTGTTCATGCGCGCGATGGCATTGCCGTAGCCGGAGGGCGGGGGTATGGCGACAGCGGTAGAGGCGCCGGCATTCGACGCCAGGGCGGCGATGGAGCGGCTCAATGCCGAGGCGGCGCCGCTCCACATCTGGCTGCGCACCCAGGCGAACGCGCCGGCGCAGCGCCCATGGTTCCGCGAGACCGGGCTGGAGGCGAGCGGCCGGGTCGCCACCGGCCGGGTCGGCGCGGCGCAGCTCAAGCCGCAGCCCCATCATTGGCGCTGGCGCGAGATCGCCCCCTATCTCGACCGCATCGCCGAGATCGCGCGCAATGCCGATGTGTCGCCGATCGAGCTCGCCGAACGCCAGCAGTTCCTCTTGACCAATCCGGGGCTCGGCGGCCGGCTTCAGGTCACTGCGACGATGCGCTGCGCGGTATCGATCTACAATCCCGGCGATGTCGCTCCGGTCCATATTCACACGCCCAATGCCAGCCGCACGATCCTCTCCGAGAATGGCGGCTATACGACGATCGAAGGCGAGCGCTGCGAAGCCGCGCGCGGCGATTTGATCCTGACCCCGAACGGCACCTGGCACGACCACGGCAACGACGGCGCCGAGCCGGTCGTGTGGATCGACGTTCTCGATTTCCCGCTGATGGAATTTCTCGATTGCGTCTGGCTCGACGAGAAATGTCCAGGAGAAACCACCGGCAACGCCCCCGCCCAGGCGGTGACATGCCAGCCCGGTCACTCCCACCGCCTTTACGGCGCGGGCGGGCTGGTGCCCGGCTTTGCCGCGCATCGCCGCGGCTTTGGCCACGGCACCTCGCCGATGTTTCACTATCGGGGTGCGGATGTGCGCGCCGCCCTCGACGCGCTGGGGCCGGAGGCCGCCGATCCTTACGAAGCGGTGAGCCTGGGTTTTGTCAACCCGGTAACCGGGGCGCCGGTGTTTCCGACGCTCGACTATCGCGCGATGCTGTTGCGGCCGGGTGAGGAGACGAGGCTCAAGCGCGAGACCGCCGGCACGCTCTATCAGGTCATCGACGGGAGCGGCGTCACCGAGGTCGCGGGAAAGCGGATCGAGTGGCAAAAGAACGACATCTTTGTCGTTCCCGGCTTTGCCTGGCGCCGTCATGCGAATATCGGCGAGAAAGATGCCGTTTTTTACGCGGTGTCCGACGCGCCGCTCCTCGAAAAGATCGGACAATACCGGGCGCAGGGCCGGTTGGCCGACGACAGCGTCGCCGATCTTGTCATTTAGCGGTGCTAAGCTCCCGCCCGCCAATTTGACCGGGGCCCTGAGATGAGCTTTGTAAGCGAGCTTCTGGACGACGCGATCGCGCTCCAGAAGGACGGGCTGAGCCCGACCCGGATCGGCCTCGCCCTGACCGACCGCTGGGAGGCCGAGCAGTTGGGCGCCGATGGCGAAGTGCGCCGTACCCGTTCGAAAACCGGGGCGATCGAATTACGCTTTCCGAGCGGCGAAAGAATTCTCTGGGACGGGACGAGCTGGCGCTATCTCGCCAAGGAATGAGCGCCGCCCGGCCAGTCTGCCGCGCGGCCGGACTGGCGTTGCTCGGCCTGGCGTTGCTCGGCCTGGAGGCGATCGCCCCGCGAGCGCAGGCCGAGCAGATCGTCGCGGTCTACGACGCGTTTTGGGCCGGGCTGCCGGCGGGCAAGATCCGCTTGGCGCTGGCCGACGGCGCCGCCGGATATCGCGACGAAATCGAGATCCGTGCCGAGGGGCTGCCCTACCTCGTCACCCGGTTTCGCGGGACCGCCACCGCCGCCGGACGCCTGGGTGCCGCGGACCCGGCCGAGCCCGCGCATTACGACGCCGTCTATGATTTGCACAAGCGGCGCAACAGCCATATCGCCATGCGATTTGTCGCGCGCGGCAACACGACCGTTGCCGAGCGGGGTCCCGGCGACACCAGCCGCAAGCCGCCGCTCGGCGAGCAATACCGCCGCAACGTGGTCGACCCGATGACCGCGCTCGAACGGCTGCGTGGCGCATTGCGCAAGGCGCTCGATGCCGGTCGCGCCGATTTCGCGATCCCGGTCTATGACGGCGCCCGGCGGTTCGATGTGCTGGGGCATGTCGTGCAAAAACCGACCGCGGCGGCCGGCACCTTGCGGGTCGCGATGACGTTGCGGCCGATCGCTGGCTTCAAGGGCGAGACCAGCGACGACGGCGATCCCGACGATGCCGCGCGGCCGGTGGAGCTGGTGGTCAGCGACGACGCGCGGCTGCTGCCGCTGTCGATCCGGGTTTCGGTCTACTATTTGCCGCTCGTCGTGCGGCTCGACCACCTGTGCTCGGCGCGCCAGCCCTGCCCCGGCTAGCCGCTAAGCGGCCGGAAAATAGAGCGGGCCGGCAAAACCCTCGCGCTCCGGCCGATGGCAGCCGAGCGGGCTCTCGGCGTCCAGGATGCGCTCGAGCGAGCGAGGATCGAACCCCTCCTCGGCCACTGCCAGGCCGAGGACCGGATGCTCGATCAGTTCGGCCAGCGAAAACACCGTGTCGTGATGTGACATGTTGCCTTGCCTCGGGAGCGTTTCGGCGGCGCTGCCGCTGCTCCCCGGCCGAGAAGTGGGGAGCGCGGGAAAAGGTTCAATTAAAATCAATTGCCCGGTTTCTCGAACCAGGCGACGGACCTTGCTGCGCCGATCAAAAGGCGAATGGGGTCGCCGCATGTTGCCGATGTGTTCGGCCGATCTCGGCCCTTGACCGACGCCCTTCTGCATGGGCAGGGTGCGGCGCACTCGCATCCCGGCTCCAGGAAGAATGCCGATGACCGCGACCCTTCGGCCTTTTGCGCCGGTTCGCAAAGGCGAACAGCCGCCCTATCTCCACCCCGATTACGGCAGCACGGTCAAGCGCGCGCCAAAACACCCGCCAATCCGCCTCGACCATACCTTGACTGAAGTGACCGGGCCGCTATTCGCCGACGCCTCGGCCGGTCCCGATGTCGCCGATTTGACCTGCGGTCACAGCGGGCCGCCTTTGGGCGAGCGGATCATCGTCGCCGGCCGTGTCCTCGATGAGAACGGCGACCCGGTATCAGGGACCCTGGTCGAGTTGTGGCAATGCAACGCCGCTGGCCGCTACCGCCATCCGGTCGACCAGCACGACGCGCCGCTCGACCCGAATTTCGACGGGGTCGGGCAAGTGGTGACCGGCGGCGATGGCGAATACCGCTTTCTGACGATCAAGCCCGGCGCCTATCCGTGGCGCAACACCTACAATTCCTGGCGGCCGGCACATATTCATTTCGGCATCTTTGGCCCCGCCTTCGCCACCCGCCTCGTCACCCAGATGTATTTCCCCGGAGACCCGCTGCTGGCGTTCGACGCGATTTTTCTCGGCACACCCGACCCCGCGGCACGCAACCGCCTCATCGCCGATTACGACCCGCAATTGAGCGAGGCGGAATGGGCGCTCGGCTACCGCTTCGACATCGTGCTGCGCGGGCGCGACGCGACCCCGATGGAGAGCCCGTGAGATGGCGCGGCGGCTGATCCCGACACCGTCGCAGACCGTCGGGCCGTTTTTTCATCTGGCGCTCGACCGGCCGGAATGGGCTTACCTTGCGCCGGCCGGCGCCACGGGCGAGCGGATCGCCGTCGAAGGCAGCGTGGTCGATGGCGACGGCGCGCCGGTGGGCGACGCCTGCCTCGAATTGTGGCAGGCGAATGCCGCGGGGCGCTATGCGCATCCCGACGATGGCCAGGAGGACAAGCCGCTCGATCCGAATTTCCGCGGATTTGGCCGGGTTTCGACCGACGCCGCGGGCCGCTTTCGCTTTACCACGATCCGGCCGGGGCCGGTGCCGGGCCGCGGCAACAATTTGCAGGCGCCGCATATCGCGGTCGCGCTCTTTGCCCGCGGGCTCTTAAAGCAGCTCTACACCCGGATCTATTTCGCCGACGAAAAGGCCAACGAGGCCGACCCGGTCCTCGCATCGATCGACGACCCGGCGCGTCGCCAAACCTTGCTCGCCACCCGCAACCGCGCCGCCGGCGCCCCGGTCTACCGCTTCGACATCATCTTGCAAGGCAACGGCGAAACCGCCTTTTTCGAAATCTGAACCATATCAAGGCTGCGGTGCGTAAAAAGCGTCGAAGGAGACGGAGCAGCCGACGGCGCCAAAATAGTTGTTGAGGGTTCCGACGATCCCGATCTCGGTCGTCGTCGCCGTCACATGGGCCGGGCTGATGGCGAACTTGTAGGTTCCCGAAAAGATAAAAGCCTTGGCTTGGCCGCCTATTCCAGTCCCCGCATAGTTTCCCGAACCGTGCATCTGGGGCACCTTGGCTTCGCTCGTATTCTCGAACGCAACCGCTGCGGTAGGGTGCACGATGCTGATGAAGGTCGGCGTATCGGCGGCGAGGATTTTCGGGCGGAACACGGAGATGTGCTCGTTGCCGACGGCAACGCCGCCGATGCCCGCCGCCGCGCATTGCGGCGTCGATTTGGTGACCTTGAGAAACCCGTCCCAGGCGAGCTGCTTGTCGGTGGCGGCGGCCGGCCCTGGCGCAGAAAGCAGCGCCAGCGACGCACAAGTGGCGAAAAGCGCTGCAAAGCGCCGCCCGCCTGCGGTTGTCGACTGTTTTGTCCGTGGCATTTCGTTCCTCCCCGATTGGATCGGCGGCCGGCCCTCATCCGGGAAACCCGATCCGGACCCTTGACAAGCGGAGGGAACGCCAATCATAGCAGATTGACCCGGAAAATGCTAATATGCACTCAAGCTGTATTATGCTTAATGGTTAATTCCATTTGTCTGACTTGCTGACCCGGCCCGGCATCGGGCTAGCGACGGCGGGTGTAGCGGCTGGCGACGATGCGCAGATGGTCGCGGAAGAACGGCCGCAGGCGCTCGGTCCAGGGCGTGCCGGCAGCCTTTTTCCAGGCGGCGGTTTGTTGCACCTCGGGCGAGGTCAGATGGTAGAGCGCCACATAGCGCTGCCCGCCCGGATTGCGCGCCCGGTAGCGGCGGGCGCACAAGGTGCCGGGGACGGCGGCGAGCGCCGGGACGTGCTCGGTGTCGTACCATTCGTTGAATTCGGCCTCGTGCTCGGGCGCGACGCTCATCGCGTTCAGCAGCAGGCCGACAGCCCCCTCGGGCGCAGCTCGGTCGCCCGGCAGGATCTGCTCGCCCTCGCAGCGCAGCAGCATCCTCACCCGGCCGGTCACCCGTTTCGACCACGGCGACAGGTTGTCGCCGCCGATCGCGCGATAGGCCGGGCTGTCGAGCACGCCGACCTCGTCGAGCTCGTAGGTCGCCATCGATATCTTCGGGCTCTGTGTGCCGATCCAGCGCTCGCACGAGCCGAACCCCGGCACTCGCTGCCGTTCGGGGACGTGCTCCAGATCGTACCAGTCGTGAAACTCGTCCTCGGCGACATTGGTGAAATCCATCGCCGCGATCAGGATGCCCTTGGCCATATCACGCTCCCTCCGGTTTCTCCGATTATCGCCGAGCCATGGCGGGGCGCCAACTGGACCGTCCCGGGCTCCGCCGCTATCGTGGCCCGATGAAATTCGGGGTGTTGCAATTTTTCAGCTGGCCGGAGCGCCGGGTCGATCTGGCGACGGTCTATGCCCGCGCCTTGCAGCGGATCGAGATCATGGACCGCGGCGGCTATGACGCGGTGTGGCTCGCCGAGCATCATTTTTCGAGCTTTAGCGTATGCCCGTCGGTGCATATGGTCGGCACCTTGGCGGCGGCGCGCACCCGGCGGCTGCGGATCGGCACGGCGGTGTCGCTGGCGCCGTTCTACCACCCGTTGCGGCTCGCCGAAGAAGTGGCGCTGCTCGACGTGTTGTCCGGCGGCCGAGTCAATTGGGGGGCAGGGCGCGGCTTTGCCCGCGTCGAGTTCGAGGCGTTCGGCGTGCCGCCGGAAGAAAGCACGGCGCGGTTTCGCGAAACGGTCGAGATCGTGCTGCGCGCCTGGACCGGCGGGCGGCTCGATTTTGCCGGCGAATTCTATCGCTTCTCCGGTCTCGAAGTATTGCCGCGGCCGCTGCAGCAGCCGCACCCGCCGGTATGGATGGCGGCGAGCTCGGAAGGGGCGATCGATTGGGCCGCAGGCCGCGGCTTTTCGATCCTGATGGACCCGCATTCCTCGGGCCCGGAGATCGGCCGCAAGCGCCGCCATTACGCGCAGCGTCTCGGCGAAGCCGGTTTTTCGCAAGCCGGGCGCGACATCCCGGTGGCCCGCCTCGTCGCCCTCGCCGCAACCGCCGGCGACGCCGCCGCGGTCGCGAAAAGTGGTGCCGAATGGATCGTCAATTCCTATCTCGGCGCGCCGCACCGCCCGGTCATGCAACAGGGCTTCACCCCCGAAGGCGTCGATCCCGTGCAGCGCTACCTCGACGAAGTGATCCTGCACGGCACCCCCGAGGCGGTCACCGAGCAGATCCTGCGCCTACGCGACGAAATCGGCCTCGACTACCTCCTCGCCGCCCCGCTCAGCCACGAAACCTTTATGCTGCTGACCGAAAAAGTAATCCCAAAGCTCGCGGGCTAGCCCGTGATACGATAAAATTGAATAACCCCGTTTCTTTCGTCGTTCCCGCGAAAGAGCGTGTGAAAAAATGCCAAACGTCGTCATTCCGGGGCGCGGGCACTCCTGAGCCTGTCGAAGGGCCGCGAGCCCGGAACCTATGAACACCGGATGTCGAACATACTGGAAATCCAGGTGTTCTTGGGTTCCGGGCTCGGCCCCCTGTTCAAGCCAGAGCCTGCCCTGGCTGGAACACGGGGGCAGGCTCTTCGGGCCGCCCCGGAATGACGTTTCTTGGAAAGAGCAATTTCTTCACACGCTCTTTCGCGGGGCGATGAGAACGAGCGATCACATTTGAAAGGATCGCGGGCTACTATCCTGGACCGGAAATCCGCAATCACTGCTGCGCAACTCCTGGGGAGATGCCGCACCGGCCGACAGGCTGCCAGGCTGATTCGACCCGGTCAGGCGGGCACGGTCAGCCGTATCAATCGGGTCGGGTCGGCTTCGTCCTCGATGCCCCGCACCGCCGCGATCAGGCCGGCAGCGTCGACAAACGGGGCGCCGTAGGCCGCCAGCCCGCGCACCTTGGCGTCGAGCTCGGCGTCGCTCATCGGCCGGCCCGGCGTGCCGCGGCCGTGCGGGACATGCCGGCTCAACGCCGTCCCGTGGGCGAGGTGCAATGTCACGGTCGCCGATTCGACCGGTGCCGCCGGGTCTTCCTCGAAGACGACCCTTGCCCGCAGCGCGCGCACGGCCGCGTCGGCGACGCAATCGTCCTCGTATTGCGCAAGGCCGGCGGCGCCAAAGACAAACGCTGCGGCGACGCTGTGCTGCAGGCTGACCCTGGCGTCGCGCCCGGTCTCGACATTCGCCCGGTCGGTGCGCTCGCGCATCAGCGGGTGGCCGCGCACGACGACGCGGTCGATCGCGTCCGGCGCCGGCGCGTGGCCGGCACGCAGGTCGAGACAGGCGTCGATCACCGGGAACAGCACAACGCCGCACGGATAGGGCTTGCACGCGTTCTTCAACACCTCCCAGCGTTCGCCGAGCCCGTCGGTCACACGTGCGAGATCGGCAGAGTCGCTGGTCACCGCCGCGAACCCGTAGCGCCCTTCGATCGGTTGCGCGGGTCCGCCAAACCCGCCCTCGGCGAACAGCGCCGCGGCCAGCCCGTTTTTCGCGGCGTTGCCGACCCCGAGGCTTTTCGCCATGCTGCCGAGGCTTTCGACGAGGCCGGCGGATTGCGTTGCGGCATGGCCGAGCGCCCAGGCGGTGCGCCGCGCGTCGAGCCCGACGAGGCGGGCGCAGGCGGCCGCCGCGCCGAAAATCCCGCAGGTCGCGGTGATGTGCCAGCCGCGCCGGTAATGCGTCGGCATCACGCCGAGCCCGACACGGCACGAGACCTCGACGCCCACGATAAACGCGTGCAGCAGCTCGCGGCCGGACACCGGACGCAGCTCGGCAAGCGCGAAGAGCCCCGGCGCCACCGGTGCGGCCGGGTGCATCACCGTTGCGAGATGCGTGTCGTCGTATTCGAGGACGTTGGCGCTGACTGCGTTGAGGAAAGCGGCGTTGAGCGCGTCTGGCCGCTCGCCGCGCCCGATCACGGTCCCTTGCGGCGGCCCGAAAAACGGGGTCAGCACCTTGACCGCGATGCCCATGGCCTCGTCCTGCGCGCCACCGAGCGCGCAGCCGACAAAGTTCAAGAGCCCGCGCACGCCCTCGCAGCGCACTTCCGGCGGGAAGTCTTCCCAGCGCGAAGCGGCAACAAATTGCGCGAGCCGGTGCGTGACACGCGATCGGTCGCCAGTCATCGGCACCTCCTCAGATCGCCAGATAGCCGCCGTCCACCGTTACCGTGCTGCCGGTTACCCAGCGCAACTCGTCGGAGGCGAGAAACAGCACCGCCCCGGTGAGATCCTCGGGCTGGCCGAGCCGGCCGAGCGGGATCACCGCCTCGGTCGCGCGCCGCGCTTCGGGGTCGGCATAGCTCGCGCGGGTCAGCCCGGTCAGCGTCGGGCCGGGTGCCAGCGCGTTGACGCGGATGCCGTGCGCCGCCAGATCGACCGCCATCGCCTGCGTCAGCGAGCGGGCACCCCCTTTCGAGGCGACATAGGCGGCGCGCTCGGGCCGCGCCACCTCGGCGAGCTGCGAGGTCACGTTGACGATGCTGCCGCCATGGCCCTCCTTGACCATTTGCCGCGCCGCCGCCTGGCCGAGGTGAAACATGCCCGTCAGGTTGACCGCGATGATGCGGTCCCAGGTCTCGGCGTCGACCTCCAGGAAATTCATCCGGTGGCTGATCCCGGCCGTTTCGAGCACGATGTCGAGCCGGCCGAATTCGCGCACGGCGGCGGCAACCGCGGCATCGACCGCCGCCCGGTCGCGCACGTCGAGCGCCGATGCGGCTGCCCGCCCGTCGGCAGCATGAATTCGAGCGGCGGTCGCCTCGGCCGCGGGACCGTCCCGGTCGGTGCAGAACACCGCCGCTCCCTCGCGCGCCAGCGCCTCGGCCGCCGCACCGCCGATGCCGCCGCCCGCTCCCGCAACCAGCGCCACCTTGCCCGCGACCCGCCCCATGCCGCCCTCCCGTCATGCCGTCCGCGCGTTTCTACCACGAGGCCCGCAGGCTGATGGCTCCATCATTTGTTGTGGGAGGGCCGGGCAAGATGCAATGCTTCGCGATTGCGGGACGACGCGGCGACCGGGGCGAGGGGAGGCGGCATATGGCGGCGGATTACAGCATTTGTCTTGGAACGGCCGGCTGGGGGGTGTGGCACAGCCCGGACGCCGGAAAGTCGTGGACGCGGCATCGCAAGCCGTTCCCGCTCAACAGCCGCATCCAGGCGCTGGCCGTCCATCCCAGAGAGCCGCATACCGTTTTCGCCGGCGGCGATACGGGCCTGTTCGGGAGCCATGATGGCGGCGCGCATTGGCAGCGGATCGGCGCCGATGGGGCGCTGCCGACGATCTGGTCCTTGGCCATCGACCCGGTCGATCCCGACATTCTCTTTGCCGGCACGCGCCCGGCGGCGCTCTGGCGCTCGCGCGACGGCGGACGGCAGTGGCAGAAATTGCCTGTGGACATCGCCCGCGAGTGCTCGATCGGCACACCCTTTGTGACCGGAATCGTCGTGGACCCCGACGATCATCGTGTGGTTTGGGCCGGGGTCGAAATCGACGGCGTCTTTCGCAGCCGGGACGGCGGGGATAGCTGGATGCATCTCGATGGGGGTTTGTACGATCCGGACATTCACGCCGTAGCGATCGCGGCGACCGAGCCCAAGCGCCTCTATGCGAGCACCGCGCGCGAAATGTTTATTAGCAGCGATCTGGGCGACACCTGGGAGCCCCTCGGCATCAGAGAGAAATGGCCGCTCCCCTATGCCCGCGGCATGGCGGTCAAGCCAAATGATCCGCGGGTGCTGTTCGCCGGCTGCGGCGAGACCACGACCGGTGAAAAGGGCCACGTGCTCCGCACCGCAAATTTCGGCGAGACCTGGGAGACCCTGCCGCTCCCGACCGAGCCCAACGCCACGATGTGGGGTCTCGCCACCCACCCCGCCGACGCCGACCGCATCGTCGCGTTCACCCTCTTCGGCGAGGTCTACGTCACCGAGGATTCCGGCGCCTCCTGGCGCAAGATCGCGCGCGAATTCGGCGAGATCAGAGCCGCAGCCTGGGTCCCGAACTAATCGCCTCGCCGAGTGGCCGGTTCTGCCCCGAAGGCGTCATTCTTGCTCGGTGATCCGATGGATCGCGGTTGGGATAGCGAGCTTTCGTTCTCTAAGAGCCCGAACCATAATGATTCATGTAATATCAACGGATTATTCGTCATTCCCGCGAAAGCGGGAACCCAGGGCGCAAGGGCTCGCACGGTTGCCCCCTGTTCAAGCCAGGGGCAGGCTCTGGACCCCCGCTTTCGCGGGGGCGACGATAACCTGTTGAGATACCGTTTTTCATTTCGAGTCGGACATTAAACTAACCTCGCGGCTCTGGCGGCCCTTCCTTTGTATCTCAGGCAGAGTTGGAGCCGGTCGAGATAGAGATAGATCACCCGGGTCGTGTAGAGCGTGAGCAGCTGGCTGAACAAAAGAGCGCCGACCATCGCATAGCCGAGCGGCCGGCGCAGCTCCGAGCCGGTGCCGCTGCCAAACGCCAACGGAACGCCGGCAAGGAGCGCCGCCGCCGTTGTCATCAAGATCGGCCGGAACCGCAGCAGACATGCCTCGCGGATCGCCTCGACCGGCCTCATGTGCCGGTCGCGCTCGGCCACGATGGCGAAATCCACCAGCATGATGCCGTTCTTCTTGGCGATCCCGATCAGCAGGATGAGCCCCGCGACCCCGATTACCGAGAGATCCATACCGCCGAAGCGCAATGCCAGCAGCGCGCCGACGCCGGCAGAAGGCAAGGCCGACAGGATGGTGAGCGGGTGTATGTAGCTCTCGTAGAGTATTCCCAGGATCACATGGACGACGATCAGCGCCCCGACGATAAGGATCGGCATGCTCGACAATGATGTCTGGAAGGCGCGGGCATTGCCTTCAAACGTGCCGACCACAGTGCCGGGCATGCCGATGTCGGATGCGGCCCGGCTGATCGCGTTGACGGCCTCGCCCAGCGAGACGCCGGCGCGCAGATTGAACGACAGCGTAACCGCCGGAAACAGACCCTGGTGCGTTGATCGACAGGGGCCCGACCCTGCTCGTGCGCGTCACCAGGACGCCGAGCGGCACGGCCGCGCCGGTCAACGGTGACTTGAGATAGATGTCGTCGAGCGAGGAGAAATCGCTCTGCAGCTCGAGCGGAACCTCGAGAATCACCGGGTAGGTATTGAGCTGGGTGAAGTATTGCGTGATCTGCCGTTGGCCGTATGCATCGTCGAGCGTGTCGTCGATCAGTTGCGGAGAAATGCCGAACCGGCCGGCTTGGTCACGGTTGATCGCGAGCTCGATTTGCGGCGCGTCTGCCAGGAGATCGGTCGCCGCGTCCGCGATCTCCGGCAGCGTGCGCATTTTATCGAGCATCTTCTGCGACCAGTGGGCCAGCTCCTCGCTGTCGGTGCCGCGCAGAGTGTACTGGAAACTGCCGCGCGAAGACCGGCCGCCGACGGTAATGTCCTGGGCCGGCGATAGGAACAGCTTCACGCCCGGGACCTCGGCGAGTTCGGGCCTCAGCCGATCGATGATCTGGGAGGCTGTGAGCCTGCGCTTTTCGCGCGGCTTCAGCGCGATCAAAAGCGGGCGGTATTTGCGGTTTACGCGTTGCCGGCACCGCCCGTGCTGCCGGTCCACGACGCGAACCCCTCGACATCGGGATCGGCGCGGATCACGTCGCCAAGAGCACGCTGAAGCCGCATCATCTCCTCCGGCGAAACCCGTTGGGCCGCCTCCGCCAGCCCTGAAATCACCCCGGTGTCCTGTATCGGGAAGAAGCCTTTGGGAATTTGAATGCCCAACGTTATCGTCAAGGCTAGTGTCACGAAGAATACGCCGAGCGTAATCTCCCGATGGGCGAGCGCTATGTCGAGCATGCGCTTATATCCTGCCAGCAGCGTTAAAAACAGCCTCGATTGCATAATAGAGATGACCATGTGCGTCCGTCTTTATCCGAACAAGGCGGGAGCACATCACCGGCGCCAGCGTGAGCGAGACCAGGGCCGACACCGTGATCGCGGCGGCGACGGTCATTGAAAATTCCCGGAACACGCGGCCGACGATCCCGCCCATCAAGAGGAGCGGGATGAAGACCGCGACCAGCGACAGGCTGATCGAGAGCACGGTGAAGGCGATCTCTCTGGATCCGTCGAGCGCAGCCTCGAAGGGGGGCGCCCCGCGCTCGATATGCCGGTAGATGTTCTCGACCACGACGATCGCGTCATCGACCACAAAGCCGGTGGCGATCGTTAGCGCCATCAGCGAAATGTTGTCGAGGCTGAAATTCAGCACGTACATCACCGCGAACGAGCCCAGCAGAGCCAGCACGACGACGGTGCCGGGGATCAAGGTGGCCCAAAGGTCGCGCAAGAACAAAAGCACGACCAGCACGACGAGGCCGATGGTGAGCGCGAGCGTGAGCTCCAGATCGCGCACCGCAGCGCGAATGGTGACCGTGCGGTCGAGGATGGTTTCGACCGTTATGGCAGGCGGGATATTGGCGGTAAGCCGCGGCAGCCGCGGCTTGATCCGGTCCACCGTTTCGATGACGTTGGCGCCAGGCTGCTTGCTGACCGAGAGCAGAATTCCGGGTCGGTTGTTTGGGAAGGCTGCCGCGCCGCGGTCGGCGGCGGCGAAAATGGCGTGGCCGACATCGCGCACCCTGACCGGCGCGCCATTGCGATAGGCGATGATCACATCGTCGAACTGCTCCGGCTTGGTGATCTGGTCGTTGGCGGCGATCGTGTAGGTCGTCGTCGCGGTGGTGAGCGCGCCCTTCGCGGCATTTGTGGTGGCGGCAACGATGGCGCCGCGGACATCTTCGAGCGTCAGGCCACGTGACGCGAGCGGGGCCGGGTCGATTTGGACGCGGATCGACCGCTTCTGCTCGCCTCCGATCGCGACCTGGGCGACCCCCGGCACCTCCGATATCTGCTGCGCGAGGAAATTATCGGCGTAGTCGTCGACGACGGTGAGCGGCAAAGCGTCCGATCGCAGCGACAGGATCAGGATGGGGGTGTCGGCCGGATTGAGCTTCCGATAGGTCGGCGGCGTCGTCATCGATTGCGGCAAGGTCCTGCCCGCCGCATTGATCGCGGCCTGCACGTCCTGGGCTGCCGAATTGATATTGCGGCCAAGATCGAATTGGATCGTGATCGAGGTCGCGCCCAGCGCGCTGAACGACGTCATCTGCAATGCAGGCCGCCCTCGACGGGGTGGGGGTCGCAATAGCCCAGCTGCCGTACGTCAGCGATGCCCTGGCGGCGGGCCAGCTGATCAGTCCGTTTGCGATCACCGGGCGGAAATACGAGAGCTGGTATTTGGCCTACCGGCCGATGCGTCAGAAAGACCCGGCGCTGTTGGTTTTCCGCGACTGGCTGCACACCGAAGCCCAATTGCACCGTGACGCCTATGAGGGATGGGCCTAATTACGTTTCGGACCGGTTGATGCTGCGGATAGAGGGATGACCGGTTTCGGCGCATAGGCCTCAACCGGCGCGCAGAAGGGCGCGGACCGGACCTTGCGGCACGAGCTTCCCGTGGTCCCAACCGCGCATCGGAGAGGGGCTCGATGAAACGCATCCTCTCCTCGCTTGCCTTCGGTCGGCGGATGCGGGCTCAGGAGATCAGGCTCCCGTCTTTGAGCGGCGGAGCCATTCGTCCAACCCGATGCGGCCGCGGCGCGCTTCGGCCAACGGCACCAGCGAGCGCTCCTCGACCCGGCCGCCGAAATATCGGGCCTCGGGGTCGCTCGCCACCTCGCGCGGGTCGCCGACTGCCTTCAGATAGCGGGCGACGATTTCGTTGAACGGCGCTCGTTCCGGGCCGGCGATCTCGACGATGCCGTCTCGCGGTGCGGCGAGCGCCACCTCGGCGACGTTGGCGGCAACGTCGTCCGCCGCGATCGGCTGAAACAGGCCGGGCGAAATCCGGACCACGTTTCCATCCGCGCCTGAATTGGCGATGGCGCCAAGGAATTCCATGAACTGGGTCGCGCGAACGATGGTGTAGGGGATGCCGGAGGCCCGGATCAGCTTCTCTTGGGCGACCTTGGCGCGAAAATACCCGTTGTCGCTGCGGTCGGTGCCGACGATAGAGAGTGCCACATGGTGCCCGACCCCGGCTGCGGCCTCCGCCGCGAGCAGGTTGCGCCCGGAAGTCTCGAAAAATTCCAGCACCGCCTTGTCTTCGAACGAGGGGGAATTGGCGAGGTCGATCGCCACCTGCGCGCCGGCCATGGCCTCCTCGAGCCCCGCGCCGGTGATCGTGTTGACGCCGCTCTTCGGCGAGGCGGCGACGACCTCGTGGCCGCCCCGGCGCAGAATGGCGACGGTCTTCGAGCCGATCAGGCCGGTGCCGCCGATGACGACGATCTTCATGGGTTTACCCTCCGTTGTCGGTGCCTGGTGACCCCCAATGAGCTCGAATGCAGTTGTGGAAAACGATCGAGCCTCCCCGAACTCGCGGAGCAGGCCGACAATCCGCCCGATCGCTCGATTTATCGAGCTGGTGCTGTTGCCCGGAGACAGAAATTAAGGATCGGCGAAGACATCGCCCAATCGCATTTCGTGGATGCTCGAATGCTCGAATCCGGCTGCTCGGCGGAGCAAACGGCTCGGCTCGACCAGAGTTCCCTCCACCCGAGCCAGGACCGGAAGCGCGCGGCCTCGGTGACCAGCGCCCGCACGCTGGCTATTCAAGCACCGACGGTCAGCCCCGTTGCGTCAAAGCGGCACGCACGGGCGATCACGTCGCGCAGGCGAATGCCGGTTGCGCGTCCTGGAAGCGCGGGTGCGGGATTGTTGTTCACGCGGCCATGACGCGGGTCAACGCGTGGGATCACGCAATCATCGGCGGCGCAGCCGTGGCGTCTTTCTCGCAACCGACGGAGGCGGTCACGCCCCTGCGGTGCCGCCCTGCTGCCCGTCCAAGCCGAGCGCTTCCTCCCAAGCCTGCTGCGTCGCGATCTCCTGCGTCCACGGGCGCATCAGCGCGGCGGCCCGCGCGTCGCGGGCGTAGCGCTCGAAGGGATAGCGTTTGAGAAAGGCCCGTCCGCCGCAGACGCGGATCGCCTCCTGGGTGACCGCGACCACGGCGCGTTGCACGGTGACATGCGCCGCCCGGGCGCGCTGGACCGCCTCCCGCGGAGCATCGACCTGGGCCTCCGAGATCGCCCGGTAGTAGAGCGCGCGGGCGGATTCGATCGCGAACAGCATCTCGGCGACCGCAGGTCCCTTGGCCGCGATCTCGGCATGCGGGACGGGCGCGCCCGGCAGCCGGCCGGTGAGGTAGGCGAGGGCGCCGTCGTAGGCCGCCTGCATGAGCCCGAGGAAGGTCGCAGAGAAGCTCAGGAAGAGATGGGGGAAGGCGTTGTACATCGCCCCGAACAGGCCGGGCGGCAGCACCTCCGCGTCGTCGGGGACGAACACGTTCCGGAGCAGCATGTCGCGGCTGACCGTGGCGCGCATCCCCATCGGGTCCCACTCGCCGGGGAAGGACACACCCGGCGCGTCCTTGGGAATCCGGAGATAGAGCGTGCGCTCGATCCAAGGCTCGTCGCCGAGCCGGATAGCAGGGGTGGCGTAATACGGGGCGCAGCCCGCCAGAGAGACGAAAAACTTCCGCCCGTTGACCACATAGCCGCCATCCACCTTCCGCGCGGTGGTGCCGAAGCGCCGGCCGCCCACACCGAGCCTGGTATCGGTCTCGCCCTGCTCCACCGGCTCGCTGTGGGGCTGTCCGTAGAAAGCGCCGTCCTCCACGACCTCGCGGAACTTGGCGGCCCGGAGCTTCTCGTGGCGCTCGCGCACAGCGGGAGGCATCGCCATGTCGTCGGCGATCGGGCCCATCATCAGCATCGTGAGGCAGTGCATGTTGAAGGTGAGCGCCGTCGAGGCATTGCCCTGCGCAAGCTGCTCCGCCACCAGGCAGTAGGTTTCGTAGTCTGCCCCGAGCCCGCCGTAGCGTTCGGGCACGCACAGGCCGAGGAGCCCCTCGGCGCGCAGATCGGCATAGTCGTCGAACGGAAAGGACGCGTCGCGGTCGTGGCGGTCGGCGCGCGGGGCGAAGCGCTCGCAGGCCAGACGGCGGGCAAGGGCGATCAACTCGCGCTGCCGGGAGGAAGGCTGGAGATGCATCAGAGGGCTCACTGCGCCGGCTACATTTGCGCCAATAAGCCACCCCCGAAGACGCACCTGCAAGCCCCGGCGGCCCCGACTTACCGCAATCCCCTGTCTTCGTAGCCGTGGCACAAAATTGATGACGAGGCCCGTTGCCGATACTGTTCAAAGGTCGGGTTTGAAGCAGTCGCGTCGGCGGGGGCAGCAATTTCGGGGGGAGGCGCTGGCGCGCTATGAATCACCAGCTTCCCGTCCCCCATCTGCGCGTCTCCCATCTGCGCGTCTCCGGGCGCGAATCTCGGATGAGGAGGTGTCGAGGCGGAACCGGTGCTCGGGGATTTCGGTGAAGAGATCGGCGTAGCGCCGGGGCACCGGGATGTCGGCGAGCGCGCGCACGCGGCCCATCGCGTCGAGGCGCACGGCCACCAGAAAGCTCGACCCCGAATTGGCGATTTCCTCGAGCGCCCCCTGCATCAGGAGCTCGTCGTCGCCATAATATTTCGGCGCCACCAGCCGTTCCGCGGTATCCGCGCCGATCACAAAAATCGTCTTCGGAAAGAGGCGCGACTTTTCGAGGAAGGTGGGCGCTCGCGTCAGCTCGACCGGCGACTTCCAGGCGAATTGCGCGAGCCGGTTTCGCACCGTCTCGCCGAGGAGCGGCGGCTTGTCGACGTTGGTGACCGAGATTTCGAACGCCAAGGGCTGCTGCCTCAATTCTTCGGCGATCCGCGCCAGCAACCGATGTCCCTCGTGCATCGGGTTGAAGGAGCCGGGGAACAGCACCGTGGGCGGCGGCGCCGACAGCATGATTTGCCCATCGGGCTGGACGGTGACGCGATCGTGCTCGCCGGCCAGGAGCCGATCGATCGTATCCACGGCTGCGCCCTCCGCCACCACCGTCTGCGCATAATCCTCATCCGCATCGAGGAGGCTCTGCGGCGACGGCGCGGCAACCCCGCAGGCACCAGCCAGCATCAGGACGATCGCGCGCGATACGAGGTCTTCCTCGGCGGCGCGATCGCGTCGGCCCTTGGCCAAGACGCCAGTAGAGTGCGCGACGCCGGCGGCGTTGGCGAAGGCGATGTGAAAGCGATGCTCGCCTCTGCGCGGGCGGTCGCTGACCAGCGCCGCCGTCGCACCCAGGCCCACCAGATCGGCGCCCGCCGGCACCAGCCGCTGTGCGCGCGCCCGTGCGGTTTGCGCCATCGCGATTGCGGTGTCGGCGCTGCACGCCTGCGCCGGTGCGGCGCCGAGAAACGCCGCCAGCGCCAGCTCGTCGTAGGGAATTTGCGCCTCGATCAAGAGCCGAGAGCCGCCGGGAACACGCAGCAGCTCGCCGACCGCCCCGCTGCCGCCCCCGGTGATCGCGAGCGCCGCCTTGCGGCCCGACGCGTGCAACGCGGAGATCAATTGCTGCCACGCGGCGTCCGACGGGCTCATGGTGCGTGTGTCCGATGCCGATAAATACCTCGCGAACGGTGAAAGACCGCTCCGACAGAGTCAACCGGGTGCATCGGCAGGCCGATAAAGCTGCCGAGGGCAATGAGGTCCAGCATGATCGGTCGGCGCGCGTCGGTGCACGAACGGGCAATGCTGATGGGCGGCGCCTGCGCCAAGGCTTATGGCCGATCGCCGAAGAAAGGCTGGCGCTCGTTGTGGGTCGATCGGCTATTCAGCACGCGCCGATGCCGATGGCAACGTGTCGCTGGTCCGGGTACACAAGCTGCACCGGGCAACCATCGCCGTCGCCCGGCCAGTCCGATCGCGGCGGTTCAGGGGGCCTGGTGGCGGCCGATAAACCAAGGGAGGAGTGATGCGCTGGCTGATTCTGGCAGCCGCATTGTCGGCGGTGGCGGTGCCGGCGCTCGCCGCCGAATTCGTGCTGTCTTCGACAGAGGTCAAGAGCGGCAGTCCGATGGCGCTCGCTCAGGCCTTCACCGCCTGCAACGGGCAAAACATCTCGCCGGCGCTCTCCTGGTCGGGCGCGCCGGCCGGCACGCAAAGCTTTGCCGTGACGATGTACGATCCCGATGCGCGCGCGGGCGCCGGCTGGTGGCATTGGACGATGTTCAATATCCCGGCGAGGGTGCATGGCCTGGCGGCTGGCGCCGGCGGCGCGGGCTCCAGGGATTTGCCCGCGGGTGCCAAGGAGGGGCGTAACGATTTCGGGGTTTCGCAGTACAGCGGTCCGTGCCCGCCGGTCGGCGACCATGCGCACCACTACGAGATCACCGTCTACGCGGTCAAAGTCGCCCGGTTGCCGCTGGACAGCACCGCACCGGGCGCCGCGGTCGGCGCCGAGCTGCGTTCCAACACGCTGGCCACAGCCAAGATCGTCGGCCGGTACGAACGGAGGAAGTGACGGCGGACCCGGATTGGTGCGTTCTGTCTGAGCGCCGCGGAGCGCGGACGCCGGCGCGTCGTCTTCGCCCGCGCGGCGGCCTTCACCACGCCAAGCAGCGGCGGCTGGATCATGTTCGGCAAACACGCGAGCTGACGGCCTGTGGCACTGGCGATCACCAGCTCGCGGCGATCACTCTCAGACCCTGACCCAAATGGCTGGCGAGCGAGGGCTAAGGTCGGCAATCAGCTTGTGAACGGACCTTTGCCGGACGCGCGGCACGACGAGAATGCGCCGACAGCAGCCCTCCCGACGTGCCATCGAATGGACGGCCTCACCCCCACCCAGGACCTCCGCCCAGGTAAATTAGGGGAGTGTAACGTCCTTTATAATACGTCAAGCAGCCCAACTCACGAAGACCACTATTAAATATCCGGCGCACATTATTCTTTATAACTCCTCTCATCTCGTGTTTTCTGGCGACAATTCATCCTCGATATTCCAAATTAATATTCAATTTGTTAAATTCTTGCTCAGCGCGGTCCGAAGTAGGACTCGTTTTCATCCCCGGATGCTAGAGCTGACCAGACGCTCTCCGAGATTGGCTTGTATGGTATTCAGATCGTGCACATCGCCATGAAGTCGTATCCGTCTGGCAGCTCAGGCAACAGCATCGCCCCGTTAATCTCCTCGGTGTCACTTGCAGGGCATCGTTCAGTTGGTCATAGAATGTACATTTTCTAAAGCCGATAATTGTGCATTGCTTAGGAAAGCTGGAGTCGAGAAAGACAACTAGTGGAATCGATCTGGATCAATAACGTCAATACCTTCATAAAACACCAACGGCAAACGCAATAAAGTCGACCCGCGGAGGCCATACGGCGTATGTGCCGGTCCATCGGAACCTCTCGATGCCTCGCGTTCCCGTATTTTTTCTGAACACAAGGCGGCATCCCTGTACAGCCTAAATCGTCATTAGCTTTCAATTCGATGAGGTCAGATACCGCGCGTCATCACGCCATCTATCTCGGCCGCCATACCGCTCGCACCATAAGCGCCGAAAAGTCGGCTGCGGCGAATCCTGTATCTCCATAGGACGTAGTATCGCGCGCGGTGTGACAAACGGCGTCCTGCCAGTCGGATCCGGCGCGACCCACCGATCACCGAATGAGGCGGGCCAGCCATGCTAGGTTCCAGGCGAGCCGCTCGCAGTTGTGATGCCCTCGCACGGCTACGCCAGAGTAACTCCGGGCTGTCAGCGCCCCTCGCGGGAGGGCGGTCCATCAGGGGCTCGTCCATCACCCGCTCAATCACTGAGGTATCAACAATCTCGCGGTTTTCCTCGGCAGCGAGGTCCAGCGCTGCGCTGATCCGCCGCAGGATAATGCCGGGCCGCGCCGTCGAGTAACGCCATAACATCGGAAAAACCTCAGGATCAATCGGGTAAGCAGTATCTTGCCTTGGATGATTGGCTGGTCGTGTTGCATTGAAATATGCAATTATCAAGTCAGAGATTCTCTCTGGCGCTTCGAGCCCTTGCAGCACAACGATTGCGTTCTGATTTTCTCGTGTGTACGGATCGAATGGCGGTAGCCGGTTGGCCTCCCAAAATTCTACAAGAGATTGTGAAGCTCTACGATGTAGCGTGAAGATTACATGGCACCGATCACTGAGGCCAGCGTGCTGTGAAAACACAGTGCGAAACCTAGCGATTTCGCGAGATTTTTGGCTCCTGCTAACGGCTCTATTCGTAACCATGTACTCGAGCTGGTCGAGGAACAAGAAGATGTGCTCAACGCCTGCGGCTGCGAGACACGCGTATGCTGCCTCAAAGAAGCCTAGCCCGCTGCGCGAGCGGGTACCTGGCGAAACTTCCGCGAGTTCACCCACGAGTGCGTCTTGGTCTGGCGAACAAAATGCCCTGAGAACCTCCTCCCGAAGAGGCGGCAAAGTTCCCCCTCCGGGCAGTGCATGACAAATCCGCTCTACCTCATTGCGGATCGCCGCTTCATCATCGTCATCGCATCCGAGCCGCTGCACAACGGCAGTCCTAGCTGAATGTAAGACTGAACCGTCGGACCCCAGAGATTGGTTTGCGTCCGCCCAACGCTCCACCGCAGCAAACAATATGGCGAATAAACCGCGGGTGTCCTCGTTATCAAGGCTCGTATACGCGGCTACAATCATCGGAGGCTCCTCGTCTGCGAGTTCCCTCAACAGTGATTGCCCGAAATCGCGGTTTACCGCCACCTCTGTTGCTCGCATGAGTTTCGTTTTGCCGTATCCCGTGCCGGTGGGTTCTTGAGGCAGTTGGGGATTGGGTACGGACCACAGATAACCATAGGTCTGCCGACCCCGGATCGCGCCGAGTATCAGTTTGCGCTCGAATAGATCGGCCTCTTTAGCGCATGCAGCGCGGCTAAACGGATCGCCCGGGCGGTCAAAAGTTTCTCCGATGGGCGCCTGCTCAAAGCCCCATCTAGAGGCCATGAATTCCCATTTGTCGATAGGCATAGCTATACTCCTTCCTCAGATGGTCTCGGACTGTGCATAGAGATATAAAAATATCGTCGATCATTGAGACGAAACGGGCGTGAGCTTGGCGCAAAGTCCTTTAGGTCGGCTAGGTGTAGCTGTACGACCATAGAACTATCCGAGCGGTCCATGGCCATTTCTCCAATAATGCGATCGACGACCTCATCGCAGACGCGGGATTCGAAAGCGGCGGTTTCGCGTACTTCATAAATTGGGATGAGAGGAACTTGAACGCTTGCTGATCGACGGGCCGCTGCTATCCGCTCATAAGCATGTATCAGCGCATCCTGAACCACATCTCGGAACTGACCAACACCATGGCGTTCGATACGAAAGGAACCGTTCCCACGTACCTTTGATGCAGACCATGCTACCCAACCGGAAATACCAAAAACATGGCGAGCATCGTTGCACAGGTAAAGGTCGCGGCTCCAGCGGAGGCACCGATCATATGCATTCCAATCACCTGGAAATCCCGCCGAGCGTAGCACCGCCTGAGCGATGGCTTTGTTCACAGTTCCCGTGACTTCCTTGAGGTTCTTTGGAATTCGCGTCCGAAATCGGCGCCGTAAATGTCTACCAATTTCCTCTACCACCTTTGACTTTGTGGGCGCATGTGCCGGTCGAAACCTCCCAAATCCAGGCGCTAACAAAAGAGCATTAGTCACTGACGATGACAATCTTTCCCATCCATCTTGATCATCAGCGGCCAACATTGGCTCTCTTAAATTGTCGCGAATTTCCACATCCGAGAGCTCGGGTATAAGCAGCTCATTAATTTCTAGAATGCTGAGAAGTTTAAGAAACGTCGGGTAATTCTCCAGGATGTGCTGCCCAAACAATTCCCGGCGCTCGGCCCCGCTGGCGTTCGCGACATGAAGACCATCCGGAGTCAGCCGAATGCGCAACTGCCGAATGCGCTCAAATGCATCCGCGGTATCAGCGAGAGATACAGCCTCGACGAGGTGCCACCGCATCAGTTCACGAACGGAATCGACCGTCGTATCCCGGTAAGCGAAGGGATGCCGCCAGTCTCGCGTTAGCCGTGCTTCACCGCGCAGCGCCAGCTCCTCGATTGACTGACCAATAGCAATTCGAATGTCATCGACAGTCGCGCCATCGCCGCTCTTCCCGAGAACCGCCAGCACAACGTCCAGATAATCGAGGCGAGCGATCGCCGGGAGTGATCTCATGCGCTCCGTTTAAAAGCATTTTTGCGATCTGTCAAACGTCATCTCCGCTTGGGCGGAGATGAATAAGTTTGGAGTGGTCTTGGTTGCCTGGCTTCCGGAGTGCCGTTGCCATGCGCGGGATAAATCGGCAAACCGTGGATCGGCAACACGCTGCTCGCCTAAGCCGACCCCGGTGCCCATGCCAACGGCTGGAATGGGGCATCAAGAGAGGTTCCTGCCGCCAAAGCTGCGCGGCGGTTGTGGGTTCCAAAGCAGTCCGCTGCTGCCGACAATTAGGCCGTGCAAGCTTTTGGGTCCGGCTCTCAGCCGCGTGCAGTGCTATGGGCCGCGAAACACGACGAGGGCGTCTACCGCCTTCACTCCCTGACCTGACGGCAGCACCATCAGCGGATTGATGTCCAGCTCTGCCAGGTGTCCTTCGAGGTGCATGGCGAGGTGCGACACGCGCACCAGGGCATCCTCGAGCGCCTCGAGGTCCGCCGCCGGCCCGGTTCGAGGTCGATGCGTCGAAATCGCGAGTGGTTCAGCTCGCGCTCAGCGCGAGCACGGCTTCCGGCACGCGGTCGATCACGCGCAGAAGGGCGCGGGCCGCACCCTGCGGCACGAGCTTACCTTGTTCCCAACCGCGCACTGTCACGACAGATATGCCGATCCGGCGCGCGAACTCGGCTTGCGACAGTCCGGAACGCTTGCGAACGCGCCGCGCCCAAGCCGCCGCATCCTGGGCTGTTTCGGCATCATCGAAGGCGGCCTGGCGTTCGATCTCCGCTTCGGTGGTCGCATCGACCCGCGCCCAATCGGTTCGCGGCTCGACCGGCTCCCAAGGGCCGGCGGGACCCCGCCGCGTGACGGCTCTCGTCGCATCGAGGCGTGCTTCAGTCCGCGCCATACCGGTCCCTCTCCCTGGCGTTTGCCTTGCGGGCGGCGGTGCTCCTCGTACACCGATTCCCGCCGTGCGTAGCCGGCCCCGACCTAACCCTCCGGCGCCGCGGGGGTGGAGCATGAGACGGTCTTCGCCATAGTCTTGCCGATCGTCACGCGCCACCCTTCTGTTCGGATCGAGGAATGCCGGCAGGATATCGGCAAAACCGAACCCGCGATCTCGCACGCAGCGATCGTTTTTCGCATCATCCCACTCAAACCGGATATGGGGAGTGTCCGCCAACAGCCCAGCCTGCCTGTCGCCCGAATTGTCATGTCTTAAGCGATAGAACCAGCCTGGCGCGCTTCAAGCAGGGGCGGTCAGCTTCGCCGCGTCGAAATTGTAGACGCGGGCGGTGTTGAGGGCGGCGATCTTGGCCTGCTCGCCGGCTGGCACGCCCGCCAGGATCTCGGACAGGATCTTGCGCGATTGGGGAAAGGTCAATTCGCTGTGCGGATAGTCCGAGCCCCACATCATGTTATCGACGCCGATCACGTCGCGCAGGCGGATGCCGATGGCGTCCTCCTGAAAGCTCAAGACGACGTTGCGGCGGAAGAAGTCGCTCGGGCAGCATGCCGTTCTTGAACCGGTAGATCGCCTCGGCGTGGCGCTCGCGGTAGGTGTAATCCATCGAGGTGAGCACGTTGGGCGCCCAGGAGAGCTCGAACTCGACGATGGCCAGGGTCAGGCGCGGATGGCGCTCGAAGACGCCGGAGAAGATCATGTCGCACAGCGACAATGCCGGATAGAACGCCTTGGTGGCGCGGCTGCTGGCGTCGCGCAATGTTCCGGGACCGGCGCCGCGGATCTTGCCCTGCCGCCGCGTCGCCGTATGCAGGCTCAATGGCATATCGAGCGCGGCAGCGGTGGCCCAGAACTTCTCGTATTCAGGCTGGTCGTAGCGCCGGTCCTCGGCCGGATATTCGGTGATCATGCCGCCGCGAGAGGCCGAGGCGGGCGGCGCGCTCCAGCTCCCTGGTCGCGTCCCCGACGTCGTCGAGGTTGATCATCGCCACACCCTTCAACCGCGCGGGATCGGTGCGGCAGAACTCGGCGAGCCAGTCGTTGTAGGCGCGAAAGATCGCCGACATCAGCGCCGGTTCCGCGATTTTGAAGTAAAACAGCCCCTGGCTCGGATAGAGGACTTCGCCCGCCACCCCGTCGAGGGCCATATCCCGGAGATGCTGCGCGGGGTCGTACCCGCCGCGCAGCACGTCTTCGAAGCGGCCTTGGGCGGTGATCGTCTCGGGCGCCGCGAACCGCGCGCCGGCGTTCGAGATCAGGCCGATCCCGGAGAGGATCTGGTCCTTCTCGACCACGACGCAGTCGCCACCGTCGATCCGCTCGATCCGCGGCGCACGATCCCGGAACGCCCGATCGATGCGGGTCTGCCACAAATCGGGCGGCTCGAACACGTGCGAGTCGGACGAGAGAACGAGCGGCAGCATCGGCATCCCTTTCCCGCTTGATCGCCGGCGGCAGCTTTGGCGACCGGCCCGCCGCCGTCAAGCCGAGTGCGGCCGGCGATCGCGTGCCCGGCCGTCGTCGAGGCCGGCGCAGGGTCACCCCAGCGCTGTCGCGGGACCTGCCAAAAGAAAAGGGGAGCTGTTCGATATTGCTCGATCACGCTTTAGTCGGCCGCGTCGCCGAGCGCGCGCAGCGCCGGCATCGGCGCGCGCTCGGGGCGGGAAGCGGCCCAATAGCCGGTCGCCATAAAGAGCGCGCCGGCGACGGCATTGCCAAACGTCACCCACACCATGTTGTGCACGAAGCCGCCCCAGCTTACCGCGTCCGGATGCGGCGAAAGGAGCGCGATCAGAAACAAGGTCATGTTGGCGATCGAATGCTCGTAGCCGCTGCCGACAAACCCGAAGAGGCACCAGAAGATCGCGATGCACTTTGCCGCGTCGCTCTGCATCCGCGCCGCCATCCACAGCGACAGGCAGACGAGCCAGTTGCACAAGACCGCGCGCGCGAACAGCGAAAGGTCGGGTGCGGTCATCTTGGCCGCCGCGACCTTCATGATGAAATCGCTTTTGGCATGGAGCACCGACCCGCCGCCGCCAGCGATAAAAAGGGCCGCGAGCACCGCGCAGCCGGCGAGGTTGCCGAGCCAGGCGACGGCCCAGCACGCGCCGAGCTCCTTGAGGCTCACCCGGCCGCGCAGCACGCCGAGCGGCATCAGCATGGTGTGGCCGGTAAAGAGGTCGGAGCCGGCAAACACCACGAGGGTCAGCGCGATGCCGAACGAGGCGCCCATGATCAGCGACCGGTAAGCGGGATCTATGTCCGAGCCGATGCTGAAGATCAAAATGACGCCGAGCCCGACATAGGCGCCGGCCATCATCGCGCTGATCCAGAAGCCCAATGGCGAGCGTTTGAGAAAAGCGCTCTTCCCGGCCGCGGCAACGGCCAATTGATCGACGGTTTCGAGATACATCGCATCACCTCCGATCGGCATTCCTGGGCAAGAAGCATGCCACGGCGTATTGCTGGGTTGCTGCGCTGCATGACGGGCGCAAAGTGCGACGGCTGCTCAAAAATCGCCCATCGTGCTGCAACGCAGCATGAGATTGAGGCAAAGACGCGCACCGCTCGTTCTATGAACCGCCTCTGCTCGCCTGCGTTATCGGCGGCCGGTGGGCGTGGGTTTCGGGCTCGCGGGCGGAGCCTGTCCTCGGGCGGGCGATCGGCCCGAACCGGGGCCCCACCCCCCGGAATGACCAGCTCGTGGCTTCATGGCATCGAAATTGCGTAGCTCTGCGACGTCAGGAGCGCAGAGCGGCAGGCGATGGCGGAAGCAGGTCTGAGCGAGGAGCAGAAACGCTACCTCGAAGGCTTTATGAGCGGCATTGCCGCAAAGCGCGCCCCGTCGCAAGAAGCGGCGGCCCCATCGGTCGAGCATGCCTCGCCCGATATCCATCGCCAGGCGCAGGACCGCTTTCTCGCCCAAGGCAAGTCGTTGACGCCCGAGGAGATGGCAAAGCGGCAAGGCCACCCGCTCGACATGTGGGACGAGCTTGTCGCCAACGGCGCCGCCGGCCGGTTTCCCAAAGGGCTCGACGTTTTCCGCCACAAGTTTTTTGGCCTGTTTTACGCAGCACCCGCGCAGGATTCGTTCATGTGCCGGCTGCGCATGCCGAACGGCAGCCTCGACGCGCACCAGCTGCATGGCATCGCCGACATCGCCGAGCAGTATGGCGGGGGCTACGCCGATGTGACGACGCGCGCCAATCTGCAGATCCGCGAGATCGCCGCCGGCGATGCGGTTGCGGTGCTGATGGCGCTGGAGGATCTGGGCCTGACCTCGCGCGGGTCCGGCGCCGACAACATCCGCAACATCACCGGCAGCCCGACCGCCGGCATCGACCCGCAGGAGCTGATCGACACGCGCCCGCTCGCCCGCCTGCTGCACCACCACATCCTGAACCACCGCGAGCTCTATGGGCTGCCGCGCAAATTCAACATCGCCTTTGACGGGGGCGGCCGGGTCGGCGTGCTCGAAGACACCAACGACATCGGCTTTGCCGCGGTCGCGGCCGCCGCCATCGGCACGCATTCTTCGGGCGCCGGCATCCCGCCCGGCGTCTATTTCCGCATGCTGCTCGGCGGAGTGACCGGCCACGGCGATTTCGCCGCCGACGCCGGCGTGATGCTGGCGCCCGAAGAATGCGTGCCGATGGCGGCAGCCGTGCTTCGAGTGTTTATCGCCGATGGCGACCGCACCGACCGCAAACGCGCGCGGCTCAAATATCTGCTCGCGGACTGGGGTCTGGAGCGGTTTATGGCCGCGGTCGCCAAAGAAATCCCGTTCAACCCGCTCGTTGCGCCGTTATCCGCCGGCAAGCCGCGCGGGCCCGTGCTGAAGCACGGCCATATCGGCGTCCATCGGCAAAAGCAGCCCGGGCTTTGGTATATCGGGGTGGTGCTGCCGGTCGGCCGGCTCGCGGCTGCGCAGCTGCGCGGGCTCGCCGATGCCGCGCGCGAGCTGGGGAGCGGCGCGGTCCGGCTCACGGTGTGGCAGAACCTTATTCTCTGCGACATTCCGGACGCCCGTTTGGCCGAGGCCGAGGCGCGGATCACCGCGCTCGGCCTTGCCACCACGGCCAGCGGCATTCGCGGCGGGCTCGTCGCCTGCACCGGGAGCACCGGCTGCAAATTCGCCGCGACCGACACCAAGGGCCAGGCGCTGGCGATCGCCCAATACCTCGAAAGCCGGGTGCCGCTCGATCAGCCGATCAACATCCACCTGACCGGCTGCCCGAATTCCTGCGCGCAGCATTATGTCGGCGATATCGGGCTCCTCGGCAGCCGGGTCGGCGACGACATGGTCGAGGGCTATACGATCTGCGTCGGCGGCGGTGCCGGAAGCGAGCGGTCGCTCGCGCGCGAAATCTGGCCGGGCGTGCCGATGGCCGAGGTGCCGATGCGGCTCGAGCGCCTGCTCCGCGCCTATCTGGCACGGCGCCGCGACGCGGCCGAATCCTTTCACCAATTCACCAGGCGCTGCACCGTCGCCGAGCTGCAGCGGTGCTGCGATTGAGGGCCAAACCCGATGTCGCATCCGGCACCCGTCCTTCCCGTTAGCGCCCCGTTTGCCGCCGGCGAGCGCGCCTGGCTCGACGGCTGGCTCGCCGCTTATTTCGGGTCGCAGGTCGTCGCCCGCCCGGGTGCCACGGCGGTGGCCCCCGAGGCCGGGCCGATCGAGGATTTTCCCTGGCACGACATGACCTTGCCGATCGAGGAGCGGGCTCGCCGCGCCGAGGGCCGGCCGCTCGCCGACCGGCTGATGGCGGCGATGGCCCAGCAGGATTGCGGGCAATGCGGCTATCAGTGCCGGAGCTATGCCGAAGCAATTTCAGAGGGCGCGGAAAAGGGCCTCGGCCGCTGCATTCCCGGCGGCAAGGCGACCGCGCGGCTGCTGAAAGAGCTGATGGAAGAGGCGCCCGCGGCAGCGGCGAGCCCGGCGCTGCCGGCGCCGGCGCCTCCTGCCCCCGCCTCGGCTGCGCGGATGGTGGCGCGGCTCGAAGATGTTGCGCGGCTCAACGGCGCCGGGTCGGAAAAGGACACCCGCCATGTCGTCTTCGACCTCGCTGCGAGCGGGCTTTCCTACGAGGTCGGCGACAGCCTCGGTGTCCATGCCGAAAATTGCCCGCAGACCGTCGAAGCCATCATCGAGCTGCTGAAGGCGCGCGGCGCGGACGAATACGACTGCTCCGACGGCACGCGAAGAACCTTGCGGGAAGCGCTGAGGGTGGTGTGCGATATCGGGCGCCCGTCCGACGCGGCGATCGAGGTGCTGGCCTCGCGCGCCCCCGAAGCCGGCGAGTTCGAGCCGCCTCCAGGCGTTGGCCGAGGGCTATCCCGGCGCCGAGCCCGACGGCGCCGATTTGCTCGACCTCTTGATCGCTTTTCCCTCGGCGCGCCCGCCGGTCCAGGAATTGCTGTCGGCGCTCGACCTGCTGCAGCCGCGGCTTTATTCAATCGCGTCTTCGCCAAAGCATGTCGGCAGCGCCGCGCATCTGACCGTGTCGGCCGTGCGCTGGCAACAGCGCGGCCGCCTGCGCAAAGGGGTTGCCTCGGTATTTCTCGCCGAACGCGCGCCGCCGGGTGCGATGGTCCCGGTCTTTGTGCAGCCCGGGCGCGATTTCCGCCTGCCGGCCGATGGCGCCGCGCCGATCGTCATGATCGGGCCCGGCACCGGGGTCGCCCCGTTCCGCGCATTTTTGCAGGAGCGCCGGGCGCTCGGCGCCGGGGGGCGCAACTGGCTCTTCTTCGGCGACCGGCACCGCGGCTCGGATTTTCTTTACGGCGAGGAATTGGCGGCATACCACCGCGACGGGCTGCTGACCCGGCTCGACACCGCCTTTTCCCGCGACCAGCCGGAACGGGTCTATGTCCAGCAGCGCATGCGCGAGCACGCCGCCGAGCTGTGGCGCTGGATCGAGGAAGGCGCCTACGTCTTTGTCTGCGGCGCTGCGGCGATGGCCAAGGACGTCGATGCCGCGCTCGCCGCGATCATCGCCCGGCAGGGCGCGATGGGCACCGCAGCGGCAAAATTATACCTGGCCGATCTGGCCCGCACGCGGCGCTATCTGCGCGACGTCTATTGATCGCGGGCATCTATTGATCGCGGGCATCGCGGATTTCGGCGGCGCGGCGGGCGAGGGCGCCGAGCGCCGCGGTCATCGGGGCCGCGACACCGAGCCGCGCGCCGATCTCGACCACGGCATCGACCAGGGCGCCCAATTCGAGCGGCCGGCCAGCCTCGTAATCCTGCAGCATCGAGGTGCGAAAGGCGCCGAGCTCGGCATTGATCTCGTAGCGCTTTTGGACCTCCATCTTCGACGGCGCGCCGACCGCGGCGGCCACCGCGGCCACCTCGTGCATTGCCGCGAGCGCGATCTGCCCCAAGCCGGCATCGGCCATGATCTCGTCGATCCGGGCGCGGGCGACGACCGAAAGCGGGTTGATTGCGGCATTGCCGAGGAGCTTTGCCCAGACCTCGCCGCGGATGTCGTCGGTGACGGTAGCGTCGAACCCGGCTTGGCGCAGCACCGCGGCGACGGTTTGGGTGCGCTCGCGCACCGGGCCCGCCGCCTCGCCGATCACGAATTTGTTGCCGCTGGTCCAGCGCACCTTGCCGGGCGCGGTGCGGTTCGCCCCCAGATAGACGACCGAGCCGACGACCCGCTCGGCCGGCAACGCGGCGAGCAAGGCCCCCTGCGGATCGACGGCGGCGACCCGCTCGCCGGCGAACGCGCTGCGGGGATTGTCGAAATACCACCACGGCACGCCGTTGATGACCGGCAGCAGCACGCTTTCTTGCCCGAGGAGCGGCAGCAGCGCCGGCAGCGCGGCCGGCCAGTCCTGCGCCTTCATCGTGCCGATCACCAGATCTTGCGGCCCGAAATCGGCGGCGTCGCCCGACGCCTCGATATGGACCGACCCGCCGCCTGTCCATTTATCGACAAACAGCCCGTCGCGGCGGATCGCCTCGAGCCCGGCGCCGCGAGCGACGAGCTTTGGCGCAAACCCGGCCTGTGCCAGCGAATAGACGACGGCGCTGCCGACGGCACCGGCGCCGACCACTGCGATCGATGGATTCACCATTTGAAGGCCGTCGCTTCCAGCGCCACCGCGCCGTTCTTTTCGATAACGCCGAGTAGCCGCACCCGGCAGGACGGCGCCGGGGCGCAGCCGAGTCGCCACGCACGGTCCGCTTCGGCAGCAAATGCCGGGCCATAGACGATCGGCTTGCCGGCGTCGGTCGGGCGTGGCAGCAGCATCAGCGGCGCCGTGGCCGGGCGCTCTTGCGCCGCCGGCAAGGCTTGCTGCGCCGCCGCCGGCAATGCCGCGGCGACCAGCCCAATAGCGAGCGCGAGCGGCCCGATAGCGAGCGCGAGCGGCCGGCTCACAGCGTCTTCAGCATCGTTTCGGCGCTGGAAACCTCGTATTGCCCGGGCTGCTCGACATTGAGCGCCTTGACGACGCCGTCCTCGACGAGCATCGAATAGCGCTGCGAGCGCATCCCCATGCCTTCCTTGACACGGTCGAGCTCGAGCCCGATGGCGTGGGCGAACTCGCTGCTGCCGTCGCCGAGCATCGTCAACTTGCTCTCCGCGCCGTGCTCCTTGCCCCAGGCGGCCATGACGAACGGGTCGTTGACCGCGATGCAGGCGATCGTATCGACGCCCCTGCTTTGCAGCTGGCCGGCATGGTCGACATAGCTCGGCAGGTGGCGCTGCGAGCAGGTGCGGGTAAAGGCGCCGGGCAGACCGAACAGCACGATTTTTTTGCCTTTGAAGAATTCGTCGGACTGGACCGCCTTGATCCCGTCGGGCGCCAGATAGCGCAGCGTCACCGAAGGAACCTTGTCGCCGACCTTGATCGTCATCGATGGCCTCCCGAATTTCGATCGCTTATCCCACCACAGCTCGTTCCCGCCATCAACCGGTTCGGCGCGAACCCTATCGCTTGCTTAATGATTCTCCCTTAATCTTTGTCGGTCATGCCGTTGGATCAGCGATCGGACACCGAGAGCGTCGAGCTCTCCGTCATCGTTCCGAGCTTCAACGAGCGCGACAATATCGCGCCCTTGCTGCGCGGGCTCGATCAGGCGCTCGCCGGCATCGCCTGGGAAGTCGTCTTTGTCGATGACGATTCGCCCGACGGGACGGCCGCGGCGATCCGCGATATCGCCCAGCGCGATCCGCGGGTGCGCTGCTTGCGGCGGATCGGCCGGCGCGGGCTCTCGACCGCGGTCATCGAGGGCCTGCTGGCGAGCTCGGCACCCTATCTCGCCGTCATCGACGCCGATCTGCAGCACGACGAGACCTTGTTGCCGCAAATGCTGGCGGCGGTGCGCCGCCAAGGCCTCGATATCGTCGTCGCCAGCCGCTATCTCGACGGCGGCGGGTTTGGCGACTGGAGCACGCGGCGGGCCGGGATCAGCCGTTTTGCGACGAGGCTCGCCCGGCTCGTCGTCCCGGCCGAGCTGACCGACCCGATGAGCGGGTTTTTTCTGATCACCCGCCCCGCTTTCGAGCGGGTGGTGCGCCGGCTCTCCGGCCAAGGCTTCAAGATCCTGCTCGACCTCTTCGCTTCCGCCGCCACGCCCTACCGCTACCTCGAGCTCCCCTACGTGTTCCGGCCGCGGCTCTACGGCGAAAGCAAGCTCGACAGCCTCGTCGTCTGGGAATACCTGATGCTGCTGCTGGATAAGCTGATCGGCGGCGTCGTGCCGGTCCGCTTTATCCTGTTTTCCGGGGTCGGTGGGCTCGGCATCGCGGTTCACCTGACGACGCTGTTTTTGGCGCTCGGGGCGCTCCCGTTCGCGGCGTCGCAGGCGGCGGCCACGCTTGCGGCGATGACCAGCAACTTTTTTCTCAACAACATCATGACCTATCGCGACAGCCGGCTGCGCGGTCGCCGCTTTGTGACCGGGCTGCTTTCGTTTTACGCAATCTGCAGTGTCGGCGCGCTCGCCAATGTCGGCGTCGCCTCGGCGATTTTTCAGCGCCACTACACCTGGTGGGTGTCGGGCCTCGCCGGCGCTGCGGTCGGTGTCGTCTGGAATTACGGCGTCTCGTCGATCTTCACCTGGCGCCGCCGCTGACCCAGGCCCGCCTATCTGAGGAGCAGCACAACGCCGCTGAGCAAGACGAGACCGCCCACAAAAAAGCTGAACCGCCGGGGCTCGACGTTATGGACGATCCGGGCCCCCAGCCAGGAGCCGATGCCGACCAGCGGCAGCCCGAGCGCCAACAGGACGACGGCCGTACCGCGGTAGAACCCGAAGCTCGCGTACCCGGCGATGCGAGCGGTTCCTCCGACCAGCATGACCGTGGTCATGGTCACCCGAAAAACCTCTCTCTCCAATCGCAGAAGATTGAAATAAATGACGTAAATCGGCCCGACCCCGCCCCCGAACAAGGCCCCGAGAAAGCCGCCGACGATGCCGGCGCACGCCGCCAAGGCACCGTGCCAGCGCGCCGGCAACACCGGGAGAGCCCCGCCGGTGCCCAGGACATAAACCGAGTAAAGAACGAGAAATCCCCCCAATCCTCGCCGCAGCGTATTCTCGTCCAGGAGCTTTATGCAGTAAAACCCGACCCCGATGCCGATGGCTGTATAGAACGACAAAATCGCAAATTGCCGCCACGCGATAAAACGCCAGTCGCGGCCCACATGCCGCAGCGACGTGGCCACGCTCAGCGCGGTCGCCACCGACACCGCCGTCGGCACCGGCAGCACAAAGGCGAGCATCGGCACCGCGATCAGCACGGCCCCGAAGCCGGCCGCGCTGCGCACCGCAAAGGCGCCGACCAGCACCACCGAAAAAAAAGCGATACCTAAAACGGACAAGGACTTAGGTGAATGCCCTTAGTCGCCGGGTGGTTTCCTCCGCGAGCCGCTGGACCAGCTCGGCCGCGTTCGTGTCCTTTGCCAGCGCCGCCGACTGTCCCGATGTAAGCGCCGTCCATTCGCGATCGCCGGCGGCTGCGATCGGCGAGGTGAGGCTCTGCTGGGCCGGCACCGGCAGGGGTTGCACGCCGGACGCGACAAGGTCGTCGATCATGCTGTTGCGAATGTAGCGGCAGGCCCTGCCGCTGATCACATCGGTTACCACCGTGCACGAATCGTCGGCCGCAGCCAAAGCGGCGCGATGCGCATCGCGCACTTCCGCCTCCTCGCAGCGCAAGAACGCCGTCCCCAGCTGCACGGCGCTCGCGCCGAGCATAAAGGCGGCCGCCGCGGTGCGACCGTCGGCGACGCCGCCGGCTGCGATAACCGGAACATTTACGGCATCGACGATTTGCGGCAGGAGCGAGAACAAGCCCGGCTGCATGCCGATATCGACGCCGGTAAATGTCGCCCGATGCCCGCCGGCCTCGATGCCTTGCGCGATGATGGCGTCGACCCCGTTTTTTTCGAGCATCCGCGCTTCGGCGACCGTCGTAGCGCTCGACATGATGAAGATGCCGGCGGATTTGAGGGTGCGGACGACCTCCGGGTCGGGCAGGCCGAAATGAAAGCTCACCACCTCCGGTTTTGTTTCGAGCAACAGCGCAACATGCTCCTGCTCAACCTCGCTGGCGGCACCTTGCGGCTCCGGCACCGCCGCCAGCCCGTGCGCCTGGTAATGCGGCTGGAGATGCCGCCGCATCGCCTCGGTGGCTTCGGGCGCAGAGCGCGGATCCGGCCAGATCGGATAATTGACGTTGAGGCTGCCACCGCTCTGCTGGCGAAATCCGGCAATCCGGCGCGACGCCTGCTCCGCGGTGCGGGCCCACATCCCGAGCCCGCCGAGCCCGCCCGCGTTGGTGACCGCGGCAGCCAGCGCCGGGGTGCTGGCGCTGCCCATCGGTGCCTGCAGGATAGGCCATTTGAGGTTCAGTCGTTCGGTGACGGCGTTCTTCGGCCACATCGGCGTCATCCTTCCAAGCTGCGGCAAATCCGGAGTCACTCGCGCCGAATTAATCACCCGCATCGTCTTGCCGCCGTCATAGCACGGCTCCGGCGCGGGCGACGGGGTGGCCTAAAGCCGCGGCGCCGATCCGGCAAGCCGCACCTGGCTGTTGCGCGCCATGTTTTAATCGCCGGTCGTCTCTTTTTCCGTCAACCGGCGCTAAGCTCCGCCGGTTTTCGTGGCTCCGAGGCTTTCCATGTCCGACGATTTCAACGCGTTTGTTCCCGGCCCGCGGGTCCGTCTCGAGGGCAGGGCAGGGGGCCCGCTTTCCGGCCTGACCTTTGCCGCCAAGGATCTCTTCGATGTCGCCGGCCATCCGACCGGCGGCGGCAATCCGGACTGGGCGCGCTGGAACCGGGTGCCGACACGCCACGCCTGGGCGGTCGAGCGGCTCCTCGACGCCGGCGCCACTCTCGTCGGCAAGACCATCACCGACGAGGTGTCGCTCGGCATCTTTGGCGAGAACCCGTTCTACGGCACGCCGGTCAACCCGCGCGCCCCCGACCGGGTGCCGGGCGGCTCCTCGGCGGGCTCGGCCGCGGCGGTCGCTGCCGGTCTCTGCGACACGGCGCTCGGCACCGACACCGGCGGCTCGGTCAGGGTGCCGGCGAGCTTTTGCGGCATCTACGGCATCCGCCCGACGCATGGCCGGATCGATGTCACCGGCATGATGCCGCAAGCGCCGACATCGGACACAACGGGCTGGTTTGCCCGCGACGCCAAAACGCTCGCACGGGTCGCGGCGGTCATGCTCGGCGAGCCGATCCCGGCGGCATTGCCGACTCGCTTGATCGTCGCCGCCGATGGTTTTGCCTTTGCCGACCCGGAAGTCGGCGCGGCGTTGCAGCCGATGGTCGAGCAGCTCGGCCGGCTGATCGGCGACCGCCGCGAAGAGACCATGGCGCCGGGCGGTCTCGTGCAATGGCTGCGCGCACAGCGGGTGTTGCAGCCCGCGGAAGCCTGGCAGACTTTCAAGGGGTGGATCGAGCGCGACAACCCGCGCTTGGCCTATAGTGTGGCGCGCAATCTCTTTAGCGGCTCGCTGATCCCGGACAGCGAGCGGCAATCGGCCAACCTGGTGCGCCACGAAGCCCGCGGCCGGATGCGCCAGCTGTTGCCGCCGGGCACCATCCTGTGCCTGCCGACGACGCCGTTCCCGGCACCGAAACGCGGCCTGCCCCTATCCGCCAGCAGCGCCTCGCGCGAGCGGACGTTGTGCCTGTGCGCCCATGGCGGGCTGACCGGCGTGCCGCAAATCAGCATCCCCGGCGGCATCGTGGACGGCGCCCCGGTCGGCCTCTCGATCATCGGCGGCCACGGCAGCGATGCGAGCCTCGTCGCCGTCGCTCGCGCGCTCGCGGCATAAGCCTCCCGGCGATAACGCCAACGTGATCCGACCGCCATTGACGGCCGCTGCCGACTCTCGAATCATGGTAAAAATACGACTGTGAGGGAGGTTGCGATGAAATGCCGCCGATCGGCTCTGCCGGCCGTTATGTTGTCCTCCTTGGGTATTGCGCTCGCTTTTGTGCTGTCGGCGCCGGCCAGCCAGGCGATGCCGATTACATTTGTCGCCAATCTCGTCGGCTCGCTCGAAGTGCCGCCCACGGGCTCGCCCGCAACCGGCCATGCGACCGTGATCATCGACCCGGCGGCGAACACGATGCAGGTCGATGTGAGCTTCAGCGGGTTGGAGGCGCCGACCACCGCCTCGCACATCCATTGCTGTCTCCTCTCCCCGTTCGAAACCGGGGTCAGCGTCGGGGTCGCGACCACCGTCCCGTTCTTTCCCGGTTTCCCGATCGGCGTGACCTCCGGGACCTATTCGCACGATTTCGACCTGCTCGATGCGGCGAGCTACAACCCGGCTTTCGTCACACTCGAGGGTGGCACCGTGGCTCAGGCCGAGGCGGCGCTGATCGCCGGCATCGAAGCGGGCAAATCGTATCTGAACATCCATACGCAGGAATTCCCGACCGGCGAGATTCGGGGTTTCCTCGTTGCGGCACCGGAGCCGGCGGGGCTCGTCGTCCTCGCCTCGGCATTCATCGGCTTTGGGCTGGCCCGGCGTCGCCGGAGTTAGCCGTCGGGCCAGGCGGCGAGGTCGAGAAACGTGCTTTGATAGGTGGCGCCGTCGCCGAGATCGGTAAAACGGTCGGAGCAGAGCATGTTGACCGTGCCCGACACTGCGTCGCCGTCGGGGCGCTGGCCGGGGACCAGCACGACACCCGGCTGGACCTCGTCGCCGACCCGCAGGGTGAGCCCGATCGCGCCGTTGTCGTTGAAGAGCCGCACGCGCTGGCCATCGCTCAGCCCGCGGGCGCCGGCTTCCTCGGGATGCACCACGCAATAGGGCGGGCCTTCGCGCCGGCGCAGAAATTCGACGCCGGAAAACGCCGTGTGGCTCTGGAAATAGCCCGGGGCGGTCAACAGCCGCAGCGGCCAGCGCGCCCGCTGGCGTTCCTCCTCGGCGTCGGGCCGCCAATCGGGCATCGGCGGCAGCCCCTGCGCCGCCATTTGCGCCGAATGGAATTCGAGCTTGCCCGAGGGCGTGCGGAACTCCTGCCCGCCCTGCGGCCCGAGATGGATCGGGCCGGCCTCGCGCACGCCATCGGGATCGACCGCGCCGGCGGCTCCTTGCGCGCCGCGCAGCATTGCGGCGGCGATCTCGCCGGGCGCCATGCGGAAGACCGGGTCGTCGAGCCCCATGCGCTCGGCCAATCCTTGCGCCAGGCGGAAATTCGGCCAGGCCTCGCCCTGCGGCGCCACCGCGCGCGGCGCGTATTGCAAATAATAGGTGCCGTAGGCGCGGTAGAGGTCTTCGGTTTCGAGATAGGTCGCGGCCGGCAGCACGATGTCGGCATAGCGCGCGGTCACCGACAAAAACGGGTCGTGGACGACGGTGAACAGATCCTCGCGCGCGAGGCCGCGGCGCACCTTGCCGGCGTCGGGGCAGGTCACCGCCGGGTTGTTGGCGGCAACAAACAAGGCACGGATCGGCGGGTCGGCCAATTCGAGCAGCGCTTCGCCGAGGCGCAGATGGTTGACATTGCGCGTCTCGACCGGCCCCGACGGCTTGCGCACAAAATCGTAATCGAGCGCGCAGGATGCCGCGGTCATCAGCAAAGCGCCGCCGCCCTTTCTGCCATAGGCGCCGGTCACACCCGGCAATAATGCGACCGCGCGCAATGCCTCGCCGCCGCGCGCGAGCCGCGTCATCCCTTCGCCCAGCCGGATAAAGGGCGTCTTGGCGGCACCGTAGAGTGCCGCAAAACGCTCGATATCGGCGACCGCAAGCCCGGTAGCCGCAGCGACATGGGGTGGCGTGAACCGCGGCAGAATTTCGGCTTCGAGCCGGTCGAAGCCGATCGTGTGCTGCGCGAGGTAATCGCGGTCGCATTTCGCGTCGCGCGCCAGGATGTGCATGACCCCGAGCGCCAGCGCCGCATCGGTGCCGATCCGGACCGGCAAATGCCAATCGGCCCGGCGGGCGGTGCGGCTACGGCGCGGGTCGATGACGACGAGCTCGACGCCGCGGCGGCGCACCTCCTCGAGCTTGGCCCAGAAATGGACGTTGGTGGCGACGAGGTCGGCGCCCCAGGCGACCACCAGGTCGGAATCCACGACCGCCTCCGGGTCGGCGCCGCCGATCGGCCCCACGGTCATGTCCCAGGCGGTCTCGCAGCAGGTGTCGCACACCGTCCCGGCGCGCAGCCGGCTGGTGCCGAGCGCATGAAAGAGGCCGTTGACGAGGCCGCGGTTCAACTGCCCCTGATGCGCGCTGTAGGCGTAGCCGAGGATCGCCAGCGGCCCCGATTCGGCGATGATCGCCCACCAGCGCGCGACGATCTCGTCGAGCGCCTCGTCCCAGCTTATCGGCGCAAATTGGCCTGTCCCCTTCGGCCCGACCCGGCGCAGCGGGGTTTTGAGGCGTTCGGGCGAATGCACAAGCTCGGCGTCGCGGTTGACCTTGGCGCAGGCAAACCCGGCGGTGAACGGATGGTCGGGATCGCCGTCGATCCTTACCACCCGCCCGTTCTCGACCCGCGCCAACAGCGAGCACATGTCGGGGCAATCATGCGCGCACACCACCCGCACTGTTTCCAAAACACGACCTCCCGCAGCGCCGGACGATTTTAGGGCCGTTTCAGGCGAAACGGAAACGCGCCTGGACGCGGCGGCGACGGCTCATCTATCGTAAAAACGGGGCGGAATGCCGTGGCAGCATCGGCGGGTTCTTCGGGAGGATGGCAAGATGGCGGAATATAAGCTGATCTCGGCTGATTCGCATGTCAGCGAGCCGCCCGATTTGTGGACCTCGCGGGTGGACAAGCAATATCGCGACCGGGCGCCGCGCCTCGTCATCGACCCGCCGGGCCGCGAAGGCGCCTATTTTATTTATGAGGGCCATGCACCGCACCCGATCGGGATCGGGCTCGCCGCCGGCAAGAGCCCCGAGGAGTTGGCCGGCTTTTTGACCAAGGCCACCTACGCCGACGCCCGCGCCGGCGGCTGGGACCCGGCCGAGCGGCAAAAGGACAACGCGCTCGACGGGGTCGAGGCCGATGTCCTTTACACGACACTCGGCTTTCGCATCTTCTGGCTCGAGGACGCCGGTCTCCAGGCCGATTGCTTTCGCGCCTACAATGATTGGCTCGCCGAATATGTGAGCTACGACAAAAAGCACATGGCCGGGCTGCCGATGATTTCGCTTTACGATCCCAAGGCCGGGGCGCGCGAGCTCGAACGCTGCGCCAAGCTCGGGCTCAAGGGCGCGATGGTCTGGTGCTCGCCGCCCGAAGACCGGCCGTACAGCTCTGACATTTACGATCCGTTCTGGGCGGCGGCGCAAGCATTGAAGATGCCGGTCAGCCTGCACGCGATCACCGGCATGGGCATGGAGAGCCAGTGGAATTGGGGCGAGCGCTATATGCGCACGACGGTCTTGTCGCACGAGGTCGAGCGCTCGTTCAGCGTGCTGATTTTTTCCGGCGTGCTCGACCGCTTCCCGGAATTGCAGATCGTCTCGGCGGAAAACAATTGCGGCTGGCTGCCTTATTATTTGCAACGCATGGACCGGCTGTTCGAGCGCTCGCGCATTGCTTCGGGGTTCAAGCTAAAGCTGAAGCCGAGCGAATATTTCCGTCGCCAGATGTGGTGCACCTATATCGACGACTATGTCGGGGTCGCCAACCGCAGCTTTATCGGCGTCGACCGGATGATGTGGTCGTCCGATTATCCGCACCAGGCTTCGTCCTGGCCGCATTCGCAGGAAGTGGTCGAGCGCGACTTCAAGGACGCCAGCGCCGCGGACCGGTTCAAGATCACCCGCGGCAACGCCGCCCGCCTCTATGGCTTCGACGCATGAGGGCTGCCGTGCCGCGATCGGCGATACGCACTACGGAGTGACGCGATCATGACCGACTTGATTTTGCGCGGCGGCGAGGTGATCGACGGCAGCGGGCGGCCGCGGTTTCGCGCCGATGTCGCGATCCTGGGCGACCGCATCGCCGAAATCGGCAACGTCGCCAAGACCGAGGGCGCGCGCGAGATCGATGTGTCGGGCAGGATCGTCGCACCCGGCTTTATCGATGTGCACACCCATGACGACCGCGCGCTGCTCGCCACCCCCGAGATGGCGGCAAAGGCGAGCCAGGGGGTGACCACGGTCGTCACCGGCAATTGCGGGATCAGCCTCGCACCACTCGCGATCGACCATGCGCCGCCGCCGCCGCTCGACCTGATCGGCGACCACGCAGATTACCGCTATCGGCGGTTTGCCGATTACCTCGCGGCACTCGACCGCGACCCGCCGGCGATCAATGCCGCCTGCCTCGTCGGCCATTCGACCTTGCGCGTCGGCGCGATGACGACGCTCGACCGCCCGGCCGAGGTGGCCGAGCTCGCCCGGATGCGCGAATTGCTGCAGGAGGCGCTCGACGCCGGCGCCATCGGCCTGTCGAGCGGGCTCGCCTATGCCCCGGCCGAGCACGCGCCCCCGGCCGAGATCGAGGCGTTGGCGGCGCTGCTGCGGCCGGCGGGCGCGCTCTACACGACGCATATGCGCAACGAAGGCGACCGGGTGCTCGACAGCCTCGACGAGAGCTTTGCCGTCGGCCGGGCTGCCGGCGTGCCGGTGGTGATCTCGCACCACAAGACGATCGGCCGCGCCAATTTCGGCCGCACCGCCGAAACCTTGCCGGTGATCGCCGCGGCGATCGGCGCGCAGGAAGCCGGGCTCGACTGCTATCCCTATATCGCCTCCTCGACGGTGCTGACCGCGGCACAGGCCGGGCGCGCCTCGAAAGTGCTGGTCACCTGGTCGAAGAGCGCGCCTGAAATGGCCGGGCGCGAGCTCGCTGCGATCGCCGCCGATTGGGGGGTCGCGATCACCGATGCGGTCGCGCGGCTGCTGCCGGCCGGTGCCGTCTATTGGATGATGGACGAGCCCGATGTGCAGCGTGTCCTCAGCTTTCCGCACACGATGGTCGGCTCCGACGGGTTGCCGCACGACATTCACCCGCACCCGCGGCTGTGGGGCACGTTCCCGCGCGTCCTCGGCCATTATTGCCGCGATCTGGGGCTCTTCCCCCTCGAAGAGGCGGTGCGCAAGATGACCGGGCTCAGCGCCGCCCGCTTTGGCCTTGCCGGGCGCGGGGCCATCGCCGCCGGGGCCTATGCCGACATCACGGTGTTCGACCCGGCGACGGTCATCGACCGCGCGACCTTTGAGAAGCCGGCGGTCCCGGCGGCCGGCATCGACCACGTCTTTGTCAACGGCCGCCCGGTCTGGTCCGGCGGCAAGCCCTCGGGCGACCGGCCGGGCCGCGCCTTGCGCCGCCAGGAAACACGCGCGGCCCTGGGTTAGGCGCGCCCGAAACCTCCCCGGCGGCGCCGCGAGAGCCAGATCCTGATGGCGATCAAGGAGATAATCGCGAAGCGCGGGATCAAGCTGCTGCGCCAGACGAATGCCAGCATCTGCGAGGGCGCCAGGCCGGCGGCAGCGGCGTGATGCCGACCATCGCGATTCTCGACGGAGGAATCACGATCGCGATCTATTACAACGACCACAATCCGCCGCACTTTCATGCCATGCAGGCCGATGACGAAATCCTCGTTGTCATTGCCAGCCTGGCGGTGTTCGCCGGCAGCGCGCCGGCGGTGATGACGCGCCGGGTTCTCGATTGGGCAGCAACGCATCAAGCCGAATTGGCGTTGTGCTGGGCGCGCGCTCAGAGTGGCCAGGCGCCGGGAAGGATCGGGCAATGAAGCTGCACGTGATCAGGCGAGCGAAGCCTTATTCCGACACCCGCATCCGGGTTGATTTTGACGAGGACGACAACGCGCTGATCGACCTCGCGGCGCTCCTGGCGCAGGGCGGCGTGTTCAAGCCGTTGCGTGATCCCGCTCGGTTCGCAGCCGTAGAAGTCGGCCCGCGCGGGCGCACGCTGGTATGGCGCATTGGCGACGAAATCGTCGATCTGTGCGCCGATGCGCTGTGGCTGATGGCGCACCCGGAGGATCGCGCGGCGACGGTCGCTCCCTCGTCTGGCTGAGCAGATCTGAGTGACCGATTAAATCCATACGGAACATACATTCCCCACGGAACATACATTCCCCTTATGTTTTAGATATCCAACCCTCCTTGCCGGCCGCCCCTTTTCGAAAGCAAATTTAGGCCGCGTCGATGTCTGTTGCAATTCAAGCTGAGCCACCACCGCCGGGATCGAGCCGCACGTGATCGAGGCCCGCATTGCCAAGATCGTCATGGTCGGAGCGCTCGCGCTCTTCGCGCTGCTGGTGACGTTCGACAATCTGACCGATTACGGCACGAATTTTGTGTTTGTGCGCCATGTTCTGAGCATGGACACGACGCCACCGGGAAACGCGCTCCTCTATCGCCGGATCACCGCGCCGGCGCTGTGGCATGCGGGGTATGGGCTGATCATCCTCGGCGAAGGGCTGACCGGCCTCGGCCTCGCGGTCGCGACATTCGCCCTCTTCCGCCATTTGCGCGCAGCCGCCGCGCGTTTCAACCGCAGCAAACGGTTTGTGCTCGCCGGCGCGACAATCGGTTTTCTCGTGTGGTTTTTCGGCTTTATGGTGGTCGGCGGCGAATGGTTTCAAATGTGGCAATCGGCCGATTGGAACGGCCAACAGCCCGCCTTCCGCTTTTACATGACGCTTCTTGCCGTGCTGATTTTCGTCAACCAGCCCGATGGCGATCTCGGTGCCTGAGCCGCTATAGCCACGGCGGTGCCGGCAGGTCGCGTTCCTTTAGAAAGGCCGGGTTGAACAGCTTGGACTGATAGCGGGTGCCGGAATCGGCGAGGATGGTGACGATCGTATGACCGGGCCCCAGCGTGCGCGCGAGCCGGATGGCGCCGCAGATATTGATCCCGGTCGAGCCGCCGAGCACCAGCCCCTCCTCGACGACGAGGTCGAACAAGACCGGCAGCATCTCGGTGTCGGTGATCTGGAGCTGGCCGTCCGGAGCAAAGCCCTGGAGATTGCCGGTCTCGTGGTTGTTGCCGATGCCCTCGGTGATCGAATTGCCCTCGGGCTTCCACTCATGGTGCGCATACCAATTGTAGATGCCCGACCCCATGCAATCGGACAGGTAGATTTGGACCTTCGGGTTGCGCTCCTTCAACGCAATGCCGACGCCGGACAAGGTGCCGCCGGTGCCGACCGAGCAGGTGAAGCCGTCGACCTTGCCCTCGGTCTCGTCCCAGATTTCGGGGCCGGTCGTTTCGTAATGGCCGCGGCGGTTGGCGAGGTTGTCGAACTGGTTGGCCCAGATCGCACCGTTCGGCTCGCTCGCGCCGATTTCCTCGGCGAGCTGCCCGGAATAGCGCGCGTAATGCATCGGGTTCGTATAGGGGACGGCGGGAACGAGACGCAGGTCGGCGCCGCACAGCAGCAGCATGTCCTTTTTTTCCTGGCTCTGCGTCTCGGGCATGACGATGACCGTGCGGTAGCCGCGGGCATTGCCAACGAGCGCCAGGCCGATCCCGGTGTTGCCGGCGGTGCCCTCGACGATCACGCCGCCCGGCCTGAGCAGGCCGCGCTCCTCGGCGTCCTTGATGATGGCAAGTGCTGCACGGTCCTTGACCGACCCGCCGGGGTTCAGGAACTCGGCCTTGCCCAGGATCGTGCACCCGGTCTCTTCCGAGGCGCGCCGCAATTTGATCAGCGGCGTCTTGCCCACCGTGCCGACAAACCCTTCGCGGATTTGCATTCCCTTCTCCATCCGCCCGCATTTCTCGCCGCGAATATCGGACCCGCCTCCCGCCGACGCAAGCGCGTGCGGCGATACGGTATTCCCGCGGAGCAGCGTCTGGCTTAGATAAAGCAGCCGAGCTTGTGCGTATGATTGCCCGATGACCGAAGCGCGCGAGGATACGCTGTTTCCGACACCCGAGGCCGCCGAATCCGAACGCACAACGGGTCTGATGCCGTCGCAGCTGCTGCGCGAGGCGGCGGCGGTGGGGCGCGAGATTTTGTCGCCGCAGCCGATCGGCGACGCGCAGATCCAGCCGGCGAGCATCGATTTGCGGCTCGGCGAGGTGGCGTATCGGGTGCGCGCGAGCTTTTTGCCGGGAAGCCGGGCGCGGGTGCGCGACAAGCTCGACTTGCTGTCGATGCACCGGATCGACCTGACCCAAGGGGCGGTCCTCGAAAAGGATTGCGTCTATATCGTCCAGCTCCTCGAATATGTGGCGCTCCGAAGCCGCACCACCGCACTCGCCAACCCGAAAAGCTCGACTGGCCGGCTCGATGTCTTCGCCCGTGTCATCACCGATTACGGCGCCGAGTTCGACCGGGTGCGCGAAGGCTACAAGGGTCCGCTCTACGCCGAGATTTCACCGCGCTCGTTCAGCATCCTGGTGCGCGCCGGGTCGAGCCTCGTGCAATTGCGCATCCGCCGCGGCTCGCCGCTGTTCAGCGACACCGCGTTGCGCCGGCTGCACGAAGAAGTGGGGCTGGTCGAGACCCCGGCGGGCGAGGTGGCGGCACCGCCGGCGATCCGCGACGGGCTCGCCTTTAGCGTCGATGTCGCCGGCGACCCTAAGACCGGGCTCGTCGGCTGGAAGGCGCGGCGCCACACCGATCTCGTCGATGTCGACCGGGTGCGCCATTACGACCCGCGCGACTATTGGGAAGAAGTTTACGCACAGCGCGGCTCGAGCGGCCCGGGGGGAATCGTGCTCGACCCGCACGATTTCTATATCCTCGCCTCGCGTGAGGCGGTCGTGGTGCCGCCCGACCATGCCGCCGAGATGCTGCCCTACCACACCTTTGTCGGCGAGTTCCGGGTGCATTTCGCAGGCTTCTTCGACCCGGGCTTCGGCACCGCCGAGAGCGGCGGAGCGGGCAGCCGCGCGGTCCTCGAAGTGCGCTCGCACGAGGTGCCGTTTCTGATCGAGGACGGCCAGGTGTTGGGCCGGCTCGTCTACGAGCGGCTGATCGCGCGGCCCGACAAGCTCTATGGCCGCGCCATCGGCTCGTCCTACCAGCACCAAGGATTGGCGCTGTCGAAGCATTTCAAATAAAGGTCAAGCCCACCGGCGGCGCAGCATTTCGCGGTGGCGGATGAGCCAATAGAGGCCGACGAGGGTGTGCCCGTTCTCGATGGCACCGGCATCGAGCAGGGCTTCGATCTCGGCCATGGTCTTGACCGTGACGCGGATGTCCTCGTGCTCGTCGGCAAGCCCGTGAATGCCCGCCGCAGCGGTCGAATCGACGCGCGCGCAATAAAGGTGCACGCTTTCGTCGGAGGCGCCGGGCGAGGGCAGATAGCGCTGGATCGGGACGAGCGGGCCGATGACACCGAGCCCGGTTTCCTCATGCGTCTCGCGGATCGCCACCGCGTCGGGCGCCTCGCCCGCCTCGACGAGGCCCGCGGCCAGCTCGACCTGCCATGGTGTGGCGTCGGCCAGCAACGCCGGCAGGCGGAGCTGCTCGACCAGCACGACCGCATCGCGATCGGGGTCGTAAAGCACGATCGCCACCGCCGCGCCGCGGCGCAGCACGTCCCAGCGAAGCGGCGCGCTCCATTCGCCGGAAAAGAGCCGATGGCGAAACTCGAACACCTCTATGCGCAAAAACCGGGCAAACCCGGTCTCGGTCCGAAGCACCTCGACATCGGGGTGAGCAGTCATGCCGGCACCCCCGGAGCGATCGCCGCCGGCGCCCCCTGCGGCTGGCGCGGCAGGCGCACGACGAATTCGGTGAACTCGCCCTCGCTGCTGTCGACCGTGATCGTGCCGCCATGCTCCTGCACGACGATGTCGTAGCTGATCGATAGGCCGAGCCCGGTGCCTTCGCCGGTCGGCTTGGTCGTAAAGAATGGCGTGAACAGCTTGGCCAGCACCTCCGGCGCCATGCCGATGCCGTTGTCGCGGATCTTGATTTCGACCTCGTCGCCAAGAGCGTGCGTCGCCACCTTGAGCACGGGCTGAAACGACCGGTCGCTGCCGTCGCGCCGCCGCTTGTCGGTGGCGTAAAAACCGTTGCCGAAGAGGTTCAGGAAGACCCGCGTCACATCCTGCGGCACGATGTCGATCGGTGCCAGCGTCGCATCGAAATCGCGTTCGAGCGTGACGTTGAAGCCGGGGTCGCGGGCGCGGGCGCCGTGATAGGCGAGGCCCAGCGCCTCCTCGGCGAGCGCGTTCAAATCGGTCGTCTGACGCTCGCCGACGCCGCCGCGCGAATGCAAAAGCATGCTCCTGACGATGCCGTCCGCGCGCCGGCCGTGCTCTACGATCTTTTCGAGATTGCCCGAGAGGGTGGCGAGCAGCTCGTCGATCTCGGCGCGGGTGGCGGTCGCAGGGGGCTTGCCGAGGGCGCCGAGCGCCGCCTTCAGCTCGTCCAGCAGCTCGCTCGACAATTCGGCAAAATTGTTGACGAAGTTGAGCGGATTTTTGATCTCGTGCGCGATGCCGGCGGTCAATTGGCCGAGCGAAGCCATCTTTTCGGCCTGGACGAGGCTCGCCTGCGCGGCTTTGAGCCGGTCGTTGGCGGCGCGCAATTCCTGCTCGCGCCGGCGCTGCTCGTCGAACAATTTGGCGTTGCGCACGGCGAGCGCCGATTGCGTGGCAAAGGCCTCGACCAGGCCGACGATCTCGTCCGAAAAGCTGCCGGCCTCGCGCCGGGCGACGTAGAGGCCGCCGAGGATGTGCCGTTCGTGCAACAGCGGAGCGGCGAGCAGCGAGCGGTAGCCGAAGCGAAGAAGCGCCGCCCAGAATTCGGGAACCACGAGGTCAGTGTCGCCGGCGAGGTCGGCGACTTGCACCGGGGATCGGGTCTCGACCGCTCTGCCGATGGCGCCCTCGCCAAAGCGGATCGGCTGCCCCTTGAGCAAGCCGGCCAGCGCGTCCTCGGCGCCGAGGCTCACCCGGAAATGGAATTGGCCGGTGGCTTCGTCATATTCGTAGATCATCCCGGCGCGGGCCTGTGAAAGCTCGACCGCGCGGGCCACGATGAGCGATTGCACCGTCTCGAGATCGAGGGTCGAGCCGACCGCGCGCCCTACCGCACGCAGCGCCTCGAACCGCGCCAATGTCCGGTGCAGCGCTTCGAGCGTGTCCCGAAACGCCGCCAAGGTGCGGGCCATGGCGCCGATTTCATCGGCGCCCGCCGGCGGGATCGCGACCGCGAGGTTGCCGGCGTTGAGGCCGTTCATCGCGATCACCAGACGCCGCAACGGCCGGGCGATCGAGCGCAGCACGAGAAAGGTCAGCAACGCCCCGAACACCACCGCGGCGGCGACGATGAGGCGCGACAGCCGCGCCGCCGCCGCCGCCCGGGCGACGAGCCGGGCACGTGCTCCTTGCAATTCCTCGGTCAATTTCCTGACGATGGCGTCGAGCCGATTGTCGACGGCGACGCTGTGCCCGCTCGCCTGGGCGAGGAGCTTGTTGCCCATGTCGCGCTGGTCGGCGGTGTATTCCTCGACCGCCTGGCCGGCGAAATCCTCGTATTGCGCCAGCTCCTCGCGGATTGCGGCGACCGCCTGCGGCTGCGAGCGCCCGAGCCGGTCGAGATTGCGTTCGAGCGCCTCGCGCGCCGCCGCGGCATGTTGCCCGGCCTCGGTCATCTGGCTGACCGAGAGCGCGGTCAGCCAATAGCGCAGCTCGCCGAATTGATACTGCGCGTCGTTGGCCTCGCCGATCACGTCGAGCAGGTTCGCCGCCTCGACCAGGCCGGCCGAGTTTTCGGCGAGCCGGCGGGTCAAGTAGAGGTTGGTCGCGACCAGGACCAGCAGCAGCACGCTCGACAGCAGGATCAGCCGAGCGCGGATCGTCAGTCGGGCCATCACCGCCCGGGCATTTCGGTGGTCCCGCCGGGCGCTGGCGGGACCAGCTCGGCCAGCCGCCGTTTCAGCTCGTCGAAATCGATCGGCTTGGCGAGAAACGCAGCCGCACCCGATAGGGCGGCGCGCCGCCGCCGGTCGTCATCGGCATAGGCGGTCACCATCAGGACCGGCAATTCCGGCCGCCGCCGCTTGATTTCGGCCAACAGCTCGAGCCCGTCCATGCCCGGCATGTTGATATCCGACAGGATCACGATCAGCTCCGGCTCGATCTCGCCGAGCCGGCGCAACCCCTCCTCGGCCGATGCCGCAAAATGCAGCACATACTGCCCGGCGCGCACCTCGCGGCGAAAGCGCTGGCGGAAGAGCTCGGCGACGTCGGCCTCGTCGTCGACGATCAAAATGCTGAAGCTCATGCCCTCGCTCCGTTGTGGCGCCCGCCCGTCCCGTCAGACGATCGGCTGGTCAGACGATCGGCTGGTCGAGCACCGTTTCCGCGGCGGCGGTCTCGATCTCGATCACCCAGAGGTCCGGGTCGCGGCCGCGCTGGCGGGCGATATAAGCATCGGCGTCGGCTTCGGCCACCGGCACGGCACCCGTCGCGCACATCCAGACGAGACTGCCGTCGGGCCTGCGCGCCTGCGCCAGCACCCGGCAAAAATTGTCGCGCTGGAGCAATTTGAGCAGCACCGCGCCGGCGTCGGCATCGCCTCTGGCCGCGACCGCGACGCCGATCGCATTGAGATCGCAGCGCCGGATCAACGCCTTGACCCACAGCCCGGTCTTTAGCCGCGCCTCCATGCCGAGAGCCGGAGAACGGCGGCTCAGCCGCGGCCCGGCGCCAGCGGCAGGCGGATATGCACGGTCAGCCCCTGTGGCACACCGTTTTCGGCGGTGATCGTACCGTCCATCGCCTCGACATTGCGGCGTGCGATCCACAGCCCAATGCCGAAATAGCTGGAAGGGGCCTCGCCGGCCTCCTCGGCGCGGCGCTCGGAATAATAGCGGTCGAAAATCCGCGCGATCTGGCCCTCCGGCACGCCCGGGCCGTTGTCGGAGACGGTCAGGTGGGCGAGCCGTCCGTCATGGGCGAGATGGATCAGAATCTCGCTGCCCATCGGCGAGAACGACACGGCGTTGTCGATCAGGTTTTCGAGCACCGTTTCGATCATCGCCTCGCTGCCGAGCACATAGAGGCCGGGCAAGAGATCGGCGGTGATCGTCAGGTCGCGGCTGGCCAGCACGATGGTCAGGCCGCGGCTGTCGAGGGTCGGCGATTGGCGCTGGATCAGCCGGCCGACGACGCGCCCGAGATCGACCGGCACCAGGGGCTCGTCGATCAAATCGGCTGCCGCCTCGTCGAGCCGGCGGGCGGAGGCGACCAGCCCTTCGAGCCGGTCCACCGCCTGCTCGACCACGCCGAGCGCGCGCTGCGCCCGCTGGTTGCCGTCGGCGAGGGCGCGGCGCAGCGGCTCGACCGATTGCCGGATCACCGCGATCGGCGTTTTGAAGGCGTGCGCGTTGTCCTCCGCGGTGCGGCGGATTTCGGCGGCGGAGCGATGCAATGCCTCGACCATGCGGTCGAATTCGGCGGCCACCTCGGCCAGCTCCGGCAGGTCGGCGCGGGCGGCAAACGAGCCGGCGTCCGGCCCCTGGTCGCGGATCCGCCGGGCGCGCCGGGCAAAGCGGCGCAACCCGCCGCGCACGCTGAGCAGCGTCGAAAAAGTAATCGCCGCCATCGCCAAATAAATCAGGGCGGCGATGCGCACCGTCGGCGTCGCCCAATAGGGCTGGCCGAGATGGGCCGAGGGGAAGGCGTCGGCCGCGAACGAGGCGACCACCGCCCAGCAGCCGGCGGCGGTCGCCAGCGGGGTGACGGCGGTGACGATCTCGGCGCCCCCGGTCGGGCGGTCGTAGGCCAGCGAGAACGGCATCTCGCCCTTGCAATTCTGCGCCAGGTGGTCGAGCACGCCCTGGCGCGCCAAGGTCTCGCGCTCGGCCTGCAGATTGCTCGGCACGACCGTCGGCCAGGACGCGACATAGTAAAACCCGTCGGTGCCGCCGCCGGCGCCGGCCGGCGCCAGCAAGAGCTTGATCGTCGTCACCTCGCCGGCAAATCGCGACAACACCTGGCCGAGCTGCGGCAACGAGCCGGTATCGGCGGTTTCGAGCATCGGCAGCAGCGACTGGCTGATGACCCGGCCTTCGTCGCGCACGCTGCGCAGCAAGAGGTTCTGGCTGTCCTCGTAAGCGGCCTGGAACTCGATATAGAGAAAGGCCGGGACGAGCAAAAAGATGACCGCCAGCAGCGCCGACTTGGCCGTCAGCGACCACGCCCAGCGCAAGCTCCGGCGTTTGTCACGCCCGCGCGTTCCAGCGGTATCCGAAACCGGCGTAATTTTCGATACGGTCGAAACCGGGGTCGCCATCGCGGAACTTCTTGCGGATACGCTTGATAAAGGTGCGGACATTGGCCCGATACCCCTCTGCACCGTGGCCGGCAACAAAGTCCTTGCCATGCACGAGATCATAGATGTCGCGATAGCCGACGTCGTGGCCGGCATTTTCGGCGAGCAGCGCCAAGATCTTGAATTCTGTCAAGGTCAGATCGACCGGGCGGCCGGTCCAGGTGGCGCGGCTCGTGTCGAAGCTCAGCTCGAGCCGGCCGAGCTGCACGACCTCCGGCCGCGCCGGGTCCGGCTCGGCGGCCGGCCGCGCACCCTCGGCGATCAGCTCGATCCGCTTGATCAGGATCGGCAGGCGGCGCGATTTGTCAATAAAATCGACAGCACCCCCGGCCAGCGCCGCCTCCTCGTATATATCGTCCGACAGCGCGGTCAGAAAGATCACGGGGATCGCAATTCCCGACCCTCGCATGCGGCGCAAGACCTCGATCCCGGTCAGCTGCGGCATGCGCCAGTCGAGCAGCATCGCATCGGCGGCGCCGCCTTGCTCGAGATAGGTGAGCGCCGCGCCGCCGCTGCCAAACGAGGTGACGGCATAGCCTTCGTCGATCAGGTTGAGCTCGAGCGACTCGCGAAACAAATCGTCGTCGTCGACCAGCAGCAGATGCGGCATTGCCGGCGCACCCCTAGGTTCTGCGCGCCACGGAGAGCGAGCGCAGACAATCCTGCTGCTCGGCGCTGTCGCCAGCGTCGCCCTTAAAGGCATAGCGCAGGCTGCGCATCCGGCCGCTGCGCAGATCCAGGTAAAAGAACAGGTCGAGCTCGCAGCTGGCGCTGCGCCAGCGCCATACCGTGGCCGGCGGCTCTTCGGCGGTTTCCGCCGCGGCGCCGAACAGCCGCGCGGCGGCCGATTGGTCGAGGCCGATCAGCTCGCTCGCCCGCGGCGGGACCGGCGCCGGCGGCGGTCCGCCCGGTTGCGGCGCGGCCATCGCCATCGCCTCGTCCCCCGGTGTCTCGGGCGGTGCTTCGGGTTTGTGCGCGGGCCGCGGCACCGGCCGGGGCCGCACCCGCGGCGGCGGAGGCGGGGGCGGGGGCGGCAACGCCGCGACCGGTTTTGGCGGCGGCGGCGGCGGCGTCGATGCGCACCCCGCCAGCGCCAGCACCGCCAGCCCGGTCAAAACGAGCCCGGTCAAAACGAGATTGAACAGCGGCCGTCGCCCGGCCTTTGTCACCCCAGCCACGATCCGCCCGCCCGCATCTTCGGCTTCGTCCCCGCGGCTTGAATATAGCATAGATCAACGACGCGCCAGACGGTCGATGGCGCCGATGTCGCCGTCGCGATAAATTGCGACCAGCTGCCCATCATTCAGCAATACGTAAGTTTGGTCGCCGTGGTCGCAGTCGAGCTCGGCCACTTGATAGCTCGGCGCCGGCAACATGTCCGACAATTTCCTTTGCAGCTCGGGCTGACGGGTGATCAGGCCCGTCAGCGCTTGCCGGCTTCTGGTGTCGTAGGCAAAGCGAAAGACCCCGTGGCAGGTGCGGTTGTCGAGCGCCACGCTTTCTCCGTCCGACTCGCGCTGGACGATCGTGTCGGGGCGAATGGTGACGACGTCGTTGTCGACGGTGGCCCAGCTGCCGACAAACGGGTTCGACGGCGGCGCCGGCGCCACCGCGCAGCCGAGCGGCGCCGCCGCCAGACTCAAGGCGAACGCGATCTGCGGCAGCTGCGATCGGGCGCCGGAGCGCGGCACGCCAGCCTCGTTTATCACCAGCGACCCTTCAGCATAGCGCGAACCGCGGCGCCGCGCGACCGGTCACCCGTTAACGGCTCGTTTACCCGTGCCTTCTAGCCTCGGGCCCGCGAAGTTTTGCCGGCTGAGATCGCGCCGTTTCCTCTTGTGATGCGGGCGAGCGAAGGCGGCGCAGGCTTTGGGAGCAGCCGGGCGGGTCCTGCCGCTGGAGGCTCGCAACGGTGGCAAGGGTTTAGGCGATGCTCGGGAAGGTTCTTGGCGATCGGCGGGGCTCGATCAGCATTATCGCAGCACTCTCGTTTGTCGCGGTGATCGGGGTCGCGGCATTGGCGGTCGATTACGGGCGCGCGCTGATGCAGCGCACCGAAAACCAGCGGACCGCCGACCTCGCCGCCTATGCCGGCGCGCTGGTCTACAACGCCACCGCCTCGACCGGCGACGCCACCGGTGCCGCCGCCAGCATCGCCAGCCTCAACGGCTTCTCCAGCCCGAGCGCGAGCATCGTCACCTCGCCGACCGGCGACGGCAACCAGGCGATGCAGGTCGGCGTCACCAAGAATGTGCCGCTCTATCTGGCGCGGGTGCTGACCAGCAACACCACCTTGCCGGTCACCGCCGCCGCCTCCGCCGAGATCAAAGCCGACGCGCCGGGCTGCATCATCGCGCTCAGCAGCAGCGGCACGGGTGTGACGGTGGCGAGCGCCGCCGGAATAACGGCCGATAACTGCGCGGTCGCCTCGAACGCGGCCGTAACCGTGTCTTCGGCCAGCAAGATCACCACCAAGGTCCTCGATTACGGAACGGCCTACATCGCCATCGGCGCCAGCAGCATCGTCGCACCCGGCGGCGGCGCGCCCACCTATAGCAAGAGGACCACGGCCGACCCGCTCGCCGCGAACACCGGGGTGACCGGCGCTGTCGCGCGGCTCGCCACCGTCGAGGCGCTAACATCGCCAGCGGCGCCATCGGTCACGCCGGGCGCCAACCTCAGCTTCTCCAGCATCACCTGGACGGGCTCCGTGCCCTCGGGCTGCAGCACGCCGACGCATTCGGGAGCAAACTGGACTCTCACCTGCACGAGCGGAGGCTCTTACAATTTCGGCTCGCTCAGCGTTACTTCCACGGCCAACCTCGCGTTCAACACCGGCGGCTCGGCCACCACGACCTACAATTTCAGCGGCGGCATAACGGTCAGCAGCTCCGCCGGCCTGACCACCGGCCCCGGCATCTTCAAGATTGCCCAAGGGGTCACGGTTTCCAGCTCGTCAACCGCAACGTTCGGGGCCGGAACCTTCGACATCGGACCCGGCACGAGCGCCTGCACCGACGGCGGCAAGTACAGCCTCTGCGTCGAGAGCTCGACGAGTCTGACGATGGGCATCTCGGGCACCGCCTCGAGCAGCTTTACCTTCGGCGGCGGCGTCTATGCAGGCTCCTCGGCGACGATCAAGCTCGGCTCGGGCACCACCAACACCTATGCCATCGGGGCGAGCAGCAACGGCAACGGGGCCGTCGCCGCGAGCTCGTCGAAGCTCCTGTTCGCCGACGCCCTGAGCGGCACGACCTCATTCCAGCTGAACGGCAACATCAGCGCTGCGTCGGCCGCCTGTCTCGCGCTGCCGGACGCATCCGAGCACGACATCAACGGTGCGATCATCGCAAGCTCGGCCAGCAACACCACGCTCGGCTCCGGCATCTATACGGTCAGCGACTACATCGACAACGAGTCGGCCTCGGGCGGCGGCGGCTGCTCCGGATGGAGCGGCGGCACCGCCGACACGGGCGTGACCCTCGTTCTCGGTGCCGTCGAAACACCGTCTTCGGGTACTTGCTCGGGCATGGCGGTCTGCGTGCTCTCGGCCTCCAGCGCCGCCTTGGTCGCGCCCACCACGGGAAGCACCGCCGGGATCGCGGTCATCGGACCGACCTCCACTTCCAACACGGCAGGTGCGCTCTTCGAGTTGGCGAGCAGCGGCTCCTACTCGGGCGCGGTCTATATGCCCAACGGGCCGATCACCGTCAGCTCAGCTTCGAGCCTCGGCGGCGGATCGGCCGCCTGCCTGGAATTGATCGGCTCGCAGGTTACCGTGAGCGGCGCCAGCGCCATCGGCACGACCTGCACCGGGCTCGGCGGCGGCGGGGCCGGCGCGGGCGGCACCGTCGCCCTGGTGAAATAACGGGGCGGAGCGCTCCGATGCGGCGTCGCGCTCTGGCGCAAGCCGTCCTGCACCTCTTGTGGGGGCGCGAAGACTCTGGCGTCGCGGCGATCGAATTTGCGCTCTTATCCACGGTGTTTCTGATCGTGCTTGCCGGCGTTGTCGATGTCGGCAGCGTGATCTACACGATGTCCGAGCTCGATGCGGCGGTCAGCGCCGGCGCGCAATACGCCGAAAACAATGCCGCCCTGGTCGCCACCAATCCTTCCGGGCTCTCGACCGACATCGGAAATGTCGTCAACGACACCAACGGCACGGGGTGGGCGACCAGCGCGGTCGATGTCAACAACGGCAACGACGCGACCGGCTGTTATTGCCCGACCGGCACCCCCGGCAGCTGGAGCTGGGGCGGTGCCGTCTCCTGCCAGAGCGCCTGCGGCGGCGGCGGCATCGCCGGCCAGTTCGTGACGATCACGGCGAGCCGCAGCTTCACGCCGATGTTTCCGTCGTTCGGCTTTGTCCAGAACGGGGCGATCAGCCGCAGCGCGATTGTCGAAACGCAATGAGGCGGCACCGGCTGCGGACCCTCGGCCGGTCGTGCGGCGGTGTCGCAGCGCTCGAATTCGCCCTGGTGGCGCCGGCCTTTCTCGCCTTGCTGATCGGCTCGATCGAGCTCGGCCGCGCGTTGTGGACCTGGCAGGCCTTGCAGGAAACCGCCGGCGCCGGCGCCCGCTGCATGGCGATCGCGCAAGGGACGAGCCCGACCGGCCCCTGCGCCTCGGGCGGCGCCTACAGCCAATCGACCACGCAAAGCTATGTCGAAGGGATCGCCGGCCAATGGGGCGTCTCCCTGGCCAACGGCGACATCACCCCGACGCCAAACGCCAGCTGCGGCGGCACCTCCGGCTTCGCGCAAGTTTCGATCACCAAGACCTTCGTCAGCGTGGCGCCACTCGCCTTTTTCTTTCCCGCCGGCGGCGTCATGCTGACCGCGAGCGCCTGCTACCCGCAGAACTCGTAGCTTTTAAACAAAACAAGCCGAAAGACTGTGTTAGCCCTCGCAGATATCCCAAATTCGCCTTCCCGGCGCAGGCCGGGACCCACAGTTCCGCGACACGGTGCCTGATAGAGCGCATAATCGGCGAGCAGCACGCAAATTCACAGTCTCATCGCGCGGTGGGTCCCGGCCTGCGCCGGGAAAGCCTCAAGAGAAGAACCGCATTAACTTTCGCTGGTGCGGCCTCGAAGGACGCAGTTGCCACAGGCTGCTCGGCATCGTGTCGGCCGACGGAATAAACCGGGCCCGCCGTCCATCATAATCTCGGCGGCAATGGGACCGGACCGCGATGAAACGGCTCGCATGCTCGGTGTTTTGCCTGGCGCTTCTGTTGCTGTCGGGTTGCGCGCAAACCAGCGCGGACCCGCCGTCGCGGCCGCCGGGCCCGGCTTATAACGGCAGCATGGGCGGCGGTGACGGTGGCGGGGGTGGCGACGGCGGCGGAATGTAGGTGGCCGGCGGCTAGCGGAACATGCGGCCCTGCGGCGGCAGGCCGAGCAGGATCTGGCCCACCGTCTCGAAATGGATCGGCCGGCCCTGGCCTTGCTGGCTGCCGGCGTGGATGTCGCGCAGGCGGCGCTCGAACGGGTTCTCGTTGAAGATCGCGGTGGCGCCGGCAGAGCTGTAGACCGCGGCCACCACCTCGCGCGATTGCTGGATCGCCCAGGTCGCGGCGAGACGCAGCCGGGGGTGCTGCTCGGGCAGAAAATCGCCGGTGCGCTCGGCCGCCTCCCACATCTCGGCCAAGGTCGCGTGGATAAAGGCGCGGCACGAGCGCAATTTCGCCTCGCATTGCGCGACCTGCGACTGGATCACGTTGTTCTCGCGCAACGGGCTCCTCGCGCCGCGCGGGATCTTGTCGCGCGCCAGCACGATGAAATGCTCGAGCGCCCCGCGCGCGATGCCGAGGGAGACATTGGAAAAACCGGCCGCGTACATCATGCCGCTGGTGAATTTGTAGAGGAGGCCCCCTTCGCGCCTTTCGGCGTCGTTGTCGCGCGAGCAGGTGTATTTTTGCGGCACAAACAAATCCTCGACCGTGTAGCTGTCGCTGCCGGTGCCGCGCAACCCGATCACCTGCCAGTTGTCGATGATCGTGGCGCTCGATTTCGGGAACAGCACGGTGCGGACAAAGGGGCGCCCGTTCGGGTTGAGCCGCGGCGTGCCGTCCTCCTCGACCACCGGGACATGCGCGCCGAGCCAGGTCGCATGCCGGCTGCCGGTGGCAAAGCCCCAGCGCCCGGTGACGCGAATGCCGCCTTCGACCGCCACACCGCGCCCGGCACCCGGCAGCTCCGGCCCCCAGGCGAGGATGCCGCGCGGCGGGCCGAAAATTTCGCGCGCCGCCGCCGGGTCGAGATAGGGGGCCGACATCGAGCAGCCCGAATTCTGACCGAGCGACCAGGCGGTGCTCGGGTCGGCCTTGGCGAGCTCTTCGAGCACCTGGACATAGGTGCGCGGGTCGAGCTCGGCCCCACCCAGCGAATGCGGCAGCAGCAGGCGAAAAAATCCCTCTTCGACGAGCCGCTCGACCACCCGCTCGGGCAATTGCCGGTGCTCCTCGATCTCGTCCGCCGCGGCGGTCAGCATCGGCGCCAGGTCGCGGGCGCGCTGGACGTAATCGATGGGGCCGGCCGCGGCGCGGCGCTGGTCGAGCGGGATCGACGACATTCGTTTCTCCTGTTGCCGGCGCCGTTTCGCCGTAAGGCTTCGCAGCCGAGAATAACATCGCGCGCCGGCAAGGCGGCGGCGATTCTATGCAACCCACCCTCGATGGCGGGCTCAGCCGGGGGGCGGGCTCAGCCGGGGGGCGGGCTCAGCCGGGGGGCGGGCTCAGCCGGGGTGAAGCAGCGGCCACCACCATCGCCGGGTCAACAGCAAGGCGATCAGGCCTTCGATCCCGGTGGCCGCGGCGGCAGCAGGCGCCCCGATCATGTCCGCCAAGACGCCGATATGGATAAAGCCCAGCATCCCGGTGCCGATGCATACCGACAGCACGCCAAAGACCCGGCTGCGCATTTCCGCGGGGGCTGCGAGATAAACCAGGGTCGCCTGCATGATGCTGAAACCGGCATTGGCGAGACCGGTTGCCAGCAGCACAGACCCGGCGAGCACCGGGTAGGCCGCCCAGGCGAAGAACGGCACCAGCAGCAAATAGCCGAACACGCCGCCGAGATAGAGCCGCGAGAAAAACGCCGGCCGCGCGCCGATCGCGATCGCCACCGCCCCGCAAAAGGCGCCGACGCCGTCCATGCTCGACAGCACGCCGATGCCGGCGGGCCCGAGGGCGAGCCGGTCGTGGCCGATTACCGGCACCATGCTGGTAAAGGGCCAGCCAAAGACGTTGTAGATGACGGTGATCACCAGAATTGAGGTCAACCGGCGGTCGTGGCGCACCACCCGCAAACCGGCGATCATCCGCGCGATAATGCTCTCCGCGGTCGGCGGCCCGCCGCCGCTGCGATAACGGAGCTGGAGCGCCGCGGCGATCGCGACGAGGTAGCACAGAACGCTCGTCGTAAAGGCGCCGCCGATCCCGACACCGGCGAGGAGCACACCGCCCAAGGTCGGGCCCAGCATGCGGCTCGCATTGTTGGCGCCGACATCGATCGACATCGCCGCGCTCATCCGTTCCGACCCGACCGCTTCGCCGATCAAGGTGCGCCGCACCGGGTTGTCGGTGGTCCAGCCAACACCGTTGATAAAGCTCGCGACGGCCAGATGCCAGATGGCGAGCGTGCCGGTCCAGGCGAGGATGGCGAGGCTCAGCGAGGTCAGCAGCATCGACACGAGGACAAAGACCAGCGCGGTGCGCCGTTCGACCCGCTCGGCTGCGGCGCCGATCACCGCGCCGAACAGCGCCATCGGCAACACCCGCAGCATCGTCAGGAGGGCGACGATAAACGGCGACCCGGTGCGCTGATAGGCGAAAACCGCAACCGCCAGCATTTCGAGCCAGCGCACTGCAAACACCACCAGGCCGACGACCCACAGCCGCACGAAATCCGGCTCGGCAAACACCGAGCCGCGCGCCGCCGGCAGTCGCGAGGCGGAGCCGAGGCGGGCGAGCCACGCGCTTTTGCGCCGCACCATGTCGAGACCCGGCATTTCCCCCGCTCCGAGCCGCCCCGCCGGCAACGGCGGCACCGGCTGTTCGGGCTTATTCCACCAGCTCAGCCGGCAGCGGCCGGCGCCGGGACCGGGCAGCTGACGCCGGTGCCGGCAAGACCGCAATAGCCGCGCGGGTTTTTGGCGAGGTACTGCTGGTGGTAGTCCTCGGCAAAATAAAACGGCGGTGCATCGGCGATCTCGGTTGTGATCCGGCTCCAGCCGGCTGCTTCGAGGCGTGCCTCGAAGGCGGTGCGCGACGCCTCGGCCAAAGCCCGCTGCTGCGGCGAAAAAGTGTAGATCGCCGAGCGGTACTGGGTGCCGACATCGTTCCCCTGGCGCATGCCCTGGGTCGGGTCGTGGCTCTCCCAGAACAGGCTCAACAGCTTCTCGTAGCTCGTGACCTTGGGGTCGAAGATGACCAGCACCGCCTCGGCATGCCCGGTGCGCCCGCTGCACACCTCCTCATAGGTCGGGTTCGAGGTCGAGCCGCCGGCATAGCCGACCGCGGTGACCCAGACCCCCGGCGCCTGCCAGAACACCCGCTCGGCGCCCCAAAAGCAGCCGAGCCCGAACATCGCTCGCTCCAGACCGTGCGGGTAAGGCGGCTCGAGCTTGTGGCCGTTGACAAAGTGCGCCTCGGGCACGGGCATCTTCATCGCCCGCCCCGGAAGACAGTTTTCGGGGCTCGGGACAGTGAGCTTGCCACCGGTGAACGGCCACATCGCAGACCTCATCGCTTTGACGGGATGGCTGAAGTACGGTCTTCGATATAGACCGCGCTTGCGCCCGCGCCAACCGCTGCGGGATAGGGAAATGCCGCGGGCCGGACCTGCGGCGGTGGCGCTGCGGGTGCCGCCGCCGTCCGGCGGCGCGACGATATTGTCAGCCACCCGCCGCCGGAGTAATAGGGCGGTGTGGGCCAAGGCCGAAGGGGGGCGGTAACCTATGGCTTTGTTCAAGAATGCGGGGCGGGTGAGGCGCCGTTCGCTGCTTGCCGTGGCGCCGGCCTTGTTGGCGATCGGGCTGGTGATCCAACCATCGCCGGCCGCTACTGCCGATGCCGCGGCGTTTATGAACGATCTGCTGAACCAGGCGGTCGCGGTGCTGAGCGGCAAAGCCTCGATGGCCGAACGGCGCGCGCGATTCGCCCGGCTGTTTCACGCCGATTTCGACGGCCCCGGCATCGCCCGCTTTGTTTTGGGCCGCTACTGGCGCACCGCCAGCCCGGAAGAGCGCCAGGAATTCCTCAAATTGTTCGACGATTATGTGGTGCTGGTCTACAGCACCCGGCTCTCGGATTTCAGCGGCGAGAAGTTCAAGGTCCGCGGCAGCCGGGCCGACGCCGATGCGGTCATCGTCTCGACCGACATCAGCAGCCCGGGCGCGGCCCAGCCGATCGAAATCGATTGGCGGCTAATCGGCGGCGACCACGGCTACAAGATCAGCGACGTCGTTGTCGGCGGGGTCAGCATGATGGTGACCGAGCGCTCGGAATTCGCCTCGGTCATTCAGCGTCACGGCGGTCAGGTGCAAGGCCTCCTCTCGCTGATGCGGCAAAAAACCGCCAGCGCCGCGCGATAGGCCGCTAGGAGATTTTCCAGCTGCCGTCCGGCTGTAGGCAGCTGTCGAACGTATAATGCTCGGCGGCGACGTTTCTCCTGGTCGTTGTCAATGTGTATCGCACCGTCTCGCAGCGCAGCGCCCCGGAATTGAACTTCCTCACCAGCCTGATCGTGCCGTAATTGCCGGAAGCCGGGTTGGTCCATGAAGCGGTCGCGCCGACGGCCTGCCCGTGAATTTTGCCGGTCACCGTCTCGCGCAGGATATCGAGGTCCTGACGCGTCAGGGTGATGTTCGATTCGAAGCCGCGCCCCAATAGCTGCGCCTGCGCCGGCAGGCTGGCGAGAACGCCGATCAGGATGATCGGCTTGATCGGCATCGACATCGGGGCGCTCCACCTAACGCGGCGCGCAGGCTGACCTCGGACGCACCCGAGGTCAACGATTTCCGATCGGCGCACAGGCCCTTCACCGGCGGCCGGCTTATTCGCCGGCGGTTTCGGGGGCGCCGGCAAACCAGCGCACCCGTGCCGCGGCCTTCGCCTGGCGCACCCGATCGCGGGCGCTGGCATAGGCCGAGAGCGCGACCCGGTCGGCTTCGGCGATCGAGCCTTGCGTCGGCAGCACGCAGGCAGTCGGGCAGCGGGTGATGCCGCGGGTTCGGATGAATTCGTCGACCGCCGCCTCTTTGCCCAGCCATTGGAGCGTGTCGCCCAGCTTTTTATACGTCGTCACCTTCGCCGTCCTTTTCCAAACGCAGGGGGCTTCGCCTCTGCGAGCGGGAATTTGGGCGGGCGATCTACCGGCCGCTATGAAGGAGATCACACTGGATTTCGGCAGGAAACGCGAAGCGCCACGCTGGCGGACCCGACCGGCGGCAACCGCCGGTAAGACCGCAACGGGAGAGCGGCGAGAGTTCCGGCGGGCTTGCTCCCGCAAATTGCCGATTTGTTCGCGGAATTATTCGGCCGCGAGCACAGCCTCGGCCGGACCGGAATCGTGCTCGCCGCTGCCGACGAACAGCACCATAAAAGCGGCCCCGATCAGCAGCAGACCCGCCGCCACAAAGGCTTCGAGATAGGTGCCGAAGGCGATGCGCACCACGCCGCCCAGATAGGCTGCCGCAGCGCCGCCGATCTGGTGGACCACGGTGATCCAGGCGACCATGATCCCGGTCCGCTCGGCCCCGACCACACGGCTGAGCAGCCGCACCGTCGGCGGCACGCTGGCGATCCAGTCGAGACCGTAAAACACGCTGAACAGGGTCAGCCCATAAAACGACATGCCAAAGGCGAACGGCAGATACATCAGCGCCAGCCCGCGCAGCCCGTAATACCAGGCGAGCAGCAAGCGGTTGTCCCAACGGTCGCTGAGCCAGCCCGACAAGGTGCCGCCGACAAAGCTGAAGACGCCGGCGGCGGCGAGCAGACCCGCGCCCTGGATCTCGCTCAACCCATGATCGACGCAGGCCGGGATCAAATGCGTGCCGATCAGCCCGTTGGTGGTGGCGCCGCACACAAAATATCCGCCGGAGATCAGCCAGACGTCGCGCTTGCGGGCGCCGTCGCCGAGCGCCTGAAAGGCGGCCTTGAACGGGTTTGCCGCCGCCGGCTCGGGTCCGGGCCCGCTGTCGTCGCCGTAGGGGGCGAGGCCGAGGTCGCGCGGCCGGTCACGCATCAAGGCCATGACGAGCGGAACAAAAACGATCACAGTGGCGGCCAGCACCAACGACATCACGCGCCAGCCAAAACCGGTGACGAGCGCCGCGAGGCTCGGCAGAAAAACCAGCTGGCCCGCCGCATTGGCCGCGGTCAAGATGCCGACGACGAGCCCCTGGCGCACCTTGAACCAGCGGGCGGCGATAAAGGCCGCGAGATAGGCGCCGATGACACCGGTGCTGGCGCCGACGACCACCCCCCACAGCAGCACCAATTGCCAGGCCTGGTGCATCGCCGGGGAGAGCGCCACGGCACCACCCGTCAGCAGCAGCGCCAGGGTCATCGTGCGGCGCACGCCAAAGCGGTCCATCAGGGCCGCGGCAAACGGGCCGACCAGCCCGTAGAGCAAGAGATTGATGCCGATCGCAAACGAGATCGTCGCCCGCGACCAGTCGAATTCGTGCTCGAGCGGCACGATCAAGACGCCGGGAGCGGCGCGCACTCCCGCGGTCACCAGCCCGACCACAAACGTGACCGCGGCGATGACCCAGGCGTAATGCAGATTGCCCGCTACGGCTCGCAGGCGCGGGTTCTTCAAAAACAGCTCCTATTCGCCTTCGAGCGGCTCGGTTTCGACGATCTCGATGCCAAAGCCGGCGATGCCGACATAAGTGCGCGAGCGCGTCGCCAGCAATTGGATCGACGAGATCCGAAGATCGCGCAGGATCTGCGCGCCGAGCCCGACCTCGCGCCATTGCATGCTGCGCTCGCGCTCCGACCGGCTGGTGTTTTCCCCGATCGTGGAAATCGGCACGCCCGAGGTGCCGTCGCGCAGATAGACCAAGACGCCGTGCCCGGCCGATTTGAACCGGTCGAGCGCGGCATGGATCGGCTTGGCGCCGCCGAACAAATCCTCGAGCACGCTGGCGCGGTGCAGCCGGGTCGGCACATTGGTGCCGTCGCCGATATTGCCGTAGACAAAGGCGTAATGGTGCACCTTGTCGAACGGGGTGACATAGGCATAGCCGGCGAGCTCGCCGATCTCGCTCGCCACCTTGAACTCGGCGACCCGGGTCACGAGCTTTTCGCGCGCCTGGCGGTAGGCGATCAGATCGGCGACCGAAATCCGCCGCAGCGTGTGCGCCTTGGCAAAGGCCGCGACCTGCGGCCCGCGCATCACCGTGCCGTCGTCGTTGACCAGCTCGCAAATCGCCGCCACCGGCTCGATCCCGGCGAGCCGGCACAGATCGATCGCCGCCTCGGTATGGCCGGAGCGCATCAGGACCCCGCCATCCTTGGCGATCAGCGGAAAGATGTGGCCGGGCCGGACAAAATCGCCGCGGCCGGCATTGCCGTTCGCGAGGTTGCGGATCGTGGCGGTGCGCTCTTCGGCCGAGATGCCGGTCGTCGTGCCGTGCCGGTAATCGACCGAGACGGTAAAGGCGGTGCCGTGGATCGCGTCGCTGTCGGCGACCATCGGGCTGAGCTCGAGCCGGCGGGCGATCTCGCCCGTCAGGGGTGCGGTAACGATGCCGCAGGTGTGGCGGATGATGAACGCCATCTTTTCCGGCGTCGTGTGGACCGCGGCGAGGATCAGGTCGCCCTCGTTCTCACGGTCGTCGTCATCGGTGACGACAACGATCTCGCCGGCGGCAAAGGCTTCGATCGCGTGGCTGACGCGGGATTGGGGCACGCTTATCCTCTCCGCGCAAGGCCGCCGGGCTCACTGAAGCCGTTGGCGGCGAGAAATCTCGGGTTCGCCAGGCGCAATCTGGCGATCGTCAGATGCCACAGCATAGCGCGCGCCCGCGCCTCGCGGGCCGGCGAATTCTCAAAGGCGCCGTTGCGCAGATCGCGGGCGAAGCGGCGCCAACACTCCGGCGCGCCCTCACCCCCTTCGCTGCGCGAAGCCCCCGCTCCCGCAGTGCGGGAGAGGGGTGACTCGGCCGACGCGGCCGGGTGGGCGAGGGTGGCGCCGTGGTACAGCCCCTCCAGCTCGCGCCGGATCGCTTCCGCCGATCCTGCGTCTGCCACGGCCTCGCGTTCGGCGATCGCCATGCAATTGGCGACGAGCCGTAGGTCGAGACGGCGCTCGGGCGGCAGCAGCGGCAACAGATCGTTCAGCAGGATTTCGCGAGCGATGGCCAGCAATCCCGGCCCGCGCGGCAAATCATGCATCGGCCGGGTTTCCGCCGCGGTCGAGCAGCATCAGGATCTCCAGCTCGCATTCGCCGGCACGCCTGCCGGTCAGCGCCAAATCGAGGCTGCGCTCGCCGCCCAGCATATGGCGGTCGCTTTGCTGCAGCGCAATAACCGCCCAGCGCACGCTCGCCAGCACCTCCCAAAAATGCACACGCTCAAGGTCGATCCGGCGGCCCGATTCGCTCTCGTAGCCGTGATAGAACGGCGCGCGCCCGGCAATGCCCCCGGCCTCGCGGTCGAGCCTGGCAAAGCGCCAGCCCTTGCTGCAAAACCAGCCGATATCCTCGTGGCCGTCGCCCCAGCCGGCAAATTCCCAGTCGAGGATGCCGGTCAGCTTCGCACCGTCGAGCAGGTAGTTGCCGGTGCGGAAATCGTGGTGGCACAGCACCGGCCGGACCGGCGGTGGCAGGTTGGTTTCGAGCCAGCGGATGCCCCACTCCAAGACCGGCCGCGGCATCGGATGCGCGTCGAGATAGGCGCGAAAGACGGCGATCTGCCGTGTCGGCCCGACCTCCTCATCGGGTGCCAGAAAAGCGAGGTCGGGGCGGGGCGGCCGAATTGCGTGGATCAGCGCGAGCTCGCGGCCGAGCCGGTCGGCGAGCGCCGGCAAGCCCGGGTCGAGCGCCGGGTCGCGGGTGATGCGATGAGCGGCAGCGGTGCCGGCTGCCCGGCGCATGATGAAAAACGGCTTGCCGAAGATTGCGGGGTCGGCGGCGGCGAAAAGCGGCTCCGGGACCGTCACCCCGGCGCCAAAGGCGGCTTTCAGCACGGCGAATTCCTGCAACCGGTCGAGGCTCGACGGCACCCCCGTCGCGGCCGCTGCGCGCAGAACCAGACGCTGCTCGCCATCGAGCGAACCGCCCGAAAAACGTGCATCGAGGCCCCAATTCTCCTGGATCGATCCGCCGGCGAGTGGTGCGAACGCGGTTATTTCGGCCGCTCGCGCCCCGGTTTGCGCGGCCAGAAACCGCGCCAGCGCCGCGCGGCGCTCGTCTTCAGATGGCGGCGACGCCGTGCCCGCCATCGACCGCGATCACCGCGCCGGTGATGTAGGCGCCGGCCGGCGACGCCAAGAGCAGCATCGCGCCGTCGAGGTCGTCGGTGCGGCCGACCCGGCCGAGCGGGATGCGGCCGATCAGCTTTTTCCCGGGCGCGCTGCGCAAAAAATCATGGGTGAAGTCGGTGTCGACATAGCCGGGCGCCAGCGCATTGACGAGGATGCGGCGGCGCGCCAGCTCCATCGCCAGCACATGCGTCAGATGAATAAGGCCGGCTTTGGCGCTGCAATAGCTCGGCACATAGGCGATCGTGCGTGTGCCCAGCACCGAGGCGATGTTGACGATGCGGCCCGGCCGGTCGCGCTCGACGAGGCGGCTGGCGAATTCGCGGGCCATCAGCCAGGCACCTTTGAGATTGGTGTCGAGGACGTAATCCCACTCCGCCTCGCTATGGTCGAGCGCCGGCTTGGAGACGACGACCCCGGCATTGTTGACGAGAAGGTCGAGCGGCCCCAACCCGCGCTCGGCCTCGGCAATCGCGCCAGCGACGCTTTCCTGGCGGGTCACGTCGAGCGCGATCGGCAAAGCCACGCCGCCCTCGGCCGCGATTTCGGCGGCGAGCTCGGCAAGCCGGTCGGTGCGCCGGGCGGCCAGCGCCACCTTGGCGCCGGCGGCGGCGAGCAACAGCGCCAGATGCCGCCCGATGCCGGCGGACGCACCGGTGACCAGTGCCACCTGGCCGGCAAGATTGAAGCTCGGCAACCTCGTCATTCAGCGCAGACCCTCGTCGTCATTGCTTTCCCGGCCTGCGCCGGGAAAGCGAAAGCATGCCGCTCTCCTCACAGCAGCTCCTTGGCGCGCTGGCGCAGCTCGAATTTCTGGATTTTCCCGGTCGAGGTTTTTGGCAGCGGGCCAAACACGACGGTGCGCGGCGCCTTGTAATGGGCGAGGTTGGCGCGGCACCAGGCGATGATTTCCTCGCCGGTGACCGGGCCCGCCTCGGGGTTCGGGGTGACGAAAGCGCAGGGCGTTTCGCCCCAGAGCGGGTCGGGCCGGGCGACAACCGCCGCCTCCAGCACGCCCGGATGGCGATAGAGCACATCCTCGATTTCGAGCGAGGAGATGTTTTCGCCGCCCGAAATGATGATGTCCTTGGCACGGTCCTTGACCTCGATATAGCCGTCCGGGTGCTGCACCGCGAGATCGCCGGTGTGAAACCAGCCCTGGTCGAACGCCGCCTCGGTCGCCGCCGGGTTTTTCAGATAGCCCTTCATCAGCGTGTTGCTGCGCAGCACGACCTCGCCGATCGTCGCGGCATCGGCCGGAACATCCTCCATTGTCGCCGGATCGACAACGCGCTGGCGGTCGAGGATGACATGGGCCACCCCTTGGCGCGCCATCTTGGCGGAGCGGCCGGCGAGCGGCAGAGCGTCCCATTCCTGCTGCCAGGCGCACACCGTGGTCGGCCCATAGCTCTCGGTCAGCCCATAGAGGTGGGTCACGCGAAACCCCATCCGCTCCATCGCCTCGATCACCGAGGACGGCGGGGCCGCACCCCCGGTCGAGACCTCGACGACACGGTCGAAGCGCCGCTTTACCGCGTCGGGCGCGTGCGCCAGCATGTTCAGCACGATCGGCGCGCCGGACATATGCGTGACCCGGTGCTCGGCGATCGCGGCAAAGATCGCCGCCGGCTCGACCCGGCGCAAGCAGACATGGGTCCCGGCAACGGCGGTCACAGCCCAAGGATAGGTCCAGCCGTTGCAATGAAACATCGGCAAGGTCCACAGATAGACCGATTGCCGGTCGAGGCCAAAGGTGATCGCGTTGCCGAGCGCGTTCAGAAACGCGCCGCGATGGTGATAGACGACACCCTTTGGGTTGCCGGTGGTGCCCGAGGTGTAGTTGAGCGCGATCGGCGCCCATTCGTCCGTCGGCGCCAGCCATTTTGCCGTCGGCTCGCCCTCGGCCAAAAATGCCTCGTATTCGGTCCCGCCGAGCGTGCGCTCGCCGATTTCGACAAGCGGAAGCCTGCGGCCGAGCTGGTTCAGCGCCGTCTCGACGATCGGCGCGAATTCGCTGTCGGCGATCAGGAGCTTCGCCTCGCCATGGGCGAGGATAAAGGCGATCCCGCGAGCGTCGAGGCGGTAGTTCAGCGCGTTCAGCACGGCACCCGCCATCGGCACGCCGTAATGCGCTTCGAGCAGCGCCGGGACATTGGGCGCCATGACCGCGACGGTATCGCCCGGCCCGACCCCGCGCCGGCGCAGCGCATCGGCGAACCGCCGGCAGCGCGCGCCGAATTCGCGATAGGTGACGCGCCGGGCCCCATCGACGATTGCGAGCTTTTCGGGATAGACCGCGGCGGTGTGCTCCAGAAAGACGAGCGGCGTCAGCGCCGCCCAGTTCGCAGCGTTCCTGCCGAGATGCGGCGCGTCGTATTGCGTGCCGGAGGATGACACGATCGATCCTCTGTCCGCGGACTCCAAGGGGCCGCATCCTCCCGAGACTGCCCGTCGCGGTCAAGCCGCCATGCCGGGGCGCAGCAGGGCGATCTCAGCGCGGCGCACGCCATTCGAGGAGCCCGGCGCTGCCGCTTTACGTGATCCCGATCCTCACCGCGGCGCGCGGTCATCAGGATTACCAAATCGTCTTCAATTGACGGGAAGCGGCCTTAATTGCGCGACGGGAAAATTCCTTGGAGCGCGATGCAAAAATTCAGCGCAAGGTAAGATTGTAAATTGTTGTGCGGCGCGCCGCCGCCGCCGGCTGCGGTCAGCGCTGCCGGCGCCAATGTCGTCGCCGTCCCCGACCCGCTGTCGAGCGCGAGCGCGACGGTCCGCGGAATGTCGAGCCGGCCGGGGAAATCTGCGAGGCGGAGAGCGCCGACGCGGTCGCGCGGCTGGCGCCGCGGTGGGCCGAGGCGATTGACGGCGCTGCGGCGAGGCCATAATCGTTGACGCGAAAAGCCGGTCGCCGCTGCCGGCGCATTGGGGGAAAGCGATGCCCGGACAGACTTCCGAAGACCTCTTGGCGCTGTACGACAAGGCGCCGCTCAGCACCCGCTATTGGGTGGCGTTTGCGATCCTGTCGGCGATCACGGTGCTCGAATTCTTCGATTTCTCGGTGGTCGCATTTCTATTGGCGGTGGTCGGGCCGCAGTGGCACCTGACCTATGGTCAATCGGCGCTGATCCTCTATAGCGGCGGTCTCGGCGCAATCGCCGGCGCACTGATCTTTGGCGCCCTGGCGGATGCCTGGGGGCGCAAGGCGCAGATGGTCATCGGCACCTTTATCTGCGGTGCCGCGGCGGCGTTGATCGGCTTTGTGCCGGATGGCGCCTGGCAGCTCTTTGCCCTCTTGCGCTTTGTCGTCGGCCTCGGCCTGACCGCCGCGGTGGTGCCGTGCCTGACGATCGTCGTCGAGCTGACCCCGACCCGGCACCGCACCTTTGTCACCAGCTTTTACGTGGCGTTCGCGACCGCCGGCGGCCTGCTCTCGTCGATCACCTCGGCCGCGCTATTGGCTGCGATCGGCTGGCGCGGCATGGCCATGCTCGGGATTTTTGTTGCCGTGGTCGGCGCGCTGGCCTGGCTTTTCGTGCCCGAATCGGTGCGCTGGCTCACCGCGAAGGGGCGGTACGCCGAGGCCCGCGCCGAAGCTTCGAGGCAACTCGGGGTGCCGCTCCAAGCGGTGCCGCTGCCGAGCGTCGCACCGGTCGAGATGCCGGGCGGCCGGTTGTCGGAGCTGTTGGCGCAGCCGCGCCATTTTTGCGAGACCCTGCTGATCTGGGGCGGTGCGGCGACCGCGGCCTATGGCGTCTATTTGTGGGGGCCGACGGTCATTTCACTGCTGCTGAAGGTGCCGGTGCCGCAGGCGGCGAAATACTTTGTCTGGGTCGCCGGCTCCGGTGTTGTCGGCAAGATCGTCGTCTCGTTTCTGGCGCCGCTGATGGGACGGCGCACCCTCGGTGTGCTGTGGGGCTTTGGCGGCGTGATCGCGCTCGCCTCGGTGGGCTATTGCGGCAGCAGTTTCGTCGGCGCCGTGCCGCTGATCGTCGTAGCGCTTTGCGCCTCGACCTTTTGCATCGATGGCAGCTTTTCAAACCTCGCGCCCTATACGGTCGAGAGCTATGGGGTGCGGCTCGGCGCGCGCTCCTCGGGGCTCGGCCAGACCGCCAACGGCATCGGCAAGATATTGGGGCCGTTGAGCCTCGCGCTGATCGCTGGCACCAGCAACATCGTCTCGCCCAAAGCGACCGAAGGGGCTTTGGTCCCGGCCTTTCTGTTCCTCGCCTTTGGCATGCTTTTGGTCGGGCTCTCCTTTGCCGTTCTCGGCCGCGAAACCCACGGCCGGCCGATGACCCTGGAGGGCGAGGAAGATTTGGGGCGCGCCCCGGTTGCGCTCGGCGCCGAGACCGACTGACCGCCGCGGCGCCACTCGGTTGACGCCGGGGCGTCGCACGGCATAAACCGCAATTGGAGATAACGAGCCGGGGTTCCGGACTTGTTGCCGATGCGGAGGAAACATGCAGGGCAGGACGTCTGAAGACCTGTTGGCGCTGTACGACAGGGCGCCGCTCAACGCCCGCTACTGGGCGACCTTCATCCTGATGTCGGCGGTCTTTGTCTTCGATTTTTTCGATTTTCTGGTGGTCGGCTACCTGCTGGCGGCGGTCGCGCGCGAGTGGCACCTGACCTATGGCCAGTCGGCGATGATCCTCTACAGCGGCGGGGTCGGCGCGATCGTCGGCGCCTTGGTGTTCGGCGCCTTCTCGGACGCTTGGGGGCGCAAGCCGCAGATGGTGATCGGCACCTTTATCTGTGCCGTGAGCTCGGGGCTGATCGCGTTTATCCCCGAGGGGGCGTGGTGGCTTTTTGCGATATTGCGCTTTTTTGTCGGCCTCGGGCTGACCGCGGCGGTGACCCCGTCCTTGACGGTCGTTGTCGAATTGACACCGACCCGGCACCGCACGATGGCGACGAGCTTTTATGTCGTCTTCGCCTCGGCAGGCGGTTTTCTGGCGCCTCTGGTCTCGGCCGCGATCATGGGGCCGTATGGCTGGCGGCGGGTTGCGTTGCTCGGCTTTGTCGCCGCAATCATCGGCGTTCTGGTTTGGCTCTTCACCCCCGAATCGGTGCGCTGGCTCGCCGCCAAGGGCCGCTTTGCCGAGGCCCGTGCCGGGGTCGCCAAGCAGCTCGGCCTGCCGCTCCAAGAGGTGCCGCTGCCGACCATTCCACCGGCGGTTCCGCCGCGCGGCAATCTGCTCGATCTCCTCGCCCATCCGCGGATGTTCTGGGAGACGCTGCTGATCTGGGGCGGCTCGTCGACCGCGGGCTACGGTGTTTATTTGTGGGGGCCGACGATCGTGGCGCTGCTCCTCAAGGTGCCGGTGCCCCAGGCAGCAAAATATTTCGTCTTTGTCTCGGCCGCCGGCGTGTTCGGCAAGATCATCGTGACCATGGTGGCGCCGCTGATGGGGCGACGCGTGCTGGGCGTGCTGTGGGGCTTTGGCGGCACCGTGGCGCTCGCCGCCGCCGGCTATTACAACGGGGTCATCGTCAACGGGTTGCCGCTGCTGGTGATCTTGCTGATGTGCTCGACCTTTTGCATCGAGGGCGGATTTTCGAACCTGGCGCCCTATACGGTCGAAAGCTATGGCGTGAGCCTCGGCGCGCGCTCCTCGGGGCTCGGCCAGACCGCCAACGGCGTCGGCAAGATCCTGGGGCCGCTGAGCCTCGCGCTGATCGCCGGCACCAGCAATCTAGTCTCGCCCAAGGCGACCGCGGCGGCGGTCTTCCCGGCTTTCCTGTTCCTCGCCTTTTGCATGGCGCTGGTCGGGCTGTCGTTCCTCGTCCTCGGCGTCGAAACCCACGGCAAGGTGATGGCGCAGAGCGTCGATGAGGAGGCAGCGAGGCCATCGCGGCCCGGGGTGTTGGGCAGCCAGGCGCGCTAGACGAAACGGCCTGGCCGTATTAGTGGCGCCCCCGTCGGAAGATTTGCTGGCGGTCTTCGACCGGGCGCCGCTCAATCGCCGCTACTGGGCGAGCTACATCGTGCTCGCCCTGGTTTACGTCCTCGATTTCTTCGACTTCTTTCTGATCGCCTTCATTCTGGCGGTGATCGGGCCGAGATGGCATCTGACCTACGGCCAGGCCGCGACCATTCTCTATGGCAGCGGGATCGGCGCGATCCTCGGCGCGCTCGTTTGGGGCGCGCTCGCCGACCGCTTCGGCCGAAAGATGCAGACCGTGACAGGCACCTTGATTTGCGGGCTCGCCGGCGGGGCGATCGGGCTCCTGCCGGACGGCGCCTATGTGCCGCTGTCGATCTTGCGCATTGTGGTCGGGTTCGGGCTCGCCGCCGCGATCACCCCGGCGCTGACCATTGTCGTCGAGCTGACGCCGACACGCTGGCGCAGCGGCATGACCAGCCTCTTTGTCGCTTCGGCGAGCGTCGGTCTGCTGCTCGCGTCCTTTACCTCGCATGCGCTGCTTCGGGTTCTCGGCTGGCGCGGCGTGGCCATGCTCGGCCTGTTGCCGATCGTGATCGGCGTGCTGGCGTGGCTCTCCTGCCCGAATCGGTGCGCTGGCTCGTGGCCAAAGGCCGCCTCGACGAGGCCCGCGCGGAAATAGCCAGGCATTTCCGGATGCCGCTCGACCGCGTTCCCCTGACGGCGGCAAAGCCCGCCGCCGAACCGCGTGCGAGCCTTGCCGAGCTCTACGCCGATCCGCGGCTCTTCTGGCAAACGATCCTGCTCTGGGGCGGCTCGACAACGGCGGCCTTCGGCGCGCTGCTGTGGGGGCCGACTATTGTTTCCCTCGTCCTGCATATTTCCGTGGCCCAGGCGGCCCAATATTATGTCTATGTCACCGGTTGCGCGATTGTCGGCAGATTGCTCGTCTCGGCGATTGCACAAAAGCTGGGGCGGCGGCTGCTCGGCATTGTCTGCGGTTTTATGGCGGCGATATTTCTTGTCCTCGCAGGATATTTCAGCGCGGTCTTGATTGGCGGGTTCCCGCTGTTCGTGGTCCTGGTCGCCGCTTCGTCGTTCTTTGTCGATGCCGGCCTCAGCAACCTCGCTCCGTACTCTATCGAGCAATACGGGGTGAGCATGGGCGCGCGCGCTTCGGGCCTCGGCCATGCGGCGGCCGGGATCGGCAAGATTCTGGGTCCGCTGAGCTTGGCCGTGATCGCCGGCTCGGGGAATTTTTTATCGCCAAAAGCGACCGAGGCGGCGGTGTTTCCGGCCTTTCTGTTTCTGGCGTTTTGCATGCTGCTGGTGGGGCTGGCCTTCCTCTTTCTCGGGCGCGAGACCCACGGCCGGGCAATGGCTCTCGGCGTCGAAGCCGAGGCTGATTGACGGGACCGCGCTCACGAGCCTTCGCGGCAGATGCCGATGCGGCGGGCGTTTTTGGCCCAGTAGAACAGCGGCGGACCGCTGGTGATGGCGCCGCTGCGCATGCTGATCGCCCGCTCCAGCATGAACCGGGTCACATCGCGGAACCCGTCGAGCATGTCCTGGTCGATCCGATGCCAACCGGCGTCTTCGAGCTCCGGGCTCGCTTCCGGCTCGCCGACCGCATGATCGGCGGCGGCCAGAAAAAATCTCGTGTTGAACCTGCGGTTGGAATGCGCAGGTGTAATCGCCCGCCCGACATAGGTCAGGCAATCGAGGGCGGCGACAAGGCCGCGCTCGCGATAGGCCTGCTCGACCGGCGCCGCCTTGGCTCCGGTCTGCGACCCGACCGCGCCGGCCGGCCGGCCGAGCAGCACCCCGACCTCCTCCCAGGTCTCGCGGACCGCGGCCCGGGCGGAGCGGAGCAGTCTCGGCGCCAGCGTCTCGGCGCCGCTTTCGAGATCCCAAGCCCGGCCGTCCCGCGGTTCGATCGCACCGCCGGGAAAGACATAGACGCCGGGCATAAACCGCGCCGAGAGCGGCCGGCGACCGACCAGCACTTCGATCGCTGCCGCATGGCCGCGCAACAGGATCAGCGACGCGGCGTCGCGCGGCCGGACCACCGGGCGAGCGATGGTCGGCGGCAGCAGGCCGCGGTCCGATGCATCGTTCATCGCGGCATTATGCGCGGGCTTCTTCGATCGCGGCGAGCCAAGCCTCGAGCGCGCGGCGCAGCTCGGCCAGGCTGAAATGCTGCGGCGGCGAATTTTCGAGGACGGCGTTGCGGATCACGGCGCCATCCTCGGCGATGGCGATCGCAAAAGCATTGCCGGCACCGCCCGGCTGCGGCGGTTCGCCGCGCTCGGCGGCGGCGATCTCGGCGAGCAGCGCCCGGGCAGTGCTGGCGTCGCCCTGCACGTCGCTCTGCAGAAAGCTCGCCAGGACCTCGCCGCGGCGGCCGCTGCCGGCGCGCGCGCGCGCTTCGAGATACCCTGCCGGATGACTTCGGACATCGACCAAAGCCGCTCTCGCCATCACGGGCCGCGCAGCGGATAGGCGGCATTGATCCGCCCGGATTGGTACCAGCCTTCGATCATGAAACCGCGGCCCGAAGCGCCGATGAATTGGCCGCCGCGCCGCATTTCCCCATTGCGCAAGGCTGCCAGGATGGCGCTGACCACCGCGCCGTCGGACATCGCGTCGGGAAAAAAGGTCGAGGGCGCCTTTTTCTTGATCCATTCTCCGGTGTCAGGGTCGCGCAGGCTGACCCGCGCGCGGTAGACGCCGTTCGCGTCGGCCGGCTGGACGATCTCGGTCACCTTGGCATCGGGCGGATCGACGCCGTTCGGCCGGTGGTGATACCCGACCGCCTCGCCATGCCGATTGATTTCGCCGAAATCGATATGGACGAGGTTGATCGGCGGGTCGGTGGCGGTCCATTTGCCGGATTGCGTGTCGAGCGCATGGCTGGCGAGCGGCGCCGCCAGCAGCACGAGCGCGAGTGCACCGGTGCGGACAAAACGAAACATTGCTCGCCTCACGCGCGCTCGGGCTCGGCGACCGCACCCGACCAGGGCGACATCACGTCGGAAATGCCGGCGTTGCGCCCATCGGCGCCGCGCAGCACCAAATTCGGACAGGCAAACCGGGTCGGAAACACCCCGTGCTCGACCAGCGTGGCACCCGGCATCTGCAGCAGCCTGTCGGCGATTTCGGGCTCGAGCCGGCGGTCGATGCCGATCCCGCCATCGGCGCCGCTGACATCGATGCGCGGATGATGCGCCGCCATTTCCGCATCCATGCCGAAATCGACGACAAAGCTCGCCATCTGCAATACCGCGCCGACGATCCGCCGGCCGCCCGAGGCGCCGAGCCCGAACCACGGCCGCCCGTCCCGCGCCGCCACCACCGGGCACATATTGGTCAATGCCCGTTTGCCGGGAGCCATCGAGTTGGGCCTTCCCGGCCGCGGATCGAACCACATGATGCCGTTGTTCATCAGGATGCCGGTGCCGGGCAGCACATAGCGGCTGCCAAAGCTCGACAGCAGGGTCGAGGTCAGCGCGGCGATCCCGCCCTCGCGGTCGGTGGCGGTGATGTGCGTGGTCGAGGTCGGAGCAACCGCCTCGACATCGCCGGCATGCGCGAGCCGCTCGCGATAGGCCTCACGCAAGGCTTCGGCTACCGCCGCGAAATAGGCGGCGTCGGGTCGCGGGCCAAAATGCCGCCGGGCGAGCTGTCCGACCACATTTGCGAGGGTCGGCCCGGCCGTCAGCCCCGGCGCCGCCTGGATCGTCGCACCGCGATACGGAATGGCGAGCACCGGCCCGATCCGTGCCCGGCAGCCGGCGAGATCCGCGGCCGACAGCACACCGCCGCCGGCGGCGGTATCGGCGACGATCGAGCGGGCGATGTCGCCGTTGTAGAAATCGTCGGGGCCGGCTGCAGCGAGCCGTTCGAGGGTGTCGGCGAGGCGGCCGAGCGGCAAATTCATCGTGTCCCGGTCGGGCGGGCACACCGGCGGCAACCCGTCCGGCAGCCACACTCGCCGGCTTTCGTCGTAAAGGCGCAGCTCGGCCGCGGCACTCGCCACCTTGACCGTGGTGAACCAATCGACCGGCAGCCCCGCGCGCGCCAGCGCCACCGCCGGCGTCACCAGGTCGCGCCACGGCAACCGGCCAAAGCGTTCGACCGCGAGGGCATAGCCGCGGACCGTGCTCGGGATCGTAAAGGACGCAGCCCCATGGATATTGCGGTCGCCCTCGACCTGCGGCCAGGTGAAGAGCTCGGTGTGCATTTCGCCGGTCAACGGATAGGCGGCGGGGTCGAGCCCATCGGGCGCCACCGGCCCGAAACCGACGACCTCCGCTCGCGCCGCCCCGGCCGGATGCACGACCATAAAGCCGATCCCGCCGAGGCCGCTGTTCCACGGCTCGACCGCGGCCAGCGCGAATGCCGCCGCGACGACGGCATCGACCGCGGTCCCGCCCGCCGCGAGGATCTCGGCGCCGATCTCGGCCGCGCTGCGGTTTTGCGACGCGACGATGCCGCCCTTCGACACCGCCGCCGGCTTTTTGACCTGCCAATTCTGCGTCAAATGCATCGCTCGCCCCCAGCGATAGACGACATTCGCGGGACCGTCCCGCCCATATCGGCCGGTGAACCTCTATCTGCCGGCCATACATCAGCGCGGCCACCGGTTGTCAACTTCGGAACCGGCGCTACGATCGTTCAGCGGGAACAGCATCTCCAAGGGTGATCACGTGACGGTTTTGCATCTGGTGCGGCATGGCGAGCCCTCGGTGTCCGGTCGGGTCAATGGGCGGCTGCCGGGGGTCGGGCTGTCCGCCAAGGGCCGCGCCGAGATCGCCTCGGTCGCCGCGCGCCTCGCCGGCGAACCCATCGCAGCACTCTATTCGAGCCCGCTGCAGCGCACGCAGGAGACTGCCGAAATCCTTGCCGACCGGCTCGGCCTGCCGGTGCGCTATCGCGACGATGTGATCGAGCTCGATTTTGGCGAATGGACCGGGCTGACCGCCGACACGATCCGCAAGGATCAGCGCTTTCACGCGTGGAACGTCTGCCGCAGCATCGCGACCATCCCGGGCGGCGAAAGCTGGCGCCAGGTGCATAACCGGATCGTCGCCGCACTCTTCGATCTGCAGCAAGCCCATCCGAGTGAAACCGTCATTGTCGTCAGCCATGGCGACGTGATCCGTGCCGCACTCCTCTTCGCCCTCGGCATGCCGCTCGATTTTTACGCGCGGCTCGAGGTCACCGTCGGCTCGATCAGCACCATCCGGCTCGACGATTCCGGGATCCGCGTGCTCGGGCTCAACGAGCGGCCGCGGCTCGCCCCAGGCTCGTGAGCGCGGCGTCGGCGGCGGCAATGCCGCTGATCCAGGCGCCGTGGGCGGTTGAAAAGAAATGCGGCGAGGTGGCTTCGCCGGCAAAAAACAGGCGATCTTCGACCGGTGCCGCGAGCCGCGCGCGGTCGCCGGCATGGCCCGGCTGCGCATAGGAATAGGAGCCGCGCGTCCAGGGATCGAGCCGCCAGGCGGTGGACGCCAGTGGCGAAATGTGGCGGCGGATGTCGGCACCGAGCAAATTCGCCAGCTCGTCGGCGGCAAAGGCGAACATCGCGGCCTCGCCCTCGCGCTCGAGCGCCGCGGCAAATCGGCCGCCGAAAAAGCAATAGATCGCCGGGCGGTCGAGCGGCCGGACCTGATAGCTCATGGTTTCGCGGCGGGTCGTCGAGCCGACCAGAAACCCGTCATGGTCGAGCCCTGCGGCTGCGCTGCCGAGCCCGATAAAGAGCTTGTCGTCGGTGCCGAGCGGCAACCCCGCGGCCGCCGCCAGCTTGTCCGGCAAAGGCGGGTCGAAGCGGACCGCCTCTTCGGCGATGATCGAGGTCGGCACCGCAACAATGACGCGCGTCGCCCGCACCGAGCCGCGCCCGGTGTCGAGCCGGATCGTCGGGCTGGCATGGTCGATCCGCGTCACCGGGGTTGCCAGCGCCACCGGCAGCCCCTCGGCCAATTTCTCGAACAGCCGGCCATAGCCCTCGCCGAGCCGCCAGTTGATGTTGGTGCTGTGGTCGTCATAGGTGACGTAGTCCTTGACCGAGACCCGGTCGAGCTCGGCGCCGTTGGCCCAGCTGCTTGTCGCGTCGAGCAGCTCGTTCCAGCGCCCGCCCGGCGTCAGCACGGCGGAAAGCGGCCGGTCGTCGGGTCCGGCGGCGGCCGTGCGGCGTGCCTGCGCCTGCGCCTCGCGGGTGGCGAGCCAATCGGCCTCGGCCTCGGTGTCGCGCCGCTGCGCGTCAGGCGCGAGGTCCATTCGGGCGGCCGGCGATGGACCAAAAAGCCGAGCTCTTGGGCGATCGGCGACAACGGGTTGCGGTCCGCCGAATGCAGCCACTCGGCGCCGCGGTCGAGCGGGAAGCCGGCCGGCGAAATGGTATGGACCCGGCCGCCGACGCGGTCGCGCGCCTCCAGCACCACGACCGACACCGTGCCGTTCTCGGCGAGCCGGCGCGCGGCGCCGATCCCGGCGGCACCCGCACCGATTACCGCGACATCGACTTCCGCCGGCAAACCCGTCATCTCTTCCTCGTCGCGCGAATGAAACGCCGCGGAGACCCGCCGATGCGCCTGATCGATTTCAAGGTCCTGACCTTCGATTGCTACGGCACCCTGATCGATTGGGAAACCGGCATCTTGCAGGCGCTGACGCCGTTGCGAAAGAAGGACCGGGTCGAGCGCCCGCCGGCCGAGATTCTGGCGAGCTTTGCCCGGCACGAAAGCGCGCAGGAAGCGGAGACGCCGGGCATGGTCTATTCCGAGCTGCTGGGGCTCGTGCACCGGCGCCTCGCCGCCGAATGGGGTATCGCCATCGGCGAGGCGGAGCACCGCGCCTTTGGCGCGTCGGTCGGCGATTGGCCGGCCTTTGCCGATTCCGCGGCGGCGCTCGCCTACCTGAAAGAATTCTACAAGCTCGTCATCTTGTCGAATGTCGACCGCGCGAGCTTTACCGCCAGCGCCCAAAAGCTCGGCGTCGCGTTCGATGCGGTCTATACCGCCGAGGAGATCGGGTCATACAAGCCCGACCTGCGGAATTTCCGCCATATGCTCGATGCGCTGAAATCCGCCGGCTTTGCCGAGGGCGACATATTGCACACGGCGCAGAGCCTTTATCACGACCATGCGCCGGCAAATGCGCTCGGGCTCCATTCCGCCTGGATCGACCGGCGCGGCGCGGCTGCGGGCTCGGGCGCGACCCCGCCGCCGCCAGCGGGCGTGCATTGGGATTTCCGCTTTCCCGGCATGGCCGAATTCGTCGCCGCGCATCGCGCCGGGCTGGCGCGCTGAAACGGGGCTCGCGGCGCGCCATATCTCGACCATGCGCATCGCCCAGACCCGTCTTTCAATCGACACCGAACCCCGCGAGATCAGGGAGATCACCGCCGACATCGCAAGCTGGGTCGAGAGCGAGCGGGTCGCCGCCGGTCTCCTCAGCGTCTATATCCCGCACACTTCGGCCTCGCTGCTGATCCAGGAGAACGCCTCGCCCGAGGTGCGCCGCGACCTCGACGATTTTTTGCGCCGGGTCGTGCCCGAGGACATGCGGCTCTACCGCCACAACGACGAAGGCCCGGACGACATGCCGGCGCACATCAAGAGTGCCTTGACCCAGACCCAGCTGACGATCCCGGTCGCCGACGGCCATCTGCAGCTCGGCGTCTGGCAAGGGATCTTCCTCCTCGAGCACCGCGCCTCGCCGCATCGCCGCTCGCTTATCCTGAGCTTGGTCGGCGAAGAGATGACCGTGTCGACCGGGCCGGAGGCGGGTCAGCCGCGGGGTCTTTGCCGCCCCTATGGTCTTTGCCGCCCTGTGATCAGCTCGGCTCCTCAGCGGTGACGAGGTAGCCGATGCGGACCACCTCGATCTGCTCGACACCGGCGGGAGCGCGCAGCTCGACAATATCGCCCTCATGCGCCTTTAAGAGCGCGCGGGCGATCGGCGATATCCAGCTGACCTGATGCCGCGCAAAATCGGCTTCGTCGATGCCGACGATCGTGATCGTGGTCTCGGCTCCGTCTTCGGCGGCATAGGTGACGGTGGCGCCAAAGAACACCTGGTCGCGCCGGGTCTGCTGCGCCGGATCGACCACGACTGCATTCTCCAGCCGCTTTGTCAGAAAGCGGATGCGCCGGTCGATCTCGCGCAGCCGGCGCTTGCCATAGATATAATCGCCGTTTTCCGAACGGTCGCCGTTGCCGGCGGCCCAGGCGACGGTCTCGACCACCCGCGGCCGCTCCACCCGCAGCAATTGCCGCAATTCGTCGTGCAGCAGGCGGTGGCCGTGCGGGGTCATGTAATTCTTGACGCCGGCCGGGATCGGCGGCGCTTCGTCGGGCAGATCGGCCTCGTCTTCGGTTTCCTTGACAAAAGCTTTGCTCATCAGATCACCCGCTCCGCACGCAATGCGGCGATTTCCGCCGCAGCATAGCCGAGGCGCGACAGGATCTCGTGGGTGTGCTCGCCGAGCAGCGGCGCCGGGCGGCGGTAGGTGCCGGGCGTCTCCGACAGCTCGATCGGGGTCGGCGCCAGCGGGTAGGTGCCGGAGAGCGCCGGGTGCGGCTTTTCCTCGAGCAGCCGGGCGGCGCGGATATGCGGGTCGTCGAGCGCCTGCTGCGGCGAATAGAGCTGCCCGGCAACGATATTGGCGGCTTCGAGCGCCGCCAGCGCCTCGGCGCAGCTGCGCTCGCCGCACCACTTGCTCATCCGCGCCGAGACGATCTCGCCGTGGTCGGCGCGCGCCTGGTCGTCGGCAAAGCGCGGATCGGCGAGCCAGTGCTCCTCGCCGATCATCCGCGCCCAGCGCCGGAACATCGCCGGGCCGATCACGGTGGTGATGATCCAGCCATCGGTGCAGCGATAGATATCGGCCGGGTGCCGCATTGAAGCCGCGGTTCAGCGTCGCGACCCGGTCGACCCCGGTCAGCGCCTCTTCGATCAAGGTCGCGTTGGCAAAGGCGATCGCGGTGCGCAGCAGCGCCCCCTCGACCTTTTGCCCGCGCCCGGTCTTGCCGCGCTCGATCAATGCCGCCAACGTGCCGAACGCCGAGAGACAGGCGGTGCCGAAATCGACCCACGGCAATTTGATCGCGATCGGCTGCTCGGGCGTTCCCGACAGATAGGCGGCACCGCTCATCGCCTGGCCGATGCCGTCGAAGCCGTGCTTGTGCGAGAGCGGCCCGCCGGCGCCAAAGCCGGTGACCGTGGTCAGGACGATGTCGGGCTTGACCTGGCGCAGGCTGTCGAGGTCGAGGGCGAGAGCACGCAATACCGCAGGCGGCAGATTGGCGACGACGACATCGGCGGTGGCGACCAACCGCCGCACGATTTCGCGGCCCTTTGGCGTGGCAGGGTCGAGGGTCATGCCGAGCTTGTTGCGGTTCATCGCCAGAAACATCGCACCGCCGCCTTCCGGCCCGGCGCCGACCGGGATGAACGGCCGGTCCTCGCCGCCGCCCAAGCGCTCGATGCGGATCACCTCGGCGCCGAGATCGCCGAGCAGCGCCGCGCAAAACGGCCCGGCGATATACCGCCCGAAATCGAGGACCCTGACCCCGTCGAGCACCCCTGCCACCCGAACCTCCCGTATCGATTATCGCCGGCCGGCGCGAGCATACAGGCCGGGAGCCGCGCCGGAGTAGTGCATCGGTTTGCTACACCTGCCGGAAGAAACCGGCCGCTTGTCGGAGCTATCGGCGATTTTCGGAGGTCAGGCTATCCTGGAGCCGCCGAATATCTTCGGACCAGAAGGATATGCCGGATGCTGATCGTCGATGGCCAGATTCATCTCTGGGAAAAGGGCACGCCGTCCCCGCCGCATCGTCAGGAGCCGTTCTCCGCCGAGCAGGCGATCGCCGCCATGGACGAGGGCGGTGTCGACCGGGCATTGGTCCACCCGGTGCTGTGGGACCCCGATTCGAACGAATTGGCCCATCGCGGCGGTGCGGAAATACCCCGACCGCTTCGCCATCATGGGGTGGTTCTATCTCGACGACCCGAATGGCCGCGATCTGGTCGCGCGTTGGAAAGAGCGGCCGGGCATGCTCGGCCTGCGCTTCTATTTCAACGAGCGGCACAAGCGGGAATGGATGACCGACGGGAGCCTCGACTGGCTGTGGCCGGCGGCCGAGCGGGCCGGCGTGCCGGTGGCGCTCGCCGCCGCGTTGTTCCTGCCGACCGTCGGCCGGATCGCCGAGCGTCACCCGGGGCTCAAGCTGATCGTCGACCACATGGCCGTGCCGCCGGGGAGCCGCGGCGAGTCCGCCTATCGCTTCCAGCCCGAGCTCTTGGCGCTCGCCAAATACCCCAACGTCGCGGTCAAGGCGACCGGTCAGCCCGGCTACGCCGAAGACGCCTATCCGTTCCGCAGCTTCCACGAGCACCTGCACCGCTGCTTCGACGCGTTCGGCCCCGACCGGATGTTCTGGGGCACCGACATCACCCGGATGCCCTGCTCCTGGCGGCAATGCGTGAGCGTGTTCACCGAGGAGCTGCCCTGGCTCAAGGGCCGCGACCTCGACCTCGTCATGGGCGAAGCCCTGTGCAACTGGGTCGGCTGGCCCCTTCCCGGCTGAGCGCGGCTATCGGCAGGGGACGCAAATATGAAGATTTTTGCACGGCCCCGTGACGCGCAGGGTAGATGGCTCCTCTTGTCGCCACCGGCCGGTAGTTCCTCTCGTCGCCACCGGCCGGTAGTCGGTGCAGCGCCGATTGCTTCCGTTGTGCGAGCTATCAGCCTTCCGCGTACCGAGCGATGCGGTTCTCCGGCTTCAGCCTGCAACAACCGCTGGTAACGGTGCCGTTCTCCGGTGCATATGTGCCAAATGGCGTATCGTTTGAGCCAGGAATCCTTGAAACTCGCCGTGAGGCATCTAGTCCGATACGGCGACACCGACATTTTTCCGCATCCCCCCGGGCTTGCGTTTCTGGCAGATCAAGAGACGGCCGTTGTCGAAGAACTCGTCAAGCTGGACCTCGACAGCTATATGCCGGTAGGCGCGATCGAAGCCCTGGCACCGAAGGGTCGGTACAGCTTTCGGATAGCGCATCAACTGTCAGCGCTGGACACACTGCTGCTTCTGGCGTGCGTAGTCGAGATCGGAGACAAAATAGAGCACAAACGACAGCCCGTTTCTCAAGTTCGCGCATTCTCGTACCGCTTCTCACCAGAGAGCTCTGCGGCACAGTTATTCCGGAAGGATCGGACGTACAAAGACTGGCTGCAAGAGCAACAAAATATATTGGCGGCTAGCCCAATTATTAATCAAGTGATAATCACTGATATATCGGACTTTTATTCACGAATAAGTTTTCACCGATTGGAAAATCTGCTCGATGAGGTCGCGCCAAAACACGGCGCGGCTCGGTTCATCAAAAAGCACATCAGCATCATTCGAGCAAAACAGTCCTTTGGGCTACCGGTAGGTGGGAGCGCGGCCCAACTCCTTGCCGAGTTAGCATTGACGGATACGGACCAGGCTTTGCGAGATAAAGGTCTCAGAGCTACCCGCTTTGTAGATGACTTCCGAATTTTCCTGATACCTAGCGATCATCCTTACGATGCGCTCGGGTTCCTGGCTGAGCAACTGGGAATCAATGAAGGACTATCCCTGAATTCGGCAAAAACCAAGGTGACGGAGCGAGACATTTATAGTTCCTATCTTAAAATCGCTACGTCGGACCTTGAAAACGAAGCGGAAGGCGTTGCGCTGGATACGCTGACGACCAACCTTTACTTCGATGATGAACCGGACCCGGCTGATTTAGAGAAACTCAAAGGCCTGAACCTCGTGGAGATGCTGCGGAATGAGGTGGAGGGCGATGACTGGGATGTCGGTCGAATAAAAGTCTTATTCCGTGCGCTAAGGATCGCAAAGCCAGAGGAAGCAATCGAGTTCATTGCAGAGAAATTCTCAGAGTTGGTGGTATTTGGCAAAGAACTGGTGCTCCTCATGGAAGCCCTTGAGGATCAAGCTCAGCGCTGCTTCGAAGACCTGATTGACAAGGTATTGCAGGCAATCTTGTCGCCACCGGCGTCAAGCGTTCAGGTAATTAGAACTTGGCTGCTGGAGATTTTCGTACGGAGCATCATAAGACCATCGGCTGCTGTGCAACAAAAGCTGGAGGGCTTGAGTGCGGTGATCGACAAGCGGCAATTGCTTTTGATCCGAGGCACGCGGAAAGACGTGAATTATTTTCGGAAGCAAAAGACCGCCGTCCATAGTTTTTCAGATGTCGAACGCCACTGTTTGGTGTGGGGCGCGTCATGCCTACCGAAGGATGAGTATGACGTGTGGCTAAAGGCCGTTGCCATACACTTAGATAAGCCACTCGATCATTTGTATCTGAAATGGGCGTCTATCAATAAGGACAGGCTTTCCGCCAAACTGAAGTCTCCAATCGCAGATGAAGTGGAATAATTGGTGACAAGAAGACGGTACGGAGGCATCCGTTTCTGCGAGTAGCCGGCATAGATCTGCGACGAAGGTTCCCGGACACGAGAGTAACCACGATGAATGACGACGCGCCCCAACATCTTTTGACGAAATATGTGTTTATCGACGCAGAGGCTTTTCGGAAAGCCCAGTTCGACTGGACTGGCAGGACGCTCTCCAAACTCGTTGAATTCGCCGAGGAAGGTCATTTGCACCTTCTAACGACGGAGGTGACGAAGATCGAGATCAGGTCTCAATTGCGTGAGGTGCTGGGTTACGCCGCAGCAGCATTGAAGAAGCATGACATTGTTCTCCGTCAGGTGGGCGCCGAAGCGGCCCTCGCCGCCATTCCCGACGACAATAAAGCTATCGCCAGCCTGGACACCGCGTTCGAGCAATTTCTCAAAAGCACTAAGGCAATCAACGTGCCGCTCTGCGCTAATCTGAGCGCGCTTTTCAGCGATTATTTCGCCCGCCGTCCCCCTTTCAGCGCGAAGAAAAAATCGGAATTTCCGGATGCCGTCACCGTCGCATCGCTGCTGGCGTGGTGCGCGGAAAAGCGCGCCACGGCCTACGTTGTATCCGGCGATCCCGATCTTAAAGCATGCTGTTCGGCGTCGGGCCCACTTTTCCATGCCGCCTCGGTGGCCGACATCATTTCCCAGGCCACGGTTTCCAGGGAATTGCATGAAGCTCTCGAAAAAGCACTGGCCGAGAGCGACCAATTGAGCGACCTGCTCACCGAACAGATCAAAGACATGGACCTCGAAAGCGCTCGGGGATTATCAGCTCGTGGCTACGAGGTGAGCATCTCAGGGCAAATCGGTGACGTTGACGAAATTAGACTCCACACCGTCAGCGTACTCGACCAGGAAGGCCAGACATTCACATGCGAGATCGAGTTCGAAGCGGATCTCGGTCTCTACCTGAACGTCGAGATCGAAGGGCAATACCATGACCGTGGTGACTATGAGCCGGGAAGCTCTTACACCACGCAAACATCAAATTGGCACTTCTTCTATGCCGAGGTCGTCGCGCGTTTCCATCCCAAGGATGACCCGGCAGCGATCGAATTAGAAGTCAGTTCATGTCTGTGGCCACAGCGTGGAACTCAAGGACGATAGAATAATAGCACAATTGTTTCGGTGATTCGGTAGATTTCTTTTAGGAAATCAGGCGCTGAGCGTTTCCCGCTCACCGGACGGGCCGGCTTTTACTGAGACCACCCAGTCTGGCGTGCGGCCAATGACCGAGAAGGGGCAAACTGCGACATAGCCGTGGTGCGGAAATGAAGCCTTATGTGATCTGCCACATGAACGCGAGCGTCGACGGCCGCATTCTCGGCAGCCGGTGGCGGCCCGCCGAGAACCGCATGGCGGGGCTGTTCGAGCGCCTGCACGAAGAGCTCGGCGGCGGCTCCTGGCTGATCGGCCGGGTGACCGGCAGCGAATACGCCAAGGCCGATTCCTACCCCGACCACACCGACCAGACCTATCCGCGGGAACCCTGGTTCGCCCGGCGCGACGCGAAAGCTTACGGCATCGCGCTCGATGCGCGGGGCAAGATCGCCTGGGGACGGTCCGACATCGGCGGCGACCCGATCGTCGCGGTGCTGACCGAGCGGGTCTCCGACGCGCATCTGGCGGGGCTGCGCCGGGATGGCGTCTCCTACATCTTCGCCGGCGAGAGGAGCTCGATCTCGGATTGGCGCTGGAGATCCTGAACCGCGAGCTGGGGCTCGAACGCCTGCTGCTCGAAGGTGGCGGCGGCTCGAACGGGGCCTTTCTGCGGGCCGGGCTGATCGACGAGATCAGCGTCGCGATCTGCCCCGCCCTCGACGGCGCAAAGGGCGCCCCGAGCATCTTCGACTCGAGCGACCAGGATGCCGGCATCGCAGCACCAATCCAATCAATGACATTGGCGAGCTGCGAGGTGTTGGAGGGTGGTGCCGTCTGGCTTCGCTACCGGCTGCAGAACGGCTGATATGCCGCGGCGGCCCCCGATAATCGCCGCCGCCCGCCGCCAATGTCGCCGCTTACCCGGTCGTCAGGCGAAGGGCACTCTTCCGAAACGATCTTTCCAGAGATCTCTGATCGCCGGCGGCCGGCGGATCGGGCTTGAGATAAACAATCAGGCAACAAATACAAATTCCGATCCCGGCCCAGGGATATCTCAGCGCGACGATCGAGGCCAATCCGAAGAGGCACAGCGTTGCGATCGTCGGCGCCACATGGTCGGCTCCGGGTCGAGCCGCAATTCGAGCCGGGGAGCCGCCCGCGCGGCTCTTGCCCTATCTCCGGGCGAACGGCACTCTTCGCCACAGCAAGATGCGAATCGTGAAAGGAGTGACCATGGCGAGGCTTTCCCCGATCACCGGCAAGGATCAGGTCGCAGCCAAGGACCACGCGGTCTTCGACGGCATCGTCGCCAGCCGCGGTGCGGTGCAGGGACCGTTTACGATGTTTCTGCACTCGCCCGAATTGGCCGGACGGGTGGCGCATCTCGGCGCCTATGTCCGCTTTGAGGGCTCGCTCGACATGCGCGTGCGCGTGCTGGCGGCAATGACGGTCGCGCGCGAGTTCGAGGCGGTCTATGTCTGGGGCGCCCAGACCGGCGGCGCCCGCCGGCTCGGCGTGCCCGAGGCGACGATCGCTGCGATCCGCGAGAACCATTCGCGCGGCATTCCGGCCGAGGATGCGCAGATCGTCGATTTCACACGGGCGTTGCTGCGCCGGCACCGCATCGACGACGCCACGGCATCGGCGTTGCGCACCCGGTTCGGCGATGACGGCTTTATCCAGCTGACCGGCGCGATCGGCTATTACAGCCTCTTGGCGATGACGGTGAATGCCTGCGAATTGGCGGCCGCGCCAAATGCCGAAGTGCTGAAGACATAGCGCAAGATCCGATTAGGTTGCATCAGCCCGTCAGCCCCCTCACCCTTCCCTCTCCCCCGGTCGGGGCCCGATCGGGGGAGAGGGTTGCGAAGGGTTGGCGAGCCTTACCCGGATCGTCGGGTCGAGCCCGAGGAGGGTGAGGGGGCTCTGCGTAATCGGATGATGCTTTAGCCAGGATTGGCGCGGTCGAGCACGGCATTCAGGAGAACGTTGCAGCCGGCGGCGAGGTCGGCGGGTGCTGCGGCCTCGATCTCATTGTGGCTGATGCCGTCCTTGCAGGGCACAAAGATCATCGCCGTGGGTGCGACACGCGCCATATAGACCGCATCGTGACCGGCGCCGCTGATGATGTCCTGGTGCGAATAGCCCAGCGCCGCGGCGGCGCCCCGCACCGCATCGACCTGCGCCGGATCGAACGGGGTCGGCGGGAAATGCCAAAATTCCTCGACCGCAGCCTCGACCCTCGACGCCGCCGCCGCTTTGGCGCAGGCCGCGCGCAACTCGCGGTCCATCTCGGTCAGCACCGCGTCCTCGGGATGGCGGAAATCGACGGTAAAGAAAACCCGGCCGGGGATCGTGTTGCGCGAATTTGGGCTGACCTGGACAAAGCCGACCGTGGCGCGGGCATCGGGCGTGTGCGCCTGTCCGATCCGGTTGACCATGTCGATCATGCGCGCGGCGCCTAGCAATGCGTCGCGCCGGCGGGGCAGGGGGGTCGTGCCGGCATGCGCCTCCTCGCCGGTGACTGTGATCTCATACCAGCGTTGGCCTTGCGCGCCGGTGACGACGCCGATCGGCCGGCCGGCCGCCTCGAGAATCGGCCCTTGCTCGATATGCGCTTCGAAATAGGCGCCGACCTTGCGCCCGCCGGCCGGCGCCGCCCCGGCAAAGCCGATCCGTTCGAGCTCGGCGCCAAGCGACAGCTCGGGCGCGTTGTTGTCGCGGGTCGCCAGCGCCGTATCGAGCGCAAAGACGCCGGCGAACACACCCGAGCCCACCATTGCCGGCGAAAATCGCGAGCCTTCCTCGTTGGTCCAGGCGACGATCTCGATCGGCGCCTCGGTCTCGTAGCCGAGATCGTTCAGGCTGCGCACGATTTCGAGCCCGGCCATCACGCCATAGGCGCCGTCGAACTTGCCGCCGGTCGGCTGCGTGTCGAGATGGCTGCCGGTCAGGATCGGCGGCAATGCCGGATTGCGGCCGGCCCGCCGGGCAAAGATATTGCCGATCTTGTCGACGCTGACCGTGCAGCCGGCCGCCTCGCACCAGCAGATAAAGAGCCGGCGGGCCGCGCCGTCGAGGTCGCTCGCCGCCAGCCGGCACACGCCGCCCTTGGGCGTTGCACCAATCCCGGCCAATTCCATCAGGCTCGCCCAAAGCCGTTCGCCATTGACCTGAAGGTTGCGCATCTTTTTCTCTGCACCGTATCGAAGGTGTCGGGCGGCCGTGTCGGCCGTAGGCGTATGCGAACGCCAAAAACCGTTCCGGCGCAAGAACCACGGCGGCAACGCCCGGTCGGGCTTTCAATCTCCGGCGCGACGATTAAACGGGCGAAGACGATGGCTAAACGCGCGAAGACGATGGCTGTGGCGGGGATGGGAAGCGCGGCCGCATTGCAGAAAGGCGTCATCGGCGCCGGCGCACCCTGGCTGCCGGGGATTCGCCGGAAGCGGCTGGAGAGGATATGTGGATGTCGAGCAAGGTCGCGGTAATGTCGATTTCCTTGGCTGTGCGGGTGCTCGCAGCTTCGGTTTTGTTCCCAATGCTGAGCGCAGAAACGGTCGTCACGCGGCCGTCCGGCCAGGCGTCGACGAACGCGGAGCTGAAGCGCCAGCCGACGACCGCCTTCGGCTCTGTCGTGCGGCACGGCGTCGCCACGCCCGGAGACGCGCCGGCCGAAATCTTTGTGCCGGGGCAGGGTCCGTGTCCGCCGCCTGGCGGAGCCGGCGATGTCGGGTCGTGCGTGCCGTCATCCGACGGCAAGAGCTGGCTCGGGCGGCCCGCCGGCGACGCCTGGCTGGCATCGGAGTTCGGCGTCGCGCTGACGGCGTCCGCGGCCAGCAACACAAGTGCTCTAAACGACATGGCCGCAGCCGCCTGCGCATCGTCGCCCCACAAATGGCTGGTCGATGTCGCTTCGTCGGCGACCGCGGCAACGGCAACGGCAGCGACCGCGAACGGCAGCACCAATGTGCTGAACCTGGTTGCGCTGCCGAGCGCCGTCCAAGCTGGCGCGTATTACGTCGAGGATGAGAGGCGCCCGGGGGCGATTCTCAAAGGCGTTACGGTCACCGCGAGAACCGCGTCCTCGGTCACCTTGTCGGCGCCGATCGTCGGCAACGTCGCTGCCGGCGACACAATCGTCTTTACCGGGGCGATCCCGACCAACGGCATGATCTCGTGCTCGGGAGCGAATGGTGAATTTGTGCTCGGCGCCTGGCTGTCGATGAGGACGACCGGCTTTGGTTTCCAGCTGCTGCCGACGACTGGCGGAGCGCTGCCCGGCAGCGTCGCCACCACCAAGCTGACCAATATATCCGTGCATCAGAATCGCTTTCACGGCTCCGCCATCATGCTGCAAGGGCTCAACAATGCGACGGTCGATCAGCCACGGTGGGACGGTGTCGGCCTTGGCAGCTATGTCTACGATGACGGGGTCGCATCGGGTGCTTACAACGATGCCGGCCTGACGCTCAAAGGGATCGCCCGCACCGGAGCGGGCCCATGGCACAATATGATTATCAATGGTTACGCATTTCTGCCGACCAGCTTGAGAACCAAGGGCTGCTCCGGCAACACGCTCAACTTCAATTCGGTCGCCGGGGTATACGACACTGAGGGCACGGTTTATGCAGTAGATTACACTCGAAAAGCGATACCAATAAATGCGACCGTTGTGTCACACACCACGACAACGGTCACGTTGGATAAACCTTGTCGTCAGGTAGCAGAGGGTGACAGAATTTATTTCACCACTGCTGCACGAAACGTTCTCATGGTGACCACTGCCGACCTCCAGCGGACATTGCCCAGCCCGATTTTATTCAGCGGCGGGCAGTTTAATGGTGCCAATATCAACATCGATGATTTCATCGGCGGTCGCAATCAGTTTTTGGGTGTTGACGTCGGCGAGGGTTGTCATGGGATCAACATCGGCGGGTCCGGTCGCTTTGTGCCGACCGACATCATCGACCTGGCTTACGGAGAAGCGGAAGCTTGCGACAAGGTGCATTTAACAAAAGATGCTCGCGATACGTTGATATTGCAAACGGGGGGATCGAGCGGCACCAGGGTCGATATTTCACATAATGGTGATATCGGCACCATCGTGTTGGTTGGCGGCCACATCAACTTTGGGAAGCTGCCTAGCTCGTGCGAAGGTCTTCCGCCAGGAACTTTATGGAGCGATGCCAATGCCGATGGCGCGATCAAGCCTTGCCGTTGAGGCTGGGGAGCGCTGTCGATATCGTCGTCGCTCTCGGCAAGCTCGACAGCATTCCAAAGCGGCCCCGGTCGAGGCTAACATCATGGCGCAAAACGCGGGCCGGAGAAGATAATGGGCGATGAAGCAAAGCTGACGATCGCCGGGATCGAGCTGGAGGTGCTGCGCCGCGGCCGGGGGCGGCGGATGCTGCTGCTGCACGGCTTTGACACGATCGATGCCGAGGCGCCGTTTCTCGACCTCCTCGCCCGGCACGGCGAGATCCTCGCCCCTTCCGCGCCCGGCTTTGGCCATTCGCCGCGGCCCGAGGATTTCGATACCGTCTACGATCTCGTGCATCTCTATCTGGCGGCGCTCGATGCGTTGCCCGGCGACAAGACGACGCTTGTCGGCTTTTCGTTCGGCGGCTGGCTCGCCGCGGAAATCGCCGCCGCGTGCTGCCATCGGCTCGACCGGCTGATCCTGGTCGATCCGCTCGGGATCAAGATCGGCGACCGCGAAACGCCCGATATCCTCGACATCTTCAACCGCTCGCCCGGGGAGGTGCGCGGCGCGAGCTGGCACGACCCCGACCGGTTCGCGCCCGACTTGAACGCGATGCCGGATGAGGCGCTCGTCACCCTCGCGCGCAACCGCGAAGCGCTCTGCCTCTATGCCTGGCACCCCTATATGTACAACCCGCAATTGAAGCGCTGGCTCGGCAACATCACGGTGCCGACCCTGGTGCTGTGGGGCGCCTCCGACCGCATCGTGACGCCCGATTACGGGCGCGCCTATGCCGGGCTCATCCCGAATGCACGCTTTGAGCTGATCGAGCGCGCCGCCCACCATCCCGAGATCGAGCAGCCCGATGTCTTCGCCGAGCGGGTGGCGCGGTTCCTCGCCGAGTAGGTCAGCCGACCCCAAGGAACAGCGCCAGCGCCCGGCCGACGGCGCGCATCGTGTCGTCGTCGACCCGGCCGAGATGCTGGCCGATCTTCGCCCGCGGCATGGTCGCCGCCTTGTCGATCATGATCTGAGATCGTTTTTGCAGGCCGTTGCCGGGGCTGGCCTCGACGGTGATGCGGATCAGCGGCCAGTCGTGCAGCTCGCTGGTCAGCCGCAGCAGGGTCACCGAAGCCAGCGCGGCGAAGGCATCGTCCTGGACGACCAGAGCAGGGCGCGGCTTGCCGTAGTCGCCGGACAAGGCGATGGTAACGAGATCGCCGCGGCTCACTTCCATTCGTCGGCGAACTCTTTGAGATCGGCTTCGAGCTCGCGCATTACGGCGGCCTCGTCGCTATCGGAGGCACGCGCGGCGGCGGCAGCTTCGACCGACTGGCGGCGAGCCTCCGCCTCGAACTCGCGCCGCTGCTTTTGCGCGACACGCTCGCGAACCAGCTCCCGCAGCAATGCCCCGACCGGCTTCGACTGCGCCTCGGCGAGGGCGGCCAGGGCGGCCTTCAAGGCGGGATCGATGCGGAACGTGACCGTCTCGGCCGAATTTCGCGGCATGCGGACCTTTGGTGTTACCGAATTCAGCACATGATGTAATATGTGCTGTCGGACACTTCAACCGGGCCTTGTCACCGGCCGGCGGATGGCCGAAAATCGGGCGTCCCGACGGTTAGGGAGAAAGTGCCGTGCAGGCTTGGTATCACTGCGAAAACGTCTACCCGTTCGTGCCGCAGGAAGTGCTCGACGAGGCCCCTTCGGTGCGGGCGAGCCTGCCGAACAAATATTGCGACCCGAAGATCTCGGCGGATCTGTTCGAGGAATGCCTCGACGAGCACCTGTTGTGCGACGACCTCGGCATCAACGTCGTCTCGATCGAGCACCATGCCGGCATCAACAGCCTTTATGGCGCGAGCCCGATGATCCTCGGCATCCTCGCGCGCCAGACCCAAAAAGTCCGCATCCTCTCCCTCGGCACGTTGATCACGGTGCGCCCCGACCCGGTCCGCATCGCCGAGGAATATGCCACTGCCGACGTGATCTCGCGCGGCCGCCTCGAAATCGGCTTTGTCAAATCGGGCGACAGCGAGATGGTGTCGGGGAACGCCAACCCGGTCGGCTATGTCGAGCGCTTTTGGGAGGCGATCGACCTGATCCAGAAGACGCTGACCTCGCATGAGGGGCCGTTCAGCTGGGAGGGCAAGCACTACACCCACCGCCACGTCAACATCTGGCCGCCGCCCTATCAGCGCCCGCACCCGCCTTTCTGGGCCGCAACCGGCGACCCCGAAACCTCGGCCGAGCTGGGCCGGCGCGGCATGGTCAATGCGCTCGTCCTGCGCGGCCCCGAGGCTTCGAAGCGCGCCTTCGACGCCTATCGCGCCGCGCGGCGCGAAGCCCGCTTGCCGCCGCCCGGCACCGACAAATTCGCCTATGCGGCACTCTGCTATGTCGGCGATACCGACGAGGAGGGGGTGCGGGTCGGCAGCAAGCTCTTGTGGTTCCTCAACACCAGCTTGAAGCAATCGCCGCAAATGTCGAAGCTGCTGCCGGGCCGGATGCCGCCCGAGGCGGCGGCGCAGAATTGGCGCACCCAGCCGCGGCCTGGAAGCCAAGCCAGCACCCGGCCGGGTCAGAGCCTGATCGGCATCACCGCCGAAGAGGCCATCGCCCGCGGCATCCTCGTCGCCGGCAACCCCGACACGGTCCATCGTCAGATCATGGAGATCTACGACAAGGTCGGCGGCTTCGCCCATTTCATCTTTATCGGCCGCTCCGGCTTCCTCGACCATAAGGAGGCCGAAAAAGGCATCCGCCTGATGGCCCGGGAAGTCCTCCCCCGCCTCCCCGCCGCAACCCCCACACCGACCGCGACGCGGCAGGCCGCGGAGTAGCACCCGTCCGAGGGCGTTTCGAGCACGGCGTTTTCGGGCGGCGAGCGTGTTGTGGGCCGGCGTGTCGCGCACTATTCTTCCGCCATGACCGACATCGGCTCCGATCTGAGCAGGCTCTCGCCGCAGCAGCGGCTGGAGCTGATCGAACGGCTGTGGGACAGCCTCGATGATGCGGACATCCCCGTGACTGCCGCCCAGCATGCCGAGCTCGAGCGTCGGATCGCGAGCTTCGACCTCGATCGGGAGCACGGCGCTACCTGGGAGCAGCTTCGGCGCGAGCTTCGCCAACGGCGCTGACCGATGCTGCCGGTCATCTTCACGCCGGCTGCCCAAGCGGAAATATTCGAAGCCCGCGATTGGTACAGCAGCCGCGCCCCGGGGATGGCCGCCAGCCTTGCCGCGGAGATCGAAGCCGTTGTCGAAACGGATAGCTGCGGCGCCGCAGCTATTCCCGGTAGTTTTCAAAGATATGCGCCGCGCCGCTGCCGACGCTTTCCATATGCCTGGTTCCTTTCGTGTGGTGGACGGGACCGTATACGTCATCGCCTGCTTTCACAGCAGCCGAGATCCGCGCCAGTGGCAGCGACGCACCTGATCGGGTGCGTCGCTCGCGTCGTGACGTTATGCGATGATGCCACGATGATATCATGCGGCCGCGTGCGGGTGCGGCACCCTCATATTTTCAGCGGCGAGAGTGAGCCATGGAGTGGCGGGTCGGGCGGGTCAGGGTGACCAAGATCGTCGAGCTCGAAGCCACCGGCGGCAGCCGCTTTTTGCTGCCGCAGGCGACATACGAGGAAATCCTGCCGATCGAATGGCTGCGGCCCGATTTTGCCGACGATCGCGGCCGGCTCAAGATGAGCATCCACGCGCTCGTCGTCGAAACGCCGCAGCGCCGGATCATCGTCGATACCTGCCTCGGCAACGACAAGCAAGGCCGCCGCATCCCGGCCTGGAACCGTCTTCAGACCCGGTTTCTCGCCGACCTCGCCGCGGCCGGCTATCCGCGCGAGACGATCGACACGGTCTTGTGCACCCATCTCCATGTCGATCATGTCGGCTGGAACACGATGCTGGTCGCTGGCCGATGGGTCCCGACCTTCCCAAATGCGCGCTATTTGATGGGCCGGGTCGAGCTCGAGCATTGGCAGGCGCAGCGTGAACGGGACGACATGATTGCGGTGCTTGCCGATTCGGTGGCGCCCGTTGACGAGGCGGGTCTTGTCGATCCGGTCGAGACCGGCCACCGGCTTTGCGACGAGGTGAGCCTCGTCCCGACCCCCGGCCATACGCCCGGCCATGTCAGCGTAGAGATCGCATCGGCGGGCGCGGCGGCGCTGATCACCGGCGATTTTATCCATCACCCTTGCCAGATCGCCCGGCCCGACTGGTCATCGACCGCCGATACCGATCCGGCCGCGGCGCACCGGACGCGCCGGCACATGCTGGCCGGGCTTGCCGATGCCCCGACCCTGGTCATCGGCACGCATTTCGCCGGCCGCACCGCCGGCCGCGTCGTCCCCGACGGCGCCGCATACCGCCTGATTCCCTGACAACGGCCGGGACAGAATAGCGGACGGGTCGATCGCCGCACCCCGCGCGTCGTCGAGCGGAAGCGGGCGGCGGTTGACACAGGATGTCTCACCCGCCCTCGCCGCGGCGGAGCGCGTAGCCCAGCGGGGAGCGCTCAGCCGCGAGACCGGCCGCCGCCCATGCCGCCGCCGCCCATGCCGGGTCCCCGAAAGCCACCCATGCCGCCACCGAACCGGCCGCCCATGCCGGGTCCCCGGAAGCCGCCCATGCCCGGCCCGCGGCCGCCGGGCATGCCGCCGCGCGCGCCAACGTTGTTGACGTTCCTGATGTTGTTGACGTTCCTGATATTGTTCACGTTGCGTACGGAGTTGAAGTTGTTTCTAAAAAAAGGGTGGCGGAAAAAGAAGCTGTTGTTAAAGAACGGATGGCCGACGAAAAAATTGACCCCGACTGCGCTGAATCCAGGCGCAAAGAAGTACGGATAGCCATAAGCAGGATAGGAGGCCGGATAATAAGGGCAGTAGTAAGGGTTGAAATACGGATAATAGCAGTATGGGTTATAATTCTGCGCCCGAGCCGAGGTGCTTGCGGTGCCGATCGTGAAAACCGCGGTCGCTACGACGGCGCCCGCGATCGCCAGGCGTCGCAGCCACCGGCTGGTCCTTGGTCCCGACATGATCCGCCTCCCGAAAGCCGATTCGTACCCGATCGACTGCGTCCGCGGGCAATCCGAGCCGAGCTTCGGAGCTCGGTCCAGGCGAGCCGGCCTGCCCGCACGGCCGCACCTCTTAAGGACGGCTCGGGGGGTGCGGTTATTCCAAGCCGCGCCGGTGTTGACCGCTCCCGCCGATGCTCCGATCCTCTTCGCCGGCACGCGTCCAGCCGTGCCGTGCCCGACGGCGATGCATTCCGCTTCGCCCGTTTTCGAGACCGGCGGGGGAGGCGGATGAGCGAGCGTGTCTTCGACGGGCTGAAGGTCATCGATTGCGCCAGCTTTATCGCCGGTCCGGCGGCGGCGACTGTCATGTCGGATTTTGGCGCCGCGGTGATCAAGATCGAGCCGCCGGGTGCGGGCGACCCGTACCGGCGCCGGGCGACGCCACCGATCGGGCCGGGCCTCGCCGGCAACCCCGGTTTTGTCCTCGACGGCCGCAACAAGAAGAGCCTGGCGCTCGATCTGCGTCAGGCCGAAGGGCAGGCGGTGCTGCGCCGGCTGGTCGAAGCGGCCGATGTCTTTATCACCAACTATCCGCCGCCGGTGCGCCGTCGCCTCGGCATCACCTATGAGGTGCTGGCGCCGCTCAATCCCCGCCTGATCTACGCCTCGTTCACCGGCTATGGCGAGACCGGCCCCGAGGCCGACAAGCCCGGTTTCGACGCGACCGCCTGGTGGGCGCGCTCGGGGCTGATGCATCTGGTGCGCGCCGGCGAGGAGGCGTCTCCCGCCCGCTCGCTGCCCGGGATGGGCGACCACCCTTCGGCGATGGGCACCTACGGCGCAATCGTCACCGCACTCTATCGGCGCGAGCGCACCGGCCGGGGCGCCTATGTCGGCTCGTCCCTGCTGGCGAACGGGCTCTGGGCCAACGGCTGCTCGGTGCAGGCGGCGCTGTGCGGCGAGAAGGTCGTGCCGCAGCCGCCGCGCGAGCGCGGCGTCAACGCGCTGCGCCTCCATTACCGCTGTCGCGACAATCGCTGGCTGCTGTTGTCGATCGCCGCCGACGAATGGCGCTGGGAAAAATTCAAGGCGTGCATCGGCTCGCCCGCCCTCGACGACCCGCGCTTTGCGACGCACGCGCTGCGCGAGGAGCATGTGCGGCTGCTGATTCCGATCCTCGACGAGGTGTTCGCCAGCCGCGACCAGGCTGAATGGCGCCGCATTCTCGACGAGGCCGGGCTGATTTTCGGCGTCGTCGCCGATATGGACGAGATCCATGCCGACGACCAGATCCTGGCGAGCCGCGCCCTGGTGCCGTTCACCGACGGCAGCTCCTTGACCGTCAACAGCCCGCTCTGGATCGACGGCGAAGAAAAGCTCCCGCCCCGCCCGGCCCCTGGCGTCGGCCAGCACAGCGACGAAATCCTGCGCGAGATGGGCTATTCCGAATTCGAGGTCCGGACCATGCGCGAAGCCGGCACGATCGGCTGAGATCGCAGTAAGAAGGCCGGCCCCGCGAAACGGGACCGGCCCTTGGGCTGCGTGGCGATTTGCGGATGTTCGCCAAGACGACGTATTATTTGAAATGGAACAGGTCCATCAAATCCCCGATGGCCGGTCCGTTGGTCGGCTTGTAGGGGTCGGCGCCGGTGACCGGGTCCGGCAGGTTGTCGCGGCTGCGCCTGGTGATCGGCGGCACGCTCCAGTTCGCCTCGATAAACTTCAGCACCGAGACGTGGTCCGTATAGGTGTGCGAAATGTGCCCGCCGGTGCTGAATTTCGACACCACGATCATCGGAATGCGGGTTCCGTCGCCGAAATAGTCGAGCGGTTGCACATACCCTAAATCATAGTATCCGCCGCCTTCGTCCATGGTGATAAAGATGGCCGTATCGGCGGCGAGCGTTTTGTTCGCCTGGGTCAGATCGACGATCTTTTTGACAAAGCCCTCGAGCAGATTGACCTTCGAGGAAGCCGGGTGGCCGTCGAGATAGCCGCTCGGCTTGACAAAGGACACTGCCGGCAGGTTGCCGCTTTGGAGGTCGGCATAGAGATCGAGGGTGTCCTGAAGCGCCGAGGCGCGCACCTTGTCGTTGGTCATGATCGAGGTCGAATACTGAAAGAAGTTACAGATATTGCAGTAGAGATTATCCGGAGTGACGAAATTGTTGTAGGGATTGGCCAGGTAGGCATTGAACTGGTCGCCGAAGTAGGCGAACGAAACGTTCTTTTTCAGCAGCGCGTCGCCGATGTTGCGGAGGCTCGACGGCGGCACCGTAAACACGGTGTTCAGCGGATTTTTGATGTCGGCATAGGCGCTGCTGCCGTCGCCGTAATAGCCCGGATTATAGTTGTTGAGCAGGTAATAATGGCCGGTCTGGCAATTCGCCTTGACCTTGCTGGCCTTCAGATAGCCGGTGATCGCGGCGACGCCGGGCTGGCTCGTATCGGCGCATTGGGTGTAGCTGCCGCCGCCGGACGAGGGCGAGCCGAACGAGCCGCCGCCATAGCCGTCCTCTTTGTACCAGTTGTTGGTGCCCTTCAGCGGATCGGGGTTTTCGATCTCGTCGACCTTGCCGGCGTTCGGGCTGCCCTTGGCGACGACCTGGTTGTGCGGCGGTGTCAGCGGATTGCCGTGGCCGTCGCTGAACCAGATCGCGTCGCCGGTGCCGAGCATGATGTGGTTGGCGCCGGTGCCGCCATTCACCGCCTGGTGGAAGTTGTCGCTCATCGAGTAGGTATCGGCGAGCATCTTGAAATAGGGCATATCGCCCTGCTGGACATTGTAGAAGCCGAGCGCGGTGGCGCCCTCTTGATACGTGAAGCCCGCCGGCGGCGGCTTGCCGTTGCTGCCGGCGCCGACCGTCGCTTCGACCCAGGCGAAGAGATCGTTGCGGCAGCCTTCCGGGGTGCTGCAATCGAGCTGCTGCCACATCTGATAGAAGCGATGCACCGGGCTTTCGGCATAGGCGTCATACGGCACACCGGGCGTCAGCTGATACGGTCCCGATGGCAGCCGGTTGACGTTCTTGCCGTCGTAGAAGATGCGGATGTCCGGCTTCCCCAGGATCGAGGCCGGGACCGCGCCGGTGGTCAGGAATTTGTAATAGCCCGGCGGCAGACCGTTCTCATAGGTCACCGCGTCGGCGATGTTCGAAAACGGCGGTGCCCCATTGGCATATCCGCCGCCAGCGAGCGGTGCCGGCAGCACCGCATACGGGGCCTTGCCCGATGGGTCCAGCTGGTAGACCGTCTTGTTCTGCGCTTGCAGTTGCGCAGCGCTTGAATAATTCTTTCCTGGTGTGCCATCGGCTTTTATTATTTTTTCCGAAAGCAAATTTAATACAGTTTCGCCCTTGTTCACCGGCTTGTAAGTTGCGAACAAATGATCGAAGGTGCGGTTTTCACCGATGATCACAATGACATGCTTGATCGGGGTCGCGGTTTTGCCGTCGTTGGCGCCCGCCGCCGCGGCGGCCGGGAGCGCGGCGAAGCTGTTGCCCGCTATTGCGCAGACCGCTACGCCGCACAACAGCTTATACCGATACCCCGGGCCTTCGCCCGGGCCGCTTTGGCGTCGCATTTTTCGTCCCCTCGGTGAAATTTCGACTGTCGCATCACCGTAGCGGGGCCGGGTTTTCGAAATAATGACGCTTCAATGACGTTATGATGACCTGGAAGAAAGAAGCCTCGAATAGTCCTCGTTTTCGACATCGCTTGATGCAGCCGATGGCGATAGAGAATCCTTGGAAATTCCCCTGGACATCGGGAGATATCGTACCGCTGGCTGTGTGGATACAGAAATGAGCGCGTTCGGGGGACCCTTCCGGATCACCGGCGCAGATGGCCGGGCCGACCTCGCCGCGGTCGGCTCCTTGCCAGGCGAACGGCTGGTAGCCGATACTGATTTGCGGTTTGCGGCGAACACCGGTGCGGCCGGCCCTCGCGCCGGTGGGACCACGCTTCAAGGCAGGAGATCAGAATGATCAAGGTCAGCGTCTTCTATCCGAGCCGGGAAGGCAGCAAGTTCGACATGGACTACTACTGCAAGAGCCACATCCCGATGGTGCAGCAAAAGCTCGGCGCCGCATGCAAGAGCGTTGCGGTCGAGCAGGGCCTCGGCGGTGCGACACCGGGCTCGCCGCCCGCCTACGCCGCCATGGGGCATCTTTATTTCGACACGGCCGAGGCCTTCGCGACCGCCTTTGGTCCGCACGCGCAGAGCATCATGGCCGACGTCCCGAACTACACGGACATCGAGCCGGTGATCCAGATCAGCGAGGTAAAGGTCTAGCCGGCCGAAGCCGGCGCGATCGTCATCCCTGCATCAGGAGCGGCGCCAAGAGATCGGGGTGGGACAGCATCGGGTAGTGCCCGGCATCGATCTCGAGGTATTTGCCGCCGAGCTTTTCCGCGGTGCGGCGCTGGTGCGCCTCGGGCGGGTTGGCAGCGCGGCGGCAACGGATCACCGTCGTTCCCGGCCAGTGCTGCGACCAAAAGCTCTTCAGCGATACCGGCTCTTCCATCGCCGCGATCGGATGCGGCGTATAGCGGGCGAGCGCAAAGGCGCGCAGTTCGGGAACGAGGTCGGCAAAGCTGCGGTTCTCGGCGTCCTCGCGCGAGGGCGCCACGGCGAGCGGGGTCGAGACGCGCGGCGTCGGGCGGTTGACGATTTCGCTGATCCGCTCGCCGTCGACCAGCGCCAAAGCATCGACAAAGACGAGGCGCCCGATCCGCTCGCGCGCCATTTCCGCCGTCCGGCACACCACCATGCCGCCCGAGCTGGTGCCGGTCAGCGCCACGTCGTGCAGGTCTTCGTAGAACAAAAGCTCGGCGATTTCGGCCGCCTGTGTCTCAACCGTGATGCCCGGCCGCAGCTGGTGGCGCCGGTCGCCGCAGCCGTCGAGCGAGGGCGCGTAGACGCGGTGCCCGGCGGCCAGCAGCCGCAATGCCGTCGGCTGCCAGATCCAGCCGCCCTGGTAGGCCCCGTGGATCAGCACATAGGTCGACATCGGCGATTTCTCCCTTTTTCGTTGGTGCGCGATGGTGTCAGTTGCCGCCGGTCACGTCGATCGTGACGCCGGTGACGAAATCGGCGTCGCCCGAGGCCAGAAAGCAGATCACCTTGGCCTGGTCCGGGGCCTCGGCGATGCGCCGCAGCGGCGTGCGCTCGATCTCGGCCGCCTGGTCCTCGGGGCTTTGCTGCTCCCAGCGCGGGCGGATGCGCTCGGTCAATGTGCGGCTCGGCGCGATTGCGTTGACATTGATGCCCCAGGGGCCCAGCTCGTGCGCGATCTTGCGGGTGAAGGCGATGATCCCGCCTTTGGCCGCGGCATAGGCCGCACTGCTCGACGCGCTGAGGCCGCGGCCGGCGATCGAGGAGAGGTTGACGATCTTGCCGTGCCGTTGCCGCTTCATGACCGGTGCCGCCGCGTGGCAAAAAAGGAACGTGCCGTCGAGGTTGAACGCGATCAGTCGCTGCCAGTCGGCAAGGCTCAGCTGGTCCATCGCGGCACCCGGATGGGCGATCATCGTGCTGCCGCCGACCGCATTGACCAGGATGTCGATGGCGCCGAGCTCCTGCGCGACCGACGCGACGAGCGCATCGACCTGGGCCGCGTCGAGCGCGTCGGCGAGGCGCGCATGGGCCCGGCCGCCAGCCGCGCGCAATGCCGCCACGGTGTCGTCGAGCCGGCCCGCATGGTTGTCGACGGCAACCACGATCGCTCCCTCGCGCGCCATGATGTCGGCGGTGGCGCGGCCGATCCCGCTCGCAGCCGCCGTAATCACCGCGACCTTGTCGGTAAAGCGCATCTCACCCTCTTCAATCACTTGCCGGAAAGAGCTTGGCATCGTTGCCATTGCGTGGCAAAGCCCGGCGTCGGATCGAGGCCGGCCCTCGGTCAGCTTCGACGCGCGACTGTCCTGACCGCGTCGGTCTTGTTCATGTGCGTGCGGGCCGCGCGCTTCTCGGCGAGCCGGTTGACGATTTCGCTGCGGATGTTGAGGGGCATATCAGCGTCCGTGTAGACATACCGACTTTAACGCCGACGCGCACGGGTGCAAGGACCGGACCCACAGGGCCGCTATGTTCACGGGGGGCTATGTGACGGAGATGTCACCGCACAACGCCGCCTTGCGCCCTATCATCGGGCGGGAACGAAACTGCCGGGGATCGAAATGGGTGGCCGGAGCTTGACGAAAAGGTCTCTTTGCGTGGCCCTGACAATGGTTGCGCTCGCCGGCGGGGCGCGGGCGCAGACCGCACCCGGCGGGCCGCCGGCGGTCGGCGTGGTGCGCGCCGAGAAGCAGCAGGTCACCCAGAGCAACGAGTTTATCGGGCGCGTCCAGGCGGTGGGGCGCGTGGCGCTGGTGGCGCGGGTGACCGCGTTTCTCGAAAAACGCCTGTTTGTCGAGGGCGGCGAGGTCAAAAAGGGCGACCTCCTCTATCAGCTCGAGCAGCCGCCGTTTCAGGCGCAGGTCGATTTCAACAAAGCCAGTGTCGCGCAATTGGAGGCGCAGCATAAGAACGCCCAGCTGACCCTCGACCGCGCCCAATATCTGTTGAAGACGCCGGCCGGCCAGCAGTCGAACTACGACAGCGCGCTCGCCGCCGAGCGCGCGCTGGCGGCGCAGATCGCCGCGGCGCAGGCCCAGCTGCAGCAGGCCGAGATCAATCTCGGCTACACCGAAATCCGCGCGCCGATCGACGGCAGGATCAGCGCCACCGCGGTGACCGAAGGCAATGTCGTCTCGCCGACGAGCGGCACGCTCGCCACCCTCGTCAGCCAGGACCCGATGTATGTGGTCTTTCCGATCGCAGTGCGCACCGGGCTCGAGCTGCGCGACAAATATGTGCCGAAAGGCGGGTTCAGCGCCGTCCAAATCAGGCTGCGGCTGACGACCGGGAAAATCTACGACCAGGTGGGTCACCTCGATTACGTGTCGCCGACCGTCGCGCAGACGACCGACACGATCACGTTGCGCGGCGAGATCCCCAACCCGGTAATCGCCGGCATGAAGCCCGGCGATCCCGGCTCGCGGCAATTGACCGACGGCGAGTTCGTGACCGTCCTGCTCGAAGGGGTGGCGCCGGTCGAGGTCCTTGCCATTCCGCGCGCCGCGGTGCTGTCCGACCAGCAGGGCGACTACGTCTATGTCGTCGATGCGCAAAACCGGGCGCAGGTGCGGCGCATCCACCTCGGCCAATCGACGCCCTCGACCGCGGTCGTCACCAGCGGGCTCAACGAAGGCGAGCTGGTCATCGCCGAGGGTGTCCAGCGCGTCCGCCCTGGCGCGGCGGTGACACCCGGGCCGGCGAGCCCACCCCCCTCCGGCGCCGGAGGGACCCCGTGATCTCGTCGGTTTTTGTCGACCGGCCGCGGCTCGCGGTCGTCATCGCGCTCGTCATCACGATCGCCGGACTGATCGCGCTCTCCCGCATCCCGGTCGCGCAATTCCCCGATATCGTCCCCCCACAGGTCCAGGTCTCCGCGAGCTTTCCCGGTGCTTCGGCTGCCGTCGTCGAGCAGAGCATCGCCCAGCCGATCGAGGCGCAGGTCGTGGGCGTCGACAAAATGATCTACATGAAGTCAACCAGCGGCAATGACGGCAGCTACAACCTGACGGTCAGCTTCGATCTCGGCAGCAACCCCGATATCGACACGGTCAACGTCAACAACCGCGTCCAGACCGCGCTGTCGCAGCTGCCTGCCGAAGTCCAGCTGGAAGGGCTGACGGTTCAAAAGAAATCATCCGCGGTCCTGCAATTCATCATGCTCTACAGCGAAACCGGCAAGCAGGATCCGCTGTTTATTACGAACTACGCAATTATAAACGTGCTCGACGTGTTGTCGCGCACGCCCGGGGTCGGGCAGGCGCGCATCTTTGGCGCGTTGAACTATTCGATGCGCATCTGGTTCGACATCAACCGGCTCAATAATTTGCAAATGACGCCGGCCGATGTGGTCGCGGCGGTCCAGGCGCAGAACGTCGTGGCCCCGGTCGGTCGCATCGGCGCGCGCCCGATTGGCCCGAGCCAGCAATTTCAGATGAATGTGCAGACGCAGGGCCGTCTGGTCACACCCGAGCAGTTCGGCAACATCGTGCTGCGTGCCAATCCCAATGGCTCGCTGTTGCGCGTAAAGGACGTCGCGCGGGTCGAGCTCGGCGCGCAGAACGAGGATATCGAGGCCCGCCTCAACGGCAAGCCGGCCGTCGCGATCGGCATCTATCTGTCGCCCGGCGCCAACGCCGTCGCGACCGCGAATCTGGTGCGCGCCAACCTCGACCGGTTGAGCCAGCGCTTTCCGCCCGGTCTCAAATATCTCGTCAATTATGACACGACGACCTTTGTCTTCGATACGATCCACGACGTCCTGATCACGCTCGTCATCGCCTTTATCCTGGTGGTGATCGTCGTCTTCCTGTTTCTCGGGACGTTGCGCGCTACCGTGATCCCCGCCATCGCGGTGCCGGTCAGCCTGATCGGCACCTTCGCGGTGCTGCTGATGATGGGCTATTCCGCCAACACGATCTCGCTGTTGGCGATGGTGCTGGCGATCGGCATTTTGGTCGATGACGCGATCGTGGTTGTCGAGAATGTCGAGCGGGTCATGGAAGAAGGGCCCGAATTGTCACCGGCCGAGGCGACAAAAAAAGCCATGGCCGAGATCACCGGCCCGATCGTCGCGATTACGCTGGTGCTGTTTTCGGTGTTTGTGCCGATCGCGTTCATCCCCGGCGTATCGGGGACATTGTTCCGCCAGTTCGCGGTGACGATCAGCGTCGCGATGGCGATCTCGGCGCTGAACGCGCTGACCTTGTCGCCGGCATTGTGCGCGGTGTTCCTGCGCCATAGCGGCCCGCGGCGCGGCGTCATGGGCTGGGTGTTGCGGCGCATCGACAATGTCCGCGACGGCTATGCCGCGATCGTCGGCCGCCTAGTGCGCGTATCGGTCCTCGGGATCGTCGCGGTGCTGGCTGCGGCGGCGGCGATCTATGTGCTGTCGGGGCGCACCCCCACCGGGTTTCTGCCCGAGGAGGACCAGGGTGCCTTCTTTATCGCGGTGCAGCTGCCCGACGGCGCCTCGGTCTCGCGCACCGGCGACGTGGCAAAGCGCATCGAAGCGATGTTGCGGGCGATGCCGCAGGTGCAGAACATTTTCGCGATCATCGGGTTTTCGATCATCGACGGCGTCAACGAGCCGAACGCGGCGTTTGTCGTGCCGACCCTGAAGCCGTTCGCCGACCGAAAGGGCGCGGCCAATTCGGCGCAGGCATTGATCGCGCGCGTTTTTCGCGAAGGCCAGGAGATCCGCGCCGCCACCGTAATCCCGTTCAACCTGCCGCCGATAATCGGGCTCTCGACGACCGGAGGGTTCGAATACCAGCTCGAGGGCCTCGAAGGCCAGGAGCCGGCTGCGATGAACAGCGTCATGCAGGGATTGCTCGCCGCCGCCAATCGCGATCCACGCCTGACGCGCGTCTTCTCCACCTTTACGGCCAGCAATCCATCCATTTACTTGAATATCGATCGTGCGAAGGCACAGGCTCTCGGGCTCAACATGAGCGAGGTTTTTAACGCATTGCAGGCGACACTAGGCGGAGTCTACGTCAACAATTTTAATCTTTACGGTCGGGTCTGGCAGGTCAATATTCAAGGAGAGGCGGCCAATCGCAGCGATATCTCGTCACTATGGCGGATCTATATTCGCAACAAAACCGGCGGCACGGTGCCGTTGGCCTCGATCGCCCATGCCGGCATCGTCGTCGGGCCGCAGGTCATCACGCGCTACAACAACTATCGCGCGATCTCGATCCAGGGCAGCCCGTCGCCGGGCACCTCGTCCGGTGCGGCGCTGGCGGCGATGTCCGAGGTCTCGGCCAAAACCCTGCCCCCCGGCTTTAGCTACGAGTGGACCGGCACCGCCTATCAGCAAGTCGCGGCGGCGGGCCAGACCGGAGCGATCCTCGGGCTGGCGATCCTCTTTGCGTTCCTGTTCCTGGTCGGCCTTTATGAAAGCTGGATGATCCCGGTCCCGGTGCTGATCTCGGTGCCGATCGGCGTGCTGGGGGCCTTTATCGGCATCCTGCTGCTCCACGTCGCGCTCGACCTCTATGCCGAGATCGGCCTCGTCGTGCTGATCGCGATGTCGGCCAAGAACGGCATCCTGATCGTCGAGTTTGCCAAGGACCAGCGCGAGCGGGGCAAGGACATCCGGGAAGCGGCCGTGCTCGGCGCGCGGATGCGGTTTCGCGCGGTGGTGATGACCTCGTTCGCCTTTATCCTCGGCGTCTTTCCGCTGGTCGTCGCCCAGGGTGCCGCCGAAATCAGCCGCCATTCGGTCGGCACCCCGGTCTTCGCCGGGATGATTGCGGCGAGCGCGATCGGGCTGTTTGTGATCCCGCTGCTCTACGTCACGTTCCAGACCTTGCGCGAGCGCAGCAGCGGGTGGTTCCGCCGCCGCCCGCCGCGCATTGCCGGCGATGCCAAGGCACCCGAAAGGGCGGATCATGCCCCGCCCTGACCCTCCTGGGGTTGAAGGGAGCGCGGCTGGTAGAATTTCTTGACCTGACTGCCGGGGCTGTTGCGAGGGCTGCGGGCTGTGCAACCCGTAATCGTTTGGCGATCTCAGGCTGGGTTCTGTCGGGAGGGGCTTGGCGCGGGCGCCCGGGCTTGGTTAGGTTGCGCCGAAAATCAAAGAGGAATGCGACATGGAATTCGGCATGTTCCACGAGTTTCCGTCATTGCCGGGGCGGAGCGAGAGCGCAGCCTTTGACGAGGCGATGGAGCAGGTCGATGCCGCCGAGCGGCTCGGGCTCGACGTGATGTGGCTCGCCGAATTGCATTTCGAGCCGCGGCGGTCGTTGTTGTCGGCGCCGCTCAGCATCGCCAGCGCGATCGCCGCGCGCACCCGGCGGATCAAGATCGGGATCGCGGTGCAGGTGCTGCCGCTGTGCCATCCGCTGCGTCTCGCCGAAGAGGCCGCGACCGTCGACCAGCTGAGCCACGGCCGGCTGATCTTTGGCGTCGGGCGCAGCGGGGTCGCGCAGACCTACGCGGCCTACGGCGTCTCCTATGCCGAGAGCCAGGCGCGGTTTCGCGAAATCCTCGATGTGGTGCAGCGCGCCTGGACCGAGCCGACCTTTTCCTATGACGGCACCTACCACCATTTCAAGGATGTGAGCCTGGTGCCGAAGCCTTATCAAAAACCGACACCGCCGATTCGCATTGCCGCCAGCACGCCCGACACCTTCCCGGCGATCGGCCGCCGCGGCATGCCGGTCTTTGCCTCGGTGCGCCATACCAGCTGGTCCGATCTCGCCCTGCAGGTCCGCAGCTATCATGACGCCTGGGAAGCGGCCGGTCACCCCGGACGCGGCGAGGTCTACGTCTCGGCGCCGACCTACCTCGCCGAAACCGAGGAAGCGGCCCGCGCCGAGCCGCACGACAGCATCATGCATTTCTACCATGAGCAGGCGAATTTGCTGGAGGGGGCGGCAAGACTGGTCGATCCGGTGACCGCCGAGCGCCGCATGCGGCGGGTGCACGAATTGCGCCGCCGCAGCTATGAGGACGCGGTCGAAAAGAATGCGCTGATCGGGACGCCCGGCCGGATCGCTGACAAGCTCGAGGCATTGCAGACCGAGATCGGGCTCAGCGGCATCCTCGCCGAGCTGAATTGCGGCGGCCTCGTCCCGCACGACAAGGTCGTAAATGCGATGCGGCTCCTGTGCGAGGCAGTCAAACCCCGCTTTCCTGCCGTCCCCCCGCCCAAGGCCGGCGCAGGCGGGTGAAGAGGCCGAGGATGCCGCCGCGGGCGAAGAGCACGACCCCGACCATCAAGAGGCCGATCCAGAAATACCAGTAGACCGGCTCGACCGTGGAGAAACGGTCCTGTGCGATCATGTAGAGCGGCACGCCGATAAAGGCGCCGTAGAGCCGGCCGACGCCGCCGATGATCAGCATGATCAGCACCGTGCCGGAACGCTCGAGGCTCAACGAATCGAGCCCGACAAAGGCTGTCGTCTGGGCGACGAGCGCGCCCGAGACGCCGGCGAGCGCGGCCGAGATCGTGTAGGCGACGAGGCGCCGGCGAAACACCGGGGCGCCGATCGCGTGCATCCGCGCGACATTCTCGCGGATCCCGACGAGCGAGCGGCCAAAAGGCGAATGGACGATGCGCCGCACGAAAAGCCAGCACAGGAGCAGCACGACGAGGCAATAGCAGAACGCGGTCCGGCCGAAGAGGTCGAACGGGAACCGGCCGAGGACCGGCGCTACCTGCATCCCCTGCAGCCCGTCGTCGCCACCGGTGACGAAGGAGGCCTTGTTTGCCGCCTCGCCCAGCATCGCAGCGACCACCAATGTCTGCATCAACAGCGCAAGCCCGGTGCTGCGCAGGATGACGAGCCCGCTCAGCAGCCCGGCCAATGCCGCCGTCGCGGCGGCGGCGCACAGGCCGATCACCGGCTCGCCCCAGCCATGGACGGCCAGCAGCCCCGCGGTATAGCCGCCGGCGCCAAAGAACGCCGCCTGGCCCAAGGTCACGATCCCGGCATAGCCCAGCACCAGATCTGCCGACAGCGCAAAAAGGATCGTCGCAAAGATTTGCGCGGCGAGGGGCCGATAGCCCGGAAAGGCGAAATAGGCGGCGATCGCAGCGAGCCAGGGCAGGGCCTCGATCGGGTGGAAACGGTGGCGGGCGGCAAATGCCTCGGTCGTCGCGCGGGCAAGCGCCGATCGGCTCATGCCCGGCCCAACAGCCCGCGCGGCCGCCACAACAGGATCGCCATCGCCACCGCATAGATAAAAAAGGCGCCGAATTGCGGCACCAGATATTTGCAGGCGGTGTCGGCAACGCCAATCAGCATCGCCGCGAAAAACGGCCCGCTGATGCTGCCGAGCCCGCCGATCGCGACGACGATCAGAAAATAGACGAGGTTGTTGAGCGCGTAGTTGGGATCGATCGTCAGCAGATCCGAGCCGAGGCCGCCGCCGAGGGCCGCGAGCCCGCACCCCAGCGCGAAGGTCGCGCTGAAAAGCCGCCCCGTATCGATGCCGATCGACTGCGCCATGCGCAGATTGTCCACGGCAGCACGGATCATCGCGCCAAAGCGGCTGCGCCCGATCCCGAGCCACAGCGCCGTTACCAATACCGCACCGCAACCGATCAGCAGCGCGCGATAAATCGGCACCTTGCCAAAACCGAAATCGATCCCGCCGAGGAGGGTTGCCGGCAGGCGCAAGGGCTGCTGGTTCGGCCCGAACAGGTAATGCGCCGCCGCCGTTGCCATAAAGACGAGACCCATCGTCAGCAACACCTGGTCGAGTTCGCTCTGGCCGTAAAGACGCCGGTACAGCAGCCGCTCGAACGGCAGGCTCGCCAGCCCGACCGCCACCGCCGCCGCGACGAGCGCGGCCGCAAACGGCACATTCCAGCGCAGCATGATCCCCGTCACGACATAGCCGCCAGCCATGGCAAACGCGCCATGCGCCAGATTGACAAACCCCATCATCCCCATCGTCACCGACAACCCGACCGAAATCAGATACAGCACCATGCCAAAGGCGAGGCCGTCGAAAAGAATGCCGAAGGCGGGGGAGAGGACGCCCATCGGCTATCTACTCCGGAAGCAACTCGACGATAGAGAACTCTGTGGATCGGAAGCGACCGTGCCTCCCCTCGGCCGGGCCTGAGCCGGTCGTCCGCTTTCAAGCAAGGCGATCATAAAGATCCTCCCAACGCGGGGTTGGCTTTCAGAATCAAGACAACCTTCCATGCACGCGACCAGTGTTTGATGTTCAGCTCGCGCTGCTCTGCAGCGAGAATGTCTTCATGGCGCTCAGCGCAGACGAGCCGGTGCAAGCCGTATTTCTTGGTAAATTCGTCCGCCAACTCAGATCGGTGTTCCCATACCCGTCGGGCAAGGTTCGTTGTCGTACCGACATAGAGGGTGCCGTTCGGGCGATTGGTCATGATGTAAACCCATCCGCCCTTGGTCACAGCAGGCCCCGCCGACAATCACCGAGGTGCCGGAAGATCTTCGTGGGTGGCCGGGTCGAGTTCACGGCTGTCCGGTTGGAAAAAACGGTTGTTTGCGTCGAGGTCGATGCAATTTCGGATCCCCCTTGCGCGGACTTGATCCGCGCATCCACGTCTTCTTTCCGTCGGTCTGAGCGCGTGGAGAAGGCGTGGATGGCCGGATCAAGTCCGGCCACGGGGGATGATGTCCGGCCGCGGGAGACCAATGGTTACAAGAGGCTATGCGTGCTGCCGTGACGGTCCCGAGAAATCCCGAACCGGACAGCCGTGTGGCCAGGCCGGGCCATGGAGATAAAAACAGCCTACAACTCCGTTCCCGACTACTTTGCCGGGTTCAGCTCCTTCCACGGGTCTTTGACGTTGGGGATGGTGGCGATCTCGACGTTTTCGAGCTGGCCCGCGACCTTTTCGACGCGGCGGATGTAGATGTTCTGGACGATGTCGCGGGTGGCGGGGTCGATCGAGATCGGGCCCCTCGGGCTCTGCGGGTCTTTCCAGTGCGAGAAGAACGCCATCGCCTGGTCGGCGGTGAAATTGCCCTTCGTTGCCTTGATCATGTCGAAGATCATGTTCATCCCGTCCCAGCCATCGACCGAGAAGAAATCGGGGATCGATTTGTCGCCATAGGCCTTTTTCCACTCGGCGAGAAAGGCGGTGTTGGCCGGACGTTTGCCGGCGATCGAATAGGTGCCGGCGGTGATCAGGCCCAAGGGTGCGTCGCCCATATTCGGCAATTCCTCGTCGGGCACCAAATCCTGCGGCGCGGCGATGTGAATCCCGGCCTCGCGCAGACCGAGATCGGTGACCGCCCGCATCATCGCCGTCGCCTGGGTCCCGGCCGGGACGAAGATAAAGACGACTTGCGGCTTGGCGTCCTTGATGCGTCGCACAAACGGGGTGAAGTCGGGGTTGGACGGCGGAAACCGGTCGGCGCCGAGCATCTTGCCGCCGGCGTCGGTAAACGCCTTGGTAAAGGCGGCCTCGGCGTCATGCCCGGCGATAAAGTCGGTGACCGAGGTATAGCCGGTTTTCCAGCCCTGCTCGGCCGCCCATTTGCCCATCGGGTAAGCTTCCTGCCAGAGCGTGAAGGTGACGCGCACGATATAGGGGGAGAGACGCGGGATCGCGACGCCGGCGGCGGCGTTGGTCAAGACCAGCGGCACCTTCGCTTCTTTGGTCAGGGGTGCGACCGCGGCGGCAACCGGCGACAAGGTGATGCCGGCCAACAGCTGGACATGGTCGCGGGTGATCAGCTCCTGCGCCAGGCGCTTGCCGACCTGCGGGTTCGAGGTGTCGTCGCGGCGCAGGATCTGGAGCTTGACGCCGGGCGGCAGGTCCTTCTCGTGCAGTTTGACATAGAGGTCGATGCCCTTCTGCGCCTGGTCGGAGACCTGCGCGACAAACCCCGAATAGCTGTTGATCAGGCCGATCTTGATCGTCTGCGCCGATGCCGGCGCCGTGGCGAGCGCCGTGCCCGGCCAGCGCCGCCGCGAGCCCGGCTGTTCTTCCGTCCCATCGACATCCTCCCTGTTCGATTTTTGGCCCGTTCGATTTTTGGCCGCCCGCGGCGGCGCAGCTATGCCCGCGCCATGCCCTCTCCGCGGATGTTGTCGCGGCGGTTCGCGGCGGCCGCGGCCTTGGCGAAATCCTCCTCGCCAAAACCGTAGAGGCGCGCCCCGCCGCCGAGGATCTTGCCGCCGATATCCGGGGTGATGCTCGAATTGTGCAATACCCGGCTCGACACCTCGGGAAAGCTCGAATCGAAATGCGGGAAATCGCTCGACACGCAGATGTTGTCGGCCCCGCCCAGGAGCTCGACCGTGGCGCCGACCTCGCGCTCGCCGCTCTCGATCGCCGAAAAGCAGTTGCGCTGCCAGTATTCGAACGGCGAGAGCTTCAAGTAGGGCGCGTCGGCGTCGTGGTGCTGGCGCAAATCCCATTCGATCCGGCCGAGGAGCCCCGGCACCCACCAGCTTTGCGCTTCGAGAAACGCGACCTTGAGGCGCGGGTAGAATTCGAAGATGCCGCCGAGCATCAGCGCGATCAATGCCAATTGCATCTCGGTCGAGTGGCTCGCGACATGGCGCATAAAGCGGTTTTCGCCAAAGCGCGGCTCGATCGTCGAATAATACGAGCCGGTGCCTTCGTGAAAGCACAGCGGAATGCGCATCTCCTGCAGCATGCCGTAGAGCGGGTCCCAATAGGTCGAATGCCAATACCGGCCGTTGACGTAATTGGGCCGAACAAAGGCGCCGACCGCACCGTATTCCTTGACGCAGCGATAGAGTTCCTGGCAGGCGAGGTTGACGTCGTGGACCGGCAGCATCGCCGCCATCTTGAGCTGGTCGGGGCTGTGCTGGATAAAGTCGTGCAGCCAGTCGTTATAGGCACGGCAGATCGCGGCCGAGAATTGCGGGTCCATGTTGTCGCGCGCCAGAAAGGCGAGGCCGGCGGTCGGGAACAGCACGGCGATGTCGATCCCTTCCATCTGCATGCCGATGATTTGCGCCTCGGCGTCATAGCCACGCTCGACCGCGAAATTGACGTGCGCGTTGGCGCGGCCGGAGACGAGCGGGCCGCGAATGCGATTGTATTGCGAGATGTTGCCGTCATTGCTGGTCGGCGTCCCGTCGAAAAACCACAACGGCCGCCGCCGCATGCCGGTGGCGCCGCCATCGACCGGGCGCAGCGACGAGGTGACCCGCGATTTGAACGCCGGGTCGAGATACCGGTCGAACAGATCGGTCGGCTCCATGATGTGCATGTCGCAATCGACAAAGCGATGGCCTTCTTTCATCTGGCGCTCCTTCCGGGCGAATCCCGCTCGCGGATTTTGCTCGCGCAAACGGTCCGAGGGCAACCGGATACGGCGCTTTGGCGGTCTCGGAGATCGACGCGGGGGAGGAAAGCCGGTTCGCTGGCAATCCGTTAACCATAGGCGTATAATCTGTGCCACGGCCGCACCGGCACGGAGGGGGTCTTGAAGACGCTGTTGACGACCGCGACCGCGACGGCGGCGCTGGCCATGGCGGCTTCCGCCTCGGCGGCGGTCACCGGATCGACCGGCCTCGGCCTGCCCTTCGACAATTTTCAGCCTTCCCTTGCAGTGACCGAGGTCGTGCCGCTTACCGGGATCTTTCCCGACTTCGGAGGCAACGGCTCCGCCATTGGCGACACGCTTGGCTTTGTTTATGATTTTGCCGGCAATTTTGCTCCGGGCGGCGGCGAGGCGGCGCAAGGGCAGCTGCTCCCGATCGCCCAGAACCCGGCGCTGTTCAGCTTGCTCGGCTATACCTACGGCAGCAGCGGCCCCAGCACCTTTGCCCTGCCCAATCTCCAAGGCCGGGTGGTGATCGGCGCCGGTGCCGGCCTCGGCCTGTCGACGCAGATTCTCGGTGCCGCCACCGGGTCGTCCACCGTCACCCTCGGCGCGTCGCAAATCCCACCGCACGATCACACCCTGCCGTCGGGCGGCGTCACCGGCACCACCGGCGGCGGCCAGCCGTTCAGCAACATGCAGCCGTCTTTGCCGCTGCAACCGATGATCGCCGTCGCCGGGACCTTCCCGACCCGTGGCGGCAACACCGGGAGTGCTGCTTTTCTCGGCCAGATCGCCGACTACGCCGGCAGTGCGACGCCGGCGGGCTGGCTGCCGGCGGACGGCCGATTGCTCTCGATCGCCCAGAACCAGGCGCTGTTCGCGATCCTCGGGAATACCTATGGCGGCAACGGGGTGATCACCTTCGGATTGCCCGATTTGCGCGGCCGTACGGCGGTGGGCGCCGACACCGCCGATCCGCTCGGCGCAAGATTCGGCGAGGAATCGACCACCCTCACCGTGGCACAGCTGCCGCCGCACGTCCACACTTTGCCGGGCGGCGGGTTCACCGGCAGCACCGGCGGCGGGCAGCCCGTCACCAACGACCAGCCGTCCTTGGCGCTCAACTACCTGATCGCCACCAGCGGCATCTTTCCATCTCGCAGCGGCGGCTCCGGCTTCGATCCCAACACGCCGACACTCGGCGAAATCACCGAATTCGCCGGCAATTTTGCGCCGAGCGGATGGATGTTCGCCGACGGGCAAATCTTGTCGATCGCTGCGAACCCAGCTCTCTTTTCCGTTATCGGCACGCAATACGGCGGCAACGGGACGAGCAACTTTGCGCTGCCCGATCTGCAAGGGCCGCACCCTGGTCGGCGCCGGACTGGGCAACGGGGTCGATTACGTCCCCGGCGAGAGCTTCGGCAGCGATACGACGACGCTGAAGGTGGCGTACCTGCCGCCGCACGACCATACATTGCCCCCGCCGCCGACCCCGGTCCCCGAGCCGGCGGGCCTCGCCCTGCTCGGCCTCGGGCTGGCCGGCGCAGTAGCCGCTCGCCGCCTACGGTAGGTAGTGGGCGAAGACGACCGGGGAGACAAACGCCCAGCTCTCGATAAAGGCGGCGCGGTCGGGCTTGCGGCCGAGCTCTTCCATGGCACCCAGGAGGCAGAACCAGTTCAACACCTCATGCTGGCCGCTCTCCTCGATCTGGTCGGTCGTGTAGCCGTGCCAGGTCGCGTAATCGCCTTTTTCGAGCGCCTCGTAGAGACGCCGGTCGGCGGCGACATCGGGCCAGAGCTGCCAGTTCTTTTCGGTCAGGAACGAGTGCGACCAGCTCGACGACGCCATGATCGCGGTGCGCCACGGGCTCTTGGCCATGACCCGCGCCACCGCCGCGCCGACCGCCATGCAGCGCTCGGGATTGGGGGAGGGCGGGTCGAGGTCTCGGATCTGGCCGCGCATCGCGAGCGGCAACCGTAACCCGCGCGCGGCATTGACCCTGCGGCCGTAGCAATTGACCGAGACCGGCACGACCGGATGGTCGAACCCGCGCCGCGCGTCGTCGAGCAACAGGAGCGTGTAGGCAAAGGCGTGGCCGAGCGGATGATGCAGCGGCTTATAGGCATAGGCCGCCTCGATCCCCGCTTCGAGCAGCCCCGATGCCAGATGTTTGCCGGCGGCACGGTGGCCCTTGAACTCGAACCTCGTGTCCTGCGGCTCGCCCCACGGGTTCCAGGGCCGGTTTTTCCACGGCTCGATCGCGTGCCCGTCATAGGCGAGGACGGCAAAGGGCGGGACGATGTCCTCCTTGAAGTTTTCGTACTGGTCGTCGCCGAACATGACGATGACGTCGGGCTTGAATTCGTCGAGCGCCGCCCGCGTCTCGGCAAAGTGCTTGCGATAGACCGGCGCGCGCGCGCCCCGCCGCCGCCGCGCCGAAATCGTTGCCGAATTCCGCGCGCAGCTCCGCCGGCCAATTCGCCGGGTCCTTCATCTCCGCCGGCATGTCCGGGTCGGCGAGCGAGGCCCGCATCATCCCGGTCCAGTCCTCGTCGCGGCGCAGCATCACCGGCCGGTGCGTGCACCCCAACCCCAGTATCTCGGCCATCATTTCCTCCCATCACGCTCGGGTCATTATAGACTGGCGGCCGAAGCCCGGCGACAGGCTCAGCGCGAGGCCGGTTCGGACGCGTGCCACAGCGGGAAAACACTCTGCCCCCCTTTTTTCCCGCCGGGAAAGCAACTCTGACCCCTTTTGCCACTTTGCCTGGGGAAAACAAGTCTGACCCCCTTTGCCATGGGGAAAACAAGTCTGACCCCCTTTGCCACATGACCCCCTTTGCCACAAGCCGAGTGTTGGCCCTCGTGTTACTGGTTCGTTCAAACGGTGGAGCAATCCATCGCATTTCGCTGAGCAGCGCCTATGTATTCTTCTCGCGGAGCAAGCGCGACAGCGCCCGCGATCCCCGCCCGAGAGGGAACTGGCCTGCTAATTCAACATGTTTTCTGACGATCAGTTACGGCGGACGGACATAGAAACTCTGCGGCGCTGGCTCCTGCACAGGTTCGGTGGTTACATGATCGCCGTGAAAGACATGCCGGTAGGTCAGCGGTTGTATCGAGCGGTCCGGTGTCCAGATCCGCCCGTAAAGATAGGGCGAATTTCCTATCCGTCTGCCGCCATAGCGCCGGTTGGGCAACTCAACCGTTGCGGCCAACCTAAGTTTTATTGCAGCGCTGGTGGGCCGCCGGTTTTCTACGAGCTGCATGCCCAACAGGGCGAGCTATTCGGCTTCTCAGAATGGGAAACCACCGAACCGCTGTGGGTGCACAATCTCGGTTTCCATCCGCGCGCACTTATGCGCATCGGCGCACAACCTGAAACGATCGATCTGCGCTATCAGATAACTCACGCTATACCGGACGAAACGAAGGTGAATGAAAAACTCCGGTATCAGATCTCGAAAGCATTCACGGCAGATGTTCCGAAAGGAAAAGAATACCGATACAAACAAACCATAGCGATCAATAAGTCTTTGTCTGAAGTGGTTCATGTGGGAGGCAACTTTCTTGGAGCGCCAAAAAATCCAAAAATCGCCGGAACCGTTTATCCGGCCATGAAAATGCATGGCGACGCCGACAATGTAGCGCTTTTGCCAGAGTTTGTTGATAACAGTCTCAGGCTCATTTCGGTTCGTTATGTAACGGTGGAGGAAGCGGATGAGGCATCATCGTTTTACAAGCTTCTGACCCTAGCGATTGTGGAGAGGTTTTCCGGCGACACGATCTATTGGGTGGACAAGCTTGGTCCCGAGGAAGATCGCCGGACCATCGTCACGCTCGAAGATGGTCATTGGGTTATGCGCGACGGTCGTGGGCGTATCTACCGCTGACGATGGTGGCGAAGATGCCTTCGGCCGGCTCCCTGATGCGCCAGGCGCCCTTCGGGAAGTCGCGGACGCCTGCCACAGCAACAGCTGCCATTGGCGAACGATCCGGTCTGCGGATCCGGGCGATTGCGCCCAATTCAACGCGTCGAAGCATGATTCGGGACAGGTCCCCGCCGTCTATTCAGGGCGCTCGTACCTTCACCTCGCTCAGCGCATTGGCCGCAGCCGCAAAGCGTTGGTCGAAGCTGACGAAGGCTTCGCAGCCCGCCGCTTTCGCCAGATGCAAGGCATCGGCGAAGTCCACTCCGCCCTGCATCCAATCCAATGCTTTGGCAGCCAAATCGGGGTCCTCCAATGTGACGCGCGGAAGCCCCGCGAACGCGATCAGTGCAGCAATGATTTGGTCGCGACCGAACCGATAGCCACGTCGCAGCACCCACTCGGTTTCGAGCAGAACGGTTGTGCAGACGTAAATATCCTCGCCGTGGATCAGTGCACGCGCTTTCGCGAACTGATCCGGGTGGTCGGCGGTCAGATAGCGGATGACAATGTTAGTATCGAGCGCGAGCACGGCGCCGCTTGATTTCGGCAGTTATGGCCGCGTCGATCTCTTCCAGCGTCTTCGGCGGCCCGCGGTAGGCGAGCATCCCGGCGACATCCTCCGGCCGCGTCGGGGCAAAAACCGGCGCCGCCGTCAACAGCACTCCGTGCGGCGTATCCTCAACCAGCAGGCGAGTGCCGGGCTCCCATTGCCGCCGCTGCCGAATTGCCTTGGGCAGGATGACCTGTCCCTTGGTCGACACGGTGGTGGTCAGTGTTTCAACAGCTGCCATGAGCGGGACTGACGCAGATGGTAAGATTGAGGTAAGATGGCTATGGCCGCACCGGCATGCAAGCTCTTCATCTCGATCCGACTGTCGAAATCCTCGCGGCCGTCACCGGGCTGCCGATCGGTTTCGCGTCCGGGCGCGCCCGTTCGATTACCGCGTCGAAAACGACCAAAGATGGGCTCTGCGAGCCGCCAACGAAGCGGAGGGTTCCGATATGGGCGACACGATCAGGCTCGACCTTGCGGACTGCGAAAAACCTTATCTCGAAGAGGCGCTCAGGGTCGCCACCTGCACGGCGTCCTCCCGGCTGGCGGTGCCGATGCCGAGCATTGTCTGAACCGTATCGGGATCGCCCGGCAAAACAACTCTGACCCCTTTGACCGCTTGAAACAACTCTGACCGCTTGGGTCTTCTGTCCAATCCCAGCGCTGATGCGTCGCCGTCATCTCTCGACCCCGCCTTCCCGCATCACCGGAGATGCTGGTTGCGCTGCCGTGGCCCCCACCCCGACCCTCCCCCGCATGCGGGGGAGGGAGGGGCCCGCGCCGAAGGCGTGGGAGGGTGGGGGCGCCAGCGACGGGACCCGGGGCTCCGCTCGCTCCGCCTCCATTACCCGTGGTTGGCGTGCCAGTAGCTGTTGCGCAGGACGTGGCCGGGGAGGGCGCCGGTGTGCTTGCCCTCGCGGTAGAGGGCCTGGCCGTTGACGATGGTGGCGAAGATGCCTTCGGCCGCTTCCTTGATGCGCCACGCACCCTTCGGGAAGTCGCGCACGACGGTCTCCTCCCCGCATTTGACGGTGGCGGGATCGAAGATCACGACGTCGGCCGCCATGCCGGGGCGCAGCAACCCGCGGTCGTAAAGGCCGAAGGTCGAGGCCGAGTCGAAGGTGAGGCGGCGCACCGCCTGCTCGAGGCTCATGACCTCTTTCTCGCGCACCCATTCGCCCAAGAGCTTTGTCAGGTAGCCGTAGCCGCCGTGGAACTGGACGTGCGCGCCGCCGTCGCCGAGCCCGATCACCGCGTTCGGGTGGGTCAGGATCCGGGTCAAGGCTTCGTCATCGACATTGTTCTCGGCCTGCAAGAAGCGGGTTTCCAGTTTTTCCTCGACGGCGAGGTCGAGAAACGCATCGATCACGCGCTTATTCTGCTTTTCGGCGATCTGGCCGATCGATTTGAACTGCATCCATTTGTTCTTTTCCAGCGCTGGCTCGTTGACCCACATATAGTTCCACCAGGTCTTGGAAAAGCCGACCGCGGTGTCGGGCTTGTTGACCACCGCCTCGTCATGGAGCTTGGCGCGGATGTCGGGGTCGGCGTAGAGCCGCAATTTCTCCGCGTCCGACATCAACAGGATCGGGTGCCAGGTCGGCAGGCCGCGGAACACCTGGCAGTTCTTCATCGTAAAGTCTTGCGTCACCCGGTTCGGGCTGCACATCGGATAGGCGCGGATGCCGAGGGCCGCGGTCTCCTCGACCCGCTTCATATGCACCTTCCACTCGTCGGGCTTGCGCATCGTCTGCGACAGGCTGTTGTAGACGACGGTGCGCCCGGTCGCCTCGGCGAGCCGCCGGATCATGCCGTCCTTCAGCTCGACATACTGGCCGCCGCCGGCCTGGATCGTGCCGGTGCTCATCTCGCGCAGCACGTCGCCGAGCGCGAAAATTTCCTTTTCGTCGGCCCACAATGCCGGGATGTGAACACCCTGCGGGTCGTAATGGCCCTTGCTCGCGCGACACCGAAAGACCGAGCGCCCCCGCTTTCATGCCGTCGCGGACCACGTCCTGCATCGCCTTGATCTGATTGTCGGAGGCGCCGGGCTTCTGGCAATCCTCACCCATCACGTAGTGGCGCACCGCGGTGTGGCCGATCAGGTTGCCGACATTGATGCCGAGCCGCTTGTCGAGATGGTCCATGTATTGGCCGGTCGTCTCCCAATCGAAATTGACCGTGCGCAACACCTCCATCGGGATCGCTTCGACATAGGAGAGGAACTCGGCGAGCCGCTCCTCGGTGCCTTTCCTGACCGGCGCCAGGCTGAGCGAGCAATTGCCGAAAATGACGGTCGTCGCACCGTGCTCGGGCGAGAAGGTGCACAGCGGGTCCCAGGTGACCTGGGCGTCGTAATGGCAATGGTTGTCGATAAAGCCCGGGGCGACGGCGCGGCCGTCGGCGTCGATCGTCTCTTTGGCCGGGCCCGACAATTTGCCGATTTCGACGATCTTGCCGCCCTTGATGCCGACATCGCCGCGAAACGCCGGCATGCCCGAGCCATCGACGACGCGGCCGTTTTTGATCAAGAGGTCATAGGCCATCGTTGTTATTCCTCCTTTGGCCGGGCCGCGCGCCGCCGCCCGCTGGTCACGTCGCGCGAGTGTAGCGTCTCGGTCCGGCGAGACAACGCCGGTGCCGCCCGATTGGTGCGCCGGAGCCATGCCCGGAGCGCGGATGTGTTACCCGTAAATGCTCCCATGAAGAAATCAAGCAATTGGAAACGCAATTCGCTGTCCCGGCGAAAGCCGGGATCCGCCCATCCGCCAATCGGGATTTTCCAGCATTCGCAATGCAGTACGAATAGCGCTTCCGCCGAGCTTGTGGAACGGTGGACCCCGGCTTGCGCCGGGGAAGCGGTTAAAATCGCGCGGTTGGGCTCCTCACATGCTCAAACGCGGTAGTGCTGGCGGCTTGCGCAAATAGTGCGCGCCGGCGGCTTCGTGCTAAAGGCTCGACCGGCCTGCAATACCGGACGGAGTTCTCGACACCATGACCCTATCGGCCGAGGAATATCGCGACCATCTGACCTCGACGGCAGTTCGTGCCGGGTTCGCTTTCGACGCGGTAGCCCTGCCGCGCGAGCGCGAAATCCGCCTCGGCGACATGCGCTTTTCCTATCTCGATTGGGGCAATGAAGGGGCGCGCACGATCCTCTTTCTGCATGGCGGCGCCTTGACCGCGCATACCTGGGATTTGTGCTGTCTCGCCCTGCGCGACGAATTTCATTGCCTGGCGCTCGACCAGCGCGGCCATGGCGATACGGATTGGGCGCCCGACGCCGATTATTCGATCGCCGCCCAGCGCGAGGACGTTAAGGGCGTGGCCGAGCGGCTCGGCCTCGACAAATTCGTCCTCGTCGGCATGTCGATGGGTGCGATCAACGGGCTCGCCTATGCGATCGCCTATCCGAAAACGCTGGCAAACCTGGTGCTGATCGATGCCGGCCCGCAGATGCGCCGCCCCGGCTCGACCCGGATCCGCGATTTTGTCAATGGCGGCGCCGAGCCGGCCCCGCTCGACGCGATCATCGAGCGGGCGCTTTCGTTCAACCCGCGGCGCGACCCGGTGGTCCTGCGGCGCAGCCTGATGCACAATCTTCGCCAGGACGCCGACGGCAATTGGGTGTGGAAATACGACCGCCGGCGGTTTCAGGGGATGGGCGGCGAACGGCACGGAGGGGAGCGCCAGGGCCTCGCCGACGGGCTCGGCAAGGTGACCTGCCCGACCCTGGTGGTGCGCGGTGCCGAAAGCGACGTGTTCCACGACGAGGACGCCGAGCGGCTCGCCGCTTCGCTCCCCGATGGCCGCTGGGTCAAGATCGCCAAGGCCGGCCACACCGTGCAGGGCGACAACCCCAAGGAGCTGGCGGCGGTGCTGCGCGAATTTCTGAGCTAGCCCAGGGCTCGCTGTCCGAGCCTTTTGCCGCTCCGGGCGATTGTCGCCGGCGATCCGGGGTGGGAGCACTGTGCGTGTGGCGCAGCGAATTAAATTCATTCTAATCTATTGACGCGATCGAACCTCGCCCCATATGCGGCGCCAGGGAGGCGGGCACGCCGATGGCCGGCAACCTTGGCCCCGATACGGCGTTTTCCGTCGAATCGTGATGGAGGTTCGGCATGGCCAAAAGCAAACCCACTGCGCTGCCCGCGGCGAAGACCGGCGCCGGCGGCGAGCTGCATCAGCTACCCAGCGCCGGCGGCGCGACGCTGACCACCAACCAAGGCGTTGTTATCGCCGACGACCAGAACTCGCTAAAGTCGCACCCGCGCGGGCCGACCCTGCTCGAAGACTTTATCCTGCGCGAAAAGATCACCCATTTCGACCATGAGCGAATTCCCGAGCGCATCGTCCACGCCCGCGGCTCGGGCGCCCACGGCTATTTCGAGCTGACCCAATCGCTGGGCCAATACACGAAGGCCGATTTCCTGCAGCGGGTCGGCGAAAAGACGCCGGTCTTTGTGCGCATCTCGACCGTTGCCGGGGGTGCGGGCTCGGGCGACCTGCCGCGCGACATCCGCGGCTTTGCCACCAAGTTCTATACGAAAGAAGGCAATTTCGACCTGGTCGGCAACAACGCCCCGGTTTTCTTTATTCAAGACGCGATCAAGTTTCCGGACTTTGTGCATTCGGTCAAGATGGAGCCCGACCGCGGCTATCCGCAGGCGGCCTCGGCCCACGACACGCTGTGGGATTTCGTGTCGCTGACGCCGGAGACATGGCACGCGATCCTGTGGGCAATGTCGGACCGCTCGATCCCGCGCTCGCTGCGCATGATCGAGGGCTTTGGCGTCAACACCTTCCGTCTCGTCAACGCCGCGGGCAAGGCCACCTTTGTCAAGTTCCACTGGCGGCCGCGGATCGGCATGCAATCGGTGCTGTGGGACGAGGCGGTCAAGATCAACGGTGCCGACCCCGATTTTCACCGGCGCGATCTGTGGGAGGCGATCCAGTCCGGCAGCTTCCCGGAATGGGATTTCGGGGTCCAGCTGTTCAGCGAGGACGAGGCCGCGAAATTCGATTTCGATGTGCTCGACGCGACCAAGCTCGTGCCGGAGGAGCTGGTGCCGCTGAAAATCGTCGGCCGCATGGTGCTCGACCGCAACCCGGACAATTTCTTTGCCGAGACCGAGCAGGTCGCGTTCTGTCCTGCCAATGTCGTGCCCGGCATCGATTTTTCCAACGATCCGCTGCTGCAGGGCCGGCTGTTCTCGTATCTCGACACCCAGCTGATCCGGCTCGGCGGCCCAAACTTTAACGAGATCCCGGTCAACCAGCCTAAATGCCCGTGGGCCAATCTGCAGCGCGACGGCCATATGCGGACCCGAACCGACAAGGGCCGGGTCAATTACGAGCCGAACTCGCTCGCTCCCGAGGCGCCGCGCGCCGACCCGGCCCGCGGCTTTTCCGGCCTCAACCGGCCCGAAAACGGCGATACGATGCGCATCCGGCCGGAATCCTTTGCCGATCATTACACCCAGGCGCGGATGTTCTATCTGAGCCAGACCGAGCCCGAGCAGAACCACATCGTCTCGGCCTTCGTTTTCGAGCTGAGCAAGGTCGAGACACCGGCCATTCGCGAGCGGGCGGTGTCGCATCTCTTGCATATCGACGAAAAGATGGGTCGCCGGGTTGCCGCCGGGCTGCGGCTCGACGGGACGATCGAGCCGGCCGAGACCAAGGTGCCGGCGCGGCGCGAGGTCAAGCCGTCGCCGGCGCTCAGCATCATCGGCAAGGCGCCGCAGTCGATCAAAGGGCGGATCATCGGCTGCCTCGTCAGCGACGGCGCCGATTGGTCGCTCGTCGAGGCCTTGCGCCAATCGGTCGAAAAGGAAGGGGCGCGACTCAAAATTGTCGCACCTCACATCGGCGGGGCCAAAATGGGCGACGGCAAGATGCTCGCCGCCGATACGCGCATCGATGGCGGCCCGTCGATTTTCTTTGACGCGGTGTCGGTGATCGTGTCGGACGATGGTGCGAAAGAGCTGGCGCGCGACGCCGGCGCCGTCGGTTTTGTCGCCGACGCGTTCAACCACCTGAAAATCATCGGCCATGTGCCGGCGGCAGCACCCTTGCTGCGCCGCGCCGGGATCGGCGACGACCTCGCCGACGAAGGGGTCGTGGCGCTGCGCGAGCCCGGTTCGGTCGCGGGCTTTATCGCCGCCGCAAAAAAGACCCGGGTCTGGGCGCGCGAGCCGAAGGTGCGCAACATCCCGTGACCCGATGGCGCGGGCGCCACCCGGCCGCGCTTTTCCCGCGATGGCGCGGGCGCCACCCGGCCGCGCTTTTCCGTAGACAGCGCGACCGCCTTTGCCGAGATTGCCGGGGATGCGGCGCCAGCCGGCGCTGACGGCTTTCAGGACATTGGCGGTCTAGGCTCGGGGGATGCGCGCGCCGTTCCGCGTCGTAATCATAACCGGCGCGTCGAGCGGGCTCGGCGCGGCCTTGGCCCGGCTGCACGCTGCGCCGGGGGTGACGCTCGGGCTGCTCGGGCGCGACCGGCGCCGGCTCGACACGGTTGCGCAGGGGTGCGCGGAAAGGGGGGCGAGCGTGAGCGTTGCCGCGATCGACGTAACCGACCGCTCCGCGATGGCATCATGGCTGCAGCAGTTCGATAGCGAGCACCCGGCCGAGCTGCTGATCGCGAACGCCGGCACCTCTGCCGGTCCCGACCCGGGTAGCCCGTCGGAGGGCGCCGAGACGATCGAGCGCCAGGTTCGGGTCAACCTCCTCGGCATGGCCAACACGGTCGAGCCGTTGCTCCCGGCCTTTTGCGCGCGTGGGCGCGGGCGGGTCGCGCTCGTCGCCTCGATCGCCGCCTTTCGCGGGCTGCCCTACAGCCCCGGCTATTGCGCCAGCAAGGCCGGGCTGCGCGCCTACGCCGAGGCGTTGCGGCCGCGGCTAGAGCCGCGCGGCGTCGGGGTCACGATCGTGTGCCCGGGCTTTTTTGCATCGCCGATGACCGACCGGTTCGACGGCGCGACCCCGTTTCTCGCCAGCGCCGAAGCTGCGGCGCGCAAGGTCAAGCGTGGGATCGACCGCGGCCGGCGGCGTATCTCGTTCCCCTGGCCGCTCGTCTTCGGCCTCAAATTCTGCGACATCGCCCCGGCGATCATCGGCGACATGATCCTGCGCCGCTTTCACTTTCGCATTCATTCGGCCTGACGGCGCATGCCGCTCTGGGTCCACATCGGGTCGGCCGGCGTGCTGGTGCTCGGCGCCTGGCTGCTGCCGCGCCATGTCGCCGCCGCGCGTGCGATAAAATGGCCCGCAGCGACGCTCGACATTGCCCCGGTCGCCCTTGCTGCGTTGCTGCTGTTGGTGGCGACCGGCCGGCCGCTGTTCGCGGGTGTTGTCCTTTTGGCGCTCGGGGCCGGGTTGGCGCTCGCCGACTGGGCGAAACGCGACGCGCTAAAAGAGCCGGTCGTATTTTCCGACATGTCCGAATTGCCGCAGGTCTTCACCCATCCCCAGCTTTATCTTCCGTTTGCCGGGCCGGGGCTCGTCATCGGCGGGGCGGTGACGACGATCGTCGTGGCCATCGGCTTGCTGGTGCTGGAGACGCCGCTGACGGCGCCCGCGCCGTTTTCCGCCGTCATTATTGCACTTGTTCTGTGCGCGATCGGTTGGGCGGTGTCGCGGGAGCCGCTGTTGGGTGCCCTCGCGCGTGTGTTGCGCTGCCTCGGTCCTTCGGGCGACCCCTTTGCCGATGCGAGCCGGTTGGGGCCGTTTACCACCCTTTATGTTTTTGGCGTGATCGCCCGCGCCGAGCGGAACGAGCGCCGCAGCCGGCACCGGCCAGCGGCGCCGGCGATCATCGAAGGGCGGCCCGGTTCGGCGGGCCCGATCGTGATGGTGCAGTGCGAATTGTTTTTTGACGCCCGCCGGCTCGCGCCGCAGCTCCCGGCCGATCTGCTGCCGGGCTTCGACGCCTGTTGCACCGCAGGGGCTGCTTTCGGCCGGCTCGACGTCTCGGGCTGGGGCGCCAACACGATGCGCACCGAATTTGCCGCGCTGACCGGTATTGCCGATTGCGATCTCGGCTACGACCGCTTCAACCCCTACCACGCCTTTGCCCGCGTGCCGGTCGCCTCGCTCGCCTGGAAATTGCACGCTCTCGGCTATCGGACCTTGTGCCTGCACCCATTCGACGGCCGCTTTTTCCGCCGCGATTTGACCTTGCCGGCATTGGGCTTCGATTTGTTCCGCGATGGCGCAAGCCTCGGCACATCGCGCCGGCCGCCCTATTGCTCCGACCCGGAGCTCGCTCGTCATGTCTTGCGGACGCTCGAGGCGGAAGGGCCGCAAACTTTTGTCTTTGCCATCACGATGGGCAACCACGGCCCGTGGCACGGTTCGTGGCACGGGGCGGGGCCGGCGATCGATGCCGGTATCCCCAGGCATCTCGATGCCTTGGAGGTGCCGCAGGGCGGCGATCTGTTGCGCTACCTCGACGGCTTGTGCCGGTCCGACGAGATGCTGCAAATATTGACCGAGGGGCTCGAGCGCCGCGGCGACGGCGGCATCCTCGCCTTTTACGGCGACCATCTGCCGAGCCTGCCGCGCGCCTTTGGTCATTTCGGCTTTGACGAGTGGAGCACCGATTACGTCTTGTGGCCCGGCTGCGCGCGGGGGGCGCAGCGCCTCGACCTGCCGGCGCACGGGCTTGCCGCGCTCATTCTCGATCGGCGGCGGACCGGTGGCGGCATTGCGACGGCCCCAGCCCTGGCCGAGGGAGCAGCTTGACCCTCCCGCCGCGGCGGGGCATGGGTTCTGGCGCTGCGATCGCGTGAGGGAGGCGAGCCGATGGAGCTGCGCGGCACCGCGGTCATCGTAACGGGCGGCGCTTCGGGCATCGGCAAAGCGACGGCCTGGCTGCTCGCCGAGGGCGGCGCGCGCGTCTTTGTCGGCGATGTCGACGAGGCCGGCGGCCGCAACGCCGCGGCTGAAGGCGCCGCACAAGGTCTCGCCATCGACTTCCGGCCGCTCGACCTCGTCGATCCGGTCTCGGTCGATCGCTTCGCCGCTTCTGTCCTTGGCGAGGTCGAGCGGGTCGATGGGCTCGTCAACGGCGCCGGCTGGGACCGGATCGAGCCGTTTCTCGATAACCCGCCGGACATGTGGGACCGGCTGATCGCGGTCAATCTGATGGGCGCGGTGCGGCTGACCCGGGCCATATTGCCGGCGATGATCGCGGCCCGGCACGGCAAGATCGTCAATATTTCGAGCGATGCCGGGCGCGTCGGCAGCACCGGCGAGACCGTCTATGCGGCGGCGAAGGGGGGGTTGATCGCGTTCACCAAATCGCTGGCGCGCGAGATGGCGCGCTATGGCGTCAACGTCAATTGCGTGTGCCCCGGCCCGACCGACACGCCGCTGTTCCAGCGCCAGCCCGAGCGGATCAAGCAAGCGCTGACCCGCGCGATCCCATTTCGCCGCATCGCCCGGCCGATCGAAATCGCGCATGCGGTCGAATTTTTCCTGAGCGCGCGTTCGGACTATATTACCGGCCAGGTGTTGAGCGTCAGCGGCGGGCTGACGATGGCGGATTGACCCCAGCAGAGGAGCGAGACATGGCCAAATGCTCACCGGCGATTTTTGCCGCGGCGCTGATCATCGCCGCCGGCGGCGCGGCCTTTGCCCAGACGATGCCGACCGACCCGAGCGCGGCATCGAATGTGCGCCAGAGCGAACGCTACGAGCAGGTGCTGCACAGCAACCCCTCCTTTGCCAAAAAGCGGATGCAGGAGGAATGCGGGCCGATCACCGATCCGCAGCTGCACGCCCAATGCGTCGCCTCGTTCGGGCAATCGGGCGGTCGCCAGTAGCCGGCTCGCGCGCTTGCCGGCTCGCGCTCCCTGATCGAATGACCCTCGGCGTCGAGGATCTCGTTCCGGCCGGGCTGGTCGATCCTGGCCGCGGCGACGAGATTCGGCGGGTGGCGGAAAAATTCTCGGTTGCGCTGACCGGGAATTTGGCGGTGTTGATCGACCCCGCCGATTCGGGCGACCCGATCGCGGCCCAATTCGTGCCGAGCACAGCCGAGCTCGCGAGCGCCGCCGAGGAGCTGGCCGATCCGATCGGCGACGAGCGCTGGTCGCCGGTTCCCGGCATCGTTCACCGCTACCCCGACCGGGTGCTGCTAAAGCCGACCCTGCTCTGCCCGGTCTATTGCCGCTTTTGCTTTCGCCGCGAGGTGGTGGGCAAAAAAGGCGCGATGCTGACCGCGGCCGAGCTCGAAAACGCGGTTGAATACATCCGCGGCCGGCCGGAGATCTGGGAGGTCATCGTCACCGGCGGCGACCCGTTCGTGTTGAGCTCGCGCCGCCTCGGCCAAATCGTGCGTGCGCTCGGCCGCATCGGCCATGTCGCCGTGATCCGCTTTCATAGCCGGGTCCCGATCGCCGATCCCGGCCGCGTCGGCCCGGCCTTGGTCGAGGCGCTGACGGCGGAGCAGGCGGTCTACGTCGTGATCCACGCCAACCACCCGCGCGAATTGACCGAAGCAGCGAAAGCAGCGGTCACACGGCTGGTCCGCGCCGGCATCCCGGTGCTGTCGCAGACCGTGCTGCTGCGCGGTGTCAACGACGATGCGGTGGTGCTCGAAGCGCTGTTTCGCGGTCTTGTCGCGATGCGGGTCAAGCCCTACTACCTGCATCATGCCGACCTCGCCCGCGGCACCGCGCATTTCCGCACCGGGGTCGCCGAGGGCCAGCGCCTGGTGCATTCGTTGCGTGGGCGCGTCTCCGGCCTGTGCCAGCCGACCTATGTGCTCGATATCCCCGGCGGCTGGGGCAAGGTGCCGATCGCTCCTTGCGCGATCTGCCGCGACGATGCCGCCGGCGGTTGGCTGGTCGAGGACGGCGCCGGCCACCGCCACACCTACCCGGCCGATCTCGCCGGCGCCGGCTAGTCGGCCCGGCCCGGCGCCAAAACCGGCCGGCCGATGACCGAAACCCTCGCCGTCCGCGCCCTCTTGCTCGGCGAGCGGCTGGAGACGCGTGGCCTCGAGCGCGACGACACGATCGCGATCAATCCGCTGACCCTGCGCGTCGGGCGTCGGGGCACCGCCTTCCTGTTTCGCTACGGCGTGGCCGTCTTTGCCGGGCTGTCGGCGATCGAAGAGGACGAGGTGCTGCGTTCGTTGCGGGCGCGCGTCCATGATCCGTTGCCGAGCCCGGAAACCGATCAGCTCCAGGTTCGGCTCAATGCGGCAGGCGACGATCAGCTCGACCCTTCGGGCACGGTCCTGTTGCACGAAGCCTCGCCCGAGCGGCTGCAGATCATCGCCAACGTGTTGTCGAAGAGCCTTGTGCTCACGCATTACGAAGGCCGCATCGCCGGCGTCTTCGACCGGATCGAGCCGCTCGCGGCGGGTCTGCAGCGCCAGGGCCGGGCCGGCGCCCAGGCCAAGGATCTGCTGCGGCAGATCGGCGACGTGCTGTTGACGCAGCACCGCATGGTCGGCCGCGTCGAGGTCGACGAAAAACCCGACGTCCTCTGGGACCACCCCGAGCTCGAGCGCCTCTATTCGAGGCTCGAGGACGAGTATGAGCTGGCCGAGCGCAGCCGCGCCATGGAACGCAAGCTCGCGCTGATCGGCGAGACCGCGGGCCGGCTCGTCGATCTCGTTCAGAACCGCCGCAGCCTGCGCCTCGAATGGTACATCATCGGCCTGATCGCGCTGGAGCTGCTGCTCGCCCTCTACGGTCTTGCGACCGGCCGGATGCGCTGAGATCGAGGCTTAGGGGCTGGCATCGAGACTTGAGGTCCGGGCCTACTTGGCCGCGATCAGGTCCTCGGCGTACATCTCGGGCAGCACGGTGTTGCGCCAGGTCTCCTGCCGCGGGAAGATCTTTTCGATCGCGCGCGCCGAATAATAGCTGGCATCGGCGCCCGGCGGGTTGCCGCCGGCCTCTACGGTCTTGACCGAATTGAGGAGGAGTTGCCGCGTCGCGACGATCGCCCGGTCCGCGGGCCCGAGAAATTCCTTCGAGCGGTCGACAATCGGCCCCATCCCCTCCTGCACCGCCCGGTCCTGGGTGTTGATGCCCTCGATGCCGGTAAAGGTCTCGTGCTTTTGCACGTCGCGGTCGATCATCCAGTTGTTTCGCTTGTTGCGAAACGAGCGGAACTCGCCGGACTCCTCGACATAATCGGGGCCGTTGCCGTTGCCGCGCTCCATGCGGTCGTCATCGTTGAGGCCCTGCTCGCCAAAGCTGTACATCCAGTTCCACACCATGCAGTTCTCGTCGTCGATCGGGACCCAGATATGGCCGGCGATGTTGGTGCGGTCGCCGCCGCCCATCGCACGGCCCAGCTGCTGCGGCCGGATCTGGGTAAACGGCATGACGAAATGGTAGGACCGGACATAGGTCTGGTCTTCATCGAGCGGGCGGATGCCGACATAGCGATAGCCGTAATCGGTGATGTCGACTTCGAGGATCGGCGCGCGCCCGCGCACAAACGGTCCTTGGACCGGGATACCCGGACGGTTGGTGTTCGGTGTGATCGTGCGATGCAGGATCGGCGCGTGCGAAGTGTCGATGCCGCCCTCCAGCGCCTGCAGCCAGTTGCACTCCTCCCACACCTTGGAGACGTGGCGGTGGGTTTCCGGGACCTGCGTCCATTCAAAGGCCGGCGGTGCCGGCATCTTGTCCCTGGGGCCCATATAGGCCCAGATCACGCCGCCCATCTCGACCGTCGGATAGGCGGTCAGCCGCACCTTGTCGCAGAACTGCTGCGGCTCGTTCATCTGGTCGAGGCAGTTGCCATCGACATCCCATTTCCAGCCGTGATAGATGCAGCGCAGTCCCGAATCCTCATTGCGCCCGAACCACAGCGAGGCACGGCGGTGCGGGCAGAATTCATCGACGAGCCCGACCCGGCCCTGGCTGTCGCGAAACCCGAGGAGCTTTTCGCCGAGGAGCTTGACGCGTACCGGCGGGCCATCGGGCTCGGGGATCTCGCGCGTCATCAGCGCCGGGATCCAATAGCGCCGCAACACCTCGCCCATCGGCGTCCCCGCGCCGGTTCGGGTGACGCGCGCGTTGTCTTCGGGTGACAGCATCGGTGCATTCCTCCGTCGAACGATGGCGCCGCAGCCATGGCGTCGCCCCGGGGGGCACCCCCCACCGTGCGCGATCATCCGCCGTTTGCCCGGCAAGGACAAGGGCCGACAGCCGAGGCGGTCCAAGGCGGCGCAGGGGCGCAATCGGCCCGGCTCGGGCACCGCCGATCAGGCGCCGCCCGGACGGGCGCCTGGTGCTGCTAAGCGGCCGGACCCGAACGCACGAAGCTGCCGAGCGTCGCCCGCAACGCCGCGATCCCCAAGCGCTCTGCGGCGCTCGTCAGATGAATTTCGGGATGTGCCGCGGGATGGGTCGCAAGCTCCGCACCGATCCGCTCGGCGGTGGCGGCGAGCTCTGCGGCGCGCAGCTTGTCGATCTTCGTCAGCACGATTTGATAGGAAACCCCGGCCCGGTCGAGCATTCGCAACACCGGCCGGTCGATCTCCTTGATGCCGTGACGGGCGTCGAGCAGCAACGAAACCCGGCGCAAGGCGGCACGGCTTTGCAAATAATGCTCGACCAGAAGCGTCCAGTGTTTGATCGCGCTTTTCGACGCCGCGGCATAGCCGTAGCCCGGCAGATCGACCAGCATCAGGACGCCGCCGAGATCGAAGAAATTGACCTGGCGGGTCCGCCCCGGCGTGTTCGAGATGCGTGCCAGCATGCGCCGGCCGGTCAACGCGTTGACGAGGCTCGACTTGCCGACATTGGAGCGGCCGGCAAAGGCGATCTCGGGCAGGCCCGCGGGCGGCAAGGCGGCGGGATCGGCGGCGCCGGCGATAAAACGGGCTTCGCGGGCGAACAGGCGCCGGCCGGCTTCGACGAGGCCGGGATCGGGCGCTCGTAGCGGATAGACCTCCGCGCCACTTTCCGGCTCGGTCGGCATCGTGCTCAGGCGGCGCCGGCGCGACGCATGATCACCCATTGCTGGGTGATGCTGAGCGTGTTGTTCCATGCCCAGTAGATGACGAGCCCGGCCGGGAAGTGCGACAGCATGTAGGTGAAGACGACCGGCAGCAGCATGAACATCCGCGCCTGCACCGGATCGACCGGCTGCGGGTTGAGCTTTTGCTGCAAGAACATCGTCAGCCCCATGATCAACGGCCAGGCGCCGATCATCAGAAACGACGGCGGCGCAAACGGCAACAACCCAAAGAGATTGGCGAACGAGGTCGGGTCCGGCGCCGACAAATCGTGGATCCAGCCGAAAAACGGCGCGTGCCGCATCTCGAGCGTGACGAACAACACCTTGTAAAGCGAAAAGAACACCGGGATCTGGATCACGATCGGCAAGCACCCGGCCAGAGGGTTGGCGCCGACGCGCTTGTAAAGCGCCATCATCTCCTGCTGCTGGCGCGCCTTGTCGTCGGGGAAGCGCTCGCGCAATTTTTGGATCTCGGGCTGCAGCAGCTTCATCTTGCTCATCGCCTGGTAGGATTTGTTGGCGAGAGGGAAGAACAGAAGCTTGACGCACAAGGTCAAAAGCATGATTGCCAGGCCGAAATTCCCGAGCATGCGGTTGAAGAACTGCAGCACCAGGAACATCGGCTTGGTCAGGAAATAGAACCAGCCGAAATCGATGGCGCGGTCGAACCGCGGGATCCCCGAGGCGGCATAGGCGTCGAGCAGGTCGACCTCCTTGGCGCCGGCAAAGAACCTGGTCGACACGACATGCTCCGCCCCCGGTGCGATCGTTGCTTCGGGCCCGAGATAATCGGTTTGGTAGTGAGCGACGCCGTGCTCGACCGTGTGCGTGAAGCGTGCCTTGATCGGCTCTTTTTGCGGCGGGATCAGCGAGGTCAACCAGTATTTGTCAGTGAACCCGAGCCAGCCTCCGGTGGTGGAGGAATAATCGTCGGGCTTGCCGGGGCTCAGCGAGCTGTATTTGACTTCCTGAAGCGAGCCGTCGAGATAACCGATCATGCCCTCGAACAGGATATAATAGCCGGCGACTTCAGGGGTTCCGGTGCGGCTGACGAGCCCGTAGGGCAACAATTTGACCGGCTCGCTGCCGGTGTTGCGAACCGCGTCGCGCACCGTGAACATGTAATCGGAGTTGACCGAGATCGTGCGGGTGAAGACGAGGCCCTCGCCGTTGTCCCAGGTCAAGGTCACCGGGCGCGACGGGGTCAACGGCCCGTCCGACGCGGTCCATAACGTCTCGGCGCCCGGCAGCTTTACCTTGCTCGAACCGGCCGCGACCCAGCCGAATTCCGCGAGATAGGGGTTCGCCGTGCCGGGCGGCGACAGAAGCACGACCTCGGGGCTCTTCGGATCGACGGTCTCGTGGTAGGTGGCGAGCGTCAAATCGTCGAGCCGGCCGCCGACGAGCGCAATCGAGCCGTGCAGCCGCGGGGTGGCGATCTTGACGCGCGGTTGGCCGGCGACCGCCGTTTCCCGGCTTTTTGGCGCTTGCGACGGCGCCGCACCCGGGGCGGTCGAGGTCGGAGCGCCCGTTGCGGACGCTCCGGCTGGCCTCGCCGTTGAGGATGCGGTAGCCCCCGGCGCCGTCGCCTTGGTCGGCGCCGGGGGCGGATGCAGGCGCGCCAAGACAAACTGGAACCCGATCAGGATCCCGACCGATAGCAGGATCGCGATCAATAGTTTGCGCTGTTCCATGTCACTCGAAGAGGCAGGCGGGCCTAATGGCCGTGCATTTTGGGTTCGGGCACCGGATCGTACCCGCTGCCGCCCCACGGGTGACAGCGCGCGAGCCGCACCGCGGCCAGCGCCGAGCCGCGCCATGCTCCGTGCCGACGGACCGCTTCGAGCGCATAGTCCGAGCAGCTCGGCAGAAACCGGCAGGACGGCGGCAGCGCCGGCGACACCAGCAATCGATAGCCGCCGATCAAGGCTTGCAGCATGAGGCTGGCAGGTCCGGCACGCACCGTTCTAATTCCTCTCGACGGCAACCGGCCGGTGCGGCGCTGTCGGGCCGGCGACCCGCCGCAGCGCGGCTTCGAGGTCGGCGACCAGCGCCGCATAGGGCCGGGTCGCGGTGCCGGCGCGGGCAATCAGCACGTAATCGGTGCCCGGCCTGCCACCCATCGTCAGCACCTGTGCCGCCGCGGCGCGAAGCCGCCGTTTGGCTCGATTGCGAATCACGGCATTGCCGACCTTTCGACTGGCGGTGAACCCGACCCTCACCGTCTCGCCCGGTAGCGGACGCGGTGATCCTCCGGGCTGCGGCGCCGCCTGCAAGACCAAGCCAGGCACCACCGCCCGCCTGCGGGTCGCGGCAACCCGCAGAAAATCGGTGCGGGTCTTCAGTCTTGCAAGCCGGTGCGCGGATTTACCCGCCGGCCGGGGTTCGCCGGTCGAAATCGCCGCCTCAGGCAGAGAGGCGCTTGCGCCCCTTGGCGCGACGCGCCTTGAGCACCCGGCGGCCGGCGGGGGTCGCCATCCTTGCGCGAAATCCGTGGCGGCGCTTGCGTACGAGGTTGCTGGGCTGGTAAGTGCGCTTCACGGAACCGGCTCCGGTTGCGGCGCCTCGCGGGCGGAGGCGGCTGTATAGGAGAGCCGTGCCATCGCGTCAATGCCGCGTTGCCGGTGAGCGGAGCCGTCGCCGCCGCGCAGCCGTGCCGGCAGGGCGCGATGTCGGTGGAACAGGGACAGCGGGAAACGCGGCCATGTGGGACGACGAAAAGGTCAGAGCCGCCGATCGGGCCGCCCGCGTGTGGACGGCGGCCGAGCCCGGCCCGATCGCGCCCGGCAGCGAGGCGCACAAGACCGCGTTTTGCCGGATGCTGCTCGACACCCACAATCCCTACAAGCCCGCGGTCATCGACTGGCCCGCGCTCGATGCCGAGGCGCGCGACCGGCTCGTCAGCCTGCCGATATGGGACATCGCGGTGCAGACCGAGGGCAAGGCGCGGCTGCGCGTGCTCAGCTACGCCGAATGCACCGAGGACCGGCTGTTGCGTGAAGCCATCGAGCTCAACGGCTTTGAGGAGGGGCGGCACAAGCAAGTCCTCGCCAACCTGGTCGAAGCTTACGGCATCCCACTCGCCCCCGAACCCGAATATGTCCGGCCGCGCGATCCCGAATGGGCCTTTATGGTCACCGGCTTCAGCGAGTGCATCGACAGCTTTTTCGCCTTCGGCCTGTTCGCCGTGGCGCGGCGCTCGGGGTTCTTTCCGCCGGCGCTGGTCGACACTTTCGAGCCGGTGATGCAGGAGGAAGGCCGCCACATCCTGTTCTTCGTCAATTGGGTGGCATGGAACCTGCGCAACTTGCCACTTTGGCGACGCCTGATATTCCGCGCCAAGATCGCCGCGGTCTGGGCTTTTTTGGTCTGGGAACGGATCGGTCTGGCGCGTGGCGTCGGGCGCAGCGAGACGGTCGGGGCGCCGCCGCAGGACAATAATTTCACGCTCACCGGCAGCAAATCTGTGGGGGCTGTCGATCTGTCCCCGGCGGCGCTGATCGATGTGTGCCTCGCCGAGAACGATCGGCGCCTCGCGGGCTATGATCCGCGCCTGCTGCGGCCCAGCACGGTGCCCCGCCTGATGCGCTTTGCCCGCCGTTTTCTGCGCCGGCCGGCGGCTCCGGGCGGGCAGCCGTCATGAAGATCGGGTCCGACGAGCACAAGGAGCGGTTCTGTCGGCAGTTCATCGCCAGCCATCGCAGCTACGGGCCCGAGGCATTGGCTTGGCCCGAGCTCGATCCGGCGGCGCTCGGCCGGTTGCGCGCGATCCCGTTCTGGCCCGAAGTGCTCTATACCGAGCGCCGCGCCGGCGCGATCGTCGATGCTTTTGGCCGGACCATCGCCGATCCGCTGGTGCGCGAGGCGGTGATGCTGCAAGGCTTCGAAGAGGCGCGGCACGCCGATCTGCTGCGCACGATGATCCGCCGCTACGGGATCGCCGCCGAGGAGCGGCCGCTCGACCCGCTGAGCCACGACCTGCACCGCGCCTTTGCCGATTTCGGCTATGGCGAGTGCCTCGATTCGTTTCTCGGCTTCGGCGTCTTTCAGATCGCCCGCCGGGCGGCATTTCTGCCCGAGCCGATGTTTGAGATCTTCGACACGCTGCTGCACGAGGAAACTCGTCACATCGTCTTTTTCATCAATTGGATGGCATGGCATCAGGTGGTCAGCGGCCGCGGCATGGCGGGGCTGCGCGCCGCCGTCGCCGCGCGGTTTTACACGCGTGCCATCGGCCGGCTGCTCGGCACCGTCCGGCGTGGTCGCAAAGCAAATGGCGGACAGGATTTCTCCGCGACGCAGGCGAGCGTCTTTCTCGACGGATTTACGGTTCGCGGCCTGGTCGAGGAATGCTGCGCCGAGCACGCGCGGCGGATGCGGGAGTTCGACCCTGAATTGCTGCATCCCCGGCTGCTGCCGCGGCTCGCCGGGATGGCGCTCGCCGCCTGGCGGCTGCGCCCCGGCGTGATCCGAGAGCGGCGCGTGTGAAGCTCGTCCCGTTTGTCGCCGGCGCGGCCGGCCTGGCGCTGATCGCCGCGCTGATCGCGCATGTCGGGCTCGGCGCGGTGGCGAGCTCGCTGTTCGCCGTCGGCTGGCTCGGCTTTATCTCGATTTGCCTGATCCAGCTGGCATTGATCGCGGTCATGGGGATCGCCTGGTGGGCGCTGTTGCCGCAGGAGAGCCCGTGGGCGCTGGTCTGGGGCCGCCTCATTCGCGATTCGGGCGCCGAAGTGCTGCCGTTCTCACAGGTCGGCGGGTTTGTCCTCGGGGCGCGGGCGGCGATGCTCGCCGGCGTCTCGGGCACCGCGGCGACGGCGAGCACGATCGTCGATGTCACGCTCGAGCTGTTCGCTCAGCTCGCCTACACCGCGATCGCGCTGTTGTGGCTGATCCATCTTCGCCCGGAAACCTCGGTCGCGGTGCCGGTCGCGGCCGGCCTCGGCCTCGCAGCGGCGCTTACCGCCGGGTTTGTGATAGCGCAGCGCCGCGGCTTCGACCTCGTCGGCCGCCTCGCCCAGGCAACCGGGCGGGGCTGGGTCGATCGCACCGCGTCGGGCGCAGCCGCGCTCCACGCCGCGATCGGCGCCATCTACCGCGGCCGGGTCGGGCTTTGGGCGAGCTTTGCCCTCCATCTCGGCTGCTGGCTGGCGAGCACGGTCGAAATCTGGCTGGCGTTGCGCTTTGCCGCCGCACCCCTCGACTTTGGCACAGTGCTGGTGATCGAAAGCCTGCTTTACGCCGCCCGCAGTGCTGCCTTTGCCATGCCCAATTCGCTCGGCGTGCAGGAAGCGGCGTATATCCTGCTCGGCGCCGGCTTTGGCATAACGCCGCAGATGGCGCTGGCCCTGTCGTTGCTGAAGCGGGCGCGCGACCTGGCGATCGGGCTGCCGGCCCTGGGCGCTTGGCAGCTCTGCGAAACCGGCCGGCTGTGGCGCCGCACGGCATTGCCGGAGGGATGCGGCCCCGAGGCAAAATGAAACCCCGGTCGGAGGAGACCGGGGCTTCAACCATGCTCGCAACGCGAGAGCGCGCTGCCATCTGCATCGTTTCGGGATACTATCGGGGACATGACGATGCCCAGCCATAATGCGATAGACGGCATCAGGTTGCAATAATTATCTGAAAAATTAAGCACGAATCTCAAATATGATGCGCCCGCCGGCCTCGCGCGAAAAATTCTGGCCTCACGCAAAAAAATACCGGCCTCACGCGAAAATTACCGTCCGTCCGACGCCCTGGCACTAGGATTGCTGCCCCGTTGGCCATGTCCGAAACCCTGATGTCCGCCGAACCTTCGCCGCGATCCCGCCGCCTCACCCGGCGCCTGGTGCCGCTCTTCCTCCTTGCCGTCGCCGCGGCCGCCTTTGTCGCGGCCGGCGGCCCGCGCTATCTGAGCTTTGAAAACCTGGCGGAGCATCGCGGCCGGCTGACGACTTTGGTCGCGCAATGGGGCTTTGCCGCCGCCGGCGCTTATATCGGGCTGTACGCGCTGCTGACCGCGCTGTCGGTGCCGTGCGGCATCGTCATGACACTTTCGGGCGGCCTCTTGTTCGGCACCTGGCTCGGGGCGCTGTGCGCGGTCGCCGGCGCCACCTTGGGCGCCACCGGGGTTTTTGTCGCCGCCCGCGCCGGGTTTGCCGGCCTCACCCGCCGCGCCGGGCCGCGCGTTGCCAAGCTCGAAGCCGGCTTTCGCAAGGATGCGTTCAACTATCTCCTGATATTGCGGCTGATCCCGATCGTGCCGTTCTGGCTGGTCAATTTGGTGCCGGCCTTGCTCGGCGTCCGGCTGCGCACCTTTATTTCGGCCACTCTTCTGGGTATCGTCCCCGGCACTGTCGTCTACGCCAGCCTCGGCAACGGGCTCGGGCTTGCGGTCGGCAAGCCGGATCTCGGCATCCTGTTGCGGCCGAGCCTGTTCGTGCCGCTCGCCGGGCTGGCGCTGCTGGCGTTGCTCCCGGTCGTCTACAAGCGCCGGCGCCGCAAAGAGACGACATGACCGCGACCCGCCTCGCGCCCGATCTCTGCGTCATCGGCGGCGGTGCCGGCGGGCTCGCGGTCGCCGCCGGTGCAGTGCAGATGGGGGCGGCGGTAGTGCTGGTCGAGCGCGGCCTGATGGGCGGCGACTGCCTCAATTTCGGCTGCGTGCCGTCAAAGTCGCTGCTGGCGGCGGCACGGCTCGCCGACGCTTGGCGGCGCGGGCCTCAATTCGGTCTCGACTATGCCCCGCCGCGGGTCGATTTTGCCGCAGTCGGCGCCGCCGTCGAGCGGGTCGTTGCCGGCATCGCGCCAAACGATTCGGCAGAGCGCTTTGAGGCGCTCGGGGTCCGGGTGGTGCACGCCGAGGCGCGGTTTGCCGGCCCGCGAACGCTCCATGCCGGCGGTTTCGAAATCCGGCCGCGCCGCTTTGTCGTCGCCACCGGATCGCATCCCGCGGTCCCGCCGATCCCCGGGCTCGCCGAGGCGCCGTTTCTGACCAACGAGACGGTCTTCGCCAACCGGGTGCCGCCGGAGCACCTGATCGTTATCGGCGGCGGCCCGATCGGCGTCGAGATGGCGCAGGCGCATCGCCGGCTCGGCGCGCGGGTGACAGTGCTCGATGCCGGCCCGCTGCTGCCGCGCGACGATCCCGAATTGGTGGACGCCCTCGCCGAGCGGCTCGCCGGCGAAGGCATCGCCTTGCGCCCGCGGGTCGAGATCGCCGCGGTCGAGGCCGAGGGTGCCGCCCTCGGCGTTCGCCTGGCGAGCGGCGAGCGCGTCGCGGGCTCGCATCTCCTCCTCGCCGCCGGGCGCCGCCCGAGCGTCGACGGGCTCGACCTCGACGCCGCCGGGATCGCCGCCACCGCGACCGGGATCATCGTCGACAAAAGGCTGCGCACGACAAACCGCATCGCCTTTGCCATCGGCGACGTCGCCGGCGGCCCGCAATTCACCCATGTCGCCTTGCATCACGCCGGGATCGTGATCCGCAATGCGCTGTTCCGGCTGCCGGCCAAGGTCGATTACCGGGCATTGCCTTGGGTCACCTACACCGATCCGGAGCTCGCCCAGGTCGGCCTGACCGAAGCCGCGGCGCGTGCCGCGGGCATCCGCACCCGCATCTTGCGCTGGTGCTTTTCCGACAACGACCGCGCCCGCACCGAGCGCGACACCGCGGGCCTCGTCAAGATCGTTGTCCGGCGCAACGGCCATATCCTCGGCGCCTCGATCCTCGGCGCCGGCGCCGGCGAACTGATCCTGCCCTGGGCGCTGGCGATCTCGCAAAAGCTCAAGATAGCCGCGCTCGCCAACCTGGTCGTGCCCTATCCGACCCGCGGCGAAGCCGGCAAACGCGCGGCCGGCGGCTTTTACACGCCGCGCCTCTTTTCGCCGCGCACCCGCCGCCTGGTGCGTCTCCTGGCGCGGCTCGGCTGAGCGAGGCGGCCGTGCTGCTGAAAAGCTTGTCCGCCCGTCTGCTGATCTTGACCGTCTTTTTCGTGATGGTCGGCGAGGTGCTGATCTTCGTGCCGTCGGTGGCGCGTTTTCGCATGACCTATTTCGAAAACCGGATCGCCGCCGGCCGCCTCGCGATCCTGGCGCTCGAAGCGAGCCCGACCGGCCACCTCGACCAGGGCCTGGTAAACCGGCTCTTGGCCCGGGTCGGCGCTCACGCCGTGATCCTGCATCGCCCGAACGGCATGGTGCTGATGCTCGACCGGCCGACCCCGCCGCCCGCGAGCATGACGATCGACCTGACCCATCCGAGTGTGTGGGGCGCGATCAGAGGATCCTTCGGCGCGCTCGTCCGCCATGACGACCGCATGCTGCGCGTGCTCGGGCCGGCGCCGGGCGACCCGGCCGAGACCGTCGTGGTGCTGCTCGAGGAGGCGCCGATACGGCATGAGATGTGGGCCTTCGGCATCCGCATTCTCGAAATGTCGATCGTCATCTCGCTGCTCGCCGCAACGCTCGTCTATCTGAGCCTGCAATGGCTTTTGGTGCGCCCGATGCGGCGCATCACCGCGAGCATGATCGCGTTTCGCGAAGACCCCGAGAATGCCTCGCGGGTGATCGTGCCGAGCGGCCGCGTCGACGAGATCGGCCTCGCCGAGCGCGAGCTCGCGGTCTCGCAGGAGGCGGTGCGCCGGGCGCTGGGACAGAACGCGCGGCTCGCGGCGCTCGGCACCGCGGTCACCAAGATCAACCACGATCTGCGCAATATCCTGGCGACCGCCCGGCTCGTCACCGATGGGCTGACCGCGAGTGCCGCACCCGAGGTGCGCCGCATCGCTCCGCGGCTGCTCGATGCGATCGATCGCGCGGTGGCGTTGTGCACGCAGACCCTCGATTTTTCCCGCGAGGGGACGCCGCCCTTGGCGCCGAGCCGTTTCGCGCTAAAGCCGCTGATCGACGAGATCGGCCCCGCCCTCGGCGTCTCCGAGCACGAGCTGGCGCTCGATTGCGCAGTCCCGGCCGATCTGACGGTGCTGGCCGACCGCGATCAGCTCTACCGCGTCTTGTCGAACCTTGCCCGCAATGCCGTCGAAGCGGGGGCTCGGCATCTGCGCTTTTCGGGCGAGCCCGAGCCGGGGGCGATCGCCATCGAGATCGCCGATGACGGCCACGGCCTGCCGCCAAAGGCGCAAGAGAATTTGTTCCGCCCGTTTTTCGGCTCGGCGAGGCTCGGCGGCACCGGCTTGGGACTGGCGATCGCGCGCGAGCTGATGCGCGCGCATGGCGGTGATCTGGTGCTGCTGTCGAGCACGGCCGCCGGCACCGTCTTTCGCCTGACCCTGCCGGCCCCTGCCGCCCGCGCCGCCGAGGTCAGTCGAGCGCCCATGTCAGCGTCTTGAGGTAGGCGGTCTCGGGCAGGGCGGGATGGACCGGATGGTCGGGCCCGGCGCCGGCGGCATGCAGGATGCGCCCGTCGCGACCGGCGGCGCCGAGCCCGCGCCAAGCCGCTTCGGTGAATTCGGCCGCACCGACATTGAACGAGCACGAGGCGAGGAGCAAAAGCCCGCCCGGCGCCACCAGCGCGGCGGCGAGGCGCGCGAGCTTGCGGTAGCCGCGCAAGGCGGCCCCGACCTCCTTGCGCGACCGGGCGAAGGCGGGCGGGTCGGCGACGACGATGTCGAACCGCTCGGCTTCGCCGGCGAGCCGGGCGGCCTCGGCAAAAACCTCGGCGCGGCGAAAGCTGCAGCGCTCGCCGACCCCGTTGCGCGCCGCCGCGGCGGCGGCGAGCGCCAGCGCTGGCTCGGAGCGGTCGATCCCGAGCGCCGAGACCGCGCCGCCGCGCGCCGTTTGAACGGCAAACCCGCCAGTATGGCAGTAAAGGTCGAGGACGCGCGCATCGCGCGCCGCGGCAGCGATAAACCGGCGATTGTCGCGCTGATCGAAAAACCAGCCGGTTTTCTGCCCGGTGAGCGGATCGACCGGGAACTCGGCGCCGTCCTCGTGCACGGCCACTTCGTCATCGAGGGCGCCCTGGGCGACCCTCGCCTCCGTTGTCAAACCCTCCAAGGCGCGCGCTGGGCTGTCGTTGCGCAGCACGATCGCGGTGGGCATCAGCAATGCCCCGAGCGCCTCGAGCACCAGCGGCTCGAAACGCGCCATCCCGGCGGTGTTCGACTGGACCGCCAGGACCTCGCCATAGCGATCGACGACGAGCCCGGGCAGCCCGTCGGCTTCGGCATGAACGAGCCGGTAATACGGCGCGTCGAACAGCCGCTCGCGCAGCCGCAGGGCGCGCTCCAGGCGGCGGGCAAAAAAGCGCCGGCCGATCGGCCGGGCGGCGTCGCGATCGAGGAGACGCGCGGCGATCAGTGTGCGCGGGTTGAACATCGCCACCCCGAGCGCGCTCTCGTCCGCCCGGCGCAGGGTGACGAGCGTGCCGGGCAGCAGCGCCTTTGCCGCCTCGTCCATCTGAATTTCGTTCGAAAAGACCCACGGATGACCGCGCTCGGCACGCCGGTGCGCGCCCGCCAGCAGCGTTACCGCGGGTCTTGCCGCCGGGTCGTCGGCAGCAGGATTCTTCACCATCGCCTCGTCCATCATCCCCGATCCTTCCCGGCGCTACGCTTCGATCTTGCCTTGTCGCAGGCGGTTGGGGTAGTTCTTGCGCCCCCCGCCGGCCCGGCATGCGCCCGTAGCTCAATTGGATAGAGCACCAGACTACGGATCTGGGGGTTGGGGGTTCGACTCCCTCCGGGCGCGCCAATCCTGCCGGGCAACAATCCTCGTGAGCAACATCCTGCTGGAAATCGGACAAAGTTCGTACCGGTTGAGCTGCCCAGATGTGAGCCGACCGGCCTCGGACACATCGAACGGAGCCGGAGAACGGTGCGCCGCGAAGGCGATAATCAATCACCGATGGATTGGTGTGCGCGCCGCCAAACGTGTTACCTTTTGCCTTTGTGGCCGGACGGCCACGTCGAAGCGGCAAGGCGGGGGCCTTCGATGGCCGGTCATTTCTCATCCCGAGGGTGGATGCGGGGGCGCATGCGTTCGGCGATCCTCGGCGCCGCCCTGTCGGCGCTCACCGCCATCGCCGCGGGCGGGGCGCGGGCCCAGACGGTGCCGCCGCCGCCGGCCCCCGCGGGCTGCGCCCAAAATGCCGGCAGCGCGTCCTTTGCCTGCGGCTCCGGCTCTTCGGCAAATGCGGCACAGGCAACCGCGGTCGGCGTCGGCGCAACCGCCAATGCCGGCCAGGCCACGGCGGTGGGCAGCGGGGCGCTGGCCAATGCCGTGAGCGCCAGCGCCTATGGTCAGGCGAGTGCGGCGAGCGGGGTGGAGGCGACGGCGCTGGGGCATTCGTCGATCGCCAATGCGGCGGACACGACGGCGGTCGGCAGCGCGGCGGTGGCGAGCGGCGCGGCGGCGACGGTCACCGGCGAGAACGCGCTGGCGAGCGGGTCGCGGTCGAGCGCGTTTGGCCAGTTCAGCAATGCCGGCGGTGCCTTTGGCAATGCCGGGACGACGGCGCTGGGGCAGGGTGCGCTGGCCGGGGCGACAGCGGCGGGCGAGACCAACGCCACCGCAATCGGCAATTTCGCCTTTGCCAATGCGGTGAATGCGAGTGCCGTCGGCACCAGCAGCACGGCGGTCGGGGCGAGCGCCAGCGCGCTCGGCTTCAACGCGACGGCGACCGGCGTGAATGCCTCGGCGTTGGGCACCAATTCGAGCGCGAGCGGGATGCGGTCGACGGCAGTCGGGGACCTGGCGAATGCGAGCGGGCTCGACGCCACCGGGATCGGTCAGAACGCGCGGGCGAGCGGCACGAACAGCAGCGCGCTCGGCGTCTTTGCGGTGGCGAGCGAGCCGGGCGCGACGGCGCTGGGGAGCAATGCCTCGGCGCTGAGCGCAGACGCGACCGCGGTCGGGCGCTCGGCGGGGGCGACCGGGACGCTGGCGACGAGTGTCGGGGCGCGCGCGCTGGCGGGCGGCGACAATTCGACGACGACCGGCGAGGCGGCGCTGGCGAGCGGGGCGGGGTCGAGCGCGTTTGGCCAAGCCGCCGATGCCGGCGGCCAGACCGGCAATGGCGGGACGACGGCGCTGGGTCGCGGTGCGCAGGCCGGCGCCACCGGCGCGGGCGAGGTCGACGCCACCGCGGTCGGCAGCGGCGCGCTCGCCAACACCGCAAACGCCAGCGCCTTCGGCCAAGCCAGCACAGCGAGCGGGACCGACGCGACGGCGCTGGGGCATTCGTCGATTGCCAATGCCGCGGACACGACCGCGGTCGGCAACGCGGCGGTGGCGACGGGCGCGGCGGCGACGGCCGCCGGCGACGACGCGCTGGCGAGCGGGGCGCGGTCGAGCGCCTTTGGCCAATTCAGCAACGCTGGCGGCCGCTTTGGCAATGCCGGGACGACAGCGGTGGGGCAGGGTGCGCTGGCCGGAGCGACCGCGGCGGGCGAGACCAACGCAACCGCGGTCGGCAATTTCGCCTTTGCCAATGCCGTGAACAGCAGCGCCATCGGCGCCAGCAGCACCGCGATCGGGGCAAATGCGACCGCGCTTGGCGTAAACGCGACCGCCAGCACCGCGGATACGACGGCACTCGGCCAGTCCGCCAGCGCCGGAGCGGCGCGCGCGACCGCGGTCGGGGATTTTGCCACTGCGAGCGCCGCCCGCTCGACCGCCGTCGGGACGTTGGCGATCGGCGCCGGGACGGATTCGGCCGCGGTCGGCGCCGGTGCGCAGGCCACCCGCTCGAACAGCAGCGCCTTTGGTGCGAGCAGCAGGGCGTTCGGCACGAATGCGACCGCGCTCGGGTCCTTGGCATTCGCGAGCGGCGACAATGCGTCCGCGTTCGGGACCGATTCGACCGCCAGCGCGGCCCAGTCGACCGCAGGCGGCAACCTGGCGAACGCGAGCGGAGCGAGCTCGAGCGCGTATGGTCAGGCGAGTTCTGCGAGCGGGATGGAGGCGACGGCGCTTGGGCATTCGTCGATCGCCAATGCGGCGGAGACGACGGCAGTCGGCAGCGCGGCGGTGGCGAGCGGTGCCGCGGCCACGGTCACCGGCGACGACGCGCTGGCGAGCGGGTCGCGGTCGAGCGCGTTTGGCCAGTTCAGCAATGCCGGCGGTGCCTTTGGCAATGCCGGGACGACGGCGCTGGGGCAGGGTGCGCTGGCCGGGGCGACAGCGGCGGGCGAGACCAACGCCACCGCAATCGGCAATTTCGCCTTTGCCAATGCGGCCAATGCGAGTGCCATCGGCACCAGCAGCACGGCGGCCGGGGCGAGCGCCAGCGCGCTCGGCTTCAACGCCACGGCGACCGGTGCCAACGCCTCGGCGCTGGGGACCAATTCGAGCGCGAGCGGGATGCGGTCGACGGCCGTCGGGGACCTGGCGAATGCGAGCGGGCTCGACGCCACCGGGATCGGTCAGAACGCGCGGGCGAGCGGCACGAACAGCAGCGCGCTCGGTGTCTCTGCGGTGGCGGGCGCGACGGGCGCGACGGCGCTGGGGAGCAGCGCCTCGGCGCTGAGTGCAGACGCGACCGCGGTCGGGCGCTCGGCCGGGGCGACCGGGGCGCTGGCGACGAGTGTCGGGGCGCGCGCGCTGGCGGGCGGCGACAATTCGACGACGACCGGCGAGGCGGCGCTGGCGAGCGGGTCGGGGTCGAGCGCTTTTGGCCAAGCCGCCGATGCCGGCGGCCAGGCGGGCAATGGCGGGACGACGGCGCTGGGTCGCGGTGCGCAGGCCGGCGCCACCGGCGCGGGCGAGGTCGACGCCACCGCGGTCGGCAGCGGCGCGCTCGCCAATACCACAAACGCCAGCGCCTTCGGCCAGGTCGCCAGCGCCGGCGGCGCCAATGCCAGCGCCTTTGGTCAAGTCGCCAACGCCGGCGGCGCAAACGCCAGCGCCTTCGGCCAGGTCGCCAGCGCCGGCGGCACCAATGCCAGCGCCTTTGGTCAGGTCGCCAGCGCCGACGGCACCAATGCCAGCGCCTTTGGTCAGGGGTCCAACGCCGGCGGCGCCAATGCCAGCACGTTCGGCCAGGGGTCGAACGCGAGCGGCGCCAGCGCCAGCACCTTCGGCCAAGGCGCCAACGCGAGCGGTACCAGCGCCAGCACCTTCGGCCAAGGCGCCAATGCGAGCGGTGCCGGCGCCAGCACTTTCGGCCAAGGCGCCAACGCCAGTGGGGCGAACGCCAGCACCTTCGGTCAAGGCGCCAGCGCGAGCGGCGCCGGCGCCAGCGCCTTCGGCCAGGCGAGCGTTGCCAGCGGCACCAACGCGGTCGCGGTCGGCCAGGCGGCCAATGCCCGCTTTGTTAGCGCCAGCGCGTTGGGCCAGAGCGCGATGGCGAGCGGCATCGCCACGACGGCGCTGGGCCAGGGTGCGATGGCGAGCGGCGATTTCGCGACGGCGGTCGGCATGAGCGCAGCGGCGAGCGGCCGGGAAGCCTCGGCCTTCGGCCAGGGGGCGACGGCATCGGGCATGGGCTCGTTGGCGGTCGGGCAGGCGGCGCAGGCGACGGGCGACAATTCGGTCGCATTGGGCGGCGGCCAGGGCGCGCTCGCGGCCGGGGCGAATTCGGTGGCGCTCGGCCAAAATGCGCAGGCGCTGGCGGCGAATTCAGTGGCGCTCGGCGCGGGATCGGTGGCGAGCCAGCCGAACACGGTCTCGGTCGGAATCCCCGGCGGGGAGCGGCGGATCGCCAATGTCGCTCCCGGCATTGCCCCGACCGACGCGGTCAATGTCAGCCAGTTCACGCAGGGGATCAATCAGCTCGATTTGAATTTCAACTCGTCGCTCAACAACCTCGACCAGCGCCTTTCGGCGGGCATCGCCGAAGCCTCGGCGCTCGGCGGCGCGATGATCCCCGACGCCGGCCGCACCTATATCGGCGGCGGCGGCGCCACCTATCACGGCCAGGAGGGGTTTGCCCTCGCGCTCGTGCACCATGTCCAAGATTCCGGCCTCGTGCTGTCGGCCGGCGTCGCTTTCGGCACCAGCGGATCGAATGCGATCGGCCGGGTCGGTCTCGGCTGGGTGTTTTGATCAACCCGCCATAGGTGCGGGAGGCCCCCGTCGCCTCCTGTTCTGCGGTAAATTTTCAAGCAGGTCGATCCGCGCCGCCCCTCGCTCCGATTTGCCAAAGTCGATCCGACGCGTGCCATAGCATGTGAATATAGCGATTTTGGTGTTATCAACATAGCACGATTGGATCGAGAATCCCGGTCGAGAGGCTGCGGCGTCGATCCTCGGCAATCGACTGCGTTTTCACCGCCATGTCGGTATTTTTTACACCCGTATCGGTCGTCGGCGGCGCCCAGTTTTCCATTAAACACATTGAATTCATTAAATCTTAGATCTCTGTAAACGCTCGCCGCCTGTCGAAATTTCTTACACTTTCGATTTTGCCGATATAGCAGCCATCCACGATTAACCACTGCCGCCCCCGCTCTACCAAGAGTGGCACGGAAGTTGCGTCGCCAATGCGCTGTGCAGAGACGCTCAAAGGAGGTTGAGATGAAGGTAATTCGGTATTTGCCCGCAATGGCCGCTGTGGCGGCCGCTTTGACCATCGCCGCGCAGGCGCGCGCCGACGTTATAGATTTTTTCCTGAACCAACCCGAATGCACTGGTGCTTGTCATACGCTCCCGCCTCTGATCCCGAACTCGTCCTCAATCAAGGTAATCGTCACCGGCACGACCGGCTCGCCGGGCGATTACACCGGTGCAACGGTAGAATTCGTGGCGCCGAGCGGCAAAATCGACACCCCTGCTTTGATCAACGTCAAGGGGAGCTACCACGCGACAGTATCAATCCCCGGAGGCGTCGTCGGACCGGGAAACGAAGATCATTTTGGGACGTTCTCGGCGGAAACCGGCGCTGTCAAGTCGCCTACAGTGACGTTTACGTTGACAGCCACGGGCGGCAACTTCTGGACAGACGCGGCTAACGTCCTCACCCCGACCACCAACTTCGCCGCAATCTATGGCCATGGCTTTGAGGCCGTTACGGCCGCGCAGGACGCCGGCGAATTCGTGCCCACACCTGAGCCCTCGACGCTGGCTTTGCTGGGTGTCGGCTTGCTCGCCTTATTTGGTGTGACCGGATTTGGTGGGGCCGGGCGCCGCCGGCAAAGCGCCTAGCCGACGCCGCGCGGCAGCTTTTCAGCAGAAAGCAGCGGGCGCATCTTGGGGTGCGCCCGTTTTGCCGAGGAGAAGCAGGCGGTCATTCGCGCGGCGCAAGGGCTACTCAAGGGGCGCAGGAAAGGTCGGTGCCGGTCAGGAATGGCGCGATGCCGGAGGCGCCGGAAGGCGGGCATGTGAGCCAGGCCGGAACGCCGCTCATCGCCGGCACGCCCGCGCCGGACCGGCCGGGGCCGCCGCTTGTCGTGGCGGTGGCAGTCGAGCGAGCACCGGAAGCGGGGGAGGCGGCGGCGCTCGCCGCCGGATTCGTCGGCAGCGATGGAGCTGTGGGGAGGATCCCGAGCGACACCACACCGTTGCGCACGACGCCCCCCGGTGTCGCGCCCGCTTGACCTGTGGCGGCTTGACCCGCGGCCGGAAGCGGCGCGGCGATGACCAGCGCCGAGAAGGCGAGTGGGATCGGTCGAATGAGCGCCATCCTAATTTTGTCAACGGTCTGGCTAATTTTGTCAACGGTCTGGGCCCGGCGCAGTTTCCTGCGCAGCCCGGCAAGCACGGGATCTGGCGCAAGTGTTTGCCGGTGCGAGGCTCTTGCCATCGCCGCGGTGCGCATGCACAAATTCGCCCGCCTGAAGCCGGGCGGCACGCCGCCCTCTGGAGAAGGACGAGATGAAAGCGCTGGTCGCGGTCAAGCGGGTCATCGACTACAACGTCAAGATCCGGGTCAAGGCGGACAAGACCGGGGTCGAGACCGCCAATGTCAAGATGTCGATGAACCCGTTCGACGAGATCGCCGTCGAGGAGGCGCTGCGGTTGCGCGAGGCCGGGACTGTGAGCGAGGTCATCGCCGTGTCGCTCGGCGCCGCACAATGCCAGGAGACGATCCGCACCGCGCTCGCCATGGGTGCGGATCGCGGCGTCCTGGTCGAGACCCAGGCCGAATTGCAGCCGCTCGCCGTCGCCAAATTGCTGAAAGCGGTGATCCTCGACGAAAAGCCGGAAATCGTGATTATCGGCAAGCAAGCGATCGACGACGATTGCAACCAGACGGGGCAAATGCTGTCGGCATTGCTCGGCTGGCCGCAGGCGACCTTTGCCTCCAAGCTCGTCATCGCCGACGGCCGCGCCCAGGTCACGCGCGAGGTCGATGGCGGGCTCGAAACCCTGTCGATCAAATTGCCGGCGGTCGTCACCACCGACCTCCGCCTCAACGAGCCGCGCTATGCCTCGCTCCCCAACATCATGCGCGCCAAGAAAAAGCCGATCGCGGTGACGACGCCCGAGGCGCTCGGTGTCGATGCAGCGCCGCGCCTTGTCGTGCTCAAGGTCGAGGAGCCGCCAAAGCGCGAAGGCGGGCATAAGGTCGCCTCGGTCGAGGAATTGGTCGATAAGCTCAAGACCGAAGCCAGGGTGATCTGATGGCCGCTCTCGTCGTTGCCGAGCACGACAATCGGGCGTTGAAGCCCGCGACCCTGAACGCGCTCGCCGCGGCCGCCGAGATTTCACCCGGCGAGGCCGATATTTTGGTTGCCGGCAAGGATTGCCGCGCCGTCGCCGAAATGGCGGCCAAAGCCGCCGGCGTCAGGAACGTGCTGCTCGCCGACGACGCGGCCTATGACCATGGGCTCGCCGAAAATCTGGCGCCGCTCCTCGTCGAGCTCGCCAAGAGCTATTCGCATCTGTTGGCCCCGGCGACGACGGCGGGCAAGAATTTGATGCCGCGGGTGGCGGCATTGCTCGACGTGATGCAAATTTCCGACATCAGCGCCGTTGTCTCGCCCGACACCTTTGTGCGCCCGATCTATGCCGGCAACGCGCTGCAGACGGTGCAATCGAAAGACCCGGTCAAGGTCATCACGGTGCGCGGCACCGCCTTTCCACCGGGTGCCGCGACCGGCGGCAATGCGCCGATCGCGACGGTAGCCTCGACGCCTGACGCCGGGCTCTCCGAGTTTGTCGGGGCCGAATTGTCGAAATCGGAGCGGCCGGAGCTGACCAGCGCCAGGGTCATCATTTCAGGTGGGCGCGGCATGCAATCGGGCGACAATTTTCATCTGCTGGAAGCGGTTGCCGACAAGCTCGGCGCGGCGGTCGGCGCCTCGCGCGCCGCGGTCGATGCCGGCTTTGTCCCGAACGACTACCAGGTCGGCCAGACCGGCAAAATCGTCGCACCCGAGCTCTATATCGCGGTCGGGATTTCGGGGGCGATCCAGCATCTCGCCGGGATGAAGGATTCGAAGGTCATCGTCGCGATCAACAAGGACGAGGAGGCGCCGATCTTTCAGATCGCCGATTACGGCCTCGTCGGCGATCTGTTCAAGGTCTTGCCCGAGCTTGCCGCCGAGCTGGAACGCCGCCAGTGAGCGCGGTGCCGGTGCCGGTCGATCGGCTGCGGCGAATCGGCGTCGTCGGCGCCGGCCAGATGGGCAGCGGCATCGCCCATGTCTGCGCGCTTGCCGGGCTCGACGTGGCGATGACCGATGTCAACGATGCAGCACTCGAGCGCGGCCGTGGCGTGATCGAGCGCAACCTGTCGCGCCAGGTGGCGCGCGGCACGGTGCGCGAGGAGGACAAGGAAGCGGCCATGGCGCGCATCAGCACCGGCCTCGACTTCGCGCTCTTTGGCGATTGCGACATGGTGATCGAGGCGGCGACCGAAAAGGAGGCGGTCAAGCGCGAAATCTTCAAAAACCTGACCCCGGCGCTGCGTTCCGACGCATTGATCGCGACCAACACATCGTCGATCTCGATCACCAGGCTCGCCGCCGCCACCGACCGGCCCGGCAAGTTTATCGGCATGCACTTTATGAACCCGGTGCCGGTGATGAGCCTGGTCGAGCTGATCCGCGGCATCGCCACCGACGAGGAAACCTATGCGCTGACCCTCGAATTGGTGCTGAAGCTCGGCAAGACCCCGGTCGCGGCCGAGGATTACCCGGCTTTTATCGTCAACCGCATCCTGCTGCCGATGGTCAACGAGGCGGTTTACACGCTCTATGAGGGGGTCGGCTCAGTCGAGGCGATCGACATTGCGATGAAGCTCGGCGCCAACCACCCGATGGGGCCGCTCGAGCTCGCCGATTTTATCGGGCTCGACACCTGCCTTTCGGTCATGCAGGTGCTGTATGAGGGGCTCGCAGACAGCAAATACCGGCCCTGCCCGCTGCTCGTCAAATATGTCGAAGCCGGCTGGCTCGGGCGCAAGACCGGCCGCGGCTTTTACGATTACCATGGGGAAAAGCCGATCCCGACGCGGTGATCGGCGAAACTTTTGCGAATGTTGTCCCCGGTCCGGCGATCCGCTATCAAGCCGGCGCGAGCGCGCGCCGCGTCGGCGCGACCGAAGGCGGCGAGGACGGCTGATCGATGATGGCTGGCCTGGACAACTGCCCGGCCCTGGTGTTGAACGCGGATTTTCGCCCGCTGAGCTATTTTCCGCTGTCGCTGTGGTCCTGGCAGGACGCGATCAAGGCCGTGTTCCTCGACCGGGTCAACATCATCGACTGCTATGACGTGCGCGTGCGCAGCCCGTCCTTGGAGATGCAGCTGCCGAGCGTCGTCTCGCTCAAGGAATATGTGCCGGCGGCGCGCCACCCGGCCTTTACCCGGTTCAACGTGTTTTTGCGCGACCGTTTTACCTGCCAATATTGCGGCGACCCCTATCCGTCGCACGATCTAACCTTCGACCACCTGGTGCCGCGCTCGCGCGGCGGGCGCACGGTGTGGGCCAATGTCGTCACCGCCTGCGGCACCTGCAACCTGTTGAAGGGTAACCGCTTGCCGCGCGAGAGCGGGATGTATCCGCGCCATCGCCCGATCCAGCCGACGACCCATCTCTTGCAGCAGAACGGCCGCGCCTTTCCGCCCAACTACCTGCACGAAAGCTGGCGCGACTACCTCTATTGGGACACCGAGCTCGACCCCAACTGAGCGTCGCGCACCGGCCGGACCTTAACCCCCGGCGGCCGGACCTTACCCGGCCTGTTCGGGGTGGGCTAAAAGCATGATCCTATCAAGCGTGATCATTTGTTCTTGTCGCCCCCGCGAAGGAGCGTGTGAAAAAATGCCACACGTCGTCATTCCGGGGCGCGGGCACTCCTGAGCCTGTCGAAGGGCCGCGAGCCCGGAACCTATGAACACCGGACGTCGAACATATTGGAAATTCAGGTGTTCTTGGGTTCCGGGCTCGGCCCTTCGGGCCGCCCCGGAATGACGTTTCTTGGAAAGAGCAATTTCTTCACACGCTCGAAGGGCGGGGGTCCAGGGCGGATGCCAGAGCGTTGCACCCTGGGTTCCCGCTTTCGCGGGGGCGACGAAGAGAAACGAAGGCGATCCGATATTATCGGATCATGAGCTAGCCGATCGCGGATTTCAAAAAGCCCGACATCCGGTCCCAAGCCTGGTTGGCGCAGGCGACGTCATAGGCGGCGCTGCGCTCGTTGAAAAAGGCGTGGGCGGCGTCGTAGCGGTAAATCTCGGAACGGGCGCCGGCCCCTTTCATCGCCGCTTCGAGGTCGTTGACCGCGGCGGGGGTGCACCAATCGTCCCTGTTGGCAAAATGGCCCTGGAACGGGAGGCGGATCTTGGCCGGGTCGGCAAAGTCCTTGGGCGGGATGCCGTAAAAGCACACTGCGGCATCGGCCTCGGGAATGTGCACCGCGGCGGCAACGGTCAATGCCCCGCCCATGCAGAACCCCATCACCGCGACCTTGCCGCTCTGTTTTTTCAGGTGTTGCGTCGCCCCGCGCAAATCCTGGTGCGTCGCCCCCGGGAAATCGAGGCCCTCCATCAGATGGCTGGCTTCGTCGGGCTTGGCGGTCAGGCGGCCCTTGTAGAGGTCGGGCGCGAGCGCGTTCCAGCCGGCGCGGGCAAACCGGTCGGCGACGCCGCAGATCTGGTCGTTGAGGCCCCACCACTCCTGGATCACGACGACCCCCGGCCGTCCATGCCCCGCCAGCGCCAGATAGCCCTTGGTCGCCCCGCCATCCGGTCGCGCAAATTCGATCATCTGGCCCATGACTGACCCTCCCTTTTTCAAGCGTCGGCAAAGGCCGGCATCACCTCGCGCGCAAACAATTCGATCGAGCGCATCGCCTCGGCCTGGCTGATCGTGCCGAAGGCAAAGTCGCAGACATAGTAATTGACGCCGGCCGCCTCGATCTCGCGCGCGATATAGTCGCGCACCTGGGCCGGTGTCCCGGCGATCGCGTCGCCATGCTTTTGCAATTCGCGCCAATCCTCGGGCAGTGCCGCTTCGAGCGGGAACGGCACGTTATATTTGTGCCACAGCAGGCCCATATGGTGGCGCCAGGCCGGATAGCCGCGCCGCGCGGTATCGAGCGCGTCTGCCTCGGTGTCGGCGATGATGATGTGGCGGTTGACCCCGAGGAGCGGCAGATCGGCTTGCGTGCGGCCGAGCTTTTGCCATTCGGCGCGGTAGCTGTCGGTGATCGCGCGCACCTGCTGGGGCGGCCGGCGCGTCACCGTGTTGGCGGCGTACTGCGCGGCCCAGGCACGCTCGCCGGGTTGCCGAGCCCGTACCACACCGGCATCGGCTGCTGGAACGGCTTCATGACCATCGGCACGTGGTCGAAATCGTAGAACTTGCCGTGAAAGGTCAGCTCGTCCTCGGCGAGCCCGATGCGGATCGCCTCGAACGCCTCGCGGAACTGCGCCGCACCGGTGTCGAAATCGACACCGTAAAAGCCGACCTCGACCGGCGAGATGCCACGCCCGACGCCGTAGAGAAAACGCCCGCCCGACATCTGGTCGAGCATGCAGATCTCGTCGACGAGGCGCAGCGGATGGTAGAGCGGCAGCAGATAGACCATCGGGCCGAAACGCAACTGCCGGGTGCGCTGCGCCACCGCCGCCAGAAAGACGCTCGGCGAGGGCGCATAGCCCAAGGGCGTGTTGTGGTGCTCGGCCAGGTGATAGCCGTAGAACCCCGCCCGATCGTACGCCTCGACGAGCTGCAGCCGGTCCTCGAAATGCTTGTCGAGCGGCCGCCCGCTATCGTCCAAATGATCGAAAATCCCGAAACCGCATCAATCGCCTCCCTTTCGCGCGCGGCATCCTAGCGAGAGGCCGCCGCCGAGGCCAAGCGCGATGCGGCCCAAATGCTGCTTGCTGCAACGTGCACGATGCCGCGCACGAACGCGGACTTGCCGGGGGGGATAAACCGCATCGCTTTTTTGGCCATTTAGTAAACTGTCCCCATACCCCTAAACCCCCCATAACCCCCATACAAAACCTCGTCCGCGTGCTCGGGGCTGTCATGGGTATAGCTGATGAACACCGTGCCTGAGTTGTCTGGCAAGATCTCCGTCCTTCACGCTCCTAGCCGCGAAGCCGTACCCCTGCTCACATCGTAGCTCCAAAACTAACCGGAATAGCATGTACGAAAGGCCGCCATGGGTGTCGAGCGGTGGTCACTGCCGCGGCAGGGTGGTGGGCTCGCGCGCAAGCTGGCTGTGCATCGTGTCCGGCGCCAAGTCCGGGCCATTCGGCCAGCAGACTGCACCGAACTCGTCCACCATCACTTGGCGAAATGTTGCCTTGTCTCGCAAGGGTTGGAACACCTCGCCATCGAGCTCGCCGGACAGGTCGATCGTGCCCGCCACCCCATCATCAAATTCGACATGGAGCCGGTATTGCGGAAGCGCGGCGACTTTTACAACACGGGGCATCATCTCATTTACTCCAACGGCTCGATGTTGCTGATTGGCCGGCGCTGCTGCGCAAGCGCCCAATTGGCCCGAAGCTCATTCCGGTGCAGCTCCGCCCAGTCGAGCGCAAGTCCGAGGGCGCGGCGGGGCAGATACCCGGCCATCAGCCTTAGGTTTTCAATGTCTATCTTCGCCTCGTTGCCCTGATAGAACACGTGGAAATGCGCCGGCTCGTGGTCACGGTGATACATGCGGATGGTGATGCCGTAAAAGGTGCTGACTGTCGGCATGGCCAGACGCTGTCACGGATCGGCCGATTACCCGGCCGACACCATCGCGGCGGCGATTTTTTCGGCGGTCATCAGGGTGGGGAAGTTGGTGTTGGCGCAGGGGACGCACGGGAAGAGCGAGGCGTCGACGACGCGCAGGCCGGCGACCCCGCGCACCCGGCCCTCGTTGTCGGTTACCGCCATCGGGTCGTCCTCGGACCCCATGCGGCAAGTGCAGGTGGCGTGCCAGACGCCGATCGTGTTTTTGCGGATAAAGTCTTCGAGCGCGTCGTCGTCCTGCATCAATTTGTCGAAGCGATAGCCCTCGACGATGACCTTTTCGATGACGTATTGGCGCAGCCAAGCCGGGCCGTCGAGCAATTTGGCGATAACGTCGGTGATCCGCTTATTCTTCGCATTGACGATGCCGATCCTGCGCACCCGCTCGGTATAGGCGGCCGGAAACGGGTTGCTGGTGGCCTCGCTCAGGGCGGCGCTCACTTGCATTTCGCCGAGGCGGCGGAAGGCGTCCATCAGCCGTTCGAGGTCGCGCCGGTCGGATAGGAGGTTGAACTCGACTACCGGCTCGGTGCGCCAGTCGCGCGCGGCGAGCTTGACCTGGCCCGTTTCGGAAAAGGTCTTGTAGACCGCGGCGAGCAATGAGGCGATCTGCTCGCCGACCGCGTGCCAGGCGGATTTCGAAACCCCCGCCACGAACATGTCTCCGTTCGGCGCGCCGCCGATCCCCGACGAATAGCGCAGCGCCAAAAGAATATGCCGGCGGGTCAGGCCGCCCAACCGCGCTGCGGGCTTGATAAACGACGACACCGAGATCGACGGATGGTCCATCAGCCGCTGGCCGACCCCCGGCACATTGGCCACGATTTCGATGCCGAGATCGCGCAAATCGCCGGCCGGGCCGATCCCGGCGCGCAGCAGGTGTGCCGGCGAATGGATCGCCCCCGACGACACGACGACCTCGCCCCGGGACATATTTACGCGGAACTCGGTTTCCTTGCCTTGGACGAGCGCCTTCACCCCGACACAGCGCGTGCCCTCGAACACGAGCCCCTTGACCTCGGTCTCGGCCGAGATCGTCAGATTGCCGCGCAGCCGCGTCCCCGGATCCAAATAGCCGATCGCCGCCGACACCCGCCGGTCGTAGAGGTTTGAGATCGTGATCGGGAAATAGCCGTCCTGGAACTCGCCGTTCTGGTCCTGGACATAGGGGAAGCCGGCATTTTCGAACGCTTTCGCAACAGCCTTGGCGTGGCCGCTCCACATGTCGGGAAAGATGCGGCGGACCGGGATGCGGCCTTCCTTGCCGTGCCAAGGCCCGTCGAAATCCATGTCGCGCTCGACCTTTTTGAAATAGGGGAGGACCGCGTTCCAATTCCACCCCGCGGCGCCGCGCGCTTCCCATTCGTCGTAATCGGTGGGGGCGCCGCGGTTGGCGAGCTGGCCGTTGATCGACGAGCCGCCGCCCAACACCCGCGCCTGCTCGTATTTGCGCAACGGCGGGCGGTCCACCTCGGGCCGGTTGTGCGAGACGATTTCGGTGTGGACCTTTAATTCGGTCCAATGAAAGCGCGGGTCGAAATAGGCGGTGCCGGGATAGCTGTCGAGGATCTCGGGCGGCACCTTGCCGTGCGGCGTGTCCTGCCCGGCTTCGCACAGCAGCACCTGGTTGGCGCTCTTGGCCGACAGCCGGTTGGCCATGACCGAGCCCGCCGAGCCACCGCCGACAATGATATAGTCGTAGTCCATTTTCCCCTCCCGGCGCCCGTTCTCGACTGCCGTCGATGTCCCGTTCTTGACTGCCGTCGATGTAATGACGCGGCCCGCGGCCGGGTCAAGCTCGGCTTATGGCGGGCGCGGGGGGACGGGGGTTGCCGGCCGGCTCAGGCAGGGGCGTGCGCGGTCCGGCGGCGCAGCCCGATCGTTCCGGCGACGCCGACGAGGATCAGGGCCCATGCGCCCGGCTCGGCGACGGGTGCCGGCGGGTCGGCAAAGGACTGCCCGATAACGATGTCGCCGGAGATGCGCTGGCCGAATACGAGCGCGTTGTCAAGGCTGATGTCGATCGCCTCGGTGGTGATGCTGTAGGGTGTGAGCCGGCAGTCGAGCGAGCAGGAGATCAGTTGGGTCTCGAGCTCCTTGTCGAGGGTCACGGTGACGGTCGGGGTCGAAAAGATCACCGTGTTCGGCGCCGCATCGCCGGAATAGCGCAGCACGCCGCCGACCAGCGTGCCGGCAAGAGCAAGCGAGCCAAAGCTCGCATCGCCCGTTGCAAAGGCGCGGTTGGGGAACACTTCGGAGTAATCGGCGCTCGACCTGATATTCGTCGCGCTCACCGACAGGTCGAGAAAGCTCGCCACCGACGCCGAGAGCGGCTGCGGGAACAGGCGTCCGCTCGTCAGCGACAACCCGATCGAGCCGATGCCGGTGCTGCCCGACGCCGACACCGCATCGATGCCGATCCCGGCCGAGGCCGCATGGGCTTTGGCGTTCCTGGCGTCGATCTGCAACGTCGGCGCGAGAAAGCTCGCCGGGTTCAGCTCGATCGTCTCGTCGAACGCGCCGATCTTGCGGGTCTTGTCGTAGGCGGGCGGCGCTGCTCCGGACACGCGCCCGACCGGATGAATGTCGGTCGTGACACCGCGATAGGTCAGATCGGCCGACAGCACATAGGCCGAGCTCGCCACGACCGGCGTCGCCCGCGCCGGCGTTCCGGCAAAGACCGCCAGTAAAACGGCCACCGCCACACACGCGATCCGCATCGAGCGCTTTCCTTCTATCGGCGGAATGCCGTTAAAATCCCACGCATCGCCGTGTAATGCAACCCGAAATTTGGTAAAGCGCTGGCTTCGAGGAAGAGACGCCGCGGAATAGGGTGTCGGTTTCTTTTACGTTCGCGCGCGCTCGCTTTGCCGGCGAGCTTTCTTCTAAGTCATTGATAAAAAGGAACGTGCAATCTATTAACCATAAAGGGGTAAAACGCGGCGTCGATTTTCTTTACGCGCCCGCGCGCCGTGGCTCACGCGGGTTGCCGACCTATGTCGTTGACAATCATGGAAAATCCATATGGCAAACGCCGTTAACGGATTTTTTACGGGATTTTTCGGTGTCGGCATTCTTTCCAGGCGTTCCGGGCGGCTTCCGGCAACCTACTGATTTTGCTCGCAGTCCGATTTTGGCACGGAGGTTGCTTGATATGACGGGATTTGGACGCATTGACGGAGGCCTACGATGAACAAGAACCTTTTGTTGACCGCCGCCCTGGTGGCTGGCGGCCTATCTTGGTCGGCCGGTGCCTCGGCCGGCCTGCTCGCGGAATATTCGATCAACGGCGGCGCAACCTTCACCCCGATCTGCTCGGATCTGTCGGGCGGCTCATGCGTCGGAAGCGTCACCACCGGTAATGGCATCGTCATCAGCTTGCAGAATGCAAGCTCGAACTCGCCGGGCTCGCCGTTGCTGGCAAACCTTCTTACGTCGAACAACAACATCACCAACATCTCGACCCATACCGCATCTGTTATTATCTTGATCGGCGATACCGATTTCACGATGCCGATAACACCACCCGCGCTCACCTTGGAGAGCAATATAGGCGATACCGTAGTGAGGGGCGGCGCCGCTAACACGCTGTCCTATTTCAGCTGTATCGACCAAGGGAATGGGCAGAATGTCTGCCCCGGCACGTTCAGCACCCCGCCGCTGACGCCGTCGATCAAAACTCCCGGTTCGGACAACGCCACCAACACGATCTCGGTTGCGTCGCTGAGCTCACCATATTCGATGACCGAGGAGTTCAACCTCACATTGTCGGCCGGTGCAAAGTTTAACGATTCAGCAAGCACCTTTTTGAGCGCGCCGGTCCCCGAGCCGGCATCTCTAGGGCTGCTCGGCATCGGGCTGATCGGGCTCGGCTGGCGCCGGCTCGCCCGTCGCAAAAGCGCGTAACGAACGCCTAGCGCTGCGCCTCCAGGCCCCTCCGCCGCTCGCCGGCGGAGGGGCTTTTTGCGTCGCGCGGCCGCCGCCGGGCCTCTCCTCTCCTCTTCTCGCCGCGAGCGCTTTCGGCTATAGGCGCTGTTCCCGCCCGAGCCAGCCCCGGGCGGGTTGCCGCGGATTTTTCGAGGAACGCCAGCGGGATGTCGCGCGGGCCGCGAAGCACCCGGCCGGAGCGGCGGCCGAGCCCGTCTTTGGCGCTCGCCGGCGGCGCTGCCGCGCAACTGCGCGACCGGCAGCTCGGCGAAGCCATGCGCGCCTACCGGGCGGGCCGGTACGGCGAGGCTGAAGCCGGCGTCCGCCGGATGCTGGCGGCGGCGCCCGATTTCTTTCCGGCGGTGCTGCTGATGGGCATGGTCGCCGGCAAAACCGGTCGGGCGAGCCTCGGCATCGAGCTGCTGCGGCGGGCGCTGGCGCTCGACCGCAAATCGGCCGTGGCGTTGAACGAGCTGGCGAACCTGCTGCTGGCGACCGGTGCCGCCGAGGAAGCGAGGTCGCTGTCGCGCCGGGCGCTCCGCCTCGAGCCGGGAGACGCCGCCGCGCACAACAATCTTGGACTCGCCGATCTGGCGCTCGGGCGGCCGGCCGAGGCCGCGGCGGGCTTTGCCCGCGCGCTCGCGCGCCAGCCCGGCCGCGCCGTGCTCCATGCCAATCTCGGCATGGCTTTGCAGCACCTCGGCCGGCGTGCCGAAGCCGCCGCCGCCTACCGGCGGGCGACCGCGCTCGACCCGCACCAGCCCGACGCCAATATCGGCGTGGCCGAGCTGCTGTTCGCCGACGACCGCCGCGACGAGGCGTTGGCGGCCCTGCGCCGCGCCGCTGCGGCGCAGCCGAAGGATGCCGGCCTGCATCTGCGGATCGGTGAGGCGTTGCTCGCCGCGGGCGAAATTTCCGCCGCCGAGCAATATCTGCGCCAGGCGGCGGTCGTCGACCCGCAGCTCGGGGAGGCGCATCGCCTGCTCGGCAACGCCCTGCATCAGCTCGGCCGCTTCGACGAGGCGATCGCCAGCTACCGGCGCGCCATCGGCGTGGCGCCACGCCTGGCCCAGGCCTATTTCGGCATTGCGTCGGCACAGAAAATAACGCCGGCCGATCAGCCCCTGATCGAGGCGATGCGGGCGCTGCTCGACGATCCCGGGCTGTCCCCGATGGATTGCGCGGCGTTGCACTACGCGCTCGGCAAATCCTTCGACGACCTCGCCTCCTATGCCGAGGCGATGCACCATTTCGACGCCGCCAACCGGATCTCCGGCGAACGCCTGCGATCGGCCGGCCGGGCGATCGATCGGCGGCGGCATGCCGAAAACATCGACCGCCTGATCGCCTGGTTCACGCCCGAACGTTTCGGTCGGCTCCCGGTGCCGGGCGAACCCGGCGAGCTGGCGGTCCTGATCGTCGGGATGGTGCGCTCGGGGACGACGCTCGTCGAGCAGATCCTTTCCAGCCATCGCGAGGTCGCGGCTGGCGGCGAGCTGCGGTTCTGGGGCCAAAAAGGTGCGCTTCTCGCCGCCGTCGAGGCCGGCGCGTTCGACCCGGCGGCAGCGCGCCTTCTGGCTGAGGAGTATGCTGCGGTGCTGCGCCGCCTGGCCCCGGCGGCACGCCGGGTCACCGACAAGATGCCGACCAATTTCCTGTTGCTCGGGCTCGTCCATCTGGCGCTGCCGCGGGCCCGGATCATCCATTGCCGCCGCCACCCGGTCGATACCTGCCTGTCGATCTACACCACAGCCTACGCAAATCTGCCCGATTTCGCCTATGACCGCGACACGATCGCGTTCTATTGGGAACAGTACGCCCGCCTGATGGCGCATTGGCGGCGGGTGCTGCCGGCCGATCGCTTCTTCGAAGTCGATTACGAAGAGCTGGTGGCGAGCCGCGAGGCGGTGACCCGGCGGATCGTTGCGTTCTGCGGCCTCGATTGGGACGAAAGCTGCCTGCAACCCGAAACCAACCGGCGCGTCGTCCGCACCCCCAGCGCCTGGCAGGTGCGCCAGCCGGTGCACGCGAATTCGGTCGAACGCTGGCGGCGCTACGAGGCTTGGCTCGGCCCGTTCCGCCGCCTCCTTCCCGAGGCGCCCGAGCCGGGCGGCTGAGCGCCGCGGCTCAGGGTCGCTCCGGCGCGGCGGCGAGGCCGTCGAGCAGCGGGCGGAGGACCTCGTCGCCCGGCCGCCAGCGGCCGACCGAGCTGCGGTAGATCGGCTGGCGCACCTGGGTCACGCTCGCGGTCCGCACCACCCGCTCGGTCCGGTAGAAAGACAGGCACGCCGGGTCCCAGTCGAGCCCGCAATGGGCGAGGATGCGGCGCGCCTGCGGCTCGAAATCGGCGACCAGCTCCTCGTATTGCACATCGAGCATGACCCCTTCGGGCAGCACCCGGCCCCAGTGCTCCATCAGGCCCAGGTAGGCGCGGTAATATCGGCCGAGCTCGCCGAGATCGTAGGTGAAAGGCTGCTGGGCGCCGAACAGCTGGGCAAAGCAGGAGAGGCAGGTGTCGACCGGGTCGCGCCGGGTATGGATCAGCCGCGCATTGGGCAGCGCCAGATGGATCAGCCCGGCGAGGCAGAAATTGGCCAGCATCTTGTCGGTGACCCGCTCCGCCGCCGTGCCGATCCGCTCGACATAGGCGCCGCCGAGACGCCTCAGCTCGCCGCCGTCGAGATCGCGGACCAGCTCGGGAAACGCCGCGGCTCCCGGCCCGGCGGCGATGCCGGTCAAGGCGTCGCTGAAATCGTGCCGCTCGCCGCCGCCGAACACGCGGGGATGGCTCGCCAGGATCTGCTCGACCAGGGTCGAGCCCGAGCGCGGCATGCCGATGATAAAGACCGGCGCCGTGGAGGGATGTCCGGCGCCCCGCTTCATCTGCATCAGCTCGCTCGTGAACACCGGCGCGATGCGCGCCAGCGTCGCCAGCGTTGCCGGCTCGTCATAGCGGATCTGTCGATGCTTCTGCGCATTGCCGGCGAGAAGATGGCGAAACGCCTCGTCCTCGCGGCCGGTCTCCGCCAGCGCTTTGGCGAGGGCAAAGCGCAGCAGGATCTGCTGATCCTCGGCAAAGGCGTCGATATCGCGCGCCCAATCCTCGAGGGCGGCGAGATGCGGGTCGCCGGCAATGGCCCGGCGTCCGCTGATCAGGGCATAGCGGAAGCGGACGTTGCGCGGCTCGATCGCCACCGCGGCCTCGAACGCGGCGCGGGCCTCGTCGATCCGCCCCAGCTCTTCGAGCACGCTGCCGAGATTGACCTGGGTTTCGCCTGATCCGGGCGCGAGGGCGAGCGCCCGGCGAAACTGCGCCAGCGCCTCATCGTGCCGATCGACCGCCTGCAAGGCCAGGCCCAGCGCGTTGAGCGCCGCCACGTCGCCGGGCGTGAGGGTGAGGGCGCGCCGGTAATCGGCAATCGCCGCGTCGTGGCGTTTCAGCGCCAGCAATGCCGCGGCACGGCCGCACAGCGCCTCGCCATAATCGGGGTCGACCGCGAGCGCCGCATCGTAGCAGGCGACCGCCCGCCGGTTGCGGCCGGCGGTGTGCAAGGCGGCGCCGAGCCCACAGCTCGCCTCGCCATAATCGGGGTCGATGGCGAGCGCCCGCTCGTAGCAGGCGATGGCCTCGTCGGGCCGCTGCTGCGCGTGGAGGGCGGTGGCGAGCCCGTAATACGCCTCGGCGCGGTCGGGGTCGATCGCGAGCGCCGCCTCGTAGGAAGCGACCGCCGCCTCGGCCCGGCCGAGCAGATGGAGGGCGGCGCCGAGATTGGAATGCGCCTCGGCCGATCCCGGATCGGATGCGACCGCCGCTCGCGTCAGCTCGATCGCCTCGTCGTGCCCGCCCTGCTGCAAGCGCAACACCCCGAGATGCAGCAGCGCGCCGAAATTGCCGGGCTGGGCGGCGAGGACCGCCCGGTAGAGCGGCTCGGCATCGTCCAGCCGGCCCGCGCGGTGCAAGCTCAGGGCGTGCCGAAACGTCTCGTCCGCGCCAGCCGCGGCCGGCGCTGTCACGGAAACGGCTCCTTGCGCAGGTTGAAGGCGATCGAGATCCGCCGCCGGCTGCCGTGGTGGGCAAAGACCATATGCGGCAGATAGCCCGGAAACAGCACCATTAGCCCAGGCTCCGGGCGGATCATGAAGCTCGACGGCACCAGCGGCGGCAGGAAGGTGTTGGCGCGCCCCTGGCAGGGGTCGAAGAGGTGCAGCGGGGTGCCGCGCCCGGCGTCGGACGGGTCGCCGGGATCGACATAATAGGTGCCCGACCAGGTGGCTCCGGGATGCGTGTGCATCTGGTTGAAGGCGCCGGCCGGGTTGACGTTGACCCAGGCGTGCAAGGTCCACCGCATGGTCCGCGCCGCCTGGCGGTACTCGGCCAAGACGCGGCGCGTCGCCTCGTCGGCCATCTCGTACATGTGGCGGCCGAGCCGGCGCCCGGCCGAGCCGCAGAATTCGAGCTGGCCGGCCTCCGAATGCCAGCCGCCGACATTGGTCTTGGCTTCGCCGGCGCTCGTTCGCTGCCGGATAAGGATGGCGGCTTCGAGCTCGCCGTTGAGCTCGGCCGCGTCGGCCCAGACGTGCGCCATCAGCGGCGAGGCGAAGAGGTTGGTGAAGCGGGCCTGCGACAGTTCCGGCATGATCGGCGAGCGGCTCCTAATCCGGCACCGGATCGGCGCGCCCGAGCCCCTCGACGAGCGGCCGCAGCGTCTCGTCGCCGGGCCGCCAGCGGCCGACCGAGCTGCGGTAGATCGGCTGGCGCACCTGGGCGGCGCTCGCGGTCCTGACCGGCCGCTTTGCCCGGTGGAAAGATCGGCACGCATCATCCCATGCGAGACCGCAATGGGCGATGATGCGGCGCGCCTGCGGCTCGAAATCGGCGACCAGCTCCTCGTATTGCACCTCGAGCATCGCGCCCGGCGGCAGCACCGCGCGCCAATGCGCCATCAGCCGCGCATAGGCGCGGTAATAGCGGCCGAGCTCGCCGAGGTCGAAGCTGAAGGGCTGCGTCTCGAACGGGGTCGCAAAGCAGGAGAGGCAGGTGTCGACCGGGTCGCGGCGGGTATGGATGATACACGCGTTCGGCAGCGCCATCCGGATCAGCCCGGCATAGCGGAAATTCGCCGGCAGTTTGTCGGTGACGCGCTCGGCCGCGGTGCCGGCCGACGCCACCGTGGTGGCGTCGAGATACGAGCGGGCGAGGGCCGCGAGCTGCGCGCCGCTCGCCGCCGCCGCCGCTTCCGGAAACGCGGCGCCCGCCCCCTGCAGCCCCGCGCCGCGCGCCGCATTGCGAAAATCCATGCGTTCCCCGCCGCCGAAGACCAGCGGGTGGCTCGCCAGGATCTGCTCGACCAAGGTCGATCCGGACCGCGGCATGCCGATGATGAAGATCGGCAGAAGGGACGGGTCGCCCAGCCCCTCCCTGGCGCGCATCAGCTCGGCGGTGAAGACCGCGCGCACCCGGTTGAGCCGGCCAATCGTCGCGGCCTCGTTGTAGGCGGTCGCGCCGCGCCGCAGCGCGTTGGCTTCGAGATAATGCGCAAACGCGCGCCGGTGTTCGCCGGTATCGCTCAGCGCCTTGCCCAATGCGAAGAGGAGAGCCGCGCGATCGGCGACGGCAAGCCCGGCCCCGTCCTTGGCCAAATCCTCCATCGCCGCCAGATGCGGATCGCCGGCGCCGACTTTGATGCAACCGACGAGACCGGCATAGCCGGCGGGGTTGCGCGGCTCCAGCGCCACCGCCTGTTCGAAGCACCGCCGGGCCTCGGCGAGCTGCCCGGCTTCCTGCCGGGCGATGCCGAGGTTGATCACCGGAAGCGCCCGCGCGGGATCGAGGCCGCAGGCTTTCTCGAAATGCCGCATCGCTTCGCCGTGGCGGTTCAGCGCGCACAGCGCCGTGCCGATATCGACCTCTCCGGCGGCGAGCCCGGGCTGCAGACTGGCGGCGCGCTCGAACCGCGCCAAGGCCTCGCCGTGGCGGCCGAGCGCCGACAGCGTCTTGCCCATGTTGCTGTGGGCCTCGGCGAAACCAGGCCGGGCCGCCACCGCCTTTTCGAACCATCCGAGCGCTTGCGGAAACCGCCGCGCGGCATGCAGCAACGAGCCGAGGTTGTTCATCGCCTCGGCATAGCCGGGGCTGATCGCGAGCGCTTTTTCGTGGCACGCGATCGCCTCGTCGCGGCGGCTCAGCGCATTGAGCGCGAGCCCCAGATTGTTGTGGGCGATCGCGTAGCGCGGGTTCAGCGCGATCGCCTTGGTAAAGCAATCTGCTGCCGCGCGGTTCTCGCCGAGGCCGTGCAGCGCGAGGCCGAGATTGTTGCGGATCTCGGCGCTGCCGGGGGCCCGATCGGCGGCCCGTCGCAACAGCCCGGCCGCGCTCTCCAGCTTGCCCTGCCGGGCATCAATCACCCCGAGCAGCTCGAGCGCGCCGGCATCGCCGGGGTCTCTGTCGAGCACCTTCCGGCAAAGCCGTTCCGCCTCGGCGAACCGGCCCCGCTGCTGGAGCGCGGCAGCCTGCGACAAAACCTGCGCGCGTGCCGGCGCGGTGCGTGAGCTCACGACGCGATCGCCCTTTCTCAGCCGACCGAAGGCACGTCCATCATATCACGGCTCCAACCCCGACCCCGATGTCGGAGAATTTGACAACATGACGAGCTAAATTTTTTTCTAAGCTGTTGAAAAACATAGAATGCCCACCAAAACACCCGTCGAAGAATTTTACACACGCTGCGAAGAGCGCCGCCGAATTCCTGCACAACCCATTGTTATACAATGGTTGGCATGAAAAATGCTTATTAACCAAGGAGGACTAAATCAGGCCGGGACGCTGGTGCGCCGCGGGCTATTTTGGGAGGGAGAGAAGCATGCGCAAGGAGTTGATCGCGACAACGAGCGCCCTGGCGTTGCTGGCACTGTCGGCGACCCCGACGCTGGCCGGCGTGACCCAGGTGGCGAGCATTTTCGGCGTTTATGATGCGCAATGCTCCAACGGTTTCGATTGCACGCTCGGCACCGGACATACGGCGGTGCTGTTCCGTACCGGGTCGGGCGATAGCGGGTTCTCGCAGGGATACGACACGCCGAGCCTCTTTATCGACAACCCGACCACTCACGCGATGACCGGAGTGACGCTGAAGCTGACCGGGTACCAGGGGCTGAACAACGGCAAGACATCAATGATTTCGCTGCCGGACATCGCCCCGGGCACGATCCTCGACGTGGACTGGGCCAATCTCCAAGCGAAGGGCGACCTGTTCAGCTTTGACTATGACGACAGCTACGGTCATACTCAAAGCAATGTCAAATGTACCGTCGGCCAGGACGACTGCGCATTGGTCGGCAATTTCGATGTTCACTTTGCAGCGACCTTGAACGGTGGCGCGATCGCCTCCGATTTCAGTCCGGATAACACCCAGGACGGCGGCAACGTCGCCCACGGATTTGTCGGATGGGAAGGGCTCGACGCGACCGGCCTCTCCGAGACCAGCTTTGACAATCACGCGACCGCGGTCGAGGGTCCTCTCGCCTTCATCTTCACCGGCACCACCGGGAAGCAGAGGAAGGTGCCGGAACCGACCTCGCTGGCGCTGCTCGGCGCCGGTTTGGGGGCGCTCGGGTTGGCGCGGCGGCGGCGGAAGACCGCAGCGTAAAAAATCCCGACACGTTTTATTGCGGCGGCGGCTGCCCTGTCCGGGCAGCCGCCGTTGCCGTTTCGGGGGCGTGCCGGGCGGCGGCGAATGGTCTATACTGTTCGGGAACGGTGACGCGGTTGTCGCCGTCGCGACCGGTTTCTAGATCGAGCGCCGCCGATGCCGGACCGCACCGAGCTCAATCCGCCCGACAGCCGCCACGCTGATGCGGAGCAGTTTCTGGCGCCGGCGCGCTCGGCGCCCGTTGCGCCCCCGGCGCCGGTCGGCGCAGCGCCCGACATGGTCCCGGACGATCGCCGCGTCGCGCGGCGCTACCGGCGCCGGGTATTGCTGGTGCTCGGCACGGTCGTGCTCGCGCTCGGGCTTTATTGGGCGTCGAGCTATGTCTTTTCCTACACCGACGACGCCTATGTGACCTCCGACCTCGTCGCGATCGCGCCGCAGATTACCGGCCGGATCACCGCCGTGCCGATCGTCGACAACCAGACGATCAAGAAGGGCAGCCTGCTCGCGGCGATCGATCCGCAGCCGTTTCGGCTGGCATTGGCCGAAGAGCAGGCCAAGGAGGTCGAGGCCGAAGCGCAGCTTCGGGTCGATCACGATGCGATCAAATCGGCCAAGGCGGCGCGCGACGCAGCCGCCGCCAAGGAGCAGATGGCGAGCGACAATCTGCGCCGGGCAAAGCCGGTCGCCGCGGCCGGGTTTGTCTCGCGCCAATCGCTCGAAAACGCCGCGACCCAGGCGCAGGCCGCCCAGGCGGCACTCGTCGATGCCGAAGACACCGTCGCCAAAGCGCGGCAGACGCAGGTATTGCACGAGGCGACGATCAAGGCGGTCGCCGCCCGCATCGGCTATCTCGAATGGCAGCTCGACCAGACCAAGGTGCTGGCGCCGACCGACGGCACGATCACCAATCTGACCCTGCGCGTCGGCGACCAGGCGGTGGCGAACCAGCCGATCATCGGACTGGTCGATGCCCATGCCTGGCGCATCTTTGCCAATTACAAGGAAGACGTGATCCGCCACCTGGAGGTTGGGCATACGGCGTGGGTGTGGCTCGACGCCTATCCCTGGCATGTGCATCGCGCCGTGATCCAAGGGATCGCCCGCGGCATCAGCCGCCGGCCGACTGCCAACACCTTGCTGCCCTATGTCGAGCCGACGACCGATTGGATCCGCCTCGAGCGCCGCTTTCCGGTGACGCTGGTGCTGCGCGACCTGCCGGGTGGCATCGTGCTCCACATGGGGTCCGACGCCCGCGCCCTCGTCATCTATTAAAGCGCCCGCCGATGCTGCGCGAGATCCCGGGCGCGCTCGCCACCGAATTGCGCCTCGTCACCTTGCGCGGGCCGCGCGGCCTCGAAGCGGCGGAGGCGTCGCTGTCGGTTACCTTGGCGGTGCTGGTTGCGCTTGCGGTGCATTCCGACGATCCGTGGTGGGCCGGGATCAGCGCCTTTATGGTGACGCGCGCCTCGCTGAGCGTCGCCCTGTCGCGCGGCCTGATGCGGGTCGCCGGCAGCGCCGTCGGCGCCGTCATCGGCATGATCGTCCTGCGCCTCTTCGTGTACCAGCCGGTGCCGTTCTGCCTTTCTCTGTTTGTTGTCGCCTGCGTCGGGTTTTTCGGGTTTGCGATCTCGCGCTTCAGCTATGCCTGGCTGATCGGCGCGGTCACCGCCAACCTGGTCATGCTGATGGCGTTCACCCAGCCGCAGGGGGCGTTCACCATCGCCGTCGATCGCGTCGCCGATGTCGTGATCGGGACCGCGGCGTCGCTTTTTGTCTGCGGCATCATGCCGGCGCCGGCCGACGCCGGGGCCGTCCCCGCGGCCGGCCAGCTGAGCCGGCCGCCATTGGCGATTTGGCGCCGCCGCTGGGGCGAGCAGGCGCGGCGCTGGCTCGACGGCAAATGGCCGTTGCTGATGCACGCCGGCCGCGGCGGGCTCACCGTCATGCTGCTGCCGGCGCTGGCGAACTGGCTGGCGCCGGTGAGCCCGGTCACGATGGGCCTCACCGCGGTCATGGTCATGTCGATCCCGACGACGGCGATCCTCGCAGCCGACACCCGCACCATCGTGCAGCGTGCGGCACATCGCGTGATCGGCTGTCTGCTCGGGGCGCTGATCGGCCTGGCCTGTCTCGCCGTCGTCGGCAGCGATTTCGTGCTGTGGGTCCTGCTGCTGCTGATCGGGGTCTGGCTCTGCTCGCAAATCCAGACCGGCACGACCGGTGTCAGCTATGTCGGAACGCAGGCGATGTTCGCGTTTGTGATGAGCCTCGTCCAGAGCCAAAGCCCGCCCGTGACGATCAGCCCCGGTTTCGACCGGCTCGTCGGGGTCATGTCAGGCCTCGCCCTGCTGCTGGTGATCACCCTGGTCCTGTCGCTGATCCCGCTGCCGGGGCCGTCATCGGCGGCGGCCGCGGGCGATCGGCGGGTCAGCTCGTAAACGGATCCTCGACCGCGGCGCCGGTCGGCCGAAAATGCCGGACGTTGCGCGTGGCGACGGTCAGCCCGTGCTCGCGACCGGCAAGATGCGATCGCTATAGATTTCCAGGCTGCGATCGAGCCAATCCAGCAAAGCGCGGGCAAAAGGCGGATCGCGCTGCCGCTGACCTTCAATGCCTCGCTCGATCTCCCCGATCGTGATGGCCGAAAGAAAAAGCAAGTCTTCGCTCTTGCCGTTCAGCCAGCGCAGAAACCCAGGATGCCGGCGGCGCTTGAACAGCTCGGAAAACACCATTGTGTCGACGAGGTACATCAGAACTTCACGTCACGCGGCTTGATGCGCGCTCGCTCGATCTTGAAGTCTTTCCCTCCCTGCGGAAACGCGAGCAGGTGCTCGACGAAAGACGGCCGGGGCCGTGCCGCCTCGCGGGCAAGGCGCTCGTATTCGGCGACCGACAACACCACGACGGCGGGCTTGCCGCGTTTGGTGACGGTCTGCGGCACGCCTTTGCACGCCGCCTCGACGACCGCGCTGAAGGCGTTTTTCGCGGCCTGCAGCGACCACTCTCGCCGTTCCATGATTATCCGCCCTGGCCAGCTTTCTGGACAGCAGATAGGGGGGGCGCGCTCGCCGGTCAATTCCGCCCGCAGGAAAGCGGTTCGGCGGTTGACAAGCCGCACGGGCAACGGGTCTGATCCGGGTCGCGGATTTGCGGCGTTGGAGGGGGAATTGGCCAAGTACAGGATCGCGACACCGGCGGGGGCGAGCTTTACCGTCGCCGGCGGCGGCTATGGCTACGAGATGGAGGCATTGACCCCGATCGACGCCGAGATCTTCGAGATCCCGGCCGGGTCCGAGGACGAATTCGTCGCCGCCGCGCGCGACGCCGACGCGCTTTACGCCAAGGGTCGGCGCATCACCAAAAAGATGATCGACGGCTTGCAGCGCTGCAAGATCATCTCGCTCGGCAGCGTCGGCGTCGATTCTGTCGATGTCGATGCGGCGACCGCCAAAGGCATCCCGATCACCAACTGCCCCGACACGTTTATCGAGGAAGTCGCCGACCATGCGATGACCTTGATCCTCGCCACTCATCGCCGGCTTCTGCTGCAGGACCGCATGGTGCGCGACGGCCGCTGGGCCGAGGGCCGGCCGATGCTGCTCAATTTTCCGCGGCTGCGCGGCCTGACCTTGGGCCTGATCGCCTTTGGCCATGTCGCCCGCGCCGTCGCCGAGCGGGCCAAGCCCTTTGGCCTGCACGTCATCGCCTACGACCCCTTTATCGAGGAGATGGCGATGATCGAGCGCGGCGTCGATCCGGTCAGCCTGCCCGATCTGCTCGCCCGCGCCGACATCGTCTCGATGCACACCCCGGCGACCGAAAGCGCCAACCGCCTCGTCCGCGAAGAGCATTTCCGCCAGATGAAAAAGACCGCGATCTATGTCTCGACCGGGCGCGGGCCAACAACCGACGAGGCGGCGCTGATCAAGGCGTTGGACGAGGGCTGGATCGCCGGCGCCGGGCTCGACGTCTTGGAGCAGGAGCCGCCCGGCGGCAACAACCCGCTCTTGAAGATGGAGGACAAGGTGATCCTGACCGCGCATGTCGCCTCGGCGACGGCGCGCTTCGACCCGGCGCGGCGTCGGCGGGTCGGGCTCGAATTGTCGCTGGCGCTCGCCGGCAAATGGCCGATGTCTTGCGTCAACCCGAGCGTCCTTGCCGATAGCGGGCTGCGGCGCTGGCAGCCGGTGTCGATGGAACGCGGCCCGAATTCCTAGCGGCGCCCCCCGTGCTGCACCGACGCTCGCTGATAATCGCCGGGGCCGCTGCGGCGGCTGAGCTATGCATGAGGTCAGCCATGTCTGTTGTCGAAGCTGCCGAGCCGGTCCGCTATCCCGACCAGAGCATCAAGGTGCTCGACCCGCGTTTCCAGCGTCTGGTGCTCGGCAACGCCGCGGTCGAGCGGATCGCCGGCGGCATGCGCTTTACCGAAGGCCCGGTGTGGTTCGGCGACGGCCGCTATCTGTTGTTCAGCGACATCCCAAACGACCGGATTATGAAATGGGAGGAGGAGACGGGGGCGGTCAGCGTCTTCCGCAAGCCATCGAGCTATGCCAACGGCAACACCCGCGATCGGCAGGGCCGGCTCGTCACCTGCGAGATGGACGCGCAACGCCTGACCCGCACCGAATATGACGGCACGATCACCGTGCTGGCCGACAGCTTCGACGGCAAAAAGCTGACCGGACCCAACGACGTCGTCGTCAAATCCGACAATTCGATCTGGTTCAGCGACAATGGTGCGGGCACCCGCGGCAACTATCTGGGCCACGTCGCACCGCAGGAATTGCCGTTTCGCGTCTACCGCCTCGACCCCGCGACCAAGGAGCTGACGATCGCGGTCGGCGATATGAAGCGCCCGAACGGCCTCGCCTTCTCGCCCGACGAGAAATTGCTCTATGTCATCGACACGCCGGGCCCCGGCCAGCGCTCGATCCAGGTCTACGATGTCGTCGAAAACGGCACCGGGACCGCCAACCGGCGCCAGTTCAACAGCGCCGAGCCGGGCGGCAGCGACGGCTTTCGCATCGATGTCCACGGCAATCTGTGGTGCGGCTGGTCCGGCGGCGAGGCCGAGGACGGGGTCGCCGTCTTCGCCCCGGACGGCAAGATGATCGGCCGCATCATGCTGCCCGAGCGCTGCGCCAATGTCTGTTTTGGCGGTAAAAAGCGCAACCGGCTGTTTATGGCGGCGAGCCAGTCGGTCTATTCGCTCTACGTCGAAACCCAGGGCGTTTTGGGCGGGTAGCGTCGCGGCGCGAGTGAAGAAATGCGAAGCTTTGTCATTCCGGGGCGCGGGCACCGCCCGCGAGCCCGGAACCCAGGCACACCGGGTTGCGGTATGCTGGCGGAGGGTGGTGTTCATAGGTTCTGGGCCTGCCCCTACGGGCATCCCGGAATGACGACGCTTTCTTCACCAGGCACGAGGTCGGGACGGTAGCCCATGGACCGGAAAATCGCTTCGGTGCGCGCGCTCGAGATCCTCGACTCGCGCGGCAACCCGACGGTGCGGGTGCGGGTCGCGCTCGCCTCGGGGGTCGCGGCGAGCGCCTCGGTGCCCTCGGGGGCTTCGACCGGGCAGCACGAGGCGGTCGAGCGGCGCGACGGCGACAAGGCGCGCTATGGCGGCAAGGGCGTGCAGCAGGCCGTGGCCGCCGTCAACGAGGTGATCGCCCCGGCGCTGATCGGGCTCGACCCGACGCATCAGGGCGCGATCGACCAGCAGCTAACGGCGCTCGACGGCACCGCAAACAAAGCAAAGCTCGGCGCCAACGCGATCCTCGGCGCTTCGATGGCGGTGGCGCGCGCCGCCGCCGCCGATCTCGGCCAGCCGCTCTATGCCTATCTCGGCGGCCCCGGCGCCCGCCGCCTGCCGATGCCGATGATGAACATCGTCAATGGCGGCCGGCACGCCGACAACAATGTCGATTTTCAGGAATTTATGGTCGTGCCGGTCGGTGCTTCGAGCTTTTCGGAGGCGCTGCGCTATGGCGTCGAAACATTCCAGGCGCTGAAAGCGCTGCTGCACGACCGCGGCCACTCGACGGCGGTCGGCGACGAAGGCGGTTTCGCGCCCGACCTCGCCAACAACGAGGAAGCCTGCGCGCTGCTCGTCGAAGGGATCGCCGCGGCCGGGTTCGTCCCCGGCAAGGACATCGCGATCGCGCTCGATCCGGCGGCGAGCGAATTTTATGCGAACGGTCTTTACGACCTCGAAAAATCGGGGCAGGGGCGCAAAACCAGCGCCGAGATGGCCGAGCTTTACGGCGACTGGCTCGGCAAGTTTCCGATCGTGTCGGTCGAGGACGGGCTGGCGGAAACCGATTGGGCCGGGTTTAGCGCGCTGACCGCCCGTTTGGGCGACCGCACCCAGCTCGTCGGCGACGACCTCTATGTGACAAACCCCATTTTCATCCGCCGTGGCATTGCCGAAAAGGCGACCAATGCGGTGCTGATCAAGCTCAACCAGATCGGCACGGTCAGCGAAACCATCGCCGCCATCGAGCTGTGCCGCGAGGCCGGCTGGCGTTTTGTCGTCTCGCACCGCTCGGGCGAAACCGAGGATCCGTTTATCGCCGATTTTGCGGTGGCGATGGGCGGCGGCCAAATCAAATGCGGCTCGCTCTGCCGCAGCGAACGGATCGCCAAGTACAACCGTCTTCTCGAAATCGAGGCGGAGCTCGGCGATGCGGCGATTTTTGCCAATCCCTTTGCCGGAGGATGACCCCGGCTGCTGCGGTCCGATACTTGCGGAATCCTGGAAATTGGGCCGCCAGCGACCAAACAAGCCGTAATTTCTGACGTCTCGACAACCGCATCGGCGGAAGGGAGCGCGGCAACCTTGTCGGGCGATCGGCGTTAATCACGCGGATAGCTCGATGTCTCTATGCTGCCAGCTTGCCGCGCCGACGGACCCTCAGCCGCGCACGATCGGCCGCCTGCCGCCTGCGCCGACGGCATGGCGGGCGCGCGGTCGCGAATTCGATCTGCAACGAGGTTGACACCCGGCCATCCGGTGGCAACACTTTGATGCGGTTAGGGAGCCCTCTGACGATCGCCGATTTGTTTGGCCGCTCCTACCTGGCACAGCACGCGGAAGGCACGTCCCAATCGGGCCCGCCGCGACGGGGAGCCACGGCGCGATCGGGGTCGAGTGGGTTTCCGGGCGACGGTTGCGCCGAGGAGGGGTCGTGGCCGAGACCAGCGTAACCGATTGGTTGCGTGCGATCGGCATGCCGATGCCGGTCACGTTTGACGCGCCTGGAGTTCCCGCGCCGACCGGCCATGCGGCGCAAGCGTTGTTTGATCGGCTGGTCCGCCGGGTCGATGCCGGGTTGCGGCGCTTTTACGGTATTCACGAATTCAGCGACCGCCCCGAATGCATGCTGCGGATTTCCGCCGGCTGCGCCGAGCGCGACCTTCGCCTCGCGGACGGCAGCCGGGTGCACGCGGGCGACGAGATTGTCGAGCTGCATCTGTGGAACGAGCACTTGTCGGCACAGATGCCGAGAGAGGCGAGCGGCCTCGGCCGCAGCAGCGCCTTGCACCGCCATATCGGGGCCTCGATGCGCGAGCTTGCCGGCTATTTGCGGCACGAGCCGTGGCTCGCCCGCGTGGTCGCGGTTCGCGCCTGCGCCACGCTCGTCCCCAAAGAGCGGATCCCGCAGCTGCTGCGCATCGTGCGCTCCTATGGGCTCGATGCGGTTGAGCCCGACGGCGGCGGGTCGGGTTCGCGGGCGATCCACGATCTCGGCGACAACCTCTTGTCCTGGGCGTTGGCGCGGACATTCAACCCATCCGGGCTGCGCGGCAAAGGCGTGCTCCGGTCCCGCTGCGAGCTGTGGGTGTCGCGCGCTGCCTTGATCGCCCGGTTTGCTCCCGCGCCGGCGCAATGCAACGATCGGGGACGATCGCCGCGCATCGCGCGCAGGCCGGAAAAGATCCGCGAAGCTTCAGCCAAGTCGCGTGGCCCGTCCGCGCCGGTCGGGTTCGATCTCGCAGATGACGTTCTGGCAGTGGAGAGATAGGAGAGAGCAATGCCGTTCGATGGTATCGGTTTCCAAGCGCCGGCAGTGGTCGACACCGGGATCTTCCCGCTGTGGAGTCGGCATGGCTGCCGTTTGTGGTTCCGAGCGCGGCTGCGGCCGCAGGCGCGGGGCAAGCTCGCGCCCGAATCCTGGTATCTGCCGGCCGACGAGCGCGGCGCTGCCGTGGCTCAGCTGCTCCGCGATGCCAGGGCGATGATCGCCGATCCCGACGATTGGACCCAGCGCATCTACCGGTCGTTCCGCGGCCGGCGTTGCGCGGTCGGCGCCTTGCGCGCGGCAGCGAGCCGGCTCGAAGATCCGGGCCTCGCCTGGTCGGCCCACGCTCTATTGATCCGCATCGCGCGGGCGCGCGGCTTTACCAATGTCGAGGCGATGAACGACCGATCGTCGCACGCCGCCGTGCTGCGGGCTTTCGACGAGGCGATCGCAGCCGCCGGCGGCTGAGCGCAACCATCGATTCCGGCGCGGCAATGTCGCTCGCCGCGCCGGCCAATGATCGGGCGATTGGATGACGCAAGACGCGGCCCGGCGGGGCGTTGCGGAGTACCGCGCCTGTGTCGGCATCATGCTGCTCAACGCGCGCGGCGAGGCTTTTGTCGCCCGCCGCAACGACCTGCCGCATGAGGCCTGGCAGATGCCGCAAGGCGGGATCGACGGGGGCGAGGACCCGCGCATGGCGGCGTTTCGCGAGCTCGCCGAGGAGACCGGCATTGCCCGCGCCGAGATTATTGCCGAGAGCGCGCGCTGGCTCTGCTACGATCTCCCGCCGGAGGTCGCTCGGCGCCAGTCGCGTCGGGGCTGGCGCGGCCAGCGGCAGAAATGGTTTCTGATGCGCTTTACCGGAAGCGACGCCGATATCGACCTCGACGCGCACAACGCCGAATTCAACGCCTGGAAATGGGTCCCGGTCCAGATCCTGCCCGAGCTCGTCGTATCGTTCAAACGGCAAGTCTATCTCGATCTTCTGACCGAATTTCGCCATCTCTTTGGTGTATTCCCCGGCTAGCCGGGCATTGTCGATAACCGGCTCTAGCAGGCTGCTGAAAAACCCGCGTGTCATTCCGGGACGGCCCGTGAGGGGCGGGCCCGGAACCCATGCACACAGGCCAAGCCATTGATTTCTGTCCCTCGTGTTCTTGGGTTCCGGGCTCGCGGGCGATGCCCGCGCCCCGGAATGACGAGGGGCATGCATTTTTCAGCAGCCTGCTAATCTTACTGCGTCAGTAATCGGGAATTCTTGCCGTCTTGCGGATTGGCGTATTGCAACAGGGACATCTCGGGAGGGTCCTGGCGAGCGCGACAATGAGGCGTCGTCGCATGGTCGCGATCGAGTTTGGGATGTGGCGTTCGGGGCGGATCGGCGGCACCTCTGGGTCGGTAACCGTCGGGAACGGCAGATCCCGAGAGCGGCGCGGCGAAACCTGGTCCTGAGGGGGGATGGGGCCCCGTTTGGCGATCAAGAAGCCGTAAGCGGCGATGCAGAGTGTGGCGTGATGGTGGAAGCCGCGCTAGCAGGCTGCTGAAAAACCCGCGTGTCATTCCGGGACGGCCCGTGAGGGGCGGGCCCGGAACCCATGCACACCCTCGCGAAAGCGGGGGACCGGAACGGGTGGCGGTGCTGCTTGAGCGCGTCGCCGCCGAGGCGGGTGTGCCGGCCCTGGCGCGCGAGATGCTCGATCTGCTGGCAGGCCAGCTCGCCGCCTTGGACGCAAAGCTGAAAGCAATCGAGGCGCGGCTGATGGCCTGGCACCGGCAGGACCAGGCAAGCCAGTGCCTGACGACGATCCCCGGCGTCGGGCCGATCGGCGGGGTCAGCGTCACCCTCAAGGTGCCCGACCCCAAGGCCTTCCGCTCGGGCCGGCACTTCGCCGCCTGGATCGGCATAACCCCGGGCGAGAACTCTACCGGCGGCAAACATCGGCCCGGCCGGATCAGCCGACAGGGAGACGAGACCCTGCGCCGGCTGCTCGTGCTGGGAGCCACCGCGGTCATCAAGCAAGCCAAGCCGGGGCGCACCGCACCCTGGCTGCTGGGATTGCTGGCGCGCCAGCCGAAAAAGCTGGCGGCGGTCGCGCTGGCCAACAAGATGGCCCGCATCATCTGGGCCATGCCCGCATCATCTGGGCCATGCCCGCATCATCTGGGCCATGCCCGCATCATCTGGGCCATGCCCGCATCATCTGGGCCGTGCCCGCATCATCTGGGCCATGCCCGCATCATCTGGGCCATGATGGTGAGCGGCGAGGTCTACCGGAAACCGCAGCAGGCATGAGGCGCTCACCGCCTGACCCCGTTTCCGGGGGCAGCTCTGGCGCTTGCAAGGAACGCAGCGAGATGGCGATCGGTCGATCGAGGATCGGGACACCCCCGCGGAACCCAGCGATGCTCCGACATCGTGTTCTTGTTCGGGACCCGATCCGCGAAACCCATCTGGGCCAGCGGTCACGCCGACCGCACCACAAAAGCCTGCCCTCGCGAAAGCGGGGGGCCGGACATATGACCGCAACCGACCAGACCCGTCGCAGCTCCACCGCCCTTGCGAGACGGGGGCCGTCCACATATGGGTTCCGGCCCGGCCCTTCAAGCCAGAGCCTGCCCCTGGCGGGCAGGCTCTCGGGCCGCCCCGGAATGACGTTTCTTGGAAAGAACAATTTCTTCACACGCTCGAAAGCGGGCACGACGATCAGAAAATAGTGGGAGCCATCTGTCTACCTTGCACCACTGGAAGGCTCGTTTATTTTAACTAGGAGACTGGCATAAGAGGCGGCTTGCGCTGTAGCGCAGCGAGGTTTCGACTTCGCCGCCGTCGAGCCGGGCGAGCCGGAAGACATGCGTTTTCTGCTCGCGGCCGGCGAGGTGCATGACGCCGATCGGCTCGTGGGGCGTGTAAGGCTCAACAAAGAGGCTGCGCCCGGCATCGAAAGCCGGGGCGGCGTCGCCCGGCATCCAATTGCAATAGGCCGGCAGAAAATCGACCGGCAGCCGCTCGGCAAAGATCACGTAGTTGAGCGCCGTCTGCTCGACAAAGAAAAACCGCGTGCGTTGCGCGACCTGCTCGATGACGCGCGCCCAGGCCGCCCAATGCGGTGCCTCGCGGTGCAGCGCAAAGACGCCGCAATTGACCATCGGGTTGCGGCCGAGGCGATCGGCGACGCGCCAGCCGAAAGCCCGGCGATAATTCTTCCAGGCCAACGTCCGGCCAAATAATTTCGGCCGCTTGTAATGGCGCTTGTAGGCGCGGTCGATCTCGGGCGTGATCGCGAGCTTGTCATGCCCGGCGGCGGCGACGTAAAGCTCGACCGCCCGCCAATCCTGGAGCCAAGCGTCGGCATCGATCCACAAATACACCTCGTAGCCGGGAAAGTGCCGCGGCAGAAACGGCCGGGCGAATTGCGACTTGCGGACTTCGGGCGTGCGCGCGCGGCCCGGAAAATCGAAGTCCCAGCCGGGCCGGACCAGCTGGGCGACGCGCGGCGCCAGCCATTCCCGCTGTGCCGCGTCGAGCCCGACATCGAGAATGCCGATCGCCGCATCGGGGCGGACGGCCAGGATCGACAGCACCGTATCGCGCAATAACGGGAAATAATTGCTGTCCGCTCCGCTGACGATCAGCAGATTTGGGTCCGCCATTATCGGCCCGCGCTGACGGGCTGGGCCTCGCGCATGAAAATGGCGTTGACGACGCCGGCCTGCCTGGCGCCGCTCGCGGCCGGCGAAAAGCCGGCGGACGCGAGCGCTGCGATCATTCGGGTGCGGCGCGCGCTTTCCTCATGCTCGAGCTCGATCAGCACTGAGCGCAGCTCGGGGTCACGCAAGGTTTTTTCGGCACCCGCCAGGATGCGCTCCTCGATGCTGTCGACATCGATCTTCAAATAATTCGGCGCCGGCAGATCGAACAGGCGGCGAAAGCCGTCGAGCGAAAACCCGAGCGCACCCTGGCGCGCGACGATGTCGAGTGGCCGGCCGAAGCAGTCTTCGGTGCTTTCGAACGCATTGAAGACGCTGCCGGCATTGGCGCCCGACAGATTGAGCCGGCCGAGCTCGATATCGCGTCGCCGATGGCGATGCAATAGGCCGCGACCCTGTCGGTGAGCCGGTTCGCCTCGATATTGCGGCAGAGCGCGGCATAGCTCGCGGCGGCCGGCTCGAAGGCGCGGATTTCGATACCGGGCCGCAGCCCGGCATAAAGCGAAAAGGCGCCGATATTGGCGCCGATGTCCCAAAACCGGCAGGGTGTCTCGAACCGGTCGATCCAGGCCAAGGTTTCAGGCTCTCGGGCCGCGAAATCGCGCGGATATTGCAACCCCTGCGGGTGCGTCGTGACAAAGGTCAGCGGCCCGTAGCGGGTTTCGACCCGATGGCGCGGCAAGAGCGCCTCGGCAATCCGCAGCCGCGTGTCGGCGCGCCGCCACGGCTTTTCGAGCAGCCCGAGGCCCATCACCAGCCGCGAGAGGGCGTTCCCCAGGCGCTTGCCCATGGCGGCCGCGGCGCGACGGATCCTAGGGTACGAGGCGGTAGCCGCCGGTGTCGGTCACCAGGATTTCGGCGCGGGTCGGGTCGCGTTCGATCTTTTGGCGCAGCCGATAGACATGGGTTTCGAGCGTGTGGGTGGTGACCGCGGCGTTGTAGCCCCACACCTCGTCGAGCAAGGTCTCGCGCCCGATTGCCTGGTCGCCGGCGCGATAGAGGTATTTCAGGATCGCGGTTTCTTTCTCCGTCAGCCGCACCTTTTTGCGGCCGCTCTGGTCGATGAGGAGCTTGGCGCTCGGACGAAAGGTATAGGGGCCGATCGTAAAGACGGCGTCGTCGCTCTGCTCGCTCTGCCGCAAATGCGCGCGCAGCCTCGCCAGCAGCACGTTGAGCCGGAACGGCTTGGTCACATAGTCGTCGGCGCCGGAATCGAGACCTTCGACGGTGTCGGCCTCGCCATCGGCGCCGGTCAGCATGACGATCGGCACCCGCACCCCAGAGCGGCGCAGCTCGCGGCACAGCTCGCGCCCGTCCATATCGGGCAAGCCGACATCGAGCAGGATCGCGTCGAAGCGCTGGCTCGCGGCAATCGCAGAAGCCTCCGCCGCGGTGCCGCATTCGTGGGTGACGAACTCCTGGTTCAGCTCGAGCTGCTCGGCCAGTGACCGGCGCAGCACATCGTCATCATCGACGATCAAGACCTTGCGCCCGGTTTTCATCGTCTTCCCCGCCGGATCGAAAAAACGCCCGGCACCGCGCAACAACCACGCCCCGGCCGGCAGCGGCGGCGCCCCGATTATTTGCAGCCCGAGGCTCGATCATCCCTCGATCCGGCCGGGCGCACCCTAGCCGAACGGCACGCGATATTCAAACCGGCGGGCCGAAGCGGCACCGCGGCGGGCCACTTTAAGACAACCGCAGCACCGATTTGCCGCGCCGGGCATGGCCAAGGCTCGCGACCGGTCGCTGCGCGCCGAGCGAAGCGGCGACGTGGACCGACGGGTGCATCGCTCGAATCGCCGGGGATTAATTTCACCCGCCGCCTGTTGTCAGCAGGTGACCGGGGAAAATTTATTGCCGTGGAGCGGGACCGCAGCTTGACGACCGTGGAGCATCGCCAGCGCAGCCTGGCCGACACAAAGACCGGCGCCGAGAAGCGCCTTCCCGAGCAAGCCGGGCGCGGCGCGGTGCGGTTTCTGCTGCATTACGTCGGTCGTCGCGCCGCCAATCACACGCTCGTGCTGGCCGCCGTGCTGGCGGCGGTCGGCTGCGCCATCGGGTCGCAATACGGCATCAAGAACCTCGTCGATGCGCTCGATACGCCAAATGTCGGCGCGGCACAGCTATGGTCGGCCATTGCCCTGCTGCTCGGGCTCGTCGCCGGCGACAATCTCTTGTGGCGCGGTGCCGGCTGGGTCGCCGCCCGGACCTTTGTGGCGATCGGCGGCGATATCCGCATCGAGCTTTTCGAGCACCTGACCGGGCACGGCCCGCGCTATTTTGCCAATCGTCTTCCGGGGGCGCTCGCCAGCCGTATCACGCTGGCGGCGAACGAGGCGTTCGCAATCGAAAATGCGCTGACCTGGACGACGATCCCCCCCGCCGTCGCGGTGGTCGGCAGCATCGCCGTCCTCGGCATCGTCAATTGGCATTTGACGATGGCGCTCGCCGCCGCGGCTGCGGCACTGGGCGCGGTGATCGCCTGGTTCGCCGGCAGGAACCACAACCTCCACGACTGCTATGCGGCGCGGGCGGCGGCCGTCACCGGTGATCTCGCCGATATCGTCAGCAATATCGGGCTGGTGCGCAGCTTTGCCGCGGCCGGTCGCGAAGGCGCGCGGCTATGGCGCAATATCGAGAACGAAATGGCTGCGCAACGCGAAAGCCTCCTCTCGCTCGAACGGCTTCGCCTGCTCCATGCGGGATGCGTTTTCGCCGTCACCGCCGCGATCCTGATCTGGGCCGCGCTGCTCTGGCGCGCCCGGCGCATCACGACCGGCGATGTGGTGCTGGCGACGACGCTCGGCTTTACGGTGCTGCACGCCTCGCGCGACCTCGCGATGGCGCTGGTTCAGCTGCTGCAGAATTTTGCCAAGCTGGCGGAAGCCGTCCGGGTGCTGGGCCTGCCGCACGAGATGCCCGAGGCCGCCGCTGCCCAGCCGATGATCCGCCTCGGCGGCTCGGTTTCCTTTGTCGATGTCTCGTTCAGCTATCCGGACGGGGAGCGGGTGCTGCAAGATTTCACGCTGCATGTCCCGCCCGGCCAAAAGGTCGGGATGGTCGGCCGCTCCGGCGCCGGCAAATCGACGATCTTCGCGCTTCTGCAACGCCTTTACGATCCCGAGCGCGGCCATGTCCTGGTTGACGAGCAGGACATCGCCGAGGTCGCGCTCGACAGCCTGCGGCGATCGATCGCGGTGGTACACCAGGAAGTGCTGCTCTTTCACCGATCGGTCATGGAGAATTTGCGCTACGGCCGGCCATCAGCCAGTGACGAGGCGGTTTTCCGCGCCGCCGAGGCGGCCCATTGCACCGAGTTTATCAAGCGCCTGCCGCTGGGTTTCGACACGATCGCCGGCGAACGCGGCTTGAAGCTGTCGGGCGGCCAGCGGCAACGCCTGGCGATCGCGCGGGCATTTTTGTGCGACGCGCCGATCATCCTGCTCGACGAAGCGACCTCGGCGCTCGACAGCGAATCCGAGTGGCTCGTGCAGGACGCGCTCGACCACCTGTTCCGGGGCCGCACGGTGATCGCGGCGGCGCACCGGCTCTCGACTCTCGCCGCGTTCGACCGGATCGTCGTCATCGAAAACCGGCGGATCGTAGAGGACGGGCCTGCCATGCCGCTCTTGCGGCGGGCCGATCTCGACAACCGTTTGCGCGCGCGGCGCCGGGCGCAGGCCGAGCGATCGTGATCGCGGCGCCTGTCCGCCGAGTCTTGGTGACGCTGGTCTTGACTATCGCCGTGGTTGCGGCTCCGGTGCGGAGCCATGCCGAGCAACCGATGCCCGAAGCGCACGGGCCGCCCAAGCCAAAAAACCTCGTGCCTTTGAACACGAAGGACACGATGGGCGCCCTCGGCAAAAAGGTGATCGGGCCGAAGGGCGAGACGCTCGGCCTGATTGTCGATGTGGTCATCGACGCCGCCGGGCATCCGCAAGCTGCGATCGTCGATTTCGGCGGCTTTCTCGGAGTCGGCAGCCGCAAGGTCGCAATCGATTGGAACCTGTTGCATTTTGCGCCGAGCGTTCCCGACCGGCCGGTCCTGCTGAACCTCGACCGCACGCAAATCCAGGCAGCGCCGGCATACAAGCCCGATTCCGGCCCGGTCGAGATGGTCGGGGCACCGGCGTCGAAGCCGCCGGCCGCTCCCGATGTGCCCAAGTGACCGGAGCATAAAGGCGGCGGCGCCAAGCCCGCTGGCGCTTTTCGCGGTGCCCTCGCCCGATCGTGGGCTCGACTGGTTCAACCTCTTTGTCGCCAATATCCAGACCGGCTTCGGCCCGTTTGTCGCGGTTTACCTGACCACCCAAGGGTGGACGCAAACGGCGATCGGCCTGGCCCTCAGCCTCGGCACGATCACCGCGATGGCGAGCCAGCTGCCGGCGGGCGCGCTGGTCGATGCGATACGCAGCAAAGCCGCCGTCGCCTTTTTCAGCATCCTCGCCTTTACCGTCAGCGCGCTGTTGTTCGCGCTGCTGCCGATCCCGCTCTTCATCTATATCGCCCTGGGGCTGCACGGGTTTTCGAGCTGCACCTTGGGACCGGCAATCGCGGCGATCAGCCTGTTGATCGCCGGGCCGAGACAGCTCGGGATGCGGCTCGGGCGCAACGCGCGGTTTGCGGCGATCGGCAACGGCGTCGGCGCGGCGCTGATGGGCGTAATCGGGTACTGGCTCTCGGAACGGGCGGTGTTTTTTCTGACCGCGGGATTGACCTTGCCGGCGCTTTTGCCGCTGCTGGCGCTCACCGGGGTGTGCGAGCCCGAGCGCCGGCCGCCGACCGATTGCGCGCCCGAGCGGCCGGCACAGACCGATTGCGCGCCCGATCGGCGGGCGCAGCCCCGGAGCGGGCGGATCCTCGAGCTGCTGACGACGCCCGCGCTCTTGGTCTTTGCGGTTTGCGTCATGCTGTTCACCCTCGGCAATGCGGCGATGATGCCGCTCGCCAGCACGGTCCTGACCAAGCGGGCGACCGGTGCTGCGACATTGCTGATCGCGGCGTGCATCGTTCTGCCGCAGCTCGTCGTTGCCGTGTTGTCGCCAGTCCTGGGCCGCGTCGCCGAAATGCGCGGTCGCCGCCTGGTGATGCTGGTCGGGTTTTGCACCCTTCCGATCCGCGGCCTGTTATTCGCCACCCTGAGCGACCCGAACCTGATCGTGCTGGTGCAGGTCTTGGACGGTGTCGCGGGCGCCGCGCTCGGGGTCCTGGTGCCGCTGGTGACGAGCGACATCGCCGGGCGGTCCGGCCATTACAACCTGTCGCTCGGCTTTATCGGCTTTATGGTGGGCGTCGGCGCCACGTTCAGCACCAGCCTCGCGGGCTGGATCGCGGACCGGTTTGGCGACCCGGTTGCCTTCGCCGGCCTGGCAGGCGTCGGGCTCGCGGCGATGCTGCTGGTGTGGGCCGCAATGCCCGAAACCAGGCCCGAATGACCCCGTCACTCCGGCAGCTGGTGGCAGGCATGCGGGATGATGGGTGGCTCGGCGGCGAATAAGTTTGCCGGGCTGGAGGTTGCAGCGCCATATAAGCGCGGCGGCTGGAGAAGAGAGCAGTGCGCGAATCGGAAATCCTGCCGAGAGAAAACAGTGACGGCGCCGCGTTCGGGCCGGCGATCGGCGCGCTGCGCCGGGGCGACCCGGTGCTGATCCGCGGCCCCGCGGGGGCCGTCCTCGCGGTCGCCGCCGAGCTGGTAACCGACGAAAATTTGCGCCGGCTGCGGGCCATGTGGGCCGGAAGCGCCAGTGTCGTATTGACGCGCCGCCGCGCGGTGGCGTTGGGCTTGGCCCTGCGCCAGGGATGGTCGGGAGCGGTGTCGATCGCGGTTTCGCCCGAGTTGACGGCTGCGGTGATTCGCAACCTCGCCGACCCCGCGGCCTCGCTCGGCGCCGAGCCGCCGGGGCTCGGGCCGGCGCCGGCGCCGGCCGAGGGTGCCGCTCTGGCCGCGGTGGCCTTGGCCAAGCTCGCCTCGTTGCTGCCGGCGGCGCTGGTGGTGCGGCTCGGCGCGGCCGAGGCGCTGCTTTGCGCGCGGCGCGGCGATGTCGCGACGGTCGAGGCCGAGACGTTGCTCGCGCGCAACGCGGCGGCAGCCGGGCTCGACCGTGTAACCGAGGCGCGAGTGCCGCTCGCCGACGCCGAGAATGCGCGGCTGATCGCGTTTCGGCCGCGCGACGGCGGTGGCGAGCATCTGGCAATCGTGATCGGCACGCCCGACCCGGCGGAGCCGGTGCTGACGCGGCTTCACTCGCAATGCTTTACCGGCGACCTGCTGGCGAGCCTGCGGTGCGATTGCGGCGACCAGCTGCGCGGGGCGATCGCGGCGATTGCGCGCGCCGGCGGCGGGGTGCTGCTCTATCTGGCGCAAGAGGGGCGCGGCATCGGCCTCGTCAACAAGCTGCGCGCCTATCAATTGCAGGATGCCGGCTTCGACACGCTCGACGCCAACGAGCAATTGGGCTTCGACGCCGACGAGCGGGTCTATCTGCCGGCGGCGGAAATGCTGCGCCAGCTCGGGTTTTTGCGGGTGCGCCTGTTGACCAACAACCCGGACAAGATGGCGGCGCTCGAACGCTACGGCATCCGCATCGTCGAGCGCGTCCCGCATGTGTTTCCGGCGAACGGCCACAACGAGCGCTACCTGCGCACCAAGGCGACCCGCAGCGGCCATTTGCTGTAAGCGCCGGAGCGCGCACGGAACGCGCGGGTCGGGCCGGCATTGTCCGCAAGCCTCGCTGGCCGTCTGTCGATCGCGCCCGAATTGACAGCGCAGCCGCCGGTGGCGCGAAGATGGCGCGATCCATCCCGGCCGGGCAGGGTAGCATGAGCAGCCTCGATCCCATTCCCTATCCCGACGCGCAGCTGCGCGCGATCCTGCGGCGGGTGAAGACGATCGCCATGGTCGGCGCGTCGTCGAGCTGGAACCGGCCGAGCTACTTTGTGATGAAGTACCTGCAAGGCAAAGGCTACCGCGTGATCCCGGTCAATCCGGGGCTCGCCGGCGAGGCGCTGCTCGGCGAACAGGTCTATGCCGCGCTGCGCGACATCCCCGAGCCGGTCGATATGGTCGATGTGTTCCGGGCCGCCCGTGAGGCGCCGGCGATTGTCGAGGAGGCGATCGCGATCGGCGCCAAGGTGGTGTGGATGCAGCTCGGCATTCGCAACGACGCGGCGGCGGCAACGGCCGAGGCAGCCGGCATCGAAGTGATCATGAACCGCTGCCCGAAGATCGAGTTCGGACGGCTCGGCGGTGAATTGTCGTGGAGCGGCGTCAATAGCGGCATCATCCGCAACCGCCCGCCCGAACCGCCTTTGGCGCGCCGGGTCAGGGAGCGGCCGACACCATCGCAAAACATGACCTACGGCTTCAACACCCGCGCGATCCATGCCGGGGCCGCGCCCGACCCGGCGACCGGCGCGCGCTCGACGCCGATCTATCAGACCGCAGCCTATGTGTTCGACGATGTCGACCATGCCGCGTCATTGTTCAACCTGCACAATTTCGGCTATATCTATGCGCGGCTGAACAACCCGACCGTGTCGGTGCTCGAGGAGCGGGTCGCCAGCCTCGAAGGCGGCCGCGCCGCGGTCGCCGCGGCCTCGGGCCACGCCGCGCAGTTCCTCGTATTCTTCACGCTGCTGGAGGCGGGCGACGAATTCGTCGCCTCGAAGAGCCTTTATGGCGGGTCGCTGACCCAGTTCGGGCTGTCGTTCAAAAAGCTCGGCTGGAAATGCCATTTCGCTGATCCGGCGGACCCCGAAAATTTTCGCCGCGCGCTGACCCCGCGCTCAAAGGCGATCTTTATCGAGAACCTCGCCAACCCCGGCGGCATCGTCGTCGACATTGAAAAAGTGGCGGAAATCGCGCACGAGGCCGGGGTCCCGCTGATCGTCGACAACACGCTCGCCACCCCCTATCTGTGCCGGCCGTTCGAATGGGGCGCCGACATCGTCTGCCATTCGACGACCAAGTTTCTGTCCGGCCACGGCCATGCCTTGGGCGGGATCGTCGTCGAATCGGGCCGCTTCGACTGGTCGGGCGGAAAAGGGTTTCCGTCGCTGACCGACCCGGAGCCGGCCTATCACGGGCTCAAATTCTTCGAGAATTTTGGCGATTTCGCTTTTACGACCAAGGCGCGCGCGGTGGCGTTGCGCGACTTCGGCCCGACCCTGTCGCCGATGAATGCGTTCCTGACCCTGACCGGGATCGAGACCTTGCACCTGCGCATGGAGCGGCATGTCGAGAACGCGCGCAAGGTCGCCGAGTTTCTCGCCGTCCACCCGCGCGTTGCCTGGGTCTCCTATGCCGGGCTCGAGGATAGCCCGTACCACGCGCTCGCCGCCAAATACCTGCCGAAAGGGGCGGGGGCGGTCTTTACTTTCGCCGTCAACGGCGGCTACGAGGCCGGGATCAGGCTCGTCGAGAATGTGCAGCTGTTCTCGCACCTCGCCAATATCGGCGACACGCGCAGCCTGATTTTGCACCCCGCTTCGACCACCCACCGCCAATTGTCGGACGAGCAGCGCGAAGCGGCCGGCGCCGGCCCCGATGTCGTGCGCCTCTCGATCGGCCTCGAAGCCGCCGACGACCTGATCCGCGACCTCGACCAGGCCCTCGGATAGGCTTGACGCTATTTTGCCACAGAGTGTCGAAAAACTTTACAGGCGTTGGGGTTCGATAAATTTGGCAGTCTGATCAATTCGTTACCTCGTATGTCGCAAGGCTGGCAGGCAACGCAACGGCATCCGGCCGTCGGATTTTCTTACAGCCCCTGAGTTTAGGCGCTCCGCCATAAACCATTGGAAAGTATTGGTTAATTTTTATGACATGTAATATGCTCAACAGCCGATGCAAGCATGCCGCCGGGGAAGCCCGGTGCTGCAAATTCGAGGTTGCGGAGGTCTTGATGAGCTCGAAAATTACGTCGCTGTTTGCTTCGGCCGCGGTGCTGGCTTTTGCCACCGGCGCCAATGCCAGCATCATTCCGATCGGCTCGTCGCTGACGTTTGGCGGCACCAACCTGCCGGGCGCGTGCACCAACACCACCTGTTCCGACACGGTGACCTTCGGCTCGACGCCGGTGCTGATCGACGGCGGCGCGCTCACCCTGTCCGAAACCCAGGTAGCCACGGACGGGAACGGGGAATGGGACGTGTGGAATTTGTCGACCACCAACGGCGGCCCGCTGGCCGGCAATACAAGTGGTAACTGGGCGTTGGTGATGGACTATACGCTGAGCAAGCCGGTGTTTTTCGACGGCGTCGTCAGTCAATGGACGGTCGATGGCACGCCGGTGAGCCCGCTCAACAATTTCGGCGGGGTCTGCTGCGCGGTCGCGTCGAACCCGAGCCCGATCTCGGGCGAGGCCTATTTCAACGACGGCTTCAGCTCGCCGCTGCCCGCCGGGGTCGAGGCCAATTGGCAGCAGATCTTTGTCAACCCATACAGTTTCGTTTCGGACGGCGGCATCGACCCGAGCACGGCAAACGACTTCCACTTCGCCCTGCACTTCACGCTGCAAAACCCGGTAGCGACGCCCGAGCCGGCCTCGATGCTGCTGCTCGGCAGCGGCCTCCTCGGTCTCGTCGCGGCGCGCCGCCGCCGGCGCCGGTAAACGGCGTCAGCCGCTGGTGTGCTTGCGGATAAAGGCTTTCATCCGGTCGAGCGCGCGGGCGGCATAGGGGGCGTCGGGCTTGCCGGTCATAAAGCCGTGGTTGGCGCCCTCGTAGAGCTGCAACTCGGCCTCGCCGCCGGCGCTCCGATAGTCGGCGGCGAATTTGCGCATCAGCTCGACCGGGACCCATTCGTCGCGGTCGCCGCCAAAGACGAGGGCCGGCGGCAAATGGACCTTCTCGCCGCGCTCCAGCATGCGCGGCGGATTTCCCTCTGCCATCGCCGCCGCGTCGCCCCAGAAATTGTGGTGGTTTTCCAGGAGCTCGGCATTGCCGGCCTCTTTGGCGAGCTCGTAGCGCAGCAGCGGGTCGAGCACACCCCAGGCCGAGATCACATAGGCCGGCCGCGCATCCGTCTGCGGCGCTTCGGCGAGCGGCAAGCCCGCATAGCGCCGGTCGTCGGGCCGCATTGCCGCCAGCAGCACCTGATGCCCACCGCTCGACGTGCCAAAGCTGCCGACCCATTCGGCGCGGCTCTTATATTGGCCGGCCCGCGCCTTCAACCAGCGCGTCGCCAGATTGATGTCGGCGAGCGAGGCGGGGTAGGGCGCCTCGGGCGGCATGCGGAAATCGATCGAGGCGACGAGGATGCCGCTCTCGGCCAATGCACGCGCCATGAAATCGTTGTCGGTGCGGTCCTTGTTGACCCAGGCGCCGCCGTGAATCTGCAACGCCGCCGGGAACGGCCCCGCCCCACTCGGGCGATAAAGGCGCGCCAGCAGGGCACGCCCGCCTTGGCGCTGGTATTCGACATCCTCGACCGCGACATCGTGGCGGGCATCGGCTTCGATCGTCATCGACATTTCTTCACTCCGCGAATTGTCGTCGCGGCATCCTAGCCGATCGCGCCGGGCCGGCGAGCGCAATTCGACTTACGAGGCGCGCAGCCTTTCGAGCGCCATCCGCACCATCGGCTGCGCCGGGTCGAGGTGTAAGAGCCCGGCTTCGAGCCGCGCCTTCAACACCGGTGCGTCGGCAAAATCGCGGTCGGTCCAGAATCGCTTCTCCGGATCGAAAAAGCCGACCGTGTCGAGAAAGGCGACCGTGAAATAATAGCTTTCCGGCAACGACTCCGAGGCCGCCCGCAAAACAATCGTGCCGTCGCCGGCGATCGCTCGGGTGAGGCACCACTCGGTGAGGCGTAGGAGCTCGTCCTGTGCCTGCCGGCGTTGCGCCGCACCGATTTTGGCCCAGCCGAGCCGGAACAGAACCGCGACATCGTAGTTGTTGTGCGCGGTCATGCCGGCCGCGTCGAGCCAGCCGTTCGGATAGCGATCGGCGCGCATCCGGATCAGCGTATCGGCGAGCTGCGGCCAGTAGCCGATGGCGCCGTCGAGGTAGCGCGCCATGTGAAAGGTCATGCTGAGATCGGCGGTGCGAAAGCGTCTGCCCGTCGAGCTCGTAGCCGGCGCCGAAAAACCCGGTCGCAGGATCCTGCCAGTCGGCGATAAAACCGCGGATCGCGGGTTCGAGCTCGGGATGCCACGGATAGCCGACCGGCCGGCGCTGCAAGATCAGCCGCACCAGATTGGCGGTGGCGAAATTCAGCTCCTTGCGGTGATCGACACCCTCCCGGTCGAGGCGCGAGACCAGAAGGCTGTCGAGATAGCCGAGCAGCCGGTCGGGATCGTTGATCCGGTCGAGCAGGCGCGGCGGCGTGCCGCCGGCTTTGGCATCGGCCGCCAGCCAGTGATCGACCGAGGCGTCGAGCTGGAGAAACCACACCTCGGTGCCGATGCCGAAGCTGCCGTCCGGGTCCGGGATCGATGCGCCCGGCAGCGCCGGGAGTGCGGCAGCCCGGCCGATACGGTCGAGCGCACGCTCGGCGGCGGCGAGGTCGGCGGTATATTCGAAGCGCCAGCGCAGCTCGGTCAGCGCCTGACGCAAATAGGCGGTATCGCGCCCGCGGGCCTCGTCGTCGTCGAGCCGTCTTTCGAGCAAGCGCATTTGCGGAAGGGCCGCGCGATAGCGTTCGGCCAGCGCCGGAAACCGGGCGGCGATCTCGCGTTGCGCGCTCCACCCGCGCGGCGCCGGGAGGAATGCGGCGCGCGTCTCTCCGGCGCATCGGACGCCGCTCAGATCGGACGCGCCGATATCGGCTTTCTCCGGACGCGGCGCCAGTTGGATCAGCGATCCGAAGGTGATGACCGCGAACAGGCCGGCGGCGGCGGTGACGACCGCGAGCACAAGGGGGCTGCGAGCCGGGCCGAGCGAGAGCGCAGCGGTCGCCGCGGCGGCGCCGGTCATCTGAAGAAAGCTGGCGAGGCCGGAGGCGGCACCGATATTTGCGGAGCTGACGCCGAGGCTGCCGGCGACCGCGTTCGGTGTGATCAGCCCGCTGGCGCAGCAGATGAAAACCATCGGGCCAACCACGGTGTAGGGCCCCGCGACATGAAGCAGCGCCAGCGCGATCATCACCGCGCCGGCGGGAACCAGCACGATGCTGCCGATCACGATCAGGCTGTCGATGCCGAGGCGGCGGGTCAGCCGGTTGGATAAAAAGCTGCCGGCGAGAAACCCGATCGGCGGCAGCGAGGCGTAGAAGCCATACGCCTCGGGGCTGATGCCAAACCCGCCGATCAAGACCGATGGCGCGCCGGCGGTAAAGATATGAAACCCGGCATGGGCGCCGGTGGCGGCGAGCGCATAAGCCATAAAGCGCCGGGTCCCGGCCAGGTGGCGGTAGGTCGCCAGCATGTTGGCCGCGATCTTCGATGCCGTCTGTCGCGCGGCGGCGGCGATCGTGTGCGTTTCTGGCACATAGAGGATCGCCAGCGTCGTCGCGGCGGCGGCATAGAGCGCGACCGCGGCAAAGTTCGCGCGCCAGCCGATCCATGCCTGGAGATACCCGCCCGGGATCGGCGCGAAAGACTGAACCAGGGTCGCCACGATGGCGAGAGCGGCGATGACCTGGGCGGCACCGTCGCGCCCGTAAAGATCGCGAATTGTCGCGCGGCCGACGACCATGCCGGCGCAGGCGCCGATCCCTTGCGCGACACGCGCGGCGATCAGAAAGCCGATCGTCGGGCTCGCGGCGCAGGCGAGGCTGGCGAGCGTGCTCAAGGCCATGCCGAAAATCATTGTGCGCCGCCGGCCATAACGGTCGGACAACGGGCCCAGCGCCAGCATGCCGATGGCGAAGGCCAGCAGATAACCGACAAAAGTGAGCTGCACGCGAGCGACGGTCGTGCCGAGCCCATGGACGATGGCCGGTATCGAAGGAACATAGATGGTGGACGCCAGCATCCCGAGCGTTGCCGCCGCTAGCACGCTCACCAGCACCCCCGGCCGGCGCGCAACTGTCGGTTCAGGCATCTGATCCGTACCCTCGGTAACGGTATCCGATCATAGCCTCCTTCCTATTTCGGCAACCTTACATAGGCAGATCGTGCGAACGCGTCGCGCGGCCAAGGCTGAGGATCGCGCCCGGTCGGATCTCGGGCCAGCCAATGATCGAGCGGGAGCACCGGCGGCGCGCGGTCCTCGCGGCCGCCCCAATCGGGCAGCAGCAGGACGGCCATGCGCCGCGTCCCTTTTGGCCAGACGATCTGGAGCCGCCGGATCGGTGCGCCCGACGCGTGCTCCTTGCCGGTGTCGTCACGGCGCGGCAGCTCGGCAACCCGAACGGTTTTGGGCGTCGCCGCCGAGCGGCCGTGCAATTGGCGCACACCCTCGATCGGGAACGAGTCTGGCGCCGGCGGCCGAGCCAGCTCGAAACAGGCATCGGCCGGCTCCAGAATCCGCGCGACAAAACGATCCTCGCCGCTGCGCAGATGCGCGGTTGAGCCGGAGACCGCCATCGGTTCGGCGCTGAAATGCATCGTCCACAGGATCTTGCCGGTGACTGCCGGGTCGACCTCGTCCTCGATCAGCACCTGCCGGCCGAGCAGCGCGGCCCCCCGCCGAATTGTTCCGGGCGGCTTGCCATAGGCGGCCGAGAGATCGAAGACGACCCATTTGCGCGCCGCCTCGAGACCGCTGCCGAGGATTCGCGCGCGCACATCGGGCACCTGGTTGCGCCCGTCGATGACGAGTGTGTTGTGGCCCGCGGTCTGCGCCCGATAGTAGCGCCATCGGCGCCCCGATCGACCGTTGGCGCCGTGGTCGAAATAGCCGGGCAAATCGTAATCGTCGGCGCCGAGATCGACGACCCAGCGGCAACGGGCACCGTCGACGACAAAGGTCCCGGCATCGGCCTGGGCGTGCAGCAGGGCAGTCTGCAAACGCGCTGCCGGGGGCCATTCGGGGCCTGCGACGTTGCCGCCCTTGATCGCCAGAAACACCGGGCGCGCCCGTCGGTGGCGCCGCCAGGTGTTGCGAAAGCAGGCGAGATCGTGGCCGTGAAACACCTTTCCGGTCGGCAGGTCGAGCGTCGCCGGCGACGCCCGCGCACAAATTGGCCAAATCAACCGCAGCGGCAGATGCCAGCCGTCATAATCGCCGAGCAGCCAGCCGTCGATCGGCCGTCGAAAGCGATGGGCGAGCCAGATGAGCGGCGACGCATCAAAGTGCCGCTCGGAATCGGCAAAATCGAAGGCCGCGCCGAACGGGCCCGCCGCGTGGAGCGCGAAATCGCCGGTCTGGGCCACGCCCGGCCGGTCGGCGAGACCAAAGCTGGTGCCGAGCGTGCTCTCGAGCGCGGCGACCATCAAGCCGGCGTAGCGGGCTGCCAACGACCAATAGCTCAAGCCCTCCGCCCAGGCCCCGTCCGGAGCGAACGCGGCAAAGGCGTTCCACGCCGAGGCGAGGCTTGCTTGCAGAAGCTCGCAGGAAAGCTCGCGACAGCGCGGCAGCATGACGAGCGCAGCAATCGCGATGCCCGCGCTCGACACCACCGCGCAATTGTCGCGCCGCGCCGGCCAATCGACCGATCGATCGCGATACGCGGCTGCTGCCGGCTCGAGCGCGTTGCGCACCATCGCTTGCTCGATCGCCCGCCGTTCCGCCGGCGACAGCAAATGGTAAAGCCAATCATAGGCGAGGGCGACCGCGACGGCGATTTCGGCACAATCGAGAAACGACCGGATGACGGGCCGCTCCTTCCAGGTCGCCGCTGCGGCAAATTCCAGCAGCACCGTCCGGCTGGCCGCCAATCCTTGGTCGCGCCGCGCATCGTCGGCTATCAGCGCCACAAAGGAAGTGGTGATCAGACGCCGGGCGCGCGCTTTGATCTCCGCCCGCGACGAGCGCCCTCCCTTCGTCGGCGCAGCGCTCAGCAGAGATTTTTCGAAGCGAGATTGGAGCTTGGTGTTGCTTCTCGCGGGGCGCCGCATCCGCGCCAGCGCGTCGGCACGAAACAGCAGGTAGGGGTGGGGTGCTGCAAACTCCCCCGCGGCGATCCCGACGAGGCTGCGGTCGGGACCGGTGGCCTCGTGCCGTGACGGCGACAGCGCGTTGTCAAAGGGCAAAACCGGAATCCCCGCGAGGCGACGCAGCGGACGCCGGCGCCACAAGGACGGCCGCCGGCGCGTAGCACAGGTATGTCGGATCAACCTTTAAGAAGTGTGCTCCTACCTCCCGCTGCCGCTTTGCTCAAGCCTGCGCCAGCAGCTGGGCGAGAAAATCGTCCTTCCAGCCGGCCAGGTTGAACTTGCCGCGCAGCGACACCTTCGAGCGATCCGTATGCATCAGGTTGAGCGCCATGTGACGCAGGATCGCAAGGTTGTAGGGGCTGTTGTCCATCCGGCTTCTGACCTGGTCCTCGTTCATGACGACGTTGAGAACCCAGTGCAAGCGGTTCTCGACCCCCCAATGCGCACGAACCGTCTCTCCCAAGCGTTGCGGGGAGAGCCGGGCGCTGAGCAGATAATAAGCGGTTTCGGTGGAGGTTCTAGGGCCGCTGCAAGATGTGGTCATGCGGTTTCTGACGACGCGGCCGACAGCCGCCAGGCTCGGCCATTGATGACGCGCCTGGAGCCGGTCGATATCGGTCGAAACCAGGCTGCTGCGCAGCTCGACCCGCCCGTGGTCCTCGGTCGTCGTCGAATGCCCCTGCGCTGCCGCGTGTCGCGGATCCTCGAAAAACCGTCGAACATCGGCGTGGAAGGCGCCGTGGTTGCCCTTTAGCGCGAGCACGTAGTTGCCGCCCTGGACAGTGATCTGCCGCGCGATGTCGCGTTGACAATTGAGCGCGTCGGCGGTCACGGTGGCGCCCTTCAAGGACAGCATTTGCAGCAGCTTGGCGACCGCCGAGGTTTCGTTCGCCCGATTGGTGGCGATCTGAGCCAATACGAGCCGCTTGTCGCAGCACCAGGCGCTGACCATCATCAATGCGGACCGGGCGGTGGTCGGGCTGAACGACCGGCGCAACACCTTGCCGTCGATCGCGATCACGCCGCTGCAGGTATCGCCAAAACGCGCCATAAACTTTCGAAAGCACGCCCGAAACTGGTCCGGGTCGAGATGGCGAAAGACGCGGCTGAACGTGTCGTGGCTCGGCACGCCGTGCTTCAGCTCGAGGAAGCTGCCGAGAAACTCCTGCTTGGCTTCGGCGAAGACCGCCATATCGACGGCGGTCTGCCCGCCGGACAGCACCGCGCACAGCGCAATCATCAGAACCTCCAAAAGATCGTGGCGCAGCGCATTGCCCCCGCGCGGGTCTTTTAGCTCGGCAAAGCAGTCGCCAAAGCGGATAATTGCCGGTTCGGGGCGACGCCGCACCGGGGTGCGCCGATGGTTGTAAAGTCGTCCGTTCGGGAACGGCTCGCGCGGCGATGAACTCACTCTCATGGCGATTTCCATCATGGTATTTTATCCTGATAGGCGAACGATCGGCCTGAACCTGTCAATGTAGCGTCGACAAATTCGTCAAACATACGTCAAATTATACATATCTAGATTTCGTGGATCCGAGCTAAAAATCAAATCAGTCGAGGCTTGTCAGGCGATCTGCGAAACTGGTTACTCGAAATGATTTGGGCCAGTCGAGACCACGTTGCTAGCGAGGCGATCCGCGCGACGCGGGCTTGTGCGGCGGCGATGCTCGGCGGCTGCGGCGAGAAAAACTTGCCTGCGGAAACCATTCGTGAATAGTTACCCGTGAAGATCGCGAATGACGCTGATGAGGACGAGTTTTTGACGCAACCCGAGATAGATTAATTCGAAAGGATGGCACTGTAGGGCGATGTTTCGCCCAGGATCGGTGCAGCGGGGCGAACCTAATGATCATTCGCAATCTGGCGATGCACGAAGCGGGCGGCACGACGACCCACACGGCCATGGTGGCGTGGGAGGATCGCGGTCACCCGGAGCAAATGCTGACCTTTGCGATCGCCGCCGCCGATACCGTGGGGGGCGAGAGCGACGGACCCGGCGCGGACGCGTTCCTTGCCGCGGGCTTCCCGCTCGCTGCGGTGCATGGCGAAGCCCGGATCAAGATCGAAGGCCAGCCCTGCCCGATGCTGGTCGAGGGCTTGCGGACGGTCCACGCTTGGTGGCGAAGCTGGGGCGGGATGCCGGACACTGTGCCTCGGATCGAGACCGCCGGCTATCGGCGCCAGCCTCGGACCGCAACGCCCAAACGGGCGGTAGCGTGCCTGTCGGGCGGCGTCGATGGGCTGCACATGCTGATGCGCAACCGCGAGCTCTATGGCCCCGAGGATCCGGCCTATATCCGCGAGGCGCTGTTCGTCCACGGGTTCGATATCGGCAAGCGCGCGCGCAATCCCGAGAACGAGCGCTACCGGATGGCGCTGGGGCGGCTGGAGCCGATCGCCGCCGAAGCCGGGCTCCGGGTGATCCCTTGCCGCACCAATCTGCGCCATTTCCCCTCGCTGCCGGATTTTTGGGAGCATCGCCAGCACGGCGGGGCGCTGGCGGCGGTCGCGCACGCGGCGATCCGAGGGCCGGCTTTCTTGTTTATCGGCAGCACATATCCTCTGACCCATCCGGTCCCGAACGGCTCGCACGCCGCGGTGGACGGGCTGTTCTCCAGTCAGCGCCTCAGCATTGTCCATGACGGTGCACGCTTCTCTCGCCTGGACAAGGTGCGCGACCTGGCGCATTGGCCGATGGCGCTGGCAATGTTGCGGGTGTGCTCGGCCAATGTCGCAGACATGCCGAATTGCGGGGTCTGCGAGAAATGCCTGCGCACGCGGCTCGAGCTGTTGGCGGTGGGCGTCGAGGAGACCGCGGCGTTTGGGCCGAGCCTGCCGCCGGAACAGCTTTGGGACTGCGCCGCGCCAAAGCCGATCGCCGGCCGAGCCAGTGTCTATCAGGAGCTGCTGCCGGCGTTGCGCGCGCGCGGATACGGCCCCCTGTGCCGGGCGATCGAAGAAAATATTGCGATCGTCAGCAAGGAAGCGGAGCCGGCGTTTTTTCGCCTCGGCCGCGAGGCGGTGCGGGTATTGGCTTGATGGTCGATCGAACTCGCTCCACTATCCACAACAGCCGATCGATCGAAAAGATCGCAGCGGGCGCGGACGAACGCCCAGGAGGACAATGGCGATGGCCTTGGTGATCGGGGTCCTCGGCCCTCTCACGATCGAGAGCGACGGTGCCCCGCTGGGGAAGCTGCCGAAGAAAGCGCGCGCCCTGCTGGCCTATTTGTCCGCCCAAGGCGGCCGCCCGGTCGGCCGTGAGCGCCTCGCCGACTTGCTATGGCCGTATCAGGCTTCGGATCAAGCCCGGCACAGCCTGCGCAACTGCGTTCTGGAGCTGCGCAAGATGCTGGGGTCGGCGCATCATTTGATTGCCGACTTTACGACCTGCCGCCTCGATGACGTCGATGTCGATCTCGACCGGTTCGCGCAGCTTTCGCTGTCGCCCCAGCAGGCCGAGCTCCAGGCTGCCGCCGATCTTTACCGAGGCGAGCTGCTCGCCGATTTTCTGATCGATTCGGAGCCGTTTCAGGAATGGCTGGCGACGGAACGGGACCGCACGCTCGATCTCGCCTGCAATGTTTTGCAGCGGTTGATCGCGACGCAGGATGCCGCCGGCCGCCATGACGCGACGATCCGATCGGCGCGTCGGCTCGTCGCCCTCGATCAGCTCTCCGAGATTGGCCAGCGGGCTTTGATCCGCGCCTATGCACGGGCCGGGCGGCGGCCGGAAGCGCTGCGCCAATACCGCAGCTGCGCCGAGATCCTAAAGCGCGAGCTCGGGGTCGCGCCCGATGCCGAGACGCAGGCGCTGGCCAACAGCATCGCACGTTCCGGCAACGCCTCGGCGCCCGCCCCGGTCGGCCGCAGCGCCGACGGCTTTGCCGAGGATAATGCGGCAGCGGCGGACGCGCCGCACCGGCTGGCTGAAAATTTTGCGAGGCAATGGCCGACGCGGCTGTCGGGACGTGTCAAGCCGTTATGGCCATGCGTGCTGCCGAGCATCGGCGTCGGCGTGGCGCCGATGCGCAATTTGACCGGCGACCCCGATCAGCAATATGTCGTCGAAGCCTTTACCGAGGACCTTGTCACCGACCTGCTCCGGCACGGCCGCGGGCTTGCCCTGGCGCGCCTGGCGGACGGACAGCGCGGCGCCGATGCCTTCCCGGCCGCGAGCGAGCCCGAAACCGAGTATGTCGTTTCCGGCAGCGCCCAGCGCAGCGGCCCGCGGACTTTGCGGGTCAACATGCAGATCGCCGACGCGGCCACGGTGAAATACCGGTGGGCCTGCCGGTATGAGGTCAGCCCCGACGACCTGGCCTCGGTGCAGACAAAGATCACCAGACAGATCTCGCGCGAATTGCACGTGCTCCTCCTTCAGGAGGCGAGCCGCCGCAGCTTTGCGGCGACCGACGAGGAGATCGGGGTCAACGAATGCCTGGCGCGCGCCGCCGCCGCGCTCAAGGGCAGAAGCACCCCCGAGCTGACCGCGCAAGCGCAGAATTGGCTGCTCGGCGCCCTCGCGCGCGATCCGCACAATGTCGAGGCGCTGACCAGCCTTGCCTTTACTTGCCAGCACGTCGTCAGCAATCCGGGGTGGGGCGATCCGCGCGCCGTCTCGGTATCGTCCGATCTCGGGCGCGAGGTGATCGCGCTGGCGCTGGCGCTGGCGCCCGGACGCGCCGATGCTCATTGCATCCAGGGAATGCTGCGTTCGGCGGCGGGCCAGCTGGAGGAGGCGGCGCGATCGTTCGAGCGCGCGCTGACCGTCGACCAAAGGCTGGGGATCGCCCATGGGTTTGCCGGATACAACGCCGCGCTGCTCGGCCACGCCGAAGCGACGATGGCGTCGGTCGAGCGGGCGATGCGGTCCGACCAGTCGGAGCGTCGGCAGAGCATCTTTTTCTTTTATGGCGGGTTTGCCGAGCTGCTGCTCGGCCGACGCGAAGCCGCCATCGCGCTGCTGCAAAAGTCGCTGGAGCGCAACCCGGGCTATGGCGGCGCGCAGCTGTTTCTGATGGCCGCCTTGTCGCTGGCCGGGCGGAACAGCGACGCCGCGCGGGCAGCCGGTGCGTTTCGCACGCAATATCCCGAGTACCGTGAAAATGCGTTCGAGCAGCAATGGCTGTGGCGCTCGGCCGCGCCGGTGTACCGCGCTCAGATCGATCCGGTGTTCGAGAGCATCCGCAACCTCGAGCTGGGCGCCTAACCCGCCGCGCCGCCGGCGATCAGCCCGGCATTTTCAGCGCCGGCCGGGCGACCAGGGTTCGGGGGCGCGCGGCTCGAGACCGGTGACGACATCGACGACGACCGGCACGCCGGCGGCGAGGGCTTCCGTTAGCGCCGGCGCGATCTCGGCCGGCTCTTCGACGCGGATGCCGCGCACGCCAAAGCTGTTGGCGACCGCGGTGAAATCGGTCGGACCAAAACGCACCAGCGCCTCGCCACGGCCCGGCCGGTTGCCTGCGATGCGGCGCACGCCCGTCAAATTCTGGCCAAAGCCGGAATTGTTGTTGACCACGACCACCGTGGCGATGCCGCAGCGGCGGGCGGTTTCGAGCTCGGCGAGGTGATAGTAAAAGCCGCCGTCGCCGGTAAAGCACAGGACGGCGCGACCGGGTGCGGCGCATTTGGCGCCGAGCGAAGCGGGGAACGACCAGCCGAGCGATCCCGCGGCGCGCAGATAGGTTTGGCCCGCGCCGTTGAAGTCGATCATCGTGCCGGTCCAGATGCCGGAATAGCCGGTGTCGGCGACGACGATCCCGTCGGCCGGCAGCGCCTTGGCGATCTCGGCGCAGAGCCGCTCGACCCGGATCGGCGCCTTGTCGTCGCCGGCGAGCGGCGCCATCGTCGCCCGCCAATCGGCAACGATCCGCGCCGCCTCTTCGGCAAAGCCGCGGTCGCGCACCGGCGAGCCGAGCGCCGCATTGAGACGCGCGAGGGTTGCCTTCGGGTCGCCGACGACCCCTATCGTGTTCGGATAGCTGCGCCCGATTTCGGCCGGGTCGGCGTCGATCTGCACGATCCTGGTATCGGGCGCCGGCACGGTCCAGTTGAGCGTGACCTGGTCGCCGGTGTCGCAGCCGATAAAGAGGACAAGATCGGCCGAATGGACGATGCGGTTGGCGGGCGGCGCCGAATAGCTGCCGGGGACGCCGGCCGACAGCGGGTGACGGGTCGGAACGAGCCCGCGCGCGCCGAGGCTGGTGGCGAGCGGTGCGGCGAGCGCTTCGGCCAAGGCCAGCACCTCGGGTCCGGCCTGCGAGGCGGCAGCACCATCGCCGGCGACGATCGCGACCCGGCCCACGGCTTTCAACGCCGCGGCAGCGCGTTCGATGTCGCGCTCGTCGGCAACCGGACGGTGCGCCGGGATACGCCGCTTCTCGGGGTCGATCACGGCCGGCTCGGAGGTTTCGCCGAGCTCGATCGCATCACCCTGCAATCCGCAAAAATCGAGATGTGTCGGGCGCGACGTGTCGGCCAAGGCGGCGCGCCAGGCTTGGCGCAGCAGGCGCGGCAATTCCGCGGTCGAATTGACCGGCGCCGAAAACTTGGTAACCGCGGCGAACAGCGGCGTGTGCGGGATCTCCTGATAGCTGTTGCGGTGCTGGAAGGACGGCTCCTTGCGGCCGGTCAAAGCGACGACCGGGCTGCGCCCGAGCCAGGCATCCTGCAAACCCGAGGCAAGGTTCGCCGCCCCCACCGACTGAGCCATGCAGACCCCCGGCCGCCCGGCGATCCGGGCATAGCCGTCGGCCATGTACGCCGCCGCCTTTTCCGAGTGCGCGAGAATGCGCGTGACACCCAGATCCTCGAGCTCGAGCAAGGTCCGGCGCATCACCGACTCGACAAAAAAGACATGCGTCGTGCCGCTCTCGGCCAAGGCGCGCGCCAGCCATTGCGCGCCGTTTGTCGTTTCTCGTTCGCTCACGCTTTCTTTCCTCCCTCAAATCACAGGGTCAGGCCGCCATCGACGATGACCGTCTGTCCGGTGATCATCGCGGCGCCTGCGCACAGAAAAAAGATCGTCTCGGCGATGTCCTCGGGCCGGCAGGCGCGCTTCAACGGCGTGCGGTCGATCGAAACCGCCTTGCGGTCGGCCGGCCATTCGCGGTTCCACGGGCTGTCGACAAAGCCCGGTGCGACCGCATTGACCCGGATTTCCGGCGCCAGGGTGCGCGCCAGGCTCCGCGTCAAATTGATCAGCCCGGCCTTGCTCGTCGCATAGGGGATGCTGCTGCCCGACCCCATGACGCCGGCGATCGAGGCGGTGTTGCAGATCGCACCCCGCGCCGCTTTTAGCGCCGGCACCGCGGCATGGGCGCAGCGGAACGGGCCGATCAAATTGGTGGCGAGGATGCGCGACCAGAAATCCTCGGTCAGCGCGTCGAGGTCGGAGAACGGGATCGGCACCGGCGTCGCCGGCGTCCCGGCATTGTTGACCAGAAAGTCGAGCCCGCCGAGCGCCTCGACCGCGCGCGCCACCATGCGCTCGGCCTCGCCCGGCTTGGAGACGTCGCCCGGTGCGGCGATGACCCGGCGGCCCTCGCCTTTCAAGCGCTCGACCGACTGCGCGCCGCGCTGGTCGTCCGGCAGATGGTTCAGCGCCACGGCGGCGCCGCAGCGCGCGAAAATCTCCGCCGCCGCCAAGCCGATGCCCGAGGCCGCACCCGTCACCAGCACCGCCTTGCCGCCCAAATCAGCGCCGATCATGACATGTCCCCCGGCCGCTAGCGAAACCCGGCGGAAAGCATGCGCCCGCCGCCCCGGCTGTCAAGCCGCCGTGCCGCGGATCCGCGGCTTCGGTGCAAATCCGCAATTCCCCTGCCGCGACGCACCAATCAAGATTCCCTCCTCGCTTGATTGATCCCATCCGAGAAGCTACACTTCTCATCGTGATCCTGCGCTTTCGCCATAGGGGCCTGGAGCGGCTGCATTGGCGAGGTGAGACCAGCGGCGTCTTAGGCCAGCAGGTGCGGCGGCTGCGCGTGGTGTTGGCGGCCCTGGAAACGGCTGCGGAGCCGTCTGATATGGCGCTGCCCGGGGCGCGGCTGCACCCGTTGCGCGGCGATCGGACAGGACAATGGTCGGTATCGATTTTCGGGCAACTGGCGCGTGACCTTTGAGCTTGAAGGCCGCCATGTCACCAATGTCGATCTGGTCGATTACCATTGAGGCAAATGGAGCTGAGGACAATGCCTCGCATGCACAACCCGCCGCATCCCGGCGAGGTCATCAAGGAATTGTGCCTCGAGCCTTTGGGGCTGACGGTAACGGCCGCAGCAGAAGGCCTCGGCGTCTCGCGCCGCGCGCTGTCGGCGCTGCTCAACGGCCACGCAGGGATTTCGCCGGACATGTCGATCCGGCTGTCCAAGGCGTTCGGACGCTCGCCGGAAAGTTGGCTGCAGCTGCAGCTGCAATTCGATCTGTGGCAAGCCGAGCAGCGCGCCGATGCGATCATAGTGAAGCATTTTGCAATCACGGCCTCGGGTTAGGCGCCGCAACCGCACGTCGCGCACAGCCATTCGCAAACGCCCTATCAGGATGCTGAAAACGCCGGTTGGGTCGGTCGGCATCCTTCTAGACGGCCCGCCTGTCCTGAGGAGCCGCCGCAGGCGGCGTCTCGAAGGGGGCCTCCTTGGTGAGGCAAATACTTGAAATGTAATCTCCTTATCCTGAGGAGGCCGCCGCAAGGCGGCCGTCTCGAAGGATCGGACGCAGCGGGCGGCCATTTTTCTAGCATCGTGCTATAGGAAATCACGGGCCTTTTCGATCTCTTCGAGCACGCCGGCGGGCGAGACCAGCAGGACCTCGTCAAAGCCCAGCGCTTCCATCCGCTTGATCCGCCGCCGCGCCTCTTCGGGCGGGCAGACCAGCGCCACATTGGTTGCTTCGGCGAGCCCGGCGGCTTCGGGCCGGTCCTCGAAATCGACCGCGACATTGGCGAGGACCGCGTTGGTGCCACCGGCGTCGCGATAGAGGCGCATGCCGTATTCGAGGTCCTCCCAGCTGCTGAACCGGCCGGACGGGGTCCAGCCCTGGCATTCCTTGGCCGCATAGGCGATCCAGCGCGGGCTGCGCCAGGCGCCCATCAGGATCGGCGGCCCACCCTCGCAGCCGGGCCAGACCGAGAGCGTGCCGCCGTCGAGCGGCTCGCCGCGCCACACCCGGTGCATGATCGCGAGCGACTCGCGCAGCGTGCGGAAGCGGTGGTCGTAATCGCCGCCGAGCAATTCGAAATCGGCGCGCGTCGAGCCGCTGCCGACGCCGAGCTGCAGCCGGCCGCCGGAGAGCGCCTGGACCGACTGCACGCGATGCGCCAGCTCGACCGGGTGGCGCAGCGACACCTGCAAGACGCCGATGCCGAGCTCGACGCGCTCGGTGACTGCGGCGAGTGCTGCGAGCGCGGTCAGCGGATCGAGCGTCGGCCGGCCGCGCCCCATCGAATCGCCGACCCAAATCCCGGGAAACCCGCCGGCCTCGATGCGCCGGGCATAATCGGCCATCCGCGGCATCAATCGGGTGTGCGGCTCGGCGCTCGGGCTGAGCCGGATCATGGTGCTCACTTTCATTGGTATTCCCCTATTTCCGAATGGTGTCAGGCGAAGCTGCCCATCCCGCCTCGGGCGCGAACCAGCCTCAGACGGAGCCGCCGCCGGCGTGCCGTTGGCCGAGTGTTTTTTGCGTTTCGAGGTCGTCTTCGATAAAGGCGTGGATTGCGGCGTCGATATCGACATCGGTGGTGAAGCCGAGGGCGGTGGCGCGTGGCGCGGCGAGGGCGCGCGGCCAACCGGCGACGATCGCTTCGATCTCAGGGTCGTGCCGCCAGCGGATGCGGGCATATGCCGTCTCGCCGCCGGCGCGGCGCACGGCTTCGACCATGTCGCCGACCGCGACCGAAAAACCGGGAAGCTGTAACGACCGGTTGGCGCCGAACGCGTCGGCCGGCAATTCATGCGCGCGATGCAAGGCGGCGACGACAGAGCGCGGCGAGGCCAAGGCCATGACGAGGTCCGGCTTGACCGGGCAGATCGCCTCGTTGCCGGCCAACGGCTCGCGGATGATCGAGGACGCGAAGGTCGAGGCGGCGCGGTTCGGCAGTCCGGGCCGCACCACCACCGTCGGCAGGCGCAAGGCGCGGCCGTCGACAAAGCCCTTGCGGCTGCAGTCGCCGACCAGCAATTCGCCGATCGCCTTTTGCACGCCATAGGAGGATTGCGGGCGCAACGGGGTGTCGTCGCCGACCTCGGGCGGCAAGTCACCGCCATAGACCGCGAGCGAGCTGGCAAAGACGAGGCGCGGGCAGGTGCCGAGCGCGCGGCAGGCATCGAGCACGGCGCGGGTGCCGTCGAGATTGACTCGATAGCCGAGATCGGTGTCGGCCTCGGCCTGGCCGCTGACCACCGCGGCGAGATGAAACACCGCCGCCGCACCGGGCGCCAAGAGCCGCCGCACCGTGTCGCGGTCGGCGATATCGCCGGTGACCAGGGTGAGGCGGCCATCCTGCGGCAGCGGCAGGGCCGTCCCCGCGTTGTCGAACAGCACGAGCTCGTCGATCGGCCCGAGGCTGCTGCCGCGATCGAGCAGCCGCAGCGCCAAGCGCCGCCCGAGAAACCCGCATCCGCCGGTGATGACCAACCGCATCGCTCAGCCCCCTGCGTCGCTCAGCCCCCGGGCAACGGAGCATCGACCCCGCACGGAAAGATCGGCTTGACCCGATCCAGCCGGGTCGTTGTAACCTCTTCCGCGAAACCTTGGCACAGCGATTTCGCGAGGCAGCATCCACCCGGCAGGTCCGGGCGCGGGCAAAAAAAGACCACGCAATATTCCCCGCTTTGCAAAGGATTGCACCGTGGGAGCAGGGATGATGACAGACCTGAACGGGTTGGTCGCTGCCGATGGCGGTCTGGTCAGCCGGCGGATTTTTATCGAGCCCGAGATCTATGAAGAGGAGCTGAAGCGGGTCTTTGCCCGCTGCTGGCTCTTTTTGTGCCACGAGAGCCAGATCCCCGAGCCCGGCGATTTTTACACGACCTATATGGGCGAGGACCCGGTGCTGGTGGTGCGCGACAGCCACGGCAAGATCGGCGCCTTTTTGAATGTGTGCCGCCATCGCGGCAATCGCCTATGCCGCGCCGAGCAAGGGAATGCCGCGAGCTTTACCTGCGCCTATCACGGCTGGACCTACGGCAATGACGGGGCGCTGAAGGGCGTCCCGCATCTGAAGGACTTTTACTACGACCAGCTCGACCGCGGCGAATGGGGCCTCCAGCCGGTGGCGCAGCTCGACAGCCATCGCGGGCTGATCTTCGCCACCTTCGACCGCGCGGCGCCGTCGTTGCACGAATATTTGGGCGAGATGGCCTGGTACCTCGACGTCTTTTTCGACCGGCGCGAGGGCGGTGTCGAGGTGCTGGCGAGCCATAAATGGCTGGTGCCGTGCAATTGGAAATTCCCGGCCGAGAATTTCGGCGGAGACGCCTACCACGTGCAATGGACGCATCTCTCGGCGATCACCACCGCCTTCAGCAGCGGGGTCACCGCCAACCCCGGATCGAAGGGCAGCATGGTGTCGCCCGGCAATGGGCACATGCTGATCTGCGTCGGGCCGGACGATGTCGGCGACCCGCCGGTGCCGGTCATCCAGGCGTATGAGCGCGCGATCCGGCCCGAAGTCGAACAGCGCCTCGGTCCGCGGCTGCGGCTCGCGAGCCCGATTGTCGGCACGGTCTTTCCGCATTTCTCGATGCTGCGCAGCACCTCGCGGACGTTTCGGGTGTGGCAGCCCCGCGGGCCCGACAAGACCGAAATCTGGTCGTGGGTGTTTTGCGACAAGGCCGCCCCCGCCGAGGTCAAGGAAGCGGTGCGGCTCGCCGCGATCCGCGGCTTTAGCCCCAGCGGCACCTTTGAGCAGGACGATATGGACAATTGGCAGGAATGCACCCAAACCTGTCGCGGCGTCGTCGCGCGGCAGATGGCGCTGAACTACCAGATGGGGATGGGCCATGACCGCTTTGATGCGGGGCTCGGCGCCTGGGCGAGCGAGCTGCGCATCAGCGAAAGCAACCACCGCCGGTTCTACCGCCGCTGGGCCGAGCTGATGGCCGGCAAGGGCTGGGGCGAATTGGGCCAACCTCACGCCCAGGCAGCCGATGACTGAGGATACGTTGCGCGAGGTCGAGCAGTTTTTCTACCGCGAGGCGCGGCTCTTGGACGAGCGGCGGTTTCAAGAATGGCTCGACCTTTTCACCGATGATTTGCACTATTGGATGGCGACGCGCGGCAACCGCTACCCGCGATCGAGCAAGGCGATCGCGATCCTCGATCCCGCCCGGCTGCCAAACGACGACAGCGCCGACGAGGAGGCGCGCGCAATCCTCGACGAGGACAAGACTTCTCTGAAAGGCCGTGTCGCGCGGCTCGAAACCGGGATGGCCTGGGCCGAAGACCCGCCTTCGCGCACCCGCCATTTCATCGCCAATATCGAGCTGATGCCGGCGCGCTCGCCGGATGAAATCGAGGTCTGCTGCAACGTCATCGTCTATAAGAGCCGGTCGGAAACCGAGCAGGATTTTTATGTCGGCGCCCGCCGCGACCTGTTGCGCCGCGTCGATGGCGCTTGGCGGATCGCCCGCCGCAAGCTCACCCTCGACCAGAATGTGCTGCTCGCCAAAAACATCAGCATCTTCTTTTGATCCTGCGGCCCGATGCACCTACCCCCTTTGAGAAATGCGGGCTAGCGGCGGCGCAGCGCGACGATGTGGCGGCCTTCCGGGCGGATTTCTGCGTCGAAGCTGAAATCGTTGTACCAGCCGAGGAACTCGAAGCGGCGGCTCAATTCGACAAGGCACAGGAATTCCTGAGGGAAGAAGACTTTCGCGGGCACCCGGCCGTCGATGACCTGTCTTGCGCCGTGGTCGCAAACGGTAAAGGTCAGGTGCTCGTCATAGGTCTGCGCGATCGGGTCGGAAATTTCGGCGCGATAGCGGGTATGCACACGCACCGCGCCTCTGCGCATCGTCCAGCTGCGCCGATAATCGTGAAAAATGCGAAACCAGACAAAGCTGTCCAACAAATAAAGGCCGCCGGGGACCAGCAGATCGGCGAGCCGGTCGAGGTGGTCGAGAAATTCAGCGTTCGAGCGGACATAAAGCGAGCCGAGCAGCACATAAGCGAGATCGAACGGACCGAGCCCGCGGTCGAGCTGGCGCATATCGCCGAGGACGAAGCGGGCGCCGATCCCCGCCGACGCGGCCTTTGCGCGGGCATAGTTGAGCATGTCCGGGCTCAGATCGAGCCCGCAATAATCGTAGCCGCGCCGGTGCCACTCCGTCAGATAGGGGGCGGCACCACAGCCCAGCTCAAACACCCGGCGCCTTGGCGCCGACGAAAATCGGGTGACCGCCGCTTCGAAGAAATCGACCTCGCGCGTCAGATCGCGCGAGGCGAAGGCGATTTCGTAGTACCGCGGGTGCCGGTAGGCCTCCATTCACGCAGCGCGGCGGCCGGGTGCTATTGGGCGGGCACCAGCTCGGGTGTCTTGGCGCGCGCGAAGGCCGGCATCACTTCCTTGCCGAAGCGTTCGAGCTGCTCGAGGGCCACCGCCTTGGGCACGCCGACCGAAAGGCTGACCGATACCCGGTCGAGGCCGGGATAGCGTTCTTCCAACGCCTTCAGATGGTCGATGATCTGCTGCGGCGAGCCGCACAGCACCCCGCCATTGGCGATCGCATCCTCGATCCGCGGCAATTTGGCGGTGGGGGCGCGCCGGGGATCGCGCATGATCTCGATCTGCTCGTCGCTCAACGCGCGCACCAGCCGCAGCTCGCCAAACATTTTCATGTTTTCTTCGTAGTATTTGGCAGCCTCGCGAATTCCCTGCTCGCGGTCATCCGCCATGTAGAAGTGGAAGCCGAAGCACAACCGCTCGCCCAGCTGCAAATGCCGGCCGATGCGGGCATGCGCCTCCTGCCAGTCGAGCACGACTTTGTGCATTGCCCCGCCCTCGGCCGAGCCGCCGCCGATCAGCCCCTGAATGCCGTGCTTGGCCATAAAGTCCATGGCCCGCGCGCTGCCACCCTGGATCGGCTGCCAGCATTCGACCGGCAGGCGCTGTGGCCGCGGCACCACGGTCAGCTCTTTCAGGGTATAGCCGCGATAGGGGACCTGCGGCGGCAGCGTGTAGTGCTTGCCCTGATGCGAGAAGGATTCGTTGTTGAACGCCTTGAAGACGATGTCGACCTGCTCTTCGAACAATTCGCGGTTGCCCGCCTGGTCGAGCAGCGGCGAGCCAAAGGTCTCGACCTCGCGGGTATGGTAGCCGCGGCCGACGCCAAAGGTGACGCGCCCGCCGGTCAGGATGTCGGCAGTGGCGTAATCCTCGGCGAGCCGCAGCGGATGCCACATCGGGGCGATATTGAAGCCGCAGCCGATATTGATGTGCTTGGTCACCTGGGCGAGATGCACCGCCATCATCAGCACGTTGGGGATGCACTCGTAGCCCTCGTGCTGGAAATGGTGCTCGGCCATCCAAAAGGTATGATAGCCCAAACGGTCCATCAGCTGAGCCATCGCCTGCGCCTTGTCAAAGACACTCGCGAGATGCTCGTTAGAAAAGCGACGGTCGTTCACCGGCGTGCCGCCATAGCCGACATTGCCGATATCGACATGTCCGGCGAACAGGCTGTCGAATTTGGTAATCATGGGATGACCTCCGCGGCGGGATCGCCGATCGATTGCCGGCGCATTCTAGGACGCGGTTTCGCGCTGGCAACGGGGATGGCCGTGGCGGCGCAGCGAGGGGAGGGTAGCGATGCGCAGGGTCGGATGGCCGGCGGTCGGATGGTTGGCGGTCGTGAGCTGCGGGCTGCTCGGCACGAGCATGGCGGGCGCGCAGCAAAGCAGCAGCCGCCTCGCCGTCGAGCAGCCGGGGATCGGCCGGCTCGAAGCGCACGTCCAAAGCTATAGCGGGGCGCTGGGCATCGTCTCGCGACTGGCCCGGCCGCGCGGCGCCGGCGTCGAATGCAACGCGGTATGCTATTACCCGTCGTCGAGCACCAAGGCGGTGGCGTGGAAATGCGCGCCGCAAAAACCGTGCGTGCTCGACTGCCTCGTCAGCCCGCCGGTCGGCGGGTGCGACTGAGACTCGGACGCGGGCGGCGCGGCTCTTATGGCACGCGGGTCAAGGAGATGGCGCCGATGCCGGCAGCGACGTTCAAGCCGGTGTTGCCTTCGATGCTGACCGGCTGGAGCGCGATCGAGTTGCCGGAGCCGCCGATCAGCACATTGGCGCCGACCCCGACCCCAGCCGTGGCGCTGGCAGTGGCGCCGACATAATTGCCGGCGAGCGCTCCCGGCGCCAGGTTGATGGTGGGCGCGACCACCGCCCAGACGATGACGGCGCTCTGCACAAAGCCGATATCGACGCCGAATTTGGAGATCGAGCCGGTATAGTGCTCGACTCGGGCGGGTCCCGCAGAAAAGGTGCAGTTGAGCGCCCGCGTGGAGCCGAAGATGAAGCCAAAGCCGCTGGCGACGTTGCAGGTCAGGACGCCGGCGTTGACCCCCGCCGCTTGCGCCGGCGCCGCGAACCCGGCAACGCCGGCGACGATGCCGAGAACGCCGGCGGTCACTGCGAGTTTTCTGAGCATTCGATCAACCTCCTGCTTGCGCGGTTGCGCCCGAGCGCGGGCACGGGGCGGGCCTCAAGACCGATGTATAGCGTGGTTCCGCAGAGGGATACCATGATTTCGTTCTGATGTCGCTTATCTGCCCTATGAGTGCTCCACCTGGAGTTTCGCCGAGCGGACCGCGATCCGGCTCGGCATCGACGCATAAGTAAATTTATCCGCTCGCTTCGGACGCAATTTTTTGGAACAATCGCATTTCCCGCGGTCTCGGGATGGGCCGCGCATCGAACTCGACAGGAAACCGACTTGATTAGAGACAGGAATTTCCGCCAGCCGCGCCGCCGCGATTTCGACGACGACGGCTATGATCCGCACCTGCGCGATTTCGGCGGCGCGCCGCCCCGTTTTCCAACGCCGCGCTTCGAGGCGCCCTCGGGTCCCCCGATCCGGGCGGTGGTCAAATGGTTCAAGCCCGAACGGGGGTTTGGTTTTGTCGAGCTGTCGGACGGCTCGGGCGACGCCTTCCTCCATGCGAGCGTGCTCGAACGCAGCGGCATCGCCGCGGTGAACCCCGGCGAAACGCTCGAGCTGCGCGTCTCACCGGGACAGAAGGGGCCGCAGGTGACCGAGGTCATCAGCGTCGACACCAGCACGGCGACCCCGATGGCGCGGCGTTCGCCCTACCCGACGGCAGAGCGGCCGACCTACGAGACGGCGGGGCCGTCGGTCGAGGAAACCGGCACGGTGAAGTGGTTCAACGCCCAAAAGGGCTTTGGCTTTATCGTGCGCGAAGGCGGCGGCAAGGACGCCTTTGTCCACGCCTCGGTTCTCGAACGCTCGGGCATCGGCACGTTGATCGAAGGCCAGCGGGTGCTGATCGACATCGCCGAGGGCCGCAAGGGTCCGGAAGCGGTCAGGGTCCGCCTCGCCTAGCTGCGGGCGACCCGCGCCGTTCACTGCGAGGGCGAAGAGGCGCCGGGCGGCGAGTAGACCGCCGCGGCGTCGCGGGCGAGCGCGGCCCGCGATTGCGGACGCATGTACATCATATGGCCGCCGTCATAGACGCGCAGGCTGACCCCGGCTCGCGTCGCCGCCGGCAGCGGCAGCTGGTCGATCAGCCAGCGCGAGGCGAGATAAGGGGTGACGAGGTCGAAGCGGCCGTTGGCGATCAGCACCTTGGTGCCCGGATGGTCGAGCAGCGCCGCTTCGAGCGACGCCATCGCCAGACCTTCTCCGCCGCCATCGCGCGCGCCCTGCCAATTCCATTCATGCGACACGTCGGGAGCCAGCACCCGATAGGGCAGATCGGTACGGTAGCCCAGCTCGTCCGCGGCGTAGGCGTTGAATGCCGCGCCAAAGGCGGCAGCGGTCGGCTCCAACAGCGGGTCGCTGCTGCGGCGGTCGCCGTCGCCGGGCGCGGCCGGGCGGGTGATCGTGCCGTCGTAGAGGCTGACTACCTCGCCTTGGGCGCGGCGGATCTCGCGGGCAAAGACCTGGCGCGGGACGCGGCCGCGGTAGTGGCGCACGATTTCGCCGGGCAGCCCGACGACAGCGGCGACCTTGCCCAGAAATGCGTCGCCCGCGGCCGGCCGCCCGGCGAGCGCGGCGAGGCCGACGAGGTAATCGGACAGCGCGAAACGCTCGATTGCCGGCAAATCGGCTGACCGGCCGTCGAGGGCGGCGGCGGTCGCGGCATAGGTCGGCAGGTAAAAAGCCGCGGCGAGCAGGTCGCGCTGACCCTCGCGCAGTATCGACAGGTCGAGCGCCGGCGAGATCAAAACGACACCGTTGACCGCGACAGCGCCTTGATGCGGCAGGGTCCGAGCCAGTGCTGCCGCCCGGAACCCGCCATAGCTCTCGCCGACGAGATAGATCGGGGAGCCCCAACGCTGGTGCCGTGTCAGCCATAGCCGGACGACAGCCGAGAGCGAGGCGAGGTCGGCGTGCACGTCGAAAAACGGCTTGTCCGGGTTGTCGCCCTTGCCGAGCCCGCGGCTAAAGCCGGTGCCGACCGGATCGACAAAGACGAGGTCGGTAAAAGCCAGCCAGGTCGCGGGGTTGTCGATCAGGTGGACCGGCGGGCTCGGCGCCGCGCCGTTCTCGGGCGTCGCCATGATGCGCGGGCCGAGCGCGCCGAGATGCAGAAAGACCGAAGCCGCACCAGGGCCGCCGTTGAATACGAAGCTGACCGGCCGCCGCATGGCGCCCGGTGCGGCGTCGGCAAGATAGGAGACGGTAAAGATCGAAGCCGTCGGCGCCCCCTTGGCGTCGATCACCGGCACGGTCTCGGCAATGGCGTCGTAGCCCAGACGCCGCTCGCCGAGCGTGATCGCATGGTGCGTCGCCACCCGCGCCGGCAGCCCGTTCGCCGGCAGCCCGTTCGCCGGCGCTTCGTCGGCTTGCGCTGCGCCGGCGACGAGGACCAGCAGTAGTAGCCACAGGGTCGCAACCGCCCGCGCCATCGCCCACCTCGTTTGATCGCCCCGGTGGTTTCCAAGTTACATTCGGGCGCGGACCATGAATACTGGAAGCCGCATGGCGGTTGTTCGACGGGAGGGTTCGATGCCGAGCTCGCAACGGGTTGCGCTGATCACCGGCTGCGGCAAGCCGATCGGGATCGGCAGCTCGACCGCGCGCGCCTTGGCGGCTGCCGGGGTGACGGTTGTCGTCTGCGATGTCGTGGCGACCGGCGTCGCCAACGAGCACAATGTCCAGGGCGATATGGATCCGTCATGGGGCGGGGTCGAAAGCCTCGTCGAGGAGATCGCCCGGAGCGGCTGGGTCGCGTCCTCGGCCTTGGGCGACGTCAGTGTCGAAGCCGATGCCGCGCGCATGGTCGATCAGGTTTTGAGCCGCTATGGCCGGCTCGACATCCTGGTCAACAATGCCGGGGCGCCGCAAGGTGCCGATCGCAACGAGATCGAGGACGTGCCGCTCGCCGCCTGGGAGCAGACGATGGGGGTCAACGCGCGCGGCTGCTTTCTGATGACGCGCGCCGCAGTGCCGGCGATGCGCACCGCACGGTGGGGCCGCGTCGTCAACGTGTCGTCGAAGGCGGCGTTCCGGCCGGGCCGGCGCCGCGCCACCTATGCCGCCTCCAAAGCGGCGATCGTCGGCTTTACGCGGTCGCTGGCACTCGATCTGGCGCCCATTGGAATTACCGTCAACGCCGTCTGTCCCGGCCCGATCCGGACCTCGCGGGCGATCAGCACCAACCGGCGCGAATATGGCGACGATCTCGAAACCGGCTTTGCCGAGCGGTCGAAGGCGATCCCGGTCGGGCGTTTCGGCAGCCCCGACGAGGTGGCTGCGGTCATCGCCTTTCTCGCCTCGGACCAAGCCGCCTTTGTGACCGGTCAGGCGATCGGTGTCGATGGCGGCTGGTAGCGCCGGTCAGGTGCGGTCGGCGAGGCGGTGCGCTCCCAAGTCGAGCGATATCGGGCGGGAGGCGGCCAGCGCGTCGATCAGCCGGGCCAAATCCTGTTGCCGATAAGGCTTGTCGAGGCGCGGCAGCCCCGATGCCGCCCCCGGCGTCTCGGCATAGCCGGTGGCGATCACGACCGGCAGACCGGGGCGCAGCCGACCGATCCGCGCGGCGAGCTGGCTCCCGGTCGCATCGGGCATCGCATAGTCGGTGATGACGATGTCGATGCCCGGATCGGCGTTGAGCGCATCGAGCGCGCCGGCAACCGAAGCGACCTCGATCGCCGAATGTCCGAGATCCTCGATCATCGCCACGGTGCCGGCGCCGACGATCGGGTCGTCATCGACGACGAGCAGGCGCAGCGCGCGACCCCCTGCCGGGTCGGAAGCTGCCGGCGCCGGGGCTGCTTGCGCGGCGTCGGCAGCGTCGGCGGCGGGCAGCCATAGCTCGACCGCGGTGCCGGCGCCGGCCCTGCTGCCGATCCGCATGGCGCCGCCCGATTGCGCGACGAGGCCATCGACCATCGACAAGCCGAGACCCGTGCCACGGCCCACGCCCTTGGTCGTAAAAAACGGCTCGGTCGCGCGCCGCAAGGTGGCCTCGTCCATGCCATAGCCCGAATCTTCGACGCGAATGCACGCGTAATCGCCGGGTTCGAGCCGGTGCGGATTGCCGGCGCCGACCCGTTCGGGACGCGCGGAAATCGCCAATTTCCCGCCATTCGGCATCGCGTCGCGGGCGTTGACGGCGAGGTTTAGAAGGGCCAGCTCGAGCTGGTTCGGGTCGACCCGGACCGGCGCGAGGCCGGCGGCAAATTCGGTGGCGATCTCGATCGTCGGGCCGAGCGAGCTGCGCATCATCCCGAGCATGCCGTCGACCAGCCTGGCGATATCGACTGCCTCGGGCCGCAGCTCCTGGCGCCGGGCAAAAGCGAGCATGCGCTTGGTTAATATGGCGCCGCGCTCCGCGCCTTGGATGGCGCCGTCGAGCAGCCGCAACAGCCGCGCGTTGTCCGGGACATGCTTTCTGATCAGCTCGAGATTGCCGAGCACCGCCATCAGCACGTTGTTGAAATCATGCGCGACGCCACCGGTCAGCTGGCCGAGGCTTTCGAGCTTTTGTATTTCGTGCACCTGGGCGAGGGCGGCTTCGCGCTCGCGGGTGCGCTCTTCGACGCGCTCTTCGAGCTCGGCATTGGCGCGCGCCAGCTCCGCGGTCCGCTCGGCGACCCGGCTTTCGAGCTCGGCGTTCAACGCTTCGAGCTGACGGGTTTTGCGAAACAGCCCGGCAAAGACCTTGACCTTGGCGCGGAGCAGCTCGGGGATGACCGGGACCGGGACATAATCGACCGCGCCCAGCTGGTAGCCGCGCAACAGGTCGATGGCGGTCACCTGAATCCCCGAGACAAAAATGATCGGGGTCGATTGAAAGCGCGGATGCTCGCGGATCATCGTCGCCAGCTGAAACCCGTCGAGCTCGGGCATGTAGATATCGATCAGAATGACCGCGACATTGCGCTTCAGCAGGTATTCGAGCGCCTGGCTCGCCGAGCCGGCCTTGACCAGGGTCTCGCCGAGCGGGTCGAGGATCGCCTCGTAGCTCAACAGCTTCGCCTGCTGGTCGTCGACCAGCAGGATATCGACCGGTTCTTGCACGCTCACCGCGTCACGCTGCGGCAACGCATCCGGGACCGGTAGGATGGGTTGAGCATCGCGAAACCCATCGCAGCTCCGATACCAGATGGGCGTCGCTGCGCTCAGCCCATCGAGAGATCCGTTTGGCGGCGGCCATCAGCGATGCAGCCACATCCGCAATGCGGCCAAGAGCTGCTCGGTATCGACCGGTTTTGGCCAGACAGTCCGAGGCGCCGGCGTCGAGGCATTTTTCGCGGTCCCCCTTCATCGCCTTGGCGGTCAGCGCGATGATCGGCAGGCGGCGATGGGCCGGGTCGGCGCGGATCGCCTCGATCGTTTGGTAGCCGTCCATTTCCGGCATCATGATGGCCATTAGAACAATCGCCAATTGTGGCGTCGAATTGACCAAAGCGACCGCCTCGTTTCCGGTTGTCGCGGTCAGGACGTTCATGCCGCGGCGTTCCAGAACACTGGAGAGCGCGAAAATATTTCGGGCGTCGGGCCACCGCCGCGATCGCACAGGTCACCGCCGAGGTCGGAGAAATCGCCGAGCCGCATTGCCTGCAACGCCTGCAGCAGCGCCTGCTGGTCGAGCGAATCGTCGAGATGGCCGTTGCCATGCCCGTTCGGCGCGATCGCCACCGGGATGCTCGGCAGGCTCTCGGGCACCGGTTTGGTCAGAGATTTGCTCGGGGCCATGCACGTCTCCTCTGTCCGTCCGCAGCGACCGGGCGTTGTTGGTTTGAGGGGTTCGGCTGAATTGGCGCGGTCCGCGGGCATACCATCGGTGAACACGTCTGCGGCGGGCCGCGACGGCGAGGGGCTGCCGCGCGAAACACCGTGGAGCCGGCGGAGTTCCGCACATGGCTGATATGTATGATTGGTCGGCTGGTTTTTCTCGTAAAAGGCGAATGCACAAGAAGCTTTACCTGTTGTGAAACCGCTTTAGAGTCCGCGCGACACATCCGACGCCATGCGCCCCTTTCTGCAAAGCCTGTTTCTTTCGGCTGTCGTGACGCTAGCGCCCGCGCTCGCCGCGCCAGGCCCGACAGCACCGCCGCCCGGTCGGGTGGGGCGGGTCAGCTTCACCGACGGCAAGGTATCGGCGCGCCCGGTGCCCGAAGCGCAATGGTCCGACGCGGTGATCGACGCACCCGTTGCCGCCGGCACGGCATTGCGCACGGCGGCCGATGCCCGCGCCGAGATCGAGATCGGCGCCGACACCCTCGACCTCGCCGGAAACACACAGGTCGAGATTGTCCGCCTCGACGACCGGGTCGCCGAGATCGCGCTTTCAGCGGGGCGCGTCGAGGTCGCGCGGCGCGGTCGCGGCGGCGCTTCGGTGGTCGAAATCGATTTTCCCCGCGGCGGTTTATGGCTGTCGCGGCCCGGCCGATACGACATCGACGCCGGCGACGCAACCGGAGCGCGGCAGATCGCGGTGTTCGACGGTGCCGCGCATTTTGCCGGGAACGGAGCCGATATTCGGCTCAATGCGGGCGAAGCGCTCGACCCGGCCTCGGCGACGACGGGAAAGGCAGCGGCCGACGATTTTGCCGATTGGTGCCGCGCGCGCGACTGGGACGAGGCAAGCCTCGCCGCACCCTATTACGTCTCGCCCGAGATGACCGGCTCGGCCGAGCTCGACGCGGCCGGGCGCTGGGAGCGAAGCCTCGAATACGGCGCCGTCTGGTTTCCGAAGGACCTGCCCACCGACTGGATACCGTATAGCGCAGGCCAATGGCGCTGGGTGGCGCCTTGGGGCTGGACCTGGTTCGCCGACCAAGCCTGGGGCTTCGCACCGTTTCATTACGGGCGCTGGGCATCGATCGGCGGGCGTTGGGCCTGGGTCCCCGGGCGCTTTGTCGCGCATCCGGTCTATATGCCGGCGGCAGTCGCCTTTCTCGGCACCGCCGGTATCGGGCTGAGCTATGCCGAGGGCAGCGGGCCGGCGGTCGCCTGGTTTCCGCTCGGCCCGGGTGAAGCCTATTGGCCGCGCGACACCGCCGACCTCGATTACATCCGTGCGCTCAACCGCGGCGATGTCGCCGATGCGGCGACGATCCGGCTGTCGAAGGACGGCAAGCCGCCGGTCGAGATCGTCGGCCAGTCCTTCGCCAACCGCCTGTTTGCGAGCGCGGTGCCGCGCACGGTGTTCACTGCCGGCCAGGAGACCGCGCCGTGGCTCCTCGACCTGCCGAAAGAGCGGCTGCAAAACGCGCCGGTCCTGACCGCAGCGCCGGTCGGTGCGCCGGCGCCGCCCGCCCCGCCCCATGTCGCGGCGGCCGTGCCCGCGCCAAAGCTTGCGCACCCGACCAAGCCGGTTCATGCCGCCGCGGTCCACACCCGTCACGAGCAAGCCGCAGCCCGCTCGCGCGGCGCTCATTTGCGGGCGCCGGGCTATGCCGCGGCACCGCGGCTGCGCCATCTGGTGGCGCTGCATGCGGCCCATCCGCGCCCGGTCATGCACAAGAAAGAAAGCAAACGATGATCGACTATCGCAGCGACAACACCGGCCGCGCCGCGCCCGAACTTCTCGAAGCGCTGGTCCGCGCCAACCACGGCACGGCGCTCGGCTATGGCGCCGACGAATGGACGGCGGCTTTGCAGCAGCGCTTTTCCGAATTGTTCGAGACCGCGGTGCGGGTCTTTCCGGTCGCCACCGGGACCGCGGCGAACGCGCTGGCGCTGGCCGCGCTCGGGCCCTCCTGGGGCCTCGTCTATTGCAGCGAAGCGGCGCACATCAACACGTCCGAGGCGAATGCGGCGAGCTTTTTCGGCGGCGGCGTCAAGCTCGTGCCGGTGGCCGGCGAGCACGGCAAGATCGATGCCGGCCGGCTGGTGGAGGCTTTGGCGGCGATCGCACCCGGGCAATTGCATCGCGGCCAGCCGAGCGCGGTCAGCCTGACCCAGGCGACCGATCTGGGTGCGGTCTACCGCCTCGACGAAATCCGCGCGATCACCGAAATCGCCAAGGCGCGCGGGCTCAGGATCCATATGGACGGCGCGCGCTTTGCCAATGCGGTGGCGCGGCTCGGCTGCAGCCCGGCCGAGGCTTCGTGGCGCGCCGGGATCGATATCCTGTCGTTTGGCGCGACCAAAAACGGCGGTGCGTTGTGCGACGCGATCGTCGTCTTTGCGCCGGAGCTCGCCGACGGGCTCGCCGTGCAGCTGCGCCGCGCCGGCCAAGTGTGGTCGAAGATGCGCTTCGCCTCGGCCCAGCTCCTTGCCTATGTCGAGAACGGGCTGTGGCTCGATTTGGCGCGCGCCTCGAACCGGCATGCGGCGCGCATCGCCGCCGGGCTCTCCGGCATCCGGCCATTGGCGCCGGTCGAGGCCAACGAGATTTTTCTCGAATTGCCGGGCGAAGCGATGGATGCGCTCGAACGCGACGGGTTTCAGTTCTATCGCCGCAGCGCGCGCCTCGCCCGGCTGGTCTGCCGGTTCGACGCCACCGATGCCGAAGCCGACGCCCTCGTCGCCGCGCTACACCGGCATCTCGCCCCCGCCGCCGCGGCCCGAGCGGCGGAGTAGCTATTCGGCGGCCTGCGTCTGCCCGCCCGCGTCGGGCAGCATCCCGAGCGCCCGCTTATAGATATCCAGCAAGGTTTCCTCCTCGTCGAGATCGTCCTTGTCCATTTTCCGGATCTTGACGATCTGGCGCATGATCTTCGGCTCGAAGCCAGTCCCCTTGGCTTCGGCATAGACTTCCTTGATGTCGCCGCTCAGCGCGCGCTTTTCTTCTTCGAGCCGCTCGATGCGCTCGATAAAGGATTTGAGCCGCTCGCCGGCGATACCCCCCACATCCGGCATGACCGCCCCGGCTCAGTGCTGGTTTTGCGAAGCGGCGAAAGCGGCTTTCTGCCCGGCGCTCGCCTCTTTCTGGTATTTCTTGCGCCATTCGTCATAGGGCATGCCGTAGACGATCTCGCGCGCCTCCGGATCGGAGACCGCGGTGCTGCGCTGCTCAGCCTCCTCGCGATACCAGCGCGACAGGCAGTTGCGGCAGAAGCCGGCCAAATTCATCATGTCGATGTTCTGGACATCGGTGCGCTCGCGCAGGTGTGCTACGAGCCGGCGGAAGGTCGCGGCTTCGAGCTCGGTGCGGGTCTTGTCGTCCATCGGGACCTCCACATTGTTGGCCTCCCTATGTAGCGACGGATCGCGCCGCCCGCACCTGGTTTCCGAAGGAGAGCGTGGCAGAGGCGGAAATCAACGAGCTGGCACGATTGCCGGACCGGGCGCCGGGCGGCCGCGGATCAGGTCGGCGGCTTTCTCGGCGATCATAATCACCGGCGCGTTGATGTTGCCGCCGACCATGTCGGGCATAACCGAGGCATCGACCACGCGCAGGCCCGCGATGCCGCGCACGCGCAATTCGGGATCGACGACCGCGCCCGGGTCGTTCCCCGGCCCCATCCTGCAGGTGCCGAGCGGGTGGTGCGCGGTAGCGGCGGTGGCGCGGATATAGGCGTCGAGGTCGTCGTCGCTCTCGACCTCCGGGCCGGGAGCGAGCTCGCGCGCGGCAAAACCGGCGAGCGGCGGTGTCACGCAGATGCGCCGGACCAGCTTCAGCCCGTCGCGGATCGTCCGGCGGTCGGCTTCGGCCGCGAGAAAATTCTGGCGAATCCTGACCGGAACGCGTGGGTCGGCCGAGGCGAGCGTAATCTCGCCGCGGCTTTGCGGATGCAGCATCACCGCGCGCAGCGAAAACCCGTCGGCATAGGGGGGCTTGAACGGCGGCAGATAGGGCGCGGCTTTGCTCGCCACGGCGCGAAACAGGAACTGGATGTCGGGCAATTCGAGCTCGGGCCGGGTTTTGACAAAACCGGTCCAGCCGCTCGGCGTCTCGCTCGCCGGGCCGGTGCCGAAGCAATAGGCGCGGGCGAGCGCCATGAGCGTGCGGTCGAGCCGCATCGTCGCGACAAAGGGGCCTGGCTCGCGGCGCGAATAATCGGCCAGCACCGAAAGATGGTCCTGCAGGTTGCGGCCGACGCTAGGCAGCCGTGCCGCGATCGCGATGCCGTGCTCGGCCAGCCGGTCCGGGTCGCCGATGCCGGACAGCATCAAGAGCTGCGGCGAGTTGATCACGCCGCCCGATAGGATCACCTCGCGCTCGGCCTGCGCCGCGAGCTGTGCACCGCGGCGCTCGTATTCGATGCCGATGGCGCGACCACGGTCGAGCATGATGCGACGCGCGAGGGCGCCGGTCGCGACGGTCAAATTGGCCCGCGCCAGCGCCGGGCGCAGATAGGCTTCGGCGGCGCTGCAACGGCGCCCATGGCGGATCGTCTGCTGCATCCGCCCGAGGCCCTCCTGCTGGGCGCCGTTGTAGTCGTCGGTCTTGGGCAGCTGCAATTCGGCGCCGGCGGCGAGGCAGGCGTCGATGATCGGGTCGTCGTATCGCGCGGTGCCGACACCGAGCGGCCCGTCGCCGCCGCGATAGTCGCCCGCACCCCCCGCCCAGCTCTCCTGGCGCCGAAAATAGGGCAGCACCTCGGCATAGGACCAGCCGGTGAGGCCGGACCGTGCCCAGCGGTCGTAGTCGCCGCGGTTGCCGCGCACATAGGCCATCGCGTTGATCGAGGACGAGCCGCCGACGACCTTGCCGCGGGCACATTCGATGCGCCGGCCGTTCAAATTTTGCTCGGGCTCGGTGAAATACATCCAGTCGTGCAGCCGCCGCTCGAGGATGCGGCCCCAGCCGAGCGGGATCTTGATCCACGGGTCGCGATCCCAGCCGCCAGCCTCGAGCAGCAGCACTCGCATGCCGGGGTCTTCGCTGAGCCGGCGGGCGAGCACGCACCCAGCCGATCCGGCGCCGACGATAACGTAATCGTAGGGTGAGGCCGGCATTTTCACGCCTCCGTGGTTTGCGGTGGAACCATACCCGGCGGCGAGCGTTGCTGCCCATCGCAGCGCGCCGCTGAGCGGCGCGAAGGTGGGGCCGTTTCCGTGAGCGGCGCGAAGATGGGGCTGTGGAGTGACGCGGGCAAAAAAATCAAAAGCCTCGGATGCGGTGCCGGTGTTCCTTGCGGGTGGCGGCGAGATGGGGGCGCTGGTCCGCTCGATCGACTGGTCGGCGACGCCGATCGGCCCGGTCGAGAGCTGGTCGCCGAGCCTGCAGGCGATGGTCGGGTTTTTGCTCGCCAACCGGTTTCCGCTGCTCCTGTGGTGGGGGCCGCAATACATCCAAATCTATAACGATGCCTACCGTCCAATCCCCGGAGCAAAGCACCCGAAATCGATGAGCCAGCCGGCCAGCGAGTGTTGGCCTGAGATCTGGCATATTCTGCAGCCGCTGGTCGATACGCCGTTCAACGGCGGCCCGTCGACTTGGATCGACGATATGGAGCTCGAATATTACCGGCACGGCGCGCTTCAGGAATGCCACTTTACCATTGCCTATAGCCCGGTGCCGGACCAAGCGGCGCCGCGCGGCATCGGCGGCGTGCTGGCCACCGTGCACGAGATCACCGAGCAGATCGTCGGCGAGCGCCGCGTCGCTGCGCTGCGCGATCTGGGCGTCCGGGCCGCCGTGGCCAAAACCGCCGAGGAAGCGAGCGCCTTGGCGGCCGAGACCTTGGCGAAATACCCGAAGGACGTGCCGTTCGTGCTGATCTACTTGATCGCGCCGGACGGCGACGAGGCGCGGCTGGCGGGCGCGGCAGGGATTGCGCCGGGTGAAGCAGCGAGCCCGCACGCGGTCCGGCTCGACGACGGCGGCAAGACTTCGCGGGGCTGGCCGCTGGCGGAAATTTTGCGCAGCAAAGCGCCGCTTGCGGTGGGCGACCTCGCCGCCCGTTTCGATTGCGCCCTGCCGGGTCCTTGGCCCGACCCGCCGACCACGGCCGTGCTAGTTCCGATCCGCTCTGCCGCGGCGCACCGGCTCGCTGGGGTGCTGATCGCCGGCGTCAGCCCGCGCCTGCCGCTCGACGAGCTTTATCGCAGCTTTCTCGATCTGGCGGGGGCGCAGATCGCCGGCGCCGTTGCCAGCGCGCGCGCCTATGAGGAGGAGCGCCGCCGGGCTGAGGCATTGGCCGAGATCGACCGGGCGAAGACCGCATTCTTCTCGAATGCGAGCCACGAATTCCGCACGCCGCTGACTTTGATGCTGAGCCCGCTGGAGGACCTGCTGCTGCGCGGGGCCGACGGATCGGCGCTCACGGCCGAGCGCGGCGAGGTCGAGCTGATGCACCGCAACGGGCTGCGCCTACTAAAGCTGGTCAACACGCTTCTCGATTTTTCCCGGATCGAGGCCGGCCGGTTCGAGGCGGTCTACGAGCCGGTCGATCTGGCGAGCCTGACGGCGGATCTGGCCAGCACCTTTCGCTCGGCGATGGAACGAGCCGGGCTCGGCTATCGCGTCGACTGCGAGCCGCTGGGAGAGCCCGTCTATGTCGCCCGTGACCTGTGGGAGAAGATCGTTCTGAACCTGTTGTCGAACGCTTTCAAATATACCATGGCAGGCGAGGTTGCGGTCACCCTGCGCCGGATCGAGGGCGAGGTCGAGCTCGCGGTTCGCGACACCGGCATCGGTATCCCAGCGCGAGAGCTGCCGCGCTTGTTCGAGCGCTTTCATCGGGTCGAAGGGCAACAGGGGCGCACGCAGGAAGGCAGCGGGATCGGGTTGGCCCTGGTGCAGGAGCTGGTGCGCATGCAGGGAGGCCGGGTCGCGGTCGACAGCAGCGAAGGCCGCGGCTCTCGGTTCACCGTGACGATTCCACTGGGGGCAGCGCACCTTCCGGCTGAACGCATCGGCGCGACGAGCACCCTCGCCACCACCGAGATCGGCGCGGCGGCGTTTGTCGAAGAGGCGCTGCGTTGGCTCGATACCGAAACCGGCAGCGCGCCGGATATCGAGGAGCCCGCGCTCGAAGCCGTATCGGAGTCGCCGATGCCGTTGGTGCTGCTGGCCGACGACAATGCCGACATGCGGCTCTATGTGCGGCGGCTGCTGACCCCGCGCTATCGGGTGATTGCGGTGGCCGAAGGGGCCGCGGCGCTGGCGTCGGCGCGGCGCGACCGGCCGGACCTGATCTTGAGCGATGTGATGATGCCGCGCCTCGGCGGCTTCGAGCTGCTGGCGGCGGTGCGCGCCGATCCCGGGCTGCGCGAAATCCCGGTGATCCTGCTGTCGGCTCGGGCGGGCGAGGAGGCGCGGGTCGAGGGTCTTGGCGCCGGCGCCGACGATTACATGACCAAGCCCTTTGCCGCGCGCGAGCTGTTGGCGCGGGTCGGCGCCAGTCTGGATATGGCGCGGCTGCGCCGGCGCGCGGCGAACGACGCGGAGGCTCATGCCGCCGAGCTGCGAATTTTGCTCGAAACCGTGCCCGCCGCGGTCTGGTTCACCAAGGACCTGGAGGCGAGCCGGATCTGGGGCAACCGCTATGCCGCCCAATTGCTGCGGCTCGACGAGAATGCCAACCCGTCGCTGAGCGCGCCGCCGGCCGAGCGTCCGCGGCATTTCAGGGTATTCCGCGACGGTGCCGAAGCCGAGGTCGCGAGCCTGCCGATCCGGCGCGCCGCGATGGGCAAGGAAGTGCTGGGCGACGAAATCGAAATCCGGTTTGACGACGGCGCGTCGCTGACCTTGCTGGCCCGTGCGGCACCGGTGCACGACGGCGCGGGGCGGGTGGCCGGCGCGATCTGCGCCGGCATCGACATCACCAGCCGCAAGCACACCGAAGCGGCGTTGCGCGTCCTCAACGAGACGCTGGAGGAGCGGGTCGCGCTCGAGACGGACCGTCGCCGGCATGCCGAAGGGGAATTGCGCCAGGCGCAGAAAATGGAGGCGATCGGCCAGCTGACCGGCGGCGTCGCCCACGACATGAACAATTTGCTGATGGTGATACAGGGCAGCCTCGAAATCATCGAGCGCCAGCTGCCGGCGACCGGAAACAACGGCGTGCGCTGGCGCCGTCCGCTGCAATCGGCGTTGGGCGGTGTCGAGCGGGCGGCAGCGCTGACCCAGCGGCTCCTCGCCTTTGCCCGGCGCCAGTCGCTCAATCCGAAGGCGATCGACCCCAACCGCCTCGTCGCCGGCATGTCCGATCTTCTGCGGCGTACGCTGGGCGAGGCGATCATCATCGAAAACGTGCTGACCGATGGTGTGTGGGAGGTCTATGCCGATCCGAACCAGCTCGAAAATGCGATCCTGAACCTCGCGGTGAATGCGCGCGATGCGATGCCCGAAGGGGGCGCGCTGACGCTCGAAACCGCTGATGCCCGATTTAGTCCGGGCGATGTCGAAGGGTGGGCCGGGATGGAGCCGGGCGATTATGTGACGATCGTGGTTGGCGACACCGGGATCGGTATGAGCGGGGAGGATGTCGAGCGGGCGTTCGAGCCGTTCTTCACGACCAAGGAGGCCGGCAAGGGCACCGGCCTCGGCCTCAGCCAGGTCTATGGCTTTGTCAAGCAGTCGGGCGGCCATGTCGCGATCGACAGCACGCCCGGCATCGGCACGATGGTGCGGATTTACCTGCCGCGCTATGTCGCCGGCCGCGCCGAGCGGCGGGAAGCAGATGCGGCTCCGCAGAAAATTCCGACCGGGAATTTCGGGGAAAGCGTGCTGGTGGTCGAGGACGACGACGCGGTGCGTGCGAGCAATGTCGGAAGCCTGCGCGAGCTCGGCTACCACGTCGTCGAAGCCGGCAATGGCATCGATGCGCTGCGCCTCGTCGAAACCGAGCCGACGATCGGCTTGCTGTTTACCGATATCGGGCTGCCGGGCGGGATCGACGGCCGCGAGCTCGCCGCCAGCGCATTGCGGCTGAGGCCGTCGCTGCGGGTGTTGTTCACCAGCGGCTATGCCCGCGGACCCGCCGGCAACGGGCGCGTCGGCGGCGCTGCGACGATGCTGCCAAAACCCTTTGGCTTTGCCGCATTGGCGGCAAAGGTGCGTGAGGCGCTCGACCGGTAGGACCGGCTCGCCGGGGAGTTATCGAAGGCGGCCGGCGTTACCACATATCGGAACACGCCCTTATCGGCGCGGCACATTCTCGGGTGCATGAATGCTGGTGGAGAAAAGCGACGAAGAACCGCTCGCCGCCGTGGCGGAGGGGCGGACAGGGAAGTCGAGCGTCGTGGCGCAATTTGAAATCTGCTGGAGCCGGTTTCTCGACCCTGCCGGCAAGCCGGTGCGCGCGCTGCCTGATTTTGCCCGCGACCGGGCGGAGCTTGTGGCGCTCTATCGCGGCATGGTGCTGGCGCGCAGCTTCGACGCCAAGGCGGTGGCGCTGCAGCGGACCGGGCGGCTCGGCACGTTTCCTTCGGCCCTGGGGCAAGAGGCGGTGGCCGTCGGGATCGCCGCGGCGATGCGGCCCGACGACGTGCTGTTGCCGAGCTTTCGCGAGCATGGCGCGCAATTGTGGCGCGGTGTCAGCCCGGTCGAGCTGTTTCTGTTTTGGGGCGGCGACGAGCGCGGCAACAATTTTGCCGAGGCGCGCGAGGATTTTCCGATTTGCGTGCCGGTGGGGACGCATGTGCCGCATGCCGTCGGCGTCGCGCTGGCGATCAAATTGCGCCGCGAAGACCGGGTCGCCGTCTGCGCATTTGGGGACGGTGCGACGTCGAAAGGCGATGTCGCCGAGGCGCTGAACATTGCGGGCGCATGGCAATTGCCGGCGGTCTTTGTGATCAACAACAACCGCTGGGCGATCTCGGTCCCGGTCGCAAAGCAGACCGCGGCGGAGACCCTGGCGCAAAAGGCGATCGCCGCCGGCTTCGATGGCGAGCAGGTCGACGGCAACGACGTTGTCGCAGTGCGCGAAGCGGTGGGGCGGGCGCTGAAAAAGGCGCGCGCGGGTGGCGGGCCGACGCTGATCGAGGCGCTCTCCTATCGCTTGGGCGACCATACGACCGCCGACGATGCGAGCCGCTACCGCAACGACAACGAAGTCAGCCCACACTGGGCGGAAGAGCCGATCGGCCGGCTGCGCCGCTATCTGGTCGATCAGGGCATGTGGGCCAAATCGGACGAGGAAGGACTGCTGGACGAGGTGGGAGCCACCATCGAGCGGGCCGCGCAAGCCTATCTCGCTTTCCCGCCGCCGATGCCGGAAGCGATGTTCGATTTCACCTACGCGACACTGCCCAAGGACCTCGCCGAAGAGCGCCGGGAGGCGCTCGGCGTGGCGGCGGAGTGAGTCTCCCGTGGCCGAAATCTCGCTCGTTCAAGCGATAAATCTGGCGCTCGCCCGGGCAATGGCGGACGACGCTTCGGTCATCGTCCTCGGCGAGGATGTTGCCGCGGAGGGCGGCGTCTTCCGCGCGACCGAGGGATTGCTCGACCGGTTTGGGCCCGACCGCATCCTCGACACCCCTTTGGCCGAGGGCGCCATTGCCGGGCTCTCGGTCGGGCTCGCCGCGCAGGGCTTTCGACCGGTCGCCGAGATCCAGTTCACCGGCTTTATCTATCCGACGATCGACCAGCTGGTGAACCACGCCTCACGGCTGCGCACCCGCACCCGCGGGCGGCTGACCTGCCCGATGGTGATGCGCTCGCCGTGCGGCGGCGGGATTCGTGCGATCGAGCATCATTCCGAAAGCCCCGAGGCGATGTTCGCGCATGTGCCGGGGCTGCGGGTTGTGATCCCGTCCTCGCCGGCCCGCGCCTATGGCCTCTTGCTGGCGGCGATCCGCGATCCCGATCCGGTGGTGTTTCTCGAGCCGACCCGGCTCTACCGCGCCGCTCGCGAGGAGGTCGAGGATGACGGCATGGCGCTGCCGCTCGACCATTGCTTTGTCTTGCGCGAGGGGAGCGATGTGACGCTCGTTTCCTGGGGCGCCACCACCCGCGAGACATTGGAGGCCGCCGAATTGCTGGGTGGCGAAGGGGTGAGCGCCGAGGTCGTCGATGTCGCGACCATCAAGCCGCTCGACACCGAGGGATTGCTTGCTTCGGTCGCCAAGACCGGGCGCTGCGTCATCGCCCATGAAGCGCCGTTGACCGGCGGGTTCGGCGGCGAGATCGCGGCCCGTCTGGCCGAGCGCGCGCTCGTTTCGCTGCTGGCGCCGATCGAACGGGTCGCTGGCTGGGACACGGTCATGCCGACGCCGCGGCTCGAACGGTATTACCTGCCGAGCACCGAGCGCATCTTGGCCGCCGCCCGCCGCGCGCTGGCGTACCAGTAAGGCTCGGATCGCGATGAAACCGGCGTCCCGCGCTTCGAGACGCGCCTGCGATGCTCCTCAGCGTAAGGAATGTCTGATGTCAGCACGAAGAATTCCTCGTTCTGAGGAGGCCGCAGCGCGGCCGTCTCGAAGAATGCACGGCGCTTCTACCAAGCTCCGCCGATGACCACCTTTGTCCTGCCCGATCTCGGCGAGGGGCTGCAGGAGGCTGAGCTGGTCGCATGGCATGTTGCCGAGGGCGACCATGTCGTGGCCGACCAGCCGCTGGTTTCGGTCGAGACCGAAAAGGCGGTGGTCGAGGTGCCGTCGCCGCATTCCGGGCGGATCGCGCGGCTTTTCGCGCGACCCGGCGAGCGGGTCAAGGTCGGAGCGCCGCTCGTCGAATACGATGACGGCCGGCGGGCCGATACCGGCACCGTCGTCGGCGAGCTCGCCGCGGCGGCCCCGGCACCGGCCCAGCCGGCCGCGCCGACCCCGGCGCCGGGCGGGATCAGGGCGGCGCCTGCGGTGCGCGCTTTGGCGCAACGGCTCGGTGTCGATCTGGCCGAGGTCACCGCGAGCGGGCCGGGCGGGGCGATCACCAGCGCCGATGTCGAGCGCGTCGCGCGCGCCGTGACCGAAGCCGGCCCGGCCGAGCCGCTTTCGGGCGTGCGCCGGGCGATGGCCCTCAACATGGCGCGCTCGCACGCCGAGATCGTGCCGGCGACGGTCAGCGACGAGGCCGATGTGGAGGCTTGGCCCAAAGGCACCGATGTAACGATCCGGCTGATCCGGGCGATCGTCGCCGGCTGCACCGCGGTCCCGGCGCTCAACGCCTGGTATGACGGGCGGACGATGGAGCGGCGGCTTTTGCAGGAGATCAATCTCGGCCTTGCGGTCGATACCGGCGACGGGCTCTTCGTGCCGGTATTGCGCAATGTCGGCGGTCGCGACACCGCCGATCTGCGGCGCGGCATCGAGGCGATGAAGCGCGATCTGCGGGCGCGCACGGTGCCGATCGCCGAATTGCGCGGCCAGACCGTCACGCTGTCGAATTTCGGCATGTTCGCCGGGCAGTTCGCCGCTCTCGTCATCGTCCCGCCGCAAGTCGCGATCCTCGGCGCCGGCCGGATCACGCCGCGCGCCGTCGCCGCCGAAGGCCGGCTCGTCGCCCATCGCCTGCTGCCGTTGTCATTGACCTTCGACCACCGCTGCGTCACCGGCGGCGAGGCCGCGCGCTTTTTGAAAGCCGCGATCGACGACCTCGAAAAGCCGGAATAAGGCTGCCCGCTGCTCGACAAGCACATTGGATATCAAGAATGCCCTTGCTCCGACTGCTGCTGAATATTCTGTGGATCGTGACCGGCGGGCTGTGGATGGCGCTGGGGTGGCTTCTCGCGGCGGTGATCATGGCGATCACGATCATCGGCCTGCCCTGGACGCGCGCCGCCTTCAATATCGCAATCTATGCCTTTCTGCCGTTCGGCCACCGTGCGGTGTCGCGCGCCGATTACACCGGTGAGGAGGATGTCGGGACCGGCCCGTTCGGCTGTCTCGGCAACGTCGTTTGGCTGGTGCTGGCCGGCTGGTGGCTGGCGCTCGGCCATCTCGTCGAAGCGGTGCTGCTCGGCATCACGATCATCGGCCTGCCATTCGCCTGGGCGCATTTGAAGCTTGCCGGCATTGCGCTGTGGCCGATCGGCAAGGCGATCGTCCCGATCGATTAGCGCGAGCTGGCGACAAGTCCCCCATTCGGCCTGGCCCGAGGAAGCCAAGATTGCCGACGCTTCGGCACCTTGGCGAATGAATGCACGAGGCACGAGGATGTGCCCTAACGTCCGCGAAACCGCGTGCTGATCTCGGACCGCAGCCCGCGACCCCACCTCCCGGCATCATGCCGCAGTGCCAGCCGGATGAGAATCGGGTCTCGTGCCGCTCAACCGCCGGGAGGTAGCGGCGCCCGGCCCGCCGTGGTGATCCGCAATGAGACCGGGACGGTCGCCAATTTCGGGACATTGACCAGCACGGGCACCTATAACACCGTCGATCTCTTTGCCGGCGGTAGCGTAACCAACGGCAGCAACGCCTCGACCAAGGCGCTGATCAGCGGCGGCAGCGCCAGTGCTGTCGATGTCAACGGCGCCGCCGGCACGGTGACCAATTTCGGCACGATCGAGGCCGGCACGGGCGTGGTCCTGAGCGACGGCGGCACGGTCGAGAACCGAACCGGCGGGCGGATCATCGCCGACAAAGGCAACGGTGTCGGGATCGAGGGCGTAGCTGGCACCGTCACCAATCTCGGCACCATCTCCGGGGCTGAGAGCGGTATCTCCCTGGCAGAGGGCGGTAGCATCGCCAACGGCAGCGCGACCGCAACCTCGGTACTGATCCGCGGCTCTGATAGCGCGTTTGGGCCGCCGGCCGTTAATATTTCAGGCGGCGTCGGGACGGTATCCAATTTCGGCACGATCCGTGGAGGCTTTTATGCCGTCAATTTGGTCGCAGGAGGCACTATTAGGAACGGAAGCAGCTCCTCTACTGCCGCCCAGATTAATGGCTTCCTGGGGGGTACCGCTTGGAGACGGTGGAACGCTGACCAATTTTGGCAGGATCGTGGGAGCGAACACCGGCGTCGATATGCCACGGCTGCCAAACACTAATTCAGGTACGGTGATGAATTTTGGCACAATCATGGGCTCTGTCACCGGAATTGAAAATTATCAATCCCACGGCAGCGTAATTATTAATCACGGTACGATCGCGGGGGGAGGTCGGTATAGATCTTCACGAGAGTGACAACGTCACGGTAAAGAACTTTGGCACGATCAGCACCACCGGTAGATATGATGCATTCTCTGCTGATACAATGGGCGGCGTCCCTTTGTCCGGTAACGAGCTGGTAGTCGAACCGGGAGCATCGTTTATCGGCAAGATAGAAGGCGGTGGGACTTCAAAGATCGACTTCGAGACGAGCGGCGTTGCTGAGGTGGGCAACGTTTCAGGCTTCGCTCGATCAAACTTGGCAATGACAGAAGCCATAGCTTGACCTTGACCGACGCGAATTTCGTTAACCTCATCGCGAAATTGACCGTGATTACCGTCGATGACGGCAATTCCGGCAACACGGTGACCGCCGCTACCCTTCCAGCGGCCGATCGGATCATCGTCCATGCTGGCGCATCGCTCGACACATTGACCGGCGGCAAGGGCAATGACGTGTTTTTTGCCGGCGGCGACACGGCGATGACCGGCAAGGCCGGCACGAACGAGTTTGTGTTCAGCGCGCCGGGCGGCAACACGGTCGGCGATTTCGCCGTCTCCGCCACGAACGAAATCGTGTTCAGCGACAAAGGGTTCAGCCTCGGCCTGACTGGCGCGAGCGGGAGCCCAAAGGCGCTGCCGACCGGCTTGTTTGTCGAAAACAGCGACGGCCATTTCACCGGCACCAGCCAGAAGTTCGCCTATGCCACCGGCACCGGCGATCTGTTCTATTCGGCCTCGGGGAGCAGCGGCACCCCGGCGCTCGTCTCGCATTTCACCGCCGCCCCGGCGCTCGCCGCCTCCCAGCTCTTCTTCATCACCTGACGCGGTTCAGACGGTCGGTTCCCAGATGCCGGGGACCGGATAAGCTTCGTCGGAGCCGGGCCAGGGCGGCATGGTGGCGCCGATTATGGTCAGCGGCTCGAAGCCGTCGCAGCGGAATTGGAAGTGGGTGCCGGCCGGGATTGTCAGCGATAGGTCGGGGGCGAGATCGACGGTTTCTTCTTGCCCGCCGAGCTTTCGCCACATCCGGCCGTAGCCCGAGACGACATACCAGAGCTCTTCGACGGTGCGATGGGCGACCGGTTTTGCCACCGCCTCTGGCAGCAGCGCAAAGAGGGCGAGGCCGCCGCGGTCGAGCGCGCACAGCACGCGCACCTCCGACCCGTCGGGGGCGATCGCGTCGGGCGCGCCGGCAGCACGCTTGGTTGCAAAAGCGGTTGACGCCATGTTCCTTTTGCCCTCCATCAGAGACCCTGAGCGATCCCGCTCGGGGAGAATAAATGCCGACCGCGACTGCCTCCGCCTCGCGCCTCGAAACCCGGCTGCGCCGCGAGACCGAGGGCGAGGTGCGGTTCGATGCCTTCACCCGCGGGCGCTATGCGACCGACGCCTCGATCTACCAGATCGAGCCCTTGGGCGTGGTCGTGCCGCGAAGCCGCGAGGACGCCGCGGCGGCGATCGCGATCGCGCGCGAGGAAGGGGTGCCGGTGTTGCCGCGCGGGGCCGGCACCTCGCAATGCGGCCAGACCGTGGCGCGGGCGCTCGTTGTCGATTGCAGCAAATATCTCGACCGGGTGGTGTCGGTCGATGTCGAGGGGCGCCGCGCGCGGGTCGAGCCGGGGGTCGTCCTCGACCGGCTGAACCGGCAGCTCAGGCCGCACAAGCTGTTTTTCCCGGTGGACCCGTCGACCGCGAGCCGGGCGACATTGGGCGGGATGACCGCCAACAACAGCTGCGGCTCGCGCTCGTTGCGCTACGGCAACATGGTGCACAATGTGCGCGGCATCGACGCATTGCTCGCCGACGGGACGCAGGCCTGGTTTGGCGAGGTGCCGGGCAATTTCCCCTCTGATTCCAACGACAGCACCGCGCCCGAGCGCTATCGCGACCTGGTCGGCCAGATGCGCGCCTTGCACCGGCGCGAGGCCGGCGAGATCGCGGCCCGTTTTCCGCAGGTATTGCGCCGCGTCGGCGGCTACAACATCGACAGTATCGACGATGCCGGCCACAACATGGCGCGCCTCCTGGTCGGCTCCGAAGGGACGCTCGCCTTCTTCAACGAGATCGAGCTCGAATTGCAGCCGCTGCCGGCGCACCGGGTCCTCGGCATCTGCCATTTCCCGACTTTTTACGGGGCGATGGCGGCGACGCGGCAGATCGTGGCGCTCGGGCCCAGCGCGGTCGAATTGGTCGATCGCACAATGATCGGCTTGTCGCGCGATATCCCGATGTTTCGCGCCACGCTCGATCGTTTTGTCGTGGGCGAGCCGGCGGCGTTGCTGCTGACCGAGTTCTCGGGCGACGACCCGGCCGAAAATTTGCGCGAGCTCAAAGCGCTCGGCGAGCTGATGGGCGATCTCGGCCTCCCCGGCGCGGTCGTCGAGGCGAGCGAGCCCGCCTTTCAGCAGGCGGTGTGGGAGGTCCGCGCGCAGGGCCTCAACATCATGATGTCGATGAAAGGCGACGGCAAGCCGGTCTCGTTTCTCGAAGACTGCGCGGTGCGGCTCGAAGACTTGGCCGACTACACCGAGCGCCTGACCCGTATCTTCGAAAAGCACGGCACCTACGGCACCTGGTACGCGCATGCCTCGGTCGGCTGTCTCCATGTTCGTCCGGTGCTCAATCTGAAGCAGGAGCTCGAGGTCAAAAAGATGCGGGCGATCGCCGAGGAGGCCTTCGCCATGGTCCGCGAATACAAGGGCTCGCATTCGGGCGAGCACGGCGACGGGTTGGTGCGCTCGGAATTTCACGAGGCGATGTTCGGCTCGCGCCTGGTGCGCGCCTTCGAAGAAGTGAAGGACGCGTTCGACCCGGCGGGCCTCTTCAACCCCGGCAAGATCGTCCGCGCACCCAAGATGGACGACCGCAGCCTGTTCCGCTTCAAACCGGACTACCAGCCATTGCCGCTCGAAACCGCACTCGACTGGTCGGCATGGGGCGGGCTCTCGGGGGCGGTCGAGATGTGCAACAACAACGGCGCCTGCCGGGCGCGCGATGCGGCGGTCATGTGCCCGTCCTTTCGCGCCACCGGCGACGAGCAGCATTTGACCCGCGGCCGCGCCAATACCTTGCGGCTCGCCTTGTCGGGCCAGCTCGGGCCGGAGGCGCTCGTCTCGGAAGACATGCGCGCGACGATGGACCTTTGCATCTCGTGCAAAGGCTGCCGGCGGGAATGCCCGACCGGCGTCGATATGGCGCGGATGAAGATCGAGTTCCTTCACCAGTACCGCCGCCGCCATCCGAAGCCCTCGGCGCGCGAGCGGCTCGTCGCCTATTTGCCGCGATATGCGCCTTATGCCGCACGCCTGGCGCCGCTCCTCAATTTGCGCAACCGCGTGCCGGCATTGGCCCGGCTCGGCGAGCGCTGGCTCGGATTGAGCGCCGCGCGCCAATTGCCGGAATGGTCCGCCCGGCCCTACGTCAGCGCAGCGATGCCGACGGAACCAGCCCCTCTCCGCCCTCCAGGGGGGAGGGAGGGGCCCGGCGCAAAGCGCTGGGAGGGTGAGGTGGGTGGCGGCAACCGCTCTGGAATCCCCACCTCACCCCGACCCTCTCTGCCCCGCGGGGCAGAGAGGGAGAATGTCAGCGACGAACGGGCTGACGATCGTCGGGCCGTCGTCCTGCTGGTCGACACGTTCAGCCGGTATTTCGAGCCGGAAAACGCCCGCGCCGCCGAGCGCGTCCTGGCGCGCGCCGGCTACCGCGTCGTCGGCCCCGACCCCGCGCGCGGCCGGCCCTTGTGCTGCGGGCGGACCTTTCTCTCCGCGGGTCTCGTCGACGAAGCACGCATCGAGGCCGAGCGCACGGTTGCGGCGCTCGCCGCCCATGTCGCCGCCGGCACCCCGGTCGTCGGCCTCGAACCCTCATGCCTCCTGACCCTGCGCGACGAGTTCCCGGTGCTGCTGCCGGGCGAGCCGACGACGGCGCTTGCCGCCCATGCCCAGCTTTTCGAGGAATTTGTCGAAAGCGAACGCGCCGCCGGCCGCTTCGCCCTCGACCTCCGGCCGATGCCGGGCCGCACCGCGCTGCTGCACGGCCATTGCCACCAAAAGGCCTTCGCCACGGTCGGCGCCGCGGTCAAGGCGTTGCAATTGATCCCCGAGCTGACGGTCGAAACCTTCGACTCGACCTGCTGCGGCATGGCCGGCGCCTTCGGCTACGAGGCCGAGCATTACGACATGTCGCTAAAAATCGGCGAGCTCGGCGTCCTGCCCACGCTGCGCGCCGCCCCGTCCGACACCCTCCTCGCCGCCTGCGGCACGAGCTGCCGCCACCAGATCGCCGACACCCTCGGCCGTGACGCCCGGCACATCGTCCGTCTCCTCGACGACGCCTCGGTATGAAAATTGCGCCAGCCGCCTTGACGATCGCGCGCCGGGCATTAAATTCATGGTTTGTTCCAAACTGCCGATAGGCAGCCTGGATGTTCTCGCTTGCCGACAGCCGCAAATTGAGCCGCAGCCTCTACTGCGGCGCCGAGGGCCTCTACTTGGGGAAAAGTCCGCTGATCGAATTCGAAGACGGACTTTATCGGGTGCGGCCCGCACGAGATCGCCGTCCTGGTCGCTGCCGGCTACGATCGGCCGCCCGATGCCGTTAGGGTGTCGGCTCGGCTGCCGGCCATCGCCGCCGATCTTCAGCGCGGCGACCTTGCCAAGGCGATGATCTCGGCCGTCCTGCTCAAGTTCGGCGAGATGTCGGATGACGGCATCGGGCGTCTCGCCCAAGCTGAGGCGCTGCTAAAGTACAATTTCAACCCGTTGGAGCCGCGCAACCGCATCGCTAGTGGGAACATGAGGACGCCGCCGGCCCGATTATTCCGGTGCGAGCCGAGGGCCCTGCCGCGACCGGCCCGGGCCCCGCCGCCCGCGCCTGGGAGAGCCAGCCCAACGCAGAGTTCCGCAACCGCCTCGCCATCGCCGAAGGCAACGCTGGGCGGAAGGATTTTGGTTATGGGACAGTAAACGAAAGGACAGGGGCTCTGGGGCGATACCAGATCAGCCCCGTCGGCCTCCGCGCGGCCGGCATGATCGACGGCAACGGCCATTGGACGGGCAAATACGGTGTCCATTCGCGAGCCGAGTTTCTATCGAACCCTGAGGCGCAAGAGAAGACCCTCCCTGACTATTTACACGATATCGAACACCAGCTTAAGGTAAACGGGGCGTTCAAGTTTATTGGCGCAAGCATTGAGGGACTGATCTCCCGCTTTACTGTGACGCGGGCGGGCCTTATCGCCGCAGGCCACCCGGCGGGCGCGGCGGCGACGAAGACCTTTCTCCAGCGGATCGAGGCGAATGGATTCAACAGTCGCGGCCCAGCTTTGGATTCGAACGATTTGGCCATCGAAACTCAACTCCGTACCTTTGCGAACACGCCTTATGAGTAATCATTTCAATGAGTAATCATTTCGGCTCGCTTCTGGTTGCGACATGGGGTCTCGCGCTGGTATGCTCCAGTTCTAACGCGGCGATTATACATTGGTCGCACCATCTCAAGAAAAGCGACCAGCGCTGCCTGAGTAAACTAATGGACGCTAGTAAATTTGCTGTCGTCTCTCGCACCGAGCGAAGCGAACTGACAGCGACCGCTAGCGTAGGTCGAGCCGACCTCAACGGAGACGGGCGAAAGGAATATTTTTATCTGTTCGATGATATCGGCTGGTGCGGGAGCATCGGCTGCGCGCTGTTGATCGGGCAACGCCAGAGCGACGGCGTCTGCCATCTCCTTTTCAGCGGTTCCGGGTGGTATACGGCAGAGGTGCTTCGACCGCGGGACCACCGCTATCATCGGCTCTATCTGCCCTGCGAAGCTCGCTTTGACGGTAAGCGGTATCGGCAGCTTCATCCCGAATGCCCGACCGTCGCTGTGCAGCGTTGACCGGCGGGGCGATGCGATAATCGGATGGCCGGCGGGTACGGCCTCAGGCTACAACAGGCGATGGCGCGGATTTTTGCCGGAGGCGAAATGGGCCTGCCCGAACGGGCGGCGGCGGTGCTCGACTTTTGGTTCGGGCTGGCGGGCGACCCCGAGCGCGAGCTGGCTCGGGGCATCTGGTTCAAGGGCACCGACGAGTTCGACGCAGCGGTGCGCCGGGCGCTGCTCGACGATTACCAACGCGCCGCGGCGGGGGAGCTCGGCGCGTGGGAGGAATTCAGCCGAAGGCGCCCTGGCGCTGGTGCTGCTGCTCGACCAGGTGCCGCGCAATATTTTTCGCGACACGCCGCGGGCTTATGCGACCGATGCGATGGCGCGCGCCGCCGCCGAGCGGGCGCTCGCCCGCGGCTTCGACCGTAAAGTGCCGCCGGTCTGGCGCCGCTTTCTCTACATGCCGTTTCACCACAGCGAAAACCTCGCCGACCAGCAGCGCTCGGTGGCGCTCTTCGACGCTGTGCCGCGAAGCTCCGACCGGCAGGGCTCGCTGCGCCGCTACGGCCATAGCTATCTCGATGTCATCGAGCGCTTTGGGCGGTTCCCACACAGAAACACGATCCTCGGCCGGGAATCGACGCCGGAAGAGGTTGAATTCCTCGCAGCGACCGAGCGGGGGCGCCGGGCTCAGCCCGAGGCCTGCTGAGCCGCAGCCGGATCGTGCCCGAGCGCGTGCTCGGCCATGCGCCGGGCGATCTCGAGCTCGCCCATGATCACGATTGCGGCGCCGCAACGCTGGAGATGCCGAACCTCCTCGTCGGAATGGGCGCGCGCGGCGATGTCGAGCCCGGGGTTCGCCGCCCGCCCCTGCTCGACGATCTGCCCCGCCTCGAACCCGTTTGGAATGGCGACCAGAAGGCAACGCGCGCCGGGTAAATTCGCTGCCGCGAGCACCTCGGGTGCGGCCCCGTTGCCATGGATCGCCTCGATCCCGGCCGCGCGCAACTCGTCGATCAGTTCGCGCCGGTCCTCGATGACCAGAAAGGGTTGCCGCGCGCGCCGCAGCTCGCCGCCGAGATGACCTCCGACCCGGCCATAGCCGACGACCACGAAATGGTCCGTCAGGCGGGTCATCGGCAGATCGCTCGGTGCGGGCTCGCCGCCGGCCGGCTCGCCGGAGGCGGCCGCGCGCCGCCGCTCGAGCCGGGGCAGGATGCGGTCGAGGGCGGCGAAAAACAGCGGATTGAGCAGGATCGACAGGATGGCGCCGGCGAGGATCAGGTCCCGCCCCTCCGCCGGCAGCAGCCCGAGCGCCACGCCGAGCCCGGCCAGGATGAACGAGAACTCGCCGATTTGCGCGAGGCTCGCGGAGATCGTCAGGGCATTGGCGAGCGAGCCCCGGAAGGCGAGCACGATCAACAGCGCGACCACCGACTTCCCGAGCACGATGATCAGCAGCGTCGCGATCACCGGCCCGGGCTCGCGGATCAGGCTCAGCGGGTCGAACAGCATCCCGACCGAGACAAAGAACAGGACCGCAAAGGCTTCGCGCAGCGGCAGCGACTCCTCGGCCGCGCGCTGGCTGAGCTCGGATTCGGCGAGCACCATGCCGGCGAAAAAGGCGCCGAGGGCAAAGGAAACGCCGAACAGCGTCGCCGCGCCATAAGCCACACCCAGCGCCAGCGCCAGCACGGCGAGCCGGAACAGCTCGCGCGAGCCGGTGTGGGCGACGTAGTGCAGCAGGCGCGGAATAACCTGCTTGCCGATCAAGAGCATCAGCGCGACAAAGGCGGCAACCTTCGCAAAGGTGATCGCCAGCGTGGTCGCGATCGCGTGCGCTCCGACTGCGCTCGCGGTCTCTCCGGTGCCGCCGAGCAGGCCCGCCAGCGGTGGCAGCAAAACCAGGACCAGCACCATCGCAAGGTCCTCGACGATCAGCCAGCCGACCGCGATGCGCCCTTTCTCGGTCTCGACCAGGTGTCGCTCTTGCAGCGAGCGCAGCAGCACCACCGTGCTGGCCACCGAGAGGGCGAGGCCGAAGACCAGCCCCGCCCCGAGCTTCCAGCCGAAGGTCCAGGCGAGCCCCATGCCGAGCAAAGTGGCGCAGGCGATCTGGGCGAGCGCCCCGGGCAGCGCGATGGCGCGGACCGACAGCAGGTCCTTCAACGAGAAATGCAAGCCGACGCCGAACATCAACAGGATCACGCCGACCTCGGCGAGCTCCCCGGCGAGGGCCGGGTCGGCGACAAAGCCCGGCGTGAAAGGTCCGGCCAAGACGCCCGCAAGCAGATAGCCGGCGATCGGCGAGACCCGGACCCGATGGGCCAGGGCCCCGAGGATAAAGGCGAGGACGAGGCCGCCGACGAGTGTCGCGATCAGCGGCGTATGGTGCGGCATCGCGAAGTCCCGGCGACGATGGCGAGCATGCCGAGCAAGCAGCGTCTCGTGCGGCTCTGGTCATCGCCGCGCGGCCGGGCGCGACGCGCGCAGCGCCGCTCGTCCCCCGCTCACCGGCACCGCGCGAAATTGCTTGCCCCCCGGCGGCCGGCGCGCGATGACGGCGCTGTCATCCCGGCAAAGGAGCGCGCTGATGGCTATTACCGAGATCACGGTGCATGCAGTCGGACCCTTCGCCGAGGGACAATCCTTCGGCGCGGCCGGACCCTATGTGCGGATCACCGGCATTGCCAAGGGCGAAATCGATCCGGCGGCAGCGGCAAACCGGGTCGTCGCCGATCTCGACAAGGCGCCGCGGAATGTCCGCGGCATGGTCGAATACGAGACCGATTTCTTCATCCTGCGGCCGGCCGGGCCGCAGCCCTCGGGCGGTGTGCTCGTCTATGACGTGACCAATCGCGGCCGCAAGGTGATCCTCGGCCGGCTCGACGAAGCCCGCGGCGACGCCGACACCAACAACCCGAAGGCGGCAAAGGATGTCGGCCTCGGCTTTACCCTCGGGCGCGGCTGGAGCCTCGTCTGGTCGGGCTGGGATTCGGGAGCGCCGCGGGTCAACAACGGCATGACGGCACGCCTCCCGCTGGCTATCGAAGGCGGCCGGCCGATGGTGCGCCGCATCCGGCACGAATTCCACATCGGCACGCGCACGCCCGGCAACGGCGATGTCGTGCGGCTGAGCTATCCGGCGGTGTCGGCCGACCCGAAAAAAGCGCGGCTCGCCGTGCGCGACCGCGAGAGCGACGCCCGCACCGAGATCGCACCGGAGAGCTGGGAGTTTGTCGATGAGCGCTCGATCCGGTTGCTGCCGGTGGGCCGCTGTTTTGCCCCGTTCAAAATTTACGAGATCTGGTACGAGGCGACCGGTGCCACGGTGATGGGCGTCGGCTATGCAGCGACCCGCGACCTCGTCGCCTTTCTGCGCTATGGCGGCAACGCGGCCAGCCCGATGCCGCCGGTCGCGCATGCCCTTGCGTTCGGGGTATCGCAGGCCGGCCGGTTTCTGCGCCATTTTCTCGAGCTCGGCATGAACGACGACGGGCAGGGGAGACGCATCTTCGACGGCGTGCTGACCCATGTCGCCGGCGCCGGCAAGGTGTTCGCCAACCACAGCTTTGCGATGCCCGGCCGGACCGGGACGCAGCACGAAGACCGGCTCTACCCCGAAAACTGGTTCCCGTTTGGCAACGCTGTCACCACCGACCCTTTCTCGCACAAAACCGGCGCCCTGCTGAGCGGGCGCCCGACCGACCCCTTGATGATCGAGGTCAACACCTCGACCGAATATTGGCAAAAGGGCGCCTCGCTGGTGCATGCCGACCCGGCCGGGCGGCATGACGCCGAGCTGCCCGCCAATGCGCGCGTCTACATGATTGCCGGAACCCAGCACGGCGGCGGACCGGGAACGGATCCAAGCCCCGGCCCCTGCCTCAACCCGCGCAACCCGCACAGCGCGAGCCCGGCGTTGCGCGCCTTGCTGGTGGCGCTCGAAGAATGGGTCGTGGACGGCAAAGCGCCGCCGCCGAGCCGGGTCCCGTCGATCGCCAAAGGGACCGCTGTCGCCGCCGAGGCGGTCAAAATGCCGCGGGTCCCCGGCTTTGCCGTCGCCACCGGCGGCAACCGCATCGGCCCGCCCGTCGATTGGGTCGATCCGCCGCCGCGGCTCGATACGTTTTATGAAACCCGCGTCTCGGCGGTCGATGCCGATGGCAACGAGGTCGCCGGCATTCGGCTGCCGCCGATCGCGGCGCCGCTCGCCACCTTTACCGGCTGGAACCTTTATCGCGCCCAGCCGCTGGAGCTCGCCGACCGCGACGGCTCGCTGATCCCGTTTGCCCGCACCCGGCAAGAGCGCGAAGCCGCCGGCGATCCTCGCCCGTCGCTCGAAGAGCGCTACGGCAGTCGCGAGGCCTATGTGGCACGGGTCGAGGCTGCGGCCGCGGCACTCGTCGCCGAGCGCCTGCTGCTGCCGGCCGACGCTGCCGTCTATGTCAAAGCCGCCAAGGAATGCGACCGGTTCTGAGCGCGACGATCAAGAATTAACACCGGGGAACAGCCTCGGCACGGCGAGGATCACAGCTCGGCAAGGGCTTCGATCGGCACTTCGGTAAAGCCGGCTCGTTGCAGCCGGAGGATCGCAGTCGCGGTCATGGTGCTATAACGGCGGATCGCGTCTTTGGCGCAAAGAGGGGCAGGGAGGGGAGAATGCGTTTATCGGCTCTTGTCGTGACATTGCTCGCCGGCGTTGCGGGATGCGTTTTGACACCGGCCTTCGGTCAGACTTTGATCGTCGGCAACGACGAAAAGAACGGGATCGAGAACCACAAGCCGATCGTCCGCGAGCCGGGCCACGACACCTTGAGCGTGATCGACCTCTCCAACCCCGGCGCGCCGCGCATCAGCGCGACGATCCCGCTGATGAACTCGGTCGTCGGACCGCCGACCAATCTGGCGATCGTGCCGTCGGGCGATATCGCGCTCGTCGCCAACTCGGTAGCACCCGAGGTCGAAGGCTGGAGCCACAAGCTCGTGCCCGACAACAAGGTCTTTGTCGTCGATCTGAAGGCGAGCCCGCCGAAGGTGATCGGCACCGTCACCGTCGGCAAGCAGCCCTCGGGCATGGCGATCAGCCCAAAGGGCGATCTGGCATTGGTCGCCAACCGCGCCGACGGCACGATCTCGGTCTTGTCGATCCACGGCAAGGACGTGCTGGTCACCGATACGGTCACGGTCGGCGCCGCCACCGACAGCGTCTCCGGCGTCGCGATCACCCCCGACGGCAAGCGCGCGCTCGCCTTCAAGGCCGCCGCCAACAAAGTGGCGCTGCTCTCGATCGACGACGGCAAGGTCAAATACGACAAGAAAGACCTGGTGACCGGAATCTTTCCCTACAACGTCGTCGTCGCGCCGAGCGGCAAGCTGGCATTGAGCGCCGACAATGGCGGCGGCGGCAGCTCGGACGGGAATGTCGATACCGTCGGCGTGATCGACCTCGAAGCCAACCCGCCGCGGGTCATCGACCATGTGACGGTCGGCGATTCGCCGGAAGGCCTGGCGATGAGCCCCAAGGGCGACGTTGCGGTGTCGGTCCAGGCGGAAGGCTCGAACCGCGCGCCCAACACCTTTTATTATCACCCGGCCGGCACGATCGCGGTGCTGAAGATCGACGGCAAAAAGGTGACGAATGTCGGCAACATCAATGTCGGGGCATTGCCCGAAGGTGCCGCCTTCAGCCCGGACGGCAGCTATCTCTATGTCGGCAATTTTATCGACGGCGACCTCTCGGTGCTGAAGGTCGAGGGCAGCAAGATCACCGACACCGGCCAGCGGCTCAAGCTCCCCGGCCACCCCGCCTCGCTGCGCAGCGGCCCGCAATAAGCCGGGTTCCGGCCTCGATTGCCGGCTGAACGCGACAATGGCCCACCGGCGCCCGGGCAATACAGCGGCGCAAGCGACGGTGAGGCGCGGCGACACGACGGCCGATCTCCGGCGCGCCAATTCGCCGCTGCAGCAAAAGCTCGACGAATGCCGCGCCGAGCTCGATGCGGCGTTGGCGCGCGAGGCCGCAACCGCCGAGATATTGGGGGTCGTCAGTTCGTCGCCCGGTGCGCTGCAGCCGGTATTCAACGCGATCCTGGAAAAGGCGCACGCCCTCTGCGGCGCATCCCGCGGCACCTTGTTTCTGTTCGACGGCGAAGCCTTCCGCGCCGCCGCCTCACAGAACTATCCGGAGGGGCTCCCCGAGCGGCCGCGGGCGATCGAGGTCTCGGACGACCCCCGCCTCGCGGCGCTCGTCGCCGGCGAGCGCCTGATCCACGTCCCCGACCTGACGCAGCTCGACGATCCGATCGCCCGTGCGGTTGCCGCGCGCGGCGGGGTCCGCACCAACCGTGCGCTCCGCCACAACCCAGCTCTTGGACGGCGAGCGCTGGGTGCACAACCCCGATCTGACTGCTCAACGCGCCGACCGCCCGCGCCGTCTCCGGGCGCGGCGGCGTGCGCACCAACCTGATGCTGCCCCTGCGCAAGGATGGGAGGCTCCTCGGCGCGATCTCCTGCAACCGGCAAGAGGTCCGCCTGTTCTCCGACAAGGAGATCTCATTGCTCGAAAGCTTTGCGGCGCAGGCGGTCATCGCGATGGACAATGCCCGGCTCATTGGCGAAATCCGACAGCGCCAGGCTGAATTGCGCGTCAGCTTCGACAATATGGGCGACGGCGTTGCAATGTTCGACCACGATTTGCGCCTGACGGCCTGGAACACGAACTTTCAGCAGATGCTCGATTTACCAGATGAGATTGTTGCCGAACGGCCGAGCTTTGCCGAATATTTCCGCTACTTGGCTGGGCGCGGCGAATATGCCGCGACCGATCTCAAAGCCGAGCTCGCCAACCGTCTCGACGATCGCGAGCGCGAGGTGCGGTTCGAGCGGACGCGCCCCGATGGGCGGGTCGTCGAGGTGCGCCGCAATCCGGTGCCGGGCGGCGGCTTTGTGCTGATCTACAGCGACATCACCGCGCGCAAACGCGCCGAGGCCTAGATCCATGCCGCGCGCGAGGCGGCGGAAAAGGCGCTCGCCGAGCTGCAGGCCGCGCAGGCGAGCCTGATCCAGGCCGAGAAGATGGCCTCGTTGGGCCAGCTGACCGCCGGAATCGCCCACGAGATCAAAAACCCGCTGAATTTCGTCAACAATTTTGCCGGGCTCTCGGTTGAGCTCTTGGACGAGCTGACGGAGGCGGCGGCCCCGGCGTTGGCTGCGCTCGGCACCGACATGCGCGCCGAAATCGACGAGATCGTCACGACGCTCAGCGGCAATCTCGAAAAGATCGGCGAGCACGGCAAGCGCGCTGGCGGCATCGTGACCAGCATGCTGGCGCATTCGCGCGGAACCACCGGCGAGCGCCGGAGGGTCGATCTGAATGCGCTCATCGAGGAGGCCTTAAACCTCGCCTATCACGGTGCGCGCGCCCAGGACCAGGATTTCAATATCGCGATGGAGCGCGACGTTCGCCCCGGGCCTCGCGCCGCTCGAGATCGTGCCGCAAGATTTGACGCGCGTTTTTCTGAACCTTTTCGGCAACGGCTTTTATGCCGCTCGCAAGCGCGCCCGCGAGCTGGGCGGCGGCTTTTGCCCGACCCTCCAGGTTGCGACGCGCGAACTCGGACGACGCGGTCGAGATCCGGGTGCGCGACAACGGCGCCGGCATCATGCCCGAGATCCGCGACAAATTGTTCCAGCCGTTCTTCACCACCAAGCCGACCGGCGAAGGCACCGGCCTCGGCCTCTCGATCAGCTGGGACATCGTCACCCAGCAGCACGGCGGCACGATCACCGTCGCCAGCGAGCCCGGCGCCTACACCGAATTCACCATCCGCCTGCCGCGGCGGAGGGTCTAAGCAAGACCCGTCAGCGCAGGGCGGCGAGGCAGGCGCGGGCGGCGGCATCGAGGATCGCGTCCTGGTCGATGCCGTAGGCGCGGTAAAGATCGGGGATGTCGCCCGACTGGCCGAAGCGCTCGACCCCGAGCGGCACGACCCGGCTCGACCGGACGGCGCCGAGCCAGGATAGTGCCGCGGGGTGGAAATCGCCGACCGTGACCAGCGCCGCATTTGGGCGCAGCCGCGCCAGCAAATCCTCGGCCGCGCTGGTTCGGCGCTCGGTCTGCGCCGCGCGCCAATCGCGGTGCAGCCGGCCGGGCGAGGTGACCGCGAGCAATCCCGCCTGCGGCATGTCTTCAAGAAGCTCCCGGTGCGCGGCGAGGGCTTCGGGGGCGACCGCACCGCAATAGGCGATCGCGAGATCGGCATCGGGGCCGGGCTCGCGCAGCCAATAAGCGCCGGCCACCATCGCCGCGGCGAGATCCGGCTCGATCTCTCGTTTCGGCTGCTCGACCGGCCGCGTCGACAGGCGAAAACAGACCGATTCGCCGCCTTCGCGCTGGATCTCGGCAAAGGCCCAGCGCAGCAGCACCGCCAGCTCGTCGGCAAAGGCCGGCTCGAAGCACGCGAGCCCCGGCTGCGCCATGCCGATCAGCGGCTCGCCGATCGATTGGTGCGCGCCGCCCTCGGGGGCGAGCGTGATCCCCGAAGGGGTGGCGACGAGGATGAACCGCGCATCCTGGTAGGCGGCGTAGTTCAGCGCATCGAGCCCGCGCTTGATAAACGGGTCGTAGAGCGTGCCGATCGGTATGAGGCGGGCGCCAAACAGCGGCGCCGACAGGCCGAGCGCGGCGAGCAGCAGAAAGAGGTTGCTCTCGGCGATGCCGAGCTCGATGTGCTGGCCCTTTGGCGACATCGCCCAGCGCTGCGCCGAGACCACATTTTCCTCGCGAAAGGTGTCGGCGCGCTCGGCCCGGTCGAAGATGCCGCGGCGGTTGACCCACGGCCCGAGGTTTGTCGACACCGTGACGTCGGGCGAAGCGGTCACGATATGCCGCGCCAATTCGCTGTCGCCGGCGGCGATGTCGCCGAGCAACCGGCCAAAGGCTTCCTGGGTCGATTGGCGCGCGCCGCGCGGCACCGGCAAAGCCGGCGGCACCGGCACCGGGGCCGCCTTGTGCCAGCGCGGGGCGGGCCCGGCGAGCGGGGTTTGCGCCAGAAACGCGCCGAGCCGCCCCGGCGCCAGATCGAGGCCGGCATAGGGAGTCCCATTCCGCCCCTTCCGCCACCTTCATGCTGCGCCGAAAAGCGGCCATCTGGTCGAGGTTCATCAGCCCGGCATGGTTGTCCTTGTGCCCGGCGAAAGGCAGCCCGTAGCCCTTGATCGTGTAGGCGATAAAGCAGGTCGGCCGGTCGTCGGCGATGGCGTGGAACGCATCCAATACCGCGGCCAGGTCATGGCCGCCGAGATTGGTCATCAGCCGCTGCAATGCGTCATCGTCGTGGTCGTCGAGGATCGCGCGGATGCCGGGATGGCGGTTGAGGTCGCGCTGCAGATGCTCGCGCCAGCCGGCACCACCCTTGTAGACCAATGCCGAATAGAGCGAGTTCGGGCAATTATCGATCCATTCGCGCAAATGGCGCCCGTCCGGCCGGGCAAAGGCCGTTTCCAGCAGCCGGCCGTATTTCAAGGTGACGACGCGCCAGCCCATCATCTCGAAGAGCGCGTCGATGCGGCCGAAGAGCCGGTCCGAGACCACGGCGTCGAGGCTCTGGCGGTTGTAGTCGATGACCCACCAGAGGTTGCGGACATCGTGCTTCCAGCCTTCGAGCAAGGCCTCGAAGATATTGCCCTCGTCGAGCTCGGCGTCGCCGGCGAGCGCGATCATGCGGCCGGGCGGCGCTTCGGTCGAGGCCAGCTGCTTTCAACCGCACATAATCCTGCGCCAGCGAGCCGAAGAAGGTCATGCCGACGCCGAGCCCGACCGAGCCGGTCGAGAAATCGACGATGTCGCCGTCCTTGGTACGCGACGGATAGGATTGGGCGCCGCCGAAGGCGCGAAACCGTTCGAGCTTGTCGCGCGACTGGTGCCCGAGCAGGTATTGGATCGCGTGAAACACCGGCGAGGCGTGCGGCTTGACCGCGACCCGGTCCTGCGGCCGCAGCACGTCGAAATAGAGGGCCGTCATCAGGGTCGCGAGCGAGGCGCTCGACGCCTGATGCCCGCCGACCTTGAGCCCGTCGCGGTTCGGCCGCAGATGGTTGGCGTTGTGGATCATCCAGGTCGAGAGCCACAGCACCTTCTTTTCGAGCGCTGCGAGACAGGCGAGCTTGTCGGCGGGCTCGGCCCGTTGATCTCGAGCGATTTCGCCGGTTACGGCATGCGGCATCGGTCGCCTCCGCGTGGGTTGTCGAGCCTAGCTGATCCTTGTGGTGAAATCTTGCGGTCAGCAGCCGTTTGACCCGCGCGCCGCCGATGCCTAGATAGGGAGCATGAGCGAGTCGCGCTGAGGAGCTGCAAGGATATGGCCGAAAGCACAGGTGAGGTCGAGGCGCGGCAGATTGTCGTGACCGAAAATGCGGCGCGCCGCATCGCGGCCCTGAAGCAGCAGGAGCAGGCGGAGAGCGCGTTTTTGCGGATCGCCGTGTCGGGCGGCGGCTGCTCCGGGTTTCAGTATGGCTTCACGTTTGACGAAGCGAAGAACGAAGACGATGTCGTTTTCGAGCGCAACGGTGTCACGGTCGTCGTCGACGAGGTCTCGCTCGACCTGTTGAGCGGCGCGGAAATCGATTTCGTCGAGGATTTGATGGGTGCCTCGTTCCAGATCAAAAACCCGAACGCCGCTTCCTCCTGCGGCTGCGGCAACTCGTTCTCGATCGGCTGACCGCGATCCCGGAGTTGCCGCCCAATGCTCGATTTCGGCCGGAAGGAAGGACGGGTAATGCCCCAAACCGGCCGTTCGTAAGGAGAACGAGGCTGTGACGACGCCTCTCTAGTTGGCGCCCCTGCTAGCTCGGCGGCAGCCCGGCTACCATCAGTCCTTGATAAAAGCGCTCGCGCTGGGCGAGGAATGCCGGAGCGGACGACCGCTGGCTCGCCCGTAGGCTGGCGATCGTGTGGCCGGGGTAGACACGACTGAATTCGGCAATTTCCGCGTGTGCATCTCCCGGCCTTCCGCTCAGAGCGTAAATCGCGGCGAGCCATGCATGCGGTCGGCCTGACCGAGAATCCGTCGTCAAGGCCTTCTGAAGCCATTCTGTCGCTTCAACGTCGCGCCCGAGATGAAACGATGCCATTCCGAGGTACGATTGGCACAGGCTAGCCCGGTACTCGGGAGGGCTGAGACTGAGCGCCTTGAGCACCGGCTCAAATGTCTCCTCCGGTCTCCCGAGCTCTAACTTGGCAAGACCGATGCGTGAGTAGGCATGTGAAAAGCTCGGGTTGAAGTTAATTGCGACCCTATATTCGGCGATCGCCTGCCCGAGCTGTCCGTGCTGCATCAACAAGTTCGCCTTGGTGTAACGGACTTCGGCAGACAGGGGATCAATCTCCAGGGCCCGTGCAACGGCGGCGTCCGCCTGTTGCAGTTGACCGACCGGATCATCGGCCCAAAGTTCTGTGAGCTCGACCACATGGCTCCCAGCAAATCCGACCAACGCCTGCACCGAAAAGGGGTCGAGCCGTAGCGCCTGCTCGAACAGGGCGCGCGCCTCGATGACATCGGCGCGGGAACTGAACCGGCTGAATAACACCACGCCGCGCATGGTCAAATCGATCGCGTCGGGTTTTGCCGGCCGCTCTGTCGCGCCCCGGCGACTGGCGAGCTCAACGAGCTTGAACTTCAAGGTTATGGCGATCTTGCGGGTGACCTCGCCCTGCCAACCCCAAATATCGCGACCATCATATTCGAACCGCTCGGCCCACAGGTTCGTCCCGCGCCGCGCGTCGATCAACTGGCCGTTGACGCGAATTCGTGTCGCAGAACCTTGCAGGCTGCCCGTGAACAGATACTGCACACCGAGTTCGCGGGCGATCTGCTCCACGCTGACCTCCTTGTCTTTGTAGCTGAACACCGAGTTGGGCGTGACGACCATGCTGTCGCGAATGCTCGACAAATCGGTAATCAGATTTTCCGTCAGGGCGTCGGCCAGGCAGTCAAATTCCGGATCGCCGCTGACATTGATCAGTGGCATCACCGCAATCGACAGACGATTCGCGAACTCCTCTTCGGTCGGCATGATCGTCTCGCGGTTCAGGTCCGCGATGCCGTCCTCTGGGGCCGCACTCGATATCTGCCGTGCCGCAGAAACGATCACTCCCGCCGCATCGGATCGGGTTATCGCAGCATCGAACAAATAGCCCCGCCGCGGCACGGTCTTAATCAGCCTTTGCTGATCGTCATGAAGCGCCTGCCGGATTTCGCTGATGCATTGCACGAGTGAATCGTCGGTCACGATCGAGTTAGGCCACAACGCTGTGAAAATCTCATCCTTCGATATCAGACGACCGGCGTTCTCGACGAGGTACCGCAAGACATCGAAGCTCTTTGGCCGCAGCCAGATCTCGCCAACCGCACTCGCCAGAGACCCACGGCTCACATCGAGCGCGAACCGATCGAAGCGGATCGCCCCCGTCGAAGGGTGATCCACCGAAACTCCCGAAGCGAGGTTCCGCATTGGGCCGTCCTCCACGATTTCGCGGCGTTTTCGTGTGTTTTTCGCCGTTCTCTCGTTACCTCCAAGCGGGACGATCTTATCCTAATCGATGGAGCGAAGAAATCGGCGATGCCATGGCACATCCGCCGTGTAATCGCCCGCTCGGCATGGTCGACGGAGGGAACCATGAAGCATGTCCTAAAGATCGCTGCGATACTGGTCACCTGCCTGGCCGGCGGGGCGAGCGCCGGCACCGAAGAGAATGCACAAGATTTTATGGCTTTTCATCAAATGGAAATCGCCTTTCACCAGGCGGGATCAACCAAGAATCTCGATCTGATGCTGTCACTGTTTACCGATGATGCGGTGATCATGTCAGGAGGCAAGACGTATTCCGGCAAGGATCAGGTAAAGGTCTTTTGGCAGGCATCCGGACCCTTCCGGCCGCAAAATCAGTGGGTGGGCTACACCCCCGCCTTCCGTATCCGCTACGACGTCCAGGGTGATCGGGCGCATCTGTACTTCGAATGTCTGTGGATCGATAAGACCGCGAACAAGATCGCCGTGCATTCGAATTCCGACGACGCGTTGGTACGCATCAACGGCAAGTGGCTCATCAAGGAAATGAAGGCTGCGGTGGTGCCTGAGTTGTAATTTGCTGCCTGGCCGGCCCGACTTCGCCGCCCAGATCGAACTGCGGCAGTTCGATCTGGGCGGCCCGCGAGACGGCTTCGGGTAGGCTTGACCCATTCAAGCCGTTTGATCGAACGACCGGTTCCGGCGCGAAGGCGCCGATGATCCAACGTCGCCTGAGTATTCGGCTCTCTGCCTGGACCAGCATCCGAGAAGGGCGACCTGCCCGGCCAGGTCTGTTCGGGACGGGCGGCGGGTTGCGCTATTCGCGGCGTGCCCTAAAAGGAGGGGCGCGCGGGCTGCGGCGGTGGGGTGAGGCGTGAAGATAGCGACCTGGAACGTCAACTCGGTCAAGGTGCGGCTGCCGCTGCTGCTCGCCTTTCTCGAAGAGGCGCAACCCGATGTTTTGTGTCTGCAGGAGACCAAATGCCCGGCGGCGGATTTCCCGGCGCTCGAAATCAAGGGGCTCGGCTATCACGTCGAGACCATCGGCCAGCGCGCCTATAACGGTGTGGCGCTGTTGTCGAAAACACCGGCCGCGGACCTCGTTTGCGGGCTGCCGGGCATGAGCCAGGACCCGCAGGCGCGCTATCTCGAAGCCTCGTTCGGCGCGGTGCGGGTCGCCTCGATCTACCTGCCGAACGGCAACCCGGTCGGGACCGACAAATTCACCTACAAGCTCGCCTGGATGGGGGAGCTGGTCAATCGCGCGCGCGACCTTTTGCGCTGCGAGGCGCCGTTTGTTTTGGCTGGCGATTTTAACATCTGCCCCGCCGACGAGGATGTGTACGACCCGGTTGCGTGGCGCGAGGATGCGCTGTGCCGGCTCTTCGCATACATCTGCCCCGCCGACGAGGATGTGTACGACCCGGTTGCGTGGCGCGAGGATGCGCTGTGCCGGCTCGAAGCGCGCTCGCGGTTTCGGGCGTTGATGAATCTGGGGCTGACCGATTGCTACCGCGTCTTTCACCGCGAGCCGCACCGCTACACCTTTTGGGATTACCAGGCCGGGCGCTGGAACCGCGACGAGGGCTTGCGCATCGATCATCTGTTGCTGTCGCCGCACGCCGCCGACCGGGCTGTCGCCTGCGACATCGACAAAAAGCCCAGGGCCAAGGAGCGCGCTTCGGACCACACCCCGATCTGGTGCGAGCTGGCGGTCTGAACCCGCCTTCGCGCGCAATGCCCGGCTGCGCCAAGATGCGCATGGACCCGATACGGGTTTCAAGGCAAGTTGTCGGCGCACCCCGCAGCGATACAGGCGGGCAACCAAACCGAACGGGAGGTCGAGAATGCCTAGGTCGTTGACGCGCCGGCGTGTCGTCAAAGCGGGGCTGGCGCTTGGTGCCGCGGCCGTTGCGGCGCCGCCGATCCTGGCTTTCGGCCAAGGCGAAAAACCCGTCAAAATCGGCATGCACGACCCGTTGACCGGAACCTATGCGGCCGAGGGAGAGAGCGAGGTGCGCGGCGCCAAGATGGCGCTCGCCGAGATCAATGCGAAAGGCGGCATGGTCGGGCGCAAAGTCGAATTGCTGATCGAAGACGACAACGCCAACGCCGGCCTCGCCGCGCAAAAGGCATCGAAGCTGATCGATCAGGACGGGTGCGCGATGCTGATGGGGGCGGTGTCGTCGGCGACGGCGCTCTCGGTCAACCAGACTGCGCACAACAAGGGTGTGATCTACATGGTAACCGGCGGCCACACCGACCCGGTGACCGGGAAGCAATGCCACTGGACGACGTTCCGCATCTGCACCACGACCTACATGCTCGCCGCCGGTCTCGCCGGCACGCTGTTTCATAAGTTCGGCGGCAAATGGTATTTCATCACGCCCGACTATGCCTTCGGCCATACCCTCCAGGAAGCTTACGCGAAGATTCTCAAGGGCTTTGGCGGCACGGTGCTGGGCAACTCGCTGGCGCCGCTCGGCACCACCGATTTTTCGTCGTATCTGATCAAGGCGCAGGCGACAAAGCCCGACGTGCTGATCAACCTGACCGACGGCCAGGACCTGGTCAACTCGATGAAGCAGGCGGCGCAGTTCGGGCTGACCAAAAAATTCCCGATCGGCGGCGGGCTGAGCGAGCTCGAAGTGTTGCGGGCGCTGCCCAAGGAGGCGCGGATCGGCTGGTGGACGCTCGAATGGTGGTGGGACCAGCCCGACACGCCCGGTGTCAAGGAATATGTCGCAAACTATCAGAAGGCCTATCCCGACGGGACCTGGCCGAGCGCCCGCACCTGGTTCGGCTATGCCGGGCTGCATGCGCTGGCGCTGGGCGCGGAGAAGGCGAAATCGGTCGACCCGGTAAAAATGGCGCATGCGCTCGAGGGCCTGGAGCTGCCGCCCGAAATCAAATTGCAGCCGCACAAGGTCTATTTCCGGCCGGAGGACCACCAGCTGATGGCGAGCGAGTTTCCGGGCGAAGATTTGCCGGACGGGACCTATCCGAGCCTGTTCAAGGTCGCCGACATCGTCGCCGGCGACAAGACTTCGCTGCCGGTCAGCGAGACCGGCTGCAAGCTCGACTACCCGAGCTGAACCGTCGCCGCCGGCGCCGCGCCCCAAAGAGGGCCGCACGGGAAACGTGACGCATGCAGCTCCTGTTGTTCGATGCGTTCAACGGCCTGATCCAGGGTGTGTTCTATGCGCTGATGGCGTTGGGGCTCGCGCAAATTTTGAGCCTCAACTCCGTCATCAACATGGCGCATGGCGGGTTTCTCGTGATCGGCGCCTATATCGCCTACACGCTCAGCCCCTATCTCGGATTTTGGGGGGCGTTGATCGCCGCGCCGGTGGTGGCGGGCGGCCTCGGGCTCGTCGCCGAGCGGGTTTTGATCCGGCCGCTCTATCGCCGCCGCGATCCGCTCTATAGCCTGTTGCTGACCTTTGGCTTGGCGCTGATCATCGAAGACTTGACGCGCACCATATGGGGCGCGCAAGGCCTGCCGTTCGAGATCCCGGCCGCGCTCAATTCGCCGTTGAGCGAGGCCTATTTCTTTATCACCGGATACCGTGTCCTGGTGATCGCGATCACTGTCGCGGTGGTGCTCGGCCTCTATCTCCTGCTGCGCTACAGCCTGATCGGCATCCGTATCCGGGCCGGCATTCGCGACCTCGAAACAGTCTCGGCGCTGGGTGTGAACATCTTCCGGCTGCGCGCCCTCAATTTCGGGCTCGGCTGCTTTTTTGCCGGCCTCGCCGGCGTGCTCGCCGCCGGTGTCCTCGGTCTGACGCCGCCGATGGGTAACAGCCTGATCATGCCGAGCTTTGTCGCGATCATTGTCGGCGGCGTCGGCAGCCTGCCCGGAGCGATCCTCGGCGGCCTTCTGATCGGGCTCGCCGCGGGGATCGTCACCACCTATTACCCGGCCGCCAGCGAGGCAGCGATCTATCTCTTGATGCTGGTCGTGCTGGTGATCCGGCCGCGCGGCCTCCTCGGCGAGGAGGGGCTTTTCGAATGAGGCGCAGCCTCGCGATCGCCGCCGGCTGGGCGGTCCTGCTGGCGCTGCCCTGGTGGCTGCCGGCGATCGGCGGCTATACGACGCTTGGCTCCAAGGTATTGGTCTACGGCATCGCGACCATGGGCCTCAATCTCCTGATCGGCTTCACCGGCGGGCTGTCCTTCGGCCAGGCGGCGTATTTCGGGCTCGGCGCCTACGGCGCCGGCATGGCGTTGAAGTACCTGGCGCCAAGCACGCCGCTCGCGATCCTGATCGGCACGTTGGCCGGCGGTCTCGCCGCGACGATCCTGGGCCCGCTGGTGATGCGCCGCCGCGGCATCTACTTTGCGATGATCACGATCGCGATCGGCCAGCTGTTTTATTTTGTCGCCGTGCGCTGGAACAACGTCACCGGCGGCGAGGACGGGCTTGCCGGCTTCGCCCGGCAACCGCTGCATTTGGGCTCGTTCCAGATCGCGCTGACCGCGACAAATTTTTATTATCTCGTGCTGCTCTGCTTTACGATTGCGGTGGCGGTCATGTGGATATTGCTGCAATCGCCGCTGGGCCACACCTGGGTCGGCATCCGCGAGAACCGCCGGCGCATGGAGTTTCTCGGGATCCGCATCAATCGGTATGTCTGGGCGGCCTTTGCGGTCGCCGGTTTCATTACCGCGCTTGCCGGCTCGCTAAATGCCCTTTTGTTCAACTTCACCTCGCCGCAAGACCTGCACTGGATCCTGTCGGGCGATTTTGTCATCATGATCGTCCTCGGCGGCATGCGCAGCTTTTGGGGGCCTTTGGTCGGTGTCGTGATCTTTGTCGTCGCGCAGGATTACCTGTCGAGCGTCACCGGCAATTGGATGACCTTTATCGGCCTGATTTTTGTGTTGATCGTCCTGTTGTTTCCGGACGGGCTGTTGGGGGTCTTGTCGCGGCGGGCGAGAGCGGCATGAGCCTGATGAAGGTTGCGCCGGACCTCGGCCGTCGCCGCGAGCGCGACGCCGCGCCGGCCGAGAAGCCTGCGCTGCTGCGCCTCGACGGCGTCTCGCGTCATTTCGGCCCGTTGCGCGCGGTGGACGATGTCTCGTTCGCGATGGCGAGCGGCGAATTGCGCGCCGTGATCGGCCCCAACGGCGCCGGCAAGACGACCTTTTTCAACCTGATCAGCGGCTTTGTGCCGGTGACTTCCGGCAAAATTGTATTCGACGGCGAGGACATCACCGTCTTGCCCGTCGTCAAGCGCGTCGCGCGCGGCATCGTGCGGACATTTCAGATCACCGAAATTCTCCCCGACCTGACCGTCTTCGAGAATGTCCGGATCGGTTTCGAGACCGCCGCCGGCGTCAATGCCCGGCCGTGGCTGCGGCCGGCCCAGCGGCGCGCGATCGAGCGGCGGGTGTTCGAGCTGCTCGAAATCATGGACCTTGCGACAAAGGCGGACCACATCGTCGGGGCGCTCGCCCATGGCGACCAGCGCGTCGTCGAGATGGCGATGGCGTTGAGCCTCGAGCCCCGCCTGGTTCTGCTCGACGAGCCGACTGCCGGGATGGGCGACGCCGAGACCGAGCACATGGTCGAATTGGTGCGCCGCCTGCATCGCGAGCAGCGCACCGCCATCCTCTTTATCGAGCACGACATGGATATCGTCTTCGGCCTCGCCGAGCACATCACCGTGCTCGACCAGGGCCGCACGCTCGCGGCCGGCACACCCGAGGCAATCGCCGCCGACGAACGGGTCCGCGCCGCCTATCTCGGGGAGGCGCAGTGAAGCCGATCCTCGTCGCCGCGGACATTCACACCTATTACGGCAAGAGCCACATCCTCCAAGGTGTGTCGATCGAGGTCGGCGAGGGCGAGATCGTCACCCTCCTCGGGCGCAACGGCGCGGGCAAGACGACGACGGTGCGCAGCCTGATCGGGCTGACCCCGCCGCGCCACGGCAAGATCGAAATTTTCGGCGCCAACACGACGGCTTGGCCACCGCACCGGATCGCCGCGCTCGGCGTCGGCTATGTGCCCGAAGGGCGCAAGATTTTTGGCAACCTGACCGTCCTGGAAAATTTGCGGGTGCCGCTCGCCCGGCCCGGCCCCTGGACGATCGAGCGGGTGTTCCAGCTGTTCCCGCGGCTCGAGGAGCGCAAATCGCAGCTCGGGCGCCAGCTGTCGGGCGGCGAGCAGGAGATGCTGGCGATCGGCCGCCCGCTGTTGCTCAACCCGCGGCTCATTCTGCTCGACGAGCCCTCGCAGGGCCTGGCACCGCTCGTCGTCAGAGAAGTGATGCAGATTGTCCGGCGGATGCAGGGCGAAGGCGTTTCGGTGCTGCTGATCGAGCAGAACGCGCCATTGTCGCTGGCGATCGCCGACCGCGCCTATGTCCTCGACAACGGCAAGGTCGTCTATAGCGGCGCGGCGGCCGAGCTGCTCCAAGACCGCGAGCTCGTCGACAAGCTCGCCGGCGCGCGCCGGACCACACAGCCGCCAGCCGGATGAGGCGGGCTCAGTGAGCATGCCCGGCATGGCTCGGCATCGCCGCGGCAAAACGGGCGACGCGCCCCGCGTCGGCGGCCAGAGCGGCGGCATTTGCCAGCCCGCTCCCGCTGCTGCTGGTCCAGCGTGCGCGCGCAACGCCGGAGCGATCGAGCATCAGCTCGGTCACCCCCTGCTGCGGGGCGAACAACGCCAGCACCGAGCGCACCTCGTCCGAGACCGAGACGGTTTCCGGCACCGGTGCCGCGACAGGGCCGGTATCGACCGCGAGCACGTCGAGCTTCGCGGCAGCGAGCTGCGGCCCGGCTGCCGCCAGCTGCGCCAAACGAGCTGTCGGAGCGGGCGGCGCGAACAGCACCAGCAAAACCGGCCCGTGCTTGAGCAGCTCCGCCAGGGTTTGCTGCCGGCCGCTTTGCTCAAAGGCGAAATCGGGAACCGGAAAGCCGGCTTGCGGCCGGATCTCGGGGCCGATCCCGCGCGACAGCACGCCGGCGGCGCGGGCCAGAACAAAATTGATCACATCCCAGCGATGGCGGGTGCTGATCGCGCCGGCAAAGCCCGGCATCACATTATGCCCGGCGCCGTGGCTGACCCACCAGAAGAGGTCGCCCGGAGCGTGGCCGAACAGGTGCGGCGCCGTCAGGTCGGCCGGCCGGATCGGCAGACCGGCCGCGGCCGGGCCGTCGCCGCGGCCCGAGGCGCCGTGGCAGATCGCACAGCTTGCGGCGTAGATCGCTCTGCCGCGCGCGACCGATGGCGCCGCATAGGCCTCGGGCGAGGCGAAAAAGCTGGTCGGGAAGGCCGGCGCCACTGCCGGCCTCAGCACAATCCAGCCGGCGAATAGGGACAGCAGCAGCGCGGCGAGCGGCGCTATGGCACGGCGGTAATGCCCAACCGCGGCAGAGCCGGCGATCCCGACCGCGCACAGGCAGGCCAGCAGCGCCAGGGCCGCCAGAACGGCGTCCGCGGGCCATCCCAGCGCGATAAATTCGATGCGGAACGGCAGCGGCCAGACCGGCTCGGTATGGAGCCCCGGCGGCAGCATGCCGAGCGCGCCGACGATTGCCAGCACCGCAATCCCACACCCGGCCTCGATCAGCGCGTTGCGCCGCAGCTGGCCGATCGCCGGCCGGGCGCCGGCATCTCGGTCGGCGAGGCGCGGGCTCAGCCGCAGGCGATTGACCGCTGCGAGCCCCAGCATGACCGCGAAGATCGCGACCTTGAGCAGCAGCAGGCGGCCATAGAGAGTGCCGATCAGAGCCGGGATGGTGCCGGCGAGAAACCAGGTATTGACGAGGCCCGCCGCAAACAGGACCGCGACCGCCGCCGTGGCGATGTTCGAAAAGCGCGCCGTCGCCAACCACGCTAGACGGGCCCGGTCCGGATCGCGATGGCGCCGCGCATCGGCCAGGAGCAGCGCCAAGGGGATCAGCATGCCGAGCCACGCACCCGCCGCGAGCAGGTGCAGGATATCGGCCGCCAGATGCAGCCGGCCGGCCGCGCCCGGCGTCGCCCCGCCATGCCCGACCCAGGCGAGCGCGCCGAGAAACAGGATGCTCGAGACCAGCGCCGCCCAATCGGCGGCGCCGGCAATCCGCCGGCGCCGAACGGCGAGCAGGCAGACGCCGAGCGCCGCCGCAAAGACAGCGCGCATGATCCAGACCTCGCCAAACCGGGTCCGGGTCAGCACGACGCCGACGACGCCCTGTGCCACCGCCTGGCCGAGCGGCCGCCCGCTCATCATCGACGATTGCAGCAGCAGCCACGCCGCGCCGGAAATCAGCGCCAACCCCAGGCTCGACCAAGCGAGCCGATCGAGGCCCCGGCGCCCGGCGAAATCGGTCAAATCAATCAAATCGATGCCCGACTGCCGCCAGGCCGGGCCGGCAACAAGGCAGCGATAGGCAAAGATGCCGCAGAGCGAAACCGCCGCGGTAAAGTGGAGCGCGCGGGCGGCGATCAGCAGATTGTCCATCGCGTCCTCACCGGCCGCCGACGACAAAGCCGAAATCGCCTTCGGTCGTATGGGTATCGACCGAGACCACCCGCCAAATGACCTTGTAGCTGCCGGGCGGCAGCGGCTTTAGCGTGGCGTGCAGCTCGGTCGGGTCCTTCGGGTCGACGGCGCCGTCGCCGCGGTCGACGCGGTTTCCCGCCTTGTCGGTCACCGTGACGGTGCTGAAGGCCGGCTCCAGCTCCTGGCTGAACCACAGCATCACGGCCGGCGGCGCCGCCGGCAGGGTGCTGCCGACGGCCGGGCTCGCATGGTCGAGAAAGGCGTGCGCCAAAGCGGCATTGGCCGCCCCGGACAGGACGGCCGCCGCCAGCGCCATTGCCGCTCGGCGCATCGCTACCACTCGGAGATCGGCTTGCCGATGCCGTGCGGGAACAGGTCGTCGAGGTAGAAGTGCAATTGAACCACCCCGCCGATCCCGTGCCCCGACTGGCTGTTGGTCGGGATGATCATCTCCGCGCCGACCTGAAAATACTGTCCGGCCCAGATGATGCCGGGCTGCACCGTGCCGGTGGTCATGCCGCCTTGGCCGCGGTTCAAAGGTGTCGTCAGCGCGAACTCGACGAGCGGGATCAGACGGTCGAACGGCGCCCGCAGCCCGATATCGCGGACCTGATGCTGCAGATATTCGAGGCTGTACTCGATGGCAAAGCCGTAGTTGAAATTGTTCGGGTTCGGAATGCCGTCGCTTTCGGTTTTGCTCGGGAAATCAAAGCTCAAATTGCCGGTGACGGCGAACGGCCGCAGCCAGGGCAGCGAATCCGGCAAATCGCCAAAGCCTTTGCCAAAGTCGAAAGTGGGTGAGACCGTGGTGAAATCGGGCGCCCCTACTGCCCGAACATTTCCGGTGTTCCCCCAATTGACGTTGAGCCCGACGAGGCCCATCGCCTCGTGCGGCGCATTGATGAACAGCTGATATTGCAGCCCGGTATCGAGCCCGCCAAACCCGGTCTGGGCCGGCGCGCCTGGTGCTTTGATGTGCTCCCAATCGGTGCCGATGGTGAAGTCGAGGTCGGGGGTGATCCGCTTGGACCAATCGGGGCCGATATCGATTTCCCGCGAGCCATCGCTTTGGGTCGGGTTCAGGGTGACGGTCGGCAGCGAGATTTCGTCGGCGACAAACGGGTCGTCGGTCAGGATGGTGGCGGGAAAAAAGCGATCGCCGGCAAAGCCGTGCGCCAGCGCTTCGGAATGCGTGCAAAAGAGGGCGACGGCCACGACAGCCGGCGCGCCGCGCAGAGTGTGGTTCAGCATAAGGCGCTCCAAAATTGGAAATCGCGAATCGGCAGAGGCCGCGCGGTGCGGTCTGCCGGTTGCAGCGGTCTCGGCAGGTCAGCCGAAGGGTGGAGCGCGGGAGAGATAAGCGGCGGTGAAGGTGCCGTCGGGTTTGTCGGGCGCGACGGCGAAGGTTGCCGGCGCGCCGCCCGCGTAAGGTGCGGGCAACGGGATTGCCGCCGCCCCGGCGAAACCGGCGAGCGCGGCGGCCGCGCTGCACACCGCGCAGACGGTGGCATGGCCATGATGGGTGCGGTGTGTGTCGGGCTTGCCGGCGTCCTCGCCGTGGCCGCTTGCCAGCGCGAAAAGGCGCCATTCGAGACCGTGGCCCGTCTTGCCCGTCGCCTCGGCAAGGTCGAAAGCCGCATGGATCGGTACGAGCGCGTTGAGGCCGAGCGCCGCCAGCCCGAGCCAAACGGCCCAGATCGTGCGGCGCAGCTCACGCAGCTTCATCGACGCATCCCTTTCCGCGTCACGATAACCGCCCCCGCTCAACCCGGCAATTCACCTCGCCCGGCGATCCGGCAGCACGGGGTCTCAGCGGCGATGGATCTGATGCGTGCCGATATCGACGGCGGCGAAAAGCTCGCCGAGCCCGTCGGCTTCACGCCCGAGCAGGATACGGTAGCTCGTGGTTACGCGAATGCTGTAGTTAGGCTGCTGAGAATTGCATGAACCTCGTCATTCCGGGGCGCGGGCATCGCCCGTGAGCCCCGAACCCATGAACACGGGCGAGAGAAATCAATGCCCTGGCCTGTGTTCATGGGTTCCGGGCCCGCTCCTGACGGACCGTCCCGGAATGACGCGCGGGTTTTTCAGCAGCCTGTTGGTTTAGGTGTCCTCCCGTCCTGGCAGGCGTTCGAAATCGAGTCCTGACCGATCAGGAGTTGCCATCAGGATGGATAACGCCCTGGCCGACTGAATGCGAATCCGGTGCGGAAGATTCCGTTCCGCTTTCCGACAGCGCCTCAAACCGCGGGGCGGGTGCGGATTTCGTCCGGGACTTTGCGGGAGAGGAATTGACCGTCGCTCAGAGCGCCGGAGAACGCGCCGTTGTCGACGACAATCTTGCCGCGCAAGATCGTGACCGACGGCCAAGCGGCGAGGTCGCGGCCTTCCCACGGGCTGTAATCGGCCTCGTGCATCTCGGTCGCGCGCACGATATGGCGCCGGCGCGGGTCGAGGATGACGATGTCGGCGTCGGAGCCGATCGCGAGCGCCCCTTTCCTCGGGTAGAGACCCATGATCTTGGCTGCGTTCGACGAGACGAGGCCGACAAAATCGGCGAGGCCGCGGCCGCGTTTTTCGACGGTCTCGGTATAGATCAACGAGACGCGCGGCTCGACCCCGGCATTGCCGCCGGTGGTGTCGTCGATGCGCCGGCCCTGCAATTTGCTCCGCAGTGGGCAGCAGATCTCGTCGGTGGCGACGGTCTGGATCGCGCCATGGTCGGTTGCCGCCCACAGCGCCTCGTGGTCGGCCTGGAATTTGAGCGACGGATAGGTATGGTAGATCTGGCCGTTCGCACGCTTATAGTCCTCGGCGGTATACATCAAATATTGATGCAGCGTTTCGCCGTAGATCGGCACGCCTTGCGCGCGTGCGGCGGCGATCGCGGCGACCCCGGTCGCGGCCGAGGTGTGCATCATGTAAAGTGCTGCACCCTCGACATTGGCGGCGAGCCGGATCACCCGGTTGAAGGCGAGGTCTTCGCTCAAGGTGGTGTGCACCTCGGCCATGTTCTCAAAGCCGGTGCGGTCCTCGCGAAACAGCTTTTCGTACATGTGCATGACGAGGTCGTTGTCTTCGGCGTGGATCGCGGCGATGCCGCCCGCCTTCGCCAAGACTTTCAGCACCTCCCAGATGTCGCCGAAATCGACCATGCGGCCCTTTCGGCTCGGCGTGATGTCGGTGGTGAAGATCTTGACGCTGGGATGCCCGGCCGCAACCGCCTCGGCCAGCTGCGGCATCAGCTCGGGGGCGAGCTTGCCCTGCACCATCGTGTGAAAGGCATAGTCGCAATGGCAGTCGCCCTGCCATTCCTGCTGGCGCCGCTCGATCGCCTGCTGCACGCCGTCGCCGTCGCCGACGAGGGCAAAATCGAGGATCGTCGTCGTGCCGCCGTGGAGCGCGGCCTGGCTGACCCGCGCCGGGCCGTCGGTCATCTGGTGCTGGGTGGTGCCGGGGACGACGATCGGCCAGCGGCAATGGACGTGCGGGTCGATGCCGCCGGGGATGACGATCTGGCCCGCGGCATCGACGGTGCGGCCGGCGCCGAGCGCGGCGAGGCTCCCCGGCGCTCCGATCGCTGCGATCTTGCCGCCGGCAATGCCGAGATCGGCCGGCTCCGGCCCCGATGGCAGAACGGCGAGACCGCCGGAAACGACAACGTCGAGCATCGTGAGCCTCCCTATGATGACGAGCCTAGCACCTGAAATCAGAGAAGCGCAAAACACCGAGCCAAATATTCTCCCTCTCCCCCGCCGGCCGGGGGAGAGGGAAATTTGATGAGTCGCGCTTCGCTAAGAGTGGGGACTAGGAGCGAGGGTGCGGCAAAGGCGAAAGCGTCGAGGATTTCAGCCGGCGCGATGCGGTGGACGACAAAGACGAGCCGGCTGCGGCGGTCATCGTCGGGCCAGTCGTCGAGCCATTCGGGCGCGAACATCGTGTGCTGCGCCGCCTGCACGACCGCTGGCCGGCCGGTCCGGTCGGCAAACTCGACGATGCCCTTGACGCGCAGCAGGTCGGTGCCGCGCTTGCGGGCAAGCCCGCCGAGCGCGCGGGCGAAGTCGAGGCGGCGCGGCGCCCTGCCGAGGACGGTGGTAAAGGTGGCGATGCCGTGGGTATGCGCGGCGCTGGATATCTCCGGCGTAACGGGGAGGGGAGGGCGCCCGCCCGCGGCGAAGAGCGCCGCGCCGGGATCGGGGATGTCGGCCGCGAGGAGGCGCGGCGCGCGCGGGTTGAGCGCGTCGAGCCTGCCGGCAAGCTCGGCAGCAAAGACGGCAAGATCGGTCTTGGTCACCACGAGGAGGTCGGCGAGCGCGGCCTGGCGCGCCGCCTCGGCAAAGCGGTCGACCGTCGCGGCACCGGTCACCGCATCGACCAAGGTGACGACCCGCGCCAATCGCAGCGAGTGGTCGAGCATCGGATCGGCGCCGAGCGTGTAAAGGATCGGCGCCGGGTCGGCGAGCCCGGTGGTTTCGACGACGATGCGCCGGAACGGCTTGATGTCGCCAGCCGCGCGCCGATCGATCAGGCTGCGCAAGGTCCGCGCCAAATCCTCCCGAACCGCGCAGCAGAGACACCCGCCGGGCAATTCGACGACGCTCCCGTCGACAAAATCGACGAGGTGATGGTCGATCGCGATCTCGCCGATCTCGTTGATCACGACCGCGGTGTCGGCAAGCGCGGGGGAGGCGAGCGCGCGGCGCAGCAGCGTCGTTTTGCCGCTGCCGAGAAAACCGGTCAGCACCGTCACGGGCATGGTCTCGGTTTCGGGCATCGCGTCCTTAACTATCGCGGGGACTATCGCGGGCCGGGCGTTCCCGCGGCGGATCGTTCCACGCCGGCCCCGGCACGGCAAGCCCCGCCGTCAAAACCTTGCGCCATTTGAGAACCGGCGCCGCTGCCGCCGATTTTAGCGATTGCTTTCCAGCGCATGCCTCAGCATCATGCCGGCCATAAACGGGCGGCATGAATGGCCCAACCCTTTCGGGTGAGGAAATGCGGACGGCATGGCGGCAAGCAATATAACCGACCTCTTGGCCGCACATCCGCAAACAGGCGACGTGCTGCTCGCGATTTCCGGCGTATCCAAGCATTTCGGCGGGGTGCGCGCGGTCGAAGACGTCAGCCTTTCGGTCGAGCGTGGCAAGCTGATGTCGATCATCGGCCCGAACGGCGCCGGCAAGACCTCGATCCTCAACATGATCAGCGGGTTTTACCGGCCGGACAGCGGCTCGATCGTGTTCGACGGCAAAGACATCACCGGGCTGCGGCCGTCGCGGGTGGCCGCCCTCGGCATCGCCCGCACCTTTCAGAACATCGCTTTGTTCGCCGGCATGAGCGTGCTCGACAACATCATGCTCGGCCGCCATGTGCGGATGAAGGCCGGGATCCTGTCGTCCTTTGTCTATTGGGGGCTGGCGCAGCGCGAGGAGGTGGCGCATCGCGCCCGTGCCGAGGAGCTGATCGAGCTGCTCGAGCTCGAAGATTTGCGCAAGCAGCCGACCAGCGGGCTCGCCTACGGCTTGCGCAAGCGGGTGGAGCTCGCCCGCGCGCTGGCGCTCGACCCCAAGATATTGCTGCTCGACGAGCCGATGGGCGGGATGAACCAGGAAGAAAAAGAAGACATGGCCCGCTTTATCCTCGAGGTGAACCGGGAGTGGGGCACGACGACGATCCTGATCGAGCACGACATGGCGGTGGTCATGGACATTTCCGACCGGGTCGCCGTGCTCGACCGCGGCCGCAAGATCGCCGAGGGTAGCCCCGCCGAGGTGCAGCGTCATCCGGACGTGATCCGCGCCTATCTCGGCAGCGCCACCGAGCGCGAGGCCGCGGAATGACTGCCGAGACGACCCTGCCGCGGCTGCTGCGCCGCAACGCGCGCAGCATGGCCGGCCGGCCGGCGATCCGGGAAAAGAACCGCGGCATCTGGCAGACCTTCACCTGGGCGCAGTATTGGGACGAGGTGCGCCTGTTTGCGCTCGGCCTCGCCGCGCATGGCTTTGGCCGCGGCGGCAAGCTCGCGGTGATCGGCGACAACCGCCCGCGGCTCTATTGCGCGCAGCTCGCCGCGCAATGCCTCGGTGGTGTCGCGGTGCCGATGTACCAGGATTCGATCGCCGCCGAGATGGTCTATGTCCTGAGCCACGCCGAGGTTTCGGTGGTGGTGGCCGAAGACCAGGAGCAGGTCGACAAGATCCTGTCGCTAAAGACGCGGTTGCCGCATCTCGCATTGGTGGTCTACGACGATCCGCGCGGGCTCGGGCATTATTCGGCACCCGGTCTGGCAGCCTTCGATACGGTTCAGGCTGCCGGCGGCGAATTTGGCAAGACGCATCGCGGTTATGTCGAGGCCGAAATCGACAAAGGCGCGGCCGACGACCTGGCGCTGCTGACCTATACTTCGGGAACGACCGGGCAGCCCAAGGGCGTGATGCTGTCGCACGCCAACCTGTTGAGCTCGGCCGAGGCGTTCGCCGCCGCCGAAGACATCCGCCCGACCGACGACATGCTGTGCTACCTGCCGATGGCGTGGATCGGCAACTCGCTGTTCTCGCTGGTGCTGACGGTGCTCGTCGGCTTCTGCTGCAGCTGCCCGGAGCGGCCCGACACGGTGCCGCGCGACCTGCGCGAGCTGGGGCCGACGATCGCGCTGGCGCCGCCGCGGGTGTGGGAGACGATGCTGACCCAGCTGCGGGTGCGCGGCAGCGACGCCTCGCCGCTAAAGCGCCGGGCGTTCGACTTTTTCCGGGCGCGGGCCGAGCGGGCGCAAGCTGCGAAAGATGCCGGCCGCGCGCCGGGCCCGGCGACGCGGCTGGGGCTGGCGCTCGGCGATTTTCTGGTCTGCGCGCCGGTGCGCGATCAGCTCGGCCTCGGCCGCGCGCGCTGGGTCTATACCGGCGGCGCCCCGCTCGGCCCCGACACCTTTCGGTTTTTTCGCGCGTTCGGGATCAACATCAAGCAGGTCTGGGGCTCGACCGAGCTCGCGGGCCTCGCCTCGCTGCAGCCCGATGGCGAGGCCGATCCCGACACCGTCGGCCGCTCGATCCCCGGCACCGAAATCCGTATTGCCGAGGATGGCGAGGTGCTGGTCCGTTCGGGAGCGGTGTTCCGCGGCTATTACAAGGAGCCCGAGGCGAGCGCTGCGGCGATGACCGCAGACGGCTGGTTTCACACCGGCGATTGCGGCCTTCTCGATGCCCGCGGCCATCTCGTCGTCATCGACCGCGCCAAGGATGTCGGCAAGCTCGGCGACGGGACCCCGTTCGCCCCGCAATACGTCGAAAACAAATTGAAATTCAGTCCGTTTATCGCCGAGGCGGTGGCGTTCGGCGACCAGCTGCCGTTTGTCGCGGCACTCGTCGCGATCGATCTCGGCACCGTCGGCAATTGGGCCGAGCGCAAGAACCTCGCCTATACGTCGTTCCAGGATTTGAGCGCCAAGCCCGAAGTGCGCGCGCTGGTCGGGGAGGAGATCGCCCGCTGCAACGCGACCCTGCCGGACGCGGCGAAAATCCGGCGCTTTGTCCTGTTGAGCAAGGAATTCGACGCCGACGACAACGAGATCACCCGGACCCGCAAGATCCGGCGGCGCTTCGTCTCGGAAAAATACGCCGCCGTTATCGACGCGCTCTACAACGGCGCCGAAGCGGTCGAGCTGGCGACCGAGATCACCTATGAGGACGGCCGCAAGGCAACCCTCGCCGCAAAGATGGCGATCGACCGGGTCGGTGAGCCGGCCGCACCTGCCCGCCACCCCGCTTATGCCTGAGGCCGGCCGTGGCGGTTGACTGGCAATTCACCCTGATCCTGGTCACCAACGGGGTGCTGATCGGGTTGATGTATGCGCTGATCGCGCTGGGCTTTGTGCTGATCTACAAGGCGACCGACGCGATCAACTTCGCCCAGGGCGAGTTCGTCATGTTCGCCGGCTTTATCGCCGCCGCCGCCGCCGGGATTTTCGGGTTGTCGTTCTGGCTGTCGGCCTTGATCGCGATCGCCGGCATGGTGGCGTTGGGCTTCGGGCTGGAGCGCGTCGTGCTGCGCCCGCTGATCGGCCGCCCGATCATTGCCGTGGTGATGGCGACGATCGGTTTGGCGGCGGTGCTGCGCGGCGTGGCGGTATTGGCGTTCGGCGCCGGGACCCGCGCGATCGCGATGCCGGTCGGCGATACCCCGCTCGTGCTCGGGCCGGTCAACCTGCCGCCGGTCCAGCTGGTCGGGGCCGGGGTCAGCATCGTCTTTCTCGGCGGCTTTACCTGGTTCTTTCTAAAAAGCCGGATGGGTGTCGCGATGCGCGCTGTCGCCGACAGCCAGCAGGTGGCGATGGCGATGGGCATCAATGTCCAACGCTATTTTGCCTTTGCCTGGGCGATGGCGGGTGTGGTCTCGGCGCTGGGCGGCGTCGTCTGGGGTGCGATGCTCGGCGTCGACAACCAATTGGCGTTGGTCGGGCTCAAAGTGTTCCCGGTGGTGATTTTGGGTGGGCTCGATTCGATCCTCGGCGCGGTCGTCGGCGGGCTGATCATCGGCGTCGTCGAGAACCTCGCCGCCGGTTATCTCGATCCCTTGGTCGGCGGCGGCACCAAGGATTTTGTACCTTACGTGCTGATGATCGCGGTGCTGATGATCCGCCCCGACGGCATGTTCGGCCGGCGCCGGATCGAGCGGGTCTGACCGTGCGCGCGGTCGACCGCCCCGGCTTGGCTTCGTCACCGCCGCGCAAGCGGGTGACAAGAGAAGCCGGGGTGACGAGAGAAGCCGGGGCGACGAGAGAAACGGATTAATAATGTTCCACCGCGAGGCCGGCGTCTTCAAGACCAGCTATGCCGCCGATATGGCGCTCTATCCGCTGCCGGTCGCGCAGTGGAGCATGGCGGTGATCGCGGCGCTGTTCATCGTCGCCGCGCCGATGCTGCTCGGCGAATATTACCTGTCGGTCCTGAACCTGATCCTGATCGCGATCGTCGGCGCGCTCGGCCTCAACATCCTCGTCGGCTATACCGGGCAGATCTCGATCGGCCACGGCGCCTTTATGTCGGTCGGCGCCTATACCGCGGCGAATTTGATCACGCGTCTGGGCATGCCGTTCTGGGTCGCGATCCCGGCGGCCGGGCTGATGGCGGCCTTGATCGGGACCATCGTCGGCATCCCGTCATTGCGCATCAAAGGCATTTATCTGGCGATCGCCACGCTCGCCGCGCAATTGATCATCGAGTGGACGATCAACCACGTGCAGTGGATCTCGGGCGGCGTGCAGGCGTCGATCACGATCCCGCGCCCGTCGATTTTCGGCTATCGGTTGACGACCGAGCGCAGCTTCTATCTGTTCCTGATGGCGTTTGTCGTGCTGGCGACGGTCGGCGCGTTGAACCTGGTGCGCAGCCGCATCGGCCGCGCCTTTGTCGCCATCCGCGACCAGGACATCGCCGCCGAGATCATCGGCATCGACATCTTTCGCTACAAGCTCTACGCCTTTGCGATCTCGTCCTTTTATGCCGGGGTGGCGGGCGTGCTCGAAAGCTACTATCTGGGCATCGCCAATTACGAGCAGTTCCAGATCGACGTGTCGATCGACTATCTGGCGATGGTCATCATCGGCGGCCTCGGCTCGGTGCTGGGCTCGATGTTCGGCGCGGTGTTCGTCACCTTGCTGCCGATCGCGACCCGCTGGTTCCTGAATGCGTTTGGCGGCATCATCTTTTCCCAGGCTGACCTGTTGAACGTCGTGCCCAATTTGCGGCTGGTGATGTTCGGCGGGCTGATCATCTTTTTCCTGGTGGTGGAGCCGGAGGGCTTGAACCGGTTGTGGCAGAACATCCGCAATTACTTCCGGGCATGGCCATTTTCTTATTAGCGAGCAGGCAGAGGGAGGTGCGGCGATGAGGACGTTACCGAGGAAGACGCTGGGCTTGGCGGCGGTTGCCGCGGCCGGGATGTGGCTCGCCGGGGCCGCTGCGGCCCAGGCCAAGGAGCTGGTGATCGGCGACCAGTGCGACCGCACCGGCCCGACCCAGATCGTCGGCACCGTGCTGTGCCCGGCGATGCAGGACTATTACAAGCTGATCAATGCCGAGGGCGGCATCGACGGCTGGACGATCCGCGGCGACGAGATCGACAACCAGTACAAGGTGCCGCAGGGCATCGAGGCCTATGAGCGGCAAAAGCAGATGGGCGTCGTGATGATGACGCTCTACGGCACGCCGCAGACCGTGGCGCTGAACCAGCGCCTCGAGCAGGACAAGATGCCGACGACCTCGCCCGGCTTTGGCATTTCCGCCGCCGCCGACGGCAAGCGCTTTCCCTATCTGTTTCCGATTGCCGCGACCTATTGGTCGCAAGGTGCGGCGGCGGTCAAGTTTGCCAAGGACAAATTGGGCGGCAGCCTAAAGGGCAAAAAGATCGCCTATGTCTATTACGACAACCCGGCCGGCAAGGAGCCGCTGCCGATCATCAACGCGCTGAAAAAGTCGGAAGGCTTTGAGCTGCGCACCTTTGCCGTGCCGCCGCCGGGGGTCGAGCTCGGCGCGCAGATACTCGACATCGCGCAGCGCTATCACCCGGATTTTGTGATCGCGCATCTGTTCGGCCGCTCGCCCTCGGTCTTGATCAAGGGGCTGAAGGGTGCGGGCTATCCGCTGAACAAGGTCCTGGGCCTCGTCTGGGCCTCGGCCGAGGCCGACATCAAGGCGGCCGGCGGCTGGAAAGTGGCCGAGGGCTACAACACGATGGAGTTTGCCGGCGCGGGCGACAATTACCCGGTCCGCCAGCAGATCAAGGCGATGTACAAAAAGGAGGGCAAAGCCCCGCCGGCGACGATGGACGACACCGTCATCTACAACCGCGGCCTCTTACAGGCGGCGGTCCAGGTGCAGGCGATCAAAAACGCGCTGAAGATCAGCGGCGGCCAGAAGCCGACCGGCCCGCAGGTAAAGCAGGGCCTCGAAGAGATCCACGACTTCACGATGGGTGGGCTGGTGCCGCCGTTGCAGATCACCCCGACCGATCACGAAGGCGGCGGCTGGGTCCAGGTGTTCCAGGTCCACGACGGCAAGCTCGTCAAGGAAACCGACTGGTTCCGCGCCTATCGCGGCGTCGTCGAGAACGCGCTCAAGACGATGGAATAGCGCTCGCATGCTGGCCCTCAACAACATCGAGGTCGTCTATGACGGTGTCATCCTGGTGCTGAGGGGCGTATCGCTGGCTGCCGCGGAGGGGCGCATCACCACCCTCCTCGGCGCCAACGGGGCCGGCAAGACGACGACGTTGAAGGCGATCTCGGGGCTGTTGCGCGCCGAGCGCGGCGAAGTGACCAAGGGCACGGTCGAGCTCGACGGCGAGCGGCTCGACCGGCTGGCGCCGCATGACGTCGTCAAGCGCGGGATCAGCCAGGTGTTCGAGGGGCGGCGCGTCTTCGAGAACCTGACGGTCGAGGAGAACCTTGTCGCCGGCGCGCATACCCGGCACGAGGCGGCGCGCATCAGAGACGGCATCGGGCGGGTCTACGACATGTTCCCGGTGCTCAAGGAACGGCGCCGCGACCGGGCCGGCTATCTCTCGGGCGGCGAGCAGCAGATGCTGGTGATCGGCCGCGCGTTGATGTCCGAGCCCAAGGTCATCCTGCTCGACGAGCCGTCGCTGGGCTTAGCACCGCTCGTCATCGAGGACATCTTTGCCACGATCCGCCGGCTGCGCGACGAGGAAAAGCTGACCGTGCTGCTGGTCGAGCAGAACGCCGCGCTCGCGCTCGACATCGCCGACCACGGCTATGTCATGGAGAACGGCCGCATCGTGCTCGACGGCCCGGTCGAGGCGTTGCGCCAGAACTCCGACATCAAGGAGTTCTATCTCGGCCTCAACGAAGTCGGCGCGCGCAAATCCTACCGCGATTTGAAGCACTACCGCCGCCGCAAACGCTGGCTGTCGTGACCTGCAGGTTCCATTCTGCGGCAGCGCCACCCCTTCTCACTCCTCTCCCCCACCGGGGGAGAGGGCAGGGTGAGGGGGCTGCCCGGACCGTGGAAATTCTGATTTCGTCACCGCCTCACTGGTGAAATCTTCATCCACCTTCGAGCGGGAGTCCCGCATGGCCGGCACCCTACCGCGCATCGCCGTCATTGGCACCGGCGGGACGATCTCGTCGCTCGGCGAGCTCGAGCCTCGACGTGCTCGACTATCCCGATTTCGGGCAAAAGCTGACGGCCGCGGCACTGCTCGACCGCTTCCCCGAGACCCGCCTCGTCGCCGAGCCGGTTGCGGTCACGTTTCGCCAGGTCGGCAGCACCGATATCGGCCCGCCCGACTGGATCGAATTACGCGACTTGATCCACCGGCTGGCGCAGGAGGATCCCGCGCTCGCCGGCTTTGTCATCCCGCACGGCACGGCGACGCTCGAAGAAACCGCGTTCTTTCTGAACCTCAGCCTGAAGACCGCGCCGCCGGTCGTGCTGGTCGGCGCGCAGCGCCCGGCGAGTGCGCATCGGCACCGATGCCGGGATGAACCTCGTCAATGCGCTGCGCCTCGCCGGGTCGCAACAAGCACGCGGCAAGGGCGTCCTCGTCCTCCTCAACGACGAAATCCATGCGGCGCGCGACGTGGTCAAGACCTCGACCTACCGCGTCCAGACCTTTCGCAGCCTCGATTTCGGCGCGCTCGGCCATGTCGACGGCGACGGCGTGCATTTCTACCGCGCCCCGCTCGGCGCCCATATGCCCGACGGCCCGTTCGCAGCGCGCGACCTCGCCGCACCATTGCCGCGCGTCGATATCGTCTATTCCTATGCCGGCGCCGACGGCGCCCTGGTCGAGGCCGCCATCGCCGCCGGCGCGCGCGGCATCGTCTCGGCCGGTTTCGCCCCGGGCAGCCCCACCCCGGCGCAGCGCGCGGTCTTCGAACGCGCCGCCAAATCGGGCGTCGTCATCGTCCAATGCAGCCGCGCCTTCTCCGGCCGCGTCGCCCCGCGCCGCCGCCTGCGCGAAACCGGCATCCTCGCCGGCGAAGACCTGAGCCCCCAAAAAGCCCGCATCCTCCTAATGCTGGCGCTGACGACGACAACCGACACCGCGGCAATCCAGCACCTCTTCCAGAGCTGCTGAGGCGCTCGCAGCATCGGATAGATGTGCGCCGGATTATCGCCGGGTCAGAACATTGCATGGCCTGGCGGCTTCGCACGCACCGCCGGCTTCAGGCGACGCCGTGTAAAAAACATTTCAGCATCACCCCGGGCAGGGCCGCCAAAGCCGCCCGCTCACTCCAGTAAGGCTTGTCCTGAGGTAACGGCTCCCCACGTCAGACTACCGTCGGCATTACGCAGCCGTTCAATTCCCAGCGCGCCGCCGATCACCATAATAACATTTTTATATTGCGATAGTATCGTTTATCATGGATTGAACCTTAAAACGGAATCTACGATTTCCGAACCATATTTTCCACGCATTCTGGTTATAAACTCTGGTTCGTTTGCGATACAAAATCCCAACATCCCTTTCAGGGACTTTAGGTTGTCGATATCTAGGGAACCAAGAGCGACTTTATGCAACATTACCGAAATCAGCCGTTTGCGCTGGCGGCCTATTGATATTGCTCCGGAAGGCGTAATTATGAGGCCGGTCACCATTCGCTTTTGTCCTCTAAGATAAATACCTCGTTTTTCTGCGTTAAATTTTAGCACCGGAGATACTGTTCCGTTTACAATCCGCACGATGCGTCGTTCAAACTCCAGTAAATTCTCTATTCGGTTCCCCGATGCCGTGATATCGTCGGCATATCTGGTGTAGATGACGTTGCTAAGATGTGCGGCCTCAGAAAACAATATATCCAATCTATACATGATAATGTTTGATAACATTGGTGACGTAGGAGCGCCGATTGACAAGCATCTGGGAGTAGGTGATCGTTGCCCCCAAAAAAGAAGCGAGCGGTAGTAGCGCGCATCTGCCGGCTCGATCCCCGCCGGCCTACGTGCCCGCAACAAGCGATCCCAATCTTTTACCATGATGCTAGGGAAAAAGTTTTCAAAGTCCAACTTTAAAATTGCTTTGTTTTGTTTGTGTGATGCCGCATTGTGGCGAATATTTATTCCCTTTATATAAGCGGTCGCGGATGGATGTATCGGAAACGCAGAAAGCTTGTGCTCCAGAATGTACCGCTGCAGGGCCTTCAGTTCGCGCGAAGGTTGTGCGATAATTCGGACCCCTCCATGGCGCTTCGGGATGGTGTACTGCTTGTAACGCGCAGGTGCTGTCGCGATGAGTTGCATCAGGTCCGAGGCGCCAATCCGAAAATACTGGATCATTTCCTCTAGGACACTCATGCTGGTATCTTCCGGTCGCCCGTGGCGGTGCGTATTACCGCGCTAGGGATCCGTTCGATATCGCGCGCCGCGTGGGCGATATCGAGTTTTCTCCGTAACGTGTCCTTCTCCGTAGCCTTAGCCGTATAGCTGTACGCAAACGGATCCTCGTCTCTGGTAACATAATAGTAATCTCTTGCCGAATATGAGTACTTTTGTACCCATCCTGCCAACATCATGCAATATAGCTTTCTATTGATTTCGGAATTTGTAGAATGTGGTAGAAGAGAAGTTACACAACTTTCCAATGTATCGCGTGAAACGGCTAATAATAAGTAGATTACCCAATATATCACGTAAAATAATCGACGTTCCTCTACCGATGTGAACGATATGCTCGCGTGCAATTTATGAAGATGCTCGTTGATAAAGTCGACTATGGATCTGTAATGAGGCTTGATAGATCGGATGATTGGATGATTGGCGTTGTTGTTACGCCAGGGATAGACACCGACAAAGTGGCGGCCCTGCAACATATAAATTCTCTGAATGGGCCCCCAACGAATAAATGATTCTGCGCGTTCATGTTGATCTTGGATAATTACACGGAGTGCTTCGCGTATCGTGTCATTGGTAGAAAATGAACCAAGTTCTGCCAGGGACCCGGGACTCTCCGGGATCACAAGCACAATAGCAGCAATGCGCGCAACATCCTCTTCAAAAGAGATCAGGTCTTCATATTGTGAATCTCTATATAGTTGGGTCGCTTCTTCGGCTAAAATCACGCGGCCAGCTAAGCGTGATTCGATGTTGCGAACTCTGTATAGATAATCTCGGAGACTAACAGCTCTACCATCTGGGGATATTATCCCACCACAGAGGAAGATAAACTTGCTCGGGTATTTGAAACGAAGTTTCGAGTGATCGATATCCTCGTAAAATTTCAATAATGGTGGGATCAATGTAAAAGTTCTTTACCTTTGGAAGGCAGGAAGCCGCCGGAGTTCGAGCGGCCGGTCACGGCGAGGCGCGAAGCACCGAGAGCTCGGGCTCCGGCGGCTTCCTGCCGATAAACGGCCGCAATAACGTTCCGTCTGGCGAAGCGCCCGACGGGGAGGAACCAAGGTCATGCCTGGATCCCGCCCAACACGCGTAAAGAACGCGTGAATTTGGACGCCGAGATCGCCACCGTCAAAGGTGTACAAGACGACAGCCAATGGTTCGATTGCCGACGGCTAAAATGCGCATGTTATCAGTTGGTTATATTTTTGGGGTTGCTGATCAAAGGCGGGGCACGAAATCCAATGTATAGCAAGCTATAATATCAGACGGCGAATCGCTGTCGGCCCAATGGTGGTCGATGCGTCGTTAGCCCGAGCCGCCTACCTCTGGACGGCTAAGGGGCGGGAGCGGTCGTCGCCCCCGACGGATCCGCAGGAACGGCTCAAGCGTCCGGCGGGGTCTCGAATAGGCCGATTTTCGATTTCGCAATCTTCGTGTGGTAGCAATGGCGCGGTTTTGCATTCGGGCAATCCGGCGGGCCGCTTCCGGACGGGTCGGCGGGTTCAACCCTGAGGCGAGCGCTGGCTGCAAATCTACTATATCAACAGCCAGGCACTTGAAGGAGATGCTACCAGGGATTGCAGCGGCGGCGGGGCACACAAAGTGCTGCACGGGACGCGGGTGGGCTCGCTTGTCCAGGCGGGTCAACGACCGACCGGCAACAACACTTCCCGCCGCGATGCGAATCCGACCGCTGGCGCCTGTGTCAGCTCAAGACGGCAATTCGCTTCGGGCTTATGGCGGCCGGCTGCCGGCCGCCATATCGCTCGGGCAGGATGGGCCTCAGTTCGGGTAGACGATGGTGCGGAGCATGATGCGGCGCTGTTCGGGGTGATAGTCGCCGGCACCCCGGTGCATTGTCGCGCGCTCGTCCCAGATCAGCAGATCGCCGACCCGCCAAGGATGGTAATAGACAAAGCGCTCCTGTGTGGCGTGCGCGGCCAGCTCCTCGATAAACTGCCATGCCGCCTCGCGCGCCATGCCCTCGACGCCATGCGTGTGCATCGGGTTCAGGAACAGGATCGGCCGGCCGGTCACCGGATGCCGGATCACCGCCGGGCGGCGCTGCTCGGCGTATTTCTTGTCGGTCCGGTTCATCGCCTCGTCCGGCTCGTAGAGCCGCGCCCCGACCGGCCCGTCGGTGCGGCCGTGGAGCCCGACCGTATTGGCGAGGCGGTCCTTCATCGCCGCCGGCAATGCGTCATAGGCGGCGCACATATCGGCAAACATCGTGCCGCCCTTGGTCGAGGGAATTTCGAGCGCGTGCAGCATCGCGAGCAACGGCAGCTCTTCCTCATAGGTCGAGTCGGTGTGCCAGTCGGTGGCGCGCTTGACGCCGTACCAATCGACCGCGCCGGCCTCGTCGACATTGCGCAGCCACGACACTTCGGGATGATCGGCGTGGCGATAGCCGACGAGCGCATGCGGGCGCGGCCGGCCGAACCGGCGCCCGAAGGCGGCGATGTCGCCGGCGCCGAGCTCCTGGTTGCGGAACACCAGCACCGGGTGCTCGGCAAAGGCCCCCTCGATCCAGGTAAAGGTCGCGTCGTCGAGCTGCGCGAGATCGATCCCGAGCGCCTCGGTGCCGAGGGCCTCGCCGAGCGGACGCAGCTGCGGTGTGCCGGCCATGAGCTATCCTCCTTTTTGTCGCCTGCTTGTCAGTCTAGCCGGCTGCGATCGCGAAATCTAAGGGTTTGCTGCATGTCACCGGCCGCCGTAGCGGTCGATGTGGTAGGGCAGCGCGGCGAGGCCCGGGCAGTGGCTGCCGACCACCGGCTCGAGCGCCTGGTAAAGGCGGCGGTTGTCGGCGTTGACGGCGGCGAGACGCTCGCGCGCCGCCTCGACCCGGTCGCGCAGCCGGGCGAGATCGACCGTCAAGACCCGCCGATTGTCGACGATGAGCCGGCCGCCGATCATGACGCTGGCGACGGCGTTGCCGTCCTCGGTGTGGACCAGCTGGTTGACCGGGTCGTTGAACGGCAGCCAGTTCGGGTGGTCGAGGTCGAGCATGACGATATCGGCCTTGTAGCCGGGCGCGATCCGGCCGATCCGGCCGGGAAGCCCGAGCGCCTTGGCGCTCCCCTCGGTCGCCGCCAATGCGGCTTCGCGGGTCGAGAGCCAGCGCCGCCAATCCGGTCCCCGCGCCTTTGAGACAAAGGACGCGAGCCGCATCGCCTCGTACATGTTCTGGTTGTCCGAGCAATTGGCACCGTCCGTGCCGATGCCCAGGTTGACCCGGCGGTCGAGCATCGCGCGGGTGTCGGCAAGCCCGCCGCCGAGGCGCATGTTGCTGCCGGGATTGTGCGCGACCGAAGCGCCGTGGTCGCCGAGCCGCGCCATGTCGTCGTCGTCGAGCCACACGCCGTGCGCCACGGTAAAACGCGGGCCGAGCACGCCGAGCGTTGCCAGATGCGCGGTCTGGGTGCGGCCATAGACGCGGATGCCGGTCACCGCCTGCACCTTCGACTCGGCGACATGGCTGTGCAGCCCGAGATCGAGCTCGCGCGCGAGATCGGCGCAGCCGCGGATAAACCCGTCGGAGCAGTGATGCGGGATCGTCGGCGCCACCGCCGGGCAAATCTGCTCGCGGTCGAACGACCAGCCGGCGAGCGCCGCGCGCATCGCCTGGAGCGTCGCTTCGGCCGGCGGCAGGCGCAGCTCGTCCACCCGGCCCCGCAATGCCGGCGGCATCGCGTCGAGGAGGCCCGGGATCGCCTCGTAAAAGCTGCGGTCGGCGACCATCGGCGCCAGCACCGCGCGCATTCCGACATCGGCATAGGCCTGCCCGGCGCGCGCCAGCCCCTCGGCGGTCGGCAGCGGCCATTCGAACGACAAATCGTAGCAGGCGGTGCAGCCTTTCATGACCATCTCGACGGCCCCCAGCTGGGTCGAGAGATAGCGGTCCTCATGGTTGCGGTTGCCGGTGATCCAAGGTGCGGCGGTCAGCAGCAGCTCCAAGGTCCAGCGGTCGCCCATGCCCTTGGCGAGGTTGCCGTGGCCGTGGGTGTGGGCATTGACGAGGCCGGGATGCAACAGCCGGCGCGCCGCCGAAACCTCGGCCGCCCCTTCGGGCATCGCGCAGCCGGGCGGGCCGATCTCGCGGATCGTGTCACCGTCGATCAGGATATCGGCAGGCTCGGCCGTGCCCGCGGCAATGTCGAGCACCCGGCCGCCGCGCAACATCGTCCACGCCATGCTATCGTCTTTCCGAAAGCTCTCGGGCGCATGATAGGCCGAAGCGATGGCGAAAGTGATCGTCGAGCGACAAGGCGCGGTGCTCGTCATCGCGCTCAACCGGCCGGAGGTGCTGAACGCGGTCGACCGGGAGGCGATCGCGGCGCTTGCCGATGCCGCCGCCGAAGCGGCCGAGGAGCGCAGCGCGCGCGCCGTGCTGCTGCGCGGTGCCGGCACGCATTTTTGCGCCGGTGGCGATATCGGGATGTTCGCTGCGCTCGTCGGTCTGGCGCCCGAGGGACGGCGCGCGGAGCTCCACCGGATCGTCGAGACGCTGCACCCGCTGCTGGTCCGGCTGCGGCACATGCCAAAGCCGGTGGTGGCGGCGGTCCAGGGTGCCGCGGCCGGGTTCGGGCTCAGCCTCGTCCTCGCCGCCGATCTCGCGCTCGCCGCAAAGGATGCGGTCTTTACCTGCGGCTATATCCATCTCGGCACCAGCCCCGATGGCGGCATGACCGCGACCTTGCCGGGGACCGTCGGGCTCAAGCGCGCGGCCGAGCTGGCGCTGCTCGGCGGGCGCTTTGAGGCGCATCGCGCGCTCGAATTGGGCATCGTCAACCGGCTCGTCGAGCCGGAGCGGCTGATGGCCGAGGCTGAAGCGTTGGCGAGGCGCCTCGCCAATGGGCCGACCGAGGCCTATGCCCGCACCAAAGCGTTGCTTCAGGCGAGCCTCGGCGATGGGTTCGAGGCGCAGCTGCGGCGCGAAGCCGAGAGTTTCGCCGCTTGCGCGGCGACCGAGGATTTTGTCGAAGGGGTGCGCGCCTTTGTGGAAAAGCGCAGTCCGAATTTCAATGGCCGGAGGTGAATGCGATGACCAAACGTCTTCGGTGGTGGCGCGCCATGCTGATCGCGCTGGCGGGTGCGGGCGCATTGTCGGGCTGCTATTACGACCCCTACACCGGCGGCTATTACCCCTATCCGCCTTATCCTTCCCCGTACCCTTATCCCTACCGCCCCGCCTACCCTTATCCCCCGCCGCCGATGCCGGGGAACATGGCGCCCCCGCCGGCGAATGGGCCGATCCAGCAAGCTCCGCTGCCGCCCCCGCATTGACCCGATGCCGCGCGACGCCCAGCAGCCGAGGGAGTCACAAGGTGACCTTGCGGGGGTCGAAGGCGTCGCGCACCGCCTCGCCGACAAAGATCAAAAGGCTCAGCATCACCGCGAGCGCGAAAAAGGCGGTGAGGCCGAGCCACGGCGCCTGCAGATTGGCCTTGCCTTGGGCCAATAATTCGCCGAGCGAAGCCGAGCCGGGCGGCAGGCCAAAGCCGAGAAAGTCGAGCGAGGTCAGGGTCGTGATCGAGCCGTTCAGGATAAACGGCAGAAAGGTGATCGTCGCCACCGTGGCGTTGGGCAGGACGTGGCGCAGGATGATCACCGGGTCGGAAACGCCGAGCGCCCTCGCAGCGCGCACATAATCGAAATTGCGCGCGCGCAGAAACTCGGCGCGCACGACATCGACAAGACCCATCCACGAAAAGAGCAGCATCAAGCCGAGCAGCCACCAGAAATTGGGCTCGACAAAGCTCGCCATGATGATCAGCAGGTACAGCACCGGCAGCCCCGACCAGATCTCGATAAAGCGCTGAAACCCGAGATCGACGAGCCCACCGAAATAGCCCTGGACCGCCCCGGCCGCGACCCCGATCACCGAGGAGAGCAAGGTCAGCACCAGCCCGAACAAGACCGAGATGCGAAACCCGTAGATCAGCCGTGCCAGCACGTCGCGACCCTGGTCGTCGGTGCCGAGCCAATCGACCCTGCTCGGCGGCGAGGGTGCCGGGCTCGGCAATTTGTAGTTGATCGTGTTGTAGCTGAACGGGATCGGCGGCCACACCATCCAGCCCTTGGCATCGATCAGCTTTTGCACCTCGGGGTCGCGATAATCGGCGGCGGTCGGGAAATCGCCGCCGAAGGCGGTCTCCGGGTAATTGACCAGGACCGGGAAATACCAGGCGCCGGCAAAGCGCACGAGGATCGGCCGGTCGTTGGCGATCACCTCGGCGAACAGCGTGATCGTGAACAGCGCCAGAAAAATCCACAGCGACCAGAAGCCGCGGCGATTGGCGCGAAAGCTGTCGAGCCGCCGCCGCGTCAGCGGCGAGATCGGCCGCCCGAGAAAGCGGTCGGGGACCGAGGGTGCGAAGGCGGTTAAGGGACCCACCGTCATCCTTTAACATCGCCCGGGATCGTCATTCCGGGGTGCGGCGCAGCCGAGAGCCCGGAACCCATGCACACCCGGCTGTTCCGAAGCAGTCGGGCGACGGTGTTCATAGGTTCCGGGCCCGGCCCTTTCGGGCCGTCCCGGAATGACTGCATACGGGTGGGGGATTGGAGCCAAAACCTTGGCTTACTACGTTTACCTTCTGGCCAGCCGCAGGCATGGGACGCTCTACCTCGGCATCACAAATGACCTCGCCCGGCGTGTTGGCGAGCACAGGGCAAAGGTCGTGCCGGGCTTCACGGCGAAGTATGGCGTCGAGCGCCTGGTTTGGTTCGAGGCTCACGACGATCCGATTGCCGCGATCACCCGAGAAAAGGCGCTCAAAAAATGGCGGCGGGATTGGAGGCTGATCGAGGAGCAGGACCCGGATTGGCACGACCTCTTTCCGGCAATTGCCTGACCGCGCGCCGCTATCCCGCGTTGCGGCGCAGCGGCTCGACGTTGGAGCGGCGCGCGCGCCCGGCGCCGAGATAATCCTTGGCCAGGATTTCTGCGATCTGGACCGCGTTGAGCGCCGCCCCTTTGCGCAGATTGTCGGCGACGATCCAGAGATTGAGCCCGTGCGGCACGGTCGGGTCGCGACGGATGCGGCTGACATAGACCTGGTCCTCGCCGGCCGCCTCTTGCGGGGTCACATAGCCCTCGTCGACGCGACGGTCGACGACCGTGATCCCCGGCGCGCGGCGCAGCACGGTGCGCGCCATCTCTTCGGAAAGCGGCCGCTCGAGCTCCACATTGACCGCCTCGGCATGGCCGATAAACACCGGCACGCGCACGCAAGTCGCGGTGACGGCGATGTCAGGGTCGAGGATTTTGCGGGTCTCGACCGCCATCTTCCATTCTTCCTTGGTATCACCGTCTTCCATAAAGACATCGATATGCGGGATCACGTTAAAGGCGATCCGCTTGGTCAATTGCTCGGGCTTGATCGGATCGTTGACATAGACGGCGCGGGTTTGGTTGAACAATTCGTCCATCGCCAAGCGCCCGGCGCCGGACACCGACTGGTAGGTCGAGACCACGATCCGCTTGATCCGCGCCAAATCGTGCAGCGGCTTTAGCGCCACGACCATCTGGATCGTCGAGCAGTTCGGGTTGGCGATGATGCCGCGCTTTTGATATTGCGCGATCGCCTGCGGGTTGACCTCGGGCACCACCAGCGGCACGTCGGGCTCCATGCGAAAGCACGAGGTGTTGTCGATGATCACCGCCCCCGCCTTGGCGGCGCGCGGCGCGAACTGGGCCGAGACCTTGGCGCCGGGCGAGGACAGCACGATATCGATACCGCGGAAATCGAAGGTGTCGAGGGTCTGGACCTTGAGGATGTCGTCGTCGCCAAAGGAAACTTCCCGGCCGAGCGAGCGCGACGAGGCCAACGCCACGACATTGTCGGCGGGAAAGTCGCGCTCGGCGAGGGTCGCCAGGATCTCGCGCCCGACATTGCCGGTGGCGCCGACCACCGCGAGGTTAAAGCCCATCCTGCCGCTCCGCGCCTGAAAGGGATGATGACCAAGGCTGACTTACGATGCCCGAAACCGCTTTACAAGCGCCGCAGCCGATCAGCTATGCCGCATTCTGGCGCCGCTATCTCGGCGCGCACCGCGACCCGCGCACCCGTGCGCTGCATTATGCCGGCACCTCTATCGGCGTGGCCCTCTTGATCGCCGCGGCGGCTTCGCGCGACTGGCGCTGGCTGCCGGCCGCACCCATCGCCGGCTACGCCTGCGCCTGGCTCGGCCATTTTGCGTTCGAGCACAACCGTCCCGAGACTTTCGGCCACCCGGTCTGGTCTTTGCTGAGCGATTTCCGTATGCTCGGCCTCTTTCTTTCGGGCCGGCTCGGCCGTGAATTGCCCGGCGAACAGAGTGACGGGGATTAGGATGACGATGCTGCCGCCGGTCGAATACCAGGACGCGAATGCGGCGGTGCGCGCCGTCTATGACGACATCATGCGGACGCGCGGCACCGACTGGATCAACAATTTCTGGAAGGCGCTGGCGCACGATCCCGCCACGCTGCGGCGCACCTGGGACAGCATCAAAGAGGTCATGGCGCCGGGGGCGCTCGACCCGCTGACCAAGGAGCTGCTTTATCTCGCGGTCAGTGCTACGAACGGCTGCGCCTATTGCACCGCCTCGCACGCCGCCGCGGCCAAGAAGCAGGGGATGACCCCGGCGATGCTGGCCGAGCTGCTGGCGGTCGTCGGCATGGCCAACGAGACCAACGCGCTTGCCAACGGCTATCGCGTGCCGGTAGACGAACGCTTCGAAAAGCTGTTTTGATAGCGCTGCGTGCCGGGCAATCGCACGGCGCAGCGAAACCTATGAGGGCCGGGCGGCACCGTCGGCCGGCGACACTGGAGGAGCCTATGGCGCAACAACTCTACGACCGCACCGCCGAGGATCTCGGCAACCTCGTCGGCCTCGAGCACGTCAATCTCCGGATCGACGATCAAGGGCTGGCGCAGGAATTCTATCTCTCGGCGCTCGGCCTGACCCGCGACCCGTTTATGTTCCCGGGCACCAACAACATGTGGGTCAATTGCGGCAACAGCCAGTTCCATCTGCCGACTGGCGAGCCGAACGTGCTGCGCGGCCATGTCGGGTTGGTCGTCCCATCGCTCGAAGAATTGTGCGAGCGCCTCGGCGAAGCCAAGAAAAAGCTCGCCGACACCAAGTTCGACTGCAAGCAGCACAACGCCTATGTCGAGGCGACCTGTCCGTGGGGCAACAAGTTCCGCCTCTACGGGCCCGACGAGGAGCGGTTCGGCCCGATCAACCTCGGCATGCCCTATGTCGAGTTTACCGTGCCGGAAGGGGCCGCCGATGGCATCGCGCGCTTCTACCGCGAAATCTTCTATACGCCCGCCTGCGTCAAGGAGAATGGCGAGGGCCGCGCCGCCCATGTCCGCGCCGGCGGCCGGCAGGAGCTGATCTTCCGCGAGACCGACCGCAAGATCCCGGACTTCGACGGCCACCACCTGCAGGTCTATGCGCAGGAATTTTCGGGGCCGCATGACGAGCTCGAAAAGCGTGGCCTGATCACCGAAGAGAGCGACCAGTATCAGTACCGCTGGCAGGACATCGTCTGCATGGAGACCGGCAAGCACTTGTTCACGATCGAGCACGAGGTCAGGAGCTGCACCCACCCGCTCCACAATCGCCACATGGTCAACCGCAACCCGTCGCAGAACAACCGGCACTACCAGATGGGCGCGGACGAGTGGGATTGGACCTTGCCGCGCTCGACCAAAAAGCTGCCGGCTTCGCCCGCGGTCGAGCCGGCGACCCCGCTGGCCAAGCGCCGCGCCGGCCGCATGGCCGCGATGTAGCTGGCGCAGGCACAAGCACGCGCCCCCACCCTGACCCTCCCCCGCATGCGGGGGAGGGAATTTCGCTCTTTCGTCCCGCTTGCGGGGAGAGGGCGGGGTGAGGGGCTCTCGCGAGAGCGGATGATAAAAATGCTGAGCGGCGCTTATCGCTTTCCGCAAATGGACGGCGTCGTCTTCGGCGAGCCTTATGCCGAGGCGCTGGTGCGGGAGGTCGACCGGCTCGATGCGCGCGCCGTCTTTGTGCTGGCGAGCGGCACCTTGGCGCGCGAGACCGATCTCGTCGAGCGGTTGCGGCGGGTATTGGGCAACCGCTTTGCCGGGCTCTGCACCAAGATCGGCGCGCACACGCCGCGCGCCGACGTCACCGACGCCGCCAACATGGCGCGCGAGGCGCATGCCGACCTGATCGTCACCCTGGGCGGCGGCTCGGTCACCGACGCCGCGAAGATGGTCGGCCTCTGCCTCGGCAACGGCGTCACCACGCCCGAGCAGCTCGACGATTTCCGCGCCCAAACCGCAGCCGACGGCGCTATCGCGCGCGCCCCGAGAGTGGCGACCTCCGGGCGTGCGCATGGTCGCGATCCCGACCACCTTGTCGGCCGGCGAGTTCTCGGCCGGCGCCGGCTGCACCGACACCGTGCGGCACGTCAAAGAAAGCTTTTCGCATCCCCTGATGATCCCGCGCACGGTCATCCTCGACCCGGCGGCGAGCCTTCCGACACCGGAATGGCTGCTCCTGTCGACCGGGATCCGAGCGGTCGACCACGCGGTCGAGGATATCTGCTCGGTCGACGGCCAGCCGCTCTCGGAGGGCGCGGCCTATCATGCGCTGCGCCTCCTCGGCAAAGGGCTGCCGGCGGTCAAAGCCGACCCCTCTGATCTCGACGCGCGGCTCGACTGCCAGATCGGCGCCTGGATGTCGATGGTCGGCTCGCAGACCGGGGTCAGCAAAGGGGCGAGCCACGGCATCGGCCATGTGCTGGGCGGCACCGCGCATGTGCCGCACGGCTACACCTCCTGCGTGATGCTGCCGCATGTGCTGCGCTTCAACCATGCGGTCAACGCCGACCAGCAGGCGCGTGTCTGCGAGGCGCTCGGGCATCCGAACGAGCCCGCGGCCGATGCGGTCGGCGCGCTGATCGCCGGGCTCGGCCTGCCGACCCGGTTGCGCGATGTCGGCGTCACCGAGGACCAGCTCGACCTGATCGCCGCCAACTCGATGCACGACCGCTGGATCCATACCAACCCGCGCAAGATCGACGGGCCGGCGGTCATTCGAACCCTGCTCGACGCCGCCTGGTAATTCCCGCGAGATCGATCGCCAGGGCGAGGACGAGAGCGGCGGCGCCGAGCGCGAACAGCAGCGGATAAAAGCCGGCGGTGCGGGTGAAGAGATAAGAGAAGCCGTAGGCGGCGGCGGCCTGTCCGAGCGCGAACGCAACCGTGCACCAGCTCCAGGCCCGGCGCTGCGCGTCGGCATCGTGCGGGACGAGCTCGTGCACCCGGCCCAACGCCAGCGCCACGACGCCGGGCACCGAGGCGCCGATGACAATGCTGGATAGGGTCAGCGACAGCGGATCGACGCTGACCGCGAGCAGGGCGACGCAGCCGGCCTGGATGATAAAGGCGAGCCGCAATGCCGTGGCGAAGCCGGTGCGGTCGGCCACCCTCCCGGCCACCAGCGGCCCGACCATCGCCCCGAGGCCGAACAGCACCCAATACCGGGCGCCGGCGGCGAGGCCGCGCCCGAGCCCGCGGGCGACAAAATCGACGAGGAATATCATGTGCGGCACGAGCCCGACCGCGTTCAGCCCATAGCTGACATAAAGCGCCGCGAGCGCGGGACCGGGCCGCGCATTCCGGAGCGCCGGAGCGGAAGCGGCGCTGTGCCCGGTCGGCCAGCCGCTCCACGACAGCACCGTCAGCAGCAGGGAAAGCGCGCCGAGCCCGAGCCAGGTGGCGGGCAGCCCGGCACGCATCAGCACCGGCACCAAGGTGCCCGAAGCGGCAATGCCGAGCCCCACACCGGTGAAGATCGCGCCGGCGGCGAGGCCGCGCCGGCCGGGCGGCACCTGCGGCAAGACCGCCGGGGCGGCGAGCGCCATCAAAATTCCGCCCGAAATCCCCGCAGCGAACCGCCATAGAAAATACCACGCGAAGGACAGCGGCAGGGCGCAGGCCAAGAAGCCGGCGGTGGTCACCGCCATCATCGCGCGCAGGGTCGGGGCGACGCTGCAGCGGGCTGCGATCGGCCGGGCGAGAAGCGCGCCGGCGAGGTATCCCGCCAAATTCGCCGCCCCGAGATAGATTGCGGCCGAGGGCTCGAACCAATGCGCTGCGATCAATGCCGGGATCAGCGGGGTATAGGCGAAACGCGCGAGCCCGATGCCGACGAGGCTCGCGCACAGTCCCGCGAAAATCGCCCGCCACGGGCTCGCCGCGGCCGAGATGACGGTCGTCACGATCGCCGGCTCCGATGGTTGCCGGGCAACGCTAAAGAGCGGCAAGCCGCGCGAAAAGCGGCATTAGACGAACGCAGCCTTCGGCATCGGCGATGCCCGGCCGCCGGTTCACAAGGGCGCCCGCCCAGCCGAAAACAATCTGCGCGCTGCCTATCGCATGATCCGATTAGTTGGAAGCGCTCTCCAATCCCCTCGGCCGGACTTGATCCGGCCGTCTCCGTCTTTTCGTTCTAACATCTGCGCATCAGACGTGGACCCCCGGGTCAAGCCCGGGGGAGGCGAGAAAGCTTGAGATCCTCCAATCTAACGCGATCAGGCTCTAATCGCACGCGTGCCGCCGGCCAGGCTCAGCGCACGAGGGCGTAGCTGAAGCAATCGCGCGGTTCGGGACCGATATTGGGGTGGACGAGCCAGCGGCGCAGGATGCCTTCGCGCACGAGCCCGGACTTTTCCATGACGCGGGCCGAAGCCGGGTTCTCGGTGTCGCAGACCGCGCCAATGCGCCAGACATCGTCCTGGCGAATGGCCCAGCCAACCACCTCGCTCAGCGCCTCGGCCATCAGCCCCTGCCCCCAAAAGGGGCGGGCCAGCACATAGCCGCAATCGAGCCGGTGCGGCTCGGGCCGGCGCAATTCGAACGAGCCGACGAGCCGGCCGTCGGCCCGCAGCGTCAGCGCATAGCTGCGCTTCCGATCGGGGGATGCGGCGAGACAGCGGGCGATGTGGGCTTTGGTGTCGGCGAGCGACCGGTGCGGGCGCCAGCTCAAATAGCGCACCACTTCGGGGTCTTGCGCATAGCCCGAAAAGATCGCCGGCGCATCGCCGGGCGCGATCGGCCGCAACAGCAGGCGAGGGGTCTCGAAACGGTCCGGCAGCATGCGGGCCCCTATGCCACGGTCGCGACCGATATCGCCGCGGGGGGCCGAATAGCGGTGGCTGAATGGCGGTGGCTGAATGGCGCTCAGGCGAAGGCGCGTTTGAAGGCGGCCCAGACCTGGCGCTGGGCGGTCATCGCGTCGTCGACCAGCGGCACCAAGCCAAAAAAGCCGTGGATCATGCCGAGATATTCCCGGTATTCGACCGCGATCCCGGCGCGGCGCAGCGCCTCGGCGTAATCGGCACCCTCGTCGTGCAGCACGTCGCATTCGGCGGCGACGACGACCGCCGGGGCCACCCCGGCAAAGTGCCGGGCTTTGAGCGGCGAGGCGCGCCAATCCTCGGCGTCTGCGGCCGAACGCAAATAGTGGTCGCGAAACCACGCCATCGCGTCCTTTGTCAGCACGCCGCACCCCTCGCTGTATTTGCCGTAGCTGGCGCCGGCCATCGTGTAATCGGCGACCGGGTAGACCAGCGATTGCAGCCGCAATTGCGGCCCGCCGGCGTCGCGCGCCATCAGCGCCACGACCGCGGCGAGGTTGGCGCCGGCGCTGTCGCCGTGCACCCCGATGCGAAGGGGATCGGCGCCGAGGCTCGCGGCGTTGGCGTGGACCCAGCGCAGCGCCGCAAAGGAATCCTCGACCGCGGCCGGGAACCTATGCTCCGGCCCCATCCGGTAATCGACCGACGCGACCACGGCGCCGGCCCCGGCGCACAAATTGCGGGCGACGAGGTCATGCGAATCGAGGCTGCCGATCACATGGCCGCCGCCATGGTAATAGACGATTGCCGGCGCGGGCCCGGGTGCCTCCGGCCAATAGAGCCTGAGGCGAATCTGCCCGCCGGGGCCGAGGATCTGCTGCTCCTCGACGCGGGCGACCGGCAACGGCTCGGCTTTGCGCGAGCGCGCCGTCGCCTCCATCTGGGCGCGCGCCTCGGCCGGTGTCATTTCCTCGATCGGCCGCAACTCGGCCTTTGCCATCGCGTCCAGCACCTGGACGATCTGCGGGTGCAGGTTTGGCATCGCAGCTGCTCCTTGATTTGCCGCGGCCGGCCCCAGGCGCGGGGCGGCGGGGACCGCAATCGCGCCGCTCAGGCCACCGGGTAATGGGTGCGCAGCGCCTGGCCATTGGTTTCGGCCGGCTCGGCGTCGATCAGGATAAAGGCAAAGACCGCCGCGACCGGGCCGGTGTTGACCCAGGCGTGCATCGTGCCGCGCTGGACGCAGATGTCGCCCGGCTTCATGTGGACGATTTCGCCGCTGTCGAATTCGAGGTCGCACTCGCCTGATAAGAGGATCGCGTAATCGACGGTCTCGGTGCGGTGCATGAATTTGGGGGCGCCGGGGGCGAATTCGGTGACCCGGATCACCGTCCCCTGACCGGTGCCGACATAATTGTAGCGCTTGACAAAACCGGCGCGTTGGGCGGCGTCGGAAGCGGCCGAATTGTCGGCCGGCATCGTGTCGGTGGACCAGATCTCGACACCCGATATATGCGGCCGGTTGAGCCGCGGCACCGCGTCGAGGCGCTCGTCGGTCGCGACCACCGCCTTGCCGTTCGCATCGTGCCCGGTGACGATCCGCCGTACCTGCAATGCCATCGCCGCTCCCCCGATTTGTCGCAAGCTACGGGGATTGTTCCCGATCGGCGGGACCGGCACAAGGTCTCGTGATTTGGGCTAGTCGGCGGCGGCGACGGGTTGCGGCGCGGCGGTGGGCGAGGATGTGCGCAGTGGATAAAGCAGCTGGGCGCCGAGCGATGCAGGCAATTTCGCGTCGGTGCCGTAGGCCGCAGGCCATTCTTTGGGCAGGTAGAAAGTCCCGAAAATCCAGTCCATGCAAGGCAGCATCGAGGCGAAGTTATGGTCGCGGTGATCGGCGAGCGTATGGTGCCAATGGTGGAAGGCCGGGGTCGAGATCAGCCATTCGAGCGGGCCCAGCCGCCAGCGCAGATTGGCGTGGATCAAAAAGCCCCACATCGTCAGGGCCAGCACCAGCAGCGCCGAGATCATGCCGCCCGCCGGGGTCAGCGGGGTGGCGATGCCGAGCGCAAAGACCGGGATCAGGCCGCACAGCCGCGTGAACACATTGTCGATCGGATGAGCCCGGGCGCTGATCAGAAAATAAACCTGGGTCGGGTTGTGGTGCAGCGAATGAAAGCGCCATAAAAACGGGATTTGGTGGGTCCAGCGATGGCCCCAGTAAAACCCGATCTCGCTGACCACCAGGGCCGCCAGCGCACGCGCCCAAAGCGGCAGCCCGGCAACCGCCGTCTGCACGTGCCATGGCATGACGGCGTGGGCGCCCACCGCCACCAGCACCAAGGGTGGGGTCAGCAGCAGGCTCGGCACCAGGCCGCTGATAAAATAAAAGCCGATATCGCCGGCGAGGCTCTTGCTGAAGAATTTGCGGCGACGGACCGCGAACAGCCGCTCGAGCGGCATAAACACGACAGCCAGCAGCAGCAGCCACGCCGAAGCCCTGAGCGCTCCGAGCAGAAATGAGTGCAGATGCTGGGGGTCGAGAAATGCCGGCAAGGACACAATCCTGATTTAGCGGTCCGCCCCCGAGAAGAGCGCCACGCCCGGACGAGATTGGGACCCCGCCCGGGCGCGTCAACCCGCTTAGCCGATCAAGCCGCGGCGTTGCCTTTCATACGGCGACGCAGCATGACCCCGCCCAGGCCCAAGAGGCCGAGACCGAACAGCGACAGCGTCGCCGGCTCCGGCACCGTTGGCGTCGTGTTCACGCCTTCGAGGAACACGGTCGGCGGCAAGTTGGTGGTGCTGCCGTTGTCGCCCCATGCGAGGAATGTCAGCACTGCGCTCCCGCCGGAAAGTTCCGCGGCGCTTGGCGTAAAGCTCATATTCACGCTGTTCCAGTCGGTGTTGCGATCCGACGGATTGCTCATCAGCGGCGAATCCACCTCGATGTTGCCGGCGGTGCCGGTCACGGTGCAAGGATTTGTCGAGCAATCGACACCGATGCCTCCCGTGCCGAGAAACACCTTCCACTCCTCTGTGGTGTCGCCGTGAAATCCGGTTTGTTGCCCCGCCGCCTGTTGAAATTGGAGCGTGTAGTTGGTGCCCGCCGTCAGCCCGGAAACGGTCTGAAAGATCGTGTTCTCATACTGCGGATTGCCGTCGGCCTGAAAGAAGTTGGTGCCTTTCGGAACAGTATCCGAAAATCCTGGGTTGGTGTAGACGGGATAAATGTTGCCGCCGGTGCCGGTAAAGCCTTCGGAGCCTTGCACGCCGACATAGGTAAGGCTGCCGCCCGCGCCAGCCGTGCCGACCGACCAGCCGATCGGCGCCACTGTGTTAAAAAAGTCCTTATCCTGCGTTAGCGCATTTGTTAGCAGATTGAATTGAAGATTCGTCACCGGCAGCACATCCGCCCGGGCGGCGCCGGCTAGACCCATTGCCAGAGCGATCGCCGTGAGGCCGATCGTCGCTGAGCTACGCACCTGCATGGAGCACTCCTTATTGACACCTACTGCGCGTTCGGGTTTGGCCGAGCCGGCAACCGGCCCGGCTTTGCCGAGCAAGGTGATAGAGGCAAATGCCGTGCCGTTTTTATATGACATTGATTCTAATGATATATTTTTAGAAGTGTCAGTGTGATCCAGCGAAACTGTAAAAAACTCCGACGGAGCTGCGGTCAGGCCCGGCGCCGCGCCGGAGCCCCAGATGTCAGGAAAAATTCAGATTTTTCCAAATCATTACAATGCTTTGCGTCGCTGACGTGAAGGCATTGATCCGGCCACAAGGAAGATGTTCACAAGTGTAAAAAAATCCGTCAGGTTCTTTGGTTAATATGTCGGCGACCAGCAGAAGCAAAAAATTAACCATTATTGTGGCGATGCTGTGCGCCTCGGCGCTATTCCGCCGGGGCGGGAATGGCGGCGCGGCGAAAGCGCAGGCGGGCGCCGCCGGCGCACAGGAGGCTCGCCATCAAGAGCGCCGCGGCGACGACCAGCACCAGCTGCGGGTGGCCGGCGTCGATAATCAGGCCGTAAGGCACCGGCATGATCGCACCGCCCAAGGACATGCCCGAGCTGACAAAGCCGAAGACCTTGCCGATCTCTCCCGGCGGGGCGGCGTCCTTGACCATCACGTCGCGCGGGGTGCGGCTCGCCCCGGTCATGACGCCGCCCGCGAACATCACCGCGACGCCCGTCAATTGCGCCATCGGCACGATCCCGACCCATAAGAGGACCGCGGCCGCGCCGGTGGTCAGAACGACGACAAAAGGCAGGTGCCGCTCGGTGCGGTCGGCGACCCAGCCGCCGAGCAATACGCCGCAGATAGCGCCGACCATATACCCGGTCAGCACCGAGGAGGCGGCGGCGACCGGCATCCCATGGGCGCGGTGCAATATCGTGATCAGCCAGGATTGCACCCCGGCGCCGGCCATCGACGACACCATGAAAAACGCGAAAAACATCATCACCGAGCGGCCGAGCAGCAGCCGCGCGCCGGACCCGGCGGGCGCCCGGCGCGGCTGGCGCTCATGGCGCTGATCGACCAGTATCCGGCTCTGCCAGAGGATCGTCAGCACCACCGGCATGCCGAGGAGCCCGACCACGATCAGCGCGCCGCGCCAGCCGAGGAGAAGCGCCAGGGCGGCGGTCGCCGGCGGCGCCACGGCAAACCCGATATTGCCGACAAAGGTATGAAAGGCGAAGGAGCGGCCGAGCCGGGCGCGATCGACCGAGCCGCTCAAGATCGAGTAATCGGCCGGATGGATGACCGAATTGCCCACACCAGACAGCAGCGCCAGCGCCACGATCTGCCAATAGCTGGTGGCGAGCCCCATCGCCGCAATCGAGAGCGTCATCAGCGCCGTGCCGCCGACCAGAAACGGCCGCGCGCCGTAGCGATCGACCAAGAACCCCATCGGGGTCTGCATCAATGCCGCCGCCGCCGACATCACCGCCATGGCGAGGCCGAGCTCGGCGAACGAGACGTCGAACGTCTTCTGCCAGACGATAAACAAGGGCGGCAGGCAGAGCTGATAGAAATGCGACAGGAAATGGCCGGCGCCGAGGAGGCCGTTGACCTTGGCGTCGCGGCCGAACGCAGGCAATTTCAGCATTCGCCGATGCTCTTATAAATCCGGCGCGCGGTCGAGCGCGAAACCGAAGGTTGCCCGTCGGCGGACGCGGCCCTGCCTTGCCGAAACCGCGCAGCAGCGGGTTTTGTTCTGATGTTGAACCGGGGCCTGTAGGATGGGTTGAGCATCGCGAAACCCATCCTACAGGGCTTGCCGAAGTTGCGGAGCCCGGCAGCCCCGCAAAGAAGCCTTTCCCCATCAAGGGGGGCTCCAAGGGGTTAGCGCGCGGCGAGGCCGGGGGCGGAAGCGCGGTCGAGCGCCTGCTCGACGATGCCGGTGGTCAAGAGCTCGGGCAGCGCCTCGCCATCGGGCCGCCGCGGGCCATAGACCGCGTCGAACGGCACGCCATAGCGGCCAAAGCTTTCGAGATAGGCGGTGACCGCCGGGTCGGGGCGGGTCCAATCGGCGCGCATCGCGACAACGCCGGGGCCGGAAAGGCGGCGCGCCACGCGGTCGCTGTCGAGCACCACCGCCTCGTTGACCTTGCAGGTCAGGCACCACGCGGCGCCGACATCGACAAAGACGGTCTTGCCCTGGCCGACGAGCTGCGGGATCGCCGAGGGGTCGAATTTTTGCCAGCGCCCGGCTGCGGCTGGCGGGCTCGAATGCTCGACCCCGGCAAAGGCTGGCCACAGCACCGAGCCCGCGACCACGATCGCGGTCGCCGCCGAAGCGAGGCGGGCGGCGGGCACCGGCATGCTGCGGCGGCTCCGCAACGCCAGCAGCACCACCACCAGGACCAGCGCCGCGCCGGTCTCCAGCGCGACCCGCGTCCCCGACAATGCCGCCAGCACGAACAGCAGCCACAACGCGGTGCCGGCCAAAGCCGCGCCGAGGATGGCGCGCAGGACGTAAAGCCAGCGGCCGGGCCGGGGCAGGAACGCGACCAGGCGGGGGGCGGCGGCGACCAGAAGATAGGGGGAGGCGAGGCCCGTCCCCATGGCGGCGAACACGATCGCGATCTGCGGCGGTCCCTGCGACAAGGCAAAGCCGATCGCGGTGCCGACAAACGGCGCCGAGCAGGGTGTCGCCAGCAAGGTGGCGAAGGCGCCGGTGGCAAAGGCGTCGGCATAGGGCCGGCGCGTGCGGCCCGTCCCGGCCGCGTCGTAGACCGCGCGCGGCAGGGCGATCGGCAGCCAGCCCCAGAGGCTCGCCGCAAAGAGGGTCGTCAATGCCGCCATGCCGGCGACAAACCACGGCCATTGAAACTGGATGCCCCAGCCGATCGTCGAGCCGGCCGCCTTGAGCGCCACCAACGCCCCGGCGATGGCGGCGAAGGAGGCCAGCACGCCGAGTGCCGTCACCAGGAGGCCGAGGCGCACCCGGCGCCGATCCTCCCCGGCCTGGCTCGCCACCGCCAGCAATTTGAGCGACAGCACCGGCAGGACGCAGGGCATCGCGTTCAGGATCAGCCCGCCGAGGAGGGCGATGCCGATGATCGAGATGAGCCGTGCGGCCTCGCCCGACGGCGGCCCGGGCAGCGGCGTTGCCTCGAGCTCGGCGGCGCGCGCACCATCGACAAAGGTCAAGGTCAGCTTTTTGCCGGCGAGCGCGGCGTCGCCCGCGTCGCGGATCGGCACGGTCAGATGCGCCGCGTGCCCCCATCGCGACAGCTGCACAAGCGGTCGGCCGGGCGACCCTTTGGCCACGCCTTCGACAAAGAGGTCGGGTGCGCGAAACGCGGCGTCCGGACTTCTCAGCCGGACCACGAGGTTTGGATCGTGGCCGTCGCGAACGATATTGGCCGAGACGAGCTGCAACCCGGCGGCGGCGAGCCCGCGCGGGACGAGGGCGCGCGCCGCGGCGATCAAGGGGGCCTCCGGCGCCGCCGCAGCCGGGCCCGCGGGCAGGATGAGATCGAATTTCGCCGAATAGGGCACACAAATCTGCGCGCAGGCGGCCCAGTCGACTTTGGCGTGCAGCTGGAGCGGCTGGCCCGGATGGGCGAGGGTCAGCACGATCGGCAGCACCACATGGTCGCGGTAGCCCGCAGTCTCGAAGCCTTGCAGCGAATAGCGGCTGGGCGCCGGCCACGAGATTTGCGCCTGCGCCAGATTGTCGGAGCCGGCCCAATCGATCGAAGGGGGGATCCCCGCATCGCCCGGCGAGCGCCAATAGGCGTGCCAACCCGCCGCCAGCCTGATCTCGAGCCCGGCGTCCACGGTCGCGGCCGAGCCGACGGCATCGGTCGCGGCGATCAGCCGCGCCGCGGAATGGTCGTCGCCGACCCACCCGGTCGCCGCCGCCTGCGCGGCGAGCGGCGACGCCAGCAGAAGGGCAGTGGTCAGGACCGACACGGCGCGGCGCAGCGCCGACCCGCGGCGACGGCGATCCGCGCGCGCCCCGATCATCGCTCGATCAACCTTTTGCCCGCCGAACTCAGTGGATGCGACGGAATCGGTCTGGGCTGGATCGGCGCCGTGCATCCCCCGCTTTCGCGAGGGCAGGCTCTTCGAGACAGCCGCTGCGCGGCTTCCTCAGGATGAGGGACCATAATAAGTGGCATCAACAGCTCACCTCATGCTGAGGAGCGCCCAGGAGGCGCGTCTCGAAGCACGCACGGTGCCGATCCAGCGACGATTTGCCCGCCATCGCCAATTCATTCGCATCCTCTCATTGCCGCCATTGCTGGTTGGGGCGATCTCCGCCGCCCATCATGCCGCGCCCCATCATGCCGCGCCCCATCATGCCGCCCGCCGTCATGCCACCGCAGCCGCCGATCAGCGCGCCGGCGGTGCCGCCTGAGGAGCCGCCCATTTGCGCGCGCGCCCAGATCGCCGGCGCGCTGGCGAGGACGATGCCGAGAGCGGCGGCGCAAAGTATCCGTCGTGCAGTGGTGCCGGTCATCCTGGTCTCCTGCTGTGCGATCCTGAACCCAAGTTACGACGCCGTCATGAACACCTTCGGCGCCGCAGCGCTGTCGGCGATTTCGTAGATCGGGATCGGCCCGTTGCGCGGGCCCGGCATTCCAGGCAGACCCATCGGCATGCCCGGGATCGAGATGCCGACGATCTTCGGCCGCCCGGAGAGCAGCTTATGGACCGCGTCAATCGGCACGTGCCCGATCACGACATAGCCGCCGATCATCGAGATATGGCACCCGTCGAGCGCCTCCGGCACGCCTTTGTCGCGGGCCATCGTGACGAGATCGTTCGACGGCACGACCTCGACCGTAAAGCCGCTCTGGCGCAGATAGCCGGCGTAGGCCTCGCAGCAGCTGCATTGCGGGTTCTTGTACAGCGTCACCCGCATCGGCGCGGCGACGGCGGGCAGCGCGATAACCACGGCCGAAGCGCCGAGCGCCAGGACCGAGCGGCGGCTGGGCTTGATCATGTCGTAAGCTCCCGGTGCGAAGGCAGCCCGGCTTGGGCGGGGTCTAGTCGAGCTTGGCGCTGCTGCCCGGCGGTCGCGGCGCCGCCCGAAACCGGTCATGGCGGGTCCTCTTCGGGTCAGCATCGGCGTTTGATAAAGGGGCTGATTTCTTCGGCGGTCGCAAAGAACACCGAGGCGCGGTCGCCGATCATCCCGGCGGGCATGATGACCGGCTTCCCGGCACGCGGCCCGGTATCGGCCGAATCGGTCTTGAAGCGCAGGTTGGCCTCCCAGAAGGCGGCGGTCTTGCCGTCGGCCGTGGTCACGAAGTAGCTGTCGCGGCAGGCGCGGATCGCGCTGACCTGCCGGTTCGGGCCGAGCTTTTTGAGATCCTGAAAACCGCCGCTCGCCGCCTTGTCCGGCGCCGCAGCGAGATAGGCGATCAGGTCGGCGCGCATCCGCGCATCCGCGATGCCGGCAAACGTCATGCTGTTGTTCGGGATGAAATCGGCCGGCGATTTGAGCCATTTGTCGAGCGACTGCTCGCCCCACACGATCGTCGAGGCTGTAAGCGCCGGCGAATAGCGTGTGAAGCTTTCGAGGCTCCCCGCTTTGCGGCCCCAAATCCCGGCGAGGCTCGGCCCGGTCATGTTCCGGCCGGGTGCCAGCGAATGGTAGGCGGCGCAGGCGCGAAAGAGGCGCGCTCCTTGCGCCGCATCGCCGGGCGGGGTCTCGGCGCGCGCGCCGATGGCAATCACTGCCGCGACGACCGCCGCCAGCACGAAGGGGGTGCAATTGAGCATTGCGCGACCTAGTCGACGCGGATGACGGTCATCATGCCGGCCATCTGATGATCCATGATGTGGCAGTGGAAAAGCCAGTTGCCGGGGTTGTCGGCGACAAAGGCGATTTCGACGGTCTGGCGCGGCTCGACCAGCACGGTGTCGCCCCAGACGGCACCGGCGACCGCGCTGCCGTTGCGGGTCAAAACGCGAAAGCTGTGGCCGTGCAGGTGCATCGGGTGCCACCAGGCGGTTTCGTTCTTGATCGCGAGCACGCAGCTGGCGCCGCGGCGCAGGCTCAGCATCGGCGGCATAAGGGGCTCGCCGTCGCCGGTCATCGACTTGCCGTTGATCGCCCAGACCGCACCACCGCCCATCATGCCGCCCATCATGCCGCCCATCATGCCGGTGCCGCCCATCATCCCGCCTTGCAGCCGCATGAGCTGCCGCTCGGCCTTGGCGAGATCGGGCTGCGGCAGCGGGTTCGGCGGCAGGCGCGCCACCGCGTCGGACGGGTGCGCGCGCAGCGGCGGATCGGCGCCGTAAGCGAGCTCGACCAAGGTGTAGGCGAGCCGGGGGCCGTAAAAGTTGTCGCTGACCCGGTGCCGGCTGCCGGGTGCCGCACTCATGTCGAGGATCAGGTCGGCGCGCATCGCCGGGCCGAGCAGCAGCCGGCCGGCGGGCTCGTGCGGGTCGCAAGGCTGGCCGTCGAGCGCCACCACGACCGGCCGGTGGCCAGCGAAGTTCAGCGCCATGATCCGCGCCGTCGCGGCGTTGACGATGCGCAGCCGCACGCGCTCGCCGGCCCGCACCGGCACGGCGCCCGGAACCTGGCCGCCGATCGTCACGGTGTTGCCGACCCGGCCCGACATCGCCGCCTCCATGCCGTTGCCGAAGCCCGCGGCGATCTGCGCGTCGCCGCCGAGGCGCCAATCCTGGACCACCCATACGAGCTCGCGATCGACCGGCGGCGGCTCGGTCTCCGCGACGATCAGCGCGCCGGCGAGGCCGCGCCCCATCTGTTCGAGGCTGTGGTCGTGCGGGTGATAGAGAAAGGTGCCGGCGTCGGGCGGGGTGAAGGCGTAGGTGAAGCTGTCGCCGGGCTCGATCGGCGGTTGGGTCAGCCCCGGCACGCCGTCCATTGCGTTCGGCAGGCGGATGCCGTGCCAGTGCACGGTCGTGTCCTCGCCGAGCCGATTGTCGGCGACGATCCGAAACGGCTGGCCCTGCCGGATGCGCAAGACCGGCCCCGGCACCCGGCCGTCATAGGCGAAGACCCGCGTTGCCGGATGCGCCCCGCCGACCAGCGCCGCCTCCCCTGCCGCGGCGACCAGCCGCGTCGGGTTGGACATGCCGCCGGCGGCGAAGACGCGGCGCGCCGGGAGCGACCCCACGGCGGCGAGCGCCGCAGCACCCCATTTCAGAATTTGCCGGCGATCGAGCGCCGGCGGAAAAACCCGCTCCATCGAACCCCGTCCGCAAACGCGCCAAGGCGGTGCCGCCGCTCCGCTCGCGCGGAAGCGGCTAAACGATGGCGGCAGGTCGGGGCGGGAGCGGGTCCGGTGCCGGCGGTTTCCCGGCGGTCGGCGGCATCGGGCTCGGTGCGTAGGCCAGCCTCTCGAAGGCCGGCAGGAAAACTGGCGGCGGCGCCGGCATGGCGACGGCCCCGATGCAGGCAGGCGCGCAACAGACCATCCCCGGATGCTTGGCCCCCGGCGCCTTGGCCGGGCAATCGGCGCATGGCTTGGCGACAGGCATGCTCATCGCCGGCGCGAAATTCGGCAATACACCCGCCAGCACGAAGGCGATTGCGGTCAGCATCAGGGCCAAGCGTTGCAGCACCGGCATGCGCATACGCCGCGACAGATAGGGGCGCCCGCGCAAATCGGCAAGCCCGTGCCGTGCGGGGCCAAACGCGCTTTTAAGCCGATAGAATCCGTCTTGCGCGGGTTTGCCCCGCGTATCCACGTCTTTGCTTCCTGCGGTCAAAGACGCGGATGCCCACGGATCAAGGTCCGTGGGCTGAAGGCCCACGGGTCGAGCCCGGCCAAGACGAAAAGCTCACACATGTGCCCGCTGAGAGATCTAAGCGGCGCCGGCCTGCTGCTTCTTGTCGAGGAGGCGCTGGTGCAGATTGCGCACGATCATCTCGGTCAGCCGCTCGTTGTGCATAAAGAGGCGCTGGCCAATCGGGTAGGGGTCCTGCGCGGTGACCTCGATCGGGCCTCTCAATGCCTCGTCGGCGCCGACGCCGCGATCGACCAGGCGTTCGACATAGCCGACCCAGTTTTCGACGATCTGCGCCTGCTCCTTCAGATAGGCCTTGGTGCATGGGTCGCCATGCCCGGGCACGATCCATTCGATGTCGAGCGCCTCGATGCTCTTGAGCGCGGCGAGCCACTCCCACGGGTCGCATTCCTGGAGCCATGATCGGCATTTGTAAAAGACGTTGTCACCGGTAAACACCACGCCTTCTTCCGGCACGTGGACCGAGGTCTGGGGTGAGGTGTGGCCGGGCATATGGATGATGTTGAAGGTGTGGTTACCGACATTGAGGGTCAATGTGTCGGTAAAGGTCAGGGTCGGCGGGTTGGCGGCCGGAAAATCGGGATGACCGACGAGCCAGACACTGTCCGGGTCGGTCTCCTTAAAGCGCTCGCGCTTTTCGTCGAGCGTGCCGAACGCATAAAGATAGCGCTCAAAGCATTCCTGCAATCCCACCTGGCCGACGATCCTGGTGTTGTTGGTGAAATAGGCGTTGCCCGAGATGTGGTCGCCATGCGGCTCGGTGTTGATCAGGTAGCGGATCGGCGCCTTCTCTTCCATGCGCTCGCGCCAGCGCACCGCATCGATCGGCTGCTGCGGCGAATCGATCATCACATAGCCGTCGCTGGTCTCGACAAAGCTCGGATTGCAGCCGGCGAAATAGATTTCGGCATAGGAATTCGGTCCGACCCTGCGCATCGCCGCCTCCTCTTGATCGGGGACCGCAAGTTTCCCCGATCGGGCGAGGGCGCACAAGAGCGAGGGCCATCCTCGTCTCCCGAAGGCAGCCGCAGCGGTCGCCCCGAGAATGCGGTTCCCCGGCGCGTCAGGGCGCCAGCAAACGGCTACAGCGTCTGGAAGCGGGCGCGGGCGGCGCGCTCTATGGCGGCGGCGATCAGCCGGTCGAGATTGAGGCGGTGGCGCAGCAATTCGAGGATGCGCAGCTCCTCCTGGCTCGCCTCGCCGTCGGCGGCGACGAGGTCGCAGGCGATCGCATAGGCGGTCTCGCGCAATTTTGCCGGCAACGCCGCTTTGATCGCCTTCAGGGTTTCTTCGAGACCGTCTTCGCGGCCGATCAGCTGGGTGCAGTCGTTGAGCAGGCCGGGGAGCGCGCTACGGTCGAAATCGCGGAACACCGGCAAGTCCTCGACGATGTCGCCGATGATCCGAAGCTCGGCTTCGGGCAGGCTGCTGTCGGCCGCCGACACCAGGACCATCGTGTAGATCAGCGCGCGGTGGTGGTCGAGCATCGGATGTCCTTTTCGAGGCTGCCCGGCGAGAGACCAAAACCTCGAGGCGGCTGTCAAGGCGCATCGGCGGCAGCGAGAAAGAGCGAGGTCGCCTCGGCCGCTTCGGCGAGCGGCACGCGGGCAACAGCGACGCCGTCGGGAAAGCCGGCCAAGAGGCGCGACGGGAGCGCGCGGTCGAGAATAACAAAGACGCCGCGGTCGCCGGCGCGGCGGACGAGCCGGCCATAGGCTTGGCGCAGCCGCAGCCGGGCGACCCGGTCCGGATATTCGGCGCCGCCGAAATGCGGCCGGCGGGCGCGCTGCAAGATGTCCGGGCGCGGCCACGGCACGCGATCGAAGACGATCAGGCGCAACGAGCGGCCGGGAACATCGACACCGTCGCGCACCGCATCGGTGCCGAGCAGGCACGAATCCTCCTCGGCGCGAAAGATATCGACGAGCGTCGCGGTCGACATCGCATCGACATGCTGGGCGAGCAGCAGCAGGCCGCGCGCTTCGAGCGCCGGGGCGAGGCGGCGATGCACCGCGCGCAACCGTGAGACCGCGGTAAAGAGGCCGAGGGCACCGCCGCCGGCCGCGGCGAAGAGCGCCGCATAGGCCGCGGCGACCTGGCCGATCTCGTTGCGCGGAATGTCGGTGACGATAAAGACCCGGGTTTGCGCCGGGTAGTCGAAGGGCGAGGCGATGCGGGAGGCGGCGGGGCTCGTCGGGAGATGGCGCAGCCCGGTCGCGGCTTCGGCACCACGCCAGGCGAGATCGGGGTCGGCGGCGCTGTCGGTCAGGGTGGCCGAGGTGACGACGAGGCCGTGCGCCGGCCGCGCCACCAGCGCCGCAAACGGAATGCCCGGATCGACCCAGTTGCGGTTTAGCGCGATGTCGGTTTCGAGCCCATCGGTGCGATCGACCGCGAGCCACTCGACCATGTCCGCGCTCATCGGCTCGCCGAGCGCGTGCAGCAGCCCGGCCCAGCCGGCGAGCTGGTGCTGCGCCCGGCGGTCGAGGCTGCGGACCGTGGCGTCGAGGCGCTGGCGCAGGCTGGGCTCGGGCAGGTTTTCCGGGTCCTCGAGGCGGGCGCGCAGCCGGGCGGAAAGACGCCGGATCGCCGTGGCGAGGCGGTCGAGCCCATCGGCCAGCGGCAATGCCGCGGCGACGAGCCCGTCGATCGGCGGGCGCGCCTCGGTTTCGAGCCCATAGCCCTGGTCGGCGAGCGCGGCGCGGGCGAGCACCTGCCGGCGCACCAGCACCAGCAGGTTTTCGAAGGCTTGCAGGCCGCGCCCCTCGGCGACGCGCTGGGCCCAGCCGTCGGCAGGCAGGATGCGGGCGGCGCCGAGGATTTCGAGAAGTGCGGCGGCAGCCTCGCCATCGCCTTCGACGAGGTCGCCGGCGCGCCGGCGCAAGCCTCGCGCGCGTGACCGCCCGGCGCCTTCGGCGCCGACGATCCAGCGCCGCAGCTCGCGTCCTTCCTGGCCCGAGAGCCGCACCGAAAACGCGCTGTCGGCGGCTTCGAGCAAGTGATGGCCTTCGTCGAAGACGTAGCGGGTGGGCACCGTCGCATCGTCGAGCCCGCCCAGCGCCGCCTGGGTCATGACGAGCGCATGGTTGGCGACGACGATCCGCGCGCGGCGCGCCTTGCGAATGTTCTTTTCGACAAAGCAGCGGCGGTAATGCGGGCAGGCCGAATGCACGCATTCGCCGCGCCGGTCGGCGAGCCCCGCGACCCGGCCGCGCCCGATCAGCTCGGCGAGCCAGCCGGGGAAATCGCCGGCTGCGAGGTCGCCGGCCTCGCTCGCTGCGATCCACCGCGCAACGAGCCCGAGATGCGGCGCCGGCCCGCCCGGCCGCAGTAGCGCAGCGGCGGCCGCCTCCTCGTAATTTAACAGGCACAGAAAATTTTCGCGGCCTTTGCGGATGACGACGCGGCGGCGCTTGATCTCGGGATCGGGATAAAGCCGGTCGAGCTCGCCCGAGATCTGTGTCTGGAGGTTGCGGGTGAAGGTCGAAATCCATACCGCGCCGCGGTTTTTCTCGGCCCAGAGGCTCGCCGGCGCGATATAGCCGAGGGTCTTGCCGACCCCGGTCCCGGCCTCGGCGAGGACCGCCTGCGGGCAATCGGGGGTGTTGCGCGGTGCAAACGCACCCGCGGCCGCGGCGGCATAATCGGCTTGCTCGGGGCGCGGCTCGGCGCCGTCGCCGAGCAAGGTGGCGAGGCGCGCGCGCGCCTCCTCGGCGCTGACCGGCTCGTTGCCGGGGGGCGGCGCGGGTGCCGCCTCCGACCATTCTTCGAGCCGGCCCCAGACGCGCAGCCCGGCCGCCTGCCGCGCCGCACCGGGCTCGGCCCTTGGCAATGCGGCGAGCACCGCGGGCGCCCACAGCCACCCGCCGCGCCCCATCGCCTCGGCAACGGCGCGCGCCTCGGGATCGCCCTCTGCGCCGAGCGCCTGCAGCAACGCCTGCGCCGCGGTGGCAAGAGCGACGCAGGCTTCGGACGGGCTCTGCGGCAGGAGCAGCCCCAGCGCCTCGGCGAGGCCGCGCGGCGTCGGCACGCAAAACCGCGCCGGGTAGGCAAAAGCGAACAGCTCGAGGAGGTCGAGCGCCGGAAACGCGGCCAAGCCGAGCCGCCGCGCCGTCGCCGGCAAATGGCACAGCAGCGGCGGCCCATGCCCGATCCGGGCGTGGACCTCGGCAAGCGAGAGCGCTTCGAGCTCGCCATCGGCGCTCAGCCACAACACCTCGCGAAAGCCGGCGACGAGGACCGGCGCGTGCGGCACCAGCACCCGCTGCGCCCCGGCCGCCTGGTCGCGATCGGCTGCGGACATGGTGTGTCGTCTACCACAGTGCGGCGGCGAGGGTGGCTTTGCTATTGTCGGCGGGCCGATGCCCGACCTTTATCCGCTGATCCGGCCGCTGATCCGGCGGCTCCCCGCCGAGGCGGCGCATGCGGCGAGCCTTGCGATGCTGGAAGCCGGGCTCGGGCGATTCGCCGCCGGCCGGCGCTCTCTTGACCCGCCGATCCTGAAACAGCGGCTCTGGGGCCTCGATTTCGCCAACCCGGTCGGGCTCGCCGCCGGCTACGACAAGGATGGCCGGGTGCCCGATGCGGGGCTCGGCCTGGGGTTCGGCTTTGTCGAAATCGGGACGGTTACGCCGCGCCCGCAGCCGGGCAATCCCAAACCGCGGATTTTCCGGCTCGACGAGGATCGGGCGATCGTCAATCGCCTCGGGTTCAACAGCGGCGGGATCGAGGTTGTCGCCGGGCGGCTCGCGCGCCGGTCGCGCATCGGCATCGTCGGGCTCAATCTCGGCAGAAACCGCGACAGCGTGGATGCGGCAGCCGATTACGAGGAGGGGATCCGCCGCGGCGCGGCGCTCGCCGACTATCTGGTCGTCAACGTCTCGTCGCCGAACACGCCAGGCTTGCGCGATTTGCAGCGGCGGGCGGCGCTCGAAGGCCTGCTGCGGCGGCTGCTGCGGGCGCGCGAGCAAAGCCGCGCCCGCACACCGCTGCTGCTGAAGATCGCACCCGACCTGACGGCCGAAGAACGCAGCGACATTGCGCGGGTAGCGCTCGACACCGGCATCGACGGGCTGATCGTGTCGAACACGACGGTGGAACGCCCCGCAGGGCTCAGAAGCAAGGCCGCGAACGAGGCGGGCGGGCTCAGCGGCCGTCCGCTGTTCGCGGCCTCGACTTCCTTGCTGGCCGAAATGTACCGGCTGACCGAGGGCCGGCTGGCTTTGGTCGGGGTCGGCGGCATCGAAAGCGCCGCCGGCGCCTATGCCAAAATCCGGGCCGGCGCGAGGCTCGTGCAGCTCTACACCGCACTCGTCTTCGCCGGCCCGGCGCTTGTCGGCCGCATCAAGCGAGGCCTCGCCGAGGCGCTGCGGCGCGACGGCTTTGCCGCGATCGCCGATGCGGTCGGGACCGCCGTCTAGCCTAGTGGCGCGGTGCGGTGTCGCCGCCGGCGCCCGAGCCGAGATGGCCGCCATGGACCGGCGAGGTTGAGGAGCCGGCCCCGGTTTCCTTGTTTTCGAGCTCGTAATTGTTCGCCTGCTGCAGCTTTTCCTTGGTCATGTCGAGGGTCAGGCGATTGTTGTCGGTCTTGATGTCGCCGAGACGCACGGCGACGTTCTTGCCGCCCATGCCGAGAAAGCTGCCGACATCGACGACCACCGCCGCGACTTTCCCATCGCGGTCGAGGACGATGTCGCTAACTTTGCCGATGTCGCGGTTTTGCACATCATAGACGGTGCTGCCGATCATCTTGCTCGCGCGGACCTGGTCCGGCTGGATCATCTCGGCAACCGGCGCAGCCTCTGTCGCGGTTGCCCGATCCGACGGCGCTGCCGTGGTCGCTTCGTGCTGGGGCGTGACGGTTTGCGCGAAGGCGACAGGCGAGGCGGACAGCAGCAGCGCGGTGACGGCGGCGGTAATGCTGGTTCTGGACAAGGGTTCGATCCTCCGATTGGTTGCAGCGCCTTCCGCTCGAAGTGCGCATGCGTCGCCAACAGCGGCGAATCCAGCCGGGTTCCGGAGGGTGGCCGGCTCAGCCTTCGCGGATTGCGCGAAAGCGCAGCCGGACATAATCAGCGATCCACATCCCCGTCTCGTCCATCAGCACCGGACGCAACAGGTCGGCGATCTCGCCGCGCGCCGGCAGCCGGTCGGGCTCGGGCAAGGCGCCGAGGAGATCCTCGGCAAAGGCGTCGAGCCAAGCCTCGATCCCGCTCGGCAGCGGCGTCGGGCGCGGCACGATGCGGATTTCGGCGACGCTGAAGCCGGCGGCTTCGAGCTTGGCGCGATAGGCCGCGGCCGACGGGAACCACCACGGGCTCAGCCGGAGCGCGTCGAGCCCGCGCCGCGAGAGGACCGCGGCCATCGCCACCATGATCGCCGCGGTGTTGTTGTGGCCGCCCATCTCGGCGACAAAGCGGCCGCCCGGCTTCAGCCCCCGGTGCACGCCGGCGAGCACGGCCTCGGGCGGCCGCATCCAATGGAGTGCCGCGTTTGAAAAGACCGCGTCGAACTCGCCGTCGAAAGCGAGGCTCTGGCCGGGCATGACCCGCGCATCGAGCCCGCGCGCTTTGGCCGCCGCCACCATGTCGGGGGCGGCATCGACAGCGACGACGCTCGCCCCGGCGGCGGCGATCCTTTGGCTCAGCACGCCGTCGCCGCAGCCGAGGTCGAGAATATGCTCACCGGGTTTCGCAGCCAGCAATTCGAGCACCGCGGCGCCGAGCGTCGGGACGAAATGCGCGGTCTCGGCGTAACGCTCCGCCGACCAATGCTGCCGCGAGATCTGTGTCATTTTGGCGCCTCTGTCATTTTGGAATTTCTGTTGGCATCGCTCAGCCCAGAAGATCGAACAGCCGATTGCCGCGCCAGCGGGCGGCGAGCATCGCATCGACGCCGAGGCTGCGGCCATAGCAATGCAGCGCGAAGACCAGCTGCAATATCAAGAGAAAGAAATAGGTCCACGGCCATTCGCCCCAGGCATTGTAGAGGCCGAGCCACAGGTTGAGGATCTGCAATGCGCCGATGATGCCGAAGAGGCGCACAAAAAGGCCGAGCATCAGCGACGCCCCGGTCACCACCTCGAGGCCGTAGACGATCGGCGCGAACCAATAGAAATGGGGCAATACGGTGTTGTTGACAAAATCCGCCTGCAACGGGATGGCGGCCGACTTGCCCATGATCTGCATCCAATGGGCGAGCCCGGTCTCGCCGAACGGCTTGCCCGGCTGGTCGGTGTAATAGGGCGGCAATTTCCACAGGCTCTGCTGCCACCACATGGCGCCGATCAGAAAGCGGAACGCCCATTGCGCGAGATGGCGCGGGCGACGCTGCTCGGGGATCGCGGACAGCGCATAGAAGGCGATGGCGATGCTGGCGATCAGCAGCAGCCAGAACACCGCCGTCGTCCAAAGGGGCTTGGTCAGGAACGCGACGACATCACGGATCGGGTTGTCCATCGCATTCATCTCCGAATCGGCATGGCGCGTGGGATCGGCCGCCGCCGTCTTTCGAGCGCGACGCGGCACAATGTCAGCACGATGCGGGAGCTCGCCTTGATCGTGCCGGAAACGCTGCCCGAGACTTTCGAGACGCCCCCGGCGCGGCGGCGGTGCGCGACCGGCACCTCGACGATGCGCAATCCGGCGCGCGCCGCGCGCATCTGCATTTCGAGGTTCCAGCCATAGCTCATCTCGCGCATGCCGAGGCGGACCAGCGCCTCGCGCCGGATCGCCCGCATCGGCCCCATATCGCTGTAGCGGACCCCATAGAGGAGATAGAGCACGGCGCCGATCGCGTGGCCGGCGAGCCGCTGATGCGCCGCCATGCTGCCCGCTGCGCGCGACCCGCGGGTGCGCGAGCCGACGACGAAATCCGCCGTGCCCGCGGCGATCGGGCCGATCAACAGCGGGAGCTCCTCCGGGGCGTCGCTGGCGTCGCCGTCGAGAAACACGACGATGTCGCAATCGACCGCCGCCGCGGCACCGGCGCGGCAGGCGCGGCCATAGCCGCGGCCGGCGGAAATCACCTGCGCGCCGCCGCCCCGGGCCGCGGCGAGGGTGCCGTCGGTGCTGCCGCCATCGACGACGATGACCTCGTCGACCGAACCCGCCGGGATCGCGGCGATGACGCCGGCGATCGTCTCGGCCTCGTTCAGGGTGGGGATCACCGCTGCGACCCGCGGGTGTCCTGGCGTCATCTCAGAGGCTCCAGCGCAACCCGCAGCCGGCGCAGGCGGGGTGCGGAGCGTCGCTCAAAAGCGCGGTGCGGAACGCCCGGTATCGTGCGCCGCCCCAGATGTCGCGCAATGTCTCCTGGGTGGCGTCGCCAAGCGTGAAGCTGTCATAGCCGCGCATTGAAAACGGCGCGATGCAGCAGGGCAGCGCGCGGCCATGCGCGGTTATGTACATCAGGCTCCACGGCCGCCGGCAGAGCGACCAGGGCTGCGCCGAGGCATCGGGCGCGAGGCTCGCCGACGGGTCGGTCGCACCGGAGGCGCTAAACGCGATGCCGAGCCGGCGCGCGAGGTCTTCGGCCTCGCCGACGAGGCTGTCCTCCGCGCGGTCGCCGCCGGCGGCGAAGAGGGCCTGGTCGGGCCGCGCCAGACCTTGCCCGTCCGGGAAATAGACGAGGCGCTGCAGGTAAACCTCGCGCACGTCCAAATCACGCGCGAGGCGGACAAAATCGCCGAGCTGGCCGATCGTCTCCTTGAGCCCGGTCAGCCACAGCGAGACGCGCGGCGCCTCGGTCCCGAGCGAGCGCTGGATTGCCCGGAAGGCGCGCAGGTTCCCGAGGATGCGGCCAAACATATCGCGCCCGCGCACCGCTTTGAACGCATTGGGCTCGGCCGCGTCGAGCGAGACGCGCAATTCGTCGAGGCCGCTATCGATCAGCTCGCGGCCCTTGCGCTTGCTCAACAGCGTGCCGTTGGTGTTGAACAAAACGTAGGTGCCGCGGTCCTTCAGGTAGCGGATCATGCGCGGCAGCGCCGGCACCATCATCGGCTCGCCGACGCCGTGCAGGACGACGCGGGCGATGCGCGGCAGCTGATCGACGATCCGCGTAAACAATTCCCAGCTCATGTCGGCCGGCGGCTCCAGCGCCTCGAAGGTGCGCGGGCAGGTCGTGCATGAGAGGTTGCAGCGATTGGTCGTCTCCAGATAAAGGCAGACCGGCTCGGCTTCGGCCACCGCGCCGCGCTCGGCTGCGATATGCGCGAAATAGCGCCGGGGATCGGCATCAGCCGGCCGCTCGCTCGCCATAGGGCGCTTCTCCCTTGCGCCGGCGGCGCCACAATTCACCGGCGGCCAGCAGCAAAAACGGCAAATAAAGCGCCGATTGAACAAAGAGCCACGACCGGCCGCGCATCAATTGCGGCCAGACCGGCACCAGATAGAGGAGGAAGCTCGCCAAGGTCAACCACACCAGCGCCGCCGATGGGAGAAGGCAGGCGAGCACGACGAGCCAGGCGAAATACCACGGGTAATGCGGCGACAACAGCAAGGTGAAAGCCGCGGCGAGCAATGCCGCCCCGCGCATGTCGCCGTCCGGCATCGGCCGTCGCAGCGCGACAAAGCCGGCGAGCGCCGCGAGCAACGCCGCCGCCGCCGCCAGATAGGCGTTTGCCGATAGGCCGGCGGGCAAGACCGAGCTCGCCAAGTCCCACAAGTAAAACCCAGAGCCTCTGCCGGTAAAGCCCTGCTCGGCCAGGTAATGCGGCAGGAAGCCGAGCACCCGCCGGCCAACCCCGGCAAAGGGCAGATAGGCGAGGATTATCGCGACGGCAAAGACCGCCGGCATGCGCCAGTCGCGGCGCTGCCACAACGCCGGCAGGATCACCGCCGGATAAAATTTGACCAGGGTGGCGCCAGCCAGCGCGAGGCCGGCGAAAAAGCTCTGCGGCCGACGGCGCCGGCTCCATAGCGCCAAGGCGACGAGCATGACGATCGCGGCGTCGATGTGCCCGCTGCCGGCGAATTCCCATAATGGCAGCGGGTGCCACGCGTAGATCGCGATCCGGGTCGGCGGCAGCCCCGACAAGGCGAGCAGGCGCAGCAGCAAAAAGACCGCGATCGCCTCGAAAGCCACCATCGCCGCCTTGATTGCGGCCGGGCTGTCGCTGATCCGCGTCACCGCGAAAAAGATTGCTTCGGCCGCGGGCGGATAGATCGTGCGCGCATAATTGGCGCGGTTGATGTTGGGGTAGACCGCCGGATCGCGCAGCGCGGCGAGGTGCGGGTCGGCCGGGATGTAGCGGTAGGGGTTGACCCCGGCGGCGATGACGCGCCCATCCCAGACATAGCGATAGATGTCGCTCGACAGATAGGGTGGGGAGGCGATGACGGCGATGCGCATCGCCGCCGCGACGCCGAGGATCAGGGCGGCGGCCCGCCATGGCCGGGGGCAGCGCCACGCCAGCCCGAGCGCGGAGAGGTAGACCGCCCCTTGCGCCAGCGCGATCGCGACAAAGGCGTGGGTGTCGTGCTGCCGCTGCGCCGCGAGGCCCCAGCCGGTCAGCGCGAGTAGAGCGAGACCCGTCCCGGCGAGCGCAGGAAAACGCCAGCCGTTCACAGGCGCTCGGCGAGCCCGCGCAGCACCGCCGCGGTATGCGGGGCCGGGTAGCCCGTGCCATCGGCGGCGGCGATTTCGGCGATCAGCCGGCGCAGCGATGCAAGATCGTCGACGTCGTACCAGACCGGCAACATAACGGTGGCCAGCCCGATCTCGGCGGCGCGGTCGAGGGTCTGCCGCAACACGCGCTCGGTGCTCCAATCGATGTCCTCGAACAGGCGCCGATGCAGCCGCTTCAAGCCGATCAGGTAATAGCCGCCATCGGCGGCAGGGCCGAGCACGGCACGGTCGCCTGGAGCGGCGAGCGCGCGCGCCGCCGCGCCGATTGCCGCGGTCGGCAGGGTCGGGCTGTCGTTGTTGACGAGACAGGCGCCCCCATAGCCGGTAGCGAGCAAGTCATCGGCCGCATCGAGGAGGCTCGCGGCGAGGCCCGGGCGGCGCGACGGCAGGAGCCTGATGCCGCGCGGCAGCAGCGCCTCGAACACCGCCTCCGAGCCGGGCGGCGAATAGGCGACCCAGCCGTCGATCGCCGCGGTCTCGGCGGCGGTGAGAATGTTTTCCGCGGCATCGCGAAGAAAGGCGCCGCTCAGCGCCGCGGCTTCCGCCGGCGTCAGCGGTGGCACCAGGCGGGTCTTGACTTCGCCCCGGCGCGGCGCCTTGGCCATGACCGCGACCGCGCAGCGGCCGGCGAGAGATTGCGTCACCGGCGGGCGAGCCAGGCGCTGGCGACGGCGGCGACGACCGCGAGCGAGGCCCTGGCCCCGGCGGCCTCGCCCTTTTCGAAATCGCCCCCCTCGACCGCCATCTGGTTGGTGACATGGGCGATGCAGAGCACCGGCTTTTGTCGCGCTCGGGCGAAGGCGTAGAGTGCCGCCGCCTCCATCTCGACCGCGAGAATGCCGCGCGCCCGCGCCGCTTCGATCGCTGCGGCAGTTTCTCGAAACGGCGCGTCGGTGGTCCAGCTCGCACCTCGGCAAGCCGGTTGGCCGGCGGCGGCCAGCGCTTCGACCGCGCAGCTTACGAGCGCCGGGTCGGCCTCGGCAAAATCAGCCGGCGGCAGGTAATGGTAGCTGGTGCCTTCGTCGCGCAGCGCGCGGTCGATCACGACAAAATAGGGCGGCGGGCCGCGATCGACGATCTGCCCCGCCGAGGTGATGCTGACGAGCAGCCGGCAGCCGCAAGCAAAGAGCTGCTCGGCGACCAGCACGGCAAAGGCGGCGCCGACCGCGCAGCCGATCACGCCAAAGCGGATGCCCTGATGCTCGAATTCGTAGAGCTCGGTGTGATAGCAGGCCCAGCCGGGCGACGGCTCGGCGCGGCCGGCGCGGCGCAGCGCCCGCAAAATGTCGCCATCAGGGTCGAGCAGGCAAATCTGCGGGACCTCGGCCGAGGGCAGGCCCTTTTGCCGCCGTGCCTCGCGCAGCAGGTTCCCCGGCTCGAAGACCGACGGCGCCGCATGATCCTTGCCGCCAAGGATCGGCGGCAGGCCGCGCCAATCGCCGTTCTCGTCCATGCCGAGGCTTGTCCGGCAAGTATGTCGGGCGCGTCAAGCCGCTGCGTGCCGTTCTTTGGCAAACCCGGATCAAATCGCCGCCCCCCTTTCGAGCAGTTCCAAAACCGGACAGATCACGAATGAGCCACACACCCGGACCCGGTCGTTGCGGCTGGCTCGATGCGCCTCTATCTTTTTATCGAATTTCTTCCGACATCCGGCTGGCAAGCACCTTGGCGCGGCATTTATGCGCCTGGCGAGGAGGCGGCGATGGCAAAGATGCGGGCGATGCAGATCGCGCGGGCTGGCGGGCCGCTGGAACCCGTCGAGCGCGATATGCCCGAGCCGGCGCGGGGCGAGGTCCGCGTCCGGGTCGAGGCGTGCGGCGTGTGCCACAGCGACAGCCTGACCGTCGAAGGGCAGTGGCCCGGCCTCGTCTTCCCGCGCATCCCGGGGCACGAGATCGCCGGGGTGATCGACGCGATCGGCCCGGGTGTCGTCGGCTGGCGCGCCGGGCAGCGGGTCGGCGTCGGCTGGTTTGGCGGGCATTGCGGATATTGCGAGCCGTGCCGGCGCGGCTGGCTGATCGACTGCCGCAACCTCAGGATCCCCGGCATCTCGTATGATGGCGGCTACGCCGAGGCGCTGGTGGCCCCCGCGCATGCGCTCGCCGCGATCCCGGACGAGCTTGCCGGCGCCGAGGCCGCGCCTTTGCTCTGCGCCGGTGTCACGACCTTCAACGCGCTGCGCCACAGCGGGGCGTTGCCGGGCGATGTGGTCGCGATCCTCGGGATCGGCGGCCTCGGCCATCTCGGGGTGCAGTTCGCCAACAAGCTCGGCTTTCGCACCGTCGCGATCGCGCGCGGCGCCGACAAGGAGGCGCTGTCCCGCCAGCTCGGCGCGCACCACTTTATCGACAGCGCGGCCGAGGACGTGGCGGCGGCGCTCAACCGTCTCGGCGGCGCGCGCGCCGTGCTCGCGACGGTCGGCAGCGCCAAGGCGATGACGCCGGTGATCGACGGGCTCGCGGTGCGCGGCCGGCTGATCGTGATCGGGGTCGATGCCGAGCCGATCGAGATTTCGCCATTGCAGCTGATCGGCGCCAGCCGCAGCGTCGTCGGCCACGCCGCCGGTGCCGCGATCGACTCGCAAGACACGCTCGCCTTCAGCGCGCTTTCGGGGGTGCGCCCGATGATCGAAACCATGCCGCTCGCCCAGGCGCCCGAGGCCTATGCGCGAATGATGCGCGGCGACGCCCGCTTCCGAATGGTGCTGACGATGGCATAGCCGGGACCGCCAAAGCTTCTTGTCAGGTCGCCGACGAGGCCAGGGTCGCGCGCGGATCGGCCTCGACGCCGGCGATGCCGCGAGCCTCGCTTAGTCTTACTGAGTCACAAAATTCGAGATCGTGTATTTATCTAGGCTGGCAACCGCAAGATGTGGTATTTAGGTCTATCTTCATCCGGATCGGGGGACCGGAATGGACGGCGGATCGAGTGCGGGGAGTGAAGCGCGATTTGCGGGCTATGTCGAGGCGCTCGGTGTGGTGTTGGGCCATGCCGATCGACAGCAGCCGATGCATGATTACTGCCTGGGGCTGTTGCTGCCGATTGAGCGCAAGAGCGTCGAACCGATGGCGGCCGTGACAGCGCCGGCCCGGGTCGCCGCGAAGCATCAATCGTTGCTTCATTTTGTTGGCAACGCGCCGTGGTCGGACGCCGCGATGCTGGGCAAGAGTCGAATGACCCCGGCCTGCGCCGGGGCAGGCTCTGAGCCGATCGCTCGCCGCTCTGGATCAGGATAGCACGCTGATCGCGGTTATCGAGATGAGCCAATCGAGCTGGCTGGTCGCCGGCATCGTGCCCGGCATCAGCCGTCAACCGCTCAAGAAGCTTGCTGCGGAGAAGGAGGAGCTGTTGCGGCTGCTGCAGCGCTGGCGCGACGAGGCGACCAAAGCCTGCCCCGTTGCAGAACGGGGGCCGGCCGCACGGTCAGCCGGATCGCGGTGGCCTACGAAGCCGGTCGCGACGGCTTCTGGCTGGCGCGATGGTTGCGGGCGCGTGGCATCGAAGCCCAGGTGATCCACCCGACGAGCGTCGCCGTGTCGCGCGAGCATCGGCGGGCGAAGACCGATCGGCTCGACACCGAGTTGCTCAAGCGGGCCTTTCTCGGCTGGCTGCGCGGCGAACCGGGTCATTGCAGCATGGCCGCGATCCCCACGCTCGAAGAGGAGGATGCCAAGCGGCCAAACCGCGAGCGCGAGGGCCTGGTCGGCGAGCGCACCCGCATTGTCAACCGGATGAAAAGCACCCTTGCTCGTCTTGGCATTCGCGGCTTCAAGCCGACCTTGCGCCGGGCGCCGGAGCGGCTCGCAGGATTGCTCACAGCGGAGGGTACGCCGCCGCCGCCGAACACGCTGGCCGAGTTGCGCCGCGATATGGCGCGGCTGGGCTTTGTTGTCGGCCAGATCCGGGAGATCGAGGCGGCGCGCTTGGAACGGCTCGAGCGGCACCCTGAACAAGGCGCCCACGCGATGGTCCGGATGCTGGCGCGGGTCGTCGGCGTTGGTGTCGAGACCGCGGACTTGCTGGTGCACGAGATCTTGTCACGTAACCTGCGCGACCGGCGAGCGGTGGCGCGTTATGCCGGGCTGACCGGCGCGCCGGACGAGAGCGGCGCGCGGCGACGGGAGAAGGGGCTGGCCAGGGCCGGCAACGCTCGCGTGCGCCGTGGTATGATCCAATTGGCTTGGCGCTTCTTGATGTTCCAGAAGGACAGCGCCCTGACCCAATGGTATCGGGCGCGCACGGCCGATGCCCGCGGCGCCACCCGAAAGACCATGATTGTCGGGTTGGCGCGCAAGCTGCTGATTGCGCTGTGGCAACTGGTGACGACCGGCGAGATCCCGCAGGGCGTCGTCCTGCGTGCAGCGGCCTGAGCGACCGGCCAGAAAGGAGGTTGCTGACAACCGGTTTCGGCGTCGCGTCGCGCGAACGGCCGCGCCGATAACGATCCGAGGCGGCGGTGACCCGAGGCAGGCATGGCTTGCACGCCGTCTTAAGAGAATGGGCCTGCCGTCTCGGAGCTTTGCCGCCGATGCGCATGACTGCATCATGGTCCAGGTCCCATCTCGGGCCTACCGAATACAAGGGTGTGGCGCGATGTTCCGCGCCCGATGGCGAGCTCCCCTCGGATCGTCCGGCACCGAACTGCGGCCAACACCGAGACCCCACACTGGGAGAAATGCCATAATTTTAACCTGCCCTCGCGAAAGCGGGGGTGACAGAGCTGGTGCTGCCGGCGATCGAGCGCAGCGGGCCGGTCGAGGCCTGGATCATCGACGACACAGGCTTTCCCAAGAAGGGGCGGCACTCGGTCGGGGTGACCCGGCAATATTGCGGCCAGCTCGGCAAGCAGGATTTGTCAGAGCCTGCCCTCGCGAAGGCGGGGGTCGCGGTGCCGCTGTCGCTGGCCAACCGTGATGCCAGCCTGCCCGTCGCTTATCGGCTCTATCTCCCTGAGGATTGGGCCAAGGATCAGGCACGTCGGCACAAGGCCAAGATACCGGAGACGATCGCTTTCCAAACCAAGCCTGAGATCGCCCTTGAGCAGATCAACGCGGCGCAAGCGGCCGGGTTGCCTCAGGGTGTGGTGCTGATGGATGCCGGTTACGGCAACGATACCAGGCTGCGAACGGAGATCACCGCCCGCGGCATGAGCTATGTCGCTGGGATCGGCCCCAACACCTCGGTCTGGCCACCGGGCGTGGAGCCTTTACAACCGCAGCGTGGCCGGGGCAGCGGGCGACCGCCCAAGTTGCTGCGGCGCGACGACCAGCACCGGCCGATCGCCGCCAAGCCTGCCCCTGGCTCGAACCGGGGGCGCTCGCTCTCAGCCTGATCACCGATGCCGAGACGCGGTCGATCAAGATGGCCGATGGCGGGTTTCGGCCGGCCTACAACCTGCAGATCGTCTCGGCGCCGAAGAGCCAGATTATCGTCGCCGTCGACATCGACACCACCGGCTCGGATCGCGGCTTGGCGCGGCGCGGCCTGGAGCGGTTGGCCGAGGGCGGGATCAAACCGGCGGATTACCTGGTCGATGGCGGCTTTACCAAGAACGAGGACATCGAATGGGCGGATGCCGGGGGCGTCAAGCTGTGGTGCCCGGCAATCCACAACAAGCATCGCACCGAGCCTTATGGCACGCGGTGCACGGACGGCCCGGGGGTGGCCGATTGGCGCCGGCGCATGGCCAGCGAGCGCGGCACCCTGTTGTACAAGGAACGCTGCAAAGCCGAGTGCCCCAATGCCGCGGCGCGCCGCATGGGGCTCACCCGGCTGCTGGTCCGCGGTAAAGAGAAGGCGCGCACCGTCTTGCTGTGGGTCGCGCTCGCCCACAACATGATGCGTGGCTTCGCGTTGCGCCAAGCGGCGGCGCGCGCCGCCGCCTGAGGCGCGAGCGCGATGAGCATCCGCCGCCCCACCCGCAATCCGCGCCAGCTTGCTCCCATCGCTGAACCGCCTCGCCAACCAGGCATCAAAAAACAATCATAACCGTGCATCAAAGCCGAGAAATGCAAAGGTTCACGGGCTCTCAGGGTGAGGTGTTTTCATTTCAAAGGCTTGCCTCACCCTGAGGAGACCCGCAGGGCCGTCTCGAAGGGTGCCTGCACAGGAAAATGGGATTTTCCGCACCCTGCTATTGGGGCGCATTCCCGTGGTTCCCGCCAGCTGTGCCGGCCGGGGCCGGGGCCGGTTGGCTGCGCAGAAATGCCGGCAGCGGCAGGTTCTTGCGCGGGTCCGGGTAGGCGCCGAGAAAAACCTCGTGCGACATCACCGACAACAGCGCCGGCCGGGCATAGGCGCAATAGCAGAAATTCAGGACCAGGAGCAAAGCCAGCGCGGCGCCCCATTTGCCGCCGAGCGCGTTCGATTTCCGGGCAACGACATAGCACAGCAGCAAGGTCCAGCCGATCACCGCCAGGTACACCTGGTAGCCCAATAGCGGCGCTGCGTGCATCGGCCGCCATTTGATGATCAGATGCGTCGGACTGCCCACCAGCACGCAGGTCATCAGCACGAACAGCACCAGATGATGCGTATCGCCCTCTTTGAAAAAGCTTTTGGTCACCCGCCAATACGCCATCAAGAACAGCGCCAAGGCAAATCCGGCATAATAGCGCCACAGGAACAGGTGATTGTAATGCGTCAGATGGGTCGCCTGCGCATGATAGCCTTCCTGCAGGGCAACGATTTCCGCCGGCCCATACTTCCACAATGAGAGTGAGAAGGAGAACAGCTGCGGCGGAAAATAGGTGGTGATCGCGGTGTAGAAGAAGGTGACAAAAGAGGACAGGACATCCTCGGCCATCAACAGCTTGTGGCCACTGCCATAGGTGAAAATCAGGTCGGCTTCGCCGCCGCGCGGATGCAGGACCCCGAGACCGGAGCGGACCTTGATCGCGATGTAGGCGATTGCCACCAGGCTGACCAGCCCCAGCAGCAGGCAGCAGCGCACGGCGCGGGTGCGCTCGCCGATCCTCCAAAAGTACCACGCCAATGCCGGATAGACGATCCAGCCGAGCGGCACCAGATCGAGCCAGCCCTCGTAGCAAAGGGCAAAGAAGAGGCAGGCAACCAGCGTCGCCCCGCCCCAAATCCAACCGTTCCCGGCGGTGCGCAGCCACCCGACCTGGCAATAGGCGAACAGCAGCAGAAAGGAAACCAGCGGCAGGATGATGACGCTGCCGGACACGCTGTAGACGTGATAGTTGAATGTCGTCGTCGCCAACGCGACACCGGCAAGGATCGCCATCACCAGCGAACGAAATGTCAGCCACGTCAGCACATAGCCCAGCGCCACCATGACCACGGTAAAGAAGTAGAAGGCGGCGGGCTCGCCAATGAATTTCTCGACCCAATGGACCAGCAGAAAGCCGGTCGTTCCCCAGCGCTCGCCGAGCAGCTTCATCGGCAGCAGGTATTTCCACCAGGCGAGGCTGTCCAGGATCGGGACTTCCTTGGGAAATGCGGTCGGCAAATAGGGCAGCACGTGCTCGCCGGCGCGATCGGCGACAGCACGGACCGCCACCGCCAAGGCGATTACGGCGAGCAGCGAAAGCGCCGGCAGGATCGCCCGCCGCGTCGCCGCGGTCGGCCCTTTCACCGACAACCCGGTGTATTCGCTGAACAATGGCTTACTTGTTCAATAATCGGGTAAAATAGATAAAGTCATGCTCGCGCTTGGATTTATTCTGCAAGATGATTATGCTCATCGAAAACAAGATCAGCCCGGCGAGCAGCAGCACGGCAAATGCCGCGAAGGTTTGCGGATTGGTCTGGACCACCTGGTTCGCGGCGAAGGTGATCGCCGCAAGACCGGCCAGGCTGGTGCCCGAGTATGATGAGCAGAACAGGGTGAGGATCGCGATGGCAAACCATAGAGTGGCGGCGCCGACCGCCAGCGCCGGGGTCAGGAAGAACAGCATCGGGTTCTCCATCGCACCCCACAACAGGTGTCGCGCGACCTTCCCGGTCATGGTCACAACCCCGGCGCCGCGCCGCCCGCCTCCACGATTGCGCGCTTTCCAGTGCAAGTGCGCCGGCGCCTCGACGAGCGGAATGCCGAGCAGGCTCGCCTTGATGATGATTTCGGGCAACAGCTCCTTGTCCCGCGATGTCAACAAGAGGTTCCGGATCGTCTCGCGGCGATAGAGCCGCAGGATCGATGTGTAGGTGGAAAAGCCGAGGCGCAGCACGCCGCGGAAATACCAGTTCATCAGCCGGCTCATGCACAGGCGGGCAAAGGGAACCCCCGAGATCGTCCCGCACCGCATATAGGGCGACCCGATCACGATCTCCGCGCCGCTGTCCTCGGCCAGGGCAAGAAAACGCTCGATATGCGCCGGCCCGTAATCCAGATCGGCATCGACGCAAAAGATCCAGTCGCCCTGTGCCGCGGCAAAGCCCTGCCGCAACGCCTGGCCCTGGCCGGCATTGATGCGGTACGACAGATAGCGCACGCGGCCGTCGCGGCGGGCGAGCTCGGCGAGAATCGTGCGACTGTCGTCGGTGCTTCCGTCATCGACCAGCAAAATCTCCCAGTCGCTCTCGCCTCCGGGCCGGCGCCGCCACCGGCCGGCGTCGAGATACGCGGTCAGCCCCGCCACGGTTTCCCGCAGGATGGCGGCCTCGTTGAAGCAGGGCACCAGCACGGTCAGCCGTGTCGCCGGCCGCCGGATTTCGTCCTGCACGCTCATCGCTTCTCCCCGACCGGCAGCCGGCCGCCGCGCCGACGGCGCCGGGCGCATTTTCCCGCCGCCATCGCCCATGCCCGCCGCCGGACAGTCCGGTTCAGCCGTCGCGCCGCTCCGGCATCGTCAGAAAGGCGTGCACGACGTGCCACAGCTGGTGCCGGTTGTGGCCAAAGACGAGCGCATGCGCCGCACCCGGCAGCACCACGAACTGCCGGTCCGGGTTTGGCAATTGCCGGTAGAAATCGAGCAGATCCTCTTCGCTGGCGATGCCGTCGTGCTCGCCGCGCAGGATCATGACCGGTGCCAGCACCTTTTTCGGATCGACCACCGGCAGGTTCGCGGTCATGTCGAGATAGGTCCCGGTCGGCACCTCGTCGCCGAACTCGAGCTCGACATCGGCCAACGCATCGGCCACCGCGGGATCGCTGGTGCCGGGATGGTCGCGGGTAAAGATGCTGCGGATCATCGCCCGGTCGCGCAGCCGGCGGTTGTGGGTGCGGAAAAAGTCGAGCTGCTCGGCGCGTTTTGCCAAGGTCGGCGAATTGCGCCCGGTATAGGTGAAGGCGTTCAGCACCAGCCGCCCGACCCGCTCCGGCCGCACCATCGCAAACGCCGCCGCACGCAGCGCCCCCGACGATTTGCCCATGAAATGGAGCCGCCGCTGCCCGGTCTCGCCGATCACCAATTCGGTCGCCGCGATCAAATCCTCGACCCCGCTTTGGATGTCGGAATTGCCCGCGGTGCGCGACGAGCGCCCGTAATTCTCGTGGTCCATCGTCCACACGTCGAAGCCGAGCCCGGCAAAGACGTTCATCGCCGAATATTCGCCCTTTCCCGGCACCGAAAGGTCGAACGACGACAACCCCGAATTCGACGAGCCGTGGACGAGAAACAGCACCGGCCGCTTCCCGCCCGCCGCTTCCGGCCGCTTGCGGTATAGGGCGAGCGAAACCGCACCCTTGGCCACGGTATAATCAGTGCGCAGCGGGGTCATCGGCGCTCCCTCCAAGGTTGTTGCCACGGCGGTCCAAGGCACCTTCTTGCCACGATTTGGGCGTCCCGGCATCATCCTATGGGCGTAGCGGGGGAGTGGGGGATCGCATGGGCATCAGCGTAGCCGTCCGGGCCGCGGTCGTCACCCTTATCGCCGCGGTCGTCACCGTTATAGCCGGGGTCGTGGCCGTCGCACCGGCGCGCGCCGCGGGGCCGGTCGATGTCGATCAGGGCAAGAATTGGACCGCCGCCACCCGCAATACCTTTTACACGCAGGACCAGGGCTCGCAGATCATGCCGTTGCAATGGCTGCGCGCGCTGAAGCAGCCCGACGGCAAGCCGTTCCTCGCCGACAGCCTTGCCCGCTACGGCTATCTGCCGAACCCGGCCAGCCCGACGGCCGGGCTGCCGATCGGCTTTACCGTCAATTTGAGCGGCGGCGGACCGATGGTCGGCATGACCTGCGCCGCCTGCCACACCCGGCAGATCAGCGTCGCCGGGAAACAGTACCGGATCGACGGCGGCCCCGCCCTCGCCGATTTCCAGAGCTTGTTGTCGGACCTCGATACCGCGGTGAAAACGCCGCTCACCGACCGGGCCGCCTTTTTCGCCTTTGCCCGCGCCGCGTTCGGCCGCGCTCCGACCCCGCCCGAGGTCGTGCAGCTGCGCTCCGAGGTCGCGGCCTGGTATCTGCGCTACCACACGCTGATGGCCGCAGCGTTGCCGCCGCACCCGTGGGGGATCGGCCGCCTCGATGCCGTCGGCATGATCTTCAACCGGCTGACCGGCCTCGATCTCGGCCAGCCGCCGAGCTATTTGATCCCGGACAACATCCGCCCCGCCGACGCGCCGGTGCGCTATCCGTTCCTGTGGAACGCGCCAAAGCAGGATTTCACGCAATGGCCGGGCTTTGCCGAGAATGGCAGCGACCTTTTGGGTCTCGCCCGCAACCTCGGCGAAGTCTACGGCGTTTTTGCCGATTTTGCCCCGAGGAAAAGCTTCTTTTCGCTGCTCGGGGTCGATTACACCGGGATCAACTCGGCCAATTTCGACGGGCTCTCGGCGCTCGAAGCGCTGATCCGCCAGCTCGGCCCGCCAAAATTTCCGTTTGCCGTCGACAGCAATCTGCCGCGCCAGGGAAAGCTGATCTTCAACCGGCCGACCAAAGCAGGGCGGCTGCGTCGCCTGCCACGGCATTCGCGCCGGCATCACCCGGTTCGGGCTATTCTCGATCTGGCACACCTGGGCGACGCCGATCCAGGATGTCGGCACCGACACCCGCGAATACCAGGTGCTCGGCTGGACCGCGGACAGCGGCGAGCTCACGGGCGCCTCGATCCCGGTGCTGCTGCCGACGCCGCTCAAGCGGGTCGACAAGAGCTTCGGCATCCTCGGCAACGCGGTCATCGGATCGATCATCGACCATTACCTGTCGCTGCCCCTGTTGGGCGCGCCACAGCAGGTTTCGATCCCGGACCGGTTTCGCGATCTGTCAAAGCTCTATCGGCCGCGCCAAAATACGGCCGCCTATGAATTGCGGGTGCTCGAGGGGATCTGGGCCGCCGCGCCCTATCTGCACAACGGCTCGGTGCCGACCCTCGCCCAGCTCCTGACCCCGTCGCTCGAGCGGGTCGGCACCTTTGCGATCGGCCCCGCCTACGACACCGCCAATGTCGGGCTCGCGAAACAGCAGGGCGCCTTCAGCTTCACTTTGCACACCACCGGCTGCACCGATGTCGATTCCGGCAACAGCCATTGCGGCCATGATTTCGGGACCACGTTGCCGGCCCAGGAAAAGACCGCGCTGATCGAGTATCTGAAGACATTGTAGAGGGAGGAATGCCATGGCGGAGCTGCGCGCGATCACCCGCACCGGGGCCGAAACCGCCGTCGCCGAGCCGGCCGCCGCCGCCTTTGCCGCGCGCTTTCGCGGCGACCTGTTGCGTCCCGCCGACCCCGGCTACGACGCCGCCCGCCGCATCTGGAACGGGATGATCGACCGGCGCCCGGCCTTGATCGCGCGCTGCGCCGGGCCGGCCGATGTCATCGCCGCGGTCGATTTCGCGCGCGACCGCGATCTCCTCCTCTCGGTCAAGGGCGGCGGCCACAACATCACCGGCAACGCCGTTTGCGAGCGGGGGCTGATGATCGACCTGTCACGCATGAAAGGCGTGCGCGTCGATCCGGCCGGGCATCGGGCGCGCGCCGAGGCGGGCCTGACCTGGGGCGACTACAACCGCGAGACCCAGGCTTTCGGCCTCGCCAGCACCGGCGGTGTGGTCTCGACCACCGGCATCGCCGGGCTCACTTTGGGCGGCGGGCTCGGCTGGCTGATGGGCAAGCACGGGTTGAGCTGCGACAACCTCCTCTCGGCCGACCTCGTCACCGCCGAAGGCAAGCTCGTGACTGCCAGCGCCGAGGAAAACCCGGAACTCTTCTGGGGCCTGCGCGGCGGCGGCGGCAATTTCGGCATCGTCACCTCGTTCGAGTACCGGCTCCATCCGGTGGGCCCGGTATTGGCCGGCATGGTGCTGCACCCGATGGCGAAGGCGCATGAGGTGCTGCGCTTCTACCGCGACTACGCGCGTGCCTGCCCGGACGAATTGACCGCCTTTGCCGCGATGATGACCTCGCCCGAAGGCGATCCCGTGGTCGCCCTTGTCGTCGGCCATATCGGCGACCTCGACACCGGCGAGCGCCTCGTCGCCCCGGTGCGCCGGTTCGGCACCCCGCTCGTCGATACGATCGCACCCACCTCCTATGTCGCGCTCAACACGATGCTCGACGCCGCCTTCCCCTATGGCGGGGTGCAGCGCTACTGGAAATCGAGCTTTCTGAAGGAATTGGGCGACGGCGCCCTCGATATCCTGATCAACCGCGCGGCGACGATGCGCTCGGCCCGCTCGATGGTCGGCTTTTTTCATGTCCACGGTGCCGCGACCCGTGTCGATCCCGACGCCACCGCCTTTGGCGCGCGCGACGACCAGTGGGATTACGACGTGATCTCGCAATGGGACGACCCGCGCGAAACCCCCGGCCACATCGAGTGGACCCGCGCCTTCTGGACCGCGGTCGAGCCCTTTGCCACCGGTGCCGTCTACGTCAACCACCTCGACGCCGAGGAAGCCGGCCGGCTGCGCGCCGCCTATAGCAACACCGCCAGCTACCAGCGCCTCGTCGCCCTAAAAAACCAATACGACCCCACCAACCTCTTCCGCCTAAACCAAAACATCCGCCCCACGGTGTAGTGGCCGCTCGCCAGTGGGAGCCACGGTTCCCCGCCGGTCTCGCCATCCCGGCGCTAGGATGGAGCCTTTGTAACATATTGAATTTGCTTTGCATATTTATGCTATCAATCGCCTGTGTAGGAACTGTGCAGACAAAAACGCTTCTTCCTTCGCCTTCCTGTCCGAGAATACCCTGATTTGCCGATTGCCCCAACGGGGTTGAGGATGCCCTTGCTGGAGCCTCGCATGGTGGTCGTCCGCCATCGGCAAGCGAGGGCAGCCAGCGTGTGATGTCGCGACCTTGTCGAGCGCCGCACGACTTTCACGTCGCGAGAATGGTGGTCGCCAAAGTCGTCAGCGTCGGATAAATGCAGCAGAATAGCGGTCGAGGCGCTCCTGGACATCTCTAGCAGGAAGCCGACATCGCGGATGGGTGGCGATGGCCGTAAGAGCGTCGTGGAGGATTTGGACGTCGACCTTGCCATGCTCCAGCAATTGATCGAGTACCCACAGGACACCGTGATGTTCGACTACCTCAACCGCTGCGAGGCGCCGAAGTTCGCCGTCTCCGGCGAGAAGAATCCACCCGTTGAGCTTCGCCAATGTGATGGCGAAGGTGTCAGGCAGCGAGAGCGCGGGCACGCGCACCTGATAGCCGAGGGCCAAGCGCACGCCCGCCTCATCGAGAGCTTCAATGCGAAGGCCGAGCCGTTGAAGGGTGGGGCCGTTGTGGTCGCGAAGCTCGCGCTTGTAGAGCAAATCAGGGACCGCAAACTCCCACGGCAGGCTGAACGCTCTCTCGAGCAGGCCACCTCGCTCAAGATCGATCAAGACCGACGTATCTGAGACCAGAACGCGCATCAGCAGGGCGTGGACGAGGCTGCCATCTCGCGATCGAGTTCGCGAAGACTGACGCGGAGCAATTCGGCAACCTTGACGTCGGACGTCAATCGTTCAGCGGCTGCGCGAAAGCAGAGGCGTCGAAACCGATGAGGCTTTTCCGCTGGCAACGGATGAGGCTCCTCATAAGGCGGCGAGCGCCAGCCAAGGCGAGCGAAGGTCTGGAACAAGATGCGGTAGACGCCGGGACCGATGATGCCGAGGTCCTTGCACCGATACGCGATGGCCTGGGCGCTGACACCGAACACCCGTTTGAGCTCAAGGAGCTCGCCCACGGGCAGTGCATGGCGGTTCCGGCCGACCTCGGCCCAAATCAATTCAGCGGGCATAAGAAAGGCGCCGCCGAATCGGAACGACGCCTGCTCATCGTCGAGATTCGGCGCAACATCGAGCACGAGATGGCCGAGCTCGTGCGCGAGCGTCAGCCGCTGCCGCTCGCCCGTATGCGTTTCATTTACGACGATCACGGGTACCATGCGACCGTCATTGCGGCGGATGCGCGCCATGAGGCCGGAGACTGACCCCGGTAGCGGGAGCATGATGACCTTGATGCCCTGTTCCTCAAGAAACTCGGCGAAGTTGGGGATAGCATCAAGACCGAGGTTCCACTGATTGCGCAGCCGGCTGGCGGCGTTTTCGGCTTCATCGTAGCTGCGCGTGCGAAAAGGAACGCCGGCCGGCGGCGCCCAAACCGCGCTCGCGGCGCCAACGATGTCCTCGATCGTCAGATAGCGCTCGACCGCATCAAGCACCGCCGCCTCGACCGCAGCCTCTTCCTTGCGGCTCGTCAGGCGCTTCTTGCGAAACTCGATGCTTTCAAGGCGAAGATCGCTTGGATCCAGCAGATAGTTCTCCGACACGCCAAGCGCGTCCGCGAGCGCGATCAGCACGGTGGATCCCGGCATCGTCTCGTCGTGCTCGTAGCGCCCGATCATCTGCGCCGAGACCTGGTTTCCAATTCTGTCAGAAAGATCACGGAGCGACAGGCCTGCCGCCGTCCGTGCAATCTTAAGACGTTGTCCTAGCATTATGATTCTCCATTCTCCGTCGATTTACATATGATATGGATATTGACGGATTGTAAACCTAGGCCTTGACGATGCCGAGTCGGGTCACCATGTGGAAGGTGCACCTCGTATTGTACGGGTGCTGGCGCAGCACCGCTCGCCAGCTACGATGGGAGATTTTTTATGAGTTACTTGAAAGATTTACCGAATAACACCGCTCTTCAGACGATAGCCGACATGCTGCTGGCGGATATCGCCATTCGGATTCAGCTCACCCCGACCAACCACGATCTGGCCGTCAGCCGCTACGAGGCGATCAACGACTGGCTCGATCGTCCGGAGAGCCCGCTCTGCGGGCGGGTCGCGCTGATGTATTCCCAGGGTTCGATGGCGATCGGCGCCACCATAGCTTCGAAGCTATGGACTGACGAGTTCGACATCGACATCATCGCGCAGCTCGCCTTTCGCCCGGATGCCAACCCCGAAGCGGTTCTCGATCTGCTGTATCGCGCGATCCGTGGCGAGCGCGGCTCACGCTATTACAATAGGACTACCCGTCGAAATCGCTGCGTCACGGTCGCCTACGCTGACGGAATGCACCTCGACATCACGCTGGCGGTGCTGCTCGGACATTTGCTGCCCAAGACCAGCGTGATCTTCCATCACAAGCCGGAAACCCCCGAGGTTGCGGGATACAGCCTGCTGGCCAATCCCTTCGGCTTCGCCGACTGGTTCAAGCTGGCGACGCCGCTCGACCATGCTTTTGCCAAGGCCTTTGCGGACCGCGCGATGGACTCGGGATTGATCGTCGTGATGGATCGCGCGGAGGCGATTCCGGTGCCCGACCGCAAGGATGCTCACCAGAAGTCGAAGGCCGTCATCGCGTTGCAACTGCTGAAGCGGGCGCGGAACGTGGCTTACAATACGCGCCAGAACTTGCGGCGGCCGCCCTCGGTGATGATGGCCAAGCTCGTCGCCGATGCCGCCAACCAGACCACCACCCTGACAGAAGAGGTTCTGCACCAGGCGCAACATCTGCATGCCCTGATCGACGCTGCGCATCGGCAGCGCCAGGCGGTTGAGATACGGAATCCCCGCTGCAACGACGATAGCTTCACCGACCGCTGGCCGGGGTCTTTGCGGGAACAGGAGCTCTACCTTCAGGACCTCAAGACCTTTATCGGCAAGATGGCGTTTCTGGCCGAGGGCGACTGCGATCTGCCGGAGATGCGGGAGGTGATGGCGGGTCTGTTCGGTGAAAATGCGACCGGTGCCGTCTTCAAATCCTTCACCGAGCGACTGGGGCAGATCGGCGGCAGCCGCAGCGTCTACCAGCCGAGAACCAGCCATCTCGATCTGGCCAAGAGCGGTTTGGTCGCTCCGGCCGCCGCGACGAACCGGCAGACGGCTACAACGCCGCGGCATACCTTTTTCGGCCGCTCGCGTGAATGACGCGCCGCCGCCTTTCCGTCGCCGAGCAGGTCGCGCGCATGCGCGATCTCGCTCCGTATATGAAGCTGGTCGTCGATGCTGATTGGCTCGTCGCTTGGAGCGGGCCGCTGCAACCACTGCAGCGAACCTATACCGTGGCGATCAGCTACATCGCGCGACGGCGGATCGGCGAGATCGAGATGGTCGACGCGTACATCCCGGTCGTCCGACTTGTCGAGCCGGCCCTGCAATGGCGGCACCCGAAGACCGGCGAGGATGTGCCGCACGTCTATTGGGGTTGGGACAGGCCCGAACGATCCGTGCTCTGCATATACGACCCGGCTGGCGACGAATGGTCGTCGGCCGACGCTATCGCCGAGACCATTGTTCCCTGGGCGTGCGACTGGCTCATTTGCTACGAGGCGTGGCTTGTCGACGGCATCTGGACAGGAGGAGGACGCCATCCGCGACCTCGCAACCGATGCCAGATGACAGGGCCGACGGACGGCCGCAGCCCCGATCAGCGGGAACGCGACTTACGCGTGCTGTTCCGCTCCCTTGGCCGGCGGACCGGGACTTTCGCATCCTTTCCCTTGATGGCGGCGGCATCCGCGGGATTTTCCCCGCTGCTGTCCTCGCGGGACTGGAAGCGCGCTACCTCGGCGGCGGTTCCGTGGGAGGCTATTTCGATCTCATCGCCGGCACCTCAACCGGCGGCATCCTTGCTCTGGGCCTTGCCGCCGGTCTCTCCGCCGCCGATCTGCTCAAGCTCTATGTCGAGCGCGGTTGCGACATCTTTCCACCCGGCCCTCCCGGTCTCGTCGGGCGCGTCGTCCGCCGACTGAGATCATGGCGGCGTGGCATCCGCTACGCCTACGATCAGCAGAATCTGGCGCGCGTGCTGCGCGACGCGCTCGGCGACAGAAAGTTCGGCTCGGGGACGAAGCGGCTGTGCATTCCGTCGTTCGACGGTGAGTTCGGCGAGGTCTATATCTTCAAGACCCCGCACCACCCCGACTATCGCCGAGACCTGCGCGAACCGATGGTGAAGGTGGGGCTCGCGACCTCGGCGGCGCCGACCTATTTCCGGTCGCTGCGCGACGGTGGTTACACCTTCGTCGACGGCGGTGTCTGGGCCAACAACCCGATCATGATCGCGTTGGTCGAGGCCCTGACCTCCTTCGATGTCGATCGGTCTCGGATCAAGATCCTGTCGATCGGATGCGGCGACGCTCCTTACAACGTTGCCGGCTCGAAGGTGGCCCTTGGCGGACTCTTGCATTGGTACGACATCTTTCTCGGCGCCATGAGGCTCCAGTCGCAGAATGCGCTCGGTCAAGCCGGCTTGCTGATTGGCAGGGAGCGCCTGCTGCGCATCGACGCGCCGCAAGACGCCGCAACGATCAAGCTCGACGATTGGCGTCGAGCGGTCGATTTATTACCCAATGCCGCCGAGGACGCCGTAAGGGTTCATGGCGAGGGCGTGGCTGCCGCGTTCCTCAATGCGCCGGTGGAGGTATACAAACCGGTGATCGCTGTAGAGTAGAGTACGGAGGTTGATGGACAGGGCGGATTTGGAGCTGCGCGGATTTCTGTCAGGCGCCCTTCTATGCCGGGAACGTGTCAGGCCGGCGCAAGGCGTCCCTTGACTTGCCGACACGAATGTTGGCCTTCATCGCAACTCGTCGGGCCGCGCGAGAAAACTTCACGGAATATTTAACGTGCTCGTGGATTAAGACGGCTTCTTCAGAATCCTCGAAGACAATATTGTCTTGCGGATAACCGCGCCGAAATTTCCGCTGAATCTCCGCGTCGAGGTCGTCCTCCTCGTCCTTCGCCTCCCAAAAGCCGAACGGGACGCGCAACTCATGCAGCAACGCGCCGTCCACATAGCGGCGCTCGCGCGTCGGTGCCTCAATCTCGTATTGCGGGACGAAAATAAGGTCCTTAGACCGGCCCCAATCCTTCAGCAGGGTCTTAAACGCCTCGCTGACCACCGACTCGCGCACCGCACCGGAGACTTGTTTGAGGTCGGAAAGCTCGTTGAGATAGCGGCCGATGAGGTGCTGGCTCACGTCGATGTCCCTGTTTGTCAGCGGGCTCAATCTACATTAGCGCAGAAAATAATTGATATTTTCTATCGGCGTCGCCTGAGACGCCTGGGGCCTCGCTCCACCGCGGCTAAGGCACCGCAAAGACCAACCCAGAAATTGCCATATTCGCATGCTATAAAGGCGCGCTTACCGGCGCTCGCAACGCCGGGTGTGTCGGATTGTAGGGGCGAAAGAGCCTGCTTGCAGATTCATTGCAGAAACAGCACGGCGCGGAGGCTGCTAGGCCGATCGAGATGGGCGTCAGGCGCGCCTCCACTGCCGACTCTCTGTGCGGCTGGCTGCTTTTTTCCTGCAAATAACAGCGAGAACAGCCAGCCGGGGGGGCGCGGGCGGCTTGTCACGTTAGCGTCACGGAACCCACGGCGGGTTCGGGCGTATGCGGGGGAACACCGAAGGCTGAAGCAAAGGAGGCGGTCATGGCCAATCCGTTTGTGCATGTCGAGCTCGCCACCACCGATGTCGGCAAGGCGAAATCTTTTTATCAAACGCTGTTCGGCTGGCGGCTGCATGACGAGGATGTCGGCGGCGGCATGAAATACACGATGATCGATGTCGGCGAAGGCACCGGCGGCGGCATGATGCAGCATCCGGTGCCGGGCGCGTCCTCGGCCTGGCTCGCCTATGTGCTGGTCGACGACCTCGCCGCGGCAACGCAAAAGGCGCAATCGCTCGGCGCCACGATCATGCGCGAGCCGACCGAGGTCGTGGGTGCGGGCTCGTTCTCGATCATCGTCGATCCGACCGGCGCCGCCCTCGGGCTATGGCAGCCAAAGGCGAAGTGAGCGGCGCGAGGCGGCACAACGTCCCCGGTTCATTGGCGTTCGAGGCGAAAGCCGGGACCCGGTCCTGTGGGCGGCCGCAGAACGAGGGAACGGCGATGCTTGTGGGCACCGGGGCTCCTCGCGTTTTGCGGGTGTGAAGAAATCCGAAGCGAGTTGTTCCGGGGCGCGAGGGTGCCGCCTCGCGAGCCTGGAATCCAAGACGACCTTGTCGTGATCATAGGGGGCGAACGCGACGTTCATGGATTCCGGGCCTGCCCTCCGGGCATCCCGGAACGACAGGTTTTCAGCCTTTCCGATTTGAGCGGACCCGCGGCCTTTGCCGCGGCCCTGCCGCCGTAGATACTGCCGCCGCGCTGCGTGATCGGGGGAGGATGCGATGGCCGGGCAGAAGATCGAAATCGCCGCCGCCGACGGCCGCCGCTTTTCGGGCTGGCTGGCATTGCCCGAAGCCGGGGCGGGGCCCGGCCTCGTGCTGCTGCACACCGCTTTCGGCCTCGACCGGCACATGCGCGACATGGCCGACCTTTATGCCGAGGAAGGCTATGTGACGCTCTGCCCCGACCTCTATTGGCGGATCGAGCCGGGTGTCGACCTCGCCCAGGACGATGCCGGCCGGCAAAAGATGCTCGCGCTCTACGAGAAATTCGACCGCGCCGCCGCCCTTCCCGACATTGCTCAAACCGTGTCCGCATTGCGCGCCCGCCCCGAATGCACCGGCAAGATCGGCGTCCTCGGGTTCTGCCTCGGCGGCGGTCTCGCCTGGCAGGCCGCGGCGCAGTCGGGGGTCGATTGCGCGGTCGCCTATTACGGCGTTGGGATCGATGCGGCACTCGGTCTCGCCCCCCGGATTGCCGGCCCGATGGTGCTGCATTTCGCCGAAAACGACGATTATGTCCCGGCCGCGTCGGTCGTGCGCGTCAAGGAGGCGCTCGCCGGCCGCCCCGACATCCAAATCTACACCTATCCCGGCGCGCGCCACGGCTTCAACCGGCCGGATGGCGGCGATTGGGACAAGCCTTCGGCAAACCTCGCCCATTCCCGCTCGATCGCGCTGCTGCGCCGGGTGCTGGGACCCGCTTACGACCTCGAAAAGCTGTGGGAGGCGCACACCACCTACGAGTTCGGCACCCGCGATGTGGATGCGACGATGCGCACGATGGTGGCCGACCCCTATGTCAACCATGTGCCGGTCATGACCGGCGGGGTCGGTGCGCGCGACCTCGCGCGGTTTTATGCCAACCACTTCATCCCGAAATTGCCGAAGGACACGCACCTGGTGCCGATCTCGCGCACGGTCGGCGCCGATTGCGTCGTCGACGAGATGCTGTTCTGTTTCACCCACGACACCGAGATCGACTTTATGCTGCCCGGTGTGCCGCCGACCGGGCGCTATGTCGAGGTGCCGACGATCGCGATCGTCAAGTTCCGCGGCGGCAAATTGTGCCATGAGCACATCTATTGGGACCAGGCGAGCGTCCTCGTTCAGATCGGCTTGCTCGACCCGAAGGGCCTGCCGGTCGCCGGCATCGAGACCGCGCAAAAGCTCGCCGACGAAACCCGCCCGTCGAACGCCTTGATGCGGCGCTGGGCCGAAAGCGCGCCAAAAGCTTCGGATTAGACCATCGTCAGGAGACGGCCGTAGCCGGGGACCGGCTGGCGCAGGCCGGCGAGGCGCAGGGCGTGCCACATCATCGCCGAGGCGCTCGAGATGACCGGCTTGCCCAGATCGTGCTCGAGCGCTTCGAGGACCGGCAGGGTCGGCATCCCGGTGCCGGTCAGGAACACCGCCTCGGCCGTGGCGCAATCGACCGTGCGCGCCAGCCGGTAGGCGCGCTCGGCGGTCTCGTTATAGATGTTGGTGACGCCCTTCAGATTGTCGCAGCCGACGACCTCGAAGCCGTGCGCTTCGAGATGCGCCTTCCCTTGCGCCGTCGTCTCGGCCGAATAGGGCGCGCCGAGCGCGAGGCGGCGCACGCCGAGCCGTTCGAGCGCGGCCAGCACCGAAGCAAACGCGGTAACGACGCGGGTGCCGGCGGCTTGCGACAATCGGGCGACGAGCTCGGCCTCGCGCTCGCGGCCGAGATGATAGCTGGTCGCGGTGTGCGCGATGACGATCGCATCGGGCTCGACCATCGCCAGAAGCGAGACGCTATCATCGAGATGGTCGATCATCGTCTGGTTGCGCTCGGCCTGGCCGTCGAGCGCGCCGGGCGTGCCGCGCGCGACCATCCGGTGGAAGTGCAGCGACACGCCGGCCGGCGCCAGCGCGGTCATCTCGGGCTCGACGGTCGGGTTGCCGGGCGGCACCAGAAAGCCGAGCCGCGCCCGCCAGCCGTTTGTCATTGCGCCCTCCCGCTCTGCCGTGGCCGACCCGCTAGCGCCGCGAGGTTTAGCAGATCGGCGCCGGCCATGCGGCGCCCCAATGGTCGGCATGGGCGATTTCGGCGAGCGGGCGGCGGGTCAGGGGCCCGTAGGGATCGAGCGGCCAGCCGATCGGCATCAAGGCAAAGGTCGCGACATCCTCGGGGATGCCGAGCAGCTCCTTGACCTCCGATTCGCAGCGGATGTGGTTGGTCGTGATCGTGGTGCCGAGGCCGAGCGCGCGGCAGGCGAGGATGATGTTCTGGACCGCCGGGTAGATGCTGGCACCACGGATGCGCTCGGCATAGAGGACCTCGTCCTCCCAGCGCGCCGCGATATCGGGCGGCAGCGATTCGCGCGGCGGCACGACCGGGCGCTGCTGGCACGGCACGAGCAGCACCGGCGCCTCGCCCAGATGTTCCCACAGCCAGCCGCCGGCGCCGAGCATGCGCGCGAATTGCTGCTCGGACAGATGCGGCGGGCGGCCGCGCGCGGCATATACCGCGCGGGCGATGTCGGAGGCTTTGCGATAGATCAGGCCGAGCCGGCGCCGCTCTTCGGGATCGCGCACGACGACAAAGGCCCAGTTCTGCGCATTGCCGGCCGAAGGCGCGCGAACCGCCGCGTCGAGCACCTTCGTTATCAGCTCCTCCGGCACCGGGTCCGGCTTTAGCCGGCGCAGCGAGCGTGCCGTATGGATCGCTTCGAAGACGCCGATCTCGGCCATGACCCGCTCCCTAACCCGTTGCTTCGGCCGGAATAGCCCGATCGCGCGAGGCCGGCAAGGAGCGCCCCCGCATGATGTGTCCGGGCATCGTGGTGGTTGAGCGCGGAAGTAGAAACCGCCATCATTTACGGGTCGATCGGAATTGGTGCGGAGCCCGTCCTGATGCCCGAGCCGCAGGCCTTTCGCCGCCGTTGCCGGCGCTTTGCGCTCGCGGTCGCCCTCGCTGCGCTGCCGCTCGCGGCGGCTGCGCAGAACCCGGCCGCCACCGACAAATTGCCGCGCTTTGTCAGCCTGCGCTCGGATTTGGTCAATCTGCGGGTCGGGCCGGGCGAAACCTATCCGATCGAATGGGTGCTGACGAAGAAAGACATGCCGGTCGAGATCGTCAGGGAATTCCAGAACTGGCGGATGGTCCGCGATTGGCAGGACACCAAGGGCTGGGTGCTCGACCGGATGGTGTCGGGCAAGCGCTATGTCGTCGTCGCCGGTGGGGTGCGCATGCTCCATCGCCGGCCCGATCCCTCATCGGCTGCTGTGGCGCGCGCCCAGCCCGGCGTCGTCGCCCGCCTCGCCGAATGCCAGGGCGCGTGGTGCCGCATCGAAGCCGGCGGCTATTCGGGCTGGGTGCAGCGCGGCGATGTGTGGGGCGTGCTCCCCGACGAAACCGTGCCGTAGCACTATGCCGGCTGATACGCCGTTGATCCGGCTTGCTGGGCAACGTTTAATGCCGCGGCAAAAAAGAGGAAGCCGCCGATGCTGTTCAAATGCCTGCCGCCCGGTGCGCCGATCCCCGGGCGGTTTCCCGGCCCGGCGCATGCCCGCGGCAAATGGTTCACGGTCGATATCCATTGCCACGTGGTGACGCCGAAAGCGGCGGAGCTGGTCGCGGGCAACGAGGCGGCGACGCGCCACCCGCGCGATGTCTATGCCAACGCGCGCACCCGCGAGGTCAACCGCCAGCAGGCCGAGCGCAACCGGGTGCAGTTCACCTCGGTCGAAAAGCGTCTCGCCGACATGGATTTGATGGGGATCGACATCCAGGCGATCTCGCCTTCGCCGAACCAGACCTATTACGGCGCCGACCCCGACCTCGGCATCGCCACCGCACGGATCGTCAACGACAACCTCGCCGACATCGCCGGCCGCCACCCCGACCGCTTTGTGCCGCTCGGCACGGTGCCGTTCCAGGCGCCCGACCTGGCGGTCGCCGAGCTCGACCGCCTGCACAAATCACTCGGTTTTCGCGGCATCGAGATCGCCACCAATGTCGGCGGCGAGGATTTGTCGGCCGAGCGCTTTCGCAAGATTTTCGCGCGCATCGAGGAATTGGGCCTCTTGGTCTTTATGCACCCGACCGGGTTTCCCGAGGCGGGCCGGTTTGCCGACCATTACCTCGTCAACGTCATCGGCAACCCGCTCGACACGACGGTCGCGGTGCATCACCTGATCTTTGGCGGGGTGCTCGACGCCCACCCCAACCTGAAGCTCGTCCTGTCGCATGGCGGCGGCTTTCTGCCGGCTTATTCGGGGCGCATCGACCATGCCGCCTCGGCCCGTCCCGACGCCTGCGAAATCATCCACCGGATGCCGACCGAGTATCTAAAGCGGCTCTATTTCGACACGATCGTCTACACCCGCCACCAGCTCGAATATCTGGTGCAGCAATACGGCGCCGACCATGTGCTGATGGGCACCGATTATCCGGCCGATATGGGCGAGATCGACCCGCTCGGCTTTGTCGAAAGCGCCAAAGGGCTCGACGACCCCGAGCGCCGCGCCATCCTCGGCCGCAACGCCGCCCGCCTCCTCAACATCGAAATCCCGCCGGCCCGGCAATAAGCAGCAGCTGCGGGCGGTCTTGCTCAATCGGCGGCGGCGGGCTCGCGGCGGCGTTCGTAGCGGCGGGCGGGGGTGTTGATCGGCTCGGTGAGAGGGGCGGCGGCGAAAGAGGCGGCGCGGCGCATGGCCGGCGCATCGGCGTAGAGCGTGGTGCGCTGGCGCGGGGTGCGGCCGAGACCGCGGATCAGCTCTTCCATCGCCTCGGGCGGCATTTCCTGGCCGTGCACCGCACCCGCGGCGCGGGTGATGCTCTCGTTCATCAACGTGCCGCCCAGATCGTTGGCGCCGGCGCGCAAGCAAAAGGCGGCGCCGCCCGCCCCCATCTTGACCCATGAGGTCTGGATGTTGGTGATGACCGGATGCAAGGCGAGCCGGGCGACCGCGTGCATCAGCACCGCCTCGCGCCAGGTCGGTCCGCGGCGGGCGCGCCCTTTCAGATAGATCGGCGTCTCCATCGGCACAAACGGCAACGGCACGAATTCGGTGAAGCCGCCGGTTCTCGCCTGCAAGCCGCGGATGCGCAGCAGGTGCCGCGCCCAGTGCTCATAGCGCTCGACATGGCCGTACATGATCGTCGTCGTGGCGCGCAGGCCCACACCATGCGCCGCCTCCATGACCTCGAGCCATTCTGCGGTCTTGATCTTGTCGGGGCAGATCACGGCGCGGATCTCGTCGTCGAGGATCTCGGCCGCGGTGCCGGGCAACGAGCTCAGCCCGGCCTCCTTCAGCTCGCCCAGAAAGTCGGGGACGGCGCGGCCGAGGGTCTTGGCGCCCTGCCAGATTTCCAAGGGCGAGAAGGCATGGATGTGGATGCCCGGCACCGCTTCCTTGATCGCATGGCAGACCGAGAGATAGGTGGCGCCGGTATATTCGGGATGGATGCCGCCCTGCAGACAGACCTCGGTGGCGCCGCGCTCCCAGGCTTCCTCGACCCGGCGGCGGATCTCGGGCAGGTCCAGATCGTAGGGCCGGCCGCGCAAATTCTCGCTGAGCTTGCCCTTGGAAAAGGCGCAGAACTGGCAGCGGAAATAGCAGACATTGGTGTAGTTGATATTACGGGTGACGACATAGCTGACCGTGTCGCCGTTGACCCGCTGCCGCAACCGGTCGGCGGCATGGCAGACCGCGTCGAAAGCCGGGCCGCGCGCCTCGAACAGCCGCACGACCTCCGCCTCGCCGAGGGTCTCGCCAGCGGCAGCGCGGTCGAGAATGGCGCCGAGCTGCCCCTCACCCTCCCGCTGCGCGGGCCCCTCCCTCTCCCCGCTAAAGCGGGGAGAGGGGCTTCCTGCCGTCTTCTCCCTCTCCCCGCTCGCGGGGAGAGGGTCGGGGTGAGGGGCCGCCAATGCGGCGGCTCGCTGCCGGAGCCCGAGATCCAGTGGTCGGGGCGGGCGAAGCCTCCGGCGTCCATCGCCCGCAACACCGGCGTGCGCAGGGCCGGGTCGAGCCAGCGCTCGGGCATCTGCGCATATTCGGGATAGATCGGAAGGCGCGGCACCAAGAGCTTCCCGGCGGCGGCGGTCTCCCGCGCCAAGGCTTCCAAGGCCGGCCACGGCGCCTCCGGATTGACGTGGTCGCGGGTCACCGGCGACACGCCACCCCAATCGTTGATGCCGGCGGCGATCATCTCGCCGAGCGCGGCGGGGTTCAGATTGGGCGGCGCCTGCAGGTTCATCTCCGGGCCGAAGACGAGGCGCGCCGCGGCGATCGTCCACAAATGGTCGGAAAGGCCGGGTTCCGGCGCATCCGCCATTCGGGTGCCGGGCTTGGCCCGGAAATTCTGGATGATGATCTCCTGGATGTGGCGGTAATGGTCATTGAGGTCGCGCAACGCGAGCAGCGCCTCGATGCGCTCGCGCCGGGTCTCGCCGATGCCGATCAGGATGCCGGTGGTGAACGGCACCGCCGCCTCGCCGGCCGCGGCGATCGTGGCGAGCCGCACCGCCGGGTCCTTGTCGGGCGAGCCGAAATGCGGCCCGCCGCGACGGCGCAGCCGCTCGGCCGCACTTTCGAGCATGATCCCCTGCGAGGCCGAGACCGTGCGCAATGTCTCGACATCGGCGCGGCTCATGACGCCGGGGTTCAGATGCGGCAAGAGGCCGGTTTCGCGCAACACCAGCCCGGCCATCTCGGCGAGATAGGACAGCGTCGTCTCGTGGCCGAGGCGAGCCAGCGCGTCCCGCGCCGCGGCATAGCGCAATTCGGGCTTGTCGCCCAACGTGAAGAGAGCCTCATGACAGCCGGCGGCGGCGCCGGCGCGGGCGATCGCCAGCACCTCTTCGGAATCGAGATAAACCGGCTCGCCCGGCCGCGGCGGGTGCGCAAAGGTGCAATAATGGCACACGTCGCGGCATAGCTGGGTCAGCGGGATAAAGACCTTTGGCGAATAGGTGACGAGATCGCCGTGGCCCTCGTCGCGCACCGCCGCCGCTTGCGCCATCAGCGCCGGCAAGTCGCGGTCACCGCCTTCGGCGAGCCCCAGAGCGGCATCGGCGGAAAGGCGCCCGTCCGAGCGGCCCGCTTGCAACACCTCGTCGATCGTCATTCCCGATTGTCTCCCGTTACGGCACCGGCAGCATAGCATTCTCGGCGAGGAGCGCGCGCGTGCGGGTCGCCGACGGCCGGCGCGCAAAGGCAAGGAGGTCCTCGGGAGTATCGATATCGAGGCCGATCCCGGGCAGGTGCAGCACATTCGGCCGGATGCCCAGCGCCGCGGCAGCGCGCAAATGCGGGAAGAAGCTGTCGGGGCCGAAGCGCAGCGGCACCGCGTCGGGCGGCGACAACAGGACCGCGTTTGAGCCGTGCTCGTCATGCGAGGGCGCGATCGTGAACGAGAGGGCGGGGCGATGCGCCGCCAAGAGAGCCTCGATTTCATCGGCGGTGACGAGCGGGATGTCGCCGGGAAGGGTCAGCATGCCGGCGGCACCTTCGGCCGCCAGAAGCTGCGCTGCCGCCGCGACGGCGCCGCTATGGCCCTCGCGTGCGCCGGTCTCGACGACACGCGCGCCATAATGCCGCGCCAGGATGCGCGCCGCCGGATCGACGGTGACGAGGATCAGGCCGGCAAGGCCGGAGGTCGCCGAGAGCGCCGCCAGCACATCTTCGAGCATGGAAGCGGCCAAGGCCTGGCGCAGCGGCGGCGGCAAGGCCGGGGCCAGCCGCTCCTTGGCCCGATCGCGCTCCTTGACCGGCACGACCGCCCACAAATCCATCTCACCGGCCCCGGCTGACGCCCAATACCACCCGCGCCCCCAATACTACCCGCGCCAATGCTTCGCGGTCGGCCAGCGTTTCCATCAACGTACGGGTCGCGGTCAAGGGCATGGCGAGACCGGCGACGCTGTCGGCATCGGCCTCGTCGATCACGTAATGGTCGATCAGGTCGCCGTAATGGCGGGCGACAGCGGCGGCATCGACCGGCAGCCCGAGCTCGGCCATCAACTTTGCGGTCGGGCCTTTGACCGCACGGCCGCCGATGATCGGCGATACCGCCACGACCGGCGCTGTGGAGGCGCGCAATGCCTCGCGAACCCCCGGCAGGGCCAGGATCGGGTCGATGCTGATAAACGGGTTTGACGGGCAGATCACAACCAGCCGCAAGGCCGGATCGGCGAGCGCCGCCAAAAATTCCAGATGGGGGCGCGCGGCTTCGATGCCGGCAAAGGCGATCTCCCGCACCACCGGCCGGCATTGCCGGCGCACGAAATAATCCTGGAAATCGAGCCAACCCTCGGCGCAGGAGAGCCTTGTGCGCACCCGCTCGTCGCTCATCGGCAAAAGCCGCGCGGAAATGCCGAGGCGGCGGCGGAAATCGTCGGTGATCGCCGACAACGGCTCGCCCGCGGCAAGCCGGCGGGTGCGCTCGACATGAGTGGCGAGGTCGCCATCGCCGAGCTTGAACCAGGTCTCGCCGCCCACTGCCTCGAGCGCGGTCATAAAAGTCCAGGTTTCGTCGCGCCGGCCCCAGCCGGTCACCGGGTTGTCGAGCCCGGCGAGCGTATAGAGCAGGGTGTCGAGGTCGGGCGACACCGCCAGCCCCAGATGCGTGAAATCGTCGCCGGTGTTGGCGATAACGATCAGCCTGCCGGGCGGCAGCACGCGATAGAGGCCGAGCGCCAGCTTGGCGCCGCCGATCCCGCCCGACAGCGCCACGACAAAACCCTGGTCGGGGCCAAAACCCTGGTCCGCGCCAAAACCCTGGTTCGCGCTCATCGAAACAGATCGTGCTCCGGTGCGCGAACCATCGCGGCCACCGGCAGCTCCGGCGCCGACCAGGCGAGGCCGCGCACCAGCACCATCGGCACCGCTTCGTCGGCCTGGCCCATCGACAAGCCCGCCGCGGCGGCGATCTCGTCGGCAAACCCGGTCTCGGTCACCAGCAATTGCCGCCCAAAGAGATCGGGCTGGCCGCGCATGTCGATAAAGGACGGCAAGCCGGCGGCGCCGAGTGCGACGCCCACGGTCCCCTTGCGCCACGGCCGGCCAAAGCTGTCGCTGACGATGACCCCGACACGCGCGCCGAATGCCTCGCCGATCTGCCGCCGCAGCCGCGCCGCAGAGCCGTCGGGATCGAGCGGCAGCAGCAGAACGCGTTCGCCCGCGGCACCCGTCTCGATGTTCGAGTGGTCGATCCCGGCATTCGCCATGACAAAGCCGAGCCGGTGCTCGACGATCAGCAGGCCCGGCCGATGCCGCACCACGCGGCGTGCTTCGGAAAGCACGATTTCGACAAAGCGCGGGTCTTTGTCCACCTCGGCGGCGAGCACAATCGCGCGTTGGCTCGGCTCGACGCTGGCCAGATCGACATAGCGGCCCTCGGCCTTGGAGACGACTTTCTGCGCCACGACGAGGACGTCGTTGTCTTGCGGCACGAGCTTGTTGGCCCGCAGCGCCTCGACCGCGATGGCGCCGAGATCGTCGCCCGGCTCGACGAGCTTGATCCCGCCGAGCGGGGCGAGCGTTACCGTGGACGGCATACTCGACCGCGCGCGCCGCAATCTTCGCCCTCTCCGCCCCCGGGGGCGGAGAGGGGGAATTTGCGCGGCCGGTCCAGCGGCCGATCTGAACGCAAATTCATTACCCGAGCTTGGCGCGCAACAACGGCAGCACGCGCTCGGCATAGAGCTTTAGAAAGCGGGCCTGGTCGGGGCCGGGGGCATGGAACACCAGGTGGCGGAAGCCGAGCTCGACATAGGGCCGGATCTTCTCGACCTGCTCGTCGGGATCGGCCGAGACGATCCAGCGGCTGGCGGCGCGGTCGAGCGGCAGCGCTGCGGCGAGCCGCTCCATCTCGACCGGGTCCTCGACCCCGATTTTTTCCTCGGGTGAGAGCGCGAGCGCCGCCCAATGCCGCGTGTCCTCCTTGGCGCGGACCGGATCGGTGTCGAACGACACCTTGACCTCGATCATCTTTTCCAGGCTCGCGCTTTCGCGGTGCGCGCGGGCCAGGCCCTCCGCTACCTTCGTCGTCAGATCGGTGTAAAGCTGGGGGTTCTTGCCGCTGGTGCAGATGAACCCTTCGGCCACCTGGCCGGCCATCGCCGCGGCGAGCGGGCCCGAGGCGGCAACCCAGATCGGCACCTTCTCCTTGGGCTTGTCGTAGATCGTCGCACTTTCGGTGCGATAGAACTGGCCGGCAAAGCTGACCCGGTCCTCGCGCCACAACCGGTTGATCAGCGCGATCGCCTCGCGCAGCCGGTCGCGCCGCTCCTTGGCGCCCGGCCATTTGACGCCGCTCGACGGCACCTCGTTCAGCGACTCGCCGGTGCCGACGCCGAGCACGACCCGCCCCGGAAACATCGTGCCGAGCGTGCCGAACACCTGGGCCACGACCGACGGGTGATAGCGGAAGGTCGGGGTCAAGACGCTGGTGCCGATCACTGCCCGCCGCGTCTTGGCGCCGAGCGCGCCGAGCCAGGCGAGCGCCGAGGGCGCATGGCCGTCGGTGTGCTTCCACGGCTGAAAGTGGTCGCTGACAAACACCGAGTCGAACCCCGCCTCTTCGGCCAGGCACGAAAAGTCGAGCAATTCGCGCGGCCCGAACTGTTCGGCCGACGCCTTGTATCCGAGCTTCAGCAAAGGGCTGCTCCTTGGTTCGAGATCTGTCGGCAAACCCGTTAGACCCGCGCCAGCACGTCCTCGCGGAAGCGGCGCATATTGGCGATCATCGCATCGGCGGTGGCGCCGTCGAAATTGAAATCGACATGGCCGACGCCGAAATCGCGGAGCGCACGCAGATCGGCGACGATGTCCGCCGTCTCGCCGGAAAACAGCCGCCGCTCGCCGTCATCGGCGCGGGCCGGCAGCGCGGCTCCCCGGCTGCTGACGCGATAGGCGAGCGTCACCTGCGCCGGCTCGCGCCCGGCTTCGCGCACCAGCCGGTGCAGCCGCTCGACGCGGGCGGCAAAGCGCTTCATCGAGTCGAGCCGGAATTGCGGGTTGGTGCCGATCGGATACCAGCCGTCGCCGAGCTGCGCGGTGCGCCGCAACGCCGGCCCGCTTTCGCCGCCGACCCAGATCGGCGGGTGCGGCTTCTGCACCGGCTTGGGATCGAACAGGATGTCGGCAAATTTGACGTGCTTGCCGTCGAACCGCGGATTGTCCTCGGTCCACAGCTCGCGGCAGGCCATCAGATACTCGTCGGTGACCGCACCCCGCTCGGCAAAGGACGGCAATCCCAGCGCCTCGAACTCCTCCCGCATCCAGCCGGCGCCGATGCCAAAGGTCAGCCGGCCCTGAGACAGCACATCGATGGTCGCCAGCATCTTGGCCAGCAATACCGCCGGCCGGTGCGGCACCACGGTGACCGAGGTGACCAGACGCAGCCGCGAGGTCTTGCCGGCGACAAAGGCGAGCGCGGTCAATTGCTCGTGCCGGTCGCCGCGCGAGCGGCCGGGAAACTCGCCGGTATCGCTGTACGGATAGCGCGCCTCGATGTCGTGCGGGATCACGACATGATCGCTGATCGTGGCATAGTCGTAGCCCATCGCCTCGCCCTCGACCGCGATCCGGGCAAGGTTATCCGGTGTCGAAAGCGGGCCGCTGACCGGTGCGCCAAACCCATATTTCATCGCTGCCTCCCGCCGGAAAATCGCTGCGGGCGCCAGCCTAGCAGGCCGGGAACGGTTTGGCTCGGGCCGAAATCGACCGAAATCGACCGGGTCCCCGGCGGGGCCATGACGTGGTCGGGCGGCACAAATTCTAGTCGGGCAGCCGGTGTGGCAAAAGAATGTCAATCGGCAGATGCCCGGTAAATATCTTATTGTCGCCTATGTTTCGCCCCAGAAGCCAAGTTATCGTGCTCGACCTTCACGTTATTGTTACGTCGGTTTACAAAAATTTACGGCGGCGCTACGCTGCATAGTGCATTCTCCTTACAACCAAGTGCGGGGGGTCGGGTGTCAGGCTTGGGAATTCAGGATTCGCCGAGCTCCGCTCGCGGTCGCGTAGCCAGTCCGGGCGAGCTGATCACACTCGCCGAGGCTTCCCGACGCCACTTGGCGATCGTCGATCGCAGCCGGCTGCGCCGCGATTGCCTCAAGCTGGCGTTGTGTCAGCAGCCGCGGCGTTGGCGTGTCACCGATGTCGCGGCGGCGGACGATCTGGTGCGGCTGGTACGGCGCGGCGAACGGTTCGCGGTGATCCTGCTGGGCGGAACGACCTGCGGGCAGATCGATCTGACCGACATCGCCCGGCTCTCCACAGCGGCGCCGCAAGTGCCGATTTTGGTCGCCGCCGACTGCGACGATCCGGAGCGGGCGCGGTTGATTCTCCGGTCGGGCGCCCAGGGCTTTCTGCCGACCAACCTCAGTCTGAAGATACTGGTCGCCGCGCTCGAGCGGGTGCGCGCCGGCGGCAGCTACGTCCCGCTGTCCTTGACCGAAGCTGGCGATGCAGCAGCCGAAGCCGCCGGTCCGCTGCCGCGGCACGAATTGACGCGCCGCCAGCGGGATGTTCTGGCGCTGCTTTCGGAAGGCAAGCCGAACAAGCTGATCGCCGGCGCGCTGGCCATGTCCGAGAGCACGGTCAAGGCGCATGTGAAGCAGATCATCAAGCGGCTGCAGGTTGCCAACCGCACCCAGGCCGCGCTGCTCGCCACCCGCCCCGGCGTGCCGATCGGCGGCGCCCCGCTGCGCCGAGTGGCCGCAGGGGTATTGTAGACTTCCGACCCGGCGGAATATCTTCGGCGAAAGCACGCGGCGCCCCGAGCGGCGCCCGCGCGTCAGCCGAGGAGGAAGTGCCGCCATGCCGAGCCGGAGCATCATCCCAATCTCGGCCCATTCGCAGATCGGCAAGATCGGCGAGGCCGATTATTTCCGGATGTACCGGCAATCTCTGGCCGAGCCCGAGAAGTTCTGGGGCGAGCACGGCCAGCGGCTCGATTGGATCAAGCCCTATACCAAAGTAAAGAATGCCTCGTTCGATAGCGATGTGCGCATCGCCTGGTACGAGGACGGCACTCTCAACGCCTGCTACAATTGCATCGATCGGCATCTGGCGCGGCGTGGCGACCAGGTCGCCATCCTGTGGGAAGGCGACGACCCCGGCGAAGACCGCCGCATCACCTATCGCGAATTGCACGAGGCGGTGTGCCGGTTTGCCAATGTACTGAAATCGCGCGGCGTCAAAAAGGGCGACCGGGTCACGATCTACCTGCCGATGATCCCCGAGATCGCCATTGCCGTGTTGGCATGCGCGCGGATCGGGGCGGTCCATTCGGTGGTGTTCGGCGGGTTTTCGCCGGACAGCCTGGCCGGCCGCATCCGCGACTGCCGCTCCGCTTTTCTCGTCACCGCCGACGAGGGGTTGCGCGGCGGCCGCGCGATCCCGCTTAAGCGCAACGCCGACGCCGCCCTCGAAACCTGCCCCGACGTGCGCGACGTGATCGTCGTCCGCCGCACCGGGGGTGCCGTCAACTGGGTCGCCGGCCGTGACATCTCGTATCACGAAGCCTGCGCCGCCGCCGCGCCCGACTGTCCGCCCGAAGAAATGTCGGCCGAGGACCCGCTGTTCATTCTTTATACCTCGGGCTCGACCGGGCAGCCCAAAGGGGTGCTGCACACCACCGGCGGTTATCTGGTCTTTACGTCGCTGACCCATGAATATGTCTTCGATTATCGGGAGGGCGAGGTCTATTGGTGCACGGCCGATGTCGGCTGGGTGACCGGGCACAGCTATATCGTGTACGGGCCGCTCTCCAATGGCGCGACCACCTTGATGTTCGAGGGCGTCCCCAACTACCCCGACCCGTCGCGCTTCTGGCAGGTCGTGGACAAGCACAATGTCTCGATCTTTTACACGGCCCCCACGGCGATCCGCGCGCTGATGCGCGAGGGCGAGGATTACGTGCGCCGCACCAGCCGCAACTCGCTGCGCATCCTCGGCTCGGTGGGGGAGCCGATCAACCCCGAAGCCTGGCTCTGGTACTACGACAATGTCGGCGAAGGGCGCTGTCCGGTTGTAGACACCTGGTGGCAGACCGAGACCGGCGGCATTCTGATCACGCCGCTCCCCGGCGCGACACCGCTAAAGCCGGGCTCGGCGACCCGCCCGTTTTTCGGCATCGAGCCGGTCATCGTCGATGCCGAAGGCAACCCGGTCGAAGGGCCCGGCGAGGGCAATCTGTGCCTGGCGCGCTCCTGGCCCGGCCAAATGCGCACCGTCTTTGGCGATCATCGCCGTTTTGTCGAAACCTATTTCTCGGCATTTCCCGGCCTCTACTTCACCGGCGACGGCGTGCGTCGCGACGAGGACGGCTTTTACTGGATCACCGGACGGGTGGACGATGTGATCAACGTCGCCGGGCACCGGCTCGGCACCGCCGAGATCGAAAGCGCGCTCGTTGCCCACCCCAAGGTCGCCGAGGCCGCCGTCGTCGGCTATCCGCACGACCTCAAGGGCCAGGGCATCTACGCCTATGTGACGCTGCGGAGCGACGAGGCGCCGAGCGAGGAATTGCGCGGCGAGCTGGTCGCCTGGGTGCGCCGCGAAATCGGCCCGATCGCCGCCCCCGACCTGCTGCAATGGGCGCCGGGCCTGCCCAAGACCCGGTCCGGCAAGATCATGCGCCGCATCCTGCGCAAGATCGCGGCCGACGAGCACAACGCCTTGGGCGACGTGACGACCCTGGCCGACCCTACCGTGGTCGACGATCTCGTCGGCAACCGGCTCAACCGCGCCCCATAGCCCGCTCGCTCCGCCACAATCCCTGAGGACCGAATAATGGCTGCCGCCGAAAACCGTATCCTTGCCGAGACCCTCGACCTGGTCGGCGATATTCTCGGCGCCGAGGCTGAGCGGATCGAGGTCGAGCGGGCGGTCATCGGCCTGTTCTTTTCCGGGGTAAAGCTGAAGAACGGCATTGCCGGCGCGTGCGCGACGCCGATCAAGACGATCCCCGAAGCGGTGTGCTGCCCGTCCTCGGCGATGGCGATGCCGTTTCCCGGCAAATTGCGGGGCCGGCCGGCATTCGATTTGGCGCGCGAGGCGCTCGGCCAAAACGGCATCCGCCGGGCGGTCGGCATTGCCGCGCTGAACGCCCTCGCCGACATGAGCTGGCGGCGGCGCCCGCATCCCGATTTCGAGCTTCGGCTCGGCATCGACGCCTTTGACGCCGCCGCGATCCGCCCCGGCGAGCGGGTCGTCGTGGTCGGCGCCTTTGTGCCGTTTCTGCGCGCGTTGAAGGCGATGGGCCAGCCCTATCTGGTGCTCGAGCAGGACCCGGCGACCCTGAAGCCCGACGAATTGCCGTTCTTCCGGCCGGCCGAGGCGGCGGCGGCGGTGGTCCCCGGCGCCGACGTTTTGCTGATCACCGGCACGACCCTGATCAACGATACGCTCGACGCGCTTCTGGCGTTGGCGCGCCCGACGGCGCGGGTGACGATGGTCGGGCCGACCGTCGGGCTGTTGCCCGACGCGTTTATGCGCCGCGGCGCCGACATTCTCGGCAGCGTGCGCATCGCCGCCCCCGATACGTTTCTCGATATTTTGGCCGAGGGCGGCTCGGGCTATCACTTTTTCGGGCGCTCGGCGCAAAAGGTGGTGCTCGTGCGGCGCGCCGCGACGGCGCAGGCCGCGTGAACATCGCCCGCCTGTGGTGCCGGCTGGAGGCCACGCGCGTGACATGGTTTGATCCGGATGCGGCGGCGGGATGGTCCGCGGCCGGCCGCGGTCGAAGCCGCTCAGGGAGGGTCGGGTGATCAAGCTCAAAGGGATCGGACACGTCAATCTGCGGGTCGCCGACCAGGAGGCGTCGAAGCGGTTCTATCGCAACGTCTTGGGCTTTGTGGTTGCCGAGGAGGACCCTGAGCACGGCGGGGTGTTCATGACCCTGGGCGAGAATTTTCATACCCTCGACATCGGCCAGCATCCGGCGCCCGCCGCGGCGCAGCGGCCGCAGCGCAGCCAGATCGGGCTCGGCCATATCGCATTTCAGGTCGGCAGCTATGCCGCGCTGCGCGATGCCTATGCGCATCTCGTCGCGAACGGGGTCGCCATCTTGCGCGCGACCAACCACGTCAATCAGCGCAGCTTTTATTTTTCCGACCCGGACGGCAACACGCTCGAGATTTATTACGAGCTGCCGCACGCGCTCCAGCTGTTCCCCGATGGCCGCACCGATCAGGACGAGGCGCTCCCGGTCGGCGCCGCCGGCGAGCCGCTGCCCCTTTGGCTGAGCGAAGATTGGCCCGGGCCCGAGATGCAGGCGCGGATCGAAACCTTGCGCGCCCGCCACCACGAGCGCCCGCCCGCCTGAGCGATCGCGGGCGATTGCGCCATCAGCCGCACCCAGCCGCGCGTCAGGGCCAGGCGGCGAGCGGCGGGAGCGACATCAGGACGGCTTCGGGGTTGCCGCCGGTCTGCAGGCCGAACCTGGTGCCGCGGTCCCAGATCAGGTTGAACTCGACATAGCGGCCGCGGCGGACGAGCTGATGGCGACGCTGCTCGTCGCTCCAAGGGAGCCGCATGCGCGGCCGCACGATCGCCGGGAAGATGTCGAGAAACGCCTCCCCGACCGCACGGACAAAGGCGAAATCACGCTCCCACTCGCCGCTGTCGAGATCGTCGAAAAAGATCCCGCCGGCGCCGCGCGGCTCGCCCCGGTGCTTGAGGAAAAAGTATTCGTCGCACCAATCCTTGAAGCGGCGGTGGCAATCGGGGTCGTAGCCGGCGCAGGCAGCGGCAAGCGCGGCGTGGAACGCCGCAGCGGCTTGCGCGTCGGGATAAATCGGGGTCAGGTCGGCGCCGCCGCCGAACCATGCCCTTCGGGTGACGATATGGCGGGTGTTGAGATGCACCGCCGGCACCAAAGGCGAGGCCATATGCGCGACCAGCGAGATGCCGCCTGCATAAAACCGCGGGTCCTCGGCCGCGCCCGGAATGTCGTTGCGAAATTCGGGCGAGAATTCGCCGGTCACACTCGACACGTTGACCCCGACCTTCTCGAAGACCGCCCCGCGCATCAGCGCGATCATCCCGCCGCCGCCACCGGGCCGCTGCCACGCGGCGCGCTCGAACCGGCCCGGCGCGACGCCGCTGCGGCACGCATCGGACGCCTTTGCCGCACCCGGACCATCGGCGGCGAATTCGTCTTCGATCGCCTCGAACGCCGCGCAGATACGGTCGCGCAACGCGGCAAACCAGGCCTCGGTCCGGGCGCAGCGCTCGGGGTCGGGTGGGAATGGGGTGGCTCGTTGGGTCATCGCTCTGGAAACGATCCGGTCTGGCGCAGCGCTTCGGCGAGCGCGATGGCGCCGGCGAGCGCCACGTTGAGCGATCGTGCCGGCGGGCGCAACGGAATGACGATCCGCGCGTCGGCAGCCTGGTGCACCGCCTCTGGAACGCCCGCGCTCTCACGGCCGAGCAGGATCGTGTCGTCAGCGGCAAACGCGAAACGGTGCAGGGCAACCTCGCCCTTGGTCGTCATCAGCACCTGCCGCGACGGAAGCGCGCGCCCGGCGAGAAACGCGGCCCAGGAAGGATGGCGGCAGATCGGCGAGAGCGCGGCGTAATCGAGCGCCGCGCGCTTCAGCCGGCGGTCGTCCAGCAGAAAACCGCAGGGCTCGATCAGATCGACCGCGACCCCAAAGCAGGCGGCGAGCCGCAACAGCGCGCCGGTGTTCTGCGGGATGTCCGGTTCGAAGAGAGCCAGTCGCAAGCGACCCCCGATCCGTGTTTCCAGAAGCGGCCCGGTGGATTATACCAAGCGTCCCGACAATCGCCGAAGCCGAGGATTTCTGCGGCAGTCTGTCGCATAGCTCGGCTTCTTCAACGGTATAGCTTCGCGCCGCGACCCCGGAGACCGGCTCGCCGGCAAACCGCTGCGCAAGGCAAGAGGATCTCTATGTCCGATTTGGCACACACCGATCACGCTGGCGCCGATGCCAGCGAGACCCGGCGGGATTTTCTGATCCTGACCGCGGCCGCCCTCGGCGTTGTCGCCGTCGGCACCTCGATCTGGCCGTTTATCGACACCTTGAACCCGGCGCGCGACACCTTGGCGCTGTCCTCGACCGAGGCCGACCTGTCGCCGGTGCAGGTGGGCCAGCGGTTGACCGTCGCTTGGCGCGGCAAGCCGGTCTTTATCGCGCATCGCACGCCGGCCGAGATCAAGGCCGCGCAAAATGTCGACATCAATACGCTGCGCGACCCGCAGAGCGATGCGCAGCGTGTAAAAAAGCCGGAATGGCTCGTCGTCGTCGGCGTGTGCACGCATCTCGGCTGCATTCCGCTCGGGCAGAAGCCGGGCGACGACCGCGGCCCTTATGGCGGCTGGTTCTGCCCGTGCCACGGCTCGATCTACGACACCTCGGCGCGGATCCGCCAAGGCCCGGCGCCGTTGAACCTGTGGCTTCCGGGCCAGGTGGCGGAGGCCAGCCAGGCGAGCTACGAGTTCACCGCCAAAGCCACGATCAAGATCGGCTAGGAGAGGCGTGATGTCCGAAAATCGCCCCGGCCGGACCAGCCGCGTCATTCGCTGGATCGACTACCGGCTGCCGTTCCTGGCGGCGCTGAACCATGAGCTCTACGAATACCCGACTCCGCGCAACCTGAGCTATTGGTGGAATTTCGGCTCGCTTGCCGGGATCATGCTGGTGACGTTGATCGTGACCGGCATCTTTCTGGCGATGCAATACACACCCGATTTGGCGCTGGCGTTCGATTCCGTCGAGCGCATCATGCGCGATGTCAATTACGGCTGGCTGATGCGCTATGCCCATATGAACGGCGCGTCGATGTTTTTCGCCATCGTCTATATCCATATCTTCCGCGGCCTTTACTATGGTTCTTACAAAAAGCCACGCGAATTCCTGTGGATTTTGGGCGTCATTATCTTGTTGTTGATGATCGCCACCGCGTTTATGGGTTATGTGCTGCCCTGGGGGCAGATGAGCTATTGGGCGGCGACCGTCATCACCAACCTGTTTTCGGCGATCCCGGTGGTCGGGCAGGGGATCGTGACCTATTTGTGGGGCGGCTTCACCGTCGGCAACCCGACCCTGCACCGCTTTTATGCGCTGCACTATCTGCTGCCGTTCATCATCCTCGCCGTCGTCGGCCTGCACCTGATCGCGCTGCACCGTTTCGGCTCGAACAACCCGCTCGGGATCGACGTCAAAGGGCCGCAGGACACGATCCCGTTCCACCCCTATTACACGATCAAGGACTTGTTCGGGCTGACCGTGTTTCTGCTGATCTATGCGTTCTTCGTTTTCTACGCGCCGAATTTTCTCGGCAGTCCGGACAATTACATTCCGGCCAACCCAATGCAGACGCCAAACCATATCGTCCCCGAATGGTATCTGTTGCCGTATTACGCGATGCTGCGCTCGATCACGTTCAGCGTCCTCGGCATCCCGGCCAAGCTCATTGGCGTCGTTCTGGCGTTCGGCTCGCTGTTTCTGCTGTTCTTCGTGCCGTGGCTCGACACCTCGCCGGTGCGTAGCGCCCGCTTCCGGCCGGTCTACAAATGGGTGTCCTGGCTCTTGGTCATCGATGTCGTGGCCTTGGGCTGGGTCGGCTTCAACCCACCGCTGGGGATCGTCGTCACGATCGGCCAGATCGCGACGTTTTATTTCTATTTCCACTTCCTGATCTTGTTCCCGCTGATCGGCAAGCTCGAGCGGCCGTTGCCGTTGCCGGTCGGCATCGGCACCCCGGTGTTGGGCGGCGGCGCGCGATTGGGCCGCGCCGGCGTGCCGACGGAGAAACCCTGAGATGCGCCGCCTCGTTCTCGCCGCCGCCCTCGCGGCGCTGCTGCCGCTCGCTCCCGCCGTCGCCCGTGCCGCCGACGACACGCCCCCGCTGCCGCGTCAGGCATGGTCGTTCGACGGCATTTTCGGCACTTATGACCTCGCCACGCTGCAGCGCGGCTTCCAGGTCTACAAAGAGGTCTGCTCGGCCTGCCATCCGGTCTCGCACCTCTCTTTCCGCGACCTCTCGCAAATCGGCTACAACGCCAACGAGGTCAAGGCGATCGCCGCCACCTACCAGGTGACGGACGGACCGAACGACCAGGGCCAGATGTTTCAGCGGCCGGGCCGACCCGCCGACCCGATCCCGGGGCCGTTTCCGAACGACGAGGCGGCGCGCGCAGCCAATGGCGGTGCCTTGCCGCCAGACCAGTCGCTGGTAGTCAAGGCGCGCGACGGCGGCCCGGACTACGTCTATGCGCTGATGAACGGGTACAAGGACCCGCCGCCGGCCGGGTTCAAGCTGCTGCCCGGCATGTACTACAACGAGTTCTTTCCCGGCCATCAGATCAAGATGCCGCCGCCTTTGGCCGAAGGCGCGGTGACGTTTGCCGACGGCACCAAGGCGACGGTGCCGCAGATGGCGCACGACGTGGCCGCGTTTCTGACCTGGGCGTCGGAGCCCAACCTCGACACCCGCCACCGCACCGGGCTCAAGGTTTTTCTGTTTCTGTTTGTCGCGGTCGGCGTGTTCTACGCAGCCAAGCGCAAGATCTGGTCGGCGATCCATCACTAGCGGTTCGCTCCTGACACTTGGCATCGGTATGTTTCGCCGGAGCGGCGACCCCCACCCCAACCCTCCCCCGCATGCGGGGGAGGGAAAGGGAGGGGGCCGACGGCGGTCGCCAGCACGATGACGACGCCCGTCATCGGCATTATCGGCGGCAGCGGGCTTTACGAGATCGACGGGCTCGAAGCCGTGTCGTGGCGGCGGGTCGAGAGTCCGTTTGGCCGGACCTCGGACGAATTCTGCTTTGGCACGCTCGGCGGGCACAGGGTGGTGTTCGTGCCCCGGCACGGCCGCGGCCATGTGCTGCCGCCGTCGGAGATCAATTTCCGCGCCAATATCGATGCGCTGAAGCGCTGCGGCGTGACCGACATCGTCTCGCTCTCCGCGGTCGGCAGCCTGCGCGAGAATCTCGCACCCGGCGATTTTGTCGTTATCGACCAGTTCGTCGACCGCACCCTCGGCCGCGCCCGCAGCTTTTTCGGGTCGGGTTGCGTCGCGCACGTCTCGATGGCGCAGCCGGTGTGCGGCCGGATCGGCGATGCGCTCCTCGCCGCCGCCGCACCGGCGGGGCTCGCGCCCAAGCGCGGCGGCACCTATCTCGTCATCGAGGGTCCGCAATTCTCGACCCTCGGCGAAAGCGAGCTCTACCGCCGATGGCAGTGCGACGTGATCGGCATGACCAACATGCCCGAGGCAAAGCTCGCCCGCGAGGCCGAAATCTGCTACGCGACGGTGGCGATGGTGACCGATTACGATTGCTGGCATCCGACCCACGGTGCGGTCGATATGGAGATGATCGTCGGAGTATTGCGCGCCAATGCGGCAAAGGCGAAAGCCCTTGTCCGGCATCTGGTGCCGCTGCTGGGCGCGCATGCGGGCCCGTGCCGGCAGGGCTGTCAGACCGCGCTCGACCGCGCGCTGATCACCGCGCCCGAGCACCGCGACCCGGATTTGCTCGCACGGCTCGACGCGGTCGCCGGGCGCGTCCTGGCGAGCTGACATGCTCGTCGCCGGCCGGCCGATGCGCACGATCTGGCTGGCTTCCGACCAGCGCACGGTCGAGATCATCGACCAGACCAAGCTGCCGCACGAGCTGGTTGTCGTCCGGCTGCACGGCCTCGACGATGCGGCGCGCGCGATCCGCACGATGCAGGTGCGCGGCGCCCCGCTGATCGGCGCCACCGCCGCCTATGGCGTCGCCTTGGCGATGGCCGAGGATGCCTCCGACACCGGGCTCGACCTCGCCGCCGCAAAGCTCGGCGCGACCCGTCCAACCGCGGTCAATCTGCGCTGGGCGCTCGACGAGATGAAGCGCGCGCTTGCAGCCGTGCCGCCGCATCGCCGGCATCAGGCGGCGCTGGCGCGCGCGGCCGAGATCGCCGAGGCCGATGTTGCCGTGAACCGCGCGATCGGCGCGCATGGCGCGCGGCTGATCGCTAAAGCCTCGCGAAAGAAGGATGGGGCGCCGGTCGAGATCCTGACCCATTGCAACGCCGGCTGGCTCGCCACCGTCGATTGGGGCACCGCCTTGGCGCCGATCTACCGCGCGCATGACGACGGCGTCGGGGTCCATGTCTGGGTCGACGAGACCCGCCCGCGCAACCAGGGTGCCGGGCTGACCGCATGGGAATTGGGTCAGCACGGCGTCGCCCACACCGTGATCGTAGACAATGCCGGCGGCCACCTGATGCGCCGCGGCCGGGTCGATCTCTGCATTGTCGGCACCGACCGCACCACCGCCGGCGGCGATGTCGCCAACAAGATCGGCACTTATCTCAAGGCGCTCGCCGCGCATGACAACGATGTCCCGTTTTATGTCGCGTTGCCGTCATCGACGATCGATTGGGAGATCGAGGATGGCGACGCAATCCCGATCGAAGAGCGCGACGCGCGCGAGGTCACCCATATCGACGGCTGGAGCGAAGACGGCCGCCGCCTCGCCGTGCGCCTGACCCCCGAAGGCAGCCCCGCCGCCAATTACGCCTTCGACGTAACCCCGGCGCGCCTCGTCACGGCACTCGTCACCGAGCGCGGCGTCTGCCCCGCCTCGCGCTCCGGCCTCCTCGACCTCTTCCCCGAGCGCGGGGGCGGCGGCTAAAGCATGCCGGCGACGGCGCCGCTCATGCAGCTGGCGATCGTGCCGCTGAGGATCGAGCGCAGGCCGAGCGCGACGATCTCGTGGCGCCGCTCGGGCACCATCGCCCCCATCCCGCCGATCATGATGCCGAGGCTGCCGAAATTGGCAAAGCCGCACAGCGCATAGGTCATGATCAGCTGCGAGCGCGGGCTGAGGGCACCCGGCGGCAATCTGGCGAGGTCGATATAGGCGACGAATTCGTTGAGCACGGTCTTGGTGCCCATCAGCTGGGCTGCGGTGGCGACATCGCGCGCGGGAATGCCGATCAGCCACAGGACCGGGCGAAAGGCATAGGCAAACAGGCGCTGCAAGGTGATCGGCGCACCCGCCCAGACCGGCAACAGCCCCAGCGCCATATTGATGAGGCTGACGATCGCCACCGCCACGACCAGCATCGCAATGATATTGGCGAGAAAAACAATGCCGTCGCGGGTCCCTTTGGCGATCGCGTCGAGCGCGCTCAAGGGTGGGTCGGCGATCATCAGCGTCGCTTCCGCGCTCGGGTCGGGGCGGAACGGCACCATCAAGGCGGCGACCGCGAGCGCCGCCGGGGTGCTGATCACCGCAGCGGCCAGGATATGGCCGATCGCGTTCGGGATCACCGGCCCAAGGATCGTCGCATAGAGCACCATGACCGTCCCGGCGATCCCGGCCATGCCGCAGCTCATCAGCGCGAACAATTCGCCGCGCTGCAGCCGTAAGAGATAAGGCCGGATCAGGAGCGGCGCCTCGATATGGCCGACAAAGATGTGCACCGCAGCCCCGAGGCCGAGCGGCCCGCCGACCCCGATCGTGCGCCGGAACACCCAGGCAAAGCCCTGCACGATGCGCTGCAAGACACCCCAATAGAACAGCAAGGTCGCGAGTGCGCTGATCAGCAGCACCAGCGGCAGCGCGCGAAACGCGAAGATAAAGGCGGCCCCCGGCCGGGTCTCGGCAAACGGCAATTGCCCGCCGCCGAGATAGCCGAAGACAAAGCCGGTGCCGGCTTCGCTCGCCTTTTGCAGCGCCTGAACGCCGTCGTTGAGCGCCACGAACACCGCCGCGGCGGGCGGGAACTTGATGAACAAGAGCGCGAGCGCGAATTGCAGCAGCACCCCCGCCACGACGACCCTGAGCGGCACGCGGAACCGGTCCTCGCTCAGCGCCCAGGCCAAGGCGAGCAACGCGGCGATCCCCAACAAACCCCTCATATCCGTCCCCTTGCGCCGCAGCGTCGCAGCCCGGCGATGGATGATACTGTCGCCGGAAAGGGCGGGCGTGCTAAATTGCCCGTGAAATCACTGCAAAAAGGTTCATCGGCCACTCACGCTCTGGTTTTCGCAGGGTCATGACATGCTGGTAGAAATCGGTCATTTCGCGCTGATCTTGGCGCTCCTGGTGGCGGCGGTGCAGACGGTGGTGCCGCTCGCCGGCGCGCAGGCCAAGAGCCGGGCGCTGATGGATGTGGCGCGGCCCGCGGCACTCCTGCAGCTCGGCCTGGTCGCGCTCGCCTTTGCGACGTTTATCCATGCGCATATCGTCTCCGATTTCTCGGTGCGCAACGTCTACGAGAATTCGAGCCTGTCGAAGCCGATGCTCTACAAGGTCACCGGCGTATGGGGCAGCCACGAAGGCTCGATGATGCTGTGGGTGTTCATGCTCGCCTTGTTCGGCGGGCTCGTCGCCTGCTTCGGCCGCACCTTGCCGGCGAGCCTGCGCGCCCGCACCCTCGCCATCCAGGGGCTCCTCGGCTTTGGCACATTGCTCTTTATCATCGCCACCTCGAACCCGTTCGACCGGCTCTTCCCGGTGCCGATGGATGGCCGCGACCTGAACCCGCTCCTGCAGGATCCCGGCCTCGCCTTTCACCCGCCCTTTCTCTATTTCGGCTATGTCGGGTTCTCGATCACCTATTCGTTTGCGATCGCCGCCCTCCTCGAAGGCCGGGTCGGCGCGCTCTGGGCGCGCTGGGTGCGGCCCTGGACCCTGACCGCCTGGTGCGGGCTGACGCTCGGCATTGCGATGGGCAGCTGGTGGGCCTATTACGTCCTCGGCTGGGGCGGCTGGTGGTATTGGGACCCGGTCGAGAACGCCTCCTTCATGCCGTGGCTGCTCGGCACCGCGCTCCTACATTCGGCGGCGGTCCTCGAAAAGCGCGAGACCTTGCAGCGCTGGACCGTCTTGTTGGCGATCCTGACCTTCGGCATGAGCCTGATCGGCACGTTTCTGGTGCGCTCGGGTGTGTTGACCTCGGTCCATTCCTTTGCCGTCGATCCGACCCGCGGCGTCTTTATCCTGGTGCTGATCGTGCTGGTGATCGGCGGCGGGCTCCTCCTGTACGCGCTGCGCGCACCGCGCCTCGAAGCCGGCAACCGGTTTGCGCCGGTCAGCCGCGAGAGCGCCCTCGTCCTCAACAACCTCGTGCTCTGCGCCGGCATGGCGACGGTGTTTCTCGGCACCTTCTATCCGCTCTTCGCCGAAGTCGCGAACGGCGACAAGATTTCGGTCGGCCCGCAATATTTCGACGCGACCTTTGTCCCGATTGTCGTGCCGGGGCTCGTCGCGATGGCGATCGGGCCGGTGCTCGCCTGGCGCCGCGGCAATCTCAGGGGCGCGATCAAACGGCTGGCTCCGGCCTTGGCCGGCGCCGTCCTCGTTCCGGCGATTGTTTTTGTCCTGGACCGCAGCGCCTCGCCGGCGGCGCTCGGCGGGCTAGCGCTCGCCTCCTGGGCGATGCTGGCGGTGCTCGCCGATCTCGCCGACCGCGCCGGCCTCGGCAAGCTCGCTCTGGCTACCGCCTGGCGGCGGCTCTCGCATCTGCCGCGCGGCACCTTTGGCTATGCGCTCGCCCATTTCGGGGTCGGTGTGCTGATCGCCGGGATCACGGTTTCGACCGCCTGGCGCAGCGAGCGGATCGAGACCGTCCACGCCGGCAGCACCCTCCAGATCGCCGGCCGCACGCTGCGTTTTGTCGGCGTGAGCGAGAGCAATGTCGAAAACTACCAGGCCCAGCGCGCCGAGATCACCATCAGCCGGCCGGGCCACGCCTCGTTTAGGGTCTATCCCGAACGGCGCTGGTACCCGATCGCCGGCAGCCGCACGACCAACACCTCGATCACCACCAACGGTTTTGGCGACCTCTACCTGGCGCTCGGCGATCCCGACGGCAAAGGCGGCTGGGTGTTGCGCGCCTATTACAACCCGCTGGTTCCCTGGATCTGGTTCGGCGCGATCCTGGCGGCGTTGGGCGGCCTCGTCTCGCTCAGCGACCGGGGGCTGCGGCTGCGCCTGCCGGCGGCCCGCCCGGCGCCGGCCGCGGTCGGGCAATCGGCCGATTTCGGCATGATCCGCCGGCTGCTTTTCGCCGCGGCGCTGCTGCTCGCGGCGGGCTTGCCGTCGGCGCAGGCGGTCGAGCCTTCCGAGCGGCTCGCCGACCCGGCGCTCGAAGCGCGCGCGCGGACGATCAGCCGGGAATTGCGCTGCCTCGTCTGCCAGAACCAGTCGATCGACGAATTGAGCGCCGACCTCGCCCATGATTTGCGTGTCCTGGTGCGGCAGCGGCTCGTTGCCGGCGACAGCAACAAAGAGGTCCTCGATTATCTCGTCGCGCGCTACGGCACCTTTGTGCTGCTCGACCCGCCGTTCGAGCCGGCGACCTGGCTGCTTTGGCTCGGGCCGCCGCTCCTGGTGCTGGGCGCCGGCGGGTTTCTGGTGGTGCGCGCCCGGCGCCGCCATGCCGAGGCCGGGCCGCCGTCGCTTTCGCCCGAGGAAAACGCCCGCGCCGCAATGCTGCTCGGCGACAGCGGATGATGGTCTGGTTCTGGCTGCTTGCGAGCCTGCTCGTGGTCGCTGCGCTCCTCGTTCTGCTGCGCCCGCTGTTGCGCCAGGCCGGCACCGAGGATGGCGCTGCGGCGGTTGGCGTGTTTCGCCGCCAGCTCGCCGATATCGACAGCGATCTGGTCCAGGGCAGGCTCGGTCCCGAAGACGCCGACGCTGCGCGCGCCGAAATCGCCCGGCGCATGCTCGCCCTCGCCGACCGCGACAGCCCGGCGCCGCTCGAAACCGGAAGCGCGCCCGAGGTGTCGTGGCGCGTCGGCGCGGCGGCCGGGGTTGCCGCGCTCCTGCCCGTCGCCGCGATTGCGATCTATGCCGCGGTCGGGGCGCCCGCCGATATCGGGCGTTCGGGCGCCGCGGCCGAGACGGCGGATGCGCACGACTCCGCCACCTTTGCCAGCGCCGCCGACAAGCTGACCGCACGGCTCGCGCGCGACCCCAATAATCTCGAAGATTGGATCATGCTCGGCCGCACCGACACCACGCTCGGCCGCTTTGCCGCGGCGCGCATCGCTTATTCCCACGCAATCCAGCTGGCGCCCGACAAGCCGCAGCTCCACGCCGAGCTCGGCGAAGCCATCGTGCTCGAAGCCAACGGGACGGTGGGTGCTGCGGCCGAGGCCGAATTCACCAAAGCCGGCGACGATCCGCGCGCCCGCTTCTACCGCGCCCAAGGGGCCTTGCAGCGCGGCGATGTCGCCACCGCCAAGGGCCTGCTGCAAGCGCTCCTCGCCGCCGCGCCCGCCGACGCGCCCTGGAAGCAATATGTCGCGGCCCGGCTTGCCGAGATATCGGGCGGGCCGCCGGCTGATGCGAACGCGCCCGGCCCGAATCCCAAGGACGTAGCAGCCGCGCAATCGATGACCCCGGAACAGCGGCAGACGATGATCCGCGGCATGGTCGACCGGTTGGCAGCTCGGCTCGAACGCGAGCCCGGCGATGCCGCCGGCTGGGCGCGCCTCGCCCATGCCTATGACGTGCTCGGCGAGCCCGACAAGGCAAAAGCGGCCCGCGCCCGCGCCGCCGCAGCCGGTGCGGCGGCATCGGCGGCGCCGGCTTCCAGCGGGCGCTGAGCCTTCGATTCGCCCCTGGCCCCGATGCCGCTCGCCCCCGGCCTCTGCCTCGTCACCGGCGGGACCGGCTTTGTCGGCTCGGCGGTGGTGCGTGCGCTGCTGCGCGCCGGACATTCGGTCCGGGTGCTGGCTCGGCCGGCGAGCGACCGCGCCAACCTCGCCGGCCTCGGGGTCGAGATCGCTCCGGGTGCGATGGAAGATGCTCCGTCCCTGGCGCATGCGGTCGCCGGCTGCCGCTATCTCTTTCACGTCGCCGCCGATTACCGGCTGTGGGTCCCCGACCCGGCGGCGATGTTCCGCGCCAATGTCGAAGGCACGCGCAACCTGATGGCGGCGGCGCTCGACGCCCGGGTGGAGCGGATCGTCTACACCAGCAGCGTGGCGACAATCGGCCTCGTCCAAAACGGCGTCGCCGACGAGGCCACGCCGGGCCGCCTTGCCGACATGATCGGCCCCTATAAGCAATCCAAGTTCACGGCCGAGGAGGCGGTGCGCAGCCTCGTCGCCGAGCGCGGGCTGAACGCCGTCATCGTCAACCCCTCGACCCCGGTCGGGCCGCGCGACCGCAAGCCGACCCCCACCGGCCGTGTCATCCTCGAAGCCGCGCGCGGGCATATGCCCGGCTTTGTCGATACCGGGCTCAACATCGCCCACGTCGATGATGTGGCCGCGGGCCATCTCTTGGCGGCGGAGCGGGGGCGGATCGGCGAGCGTTATATCCTCGGCGGCCAGGATCTGGCGCTCTGCGAGATCCTGGCGGCGGCGGCGGCGCGCGCCGGCAAACGGCCGCCGCGGCTGCGCATCCCCTACCCGGTGGCGGCGACGGCGGCGGTCGCGGCCGAGCTGTTGGCGCGGCTTACCGGGCGCGAGCCGCTGACAACGCGCGATGGTGTTCGCATGGCGAAAGAGAAAATGTATTTTTCTTGCGCCAAAGCAACGCAAGAGTTGGGCTACCGTCCGCGCCCGGCGCTCGACGCCATTGCCGACGCGGTCGATTGGTTCGCGGTCAACGGTTATCTGGGATGAGCGCGGCGGCCGAACAGCGAAGACAAGCCCGGGGAAACCTCGAAACGCCGTCCGGAAAGCGGCGCGGCGACGAGAATTTTCCGGTCGGGTCGTGGCTGATTCGGCGCGATTTGCGGGTGCATGTGCATGCGTTCTACCGCTTTGCCCGCAACGCCGACGATATCGCCGACAACCCGTCCCTGCCGGCCGCGGAAAAGATTCGCCGGCTCGACCGGATCGCGTCCGTGCTCGACGGTGCGGCGGAAGTGGGGGCGCCGGGCGAGGAGGCGCCGGCCGCCGCGGCAATGCGCGCGAGCCTCGATGCGACCGGGGTCACTCCCCAGCACTGCCACGATGTGCTGCATGCCTTCCGGCTCGATGCGGAAAAGCTGCGCTATCGCGATTGGGACGACCTGATGGAGTATTGCCGCTATTCGGCGGCGCCCGTCGGACGCCAGCTGCTCGATTTGCACGGCGAGGGCGGCGCCGCTTGGGCGCCCTCGGATGCGCTGTGCGCGGCCTTGCAGGTGCTCAATCATTTGCAGGATTGCGCCAGCGATTACCGGCTGCTCGATCGCGTCTACCTGCCGCTCGCCGATCTCGCCGCCGCCCGGATCGGCATCGCCGCGCTCGCAGCGCCGGCGGCAAGCCCGGGTTTGCGGCGGGTGCTCGACATGCTGCTCGACCGCACCGCGGACCTCATCGAAACCGCGCGCGGTTTGCCGCCCTGCGTCGCCGCACCGGGTCTGCGCCGTGAATGCGCGGTCATCGTGGCGCTGGCAGCGCGGCTGCTGCGCCGCTTGCGCACCGGCGACCCGCTGGCGCAGCGCGTCGGCCTGCGCAAATCGGATTTTCTCGCCGCCTTTGTCGCCGGCGTCATGCGGCGGGGCGGCCGATGAGCGATGCAGCGATCGGCATCGCCGATGACGCGATCGACGAGGCGGCGCTGCGCGCAGCGATCCGCGATCGCGTCACCGCCTCCGGGACCTCGTTTTATTGGGCGATGCGGCTGCTGCCGCAGGAGCGGCGCCACGGCATGTACGCGGTCTATGCGTTCTGCCGCGAGGTCGACGACATCGCCGACGATGACCGGCCGCCGGAGCAAAAGCTCGCGGCCCTTGCCGTTTGGCGGGCCGAGATCGATGCGCTCTATGCCGGAGCGCCACGCCATCTCGTCGCCCGCGCGTTGCGCGAGCCGGTGCGCAGCTACGGCTTGCGCCGTGCCGATTTCCTGCATGTCATCGACGGCATGGAGATGGATGCGCGCGAGGATATCCGGGCCCCCGACCTCGCCACGCTCGACCTTTATTGCGCGCGGGTCGCGAGTGCCGTCGGCCATCTCTCGGTGCATGTCTTCGGCGATGCCGGCGAGGCCGCGCACCGGGTCGCCGAATCGCTCGGCCGGGCACTGCAATTGACCAATATCCTGCGCGACCTCGACGAGGATGCACGCCGCGACCGGCTCTATCTGCCCCGCGAGATTCTCGCGCGTCACGGCATCCGCGATTGCGAGCCGATGGCGGTGCTGCGGCATCCGGCGTTGCCCTCGGCATGCCGCGAGCTGGCGGCAATCGCCGAGCGGCATTTTTACCAGAGCGCCCGGGCGATGGCCGAGTGCCGGCGGCGGGCGATGCGTCCGGCGGCAGTCATGGCCGCCGTTTACCATGCAACGTTGCGTGCAATGCTGCGCGCGGGCTGGCGCGACCCGGCGGTGCGAGCCCGTCTGCCGGCGCCGCGCAAGCTGTGGCTGGTGTTGCGCCACGGCCTCGTCTAAAGCCTCCCAAGCCCGTTTGGGCGCAGCCAGCCGCTTGGTTAACGGCTGTTCGTGAGGCGTTCCGGACCAGGGATTAAATTTGTTAATAATCGGCGTCCTGATTTTCAGATTTTTATGATATGTTCACGATACTTATGGAGTAAGCATTACTCCGAACAGCACGTATATTTACTACAAAAATCATTACGTTTCAGCCCTGTCTGGCCATGCCCAAACATCGGAAGCTGCCCGGCGGGCGGTCTGCCGGCCCGCCTGTCCGGAGGCCGATCGCGGCCCCTAAACCCAAGCCTTCCCACTGAAGCGAGGATCGGTCACGGCAAACGCGCGCCAACCCCGCCGGCGTGGCGTAAAGCTCTGGCTGAATGGTTGTGCCGCCGCCTCGTCCGGGTCTTTGCTCCGATCGGCCGCAATGGTTAACCACGGTTCCCGCGACGTTCCAAGGCAGTTAACAAGTTGTTAATAATTAGCGTCCGGATTCTCGTCATTTCGTCAAATGTTCTTCCTAATTTAGGGTTGGTATTGACCGTAAATCTAGTGTCTATTTACCACAAAAATCGTTAAATTTCAGCGTCATCTCGGCCGCGTCCCCAGCCGCGTCCGCAAAATGAGAAAGGCCGCCCCGAGGGGCGGCCCTTCAGCCGAATACCGGCGGCCGATCACGGCCGCGAACCATGCCCTATGTCAGGCGCGGATCTCCACAGAAGCGAGGATCCTGGTCACGGCAGCGGACGACCGCGGTTTATGGAAACACACAGGATCACCTCCTTTCAGTTGTTGCGCCAAGAACCCCAGCTTATGAGGTGGCCGCCCGGTCGACAAGCGAGTTGTTCGCGTTCGCGCTGGCGACTGTTCGCGTTCGCGCTGGCGATACCGGGCGGTTCGGCGATAAGCTCAGAGAAACCGACGCAATCGCAGCGAAAGGAGCGACGATGCGCCGCAGCGAAGACCGCATCCTGACCACTCATACCGGCAGCCTGCCGCGCCCTGCCGAGCTGACGCAGCTCTATATTCGCCGAGCGCGCGGCGAATCGGTCGATATCGCGGAGATCGACCGGCTCGGCCACGAGGCATTGCGCGGCATCATCCGCAAGCAGGCCGAAGCCGGCGTCGATATCGCCAACAATGGCGAGCAGCAGCGCGAAGGCTTCTTTCTGCACATCCGCCACCGCATGAGCGGGTTTGGCGGCTCGTGGCAGCGCCGCGCCCGCGCCGACGCGTTGCGCTACCCGGTGTTCCGCCGGATCATGGAAGAGCAGCTCGCCGCCCGCCAGGCGGTCAGCAACATGGGCCCGCCCAAGGCGATCGCCGAAATCCGCTATCTCGGCCGCAGCGCGGTCGAGGCCGAATGCGCCGAGTTCCAGGCCGCGCTCGACGAGGCGGGCACGCATTTTGTCGAGCCGTTTCTGACCGCCCCCTCGCCCGGCATTATCGCGGGTGCCATGAAGAACGAATATTACGACACCGAGGAGGCCTATCTCGCCGCCCTCGGTAAGGCGTTGCGCGAGGAATACGAGGCGATCGTCGGTGCCGGCTTTCTGCTCCAGCTCGATTGCCCGGATCTGGCGCTCGAACGCCATCTCTCCTACCAGGACCGGCCGCTCGGCGATTTTCTCGGCTTTGTCGAGCGCGTCGTGGCGACGATCAACGTGGCGCTCGAAAACATCCCGCGCGATCGGGTGCGGCTCCATGTCTGCTGGGGCAATTACGAAGGGCCGCACGATTGCGACGTGCCGCTCGCCGATATCCTGCCGATCCTGAAACAAGCAAAGGTCGGCGCCTTTTTTCTGCCGTTTGCCAATCCGCGCCACGCGCACGAATACCGCGTCTTTGAAAAGCAGCCTTTGGCCGACGACCAATTGCTGGTCGCCGGGGTCATCGACAGCCTGACCAACTTTGTCGAGCATCCCGAGGCGGTCGCCGAGCGGATCGAGCGGGTCGCCCAGGTCGTCGGCGACCCGAAGCGCGTCCTCGCCGGCACCGATTGCGGCTTCGACACCTCGGCCGGGATGGGCCGGGTCGCCGAGGACGTGGTCTGGGCCAAGCTCAAATCACTGGCCGAGGGCGCCCGCCTCGCCTCCGACCGGCTGGGCCTGGGCTAAAGCGTGGGTTGTCGGGTTCGGATCGCCTTCGTTGCCCGAGTGCAAGAGCTTGTGAGGAATCGAGACCGGGCGGAAACCGGCCAGGTTCGCAAATCGCTGTCCCGGCGGAAGCCGGGACCCACCTCTCCGCCACCGGGAATTACCGGTCAGGGGGAACGCCATGCCGGCCTTCCGCTGTAGTTTGGGGAAGGGTGGCCCCCGGCCTTCGGGCCTGTGAAGGAATTGGCGTCGGGATGAGACGCGACCACATCTCCCGTCGCGCGTGCTTCGAGACGCGCTCGAAGGCGCTCCTTGTATCTCTCGTTCATCGCAGTGCCAGGGTAGAGTTGGCGCTGTGGTGGCGGATGGGAGCCCTCACGCTCCTTGGGCCGAGGAGCCCGTTGCTGAGCACGGTGCCCCATCCGTCGGTTCCTTCAGCCCGAACAGTCGCCGGGGCCGCCAGGCGAGCCCGCATGCGCAAGAGCCTGCCCCGGCGCAGGCCGGGGACGGGACATGGAGCATTTTGTCGGAATCGATGTGGCCAAGGATCGGCTGGACGTGCACATCCGGCCCGGTGGCGAAGCCTTTGCCGTCGCGCGCGACGGCAAAGGCTTGGCGATGTTGGTTGAGCGCCTGCAAGAGCTCGCTCCGGCTCTGGTCGCCATGGAGGCGACCGGTGGCTACGAGACGGTGGTGGCCAGTGCGGTGGGCGCCGCGCAGCTCCCGCTCGCGGTGGTCAATCCCCGCCAAATCCGCGACTTTGCCCGCGCCACCGGCAAGCTGGCCAAGACCGACCGGATCGATGCCGCGGCGATCGCTCATTTCGCCGAAGCGGTGCGGCCGCCGGCACGGCCAATCGCCGATGCTGAGGCGCAGGCCCTGGGCGAGCTGGTCGCACGGCGCCGGCAGGTCATCGAGATGATCGTTGCCGAAGGCCATCGACGCCGCATGGCCAGCCAACGCCGGGTCATCAGAGCGATCGAGCGGCATCTCGCCTTGCTGCAAGCCGAACTCTCCGAGCTCGAAGGCGACATCGACGGCGCGATACGCAGCAGCCCGGCTTGGCAGGCCGATGCCGATCTCTTGGCCAGCGTGCCCGGTGTCGGCAAAGCAACGCTGCGCACCCTGATCGCCGAGCTGCCCGAGCTCGGCCATCTCAACCGCCGCAAGATCGCTGCCCTCGTCGGGGTCGCTCCGATCAACCGCGACAGCGGCACCATGCGCGGACGCCGCACCATCGCCGGTGGCCGCCCCGCCGTGCGCACCGCGCTCTACATGGCCGCCCCCTGTTCCGGCCAGGGGCAAGGCTTGGTCGCCAGCCGCGCCAACCCGGTCATCGCCCCTTACTACGCCAAGCTGCGCGCCGCCGGCAAAACCGGCAAGCAAGCTTTCGTCGCCTGCATGCGCAGGCTCGTCGTCATCCTTAATGCCATCCTGAGAGACCGCAAACCATGGCAGCCCGCTTGACATCACAGACAGTCGCTCAGCATGAGGTAAGCTGCTGATGGCATTAAGAACACACCTCATCCCCGGCCTGCGCCGGGGCAGGCTCTGAGGAAGTCGCGAAGCGACTGTCTCGAAGAGCTTGCCCTCGCGAAAGCGGGGGATGCGCCGCGCTGATCCAGCCGGTCTTCAATTTCTTCACACGCTCGAAAGCGGGAATCCAGCGATGCCGACGGCTTCTGGGTTCCGGCTCTGCGCTTCGCTCCGGCCGGGATGACGAGTTCGGGGCTCTGTGAGACTTTTATTCTGTTAACGCGCGCCGGATTGCGGCAACAGATAGGTTGCTAGGTGAGCGTCGAGCGCAGCCATCGTCGTCTCGTCAGCGGGGGCGGCGCGGAACCCGATAAAGCCGTCCGGCCGCACCAGGATGGCGCCGCCATCGGGCACCCCGGCCTCGCTCGGATCGAGCCCTGCGCTCGACGCATCGACAATCGCGACGAGCTGGCCCCAGCGCGCGCGGACATGGTCCAAAGGAGGCGCCGCGCCGAAAACGAGCAGATGATGGCCTGTGCCGGCAAGCTTGCGGCGGGCGGCAAACCGCTCCCCTGGCGAAGCTCCTTCGACCGGTATGCCGGCCCGGCCGACGAGCGCGCTTCCGGCGTATGAAACATCGAGCATCAACCGTCTGCGCACCGCCGCCAGGTTTTGCGCCGGATCCCCCGGCGGCAAGGATGGCGCGCCCCCACCGCCGCACATCGCGACCAGCTCCATGACAAGCCGATGGACCTCGTCCGAGACCTCGAGGACATGGCGGTCGGCGAGCCCGCGCTCGATCGCGTAGCTGTCGAGCAGCGACGGCCTGGCTGCACCGCGCGCGACAAGAGCCAGCTTCCAGGCGATGTCGGCTGCGTCCATCAGCGCCGAGTTGAGCCCCTCGCCACCGAGCGGGCTCGACATATGCGCGGCGTCGCCCAGCAGAAAACGCCGCCGATCGCTCAGGCGCTCGACGACGCGCTTGTGCATCCGGAATTCGGACACCCAGTGGAGGTCGCTCAGCCCCACCTCGACGCCAGCCCGGGCATCGAGCAGCGCGCCGAGCCCGGCCTCCGCCGGCAGCTCGCCCAGCGTATCATTGTCGTCGCGATTGACGAAAATGAGCCAGCGCTGATCCGGCAGCGGTGACAGCAGCACAAACCCGTCCGGCCCGACGATGAGCCGGCCGTATTCAGGCGCGGATGGCAAGCGGACCTTCGCGTCGGCGACGAGATATTTGCCGGAGTAAGTCTCTCCTGAGAGATGCTCATGCATCGAATGTCGCGTTATGCTGTGGCCGCCGCCCGCGCCGAGCAGGTAAGCGGCGGTGACGGTCTCGGTGCGGCCGCCGGCGCCGAGCGTTATGCGCACGCCGTTCGGATCGTCTTCGATCGAGGTGACCTCGGTGCCGAATTCCACTCCGAGGCCAAGGCCAGCCAAATGGTCGCGCAGAATTGCCTCGGTGCGCCATTGCGGCAGGCTGCACTGGAAATCATAGCGGCTGCCGGCCCCGGCAAAGCTCTCGCGCGCGATTTCCTGCAATCCGGGACCCAAAAGCTGAATATGCCGGATGCGCACGCCGGCGCGAAGGAAAGGCCCGACCAGACCGCCTCGCTCGAGCATCTCCAAGACCGCCGGCTGGATCGCGGTGCCGCGAGCTTCCCGGTGCGGCGCCAGCCTCTGCTCCACGACGCGCGGCCTGACGCCATGGCGCAAGAGCTCGCACGCGGCAAACAATCCGCCCGGCCCGGCGCCGACGATCAAAACAGTCGGTTCAGGCGCGCGCTCTGCGCTCTGGTGCGACGGCTCGGCAGGGGTGGCGCAAAGGCCGCCGTTGAACCGGTCGGCGTCGGACATCGGATATTTCCCTGTAAGCTCGGGCGAGTCTGATGAAAAAGTCGGGCAGCCTCCGTGGTTACCCTTTGAGACGGCCCGCCTGTCCTGAGGAGCCGCCGCAAGCGGCGTCTCGAAGGGGGCCTCCTCAGGGTGAGGTAATCCATTGAAATAGAAAAGCACTCATTCTGAGAGGATGCGAATGAATTGGCGGGGATCGGAAATAGGGCGCTGCATCGGCGCCGTGCATGCTTCGAGACGCGCCCCTTGTCCTGAGAACCTGTGTCATTCCGGGATGCCCACAGGGCAGGCCCGGAACCTATGAACACCGCCGTCCGCCAGCATATCGCAGGCCGGTGTGCATGGGTTCCGGGTTCGCGGGCTGCGCCCACGCCCCGGAATGACAGCGGTTTGGTATTCCTTTACAGCCTCTGAGGAGGCCGCCGTAGGGCGGCCGTCTCGAAGGATGAAGACGAAAGACGCGCATTTTTCCGCACCCTGCTAATCTTACTGCGTCAGTAATCGGGAATTCTTGCCGTCTTGCGGATTGGCGTATTGCAACAGGGACATCTCGGGAGGGTCCTGGCGAGCGCGACAATGAGGCGTCGTCGCATGGTCGCGATCGAGTTTGGGATGTGGCGTTCGGGGCGGATCGGCGGCACCTCTGGGTCGGTAACCGTCGGGAACGGCAGATCCCGAGAGCGGCGCGGCGAAACCTGGTCCTGAGGGGGGGATGGCGCCCCGTTCGGCGATCAAGAAGCCGTAAGCGGCGATGCAGAGTGTGGCGTGATGGTGGAAGCCGCGCCACCCGCGCCCTTCATAATCACCAAGGCCGAGCTCCTGTTTGAGCTCTTGATAATCGCGCTCGATCCGCCACCGCAATTTTGCCAGGTTGACCAGCCGATCAAAGGCGATATCCTCGGGCAAGCTGGCAAACCAATACTTGGTCGGCTCGGTTTCGTCCTCCGGCCGCTCGATCAGCAGCCACTCTTCGGCGCGCGGTTCGGCCAGCAAGTTGTCGCGGTGCCCCACGGGACAAGCCCGTGGGCTGAAGGCCCACGGCCGCACCCGCAGCCGTGCGAACCGTGCAGCGAGCCAGTCCGCGCTGCCTTCGCGCCACCTGACGGTTTGCCACCTCTCTTGCGGCAGGCTGAGAGCGAGCGCCCCCGGTTCGAGCCAGGGGCAGGCTTGGCGGCGATCGGCCGGTGCTGGTCGTCGCGCCGCAGCAACTTGGGTGGTCGCCCGCTGCCCCGGCCACGCTGCGGTTGTAAAGGCTCCACGCCCGGTGGCCAGACCGAGGTGTTGGGGCCGATCCCAGCGACATAGCTCATGCCGCGGGCGGTGATCTCCGTTCGCAGCCTGGTATCGTTGCCGTAACCGGCATCCATCAGCACCACACCCTGAGGCAACCCGGCCGCTTGCGCCGCGTTGATCTGCTCAAGGGCGATCTCAGGCTTGGTTTGGAAAGCGATCGTCTCCGGTATCTTGGCCTTGTGCCGACGTGCCTGATCCTTGGCCCAATCCTCAGGGAGATAGAGCCGATAAGCGACGGGCAGGCTGGCATCACGGTTGGCCAGCGACAGCGTCACCGCGACCCCCGCCTTCGCGAGGGCAGGCTCTGACAAATCCTGCTTGCCGAGCTGGCCGCAATATTGCCGGGTCACCCCGACCGAGTGCCGCCCCTTCTTGGGAAAGCCTGTGTCGTCGATGATCCAGGCCTCGACCGGCCCGCTGCGCTCGATCGCCGGCAGCACCAGCTCTGTCACCCCCGCTTTCGCGAGGGCAGGCTCTTGCCCAGCATCGCGGCGTCCGACCACGGCGCGTTGCCAACAAAATGAAGCAACGATTGATGCTTCGCGGCGACCCGGGCCGGCGCTGTCACGGCCGCCATCGGTTCGACGCTCTTGCGCTCAATCGGCAGCAACAGCCCCAGGCAGTAATCATGCATCGGCTGCTGTCGATCGGCATGGCCCAACACCACACCGAGCGCCTCGACATAGCCCGCAAATCGCGCTTCACTCTCCGCACTCGATCCGCCGTCCATTCCGGTCCCCCGTCCGGATGAAGATAGAGCTAAATACCACATCTTGCGGTTGCCAGCCTAGATAAATACACGATCTCGAATTTTGTGACTCAGTAAGATTAGCATCCGGGCTAATTGTAAAAGACGAGCCCGACGCCGGCGAGGCAGATGATGATGCCGAGCAGCTTCAAGGAGTTGAGCGTCTCGCCGAAGACGCTGGCGCCGATGATTACCGTCGCCGCTACGCCCAGGATCATGAAAACCGGACCGGCGGTCGACAACGGCAGCCGGCTCAACGATACAAAATAGAGAAGCGCGCAAGCGACATAGAGGAACCCGGCGACATAGAAAACCGGTGATTGAGCCATGACCAGGGCTTGTTCGAAGACGCGGCCCGCCGGCAAGGAACGCGCCAACGTCTTCACTAGAATATTGAGCACCGTGAAGCAGACGAGCCAAAGAGCGATCGGAGCAAGGGTGGCGATCCCCAACGAAAGATCTCCCGAAAAACGGCCGAAAACGGCCCGACGATCTGCGGTATAACCCGGTCCGGCGGTGCGTCAAACCCCTCGCCGAGAGCCAGAGCTTCTCCGAGGGAACCGCGGTTTTGGCATAATCTTCAAATCTGGAAGGAGACGCCCGTTCGATGCAGAACGACCCCGAGGCCAAGCCCCAGGATTTGCTCGCCGCCTCGCGCCAGAGCCTGCTGGACGCCCATATTATCCACGATTTCCGGCTGGCCAGGGTCAAGGACAACCTCGCCGGGTGCTACGGCATCCTGATCGGCAAAGTCTACCGCGACATGCTGTCCCTGCTCAAGGGTGGGCGCGTCATCGATTGCGGCTGCGGGTTCGGCCAATTCTCACGCGTTGCGCTCGATGCCGGCTTTGAGGTGACCTCGGTCGATATCGATGAGGCCTCCCTCGCGCTGGCCCACGACATCTCGCATATCCCCTGCCGCCGAGAGAGCGTTTATGCGACCTCATTGCCGGACAATTCCTGCGACAGCGCGGTGTGCTGCGATTCGATCCAGCACTTCGACATCGGCCGGCTCGCCCCGGAGCTGAACCGCCTCGGCGTCCGGCGCATCGTGATCTACGATTCCAACATCTCGAACCCGTTTCTTACCGGCTACCGCGCGCTCGCCGGCCACCGCGAGAGCCACGACCGCACCGCGGCCGCGATCGCGCAGGAGTTCAGCCGCCACGGCTACGATCTGGCGGCATTGCGCTACGAAAACGTCGTCGCCTTGCCGATCAGCGGCGGCTTGCAGCGGGCACCGGCGCCGCTGCTGCACCGCTTTCCCGATGCGATCCAAACGGTCGATCGGCTGTTGACGCGGTCCGCGCGTCTGCTGGGGCTCGAACGCGTGCTGACCTTTCGTCTCCTGATGATACTCGACCGGCGCGAGAGCCCGCCGCCGGAGCACGGGGGATGAGCCGCTCGGCCGCGCTTTTGCCCGTGACGGCCGCTCGCAGCGATCGCACGGCGCTCGGGCTTGTGCGATGGTTGGCGGCGCGACGCGATGCCGCCCGGACGGAGCCGGACAATGGCCGATCAGAGTGAAATCCCGTACCTGTCGGCAAGTGCCTTGCGCGACGCCTATCGCCAGCGGGTGCTGTCGCCGGTGGAAGTGGTGCAGGCGCTCTTCGCGCGCCTCGACACGTTGCAGCCGCGGATCAACGCGTTTTCGATCGTCGATCACGACGGCGCCATCACGGCGGCGCGGGCATCGCAGGAGCGCTGGCGGCGGGGGACGCCAAAGGGGCCGCTCGACGGGGTGCCGGTGACGATCAAGGACCTGGTGCTGATGCGCGGGCTTCCGACCTTGCGCGGCTCGCACCTCGTCGATCCGAGCCAGGACTGGTCGGAGGATGCGCCGGCGACAGCCAGGCTGCGCGAGGCAGGGGCGGTCATTCTGGGCAAGACGACGACCCCCGAATTTGGCTGGAAAGCGCTCGGCGACAGCCCGCTGACCGGGATCACGCGCAACCCGTGGGATTTGTCGCGGACACCGGGCGGCAGCAGCGCCGGGGCGGCGGCGGCCTGCGCCGCGGGGATCGCACCCCTGCATGTCGGCAGCGACGGCGCCGGCTCGATCCGCATCCCCGCCGCCTTTAGCGGCGTCTTTGGGCTAAAGCCCAGCTTTGGCCGGGTGCCGGCGCACCCGCCCTCGGCGATGGGGCAATTGTCGCATACCGGGCCGATCGCGCGCAGTGTCGCCGATGCGGCGCTGATGCTGAACGTGCTGGCTCAGCCCGACCACCGCGACCCGCACACGCTGCCGCCCGCTCGCAGCGATTATCTCGACGGCATCGAGGCGGGCGTGCACGGCTGGCGGATCGCGTTCAGCCCGGACCTCGGCTATGCGCGGGTCGATCCCGAGATCGCGGCGGCAGCGGCGGCGGCGGCGCGCCAATTCGAAAGGCTGGGCGCCGCGGTGGAGGAGGTGGGCGCGATCTTTCCGTCGCCGCGCGAGGCGCTCTTTACGTTATGGGCGGCCGGGGCGGCAAAGCTGCTGGCCGGATTGCCGGCCGAGCGCAGGGCGCTGGCCGATCCGGGTCTGGTGGCGACCGCGGCGGCCGGCGAACGGATCAGCGCCGTCGATTACCTCGGCGCCGATTTTGTGCGCCACGAGCTCGGCCGGCGGATGGCCGAGCTGCACCGGACCTACGACCTGCTGCTGACCCCGACGATGCCGGTCCCGGCGCTGCCGGTCGGGCAGGATCTGAACGACCCGGCACACGAGCGGCACTGGATCGATTGGTCGCCCTTTACCTATCCGTTCAACATGACGCGCCAGCCGGCGGCGAGCATCATGTGCGGGCTGACGAGCGGCGGGCTGCCGATCGGATTGCAGATCGTCGGGCCGCTTTACGCCGACGACCGGGTCCTGCGCGCCGCGCGCGCGTTCGAGGCGACCCAGCCCGTGCGCCGCCCACCCCTCGATTAGCCATGCTCTAGTGGTAGGAACCAGACGCTTCCCTCCCTACTCGCTTTCCCGGCGAAGGCCGGGACCCACTTTTGCAGTGGATACCGGCCTTCGCCGGCATGACGGGGAAGTGGGCGTTCTCTGTTAGGTGCTATCCACCAGCATAGGGCTGATTGCGATTGCAGGAGAATGGCCATGCCGCAGCAGGTTCGCGCCGTCGTCGTCGATCTGTCGCTGCCCGAGCGGCTGGCGATCCGTGAGGTCGGCCTGCGCGACCCCGACCGCGACGAAGTCGGCGTCAGGGTCACCGCGGTGTCGCTGAACCGCGGCGAAACCCGGCGCGCGCTGCAATCCGCCGAGGCGGGCTGGCGCCCCGGCTGGGATTTCGCCGGCGTCGTCGAGACCGGTGCTGCCGATGGCAGCGGCCCCGCGCCGGGCACGCGCGTTGTCGGCATCCTGCCCTCGGGCGCCTGGGCCGAGCGGGTGAATTGCCGCAGCCACGCGGTGGCGGCACTCCCCGATGCGGTCGGCGACGCCGCGGCAGCGAGCTTGCCGGTGGCCGGGCTGACGGCGCTCCATGCGCTGCGCCAGGGCGGTCTGCTGCTCGGCCGCAAGGTGCTGGTCGACGGCGCCTCGGGTGGGGTCGGGCATCTCGCCTGCCAGCTCGCAGCGGCAGCCGGCGCCTTTGTCTGGGGGCATGTGCGACGCGACGAGCACCGCGCCGCGGTCGCCGAATGGTGCGGCGAGCGCGTCGTCGTCGGCCGCGAGCTCGCCGCCGCCAAGCCCTATGGGCCGTTCTGGCTGATCCTCGATTCGGTCGGCGGCCGGGCATTGGGTGCGGCCCTCGGCATGCTGCAGCCGAACGGCATTTGCGTCACCTTCGGCGTTTCGGAAAGCGGCACCGCCAGCATCGAGAGCCGCGACTTTTTTGCCACCGGCGGCACCCGGCTCTACGGCCTGACCTTGTTTCACGAGCTGATGAGCGTCGAGCGCGCCGGGCTCGGCTTGCGTCTGTTGGCCGAGCTGATCGAGGCCAGGAAATTACGCCCGCAAATCGCGGTCGAGGCACCCTGGACCGAGATCGGCCAAGTCGCCCGCCGCCTGATCGACCGCGACTTTACCGGCAAGGCGGTGCTGCATATTTGAGCGGAGAAGGGGGGTCGTCAATTTCCCGGCCAGCTCCGACCCGGCCAGCTCCGACCCGGGCAGCACCGGCGCTGCCGATCGCGACATTGTCGTTGCTTACGACGTTTTTTGCTCGCGGATGACGCAGCGGAAGCCGACATGGCTGGTCGAGGTGTCGACCGGCTCGGCGTGGCGCGCGGGCGGGCGATAGCGGCGGCAATAATTGGGCGCGCACAGATGCGAGCCGCCTTTTAGCACTTTGCGCGGGATTTTGATCCGGGGCAGGTTCGGGTCGTAGCTTTCGGCCTCCGGGCCGCCGCGCGGGTTTTGCGGGATGCAGCAGGGTTTCGCCGCCTCGGCCGGATGCCGCCGCGAATACCAATCGGCGGTCCATTCCCAGACATTGCCGATCATGTCGCAAAGGCCATAGCCGTTGGCTGGGAAGTGGCCCACCGGCGAGGTGCGGGAGAAGCCGTCGAGCAGCAAATTTTGCAACGGGAACTCGCCCTGCCAGGTATTGGCCATCTGCCGGCCGCCGGGGGCAAATTCGTCGCCCCAGGCAAATTCGGCGCCGTCGAGACCGCCGCGCGCGGCGAATTCCCATTCGGCCTCGGTCGGCAAATCCTTGCCGGCCCAGCGCGCATAAAGGAGCGCGTCGGCATAGGCGACGTGCACGACCGGGTGATCTTGAAGCTCGTCGGCAAGGCGGCTGTCCGGGCCATAGGGGTGACGCCAATCGGCGCCCTTGAGAAACCGCCACCACTGGCTCCAGTCGCGCCGATCGACCGGGTGCGCCGGCGGCGTAAACACCAGCGAGCCGGCATAGATCATGTGCGGCAGGGCGCCGGGGTAATCCTTCGGGTCGGGCGGGATCTCGGCAAAAGTGACGTGGCCGGTCGCCGTGACAAACTCGGCGAATTCCCGGTTGGTCACCGGGTAGCGGTCGATCCGGAACGGGCGGACGGCGACCCGGTGGGCCGGCGCCTCCTCCGGATAATGCCGGTCCGACCCCATGCGGAAGCTGCCGCCGTCCAGGGGGACCATGTCCGCGTCATGCATCGCCGCCTCCCCACCGCCGCACGCCAGGACCGACGAGACGCGGCTTTTTCGCCGAGCGCCGAAGCTTCGTCAACTACTGGGAAACCATAATCCCCACCCCGTCTGTTGTCGCGTCGCCGAACCGCGCCCGCACCCGGCCCAGATCGGGGCCGGCCGGGCGCAGATAGCGCTCCGGCCCTTCCGCCGGCCTCGATCGCGGGTTAGGCTTTGCCGATCCGCAGCACCAGCAGAGAACCGGAGGGGAAGGGTCACCAATGAGCGAACAGCGTAAAGCGAACACCAAGGGCAAGCCGGTCTGCGTCGTCATCGGCGCCACCTCGAAGTGGCAGTCGGACGGGCGCAACACGTTGCTGGCGCACGGCCATGCGGTGGACGACAGCGATGTCGAAATCGGCATCCGCTGGGGTGTCGGCGGTGCGATCGCGCAGAAATTCGCGAGCGAGGGCTTTTTTACCGTGGTGACGACGCGCAAGGAGGCGAACGCCACGGCGCTGGCCGCCGCGGTCCGCGGGCAGGGCGGCGAAGGCATGATCGTCGAATTGGACCTCGTCTCGAAGGATTCGATCGCGTCGGCGTTCGCCACGATCCGGCGCGAGGCCGGCGACCCGGAGGTCCTGGTCTACAACGCCGGGTATCTCGAAGGCCGCGACCTCCCGCCGGAAAAGGAATTGCTCGAGCATGTCCCGGTCGAGATGCTCGACACCGGGCTGCATATCTCGGCGCGGGGGCCCTTTCTCGTCGCCCAGGAAGTGCTGCCGGCGATGCGTAAAAAAGGCTCGGGGTCGTTTTTCTTTTCCAACAATTCGAGCTCGCTGCGCGGCAAAAAGCGGATGACCGGGCAGTCGCTCTATTATCCGCGGGTCTTGATGCGCACCTTGGCGCAGGTATTGACCGAGGAATATTCCGAGCACGGCGTGCACGTCGCCAACATCGTCATCGACGGCTCGATCGACTCGCCCGGCAGCCGCAAGCTGCCGCGCAACGCGAACCGGCGCGACCTGATCATCAACCCGATCAAGATCGCCGAGGCCTACTGGTACCTGCACACCCAGGACCGCTCGTGCTGGACGCACGAGCTCCAGCTGACGCCATCCGCCAGCAAGCCGAGCTATTGAGCTATTGACGATGGGGGCGCCTCACGCCGCGGCGGCGGGGCGCTTTTCCCGCAGCACGTCGCGGATTGCAGCGACGATGCGCTGGCGGTCGGGAAAGACGTGGCGTTCGAGGACCGGGCTGTAGGGGATCGGCACCGGGAGCGCGCAGACCCGCTTTATCGGCGCCTGAAGCCGCGCAAAGCTCGCCATGTCCTCGCTGACGACGGCCGCGATCTCGGCGGAAAAGCCGGCGGTCGGCCCGGCCTCGTCGGCGATGACGAGCCGCCCCGTTTTTTGCACCGAGCGGCGGATCGTCGCGGCGTCGAGCGGCACCAGGCTGCGCGGATCGACGATCTCGACCGAGATCCCCTCTTTCGCCAGCTCGTCGGCTGCGGCCAACGCCTCGTGCACAAGCCAGGCGAGCGCCACGACGGTCACATCGCTGCCTTCGCGTTTCACATCGGCCTGGCCCAGCGGGACCGTATAGTCCTCTTCGGGCACCGGCCCTTTGCGCGCCATCAGCCGGCTCGATTCGAACGAGACGACCGGGTTGTTGTCGCGGATCGCGGTCTTGATCAGCCCCTTGATGTCGTAGGGAGTCGACGGCAGAAACATCTTCAGCCCGGCGACATTCATAAACATCGAATAAGGCGATTGCGAATGCTGCGCCGCGACCTGGCCGCCACCGCCGACCGCTGCGCGAAACAGGATCGGAAAGGCAACCTGGCCGCCGAACATGTAATGGATCTTTGCCGCCTGGTTGACGATCTGGTCCATCGCGACAAAGCAAAACGTCACCTGCCGCCAATCGACGATCGGGCGAAAGCCGCAGCCGGCCGCACCGATCGCCATCCCGGTCAGCGCCGCCTCGGTGATCGGCGTTGCCCGCACCCGCTCGGGCCCGAATTCCTTCAACAGCGGCGGCAACGCGTCGGTCGACATGTAGAAGATCTTGGGGTCGCGCCGCATCTCCTCGGCGACCGCTTCGAGCGCCGCCTCGTTATAGCTCAGCTCCCGCATCTTCTATCTCCTCGCCAAAGGCGAAAAAGAACAAACTCTTAAACGCAAAGGTCGCGATGGATACGCGAAGGTCGCAAAGGGATTCTTTCGCCTTCGCGTCCTTTGTGTGCCCATCGCGTCCTTGGCGTTAGAGCGTTCTCTTTCATTTGATCACGCCGCAAAGACGTCGTCGGTGGCGTGCTCGGGCAGCGGAAACGGGCTCGCCTCGGCAAAGGCGACGGCGGTGTCGAGCGCGGCCATGATGTCGCGCTCCATCGCGCCCAATCCGGCGTCGTCGAGATCGCCCTGCGCGCGCAATTGCCGTTCGAGCCGAGCGATCGGGTCGCGGGCTTTCGCCGCCTCGATTTCGGCCGGGTCGCGGCGGTCGGGCTGGCCGCGGCGCTCGGTATGGCCGCGCCAGCGATAGGTTTTGCATTCGATCAAGGTCGGGCCGCCGCCCGAGCGCGCGCGCTCCACCGCACGGCTTGCCGCCTGATGGACCGCAAAGATGTCGTTGCCGTCGACGACGACCCCCGGGATCCCGTAGCCGGCGGCGCGCGCCGCCACATCGGAGAGCGCGTGCGTCTCGGCGGCGGCGGTGTTTGCCGCCCACATGTTGTTTTCGCACACATACAGCATCGGCAGCTTCCAGGTTGCCGCGATGTTGAGGCATTCATGGAACGGCCCGGCATTCGAGGCGCCATCGCCGAAGAACGACACCGCGACCCCGCCTTTCCCCTCCATTTGCGCGGCGAGGCCGGCGCCGGTGACGATCGCGATCCCGCCGGCGACGATGCCGTTGGCGCCGAGCATGCCGATGCCGAAATCGGCGATGTGCATCGAGCCGCCCTTGCCTTTGCAATAGCCGGTCTGCCGCCCGTAGAGCTCGGCCATCATGCGGTTCAAATCGGCGCCCTTGGCGATGCAGTGGCCGTGGCCGCGATGCGTCGAGATGATCCGGTCGCCCTGGCCCAGCGCCGAGCAGACGCCGACCGCGACCGCCTCCTCGCCGATATAGCAATGCACGACGCCGTAGATCTTGCCGGCGAGGTAATCCGCCGAGGCGCGCTCCTCAAACCGCCGGATCGTCAGCATCCGCCGCAACATCTGGCGCTGCGCATCGGGCGGCAGGTTGGTCGAGACCGTCTGGGTCGAAAGGCTCATGGGGCGGGCTCCCTCTGGGCAATCGGACCGCCTCATGATGGGCCAGCACCGACAGGGCGGCAACCGCAACCTCGGCTCACCCCTCAGGGCCGGCGTGGGCGAAACCTAGTCAGCCGCGAGATGCTTGCGGAGAGCGGCGTCGATGCGCGATTGCCAGCCGGGCCCGCCGGTGGGCTGTCGCGTGGCCGGACACCGGCGAGCGGCGCGGGTGCGTTGCTTTGGATGGGCTGCGCGGGGTATCGTCGCGGCAGTTTTGGGATGGCGCCGCGGGGATCGCGGGCGAGGGAGAATGCGATGATCCATCACGTATCGATACCGGCGCGCGAGCCGCAGCATGTCGCCGAGGTGCTCGCCGAGCTGATGGGCGGCAAGTGCCATCCGTTCGGGCCGCTCGAGGGCGCCTTTATGGCGGCGAGCGGCGATGCGCACGGCACGATGATCGAGGTCTATCCGGACCGGGCGACGCTCGACATCCCGAAGAACGACGACCAGGTGGTGTTTGGCGACAATGCGGCGCCGCCGCAGACCTGGCCGTTCCACATGCTGCTCTCGGTGCCGCGCGAGCCGGGCGAGGTCGAGGCGATCGGGGCGCGCGAGGGTTGGCGCGCCAAGACCTTTGGCCGCGGCATGCAAGGCCGCGAGCCGTTTTTCCATGTCATCGAATTCTGGGTCGAGAACCGGCTGATGATCGAGGTCGTGTCGCCGGACATGACGCGGGAATACGAGGATTTTCTGAAGAATGCCCGGACCGGGATCATGGCCGATCCGGAGGCGGTGCGGCTGATGCGCGCCACGCACGTGAAAGAACCGGCCTAACCCTGGCCTAACCCGGAACAAGGAGCGGACGCGCCGATTTGCGGCGGCGTCTCTGGTGGATGTGGGGCGAGGGGAAAAGCATGATCGGAGCGCCGGCCAGCGACGAATCCCTGACGCTCTACGGCAGCTTTACCTCCAGCTCCAGCTACAAGCCGATGCTGTATCTGGCATTGGCGGGGCTGCCGTTTTCGTTCCGCACCGTCAACCTGAAGATCGGGGTGCAAAGCACGCCCGAATATCTGAGGATCAACCGTTGGGGTGTGGTGCCGTCATTGCGCCACCGCGGGCTGACCATCCTGCAGTCGAATGTGATCCTCGACTATCTGGCGCGCGAGACCGGGCATTTCGAAGGCCGCACCGAGCAGCAGCGCTGGCAGGCGCGGGAGTGGCTGTCCTGGGAAGCCGACCACATCACGGCGGTGGCGCGGGTGCGCCACTCGGCGCGGTTTCGCAAGATGCACGACGAGGTCATCGCCGAGTTCCGCCCGCGCGCCGAGGCGGCGCTGTCGTTTGTCGACAATAGGGTAAAGGACCGGCCCTTTCTCGTCGGCGAGGAATGCACGATCGCCGATATCGGCTGCTGGGGCCGCATGGTGTTTATGGCCGAGGGCGGGTTTGAGATCGGGCAATGGCCCTATCTCGAAGCCTGGGCCGGGCGCCTCAAAGCGATGCCCGGCTTTGCGCTGCCCTATGACCTGATCCCGAGCAAGGACCGCGAATACCCGGCGGCGCCGCGATAATCTGCGAAATAGCGCTGCCAGGAGACAGGTCGGCAGCATAGCCCGCAGCACACCGCGGCGGAAAGGCGCCGCCGCTCCACCGGAGAGTCACTTTCAGCTCCAGCTACAATGGAGGCCATAACCCAGATCTGTGACGCTCTGCAAAGGCTGAGCGTGGTTGTGGTCTGCGCGCTAGCCAATCAAGTTTTGTTCCAGGCCGTAGAGACCGGATACCGCTTCAGGCAGCCAGCTACCCTGCCAAGCATGCACGGACGCCGCTTGCGGCGCAAGGGTGTGGTCAACGCCATGCGCTGTCAGCAGCGCATCGAAGTCCGCGATGTCCTTTTGGAAAACAGCATACCCGGACATCCAGATACGGTCTTGTGAAAGGAACGGCGCCTTCAACCCGTCTATGAAGCTTCCAGTCAATTGATAGTTGGCCTGGAAATTGGCATTAGTTCCATAGTTACCGCTCGCAGACGCGATCGAGTCATAATTCGGCATATCGGCCGGGAAATCCCATGCGGCAGCGGCAGAGAATACCGTGGGGTGCTTAAACAGCAGATCAAGAGCACCATAGCCCGACTTCGAAAAGCCGAGCAACAAGTTTTTCTCGGTGCCTGTGGTGGCAAAAGTGCTATCGGCCCACTGGGTCAAGGACGTCGCAACGAATGTCTCATAGTTCATGGTCGGATCGGTGGGATTGTCCGCATACCATGGAGAAATAGGAAAGACGGGTTCAATGATCGTTGCGTTGTACTGATTCTGAACATTGAGCTGCTGTAGTTGATTTATACCGACACCCCACCCCTGACTCGTCGAGCCCGGGCTGTGGCGGCAACGCGAAGAGGAAGTTATGTTGCTGACCTGGCGACGGATTATCCGGATTGAGCACGTAGACGGCAAAAGGATGCGAGCCCAAGATGTTCCAAGTCACGTCGTAGGTTTGCACGCCGTTTGCATTGGTTCCTTCATAAATGAAATTCGGCTTGTCGTTAGGATCAGAAATTTGTGGAACACCGATCGTGCCATCGCCGTTCAGGTCCTGCTGGAAGCTGGTCTCGATCGACTCCAGATCGCGGCTCGGGCTGTAGACGTTGGCAATCGGACCAGACAGATAATTACCGCTGCCGTCAGTATTCCATACCGTGTACAGGTCGGATCCTGGGATGCTCCCCGGCTGTTTCCAGGCCACCTCATACCCGCTCGCCGTCTTCTCCGCGCCGATTGGCGTCCACGTGCCAAACTGGCCCGCCGTAGCTGGCGCCCCATTGTACATCAGCTCAACCGAGGCGCCGCCGGCACCATCAAGAAAATAGTTGCCGCCATTCTCAACCAGTGTGGTCGATCCAAAGGCTTCGATCACCGTCGGTGGTGGAAGACCGATCGTGCCGTCGCCATTCAGGTCTTGCTGGAAGCTGGTTTCGATCGTCTCCAGCTGGCCGCTCTCACCCGACGCGTTGGGAATCGGACTTGAGAGGTAATTACCGCTGTCGTCGAGATACCACACGGTGTACTGATCGGCACCGGTCAGCTTGAGGGCCGCCTCATACCCGCTTGCGGTTTTCTCCGCGCCGATCGGGGTCCACGCGCCAAACTGGCCGACCGTAACCGGCGTCCCGCCGTAGCTCAGCGGAACCGAGGAGCCGTCAGCATTATTTAGAAGGTACTCGCTCCCGCTCTGAACCAGCGTGGTCGATCCAAAGGCTTCGATCACTGTCGGTGGCGGCAGGCCGATCGTGCCGTCGCCGTTCAGGTCCTGCTGGAAGCTGGTTTCGAACGACTCGAGCTGGCTGCTCTGACCTGACAGACCGCCCACCGGATCCGAAAGAAAATTGCCGTTATCGTCGAGGTTCCATATCGTATACTGATCCGCGCCCGGCACCGCCAAGGCCAGCTGATATCCGCTGGCGGTCTTCTCCACGCCGATCGGCGTCCACGCGCCAAACTGCCCGGCCACAACCGGCGCGCCGCCATAGCTCAGCTCGGCTGCCGGGGCAGTCACACCAAAGAAGTAATTGGTCCCACTCTGGAACAATGCTGTAGATCCAAGTGACTCGATCACGGTCGGTGCTGGCAGACCGATCCTGCCGTCGCCGTTCAGGTCCTGCTGGAAGCTTGTCTCGAACAACTGTATTTGGCTGCTCCCGCCCGACACGGTGCCAATCGGATCCGAGACATAATTGCCGCTGGCGTCGAGATAAAAGACCGTATACTGATCCGCGCCCGGCACCGCCAGGGCGACCTCATACCCGGTCGCCGTTTTCTCCGCGGCGATCGGCGTCCACGCGCCAAATTGCCCGGCCACAACCGGCGCGCCGCTGTAGCTGAGCTCGACCGACGAGCCGTCAGCATTATCAAGAAAGTAATTGGCGCCGCTCTGAACCAGAGTGGTGGAGCCAAAAGCCTCGATCACTGTCGGTGCTGGCAGACCGATCCTGCCATCGCCGTTCAGGTCCTGCTGAAAGCTGGCTTCCAGCGATTCCAGCTGGCTGCTCTCGCCCGACACGGTGCCAATCGGATCCGAGATATAGTTGCCGCTGGCGTCGAGATAAAAGAGCGTATACTGGTCCGCGCCCGGCACCGAGAGGGCGACCTCATACCCGGTCGCCGTTTTCTCCGCGGCGATCGGCGTCCACGCGCCAAATTGCCCGGCCACGACCGGCGCGCCGCCATAGCCGAGCTCGACCGACGAGCCGTCGGCATTATCAAGAAAGTAATTGCTGCCGCTCTGAACCAGAGTGGTCGATCCACAGGCTTCGATCACCGTCGGTGGCGGCAGACCGATCCTGCCATCGCCGTTCAGGTCCTGCTGGAAGCTGACCTCGAACAACTGTATCTGGCTGCTCCCGCCCGACACGGTGCCAATCGGATCCGAGACATAATTGCCGCTGGCGTCGAGATAAAAGACCGTATACTGGTCCGCGCCCGGCACCGAGAGGGCGACCTCGTACCCGGTCGCCGTTTTCTCCGCGGCGATCGGCGTCCACGCGCCAAACTGACCGGCCACGACCGGCGCCCCGCCATAGCTCAGCTCAACCGATGAGCCGTCAGTCGCAACAAGAAAGTAGTTGCTCCCATCGAACTCGAGGGTCGTGGCTCCATATGACTCAATTGTGGTGAGCGTATTGCTAGTCATCTCGGAGCAGATTCCCCAGGTCCGGCATTCGACGGTCTACCGCGCCTCCCAGAGCGTATATAAACGGAGTGTATCTGGGCAAGCATTTTCGCTGAGCGGCGACAACACTACGCTAGATTAAATCGATTAATATATGTTGGGAATGTAAGCCGCCCCGATTGCCTGCGCGGTGCCTTCCGGGACCGCTCTCTTCCGCTGACGTCACTGCCTCGACTATTCCAGGCCCTGCCGATATGACCGCCTGGCCGGCATCTTGCCGATAGTGCGCAGTCTCTCGGCGCGCCGAGCAACCGGAGGTCGGCGGGCCGCCCTTTCGCAATGATTTGCGATTGGGCATGGTGATGCTTTCGGGGGTACATTCGCGGTTCCGATGTTCGAAGCCGAAGCCCGCTGGCTGTGCTGCGCGCTCGACGGGTTCGCGGCCGCGCGCCTGACGCCGATGCTCAACCTCGGCAGCAGCACAGCCGAGGTGCGCGAGAGCGTGCAGCCATGGATCGAGCACGGGCTGCTGCGCCCGCTGCGCGCCCGCGGGGTCGAGCTCGTCAATATCGATATGCGCGAGGCGCCGGGGGTCGATCTGCGCGCCGACCTGACCGATCCCGGCGACGTGCCGCGGCTGCGGGCGCTCCGGCCGCAAGCGCTGTTGTGCTGCAACCTGCTCGAGCACGTGATCGGGCCCGATCGTCTGGCACGGCATTGCCTCGACATTTTGCCGCCCGGCGGGCTCGTCTTTGTCACCGTGCCTTATAGCTATCCGCATCATCGCGACCCGATCGACACGATGTACCGGCCGGGCCCGGCCGAGCTCGGGCGGCTCTTCGCCGGCGCGCGCCTGCTCGACGGCGCGATCATCGGCGCCGGCAAGTCGTATCGCGACGATGTGCGCGAGCGGCCGTGGATTCTGCTGCGCCATCTGGCACGCTTTCCGGTGCCGTTTGTGTCGCTGGAAAAATGGCGGCGCTCGATGAAAAAGCTCTATTGGCTCGGCGCCGAATACCGCATCACCTGCGCCGTCTTCGAGAAGATTTAGGTTTCGCGACAGCAGTGCCGCGCGCTCGCCAGGCTCGACGAGCTGCAATCGCAGCGTCCTCGCTTCTCTTGCGGCACCTCTGATAGAACCCACCCGGTCGAGCGTTGTTGGGAGCAGGGGCGGCGATGCGCATTCCGCTTTATCAGGTCGATGCGTTCTCCGAGCGGCCGTTTGGCGGCAACCCGGCGGCGGTGTGCCCGCTCGAAGGCTGGCTTGCCGATGAGGTCATGCAAGCGGTCGCGGCCGAGAACAACCTGCCGGAGACCGCGTTTTTTGTGGCCGAGGGCGAGCGCTGGGGGCTGCGCTGGTTCACGCCGACGACCGAGGTCGATCTGTGCGGCCATGCGACGCTCGCCTCGGCTTATGTGCTGTTCAATTTTCTCGTGCCGGAGCGCGCCCGCGTCGCCTTTCGCACAGAAAAGGCGGGCGAGCTGGCGGTCACCCGCGAGGGCGCGTTGCTGGCGCTGGATTTCCCGGCCTGGCCGCCCGCGCCTTGCGAGGAGCCCGCGGGTCTGGGTGCGGCCCTCGGACGCCGGCCTTCGGCGGTGCTTGCCGCGCGCGACTATGTCGCCGTCTACGAGGACCCCGACGCGGTGACGACGCTGGCCCCGGATTTCGCGGCGGTCGCCCGGCTCGACCGGTTTGCCGTCATCGCCACGGCACCAGGGAAGGGCGAGATCGATTTCGTCTCGCGCTTTTTTGCGCCGGCGCAAGGGGTGGACGAGGACCCGGTGACGGGCTCGGCGCATTGCGCGCTGATACCCTATTGGGCCGAGCGCCTCGGCAAGACCCGGCTCGAGGCGCGGCAAGTCTCGCGCCGCGGCGGCCGGCTCTCCTGCGCGCTCAACGGCGACCGCGTGACGATCGCCGGTCGTGCGGCACTTTATATGACCGGCACGATCGAAATCTGACAAAGGGGACTGCCATGTCGCGCTTCACGCTCTGGGTGTTGTGCCTCGTCCTGCTGGCCGGCCCGGCGCTGGCCCAGAGCAAGACGGCAATCCAGCGGCTCAACGACCAATGGACCGCCGCCTTCAACAAGGGCGACGCCGCTGCGGTCGCGGCGATGTATGCCGGGGACGCCGATGTGCTGCCGCCGGGCGGCGACATGGTCAAGGGCCGGGCGGCGATCGAGGCGTTTTGGAAAAAGGCGGCGGCCCAGGTCGGCGACGCCAAGCTCGTCACCATCGACGTGCTGCCGCTCGGGCGGCGGGCGGCGCGCGAGATCGGCACCGTCACGCTCGAGACAAAAGCCCAGCCGCCGCAGCAGGTCGTCGGCAAATATGTTGTGGTATGGCGCAAGATCGGCGGCAAATGGCTGCTCGCGACCGACATCTGGAACATGAACAAATAACGCCCACGGCGGCCGCAACGGTGAGACGAATGAAAATCAACCGAGTCTTGCTGCTGATCTTGTTGGCGACGGTTTTGCTCGGGGCCCCGGCGCAGGCGCAAGACAAGCCGCACCGGGTCGGGATCCTGACCGTTTCCAGCGCCCCGGGCTTCGGCGACGGGATCGCCAAAAATCTGGCGCAGAAGGGTTATGTGCCCGGCCGCGATCTGGTGATGACGACCCGCAGCGCCGACGGCAAGCTCGACCGGCTTCCGGCGCTCGCCAGGGAATTGGTGGCCGGCGCACCGGAGGCCATCGTCACCCTCGGCTATCCGGCCGCGGTCGCCGCCCGAAAGGCGACGACGACGATACCGCTCGTCGTAACTTCCGCCGGCGACCCGGTGGCGACCGGCCTCGCCGCCAGCCTCAGCCGACCTGGCGGCGATATTACCGGCGTGTCGGATGTCGCTTCCGAGCTTTCCGCCAAGCGCTTGCAATTGTTGAAGGCCGCGGTCCCCGGGTTAAAGCGGGTGGCGATGCTGTACAATGCCGACGATCTCGGCATGACGTTGCGCTACAAATCGGCGGAGGCGGCGGCGAAGAGCCTCGGCATTGCGGTGCAGCCGCTGGGCGTGCGCGAGCCCGACGATTTCGACGCGGCGTTCGCCGCGATGACACGCGACAAGCCCGACGGCATCCTGATGGTCACCGATGCGCTGACGATCCTCAACCGCAAGCGAGTCTTCGAGTTTGCCGCCGCCCAGCGCCTGCCGGCGATCTTCGAAGCCGATAATTTTGTGCATGATGGCGGGCTGATGTCGTATGGCCCGGACGGCAAGGAAAGGCTGGCGCGGCTCGCCTATCTCGTCGACCGCATTCTAAAGGGCGCCAAGCCCGCCGATCTGCCGTTCGAGCTGCCGACGAGGTTTGTCTTTGCGGTCAATCTCAAGACGGCCGGCGCAATCGGCCTCACCATCCCGCAGCTGTTGCTGACCGAGGCGGACGAGGTCATCGAATAAAAGGGGTCCCGGAGAACGGATATGGCAAAAAGCTATCGGGTTGCGGTGATCGCCGGCGACGGTATCGGGCACGAGGTGATGCCCGAGGGGGTGGGCGCGATGGAGCGGGCCGCGAGCCTATACGGGTTTGGCTTCAGCTGGAGCCAATTCGACTGGAGCTGCGACCGCTATGCCGCGACCGGGCGGATGATGCCGGAAGACGGGCTCGACCAGTTGCGCCCCTACGACGCCGTCTATCTGGGTGCCGTCGGCCGGCCGGACGTGCCGGACCACATCTCGCTTTGGGGCCTGCTGATCCCGCTGCGCCGCAATTTTCACCAATACGTCAATCTGCGCCCGGTGCGGCTCTTGGCCGGGGTCGAATCGCCGCTCAAGGGCCGCGCGCCCGGCGATATCGATTTCTATGTCGTGCGCGAGAACAACGAGGGCGAATATTCCGAGATCGGCGGCCGTCTCTATTCGGGCAGCGAATACGAAATGGCGATGCAGCAGACGGTGCTCACGCGGCGCGGCTGCGACCGGATCATGCGCTATGCCTTTGAGCTCGCCCGCACCCGCGGAAAGCACGTGACCTCGGCCACCAAATCGAACGGCATCATCCATACGATGCCCTATTGGGACGAGCGTTTTGCCGCGGTCGCCCGCGACTATCCCGATATCCGCACCGACCAGTACCACATCGACATCCTGACCGCGCATTTTGTGCGCCACCCGGACTGGTTCGACGTCGTCGTCGGCTCGAACTTGTTCGGCGATATTCTTTCCGACCTCGGGCCGGCCGTGGTCGGCTCGATCGGCATCGCACCCTCGGGCAACATCAACCCCGAGCGCGAATACCCCTCGATGTTCGAGCCGGTGCACGGCTCCGCCCCGGATATCGCCGGTCGCGGTGTCGCCAACCCGATCGGCCAGATCTGGTCGGGCGCGATGATGCTGGCGCATTTCGGCGAGACCGCCGCGGCCGCCGCGGTCGAGCGCGCGATCGCCGAGGTCTTGGCCGAAGGCGGCACCCGCACCCCCGACCTCGGCGGCAACGCCGGCACCAGGGACCTGGGCGCGGCCGTCACCGCCGCGATCCGTTAGGCGGGCGCCGATCATATCGGATGGCTGCCACCATTAGGCCGGCGGCCGTCCTCGGCGATTGAAGCTGGTGCGAAATCAGCCGACGATGACGAGCGCATAGCGCAGGTCGGCGGCGAGGCCAGCCCGGGCTTCAACCGGCCTCCGATACCGCCGCCGAATATGTCCGCCACAAGATCCGGGAGATCGTGAAGGAGCCGAAGACCGCGCGGAAGCTTTCGCCCTACAACCACCCGATCGGCACCAAGCGCCCGCCGATCGATACGGACTACTACGAGACGTTCAACCGCGAGAACGTTATGTTGCGGCCCTGCCCGGCACGGCGGCGCTGCGTCGCGAGCAGATCAGCTTCAGGTCGCGCTGATCACCCCACTCATGCATGTCAAAGGCTATGGTGCCACGGAAACCAAGGCGGCTGCGGAGCAGGCACGCTCGTTGATCGGGCAAGCCGAAGCGCTGGGAGAGCCTTCCGAAGATCCGCCGCTGTTGTTCTCGGTCCTCTGGGCCTTCTGGGCCACGAACTTTGTGGCATTCGATGCCGGGGACAATCCCGGCAATCAGCCAACTCGATTGGCTCATCTCGATCACTGCGATCAGTGTGTTATCCTGATCGAGAGCGGCGAGGCATCGGCTCAGAGCCTGCCCCGGCGCAGGCCGGGGTCATTCACCTGCGGCATGGGGCACCCCCGTTGGTTTGCTTACAGCGAAGCATGCACGGCGCCAATTCATCCACATTCTCTCAGCCGAGATGGGTTGCCAGCACCGCCGCCGGCCGCCGGCCCACTTCCTCCACTGCCAGCGGCGTCAGCGCACCGCTCTGCTGGTCGATGCGGTACGACGCCAGACGACCCGATGCCGTGCCCGCGGCAAACAGGAAATGCCCTGCCGGATCAAGACAGAATGCGCTGGGCACAGCCTCGGTTGCCGTGTGCCCAGCCTCGGTCAGATGCCCGGAATTCGGATCGACAGCGAAAGCGGCGATGCTGCTGCCGTTGGCCGCGCGATTGCCGACATAGAGAAACCGTCCCGAAGGCGTGAGGTGGATCTGTGAGCAGGTCGTGCGCTCACTGTGGCCGGCGGGCAGGGTCGAAATCGTTTGCACCGAAGAGAGGGTGCCGTTCGCGGGGTCGAGCCGGTACGCGGCAACGCTGCAGCCCTGCTCGTTCGAGAAGTAGACGACGTCGAGACTCGGGTGATGGATATAGTGGCGGGGTCCGACGAGAGCCCTCTGTTCAACGCGATGTGGCGTATTCGGGCTCAGCCGACCGGTCTGGGCGTTGAAGCGGTACTGCAAGATCACGTTGGGGCCGGGATTGTTCTTCGGCGGCTCCATCACATTGTCCTGGATGCGGGCGATATGAGGCACAAAGGCGAAGCGGTTGGACGGATCGGCGGCGATCGCATGCGCGCCGACCGCAGTTTCCTGCTTGTCGCCAGCCGCCGCGCCAATGGTGCCATCCGCTGCGATCGCATGCACCGCGACATAGCCGCCCTGGTAATAGGCGCACAGCATATGGCGACCGGTGCGATCGGGCGCCAAGAAGGTCGGTGCATCCGCCTGCGCTGCGGTTGCCAGCAGCGACAGGCCGCCGGTTGCGGGGTCGATCCGGTAGCTCGCGATCGACGGCTCTGTGCGACAACCGACATAGAGCGTGCTGCGGTCCGGGCTGATTGCCGCAACCGATGGGCCGCCCGCCGCCGCTGCATCCGCCTCTTTCGTCAGCGCACCGCTGTCCGTGTCCAGAGCAAAGACTGCGATTTTGTCGTCACCCTGCAATCCGACATACAGCATGTCCCGCATTGTTCGTCCTCCCATTCCAGTGAAGCTATCCGCCGACCGTCGAGCCCGCCCGGCGGCGCGGCAGCCGCTGCGTGGCTGGCCAGAGCAGCACCCTACCATATCGGCGCCGACGATTTCCCAGTCGCAGAAACGGCCATCCATCGCGGTGCTCTGCGGCCCCCCGGGCTGTATAAAGGCCGCACGAAAATTGCTGGCGAGGGCCTCTCATGCCGACAGATCGATACGGTCTTGCTCTGTCTACCGCATCTACCGAGGCGCGGGACGCCTACGTCGAGGGTTGCGATCTGGCGCTGACGTTCTACCCCGGCGCGGCCCGGGCCTATGACCGCGCCATCGCCGCCGACCCCGGTTTTGCCCTGGCCCACGCCGGGAAGGCCCAAGTGCTGATGCGGGAAGGCAATGTCATGCAGGCCGGAGCGTGCCTGACGGCGGCAAAGGACGCGGCCTCTCGTCTGTCCGAGCGCGAGGCCAGCCACATCGCATTCTTCGAGCTGCTGTGCGCGGGTCGAGCCGATGCCGCCATCTCCGCATTGTACACGCATCTGACGGCATGGCCGCGCGATGCTTTGGTCGTCGCCAGTGGCGCGAACCCCAACGGCTTGATCGGCGGCTCCGGCCACATCGGACAGAAGCACCAGATCGCGGCGCTGATGGACAGCCTCGCCCCGCATTACGGTGACGATTTTTGGTTCCTTTCCTACCATGCCATGGGGCTATCCGAGGATGGGCAGCTCGCTGCGGCGCGGGCGAAGATCGAGCAATCCCTGGCCGCGAACCCGAACAACGCGCACGGCGCGCACGGCTTCGCCCATGTCTGCTACGAAAGCGGCGAGACGGAGGCGGCGCGCGCCTTTCTCGCCCCGTGGCTTGCCGAATATCCGCGCGAGGGCTTTTTCTACGGCCATCTGAGCTGGCATCTCTCGCTCTGTGAAATCCAGGCCGGCGACTGGACCAGCGCGTCACGGTTGTATCGAGACGCTATCGCGCTCGACCGGCACAGTGCCGGGCCGCAACAGAAAATGTCGGATGGGGCGGCGTTTTTGTGGCGGTCCGAGCTCGCCGGCCATCAGCGCGATGTGGCGGCGTGGCGCGCGTTGCACAGCTATGCAAACGGCGCACTGCCGCGGCCGGGCAGCGGGCTCGCCGACCTGCACGTGATCCTGGCGCAGGCCGTCATGGGCGATGACGCGGCACTCGACCTCCGGGCTCGCCAGATGGAAGAGCTGGCGCGCGAAGGGCGTTACCCGTCCGGCGCTTATCTTCCGACCCTGACGCGCAGCTTTGCGGCCTTTGAGCATGGCGATTTTGCCGCGGCGATCGAGACGTTCGCCCCGCTTGCCGGGGAAAGCGAACGCATTGGTGGCAGCCGCGCGCAGCACGATCTGATCGAGCTCACGTTGTTAAAGGCCTATCTCGAGGCCAACCGGCTGGAGCAGGCGCGGCGCCTCCTCGGCGCGCGCCGGCCAGGGCCTTCGAGTGTCCCGGTCGCGGGGGTTGCGGCTTTGCACTGACGGGCAGTCTCTTGTCCGGTGTCCTTTACGCTGCTCTCGGCGCGTTCACCTTTGCGCTCAACAACGTGGCGATGCGCAGAGGGGTGGTGACGGGCAGCGTGCTGCAAGGCATGGCAATGACCGTGCCGATCGGCGGACTTTCCTTTCTGGTCATGACTGTCGCGTTCGGGGAGGTGGGCCAGCTGGCGGAATTCTCCGCGGTGGCGCTGGCCTGGCTGGCGGGCCAGGGCATCGTGCATTTCGTGATCGGCCGCTACTGCAACTACAAGTCCAACCAGCTCATGGGCGTCAATCTTGCCGCGCCGGTGGTCCAGCTGCAGGTGCCTGTTGCGATGATGCTTGCAGTCCTGACGCTGCATGAGAGATTTACCGTGCTGCAAACGATCGGCTCGGTATTGATGCTGGGCGGCTCCTTCGTCACGCAGAGCAGGACTAAGAAACGCGGGGAAAAGATCTCGGCGCGGCTGCGGGCGGCGACGCCGATCCAAACGATATCATTGCATAAGCCGCCGACCTCGCCGGAACCGGCGCCCGAACCGGCATTCCAGCCGCGCGTCTTCTCGGGCTACCTCTTCGCCCTTGGCGCAGCGATGTGCTATGGCAGCTCACCGTTAATGGCCCGCCAGGCCTTTCTCGACGCGCCGGGCGTCAGCACCGCGGCCGGCGGCTGTCTCGCTTATACGGCGGCGACGCTGATCTTCGCGCTGGTCCTGCTCAAGCCGCGCTCCTGGGGCGACATCAAGGGCATGAAGCGCGAAAACCTGCCGTGGTTCCTCTCCTCAGCCGTATTGGTCGCGATTTCCCAGGCTTTTGTCTACGCATCGCTTGCGGTAGCGCCGCTGATGGTGGTGACGCCGATCCTCCAGCTCTCTCTGGTCTTTCGGCTGTTTCTGTCGCAATGGATCAACCGCGATTATGAGGTGATGAACACCGCTGTCTTCTTCGGCGCCTTCACCGCGGTGCTGGGCTCGATCCTGGTCTCGCTCGAGACGGACGAACTGGCGACGCTGCTGCACCTGCCACCCTCGCTCGCCGATTTCCTGAGCTACCGCCTGGCCGGGGGATAAAGCAGCGGCTTCGAGACGCGCCCGCTTGTCCTGAGGAGCCGCCGCAGACGGCGTCTCGAAGGGTGACGACGGTGGCAACCGGCATTTCTCAGCTTGCCGTCAGGCCGCCGGGCGGCGCAGCAAAGGAGACATCCGGCTGGTGGCGATCACCAGCCGGATTGAGCGGCGTCAATGCGCGGCTGAAGTGGCGAGCGAATAGCGCGGGTCGGCCGCGAGGCATTCGGCTTGCGGCAGCCCGAGCTCCTGGCGCACGAGATTGGTGCCCTGCACCATCGCGACCATCTTGTAGGCGGCGTGGCGGCGGCTCATGCCTTCGCGGCCCATGCCGCAATCGGAAGAGACGACAAGGCGCTCGGGCGGGGTGTGCTTCAGCGCCTCGCGGATCAGGTCCGCCACCTGGTCGGGCCGCTCGACCTGCAAGGTGTGGTGGTCGATGACCCCGATCACGACTTTCTTGTCCCGGATCGCCGCACCGATCGCGGCGAGGTCGCCGGTGCCGGACGAGCAGGTCTCAAAGGTGATCGCGTCGGCATCGACGCGGGCGAGGGCGGCCAAGGTCGGCTGGTAGCTCTGCACGTCGCGAAAGATGCGCTGCTGCGCCGGATTGCCCCAGCAGGTGTGGCACCAGAGCTCGGTCTTGGCGCGCAATCCTTTGACCGTGTTGTTGAACAATTCGACGAGCTCGCTTTCGCCGAGCTTGCCAAAGGTCTTGCCGCGCACCGGCACCATGTGGATTTGCGGCTCCTCCAATTGGATGACCGGGCAGCCGGCATCGGCCAATTGGTGCAATTCCTGGTTCAGCGCCTCGCTGAAGGCCCAGACGCGTTCGACCGGGTCTTTGTAATAGTCGTCGGCAACCGAGGCGGCGAGCAGCTCGGGCAGGATGGTGCCGAACTTGACCGGCTTTTTGGTCAGCCGCTGCGCGGTCTTCCACATCGCCGCATATTGCAGATTGCCGGGGCCGACCGGGCCGACGATCCGCGGCAATACGCGGGCTTCGAGATAATCGTGCAGGATGTGGCCGCGCGGCTGGCCCGTGGCGCCCATTTGGTAGGTGCTGGGCTGGGCTGTCGCCGAAAACCCGGCCATATGGGTCAGCGGATAGCTTTGCCAGCTCATGCCGCTGATCTGCTCGTCGAAATGCGCGTCGCCATCGGTGACGATGTCGAGGCCGGCAATTTCCTGGGCGCGCAGATAGACCGAGACCGCGTCCTCGTATTGCTCGCGCCAGCGCAAATTCATCATCGCTTCGAGAAAATTTGCGGCACCGAGGTTGGCCGTGTACCAGGAAGGCCGCGGCAACGACCCGATAATCGAGGTCGGCAAGGTCAGGCCGGCAGATGCTTTGAGCATGTGTTCCCTATGACAGCGCTCGGCGCGTGCGGCAACGAAAAACCTCGGGCGGGCCGGGCTATGACCCCGGACATTTCGCATAGGCAGGTGGCGGTCCCACGCCCGGGATTCCCGTTACGAGCAACGACTGCTCGGGGGCAACGACGCCCGCATGCGCGAGGTCTCCCTGCCAAAAGGCGCGCACCGTCCAGCTCGCTTGGCCGGAGAATGCCGGCAGCGAGCAGGAATAGCTGCCGCCCTTGTCGGTGACGGCATAGCGGGTAAAGACGGCGCCGCGTGGATCGACGAAATCGACCGCCACGACGGTCGCTTCGTGCGGGGTCAGCGCACCGCTGGCGTGGATCGTGCCGTTGATGTCGCCGGTCGCGGCGAGGGTCAAATCCGACGGCAGAACGCCGCGCGCCGACAACACGACGCCGCCGACCTGGCTCATCCCGAGATGCGTGCGGCGGACCTTGGATTTTGGCGGGATCGCATCGTTTTTGAGCTCGGTCACGCTCAGCGCCTGGACCTTGAGCTCGAAAGATTGCCCGACCGGCGCGCGCGAGGGGATCTGAATCTCGGCGGGGATTACTTCGAAGGGCGTGTTGCCGCCGAGCGTGAGCGTGGTTTTGCCGCCAAAGACGCGATATTTCCAGCCGGCCGGAAGCTGCGATTTGGTGTGCAGATAGACAGTCTGGAACACCGGCGCGATCGTGCCGATCGGTCCCGTCTGCGCCACGTAGAATTGGCCGTGGATCATCGGGTAGCTGCGGCTCGGCGACTGGACAGCATAGAAATTGTCGAAATTCTCCTGCGCCTGGTTGTTGCTGGTGACGATCTCGCCGGCGACCGGATCGATGATCACCTGGATGCAGGAATGGAACTTGAAGGCCCCGGCCTTGATTTCGGCCGGAGTGAGCTTGACGGTCGGCGTCCAGTCGACAAACACGGTCTTGGTCGCGCCGGCGGCGAGGCTCGGGATTGTGACGCTGCCGATTGCGCTCCATGAGCCGGTGACGCCGACGCCGAGCGGGCTCGACACCTGGAAATGCACGACCGCGTTGCTGGCCGTGGCGTCGCCGATATTGTGGATATTCGCATAGACGCGGTTCGGGTGGTTGGCGCAAGGGTCGTCGCCGTTGCCGATCACGGTGCCGTCGGCGCGGCGGCCGTAAAGCAGACCCTTTGGTCCGACATCGCTCTCGTAGCCGTTGCACGAGCTGTCGACCCAAATGTCGACGGTCTCGTAAGTGTCCATCGGTGGGGTCAGCCACGGGACGATAAAGAGGTCGGGATGGCCGGGCGCCACACCGCGCGTCACGGTTACGGCATAGCCGTTCCCGACCGCGGAGCTGACCTTGATCTTGATGTTCTCGGCAGAGTTGGTGAAGGTGTCGCCGACATGCCACAAATCGAACGGCCAGCAATAGGCGGGCCGCGTTGTCGAAGAGCAAGTCGAAGTTCGAGGATCGGTGCTGGCGTTATGGATGCAGCCTTGCGGCACTGTGGTGTCGCAGGCGTTGATCGGCGTTTCGGGCGGCACTGCCGATTCTTCGATCTCGACGATCTTGACGCCGGCGTCGTAAATCCCGCGCGGCGCGACACCGCTGTTCTGCAATGTATCGGCCAAGAGCTTGGGGGTGCGCGCCTCGACCAAATAGTATTTGCCGGTGGCGATCGGCACCTTGATCGCTTGGAAGACACCAGGTGTCTTCGTGAAGTTTTGCTCGAGCGGCGTCAGCACGACGGTTTGGCCGGGCGGCCCGCCGACGGTCGCCACATTTGCCGTCTTCAGCCAGCCGCCGAACACCAGTTCGCCGCCCTCGGCGAGCGCACCCGCCGAGGCGGCTGTAGCCGCCGGCGTCGCACGGATAGCAGCTGTCCATCAGATCGTAGCCGCTGGCATAGCCCGACGGGTGCCCGCTGTCCCAGTTGAACCCGCCATAAGCCGCGACTTCGAGCTGGTGGCCGAATTCGTGCGACCAGCCGCCCCAGGAAACGTTGGAAAGGCCGGGGGCGGGGTTGGCGCATTCGAAATCGTTGGAATGCCCGAACGTGCCGCTGACTCCGGGTCGCGAAATCGTCTCTGGGTCAAAGGTGACGTCGCGCGAGCAAAAGGTGCTGAGCACGCTGATGCCGTCGATGCCGCTGAAGTCGAGACCGGCGGCCGCCGCCGCTTGCGCCGCATCCGCGGTCAGGTCCGGCGGGCATGGATTGCGGCTGTCGGTCGTCGTGCACGCGGCGAAATAAAACGCTTGCGGCTGCTTCAAGGTGACCTCGATCGTCTTCACCTCGAGATCGGTCTGACCATACGATATTTGATTGTAAAACTTGTGCATCTCGGCCGCCGCCTTGACCAGCTGCGCGTGGCCGTAGATCGGCATCGTATCGCTGTAGGTGACGTGGATCAACGCAACGGTCCATTTGGCGGGCGGGTCGGCCGCACCCGCCGGCCGTGCCGCGATGCCGAAAAATGCCAGAACCGGAAGCAGCAAACCAAACAGAGCGCGCCGCATCTTCATCGCACCCTCCGCACGTCAGGTGTTAATATTTCTGGTTTATGTCAGCACACTGTAAGTTTGATTAAAACCGCTGATCTAAATTAAGCTATTCTTGAGGCCCGGTCAATGACCCGGCTCGCACCATGCGCCGATCCGGACACTTCACCGCTTGCCGAGCGACCCGACCGGCCTCATCTTTAACAGCAGATCAGGAGGAGGGCGGCATGACCATCCAGCTCGACCACACGATCGTCCCGGCCCACGACAAGGAAGCGTCGGCGCGGTTTTTTGCCCGGATCTTCGGGTTGCAATACGAGGGGCCGGTGTCGCATTTCGCGCCGGTCAAGATCAACGAGACGCTGACCATCGATTTCGACAATTGGGACAAGTTCGAGCGCCACCACTATGCGTTCAAGGTCGGCGAAGCCGAGTTCGACGGCATCTACGACCGGGTCCGCGGCGAGGGCCTCACCTATGGCAGCGGCCCGCGCTCGCACGAGGACATGCAGATCAACCACCGCCACGGCGGCCGCGGCTTTTACTTCTGCGATCCGAACGGCCATCTGCTCGAAGTAATGACGGCGTAGCCCGCGGTCATTCGGCGGCAGCGCGCGGCGGCGCTGATTCGGCGCGTTCGAGGGCGGCGAGGATTTCGCGGGCGCGGCGCAAGGCGCGGTCGGGGCGCAGAAAGACTTCGACATAGCCGTCGTCGGGCCAGCGGAACATTTGCTGCTGCTTTTCGAGCGCCCAGCGATCCTCGGCGATGACCGCGGGGAAGGTCTCCATGAAGCGCTCGACCGCGGAGCGGGCGGGGTCGGATTTGCACTTCTGCCCGGCCGGCATGTTGACGATCAGCCGCCAGACGTGGTTTGCGCGATCAATGGGTGTGTGGGTGTGGATGATGACATAGCCGCGCTCGGCCGCCGGGTCGCCGTGCCGGCCGGCGGGCCAGACCCGCATCTCTACGCGGGTTGCCGCCGGGCTCACCAGAAAATGGGTGTGGTCGCGGTCGACGAGATCGTAGCCGAAATAATCTTCGAGAAAGGGCGGCTGGCGATAGGAGCGCGCCTCGCGCACCGTGCCGACAAAAGGAATGCCGTCCCTGACCCCCTCTTCGAGCCGCACCGGGATGCGGCTATTTGCAACGTCGCCGATATTGCCTTCATGCAGCGGGTAAAAGTGCGTGATGTCCAAGAGGTTCTCGATCAACAGCACGGTGTTTGCCGGCACCGCCATCGGCCCGGTATCGGCGGTCTCCCAAGCGGGGTCGGCGATTTCCGGCAGCCGCGGCGGGCGCGTCGCCGCCGATTTGGCGGGGTCGCCCGGCCACACCCAGACAAGCCCGTCCTGCTCGACGAGCGGGAACGGGCGCAGCCGGGCTTGCGGCGGGATGCGGCCGTCGGGGTGCGACGGGATGCGCACGCAGCTTCCGCCGGCGTCGTAGCAGAGCCCGTGATAGGCGCATTCGAGGAGCCTCCCATCCTCGATCAACCGGCCCTGCGACAACGGCATCCGCTTGTGAACGCAGCGCTCGTCGAACGCGACGACCGCACCCTCGGCGGTGCGCCACAGCACGAGCGGCTTTTCGGCAATGACCTGTCCCTGCAGCGTCAGCGCCGGAAATTCGTGCGACAGCCCGGCGACGTACCACGCATTGCGCACCAAGCAGATCGGCGGCCATCCTGCGGCTCCCCGTCACAACCCAACGCGACGACATTTCAGATACCGCGCGGCGCCGGTCGATTCCATAACGGCTTTTAAGCCGTTGCGGGTGGATCATCGGCTGAGGAGCGGAGGGAGGGAAAACCATGTGGTCGAGACGGCGGTTTGGTTCGATGCTTGGCGTGGTGACCTGCGGTCGCGGCATGTCCGCGGTCGCTGCACCGGTGCATCCGCCGGCTGCATCCGCAATCCCTATTCCGGTCCACGAAGAGGCGATGCGGCTGGCGATCGCGGCGGCGCGGGCCAATCGCGAGTTTCCGTTTGGCGCGGTGATCGTGCGCGCAGCCGACCGTCAGGTATTGGCGCAGGGCGTCAACCAGGGTCGCGCCAACCCGACCTTTCACGGCGAAATCGTCGCGATGAACGATTATGTCGCGCGGCACGGCAACCGGGGCTGGAACGAAGCGATCCTCTATACGACCGGCGAGCCTTGCCCGATGTGCATGAGCGCGATGGTGTGGGCGGGGATGGGCGGCGTTGTTTTCGGCACCTCGATCGCCGGGCTCAAAGAATATGGCTTTAATCAAATCCTGATCCCGTCCAGCGCGGTGCGCGACGCCGCATCCTTTTATCGCGGCTTTATCCTGGGCCACGTCCTTGAAGCCGAGACCGACGCGCTCTTCCGCGACCGCAAGCGCGGCTGACCGGGCCTTAGTCTGGTCGTTGTCAATCCGGTGGCCGCGTCGCGTCGAGCAGCGCCTGGATATAGCCGTAGCAATAGGCGAAGGCGACGCCGGCGGGGTCGCGGCCGTCGATCCGCGGCACATGGTCGGGCATCAGCATGTATTGGTAGCCGACATCGCGATAAAGGGCGATGGCGCGCACCATGTCGATGTCGCCCTCATCGGGGAACGCCTCGATAAAGTCGAGGCGGCGGCCCTTGATGTTGCGGAAATGGACGTTGAACAATTTGCCGCGCTCGCCGAACCAGCGGATCACGTCGAAGATTTCCCGCGCCGGGTCGGCGAGCATTTCGCAGACGGTGCCCTGGCAGAAATTGAGCCCGTGATAGGGGCTCTCGTGCATCGCGACAAAGCGCTTCAGCCCTTCGACGGTGCCGAGCACGCTGGTGACGCCGCGCCAGCCGGGCGGGGTGTAGGGGTCTTGCGGATGACAGGCGAGGCGCAGCTTGGCGGCGGTCGCGACCGGCACGATGGCGGCGAGAAAATGGTCGATCCGCGCCCAGTACTCCTCCTCCGACACGATGCCGGCGGCGGTGGGTGCGGCGTTCCGGTCGGCGCGGCCCCAGCGAAAGGCGGCGTTGCGCGAGCCGCCCCGCCCCGGCTCGCGCTGGGTGCGCGGGATGCCGAGGATCGTCAGATTGTATTTCGCGGCCGGGATGCCGGCGGCGGCAAGGCGCTCGATCAGGGCGCAGATGCTGTCGATCTCGCGCTGCCGTTCGGGCTCCTTGGCAAGCAGGATATTGGGGCTTTGCTGCTGCTCGATCGGCGCCGACGACATCGGCAATTGCACCATGTCGAGCGAGAGGCCAAAGGATTCGACGTGCTCGCGATGGCGCTCGATATCGTCGCGGCGCCAATCGTGCGGGTTGCCCGGCGGATCGACGCAGACATGGGTGACGCCGAGCTGCGCCCAGACCCGATAATCGTCGTCGTCGCGCGGCGTGATCTGGGTCCCGACATGCATAAGGGATCGTACCGGCGCGCCTCGGCCGGCGGCAAGGCAAAGCGCCGCGGCGGACACCGCAGCGCCGGGTTGGGCACCGCAGCGCCGGGTTGCACATAGCACCCCTTGCCGCGATGGCCCAATCGCGGCAACGGCGATAGACTGCGCCTGCAATGAGCTCTCTCGCCGATACCCGACCTGCCGACGCCGGCTTCGACCCCATCGCCAAGGCCGCGGTGCTGGCCGAGGCGCTGCCTTACATGCGCCGCTATGCCGGCCGCACCCTGGTCGTCAAATACGGCGGCCATGCGATGGGCGAGGGCGGCGATTTCTTCGCCCGCGACGTGGTGCTCTTAAAGCAGGTCGGCATCCACCCGATCGTCGTGCATGGCGGCGGGCCGCAGATCGGCCACATGCTCCGGCGCCTCGGCATCGAAAGCCGGTTTGTCGATGGGCTGCGGGTGACCGATGCTGCCACGATGGAAGTGGTCGAGATGGTGCTCGCCGGCACGATCAACAAGGAATTGGTCGTGGCGATCAATGCCGAGGGCGGCCGCGCGATCGGGCTTTGCGGCAAGGATGGCGGGCTGATCGCGGCGCGCAAGCTGCTCGGCGGCGGGAAGGGCGGCACGATCGATCTCGGTTTTGTCGGCGAGCCGGTGCGGATCGCCGCCGATGTGCTCGACACCTTCAAGCAATCGGACATCATCCCGGTCATCGCCCCGATCGGCGTCGGCGCCGCGGGCGAGACCTACAATATCAATGCCGACACGGTCGCCGGGGCGGTCGCCGCCGCGGTCAAGGCGGCGCGCCTCTTGCTGCTGACCGATGTCGCCGGGGTGCTCGACGCGGATAAGCGCCTGGTGTCGGAGATGGCGGCCGGGGCGGCGCGGCGGATGATCGCCGACGGCGTCATCTTTGGCGGCATGATCCCCAAGGTCGAAACCTGTCTCGACGCGGTCGATGGCGGGGTCGAGGCGGCGGTGATCCTCGATGGCCGCGTGCCGCATGCGATCCTCTTGGAATTGTTCACCGACGCCTCGGGTGCGGGCACCCTGATCCGCGCCGGCTGAAGCGCATCGCAATGCCTGCTGCCGGCGGCCGGCCCCTGGCCGAGATCGAGACGTGGATCTTCGATCTCGACAATACGCTCTACCCGGCGTCGTGCCGGCTCTTCGACCAGATCCACGACCGCATGCAGAGCTTTATCGCGCTGCGCCTGGGGCTGTCGCCGGACGAGGCGCTCGTCGTGCAAAAGACTTATTTCCGCGAGCACGGCACGACGATGCGCGGGCTGATGATCGTCGATCGCATCGACCCGCACGAATTCATGGCCTATGTCCACGATGTCGATCTCGCCTGCGTCCCGCCCGATCCGGTGCTGGCGGCGGCGCTCGCGAGCCTTCCCGGCCGCAAGATCGTCCATACCAACGGCTCGGCCCGCCATGCCGAGCGGCTCCTCGACCATCTCGATATTGCGGGCTCGTTTTGCGGCATCGTCGATATCGCGATGGCCGGGTTCGAGCCCAAGCCGGCGCTCGCCGGCTACCGCGAATTGCTGCAGCGGCACGAGGTCCGGCCGGGCACCGCGCTGATGGTCGAGGACATGGCGAAGAACCTGGTCCCCGCCGCCGCCCTCGGCATGACCACCGCCTGGGTCCGCGGCACGATCGACTGGGCCGCCGCCGGCGCCGAGGGCGACCACATCCACCACATCGTCGACAATCTCGGCGATTTTCTCGCCGCCGCCGCCCAAGACCGCGGCAAAGGCCGGATAGCGCGGGCGCCGCCGTTTTGCTAGGGTGGCGCATTGCGCCAGCCGATCGGAAAGGGACCGCGGAATGAACGATGCAATGACATTGTCCGGGCGCGCCGACGCGCTCGAGCATAAGATGATGGGCGAGCTCGACGATGCGATCATCGTCAAATCGCGGCTGTTCAACCTCGCCGATGGCGATACCGGCATGCCGAACGGTGCGGCGCTCTTGGCGCAAAACCCGGGCAAGCATTTTCTGATGGGCGACGACCCGCGGCTGCCGCAGATGCCCGAGCGGCCGAGCCTGATGGATTTTTTCAAATACCGGTTTGGCCCGGCGAACCATCTGCTGCAGAGCGCGCGGCACGCGGTCAGGGCCGGCATGGACGAAAAGGTGGTGCTCGCCTGCCTCGTGCACGACATCGGCGTCATCGGCTTTATCCGCGCCGACCACGGCTATTGGGGCGCGCAGATGGTGGCGCCCTATGTCGAGGAGGAGGTCGCATGGGCGATCCGCGCGCATCAGGCGCTGCGCTTTTACCCGGACGAGTTGGTCGGCTATTCCTATCCCGAATCATACGTCAAGAATTTTGGCGCGGATTACCGGCCCGAGCCGTATATCGAGGAAGAATACAAGCGCGCCCTAAACCACAAATGGTACATGACCGCACGGATGATCACGGTGCACGACATCTATTCGTTCGACCCCGATGTGAGGGTCGAGCTCGACGAGTTCACCGACGTGATCGGCCGCAATTTCCGCCAGCCGAAAGAGGGGCTCGGCTGGGACAGCAGCCCGTCGGCGCATATGTGGCGCACGCTGATCCGGCCGACGCGCTACCTCTGATGCTCGGGGCGGGGCAGGGGTGACATGCCCGGCCTCCCGCTGACCCTGACCTGCGCCGATTACGCGCGGGCGATGCCGCTCGCAACCGGTGCGGTCAGGCCGGAAGGCGTTGCGCTCGATCTCGTCCTCGGCCGCGGCGGATCGTGGGAAATGCGCGCGGAGATGTTGCGCCGCGCGCTCCACGACCCTGGGGTGCAGGGGGGCGAAGCGTCGATGGCCGGCCATCTGCGCCGGGTCGCGGCCGGCGACCGCAGCCATGTGGCATTGCCGGTTTTTCCGCTGCGCAATTTCACTGCGCGCGACATTTACGTGCGCAAAGGCGGGCCGGTGCGGGCGCCGGCCGATCTCCCCGGCAAGCGGGTCGGGATGTATGACTGGGTTGCGAGCGGCTCGATCTGGTATCGGCATTTTCTCAAGTTTATCGCGGTGCCGCCGGCGAGCCTCGAATGGTGGATCGGCGACATCGACACGCCGCGCGCGCCGACCCACCTCTACGACCTGCCGCCGGGTGTGCATCGGGTGCTGCCGGGGCGCTCGTTGTCGGACATGCTGATCGCGGGCGATCTCGACGCGGTCTTGAGCCCGCCGCGGCCGCGCGCCTACCACCCTACGGACGGGCCGATTGTTCGCCTTTTTGCCGACATTCGCACGGTCGAGCGCGACTATTTCCGGCGCACCCGCTGTTTTCCGCCGCAGCATTTGCTCGTCCTGCGCCGCGCGGCGTGGGAGGAGGAGAACTGGCTGGCGCACAGCCTGACCGATGCGTTCATCCGCGCCAATGCGGAATTTGCCGCGGCGCAGCGTCAGCTCCCCTACGCCTCGCCCTGGCTCGACATCGAGCTCGAAGAAACCGAGGCGCTGATGGGCGCCGATTTCTACCCCGACGGCTTTGAGAAGAACCGCGAGACGATCGACACCTTCTGCCGCCAGGCTTTCGAGCTCGGCATCGTCCACCGCGAGGTCGGCGCCGAAGAATATTTCGCCGAATACCTCGCCTCCGCCCCGGGCTAGCCGGGATCGCTGTGTTTCGCGGCCCGATGCTGCAAAAAAGATCAGCGCAAGCAAATCATAGCTGGCTTTATTTGTCGAAGATGTCGAGCGGCAGGAAGGCGCTGACAATCATGTTCGGGACATCGACCAGCTCGCTCAGCTTGAGATCGACCGCAACCGAGCAGATCGCATAAGCCTGCTGGCGGCTCCAGCCGCGCTCGACCAGCAAATCGATCATCGATAAGAGGGCGTTCTTCGCGCTGAGCGTCGTGTCCTCGCTCTCGTTGGTGCCGTCGGCGCGGATCGACATGCCGGTGGTGGCGAGAAAGCGCTTGGGTGCGGCGAGCTCGGGCGGGAAATAATAGTCGTCGCGCTGAAAACGCGGGAAATGGATGCCGCGGCGCCGGGCCTCGCCCTTGTGCAATGAAAACCGCACCAGGATCGAGCCCGCCATCTCGATCGCGGTGCCGCAGGCTTCGCCGTCGCCTTGCGCGAAATGCGCGTCGCCGACCGAAAAGAGGGCGCCGTCGACAAAGACCGGCAGGTGCAGGCGCGCCCCCTTCGAGAGCTGCTTGATGTCCATGTTGCCGCCGTTCTCGCGCGGCGGGATCGTGCGCAACGCCTCGGACGCGATCGGCTCGGAGGCCGGCACCGCCCCTTGCGGCTCGGGCGGCAAGGCGATCCCGCCGCGGCCGGCGAGCTCGGCCTCGCGGCGCTGCACCCTCTCGCGCAATTCCTTGGACGGGGCGATACCGATGACGCCGACAAAGGAGCCGTCCGGGATGCGCACACCCGGCAGGTCGGCCGATTCGGCGAACCCGTCCTTGATCGCCCATTTGGCGATGTACGGGTCGGGAAAGGCGTCGCGCAAAAAGCCGAACCCCGGCACCTGCACGGTGTAGGCGAAGGAGGCGGGCTTCATGTCGCGGATTTCGACTTCGAGAAGGTCGCCGGGTGCGGCACCGGCGACATAGACGGGGCCGGTCAGCGGGTGGACCAGGTTGAGGTCGCACCGGCGCAAATCTTCGGCCACGGTCGCGGGCGTGATCTGGCCGTCGAAGGCGTCGCGGGTTTCGATCTCGACTTCTTCGCCGAGGGCCGCTTCAATGACCGGCGGGATCGCCTCGTGCCAGCGGTTGTGGCCCTTTTGCGGCTCCTCGGCGAGACGCTTCGAATAATCGACCGTGATGCTCTTCATCGCCTCCCCCTTTGCCTTTATAAGGCGAAGGCTATGCGGACGATCGGGTGGTGACAAGCCGCCCCGGAAGCGCTAGTCTCACAGCATGGTTCGCATCGCGCATCCAGCAGCTTGGTGGTGGCCGGTCTAAGGGGCGGCCACACTTGATTTTTATGGGCCGCCTCGGGACTTCCGGGCGGCTTTCGCATTTCTGGCGAACCGGTCCGGACCTCCGAGGCGATGCGGGGCAAAGGAGGTTCGCATGGCACAGACGAGCTATCTGACCGATGGTGGCATCGGCGTCACCCGCGAAATCCGCGAGCGCGACTACCGCCCGGCTGACGACACGCTCGCCCGCGCGCTCGACCAGCGGCGCGGCGTATTGTTTTCGTCGAGCTTCGAGTTCCCCGGCCGCTATACCCGATGGGATATGGGGTTTGTCGATCCGCCGCTCGTCTTTACCGCACGCGGGCGCGGGTTTTCGATCGAGGCGCTGAACGACCGCGGCCGCGTGCTGCTGCCGGCGATTGCCGAGACGGTCGCCGGTGTTGGCGCCGCAACCATCGCTGATGCCGGTGCCGAGCGCGTCACCGGCGAGGTCGCGGCGAGCGAGGAGCGCTTTCCCGAAGAAGAGCGCAGCCGCCAGCCTTCGGTGTTTTCGGTGTTGCGGGCGTTGATCCGGCTCTTCGGCAGCGCCGAGGACCAGCATCTCGGGCTCTACGGCGCCTTTGGCTACGACCTCGTCTTTCAGTTCGAGCCGATGCGGCTCAGGCTGCCGCGGCCCGCGGACCAGCGCGACCTGGTGCTCTACCTCCCCGACGAGATCCTGATCGTCGACCATATGCGCCAGATAGCGGCGGCGCACCGCTATGAATTCGAGATCGGCGCACACTCGACCGCGGGCTTGCCGCGTGCGACCGAGGCCGCCCCGTACCGGCTCGACCGCGCGCCGGCAGAGCGTCCGCCCGAGAGCGACCACGGCCCCGGCGAATACGCGGCCCTGGTCGAGCGCGCCAGGGCGGCCTTCCACCGTGGCGATTTGTTCGAGGTGGTCTGCGGGCAGCTTTTCGCCGATGTCTGCGCCGACCCGCCGAGCACCGTCTTTCAGCGGCTGCGCCAGGCCAACCCGGCACCCTACGGCGCGCTGATCAACCTCGGAGAGGGCGAGCTGCTGGTTGCCGCCTCGCCCGAAATGTATGTCCGCGTCGAGGGCAGGCGGATCGAGACCTGCCCGATCAGCGGCACCATCGCCCGCGGCCGCGACCCGGTCGAGGATGCCGAGCGGATTCGCGAGCTCCTGAACTCGAAAAAGGACGAGAGCGAATTGACGATGTGCACCGATGTCGACCGCAACGACAAGTCGCGGGTGTCGGTGCCGGGCAGCGTGCGCGTCATCGGCCGCCGCCAGATCGAGATGTATTCGCGGCTGATCCACACCGTGGATCATGTCGAGGGCGAGCTCGCCCCGCAATTCGATGCGCTCGACGGGTTTTTGAGCCATGCCTGGGCGGTCACCGTGACCGGCGCGCCAAAGCTGTGGGCGATCCGCTTTATCGAGGCGGAGGAGCGCTCGTCGCGCCGGTGGTATGGCGGGGCGATCGGGCGCGTCACCTTTGACGGCAACATGAACACCGGGCTCACCTTGCGCACGATCCGCATGCAGGACGGGGTGGCCGAGGTGCGCGCCGGCGCGACCTTGCTCTATGACAGCGACCCCGAGGCCGAGGAGGTCGAAACCCAGCTCAAGGCGTCGGCGCTGTTCACGGCGATCCGCGGGCGGGCGGGCATCGCACCCGCCGCGGCACCGGCCGAAACGATGTCTCTTGGGCGCGGGCGCCGGGTGCTGCTGGTCGATCACGAGGATTTGTTTGTCCACACGCTCGCAAACTATATCCGCACTACCGGCGCCGAGGTGGCGACGATGCGCCCCGATCTGGCGCGCGCCGAATTGCAGCGCGCCGAGCTGCAGCGCGACCGGGCGCCCGATCTCGTCGTGCTGTCGCCGGGGCCGGGGCGGCCCGTTGATTTTGCGATGGCCGAGACGATCGGGCTGCTGGTGCGGCGGCGCATCCCGGTCTTTGGCGTCTGTCTTGGCCTGCAAGGGATCGTCGAATATTTCGGCGGCTCGCTCGATTTGCTCGGCATCCCGTGTCACGGCAAGGCGTCGAGCGTGCGGGTCCTGGGCGGCCGGCTGCTGCGCGGCCTGCCGGCCGAGTTCACGGTCGGCCGCTATCACTCGCTGTGCGCCCGGCGCGCGACAATGCCGGGTGTGCTGAAGGTGACCGCGGAGACCGCCGACGGTGTCGTCATGGCGCTCGAGCATGTCGAATTGCCGATCGCCGCCGTGCAGTTCCATCCCGAATCGGTGATGACGGCACGGGCCGAGATCGGCATGCCGATCATCGCTGCGGCCCTCGCCGCCGCCGGCCGTCACACCGCGTAGGAGAGGCGCACGGTGACCCGGCCGCGGCGCTGGCGCACCAGCTTGCGGTCGGCGGCGAGGCTGTGGAGAAAGTCGCGCAGCCCGGCAAAAGCGGCTTCTTCCTCGTTGTCGAGATCGCTTTGCGTCGGCGGCGGCCGCTCGCTCGGCGGCAGGGGTGGAGCGTGGGCGCCGTCATAGGCGATGGCGATGTCGAGCTCGATGCCGTTGTACCAGGCGCGCAGCACGCCCTCGGGGCGCTGCGCATATTCGCCGAGGATGTAGTCGAGGACCGATTTCGCCTGGGCAACCGCAGCCTCGGCGACGTCGCGGGCGACCTTCCAATCCAGCGTCTTGTCGCGCAGCAGCGCGACCGCGGCGGCGGCCCCGCCGTCGGCCCCGCTCCATTGCGTCTCGACCCGTTGGCGCGCGCCAAACCGGAACGCCAAGGTCAAGACGATCGCGGCGGTGAGCCCGAGCGCGAGCGGGCTCGAAGCAAGGCTGCGGGCGAGCGGCGAGAGTGCCCGAAAATAATTCGGAAAGACGTTTTCGCTGAGCGCCAAGAGGGTCGAGACGCCGATCACATAGACGCCGCGCGTGCCGGCCGGACGCGACAGCATGATCTGCATGCCGCCGGTGATCATAAAGGATGCGGTAAAGACCAGGAGCGAGCCGGCGATCTCCTGCGGCACCAGCAGAAACAGCCCGGAAAGCTTTGGCGACAGGCCGAACAACACCAGGATCGCCGCCGCGGCGAAGGCGATGGCACGGCTCGTCGCCCCGGTGGCGCTGGAGATGCCGACCAGGCTCGGCGCGATGTTCAGGCCGGGCGCGCCGAGCGCGGCGCTGGCGATGGTGCCGAACCCGTCGGCCAAGACACCCTTGCGAATATTGGCGATATCGGGCCGGCGCCAGGCGGCGTTGTTGATGCGCTGGCAGGTCGTCACCACGCCGACGGCGCGCAGTGCCGCAGCAATCCCGGCGGCGAAAAAAGCCGGCATCAGGCCCGGGTCGAACCGCCAGTCGGGCAGCGCCAGATGCGGGAGCGCATACCACGGAATGTGAGCGGCACCTGCGAGCTGCGACGAGGTGACGATCCCCAGGATCCAGCCGCTGCCGATGCCGGTCGCGAGGCCGATCAGCGAGCACAGGAGCTTCGTCGTGCCGCGGCCCCAGATGCTGAGCGCGATGCAGGCGGAGAGGGTCAGCACCGTGACCGTCAGATGCCGATGAAAGGCGAGCAGCGCCACATGGTGCACGTCGAGAAATTCGCCGATGCCGACGACGCCGAGCTGCAACCCGACGACAAAGACGGTGAGGCCGCTCAGGATCGGGGTGACGATCAGGCGCAGCCGGTTGATCGCGAGGCCGACCAGCACCTCGACGACGCCGGCGAACAGGGTCATGCCGAGGACGAGCCGCACGCCGCCCTGCTCGGCGGCCAGCACCGAGGGCCCCAGATAGGTCGCCGAAAATACCGGCGGCGCCAGAAAGCCCGACCCGATCGGGCCGTAAGGCAGCGCCTGCAACGCGGTGCCGATCGCCAATGCGATGCAGGCGATCCCCATGACCGCGATGCTGTCGCTCTCGGCAACCCGAGCGTGGCGCAGGATGATCGCGACGATGATCAGGTAGATCGCGGTCATGACCGCGTATTGCAGGCCGATCAGCGCCAGCCGCAGCGGCGGCGGCACCTCGTCCACCGCATAGACGAGGTCGCTCGGCCGCAGGTATGTCCCGCTCGGGGTTGTTTCGGTCGAACGCGCCGCAGCCAGTGCTTCCTGGCGCGCGCCGCCGAGCATTCGCTCAGAACAGGCGGTCGAGCGTATCGCGGTGCACGGTCACCGGGAAACGAGCGCGCAGCGCCTGGGTGTATTCGGCGGCGAGGCCCGCCTGCAGGCCCGCTTTCAGCTCGCGCTCGAGCTCGGCTTTGGCGGCGTCCGACGCCTTTCCCGCGCCGGGTGCGTCGATCTTGTCGAGCTGGGCGACAAAATAGCCGCTCTCGTCCGAGCCGGTCACCACACCGCCCGGCTTGACCGCGAACAATTTGGGGATCAGCACCGGCGGCACCGCCTCGCCCGGACCCGGCCGGGCCAAAAAGGGCGCCGAGGTCACCGCCTTGAGCCCTTTCTCGCCGGCTACCGTGGCGAGCTTTATGCCCGGCTTGACCGCCGCGGCGAGCGCCGCCGCCTCTTTGGCGACATGGTCGCGCCGGGCATCGGCCTGCCAGGCGGCGGTCGCCGCCGGCTTGACCTCGGCAAGCGGCCGGGTCGCGGGCGGCACCACCTTGTCGGTGCGCAGCGCAAAGACCGCGTCACCCTTGGTCTCGGTGACCCGGCTGGTCTGGCCCTGGTTGGTGGCGAAGGCGAGCTTGAGCACCTCGTCGGGGGCGATCGGCAGCGCCACCTTTTTGCCGTCGCGGCCGAGACCCTGCTGATCGACCGCTTGGACCACGGTCTTTTTCAGCTTGAACCTGGCTCCCGCCTCTTCGAGCGTGGCGCCGCCGGCGAGCGCGTCGTCGGCCTGGTCGGCGATCTTGTAGATGCGGTCGACCGCCTGGTCGTGCGCGAGGTCGGCCTGGAGCTTGGCTTTGACCTGCGCGAAGGTCTGGGTTGCCGGCGGCTCGATCTTGACGACCCGCAGAATGTGCCAGCCGAGCGATGTCTCGATCGGGTCGCTCGGTTTGTTCAGCGGCAGCGAAAACGCGATATCGGCGAGCTCCCGCGGCATCTCTTCGCGCTTCATCAGACCGAGATCGATCGTATCGGGCGCCTGCTTGACGATCGTCGTCGCGACTTCGTTCCAGTCCTTGCCGGCGGCGAGCGCGGCTTTGGCCTCCTTGGCTTTGGCCTCGGAGGGGGCCAGGATCTGCTGGACATCGCGGCGCTCGGGAACGACAAAGTCGTCGCGGCGCTGGTCGTATTGCTCTTTGAGCTTTGCCTCGGGGATATCGATGCTTTGGGCGAGGTCGGACGGGGTCAGGCTCACCAGGGTAAAGCCGCGGTATTCCGGCGCCCGGAACAAATCCTTGTGCGCATTGTAAAAGGCGTCGAGCTGGGCGTCGGTCGGCTGGCCGACATCGCCGGCATTCGCGGACGGCAGGCTGACGATATCGGCGATTCGGGTTTCGTTGCGGTGCCGGTAGAGCGCATCGACCAGCGCCGGCGCCGCCGCCGCACCCGAGGTGATCGCGCCGAACAGGTCGCGCGCCGCGATCTCGCGCCGCGTCGTCTCGACATACTGGCCCTCGCTCATGTGATTGGCGGCCAGCATCTCGTTAAAGGCGGCGCGGTCGAAGACGCCGTTCTGTCCGCTGAATGTCGGGTCGTGGCTGATCGTGCTGCGCACCGCCTCGTCCGACACGTCAAGCCGCAATCGCGCCGTCTCCTGGTCGGCGAGGCCACGGTCGACCAGCGTGTCGAGCACCCGATCGACGACCCCGAGCTTTTTTGCCTGCTCCAGATCGACCGTGCCGCCGGTTTGCATGCGCAGACGTTCGAGCACCGGCTGCATCGCATTCTGCAAGGCCGCAGCATCGATGGTTTCGCCGCCGACGGTGGCGACGGCGGTATCGGGCGCGCGGTTGCGGAAAATGTCGCCGATCCCCCAGACGCCAAAGCTGAGGATCAGCATGCCGAACAGCACTTTGACGACGAACGATGCGGCGCGCGAGCGGATCGCTTGGAGCATGCGGCGGATCGCCTTTTGACCCGGACGGGCCGCATTGACCCGCCCCCATTGCCGATGGGATCGTAGGATAAAGAGGCGTCGGGAGCGCCGCAACTCGCCTCCTTGTCGCGGCAGGTCGGAGCAGCAAATGCCGAGAGAGAAAAAGCTCGTTGCCGGGAATTGGAAGATGAACGGGCGGCGCGCCGACGGACTGGCCTTGGCCGGCGATGTGGCGCGGCGGGCGCAGGCCGAAACGGTTTTGTGCGATGTGCTGGTCTGTCCGCCGGCGACCTTGCTGGCGGCAGTGCGCGAGGTGCTCTCGGGCAGCGGCGTCGCGTTGGGCGGGCAGGATTGCCATGCGCTGGCCAACGGCGCCTATACCGGCGACATCAGCGCCGAGATGCTGGCCGACGCCGGCTGCACCCATGTGATCCTCGGCCATTCCGAGCGCCGCCACGGGCATGGCGAGAGCGACGCCGAAATCCGCGGCAAGACCGCTGCTGCGATGCGCGCCGGGCTCGTCGCCGTGCTCTGCGTCGGCGAGACGCAAGAGCAGCGGCAAGCCGGAAATGCCGGCGCCGCGGTCGCCGCCCAGCTCGCCGGGTCGATCCCGGACGGGATGGCGCCGGGCCGGCTGGTCGTCGCCTATGAGCCGGTCTGGGCAATCGGCACCGGGCTGTCGGCGACCCTCGAAGACATCGCCCTGATGCATGCGGCGATCCGCGGCCGGCTGTTGCCCGACACTCGGATTCTCTATGGCGGCTCGGTCAACCCGCGCAACGCCGCCGCAATTCTCGGGCTGGCCGAAGTCGACGGCGCCCTGGTCGGTGGCGCCAGCCTCCTCGCCGACGATTTCTGGGCGATCGCCAAGAGCTGCGGCTGAGGCTGGCCAGTGGGACGCGATCGGATTAAATACTGCCGCCCATGATCATCCTGCTGCTCGTCGTCTATGTCCTGATCGCGGTCGCGCTGGTCGGGGTCATCTTGCTGCAGAAGAGCGAGGGTGGCGCGCTCGGGATGGGCGGCGGCGGGATGTCGGGGTTCATGACCGGGCGGAGCACGGCAAATTTGTTGACGCGGGTGACCGCGGTCCTCGCCGCCGCTTTTATGATCACGAGCGTGCTGCTGGTGGTGCTGAACAACCGCCAGCACGCGCCGCGCTCGATCATGGACCAGGGTTCGCCGGCGGTGCCGTCGGGCCCCGCCGTGCCGGTCGTGCCGGCGGCGCCTAAGGCGCCCGCGCCATCGCCGGCACCGGCCAAGCCGAGCGCGCCGCTCGCGCATTAGCGAGGCTGCCCGCCGATCAACAAACGGGACACTGCCGCCGCGATGCTCTAAACTGAGGGTCCATGACGCGGTTCATCTTTATTACCGGCGGCGTGGTCTCCTCTCTCGGCAAGGGGTTGTCGGCTGCCGCACTCGGCGCGCTCTTGCAGGCGCGCGGGTTCAGCGTGCGGCTGCGCAAGCTCGACCCCTACCTCAATGTCGATCCGGGGACGATGAGCCCCTATCAGCACGGCGAGGTCTACGTCACCGACGACGGGGCCGAGACCGACCTCGATCTCGGCCATTACGAGCGCTATGTCGGGGTCGCGGCACGGCGCAGCGATTCGGTGACGACCGGCCGCATCTATTCGACCGTGATCGGGCGCGAGCGGCGTGGCGAATATCTCGGCGCCACGGTCCAGGTGATCCCGCACGTGACCGACGCGATCAAGGAGTTCATCCAGGCCGATCTCGCCGGCGAGGATTTCGTCTTGTGCGAAATCGGCGGCACCGTCGGCGACATCGAGAGCCTGCCGTTCCTCGAGGCGATTCGCCAGCTCGGCTACGAGCTCGGGCGCGAGCGCGTTCTCTACGTGCATCTGACCCTGGTGCCGTACATTCCCTCGGCCGCCGAGCTGAAGACCAAGCCCACCCAGCATTCGACCAAGGAATTGCTGGCGCTCGGCATCCAGCCCGACATTCTCTTATGCCGCTGCGACCGGCCGATCCCGCTCGCGGCCCGGCGCAAGATCGCGCTCTTCTGCAATCTGCGGGAAAGCCGGGTGATCCCGGCGCTCGACAGCGACACGATCTATGCCGTGCCCGCCGCCTATCACGCCGAGGGGTTCGACCGCGAGGTGTGCGACCATTTCCGGCTCGACAGCCCCGAGCCCGATCTCGGCCGCTGGCAGGCGATCGTCGAGAGCCTGAAAAAGCCCGAGGGGCGGGTGACGATCGGCATCGTCGGCAAATACACGCATCTGCAGGACAGCTACAAATCGCTGACCGAGGCGATGACCCATGGCGGGCTCGCCAACAATGTCGGCATCGATCTCGATTGGATCGATGCGGAGGTGTTCGAGGCCGAAGCCGCGGCGGTGCAAAAGCTCGAAGAGGTGCACGGCATTCTCGTCCCCGGCGGCTTTGGCGAGCGCGGCACCAGGGGCATGATCGAGGCCGCCCGCTTTGCCCGCGAGCGGCGGGTCCCGTATTTCGGCATCTGCTTTGGCATGCATATGGCGGTGATCGAGGCGGCCCGCGATTTGGCCGATCTCTCCGGCGCGGGCTCGACCGAGTTTGGGCCGTGCCTGCATCCGGTGGTCGGGCTGATGACCGAATGGATGCATGGCAATGCGGTCGAGCGGCGCAACTCGAACGAGGATATGGGCGGCACGATGCGGCTCGGCGCCTATGAGGCGGTGCTGGCACCCGGCAGCCGGGTCGCCGAGATCTACCGGGCCGAACGGATCAGCGAGCGCCACCGCCACCGCTACGAAGTCAATATCGGCTACAAGGAGCGGCTCGAAGAAGCGGGTCTGCGGTTTTCCGGCATGTCGCCCGACGGCATCCTGCCCGAGATCGTCGAATTGCCGGACCATCCGTGGTTCGTCGGCGTCCAGTTTCACCCCGAGCTGAAATCGCGGCCGTTCGAGCCGCACCCGCTCTTTACCTCGTTTATCCGCGCCGCGCTCGATCAGTCGCGGCTGGTGTGAGGCTTTGCCGATGCCCTCGCGTCATGTGAGCGTCGGCGATATCACGATCGGCAACGATCTGCCGATGGTGTTTATTGTCGGGCCGAACACGCTCGAAAGCCGGGCGCATGCGCTCGAAATGAGCGGGGCCCTTGCCGAGATCGCACAAAAGCTCGGCATCGCATTGATCTACAAGACCTCGTTCGACAAGGCGAATCGGACCTCGATCGCCGGCGCGCGCGGCATCGGCATGGCTGCGGGATTGCCGATCCTCGCCGAGATTCGCGAGAGGACGGGGCTGCCGGTATTGACCGACGTCCATATGCCCGAGCAATGCGCGCCGGTCGCCGAAGTCGTCGATGTTTTGCAGACACCGGCCTTTCTGTGCCGCCAGACCGATCTCTTGCTCGCCGCGGGTAGGACCGGGAAGCCGGTCAACATCAAGAAGGGGCAATTCGTTGCGCCGCACGATATGAAAAACGCGGCCGGCAAGGTCGCCTCGACCGGCAACGAGCGTATCCTTCTATGCGAGCGTGGGGCGAGCTTTGGCTACAATACGCTGGTCGTCGATATGCGCTCGTTGCCGATCATGGCAGAGACCGGCTATCCGGTCGTGTTCGACGCGACCCATGCGGTGGCGCAGCCGGGCGGGCTCGGCGACCGTTCGGGCGGCGAGCGCGAGTTCGGTCCGGTGCTGGCGCGCGCTGCGGCTGCGGTCGGCGTCGCCGCGATATTTCTCGAAACCCATCAAGACCCCGACTGCGCGCCCTGCGAAGGGCAAACCATGCTGCCGCTCAAATCCCTGCCGGCCTTGCTCGAAACCCTGATCGCCTTCGACCGGCTGGCAAAGCGAAACCTGCAATCCGAGGTTGACGGCGACGCTCGCGGGTGATCCATTCTCGGCATGATCGCGGCGCGCGACATGCGGCGGCGGGCGCGGGGCATGGTCGGTCCCGCATTGGGGATCGCGTTGACTGGCTATTTTGCCTATCACCTCGTCGAGGGCGACCGCGGGCTGCTCGCCTGGGTGCGGCTCACCCGCGAAATTCACGCCCAGAACGACCAGCTCGCCGATTTGCGCGCCCAGAGCGCTGCGCTGCGGTCCAAGGTCGTCGACATGACGCCCGACCATCTCGACCCCGATCTGCTCGACGAACGGGTGCGCGCCGCGCTCAACCTCGCCGCCCCCGACGAAATCGTGATTATGGAGCCGGCCCCGAAGTGACCGGGCAGCCGGCCCATCGATTCCCGGCCTCCGCGCAGTGATGTGAACCGGCCAAGGTTGCAAAGGAGGGGGTTTGCCACCATGCTTGGGCAAGTCTCGCAAGTGGCGTTGGCGGGGCGGGCGGAGGGAACGGCATGGCAGTCGAGGGCGAGGTCAAATTCGCGGAGAGCCAAGTCCCGCCGCAGGAATTGCTCAAATATTACCGAGACATGCTGTTGATCCGACGGTTTGAGGAGCGCGCCGGGCAGATGTACGGGATGGGGCTGATCGGCGGCTTTTGCCATCTCTATATCGGCCAGGAAGCGGTGGTCGTCGGCATGCAGGCGGCGCTGAAGCCCGGCGACACCGTCGTCACCTCCTACCGCGACCACGGCCACATGCTGGCCTGTGGCATGGACCCCAAAGGGGTCATGGCCGAATTGACCGGGCGGCACAGCGGCTACTCGCACGGCAAGGGCGGCTCGATGCACATGTTCAGCCGCGCGCAGAATTTTTTTGGCGGCCACGGCATCGTCGGCGCGCAGGTGCCGATCGGCACCGGGCTCGGCTTTGCCCATCGCTATAAGGACGACGGGATGATCTCGCTGACCTATCTGGGCGACGGCGCGATCAACCAGGGGCAGGTCGCCGAAAGCCTGAACATGGCAGCGCTGTGGAAATTGCCGGTCGTCTATGTGATCGAAAACAACCGCTACGGCATGGGCACCTCGATCGACCGCGCCACGGCGCGGACCGACCTGTTTCACCGCGGCGTCGCCTATGGCATCCCCGGCGAGCAGGTGGACGGCATGAACGTGTTGGCGGTGCACGAGGCCGGGACCGCCGCGGTCGAGCATGCGCGCTCCGGCCATGGGCCGATCCTGTTGGAGATGCTGACCTATCGCTATCGTGGCCATTCGATGTCCGACCCGGCCAAATACCGCACGCGCGACGAGGTCAACAAGATGCGAACTGAGCACGACCCGATCGATCAGGCGCGCCGCCGCCTCCTCGAAGGCGGCACCGCCGAGGCCACCTTGAAGACGATCGACGGCGAAATTCGCGCGCTCGTTGCCGAAGCCGCGCAATTCGCCCAGGACAGCCCCGAGCCCGACCCGGCCGAATTATGGACCGATGTGCTGGCCGAGGCCTGAACGGATATTTGCAGAGCCATGGCTACCGACGTGCTGATGCCGGCGCTGTCGCCGACGATGACCGAGGGCAAGATCGCGCGCTGGCTCAAGACCGAGGGCGAGCCGGTCAGCGCCGGCGACGTGCTCGCCGAGATCGAGACCGACAAGGCGACGATGGAGGTCGAGGCGGTGGATGAGGGCGTGCTGGCCCGGATCGTCATTCCCGAAGGCACCGAGCATGTCGCGGTCAACACCCCGATCGCGGTGATCGCGGCCAATGGCGAGAAGGTGGCGAAGGTCGCGGCAAAGCCTGCGCCGCCGCGCGCCCGGCCGCCGCAGCCGGCACCCGTCGCACCGCCCGTGCCGCCCGCCACAGCGCCGCAACCGGCGGCGGAGCCCGAATACGCCGGCCAGACCCGGACGATCACCGTGCGCGAGGCGCTGCGCGACGCGATCGCCGAGGAGATGCGGCGCGACGAGACGGTGTTTCTGCTCGGCGAGGAGGTCGCCGAATATCAGGGCGCCTACAAGGTGAGCCAGGGGCTGTTGCAGGAGTTCGGCGCGCGGCGGGTCATCGACACGCCGATCACCGAGCAAGGCTTTGCCGGGCTCGGGGTCGGCGCCGGCTTTGCCGGGCTCAGGCCCATCGTCGAGTTCATGACCTTCAATTTCGCCATGCAGGCGATTGACCAGATTATCAATTCGGCAGGAAAGACGCGCTATATGTCGGGTGGCCAGATGGGCTGCCCGATCGTGTTTCGCGGGCCGAACGGCGTCGCCGCGCGCGTCGCGGCCCAGCATTCGCAATGCTATGCGAGCTGGTATGCGCATTGCCCCGGGCTCAAGGTCGTCGCCCCCTACACCGGGGCCGACCATAAGGGCCTGTTGAAATCCGCAATCCGCGACCCGAACCCGGTCGTCTTTCTCGAGCACGAGCTCGTCTATGGCGAGAGCTTTGCCGTGCCCGACGACCCGGAATTCCTGGTGCCGATCGGCCAGGCGCGGATTGCCCGCGCCGGCCGGCACGTCACGATCACCGCCTTCTCGCGCATGGTGAAGCTCGCGCTGCAAGCCGCTGAAGAGTTGGCAAAAATCGGGATCGAGGCTGAAATCGTCGATCTGCGCAGCCTGCGGCCGTTCGACATCGAAACTGTCGCCGCCTCGGTCAAAAAGACCAACCGGATCGTCGCGGTCGAGGAAGGCTGGCCGTTTGCCGGCATCGGTGCCGAGATCGCGGCGCGGGTCATGGAAGAATGCTTCGACTGGCTCGACGCGCCGGTAAAGCGGGTCGCCGGCAAGGACGTGCCGCTACCCTACGCCGCCAACCTCGAACGCCTCGCCGTGCCGCAGGTCGAAGACATCGTCGCTGCGGCGCGCGACGTCGCCTATCGATAGCGGCCTGACTGCCCAAAGGGCTGAAAATTCATGCCGATCGAGATCCTGATGCCGGCGCTGTCGCCGACGATGACCGAAGGCAACCTCGCCAAATGGCTGAAAAAGGAGGGGGACGAAGTCCATTCGGGCGATGTCGTCGCCGAGATCGAGACCGACAAGGCGACGATGGAGGTCGAGGCCATCGACGACGGCAAGATCGGCAGGCTGCTGGTCCCCGAAGGCGCCCAAGGGATCAAGGTCAACCAGCCGATCGCGGTGCTGCTCGGCGAGGACGAGGACGCTTCGGCGCTGGAAAATTTGGCCGAGCCCGCCGCCGCGCCGCCAAAGACGCCGGCACCGGCCGAAGCGCCGCCGGTCGCGCCCGAGGCTCCGGCCGCTGCTGCACCAGCCCTGGAGCCAACCCCGGGACCAACCGCGGGGCCAACCCCGGCGAGAAACGGCGACGGGCGGGTGTTCGCGAGCCCTTTGGCGCGGCGGATGGCGCAGCAGGCGGGGCTCGACCTCGCCGCGATCAAGGGCTCGGGACCGCAGGGCCGCATCGTCAAGGCCGATATAGAAGGGGCCCTCGCCAGCGTTCGCGCGACACGGGCCGAAACACCGCGGGCGGCGCCGCAGGCCGCAATTGCCGCACCCGCGCTGACCAAGGAGCGGGTGGCGGCGCTTGCCGGCAACGCCCCCTACACCGAGCGGCCGCTCAGCGCGATGCGCCGGGTCATCGCCCGCCGGCTCACCGAAGCCAAGCAGACCGTCCCGCATTTCTATCTGACGATCGATTGCGAAATCGATGCGCTGCTGAAGATCCGCAGCGAGTTGAACGCAAAGTCAGACGGCTACCGCATTTCTTTGAACGATTTTGTGATCCGCGCGGCGGCGCTTGCGCTGCGCAAGGTGCCGGCGGCCAACGCGTCGTGGAGCGACGAGGCGATCCTCCTTTGGGATACGGTCGATATCGCTGTCGCGGTGGCGCTCGACGACGGGTTGATCACGCCGATCGTCAAAGCGGCCGACCGCAAAGGGTTGGCGACGATCGCCGCCGAGACCAAGGACCTCGCCGCCCGCGCCCGCGCCGGCAAATTGAAGCTCGATGAGTTCCAAGGCGGCACCTTCTCGATCTCGAACCTCGGCATGTACGGCGTGCGCGAGTTTGCCGCCGTGATCAACCCGCCGCATGGCGGCATCCTCGCGATCGGCGCCGGCGAGCAGCGCCCGGTCGTCAAGAACGGCGCTCTCACGGTAGCGACGGTGATGAGCTGCACCCTCTCCTGCGACCACCGTGCCGTCGATGGTGCGGTCGGCGCGCAATTCCTCGCCGCGTTCAAGGGGTTGGTCGAAGACCCGCTGACGATGCTGCTCTGATGGCCGACAACTCGTTCGACCTGATCGTGCTGGGCGGCGGGCCGGGGGGGTATGTCGCGGCGATCCGCGCGGCGCAGCTCGGGATGAAGGTGGGCCTCGTCGAGCGCGAGCATCTGGGCGGCATCTGCCTCAACTGGGGCTGCATTCCCACGAAGGCGTTGCTGCGCACATCCGAGATCAACCACATCCTGCACCACCTTGGCGATTATGGATTTTCGGCTAAGGAGGTCGGCTTCGACGCAAAGAAGGTCGTGGCCCGCTCGCGTGCCGTCGCCAGGCAGCTGTCGAACGGGGTCGGTTATCTGCTGAAAAAGAACAAGGTCGCTGTGTTCGACGGTCAGGGTCGGCTCGCCGGCAAGGGCAGGCTCGCGGTCGAGAAGGACGACAAAAGGGTTGCCGACCTGACGGCGCCGCACATCGTCTTGGCGACAGGTGCGCGGGCGCGCGCCCTGCCGGGGCTCGAGCCCGATGGCGAGCGGGTCTGGACCTACAAGGAAGCGATGATCCCGGACACGATCCCGAGATCGCTGCTGGTTGTCGGATCAGGCGCCATAGGCATCGAATTTGCGAGCTTTTACCATGACATGGGGGCCGATGTTACAGTGGTGGAGGTGCTCAGCCGGATACTGCCGGTCGAGGACGAAGAAATCTCGGCTTTTGCCCGCAAAGCTTTTGAAAAGCAGGGGATCAAGATTCACACCGGAGCGACGGTCAAGGGGCTGCGGCGCAACGGCGACGGGATGACGGCGGAGATCGAAGGCGAGGGTGGAAGATCGGAGATCGCGGTCGAGCGGGTGATTCTGGCGGTGGGGATCGTCGGCAATGTCGAGGGGATCGGCCTCGACAACACCGGGGTCGCGGTCGAGAAGACGCATGTCGTCGTCGACGAGTGGCTGCGCACCGGCGAGCCCGGCGTTTATGCGATCGGCGATCTGGTCGGCCCGCCCTGGCTCGCGCACAAGGCGAGCCATGAGGGGGTGGTCTGTGTCGAGCACATCGCCGGGGTCAACGACGTGCACCCGCTCGACACCAGAAACATCCCGGCCTGCACCTATTGCCGGCCGCAGGTCGCCAGCGTCGGTCTGACCGAGCAGGCCGCCAAAGACGCCGGCTACGAGGTCAAAGTCGGGCATTTCCCGTTTATCGGGAACGGCAAGGCGATCGCGCTCGGCGAGCCCGAGGGCATGGTCAAAACCGTGTTCGACGCCAAGACCGGGGAGCTTTTGGGCGCCCATATGGTCGGGGCGGAGGTGACCGAGCTGATCCAGGGCTTTACCATCGCCAAGACGCTGGAGACGACCGAGGCCGAGCTGATCCGCACGATCTTCCCGCACCCGACCATCTCGGAGACGATGCACGAATCGGTGCTTGCCGCTTATGCCCGTGCACTCCACATCTAGGGGCCGGTGGCTTGGCGTCGAATGTCGCGCCGCCCGATCGGATTGCCGATCTGATCCAGATCAGCGAGCTGATCCGAAATTATGGGCTGATTGTCGCGGCAGCTCTCGGGGTGGTTCTCGCATGGTGGCGCAGTCGTGCATCCAATCGACAGGCTGTTGCGGCGCTGCAGCAGGCTGAGGTTGCCCAATGAAATCATGTGGTCGAGATGTTCAACCGAGCGATTGATCAGCTTGGCAGTGAAAAACTGGAAGTGCGATTGGGGGCGATCTATACCCTCAAGCGGATCAGCCGTGATCCGCAATACGTCGACTATAGGGTGCCGATTTTAGAGACGCTGGCTGCTTATGTCCGCGAGCGGACCCGTGACGATACCAAGGCTGAACCAAGCGTCGATATACGAGAAATCATGAGGTTTTTGAATGAAGCATTGTCGGAAGCCAACCCCAGCAGGATGAGATGATGCCTGAAATCCAGGGGTTCGTTTTGGACTTGTCCGGCGCCAAGATCCGGCGGACAAATCTATCGCATGCGAATCTGACGTGTGCCAATTTGAGCCACGCGGACCTGACAGGAGCAGATTTAAGAGGCGCCAACCTGTCCGGCGCGGTCCTGGCTGGAACGATCTTGCGGGGTGCCGACCTGCGCGGCGCGACAAACCTCACCAGAGAGCAATTGGCGGTCGCGGTGGTCGATGACACCACCATCCTTCCCTCCGGTCTCGAATAGCTTAAAGCCTCTCGGTCGAGCCATAGCAGGACAATCGGGCGAACATGGCGAACGGCACGACTCTCCGTCATCCGGAAAAGGCGCATCTTCCCGACCGACCAATCCTGCCGAAGCCGCCTTGGCTGCGGGTCAGGGCGCCGGGCTCGCCCGAATACCAGGCGACGCGGCGGCTGATGCGCGGGCTCGACCTCAACACGGTGTGCGAAGAGGCCGCCTGCCCGAATATCGGCGCGTGCTGGAAGGAGCGCCACGCGACGGTGATGATCCTGGGGCGCGTCTGCACCCGCGCCTGCACCTTTTGCAATGTTGCGACGGGTCGGCCCGATCGGGTCGATCCGCACGAGCCGGAAAGAGTGGCGCAGGCGGTGGCGGCGCTGGGACTGGCGCATGTCGTCGTGACCTCGGTCGATCGCGACGATCTCGACGACGGCGGGGCCGGGCATTTCGCCCGCACCATCGCGGCGATCCGCACCGCCGCGCCGGCGACGACGATCGAGGTGCTGACGCCGGATTTCCTCAAGAAGGATGGGGCGCTCGAAACCGTGGTCGCGGCCCGGCCGGAAATCTTCAACCACAATCTCGAAACTGTGCCGCGTCTTTACGCCGAGGTAAGGCCGGGTGCGCGATATTTTCACTCGCTGCGGCTGTTGGACCAGGTCAAGCGGCTCGACCCGGCGATGTTCACCAAATCGGGGATCATGGTCGGGCTCGGCGAAGACAAAACGGAGGTGCTGCAGGTGATGGACGATCTGCGCGCGGCGCAAGTCGATTTTCTGACCATCGGGCAATACCTGCAGCCGACGCGCAAGCACCATGCGATCGCCCGCTTTGTCACACCCGACGAGTTCAACGCCTATCGCAGCCTGGCTTTGGGAAAGGGGTTTTTGCTGGTGTCGGCCTCGCCGTTGACGCGCTCCTCGTTCCACGCCGGAGAAGACTTTGTGCGGCTGCGCGCCGCACGTGCCGCACACCTCGCCGCCGCCTAAATCTGTCGTCATGCCGACCCATGCCGAACAGCGTGTGCTGCCTTACACGGCGGAAGAGCTTTTCGCGCTCGTCGCCGATATCGAGCGCTATCCCGAGTTCCTGCCGTGGTGCATCGCTGCGCGCATCCGCGAGCGGCAGCCTCGCCTCGTCGTCGCCGACCTCGTCATCGGCTTCAAGATGTTCCGCGAGCGCTTTACCTCGCGCGTCGTGCTCGACCCGCCACGGCAGATCGAGGTGACCTATGCCGAGGGACCGTTCCGCTATTTGACCAACCACTGGAGCTTCACCCCGGTCACGGGCGGCTGCCGCATCGATTTCTTTGTCGATTTCCAATTCAAGTCGCGGCTGATGCAAAAAGTCATCGAGATGCTGTTCGGCGAGGCGGTACGGCGCATGGTCGGCGCCTTTGAAAAGCGCGCCGCCGCTCTTTACGGCGCCGCATCGGCCGAGCGGGCGCGGGCCGCCGGCTGAGGCGTCGGCCCGCCCGGTGGCGGGCGCAAGCACCCCTCGAAGATCTGTCCGCAATAATTGTAGCCGGGGCGCAGCCAGAGAAACTCGGGCGCCGAATAATTGGCGGCATATGAACGAACCCGGCCGCGGTCGAGGGTCAGCGTCACTTCGCAATAATTTTTCAAATCGGCGTAGCGGTAGACCATCCTCGCCACGCCCGCAGGCGTCTCCGCCTCGCTCCAGGGCGGCCCGGCGCAATGCCATAATTCCGCCGAGGACATCCCCGCCAGCTCGGGCGCCACTTCGCGCCACGCCGCCTCCTGTCCCGGCACCTGGTCATAGCCCCGGCACGACAAGAGCGCCGCGGCGACCGCGAAAAGGAGCGCAAATCGGGGCGCGCACGAAATCAAAAAAAGACATTCTCGCATGGCTGCATTACATTAAGCGCAAGGCTCGATCGGCAGCGCGCAGCGCCGCGCATAGGGCGAAAAACGGCCCGGCAAACAAGGACGACGAGCCAGCGACCGCACGGCAACCGCGCCGCTGCGGCAAGGGAGGATGGGATGGAAAAGACGAGCCCGACGCGGCGCAGCGTTTTGCGCACCGCAGCCCTGGCGACGACGGCGCTGACGGTGCCCTTTGCCGCACCGCGCGTGCCGCCGACGCAGTCACGCCGAGCGGCGGCATGACCCTGGCCTGGCACACCAATATCGCGCCGCGCTGGCTCGACCCGCAGCAGCATGACGGCGGGGCCACGCCCGACAATTTCCTCAACGTGGTGCAGGACGGGCTGATCAAGAATTTCCGCGACAAGCTCTATGACCATCTGGCGCTCGCCGAGCATTACGAATTTGCCGAGGATGCCAAAAGCGCCATCTTCCAGCTCCGCCAAGGGATCAAATTCCACGACGGCTCGCCGGTCACGCCGGCCGACGTCAGATGGAGCTATGAGCACTATCACGGCGCCTGGGCCAAGGTCATGCACGACAAGACCGCCGCCGTCGAAACGCCGGATGAACGCACGGTCCGGTTCACGTTCAAGGAGCCGTTTCTCGATTTCCCGCGGCTCCTCGGCACCGCCAATGTCTGCGGCGCTGGCTGGGTCGTGCCGGCGAAATATTATCAAAAGGTGGGACAAGGCGGGTTTGCGCAGAAGCCGATCGGCGCCGGGCCCTATCGGCTCACCGCGCAGGAGCCGGGGACAAAGCTCGAATTCACCGCGTTCGACGGCTATTACCGCCCGGTCCATGTCAAGAACTTCACGATCGTCAGTGTCCCCGACGCCTCGACGCGGGTGGCGATGCTCGAGCGCGGCGAGGCCGACATCATCTACGACGTGCCGGGCGAGATGGTCGAGCGGGTCAAGAACAACCCTAAAATGATATTGGCGCCGGTCGTGTCGGGCAATTTCTGGCTCGAGTTCCCTGGCTTCGAGGATCCGAAAAGCCCGTTCCACGACAAACGGGTGCGTCAGGCGATCAGCCTGGCGATCGACCGCGACGCGATGAACGAGGCCGAATGCGACGGGCTCGGCCGCGTCGACGGCAATTGGATCAACGACGATGTGCTTTACGGCATGCCGTGGCCGAAATGGCCGCACGACGTCGCCAAGGCGAAAAAGCTGATGGCCGAGGCCGGCTACCCGAACGGCTTTCATGTCGATTGGCTGACCCCGGCGCCGCCCTATTACTCGCGCGGCGAGCGCGTCGTCTCGCAATTGCAGGCGATCGGCATCCGCACCAAGATGCAAACGCTCGAACGCGCGGTCTATACCAAGCGTCGCCAGGCCGGGCTTAAGGAATGGCCCGGCGTCAACATCATTTTGGCCGGCGCGCGGATCGGGGCGAGCTGGGCCAACTGGTACGAGTTGGTGTTCAAATGCGGCGGCTTTCTCTCTGCCGACGCGTTTTGCGTCAAGGACCTCGACGCCAAATACGAAACGTATCTGACCTCGGACAAGACGGAGGAGCGCAAACAGCTCGCCTACGACATCCAACGCACGATGCTCGAAGAATATTATTTTGTGCCGGTCTTCCGCCACGCCTTTATGAACGCGATCGGTCCGCGCATCGCGGCAACGAAGTGGCAGGACGTGTTCCCGAGCTTCAAGAGCACCGGCTACGCCTACCCTTGGGAGGACATCCGGCTCAAAGCCTGACCCTCCGAGCGCGCGCCACTGTTTTCCGGGCGGCGGGCCACTCCTTTTGCAGCGTGGGAATTCGACCGCCGGGATACCGATCGTCATCCTTGGGCGTGCAGGGTTTTGCCGCCGGCCTCGACCGGATTGGCGGCGATCAGCACAAAGGCGATGACGCAAGGCTCGGTGCCGCGGTTGACCCAGTTGTGGATCGTGCCGCGCTGCACCAGCACGTCGCCCGCCTTCAGGTGGACCGTCGTGCCGTCGAGCTCCATGTCGATCTCGCCCGACATGACCACGGCATAATCGATCGAATCGGTACGGTGGTTGCGCGGGCTGTTGCCGGGGGCGAGCTCGAGAATACGAAACACCGTCCCGTTTGCGAGCGTGGTGCCGGTTTTGCGGAGCCCCTCGTCGGCATCGCCGTTGTTGTCGACGGGAAACCCCTCGGTCGTCCACACCACGCCGGCGGTGGCCCCCGGCCGCGCCGACACCAGGTTCTTGGCGATCTCGTCGATCTGGACGATGGCGCGCCCGTCGGCGTCGTGGCCGGTGACGATCCGGCGGAATTGCAGCGGCATGGCTTGGGCTCCTCGACGAGAATAAAACGCGATCTTGGTCTGCACGGCTCGGCCCTGCAACATGCGGGGTGCGCCGGCAGCCGCGAGCGCGCATAGTCGAGAGAGCAGCCGGAGCTTTCGCAATGCTGTTGCGGGTGCGGTCGATCACCTATCTCGCCAAAGCGATCAACGGCTACGAGCTTGTCGATCCGCGCGGGCGCGACCTGCCGCGGTTCGAGGCCGGGGCGCATATCGGCATGCGCCTTGGCGATATGCCGCCGCGCGATTATTCGCTGTGGAACGACCCGGCCGAGCGCCGGCGCTATTGTATTGCGGTGCTGCGCGAGGACGACCGCAACGGTGTGTCGCTGAAGCTGCACCAAGGCTTGCGGGTCGGCGACCTGGTCGAGGTGTCGTTGCCGCGCAACAACTTCCCGCTCGACCACGGCGCCCGTCGTCACCTGATGATCGCCGGCGGCATCGGCATCACCCCGGTCATGGCGATGGTCGCCGAGCTGCGCCGCCGCGGCGCCGATTTCCTGGTGCATTATTGCGCCCGCTCGCCGGAAGAGGCGGCATTTCGCGACGAGCTCGACCTCCTCGCCGCGCAAGGCCGGGTGCGCTTTCACTACGACGGCGGCGACCCGGCGCGCGGTCTCGACATCGCCGCCACGCTCCGCGACACGCCGGCCGGCACCCACCTCTATTACTGCGGCCCTGCCGGGCTGATGCAGGGGGTCGCCGCTGCCGCTGCGGATTGGCCCGCGGGCACGGTCCATTGCGAATATTTCACCGGCCCGTCCGATGTCGATTTCGGCGAGCACCGGCCGTTCCGCATTGCGCTCGCCCGGACCGGCGGCGAATACGAGGTGCCGGCGGGCGAAACCATCGTCGATGTCTTGCGGCGCGAGGGCGTCGCCGTGCGCACCTCGTGCGAGCTCGGCTATTGCGGCACCTGCCTGACCCGTTATCTGGGCGGCGAGCCCGAGCATCGCGACCAGATCCTTTCCGCCAAAGATCGCGAGCGCTACGTCCTGATCTGCTGCTCGCGCGCGAAGACCCCGGTGCTGGAATTGGATTTGTAGGCGCACCTCCGTTGCAGCAACGCGAATGTCGACCGACACTTGCGAGGTATGTCAGCTCGCCGGGCGGCGTTCTCGAAACGCAGGGGCGTTCGGGGTTGCTGTCACCTGCGAACGCTGCGGTACTTTCACGTGGAACCCACTGCTGCAAAGGCGAAACGAGATCACGCCTCAGCGACAAGTTCGGCTCTCTGCGATATCGTCCTCAGCTGCACGAACTGAAGCTGCGGCATCCCCCGTCAGATGTCCGGGAAGCAGGTCTTCAATCGAGCAAATACGGCGTCGCCGTCGCTTACCCTTCCCGCCGCCACATCTACCAACCCTTCCTCTATGTCGTGCCGCAGCGCCACGAGCTTTTCCTCTTCGGTTAGGGCCGGTTCGATTGTGACAGCAAACCGCGCCCCGGGTGAGGGCCGCGTCGGAAAGCGGGCGAGGATGTGCTCCGGCAGATCCGAGGCGGGCAATTCGATCGTGAACGGCTCGGGCAGCAATGCCGGTTTTATGCTCATACCGCTACAGCACCGAATCGACCCATTCGTAGAGCTTGCTCTTGGGCATGGCGCCGATCTTTGTGGCGGTGGCTTTGCCGTCTTTGAACAGGATCATCGTCGGGATGCTGCGCACGCCGTATTTGGTCGGCGCTTGCGGGTTTTCGTCGATGTTGACCTTGGCCACCGTCAATTTGCCGGCCTTGTCGGCAGCGAGGTCTTCGAGAAACGGCCCGATCATTTTGCACGGCCCGCACCATTCGGCCCAGAAATCGACGAGAACCGGTCCATCGGCCTGCAGCACCGCGGTCTCGAAATTGCTGTCGGTGACGGCGGTCGGTTTCATCGCTGTGTCCCTTCGCATCGTGGTCCCGCTGATCGCGACCAAAATTAGGGGTGCCCGAAAAGCCGCGTCAAGACGCGCGGCTGGCGCGCCGGATGCGAAACCTGTCGAGACCGGACGCAGCTTAGCCTAAGCTTCTGCCATTGCGTCAACATCCGGAGGACCGACGCCGTGTCGTATCTCTATGTCGTCCAAATGGACGTCCCGGCTCATCTCGAAGCCGAGTTCAACCGCATCTATGACGAAGACCACGTGCCGACGATCCTCAAAGTGCCGGGGGTGCGCTCTTGCACGCGCTATCGGCTCGCCCATTCGACGGTCGCAACGATGCCGCGCTATCTGGCGGTCTATGAATGCGACAATGCCGAGGTCATCAATGGCCCGGCCTGGACCGAGGCGTCCGATCTCGGCGACTGGAAGCCCAAGATCCGACCGCACACGACAAACCGCCAGCACAGCATCTTTTGCAAGATCGCCTGAGGGAGGCTGTTGATGACCCATCTTTTCGCCGTGCAGCTCGACATCCCGGCCGAGCACGAGGCCGAATTCAACCGCGTCTACGACACCGAGCACTACCCGATGCTGGTCAAAGTCCCGGGGGTGCGCAGCGCCGGGCGTTATCGGCTCGAACACTCGACGGTGCCGGGGATGCAGCGTTATCTGACGCTTTACGAGCTCGACTCCGAGGATGTGATGAAAAGCGAGGCTTGGGAAAAGGCCGGCGCCTATGGCGATTGGGTGACCAAAATCCGCCCCAAGCTGACCGCCCGGCACCACAGCGTCTTCGAGCGCATCGCCTGACAAAAAGGTCGATGCGCCGTCCGGCCTCGGACATAGCTCGCGTCAGCCGATAAGCCGGGCGGACGGCTTGGCCCGATGAAAAGAAGGGCTTGCCGTGCGCTTGGGCTTATGCTAGAACAAAGCATGAATTTGAGCGAGCCTCCTGTTCGGCGCAATCTGTTCACGATCGCCCTCGGCCGCCCGTTTCTCGCCGTGCTGGCGGAAGGATTGCTGCGGCTGACGGGCGGCGATCCGCTGCGCCTGCCGCGGGTCACGGTATTGCTGCCGACACGACGCGCGGTGCGGGCATTGCGCGAGGCGTTTCTGCGCGTGGCGGTCGAGGGCAGAGAGCCGGGCTCGGCGCTGCTGCTGCCGCGGATGCAGCCGGTCGGCGACCTCGATTCGGGGGAGCTGCTGCCGGTTGGCGAGACAGCCGGCGGCGAGGGCTTGGGGGTGCCGCCCGCGATCCCGGAATTGCGTCGCCGGCTGCTGCTGGCGCAGCTCGTCATGCGCTGGGGTGCGCAGCCCGGCCGCGACCCGCTGCTGCCCGGCCAGGCCGCCGCGCTTTCCGCAAGCCTCGCCCGGCTTCTCGACAAGGTAGCCGGCGAAGGCGCGAGCTTCGACCGGCTCGGCGACCTGGTGCCGGATGAGCTGGCCGAGCATTGGCAGATGGTCAGCAAATTCCTGGAGGTTCTGCCGCGGCATTGGCCGGGCATGCTGGCCGAGGAAGGCGCCCTCGACCCGGCCGAGCGCCGCAACCGCCTGCTCGAACGGCAAGCCGCTCTATGGCGCCGTCTCCCGCCACCGGACCTGGTCGTCGCCGCCGGGCTGACCGGCGGCATCCCCGCGCTCACCGGGCTGATCGCGACGGTCGCCGCGCTCGATCGGGGCATGATTGTCCTTGCCGGGCTGGACTGTGGCTGCGATCGGCAGGAATGGTCGGCGATCGAAGCCGACGAGGCGCATCCGCAGCATCTGCTGGCGCGGTTGTTGCGCGACCTCGATGTCGACCGCGCGGAAGTCCGAGACTGGCCCGAGCGGCACCCGGATCAGGCGGCGCCGGGCCGCGCCGGCCTGCTGCGCGAGGTGCTGCGCCCGGCGGCAACCACCGACGCCTGGCAATATCTGCCGCAATTCGGGCGCCGACGCGCTGGCCGGGCTCAGCCGCTACGACTGCGCCAATGTGCAGCACGAGGCGGTGACGATCGCATTGCTGCTGAGGCGCAAGCTGGAAACACCGGGGGCAACCGCGGCCTTGGTCACTGCGGACCGCGGGCTCGCCCGCAGGGTTGCCGCCGAGCTGCGCCGCTGGGGCGTCGATATCGACGATTCGGCCGGCCTGCCGCTGGCGCGCACACCGCCGGGCGCCTTTTTGCGGCTGGTGCTCGGCCTCGCCGAGAGCGGGCTCGCCCCGGTGCCGCTGCTCGCTGCGCTAAAGCATCCGCTGGCGGCGGGTGGGCTCGCGCCGGCAGCGTTTCGCGAATTGACGCGCGAGCTCGAAAAAGCGATCCGCGGGCCGCGCCCGGCACCCGGCGTCGCCGGGCTCAGAAAGGCGCTCGGAAGCGGCCAATGGCGGCTCTTCCGGTTTGTCGATCGGCTCGAATCCTGTCTCGGCGCGTTGCCGGATTTGCTTGGCGCCGACAGGGTGCCGCTCGCGCGGCTCGCCGAAGCGCATGTCGAGGCGGCCGAGCGGCTGGCGGCGAGCGATGCCGAAGCCGGCGGCCAAAGGCTGTGGCGCGACGCCGCCGGCGAGACAGCCGCGAGCTTTTGCCACGAGCTGATCGACGCCGCACGCGATTTGCCGCCGCTCGCCGGGCGCCACTACCCTGCCGTGCTCGAGGCGCTCGTGGCCGATGTCGTCGTCCGGCCCGTCTATGGCCGCCACCCGCGCCTGGCGATCTGGGGGCTCCTGGAGGCGCGGCTGCAGCAGGCCGATCTCGTCGTGCTCGGCGGGCTCAACGAAGGCAGCTGGCCCGGCGCGCCGGAAGAAGACCCGTGGATGTCGCGGCAGATGCGGCGCGACTTTGCGATCGCGGTGCCGGAGCGTGCGATCGGCATCGCCGCGCACGATTTCGCGCAGGCGGCGGGCGCGCCCGAGGTGGCGCTGACCCGCGCGGTGCGCAGCGAAGGGGTGCCGACGACACCGTCGCGCTGGCTGCTGCGTCTCGACGCGGTGCTGCGCGCGGTCGGGCTCGAGGATCGGCTGCGGCCGGACGAGACGGTGAACGCCGCGGTCGGGCTGATCGACGAGCCCGGAGCCTATCGCCCGTTGCCGCCGCCCGAACCGCGTCCGCCGCTGTCGGCGCGGCCGCGCCGGCTCTCGGTGACGCAAGTCGAGACCTGGCTGCGCGACCCTTACGCGATCTATGCCCGGCACATCCTGCGGCTGAAGGCCGCCGACGAGCTCGACGCCGACCCGAGCCGGGCCGATCTCGGCATCGCTATTCATAAAGTGCTCGACGAATTCATTCGCCGCTTTCCGCGCGACTTGCCGGAAGATGCCGAGCAGGTATTGCTCGGCATTGGGCGGGCGCATTTCGAGGCCGAGCTGTCGCGTCCCGGCGCCTGGGCCTTTTGGTGGCCGCGTTTCGAGCGCGTCGCGCGCTGGCTGGTCGCTCTGGAGATCGGGCGGGAAGGCGATGTCGTCGAACGCCTGAGCGAATGCAAGGGCAGCCTGTTCTTGGAAATGCCGGGCGGCCGGTTCGAATTGACCGCAGCGGCCGACCGCATCGACCGCCTCGCGGCGGGCGGGTTTTTGCTGATCGACTACAAGACCGGCGGAGTGCCGGAAAAGAAGCAGATCGAGGCCGGGTTCGCCCCGCAATTGCCGCTCGAAGGGGCGATCCTGCGCGAAGGAGCGTTTGGCGAGCTTATCGGCGGCGCCGCAGCGCTCGAATATTGGCGGCTCAAAGGCGGCGATCCGGCGGGCGAGCGCACCGATATCGGCAACGGCGATGCGGCGGCGCTGATCGACCGTGCGCTCGCCCGCTTGCGCACGTTGATCGCGCGGTTCGACGATCCGGCGACACCCTATTACGCGGTGCCGGCGCCGCAGTGGAAGCCGCGGTTTTCCGACTATCGCCATCTCGAGCGCAACGACGAGGAAGAGGCGGAGGAATGGGCCCGAACGGCGCCGGGATGACGCATCCGGCCGACCCGCGCAGCTCGGTCTGGGTCTCGGCCTCGGCCGGCACCGGCAAGACGACGGTGCTGGTCGACAGGCTGCTCCGGCTGATGCTCGACGGCGCCGACCCGTCGCGCATCCTCTGCCTGACGTTTACCCGCGCCGCCGCCGCCGAGATGGCAAACCGGCTGGACGGCGAATTGGCGAAATGGGCGACCCTTTCGACTGCTGAGCTGAGCAAGGCGCTGAACGGCCTCGCCGGGGAATATCCGGACGACGCCCGGCTGACCCGTGCGCGCCGGCTTTTTGCCCAAGTCCTCGACGCTCCCGGAGGGATCAAGATCGCGACGATCCACGCCTTTTGCCAGAGCGTGCTGCGCCGCTTTCCGCTGGAAGCCGGTGTGTCGCCGGAATTCGCCGTGATCGAAGAGCGTGGCGCCGGCGAAGCCTTGGTCGAGGCCGGGCACAGCGTCGTCGTCGCCGCGCTCGGCGGCGAGGAGCCCGAGCTCGCGGCGGCGCTCTCGGTTGTCGCCGGCTACGCGGCGGAGGAGCGGTTTGGCGATCTGCTCGCGGCCCTCGCGGCCGAGCGCGGCAAGCTGCGCGGTGCGCTCTCTGGAGGCCATGCCGGGCTGCGCCGTCGCCTCGCCGCAAAGCTCGGGCTCTCGCCGTCGGATAATCTCGATGCTTTGCTCGCCGTCTTCTGCGCCGCGGGCGCCGGCGACGATGCCGGCTTGGGCGAGGCCGCCGTCGCGCTTGCCGCCAGCCGCTCGACCGACGACCAGAAGCGCGGCGCCGTTCTGGCGCGGTGGTGCGAGGACCCGGCCCGGCGACAGGAAATCAGTCGACGCTTATGTGGGGGTCTATTTAACCGGCGAGGACAAGGTTCGGAAAACCCTGATCACCAAGCCCGCCGATAAGGCCGCGGGTGGTGAAATCGCGACGGTCCTCGCTGCCGAGGCTGAACGGGTCTTGGCGTTTCGCGACCGTCGTGCGGGCCATTGGCTGCTCGATGCGAGCTGCGCGCTCGCCCGGCTCGGCGATGCGGTGCTGCGTGCCTATGAGCGGGGCAAGCGGGCCAGAGGGCTGCTCGATTTCGACGACCTGGTGCAGAAGACGCTCGACCTGCTGCAGCGTCCGGGGCTGGCACCCTGGGTATTGTTTAAGCTCGACGGCGGTCTCGACCACATTCTGATCGACGAGGCGCAGGACACCAACCCCGAGCAGTGGCGGATCGTCGCGGCCCTGGCCGAGGAGTTCTTTGCCGGCGAAGGTGCGCGCGACCGGCCGCGCACGATTTTCGCCGTCGGCGACCCGAAGCAGTCGATCTTTAGCTTTCAGCGCGCCGAGCCGCGGGCCTTTGCCGAGATGCGGCGGCATTTCGAGCAGCGCGCCGCCGCGGCCAATCGCGACTGGCGGGTCTTGCCGCTCGAGATTTCGTTTCGTTCGACCGAGCCGGTGCTGCGCGCGGTCGATGCGATTTTTGCCCGGCGGCCGGCGCTGGACGGCGTCGCCGAAAGCGGCGGCGAGATCCGCCATTTTGCCGAGCGCATCGGTCATGCCGGGCTCGTCGAGCTGTGGCCGCCGGTGGTGCCGGCGGTCGAAGCCGGACCCGATCCGGCGGCGCTGCCGATCGACCGCCAGCGCGTCGCCGAGCCGCGCACGCGCCTTGCCCGCGCGATCGCCGCGACGGTCGCGGGTTGGCTCGCCGAGGGTGAATTGCTGGCCGCGCGCGGCCGGCCGGTGCGGGCCGGTGACATCATGATATTGGTGCGCCGCCGCGACGCTTTTGTCGGCGAGCTGCTGCACGCGTTGAAAATGCGCCGCGTGCCGGTGGCGGGCGCCGATCGCCTGGTCCTGGCCGATCAGCTGGCGGTGCAGGATTTGATGGCGCTCGGCCGCTTTCTGCTGTTTCCCGAGGACGATTTGACCCTTGCCGCGGTGCTGAAGGGACCGCTTTTCGGCATCGACGAAGAAGCCTTGTTCGATCTCGCCTATGGCCGTGGCGAGGTGTCGTTGTGGAGCCGGTTGCGCGACCGCGCCGCGTCGAGCCCGGCATTGCGGCAAGCCTTGCAACGGCTGTCTGCCTGGCTCGGTCGCGCCGATTTTGCGCCGCCCTACGAGCTTTACGCAGAAATTTTGGGTCCGGAAGGCGGGCGGCGCGCCTTTTTCGAGCGGCTCGGGCCGGAGGCCGAGGACCCGGTCGAGGAATTTCTCGGACTGGCGCTCTCCTATGAGCGCGAGCATGTGCCGTCGTTGCAGGGCTTTTTGCGCTGGCTAGCCGCGGGCGGGACGGAGGTCAAGCGCGACCTCGCGGCGCGGCGGCGCGACGAGGTGCGGATCCTGACCGTGCACGGCGCCAAGGGGCTCGAAGCGCCGATTGTGTTCCTGCCCGACACGATGGGCCTGCCGGACCAGCGCGTCGATGTGCTGTGGAGCGAGCCGGACGGGTTGCCGTTGTGGCAGCCGCCGGGCGGTCACGCCGCCCCGTTTCATGTTGGCGAAAAGGCGGCCTGGCGCCGCCGCCAGCTCGAAGAATATCGGCGGCTCCTGTATGTCGGTCTCACGCGGGCGCAAGACCGGCTCTATATCTGCGGCTGGCAGACCCGGCGAAAGCCCGGCGAGGATTGTTGGCATGTGCTGTGCGGCACGGGCCTTGCCGGCGTCGCGCACTCGTTCCCCTTCGATACGATGGCGCTGATCGGTGAGGATGGGTGGTCGGGCGAAGGATTGCGGTTGGACAGCGACCAGCTGGCGCCAGCGCTGCGCGAGACCGCAGCGATGCCCGCAAAGGCCGGGGCGGCGCTGCCGGATTGGGCCTGCCGGCCTCCGTCGGCCGAGCCCGACCCGCCGCGCCCGCTGGTGCCGTCGCGGCCGAGCGAGGACGAGCCCGCCGCCCTTTCGCCGCTCGCGATGCGCGGTCGCGACCGGTTCAAGCGCGGGCTTCTGGTTCACCGGCTATTGCAAAGCCTCCCGGAGATGCCTCCCAGCGAGCGCGATGCTGCGGCGCGGCGCTATCTGGCATTGCCGGTGCATGCGCTCGCCGCTGACGAGCAGGACGAGATCCGCCGCGAAACCCTGGCGGTGCTGAGCCACCCCGATTTGGCGCCGCTGTTCGGCCCGGATTCATTGGCCGAGGTGCCGCTCGTCGGGCTGGTCGGCGGCCGCGCGCTGTCCGGTCAAATCGATCGCCTGGTGGTCGATGACAAACGGGTGCTGATCGTCGATTACAAGACGATGCGTCCGGCCCCGGCCGCCGAAGACGGGGTGGCGCCGATCTATTTGCGCCAATTGGCGAGCTATCGCGCGGCCCTCGCCTGCATCTATCCCGGCCGCGAGATCGGCTGCGCGCTGCTGTGGACCGAAGGCCCGCGCCTGATGCCGATCAGCCCCGAACGGCTGGCGCCCTACACGCCCGCCGGCAGCGGGTGACGGCGTGCCACCGCGAAGGTGATGGGAAAGGACCGGCTCGCCGCGTTCAGCGACGGCGTCATCGCGATCATCATCACCATCATGGTGCTCGAGCTGAAAGTGCCGCAAAGCGCCGACTTGGCGGCGCTCGGCCGGGTGGCCCCGGTGTTTTTCTGCTATGTCTTGAGCTTTCTTTATGTCGCGATCTACTGGAACAACCACCACCACATGCTGCACACGGTCAACCGGGTCGATGGCTCGATCCTGTGGGCCAACCTCCATTTGCTGTTCTGGCTGTCGCTGACCCCGTTTACGACCGGCTGGATGGGCGAAAACCATTTCGCACAATTGCCGACCGCCCTTTATGGCATATCGCTGCTGATGCCGGCGCTCGCCTATTTGCTGCTGCAAAAGGTGATTGCCCGGGGCCAGGGCGCGCAGTCGCAGCTGGCCCGGGCGCTGGGCCGCGACATCAAGGGCAAGATCTCGCCGGCGCTTTATGTCGTCGGGATCGCTCTCGCCTTTGTCAGCCCATGGCTGTCGTTGGCGCTCTATACCTTGGTCGCGCTGATCTGGCTCGTCCCCGACCGGCGCATCGAGCGCGCGATCCGATAGCGCCTTGCCGTCAGCCGCCGGACACCGGCGCGGCGACGAGGTCGGCCGGCACCTCGGCGGGCTCGCCGGCCGCCTCTTCCTGCAAGGTCAGATTGTCCTTGATGGCGCCGAGCATGTTGATCATCTCGTCGCGCGTGCCCGGTGCCAAGCCGGCGAACGCCTCCTCGCGGATCCCCTGGTTGATGTCGAGAATGCGCTGGACCACCCCTTCGGCCCCCGGCGCCAGCCATAAGGTGCGCACGCGCCGGTCGGTCGGATGGGCGCGGCGCTCGACCAGCCCCTCCTCGTGCAGCTTGTCGAGCATGCGGACGAGCGCGATCGGCTCGAGGTCGAGCCAGGTTGCGACCTCGGCTTGGCTCACGCCCTCATGGCGCGCGATGTAGAGCACGACCGCGGCCTGCCGACGGGTGATCGGCAGCCCGGTTTGGCGGGCGGCCCGCTCGAAGCGTCGCTTGAGCAGCCGCGAAACGTCGTGGACCAGAAATCCGAAGGTGCGGTCTGCCGCCGCAAACGCGCCGACACGCTCGGTTGCCATATGATTGCGGGTCATTGGCGTCACTCCCTCCCCTCTCGCTCCGAGGCGAGCATCAGCCGCGCCTCGCCCGACAACGCATCGGCGACGCGCGAGGGCCGGTAGGGGCGGCCGGTCCAGTGAGCAAAGCGTTCAAGATAAAGGTAAACGACTGGCGTTGTGTAGCGCGTCAGCCACTGCGACACCGCGAAGCCGCCGCCGATCGCGATGCCGAGCGGCCGGCGCAGCTCGGGGCTGGCGCCCTGGCCGAAGGCGATGGGCGACGGTCACTCCGCGCCCTGTCGCTCTTCGGCGAGCGCGTGCTGGGTTTCGCCCGAGAGCGCCTCGGCTGCGCGCGAGGTCCGGTAAGGCCGGCCGATCCAGCGGGCAAAGCGTTCAAGGTAGAGGTAGATGACCGGGGTCGTGTAGAGGGTCAGCCATTGCGATACGGCGAGCCCGCCGACGATCGCGATGCCGAGCGGCCGGCGCAATTCGGAGCCGGCGCCCTGGCCGAAGGCGATGGGCATGGCGCCGAACAGCGCGGCAAACGTCGTCATCATGATCGGGCGAAAGCGCAGCAGACAAGCCTGATGGATCGCCTCGCGCGGGCTCTTGCCTTCGATCCGCTCGGCCTGAAGGGCAAAGTCGATCATCATGATCGCGTTCTTTTTGACGATGCCGATCAGCAAGATGACGCCGATCATCGCGATCACGGTCAGGTCGTAATGCAGCAGCATCAGCGCCAGCAATGCGCCGACGCCGGCCGACGGCAACGCCGAGAGGATCGTAATCGGGTGGATGTAGCTCTCGTAGAGCACACCCAGGACGATGTAGACGACGAGGATGGCGGCGGCGACCAAAAGCGGCATAGACGACAGCGAGGCCTGGAATGCCTGGGCCGAGCCCTGGAACGAGCCGACGACGGTCGCTGGCATGCGCAGCTGGTCTTTCAGCGCCAGGATCTTGTCGACCGCAGGCCCGAGCGCTTCGCCCGGTGCCAGATTGAATGACAGGGTCACCGCCGGGAATTGGCCCTGGTGGTTGATCGACAGCGATTCGAGCTTCGCGCCGAAATGCGCGACCGCGCTCAGCGGCACCTGGGCGCCGCCGGCGCCCGGAATAAAGATCTTGGACAAGGCCGTCGGATCGCGCTGGAGCTTGGGGTCGATTTCGAGGACGACCTTGTACTGGTTGGTCGAGGTGTAGATCGTCGCGACCTGGCGCTGGCCGAACGCGTCATAGAGTGTCTCGTCGATCAGCGAGGCCGAGATGCCGAGACGCGAGGCGGCGTCGCGGTCGATCGTGATCGCGATATGCGGTGCGGCGCTCTGTTGGTCAGACGCGACATCCTGCAGCTCGGGCAATTTCTTCATCGCCCTCTCGAGGATCGGCGCCCAGTGGTAGAGTTCTTCAAGATCGGTGTCGGTTAGGGTGTACTGGTACTGGGTGCGGCTTAGCCGGCCGCCGATCGAGACGTCCTGGCCGGCCTGCATAAAGAATTTGGCACCCTGGACCGCCGCGACCTTGGGGCGCAACCGCTGGATGATCTGGTCCGCGGTCGCGTCACGCTCGTCATGCGGCTTTAGCTGGATGTACATCCGCGCCGTGTTTTCGGTCGGATTGTAGGAATAAGCGCCGGCGAAATAGATGACGCCGTGCACGCCCGGGTCCTTCTCGACGATGTCGGCGATCTTGTGCGCGACGGCTGCGGTCGCCTCGAACGACGAATCTTCGCGGGTATCGACCTCGCCAAAGATAAAGCCGGTATCCTGCTGCGGGAAGAAACCCTTTGGGATTTTGACGTAGAGATAGCCGGTCAGGACGATCAGGCCCAACGTCGCCAGCAGCGTCGCGAATTGGTGTCGGAACACAAAGTCGAGACCGCGCTCGTACCGCCTCAGCATCCAGTTGAACGCGCCCTCGGCGGCGCGGTTGAAGCGGCCGGCGGGATGCAGCCCCTGCTCCTTCAAGAACAGCGAGCACAGGACCGGCGTCAGGGTCAGCGAAATCGCCGCCGAGGCGACCACCGCCACCGAGACGGTCACGGCGAACTCGCGGAACAGGCGGCCGATGATGCCGCCCATGAAGAATAGCGGGATGAACACGGCGATCAGCGAAAACGTGATCGAGATGATGGTGAAGCCGATCTGGCCCGCACCCTTGAGCGCGGCCTCGAGCGGGCGCATGCCCTGCTCGATGTAGCGCATGATGTTCTCGATCATGACGATCGCGTCGTCGACAATAAACCCGACCGAGATCGTCAATGCCATCAGCGAAATATTGTCGAGGCTGTAGCCGGCCGCATAGATGATGGCGAACGTCGCGAACAACGAGAGCGGCACCGCCATGCTGGGGATGATCGTCGCCCATAATGTTCGCAAGAATAGAAAGATGACGAGTACGACGAGCGTGATCGTCACCAGCATCGTAAACTGCACGTCGCGCACGGCGGCGTGGATGCCGAGCGAGCGGTCGGACAAGAGATCGGCCTTGACCGAGGGCGGGATCATCAATTCGAGCTGCGGCAGCATCGCCTTGATGCGATCGACGAGCTCGATCGTGTTGGAGCCAGGCTGGCGCTGCACCGCGAGCCCGACCGCAGGCGCCTGTCCCCACCACGCGCCGGTGCGGTCGTTCAGCACCGAATCGACGGCACGGCCGACATCCTTGACGCGCACCGGCGCGCCGTTCTTATAGGCGATGATCACATTGTCGTAGCCGGCGGCGTTGAACAGCTGGTCGTTGGTGTCGAAGGTATAAGTTTGGTGCGCTCCTTCGAGGCCGCCCTTGGGCCGGTCGACGCTCGTCGCCGCCAGCGCATTGCGCACATCTTCAAAGCCGAGACCGCGCGCCGCGAGCGCACCGGGATTGATCTGGGCGTACACGGCGAAGGGCTTGTGGCCGAAGACGCGCGCCTCCGACACGCCCGGCACGGTCGATAATTTCTGCGCCAGAACGGTGTAGGCGTATTCGTCGACCTGGGCGATCGGCAGCGCGTCGGAATGCACCGCATAAATCAGGATTGCGCGGTCCGAGGGGTTGGTTTTGCGATAGGTCGGCGGGCTCGGCAGGTCTTTCGGCAACAGCCCGCTCGCCGCGTTGATTGCGGTTTGCACGTCCTGCGCGGCGGCGTCAATGTTGCGCGACAGCTCGAATTGCAGCGTGATCATCGTCGTGCCGACGCCGCTGGTCGAGGTCATCTGGTCGAGGTCGGGGATCGCGCCGAATTGCTGCTCGAGCGGGGTCGCCACCGCCGATGCCATCGTGTCCGGGCTCGCCCCCGGGAAGGTCGCGGTCACGGTGATGGTCGGGAAATCGACGCTCGGCAGGGCCGAGACCGGCAGCAGGCCATAGGCAGCGAGACCGAACACCAAAACGCCGAGCATCAGCAGCGAGGTCGCGATCGGCCGTCGGATAAAAGGTTCGGAGATGCTCATCGTCGTTTGCCTGCGAATTCGGTGAACGGTGCGTTCCGAGACCGGGGGCGGGCGGCGCTCAGCTCGGCGCGCCCGCCGGCCGCGCGCTCAACAACTTGACGCGGGCCCCTTCGGTAAGCCGGTACTGACCGTCGACGACGACGCGCTCGCCGGGTTTCAGGCCCTTGGTGACGACCGCAATCCCGTCCTGCACCGAAGCGACATCGACCGCGCGGCGCTCGACCGTGTCGTTGGGCTTGATCACATAGGCGTAATGACCGTTCGGCCCTTCCTGGATCGTCTGGGACGGCACCGTCGCCACCCTGGGGCGGACCGTCAGGATGACCCGCAGGCTGACGAACTCGCCCGGCCACAGACGCTCGTCCTGATTGTCGAACCGGGCCTTCATATGGATCGTCCCGGTGGCTTGATCGATTTGGTTATCGATCAGGGTGAGCTTGCCCTCGGCCAGCAATTTTTCGCCATCGCTGCTATAGGCGCGCACGGTCAGCGGGCGCTTCATCTGCGCGTCGCGAACCTCGTCGAGGGCCGATTGCGGCAAGGTGAAGCTGACAAAAATCGGCTTCAGCTCGGCGATCGTGACGAGCGCCGTGTTGTCGTTCGCATGCACCAGATTGCCCTTGTCGACCAGGCGCGCGCCCAGCCGGCCGTCGATCGGCGAGCGGATATCGGTATAGCCGAGATTGAGCGTCGCCGCGTCGATCTGCGCCTGGTCGGCCTTGATCGCGGCCTGCAAGGAGCCGACCTGGGCCTGCTGCTGGTCGTAGCTTTGCCGCGTCTGATAGCCGGTGCCGAGGAGCTTGGAATAACGCGCGAGGTCGAGCTCGGCGCCCTTCAGCTGGGCCTCGTCCTTCTGCTTGGCCGCCTGGGCTTGCTCGAGCGCGGCCTGGTAAGGCCGAGGGTCGATCTGAAACAGCGGGTCGCCTTCTTTGACCTCCTGGCCTTCCTTGAAATAGACCTTGACGATCTGGCCATCGACCCGGCTTTTGACCGCGACCATGTTGTAGGCCTGGACCGTGCCGATCCCGTGCAAAAACACCGGCACGTCCTGCGCCGCCACGGTCCCGGGGATGACGGGGATTCCCGGCGCTGGCGTTTGCGCCGTCGCCTGCGGGCCGTTGCCGCCGCCCAGGCTGTGCCACCAGATCAGCAAACCCGCTGCGACCAGAACAATCGTCAGGGCGCCGACCACACGCCTCGCCATGCCCACCGCCTCCCTTGGTGAAGGTCTATAATAGACAATCTCTATAAGTCTCGCAACCGCCTCTCCGGCGGCCCTTCCGCGGCCCGCGATAACGGCTATCGGTCAAGCGGCAAATCGATCGGCACGCAGTTTGTCCGCCCTGCCATCAGGCAATCTTCGAGCCTGGCTTCCTTGCCGAGATCACGGATCAGCACCACGCCGGCCAGCGCCAGGGCCAGCACGATCACAAGCCCGATCAGCGCCGATGTTCTCCTGTCGTCGGCCTCGTGATCGCTGTCCTCGAAACGGTAATCCATCAACGCGCCGAGCGGACGGAAAACAAGGCACGAGCATAGCCGAGCCTTCGCCCGGCGGCAATGGCCGCGAGCGCGCCCGGTGGCTGACCGCGAGCGCGGCCATCGCCGGCCCGGCGCAGCGGAGTGTGCGAAACCGCTTTACGGCGGCGGATTTTTCGACAACTTGCCGATGACGGACAACCAACCAGCAACCGAGGTGACCGGCCGATGCCCAGCGCGCCCGCCAGAACCACGAGCCAAGCCGGCGCCGCGGGCTGGATTGCGGTCTTCGCGCCGCCCTCGCTGGCCAAGAGCGAAGTCGAAGACCGCATTGCGTCGGCGTTCGGCGGGTGCGGACCACGCGACCGTCTGGTCCGGTTGTCGGTCAGCGGCACCTCCCTCGATCTCGGCGACTTGACCTCCGACAACCTGCATGTGCTGGCCGGGCTCGACGACCGCTTCAAGCGCGCCGCCATCCTGACCGACGCGCCGGTCCTTTACGCGACCGAAGCGGTGTTCTGCTGGCTCGGCAGCCTGCTCCGCGATATGGGGCCCGGCGCCGAGCTGTGGATCGATATCGCAAACCCGCGGGCAAACCTGCGACACGGCCGCGTCACGCCTGACGCGTTGCGCCAGCGTTTTGCCGGGCTCACGGTCTCCGGCAGCGGGCAATGGACGGTGCTGAAATCGCCGCAAAGCGTTGCCGCCGAGCTGCCGCCCAGCCGCACCATCTATCGCTTCCTGCATCGCTTTTCGAGCGAATATGCCGCGTGGTATATTGCGGATTGCCTAGGCGATTGGTCGGAAGAGAAAGAGAGATCGGCGCTCGGCACTTATTTATATTCGCTGCACGGTCTCTTTTACCGGGATTTTTTAGTCGAGCGGGTGTGCCGATGGCAAGGGCTGAGCGGCGACAAGCGTTTGCTCGATGTCGGCGGCGGTCTCGGCTTCTTCGCCGCCGAGCGCGCGGCTCACGGCGACCAAGTCGCCATCCTCGACAACAATCCCCGCTATCTGGCGACCGCCCGCCGGTTGTTCGCACATTGCGGTGTCGCCGAGCGGGTGGCGATCTTGCAGATGCCGATGGAGACGCTCCCCGACGCGGCCGGGAAATACGACGTAATCGTCTTCTTCAATAGTCTCCTCTATGCGCGGAAAGACGCCGTGCCACAAATATTGGGCAGCGCGTTCGAGCTGCTCAACCCCGGCGGCGTCGTTATATTGTTGGAAAACTCGAAAGAGGCGGGAGATGTCAACGCCGGCTATAACGAATACGATGTGCGGTTTTCACTGCCGGCTTTCCTGCGGCTGCTGCAGCCCTTTGGCCAACGGGTCGCCTATTGGAACGTGATGACCGGCACGCCGATCGCGGCACCGCGTGAGGCGAGTCAGCTGGCGGTGTCGATTGCCAAGCCGAAATAGCCGGCCGGACCCGGTCAGCGTCACCCGGTCAGCGCCCCGGCTCTGGCGCCTCGGGTCGAGCTTCGTTCGCATCCTCGGCCGCATCCTCGGCCGCCAGAAAGAACGTGGCATTGTGACTGCACGTCCAGGTTGCCGGATGAAGCAGAGCGACAAACCCGGCACCGTGGGCGACGCGACCGCGATACCAGCGGCGCCGCGTCGCGGCGGCCGTGCTCTCGCTCATCACCCGCGGGAAGGGCACGCGGTCGCTGCCGCACGCCGTTATTTCGATCCCGAAGCCGAATTGTGCGATCCCGAATTTGGCGAAATAGTGCACCGGCGCGAAATAAGGCCGCAGCACCTTGAGCTGCGGGCGCAATTTCACGGCGCGGATAAAGCCGTTCGTCAGAAAATTGCCGTGCCCGGAAATGCTTTTCCAATCGCCAAAGGCATCGCGAAACGAGGCGGCGATCGTGGAGAGGGTATCGTCGCTTCCGGTGCGCAGCTCACGCAATGCAGGTGCGGCGTCACCGTCCCGTCGAAAAGCCGCGTGCAGCTCGAGCAGCCAATCGATAAATTCCTGGCTCTCTACCGCCGCCCGTTGCCTGGTGTAGTCGCCGCCCAGCTTTTCGTTGAGATACCATGTCGCGGTCGGGGCCGCGTGCAGCCCGAATTGCACAAAACGCCGATCAAACTCCAATAATTTGACAAAATAAGGTTCGGCTACCTCCTCACAGATCGAGAATTTCCACATGATCTGGAACGAGCCGACAATGGCGAGCCGCTGGTGGAGATCGGCCAGCACATAGGCGGCGAGCAGGTCCTGGACGTGGACGTCATAGCGCAGATAGGCCCAGCGCTCGCCAAACCGCGGCACGCCGTCCTCGAAACCACCGAAAGAATAGCCTTCGGCGCGCAGCCAATCGATAAAGCGGGGAAAGGAGCGATCGATTCCGCCGCCGATTTTCCGGCGAGCCGCCAGCGCCAGCCGGCGCGTGTCCACCCTTTCGCAGCGCGGCCCAAACGGGACGAGATCGGTAAAGCTGGTGAGCACCGGCTGGTCCGGCAACGGCGCAGATTCCGGAGCGGCGGCCCGCGACCCAGCAGGGTCGTCAGCGGTGTCGGCCGGCTCGCTGTGTTTCGACAGGAGACCGGCGTAGTCATCTCCTCCCCAGTACCGCGCCGGGAAGATCGCCAGGAACCCGCCGCCGCCGGCGACGCGCGCATCGAGCGCATGGCGCAGCTCGGATGCTGGCGCGCCGCCATAGAGCACCGTCGGGCCGGGCCGCAGATCCGACGCAAAGCGCGTCGCTTCGAAGGTATAGCCGAGCTGCTGCAGCTCGACCTCGGCCATAAAGTCGATCGGCTGAAACCATGCGGTGAGCGCTTCGAGCTCCGGACGCGCCCGCCGCGCCATGGAAAACGCGGCCGCCAGCGGCGACCCGCGGCCGGAGAGCGACGAGCACCTCCCGGCAGCGCGGCGGAAAGACCGGTTCAAAGCGCCGAGCGCGGCCCAGGCTCCATCGTGCCAGGCCCGCAACGCCGGGGCCTCGTTGCCGCTGGTCCGCCATGCCGACAGCATCTCGTCGAGATGGGGGCGAAACGCCGGGGAACCGGCAAACCGCGCCACGGCAGCCTGATCGCCGCCAAAGCGGTCGTCCGCCAGCCAGAACGATAGCGGGTCGCAATGCAGGCCGAGATGCACATAAGCCGGATCGTAATCGCGCAACCGCAGCGCCCGCCTTTTCAGCTGCCGATGCCCCGCGATCGCGTCCCAGGCAATGTGGAAGGCGCCGGGCAGCCGAAAGCGCTCATGCAACGCCGCGAGCTGCAATCCGACATCGATGTCGATCTCTGTCGGCAGGATGTCGTAGCGGAGATAGGCATGCCGCTCGCGAAAGGACGGATAGGATTGCAAAGAACGGATCGCGTAGCCGAGCTCGCTCAGCCGTTCGACAAAGCGGGTAAAAAGGGGCTCGACGGCGCCGGCCGATCGCCGCGCCGGAGAGCGGCCTTCCGCTATCGGCGCAGATTTGGGCTGGGTCATAGGCGCCATGTCGCCCGGACCGAAGGAAGCGCGAAAATTGGTGGCTTCACCCGAAAATGCACCCTCAACCGTCGCTCGGAAAATCGACAAACCTCGCGCGCGGCAATGCACGCTCTCGCATGGTGCTCGCACCATCCGCCTCGGCCGACCGGGCACAGACGATCGTCACCTCGATACCGTGATCGAGCAGTGTCGATGCGATCCGATGCGTGCGGCCTTCATCGGCGCAAGGGTCGGCGCGCAGCAACGTGACAGCGGCGGTTTCCGGCAGAAGCTCCAGCAATGCTTGCTCGTTGCGGCCCCACACCAGCTCGCGCACCGCCTCGTCGAGCTTGGGGAGCAGCCGGCTCTTCGCTTGTGTCAACAAAAGGAGGCTCGCGGCGATCGATTGCGGCGACGGGCGCTCGAACCGGCTGCCGATGCCGTAGCGGTTCAGTGTTTCGTGAAGATCGGGAAGATCTCCGGCCGCGACCGGCAGCCGGGCGGCGATGCAGTCGAATAAAGAGGCCGGCAGCAATAGCCGCTCCCCGGAATGGGCCGGATCGAGCCCGATCACACCGATATCGGCGCTGCCGGCATAGGTCGGCAGCAGCTCCGGCGCGACCGGCGGCAACAGATGGACCCGCCCGTCCAGCGCGGTTGCGGTCAGGCAGTCGCCGAGCTCGCGCTCGTACCGGCCGCTGTGCGGAGCGCCGCAGTCCCCGATTATCGCCATGTGGTAATTGTCGGGGAGATGGGCGAGCGCGCCAAGGATCGCTTGACCGGAGAAGCCCGCATCCACCCGGTCGAACAACAGGACGAGCCGGTCGGCCGAAGAGAGATGGCAGGCTTCCCTGACCCCGGAGGCCTCGGCAAAGGGGCGCGGCAATGGGTAATCCGGCAGCAAAATAGCCCGAACGCCCGCCTTTTCCAGCTCTTCGCAGAGCGCTTTGCCGGTCGCCGTCGCGACATCGGTCAACGCCAGCAATCCGGCGACCGCCTTGTCCAGCGCATAGACGAACGGGTCGATCGGTCGGTCGATACAGCTCCATCGCACCCGATAAAACGGCGCCTCGTGAACGTCCAGCACGATCGTCGCGCCGTGGGGCCTCAAGCCGTCGGCCGCCAATACCGCTTCGACATCCAGACAAATATACACTGGCGAGCGGAGCTTTTCAGCCGACGCAAGGCACCTGCCTGCAAAGTCGCAGGCACGGTAAATCTGTCGAAGCGCCCGGTAGCTTCCCGAGCGTCGCGCTTCATATTTCCGGTCCCACAGGTCGATTTGCTCCTGAGCTTGGCTGGTCAGGCGACGATAGGACACGAAAGCGTGCGATATCCTGGCTCGAGCTTCGGCGATCTGCGCGTCGACCTCGGCATTCGGGTCCGTCTTTGGGCGGGCGGCGACAACCATCTGCGTTCGCCCGGCTAATCCCACCGATATACCCAAAACGGCGGATTGCGCGCGCCGGTCAGGCGGACGATCGCGGTTTTGGCGACGTGCATCGCCCCGCCATCGACGGTATCCGCGGTAATTGTAAAGGCATGTCCGAGCCTGACGCCGACGCTGAGCGCCGATTGGCTCGCCTGGCCCGCCGCGGCGTTTCCGAGCAGCGCCAGCAGCACGGGTCGCGGGGCGAGCTCGGGATCGACCCATGGGGTCTGCGAATAAACGGTCAGCGACGGGGCGATCAGACTGTAGACCTGCGGCGTCATCCCCATGACGAGCTGAAGCTCGGCGACCGATTCGAACGGCCCGTCGCGCGGCCCGTAGGCATATCCGGCGCGGTGGTAGTCGTCCGCTTTGGCGCCGTTCAGCCGCTTGAAATTTCCGGGCTCGCGCCAATCGAGGATCTTGTCGACCAGCGCTTGGGCGACCTCGACATCAATCCCGACACCGGTCAGCAGCCGGCGCAGCACCTCGCCCTCGGCCATGTTCAGGTCGATTTTGCCGGCTTCGTCCTGCACCGTGACGCGAACCCTATGTCCGGCAAAGCCGACAAGAAAGGGCGCTGCGTCGACTGGCGGCTGGGCCGCGGGCGAGGGATCGAGCAGCCGCAGGATAGCGATGTCGAGGGCGGCATCGGCAACCGCATCGAGCTGCGCCAGCCGGGTCCGGTCACGCGCGAGCCTGGCCTCGAAATGACCCGTCAGCAGCACCGTCTCGACGATGACGGCAAGGATGATCGCGGCCCAGAGCACCGTGACGAGGGCAAACCCTCGCTGCCGCTCCGGCGCCGGCATAGGCGTCATTGCCATCGCTGCTTCAGCTGTGCGGCCAGCGCGGGCTTTGGAACTTCAGATCGAACGACGAGCCGGCGGCTTCGAAATGCAGCTGATCGGGGCCGATTGCGCGCAACGTCCAACCGTCGAGCTTTTGCCCTTCGGTGAGAATGACCGTCTTGCTGCCGCTCTTTGCCTTCAGCACCGCGGTGCGGCCGCGGGCGCCGATCACGACGCCGGTCAATTGATAATTCTCCAGTGGGGAAGCACCCTTTGGCGGCGGCGCCGGCCGGTCCGGAGCGGCTGGCGGGGCCGGCGGGACCCAGGGCTGCCGCGTCGGATAGAATAACGGGTGCTCGGCGATCGCGGCATAGCTGGCCTGCCGCGGCAAGACGGCGGCACGGCCGGCCGCTTCGGCCGCGGCCGAAGGGGCGAGCGAGGCCGGCGCAGCAGCGGTGAGCTTTGTCGGCGCTGCGATTTGGCTGGCCGCCGCCAGCGCCGCAGCGACGACGAGGGCGCTTCGCCAAACGAGCGGCGCCGTCAAGAGGGCGCCGGCACGCTGCACGATCATCAGCCCGACCCTCGCATGTATCCGGCGACACTGAGATCGAAATCGAGGACCGGGGCGCGGTCGCGCGCCGCCCCGGCTTCTGCGGCCTCGACCGTAAAGCCGTCGACAAACAGCGCCGGTGTCTTGCTCTCGACCGCGGCCAGTGTCTTTTGCAGGGTGTCGAGCGTGCCCTCGATGCTGAATTGGACCACGATCTTGCGAAAGCCGCGCTCATTCGCCTCGTGGTCGAACGACGTGCTTTTGACCCGGCCGCCGCCGGCGGTCACCGCCTCGCGCAGCCGATCCTGGATCACCGCGGCGATCGCCGCTCCGCTGGGCCCGCTCCAGAACCCCCCGGCCGCCGCGACTTCTTGCTTCATGGCATGGGCCTGCCGCTCGAGCGCTGGCTTGCGCGCGATCATCGCCTCGAAATGGCTGGCTTGCGCCGCCAATGCCTCGATATCGGCGCGCCGGTCGAGCGACAATTCGAGCAGCGGCCAAACCACGAGCGACCAGGCGAGAACGACGACGAGGGCCAGAATGCCCAGCGCAAAAATCCGCCGCAGCAGTGGCGAGACGGCAAAGCTCACCGCGCTTCTCCTTTTTTTATGTCGAGCGAAAGGTCGAAGCGTTCGCTTTTGCCGTCTGTAGAGAGGGTGATCGGAGAGCGGAATTGCGGGTTTTCGAACATCGCAGATTTTTCGGCGCGGGAGATCAGGTCAGTCGCCCGCGGCGAGGACCCGCTGATCTCGACGGTCTGTCCGCGCACGGTCAGCTGCCTCGCCCAGCTATCCTGCGGGACGAGCTTGGTCAGCGCATCGACGACCGCCAGCGGCGGCGGGGCTTGCCGGCGATCGCGAAAGAAGGCGAGCTCGGCCGCGGTCTGGCCGATCTGCTGCCCCAGGCGCTGCACCGCTGCCGCAACCGGGCGGTCGCGGTCGATGCGTGCTTGCAGGTCGCTGCGAACCTGGTCGAGACGGTGCACATAAAGACCATAGGCCGAGAGCGACAACAGGACCGCCAGGATCCCGAGCCCGTGCCGCAGCCGGCGGTGGCCGAGGGTTTCGCTGCGGCCGCTCTTCGCCTGCCATAGAATTGCCGGCGCGCCGGCACCCGCATCGTTCGACGCGCCCTCGGCCGGCGGCGCAACGACCAGCCGGGGGCTGAGACCGTCTCCCCGCGCCAATGCAAGCGCCCGCTCGATGGTCTCGTTTTTGGTGATCGTCAGCCGAACATCGAGGGTGTTGGCGAATGGCGACCGGGCGGCGATTCGATAAGCAAAGCAGGCTTCCGGCGAGCTCAGCGGCACCAGCCGCTCGATTTGATGCTCCAGGATCGGCCGTAGCGACCCCTCCGCCGACAAAGGCAGCTCGATCCCCGTTTCGAAGACCAGCGAGCGGTCGAGCCTGACCGCCACCGCGTCGCTCGCCCGATGGCTGCGCAGCACCGCCTGGATGCGCATGCGCCGCTCATTATCGCCAAAGCCGGTCAACGGTACGACGATCGGGACCTGTCGCCGGCGATCCGCGAGAAAGAGGGTGAGCTCGCTGCCGCCCAGCTGCAAGATCGAGGTGGGATCGCCTGGCTTGCCAAACAGCCGCAGCAGCCACGGCGGCATCACCTGCGCCAGCTCGGCGAGCCACCATCCGACAGCGCGCCGCAGCAGCTGGCCGATCGCATTTGTCGGCCGGGCAAGTATTGCCGTCGTCATCGGATCCATCGTCACCGGATCCTCCGGCAACCGGCGGCGACCGCATCATAGATGCACGCGGTATTCATCGTCGTCTTCGGGGCGACCAAAAGATCGGGCCATGCCGGGCCCGCCGAGCGGTCCCGCTCGAAATGCACGCGCACCAAGTCCGGCAGGCGCGGGTAGCCCGACCAGCTCTCCAACCATTGCGGGCGCCCGCCCTGGTCCGGCGCCCCGTAATAGTCGAAACGAACCGCGCGGACATGATCGAGCAGCTTTACCCGGTTCTCCGGCAGCTGAGCTGCGCCATCCGCGGATGGGAGGTCGAGCCGCCAGCCCAACAGGAGCACATGCGAATGGCCCTCGGCTTCGACAAAAAAGCGCTGACGGGCTTCGACCCCGGAGGCGATTGCCGCGGGCAACGGCGCTACCAGCGAAAGCTCGTCGCTGCCGCCGTCGAAGGCGATGGCGGGGTCGCGCAAATCGGCGCCGGCGAAGGCCGGATAAGCGGACCCGATCGCCCGCTGCAGCAGCGTTCGGGCGGCCCAAAAATCGGCGTCGGCATTGCTCTGATAATCGACCCTGGCCCAGGCCCGGCCGGCGAGCCGCAAGCCGCCGAACACCAGCGTCATCAGCAGCGTCAGCAAGGTGACCGCGACCAGCAGCTCGACCAAGGTGAAGCCCGATTTGCCGGCGGGCGCGCGCCCGGTCACGACCCCGCTCCTTTTGGCGCGAGACGAAGCGTGGTCAGCTGCACCTGCCGCCGCCGGCGCCCCTCGGCCCAGCCGATCGTCACCTCGACCCGATGGCCGATCAGCCGGCCGGAAGGCAGGTTGCGCGTGTCGCCATAGGGTGTGGTTTCGACCCGCCAGGAATAGCCGTCGCCGGCCCGCCCGTCGGTGACGCCGTCCACCAGCGCGATGTCGCGCCCGACCCGCGCCAAGGTCGACTGCGCGAGGGTGAGAGCGTCCGCCGTCTTGCGATTGCGATCGACCCATTCGAACGCGCCGGAAAAAGCCTGCATGGCAAAGCCGAAGGTCAGCGCGACGATCGCCAGCGCCACCAAAATTTCTATGAGGGTGAACCCGGCCGGTGCCGCGGGCTCCCTTTGCCGGGGTGGCAGGCAGCGCTGGCTAGTCATTGCGCCGCACTCGGCCGGTCAGCCAATCGACAGTGACGGCGGCGGTGCGGGCGCCGTTTTCGAGCAGGATCGTGGCGCCGGTGGCGCTGCCGTCGGCAAAGAACCGGACCGTGGGCGATCCGTCCGGATGCCACAGCGAAGGCGATTCGAAGCCGAGCCTGGCGACCACTGCCGGCAGCGGATGCGGCGCCGGATCGGTCGACATTCGATAGCTGCGCGCCGGCAGGTCGAGCACCAGCTCGGTCGTCTCGCCGCGGCGGATCGCCTGCTCGTGCAATTGCCGCAAGGTGGCGACCATCCCGGCCGCCGCCGCGCGCAGCCGAATGCTCGGCAGGTTGGCAAAGATCATCGGCACCGCCGCCGTCGTCAGCGCGATGATCGTCAGCACCACCATCAGCTCGACCAGCGTGAGCCCGGCTTCGCGCCGGCGGGGCTGCGCGCCTGCGTCCCCGGCGTGCATCAGATCGCCAGATTGTTGATGCTGATCATCGCCGTCATGACCGCGGCGATGATCAGCGCGATCGCACCACCCATAAAGATGGTGATGCCCGGCACCAGGAGCGCGAGCAGGCGTTCCAGCGCGCGCTCGACCTCCTGGTCATAGATGTCGGCGACCTCCTGACACATTTCCTCGAGCCGGCCGGTCTCTTCGCCGATCCGGACGAGCTGGATGCACAAGCTCGGAAAGCGCCCGGTGCGCGACAACGCCGCCGACAGGCTCTCGCCTTCCTTGAACCTGGTTGCGACCGTCTCCACCGCGCCGGCGATGACGCGGTTGCCGGCGACCCCGGCGCAGAGCGCGAGGGCGCGCGGCGCCGCGACACCGTTCGCCAGCAGTACCCCCAAGGTTCGGCTAAACCGGCCGATCTCGAATTTGGCGACGATCTCGCGCGCCACCGGCAGCGCCAGCGCCAGCCGATCACGCCGCAGCGCCATCGCCGGCCGCTGCAGCAAAAGCCTGCCGCCAAAGACGGCGAGCAGCGAGGCGAGAAGCAAGGCCCACCAGTAATCCGACAACAAATCGCCGGCGGACATCAGGATCTCGGTGCTGAGCGGCAGGCTGGCGCCTGATTCGCGAAACACCGGGGCGAATTGCGGCAACACCACGGTCAAGACCAGCGCGATCGAAACCGAGGCGACGACGACCAGCACCGCGGGGTAGATCAAAGCCGAGGCGACCTTTTGCCGGATCGCTTCGGTGCGGACCAAAAAATCGGCGAGGCGGGAGAGCACCGCCTGCAACGCGCCGCCGGCCTCGCCAGCGCGGACCATGCTGACATAGGCGCGCGGGAACGCCTTTTCCTGCGCCGCCATCGCCTCGGCAAGGCCGGCGCCGTCGCGCACCCGCTCCAAGGTGCGGCGGATGATTGCGCCCGAGCGCTCGGCCGCGGCAAGGCTGGTCAGGATTTCGAGGGCGCGGTCGAGCGGCAGATTGGCCTTGAGAAGCCGCGCCAGCTGCTGGCTGAACAAAGCCAGGTCGCGGCCCGGAAGGCTGCGCGCCGCGCGCCAGGGAAAGCGCAGCGGGTTGCCGCCGCCGGCGCGTTTTTCGATCGCGTGGATCGGCAGCAGCGCCTGCTCGTGCAGGCGTTCGATGACAGCGGCGGCGTCGGGGCCGTCGAGCTCGCCCGCGACGACATCGCCGGCGACGGTCAGGGCACTGTATTCAAAACGCGCCATGTTCTTAATATCCGGACATTACCGCTCCCGGGCTATGCCTTTAGGACGGGCCATGCCTTTAGGACGGGCCATGCCTTTAGGAATCGTGGGTGACCCGAATTACCTCCGCGATCGTCGTAATCCCGCGCAGCGCCTTTCCGAGCCCATGCGCGTACATCGTCTGCATGCCGCCGCGCACCGCCTCGGCCTGGATTTCGCGCGCTTCGGCGTGGCGCAGCACCAGCGGCCGGATCTGGTCGGTCATCGCCAGCAGCTCGAGGATCATCGTGCGCCCGCGATAGCCGCTGCCGCCGCAATCCTCGCAACCGCCCGGAGAATACAATGTCGCCCCGGCGGGATCGTCGAGACCGAGGCGCTGGCACAGATCGGCGCCCGGCCGATAGGGCCGGCGGCAGACCGGGCACAGCTTGCGCACCAAGCGCTGCGCCAAGACGCCGTTGACGGTCGAGGTCAGCAGGTAATCCTCGATGCCCATGTCGAGGAGACGCGTCATCGCGCCCGCGGCATCGTTGGTGTGCACCGTCGACAGCACCAGATGCCCGGTCAGCGCGGCCTGCACCGAGATCTGCGCCGTCTCCAGGTCGCGGATCTCGCCGATCATCATGATGTCGGGATCCTGCCGCAAAAAGCTGCGCAAGGCGTTGGCGAAGGTCAGCCCGATCTGCGGCTTGACCTGCACCTGGTTGATGCCTTCGAGCACATATTCGATCGGGTCTTCGACGGTCAGGATCTTGCGGTCCGGCAGATTGAGGCTGGTGAGCGCGGTATAGAGCGTCGTCGTCTTGCCGCTGCCGGTCGGGCCGGTGACCAGCACGATGCCGTGCGGGCGGGCCAGGATTTCGAGAAACGGGCCCAGCAGACCCTGGTCGAAGCCGAGCTCGTCGAAATCGAGCGCCAGCGAGCCGCGGTCGAGAATCCGCAAGACCACGCTCTCGCCATGGATCGCCGGCGTCGTCGAGACGCGAAAATCGATCTCCTTGCCGCGGATCGCAAGGCGAATGCGCCCGTCCTGGGCCAGCCGGCGCTCGGCGATGTTGAGCTTTGCCATGATCTTGAGGCGCGAGATGATCGCGCTTTTGAGCCGCGCCGGCGGCGCGTCGAAATCGCGCAGCGCCCCGTCGATGCGGTAGCGCAGCCGCAGCCGGCTCTCGCCGCATTCGAGATGGATGTCGGAGGCGTTCAATTCGACGGCGCGGGTGACGAGCGCGTTGACGAGGCGGATGACCGGCGCCTCGCTCGCCAAATCTTTCAGGCGCTCGAGATCGGCGTCGCGATCTTCGTCCTCGCGTTCGCCGGCGGCGTCGTAGATGCCTTCGATCGACGAGCGGCCCTCGCCGTAAAGCCGTTCATAGGCCGCCTCGATATCGGCCGGCAGCGCCGCGCGGCGGCGGACTTTCTTGCCGAGCGCGAATTCGAGCGCCCCAACCACCTTGTCGTCGAGCGGGTCGGCCATCGCAACGACCAGGTCGGCGGCACCCTCGGCCAGCGGGATCGCGCGGGCATGCTTTAAAAACGTGCGACGGAGACGGTCGGGGGCGACCGGCTCGGGCGGAAACGCCGACGGCTCGACGACGGGCGACCCGATCAGCTCGGCATAGGCGCGAGCCAAATCGCGCTCGGAGACGAGGCCGAGCTTGGCGGCGATATGATCGATCCGCTCGCCGCTATCCGCTTCGAGCCGTCGCGCCCGCTCGAGTGCCGCTGCGGAGATCGATCCACTTTGGGCGAGCACCCTTTCGATGCCCGCCGCGGCGACCGGAGGCAGCCCGTCCGGCATCACGGCAAATCCACTTCGCTCTGGGTCGGCAACAGTAATTACCCTTTTAGGTTGTCTCTGTCGATGGAATTATTGCCGGCAAAGACCGGGTGAGCTCCCCTATGCTATGCTCGGCTCGACGCAAATGACAGAAACGTCCGGTCTCAATCGTCGTTAATCGGGCAGCTCGGACTGCCCGGCAATTAAAAATCCGGCAACGGCGTGCCCTGGGCTTGCTACGGCACCGTGCAGCTGGTTCCCGGCAGCGTGCCATAAAAGCAGCTGCCGCCGGTGGCGTGGTCGGGCTGTGTCGCAGTCCGCAGGAATTTGGTCGTCCAGCTCGGCAGATGGTTCGGGTCGGTGGCGGTCGGGAAGGGCTGCGGCGACGGGCGATGCGTCAGGACCCCATCGGGGGTAAAGCCGGCGGGCAAGGTCACGGCAAAGCCGAGACAGCCATCCTTTGGGCAATCGAGATCCTTGACCGCCCAGGTGCCGCACACCTGGGTGCATTCCTTCAACAAGCCGGGATCGGCCTTGACCAGCGGGTCGTTCGGGTTCAACGCGCAGCCGCAAGTCGCGCCCGGCTCCTTTTGGCCGGCGGTGCTGCAAAAGGTCTTGGGCTGGCACAGCCCGTTTGCCGGCGTCGGGTCGAGCTCGGCCACGCCGTTGAAATCGACGGTGACGGTCAGGATGCCGGGGCCATCGGTGCCGAGCGGCTTTGCCTTCAGCCAGGAGGGCTGCGGCGCGACCGGATTGGGCTGCAGCGCGGCGCTCGGGATCTTCATATGGATCGCCTGCAAATCCCCGGCCGCGTCAAAGCCGTTGCCGACATAGAGCTGATAGGTCTGCCGGGTGCTTTCCTTGGCATAAAGGAAAAACACGTAATAGGTCTTGCCGCCCTCGAACGCATTCCAGAAATTGTTGGCGACGTCGTTATATTGCTCGGTCTTTTGGGTGGCGAGCGGCACCGTCGTCTCGATGTAGTAGGTGCCGTTGTTGACGGTCAAGGTGTTGCGCTGGGAGATGTCGGCGCCGGCCATGCGGATGAACGGCCAGCGGCATTGCGGCGTCTGCGGGCTGGTGTTGCAGCCATTGTGAAACCAGCGCGCCCATTCGCGCGTCGACGAATTCTCGCCGGCGCCTTTCACCCCGGCCAAAAGCTGTCGATAGAGCGGCACGCCATAGCAGGTCTCGTTGCCGCAGTTGGTCGACCAGCTTTTGTCGGACGTCGCGTAGACGACGGTGGAAACGTAATCATAGGGGCTGGTCTTTGCCGATACCGCCGGGGCGCTGACGGCCGGCGCGCTGCATGTGTTTGCCGGCGGGACCGCCGTGGGCGGGCCGACGCCGAGATTGGATTGGCACTCGGGCGTCTCGACGGGCGCAGTGAAGAAATCGTCGTCGTTGACCGAGATCGTCTGTTTCAGCGGGTTCGGCGGGTTCGGCTTGACCGGCGCCAAGAGCGAGTTGCTGAGCCCGGTCAGCGAACCGTCGTCATCGTTTAACTCCGTCTGCCGGTCGATGCCGGTGAACCCGTCGAAAAAGATCGAGCCGGTCGGGGTCGGAGCGAGGTAGCCGCAATAGGCGTCCTTGACCCCTTGCACTGTCTTGGTGCCGCCCACCGAGACCCCGTCGAGATCGGTCAGATAGGTGCCGCCCTGGCCGAAATTCTGGTCCGGCGCCACGCCGGCAGGGGCCTGGAACAGCGGGTCGATCACGTAGTGGCGGATCGTGACATTGCCGAAGAACAGGTTCCGCGAATGAAACGCCGGTGGATAAAAGAACCCGTTCGGTTGCTTCCAGGCGATTGCCGCATTTGGCAGATAACAGGAATTGTCGGTCTTGTCCCGTCGTATCCCCTGAGTCAACAAGCCATAGATGCAGTTGTCGCCGTTGCAGGCAGTTGGGGTGATGTCGAGAAAGACATTGGAATCCTGGTAAGCGGGGCCGTCATAGATGTTGAACATGTGCTGGTTGACAAAGAAATTGACCAGCGGAAAGCTGACCCCCTCCGCCGCGCTTAGACAATATCCGCTGGGACTCGCACCATTATCGCAGGCGAGCGAGCCGGGAATGCCCTTGTTGAACGGGCCGGCATTCGAGGCGAGCGGATTGTTCTTCTGCGTGTTGCCGATAAAGACCGTGTTCCGCGCCACCGCCCAATAGCCCGGAATGATCGAGGAATGGGTGTAGTCGCCGCCGGTGATAAAGGTCAGCGCCCCGTTCTGCACATCCGACAAGACGCTGTTGTCGAGCAGGTACCATTGCGGCCGCAGCCACACCGCCGAGATGTTGCCGTTCGCCCAATTGAAGGCCGAGGTGTAGTGGTCGAGCACGGTGACCGCGCAATCCCGGAGCGCGTTGCCGTTCGTGTCGATGCCGCAGGGCTCGACGTTTTGCGCCGGCGGCGGCTGCACCTCGGTGCAGTTGTATTGGGTCGGCTCCCCCGGGATCTGGGTGGCCGCCGCCGGGCACCGGACCGGGTGCCGCGCGCCGCCGAGGACGTGCGGATAATAGGGGTCTATCTTGTTGTCGGGCTCGGAAAAAGGTGGGTTTGGCGCCGGCGGCGTCACCGTCTGGCGCACCGGCTGGGGCGCGATGCTCTTGACGTCGCGCAATACCGGGTTGGCGCCGGGCGGGGTTGGCGCGTCGGCAGAAATGACGCCGTCGCAGCCGGGCGCGTCGGCCGTCGTCTGGAACGACTGCATCGCCGTGCTGCAATAGTTTTTGTAAAAGGATTTAAGCGGCGTCGTCCCGGCAAAAGCCGTATTTTTCTGCAGCCCGGCATAGCCCGACCAGCTCATATGCGCGCTGCCGGTCGGCACGTCGGGCATGTCGCTGTTCGCCGACGGCACAAACCAATAGCACGCCCCGCAGGCGCCGGCCCCGGCCGCCATGTTGCCGATAAAGTCGTTCCAGCCGTTGGTGATCCAGAACACCGAGGGGTGCTCGCTGTCGGAGCGGTAGGGGAAAGCCGGATTTGACACGTTGGGCGGTGGGAACGGACCCAGATTGTCGGACAGGATGCCCGGCACCTGGCGCGGGTTCTGGGGGTTGACGATCGCCGCACGGGCAAAGACGCCGATATTGGAATAGAAATTGTTGTCGGTCTCGGTCCCGTCTTCGAGATAGTAGCCGTGGCCGATCGACTTCCAGCCGACATTGCGCGCGAGCGTGACGCCCGAGGTCGAGTGCAGCACGTACCACCGCGTCATCGATTCGTTGACCGACGAATCCTTGACAAAGGTGTCCGGCGGGGTCTTGCGCGTCATGTGAAAATGCACCGGATAGTGGCCGAGCCGCCCACCCTGGCCCATCTGGCGGAACTCGACCCCCTGGATTTGCACCTTCGCAAAGCCCTGGCGCACGATCATGTGCGCACCGAACGAATAAGTGCTCGGCATATCGCCAAAGGTTTGCGCCGCCGCATCGCCGGCCGAAACGATCCGGATGCTGCGGCTCAGCAATGCCACCGCCGCGCGCGTCTCGGCGCCGTCGGTCACCAGCTTGGGGTCGAGGCTGAGCCGGCCCTCGGCGGCTGCGATCCGGGTCGAGAGCGCAAAGCGCTGGCCGTTGTGCGCCCAGCGCGTCCCGGTAATCGACTGATCGGGGTTGCGGACCGGGACCTTTGCCGCGCCGCCGTAGCCGGGGTCGATCAGCAAGCGCTCGGAATGGCCGGGCAGATAATCGGTGGTCGTGACGACGACCTCGTCGCCGGCCTGCCAGCGGTTGCCGGGCGCCTGGGCGAGCGTCAGCGCGGTGGCGCCGGCCTTGACCGAGCTCGCGAGGCGAAGCCAGCTGACCCCGGAATTGGTGTGGTCGGCATCGGTCGCGGTGTCGTAGCTCGCCCCTTTGTAGCCGTAGAGCGTCAGGCTGCCGCCAAACGAAACCGCCAGCACCTTGTAGCCGAAATAACCGACCTTGCCTTTGTCCGGGCCGCTCGCGACCGGCTTGGCGTCGCCGTAAACCGGCCCGTATTGATAAAAGAAATCCTTTACCGCGACGGGGAGGCCGGGCAGGCAGAAAGCGGGCGAGGTCGAGCCGGCGCAGCCGGTCATTTGCGCCACGCCGTTGTTGTTCCAGACCCGCTGCGGGATGCCGCAGGGCGCGACGGTGCCGGCCGCGATCGGGCTGCGGCACAAGGTGCCCTGGCCTTGCCGGGCGACCGGGACCGGGTTGCCGTTGGCGCCGATCGCCGAGGGCGATGCCGAGCCGTATATGTAGATCGTCAGCTGGCCGCCCTTGATGCCAAAGGGCTGCTGCGGCGTGCCGGCGACCATGGCGCCGCCATTTTCGATGATGATCGAGCTGGTCCAGAAGCTGATCGGCTCGGCACCGTTTTCCTTGAACAGCAGCTCGCCGCCATTGACGATGTTGACGTTGCCGTAAAAGTATTTCTTGCCGGGCACGACGGTGCAGGTGCCCTTGACCAGCAGATTGGGCTGCGGCGCCGGGCTTGGGACCATGATCGCCTGCGACGGCACATTGCCCCCGGTGCAGGGAATGGTCAGCGGCTCGAGCGGAACTGTCTGGGCGCGAGCGCCGGGCGCCGGGAGCACGCATAGCAGCGCCAGCAGCAGCGAGACGACAAGCCCGGTGCGCCCGACCGCCGCCGCCATCGCGACACCGGCCGCCCCTCTCCTTCTTTCTTGCACGTTAATCGCCTCTTTCCGTGTTGGTCGCGGTATTTATTGTATCATCGGACAGTCGGTTTCGCCCGGCACCTTCAAGGCCGGATAAAAGCATTCGCCCTTGCTTTGGTCGGGCTCGGTCTTGGTCTTTTCGAACTTGGTCAGCCAGTCGGGCTTGCCGGTGCTGACCAGAGCCGGAAACATCGTCGGCAACGGGCGGTGCGGCGAGGGGTTGTCGAGCGTCGCGTCGGGCGTGAACCCCTTCGGCAATTTGAACGAAAAGCCCCAGGGGCCGTCCTTTGGAAAATCGAGGTCCTTGACCGCCCAGCTGCCGCACACCTTGACGCATTCCTGCTTGAATTTCTTGCACCGGCCAGCACCAGCGGGTCGTCGTCCTTCAAGGCGCAGCCGCAATCCTTGCCGGGCGCCTTTTCCGCATCGGCCGCATCACTGCAGAAGGTATGCGGCAGGCACAGCCCGTTCACGGCCTTCAGATCGAGATCGCTGAACTGTGCTCGCCGCCGAAATCGACCGTGACCTGCAGAATGCCGCAGCTGAGGTTGGTCGCAGGGCAAGCCACCGCGTCGTTGTAGTTTCTCTTCCAGGTCGCGGGCCACGTCTCCGTGGTGAATTTGACGACGGGCGAGGTATTGAGGTCGGCATGCACCGCCTCGACGTCGTCGGTCACGTTGAAACCGGGGCCGACATAGACCTGGTAGGTCTGCTGCGTCGCCCGCTTCGCATAGAGGAAGTAGACGTAATATTTTTGCAGCTCCTCGAACACGTTGACGCTGCGCGGCTGGCACGGCGCGCTCGGCGTGAGCTCGCACGGCGTGATGTCGGTGTAGTGCTCGCCGGCCGCCGCAGCGGTCCCGTACTGGACATCCCGCGGCACCGTGGTGTCGAGGTAATAGGTGCCGTGATTGGCGGTCAGCGTGCTGCGCTGATAGGTGGCCTGCCCGCCCATCCGGACGAACGGGAACCGGCACTTCACCGTCGCCGGGTTCTTGTCGCAGCCTTCCGTGAGCCAGGCGGCCCATTCGCGGGTCGCCGAATTACCGTTTTTCCCGTCGTTGCCGGTCAGGAACTGGCGGTAGAGCGGCACGCCGTAACAGGCCGGGTTGGTGCATTCCTGCGACCAGGTGCCGGCCCGGCCGACCGATTTGGTGAAACGGCCGATACAGATATTGACCTTCTTGTCACCTTCTTGTTTACAGCATTGAGAATCCCCGTTCTCGCAGGTTTCCGCAACGGTCTTGGTGTCGTCTTCGCAGCGGCCCGGGTTGGGCTTGCCGCCCGGCTCATCGACGCCGCATTCGGAAATCACCGCGGTCGTGACATAGTCATAGGGGCTGGTCGTGGCCGTCGCCGGCGCGTCGGTCGCCGGCAATTTCTTCGAGACCGGGCACGCCTTGTCCGCGGTGACCCCGAGGTTCGAGAGGCACTCCGCGGTCTTCAGCGGCGCATCGAAAAATTCGACCGGGTTGACCGAGATCGTGCCGGTCGGCGGGCTGACGTTGTTGGTGAGCCCGGTCAACGAGCCGTCGTCGTCGTTCAATTCGGTCTGCCGGTCGATATCGGTATAGTTGACAAACGAGGTGATCTTGCCGTTCGGCGTGCAGTAGTCCTGATCGATCGTCGTCTTGTCGTCGAGGTAGGTGTTCGGCTGGAACAGCGCGTCGATCACATAGTGGCGGATCGCGACGTTGTCGAAGAACAAGTTGGTCGAGTGGAACGCCGGCGGATAAAAGAAACCGTTCGGCTGTTTCCAGGCGATCGCCGCATTCGGCAGATAGCACTTGGCCAGCGCATCCTTGCGCACCCCGGCGGTCCCGGCATACATGCAATCGGTGCCGTTGCAGTCGGTCTTGCCGATATCGAGAAAGATGTTCGAATCTTCATAGGCCGGGCCGTCGTAGATGCTGAAAAACCGCTGGGCCACCGAAAAAGCGGTCAGCGGCATGCTCACACCTTCTGCGGCGTTGAGACAATAGAGCTCGGGGGTCGCCCCGTCGTCGCAGGCGAGCGAGCCGGCAATGCCCTTGTTGAACGGCCCGGCATTCGAGGCGAAGGGATTGCCGGTTTGGGTGTTGCCGATAAAGACGGTGTTGCGGGCCAAGGCCCAGTCGCCCTCGATCACCGCAGCGCGGTCGTAGGTGCCGCTGGTGACGAAGGTCAGCGCGGCGTTCTGCACGTCCGACAGGACGCTGTTGTCGACCAGATACCATTGCGGCCGCAGCCAGATCGCCGCGACCCCGTTCTCGGCCCAGTTGAAGGCCGAGGTGTAATGGTCGAGCACGGTCACCGCGCACTGGTCTTCGTTGGTTCCCAGCGGGCCGGGATTGTCGCACGGCACCACGGCGGCGCAGTCATAGGCCGGCGGCTGGCCGTTGACCTGGGTCGCTGCCGGCGGGCAGCGCGTCGCGTGCCGCGCGCCGACGTAATGCGGGTAATAGGGGTCGTCCGCTTCGAGCTCGGGGGCGAGCGGCGGGGGCGCGATGCTCTTGACCGCGACCAGCGTGTTGGGCGCCTTTGGGAAATCGGCCGAGTTGACCCCGTGGCACACCGGCGCGTCCTGCGTCGTCTGAAACGAATGCATCGCCGAGGTGCAGGAGTTCCCGTAGAAGGATTTGAGCGGCGTCGCCCCGGCAAAGGCGGACGGCACGCTTCTACTAATGGTATCGTTGAACTGGTGCTTTTGCAGCGCGGCGTAGCCGGACCATTTCATGTAGCCGAGGTCGTTGTTGCCGGTCTCGGGCACGTCGGGCTTGGTCGCGTTCTCGGCCGGCACCAGCCAATAGCAGGCGCCGCAGGTGCCGGCCCCGGCCGCCATGTTGCCGATAAAATCGTTCCAGCCGTTGGTGATCCAGAATACCGAGGGATATTCGTTGTCGGAGCGGAACGGGAACCCCGGCCGGTCGCGATTATTGTAGGAGAGGATGCCCGGCACCTTGCGCGTAGTTCTGGGGGTTGTCGACCGCGCCGCGGGCAAATATGCCGATGTTGGAATAGAAGTTGTTGTCGATCTCGTCGCCGTCTTCGAGGTAATAGCCATGGCCGATCGACTTCCAGCCGACGTTCCGCGCCAGGGTCACATCATGCGTCGCGTGGATGACGTACCACCGGTTCATCGATTCGTTGACCGACGAATCCTTGACAAAAGTGTCGGGCGGCGTGGTGCGTGTCATGTGGAAATGGACCGGGTAATGGCCCATGCGGCCGCCCTGGCCCATCTGGCGGAACTCGACACCCTGGATCTGGACCTTTTTAAAGCCCTGGCGCGCGATCATCTGCGCGCCGAACGAGTAGGTCGCCGGCATGTCGGCAAAGGATTTGGTGGCGTCGTCGCCAGCGGAGACGATCTGGATGCTGCGCGTCAGCAATGCCACCGCCGCCCGCGTCTCGGCCCCGTCTTTGACCAGGTTCGGGTCGAGGGTCATCCGGCCGGCCGCCGCCGCCAGCCGGGTCGCCAGCGGGAAACGCTTGCCGACATGCGGCCACTGGATCGGCGGGTCGAAGGTTACCTCGTCCCCGTTTATCTTGGTTACCTTCCGCTCTTCCGAATGGCCGGGGAGGTAATCGGTGGTCGTGACGACGATCTGGACATCGGTGTCGGCCGCGTTCCACCACTTGTCGCCGGGGCTCTTTTCCAGCTTCAGCGTGGTGGCGGTCTTGCCCAGATTGTCGGCGAGGCGGATCCAGCTCACCCCGGAGCTCAGATGGTCGTCATCGGTCGCCGTGTCGTAGCTCGCCCCCTTGTAGCCATAAAGATCGAGCGTGCCGCCAAACGACACCGCCAATGTCTTGTACCCGAAATAGCCCTCGCATTCCGTGATCGGCGTGCCGTCGAGCTGGGCCGGGCACCCGACCGTCGTCCTGCCGCCGTCGCCGTAAAGCGTCCCGTATTGGTAAAACCGATCCTTGTCGTCGGTCGCGAGGCCCGGCAGGCAATCCGCGGCCGACGATTTTTCGTTCGGCCCACAGCCCGAAACCTCGCTCGTGCCGTTGCTGCTCCACACCTTCACGGGAATGCCGCACGGCACTTTTGTCCCGTTGGGGACGAGGCTCTGGCACGGGACGCCCTTGCCCTGGTCGGCGACCGGGACCTTGTTGCCGTTGCCGTCGATCGCCGAAGGCCCTGCTTTCCCGTAGAGATGGATCGTCAGAATCCCGCCGTCGATGCCGAACGGTTTCTGCGGGGTGCCGGCCTTCATAATTCCGCCATTCTCGATGATGACCGAGCTCGCCCAAAAATTGGTCCGCGAAGCGATCGTCTCGGAAAAATTCAATACTCCGCCATCGAGAATGTTGACGTTGCCGTAAAGGTATTCTCCGCCGGGAACGACATTGCAGGTTCCCGTGATCACCAGGTTGGGCTGCGGCGCCCCGTCCGGTTTCATCAGCCCCTGCGTCGGTAGGGGGCCGCCATTGCAATCCGTCTCCGCCACGGCTGTCGCCGCCCAGAACGCGCACAGCAGCGCCACCAGCAAGCCCGCAATCTTCCCGGCCATCCTGTCCACCCGGCTTCCGCCCCTCGGCGCCGCCCGGCTCCGCAGGCTGCGAAATGAACCCGTCATATATTGAGACAATTGCCCTATTTTCGCCCATTATGCGCCGCGCGATGGCTCTCGGCAATCGAAAACCTGTTCGGTGTCGCTGCTCAATTCGGCGATGATCGGGCAATCCGGGCGGTGGTCGCCGCTGCACTGCTCGATCAGCAGGGCGAGCGCGTCGCGCACCGAGGCGAGCTCGCGGATCTTGCGGTCGATGCGTGCGAGATGCTGCGCGGCGATCGCCTTGACCTCGCGGCTGGTGCGCGAACGGTCGCGGTAGAGCGCGATCAGGCTCTTTACATCGGCGAGCGAAAAGCCGAGCCGGCGGGCGCGGCCGACAAAGCGCAAGAGCGCGATGTCGCGCTCGCTATAGTTTCGGTAGCGGTTCGACCGGCGGTCGGCCCGGCCGATCAGCCCGGTTTCTTCGTAATAGCGGATCGTCTTGGCCGGCACCCCGGATTGCAACGACGCCTCGCCGATCGTCATGCTCATCGATCATCTCCCCCGCTGCTCGCGCCGGCCGCCAGCGGCGCAGCAGCAGCGCGTTCGATACGACGCTGACCGAGGAAAACGCCATCGCCGCACCGGCGATCACCGGGGTCAACAGTCCGATCGCGGCAAGGACGATGCCGACGACATTATAAAAAAAGGCCCAGAACAGGTTTTCGGCGATCTTGCGCCAGGTTGCGCGGCTGACCGCGATCGCCGCCGCGACGAGACGCGGGTCGGGGCGCATCAGGGTGATCCCGGCCGCCGCCATCGCCGCATCGGCGCCGGTGCCGATGGCGATCCCGATATCGGCCTGGGCCAAGGCCGGCGCGTCGTTGACGCCGTCGCCGACCATCGCCACGCAATGCCCCGCCCGTTGCAAACGCTCGATCTCGGCGGCCTTGTCCTGCGGCAGCACCTCGGCCCGGACCCGCTCGATCCCGAGTGCCGCAGCGACGGCGGCGGCGGTGCGGCGGTTGTCGCCGGTCAGCAGCAGCGTCCTGATCCCGGCATCGTGCAGGCTGCGGACCGCTTCGGCCGCCGATGGCCGCACCGGGTCCATGACCGCGATCAAGCCGAGCAGCGCGGGCCCCGGGTCGAGTGCTGCAACCCGCATCACGGTGCGGCCTTTTTCCTCGAGCGCCGTCGCCTGATCGTCGAGCCGCGGCGGGACTTGCAATTCGGCCATCAGCGCGGCGTTGCCGAGCGCGATGCGGCGACCACCGATACGCGCCACCAGGCCGCGCCCGGGGTGGGCCCGAAATTCCTCGAGATGCGGCAGGGCAAGACCTTGGGCGCGCGCCAGCACGGCACCGGCGAGCGGGTGCTCGCTGCCGCTTTGCGCCGCGGCGGCCAGCGCCAAGAGCTCGGCCTCGCCGATGCCGAGGGCGACGATCTCGGTGACCTGCGGCCGCCCTTCGGTGAGGGTGCCGGTTTTGTCGAGCACGACGAGATCGACCCGGCGCGCCCGCTCCAGCGCCTCGGCATCGCGGATCAGGATGCCGGCTCGCGCTGCAGCACCGATGCCGACCATCAGCGCGGCCGGTGTCGCCAGGCCGAGCGCGCACGGGCAGGCGACGACCAGCACCGAGATTGCGGCGACGAGCCCGGCGGCAAAGTCGCCGGCCAGAAAATACCAGCCGAGAAAGGCGAGAACGGCGCAGCCGAGAACGATCGGCACAAACACCGCCGCGACCCGGTCTACGAGCCGCTGCACCGGCGCCTTTTTTGCCTGGGCTCCCGCGACCAAGGCGATGATCCGGGCGAGCGTCGTCTCGGCGCCGACCGCGGTGGTCTCGACCCGCAACAATCCGCTGCCGTTGATCGAGCCGCCGACGATCGGGTCGCCGCGCGCTTTTTCGACCGGCAGGCTTTCGCCGGTCAAAAGGCTCTCATCGACGGCGCTGGCGCCGGAAAGCACCCGGCCGTCGGTCGGCAACCGTTCGCCCGGCCGCACGACGACGATGTCGCCGATGGCGACCGCGGCGACCGGCAGCTCGATCTCACCGCCGTCGCGCTCGACCCGCGCGCGCTCCGGGCGCAGCGCCATCAGCGCGCGGATCGCCCCGCCGGTGGCGCGTTTCGCCCGCGCTTCGAGCCACCGCCCGAACAGCACCAGGGTGACGACCACCGCGGCGGCCTCGAAATAGAGATGGCCGCCGGCGCCGGCGAGAACGAGCCAGGCGCTGTAGAAATAGGCTGCCGAGGTGCCGAGCGCGACCAGCAGGTCCATATTGCCGGTGCCGGCGCGCAATGCCCGCCACGCGGCGCGATAGAACCCGGCGCCGGCGATGAATTGGACCGGCGTCGCCAAGGCCAGCGCCACCCATGGATCGAGCCCGACGCCGAACATCGGCAACAGCCCGAACATCGGCAACAGCAAGGGCGTGCTCAGCACCGCCGCCGCGGCGACCTTGACGAGCGCGCGGCGCTGACGGCGGCGTTCGGCGGCGTCGCGCTCTCGTTCGGGCTCGGCCTCGCCGGTCACCAGCTCGGGCGTATAGCCGGCATCGCGCACCGCGCCGATCAGCTCGGCCGGATGGACGGCACCCGCGATCCCCTCGACCGCAGCCCGCCCGGTCGCGAGGTTGACCTCGGCCTTGGTCACTCCGGGGATTCGGGCGAGCGCCTTTTCGACGCGCCCGGCGCAAGTGGCGCAGGTCATGCCGCCGACCGCCAGCTCGCGCCGCTCGCGCGGCACAGTGTAGCCTGCCTCGGCCACCGCCGCGGCCAGCCGAACCGGGTCGAGCGCTGCCGGCGCGCCGCGGATTTCGGCGGTCTCGCCAGCGAGATCGACGCTTGCCGCAACACCGGGCAGCCGGTTCAGCGCCGTTTCGACGCGCCCGGCGCAAGTGGCGCAGCTCATGCCCTCGATCGGCAGCCGCAACCGCGCACCGCGATCCTCAGCCACGCTCTTCTCGTCCACGATCACCGACACCCGCCTCTCCTCCACAGGCCACCGGCCACTCAGATAAGGATTACCAGCGCTGGAAGGTCAAGATGCGCGCAGCTTATCGCCATCGCGGCTAAAGCTCGGATGGGTCCGGGCCGGTCGCTTGCGGGCGATCGAGGACCTCGGTGGCGGGGCGGAGTTGCGCGCCGAGGTTCCGAAAGCCATTGCCGCGCTGTCGGAGGCTGGCGCGATCATCGAACAAGTCTCGGGCATCTGGCAGCTTCAAACAAAGGAAAGCGCCGAGTGGGATCGAGCCGTTTCAGGCGCGCCTCCTCGATCTCCCGGATCTGGCCGGATCCGGCCGGCGACGAAGCGCAGCCGTGCCATGTCGCGGCCAAGCTCAGCCAGGGTGTTTGGCGGCAGCGTCATCCCCTCCGGGGTGAGCAATCTTGCCAGCCGCTCCGGAGCCCGGCGCAAGGTCGGCTCGAAGCCGCGAATGCCGAGACGAGCCAGGCCTGCCCCCTGTTCCAGCCAGGGGCAGGCTCTGGCTGGGAACAGGGGGTGCTTTTCATCCGGTTGACAATGCGGGTGCGCTCGCCGGCCAGGCCCTCGCGCTCGCGGTTTGGCCGCTTGGCGTCCTCCTCCTGCGCAGTCGGGATCAGGCCATGCTGCAATGACCCCGGCTGCAATGACCCCGTTCGCCACGCAGCCAGCCGAGAAAAGCCTGCCGCGGCGGAGGCCGGGGGCGCGCTTCAACAGCTCGCTATCGAGCCGGCCGGTCCCCGGATCGCTGTCCGGGGCAGGCTTGGCACGGCGGTGCTCCCGCGATACGGCGACGCTCGTCGGGTGGATCACATCGGCCGCGATGCCTTGTCCTTGCAGCCATCGCGCCAGCCAGAAGCCATCGCGCCAGCCAGAAGCCATCAAATCAATGCCATGATTGGTGATTTCCCCAACGCATGCCAAATGCTCTTTTGGCAACTCTACCGAGAACTGGTAATCCCAGTTGCGATAGAGTTTTGCGTTCAGTGCGGGCCGGTCCGCCATTGCGGGTGAAGCAGCCGTAAGGCATACGGTACAAAAGGCCGCGGCTGTCTTCAGAGAATAATTCATCAGATGCGCTTCTCGCCGCTGTCGATCGCGAATGTGGCGCGGCCGCGGCGATCGGTGCGGCACGCCGCCAGAACGGTCCCGGCGCCGAGCACGAGCCCCGCCTCGGTAAAGGTCATCGCCGGATCGAACGGGAAGAGGAGGGCGCGCTGCTCCCACTTTTTCTGCAGCTGGTCGGCCGACAGCATCGAATATCCCGGACTGCGAGATGCCGGCGAAGGTAGCAGAAACCGATCTCGATGTCAAGAACAAAGAGTGAATTCTACTGCGGTGGCGGCTCCGGGGCGGCGATGTCGCTGGTTTGGACTTCGCCGGGGGCGGCGCCGAATTGCAGGTGGATTTGGTATTTCCGCCAATCGCGGCGGTAGGCGACCGGGTCGGGCAATAGAATCGAGGCGCTGGAGATGGTGGCCAGCAGCGTCGTCACAGTCTGCGGCGCGGCGCCGACCGCGCTCGGCCCGATCGGGTTGGCGCCGATTGCGTTGCTGACCCCGAAGGTGCCGCTGGTGTAAGGGCCGGTCGGGAATTGCTGCGAAAAGCTGGTGGTCGGCGACGGTTGGGCCGAGATCGACCCGGCCGGCACGGTTTGGCCATCGGGAGCGACGAGCTCGGCGCGGCGCAGCGCCAGGCGCCCGGTCGCGTCGATCTCGATCGTATCGGCGACACCGCCCGGTGGAAAATAGGCGCGGATCTGGTCGAGTGGCGCGGGCTGCGGGGCGCCCTCGCAAGCCGCGAGAAAGAACAGCGTCAGGATCGGCCACAGCGCGCGCATCGCCGCCCGATGTAGCGCGAATGCCGGCCGAGCGGAAGCGGCGGCCGTGGCATTGCCGCCGGCGGCATGGCAAACTCCAGCCGGACCATCGCGGAGGAGAGGCTGATGTCGGTCGAGCTGGCGGCGCGCGGCGGCGATCTCGGCACCGTCGAGGACAAGCATTTTCTGATCCGGGACTTTCGCCTGGCCGGCGGCGGCGTCATGCCCGAAGCCCGCATCGCTTACGAGACCTATGGCCGGCTCGCCCCCGACGGGCGCAACGCGGTCTTGGTCACCCACGGCTATACCAGCAGCCACCATGCCGCCGGCAAGAACCCGGCAAACGGCGGCCAACCGGGCTGGTGGGACGGGCTGATCGGGCCGGGCAAGGCGATCGACACCGACCGGCTTTTTGTCGTCGCCTCGAACATGCTGGGCTCGTCTTTTGGCTCGACCAACGGGGCCAGCCGCAATCCCGCGACGGGCCGGCCCTATGGCCCCGATTTTCCGGCGATCACGGTGCGCGACATCGTCGCCGCCGAAAAGGCGCTCGTCGATTCGCTCGGCATCCGGCATCTCGTCGCCGTCGCGGGCCCCTCCTATGGCGGCTATCAGGCGTTCCAATGGGCCGTCGCCTATCCCGATTTTATGGACGGGATCGCGGCGGTGGTGACGGCACCCCAGGCGCGCAACGCCAAGCAGCGGTTGGCCGAGCTCGAAGCCCGGCTCGCCACCGACCCCGAATGGAACGGCGGCGATTATTACGACCGGGGCGGGGCGAAGGCGGTGCTGACCCAGCTGCGCTTCGAAACCCTGATGAACTATGGCTATAGCGAGCAGCTTGCCGGGCGCTATCCGGAACAGGGCGCGCGCGAGCGGGCGATCCGGCAGCTCGCGGCCGATTGGGCGCGGCAATGGGACACCAATTCGCTGGTGATCCTGCGCCGGGCGACGATCGGGTTCGACACGGTGCCGGAGTTTTCCAAGATCCGCGCCAAGATGCTTTATATCCTGTGCCGCACCGACAAATTGTTTCCGCCGTCGTTGGCGCCCGGCGTCATGAAGGACCTCACGGCGGCCGGGGTCGATGCCCGCTATTTCGAGCTCGACAGCGACCTCGGCCATTCGGCGAGCGGGCCCGAGCACGCCAAATGGTCGCCGGTCTTGCGCGAATTCCTGGCGCCGCTGATCGCCCGGCTATAGTCGGCGCCGGCGCGCCCGTGCCGGCTGCCGGGTGGCGCGCGCGCACCCTCGGCCACGCCTCGCTCGCGGTCTATCGGGAGGGTGAGAGCCCGCTCCTGGTGACCGATCCGTGGCTCGTCGGCTCGGTCTATTGGCGCAGCTGGTGGCTGCAGCATTATCCGAGCGCAGCGGAGATCGACTGGCTCGCGGCGAGTCCGCGCGTCTATGTGACGCACGAGCATCCCGACCATTTTCACATGCCGTCGATCCGGCGCCTCGGCCGGGGCCCCCGTTTTCTGTTCCCGGCGCTCGGCGAACGCGGCTTTCTCGACCATATGCGGGAGCGCGGGTTTCGCGCCGAGTGCATCGCGCCCAGACGCTGGCACCGGCTCGCCGAAGGCGTGGCGATCATCTCGATCCCGTTGTGGAACGACGACAGCCTGCTGCTCGTCGATACCCCGGGCGCGCTGCTCCTCAATTTCAACGACGCCAAGCCGCCGCCGCCGGTGCTGCGCGCGGTGCGCCGGCTCGCCGACCGGGCAAAGAAGCCGCGGGTGCTGCTGTGCAGCTATTCGCCGGCGAGCCTCGTCAACAGCTTTCTCGACGAGCGCGGCACGGTCTCGTTGCGCTCGCAGCGCCACTATGTCGATTGGGTTTGCCGATTGAGCGAACGGCTCGGCGCCGATTTCTATATGCCGTTTGCCAGCCAAGCGGTGTTTGACAGGCCCGACAGCCGCTGGGCCAACGAGCATCGCACGCTTTATCGCGATCTTTGCCGGCATTGGCGGGGAGGGACCCAGCTTTTGCCGCCCTATGCGACGCTCGATCTCGATAATTTCGGGTGGTCGGCGCCGGCGCCGGAGGAATATCGGCCGATGGCGGCGGAGCGGGCCGCGGCGTTGACCGGGCAGCGGCTTGCCGCGGAGGAGGCGGTCGAGATTTCCGCCGATGATCTGCGCGGGCTCGAACGCAAGCTCAACAAATTTCGCCCCCTGCTGCGCCTGGTGTTCCGGCGCAGCTTTGCGTTTCGGCTGGGTGGGCGCCTTTATAACTATGAGCCCGCGACCGGGCGTCTCGCCGAAAGCGGGCGGGCGGGCGACTTTGTCATCGACGTGCCACAGCTGACATTGCGCGAGGCGGTCCGCAACAACCACCTCTCCGATCTCGGCATTACGATGCTGGTGCGCATCCGCCTGTTGCGCCGCCTCGACCCGCGCAAGGTTTATGCGCTTTTTGTGCTGTTCCAGCTCGACGATTACGGGCATCTGCGCAACGCCCGCTCGTTCCTGCGCTGGCTCGGGCGCGGCGTGCGGTCGAGCCTTACTTTGCGCCTGCCGGCCCCATGACCCCCCCGTAGAGCCTGATCGCGTTAGATCGGAGCATCTCAAGCTTTCTCGCCTCCCCCGGGCTTGACCCGGGGGTCCACGTCTGATGCGCAGATGTCAGAACAAAAAGACGGAGACGGCCGGATCAAGTCCGGCCGAGGGGATTGGAGAGCGCTTCCAGCTAATCGGATCATGCTCTAACCCCGCTCAGCCGTGGTGGGTGCCGATGTCGCGGCGCACGGCGCGGTGCAGGTAGTCGAGCGCCGCCTCGAACTGGGCGTCGTTGCTGGTGGCGATGTTCAGCGGCCTGATCGGGTGGTCATTGGGCTCGGCGCCGGATTGGGTCGCGGCCGCGGCGGCGGCGTGGTTGACGCCGAGCGAGCCGGCATTCTTAAAGGCGCCGTAGAGGTCGCTCTCATAGGTGACGAGCGCGTTCGCCACCTGCTCGTTTTTGGGCAGGCCGACGATGATGTCGGGGGCGATGCCGTGGCCCTGAATCGAGCGCCCCGAGGGTGTGTAATAAAGCGCCGTCGTCAGGCGCAAGGCGCCATGCCCTTCGAGCGGGATGATCGTCTGCACCGAGCCTTTGCCAAAGCTGCGGGTGCCGATCAGCCGGGCGCGGTGCTGGTCCTGCAGGGCGCCGGCAACGATCTCGGCGGCCGAGGCCGAGGCGCTGTTGATCAGCACCACCATCGGCACCCCGGGCAAGAGGTCGCCGGCCACCGGGGCGCGATAGACGTGGTCGTCCTCGGTGTTGCGTCCGCGCGTCGTCACGACGGTGCCGCCATCGACCAATTCGCCGGTGACATCGACCGCGGCGTCGAGCAGGCCGCCGGGGTTGTTGCGCAAATCGAGGATCAAGCCGTTGAGCCGGCCGTGCGCGCGCTCCTTGAGGCGGGTGATCGCCGCAGCGAGCTCGCTCGCGGTGTTCTCGGTAAAGGAGGTGATGCGGGCATAGCCGATCCGGTCGGGCTGGAGGCTCGACTTGACCGAGACGACATGGATGACCGCGCGGGTCAACGCGACATCGAAAGGCGGCCGGTCGGTGCGGGCGATGGTCAAGGTGACGCGGCTGCCGGCCGCGCCGCGCAGGCGCTTGACGATCGCCTCGACATCCATGCCGGTGGTCGCCTGGCCGTCGATCCTGACGATGCGGTCGCCGGGCTCGATGCCGGCATTCGCCGCGGGCGTGCCGTCGATCGGGGCGATGACCTCGGGGACTTTCCCCTCCAAGGTCAGCTCGATGCCGATGCCGCCGAACTCGCCGCGGGTGACCGCCGACATCTGGTGATACTGGTCTTCGTCCATATAGTCGGAATGCGGGTCGAGCCGGCTCAGCATTCCCTTGAGCGCATCGGTCGTCAGCTCGTTCTCGGTGACCGGCTGGACGTAATTGTTCTCGACCTTGCGGAAGACGTCGTGGAGAAAGCCGAAATCGGTCGCGTTGTCGGGTCCGGCGGGGCCGGCGCCGGCGCTGTCGCAGCCGTGCAGCGCCATCAGCATCAGCGCCGCGGCGGCGGTGCGGGCGAGCGTGCGCTGCGGGCGCGAAAGACTGGTCATCCTGATCCGTCCAAAAAGCAGATTGACGCGGCCGAGCATCCCGGCCGCCGCTGAATGTAATCTTCCGCCCGCCCGGTTCCAGGGCACCCCCCTGTCAGCCCGCTTGCAGGCTCGCCGCCACCTTGCGGAAACGGTCGAGGGCCGCCTCCAGATTTTCGACGATTTCGGCAGGCCCGCACCATCGGCCGCTCCGACGCCGAGATCGAGCCATCCCTGGCCGTCGATCGGCCCGACCAGCGGGCGGAGCTTGGCCGGGTCCTGGATTTCGTTCTGCGCCTTCAGAAAGATTGTGCCCACGATGCCCGAGAGACGGGAGAGCTTGTCGAGGATCGCCAAATAGCGCCGGGCCAATTCTTCGCCTTGCGGATCGCGCAACACCGGCCAGCGGCAATCCCTCCGGGTTCGCCGAAGATTTTTCCGCCGCCGCCGCGGCGGCCCGCCCAGTCGTTCCGCCCAGTCGTTCCGAACGCGCAGATTTTTGCCTCCCGGAGCGGCGCCTGGCCTGTTCCGCCTGTTTTATCAGATCGAGACCAGGAATGCGCCTTCGCGCCGATCAATTCACTCGATCGGTTGCGTATATCATATTATATCTAATTTGTCAATGAGTCCGGCGACATCGTCTTATACCCGTCACGCCTTTTCGAGATAGTTTCGCAGAATCAGGTTGATGCGCGATTGCCATGGGGCCGGTGGCCCGGAACCGCTCGACGATATCGGGATCGAGGCGCAGCGCGATCAGCTTTTTAGCGGTGTCGGATTTAGGGCGCCCAGGGCGCTTGGCGGGCCGGACGACGGTGCCGCCGGTGGCGAGCTCGGCTTTGTCGAACCACTCATCGGTCAACTCGGGGATGTCCTCGTATTCTTCGGGCTGGATTTCATGAGCGTTGAGCTTATCCAGGTCGGTGGAGATAGCGCGTTTGTTCTCGATCATTGGCCTTCCTCAGCAATCGACCGATCGTAATGTTCGACTGCGGCATCTAACCCGATTTGGGCGAACGATTGCCCTTCTCTACGCGGATCGACAGTTGTTACCCCCGTAGCCGCCTCTTCAAGCGAAGCCAAAGCCCAACCGACAGGAAGGTCCGGCTCCTTTCGTGCGTCATCAGCGTATGCGCCACCTCGTCGAGAATGCCGTTCGACAGGTGAAGCTCGAACCTGCCCTCCCTCGCGAAACGAAGGAGCTCGAACGAAGCTCCGCCGTGCGTCGGCCGCAGGAAGGCGCTGACCAGCACTGTCGTGTCGAGGACCGCTTTAGGCACGTTTTGGTTTTATGCGCCGGTGCTCCTTTACCATCCCGGCGATCTTCTCCTCCTCGGCCTGGTTATCCTCGCCGGGCCGCGCCCCGAGATCGCGAACCTGCGAGACCGCATGCACAATGCCCTGCCAGGCGCGGTCGCGCTCGACAACGGCAACCGGCCTGAGCAGCACGCCCTGATCGACAATTTCCGCCTCCAGATAATCGCCCTCTTTGACGTTCAATACCCGCCGCACCTCGGCCGGCAACGTTAGCTGCGCCATCCGGCGCACCCGCACCAGCGTCATTCGCCTGCCCCATGCTCTTCCTTCTACGAATATAAGAGAATCCGAGCTTCTTATCTACGGCGCCGGGTCATGCGGTCAGCACCTGCGGCGGTCTCCCTCTCCGCCCGCCAGGGCGGCGAGGGACAGTGGGGCACCTGACCTTCCTCGGGGTGAAAGATCGGCGGGCTCCTGCAGGCGTGACGACCGGCAGGGTAGCACAACTTTGACGATTGGGTGGCTAATCGAAGGTGAAGCCGCGGCTGCGCAGCCAGACGGGGAAGGTTTGGCCTTCGGGGTCGGCGGCGGCTTGGCGCGCCTTGTCCTCGGACCAGCCGTAAAAGGCGGCGTCGCCAAAGGTTTCGGGGGCGCGCCGGCGCTCGCGCGGGATCGAGAAACGGGCGTCGCGGCGATGGTCGTAGGCGTCGACCGCGGCGGCGAGACCGCTGTCGTCGTAGCGGTCGGTGTGCAGGCCGATAGCGAGCGGCAGGCGCAGGCTGATATAGCCTTCGGCAGCGGGATAGCCGAGCGAGAGCCCGGCGACCGGGAACACCTTGTCGGGCAGCTCGAGGATCGTCGCGACCGCGGCAGCGTGGTTGCGCAAGGCGCTGATCGGGCAGCAGCCGAGGCCCGCCGTCTCGGCGGCGAGGGTGAAGGTTTGCATGACCAGCGCGGCATCGACCGCGGCGTTGAAAAAGCCTTCGAGCCGGCCGTTTTCGACCCGGCCGTTTTCGATCACATGGCCGCGCAATTCGCCGAGCCGCTCCAAGCGCCGCGCATCGCCGCAGAAGACGAGAAAGACCGGAGCGGCGCCGATCCACGGCATGTCGGGGACGAGTGCTGCAAGCCGGTCGCGCCGGTCCCGATCGGCGACGCGGACGACCGAGACCTGCTGAAAATCCGATTTCGAGGAAGCCGAGAAGGCGGCCCCGAGCAGCAATTGCAGCAACGGCTCGGAGACCGGGCGCGCGTCGTAGCGGCGTTGCGTGCGGCGCAGCAGCACCTGACGCAGCCAAGGAATGTCGGGGAGATCGCCGGGCGGCGGATCGTCGCCGAACCGGGCCTGCCATTCGGCGTCGTAGCCGCTCTTGCTGTCGGGCGTCATGTCGGGCGCCATCTCAGGCGGGGGCGAGGCGGGCCAGCTCGGCGGCCTCGAAGACGTAGCTCGTGCTGCAGAACTCGCAGGTGACGGTGGTCTGCCGCTCCTTTTGCATGTCCTCGATCTCGTCCGCCGGAAAGGCGCGCAGGATCGTCTCGATCCGCTCGCGCGAGCAGCGGCAGCGCGCTTCGAGCGGGTGGCTGCGAAACACCCGTACCCCGTCCTCGTGAAACAGGCGATAGAGGAGGCGGTTCGGCGGCAGGCCGGGGTCGATCAGCTCGGCGGCGGTGGCCGAGCTCATCAGCACCATCGCCCGGCGCCAGCCATCCTCGACATCGTCGGCAATCACCGTGTAGCCGCCTTCGGGCGGCACCCGCTGCAGCATCAGCCCGCCGGCGCGCCAGGTGCTGCCCGGCCCGGCCCGGCCGACGGCGAGCGTGATCCCGGCCTGGATCTGCTCCGACTGGCGGAAATAGTGCTGGGCGCAATCGGCGAGCGTGGCGCCCAACAATTCGACGATGCCCTGATAGCGGTCGGTGTGCTCGCCTTGATCGACGGTGAAGGCGATGTAGCCGTGGCCGACGAGGTCCGGCACCGATGGCGACTCGTCCGTCATGGCGGGGGCCGCCGCCAGCTTTGCCGCGTCGAACTGGGCATAGCCGCGCACCGCACCCGTGGTCGAGACATCGGCGACCATCAGCCCGATCGGGCCGTCGCCCTTGGTTTGCAGTGTGAAGACGCCGTCGTATTTGAGGGCGCCCGCCAACATCACGGCGAGCGTGATCGCCTCGCCGAGCAAGCTCGCGACCGGGGCCGGGTAATCATGCTGCGACAAGATGCGGTCGATCGCCGGGCCGAGCCGCACCAGGCGCCCGCGCAACGCATAGGGGCCGATGCGAAACGGCTGGACCAGATCGTCGGGCGGGCGGTTTTGGCCGGAGGGATTTTGGCCAGGGGAATTTTGGCCAGGGGGGTTTGGGCCGGAGGGATTTGGACCGGAGGGGTTTAGGACAGACACCAGGCGAGGATTCCTTTTTGCGCGTGCAGCCGGTTCTCGGCCTCGTCCCAGACGACCGAGCGGGGGCCGTCGACGACCGCGGCGGTGACCTCCTGGCCGCGTTTGACCGGCAGGCAATGCATGAAGATCGCGTCGGGCTTGGCCTGCGCCATCAGCCGCTCGTCGACCCGGTAGGGGGCGAGGAGATTGTGGCGGTTGGCGGTCGCCTTCGCCCCCATCGAGATCCAGGTGTCGGTGACGACGCAATCCGCACCCGCGACCGCTTCCTCGGGCCTGTGCGTCAACCGCACCCGGCCACCCTCGCGCCGCGCCCAATCGAGCACGGGCTGCCGGCGGGCCGAGCCCCTCGGGGCAGGCGAGGCGGAGCGCAAAGCCGAAGCGCACCGCGGCATGCACCCAGCTTGCCGCGACATTGTTGCCGTCGCCGCTCCAGGCGACCGTCGCTTCGGCGAGCGGACCCTTTTTCTCCTGCAAGGTCATCACGTCGGCCATCAGCTGGCAGGGGTGCGACGCGTCGGTCAGCCCGTTGATGACAGGCACGCTCGCATAACGCGCCAGCTCGTCGAGCTTTTCGGGCTCGTTGGTGCGGATCATGATCGCATCGACATAGCGCGACAGCACGCGGGCCGTGTCGGCCACGGTCTCGCCGCGGCCGAGCTGGCTGTCGGCGGTGTTCAGAAAAATCGTGTCGCCGCCGAGCTGACGGGTCGCCACCTCGAACGACACGCGGGTCCGCGTCGACGGCTTTTCAAAGATCATCGCCAAGGTCTTGCCGGCGAGCGGCCGGTCGTGCCGGCCGTTCTTATAGGCAAAGCCGAGGTCGAGGATACCGCGCAACGCGCCGCTGTCGAACCGGTCGAGATCGAGGAAATGGCGCGGCGCGGCGGCCGGCGCCTCGCCGCCGACCAGCGCCGCGGTGCGCGCCCGCCTTATTGCGGCCATTCGCGCGCCACCTTGCGCATGATGTCGATCCCGGCATCGATCTCGGCGTCGGTGACGACGAGCGGCGGCAGGATGCGCAGCACATTGTCGCCGGCGGTCAGCGCCAGCAGCCCCTCGGCGCGCAGCTTGGCGACGACATCGCCGGCCGGCACGACGCAGCGGATGCCGAGCAAGAGGCCCGAGCCGCGCAATTCGGCAAAGAGCTTCGGGTAAGCCTTGACCAATTCCTCGAGCCGGCCGCGCAGCCGCTTGGCGGCGGCCTCGACCTTGGTGAAAAAGCCGGGCTCGAGCATCACATCGAGGACGGCGTTCCCGGCCGCCACCGCCAAGGGGTTCCCGCCAAAGGTCGAGCCGTGCGTGCCGGGCCCCATGCCGCCCGCCGCTTTCTCGGTGGCGAGGCAGGCGCCGATCGGGAAACCGCCGCCGAGCGCCTTGGCGATCGCCATGACGTCGGGCGCCACCCCCTCCCATTGATGGGCGAAGAGCTTGCCGGTCCGCCCCATCCCCGATTGCACCTCGTCGAACACCAGGAGGAGGCCGAACTCGTCGGCGAGATCGCGCAAGCCCTCCAAATAGCCGGCCGGCGGGGTGCGCACGCCGCCTTCGCCCTGGACCGGCTCGACAAAGATCGCCGCGGTCTCGTTGCCGACCGCGGCGCGCATTTCGTTGAGGTTGCCAAAGGCGACATGGTCGAACCCGTCCATCGGCGGGCCAAAGCCTTCGAGATATTTCTCGTTGCCGGCGGCGGCGAGGGTGGCGAAGGTGCGGCCGTGAAACGAGCCTTCGCAGCCGATGATCCGGTAGCGCTCCGGATGGCCGGTGTCGTGCTGGTATTTACGCGCGACCTTGAGCGCCAGCTCGCACGCCTCGGCGCCGGAATTGCCAAAGAACACGGTGTCGGCAAAGGTGTTGTCGACCAGCCGCTGGGCCAGCCGCTCCTGCCCCGGAATGTGGAACATGTTGGAGACGTGCCACAGGCGCTTGGCCTGCTCGGTGACGGCGGCAACCAGATGCGGATGGCAATGGCCGAGGCCGGTGACCGCGATGCCGCTGGTAAAATCGAGGAATTTGCGGCCGTCGGTGGCGTAGAGCCACGCACCTTCGCCATGGTCGACGGCAACGTCCCACCGGCCATAGGTGGGCATAACGGGTGTGATCACGGGATTGTCTCCTGCGCGAGCGGTCCGAAAAGCTGAGGTGGCGGAGCGGCGGCTATCGTCGTCGCCGGGCCGCCGCTGCGGCCGTCATCCGCATCGTTCCCCACCGCCGGCGCCAGCGCCCCGGACCGCGCATCATCGCCACTCTCCTCGGCTCGGCCCCAGCCGGCACCGCCGGCCCGGCCATCGAGCAGGAAAGCGGCGGAGTATGGCGACCACCCGCCACCCTGTCAATTCGCGCTCGGCGCACCGCGTCTGCTGGCCAGGGATGCCGGATTTCGCAGCCCCCCCGATATGGGCGCCAAGCACGATAGCAGCACAGCCGATTTACAAATATCGAATAACCGGCTATTGTTCGATCATTAGTGCTGATCATTAGAATATTTACAATTACCTGACATGACATCCGATCGCAATCTTGCGGCACCGTCAGCCTCGCCGTGAGCGTGCCGGCGGCGGACCATGTCGTGATCTATGCCGGCACCGGTGTGGACAAGCTGACCGGCGGGGCCGGCGGCGATGTGTTCTTTGCCGGCGGCAAGACGACGATGACCGGCAAGGCCGGCGCCAACCAGTTCACCTTTTCCGCGCCCGGCAGCAACACGGTCGCCGATTTTGCCGTTTCCGCCGCGAACACGCTGATGTTTATCAGCGGCTCGGGCTTCAGCCTGACCGGCGCCGGCGCCGGCGCGACGCCACAGCCGCTGGGCGCCCTCTTCACCACCGGCGCCTTTACCAAATCGAGCCAGCGGTTTGCCTATTCCGGCGGTGAGCTGTTCTATTCGGCGATCGGCAGCGGCAGCGCGAAAAGCTCGTCGCGACCCTCACCGGCAGTCCCACCCTCGATCCCGCCCACCTCCTGTTTATGTCGTAGCAGGGGTCCGGCCCGATCTTGCGCAGGAGGTCCGAAGGAGTTGTCGCGTGCCGCGGCGGGCGGCGATACTGGCGTTCGATCGAATTTCAGGCTGGGCGATGCGCGGTTCCGGAGCGGGGCGAGAGGTTACGCCCGACCTGATCGAGGGGTGGGCGCTCGGCTATCTCGGGCGGTATGCCAGCTCGGCGGAGAATTTGCGGCGGGTGCTGCTGCGGCATATCCGGCGGCGGGCACCTGAGGCGGCCGGGGAATTTGCCGGGGCGGTCGAGATGCTGATCGAGCGCTATCGCGCGTCGGGTCTGCTCGACGACGCGGGCTACGCTGCGGCGCGAGCGCACTCGCTCTACCGCCGCGGCGAGCCGCGGCACAAGATCCGAGCCCGGCTGTTGGCGAAAGGGGTGGCGGCGTCGGTTGCCGGCGAGGCTGTCGCTGCGCTCGGCGCCGAAACGGGCGACCCCGACCTCGCCGCCGCCTGCGCCTTTGCCCGGCGCCGCCGGCTCGGGCCCTATCGGCGCGGCGCCGCCGACCCGGCGCGCGAGCTCGGCGCCTTTGCCCGCGCCGGGTTCGACCGCCGCGCCGCACAAGCGGTGCTGGCCTGCCCCGATATCGACGCGGTCGAGGAGCTGGCGCGCGGCGAGGCCGGGTGAGAGGATGTGAATGAATTGGCGGGGATCGGAAATAGGGCGCTGCATCGGCGCCGTGCATGCTTCGAGACGCGCCCGCTTGTCCTGAGAACCTGTGAAGAAATTCTGCGTCGAAAGCAATGTCATTCCGGGATGCCCGCAGGGCAGGCCCGGAACCTATGAACACCGCCGTCCGCCCGCATGCCGCAGGCCGGTGTGCATGGGTTCCGGGCTCGCGGGCTGCGCCCACGCCCCGGAATGACAGCGGTTTGGTATTCCTTCACATGCTCTGAGGAAGCCGCCCAGCGGCTGTCTCGAAGAGCCTGCCCTCGCGAAAGCGGGGGACGCACCGCGCCGATCCAGCCCAATATTCCCCGAGCTTCAGCGGCGCGCACCGCACGGCGCAACACGGCGGCCGAGGGTTCAGGCAGGCGGTTGCTCGACCGCGGGCTCGACCCCAGGCTCGACCGCGGGCTCGGGTAGGCGGAGCTTGGCGCCACCGGCAGGGGCAGGGGTAGCGGCAGGGGTCGCGATCGCCACCGGGTTGGGGTCGCGGCTGGCGATGCCGTGCTTGTCGAAGGCGATCTTGACGAGGCGGTTGTAGGCGCGGCCGACCACCCATTGCTGCAACGGCAGGGTACGGATGCGCAGCAGCAGCACGACCCAGAATTCGTCGAGGGCATCGACGCCCAGATAGTCGAACGGGTCGAGGATCAGCGGGCGCAGCTTTTCGTCGGCCATCAGCTCGTCGCCGACCCCGCGCAGGATCTCGACGACGCAATCGATGTCCTCGCGATAGGAGATCGTGATCCGGGCGACGACATGGGCAAAGTCGCGGGTCAGGTTTTTGACGCTCGCCACCTCGCTGAACGGGATCGTGTGCACGGTGCCGGCCTGGTCGCGCAGGCGCACGGTGCGGATCGTGATCGCCTCGACCATACCCGCATGGTCCTTGCCGACATCGACGATGTCGCCGACCGCGAACTGGTCCTCGACCAGGATGAAGAGCCCGGTGATGATGTCTTTGACCAGCGCCTGGCTGCCAAAGCCGATCGCGACGCCGATGACGCCGGCGCCGGCCAAAAGCGGCGCGATGTCGATGCCGAGATGCGACAGCACGATCAGCCCGGTCAACACCACGATCACGCTCAACGCCGCGGTGCGCAGCAGCGGCAAGAGGTTGCGCATGCGGGTGCGGCGCAGCGCGCCCTCGTGGCCGAGGCCGTTCAGATGCCGCTCGATCGCCGCATCGACAAATTCCCAGAGAACCAAGGCGATCGCCACCATCAGCCCGATCGCCGCCAGCCGGCCGATCAGCTGCCGGCCGAGGGCGCTGTTGAGCCAGGCGAAGGCAGCGACGTCCCAGGCCTGAAGCACGGTCGCCGCCGCCAGCACATAGACCGCGACCTCGATCAGCCCGGTCAGGACCGGCAGATAACGGTTGGCGCGGTGCTCCAGAGTGGGGAATTGAGCCTTGAGCTCGGGCGAGAGGGCAAAGCCGCGCTGGCTCAGCCGCTGGACGGCACGAACGACGAGTCGGGCAGCGACGAGAACGACGAGGCTCAACACCGTCGCGCGCAGCACATAGCCGAAGCCGCCCTCGATGCGCAGCGCGTAGATCAAATAGATGCCGATAATGTAGACGACCGCGAGCAAGGCCCAGATCTCGCCGAGGGTGCGGCGAATCCGGCCCCAGCCGGTGGACGAGGGCGGGTCGCCGGCGATCCAGCGGCCGATCGCGCCGCGGTTTTGCAGCACAAAAACGATCGCCAGCAGCGCCAGCACCAGGCCGGTCAGGTTCAGCATCAGCGCGTAGATCGCGCCGGGAATGCCGAGCCACCACGCAGCTTCGGGGATGGCATAGCCATAGGCCGCGAAAAAGACAAAGCGCTTGAACCAGATGTAGAGGTAATTTCGGGTCTCGGGGCCGATCGGCACAAAAACCGCGCCGGCATCGGTCGGCAGCAGCAGCGCCCGCGCGGCGCACAATAAAAGCCGCGCCTCGGCCGTCGTGGCGGCCAGCACCGAGAGCGTCACCCGGGTCGGGATGAAGCTGGCGGGCCCCATCTCGATCGCGGCAAACGCGGTGCCGGCAAAAACCAGGATCGGCAATGCGTCGAGAAAAAAGCCCAAGAGCGCGAACAGCGCGCGGACCGGGCGCGAATCGCTGCGCCGCACCGGGAATGTCGGCGTCACCCGCGCCAGCAGGCGCCGCACCACCCACTCCGCGGCGATCGCCAGCCCAAAGACCAGCGCCAACGCATAGCCGGCGGTGATCCAGCGGGTCCGCGCCGCCGGGTTGGCGATCTGCCGCCCGATCCAGCCGATCAGGCGAGGGGCATCGACGACGACCGCCGCACCCGCCAGGATCTCGCCGGTGGCGGCATCGACCTGCCGCGACAACCGGCCGAACAGCGCGATCGCCGCCCTCTGCGGCGTCGGTTTTGCCGCGGCCTTTTCTGGCGCGGCAGCGGCTGAGGCGGGCGCTGGTGTGGCGCGCTGGGCCGCGATCAGCGCGCGCAATTCGGCGACGAGCCGGGCTCGCGCCGCCGGGTCTTGCAATGTGCCGACGAGCCGCTCCAGCTCGGCGGCGGAGACCGGTGCCGGAGGCTGGGGCGCCGGCTCTGCGGAATGCGCCGAGGCGAGCATCGCGAGGATGAGACCGAGCGCGATGCGCCAGGCTCGCGGCAGCAGCCACCGGGTCGGCCCGTGCACTCTCCTCGCCAGCATTCGCTCCTCGGTATCCGCCAAAAGGAAATCAGCCAGAAGGAAATCAGCCGGAAGGAAACTAGCCGGAAGGAAATCAGCCAGCGCGGCGGCAGTATTTGGCGAGGCTACCGATTCCGCGCTTCAACGCAAGAGATCGAACAATCCAGCCTATTCGAGCAATATGGCAGAGTGGGTGTCGTCATTCCCCTATCCCCGCGAATCGGGGTGCTGCAGGCCGCCCCGCTGTGTCATTTTTTGTGCAATTCGCCGCCTGACGGGTTTTTCACCAGCCGGCGCCGCGGCATCATATTCGCCAGGCCCCGCCTCCCGCCGCTTGGTAAAGCCCGGTCAATCTTGGCTGCGCTGGCGCATCAGCTGCGCCACGGCGCCCGAGTTGGCGTCCTCGTTTGCTTCGAGGGCGGCGATGACGCGCGGCCGGTCGGCGGCCGGGCGGTTCTGGCTCAGCTTGAATTTGCCTTCGAGCCGGGTGACGGCGATCTCGAAGCCGATGATGCCGTTGAGCATGCCGGCGACGTAATTATCGGGCAGGTCCTGCATCCGCCACGGCGCGGCGCGGCGCTTTTCGTGGCGGTCGGTCAGCCGGCGCAGCAGCGCGCGCAGCCGGTCGGCCTCTTCGATCAGCCGCACCCGGCCGTAGGCGTGGACGTCGGCGTAATTCCAGGTTGGCACCGCGGGCCCCTTTTCATACCAGGCGGGCGAGACATAGGCGTGCGGGCCGGCGAACACGGTGAGCACCTCGCCACCTGCGGCAAGGTCGGCGACTTGCGGGTTGGCGCGGGCGAGATGGCACTGAAGGTGCAGAATCTCGCCTTCCTCTTCGAGCAGGAATGGAACTCGGCTGGCGACGAGGCCGGCGCTGCCGTGCGTGACCAGCAGGGCAAAATCGTAGCGCTCCATATGGGCGACCAGAACGTCACGGCGCGTTTCGGTGAAATAGGGAGGCAGGTAGACCACGAGGCGTCCTTCCGGCTTGCCGTCAGGCGAAATGCTCGACCGCGGCGGTTATCAGCAAGGCGGCGCCGGACAGGAACAGGACGGCGCCCGAGCCGCGGCTGATCCAACGCAGCTGACGCGGCCCGATCGAGCGGCGAAACGACCCGATGCCGAGGCTCAATCCGAGCCACCACAGCATCGAGCCGATCCACACGCCGAGCACCATGGCCGCCGCGCGGGTCAAGGTCGCCTCGGCGCCGCTCAGCCCGAGCGCGGCGAAAATGCCGAGAAAGGCGACGATCGTCACCGGATTGACGACGCAGAGCGCAAAGGTCGAAGCAAAGTCGCGCGCCAAGCCCTCGGGATCGGTCTCCTCATGCGGCTTCTCGTCGGATTTTGCCAGAAACCCCGCCCCGCCGGCATAAAGGAGGTAGCAGCCGCCGCCGACGCGCAGCAGGTCTTCGTAGCCGAGCAGCCAGTCGGCTATGAAGGTGAGCCCGAAGCCGGCGACGATGCCGAAAATTGCGTCGGCAGTGGCCGCGCCGAGGCCCGAAACGAGGCCCGCCAGCCGCCCCTCGAAAATCGTCCGCCTGACGCACAAGACGCCGACCGGCCCGACCGGCACGGCGATGACCGCGCCCACGACGATCCCCTTCAGAAAGAACGCGAGCAGCATCGCCGCGCCCAAAACCGGCGGCTGCACCGCCGGCGCGACGGCGCTATGCTGGGTGCCGATGCTCGATTTTCGCCCGTTTTCGGGAGACCGCCCTTGACCACCGCCGCAGATCCCTACCAGTTCGAATTCACCTCGATCGACGGCGCCCCGCTGCCGCTCGACGCCTGGCGCGGGCGGCCGGTGCTCGTCGTCAACACCGCCTCCTATTGCGGGTATACGCCGCAATACCGCGATCTCGAAGAGCTGTGGCAACGCTACCGTGACCGGGGGCTCGTGGTGCTCGGCGTGCCGTCCAACGATTTCGGCCGGCAGGAGCCGGGCTCGGCGGCCGAGATCAAGGAATTCTGCACGACCGGGTACGCGATCGATTTTCCGCTCGCCGAGAAATGCCGGGTGCTCGGCGGCGACGCCCATCCGTTCTACCGCTGGATCACCGCCAGCCTCGGCGAAGCCGGCACGCCGCGCTGGAACTTTCACAAATACCTGATTGGGCCGGATGGCGCGCTGGCCGGCGCCTGGCCGGCCCAGGTGGCGCCGACCGATCGCCGCATCGTCGGCGAGATCGAGCGTCTGCTGGACACGCCCGCCTGACCCCGGCTAGGCCCGCAGCAGCGCCGCCATGATCCGCTCGCGGGTCAACGGCAGGTCGCGCAGGCGGGTGCCGAGCGCGTGGGCGACGGCGTTGCCGATCGCGGCGACCGCCGGGCCGCCGGCGGCTTCGCCGATGCCGAGCGGGGGCCGGTCGGAGGCGGGCTCGACCAGCTCGACCGCGATCTCCGGCACCTCGCTGAAGCGGAGCACCGGGTAGGTTTCCCAGTCGCGCGAGGCGATGCCGCCCGCATCGAGCCGCACCCCCTCCTTGAGCGCCCAGCTCGCCGCCTGGACGATATTGCCTTCGAGCTGGTTGACCGCACCATCGGGGTTGATCACGAGCCCGGCATCGGCGGCGCACCACACCCGCTCGACCCGGACATGCTCATCGACCGCGACCTCGGCAACGACTGCGGCATAGGCGGCGAGGTTCTTGTAGCGGGCAAAGCCGATGCCCCGGCCATGCCCGGCGCCGGAGGGCCTCCCCGGCCGCCACCCCGCCATCTGCGCCGCCCGCTCGACGACGGCCCGGGCGCGCGGGTCGGACAGCACCGAGAGCCGATAGGCCACCGGGTCCACTCCGGCGCGCCCGGCCAATTCGTCCATCATCGATTCGATGGCGAAGACATTGAGCGTGGCGCCGAGCCCGCGCAGCGAGGAGGTCCGCACCGGGGTCTCGGCGACAAGGTGGTGGACGATGCGCTTCGCCGCAAAATCGTAGAGCGGCTCGCCGTTGCGGGTGCCGGCGCCGGGCGCGCCCGAGGATTCGTTGAGCGGCGCCGGCGGCGGCGGGTCGGGGAGCGCCTCGGCCGCGAGCAGATTGCCGCCGCCGCCCGGCCGGCTGCCGTGGCGGCCGCTCCAGATTTCGGTGGTCCAGTCGATCGGCCGCTGCGACCCGTCGAGCGCCGCCGCGGCCCGCACCACCATCGACGGGCTGACCGGCTCGAACCCGAACTCCTCGTCGCGCCGCCAGCGCACCCGGACCGGCTGCCCCGGCCGCCGCACCGCCAAGGCTGCCGCATCGGCGGCGGCGTCGTCGGCGCCGTTATGGCCATAGCAGCCCGGCCCCTGCACGTGCCTGACCGAGATCGCCGTGGGATCGAGCTTCAGGGTGCGCGCCAGCGCGTCGCGCAGCGGATAGACCCCCTGCGAATGAGTCCACACTTCGAGGCGGCCGTCGCGATAGCGCGCGAGCCCGCAGGAGGGTGCGATCGAGGCATGGGCGACGTGCATCCGCGTATAGGAGGCCTCGTGCCGGCTCGCGCCGGTGCCGGGATCGGCCGGCGGCGGGCCGACCAGCCGGTCGTTCGACGGCTGCTGCAACAGCCAGCGCGCCTCTTCCTGAAAGGGCGCGATGGCGTCGACCTCGTCCCAGGCGACGTAATTTGGCGCGACCGCGGCAGCGGCTTCGACGACGGTCTCGTCGGCGCCGAGGATGGCGAGAAAATTGCCGTCGCGCAGGATCTCGATCGGACCTTTCGCGGCGTGGCGGATCGCCGCTTCGTCCACGCTCCGGAGCACCGCACCCCGGCGCGGCTGGCGCACGGTTCGCGCATGGACCATGCCGTCGAGCGTCATGTCGTGGATAAAGGCGGCCTCGCCAAACACCTTGGCCGCGAGATCGACGCGGGGCGCGTTGCGGCCGACGATGCCGTAGCTGGCGACCTGTTTTATCGACGCGCGGCCATCGGCGTTGCGCGCCAGCTCGACCGCACCGGCGAGCGACCAGTAATCCTTGCCGGTCGCGGCACCGCGCAAGGTGATGGCGCCGTCATCGACGCCGAGATCGGCGCGGGCATAGCCCAAGCACGCCGCCGCATGGTCGAGAAAGAGCGCGCGCACCTCGGCGCAAGCCTGGCGCAGCGCGACCCCGCCAACCTGCATCGACTGGCTGCCGGCGGTGTAGCCCTCGTTTGGGGTCAGCTCGGTGTCGCCCGATTCGAGCAGGATGCGCGCGGGCGCCACATCGAGCTCCTCGGCGGCGATCTGGCGCATCGCGGTCAGCACGCCCTGGCCGATCTCGACCCGGCCGGTGGCGACCCGGACCTTCCCCGGCGCCGGGAAGGAGACCCATCGGTCGAGCCGCGGATTGGCCGCCAGCATCGCCGGCAGCGCTGCGTTCCCGCTCATGGCGCGGCTCCGGCGCGCATCCGCTCGGCAGCGCGCTGGATGGCGCGCAGGATGCGGACATGGCTGCCGCAGCGGCAGATGTTGTCGTCGATGGCGGTCGCGATCTCGGCCCGCGACGGCGCCGGATTGCGGTCGAGGAGCGCCGCTGCCGATATCAGGATGCCGGGGAGGCAATAGCCGCACTGGCCGGCCTGCTCGTCGAGAAACGCTTGCTGCAGCGGATGCGGCCGGTCGCGGCTGCCGAGCCCTTCGATCGTCGTGACCGCGCGGCCGGCGACGGTCGAGAGCGCCTTGCCGCAAGACTTCGCCGGCTCGCCGTCGATCAGCACCATGCAGCAGCCGCATTGCTCGAGGCCGCAGCCGAACTTGCTGCCCTTGAGCCCGAGGTGGTTGCGCAGCACATCGAGCAATGGCGTGTCCGCGTCCGCGCCGACCGCGACGGCGCGCCCGTTCACGGTAAAGCTGACCGATGCCATCGCCACCCCGCCGGTAAAGATAAAGGCCGCGATTGTTACGTCGGAACGAGCGCCGACGCCACTCCGCTCGATTGCCGCCGATGAGATTGTTATCCGTCCATTCCGGCTTTCCCGGCGAAAGCCGGGACCCACAGCCCCCACAAACTCCGCTTTTCCACTTGTCCTTCCGGGCTGGTCGTGCCCGCCATGGCGAGCGATCGAGGTGTGGAGAACTGGGTCCCGGCTTGCGCCGGGAAAGCGGAGGGGAGCGGCGCAGGGCGAGGGCCGATGCTGATTGGGATTATACCCTCCAACGCCGGCTTGACGGGCGCACCCGGTCGGCGCGAGGGTGCCGCCGGCTATTCGCGAAATTTACGGCGGGGGACGGCGCATGCCCGAGACGGCGATCTGGAACTTCAAGCAATTGGCGCATCACGAGCTCGACGGCTTTGGCGGGATCGGCGAGGGCATGTCGATCCAGATCGCCAAGGACGGGCGCCGCATCCTGTGGCTCGCGCATGAGAGCGCGCCGAAAAACTTTACCGCCGTCGATGTCAGCGACCCGCGACAGCCCAAAGTCGTCTCTCGCCGCGACCTGCCGCAATCGCATATGCGCTCGAACTCGCTGGAGACGGTCGGCGACATCATGGCGGTCGCCTATCAGACGACGCATCACGGGCTGCAGCCGGCGGGCGTCGAATTGTTCGACATCTCGGTGCCGGAGAACCCGCGCTCGATCAGCTTTTTCGATTGCTCCGGGCCCAATTCGCGCGGCGTGCACCAGCTGTGGTTCGCCGATGGCGAATACATCCACATGAGCTCGGGCGCGCCGGATTTTGTGCCGACCCATCCGAAAGACGACCAGTTCTACCGGGTCATCGACGTCAAGAACCCGACAAAGCCGGTCGAGGTCGGGCGCTGGTGGCTGCCCGGCACGCGCCAGGGCGACAGCGCGCCGCCGCCGACGCGCCATCCCGAGCACGCCGATACCGGGTTTCGCGCGCACAACACCAACGTCTATCCGGAGCGGCCGGACCGCGCCTATCTCGGCTATATCGACGGCGGGCTCGTCACCCTCGACATTGCCGACAAGGCGCACCCGAAGATGGTGGCGCGCTGGGATTACCACCCGCCCTATTTCGGCTTCACCCACACCGTCGTGCCGCTGTTCGACCGCGGCCTCTACGTCGTCAGCGACGAATGCACGCGCACCGAGGGGGCGGACTGGCCAAAGCTCGTTTGGATCGTCGACGGCCGCATGGAGGAGAACCCGGTGCCGATCTCGACCTGCCCGCTGCCGCCGCTCGAAACCTTTCAGCGGCCGGGGGCACGCTACGGCGCCCACAACCTTTACGAAAACGTGCCAAAGCCCAACGCGTGGAAATCGGACCAGATCGTGCTCGCCACCTATTTTAACGGCGGGTTGCGCGCCTGCGACATCTCCAACCCGTACCAGCCGGCGGAGGTTGGCTATTTTGTGCCGGCGCCGCCCGAGCGGGCGCCGAGCGGGGCGATCCAGATCAACGACGTGTTCGTCGACGAGCGCCAGATCGTCTACACCGTCGACCGCCATGTCGGCGGGCTTTACACCCTTGAGATGGACTTCTGAAAACCGGGCGAATATCGGGAGGGTCTTTGGCGGTAGGACGCTTTTTTGACGCACGGGCGCACCGTGTGTTGAAATAGACTTGACAGATTGGGCGCGATAAGGCGGATGTCGCTATGCCTTCCACTCTGGAGCGGCTCGACCGGAAGCGATCATCGACGGACCCGGCGGCACCCGGCCACGATATCGCCGAGCACAGCTGGCGAGCCGATCGGGGAATCTCGCGGATATGCCCGCCGCCGACCGAGGCGCCGCCGCGCAGAGTCGTTGTTTCGTGGGTCAAGATCCTGTCCTGGGCCGGGCTGTTGCTGCTGTCCTTGCTGCTATGGGTCGCGATCCTGTGGGGTGTCATGTCCGTGCTCCACAGGTTGGGCCATCCGATCGGGTGAGCGGTTGCGTCCTGCGGTGAGCCGACGAGCTGCGCTGGAATGCTCGTGCAGCTGCCGATCCCATCTTCGATAAGCCGGTGGCGGGACGGTCGCCCGACCCCTTCACGCGGGCTGCCGCGGTTCAGAAGGCTTTGCGTCTTTGACATCGACATCCGAGAGCGGGCCGCAATCGCTGTTCGGCGGCAAGGATGCATCGCGCTTCGGCCGGCGCCGCCGGCATGTGCGGGGGCCGCGGCTGCCGGTCGTTGCCGTGACCGGGTTTCTCGGCTCGGGCAAGACGACGCTGATCAAGGCGCTGTTGCAGCAGCCGGAGGGCGCCAACAGCGCCGTTGTCGTCAATGAATATGGCGAGGTCGGCATCGACCACGCGCTCTTGCGGTCGAGCAGCGATACAACCGTGCTGCTCGGCAACGGCTGCCTCTGCTGCAATGTCCGCACCGATTTGCAGGACAGCCTGCGCGCGCTCTTTGCCGACCGGGTGCGCGGCGCGGTGCCGAGCTTTGAGCGGGTCATTATCGAGACCTCGGGGCTCGCCGATCCCGGCCCGGTGCTGCAGACCTTCGCCACCGACCGCGGGCTCGGCCGCGAATTTCATTTGCAGGCGCTGATCGCGGTCGTCGATGCCGCGGCTGGCGCGGCGAACCTCGAAAACATGCCCGAGGCGCGCAGCCAGGTGGCGCTCGCCGACCGGATCGTCGTGACCAAGGCCGATCTCGCCGGCAATGACGCGGTCGAGCGTGTTGTCGCGCAGATCGGGCGGCTCAACCCGGGCCCGGTGCGCCTCGCCGTCGCTGGCGCGATCGATCCGGCTTTTCTGCTCGACGAGCCGCCGACCGCGCCGCGCGAAGCCGGGGTGGGCGAGACCCGGCACACTCACACCCACGGCCACACCCACGGCCACACCCACGGCCTCGAAACCTTCGCGCTGATGTTCGAGAAACCGCTGTCGTGGCCCGCCTTCGACCAGGCGATGGCGGTGCTGATGGCGCTGCGCGGGCCCGATCTGTTGCGGGTCAAAGGCCTCGTCGCGATCGAGGGGTGCCGCGGCCCGGTCGTCGTGCATTACGTTCAGCACGTCGCTCATCCGCCGGTCGAATTGGAGGAATGGCCCGACGAGGACCGCCGCTCGCGCCTCGTCTTTATCACCCGCGGCCTGTCGCGACAGGCGGTGACGCAGCTCTTTGCCGGCGTTGTCGCGATCGATGAGGTGCCGCGCTAGCTGGGGCTTGCCGACCAGGCCCGTGACAAAAAAGCGGCGCTTGAGAAAACGCCGCTTGTGTGGGCCGACCGTCGGCGTTCTTTACACTCGACGGGAACGACGACGGCGGCGCAATCCGAAACCGATCAATGCCCCGCCAAACAGCGCAAGCGACGCCGGTTCGGGAATTGTTTTCAGTTCCATGGCGCCGCCATAGCTCGCGCCGCGGCTGAGGAAGTCAATCGTATAGACCTGCGTCTCAAGACTGATATCCTGAACCTTATTATACGTCTAGTTTCCCCACAAGTTAAAATCCGAGTAGGTTGAATTTCGCAGAGAATTGAGGATTGACCCGATAGGACAACTAAAGGTGGGCTTCGAAGAGCTTGCCCCTATACCGACCGGGATGGCTCGCGCCAGCGACCGCAGACTATCGCTTACGGGCTCCGGCTCCCGGTAGTCGACCCGCCGCCGATTGATCCGACGGATTTCTTTACAGCAGCTGATCGGTCCGCCGGGCGGCGGCGGCCCTCGGAAGCCTTGATCGCGACCCTGGGGTGGAGCGACGAAGATCACGTTGTGTCAATCAGTTAGATTGGCTTCTCCGGTCTCCGCAGAGCCGTCGCGAGGCATCTCGACCGATAACCGCGGCGCCGGCCCGAACCCGACAGCGCTGTATTCGGTCTCTGTTCCGTCGGAAATTTTTACAAAATCAGCCGAATGGGTTTCGCCACGCCCGGCGGCACGGCGTTAACCATCGGTTATCATTAACGTTGATAACGATGGCACGGATCTTGCTCGGCATTCGACACCTACGTCGAGAGAGGTGACCTGATGAACAAATTACTTGTTGGGACCGCGTTGGGTATCTTGGCCGCACTGGCCTTCGCCGGCGACGCCCAAGCCGGACCTTCCTTCTGCACCGGCACTACGCAGACCGTTGCCAGTGGGGGGAGTGTAACCGACTCGTTCCTGCTGACGGCGGGTAATTGTGTGGAGGCGGGCGACAAGGTTTTTGGCGGCTTCGCCATCGGTGGTGCAGTAACTGGGACCGGTAGCGCTAATTTCGAATTCGGCACCGTTCCAGGTAACGTCACCATGGGATTCTTGGGCTCACTCGGTGCAAACGAGACCGGCAGTGTTTCGTATACCGTCGCCGTCGACACATCCCTGTCAAAGGGCTTCTTGATCGACGATTTTGAGGGGGACATCAGCCTTGACGCTTTGGATCCCCGCTTCCCTGCAAGCGCGAACCTCCAGGCGACCACCGGCCTCAATTGCACGAGAACGGTAAATCCAAGTGTCTCAACTTGCCCCGAAACCGATATCTTCTCCCCCGTTTCGGAACTGACTATCACCGACACGGTGAGAACCGGCCTTAATGCGGTCGTGACGGGGCTTACCAACACGATCTCACAGGCGCCACCAGCTGTTCCGGAGCCGGCCTCGTTGGCGATCCTCGGCGCTGGCCTGCTGGGGCTGGGTTGGCTTCGCCGTCGCCGGGGGGTAAAGTAAACCCTCCAAGTCGCCACTTGCGTGCGGGCCGCCCAGAAAAGGGTGGCCCGCTTTCGTTTTCAGGCCAAGTATAAAATATTCCGACACACAAGTTTCGTATTCCCGCCGTGCCCGCGCTCGTCGCCTCGTCCGGCGGATCGTCAAGGGTGGGCGCCACCGTTCGCTCGTGCACGCTGGCCGGCAGCGGCGGGATGCGCGAGGGCCGCATCTTGTCGTGCAGCAGACCCTCGATCCCCGCCCTCATGAACCGCTCCTCCCAGCGTCATACGGTAACTTTGTTCTTGCCGGCCGGCGCATGATCTCATTGGTGCTCAGGCCGTCCGCCGTCAGCAACACGATCCGCGCCCGCCAAACGTGCTTCTGCCGGCTGTTCCGATCCGCGACGATGGCTGCCAACCGTGCCTGATCGGCCGCGCTTACTTCCACTGTGATCCCCCCGCGTATGCCCGCTCCCGCTTGCTGATGAGCCGCAGCATACCCCGTTGGAGAATCTCATGTTAAAACTTTAAAGAAATCTAATATGTTGCACAGCTCGCCGAGCGCAGACGGCGTGTAAATAAAAGTGACAGGCGCGCCGGCGACGTGAAGGGGGCCCCCCTGGACGCCCTATTGAAGCACGATGAGGCGGAGCGGGCCGAGCGCACGCTCCCGTGCTTGTCTTGCCGAACGGTCTTCACCGCAGCAGCCGGCAGGTGCGCCGGCCGCTCTATCGCCATTCGATCGGCCGCTGGCGGGGTTACGAGCGCCACCTCGGCCCGGCTCCTGACGGAGTTGGCGCGGGCGGCCTCACACAAATCTCCGTACATCACCGCCGGAAGAGAGGGTTGACGCGGCGGCTGGGGCCTGCTAGCGGAGAGGCGATGACTATCGAGCGCTTCGAGCTGCGACTTATCGGCTTGGCGTCCTGAGGGGCGCCGAAGGCTGCTCGCCGCCGTTCCCCGCGGGGAACTTTTGCCCGGTAGTTTCCATGTTTTCCAGCAATACGATCGATCACCACGGGTTGCGGCGTGTCGCCCTGGCGGCGCGGTCTCGGCGCCTTCGACTTAGCAGCGGCCGGCGACGCTGACCGCCTCGCCGGCCGCCATTCGATCGCCATCTGCGGCCGCCGCGGCCGCAACCCGTTGCAGGAGCGTTTCGATGTCTGATATGCCGATCCACAAATACCGTCCGTTTGCCCCCATCGTTTTGCCTGACCGGCGCTGGCCGGGGCGGGTCATCGACAAGGCGCCTTTGTGGTGCAGCGTCGATCTGCGCGACGGCAACCAGGCGCTGGTCGAGCCGATGGGCCCCGACCGCAAGCGGCGCATGTTCGACCTCCTGGTCAAGCTCGGCTTCAAGGAGATCGAGGTCGGCTTTCCGGCCGCCTCGGAGACCGATTTCGCCTTTGTCCGCTCATTGGTCGAAGAGGACCTGGTGCCCGACGATGTGACGATTCAAGTGCTGACCCAGGCGCGCGCCGAATTGATCGAGCGCAGCTTCGAATCGATCAAGGGTGCGAAGCGCGCGATCATGCACCTTTACAATTCGACCTCGACCTTGCAGCGCCGCGTCGTCTTTGGGCTCGACAAAGGCGGCATCACCGAGATTGCCGTCAACGGCGCGCGGCTGATCCGCGACCTCGCCGAGCGGATGCCGCAGACCGAAATCATCTATCAGTATTCGCCTGAAAGCTTCACCGGCACCGAGCTCGATTATGCGGTCGAGGTCTGCGAGGCGGTGATGGATGTATGGCGGCCGACACCCGACAAAAAAATCATCCTCAACCTGCCGGCCACGGTCGAGATGGCGACGCCCAACGTCTATGCCGACCAGATCGAATGGTTCGGCCGCACCATTCGCGACCGCGGCTCGATCATGTTGAGCCTGCACCCGCACAACGACCGCGGCACCGCGGTGGCGGCGGCCGAATTGGGCGTCATGGCCGGCGCCGACCGGGTCGAGGGGACATTGTTCGGCAATGGCGAGCGCACCGGCAATGTCGATGTCATGACCCTGGCGCTCAATTTGTTCAGCCAGGGGATCGACCCCGGCCTCGAAATCCGCGACATCGACGAGATTGTGCGCACCGTCGAGCACTGCAACCAATTGCCGGTGCACCCGCGCCACCCCTATGCCGGGGAGCTCGTCTATACGGCGTTTTCGGGGTCGCACCAGGACGCGATCAAAAAGGGGTTCGACGCGCTCGAAAAGCGCAACGACGCGTTCTGGGAGGTGCCGTATCTGCCGATCGACCCGATGGATCTGGGGCGCAGCTACGAGGCGGTGATCCGGGTCAACAGCCAGTCGGGCAAAGGCGGGGTCGCCTATGTGCTCAAATCCGACCACGGGCTCGACCTGCCGCGCGGCCTTCAGATCGAATTCAGCCGTGTCGTGCAGGAGGTCGCCGACCGCACCGGCAAGGAATTGACCAGCGCCGACATCTGGTCGCTGTTCGAGGACACCTATCTCTCGCGCGACGGCATCGCCCTCGCCGATTACAACCTCTACCCCGAGCCGCGCGCGCCGGAGCGGCGGCGGATCGCGGCGACGGTTATCGTCGATGGCCAGGAACGCCGGATCGAGGGGGTCGGCAACGGCCCCATCGACGCCTTTGTCGCGGCGCTGCGCGGCGAATGCGGGGTCGAGCTGACGGTCGCCGATTATCGCGAGCACGCGCTCGGCGCCGGCGCCGACGCCCAGGCCACCGCCTATGTCCAAATCCGCGGCAAGGACGAGGCGACGCTGTACGGCGTCGGCATCGACGCCAACATCATGACCGCTTCGCTCAAAGCCGTCGCCAGCGCCGCCAACCGCGCGCGATCGACGCAGCGCTAGAGCTGTTTCCGATCAAATTGCACCGCGCTCACCCCCTCCCAGACTCTCCCCCATCAAGGGGGAGGGTCTTTATCAGCGGGGAGGGCCTTTATCAGCACGCCTGTTTGTGCTCCCGCCCCCTCGATGGGGGCGGGTCGGGGTGGGGGTGATGCGTGCCGAGTGCATCGATCCGGTCGAAAACCGCTCTAATCCGGCGCAGCCGGCGTTCGGCGGCCGATCGGCGCGCTGGACGCCGCTTGCGGTGTGCTATGATCGGTGGCGCGCGTGGCGGCGGGGAGGAAGTCTTATGGCGCGGCTGCCCTATCTCGACAAAGCGGACCTGCTGCCCGAGCACCAGGACCTGTTGGCGCGCAACCTCAACCTCTATCGGGTTCTGGCGCACAGCCCGCGCGCCGCGCGCAGCCTGAACACGCTCGCCCGGTACATCCGCGACGGCAGCCGGCTCGATCCGCGATTGCGCGAGCTGGCGATCCTGCAGGTTGGCTCTATGACGCGGTCGGGCTGGGTGTTCTCGCACCACGTCCGGATCGGCCGCGAGGTCGGGGTCGCAGATTGGGAAATCCGCGCCATCACCGAGGAGGCCGCGGGTCGGGAGACCGGGCTCGATCCCCTGGCTCGGGCCGTGCTGCGCGCCGCCCGTGAGATCACACGCGATCTCGGTGTCGGCGACGACACCTTTGCCGCATTGCGCGGTGAGCTCGACAACGAGCGCCTGACCGACCTCGTCGTCACGATCTCGTTCTACAACGGCCTCGCCCGCCTGCTCGCGGCAATGCAGGTCGATGTCGAGGAGGATTACCGGCCCTACCTCGACGAGTTTCCGCTGCCCAAAGACTGAATCAGCGGGCGGCCAGGGCGCGCGCGAGCTGGCTCACCGCTTCCTGGTGCTTCTCGTTCCTGATCTCGGCAAAATTGCGCGCGATCTCGAGCAGCATGCGCTGGTGCGGCGTGATCTGGCGCGGGCCTTCCTGGCCGACGCCCTCATAGAAATAAGTGATCGGCGCGCTCAACGCGCGGGCGATCTCAAACAGCCGCCCGGCCGAGACCCGGTTGATGCCGCGCTCGTATTTGTGCGCCTGCTGATAGGTGACGCCGATCATCTCGGCCAGCTGCTGCTGGGTCAGCCCCAGCATGATCCGGCGCTCGCGGATGCGTCCGCCGACGTGATCATCGACTGCGGCGGTCGACCGCCCTCTCTTCGGTTTTGCCATCTTTTCACCCGTACAGTTCTTTTGAGCGGCGCCGATCGCGGTCGGCGCCATCTCCGTAAACACGATCCGAGCCGGCAAAATCCATCGGCCCAGTGGAGTGGCCAAACGAGCACAATCAGCGAAGCTCCGACCCCGCCCTGATCAACAAAAGCGGTAGTCCGAGCCTCCAATAATCACCAAAGTGGTAACCCGCCGGCCCGATGACAAGGGTGCTCGACCGATGTCCGATCGGCGACAGGAAACCGGGTCCGCGCCCCGCCAAATCGAGCCCTGAGGCGATCCGCCGTTATGGGTGCGGCGTTATGGGTGCGGGGGCCAATAGTGGAGCGCTGCAAACAGGATGCCGGCGATGGCGATGCCGGCAGCGCCGAGCCGCAAGGTCAGGCGCAGCTCCAGCCTGACCAGGTCGGCCCGCAGGGCGGCGATCTCCTCGCGCTGCTCGGTGCGCGCCGCGGAGACGGCAGCGCGGCAGACCTGCCTAATCAGTGGAGCGGCCAAACGAGCACGATCAGCGGCACCCCGACCCCGATCACGATCAACGAAAGCGGCAGTCCGAGCCTCCAATAATCGCCAAAGCGGTAACCCGCCGGCCCCATGACGAGGGTGTTCGACTGATGCCCGATCGGCGACAGGAAATCCGAGCCGGCGCCGAGCGCCACCGCCATCAGCAGCGGATCGAGGTGGCAGCCGAGGGTTTTTGCGAGGCCCGCCGCGATCGGCCCCATCACCAGCACGGCGGCGGCATGGTGCAGCAGAGGTGTCGCCAGCATCGTGACGACGAGGACCAGGGCGACGACCGCCTCGCCCGGCAATTGCGCGGCCAGGCGCGAGATCAGATGCGCGACGATTTCGGTCGTGCCGGTGCTTTTGACGGCCTCGCCGATCGGGATCAGCGCGCCGATCATGACGAGGATCGGCCATTCGACCGCGTCGTAAATCTCCTTGATCGTCAAGAGGCCGCAGACGCCGATCGCCAGGGCCGCGCCGACAAAGGCAATCTCCGCCGGCACCAGCTCGCTGCCCGCAGCCGCCATCGCCACGGCCAGGATCAGCAGCGGCAGAAACAGCCGGCGACGGCGGCCGAGGGTCAATTGCCGCTCGGCGAGCGGCAGGCAGCCGAGTGCGGCCATCGTGTCGTTGATCCGGTCGAGATAGCCCTGGAGCACGACCGCGTCGCCGAGCTGGAGCTCGACATGGCGCAAGCGGGCGGTTTCGCGCCGGCCGCGGCGGGCGATCGCCAGCACGTTGACGCCGTAATGCTCGCGCAAATGCAGCGCTGCCGCCGAGCGGCCGATCAGCGCCGAGCCGGCGACGACCACGGCTTCGACGACGCCGAGCCGGTTGGGGTCGGCCTCCGAAGGCGCTTCCCCGGCGGCCGGCGAGGGCAGGGGGCTCGCCGCCGGCTGCGGCAACTCCTTGCTGTCGACGAGCTCGAGCTTGCCGTCGGCGGCGAAGTGCTCGAGCGCCGGCGGGTCGGCCTCGATCACCAGCACATCGCCCGCCCGGACCGTCCAGCCGCCGCCCGGCACATAACGCCGGCGCTCGTCGCGGATCAACGCGGTGATCGTGACCTCGCCGCCGGCCAATTCCTCGAGCGCGGCGACGGTGCGCCCGACAAAGGGGGAGCTCTCGCCCACCGCCAATTCGCTGATGTAGTCCTCGATGCGAAACGGCGGCTCGCCGCCCGAGCCGCGCCGGCCGCGCGGAATCAGCCGCCAGCCGAGGCTCAGAAACAGCACGCCGCAAACCGCGACGCCGAGGCCGACCGGGGCAAAGTCGAACATGCCGAACGGCCGGCCGGTAAGCTGGGCGCGCACTTCGGCGATCAACAGGTTGGGCGAGGTGCCGATCAAGGTGATCGAGCCGCCGAGGAGCGAGGCAAAGCTCAGCGGCATCAACAGCTCGGAGGGGGCGCGGTCGTTGCGGCGGGCAATCTGAAACGCGACCGGGATAAAAACGGCCAGCGCGCCGACATTCTTGACCACCGCCGAAAGTACGGCGACGCAGAAAGCAAGGACGCCGACCTGGAGCCCGGGCGAGCGCAGCACCGGTGCGAGCCAGCGCACCATTAGATCCACGGCACCCGAGCGGGCGATCGCGGCGCTGACGATCAGCGCGCCGGCGATCAGCGGCAGCACCGGGTTGGCAAAGCCGGAGAAGGCGTGGCGCGCCGGCACGACGCCGCCGGCAACCGCGGCGAACAGCGCCGAGAGCGCCACAAAATCGTAGCGCAGCCGGTCCCATAGAAAGAGCGCGGCCATGCCGGCCAGCACCGCGACAACAACGATCTCGCCGCGGCTCATCGTGCGTGCCCCCGCCTCGACCGCATTCCGGATGTGAACGGGCGCGTTGCGGAATCACTCCGCCGCGCTTGCCCGCGACGCTTGCCGGACGGCAAGCTCGGGATACGGCAACAGCGGGCGACGCGGATGGGCGACCGGGGCGAGGGGCTGGTTCTGGCAGCCCTATTGGCGGGGCTCGCGGGGATGGTCGATGCGATCGGCTACCTGCATCTCAAGCACCTGTTCGTCTCGTATATGAGCGGCAACAGCACCCAGCTCGCCGTCGCCTTTGGCCGCGGCGATTTCGCCGAAGCCAGGGCGATCCTGCGCCTGGTCGTGCTGTTCGTGCTGGGTGCGGCGGCCGGGCAGATCATCGCGCACCGCACCGGGCGCTGGCACCTGAGCGCGGTGCTGGCGACGGTGACGGCGTTGTTGACGATCGCGGCGCTCGGGGCGACCCGGCCCGAGCCGATGGTGCTGGCGATGGGTGCCTTGAACGCATCGATGCACCGGGCCGGCAATATCGGCGTCAGCCTGACCTATGTCACCGGCACCCTGGTCAAGCTCGGCCAAGGCCTCGGCGATTTTCTGGCGCGCCGCGTGTCGGGCTGGGATTGGCTGGCGCAGGCATGGCCCTGGGTCGGGTTGATGATCGGTGCGACGATCGGCGCCGTCGTCCATTTCCGGGCGGAGCCCGCGGTCGCCTGGGCGCCGGTCGTCGCGGCGGGCCTGTTGACGGCCGTTTCGTTCGCTATCCCGGAGCCGGTGTGAGAGCCGGGGTGACCAGGCATTCGGCCAGCTGTGCCCGCAGCGCAGCCGGATCGAGATTGCGCCCGATCAGCACCAGACGGCTGCCCGGCGGGGCTTCGGCGCCGGCCGCATCGAGGGTGAACCGGCGGCCGACGAGATGAAACACATGGCGCCCGGCGCCGCCGTCGATCGCCAGGATGCCTTTGGCGCGGAACACATCGCCGGGAAGCTCCTCGAGAAAGGCCTGAAACCGGTCTGCGGCGAAGGGGCAGGGGCTTTCGAACGAGACCGCCTCGAACCCGTCGGCCGCCAGATGGTGGTGATCCGGCGCGGCGAAATAGCGGCCGGACTGGAAGAGGCCGACGCTGAGGAGGAGCGGCAGCGCGATCCCGGCCCGCACCGTGCGCGCGATCCGCGCCCCGTTGGCGGAGGCGGCGATCTCGGCCTCGATCGCAGCGAGCCGGGCATCGCCGACCCGGTCGCATTTGTTGAGTAAAACGATGTCGGCATAGCGCAGCTGGTTGCGAGCGGCCTGCCCGGCGATGCCGTCGGCGCCAAAATTCTCGGCGTCGGCCAATGCCACGATCGAATCGACGCGTACCCGCTCGCGGAATTCCGGGCGCAGAAAGGTCAATGCGATCGGCAGCGGGTCGGCAACGCCGGTGGTTTCGACGACGAGGTAATCGAGCTTCTTTTCGCGCTGCAGCAGCCCGGCGAGCGCATTGGCGAGGTCGTTGTTGATCGAGCAGCAGACGCAGCCATTGGCGAGCTCGACGATATCCTCGCCGGCATTCTCGATCAGCGCGCCGTCGATCGCGATGTCGCCCAATTCGTTGACCATCACCGCGATGTCGAGCCCGTGCTGGGCGGCGAGGATGTGGTTGACGAGCGTCGTCTTGCCGCTGCCGAGAAAGCCGGTGACGATTGTGACCGGCAAACGCGGCTCGCGCCCGATCAGCGGCTCGGGCGGCATCTCAGGCGGCGGCATTTCAGGCGGCAAAGGTGTAGGTGGTGCCGACCGCGGACTGGCTGACGCTGTCGCCAAAGGCGTTGGCGAGCGCGTGCAATGCGCGCCAGCCGGTGCAATGGCCGGTGACGATGTGCCGGATTGCAAACGGCCGCAGCGCTTCGACAGTCTCCGGAATAAGCCGCTCCATCACACCGCCCAGATGCAGTCCCCCCATCAGGCAGTGGATCGGCAGCTCGGGGAAAAGACCGCGCACCTCGGTGCAGACATTGACGATCCCGGCATGCGAGCAGGCGCTGAACACCACGAGCCCCAGGTCGCGCACATGCGCCACCAGCATCCGCTCGTCCATCAGAAACGGGTCGGGCTGCCACGGCTCGTTGGGGCCGGTGCGGCTCAAATGGTCGATGCGGCCCTTTTCAAAGGCGCTGAGCCGCGGGATCTCGCCGCTCAGATAAAAACAACCGTCGAGCAATAGTCGCGCGGCCGGGTCGTTGACCACGTTCCCACCCAGCGCTTCGATCTCGGCCGGTGATGGGACCTTGGCCGCCGGCACGATGGTTCCGCTGCCCAGCCGGATCGCGCGCTCGTTGAACATGCCGGGGTTGACGTGGACCGCCGCCTTGCCGCCCCGGTCGCGGATTGCGTCCAATGTCGCCGGCAACGCGGCCATATGGTCCCAATGACCGTGGCTGACCGCAATCGCCTCGACCTCGCCTAATGCGATGCCGAGATTGGCGCAGTTGCGGGTGAAGATCGCGCCTTCCGGCCCGGTATCGAACAGCAGCGTATGGCGCACCGCGCCGGCATTCGCGACCAGTCGGCAGCCAAACCCCAGATTGGCGCACAGCAACGCCTCGCCCGACAACACCGTAGCCCCGGCGCGCACGATGTTGGCGAACTCCGAGACCGCGAACAGGGTCTTGCTGACATAGTTGTCGCTGACATCGTCGGTTATCACGTCGACCGCCAGAGAATCGAGCGGAACCAGGTGAATTTCCCGAACTGCCGCTGCCCGTCATATCGCCCTGCCTGCGCCTCTCCGAAAACTACGCTATCGGCGGCGCCGCGGCAATTTCGTCGCCAGGCAAGCCGTGTCTCACTTTTGAACTTCCGCTATAGGTGGAGAGTGGGCCATCTGCGGCTGCGCATCGATGACGCGTTAGCGCCGATTCCGGGCGTTCGAATGCCGGCGGGTGAACGGGTCAAATAGACCCAAACCCGACCTTCACGACCTCGCCAGCGGGTGGTCGGATCGGCTGAAACCGGGCATTCGCATCGGGCTCACCCCTCCGCGGCAATCGCCGGCTCGGTCAGTTCGTCGAGCAGCGTCTTGGCCTCTTGGAGGTCGGCGGTGTCGAAGCCTTCGGTGAACCAGCCGAGGATCGGGGCGAGGAGGGCGACCGCCTCTTGCGGCCGGCCCTGCTGGCGGCGCAGGCGGGCGAGGCTCATCGCACCGCGCAATTCCCAGGACTTCGCGTTCTGCCGTCGCGCGACGTCGATGCCTTGCTCGATGGCGGTCTCGGCCTCGCTCACCGTCCCGGCGCCGGCGAGCAATGCCTCGCCCTTGAGCCGATAAAGCTCCGCTTCGAGCGGCGCTCCCCCCATCTTTTCGACCGCCTTCAGCCCGGCGGCGGCCGACGCAAGCGCCGCTTCGGGTTTGCCGATCGCCAATTGCGCATCGGCCTGCAGCGCCAGCAGGATATGTTGGTGCGCCCCAGTACCGAAGCTGTCCACCCCTTGGCCGATTTGGGCCAGTCCCTTCTCGCTTTCGCCAGAGACGCCGAGCGCCCATCCGTTCGCGCAAAGGGCAAACGCGTGCCACTGCGCGATGCGGTGCTCCTCGCAGATCCGTCAAAGCCCGTCCGGCATAGTCGGCGGCCGCCGACGGCTCGTGGCGAAAGATGTGAACGAGCGCGGCGTAACACAGCGTTTGGGCGAGGGTCAACGGGTGCCCGAGCGTCTCGGCGCTTCTTACCGCTGCCCTCAGCTCCTCGAGGGACCGATCCGGGTAACCGAGCATCCAGGAGATCAGCATCGGGTAGAACTGGCATTGCACGCCGGGATGGGAACCCGGCCAATCCGGGAACTGCATGTTCGGATCGAACATCTCGAAGCCCCGCCGAAATTGCGCAAGCGCCGGCTCGAGTTTCCCCTGGAAGAACAGCACCCCGCCGAGCGCCATGTGCGCCCCGACGAGACGGGCCGCATCGTCAAGCCGTTCGGCGACACGCAACGCCTCCTCGGCAAAATGCTGCGCCTTCTCCATCTCGAGTAGGTTCACATGGTGGAGCATGCAGGCCGCGGAGCGCCGTGAACTCGCGGGAATAATCCCCGAGTTGCCGACAGAGCTCCCAGGCCCGCGCATAGGCTCGGCCGATGTCGGGGTGGCTGTAGCTCTTGGTCGCGAACAGCGCGGGACCAAGCGCCATTTGCAATTCCAGCTCACGCTCGGCCCGCTCGCGCGGATCCGATAGCGCTTCGACCAGCGCCAGGCCTCGGCGAAATTGGTCGATCGCTTCGACGTTCGCCGACTTGCTCGCCGCGGCCACGCCGGCTTTGAGCCAATACGCGATCGCCTGCGCCGGACAGTTCGCTTCGGTGTAGTGATGCGCCACCAGCTCCGGCTGCGTGCTCGCCACCTCGGGAAACCGATCCTCCAGCAGCTTTGCTACCTGCTGGTGATATTGCTGGCGGGTGCGCTTCAGCAGCGATTGGTAAGCCGCATCCTGGATCAGCGCATGCTTGAACAGGTAGCGCGAGCGCGGCGGGCGGCCGCGCTGGTAGAGCAGCTCGTCGACCACCAGCTGACCGAGACCGCTCTGCAACATCTCTTCCTCGATCCCGGCCAGCGCGCTGATCATGTCATAGGCAAACTCGCGTCCCAGAACCGAGCCCAATTGTGCCACTTCACGCAGCCGCGGCGCCCGATCGAGCCGCGCCATCAGCGAATCCTGCAATGTCTCCGGGATGTGCAATTGCGCCAGCGCGCCCGTGAGCACGTAGGCGTCGCCGCGGGCCTCGAGCACCCCCGAACCGAGGATGGCCTTGGTCAGCTCCTCGACGTAGAGCGGCACGCCGTCGGCCTTGGCGACGATATGATCGACCACCTCGCCGGGCAGCGGCCGGCCGCCGGCCAGATGACCGACCATCGTCTCGACCTCCGGCCGCTCCAGGCGGTTGAGCGTGATCGGCGTCATGTGCGAGCGTTGCGGCCAGGGCGGCGTCAATTCCGGCCGATAGGTCGCGACGACCAGCATCGCCGCCGTCGGCGCCTGCTCGATCAGCATGCCCAACGTTTCCAATGTCGTCGGATCGGCCCAGTGCAAATCCTCCCATGCCATCAGCACCGGGGTGCGCTTCGGCCGTTTCGATCAGCCAGGCAACGATCGCATCGAGGGTCGCATCGCGCTGCTGCTGCGCCGTCATCGACAAGGCGCGGATAGCGGTCCTCGGGCAACGGCACGGACATCAAATCGGCGAACAACCGCACGCTCTCGGAGAGGGGCAAGGTCTTGAAGCCGGCGAGCCCGGCTTCGAGCTTCGCCAGGTGCTGCGGTGCCGTATCCTCCGGCTGCCAGCCGAACACGCGCTTCAAATGTTCGATGATCGGATGAAAGGCGCTCGCCGTGTGAAACGGAGAACAGCGGATCGCCACCCAGATGTGGTCCTTGCCGGCCGCCTCTCTCAGGCCTTCCACCAGGCGGGACTTGCCGACCCCGGCCTCGCCCTGGATCAGCACGACCTGGCCGCGGCCGTGGCTGCTGCCTTCCCAGGCCCGCAACAGCAGCCCCATCTCCTCCTGGCGCCCGACGAGGGGTGCGGAGCTCCCGGTCCGGGTCGCGGCAAACCGGCTCTCGACATCCCGCGCCGACAAGACGCGCCAGGCCGGCACCGGCTCGGCGAACCCCTTCAGCTCAGATGCCCCGAGATCCTCGAGGTCGAAGTGATCGCCGAGCATCGCGCGCGTGGCCGCGCTGACGACGATCTGGTTCGGCTGCGCCAATGCCTGCAGACGCGCCGCCAGGTTCGGCGTCTCGCCGACGACCGCGGTTTCCGATGCGGTGCCTTCGCCGATCTGATCGCCGACGATCACCGGCCCGGTGGCGATGCCGATCCGCACCGCGAGCTCGACCCCGGGCGGCCGGCGGATTGCGGCATTCAGTTCCGCCATCGCATCGACGATGTCGAGACCCGCCCGCACCGAGCGCTCGGCCTCGTCCTCATGGGCGCGCGGATAGCCGAAATAGACCAGGATGCCGTCGCCCATGTACTTGGCGACAAAGCCGTCGTAATGCCGGATCGCGGCACTGCAGCGGTTCTGATACGACGCGATGACATCGCGCAGATCTTCGGGGTCCATCCCGGTGGAGAGTGCGGTCGATCCCACCAGGTCGCAAAACATCACGGTCAGCTGGCGGCGCTCGGCCTGGGCCGGCGCCGGTGCGGGAGGCGGCACCGATGCCGGTGTCGCTGTCGGGGCTGGGGCCGGCGCCGCGGCGCCGAGTGCCGCGATGGCGGAAAGGAGCTTGCGACGATGGCCGATCAGGGTGACGCCGAGGCCGATCAGGTCGTCGGCCGTCAGGTCCGGCAGGACGTCCCCGTCGACTTCGTTGTCGCGGAACGCCGGCTCGTATTGCGCAAGACCGAGCTGCTGCAGCCAACTCGCGACATCGATCGCCATTAGGCGAGCCTTAATGGTGAAAACCCACCGTCTGCCGATTGCGCCGCGACAGCAATAGTTCGTTCACCTTGTCTGGGATCGCCGGTGAGGCCAAACCCGCTCTCGTCGAAGGCGCTCAACTGAATAAGAACCTGAACTTGTTGGCACGAATGCACCCGTTCTGATGCGATCCTCGCCGCCGATCTGCGAAGGACCGCTTACATGGCGCGAGATGTGGGTCTGTGGCTCGATCCCAATGGCCCTGTCCACCCGACCTCGCCGTTGGCTGGTGTTCGCGGTGAATGGCCCTTTAGGGGCATCACCGGCCATTGTTGTCGGATACAGCGAGCGGCCGATGTGGGTCGAAGCCGAATTTGAACTGGCGATTGCGAACCGGCGTGCTCTTCGGCGCTTGCCTGCGGCGGCGCGGGGGCGGCAAGCTGGCGGGTCTCTGCAGCCGAGAGGACATCATGACGGAACCGGTCGGCGCCTTGCCGGGCTTATCCCGCGGACTCACCAATTACGGCGATCCCGATTTCGCGCTCTATCTGCGCCGCTCGTTCGCGCGCTCGATGGGCTATTCGACCGACCTGCTGGCGCGGCCGGTGATCGGCATCGCCGACACCTATTCCGGCTACAACAACTGCCACCGCCATTTCCCCGAGCTGATCGAGGCGGTCAAGCGCGGCGTCCTGGCGGCGGGCGGGCTGCCGTTGACCTTCCCGACGATCTCGCTGGGCGAAGTGTTCCTGCAGCCCGACCAGCCTGATGTTTCGCAATCTGATGGCGATCGACACCGAGGAGATGATCCGCGCCCAGCCGATGGACGCGGTGGTGCTGGTCGGCGGCTGCGACAAGACCGTGCCGGCGCAATTGATGGGCGCGATCTCGGCGAACCGCCCGGCGATCCAGCTCGTTGCCGGGCCGATGATGACCTCGCGCTGGCACGGCGAGCGGCTGGGTGCGTGCACCGATTGCCGCCGGTTTTGGGCGCGGTATCGCGCGGGCGAGGTGTCGGCGGCGGAAATCCACGAGGTCGAAGGCAATCTCGCGACCACCGCCGGCACCTGTGCCGTGATGGGGACGGCGAGCACGATGGCGGGCGTAGCCGAGGCGCTCGGCATGATCCTGCCCGGCACCGCCGCGATCCCGGCGGTCCATGCCGACCGGCTGCGCGCCGCCGAGGCGACCGGCCGGGCGGCGATGCAGCTCGCCCGCACCGGCCTGACCCCGGACCGCATCGTGACCCCGGATTCGGTCGAGAACGCGCTCCGGGTGCTTGATGGCGATCGGCGGCTCGACCAATGCGGTCCTGCACCTGACCGCGATCGCCGGGCGCGCCGGGATCGACCTCGACCTCCACCGGCTCAACCGGGTCAGCGACGAAACCCCGGTGCTGGTCGATCTGAAGCCGACCGGCCCCTATTACATGGAAGACCTGTTTGCCGCCGGCGGCATCGGCGCGGTGTTGCGCGAATTGGCGCCATTGCTGCACCTCGATTGCCTGACCGTGACCGGCGAGACCTTGCGCGAGCGCCTCGCGGCACCGGCCGGCCCGGTCGACCGCGCCGTCATCAAGCCGCTCGCCGACCCGCTGCAAAGGGTGGGCGGGCTCGTTGCGCTCTTCGGCTCGCTGGCGCCCGAGGGGGCGATCTTCAAGCGCTCGGCTGCCGACCCGAAGCTTTTCGAAAAGGAGGGGAGGGCGGTCGTCTTTACCTCGCTCGAAGATTTGTCGGCGCGGATCGACGACCCCGGCCTCGACGTCACCCCGGACGATTTCCTGGTGCTGCAGCATGCCGGGCCGCTTTCCGCTTCGGGCATGCCCGAGGCCGGCTATCTGCCGATCCCGCAAAAGCTCGCGCGCGCCGGGGTCAAGGACATGGTGCGCATTTCGGACGCGCGGATGAGCGGCACCGCCTATGGCTCGATCGTGCTGCACGTAACCCCGGACGCCGCCGCGGGCGGCCCGCTCGCCCAGGTCAGGAACGGCGACCATATCCGCCTCTCGGTCAAAGACCGCCGCATCGACCTCCTCGTCCCGCCGGACGAGCTCGCCCGCCGCCCGGTCGCCCCGCCGCCCGTCCCCGAGCGCGGCTACGCCCGCCTCTACCGCACCGAGATCCTGCAAGCCGACCGCGGCTGCGACTTCAACTTCCTGCGCAAGCACCCGCTCGGCGAGCGCGCACAAGGATGACGCGGCCCGCGGCTGAGCCTATCGCGAGGTCGACCGGGTCGGCTGCACCCCCGTGCGCACCGGCAGCGGCGGCGCCGGCTGGCGCCCGCAAACGAGGTTCCAATAGGCCCAGGAGCGCGCGTCGAAAATGCCGGGCGGGGCGTTTTCCAGGACTTCGCGGTAATCGTCGTAATCGACGACCCCGCGCAGCGCCTCCAGGTCCTCGATCCCGCCGAACACCATGACATGCGTCAGAAACTGCACCGGGTCGGCGAGCGCGCGCTCCGGCTCCTCAAACCAGACGACCCGGCGGGCAACGCGCAGCAATGCGGCCGTTCTCGGCAATTCTTTCATCATCCGCGCCCGTCGTCGGGCCGAGCATGCGGGGCCAACACCCCAAGGCGCCCCGGATCGACGCTCCCGACCGCGGCGCGCAACCGTTGCCGCACCTCGTGCGCCAGCGCCGGCACGTCGTCAAAATAGCTGAGCGCTTTGAGCGTTATCAGCGGATTGAAGCCGGCCCCATAAACCGCACCCCCCGCGGCCAGGATTTCCGGCAAGCCGATACCGTGGCGGATCAGCGCATCGATGTCGATATAGTCCCTGGCTTGGGCGCGTTGCTGCACGGTCAGCGCCTTCGTGCCGGCAATATCGAGCAGCGAGGCCACGTGCACCTTTGACCCTTCGGCGATCTCGCGCGGCGCAACCTCGCCAAGCTTCAGATTGCCAAAGAACGACACCAGCACCGGGCCGCCGCGGTCGAGGCGGCAGGACAGCGTGTGGCTGGCGAGCTGCACCGGTTCGGAGCCGGCGAGATAGGGGATGTCGCGAGCCAACGCCGTGGGATCGAAGGGCCTCTGCGAGAAGAAATCGAAATCGACCGACTGCCGGTGACCCAGCCGCAGCGCCAGCGCGGTCCCGCCATAGAGGGTGAAATGATCGGGGGTTTGGTCGAGCTCCGCCCACAACGCCCGCTGCGGCGGCGGCAATAGGTCGAGGCGTGGATGAAACGCCGGCATGAGAGGCTGCATATCGCGCATCCCTGAGATCGCGACTATAATATCAGGTGATCGAATGGGGAGCGGAGGTGGCGGCGCGCGCCGATGGCCCGGCTGTGCAACGGCGACCGCATCCGGCGCCCGGAGGCGGAAGCAATATGAAAACGAGCGCAACGGCCGCGGGCGAATCTCCTTCCCGGCTGATCGATGCGAGGATCGAGGAGCTGGGCGACTGGCGGGGCAAAACGCTCTCCGATGTCCGCGCCCTGATCAAAGAGGCGGACCCCGAAGTGGTCGAGGAGTGGAAGTGGAGGGGTGTTCCGGTGTGGTCCCACGCCGGCCGATCTGCACCGGCGAGACATACAAGAGCATCGTGAAGCTGACTTTCGCCAAGGGCGCCTCGCTCAAGGACCCTCCAAATCTGTTCAACTCCAGCCTCGAAGGCAACACCAGGCGCGCCATGGACCTCCATGAGGGCGATCAAGTAGACGAGGACGCCTTCAAGACGCTGATCCGTGCCGCCGTGGCCCGGAACCGGTCTTCAGCCCGATAATCGAATGCGACCCCTAAAGGATCATTGTGCCAAGCGCATCGTCGACGCCAAGGCGCAACTGAATTCAGTGGCCGAGCCGTGGGCCGACACCGGTACTAGGCGCTTTATGCTTGCTGTTCTCGGCGGCTCGGCCGACGTAGAACGCGACCTTGTCCGCACCTGCACCGCCGGAGGCCGCGGCCGCGCCAAGGCCCAAGGGCAGCACATGGGCCGACCCCCGGCACGCACACCGGGCAGCAGAACGAGGCCAGCCGCCGCCGCGCGGAGGGCACTACGCTCGACGAACTCGCCCGCGCTACAACGGCGGCATATCCACCGTTCGCCGCGCGACCCGGCCACACCTAGACTTTGTGTCCGCGTGCCCCAAGCACCGCCGCGATCCAATTTACTTTTCTTTACCGACGACGGCAACAGTATTTTGCCAGAGATTGCCCTCTCGGTCCGAGCCTGTCTCTTGCCCAATGTGGATGAGCTTGTAGCCATGCTCTTTGAGGTAATGGTTTACCAATTCTCCAAAATCGTTGAGATCGCCACCCACCATCTCTCGGCAAATCTCGCACTGAAACCCGTTATTAGGTGTCAATGTGGACTATGTGGACAATTTCATCGAGGGCCATATGACCGCTCCCTTCCGGGGACAAGGGGAACTCGACCACGGAGGGAATTCTACCCGAAGGATGCTATATGAGGTTCGGTTTAACGTTGTTCAAGAATAGAGCAGCCGGGGGGGAAGAGCATGATCGGCAACATTGCCGTCGCCGTGATCGTCATGCTTCTGGTGACGGCGAGCCCCTCTCGGACGTTCTCAAAAGACGAAAAAACTCCCGATGAGTGCGACAAATACATCGCCGAAATGTCAGAGGTCTAGACACCCTAGAAGCTCTCGTTCCATACGTGCCGCCGGATGAAGCAAGTTATCTCGAAAAGGAATACTCCGCAGCAATCAACATGAAAGCAAGCATGCGCATTCATGCTGTTGAACAGCGGCCCTTCTTTCCCGCGTGGAATCTGCACAACGCATTTGATGCTGCGCGCGAGCAATTAAAAGAGAGCCAAGGTGTAAACGCAGCATCAAACCTAAAATTGAAGATCGAAATGGCTTCACTCATTCCTTACACAATGAAAGACGCCAAGATAGCATGGGATAAGTTTGATGATGCGGACAATGGAAAGACTTTGACGCTCGAACAGATACGACAAAGCGCGGAAGTGTCCGAACGTATGATCGGAGTACCAGGCTTTTATATTTGGTGTCTTGCCAGCTTCATTCAAGACAAGGAGACCAACCCCTAGGGGCTGTTCATCGCCAGCCGATCAACTAACGCAGCCCCCCGCGCAAACAACTCAGCCGCCTTGGCGAAATCACCAGCCCCACCCGCTTCAAGCAACCAGCCGAACACCGTACCCGCCCGGCTGCCGAGATCGGCGACATGCTCTGACGAGCCAGGCGCGGTCGCGAGCGCGCTGCTGATCTTCTCTGCCATCTGCCGTCCATATAGCCCGCTAATATCTGTTCTCCCGACATTGCCGGGCTGAGGGTTCGCCCCCAGCTCCCCTAGCTTTTTTCGTGCCGCATGAAAATCGCAGTGCAGGATTTTATTACGAAGCTGGCGACAGAGTTTCAGATGGTTTTTTTCGTCCTCCGTGAGCGCACTGGAAAAATGTACTACGATTAGCCCCTCAACGTCTTCCAGCCTCTCTCCGTAGGCTTATTGCTGTAACTGTGGCGCCTTGTCAGCCAGAAGGCGCATGTAAAGCTCATAAAGTGCGCCCTCTGCGGCGGCTGCTTTGTAATGCTGCTCGAATATTTCCCTAGGTGAGTTCAAAGGCCCGCCCCGCTGTGATCCGATCAACTCCGGCGCGCACGCCGATGCGTCATTCTATCGACCCGGCGTCGATTTTTCCAGAACAGTGTTATCCGCCAAATGATTGTAGGCGCCCGATCAACATGTCGCCCGTGCGCGTAGAGGTGGCGGGGTGGCGCGGCGATAGGGATTGCGGGGTGGGGGTGGGATGGGTAGGGTGGTGGCGGGGTTGGGCAGGCACCCCGTCAGACGGCCGTTCGTCCAAGCACTGCGCCACTCGCCCGGCGAGGTGTGCGTGCGCGGATCGGCTTCGGCCCACATGTTCCGATTTCGCTTCCGAGCTTTGCGACATCCTCCGGGCACGCTCGGGAGGAGGCGACATGGCTTACCGGATCGCGGTCGTCTGGCGCGGCGACCGCACGGCGCGGCAAACCGCGACCGCCGCAAACAATCGCTTTTGTCAGGTGTTCGCGGCGCTCGCGGCGCGCGGCATCGCGGCCGAGCCCGCGGTTTTCGACGAGGAGTTCGCCGAGGAGGTCCGCGACCAGCTGTTGGCGGTGCAGGGGGTGCTCGTCTGGGTCGATCCGATCCATCAGGGCAAGACCCGCGCCGTCCTCGACGCGATGCTGCGCGAGGTCGCCTCGCGCGGGCCCTGGGTCAGCGCCCATCCCGACACGATCCTCGCAATGGGCGTCAAGGAGGTCCTGTACCACACCAGGCATCTCGGCTGGGGGACCGATACGCACCTCTATCGCAGCGCCGCCGAATTCGTGGCGGAGTTTCCGGCACGGCTGCGAGCGGCCGGTCCGCGCGTCCTCAAGCGCAACCGCGGCAATGGCGGCCAGGGAGTGTGGAAGGTCGAGCTCGTGTCGGACCCGGCGCGCGCGCACGATCACGTGCGCGTGCTGGAGGCGCGGCGCGGGAGCGCGTTCAGGGAAATGCAGCTCGCCGCGTTCATGGCCGGTTGCGAGGCCTATTTCGCGGCCGATGGCGCGATCGTCGATCAGCCGTTTCAGCCGCGCCTCGCCGAGGGCATGATCCGCTGCTATATGGGCGCCGACAAGGTCGTCGGCTTTGGCCATCAGCTGGTCAAGGCGCTGGTGCCGCCGCCGCCCGAGGGCCCGGACTCGCCGCAGGCGCAGCCCGGCCCGCGCATCATGCATGGCCCCGATGCCGCGCCGTTTCAGGCGCTGCGGAGAAAGATGGAAGACGAATGGACGCCGCAGATGATGGCGCTGCTGGGCCTCGACCGGGCGTCGCTGCCGATCGTCTGGGACGCCGATTTTCTTTATGGGCCGCGCACCGCCTCGGGCGACGACAGCTATGTCCTGTGCGAGATCAACGTCAGCTCGGTCTTTGCCATCCCCGACGAAGCGCCCGCGGTGATTGCCGGTCTCGCGCTGGCAAGGCTGCGCCGGGGCGACGCCGGTTGAGCGGCAAGGCCGGGCCGGACATGGCGAATTTCGCGACCTGCTGTTCACTTGCTGAGATAGCCGCGGACGGCTAGGCTGGCCGGTGAATTCGCCATATCGGCGCTCTCGGAATTGTGAATGCGCCGCCTCTGTCGGCGGGTCGAGGGGCGGTGGGATTTGCAGCGCAGCACGGGGGGCCGTCGCTTGGCTTTTGCGGTATCGACATCCGGGTCTGTGATCCGCGGGCTGGCGCTGTCGGCGCTCGCCGCGACGGCGGCCTCGACACCGGCGATGACGCAGACACCGGCGATGACGCAGACACCGGCGATGACGCAAACCCCGGCGATGACGCAAACACCGGCGATGACGCAGACACCGGCGACGACGCAAACCCCGGCGACGACGCAAACCCTGGCGACGACGCAAACCCTGGCGACCACGCAAGCACCGGCGGGGCCGCCGCCCTGTGCGGTGCCGCCGAACGGTGCGCCGTGCCTGGCTCCTCCGGGCCCTCTCTTGTGGGGCACGGTCGGGCTCCAAGGCTATATGACGGGGACGCGCGAGGCGCCGGGCGGGCTCGCCTTCGACCCGCTGTTGGCATTGGACTCGGATTTGAATTTCGGGCTGATCCCCAACAAAAAGCTATATCTGTTCTTGCAAAACGATCTCTGGATCCAGCGCACCGCGCGGCTGGCGTCGGCCACCAACCGGCGCGAGTGGGACGCCGATCTGGGGGTGGCGTGGAATTATTTCAGCTCGTTGGAATTGCGCGCCTTTGCCTATTCGATGAACAATCTCAACCGCGGCACCTCGCTCGCCAACCCCGACGGGTACAAGGACGGGGTCGGCATCGAAAACCGCTATTACTTTGGTCCCGCCGATATTTATGACATCGGCCGGCTCAGCTTTGTCAGCCTCGGCTATTACCCGACAAAGGACATGGTCGGCAACAACGGGGAGAGCTTTCGCCCCGGCCTCTTCGCGCATGCTTATCTGACCCAGGATTTGCCGACGCCGTTCCACTCCTATCTTTATGGCGGGGTCGAGTATACCGCCGAGGACGGAGCGACCCCGCGCCTGGTCGAGACCGATGCCGGGCTTGCGGTCCGGCCGGTTGCCGACCGGCAGAATCTGGAATTCCGGCTGGGCGACCAGATGACCGCCGACGTCCAGGCGCATCTGACCAAAAACCTCGTCTATGGCGCGGTGCGTCTCAACCTCGGCGCTTCGCCGGGCGGCGGGCCGAGCGACGACAGGGCCTCGCCCTTCCTCGCCGGCTGGCCGGAGGCCTGGGGCGTCATTGGGCTGCCGGCCTATGTGGCGAGCAACCGGATGGCGCCGAACGGCGTCTCCTTTGCGCCGGTCTTTGGCGTCACCAGCGAATTGAACCTCGGCCTCTTGCCGCAAAAGCAGCTTTACTTGTTTTGGGACGGCACCTTCTGGGCGCAGCATTCGGCGCCCGGCATCACCAACGCCAATCAGGGTGGGGCCGATTTCAGCAAGCGCGAGATCGATTCGGAGCTGGGTGCCGCCTGGAATTATTTCGATGCGTTCGAATTGCGTGGCTCGGTCTATGCGCTCGACAATTTGAACCGGGGAGTTTCGCTGGCCGAGACCGCGGGCGGCAAACAGGGGATCAGGCTGGAAAACCGGTATTATTTCGCCACCCCCGACCCCTATGACGTCGGCCGTTCGAGCTATGTCGGGATCGGCTATATGCCGGCCGGCAATCTGGTCGGCGGCAATGGCGCGAGCTTTCGCACCGGCCCCTTCGCGCGCGCCTATCTCGCCCGGGATTTGCCGATTCCCTGGGTCGAATCCTATGTTTACGCGGGGATCGAGGCGACCGCCCAGTACAATGCCGAGCCGCGCCTGTTCGAGACCGATGTCGGCGTGGCAGTGCGCCCGTTCGCGCGCTGGCGCAACCTCGAATTTCGCGTCGGCGACGAGGTGACGAACGATATCGTGGCGAACACGACCCGCAACCTGATCTATGGCGCCGTCCGGCTCGGCTTCGGCCCGGGCGGGTTTGGCCCGGCCGTCGACACCGCATCGCACTGAACCCGGGCGGACCCGCTTGCCGCAACATTGCTGCGCGCTTAACCTTGGCGCGATTGGAGCGAGGAACGTTTGACCCTGGGGAGAGCGATGCGACGCGTGGGCACCGGTGTGCTACTGGGACTGCTGTTGTTTCTAGCCCGTCCCGCCGCAGCGCAAATAACCTTTGGCTCACCCGGTGACCCGCCGCGCTTTGCGATCGGCGGCGGCGCCTTCGATGTTTTGCCCGACAAGAAAAAGCAGCATGCCGGGGTCACCGGCCTGGCCCTCGGCGAATACCGGTTCGGCGACACGTGGTGGATATTGTCGCCGTTTATCGGCGCGATGGGGACCGGCAAGGGCGCGTTTTACGGCTATTTCGGGCTTGCCTTCGACGTCAACCTGCCCGGCAATTTCATCTTCACGCCGAGCGCCGCGGCCGGATACTTCGAGAGCGGCGACGGGATCAGTCTCGGCTCGTGGTGGGAATTCCGCACTGGCGCAGAGCTCGATTACCGCTTTGCCGATCAGCGGCGACTGGGCGTCGGCTTTTACCACATGTCGAATGCCGGGCTCGGCAAGGAAAACCCCGGGGTCGAATTGGCGACCGTTATTCTGACCGTGCCGTTCCGCTGAGCCGGCTCAAGGGAGCGGCGGGCGGCGGTCGCGCTCGGGGGCGATTTCATCGATGGCGCGCGCCAAACGGATGTCGCGTTCGCTGAGCCCGCTTACGTCATGCGTCGAAAGGATCATTTCGACCCGATTGTAGACATTGAAGATTTCCGGGTGGTGATCCATTTTTTCGGCGATGAGGGCGACGCGCGACAAAAACCCCCACGCCTCGGAGAAATTGCCGAAATGATAGCTCTTGCGGATCGCGTCGCGATCTTCGACCTCGGCCCAGCCGTGGATTTCGTGCAATGCCGCGTGCCGCGCCGCGCCGATCAGCCGTTCGACCATGCCGCCCTCCTCTATTGTCGCGCAACAGGAAGTGAGCGGTGAGGTGGACAAGGTCAAGCGCAGGGTGAGGGGAGGGTGACCCGGTGAGCGTTCGCCAGCGCGTCGTGCTGCCGCCGTCTCTGGCCGAGATCGAGGAGCTGGCGAAAGCCGCGCTCGGCACGATCCCGCCGCGGCTAAAGCGGCATATCGGCTCGGTTGCGATCCGCGTCGATGAATTTCCCGACGAAGAGACCGAGGCGGCGATGGAGCTCGACAGCCCGTTCGACATATTGGGCCTCTATCGCGGCGTCGCCCTGCCGCACAAAAGCGTCAGCGATCCGCGCCCGCAGCTCGACATGATCTTTCTCTACCGCCGGCCGATCCTCGACTATTGGTGCGAGACCGGCGAAGACTTGACGGACCTGGTGCGGCATGTGCTGATCCACGAGATCGGCCACCATTTCGGCTTTAGCGACGACGACATGGAGCGGATCGAGGCGGAGGAGTGATGCCGGGCAGCGCCGCAGGGCTTTACGAAGAGGACTTCGCCCGCTGGTCGGAAGAGCAATCCGCGGCGCTGCGCGAGGCGGCCAAGCTCGGGACAAACCTGCCGCTCGATTGGGAGAATTTGGCCGAGGAGGTCGAGAGCTTGGGCCGCTCGCAACGACGCGAGCTCAGGAGCCGCATCGCGGTGATCGTGGAGCATTTGCTCAAGCTGCAATGCTCACCGGCGGCTGATCCGCGACGCAGCTGGATGGAAACCGTTGGTCAGCAACGGTCGGAAATCGAGCTGGTGGTCGGCGACAGCCCGAGCCTCAAGGGCGAGATCGGCGATGTGGTTGCAGAAGAGCCGCAACGTCTCGAGTGGCAAGGCACGTCATCAGCGCCCTGCGCCGCTATGGCGAAGCGACCCCCGAGGTTGTCGGCGAGATCAGCTCCGCCCGCTACACCGAGGACCAGGTGCTCGGCGACTGGTTTCCGGGCGACGCCCCTCTCCCCGCGAACGGGGAGAGGGAGTAGGCCCGCCCCCGGCCTCAGCCGAGGTGCTTTTTGAAGAAGGCGGCGACCGGGTCAAACGACGCCTTGGTCGAGCGCTGCTCGTTGTCGATATAGACGATCTCGATGTCGCCGCCGGCGTTCCTATAGTTCGAGATAAACCGCTCGGGCTCGTTGCCGGCAAAATTCGAGTCATCGTCGTGATAGTCGTGCACCATGTCGGGCTTGCCCTGCACCCATAAGGCGGGCGGCATCACGACCTTTTCGCTGCGCTCGAGGATCAGCATCGGATTGCCCTCGGCCATTGCCGCCTCGGTCCGCCAATAGGTGTCGTGCTTTTCCTTCATGCCGACGGTGAAGGCCGGCGGGTTTGGCCCCTTGCCCAGCTTTTGCGCGTGGCGATAGCGCGACAGCGGGTTGATCACCGGCCACGACATCGCGACCGCGCGCACGCTCGCATCGACCGCGGGCGAGCCGGCCGGCAGCGACACCGAGGCATAGCGCGGATCGTTCGGCCGCATCGCCGCCAGCATCGCCAGATGCCCGCCGCTCGACTGGCCGCCGCTGCCGACGCGGTTGGGATCGACCTTCAGCTCGCGGGCATGCGCCTTGAGCCAGCGGATCGCATAATTGATGTCGACGAGCGAGGTCGGATAGCCGTCGCCGGCATGGCGGAACTCGAGCGAGGCGACGACAAACCCGTTTCTTGCGAGGCTTTCGTCGAGCCCCTGGGTCCCGCTGAGATCGCCGTTGTTCCAGGCGCCGCCGTGCAAATCGACGACCGCCGGGAACGGCCCGTCGCCCTGCGGCTGGTAGAGCCGCGCGATCAGCCTGCGGTCGCCGTGGCGCAGATATTCGACATCTTCGGTCTTGATCTGGTAATCGGGCATAAGCACTCCCTTCCGGAGCTGTGCTGTTGCGGCACGCCGCCCGAAGAGCCGGGGCGGCAGCCGGTGAGCGAGCCTACTCGCTCTACACTGCCGGCGAAACCATCGGCTATGTTATCGAGCTTTCCTCATGCCGCAGCCCCCGATGCCAGACCCGACCGATCCCGACGCGGCTGATCCCGACCCGGCCGATCCCGACGCATAGATACCGACGCTGCGCCCGCACCGCGTTGCGGCTGATCGGCCCCGACCCGCCCAGCTGGGTGGCGGACCGTCCGGGCATCGACCACAACGTCCTGATCGTCGGCGGCGGGCAGAGCGGCTGCGCTTTCGCCTTCGCGTTGCGCCGGGCCGGTATCGGCAAGGTCGGCGTGATCGACATGGCCGCCGACGAAACGCGTGCCGGGGTGTGGCTGAACGCCGCGCGGATGACCGTATTGCGCACGCCAAAGACCTTGCCGGGCCCGGAATTCGGCATTGCCGGGCTGAGCTTTCAGGCATGGCACGAGGCCAGGCACGGCGAAGCGGCCTATGCGGCAATGGTGCGCATCCCGCGCGAGGACTGGGCGCGCTACCTCGGCTGGTACCGCCATTTTCTCGGGATTGCGGTGCGTTATCGCACTCGGCTCGTGCGCATCGAGCCGGCCGACGGTCATTTCCGGCTGCATCTCGATATTGCCGGCAATGCGGCTGTCGAAACGGCGCGCAAGGTGATCCTGGCCAACGGGGTTGCCGGCAATGGCGGCGCCTATGTCCCGCCGGCAATCTGCGACGCGCTGCCGCGCCGGCTGTACGCGCACACCGCCGACCCGATCGATTTTGCGGGTTTGCGCGGCAAGCGCGTGGCGGTGGTCGGCGGCGCCGCCTCGGCCTTCGACGCGGCCGGGGTGGCCCTCGAAGCGGGTGCGGCACATGTCGACCTCTTTGCCCGCCGGCCGGGGCTTGCCGCATTCCCGGTGGCCCGGGTGCGCGGCTATCCCGGCGCCTACGACAATTATCCCGAATTGCCCGATCGGGTGCGCTGGCAGCAGGCGCTGCGCTTTCGCCGCGCCGGCTCGACCGCGCCCGCCGACGCGATCGAACGGGTGATGCGATTTGCCAATTTCCGCCTGCACCTCGCCGCCCCTTGGCTTTCCGCCCGGGAAGAAGCCGGCCGGATCGCGGCGCGCACACCGGCGGGCGAATTTCGCTGCGACTTTGCGATCGCCGGCACCGGCTATTTCGTCGATCCGGCGCTGCGGCCCGAGCTCACCGACTTTGCCGCCGAGATCCTGCTGTGGCGCGACCGCCATGCTCCGCCGCCGGGCGAGGAGGACGACTATCTCGGCGCCCATCCCTATCTCGGCGTCGCCCACGAATACCTGGAAAAAACACCGGGACGCGCGCCTTATTTGCGCGACATCCACGTTCAGAACCCGGCCGGCTTTGTCAGCTTTGGCGTGCCGATCGGCGATGTGCCGAGCATGAAGCGCGGGCTGCCGGCGGTTACCCGGCGGATCAGCCATGATCTGTTTTTTGCCGACCTCGCGGCGCACGAAACGCGCCTCGTCGCCAGCGTCGAGCCCGAATTCGCCCCGGATCTCTATGCCGCGGCCGTCGGCCGGCAAGCCATCCTCTAAAACGACGTTTGGCCGGCGGGCCAACAAAACCCTTGCATCGGCGCGGATGCTGCGCCGAAATGGGCGAGAGGCTGGGGTGCTGGCCCGGCGATGCGTCAGGGACGCGTTGCGGGGACCGGCTGAGATCAGACCCACTGAACCTGGTCGGGCGTGCCCGGCGAAGGGAGTCCGTCATCACCGCGTCGCATTTCGTCCCGTTGTCTCGCCCGAAAACCGTCGTTATCGGCGCCGGTGTCATCGGCTTGGGGATCGCCTGGCGGCTTGGCCCAAGCAGGCTGCCCGGTCACCGTTTACGATCGCGGCGCGGCGGGGCGCGGCGCCAGCTGGGCCGCCGCCGGGATGCTGGCCGCAGCAGTCGAGACCGAGCCCGGTGAGGAAAGGCTGCTGGCGCTGACCTTGGCCAGCCAGCGCCTATGGCCCGATTTTGCGCGCGAGCTCGAAGCCGCGTCCGGCATGTCGATCGGGTATCGCGACGAAGGGACGATCGTCGTCGCCCTGACCCGCGACGATGCCGAGCGGCTGCGCTTTACCTACGAGTTTCAGAAGGGCCTCGGCCTCGATCTCGAATGGTTGTCGGGCGCCGAGGCGCGGCGGCGCGAGCCGCATTTGCGGCCGGGGATCGCCGGCGCGGTGGCGAGCCCGCGCGACCATCAGGTCGAGAACCGGCTCCTCGTCGAGGCGCTTGCCGTTGCGGCGCGGCGCGCCGGCGTCGTGATCCACGAGCATTGCCCGGTGCGCGCCGTCGATGCCGCCGGCGGGATCGCCCGCGGTGTGGTGACCGATCACGGCCGCGACCCGGCCGATGTCGTGGTCCTTGCAGCGGGTGCCTGGTCGCGGCAGATCGGCGGTCTCTCGCCCGCCGCAATGCCGCCGGTCCGCCCGATCAAGGGGCAGATGCTGGCGTTGCGCATGGACCCGGCCGCACCCTTGCTGCGGCATGTGGTCTGGCTGCCGAAAGGCTATCTGGTGCCGCGTCGCGACGGCCGTCTCGTGGTCGGCGGCACGGTCGAGGAGCGCGGCTTCGACGAGGCGCTGACCGCGGGTGGGATGCTGGCGCTGATCGACGCCGCGTGGCGCGCGGTGCCGGCGATCGAGGAATTGCCGATCGCCGAAACCTGGGTCGGCTTTCGCCCCGGTTCGCGCGACGATGCGCCGATCCTCGGCCGCGGCGGCATCGACGGCCTCGCTGTCGCCACCGGGCATCATCGCAACGGCATCCTGCTGACCCCGGTGACGGCAGCGGCGGTCAGCGCCTATGTGTTGAGCGGCGAGCTGCCGGAAGTGGCCCGACCGTTTACCCCGGAGCGGTTTACCGCTGCCGGTGCGGCGGCGGCGCAATGACGCGCCTCGATATCAACGGCGAGACCGCCGAGATCGCAGCATCGACGGTCGCCGAGCTGCTCGCCGAGCGCGGCATCGACCCGCGCGCCCGGTTTCTCGCCGTCGCCGTCAATGGCCGGGTGGTGCGCCGTGCCGAATGGCCGGGTGCGCCGATCTCGACCGGCGACAAGGTTGAAATCGTCCGCCCGCTGCAAGGCGGCTGAGCGCCGAAAATAGGACAAATCCCATGAACGACCCGCTCGTGATCGCCGGCACCGAATTGTCGTCGCGCCTGTTTCTCGGCACCGCCGGGTACCCGAACCAGCAGGTCATGCTGGACGCGCTGGCGGCGAGCGGCACCCAATTGGTGACGATGTCGATCCGCCGGATCAGCCTCGACCATTATTCCGGAAGCCTGGTCGATCTGTTGGGCGGGCGCTATCGGCTGCTGCCCAACACCTCGGGCTGCGTCACCGCGCGCGATGCGATCCTGACCGCCGAATTGGCGCGCGAGGCGCTCGAAACCGATTGGGTCAAGCTCGAATTGATCGGCGATCGCGAGACCCTCTACCCCGATGTCGAGCAGCTGGTTCATGCCGCCGACGAGCTGGTGCGCAAGGGCTTTACGGTGCTGCCCTATTGCAACGAGGACCCGGTCGCCTGCCGCAAGCTCGCCGATGTCGGCTGCGCCGCCGTGATGCCGCTGGGCTCGCTGATCGGCTCGGGCATGGGGATCGCCAACCCGGCGGCGATCGAGCTGATCTGCACCAAAAGCCCGGTGCCGGTGGTGCTCGACGCCGGGGTCGGCACCGCGTCCGACGCGGCGCTGGCGATGGAGCTCGGCTGCAGCGCGGTCCTGGCCAATAGCGCGATCTCGAAATGCCGCGACCCGCGGCGGATGGCGGCGGCGATGCGCGCCGGGGTCGAGGCCGGCCGCCTCGCGCGCCTGGCCGGGCGGATTCCGAGGCAGCGCTTTGCCGAGCCGTCGAGCCCCCAGCTCGGCCTCGTCGGCGCCTGACTTGATCTGGCCAGGAAACGGGCCGCCGCCCCTCTGGTCACCGCTCGCGGCCGATGCGTCATGTGGTTGAGATAACGCCACCCCCACCGGGCCCGGGAAAAAGCCGCACATCGCCTCCTCGTTCAGCGAATCGCCGACAAGTCTCCGCTGGGTTGAAGGGGCGCGGGCGACGCCGCCGGGGATCGGGATGACGGTTGCATCGCCGGGACGACGCACCAGCTTGAGCGAAGCTCGTTTTCTCTATATGCGCAATGTCCGGCTGGGGCCATATGCAAGGACCGGATGTAAGGGCCGGCCCGGATCTCCGGGGCGGCACGGAGGACCAGGCGATGCAGAGCCAGAACCGGTTTTTCGACGATCTCGCCCGCGTCGCAGCCGGCGCGGCCGGCGCCGTGTCGGGGGTAAAAGGCGAGGTCGAGTTGCGGTTGCGCGCGCAGCTCGAACGGGTGCTGGCCGGCATGGACCTGGTCAGCCGCGACGAGTTCGAGGCGGTCAAGGCGATGGCGGCGAAGGCCCGCGCCGAGCAGGAGGATATGGCCCAACGCGTCGCCGAGCTCGAAGCGCGGCTCGGCGCTTCGGCCGGGCACGACCCCGCTCCCGACGCTTTGTAGCATTGCGCTGGCATATCGAGGCATTCAGGTCGAAACGCCCCGAGGAGGGCTTGATGACATCTCTCGCCGCGTCCGAACCGACGCAGCTTTCCGGCAACCCGATCGACCTCGTCGAGGAAATTGTCGTCGCCAACGACTGGGCGCACGATCGCGCGAACGAGGAAGAGCTGGTCGTCGAGATTACCGGCCGCTGGTGCGATTACCGGCTCTATTTCGTCTGGCAGGAGGAGATCAGCGCCCTGCATTTCTCCTGCGGCTTCGACATGAAGGTGCCAAAAGGCAGGCGTCCGGCGATCTACGAGCTTTTGGCGCTGGCCAACGAGAAGCTATGGCTCGGCCATTTCGATTTGGCCGAGGGCAATTCTCCGGCGTTTCGGCACGCGATATCGCTGCGCGGCGTGCTCGGGGCGAGCGCCGAGCAGGTCGAGGACCTGGTCGATATCGCGCTTTCGGAATGCGAGCGCTTTTACCCGGCGTTTCAGCTGGTCGTGGGGGGCGGCAAGCGCGCTGCCGAGGCGATCGCCGCGGCGATGATCGACCCGCTCGGAGAAGCCTGAAAGAGAGGCGGCCGGCATGGACAGCGAGCAAGGATCGCAGCTCACCCTCCTCCTCGTCGGCTGCGGCAAGATGGGGACGGCCCTGCTGCGCGGCTGGCTGGCGAGCGGCGCTGTCCGGCATTGCCTGGTGGTCGAGCCCGAAGGTGCGGCGGCCGAGCTGACCGCAGAGCCGAACATCTCCTGGCACATAACGCCCGAGAGCGTGCCGGGCTCGCCGGTCCCGGACGCGGTAATTTTTGCGGTCAAGCCGCAAGTCGTCGATCTGGTGCTGCCGGGCTATCGGCGCTGGGTCCGGCCCGAGACATTGTTCGTCTCGATCGTCGCCGGCAAAACCCTGGCCGGCATTTCGCGCCATCTCGGCGAGGCGGCGCTGGTGCGCACGATGCCCAACACGCCGGCGGCGATCGGGCGCGGCATCACCGTCGCTTGCGCGAGCCCGCTTGTCACGATGAGCCAAAGGCGGCTGTGCGAGCGCCTCCTCGCCGCCGCCGGCGAAAGCGCCTGGGTCGAGGACGAAGCGCTGCTCGACCCGGTGACGGCGGTGTCCGGCAGCGGCCCGGCCTATGTCTTTTTGCTGATCGAGGCACTGGCGCAGGCCGGCGAAAAAGTGGGATTGCCGCGCGAGCTTGCCGCGCGTCTGGCGCGCGCAACGGTTGCCGGCTCGGGGGAGCTGGCGCGCCGCTCCGGCGAAAGCCCGGCGCAATTGCGTGAGAATGTCACGAGCCCCGGCGGCACCACCCGCGCGGCGCTCGATGTGCTGATGGCGAAGGACGGCTTGCCGGCCTTGCTCGAACGCGCGGTCGCGGCGGCGACGATGCGTTCGCGTGAGCTGGCGAGCTGAGCCGGCATGGCGAAGAACAGCGCGGCCGGCGCACGCAGGCGCAACAACACCGCGGCGACCGGGAACGACGCCGAACGGATCGTCGAAGCCGCTTTCGCCCGCATCGCCACCGACGGCTGGCGCCGGCTCTCGCTCGCCGCGGTCGCCGACGAAGCGCAGCTGCCGATCCTGCGGGTCTATCGCAGCTTCACCTCGAAGCGAGCGATCCTGCGCGCCTTCTTTCGGCGGCTCGACGAGGCGGCGCTGGCCGATCCGCCGGCGCCTGAGCAGGGGGAGCGTCCGCGCGACCGGCTGTTCGATCTGCTGATGCGGCGATTGGACGCAGCGCGCCCGTTCAAGCCCGCTCTGACCGTGCTGCGCCGCGAATTGCCGGGCGATCCGCCGACCGCGCTGCTGACCGGCGCGCTGATGCTGCGGTCGATGCGCTGGATGCTCGAAGCCGCCGACATCAGGACCGGCGGATGGCGCGGCGCCGCCGTGGTCAAGCTCACGGCAGCGGCCTATCTGGCTGTCTTGCGCGTCTGGGAACGCGACGATTCGGCCGATCTCGGGGCGACGATGGCGACGCTCGACGCAAGGCTGCGCCGGATCGAGCGGTGGCTGGCGCCCAGCGCCAGGGCGCGGCCCGAGGGTGAGCCGCTCCCCGCCTGACTTTGCTGCGCTGCAAAAAAGTCCTTGACCGGCCGAGACCAGGGTCCGATATACGCGCTGTTGTGCAACGCACAATAACCCGTAGCCCCAACATCGGAACCGACGAGATGGCCGCCACCGCCCGACCGCGTTTTTTTGATTTTGACGTTACCAAGATGATGACCGATTTGCGTTTTCATCCGTTCGACTTCGAGGGATTGATGGCCTGCCAGCGCCGCAATATCGAGGCGCTGAGCCAAGCCAACCAGCTCGCCGTCGAAGGCTATCAGGCGGTCGCACGCTGCCAGATCGAGCTGGCGCGCCAAGCGGTCGAGGATGTCTCGGCGCTGATGCGCGAGCTGGCCCAGCCCGCCTCGACCGAGGACCGCATCGCCAAAAACACCGAATACGCCAAGCAGGTGCTGGAAAAGAGCGCCAATCACGGCCGCGAGATCACCGAGCTCGCGTCCAAGGCCGGCGCCGGCGCGGCCGAGGTTTTGCGCAAGCGCGCGAGCGAAGGGCTGGACGAGCTGCGCGACATGGCAAAACCGAACGCGGCACGCTGATCGCGCGGCCTGCCTGCCCGGACCCGGGTTTAGCGCGGCAGGTGAACCCGCGCGCGCAAACCGCCTTGCGGCGATGTTTCGAGCCGGACGTCGCCGCCATGCCCGCGCGCCACGTCGCGGGCGATCGTCAGCCCGAGCCCGACGCCACCGGTCGAGGGATTGCGCGACGCGTCGAGGCGAATGAACGGCCGGAACATTCGGCCGCGTTCGGACGGCAGGATGCCGGGACCGTCGTCATCGACCAGGATGTCGATACCGTCGTCTGACGCAATTCCGCTGATCCAGACCTGGCTGCCGTGGCGCCCGGCATTGGCGATCAGATTGCCGAGGCAGCGCCGCAGCGCATTCGGCCTCACCGGCATCACATATTCCGTCGGCGCCGCCGCCAGCGACAGCCGCGTCCCTTCACGCCGCACCGCGGCGGCAAGGTCTTCGAGCAGCATGCCGATATCGGTTTCGACCGGCGTTTCGGTGCCTTCGCCGCGGGCAAAGTCGAGATAGCCGTGCACCATGTGCTCCATCTCGACGACATCCGATTTCAATTCGTCGACCGCCGGGTCGTCGCCGAGGATTTCGAGCGCGAGCTTCATCCGCGTCAGCGGCGTGCGCAAATCGTGCGACACCCCGGCGAGCATCTGGGTGCGCTGCCGGATCTGCCGCTGGATCCGGTCGCGCATCCGCATAAACGCCACCGCCGCCTGGCGTATCTCGACCGCGCCCTCGACCTTGAAGAACGGCACCGGCCGCCCCTTGCCAAAGCTCTCGGCGGCGGCCGCCAGCCGGCGCAGCGACTTTACCTGGTTGCGCAAAAACAATGTCGCGACGGCCAAAAGAACCAGCGACGAGCCGACCATCCACATGACGAAGATGTAGGTGGTCGAGCTATACAGCCGATTGCGCGGCACATCGACGGTCAGCACCCCCTGGGCGAGCCTTACCTTGACCTGAACCCGGTACGGATCGGCCAGCGTATCGACGCGGTAGGGCAGGCTCGTGCGCCCCAGCATCGCCTGGGTCAGCTGCTCTTCGGCGAGCGAGCCGCCCGACGCTTCCGGCGGCGGCAGCCTTTCGCCCAGCGCAATGGCGAAATCCATATCGGTCGCGGCAGAGGCGTGTCCGAGAAGCCGCGCCCGCGCCGCCGGCGAGGGGGCGAGCTTTAGCGCATCGATCGTCAGCGCGATGTCGCCTGCGACTCCGGTCGCCAGCCGCCACGACACCGCCGCCCAGTGCCGGTCGTAAAAAACCCAGGTGGCGATCGCCTGCAGCAAGATCAGCGGCATCACCACGATCAACAGCGAGCGGCCGAACATCGTGCGCGGCAGCACCCGCTTGACCCAGCCGTGCGGCCGGATGTCGCGTTCGCTGCGCGGCTCGGCATCGGCTTCCTCGGCCGGTCCGGCTGTGAGCGCCGGATCCTCGAGATCAATCGGGCTTGAGGGCATAGCCGGTGCCGCGCACGGTCTGCAGGTAGCGCGGAAAGCGCGGGTCGCGCTCGATCTTGCGGCGCAGCCGCGTCATTTGCACATCGACGTTGCGGACGTTGCCGCTGAATTGCGCGGAGAGCGCCAGCTCTTCGCGCGAGACTGGCTCGCCGGCCTTTTGCGCGAGGCTTGTCAGAAGTCCCGCCTCGGCCGCGGTCAAGTGGACGATATCGCCGCCGCGAAACAATTCGCCGCGGCTGAGGTCGAAGCGGCAACCGCCAAAGCGGACCTCGCGCGGCGCGCCGTCGGTGGCCGGCCGGCGCTGCAGCAGATTGCGAACCCGCAGCACCAGCTCGCGCGGCTCGAACGGTTTGGCGACATAGTCTTCGGCGCCGAGCTCGAGGCCGTTGACGCGGTCTTCGGGCTCGGCCATCGCGGTCAGCAGCAGGACCGGCACGCGCTCCTCGCGGCGCAACGCACGGGTCAGGTCGAGCCCGCTCTCGCCCGGCATCATCACATCGAGCACGACGAGGTCGAAGGCGAAGCGCGACAGCGCCTGGCGCGCCTCGCGCGCATCCGCCGCGGTGGTGACGCGAAAGCCGTTGTCCGCGAGATAGCGCCTCAGCAATTCCCTGAGACGCGCATCGTCGTCGACGACGAGAAGATGGGCTTCGCGAGTGCTCATCGGCGGGAGATTATAGCGCCCGCCGTGGCTCAGCGCTCTATCGCAGCAAAGCGGCGGCGGTCGGCCGCGCCGGTGATGATTTCGAGCAGCACGCGGCGAAACCCCTCGACCGCCTGTGGTCCGGCGCGGCGGTAGGCGGCGCCGACCCGAGCCCGCTGCGGCGCCGACAATTCGCGCTCCAGCGCCCGCCCTTTCGGCGTCAGATCGAGGAGCCGCTGGCGGCGGTCGCTCGGTCCCGGGCGCTGCACGACAAACCCTTGCCGCACCAGCTGCCCCAGGACGCGGCCGAGGCTCTGCTTGGTGATGCGCAGGATGCCGAGCAGCTCGCCGACGGTGATCTCGGGATGGCGGCCGACAAAATGCACGACCCGGTGATGCGCGCGGCCAAAACCGCGTCGCGCCAAGATCGCGTCGGGCTCGGCGGTGAAGTCGCGATAGGCGAAGAACAACAGCTCGATCCCCTGCCGCAGCTCGTCGTCGTGCAGCCGCGGCTCGGCCGGTGAATTTATGTCTACCGAATTTATGTCAGTCATATTGACATATCTCGCAACCTTCGATACCGTGCAGGCGTCCTCCGGGATATATAGTTTCCAGCCGGCCCGCGGGTCATGCCGCCCGCACGGCGGCTTCGAGAAGGAAGGTCCCTGATGTCCATGCCTACGCCCCCGTTCGACGACCGCGACGGCTCCATCTGGTATGACGGGCGTCTGGTTCCGTGGCGCGAGGCCAAATTGCATGTGCTGAGCCACGGCCTGCATTATGCAAGCTGCGTCTTCGAGGGCGAGCGGGTCTACAACGGCACCGTCTTTCGGCTCGAAGACCACAACGAGCGGCTCCTCAATTCGGCGCGGATCATGGGCTTCGAGGTGCCGGCGAGCATGGACGACCTGGCGCGCGCGACGCGCGAGCTGGTTGCCGCCAACAAGATTCTCGACGGCTATGTCCGACCGATCGCCTGGCGCGGCGCCGAGCAGATGGGCGTGTCGGCGCAGGCGACCAAAATCCACCTGGCGCTCGCCGCGTGGGATTGGCCGGCCTATTTCTCGCCCGAGGCGCGCGCCAAGGGGATCCGCATGAAATGGGCGCCGTGGGCGCGCCCGGCGCCGCATACAGCACCGACCCAGGCCAAGGCCGCCGGCCTTTACATGATCTGCACGATCTCGAAGCACGATGCCGAGGCCGATGGCTGCGACGACGCGCTGATGCTCGATTGGCGCGGCCAGCTGGCCGAGGGCACCGGCGCCAATCTCTTTCTCGTCTTCAACGGCGAATTGCACACGCCAACCCCGGATTGCTTTTTGAACGGGATCACCCGGAAGACCGTGATCGAGCTCGCCAAAAAGCGCGGCATCAAAGTCGTCGAGCGGGCAATCATGCCCGAGGAGCTGGGCCGGGCCGAAGAAATGTTCCTGACCGGCTCGGCTGCCGAGGTGACCCCGGTCGGCGAGATCATCGGCCGGCACGGCCACTACCGCTTCACCCCCGGCACGATCTGCCGCCTGATGTGGGAAGATTACGACCGCAGGGTCGGCAAAAAGGTCGCGACCGCCGCCTGACCTGCCGCGTTCCGCCAAAAAGCCGGTGCCCGGCGGCTGCCGTTTAGGTAGGCGCGCCAGCGGGCAGACCGCCGGCTCGCGGTTTTCTCGCGCGCCGTTTTCGATTACACCCTTGCGATGACCTTGCTGCGCTCGGTCGCGACGGTCGGCTCCTATACGCTGGTGAGCCGGGTCATGGGATTTGTCCGCGACATCCTGACCGCGGCATTGCTCGGCGCCGGACCGGTGGCGGACGCGTTTTTTGTCGCGTTGCGACTGCCCAATTTGTTTCGCAGCCTGTTCGCCGAGGGCGCCTTCAGCGCAGCCTTCGTGCCGCTTTTTGCCGGCATGCTCGCCGAACGCGGCAAGGCAGAGGCGCGGCTTTTTGCCGAGGACGCGCTTGCGGTGCTGCTCGTAGCGCTGCTCGGCTTTGTCCTCCTCGGCGAAATCTTTATGCCGCTGCTGATGCGGGTGATGGCGCCGGGGTTTGGCGCCGAGCCCGAAAAGTTTGCGCTCGCCACCGATCTCGCGCGGATCACCTTCCCTTATCTCCTGTTTATCGCGCTGGTGGCGTTGCAGGGCGGGGTGCTGAATTCGATCGAACGGTTCGCCGCTCCCGCCGCGACCCCGATCCTCCTCAATCTCTTTCTGATCGCGGCGTTGCTGCTGACCCGGCGGTTCGGCTGGCAGGACGGCCGCGCTCTCGCCTGGGCGGTGAGCGCCGCCGGCTTTGCGCAGTTTCTGTGGCTGATGTGGGGCTGCGCCCGCGCCGGGCTGGCGCTGCGGCTGCCGTTGCCGCGGCTGACGCCGGCGGTGCGCCGCACGCTTTCGATCATGGGGCCGGGGGTGCTCGGCGCCGGCGTCACCCAGGTAAACCTGCTGATCTCCACCGCGCTCGCCTCCTTTTTGCCGAGCGGCTCGGTGTCGTATCTCTATTACGCCGACCGGCTGAACCAGCTGCCGCTCGGGGTCGTCGGGATCGCTGTCGGCACTGCCATTCTGCCGCCTTTGTCGCGCCAGCTGCGGCTCGGCGACCGGGCCGCCGCCGCGGCGACGCAAAACCGTGGGGTCGAGCTGGCATTGCTGCTGACCTTGCCGGCGGCAGTCGGGCTCGGCCTGCTGGCGACGCCGATCCTCGCGGTGCTGTTTCAACGCGGCGCCTTTGACGCCGCCGACACCGCGGCGACGGCCTCGGCGCTGGCGGCCTATGCCGCGGGACTGCCGGCGTTTGTCCTGGTCAAGGTGCTGGCCCCGGCCTTTTTTGCCCGCCACGACACCAAGACCCCGGTCCGGATCGCGATCGCGGCAATGGCGGTCAATCTGTGCCTGACGGTCGCGCTGATGCAGGTCCTGGCGCATGTCGGGATCGCGCTCGCGACCACCTGCGCCGGCTGGGTCAACGCGCTGAGCCTCTTTGTGGTGCTGTTGAGGCGCGGCGATTTCCGGCTCGACCGCCGGGCGCGGCGCAGCCTGCCGCGAATCGCTGCCGCCGCTATCGGCATGGGCGCGGTGCTGCTGCTGCTGCGGCTCTCGTTCGGTGCTGCGATCGCCGGCTCGGGGGCGGCGCGGATTGCCATCCTTGCCGGGCTGGTCGGCGCCGGGATGGGCAGCTTCGCGCTGTTGGCGCTCGCTCTCGGCGTTGCCGAGTGGCGCCAGCTGTGGGGGCGGCTGCGCCGGCAACCGGCTTGACCCGGTCTGCGCCGCGGCGATAACAGGCGCGATGAACCGCATCTTTTCCGGCATCCAGCCGACCGGCAATCTGCATCTCGGCAATTATCTCGGCGCGATCAAGAACTGGGTCGCGTTGCAGCACGATTACGAATGCATCTTTTGCATCGTCGATCTGCACGCGCTGACCCTGCCGCAGGACCCGGCCGAATTGCGCGCCAGCACGCGCGAGGTCACCGCCGCCTATATCGCCGCCGGCATCGATCCCGAGCGCTGCACGATCTTTAACCAGAGCATGGTTCCGGCGCATGCCGAGCTGGCTTGGCTCTTGGCCTGCCTGACCCCCCTCGGCTGGCTCAACCGCATGACCCAGTTCAAGGAAAAGGCCGGCAAGAACCGCGAGGTGGCGGGTCTCGGGCTCTACGCCTATCCGGTGTTGATGGCTGCCGACATTCTCGTCTACCGGGCGACGCATGTCCCGGTCGGCGAGGACCAGAAGCAGCACCTGGAGCTGGCGCGCGACATCGCCGGCGCCTTCAACCGCCGCTACGGCTGCGATTTCTTCCCGCTGCCCGAGCCGCAAATCTTTGGCGCCGCGACGCGGGTGATGAGCCTGCGCGACGGCACCAAGAAAATGTCGAAATCGGACAGCTCGGATTATTCGCGGATCAACATGCTCGACGATGCCGACGCGATCGCCTTGAAGATCCGCCGGGCCAAGACCGATCCCGAGCTGTTGCCCGATTCGCTCGCCGCGCTCGACAGCCGCCCGGAAGCCGCCAATCTGATCGATATCTATGCTGCGCTTGCCGATCTGCCGCGCGCCGCGGCGCTCGCCCGATTTGCGCACGCCAGCTTTTCGCAGCTGAAGGAGGAGCTGTCGGCGCTGGCGGTCGATGTGCTCGGTCGAATCGCCACCGAGATGCGCCGGCTGCTCGCCGATCCCGGCCATATCGACAAGGTGCTGCGCCGAGGCGCCGAGCGGGCGCGTGCGATTGCCGAGCCGGTGCTGCGCGAGGCGCAGGACGTCAGCGGATTGCTGCGCCCTTGAGGGTTGATTTGCCCCGGGGGGCGCCCAAGGTTAAGAACGATCTTTTTCCCGAGAGTTTGCGGAGCCGCCGATGTTTATCCAGACCGAAGAGACGCCCAACCCGGCGAGCCTCAAATTTCTGCCCGGCCGGACCGTGATGCCGACGGGGACGGCGAACTTCTCCGATCCGCGCTCGGCGGCGCGCTCGCCTCTCGCCGAGCGGTTGTTCTCCTTGCCCGAGGTGACCGGAGTTTTCTCGGCGCTGAGTTTATCACCGTGACCAAGGACGAAGACAGCGATTGGTATCGGCTCAAGCCGGCAGTGCTTGCCGCGATCATGGAGCATTTCACCGCCGGCAGGCCGGTATTGCTCGGCGCCGATCCTGCACCCGCCGCCAGCGACGAGGAAGACGACGAGGTTGTTTCGCAAATCAAGGAGCTGCTCGAAACCCGGGTGCGCCCGGCCGTGGCGCAGGATGGCGGCGACATCATCTTTCACGATTTCGCCGACGGTGTCGTCTATTTGCACATGCAAGGCTCGTGCTCGGGCTGCCCGAGCTCGACCGCGACCTTGAAGGCCGGGATCGAAAACATGCTGCGCCATTACATTCCCGAAGTCGTCGAGGTGCAGGCCGTCTGAGCCAAATAGGCGAGGCCCGCGCGGGGCGTCGGCCGCCGGGGCGGCGCTCGCCTCTGGTTCTGGCGATCGACACGGCGGGAGCGGCTTGCTCGGTTGCGGTCGGTTGCGGCGACCGGCTGCTGGGTGCCGAGGAGCTGGAGATGGCGCACGGCCAGGCCGAAGCGCTGCTGCCGATGATCGATCGGGTCATGCGCGCGGTGCCGCTGAAGTCGGCCGAGCTCGATATCGTCGCGGCGACCGTGGGGCCGGGCAGCTTTACCGGGATTTGCGTCTGCCTCGCGGCGGCGCGCGGCATTGCGCTGGCCTGCGGGGCGCCGCTCGTCGGGGTGACCGCCTTTGCCGCGACCGCCTTTGCCGCGACCGCCTTTGCCGCGACCGCCGGCGCTGTTGCGTCCGATCGGCGGGGTGAGCGCGATGTTCTGTTGATTGCGCTGGAAAGCCGGCGCGCCGATCTTTTCGTGCAGTTGTTCGACCCGGCGCTGCGTCTGCTGAGCGAGCCCCTTGGATTGCCGCCGGAGGCGCTCGGCGATTTTGTCGCCGCTGCCGCCGGCGATGGCGCGGTCCTGATCGCCGGCGACGCGGCGCAGCGCGCGGCCGATGCGCTCGTCATCCGGCGAATCCAAATCCGGGCGACCGAAATCCGGGCGACCGGCGCGATCCCGCGGGCAGCGGGTGCGCTGCGCGCTGCGCTGGCTTGCTGGCGACCGGGCGAGCCTGGTGATGCACGGCCGCTGTACCTGCGCCCGCCGGCGGTGACTCTCGCCGCCCCGTCACCGCGCCGGAGCGGCTGTTGAGCTTGCGAATCGAGCCGATAACGGGAGGCGGCGGGCTGCCGCTGGCACGGCCGCTGTCGCTGCTGCATGGCGTTTGCTTTCCCGAGGACCCGTGGGATCTCGCGGCGATGAGCGATATTTTACGGATGCCCGGCTGTTTTGGCGGGATCGCCTCGACCATGGGTCGGCCGGTCGGGTTCGCGCTGGCGCTGGCGCTCGGCACAGAAGCCGAGATCCTGGCCCTCGGGGTCGTGCCCGAAAAGCGGCGCGCCGGCATCGGCGCGGCGCTGCTCGATTGGATCTGCGGCGACGCGCGGCGCGGTGGCTCCCACAGTGTTGTTCTCGAAGTCGCCGCCGACAACACCGGGGCCCGCGCCCTTTACGCCGAGCGAGGGTTTGTCCCGGTCGGCAGACGGCCCGATTATTATCGCCGCGGCCGATTGCCGATCGATGCGCTGGTGCTCCGCTTGGGTTTTTCGGCGGGCCCGTGCACCACCTGAGCGCGGCGCTGGTCCCGCCTTGCTTGCGGCCAGATTTTGGGCCGTGCCGCAAATTGAAAGAAACCGGTCGGCGCCCGCATTGCCTTGCCGCAAATTGTTACTTATATTGGCAATCAGTCATACGGTGGGACCATCACGATGAACAGCTCTGACCAAGCCGGCGATTTGCTGGAATTGACGACCGAAATCGTCGCCGCGCACGTTTCCAACAACACCGTGTCGGTGAGCGATTTGCCCCAACTGATCAACCAAGTGTACAATTCACTGGCCAATATCGGGAATGTGCCGGCGATGCCGGCGGAGCGCCCGCAACCGGCGGTCCCGATCAAGAAGTCGGTCCATGCCGACTACATCGTCTGCCTCGAGGATGGCAAGAAGCTGAAGATGCTAAAGCGGCATTTGATGACCGCATACAACATGACCCCCGAGAGCTACCGTGAGCGCTGGGGGCTGGCTTCGGATTATCCGATGGTGGCGCCCAACTATGCCCGCCAGCGCAGTCGGCTCGCCAAGGAAATCGGTCTGGGCACGCGGGCCCGCCGGCAGGGGTAGGCGCCGGGCAAATCCCGCCATTCGAACCATAGGCGGCGATGATGCGATGGCGTATAATGCCCAAGGAGGACCCCCGATAACGGAGACGCGATGGCCTCGCGCCTGGAGCAGCTCTGTCTCGACAAGGGACTGAAGATGACCGAGCAGCGTCGCGTCATCGCCCGGGTGCTGTCGGAATTGATCGATCATCCCGACGTAGAGCAGGTCTACCGCCGGGCGATGACGATCGATCCGCACATCAGCATCGCCACCGTCTACCGTACCGTGCGGCTGTTCGAAGAAGCCAACATCCTGGCGCGGCACGATTTTGGCGATGGCCGGTCGCGTTACGAGGAAATGCCGAGCGATCACCACGATCATCTGATTGACCTGCAGTCGGGCAGGGTGATCGAGTTCCGCAACGAGGAGATCGAGAGACTGCAACGGGCCGTCGCCGACCAGCTCGGCTACGATCTGGTCGGTCATCGGCTCGAGCTGTACGCCGTGCCGCGCAAGCGCGGCGCCGACGCCGACCCCGAATGATCGGCGACGGCGCGACCTCATCGCCGGGGCTTCCGGTCGCCCCCGGCGCACCTGCCCGCCGCGGCGACATTGTGGATATCTGGTCGGGCCGGCTGCAGGTCAGGCTCGCCGCCACCGCCGGCGACATCGATGCGGCGCAGGCATTGCGCTATCGGGTGTTCTACGAAAACCTCGGCGCGCGGCCGCTGTCTCGCCCGGCGCATCTGCGCCGCGACGCCGACCGCTTTGACGAGGATTGCGACCATCTTCTGGTGCTCGATCACGGCCGCGCCGCGTCCGCAAGGGTGGTCGGCACCTATCGGCTGATCCGGCGCCTGGCGGCGGCCCGGCTCGGCGGCTTCTACTCGGCCGGCGAATACGACATTGCCCCGCTCGTCGCGCAGCCGGGGGAGATCCTCGAGCTCGGGCGCTCCTGCGTCGATCCCACCTACCGGCGTCGCTCGGCGATGCCGCTGCTGTGGAGCGGGATCGCGGCCTATGTCTTTCATTACAAGATCGCGCTGATGTTCGGCTGCGCCAGCCTGCCCGGCACCGATCCCAATGCGGTGGCCGCCGCGCTCTCCTATCTTTATCACCGTCATCTGGCGCCGCCGGCGTTGCGGCCGCGCGCGCTGCCGCACCGTTATGTGGACATGCGCCGGCTGTCGGCCGATGCGATGGATCTGGCACAAGCCCGCGCGTCGCTGCCGCCCTTGATCAAGGGGTATCTGCGCCTCGGCGGCTTTGTCGGCGACGGGGCGGTCATCGACGAGCAGTTCAACACCACCGACGTTTGTGTCGTGGTCAAGACGGACCTCGTCACCGACAAGTACTCGCGCCATTACGAGCGGCGTTGCAAAGACCCATGGATGTGACCCTATGGGTTCGCCGACGCTGAGGATCGGGCGGCTGACCCTCTATCTCCTCTGCACGATCGCGCTGATGCCGGTGCAGGGGGTGGGTGTGCTGCTGCGCCGGAAATGGGCGACGACGTTCCCCTCGGTCTACCATCGCTGGTGCTGCCGCATCCTGGGGTTCCAGGTGCGCCGGATCGGCTCCCCGACTGCGGAGCGGCCGGCTTTGTTCGCCGCGAACCATATCTCCTACACCGACATTTCGGTGCTCGGCTCGCTGATCGCCGGCTCCTTTGTCGCCAAAGCGGAAGTCGCCGACTGGCCGCTGTTCGGCTGGCTCGCCAAATTGCAGCGCAGCGTCTTTATCGACCGGCAAGCCCGCAGCACACTTTCGCAGCGCGCGGCGATCGGCGCGCGGCTCGCCGCCGGCGACGCGCTGATCCTGTTCCCCGAAGGGACGAGCGGCGACGGCAGCCACGTGCTGCCGTTCAAGAGCGCCCTCTTCGGCGCGGTCGATTGCGGCGGTGCCGCACCGCCGGTCGTCGTGCAGCCGGTCTCGATCGCTTATACCCGGCTCGACGGCATCCCGCTCGGCCGCCTGCTCCGGCCCTCTTTCGCCTGGTACGGCGCGGTCGATCTGGCGCCGCACATATGGAGCATGGCGGGCCTCGGCACGGTCGAGGTCGTGGTCGAGTTTCATCCGCCGACCTTTCTCGCCGATTGCGGGTCGCGCAAGGCGCTCGCGCGCTATTGCCATGCCCGGATTTGCGGTGGCGTGGCCGCCGCCATCGCCGGGCGACCGCAGCCGGTGCCGGACCCGCCGGCGGGGCGGGGCGGGACGGGACGGGGCGGGGCGGGACGGGGCGGGGCCGTGGAGGCGATTGCCGGATGATGTCAGCAGGCTTCTCGGAGAGCGCGATGCGGGACCCGACAAAGCGGGTATTCATCAAGACCTATGGCTGCCAGATGAATGTCTACGATTCGGCGCGCATGGCCGAATTATTGGCGCCGCTCGGCTTCGCCCGGGCGGAGACAGCCGAGATTGCCGATCTGGTGATCCTGAACACCTGCCACATCCGGGAAAAGGCCACCGAAAAGGTGTTCTCCGAGCTCGGCCAGCTGCGGCGCCTGAAGTCGCAGCGGGAGCGGCGGGGCGCCAAGATGCTGATCGCCGTCGCCGGCTGCGTCGCCCAGGCCGAGGGCGCGGAAATCATCGAGCGGGCACCCTTTGTCGATTTTGTCTTCGGCCCGCAAGCCTACCATCGCTTGCCCGAGATGGTGACGCGCGCGGCACAGAAGAGCGGCGCCATCATCGACACCGGCTTTCCCGCCGAGCCCAAATTCGATGCGCTGCCCGAAGCGCGCGCGGTCCCCGGGGTCAGCGCCTTTCTGACCGTGCAGGAGGGCTGCGACAAGTTCTGCACCTTTTGCGTCGTCCCCTATACGCGCGGCGCCGAATATTCGCGACCGGCGGCACAGGTGTTGGCCGAGGCACGCACCCTGGGCTTCGCCGGCGCGCGTGAGATCGTTCTGCTCGGGCAAAACGTCAACGCCTATCACGGCGCCGGCCCGGGCGGCGGGGAGTGGGGCTTGGGCGATCTGGTCCGTGCCCTCGCCGAGATCGGCGGGCTCGCCCGCATCCGCTACACGACCTCGCATCCGCGCGATGTCGATGACGCTCTCGTCGCGGCGCACCGCGATGTGCCGCAGCTGATGCCGTTTCTGCATCTGCCGGTGCAAAGCGGCTCCGATCGGGTGCTGCGGGCGATGAACCGGCGCCACAGCACCGGAGAATACCGGCATGCGGTCGGGCGTTTGCGCGCGGCCCGGCCGGATCTGGCATTTTCGACCGATCTGATCGTCGGCTTTCCGGGCGAGAGCGATGCAGATTTCCAGGCGACCCTCGACCTCGTCGGCGAAATCGGCTTTGCCCAGGCGTTCTCGTTCAAATATTCGCCGCGGCCCGGCACCCCAGCCGCTGCGGCAGCGGACCAGGTTGCCGATGAAGTCAAATCCGAGCGCCTGGCGGCTTTGCAGGCGTTGCTCGGGCACCAGCAGCGCACCTTCAACGAGGCGTGCGTGGGCCGTGTCGTGCCGGTGCTGTTGGAAAAGCCGGGCCGGCATTCCGGCCAATTGGTCGGCCGCAGCCCCTATCTGCAAAGCGTCCATGTCGAAGCCGCTGCCGAGCGGGTGGGCGAGATTGTCCCGGCGCTGATTTCGGCTGCCGGCGCCAACAGCCTCGCCGGCAGGCTCGCGGCATGACCGGGCTCGTCTCCGATCTTGCCCGCGGCGCGCCGGAGGCCGGCCGCCTGCAGCTCGAATTCGACGACAATCTGCTGCTGCCGCTGCTCTACGGCGAGCGCGACCAGCATCTCGACCGGCTCGAACGAAAGCTCGGCGTCTCGGTTGTCACCCGCGGCAACCGGCTCGCGATCTCGGGTCCGGCCTCTGCGGCCGAAGCCGCTCACCTCGCGCTTTCGCGCCTCTACGAGCGCTTGAAGCGGGGCCAGGAGATCGATTTGCCGGCGGTCGAGGCGGCGATTCGGCTGGCCGAGGCCGAGCTCGGCGACAAGAGCCTGAGCCTATGGCTGGAAGACGCCGCGTTCCGCACCAGAAAGCGCCGGATCGGGGCCCGCACGCCGGGACAGGCCGCCTATATCAAGGCGCTGCGTGAAAGCGAGCTGGTTTTCGGGCTGGGGCCGGCCGGCACCGGCAAGACCTATCTCGCGGTCGCTGCCGCGGTCGATCTGTTGATGACCGGGCGGGTCGAGCGCATCATCCTGTCGCGCCCGGCGGTCGAGGCCGGCGAGCGGCTCGGCTTTTTGCCGGGCGACCTGCGCGACAAGGTCGATCCCTATCTGCGCCCGATTTTCGATGCATTGAACGACATGCTGCCGGCCGAGCAGCTCGCCAAGCGGCTCGGCACCGGCGAGATCGAGGTGGCGCCGATCGCATTTATGCGCGGCCGCACCCTGTCGCGCGCCTTTGTCGTGCTCGACGAGGCGCAGAACACGACCCCGGTGCAGATGAAGATGTTCCTGACCCGGCTCGGCGAAGCCTCGCGCATGGTCGTGACCGGCGACCCGACCCAGGTCGATCTGCCGGCGGGCGCGCCTTCCGGGCTCGCCGAGGCGCTCGACACGCTCGCCGGGGTCGAAGGCATCGCGATGGTTCGTTTCACCGATCGGGATGTCGTGCGGCACGACCTCGTCGCCCGTATCGTGCGCGCCTATGAAGCCCGTGCTCGTGAAGCCCGTGCTCGGGCCGCCGACGGATGATGCGGGCGGCGGCGATCGACATCGCCTTCTCCTGCGCCGGCTGGGCACGGGCCTGCCCGCGCGCCGAAGAGCTCGTTCGCGCCGCCGCGAGCCTGGCATTGGATCGCGGCATGGCGGCGGCTGCGCTGGCACCTTCGGGACCGGTCGAGCTCGCCGTCACCCTGGCGGACGACCGGCGCCAGCGCCGGCTCAACCGCGACTGGCGCGGCCTCGATCGGCCGACCAATGTGCTGTCGTTTACGGCATGGGAGCCGGGAGGATGCGCCCCGAGCACGGCGCCGGTCCTGCTCGGCGATGTCGTCCTCGCCTTTGAGACCGTGTCGCGCGAGGCCGACGAGCAAGGCAAGCCGCTGGCCGACCATTTATCCCACCTGACCGTGCACGGTGTGCTTCACCTGCTCGGCTACGATCACGCGACGCCCGCCGAGGCTGCCCTTATGGAAGCGCTCGAAACCGCTATATTGGCGCAGCTGGGGATCCCGGATCCCTACCGCGACACCATCTGATGGGGCAATTGCAGACCCGCCGTCGATGACCGATTCCGAGCCGCCGTCTAGTGGCGGCCAACCCGACCACGAACGCCGGTTCGCGCGGCTGCGCCATATCATTCGGCTGATCCGAAGGCCGCGCAACGGCGAGGCGCTGCGCGAAACCATCGACGAGATGATCGAGGAGCCGGCCGCCGAAGGCCCCGACCCGTTCAGCGAGCACGAACGGGTGCTGATCGGCAACATCCTCAAGGTGCATGACGGCACCGCCGCCGACGTCATGGTGCCGCGGGTCGATATCGTCGCGCTCGATGTCGAAACACCGCTCGCCGAGGCGGTCAAATCGATCGTCGAGCAAGGCCACTCGCGCATTCCCGTCTATCGCGAGTCGCCCGACGACGTGATCGGCTTCATCCACGCCAAGGACATGCTGGCGCCGGTCGCCGAGCGGCGCGAAACCAGGTTGGCGCCGCTGTTGCGCAAGGTGCTGTTCGTCGCCCCGTCGGTGCCGATCCTCGATCTCCTGGTGCAGATGCGCCAGGCGCGCACCCATATCGCCATGGTCGTCGACGAGTTCGGCGGCATCGACGGGCTGGTGACGATCGAAGACTTGATCGAGGAGATCGTCGGCGAGATCGAGGACGAGCACGATGTCGCCGACGGGCCGCGGCTCGTCGAGCGCGGCGACGGCACCTTGATCGCCGATGCGCGCATCCCGATCGAAGCCCTCGAAGATCGTCAGGGCATCCGGCTGCGCCCAGCCGGCGAGCAGGATGAGGTCGATACCTTGGGCGGGCTGGTCTCGGCCTTGGCCGGCAGGGTGCCGCAGCGCGGCGAGGTCATCCTGCATCCGTCGGGGATCGAGTTCGAGGTGCTCGACGCCGATCCGCGCCGGATCGCGCGGTTGCGGGTGCGTGGCTTGCCGGCCGCAATCGGCAAGGCCACCGGCGGCAACGACGCCGGCGGCAACGACGCCGGCGACAAAGAGGCTGGCGGCAAGGGCGCCGACGCCGGTGCCTGACGTCTCGGTCATTCGGGTCCGGCAGGGTGCCCGTGTCGCCACGCCGCTGTGCCACCTCGCCGTCGAGCTCGCCGGCCTCTCGGGCTGGCGGCGCTACGGGCTGGGGTTTCTGCTCGGCGTGGCCGCTGCCGGCGCGTTGCCGCCGGTCGATCTGACCCCGCTGATCTTCGCCGCCTTTCCGGCCCTGCTGTGGCTCGATGAGGGCAGCGCCGGCGCGGCCGCCTCGTTCCGCCTCGGCTGGATGTTCGGCTTTGGCTATCTGCTCGCCGGGCTTTATTGGATCGCGGCGGCGCTGTTTGTCGATATCGCCGCCTATTGGTGGCTGGTGCCGGTCGCGGCAGCCGGCTTGCCGGCGGCATTCGCGCTCTACTACGCGCTGGCGCTGTTTGCCACGCGCCTCGTCGTCGATGGCTTGCGCCTGCCGCCGGCGGCGCGGGTTTTCGCCTTTGCCATCGCCTGGACCGGCGCCGAATGGGCGCGCGGCCATTTCTTTACCGGCCTGCCGTGGAACCTGATCGGCTATGTTTGGTCGGGCGGGTTCCCGGGCGCGATCGCGATGCTGCAGAGCGTGGCTTGGATCGGCATCTACGGCCTGGGTCTTCTGACCGTCCTCGCGGCGTCGCTGCCGGCGCTGCTCGGCACCGCCTCGGCGAGCCCGATTTCGATGCTGCGGCGAACGGCGCCGGCGCTCGGCGCGGCGCTCCTGGTGCTGGTCCCGGCGGCGCTCGGGGCGATGCGGCTCGCGGCCCATCCGACCGGCCAGACCGGGATTTGGCTGCGCATCGTTCAGCCGTCGATCGCCGAGAGCCTCAAATGGGACCCGGCGGCGGCAGCGGTGAATTTCCGCCGGCTCCTCGACCTGAGCACCGCGCCCGCGCCGCACCCGGTCGCCGCGGTGCTGTGGCCCGAAGCGGCATCGCCGTTTTTTCTCGGCCGCGATGCAGCCGCGCGCCGGGCAATCGCCGCGGTAGCGCCGCCCGGCGGCTATGTCGTTACCGGCGCGTTGCGCGCCAGCCCATCCGCGGGACCGGTGGAAGAGGTGTGGAACAGCCTCGAAGCGGTCGACGGCAAGGGCGCGATCGTTGCCCGCTATGACAAGGCGCACCTCGTCCCGTTTGGCGAATACATGCCGCTGCGCGACATTCTGCCGTTCAAAAAGCTGACGCCGGGCACCATGGATTTGAGCGCCGGCCGCGGGCCCGCGACGATTGCGCTCTCAGGCCTGCCGCCCTTTGCGCCGCTGATTTGCTATGAGGTGATCTTCCCGGGCGCGGTCGTGGATCAAAGGGAGCGGCCGGACTGGATGCTGAACCTGACCAACGACGCCTGGTACGGGCGCAGCTCCGGCCCGTTCCAGCATTTTGCGATCGCCCGCACCCGCGCCATCGAGGAGGGGCTGCCGCTGGTGCGCGTCGCCAATAACGGGCTGAGCGGGGTCGTCGACCCGGTGGGCCGGGTGCGCGCCTTGCTCGCTCTCGACGTCGTCGGGCATGCCGACGTGTCGCTGCCGACGCCGATCGGGCCTACCCTCTACGCCCGCGCCGGCGACTGGACGCTGCTCGGCCTCCTGCTGCTGGCGGCGGTGCCGGTCGCGCTGCGGTTGCGTTGACACGCAGTTGCCGCGGCGGCGCCGGACCGGCTTATCGTAGGTTGAACCCCGGTGTTGACCGGAAGCGACCCGGTACTCTATCAATACGTCAAATTGTTATTGAGAAAGCGATCGATCGATATGACGATAACGCAACAGACTCGACGGCCGGGGCGTCAAAAAGGCGACAAACCCAACCCGATCGATATCCATGTCGGCACGCGTGTTCGGCTGCGCCGCAATATGCTCGGCTTGAGCCAAGAAAAGCTCGGCGAGGCGATCGGCCTGACCTTTCAGCAGGTTCAGAAATACGAGCGCGGCGCCAATCGCATCGGCGCCAGCCGGCTGCACGATTTGAGCCGGGTGCTCGATGTGCCGGTCTCGTTTTTCTTTGACGACATGGACCCGGTGCGGGCACCGGCGATCCCGGCCGGCTTTGCCGAGCCGCCGGCTGAAGCCTTCGATTCCGATCCGCTGCGCAAGCGCGAGACCGTCGAGCTGGTCGGCGCCTATTATCGGATCGAGGATCCGGCGATCCGCCGCCGCCTGTTCGATCTGGCCAAAGCGCTGGCCGGCGCCGCGGAGCGCCCAGCCGCAAAATAGCCGGCAACAGGCGAGCCCGGCGGCGGGCGAAATCCGGCTTGACGCCCGGCTCGCGAGCCTGCATCAACGCCCCGCCAATCCGGTTCCCGCACGGTTTCTTTTTTGAGGAAGGGCGCTCTTGTGGCCAAACGCGACTTCGTGTTCACCAGCGAATCCGTGTCGGAGGGCCATCCCGACAAGATTTGCGACCGTGTTTCGGACGCGATCGTCGATACCTTTCTCGCGGTCGAGCCGCAGGCGCGTTGCGGCGTCGAAACCCTGGTGACGACCAACCGCGTGGTGCTGGCGGGGGAGGTGCGCGGCCCGGCCTCGATCACCCGCGACCGGCTGATCGAGGTGGCGCGCCAGGCGATCCGCGAGATCGGCTACGAGCAGGACAATTTTCACTGGCGGCGTGCCGCGGTCGACTGCCACATCCACAATCAATCGAGCGATATAGCGCTCGGTGTCGACGCCTCGGGCAACAAGGACGAGGGGGCGGGCGATCAGGGCATGATGTTCGGCTATGCCTGCAACGACACGCCCGAGCTGATGCCGGCGCCGATATTTTACGCGCATGCCATCCTGCGGGCGTTGTCGCAGGCGCGCCATGCCGGCGAGACGCCGCTGCTCGGCCCGGATTCGAAGAGCCAGGTGACCTTGCGCTATGCCGGTGGCAAGCCGGTCGGCATCGCCAAGCTCGTCGTCTCGATCCAGCACGCCGACGAGATCGACGACCGGCAGGTGCGCGAGATCGTGCGCCCTTATGTGCTGGGCGCGCTCCCCGAAAGCTGGATGCCCGACGAGGAGCATTTTCTGGTCAACCCGACCGGGCGGTTTGTCATCGGCGGCCCCGATGGCGACGCCGGCGTGACCGGCCGCAAGATCATCGTCGATACCTATGGCGGGTGGGCGCCGCATGGCGGCGGGGCGTTTTCCGGCAAGGACCCGACCAAGGTCGATCGTTCGGCCGCCTATGCCGCGCGCTATCTGGCCAAGAACGTCGTCGCCGCCGGCCTCGCCGACGAATGCACGATCCAGGTCGCCTATGCGATCGGGGTGGCGAAGCCGCTCTCGTTCTATGTCACCACCGGGGGTGCGGTGGACGAGGACAAGCTCGCCCGTGTCTTGAACGAGCTGATGGATCTGTCGCCGCGCGGCATCCGCACCCATCTCAGCCTCAACAAGCCGATCTATACGCGCACTTCGGCCTATGGCCATTTCGGCCGCGCGCCCGAGGCGAACGGCGCCTTTTCCTGGGAAAAGACCGATCTCGCCGACGAATTGCGGCGCGCCTTCTGAACCTTCGATGCCTGTCGAACGGCGGCTCGTTTATGGGCGCCGCCGCGGCCGGCCGTTGCGGCTCGGCCAAAGGCTGCTGACCGGCACGCTGCTGCCGCAGCTGAGCTTGTCTCTCCCTGCCGCGGGCGAGCTCGACCCGGGCTCCGCATTTGCCGAGCCGCCGCGCGAGATCTGGCTCGAAATCGGCTTTGGCGGCGGCGAGCATCTCGCCGAGCAGGCTCTGTCGCACCCCGATATCGGCTTTATCGGCTGCGAGGTGTTCGAAAACGGTGTCGCGAAGCTCCTCGCGCTGATCGAGCGGCGCCGTCTCGCGAACGTCCGGGTCTTCAACGACGACGCGCGGCTCTTGATCGCCGCTTTGCCGCCCGCTTTGATCGGCCGGGTGTTCATCCTCTTTCCCGACCCGTGGCCAAAGCGCCGCCACCACAAGCGCCGCATCGTCTCGGCCGAGACCTTGGACGGTCTGGCACGGATAATGACCGCTGGCGCCGAATTGCGGCTCGCCACCGACGATCGCGATTATCTCGTTGCGATGCTCGATCTGGTGTGCCGTCATCCGGCGTTCGAATGGACCGCGCGCCGCCCGGCGGATTGGCGCGAGCGGCCGTCCGACTGGCCCGCGACCCGCTACGAGGCAAAAGCCCGCAGCGCCGGCCGCGCTCCCTTTTTCCTCCGTTTCATACGACGCCCGAGCGCCGCATGCCGTGCCGGGCACGAGCCGCACCCGGCCTCGCCCGAAGAGTGTCGATAAACCGAAGGCGCCGCCCGCCAGCCACTCGGCCGGCCGTCGCTATTTGTAATAGCCGACCGCGCAACCGATCTCGCCGACCCGCCCGACAAACGCCACCTTCGGCACCGGGGTATGGTCGGCCCCCGGACGCGGGATCATATAGCTGACCTCGTTGGTCTCGCCTGCCTTTGCCGCGTCGACCAGCTGCTGGCCGTAGGGCTGGCGCTTGGCATCGATAAAGCCGCTCATGTCCTTGCCGACGAACCCTTTGAGCGGGGTCGCCGCGACCTTGCCGGTCGAAACGTCGAAGCAGAACGGGAAGAGGTCGCGGTCGCGAAAGCCACCCTGACCATTGTCGAACATCTGAAACGCCTTGGCCTTGTCGGCCTTGACGGCGGCGATGGCTCTTTCGAGCATCGCCTTCGCATCGGCGGCGCCGCCAGGCTGGCTTTGCTGCGCAACCGCAACCGTCGAAAGCAAAAGGAATGCGGCCATCGCCGCCATCATGAGCCCGCGCGACATAACCCCTCCGTCGAACCTCCGGAACCACATTGCAGGCATCGCGCGACGGCTTCAATGGTTCGCGACACGTCTCAGATATGAACCGCCGCCCGGTGAAAAGCTGAAGGCGCTGCGGCTGGCGCAGAGCCCGCATGCCCCTTTAGGACCGGAATCGTCCGATCGCGCGATGCAGCGGCCGCTTGCGGCGCGTGCGCCGATAGGAAACGAGCAAGATCGCCGCACCGAGCCCCATCGACACAGGAAAAGCCCAGCACAGCAGCAGGCCGACGATCACCGGGTTCCACAAAAACGGGTGCAGATAGCGCTGAACCACGGCCTGGACCAGATTGAGGCTCGACCGGTTGAGATCGTACCAAAGCTCGCCGAGCGCGAGCGGCGCCCAGGTCCCGGTGTCGAGCCACACCAGCACATCGCGCAGCAGCACGCTGAGCCCGGCGAGAAAGAGCACCCAGCCGATGATCCGCCCGAGGGTCATCGCCGCCCCCTGTCCCTGTTGCCGCTAAAGTAATCTCGCCCGCGGCCGGCGCAAGCATTGACCCCGAGCCGCGCTCTGCGCGCCGCCGCGGCCCATGCGATCGGCTCGGGTAAAGTGAGCTGTCCCGTATGGACGGCCCCTGTCCTACCCTGATCAGTTATCCACTGACACGTTCGCCACCCCGGTCTACTATCGGTAGAGCGCGTCACACAGGCGAGCCGCGGCGCTCGTGATCCTCCGGCCCGTGACGAGGAGGCACATGACGATCAAAAGCGCAATTCGTGCACAGCCACAGCTATGAAAAAGGTCGCGCTGTTTCACCCCATCCCGTATCGGTTGCCGTGGGCAACACCTCTGGCGAGCGTATGATGTCCGGTCCCGACGGCATCTCAAAATCCCCGACCGGCATCGACGGCTTTGATGACCTGACGCTCGGCGGTGTGCCTACCGGGCGCCCGACGCTCGTCTGTGGCTCAGCCGGCTGCGGCAAGACGATGTTTGCGACGACGTTCCTGATCCATGGCGTGCGCGACTACGGCGAGCCTGGCGTATTCGTCTCCTTTGAGGAGCGTCCGCGGGACATCGTCAGCAATGTGGCTTCTCTGGGCTTTGCGCTCGGCCAGCTGGTTGAAGACGAAAAGATAGCTTTCGAATACGTCGCGTTGGACCGTTCGGAGCTCGAAGAGGCAGGGGACTATGATCTGGAAGGCCTTTTCCTCCGGCTCGAATTGGCGATTGATTCAATCGGCGCCAAACGGGTCGTGCTCGATACCATCGAGAGTCTATTCTCGGTCTTTTCCAATGAGGCGATACTGCGAGCTGAAATCCGCCGGTTGTTCGATTGGCTGAAAGATAAGGGAATGACGACGGTCATTACCGCCGAGCGTGGCGAGGGCTCGCTGACGCGGCAAGGGTTGGAAGAATACGTTTCGGACTGTGTGATTTTGCTCGACCATCGCGTCCAGAACCAGGTTTCGACGCGGCGCCTTCGCATCGTCAAGTATCGCGGCACGGCACATGGCACGAATGAATATCCGTTTCTGATCGATGAAGACGGGTTCAGCGTGCTGCCCGTGTCCTCGCTTGGCTTGAACCACAAGGTTTTCGAAGACCGGATTTCTTCCGGGATTTCGGACCTGGACGACATGCTGACAGGCGGCGGTTTCCACCGGGCGTCCAGTATCCTCGTCTCCGGCGTCGCCGGTTCCGGCAAATCGTCGGTGGCTGCAAGTTTTGTCGATGCTGCCTGTGACGCGGGCGAACGCGCGCTCTTCTTTTCCTTTGAGGAATCCGCCGATCAATCCGTCAGGAACATGAAGTCTGTCGGGATCGATATCGGCCGATGGCTCAAAGTCAACAAGCTTAGATTCTTTGCCACGAGGCCGACATTTTACAGCCTCGAAATGCATCTGGCCGTGATGTTGCGCGAGGTGACAAGATTCGACCCCAGTCTGGTCGTCCTCGATCCAATCTCCTCCTTCCTCGAAAGCGGCGACCGCATGGAGATCCAGTCCATGCTGCTGCGCGTGGTGGATTTTCTGAAGGGGCGCGGCGTGACTGCGGTCTTTACCCACCTGATGCACGGTCAGGATGGCAGTGTCCAAACCGACGCTGGCCTTTCGTCCCTGATGGACGCCTGGATCCTGTTGCTCAACCGTGAAGTCAACGGCGAGTTCAATCGCGAGCTCTATCTGCTCAAGGCCCGCGGCTTGTCGCACTCCAATCAAGTTCGCGAGTTCATTTTGAGCGACGAAGGCATCAGGCTCATCCCGCCATATCTCGGCGAGACTGGCGCCCTCACCGGGTCGGCCCGAAAGAACGAGGAAGCCAAGTCCCGCCGCGCCGAAATCCGGCGCCAAGCGGAGGTATCGAAAATCCAGGAGCAGATCCAGCAAAAACGGCGGAGGGCCAAGGCCCAGATGGAAGCATTGCAGGCAGATCTCGATGCCGATGAGATAGAGCTCAGGGCGATGACGCAGGCCGAAGACGAATATATACGCCAGGCAACGGATGACAAGGTAGAAATGGAGAGGAGTCGCAAATCGTAGCGGCTGGACATTACTCCGAAGGGGATATCCATGACGCCAGCAATCTCTCCTCGCAAACTCATTCTGTATGTCGCGGGTCAGACACCGAAATCTCTTGCCGCGATTGCCAACTTGGAACGCATATGCGCCGAGCATTTCCCTGGGCAGTACGCCGTGGAGGTAATCGATCTGAGGAAGGATCCAAAGCTCGCGCGCGAGCACAGCATTGTGGCGATCCCGACCCTGGTGCGCGAGCTGCCGCTTCCCTTTCGCAAGCTCATCGGCGATCTTTCCAACACGCACAAGGTGCTGGTGAATCTCGAGATCAGCGACAGCGCATGACCCGGGATTCGTCCTCGGAGAAAGACCTTCTTATCGCCGACCTTCGGCGCAGGCTCGCCGAGGCGGAGGAAACGCTGCGCGCCATCCGCGACAACGAGGTCGACGCGCTGGTGATGCGCGGCGCTCTGGCCGAGGAGATTTTCACGATCGGCGGAGACTCCGAATCCTACAGAACATTCATGGAAGTCATGGAGCCGGGTGCGGTGGCGCTCGACGGGTCCGGGCGCGTGCTCTACGCCAACAGCGCGCTGACCCAGCTGCTCGGCACGTCGCTGGCTGAATTACAGGGAAAGCTGCTGGCGGATGCCTTTGCCGTCGACACCGGCAAGGAAATCGGGCGCCTGCTCAGCGACGCACACACGACCCGACATAGTCGCGAAATTCGATTTTCTCGGGGCGAAGAGGTCGATCTTCATTTCATTGCGGTGGCGAGCCCATTGCAGCTCGGCACGACCTCGGGCCATGCCGTAACCTTTACCAATGTGACCGAGCGGGTTCTCAACGAGGGTGCCGAGCAGAGCGAGCACGCCGCCCGCGCGGTCATTGCCTCGGCCAACGAGGCGGTTCTGGTGTGCGATCGCGACGGGATCATCACCCACGCCAATGCCGCCGCCGGCATCGTCTACGACGGAGACCCGATCGGGCAAACCTTCGCCGAAATCATTCCGCTCGTCTTTCGCGACTCTGCCGGAGTCTTGCAAGCCGATGATATGGTTGCAATGGTCACAAACGGCACGCCCATGCGAGGGATCGAGGCCGTTGCATCCCACGCGCCGAAGGTGAAGGATTATCTGGTCAGCGCGGCGCCCCTGCGGATTGCCGGCGATCGGATCAGCGGTGCCGTCGTCACCATGGTCGATCTTTCTCAGCGCAAGGCCGCCGAAAAACAGCAGAACCTTCTGATGCGCGAGCTCGACCATCGCGTAAAGAATACTCTTGCTTTGGTCGTATCCATCAGCGCCCGGACAGCTTCCAATACCGATACGGTGCAGGCATTCCAAAAGGCGTTTTCCGGTCGCATCCAGGCGCTGGCGGCGACCCATACCTTGCTCTTGGAGAATTCTTGGTCATCCTTGGAGCTGCACGACATCGTCATGTCCGAGCTGGCACCTTATATCGAGGGAGGCGCAGACCAAATTACGATCGAGGGTCTGAATGTTGCGGTCACACCGCGCGCAGCGATTGCCTTTGGGTTGATCGCGCATGAGCTTACGACCAACGCGGTAAAGCACGGTGCGCTCTCGCAGCAGGGAGGCCACGTCACCGTGCGCGCGATTGGTCGCGACCATGGAAAAAATGGCGCCTTTGTCCTTGAATGGCGCGAATCCGGGGGCCCGCGCGTCGCACCCCCGGAACGAAAGGGATTCGGACACACGGTTATCGCGCGAAGTCTCGAATATTCGACCGGCGGTAGCGCGGAGTTCGATTTTGATCCATCTGGAATTGTGTGTCGCATTTCAATTCCACCGGAAGACCTGTGCTAGGCTAAACGACCGTCTGGTGGGGAAAGCCTTCCCCTTCGGCCAAGCTCGCCGGCTCGGCCGACCCCATCTGCGCGGGATACCCCAGGCTGGGCAAAAACTCGCTTCAGCGCGAGCGCTTTCTCGTTCGGGACATGTGCGGTAAATGTGGTCTCGCGGAGGTCCTGGTGGCGAATTACATCGAGCGTGCAGAAGGGCGCGTCGCGTTCGGCAGCGACCCTGCGGGGTATCACGCCGCGCGGCCGGCCTATCCCGACTGGGTCTTTAACACGCTCCACGACCGATGTGGCCTCAAGGATGGAGCCGCGGTCTTTGAGATCGGGCCCGGCACGGGCACCGCGACGCGTCGAATGCTCGATCTCGGCGCCAACCCTTTGGTCGCAATTGAGCCCGACCGGCGCCTTGCCGATTATCTGCGTAATGAAAATCCGGACGAGGCCCTTGAGGTGACCGTCTCGACCTTCGAGGAGGCAGCCTTGCCAGAAGCGGCCTTTGATCTCGGCATCAGCGCGACCGCCTTTCATTGGCTGGACGAGAAGGCGGCCTTGACCAAGATCGCGACCTTGCTTCGGCCCCGCGGTTGGTGGGCCATGGTGTGGAACGTGTTTGGCGACGATGCCCGCCCCGATCCATTCCACGACGCGACAAAGGAGCTTCTCAGCGGCCCCTCCAGCCCGTC
>CAVVGE010000006.1:0-598995 GCA_963747735.1 uncultured Alphaproteobacteria bacterium | reverse complement strand
TCGGTTTGGGCACTCCCAGTGAGCCGCTTGAGCTCGTTCCCGTCGAGGTTGATTACCCAAATGTCCACGTTCTGTGGATCGCAGCAGTGGCTCGCGAACGCAATTTTGCCCCCGTCCGGCGACCAACTGGCATAGAACGCACCAATTTCAGGCGGGGTGAGCCGACGGACATTGGACCCATCCGCGTTCATCAGATAGAACGCGCCGAGCACGCCCCCCCTATCAAACTCTGGAATGCAATCGTGAAGCCGTCGGGAGAATAGAAGGGCCAAAAATCATTCGTGCCAGGCTCAGACGGGGTGAGCGCAGTGAGGCCGGTTCCGTCCTTCCGCACCCGATAGATGGCGCAGGCGTCACCTTGACTGTTTGGTGGGCAGCGGCTGAAGACCACCTCCTTACCGTCCGGTGAAAAGCTTAGGAAAGTATGCAGCGTCGGTGGCATCGCTCAGCAGCAAATGCTGATTGCTTCCATCACCATTCATCAGCCAGAGCTGTGCGGGCACATTCGGAGGGAACTCGGAGAACACAAGCTGCCGTCCGTCAGGCGACCAGGATTGCCAGTTTGCGGAATTATTGGGGCCCAGGCTCGTGAGTTGACGGCATCGCTCCCGTCGGAATTCATGGTGTAGATGTCCGGCCCGCTTACAAAAGATATGCGACCGTTACTGCCGGGAAATGCGGCGAAGGCCGTTCCCGCCAATCCGATAAGTATGAAGCCCGCTGTAAGCAGCGCTGACGATCCAAGATTTGTTTGGCGTGCCATGGTTTCCTCATTCGCTAAAATGCCTAACGAGCCGGACTCTAACCTCACGGTGGCTTTCGGTCAACCGGATTGTTGCCGACTTCCAGCCGAACTACCAAGTGCAGTGCGCAGAACACTTTGCAGCCCGGGCTGAACTTAGACAGTCTGAGTTTTGCCAGGTCTGAACGTAAGCAAGCGTCTGACAAAGCCGAAGCATGATAGACCACGGGCGGCTTTCTGGGGTGTATTCACGGAAGCTCCGGCCACCAATCGGGATCGGCTCCGTTTCGGTCTCTTCGAGCTGAAACTGCAATCGAGCGAACTCTGTAAACGCCGCGTTCAGGTTCGACTGCAAGATCAGCCCACTCAAATCCTCGTTAGGCTGCTGGAGCGCCCGGGACAGATTGTCAGCCGCGATGAACTAAGGCAGCTTCTGTGGCCGAACGGGGTTATCGTCGATTTCGACGAGGGGTTGAACACTGCGGTCAAGAAGCTCCGTGGTGCGCTTGGTGACTCTTCGGAAAACCCGACCTTCATCGAGACAATTCCGCGCCGCGGCTATCGATTTATCGCGCCCGTCACGCGGGAGGAGTTCGCGACCGCCCCGTCCGCTAACCTGAGTGGAACAGGTTTCTCGTCAAGCAAGGCCGAGTTCCGCCCACGGCTACACAACTCATCAGCAAAGCTCTCCTACCGGCTGCCGTGATTGCCGGCCTGTCGCTTGCATTAACAATTGCCGCGTGGCGGCGATTCCGGGGGTCCGCCCCATCCGAAATTCAGGAGAGACAACTCACGGTTGCTTCCCGGGAGAGTCCGATCTTTCAGGCCGCCATTTCCGGAGACGGCAAGCTTCTCGCGTTTGGGGATTTGAATGGCCTGCATATTAGGCTGCTCCAAACGAATGAGGTCCGCAACATCCCGCAGCCGCCGGAATTCACAGATGAGGACGTGCGCTGGCGCATCGTGTGGTTTCCCGACTCCACCCGTCTTCTCGCGATTGCACATCCCGTGGGAAAGACCGCCAGCACCTGGCACGCATCCGTGCTTGGCGGAGTTCTGCGGCTGGTTCGGCGCGACGCCGCGGCGTGGGCTGTTTCGCCTGACGGTTCCTCAATAGCTCTGACAAACGGGCGCGATCCTTACGGAACTGAGATCTTGTTGCTGAGCGCTGACGAGGAGAACCCGCGAATGTTGTACGATGCTCCTCCAAATACCGGCTATTCTCACGTTCAATGGTCTCCGGATGGCCGTCGATTGCTATACATGAAGCATCGCCTGATACCTGGCCATTTTGGAATCGATGTCGAGAGCCGCGACACGGTCGGAGGCCCTCCGGCTAACGTATTTTCCGATCCCAAACTGAAAGAAGTGTATTGGCTGCCCGATGGAAGGCTTCTCTATGTATTGGCCGAGCTCGACTTGAATCGCTCTACTTGTACACATTGGATCGCCAACACTGACCAAGCTACTGGCAACCTGCGCGGGCAGCCAAAGCAGCTGAGGATTGGAAGTGGATTCTGCATGGGCGCCATCAGCGCGACGTCCGATGGCCGGCGTTCGACGTTCACCAAGAGGACGGTTGAGGTAAGCGTCCTTGTGGCCGGCATTGCGCTCGATGGCAACCGGATCAGTCCTCCTAAGCGCCTTACCTATGTCGATGCGCAGGAATGGCCGATCGGTTGGACCGTCGATGGCAGCTCAGTGATCTTTACGTCAAATCGAGACCATGACTGGGGACTATATAAACAGCGCTTGGACAGCGAAACTGCCGAACCGATCTTGAAAGGAATTGTTTCAAAGGGATTGGGTGCTCTTTTTGGCGGGGTGAGTCCTACGGCGCGTGGGTCTTATATACCCCCTATCCAAGCGATCACGTTCAAGGAGAGCCCATCGACGTACTTCGCGCTCCAGTTGCGGGAGGAAAGCCGAGCTTGGTTCTGAAAGCCCCGTTCCACGATGTGCCGCGCTGTTCCCAACTGCCGGCGAAATTGTGTGCCTTCGGCACTCTTGAGGGAAACCAGCTGGTGTTCACGAGCTTCGATCCGCTGAGCGGATTAGGCCATGAATTGGCCCGGACTGAGACCGACCCGAATTACTTTTATACGTGGAATCTCTCGCCGGATGGCTCGCGTATAGGAATTGTAAAGCGAGGGACTGGAGAGATCCGAATCGTGTTCCTGCAAACCCATAACGAGCGGAGATTCAACGCGAAGCAATTCGACCATCTGACCGGCATGGACTGGACCTCTGACGGGACGGGATTACTTCTCACCGCCATGCGGCCAAAAACTGCCTTGGTCCGTCTGGATCTAGAAGGAAACGGTCACGTTCTCTGGGAGGTGGAGGAAACTCACCCACCTATGCACTGGCTTCTCCCGGCGGCTCGCACCTGGCTTTGCTCTCTTATGCAATAAGGAGCAATGTCTGGATGATGGAAGGATTTTGAGTGGCGCTCAGCTCGTTCTGAGTTTCCGGACACCAGGTAGTCAGGCTGGCTAAACCTCTATCGGAGGAGGTAGTATCCATAGACATTCCCATTTCGCCAAGGACAACAGGGGCGGCGCTGATTGCTTGCCGCAATGAAGTGCGGCGGCGGATCAGAAGCTGTGCTCGGCGAACGCGACAAGATGTGTGCACACTGGGCTGCGCCCGATGTAGCGGAGGACCGTCCAAACCGCGTCGCCAGCGGGCACGGATTGAAGCGCGACTGACTGAGATGGCCACAACGGGAGCCGTGCCAGCGATTGACAGCTTGCGCATTGCCGGCTTGCTTAGCCCGTCATCGTTCGTGCGAGCGAAGCCGGTTTGCTGGAATTCCGGAACGCAGCCGTAACGATCATACCCTCTGTCCCTACCGGAGACAGTGCGCGGTGCGCCTGGGCGTTTCCTCGGATTACTCACCATATCGCCGAGCGGCAGATTAGCGGGTGCAAGCGGGCTCATGGGCAAACCTGATCAAAACCGGGAGACCGGCGTTTCGTCCGGTTTTTCCTCGTCCCCGGTTTCCCGTATTCACATTCAAGGACCTAATTCGTTAATTAAGTCGCCGCTCGCTCCGCTGACCACCAACGGGAAACCACAACGACATAGGCCCCGGCCTTTGGATCAAACACGTCACGAACGTTCAGCTCCTGTGAGAAAACGCCGCCCGTTTTGAGATTTCTAGATGCGGCTGCCGCCCCTCTCCTAATCAGTAAGCTCTACCGTAGGCGGTTCGGTTTACGACGGCACCGGTTTCAGACTTCACTAGTCGGGAGTCGAGATCGTTATCATCCCGTAGCCGATTACCGTCAGTGTTTCAAATGCGGAGTGTAAGACGTCACTCTCACTTTCTTCATGTATGCGCGAACTCCGGGCACCAATATGGGAGGGATCATCGCGTACAGGGCCTTTGCGCCGGCAAACGCGTTCGTGAGAGCGCCCCCTTCCGTCGCATCAGCGATGAATGATTCCGCGACCCTTCTCGGTGAATTTCTCCAGCCGCTACGGGTCGCGCCCCACAACACGCACCTTCTGTCCGCTTCGAGCAGTCTCTCCGCTACCACGCTTCCAGTGTTGCCTCCTGTAATCACGTACATTGCTTACTCCTCTCTCTACGGCAAACTCTTCCGGGCATGTTGATGCCGGTCTGGCTTCCAGGGGTTCGGTTTTGGCTGCCTAGCGCCGGAACGATTACTTGCGCACTTCAAGGGATGCGAGGGCCGACAGATGGCTAGTCGTAGCGCAAGGATCTAGCAGGGTCCACGCGCGTGGCGCGGCGTGACGGAAGGTAGCAGGCGGCGAGACCAACCATGGTGAGAAGCGCGATAACCGACACCAGGGTAGCCGGGTCATACGGTGAGACGCCCCAGAACTGGCTGGCGAGCGCACGCGCAATGATGAATGCGAGTACCGTACCGATGGCCATGCCGAAGACGATGAAGCGCAACCCGGTCCTGAGCACCAGGCTTCGGACGTCGCCGGCGGTAGCGCCGAGTGCCATCCGTATGCCGATCTCGTGGCCCTGTTGCGAAACGCTATAAGAGATGACGCTGTAGATGCCGACGCTGACCAGTATTAGGCCGATGGAAGCAAAGATGGCGAAGAGCCTGAGGCCGAAACGAGGCTTTGCGTACTCGAACAGATCGAGCGTCTCCTCAATCGAACTGGTTTGCTGCAGCACGATATTCCGGTCAACGGCCCAGATCTGGTCGCTCATGGCTTTGGCGAGCGAGGCGGGATTGCCGGGGGTGCGCAAGAATACGACGAAGCCGCCATAGCTCGAGAAGATGTGCGGCACATAGGCCTCGGGCACGATCGGATCACGGATTCCATGGTTCTTGATGTCGGAGGTGATGCCGACGACTTCGAACCAGGGATCGGGAACCGGCTCCGGCGCGGAGTCGAGACCGGACAGCCTGATGCGCTTACCGATGGGGTCTTCGCCGGGGAGGTACTTCGATGCAAAGGCTTGGTTGATAGTCGCTACCTTGCGTTTCCCAGCCGCGTCCTGTTCCGTCAGCAACCGCCCTTTGAGGAGCCGGATGCCCAGCGCATCGAAGAACCGCGGGCTACAGAGGACCATCTGTCCCTGCCACTTTTCGGAGTGAGTTTTTCCAGCGACTTCAAAATCAGTATTGATGCCTCCAAACGGCGGAAACACGAGTGCCAGGGATGCCGCTCGCACACCCGGGATCGTCTCGAGCCTCGGTAATAGTTGAAAAGCGAATTGGATTTGCTGATCGCGCGTCTTGTATTGCTTGGGAGGAAGGTTGATCTGGGTGGTGAGTACGTGATCTTGATCGAAGCCGAGATCGACCTGGCGCTGGACGAAGAAGCTCCGCATGAGCAGCCCGGCACCGGAGAGCAGGACGAGAGACAGCGCAACTTCAGTCAGGATCAGGACGTTGCGCAAACGGCCCCGGCGGAATCCGCTGTTGCCGCGGCCACCGGATTTAAGCGACTCGTTCTGATCGCGGCGGGAAGCGCCTAAGGCTGGAGCGAGTCCGAACAGCAGCGCGGTGAGGACAGCAGCTCCTAAGGTTGCCAGCAGCACCGGAATGTTCAAGCTGATAGCGGCTTCGTCGGGGAACGTGAACTGCGGGAGTATCGCCACGAGACCCTTCAATCCCGCCCATGCGAACAGGCAGCCGACGGCCGCACCGGCCAGCGCAAGCAGGAGACTCTCGACCATCAGCTGCCGGACAATACGGAAGCGGCCTGCGCCGAGCGTGGAGCGCACGGCGAATTCCTTTTCGCGGGCGGTCGCCCTCGCCAGCAGCAGATTGCCGACGTTTGCGCACGCGATCAGTAAGAGGAGGCCCACAGCTGCCAGAAGAGTATAGAGCGTCGTGCGGAATTTCCCGACGACGTTATCGACCAGCGACTGCAAACTCACGTCGAACTCTTTGGGATAGTTCTTCGGGTAAATCTTCGAGAGGCGCTGCGCGATAACGGCAACGTCCGGTTGCGCAGTTTGCTGCGTAAGCCCAGGCTTGAGGCGGCCCAATAAGGAGAAGAACCGATCGTTGGGACCGTTTTCCGCGCGGTCGAGCGAGGTCGGCATCCACAAATCGGCGCCCCACCAGGCGAATCTCTTCGGCATGATGCCGATGAGTGTCGTCGGCTTGTCGTTCATGATAAAGGTTTTGCCAATGATAGTAGGGTCGCCCGCGAATCGTCGCTGCCAGACCTTGTAGCTCAGCACAAAAACAGGCGGCGCGCCGGGCAGTGCGTCGGCGGGTGTGATGGCCCGGCCCAGCAGTGGCGGCACTCCCAGAAACACAAACGTATTGCCGGTGACCGTGCCGCCTCGGAAGGACTCAGGGGCGCCGGCGCCGGTCATGAGGACTCCGTCCTGGCGGATACCGATGGACTGGTCGAAGATGTGATTCTGCCCCTGATAATCGAGGAACTCCGGAACCGAGAAGAACTGACGCCCGTCGTTGGGGTCACTGCTGGCTTTGTCGCGAATTTGGATGGCCATCAGCCGCTGTCCATCGGTATAGGGAAAGGGCTCGAGAAGGACATTGTCGATGACGCTGAAGATGGCGGTGGTGGACCCGATGCCGAGTGCCAGGGCGATCACCGCGGTGAGGAAGAAGCCACGGTCCTTGAGGATGGTCCGGAAACCGAAGCGCGCGTCCTGCAAAAGCCAGTTCATGTACTAAGTACGTGGAACGGGCCATTTGGTTCCGTGGTGGTGGAAAGTTCGATGTGCGCGGGGAGGAGGGAATGGGGCCATGTGGCTTTCGGGTCATGGCCACTTCATGTCCAGGGCGTAAATTTCCTGAATGCTCGTGTCGTGCAGGATCATCGGGGAACCGTCCGGCGCAAGACCGAACCATTCGCCGAGCGTTTGCGCTAACCGAATGTCCTTCAGGCTGGTCACGAGAGTCATCTTCCTATGGCGCAGGCCGACGCGGTAGATCGCGTCGGGCGTGTTGAAGTACACGGAATCTCCGGCTCTCGACCAGCCTACATAATTGATGTATTCGCGGCCTTCGATCTTCGCGAGCGCCGACCATTGCTGCAAATTGAAATCGAACAGCATAATGCTTTTAGAATCAGCCGTTTTGGCTGCTATGTATTTACCGTTGGGGACCATTTGGGCGCCCATAGGCCTTCCGAGCCTGCCAATTGAGCGACCTGTCGAGTGCGCAGATCGATGCTGCGGACCGACGTCGACTTCCTGTAGCCGTTCAGCCACGTCACGCCGCCAAAGACCAACGCACTGCCGTCCGGCGACCAACTCGGCGTGGCGTAATCCGAATCAGCCGGCAGAACGGGTCCCGCGCTCTCGCCCGAGGCTGGCATCAGATAGATATTCCAACGCCCCTGGTCGCCCTTGCTGTGGGCCATGTAGGCCACGGTTCGTCCGTCCGGAGACAAGCGCGGAGCGAGCGCCTCTATCGAGGGAGAAGTCAACTGCAACGGGCTGCTGCCGTCAACCCGGCTTCGCCATAGCGTACGCTCCGGCCAAAGGCTATCGGCTATCCATTCCCCGTCCTGTGAGAAGGCGATGCCGTCTGCCGAGAGGCCAGCGATGCTCGCTACGCTACGCTGACAGCGTCGCATTGGCGAGTTGTCGCCGCGCAACGTATCTCCCCCGAGGATCAGGAATGTGAAACGGCGATATCGTCGCTAATCATTGCCGGCCGGCTCGTCAGGACGTCACATGGCTCTAGCGGACTTCACCTTCGTAATCCGGGCAATTTTCCCGACGCCGTATCTTGGGAGCGATCCTTCGCAGCAACGTAATCCAGCCCATTCTCCGAGTGGCGCGTAATCCGACCGGAGCAGGCGCCACATGCTCAAATCAACGAGATGCCGACTACAAGGCCAAGTGGAACAGTAGTTTCCTTGAACCGGTCCCAGTACGTCTGCGCTTTTTACTTTGATGGGATGTGCCGTCCGGTCTCGACCTTCTCGATGCAAGTCGGCGCTAGTTCAGGCAGCCGCTGGGTCTGACGAGGGATAAACGACCTTCCGCAAGTCGACTTCGCCTCGAGGGCCTGCTCGGGCCTTTGTACGATGTTTATCGTTGACATACGATTTTAATCGTATTACACTTTGAACCATGGCACTCCGCTCTCGCCGTAAACATCCTCCTCGCACGCCGCTGCCTTCGGACGCTGAGCTCGATATACTAGCGGCACTCTGGCGTCTGGGGCCCAGCACCGTGCGTGAAATTCACGACGCGCTTGCAAAGGACAGCGGTTACACCACGACGCTCAAACAAATGCAGTTGATGACGGAAAAAGGCCTGCTCGTTCGAAGTGAGCGCTTTCGCTCGCATGTCTACGAGGCTGGCGTCGCCAAAGAACAGACGCAGAGGGAGATCGCCGCAGATTTGTTGAAGCGTGCGTTTGAGGGCTCGTCCAAAAACCTCGTCTTAGGGGCGCTGGCCGCTCAGCCTGCCTCCGACGAAGAGTTGGGTGAGATCCGGCGGATCCTGGACAAACTTGAGAAGAGAAGGGAACCCCGATGAAAAGTCTACAATTTTTGCTCGCACAGCCTCTGGCCGCAGACCTCGGCTGGACACTGCTTCACTTCGTGTGGCAGGGCGCATTGATTTCGGCACTGTTCGCGGCGGTGCGCGGGCTGGGCGCCGGGTCGTCCAGCGCTCGTGCCCGTTACGCGCTCGCCTGTTTGACCCTCGCCACCATGGCGTCTGCTCCGATCCTCACATATGGTTTCCTGGCAGGCTCGGACAGCTGGCAATCGGCATCTGCGCAAGCCCCTGCAATTCCGCTGACGCTTGCAGCCTCGGGTGGGAGCTTGGGGGCGCCTTGGTACTTGTCCTGGTTAGGTGGATTCCAGCGGGCCCTGCCGTGGCTCGCGATGGCTTGGTTCGCGGGTGCAGTTGTATTGTTGACTCGCTTGGCGGGTGGTTCGTTTGTCGCTGCTCGCCTGCGGTCCAATGCAAATCGCCCTACCCCTCATCATCTGCAAGGTGCGCTCAATAGAATCGCCGTACAACTTGGTGTGGCCTACCCCGTCCGCCTGCTCGTGTCGTCCTTAGTGGAAGCGCCGGCTGTCGTCGGCTGGTTTCGGCCAGTGGTACTGATGCCGGTCGGAGCGCTCACCGGATTGGCACCCGAGTACATCGAGGCGCTGCTGGCTCACGAGCTTGCCCATATCCGCAGACATGATTATCCGGTGAACGTGCTGCAGAGTGTCGTCGAGGCAGTGCTGTTCTACCATCCCGCGATCTGGTGGGTGTCAAATCAGATCCGTAAGGAACGCGAGTTGTGCTGTGACGATTTGGCGGTGGCTGCTAGTGGCGACGCCCTAACGTATGTTCGCGCTCTCGCCGATTTGGAATCGTGCCGGCCCACCCACGTTCGTGCCACGATCGCAGCCAACGGCGGCTCTCTCTTGGATCGAATTCGCAGGCTGGCTGATCCATTGCAACCGGTTTCCCACACTGTCATCGGGCCCGTGGCAGCTTTTGTAGTCACTCTGATGGTGTTGTCCGGCGTCGGCGTGGTCGTGCTCAGGGGTGCTCAAACCCCAGCCGCACCCCGTGGTATAGTCGACCGCAACACCATTTGGGTGGACACGGTGAAGCGAGGCGACATGTCGGTCGCGGTGCGCGCCCTCGGTAAGCTCACCACCAGCACCACGGCCGATCTGCTACTTCCAACGTCTCTGATGAAGGAGGTGCAGCCGGGTCAGATTGTCTCCATACAGCTCCTCAAGCGGGTCGAGGTCGCCACCGGCAAAGTGATGCGAGTCACTCCCGGTGTGCAGCAGGGCACTGTTACTGTGCAGATTGAGAGTGGGCTTCCGCGCGGGGTTCAGCAGGGTGTTGAGGTGGACGGCGCAATCGAACTCGGCCACTTGAGCGATGTCGTCCAGGTTGGCCGGCCAGTAGAGGGCCAGACCAACAGCGAAGGTGCTTTGTTCAAACTGGAACCGAATGAGGACCATGCAGTGAGAGTAAAGGTCAAGTTTGGGCGAGCGTCGGTCAACACGATCCAAATCCTAAGCGGAGTCGAACCCGGCGACAAGGTAATCCTAAGCGACACCTCGCCGTTCAAGGGATACGACCGCATCACCCTGAAATAAGTTCCGGAATGTCCGGATATTAGCTGCCACGACTTGCTGGTAGGGAAGCCGTTCTGGACGAAGGCCGGGCTGATTTGCCATAGGGGTTGACAGACTCGGGTTCGGAGTCACGGCGTTGTGGAGGTTGAGCGCGCGCTTGGCCGGATAACGCTCACCGATCTGGCGTCGCCAGCTCCGAGTGACTCGTCGGCGAACTGGCTAAGGGTAGCAACGGCGTTTCCGGCGAAAACCTATTCTGCGAGTCGCGTCTTCCGCCCAGAGCACCGGACCGCACTGGCAGATCAGCGAGATCCCGACTTCCGTTCCAGTGGATTTACTCCCGGGCCGTATCGCTTCAACCCCATGAGACATCAAGTTCGGGAAGTGCATTGGGAGTCGTCAAGATGTATTCATGACGGTCGAGCTTTATGCCGTCGAGGCAACGTGTCGCAGCTTGATGGGCAACGCCTATCTTCTGGAATCCTAGTTTCTCTACGATGCGCCGGCTCGGCTCGTTTCCGTCGAAGTACCCGATGCTGATTGCCTTCGCGCGAAGATGGCCGAACGCGTAACGAATAGCTGCGTTTGCCGCCTCCGTAGCCATGCCTTGTCCGGCGTACTTAGGCGCCACCCAGTATCCGGTCTCGTAGACGTCTGGCTCATCGGTAAGATCCAATGCAGTTCGGACGACGAAATCCCCGTTGGACCCATGGAATCCAGCCAGTGCGATTCCTGCTCGACTCTGGTAATCCATCGTTCGTCGAATAGCGTCCTCCATCGCTTGCCGCGACCGTTGATCGTCGAAGGCCCAGGCCATCCAGCGTTGCAAATCTGGCCACGCGTCTTCCTTGGCGCTCTGAATAGAATCCAAATCGCCAAGCGTTGGCGGACGCAAGACCAGGCGTGGCGTTACGATGGGCATCGAATGACGCATCCAGCGGCTACCCTGAATTTTAGAGGACTGGTGAAGCCAGAGGAGTTCGCAGGTCGCGCGCAATTACAAGAGTTCGCCGCGTCGCGCCACCTCGCGGTTGGCATTCCTGAGGTCAAGTTGCCTAACGGCCTAGTCGTGGTAGTGCCCGAATCGCCCAGACCGAGTGGATCGGCTCCTCCTCGAGAGCGACCATGCGGGCGGCCGGCGAACGGCAATGTAAGAGTTGCGCGTGATCCGCTCGGAGCCGGTAAACGCTAGGCGACTTTGCGCGAGTATTCCGCGCACAACATGCCTTCGCCCACACTTGTCCGAGATGACGGATCGGATCAATAAGAGAATGGAAGGCGTGAAACAATCAGTTAGGTCAGGCGAACTCCCCAGAACTCGGACAACCTACAGTGTTTTCACTCCGCGTTCAAGCTTCGCTTTCGACCCCTCTCCCCTATCATCCTGACTCCTCCTCTGGATCGCCTAACGGCGCTGCTTTCGACAGCGCCAAAGGCAATCCATGTCACGTCCGAACTGACCGACCAGGACTATGAGGCTCATTCTGTCCTGGGAAGCTTAATTAATTTCGCACCTCTGGGAACTGCTCGGCAACTCAGCTTCGTTCAAGGAGCGCATAGGTCTCGTCAATTAGTTGCTATTGCGTCAGTCCCTTCAATCGGCCGCCTTCGATGGCATTTCGGCTGCGGCCAATCGGGTCTCTTCGCGGGTAGTCGCGTCGGTACCCACGCTCTCGTTGACAGGTCGGGATTGGGGCTCCGGCAGTTTGAGCGGAGATTTATCGAGTGGGTGGATATGCGTCCCAAGCTCTTTGCGAGGTTCGCCCGGTTCGAAGCGGCTCTCGAAACCAAGGTGTGTTTCGCCACTCGTTCCTGGACTGACGTGGCCTACGACGTCGGATATTACGACCAGATACAAATGATTCACGATTTCGCAGAGTTTACCGGCGCAACTCTGACGGAGACGCTGACTCAGCTTGAAACGGTCTTCGTGCAACAGATCAAGACAGTGCGATCGGGAGGGCATTCCGCAACTGCCGGTGCTGACGCCAGGCTCATACTCTGACGCTTCCTCCGTTCTGTCTTAAATCGTTTGCGTGGCCGGCAGATGCCAATCTGGTCTTGGGCAGGTTCCGGACAGCGGCGGGGCGGTCATTATGCCGCAGTGACCTACCGTTCGGCGTATAGCCAATCGCATCAAAGTGAAACAGCTATTCCGGAAACAGCGCGAATTGGTGTTGATGCTTGCGACGCAGTTGGAGGCGGTGCCTCCTTGCGTCTCTGATTACCCCGAGTCTATTGCGCATCCACACAGCAGGTCTATCGACGCCGCCTGAAAAGAACATTGACATGTATATTGTTGATTGCGAATATGGATCTGCCATACGGATCCGGTTCGGCCCGTACGAATTGGACACTACGGACGCTCGCCTCTGGAAGCACGGAGTCGCTATTCCGCTCCGTGAGCAGATCTTTCAGGTCCTTGTAGCTCTCGTCGAGCGCCCCGGCGAAGTCGTCACTCGAAATGAGCTTCGCCATCGCGTTTGGGAGGGCAGCACCACAGTGGATTTCGATGCTGGCCTCAACACTGCCATTAGCCGGCTCCGCGCGACTCTGAACGACAATCCCGAGTCGGCCCTCTTCATTGAAACCGTCCCGAAACGCGGTTACCGTTTTGTAGCCCCTGTTCCGAAGCAGCCCGCTCTTGCGGTGATGCCCTTCGCCGTGCAAGGGGCCGACCCCGACGGTGGCCTCGAACTCTTCGCCGATGGTCTCACTGAAGATCTTATTTCCTCCGCGTCCCGAATCGAAGGACTCAGAGTCGCGGGCCGAAGTGTAGTCTGGCGCTTTAAAGGAAAGCAATACGATAGCCGCGATGTCGCCCGGGAGTTAGCCGTCAACCTCATCCTGGAAGGCGCGTTCCGGCGGGCCGGCCGCGGCTTCCGGGTGAACGTCCACCTGGTCGGCGGCGCCGACGCCTTCGAAGTCTGGAGCGAGCGCTTTGAGGGCGACTGGCCGGACATTCTTGCGGTCCAGGATCGGATCGCGGAAGGGGTAGCCGCTGCGCTCCAGCGCCGCATCGCTAGCGGCTCGCTAGGCGCTCGCCCCGCCAATCCTGCCGCTTACATGGCCTATCGGCGCGGCCAATATCTCGTGACCCGACACGGGCTGCTGCCCCGCGCTCTCGAATGCTTTCTCGAAGCCTCGCGTCTGGCCCCTCAGTACGCGCTTCCGCACCAAGGCGCCGCGGTTGCTCATATCCCGACGGCTCTTGTCGGCGCCGCGCCGGCAGAGATAGAAATGCCTTCCGCTGAGTATTCGCTCGAACGGGCTCTGGGGCTTGCGTCCGAAGCTTCGTATGTTCAGCACACGCTGGGCATGCTCCGCATGTTCCAGTGCCGGTGGGCCGAGTCCGACCGCGCCTACTAGCGCGCTCTCGCCCTCGACCCCGCCAACGCGTACAGCCACCTGATGTACGCACTCGAGCACAGCTTTTGCGGCCGCCACGAACGAGCGCTCGAACACGCCCGCAGGGCCCCTCGAGCTCGAGACTGTGGACGTTATGACCAACGTCCGTATGGCGCAGTGCCTATACTACGCCCGCCGCTACAGCGAAGCCGTCGAGTGGGGGCAGAGGACCGCCGAGTTCGCGCCGGGCTTCGCCTCGGCATATCTATACCTCGCCTGGGCCCACGTCGAGCTCGGCGCGAGCCAGGAAGCGTGGGCGATGGCGCAGAAAGCTCGCGAGTTTGGTCATGACAATCCGCTCTTCGACGGAGTGTTGGGTTATATCGCGGGGAGGCTCGGCCAGAAATCCGATGCCGAGCGGGTACTGGTCAGAATCAGTCAGCGAGGCGCGGCCATTCCCATCGCGTGGACCCACGTCGGGCTCACCGAGCACGACCGCGGAATCGACGCGCTTGAACCAGCATTCCTCAAAGGCGAACCGTACGCCGCCTCCATGGCCGTTTTCCCCGGCTACGACATGCTCCGCTCATATCCGCGTTTCAGGACGCTGCTCGCGCGAGTCGAAAACGGGCCACGAGCAACCCGGAAGTGATCCACACGGCCGTGTACCCGCCCCGTACATTTGTCCGGAAACCTCGCGCCAGTTCCGAGCGGACTACGCGCAACTCGGAGAATGGGCTGGATTACGTTGCTGCGAAGGATCGCTCCCAAAATACGGCGTACGGGGGACCTTGCCCGGATTACGTATGTGGAGTCTGCTAGAGTCATGTGACGTCCTGACGAGCCGGCCCGCAATGATTAGCGACGACATCGCCGTTTCACGGTCGTAATCCTTTGCGAACCGGATCGGTCAATGTTTGATTCGACTGCGGTGGAGGCCTCGAGCGCATAGGTCAAACTGCGATCAGTGCCCGCAACGACAATTCGCGAGACCATCACGTTGTAATGTCCCGGAACATCCCGCTAAGGATGCTTGTCCAGATTGATGTCGGTATGCCGGGCGATGCGCTCGGTCCTGACCACAGTCGTCTTAAGAAGCGCTGCGGGGCCCATCACCATTAGCAAATATTCACCACCGCATGCAAGGTTCCGAATTTCGTAGCCCCGTTCGCATCAGGGGCCACATCGGCGAAGTATGATCCAAATAGCTCCACCGCCCTTATCCTGTCCACTGCTGCGGGCGGCGTGACCGTGCCAAAAATGAACAAAGGTCGGCCTCGGCTTCCATCGTCCCCAGTCGAAGACCAACGGTTACCACCTGTTTCGGTTGGTCAATGAGCACTGATAGCTTCGTCGGGGCTGCACCCGGTACCGTGATAGGCACCGTATAGGTGCCGTATGCCACTTCGATACCTTTTCCTATCCGGACCGCGCCCAATTCGTTTGAATCGGAGATCTATTGGTCAGCTGGACCTGTAAGAAACGTACAGCACTCCTTGTTGTCTTGTACGGAAGGAAGAGGGAACGGAATCACCACTCAAGCCGGAGTCGTTTGACGCGTGGGCCACCTTTTTTCTGCCATTCAATGAACTGATCTACCATTGGCAGAATGGAGATCACGGACCTGTTGCGCCGCGCTCATGACGGCGACGATGATGCGCTGAGGGCCGTCATTCCGTTGGTTTACGACGAGTTGAAGCGTCTGGCCAGGAGCCACCTGCGCCGAGAGCGCTCCCCGGGATCGGTTCAGACGACGGTACTGGTTCACGAAGCTTTTCTGCGTTTGGCCGGTTCGCCGCTGCCATCCTTTGAGAACCGTTCGCACTTCTTTGGCATTGCCGCTCGTGTCATGCGGCAGGTACTGGTCGACATGGCACGCGCCCGGCGGGCCACCAAACGCGGACTCGGACTTGAGCTTCCACTGGCAGACTTGCCTGATCTCGGCGCCCCGAGAGACGACGCGTTTCTGGCGCTAGACGACGCGCTCAGTCGCCTGGCAGCAGAAAGCCCTCTTAAAGGGCATCTCATTGAACTGCGGTTCTTCGCCGGATTGACCGCCGAAGAATCGGCGGAAGCGCTATCTCTTCCGGTGCATACGGTTCACCGCGAGATTCGCCTGGCAAAGGCCTGGCTGCACCGCGAACTGGCGTAAGAAAAATTTGTTTCGCGTTCCGCGACAATTCAGCGACAGATTCCGCAGGAGAGGGTAGGAAGAGAAAGAGGGCTTGGTATTCAGCCTGGCCTCTTGGTCCTCCACGGGCCCCTTGCCCGGATAAGTCAGATCGGAACGAAAGCGAGGTACGAGCATGATGAATCTTGTTAAGGGTGGTAACGGAGGCGACCCTCCCGAGTTGGTTAAGAAGGAGCGGGAGGCGCTGAAAACAGTGGTGTTACACACGTTCGTGGTCAACCCACTCACAGTGAAACCCTTCGATACGGTAACAGCTTCCTGGAATGTAACCATTCCGACGGACACACCGTTCGACATGTTTGTCGAACTCAATGGCAAGGCGATGCTTCCGACTGGAAGCCAGACGTTTGCTGTTAACCAGCAGACGGTCTTCTCATTAGCGGCAGCTATCAGCGATGACCCAACAGTGGCGAGAATACTCAGGCAAGTCACCGTTCATCTGGACACCTCCGAGTGCCGCAGCGAATCATTTCCGGCGTCCGTGGTGACGGCGCCGCTGAAGCAAGTTTTCGACGACGTTTTTGGGGGAGCCGGTCAGTTCACCTTGAAGGACGGTGGGACCAGTGTAACGGCGGGTGATGCGGGCGCAGTGAACATTGACGTTCCACTCTCAATTAACGTACCCGACTGGTTTGACGCGGACATGAATATCGCGATCCAGCTGACAATTACGGGAGCGTCACAAGTATTCGTCGCCGCGCCGGTTGTCAATCCGCAAGTGAGCTGGTCGTTTCTATCCAATCTGCTCAGCCTTGCTTGCACCAGTTTCATTGGCGACGGCATGACACAGATCTCGAAGGTTTTCCTGGAGGAAATCGTGGATCAACAACTTCGACCCAGGGTCACGCAGATGCTTGTGGATCAGATCAATGCGTTTACCGGGTCGCTCGAGACGGCGGACCCACAGCACAGAACGTATGTCATGACGTCACTCATATTCAATGCAAGTGGCCTTCTGATCACCGCCTGCCCTAAGTAGTGGACTTCGGTTCGAGCCTGAGACGCGTTGTTTCGTGTGCAATTTACCCGTCCTCGGGCGTCTATTCAGGAGGTGACTAGGGTCATCGCTGGTTCACCGGACCGCCATCGTAGTGGAGATCGACTCGCCAAGGCGGGGGACTTGGCCGATGAACATCAGCCCGGCAGTGGAAGAGCTTTTCCATCAACTGGCGGATCTCGACCAGCTGCGGCGGGTGCGCTACTTCGAAGAGCACCGAACCGATCCTGTTATCCGCCAGCAGGTGGAAGAATTGCTGGCTGCCGACCAGCCGACCGAATCCAGCCTTCAAGACATTGTCCAGCAGCAAGTTGGCGCGGCGCTGAATACGGCGGAAGAGCTTGCCGCCGGTGCCCTGTGCGGGCCTTACCGCTTGCTGAGATTGCTTGGACAAGGAGGGATGGCCGAGGTCTGGCTCGCCGAGCGTACGGATGGATTGGTGAAGCGGCGCGTGGCGTTGAAGCTTCCGTCGACCGGCATTCACGCTGCGCGGTTTGCGGAGAGGTCGCATCGCGAGCGAGACATACTGGCGAGCCTGGTACATCCCGGTATTGCAAGGCTCTATGACGCGGGCCTCGCCGAAGGAGGCCGGCCATTCTTAGCCCTTGAGTTTGTTGAAGGAGCGAACCTTTCTGCGTATTGCGACGAGCGGAAACTCTCCGTTCGGGAGCGCCTGAGGCTTTTTCTGCAAATACTCAGCGCCGTACAGCATGCCCACGCGCGGCTGGTGATTCATCGGGACTTGAAGCCTTCTAATATTCTTGTGACGGACGATGGTGAAGTGAAGCTGCTGGACTTCGGCATCGCCAAACTATTGACTCGCGGCGAGGCGCCGGAAACCGAGCTCACTCAAGCCGGTGGCCGCGCCTTGACCCTGAATTACGCATCACCGGAACAGATTTCGGGACAGCCTCTCACAACGGCCTCCGATGTGTTTTCGCTGGGCGTCGTCCTGTTCGAGCTGCTCACGGGCAGCCGCCCTTTTGTTCCCAAGCGAGATACACAAAGTGCGTTAGAAGAGGCTATTCTCACTGCAGAACCCAGGCGTCTCAGCCAAGCCGTCGACGGTGAAGCACAAGCCCAGGTGCGGTCGTCGACAATTGGCAAGCTCAAGGCGGTGCTCAAGGGCGATCTCGATCAGATCGTTCTCAAGGCGATTCAGAAGGTGCCCGAAAGACGCTATTCCACGGTAGACGCGTTCCGGTCGGATATCGAACGTTATCTCGGGGGGCATCCAGTACTGGCCCAGCCGGAGAGCACTTGGTATCGGACCAGGAAGTTTGCGTTGCGACACAAGCTCCCAGTTGCTTCGGCTGCGGCGGTCTTTGTCGCGCTTGCGGCGGGTTTGAGCGTTGCTCTTTGGCAGGCCCGCGTTGCACGCAACGAAGCGCGCACGTCGGCTGCCGTCGAGGAGTTTACCGAGGATATTTTTCGAGCCAACAGTCTGGAGAATCCCGATCCTCTGAAGGCACGCCAAACGACGGCGCGGGCGCTGCTCGATATCGGCGCAACAAAAGTAGCCAAGAACCTGAACGACGCGCCCGCCGCCAAGCTACGAATGCTGGCTATTCTTGCCTCGCTGTACAGGGAACTCGCTTTGGACGACCAGGCAGTGGATCTGGAGAAACAGCATGTTGCGGTGGCAAGAGCGCTGTACGGGCTCCACAATGCGGCCATCGTTCCGGCCTTGATTGAGCTGGGAGCCGCTCTGCATGCATCCAGGTCCGTGAACGAGAGAGAAGCGGTGCTGCTTGAGGCGAAAGATCTCCTCGACAAGAGTGGCGACTTTACATCAGAAACCCGGGCCAGTTTGCTTTTCAGGTTGGCTGAACACTATCAGAGCACGGACCTCAAGAAGTCGCTCGCATTCGCAAAGGAGTCGGTGAATACCTATCGGAAGAGACCACCTTCGGTCGGACTGGGAAGGGCCCTATACGAGGCAGGCTTGGCATCCATCAATCTGGGGAACGACGCAGAGGCCGAAGCTTACCTGGCCGAAGCGATTTCGATTTCTATAAAGTTCGACGGTGACCCAAATCCAGATCTCGCGCGTTGCTACGCGTTCGAAGCGGAAGCCCAAGGGCACCTGATGGAATACGGCCGGGCGGAGCAGAGCCTCAGGCTTGCCGTGAAAGCTGCTCAGACACTGGGGGGCGACGAGGACATGGACACGCTCGAGTCCGAGTCGCGGCTAGGCTCCATGCTGGCTGTCACTTCCCGTATGCGGGACGGGATCCCCTATCTACTCAAGGCAAAGGACGTCTGCCTGAAGTCGAGGGGCGCCGACGATCCTTTCTACACGCCGCAAATGCTGCTTCAGTATGGGATGGCGCTCCAGGCGTACGGCCAGCCGGAAGAGGCTCTCGCCTACGTTACACAGGCTGTCGAAAACCGTCGCCGAAATCGGCCGGGCACGCGATACCTAGGACAGATGCTGGAGGATCAGGCACAGATCCTGCTTGACCTGGGACGTTATGAGAAGGTGGCGCAGTTGCTGGCGGAAGCGGCCGAAATCAAGAAGAAAGTCGGCGGAAAAATGGACGCCAACTTTATAACTCCACAAATCGGGCTGGACTTGGCTTTAGAAAAGCCAGGGGAGGCGGCCGACTTGATCGAACGGCATTACGGTCCGGTTCCGGATTCCGCACCTGTATCTCTAGATTTCCTTCGGAATCTGGACGCGCGGGCCAAAGTGGCCTTGGCGACACGGGATGGAAAGACGGCCGTGGCAATGACAGGGCGCACTTTGGAAACCATTGACGCCGGCCATCTAGAACTGTATCTAAAGAGCCGGCAAGCCAGCGCCATGCTGGATAGAGGACGGGGATACCAACTGGAGCACGATCCCGGCAAGGCGCTTCCTCTTCTGCAGGGCGCGTTGAAGGCCAGTAATGAATTGTTTGACGCCAACAGTCCGCGCATCGCAGAGGCTGAGGCGACCCTCGGAATCTGCTACCTGGAACTAGGAGACCGGGCGAACGCGACGGCGCTACTTTCCAAAGCGAACGCGAACCTTCGGACACACAAGGATCTGGGCGAGGGTTACCGGCAGCCGACTCGCGAACTCGTTAAGCGATTGTCAACGCATTTTTAACTTTCACCTGCCTCCAAGCCGGGCGGAGACTCCAAAAAACAAACAAAATAATTTGCCTCTCCGCCGCTGAATCTGTCGCGCAAATCCGCAGGTATCGGTAGGAGGGCCTCTCATGTTTAGAAAACTCATTCCACTGGCGCTGTTCTTCGTGAGCGGAAGCGTGGTGCAACAGCTGACGGCGGACGGGCCGAACCAGCCCGACCTCTTCCCGTTTCCTAATTCAACGGGCTTGCTTGAGACTTACAACACGGCCGGCGGACCCATCAGCCTCACCGGCCCTTTCTTCCAGTCTCTCGGTACGAACGGGCGTAGTTGCTCGTCCTGCCACAGGCCGGCGCAAGGGTGGGGTATCTCAAGCGATGAGGTGAAGCTCCGGTTCCTTCTCACGCAGGGCACTGATCCCATCTTCCGGCCCATTGACGGGGCGAACTGCAATGAGAGTGCGCAGACCGGCACGCTCTCGGAGAGGCGAGCGGCGTACAGCTTGCTGCTCGACCGTGGCCTGATTCGCATCGGCTTAGGTGTGCAGTCTAACGCCGAGTTCGATGTGGTCACGGTCGATAACCCATACGGCTGCAACGACCCTTCGACACTCTCCGTTTATCGTCGGCCGGCGCCGTCGACCAACCTGCGATTCTTGAGTACGCTGATGTGGGACGGGCGCGAGTCGTCCACGCAGACAGGAACCCAGAAGATCACCCCGGCTACCAATCCGGCTGATCTGCTGGCAGATTTGGCGCACCAGGCATTGGATGCCACCAACATCCATGCTGAAGCAGCGACGCCACTCAGCGCGGAACAGCAGCAGGCGATTGTCGATTTCGAGATGACGCTGGTGACGGCGCAGGCTTACGATTATGCAGCCGGTCCTTTGAATGCGGGAGGAGCGAGGGGCGGTCCCGCTTTTCTTGCACAGAACACGATGCCAGCTTTCTTCGTGGGCATTAATGATCCGCTGGGCGGCAATCCTCAGAACATTCCATTTACCCCTGTTATCTTCAGTCTGTTCAACGATTGGGCGCAAAGTTCTAGTGGGTGGCCTGGCTTCTTCGCGCTGGCATACGCACGCCGCGAAAGTATTGCGCGGGGGCAAACTCTTTTTAATTCGAAGCCGATTAATATTGTTGGTGTCGCCGGGTTGAATGATGATTTGAACCTCGCAACCATACCTGGCACGTGTGGAACGTGTCATGATTCGCCCAATGTCGGCAACCACTCGGTATCCGCGCCACTGAACATTGGTGTGGGCGACTTGGACAGCCCGCTCGATGTCAGTTACCTGCCCATCTTCACGCTGCAAAACAAGACTACGTCCGAGATCAAGAAGACCACGGACCCGGGACGCGCGCTCATCACGGGCGCATGGAAGGATGTCGGTAGACTGAAAGGCCCGATTCTGCACGGGCTCTCGAGCCGTGCTCCTTACTTCCATAACGGCTCGGCAAGGACGCTGGGGGAGGTCGTGGACTTTTACAACACGCGCTTCAACATCGGCATTTCCGCACAGGAGAAGGCGGACCTGATCGCTTTTCTGAGCGCCCTCTGATCCCCTCATCCGGAAGTCGGCGTCTAATGAGGAATAACTGGCGGCACGACGACGCCTGGATTTTCCAACAGGATTAGGCGGCTCTTCGGCAACCTTCTTCGCAGGCATCAAGTCGAGCATTACGGTCGACAAGCTCGGCCCACTGATAGCCTAATGAATTCCAATAGCGAGGCTGTTGCGCATGGTCTGATTGCGGAGTTAGTAGTTTGCCCAGCCCATCGCAAAGAAGATCACCGCAACCGAGTCTTTCATCCCATGCGCGAGAATTGGTGCCCACAGATTTCTTCCCGTCAAAAGATACGTTGCGCCGAGCACGAGACCTGAAAAAGTGCTGTTCACGACGCCCGCCGGGCCCTTGTACCAGTGACCGATCCCAAAAAGAACCGCTACGTAGAGCATCGCGAGGATATAAGCTACCGGCGAGCGGTTTCCAAGGTCAGCGGCGCGATTTAGAAGGTATCCACGATAGCCCAGTTCTTCGCCAAACCCAGCAAAGCCCCACACGACTATCAACGACCGCAGCACATTTCTCCAGCCACCCTGGTTCTTGATTAAGGATGAGGAGTGCTCCGGCTGTGGCCAGAAGTGATGCGCCAGCGGTTGCACCACCAACTCGCTCCCAACCAGCAGCACAATCACGGCACCCACGGTCCACAGGAATGTTCGTGTCCATTTAGGGAGCATCAACCCAAGACGCTTCCAGCCGTGCTCGCGAATTCCGAACGATATCCAAAAAAGCGCGAATAAGAAGGGGACTTCATTGGGAACGATGCGGAATACGTTATGGCCGACAACAAGGAATGCTCCGAGCAGAACTTCAGCAAGTGAAATTGTCTGCTGTGTCGCAGTAAGCAAAGCCGGTTCAGCCTTCGACATGACTCGATTGTTCTCCAGAACGAAGGTGGCCGTTGCATTCTCCACCGATTCGCCACCTTCATGTGCTCTTGAGAGGCGGTCCCGAGTTCAAGGAAAAGCCAAGACTGTCGCATCGGTTGGGAATTCACGCCGGTGAACTACGGGCTTCGTTGTGCTTTTGGGCCGCCACGGTTCCCCGGTATCCAGCGCCTTTGAATCGTCCACCACTCCAAGTTCAGTGAGAGTGGCGAGTTCATAGGGAATGCCCTCCGCGGCCATGGGCGAATTGGCGCTCACCAGATGGAAGTGCAGGTGCGGCCCGTCGGAGTTGCCCGAATTGCCGAGCAGCGCCAGCACTTGTCCAGCCCTTACGTTGTCGCCGATCTTGATTCTTAAGCTGCCGGGCTGCAGGTGCGCGTAAACGGCAAAATGGCCGTGACCGAGATCGAGGATCACATAGTTGCCAACAGCGTTGTCGACCGTGATATGGCGCTCGCTTCGCTCGTTGCTGCCGGTATTATCGGGAATACCGTCCCTCAGGTCCGAAACTCGCGCATCAGCCACGGCGAGCACCTCCGCGCCATAGCCGTAGAAGTTGGCGTTGGATTTCGAGTCGCCGTGGAACAGGCGTCCGTCGGGGCCGAGTCGCACCCAATCGATGGCGAAGCGTTGCGCGATGACAAGCTTGCCGTCGATAGGGACGAAGGCACGGCGATGGTCGTACGCGAAAAAGGCGTTAAACGCGACCCAAGCTGACCCGCGCAAAGGGGCATTCAGCACCGGTGCCGGCTCCTGAACGACAGCGACAATGGGGCCGTTCACTGTCCTCTCGAGGGTGGGGTTCCCGTGGATATCAAACGAGAACTGATGACGAAGCTCCATCGGGGAGCGGGCGTCGGCGTCGAGCGTTAATTCAAGGAAGATGACTATGGTATGGCCGGCGGCGATCACCCGCGTCTTGGCTCCGCTTTCGCTCGGCTGAAGCGAGACTAGTACGTTCTCCACCGGAACGAGCAACTTCTGCAGCGCGTCGCCACGATAGCTGGCCAAGGCCGTCGATGCATCGCCGCTGAACACGTCGAGCGCGAGGATCTCGATCGGAATAGGCGCCGCGTTGGTGAGGTGGAGCTCGTAAACCAGTCGCTGCCGCCCATCCACCATAACCGGTTGGGGAGAGGGACCAGGCGTGATATCGACCGGAAAGCTGGAATGGGCTTGGGCAAGGCTCAGGAGGGAAAGTATCAGTATGAGAACAGTCCCGGCGAGTAGGTGCCTGGTCATCTCTTAACTAATCCTCTACCGAGAATGGATTGGCGGCGATCACCTCCAATCCTGCCGCAGTTGCAGAGATAGCCACCGATATGACCTCTCGGAGCTTTCGTGCAAGAAATGAACCGCGCGCCAGCGGACAGAATCGAAAGGCCTGAGAAGTCGGCATGGCGTTATTAGTCCATGGCACCGCAAAGACAACTCGTTCCTTACCAGCCCATCGTGTCCCGTTGATATTTGAAGAGGTTCGTGGATGTTGATGGTTGGTTCTGACGTTAAAAGCAAAATGAGCCTGCGAGAAGGTGCCGTCGGAACGACAGGCAGTCTGCTTGAAGTCTACGCTGCGGGAAATTGCTGCTCCAAGGATTCTGCGCCGCGTCCGTTCCGTTCAGCGAAAATGGAATCGCCGAATTCGTGGGTACGATAGCTGTGGAGGTTCAGCTCCCGGTCTAGGCCACGAAGGGTTGCGTCGTCCACGAAGGCGCGCAACATATCGTAATGGCTGGTGCCGGGTTCGTGCGTGCCGGAGAGAATTGCATCAACCACGCGCAGTTGGGTGTCGGTTCCGATCCGCTGCGTCGCCAATCCAAACCCTGACCCCACGAAGCTATCGGACTGAGCCGCATGTTCCAGCGCCCGCACAACCGTCGTGCCAACCGCGATAACACGCCCGCCTCGCATTTGGGCATGACGGACTGCCAGGGCAGTGGTCAGGGGAATGTAATATGGTTCGTCAAACGGCAGGAGCGCGTCCAACTCGCCATCACCAGTAGAGGAGATGCCCGCGGCGTGAGTGATCGTTGCGAACTGAACCTTCTGCCGCTTTAGCGACGCCAAGACGTTCCAGTCAAGGACGAAGCCGGCCGAGGGGGACTCGAACGCAACTGGCGGACCGGCGATCGGTGTCCACACGTCCCAGAGCGCCAAGGGTCTGGTGATGTGTGAGTACTGGATCGGGCGGCCGTCGCGCGCAATGCCCTCCCAGATCCCGGTGAGCGAACCCTCGAAAGCGAGCCGCACGAGCCTAGGATGGCCGAGTATCGCCTCCACAGTGGCTCGCAACACCCCTAGCGCGAGCCGGTCGCCGTTCATCAGTTCCGGGGGCTTGGGCCGATCTTCGGTACGAATGCGGAAGTCCCCCGTCCCAAAAACAATTGCATTGCAGTGACGGATACTATCGGCTGCCAGCGAGCGCCGAGCGGCTAGACGCACTTCGATGAACCGGCCAGTCCGCAAGTGCTTCCCCGAAAGGCTCGCTGGCAGTGTGGCTGCATCGTTCGCGATCACCAGATCACCAGGATGGAAGAGATCCATGACCTTCGATCGCGCCAGATGGCGGATCTTTCCGTGGCTATCAAGAGCAAGCAGCTTCGCTTCTCGTGGGCGCTGGATTGGCAGATGGGCTGCGGTCATCGCACCACCACTTCCGTGACGCTCCGGTGAATGGATAAGAGCTGCTCACCGATTGCGTCAGCAAGTTCGCGAGCTGCGGTCTGGGGGCGCTTGAGTTCAGATGGATCTGCATCGGGCATCGCCATCGCGTGCAACGGTGTATCCATGTCCCCCGGATCGAGCGATAGGACGCGGATACCCTCCGCCGTCAGTTCTTCGTTCCAGATCCGGCTCAAATGGTGTAGGGCAGCCTTGCTCGCGCCATAGGCGCCCCAACGCGAATACGGATTAATGGCGGCATCGCTCGAAACGTTCAAGACCACGGCTCCGCGGCCCTCACGGGCGGAGGAGGCCAGCGCTCCCAACAGCACTTTTGTCAGCCGGAACGGCCCCAGCACGTTCGTCCGAAGGGCGCGCTCCAGGTCTTCGCACTCGGTATCCGCCAGCAGGGCGAGCGGTGCCGGCCCAAGATCCGAGGCGTTATTGACGAAAACGTCAAGCCCTCCGAGCGCACCCAGAATTTGAATCGCGATGGGATGAATGTCATCCTTCTTCGACACGTCGCCGACAATGCCGTGTGCGCCGGAGTGTTCGCGAACGACGCGTTCCACACCGTCGCGCCGGCGCGCTACAAACGCGACCTGCGCGCCACCAATGAGCAACTCCCGTACCAGAGCGAGTCCAAGGCCGGAGGTACCGCCTGTGACGGCCACTCGCAAACCGCGAAATTCGTTCAGGAGATGATCTGAGTCCTCAAACATTTGAAACCTCCTTTAGGCTGACGCCCTGCCAGCTCCCGACGTCAGCGCGCGCACCACTTCGACTTGTGCTGATGCGTTGATTTCATGCAGTTTAGAGGTGGTCATTCGAGCTCTCCTCGTCCGCTCCGGCGGGCTGTTAGCTTACTATCAATTTCAAACTACAAGTTAAAGTTAACTTGAAGTCAAGACGTATTTGTGATATTTTTTGGGCAATGTCCACGCTGCTGACGATCAGCGAGGTTTCACGCCGCAGCGGGGTGGCCGCATCGGCCCTTCGCTTCTACGAGGAGAAGAGCCTTATCAAGTCCGAGCGGGCCGGCTCGGGCCACCGGCGCTTCCCGAGAGCCGTGTTGCGACGGATTGCTTTTATTGTCTTCGCCCAGCGGCTCGGAATGAGGCTGGATGAAGTGGCAGTGGAGCTCGCGAAGTTGCCAGAGGGGCGAGTCCCGGAGGGTTCGGACTGGGCTAAGCTCTCTCGCGGTTGGACGAGCCGCATTGACGAACGCATGGCTGAGCTCGAGCGCCTCCGGGCGGGTCTGACCGAATGCATCGGTTGCGGCTGCCTGTCGCTGGGCCGATGCAGGCTCGCGAACCCAGGAGATCGGGCGGCCCGTCTCGGGTCTGGCCCTCGTTACTGGGTGAGTAGCCCCCGCGGATCGACGTGAGGCGCTTCTCACCAATCCGAACGCGCGGGCCGGCAGGGTAACGGCGGCCCCGCAGTACTCGCGTTATACGTTCTGAGGACGCCCGGCTGCATTCAGGCGACCGATTCGAAAGTAGGGGCAAGAGCCCGAGATTGAGATGAAAGCCCGATAAGCGCCGGTTGTAAAGGGACGATCAGACAATTCGGCTCGTCAGAATCGCTCGGTGAGGCTGGGTGGTCGATGATACCCGTGACCTGATATTCCGAACTGGTTTGCTGCTTCGCGATCGCCGAACAAAGTCGGATTCGCTTCAGATCGAATGCGGTGTAATCCATCATTTCAAGTGAGTTCAGCGAGATGTGTTTTCGAGGTCACTGACGGGGCCTGGAAATGCGACACTCACGCCAGTGAGATCTACCCACCAGTGAAAAGGGGAAACCAAACCGCCAAGGCGGGAAAGTGAACAGTACCGACTGCCCGCAACAGGAATAATGACCCACCAATCAAGCGCCGGTATAAAAGGACTTGGGGACAACTCTGCGGAACTCACATCCGCGAGATGGGCGTTTATCGTCAAGTTGACCCAGAACAATTCAACTTTCGGTTTGCCCGTCACCCGGGACCTATCCGGAAGCTTGACAGGACCGTCTTTTCTACGACGCGTGTCGCCGGCGTTGGCGATTTACTTTCCCCGTTGTAAGGACCGTCGTACAGCGCTCGAAGGACATACATCCGAGCTGATTTGAAGTGAATAATTGCACTCCGAGGCTATTTATCGGTTGCTATAAAACTTGAAAACCCAAAGTCGTCCATCGCGCCAGTGGCCCCTTCGAGGTAATACCCAATGCCTGGATTGCCGTTCGCAAATCTGTCGTCGCTGAGTTGAATCATTTGCTTGCCATTTATGTAAACCGTAAGAATCGTTCCAACCATGCTGGCCTTCACCACGTCTCCATCCTTGACCCCGTACTGCGAACCGACCGTCTCCTTTAACATGGTGAACTTTCCCAACGGTCCATCCCACCTGGCGATATTGCAGTACGCCTGGGGAGTTTTGGAGCAGCGAAACATGATTTCGTAGCCCGTGCAGTTGTGGGGCGAAAGGGAACTTCGCAAACGCAACTCCACTTCTTCCCAGACCTTGCCGTCCTGATTCGGGTTTACCGACCGGACGGTAGCTTGGGCTGTTTGGTTCGGTCCCCAACTACCCTTCAAGATGGCGGTTGAGTCATCGTATTTTTGTGGATCTGGTCGATTCCCGCCTATTTCGGTCCCAAACGCGAAGCCAGGGGTCGTCCGGACATTGGTCCAATCCAGCCCGTCGCTCTGGCCATTCAGCCATTTGCCGCCTTCCGAAATCGGATTCTCTGCGCGGGAAAAATTGGTAGTGTAGGGCCCGTGCGTTCTCGCGGGAGCGGTGGCCGGCGACGAGCTCAAGGCCTGCGTTGCTAGAGGGCAGATCACTATGATGAGAAACAGCGCGACCGCCGATAACCAAACAATCATTTTGTGGTTTGGTTCTTCAACCCTCATGAGTGCCTGAATCATACACCCGTCTGAGATTGCGGTTGCGTCCCACTGGCGCGGGCGTCGCCCTGACCTTGAGGAACTCCCAACAAACGAATTCGGAGTTGTCTTCACAGTCGGCGAGCCTCCACCGATTCTGCCAATGCGTCAAGTCGACATCGGTTCTTTGGCTGTGCGATGGACCGGAGTCAAGAACAGGGAGCGTTATGACGTATCATCTCCTCTATTAGAGCCGGGGGACCCTTAGTACAAGATTTGCATCGGGGCCGCTCAGAGAGAATGTCCAGCTGACCTCATTTGCTATGAAACATGCCAGAGTAAAACGCGCTCAGAGGGTTTCTTCAAACAGTCGGGCAAGGTCTTCAGGAGATGCCGGACGCGGCGAGAGTTTGGTCACACGATGTTGTGGAAGGGTGCCGGCGACCAGGTCCGGGATGTCTGAGGCCGTATAGCCCAGCTCGGAAAGGTGCCTGGGCAGGTTGAGGTCGTGCATGATTTGGATTAGGCAGTCGGAGAGGATCGCCCCCGCGTCTTCCGGCTTCGCCCGCGAAACGTCCGCTCCGAGAATGCGCGCCGCTTCAAGATGCCGTTCGGGATCGGCTTGGGCCGTAAACCGGAAAACGGCGGGAGCATTGATGATGACGGAAATCCCGTGCGGAATGAGCAGATGATCAACCGCGTCATATCCTGGAGCGCGATACCCACGGTTGAGGCCGGATACCGGGTAGGACATGCCGTGCGGCAGATGGACTCCTGCATTCCCGAATCCGATGCCGGCGTAACTGGACGCGAGCAACATGGCCGAGCGCGCTTCCGTATCGGAAGGATCCGCGGCGGCGCGGCGGATGTAGCGGGCCGTGAGCCGCAGCGCTTCGCAACTCCATAGATCGCTGATCGGATTCGCGCCCTGATAAGCGGGGCGAAGGAGGGGGCGCTCGGGGCGAGGCCGCGATGTGTACGGGGCCGCGGTCCATGATTCAATCGCGTGACAGAGAACGTCAATGCCCGAAGACGCCGCAACGGCGCCCGGAAGCGATACGGTGTTTTCAGGGTCGACAATTCCAAGCGTTGGCCTCAACCGTCGGTGTGCGATACCAGTCTTGGCGCGGAGAGGCTCATAGTCGAAAATCGCAACCCCGGTCGTCTCGCTGCCGGTTCCCGCCGTGGTCGGAATAGCAATCAGCGGCTTCAGGGCTCCTGGAACTGGAGTGCCTCGGCCGATCGGCGGATTCACGTATTCAAGTAAGTCGGCCGGATAACACGCATAAAGGTTCGCTGCCTTCGCCGTATCGATCACCGATCCTCCACCTACGGCCACAACTGCGTCGTAGTCGTTTGATGAGGCGAAAGCAGACGCTTCGGCCAGAGATTGGTCACTCGGTTCGACGCGCACCCGGTCATAGAGCCGAAACGCGATTCCGTTAGCCTCGAGCGATTCAAGCGCCGCACTGACCGGAGGCAAATTGCGAAGGTTCGGATCGGTGAATACCAAAGCCGATTTCAGCCTCAGATCGGCAATGTCGGCACCCACCTCACGCGTGGCTCCCGAGCCGAAACGAATATTAGATGCGGCGAGTTCAAAGGCGAATTCGGAGAGCATGGGCTGCTCCCGAGTTTATACCGCCGAGGGATGCGAGTAGAAACCGAGCCAAAGGACTTCGCGCGAGCGGAGCGATACCTGAATTGCTGGGGACTGGACTGGCTGCCCGACGGCCAACATCTGGTTGTCTCCGGAGGTCCGAGCTTTCTGTTGCCTGATGAGGTGGGGAACGGAGGGGCATCAACGGCAACTGATATAGCCGGTTGGTGGCCGTCGATACAGGACAGCACCAGCCCCTCACGGCACCGCCAGTGGGGGCTCGGGGAGACTTCAGTCCCGCTGTTTCGACGGATGGAAAGACCTTGGCGTTTTTGCCGCACGAATACCCTCGACCCGCAAACTTGTATCTGATGCCAATCGACGGTGGAGCACCTCGCAGGTTAGCGGCTGACGCAGGGTCGATCGCTTGGATGCCCGATGGCCGTGTGATTTGTTTTCTCTTCTGCAGGCGGCCGCCTCTGGAGGCTTCCGGTTGCGGGCGGAACGCCACGAGCGGTCACATACAGCGCCGAAAGGGCGTATGCGCCGGCTGTTGCCGACGAGGAGGACGCCTCGCGTTTGTCGTGATTGACGACCGACCAGACTTCCGTCCCGATCGGAACTTCCTCTCTGCTTTATCTCGATAGCATCACCACCAACTGGCAGCCGCCACCCCTCACAGGTTTGGCCAATTCCAGTCCGCCGATGCGGACCACACCTTTGGCACCATCAGGCCATTTGAGTGCCAGCAGCTCTCCGACGCTGAATCGTTCTTCGCCAATTGGTTTGAGTTCGGGCAGAAGCACGATGCCTCGACCTTGCACCGTGAACGTTTCCGTAATCGTAAATAGCAGTCGCGCCATCACCATTAGAATACGCAGCGCTGCCAGCATGGAGCGGACACACTATCCGCACCATCGCCGGGCTACCATGAATTACCGACGAAAAGCCCGTGTATCGGGAGTAATCTTGTGAGCGTCCCAGGCCATGGCTTTGCAATGGCCTTCGGCAGGCGCTTCTGGGAGTAGGCGTTTTAGGACCACTGGTGGGTCGTCGATGGTGACGATCTGTGTCTGTCTGGGTCTTGATCGCTATCGATCGCGATAGTACGTGGCAACAGAATCGAGGGTAGACAATCGTGAAAAAGAGGCCTGAAATGGCATTTCGCGTCTTGATCATCGGTGGCACGGGGCAGGTCGGAGCTGCGGTGGTGCGGGCGCTGGTTGCCGAGCCGTCCTGCGCTGAAGTGGTGATGGTCAATCGCAAGGCAATTCCTCTGACCGCTAACCATCGCTTGCGGCAGGTGATCTTGGATACGGCAGCTGCGCAGTTTCCCGCAGAAGTGACCAAGCTTGCACTGAGCATGGTGGCGCTAGGTGACCCTGTCTATGGGGCCTCCTGTGTTGGCGTCGGTAAAGGCAGCACGAAGTGGAGCGAGGAGGAATTGAAGGCCCTCGAAATTGGGGTTGTCGGTGGTTTTGCCCGTGGTTGCCATGCCGGAGGCATTGCTCAGTTTGCGCTGCTCTCGGCAGTGGGAAGCACAGCGAAAAGCAGGATTCGCTATGTGCGGGTTATGGGGTTAAAAGAAGAAACGGTTCAAGGTATCGGCTTCAAAAGTCTGGCGATTTTCCGACCGGGAATTATCGCAGGCAATGCTCACACGCCGGGCTATGCTGCTTGGTTGGGGCGTCTCATTCCGGGACCGTTTGGGACGATTGAGCAGGATGATATCGGGCGCGCTTTTGCCGCTGAATTCATTAGTAGCTCGGCCCCCAATGGCGTCGTGTATCTCGAAAATGCAGCGATGAAACAGAGGTCTCTGGGCTTACTTAGATCATAAGTGGCCGATTCGGGCACGCCGTTACTATCCCAGTGGGTACGAGCTTGGTGAGCCGAGCCAATCGGAGCCCCCGATGCCCATGCGGCGTCAGTCTCGACGAGCCGAGCTTCGCGTGCCACACTGCGTTTAGTGCCGGATCGGGCTGAGGGTTCTCAGACAAAACGCCCGTCCGTCCCACTTCCTCTCCTGGGGCGCGATCGCACAAGTTTGATTGCCGGGCTCTATAAAATTTACTTCCTTGGGTCTCCAAGAACCCAGCGTGGGAGGAGATGAAAGAACCCTCCGCCCACGGCAGCAACGAACTAGGCGCGACGCGCATTGGCTCCGATGGGGCGTGAACGGCACTAGGATAGGAGGATTGCGAGCGGGCGCGCTACCAACTCACGCTTACCTCGCGCGCTGTTTGGCAAGTCGTTTGCTCGTTGGTGTGTATGTCAAGACTCACCCAAAATAGCCGCGATCATATCGCCGATGAACATTTTGCGTTTCCTAAAGAAGAGAAGGAGCCCATCCATGACGCCGCACATGTCCGGAATGCAATAGCTCGCTTCAATCAAGTCCAAGGCGTCACAGATGCCGAACGTGATGCAGCGTGGAAACGAATTAAATCAGCGGCAAAGAAACACGGAGTCGAGCTCGAGGAGAAGGATTGGCGGGAGCTCAAGGCAAAGAAGTGAACGGCTGGCTGAAACTATCGTAAGCCCCCGACAAATGGGGGGCTGCCGGTTGCAGCCGGGTACGCACCCCATAAGCAACCTAGGCCTTCAAGGCTTTGTGAGTGTGCCAACTTCAGAACTCCATGTCTGCTGGGTTTGAAAATAGCTGACGACAAGCCCGTTTCACATTCCTGATCCGCGGGGGAGATACGTTGCGCGGCGACAACTCGCCAATGCGACGCTGTCAGCGTAGCGTAGCGAACATCGCTATCCTACGATACAAGCGCCTGAATAGCGGTCGAGCGGTTGCTCGGCACGGCGTTTGCCGAGATGCATTGCCATGTTCCGCACGTACTCTAAAGACACATTGGGATCGTCAGGGCCGAGTCCGCGTAGAGGCAACAAAGGGAGGTATGGATATCGAAAATAGCATGGATTTGAAAATCGAATTCATGCATCGATTACGTCGTCGTTCGGATGCTTCGGCGTTATGTTGATTTACGTGGGTGATTTATTTATGGGGTCAATTGTCATTCTTTGCCAACGCGCCGATTGTGCATATTCTCGAAATAAGAAGTCGGCGTCGTGCCGAATGAATCCTTGAAAGCCGCTATAAAGCTTGAGGGCGACTCGTAACCTACCGCGTCAGCAACATTGCTGACGCTATCCCCGTTTGCCAACCCTTCGAGCGCGGTTATCATCCGATGCCGCAGGCGCCATCTGCCGAAAGACATCCGGGTTTCGGTGGCGAACAGGCGTTCGATCGTCCTGTGACTGGCACCTGCAGCCGACGCTAACTCGGCCAGAGGCCTTCGGTCCGCCGGATCAGCTCTAAGGATGGCGGCGACCCGCTTGGCTCTTGGATCGCTCAACTCGGGCAGCTCCAACGGCGCCTGCTCGTGAACTTCGAGTTGTTCGAGAAGAACCTGGGCGAGATGCAAAGAGCGAGAGGCGGGCGGATAATCCCAAGGCTGTTGCGAACAGACGCTGAGCAGTTCACGGATGAGCGGGGAGACGCTTACGACCTTGCAACCGCTCCAGTCCGGTGCGCCAGGCGCGTCCCGAGCGATCCACAAAATGATGAGTTCGACAGGCCGCTTGACGAGAAGGGCGTGAGGCGTGCCGCCGCTAATCCAGATCGATTTTGTCGGGGGAAGTATCCAGGCTCCGGTCGGGGTGGTGACGTGTATCACGCCCTTTTGCGAATACATGAGCTGGTGTCGGAAGTGGGTGTGTTCCGCCTTCTCGCTTCGGGAGGGCCAATGACTGCTGGCGCCGACGACGGGCGCCTGCGCTTTGTCCGGTATCAGCACTTTTTGGCGGGATAGCGACATTAATTGTCATCGTATCGCTACCCCCCAACCGATACAAAGACATATCTTTTAGGTTAGGACGAGGACCGAGGGCGCGGAAAGGCATTGGTCTCAAGGCCCGCTTGCGGCTTGGCCGAGCGCCCGAGGCTGAACCGGGCAACGGCCCACATCCTCTCAAAAACGACCATGATTCATTCACTCAACGCGAGGCGTTTCTTATGCAAAACGATACTCTTCTAAGCCCCCTCAAAGATGCCCGCGTCCGTGCTGTTATCGAGCGGCTCGTCGAAGCACGCCGGATCCCGTCGAGCGGCAGCCCGAGCGAGCATCCGGAAGTGAGCCGCGATCCCTTTGATTATGGCGAGTACGGATTTTCAATTTGGCCTGACCAAGGCGATCTCCTCTATTTGCTATGCCGCGGCATGCGTGCGACACGCGTCGTTGACTTTGCGACTTCGATAGGTATGTCAGCCGTCTATTTTGCGGCGGCCATGCGCGACAATGGCGGCGGTATCGTCATTGGTTCGGAGCTCGTTCCGGAAAAGGTTAAGACTGCCAGGCGTAATCTGGCCGACGCTGGCCTTGCCGACTATGCCGACATCAGGGAAGGAGACGCGCGGCAGACGTTAAGCGACGCGGGCGGCCCGGTGGATTTTGCCCTGATAGATGGCTGGCCCAATGGCCAGGAGCGGTCGCTTGCGCGCGAGGTTATCGAAATCCTGGCTCCTCAGATCCGAACGGGAGGCTATGTGATGAATGACAACGCGGAGCCCGACTTTCTGCAATTCGTGCGCGACCCTGCCAATGGCTTTATCTCTGTGACCCTACCGCTTAAGCGCGGCACCGAACTTTGTGTGAAAGTCTCTTGAAGACCCCACCTCGGGACCTATCGGTTTCGCGCCAGAACGCCAGCCCGGCTTGCGGAGCGGCTAACTGGTCCAGTCGGGCGGCCCGCCGCCATAAGTCGATCCACCCGGAGAAAGAAATATGGAGCATCGAACGCACCGCGTTAGGCACAATTCACGCCGCAGGACACTCGAAGTACAACAAAAGTGGCATGTCACGCCGAGGATGCTACGCATCGTCCTCGGCGGCGAAGACTTCGAGGACTTCACTACCCCATCCGCAGATGACCATATCAAGCTATATGTTCCGAGCGAAGCGGCGATCTCGCAGCGCGTGATTTCACCCCGAGACACTTCGATGCCGAAGCCAAGAAGCTGACCGTTGACATTGCGCTGCATTCTGCCGGTCCGGCGATCCGCTGGGCACCGCAACGCCCCAAAAAAGCTGGCCGACCACGCGCAACTTTCCTGTAAACGATCTCCGTCCTCGAGACAGGATCTTCGCATGCAGGAAGCCATAAAGAATTAGAGGCCCCCAATGAACGCGGAGTGAAAACACCGTAGGTTGTCCGAGTTCCGGGCAGTTCGTCTGACCTAACTGATTGTTTCACGTCTTCTAATCTTTATTGATCCCATCCGTCATCTCGGACCGGTGCGGGTGAAGGCATTGTTAGCGCGGAATACTCGCGCAAAGTCGCCAAGCGCTTACCGGCTCCGAGCGGATCACATAAATAAACCGGTCAAATTCTGCTTGACCATGGATCCTAGTGAAGCGATTTAGAATCAAGCAGTTTGGCCGGTTTATTCGCGGTTATCCGGTCCAATCTGTGCACGCGCCCCTAATCCATAGATTCGATTTCGGTTAGCCATACGCGGGCATCACGATTGGCCGGATAACCATGAAGCTAGTTGTTCATCTAGCAGTTCAAAGCCCTGCCTGTGCAAATTTCCCAGTTGGCACTGTAGAGATATCCTGCTACTGGGCTGGTGACCAAACCGTCTGAAGCCCTGAGTAATCGTTTTCTTGTGGGCCGGGCGAAAATCCGGTCTGCTCTGAGAAGAGAGCAAGTAAAGCAGCAGGTCGTAGCGCAAGCGAACCGTAGTTAAGCCTCTAAAACAATCTCCCTCACCAGAATCGGAGTGTGAGGATCTTGGAATGCCGAAACTGTTATCTGGAGTTGAAGGCCCGTGTCTGTGGTGAAGGAACTGGGTGTATGCAACCGCAGAATTCCCCGTGGTCTCAGAGGACGACATGTTGTGAAAGATCAGCGATGAAAGCTCAGAACCAGTCGTGGGTTGCCTAGGCGTATGCAAATACGCACAGCGAAGGCATCTGGTATAAGCCGCGAGACGGTGAAGTCTGGATGTGCCCGCGAGTGGGGCGGATGGGGCCGATTAAGTGTGGATGACCGACAAATAACCCGGACCGGAGCGAGGGCCCCTGGGGTAAAGCGGTCAGACCGCTCGCACGGAGGTGTTTCTAAGCACATCGTCCCTGACACAGAGCAGGGAAAAGCGATGGAGCAGAGAGCACCAAGGACGATGCAAACCAGTTAGCTGGGAAGGCCTCGTCTGATATTCCGGCCTTGAAGCCGTACCGGGGAAAACCCGCCGTACGGAATTTTAGGAGGGCGATGGAAACCTCGGCATCATTCGAAGCCCCAATAGCGCCATCGTCCTACCCGAAACACGCAATCCGGACAATGCCAGCGCCGCGTCCGAGTGCCCGACAATTCCCTCGGAGCGGCCTGCTTCCATCAGGCCTACTACGTCCGGTTGAGCGAACCGTCCCGAGTGGGCCATTAGCGCCGCGCCGCTCAGTGCAAACGACGGGACCTTTTCTCAAGAGATCTGGTATGACACTTGAAGCTCCGCAGCCAGCGTAGAGAAACGTGGGTCTGCTGTCCACAACTTCAACCGCCCGGCCACTGCCGACGCCAACAGGTGAATATCGATCCAGCCTGCGCCCCGACCGTGCAGCCGCCTGCTGCGAACGAACTCGACCACGTCGCTGTGCGGACGCACAGGTGGAAGCCATGGTGAAGCGGACGGTGGCGCAATTCGGACGGCTGGACGCCGCGTATAACAATGCCGGCATTCAGAATGTGCTGGCGGAGACCGCCGATGCAACCCGTGTTGATTACGACCGCGTGATGGCGGTCAGTCTTGGCGGCGTGTGGAGTTGCATGAAGTTCGAACTGCAGGTGATGCGCGAACAAGGTACCGGCGCAATCGTCAACTGCGCCTCGCTTGGCGGGCTGGTGGGCGGCAATCAACGCGGCACGTACCACGCCGCAAAGCACGGCGTTATCGGCTTTACCAAGAGCGCCGCGCTCGAGTATGCCACCCGTGGCATCCGCGTGAACGACGCTTGCCCCGGCCTTATCGGCACCCCGATGAGCGACAAAATGGAAGCAGAAGGGCAGGGTGAAGCGCTGACGATGATGCGTGAGAGGTTTGTACCCATGCAGCGTGAAGGCCGTCCCGAAGAGATCGCGAATACGGTGCTGTACTTATGCAGCGATCTCGTTAGCTACATCACAGGCCAATCCATCTCGGTCGATGGTGGGTACGTGATGCGGTAAAGCCGAGTCCCCGAAATGCGATGGAACGCCTGTATTTCAGTTAAAACGAGCGCCGCTCTCCTGACGGGTTCATTGTGGGGAGATGGGCTCGCATCTGTAAAGGAGATCAGTATGTCCGATTCCAAGAACTTCCCGCCGCCCGCAGGTCACCTGACGTACGACGATGTCCGTGCGGTTTCGCCTGCCTTGGAGCACTCCACCAAAGGTCTTCTGCTCAATGGACTCTGGAAACGTCGTGAGCTCTCGCCGCGCGATCGAAGCGTGGTTACTGTAGCCGCGGTGATCGCGCGCATGCAGACTGCGGAGATGCCAGCCCATTTTGCGCTGGCGCTGGACAACGGCGTGAATCCCGCGGAGATTTCCGAAGTGATCGCCCACCTCGCGTTTTATGCGGGTTGGGGTAACGCGATGGCAGCCGTTGCCATCGCCAAGGAAAACTTTCATCAGCGTGGCATCGGAAACGATCAGCTTCCCCCCGCAAAGGAGAAGTTATTGCCTCTGAATGAAGAGGCCGAGAAGCAGAGAGCCAGTCGGGTGGCTAACGACTTCGGCACGGTTTCGCCGGGGCTTGTTGAGAACACCGCAGATCTGTTGTTCCGTGATCTGTGGCTTCGGCCGGCGCTTGCTCCTCGCGACCGAAGCCTCATCACCGTGAGCGCACTAATGGCTAACGGACAGACGGCTCAGATTCCATATCACCTGAACCGGACGATGGACAACGGCCTGACCCGAGAGCAAGCCTCTGAGGTGCTGACGCACATTGCGTTCTATGCCGGATGGCCATGTGCCTTCTCCGCGTTGCCGGTGATGAAAGACGTGTTCGAGAAGCGACAGAAGTAGGCACGGCGCATCAATCAGCCTAGATGCTGAAAGGAAAATATGAAGATCACAAGAGTGGGAGGCACCCCCTCAATAGTTGGCTCGAAGGACTGGTTCACCGGAAACCTTCGCGTCGATTCGCTCTTTTCCGCCGATGGCGGCCGGCACTCCAATGGCGGCGCCGTGACGTTTGAACCCGGCCCTCGCACCCAGTGGCATACTCACCCAGCGGGCCAGACCATCATCATCACGCAGGGTCTCAGTTGGGTGCAGCGGGATGGCGGCCTTATAGAAGAAGTGAAGCCTGGCGACGTTGTCTTCTTTGAGCCGAAGGAGAAGCACTGGCATGGCGCCGCCGCACAGGTCGGGATGGTCCATATCGCAGTCACTGAAACGGTGGATGGTAGAGCCGTCGATTGGCTTGAGGCGGTCACGGAAGAACAGTATCAGAAGTGGAAAGGAACGAGATGAGCAACTGGACTGAAGCCGAACTTAACAAGATCGCCGCGGCGGATGATCTTCATGTCTCTCCTTTCCGAGAGGACGGCAAGACTTACGGCACGCCTACGTGGATATGGTCCGCGGTGGTCGATGATGGGCTTTATGCGCGCGGCTACAACGGTCGAAGTTCACGCTGGTATAAAGCGGCAGAGATGCAGAAGGCTGGCCGTGTCCGAATCGCGGGAATGGAGCGTGAGGTTGCGTTCGAGTCTGCAAACGGCGAACTCAACGATCGGATTGATGAGGCCTATCGAGTGAAGTATCGAACGAGTTCTTATCTCGCTCCAATGATCGGAGATCGTGCTCGCGTTGCAACGATAAAAATCAGCCCGCGGTAATTGATAGAAATCTTCGAGGAGACTGGTTAACAGGAGAAATCAATGAAAACACGGATGCTCGGAAGGGCCAATCTTGAAGTGTCGGAGATCGGCTTGGGCTGCATGGGGATGAGCTGGTCGTATGGCCCACCGAAAGACAAGCAAGAGATGATAACCCTGCTGCACGCGGCCGTGGAGAGAGGTGTCAGCTTCTTTGATACCGCAGAGGTGTACGGTCCATTGCTGAACGAAGAACTGCTCGGTGAGGCGCTAGAACCCTTTCGCGGCTCGGTGGTGGTCGCAACCAAGTTCGGTTGGCAACCCAATCGTGGAGACAGCAATCGATGGAGCGCTTTGAACAGCCGCCCGGAGCACATCAAGCGGGTGGCTGAGGCATCGCTGAAGCGACTTAAGGTGGATGCAATCGACTTGTTCTACCAGCATCGCGTCGATCTAGAGGTGCCGATCGAAGATGTGGCCGGTGCGGTAAAAGATCTCATTCAGGAAGGTAAGGTCAAGCACTTCGGCATGTCGGAAGCGAGCGCACAAACGATCCGCAGCGCACACGCTGTTCAGCCGGTGACCGCGTTGCAGAGCGAGTACTCTCTGTTCTTTCGCGAGCCGGAAGATACTGTGCTTCCGACGCTGGAGGAGCTTGGGATCGGTTTCGTCCCCTTCAGTCCGTTGGGCAAAGGCTTTCTGACGGGAACAATCGATGCCAGCACGAAGTTCGACAGCAGCGATTTCAGAAACAGTGTCCCTAAGTTCAGCAAAGAGAATCGCAAAAAGAATCAGGCTTTGATGAATGTGATCACATCTTTCGCGAAGGAGAGAAAGGTAACTCCTGCCCAGGTCGCGCTCGCCTGGTTGCTGGCTAAGAAACCTTGGATCGTGCCGATCCCCGGAACAACGAAGCTGGACCGTCTGGAGGAAAATCTTGGTGCAGCGAGTGTGGTACTAAAGGAGTCCGAGGTTGCCGCTCTCGAAGAGGCCTCTTCGAAGGTTAAGATCGAAGGGGCGCGATACCCAGAATTCCATCAAAAGCTGGTGGGCCGCTAGAACTCAACTCCCTCTAAGGTGCTGCAGATGAAACCTTTCGGATTGACAAGCATTGCGTTCATCCTTGGCGGTTTCATCGCCACGCTGGCGTATGCTCAAGCGGGGTTACAGCAACCGAGTGTTGTTGGGACTTGGCACCTCGTCCATATCGAATCCCCTGGCGAAGATGCTAACCCTCCTGAATCGGGTGAACCAACCGGGATGCTGATTTACACACGGGACGGCCACGCTTCCGTCCAGCTCATGTACCCGCAAACGTCGCTTTCCAATGAGTTTGTTCACGACGGCTACGAAGCGACCTTTGGCACGTACGAACTCGATGAGCGAAAGCACCAGTTGATCTATCACATTCATGGATCGGCGACGCGGGAAAAACTCATCGGCAAGAGCGAGACGCTTCACTACGATCTTCCAGACAAGCGACGCATGATCATTAGGCCCACGCAGGCGGACCAGCATTGGTCCGTCACGTGGGAACGCTACTAGCGGAAAGTCGGCGTCCTGCTCCCGAAAGAAGCTTCAGGCGCTCCTGAGGCTTGTTGGCGCATGGGATTTATGCCGAACGGCTGCACCCGATGTTGCAAACGGCTCCCATAATCGACGGTTGGCTACTGGTTTCGAGCGCATCTTAGGGGCAACGATCTTCTTCGGGGACCGATGGCTTCACCGGGGGCGCAAAGGTAGTTCAACGCTCTCGGTTCAGCTTCTTCCAAGAGGCGCGGATTTGGTACCGCCGCGAGCCGGACCAGTATCCCCTCTCGGATCAGTCTGAAAACGTGATTGTGCTGAGTGACGAATTCTATCGCGAAATCACAGCGCATCCTATCCCGGCTGATCTCGAAGCGGTGAAAGTACTGGCGGGAGCGCCGGCCGTGCTGGATTTGTTCATGTGGCTTTCTTATCGCTGCTTCGTGGCAAAGGGATCTGAGGCAATTCCGCTCGTGGGACCGTTTGGGTTGGCACACCAGATAGGATCGATTGAGTATGCTCGGCCCAGGCGCTTTCGAGAGAAGCTCAATCAGTGGCTAGGCACGATTCGGGCTCTTTGGCCTGAATGCCCAGCGCGCATCAGTCCGGATGGGCGGAACCTGATTGTTAATCGGGCCAGCGTAGTCCTGGCCGAGCAAAGGATTTGCGGTTGAGGAGAGAATCGGAGATTCCTAACGATCATGCTTGAGGTGACGCTAGACACGAACGTGCTTGTCTCGGCTTTCCGGTCAAGTCTTGGCGCCTCACACCGTCTGCTTCAGACCCTCGAAGGAGGCCAGTGGCGTCCGGTGATATCGCCTACACTCGCTTTCGAGTATGAGATGGTATTGAAGCGCGGCACCGGGCAGACGTGGCCAACGACCTCAGAGATCGACGACTTTATCGAATATCTTTGTAGCCGCTCAAAACTGGTGCAGGTTTACTTCCGCTGGAGGCCGGTTTTGCGAGACGCTGACGATGATCGTATCCTGGAATTAGCGGTTCGCGCGCAAACGCCCATTGTTACCTTCAATCGTCGGGACTTCGCGGGCGCTGAGCGCTTCGGTGTCAAGGTGATGAGTCCGAAACAGCTGCTAATCGCTATCGGAGACCAGCAATGAACTTAACGATCAATGTTTCTGAAGAACTATACCGACGGGTCTCTGAACTGGCCGCTCAGGAAAACGTGCCCGTCGAAGAATTGTTCGCGATCGCGATACAAGAGCGCATTGTTGAGTTTGAGCGAGTGAAGGAGAGGGCAGCCAAAGGCAGCTACGAAAAGTTCCTGAAGGTGATGGCCAAGGTTCCCGCGGTCGAACCGGCTGAATACGATCGACTTAAGGCTCGCTGATTCAGGCGCTCGTTTATCGCGGGAAGAAGTCTGTGCCAGTGGCTTTTGCACACACCGCTGACATGAACATCTTCACACTCCGCCAGAAATGCCCTTGCCAGTTTTTCGCCAGCACAACGCGGAAATGCAGTCTCTAGCAGTTTGCTTCATCGTAAGGAAGTCATTCAATTCATTTGCAGACGCAGCTTTGACCACCCCCGATCCGACTCCGAAGAGAGAAAGCGGGCCGGAGTGCGGCCCGCTTAGCTGGCGACTCAGAAGTCACCCTCATAGTTCTGTGCGGTTTCAGCTTCCGACGGTGCCGAGTCGGTTGGCGCATCGTTGCCAGGCCGGTCCAACTTGACGATTCTGTTTGCCTTGACGAACCAGGAGCGGATCTGCTTCTCCTCTCGCTTTTTGCCAGATCCAGTTTGCAGCATGTAGGCCCGACTGCGGAGGACGCCTTCAATCAAGACGTGGGTGCCCTTTGCTAGTCCGGCTGCGTACTTGCCGAGAGCGTTGTTGCAAATGACTGTGGTTCTCGCAAAACCTTGCAGCGTGGCCTTCAGCCGGTGACATTTAACGGTCTTCGGACATTACGGTTCGGGCCAGTTGGGGTCGGGAGGCTCGACTGCAGGTCGGAGCCGAGCGGTTTTGCAGTGCGTCGGTAATAGCCCGGCACATGATCGCCGGTTTGTCGACAGTCGTCCCGAGAGATGGATCATCAGAATCGCCCGAGCTACGCCGCTCGCCGTCCGTAACGATGATGCAGCCCGCCCAGCACCGGAATCGAGACGATCCAGCCCGACTCCGGCGGCTGGATCGGCCGTGGCTCTGGACTGTCTTTCTCCAATGCCAAGTGGATTCCGATGATAATATTCCAGAAATCCTTGAAGGTGCCGGTACAGGCTTCGCTCGTTGAAGACGATCATGTGATCCAGGCATTCGCGGCGGATCGTACCGATCACACGTTCGCTGCCACGGTGAACGTGGCGCCGAAAGCACTTGTTTAATACCCATGGCTTTCACCTGCTCCACGAAGTCCTGGCCGAAGATTCGATCGCGATCCCGCAACAGATAGCGTGGCGCGGTCTCCCAGGGAAACGCTTCATGCCGTTGCTGTGCAGTCCACTCCGCCGTCGGATGGGCGGTCACGCCAAAGTGGACAATCCGCCGCCGATCGTGTGCCTGTATATGATCTGGAACCGGATCGTTGGTGCGGTGAAGAAGTCCACCGACACCATCGTCTTCAGATGATTGTCGAGGAACGTTCTCCAGGTCTGCGAGGGTGGCTTTCGGCGTCTGACCAGGTATTTGCTGACACTGGTCTCACCGACATGGATGCCAAGCTTCAGCAGTTCGCCATGAATGTGGGGAGCTCCCCAAAGAGGATTTTCGCGGCTCAGCATGCGAATCAACTCGCGAACCTCTTTGGGGACCGCGGGGCGGCCGTGTTCGCCGCGACGAATCTTCCAGCTCCAGAACAACCAAAGCCCTCACGAAGCCAGCCAACGACAGTAGCTGCCTTCATGATGAACGCACCGGACTGCCAACCCTTCCAGATGCAGCAGAGCCACGCCCACAAGACACCGAATTTCTCGGGGTGTTTCGCAAACGAGGTTAATCGAGGTACGCTGATTTGGATTGCGCTCGTAAGCTATTGAAAACATGGAGCGGGAGACGGGGATCGAACCCGCGACGTCCAGCTTGGGAAAATGGTCGTCGTTTGTCCTATAAGAGGGAATGTCAAGAGACATTTTTCTCCGCCCGCTTGCGGCGGGGGATGCTTTCGTGCATTCAGCCCCCAACCCCAAGCAACGCTCACACGCTTTGGTTGATCGTCTTGGACCTCGCGCAACAGCAGCGAGGCTTCGGAATCGGATTCCCTGCGGTTTCATGCCTGTGATCGTGACGACGCCCTGGGCTTCTTAAAACTGACAAGCGTGGTGGTTGCTGAGATGGCAACCATGGTCCTATCGGAGACTCGTGGCCTATAGCTTTTTGGGGTTGTCCGAGGGGGCATAGGGTAATTCCAGAGACTAGGTGCCGAAGCACGCAGAGCCTAACAGACGACTGGATACTCTCCCTCGAACCCGAACGTCTCAAGAAATCCGATGGCACATCACCAGGCAGGATCCCGGCAGCGGGAACGGATTCTTCCGAGGCGTTCAAGCCGGCATTTGTCGTTTTAGCTTTTGGGCGTCGAAGCACACTCCTTTCTTCCAGACCAGCAAAGTGATCGCCGCGATCTTGCGTGCCAACGTCAGGCGGGCCATCGTCGGCTTCATCCCTTGGGCGAGCAAGGCGCTATAGAAATCGTGAAAGGGACCCGGGGCGCTGCCGGCTTTGGTAGCCGCACCTTTGAAGATGCTTTTTAGCTCATGATTGTGATTCTGGTTGAGACCGCGCAGCGCCACCGGCCTCTTGGATCGTTGCAGTTGACCTTGTACGTAGTGGTATTCCCCGCTGCTATGCGTTTCCAGAGCCAAGCCGCTATACGCCCACAGTTGCCGCTTGGTGCGAAACCGATGCGGTGTTTGCATTAACGCAATCAGCAGAGCGGCCCGAATCGGACCGATATAAGGAATCCCTTCGAGCAGCTTCGTCGCGTCATGCTGGCGGCTCTCCGCCAACAGATCGCGCCGTGCTTCCTGGCGCAACTTCTGCAATCCATCCAGTTGCAGATAGAAGAACTCGGCACGCCGACGAACGCCTGGTTCGGTGATCTTGCTCAACCATTCCGCTCGATGACGCGGCGCATACACCGACGCGCCACCGCAGGGAATGCTCCAGCTTCGATACACTGCCTTGATCCGGTTCATCGTGCGCGTCAGATCCTTGCTCAGCGCCAGGTAACTGCGGCACAGTTCCTTCAACGTTCGGAGTCCGGTCTCGCCATGATAGACCGCCGACAGAAATCCTCCTCGTAACAGCTCGGCCAGCTTGCGCGCATCGATCTGGTCACCCTTGTTACCTGCTTTCAGCAGAGCGTTCTTGCGCGGATTGCATACCACTTCCTTCGTCACGTGCGGCTTCAGCAGGTCGTACAACCAGGCCGCCCATGTCCCTTCTTCAAATGTCACGTACAGCTCGCCCCGCAGCCCTTCGATGAACTGCAAGATCGTGGCCGCCTTGGTCTCCACAATCGACTCCATCACCAACTTGCCGGCCGCGTTCATCACCGCGATCGTGGTTGCTTCTTTGTGAACGTCCATCCCGATATACTTTGTACTGTCCATTTAAAAGGTGCTCCTTCCGCCAGTGATTCTGGCTTCACCTAACCTATCTGAAAAGGGGCGCCCTCTTATAATGCGTAAATAAAGAACATATGCGCACATGTCGATCAACCCTGACTATAGAGAGCCATGGAGTTTCAGGTATTTGCGAGTTCGCCCGGGTTAACGCATTAATCGCATTCCTGGCCGGGTTTAATGCTTTAGCTTCCGAAAACCGAAACGGAACCACCTCAAGATCGCTCGCCTGACGCGCGCCAAATCCGTTGGCGCTGACGCGAGGTGAGAGTTGCAAGACGCAAACGCTCGAAGTGTGCCCGGACGAACCGGATCACGAATTGCGGGAATGGAGTCCGCCGGCTCGCTCTTAAGAAGGATGGCGCCGGAGTTGGTTGTCTCCAAGCAGAAGCTTCGCCAGGCTGAAGGAAGCTGTCTAGTCCTGAAACGGGAAGAGGGGAAGCAGAAGAACTTGGGATTCAGTTCCAGACCGTTCGTCCTGTGCGGACTGCCGATCAGGAAACCGCCCCCAAGCGAAACGGTTTACGAACGGCGTAACGGCGATTTCGTTCTCCAGGTTACGGGACACCCCCACTACGGGCTTCCCTTTGGCCAGGATCGGATCGTTCCAATTTACCTGGCCACGCTCGCCGTCCGGCAGCAGAGTCAAACGATTCGATTTCGAACTGCCGCTGAGATGCTGGAAACCTTCGGTACGCATAAAGGCGGTAAAGAGTATCGGCGGTTGGTTGCCGCTTTCGAGCGCATCTTCGGGGCAACCATCTTCGTATTTGGAACGGACCGGTTCCGCGGACACGCAAAAGTGATTCAGCGCTCGCGTCTCAGCTTCTTCCGAGAAGCGCAGATCTGGTACAGCCGCGCACCGGACCAGTGTCCCCTCTCGGATCAGTTTGAGAACGTGATTGTTCTGAGCGACGAGTTCTATCGCGAAATCACAGCGCATCCGATCCCGGCGGATCTCGAAGCCGTAAAGGTGCTCGCGGGAGCGCCTGCCGTGCTGGATCTTTTCATGTGGCTTTCCTATCGCTGCTTCGTGGCAAGAGGCCAGGAGGCCATACCGCTATCTCGGTCCTTTCGGGCTCACCAGCCAGATCGGGTCCATTGAGTACGCACGTCCTCGACGATTCCGCGAAAAACTCGACAGTGGTTGAAGTCGATCCGCGTGCTTTGGCCGGATTGTCCGGCCAGGATCAGTGCGGATGGAAAACACCTCATCGCGAATCGAGGATTGGCCGTGCTCACGGAACAGCCGAGGATGTCCAGGGGATTTACATGAGGCGCGAAGCGGGAAGACAGCTGCAGTTCAGGACCAACCGATGGGAACAGGCATTATCCACAGCCATCGCCTCTGGGTGATGTCCAAAAACGGGCTTCCAGACAATGACGACCACTTCTACGGTTCGGCCGTTTCCCGGCAAGTTGCCGTGATGGCGACTTCGCGGGAGTAATGTTTATCCATCCGTTTTGAGAGCCAGACCGCATTGATTGATACTTGGGCTGTTTTCACTAGCTATCGCGGCGCCAGTCGAAAACTCCGCCGGGGCCAGTGGTCGAGTGGCTTTTGGACTAGAACGGAGATTATCAGTCTAACCGTCTCACAAAGGGTCCTCTTCGGGATCGCGGCACCAGTCACGAAACGTCACAAGGGACCAGTCGTGACACGTCTGACGGAACCAGCCGAGGCGTTTCATCGGGCACCAATCGCGGCTCCACCTTTGGCCGCAGCGCGAGTTAAACGCGAGGCGAGTCTTTTTCGAAGACGGAGGGGCTCTCAACCACTGACGGTACCAGCCAAACTTTTACGGAGGGCAGGTCCACCAACCACGGGACCGGCAGCACAGAGAGCATACACTAGCGCCCGCTTGTTCAGCCGGACGAGGTGGGGCGTGACGAACTTGTAGGATGCGGCGCTGACGGTAGAATAGGCTAGGCCTTCCGGGTAGCGGCTGTCGATGCCATGGGGTCTGAAGGCCGGTTTTCTGGAAGTATTCGTTATCGAGGAACTACCGGATCGATTCCACTACCCAATCGCCACCTTCGTAGTGAGAGGGGCAAGTGATCAAACGTAGAGAGTTTCTTATCGGTGCAGCAGCCGCCGGAGCGGCCAGAGCGTGGGGGCAGACCCCGAACCGAGCCAAAATGGATCGCGTCGCGGTCATGAGCTATAGTTTCGATCTGATTATCAAGAGCGCTGCGCGTCCACACGATCCGCACAGAACCCTCGATATCCTTGATTTTCCCGACGAGATGGCGCAGCGCTATGGAATCCATAATCTGGAGATCCAGCACGAGCACTTCCGCTCGACCGAGCCCGACTACCTGCGAGAGTTTAAGAACCGTCTGACGAAAGCTCAATCGCGGGTGACTCAGTTAGTCCTGGAACTCGGAGCGCACAACATTTCGACCGCGGATCCGGCTGTTCGGTCGGAAACGATTGAGCTGACGAACCAATGGATCGACCGTGCGGTGTTCCTCTCCGCTCCGCGTGTGATGATCAACCAGGGCACGCTCGCACCGGATGTGCGTACCACCGCGAACCAGACCTTGAAGACGATTAAGGCGTACGCCGATACGAAGAAGGTCATGGTGACCGTGGAGAATCGCGACGACCCGCCAGGATACGTGTCGTCGACGGTGCCGAACGGGGGCGACAGTGACGGCGCGGGCGGAGCGGCTGGCGCCCCGAATAATGCGGCGGGCGGATCTCCAAACAGCGCCGCAGCCGCGCCACCTGAGCATACTTGGGAGGACGAGGTCAATTTGATCAGGGCCGCCGGGGTTTGGGCCAATCCCGACGTCGCCTCATTCCCGGACAACGCGGCGCGGGAGGCAGGTTTGCGCGTCATGTATGCGATGGCCACAAGCAGCCATTTTAAGTACATGCCGAATCTGTTCGACTCGGCCAGGGCGATTCAGATTTCGAAGGAGGTTGGATACAAAGGGCTCTACTCGATCGAAGCCGAACCCCTTACCCCCCAGCCGTACCCGTTCGTCCAAACCATCCTGGACGTGCTGCTCCGGAATCTTTAACCGGTTGCCCCTCGTCGGAACCCCCATAGGAACTGGAGACGGTGAATCCCAAATGGTGGAGTTCTCGCGCCAGCCTGATGCCCCGCTTTGTTAGATCGAGTCCCTTACCAACTCCGGAGTGGTCGGCCCAACTTTGCTAACGATAAATCCTCAATCATCAGACAACCCGTCCTCCGATGCGGCTCAAACGAGGGGAGTTACCGGCTTGGAATTAGTCCCCAGAAACGCCAAAGCGGTACCTCCTTCGCCTTGACATATAGACTCCTTCTCAGGTCTTGCAAACGGATGGGCGCTCGGGCTTGAGCAATTTCAGGGCAGAATCGAGGTGACAACGTATGAACAGACATCGCACTATCCATATCCTGAGAGCTTTGTGGCACCCACTGGATTCGCGCTGGAAGGACTAAGATATGCGAAAAGGGTTTACGAGAAAACCGCAAGAGGACGAGCCCGCGACGCCAAGCAAGAACTACATAACGCCAGGCGGCCTGCAGCGCCTCAAAGATGAGCACCGGTTTCTGCTCACCAGGGAACGCCCGGCCGTGACGGAGGTGGTGGCGTGGGCTGCGAGCAACGGCGATCGCAGTGAAAACGCCGACTATCAGTACGGCAAGCGGCGGCTGCGCCAGATCGATGGGCGGATTCGCTTTCTCACGAAGCGAATCGAAGCCGCGGAAGTGGTTGACCCGGAAACTCCGAGAGCGGGGCAGGCGGCGACGAGGGCATTCTTCGGAGCGACTGTGCGCTATGCCAATGCCGCGGGAACGGAGCGAGTGGTGAGCATCGTGGGCACCGACGAGGTCGATCTCAACCGCAACCACATCAGTTGGGTGTCGCCTCTGGGGCGCGCGTTGATGAAGTCGGCAGCGGGCGATCGCGTAGTTCTCCAAGCGCCGGGCGGTACAGACATACCTGACCGTGCTGGAAGTGTGTTACGAGCGCATTTCGGTGGAACCGTTCCGTGAACCACCTGGAGCCGAGGCCTCGGCAAAGGGACTCCCTCGCCGACGCCAATCCACCTGACGAAGGTTAGCGAAGCGGCACATGAACATTCCAGGCCCAGCGTAAGGACGAATTGTGAGTTGACCCTAGGGCGATCTGGACAACAAATTCATCGACGTCGGCGGCTGCCCGAGAAGCTTCTTGTCGTTGTCGGCTTCGGCCCGTTGCCCGACGGCTGGCTGGTACTCATCGAAGCCAGAAACGCCTCCACATCCGTCACGAGCCCGATGGGCCGCGGCAGCGACGGCAGTTCGCGATATTGCACCTGAATCCCCAGTGCGCGCTCATAGTTGCGCACATCGGAGCGTTCGAGCGGAGTCACAAAGGTCCAGGAGGCGCCACGTGCGCCGGCGCGGCCCGTGCGTCCGACGCGATGAATGAAGTTTCCCGCCTCCTGCGGCAAATCGTAGTTCACGACATGCGCGATGTCATCCACATGAATCCCGCGCGCCGCCACGTCGGTGGCGACCAGTACACGGTAAACACCGTCTTTGAAGCCCTGCAGCGCTTCGTTCCGCTGGCTCTGCGAGCGGTCGCCGTGGATCGAGGCCACCTTGTGTTCCCCGCGCTCCAGAAATTTCGTGAGCCTGTCGGCGCCCTCTTTGGTGGCCACGAAGACGAGGAAAGAACCCTTCTCGTTCTTCAGCAGATGCTCGAGGAGATCAAACTTGGAGCCCTGAGGGACTTCGTAGCAGAAGAGATCGATCCGGCCGGCCGTTTGTGCGCACGCCTCCACCGCGATCCGCACCGGATTGTGCACGTAACTTGCGACCAGACCCGCCACAGATTGCTCCATCGTCGCTGAGAAAAGCATTGTGTGGCGTTTCGCCGGAAGCTTATCCAGGATGATGCGCAGAGCGGGCAGGAAGCCCATATCGAGCATCCGATCGGCCTCGTCGAGAACCACAGTGGCGGCGCCGGAAAGATCGATCAGCCGCCGTTCCAGATAGTCACAGAGACGGCCCGGCGTCGCGATCACCACTTCGGCCCCGGCCTGGATATCGCGCAACTGGTTGGTCTCGCTCATGCCGCCCACAACCACGGCGGTGCGGATGCGCATGCCGTGGGCGAGTTGCCGGAATGCCGCATCGATCTGAATGGCAAGTTCGCGTGTCGGACTGAGGATCAGGACTTTTATTGTTTTGGTGCGGGGAACGGCGGCGAGAGCTTCAATCACCGGAATTGAGAACGCCAGAGTCTTGCCTGTGCCAGTCTGCGCGGTCGCCACGACGTCGCGGCCTTCCATGAGTGGCGGAATGGCCTGCGCCTGGACGGGCGTCGGAGTGACGAATTCGTTCTTATCGAGGTTGTTCCGCAACGCGGAGCAAAGATTGAGCTCGGAAAAATGCTGCATCAATTGTGTTCGGTTCTTCCTGCGGCGAACCGGAACGTTGTCAGTTTTCAGGATAGCAGCGTTCCCGTATGGTGCAGACCGATAAGAACCGTTATTTTTTCTTCGTCTCTCTGGAAGGCGGTACGTATATCGCAGGGATGAATCCGCCTGGCGCGCCGCTCGGTGCCGGCGAAGGCGTGGGCGTAAAGACTCCGGTAGCCTCCGTCTATTACCCCAGTGCATAGAAGCGTTCAGATGCCGTGGCGATCGAACTCGCGCCCGATGAACAGCGGGATAATATCGACTTCATAGCGCGGACTCCGTAACGGCAATCGGCGGCTTCCTTGTTATGGGCGCAAACTGCGAAGCCGCGCGAGGACGGGCAGAAGTCCTCGCTTTCTGTGGGCGTGTTCTTCATCCCATCTGTCCCCTTCGGCCTCGCGTTCGCTGATCTGATGCCGAGTGGCCAAGGGGTTTACGACGACATGCCGTATATCGTTCCTAATCTAGCGAACCCCCCCAGAATGAGACTTGGTGTCCCCGCGTGAGGCCACTTCAACGAGTTGACCGGTTTATTTATGTTAGACAGCCAGATGGCAAAACCGGTGATGCGCAAACGCGTCGTTTCTGTGACTTGTCCGGGCATGCCATTCTTGGATCAAATGCAGTCCAACCCATGGCCATTATGTGGCCGTGAAGGGGAACCCTTGAAGAGCTAGCAGCATCGAGGCGTCCCACAAAGGGGCCTTTGTCATCGGCACCGAAATGCGGTGGTCTCACGCTCGACCGCGAATGGGTGCCGCCCTCAAACTGACGTACGAACGCGATCACCAGCCGTCCAGTGCGCCGAAGCAATGCCACCCAGGAATCCGCCCACCAGCTTTAAGCCGTGTGCGACCTTGTAGAGGAACGGTTCGGGCTGCCCCCAAGGCCACGATCACATACATCAATGCGGCAACCACTCCTACCAGCAGCCCATGCAGCACGAAATGGGATTCAACCCGGCTGTCCACCCACAATGCAAAGAGGAACGGCAAGGAGGCTGAGGTGACCAGAATGGACGCCAGGAAAGCCGTTTGTCCCCAAAAGTGCAGCACCGAGAATAGAATGGCGAAGACGGCCAACTCCGCGCAGATTCCGCTTACCAGCACACGCCCCCAACGCAGGTGCCGCCAAGCGCCCCAGTTGAGAAGCGAATTCATTTGACGAAGGATCCGTCGTCATACCGATTCCGCAAACTATAGACGCGCGCCAGTCTGCACCACCTCGTTGTCGAAATCCGTTGCTTGGACGGACCTCCGGTCGACCTCCCATAGGTAGATCTCGTTTCCATCGGGATCTTCGAAATGAACAAAGTTTCCCGGCTCTTGCCGCAGAATTGAGCCGTTCATGCGCACGCCTTTCTCTTTTAGCCGCGCCACCACGCCGTCGATGGACTCATCGATTTCCAGTCCCAGCATCATGGCTCCCTTGGTTCCCGGCGCGGGATACCTTGGCGAAGCCGGATGCAGCCCGATGGTGAGACCTTTGCCCGCTTCGACCGTGGCCCAGTTGTCGCCGAAGCGATTGCTTAGCTTCAAGCCGAGCACTTGCGTGTAAAACTGCACCGCCGCGTCCATATTTGAAACGAATACTGTCGCATTACCGCCGGAAATCATACGTTGGACTCCCTTCACCCCCCCATACTAGCGGAATGGTACAAAATGGAAAGGGCCACTCGAGAGGGCCACTTTGTGAACCGCCGACGCAGCCTTTTTGTGCCGCCGATCGTTATCGACAGGACTTCAAGGGAGCCCCTGCATCGGCAGATCGCCGCAGAAATCTCGCGAGCCATCCGCAGCGGCGCCGCCCACCAGCACGACCGACTTCCCTCCACGCGTGTGCTGGCGAAGATGTTAGAGGTCTCGCGGAATACCGTGCTGGCAGCCTACGACGACCTCGTCGCAGACGATCTCATCTCCGGTCGAATAGGCGCAGGGATGCAGATCAAGGGAGGTGCTTCCGGACCCGGCGCCACATTGTATGGATTGCATCACGTAGTTCGTGCAGCGCATTACCCCGCCAACGTTCTGGCCGTGGCCGATCCCGACGGAAATTCGCTTTACATCCGCTTCTGACACCCGCTGTGCTTCACGCCGTTGGGTTTGCGTCGTTCCCATTTTGTTGCCCCATCGTGAGGGGCATGGCGTTCGGGGAAGCTTGCGCGGATTCCGCCCGGGAAGTTCGTGTCCGGTAATCTTCCGCGGAGTGGCCAAGAGGATTCCGGACGACCTCGCCGTATATCGGGGTGCGCCGGGATAAACCGGCATGTTGTAGGGAATGAAAGAGTCCTACAAGAAAGGAGAAAGCGAATCCATCTTGGCCCCGAGTCTTGCGGTCAGCATCGCGAGGTGTTGGTCGAAGCGTAGACAGGGGTATCGGTGGGCCGGGCTATTGAGCTTCGAAAAACGGGAACAGGGTGCCGACCCCGTCGAATGGGGGGAAGGCAACACGGCTGGCTGCGCTAGATCGCGAGTGGTCAGCCGGCCCTGCGTAGTCGAAGAACCTGCGCACGCTGAGAAACAACATGCACGAGAACCGGGAGACCTCTGGGGCGCCTCGATCCAACCAGGATCGAGACCGGTCCGAGAAGGCGCAAAGCCAAACGCCGGACATGCACGCTCTGGAGGAGTCGGACTGCGCCGTAGTACCGATGAACCAGCCGAACAAAGAGGAGCAATCTTCGGCGGAGGTTGGGGAGGGAAGGGCGCGGACCAAGGAGAACATCGCTCAGTCCAACACGAGCCCGACACAGAGCGGGGAACGAGTGTCCCAGGGATTGAGCGGTGTGCGACAAGCAGCCAAGGAAAGGAAGCAAGAACGGTTCACCGCTCTGCTCCACCATCTGACCGTCGGTCTGCTTCGGGACAGCTTTTACGCTTTGAAGCGGCAAGCTGCGCCGGGAGTGGATGGCGTGACGTGGCAGGAGTATGAGACCGGACTGGAGGATCGGCTTGTCGATCTGCACAGCCGGGTTCATCGTGGAGCGTATCAGGCACAACCCTCGCGGAGAGTCTATATACCGAAGGCCGACGGGCGGCAACGTCCGTTGGGCATTGCGGCGCTGGAGGACAAGATTGTTCAACAGGCCGTGGTGACCATCCTCAACCAGATTTATGAGGTGGACTTCCGGGGCTTTTCGTATGGGTTCCGGCCGGGTCGCAGCCCGCATCAAGCGCTGGATGCGCTGACTGTGGGAATCCAACGGAAGCGAGTGAACTGGGTGCTCGATGCGGACATTCGAGGATTTTTTGACAATATGACGACGAATGGACGGTGAAGTTTATCGAGCACCGCGTGGCCGACCGCCGCATTCTTCGCCTGATCCAGAAATGGTTGAAGGCGGGCGTATCGGAAGACGGCCAATGGTCGGAGACGAAGGTAGGGACTCCGCAAGGGGCAGTGGTTTCGCCACTGCTCGCCAACGTGTACCTGCATTACGTATTCGATCTATGGGTAGAAGCCTGGCGCAAGAAAGTGGCCGCGGGCGATGTGATTGTCGTCCGCTACGCTGACGATCTTGTGGTGGGTTTCGAAAACCGGGCGGACGCGGAGCGGTTTCTGAAGGAGTTTCGGGAGCGGCTGGCGAAGTTCGGTCTGGAATTACATGCGGAGAAGACGCGACTGATCGAGTTCGGGCGGTTTGCCGCTCAAGACCGGAAACAGCGGGGAGAGGGAAAACCGGAGACCTTCACGTTCCTGGGCTTCACGCATTACTGCGGGAAGCGCCGGAGCAATGGGGCCTTCATCGTCTGGCGGGAAACGGCGAAGAAGCGGATGGTGGCGAAGCTGCATGCCATTAAGGCAGAGTTGCGCCGCCGGATGCATGAGCCGGTAGCGCTAGTGGGTGAGTGGCTACAGAAGGTGAGCTTGGGTTATTACCAATACCATGCGGTGCCGGGAAATCTCGATCACCTCCGGGTATTCATGTACCGGTTGAGAAGGCTGTGGCGGTCTATTCTAGTCCGTCGCAGTCAACGGAACCGGGCTACCTGGGATCGGATCAAACCGATTCTGAACCGCTGGATTCCAGTACCCCGTGTCTTGCATCCTTATCCGATGGACCGCTTTGTCGCCACCCATCCAAGGTGGGAGCCGTATGCGTAGACGCGCACGTACGGTTCTGTGCGGGGGGCGATCAGTGATGGTCGTCCCTACCGCGACACGTATCTCGCCCGCGGCCCCTTGTTGATACCACCTGAGCTTGGCCCAGGGCCGCTCTTGTTGTCAAGCAACCCCGATTTGAATTGCCTACTTGAAGGTCGCGGACGGATCTGAATAGTGCATTGAACGCCGGATGGAGAGCGTTACTACTGATGCGACGGTCGCGAGCCTGATGAACAAGACTGGACGGTCCGCGAAAGCTGCTTGAAAAACACCTACAGTTGTAGTATATTAGACTACAGACGTAGATCATGCCAACTCCTCGTATACCGAAATCGGAATTCCAGATCCTGGAGAAGCTATGGGACCTTGGGCCTGCATCGGTCCGCGAAATTCAGGAGAGCCTCTCTGAGGATTCCCGGCCGGCCTACACAACAGTGCAGACGTTGATATCAAGGCTGGAACAGAAAGGCGCCGTGAAGCGCATTAAAAGAGTTGGGTCCGCCTTCATTTTCGCCGCATCGTTCAGTCAAGCAGAACGTCCAACGTCGATTTGTCAATGACCTGCTGGACCTCTTCGGGGGATCTGCCGTTCCTGTGATGGCTCATCTTATTGAGGCCGGCAAGTTAACGCTTGCCGATCTCAAACAAGCGGAGAAACAATTAAGTGGAACGAAGGGGCGTCAATGATAATCGGCGTCATCCAGCATCTTTTTATCTCAACAGCATTCGGCTTCGCAATAGCGACTGTCGTGTTCCTTGTAAAGGACAGAGCGCCGCCACGAGATACCGGCTGTGGCTCATGGCTGCATTGAAGTTTGCAGTCCCCACATTCGTCTTCACAAGCCTGGGCAACTGGCTACACCGTGCATGGGTGCCAGAACGTCTATTTGCTGACTGGGTTGTCAACTTCCCAACGGCGCCACTCCCTGAGCCGTTCGTCCAACACCCCCGGATCCTCGGCGCCTCCAGCTTGCCCTCAGACCGCACGCGCAGCGCCTCGATGCGTTCGTGGGTGTGAATCGAGTACCACATTCACCGTGGGCCACAACTGAGTCAGGAGACTGTTGATATGCGACCGCTTCAAACTCTCAGACATTCACTGCACGGTTCATCGTCCCACCGCATCACAGGCCCGAAGAGCGTCGAGCCAGCCTCGCAAACCTAGGCCATGCCAGGCGGCAAGCCGCCACGATGTGCAGGTGCTCACCGGGCGCATCGTGCCCGCCGATCCCTACCAGGTATGGCTCGAGGAGCGGGAAGCGGACCGCGAACGGGAGTCGCACCGTCTGAACCCCCACGCCGCGTGGGACGCCGCGGAAGCTCCGTGATGCGGTCTACGCGGCCCGGAGCCGCCTCTTGTCGCGGCGGAGCCCGAGCAGCCCGCCAAGGACGAGCCCGCCACAAGCCACGCCGAGAAGCCAAAGCGAGCCGGGCTCCGGATCGCTGATTGGATTTGCGAGCACATCGAACGCCCCCGTAGTGGCGTCAGCAAGCGAGATATTGCCGGGGGCGCATACCGGATCGCTGTCGGCACACTGCCAAAGATCGCCCGTCAGGCCGACCGAACCGTCTCCCCAGATCGCATTTTTTGTTGCCGTCGGGTCAAGCGACAGCCCCAGAAAATAATCGGTGCCCGCGGCAAGCGTTATACCGGTAATCCCCGCGATGCTCTCGACGACCTGATAGCCCGTGTCTGTAACGGTCCAGCTGCCGAGCTCGGCCCCGGGCTCGGCAGCGCCGAATCCTGGCAACCCGTGACCAGGGCCGGTGTATGGCACGGCGGCAAACAAGCCGACATTGACGCTGCCCGCGATAGAGTTGAAGCCTATATCGATTTGAGAGACGCTTGCGGCCGACCCGGCAACGAATGAATATCCGGGGCTGTTTCGGTAAGGAAAGGCGGGGTCCAATCCGCTGGAAACTATTCTGCCCGTGCCGGCAAATGTGTCGCCGGGGCCAAAGTCGCTGAACACGACGGCGGCCCTGGCGCTCCCGGTTAGCGCCAGGGCGAGAGCGACGGCGGCAAACCCACAGAGCGTCTTCTGTGCCATCGGCAGTGTCCCCGTGAGAGCGCCGGGCGATATTAACTATAACTCTCTCGAAATCGATAGAATATACCCTGATTACAAATGGATGGCAAGTGTAAAAAATAGCGACACTGTTGCGCTCACGCGGCCAAGCGCGGAGAGCTCATTCCGAGGCGCCATGCGGCAGCGGCGCTTTCAACATCGTCGCGGATGCGGTCTTGCATCGCGCGCTGGTCGAAGCTCTTCAAGAAGTTGATGCGGTTGCGGTTGGGGTCGCCGGCGTGCCAGTATTCGTAGATTTCCTGACGCAGCCCGAAGGACGAGGCGGCGAGCTCGTGCGCCAGGCGAAAGAGGCGGGACTTGTATTCGACATCGACGTCACTTGCCCGCGCATATAGCGGTCGAGATACGGGCGGATCGTCGGGCTGGCGAGGTCGTTCTCGCTCGGCTGCATGATGATGCCGGAGGCGCAGATCTCGCGCAGCAACTCGACCATGCGGCCCGAGACCTGGGTGAACCAGATATGGAGGTCGCGCGACGGCCCCAAGGTCCATTGGCCCGATGGCGTCGGGCCGGCGCGATGCTCGACACCGTCCATCGCGTGCCGCCAGACCTCGCAATAGGTCGCCATCTCGCCGAGCTTGGCCGCCACCTCGCGGTAATCGCTGACGCCGATCGCCTCGGCGACCATCGTCGCGACCGCGGTCAAGAGGCGCATCCGGGTCTCGACCCGGCACAGATTGGACCAGCCGAGAAAGTTGAAATTGACCCCGCCGCCGTCGGCGCCGAGCATCTTCACCATCGGTGTCGGGTCGTAGAGCATGAAAAGCCGCTCCCACGGCACCAGCACCCGGTCGAAGAACAGCATGCAATCCTGCTCGTCGAGCATCCGGAACGGGTGGCCCCACGAGCCCGGCCAGCGCGATACCGGCTCGCGCGCCAAAATCTTGAGGCCGGGGCTCGCGGTCGGGATGGCAAAGGCGAGCACGCATTTCGGGTTGCTGCGCCGGGCAAAGGTCGCCGACAGCGAGACATAGCATTCGTGGCTGTGCGGGGCCGCGGTCGATAATTGCTTGCCGCCGGTGACGACGACGCCGTCCCTGGTCTCCTCGACGACGTGGAGCGCGACCTCGGTATCCTCCGCCACCGCACGCTGCTCGTTTTGCGGCTGGGTGCTGCGGTCGACCTGCGGGTCGCCGAGCGCGTGGGTCAGGAACAGATCGTGCTTTTTGCAATATTCGTAGTAATTCCGGACGTTCTCGCCAAAATCGCATTTCGGGTGCTTGACCGCGCTGAACGCGTCTTTCAGGTGCAGCGCCGAGATGATGTAGGGGGCGAGGATGTCGGGGCTGCGGCCGAGCTGGCCCCAGGTCAATTCGTTCCACAATTCGCTGTTGCGCCGCTTGCGCCTCAAATCCGCGGCCGAGCGCGGCAAGAGCCAGCTGACGCTGATCCGGTTGCCGGCTTCCGGGTCGAGGCAGGTCATCTCGTCGCGGTAGGCCGGGCTGTTTTGCAAATCGTAGACGCGCGCCAATTCGCCGACCATGTCGCAGAAGGCGGGGTGCGCCGTCACGTCGGCGACCTGCTCGCCGTCGATCCACACCTCGCGGCCGTCGCGCAGGCTCTCGATATAGCGCTGCCCGGTCATCGGGCCCGGCATTTCGCTTGTCGGCGCTTTGATCTCGGCCGGCGCTGCTGCCATTCTCGCCATCCCCATCGGCTCTCGCGGCGATCCTACCATGGCGGCAATCCTACCATGAATGAGAGCAGGGTCCGGAGTGTGGCCGTCATCGGCTGCGGCATCGGCCGCACCCATATCGTCCGCGGCTATGGCCCTCATGCGGACAAGTATCGCGTCACCGCACTTTGCGATGTCGATCGCGCGCGGCTCGCCGCGGTCGGCGACGAATTCGCGGTGCCGCGGCGCACGCCGTCTTTCGACGAGGTGTTGCGGATGGACGATATCGACATCGTCGATATCTGCACGCCGCCCGCGCTGCATATCGGCCAAATCCTCGCCGCGCTCGCCGCCGGCAAGGAGGTCGTGTGCGAAAAGCCGCTCGCCGGCTCGCTCGCCGATCTCGACCGCGTCGCCGCCGCCGAGAAAAAAGCGCCGGGCCGGGTCATGCCGGTGTTCCAGTACCGCTACGGCAACGGGCTGCAAAAAGCCAAGCGCATCATCGATCTGGGGCTCGCCGGCAAACCCTATCTCGGCACGGTCGAGACGGCGTGGAAACGTACAGCGGCGTATTACGCCACCCCTTGGCGCGGGCGCTGGGAGAGCGAATTGGGCGGCGTGCTCTTGACCCACGCGATCCACGCCCACGACCTCTTGACCTATCTGATGGGTCCGGTCGCCTCGGTCTTTGCCCGCACCGCGACGCGGGTCAATCCGATCGAGGACGATGATTGCGCGGTCGCGAGCCTCTCGATGGAAAGCGGCGCCCTTGTCTCGCTCGCCGCCACGCTCGGCTCGCAACGCGAGCTGACCCGGCTTCGGCTCTGCTTCGAAGAGGTAACGTTCGAGAGCAACGAGGCGCCCTATGCACCGGGCGACGATCCGTGGCGGATCATTCCGGCCTCGCCCGCGGCCGAAGCGCGGATCACCGCCGCGCTCGCCGGCCATACTCCTGTGGCGCCGCAGTACGAGGCGTTGCTCGGCGCCTATTACCAGGCGCTGGCGCATCGGGCGCCGCTGCCGGTGACGCTTGCCGAGGCGCGGCAATCGCTGGAGCTCGCCACCGCCCTCTACCATTCGGCCGCGACCGGCACGGCGGTGAGGTTGCCGATCGACAGCGGCCACCCCGCCTATCAGGGCTGGCGGCGCTGACCCGCGCGAAATTCGCGTGCTTCGCGCCCGCCGATCGGTCAGGCTCTCCGCCGGCTTTCACCAAATACGGAACACTCCCGATGCCGCAACCAGAAGCCCTATCCGAGCTCGCCCCGAAGGGCGTGCTGCGCGCCGCGATCAATATGGGGAATTTCCTCTTGGTCACCGGCAAGACCGCGTCGGGCGACCCGCAGGGTGTCGCTCCCGACATGGCCGCCGAAATCGCCAAGCGGCTCGGCGTGCCGGTCGCCTATGTGCCCTATGCCCGGCCGGGCGAGCTGGCGGATGCGGCGGGGAGCAATGTGTGGGACATCGGCCTGATCGGCGCCGAGCCGCAGCGTGCCCAAAAGATCGCGTTCACCCCGGCCTATGTCGAGATCGAGGCGACCTATCTGGTGCCGGCGGGCTCGGCCCTTAAGACCATCGCCGAGGTCGACCAGCCGGGCAGACGGGTCGCGGTGACCGCGCGCAGCGCTTACGCGCTCTGGCTCGAAAACAACTACAAAAAGGGCGAGCTCCTGCAGTTCGACAATGCCGCGGCGGCGCTCGACGGCGTTCGACGGCGAAAAATTCGACGCCTATGCCGGGTTGCGGCCGGGGCTGATCGACCTGCAGAAGGCGCGGCCCGGCAGCCGCATTCTCGACGGCCAGTTCGCCGCCGTGCAGCAGGCGGTCGGCACCGCGCGCAGCAACAATGCGGGGGCCGCCTTTCTGCGCGATTTTGTCGAGGAGGCGAAAAAATCGGGCCTCGTCGCCCGTCTGATCGAGCGCCACAAGGTCGTCGGCCGGCTATCGGTCGCAACGCCGGGCTGAAGGCCGCGCGGGCTCGCCTGCAAAGCGAGCCATCGAATTCCCGATTGGCAGCCGCGCGCCGGCACGGGGTCCGTTTTTTTGTGTTCTGGCAACCCGGCCCTATGATCGCATGAAGGTTTTGCGACAGGGCCGGGACGAACCGCCGGCCAGCGGAGGAACGCCGCGTTGGGTTGCCGGCGCGAGAAGGCCGCAAACCGCAGCTCCAAGCGGTTCGCCGAGGCTGCGCGATGAGAGGCGGGGCGCGCGCGGCGGCGTCAAACCGCATCGCGCTGACCTTCTCGATCATGCTCGCCAACATTATGCAGGGGCTCGACACCACGATCGCCAACGTGGCCCTGCCCCATATTCGCGGCAGCCTGTCGGCCTCGCTCGACCAGATTTCCTGGGTCCTGACGTCCTACATCGTTGCCGCGGCGATCATGATGCCGCTGACCGGGTGGCTCGCCGGCCGGTTTGGCATCAAGATCGTGTTCGTGCTGTCGGTCTCGGGCTTTACCCTGGCCTCGGCCTTGTGCGGCAGCGCCACGAGCTTGACCGAGCTCGTCCTTTTTCGCGGGCTGCAAGGTGTGTGCGGCGCCGGCCTCGTGCCCTTGTCGCAGGCTGTGCTGCTGCAGATCAACCCGCCCGAGCGGCATGGCCAGGCGATGGCGGTGTTCGGCATCGGCACGATCCTGGGGCCGATCTGCGGCCCGGTGCTCGGCGGCTGGCTGACCTACGACTACAATTGGCGCTGGGTGTTTTTGATCAACGTGCCGTTCGGCATCGTCGCCACTTTGGGCATGCTGATGTTTGGCCGCGAAAGCCGCTACGGCCACCGCGAGCCGTTCGACCTCGTCGGCTTTGCCAGCCTGAGCGTGGCGATCGGCGCGCTGCAGCTGCTGCTCGACCGCGGCCAGCTCAAGGACTGGTTCAATTCGACCGAGATTTGGGTCGAGGCGGCGGTGTGCGGCGTCGCCTTTTATCTTTTCATCGTCCATACCGCGACCGCGAGCGACCGCTCGTTTGTCAACCGTGACCTCTTAAAGAACGTCAACTTTATGGTCGGCACTATCTTGATGTTCATGATCGGACTGATCATGAACGGCACTCTGGCCCTGGTGCCGACGATGCTGCAGGATTTGATGAATTATCCGGTGCTGACGACGGGCCTTGCAACCGCGCCGCGCGGCGTCGGCTCGATGCTGGCGATGTTTCTCGTCGCGCGGCTGATCGATCGGGTCGACAACCGGCTGATCATCCTTTTCGGTCTGCTGCTGACCGCGGTCTCGATGTGGCAGATGACCGGGTTCTCGCTGGCGATGGGGATGCAGCCGATCATCGTCTCGGGGCTGGTCCAGGGCTTCGGCCTCGGCTGCACCTTCGTGCCGTTGAACACGATCGCGCTCTCGAACCTGCCGCGCCATATCCTGACGCAGGGGACGGCGCTCAGGAGCCTGATGCGCAATCTCGGCGGCAGCATGGGCATCGCCATTCTCGAAGCGTTGCTGACCCGGAATACCCAGATCGTCCATTCGCGGCTGGTCGAGCAGCTGCGGCCCGACAACCCGTTGGCGCAGGCGCCCTTCCTCGCCGCCCCCTACAGCCTGTCGACCGCCCCCGGCATCGCCGCGCTCAACGCCGAGGTCACGCGCCAAGCGGCGATGGTCGCCTATATCAACAATTTCGCGCTGATGATGGTGCTGTCGCTGGGGTCGATCGGGTTGCTGCTGCTGCTGCGCCTGAAGCGCCCGGCCGCGACGGTGGCGGCTGTCCCCGGCCACGCCGATTGAGCCGCGGGCGCCGCGGTGAGGATGCCAAGTCGCCGGTTGGCTCGGCGGCCGGTTTCGGATCAAATGCCCGTTTCACGGTCGCTCGGCGACAGCCCGACCGAGCCGGCGGCCCACGCATATGGCCCAGGCATGTGGCAGGAGGAGGCGATGTCGAGCGCGCTTGAGGAAAAGGACGCTATCCGCGAGGTATTGGCCGAATATTGCTTTCGGCTCGACGACGGCCGGTTCGCCGAGATGGCGGCGCTGTTCACCGAAGACGGCACCTGGCACACCGCCTTTGGCAAGGCGACGGGGCGTGCCGCGATCGCCGAATTCGCCGCCGGGCTGCGCCAGGACCCGCCGGAGCGGCGCCCGCGCGCGATCCATCACGTCACCAATGTGGCGATCGCGCTCGACGGCGATACGGCCAGGGTGCGCTCGAGCTGGACGACGGTGCAAAACAGCCCCGAGGGGCCGAAAATCGGCTCGGGCGGCGCTTATGACGACGAGATGGTCAAGCGCGGCGGCCGCTGGTATTTCCGCTATCGCACGATCGACCGCTATATCCGCCCGGAATAACCTCGAAGCGGGTGAAAAGATCGGCTTTGGGCACGGATAAAAGGGAAAACTCGATCTCGCTCACATCGCAAGACAGACGGATACGGCCGCACATGATCCGGCCGACATGATGAGGGCTCAGGATGGTGGCCAGCTGTGCGGCTTCATTGCAGCTCGCGGTGTTGGCTCGTCTTCGCACACCCGGAACGTGCCGTCGCTCGGCTCGATCCGATAACCGATGCACCAACGCGCCACAAAGGCCGTCGCCAAGGCAGGGTCGCGGAAGTAGATCGATAGCGCGTCGTTGAGCACGCCGCGGCTGCCCGAGGGCGTCATTGCCCAGCCATCGGCACCGCAATTCTGGTCGAGCCAGCCTCTCATCATGTCGAGCTGGACACCGAGCCCACCGGGGGGCACGGCAAGACGGATGCGCACCGGGTAGCGGCGTTCGGCTTCGGTGATCATCAGCTTGGAATTGGCGGCCATCGAACAGTTCCTTATTTGTTCTAAGCCAGCCTCGCACGGCCAGCGGGCGCAGGTCCAGCACCTCGATTGCGGCCCGGCGCGCTCGCTCCCACTATCCGATCATGACGCCGCTTGAGCCTTCCGATGACGCGGCACGAGCCGTCATCGAGCACTTCGGCGCGCAATCGCGAAAGACCCCTCATGAGCTTGCCCAAGGTATTGATATGGCTTGCCTTTGCGATGGCGGCCGCGGTGATCATCTTCTATCTGTGAGCAGTCACAGCCACCCCGCGACAATCCCGAAAGCCAGCACGGCGGCCAACGCCAGCGCGCCCAGAACGATCACCTTGTCGGCAATCGAGGATTTCATCCGAAACACTTTTGGTTTCCCGGTTAACCGAAGATACCTCGCGCCGCCGCTGCATCAAGAGCGATGACGCCGGCAGGTTGAGGCAAAAAGGAGATCGGTAGGAGCTGCACCCCGCGGGGGGTAGGGGTGCGCCCCATCGGGAGGCCCGCTGTCCGGGCGTTCCCTTCTAGCCGGATCGCAAGAGAGCGCTGCAGCCCGTATCGATGCCGTCTTCCGCATGCTATAACCGGGCACTGCACGGCAAACCGGCCAGCATCGCGCAGCTGAAGCTCCTAAGCCATTGATATCGCCGGGTTAGCACAGTGGCAGTGCAGCGGTTTTGTAAACCGAAGGTCGGGGGTTCGAATCCCTCACCCGGCACCGGCTTCGCGTCGTGACATCGGGCGTGCGAGCTGTGCTCGTCCCTGGCGGAGCACACCCGACGTCAGGCACCCTGCGAACAGCCCCCACCCTAACCCTCCCCGCTTGCGCAGGACTGTCCGGGGAAAAGCCGTTTGCCGTTCGCGCCCTTTGATCTCGTTCGAAAACAATCCGAGATCGTCTTGCGCGGGCTCGACCCGCGCATCCATCAGAACAAAACCCGGCAGAGATGCGGCCGGAATTTTCGCTGGACAGCCTTGCCGCTTGCGGAGGAGGGAATGACAGGCCGCCCGCGGCGAAGGAACCGTCGGCCTGCTGGCGACGCTAGCGGGCGGCGGCGGGGATCAGCCGGGCGAGGCCGATAAACTTTTCGGGGTCCTGCGGCTCGCCGTTGACCAGCACCTCGTAATGGACATGCGGGCCGGAGCTGCGCCCGGTGGTGCCGAGCCAGCCGATCTGGCCGTGGGCCGCGACTTTTTCGCCGACTGCGACCGCGACCCGGTGGAGATGCGCGTAAAGCGTATGAATGCCGTCGCCGTGGTCGATCTCGACAACCTTGCCGTATTCGCCGCGATACCCGGCAAAGACCACCGTGCCGGGAGCGGTGGCATAAACCGCCGACATATAGGGGGCGTCGAAATCGATGCCGGTATGGATCGCGGCGCGGCCGTTGAAGGGGTCGGTCCGCGCACCGAACGGGCTGCCGATCTGGTAATGCTCGACCGGGGTGCCGAGCGGCAATGACTGCATCATGCCGCGCAGCGCGGCGAGCTGCTGCGGGGTGATCGGGCGCGCCGGCGCGCTGGCTGCTTTGCGCGGCGGCACAAACGGTCCGCCCTCGCCCCGGTCGATGCCAAACCGGGAGAACAGGTGCACGACATCGACCCCGGCCGAGGCGAGCACTTGGGCGACACCGCCGACACCTTGATGGCCGAGACCGGCGAGGCCGCCGACACCTTGATGGCCGAGACCGGCGACGCCGGTCGTGCCGAGGACGACAGGCGACGCCGAGGCGAGCTTTCGCGATCCCGCCGATCGGCGCAGCAGCTCGCGCTCGAGCTGGCCGATCACCGATTGAAGCTGTTTTGTCGTCTCTTCGTATTGTCCCTGCTGCTGCGCGCGATCCTCTTCGGTCTTGCTGAGCCGCGCCGACAGGGTCGCCCCTTCCGCCGCCGCCTGATGCAAGGCGAGCCGGGTCTGATCGAGCGCCTTGGAGAGCTGGGCAGCATGCCCGCTCGCGGTCTTGTCCGCGGGCGGCGGAGCCGGTGGCGGCTCCTTGGCGTCATTGCCGGCAGGGACCGCGGCGGCGGCTTGCAGTGTGTGCAGCTTTGCCGCGGCATCGGCGAGGAGGCCGCGCAATGTCACAGCCTCGTCCGCCGCTGTGTCGAGGCGCTCGGCCGCCTGCCGGCGGTCACGAGTGGCGGCGGCGAGCTTGCCCTGCAACCCGGCAATATTGGCCTGCAAATCGGCATTGGCGGCTTGGACGCGCAGCACTGCCGCGTTTTTCTCTGCGATCAGCCGGTTGGCGCCGATCCGGCCGCAGCCGAGAACGGCGAGCGCCGCCGCCCCCGCGATTAAAGCCAGCAGCACCGCCGCCTGCACGACGGGCGGCAGCATGACAGCCGGCAGCCGCGTCGCCGCCGGCAAAGAAACCCGAATCTCCGGGAAGAATCCTCTTCCCCAGCCAGAGCTTTTTGCGGTCATGTCCCCCCGCCTGCGGCCGCACCGTGGGTGTCCGGCGGGCAAGGCCGGACCAGGTTTCGGCTTTCGTCGTGTCGAAGGCGCCGCCCCCTGATCCCGGGACGCGCCCGGCTGCGGCAATCTTCGACCGGCGGACCCTAGCGGACCGATCGAAGGATGGCAACAATCGATTGTCGATCTCGCTCCGGCCGGCGGGTCTCTTGGGCAATTGCACAGATTCCACCGGCCATCGCCCGCCGCTGGGATTGGCCGAATCGTGCAGCAGCGAGAACTATATTTTGCTTTCTGCGCCGGGCACCGCCCGATGGCTCATCTTGTTTCTGCGGGGCCGGTCATCCCTCGGCGATCACGGCCATCAGGTCGCATTGGATCTGCATCGGCGGAGTAAAATCGCCCGACGCGATGGTGTGGCGCGCCGGGCGGGAATTGGGGTCGGGGAAGATTTCGACCCAGTGCTTGTTCAGGATCGGGCGAAGCGCGCGGTCGGTGATCCAGACATTCATTTTGACGATGTCGTCGGGCGTGCCGCCGGCCGCGGTGATGACCCGCCGCACATTCTCGAACATCAGCCGGCATTGCTGGTCGAGATCGTCCGGCACCTTGCCGGTCGCAGGGTCGGCGCCCGAGATCGCGCCCGAGACGACAAAAGGCCCGCGCCGGCTCGCGCTCGGGATCGGATTGACGTGGCTCGCCCCGGTCACGTTGATGCTGCGCCGCTGTTCCATGGGTCGCCCTCCCGCTGCCGCCAGGTTGGCGTTATAATAAGCGCGCAGCCGCGAGCGGAGGGAAGCATGCTGACGATCCTCGATGTGAACGCCGAGCTCGCCAAGCTCGAGATGCTGCGCGGCCGCACCCCGGAAACCCCGCCGGAAGCGCGCGAGGGCTCGTTTGCGCGGCTGGCACCCTATCGCGACAGCGCGATCAACCTCGCCAAATTTTCCGGCGAAGGGCCGTGGGAGCGCCACCCGAACGGCGACGAGATCGTGCAGGTCGTCGAGGGTGCTGCGACCTTGCACATCATGTTCGAGGACGGCCCGCAATCCTTTGCCATCAGCGCCGGGACGGTCGTGGTAGTGCCGCAGGGCACCTGGCACCGCTTTGTCGCGCCGGATGGCGTCGCTCTTATGACCACGACACCGCAGCCGACCCAGCACCTGACCTTTGCCATCGAGGACCCGCGCACTCTCGACTGAGCTTCCCGCGATTTATTTTTCGCAAAGCTGGCGCGGGCCGCCGTCAAACGGCTGGTAGGTGCAATCGGATGCGCGAAACGAGTGGTAGAAGCCGGCGCAGGCCTCGACATCGCAGCTGCCCGCGCTCGATCCGTCCGACGACCCGGCGCCCGCTGGAGTGTCGAGCGCCGCCCGGTCTTGCGTCGCGGGCGCATTGTCCGGCGGCTGCGTCATGCCGGGCGGCTGCATCATGCCGGGCGGCTGCGTCGCGTCGGGCGTCTGGGAGACCCGCAAAGCCGGCTGGCCGACCAGCGGCGCCGCTTCGGTCATAAAACGCTTCCAGATCATCGCCGGCAGGGTGCCGCCGACGACTCGACGCATCGGGGTGTCGTCGTCGTTGCCGACCCAAACACCGACGACCAGCGTGTCGTCGAAGCCGATAAACCAGGCGTCGCGATAATCCTGGCTGGTGCCGGTCTTGCCGGCGGCAAAGCTGTCGCCCAACGCCGCTGCCCGTCCGGTGCCGTAGCGGACGACCCCTTGCAGCAATTCGATCAACGGCGTCCGATAGGGCCCGAGGGATCGCGCCGCAGCGAGCGGCGGCACCGTCGCCAGCATTCGCGAGCCGTTGGCCTCGCCAATCGCAGCGACACCCCAGGGCCGCACCGGCATTTGGTCCTGGAGCACCGCAGCAAAAGCGCCGGTCAGGTCGAGGAGGCTGACCCCGGCGGACCCCAACGCCAGGCTCGGCACGTCGGGCAGCGGCTCGGTGATGCCGAGATCGCGCGCGGTGGCGATCACATTGGGCAAGCCGACTTTCATCGCGAGACGCGCCGCAGCGGTGTTGACCGAATGCGCAAAAGCGTCTGCGAGGGTGATCCGGCCGTAATGCTCGTTATCGAAATTTGCCGGCTGCCAGCCTTTGATGTCGACCGGCCCGGCGTCGATCGTATCGTCCGGGGTGTAGCCGTGGCGCAGCGCAGCCAGATAGACGAAGAGCTTGAACAGCGAGCCCGGCTGGCGCTTGGCATCGGCCGCACGGTTGAACTGGCTATTGCGGTAGTCGCGCCCACCGACCATCGCCAGCACCGCGCCGTCCGCGCGCATCGCCACCAGCGCTCCCTCGGAGACGCCGAGACGCCGGCCCGCGCCGGTCAAGGCATTGTCGACAGCCTGCTGCGCCAGGTGCTGCAGATCCGGCCGCAAGGTGGTCCGCACGACGACGCTGCCGGCTTGCGCGCCGGCGAGCTGCGCAGCACCTTTTGCGACCCAGTCGGCAAACCACGATCCCGCCTGCGCCAGCCTCGGCGAAGAGCTGATCGCGGCCGGGCGCGCCTTGGCGGCATCGGCGGCCTTTTTATCGATCGCGTGGTTGGCGACCATCGCGTCGAGCACGGTGGCGGCCCGCGCCTGCGCCGCAGCGAGATGGCGCAGCGGGTCGAAATCCGAAGGGGCTTTGATCAGCCCCGCCAGCATGGCGGCCTCGGCGAGGGTCAAATCGGCCGGCGCCTTGTTGAAATAGAGCCGCGACGCTGCCGCCATGCCGTAGGCGCCGTCGCCCAGATAGACTCGGTTGAGGTAGCGGGTGAGGATTTCGTCCTTGCTCAGATGCGTTTCGAGCCAGATCGCCACCAAAGCTTCGCGCAGCTTGCGGGTGTAGGTGCGGGTGCGGTCGAGATAATCGAGCTTGACCAGCTGCTGCGTGATCGTGCTGCCACCTTCGACGATGCCATCGGCGACGCGGTTGGCATGCGCCGCGCGCAGGATGCCGCGCAGGTCGATGCCGTGGTGCTCGTAAAAATGGCGGTCCTCGGTGCTGAGCACCGCCTTGACCAGGACCGGCGGAAAATCCTGCAACCGGGCATCGGCGACCTGGAACGGCCCGACCCGGCCGAGAGATTCGCCGTTTGCCGCCTCCAGGATCAGTGTCGGCTTGGCAGCAGCATTCATCGGCCGGCCGAGCGGCACGCCATAAAGCGCCCACAGCATCGCGCAGGCCATGACGAGAGCGCCGCCGATACCGGCGAGCACGATCCCCAGCGCGAGCCGGCGAACCACCCGCCCACCGGCAAAGACCCTTGCCGCGCCGGCCGGCAGGGCAGCGAGATGCCGCGGCAGGCAGCGCGCCAGCCGCCCGCCATTGACCGCCAGAAAGGGCAGCAGCCATGCCGCCAGAGCCGCGAGATCGCCGCCCAGCGCCTTGAGGAATTCAAGCCCCGCCGCCGCCGTTCGGCGCCCCGGCTGTTGCGCCCTCGCAGCGTCGAATGGGTTCCGATCCTTCGGTTCGGGTCGCTCGCCCGGATGCTCCGGCATATCTCGCATGATACGGAACTGACCGGTGTCACCCGTGATCGGCAGCACAAGCCGTGCTGGTCAACGCACTCCTTGCGCATTTGGTTGCATCGAGGCCCTCGGCATCAAACCCCGCAGCGGGTCACCGCGCCGTGGCGCGGACGAAGGCCCCGCCGGCTTCGATCGCGCGCCGGCCGGCCTGCAATTCGGGATGAAACAGGTGCCAGACATGGATCATCTCGGGCCAGACCTGGAGATCGACGCGGACATCGGCCGCACCTGCGGCTTTGGCCAGGCGGACTGCATCGTCGAGCAAGGTCTCGGCGGCGCCGACCTGGATCAACAGCGGCGCGAGACCCTTCAGATCGGCATAGAGCGGTGCGGCCAATGGCGAGCGCGGGTCGGCGCCGTTCAGATAGAGCCTGGCCATGTCGAGGATGCCGGCGCGCTGCACGGTCGGGTCGGCGGCGGCCTTCCCCGTCATGCTGTCGCCGATCGCCTCCATATCGACCCAGGGCGAGATGCACCAGCCGCAGCCCGGTTGCGGCAGGCCGGCCTCGCGGAGCGCCACCATCAGCCCGACCACCAGGCCGCCGCCGGCGCTGTCGCCGGCAAGCGCAATCCGGTCGGCCCCAACCCCGCGTCCCAGCAAAAAACGATAGCCGGCGAGCGCGTCCTCGACCGCCGCCGGAAAAGGATGCTCGGGTGCCAGCCGATAATCGAGCGCCAGCGCCGGCATGCCGCAGGCGCGGCCGGCCTCGGCGGCAAGATGGCGGTGGCTGTCGAGCGAGCCGATGACATAGCCGCCGCCATGCAGATAGAGGAGGGCCGCGCCGCGATCGTCGCCCGGTGTCGCGGTCCACTCGGCCCGCACCCCGCCGGCCGTCACCGGCTCGACCCCGATATCGGGAGCGAGCCGGTATGCCAGGCCGCGGGCATCGATGTCGCGGCGCCGCTGGCGGTAATCGTCGGAACGCGGCCGGCTCGCCAGCTTTGCGCGCAAGGCGCCGATCTCGCTGTCGCTCATCTGTCTCTCCTGTAGGCGCCGGGTTTCGGCGGACGATTATGATAAACCCTAGCAAAATGCGCCAATCGAGCAAGGAGCCGTCATGGCGGCGCCGTTCGGCGAATTAATCTGGCTCGCGGCGGCGATCGTCGCCGCCGGCATCGTCACCGGACTGCTCGCCGGATTGTTCGGCATCGGTGGCGGCGCCGTGATCGTGCCGGTGCTGTTCGAGGCGTTCGGGGTGTTCGGCGTGCCCGAGACGGTGCGCTTCCAGCTCTGCGTCGGGACCTCGCTCGCGATCATCGTGCCGACCGCGATCCGATCCTACCGGGCGCACCGCGCCAGGGGGCTGGTGGTTCCGGGCGTGCTCGGCGCGTGGGCGTTGCCGGCGGTCCTCGGCGTCGGTGTCGGCTCGGTCATCGCGGCCTTGGCCCCGGAAGGCGTGTTCAAGATCGTCTTTGTCGTGATCGCCGCGGTCATCGCGGCAAAGCTGCTGCTCGGCGGCGAGAGCTGGACCCTCGGGAGCGAACTGCCGGGGCGATCGGCGATGCGCTGCTGGGGGTTTTTGATCGGTCTCGGGTCGAGCCTGATGGGGATCAGCGGCGGCTCGCTCGCCACGATGGTGCTGACCCTTTACAAAACGCCGATCCACAATGCGGTCGCGACCGCGGCCGGGATCGGCGTGCCGATCACGATTGCCGGCACGGTCGGCTATGCGCTCGCCGGCCTGCCGCGCCAGCACCTGCTGCCGCCGCTGTCGATCGGTTTTGTCTCGGTGATCGGCATCATCCTGATCGCGCCGATTTCGAGCGCAATCGCGCCGGTCGGCGCGCGCTTCGCCCACGCTTTGCCAAAGCGGCGGCTCGAAATCGGCTTTGGCCTTTTTCTGCTCGCGGTCTCGGCGCGTTTCGCCGCAAGCTTGATCGGTTAAGGTTAAGGTTTGGCACACCGGCAGAGGAGAACCGATAAAATGCCCACTCAGCCCGCGAACCGGGGCGCCCTGCCCGCCGCCGCCCTGCCCGCCGTCGCGATGGCCGCTGCCGCGCCGACGATCGCCCCGTCGTTGCCGCCCTTATGCGCGGTCGATCTGATGACGCCGGAGGGGTCGGCGCTGTTCGGCGCCAAGTGGAAGACGATGGAGGCAAAGATCGTCGAGGCGCCGGCGATCCCCGGCGCCATGCCCGAATTCAAGACCACCTACGACATCTCGCCGCATGCCGGCGAAAGCGGTTTTGACGATTCCTCCTGGCCGGTGATCGGCGCCAGGGAGCTCGCGGCCAAGCGCGGCGGCGGCCGGGTCTCGTTCATCTGGTTTCGCGCGCTGCTGACGGTCCCGGCGCGGATCGGCGATTTCGACCCGGCCGGCGCCAAGGCGGTGCTGACCGCCAATATCGACGACTATGCCGAGATCTGGGTGAACGGCGAGTTGCCGCGCGCCGCGGGCCGGCCGAGCCCGGCCACGATCCAGGGGTTCAACATGCCCAACCGCCTCGTGCTCAGCGACGCGGTCGAGCCGGGCGACCGCTTTCAGCTCGCCGTGTTCGGCATCAACGGGCCGATTTCCGCCGCTCCGCCCAACACCGTCTGGTTCCGCGAGGCCAAGATCGAGCTCTATCGCTGAGCAGCGGCCCCTTCGCCGGAGGCGGTGAGCTCGTCCGCTTCGTCGGCGCGGCGCGAGCGGCGGCGCTCGACATCGCTCAACAGCCAATAAAGCGCACCCAGCGACAGCGCCAGCCCGCCGAGCCCGAGCAGGGTCTGGATGCTCGTCGTCGCGTAGTCGAGCAGGATCAGCTTGCGCGCGATAACGATGATCGTGATCAGCACCACGACGCGCACCTGCAGCACCCCGGAATGCCGGCGCATCGCCAGCACGATCGAATGGTTGAACTCGACCAGGATCAGCACGGTCAGCATCACCCCGAAGGTTTCCTTCATCGCCGCAGATTCCTGAGCATTGATGCCGGCGCTGAAATCCTGAAACAGCATGATCCCGACGATGACGATCGCATGTATGATGACTAAGGATACAAGAAATATGACGATCGAGGAAATGACCGTTTCAAAGCGGTCGTATGCCATATTCAAAGAAAAACGCAGTCTACTCCAACGAAACATGCAGATCTCCTAACGACGCCGGCAATTCAAACTGTGGACCTGCGCGAAATCGGGGGCAGCGGAATGGCGGCGCCGCGGGCACGCAAGCAACCGCCATCGAAGGCACTGTGCCATTTTCGATCGCGGCGGTCCAAGCCGATCGGCGGGCTCCCGGCGGCTGGACATGCTCATTGCGCTGCGCCAAGGTCACTGTCGCCGTCGGCCCGGTGCCGCGCGGTGGCGACGGTTTTGATCGGGCGGGAGGCAGCGATGGCGGGCGTCGAAAGGCGGTGGCTCAAGCGGGAAGCGGCGCAGGCGCGCGCCTATTCGCAGGCGGTCGTCACCGAGGGCGGCAAAATCGTGTGGCTCGCCGGACAGGTCGGCGCGGCCGATGCGTCAGGCAAATCGCTCGCCGCCGATTTCGACGGGCAGGTCCGCGAGGTGTTTGCGCGGCTCGGCGCCACCTTGGCCGAAGCCGGCGGCAAGCTCGCCGACATGGTGACGATGACCGTGTTCATCACCGATGCGCGCTACGGCGACCGCTTCACGCAGCTGCGCCAGGAAATCTTCGGCGACAATTTTCCGGCGAGCGCCTTGATCACCGTCGCCGGCCTCGCCCGCCCGGAGCTGCTGGTCGAAGTCCAGGGGATGGCGATCGTCGGCTAGCAGCCTGTCGTCAATTGCCTCAATTGCCACCCCAATCGGCACGTAAAGCCCTCCCCCTCGATGGGGGAGGGTTGGGAGAGGGTGAGGTCGCCGTGTCGTCGAGGCGGTGCCGCAACATCACGCCCACCCCGCCCTCCCCCATCGAGGGGAGGCGATGGGCGGCGACGGCAAGATCGTGGAGGCGGATGAGACCTTCGTCGGCGGCCGGGAGAAGAACAAGCACGCCTGGAAGCGGGTCGAGGGCAATATCGGCGGCAAGGGCAAGGAAGCCGTGTTCTCGCTAGTCCAGCGAGGTGGCGCGGTGCACTCGCACCATGTCCCGGCCGTCGACGCACTGACGCTGCGTCCGATCCTGGCCGCTCAGCTTGACCTGGCGTCCTACCTGATGACGGACGGCCAAGGTCAATACCGCATTCTCGGCCCGATGTCCGCCAAGCACGAAGCCGTCAACCACGGGATCGGCGAGTACGTGCGCGGCGAGGCTCATACCAACACTGTAGAAGGCTACTTCGCCACCCTGAAGCGCGGCATCATGGGAACGTATCACCATGTGAGCCAGCAGCATTTGAAGCGGTATCTGGCCGAGTTCGATTTCAGGTACAATCAGCGCGTGGCGCTCGGTGTTGGCGACACAGCGCGGACCGAAGCGGCATTGCGCGAGGTCATTGGCAAACGGCTCACCTACCGGGACTCATCGGCAATCGCAGCAAGGTAGTGGTGCGCATGATGGCCGTAGATGATCGCGTTACATTGGTAATCGAGGGCCTTCCCGAGGACGATGGCCAAGTTCGCCTTGCTGCGTTCATGTCCCAAATTCAAAGCCTCAGCGCGACGCTTACACGGCTTGATCGTGAGACGAACAACGGCCGCTCTGCCAGCTATTTCCGAATAGCCGATCTGTCTTACAGTAGCCCAATTCGCGTGGTCCTTGAACCGCATCAGCTTCCTAAGCAACGATACGCTGGACGCCTTGTCATCGATAGCTTAGTCCGCATTGCTCAGGCAATTGAGACCGGCGAACGCCTGACCGATGTTGATGCGGACGTGCTTGATGACATACGGACTTTGGTAAGGCCGGTCGGGAAAACGGTCAAGAATGCAAGTCTAATCTTCAACGATCACCGGTTTGATTTGACTGAGCGTGTGGGTCTCAAAATAGACGAGGCTCTTGCCGTTGATGAAGAAACCGATGGTAGCGTCGAAGGAATGCTTGACCAAATCAATGTGCATTTGGGCGCCAATACCTTCCATATCTATCCCGAAATAGGCCCGCGGAAAGTTACATGCCATTTCCCCGCGCGTTTGTATGACGATGCAGTTTCCGCCGTTGGTTGCCGCGTCGAGGTCGCGGGAACGTTGCGTTATCGAGTTGGAGCCAATTTCCCTCACCAAATAGCCGTAGCGCAGATTGATGCGGTCCCGCCTGAAGATGCGTTACCTGATTGGGAAGAGTTGAGAGGACGGGCACCTGATGCGACGGGCGCATTGACAAGCGAGGCGTTTGTGCGGGAGCTTCGCGATGCCTGGCGATAACCCGCTCTATTATTGGGACACCTGCCTGTTCTTGGCGTGGCTTAAAGATGAAGAACGCAAAACAGGCGAAATGGATGGCGTGCGCGAATTAGTCGAACGATGCAGGCGTCGCGAAGTTCGGATAATGACCTCGGTCCTAACGTCCGTAGAGGTGCTTGCCTCTAAAATCCCGGTGGGATTTTATAACCTATTTACGGGTCTTTTGAAACGAATAAATCGCGTGAGCAAGGATATAAAAGTAGCGGCTATTGCTCACGATTTGCGAGATTGTTACTCAGCTAGACAAGAGGAATTTGGAAACAAGACGCTTTCAGCACCCGACGCAATTCATTTGGCCACAGCTATACTTTATCGCGTAGACGAATTTCATACGTTCGATGAACATGGTACCGGCAAGAGTTTAGGATTGATTCCGCTTTCGGGCAACGTGGCAGGCAATAGGCTCACGATATGCAAACCGGTCGCGCTAAGACCTCAATTAGACCTTCGAAGACCAAGAAGTTGAAAACCGGAACGCGAGCCGGCAAAAATCAGGCAGAACGGTTCATCGAGTCTGCTCGGGAGGCCGAATGCAGCGAAGATGAGGCCGTATTCGATACGAACCTAGAGCGGCTCGCGACAGCGAAGCCGAAGCCGGAAAAACCGAAACCGATGAATAACGAGGCGTCAGCCGCGCCAGAGCGCTGTATCAGCCGTGTTTGGAAAGTATATAATTCCCATCGAGGGGGAGGGGCTCCTCGCAGCGACCTTGAGACCCGTCAGCCTCTCGCACTGCAGCCTATTCTCCTGTAGGGCAAGCAATTGACGACGCGCCTCAGTCCGGCATCGTCGCGGTGACGCGCCTCTTTGGGCTGGTGGCGGGTGTTTTGCTCGCGCTCGCTGCCGGTGCCGCGGGTGTTGCGGCACAGTGCCGGCCGGGGCGCCCGGCCGAGATTCCGGTCACGCGACTTGGCAATGTTCCGCTCGTCACGGTGCGGGTCAACGGCGCGCCGGCGACTTTTCTCGCCGACACCGGCGCCGAGCGGACGATTTTGAGCATTGCGGCGGCGAAACGGCTCGGGGTTGCCGCGCATTACGAATATGCCCGGCGGATGCGCAGCCTCGGCGCGGCGGTGTCGAGCGGCGACGCGCGATTGCGCAGCCTCGGCCTCGGCAGCGCGACAATCACCGATTTCCGTGTGCTGGTCGGCTCGGTATCGCTGCCGAGCGCCGGCGGCAAGCCGCTCGACGGCCTCTTGGGGGCGGATTTTCTCGGCAGCTTCGAGGTCGAGATCGACCTGCCGCAAAACCGGCTGGTCCTTTATGAAAAGCCACCCTGCCCGATCTCGGCACCGCCGTGGCGCGAGCCCTATATCGCCATTTCGGCAAACCGGTCGCTGCACGACCGGCTGTTCTTTCCGGTCAGCCTCGACGGGCATCGGCTGGCGGCGCTGATCGACACCGGCGCGCAATTGACCGCGCTCGATGCCGAGGCCGCGGCCGCCGCCGGCGTCACCGGGTCGGCGCTGGCCCGCGACCCATCGGCCAATCTGCGCGGGGCCGCGGCCGAAACCGTCAAGTCGCGCGCCCACCGTTTCAACCGTCTCGACATTGGCGGCGAGGTGGTGCGCGACCCGGTCATCGTCGTCGCCGCGCTCGGCTTGCAAGACGCCGACCTGGTGCTCGGCGCCGATTTCCTGCGCACGCGGCGCGCCTGGTTGTCCTATGGGTCGCACCGGATCTTCCTGTCCCGGCCATGAGCCGGTCGGCGGTCAGCGCGGCAGCGCCCGCGCCAGGGCCGCATAGGCCGCTTCATCGGTGCGGTCGCAGCGCAACGGAGTGACGGCGATCCGGCCGGCCAAGACCGCGTCGAGATCGCTTTCCGGCCCCTGGTCGCGCGGGCCGCGGCGAAACCCGATCCAGAAATATGGCACGCCGCGCAAATCGGTGCGCGGCTGCGCGTCGATCCCTTCGATAACGCCCGCCCCTTGCCGCGCCAGGGTCAGCGGCCCGGCCTCTTCCGGCGGCAGGTCGGGGAAGTTGACGTTGAGGCACACCCCCGCCGGCCAGCCGAGCGCCAGCAATTGCCGCACGACGCCCGGGCCGAGCGCCGCAGCGGTCTCCCAGCGGACATGGGCGCGGTCGGTCCAGGCCTGGCTCAGCGCGATCGACGGGACGCCGAGCATCATTCCGGTCATCGCCCCGCCGACGGTGCCGGAAAACACGGTCTCGATCCCGAGATTGGCGCCGCGGTTGACGCCGCACAGCAAGAGCTGCGGCGGTGACGGCATCAGCCGGCCGAGCGCCATCACCGCGCAATCGCCGGGCGTCCCCTGGATGCCGAACCGGCGCGGCCCGCGCTCAGCGACCCGGATCGGGTCATGCAGGCTGACCGCATGCGAAATTCCGCTCTGGTCGTGCTCGGGCGCGACCACCCAGACCTCATGCGCGAGCAGGGCGGCGATCCCTTCGAGGATTTCGAGGCCGGGGGCGGCGATGCCGTCGTCATTGGTGATCAGGATGCGGTCGAGCACGCGCTGGCTCCGGTCTGTGCCGGGCGGGCTTAGCATCATGCGGTGTCAAACGCGAGACGGCAGCCGGAAACGAATTGCGGATCGAGCCGACCGACCATAGCTAATGGACGGTCTCATCCCCGGCCGATTTATTCGATGCGCGACCCGCCGCCCCTCCCGAACCTGCCGTCGCAGCCTGCGAGCTTCGACGGCGCGCTCGGCCGCCGGATCATATCGCTCCATATCTGGGCGGTGCGGCAAGGGCTGCGCGGCGTGCCGGCCGATCGGCTGTTCGACGGGTTCTGCCGCAAGCTGATCGAGACGGGCATGCCGCTGTGGCGCGGGTTTGCCGCGTTGCGCACCTTGCACCCGCAATGGGGCGGCTACGGCTATGTCTGGCATCGCGACACCGGCGCGGTTCGCTACGAATATTATAAACGCGGCAGCTACGAAGGCGGCGGCGAGGCAGATCGGGAGTGGCTCGACAGCCCGTTCGCTGATCTGATCGCTCGCATCGCGGCGGGCCGCCGGGATGGCGACCCCTGGCCGTGGCTGCGGCGGCGCCTGCGCGGCCCGGCGGCGCAGCTCGACTTCCCGATCCTAGGCGAGCTCGCCAGCGCGGGCGGCACCGATTATCTCGCCCAGGTGCTGCCCTTTGGCGGGCCGGACGACCCGTCGCACGGCACCGGGCTCGGCTGCTCGTTTACCACCGACCGGCCCGAGGGCTTTGCCGAGGACGACATCCTGCTGCTGCGGGCGGTCATTGCCGGCGGTGTCGCTGGCGATGATGACCGACGCCTGCCACCGCATTGCCTCCGGTCTGCTCGCCGCCTATTTGGGCGGCGATGCCGGGCATCGGGTGCACAAGGGGGCGGTGGCGCGCGGCTCGGTCGAAACCATTCGCGCGGTGATCTGGTATGCCGATATCCGCGGCTTTACCGCGCTTGCCGACAATTCGCCCGGCCTCGTCGTCATCGACCTGCTCGACGAGGTGTTCGAGGCGGTGACCGCGGCGTTGCGGCCGCGCGGCGGTCAGGTGCTCAAATTTCTCGGCGATGGGATGCTGGCGATTTTCCCGGTCGCCGATGCGGACCATGATCCTGTCTGCCGCGCCGCGCTCGACGCCGCAGCCGAGGCGATGGCCGCAGTGGACCGGCTGAATGCTGCGCGCGATGCGGCCGGCAAGCCCGGCGCCGCGGTCGATCTGGCGCTGCACCTGGGCGAGGTCCTCTATGGCAATGTCGGCGCGGTCGATCGCCTCGATTTCACGGTGATCGGGCCGGCGGTCAACGAGGCGGCCCGCATCGAAGCGCTGTGCGAGCCGCTCGGCGTGAGGGTCCTGGTCTCCGCCGAGCTCGCCGCCGCGACCGCCGATCGCCGCCGCCTTCGGCCGCTAGGCCGGCACCCGTTGCGCGGGCTTCGCGAGCCGCGCGAGATCTACGCGCTCGATCTCCCGCCGCGAGACGAGACGGCCCATCCGGCATCCCGCAAATGAGGCCTCCGGGCGCGCCGGGCGGGCGGCCGGCGATCCTGGCGGCATCGTGCCTGGCGATGCTGGCGGTCGGGGTCAACGGCACCGCAGTGATGGCGGCGCTGCCGACAATGGGGCGCGAGCTGGCGCTCGGCTCCGCGGGCTTGCAATGGGTCGTCAACGCCTATCTCGTGGCCTCGGCGGTCTGCATCATCCTCGGCGGCAAGATGGCCGATCGGCACGGCGCCGAGCGGATCTCGATTGCCGGTATCTTGGTGTTTGCGCTCGCCTCGACCGTGATCGCCAGCGCGCCTTGGGCCGCCATCGTCATTGCCGGGCGCGGGCTGCAGGGCATCGGAGCGGCCCTCGCGGTCCCGGCCACCCTGGCCGCGGTCGGCGCCGCGGCAGGGCCAGCGCGCCGGCCGGCGGCGATCGCGGGCTGGACCGGGTTTTTGATGCTGGGCTTCAGCATCGGCCCGCTGGCCGGCGGCGTCCTGACGCATTTCCTCGGCTGGCGCACGATCTTCGGGCTGAACGTCGCGATCATCCTGACGGCGCTGGCCGGCTTTCTCTTGGACCGCGGGCATGCCCGCGACACCGCGCCGGCAAATGCCGCGCGTCCGGACCGCCTCGGCTTTTTGCTGCTCGCCGGCTTTATGACCTGCCTGATCGTCGGCTTGCAGTCGCTGATGCGGCCGATCGCTGCGCTCGGCCCGTTTGCCGTTGCCGCGGCAGCCTTGATCGGGCTGCTGGCGATCGAGCGCCGGCACTCCGAGCCGCTGGTCGATTTCGAGTACTTTGCCCGCCGCAATTTTGCGCTGGGTGTGGCGATCGGCTCGGTCGCGATGCTCGGGATCATCACGTTTCTGCTTTACTATAATCTCTATGCGCAGAACGGGCTGCTTGGGCAGAAAGGGGCTGGGCTGCGGCTGACGCCGATTGCGGCCGGCGTGTCGCTGCTGCCGATGAGCGGCGCCATTCTCGGCTTCGCGCTCGCCGCCCCGGCCCTGGCCACGCGGTTTGGGATGCGCACCGCGATTTGCGGTGGCATGGCGTCGGTCATCGGCGCCGCAGCGCTGATCGGCGCGGGCTCTGCCGGCGGCTTGCCGGTCGTGTCGGGCGTCGGCCTTGTCGCCATGGGGGCCGGCCTCGCGCTGCCCTATGCCTGCGCGCCGCGCCTGGCGCTTTCGGCTTTGTCGCCGGCGCAGGCGGGCCAGGGCTCCGGCATGATCAGCGCCTGCACCTTTCTCGGCGGCAGCATCGGCGTCGCGATCGGCGGCATCGCCTATGCCTCGGGCGGGTTCACGGCCGTGCTGGCGATGCTGGCCGCCATGGCGGCAATCGGCGCCGGGCTGAGCCCCGGGATCGTTGCGCCGGCCTGAGCGCCGCGCCGGCCCGAGCGCCGCGCCGGCCTGAGCGCCGCGCCGGCCTGAGCGCCGCGCTGGCCCAAGCGCCGCGCTGGCCCGAGCGCCGCGCTGGCCTAAGCGCCGCGCCGGCTCCGCCCGCCGGCTCGTTGCCGGACCGAGCTCAGCCGATCCGAGCGTTGGATCTTTGCCGAGCCCGGCCGGACAGCAGCAACGCCATCAGACCGGACAAGATCACAGCAAGGCCACCGGGCTCGGGGACCGCCGCTATGTCCACGATAGCCACATTGGATAGCCATCGGCCGTGCGCGAAGGGAGTGTCGCCGGGCAGGATCGTGCGTGCGACGCCGTCCATGGGAAAGTTGCCGTTGGTGTCGGCATAAGGCAGCAGATCGCCGGGATCGCCGCCGAGGCCCGGGTCGAGCTCGGCCAGCGACAGGACGACTTGATACCCGTCGGTGCCGGCGGTCACGACATATTGGTCGAGGATGTCGCTGTTCGGGTCGAGAAACGTCCACAACGGCACACCGGTGTAGGTGTCGTTGTTTACCGTCTCCGTCGCCGGCGTGAACTCGTTCGTCAACCGGTTCAGGTCATAGCTGCCCGGATGGCTTGAATTTCCGGACAGCGCGACGGCGACCGATTGCGGCGGCGGATTGATTGGCCCGGGCAATGCCGGCGCGGCAATCAGCTGAATGCTGGCGACGCCGAGCAGGTCCCGGCCCGCAGCACCGGCGCCGAGAAAGCTCAGCGAAGCGCTCGAGCCCGAGACGGTGATCAGCTTCGAGCCGCTGGCCGCATCCCCGACAAAGGTCGGGTCGATCTCGCCGAGCGAAACGACCGAGCGCTCGCCGGCGCCGTTGGTAACGACCAGGTAGTCGCGCAATATCGCGTTTTTTGCGTTGTCACCGGAGGGTGTTATCGTGGTGATGCCGCCATAGGTGGTCGTGGTGCTGCCGTCCGGGTTCTTGGTCGTCATCGACGAGGTGCTGCCGCCGAGCAGCTGCCACAATGAATAGCTGCCGGGCGCCAGGTTGATCGGCCCCTGATTGTCGAGCGGACCCGACAAATTTACCACCGCGTCTGCGCGCGCCTGGCCGCCGGCCGACAGCAGCCCGACCAGCCCCGTGGTCAGGGCGACCATCGTCGCCCGCATCGCATGAACCATCGCTCTCCCCTTTTTCCGAATGCCGGACCATATCGCTATATCTCATAGAATACAGCGATTTTCGCGATCCCGCAGCGATGTTTCCGCGGCGCGCACCGCAGCGGGACGGGCGTCGGGGGTGGGTCGGCGATTATTGCCGGCGCGGTGTGTCGAGATTGACCGTGACGTTTTTGCGCTGGGTGAAGCTGTCGAGCATGCCTTCGAGCGAGAATTCGCGGCCGATGCCGCTTTGCTTGTAGCCGCCATAGGAATGGCCCGGCGACTGGCCGAGCCCCTGGTTGACCTGGACCCAGCCGGATTGGATGGCGTGCGCGGTGCGCAGCCCGCTGCCGATGTCATGCGCCCAGACATAGGCGGCGAGCCCGTAATGGCTGTCTTTGGCCATGCCGACCGCCTCGGCCTCGTCGCGCCACGGGATCGCGACCAGGACCGGCCCGAAGATCTCCTCGCGCGCCAGCCGCCAATCGTTGGAATTGTCGGCAAAGACGGTCGGGACCGCGAGATAGCCGTTGCTGAGCGGCCCTTCCTTTGGCGGCAGCCCGCCAAAGACGAGCCTCGCCTCCCTGCGCTTCAGCCCCTCCTCGACATAGGAGCAGACCTTGCGGAACTGCTTTTCGTTGATGATGGCGCCGATATCGGTCGCCTCGTCGAGCGGGTCGCCGAGCTTTAGCGCCTGCGTCTTGACGCGCAATTTGTCGAGAAAGCTGTCGAAGATGGCGGCGTGCAGGAAGAGGCGCGAGCCCGCGGTGCAAAGCCGCCCGCGGTCGCGCGGCGCCAGCTTGCTCCAGGCCGGGAAAGCGCGGGCGGCGGCAGCAACCGCGACATCGACATCGGCGGCGCCGCCACGCGGGATTTCGGCGATCGGCCGGCGGTTGGCCGGGTTCTCGACCGCGAGGGTCGCACCCGACAAGCTCTCGACCCAGGCGCCGCCGATCAGCATCCGGGCTTGGCGCAGATCAGTTTGGCGGTGGGAATGCGTCATTTCGGCTATGGACATGTGACCACCTTTCTACGCGGCGCGCGGCGGTTCGCCAGCGGCAATCGACATGTCCGATATATGGGCGGTCACTTATGACAAGATCACAATCCTTCATCAGAGGCCAAAATGGACGGTCAGCTCTTGAGCGGCGGATAGTTGCGGGAATAGACCGGCTGGGCGAGAAACCATTTCTCGTCATAGGTCCAGAATTGGCTGACGTTCGGATAGGTCTTGATCGTCGTGTTGACGAGCTTGCCGCCTTTCTTCTCGCAGCGGCGGATAAAGATGTTGCCGACGACGTTGCCGAAATGGTCGAAATGAAAGGCCCCACGCGGCGTGTCGGTCAATGAGACCGCGCGCAATGCCGTGATCAGCGCCTCCTTGTCGTCGGTCTTGCCGCCCGTCTTTTCGAGCGCCGCGGAGGCGACCATGCCGTTGATATAGAGGCCGGCGGCATAAAGGCCAGGAATATTGCCGTAGTTCTTGAGCATCCCGGCGACGAATTTCCTGTTGCTCGGGCTGTCGAAATCCGAACTGTAAGGGGAAGCCGAAATCAGGCCGATCGCCTCGTCGCCAAAGCTTTTCAACAGCGCATCGTCACCGGCGGTCTCGCCGCCGATGACCGGCAATTTGAGCCCCGCATCCTTGTATTGCTTCATGAACTTCAGCGGATTGGAGCCGGCGAAGCCTTGCACGACGACATCGACCCCGCCGAGCTGGGCGAGATAGGGCGTGTAGTCGGGGGTGACGATCGGCGGCCACAATTTCTTTGTGACCCGTCCGCCATTATCCTCGAACACCCGCTGAAACCCGCCCATCTGCTCATAGCCAAAGGCGAAATCCTCGGTGATCGTCATTGCGGTCTTGTATTTGAGCTCTTTGGCCGCATAGTCGCCCAAGGGCTGCATCGCCTGCGCCGCGGTCGCCGAAGCGCGCACGAAATAGGGGTTGGGCTTGCGCTGGGTCATGTCCTCGGCGGCGGCGAGGCTCAGGATCGGCACCTTTTTGCTGGCGACGTAGCTGCTGATCGCCAGCAATTCGAACGCCGCCAACGGCCCGAAGATCATGTCGACATCGTCGCGCTCGATCAGCTCCTGCGCCTTGGTCTTGGCGCCGGCCGGGTTGCCGCCGGTGTCGCCGACAATCAGCTCGACCTTGCGCCCGGCCATCATGGAGCCGGCGTCTTTCAGATAGAGGTCGGTGCCCTGCTCCATCTGCAGGCCGCCCTGCGCCAGCGGCCCGGTCTTGACCGTCAACAGCCCGATCTTGACCGGCTTTTGCTGGGCGAAAGCCGGCAGCGGCAGGCCCGCTGCGACAACTGCGCCGGCGGCGCCGCGAAGCACGCTGCGCCGTCCCACTCTCGTCGTCATCTTCGTCTCCCTGTTCGCGAGCCGACGGTTGTCCGCCGGCCCAAAGATGCTGTCGGAACCTCAGGCCCGTCGGAACCTCAGGCCTGTCGGACCTTCAGGCGGCGGCCTTACGGTTGGCGGCGAGCCGTTCGTCGATCAATGCCACGGTGCGGTCGACGATGTCGTTCCGCATGCCGTATTGGCCGCCGATCGTCTGCACCAGCCGGTCGGTCCGCTCGATATTGGGCGCGCCGTTGAACAAGGCCCGCGCCGCCGAGGACGGCCGCACCAGATCCATCGCCGCCGCGGCGTATTTTTCGAACGGCACCAGGTCGTTTGGCGAGGCGCCGAGCTTTTCGCACACGCCGATGACCCAGTTGTAGACCCCGCGCGATTGGGCGAGGTCGCCATGCACCGCATCCTTGATATCGATCGCCTTGTCCTTGGTGGCGCAGCGGTAATTGCCGGTCAGCAGCATTGCCCATTTGGCGAGCGGCACAAAGATCGAGTCATGGACCCTGAGCTTGACCGGCAGCTCGATCGGGCCGTCGCCCGGATCGTAGCGCACCGCCTCGATGTCGCGTTCCATCTGCCGCAGCATCGTGGTCGGCTGCTCGGCGGCGAACCGAGCGACCTTGAAGTTCGTCGGCAAGGTGACCTGCAGCACGTTGATCTTTTCCCCCGGCGGTCGGATCGCCTGCGGGTCGGGGCTGCACAGGGTGACGAGGCCGGGATCGAAATTGTCCCACACGCCGGCGTCGGTAAAGGACGGCTTCAACGGGTCGGTCGCCAGATGGGGGATGCGCTTCAGATAAGGCATCGGCGGCATGTTCATGATCGACATGCACGGCACCTTGGATGTCGCCACTTTGTCCAACAGCTCGCGCACGCCGGGCGAGCGGTATTGCGGCTCCTGCATGGCGAGCGCGACGAGGTCATAGTCGGCGGGGTTGACGTCGCCCGGACCGGCCGCCTTGAGGCTTCCCGGCAATTTGCGCGAGTTCGAGCTCGATCGGTGCCTTGCGCCCGCGGATCGGCATGCGAATGCGCGCACCCTCGGAATTGAACGCCTCGATCTCGGCCGGCAGGCACACCATCGTGATCTTGTGCCCGCCGAACATGAGCTTGGTCGCCAGCAGCGAGCCGTAGGCGGCGCCGAACGTCAGCACGTTGTAAGTGGTCATGCGACCCATTCCTCCCTAACCCGGACGGAGCTTAATCCCCGGACGATGCCGGACCCCGGCGGTTTCGGCAAGCTTCGTCAGCCAGGATCGCGGCGAGCCCGGCACGGTAATCGGGATAGGCGAGAGCAACGCCGAGCTCGGTCTTGATCAGGGTGTTTCGGACCCGCTTGTTGTCGTCGTAAAAGCTCGCCGCCATCGGCGACAGCCCGGCCTCTTCGAACGGCACCAGCGGCGGCGGCGGTAGGCCGAGGAGCGAGGCGGCGTGGGCGACGACCGCTTCGGGCGGTGCCGGGTCGTCGTCGCAGACGTTGTAGACCGCACCCGGCCGCGGCTGCGTCATAGAGGCGCACAGGACGCTCGCCAGGTCCTCGACATGGATGCGTGAAAACACTTGGCCGGGCTTGTCGATGCGTTTGGCGGTGCCGGCGCGCAACGCGTCGAGCGGGCTGCGGCCGGGGCCATAGATCGCGGCGAGGCGAAAGATGTGGACCGGGACGCCATGTCGCCGGTGCAGGCCGCGCCAGCCCTGCTCGGCGGCAACCCGGCGCCGGCCGCGCTCGCCGGTCGGCGCCAGCGCCGCGCCCTCATCGACCCAGCCGCCGCCGCAATCGCCATAGACCCCGGTCGTCGACAGATACCCGAGCCAGGCAAGGCCCGGCAACGCTGCGATATCCCGGCCATGGCAATCGAGCACCGGGTCGCCCGCCTCGTCGGGCGGCACCGAGACCAGGATATGCGTGACCCCGGCGAGCGCACCCGCCGCGAGCGGCCGGGCCCGGTTGAACACCGCAGCCCCGCTCTCGCCGTTGCGCGAGGTCCCGGCGACGGGACATCCTCGGAGGGCGAGCCGGCGCGCGAGCGCCTGCGCGCTGTAGCCGAGGCCGAAGCAGAACAGGCCCTGGGTCACGACCGGTCTTCTGCGGGCGCTTCGAGCGCCTGGGCAATGCGCGGCTGCTTGAGCCAGGTCGCGAGCCAAAAGCCGCAGGAGACGAGCGCCCCCAGCGCCAACGGCAGGCGCAGGCCCCAGCGTTGGCTCAACGCCCCCATCAGCACCGCGCCCAAGGCCGGGCCGGCGCGAAAGATCATGCCGTAGAGCGCCATGATGCGGCCGCGCATGCCGGTTTCGACCGCCGCCTGGATCAGGGTCTGGGCGCCGATCCCGGTGACCGTCATCGCGGTCCCGGCAAGAAAGATGCAGGGGAGCGCAAACCAGAACCAATTCGTCGCCGTGAAGCCCAGGATCGCCAGCGAGATCATCAAGGTCGTCACGAGCACGACATTGGTCAGGCCGGCGATCCCCGGACGCAGCAGCAGCCAGATGGCGCCGCAGATGGCGCCGAGCCCGACCGTCGAGGTCAGCATCGCCAGCCCCTCGGGGCCGCGCCCGAAAACCCGGTCGGCGAAGCCGGGGAACAATTCGACGCAGCCGCGGGTGCCGATCGTCGTCACCGTGAACAACAGCAGCATCGGGGCGATCCCGGCATGCCGGCTGGCATAGCCGTAGGCTTCGATCGAGGCGCCGATCACCCCCTGCCGCGCTACGACAGGCAAAGGCGGCAGGCCGCGCAGATTGGCCATCGCGACGAGAAACACGACATAGGTGGCGGCGTTGACGGCAAAAGCCGCAGCCACGCTCGCCCTGGCAATGACCAGCCCGGCGACCGCGGGCCCGAGAAACCGCGCGCTGTTGAAGATGATCGCATTGATGGCGAGCGCCGAAGGCAGCGCCGGGCGGTCGACCAGGGTCGGGATCAGCGCCAGCCGCGAGGGCTGCGCCATCGCGTTGAAGACACCGAGCAGAAAGGTCAGGCCGAGCAGCCACTCGATCCTGATCACGCCGGTGATGACCAAGACCGCGAGCAACGTCGCCTCGGCGGTGCCGGCGATCTGGGTTACCCGGATGATCCGCACCCGGTCGCGCCGGTCGGCGAGCGCGCCGGCAAGCGGGCTCAAAAACACGACCGGAAAAAACTCGGCCATCGACATGACCCCGAGCCAGGTGCCGGAATGGGTCAGGGTCCAGGCGAGCCAGCCGACCGCCACGCGCTGCATCCACACGCCCACCAGCGAGACGGCGTTGCCGCCCGCATAGATGCGGTAATTGCGGTGGGCGAGCGCCAGCGCGACATTGCCGATGCCGCCCGGGACCAGGCGGCCGAGCATGAAGACCACGAAAACGCGAAGCTCCGGTGGATGAAAGGGTTGCGGCCGATCGTACCGCCCGGCACGATTCAGCTGCAATCATGCGTTATAGTCGGAGCATGCAGGGGTTGGGGGAATTGCCGAGAGTGTGGCGCGCAAAACCTGAGCGGCGGCTCTGTTGCCTGCTGCTCCTCCTGTTGCCGATGGCGGCGGCGGTGAAGGCCGAGCCGACCGGGCCGATGGCGACGCCGCCCTCGGCCGAGGCCGAAGCCGAGACCTATGCGCGCTGCATGAAGCTGGCCAAGAGCGATCCCGGCGCGGCCGAGACTCTGGCCCAGGCCTGGCACAAAAAAGGCGGGGCGCATCCCGCCGACCATTGCGCCGCAGTGGCGCTGATCACCCTCGGCAAATACCGCGACGGGGCGACCCGCCTCGACACCCTCGCCAAGGCGATGGCAAAGGCGCCCGCCTCGCTGCGCGCCGATGTGCTCGACCAGGCGGCGCAGGCATGGCTCCTCGCCGGCGAGCCGGTCCGCGCCTATGCCGATGCGGGGGCGGCCGTCAACCTGCTGCCCAACAACGCCGATCTATTGATCGACCGGGCCGAGGCGGCCGCGTCAGCCGGCTATTACGACAAGGCGGTCGCCGATCTCGACCGGGTGCTGAAAAGCGACCCGCATCGCGTCGATGCGCTGATCTACCGGGCCTCGGCCTATCGCGCGCTCGATCGCCTCGACCCGGCGCTCGCCGATATCGACGCGGCGCTGAAACGCTCGCCCAATTCGGCGCCGGCCCTGCTCGAACGCGGCGACATCCGGCGGCTCAAAGGCGACCTCGACGGCGCCCACCGCGATTGGGTAGAGGTCGGCAAGGTCGCGCCGGGCAGCCAAGCCGATATGGCGGCGCGGGCCAATCTCGAGCATCTGGCGCTGCAGCAAAAAGCAGCGCCGAAACCCGCGGCCCCAAATCAGCCGTGAGGCCAAAGCAGCCATGAGCAGAGGGCTGTCGCGCCGGGGATTGCTCGCCGCCGGGCTCGCTGCACCACTCGCCGTGGCATCTGCCGGCGCGGCCGAGGCCCAGCCGCTGCGTCGATTGGCGGCGGCAAAGGGGCTCGTCTACGGCACGACGATCGCCGCCGACCAGATCAAGGGCGACCCGGCCTTTGTCGCCCTCGTCCTGCGCGAGGCCGGTCTCGTCGTCGCCGAGAACGACATGAAATGGCAGGACATGAACCGCGGCGCGCCGGGCGACGACGATTACGGGCCAGCCGACACGGTTGCCGATTTCGCGACCAAGAACGGCCTCGTCCTGCGCGGCCACAACCTCCTATGGTATTACCGCACTCCCGGCTGGTTTTTTCACCTGCCGAGCGCCGCGGCAAAAGAACAAGCGATCGTCGAGCGCATCCATTCGCTCGCCGGGCGCTACCGTGGGCGGGTGCACAGCTGGGACGTGGTCAACGAGCCGATCGAGCCCAAGGACGGCCGCCCCGACGGGCTGCGCAAGGCGGTGTTTCTCGAAGCGCTCGGTCCCGGCTATCTCGACCTCGCCTACCGCACGACGCACGAGGCCGACCCCAAAGCCCGTCTCGTCGTCAACGAATACGATGTCGAGCTCGACGCGCCCGAGCACGACGCGCGGCGCCGGATCTTGCTCGACCTGCTGCGGCATATGCAGCAAGCCGGCACCCCGGTCGATGCGGTCGGCATCCAGGCGCATCTGGCGGCGGTCGGCGGGCCGCCCTTGTCGGTGCCGAAATTGCGGCGGTTTCTCGCCGAGATCGCCGCGCTCGGCCTCGAAATCGAGATCACCGAGCTCGACGTGACCGACGCGCGCGCCCCGGCCGATATCGGAACTCGCGACCGGCTGGTGGCCGACACCTATTCGCGCTTTCTCGATGCCGTGCTCGGCGAGCCGGCGCTCAAGCTGGTCGTGACCTGGGGCCTCTCGGACCGGCACAGCTGGATTGTCCGCCACGAGACCAACGAAGCAAAATGGCGCAAGGACGGGCTGCCGTCGCGGCCGTTGCCGTTCGACGCCGATTTGCAGCCCAAGCCGGCCTGCACCGCGATTGCCGAAGCCTTCTCGCGGGCGCCGCCGCGCCCTGTCGGATAAGCAGCGCCGCAATCAAAACAGGCTGCCCTGCTCCGGACGGGGCGGGGAACGGCGGACCGGCCGGCGTGGCGTGCGGCCGGCGATGGCGCCGACGCGCCCGTCGTAAAATTCGAGGTCGAGCGCCGCGCCCGGCTTGACACCGGCAGCCTCGGTCAGGACGCGCGAAGCGCCGTCGCGAACCACGACATAGCCGCGCGCCAGCAGGCTCTCATGCCGCTCGGAATGAGTGGCGAGCCGCCCGGCGAAATTGTCGGCGGCCGCGCGCCGCTCGTCGAGCGCGCGCAGGATAGCGGCATGGAGGCGGCCATCGATTTCGGCGAGCCGGGTGCGGGTGCGGGCGAGGTCAGCCTTGAGCGCCTCGGGCCGCAATTTGGCGGCGGCGAGGTCGAGCCGGTGGCGCGCGGTCGAGAGATGCCGGGCGGCGGCGAGCCGCAGCCGTTCGGCGCGGTCGTCGAGCCGTTGCGCGCGCTGGCCGATCAGGTCCCTCGGGTCGGGAAGCCCGCGCGCGAGGCCGGCGAGGCGCAGCCGACGCTCGGCAAAAAGGCGCGAGAGGCCGGCCGAAAGCCGCGACGATTTCCCGGCGAGATCGGCCATGAGGTCGAGCCGCACCGGGACCGCGATTTCGGCCGCGGCGGAGGGCGTCGGGGCGCGCCGGTCGCTCGCATGGTCGATCAGCGTGGTGTCGGTTTCGTGCCCGACGGCCGAGATCAGCGGGATCGCCGAGGCCGCGGCGGCGCGCACCACGACCTCCTCGTTGAACGCCATCAGGTCTTCGAGGCTGCCGCCGCCGCGCGCGACGATGATCAGGTCGGGGCGCGGCACCCGTCCCTGCGGCAATGTGTTGAACCCCCGGATCGCCGCCGCTATTTGAGCCGCCGCCGCCTCGCCCTGCACCGCCACCGGCCAAACCAGCACATGGCGCGGAAACCGGTCGGCGAGACGGTGCAGGATGTCGCGGATCACCGCCCCCGACGGCGAGGTCACGACGCCGATGACGTGCGGCAGGTAAGGCAGCGGCCTTTTGCGCTCGGCCGCGAAGAGGCCCTCGGCGGCGAGCCGCTGGCGCCGCTCCTCGAGCAGCTTCAAGAGCGCGCCGATACCGGCCAATTCGATCGAATCGACGACGAGCTGGTATTTCGAGCGGCCGGGAAAGGTGGTCAGCCGCCCGCTGCACACCACCTCCATGCCGTCTTCGGGCTTCAGCGCGAGCCGGATCGCGGTCATCCGCCAGCACACCGCGTCGAGCACCGCGTCGGTGTCTTTCAACGCGAAATAGCAGTGCCCCGAGCCGTGCCGCTTGAACCCGGAGACCTCGCCGCGCACCCGGACATAACCGAAATTGTCCTCGATCGAGCGCTTGAGCGCCTGCGACAATTCGGAAACGGTATATTCGGCGAGGTTCGAGCGCGGCGGCGACGCGGTCAGCAAATCATCCATGCCCATATGGTAGCCGAGCGCAGGAGATAGGGCGATGCGGGTGCTGGTGGTGGGCTCGGGCGGGCGCGAGCATGCGCTCGCCTGGGCGATTGCGGCCTCCCCTTTGGTCGATCGGCTTTATTGCGCGCCGGGCAATGCCGGGATCGCCGAAGAGGCCGAATGCGTGCCGATACGGGCGACCGACATCGCCGGCCTCGTCGGCTTCTGCCGCAACGAGCGCATCGATTTCGTCGTCGTCGGGCCGGAGGCGCCGCTCGTCCTGGGGCTCGTCGATGCGCTCGAAGCCGCAGGCATCGCCGCCTTTGGCCCGAGTGCCCCGGCGGCGGCGCTCGAAGGCTCGAAATCCTTCGCTAAGGATTTGTGCATGCGCGCCGGCATCCCGACCGCTTCGCACCGCACCTTCCGCGATCCGGCGGCGGCGAAAGCCTATATCGCCGGGCATGGCGCCCCGATCGTGGTCAAGGCCGACGGGCTCGCGGCCGGCAAAGGTGTCACCGTCGCAATGGACCTCGACACCGCCTGTCGCGCGGTCGACGAGGCGCTGGTCGAGCGCCGGTTCAGCGCCGCTGGCATGGAGATCGTCGTCGAGGATTTTCTCGATGGCGAGGAGCTGAGCTTTTTCGCGCTCTGCGACGGCAAGGACGCGCTGCCGCTCGCCGCCGCGCAGGACCACAAGCGTCTGCTCGATGGCGACAACGGGCCGAACACCGGCGGCATGGGCGCCTATTCGCCCGCACCCTGCCTCGATGCGGCGCTCGAAGGCCAAATCATGGACCGCATCGTCGAGCCGGCGGTGGCGGCGCTGCGGCAAGCGGGACGGCCCTATAAGGGTGTCCTCTATGCCGGGCTGATGCTGACGCGATCGGGGCCGATGCTGCTCGAATACAATGTCCGGTTTGGCGACCCGGAGGCGCAGGTATTGATGATGCGGCTAATTAGCGACCCGCTGCCGGCATTGCTCGCGGCGCATGACGGCATCTTGCGCCAGGTCGATCTGCGCTGGCACGACGACGCGGCGGTTTGCGTCGTCATGGCCGCGAAAGGCTACCCCGACGATCCCGAGCGCGGCGGCGAGATCCGCGGCCTCGATGCCGCGGCCGGTGCCGATCCGGCGGTCAAGATCTTTCATGCCGCGACCCGGCGCGACGGCGAGCGCCTTGTCGCCGACGGCGGGCGCGTCCTTGGCGTTGCCGCGCAAGGAACCGACCTCGCCGCCGCCCGCGCGCGGGCCTATGCCGCGATCGACCGGATCGACTGGCCCGAAGGCTTTTGCCGCCGCGATATCGGCGCCCCCGCGATCGGGTAATCGCGATCCGGCAATCGCGATCAGGCAATAAAGAACAATTGCGCCGCGCTCAACGCGGCGTGGTCGGTGAGGCTGGCGACCAGATGCTCGGACGCGGCATTGCCATCTGCGGAAAAGAACAGTGCGCCCGTGGCCTGGCTATAGGCGAAGCGCTGCACGGAATTATTGAACGCGCCGTTCTTGAATTGCGCTGTCGGCAATGGCTTCGGCACGGCGCCGGCACCGGTCTCGTCAAGGCCGAACCCGGAATTGCTGACCACGATCCGGTTTGTCTTCGAGGCGTGGAAATCGGTGATCGCATTGCTGCCGAGCGCGCTGAAGATGAACTCGTTGGTCCCCGCGCCGCCGGTCATCGCCGTGTCGCCAGCGGCGAAGAATTCGTCATTGCCGGCGCCCCCGGTCAACTTGTCGGCCCCGGCTCCCGCGTGAACGATGATGCGGCTGGTCCCGGTCAGCGCCTTGGCGTTGATGGTGTTGCCCTTGCTGCCGTCCTCGATCGTGATCGTTGTTCCGGTCACGCCGCTGAAATTCGCACCGGCCAGGGACAGCTTGTTGCCGGGGCCATTGAAGAGCTTATAGGTCTCGACCCCGGCGATGCCGCCGGCGTTGATCGTCCCGGCGCTGGTCATCTCCAGCGTATCGGCGCCGCCGCCGCCTTGCAGCGAATCGGCGGGGATGAGGTCCCCCGCGGAAAACTCGAAGACGTCGTTCCCTGCCCCACCGGTCAGGATATCCGTGCCGGCGCCGCCGACGATGATGACCCGGTTCGACCCGGTCACCGCCGATGCGTCGACCGTGTCGCCGCTGTTGCCGGCATCGACCGTGATCGCCGCGCCGGCCACCCCGGTGAAGTTCCCGTTGACCAAGGCCAGTGTATCGGCGGCGGTCGCATCGAGCCGGAACGTCTCGATCCGGGTGACAAAGGGGATTTCGACCGTGCCGCCGGTCGTCACCAGAAGCCGATCCGAACCGCCGCCGCCGGCAATCGTTTCGTTGCCGTTCAATGCCGCAGCGGTGAACGAGAAGGTGTCGTTGCCGGCGCCGCCCGTCACATTGTCGAAGCCCGGGGAGGTGCCGAAATAATCCAGCCGGTCGCCCGCGGTCAGCCCGCCCGCATCGATGGTGTCGCCGGTATTGCTGCCATGGACGGTCAGCGCGGTGCCGACGGGGAGCCCGGAGAAATCGGCGTCGGTGATGGTCAGGCCGTCAGTCTCGCCGTTCAACAGGAAAACGATCGAAAAGCCGACGAACCCGGTCAGCGTATCGATACCGGGCCTGAACAGATCGAGCGTGTTGGTGCCGCCGCCGCCATTGACGATCCCGATGCCGCCGGAGCTCGATTCGAAACCGCCATGGGCTTCGTCCACGACCAGGTCGTTGCCGCCGCCAAAGGAAACCGCAGTGCCGCTGCCGCCGCTAATGTTTCCGTCGTTGATGATCGTCCCCCCCGCCCCGTTCAGGAACGCGATGCCGGGTCCGCCACCGCTATAGGTGTTGATCTGGCCGTCATTGACGATGGTTGCCGCCCCGCCTGCGACCTCGACGCCGTACGAGGTTCCACTGATCATTCCCTGGGTAGTGATCCGACCGCCGGCGGCGAGCACGACACCGGCGGTCTGGCCGGAGATTGCACCGAGATTGACCACCGTGCCCGCGGCGCCGGCGATCGAAACGCCATTCGTGCTCTGGTCGCTGAAACCACCGATATGCGCCCCGCCGGCATTGTGCAGATAGGCACCGCCACTGGTGTCGAGATAGATTTGGCTCGTCCCGCCGCTGGCGTAGACGTCCCCGGAATTCACCACCCTGGCGGCGGCTGTGCCGGTGATCGCGATCCCGTTGCTGCCGGAGCGGCTGAATATCGTCCCGGAATTGGTGATCCGGCCGCCATCGGCAAGCGCGATGCCGTCGCCGCTGCCATTGCCGATAACCGTGCCGTAATTGGCGATCGTGGCATTCACAGTCCCGGTTTCCTCGATCCCGACCGTTCCCGCGTCGATTTTCCCCTCGGTCGAGCCGCTCTGCCCGTTGGTGACGATGCCGCCATCGTCGAGCTGAACGCCGGCGCCGGCCAGGGCGATGATGGTGCCGAGATTGACGATGGTGCCGGCGGCGTATGCGATCTCGACGGCGGGGCCGGTCTTCTGATGGATATAGGCCCCCGCGACGTTGGAGAGACGGCTGCTGCCGGTGCTCTGGAGCTTCACACCCGCAACCGGGCCGTAACCAGAGATCGTCCCGTAATTCGCCACCGTGCCGGCGCCCTGGATCTCGATGGCGTCATTGCCGTTCTCGAACGTCGCGCCACCGCCGGCGATCGAGCCGAAATTGGTGACCTTGCCGCCGTCGGCAAGAAAGATGCCGGCGCCCGGGCTCGCCGAACTCGGTTCGATCACGCCGTAATTGGTGACCGTGACCGGCCCGCCGCTGAAGACGCCGATCGCGTCGTCACCCTGCGAGGTGATGAACCCGGTGCCGGTGCCCTTGCGTCCGTTGACGATCGTGCCGCCATCGCCGAGGCGGATGCCGGCGCCGGTATTGCTGAAGCCGGCGATATCGCCGAGATTGACGATATTCGCCGGGCCGCCGGCATATACGGCGGCACCGCCGCCGCTCGCGCCTTTGATGGAGCCGGTGCGGCCGTTGACCAGGAGGTTGCTGCCGGTCGCCGACAGGTTGACGCAGCTATACCCGCCGGTGGCGACGATGCCGCCGTAATTGTACAGGCTCGCGGCGGCCCCATTGGTGATGCCGACAACGCCGCCGGTGCCCTCGATGACCCCCAAATTGGTGACTTCGCCGCCGGCCGCGAGATCGACCCCGACGCCGTTCCGGCCGACGATCTGTCCGGAATTGACGACGGTTCCTGACAGCGCCTTGACGTAAACGCCGAATTTCCCGCCGCCGATATAGCCGGCGTAGCCGGGGCGCCCGTTATAGACGGCGCCGCCGCCAGCGAGGTAGACGCCGGTCGAGCCGGTGCCGCTCGCCTTGACCTCGCCGAAATTGGTTATGTTCCACCGGAACTTGTAATCGGCCTGGCCGCTGGTGGAATCGCCCTTGACGGCATAGCTTTTGGCGCCCGAGCCGATATAGGCGCCGCTCGCTATAGTGACCGGGTTAGCCGTTGTCGCGGTCAATAAAATGCCGGTGCTGTGCAAACCGGTATAAATGATGCTCATCGTGGCGCCTCAAGCGGAGTGCTCTTCCCAGCGGGAGCAGCGACCGGTGCGGCACACCCTCGGCCGACCGCAGACTTATTCAATGAACATGGACAGGTTAATGGCTCGGAAGTAGCTCGCTAGATAATACATGAAGAAACTTACAAAAATATTACATCGATTTGCAAAGACCTAGCAACGACGATTGTATGGGTCCGGTTTTCGATAACAGCGTTCACGCCGTCATATCGACAGCAGTGGGTCTAAAACTTTCGCCTATTTCCGCAGCAAGCCAGTCAATTCCGAAACGTTGCCGAGGTTGCGGAAATCGCGGATCAGCGCGAGGCTCGCCTCGATCCGCTCGGGGGACAGGCCGGCATAGGGGACGAGGGCGCGGTATTTGGCGTCGAGGTCGGCCCAGGCGATGCCGAGCATTCCGGCCCCTTTTGGCACATGGACCGTGCTCGTATGAGACCGGCCGTCGGTCGTCCGGATGGTCACGGTCGCGCCTTGCCGGTAGCGCGCGGCATCCTCGGCCGGCGGCGGCGGGCCGACCTGGACCTTGTCGATCAGCCGGTGGATGACCGGATCGGCGATCTTGGCGGGAGTCGCGTGCACCCACGAAAAATCGCGGTCGGCCGCACCGGCGGCGAGGAAATAGGCGGGGCTGTGCGCCATCTCGATCAAATCGGCCGGGTGCAGCGGCCCGGCGAGCGCCGTCACACCGGGGCGTGACAAGATGATGCTGTCGATCTCGTCGGCCGCGATCCGCCCGTCGCGTGCCGCCTTGGCCGCGGCCTCGGCGAGCGCGTGGTGCGGATGGCCACCCGGCACCAGCTTTACCGCCATATCGGTGACGATGTCCCAGGACCGGCCGAGATCGCGGGTGACGCCTTCCCCCGCTGCGGCGCCGTCGACGCCGCCATAAGCCTCGAAAAAGCCGTGCCGGGTTTCGAGGATGCTTGCTTCGGCGCGGTAGCCGCGCCCGGCAGCGAGTGCCGCATCGATCCCGAGCCGCGTCGCGAGCCCGGCGTGATATTCGCGCGCGACGCTCGTGTCGGCGGCGGTGGCGAGCCCGCCGATCGAGGTCGCCGACAAGGCGATCGCCTGCGCCGCCTGCGCCCGATCGAGCCGCAAGAGCCGCGCGGCAGCGACCGCGGCGGCAAAGATCGCGCCGTGGCAGCCGTGAAAGCCGCGGCTGCGAAAGCCCGGGGTGATCGCCTCGCCGATGCGCCCCGCCGCCTCGTAGCCGAGCACGATCGCCGCCAGCACCTCCTCGCCACGCGAGCCGGTGTGCTCGGCGATGGCGAGCGTCGTCGCGGTCAGCGGGGTGCCGGCATGGACGATGTTGCGCAGATCGCTGTCGTCCGAAGCCGCGGCATCGCTCATCACCGCATTCACCTGCGCCGCCTCGGCCAACGGCAATCTCGGGCCGTCGTCAAACCACACCGGCGCGTCCGGCCGTCCGCCCTTCTCGCGGGCGAGCGAGCGGACGATCTGCGCCGATTCGATCCCCGCGCCGAGCGCCGCGCTGGCAATCGTGCTGGCGATCAGCATCGCCGCATGCTCCATCGCCTGCGCCGGCACCTCGGCGGCCGAGATCGGGGTCAGGAAATCGGCGAGCTCACGGGCAACGGTCATCGGCGTGCGGCTCCCTCAGGGTGTGACCGCAAGCTAAAGCAGCCTCGCGCCTGGCGCCATTGCTGGCTTTCCTCTGGTGGGAAAGCCGGGTAGCGTGGGGGTCGAATGATTGTGAGGCGGGCGATGAGCGAAGCCGGGGCGGCGGGGTTTTTGGACGAGTTCAGGGCGCGGGGAGAGGCAATTGCCGAGGCGTGCACGCGCTGCGGCGAATGCTTTCGCGCCTGTCCGATGGCGCCGCCGGCGGGGCTCGGGGAAGCCGACCCGGGCGCGGTGACGGGCGGCATCGTCGATTTGATCACCGGCGGCGCCGGGAACGAGGCGGCGGTGCGCTGGGCCAATGTGTGCAGCGGCAGCGGCAACTGCATCCCGGCCTGCCCCGAGGGGATCAATGCGCGATTTATGGTGCAGCTCGCCCGCGGCTTTGCCCGCGCCGGCAAGGAGGGAGCGCCGCTCAACACGCGCTGGCGCAAGGGTTTTGCCAATATGAGCCGCGGTGTGCGTGTGCTGTCGCGGCTGCAATTGCCGGCCGAGACCTTGGCGCGGCTGCGCGGCCAGGACCAGCCGGCGCGCGAGAGCCCGCCCGACATTGTTTTCTACACCGGCTGCAACATCCTGAAGACGCCGCACATAGCGCTTCTGTGCCTCGACACGCTCGACCTCTTGGGCGTCGATTACGAGGTCATGGGCGGCCCCGGCCAATGCTGCGGCGTCTATCAGTTTCGCGAAGGCGACTATGCCAATACGGCAAAGGTCGGCTATGCGACGATCGACGGCCTCGCCGCCGCCGGCACCGCGACCGTCTTGTCCTGGTGCCCGAGCTGCCAGGTGCAGATCGGCGAGGTGCAATTGCCGAGCTACACGGCACGCTTTGGCAATAAGCCGTTCGATTTCAACCCGTTCCTCGTCTATCTCGCGGACCGCGCCGATCAGCTCGAGCGGCTGATGAAGCATCGTGTCGAAAAGCGTGTCGCCTTGCACGAGCGCCCGGTCCTGCCGCAAGTCATGGCAGCGGTCAAAAAGCTGCTGTCGATCGTGCCCGGCGTCGAGCTGGTCGATATCGACGTGCCGCGGGTCGGGACCCAGGCGAACAGCCTCGCCGTGTTGCCGGCCTACAAGCGCGAGCTGGTCGAGCGCGAGCTCGCCGCCGTCGCCGATGCCGGGGTGACGACCCTCGCCACGGTCTATCACGCCTGCCACCGCGAATTGTGCGACGCCGGCGACGGCCGGAATTTCGAGATCATCAATTTTATGGAGATTTTGGGCGAGGGCCTCGGCCTGCGCGCCGAAGACCTCTACAAGCGGCTGAAGCAGATCGGCGACATCGACGACATCGTCGTCGAGACCGGCCCGCTCGCCGCCGCGCATCGGCTCGACCTCGATACCGTGCGCGACGCACTCGTCCAGGAATTCGGCGGCGTCGCAGGCCGCTAGGCAGGATTTGGCGGCCCTCCCCTCGACCGCGCACGCTCGGCCGGGGGGAAAGGCCTGCGCTTTATTTTATCGGCTGGCGGCGTGCACCGGGCGCTGCGCGCCATAGCTGACCCGATAGACCGCGCCGTTCCAATCATCCGACACCAGCATCGAGCCGTCTTTCAGCCATTCGATATCGACCGGGCGCGCGACGTATTTATTGTCTTGCAAAAAGCCGGTCATAAACGGGGTGATCGAGCGGACCGTCCCGTCCGGATTGAGCCGGGCGACGACGACCATGCCGCCGTTCTTCTTGGTCTTGTTCCACGAGCCGTGCTCGGCGATGAAGAGCGCGTCGTGGTACTCCTTCGGGAACATCCGCCCGGTGTAAAAGCGCAGGCCCAAGGGTGCCGAGTGCGCGCCCAATTGCGCCACGGGCTTGGTAAAGTCGTTGCAGCTGTGGCCCCAGCCATAGATCGGGTCCGGGATATCGCCGCCGTCGCAATAGGGATAGCCGAAATTGTCCTTCCCCGGATGGAGGAGCCGGTTGAGCTTGTCGTTGGGCTGGTCTTCAGACAGCCAATCGCGTTGGTTCTCGGTGAAATAGAGCACTTTCGAGACCGGGCTGAAATCCAGCCCGACAACTTGGCGGATGCCGTGCGCGACGATCTGCGGGTCGCTCCCGTCGAGATTGATGCTGCGCAGCTGCGCGTTGGTCGGCGGCGGCATGCAGATGTTGCAGGGCGCGCCGACATTGAAATAGAGCCGGTTGTCGGGGCCGACGGTCAGGAACTTCCAGCCATGCGGCTCATAGCTCGGCAGGTCGCTGTAGATGACGGTCGGCTTTGGCGGGTTGTCGAGCTGACCTTCGATGTTGTCGACCTTTGAGATCTTGTTGAGCTCGGCGATATAGAGCGTGCCGTTATGCAGCGCGATGCCGTTCGGCCAATGGAGCCCGGTCAACAGGGTCTTGACCTCGCGCTTGCCGTCCTTCTCGGTCACCGCATAGATGCGGTCGAGCACGCGGGTGCTGACAAACACGGTGCCCTTGTCGCCGACGCGCAGCGAGCGGGCGTTCGGCATGCCGCTGGCAAACACCTCGACATGGAAATTCTTCGGCAGCTTGAAGAGCGCCACCGGTAATTTATTGGCGGGCGTCGGCAGGGGCGAAGGCACATTCGGCGCCAGATGCGAGCTCTCGGCCGTGGCCGGCGCCCCTTGCATAAATCCCGGCGGCGGCGGCTTTGCCGGCTGCGCCGTTGTGGTTGCCGTTGTCGCCGGAGCCGAGGGTGCTGCAGCCGCCGGGGCTGTGCTCGCAGGCGCCTGCTGCGCCGCCGCCGGCCACGCCGCGGCAAAAACGCCGGCCACCGTTCCCGCGAGGAGCAGTGCTCGCAGTCCCGCCATACCTGGTTTCATCGTGTGTCCTCCCCAACCGCGTTCGCCATGGCCGCGGCACTTTCTCGGTCCGCCGCGCCGGCCGCGTTAATCAACAACACGGACCATGCAATTGCAACAGCACCCTTTCCCAACCGCGGCCCCCGCGGCGGCAAGGCGACGGGGTGCTCGACCGCAAGCGCGATTTGCCCGAAGATCGGCCGGCTTTAGCAGGAACCCACCGCGCATGAGCTCGACCGAAGCCGCGTCCCTGATCCCGGTGACCTTGCTGACCGGCTTTCTCGGCAGCGGCAAGACCACGGTGCTGAACCATATCTTGCAGCAGCCGGGCATGGCCGCCACCGCGGTCATCGTCAACGAGTTCGGCGAAATCGGCATCGACCATCTCTTGGTCGAGCGCGCCAGCGACGACATCGTGCTGCTCAACAGCGGCTGCCTCTGCTGCACGGTGCGCGGCGACCTCGTCGATACCTTGCTCAATCTTTTTGTCGGCCGCGCCAACGGCAAGCTCCCGGATTTCACCCGCGTCGTCATCGAAACGACCGGGCTCGCCGATCCGGCGCCGATCCTGCACACGCTGATGTCGGACCCGCTCGTTGCGGCGCGCTATACGCTCGACGGTGTGGTGGCAACGGTCGATGCGGTCAATGGCGCCGGCACGCTCGACCGCCAGCCGGAAGCGGTCAAGCAGGCCGCGGTCGCCGACCGGCTGCTGCTGACCAAGACCGATCTCGGCGGCGGCGAGGCAACGGCGGCTTTGAAGGCGCGGCTTGCCGCGCTGAACCCGAGCGCGCCGGTCGTTGCCGTGGCCCAGGGCGTGGTCGATCCGGCGCTGCTGTTCAACCTCGGCTTTTACGATCCGCGATCGAAAAGCGTCGATGTGCGCCGCTGGCTGCGCGACGAGGCGTTCGAAGCCGGCCACGAGCACGGCCACGAGCACAGCGACGCGCCGCCCGACGTGAACCGGCACGACGACCATATCCGCGCTTTTTGCATCACCCGCGACGAGCCGATCTCATGGGCGGCATTGTCGACCTGGCTCGACGCGCTGGCGACGATGCGCGGCGACGATTTGCTGCGGCTGAAAGCCATCGTGGCGCTCAGCGACCGGCCGGGCGAGCCGGTCGTCGTGCACGGCGTCCAGCACCTGTTCCACCCGCCGGTCCTGCTCAAGGAATGGCCGAGCGAGGATCACCGCACCCGCATGGTCTTCATCACCCGCGACCTGCCGAAAGAGGCGATCGAAAAGACCCTCGCCGCCTTTGAGGAAGCGGTGGAGCAGCCTGGCTAGCCCTTGGCTAGCCCTCGGCCCCAGGACCCACGGCCCCAGGGCCACGGCCAGCCCCGCGCAGCGGAGGCGCGCCACCCTGCGCCCGCGGCCTCGATCGGCGCCGCAGCCGAGCTATTCGGCGGCGGCGGGGAGGCGGGTTTCGGCCAATACCGCCGCGGCCTCCTTGGCGACGCGGGTGCCTTCGAAAAAGCGCGGGTTTTGCGTGCCCCAGAGCCTGACCGCGTTGGCAAAGGTAAAGTCGCGGAAATCTGAGGGCGTGATCAGCCCGTCCTCGACCAGCTCATGGGATTCGGGCAGCGGCATCAGCATGTCGGGCACGTCGAAATGACCGATGTCCGAGCTGAAGATCGCGTTGATCCGCGCCCCCAGCGGCATCGTCTTGCCGAACGCCGTCGCGTTCATCCGGTCGTCGGCCTCGCAGCCGAAATAATAGGGGGTGGCGTAGAGGTCGATCCAATCCTGCTTGCGCGCGATATGGCATGCCGCGTAATCGTCGAGCGGGACGCCGCCGGTCAGCTCGTCCTCTTCGCGCGAGGGCCAGCCGTCGCGCCGGTCGAGTTCGGCGGCGATGTCGGCATAGCCGTATTGGTCGACAAAGCGGCGCAGCAGCGGCCGGTCGAGCTTTTTCGGGTCCATATAGGCGAGGCCCGCCGCCCCCCGCCGCTCCCAATGCTCGATCAGATCGCAGAACAGCTGGCAGCCCCAGCCGGCCCCGCCCTCCAAAAAGGCAAAACGCAGATCGGGAAAGCGCCGGGTGACGCCGCCGAGGAACAATGCCTTGGCCACCGCGTGCCCGGCCGCGGCGAAATGGCCGATATGGTTGAAGGTGAAGTTCGACGGCGAGTTGCGCTCGCCGTAGCTGCGCCCGCCGGTGTGGAAGGTGGGTGCAACCTTCAATTCGCGGCATTTCTGCCAGAGCGGGTCGTAATCGTGATCGCTGTCGATGCCGAGCTGGTCGAAGCCCGAGACAAAGCGGGCGACGTCCGGCTCCGCCCCGGCAGCCTTTGGCAAGGGCCGGCGCACGCCGCTGCCGAACATGCAGACCTTGGCGCCCAATTCCCTGGTGACGAATTCCAATTCGGCGATCGCCTCGTCCGGCGTGTGCACCGGGATCACCGCCGCCGGGGTCAGCCGGTCGGCGAAATCGCGAAAATAATCGGCGGTGACGATGTTGAAGCCGCGGATCACCGCGCGCCTGGTTTCGCCGTCGGCGATGCGCGGGATGCCGAGCCCGGCGGTCGGGTAGATGACGCCGAAATCGATCCCCAGCTCGTCGAGCCGGTCGTACAGCATCCGCGGCATCATCGCCGTGGCGCGGTCGCGGGTGTTGGTCGATTGCCGGCCCCAGAACCCCTCCATGCCGACCCCGCGGCGCTGGCGCTCGGCGGTCGAGAGGCTCAGGGAATTGGGGATGCGGCGCTGCGCGGCGAGAAACCCGTCCGCCCCCTTGTCGCCGACCGCCTTGCGGATCTTCTCGGCGAAGACCGGCGTGTACTCGACCCAATGGCCGTCGCCGTCGATGACCGGATGGCCGAGCCTGGCATGGACCTCGGCGGGGCTGGCATGAGCGCTCATTCTTGTCCTCCGGAAGGGCGGCAGAGGGCCGCGCATTGCGAAGGAAACGCTAGACGCGAGCGGCGGCCGAGTCAAACCGCCGGAGGCAGGCCGTCGGATGCCCCGGATCCGACTAACACTGGTAAAATCTCCCTCTTCGCCCCCGGGGGCGGAGAGGGTCGGGGTGAGGTGGGGGGAACTCCGATGCCGCCGAGTTCGGCCGCACCCACCTCACCCTCCCAGCGCTTCGCGCCGGGCCCCTCCCTCTCCCCCCAAGGGCGGAGAGGGAAAGTTCGGCTCAGCTTCGCGGGGCGTGCTTGCCGAGGATGCGCTGCAAGGTGCGGCGGTGCATTTTGAGACGGCGGGCGGTTTCGGAGACGTTGCGCTCGCACAATTCAAAGACGCGCTGGATATGCTCCCAGCGCACCCGGTCGGCCGACATCGGGTCTTCCGGCGGTTCCGGAGTGGCATCCTCCTGGGCGAGGAGCGCGCGCTCGACCGCATCGGCATCAGCAGGCTTTGGCAGGTAATCGACGGCACCCGCTTTGACCGCGGCGACCGCGGTGGCGATATTGCCGTAGCCCGTCAGCATGACGATGCGCGCGCCCGGCCGGGCCTGGCGCAAGGCGCTGACGATCTCGAAGCCGCGCCCGTCGCCGAGCCGCATATCGACCACGGCAAAGGCCGGCGGATGCTGGCTCGCCGCGGCAGTGCCGGTGGCGACGCTGTCGGCGGTGGTGACGACAAAGCCGCGCCGTTCCATCGCTCGAGCCAGGCGCTGGCACAGCGGCGCGTCGTCATCGACGATCAGCAAGGTGCGCTCGCCCTCGGGCAGGCCGCGCAAGGCGGCGGAAACTCCCTCGGCGGGGCCAAGGCGGGTCGGTCGGTCGATCGCATTCATGATTTCTGCCTCCGGCGTCCGCTTGCAGCCTAATCGGAAGCTGCCGCCGCGGGTCGGCGGGTTCGCTCTACGGTTTCCAGATTGGCACGGTTCCATGAAATCGCAATATGGGCGCCACCCTCGGCGAGGTTCTCGAAGGTTACCCGCGCGCCGCTGCGCTCCAACAGGCTCTGGGCAATAAAGATGCCCAGCCCCATATGGTCGCCGGCCCCGGCGCGGGTCGAAAGATAGGGCTCGCCCAAGCGGCTCAATAGGTTGAGCGGGAACCCCGGGCCGTCATCGGCAACCTCGACGGCAACATCGGCGGCGTTCCAAAAGGTCGTGACGCTGACCTCGCGGCGGGCGAACTGGACTGCATTTTGGATCAGGTTGTTGAGCCCGTGCATGATCTCGGGGCTGCGCCGCACCAAAGGCTCCTCTTCGGCCGAACCGGCGGCGGTGGCAAAGATCAGCCGGATGCGCGAGTTTCGCGACATTGCGCCGGCGGCCTCGACCAAAGCCGAGATCGGCAGCCGGGTGTAAGGCGAGCCGCCATCCTCCTCCGGCTGGCGGGCGAGCCCGGCCAGGATTTCGCGGCAGCGCTCGGACTGGCTCAACAGCAGCGCGGCGTCGTCGGCGTAGGGGCTGTCGGCGGGGAGGTCGAGCGCCAGCTCGCGGGCGACGACGGCGATCGTGGCGAGCGGGCTGCCGAGCTCGTGCGCGGCCGCTGCGGCAAGCGCGCCGACCGCCGAGACCCGCTGCTCGCGGGCGAGCGCCAGCTGGGTCGCCGCCACCGCGTCGCGCAGCCGCCGCACCTCCTGCGCCACGCTCCAGGTGTAAGTGGCGATAAACATCGTCGCCAGCACCAGCGCCGCCCAAATGCCGACCGCGAGCTCGATCGGGAACACCGGCGGCTGGCCGAGCCACGGCAACGGCAAGTGCCACTCGGTCAGCCCACTGATCGCGGCGATAGCCAACGCCGACAATGCGATGACCGAGCGCCGGCCGAGCGCCGTCGCCGCCACCGTCACCGGGGCCAGGATCAGGATCGAAAACGGGTTTTGCAGCCCGCCGGTCAGATAGAGCAGGATGGTCAGCTGCAAGATGTCGTAGCCGAGATACATCACGGCGTAGCGCTCGCCGAGCCGGCTCGCGGTCCGCCGAGCCAGGACCAGCACGATGTTGAGCAGCGCCGAGGCGGCAACGACGCCAAAGGCCGGCAATAGCGGCAAGCGGAAACCGAGCCCGTAATGCACAAAAAGGAGCGTCAGCGCCTGGCCGGCGATCGCCACCCAGCGGATCGGTATCAGCGTGCGCAGGCTGATCCGGCCGAGCCCGGCGGCGGGCTCGTTCGGCGGGGCGCGGCTGGTGTCGGTCACGACAGGGTCTTGCTCATTGCAAAGCGGGCCGGCTGGCCGAGGGGCGGATGATGCCTCATATATGGGCGATGTCCGAGCCGGCCGTCAAAATCGACAATCTGGTCAAGCGCTATCCGACCGCGGTCGCGGTCGACGGGATCAGCTTCAGCGTCGCGCGCGGCGTGACCGCGGCGTTGCTCGGCGGCAACGGCGCCGGCAAGACGACGACCTTGGCGATCCTCTTGGGGCTCTTGCTGCCGACCGCGGGAAAGGTGCGGATTTTCGGCGAGGACATGCTGCGGCACCGCTATCGGGTGTTGCCGCGAATGAATTTCTCCTCGCCCTTTGTCGATCTGCCGCATCGGCTGACGGTGCGGCAGAACTTGCTGATTTATGCGCGGCTCTACGGGCTGCCGCAGCGGCGCCGGCGGATCGGCGAGCTCGCCAACGATTTGCAGATCGAGGCCTTTCTCGACCGGCCGGCGGGCAAGCTCTCGGCCGGACAGAAAACCCGCGTGGCGCTCGCCAAGGCATTGCTCAACGAGCCCGAATTGCTGCTGCTCGACGAGCCGACGGCCTCGCTCGATCCCGACACCGGCGATTGGGTGCGCAGCTATCTCGAAACCTGGCGCGAGCGCACCGGCGCCACGATCCTGATGGCCTCGCACAACATGGCCGAGGTCGAGCGGCTGTGCTCGGAGGTTTTGATGATGAAAGCCGGACGGATTGTCGATCGCGGCAGCCCCCAGGCGCTGATCGGCCGCTATGGCCGCGCCAACCTCGAAGAGGTGTTTTTGCACATCGTGCGGCAAAAGCAGCCCGCGCTGGAGCCGGTGTCGTGAGCCTCGGCGGACATCGCGAGAGCGGGTCGTCGGCGAGCCGCGTCTGGGCGATGCTGCTGCGCTATCTCTACCTGTTGCGCAGCTCATGGCCGCGTGCGCTCGAATTGCTCTATTGGCCGACCTTGCAGATGCTGATCTGGGGGTTCATGAGCCAGTTTCTCTACGTCAACAGCAACTATGTCTTTCGCGCTTTTGGCGTGCTGCTGGCGGCGGTCATGCTGTGGGACGTGCTGTTCCGCGGCCAGCTCGGGCTGTCGATCTCGTTTCTCGAAGAAATGTGGGCGCGCAATCTCGGGCATTTGTTCGTCACCCCGTTGCGCCCCTATGAATGGGTCTTTTCGCTGTTGTCGATGAGCTTGCTGCGCGTGCTGATCGGCGCCCTGCCGGCCGCGCTCTTGGCGATCGTGCTCTATCACTACTCGATCTTTTCGCTGGGCCTGCCGCTGATCGGTTTCTTTGCCGTGCTGCTGGTCATGGGCTGGTCGCTCGGCCTGGCGATCTGCGGCATGATCCTACGCCACGGCATGGGTGCGGAAAGCCTGGCCTGGCTCGCGGTGTTCACATTGTCGCCGATCAGCGCGGTCTATTACCCGGTTACGATCCTGCCGCGCTGGCTGCAGCACGTCGCCTGGGCGTTGCCCTCGACCTATGTGTTCGAAGGGATGCGCGCGGTGCTGTTCCAGAAGGTCTTCCGCGCCGATTACCTGATGACCGCAGGCGCCCTCGACCTGGTTTGGCTGGCGCTGGGCGCCACCGGCTTTTTTATCGCGTTTCGCGATGCCCGCCGCCGCGGGGCGCTGCTGCAGATGGGCGAGTGAGCGCCTAACCGCCGGCGCCGAGCACAGTAAAGCCTTGCTTTTCAAAGGCCGGCCGTGCTTTTGGCGATTCGAGAAATTGCAGGAATTTTATCGCGTCGAGGTTCTTGCTCGCAGCGGTCAGCGCCGCCGGATAGATGATCGGCGGATGGGTGCTTTGGGGAAAGGTCGCGGCGATCTCGACGCGCGGGTCGGAGGCGGCGTCGGTCGCATAGACGATGCCGAGCGGGGTCTCCTTGCGGTCGACGAAAAGGAGCGCCGCGCGCACATTCTCGGCGCCGGCGACGTGCGGCTCGACCGCGTTCCAGATGCCGAGCTTTTGCAGCGCCGCCTTGCCGTATTTGCCGGCCGGGACGCTGGCCGGGTCGGCCATCGCCAGCCGCCCGCCATGCAGCAGCCCGACCAGGTCGAAACCGGGCTTCACATCGATCTTGACGCCGCTGCCGGCCGGCGCCACCAGGACGAGGCGGTTGCCGAGCAGGTTTTTGCGCGTCGCCGGCTGGATCAGATTTTTCTTTTGCACATAGTCCATCCAGGCGAGGTCGGCCGAGATGAAGATGTCGGCGGGCGCGCCGTTCTCGATCTGCTTGGCCAGCGCCGAGCTCGCCGCGTAGGAAATCTTGGTCGCGGCACCGCCTGCTTTGCGGTAGGTCTGCGCCGCGTCGTCGAGCGCGTTTTTCAGGCTGGCGGCGGCAAAGACGACGACATCGTCCGCCGCTGCCGCTCGGGTGGACGCGAACGGCAGCAGCAGCAGCAGCGACAAAATCCAGATGGCGCGGCGGGGGTGACGCATTGATCTCTCTCGATGACAGGTTGTGCAAGCGCGCGATATATACACTGAGATATCTCGATCGCGCCCGTCAAGCCGCCGAGCCTTTTGACGTTGCCACCGACACCAGCCCCGACACCAGCCCCGACACCAGCCCTTGAGGAGGTGAGGACATGCCGTCGCGCTATACCGCGACCGATCCCAAGGCTTACGAGCGGCTGATGGGGCGGTGGAGCCCGCTCTTGGCTCGCCAGCTGATCGATTGGGCCGGCATCGCGAAGGGCGACCGGGTGCTCGACCTCGGCTGCGGCACCGGCAGCCTGGCGCTGGCGCTCTGCGCCCGGCCGGAACCGGCGGCGATCGTCGGCATCGACATCGCGGCACCCTACATCGCTTATGCCGCCGGGCGGTCGGCCGACCCGCGGCTGAGCTTTGCGGTCGGCGACGCCGGCGCGCTCGAATTGGCCGAGGGCAGCTTCGACCGCGCGCTGTCGCAGCTGGCGCTCAATTTCATGTCCGAGCCGGCGCGCGCGATTGCCGGCATGCGCCGCGTGACCCGCGTGGGCGGCGTGGTCGCGGCAGCGGTCTGGGATTTCCCCGGCGGCCTCGTCTATCAACGGATTTTCTGGGACACGGCGGCGGCCCTCGACCCGGCGGCCGACCGCGCCCGCGCCCGCCATTATTCGAGCCCGTTGACCGGCCCCGGAGAGCTCCTCGCCGGCTTCGGCGCCGCCGGGCTCGACAATGTCGAAGGCCGTTCCTTGACCATTCGCCAGGAATACCGCGACTTTGCCGATTACTGGCAGCCGATCGAGCACGCCCAAGGCCCGGTCGGCGACTATGTCAAAAGCCTCGAGCCGGAGCGGCTGGCCACCTTGGCCGAGGCGGTGCGCCGGGCCTACCTCGCCGGCGGCGCCGACGGGCCGCGCTCGATGGCGGCGACGGCCTGGGCGGCGCGCGGCATCGTTCCCTGATCCGCCCCTCTCACCCGGGATCGCTGACCCCAACCGCGCCGCTGACCCCGGCCTCGGTGAAGGTCGCCATGCCGTTGTGGCACGCTGCCGCCGCCTGCAAAAGGCCGAGCGCGATTGTGGCGCCCGAGGCTTCGCCGAGCCGCATGCCGAGATCGAAAAGCGGCCTTTGGCCGAGACGGTCGAGAAGAACGCGGTGACCCGGCTCGGCCGAGACGTGCGCCACGACGCAATGGTCGAGCGCATGCGGCTCGGCGGCAAACAGCGCCGCGGCGGCGGCAGTCGAGCTGAAGCCGTCGAGCACCACCGGGACCCGGCCGAGCCGCGCTGCCATCACCGCCCCGGCGATCGCCGCCAATTCGAGCCCGCCGAGCCGGCGCAGCATGTCGAACGGGTCGCGCGCCTCCGGCATATGCCGCGCCACCGCCGCAGCGACGACCCGGCGCTTGTTGTCGAGCGCGGTTCCGGCCACACCGGTGCCGGGACCGGTCCACAGCTCGGCCTCGCCGCCAAAGAGTGCCGCGCACAACGCCGCCGCGGCGGTAGTGTTGCCGATCCCCATCTCGCCAATCGCCAGCGCATCGATGCCGGGCTCGACCGCCATCATGCCGTAGGCCATCGCGTTGCCGCATTCCGCCTCGGTCATCGCCGGCCCGTCGACGATGTCCGCGGTCGGCGCGTCGAGGTTCATCTCGTAGACCCGCAAATCGGCATCGACGACGCGGCAAAGCTGGTTCACCGCGGCACCGCCGGCAACAAAGTTCTTGACCATCTCGGCGGTGACCGCAGCGGGGTAGGCCGAGACGCCGCGCGCCGCGACCCCGTGATTGCCGGCGAAGACGATCGTGCGCGGATGGTCGAGGCGCGGCGGGTGGCGCGCCTGCCAGGTGGCGAGCCAGATTGCCAGCTCTTCGAGCCGGCCGAGCGAGCCCGCGGGCTTGGTCAGCTGCGCCTGACGCTCGGTCGCGGCGTTCGCGGATTCCAGATCAGGCCCCGGCAAATGGTTCAGCAGCGCGCGGATTTCGTCGAGATCGGCGACCGGCTCGTTCATAGGCACGCCTCAAAAAAGATCGGCTATGGTCGGGCGATGAGCGGTCCCGAGCAACCCCCGTCCCGGCGGCGCGGCATTGTCGCCGGCTTTGCCGCCGCGGTCGCGTTCTTTACATGCGTGCCGATGGCGGCCTCGGCCGAGGGCGGCTGGCGGCTCGCCGATTCTGCCTGGGGGTTTCCGCTCGTCGGCGCCGGGATCGGCGCCGTCGCAGCTTTTGTGTTTTTGACGGCGCAGCTGGTCGGCCTCGGCGATTGGGCGGCGGCACTCCTCGCCGTCTTCGCCGGGATCGCATTGACCGGGGGCTTGCACGAGGACGGGCTCGCCGACACCGCCGATGGGCTCGCCGGCGGCCGCGACCCGGCGCGCAAGCTCGAAATCATGCGCGACAGCCGGCTCGGCACCTTTGGCGTCTTGGCGTTGGTGCTGAGCCTCGGCCTGCGCGCCGCTGCGCTCGTGGCGATGCGCGAGGCGATTTATGCGGGCCTCGCCTTGGTCGCGGCGCATGCCGCCTCGCGCGCCCTCGTCGCGGCGGCGATGTGGGCGCTGCCGCCGGCCCGCCGCGACGGGCAGGGTTTTGCCGCGGGACGGCCGCGGCTCGTGCCCGCGACAGCTGCGATCCTGATCGCTGTTGCGATCGGGCTGGCGGCGCTCGGGCCGGTGCGCGGCGCGGTTGCGCTCGGCCTCGCGGCAGCGGCGGCCGGTGCGGTGGCTTTGCTCGCGCGGCGTCAGATCGGCGGCCAGACCGGCGACGTGCTCGGCGCCGTTCAACAGGTGGCGGAGATCGTCATCCTGCTCGCCGCTTCGGCCCGATGACCGAGATCACGGCGCCGGCATCTTCGGGAAGCGCTGCCGCTCGCCGCCGAGGCTGACCCAAGGCTGCGCGCTGTCGCAGAAGATCTCCATGGTCGGCTTAAGCCAGCTCGCATCGTCGAGGGTCCCGGCCAAGATCATCGTGACGTTCGGCAGGGCCTCGGCCTCGTCGATCAGCGTCGATCCGCATTCCGGGCAAAAGCGCCGATAGGTCGGTTTGCCGCTGTCGCCCCGACCGGTAAAGGTCTGCAGCGTGCCTTGCACATCGAGCGCCGGCTTGGCCACGCCCACCACCACGGCAAAGGCGGCTCCCGTGCCCTTCTGGCAGTTCTTGCAGTGGCACACGCCGACAAAGGCCGGCTCGGTATCGGCTGAATAGCGCACCTTGCCGCAGAGGCATCCGCCCTCGATCTTCATGCCGCCCCTCCTCTGTTCGGGTCGCGCAGGATATGGCGGCGACGCCGGGCCGGCAACGACCGGGTGACGGCGCGCGCTGCGGCATGCTAGCATGTTGCCGCGATGCGACAGGGAAGTCCGGTGCAATGCCGGCGCTGCCCCCGCAACTGTAAGCGGCGAGCCCGCGGCAACGGCCACTGGCTGGGTGGGAGCCCGGCCGGGAAGGCGCCGCGAGCGACGACCCCGAGCCAGGAGACCTCCGCATCGCATCGAGTTGCGACGATTCCTCGGGCGGAGGAGGAGGCACCTATGCCGTTCACAGGTTCAGACCGAGCGCATATCGGGCTCCCGCCGGTGACACTGGTGCTGGGCGGCGCGCGCTCGGGCAAGAGCCGCTATGCCGAACGCCTGGTCGAAGCTGGTGCGGCTCGCGGCACCTATTGCGCGACGGCCGAGGCGGGCGATGCCGAGATGGCGGCGCGGATCGCCGCGCACCGGGCGCGCCGCGGCACGTTTTGGCGCACCGTCGAAGAGCCGCTGGCGCTCGCCCCGCTGATCGGCGCCGAGGCAAAACCCGAGCGGCCATTGCTCGTCGATTGCCTGACCTTGTGGCTGGCGAATGCGATGCTCGCCGGCCGGCCGGTCGAGGCGGCGACCGATACGCTGTGCGCGGCGTTGCGCTTGGCCGCCGGCCCGGTCGTGCTGGTCGCCAACGAGGTCGGCATGGGCCTGGTGCCGGAAACCGCGCTCGGCCGCGAGTTCCGCGACGCCGCCGGCCGGCTGAACCAGGAGGTCGCGGCGGTCGCCGACCGCGTGGTCTTTGTCGCGGCCGGGCTGCCGCTCGTGCTGAAGAAAGCCTGAGCCATGCAACGGGTCCCGGCGACGGTGATCACCGGCTTTCTCGGCGCCGGCAAGACGAGCCTGGTGCGGCACCTGCTGGCGCGCGCACAAGGCCGGCGCCTCGCCATCGTCGTCAACGAGTTTGGCGCGCTCGGGATCGACCGCGAATTGCTGCTCGGTTGCGGTGACGCCGCCTGCGCCGAGGACGACATCGTCGAGCTCGCCAATGGCTGTCTGTGCTGCACCGTCGCCGACGATTTCCTGCCGACCCTGACCAAGCTCCTCGACCGCCCGGCGCCGCCCGAGCACATCCTGATCGAGACGTCCGGCCTCGCCTTGCCCAAGCCGCTGGTGCAGGCTTTTGCCTGGCCCGAAATCCGCACCCGCACCACGGTCGACGGCGTGCTGACGGTGATCGACGCCGCAGCCCTTGCCGCCGGCCGGTTCGCCGACGATCCGCAGGCGGTGGCGCAGCAGCGTGCCGCCGACCCGGCGCTCGCGCACGACAACCCGCTCGAAGAGGTGTTCGGCGACCAGCTCGCGTGCGCCGATCTGGTGGTCCTGAACAAAACCGACCTGGTGGCGCCCGAGCGCCTCGCGACGCTGCGCCGCGACATCGAGGCGCGGCTGCGCCCCGGCGTGAAGCTGGTCGAGACCCGCGACGGCGCGGTGCCGCCCGAGGTGGCGCTCGGCCTCGCCGCCGCGGCCGAGGACGATCTCGCCGCCCGCCCGTCGTTGCACGTCCTCGATCAGGCGCATGACCACGACGATTTCGAGAGCTTTGTCGCGAGCCTCGGACCGGTTGCCGACGGTGCGGCGTTTCTGGCGCGGCTGAAGGGTGCCATTGCCGCGCACGACGTCTTGCGGGTCAAAGGCTTTGTCGATCTTCCCGGCCGCGACCGCAGGCAGGTCGTGCAGGCAGTGGGCGACCGGGTGCTGCATTATTTCGACCGGCCGTGGGAAGCGGGCGAGCGCCGCGGCACGCGGCTCGTCGTGATCGGCAAGAAGGGCCTCGACCGGGCCGCGATCACCGCGGCGCTGGGAGGCTGAATGCACCTGCTCGCGACCCAGCCGGGGGTGATCGCCGACGGCACGTCCGCGGTCGATCTCGCGCAGACGCCGGGCGACATCGTCGTGCTGTCGAGCGCCGACACCGAATTGGCCCTCCTCGCCGCGGCGCAACAGCGGCGGCGAGCGCAAGACCCGGCGGCGCCGACCCTGCGCCTCGCGCCGATCGGACGGCTCGCCCACAACCTGTCGGTCGATCTCTATATGGAGACGGCCGCTGCGGCGCGGCTCGTCGTCGCTCGCATCCTCGGCGGCAGCAGCTATTGGCGTTATGGCGTCGAGCGGCTCGGCGAAATCTGCCGCGCCAGCAAAATTCCGCTGGCGCTCCTTCCCGGCGATGACAAGCCCGACCGGGAGCTTGCCGAATTCTCGACGGCGCAGCCCCAGGCGTCGCGGCGGCTCTGGCGCTACCTGGTCGAAGGCGGCCCCGGCAACGCCGAGAATTTTCTGCGCTATGCCGGCACGCTCTTCGGCCGCGCGGCGGATTGGGCCGAGCCCGCCCCGCTGCTGCGCGCCGGGCTCTATTGGCCCGATTGCCCGCTGCCGAGCCTCGACGAGATTGCCGCGCGCTGGCGCGGCGAAGGCGGCGTCGTGCCGATCTTGTTTTATCGGGCATTGGTGCAATCCGGCAACACCGCACCGGTCGATGCGCTCGTTCAAGCCATTGCGGCGCGGCGCCTGCGGCCGTTGCCGGTCTTTGTGCAAAGCCTGAAAGACGCCGAGGCAGGCTCCTTGCTCGAGGAGCTGCTCGCTGCGGCCCCGCCTGCGGTGATCCTCAACGCGACCGGATTTTCGGTGCGCGCCGGCGCGGCGCAGGATCCGCTGGCGGCGGCCGATTGCCCGGTGCTGCAGGTGGTGTTTTCGGGCGGCGACGAAGAAAGCTGGCGCGACGGCACGCGGGGCCTCAACCCGCGCGACCTGGCGATGAATGTGGCATTGCCGGAGATCGACGGCCGCATTCTGACGCGCGCCGTGTCGTTCAAGGCGCCGCTCGGCCGCGACCCGGAGAGCGAGGCCGATCTCGTCGGCTATCGGCCGGTCGCCGACCGCATCGCCTTTGTCGCCGACCTCGCGCGCAATTGGGCGCGGCTGCGGCAGAAGCCGCCGGCCGAACGCCGGGTCGCGCTGGTCCTCGCCAACTATCCGAACCGCGACGGCCGGATCGGCAACGGCGTCGGCCTCGACACGCCGGCGTCGGCGATTGCGATCTTTCGGGCGCTGGCGGCGGCCGGCTACAGGATCGGTGACGCGCCCGACGACCCACGCGAGCTGATCGAACGCTTGCTCGCCGGCCCGACCAACGCGAAACCCGCGGCGCCGGCCGAGGAATCGCTGTCGTTTGCAGACTATTCGGCCTTTTTCACGACCCTGCCGCCGCTGGTGCAGCGCGCCGTTGCCGAGCGCTGGGGTGCCGCCGAGCGCGACCCGTTTTTTCGCGAAGGCCGGCTCGATTGCGGCCGGTTTGCGATCCCCGGTTTTCGCGCCGGCAATATCGCGGTGCTGATCCAGCCGGCACGCGGCTACAATATCGACCCGAAATCCACCTATCACGACCCGGCGCTGGTGCCGCCGCACGGTTATCTCGCCGCCTATGCCTGGCTCGCGCAGGGGTTCCGCGCCGACGCGGTTATCCATCTCGGCAAGCACGGCACGCTCGAATGGCTGCCGGGTAAGGCGCTGGCCTTGTCGGCCGAATGCTATCCCGAGGCGGCGATGCCGCCGTTGCCGCATCTCTACCCGTTTATTGTCAACGATCCGGGCGAGGGGACGCAGGCAAAGCGCCGCGCCCAAGCGGTGATTGTCGATCACCTGACCCCGCCATTGACCCGCGCCGGCAGCTATGGCCCGTTGGCCGATCTGGAACGGCTGATCGACGAATATTACCAGGCGGCACAAGGCGATATGCGCCGCGTGGCACCGCTCGCCGCGGCGATCCTCGAGCAGGCGCGTGCCGCCGGGCTCGACGGCGACTGCGGCATCATTGCTGGTGAAGACCCGGCGGCGGCTTTGCCCAAGCTCGACGCATTCTTGTGCGAGCTGAAGGAGCTGCAGATCCGCGACGGGCTTCATGTGTTCGGGCAAAGCCCCGCGGGCGAGCAGCTCGACGCGCTCCTCGTCGCCCTCGCCAGACCGGCCCGCGGCGCCGCTCCCGAAGACGCCTCGCTGCTGCGCGCGCTCGCTGCCGATCTCGATCTCGCCTGCGACCCGCTCGCCATGGATCTCGCCGCGCCCTGGACCGGCCCGCGCCCGCGAATCCTGGCCGACGCCGCAGCTTTGCCCCCCGCATCGGGCGCGTGGCGGACGGCGGGTGGGGGCTGGCGGACGGCGGGCGATACGGTCGAACGGCTGGAGGCGCTGGCGCTGCGTCTCGTTTCAGGGGACACCAAACCGAAGGCGGATTGGCACCAAACCCGCACCGTGCTCGGCTGGACCGAGCGTGTGCTGCGCCCGGCGGTGACGCGTTGCGGCGCGGCCGAGATTGCCGGGCTGCTGGCAGGTCTCGACGGGCGGAGCGTCGCGCCCGGCCCGTCGGGCGCACCGAGCCGCGGCCGGCCCGAGGTGCTGCCGACCGGACGCAACTTTTTCTCGGTCGATATTCGGGCAGTGCCGACCGAGACCGCCTGGCAGCTCGGCTGGAAATCGGCGGCGCTGCTGGTCGAGCGCCATGCCCAGGAATACGGCGCCTACCCGGAGCGGATGGCGCTGTCGGCCTGGGGCACGGCCAACATGCGCACCGGCGGCGACGATATCGCGCAAGCCTTGGCGCTGATGGGCGTGCGGCCGGTCTGGGAGCGGGCGAGCGGCCGGGTCACCGGGTTCGAGATCCTGCCGGCCTCGGTGCTCGACCGGCCGCGGGTCGATGTCACGTTGCGCGTCTCAGGCTTTTTCCGCGACGCTTTTCCGGGGCTTATCGATCTCTTTGATTCGGCCGCGCGCGCCGTCGCGGCACTCGACGAGCCGGCCGGCGTCAACCCGCTCGCCGCCCGCTGCGCCGCCGATCGCCACACTCTCGAAGCGCGGGGGATAGCGCCGCAGGAAGCTGCGCGCCGCGCCGGCTACCGCGTCTTTGGCGCGAAGCCCGGAAGCTATGGAGCCGGCTTGCAGACCCTGATCGACGAGCGGATTTGGGACAGCGAGGCCGATCTCGCCGAGACGTGGCTCGGCTGGAGCGGCTATGCCTATGGCGCCGGCGCGGAGGGCCTCCCCGAGCGGGGGATGCTCGAAGCCCGGCTCGCCGCCGCCGATGCGGTCGTGCACAACCAGGACAACCGCGAGCACGATTTGCTCGACAGCGACGATTACTACCAGTTCGAAGGCGGGCTCGCGCTCGTCGTCCGGCAGCTGTCGGGCCGCGCGCCCGCGGTCTGGCACAACGACCACTCGCGCCCCGAAACGCCGCGCATCCGCAGCCTGCGCGAGGAATTGGGGCGCGTCGTGCGCGGCCGAGCGGCCAACCCGCGCTGGATCGCCGGTGTCATGCGCCACGGCTACAAAGGGGCGGCCGAGATCGCCGCCACCGTCGATTACCTCTTTGCCTTTGCCGCGACCGCGCGCGTGGTGGACGACACGCATTTCGAGGCGCTCTACGACGCCTATCTCGCCGACGACACGGTCCGCGGCTTTATGGCCGAGCACAACCCCGCGGCCTTGGCCGAGACCGGCCGGCGCTTTCTCGAAGCGATCGAGCGCGGCTTGTGGCGCCCGCGCCGCAACAGCACCCGTGAGACGCTCACGCAATGGAGCGGCGGGTGAGCGGCCTCGGCGAGACCGAGGAGGAGATCAACCGCCGGCACAACGAAAAGGCGGCGCGGCGCAAGGCTGCGCGCGACCGTATGCTGGCGACCAAGACGCAAGAGCGCGGCCTGCTGATCGTCCACACCGGCACCGGCAAAGGCAAATCGACCGCCGCCTTTGGCATGGTGCTGCGCTGTCTCGGGCACGGCATGCGGGTCGGGATCGTGCAATTCGTCAAGGGCGCGTGGGCGACCGGCGAGCGGACGGCGCTCGAACGGTTTGGCGACCTCGTGACCTGCCGGGCGATGGGCGAAGGCTTCACCTGGGACACGCAAGACCGCGCCCGCGACATCGCCGCCGCCCGCAATGCCTGGGAGACGGCCAAGGCGATGCTCGCCGACCCGTCTTATCGGCTGGTCCTGCTCGACGAGCTGAGCATCGTGCTGCGCTACGACTATCTGCCGCCGGCCGAAATCGTGGCGACATTGCGCGCCAAGCCGCGCGACCTGCACGTCGTCGTCACCGGCCGCAATGCCAAGCCCGAGCTGATTGCGATTGCCGACCTCGTGACCGAGATGACGCTGGTCAAGCACCCGTTCCGGGCCGGTGTCAAAGCCCAGCAGGGCATCGAGTTCTGATGGCGCGGGCATTGATGCTGCAAGGGACCGGGTCGGATGTCGGCAAGTCGCTGCTGGTCGCCGGTCTGGCGCGCGCTTTCACCCGGCGCGGGCTCGCGGTGCGGCCGTTCAAGCCGCAGAACATGTCGAACAACGCGGCGGTGACCGCCGATGGCGGCGAAATCGGGCGGGCGCAGGCGCTGCAGGCGCGCGCTTGCCGGGTCGAGCCGACCACCGACATGAACCCGGTTTTGCTCAAGCCGCAATCGGAGAGCGGTGCGCAGATCGTCGTCGAGGGCCGGGTCCATGGCCACGCATCGGCCGCCGAGTACCGCCGTTTTGCGCCGCGCCTGCTGCCGACGGTGCTCGCCGCCTTTACGCGGCTTGGCAAAGGGGTTGACATGGTGCTGGTCGAAGGCGCCGGCAGCCCGGCCGAGATCAACCTGCGCGAAGGCGACATCGCCAATATGGGCTTTGCCGAGGCGGCCGATGTGCCGGTCGTGCTGGTCGGCGACATCGAGCGGGGCGGTGTCATCGCGCAGCTGGTCGGCACCTGGGCGCTGCTCCGCGAGAGCGAACGCGGCTTGGTCGCCGGCTATATCGTCAACAAGTTCCGGGGCGATCAGCGGCTGTTCGACGGAGGCATCGCAGCGATCGGCGCGCGCACCGGGCTGCGCACGTTCGGGGTCGTGCCGTTTTTTCCCGGCGCTGAACGGTTGCCGGCCGAGGATTCGCTGGCCCTTCGTCGCCGCCCGGCACGGGAGGGGTCGGCCGGGGAAGCCGCCGTCGAGCACATCCGTATCGCGGTGCCGGTATTTCCACGGATCGCGAATTTCGACGATCTCGACCCGCTGCGCGCCGAGCCGGGTGTCGAAATCGTCATGGTCCGGCCGGGGCGGCCGTTGCCGCGCGATGCTGCACTGGTGATCTTGCCCGGCTCGAAATCGACGATCGGCGACCTAGAATTCCTGCGCCGCGAGGGCTGGGACATCGATCTTCTCGCGCATCATCGGCAGGGCGGACGGGTTCTCGGTCTTTGCGGCGGCTATCAGATGCTCGGCCGGACGATCGCCGACCCGCTCGGCCGCGAGGGCCGGACGGCGACGGTGCCGGGCCTCGGCCTCCTCGATATCGACACGGTCCTCGGCGGCGAAAAGCGGCTCGCCAAGGTCTCGGGTCGAGATGTGGCGACAGAAATGCCGGTTGCCGGCTACGAGATGCATCTCGGCATCACCACCGGGCCGGGCCTGGCGCGGCCGATGCTGCAGCTGGCCGGCCGGATCGAGGGAGCGGTCAGCGCCGACGGTCTGGTCGCCGGCTCATATCTCCACGGCATCTTCGACAGCGACCGCTTCCGCAACGCATTGCTCTGTCGGCTGGGCGCAAACCCGAGCGGCGATGCGCACCAGCGCCGGGTCGAGACCACCCTCGACACGCTCGCCGACCATCTCGAAGCGAGCCTCGATGTATCGGCGCTGCTCGCCGCCGCCCGTCCGCCCCGGCTCAGTGCGACAAGCTGAAATGTCCGGACAACACGTTGAAATATCCGGCGAGCCAGGCACCCAACACCAGCCCGCCCTCGATCAGGCAGGCGATCTTGTAGACACCGAGCGCGCGGGCGATGTCCGAGGTGCCCGCACGCGCCGTGCCGTCGCCGACCCAGGGGTCGAGCGCCACGCCCTCGGCATAGCGGCGCGGCCCGGCGAGCGCCAGGCCAAGCGCCCCGGCCATCGCTCCTTCCGGCCAGCCGGCGTTTGGCGAACGGTGCTTGCGGGCGTCGCGCAGCATGACCGCAAGCGCGCGGCGCGGCCGCCCGCCCGCGGCGAACAGTGCGGCAGCCGCGATCAAGAGGCCGCTCAACCGCGCCGGCACCAGGTTGATCAGGTCGTCGAACCGCGCCGCGGCCCAGCCAAAGGCGCGGTAATGCGGCGTCTTGTGGCCGATCATGCTGTCCAAGGTGTTTGCCATCTTGCAGGCGAAGAGGCCGGGCAGCCCGAGCACCAGGTACCAGAACACCGGCGCCACGACGCCGTCGCAGAAATTTTCGGCAAGGCTCTCGATCGCGGCGCGGGCGACACCGTGACGGTCGAGGCTCGCCGGGTCGCGGCCGACGATGTGCCGCACCGCATCGCGGCCGGCGGCGAGCCCGGCGCCATCGAGCGCCAAGGCGACGGCGGCGACGTGCTCGAACAGGCTGCGCTGCGCCACCAGGATCGCGATCAGCACAACCTCCACCACCGCGCCGGCCAGGCTGCCGCGGCAGAGCAGCCGAATTACCAGCCCGAGCAGCGCGGCCCCGCCGACCAGCACGGTCACGGTGACGATGCCGCGGGCGCGACGCGACGCCTTGCTGCGGATTTCACGGTTGAGCTTGCGGTCGAAAAAGGCGACAGCGCGGCCGGCGAGCACGACCGGGTGCGGAATGCGGGCGAACACCGCCGGCATATCGCCGAACCAGGCATCGACGGCGAGGCCGGCAGCGAGCAGCAGCAACGGATCGGCGGCGGCCGGCATCATCGCGGCGACAATCTCGGCCGCGCGCGCGAAGGGGTCAACCGATGACACAAGCCGCTGTCCTGATCTGCGGCCACGGCAGCCGCGATGCGCAAGCGATCGGCGAGTTCGAGCTGCTCGCGGCAGGGCTGCGGCGGCGCCTGCCGGAAGTCGATTTCGCCGCCGGCTATCTCGAATTCGCCCGGCCGACGATCCACGACGCGCTCGCTGCGCTGAAGGCCCGTGGCGCGCGGCAAGTCCTCGCCGTGCCGGGCATGCTGTTCGCCGCGAGCCACGTCAAGAACGACCTGCCCTGGGAGGTCAACAGCTTCGCCGCCGAAAACCCGGATGTCGAAATTCGCTTTGGCCGCGAGCTGGCGATCGATCCGAAGCTGCTCACGGCCGCGGCCGACCGGATCGATGCCGCCGCCGCGCCGAATGGGGTCGCCCGCGCCGACACCTTGCTGGTTGTCGTCGGACGCGGCACCAACGACCCCGACGCGAACTCCAACATCGCCAAGCTGACCCGCATGTTGTGGGAGGGGATGGGGTTCGGCTGGGCCGAGACCGCATTCAGCGGAGTGGCTCACCCGCGCGTCGATGCGGCGCTGACGCGTGCCGCCCGGCTCGGCTTTCGCCGGATCGTGGTCTTCCCCTATTTCCTGTTCACCGGGGTCCTGGTCAAACGAATCTATGCGCAGAGCGACGGCGTGGCGGCTCTCTTCCCCGATATCGAATTTATCAAGGCGCCTTACCTGCGCGACCATCCGGTGGTGCTCGACGTCTTTTGCGAGCGCATCGCAGAGCTCGGTGCAGGCCAGCCGGCGATGAACTGCCAGCTCTGCAAATACCGTGCGCAGATCATCGGCTATGAAAGCGAAGCCGGGGCGCCGCAGACGGGGCATCACCATCACGTCCGCGGCATCGGCCACCATGACCATCACGACGACCCCTGATGTTCGACAGCTATATGATGGCCGATTGGAGCGCGGCGAATGTGCCGCGCACCGGCCGCGACAGCATCTGGCTCTGCCGGCGCGGGCCCGACGGCGAAACCCTTGCCAATCCGCCGACCCGCCACGCCGCCAAGGCGCTGCTCGGCAATTGGCTCATGGCGGGGCGCGCGCGCGGCGAGCGCGTCCTGGTCGGCTTCGATTTCCCGTTTGGCTATCCGACCGGGTTTGCCGCCCGGCTCGGCATTCCCGGGCCGCCTTGGCGTGCCGTCTGGGACGAGATCGCCGGGCTCGTCGAAGACGACCAGACCAACCGCAACAACCGCTTTGCGGTCGCCGCCCAATTCAACCGCCGGATCTCGGCCGGCTTGTTCCCGTTCTGGGGCTGCCCTCGCGGCCGCGACACGGAATTTCTCGGGCCAAGGCATCATCGCCGCCACGAGACCGACGGGCTCGCCGAGCGCCGCCTGATCGACTGCTATATGCGCACCGCCCAGCCGTGCTGGAAATTGTTGGGCAGCGGCTCGGTCGGCGGCCAAGTGCTGACCGGGATCCCGGTGGTGCGGGAGCTGCGCGACGATCCGCGCTGGTCCGATGCGGCGCAGGTCTGGCCGTTCGAGACCGGGCTGCGCGCGCCCGATAATGCCGCGATCGTGTTTGCCGAGGTCTACCCTTCGCTGTGGAAGGTGACACCGGCGCCGGACGAGCCCAAGGACAGCGCGCAGGTGCGCGCCGTCGTCGATTTTTTTGCGGCGCGCGACCGCGCCGGCGAGCTTGCCGCTTTTTTCGTCGGCGATCCGGCGCTTACCGTCGAGCAGCGCCGTGTGGTCGAGGCCGAGGAGGCGTGGACCCTCGGCGTGACCGCGGCACGGCAGCCGCCGATCCCGGCGCCGGCTTCACACGGCGATGGCAAACCGCGATACGCCTACGCCTATCTTCGCGACCCGGCGGAAATCTCGCGCCGCTCGTTTGCGCTGATCCGGGAAGAGGCCGACCTCGCGCGGTTCCCGCAAGCACTGCGACCGCTGGCGCTGCGGCTGGCGCATGCGGCGGGCGATTGCGCGATCCTCGACGACCTCGCCTGGTCGAAGCGCGCCATTACGGCCGGGCGGCGCGCGCTCGCCGCCGGCGCCCCGGTGATCGTCGATTCGGCGATGGTCGCGGCGGGCATCACGCGCGACCGGCTGCCGGCGAACAACGAGGTGGTGTGCACCTTGCGCGATCCGCGCACGGCACCCTTGGCTGTGGCGCAGCGCAACACGCGCTCGGCGGCAGCGGTCGAGCTGTGGCGGGAATCTCTGGCGGGTGCCGTGGTGGCCATCGGCAATGCGCCGACCGCCCTTTTTCGCCTCCTCGAGCTGATCGCCGAGGGCGCCGCGCCCCCGGCGCTGATCCTCGGTTTTCCGGTCGGCTTTGTCGGCGCCGCCGAAGCCAAGGCGGCGCTTGCCGATTTCGGCCACGGCCTCGCCTATGTCACCCTCCTCGGCCGGCGCGGCGGCAGTGCCCTCGCCGCCGCGGCAGTCAACGCTTTGGCGTCGGCAAAATGAAGCGCTGGCTCAGCATCGTCGGGATCGGCGAGGACGGGCTCGCCGGACTTGCCCCGGCCGCGCGCACCTTGGTCGATACCGCCGAAATCCTGGTCGGCGGCGCCCGGCACCTGGCGATGGTGCCCGAGAGCGTAGCCGAGAGCGGGGCCGAACGCCTCGTCTGGGACCGCCCGATCGAGCGCACGATCGAGGCGATCGCCGCCCGCCGCGGAAAGCGGGTGACGGTGCTGGCGAGCGGCGACCCGCTGTGGCACGGGGTCGGCGCGACCTTGCTGCGCCGCTTTCCGCGCGAGGAGATGACGGTGCTGCCGCAGCCGAGCGCCTTCAGCCTTGCCGCCGCCCGCCTCGGCTGGCCGCTGGCCGAGTGTGCGGCGATCAGCCTCCATGCCCGGCCGCTCGACGGATTGCGGCTTTACTTGGCGCCGGACCGCCGCATCCTGGCCTTGTCCGAGGACGGCGGCACGCCGCACCGCGTGGCCCGGATGCTGACCGGGAGCGGCTGGGGGGCGAGCCGGATCGTCGTGCTCGGCCAGATGGGCGGACCGCGCGAGGCGGTGGTTGCCGCCACCGCGCGGGAATGGGGCGAGCGGCAGACCGCCGATCTGAACACGATCGCGATCGAGTGCCGAGCCGGGCCGGGTGCGCGCGCCTGGTCGCGGCTCGCCGGGCTTCCCGACGACGCCTTTGAGCATGACGGGCAGCTGACCAAGCGGGAAATCCGTGCGGCCACCTTGGCGGCGCTGGCGCCACTGCCCGGCGAGACATTGTGGGACATCGGCGCCGGTTGCGGCTCGATCGCGATCGAATGGCTGCGCGCCGTGGAAAACAGCCGAGCCTTTGCCGTCGAGCGCGACCCGGTGCGCGCTGCCATCATCGCCCGCAACGCGGCGGCGCTCGGGGTGCCGGCGCTCGACATCGTCGTCGGCGCCGCCCCCGAGGCATTCGCCGGGCTGCCGCCGCCAAACGCCATTTTTGTCGGGGGCGGCATCGCCGGGCCGGGGCTGCTGCCGGCGCTGTGGGCGGCGCTGCCGGCAGGCGGCCGGCTGGTCGCCAACAGCGTGACCACGGCGGCCGAAGCCGTGCTGATCGATTGGCAGGCGCGGCACGGCGGCGCGTTGACGCGGATTGCGGTGAGCCGGGCCGAGCCGGTTGGCCGGCATCGGCTGTGGCGCCCTTTGCCGCCCGTGACCCAGCTCGCCGTCGGCAAGGCCAGCTGAATGCCGCCCCGGCCAGGCCGGCTATTCGGGCTCGGCGTTGGGCCGGGCGATCCGGAGCTGGTGACGTTGAAGACGCTGCGGCTGCTGCGCGAGGCGGCGGTGATCGCCTATCCGGCGCCCGAGGACGGTGAGAGCTTTGCCCGCTCGATTGTCGCCGCGTGGCTCGACGGCACCCGGCCCGAGATCGCGATCCGTTTTCCGATGCGGCCTGGGCCGCCGCCCGCCGCCATCTATGACGCGGCGTCGGCGCGGCTCGCGGCCGAGCTCGACCGGGGCCGCGACGTGGCGCTCTTATGCCAGGGGGACCCGTTCTTCTATGGCAGCTTCATCCCGATCTTTGCCCGTTTGGCGCAGCGTTACCGGACCGAGATCGTTCCCGGCGTGTCGTCGCTGACCGCCTGCGCCGCCGCGGCGGCGATGCCGCTCGTCACCCGCGACGAGGTCCTCAGCGTGATCCCGGCGACGCTCGACGAGGCCGAGCTCGCCCGCCGCCTCGCCGCGGCCGAGGTCGCCGCGATCATCAAGCTCGGCCGCCATCTCGGCAAGGTGCGGGAGGTATTGGCGCGGCTCCGCCTCCTCGACCATGCGCTCTATGTCGAGCATGCGAGCCTGCCGAACGGGAGGACAATGCCGCTCGGCGAGGTCGCGGTCGCAAGCGCTCGTTATTTCTCGATGGCCCTGGTGCGGCGCGGCCTGAGACCCGACCGCTACTCCGCCGCCGCCGATTGTCGGGACCGGTAGCCGACAGGCGTTGCGGCCGCCGCTGTGCCGAGGCTCTCGCCGAGTGCGGCGCAAATCCGCTCGACCGCGGCTTCTTCCATGCGCGAATGGCTCGGCACCTCGATCAGCAGCGGCGCCACCGCAAGCGCGCGCGGAAACGCGTTGCCGAAACGCAGATCGAGGTCATAGCCGCGCCGCGTCTCGATGCCGCGCCGGCGCAGCGCAGCGCGGACCACCGCACCGATGCTTCCCGCCGGCAGCTGGAGCACAATGCGCGTCAGATAGCGTTCCGGCGCATATTGCGGAAAGGTGATCTCCGGCACGCCGGCAAGGCAGTGGCGAAAGCTGTCGGCCACGCGGATGCGTCCGGCGATCCTACTAGGCAGGCTCGCCAATTGCCGCATCGCCACCCGCGCGCTGATCTCGCTCATCCGGGCTGGCGGGCAGGCGGGTCGCCCGTCATACCGCGACGACAACCGGCGCCGCAGGACGGACCAATAATAGGTCGCAGTCCGGGTGTAGGGCTCGAGCTGCTGGTCGCGCAAAAACAGCAGAAAATCGCCGAGGCGAAACCGCGGCGGCGGAAGCGCTTCCCACTCGCGGCGCAACGCCGGCGCCAGCTCCGGACTGTTGGCGAGCAGCAGCCCGCCCGCATTAAACCCGCCGGTGACGATGCTTTTGGATGCGGTGAAGCTGATCACCCCGGCATCGCCGAAGGCACCGAGCATGCGCCCATCTTCGGCCGCGATGCCGCCGAGGCATGCCGCATCGTCGATCAGGAAGACGCCGCGTGCGCGGCAGAATTCTTCGAGCTCGGCAACCGGCGCGGGGCAGCCATAAACATGGACGGCAACAACGGCGAGGGTGTTGTCGCCGACCAGGCGCGCCGCTTCGGCCACGCCCATATTGAGATCCGGGCCGATATCCGCCGGCACCGGGACCAGCGCGGCCTGCTCTATCGCTTCGATGACACTGGCGCAGATGTAGGCCGGATGAACGACCTCGGTTTTCTGCGGCGCAAGCCGGGCGAACGCCCGCAGCGCGAGGCTGAGCGCAAAACGGCCGCGATTGACCGGCAACGGCACGACGCCGGGATAGAATCCGGCCCAGGCGTCCAGCAACTCCTCTAACGCAGCATCCGCATCCCGGTGCGCGCGCGTCAGGCACGCCATCGCGTCGTGATACTCGGCCCAGCCCCATTCGGCGCAAACAAGACGCTGCATTCGGTATTCCGTGAAGTGCCTCGGCGTGCCGCCCCTTAAACCTTGCGGCTGCGCCCATTGGATGTCGCGAGCATTGCACGGCTGGCCATTTGTTGCAAGGATCGTGCGCGCACCACGCCGGTTCTTGTTCAATTCAGCGGGTCGCCACCGCCGCACGTCGGACGGCACCCGCTATTGCAATGGACGGAAGGCCGGTTTTGCCGTATGTTCGGCTCGATCCGAGCGGTTTACGATTATTTACCAAAACGAGGAGGCGATGATAGCGCGTCAATTGGGCGGTGATTATTACGATAACATGTATATGACCGATGACCGGACCTTCGAGCGGCCACGATCCAGCCCCTATTACCCACTGTTTTCCAAGGTCATTCAGCTGGTGCGGCAGGAGCGGCTCGGCTCGGTGATCGAGGTCGGCTGCGGCAGCGGTGTCCTCGCCGAGATGCTGCTCGCCGCAGGCGTGCAACACCACGGGTTCGACATCAGTCCGGCGGCGATAGAGAAGGCCCGGCGGCGAAACCCGACGGGAGATTTTTTTGTTGCCGATGCGACGGATGCGCGGGCATACGCGGCTTTCTATGACGGTCTCGTTTGTTGCGAGGTCCTCGAACATGTTGAGCACGACCTCGCCGCCATCGAGCGCTGGAAGGCGGGCAGCTTGTGCATCTGCTCCGTCCCCAATTTCGATTATGAAAGCCACGTTCGGTTTTTCCGCTCGGAAAGGGAGGTGGCCGCGCGTTACGGCGAGCTCCTCGAGATTCAGCTGATCGAGCGGATTCCTAAATCAGCGCGGGCCAATCTGACCCCTTCCGAATACTTTCGGCGGGTCAGATGGGCGCGCAACCAGCCGAAGCGGCTGTTGGGGATACTCGGCATCAACCGCTTTTCCTGGTATGGCGGCTGGTTCGTTTTTGTCGGGCGGAGACGCTGAGGGACCGAACAGCAAGATCGGCTGACGTGCCGCCAATTCGGCGGCCACCGGCCGCACGAACGGGATCGTATCGCCGGGACAGACGAGCACCCGGCGGCAATCAGCCGTCGGGATTCTCAAAACTGCGCGCGAGCGTCTGGTCTGGCGTCCGATCGGGCCTACCGCCGAACGAGGCCGGCGATCTCGACCATCAGCGGGCGCAGGAACAGCATCGTATAGCCGAGATAGACCAGCACACCGCTCGCGACCAGCCAGAGGAGAGCGTTCCAGGCGCCCGCGCCCGCTGGCAATGCGGCGCCGATGGCGCGCACCGCGGCGTACATGATCAGCGACCCGGCCAATGGCGGCAGCAGCGGTGCTACGAGATCGAAGATCGCCACCTTCGAGACGATCGCGACCCGGCGAAGCAGGACCAAGAGCTGGAGCGGATAGGCGACGAGCCAGGCGGCGCAGACGCCGATCAAGCCCCACCGGCTGCCGAGCGCGAACGCCACCGGAAACAGGATCGTCGCAAACAGCGAATTCTTGAAGCTCGCCCGGATCTCGCCGATCCCGATCAGAAATGATGGGATCAGGATGCCGATCGGCCGCAGCGCCATGGCGATCGCCAGGATCGCCAGCGGCAGCGTCGCCTGCGTCCATTTCGGCCCGAGCACGATGGCGACGATGTGCGGCGCGGTCGCGGCCATGCCGAAGAACACCGGGAAGCACAAAAAGCCGAGAAGCCGCATCGCCTTTTGCAGATAGCGCAGCGATTCCGGCCGGTCGTCCTGCACCTGGGCGAAGGCCGGGAAGGCGATCGGCTTGACCACGCTGGCGAGCTTTTCGACCGGCAAGGCAGCGACCGTCCGGGCAACCGAATAGATGCCGAGAATGTCGGCACCGAGCAGCTTGCCGATGATGAACACATCGGCGTTGCTGTAGAGCGCGAAGCACAAATTTTCCGCCGTGCGCAAACCGCCGAAGCGCAGGATCCCGGAAAGGTTTTGCAGCGTGAAGCGCGGGCGCCGGAAGTACGGCGCGGCGACCCCAAAACCGACGGCCTGCAAGAAGCCGCGAAACAGCATCCCCGCCAGCAGCGACCAGACGCCGGCGCCGGCCCAGGCGAGGAGAAGCACCAGCATGCCGCCGACGATGCTGGAGACGAGGTCGATCCGCGTCACCGTCTTCAAATCGAGCTTTTTTTCGAGCAACGCCCGCGGCACCGCCTGCAGCGCGATCGCCACAAAGACCAGGCTGGCGGCCAGCAACAGCGCCGCCAGCCGCGGCTCGCCGTAGAACCAGGCCGCCGGATAGGCGAGCGCGCACAACAATACGAGACCGGCCGCGTTGATCAGCAGAATGAGGCCGAAGACGCTGCGCAGATCATCCTCGCCGAGGCGGCGAGTTTGCACAATGGCGTCGGCAAAGCCGACATAGCTCATCGACTGGAGAAACCCGGTGATCGCCATCGTCACCGCCATCAGCCCGTAATCCTGCGGTCGCAGAAAGCGGATGGTGGCAAGCGTCATTGCCCAGTTGACGAGCTGTCCCACGAGCCGGGTCGCGGTCGCCCAGCCGACCGCGCTCATCACGCTCCGTTTAAACGAGCCGGTGTCTGCCATGTCCCTTTCAGCCGGAGCCGTCGAGCCGCGGCCATGATCGTGCCCATGCGGGGGCAATCTGCGGCGCTTATAGAACACTGTTTGTTAAAGGACGCTATAAAATTGATGGTGAATGCGTGGCGAGCGGATGCGAGAACATTGCAGCTTTGGGGGAAGATTTATGGATTTGGATCGCGACCGGCGCCTTCTGTTCGTGTTCCGGCATGGTGAAACCGACTGGAACCGCGCGGGCAGGCTGCAAGGACATATCGACGTGCCGCTGAACGAGAGCGGTTTTGCCCAAGCGCGGGCGCTCAGCCAACGGCTGCTCGCGCACCGTCTCGACGCCGTGCTGTCGAGCGATCTGGCGCGCGCGCTCCACACCGGGCGGATGGTGGCCGAGGCCGCCTGTGTGCCGCTGATTATCGATCCGGGGCTGCGCGAAACCAATGTCGGCGAGGCCGAGGGCCTGTTGTGGGCCGAGGCCAAGGCGCGTTTTGGCGCCGAATTGACCGAGCGCTGGTTCGCCGAGGAGGATGTGGCGTTCCCCGGCGGCGAGACCGGCCTCGCCACCCGGACCCGCGCGCTCGCCGCGTTGCGCCGTTTCGCCACAGCCCATCGCCACCGTCGCATCGGCGTCTCGACCCATGGCGCCATGGTGCGCCAGCTGATGAAGCACGCGCTGCCGCCCGGCAGCCTGCCGGTCAAGACCAGCAACACGGTGCTTTATATCCTGCATTACGAGCCGGTGCTCGACCGCCTCGTTCCGGCTGCGGAAAACGAGATCGAATAGGCCCCCGGAACGGCCGGCCCTCCTTGCCCGTTGCCGCTCCGGCACCACCGCCGCCGGCGGTTCTTCCGCCACCGGCGGTTCTTGCAATGCGTGAGGAAGGGTCAAAACGACGTCCGGTGCGGCGTGTCGGAGAGAGTGTCGGGCTTGAGCGGCGGCAGGATTTCGTCCGGATCGAGGCCGAGCTCGTGGATCGCCATGTTCAAGAGGCAGAAATCCGGCTGCGGCGGCTGCACCGGGGCAATCGCACCGTCGCGGAACAGCTGCTCGAGCCGCGAGCTCTTGAAGATGCCGTGCGCCCCGGCCAAGGTCAGCGCGGTGCGGGTGATCCGCGTCACGGCCTCGCCGACGACATATTTGGCGCGATAGAGGGCAGCCGTGGCTCGCGGCGTCGGCCCCTCGCTGTCGCTGAGCCAGGCGGCGTGATAGGCGATGAGCCGGGCGGCTTCGAGATCGGCGCTCATCTGCGCCACATGACGGCGGACATCGGGCTGGTAGGCGAGCGGCTGCGCATAGCCGGCCGGCCGGCGCGCTTTCATCGCCTGCACCGCTTCGCGATAGGCCGCCGCGGCGACGCCGAGATAGACCGCGGTATAGGAGCCCCAGAACCAGTTCAGATGAGCATGGCGAAACGGCCGAATGTCGTCGGATTGAAAGACGGCGGCGCTTTCGGGGAGCCAGCATTCGTCGAGGACGAGCGCATCGCTGCGCGTCGCCCGCATGCCGAGCGTGTCCCAATTGGCCTCGACCCGGCGCCCCTCGGCATGGCGCGGCACCAGCAGCATGACACCGGCGAAAGGGGCTGTCGCACCCTCGGGATAGGCCAGCACCAGGCAGCAGTCGGCGGCTTCGAGCATCGAGGCGAACATCTTGCGCCCGGTGATGCGCCAGCCGCCATCGGCGCGCCTGGCCCGCGCGGCGATCGGCCGGGCGCCGATCAGCGAGGTCGTTCCAGGCTCGGAGAAATTGCCGGCGATCAGCTTGCCCTGACGCACCACGAGATCGGCGACGCGGCATTTGGTTTCGTGCGGGACCTCGGCGCTGTCCATCAGCGGCATCACGACCGAGGCGTGCATGTTGAAGGCGAGCGCCGTCGCCGGACAACCCTCGGCGAGCGCCTCGAAGGCGAGGGTGTGGCCGAGGAGCCCGACCCCGCCGCCGCCCAGCTCAGCCGGAATGTTGAGCCCGTAGAACCCTTCGGCTCGCAGCCGCGCGTAGTTCTCGGTCGGATGGCTGGCGTCGCGGTCGTGCTCGGCCGAGCGGGCGGCAAAATCGGCGGCGAGCGCCCGGGCGCGGTCTTGCAGCCGCTTTTCTTCCTCGCTCAGCCGAAAATCCACGCACGCTGCCCCGGCCGACCGCGACCGCAGGGCTCAGCCGCGGGCGAGCGCGTAAATCTGGCTGCCGCCGGGCGGGGACGGGAGTGCCGCCCAGCTCTCGCCGCCATCGGTGCTGTTGTAGACTTCGCCACCGTTGGTGGCCGCCGACATTATCTTCGGCCGGCGGTCGTCAAAGGCGATTTTGAACATCGTGTGCGGCACCGGGGCGCCGATATCGACCCGCGCCCAGCTGTCGCCGCCGTCGCGGCTGTGCAGCAGCGTCCCCTTGTCGCTTTGAAAGCCGGCGCCGGCCGCCACCCATAGATGCCGCGGGTTGCCCGGCACCTCGCGGATGTCGCGACAGTAGATGTGACCCTTTGGGTTGAGCGGCTCCAACGGCACGTGCTGCCAGTGGTCGCCGCCGTCATCGCTGCGGAACATGCCGGCGCGGGCGATGCCGAAGACGATCCCCGGCCGCCAGCGGCTGGCCAGCACGCCGTGCATATCGACCATGTCGTCGTTGACGTATTGGCCGTGGCTCAAATTCTCCCAGTGCTCGCCGCCATCGGTCGAGCGGATCGTCCCGCCGACCTCGATGGCACCATAGAGGTGATCGGGCTGGCTGGCGCTGGCGTCGAGCATCAGGATGCGCTTGGCCGGATTGGCCCCGGGCGCGGTGGTGATCTCGGGAAAACGCACGCTGACCGGCAGCTTTGTCCAGCGCTCGCCGGCATCGTCGCTGCGATAAATTTCGCAGTTCTCGTAGCCGACGAGGATCGTGTCCGGGTCGTGCGGATGGAACAGCACCGACCAGGTCGGGAGCCCATGGTCGGGCACCGGCACCTTCTCCCAATGCGCGCCGCGGTCGCCGCTGCGGTACGGGCCGTTCTGGGTCCCGGCGTAAAGGATCTCGGGCTTCTGCGGGTGCACCGCCAAGGCGCGCACCGCCGGTGCCTCGGGTAGGCCCTCTTCGATGCGCTCCCATTCGCCGCTGCCGTCGGTGAACCGGAAGAGGCCGGAATTGACCGGCCGGCCCGGCCCGGTTTCACCGGCCAATCCCAAATAGATATACGATGCCTGGTTGCTGGTCATACGATCATCCTCCCGAGCTTGCTCGTCGTCGTGGAACGAGCCGCTTGACTGCCTTCTCGTCTTCCCGGCCCACGGGTCCGGCCTTCGGCCGGCCCGAGGACAGGCTCCGGCCAGGACCCACTTCTGCCGCAGATACCGGCCTGCGCCGGTATGACGGGGAACGCGGGCGCGATCCGTCGGCGGCTACCCACTGGCGTTATTCGAATTGCATGCTGATGGTTTCGGCAACGAGCGCCGGGCGTGCGCCGCCCTCGACCTCGATCGTGTTCTCCGAGACGATCCGCACCCCGCCGCCATCGGTCGGCTCGACCGATTTCAGCTTTTGCCGCAGCCGGATGCGCGAGCCGGCCGGGACCTGACCGGTAAAGCGGATCCGGTTCGAGCCGTAATTCAAGCCGCGCGAACGCTGTTTGACGCGCACCAGGGTCGAAGCCAGGCGCGGCACCAGGGACAATGTCAGATAACCGTGGGCAATCGTCTTGCCGCCCGGCAATTCGCGTTTGGCGCGCTCGACATCGACATGAATCCATTGATGGTCGCCGGTCGCATCGGCGAACTTGTCGATCATCGCCTGGTCGATCGTAACCCAGTCGCTGACGCCGACCTCCCGACCCACATATTGCACCAAATCCGCCGGCCGTTCGACCTCGATCATGCTTTTGCCCTCACTGCGGCGGTCGCGCCATGCACGACAGATTAGAAGCCCCCTCCGGCGACCGCAACCGATGCGCTGGACCAAAATCGCGCTGTTGACGTTCGGCGCCGGCCTCCTATTGGGGCTCACGGTCGTCGTCGCCGAAATCGGCTGGCTCGAACGCCCCGCCAGCTTTCTGATGGCGCTCGCCATCGCCGGTCTCCCGATCGGCATGGTCATCGACTGGCGGCGCGCGACCAGGACGGCCCGTCCGGCGGCGAAGAAGCGCGTAACCGCGCCGGCACGCCGCGCCGGAGCGCGCGTGCCCCCGGCCCGACCGAGAAAGCAAGCGCCGCCCAAGCGCTAAGTTGCGCGTGGCCAGCGACAGCCACCAAAAGCTCGCTTCCAGCGACAGCCGCCAAAAGCTCGGTGCTGCCTTGGGGGGCGGATCGCCTCGCACCGCCAGGGATGCGCGTGCAGACCGGGGCTGCCCCGCGGCGGCAATCCATGACTCGCGCTTTGGCGATGTTGGGGACTAGGATTGCCCGGTATGAGGATTGTGGGGCGAGGGTGCGGCCGGCCGTGCCGCCGATCTGATGCGGAGGAAGGGTCATGGCGAAAAACAAGATTGCGATCGTCGGCGCGGGTGCGGTCGGCGGCTATGCCGGGGCGCATATGGTGCAGGCCGGCGAGGACGTGACCTATATCGACACGTGGCCGGAAAATGTCGAAGCGATCCGCAAGGACGGGCTGCGCATCACCCATATCCGCGATGTCGAGCCGTTCACGGTGCGCCCGCGCGCGCTGCACCTGACCGAGGCGCAGCAGCTTTCGAAGGAAGCGCCGATCGACATCGCCTTCATCTGCATGAAATCCTACGACACCGCCTGGGCGACGATGATGATCAAGCAGTACCTGGCGCCGGCCGGGTATTGCGTCTCGTTGCAGAATTGCATGAACGAAGAGACGATCGCCGGCATCGTCGGCTGGGGCAAGACGCTCGGCTCGATCGCCAGCTCGATCACCGTCGAATTGCACGCTCCCGGAGAGGTGCGGCGCGCCGCCGGCAAATCGGGCTCGCGCCACACCGTCTTCCGCGTCGGCGAGGTGCATGGCCGGATCACCGACCGGGCGAAGGAGGTCTGCCGCCTCGTCTCTTATTCCGACAGCGCGATGGTGACCGAGAATTTGTGGGGCGAGCGCTGGTCGAAGCTCGTCACCAACGTCATGGGCAACGGGCTCTCGGCCTGCACCGGCATGATCAGCCGCGACATGATCAAGAACGATGCGATCCGGCATTTCTCGACCCGGCTCGGCAGCGAGGCGATCCGGGTGGGCCAGGCGCTCGGTTATCATTTCGACGAGGTCAGCCATATGGACCCGGAGACGATCGCCCGCGCCGGCGAGGGCGACGCCGCGGCGACCCGCGAGATCGACGAGCATCGGCTGGCCGAAGCCGGTCGCCCCGGCGGCGGCGAGCACCGCCCCTCGACCGGGCAGGACATGTTCAAGGGCCGGCGCACCGAAATCCAGTTCCTGAACGGCTTTATCGTGAAGAAGGGCGAGGAGGTCGGCATCGCGACCCCGACCAACGCGGTCCTGACCGAGATCGTCGCCCGGGTCGAAAAGGGCGAGCTGAAGCCCGACCCCAAGCACATCATCGACCTGCGCCTGAACTGACTCCCGTGACGGAAGTAGCAAAAAGTCCGAGGCCAACGTACCGGTCAGCTACCGGAGCGGACCGGAATGCCGAGGCGTGACGAAGCTGCCTTTACAGTGCACGGCCTCGACGTGGACGCGAAAAGCGTCCGCGCCGACGTTTTTGCGCAAAAGCTGCTGACGCTCATCAAGGGTCTGCGGCAAGCGGACCGCTTTGCCAATGGCAAGCTCGCGCACAGCTACATAATTATCGCGCTCAGCGCCGGGAGTGCGGCGGCGACAATCAGAGAAAAGCAGCGGGCGCACAACCGTCCGCTGTATTCGAGCATCGCGGTTTACGAGCAGGTCGCCAGCGCGGTCTACAACGGGGATCTGGCCGTCACCCGCTTCTCGGAAAAGCTTGTCCATCAAATTGGAAAGCTGAGCGCGGGTGTGCTCGAATTGTTTTCCCACGCCGAGTTGACCTTTGCTGACGACAACGTGATCCGCATTGATGACTTTCTGGCGCGGCAATCCGAAGCAGCCAATCAAATGCTTGCCGCCGGCCCCGAAGGCTTGCCCGATCGGTATTATCGCGGTCGAGCGATCGGCAGCTTCGATGGAGACCTGCAAGAAATCGACAATCGGGGCCGGATTTTGCGCGGCAAGCTGATTTTGGCCGCGGGGGTCGAGGTCGACTGCGTTATGGACAAGGATCGCGTCCCCGAAGCCCGCCGGGCGTTCGGCAAACGCGTGGTCATCGAAGGAACCGCCCACTACGACGGCGAGCAACAGCTACCGACCCGCATCGATGTTGCGGCGATTCGGATTGCCAATGAACAACCGGACCTACTGCGCTGGCGCGGCACTTTCGCCTCTGTGCCCGATGCCGACGCGGAGGAGAACGAATGGTGCTGAGCGCACCCGCGTCCTCAAATCTATTCTGGGACTCTAACGTATTCATAGCTTTTCTGCGGAACCAGCACATCGCGTATGACGTGAACAATATCGCGCAATACCTCACCGAAGCCCGTGAGGGAAAGCATCAAATCTACACGTCATCCATCGTCTTTGCCGAGATTTTGCCGAGTTCGATGAAAGTGGGGGGCGGCTCGTTTCAAGATTTCGTGGATGACTTCCAGGGCGCGATCATCATCGTCGATGCGTCTCCAAACGTGACGCAGATCGCCGGCAGGTTGCGGGACCTGCCGTACAGGAAGGGAGCGTCTACAAGCCGCCGCTTAGCAACGCCTGATGCCATCATGCTCGGGAGCTGCATCTACCTCAACGAGGCGCTTGGCATTCTGATCAATGCCTTTCATACATTCGACGATGGCCGTCGCCGCGGGCCCGAAGGCAGATCGGTCCCGCTCTTGTCGTATCAAGAATGGTGCGAGGGGTTCTCTGCCGAAGAGATGCGAATCGCAAAGCCTGTTATTGACCTTGCCCGCGCGCGCCCGATCCACCCGTCGCCGACGCTGCCCGGCACGTGAAAGGAGCGACAAGCCGACCCCACAAAAGCAACGCTACACCGAAGCCGCTTGAGACCGGAGACAGCGAGGACGAGACCGTGTTCGATGATGCTTCGAAATCGGATGGCGATGGCAGAGCCTGAGAAGGCATACAGGCCAAGAAGCAGCGCAGCGCCAATCCGACCACCATGTTTGCGTAAGACATATGATCGTGGCCCGATCCGAAGGTGAGGGCCAATCGTAGGGAGACAGCCGATGCTCGCTCTCGTCAATACCCCTGGCGGTGCTGCGCCGGCCGAAGTTCGCGAGGTGCCGGAACCTGCGCCGGCGGCGAATGAGGCGCTGATCGCGGTGCATGCCTTCTCATTGAACCGCGGCGAAGTGCGCCTGATGCAGGTGCGGCCCGAGGGCTGGCGACCGGGCCAGGACATCAGCGGCGTGGTGCTGGAGGCGGCGGCGGACGGCAGCGGCCCGCAAGAGGGTGCTCGGGTCGTGGCGCTGAGCGACTATGCCGGCTGGGCCGAGCGTGTGGCCGTCCCGTCGCACCGGCTCGCCGTCATCGCCGACAATGTCCGCTTCGAGGAGGCGGCGGCCCTGCCGGTGGCCGGGCTGACCGCGTTGCGCACCTTGCGCCACGGCGCGCCGCTGCTCGGCAAGCGGGTATTGGTCACCGGTGCTGCCGGCGGCGTCGGTCATATGGCGGTGCAGATCGCGGCCCGCTCCGGGGCGCATGTGACCGCGATCGTCGGCAGTGCCGAGCGCGGCCGGCATGTGCGCGGCGCCGAAACGATCGTGCATGACATCGCGCAGGCCGAGGGCCGGTTCGGGCTGGTCCTCGAAGCCGTCGGCGGGGCCTCGCTCGCCGCCGCGATCACGCGGGTCGAGGCCAAGGGGACGGTCGTCATCTTCGGCAATTCCTCGGGCGCGCCGACACCGATCAATTTCCGCGATTTTGCCGAGCACCCGAACGCCCGCATCCAGAGCTTTTCGTATTTCACCTCGGAAGCCGAGGAGCGGTTCGCGCCGGACCTCGCCCTCCTCGCCGCGCTCGTTGCCGAGGGCTCGCTGAAATTGGCGCTGGTCGAAAGCGGCTGGCGCGATCTGGCGCGCATCGGCCCCGAATTGCGCGACCGCCGGATCGCCGGCAAGGCGGTGTTCCGGGTCGAGCATGGCTGAGAGCAAAAATATGGCACCGGGCCGCGTGCATCTGAGCGTCGCCGAGGCGCGCGAGCATGGCGAACGCGCGTTGCGCGGCATCGGCTACGACGCCGAGGAGGCGCGCATCGTCGCCGACCACGTCATCGACGCGGCCCTCTGCGGCTACGAATATTCGGGGCTGGCAAAGCTCCTGAACATCCCCGAGCACCGCCGCTTCAAGCGCCCGCGCCAGCCGATCCGCGTGATCCGCGAGACCGCAGCCTCGGTCATGCTGGATGGCGGCAACAATGTCGGCATGCTGGTCATGTATCACGCCGCCCGCGCTGCGATCGAAAAGGCTGCGGCGCACGGCGTGGCGGTCGTCGGCGCCACCAACAGCTGGATGAGCGGGCGCAGCGCCTATTATTGCGAGATGATCGCGCAGGCGGGGCTCGTCGGCATCCATACCGCGAGCTCGGCACGCCACGTCGCGCCCTTTGGCGGCGCGGGCCCGGCGCTCGGCACCAACCCGATCGCTTTCGGGCTGCCTTCGGCGCGCGGGCCGGTGGTGCTCGACATGGGCACCTCGGCCTTTATGGGCACCGAGCTTGCTTTGCGCGAGCGGCTGGGCCAGCTCCTCCCCGAGGGGGTGGCGGTCGACCGCGACGGCCGGGCGACCCGCGACCCGAAGAGCGCACGCGAAGGGGCGCTGCTGCCGTTCGGCGGCTACAAGGGGTTCGGGCTCGCCTTTATGGTGCAGGCGCTGGGCGTCCTCGCCGGCTCGGCGATGGACCCGGACAAGGATGACGGGTACCTGTTCGTCGTCATCAAGCCCGACCTGCTGGTGCCGCTCGACGAGCTCAAGCGAGACGTTGCGGCGCTGATCGACCGGGTAAAGGCGGTCCCCCGCCAGCCCGGCGTCGATGAAATCCGCATCCCGGGCGAGCGCGGCTTCCGCAGCCGCGAGCGGCTGCTGCGCGAAGGCATCGAGATGGACCGCCTGGTCTACGACGCTCTCGCCGCGCTCGCCGCGTGACGATGGCCGGTCGGCGCCCACTCTCCTGGCTGTTGGCGCCGATCCATGTCGCGGCAGTGGCAACGGGTGCCAAATCCTTTTGCGACAACCCGATCATCGGCAGCCCGCGTCTGAACCGCGCCGGCTTGCACCTCGCCCGCATCCGGCTGGCCCAGCGCATGACCGAATGGCGGCGCGAGCGGCTGGGCGCGCTCGTCGGCGACGAAGACCGCAGCGCTTTTCGGCGTGACGGGTTTATCGTCAAGCGCGATTTTCTGCCCGCCGCCGACTACCGCGCGCTGAAAGAGCAGGTCGTGGCGCTCTCCGCGCCGGCACGCCGGCAGATCCAGGGCGATGCCATGACCCGGCGCATTCCTCTGGACAAAAAGGTGCTGGCGTCGCTGCCGGCGCTGCGGGCGGTGGTCGAGAGTCCGCAATGGCTGGGCCTCGTCCGATATGTCGGCTCGTCCCGGCTCGAGCCGCTGGTCTACATCCAGACGATCTTTGCCCAGGTGCTGCCAGCGCGGCGCGACCCGCAAACCGACCTCCACGCCGACACCTTTCACTCTTCGGTGAAGGCGTGGTTCTTCTTGACCGATGTGAGCGCGGAACAGGGCGCCTTCGTCTATGTGCCCGGCTCGCACCGGATGACCCGGCGGCGCCTCGCCTGGGAGCGGCGCGCCTCGCTCGGCGCCGCGCAAGACCCGGATCCCGAATCGGCGCACGGGTCGTTGCGGATCACTCCGGCGGCGGTGCGGCGCCTGGGCTTTGATGAGCCTCGGGTGTTCGCGGTGCCGCAAAACACGCTGATCGTCGCCGACACGCTCGGGTTTCACGCGCGCGGGATGTCGGCGGGCCCCTCCGCGCGCCTCGAAATCTGGGCGTATGGCCGCCGCAACCCGTTTCTGCCGTGGCTCGGCCTCGATCCGGCGGCGATGCCGTTGGTGAAAGGCCGCGCGGTGCCATTGCACTGGTCGATCCTCGATGCTCTGGAGCGGCTCCGCCTCGGTCGCAATCCGTGGCGGCCCGAGGGGGTCTCCACAGCGCTCGCCACGCCCGATTTAACCATCGGGCAGGGTTGATCGAGCCGTAATATATTGACGGATTTTTGGCGCAATGGTTGCCGCGCCGAGGCTGCAGCCGGCGCGACGCGGTTGACATCGCGGCGATCTTCAACGAGGACAATCGCGGTGGACGCGGGCGAAAATCCGGCAACGGAGAGATTGCGCGCGGGTGTCGAGGGCGAGGCTCGCATGGGGGAATGTGGTGGCCGGATGCGGCGGCGCAATTGCGGGCTCGCCGGGATGGCGATGCTGAGGGGTTGCGTCGAAGCCGGTGGTTGCTGCGGTGTAAGCTTCGCGGCCGCCTCCCGTCCCGACCGATCGGACCCCGTGCGGTCGTTGAACGAGATGACCTCGCCGGCGCGCCATGGATGACGCAGCGATCGCGATCGTCGGCGCTTCGTGCCGCTTTCCCGGGGCCGACGATCTCGATGGCTTCTGGCGTCTGCTGGAAACCGGCGGCGATGCGGTCTCCGAGATCGACCGGCAGCGATGGTCGACGCGCCGTTTTTATCATCCGGAGCGCACCGAAAGCGGCAAGAGCTATACCTGGTCGGCCGGGCTGATCTCCGGCATCGACTTGTTCGAGCCGGCTTTTTTCGGGATTTCGCCGCGCGAGGCGGCGCAAATGGACCCGCAGCAGCGGCTGCTGCTGGAGCTCGTCTGGCACGCGGTCGAGAGCGCCGGCATACCGGCGAGCCGTCTCGCCGGCACCGAAACGGGCGTCTATATCGGCGCCTCGGCGACCGATTATTCCGATCTGCGGCTCGGCGACCCGGCCGGCGCCGACGCCTATTTCATGACCGGCAACACGCTGAGCATTCTGGCCAACCGCATTTCTTATGTCTTTGATTTGCGGGGGCCGAGCCTGGTCGTCGATACCGCCTGCTCGTCCTCGCTCGTCGCTCTGCACCAGGCGTGCGAGGCCATTCGCAGCGGACGGATCGGCAGCGCCGTCGTCGGCGGCGTCAACCTGCTGCTGGCACCCTATCCGTTTGTCGGCTTCTGCCGCGCCTCGATGTTGTCGCCGCGCGGCCGCTGCTTTGCCTTTGACGAGCGCGCCGACGGCTATGTGCGCGGCGAGGGCGGCGGGGTCGTCTTGCTCAAGCCGCTCGCCGCCGCGCTCGCCGACGGCGACCCGGTCCGCGGCGTGATCCTCGGCACGGGGGTCAATTCCGACGGACGCACCATCGGCGTCTCGTTGCCCAGCGAGGCGGCGCAGACGGGGTTGCTGCGCTCGGTTTATGCGCAGGCCGGCATCGCCGCCGACCGCCTCGCTTTTTTCGAGATGCACGGCACCGGCACACCGGCCGGCGACCCGATCGAGGCCGCCGCAGTCGGCCAAGCCCTCGGCCGGAGCCGGTCGGAGCCGCTGCCGATCGGCTCGGTCAAGACCAATATCGGGCACTTGGAGCCGGCTTCGGGGATCGCCGGCCTTTTAAAAACGGTTTTGGCCCTTGAGCATGGGGTGCTGCCGCCGAGCCTGCATTGCGACACCCCGAACCCGCGGATCCCGTTCGAGACGCTGAACTTGCGCGTGGTGCGAGAGCCCGAGGCGATCATCGGCGGAGAAGCGTGCTGCGCCGGGGTCAATGCGTTCGGATTCGGCGGCACCAATGCACATGCGGTCCTCGCCGCTGCACCAGCGCGCGACGCGCCGATGCCGGCCTCCTCCGCGATGCCGCCGCTGGTGATCTCGGCCCGGTCCGCAGCGTCGCTCCGCGAGCTGGCGCGCAATTGGCGGCGCACCCTCGCCGAGACACCGCCGGACGAGACTCCGGCTTTGCTGCGCGCCGCCGCCCGCGGCCGCGATCTTCACCCGCACCGTCTGGCGGCATTCGGCAACGATCCGGAAAGAACGGCGGCGCTGCTCGCGAGCTATCTCGACGATGCCACGCACGCCGGCATCGTCGCCGGTGGTGCTGCGGCCGACGGCAAGCTCGGCTTTGTCTTCTCCGGCAACGGCGCGCAATTCGCCGGGATGGGCCAGGGCGCGTGGCGCGCCAACGCAGCGTTTCGGGCGGCGGTCGCCGAAGTGGACAGCGTGGTCGGCCCGCAGCTCGGCTGGTCGGTCGGCGAGCTGATCGACGCGGGTGTCGTCGCCGATGGCGTGGCGCGGGCCGATATCGCCCAGCCGCTGCTGTTTACGATCCAGGTCGGCATCGTCGAGACGCTGCGCGGGCTCGGAATCGTCGCCTCGGGGTTCCTCGGCCACAGTGTCGGCGAGATCGCTGCCGCCTGGGCGGCAGGCGCCCTGACCCTGGCCGACGCCGCGCGCGTCGTGGTCTGGCGCAGCCGCAACCAGGAGCGGACCCGCGGCAGCGGCCGGATGGCCGCGCTCGCCCTGGCGGCCGACGCCGCCCGCGAGCTGCTCGCCGAGCTCGACAGCCCAGCCGAGATCGCCGCCCTCAATTCGACCCGGTCATTGACCATCTCGGCGCCTTGCGCGGAGATCGAACGGCTCGCCGCCGAAGCGCGGCGCCGCAATTTGTGGTTTCGCCCGCTCGACCTCGATTTTGCTTTTCATTCGCGCGAGATGGAGCCGATCCGTGAGGACCTGCTGACGAGCCTCGAAGGGCTCCAATCGCGTGTTCCGCGGGCGAGGCTGGTGTCGACCGTGACCGGTGCGGCGGTCGAGGACGAGCTGCTCGGCGCCGAACACTGGTGGCGCAACATCCGGTATCCGGTTCGCTTTGCCGAAGCCGCGGGGAACCTGGTCGGCGAGGGCTATCGCATCTTTCTCGAGATCGGTCCGAGCCCGGTGCTGCAGTCCTATCTGCGCGATGCGTTGCGGACGGCCGGAGCGCAAGGCCAAGTGCTGGCGAGCCTGGCACGGGCGCAGGACGAGGCAGACCCGTTCCCGCAGATCGCGGCGCGGTGCTGGGTCGCCGGATACGATCTGACGGCTGGAGCGATGTTCGACGGGCCGGCGGAGCCGCGCGGCCTTCCGCTCTACCCTTGGCAACGCGAGCGCTTTTGGTTCGACGAGACCACCGAGGCGGTGCCGCTCGCAAACCCGCGCTTCGATCATCCGCTGCTCGGCTTTCGACAGCCGGGCGAATCTCCGTCCTGGTCCAATCATATCGACCGCCATGTGCTGCCTTGGATCGCCGATCATGCCGTCGAGGGCGTGCCGGTGTTGCCGGCGGCGGCGATCCTGGAGATCGGTCTGGCGGCAGCGCGGTGGCGGTGGCCGGATGCGGCGGTGCTCGAAGCTCGCGATGTCGAAGTGCGGCGCCCGTTGCCGTTCGAGCCCGGACATATGCGGCAGCTGCACACGGCGATCGGCGCCGACGGCGGCGATTGGGAGCTGGCCAGCCGCCAACGGCTATCGACCGAGCCGGCGACGCTGCACGCGGTCGGACGCATCGCCGCCGGGGAGGAAGCCGAGCCGGTGCTGCGCTGGCCCGAGGCGAGGCCCGGCCGGAAAACGCCCGAGCGGAAAACGATTGCCGCCGACGCGCTCTATCGGCTCGCCGAGCAGGCCGGGCTCTATTACGGCCCGCGCTTCAGGACTGTCACCGGCGTCGAGATAACCGGCTGCGACGGGGCGATCGTCGATCTCGACCCTGCACCGATCGGCGAGCCGCTCGACCAATATCTGCTGCATCCGGCGCTGATCGACGGCGCTCTGCAAGGCCTGCTCGGTTTGCTGGCGGCGCGACCCCGGCCGACCGACGGGGCCAGCTTTCTGCCATGGCGCTTTGGCCGGGTTCGGGTTTTGGCGCCGTTTGGCCGCGCCGCGCGCCGCGCCCGCTTGCGCCTGACCCGAATCGGCGTGCGCTCCGCCACCGCCGACATCGCCCTCTTCGACGGTGCCGGCGATCTGGTTGCAGAGCTTTGCGATTGCTCGCTGCGACGGGTCGAATTGAGCCGTCGCGCGCCGCCCGAGCAGCGCACGCTGCGCGTCGATCTCGTGCCGGCCCCGCTCGACACGTTCGACGCCACAGGTGTCTTTGAGCGCGTCGCTGCGGCATTGCCGCATCTCGCCGCCAAGCGCAAAGCCGAGCCGGCACGGCGCGAGCAGGCGGCGCTGCTCGACGCGCTCGCCGCCGCGATCGGGCTCCAGGCGATGCGCGCGCTGGCCCCGCCAGGCCGGTCGTTCAGACTCGGCGAGCTGGTCGCTTCCGGGCGTCTGGCAGCCAATTCCACGGCGCTTGCCGAATGCCTGCTGCGCCTGATGGAACGGCTGGGCGCGGCCGCCGAAATAAATTCCGAATGGCGCATCGGGCCGGCGTCGGAGCTGCCGGAGGCGTCGGAAATCTGGCGGCTGCTGCTGGCGGAGGCGCCGGATCTGGCGGCGGAGCTCGCGCTCCTCGCAGCCTCGGCCGAACAGCTCCCAAAAGTGCTCGCGGATGGGCCGCAATCCGCGGCAGCGGCGCCGTCGCCGATGACCGAGCACCTGCTCCACGCCTCTCCGGCGAGCACCGCCGGCATCGCTCTGATCGTCGATGCGCTGGGCGCCATTGCGGAAGGCTGGCCGAGGAGCCGGCCGCTGCGAATCCTCGAGCTGGGCGCGGATAGCGGGACGACGCGCGCGGTGCTCGATCGGTTGGCGCAGACCGATGCGGCGATCGCCTACCTGGCCGCGAGCGCCGACCCCGGTGCGATGGCCCGGCTGTTGCCGTTGGCGGATTCCTTTGCCGGTGTCTCGGTTGGTCATTGGTCACCCGACGCAGGGATCGACGCCCTCGACGGCGCGCCGTTCGACGTCATCGTCGCAATCAGCGCCTGCACCAGGTTGCGGCTCGACCGCCGGGCGATGGCGGATCTGTCCAAGCTGTTGGCGCCGGGGGGGGTGCTGGTCGCCGCCGAACCCGAGCCAAACGCGGTTTGGGACATCGTCTTCGGCCAGGATGCCCCGTGGTGGCAGCCGGCGTCACCGCTGCGCACCGGCCAGGAGTGGCGTGCCGAGCTGACCGCCGCCGGGTTCTCCGCGGCAAATGCGCTGGAGCTGCCGGCGGTGCCGTGGCCGATCGCGATATTCTGGGGCAGCGCTCCGCCGGGCCGCAGCCCGCTGCATGTCGATCCGGTGGAGCCGGCCTCGGTGGTGATCGTCGGCAGGAATCGCGTGTCGGTCGGCGCGCTCGAAGATCGGCTGGCCGCGGCCGGCCACGCCGTGCGGACCGTGCAGAGTGGCGAGGCGGCGTTAGCGGAAGCGAGTGGCGGCACAGCCCGTGAGGTGGTCTTGTTTCTCGGCGGAGAGAATGACCCGCAGGATGCTGCCGCAGCAGCCGCCCGAGAGATCGCCGCGCTCGCTCGCCATGCCATGGCAGCGGCGCAACGCGGTGCCGCGTTGTGGGTGGTCACGTGCGATGCGCAGCAGGCGACGCTTGCGAAAGCGGCGGCTATCGGAGCTGCGCTGTGGGGGCTCGGCCGGGTGCTCGCCAACGAGGTGCCGCAGCTCTCGCTGCGGCTGCTCGATCTCTGCAATACCGCGGGTGCCAGCGAACGCGCCGGGCAGGTGGTTGCCGAATTGGCCGCCGACAGCGCCGAGACCGAGATCGTCTGGACGCCGCAGGGACGCCACGTCCCGCGCCTGCGCGCCGGCCTGCCGCCGCATTGGGCGGCGCCGGAGGATCCTCTGACCTTGGCGGCCGGCCGGCCCGGTCCGGATCCGTTGGCATGGGAGCCGCTGCCTGGCCGCGAGACCGGGTCCGACGAGGTCGAAATCGAGGTGCGCGCCGCCGGCCTCAATTTCCGCGACCTGATGTGGACGATGGGCCTGTTGCCCGAAGAGGCGTTGATCGACGGCTTTGCCGGCCCCACGCTCGGCCTCGAATGCGCCGGCATCGTTCGCTCGATCGGGTCGGCGGCCGAAGGGCTGGCGGTCGGCGACCGGGTCATGGCCTTCGCCCCCGCCGCTTTGAGCACGCGCGTGGTGACGAGCGCCGCCGCGGTGACCCGGATCCCGCAACAAACGAGCTTTGCCGAGGCGGCGACGATCCCGGTCGCGTTTGTCACCGCGATCTATGCGCTGCGTCATCTGGCGCAGCTCGCCGCCGGCGAGCACGTGCTGATCCATGCCGCCGCCGGCGGTGTCGGGCTGGCCGCGATCCAATACGCCAAGCATTGCGGCGCCGTCGTCATCGCCACCGCCGGATCGGCGGTGAAGCGGGCGTTTTTGCGGCTCGCCGGCGCCGACCACGTGCTCGACTCGCGCAGCCTCGCCTTTGCCGATGCGGTGCAGGAAATCACCGCCGGGCGCGGGGTCGATGTCGTGCTCAACTCATTGAGCGGCGAGGCGATGGAACGCAGCCTCGAAGTGCTGAAGCCGTTTGGCCGCTTCCTCGAGCTGGGCAAGCGCGACCTTTACCTGAACCGGCGCGTTCATTTGCGCCCGCTGCGCCACAACATTTCCTATTTTGCGATCGACATCGACCAGCTGCCGTTGCAGCGCCCGGAGCTCGCCCGCGCGCTGCTGGCGGAAATCTCGGCGGCGCTCGGCGACGGGTCGATCCGTCCGCTCGCGCACCGGGTCTTTTCCTTCGGTCAAATCGACGACGCGTTTCGCCTGATGCAGGCGTCCGGCCATATCGGCAAGATCGTGCTGATGCCGATGGCGAATGCCGGCGTGCGGCGTGCGGCGCCTTGCGAATTTTCCGCTCGCCGCGACGGCACCTATCTCGTCGCCGGCGGTCTCTCGGGCTTTGGCTTCGAGGCGGCGCGGTGGCTGGCGGCGCGCGGCGCCGGCTCGATCGCGCTCGTCGGGCGGCGCGGCAACGAAACGCCGGGCTGCCGGGCGAGAGTGCGAGAGCTGGAAGCGATGGGCGCCGGGGTACGGGTCTATCGCGCCGATATCGCCGACCGCGATTTAATGGCGACGGCGCTCGATCAAATCCGGGCGGAAGGGCCGCCGTTGCGGGGGATCGTGCACGCCGCGGCGGTGGTCGATGACGGGCTCGCCGCCGACATCGAGGCCTCGCGCGCCCTGCCGGTTTTGCATGCCAAGCTCGGCGGCGCGCTGGCGCTCGACGCGCTGACCGGTGACGACCCGATCGAGCTGTTCTGGCTGTTTTCGTCGGCGACGACCTTGCTCGGGGCGCCGGGCCAAGGTGTCTATGTCGCCGCCAACATGGCGCTCGAAGCGATCGCCCGCCGGCGACGCGCCGAGGGCAAGCCGGCGCTGGCGGTGGGTTGGGGGCCGATCGCCGATGCCGGGTATCTGGCGGCACGGCCCGAGGCACGCGACGCGCTCGGGCGCCGGCTCGGCGCCCGGCCGATGCCGGCGGCGCACGCGCTGGACGGCATCCCGGCGCTGGCCGCGAGCGGTCTGGCGACGGCCGGCTTTGCCGATACCGGCTGGACCGATGCCCGGCGCCACCTGCCGATCCTCGGCGCGCCGCTGTTTTCCGACATTCGCGGCCGGGCATCGTCTTCGGCGTCCGACGATTCGCTGGCCGAACGGCTGGCTTCGCTCGATCCCGAGGCGGCGCAGACGCTCTTGAAAACGGTTGTCGCGGCAGAGGTGGCCGCGATCCTCCGGCTGCCGGCGGAGGAGGTCGACCCGGCCCGCCCATTGTCGCAAATGGGCATGGATTCGCTGATGGCGGTCGAGCTTCGCCTCGCGCTCGAAAGCCGGCTGCATGTCGATCTGCCGCTGATGTCGCTGGCCGAAGGCACCAGCGTGCTGTCGATTGCCGAGCGGCTGGCCGGCGCCGTCCGCACCGGTGGCGAGGGCGCCGAAGTCATTGCCCTCGCCGCACGCTACGAGGCGATCGACGAGGCACGCTCGGCAGCCTCCGAGCTCGACGCCAATCCGGTTGCCGCCGAGTAATCGGGTGGAGGGCGCCCGCAACCTCTTCGGCCTGTCGTCCCAGGCCAAGGCGCGCCTGCTGCAAAAGCTGTCGACCGCCGCTCCGTCGCGGACGCCGCGCCCGGCCGAGGCGAGCGCCTCGAACAGTGCCGGTGCGCGCCTCGACGCTGCCCGGCTCGACGGTGCGCGCGAGATCCGCATGATCCGCGGAGCGGCGGAATTTCTCGGCATCGCCGATCCGTTTTTTCGCGTGCATCAGGGGATTGCCGGCGCCGAGACGGTGATCGACGGGCGCAGCTACACCAATTTTGCCTCTTACAATTACCTTGGGCTAAACGGCCACCCCGAGATCGCCGCCGCCGCCAAAGCTGCGATCGACCGCTATGGCACCTCGGTTTCGGCGAGCCGCCCGGTTTCCGGCGAGCGGCCGATCCATCGCGAGCTCGAGCTGGCGCTGGCCCGCATTCACGGGGCCGAGGACAGCGTGGCGCTGGTCGGCGGCCATTCGACCAATGTCACCGTGATCGGGCATCTGCTCGGCCGCGACGATGTCATCGTGCACGACGCGCTGATCCATAACAGCATCGTGCAAGGCGCGATGCTGTCCGGGGCGCGCCGGCTGCCGTTTGCCCATCTCGACCCCGAAGCCGCCGATCGCGTCCTCGGCGAAGCCCGCCGCCGCAACGGCCATATGCTCCTCGTCATCGAGGGGCATTACAGCATGGACGGCGATGTCCCCGATCTGCCGGCGTTTATCGCCGCGGCACGGCGCCACGGCGCGTGGCTGATGGTCGACGAGGCGCATGCGCTGGGCGTCTTGGGTCCGCGCGGCTTCGGCACCGCCGACCATTTCGGCGTCGACCCCGACGGGGTCGACATCTGGATGGGCACGTTGAGCAAGAGCCTGGTGTCGTGCGGCGGCTACATCGCCGGCAAACGCGCGCTGGTCGATTATTTGAAGCTGGTCGCGCCGGGCTTTGTGTTTTCGGTCGGGATGGCGCCGCCGGCCGCCGCGGCCGCCCTCGCCGCGCTCGAAGTGCTGGAGCGCGAGCCCGAGCGCGTGCGCCGGGTCAACGCGCGGGCCAAGCTCTTTATGAGGCTGGCGCAACAGGGTGGGATCGATGTCGGCGGCTCGATCGGCGCCGCGATCGTGCCGGTCATCACCCAGAGCTCGATCCGCGCCGGGCGGCTCGCCGAGGCGCTGTTCCGCCGCGGCATCAACGTCCAGCCGATCCTCTACCCGGCGGTGCCCGAGCGCGCCGCCCGGCTGCGCTTTTTTCTGACCGCGGCGCACAGCGACGAGCAGGTCCGCGACGCCGTCGGCATCCTGCTCGAAGAAAATCGCAAGGTAGCCTCTATGTCGAGCGATCTCGCTGCTGTCACCCGGCATTTGGCCAAAGCGCTGCCGCGCGGCTGATCTTTATCGGCGGCCTCTCACCACCTCGGCGAGCAGCTGCTCGACGGCGTCGAAATGCGACTGCCAGCTCGGCGGCTGCCAATGCGCCAGGCGCTGCAATTGCGCTTGGCGACGCGCCGAATTGGCCGGCGCGTAATCGAGGATGGCCCGATGCCAGCTCGCAGCGTCGAGCGGGTCGAGATATTCCGGGACTCCGCCGCCATGCTCGCGCAATGCCGGGATGCCGCTGCACAGCACCGGCACGCCGAGGGCAAGCGCTTCGACCAGCGGCAGGCCAAAGCCTTCCGCGAAGGTCGGCAACAGCAGCGCTCGCGCCCCCCTTATCAGACGCGTCATCTCGACATCGGACGCATCGTCGCGCCGGGTGACGAGGCCGCGCAGGCCGGAATCGAGCCGGTTAAAGGCTTTGTCCGCACCCCAGCCGCGCCGCCCGACCAGCACCAGCCGGGGTGCGGCAGCATCGGCTTCAGCGGCGATCCGGCGCCACAAATTGAGCAGCAGCAGCTGATTCTTGCGCGGCTCGACGGTGCCGACGCAAACAAAATAAGGCGGTTCGGTCGATCTCATGGGTGCCGGCGGTTCCGGCAGGGTCGCGCCAAACGGCGAGACGAGGACCGGCACGGCGCGCCCGGCGCGATCGAGATAAGGTTGCAGCGCATCGCGTGTCGCCGCCGATGCGACGATCACCGCATCGGCGAGAGCGGCCGCGGTCTCAATCCGCCGAAGATGCCTGCGGTCCTGGCGCGGGCGCACATATCTCGGGAATTCGATCGGGATCAAATCGTGGATAACGCAGACAAAGCGCGCGCCGCCGTGGTTTTTGAGCCGCGCGATCGCGCTGCGCCGTTCGAGATGATGGTGCGAAGCGAGCAAGTAGACCGGTGTCGCCGAAGCGGCCCGCAGCCGTCGATAGAGAGCGCCCGGCCCGCCCAGCGGCCCGAGCCGCAGGCGGTGCGCCAACCGCCGCGGCTGCCGGCGAGCCGGATCGCCGCGCCAGACCGCCGCCACGGTCTCGACAAGCTCGCGCGCGGTTGATTGCGGCAGCAACCCCAACCGGCCCCAGGGCGTGCTCGCGGTAAAGCAGACCTCGTGAGGCGTGGCCAGCAGGTGCTCGGCATAGGCGAGCTCGACACGGTCGATCCCAGTCGGGGTGCGGCGCGCGGCCCGCGAAATCAGACGCGACAAGTCGAAGGCGATCAGCGGCATTGTGCGGCGGCCGCCATCCGCGGGCAGGCTTATCGCGGCCGCTCGAGAAAATCGCGAACGCCGGCCTCCAGGGTGTGAAACGGGTTGGCGAAGCCGGCGGCACGCAGCTTGGTCAGATCCGCCTGGGTGAAATACTGATAGTGCGCGCGCAATTCTGCCGGCGTGTCGATATAGGCGATCCTCGGCCGGGTGTCGAAGACGGCGGCGACGGCGTTCACCAGATCGGCAAAGCTCCGCGCCAGCCCGGTCCCGACATTGAACAAGCCGCTGATCTCGGAATTGGCCAGCAGCCACCTGACGACGGCAACGCAATCCTTGACGTAGACAAAATCGCGCAGCTGCCCGCCATCCGGGTAGCGCGGATCATGCGACTTGAACAGGGTCACGGGCTCGCCGGCGCCGACCGTCGGGGCGATCTTGGCGGCCAACGACTGCATCGCGGCCTTGTGCGCTTCGTTCGGGCCGTAGACGTTGAAGAACTTTAGCCCGGCCCATTGCGGCGGTGCCGGCAGTCCGCGCGCGACATCGTCCGCGATGCGGCGGTCGACGATGTGCTTGCTCCACCCATAAGCATTGAGCGGGCGCAGCGCGGCAAGCGCCGCCGGGCCCTGGTCGTCGCGGAACCCCGCGGCACCGTCGCCATAGGTCGCGGCTGACGAGGCATAGACAAAACGCGTTGCATTGGCCGCGCACCATTCCCACAAATCGAGGGTCAGGCGAATATTGCTCGCGACATATTTGTCGATGTCCGGCTCATAGGTCGTTGACACCGCGCCCATGTGCACGACCGCAGCCACCTTGCCGCTATGGCGGGCGAGCCATTCGAACAACATTTCGGGGCGAATGAGATCATGGAGCGGCGCCGTGGCGAGGTTGCGCCATTTGGCGCCGGTGCGCATCAGATCGCAAACGACGATGCGCACCCCTGCCGCCGCGAGGTCGGCGACGATATTCGAACCGATAAAGCCGGCGCCGCCGGTGACGACGATCAGATCGTCGCTGCGCAGCACCCTGGTTGCGGACACCCGCCCGGCCCGGACTATACCACCTGCAGCTGCATCGAAATCAGGCGCGACGCATAGACGCCCAACCAGCCATTCGGATCGAGCCAGCCGGTTTCGTCGCGTGGCGGCCGAATGGCGCGGATATGCGCGTCGGTGATCTCCTCGAGCCCGCCGATCGGATGCGGCCGGTCAAATTCTGTCGACCAGAAAAAGCAGGCATCGCCCCCGACCTCGTGCTTTGCGACAAGGCAATTCGGCGCACCGCCTGCCGGATTGTAAAGCCCGACCGCCGAATAGTTTTCCTGATGGCTGACCATCATGACGCCTTCGGTGCCGGGAAAGGCGTATTTCATCGCCGAGAACCAGCGACACAGCGCCGCCAGCTCTTCCTCGGTGAATTCGTAGGGGCCCGGCGCCGCAAAACCCGACCGATCGATTGACGATATTCCCGCGAGCGCCCGCAGCGGAAACGCCACAACGTTCGTCTCATTGGACAATTGGTCCACTTTGCCCCCGCTCGTTCCGCCGCCGCCAAGCGGCCGAACTTCCCCGTATTCCGCGACGAATGCTGCCATGCGCTGTCCCGGCCGACACCGCCTTTTGGGCGAAATTTTGCCCAGTACTTATCGACCGGAGGTCGATACAGCGCGCGGTCCGCATTCGACCGATAGAAGACTATCGGCCGCCGATTTCGGAGTCAATCGAGGCTGACGCCTCGGCGTGGCTTTTCTGTCAGCTGCGCTAATTTGGCAACAGTTGCAGAAAGGCTACATACTGTTAAACTCGGGGTTGGAAGCGCGCTATCCGTACCAGACCGCGAGCCAAATCGTCGCGGTATCGGGGGCGGTCCACTCGACCCGGTGGCGGCGGTGCGGGGCGATATCGACCCAGCCGCCCGGAGCGAGCATGCGCGGCTCGGCTTCGTCGGCAAATCGCAGCTGCGCGGCGCCAGCCAACAGCAACACCCATTCGCCGCGGGGCTCGTCGTGCCAGAAGCCGGGCGGGCTCGCCTGCCCGCGCGAGACAATGCGCTCGATCTGCAAGTGAGGGCGCGCCAAGAGCCGATCGACGGCCTCGGCGTCACGGGCATCCGGCAGCGGACAAAGAAGGTTCATGCCCGTTCCCCGCGCTCCAGCGCGGCGCGGTCCCATTGCGCCAAGTCGGCGGCGGCTTCGTAAGTCGATTGCAAAAATTCGTGGAGCGTCGCGTCGGGCGCCGCGGCCTCGCAAACCGAATGGTAGGGCAAGATGAACTCGCCGAGCTCGCGGTTGTAGGACGCAGCCGGCGGGTGGACCGCCGCCTCGGCAAAGCCGGACGGCTGCGGATAGGCGTATGAATAGAATATCGGCTGATCGAGACCGGCGCCGCCCGGCCAGAAACCGCAGCTGCTGACCTCGTGCGAATAGGCTTCGCGGGTAATCCGGTCGGAAATATTGGGGGCCCCGGGATGCATCGGCGCCCGCCGCCCGGAAAAACGGGTCACCGCGAGATCAAAGCTGCCCCAAAAGAAGTGCACCGGGCTCGCCTTGCCGATAAAGCCGCCGCGGAACGCCGTCAAGACCCGGTCCGCCTGGACCAGGACACGCCAAAAGCGGTTGGCATAGTCCGCGTCATAAGCCCGGTGCTCGCGGTCATCCTCGAATGGGACCGGGTCGGCGACCTCAACCGGCATCGTCCAAACCCGGATGTCGAGCCCGAGCGCCCGCAGGCGGCCGCCGACTTCCCGGTAGAAATCGGCCACCGGGAGCGGCTGCAAGGCGAACCCGTCGGTCCGCCCGTCGCTGGTCTGGATCGAGAGGCGATGGGCGATAAAGTCGAAATCGATCTGGAAGGTGCGGGTGCCATAGGGCATCGGCGAGGTGGTCAGCCCCCGGCTCGTCAGGTAGAGCGGCACCTGCCACCAATGATTGATCGAAGGTGCTTGCGCCAGCCGGATCTTGCCGATCACCTGCGTCCACATATGCAAGGTGGCACAGGTGTCGCGCCATGCGGCAAAGGGCAGGCTCGGCCATGCGTCGGTCTCGGTCATCAGCGCCTCCGGGGTTCAGCTTCCAGGCACGGCCGCGAGCGCGCCGGCGACGGCACGGCGCCAGCCGGCATAACGCTCCTCACGCTCGGTCTCGGTCATTTGCGGGAGGAAGCGGCGCTCGGCGCGCCACTCCGCGGCCATGGCTTCGGGGTCGGGATAGATGCCGCGGGTCAACCCTGCGGCATAGGCCGCACCCCAGGCGGTGGTCTCGACCAAATCCGGGCGCTCGACCACAGCCGGCACGATGTCGGCGAGAAACTGCATGGTCCAGTCGCTCGCCGCCATGCCGCCATCGACCCGCAGGGTGCCGATTGCGACGCCGGCGTCGGCGGCCATCGCCGCGACCAGGTCGCGGGTCTGGTAGCCCACCGCTTCGAGGACGGCGCGGGCGATCTCGGCGAGACCGCATTCCGCCGTCAGCCCGATCAGGGCGCCCCGCGCCTGCGGCGACCAATAAGGCGCGCCGAGCCCCGCAAAACCCGGCACCAGATAGACCCGCTGGCGAGGGTCGGCGCGCGCGGCCAGACCCGCGGCCTCGGCTGCCGCGGCGATCGCACCGAGCCGGTCGCGCAGCCACTGCACCGCCGCACCCGCGGTAAAGATGCTGCCTTCGAGGGCGTAGGCGGTCCGGCCGCAAAGGCGATAGGCGACTGTCGTCAGCAGCCGGTGGCGCGAGCGCGCGGGTGCAGCGCCGATATTCAAGAGGGCAAAGGCGCCGGTGCCGTAGGTCGATTTGATCATGCCGGGCGCGAAGCAGCCTTGGCCGATCAGCGCCGCCTGCTGGTCGCCGGCCAGCGCCGCGATCGGGATCGCGCTGCCGAGCAGCTCTGCCGTCGTTTCGCCGAAATCGTCGCCGGTATCGAGGATTTCGGGCAGCAGCCCCGCGGGGATATCGAACGCATCCAGCAATTCTTGGTCCCAGCAAAAGCGCTCGATGTCGAACAGCATCGTCCGCGCGGCATTGGTCGGCTCGGTCGCGTGGCGCTTGCCGCCGCAGAGCCGCCACAACAGAAAGCTGTCGATCGTGCCAAAGGCCAGCTCGCCAGCCGCCGCGCGCCGCCGCAGGCCCGGCACCCGGTCGAGCAGCCAGCGCAGCTTGGACGCCGAAAAATAGGGATCGATGACGAGCCCGGTGCGGCGGCCGACCATCTCTTCGAGCCCTTGCTCGCGCCACTCGGCGCAGATATCGGCGGTGCGCCGGTCTTGCCAGACGATCGCGTTATGGACCGGGCGGCCGGTGGCGCGCTCCCATACGAGCGTCGTCTCGCGCTGGTTGGCGATGCCGATCGCGGCGATCGGACCGTCGGCGGCGGCTGCCGCCTCGCGGCAGGTGTCGACGACGCCGCGCCAGATTTCCGCGGGGTCGTGCTCGACCCAGCCGGGTCGCGGATAATGCTGCGTCAGCTCGCTCCGGGCGATCGACCGCACCCTCCCTGTGCGATCGAACAAGATCGCGCGGGTGCTGGTCGTCCCCTGGTCGATCGCCAGGACATAGGCTGATCCGGTCATCACCCGGCTCCGACGACTGGCTCGCGGCGGCGGCGGGATTTTAACAAGCCATGGCCGGCAGAGCCATCAATCGTGGCATCTCTGCGAGCCTGCCGCCCGGCGGGGTAGCGCCGGGGCTTCCGCTGGAGACCAGCTTACACCAAGCTGATTTCCTCTATACTGCCGGCGAGCAGAGGTGGCGGCGGGCCGCAGGGTGCTGCGCCTCCGGTCTTACAGCCAGCCCGCGCCGGCGAGGTGATCGAATGAGGCGGCGCGAGTTGATGCTCCTCGCCGGCGGCATGATGATCCAAGCGCGCACCCTGCGCGCGCAGCAGAAGGCGATGCCGGTGATCGGCTTCCTGAGCGCGGGCAGCCACACCCCCGGTGCGCTCGATGAATTCCGCAAGGGGCTGGCCGAAAACGGGTACTACGAAGGCCACAACGTGTTGATCGAATATCGGTGGGCCGAAGGGCGATATGACCGGTTGCCTGCCCTGGCCGCCGAACTGGTCCGCCATCCGGTAGATGTGATCGTCACCGGCGGCGGCGCCATCTCGGGACGGGTTGCCAAGGCGGCGACAAAGACGGTCCCGATCGTGGCCCTGATCGGCGGGGACCCGGTCGCAGCGGGCCTCTCCGATAGCTTCAGCCATCCGGGCGGCAACGTCACGGGTGTTGCCCAGCTGGTGACCGAGACCGATGCAAAGCGGTTGCAGCTCCTTCACGAACTGGTCCCGGATGCCAAAACGATAGCCTATCTCGAAAACCCGACACTCCCGAACGCGGAAAACCCGGCCCGGAACGTGGAGTTGGCGGCGCGCACGCTCGGCGTGAGACTTTCGGTCGTAAGGGCCAGCAGCGACACCAGCCTGGCTGCTGCATTCGCCGCCATCTCGCAAGAACAGGCCGGCGCGCTCCTCGTCGGTGCCGACCCGTTCTTTTTTATGCAGCGTGATCGCCTCGTGGCGCTGGCCGAGCGGCATGCCGTGCCGACGATGTATTTTTTCCGCGCGTTTGTCACCGCGGGCGGCCTGATCAGCTATGCCAGCAGACTCGCCGACGCCTATCGCCAAATCGGAGCTTATGCCGGCAGGATACTGAAGGGCGCGAGACCGGCCGATCTGCCGATCGCCCGGCAATCGGAAAAAATCGAGCTGGTAATCAATCTCAAGACCGCCAAGGCGCTCGGCCTCGCCGTGCCGCCATCGATCCTCGCCCGCGCCGACGAGGTCATCGAATGAGCGACCGGTTCTGGCGTCACCAGAGAGTGAAGTCTCGGCGATCGCGGCATCTCGTGCGCCGCCCCGTTTGGTTGTATGGTCAGGGGACCCGCCGCTTCGAGGTTCGTTATGAAATTGTCCGGGTTGGCTGCGGCGCTGGTCCTCGGCCTTGCAACCGTGATGGGGGGAGCCGCGGCGGCGCAGGTTTATCGGGTCGGGTTGCTCGCGGTCGGGCCCGAGCCGGCCGATCAGAGCCAGTTCGGTGCCGGGCTCATTCGCGGGTTTGCGCGGCAGGGGCTCATTCCCGGCAAAAACCTCGAACTCGAGCGGCGCGCCGCACACGGGCATCTCGACCGCTTGCCGCAGCTCGTCGCCGAATTGGTCGCGAGCAAAGTCGCTTTGATTGTGACCCAAGGCTATCCGGCGGCAATCGCCGCCAAGCAGCATTCGACCTTGCCCGTCGTCGTGGTGCAGGCCGGCGACCCGGTGGCCGACGGCCTCGTCGCGAGCTTCGCCCGGCCGGGCGGCCATGTTACCGGCTTGTCCGAGATCGCCGCCGAGCTGTCGGCCAAGCGGCTGGCATTGCTGAAGGAGGCGATGCCCGGCGTGCATCGGGTCGCAATGTTGTGGAATGCCGAGGATCTCGGCATGTCGCTGCGCTACAAGGCGGCGGAGGCGCGGGCGAAGAGCCTCGGCCTCGAAGTCGAATCGCTGGGCGTCCGGGCACCCGATGATTTCGAAACGGCGTTCGCGGCGATGATGCGCCGGCCGCCCGACGCGATCCTGATGGTCAGCGACGTGCTGACCACCCTGAACCGCAAGCGGGTGATCGATTTCGCCGCGGCACATAAATTGCCGGCAGTCTATGAATACGACTTTCTGGTGCGCGAGGGCGGCCTGATGTCGTATGGTCCCGATGTAAGCGAAATGTCCGATCGCGCCGCGGGGCTCGCCGTGCGGATCTTGAAGGGCGCCGATCCCGGCCAGCTGCCGCTCGAAGAGCCGAGCCGGTTTTTGCTGGCGATCAATCTCGCGACCGCGAAGGCGATCGGCCTGACGCTCCCGCCGTCCCTGCTCGCCCGTGCGAACGACGTCATCGAGTGACCGGAGCGGCCGTTTCGTGCTCGCCAGACGCGGTGTCGCATTCGAGTTGACCGGGGTTGCCGGCGAGCGCACCCGCCGGCGTCTGCGGATGGGGCTCGCGCTCAAATTGGCGCTCGCCTTTGTCGGTCTGGTCAGCGTCGTCTTGGTGGTCAACGGCGCTCTCGACATGTGGCTCGGCTATAACGAGGCCGAACGCGCCGCGATCGTCATGCAGCAGGAAAAGGCGCGGGCCGCCGCCCAGCGCATCGAAGGCTTTATCAACGAAATCGAGCAGCAGCTCGGCTGGACCACGCCGCGGCAATGGGGTGCCTTGCCGCTCGAGCAGCGCCGCTACGACTTTATCCGCCTGTTGCGCGAAGTCCCGGCGATCACCGAGATCACCCAAATATCCGGCGCCGGCAAGGAAGAGCTGAAGCTGTCGCGTCTCGCCCCGGATGTCGTCGGCAGCGGCACCGACGACAGCGCCGATCCGCGCTTTGCCAAGGCGGTCGCCAACGGCGTCTGGTTCAGCCCGGTTTATTTTCGCAACCAATCCGAGCCCTATATGACGATTTCGGTAGCACACGTCGGCAAGCACGCCGGCGTGACCGTGGCCGAGGTCAACCTGAAATTCATTTGGGACCTGATCACCACGACGCAGGTCGGCCGCAGCGGCTATGCCTATGTCGTCGATGCCCGCGGACGGCTGATCGCCCATCCCGATTTGAGCCTGGTGCTGCGCAACACCGATCTGTCGCAATCGGCGCAAGTCAAGGCAGCTCTCGCCGGTCCGCAGCACGGCGCCCCGGCCGCCGGCGATCATCGTGCGACCGGGCCCTCGGGCGGGGCCGTGCTGACGGCGCATGCGCCGGTCCCGCAACCGGGCTGGACCGTGTTTGTCGAAATGCCGCTGCGCGAGGCGCTGGCCGCGGTCTACGCCTCGCTGTGGCGCATGGCGGCGTTGCTGGCGGTGGGCTTGCTGCTCGCGGCGGCGGCGGGTGCCGCGCTGGCGCGGCGCATGGTGGTGCCGATCCGCCGGCTGCAAGCCGGCGCCGACCGGCTCGGCTCGGGCGAGCGCGGCCTGCCGATCGAGATCCACACCGGCGACGAAATCGAGACGCTCGCCGACCGGTTCAACCAAATGGCGGCAAAAGTGCAGGAATCGCACGACACCCTGGAGGCGAAGGTCGAAGCGCGCACCGAGGCGGTCCGGGCGCGCGAGCAGGAGGCACGCGAGGCGCGGCTGGCCGCCGAGCGCGCGCTTGCCGATCTGCGCAAGACGCAGGACCGTCTCGTCGAAAGCCAAAAGCTCGCCTCGCTCGGCCAGCTCACCGCCGGGATTGCGCACGAGATCAAGAACCCGTTGAATTTCGTCAACAATTTTGCCGAGCTGTCGGGCGAGCTGGTGGGCGAGCTGAACGACGTCATCGCCACCGACGGCGGCTCGCTGCCGGCAGCGGCGCGCGCCGATATCGACGATTTGACCGGGACCTTGAAAGGCAACCTCGATAAGATCGTCGAGCACGGCAAGCGCGCCGACAGCATCGTGCGCAACATGCTGCTGCATTCGCGCTCCGGGACCGGCGAGCGCCGGCCGGTCGATCTCAACGCCACGGTCGAAGAGGCGCTCAACCTCGCCTATCACGGTGCGCGCGCCGAAAGCTCGGATTTCAATGTCACCCTCAACCGGGATTTCGATCCTACAGCCGGCCAGATCGACCTCTACCCTCAGGAATTCACCCGGGTTCTGCTGAACCTGATCGGCAACGGCTTTTATGCGGTGCGCCAGCGCCAACGCAGCGCCACCGATCGGGCTTACGAACCGACCCTGACCGTGACCACCCGCGACCACGGCGGCGCGGTCGAAATCCGGGTGCGCGACAACGGCGCCGGCATCCCGGAGGCGGTGAAAGCCAGAATTTTCGAGCCGTTTTTCACCACTAAGCCCGCCGGCGAAGGGACCGGGCTCGGCCTGTCGTTGAGCCACGACATCATCGTCAAGCAGCATTCCGGCGCACTCGAGGTTGCGAGCCGGGCCGGCGAATTCACCGAATTCACGATCACCTTGCCACGGGTTTCGGCGCTGGTTGCGAGCGAGCCGGCGGGAGCGGCGTCATGACCGCGAGGATTCTCGTCGTCGATGACGAGCCCGATCTCGAAACCTTGGTGCGGCAGCGGTTCCGCCGGCGCATCCGCGACGGCGAAATCGATTTCGTTTTTGCCCATGACGGCGTCGAGGCGCTCGACATGCTGCAAAACGGTCACGGCGTGGACATGGTGCTGAGCGACATTAACATGCCGCGGATGGACGGCCTGACCCTGCTGCAAAAGATCCGGGAGGCCGATACCGAATTGTCGACCGTCATCGTGTCGGCCTATGGCGACATGATGAACATCCGCACCGCGATGAACCGCGGCGCCTTCGATTTCGTGACCAAGCCGATCGACTTCGCCGATCTCGAAACCACGATCGACAAGACCTTGCACCATATCGGGGTGCTGCGCGAGGCGCGGCGGCGGCAAGCCGACGCGGAGCGGGCGCAGGCATTGCTGTCGCGGTATTTTTCGCCCAATCTGGCCGAGCGCCTGGCGAGCGACCCGGGGGCGCTCGATCTCGGCGGGCAGCGCCGCGAGATCACGTCGATGTTCACCGATATCGCCGGCTTCACCTCGCTGGTCGAGACCTTGGAGCCGACGACGATAGCGCCGCTCCTCAACGACTATTTGGGCGGGATGAGCGACATTGTCTTCGCCCATGGCGGGACCGTCGTCAAAATCATCGGCGACGCGATGCATGTGCTGTTCGGGGCGCCGGCCGACCAGCCCGATCACGCCGCCCGCGCGGTTGCGTGCGCGCTCGAGCTCGACGGCTGCGCGCAAGCCTTTCGCGAGCGCTGGCGGGGCCAGGGGGTCGATCCCGGCGAGACCCGGCTCGGTCTCGACGCCGGCCCGGCGATCGTCGGCAATTTCGGCGGCGGACGGTATTTCGACTACACCGCCTATGGCGACACGGTAAACACCGCCGCCCGGCTCGAAGCAGCAAACAAGGAGCTGGGGACGCGGATCTGCGTCGGCGACAGTGTGGCGAGCCGCGTTCCCGGCTTTACCGGGCGGCCGGTCGGCGACCTTTTGCTGCGCGGACGCAGCGAAAAATTGCGCGCCTGGGAGCCGCTGACCGCAGCGGATCACGCCGATCCGGCGACCCGCGCTTATCTCGACGCCTTTGCCAAGCTCGAAGCCGCCGACCCGGATGCGACCCCGGCTTTTGCCGCCTTGCTCGGGCAGCGCCGCGGCGACCCGCTGATCAGCTTTCATTTGAAACGTCTCTTAAACGGTGGGCGCGACGCGCGGATCGTTCTCGAATAAGTCAAAACATCGTCCATTATCGTCCATTATCGCTGCGAGCGTCAAAAAGCCGATGGTTGCGCCCGCAATACCGCGCTAAAACAGTCCGCCGCGCCGCCGCCGGCCTGCGGCGCGCCCCCGAGCAACGACGAGACGAGACGCCGGCCAGGGGAGACCAATGGACCAGCAGAAATTGCGCGAACTGATCGCCGGGGTCAAAGAAGGCCGGCTGTCCCGGCGCGCGTTTGTGCGCAGATTGGCCGGCGCCGGGCTTGTGGCGCCGGTCGCAACCCAGCTGTTGACCGCGGTCGGCCTGGCGCAGCCCGCGACCCCGAGTTCTTACAAGCCGACCAAGGCCGGCGGCGGCGGAACGCTCAAGACGCTGTTCTGGCAGAGCCCGACCTTGCTCAATCCGCATTTTGCGGTCGGGACCAAGGACCAGGAAGGCTCGCGCGTATTCTATGAGCCGCTCGCGGCCTGGGACCCGGACGGCAACCTGGCGCCGGTCCTCGCGGCCCAAATCCCCGATGTCGAGAGTGGCGGCGTTGCGGCCGACGGCAAATCGGTGACCTGGAAATTGAAGGACGGTGTCCACTGGCACGACGGCAAGCCGTTTACCGCCGACGACGTGGTGTTCAATTGGCAATATGCCGCCGATCCGGCGACCGCGGCGACGACGATCGGCAGCTACAAGGACATCAAGGTCGAGAAGGTCGATCCGCTGACGGTCAAGGTGCAGTTTGCCAAGCCGACCCCGTTCTGGGCAGACGCCTTTGTCGGCCAGCGCGGCATGATCATTCCGAAGCACTTGTTCGAAGAATACCAGGGCGCTGCCTCGCGCAATGCGCCGACGAACCTGAAGCCGGTCGGGACCGGCCCCTACCGCTTTGTCGATTTCAAGCCGGGCGACCTCGTCCGCGGCGCGCTTAACCCCGACTACCACCTGCCAAACCGGCCGTATTTCGACATGATCGAAATGAAAGGCGGCGGCGACGCGGTATCGGCGGCGCGCGCGGTGATCCAGACCGGCGAATATGACTATGCGTGGAACCTTCAGGTCGAGGACGAGATCCTGCGCCGGCTGGAAAAAGGCGGCGAGGCCAAGGGCCGCGTCGTCATCGTGCAAGGCGGCAATGTCGAGCACATCCAGCTCAACAACACCGACCCGTGGACCGAGGTCGACGGCGAGCGGTCGAGCATCAAAACAAAGCACCCGCTGTTCAGCGACCCGGCGGTGCGGCAGGCGATGAGCCTGTTGGTCGATCGCGGTGCGGTCGAGGCCCATATCTACGGGCGCACCGGGATCGCCACCGCGAATATGGTCAACAACCCGGCGCGCTTCGTTTCAAAAAACACGCATTGGGAATTCAACATCGACAAGGCCAACCAGATCCTGGAGCAGGCCGGCTGGAAAAAGGGCGCCGACGGTATCCGTGCCAAGGACGGGAAGAAGCTTAAGCTCGTCTATCAGACCTCGATCAACGCGCCGCGCCAGAAAACCCAGGCGATCGTCAAGCAAGCCTGTCAAAAGGCCGGCATCAATGTCGAGCTGAAATCCGTGACGGCTTCGGTATATTTCTCGTCGGATGTGGCGAACCCGGATACTTATTCGCATTTCTATACAGATATGCAAATGTATACGATAACCATGGGCGAGCCCGACCCCGGCGTCTTTATGCGGCAGTTTGTTTCGTGGGAGATCGCCTCGAAGGCCAACAAATGGCAGGGCCGCAACATCGTGCGCTGGCGCAACGACGAATACGACAAGGCATTTCGCGATTCCGAAAACGAGCTCGACCCGGTCAAGCGCGCCGCTCTATTCATCAAAATAAACGATTTGGTGATCAACGGCCAATCGGTGATCCCCGTGGTCTACCGTCCGGCGGTGTCGGCGATGTCGCACCAGCTGCGCGCGTCGCTCAGCGGCTGGGACAACGTGTTGTCGGACCTGCGCAACTGGTACCGGGAGACGTGAAAACAGCTTTCCCGAGCGCCCCGGCATGGGCCGTTATCTCGTAAGACGCCTCGCGATCGCGGTGCCGAGCGTGCTCGGCATCAGCTTGGTATTGTTCACGGTGCTGGCCCTCGCCCCCGGCGACCCGTTTCAGGAGCTCGCCGCCAACCCCAATATCCCGCCCTCGGTCGCCGCCTCGCTGCGCGTGAAGTTCGGCCTCGACGATCCGATCATGCTGCGCTACCTGCATTGGCTGGTAGCGATGCTGCACGGCGATTGGGGTTTTTCGTTTGTCAGCCGGATGAATGTCGGCGCGTTGATCATGCAGCGCTTGCCGACGACCTTGGGGATCATCGGCTCGTCGCAGGTCCTGGCGCTGCTGGTGGCGCTGCCGGTCGGGGTCTATTCGGCGATGCGGCCCTATTCGATTTTCGACCAGATCGCCAGCACCTTGGCTTTTGTCGGGTTTTCCCTGCCGACGTTTTTTACCGGCATTCTGTTTATCCTGCTGTTCAGCATCTATCTCGATTGGCTGCCTTTTGTGTACCGCACCGATCTCGGCAGCGCCGGTTGGCATTGGTATTGGCAGGAGCTCCGCCAGGCGCTGATGCCGGTGATGGTGCTGGGGTTGGCCCAGGGCGCCTCGTGGACGCGCTATGTGCGCTCGGCGGTGCTCGACGTGATCCGCCTCGACCATGTCACGACCGCCCGCGCCAAAGGGCTCGCCGAGCACGTCGTCATCGTCAAGCATGTCGTCCGCAACGCGCTGACGCCGGTGGTCACCTTGATCGCATTGCAGATTCCGGCGGTGTTCGGCGGCGCCATCGTCACCGAGCAGATCTTTCGCGTGCCCGGCATCGGCTCGCTGCTGATCAGCTCGATGCTGGCCAACGACACGCCCGTCATCATGGCGGTGACGTTTGTGTTCGCTTGTCTTGTCGTTCTGTTCAACCTGATCGCCGACATCCTTTATGGCTGGCTCGACCCTCGCGTCGCCTATCGTTAGCGACGCGCCGATCGGCGTCGCCGCTGCCCGTTACGCCTCGCCCGGCAGCGAGGCGTGGCGCCGGTTTCGCCGGCACAAGCTGGCCACGGCGAGCGCGGCGATTCTTGTGCTGATGATCCTCGCCGTGGCGGTTGGCCCGCTGATCTGGCGGGTGCCGATCAACGACATCGATTTCGCCGCGCAGCTCGCCGGACCCTCCTGGACACACCCGCTCGGCACCGACGATTTGGGCCAGGACCTGTTGGCGCGCATGCTCTATGGCGGGCGGATTTCGTTGTCGGTCGGGCTCGCGGCGATGACGGTCGCGCTCGTCGTCGGCGTTCTGGTCGGGGCCACGGCCGGGACCTCCGGCGGGGTCGTCGACATGGCGCTGATGTGGCTCGCCGACCTCTTTCTGTCGTTGCCGCCTTTGCCGCTGTTGCTGTTGATCATCTACCTGTTTCGCGATGCGCTGAAGGCGCTGGTCGGCCCCGAGCTCGGCGTCTTTATCCTGATCGTCGCGGTGATCGGCGGGTTTCGCTGGATGCAGGTGGCGCGCCTGGTGCGGGCGCAATTCCTGTCGTTGCGCGAAAAAGAGTTTGTCGAGGCGGCGCGCGCGCTGGGCGCCACGCGGTTGCGGCTGGTGGTGCGCCATATTTTGCCAAACTCGCTCGGACCCGTGATCGTCGCCGCCACCATCGATGTCGGGTTTGCGATCATCGCCGAATCCACCCTGTCGTTTCTCGGCCTCGGCTTCCCGCCCGACATCCCGACCTGGGGTCGCATCCTGTTCGATGCCAAGGATTATCTCGACATTGCCCCGCATTGGGCGCTGTTCGCCGGGGGTGCCGTGTTCCTCGCCGTGCTGTCGATCAACTTTATCGGCGACGGGTTGCGCGACGCGCTCGATCCGCGCCGGGTGATGTGACGTGCCGGCGGCGGGCGCCGAGCGGCTCCTCGAGATCCGCGGCCTCAAGACGCATTTCGCCACCGATGACGGCATGGTGCAGGCGGTGGACGGCGTCGATCTCGCGGTCGATCGGGGCGAAACCCTAGGGGTCGTCGGGGAATCGGGCTGCGGCAAGACGGTCACCGCGATGTCCGTCTTGAAGCTGATCGCGATGCCGCCCGGCCGCATCGTCGCCGGCGAAATCCTGTGGCAGGGCCGCGATCTGGTGCCCCTCGCGGCGCGGGAGATGCGCAAAATCCGCAGCAAGGAAATCGGCATCGTGTTTCAGGAGCCGATGACCTCGCTGAACCCGGTCTATACGATCGGCGAGCAGATCGCCGAGGTGGTGCGGCTGCACGAGGGGCTCGGGCGGCGCGCGGCGCGCGACCGGACGATCGAGATGCTGCGGCTGGTGCGCATCCCGAACCCCGAGCGCCGGGTGCGCGATTATCCGCACCAATTCTCGGGCGGCATGCGCCAGCGGGTGATGATCGCGATGGCGCTCTCGTGCAACCCCAAATTGCTGATCGCCGACGAGCCGACGACGGCGCTCGACGTGACGATCCAGGCGCAAATCCTCGACCTCTTGGCCGAGATGAAGTCGCGCCTCGGGATGGCGATCATGCTGATCACCCACGCGATGGGGGTCGTCGCCGAAACGGCGCAGCGGGTTGTCGTCATGTATGCCGGCAAGGTCGTCGAGGAGGCGCCGGTCGGTGAATTGTTCGCCCGGCCGCGCCATCCCTACACCCAGGGCCTGATCCGCTCGATCCCCCGCCTCGACGCCGATGGCGCGCGCGCCGACCGGCTCGAGGCCATCGCCGGCGTGGTGCCGAGCCTCGTCGATCCGGCACCCGGCTGCCGCTTTGCCCCGCGCTGCCGATTTGCCCGGCAGATCTGCACCGCTGCGACCCCGCCGCTGCGCGAAATCGCCCCCGGGCACAAAGTCGCCTGCGTGCTCCCGTGAGCGGAAGACGCGATGGCCGAGCCGCTGCTCCGCGTCAACGAGCTGGTGAAGAACTTCACCGTGCGGCGCCGGCTGTTTTCGCGTACGGCCGAGCGGGTCCATGCGGTCGATGGGGTCAGCTTCGACATCGGCGCCGGCGAAACCCTGGGCCTCGTCGGCGAGTCGGGCTGCGGCAAATCGACGACCGGGCGCTGCATCCTGCGCCTCGTCGAGCCGAGCTCGGGCGAAGTCTGGTTCGAGGGCAAGAACGTCACCGCCCTGTCGCCGAGGGCATTCCGCGCGCTCAGCCGCGACATGCAGATCATCTTTCAGGACCCTTACGCCTCGCTCGACCCGCGGATGACGGTGGGGGCGATCATCGGCGAGGCGCTGATCATCCACAAGCTCGCGACCAGAGGGCGGAAGTTCGAAGACCGGGTGGTCGAGCTCTTGGAAACCGTCGGGCTGCGCGCCGACCATATGCGGCGCTATCCGCACGAATTTTCCGGCGGCCAGCGCCAGCGGATCGGCATCGCCAGGGCACTCGCGGTGTCGCCCAGGCTGATCGTCTGCGACGAGCCGGTCTCGGCGCTCGACGTGTCGATCCAGGCGCAGGTCATCAATCTCCTCGAAGATTTGCAGCAGCAATTCGGCCTGACCTATCTCTTTATCGCGCACGACCTTTCGGTCGTCCGCCACATCAGCACCCGGATCGCGGTCATGTATCTGGGCCGGATCGTCGAGATCGCCCCGGCGCGGGAGCTCTACACCGCGCCGCTGCACCCCTATACCGAGGCGCTGCTGTCGGCGGTGCCGATCCCGGACCCCGCCGTCGCGCGCCGGCGGGTCAGGCTCGAAGGCGAGGTGCCGAGCCCGATCGATCCGCCCACGGGCTGCCATTTCCACACCCGCTGCCCGATCCGCCAGCTGCCGTTATGCGCCACCGAAGCGCCGCCCTTAAAGGAGAGCGCGCCCGGCCACCGGGTCGCCTGCCACCTGCGCGGCTGAGCTAGAGCGTGATACGATTAGGTAGAGCCCCCCTCACCCAGCTTCGGGTAAGCCCCCGGAACGCCCGCCCTCGGCGGGCGGCCGTCCGGGGGTTCGCCTCGCCAACCCTTCGCAACCCTCTCCCCCAATTGGGGGAGAGGGAAGGGTGAGGGGGCTGACGGGCTGATGCAACCTGATCGGATCTTGGGCTAGCGCTCGGTCAATTTCAACTCGATGCGGCGGTTCTTGCGAAAAGCTTCCGGCGTGTCGGCCGGGTCGATCGGCTGCAGATCGGCAAAGCCGGCGGCGGCCAATCGTTCGGCCGGAATTCCCTGGGATATCGCATAGCGGACGACCGACAGCGCGCGGGCGGTCGACAATTCCCAATTCGACGGGAACTGCGCGTTGCTGATCGGGCGATGGTCGGTATGGCCGTCGACGCGGAGCATCCAGTCGATATCGGGCGGGATTTTCGCGGCGATCTCTTTTAGCGCGGCGATGACCGGGTCGAGCGCCTGTTTGGCGTCGTCGGTCAAATCGGCGCTGCCCGGCGCGAACAACACCTCGGACTGGAACACAAAGCGGTCGCCGACCACGCGGATCCCCGGCCGGTCGCCCAAAATATCGCGCAGCCGGCCGAAGAATTCCGAGCGATAGCGCGACAATTCCTCGACCTTGTTGACGAGCGCCAGGTTGAGCTTTTTGCCGAGATCGGTGATCTGGGTCTGCTGGGTCTTGACCTTGCCCTCGGAAAGGTCGAGCGCCGCGGCGATCCGGCTCAATTGCTCGCGCAACGCGGCGATCTGGGTGTTCAACGCATCGATTTGGGCAAGCGCGTTGCTGCTGACCTGCTTTTCCGCGGCGAGCGCCTGCTCGGCCTTGTCGGCGCGGCCCGCCAGCTCCTTGAGACGCGTGTCGCGCCCGGCGATCGCGGTTTGCGCCTGCGAATTCTGTTGCTGCTCGGTGGCGAGCTCGGTCTTCAGCGTCGCCGCCGCCTGCGCCTGGAGGCCGAGATCGGCGACTTGCGCCTTGAGCTTGGTGCGCTCGGCCTCGACGCTGGCGAGCTGGGCCGAAAGGCCCGCCGCACCCTGCGTCAATTTGCTGTTGGCCTGTTTTTCGAGTGACAGCAGATCGGCGAGCTCATCCACCTGATGCTGCAATTTCTGCAATGCCTGATTGCGGCCCGACAGCGCCGCCGACAAATACAGCTGGCCGGCGGTAAACACCAACAATATAAAAATAATCACCATCAATAATTGCGACAGGGCATCGACAAAGCCCGGCCAGATGTCGATGCTCGAACGCGGCGAATGTCTTCGAACGATAGCCATGGCTCGATCCGGCGCCTTCGCTCAGCGGTTTTCTTCGGCGAGCGCGGCGATGGTGCGAGCGAGAATGCGGATCTCGCCGCGCAATTCCTGCACGCTTTGCGCCCGGCCCTGGTTCAGCTCTTCGAGAAGGCGCGCGATATAGCCCTCGATGTTGCGCAGATGGCCGCGCAGCATATCGTCCTGGCCGAGCGAGCTTTCGCCGAGATCGGCGAGGCGGGTCAGCGACGGCTTTAGCTCGAGCTGGTTCTCGGCCAGCCGCACCATCAGCAATTGGCCCGCCTTCATCTGCTCGCCGAGGACGCTCAAGCGGTCGGTAAGACTGGCCAGGGTCGCGTTGGCGCCGATCCGGCTCTCCTCGCCGCGCGCCATGATGCGCTGCAAATTTTCGAGGCTGTCCGCGGTTTGCTCGAGGAGCGCCTGGATAAAGGCCGGGACCGACGCGTCACCGCCGTCGCCAAGCGCGCCGCCGGAGAGCCTTGTATAGGTCGAGAGCCACTCTTCGAGGTCGTTGTAGAAGCGGTTTTGCGCCTGCCCCGCCTGCAGGTCGAGAAAGCCCAGGACCAGGCTGCCAGCGAGCCCGAACAACGACGAGCTGAATGCCGTGCTCATGCCCGAGAGCGGCGATTCGAGCCCCGATTTCAGATTGGCGAAGGCGCTGGAGAGGTCGGTGCCGCCGACGTTCAACCCGCCGATCACGCCGCCGACCGAGCGCACCGTTTCGAGGAGCCCGTAAAAGGTGCCGAGGAGGCCGAGAAAGACCAAGACGCCGATCAGGTAGCGCGAGGTCTCGCGCGATTCGGCGAGGCGCGAGCCAATGCCGTCGAGCAGAGTTTGCAGCGAGGTCGCGGACAGGCTGACGCGCCCGCCGTGGCGCAGATTGAGCATGCGCGCCATCGGCGCCAAGAGCCGCGGCGGCCGGCCGACCGGCGCCTCTTCGCCAGCCTCGCGGTGGCGAAAGCCCTCGATCCAATCGCTCTCCGGGTCGAGCAGCAGCACCTGGCGGACAATGTAGACGATACCGGCGAGGAGGATGCCGAGGATCACCCCGTTCACCCCCGGATTGCCCATAAAGGCGGCCGCCAGCGGACGCCCGAGCGCCGCCGCCAGCGCCGCGACGAGCACGATAAAAAGCGCCATCCGCACGAGAAACCGGCGCGAGCGGTTCATGCCGGCAACCGACCGAACGCTATGCACATGCGAACCCTGCCCCTGACCGGCCGTATCCGGCCGCGCACCCCAGACCACCGCCGCCAGACTACCGCCGATAGTAGCCCGATCCTATCGGACAATCGAGCAAATCACCCGGCGGCCGGCGCGGTGCGCGAGGCCTCCCGGATCATGGCCGCGAGCGGCAGGTGCAGATGGTCGTTGGCGGCGAGCACATCGCCCTTCGTCATCATGTCGCGGCCGCCCGACAAATCGCTGACATAGCCGCCCGCTTCGCGCACCAGCAGGATGCCGGCGGCGATGTCCCACGGCGCCAGCCCGAATTCCCAGAAGCCGTCGAGACGCCCGGCGGCGACATAGGCGAGATCGAGCGCCGCCGCCCCCATGCGGCGGATGCCGCTGGTCGCCGCCATCACCGTCGGCAGGATCGCGAGATAGGCCGGATTATCGGCGTGCGGCCCATCGGGCATACCGGTGCCGATCACCGCCGCGCCGAGCTGGCGCCGCGCCGAGACCCGCAAGCGGCGGTCGTTGACATAAGCGCCGAGCCCTTTTTCCGCCGAGTACATTTCGTCGCGGGTCGGCTCGTAGACCAGCCCGGCGACGATCTCGCCGTCGCGCTCGAGCGCGATCGAGATCGCGAAATGCGGGATGCCATGCAGAAAATTTGTCGTGCCGCCGAGCGGATCGACGATCCAGCGGTGGCGCGGGTCGGTGCCTCTTTCTTCGCCGCTTTCTTCGAAGAGGAGCCCGTAGCCTGGCCGCGCCCGCTTCAGCTCGGCCTTGAGCAGGCGCTCGGCCTTCAGATCGGCGCTCGCAACAAACTCGTCCGGCCCTCTGACCGAAACTTGCAGATGCTCGACCTCGCCGAAATCGCGGATCAGCCCGCGCGCCGCCTTTAGCGCGGCGTTCGCCATCACATTGAGCACCGGCGAGCGCATGACCATACCGGTTTATCCAAGGCCCCGAAGATCAATCCTTGGCGCGCTCGACAAAGCTGCCATCGGCGGTGCTGACGACGATGCGGGTGCCGGCCTCGATATAGGGCGGGATCATGACCCGGCGGCCATTGTCGAGCTTGCCGGGCTTGTAGGACGAGGACGCCGTCTGACCGCGCACCACCGGGTCGGCTTCGACCACGGCCATCGTGACGCTCGGCGGCAGCTCGACCGAGAGGGCGGTCCCCTCGTGGAGCATGACGGTGCAGACCATGCCGTCGTGCAGAAAATCGGCGGGCTCGCCGATCGTTTCGGCCGGGATCGAGATCTGCTCGTAGCTGTCGTTGTCCATAAAGGTCGCCTGCCCGTCTTCCATGAACAGGAACTGCATCTCCTGTTCGTCGAGGCGGACGCGCTCGACGGTTTCCTGGGTGCGATAGCGGTCGTTGAGCTTGATCCCGCTGCGCAAATCGCGCATCTCGACCTGGGCAAAGGCGCCACCCTTGCCGGGCTGGACCAGCTCGCGCTTGAGCACCAGCCAGAGCTTCCCCTGATGCTCGAGGACATTGCCCGGCTTGATGTCGATGGCGTTGATCTTCATGAATTGAATCCCGATAGGCTGGCGCGCGGTCGGGCGCCACTATTGCCCAGACATTAGCACGGGCCGGCGCACCGGCAAGACGGGGCGGCGCGAATGAGCGAATGGTGGCGACCGGAGCGCTTTGCGTTGCGGCGCGAGCGGCTCGCGGCGCGCGGCCGCGTGCTGGCCGCGGTCCGCAGCTTTTTTGCGGCGCAGGACTTTGTCGAGGTCGATACCCCGGCCCTGCAGGTGAGCCCGGGTCTCGAACCGCATCTGCGCGCTTTTGCCACCGATCTCTACGATCCGCGCGCCGGCCGCAGCGTGCGGCGCTTCCTCCATGCCTCGCCCGAATTCGCGATGAAAAAGCTCCTCGTCGCCGGCATGCCGCGGATCTGGCAGCTCGCGCACGCCTTTCGCGACGGCGAGCGCAGCGCCACCCACCACCCCGAATTCTCGATGCTCGAATGGTACCGCGCCGGTGCCGGATGGCGCGACCTGGTCCCGGATTGCATCGGCCTCTTGCGCGCCTGCCAAAAGGCGGCAGGGGCGCACACCTTCTCATGGCTGGGAAAGACCGCCGACGCCGGAGCGCCGTGGCACGAAATCGCCGTTGCCGGCGCCTTCGAGCAATATAGCGGTATCGACATTCTGGCGACGGCACCCGACCCGCTGGCGCCCGACCTCGCGCTGCTGACCGCCGAGGCGCGCCGGATCGGCATCGAGCCGCATCCCGGCGACGATTGGGAAACGCTTTATTTCCGCATCTTCCTCGACCGCGTCGAGCCCAATCTCGGCATCGGCGCGCCCGTGATCCTCTGCGACTTTCCGGCCTCGATGGCGGCACTCTCACGCCGCAACCCGGCGGACCCGCGTGTAGCCCAGCGCTTTGAGCTTTATGTCTGCGGGTTGGAGCTCGCCAACGCTTTTGGCGAATTGACCGACCCCGCCGAGCAGCGCACCCGCTTCCGCGCCGACCAGGCCAAAAAGCAGGCGCTTTACGGCGAAACCTACCCGATCGACGAAGATTTCCTCGCCGCTCTCGCAGCCGGCCTGCCGCAATCCGCCGGGATCGCCCTCGGCTTCGACCGCCTCGTCATGCTCGCCACCGGCGCCGAGGACATCGAGGATGTGCTGTGGGCGCCGGTAGCTTGAATGATGCCCGTGTCAGCGATAGGCGCGATCGTATTTGGCGAACACCGCGTTGAAATCGGCGACGGCGGCGCGGGGGCCTTGGGGATAGGACCAGATCGACGAGATGACGGCGAGAAAATCGGCGCCGGCTTCGACCAAAGGGGCGCAATTCTCCTGGGTGATGCCACCGATCGCGCAGCACGGCACGACCGTCGTCTCGCTCCAATCCTGCAGGACCTCGGGCGTGGCGCGATATTTTGCCCCGGCTTTGGTGATGCTCGGAAAAAAGGCGCCGAAAGCGACGTAATCGACGCCCGCCTCGGCGGCCGTGATGGCGCGGTCGCGGCTGGCGCCGCAGGTCACGCCGACGATGCGGTCGGGGCCCAAGAGCCGCCGCGCCTCGGCATAGGGCATGTCCTCCTCGCCGACATGGACGCCGTCGCAATCGAGCTCGGCGGCGAGGTCGGGCCGGTCGTTCATGATAAAAGCAACGCCGTGCTCCTGCGCGAGCGGCTTCAGCACCGCGGTGGCGCGGCGCACGGCGTCGTCATCGACATCCTTCAGCCGCAATTGCAGGCAGGCGACGTCGCCGCCCGCCAGCGCCTCCTCCAATTCGCGCGCAAATTTATCGGGGTCGAGCGCCGGCGGCGTGATCAGATAGAGCCGTGTCGTCGCGCGTGCGTCCTGTCGTGACAACAATGCGTTGCTCCTGCTCTTCTTGTCCGCGGCGCCACCGATCGTATCAGCGGCGAGCAGAGGAGGCGAGGCGATCGGCGGCGGCTCGCGGGAACATCCGGTCGAGGTATTCGAGCAGGCCATGATCGCGCGGCGATTGCCCGCGCCAGCCGATATAACCGTCGGGCCGCACGAGAAACGACGCGTCCGTCCCGCCATAGGCCCTGGCGAAAGCACCTTGCCGGTCATGCAGAAGGGTGAGACCCGGCTGGTCCGGCAACAAAGCCGAGGTGACGGCGACGATCCGCAGCCGGGAGCGGGCGTCCCGCGCCAGGCCGGCCAGGCTCGCCATCTGTTGCGCCGCGTCGGCGCCAGGGAAATGCGCAACAAGGACATGCCCGGTGCCGCGCAGTATCTCAAACAGCCGCAGCGGGAAGCCGACGCCGTGCCGGGCGAGCCCGCCGGCATCGGGGGCGCGGTCGCCGGCCGCCGGTACCGCGGCGTCCAGGCTCGTCGCATCGTCGCGCACCCAAGAGGTGCCGCGGTAGGAGATTCGGATCTGGGTGTCGGCGAGACGGTCGGGTGTGGCGCCTTGCTCGCGGCCGTAGCTTTCGCTCGCCGCACGGGTGCGGGCGACCACCTCGGCGCCGACCGGCCGCCGCTCCGCCTCGTAGCTGTCGAGCAGGCTTTCGGGTGCGGCGCCGTCGAGCACCAAGGCCAGCTTCCAGGCGAGGTTGTAGGCGTCCTGGATACCGGTGTTCATGCCCTGCCCGCCGGTCGGCGGATGGATGTGGGCCGCGTCGCCGGCGATCAAGACGCGGCCCTGCCGGTAATGCTCGGCGAGCCGCATGCTGATGCGAAAGACCGACGACCAGCGCAGATCGGAAAGCCGCGGCCGGTCCGGCACGAGACGGTCGGCGACGCTTTGCAGGTCGGCGAGCGCGGGTCCTTCCGTCTCGGACTGGATGCCATGGTCGGTGCCGCCGGCCGGACCGGGCTCGGTGTCGGCCAGCATCGACACCCGGTAGCGGCCGGGCTCGGGCAGCGGAATGGCGATAAACATGTCGGGCGCATCGTTCTCGACCGGACGCAACGCGCGAAACGCCATCCCGCGCGGCAGGTCCCAGGCGATATGCACATCGCCGAGCATAAAGCTCATCGGGAAGGCCTCGCCCGGGAAGGCGATGCCGAGGGCGCGCCGCACCGCGCTGTGCGCACCGTCGCAGCCGACGATATAACGGAACCGCGCTTGCTCGCTCGCGCCATTGCCGCGGGTGAGCTCAACGGCGACATCGGCAGCATCTTGGGCAAGCCCGGCAAGGGTGACGCCGCGCTCGACCGCGACACCGAAGCGGGCGAGGTGGCTGGCGAGCACGCGCTCGGTCTCGTATTGCGGCAGCCCGAGCTCGCCAAAGGGCAGCTCGGGAAAGGCGGCGCCGATGTCGTTGGGCGGATGCGGATGGACCACCGAGCGCAGCCCGTCGAGCCACAGCCCCGCGTCGATCATCTCGCGGACGACCCCCATATCCTCCCAGACTTCGAGCGTGCGCGGCGTGACCCCGATCGCCCGGCAATAGGGCGAGGGCTGCGGCAACCGGTCGATGATGCGGCATCTGACCCCATGCCGCGCGAGCTCGCTCGCCATCGTGAGCCCGACCGGGCCGGCGCCGACGACCAGCACCTCCAGCATTTCTCCCCTCCCCGGTTCCTACTGCCTTTGCGAGTGTGTCGCGCAGCATGACATTTGCCGCAAGGGTCGAGACCAGAGGGATGGCGGTCCAGACCATATGTAATTCATTGCTGTAGTGTGCACAGGAGGCGGGAGAAACGATGACAGCACCGGTATCCGTGCGGCTCGACGATGACGTAAGGGAAACGTTGCAGGCGGAGGCGCGCGCGCGGCACGTCGGTCTTTCGACATATCTGCGCCAGATCGCCAACGAGGCGGCGGCGCGCTTGCGTCGCGATCGGATACGCGCGCAGAGCCGGGCCGTTGCGGAATATGTCGCGGGCTCACCCGCGGCGACCGCCTTCTACGACGACTGGGGCACGCCGGCGCGCGAGGAACCGTAGTTCCGTTGGCCGCTTTTTCCGGAGGTCAGATCGTCATTGTGGACTGGCGCGACGCCCTTGCCGAAGGAGCCGAACAAGTTGCGCCCGGCGGCGGTGGTCGAGGACGAAACCCTGTTCGATCCGGCCTACCCCAACGTGATTCTGGTTCCGCTCAGCGAGGACCGGCGCTTGGCCATCCCCGATCTGTCGGTCGCGATCGATCCGACCCCGGAAAATGGTTGCAGCAGGCGATGCCATGCGCTGTCGCATTGCGTGGCGACGGCCTCGGCCCGGCGCATCAAGCCGACCGGCTCGCGGATCACCGAGGATCAGCTGCTCGCGATCCGCCGCCAGATCGCGCTGGCGATCGGCTTCGCATAGTGCGGGCCCACTTGCGCCGCCAACAACCCCGCGGCAGATTTCCCGCGCCATGAGCTTGAATGAACCAACTTCGTGCTAAAAGGCAGCCCTCGATGACCCGCCTGTTCTATGACAATGAGGCGTTGGCCCGCCTTTGCCGGCGGCACGGCATTCGGCGGCTGTCACTGTTTGGCTCAGCGCTGAAAGGGACCGATCGACCCGACAGCGACATCGACCTGCTGGTGGAATTCGAGCCGGGCGCCGCACCCGGCCTCCTCGGCATGGCCGCGATCGAGGCCGAGCTTGCAGAGCTGATGGGTGGGCGTCCGGTCGATTTACGCACGCCGCAGGAGCTCAGTCGCCATTTTCGTGATGAGGTGGTACGCGCCGCCGAGGTGCAATTTGCCGCCTGAAGATCGGGTTCGGTTGATGCACATGATCGAGGCAGCCGAAGATCCATTGGTGATCACAAACCAATGGGTCACGGTTAAATTCCCTGTAATAAGGAGAAGATCGATGCCGTTGCCGCGACAAGAGGTGGATGCGACCACCCCGAAATACCTGCGCGACAAATATGCGATCGTCGGGGTCGGCGAGACGACCTATACCCGCGGCTCGGGGAAGACGACGCGGGCGCTCGGCACCTGGGCGGTGCGGAACGCGATCCTCGATGCCGGGCTCAAGAACACCGATATCGACGGCATGCTCGACTATTCGGGCGGCGATTCGACCTCGGCGACGTTTATCGCCGGCGATCTCGGCATCCGCCTCAATTTCTACATGGATGTGGTCGGCGGCGGGTCTTCGACCGAGGCGCTGATCGGGATCGCGATCGGGCTGATCGAGGCGGGCTGCTGCAAGACGGTGGCGATCTTTCGCTCGATGAACGGCTATTCACAGGTCAGGATCGGTGGCACCGGCGCGCGCTCGGCCGCCCCGGTCGGCGGCGACATGCTGCACAACCGCGCTTATGGCTGGCAGAGCGCCGGGCAGAGCTTTGCGCCGACCTTTATGCGCCACATGTACGATTACGGCACCCGCCCCGAGCAGGTCGCCGCGGTCAAGGTGGCGCACAGCCATCACGCCTCGAACAACCCCAAGGCGTACTACAAGAAGCGCTACACGGTCGAGGACGTCCTCTCCAGCCGGTTTATCTGCAAACCGTTGCATCTGTTGGATTGCTGCGTCGAGACCGACAACGCGACCTGCGTCATCGTCACCAGCGCCGAGCGGGCGAAGGACATGAGGCAACCGCTCGTCCTGATCCGCGGCGTCGTCGGCCGGTGCAACAAGCCGCGGCTCGACATGCATTACCAGCACGGGCCGATCTCGACCGTCGCCGGCCATTACGCGGCAAAGATCCTGTGGCCCAATTCCGGGGTCGGGCCGGAGGATGTCGATGTCACCGGCTCCTACGACGCCTTTACGTTCACGGCGATGCTGCAGCTCGAGGATTACGGCTTTTGCAAAAAGGGCGATGGCGGCGACTACGTGTCGGGCGGGGCGATCGAGCTCGGCGGCAGGCGGCCCAACAATACGAGCGGCGGCCATCTGTGCGAGGGCTACACCCACGGCATGAACATGGTCATCGAGAACACCCGTCAACTGCGCCACGAGGCCGATGATTCCTGCCCCCTCGGGGCCGACGGCAAGCGGCAGCACACCTACGACTACGGCGAAGGCGGCTGCCGCCAGGTCAGGAATGTCGAGGTCAGCGCCAATCTCGGCTGGGCCAACCCGGCCACCGCCTCGTCGATGGTCATGCGCCGCGGCTGAGAAGGAGAAGCAACATGGCATTGCGCGCCGAATACCTGGGGATGGGGCTCTCGGTCGATGACCTCGATCACGAGAACCTCGAATATTTCCGCCATTGCGCGGAGCACGATTTTCATCTGCAGGCCTGCGCGCAATGCGGCAGGCTGCGCTACCCGCCGACCACCGCGTGCCCGTGGTGCATGAGCCTCGAATCGGCGTGGAAAAGGGTCGAGGGCAAGGGGGCGGTGCACTCCTACAGCGAGGTGCACCATGCGATCCAACCGGCGTTTCGCGGCCATACGCCCTATTTGATCCTGCTCGTCGATCTCGACACGCAAAAGGGCGAGCCGACCGCGGACGAGGCGCTGCGCGTCGCCGGCAATTTGACGACGCCGGACGGCCAGCTGGCGCCGCCCGACATGGTCAAGCGGATCGGCATCGGCAGCCGTATGCGCATGGTCTTTAGCGACGCCGGTCCCGGGCTCGCGCTGCCGCAATGGACAATCGACGAAACCGCGCCGCAGCCCGACAAGCCGTGGCGCTATCCGCAAGAGTAAAGCCGCACACCGGCCGTGGCCGATGACGGTCTGTGCTGGCGGGTCGAGGAAGCCTGTCTCAACGCCTGGCCGGCCTTGCGTCAGGTGTTGCTCGACGGTTGGGTGCTGCGCTTCAGCCATGGCCTCAGCCGACGGGCGAATTCGGCCAATCCGCTGCGCGGCGAGCGGCGCGCCGTCGAGGCGCTGATCGCGGATTGCCAAGCGCTTTACCGCAGAGAGCGGCAGCCGGCGATTTTTCGGCTGCCGACGCTGATCGGCCCCGATTGCGACGCCCGCCTCGCCGCAGCAGGCTATAGCAGCGAAGGCGAAAGCTGCGTTCTCTATGGGGATATCGACGCGGTGACGGCCGCCGCCGACCCTGAGGTGCGGCTCATGGCGCGCCCGGCGCGCGATTGGCTCGCGGCGATGGCGCGATTGCAAAACCACAGCGTCGGGCAAGCGCGGGCGTATCGGCGGATTGTCGGCGCGGTCGCGCTCCCGGCCGCGTTTGCCGCGCTCGAAAGCGAGGGCGAGATCGCCGCCCTTGCCTATGGCGCGGTCCACGATCGGCTGTTGTGCTATGAATTGGTGGTCGCCGACACACGCTGGCGCCGGCGCGGCTTTGCCCGCCGCGTGGTCATGGCGCTGGCGGCCTGGGGCAGGTCGCAAGGCGCGGTCGGCGCCTGTCTCGAGGTCGAGGCGCCGAATGCCCCCGCGCTGGCGCTATACGACGCGGTCGGGCTGAAGACCGAGCTCTACCGCTACCATTACCGCCGCGCCGGTTCTCGGCCCGATGTGGCAACGGAGTGAGCATTAACGATTGCCGGCCCGCCCGCGGCCGCTTGCTGGTACGCTCGCCGCCTGCGCAACAACCGGGCGGATTTTCATGCGGACTGTCGAGATCACACTCCCGCAGAGCGAGCTTTCGCGGCAGATGGCGACGATGCGGATTTGGCTCGACGAACGGCGGTATGAGCCGTCGGGCTTCAACTGTTTCGAGCGCGGGCGTGGCGTGACGCTGCGGATCGATTTCAAAGCCGCCGACGCGGCCGAAGCCTTCGCTGAACGGTTCGGCGGGCAGGTCGAGGATGCGATCTCGGCCGGTGCCGAGGCGGAGCTGTCGCGCACCGCGCTGTCGGCCGACGGCCTCGTCGGCTAAAGCACCCGCCGGCTGCATCCTCGGCATCCGCACCGCGGCTTGCGCGGGCCGGCGAAACCCTGTTGGATTGCCGCGATGACGGACACCGGCGACCGGCTCGCCCGCGTGCTGCTGATGCGGGAGATCGAGGATTTTCTTTATCATGAGGCGGAGCTGCTCGACGAGCGCCGCTACCAGGATTGGCTGGCGCTCATTGCCGAGGATGCGCGCTATTGGATGCCGATGCGACGCAATGTCAAAATCGGCGAAGGCGAGCGCGAGTTCACCCGCGCGGACCACGACATCAACTGGTTCGACGAAGGCAGGGAGACGCTGGAGCGGCGGGTCAAGCAGATCCTGACCGGCATCCATTGGGCCGAGGAGCCGGTGTCGCGCATCTCGCACATGGTTTCCAATGTGCAATTGCTCGAAGCGACGCCTTCGGTGGCCGACGCGGCGGAAGTCGCGACCAAATGCCGGTTTTTGGTCTACCGCAACCGGGTCGAGACCGAGACCGACATCCTGTGCGGCAAGCGCGAGGATGTGCTGCGCCGCGTCGGCGAGGGCTGGCAGATCGCCCGGCGCAAGATCATCCTCGACCAAAGCGTTCTGATGAGCAAAAACCTCACTTTTTTCTTCTGACCCGGCCTTCTTCCGACCCGGCCTTCTTCCGACCCGGCCTTCTTCCCGCCTGGGGTAGCTGCCCACCCGCTTTGTGGCGGTGCGCGCGCCGATCGTCCGGTCTGTGCGATCGCTCGCCGCAAGCCGTCTCGGCGGCCGAATGCCGCGGCGAGCCGGCAGGTGCCGGCAAGCGAGAAGCCGGTGAAGTTGCCAGACGGCGCGTAAGCCGGGTTCTGTCCCGCCCGCAGCGTTGCCGCCCCGGGCGGGGATGGCCATTCCTCTGGGACGCCCGTTGCCGGGCGCCTCGCGCGACCGACCCGAGCGGCGGCGCGGAGGTCCGCCCGGCACCGCGGCTCGCGCCGCGACGCCTGCCGCTCCTACTTGGTCTTGCTCCCGGTGGGGTTTTCCCTGCCGCCGCCGTTGCCGGCGGCGCGGTGCGCTCTTACCGCACCGTTTCACCCTTGCCACCCGGCCGGCAGACCGGCGCGGGTTCGGCGGTGTCCTTTCTGTGGCACTTTCCCTGGGGTCGCCCCCGCCGGGCGTTACCCGGCACCGCACCTCCGTGGAGCCCGGACTTTCCTCCCCCCGCATTGCGGAGAGCGGCCATCCGGCCGTCTGGCGGCAATAGATTTGGGCCGATGCCGGGCAACTGTCAAAGGCCGCCGGTCACGGCGTCGCCTCGATGCCGACCGCGGCGGCGAATCTCCGCCTGACATTGCCGCCGAACAGCGGGTTGACGAGCTGTGTCGTGTCGCCGGCGGTCGCCTCGACCGCTGTGGCGCACGCCATGTAGGGCGAGATGAACGTGTTGTGCGCCGCCTTGCGCGAAGCGACGACCAGGCAGGTCGGCGCCACTTCGAGGTCCATCGCGGAGATCGTGTTGGCAAAGCTGTAGCCGTCTTCGATCAAAAGGGCGGCACCGCCTTTGGCGCTCGCCGAGCCGGCGCCGCTCAGCTTCGAAATTTGCGTTTGCTCCAAGGCGATGCCGGCCGCGCCACCGGCCGAATCGGCAACCGCGAATATCTCCGAGCTCAAGACATAGTTGAGCTGCAACCCGCCGGCGTTCGGCCCGGTATTGGCGTTGTTGACGATCAGGTGGTCGATCTTGATCGAATTCTGCGCGTCGGAGAAATCGCGGCGGCCGACGACCACCGCGTAATGGTCGGTGTCGGCGTTGACGAACAAGGTGCCTTCTTCCTTGAAATAAAAGCACCCCTTGGGGGCGGCGGGGGTGCCGCCGGAGCAGACGATGCGCAATGCCGGCCCAGTGGTGATCCGGCGCCCGTCGAGGATCGCGCCCATCGAGATCAGGCGAAACCCGGTATCGGCTACCTTCTGGTAATCAATGACGAGCGGGCGGGTGAGCCGGTAGGTGCCGTGCGGCAGCATCAGCGGCGTGTCGGTGGCGATCGCCGCATGGACGGCGTCCTCCAGCGCGGCGGTGTCGTCGCTCTTGCCGTTGCCGAGCGCGCCGTAGCAGCGCGCGTCGATCCACGGCCCGCCGATGCAATCGGCTTCCCCCGTCGGGGCCGCCCCCCATGCTGCCGAGCCGAGAAACGCCAGCACGGCAAGCACCAGGAATGCGAGGCGAAAACTGCCGGCATGGCCCATGCTGTTCCTCCCTTGCGGCAGCGCCGCTACCCGATATGAGGGTATATGAGGAACACTCATGCATATGTAAAGATATTTATCACGTATTTGACGAATATTTTATATTGATTACCCGTCTATGAGCGTCATCGGCGCCGAAACAGCCCGTGGGCGAGGATGCCGCAGACGATCAGAGCCCCGCCCGCCATCCGCGCCGCGGTCAGCCGCTCGCCCAGCACCGAGATGCCGATTACGACCACGGTGACGAGCTCGGTGTTGGCGATGATCGCATAGCTGGCGGGGCCGAGCCGCGGCACGCTGTAGCTGAAGAGGGTGACGGTCAGCGCGCCCGGACCCAGAGCGATGACCAGCAGCAGCAGCCAAGTGCCGGGGGCGGCGGGCAGATCAAGGCCAAAATAGAGGCTGGCGCCGCCAAAGCTGAGGGCGAGCCCGAGATAGAGGTAGATGGCCCCGATCAATGGCGGGTGCCGGCGCATCAGCACCGAGTTTGCCGCAAGGTAGAGCGCGTAGATCAAGGGCGCCGGCAGGATCCACATCAGCCCCCGCGGATCGAGGCCGCCGCTCAGACCCGGCAAGCTGACAAGCCCGGCGCCGATCAGGATGATTGTGACGCAGGCCGCCGCACGCCGCCGGACCGGCCGCTTGAACAAAAGCCGGTCGAGCATCAGCGTCAGCGCCGGATAAGTGTAGAACAACAGGATGGCGATGCTGCTGTCGAGGGTGTGCAGGCTCTCCCAAAAGCACAAGGTCTGCCCGGCGCCGAGGGTCGCTCCGACCACCGCGATCCGCCAGGCGCCGCCACGCCATGCGGCGCGGAAGTTGTGCCGCGCCAATGCCGAGGCGACAAAGAGCGGCACCAACGCCAGCCCGTAGCGCCAGACCAGCATCGATGTCGCGCTGACCCCGTCCCGATAGAGCCGGATGACGAGGAGCGGCATAAAGCCGACCATGACGCTGCCGCCGACCGCGGCCAGCGCCGACCGCCACCGGCGCGCCCGCTCCGCGGCGGTCTCGGAAATCTCGGCGGATTTGCCGGCCGCGGCCATCGGACGGGCCTACGGCGGTTCAGCCGCGCGCGTCTATTGCTTTCTTCAGGAAGGATCGCAGATCGTCGCCGCCCGCGACCGGCGCTCAGCCGCGCGGGTCGCCCCGGTTCGCCGCCCGCGACCGGCGCTCAGCCGCGCGGGTCGGCCCGGGTCGCCGGGCGGGCGGCAGATGACCCGGCGCAGGGCAGCTTCCCGAGCACGCATCGGGTCGTTTGTTGTCCGCGCGCACCCGGCCGCCATAAAGTCCGGCCTGTGCCCAAATCGGAGGCAATAATTGGATCGAGCCTTTGCTCGGCAGCAATGGCCCGCTGTCGTGGTCCCGCGCCGGGGAATGGTGCTGGCCGCCGCGCTGATGGCCACCTTTATGGCGGCGGTCGAGAGCAGCATCATCGCCACCGCGATGCCGACGATTGTCGGCGATCTCGGCGGGTTTCGCCTGTTCAGCTGGGTGTTCGCGGCCTATCTGCTGGCGATGGCGGTGTCGGTGCCGATCTACGGCAGGCTCGCCGACATCTACGGCCGCAAGCGGGTGTTCTTCGCCGGAACCGGCATCTTTCTGGTCGGCACCACCTTGTGCGGGTTTTCCCGAACCATGCTGATGCTGGTGATATTCCGCGCGGTGCAGGGGATCGGCGCCGGGGCGATCCAGCCGATCGCCAGCACCGTCATCGGCGACATCTACACCCCGGCCGAGCGCGCCCGGGTGCAGGGCTATCTGTCGAGCGTGTTCGGCGTCTCGGCGATCATCGGGCCGGCGCTCGGCGCTTTTCTGGTCGAGCACGTGCATTGGTCGGTGGTGTTCTGGGTCAATCTGCCGATCGGCGCCGCCAGCATCGCGATGTTCGCGGTCTTCCTGCCCGAGCGGGTCGAGCGCCGCCGGCACCGTATCGATTATCTCGGCGCCGTCCTCCTGATCGTCGGCGTCGGCGCGCCGATGCTGGCGCTGGTGCAGGCGCGCAGCCTCGACGGCGGCGATCTTGCGGCGCTGGTGGCTCTGGGCATCGCCGCGCTCGCCGCTCTTGCCGTGCAGGAGAGCCGCACCCCGGAGCCGATGGTGCCGTTTCGGCTGTGGCGCAACCGCGTCATCGCGCTCGCCAATATTGGCATCTTCGGCACCGGCTCGACGATGATGGCGGTCAGCGCCTTTCTGCCGACATATGTGCAGGGCGTCATGGGCCGCAGCGCCGCTATCGCCGGGCTGACCCTCGGCTGCATGTCGGTCACCTGGATGCTCGCCTCGTTTGGCGCCGGCCGGCTGATGATCCGCACCTCCTATCGCCTCGCCGCCACCATCGGCGGCGTCGCGCTGGCGGCCGGTGCTGCGATGCTGACCCAGCTGGAGCCTTCGAGCCCCGTCGCCTGGCCGGCGGCGGCCTCGTTGGTGATGGGCGTCGGCATGGGCTTCTGCAACACCGCTTTTCTGGTGTCGATCCAGGCGAGCGTCGATTGGAGCGAGCGCGGCGTCGCCACCGGCGCCAACATGTTCATGCGCATGATCGGTCAGTCGTTCGGCGCGGCCCTCGGGGGTGCCATCCTCAATTTTGGTGTCTTCAGCCGGCTTCCCGATGCGGCCGATGCGGTCAACCGGCTGTTGGAGCCGAGCTTGCGCCAGGGCCTCGGCGCCGCCGAGATCAGCCGGCTGACCGGTGCCGTCGCAGCCTCGCTGCACGACGTGTACCTGATCGCCGTGGTGACCGCGGTCCTGACCCTCGTCGTTGCGCTGCGCTTTCCGGCGCGGTTGAGCCCGCTGCGCCCGGCGCCGCCGGGCTCGCGTTGAGCCGCCGCCACGTTGAGCCGCCACCGCGTTGTCCTATAATCGCAGCAAATCCCTGGATAGAGGAAAGCGCTATGGCGGTCGTTCTCGGCACAGAAGGCTATCGGTACGAGGTCCTCGACGGCTGGGCCAAATTGCCGCCGGGGATGGAGTTCAACGCCGATGTCGCCGCGGTCGGCGTCGACGGCAACGACAATGTCTATGCCTTCAACCGCGGCAAGCATCCGATGTGCGTCTTCGACCGCGACGGCAATTTGCTGCGCACCTGGGGCGAGGATGTCTTCGTGCGCCCGCACGGTGTGTTCATGGCGCCCGACGGCACGATCTGGCTGACCGATGACGGCGACCATTCGGCCCGGCAATGCACGCTCGACGGCAAGGTGCTGCTGACCATCGGCATCCCCGGCAAGGCGGCGCCCTATATGAGCGGCGAGCCGTTCAACCGCTGCACCCACACCGCGATGTCGCCGCAGGGCGACCTCTACATCTCGGACGGCTACGGCAATTCACGTGTCCACAAATACACGCCCGACGGCCGGCTTTTGATGTCGTGGGGCGAGCCCGGCACCGATCCGGGCCAGTTCAACATCGCGCACAACGTGTGCTGCGACGCCGATGGTTGGGTCTATGTCGCCGACCGGGAAAACCATCGCGTCCAGGTGTTCGACGGCAACGGCAAGTACGAAAGCCAGTGGAACAACATGCACCGGCCCTCGGGCCTCTATCTGGAGCCGGGCAAGGCGGGGCGCATGTATATCGGCGAGATCGGCCCCGACATGGCGGTCAATATCGACCTGCCGGGCTGCGGGCCGCGCGTCAGCATCTATGCGCATGACGGCACGCTGTTGGCGCGGCTCGGCCACGAGCATGCCGGGCTCGCCACCGGCCAGTTCATCTCGCCGCACGGCATCGCCGTCGATAGGCACGGCGACATCTATGTCGGCGAGGTCAGCTTTACCAATTGGGGCCGCCGGGTGCGCGCCAGGGGCGAGCCGATCCCGCCCGGCCTCAGGAGCCTGCAAAAGCTCGTCCGGGTCGGGTGACGTTCAGACCGGTGCCAGGCGAAAGCGGCAGTCGCGGTCGCGGGCGATCTGGTTGACGAGCTCGATCTCCCAGGCGAGGTACTCGCGCATATAGCGCTCGCGGTCGGCGGGCCGGTCGCGGGCCGAGAGCGCCACGTCGTCGGGCTCGTCGGCGAGCTTGTCGAGGCCGGTTTCGAGCGGCAGGCCCGCTGCCTGCCACGCTGCGGTCCCACCGGCCAGCACCGTCACCGGCCGGCGCGAGCGTAGCTCGGCCGCGGCAAAGCGGGCGATGACCCCGTCCTCGCTGGTCAACACCAGGTCGCCTCCGGCTGGGAGCTTGCCGAGCGCGCCGGAAAGCCGGGCGCGGACCGCAAACCAGGCGCCCGGAATGTGGCCCTGGCGGTGATGCCGGCTCAACGCCAGATCGACGACGACCGCCCTCTCCTTCGCCCTCAGCTCGGCCGGCGCCACGGTCGGCGGCGGAGCTGCGCGCGAAGGAGGGGCCAGCGGGAACATGCTCGTATCGGCCGCCGGTGCCGCGGCTTCGAGCTTCGCGTCCGCGAGCCCGCGGTCGAGCACCACCGCGTCCCACCCCATGCGCCTGAGCCACGAGGCGGTCATCCGCGCCCTGACCCCGGTGTCGTCGACCAAAACGACGCGCGCGCCCCAGACCCCGAGCCAGCTGTCGGTCTCCTGCACCAATTGCCCGCCCGGCGCCATCCGCGAGCCCGGCAGATGCCCGGCGCGGTATTCGGCCGGGTCGCGCACATCGAAGAGATAGAGCGTGCGCCGGTCGGCCTCGCGTTGCCACTGGGCGAGGGTGGCGCCGTCGATGACCGGCACGCCGTAGCGCCGCGCCACCGCACCCGCCCGCTCGCACGCGGCAGCGATCGCGTCGGCCGAGAGCGCGGGCGCACGCCGGTCGGCGCCGTTGACCACGCCGAGCCCGGCGAGATGCCAGGCCATCGTGCCGTCCTTCAACGAGACGACGCGGTTTGGCACGCCGGCGTCGATCAGCGACTGCGCGCCGATGATGCTGCGGGTGCGCCCGCCGCAATTGACGACGACAAAGGTGTCGGGCGACGGCACCAGCCCGTCGAAGCGATAGACCAGCTCGGCGCCGGGAACGCTGACCGCTCCCGGGATGCTGTTCGAGTGATATTCCTCGTAGGAGCGGCTGTCGAAGATCACGAGCTGCTCGCCGCTCCGCTGCCGCTCGGCGAGCTCATCGGCGGCGATCCACGGGGTTTTCATCTCGTGCTCGACGACCTCGGCAAAAGCCTTCGACGGCACATGCACGCCGCTATAGACCGGAAACCCGGCCTGCTCCCAGGCCGCGACCCCGCCCGCCAGCACCGCGACATCGCTCCAGCCGCCTTCGAGGAGGCGCGCCGCCGCCCGCTCGGCGAGCCCCTCGGTATCGTCGCACACGACGATCGGCGCCGTGCGCCGCGGCAACAGCACCGGCGCCATCAATTCGAGCCGCGACAGCGGCAGGCACGACGCCATCAGCAGGTGGCGCTCGTGAAAGCTGCCCTCCTCGCGCGCGTCAACAATCGCGATCTCGCCGCCCGCCTGGTAGCGCTCGCGCAACGCGGTCGCAGTGATGCTGTTGGCCCGTGTCGCCATGACGCCCTCCAGAGATGCACCAGCGCTGTCGTTTGCCGGAATTTACCGGACACGTCACCGGAATTTATCGGACACGTCAAAAGATCCGCCTGTCGGCTTAGGCGGCCCCATTGATATCTTATAGCGTATCCTGATATCGTCCTTACCACAGCGTCGGCTGAGGCGAGACTATGGCAGCCATCGTCGTACGAAAACTCTCACCAGAAACCCATCGGGCGTTGCAGCTGCGTGCCGCCCGGAACGGCCGCAGCACCGAGGCGGAGGCACGGATGATCCTCGATGAAGCGGTGCGTCCGAGAGAGAGAGCTAAGCTGGGCTCCGCGCTCGCGGCGTTCGGCAGATCGGTCGGCGGGCTCGACCTCGACATTGCGCGCGATCCGACCCCGGCGGAGCCGATCGATCTCGGATGATTTTGCTCGATACGAACGTCGTCTCCGAGCCGATCCGGCGACACCCCGACAGCCGGGTGCTGGATTGGCTCGACGCACAGGTGATCGAGTCTCTGTATCTTTCGACGGTCAGCCTCGCCGAATTGCTGTTGGGAGCGGAGAATTTGCCTCTCGGCAGGCGGCGAACCGCGCTGGCGGCCGCGCTGGAGCAGAAAATTGCAGACTTGTTCGGCGATCGCATCATTCCTTTCGACGTCCCCGCGGCAGAGGCCTATGCGAAGATCGTCGTCGGGGCGCGCAGCCAAGGACACACGATTTCGATCGCAAATGGTCAAATCGCGGGGATAGCGGCCGCCAACGGATTGCGGATCGCTTCGCGCGATGAGCTGCCATTTCACGCTGCCGGCCTTGTCGTGATCAATCCTTGGAACCACGGGGCATGAGCGATCGGCCTGCCATTCGGTTTGCCGGAATTCGCCGCACACGTCAAAGTCGGTCTTGGATAATGAGAGGGAGGCGGGGATGTCGGAAGGAAGACGGGCGCGGCCGGTGCCGACGCCGGAGACGCAGCATTTCTGGGACGGCACGCGGGCGGGCGAATTGCGGCTGCAGCGCTGCAACGGCTGCGGCAAGGTGTATTTCCCGCCGCGGCCGTTCTGCCCGGCCTGCGCCTCGCGCGATGTCGGCGCGTTCGCGGCGAGCGGCAGAGGCCGGCTCTACTCCTATGTGATCCATCACCGCCCGGTGCCGGGCTTCACCCCGCCCTATGCGATCGCGGTGGTCGAATTGGACGAGGGGCCGCGGCTGATGACCAACATCACCCAATGCCCGCAGACCCCCGAGGCATTGCAGCTCGACATGGCCGGTCGAAGTCGCCTTCGAAAAGCTCGACGACGAGATCACCCTGCCCCTCTTCCGCCCGGCCCGGAGGTGAACGCGATGAAGCCGAAATCGATCGCCATCGTCGGTGCGGCCGAGACCACCAAGCTCGGCGTCATCCCCGATATGTCGCAAATCCAATTGCATGCCGACGCGGCACTCAACGCGATGGCCGATGCCGGGCTCAAACCCGCCGATATCGACGGCATCGCGACCGCCGGCGAGACGCCGGTGACGGTGGCGCATTATCTGGGCCTGACGCCGAAATGGGTCGATGGCACCGCGGTCGGCGGCTGCTCGTTTATGATCCATGTCCGCCACGCCGCCGCGGCGATCGAATCGGGTCTGTGCCGGACGGTGCTGATCACCCATGGCGAGAGCGGCCGGTCGGGTGTCGGGCGCACCCGCAATGTCGTGGCGCCGACGAGCCTCGCCGGCCAGTTCGAGCAGCCCTATGGGCCGATGGGGCCGCCGACTTTGTTTACGATCCCCGTGCTGCGCTACATGAAGACCTACGGCCTCAGCCACGAGCAATTGGCGATGGTCGCGGTCGTGCAGCGCGAATGGGCGGGCAAGAACCCGCGCGCGACCTTCAAGACGCCGATCACGGTCGATGACGTGCTGAATTCGCGGATGATCGCCTACCCGTTCCGGCTGCTGCAGTGCTGTCTGGTGACCGATGGCGGCGGCGCGTTAATTCTCACCGCAGCCGAGCGCGCCAAGGACTTTCCGACCAAGCCGGTCTATCTGCTCGGCACCGGCGAGAGTGTCGAGACGCCGATGGTGAGCCAAATGGCGGATTTCACCTCGTCGCGCGCGTTCCGTGTGGCCGGCCCCACCGCCTTCGCCGAGGCCGGCATCACCCACGACGACGTCGACCATTTGATGATCTACGACGCCTTCGCCCACCTGCCGATCTACGGCCTCGAAGACCTCGGCTTCGTCCCCCGCGGCGAGGCCGGCGCCTTCATCACCGGGCATAACACCGCCCCCGGCGGCAAACTGCCGCTTAACACCAATGGCGGCGGCCTCTCCTACATGCATTCCGGCATGTACGGCATGTACGCCTTGCAGGAAAGTGTGCGCCAGATGCGCGGCATCGCCCCCGCCCAAATCCCCGGCGCCAAAATCTCGGTCTGCCACGGCGTCGGCGGCATGTTCGCCGCGTCCGGCACAATCATCATGGCAAACGAGGGGCCTTAAACGGCCGAGCATCTTTATTAGCAGGCGGTGAATTGGTGAAGGACAGATCTGTTCAAGGCAACTATCGAATCCGCGTGATCGTCCGCTCGATGATCTCGTGCATAATCGTTCGACGGAATACGCGGTCGACTGGATAGAACTACCCGTGGCAAGCGAACCTGTTGCTGGGGAAGGCCGCCGCGCGAAGGGATCGCTAATGGTTCCTCGTTCTACAGACTTCGCACTTGCATTAGATTGGGGACTGCGGCGAGATGCTTCCGGTCACGAAGGTCGACAGCAACCCGGCTGCCTGGGGTAGCGAACCGATACCTCGCACCGGAAACTTGACCGACCGCTGTCAATGCCGTTTTCCCAGTGTATTCGAAGTAGGCGACATTGCTGCGTTGCCCGGTGGCGAACGCTGGTAAAGTCTGAACCGCTCTACCGGCGAAGGCGGATACTCTCGTCTGAGAGACGGCTGTCCGATTCCTGCCGCAGCACATCGCCTGCCTCCTTATCTTCCAGATATATTGCCGAGGGCGCTGGGTCCGGCGACATCGTTGCGCGCTGCAAAAGCACGGCTGCGCCGGACAGCGCTGGCCACAAGAGCAAGTCCTCCCCCCAACTCCCGCCGAGGGCCCACGCAAAGGGAACCGCAATCCAAAGGCTCAAGCAATAGAAACAGTCGAGTAGCTGTCCAAAAAAACCGGTCCCCAGAAGTCGCCGGAGCCTCACCAGCAAATTCCAAGGCCCGTCCTCGGCGTGCAGCAGATGAGTTATCCGCCACACGCCGAGAATGCCGAGTAGAAGCCAGTAGAAGCGCATCCGTTTCGATTACCGATAAGTCGAAGACAGATGCAGTGGTTGCACTCGACCGCACCCGTCTCAATTCACGACTTGATGACCGTGAAGCTCAGCTCGGTGAGGTTGTAGTAAAGGGGATCCGAACAATTGACGATGTTGCGCTTGTACGCCCAGAGCTGCAACTGATAAGCGCAGGGCTCGGGAAAAATCGCTCCCACGGTGGTGGTCAGCCTGAGCGTCCCACCTTCCCAATTTGGCGCTGTGGCTCCCTGCGTCAAGGCCGTCCCGTAATCTGGTCCTGTCTGGGCCGCGGGACCGATCCAACTGGTAGCAACGCTTGCCGCTGGACCAGCCGCGAGAGCTCCGACCAATACACCGTAGCTCGGCTCCGGGACACCGTTGGAGTTTGAACAGATTATGGGCACCACGAAATCCAGACCGTAATTGCACGAGAGCGCATAATACGCCAGCATGCTGTCGGTATCATGGACCATGAAGTCTATTTCAACGGGATCACTGTCCTTGGCCGTGATCAAGGCGCAAGGACCGACCGTCTGCCCAGCGATCGTGACCAAAAAGATATTGCAATCCGGTTGGGTAGTACACAAGTGGACCGTGCCGCTGCCGCAAGGATGATCCGTAGGATGTCCGGCGCCAGGCCCCAGTGTTGGACGATTGTCGATGGTGATCACAACATAGTTGTCTTCCGTCGTGTCACAGAATGGTACGATCCGTGGGTTAGAGAGATCACCCGAGTATCCGGGTCTGGTCCAAGCCTTTAGACGCAGGTAGTAGGTGCCGTTCGCGAAACCGGTGTTTGAGGTCTGCCACGACATCAGTGTATTTAAATTAGCATTATCCCAACCGATTCCAATAGAATTGTTCGCTGCGTAGTGCTGGCGGCTCTCAAAGACATTGCGCGCACCGACCGGCGAACCGATGGGGGGCTCCACTACATTGAACGCGACGGGGTGCTGGGTGAGGGGGGAGCCGTCCCAAAAGTAACGGTAGAAACCGCCATCGGCCGGCAACGGCATGGCAGACCAGGGGCCGCCGGAGCTGGTCGACCACTCGAACTCGTAGTAGTCGGCGTCAAAAGCGTCTCCGGCATTCGCGGAGAGCAGAACGCTCTCCGAAAAGGGCCGATCGCCAAACGGGCTGCCGGGCGCCGCCCCTCCGGGATTCTCGTACCCGATGGTTGCGGCGGCTGTGCTGGCGCCAGGATTTCCGCCGACACTGGCCGAAGTAATCCAGGTGCACATGTCGATGGGCAGGATGCAGTTGCCCGGAGGACAATCCGAGTCTTGGCAGGGCTGTGCGAGGCAGCAGGCTTGATCGTTTGCGACCAGAGTGACGTTGAGCTGGTTGGGGATGTCGGAACGAACCTGCAGGATGGTTTCATCAAGAATTACGTTGTTTTGTCCATTGCAGTTCTGGGTGGCGCGGAAGATGATGTCGGCGTCGCAGTCCCACCAGGGCCACCACGGCCACCACGGCCATACCCGAAGACGTTCGAGCTCCTGCGAAGACGGCAGCTTTGCCAATAGTTGCGTGCGCAGGGTCTCCAGCGTGCCGGGATCGATGGAAGCGCCGGCTCCAGCTCGCCGGGATTGGGGTGCAGCGAGCGCGAGGCTGCGCGCTGGTCCACCCGTCTGGCCCAACAAGGATTCGAAGACCTTAGCATCAGGCGCGGGATCGGGGAGAGGAATCTGGCGAATTCCAGGCACCTTCTGCAAGAGCGGAACGATCCGGTCCGCCAGAACGGAGTTCGACGCGCCAGATCTGCTGATCCCACCACCACCACCAGAACCATCCACAGCAGCGGCGGAAGCTGATCTGAAACGCGCCATTGGCGTCGGTGACGGCACAGCCGACCTGGTTTTCGCTGAACCACCACCACCACCAATCCACGTCGTAGGCGCAAACCGTCGCCGCAGGAACGGGGCTGCCATCGGCGCACACAAGGCGACCCGTGATGGTGTACTCCCGGCACCACCAAAGCCACCAATCCCAGTAGTAGGGCGAGATGATGATTGGGGACAGTCGGATCGTGCTCCCTTCTCTCCACTGGCTGGGGAAAACATTGACAGTGAGAGTTTGCAGGTGCTTGAGGTCGTCTTCCGATGCGTTCTCGGGACCGACTGCAACCCGGACGCCTCCGGGATTCTCCTCGAATGCGAGCCTTGCCTGGCCGTGTCCGTTTGCACCCAACGTGACCACTGCTGAGCTCGCGGCGGCGCCGCTGCGGTTATAGGCTACGACCCTAACCGGGCGATCCGGTTTGAAATCTTTGATTCCCGACGCATCGAGTGGGACTTCAATGACGAATTTGTGGGATCTTTCGGATCTTTGGGATCTCTCGGACATGGGCGTATCTCCACGGCGACTGAACGAACATTACCCGGGATTTAATTTTGCTTCCCGAGTTGAAAGAAAAGCGCGAGGGACACATCCGAGCTGGCCTACGCTTAAGCGGCGAGCTCCCGGAGGCTTGCCGCGGCGCAGTCCCGCCTTTCGTTTCCCTCCACGATTTTAACCATGTTCGACCATTCCCAGAGCCGAAGTCTGATCACAATTGCTCACTTTTGAGGAAATTTTGCCGGCGACGAGAGCACGATGCTGTCGGGATGATTTTGCCCGTCAGTCGTGCTGGACGACGTTCCGCAGCGAGCTGTGGACGCTCACGCTGCCGCTGTACTCGATGAAGCCGAGCTTACGGAATTTGTTCATGAAAAAGCTGACCCGCGAGCGTGTCGTGCCGATCATCCCGGCCAGGGTTTCCTGGCTGATCTTGGGGATCACCGCCTCGGGCTTTCCCGCTTCGCCGAAATTGGCCAGCCGCAGCAGCAGCCGGGCCAGGCGCCTTTCGCTCGAATTGAGCAGTTGGTCGGCGAGCTCTTCTTCGATGCGAATGTTGCGGCCGAGCAGGTATGAGATGAACAAGCGCGGAAAAGACCGGTTCGTCGCGGAGCACCGCGAGCATCGCCGATTTTTCGAGCCGCATCACCGAGCATTCCGCGACGGCGACAGCCGTCGCGATGCGCAATGGCTGGCCGGCAAGGCATCCCTCGCCAAAGAAATCGCCGACACCCAGGATGGCAAGGATTGCTTCCTTGCCTTGCTGGGACAAGACCCTCAGCTCGATCCTGCCTTTCTCGATGTGAAAGACGGCGTCTGCCGGTTCTCCCTGAGAAAAGACGATTTGCCGCCGGCGCAACTCGGCCCTGGTTTTTCCGGCCCCGACCCTGGCCAAGAACAGCTTGGGATCGAAATGCGGCTTGTCCTCAACCATGGTGAGGCTCTGCTGCTCCGCTGCCATGCACGCCTCCCGCTCAGGGAACCCCCGGTTGGACCACCTGCTCGGATAATCTACGTGCGCAGGCGTGCTAGCATGAACCGCGTCACACTTGGATCAATTTTTTGAGCGTCGCATCGCGGTGCGCCTTGGGAGTGCTATCTGGTTGCGGGCCCCCCGTTGGGCCCGTGCGAGACGGTGCCGATCACGCATCGCGAGAGCGGCCGCTCCGGCGTCGGGCGCACCCGCAATGTCGTGGCGCCGACCATTAGCGTCTCTGGCATAATCACTCCGGATGTATCATTGTCCGCACCGGCGGCGCATTGTCACATCAATTGAAGGGGTCGTTGCTTCTCGCCGCCGATTGCCATTTTTGTTTAGCCGCGAGCCCGCCGGGCGCATCATTCGCGACGGGAGGTATCTGGCATGAGCTCGGCCGAGGTCCTAAATTTGACGACGATGTTGCCGCTTCTCGTTGCCGAGCGCCCGCGGGGCGATGTCGGCAGGCCGTTCAGGATCGCGTCGGAGTTCCGCCCGGCCGGCGACCAGCCGCAGGCTATCGACGAGCTGTGCGAGGGGTTGCGGCGCGACGAGCGCGACCAGGTGCTGCTCGGCGTCACCGGCTCGGGCAAGACCTTTACGATGGCGCACGTCATCGCCCGCACCGGGCGGCCGGCGATCATCCTCGCCCCGAACAAGACCTTGGCGGCGCAGCTCTACGGCGAGATGCGGAGCTTTTTCCCGGAAAACGCGGTCGAATATTTCGTCTCCTATTACGACTATTATCAGCCCGAAGCCTATGTTCCGCGCACCGACACCTATGTCGAGAAGGAATCGTCGCTGAACGAAGAGATCGACCGGATGCGTCACTCGGCGACCCGCGCGATCCTCGAGCGCCGCGATGTCGTCGTCGTCGCCAGTGTCTCGTGCATCTATGGCATCGGCTCGGTCGAGACCTATTCGCAGATGACGCTCGCGCTCGAAAAGGGCGACCGGGTCAACCGCAACCAGCTCCTGGCGCGCCTCGTCGAGCTGCAGTACCGGCGCAACGACCATAATTTCCTTCGCGGCGCCTTTCGCGTGCGCGGCGACACGATCGAGATCTTTCCGGCGCATTACGAGGACCGCGCCTGGCGGCTCTCATTGTTTGGCGACGAGATCGATGCGATCCACGAGATCGACCCGCTGACCGGCGAAAAGACCGCCGCCTTGCAATCGATCAAGGTCTACGCCAACAGCCATTATGTGACGCCGCGCCCGACCCTGCTGCAGGCGATCGAGCAGATCAAGCGCGAGCTCAAATCGCGCCTCGACGAGCTCCATACCGAGGGCAAACTGCTGGAGGCGCAGCGGCTCGAGCAGCGCACCAACTACGATCTCGAAATGATCGAGGCGACCGGCAGCTGCGCCGGCATCGAGAATTATTCGCGCTATTTGACCGGGCGCAAGCCGGGCGAGCCGCCGCCGACCTTTTTCGAATACATGCCGCGCGATGCGCTGGTCTTTGTCGATGAATGCCACGTCACGGTGCCGCAATTGGGCGGCATGTTCCGCGGCGACTGGGTGCGCAAATCGACCTTGGCCGAATACGGGTTTCGCCTGCCGTCCTGCACCGACAACCGGCCGCTCAAATTCGAGGAATGGGAGGCGATGCGCGGCCAGACGGTCTTTGTCTCGGCCACCCCCGGCCCGTGGGAGATGAACCGCGCGGGCGGTGTCTTTGTCGAGCAGATCGTGCGGCCTACGGGCCTCGTCGATCCGCCCTGCATCATCCGCCCGGTCGAGAACCAGGTCGACGATCTGATGGCCGAATGCCGCGAGGAGGCGGCGAAGGGCCACCGCGTGCTGGTCACGACGCTGACCAAGAAGATGGCCGAGGCGTTGACCGAATACCTGCACGAGGCCGGGATCAGGGTGCGCTACATGCACTCCGACGTGGACACGCTGGAGCGGATCGAGATCATCCGCGACTTGCGGCTCGGCGCGTTCGACGTGCTGGTCGGCATCAACCTCTTGCGCGAAGGGCTCGACATCCCGGAATGCGCGCTGATCGCCGTGCTCGACGCCGACAAGGAGGGCTATCTGCGCTCGCGCACCTCGCTGATCCAGACGATCGGCCGAGCGGCGCGCCATCTCGACGGCCGGGCCATTCTCTATGCCGACCGGATGACCGCCAGCCTCAAGGCCGCGATCGACGAGACCAACCGGCGGCGCGAGAAGCAGGAGGCCTACAACGCCGCGCACGGGATCACGCCCGAAAGCGTGCGCCGCGGCATCGCCGACATTCTCGAAAGCGTCTACGAGCGCGATCACGTAACCTTGGGCCTGTCCGAAGGCGAAGCCTCGCATTACCAGGGCCGCGATCTGAAGTCGGTGGTCGCCGACCTCGAAAAGCGGATGAAGGACGCCGCCGCCGACCTCGAATTCGAGGAGGCGGCGCGCCTGCGCGACGAGATCCGCCGGCTCGAGCAGGTCGATCTCGGCCTGCCTGTGGGCGCGACCGCCGCCGCCCGCGCGGGATCGCAGCCGTCGGAAGGACCGCGCGGCCGCTCGATCGCAGGCCGCGCCGGAGTTTCGGCGCGCGACGTGATGCGCGCCAAAATGCGCGCGAAGAAGGAACGCCGTGCCCGCCGCTGAGCCTGGCCAAAGCGATGAATTGACCGGGGCATTGCCGGTGGCGGCGGTGCCGAAGGCGGCGCTGGTGACGGGCGGCGGACGGCGGATCGGCCGTGCGCTCGCCCTCGGCCTCGCCGAGGAAGGCTATGCCGTCGCCGTCCACTACCACCGCTCGCGCGACGCGGCCGAGGAGGTCGCCGAGACAATCCGCGGCAAAGGCGGCGCGGCAGCGACGCTCGATGCCGACCTCGCCGACGAGGCCGCAGTCGAGGCCTTGCTGCCGCGTGCCGAGGCGGCGCTCGGCCCGATCGGGGTGCTGGTCAACAACGCCGGGGTCTTTGGCGACGAGACGGTCGAGACCGTCACGCGCGAAAGCTGGGACGCGCATCTCGCGGTCAATCTGCGCGCTCCCTTTCTTTTGATCCAGGCGCTGGCGGCGCGTTTGCCGGCAGCCGCCGGCGGCGTTGTCGTCAACATGCTCGACGAGCGGGTGTGGTCGCCGACGCCGTTTTTTGTGTCCTACACGCTCTCGAAATCGGCGTTGTGGACCTTGACCCAGACCATGGCGCTGGCGCTGGCGCCGCGCATTCGGGTCAACGGCATCGGTCCCGGCCCGACCCTGCCGAGCCCGCGGCAGACTCCCGAGCAATTCGCGCGGCAATGCGCGATGATGCCGTTGCGCCGCGGCACCGGCCCCGCCGAGATCGCCGCCGCGCTGCGCTTTATTTTGACCGCGCCGGCGATGACCGGGCAGATGATCGCCCTCGACGGCGGCCAGCATCTCGGCTGGGGACAGGTGCAGCGGCCGCCCGCCCCCGAATAGCCTCGCCTCGCAGGCGAGCGCAGGTGGTGGCGCAACTGGCGGATATCGCTCGCACTCCCGGCCAGAGGCATCGGGAGAGGCGATTTGTACACAGTCCGTGTGACGATTTGGCGACGCCGATTCTCGGCTGGATTTGGCGTCAGGATTACAAAACGATTAACCGTTGCCGTGGAAATTGGCGTAAAATCAACGGTCTATAAATATGGCTAATTTTTGGGCAAACGCTGCAAACCCCAAGCCCCGCGCAATTCCGGGCTTGATGCGGCGGAGTTTTCAACAAAGTTATCCACAAAGCTCGTGGATATCGCCGGAAGCTCTGGAATTGCCATGGCGGCTCAACCGGTTGACGAGACGTTGACAGAGATCGCCGTGCAGCCGCCCCCTCGGCGGCCGGCCCGACGCGCCAAGCCCGCGCCGATGGACCCGCGCCGGGCGCCGAGCGGAGCGCTCGCGGTGCCGCCGGGCGAGGCCGCCGGGCCGAATGTCGGGCCGAATGTCGGGCCGAATGCCGGGCCGAATGCCGAGCCGACTGCCGCGACCGGCACGGGACCCGTCGCACGACCCACCGGCATCGCCGCCGGGGTCGCTGCGATCCGCGCCGCGCTCCGGACGATGCCGTCCGCCCCCGGTGTCTACCGCATGCTCGACCGCAGGGGCGACGCGCTCTATGTCGGCAAGGCGCGCAGCCTGAAAAGCCGGGTGCAGAACTATGCCCACCCGGCCGCGCTGTCGAACCGGCTGCGGCGGATGGTCGCCGAGACCGCCACGATGGATATCGTCGTCACCCACACCGAGGCGGAAGCGCTGCTGCTCGAATGCAACATGATCAAGCGGCTGATGCCGCGCTACAACGTGCTGCTGCGCGACGACAAATCCTTCCCGCTCATTCACATCGGCGCCGGCCACGATTTCCCGCAACTGACAAAGCATCGCGGCGCGCGCAACAAGGACGGCAGCTATTTCGGTCCGTTTGCCTCCGCCGGCGCGGTCAACCGCACGCTGGTGACCTTGCAGAAGGCGTTTTTGCTGCGCTCGTGCAGCGACAGCATCTTTACCGCCCGCACCCGGCCGTGCCTGCTGTTCCAGATCAAGCGGTGCAGCGCGCCTTGTGTCGGCCGCATCGGGCATGAGGATTACGCGGCGCTGATCGGCGAGGCGCACGCTTTTCTGTCCGGCAAGAGCGACACCGTGCTGCAGCGCCTCTCCGGCGAGATGCAGCGGGCGGCGGGCGTGCTCGATTTCGAGTCGGCCGGATTGATCCGCGACCGGATCCGCGCTCTGTCCATGGTCCAGGGGCATCAGGACATCCATGTCGCCGGCATCGTCGATGCCGATGTGATCGCCGCGCATCAGGCGGGCGGCCAGACCTGCATCGAGGTGTTCTTTTACCGGGGCGGCCAGAATTGGGGCAATCGCGCCTACTTCCCGAGCCACGACCGCCAGCTTTCGGTCGAGGAGGTGCTGACCTCGTTTGTCGGCCAATTCTACGACAACCGGCCAAAGCCGCCGCTCGTCCTGCTGAGCCATCATCCCGTCGAAGAGGCGCTGGTCGCCGAGGCATTGTCGCTTGCCGGGCCGCGCGTCAGGCTCGCCGTGCCGCGCCGCGGCGACAAAAAGCGGCTGATCGAGCGCATCCTGGCTTCGGCGCGCGAAGCGCTCGGCCGCCGCCTCGCCGAGAGCGCCTCGCAGCAGCGGCTGCTCGACGGTGTCGCCGCGGCCCTCGGCCTCGACGGCCCGCCCGCCCGCATCGAGGTCTACGACAACAGCCACATCCAGGGCACCAACGCGGTTGGCGCGATGATCGTCGCCGGTCCGGACGGCTTCGTCAAAGCCGCCTACCGCAAATTCACGATCCGCGGCGGCAACGTGACGAGCCCCGCCCCCGCCCTGACCCTCCCCCGCGAGCGGGGGAGGGAATTGGCGGACGGCGCGCGCAACCACGGATCGGAACCGGCGGCCGGGGGCGACGATTACGCGATGATGCGCGAGGTGCTGCATCGCCGCTTTGCCCGCGCGCTCAAAGAGGACCCCGACCGCGAGCGCGGGATGTGGCCCGATCTCGTGCTGATCGATGGCGGCTTGGGTCAGCTCGGAGTGGCCCAGACGGTGCTCGACGAGCTCGGCGTCAGCGATGTGGCGCTCGCCGCGATCGCCAAGGGGCCCGATCGCAACGCCGGCCGCGAGCGCTTTTTTCTGCCCGGCCAAGCGCCGTTCTCACTCGATCCGCGCGACCCGGTGCTCTACTTCCTGCAACGCCTGCGCGACGAGGCGCATCGCTTTGCGATCGGAACCCATCGTGCCCGGCGGACAAAGGCGCTCGGCCAATCGCCGCTCGACGAGATCGCCGGCGTCGGCGCCCGCCGCAAGCACGCGCTCCTCCACCATTTCGGCTCGGCCCGGACGGTCGCGCGCGCCGGCCTCGGCGAGCTCGAACGCGTCGCCGGCATCAGCAAAACCGTCGCGAAAAAGATTTATGATCATTTTCATGCCGGTGACTAAGATGGCCGCACAGCGTTCTCCGGTCGGGAGCATCATGTGCCGTTGACTAGCCTGCCCAACCTGTTGACCCTGTCGCGCATCCTGGCGATCCCGGCTGTCGTCGCATGCTTTTACGTCCCGGGCGACGGCGCGCGCTGGCTCGCCTGCGTGCTGTTCTCGGCGGCCGGGGTGACCGATTGGCTCGACGGCCATATGGCGCGGCGCTGGCAGCAGCAATCCGAGCTCGGCCGGTTTCTCGACCCGATCGCCGACAAGCTGCTGGTGGCCGCCACCTTGTTCATGCTGACGACCTTTGGCCGGCTGTCGGCCGCGGCGGTGTTGCCGGCGCTGGTGATCCTGTGCCGCGAGATCCTGGTCTCGGGGCTGCGCGAATACCTCGCCGGGTTGCGCGTCGGCATGCCGGTGTCGCGGCTCGCCAAATGGAAGACGCTGATCCAGATGGTGGCGATCGGTGTTCTGATCGTCGGCGATGCCGGCCCGTCCTCGATCCCGGTTGCGGCGATCGGCGAGACCCTGCTCTGGGCTGCGGCGCTGCTGACCCTCGTCACCGGCTACGATTATCTGCGGGCCGGGCTGCCGCACATCACCCGGCGGCGCCCGGCGCCCGGCGCCCGCGGCAAATCGCAGCGGCCGGCCTGAGGGCGGCGGCCCGAGGCGGGCGGCCCGAGGGCGGGTGGCAAATGCGGATTTTTGGTCTCGCCGGGTGGAGCGGCAGCGGCAAGACGACGCTGCTGACCGCGCTGATCCCGGAAATCATTGCCCGCGGGGTGACGGTGTCGACCGTCAAGCACGCCCACCATGCCTTTGACATCGATCAGCCGGGCAAGGATTCCTGGCGTCATCGCGAGGCCGGGGCGCGGGAGGTCATGATCGCCTCGGAGCGGCGCTGGGCGTTGATGCACGAATTGCGCGGCGATCCGGAAGCCCCGCTCGACGAATTGACGGCCCGGCTCGCTCCGGTCGATCTGGTGCTGGTCGAGGGCTTCAAACGCCACCCCCACCCAAAGCTCGAGATCCATCGCGCGGCCCTCGGCAAGCCGCTGATCTATCCCGAGGACCCGTTTGTCATTGCCTTCGCCTCGGACGAGCGGCCGGCGGGGCTCCATTTGCCGTGGCTGCCGCTTTCCGACCCGACCGCGATCGCCGGCTTTATTCTCGAACATCAGGGCCTCGCGCGATGCCCCAGCTGAGCGACGATTGCTTTGCCTTTGGCGGCGCGCTCTTGAGTGTCGAAGCAGCGCTCGCCCGCATCGACGAGCGGGTTGCCCTGGTCGTCGAGCGCGAGAGCGTGCCGCTCGCCGGCGCCGCCGGCCGGGTCCTGGCACATGACCTCGTGGCCGAGATCGACCTGCCGCCCCATGCCAACAGCGCGGTCGACGGCTATGCGCTGGGCTACGCCGACCTTTTGCCGGACCGCGAGACCGTGCTGCCGGTCGGCGGCAGGGCTGCGGCCGGCCACCCGCTGGGCCGCCCGGCCCGGCGCGGCGAGGCGATCCGCATCTTTACCGGTGCGGTGATGCCCGAGGGCGCCGACACGGTGATGATGCAGGAGGATTGCGTCGCCGAAGCAGGCCTGGTGCGGCTCAAGCCGGGGATCAAAAGGGGCGCCAATTGCCGCCGGGCCGGCGAAGATGTCGCCGCCGGCGCTGTCGCCTTGGCCGCGGGCCGACGCCTCGGCCCGGCCGAGCTGGGCCTGGCCGCCGCTCTCGGCCGGGACCGGCTGGAGGTCCGGCGCCCGTTGCGCGCGGCTTTGCTGTCGACCGGAGACGAGGTCCGCAACCCCGGCACCGTTTTGCCGCCGGGCGCGATTTACGACGCGAACCGTTTTATGCTGCGCGCGCTGCTCGAGCGCCTGGGCTGTGTCGTTACCGATCTCGGCATTGGCCCCGACCGGGAGGCGGGCCTCGCCGACACCCTCGCTGCGGCCGCCTGCGGACATGATTTGATCGTCACCTCGGGCGGTGTTTCGACCGGCGAGGAGGACCATGTCAAAGCCGCCGTCGAACGGCTCGGCTCGCTCCATTTCTGGCGGCTCGCGGTCAAGCCGGGTCGGCCGGTGGCGCTGGGCCAGGTGCGCGGCACACCGCTTATCGGGCTTCCCGGCAACCCGGTGGCGGCGATCGTGACCTTTGTCGTGCTCGCCCGGCCGCTGATCCTGAAGCTCGCCGGCGCGACTGCGGCCCCGCCGCGGCTCTACCCGGTGCGTGCCGGCTTCACCCATAAAAAGCGTCCGGGCCGCCGCGAATATTTGCGCGTCAGCCTGACGCGCGCCGGCGAGACGATGACCGCCGTCAAATTCCCGCGCGACGGCGCCGGCATCCTGTCCTCGGTCGTGCAGTCGGACGGGCTGGCGATCCTCGATGAGACGATCGCCGATCTCGTGCCCGGCCAAACCGTGGATTTTCTGCCGTTCGCCGGGGTGCTCGGGTGAAGCTCCTCTATTTTGCCTGGCTGCGTGCCCGCATCGGCTGTGCCGAAGAGGAAGTGGCGCTTCCTCCCGGCGTCGGTGATGTGGCCGGGCTCCTCGATTGGCTGCGCGCGCGGGGGCCCGCATATGCCGCGGCACTCGCCGACCTCTCGGTCGTCCGCGTCGCGGTCAACCAGGATTATGTCGGGACGGAGCATGCCGTGCGCGACGGCGACGAGGTCGCGATCTTCCCGCCGGTCACCGGAGGCTGAGCCATGATCCGCGTGCAGCGCGAGGATTTCGATGTCGGCGCCGAGCTCGACCGGCTAACCGCGGGCAATCACCGGGTGGGCGGCATCGCGAGCTTTGTCGGGCTGGTGCGCGACCTGGGTGGCGATGCGCAGGTCGAGGCGCTGACCCTCGAGCACTATCCGGGCATGACCGAGAAAAAGCTCGCCGAGATCGAGCTCGAGGCGAACCGCCGCTGGCCGCTCGACGCGTCGCTGATCGTCCACCGCTACGGCCGCCTCGACCCCGGCGACCGGATCGTCCTCGTCGCCACCGCCTCGCCGCAGCGCGAGGCGGCGCTGGCCGCCTGCCACTTTCTGATCGACTGGCTGAAAACCGACGCGCCCTTTTGGAAAAGCGAGAAGACCCCGCAAGGCGAGCGCTGGGTCGACGCGTGCAGCGAGGACGACAGAGCCAGGGAGCGTTGGACCAGTAACAGGCCGCTGAAAAACGAGAGTTAGAGCGGTTCCGCATCCCCGCCTTCGCGAGGGCAGGCCCTTCGAGACGCGCTCCTGCGGAGCCCTCCTCAGGATGAGGTCTTTTGTTTCAATGGCTTGCCTCATCCTGAGGAGGCCCGCAGGGCCGTCTCGAAGGGTGCTGATACAGGAAAGCAGCATCTTTCATCACCCTGCTAAATTTGCCGGGCCATAGCGGCGCGGTCGAAAGACGGTCCGCGCTCCACGCCCCACGGGCCTGGGCGCCGCGGCGCTACGCCTCGCCGACCTCGCTGCCGAGAGCTTCGCCCTCTTGGCGCAGGCGGCTCGACCGCAATTCGCCGCGCTTTTCGAGGACCGGGTAGGCGGCGGCCGCGATATGCGCGTTGATCCGCTTCAGGTCGCGCAGCATGTCGAGATGGAGGGCGCTGGTTTCGACGCTTTCGACCCGGCCCGCGCGGACGCGCGCGAAATGCGCCTCGGTCGCGCGGTTTTCGAGATCGCGAAACACCTCTTTCTCACCCAAAAGATTGCGCGCCGCGCGCACATCGTCGGTCATGAACACCGCCGCGGCGGTGCGCAGATTGGTGACGAGCCGCTGCAGCATCTCGCGGATTTCGGCGGTGCCCTCGGTCGAGAACGCCAGGTTGCGCTTGAGCCGCTTGTTGGCGCTGGCGATCACGCCATGCTCGATAATGTCGCCGGCATGCTCGAGATTGGTGATAAAGGCGACGATCTCCGACAGCCGGCGATCGTCCGCGGCGTCGAGCGTATCGTGGTCGAGCGAGATCAGATAGGCCTTGATCGCGCCGTTGAGCCGATCGACCACATCGTCGAGGCGTTTTGCTTCGCCGATCCGCTTGCGGTCGCCGAGATCGACTGCGGCGAGGGCAGCTTGCAGCATCGATCCGAGCACGTCGGCCATGCGCATCGCCTCACGCGCCGCACCGGCGAGCGCGATCGCCGGGGTTTCGAGCGCCGCCTGGTCGAGATAGACGGGACGCGCCGGATCGGCAGGGACCGCCTGCGCCGGCAATGCCTTGGTCAGCAGTCGCGCCAACGGCCGCAGCACCGGAAAAAACAGCGCCGCCATGAAGAGGTTGAACAGCGTGTGAAAATCCGCGACCGCCCGATAGGCGTTGGGCTCCAGCGCGACGAGCCGTGGGCCGATCACGCCGAGCAATGCCAGCCCGAGCACGCAGCCCAGGACGCGGTTCAGGAGATTGCCAAGCGGCAGCCGCTTCGCCGCCGGGTCGCCGGTCATGCCGGCTTCGAGCAGCGGGTTGAGCGCGGTGCCGAGATTGGCGCCGAGGACGAGCGCGAAAGCGGCCTGCGGCGGCACCACCCCTTGCGCGGCAAAGGCCATGATCAGCAGCACGATCGCGACGCTCGAATGCGCCGCCCAGGTGATCGCCGCGGCGAAGAGCACGTCGATGACCGGCACCGTTGCGATCGTGCCGAGCAACAGCCGCATGCTCGGCACATCCTCGTACGGGGTCAGGATCGTCAATAGCTGGCCGAGCGCCAGCAGCATCAGGCCGAGGCCGATCCCGACCCGGCCGAGATCGCGCGTGCGGGTGACGTTGCCGCGGCGGAACATCACCACCCCGATCAGGATAAAGAGCGGCGCCACGCGCGAGATGTCGAACGACAGCACCTGCACGATCAGCGTCGTGCCGACATTGGCGCCGAGCATCGCCGCCAGCCCCGGCACCAGATCGACAAGACCGCCGGCGGCAAAGCCGGTGATCATCAGACCGGTCGCGGTGCTGCTCTGCAAGATGGCGGTGATGCCGAGCCCGGCGGCAAACGCCGGGGCGGCGCCGCCGAGCGCACGGCCGAGCAGCCGCCGCAGATTGGGTCCGAAGGCGCGCTGGATCCCGCTCTGGACCATGTGCACGCCCCAGAGAAGGAGTGCTATCGTCCCGGCGAGATCGATCAGGGTCAAGGTTGCGTCGATCGCCACCTCCGGCGTTGCGGCACTCGCGCGATCGAGCCGCGGCAGCTCTTCATTACGCCCGCCGGCACGGCGACTTCAACCGCCGCTTGCTGCTCGATGCTGTGCCTGGCGGGCGGCGCGCGCTATCGTAAACATGCGGCCGGGGAGAGAAGCCGATGAGCGCCGATGCAGTGCTGGTCTCGCGCATCCAATTCGCCTTTACGATCGGCTACCACATCCTGTGGCCGGCCTACACGATCGGCATTTCCGGCTACATCGTCATTCTCAACCTTCTTTGGCTGCGGACAAAGCGGCAGGTCTATCGCGACCTGCTGCGCTTCTGGATTCACCTGTTCGCGCTCGGCTTTGCCATGGGGGTGGTGACCGGCATCGTTCTCTCCTACGAGATCGGGACCAATTGGAGCGCCTTTGCCGAGCGTACCGGCAACGTCATCGGCCCGTTTTTTACCTATGAGGTGCTGACCGCGTTCTTTCTCGAAGCGGGTTTTATCGGCGTCATGCTGTTCGGCATGAACCGGGTCGGCCCCCGGCTGCATTTCGCCGCCTGCTGCATGGTGGCGTTGGGGGCGATGTTCAGCGCCTTTTGGATCCTGGCGGCGAACAGCTGGATGCAGACGCCCGCCGGCTTTGTCCTCGGCGCCGACGGCAAGTTTTCGGTCACGAGCTGGTGGGCGGCGATCTTTACCCCGTCCCTGCCTTATCAATTCGCGCATATGGTGACCGCCGCCTATATCAGCGGCACCTTTGTCGTGATCGGCGTGTGCGGCTATTACCTGTGGCGCCGGCTGCACCTGGAATTCGCCGGTGCCGGGTTTTCGGTGGCAATGTGGATGGCGCTGGTGCTGACCCCGCTGCAGATCTTTCTCGGCGACCAGCACGGGCTCAACACGCTCAAATACCAGCCGATCAAGGCGGCGGCGATCGAGGGCGACTGGGAGACGATGCACGGCCAGCCGCTGACCCTGTTCGCCTGGCCCGACATGGCGGCCGAGCGCAACGACTATGCGCTCGACATCCCAAAGCTCGGCAGCCTGATCCTGACCCACGAATGGGATGGCCTGGTCCAGGGGCTGAAGACGGTGCCGCCCGCCGAGCGGCCCTATGTTCCGGTGGTTTTCTGGGCGTTTCGGCTGATGGTCGGGATCGGGGTGGTGCTGACGGCGATCGCCTTTGCCGGGGCCTTTCTGCGCTGGCGCGGCCGGCTCTACGACACCCCTTGGTTCGCCCTTGTCTGCGCCGGGTCGAGCCCGCTCGGCTTTCTCGCCGTTCTTGCCGGCTGGACCGTGACCGAGGTCGGCCGCCAGCCCTACATCGTCTATGGCCTGTTGCGGACGGCGGACGCCGTGTCGCCGGTGGCGGTCCGGGCGGTGACGACGTCGCTCGTGCTCTTTGTCATCGTCTATGCGGTGCTGCTGCTCGCGTTCTTTTTCTATGCCGCGCGCACGGTGCTCCAGGGGCCCGATGTGCACCCACCCGCGGCGCACCCCGCCGAGGTGCGGCCGGGCAAGGACGCGGCGGTAGCCCGCGCGCCGGCGGAGTAGCGGCGATGGATCTGCCGCTGGCGCTTGGCCTCGTCGTGGCGTTGGGGGTCGGGCTCTATGTCGTCATGGACGGCTTCGATCTCGGCGTCGGCATCCTCTTTGTGGCGGCACCCAGCGACGCCGATCGCGATCTGATGATGGGCACGATCGCGGCGATCTGGGACGGGAACGAAACCTGGCTGGTGATGGGCGGCACATTGCTGATCGGCGCTTTCCCGCTCGCCTACGCGACCCTGCTGCCGGCCTTTTACGTGCCGATCGTGGTGATGCTGTTCGCGCTCATTTTTCGCGGCGTCGCCTTCGAATACCGGTTTCGCGCGCGCCGCTTCCGCTATCTGTGGGATTGGGCATTCTGCGGCGGCTCCGCACTCGCCGGGTTCTGCCAGGGGATCGTCGTCGGTGCCTTTATCGGCGGCATCCCGGTGAAGAACGGCGCCTTTGCCGGCGGCACCTTTGATTTCGTCAGCGCGTTTTCGATCGCCTGCGGCTTTGGCCTGATCGCCGGCTATGCGCTGCTCGGCGCGACCTGGCTGATCTTCAAGGCCTCCGGGACAACGGCCGGGTTCGGCCGTGACGCGGCGCGCCCGGCGCTCGTCGCCACCCTCGCCTTTATCGTGCTCGTCAGCCTGTGGACGCCCTTCGCGCATGCGCGGATCGCCCATCGCTGGTTCGGCTGGCCGCATATCGCCTTTTTGTGGCCGGTGCCGATCGTGACGGCGCTGATCGCCTATGGCATCTGGCGCGAGATCGGAGGCAGCCGCGACGCCCGGCCGTTCCTGCTGTCGATCGCGCTCTTCGTGCTCGCCTTTCTCGGGCTCGGCATCAGCCTGTGGCCCTATGCGGTGCCGTATCAGGCGACCCTATGGCAGGCGGCGGCCTCCGAGCCGACCCTCGAATTCGTCGGCGTCGGTATCCTGATCGCATTGCCGATCGTGCTCGCCTATCTCGCCTGGGCGCATTGGATCTTCCGCGGCAAAACCAAGCCCGGCTCCGGCTACGGCGAATAAGCGAGGCCCGGCTGCCCTATCGTCATACCGGCGAATGCCGGTATCTATGGCGGGCCTGGGTCCCGGCCTTCGCCGGGAAGACAGGGACACAGATTCAAGCGCAATGTCGGCACCACTAGCGCAACGATGGATATACAAAATCAATCCGGTTGCGGGCGCTGTGTGAAGGACGAGGCAAGGTGTATTTGCCGGGATGGCTAGCAGGGGCTGGTGCGGCCCCAGGCGAGAAAGCCGTCGTTTTTGAGGCCGGGCTTGCCGTAGGCGAGCGGTTCGCCGGTCATCGTCTCGACCCGGCCGCCGGCGGCTTCGAGGATCGCTTGGCCGGCGGCGGTGTCCCACTCCATCGTCGTGCCGAAACGCGGGTAGAGGTCGGCCTCGCCGGCGGCCAGCAAGCCGAATTTGAGAGCGCTGCCGCAGCTGCGCCGCTCGCGCACCGGGTAATTCTGCAAAAACTCGCCGAGACGCCGGCTGTTCTCGTGCGAGCGGCTATGGGCGACGACGAGGCCGTCGGGCGGCGTTGGCCGCGCCTGGATGCGTTCGGCGGGGTGACCGTTGCGCCAGCGCGTCGCCGTCCCTGCGCCACAGGCGGCGTAGGTCAACCCGACAGCCGGCCCATGGACGACACCGAGCACCGGCCGGCCCGCCTCGACGAGCCCGATCAGGACGGCAAACTCGCCGTTCTTGGCGATGAACTCCCTGGTGCCGTCGAGCGGGTCCACGATCCAAAAGCGCGACGCCGAAGGCGGCAGCCCTTCGGCGTCGACCATCTCCTCCGAGACGATCGGAATCTCGGGGCAGGCTTCGCGCAGCATCGCGAGGATGACCCGCTCGGCAGCCAGATCAGCTTCGGTGACCGGTGTCTTGTCGCCTTTTTCGCGGACCTCGAACGGTGCGGCGTAGACCCGCAAGATCGCCTCGCCCGCGGCCAGGGCCGCGCGCCGCGCAATTTCGAGCAGCCGCTCGGGCGAGGCGACCATGCCGCCTTTAGGCGGCGTGGAGCAGCTCGAGCGCCTCCTCGTAGATGCTCATGTTCTTGCCAAACGAAATCGCCGCCGCCTGGACGCCGCAGACGAGATGCATCCAACGCCACGGCTCGCGCGTGTCGTGGAACTCCTCGACGATCGCCTGGTGGTGCTTGAAGGAGTGCATCTCGGTGAAGTTGTCGTGGCATACGATCTCGGCCAAGCGCGCGACCAGCGCCTGCGGGTCGTAGCCGCTGTTCACATATTGCTGGGCCAAGTTCACGGTCGCCCTGACTTCGGGCACCGCGCGCATCAACCCCAGATTGGAGACCTTCGACCAGTCGGTCGGCGGCTGGTTGTAGACGCTATGCGCGATCGCATCCAACAACGCTTCCTGCGAGCGTGGCGGCAGCGCCGCGACGGCTGCCCAATCCGGTTGCGGCGCCGGCTGCAACCGCGTTGCGGTCGACCGGATCTCCGGACCCGAATGCCAGGTCATCAGCAGCAGCAGCTTGTTGCGCAGGCTGATGCCGTCGAATTTGAGCAAGTAGCGGCGCAGATTGGCGCTCGTATGCAGATGGACATCCATCGGGTTGCCGCCGAGCGAGCGCAGGAAAAGCCCCGCAGCCCCGATCGACAGCGCCTCGCCGGCACCCTCAACCGACAGCCCGTCCGCCAGCGCCTTTGCCATCAGGACCGGGATATCGGCAAACACGTCCACCCGCCCGATCGCCTCGCCGAGCGCGCCGACCGCCGCGGTTTCGTCGTCACCGCTGTGCTGGCGGGTGACGCGGGTCATCAGCTCGTGCTCCTCGATCAGCGCCTCGATCTCCATGATCGCGGGGGCAGTCGGGAAGCGCGCCACATAGCGCACCGTCGGCCGCATCAACAGCGAGAAATATTCGGGCTCGACGGCCTCGTTTTCCAGCGCCCGCCAAGTGAAGGCCGGGAACGCAAAGTAATGGTCGTCGACGATGTTTTTGGGGATCGCCACGCTCAGCAGAAGATCGAGCGCCTCGATCCGCGGCGCATGGTCCCACAGCCACAGAAAAAGGTGGTCCGCCTTGTTGCTCTCGCCGCGATTGCAGGCCGCGAGGAACGCTGCCTTGGTCGCCTCGACGCCGCCGGCGTCTTCCGGCTCAAACTCCAGCAGCGCGTAGGGGCCCATCGCCGGATGGTGGATGTGCTTGTTCGACAGCGCCACGTGCTGCATGACCGGCAGAAAGCGGTCCTCGCCTTCCAGGCGAGCGACCAGCTGCGATATCGCATAGAGGCCGACGAGCGGATGCAGCGGGCCGCCATGATGGCCCGGCGGCAGGTCGGTCGAGCGCGTCACGGCGAGCGCCGACGCCGTCAGCATCGTCTGCGTCGGCACCCCGGCCCGCAGCTTCTCCAGCGTGCGGTCGAGAATCTCGTCCGGCGGCGTATCCTCGATGAACTGCGCCAACGGCTCGATGGTGTCGGAAAACTGGACGCGCTGCGGCATGCTGGATTCTCCTGGCTGGCCCCGCTCGACCGGCGACTACGAGGTCTTCTTCGATGGTCGCGACGATCGTCATGCACGATGCACAGCCTGTCAACGCCGCAGAGAGACTGCCTGTTATGCCGCCGCCGGTTTTTTGGCTGCCTGGATCGCGCGCCACACCCGCTCCGGGGTCAGCGGCATGTCGAGACGGTCGATGCCGAGGGGGGCGAGCGCATCGACGACCGCATTGACGAGGGCCGGCGGCGCGCCGATCGCACCCGCCTCGCCGGCGCCCTTGATGCCCAACGGGTTGGTCCGGCAGGGGACGATGTTGTAGGCAAATTCGATCGCCGGCAAATCCTCGGCCCGCGGCAGGCAATAATCGGCAAGAGAGCCGGTGACGAGCTGCCCGGTATCCGGGTCGAAGACACAATGTTCGAGCATCGCCTGCCCCACGCCCTGCGCCACCCCGCCCTGGACCTGGCCACGCAACAGCAGCGGGTTGACGACGGTGCCGAAGTCGTCGACGACGACATAGCGCAGGATGCGGATAAAGCCGGTTTCGCGCTCGACCTCTACTTCGCAGACATGGCAGCCATTCGGAAATGTCGGCTGCGGTGGCGTGAAGTGTCCGCTTTCGGCAAAGCCCGGCTCGATGCCGGGTGGCTGCTGCGCCGGGTTGAAGGCGGCGCGCGCCACTGCCTCGATGCCGAGCCGGCGATCGGTGCCGGCGACCGAAAAGACGCCGTCGGCGAATTCGACATCGGCCTCAGCCGCTTCGAAGAGGTGCGCGGCGATGCGTTTTCCCTTGGCGACGAGCTTGTCGGCGGCATGGGCGAGCGCCGCCCCGCCGACCGGCAGCGAGCGCGAGCCGCCGGTGCCGCGGCCAAAGGCGATGATTGCGCGTGTCGCCTTGCAGCACCCGCACCTTGTCGAGGGCGAGGCCGAGCCGTTCGACAGCGAGCTGGGCATAGGCGGTCTGGTGCCCTTGGCCCGAGGATTGGGTGCCCATCAAGATCGTCAGAGCGCCGCTCGGGTCAAAGCGCAGCTCGGCGAATTCGTCGGGTGGGAAGCCGGATTGCTCGATATAGACGGCACGGCCGAGCCCGCGGCAGCGGCCGCGCGCTTGCGCCGCGGCCCGGCGCGCCGGAAACCCGGCGGCGTCGATGGCGGCGAGCGCCTGGTCCATGTTGCGGCCGAACTCGCCGCTGTCGTAGCTGAGGCCCAGCGGGGTGGCGTAGGGCATCGCTTGCGGCGGCACAAAATTCCGCCGGCGCAATTCTTCCGGGGAAACGCCGAGCTGCCGTGCGGCGAAATCGATCAGGCGTTCGAGGGCGTAGGCCGCCTCCGGCCGCCCGGCCCCGCGATAGGCATCGACCGGCACGGTGTGGGTAAAGACGCCCTTGACCCCGACATGGATCGCCGGAATGCGGTAGACCCCGCTCAGCATCGGGCCGCCTGAAGCGGTCGGGATCTCGGGCGCGAAATTCGACAGATAGGCACCCATATTGGCGACCGTCGCGACTTCGAGCGCCTGAAAGCGCAATTCGTCGTCGAGCGCCAATTCGAGACGGGTCAGGTTGTCGCGGCCCTGCGTGTCGGTCATGAAGGCGTCCGACCGCTCCGGTGTCCATTTGACCGGCCGGCCGAGCTTTTTCGCGGCCCACAGCGCCAGCACGTGCTCGGGATACAGAAAGAGCTTCATGCCGAAGCCGCCGCCGACATCGCGCGTCACCACGCGGATGCGGTTCTCCGGCACCTTGAATACGCTCTCGGCCAAGAGGTTGCGAAGAAAATGCGAACCTTGGGTCGAGCTCCGCAGCGTGTAGCAGTCCTCGCCCGGATCGTGCTCGCCGATCGCGCCGCGCGGCTCGAGCGAATTGACGACGACGCGGTTGTTGACGAGCTCCAAGCTGATCCGATGGCGCGCCCCGGCCATCGCCTGGGCAACGGCGGCGCCATCCCCCAATTCCCAGTCGAAAGCGAGGTTCCCCGGCGCCTCGTCCCAGACCAGCGGCCGGCCCGGATCGAGCGCATGCGCAGTTTCGGTCACCGCCGGCAGCGGCTGGTAATCGACCGCGATCAGCTCGGCGGCGTCGCGCGCGGCGGCGGCGCTTGTCGCCACCACCATCGCCACCGTGTCGCCGACATGCCGCACCCGGTCGCGCACGATCGCGGGGCGCGGCGGCATTACCGAGGGTGAGCCGTCGCGATTGGTCAGCGCGCTCAGACAAGGGATCGTGCCGATCCCGTCGCGCGCCAGATCGTCGCCGGTATAGGCAGCGAGCACCCCCGGCGCCGCTGAGGCGGCGCTCACGTCGATCTTTCGGATCCGAGCGTGCGCATGCGGCGAGCGCAGCATCACGGCATAGGCCTGACGCGGCCGGACGAGATCATCGACATAGCTGCCGCGACCGGTGATGAAACGCCGATCTTCGACGCGGCGGACCGGTTGACCGACACCGAACTGGTTCATGGAACAAAGCCCTCCGATCCGGCATATCGGCGATAACGGCAAAGTTTGCCAGGGTGCGCCACCGGTGACCGACGACAGGACAACCTTCGAGACGGATATCCCGGCGCGGCTCGACCGGTTGCCCTGGACCGGGTTCCACACGCGGGTTATCGCGGCACTCGGTATTACGTGGGTTTTGGACGGGCTCGAAGTGACCCTGGCCGGATCGGTCGCGGGGGCCTTGCAGCAGAGCCCGGTCTTGCAGCTCTCGGCGGCCGAAATCGGGTTTCTCGGCAGCGCCTATCTCGCGGGCGCGATCATGGGTGCGCTCGTCTTTGGCTATCTGACCGATCGGCTCGGCCGCAGAAAGCTCTTTTTCGTGACGCTTGGACTTTACCTCGGCGCTACCGCAGCCACCGCCTTCTCGTGGAATTTCGCGAGCTTTGCCGTGTTCCGGTTTTTTACCGGCGCCGGCATCGGCGGCGAATACGCGGCGATCAACTCGGCGATCCAGGAATTGGTGCCGGCGCGGTTTCGCGGCCGCACCGATCTTGCGATCAATGGCAGCTTTTGGCTGGGCGCGGCGGCGGGAGCGCTCGGCGCCGTCGTCTTTTTGCAGCCCGGCCGCTTGCCGCCCGACTGGGGCTGGCGCGCCGGTTTCGGCATCGGCGCCGCGCTCGGCCTCGGCATCCTGGTCCTGCGCCGCTCGATCCCGGAAAGCCCGCGCTGGCTGATGCTGCACGGCCGGCTCGGCGAGGCCGAGGCGGTCATTGCAGCGATCGAGCGGCGAACCGAGACCGGCGCATTTGGCTCGGCTGCGCGGTCCCGGTTTGCGGCCGAGCGCGTCACCGCCGCGCGGATGATCCTGGCGATCCTGCGCGACTATCCGCGGCGCGCCCTCCTCGGTCTGGTGCTGATGTCGGCGCAAGCCTTTTTTTACAACGCGATCTTCTTTTCGTACGCGCTGGTGCTGACCCGGTTTTACGGCGTCCCGGCGGCAGCAATCGGCTGGTACATCCTGCCCTTTGCCCTCGGCAATTTTCTCGGCCCCCTGACGCTCGGGCCGCTGTTCGACCTGATCGGGCGCAAGCCGATGATCGCCTTCACCTATGCGATCTCGGGCATATTGCTCGCGATCGTCGGCGAGCTGTTCCGCCGCGAGGCATTGAGCGCCGCCGAGCTGACCCTGTGCTGGACCGGAATTTTCTTTTTTGCCTCAGCGGCGGCAAGCGCCGCCTATCTGACCGTCAGCGAGAGCTTTCCGCTCGAAGCGAGAGCGCTCGCGATCGCTCTCTTTTATGCGCTCGGCACGGCGACCGGCGGCCTGGTGTCGCCCTGGCTTTTCGGGATGCTGGTCGGAACCGGCGAGCGCAACGCCGTCTTTAGCGGCTATCTGGTCGGCGCCGGCTTGATGCTCGCGGCGGCGCTCACCGAAATTGCCATCGGCGTCAAAGCCGAACGACAATCGCTCGAAAGCGTGGCGCGGCCGCTGTCCGCGCGACCCGATTGAGGCCAGGCGAATGCCGCTCTCTTGTTAAGGAACAAAGGTTTTGGCTTAATTCGAAGCGAGGGGAGAGACACCATGGTTGCGAGCCCGGCGATGGACAAAGCCGAAAAAAGGGCCGAGCTCATCGCCATCATCCGCCGCCGATCGCTGCTGCAGGACCGCGCCTTTGCGCTCTCCTCCGGCCGGTCGAGCAATTTCTTCTTCGACATGAAGCGGACGATGTTCGACCCGCGGGGTGCGGCGCTCCTCGCCGAGCTGCTGTTCGACATGGTCCGCGGCGAAACGGTCGATTGCATCGGCGGGCTCGAAACCGGGGCGATCCCGCTGGTCGCGATGGTGTGCGCCAGAAGCTGGCCGGAGCAGCCGCTCAACGGCTTTTTTGTCCGCAAGGAGATGAAAGGCCACGGCACCGACCAGCGGGTCGACGGGCGCCTCGAACCGGGCGCGCGCGTCATCCTGTTCGAGGACGTCACCACCACCGGCGGCTCGGCGATGCAGGCGGTGCGTGAAGCGCGCGCTCGCAATTGCACGATCGTCAAGGTCATCACCGTTGTCGATCGCCTCGAAGGGGCCGCGGAAAATTTTGCGGCGGCCGGGATCCCGTTCACCGCGCTCTTCACCTGGCGGGATTTCCAGTGAGCGAGGCGGTCATCGATTTGGCGGCGGCGCACCTGAAGCGTCAGCTGCTGTTCCAGACCAAGCGCAACCGGTTCGCCCATCTCGACGCGCTGCACGAGCTGGCGATCTCGGCGCGCGGCTGCGTCAGCTCTTCGTTGTCGTCGAGCCGGGTCACGGTCGCCTTCGTCCTCGAACGGGTCTTGCACAAATGCGCCGGCGATCTCGGCGCGCGGCCCGCCCGCCTGTCGGAGATCGCCGCGCTCGACGAAAGGCTGCGCCCGCCGGTGCTGCGTGCGGTCGAGTTTTTAACGGGCGCCGCGGACGACCCGATCGAGATCGCCGCTGCGCTGATTCGCGCCCGCCGCCCGCGCGACGGTTAGCGGACCACGGGCGGAGGGAAACCAAATGACGGCTGCCGCATCGCCCCGCCCCCCGGTCCATTTCTGCTCCGATGGTCTGGCGCTTTCGCCGGTGGAATATGCAGAGCTTCTGCGCCGCCTCGCCGCGGAAGATGGGACCACGGCAGACGAGTTCACCCGCGGGGGTGCGGTGGCCCGGCTCGAAGAGCGCATGGCCGCGCTTCTCGGCAAGGAGACGGCGGTCTTTTTGCCGAGCGGGACCTTGGCGAATTTGCTCGCTGTGCGCCTGCTGGCGCGACACGGCCGGCGGGTGCTGGTGCAGCGCGAAAGCCACCTGCTGAACGATACCGGCGACGGTGCGCAAGAGCTGGCGGGGCTCACCCTGGTGCCGCTCGCGCGCGAACGCGCAACCTTTGCACTCGAAGAAGTGGCGGCCGAATGCGAACGTGCCGGGGAGGGCCGCGTCGCCACGCCGATTGGCGTGATTTCGATCGAATCGCCGGTTCGCCGGCTGCAAGGCGCGGTCTTCGACTTTGCCGAAATGCAGCGGATCGCCGCGTTCGCCCGCGAGCGCGGAATTGGCCTCCATCTCGACGGCGCGCGGCTGTTTCTCGCCGCCGCCTATACTGGGATCGCGCCGGCGCGATATGCCGGATTGTTCGATACCGTCTATGTATCGCTCTACAAATACTTCAACGCCGCCGGGGGCGCTGTGCTTGCCGGCCCACGCCTTTTGCTCGACGGCCTCTATCACCAGCGCCGCATGTTTGGCGGCAGCCTGCGCCAGGCCTGGCCTTTTGCCGCGGTGGCGCTTTATTACGCCGAAGGGTTCGGCGAGCGTTTCGAGCGCGCTGCGCGAGCGGCCGACAAGCTCATCGATGCGTTGCGCGCCCACCCGAAATGCCGGGTGTGGCGTCCGATGGCGGCGACCAATGTGACCCGCCTCTCTGTTTGCGGCGAGGGTGCCCGCACTTTGCCGGACCGGCTCGCGCAGGACGGCATCGCCGTTCGGCCGGCGCTGCGCGGCACAGCGGCGGAGGCCGAATTCGAGCTGATCGTCAACGAAACCATCCTGCGGCGCCCGATCGCGGCGACGATCGAGGCTTTCGCCAAGGCGCTCGGACCGGCATGAAAGACTGCCGTCATATTGACGGTGCGCCGGCCGCAGCCTAACTAGATCATCGTCCGATGGCCCAGTTGACGATCATCACTGCCCCCGATCCACGGCTCAAGTTGAAGGCGCGGCCCGTCGCCGCGGTCGACGACAAGGTCCGCCGTCTGATGGACGACATGCTCGAAACCATGTACGGCGCGATCGGCATCGGGCTCGCCGCACCGCAGGTCGGCGTTTCGAGCCGGGTCATCGTCCTCGATGTCGCGCGCGACGGCGAAAAGCCGCAGCCGATGGCGCTCGCCAACCCCGAGGTTCTGTGGCGCTCGGCGGAATTGGCGACCAGCAGCGAGGGCTGCCTGTCGCTGCCCGAGCATTATGCCGACGTGACCCGCCCGGCCGAGATCCGGCTGCGCTGGCTCGACCGCGACAACGAGATCCGCGAGACCCATGCCACGGGGCTCCTCGCCACCTGTCTCCAGCATGAGATCGAGCATCTCGACGGCGTCCTCTTTGTCGATCACATCTCTCTCGTGAAGCGCGGGATGATCCTGCGCAAATTGGCGAAGACCAAGCGCAGCCGGGTGCCTGCGATGGCCTGAAGAAGGCGGCGGCGCGTGCTCGACCTCGTGTTTATGGGCACGCCCGAATTTGCTGCGACGATCCTGGCTGCCCTCTTCGACGCGCCCCACCATATCGTCGCTGTCTATTCCCAGCCGCCGCGCCCGCGTGGCCGCGGCCAGCGCCCACAGGGCTCGCCGGTGCAACTGTATGCCGAGCGGCATGGCCTCGCGGTGCGCACGCCGCAAAGCCTGCGCGGTCCCGGCGAACCGGCGGCATTCGCAGCGCTCGGCGCCGACGCCGTGGTGGTCGCGGCCTACGGGTTGCTCCTGCCGGCGGCGATGCTGGATGTGCCGCGGCTCGGCAGCTTCAACGTCCACGCCTCGCTGCTGCCGCGCTGGCGCGGTGCCGCCCCGATCCAGCGCGCGCTGCTCGCCGGCGACCGCGAGACCGGGATCACCATCATGCGCATGGAGGAGGGGCTCGACACCGGCCCGATCCTGCTGCAAGAGGCGCTGCCGATCGGCCCCGACGCCACCGCCACCGGCCTTTCGGCCGACCTCGCATCGCTCGGCGCCCGCCTGATCGTCGCCGCTTTGGAAGCGGCCGCGCAGGGCCGGCTCACTGCATACCCGCAGCCGCAGGAAGGGGTGAGCTATGCGCGAAAGGTCGCTCGCGAGGAGGGCCGGCTTGATTGGCGGCTCCCGGCGATCGCTCTCGAAAGGCGGGTGCGTGCCTTCGACCCGTGGCCCGGCGCCTTTTTCGAGCATGCCGGCGAACGCATCCGGGTGCTCTCCGCCGCCGCCCTCCCGGAAACATCGACGCGGCCTCCGGGCAGCGTGCTCGACGCGCGGCTGTCGATCGCTTGCGGCGAGGGCATGCTGTGCCCATTGCGATTGCAGCGCGCCGGCCGAGCTGCGCTCGATGCCGCCGCTTTTCTGCGTGGCTTCCCGATCTCTGAAGGGGCGATGCTGGCGTGCCTCGCTACAAGCTGACGATCGAATATGACGGCGCCGGGCTCGTCGGCTGGCAGCGCCAGAAGAACGGGCCTTCGGTGCAGGCGGCGCTCGAAGCCGCGATCACGCGCTTTTGCGGCGAGCGCGTCACGGTTTACGGCGGCGGCCGGACCGATGCCGGCGTGCATGCGCTCGGCCAGACCGCGCATATCGATTTATCGCGTGAAATGCCGTGCGAGGTGATCCGCAGCGCGGTCAATTATCACCTGCGGCCGGCGGCGGTCAGCGTGCTTGCGGCCGAGCCGGCGCCTGCCGGTTTCGATGCGCGGCTTTCGGCCATCCGCCGGGTTTACCGCTATCGCATCCTCAACCGGCGGGCGCCGCCGACCGTCGATCGCGGCCGGGTCTGGCAGGTGGCGCCGCCGCTCGCTGCCGAGGCGATGCACGAGGGGGCGCGCCAGCTCGTCGGCCATCACGATTTCTCGACCTTTCGCGATTCCTTGTGCCAGGCAAAATCGCCGGTAAAAACGCTCGATGCGCTCGAGGTGAGCCGCGCGGGCGACGAGATCAGGATCGAGGCGCGGGCCCGCTCTTTTCTGCACCATCAGGTCCGCAACATGGTGGGCACGCTCGAATTGGTCGGTCTCGGCCGGTGGCGAGCCGACGATGTCGCGCGCGCGCTCGCCGCCCGCGACCGCCGCGCCGGCGGCCCGACCGCGCCGCCACAAGGGCTTTACCTCGTCGCGATCGACTATTTGAAATAAGGCAGGAGGCGTCCCGCTGCGGCGACCCCGATGGCAACCAATGCCGCGGTCCACAGGCACGCCGCAGCGCCAAGCGCCAGACCCCAGCCGAGCGCGCGATTGTCCTGCTCGATCAGGCCGAGCGCGAGGACCGCGATCGCGAACCCGACCGGCAGATTGCCGAACGGCACCGGCAGCATCAGCACCAGCCCATAAAAAACCAGCGCCAGCCCCGGCACGCGCTGCCCCGGCGCTTGCGTGAGCCAGCCCTGGCGCGGCACGAGCCAGCGTTCGAGGCGCATCGAGGAACGGCACGGCGCGCGCGACAAACCCGACAAAGCGGCCGCGGCTGAGCGAGCGGCGCTGCAGCCATGACGGCAGCTGCGGATGGTCGCGGCCGAGCGCCAGCTGCCAGCCGAGCCATACGATCGGCAGACCCAAAACCGCAGACAGCCCCGGAATATACGGCCCCGGCAGCGCATTCGGCAGCGCCAGGCACAAGATGGCGATGCCAAACCCGCGGTCTTCGAGCGCGGCGGCGATAGCGCCGAGGCTGATGCTTTCCGGCGCCCGTTCGGCCAGCGCCCAGAGCAGCGCCGACGCCCTCGCTGCGGGCTCGACCGCCATCCGCTCGTCCCTCAATAAAGGTTCAGCGCAGCGCGGTTGATCAGCGCGCCGAGCGCCAAATCGACGAGCACGACGAGAACGGCGGCCGAACGGGTCACATCGAGCGCCACCCGCGCGATAAACCATTCGTAGACGAGGACCGCGATGGCGCCGGCAAACTCGATCGCCCGCGCCGCCGGAGCGCCGAACATGCCGCTTTCGGATTCGAGACCGATCAGCACGAACAACACGCTCTGCGGCACCTGGCACCAATTATACGGCACCATAAAATCGAAAAACCGGTGGGAGCGGCCGAGCCATCGGGTGACGCTGAGCATGACCAGCGGAAATGCGACCCAGGAGATGACATAGCCGATGGTTTCGATGGCGACGATGCTGTAGCCGCCGGCCGTCTGCCATTGGGCGATGCTGACCCGCATCGTCAGCAGCAGCAGATAGAGCGGATAGACGATGACCGCGGCGCGAAACGAGCGCCAAAATCCGTCGAGCGAGCGGTCGAAACAGTCGAGGCCGCCGCGGTCGCCGCGCGCCAGCCTGAGGCTGCCGGCGAGCGCCAGCCGCAATTCCGCCCATGCCACCCGGGTCACCGCGCTCCTTCCGGTTCAGGGGTGGTCGAAGTAGAGGTCGAGAAAGGTGCGGTAGATCTCGGTGAGCCCGATGAGGTCGGCAACATCGACCCGCTCGTCGACCTTGTGCATGGTCTGGCCGACGAGGCCGAATTCGGCGAGCGGGCAACAGGCCTGGATAAAGCGCGCATCCGAGGTGCCGCCGGTGGTGGATAGCTCAGGTGTCTTTCCGGTCACCCGCCGGATCGCCGCCGACAGGGTTTCGCTGACGATGCCGGGCGGGACGAGAAACGCTTCGCCGCTGACCGAGACATCGAGCGCATAGCGCCCGCCGGCCCGGTCGAGGTGCTCGGCGATCCACCCTTTGAGCTTTTCGCCGGTCCACTGGTCGTTAAATCGGATGTTGAGGGTCGCCCGCGCCGTGCCGGGGATCACATTCGAAGCCGGGTTGCCGATGTCGATCGTCGAGACCTGCAATGTCGAAGGCTGGAAATGCTCAGTGCCGCGGTCGAGCTCGGCGACGGTCAGCGCATGCAGCATCGCGACGAGGCGGTGGGCGGCGTTGTCGGCAAGGTGCGGATAGGCGGTGTGGCCCTGCACACCCTCGACCGTGAGCCGCCCGACGAGGCTGCCGCGCCGGCCGATCTTGACCATGTCGCCGAGCTGGGCGGCGCTGGTCGGCTCGCCGACAATGCAGGCGTCCAGCGCCTCGCTGCGGCTGGCGAGCCATTCGAGCACGGCGCGGGTGCCGTTGCGGGCTGCTCCCTCTTCGTCGCCGGTGATCAGGAGGCTGATCGAGCCGCCGAAATCCGGCCCCTGCGCGGCGAGAAACCGCTCGGCGGCGCAGATAAAGGCGGCGATCGCCCCCTTCATGTCGACGGCACCCCGGCCGCACAGCTCGCCGTCGCGCAGCAGCCCGGAAAAAGGCGCGAACGACCAGGCTTCCGGCGCCCCGGGCGGCACCACGTCGGTATGGCCGGCAAAGCACAGATTGGGCCGGCCGGTGCCGCGGCGGGCGTAGAGGTTCGAGATGCGCTCGGCGCCGTCGCCAAAAGCGAGCCGGTGGCAGGTGAACTCCAGCCTTTCGAGCGCGCCGGCGACGATATCGAGAGCGCCCTCGTCCTTGGGCGTGACGCTCGGCCGGCGGATCAGCTCGGCGGCGAGGATCGCCGGATCGAGGGGCTCGTTCCTCATTCGCGCAGCAATTCGTTGATTGCGGTCTTGGCCCGGGTCTGCTCGTCGACTGTTTTGACGATGACGGCGCAATAGAGGCTGGGGCCGGGGCGGCCATCGGGCAGGGGCTTGCCCGGGAACGAGCCCGGCACCACGACCGAATAGGCCGGCACGCGGCCGATATGGATCTGCCCGGTGTTGCGGTCGACGATGCGCGTCGTGGCGCTGATAAAGGTGCCCATCGCCAGGACCGAGCCTTCCTCGACGACGACCCCTTCGACCACCTCGCTGCGCGCGCCGATAAAGCAATTGTCCTCGATGATGACCGGCTCGGCCTGCAACGGCTCGAGCACGCCGCCGATCCCGACCCCGCCCGACAGATGGCAATTCCGGCCGATCTGGGCGCAGGAGCCGACCGTCGCCCAGGTATCGACCATCGTGTTGGCGCCGACATGGGCGCCGACATTGACAAAGCTCGGCATCAAGACGACGTTCGGCGCGATATAGGCCGAGCGCCGCACGATGGCACCCGGCACCGCGCGAAATCCGGCGTCGCGAAAGCGGTTTGCCGACCAGCCGGCGAATTTCGACGGCACCTTGTCCCACCACCGTGAGGCCCCGCGCTCGGGATCGGTCGGGCCGCCCGGGATCTCAACCATGTCGTTGAGGCGGAACGACAGCAATACCGCCTTTTTCAGCCATTGATGGACCTGCCAGGCGCCGCCCGTCCTTTCGGCGACGCGCAGCTTGCCCTCGTCGAGACCGTCGAGCGCCGCCTCGACCGCGTCGCGCGCGGCTCCGCGCGTGGTCGGCCCGATCCGGTCGCGGCCCTCCCAAGCATCGTCGATGGCGGCGGCGAGATCGGCGTCGGTCATGGCTGTTCCGGAGCGGCTGAAGCGATCGGGACGAGGCGCACCATGACCGCGCGTCGCCGGCAGTGTCAACCGCGCCCGCAGGCCGGTTTGCGTGGTCGGGACGTAAGCGCTGTGCAATACTCGCCGCCAGATACGAAACGGAGGAAACAGCCAGCATGCCGGCAGACACCAGCGGATGCGACGAGGCCGGGTTCGCCTTTACCGACGATGATTTCGCCAGACGCTATGCAGCCGAGCGAGCGGCGCCCCCCCGGATCTCAGGGCCGGCCGATCTGCCGAGGCCGCCGATCCCGGCCACAGCCGCATCCAGTCCGATCCATGGCGGCGGGAATTCCTATATGCGCGCCCGTCGCCGGCGCCTTGCCGCCCGCAGCATCTGAGCCTGGGGAGGTCGCTGTGTCAAAGCTTCGCTGGGCGGTCGCGGTGCTGATATTGGGCATCGGCGGCTGCGCGAGCCCGTCGCAGCAGGTCGGACAAAAGGAGGATCTGCTCGCGGCGGCCGGATTTCAGATCAGGACCGCGGACACGCCGCAACGGCTCGCAGCGATGAAGCGCCTGCCGCCGCACCGGTTTGTCACCCGCCCGGTCAACGGCGCCCTGGTCTATCTCTATTCCGACCCGCTGGTGTGCCGCTGCGTCTATTTCGGCACCCAGCAGAATTGGGACGCTTACCGACAGGAAATGTTCGCCAAGCAGCTCGCCGACGAGGCCCAGATGACGGCAATCATGAACCAGGAAGCCTGGGATTTCGGACCCTGGGGCTGGCCTTGAACGCCAGGGGAGCGGCAGCAATGATTTCGAGGAGCCGATAAACGGCTCCTCGAAAGGGGGGCGAACGCACGGGCTTTGCCAGCGCCCAGACCGCGACCATCGCCGGGAATCCGGTCGCGCCTCGTCGCCAGCATGAAGGCCATTCCTGTTGCCGGACCGATTCCTTCGCGCCAGCAGGCGATTACGTCAGTAGTGCACTGTCCGGACCCGTGGCCGAGGTTGTGCCTTGTAGTGGGGCGATTGTCCTCGATTCCACAACCAATCGGAAAGCCGCAGCGGCATCACGGGGTCGCCGCGTTCGGTCGCCAATACGGCCAAGCGCTCGGTCGCATAGACAGCCATCGCTCGAATTTCGATCTCCTCGACCGATCCGGCGGAAAGGGTCTCGCCAGCCTCTATTCTTCTCTCGAGGTCGGCGTCGAAATTCAGCACGCCATCGACCTTAAGGACGTGGGGCACGAGGTTATCTGCAAAGATCGTCAACCGCTCCAGGTCGAAGAACCGGCATGGCTCGCTGCTTGGGCAGGAAAGCGAGAGGTCGTAACAGGCCAGTTGCGCGCGTTTGAGGAACGGAAACATCAGGTCTTGGTGTTCATACACGTCCGAGAAGTAGCCGATGCGCGAGAGGATGTCCGTGAGTGCCACGGCTGAGCCGTTCGCCGTGGCGACGAGGCCGCTGTAGCGACCATTGTGCTCATCGCGGAGCACCCCGCCGAGTTGCCGCCATGCCGTCGCAAACAGCGACATCAGCTCATCTACGGGTGGTGTCATCGATTGCTGGAAAATCGTTGCGCAATTCTCCGGCCGGACCGCGCAAAGCCACTCCGCGCTCGGCGCGCCGCATTCGGCGATGTGCCGTGCGAGCAATGTTCCTGTCGTCCGTGCGCCGGAGAGACCGGGCAGCTTTCTGAGATGCGGGTGCCAGCCCGAGCCGAAATTCGTCGCGTCGCGCAACAGGACGAAGGCAATACGAGCGTCAATGTCCCCAACATCGGTTAGTGTCGGGTCGTAAGTCGGCTGCTGGTCGCGCCGTGCTACCTGTGCGAGGTAGCCTTCGAGGCGATCTTCCTCGCAGCGGACCAATTGAGTGATGGGCGCGAGCATCGCGACCGATTTGCGGAGTGTTTCTTGATGCTGGATCACTGAGCCGCGCCCTGCCTTGGTAGGAACGGAATGTTCCGATTATGCCCCTTTATACCCAAGGCCGCTGCTGTTCGCCATGCCGCCCGGCCAGCGGCGGCGGAACCGAGGGCGATCACCCGATAGCCTGCGCCCCAACCCGGCGCACCCGCTGCGCCACCGAAAAAGTCGAGTACATTCCCGACCGCGACCGGCTCGAGGAAGCCGGTGGGGTCAACTCGCCGCTGCTGCCGTCCCGGGGACAACTTGGAAGTCGCGTTGGCTTGTCATTCTGCGCCGGGTCGCTCTCCCCGCCATCCAGTCTACCTGCGTGCGGGAATCCCGCTCCGAGCTGGGCATCCCGCATGGGCCGGCAGCAAGCTCGCAGCCGCATGCCTCATCCAACGCAAACTCGCGGAAGGCGGCGGTCCGCTGGTCTTCCCGAGCGGCGCGGGGGTCGCGCCAGGCCAGGGCAAATACGTTCGACGCCCTGGATACAACGCGCTTGGGGAATGGCCGAATGAGCCTGCCGGCGGCGAGCTCGGCATCGACCATCGGGGATCGACCAAGGGCGATACCGAGTCCATCGACCGCCGCTGACAGTGCCGGACCAAATTGGCTGAACCGCAGCAGACGGGGTGGCGGCGCTCGGTCGAGGCCGAGGCGCGGCAACCAGGTAGACCAGCAGAACTCGCTGTCCTCGGTCTCTGCGGCGTCGCATTCGATCAAGGGATGCCGCGCCAAATCCGAGGGGCTGCGAAGCGATGACGCGCCATTGAGGAGCGATGGCGAGCATACCGGAAACACGATCTCGCTCAACAATGGCATTTCGAGCGGATTACGCGCCGCCTCCTTGGCCGGTCGTTTCACGATAGCCACGTCGATCCCGTCGCGGAGGAGATCGGGTTCGCGTCCGTCGATGGTCGCTATCCTGACCTCGATGTCGGGATAAAGCGCGGCGAACCGCCCCAGGCGCGGCACGAGCCACCAGATGGCAAAAGCCGCAGGAGCCGCGACGGTCAGAACACCGACACGGTGCTGGCTTCGGATGCGCTCGGTGGCCAGCAAAATGCTGTCCAGTCCAGCGCGCACACCTTCCAGAAAGATTCGACCTTCGGCGGTCATTTCGATCCCGCGATGACGCCGCTGAAATAAGCGCGCGCCGAGATGGTCTTCGAGCGCGCGGATTTGATGGCTGACCGCACTCTGGGTCAGGGCCATGTCGCTCGCCGCCATCGTGAACGACAGGTGCCGGGCGACGGCTTCGAAAGTGCGTAGGGTCCCGAGCGGCGGCAACGGCCGATAGGGGCTGACCATGGTCCCTCACATGAATTTGCTTCATCCCACGGTGATCGATCATCATTAGCACAGCGGCATCGGGCTCCATAGCATTCGCGCATCTCATTCCGAGGGATATGTGATGCTCGTCGATGAAACCGAGAAGAGGCCTGAAGAGGGCCGCATCGCTGCCGGCTGGCTATCGCTGTTTCGCGACGGGAACGCGCTGGTCTCCATGACGATCGCGGGCGGGGTGGCAATCCATGCATTGTCGATGCGGGTGGTCTCGACCGCGCTCCCCATAGTGGTATCCGAAATCGGCGGTCTGCGCTTCTTCGCGTGGACCACGACCGTCGCCGTCGTCACCGCCATCTGGGGCGCGGCATTTGCCGCATCATTGGTGCGATTTCGGGGGCTGCGCGACGCCTATCGCATCAGCCTTGTGCTGTTCGCGAGTGGCAGCGTGGTCTGTGCCGTATCGGCAAACATGGGAGTCTTCCTGGCCGGACGATTGCTTCAGGGGTTGGGGGGCGGATTTCTGACTGCATTGGCCTACGCGACGATCCGGCGGGTGTTCAGAGAGAATCAGCGCACGCGAGCTATCGTCTTCCTGTCGGGTATCTGGGGTGCGGCGGCATTCACCGGCCCGCTGCTCGGGGGCGTTCTCGCCGGGTGGGGTGTCTGGCGCTGGGCGTTCTGGATCGATGTGCCCTTCGCAGCAGCGGTGGGGCTGTTGGCCGAGTCAAGCTTGGCGAAGCAGACCGAACCCGAGCCGAATGGTGCAGCCGTTTCGGTGACGGCGGCGTGCGCTCGGCTCGCCCTGCTCACCGGGTCGGCGCTCGCGGTATCTATCGGAAGCATATCGGGCGAGGCTCGATCGAGCGGGGTCGGGCTCGCCCTCGGCGCAGCGCTGCTTTTCCTCCTCTTGCGTGTCGAACGACCGGGCAGCGCCGGCACCAACCCGTTCCGGCTGTTGCCGAGCGGGGCTTATCGACCGGGTAATGCGTTTGGCGCGGTGTCGCTGACGATGGCCTTGATGGCCGGGACCACGACCGCCGCCACGCTCTATGTTCCTTACGTGGTCACGGAGGTCGGCGGGTATCCACCCATTGTGGGCGGATACCTGAGTGCTTTGATGGCGCTGTCCTGGACTTTCGCGGCGTTCTTCACGGCCTCCGCCGAAGGCGTATGGGCGGAAAGGTCGATCGTCGTCGGGCCGGTGTGTGTCTGCTTCGGCTTGACACTCGCAACCTATGCATTGATCCGCGGATCACTTTTTCTGCTGGGCTGCGGGATCGGGCTGTCCGGAGCCGGGGTCGGGATCGCCTGGGCGCATCTCGGCAACCTGATGATGGCGCACGCCAAGGACACAGAACACGACGTTTCGAGCGCTTTCATTTCCACAAATCAGTTGATTGCAATCACGTTCTTCTCTGCGTTATCGGGAATGATCGCCAATCTCGCAGGCTTTGCCAATACCATGCTCAACAAAACAGGAATTAGCACGTCGGTTTCATGGTTATTCGTTTGCCTATCTTTAATTTCGGCAATGTCGATACCTATTTCGGTCATATCCGTCCGGCTCTCCGCAACCTCGAACCGGCAGGTCCGCCATCTCCGCTAGAGCATGATTCCACAAAATTCAATAACCTCGTTTCTTTCGTCGTTCCCGCGAAAGCGCAGGGCTGTCCGGGGAATGAGTTGATTGGTCGCAGCGGCACGCCAAGCGCCGCCTGGGTTTGGCGGTTACTTTCTGGTTGTCGACACTCAGAAAGTGGAGCTTGGTGTGCGCTATCAAAATACGGTGCTGGGCGGTCTGCTGAAAGCGATATTACCGCAAACGCTGGCAAATCGAGCTGTTGTTCCGATGGATCAAGCAGCATCTCCAGATACGCGCCTTTCTCGGCCGCTCCGAAAAGCCGTCCGCCTGCAAAATCTTCGCCGCGATGATCGCTTACCTGTTGCTGCGCATCGCCGCCCGCGAACAGCGACCTCTTCGATGTCTTGGCGCACGTCGCCTATGCGCTGCCGCCGCTCAGCCGCGAGGAGCGGGCCGCGAAGGCCAAAATCGAGATCAGCACGCATTTCAATACGAAGCAGCAGGTCTTCCTCGATTTCGTGCTGTCGCATTATGTGCGGATCGGGGTCGAAGAGCTCGATCGCGAGAAGCTGCGCCCCTTGCTCTTGCTCAAATATCACAACGCCATCGCCGATGCGGTTGCCGATTTAGGCAGACCCGAGGAGATCAGGAGCGTCTTCGCCGGCTTCCAGAAGTATCTCTATCAGGACGCGGCCTGACTTATCCGGTTCCGCGTTCTTTGCGAGCCTTGGGCGGTCATTTTCGCGGGCGCGCCCTGCGCGCGGTCATTTTCGCGGGCGCGCCTTGCGGGCGGCGTAGCGGGCGTCGCGGGCGGCTTTGCGTTCGGCTTCGAGAGCGATGTCATCGGCGGCCTGCTTGACGATTTCGGCAGCGCGAGCCGCCTCTTCGGCTGCCTCGGCAACATTGCGCGCGGCCTCTTCGGCTGCCGCGGCGGCGTCACGGGCGGCTGCCTCGGCTGCCGCGGCGGCGTTGCGCTCGGCGGCGCGGGCGGCGCGAGCCGCGGCGGCCGCCTGCCGGGCGGCCTGGCGTTCGGCGAAGGCCGGATCGTTTGCCCCGGATCGAGCTCGGAACTTCTCCTGCAGCGCCTTCTTCGCGTTCGCGGCGGCGTTCAGCCGGTCGTCGAAGCTGGTCTTCCTGGAATTATCCATCTCGCTCCACCTCGCAAGGTCCGGCCGCGTCGGACGCCCATCGGCACAGCATGCCCGAGATCCGGCCGTCGCGGAACGCGCCGCTTATTGCACGCTCGCCCACGATCCGCCGGGGTGATCGGGCTTTTTTCAGCCCCCTCGACGCTCGGCCGGAATCTCGGCCGGGGCGGCTGCCGGCGCCGACAATGGTGCCCGGAACTTGAGCACGGCGAGGTTGGCCGCCGCCAGGATCAGGCCGATGTCGTAATAGCCGTAGCCGACCGCGGCACCGATGATGCCGACCGACCAGATGCTGGCGGCGGTCGCGTTGCCGGTGGTCGTGTCGCCCTGTCTGATGATGGCGCCGGCGCCGATAAAGCCGATGCCGGTGACCAAGCCTTGCAGGACATTGCCTTGCGCCGCAGCACCCGCGCCCAGCACCGAGGTTGCGGTCTGCACCAGCCCGCAGCTGGCGATCGCCACCAACGGAAAGGTGCGGATGCCGGCGCTGCGCTCGGCGCGCGCCCGGTTCCAGCCGATCGGCAAAGCCAACAGAAAAGCGGCGAGGAGGTGCACGAAGTGTTCGAGGCCGTCGCTCCATACGCCGAACATTCCCGACACTAGACGTACCGAAACGTCGTGAACATCCCGGCATCGAGATGATAGAGCAGGTGGCAGTGAAACGCCCACAGGCCGGGGTTGTTGGCATCGAAGGCGACGGCGACGCGGCGGCCGGCCGGCACCAGCACGGTGTCGCGCACCGCGCCGGAAAAGCGTGTGCCGTCGATCTCGACGACCTGGAACTCGTGCCCGTGCAGGTGCATCGGGTGCGACATCTGGGTTTTGTTGACGAGCACCAGCTCGACCCGTTCGCCCTTGGCGATCGGCAAGGGCGGGACCTCCTTGCTCCACACCACATTATTGATCGACCAGACATATTTCGCCATGTCGCCGGTCAGGTCGAGGGTGTGCACGCGGTCGGGCTTGCGCGGCGTCAACGGCTTTGCGGCGCGCAAGCGGCGTTCCAACTCGAGCGTCAGGGCCGGCGACGCCTGTCCCGCCATGTCTGAAATGCGCGAAATCCCGGCATCCCCGGCGGCCAGCACGATGCCGGTTTGCTTGCGGTCTCCTTCGAGGACGGCGAGCACCGGATAGGCGCCGGGCCCGGTCGGAACCGTGGCGCGGATATCGAGGCGCTGCGCCACCGCAACCGGAAAGACGCGGCCGGCGGTGGGGGCGATTTGAAAGCCGTCGACCGCGATCAGCTCGCCTTGAAGGGCGCCGAGATCGACATGGTAGGCGCTCATCGACGAGCTGTTGATGATGCGCAGCAGCACCTTTCCGCCCGGCTCGACCCTGACGATCTCGGGGTCGGCAAGGGTGCGGTCGTTGGCGAGAAAAGCGTCGTATTTGACATCGTTGAGGTCGGGTGCTGCGGCCATCGCCGCACCGGGGTTGCCCATTGCCATGCTCGCCATCTTTTTCGGCTTTTTCAGCTCGTCGAAGATTTGCTGCGGCGGCGTAAAGCTGAAATCGGCGAGCATGACCACGATTTCCTGCTGATCGGGCCGGTCGCGGTCGTCGTGGATGATCAGCGGCGCCGCCATCAGCAGCTGCTCCTGCAATCCCTGGTGCGAGTGCATCCAGAAAGTGCCGCCAAAACGCAGCTTGAAATCGTAATTGGCGCTGCCGCCGGGGCTGATCGGCGGGGCGGAGATGCCGGGCACGCCATCCTGCCGCCAGGGCGGGGTCAGGCCGTGCCAATGGATCAGGCTCGGCTCGCCGATCTTGTTTTCGACGCGCACCCGAAACCGCTTGCCGATATCGGTGGTAATCCCGGCGGTGCCGTCGGGCTGGCGGATCGCGAAGACCGAGGCCGGTTTGCCGTTGACCTCGATGGTCTGGTTTTGCAGCCGCAGGATCGTCGGCGCGGCCTTGCCGGCGCCGGCATCCTTCGCCGGCGGGTTTTGCGCACCGGCGGCGGCGGGGACGATCGCTGCGGCGAGAGCGCCGGTCATCACGGCGCGGCGTGAGGGCATTGCGAAACCTCCTCGAGCGATGGGGCGGCGCTTCGACTATTTCGGCAAAACCGGCTTGATTAACCATATCAGAGGTGTTTTCGCCACCCGCGCGCGCGTTGTCAGCGCGGCCGGGGAACCCTTTATGTTGATCCGCTGGCGAAGGCCAGGAGGCTTCGCGATATCGCTAGTCGTGACGACCCTGCGATCGTGACTTGCCAACGGAAATCAGGGGTTTAACATAATCGACCGGCTGCTTCCGTCATCGACCCTGCGTTCACAAAAATTTAAGGCTATTGTAAGCTTTGCAAACGCACCGACGAACGGCCGGCCGGTATCACCGGATCGTGCGCTTTCACGACGAGCGGAAATGGTGCGATGCAAATCGACACAATCGATCCGACCAAGACGGCGATGATCGTCGTCGATATGCAGAATGATTTTGTCGCAGCGGGTGCGCCGATGGAAACGCCTGCGGCCCGTGCCATGGTGCCTAAACTGGCCGAGGCTCTGCGCATTTGCCGGAATGCCGGCATTCGCGTCATCTACACTGCGCATGTCCATCGCCGCGACGGCTGTGACATGGGCCTGTTCGACGACATGCACCCGCCGATCGCCAATCGCGACGCGTTGGTGGACGGCACACCCGGTGTCGACATCTACCCCGAGCTGGCCCCGACGCCGGGCGAGCACGTAGTCAAAAAGCATCGCTACAGCGCCTTTTTCGGCACGGATCTCGACATAATCCTGCGCGAGTGGGGAATCGATACAGTCATCGTCTCCGGAACGACGACCGAGAATTGCTGTCACGCAACCGCGCGCGACGCAATGTTCCGAAATTACCGGGTGGTGTTTTTATCGGATGCGACCGCGACTTACGACTATCCGGACCGCGGGTTTGGTGCCATGCCGAACTCCGAGGTTCATCATGCAACCCTGGTCATCCTCGCTGCTTCGACAGCCCATGTGATGTCGGTGGCGGATATGGGCGCACGCGTGACCGCCGCTGCCGATCGGCAAAGGTTGTAAGAAAAAACGCCGACTCCTATTTTGGCGGCGTCCGCCGCCCTTCCGGGAGCCGTGCCGTGACCGAATTTCTGCCGCCGCTCGCCTCTTATCCGCGCCTGCGGCTCAGACGCAACCGGCGCGACGCCTGGTCGCGCAAGCTCGTCGCCGAGCATGTGCTGACCGCCGGCGACCTGATCTGGCCGGTCTTTGTCCATGACGAGGGGAGGAAGGCGCCGATTGCCTCGATGCCCGGTGTCTTTCGCCTGCCGATCGCAGCGCTCGTCGATGCCGCCGGCGAGGCGGCGGCGCTCGGCATCCCGACCGTCGCGATTTTCCCGGCGGTGCCGTCGGCAGCAAAGGACGACGAGGGCAGCGAAGCCTTGAACCCCGGCAATCTCGTCTGCCGCGCGGTCACGGCGCTGAAAAAGGCGTTGCCGGACCTCGGCGTGTTGTGCGACGTGGCGCTCGACCCGTTTACATCGCACGGCCATGACGGCGTGATCCGCAAGGGCTATGTCGCGAACGACGAGACCGTGGCGCTCCTGCGCCGCCAGGCGGTGATCCAGGCCGAAGCCGGCTGCGACATCATCGCCCCTTCCGACATGATGGACGGGCGGGTCGGCGCAGTGCGCTTGGCACTCGACGAGGCCGGGTTCGACCATGTGCGGATCATGTCCTACGCGGCCAAATACGCCTCGGCGTTTTACGGGCCGTTTCGCGACGCGATCGGCTCCAAGACGGCGCTCGGCAGCGCCGACAAGCGCACCTACCAGATGGACCCGGCAAATGGCGACGAGGCCTTGCGCGAGGTGGCGCTCGATTTGCAGGAGGGCGCCGACATGGTCATGGTCAAGCCGGGGATGCCCTATCTCGACGTCGTGCGCCGGGTCAAGGAGGCGTTCCGGGTGCCGACCTACGCCTATCAGGTGAGCGGCGAATACGCGATGCTGCACGCCGCCGCGCAGAACGGCTGGCTCGACGGCGAGCGCGCGGTGATGGAGACCCTCCTCGCCTTCAAGCGCGCCGGCGCCGACGGCATCCTCACCTACGCTGCCGTCGATGCCGCGCGCAAGCTGAAAAGCGGCTGAACCGATGCAGATCGACCTGACAGAAGAACAGCAGGACTTCATCCACCGGGCGATCGCCCATGGCCGTCTCGGGCAGGCCGAAGATGCGGTTCAGGAAGCGCTGAGCTTATGGATCGAGCGCGAGCGGCGCCGCGACGAAATCCTGGCTGCTATCGATGAGGCGGAAGCCTCTGTTGCACGCGGTGAAGGAATTGAGATCACGCCGGAAGCCATGCGCGATCTGGTGGAAGACGTAAAGCGCCGCGGTCGAGCGCGCCTTGCGGCGGAACGAAAAGCGCCGCGCTGATGCCGCACCAGCTTGCGTCGCAAGCGCGTCGGGATCTCGAGGAAATCTGGCACTCTCTTGCCGTTGAAGCCAGCAACGAGAGCTTAGCAGACAAGACCGTCGATTTGATCGTCGATCGCTTTCAGCTTTTGTCGAAGTGGCCGCGATTGGGGCGCGCGCGAGACGATCTGCGGCGCGGTTTGCGCAATTTCGTTGTTGGCAACTACATCATATTTGTCGTATCGCTCGTGCCGGTGTGATCATTCAGCGCGTGTTGCACAGCCGCCGCGATATAGATCGCGTTCTTCGGCGATAATCACTTTGGAATTCGGGCCGACGCCGGCTGCGGCCAACACCTATTCGTATTCGACGAAAACGGCGTCTTTTTGCGGCGCTTGATCACCGGCAGCAAGCTCGCCGCCCCCTGGAGAATTACTCTGGCTCCGAAAAGCTTTGGCGCGCTCGGCGGCGACCTCCTGGTCGGCAATTTCAGCTTTATCGCGAGCGAGATCAATGCGTTCGACCCGACCACCGGGGTCTTCGCGGGCACCATCCCGATCGCTCCCGGAGCCGGCAACATGCCGGGCGGGCTGTGGGCGCTGATCTTCGGCAATGGCGGCGCCGGCGGCGATCCGAGCACGCCGTTCTTCTCGGACGGGATCAACGGCGAGAACGACGGCCTCTTTGCCGCGCTGCGGCCGGTGCCCGAGCCGGCGAACCTCGCCCTGCTCGGCGCGGCGCTTGCCCTTGCCGGTATCCGCCGGCGCCGGCCGCCGGCGCGTGCTACGGCGTGATCTTGCCGTCGCGCACGGCGATGCGAACGGGCTTGATCTCGATATCGCGCCACACGCCGCCGGTGACATAAGGCTCGCGCGCAAGCCAGGCGTCGAGCTCGGCCCGGCTCGGGAACTCGGCGATCACGACCGAGCCGACCATGCTGCCGGCATCGTCGAGAATGGCCGAGCCGCTGACAATCTCGCCCTTTGCAACCATCCCTTCGATGCCGGCGAAATGCGCCGGCCTCGCAGCGAGCCGCCGCGCCCGCGCTTGCGCATCGGTGCCGTCGCGTCCGATCACCAGAAACTGAGCCATCCCTTGCTCCCTCAAAGCGCGCTGCGGCGGCTCGACCCGCCGCCGTCGATGGTGACGATCGAGCCGGTGGTGTAGCCGGACCTGTCCGAGGCGAGGAACGCCGCCATAGAGGCAATCTCCTCGGGCTTGGCGGCGCGGCCGAAAGCGTGGCCTTGCATCAGCTCGTGCCAGCGCCCGGCGTCGCCAAAGCGGTCCTGGGCGCGGGTGCGCATCAAGCTGACGAGCCGCTCGGTCATCACCGGACCGGGGTTGATGCCGATGACGCGCAGACCGTCGCGCGGTGCGGTGCCGCCGATCGCGCGGGTAAACGCCATCAGCGAGGCGTTGCCCGACGAGCCGGCGATATAGTCGAAATCGGGGTTCTCGCCGGCGGCCCCCAGGATGTTGACGATGACTCCCTGCTTGCGCTCGCGCATCAGCGCGTAAAAGCGCCGGGTCATGTTGATGTAGCCGAATACCTTCAGATCCCACGCGGTGCGCCAGCGCGCCTCGTCGATCGCGTCAAGATTGCCGCCCGGGATGGCGCCGGCATTGTTGACCAGGATTTCGGTGTCGGCGCAGTCGGCGGCGAGCTTATCGACATTGCGGCTGTCGGCAAGATCGAGCGGATAGAAGCGCACCGCGACATTGTGCTTGGCGACGATCGCCGCGCGTGCGGCTTCGAGGTCGGCTGCGGTGCGCGACACCAAGACGACGTCGCACCCCTCCTCGGCGAGCGCCTCGGCGCAGGCCCGTCCGATCCCCTTCGAGCCGCCTGTCACCAGCGCCTTTTTCCCGCGCAACCCCAGCTCCATCGCATTCCTCCCGCCAAGCCGTCTCGAACGCCTTAGATCAATCTGGCGCCGGCCTCCACCATTGCCCGCAGCGCACGGTCGAGCGAGCCGCCGAGATCGATCCCGCGGCAGGCTTCGGTCGCGACCGCTACTTCGAACCCGGCCTCGCGCGCATCGATCGCCGAAAACAGCACGCAAAAGTCGGTGGCGAGCCCGGCCAAAGTCAGCCGCTCAAAGCCACGTTCGCGCAAATAGGAAGCGAGACCGGTCGGCGTCCGACGATCGTTCTCGCGAAACGCCGAATAGGAATCGATCTCGCGCAAAAAACCCTTGCGCAGCACCAGCTCGGCATGCGGGACGGCGAGATCGCGGTGCAACGCCGCCCCTTCGGTCCCTTGGACGCAATGGTCCGGCCACAAGATCTGCGCGCCATAGGCGGCCTCGATCGTCTCGAAAGGCTGGCGGCCCGGATGCGAGCCGGCAAAGGACAGATGGCCCCGCGGATGCCAATCCTGGGTCAAGGCGACATGGGGGAATTGCGCTGCGAGACGGTTGACCGCGGGGATGATGGCGTCGCCTTCGGGCACGCCGAGCGCACCACCGGGGCAAAAATCGTTCTGGACGTCGACGATCAGCAGGATGTCGCGGTCGCCCATTCGCCGCTTGTCGGCTTTTCGGCCCATTTTTCCCTCGCCGATCCCGGTTGCGACCGATAACAGGATAGCGCGACCGAACGATCCAGGCAGCAGAGAGTCATGGCTGCGACCGATCAGGGCGATCTGCGTCCGTTGATGGGCCTGCTCAAGGCGCTGTGGAAGCTGCGCCCGCCGGGCGAGCCCGAGCCTGCCGGCGCGCGGCGGCTGCGGCGCTGGCGGGAAAAGCGGCTGCTGCGGCGGGTCGAGCGCGAATGGCCCGGCGGCTTTGCGCTGCACCGCACCGGGGATCTCGTCTATGTGCCGTCTCCGCTCGACGCGCGCGGGCGCCATGCGCTGCTGCATCCGCCCAAGGTCCATCCCGCGGTGCTGGCCCTTCTGCCATCGGGCGGGACGGCGATCGACATCGGCGCCAATCTCGGCGAGTGGACTGTGCCGCTGGCGCGGGCGGTCGGCGCCACGGGTCGGGTGTTGGCGGTCGAGCCCGCGCCGCGCAGCGCCGCAGCGCTGGAAAAGACGCTCGCCGCCAATGCGCTGCGCCAGGTGGCGGTGGTCGGCTGCGCGCTCGGCGACCATGACGGCACGGCGGAGTTCGTCGTGCCGCTGGTGACCTCGGCGCGGACCGATACCGGCACCGCCCGGATCGGGAAGGCCGCCGCCGGAAACCGGGCGATCGAGGTCGGGCTGCGCCGGCTCGACACGCTCGTCGCCGAGCGCCGCCTCGAGCGGCTCGACCTGATCAAGATCGATGTCGAGGGCCACGAGCGGCACGTGCTCGACGGCGGTACGGCGAGCCTCGCCCGGTTTCGCCCGGCGCTGGTCGTCGAGACCGGCCACGAGGGTCCGGGCGACCGCGCGGCGATCCGCGACCGGCTGCACGGCCTGGGCTATCGAATGCTCGGCGTTTTGCTGGACTATGGCATGGCCGACGCCGCCTGGCCCGCCTATGTCGCGGCCGAGCCGCCGTTCCGCGCCGGCGACGCGCACAACCTCTTGCTCGTCCCCGAATGAGCCTCAGGTCCCGACCGCAAGCGGGCTCACCAGCTTTTTGAGCGCGGCGACAACGGAGAGCGGGGTCAGCTTTCCGGTTTTCGGGTTTTCCGATGGCACATTTTCGATCTGCATCGAAAACCGCGCTGCCTCGGCCTCGACCGTGATCCGATGGGTGTTGTGGGTGACCGCCGGGTCGGCCCAGATCTCGATCGTAGTACGCTCGGGTCCGATCCCAGCCAAAGCGAGCGCGGCGGCGACGTTGACATTCGCTGGAAAGCCGCGCGCCGCCTCGCGCGCATTGCCGGTGAAGACGCGCTTCGGCTCTGTCAGTCCGTCGATGCCGATGCCGTGCTCGATCAGATAAGGAGCGCCGGCAAGACCGCCCGGCGGCTTTCTGGTGACCATATGCACGCGCGAAATGCCGCCTTCGGCCGCGGCGGCGACCGCATCGAGGCCGATCAACGCGCCGGTCGGCACCAGCACCCGCCCGCCGTTCTCCCGCGCCAGCTCGACCAGGTCGAGACTGTCGATCAGCGCGCCGCAGCTCAACACCAGGACGATCCGGCCATGCGCGAGGGCCGGCTCGGCCAGCTCACGCAACAGCGCCGCCGGAGCGCATTCGACAACGATGTCCGCCGCTTCCCACAGCCGGGCGAGCGGCAGCACCGGCACCGGCCGGCGGAACCGGGCAACCGCCGCCTCGGCCCGCGCCCGGTCGCGCGCCGATACCGCGCCCAGGCTCAGCCCGTCGATGCCGCGATCGAGCCGCTGCGCGACCGCCATGCCGATGGCGCCGAGGCCGCCGATCGCGACCCCCAACGCTTGACGTCCGGCCATTCCCCGGCTTTCCTCGGCCGGCTTTCAGTGCCGTTCCAGCTGGAACAGCTCATCCTTGATTTGGAGCTTCTGCCGCTTCAGGTCGGAGATCGCGTCCTGGTTTGGGAGGGGATGCCGGTTTTCCTCGTCGATGGCGCGTTCGAGAGCCGCATGCTGTTCTTTCAACGCCTCGATGCGATCTTGCAGCGACATGCACCCTCCCTTTCGCAATGATGGCGGCCGATGCTACGCCGGCCGCAGCGGCCCGGCAAAGGACGCGCCCGCCGCTGATGACAAAAATATGTCGCGGCGGCGATGGGCAACAGGGGCGGATATGGCGCAGACATCGGAAACTTCGCGGTTGATCGTCGGCATCAGCGGCGCGTCGGGCGCGGTCTACGGGGCGCGCCTCCTTGAATTGCTGGGGCCGCTGCCGGTCGAGACCCATCTTGTCATCAGCCGCTCGGGCGAGGTGACCTTGGCGCTCGAAACCGGGCTCAAGCCGGCCGCGCTGCGCGCTCGCGCCGATGTCGTGCATGCCGCAGCCGATATGGCGGCGCCGATTTCGTCTGGTTCGTTCAAGACGATCGGCATGGTGGTGGCGCCGTGCTCGATCCGCAGCATGAGCGAAATTGCCAGCGGCGTGACGACGAGCCTCTTGACGCGGGCGGCGGACGTGGTGCTGAAAGAGCGCCGCCGCCTCGTCTTGCTGGTCCGTGAGACGCCGCTCCACACCGGCCATTTGCGGACGATGACGGCGCTGTCCGAAATGGGCGCGGTGATCGCGCCGCCGGTCCCGGCGCTTTATGCAAAGCCGGCGACGATCGCCGAGATGATCGACCACACTTTGGGCCGCGTGCTCGACCTCTTCGACCTCGACAGCGGCACGGTGCGGCGCTGGGGCGAGCGTCCGGCTGGCGGCTAGGCTCACTGCTTGCGCAGAAAGGCGTCGAGCGCATCGCAGATGAACCTTGTCTCCGCCGTCTCCCGGCCGAGATAGAGCAAGAGATTGGTCCGCGCGGCGGCGAGCCGGGCGGCCGGGCCGGCCTCGCCGGCGGGGCCGGCAGATCCGGCGAGCCGCCGTTGGATCGCTTCTTCGGCAGCGAGCTCGAGCCGCTTGACCTCATTGCGCAACCGCAGCAGATCGGTGTCGCTGCTGCTTTTCAGCCGCCGCCGCAACGCGCGCAGCGGCTCGACCAGCTCGCCGCGCAACGGCCTCGTTTCCGCCTCGGCGGCAGCCAGCGCGGCGCGGGTCAGCGGCGGGCGACCGGAGACGCCGAGCCACAGCGTGAACAGGATCAGATTGACGTCGCGCCCGTCCCGTTCTTGCAACGCCAGCAGCGCTGTGCCGACACCGGGCCGCGCATAAAAGACCGTGGAGAAGCGCCACAGCGCGTCCGCCTCGGCGCTGGCTCGGTCGGTCATGTCGCCATCCCGCCGGCGATGATATAATGCGGTGGACTCCCGAGCCATCTGCCATGGACCTCGATACCGAAGCACTCAGAGCAAAGCTCGCCAGGTTGAAAACCGAGCATCGCGATCTCGACGACGTGATCGCACGCCTGGCCGAACGCGCGCCGTTCGACCAGCTGCAGCTGCAACGCCTGAAAAAACGCAAGCTCTTGCTGAAAGACCAGATTTCGAAAATCGGGAGCGAGCTGCTGCCCGATATCATCGCCTGATCCCGTGCGCTTGTATGGGCCGGACCGGCCCCTATAATGCCGGCCGCGCGTTGCGATTGTGAAAGGGGCCGAATGACCGAGGCCGGGGTTGCGGTCGGCATTATCATGGGCAGCCAGTCCGATTGGCAGACGATGCGCCACGCCGCGACCGCTCTCGATCGGCTCGGCATCGCGTGCGAGACCCGCATCGTCTCGGCCCATCGCACACCGGAGCGGCTTTTCGAGTATGCGCGCACCGCCCGTGGGCGGGGCTTGCGCGTGATCATCGCCGGCGCCGGCGGGGCCGCGCATCTGCCCGGCATGGCCGCCGCGCTGACCCCGTTGCCGGTGCTCGGGGTGCCGATCGAGAGCCGCGTGCTGAAAGGCGTCGACAGCCTTCTTTCGATCGTCCAGATGCCGGCCGGGGTGCCTGTCGCGACCTTTGCGATCGGCGAGGCCGGCGCGGTAAATGCCGCGCTTTTTGCCGCCGCTATTCTTGGCCTTTCCGACCCGGATGCGGCACAGTCGGTGGACGGCTGGCGGCAGGAGCAAACCGCGGCCGTGACCGAGCACCCGGACGAGCGTTAATGGCGACGACCGAGCCGGCCGTCCTGGCCCCCGGGGCCACGATCGGAATCCTGGGTGGCGGCCAGCTCGGCCGCATGACGGCGCTCGCGGCGGCCCGCCTCGGCTATCGCTGCCATGTCTTTGCCAGCGAGCCGGAGAGCCCGGCCGCGCAAGTCTGCGCCGCCGCCACCGTGGCCGATTTCACCGACCGCACGGCGCTTGCGCGCTTCGCCGAGGCGATCGATGTTGCGACCTTCGAGTTTGAGAACATCCCGGCCGAGGCGGTCCGCGCCGTCGCCGCGCACAAACCGGTGCTGCCGCGGCCCGAGATTCTCGAAATTACCCAGGACCGGCTGCGCGAAAAAGATTTTCTGCGCTCGATCGCGGTCGAGACAACGGTCTATCGCGAAATCGCCGACGCTGCGGCGCTCGGGCGTGCGATGCACGATTTCGGCCACCCCGCGGTATTGAAAACCGTGTGCATGGGCTATGACGGCAAGGGTCAGGTGACCCTGACGCCGGAAACCCGCCCCGAAGAAGCGTGGCGGCAGATGGGTGGCGAGATCGGCATTCTCGAAAGCTTTGTCGATTTCGCCAGCGAGATTTCGGTGATTGTCGCGCGCGGCCGCAACGGCGCCTGGGCGACCTATCCGCCGGTGGAGAACCATCACGTCGCCCATATCCTCGACACCACGATCGCACCGGCGCGGATCGCGCCCGAAACCGCGATGCGGGCCGAGGCGATCGCCCGCCATGTCGCGGAAAAGCTCGATCTGGTCGGCCTGCTCACGGTCGAGATGTTCGTAACTCAAGCGGGCGACATCCTGGTCAACGAGCTCGCGCCCCGGCCGCACAATTCCGGGCATTGGACGATCGACGCCTGCCTCACCAGCCAGTTCGAGCAGCTGGTGCGGGCGTTGTGCGGGCTGCCGCTCGGCTCGGTCGAGCACCATGCCGATGCGGTCATGAAGAACCTGATTGGCGCCGACGTCGAAAAATGGCGCGAGGCGCTCAGCGACCCGCTGGCCAAGCTGCATCTTTACGGCAAGCGCCGCGTGCGCCCGGGACGCAAAATGGGCCACGTGACCCGGCTCATCCCCCGCCGCTGAGCCCCCCGCCGCCGAGCCGCCGCCTCAGCGCAGCGGGTGCAGCAACCGCAGCGGGTTTGGCAAGCGGCGCGCCGCATCGGCGAGACCGCGGCGCATTCTACCAATCCGCTCGGCGTCGTCGAGCCGGCGTTCGACAAAGGCCCGCGTCGCGGCGAACGCCTCCGAGCGGTCTTCGAGCCAATAAAGCACGGTCGCCATCCAGATAGCGGCAAGGGTCGCGCGCTTTGTGTAAAAGCTGAAATCGGTCGAGCCGTCGCCGGCGGCGTACCAGATGCCGTCGACCGTCTCATAGACGAGCCGCAAGCCCAGCGGCGCATGCTGCGGCAGCGCCAGCACGCCGAGCCCGCGCCGCACCGCCTCGCGCCAGGGGGCGAGGATCTCGAGCCGGGTAGCGATCGCCAGCGCCACCTTCTCCGCCGTCCGCAGCGGTTCGAGCGGCGAAGCTTCGAGGCGGTCGAGCGTCTGCCGATCGGCCCAGCGACTAAAGGCAGCGACGAGATCGGGCGCACCACGCGGAAAGAGGGCCAGCGCCTCGGCGGCGGTGAGACCGGCCCGGCGCGCAGCATGGCGCAAAGCGGCGCGCGACCAGCCGTCGAACGCCACTTCGGGCAGGATCGCCTCGATCAGCGCCGTCCGTTCGGTCTCGGCCAGCGGGCTCCTCATGCCGGCTTCCGTTCGGCAAGATAAGCCGCCAGATCGATCGGGTGGCGCTGCAATTCCTCGGTGAACATCAAGAGCCGGTGGTCGGTCATTCGCTGCGGATAAAGAATGCCGTCGAGGTGGTCGCATTCGTGCTGCACGACGCGAGCGTGAAAGCCTTCGACCTCACGCATGATCGGCTCGCCGTCGAGCCCGAGCGCCCGGTAGCGGATGCGCAAATGCCGCGGCACCACGCCGCGCAGCCCCGGCACCGACAGGCAACCTTCCCAGCCCAGCGCCCGCTCGCGCCCCACCGGCTCGATGACAGGGTTGATCAGGACCGTGAGCGCCTGCGCCATGTCGTCGGCCAGACCGCTGAGCCGCTCGGAGCCGACCTCGAACACGACGATGCGCCGTGGCTGATACACCTGCGGCGCCGCCAGACCGGTGCCGCCGGCATCCTCCATCGTTTCGATCATGTCCTCGACCAGCGCGCGCACCCAAGGGGCGGTCGGGTCGTCGACCTCGGCGGCGACGCCGCGCAGAACCGGGTGGCCCATGCGGGCGATTTTCAACAGCGCCATGGCGAATATATGAGGCCGATGCCGGCAGCGGTAAAGCGCCGGCTATAAGCCGGGTCGCCGACACTCCACGGCACCCGGCGCCGGAAAGGACCAGCCTGGGCGCCGTGTCCGATCGGCTTAAGGCTCGCTCTGCCGCTCCATCGACCGCAGGATCGCGGCGGCCGTCGCGGTGGCGGGGGCGGCCTCGCCGAGGGTGCGGCGATAGCTTTCGGCGACCTCGCGCTGCAATTCCCAGGCTTCGCCCCAATCGCCCTCCTGCCAGAGGATGCCGGCGAGGTTGCCGAGCGCCGCGAGGGTGTCGATGTCCTCGTCGCCGAGCTCGCCGGCCATTGTCGCGATCACCGATTGCAGCATCTCGCGTGCCGCGGCAAGCTCGCCTTGCGCGGCGACCGTGCCGGCGAGGTTGTTGATGGCGCGCAAGGTGTCGCGGCCGGTGTCGCCGGCGAGCGCCTGCATTCCGGCCACGACTTCCTCCTGGAGCCGGCGCGCCGTCGAGAGCTCGCCCTGCGCGGCCAGCGTCACCGCCAGCTTCCCGATCGCCTTCAGCGTCTCGGCATGACCCGCACCGAGGAGTTGGCGGCGCCCGGCGACAACCTGCTCTTCGAGCTTGCGGGCGGAGATCAGGCGGCCCTGCGCCCACAACAGCTCGGCAAGGTCGAGCATCGCGGTCAATGTCGTGGGATGCTGGTCGCCGAGAGACCGCCGCGCGCCGGCCAGCACCGCTTCCTGATCGGCGACCGGGTCCTCGCCGCTCATCGGTCAGGCGAGGTCTTCGGCCAGCGCCGCTCGGACTGCCTCGGGCATGACCGTCATATGCGCGTAGCTCGGGTGGTCGAAGCCGACGACAATCGACGTGCCCGGGGTCTTGAAGCGTGCGGCATCCTCGGAGCTGAGGCGAAACTCGATAAACTGCACCGCCGAGGCCTTGCCTTCCGGGCTGGTGTTTTCGCGAGCGGGGTCCGGAATCCCGCGCACCCGTTGCCCGCCGACATCGATCCCGCCGACATCGATCCCGCCGACATCGATCCAATTATAAAGACGCGCTCCTCGATGCCTCCGAGCCGACCCAGCATCGCCGCGCGGCGCAATGGGTCGTCGATCTCGAGCATGACCGTGGCGACGAGCTCCCGCCCTTGCGGCACCATCGGGTTATAGGCGTCGAGCTCGTCTGCGAGCTGCGCCTCGCCGCCCTTTTCAATCGCCAGCATTTCCTGGACCTGATGCCGCATCGTCGCGAAATTCTCGAAATGGAAGGTCGCAAACGGACCGATTTCGAGCCGGCGCCGCCGTTTCAGCTCGGCAATCTGCCGGCGCCGCTCGGCCCTTACCGGCAGATAGTCGGCGACCGGCAGGATGTCGTCCCGCGTCAGCCGGCGCCGCGGCGCCGCCAATACATCGTTCATTTGCCCCTCGTGGTTTTGTCGGACCATGCGCCCTCGATGCCATAGGCGCGGGCCATCAGCTCGATCGGATGCAGCGCGCGCTGCGGCAGCGCCTCACCGCCCTCGATCTCCATGCCTTGGACGATGTGCGCGCCGGCGAGCGGGCATTCCGAGGCGAGAAATGCCGAACCGTTTTTGAGCGCCTGGCGCGCGACCGGCTTGCCCTGCCTGATCGCGGTGTCGAAATTTTCCTTGAGCACACCCCAAGAGCCGCCATGGCCCGAGCAGCGCTCGATAACCGAGACCTTGGTCTCAGGCAGGAGGCGCAGCATCTCGGCCGCCTTTTGCCCGATATTCTGCGCCCGCGCATGGCAGGCGAGGTGCACCGTGACACCGCCCGGGAGCGGTTCGAGACCCGGGCCGAGCCCCTCCTTCTTGGCGATATCGACAATGTATTCGCTGATGTCGAACGTCGCGGCGGCGAGATTTTTGACCGCCGGGTCGTCGGGCAGGATCAGCGGCCATTCGAATTTGACCATCAGCGCGCAGGACGGCACGAGCGCGACGACGTCGTAGCCTTTGTCGATCCAGGGGCCGAGCGCCGCCGAAACCTTTTTCGCCGAAGCCGCGACCGCGGCCAAGTCGCCCTGCTCGAGCTGCGGCATGCCGCAGCAGCGCGGATACACGACCTCGGTCTCGACCCCGTTCTTGGCGAGGACGGCGCGCGCCGCCTCGCCGATCCCCGGATTGTTGTAGTTTATAAAACAGGTGGCATAGAGCACCGCCTTGCGACCGTAGGCGGGCGCAGTGCGATCGACCGGAGGCGCGGTGCGCTTTGACCGCATCACAAAAGTCCGGCCGTGGAATTTCGGCAGGACCGCGCGGCGGTCGATGCCGAGCGCTTTTTCCATCACCGGGCGGGTCAGCCGGTTACGGGTGTCGCCGGCCCAATTGGCGAGCGGTGCCGCGAGCCCCGCAAGACGCCCGTTGCGATCGGTCGCGACCAGCTCGCGCCGCGCCTGCGGAACCTTGCCCTCCCTCAGCTCGACCGCCCGGTAGCGCAGCATCAGATGCGGGAAATCGACGTTGAACTCGTGCGGCGGCACATACGGGCACTTGGTCATAAAGCACATGTCGCAGAGCGTGCACGCATCCGCGACCCGGCCGTAATCAGAGGGCGCCACACTGTCGAGCTCGCCGGTCGCGGACTTGTCGATCAGGTCGAACAGCCGCGGGAACGATTGGCACAAATTGAAGCAGCGCCGGCAGGTATGACAGATGTCGAAGACGCGGCGCATCTCCGCCTCGGTCTTTGCCCGGTCGGCAAACTCCGGATCGTCCCAGGCAATCGGATGCCGGGTCGGGGCTTCGAGGCTGCCTTCTTTCATCGCGGTATTCCGACGGCCAGCTCGCAGAGCGTTTTGTCTCAGCTCAGCGAACCGAGCGCCTTCTGAAACCGGCCGGCATGCGACTTCTCGGCCTTTGCCAAGGTCTCGAACCAGTCGGCGATCTCGTCAAACCCTTCGTCGCGGGCGGTGCGCGCCATCCCCGGATACATGTCGGTGTATTCGTGGGTCTCGCCCGCGATCGCCGCCGCCAGATTGTGCGAGGTCTCGCCGATCGGCATCCCGGTCACCGGGTCGCCGACTTCCTCGAGATATTCGAGATGCCCGTGGGCGTGGCCGGTCTCGCCCTCGGCGGTCGAGCGGAACACCGCCGACACGTCGTTATAGCCCTCGATATCGGCCTTTTGCGCGAAATAGAGATAGCGGCGGTTTGCCTGGCTTTCACCGGCAAACGCCGCCTTGAGGTTCTCTTCGGTGCGCGAATTCTTCAAGCTCGCCATCGGTGTCTCCATGCGACTCGTTGCGGCGCTGCGTCCGCTCGACCGGGATATGGAGGCTCGGGCGACCCGTTCAATAGTTTAGAATCGATTTAATCTGCGACAAATGGCGCGCAGCCGTCGCTGCTGCAGCACTCGGTTTTCGCGATGCTTTAGGGGCCGGGGCGGACGCGGACGATGATGTCGACGCGACGAATTTGGGTTCCGGAAGGCGGCACCGGCAGACCGGTCACCGACAGGCGGTGCGCCGGGATGTCCTGCAGCTCGCCGGTATCTTCACAGAAGAAGTGGTGATGGTCCGCGGTGTTGGTGTCGAAATACGACCGGCCGGGCTCGACGACCGCTTCGCGCAGCAGCCCCGCGTCGGTGAATTGATGCAGCGTGTTGTAGATCGTCGCCAGCGATACGGTGATCCCCGCTGCCACGGCTTCGTTGTGCAGGTGCTCGGCGGTGACGTGGCGGTCGCCGTTTTCGAGCAAAAGCCGGGCGAGCGCCAAACGCTGACGCGTGGGCCGCAGGCCGGCGGCGCGCAGGCGTTTCAGGGCAGGCGATGGGGGGATCGTCTCATTCATGACACAAATATAGACGGGTTTGCCGCAAAATCAAAACCCGCAATGCGGCTGATCGCGTTCACACGCCGCCCCGTGTCCTGTCCGCCACAAAGCGGCACAGGACCCACGAGGGGCGGCCCGGCGTTACCCGCCGGGCCGGTGCGCCAGGCTCCTACAAATTCGCCTGGAAGTCGCTGTAGTCGCGCACTTTCTTGTAGACCTGCAGGCGGTTGCGCTGGCTGTCGGCAACGATGATCTGGTCGCTGTCCGGATCAAACTCGACCGCGGTCGGGAAGCAGAACCGCCATTGCGGCTCGAGGCTGCGAACTCGACGCCGTGCCTTTGCCATGTCCGGGTTGGCGTCGACCGTCTGCTGCCCCCATTTCGAGAGCACCTGGGCGTCGCCGATCAGATTGGCGATCGGCCGGCCTTCCGAATCGAACACCGACACCCGATGGTTGCCCCAATCGGTGACGTAGATGTCGCCATCGGTATCCACCGCGACGTCGGTGGGATGATTGAGCAATCCCGGCTTGGGATACCCCTTGGTCTCTTCGCCCGCCGCGACATAGGGCCCGAACATGGTCACGGCGTAGTCGCCCTCCGGCTCATCCACCTTGCCATACTGGCCGAACTTCATCAGGAACTTGCCCTCGGGCGACAATTTCTGGACGCGATGGTTCTTCCAATCGGCGACGTAGATGTTGCCGTCCTTGTCGAGAGTGATGCCCCAGGGCTGGTTGAACTCGCCGTCGCCATTGCCGGCGCGGCCGCATTTGCCGACAAACTTGCCTTCGGGCGTGAACACCTGCAGGCGGTTGTTGCCGCTGTCGACAACGATGACGTTGCCGTTCTTCTCGACGGCGAGCCCGGCCGGCCGCAGCAATTCACCGTCGCCGCTGCCCGTCTTGCCCCATTTGCGCAGAAACTTGCCGCTCGTGTCGAACACCGAAATCGTGTTCTGCCAATCGTCCGACACGTAGACATTGTCTGTCTGGCCACAGACCGCGACCCCGAACGGCCAAGTGCACTTGCCATCGCCTTCGCCGTATTCGCAAAAGTCGGCGATGTGCTCCTCTTCGCCGGGACCGCCGAGCTTCACCTTGTTGACGTGCATCCCGAAATTGTTCTCGTTGCCACGATTGGCGGCATAGAGAACGCCGTTCTTTCCGAGGCACATCGTTTGCACATAATTGAAGCCCGGGCCGCGCGCGGCGTTGCGCCCGACAGCATGGCTCCAATCGTAGACCCGTCCTTCCGAAACCGTTGTGAGCGGCATCGCGCTCCTCCTCTAATCCGCGGTCCGTTCTCGACATTTGGCTTCGCTCCTCCTTCCCGCGACCCGAAGATCACCGGAAGGAGGGCAAAACCGACGATGGCGCGCCTAGTTCAGGAACGCCGGCTGCTCAAAGGTGCCGTTGACGATCGGCGCCGGGTTGAGCTTGAGCCACTTGTCGAGGATCGTCGAGTAGATGCTGCGGAAGTCCATGTTCGGGTTCAGGTCGCCCTGGACCAGATGCTCGGGCTTCAGCGACGGCATCTCGCCGTAATGGCCGCCCTTGACCTTTTCGCCGAGGACAAAGGCCACACCGCCGGCGCCGTGATCGGTGCCCGAGCCGTTGTCGCGCACGCGACGGCCGAACTCCGAGAACAGCAGCATGATCACGTTGTCGGCGTGGTCGTGCTCGCGCAGATCCTTCATGAACGCGTCGACACCCTCGGTCACCGCCGACCACAAATTGCCGTGGCCCGGGTTCTGGCCGGCATGCGTGTCGAAGGTGCTGTGGTCGCAGTAGAAGATGCGGCTGCCGAGATCGGCCAGGTGGGTCTGCGCGATGCCCTTGAGCTTGCGGGCGATCGGCGTGTTCGGATACTGCACCGTCGAAGAATACCTCTGCGGCGCGACCTTCAGGATGTCCTCGCCCTTCAGCGAGTTGATGCCGGTGTCGGCCATGTAGTCCATGACCGCGCCGGTGCCGATCGCCGGCTTGTACATCGCCGCAAAACGCTCGAGCACCTGCTTGCGCTGCTCGCCCTGGATCGTCGGCAGGAAGCCGTATTTTTCGAGCGCTCCGCCGACGCACGCCACCGGCACGCCCTGCACCGCCAACGACCGCGGCAGGCTCGGCCCGAAGCTGACGGTGGTGACGACGTTTTCTTTTTTCGGGTCGAACTCGCGCGCCACCCGGCCGAGCCAACCTTCGGTCCCGACCTTGACCGGCTCGCAGGTGTGCCAGATGTCCATCGCGCGGAAATGCGAGCGCGGCGATTCCTTCCAGCCGACGCCATGGATAATGGCGAGCTTTTTGTCATCCCAGAACTGCTTCAACGGCGCCATGTAGTGCGGGATGCCGTAATCCTTGTCGAGATGCATGATCTGGTTGTCGGGGATCCCGACCGCCTTCCGGTTGTCGCGGTACAGCGGGTTGTTATACGGGATTACCGTGTTCAGATAGTCGTTGCCGCCGGTTAATTGCAAAACAACGATAACGGGGTCCTTGCTGGCAGTTTGTGCTGCTGACATTGCGCCTTCCTCCTCGTCTCAAGTCTGATCAGATTTGCTGGGTTAGCCGAATTGATACTCTCTGGTAGCGGCGATCAGCTGCAGCATTTCGGCGGCATGCTGGTCTGCGACTTTTCCGTTCGAGTCGCTGTCCCAAGCGATCTGACCCCACTCCTTGGCTTGGGCAAGCAGCTCCTGCTTGGTGTCGCCGCCGACTTCGACCGGGCCGATCTGGTCGAGACAGCCATCGACGAGCTGCTCGGGGCTCAAGGAGCCATGCACCTTCAGCCGGTCGATGATCGCGCGCACGCCGGGGAGCGACGTGTCGCCGACTTTCTCTGCGACAAAGTTGACGCGGGCCATCAAGGAGCCGCTGTTGATCCATTCCTTGCCGGTGTGCCAGCCTTCGACCGAAGGCGGGTTCAGCATGTCCTGGCCCATATAGGTCGGCTGCATCGACAGATCGCCGTAGCCCGGCCGCGGCAGCTCGTGACCGCCGACCAGGCGCAACGTGCTGACCACGACCTCGGCCGGCGACTTCATGTGCTGGAAGCGGGCTTCTTTGAAAAAGTCCGAATTGAGCAGCACACGCAGGACCGAGCGCATGTCGAACTTCGAGTCGCGGAAGGCGCCCACCAGCGTGTCGATCGCCTTCTGGTCGCGCGGCGCTTCGAGCGGCCAAGCCGGCACCTGCGGCTCGTCGGCAACAAAGAAGTTGTAAAGGTGCCGGCAGATGAACCTGCCGCAAGCCGGCTGCTGCACGACGATGTCGATGATGTCTTCACCGTTGAAGCGGCCTTTGTGGCCGAGGAAGACCTTGTCGCCGTCGTCGTGATCCGAGGCGCGATACTCGAACTTCCAAGGGAAGCGGCCATAGGGCGCGCGTGGGATCTTGGTCTCGAAGGTCCAGCCGGTAAAGGCCCGCGAGCATTCGCGGACATCCGTCTCGGTGTAGTTGCCGGCGCCGAGGCTGAACAATTCGAGCAGCTCGCGGCCCCAATTTTCGTTGACCGCGTTGCCGTGGTTCTGCTGGTTGTCGAGCCAGAAGATCATGGTCGGGTTTCTGGCGATCTTGAGCAGCAGCTCGCGGTAGCTGCCCATGCCGTTTTCGCGGAACAGCTGGATCTGCTCCAGCAGCTGGTCGTAATTGTCGACCTTGGAATTGCCGGTGGCGAAGACATGGTGCCAGAACAGCGCCATCTTCTCTTCGAGCGGCCGCTTGGTGTTGACCAGGTAGTACATCCAGTTGAGGTTGCCCATCGGCGGCTGGCCGCCCGGCAGCAACGATGCCGGCTGATAGCGCAGCAACGTGTACGCATCGACCGGCGGCTGGGTCTCGGGGTGCAGCAGCTCCTCGACCGTCGCCTCGTAGCCCTTTGCCGCGCGCGCTTCGAGCTCGTCGCGGCCAGCGCCGAACCCGGCCCGCCGCATCAAGTGAGCCATTAACTCGATGTTGTCCTGATAAGCCATCTTGGGCCCTCCTCCTGGTGATGATTTCCCATCGTATCCCGTAGGTTCGCTGTCGTTTATCGGGCGGCGAGCAGCCAAAACCCGGCAACTCGACAAGCGGAACCGGCGATGCCCGATCACGGTTCGGGCGGACCGTGTTCATTGGAACGATTTTATCCTAGGCCGGAAGGCTGTCAAGAGCGCGGCGCGCATCGCGCATCATAATCGGCACCGTCGGCGGCGCCGCTCAGTCGCCGGTTTGCAGGCGCTCGACCAGCTCGCGCACGGTCGGCACATAGCCGTTCGCATAAAACGGGTCGGTGGCAAAGCGATAGGCGTTGTGCCCGGCGAACATCAGCTGGCTTTCGACATCGTCGGAATGGCGGATCACCTGCAAGGTCTTCTGGATGCAAAAGCTGCGCGGGTCGGCCTTCTTGCCGGTCGAGCCGGTCTCGTTCTGCGCCCAGTTGGAGAACTGGCAGGCGCTCAGGCAGCCCATGCAGCCGATTTGGTCGGTGCGCAGCTCGAGCGCTTTTTCCCGGGCGACAAAGACCAGGGTCGAGTCGGGGGTCCGCAAAGCTTCGGTAAAGCCGGCCGCGACCCAGGCTTCGGCCGATTGCCGGTCGTGCGGTGTCAGATAGACGAGGCGATTGCGGGCGCCGACATGGAATTCCGCAACGTGCTCGCCGACCGGCTCGACGGAATAGGCGACCTGGCGCATCGAGCGCTGCTGCAGCTCATCGAGAAAGCCGTTGCGCACAGCGGAGGAATAAAAGCCGGTCGGACTAAAGCGGTTCAACGATATCTCACCCTCGCCGAGGGTCACCAGCTTGCGCTTCCATACCTCGGAGATCGGGCTTTCCTGGGTCAGCAGCGGCCTGGTGCCGAATTGGAAAGCGATCGGACCCAATTCGGGATTGTCGATCCAATCGGTCCATTCGCGCAGATACCACAGCCCGCCCGCCATAAAGATCGGCGTTGCCGCCAGCCCGAAATCGGTCATCAGGCTGCGCAATTCGCGCACCCGTGGATAGGGCAGCTCGGGATGGAGCGGGTCTTCGCTGTTGGACAGGCCGTTATGACCGCCGGCGAGCCACGGATCCTCATAGACGACCCCGCCGAGCCAATCGCAGAACTTGTGGTAAGCGCGCTTCCACAGCGCCCGAAAAGCGCGCGCCGAAGAGACGATCGGGTAATAATGAACACCGTAGCGGGCGCAGATTTCGGCGATCCGGTAGGGCATGCCGGCGCCGCAGGTAACGCCGTTAATGAGCCCCCGCGCTCCTTCGAGCACACCGTGCAGCACCCGCTCGGCCGCCGCCATCTCCCACAGCACGTTCATGTGGATGCGGCCTTCGCCGTTGCCGCGCTCATAGGCGACACGCGCCTGCTGGATGCCGCCGGCGATGGCGTAGGCGATCAGCTCTTCGTGGCGTTCGCGCCGGGTGCGGCCGTAATAGATCTGCGCGATCAGCTCGCCCAATTCGGCATAGCTGTCGGCGTTGACGCCCGAAAAGGTGCCGACCCCGCTGGTCGCGGCCCAGGCGCCCGAGCTCTCGCCATTCGATACCGAGATGCCCTTGCCGCCCTCGACGAGCGGCAATACCTCGCGCCCGGAAATGATCAGCGGATTGAGCGGTTTCACCACCGGCCCTCCGGCCGCTCGCCACCGGCAGAGTGTCCATCGAGCAACCGATGGGGGACGTCCGAGAACACGGAGGCCACTCCCCAGGAAAAAAGTGTGGCGGCACGGGCCGCATCGTTGACGGTATAGGCGAGCACAGCATAGCCCCGATCGCGGATTTCGGCCACCATTCCCGGTCGCAGCCGGCGATGGTCGGCGTGGACAGTGGCGCAGCCCAGCGCCTCGACCCGCGCCAGCCAGTTGCGCGGCACCGATCGGAACAACAGTCCGCGCGCCAGTTGCGGAGCGCTGTCGCGCGCCGCGGCCAACGCGCCGTCGAGAAAACTCGAAATCAACAGCGCCGGCAAGCTCGCCGGCCATATTCGAGCGAGCAGATCGGCCGCCGCATGCCCCGTTGCCGCAACGCGATGGCGCGCAGCTTTCAGCTCGACATTGGCGCCGAGGCCGAGCGCGGCGAGCGCCGCCACAGCTTCCTCCAAGCTCGGCACCCGCTCGCCGGCAAAGGCCGGAGCAAACCAGCCGCCCGCGTCATATTCCCGAACCCTTGCGAGGGACAACGCCGCCGCCTCCCCATGCCCGCTCGTCGTCCGCTCCAGCCGATCGTCGTGCAACAGGATCGGGGCGCCGTCGACGGTCAGCCGCACGTCGAACTCGACCCAGCTGCACCCCAATTCCTTGGCCTTGCGTAAGCCGGCGAGCGTGTTTTCGGGCGCAGCCGCGGCGGCGCCGCGATGGCCGATCACCCGCGGCAGGCAAAGCAACGGCGGCGACGCGGCCTCGCTCAGGGCATCGCCTTTGCCGGCTCCGGCCGCCTGAGCCCGAGATCCTCGCCGGTTTCCTGATCGACCTGGCGCATGCTCAGCTTGACCTTGCCGCGATCGTCGAAGCCCAGCACCTTGACCTTGACCGGATCGCCGAGCTTGACGACGTCGGCGACCTTGCCGACCCGGTGCGGCGCCAATTCGCTGATGTGCACGAGCCCGTCGCGCGACCCGAGGAAATTGACGAACGCCCCGAAATCGACGGTCTTGACCACCTTGCCGTTGTAGATCACGCCCAATTCCGGCTCGGCGACGATGCCGCGGATCCAGTCGATCGCCGATTGGGCGGCGGAGGCATCGACGGCAGCCACCTTGATCGTGCCGTCGTCATCGATGTCGATCTTGGCGCCGGTCGTTTCGGTGATTTCGCGGATCACCTTGCCGCCCGAGCCGATGACTTCGCGGATCTTGTCCTTGGGAATGCTGAAGGTGGTGATGCGCGGAGCATTGCCGCTGACCTCCTCGCGCGCCCCCGTCAAGGCGCGGGCCATCTCGCCGAGGATATGGACCCGGCCATCGCGCGCCTGGGCCAGCGCCACGCGCATGATCTCCTCGGTGATCGAGGTGATCTTGATGTCCATCTGCAGCGCGGTGATGCCGCGCTCGGTGCCGGCCACCTTGAAATCCATATCGCCGAGATGGTCCTCGTCGCCGAGGATGTCGGACAAGACGGCAAAGCCTTCGGGCTCCTTGATCAGCCCCATGGCGATGCCGGCGACCGAGCGCGGCAGCGGCACCCCGGCATCCATCAAGGCGAGCGAGGCGCCGCATACCGTGGCCATCGAGGACGAGCCGTTCAATTCGGTGATCTCGGAGACGACGCGGATCGTGTAGGGAAAGCTGTCCTTCGACGGCAACAGCGCACGCACGGCGCGCCAAGCGAGCTTGCCGTGGCCGATCTCGCGCCGGCCGGGCGACCCCATCCGCTTGGTCTCGCCGGTCGAATAGGGCGGGAAATTGTAGTGCAGCATAAAGCTTTCGCGGTATTCGCCTTCGAGCGCGTCGATCATCTGCTCGTCCTGGCCGGTGCCGAGGGTGGCCACCGCGAGCGACTGGGTCTCGCCGCGCGTGAACAAGGCCGAGCCGTGGGCGCGCGGCAGAAGCCCGACCTCGCACACGATCGGACGCACGCTCTTCGTGTCGCGGCCGTCGATCCGCGGCTCGCCGCGCAGCACCGCGCCGCGCACGATCTCCTTTTCGAGGTCCTTAAAGAGCTTTTGGGCGAGCGCGCGCTCTCCCTCCTCAGGGAAAAGCTCGGTCAGTTGCGTTCGCGCCGTGTCGAGCCGATTGCTGCGGTCCTGCTTGCCTTGCTCGCGATAGGCAGCGGCGATCGCCGGCCCGACGGCGTCACGCAGCTTCGCCTCGATCGCGGCCTTTTCCGCCGGCGGCGACGCCACGCTCCACGGCTCGCGGGCGCAGGTCTCGGCGAGCTCGATAATCGCCTGAAGCACCGGTTGGAACTGGCGATGGCCGAACGTCACCGCGCCCAGCATGACATCCTCGGAAAGCTCCTTCGCCTCCAATTCGACCATCAAGACGCCCTCGGCGGTGCCGGCGACGACGAGATCGAGCTGCGAGCTGGACAATTGGCCCGAGGTCGGGTTGAGGACGTAGCCGCCGTCGATATAGCCGACCCGCGCCCCGGCGATCGGGCCGAAAAACGGGATGCCGGAGATCGTCAAGGCCGCCGACGCGCCGACCAACGCCACAATGTCGGGGTCGTTCTCCAGATCGTGGCTCAAGACGGTGCAGATGATCTGCGTCTCGTTGTTGAAGCCCGGCGCGAACAGCGGCCGCACCGGCCGGTCGATCAGCCGCGAGACCAAGGTCTCCTTTTCCGAAGGCCGGCCTTCGCGCTTGAAAAAGCCGCCGGGAATTTTGCCGGCGGCAAACGTCTTTTCCTGATAATTGACAGTCAGCGGGAAGAAGTCCTGGCCGGGCTTGGCGGTCTTCATCGCGACGGCGGTGCACAGCACCGAGGTCTCGCCATAGGTCGCCAGCACCGCTCCATCGGCCTGCCGCGCCATCTTGCCGGTCTCGAGGACGAGCCGGCGTCCGCCCCAGCTCAGCTCCTTGCGATAGACTTGGAACATTCAATTGCTTCCTTCATGAAAAGCAAAGCCGGCATCGCCGGCGCAATCGATATTGCGCCGCACGCACCGGCAATGATGGGAGACAGCCGTGCCGCGCAACGGCGCAGGCCGGCCGTCAATTCGAGACGGCGGCGGAGGGTTGATCGCGGGTCGGTTTTCGACAAAATCTCAGCGGCGCAAGCCGAGCCGCCCGATCAAGGTCTCGTAACGCTGGGTGCTCGACCGTTTGAGGTAATCCAGCAGCCGGCGGCGCTGGCCGACCATGACCAGCAACCCGCGCCGCGAGTGAAAGTCCTTTTTGTGGGTCGCCAGATGATCGGTCAGATTGCGGATCCGCTCGCTCAAGATTGCGACCTGAACTTCCGGCGACCCGGTATCGGCCGTCTTCGTCGCGTAGTCGCCGATCAGCGCCTGTTTGCGCTCGGCCGTAATCGACATCACCACTCCCTCAACGATTGATTACCCGCACCGCTTGCAAACCATCCTCTTCAACCCTGGCGAAAGCGACGAGAGCGCCGTCTTGCCAGGCACCGACCACGCCGCCGCGACCCACGCGATCAAGATCGGCCAACACCTTCGGGTCGCACGGCCTGACGCGCTGCCCGAAACGCAACCGAGCGGCTTCGCCCGCCGCCAGGACCACTGCCGGGATGCCGTCCAGCGCGGTCTCGATCGGGAGCAAATCTCCGCACGCGTCGCCAATATGACGCCATGACGCCACGGTTTCCAGCGAAATCGCCTGCGCCTCGGTAAAGCGGCCGACCGCGAGCCGGCGCAGCGCCACGACATAGCCCAAAGTGCCGAGCGCGCCCGCGAGATCGCGCGCGAGGGCGCGGATAAAGGTGCCCTTGCCGACCGTTGCTTCAAAATCGGCATGGTCGGGGTCGGTGGTCGCGATCAACCGCAGCGCGCTCACCTCGACCGGCCGTGCCGGCAAATCGGGCGGACTGCCGGCGCGGGCCAGCGCGTAGGCGCGACGCCCGGCGATTCTGATCGCCGAATGAGCGGGGGGGACCTGTGCGATGACACCGGTAAAGCGCGGCAGCACCGCCTCGATCGCCTCGCGACCGGGCCGTGCCGCGGTTTCGCCGACGATTTCGCCTTCACCGTCGTCGGTGTCGCGCGCGATCCCCCAGCGAATGCGAAAGCGATAGCGTTTATGCCTCGCGACGACGTAGCGGACGGTCTTGGTCGCTTCGCCGAGCGCGATCGGCAGCACGCCCGTCGCCAACGGATCGAGAGTGCCGGCATGCCCGGCCTTTGCCCCGGTGCGGTGGCGGACCAGCGCGACCACCCGGCTCGAAGTGATGCCGAGCGGCTTATCGACGACGAGCCAGCCGTGCACGCTGGCGTCAGCCGGCATGGTCCGGGGCCGCAGGCGGCGGCGGGTCGAGATCGCGCCGCACGTCGGGCCGCGCCAGCAGCCGGGCGATTCGGTCGGCCTCGTCGTAGGATGGGTCGAGCATAAAGGTCAGGCTCGGCGCCCGGCGCAATCGCACGGCCCGCGCCAGAAGCCCGCGCAAAAACCCGGCGGCGCGTTCGAGCGCGGCCACAGTCTGGGTTGCATCGACACCACCGAGCGGCATCACAAAGGCGGTGGCATTGCGCAAATCGGGGCTGAGCCGGACCTCGGCAACGGTGATGTCGGCGTCGCGCAAGACCGGGTCGCGACACACGCGGTCGCGCAGCAATTGCGCCAGCACATGGCGCAGCTCCTCGCCGACCCGGCGGCGACGCTGGCCCGCTCCGCTTTCCTGGCCCCCGCCGGCCGGACGCGACCGGCGGCGTTCCTCGCTCATCTGCGAACCGCCGCGGCGCCTACAATGTCCGAGCCACTTCCTCGATCTCGAAGCACTCGATCACGTCGCCGGTCTGGATGTCCTGATAATTCTCGAACGCCATGCCGCATTCGTAGCCTTCGCGGACCTCGCGCACCTCGTCCTTGACCCGCTTCAAGGTCTTCAGCGCGCCTTCATGGACCACGACGTTGTCGCGCAGCAGACGCACCTTGGCACCGCGCCGCACCGTGCCCTCGGTCACCATGCAGCCGGCGACCTTGCCGACCTTGGTGATGTTGAAGACTTGGCGGATCGAGGCGTTGCCGAGCAGACGCTCGCGCAAGGTCGGCGCCAACAGGCCCGACAAGGCGCCACGCATGTCGTCGATCAGATGATAGATGATCGAATAATAGCGGATCTCGACGCCGTCGCGGCGCGCCAGGTCGCGCGCTTGCGGATTGGCGCGGACATTGAAGCCGATGATCAGCGCATCGGAGGCTTGCGCCAGGATCACGTCGCTTTCGTTGATGCCGCCGACCGCGGAGTGCAGCACTCGGATCGAAACCTCGCTGGTCGACAGCTTTTCGAGCGCCCCGACGATCGCTTCGAGCGAGCCCTGCACATCCGATTTGACGACAATCGGCAGCTCCTTGGCGACCCCCGCGGCGATCTGCGAGAACATCTCTTCGAGCGTGCCGCGGGTACCCGCCGCCGCTTGCGCATCGCGCCGCCGGCGCTGCCGGAAATCGGCGATGTCACGCGCCCGGCCCTCGTTTTCGGCGACGACAAAATCGTCGCCGGCGAGCGGCGTGCCGTTGAGGCCCAGCACCTCGATCGGGGTCGATGGGCCGGCCTCGGTCTGGCTTTGCCCGCGGTCGTCGACGAGGGCGCGCACCCGGCCCCATTCGCCGCCGGCGACAAAGATATCGCCGACCCGCAACGTGCCGCGCTGGATCAGCACGGTAGCGACGGCACCCCGGCCGCGTTCGAGCTTCGCCTCGAGCACCACGCCCTCGGCCGCGCGGTTCGGGTTGGCCTGCAAATCGAGCAGCTCGGCCTGCAGCAGGATGGCTTCCTCGAGCCGGTCGAGGTTGGTCTTCTGCAGCGCCGAAACCTCTACGGCGAGCACCTCGCCGCCCAGCTCCTCGACGACGAGGTCGTGCTGCAAGAGCTCCTGGCGCACGCGCTCGGGGCGCGCATCGGGTCGATCGATCTTGTTGATCGCGACAATGATCGGCGCCTGCGCCGCCTTGGCGTGACGGATGGCCTCGACCGTCTGCTCCATGATGCCGTCATCGGCAGCGACGACCAGCACCACAATGTCGGTGACATTGGCGCCGCGTGCGCGCATCGCGGTAAACGCCTGATGGCCCGGCGTATCGATAAAGGTGATCTGCTTGCCGCCGCTCACGGTCACCCGATAGGCGCCGATATGCTGGGTGATCCCGCCCGCCTCTCCGGCCGCGACATCGGTCGAGCGCAGCGCGTCGAGCAGCGAGGTCTTGCCGTGGTCGACATGGCCCATCACGGTGACCACCGGCGCGCGCGGCTCGAGCATATCCGAAGCGTCGGCCGCGCCGCGCAGGCCGACTTCGACATCGGCCTCGGAGACGCGCCGCAGCCGGTGCCCAAACTCGTTGACGATCAGCTCGGCGGTGTCGGCGTCGATCACCTGGTTGATCGTCGCCATCACCCCCATGCGCATCAGCGACCGCACCACATCGGTGCCGCGCTCGGCCATGCGGCCCGCCAGCTCCTGGACGGTGATGGTTTCGGGGACGATGACCTCGCGCACGACCTTGGGCGGCTCCAGCTCACTCTGATGCAGCCGCTGGCGCTCGCGTTCGCGCGCCCGGCGCACCGAGGCGAGGCTGCGCATGCGCTCGCCTTCGTCGTCGGAGAGCGCACGGGTGACCGTCATCTTCCCGGCACGGCGGCGCATCTCTTGGCGCGGCACCGGCGTCGGCCGCTTGATCTCGGGCCGTGCGCCGCGCCGCGGTGCCGCGGCCGGCTCCTCCTCCTCGGCCGGAAGGCTAACCTTGCCGGCAGCGGCGAGGGCAGCGACCTTGGCGGCTGCGGCCTTGCCGGCACGCTCGGCGACCTCGCGCCGCGACTCTTCGTCCTTGCGGCGCTGCGCCTCCTCCTCGGAGCGCTTGCGCGCCTCTTCGGCGGCACCGCGCCGCGCCTCCTCATCTTCGACCTTGCGCCGCGCCTCCTGCTCGGCCTGCAGGCGCGCTTCCGTGACAGCGCGCTCTTCTTCCTGGCGGCGCCGGTCGGCCTCGGCCAGGGCCGCACGGCGCCGCGCTTCGTCATCGGCCTTGCGGGCATCCTGCAACGCTCGGACCCGGCCGGCGCGCTCCTCCTCGGTCAGCGCCCGCGGGATCACCACCGGGCGGCGGGTCGGCGCGGCGACCGACGCCGGCGTTGCGGGCGGCGCGTCGCGCGCTACCGCCGGAGTGGGCTCGGCCCGGCCGGTTTCGGACACCCCTGGGCCGATCGCGCGTTTCTTGCGAACCTCGACGGTGACGGTCTTCGAGCGCCCGTGCGAAAAGCTCTGCCGCACTTGGCCGGTTTCGACGCTTTTGCGCAGCTCCAGCCTGCCGCCCCCATGCCCGAGGGTCAGCGGCCGTTTTTGCTCTTGCTCTGTCGTGTCGCTCATCTCGGTCCAATACCATGATCCGGCGCCGCCGGAACCGATTTCATCCCACAATCGACCGTTGCCCGCGGACGAAAGCCTACGATCCGCTCGGCATCGGCGATCAACCGGCGGCACAGCGGGCCGCGCCCGATCGCCGCGTGCACGATATGGTCGCGGCCGAACGCCGCACCGATCTCAACGGCGGCGAGCACCGCGGCGACCGGCAGGCCGCGCCCGACAGCGCGGAGCTTTCGGCGTCCGCCTTCGGCCGCGTCGAGGGCTTCGAAGAGAAGCCCCGCCTTGCCGGCCAGCACCGCTTCGCGCACCTTCTCGAAACCGCCGACCGCCAGCCCGGCGCGCCGGGCGAAACCCAGCGCATCGCGGCAGCGCTGCGCCAGCAACGCCTCGACGCGATCGGCCAGCCCCAAGGGCGCCAAAACGTTCTGCCGTGCGGCGCGCGCGAACAACCGCTTCGCCACCGCCCGCTCGACTATATCGCGGCGCGGCGTCAACCACAAACCTCGACCGGGAAGGCGAGCTGCGACATCGGGCACGATCTCGCCGCCGGGGCCGACGACAAAGCGCAGCAGCGATGCGCGCTCACGAATATCGCCGGTGACGATGCAGCGGCGCTGCGGCCCGCTGTCATCCGGGTCGTGGCTGCGCCCCGCCGTCGCCACCCCTGCGGCCGTCGTGCCTACTCCGCCTGCGGCGGCGCGGCGACCGCCCGCTCGCCCTCGAACCAATGCGCCCGCGCCCGCATGATCAACGCATTGGCCGCATCGAGGTCGAGGGCCACGCCACCCTTATCCGAGGCGGCCAACAGCTCGAGCAGCTCGTCGCCGGCGAGCCCGGCGAAATCGTCGAGGGTCCGGATCTCCTTTTCGCCGAGGGCCACCAGCATGCCCGGGGTCGTCCCGTCGAGGGCGGCGAGCTCGTCCTCGACGCCGAGGCGGCGCCGCTCCTCCTCGTAATCGCGATCGCGCCGGCCCAGCGCCGCCTGCGCCCGCGCCTGCAATTCGGCGCCGATCTCGGGGTCGAACCCTTCGATATCGGCGAGGTCTTCGGGCGGCACATAGGCCACTTCCTCGAGCGACCCAAAACCCTCGGTCACCAGCAGGTGAGCGATCACCTCGTCGATATCGAGCGCGTCGATAAACAGCTTGCTGCGGGTGCGGAACTCCTCGGTGCGCCGCTCCGATTCCTCGGCCTCGGTCAGGATGTCGATGTCCCAGCCGGTCAGCTGGGAGCCGAGGCGCACATTCTGGCCGCGGCGGCCGATCGCCAGGCTCAGCTGGTCGTCGGGCACGACAACCTCGACCCGCCGCTGCTCCTCGTCCATGACCACCTTGGCGACTTCGGCCGGGGCCAGCGCATTGACGACAAAGGTGGCGGGGTCCGAAGACCACGGCACAATGTCGATCTTCTCGCCCTGCAGCTCGCCGACCACCGCCTGGACCCGGCTGCCGCGCATGCCGACGCAGGCGCCGACCGGGTCGATGCCGCTGTCGCGCGAGACGACGGCGATTTTGGCTCGGCTGCCGGGATCGCGCGCCACCGCCTTGATCTCGATGATGCCGTCATAAATCTCCGGCACCTCCTGGGCGAACAATTTGGCCATGAATTGCGGATGGGTGCGCGACAGGAAGATCTGCGGGCCGCGCGGCTCGGGTCGCACGTCATAGATGTAGGCGCGCACCCGCTCGCCCTGCCGAAAGCTTTCGCGCGCCAGCAATTCGTCGCGCCGCAGCATCGCCTCGGCCCGGCCGAGATCGACGACGACATTGCCGAACTCGACGCGCTTGACGAGCCCGTTGACGATTTCGCCGACCCGGTCCTTGAACTCGCGAAATTGGCGCTGGCGCTCGGCGTCGCGCACCTTTTGCACGATGACCTGCTTTGCCGTCTGCGCCGCGATGCGGCCAAAATCGATCGGCGGCAAGGGGTCGGTGATAAAGTCGCCGATCTCCGCCTCGGGGTTCAGGCGCTGCGCCTCGGGCAGCGCAATCTGCGTCGCCTCGTTTTCGATCGGCTCGGCCACCTCGCGAAAGCGCAACAGCCTAATCTCGCCGTTGCGCCGGTCGATCTCGGCGCGGATGTCGTAGTCCTGCCCGTATTTGGAGCGGCCGGCCTTCTGGATCGCCTGCTCCATCGCCTCGAGCACTTCGTCGCGGTCGATTCCCTTGTCGCGTGCCACCGTATCGGCAACCTGAAGCAGCTCGGGCCGGGCGTAAGTGACTGTGCTTTCCATCATGCTCTCGGAAGCGGTCTCGATTGTTTCGATTTTGCTGCGGCGATCAGCTCGTCGCTGAGGACGAGCTTGGCCTTGGCGACGGCGTCAAGCGGCAATTCCTCTTCTCCATTCGCGGTCGCAAGGCGGACAACGCCGTTCGCCGCGCCGGCCAGGCGACCACGGAAACGCTTGCGCCCGTTTTTCGGTCGGCTCAGCTCGATCTTTGCTTCATGGCCGCTGAAGCGGTCGTAATCCTCCGGGCGGACCAGCGGCCGGTCGATCCCGGGCGAGCTGATTTCGAGGCTGTAGGCGCCGGCGATCGGGTCGGCGACATCGAGGAGCGCCGAGACCTGGCGGCTGATCAACGCGCAATCCTCGACCGTCATCGGTGCGTCGTCGACGCGTTCCGCCATGATCTGCAATGTCGCCCCGCGACCGCTGGTCATCGCCGCCCGGACCAGGCGATAGCCCATCTCTTCGAGCGGCGGCTCGACGATTCGCGCGATGGCATCGGTATCGGTCAATAACCCTTGCCTCGATTTTTGCCGAATTGCGCCATTCATCGGAAAAAGGCGGGCCGTCACCGCCCACCTGCCCCGCGATCCGCGCCGCGGATGGAACGGGTGCTTGGCAATATAATCGAAAGCCGCGACCTCACAAGAGTGTCGCGCCACCTGTCGGCCGCGCAGATTGCGGGCGAGCAGCGCCAGGGTCGGACGAGCGGTCGGCCCAGCGGTCGGCCCAGCGGTCGGTCGTCCTGCGAATGGCCGACCGCGACGCCGGGACGTGTTGTGCCGGTGCGGCTGCTGGACCGAGCGGCGGCCCTGTGCCAGACTTCCCGCGACGACTCCCTTGGGATGGCAAAATCCGGCCGGTCGCGAGCGATGATGCATCCCGGACGCGCGTTATGGCGTGCGGCCCTCGTGATCGCCGCCGCCGCGGCAGTGTGGGCGGGCGGTCTCGTCTGGTTCGCAACCCCTTATTCTGCCGACGATCGCACGGCGCCGAGCGACGCCATCGTGGTCTTGACCGGCGGCAGCCTGCGGGTCGAGAGCGGCATCGACCTGCTGCGCGAGGGCAAGGGCAAGGCGCTGTTCATTTCCGGGGTCGATCGCCGCGTCGATCTGGCAGAGCTCCGGCGAATCGTCGGTGCCGTGCCCGACTGGGCGGCCTGCTGCATCGCGCTCGGTCATGACGCCGGCAACACCCTGGGGAACGCGCGCGAAACGGCGAGATGGATGCAGCATCGCGGCTATCGCAGCCTGCGGCTCGTCACCTCATGGTATCACATGCCGCGCAGCCGCCTCGAATTCGAGCGCGCGATGCCCGGCCTCGCAATCATCCCGCATCCGGTCTTTCCCGACCGGGTCAAGGAGCGGCAATGGTGGGCCTGGAGCGGCACCGCCGCCCTCCTCGTCAATGAATACGACAAATACCTGGCAGCCCTGTTTCGTCCGCTGGTCGAGCGCGACCGGCCGGGCGAGCCGGAGCCGGTCGAAGCCGAGAGTCGCCGATGAGCCGGGTGCGAGCCCTCGCCTTCAACCTCGTCTTTGTCTTATGGACCCTGGTGATCGGCACCTTGGCGCTGCCGCTGCTGCTGGCGCCGCGCCGGGTGGCGATGGGCTTCGGGCGGCTGTGGGCGCGGAGCGCGCTGGCGCTGCTTCGCCTGGTCGTCGGGCTCGACCATCAAATCCGCGGGCTCGACCGGGTGCCGGCCGGCGGCTGCATCGTCGCGATGAAGCACCAATCGGCCTGGGACGCGCTGATCCTGCCGGTCGTGCTCGGCGACCCGGCGGTGGTGGTCAAGCGCGAATTGCTGTGGCTCCCCTATTACGGCTGGTACGCGGCGCGCGCCGGCTCGATCGGCATCGACCGCAAGGCCGGCGCCGGCGCCTTGCGCCAGATGGTCGCCGCCGCCCGGCCAGTCGCGGCGGAAGGACGGCCGATCGTGATCTTTCCGCAAGGGACCCGCACCGCTCCCGGCGCCGCCTCGCCCTATCAACCCGGCGCGTTCGCGCTCTACCGGGCGCTGGCCTTGCCGCTCGTCCCGGCTGCGGTCAATTCCGGCCTCTTCTGGGGCCGGCGGAGCTTTTTCAAGCGGCCGGGCCGGATCACCCTCGAATTCCTCGACCCGATCCCGCCGGGCCTGCCGCGCCGCCAGCTGATGTCCGAGCTCGAACGCCGTATCGAGACGGCAACCGCCGCGCTGGAGCGAGAAGCCGCGGCACCGCAGCGCCGTTCGCCACAGGATGCGGCTACGGCGCGGGGGTACGGGACGGCGGGAACCAGTCCTCCTCGCCGCCGCTGACGATCTGGTCGAGCGTGTAGGGGCAAGACGGCGGCAGGCGGCTCATCAGTCCGGGGACGTCGCGTTCGAGCCGGCGCGCACTCTCCCATTGTTCCGGCTTTGTTTCTACCGCTTTGCGCGCCGCTCCGGCTGCGCTACATTCCTCGGCCAAGGAGGAAATCCCGGTCATGGCCACCGTCGGCGCGATCTCGCAGCAAATCTGGGACATGAAGTATCGCCTGAAGGCGCCGCCCCAAGGCGACATGCCGGGCGAGCCGCTCGACAAGACGATCGAGGACACCTGGCGCCGCGTGGCGAACGCGCTTGCCGCCCCCGAGCGCGATCCGGCGGTCTGGGCCGGGCGCTTTTACGACGCGATGGCCGATTTCAAGTTTCTGCCCGCGGGCCGCGTCATCGCCGGCGCCGGCAGCAGCCGCTCGGTGACGTTGTTCAACTGTTTTGTGATGGGCGCGATCCCCGACGATATGGGCGGCATCTTCGCCCATCTGCGCGAGGCCGCGCTGACGATGCAGCAAGGGGGCGGCATCGGCTACGATTTCTCGACCCTGCGCCCGCGCGGCGCGCCGGTCAAAGGGGTCGGCGCCGACGCCTCGGGGCCGCTCTCGTTCATGGACGTGTGGGACGCAATGTGCCGCACCATCATGAGCGCCGGCTATCGCCGCGGCGCGATGATGGCGACCTTGCGCTGCGACCATCCCGACATCGAGGCTTTTGTCGAAGCCAAGCGCGAGCCCGGGCGGCTGCGGATGTTCAACCTCTCGGTGCTGGTGACCGACGCCTTTATGCAGGCGGTCGAAGAAAACGCGCCGTGGCAGCTCGCTTTTGCCGGCACCGTCGCCAAGGTGCTGCCGGCGCGCGAGCTCTGGGACAAGATCATGCGGGCGACCTATGCCTATGCCGAGCCCGGCGTGATCTTTATCGACCGCATCAACCGCCGCAACAACTTATGGTATTGCGAGACGATTACCGCCACCAACCCTTGCGGCGAGCAGCCGTTGCCGCCTTATGGCGCGTGCCTTCTCGGCTCGATCAACCTGGCGCGCCTGGTCGAGCGGCCGTTCACGCCCCCCGATGGCGCCAATGGGGGGGCGCGGCTCGATCTCGGCCGGCTCAGGGCGCTGGTGCCCGATTGCGTGCGGATGATGGACAATGTCGTCGACATCTCGCAATTCCCGCTGCCGCAGCAGAAGGACGAGGCGGGGCAAAAGCGCCGCATCGGGCTCGGCGTCACCGGGCTCGCCGACGCGCTGATCCTGTGCGGGCTGCGCTACGGCTCGGCGGCGGCGGTGGCGGCGGCCGAGGAATGGCTCGGGCTGATCGAGCGCGAGGCCTATCTCGCCTCGGCCGCATTGGCCGCCGAAAAAGGCGCCTTCCCGCTCTATGACCGCGAGCGCTATCTGGCGGGCGAAACGATCTCCGGTCTCGGCCCCGAGCTGCGCGATGCGATCGCCCGCAACGGCGTGCGCAATGCGCTGCTGACCTCGGTAGCGCCGACCGGCACGATCTCGCTCTTTGCCGACAATGTCTCCTCCGGGATCGAGCCGGTCTTCAGCTTTCGCCACACCCGCCACGTGCTCGCCCCCGACGGCACCCGGCGCGAAGCGGAGGTCAGCGACTATGCCTATCGCCTCTACCGCCGGCTCAAGGGCGAGGCAGCGCCCCTGCCCGACTACTTCGTCGACGCCCAGGTGCTGACGCCCGAGGACCACGTCGTCATGCAGGCCGCGGTGCAAAAGCACATCGACAGCTCGATCTCGAAAACCATCAACGTTCCGGCCGAAATCGCGTTCGACCGCTTCAAGGAGGTCTATCTGCAAGCCTACGCGCTCGGCTGCAAAGGCTGCACGACCTACCGGCCGAACGAGGTGACGGGCGCGGTGCTCGCTGTCCGCCCCGAAAGGGCCGCCCGCGCCGACGCGTCGCGCGAGCCCGAATTGCCGCTGCCGCCGCCGGTGCCGGCCGCCTCGCCCAAACCCGCCGACATCTTCGAGGCCGGCGGTGTGGTCTATATGACCCAGCCGCTCTCCCGGCCCGAGGCATTGCCCGGCCAGACCTACAAATTGCGCTGGCCCGACAGCGAGCACGCGCTTTACATCACCTTGAACGACATCGTGCAGGACGGCCGCCGCCGCCCGTTCGAGGTGTTCATCAACTCGAAAAACATGGAGCATTACGCCTGGACGGTGGCCTTGACGCGGATGATCAGCGCGGTCTTCCGCCGCGGCGGCGACGTGTCGTTTGTCGTCGAGGAGATGAAGGCGGTGTTCGACCCGCGCGGCGGCGCCTGGATGGACGGGCGCTACGTGCCCTCGCTGCTGGCGGCGATCGGCGACGTGATCGAGCGCCACATGATTGCGATCGGCTTTCTGCCGCCGCCGGCGCGCAATCGCCGCCCGGCCCTGGTCGAGCAGCAGGCGGCCAGCGGCGGCGCCGCCCTCCCCGACCCGCGCGCCTCGACCCCGCGCCTGGCGCAATGCCCGAAATGCGGCGAGGCCGCGCTGATCCGCATCGAAGGCTGCGACCAATGCACCAGCTGCGACTATTCGAGATGCGGCTAGCGCCCACTCCCTCGCCCCGCTTGCGGGGAGAGGGCCGAGGTGAGGGGCGACCCTCAGGGCCGGCATAACGGGATCGACCATCCATGACCTCGTTCTCCACCAAAGCCCGTGACCGCACCGCCGCCTTGCGCGCGGCGATCGATGCCTTGCCGTTCAACACCGAGCTCGCCGCCGGCACCTTGGCGCGCGCGCGCTTTCAGCATTACATCGTCCAGGACGCGCTCTACCTCGGCCAGTTCTCGCGCGCCTTGGCGATCGCCGCTGCCAAAGCACCCGACACCGGGACATTGCAATCCTTTGCCCAATCGGCATTGGGCGCGGTCGCGGTCGAGCACGCCCTGCACGAGCAATATCTGCGGCGGTTCGGCATCGACCCCGCAACAATCGCGACCGCCGAGCCCGCCCCCGATTGCCTCGCCTACACCAGCTATCTCCTCGCCACCGCCTATCACGAGCCGTGGGAGGTATTGGTGGCGGCCCTGTTGCCGTGCTTCTGGATCTATTGGGACGTCGGCTGCGCCATTGCCGCCAAAGCCAGCGCCGACAACCCCTACCGCGCCTGGATCGACACCTACGCCGACCCGCATTTCGGCGAGGCCGTGCAACGGGTCGTCGCCACCGCCGACCGCGCCGCCGCTGCCGCCGGCCCTGCCATCCGCGCCCAAATGCTCGCCGCCTTCACCCGCGCCACCCAATACGAATACCTCTTCTGGGACGGCGCCTACCAAAAACGCGGCTGGCCGGCCGCCGGGTAACGTTGCAGCCGTCTACCCCCCCTTGGGCTGAATACTGGCGCTCACCACCGAGCCTCAAGGCGCACGACATCCAGGCCAGCATGAGCCGGGTCGGCAATCCCTACGACAACGCCAAGGCCGAGAGCTTCATGAAGACGCTGAAGCAGGAAGAAGTCGACGGCACCGCCTATCGCGACGTCGCCGAGGCCCGCGCCCGCATCGGCAGCTTTATCGAGACGGTCTACAACCGCCAGCGACTGCACTCCGCGCTCGATTACCTATCGCCCGAGGAGTACGAACGCCTGTCCCTGATTTGCGTGTCTCACATGAAGGGTGCACTCCACCAGTAAACTGTCCCTGAAATCCCTGAAATCCCCCTGAAATCCCCACGGACGCCTCTTTTACGACGCCCACAGGTCGCAGGAGCTGATCGCCACCTTGACCCACGAACCGACACTCGCAGCGTGCGACATAACTTTCGTCGCGTGAGCCGGCCGCCTCGCCCTTCGGCCTCGCGCCGAGGACAGCCGCCAAAACCGCGGCTCGCCGCCGGCGAGCCGATGCGGCGGCGGGGCCATGGCGGGAACGTCTTGCTGCGCTGTTGACCGGAAGGACACCGGGTCATGGTTAACGACTTTGCGTGACCGAGATATCTGAGTCTCTTTACTTATAGAACCTTATATGCGATATCTTTTGCTGCTGAATATTAACGCGGGCTTCGTGTCGTCGGCTCGTCCGGGAGGCGAATGTGTCAGCTTCTTATGTCCTGAAGCACAACCCGACCACAATCACCACCCCGGTCTACGGTGTCGTGGGCCCCTCCGGTACGGCCTGGAAAATCGTCAACCTCAGCTCGGTGCGCCCAGACCGGACGAAACCGCTGAAACTCGAATACGGGATTCTTCTCAACTCCGGCGGCACCGTCATCAATGGCGGGACCGGGACGAAGAGCGCGTCGATCTCCGGGAGTTCCGCTAGCGCCGGCGTCGAGATCCGCTCCGCCGCCGGCACAGTGACGAACTTCGGCGCGATCACCGGTGCTGTCGGCATCGAATTGCAACGCGGGGGCACTGTCACCAATGCGCTGAGCGCGTCGATCACCCGCGTTGACATCTCCGGCGCAGCCGGCAGGGTCACGAATTTCGGCGTCATTGCGGACATCCAGGCCAGCGACACGCCGAGCACCGTGACGAATCACGGCAGGATCACCGGCAGCATCGCTCTGTATGACGGCGGCATTATCACCAATGCCACGTCGAAAGCATTGATTTCCGGGGGTATCAACATCAGCCGTGGCGCGACCGGGACGGTGACAAATTTCGGCACGATTGAGAATGGCGTGGCATTGTACGACGGAGGCGCCCTGACGAATGGCGGAATTCACAACATCAGCGCATTGATTTCAGGCTATGGCGGAGTTCGTGTGGCGTTTGGCGGCAATCCAACCAAGCTGACAAATTTCGGCACGATCACCGGAGTTTCGTTGTCTGGCGGCACGGTCACCAACGGCTCGGCCGGCACGCGGAGCGCACTTATCGCGTCAAAAACGGACGACGGAGTGTTTGTTGGCGGGACGACCGCCGCTGTGACGAATTTCGGCACGATCGCAGGGCGCAGGGGCGTTGCCCTCGAACCCACCGGCGCCAGCACCGTCAGGAATTTCGGCACGATTTCGGGCCACGGAAACGACGGCGTCTTTTTCGGAAGCGGCAGCGTCCTGAACGGGGCCGACGCAGTGATCTCCGGCACCGGCACCAGCGTAGACATCGGGGTCGGGACGGTAACGAACCTGGGCAGGATCGCCGCCGCTGGCGACGGAATTAGGTCAGGAGGCGGCGGCCTCGTCACCAATGGCGGCCCCGGCGCCGCGGACGCCACCATCGCAGGCGGCGGGACCGGGGTGGTGATGTACGGTGCACATGCGACATTGAAGAATTTCGGCACGATCAGCGGCGCCGGCGGCACGGCGGCCAGACTTGACGTAGAGTACGGCCGGGTGATTGTCGAGGCGGGAGCAAAGTTTCTCGGGGCGGCGGGTAAGCCGGGCCTGGTCCTGGGAAACAACAACGGCACGCTCGAATTAGCCGCGAAATCGTCCGGAGCGTTGCTCCTCGGCACACAATTCGTGGGTTTCAGCGCAGTCATCGTCGACAGCGGCGCCGATTGGCGGGTCGATGTCGGGTTGACGAGCCTGAGCGGCGAGACGATCGCCGGCAACGGTTCCAATGTGCTGGCCTTCACCGGCGCCGGGACGTTCGACCTGTCGGGAGTGCGCGGCTTCCCGACGATCAGCTTGACGAACCTAGGCCCGAATGCGCTGACCCTGGCGGATGCGAGCTTTACCGGGGTCGCCGGCGGGGTGATCACGGTCAACGGCGGCAACGGCGACGACACGATCGCCGCCGATCTGGCGGCAAAGCACCATGTCGTGCTTCGTGGCGGTGCGGGCGCCGACATCTTCAAGCTGTCGCCGACGACGCTGGCCACCGCCAAGGTCGAGGGCGGGAGCGGCAGCGACACGCTCGCCCCGAGCGCAGCGGGGAAACTTTTGGTCGGCGGGGTCAGCGGCGTCGAAACCTATGTGCTGGCCAATGGCGGCCCGAACAGCCTGACCCTGGCCGACGGCAATTTTATTGGGGTGACCGGGGGCATGATCACGGTTGATGGCGGCAATGCCGGCAACACGCTCGGCGAAGCCGGGGTGTCGGCGGCGGACAAGGCGGTGCTCAACGGCGGGGCCGGGGCCGATACACTGATCGCCGGGCGCAACGCCATGCTCAAGGGTGGCGCCGGCGAGGATGTGTTTGAATTGACCGTCGCCGGCTCGGCTGCGACGCCCGATACCAACACGATCGCCGACTTCACCCATGGCGTGGACAAGCTCGCGCTGAGCGAGAAGGGGTTCGGCCTTGGCGCGGCGCCGGTCGCGGCGACCCTGTTTACCAGCAACGCCAAGGGTAGCTTTACCACCGCGGCGCAACGCTTTGCTTACGACACGACCAACGGCGATCTGTTCTTTGACTCGCGCGGCAATGCCGGCGCCTCGCCTTTGGAGATCGCCACCTTGACCAACCGCCCCACCCTTACCGCCGGCGACATCACCTTCCTCGCGTGAGCGGGGGGCATGCGTTGCAACGCCGGCCCCCTCACCTTCCTCTCCCCCGGCCGGCAAAGCGGTCAGCCGCCGGGCGGCGCGCCGCGGAAGCCGGCGCCGGATTGCGCGGCGGCGGCGGCGATGCCATCGTGCCGGTAGCGGAAGATCACATCGGCGGGTCGAAACGCGGCGCGGGAGAGGGGCGATGACGATCGAGCGGCACAGGGTCGGGGCGCGGATGAGCCAGGCGGTGGCCTTTGGACCGGCCGTCTACCTCGCCGGGCAGGTCGGAGATACGCCCGCCGCCGATGTGCGCCAGCAGACGCAGGAGGTGTTGCGCAAGATCGACGAATTGCTGGCCGCCGCCGGCACCGACAATTCAAGGCTTTTGTCGGCGACGATCTGGCTCTGCGACATGCGCGATTACGACACCATGAACGCGGTGTGGGACGCCTGGGTGTCGCCCGGCAACACGCCCGCTCGCGCCTGTGTCGAAGCCCGCCTCGCGGCACCCCACTGGAAGGTCGAGATCGCCGCCGTGGCCGCCCGCGAATAGCGGGCCTCCGCCACCTCCGGCGTCAGGGTTGCGGCAGGTCGAGGCGGACCGCGACCGCGGCACTGGCGATCACCGCCACATCGCCGGTCTCGGCATCGGGCAGGTCGAGACCGCCCTTGACGCATCTGACCGCGACGTGCCCGTGCGGCAGCGCGGCCTTGACCGCGGCGGCATCGACCCGCTCGGGCCGCTGCACCCCGATCGTGACCTCGACCTGCATCTTGCGCGCGTCGAGCCTGAGGGTGCGGATCAAGGTCAGCGAGCTGTGGTGGAGCGCGTCCTCGACCGCGCGGATCGCGGCCTTGGTGTAGTCGCCGCCGTGCAGGTCGTTGCCGCTGCCCAGCTCCAGGATCACCCGTTTCGCGGTCATGACGCCTGCCTTTCGGCGATCTCGAGCCGCACCACCGCCGCGGCGTTGGCGATCACGGTCTTGTCGGTGCCGGCGTCGTTCGCGATTTCGAGCCCGCCCTCGACCACCTCGACGGTGCCGGTGCCGTGCGGCAAGACCGCCAGCACCGCCGCCTTGTCGACCGCCTCCGGATGCGGCACCCCGATCGTCACCGCGACCCGCATCGAATCGACATCGAGCCCGGCCGCGGCGGCGACGCTCAGCGAGTTGTGCCACAAGGCGTCGCGCAACGCGCGCACCGCCGCCTTTGTGTAATCGGCGCCGCGGATGTCGGTGCCCATGCCGATCTGCGTCACCACGCGCTGCCAAGCCATCGCCGCTCCTCCACCATCCATCGCCGCCGAACCTAGCGGGTTCCCCGGCCGCCGTCACCGGGCGCGGTCCGACCGGCACGCGCGCTTCCGCTGCTTATCGGTGACGGTAAATTGTTCCTCGGCGCGAGCGCCAGCCGATCGGCTCGCAAACCAACCGGCCCGGGCCGGCGGGACACGCCTCGTCGCCCGACGCCCTCGCCGCGCCGGCGCGCATCTGCTAAGAAGCGCCATCGAGAAGCGGCAAAAATCAGCAGGGACGGCGGGGTGAATTCCGACGCGCAGATCGTCATCGACCGGGTCAGCCATACCTATCGGCCGCGGCGCGGCAATCCGGTCACCGCGCTCGACAATGTGTCGCTCGACGTGCGCGACCGCGAGTTCGTGGCGCTGTTGGGCCCGAGCGGCTGCGGCAAGAGCACGCTCCTCTATCTGATCGGCGGTTTTTTGCCGGTCGAGCACGGCGCGATCCGCGTCGAGGACAAGGCGATCGCCGGGCCGGGGCCCGACCGCGGCATCGTGTTCCAGCATTTCGCGCTGTTTCCGTGGAAGACGGTGATCCAGAACGTCCTCTACGGGCTCGAAAAACAGCGCCTGCCGAAGGACGAGCGGGTCCGCCGCGCTCGCGAGTTTATCGAGCTCGTCGGTCTCGGCGGTTTTGAGGACAGCTACCCCTCGCAGCTTTCGGGCGGCATGAAGCAGCGTGCCGCGATCGCCCGCACGCTCGCGATCGACCCGCGCATCCTGTTGATGGACGAGCCCTTTGGCGCGCTCGACGCCCAGACCCGCAGCCTGATGCAGGCCGAATTGCTGCGCATCTGGCAGCGCTCGCGCAAGACCGTCATTTTCGTCACCCACGACGTGCAGGAGGCGGTCTTTCTCGCCGAGCGGATCGCGGTCATGTCGGCCCGGCCCGGCCGCATCAAGGAGATCGTCGAGGCGCGCTTCGACAAGGAAGACCCGGGCCTCGCCCGCAGCGCGCCCTTTGTCGAGATGGTGGACCATGTGTGGAACCTGGTGCGCGCCGAAGCGATTCTGGCGCAGCGCGGCAGCGTTGGTGGATAAGATCGCAATGGCGAGCAAAATCGCCGGCAAGGGAGGAAAGGCAATGCGTCCGAGACTGATCGTCGCCATCGCCGGGATGTGGGCCGCCGGCATCGGACTCGCCACCGGCGCCGCGCCGGCGGCGGCGCAAGGAACGCCGCTGCCGATCCGGGTCGGCTGGGCCGAGACCCCGGGCCATCTGGCGCCGATCGTCGCCGCGCTGGCAAAAAAGCACCCGGAGATCATGCCGAACGACGGCAAGACCTACGATTTCCAGCCGGTGCGCTATCCCGGCAGCACCCCGCAAATCCAGGCATTGGCGATCCACGACCTCGAGATCGCGGCGTTTTCCGACTCGGCCTTTGCGCTCGCCGTCACCAACGCGCATCTCGACGTGCCGATCGTCGCCGATGTGATCCAAACCGGCCATCCCGGTTATTTCCCGGGCGAGTACGTCGTCGCCAAGGATGGCCCGATCAAAACCGTCGATGATGTGCGCGGCAAGCGGGTCGCGACCAACGCGATCGGCTCGGAGGCCGATTCGACGATGCGCGCGATGCTTCGCCGGCACAAGATCCAGGACAAGGATTTCACCACGGTCGAAGCGAATTTTGCCAACCAGCCGGCGATGCTGCAGGAAGGCAAGGTCGATATGATCGAGCTCTTGCCGCAATTCGCCGCCGAGCTGATGGCGACCGGCAAGTACAAGGTATTGTTTACCGGTGTCGATGTGCACGGGCTGTCGGAGGCGGTATTCTGGAACATGCGGGCCGATTTCGTCGCCGCCCACAAGCCGGTGCTGATCGACTTCTTCACCGACTATATGCGCGCCGTGCGCTGGCTCCTGACCCCAAAAAATCGCGACGAAGCTATCGCGCTGACCGTCGCGGTCACCCACAAATCCGCCAAAGATTTGGATTTTGCTTTCACCAAGCACGATTTTTACCACGAGCCCAACATGGTGCCGGATGTGGGCGCGGTGCAGCGCGAGATCGACGAGGACGTAAAGCTCGGCGTCCTCCCCAAACGGGTGCAGGTCAGCCCCAACTACGTCGATCTGTCGCTGATCAAGGCGGCGAAGGAGCGGCTCGACGGCCATGGCGCTTGACCAATCCGAGTTGACGATCGCCGCGCCACTGGGCGCCGCGCCACCCGGCGTCGCACGGCGCGCCGGCGCCGCGCTTGCCGCCGCCCGGGCCGGGCGGCGCGAGCCCGGCATCCCGGCCCGGCTCGGCGCGGTGCTGTGGCGTTATCTGCCGATCGCGCTATTGGCCTTGGCCTGGGAGGCCTCGACCCGGCTCGGGCTCGTCTCGCCCTTGGAGCTGCCGGCGCTCGACAAAGTCTTCACCGCCTGGTGGAGCCTGCTGGTCAGCGGCGACCTCGTCGATAACGCCGTCGTCTCGCTCGGCCGTGGTGCCGCCGGGCTTGGTCTCGCCATCCTGTGCGGCACGACGCTGGGCGTTGCGATGGCCTGGTACAAGCCGGTGCGGACCCTGTTCAACCCGGTCGTCCAAGCGCTTTACCCGATGCCGAAATCGGCCCTGATCCCGGTCATGGTGCTGTGGCTCGGCTTTGGCAGCGCGTCGAAAATCGTCTTTATCTTTATCGGCTGCATGCTGCCGATCACGTTGAGCGCGTTCAACGGGGCGCGCGGCGCCGACGAGGTGCTGATCTGGTCGGCCCGCAGCATGGGGGCGAGCCGCGGCGCGATCCTGCGCGAGGTCGTGGTGCCGAGCGCGCTCCCGGAAATCCTCGCCGGCATCCGCACCGCGCTCGCCTTTGCCTTTGTGCTGTTGGTCACAACCGAGCTGATCGCGGCGCGCCAGGGGCTCGGCTACATGATCGGCTGGCTCGGCGACGGCGGGGTCTATGACGCGATGTTCGGGGTGGTGCTGACCGTGGCGCTGCTCGGCTTTGCCGCCGACCGGTTCTATCTCCTGCTGATGCAGCACGTGCTGAGGTGGCGCGAATGACCCAATTGCAAGACGGCGCCGCCGCCGTCGCTTTGCCGCTGGGCCGCGGCGGGCAAAGCTCGCTGGCCCGCGGAGCGCGCAGCCTCGGCCGCGGCCTCGCCAATGTCCTCACCTTGCTCGTCGTGCTCGCCGCCTGGGAAGGCGTCGCCCGCGCCGGCATCGTCAGCAGCTTTTTGCTGCCGCCCTTGTCGGTGGTCATCGAGCGGGTCTGGGACGACACCCTCTCCGGCGACCTCCTGACCAATCTCGGGCTCACCCTCTATCGCGGATTGCTCGGCTTTGCGATCGCCGGCTCCGCCGGGGTGGCGCTCGGCATCGTGATGGCGCGCAGCCGGGCGTTCCGCTGGTTTTTCGATCCGATCGTGTCGGTCGGGTTTCCGATGCCGAAGATCGCGTTTCTGCCGGTCTTTATGCTGTGGTTCGGGCTCTACGACGCCTCCAAGCTGACGATGATCGTGTTCAGCGCGATTTTCCCGGTGGTGGTGGCGACGGTGGCGAGCACCGAGGGCGTCGAAAAGGAGCTGATCTGGTCGGCGCGCAGCCTCGGCGCCGGCGAACGGCGGCTCTTATGGGAGGTCGTTCTGCCCGCCGCGTTGCCGCAGATCCTCACGGGCTTGCAGGTAGCGTTGCCGGTGGCGCTGATCGTCGCCATCGTGACCGAGATGCTGATGGGCGGCGCCGGGCTCGGCGGGGCGATGATCAACGCCTCGCGCTTTGCCGATTCGCCGGGTGTCTTTGCCGGGATCGTCGAGATCGCGGTCGCCGGCTATGCCCTCGTGCGCGGCATCGCCGTCTTGCGCCGCCATCTCTTGCGCTGGCACCAGGAAGCCCGCGACCCGACCACTGTCTGAGGACTTGCACGGATGTTTCTGCGACAACAAACTCGGGCCCGTCTAAAGGCGCTCGCTGCATTTCTCGGCCTTGTCGGCCTGGCGCTGTGGGTAGCTGCCGCGACGTTGCACGTCACGCCGCTTGCAGCGCGCGACGTTGCCATCGGTCATGTCGAAGGCCGCTCGCTCGGGATCGTCGGCGGCGGCGCTGCGGTGGCGGCGGGGATCGCCCTCTTCGCGATTAGCGCCTGAGGGAGTACAACCTACCGGCCAAGGCTCTGGCGGGAGGACGAGGCCATGACGACGGTCGAGGGTGCAGCGGGACTGCTGTCCGAAGCCGAGCATCGCCGGCAATTGCGCCGCGCGGTGATCGCCAGCACGATCGGGACGACGATCGAGTGGTACGATTTCTTTATCTACGGCACGGTGACCGGGCTGGTCTTCGCCAAGCTCTATTTCCCGGGATCCGATCCGCTGGTCGGCACCTTGCAGGTCTTTGCGATCTACGCCGTCGGCTTTGTCGCCCGCCCGGTGGGCGCCGTCATCTTTGGCCATTATGGCGACCGGATCGGGCGCAAGGCGGCGCTGATCGCCACGCTGCTGCTGATGGGAATCGCGACCTTCCTGGTGGCCTTTGTCCCGGGCTATGCCAGGATCGGCGTCTGGGGCGCGGTGATCCTGACGATCCTGCGCACCGTGCAGGGGATCGGGGTCGGCGGCGAATGGGGCGGCTCGGTGCTGATGTCGATGGAATGGGCGCGGACCAACGCCCATCGCGGCTTTGTCGCCTCGTGGCCGCAATTCGGCGTGCCGGCGGGGCTGTTTCTGGCGAACCTCGCGGTGCTGTTCTTCAGCTGGCTGTCGGGCCCGCAATTTATCGTCTGGGGCTGGCGCATCCCGTTCCTGCTCAGCATCATCCTGGTCGGGGTCGGCCTCTATATCCGGCTCGGCATTCTCGAAACTCCGGCTTTTTCGCGGCTGCTCAACCAAAACCGGGTCGAGCGCGCGCCGGTCATCGAGGTGATCAGGCGCCAGCCGCGCGAGATCATCCTGACCGCGCTGGCGCGGATGGCCGAGCAGGCCCCGTTTTACATCTTCACCACCTTCATCTTCGCCTACGGCACCAAGGTCCTCGGCAGCTCGCGCGATCTGCTGCTGACGGCGGTGCTGGTCGCCTCGGTGGTGTCGTTCTTCACGATCCCGTTTGCCGGCTGGCTGTCCGATCGGATCGGCCGCAAGCGGATGTACCTGATCGGCTCGGTGACGGTCGGGGTGTTCGGCTTTATTTATTTCGCCCTGCTCGACACGATGATGCCGGGCTGGATCTTTCTCGCCATCGTGCTGTCCCTGATCCCGCACGATCTGATGTACGGTCCACAGGCGGCGCTGATCGCCGAATGCTTTACCGGAAGGCTGCGCTACAGCGGCGCCTCGCTCGGCTATCAGCTCGCTTCGGTCATTGCCGGCGGGCCGGCGCCGCTGATCGCGACGGCATTGTTCGCGGCCTATGCTTCGGGCTATGCCATCGCCTTTTACATCCTCGTCTGCGCGATCATCAGCGTGATCTCGGCGGCGCTGCTGCCCGACTACACCAACCGCGACATCTCGGCCGAATACGACGAGGCGTAACGCCGCGCGGCCGCTGAATGCGCGGGCCACGGCACTGTTCGCGAGCTCTCACAAGAGCCTGCCGATCGCCCTTTACATTGCGGTCTGTGTCGTGATCGGCATCGTCGCGACGGCGCTCCTGACGGACTACACCAACAAGGAGATTTCCGCCGAATACAAAAACGTCTGAGGCGCCGAAGCCGGACCGAGACCAAATAGCCGCCAGACCGGGAACGGCGATCGGCCCGGCCGCCAGGAGGTGCAGAGCTTCGGCTGCGATTTCAGGGTTCGCGACGCGGAAATTGCCCCGGCGCGTAAAACGCTGCCACACGTTCGTCGCCCCCGCGTGTTGGCTTTCGTGAGGGTATCACCCCTAAGGCTGCCTTAAATTAACCTGTGCCCGCTGTCGCAGAACGGCCCATTCAACGAATATCGCGCGATAATTGCTCCTTAACTGTAGATGACGCTTGCAGGAGACGCGGTTGCGCAGGCACGGTTCAACCGGGCTTGGCAAGGCTCGCCCGCTGGGTCGGAGCGCATTTGAACGCTCGCTGGAGGACGCGATGAAGGCGCGGGTAGCGGTCGCCGCTGTGCTCTGGGTGCTGCTGTTCCACGCCTTTGCGGTGGCGGCGCAGGATTGCACGACGCCGGTTGTCGCCTGGGCGACAGACTACACGCTGCGGGCGATGACAGCCGCGAACGCACCGTGCGACCACACGGGCAGCGGCCAGACCTGCACCGTCAATCACAGCTCCAGCGCCCGCGGCTTGCTTAACCTTGCCTTCCAATCCTGCGCGGCCCTCAACTGGGTCGCCGACGCTATCCGGCCGACCTTCGTCACGGTTGGTGACTCCGTCACCTCTCCCTGCTTTGTGACGGGCAGCATCACGCAGGCCTTCAGTCAGCCGAGGAACGCAAAAACCGCCGAGATTCTGACCCTCGATCTGGGTGCAGGGACCTTTACCTTTGAGCCCGATGCCACCTCGGATGTGACCAATGACTTGACCGGCTGCAACGGCAAAACAACCTCGAATGCTCAGCCGTTCTTGTATTACCCGGCGGAGTTGGGGTCGGTGTGGCCGCGGAAGCTCCCCTTGCCGTCGACGATCCAATCGCTGAAGGGCGCGCCGTTCTTCCACGCGGTGGCCTTCGTCCCCGGCCTACCGGACTGGGGGTTCAACTTCGAGCTCGACCCGGTCGTGCTGGTGGACGACGATTGCCTCCAGAAGGTCGGCTCGGCGGTCGGCTGCAGCAACCAGCGGCTCAGCGAAGATGAGCCGCTTGCCGGCACCGGCTTTCACCTGCATTACGCCAGCGATCGGGCACAGGCCGGCATCGGCAACGCTGTTGCGGTCGCCGATGCCGCGATGATCGGGGGCTGGACGCTCAGCGTCCACCACGCCTTGGACCCGGTTACCGGCGCGCTGTTTTTCGGCCATGGCGGTCAGCGCAGCGCCTATCAGCTCGGCACGCCGGTCAGCGCCGGCGGCAACCGACTCGTCGCCTCGGAAGACGGCGTCGAAATCTATGTGTTCAGCGAGTTGAGCGGAGCGCATCTGAAGACGGTGCGGCCGTTGACCGGCGCGCTCATCTACCAGTTCGGCTATGACAGCGCCCGCCGCCTCGCCACGGTTACCGACGCCGGCGGCAATGTGACCAGGATCAAGCGCAGCGGGGCCGGGGTTCCGATCGCGTTCGTCGCGCCCTTCGGCCAGACCACGTCGCTGGCGGTCGACGCCAACGGTTTCCTTAGCCGGATCACCGATCCGCTCGGCCACGCGGCAATTTATGTCAATGCCGCGAGCGGCCTCTTGACGTCCCGCACCGACCGGAACGGGCACAAGTACAGCTACACCTATGCCGGGGGGCGCCTGACCAGGACGGCCGATCCGGCCGGCGGCTTCACCACCCTGAGCCGCAGCACCGCGGGCTCGGGCCTCGGCTGGGCGAGCGCGTTTGCGACCGCGATGGGCACCACCAGCGACTTTAGCACGACGATCGTGGCCCAATGGCTGCAAGACGGCACGCAGCCCTATTCGGAGCAGCACATCAACACCTGGCCAAACGGTCTGCAGGCGAAGACGACGACGAGCCTGCAGAGCGGGAAGCTCTCCAATACCATCACCTTGCCGCGCGGCACCTCGGTCAGCGAGATCCTGGGGCCCGATCCGGTCTGGGGGCTGCAGGTCCCGGTCGTCGTCAGCCGCAAGCGCAGCGAGGGGAGCCTTATCGAAGCGGTGACGTCGAGCCGCAGCACGACGCTTTCCGCCGCCGCGAACCCATTCGGCGTCGTCACACAGAAGACCACGGATTCGATCAACGGCCGCACCATCACGATCACCTTTACGGGGAGCACCCGGACCCAGGTGATGAAATCGCCCGCCGGACGCATCACAAAGCTCGTCTTCGACGCGCTGGAACGGCCGGCGAGCGTGCAGGTCGGGACGCGGCTGAGGATGGACCTGGCCTATGACAGCCATGGGCGGCTGGCCTCGACCACGCAGGGCGCGCGAATCGCGACATTCAGCTACGGCGCCGACGGGCTCCTCGCGACCGCCACCGACCCAGCGGGCCGACCCGCGCGCTTCGCCTACGACGCGGCCGGACGCCTGATCGCGACCACGCTGCCCGGTGGCCGAGTGGTCGAATATGGCTACGACCCGAACGGCAATCGGATCGCGGTGACGCCGCCGGGCGCCGCCGCCCCGCATCGCTTCACCTACACGCCGGTCGACCTCGTAGCCTCCTACAAGCCACCCGCCGTCGTGGGGACCGGTGCGATGACCTACGCCTACGACCTCGACCGACGCATTAAGAAAGCGACCCGCCCGGACGGCGACACGATTAGCTATGGCTACGATGGCGCGGGGCGGATGACCTCGATCGCTATGCCGACCGGCACGACGAGGCTCGGCTATGCTGCGGCGACCGGGCATCTGGCGCGGGCCGAAACCGACGACGAGACAGTGACCTATTCCTATGCCGGCGAGCTGCCGACGCGGTCGGTCTGGTCGGGAACGGTCGAGGGCAGCGTCTCCCGCACCTACTCGACGGATTTCTGGGTGACCGAGCAGAAGGTCGGCACGTCCGGCGTCGCCTATGCCTATGACGAGGATGGTCTGACCACTCAGGCGGGCGCGCTGGCGATCAGCCGCCGGGCCAGCGATGGGCTGGTCGCCGGCACCACGCTCGGCGCCGCGGCAGACAGCCGGAGCTATGACGGCTATGGCGACCTGTCCGCCTTTACGGTCAGCGTTAAGGGGAGGCCGCTGTGGAAGGTGACCTACACCCGCGACGCCGATGGCCGCATCACCAAAAAGTCAGAGACGATCAACGGCGCCGGCAACAGCTACGCCTACACCTATGATCTGGCCGGCCGCCTTACCAAAGCGATCAGAAACGCCGCGACCGACAGCTATACCTACGGCGCCAACTCTACCCGGCTAACGGCGATCGTGGGCGCCACGACCGTGGCCGGGACCTACGACGCGCAGGACCGGCTGCTCAAATACGGCGCCGTCTCGTTCGCCTACACCGCGAATGGCGAGCTGGCCAGCCGCAAGGTGGGCGGGCAAACCACGAGCTATGGCTATGACGCGCTCGGCAACCTCCTGGCGGCCACGCTGCCGAACGGCACCAAGATCACCTATCTCGTCGATGCCCAGAGGCGCCGGGTCGGCAAGCAAGTGAACGGCGTTCTCCGGGCCGGCTTCCTTTATGACGACGCCGCCATCGCGGCGCAGCTCGACGGCGGCAACCACGTGGTGCGCCGTTTCGTTTACGGGACACAGGCGACCACGCCGGACTATGTGGTCAGCGGCGGCGCGACCTATCGCATCTTCTCGGATGAGCGCGGCAGCCCGGTGCTGGTCGTCAACACCGCGACCGGCGCGGTCGCCGAGCAGATCACCTATGACGAGTTCGGCAATGTGATCGCGGATACCAATCCGAACCTGCAGCCGTTCCGCTTTGCCGGCGGGCTCTACGACGCGGACACCAAGCTCCTGCATTTCGGCGCGCGCGACTACGACCCCTCGACCGGTCGCTGGACCGCCAAGGATCCGCTCCGGTTCGACAGCAGCGACACCAATCTTTACGGCTATGTCATGGCCGACCCGGTGAACCTGACCGATCCGACCGGCCTCGATGACAGCTTCTGCCAGCAGATCTGGGACGCGCTGAAAGATTATTTCAGCAAAATCAAGGTCGGTCCGATCACCATCGATCCGACGAACCGCTCGGTCAGCACGGGCACATCGGTCGGGGTGAAGGTCGGGGGTCAAACGGTGGCGGAAGCGAGCGGCACGGTCAGCGTCGGCATCACGCCGGGCAACGACCCGAACGGCAACCTCTTCACCGCCGGCGCCGAAGGGGACGTAAAGGTCTTGGGCTGGACCGCCGCTCATGTGGAGACCCACACCGAGTTCGGCAACGCATCCAATCTGCAGGTCACCCAGGATATCCTGCACAATGTGCACCGCGCCGATGAAATCTGTCTCGACAATTGCCCTTGAACCCACGGATGAAATGTCGACTTTAACGTAAAAGTTATGCGAAACCGTGTGTCGTTAAACTCCTCTGGGAATTGACCAGCCTGGTAGGGAGCGGTTTCTCCAACTTTGGCATAAATATTTAGCTTTTTTGATTGGTCGAATCGCCCAATTGTTCGACCGCCGTTTTTCGCTATGTCATCTCGCTCTATCCTCACCAGCATGCTCGTTACGATCGGCGCCGCGGCATTGCTGCCGGACTACGCGGATCGCGACATCTCTGGCGGCCAGGTTTCGATTGCACCCGACGCCGCGAGAATGCTAAGATCGCTGAGGTAGAATTGCTCCCTACCCCGGCAACGTACCGGGAAGCAAAAACCAGAGACGCCGGCGCAACCGGCCGGCCGTAGAGGAGGAAACGATGACCGCATTCGAAGCCGCCATCGGCGGGCTTTCCGAGGACGAGCACAGCCGGCAATTGCGTCGCGCGTTGGTCGCCAGCACCGTCGGCACCCTGATCGAGTGGTATGATTTCCTGCTCTACGGCACGGTCAGCGCATTGGTCTTCGGCAAGTTGTTTTTTCCGCATTCGACCCCGATCGTCGGCCTGCTCGAAGCCTTCAGCGTGTTTTTTATCGGCTTTGTCGGGCGGCCGATCGGTGCGGCGATCTTTGGCCATTGGGGCGACCGGATCGGGCGCAAGGCGACCTTGATCGTGACCCTGCTGGTGACCGGCATCGCGACCGTCGCGGTCGGCTTTGTCCCGGCCTATTCCTCGATCGGCATCTGGGGCGCGGTGCTGCTGACCGTCATCCGCCTGATCCAGGGGATCGGGGTCGGCGGCGAATGGGGCGGCTCGGTGCTGCTTGCGATGGAATGGGCGAAGACCACCAAAAACCGCGGCTTCATCTCGTCCTGGCCGCAATTCGGCGCACCCGCCGGGCTGTTTCTCGCCAATCTGGCGGTGCTGTTCTTCAGCTGGCTGTCGGGCGACCAGTTCGTCACCTGGGGTTGGCGCATCCCGTTTTTTATCAGCATCATCATGGTCGCGATCGGGCTGTGGATCCGCCTCGGCATTCTCGAAACCCCGGTGTTTCAGCGGGTGGTCGCGGAGGACCGGGTCGAGCGCGTGCCGGTGCTCCAAGTGCTGAAGCGCCAGCCGAAACAGGTTTTGCTGACGGCGCTCTTGCGCATGCCGGAGCAGGCGCCCGGTTATATCGTCGGCGCCTTTATCTTCAGCTACGGCACCACGGTCCTCGGCATGTCGCGCAATTTTCTGCTGACGGCAGTGCTCGTGCAATGCGTTCTCGCCTTTATGTGGGTCACCGTCGCCGGGCATTTGTCGGACCGCATCGGCCGAAAAAACATGTACATGATCGGCTGCGTGTCAGTTGCGGTCTTCGGCTTCATCTACTTCGGCCTGCTCGACACCAGGGTACCGGCATTGGTCTTTATCGCGGTGGCCTTGTCGCTCCTCCCGGTGATGACCTGCTATGGCCCGGAGGCGGCGCTGATCGCCGAAAGCTTCTCGCCGCGGCTGCGCTACAGCGGCAGCTCGCTCGGCTATCAGCTGGCTTCGATCATCGCCGGCGGCCCGGCGCCGTTTATCGCGACGGCACTGTTCGCCGCCTTCCATTCGAGCCTGCCGATCGCGCTCTACCTGGTCGCCTGCGCCATTATCGGCATTGTCGCGACGGCCTTTCTGACTGACTACACCAACAAGGACATTTCCGCCGAATACGAAGGAGTTCTGACGTCCAACCAATAAAAGAGGCGGGCGCCGCTTGCGGACGCCCGCCCGCGCAACATACCGAACCAGGGGGGAAGCGATGACGGCAGCCGATATTGCGATCGTTCCGCTGTCCGAAAGCGAGCATCGCCGGCAATTGCGCCGCGCAGTGATCGCCAGCACCATCGGCACGACGATCGAGTGGTACGATTTTCTACTCTACAGCATCGTCACCGGGCTCGTCTTCGGCAAGCTGTTCTTCCCGCATTCCGACCCGCTGGTCGGGGTGCTGGAAGCGTTCGCCATCTATACCGTCGGGTTTATCGCCCGCCCGATCGGCGCCATCATCTTCGGCCATTTTGGCGACCGCATCGGCCGCAAGGCAGCGCTGATCGCCACCTTGCTGATCACCGGGCTGTCAACCTTTGCCGTCGGCTTTGTGCCCGGCTACGCGACCATCGGCATCTGGGGCGCGGTGATCCTGACCGTCATCCGCTTTATCCAGGGGGTGGGGGTCGGCGGCGAGTGGGGCGGCTCGGTCTTGCTGGCGATGGAATGGGCGCGCACCAACAAGCACCGCGGCTTTATCACCTCATGGCCGCAATTCGGCGGGCCGTGCGGGCTGTTTCTCGCCAATATGGCGGTGCTGGTGTTCAGCACGATTTCCGGCGACCAGTTCCCGGTGTGGGGCTGGCGCATCCCGTTCTTTCTCAGCATCGTCATGGTCGGCGTCGGGCTTTATATCCGGCTCGGTATTCTCGAAACCCCGGTGTTCCGCCGGATCGTCGCCGAGGAGCGGGTCGAGCGGGCGCCGGCGCTCGAAGTGATCAAGCGCCAGCCCAAACAAGTGATCCTGGCAGCGCTCGCCCGCACCGCCGAACAGGGGCCGGCCTATATCTATCTCGCCTTTGTCTTCGCTTACGGCACCCAGGTCCTGCACACGCCACGCGATTTTCTGCTGACGGCGCTGATCACCGCCGGCCTCTTTTCATTTGTCACGATCCCGCTCTCGGGCCATCTCTCCGACCGGTTCGGGCGCAAGCGCATTTACTTGATCGGCACGGTCGCGACCGGGGTCTTCGGCTTCGTCTATTTCGCGATGCTGAACACAATGGTGCCCGGCTGGATCTTTCTCGGCATCGTGCTGTCCTTTGTCCCGCACGACATCATGTACGGCCCGCAGGGGGCGCTGATCGCCGAATGCTTCACCCCCCGGCTGCGCTACAGCGGCGCCTCGATCGGCTATCAGCTCGCTTCGATCACCGCCGGCGGTCCGGCGCCGTTGATCGCGACGGCCCTCCTCGCCGCAACCGGGTCGGGCTACACGATCGCCGTCTATATCGCCTTCTGCGCCGTCGTCAGCGTGATCGCCACGGTGCTGCTGCCGGACTACACCAACCGCGACATCTCACGCGAGCACGCATAGCCCGCCGGGCGCAGGGACCACGTTCGCGCTCGGCATCGCTCGATCGCGACCCGCCCGGACATGTCGCATCTCAGAGGACATTGCGGGTGCGCAGCGCGGCCATCTCGGCGGCGCCGAGGCCGAGGCGGGCAAAGATTTCGGCGTTGTGCTGGCCGAGCTTGGGGGCGACGGCGCGCACCCGCACGCCCTCGCCGATCCGGACCGGCGTGCGGATATGCGGCACCTCGCCCAATTCCGGGTCGTGCGCGGACTGCACCAGGCCGCGGTGCTCGACTTGGGGATCGGCGAACATCTGCGCGTAATTGTAGACGGGGCCGCACGGCACCCCGGCCTGTTCGAGCACCGCGACCCAATGCTCGCTCGTGCCGGCCGCGAGCACGCCCTCCATCGCCGCTTCGAGCGCGTCGCGGTTCTGCATGCGCGCCCGGTTTGTCGCAAAGCGCGGGTCGGCGCACCATTCCCGATGCCCGAGCGCTGCGGCGCAACGCTGCCAGATCGCCTCGCCGGCGGCGCCGATCATCAGATAGCCGTCCCCGGTCTTCATGCGCTGATAAGGCGCGTTCTGACGATGGCGCGAGCCCTGGCGAACCGGCTCCTCGCGGTCGGCGAGCCATTGCGCGCTGGTCCATGAGCTAAAGCCGATCGCGGTTTCCAAGAGCGAGCATTCGACCAGCCCGCCCGCGCCGGTGCGCTGACGCTCGTAGAGCGCGGCGAGAATCCCCTGCACCGCCCACATGCCGGTGCCGAGGTCGCAGATCGGCAATCCGACCGAAGTCGGCGGCCCGGCCTCTTCGCCGGTGACGTGCATGATGCCGCCCATCCCCTGCGCGATCAGGTCGAAACCGCCGCGCCCGGCATAAGGGCCGTCATAGCCGAGCCCCGAGAGCTGGGCATAGACGAGGCGCGGATTTAGCTGGTGCAGCGCCGCGAAGCCGAGCCCGGCGCGCGGCATCACAGTCGGCCGGTAATTCTCGACCAGCACGTCCATCAGCGCGGCGAGGCGCAGAAACAGCGCCTTCCCCTCGGCGTCCTTGTAATCGAGGGTGATGCCCTTCTTGTTGCGGTTGATGTAGCGGAAATAGGGGTTGCGCTCGCTGCCGTCGCCCCAGGCGCGCACCGAATCTCCCCTCCCCGGCCGCTCAAGCTTGATGACCTCCGCACCCATATCGGCGAGGATCATCGTGCAAAACGGCCCCGCCATGTGCTCGGTCAGGTCGAGGACCTTCAATCCGGCGAGCGGGCCGTCGTTCTTGTGCGCCATTGCTCGTTCCTCCGAGGCTCCATCGCCGCGAGCCGCCGCGCCGAATGGCGCACGCGTCGCGACCAATCCCGCTCATTGCGGAAAATCGAGCGGCTCGACTATTTTGAAGCCGGTCAAAGCAGGCGTCGAGGGAGGCAGAAATGCGTGAAGCGGTAATCGTCTCGACTGCCCGCACGCCGATCGGGCGGGCCTATCGCGGCGCCTTTAACGACACCTCCGGCCAGGAGCTCGCCGGGCATGTCGTGGCGCATGCGGTCGAGCGCGCCGGCATCGATCCCGCCGAAATCGAGGATGTGGTGCTGGGCTGCGCGCTGCAGCAAGGCTCGACCGGCTACAACATCGCGCGCCAGGCCGCGCTCCGCGCCGGGCTGCCGGTCACCGTGCCGGGCATGTCGATCGACCGGCAATGCGCCTCGGGGCTGATGGCGATCGCCACCGCAGCAAAGGAAATCATCGACGACGGCTTGAACATTGCGGTCGGCGGCGGCGTCGAGTTCGATCTCCTTGGTCCAGAACGAGCATAGGAACCAATACCGGGCGCAGGATCCGTGGCTCGTCGAGCATCGGCCCGACCTCTACATGACGATGATCGAAACCGCCGAGATCGTCGCCGAACGCTATCAGGTGACGCGCGAGGCGCAGGACCTTTATGCGCTCTCCTCGCAGCGGCGCACCGCGGCGGCGCAGGCCGAAGGACGGCTCGCCCGGGAAATCGTGCCGTTCAAATCGCTGATGCGGATCGAGAACCGCGACACCGGCGAAACCGCGCCAGTCGTGGTGACGCTCGACAAGGACGAGGGCAATCGCCCCTCGACCACAATCGAAGGGCTCGCCGCGCTAAAGCCGGTCTTCCGCGACGGGATGACGATGGCCGAGGGCCGCTTCGTCACCGCCGGCAACGCCTCGCAGCTCTCCGACGGCGCCTCGGCTGCGGTGCTGATGGAAGCGGCGGAGGCCGGGCGGCGCGGGGTGCAGCCGCTCGGCGCCTATCGCGGCATCGCCATCGCCGGCTGCGCCCCCGACGAGATGGGGATCGGCCCGGTTTTCGCCGTCCCAAAGCTGCTCCGGCAGCACGGGCTGAAGGTCGAGGATATCGGCTTGTGGGAATTAAACGAGGCTTTTGCGGTGCAAGCTCTTTATTGCCGCGACCGGCTCGGCATCGACCCCGAGCGCTACAATGTCGATGGCGGCGCGATCTCGATCGGCCATCCCTACGGCATGTCGGGCGCGCGGTTGGTCGGCCACGCGCTGATCGAAGGGAAGCGGCGCGCAGTGCGCTGGGTCGTCGTCACAATGTGCATCGGCGGCGGCATGGGTGCGGCCGGCCTGTTCGAGGTGTTGTGAGAACGGGACCATATATTCCAAGAATTGGTCGCAAAGCCCTACCATATATTGATTAAGGATGATTTATCATCGATTAAGGGAAAACTTCTCGATTGTTGCTTTGACGATTCTCTGACCTCGGCTATGCTGGCCGCAGCAACGCCTCAGGGGATGCCCGATGCGCTCTCTTATGCTGTCCGCGATAGCGGTGCTGGCGCTCGGCCAGAATGTCGCGGCCGGAGAGCGCAGCACGCTCGGCCAGAATGTCGCGGCCGGAGAGCGCAGCACGCTCGGCCAGAATGTCGCGGCGGGAGAGCGCAGCACGCTCGGCCAGAATATCGCGGCGGGAGAGCGCAGCACGCTCGGCCAGAATATCGCGGCGGGAGAGCGCAGCGCGCTCGACCGTGTCGCCTTTGCCGTCGATGGCGCCGAATTGAGCCATGGCCACGACAACGCGATGTGGCGCGCCGATCCCACGGGACCGCAGGGGCCGATGCAAGTCAGCGCCGCGGCGGCGGCCGATATCGGCGGCGGCGACCGGTTCGACGCCGATCAAAACCGGGCGATCGGCCGCGCTTATCTCCACCAGCTTTTTTCGCGTTACCGCAACTGGCCGGATGCGATCGCTGCCTATAATTGGGGCATCGGCAACCTGAACGCCTGGGTCGAGGCGGGGCGGCCTCCGAGCAAGCTGGTCGACGGGGTCGAGGCCTATATCGGGCGGGTGTTGCACGACAGCGGGCTGTGCACCGATGCGGCCGCACCGCTGGCCCCGCGCAACCTAGGCCCACGCAACCCGGCCCCGCGCAACCCGGGCACCAACCCCGCTTGCAAAAAAATGCAGCAAAGGATGCGCTGGCTGCCGCCGAATGCGCAGAATTCGCAGCCTTGGGCGCGGCCTCGGGAAAATTCGGCCTGACCTCGGGCAAGTTCTATCGGCGGCTCGACCAGGCGATGCAGCTCGCGGCAAAGCGCCTGCCCGCCGCCCAGCGCTGACCGCCAGCTTGCTGCTGACCCGTCCGCTTTGCTAGAGCGCGCCTGCCGCGCAGCAATGGGCGAGGAAAACGGCGAGCCGCAGCAGCCCATCCCACATCAGCAACGCCAGCGCGATATTGGACAACGCCGCGGTAGCGAGCGGCAGCGGCGGATCGGCCGGGCTCACCCCCTGTCGCATTGGTCTTCTCCTGCAAGCTCGTGCCGGCTCGGCGCATTTCGCCCATCGACGTTAACGCAACAAGCGTGCCAATCTCGGGCACGTTGCGATCAAACACTTTTTTCAGAGACGCCGGGCTCGACTGTAACATTTTCCGTCGATTTATGACGGATCGAGCCCCGCTTCGCCGATGCGTCTTGTAAAGCCGCAACCGCCCTCATTAGAGTTGGCGGTGAATTCTTTGTGGAGAGATCGGATGCCGGAAGCTGCACCAGGGGGAACGGACGTCTTCGAGATCATGCATACGACGCGGGCGATGCGGCGCCTGAAGCCCGATCCGGTCCCCGACGACCTCGTCCGCAAGATCCTGCTCGCCGGGCAGGCGGCGGCCAATGGCGGCAACACCCAGCGCTGGCGTTTCCTGGTGCTGAAAAACCATCCGGGCAAAAAGGTCGTGCAGACCTATTACAAAAAGCTCTTCGACGAGGTCGTCGGGCCGCGCTACCGCAACAGCGCGCCGCCGCCCGGATCGGACCAGGCGCGGCAGCTGCGGCAGATGGCGGCGAACCAGTACCTGACCGACCATTACCACGAGGCGCCGGTGTGGATCGTCGCCTGTCTCGAAGGCGAGAACCCGGGCTATTCGTCCGGCGCGTCGCTCTATCCGGCGGTGCAGAATATGCTCTTGGCGGCGCGCGCGCTCGGCCTCGGCTCGACCCTGACGACGCGGCATATCGGCTACGCCAAGGAATGCGACGAAGCGATGGGCATTCCGCCCGGCTTCCATTCCTACGCCATTCTGCCGATCGGCTATCCGATGGGCAGGTTCGGGCCGGTCGGCCGCGGCTCGTTGAGCGACATTGTCTATCTCGACGGCTGGGGCAAGCCCTATCCCGGCATCTGAAGAAGGGGGCGGAGCATGCCGAGAATTACCCCGGTCGCCGGCAAAGGCGATGTGCCGGCCGAGCATCAGGGCGTCGTCGACCAGGTGGTCGGCGTCTTTGGCAATGTGCGGGGGCCGTTCAGCATCCTGCTGCACAGCCCCGCGCTCGCCGAGCGGGTGCTGCCGCTCGTCACCTTTTTTCGCGAGCAGAGCGTCGTCGAGGGCCGGCTGCGCTCGCACGCGATCCTGGCCGCAGTGCGCGAGAAGGAGGCGGCCTATGTCTGGGCGGCGCAGGTGGGTGCTGCGCGCCGCGCCGGGGTGCCCGAAGCGACGATCGACCTCTTGCGCGCCAAGGGCAATCCGGCCGACCTGCCGCGGGACGAGCGTGGCGTCGTCCGCTACGCGCGCCAGCTGACCCGCACCAACCGCGTGGCCCAGCCGTTGTTCGACCGGCTCCATGCCCGCCACGGCAACCAATGGATGGTCGAGCTGACCGCGGTGGTCAACTACTTCGTGTTCCTGTGCGGCATGGTCAACGCCTTTGAGGTGCCCGCTCCCCCGGACGGCGACAAATTGCCGAGCTGACGCCGCCCGACCGCTCCGCAGGATGGCGCGGGCCCGCGGCTTGATCCTCGCCGCCCCCGCTTCGGGCAGCGGCAAAACCTTGGTGACGGCGGGTCTGCTGCGGCATCTGCGGCGGCGCGGCATGCGTGTCGCCGCGGCCAAGGCCGGGCCGGATTTTGTCGATCCGACCTTTCACGCCGCCTCGCTCGGGGCGGCCTCTCCCAATCTCGATGTTTGGGCGATGCGGCCCTCGACCCTCGCCGCCATCGTCGCTGGTCTCGAAACCGCAAGCGATCTGGTGCTGTGCGAGGGCGTCATGGGCCTGTTCGACGGCACCGGCGCCGATGGCGAGGAAGGCTCCACCGCCGAGCTCGCCCGGCTCACCGGCTGGCCGGTCGTTCTGGTCGTCGATGCGCGCGGCCAGGGCGCCTCGGTCGCCGCATTGCTGCGCGGCTTTGTCCGGCATCGACCCGATCTCCCGATCGTCGGCGTCATCTTCAACCGGGTTGCGAGCGAGCGCCACGCAACCTTGCTTGCCGGCGCGACAGCGCGGCACCTGCCGGACCTCGCCGTCCTCGGCGCGCTTTTTGCCGATCCGGCGCTGGCGCTTCCTTCGCGCCATCTCGGCCTGGTCCCGGCCGGCGAAGCCACCGAGGTCGAGACCGTTATCGAGCGAGCCGCCATGGCCGTCGGCGCCGCCCTCGACATCGCCGGGCTCGTCGGGCTGGCGCGCCCGTCGGCGCTGCCTGGAAATGCGGTCCTGCCCGGAAATGCCGGCGCTGTCGGCATCCCGCCGCTCGGCCGATGCATCGCCGTCGCCCATGACGACGCCTTTTGCTTTGCCTATCCGAGCTTGCTCGGCAGCTGGCGGCAAGCCGGTGCGGCATTGCGGTTTTTCTCGCCGCTCGCCGGGGAGCCGCCCGATCCCGACACCGACGCGGTCTATCTGCCGGGCGGCTATCCGGAGCTCTCGGCCGGCCGGCTCGCGGCGGGCGAGGCGTTTCTTGCGGGGCTGCGCCGGGCTGCCGCTGCGGGCAAACCGATTTACGGCGAATGCGGCGGCTACATGGTCCTCGGCGAGTCGCTGATCGACGCGGACGGGCGGCGCCAGCGGATGGCCGGGCTGCTGCCGCTGGTGACGAGCTTTAGAGAGCGCCGTCTGTCGCTCGGCTACCGACGCTGCGCTCTGCTGGCGGACGGGCCTCTCGGTCCCGCCGGCACGTTATTTCGCGGCCACGAATTTCACTACGCAACGGTCGTGGACGAAAAGGCGGGCGAGCGCCTCTGGTCGGCCGCCGACGCGACCGGGGCCGATCTCGGCGTCTGCGGCCTGCGCCGCGGCCCGGTCTTCGGCTCGTTCATCCACCTGATCGACCGCGCCCTTTGACCGCCGACAGGATCGCCACCGGATAGGCGTATTCGATGCGGTCGCCGTCGCGGCGCACCGGGATGCCGAGGCTGTCGTCCTCGGCCGAAGCGGCGAACATCCTGGTGATCTCGGCCTCGTCGCCGGGGTTCGGAAATGAACGGGCGAGCAGGTTCGCCACGCTGTCGCGCAGCTCGGAAAAGCCGATTTGCGGCGCCGCCAGGCCGGCCGACCGAAACAGGCCCTCGAGCTCGGCGCGCGGCAGGGCGCGGACATGCGACGGGTCACGCAGCTTTTCCAGCCGATTGAACTGTGCCGCCTTTGCCGGATCGGAGGAAGCGCAGGTGTCGGCGATGACGATCCGTCCGTCCGGCGCGCAAACCCGCGCCATCTCGCGCACCACCGCAGTGGGATCGGGAAAGTGGTGCACCGCAAACCGGGTCGCCACAATGGTGAAGGCACCGTCGGGCCAGGGCAGCGCGGCAACATCGCCCTCCCGCCAGGTGACGTTCGCAATCTTGTTTTCCGCCGCCAATTGGCGGGCGCGGTCGAGCATGGCCGGGGTCATGTCGATGCCGGTCGCGTGCCGAACATGGGGGGCAAAGGCGCAGACCACGATCCCGCCGCCACAGGCGACATCGAGCACCGTGTCATCCGGTCCCGGCGCCGCGGCGTCGATGATCAATTGCAAGCCACCCGGATCGGTGATCGGGCTCGCCGTGCTGAACGGCACTGCCTGGCGGGTGAACTGGTCGCGGATCAGGCTGCTATGGGTTTCGTTCGTCATCTGTCGCTGCTCTGTCGAGGACCGGCATCATAGCCTGTTCGCCAACCGAGCGCCGCATCGCTGCGCAGCTATGGCCGGGGCCCGTCCGCCGACACGGGCGCTCAGCCGTGCGGCCCACTTCGCAGCATCTCGAGCGCTGCGACGACATGCACACAATCGGCGAGCGCGTCGCGCTGGTCCGGTTTGCGGTCGCGCGCGGCGGCGACGAAGGCGGCCATGTGCGCGGCGAAAAGATCCACGGGTCCGCCGCTCAGATCGGTGCGGCCGGCGCGGTAGCCATTTGCCGCGGTTGCCGCGAACACGAATTGCGGCACCCCGGGCTGGTTCGACAGCATGATCGCGCCGTTCTCGCCTTGCACCTCGATCATCTGCGAAAAGCACGGCGACAAGAGGTCGGCCTGCATCACGATCGGCAAGCCGGTCCGGGTCGCGCAGCGAACCACGACAAAATCCCGTGCATCGGCGCTTTCCGGGGCGTGACCAAGCTTCCGGCTCGGCCGCAGCGCCTCGCCAACCATCAACTCGATGCGCTCGATCGGCCCGAAATACCACACCGCGACATCGAGCAGGTGGAGCAGCATCTCGTTCAACGCGGCGTTCAACACGTCGCCATCCCCCGACCGGCAATGCTGCAGCTCTGCCGCCCGGCCGCAGGCGCCGATGCGCATCGTTGCCACGCTCAGCTTGCCGATCACCGGGCTGGTCCCGGTCTCATACGCGTCGCCGAGAATGGCGCGCGCCTTTTGAAAAGCCGGCGCGTGGCGGTAGCCGCAGCCGGTCATCCCGACGCGCCCGTTACGCGTCGCCAGATCGCGCAGCTCGCGCGCCTCGGCCGCGGTATCGCACAATGGCTGATCGCACAAAAAATCCTTGTCCGCCGCCAGCGTCCCACGAATAAGCGGCGCGCGGGCCGCGACCGGAACACAAAGATCGACCGCGCCGATCGTCGGATCGGCGAAAATCTCGGCGGCCGACCGGACCCAGCCGAGCCCCTCTCTTTCGCCGAAGGCGCGGGCGCATTCCGGGTCCGCGTCGGCGAGCACGATCTCGACCCCCGGGCAGCGGCGATACCCGCCGACATGCTCGATCGCCCGCCCGCCGCAACCGATAAGGCCGATCCTCACGCGTGTCGCTTCCTTATCGGCGCAGATGCGGTTTCCACGACAGCGCGATATTGGGCTCGCGCAACCCCTTCGGCAGTGGGCGTATTTTGCCCGGCACACCCACCACCAGCCGATCCGGCGGGGCATCTCTGACGACCACGGCGCCGGCAGCCACAAACGAGCCCGCCCCGATGCGCACCCCCGGCAGCAGCACCGCGCCGCCGCCGATTGTCGCGTCGTCGTCGATCGTGCAGCCTTCCGGCCGATAGGCCTCGCGCTGCTTAAGGGGATAGCGGTCGTTGAGGATGACGACCCCGGGTCCGAGGAAAACCCGGCTGCCGAGCGTGCAGTGGGTCGGAATAAAGCAGTTGGCTTCGATCTTGACAAAATCGCCGATCGTGACCTGTCCCTCGATGACCGTGCTGCTCCCCACCACGACATGGTCGCCGATCTTCGTCTCGGCCCGGATCAGCACGTGGTGACCGGTTTCGAAGTAGTCGCCCGCGCTCACATCGCCGTAAATGACCGCACCCGACCGGATCCGCGCATGCGCGCCCAGCACCGCCGGGCCGCAACCCTCCCGATACCTGAGCCCGACCTGCGCGCCGGGCTGGACTTCGCAATCGATGCCGGCTCGGTAGAAAGGCTCGAACCCCGCCGCGCTATCCATGATAGGCGGCGCCGTCCGTGCGATGAGCTGCTGCCGCTGCGGTCGAGCGTCGGCCCGCCAACGCCTCGATCATCCGGACATAGGGCTCGCTCTCGCGCTCCCAGGTCAACAGGCGCGCCGCCCGGTCGAGGGCCATCCGATATTCGGCCCGCGCCGAGGGTTCGACCATCCTGCGCACCGAGGCCGCCAAAGCCGCCGGATCGAGCGCGTCGAACAAGACGCCGACACCAAAGTGGCGAACGATCCGGGCGATCTCGGGCAGCGGCGTCGCGATGACCGGCAACCGGGCGGCAATCATCTGGAACAGCCGGTTGGGCAAGCTGAGGCGCATGTTCTGCAGATTGCCCTGACGCGCGATGACGCCGATATCGGCGCCGGCGATGTAGGGTGCAAGCGCGTGGGGCGGCTGCAGCGGCGCCACGTGAAAGCGGCCGGCGACCCCGAACTGCGCCGCCAGCTCCCGCATCTCCTTGACAAAGCCGCGTTGCGGCACCGGGCCGAGGCCGACGAGGTGGATATCGGGCGGCAATTGCGCGAGCGCCGCAACCGCGACCTCGACCCCCTCGCCGCGGCGCAACGTGTTCAGGTGCAGCAGCACCCGCGCCTGCGGGCCGAGCCCGACATCCCGGCGCAGGCGGCCGTCCGATGGCCAAGGCCCTTCATCCTGGCAATTGCGCAGGACCATCGGACGGGCGATGCCGAACCGGCCGGCCGCCGCGTCGGCCAGCGAATCGTTGACCGTGATCCAGGCGTCGGCGCGCCGCGCGATCTCGGTCTCTCGCCTTATCTCGGCGAGGCGCAGCGCTCGCGCGGTCGGGGTGGCGGGGATCAGCTCCTCGTCGAACGGCAGCTCGACGGCATCGAACACGAGCCTCGCGCCGCAGCGCTGGCTCAGCGCCGAGGCGGCGATCAACGCCTTGTCGAAATGCGCCTGCACGACATCGAAGCGGTGCTCGACGAGCCGATCGAGCGCCTGTCGGGCGAACCGTCCGTTGCGGCTGCGGCCCGCGGCCACCGCCGCGGCTGCGGCCCGTTGCACGTGCCCGTCGGCGCCGAGCACCTTGCGCGCGAGCCACAGCTTCGACATCAGGATGCCGGGATAGCCCGGTCCGCCGGTTGCCAGCAAGGTGGCGGCGGGCTCGTCGCCCGACAGCTTGGCGTCCGGCGAGACAAAGCCGATGATCGTCACCTTGTGACCGGCGCGCGACAGCGATCTGGCTTGGCGGATGACGCGGGTGTTCAGCGACAAATCTTTGCAAGCGATAATGCACACCGACAATCCCGTGCGCGGTCGCCCCGGTGGGCCGCCGATATCGTTCATGTCAGCTGAGGACCGCCCTCACGGCGCCGCAGATGTGATCCAACTGGCCGGCGGTCAAATAAGGATGCATCGGCAGGCTGAGCACCTCGTCCTTGAGACGCTCGGTGACCGCCAACCCGCCCGGCGCTGCCGGACAGCCGCGATAGGGCGGCTGCATGTGCAGCGGCCGCGGATAATAAATCTCGGTGCGGATGCCGCGCTCGGCGAGCCCGGCTTGCAGCTCGGCGCGGCGCTCGGTCCGGATCGTATATTGCGCCCAGGAGGACACGTTGCCGGGCGGGGTGCGCGGCACCCTCACCCAGCGCGCGAGGCCGTCGGCGTAATGCTCGGCCACCCGCTGCCGCTGCTCCAGCTCGTCCTCGAAGATTTCGAGCTTTTCCAGCAAAACCACCGCCTGGAGCGTGTCGAGCCGGGCATTGGCGCCGACCCGCACATTGTCGTATTTGCCGTGCGCGCCGCGCCCGTGAATGCGGATCGAGCGCAGCATCTCGGCGGTGTCCGGATCGTCGGTAAAGATCGCGCCGCCGTCGCCCCAGCAACCGAGCGGCTTGGCCGGAAAAAAGCTGGTCGCAGTCACATCGGCCAGCACGCCGACGCGCCGGTTGCCCTGCCCGGCGCCAAAGGATTGGGCGGCATCCGCCAGCACCTTGAGCCCGTTCTCATGGGCGATCGCGTTGATCGCCTCGTAATCGGCCGGCACGCCGAACAAATCGACCGCGATGACGAGCCTGGGGGTCAGCACACCCTCCCGGCGGACCGCCATGATCGCCGCTTCGAGGCTCGCCGGCGACAGGTTCATGCTGTCGGGCTCGACATCGACAAACACCGGCGTGGCGCCGACCAGGCAGACCACCTCGGCGGTCGCGGTAAAGGTCCAGCTCGGCAGAAAGACGGCGTCGCCCCGGCCGATGCCGAGCGCCAGCAACGGGACCCAGAGCGCATCGGTGCCGCTGGAGCACGACACGACCTCGGCGGCGGCGCTAAAGCGGGCCAGGCGGCGCTCCAGCTCGGCCACCTCGGGACCCATGATGTATTGGCCGTGATCGAGCACCCGGCGCCAGCCTTCTTCGACCCGGGCGCGGATGCGGTCCCGCTGTGCCTTCAGATCGATGAACTCTATCGGCAGCACATCGGCTTGATCCCCCAAAGCCCGCTCTCCTGATTGGTCGTCTCGATCGGCGGCGGCAACTGGGCGCCGCCGGGATTACGCCGTTTTCGCCTGAAGGACCGCCGCTTCCTGAAGCCGGCCAGGGACCGATTGGGAGCGGGCGACGCCGAGGAACGCCGATCCGTTGCCGGCGTTTTCCCGGTCCGCCGCCAACAATGCCACAACGGTGTCCGGCAAGACACTGGGCTGGGCCAAAAGGTGACGCAGATAAGCGCGGCTGACCGGCGTCTCGTTGGCGGAGTTGTGCACCTTCTCCGCCGGCCGCGCCGCGGGATAGCTGTAGCTGATTCGGTCGTAGATGTTGCGAAACGCCGGCAGCACCGCATAAAGCTCGTCGAGCTCGAAGGTGCGGCGCAATTCCTCCTCGGTCGTCAGCTCCTCGTAAAGCTTCTCGCCGGGGCGCGGGCCGATGCAGCGAACCTCGATCTTGCGTGGGTTGCGGCGGTAAAGCGGCGCCACGGTTTCGATCAGCTCGGCGACCAGGTCGGCGATGCGGACCACCGGCATCCGGGTCACAAACACTTCGCCGCCATGGGCGATGCGCAGCGACTTCAGCACCAGCCGGACCGCTTCGGGCAACGTCATCACAAAACGGGTCATGCGCTCGTCGGTCAAGGTGACCGGGCCGCCGCGCGCGATCTGCTCGCAGAACAGCGGCACGGCAGAGCCGGCCGATCCGGCGACATTGCCGAAACGCACGCTGGTGAACACGGCGTTGGCGCCGAGCCCCAGCATGGCATTGGCCGCCGTCATCAGGCGCTCGCCCATCAGCTTGGTCGTGCCCATCACATTGGTCGGGTTGACCGCCTTGTCGGAGCTGGTCAGCACCACCCGTTCCAGATGATTGTCGAGAGCTGCCTGGATAACGTTCTGGACGCCGATAATATTGGTCTGAACCGTTTCAAACGGCGAGCGCTCGGACGAGCCGACATGCTTTAGCGCCGCCGTGTGAATACAGTAATCCATGTTATGGAACATTTGGCCGAGCTTGCGGCCATTGCGGACATCGCAGATGAACGGATGAAACCGCGGCTCATGACGCAACGCTTCGGCCAGCGTGAACAAGCCATTCTCGTGGCTGTCGATGCCGCGGACCTCGGCCGCCGGGGTGCGCAACAGCCGGCGCACCAGCTCGGACCCGATCGTCCCCGCCGTGCCGGTGACGATGATGCGTTTGCCTTCAAAGAACTCGGCCGCGCCGTCGTGCTCGTCATCGGGCATCCGCATCTCCCCCTGATTGCGTCGGCTCTTGGCACCGTATTCCACGATCCCGGGACCATTTCCCGGCGGCCCCGGCAGATCCCCAATATGCTCCTGAAATCCGATCCTTCAGTTTCCGTGCGACTCGCCGATTGTGTATAGACGACACAAGCAGGGATTGACAAGCCCCGGTCGCTGCGTGCACCTAATGCACCGGATTAATCATCCCGACTGCAAGGGGACAGCCACACTGGAGCGCCGGGTAAACCTCTCGGCTTTGCAACTGTCGCGCGATCTTGGCGCGGCGCGTTGTAAAATCTTTGTGATGCGCTATTCGTGAACTTCGACTGAACGGTGCGCTTGGGGAGCAGGGGGCCGCGGTCATGCGTGTTTTAATTCTTGGCGGCGATGGCTATCTCGGCTGGCCAACGGCGATGCATCTTGCCGCCGCGGGTCATGAGGTCACGGTCGCCGATAATTATTTGCGCCGCACGGTCGCCCGAAGCACCCGCTCCGAGGCGCTGTTCGAGGCCCCTGATCTGGACGACCGCGCCGAGATTTTCGGGTCGGCTCGAGGCCGCCGGATCGGGGTGGCGATCGGGGACTGCGCCGAGATGATGTTTCTCGATCCGGTGTTTGCCGGTTTCCTGCCCGACGCCGTGATCCATTATGCCGAGCAGCCTTCCGCGCCCTATTCGATGCGCGGCTTCCACGAGGCCCAGCTTACGCTGCGCAACAATCTCGGTGTGACCTTCAACCTGATCTGGGCGATCCTGCGCCACAAGCCGGACTGTCACATCGTCAAGCTCGGCACGATGGGCGAATACGGCACCCCGAACATCGACATCGAAGAGGGGTGGATCGAGATCGATCACAAGGGACGCAGGGACAAGTTTTTATTTCCCCGTCAATCGGGCAGCCTTTATCATACGACAAAAGTAATGGACACCGACCTGCTCTGGTTTTATGTGCGGACCCATAAATTACGCGTGACGGATCTGATGCAGGGACCGGTTTACGGGCTGTCGAGCTGGGAATCCGAAGGCGACGCAAGACTGCTGCCAAACTTCCATTACGACGACATTTTCGGCACCGCGGTGAACCGTTTCCTGGTCCAGGCGATTGCCGGAGTGCCCCTGACCGTGTACGGCAAGGGCGGTCAAACGCGCGGCTATCTCAACCTGAAGGACACGCTGCAATGCGTGCGCCTGGCCACGGAAACCCCGGCAGCGCCGGGTGAATTGCGGGTCTTCAACCAGTTTACCGAGCAGTTCTCGGTCAACGAGCTCGCCGAGCGCGTGCAGCGCGCCGGGCGTGCGCTGGGCTATCCGGTCGAGATCAAATCGATCCCCAACCCGCGCAAGGAGCAGGAAGAGCATTATTACAATGCGGCGCATTCCGGCCTGCTTGAGCTGGGCTTGCAGCCGCATTACATGACGGACGAGGTGCTGGCGGCGATGATCGAGACGATCGTGCCTTACCGGGCGAATATCGACGCCACCAAGATCATGCCGCGGGTGCGCTGGTCCTGAGGTCCGGCAGCGCCGGCTTGCGGGCTGCAGTCGCGGCCTCCTATCCTCGGGGCCGCGCCACGGTGCTGCGATTTCTGCCGGCTTTTTTGCGCAAGCGGGCACCCCGTCGCACGGGGGCCGCCGCGCCCGAGCTGCCGCTTAGACCGGGTCAGACTGTTGTCAATTTCGAAGCCGCGCGCCAGATATTTAGCCGGCTAAGGGCCAAGCACGCGCTCGCCGCAGCCGCCCGTGCGCGGGTCGGTCCCCAGCTCGAAGCTGGCTTTCGGCGTTATGTCGATTGGCTCGGCGCGATGGGATACTCGTTCGCATCTTGCGAGGAAGGCCCGCTGCGCTTCGACACCCGCCGCGTCTATTTGCGCTATGACGTCCATGTCCGCGACCTGTTTGGCGTCTTCCTGCTAGCGAACCTGCACGAGGAGCTTCAGATCCCCGGCTCGTTTCAGATCTCCTGGCGACACTCGCGCGCCGAGACGCAGGCTTCGCGCCTTTTTCTGAAATTGCGTGCTTTCGATCGCCGATTTGTTCAGTTCGGCTTTCATTGCGCTCCCGAAAGCGGCTGGCTCATCGAGCAGCGCTTTGACGGCCGCGGCGAAGGTTTGGACGGGTTTGTCGCCAGCGGAGGCGCGCGCGAGCTGATCGTCGAGTGGTTAAGGGCCTTTGAGAGAGACGGCCACGACGCGCCGGTTCTGGCGCAGGCACGCCGCGCCGCCGATGCCCATTTCGCGCGCACCGCCGCGTCGTTCCGGCGCCGGTTCGGGCCGGTCAAAACCGTCTCGGGACATGGCACGCCGCTCTCCGCCGCCTATCTCGACATGGTGCGCGACGAGCCGCGGCTCAACGAGCTCGGCGGCTATCTGCACGCGGTGGAGTATTTGACCCCAGATCGGATCCGCCGCCACGGCTTCGCATCCGAGCTCACCCGGTTCGACCAGAACGGCGCCTCGCGGCCGCGCATCCTGTTCGAAAACCCGATCGCCGAGATGGGCGGGCACTACCGCCGGCGGATCTTGGAAGGCAGCGGCTTTGTCGTCCTGTCCCATCCGGCGACATGGACAAGCAATCATTTCCTGCCGTTTATCGACACGGTGACGGCCCCCGGCTGGCTAGATCGGCGTCGCCGACGCCCCTGATCCGCCGGCAAAAGGGCGCGCCCTTTTGCGATCAAGCCCTGCCGCGATCAAGCCCTGCCGCGATCAAGCCCTGCCGCGGTCAAGCCATGCCGGCTTTGCGCAAGCCGTCGAGAAAGTGGTCCGCCCCCTTCCGGGTGCGATATAGCCGGCTCAAGATGCCGTCGACAAAGGCGAGGTTGCCGTCGAGCGCCTTGAGCTCGCAAAGCGGCGCTTGCGCTTCGGCGACACGCGCGAGCTGCCCCAAACCGGCAACGACATAGCGCAGCCCGGCCGGCCAATTGCGGTTGAGCGCCCAGGCACGCCGGCCGATCTCGACCGCTTCCTCGTAATGGCCGAGCTGGTAATGCGCCCCGGCCAGCGCCGGAAGCCACATAAACAGCCTCGGATCGCTCGGGCTGAGACGGATTCCCTTTTCGGCGAGCGCGATCGCCTCGTCCGGCCGGTCACGATAAGTGTACATCTGACCCAGCAGGATATGGACCGCGGCAAAGCTCGGATTGAGGTTGATCGCCTCCTGAAACTCCGCCACCGCCCGGTCCGAGCGGCTCGTCCACATGCAAACGAGGCCCAGCACGAACCGCGCCAGCGGGAAACGGCGATCGAGCGAGACCGCATGCTGCGCCAGCTCGTAGGATTCGGCATAGGCGGCGTCGGCGTCGGTTGCCCAGCCGAGATAGGCGGCATTGCACAGCGCCAAGGCGAGCGCGGCGGTGGCTTGCGGATAGCTGGCGTCGATCCCGAGCGCCCGCCGAAAGAACGCCTGCGCCTCTCGATTATCCTCTTTGGTGTGGCGATAATGGTGCCACATGCCGCGCTGATAAAGCTCGTAGGCGTCTTCGTTCGGTCGCGACTGGTCGGCGATGCGGTCGCGCTCGAATTTCAAGAGCTCGGGCTCGATGGCACCGGCGATCGTGCTGGCGATCTCGTCCTGCAGCTCGAACAAATCCGTCAGGTCGCGGTCGTACCGTTCGGCGACGATATGGTGTCCGGTGTCCGCCTGGATCAGCTGGGCGGTGACGCGAACGCGGTGGCCCGATTTGCGCACGCTGCCTTCGAGCACATAGCGCACACCGAGGTCGCGGCCGACTTTTTTGATGTCGACATGGGTGTTCTTGTAGGTAAAGGTCGAATTGCGCGCGATCACCGGGAAGGCGCGCCACCCGGCGAGCATCGTGATGATGTCTTCGGTGATGCCGTCGGCGAAATATTCCTGCTCGGGATCGCCGCTGAAATTGCTGAACGGCAGCACCGCGATGGCACGGCGATCGTCAAAGCCGGGCGCGGTTGAGGCCGCTGCGGTTACGGCTGCGTCGCCGGCCGCTGCGACACCGCCCATCCGGTAGACCCGGACCGGCCGGGCGATGTTTTTTAATTTTTGCGCGCCGAGATCGGTAAAATCGAAATCGATCTTGTCGACGACCTGGTCGTGGACGATCTGCGACACAAAAATGCTGCCGGGCTCGGCCAGCGCCTCGAGACGGGCCGCGATATTGACGCCGTCGCCAAAGATGTCGCCCTCCGAGAAAATGATGTCGCCGAGATTGATGCCGATGCGCAGCGCGATGCGCCGCTCGGGCGCCGAGGCACGGTTTCTCTGCGCCACCGCTTCACGCAGTGCCGCGGCCGAGCGTGCTGCCTCGACCACGCTGTCGAACTCGCTCAGCGCCTTTTCCCCGCTCGAATTGACGACGCGCCCGCCGAATTCGAGGATCAGCGGCTCGATGACCTCGCTGAGCAAGGCGTTGAGCTCGGCCAGAACCTCGGCGTCGCTCTCCGGGAACAGCGGGCTGTAGCCGGCAACGAGCACTGCCGCGAGGCGGCGCCTGACTCGGTCTCTCCCATTTTCGGACACGGCCACTCGATCATCCCGGTTCGCGGCACCAACAATCATGGTGCCGCGCTGGGCCGCCGCAAAGTGAACCGCTTCACCCGCGACATTCCGATCGATCTTACCAGAAGCGCCGGGCGCAGGAGAAATCGATCAGTCGGGCAGGTTCGCCATACGCAGCAAATCGAGCTCGCTCTGCAGCCGCGCCGCATCGGCAAAACGGATCTTGCGCAGCGTGCCGATGCGAAAGCCCGGCGCTGCGCGAACCAGCCGGCGCACCGCCTCGGCCGCATCCTCGGTCCGGCCGAGGCGCGCCGCGCCCAGCGCCAAAACGCAATAGGAAAAAGCGAGATGCTGGTTGCCCTCGATCGCCTTCTGCGCATGGGCGACCGCCTCCTCGGGGCGCCCGGTAAGCAGGCAGGCGAGCGCCAGCGCCAGCGAGGCGTGATAGACGAGCGGCTCCAACGGGCTCAGGCGCAACGCCTTTTCCGCATGCTCGATGGCCGCCGGATAAGCGCCGCACAGGCACCGCGTCAGCGCGTCGAAACCGAGCACCAGCGCCGAATTGCCATAGATCATGACGGCGCGGTCGGCCGCCGCCAGCGCCAAATCATGATCGCGGGTCAGGACCGCCCGCACCGCCCCGGCAACAACGAGCGCCAGCGGCACATCGCCGCCATGGGCGATCGCCAGCCGGGCGAGGCGCTTGGCGGTTTCGCGGTCCTCCTCCTGCGCGCCCGGCCAGCCCATCAGGTGCCGCTGCTGGCGACACCAGGCGGCGAGCGCATTGGCGCTCGGATAGTCGGGGTCGATCGCCAACGCCCGCGCCAAGAGCCGCATCGCCTCGGCATTGTCCTCGGCGGTTTCGGCGAAGGCGGGGACGGACGCGCGCAGCACCAGGTCGTAAACGTCCTGGGCGGCTTCCGGCTTGTGCCGGGCGCGCTCGACCTCGGTCGTGCGCAAGATCGGGCCGACCGACCCGATCACCGCTTCTACGATGCGGTCTTGCAGATCGAACGAATCGCCGAGGCTGCCGTCGAACCGCTCCGCCCACAAGCCCCGGCCGCTTTCCGCCTCGACCAGCTGGCAGCTGATGCGCACGCGGCCACCCGCCTGGCGCAGGCTGCCTTCGACCAGATAGCGGACCCCGAGGTCTCGCGCCACCTGGCGCGAGTCGACCGTCCGGTTCTTGTAGCTGAAGCTGGTGTTGCGGGCGACGACCGAAAACCAGCGCGCGCGCGACAATTCGGTGATCAAATCCTCGGCGACGCTGTCGAGAAAAAATTCCGCTTCGGCGTCGTCGCCGAGATTGCGGAACGGCAGCACCGCGACCGCGGGCCGCGTCGAGCCCGCGGGCTTGCTCTTGGGCGCTGGCGCCGGCTCGCCCGAGACAATGCGAAACACGCGGACCGGGCGGGCGATGTTGGCGATCTCGTGCTCGCCGACATCCTCGAGGGTCAGCGGCAATCTGTCGCGCACCTGGTCGCGAACCGCGCGGCTGAGATTGACCCCATCGGGCTCGGCCAGGCTTTCGAGCCGCGAGGCAACGGCGACGCCGTCGCCATAGATGACGTCGCCGTCCGAGGCGACATCGCCCATATTGATCCCGACCCGAAACCGGATGCGCTGCTCGGCCGGCCGGCGCATCTCGTGCTCCTTGACCGCGCGCTGCATCAGGACGGCGCAGCGCACCGCGTCGACGACGCTGCTGAACTCGACCAAAAGGCCATCGCCGGCGGTGCGCACGATGCGGCCCCGGTGGTCGCCGATCTGCGGATCGACGAGGTCGCGCCGGACCGCGCGCAGCGCCGCCAGTGTGCCTTCTTCGTCGATCCCCATCAGCCGGGAATAGCCGACGACATCGGCGCACATGATGACCGCAACCCGATGTTCGATCGCGCCGCTCGCCACCCTGCCCAGCCCCCGCTTTTTCGGTCCAGCCGCAAGGCTACTACGCGTCATCGGCGGACGGTATCCCTGCCGCGCCGGACAGCCTCAAAAGATGCCGAGATGCTGGTGCAGGTCGGCGGCGTCGCGCTGCACGGCGGCGGCCGGCAGATCGACCACCACCCGGCCGCTGTTCAGAATGACGATGTCGTCGGCGACGTCGAAGGCGAGCTTCGGGTTCTGCTCGACCAGCACGATCGACAGCCCCTCTTCCTTGAGCCGGCGGATCGTCGCCATGACCTCGGCGACGATCTGCGGCGCCAGCCCTTCCGACGGCTCGTCCATCAGCAGGATACGCGGGTTCGACACCAGCGCCCGGCCGATCGCCAGCATCTGCTGCTCACCCCCCGAAAGGGTCCCGGCATATTGCTCGCGCCGCTCCTGAAGCCGTGGGAAGGCGGCAAACACTGTGTCGAGCGTCCATGTCGCGGCGCGGCCCGCTCTCGGCTTGCGCGCGGCGACGGCGAGGTTCTCGCGCACGCTCAGGCTGCGAAAGATGCGCCGCCCCTGCGGCACCAAGGCGACGCCTTGCGCCGCGATCGCCTCGGGCGGGCGGCCGCTGATCGGTGTGCCATAGACCCTGACCGATCCCCGTCGCGGCGGCAGGGTCCCGACCACGACGTTCATGCTCGTCGTCTTGCCGGCGCCGTTGCGGCCCAGCAGGCCCAGGAGGCGGCCTTCGCCGCAGCGGAACGAAACGCCGTGCAAAACGTGGCTGTCGCCGTAAAAGGCGTCGATGTCGGCGACGACGAGGGCGTCATTCGCCAAGATAGATCTCCCTGGTGCGCGGGTCGGCGACCACCTCGGAGCGCGTGCCTTCGACGACGACCCGGCCGAAATGCAAGACCGTGATGCGCTCGGCAAAGTCGAGCGCCACATCCATGTCGTGCTCGATCATGACGACCGTCACCTCGCGCGGGATCGCCCCCAGCAATTCGCGCACGTCGCGCCGCTCGTCGACCGACAGCCCCGCAAACGGCTCGTCGAGCAGCAAGAGCCGCGGGTTTTGCGCCAAAGCCATCGCGATCTCGACCCTGCGGCGCTCGCCATAGGCGGTCTGCGCCAGCGGCCGGTCGGCGAGATGGCCGAGCCCGACCCGGGTCAAGGCCGCGCGCGCCCCGGCGATCAGCGTCTCCTGCCGGGAAAGCCGGGCAAAGGGGTTCCAGCGCAGCGGCGACAAGCCCAGGAGCGACAAGGTGACGTTGCGCAGCAGGGTCTCGCCGGGAAAGAGGGTGATGATCTGGTAGGTCCGGGCGAGGCCGAGATGGGCGCGGCGCCGGCTCGGCATACGGGTGATGTCGCGGCCGAACAGGCGGATCGAGCCGTGGTCGGCTCGCAATTCGCCGGTGATCAGGTTGAAGAGCGTGGTCTTGCCGGCGCCGTTCGGGCCGATGATCAGCCGCCGCTCGCCCGGCTCGACCGCGAAATCCACGGCGGCGGTGACGCGCAAGCCGCCAAAGGATTTTTCGAGCCCCGCGACTTCGAGCGCGCTCATGCGCCTTCCTTCGAGCGCGCCCCTGCCGACCGCGCCGCTGCGCCGCGCGTCCCCCGAGGCGGGCGCAATCCGGCGGCGGCCCAGCGCAGGAGCCGCACCGAGCCCGGCACCAGCCCTTCCGGCATAAAAATGACGATGGCGACAAAGATCGCGCCGAGGACCAGGTTCCAGCGCGATGATATAGGCGCTCGCCACATTCTTCATGATGACGACCAGCGCCGCCCCGGCGATCGGCCCGAGCAAGGTGCCGGTGCCGCCGGCGATCACCATCAGCAGCACCTCGGCCGAAGCCGACGAGCGCCACCACCTGCGGGCTGACGAACTGGTTGTAATAGAGGAACAGCATGCCGGCGACGCCGCTCACGAGCCCGGAAAAGAGAAAGGCGATAAAGCGGATCATCCAAACGTGGTAGCCGAGCGCTGTCATCCGTCGCGGCTGGTCGCGGGCGCCGCGCAGGCTCGCGCCAAACGGCGAGGCGGTGAAGACCGCGACCGCCACGACGGTGGCGAGAAAGACGACCAATGTCGCCCAGTAAAACCCGGGTGCCGTCGCCAGGGACAGCCCGAACGGGCTCGGCCGGGTCTTGATCGCAACCCCGTTGTCGCCGTTCGTAATGCTGATCCAGCGATAGGCCACACCCCAAACGATCTGCCCCAGCGCCACGGTGATCATGACAAAGCCGAGCCCGGTGCCGCGCAACGCCAGGATCGCGAAGACCGCGGCGGTGGCGACGGTCACCACGAGCGCGCCGAGGATGGCGATGAAATGATCGGCGCCGCTGTTGATAAAGATGGCGCCGGCATAGGCGGCGATGCCGAAGAGCCCGGCATGGCCGAGCGAGACCAGCCCCGCCTGGCCGACCAGCACGTTGAGGCCGAGGGCAAAGACCGCATAGAGCAGGATTTGTGCTGCGATGTTGACATAGTAGGTGTTGCCGACCCAGAGCGGCACCGTCGCCAGCACGATTAGTGCCACGGCGAGCGCCAGCCGCCTCACGGGGCCGCCCTGCCGAACAGCCCCTGCGGCCGCACCACCAAGACGATCAGCATCGGCAGGAACAGCACGACATAGGCGAGTTCGGGCAGCAGCGCCTGGCCGAAATTATAAAGAAAGCCGACGACAAAGCTGCCGGCGAACGAGCCGAGGAGGCTGCCCGAGCCGCCGAGGATCACGACCACCAGCGCCAACGGCAGCATGTCCTGGTCGAGGCCCGGATAGACCGACAGGATCGGCCCGCCGATGACCCCGGCAAAGCCGGCGAGACCGGCGCCCAGCGAAAAGACGATCGTAAAGAGGCGCGAGACGCGGATGCCGACGACACGCGCCATCTCCGGATCGTCGACCCCGGCGCGGATCATCGCCCCCAGCCGGGTGCGGTCGAGCAACGCCCAGAGGGCGGCGGCGATGACGACGGCGACGACGATGACGGCGATGCGGTAGGTCGGGAACGCGACGGCGGCGATGCGGGTGGCGCCGCGCAACGCGGGCGGGGTCGCGATCTCGATCGGGTCGCCGCCCCAGCCCATCAGGCACAGATCGGCGATCATAAACGACAGCCCCAAGGTCACTAGCACCTGCGCCAATTCGTTGCCGGGCAGCCGGCGCAGCAGCAGCCGCTCGATCAGCCCGCCGAGAACCGCCACCCCGACCCCCGCGGCGATCGCCGCCGGCCAAAAGCTCAAGCCGTGCGCGATCAGGCTCACCCCGAAATAGGCGCCGAGCATGAACAACGAGCCGTGCGTCAAATTGGGGATCCGCATCAGCCCGAAAATCAGCGCAAACCCGGCCGACAGCAAAAACAACAGCCCGCCAAAGGCGATGCTGTTGCCGGCGAGCACCACCCACAAATTCATCGCGGCAACCGCGCCAAGCCCGGCGCGCTCAGGCCCCTCCGGCGGTAGTCCGGTTCGCGTGTTCCGGTTGCAGGAATGTCGGCATCCACTGGCTGGCACCCGTCAGGAGCGGTGGCTCGGCCGGTGTTCGAGCCGGAGCCGGCGACATGCGCCCAAACCCTTCGGAATTGCTCGAAGACCGCAAATTGTCGGGCACCGATTACAATCCGCATCCGACAATGCTGTCCAGGCTTGGGTGATTGCATCTCGAAAGCTATATGGGTAACCGTATCATTGCACCCATATGAAAGCATCGTCATATGAAGACAACCGTGGAGATTTCGGACGCCCTTCTGCTCGAAGCCCGCGCGCTCGCGGCGCGCCAAGGTGTGACGCTGCGGGCACTGGTGGAACGCGGGCTGCGGCGAGTCGTGACCGAGACTGAGAACAACGCACCCTTCGAGCTGCGGCGAGCAAGCTTCAAGGGCAAGGGCCTGCAAGCCGAGGTTCGCGAGGCCTCGTGGGACACATTGCGCGACCTGATCTACAAGGATCGCGGCGCGTGATCGCCGTAGACACCAACATCCTCGTCTATGCCCATCGCGAGGATTCGCCGTTTCACGCAGCCGCCTTCCGGCGGCTGGTGCAGCTTGCCGAAGGCTCCGCCGCATGGGCCATTCCGTGGCCGTGCCTGCACGAGTTTCTCGCAATTGTGACGCATCCCCGCATCTATGCTCCGCCGACGCCGCTCGTCCGCGCCCTCGACCAGGCCGATACGTGGCTCGGATCGCCGACCTTGGCGCTGCTGGCCGAATCAACAAAGCATTGGCCGACATTGCGCGCGCTGCTCACCGGCGGCCACATTGCCGGCCCCCAGGTCCACGATGCCCGGATCGCGGCGTTGTGTCGCCAGCACGGGGTGCGCGAGCTGTGGTCGGCGGACCGCGACTTCGGCCGTTTCGCCGGCCTCGCCGTGACGAACCCGCTGGTAGGCGGCGGGTAGGCAAGCTCAAGCCAACTGATCGAGCAGCGCCTTCGCGTCTTTCAGGTCGGCGGTGTCGAAGCCCTCGGTGAACCAGCCGTAGACCGGCGCGAGCAGGTCGCGCGCGTCGGCCCGCCGGCCCCGTTCGCCCATGAGCCGCGCGAGGCTCGTGGCGGCGCGCAGCTCATATGATTTCGCCTGTTGCCGCCGGGCGACACGCAGCGCCGCTTCGAAGGCGGCGCGAGCCTCGTCGAGCCGGTTGAGACCCGCGAGCGCAACGCCTTCGAGGCGATGCAGCTCCGCCTCCCAGCGGCGTTGCCCGGTTCGCTGCTGGTCCGTCAATCCCTCTTTGACCATAGCGACAGCCTCGAGGTGCTCGCCCCGCCGGGAGAGCGCTTCGGCCAGCCGGGCCAAGCCGTAGTGACGCAGCCTAATGGCGCGGGGCTGGTCGAGCCCCTCGCGCAAACAGGCGACGGCCTCCTTGAATTCCCCCTTTGCGGTCATCACCGCGCCGCGCAAGATCTGCGGTTCGAGCACAAGCCCAATTTTTTGCTCCGCAGCAAGCGCTTCCGCCGCCTCGATCCGTTGCAGAGCCAGCTCCGGCTCGTCGCGATCGAGGTGCAGCATCGCACTCATGACCAGGGCTGTGCCTAAGGTGAACGGGTGGGCGATCCGCTCGGCCAATGCCGACGCGTCTCTTCCGATCGCCAATCCGGTATCGGGATGCCCCAGCAGCCAATGGGCCTGCGCACCCATGTAGCCGGCGCACGCGCCCGGATCGTGGCCGCCATAGAGCTGGCGGTGTGAGCGGTGCCGCTCGGGATCATAGAGGCGGCGACCCGCTTCAGAGTGTTCTTGCGCGGCCGCGGGCTCGCCGGAGAACAACAAGGTCGTCCAGGCGCTGTGATGCGCCTGCAAGCGCAGCTCATCGTCCGCGTCCTCCGCCGTCAGCCGCTGCAGCCGCTCGGAATGATTGCGGCATTCGTGCATCGAGCGGCGGCCGTTGGCCGACACCCACAGACCAAAGACGGCCATGAACAGCCGGCGCGGATCGCCTCCTTGCTCGGCGAGCTGATGAGCGCGGGTATAGGCCCGGGCGGCCTCGACCGAACCGAACCCCTCGGTCGTGACCAGCGAGAGCCCGCGGACCAGCTGCAGCTCGATCTCGCGGCCGTCCCGCGCGGGCCCTTCGGGCAGTGCCGCCAGCAGCGCCAGGCCGCGATCGAAGTGCCGGATCGCTTCGAGATGCGCCAGGCGTTCGGCGGCGTATCGTCCGGCCTTCAGCCATTGGTCGACGGCGCGCTCGATATCGCCGGCCGCGGTCAGGTGATGCGCCAAAAGCTCGGGCTGGCGCTCGATAAGGTTCGCAAAATCCCGCCCCAGCACGGCGACGACGCGGGCGTGCAATTCCTGCCGCCGCGCCCGCAGCAGAGTGCTGTAGGCGGCGTCCTGCACCAGCGCGTGCTTGAACAGATAGGAAGAATCCGGCGGGGTGCCGCGGCAGAACAAAAGGCCGGCTTCGACGAGCCGATCGAGCCCCGATTGCAATTCGGGGACCGGGCGCTGTGATACTGCGTCGATCAGCTCGTAGCCGAACTCGCGGCCGATCACCGCGCCGATCTGGCCGATTTCACGGGAGACCCGGCCGAGCCGGTCGAGCCGCGCGATCAGTGAGGCATGCAGCGTCGCCGGGATCGCGAGATCCGGCAGCAGGCCCGCCGTCAGCGCCACCTCGCCGGTTTCGAGCACCGCCTTTGTCAGCTCCTCGACAAACAGCGGCACCCCGTCGGCGCGCGCGGCGATCTCCTCGACGGTGTCGCGCCCGAGGCCGGCATTGCCGGCGAGCTGTTCGACGAGAGCGGCGCCGTCGCGCCCGCCGAGACGGTTCAACGCCATCACCGTCACATGAGGCTGGCCAGCCCAAGGATGCTGAAATTCGGGACGAAACGACATGACGACCAGCACCGGGAGCTGCACCACCCGACTGATGGTCAGGTCGAGAAGCTCACGTGAGGTCGGGTCGATCCAATGCGCGTCCTCGAACAGCATCAGCACCGGCCGATTGCGTGCCAGCGCCTCGAGCTGATGCAGCAAGGCCTCGAACAGCAGCTCGCGTTTGCGCTGCAGGCTGAGGTCCAAATCGCCGGCGGTGCTCGGCAGCGACAGCAATTCGGCCAAAAGCTGCCTTTCAGCGTCGCTCGGCGCACCCGGCGCCAGCAATGCCTGCAGCTTTTCGAGCCTGGCTTCGGCGGTGTCGTCGCGCGCGAATTGCGCGGCCCGTTCGAGCTGGGCGATAAATGGATAGAGCGCGCTGTCCTGATGATAGGGCGAGCAGAAATAGCGCAGCCGCGTGCGCGGTTCGTCCCGGATCGCCTGCGACAACGCCGCACCGAGGCGGGATTTGCCGATGCCGGGCTCGCCCGAAACCAGCAGGACCCGGCCCTCGCCGGCTTTTGCCTGCTGCCAGCGGCGCAGCATCAGAGCGAGTTCCTCGTCGCGGCCGACGAGCGGTGCGGCCGGCGAACGCAATGCTTCGAAGCGGCTTGCCACTCCGCTCTCGCCGGCGACCTGCCAGACGCGCTGCGGTTCGCCGAAACCAGCGAGCGTACGCGCACCGAGATCCTCCAGATCGAACAAGGCACCGATCTGGCGCCGCGTGCTTTCGGCGACGACGAGGGTGCCGGGCCGGGCGAGCCCCTGCAATCGGGCGGCGAGGTTCGGCGTCTCGCCGACGACGCCATGCTCCTGCGCCGAGCCTTCGCCGATCAGGTCGCCGACGACGACGAGGCCGCTGGCGACGCCGACGCGCGCATCGAGCCGCACCGGTGCGGCGAGCCCGCGCACCGCCCCGATAACCGCGAGCCCAGCCCGCATCGCACGCTCGGCGTCGTCCTCATGCGCCCTCGGATAGCCGAAATAAACGAGCACCCCGTCGCCCATATATTTGGCGACAAAGCCGCCAAAGCGTGCCACCGTCTCGGCGACGCAGTGATGGTAGATGCCGACGATTTCGCGCAGATCCTCGGGGTCGAACCGCCCTGACAGCGCCGTCGAGCCGACCAGATCGCAAAACATCACGCTGAGTTGTCGCCGCTCGGCCTCGCGCCCTGCTCGTCCCTCCTCGGCGCGGGCGGGCTTCGGCCGGTCGTCGCGCAGCGCGGCGATCGCGGCGAGCAGCCGGCGGCGGTGGCCAACGAGGCTGACCCCCAGATCCTTGAGGTCGTCCGCCGTCAGCTCGCGCAAGACCTCCGCGTCGATCGCGTTGTCGGCAAATGCTTGCGCGTATTGCTCGAGCCCGAGCTGCCGCAACCATTCGGTGATCTCGGCCGGCATGTCAGCTCTTCAGCGGCGGATAGTCGCGGGAATAGACCGGCTGGGCGAGAAACCATTTCTCGTCATAGGTCCAGAACTGGCTGACGTTGGGGTAGGTCTTGATCGTCGTGTTGACGAGCTTGCCGCCTTTCTTCTCGCAGCGGCGGATAAAGATGTTGCCGACGACATTGCCGAAATGGTCGAAATGAAACGGCCCACGCGGCGTGTCGGTCAATGACACCGCGCGCATCGCGCCGATCAGCGCATCCTTGTCGTCGGTCCTGCCGCCCAGTTTTTCGAGCGCCGCCTCGGCCACCATGCCGTTCAAATAGAGCCCGGCGGCGTAGGAGCCCGGGACGTTGCCGTAATCCTTCAGCGTGTCGGCGACAAAACGGCGGTTGCTCGGCGTATCGAGATCGACCGTGTAGGCCGCGCTCGAAACCACACCCAGCGCCTCGTCGCCAAAGCTCTTCAACAGGCCGTCGTCCATCGCCACGGTGCCGCCGACCAATGGCAAGGCGATCCCCTGGTCCTTGTATTGGACCATGAACTTGACCGGGTTCGAGCCGCCGAGGCCGGAGATCACCGCATCGGCCCCGCTCATTTGCGCCAGATAGGGCGTGTAGTCGGGGGTGACGAGCGGCGGCCACAATTTCTTCGCGACCCGCCCGCCCTCGCCCTCGAAGACCCGCTGGAACCCGCCGATCTCCTCATAGCCAAAGGCGAAATCGTTGGCGAGGGTGATCACCCGCTTGTAGCCGAGGTCTTTTGCCGCGTAATCGGCGAGCGGGTGCATCGCCTGCGCCGAGGTCGCCGACGCGCGAATAAAATAAGGGTTGGGCTTGCGCTGGGTCATGTCCTCGGCAGCGGCGAGGCTCAGGATCGGCACCTTCTTGCCGGCGACGTAGCTGCTGATCGCGAGCAATTCGAACGCCGCCAAGGGGCCGAAGATCATGTCGACTTGGTCGCGCTCGATCAGCTCCTGCGCCTTGGTCTTCGCACCAGCCGGGTTGCCGCCGGTATCGGCGATAACAAGCTCGGCCGGGCGGCCGCCGAGCCGGTTCCGGCGATGCTTCAGGAACAGCGCCACCCCCTCTTCCATCTGGATGCCGCCTTGCGCCAGCGGTCCGGTCTTGACCGTCAGCAACCCGATCTTGACCGGCGCCGCCTCGGCGATCGCCGGCAGCGGCATGCCCGCCGCCAGCCCGGCCCCCACGGCACTCGTGATCAGGCTGCGTCGCGTCAAGGTTCCCGGCATCACGTGCGCGCCCTCCGACGTTATTTCTTCTCTCTGGGCATCCGCCCCGGACTGAAAGTGCTATGTGCCGAGCGAGCCTGTCAATTCGCAGTCGCGACCCGGCGTCACCGGCAATTTGCTGATCGGCAACGACATCGGCATCTGCGTCGAGGAGGCCGGGGTCATTACCGGCAACCAGGCCGCCGGCAACAAGATCGGCATCGAGGTGAAGGGCGCCGGCAGCAGGCTCGCCGGCAACATCGCCGACGGCAACAGCGCAATCGGGATGCGCGTCGCCTGCCCCTCCAACCTCATCGACAACACCGCAATCGGCAATCCCCGCAACCTCGTCCTGAAAGGCCAAGCCTGCCGCAACGACGCCAACCTCGCGCCGTGAGGCCGATAGGGCTGATGCCGCCCTCGGCAAACGAGGGAACCAAGTGTCGGCGGATCCGCTTGCCCGGTCTTTCGATACGGCTGGGATGGGTTAGACTGGATGCGAATGCGCGATCCGGCAGGGGTCGCGCGACGGCGCAGGAGCCGGGGAGGAAGCGGCATGCAGGCGGATTACATCATCGTGGGCGCGGGCTCGGCCGGCTGTGTGCTGGCCAACCGGCTGACCGAGGACCCCGGCGCCAAGGTCTTGCTGATCGAAGCGGGCGGGCGCGACTGGAACCCGCTGATCCATGTCCCGGCCGGCTTTTTCAAGATGCTCGACCACGACACGCTGACCTGGAAGTTCCGGTCCGAGCCCGACCCCGGCACCAACGGCCGCGCCATCGTCTATACCCGCGGCAGGGTGGTCGGCGGCTCGTCCTCGATCAACGGGCTCGTCTACATCCGCGGCCAGCCCGAGGATTACGACCACTGGGCGCAGTTCGGCAACCGCGGCTGGTCGTGGGAGGATTGCCTGCCCTATTTTAAGAAGGCCGAGCGCTGGGAGGGCGAAGCGAACGAGGTGCGCGGCAAGGAAGGCCCGCTCTTCACCTCGAAGACCGACCGGTCGGCGATCTGCGCGACCGTCGTCGAAGCCGGCAAGGAGATCGGCCTCGAATACCGCGACGACGTCAACGATCTGCCGCCCGGTGCCGGCGACTCGATCGGCTGGTGCCAGCAGACGCGCGGCGGCCGGCGGCGCGCCTCGACCGCACGGACCTATCTGCGCCCGGCGCTGAAGCGGCCAAACCTCCAGCTCGTCACCAAGGCGCTGGTGCACCGCATCCTGTTCGACGGCAAGCGCGCGGTCGGCATCGAATTCTCGCGCGGCGGACCCGGCGGCCCGGTCGAACGCGCCGATGCGGCGCGCGAGGTGATCCTGTCGGCGGGTGCCATCGGCTCGCCGCACATCCTGCAATTGTCGGGCGTCGGCGACCCCGAGCATCTCGCGAAAATCGGTGTGCCGGTCGTGCACGAATTGCGCGGCGTCGGCAAGAACATGCAGGACCACTACCAGGCGCGCGTCTCCTACCCGATTGTCGGCGCCCAGACCGCGAACGAGCGCTCGCGCGGCCTCCCTTTGGCCGGCGAGGTCATGCGCTGGCTGTTCACCGGCAAGGGGATGCTGACCTACAGCCCCTCGCTCGTCGCCGCCTCGGTCAAGGTGCTCGAGGAATTGGCGACCCCCGACATCCAGTGCACCTTCGCCCCGGGCAGCTTCAAAGGCGGCCAGATCGGCGAATTGGAGGAGACGCCCGGGCTCTCTGCCGGCGCCTGGCAGATGCGGCCCTTGTCGCGCGGCTATGTCGAGGCAAAGTCGAGCCGCCCCGGCGATATGCCGGCGATCAACCCGCGCTACCTCTCCGAAGAAACCGACCGCCGCGCCATCGTCGGCGGCTTGCGCCTCGCGCGGCGCATCTTCGCCGCCCCGGCGCTAAAGCCCTTTGTCCGCGACGAGAGCCTGCCCGGCTTCCAAATCCAGAGCGACGACGAGCTCCTCGAGTACGCGCGCAGGAACGGCGGCACCTGCTATCACGCGAGCTGCACCTGCATGATGGGCTCGCACCCGCTGAGCGTCGTCGACAGCGAATTGCGCGTGCACGGCCTCCAATCCTTGCGCGTCATCGACGCCGCGGTGATGCCCGCCGTCACCTCCACCAACACCAACGCCCCCACCATCATGATCGCCGAAAAAGGCGCGGTGGCGATCAAAGCTGCCGCGCGGCAAAAACTGGCGGCGTAGCGAAAGCGGATGTAAGGCGGGTGCAACGAAGGGGAACCTGCCAAAGATAATGAGGTGGCGCGTGGTCCCCCTTTAATTACGGTGACAGTTTACTTATTGGTATCCCAGGGGCGGCAGTCTACTGCCTTTAATTACGTAATTACGGTGACAGTTTACTTATTGGTATCCCAGGGGCGGCAGTCTACTGATCGCCTGGCGCTCGGGCGCGGCAGTCGGGCAAGATAGGCCCCCGACACCCCTGATCAATCCGCCCAATTCTGAATTTCCAGTCCCGGAACGCGGCGAAACTCGCGTTCGTTGTTGGTGACCAGAATGAGGCCCGCCGCCTGGGCGTGCGCGGCAATCCACAAATCGTTGTTGCCGATCATGCCGCCCTCCGCTGCCAGCGCGGCGCGGATCGACCCGTAAAATTGGCCGGCGCGCGACGGGAGTTCCAGGATCGGAAGCAAGCCCGCCAGCTCGGCCAGCTGCCCGCGGGCATGTTCCCGGAATTGGCTCTTTTCCGCCCCGTACGCGAGCTCGCCATAGGTTATGACGGAAAGCGCCGCCTCCCCCGGCTGCAACTGGCGAAACCTTGCCAGAACGGCCGGTGGCCGTCGTCTCCGGATGTAGATGCAGATATTTGTATCGAGCAGGAAACGCGCCGCCACTCAAAGACCTTCCCGCTCCTGCGGTGGAGCATCTTCGCGTCCTTCCGACAAAAAGCCAGCCGGCAGATCGGCCAGAATTTCAAAGGCGCGCACCAGCCCCTCGGCCTGTTCGCGCAACACGATCTCGTCGCCTCGACGGAAAATTTCTACCTCCGCGCCCTTCAGCCGATATTCCTTCGGCAACCGCACGGCTTGACTGTTGCCGGAACGAAAAACACGCGCCGTTGCCATATTGGCATCTCCTCATATATATACGTAGACGTATATACGGATACGAGGCGCCCAATACAACTGACATGCCGGCGGCGCATTTCCGCATCGGCGTATCGGTCGCGCACAATCTGCGCCGCGTCGGCAAGGGCATGCAGGACCACCGGCGCCCACGTGCAGACCGACGACGAGACTCCTCGACTACGCCCGGAAGAACGGCGGCACCTGCTATCACGCGATCTGCACCTGCAACCGATATCGGTGACAGTTTACTATTTGTTTCAGACTTCGGTGACAGTTTACTATTTTGTTGAATTTCCGGTTGTGGGTGCGGCTTGCTGATTTCGAGTGTGAAGCCGCTTTGCTGGAAGCAGCTTGAGTTATTCCCGCTCTCGACTGAGGATCGCCGCGACATTCCGCCGGCCGTGCAGGACGCGTACGATCGCAAGCGGCTGGGCCGCGGGATCGTAAACGATCAGGTACGAGAACACCGGCCAGAACTTGACCGGCAGCGGCGTCAGATCTCGGCGAAAATCGCCGGCCTCCGGCTGTGCAGCCAAGAGACGAAAGGCGGCCGTCATTTCCTGCAAGACGTATCTGGCGCGGCGCCGGCCGCCTTGGCCGGCCAGTTAGTCCCGGATTTCCCGGAGATCGTCTCTGCTCTCGGGGGATAGGAAGTAGCCCGGCACTCAGCGCGCGGGGCTAGCGGCGTCAAGCTCGGCGATCAGCTCCGCCATGACGGATTCGCCGTCGAGACCCTTGCCCTGCCGCAGCGATGTGAGGCCCCGAGCGATCTTGTCATGCACCTCGTCCCTACGGAACCACCGCCGCTGCGACAGATACCGCTCGAGCGCCTCGCCGACCAGGTCGCGCACCGAGCGGTGCTCCTCGGCGGCGGCCGCCTCCACTTCGGCCATCAGGCCGGGCGGGATGAGGGCATCGGCAAAGCGTGCGGTTTCCATATATCGAGCGTAGCGTCGGCGGCGGTCGTGTCAACCGAGCAATGATTTTCGGCACGGTACACTCGGTGACAAGACCCGGCTCCGGGTCGGGGATCGACACCCGCCGGAGCGCGATATCGGCCGTGCCCTGCTGGGGTGCAGGGCGTCGATTGCTCCGATGACTCCGCCCAATTCAGGATTTCCAGCCGTTGGATGCGGCGGGATTCGCGTTCGTTGTCGCTGACCGGGATCAGGCCCGCTTTGGCGTGCGCGGCGATCCACAGATTGTTGTTTTCGATCATCTCGTCCGCCGCCGTCAATTTGGCGCGGATCGCGCCATAAAATTCGCCGGCGGGCGGCGGCAGCACATGACCTCGCCCCTTCGCATCCGCAGCCCGCGCAAGAAAGCACTCTATTCGGGCTGCGCCGAGACGGCGACGGTTTCGGGCGAGCGCGACGGGCTCGGAGCACCGACGCCGCGGCGTCGCCATCCTTCACCTCGACCAACACCGGCGCCTCCACATCGTGCGTGCAGGGCGATCAGCCGGTTGGCAGTAGGGGCACCCCCACCCGGCGGGCCGCCTGCGCCAGGGCGGCGTCCTTGGTGGCGAGCGGCAGGCCGCGGCGCATCGCGAGCTCGAGATAGCTCGCATCGTAAGCGCTCAACCGCTCGCTCCGCGCCAGGTCGAGCAGAGTGCCGAGGGCGAGCAGCGGTGTCTGCTCGTCGACGACGATCGGCAAGCCGGCGACCAGAGCGATGAACTCGCTGGAACGCGCCGGGGTGACGCGCCGATTGCGCTCGCTCACCGCAAGCGCGTTGGCCAGCTCCAGATGCCACAACGACGGCACCTCGGCGTGCTCGTCCTCAAACCGGTCCAACAGCGCCCGCGTGGCCTCGGTCGCTTCGTCGTCAAAGCACCATGCGAGCGCGACCGAGGCGTCGATCACAAAACCGCTCACCTGCGGCCTTCGCCAATCAGGTCTTTGATTTTCAATCCATCCAGCCTCTGACCGCGGCTGAACTCTTTCAGCCTCGCGATGGTCTCGCGGATATGCTGCGACGCGGCGGGCTTGACCGGCACCAGCCGAGCGATCGGGGTGCCGTGACGCGTGATCGTAATCTGCTCGCCGGCCGCCACCCGGTCGAGCAGCTGCGTCAGATGCGTCTTGGCCGCGAAGGTCCCTACCGTGTCCATGACCATTTAACCAGCTGGAGACTAGTTGAAATCCTAAGTCAACCGGCCAGCGGCTGCAAGCTGCGCGGTCCGCCGGCTTGCGCTCGGTGCGCGGCTCGGCAAAACTCGGCTGCAGTGGTTTTTGGCCGCAATGGTTTTTTGGCCGCCGTGGCTTTGGGCGCCAGTGGTTTTTGGCGATAGCGGAGGGGAAGATGCGCGTTGGATTTATCGGGCTCGGCATGATGGGCAAGGGCATGGCGGCCAATCTGCAAAAGGCCGGGCATGATCTGGTCGTGCACGACCTCGCCCGTGCCGCGGCCGAGCCGTATCTGGCGAAGGGGGCGGTGTGGGCCAATTCGCCCAAGGAGGTCGCGGCGCAGAGCGAGATCGTCTTTACCTCGCTGCCGGTGCCGGCCGATGTCGAGCAGGTGGCGCTCGGGCCGAACGGGCTCGTCGAGGGCATGCGCCCCGACACCGCGTTTTTCGACATGTCGACAAACTCGGTGGCCGTCGTGCGCAAGATCAGCGCCGCCTTTGCCGAAAGGAACATCTACATGCTCGATAGCCCGGTCAGCGGCGGGCCCGGCGGTGCCGCGAGCGGCAAGATGGCGATCTGGGTCGGCGGCGACCAGCAGATCTTCAACCGCCACAAGCACGTGCTCGACGCGATGGGCGACCAGGCCGCCTATATCGGCCCGATCGGCGCCGGCACGGTCGCCAAGCTCGTGCACAACTGCACCAGCGCGGTGATGGGGGTGGCGCTCGCCGAAGTGTTTACGATGGGGATCAAGGCGGGGGTCGAGCCGCTCGAGCTGTGGGAGGCGGTGCGCCAAGGCGCGACCGGCCGGCAGCGCACCTTCGACCGGCTCGGCCGGTTCCTCTCCGGCAAGCACGACCCGGCCGATTTCGCGCTGCGCCTCTTGCACAAGGATGTCGGGCTCGCGGTCGGTCTGGGGCGCGAGGTCGGCGTGCCGATGCGCCTCGCCAACCTGGCCTACGAGGAATTGACCGAGGCGATGAACCGCGGCTGGGGCACCCGCAACAGCACCGTCGGCCAGCTCCTGCAAGTCGAGCGCGCCGCCATCCCGCCGCTCGGCGTCGACCCGGCGCGGGTCCAGGCGATCCTCGACGCCGACAAGCCGAAATAGAGGGGCGGGCCGGGCACACCCCCGTTCGAGGGGCCGGCGCGCTATTCGGCGGCCGCGCGCGCCGGCTCGGCCAACCCGTCCATATAATCGACGCTGACCGGCTGGTTGGTTTCGAACGGGCTCTCCAGGCCCAGCTCCCCGGCCATCTCGCGCAGCGCCGGGAACACCTCCTGCCCCAACAGCCGGATGCAGGTCTTGGCGTCCTGGTGGGTGACGCTGCCGTCATTGCCCCACACCCCGAGAATGCCGGGCCGCGTCTCTTCCAACAAAATGCGCAGCTTGGCGATCACCTGCTTTGGCGTGCCGGCGATGATCATCAAATCGTCGAGCTGCTTTGACAATTCCGGGCGATAGCGCGGATTCTTCGACCGGCCCGAGGCGAACTCGACAAAAGCCCGCCGGTTTTCCGGGCTGCCATAGCCCGACGGCGTGCTCCACACCGGGTGCGCCAGGCCGGTGAACTCACCCTGCATCCAGCGGAACTGGGCGGCGTTTTCGAGCGCCTTTTCCTCGGTCTCGGCGACGTGAATCTGTTTCAGCATGCCGTGGTAATCGGGACCCGGCGTAAACCCGGCCTCGCCCGCGACCTTGTCGTAGATCTGCCAGATCTGCTTGGTGCGCTCGATCGGCGTGTTGAGCGCGATATAGGGATAGCCGCGCCCGGCCGCCCAAAGGATCGTCTCGGGGCTGATCACCCCCGGGATCCAGACCCGCGGATGCGGCTTTTGCAGCGGCACCGCCCACGGGTTGACGACGCGGTGCTGGTAGTGCGTGCCTTCCCAGCGAAACGGGCCCTGCCGCGTCCAGGCGGCGACGATCAAATCGTGCGCCTCCTGAAACCGCTCGCGGTTGAAAGCCGGATTGACCCCGGCGGCGAGCTGCTCCTGGCCGCCGCCGCGGACAAAGCCGGAGACGAGGCGGCCTTTCGAGATCATGTCGATCATCGACAATTCCTCGGCGAGCCGCACCGGGTTCTCCGCCAAAGGCAGCGGGTTGCCGAGCAGGATGATCTTTGCCGTTTTCGTCGCCGCGGCAAGGATCGCGGCAAAGACATTGCATTTCGCCTGCATGCAAAACGGTGCATTGTGGTGCTCGTTCAGCATAAAGCCGTCGATGCCCATCTCCTCGGCATAGAGGTAATGATCGAGATATTCGTTATAGAGCCGGCTGCCGGCAACCGGATCGAAATACTTGTTCGAGAACATCAGCGCGGTGGCGCCGAATTCGAGGCCCTTATCGGCCGGATAAGCCGACATCGGCTGCTCGGTGAAATACATCAGTTGCATGGGTTTCTTCCTCTCCGGCACGCCGGCACGCCCGCGGCGCGAGCCGAAGTCTGGCACAGATTTTTGCCGCCGGTGCAGGATTTTTCGGCTCGGAGCGGGCCGCGTCCGCGGCCACGCGCACTCCCTCTAAAGTCCGGGACTGTGCGCCAAATCTTCGTTAATTATTGCTTCCCGGTATGAGCCCTGTTTCGCTTCGCCGGCTCTAGCCAATCATCTTGAATTATGGTATATAGGGGGAGGAGCAGATTGTCTGTTCCGTCAGCTCAAGATTCACATCAAATCTCCATCGGCACGGGAGCATAAAGTGAGAATACCAGCCTTTGTCATTGGCATCGCGGCACTTGCCGGATCTGCGCTGTCGCTGCCCGCAACAACAAATGCGGCGTCGACCGTCGCCGGCTATCTCAATCCGGTGAACGGCACCTTCACGCCAGCGGCAACCCAGGCCCAGCTCGCCGCGACGGCAGCCGCAGCCCTAACGCGGACCGGCATTATCACCGTGATCATGACCATTCAGTTCGGCTCGGATATCCCGGCAGCGCAGCAGCTCACTTGCTCTGTCAGCATCGGATCGAGCGATTTTCCCGGCATCAGCAACAGCGCCTCTGCCTCCGCCGGGGTGATCAGGACAGGCAAGACCGGGAAATGCACGATGGTGATTCCCTATAACTGGACCGTCGCCAGCGCCAAGACCATGATGAGCGTCAATTTCGCCTCGGTATCCACCGGACAATTCGGCAGCGGCGACGTAACTTCGCGTTCTGCCAGCACGAGCTTCACCGCCTTTGCGGTGCCCAACGGAAAGAAGACGCTGAGCGTCACCCTCGCGCTCTAGCCGGGTTCGCGTCCCGGCGGCGTCGAAGTACGACCGCCGGGCGCAACACATTGCGCACGACCGAGGAAATCGTGCCCAGAGGGTGTGCGATCAGCGCGTCGTCGATTTTGGGGTCGGGACGATGCGGGTCACGACGATCGCCGAGCGGTCGAGGCATTGCGGCACCCGTGGGGCGATTTCGTTCTTCCAATAGTCGCTCTCATACACCGCTTTATAGAGCGCCTCACGCGCCGGCTCGCTCTCGAACCGGCGCATCCAGACATAACAAGAATCATCGGTCTCGCCGCGAAAGCTGCCGGTGATGACCATGCCTTTCGAGAGTTGGAACGGGATGATCTCCTCTTCCATGATCTTGACCCATTCGTCCATCTTGCCCGGCAGGACCTTGTATTGGCGCAGCTCGTAAAAAGCCATTTCCGGCATCCCCCTTTGCTGTAGGTCGTAAGCTCCGGCCACCATAGAGCGCCCTCGGGCGCAGCGAAATCGCGGGCGCACCCGCCCGCCGCAAAATTCGCCGCGCGCGAAAGCCAATGGCTCCGAGCGGCGGCCCGCGCTTCTGAGCGCTGCGTTTTCGCGCTATGTTGTTTTGGAGACAGGGCAATCGGCCGAGGGAGGGCAGGTCATGGCCAACGATATCGCCGCACCGCAAGCGCGGCTGGCGCCGGTCGTCGAGACGCCGGCGGGCAAGCTGCGCGGTGCTTCGGCCGCCGGCATCCACGCCTTCAAAGGCATCCCCTACGGCGCCTCGACCGCCGGGCATAACCGGTTTCGCCCGCCGCAGCCGCCGCCTTCCTGGGCCGGTCTGCGCGACGCGCTCGCCTATGCCGGCCACGCGCCGCAATCGCCGAACCGGCCAAAGCGCCGCCCCGAGCTCGAAACCATCCTCGGGCCCGCCGATACGACCCCCGAAGGCGAAGATTGCCTGACCCTCAACCTCTGGACGCCGGGTCTCGGCGACGGCGCCAAGCGGCCGGTCATGGTATGGCTGCATGGCGGCGCCTTTGCCTATGGCTCGGGCAACCGCGCCGTGACCGAGGGCGCCAACCTTGCGCGGCGCGGCGATGTCGTCGTGGTCAGCGTCAACCACCGCCTGAACATCTTCGGCTTTTTGCACTTGGCCGACATCGCCGGCCCGGAATGGGCGCATTCGGGGAATGCCGGATCGCTCGACCTCGTCGCGGCGTTGCGCTGGGTGCGCGACAACATCGCGGCCTTTGGCGGCGACCCGGCCAATGTCACGATCTTTGGCGAGTTGGGAGGCGGCGGCAAAGTCAGCGTGCTGCTGGCAATGCCCGAGGCGCGCGGGCTGTTTCATCGCGCCGTCGTCCAAAGCGGTGCCGCGGTCCGCGTCACGACGCGCGAGCGCGGCGCGGCGCTCGCCGAGGCGGCGCTGAACGAGCTCGGCATCGGCCGCGACATCGCATTGCTGCAGGCTGTCCCGGCCGAGCGGCTGCTGGCGGCAATGGCGCCGGCCTCGCGCAAGGTCGGCCGCACCCGCTGGCCGCTCCTCGACCGCTACGATTTCGGGCCCGTCGCCGATGGCCGCGACCTACCGCAGCAGCCGGCCGACCCCGAAGCCCCGAAGACCGCAGACGGCATCCCGCTGATGGTCGGCGGCACCAGGGAAGAGAGCGCGTTTTTTCTCGCCGACGACGATGCGGTCTGGAACGGCACCCTCGGCGAGGACGCGTTGCGCGATCGCGTCGCCGCGGTAGCTGGCGGAGAAACCGATGCGCTGCTCGCCGCCTACACCGCAGCGCTGCCGCGGGCGACACCGGGCGACCGGCTGATCGCCGCCTTGACCGGCACCAATTTCTGGGTTCGCACCCTCTTGTTGGCCGAGCGCTACGCGGCGGGGCGCGCCCCGGTCTATATGTATTCGCTCGAGTGGCAGAGCCCGGCGCATGGCGGCCGGCTCAAGGCGCATCATGCGATGGACCTGCCGTTTGTCTTCGACAATGTCGATGTGCCCGACACGACCCGGGGCGCGCCCGGCGCCCGCGACCTCGCGGCACGGATTTCCGACGCCTGGATCGCCTTTGCCCGCAACGGCGACCCGAGCCATAGGGCGATCCCCGCCTGGCCCGCCTATACGCGCGAGGAGCGGGCAACGATGGTGCTCGACAATGATTGCCGTGTCGCCCGCGACCCCGGCCGCGATGCCCGCCTGCTGCTGACCCGCCTCGTTCAGGGCTAGCGTGTCACAGGCGGAAGAAGAGTTTCGCTTGACACCGTACCTGTTTTGTTGCCTGATTTGCGGGTGGCGAGATCACCGGCGCGACCGTCAAAAAAGACCGGCGAGGGCATTGTCGGTGTCAGGATGCCGGGCGAGCTGATCGCCGAGCTGAAAGCCGAGGCGCGCCTGCGCAAGATCAGCCTCGGCAAGCTGATCCAGGAGCTATGGGCCAGCCACCGCGCCGCACGGCCCGGCCCCAGCCGCTAGCTCAGCTCGATTTGCTCCTCTCCCGCGCCGGCGCGATCGCCGATGGCGTGGACCAATGGGCCGCACCCGCGCTTCGCCAAGGCTTTGCCGCCCGCGTCAGGCGCGGCGAAGACCCGCTCGGCGACCATTACAGCGCGATTCGCACGGCCGCCGACCGCCGTTCCCGCGGCGTCACGCTCACCCCCCGGCGCATCGTGGCGGCGATGGTCGGCTGGGCTCGGCAAGAAGCAGAAATATCGGGATCGCCCACCCGCATTGTCGATGCGGGTGCCGGCACCGGCCGCTTTGCCATCGCCGCGGCAAGCCGCTTCCCCGCTGCGCGCGTTCTCGCCATCGAGAACGATCCCGAGCTGTTGTGCTGCTCAGGGCCAATCTTCGAGCGGCCGGGCTCGATCGTCGGGTCGAGGTTGCCGCCTGTGACTTTCGCTCGGCCGCCCTCGAACATATCTCCGGCGCGACGCTTTTTTTGGGCAATCCGCCCTATGTGCGCCATCACAACATCACACGGGAATGGAAGGAATGGTACGCCCAAGCCTGCGCGCGGCATGGAATAGCCGCCAGCCGCCTCGCCGGCCTTCATCTCCATTTCTTCGCCAGAATTGCCGATATCGGCCAGAAAGGCGATTTCGGCTGCCTGATTACCCCGGCGGAATGGCTCGATGTCGGCTACGGCGCCGCATTGCGGTCATTGCTGGCGGACGGGCTCGGCGGCAGCGAAGTGCACGTCCTTGATCCGGGCGCGGAGGCCTTCCCCGGCACGATGACGACGACCGCCATCACCTGCTTCCGGATCGGCGGCCGCCCCGAGGAGCTGCGCATGCGGCATGTCGAGCATCCCGCCGGGCTGGACCGGATCGAGGGTGGCCGGCCGGTCCTTTGGTCGAAGCTGAGCCAAACGCCGAGGTGGTCGATCCTGGTGCGCGAGCCGCCGCCGCCGCCGCCCGGCGCCGTCGAGCTCGGCGAGTTCTGCCGGGTGCATCGTGGGCAGGTCACCGGCAGCAATCGCGTCTGGATCGCCGGCAAACATACGCAAATGCTTCCTGACAGGTTTTTGCAGCCGACGATCACCCGCGCCGAGCAATTGATCGAGGCGGAGCCCGTCCTGAAGGAGCATGGGCATCTGGGGCGCGTCGTCGACTTGCCGGCCTCGCTCGACGAAATCGACTCGGCCGACCGCGTCCTCGTCGAGCGCTTTATCAAATGGGCGAAGGACGCCGGCGCGGCCGACGGCTATATCGCGCGGCACCGATCGCCGTGGTGGTCGGTCCGCCTCGCGCCCCCGGCACCGATCGTGTGCACCTACATGGCGCGGCGCGTGCCCGCTTTCGTGCGCAACTGCGCCGGCGCACGCCTCCTCAACATCGCGCACGGCATCTACCCGCGTGAAGCGCTTCCGGACGAGCAGCTTCTTCGGCTCGCAGCGGCCTTGCGTGCGAGCGTCCGCCGCGACCAAGGCCGCACCTATTCCGGCGGCCTGACAAAGTTCGCCCAGGGAGGTCGAGCGAATTTTGCTCCCATGGCCGAACCCATCAGATGCCGGCTGAACCACATCGCTGGTCCGCACCCGACCTGGTGGAATTGACGGCGACGGCAACCGAGCGATTTCGCGCTCAGAGAAAAGATGAGCCGAGGGAGGTCTAAGCCGAATTCTTCGAATCCTTTGTCCCCGTCTTCCGCTCGTTGATCGACCGGTCGCTTCCCACAGGCGGATGAGGGCGGCGAACGGTCGCTCGCGTCCCTCGATTTGTGATTTCACGGGCGGCAAGACGGACCGCATGCCGCCGGGAAGAGGGCGAGGCTTGCTCGCGTGAGCTCAGCGGGGTACTCCGTCGGCCGGAGCGAAAGCGGAGGGAAGGTGATGATTTCGGGCGAGTTCGATGTCGTCGTGGTCGGGGCCGGAAACGCCGGCATGTGCGCGGCATTGGCGGCGCGCGGCCAGGGGGCGCGGGTGCTGGTCTTGGAAGCGGCCCCGTTTGACGAGCGCGGCGGCAACAGCCGCTACACCGCGGGCGCCTTGCGCTTTGTCTATAACGGCGTCGACGACCTTTTGAAGCTCTGCGACTTGAGCGAGACCGAGCTCGCCACATCCGATTTCGGCACCTATACGCAGGACAAATATTACGACGACCTCGGCCGGCTGACCGACTGGCGCAGCAACCCCGACATGGCCGAGCTGTTGATCACCAGGAGCCAGGAAACGCTCCTATGGATGCGCAGCCAGGGCATCCGTTTTGCCCCGATGTATTCACGCCAGGCCTTCAAGCACGACGGCAAGTTCGTGTTCTGGGGCGGGCTCGCGCTCGAAGCCTGGGGCGGCGGGCCGGGTCTGGTCGAGGGCCTGTTCAAGGCTGCCGAGGAGCGCCAGATCCAGGTCGCCTATGAGGCGAAAGGCGAGCGGCTGATCGCCGACGACAGCGGCGTCCACGGCGTCCTCGCCAAGGTCGAGGGCAAGACGCAGGAGATCGCGGCGAAATCGGTGGTGCTGGCCTGCGGCGGCTTCGAGGCCAATGCGGAGATGCGCACCCGCTATCTCGGCCCCGGCTGGGACCTCGCCAAGGTGCGCGGCACCCGCTTCAACACCGGTCTGGGCATCAAGATGGCGCTCGACATCGGCGCCATGCCCTACGGCAACTGGTCGGGCTGCCACGCGGTCGGCTGGGACTACGGCGCGCCCGAGTTTGGCGACCTCGCGGTCGGCGACAATTTCCAAAAGCATTCCTACCCGTTCGCGATGATGGTCAACGCCAACGGCGTGCGGTTTTGCGACGAGGGCGCCGATTTCCGCAACTACACCTATGCCAAATACGGCAGGCTGGTCCTCGAGCAGCCGCACCAGTTCGCCTGGCAAATCTTCGACCAGCAGGTCGTGCATTTGCAGCGCGACGAATACCGCATCCGCCGGGTGACCAAGGTTACCGCCGACAATTTCGAGGAGCTGGCCGACAAGATGGCCCAAACCGGCGCGGCAGTGGACAAGGCGGCGTTTCTCAAGACGATCGCCGAATACAATGCGGCGGTGGATCGCAGCATCCCCTACAACCCGACCGTCAAGGACGGGCGCACGACCAGAGGGCTAGAGATCGAGAAGACCAACTGGGCGATGCCGCTCGAAGAGCCGCCCTTCGAGGCCTATTGCACAACCTGCGGCGTCACCTTCACCTTTGGCGGGCTCAAGATCGACACCGACGGCAAGGTGCTCGACACCGCGGAAAATCCGATTCCCGGGCTCTACGCCGCCGGCGAGCTGGTCGGCGGGCTGTTCTATTTCAACTATCCCGGCGGCACCGGCCTTGTCTCCGGCTCGGTCTTTGGCAAGATCGCCGGCACCTCGGCCGCCAAGGATGCGCAGCCGGGATGAACCGGCTCACTGCGCCGTCGGCAGGGCGTTGAAATCGTCGAGCAGGGTGGCGATACGGGCCGCATCCGACTGGTCCATGATGGCGCGGGCGCGGCGGATGGCGGCGGCCATGTCGAGGCTGCGGATGCGCTGCTTTACCCTTGGTATGTTGCCCGGGGCCATCGACAGATGGCGCAGGCCGAGGCCGAGCATCAGCGCGGCATAGCGCGGCGCGCCCGCCATCTCGCCGCACACGCTGATCGGGATCGCATGGCGCTGGGCCGCCTCGACCGCGAGCTGAATGAGGCGCAGCACGGCCGGGTGCAGCGGGTTATAAAGATGCGCGACCTCTTCGTTGCTGCGGTCGACCGCCAGCGTGTACTGGATCAGGTCGTTGGTGCCGATGGCAAAGAAATCGGCTTCGGCGGCGAGCGCGTCGGCAGCCAGCGCCGCGGCTGGCACCTCGATCATCGCGCCCATCGGCGGCAACGCCTCGGGCAAGGCGACCCCGCGCCGCCGGAGCCGCCGCGCCGCCTGCTCCAGCGCTGCGCGCGCCCGCGCGATCTCGCTCGCCTGCGAGATCATCGGCAACAGGATGCGCAACGGCCCCTCGGCGGCGGCGCGCAGCATCGCCGCCAGCTGCGGGTCGAGCAGGCGCCGCTCGCGCAACGATAAACGGATTGCGCGCAGGCCGAGCGCGGGGTTGGCGCTTTCAGCAATGATGCCGTCGAGCGAACGGGCGATCTTTTCGCCGCCGAGGTCGAATGTGCGCAGCGTGACCGGTTTGCCCGCCATGCCGCGCACCAAGGCCGAATAGGCGGCATATTGCTCGTCCTCGCTCGGCAGGTCGTCCCGGTTCATATAGAGGAATTCGGTGCGCACCAGGCCGAGCCCGCCGGCGCCGTTGGCGGTTGCCAGACCGAGCTCGACCGGCAATTCGATATTTGCTTCGAGCGCGATCTCGACCCCGTCGCGGGTCACCGCCGGCAAGCGGCGCAGGCGCGCCAAGCGGCGCCGTTCGCGCGCGAGCAGATCGCGCCGCTCCTCGTATTCGCGGATCGTCGCGCTCGACGGGTCGAGGATCACCCGGCCCTCGCCGCCGTCGATGACCACGATGCCGCCCGCCTGCGCATGGTCTACAAGGTCCGGCACGGCCAGCACCGCCGGCAGGCCGAGGGCGCGCGCAACGATCGCGGTATGGCCTTCGGCACCCCCCGACTGCGCGGCAAAGCCGGCGATGCGCTCGGGGTCCATCAGCGCCGTGTCGGCCGGGGTCACGTCGTCGGCGAGGACAATCGAGCCCGGCGGCACCGAGGAAAAGGCGACGTAGGGCTTCTTTATCAGATTCCGGATCAGCCGTATGCCGACGACGCGAATGTCCTCGCCGCGCGCCGCGAGATAAGGGTCGCGCATCGCGGCAAAGCTTTTGGCAATTTCGTCGATCTCGAGCTGGACCGCGCGCTCGGCATTGATCCGGGCGCGTCCGATACGCTCGGAGGCGCCGCGCACCAGGCGGGAATTCGACAGCATCGCCAGATGCGCGTCGAGCAGGTAGCCGATCTCCTCGGCGGCGGATTCGGGCAATCCCGTCGTTCTCGATTTGAGCTTGCGCAGTTGCTTTAGCGAAACCGCGACGGCATCGGCAAAACGGCGCCGCTCGGTTTCGATTTCGGTCTCGGGAATGCGCGTTTCGCGCACCGGCAGCTCGCCGCCCTCGCCGATATGGGCGGGGCCGATCGCGATCCCCGGCGAGACGCCGATGCCGGTGAGGATCTGCTCGCCGGCCGAGTGCTGCTGCGCCCTTTCGCCGGCCGCTTCAGTCCTCATCGAATTTGCATTCGATCAACCGGGCGAGCGCCGCCACCGCCGCCTCGGCCTCGCCGCCGCTGGCGCTCAGCTCGATCACCGACCCCGATGCCGCAGCGAGCATCATCAGCCCCATGATCGAGCGGCCCGAGACCTCGGTGCCGTTCTTGCGCACCCGCACCTCGGCGGCGAATTGTCCCGCCATCTTGACCATGCGGGCAGCGGCGCGGGCATGCAGCCCCTTCTGATTGCAGATCGTGACGATCCGCCGGACGGTGCCGGGTTGGCCGGCGTCGCTCATCGCTCGACGTCGGACAGCAGCTGCGAGGCGACGTTGATGTATTTGCGGCCGGCTTCTTGCGCGCCGAGCACGGCGCGCTCCAGGTTTTCGGTTTGCCGCAGGCTGGCGAGCTTGATCAGCATCGGCAAATTGACGCCGGCGACGACTTCGATCCTGGGGCGGTCCATGACCGAGATTGCGAGGTTCGACGGCGTGCCGCCGAACATGTCGGTCAGCAGCACGGCGCCGTCGCCGGTATCGACCTCGGCGATCGAGCGCAGGATGTCGCGGCGGCGCGCTTCCATGTCGTCATCGGCGCCGATGCACACCGCGGCGATCTGCGTTTGGGCGCCGACCACATGCTCGAGCGCGGCGACGAATTCGGCAGCGAGACGGCCATGCGTCACCAAAACCATTCCGATCATCGGGTTCCCTTTGCTGGCGCCGGCTACGGCTCAACCGGCCACGACGGGCACACCCGTCGCGGCCGGGGCCGCAGCGCCGGTCGCGGGCAAATCGCGATGCGCCGTCTGCGCCGGCCAACCGGCGGCACGGATCCGCGCCGCCAGCCGCTCGGCGACATAAACCGAGCGGTGCCGGCCGCCGGTGCAGCCGATCGCGATCGTCAGATACGTCTTCCCCCGCATTTCATAGCGCGGCAAAAGCGGGCGCAGCAGGCGCCACAGATGGTCGAAAAAAGGCGGGAAATCCGCGTCCCTCTCGATATGCGCGGCGACTGCGGGGTCGCACCCGGTCAGCGCGCGAAGCGCCGGAACATAATACGGATTGTCGAGAAATCGCACATCGAAGACGAGGTCCGCATCGCGCGGAATGCCGCAGCGATAGGCAAAGGATGTGACAAAAACGCGCAGCCCGGCGGCCTCGAGCGCAAAATGGCCGCTCATCAGCCGCTTCAGATCGGCGGCGCTCAGCGCCGAGGTGTCGATCACCAGATCGGCGCGATCGCGCAACGGTCGAAGCAGGTCGCGCTCGCGACGGATGCCGTCCATGACCGGCTGGTCTCCGGCGAGGGGGTGGGGCCGTCGCGTTTCGGTATAACGCCGTTCGAGCGGCACGTCATCACAGTCGATAAACAGCACGGCGAGCTCGCGCCCGCTGTGACGGGCGACGGTGTCGAGGGTTTCGAGCAGGCTCTCGACGGCAAACCCACGGGTGCGCACATCGGCGCCGATCGCGATCGCCGGGTCGCCGGCATGCTCGATCAATGCCGGGACCAGCGCCGCCGGCAGATTGTCGACCGCCTGGTAGCCAAAATCCTCGAGCGCCTTGAGCGCCGTCGACCGCCCGGCGCCCGACATGCCCGTCACCAAAAGGACGCGTGCGCGCAGCGCATTTTGCGCCGGCTCGGACAGGCCTCGACCACCCGTGGCCATCATCACCCTATTATATCGGGCGGCGGACGGGCGGCAAACAGCTGCCGCGCGAAGCGCAGCTTTGCCGTTGCCGAGGGTTCGAACGGAGCTACCGAGATCAGCGGCAGAGCGATCCCCAGCACGGTCTCGACGCGGGCGTCGGGCAGCCGCTCGATATCGCCCGAAAGGACGAGGTCGGCGATCAGCACAAGCGCCGCCTCGGCGAGCGGCTCGACCCGCAGGATGCCGAGGCCGCGGGCTTCGATCAGCCCGGCGATCGAGGCCGGCGCCCGCGCCAGCACCTGCCCGCCGGCGCGGCGCAGCAAGACCTGGTCGTCGGCGACGAGGAGGGCGCCGCGATCGATCAGCCGCAACGCCAGATCGGATTTGCCGGCGCCGGACGGGCCGCGCAACAGCACCGCGCCGCCGTCGATCGCGACCGCGGTGCCGTGGACCAGAAGCGGCGGGCTCATGGACTCGACGGCAGCCTGATCTGAAACCGCGCCCCGATCACGCCGCCGCCGGCGTCCTTGCGGTTTTCGGCCCAGATCATGCCGCGATGCGCCTCGACAATCTGCTTGGAGATCGACAGCCCGAGCCCGGAATGGGTGCCGAATTTCTCGCCGGTCGGGCGCTCGGTATAAAACCGGTCGAAGATCGCGGTCAGCTTGTCGCTCGGGATGCCGGGCCCCTGATCCTCGACGGTGACCAGCACCGCCCGGCCGTCGCGCCGCGCGGTCAGCCGGATCTCGCCGTTCGGCGGGCTGAACGACAAGGCGTTGGCGATGACGTTGCGAAACACCTGCGACAGCCGGGTCTCGATGCCGGGCACGATCAGCTCGCGGCCGCGCTCCGGCAGGTCGATGACGAGCTGCGGCGCGCCCTCGGTCTGGCTCGCCTGGTGGATTTCGACCAAGGCTTCGAGCATCGCCGCGACGTCGATCGGCTCCAGCTCGACCCGGCTCAGCTCGGCATCGAGGCGCGAGGCGTCGGAGATGTCGGTGATCAGCCGGTCGAGCCGCTCGACATCGTCGAGGATGATCGCCATCAGCCGCCGCCGTTTGGCCGGGTCTTCGATGCGGGTCGCGGTCTCGACGGCGCTGCGCAGCGAGGACAACGGGTTTTTGATCTCGTGCGCGACATCGGCGGCGAAACGCTCGATGGCGCTCATCCGCTGCCACAACGCATCGGTCATCTCGCGCAGCGAGCCGGAAAGATCGCCGATCTCGTCGCCGCGCCGGGTGAAATCGGGGATCTCGACACGCGCGCCTCGGCCGCGGGCACGCTCGGCGGCGGCCGCGAGGCGGCGGATCGGGCGGGCGATCGTGCCGGCGAGATAGAGCGACAACAGCACCGTGACCAACAGCGCCACCCCGAAAATCCGCAGCAATTCGAGGCGCACATTGCGAAGATCATCCTCGATCTCGGCGCTGCCGGTCGACAGCATGACCGCGCCCAGCACCTCCTTGTAGCGCTGGACCGGCACCGCGACACTAAAGACGAGCCCTCCCGAAGAGGGGTCGCGACGCACCGCCGAGCCGGTCTCGCCGCGCAGCGCCTCCTCGACTTCGTAATAGTCCGACGCCGTTGGCCGCGCGGTCTCATGATAGGGCGGGTAGTTTCGGTGATGCGGCAGCCGGCCGAAGATCAAGTCGTAGGCTTGCGCAAAAAAGCGTGCGATCGGGTCGCCCGGCTCGGCTTCGGGCAATTCGAGCACCTGGACCGCATCGCCCGGGCCGCGCAGCACGCGGCTGTCGGCAATAATCCGGCCCATGATCCCAAAAAGCCGCGCGCGGGTCCGGGTCGGCTCGACCAGACGGCGCATCATCTGGCGGGCGAGATCGGGCAGCAGCACCTCGCCTTCGTCGGCGGTGTCGAGCACCGCTCCTTCGCCCAAGGCCGCGGCAAAAATCTCGCCTTGCGTCTTCAGCGACTCGATCTTCTGGTCGATCAAGCTGGCCTGGTATTTGCCGAGATAGAGAAAGCCGCCGCCGAGCAAGGCGAGCGCCAATATGTTGACCGCCAGGATGCGCCGGGTCAGCGGCGATAGCGGCCAGCGCCGACTGCGCGGGCGAAGCGGGGCCGCCGCCTGCGGCTCGGCCGCGCGCGGCCGAGCCGCCCGCGAAGCAGCGGCGCCGAGGTCGGCCGCGGGCGGTTCAGCGCTCGCGGTATCGATACCCGACGCCATAAAGAGTTTCGATCTGGGCGAAATCCGCATCGACCGCCTTGAACTTCTTGCGAAGCCGCTTGATGTGGCTGTCGATCGTCCGGTCGTCGACGTAGATATGCTCGCCATAGGCCGAGTCCATCAGCTGGTCGCGGTTCTTGACGTGTCCCGGCCGATGGGCGAGCGATTTCAGGATCAGAAACTCGGTCACGGTCAATTCGACATTGCCGCCGCCCCAGGTGCACAGATGCCGCGCCGGGTCGAGGACCAGCGGGCCGCGCACGATAACCGGCTCGCCTTGCAGCCCGTCGCGCTCTCGGGCCAGCTCGCCGCGCCGGATCAAGGCGCGAATGCGCTCGATCAAGAGCCGTTGCGAGAACGGCTTTCTTATGTAGTCGTCGGCCCCCATGCGCAGGCCGAGCAGCTCGTCGACCTCGTCGTCCTTCGAGGTCAGAAAGATGACCGGGATATTGCTTTGCCGGCGCAATTGCTCCAAGAGCGCCATGCCGTCCATGCGCGGCATCTTGATGTCGAGCACCGCGAGATCGACCGGTTGCGCGCCCATTCCCTTGAGCGCCTCGGCGCCGTCGCTGTAGCAGCGCACGGCAAAGCCCTCCGCCTCGAGCGCCATCGACACCGAGGTCAGGATGTTGCGGTCGTCGTCGACAAGGGCAATCGTGTTGGCCACTTTGCTCCACCCCCCGCTGGTCTTGCCGCGCGGCCGCCGGCCGCGCGCGGCTGCTGTCGCCATCAAATATGGCCATTTCCCGGCAAACACAAACCCGCACCCCGAACTTTCGGCCCGCGACCGCGTCCAATCGGCGGCCCGTCCAGATGGCGAAAGGCGTTGCGGGGCGGGAGGTTTGAGGCTAACCCGTCATCGGTCTCGACGCCGCGGGCGGGGGCGGGTCTCGGAATGGCGGGCAATCTCGTGCAGGGTGCTGTGTTCACACTGATGGTAGTGCGCGCCGGCATGCTCCGCGACCCGGCGTTCGAGCGTGACCTCGCCGAGCAGATCAGCCGCAGCCCGCGGTTTTTTCTGAACGCGCCGGTGATCCTCGATTTGCGCGACACGCCGGGGTTTGCCGCCGAGGGGGAATTTAGCGAAGCGCGGGACATTCTGCACCAGCACACGCTGACCCTGGTCGGGGTGCAAAATGCGCTGCCGGCGCAGATCGAGGCTGCCGCCGCGAGCGGGCTCGCCAGCTTTGCCCCGAATTCGACGCAGCCGCGCCGGCTGCCGCCCGCGCCCGTGCCGCCCGCGCCGCCCGCGCCCGTGCCGAACGCCGCTCCGCCGCCGCGCGCGACCGCCGGCAAAGCCCGCCTCGTCACCCAGCCGGTCCGTTCGGGGACCCAGATCTATGCCCGCGGCGGCGACCTCGTCGTTACCGCCGCGGTCAGCGCCGGGGCCGAGATCATGGCCGACGGCAACATCCATGTTTACGGCGTATTGCGCGGCCGGGCATTGGCCGGCGCCGGCGGCGACACCGAGGCGCGAATCTTTTGCGGCCGGCTCGAAGCCGAGCTCGTCAGCATTGCCGGGCGCTATCTCGTCGCCGACCAGCTGCCGCCCGGGGAGAGGGGCGCGCCGGTGCAGATCGCGCTCGTCGATGACCGGTTGACGATCACCCGCAATTGACGCTCATGATGGTGCCGGCGGACCCGCCGGGGGAAGGGGAGGTCCTTTTGGCAGCCAAGGTAGTCGTCCTCACTTCGGGCAAGGGGGGCGTCGGCAAAACCACCAGTGCGGCCGCCTTTGCCGCCGGGCTGGCATTGCGCGGCCACCGCACCGTGGTCGTCGATTTCGATGTCGGCTTGCGCAACCTCGACCTGATCATGGGCTGCGAGCGCCGCGTCGTTTTCGACTTCATCAACGTCATCAACGGCGACGCCAAGCTGAACCAGGCGCTGATCAAGGACAAGCGCAGCGACAACCTCTACATTTTCCCGACCTCGCAGACGCGCGACAAGGACGCCCTCAAACGCGACGGAGTCGAGCGCGTGCTCGACGAATTAAAGGAAACCTTCGACTTTATCGTCTGCGACAGCCCGGCCGGGATCGAGCACGGGGCGATCACCGCGCTCTATTTCGCCGATGCGGCGGTCATCGTCACCAACCCCGAAGTGTCCTCGGTGCGCGACAGCGACCGCATCATCGGCATCCTCGCCTCGAAATCGCGCCGGGCCGAGCACAATCTGGAGCCGGTGGCGATCCATCTCTTGCTGACCCGCTATTCGCCGCAACGCGTCACCAGGGGCGAAATGCTGACCGTCGAGGATGTCAACGAGATCCTGTCGATCCCGCTGCTCGGCGTGATCCCGGAATCGGAATTGGTGTTGCGCGCATCGAACACCGGGACCCCGGTCGTGTTCGACCCGGAGAGCCCCGCCGGGAGCGCCTATCTCGACGCGGTCGCCCGCTTTCTCGGCGAAGATCGCGAATTGCGCTTTCTGAGGCCCGAGCGCCGCGGCTTTTTCCGCTCTCTGTTCGGTCGTGCCTGATGCGCCTGATCAACATCCTCTTCCCCGAGCGGCGCAACAGCGCCGCGGTCGCCAAGGACCGGCTGAAGATCGTGCTCGCGCATGAGCGAGCGAGCCGCGACGCGCCCGATTTTCTGCCGATCATGCAAAAGGAATTGCTCGACGTCGTCGGCCGCTATGTCGAGATCCGCGGCGACATGCTGCGCGTCAATCTCGGCCGCGAGGGCGACACCTCGCTCCTCGAAATCAATGTCGAGATCGACCGCGCCACGCTGCGCCCGACCAAGAATGGTGCGGCCGGCCCGGCCAAGCCCTCCGCCGCCTCCGGCTACGATGCCGGGTCGCGGGCGCCCTGGGTCAAGCCGGGCTGAGATCGGAGCATCGCGCCCACTCCTCGCGGACGATCGGCTCCACCTCGGCGGCGAGGTGCCGCGCCCGCTCGGCTTTGCTCAACGGCGCCAGCCGCATCGCCGCCCAGACCGCAGCAGCGCGAACGAGCGGCGCCGGGTCATCGAGGCAGCGCCTGGCCGCAGCGACGAGGACCGGGTCGCCGGGGTCGCCGTTGCCGATCGCGATCAGCACATTGCGCAAAAACCGGTCGCGCCCGGTGCGCTTTATGGGCGAACCGGCGAAGAGCTTGCGAAACCCGGCGTCGTCGAGACCGGCGAGATCGGCGAGGCGGGGTGCCGTCAATTCGGCGCGCGGCAGCAGCTCGGGCTCATGCGCGGCTTGCGCAAACTTGTTCCACGGGCAGACCGCGAGGCAATCGTCGCAACCATAAACGCGGTTGCCGATCAGCGGGCGCAATTCCGCCGGGATCATGCCCTTGTGCTCGATCGTCAGATACGAGATGCAGCGCCGCGCATCGAGCTGGTGCGCAGCCGGAAACGCCGCCGTCGGGCAGGCGTCGAGGCAGCGCCGGCACGAGCCGCAATGGTCGCTTTCGGCAGCGTCGGGTTCGAGCTCGAGGCTCAGATAGATTTCGCCGAGAAACAGCCACGAGCCGAAATCGCGCGACACGAGGTTGGTGTGCTTCCCTTGCCAGCCGAGCCCGGCCTCTTGCGCCAGCGGCTTTTCCATGACCGGCGCGGTGTCGACAAAAAGCTTGAGCGCGCCCGGCCATTGCCGGTCGATCCACCGCGCCAGCGTCTTCAGCCGGCGCTTCAGCACGTCGTGATAATCGCGGCCGCGGGCATAGACCGAGACGACGCCGTGATCCGCCGGAGCCGGCGGTTCGTCCTCGGGGCCGTAATTGACGCCGAGCACAACGACGCTGCGCGCCTCGTTCCACAAGGCGCGCGGATCGCCGCGCCGATCCTGGGTCTGCGCCATCCAGCCCATATCGCCGTGATAGCCGCGGGCAATAAACTCGGCGAGCCCGGCGCGCGCCTCCGCACCGAGCCGGGCCGCGGCAAAACCGACCGCATCGAACCCCTCGGCCAGCGCCCGATCGCGGATCGCCTCGCGAACCGGGTCCACCGCCCTCCCTTCGAGGTCATTCGCACGCAAGCGATTATCGTCCAATCCGCATCCAGCCAGCTGCATTCGTTATCAGGGCTATACCGGCTTTCCCGGCGAAGGCCGGGCCCCATCCTGCTCACAGGCTCCAGTTTTCCCACTTGTTGGGGGGACTGCAAGGTCGTTGCTTTGAACTGTTGAGCGCTTCCCGCGACGCGTCCGAGGCAGAAGCGGGCAGTCTCCGTCTCATGCCTGATCCGTCCCGGACTTACGCCTTGGCGGCGTTCTGTGCAGCCTCGAATACATCGCGTGCGGACGTCGTACCCGCTACGTGCTCCGTATCCTCGGCTCCGAGGTCCATCCATCCCGCGTTCACGGCCTCAAACATTTCTTCGGCAGGTCCGGTGTGGCCCTTCGGGATGCCGAACTGCTCGAACGCTTCCGCCCACCCTGCACGCGGGACTGCAAAGGCTTTCACGTCGAGATTCAGGACTTCACCCAATTGCTCGGCGACTTCATCCGCGCTGACCATCGAACCAAGCTCGACGACGCGCTGCCCCGACCAGGCTGGCCCGCTCAAAAGGGTTGCGACCTCCGCGCCGATGTCGTTCGTCGCGACCATGGTCGATTTCCGGTTTGTCGGATTGTAGTAGACCGGTAGCGCTCCGCCCTGGGCGACCTGCAAGCCGTAAAGAAAATTTTCGAAAAACCCACCTGCGCGCACAAATGCGATTGGCGATGTCAGATCGCGAAAACCTTGCTCCAGAAGCGACAAGGCCGTGATCATGCCGAGCCCGCTGGTTCTGTTCGCACCCATCGACGAAAGCGCAACCACGCGCGGCGGCGCTGCCTTGGTGAGCGCCTCGACATAGTTTGCAATTACGCCCTTTGCTTCTTTGTAATCGGGCGAGGGCGCCCAGACAGAAGGCAACATGACAAAAGCGCCTTCGACGCCTTTGAGCGCTTGCACGATGGCTGCCGAATCATTCCAATCGCCGTCTACCAGTTCCACGCCCTGGTTCGCCCAGCTCGACGCCTTCTCGCGACTGCGGACCAACGCGCGTACCTCCTTGCCGCGCGCCAACAGATGTTCTGCCGTTGCGCCGCCAACTTTTCCCGTGATTCCCATTACTAATAACATGTGTTTTCTCCTGATCTATAGGGACAGAGCACTGCCCCGTTGGTTCAACGGATGAGCGGCAGAATGGCCCGGATACGAGGATCGCGCGCGTAGAGGCCGCCCCATGTCATCGCGCCCAGAAGCAGCGAAATGATTTCCGGCGGCGACCCCAGTTCACCGATGCGGACATGGGCGCAGATGGCACCTCCCAAAAAGCCAGTCACCAGGATCGCACCGAGGACGGCGGTGGCCGGGATGGCGTAAAGGATGGCGCAGGCGAGTATGATCGGACCCACGATACGGGTCAGGTTCATCGCGAACCCGGTTTCCTGCAACATGCTCGCGATCTGTGCCGGCGCGAAAAGCTGGATAGTGCCGTCTGCCACCAGAGCGATAACGACAAACGCGCTCATTATCCGGCCGGCCCACAGGGCGCTATCCAAGGTCATGGTTTCAGGCACGTGATGCAGGTTCATAGTTTGGGACATTTGTCGTTCTCCGATGGGGTCACCTGATTTCGAGGCTTACCTTATTGTGTCTCCTGGATATGATAAACACCGACAAAGTGAACACACTGTTCTCTCTGTCGTGAACAATACCGAGGCACGAAAATGCAGAATCTCGAACCCATCCTCATTTTCCTGACGGTCGCGGAAATGGGGAGCTTCACCCGCGCGGCCGATAGCCTGGGCATCCAAAAGGGGAGGGCCTCAACGGCGGTCCGGAAGCTGGAAGAAGATGTCGGTGTCAGGCTCCTGCATCGGACGACGCGCAGCGTGCAGTTGACCGAGGACGGACGCGCATTTCATGCCCGTGCCCGCGATCTGCTTGCTGAAGTCGATGACCTGCACTCGATGTTCGCAGGCGATCGCGTGGCGCTTCGCGGGCGTTTACGGGTCGATCTTCCGACCGAGGTGGCGCGCACAACGATCGTGCCGGCCCTGCCGGATTTCATGGCGACTTACCCCGAATTGGAGCTGGAGGTGTCGAGCACGGATCGGCAAGTTGATCTGGTTCAAGAGGGGTTCGACTGTGTGTTGCGGCTTGGACCCATCGGGGACGAGACGCTGATTGCCCGCCCGCTGGGCCTGTTGCGCATGGTCAACGCTGCCAGTCCCGCCTATCTGGCGCGCTATGGCGTCCCTCGATCGCTAGAAGATCTCCAGCGTCAGGAACATCGGACAATTCATTTTTCGACGATGCTGGGCGCAAGACCCTATTGGATGGGAATATCCGGACGGCGACAGCTACGCGACGCTTCAGTTGCCAGGTGCGCTACACGTCAACAGCGCGCAGACCTACGAAGCCGCTGCCCTCGCCGGCCTTGGCCTGATTCAGGCGCCACTCTTGGGGATTGGCCGATACTTGGAGAGTGGAGCGCTTGTGGAGATCATACCCGATTTTCGTCGCCGGGCGCTCGCCGTGTCCCTCGTCGTAGCACATCGGAGCAATCTGTCGCGCCGAGTCCGCGCATTCATGAAATGGATCGAAGATGTGCTGACGCCGTATCTGGAATAGCGAGACGAACATCTTCGTCCGGCCCTCGAAATCGACATTCTGAAGTTATGTCTGCCGGTCGGCGGTCGCTGCTATGAGAGGCAAGGGAGGGGCGGGATTTTTCTTGATTTGTCCGGCTTAGCGTATTCTGGCGGTAAGACCTTGCGAGCCCCCCTTGTTCTTCGGATCCACGATGGACGGGGCGAGCGAACAAGGGATGGAGCGATGGATCCCGGCTTTCGCCGGGAAAGTGGGGAACGCTGCGCGCGAGGGTAGATTGCCGATGTCATCGAGCCTCTGAACAGGGAGATTCACCCGCGGCCGCGATAGGAGGGGACGCCGGGGTCGGGGAGCCACAAGCCGGCGGGCGGCGGGCCCGTCTGATAGAACACGTCGATCGGGATGCCGCCGCGCGGGTACCAGTAGCCGCCGATCCTGAGCCAGCGCGGCGCCAGCGTCTCGACCAGCCGGCGGGCGATGCCGAGCGTGCAATCCTCGTGAAACGCCGCGTGGTTGCGAAAGGCGCCGAGATAAAGCTTTAAGGACTTGCTTTCGAGGATCGCCGCCTCGGGCGCGTAATCGATGACGAGATGGGCGAAATCGGGCTGGCCGGTGACCGGGCAGAGCGAGGTGAATTCGGGGCAGGTGAAGCGCACCAGGTAAAGGAGCCCCGGATGCGGGTTCGGCACGGTTTCGATGAGCGCTTTGCCAGGCGATTTCGGCAGTGCCGTTCGCCGGCCGAGCTGGGTCGGGGCGGTTTCCGCCGTCACTGCGCCGCTTCCTTCGATCCGGCCTGGGCCTCGGCGAATTGGGCGGCAAAATCTGCCAGCCCACCCGCCTCGATCGCTTTGCGCATCGCCATCATCAGATCGGCATAGTAGCGCAGATTGTGCGCGGTCAGCAGCATGGCCGCGAGGATCTCGCCGCAGCGGCAGAGATGATGCAGGTAGGCGCGGCTGTAGCCGGAGCACGCCGGACAGCCGCATTCGGGGTCGAGCGGCGTGGGGTCTGCGGCGTGGCGCGCATTGCGCAGGTTCAGCGTGCCGTGCCGGGTGAAAGCCTGTGCGGTCCGCCCCGAGCGGGTCGGCAGAACGCAATCGAACATGTCGATGCCGCGCAGCACCGCGCCGACGAGATCGGCGGGCTTGCCGACCCCCATCAGATAGCGCGGCCGGTCGTCGGGCAAGGCCGGCGCCGTCGTATCGAGCACGGCAAAGGTCGTCGCCTGCCCCTCGCCGATCGCCAGCCCGCCGACCGCATAGCCGTCGAAGCCGACATCGACGAGGCGCACCGCCGCACGCCGGCGCAGATCGGGATGAACGCCGCCCTGAACGATGCCGAACAAGCCGTGGCCGGGCCGCTCGACAAAGGCGGCGCGCGAGCGTTCCGCCCAGCGCGACGTCAATTCCATCGAGGCTTCGACTGCCGCATAAGGTGACGGGAACGGCGTGCATTCGTCCAAGACCATCGTGACATCGGCGCCGAGCAAATGCTGGACCGCGACCGAGCGCTCCGGCGTCAGGAGATGGGCGCTGCCGTCGAGATGCGAGCGGAACGCGACGCCCTCCTCGGAAATCTCGCGCAGCTTTGCCAGCGACATGACCTGAAACCCGCCCGAATCGGTCAGGATCGCGTGCGGCCAGCTCATAAAGCGATGGAGGCCGCCGAGCTCGGCGACGCGCTCTGCACCCGGCCGCAGCATCAGGTGATAGGTGTTGCCGAGCAGGATGCGCGCCCCGGTCGCAGCCACCCCGTCGGATGTCATCGCCTTGACCGTTGCCGCGGTCCCGACCGGCATAAACACCGGCGTCTCGATCGACCCGTGCGCCGTCGCCAGCCGCCCGCGCCGCGCCCTGCCGTCCCGCGCCAACACCTCAAACCCGATCGTCATCGCGCGCGAATCCTATGAAACGGCAAGCGCATTTCCGCCGTCATCCCGGCGGGATTTTCGGATCTGCTGCCCAACCGCTGCGCTCGATCAGGCAGGCATCGCCGTAGGAATAAAAGCGGTAATGCCGGGCGATGGCGTGGCTGTAGGCGGCTTTGATGCGGTCGAGGCCGGCGAGGGCGGCGACCAGCATAAAGAGCGTCGAGCGCGGCAGGTGGAAATTGGTCAGCAGCAGGTCGACCGCGCGAAATCGGTAGCCGGGGGTGATGAAGAGGCCAGTCTCGCCGGCGAAGGGCTGGACCCCGCCCGTCGGGCTGGCGGCGGTTTCGAGGAGGCGCAAGCTCGTCGTGCCGATCGCGACAATACGGCCGCCGCGGCGTTTGGCGGCGGCGATCTGCCGCGCGGTTTCGGCTGACAGCATCCCCCATTCGGCGTGCATCTTGTGGGCGCGCGGGTCGGCGGTCTTGACCGGCAGAAACGTGCCAGGCCCGACATGCAGTGTGAGCGTCGCCAATTCGATGCCGCGACCCGCGAGCGCGCGCAGCAGTGCCGGCGTGAAATGGAGCCCGGCGGTGGGTGCCGCGACAGCACCCTCGGCGCGGGCAAAGATGGTCTGGTAATCGGCCAAATCGCGCGGATCGCCGCCCCGCGCGCGCTTTAAATAAGGCGGCAGCGGCATTGCCCCATGGCGGGCGAGTGCGGTGCGAAACGCCTCGCCGGCGCAATCGAATTTGAGGCGCACGCTGCCATCGGCGAGCTTTTCGGCGACGATCGCGGCGAAATCCTCGGCAAATGCCAAAGGGTCGCCGGGATGCAGCCGGCGCGCGCCCTTGGCGAAGGCGCGCCACGATCCGCCGCCCTCGTCATGCGCAAGGGTGATCTCGACACTCGCCGCCCCCCGCCGCCCGACGAGCCGGGCCGGGATCACCTTGGTGTCGTTGCCGATCAACAGATCGCCCGGCCGCAGCAGCGCCGGCAGGTCGGCGATCCGCCGGTCGTCGAAGGCGCCGGAAGCGGGGATGGAAAGCAGACGCGCCGCCTCGCGCGGCTCCGACGGGTGGTCGGCGATCAGGCCGCGCGGCAGGTCAAAACCGAAGTCGTCGAGATGCATCGAATTGATCGAATTGTCGGTCCTCGGGCCAATTCAAAGGCCAGTTCCGAGGGTGCCACCGGCCGCCAACGAGGGGGCTCAGGATTTGCCGGTCGACGCGGCGGGCGCCCCGCGCGCGACCAGCGCCATGATCCCGTCCTGGGCCGAGGCCGCCACCACATAGGCGACATCGCCCCACGCACCGTCGAGCAGGCCGGCGGGCACATTGTTTTCCTGCCCGACCGTGCCGATTTCGCTGCCGTCCGCGCGGCGCACGCGCCAGACGATCTTGACATTCTGCTTGCCTGCTTTGGGTGCCGCAACTTTGACCACCGCGTCGAGCACGAGATCTGCTTTGGCTTGCGGGTCGGAAACAATGGCGAGGTCCTGCCGTTTCAACAGCGTGGCGATCGCGGTTTCGAGCGCGGTGCCGCCATCGCCGGGAGCCCCCTCGATGCCGCGGATCAGGAGCCGGGCGCGGCCCCCCTGCTCGGCCTCGACCGGGGCCTTGTCCTCCATCAGCGCAGCGATTTCCTGGGCGCCGGCCGCCGCCAGACGGGTGACGGCATCCTTGTCGCCCGCCTGCCAATCGCCCTGGGCGGCCTCCACGCGCTGCGCGCGCTCGCCGACCAGCTTGCCCGAGGGATCGCTCAACCGCCACGACGCCACGAGCGCCGTCTTCCCGCCGGCGGGGGCCATTTCCTGGATGCGGCCGGTGAGATGGTAGCTGTCGAGGCTCGCGGTCCGGTCGCTGGCCGCGATGTCGTGCTTTTGCAACGCCTCGGCCATCGCCGGCCCGAGCTTTTCCGCGGTCGCCCGCGGCGCGCCGGCCAATGGTGCGATCGCCACGCTCGCGGTGTCGCGCAGCGTCAGGATCGGCGCGCCGGGCTTTGGCACATCGCCGGCAAAGGGATGCGGCAAAGGCTGACAGGCGCAGAGCAACAGCACGGCCCCGGCAACGCAAGCAGCGACGCGGCCCGGCGGCATCGCCGCTAGCCGTCGAGAACGATGGCGGAGAGGGTACGGCCGTAGGTCGTTTCGCCGTGCCGGCAGGCCCGGCGATAGCTGAAGAACAGCGCCTCCTCGGCCACCGTATCGTGGCCGGCCCGATGCACTTCGGTGATCCCGGCCCGCCGCAGACGGTGCTCGACATAGCCGGCAAGGTCGAAGAGGTGTCGGCCCCTCTGTGGCATATCGGCGAAAAAGACGCGGGCGGCGGCATCCTCGGCGAGGATCGGCGCGGGGAATTCGGCGCCAACCTCGTAGGAGAGCGGGCCGATGCAGGGGCCGATCGCGGCGCGGATATGGCGCGGCGCCGCACCCATCGCTGCCATCGCGGCGATCGTCGCCTCGACCACGCCGCCGAGCGCGCCGCGCCAGCCGCCATGCGCCGCGCCGATAACCCGTGCCACCGGATCGCAAACCAGGATCGGGGCGCAATCGGCGGCAAGGATGCCGAGCGCGATGCCGGGGACCCGCGTCGCCAGCCCATCGGCGCGGGGCGCGTCCTCGCGACGCCACGGGGCCGCGACAGCCACCACGGCGGCGCTGTGAACCTGGCGGCAAGTGACCAGCCGCTCGGCCGGTATACCGAGACGCTGCATCGCGATCGCACGATTGCGCGCGACGGCTTCCTTCGGATCGCCCGCGCCAAAGCCGCAATTCAACGACTGAAACGGCCCCTCGCTGACCCCGCCCTGGCGAGTGAAAAAGGCATGGCGAATACCGGCATCGGCGGCGAATAGGTCGAGCGCGATCATGGCGTTGCCCGCAGCACCGCCAAATCGGCCGGCACCGGCAATCCCGGCGAGACCATGGCCATCACCTCGAAACCGCCCATCCCCTCCGGGTCGAGCAGACGTTCGAGCCCCGCTTCGAGCGTGCGGCGCTCGGCCGGGGAGGCGCCTGCCGACAAGGCAGCGAGCCTGACTTGCGCGCCGAGCGAATTCAAGAACCGGGCTTGCGACACCGGCCCCCGAATTTCGGCGCCGGCGCGCCGTCCGGCTTCTGCAACAGCGGCGAAATCGACATGTGCGCTGAGATCCGCGGCGCCCGGGCACGACAAGGCCGAGACCGGGCGATGCCTGCGGACCGCTCGCAGGGTTCCGCCCCGACGCTCGCCGGCCCGGCCGAAATCGGTGTAACCGTAATCGATCAAGAGCGCCGCGCCCGGCTGGTGCGCCAGCCTGTTGCCCAGCGACGCGGCGAGCGCCAGCGCGGCGGGGCAAATTTCGACGACATCGCCCGGCTGCTCGCCGCCGCGGCTTCTTTGCGCGGCCAGCAGTGCTGCAGCCGGACCCGCCGGCAGATCGGCAAAGACCAGCGCGCCCGCCGCGTCGAGCGCCACCATTCGCTCAGACCAGCCGGCGGGGCCGCGAACGAGCTGGCGGATCGGCAGCGCATCGAGGAATTCGTTGGCGACGAGCAGCAACGGACCGGCGGGCAAGTCGCCGATGTCGTCGAGCCAGACCGGTGCGGCTGTGGCAAGGCGCCGCTCCTGCTCGTCCCGCAACCGCTGGGCTTACCTCGACCAGATAGAGGCGCAGCGCGCGGCGAAACGCCGGCACCGTGCCGGCCGCGCGCAGCAGGTCTTGGGCAAGGGTGCCGCGTCCGGGGCCGAGCTCGGCGAGGATCACCGGGTCGGGCCGGCCGATCAGATCCCACATCCGCGCGCACCAAAGCCCGATCAGCTCGCCAAAGATCTGGCTGATTTCGGGGGCGGTGACAAAGTCGCCAGCGGCGCCGATCGGGTCGGCGCCGATGTAATAGCCGTCCTTCGGATCGTGCAGCGCCATCGCCATAAAGGCGGCAACCGAGATCGGGCCTTCGGCGGCGATGCGCCGGGCGATCCTGGCGGCGAGCGCCGCGGTGCTCACCAGCGCGCGGCCGGCCGGCGTCTCGCCCAGAAGACGATGGCGACACCGGCGATCAAGACCGGGGCCGACAGCAGCTGGCCCATCGTCGTGCCGAGAATGAGATAGCCGAGCTGCGGGTCGGGCTGGCGGAACAATTCGCCCGACATCCGCGCGACCGCATAGCCGGCAAGAAACAATCCGGTCACGACACCGGGCCGCCGGCGCAGCCCCAGCCGCTCGGCGGCGAAGAGCAGCAGGAACAGCAGGACGCCTTCGCAGAACGCCTCGTAAAGCTCGCTCGGATGGCGCGGCACCGGGCCGCCATTCGGAAATATCATCGCCCACGGAACATCGCTCGGCCGGCCGAACAGCTCGCCATTGATAAAATTGGCGATGCGGCCAAAGAAGAGGCCGATCGGGACCGCCTCGGTGATGATGTCGGAAAACGCGAAGAGCGGGACCCGGCGCGACCGGGTGAACAGAATGAGGGCGACCGTCACCCCGATCGCTCCGCCGTGAAACGACATGCCGCCATGCCACACGAAGAGCGCTTCCTGCGGATGGGCGAGGTAGTAGCCGGGCTTGTAGAACAGGATGTAGCCGATGCGCCCGCCGAGGACGACGCCGAGCGTCGCCCACACCAGGAAGTCGTCCACATGCTGGCTGTTGACCAGCGCCGGCGGGCGGCGCGAGAGGAAGAGGCAATAGCGCCAGCCGATCACCAGACCGGCGATGTAGGCGAGCGCGTACCAGCGGATCGCCAAGGGTCCGAGCGAAACGGCGACGGGATCGATCGCAGGAAACGGGATTGTCAGAAACGGCATCGGCCAATCGTGCACGGGCGATCCGCGGCCGGATGCCGCTCGCCGGCGCAGTTATAGGCGCGGGCTCGCCGCGCGCCAACCGAGGCCCGGCGCCGGGTGCCGCGCCGCGCCCCGCATCGCGCCGCGAAAGCCACGCCCGCGCACCATGCGGCGAATTGAAGCGGCGATCGGGACGGCGGTCGCGCCGCCGGGCGCAAGCCGGCGCCCCTCGCAACCGGCGCTGCCCGCCGAGCGGCTCGGCCGACGCGTGATCCCTTAGGAAGGGCAAGCGGTGGTGACCCTTGCCCGGAGGCCAAGACCAGCCACCGGCGTGCCGCCCCAGATCGCGGGCACCGGTGCCCGATAGCACGGGAGTATCGGCACGACCTGGGAGGACGCTCTACGGCTCAGGTGCGCTAAGGCCGTGAGGATTGCCAATGCCTATCCTCGCGGCTGTTCAATGTGGACTACTCGATCGGCGTCGGGGATGCCTCGCGCGTGGCCGGACCCGAAAAATGCCGGTCGTGCCATGCGGCCGCGTGGCCACCGAGCCGAGCCTTCAGCTCGGCCATCAGCGGCTCGCTGATCGGCTTTTGAGCTTCATAAATCTTCGGTGTTCGCACGAATTTCCCATTTCTATCGATGCCGGATTTGGTGCAACCTGTCGCTTCGAATTGCGGCGCGTCTGGATCGATGTTTAGAAACTCACATACCTCTCGCATCATATCTTGCGGTTTTTTCGAAATATCATCCAGATAAAATATATGTAATCGAGGTAAAATTATCTTCCCCAGATATCTATAATTTTGGGATAATTGCTATACATTTGACAACGCACTTCTCGCGATATATTTAATATACTCCTCATCACTTCGCTGCATCGCGGTTTTATGATGCTGCAAAGTGAGCTGCGCGTCCGACCAATCGCGCTCTATCGGATCACGAATTAGAAGAAAAATGGGTAAGTCATCCAATTTTTCCCTAATACTTTTTACCTCTGACGACTCTATCGGACATAAGTTGACCGACATGTCACCGCACAACCGGCCCGCCGGCGCCTCAAACAGCGAAAGATATGTGTCGAGGCTATCATCAGATCGAGAATAACGCTCCAGCCATTCTAGGCCCCATTCCAGCTGGTCGGGCGAGTCTTAGGTGTCGACGGCGCCAACGCCGAGTCCACACCTCGATGCGGCTGGCCTTGTCTTGGGAATTCCGCCGATTGCTCCAGAACCTCAACTCTTTACCTGGTAATTCCTGCATCCGCGGATGACGATACAGATTTTCGTGCATCCAAGTCGTGCCACATCTCGGCGCGCCAATGCAAAGAAAATGTGGACCCATTCCCTCTCCTTCCAATTTCTTGTCACTCCGCCCAAAGCGATGGACTGCCGCAGCACCCCAACCGGCTCCGCGATATTTTAGCCTGTGGTGATCGTCCCGGCAATGCAACTGGCTGTAGTCAATGGTATAACTGATCCGCGGCCAGCACCTTGCCACCGCGGATGGCTGATCCCATCTTTTTACTGGTAGGAAGCGCGAAGACCTCGAAAAAATGTCACCGCGTCGGCCACGCTGGCAGGCTGTCTGCTGGCGATGTCTATCCAATACCCATCGACATACCGGTCTACTGCGAGAGCAGCACGGAGAAGATCGTCGGGGGAGGCGCCATGGGTGGGCGCGGTGCTGAGTTGAGCAAGGATTTTTACCCGCGGGTTAGTAGCTCTCGCCCGCGCGGCCCAATCGAGGATATGCCGAACGTAGGCGGTGGTATCGACCTCCATCGACTGCGCTTGTAGATCAAGGATGTCGGCGTAGGGTGCGATCGTCGCCTCTATGCCCGCCCCACAGGCATCGAATACAGACCCCCCGCGCCAGCCCGGCGTTCTAGTCAGCAGCCGGCAGGAAGGTGTCATCATCGCCAGCCGCCCCTGCTGATGCGCCAGCGCGGCAAACATCTGAGCATACGCCACTGGGGCTCGTGTCTCCCCTATGGGCGTCGCTGCCCAACGCTCGGGGTCGTACATCGCAACGCTCGCCGCGGGATCGACACGCCCTTGGCGTGCGTCGTCGAGAAAAGCCGCGTATTGCTTGTATACGGTGAATATTTTTCCATGCCACAGCCGTCTGATCGCCGGCCGGTCGGAGGCCATATATGCGTTCGGGCCGCTGAACATAGCGTCGAGAGAGGGATCCGTGATGTGCAATTGATAGAACGCAGACGGGGTGAGAAACCAATAGCGGCTGAAGCTTCGCTGTGAGGCCTGCGGCGCCGACCGCACTGTCGCCGCGCCGACGATGTCGACCGCCATTACAATAGTGGCGAGCGCGACGGCAAGGCTGAGCGCGGCCACGAGGCGGGATAAAGACCGCTGCATTTTATTGCCTCAGGTTGATCACAAACAATAGTCCCCGTTCGATTGGCGTCGTAGCCATCCTACCGCCTTCAGTTCTCCAAAGGGCAGGATTGCAATTCGCACACGGAACCAGCAGCATACGGCATACAAGATATTTTGGCAAATGGAACCTCTTTGTCGGCGTAGCCCTTAGGAACCGCTTGTTATGGTTTGCCGCGCTCGCGTCCCTCCCCGTTGCTGAAAATCGCACCTGCGGAGCGCAGTGAATGGTCGGAGGCGGGCACAATCTCTGACTGGGAGTAACCCACCGCCAGCTTAAAATAACCTGACACCAACTGAAAATAACCTGATGCAAGCTGAAAACAACCTGACGCCAGCCGACAATATACCGACGCCAGCGACTTTTTTCTGGATACGACCTGGCTCTCACCCTTGTCATCGAGGTTTGGAGTGACTAAACAGCGATCGATCTGCGGTGCGAACGCCAGGACGATCCCTATGGGTTCCGGTCTGATAAGCTTCACGTTCGATGACGGTGTCCGCTCGACCTTCGAATATGCGGCGCCGGTCCTAGCCCGGCATTCGATGCCGGCGACGGTAGGAGTCATCTGCGATCATCTGCTGTGGCACCCGAACGCCAAAGGCGATGCCGCTGGAAACCGTGCGGGCGCTTGCCGCGGCGGGATGGGAGATCGCCTCGCATAGCCTGTTCCATCGCCGCATGGAAAAATTGCCGCCGACCTGTGCGGACGAGGGGTGCAAGGATGGTCGCCGCGCCGGCTACGGCATCTTCACCGCGGCCTGCCCGTGGGCGGATGTCGGCACCGTCGTCGAGGACTCGGCCTATTTGCCGCGCTGCCCGACATTCGCAGCGCTGGGCGCGGCCGAGTCGGGCTTCTTTCATGATGTGGAGAACGGCCTGATCTATGTCCGCCCGCGCGCGAAATCGGATCTCGAGAGCCGCCTGAAGCTTGGAAGCATGGAACGGGAACTCCAGAGACTCTCGCACCGTTCTCAGAGATTTGGGTTTCGATGTGGAATCCTTCATTGTGCCATTCAGTCTTTGGAAGCTGGAATGGGATCCGATCGCTCAGCGCTATTACCACTTTATCCTCTCGGTAAGGCGTGGGGTAAATTTGCCCGGTCACCGCCGCTTTTTGACGCGCATTCCCACACGCGCCCACATTTCGGCGGATTCGCAGATCGCGGGGATCGAGGAGCACATCGGCCGAGGTGGGTGGCCCATCTTCTGTCTGCATCATGTTTGCCCCGAGGTTCCGACCCCGTTGGACTGGCCGCTCTCCGAGTTCGAACGATTGGTGCAGTGGATCGCGAATAGTGGGCTCACGGTATGCACTATCGCCGAAGGTGCGCGGCCGCGGGCATCAGGTCGGCGCCGCGTACAATATAGTATATCTGTAGATCGGCCCATAATGTCTGATATAATATTTGTAATTACCGTGCACTATCTGCCGAACCAGCGCGGGATTTTGAAGTAATCTGCGCCATGATTATAGTGGATTGTGACGGCCAGCCGGGGCCGGTGGCGCCGCAATGTTTCGCGCGCGCCGAGCAGGATGTGCTCGGAACCGCCCGGCGCATCGAGCTTGATGAAATCGACGCGATCGAGACCGGCGTCGTGGCAATATTGGTCCATGGTCGTGGCTTCGACGGTGCCGGTGACGGCGTCCGCAGGCCCGGCGCCGATCCGGCTTCCATCGGCCGAGAATATGGCTTGCAGAGGACCAGTCGTGTCCCATAGTGCCCGACATAGCGGAGTGACGATTTGGTTGTTGTTGACGGCGAGGTTACCGACCAGCTTGCGGTAATTTTCGGGCAGCAGCTCGAACGCGTGCACATGCCCGCTCGGGCCGCACAGGCTGGCGAGGTAAAGTGTGATGTCGCCGTGGGATGCGCCGACCTCGATCACCGTGGCGCCCGGGTCCACAGCGCACAAACCGGGGAGCGAATTGGCGCCCATTCCCCAAAAAGCGGTGTAGCCTCGCGGGCTCAAGCCCTTTGGCAAGTCCGTCCGCCGATGCGCTCGCCGTTGCGCTTGTTGCCAAAAGTCCGGGCCGAGCGGACCGTTCAACTCGGCGTGCAGCAACTGCTGCGGGTAGGCGGCGAGCAACAGACGAAACCGCAAGGCCCACTCCAGGATGTCGACCGACAGCGTGTCGGCGAGCATGGCAAACGTCTCGTCGATGGCGGCGGCGTTGGTGCTGGCTATCTCGAAGAAAGGCGCAGCCAGAATGTGCGCGAAACCCGCCGAGTGGACGGCTGCATTTGCCTGGCGCCGCGCCTCGGGCGATAAGACCCCGGTCCCACCCTGCTCTACGGCACCGGCTTGGGTTGGGTCGAGGTGCCGCCGTAGTCGGATGGCCTCGCGCAGCCCAAACAGCAGCGCAGCGGCGGTTCTCCCCGAGTGGGTGGTGGACATCGGCGACCTCATTGCGCGCCGTGATCTGCCAGCAATCGCATGAATGCCGGTCCTTGATCAGCGGCCAAAAGTACGAAGATGGCGGGTGCGTGCCCCCAAAGCGGTTGACGTCGCGTCCCAACCCGGCGGGGTCCAACCCCCTAGAATGGCTGCCGTCGTCTCGCTATCGAACTTGCGCAGCCGGGCAGCTTTGCGGCTAAACCCGCCGAACTGCTCATCAAACATCGCCGTGACTATCGCGGCAAAGCGAGGGAAGGTCCATGGCCGGTTTTCCCGCATCGCCAGGGTATGGTGCGTCACGCTGGTCCGGAACTGCTCCCACAATCCATCTTGAATGTTGATGTCGAGCCAGAACGCGGGCCGCTCGATACTGAGCAACGGCACACCATTGTCGCGGCAAATCATCGATATCCGCAGATCCACCATCACCTCGCCGAGAAACTGCTCGAAATTTGCCGGAAACCGCGACTGATGCACGGCAAAGGTGCCGGAACCAACAAGCGTAACCAGCTTGTGCTCCCGCAGCCCCTCACGCCAACCAAAATATTGCGAGCGCTCGAAATATCCCTCGGCGTCACCGGCGATGATCGTGCCATGGACGCAGAAGGCGGCCCGATTTTCGTACAAGTCGATGCCGGCCTTCATCTTATCGACATAGTCCGCCGGCACGAGAATGTCATCGTCGAGCAGAAAGAGATAACAGTTGCGACAATGCTTCAGCACCACCATCTTGCCGGTCGCCGACAGGTCGCCGCAGGCATCCTTGCCGAGAATGGGGTAGACGTTGCGAAATTTAGCAAGGAAATGCGGAATCGAGCTATACTCATTGAGGTAAAGGAGAAGAGCATCGACCTGTGGCGCGATCCGCTCGAGACAGTCCTCAAGAAGGGCGGCGCGCTGCGGAAACGTCGCCATGCCAGCCACTACGGCGTTGCTGAACTCGCTCATCCCACCCTCAGCAGACGAGGTCATATCGCGGTCCTGCGACCAGCCTTGCGCTCTGCCGGCGCAGCGCCTCGTTGCTCATCGACCAGGTATGGCCGCCGAGATCGGCCGAACGAAAGACAACGAAGTTGCTGCGATCGGAAAAAAAGATCGCCACTCCTTTGTCGAACGCGGCCCGCACCCATTCCGAATCGTTGGCCATCCGGATGGTGCTGGAAAACCATAAATTGTCTTGGCCGGTCGCCGTCGTCCGCGCGGCCAAGGTGGCGCCAGTCAGAAACTCCCCTGGTCGCAGCACCGAACGTTCCCGGTCGGTTGCCATCGTACGGAAATAAATCGCATCCTCGTCATCGAAGTAGATATACCATTGCGGCTTTCCGACCATCCCCGCCCCGCTGAAATGGAACGCATTGACCATGTCCTCGACATAATGCGGCCCGTAAAAATCATCGTCGTCACATTTCAGCCATATGTCGCCGTTGGCGACCGCGATCGCCATGTTGAGGCAATAGCCGATATTGAATTCTTTCGGGACGTTATAGATTTGGATGCGTGGGTCGCTGACCGTCTCGTTCAGCGCCATCTTGTCGATATCGGTGTTTAAAATCAGCACCAGCTCCACGTCGGGATGGGTCTGGCTGCTGAACTTCTCTATGCAATAATCAAGCAAGTGCGGGCGCTTCGAGATTGTGATCATCGTCGCCTTGGGCGCGGCCGGCCCTCGCTGCGCCCCGGTGAGCGTCAAGCCGTGCAACCAATTGGCCAGCCGCTCGAAGCGGCATTGGCGATGCAAGCGGCGGAATGCCCGCAGCCACACCTGCTCACGGTACCAATCGAAGCGGAGCTGGCGCAATACCAGCGACAACTGGTAGGGGGTGTCCGCCGTCACCACGCTGTCCGCGAGCTCCCCCAGCTGCAGTGGATCACCGACATATACGACCACGGCGCCGTTGGCGATTGACTCGGCCATCACGTGCGCTGCTTTATAACGAGGCAGAAGGCTGTCTTCAAAAAACAACGCCACCGCGGCGTGACGGCAAAGAAACGCCCATTGCTCGGTGCTGGCGGAGCCGAATACGCGCTCGGCCAGAGTCGGCGCCTGAAGGTTGCTCAGAGCCCGTTCGATGACCAGGCGCCAATGACGGTCGGCAATGACCAGTCCTGCGTCGGCGATGCGTTCGAGATATTCTATGTTGTCCCTGAAATCGAACAGGTCGGAGATCGAAGAATATAGAATGCTGAACTGCGGCCGGCGCTCCTCGATCACCGGACGGTGCAGCCTTGTTTCGACCAGGAGCGGAAAACGCACGAAATTGGACCGGTCGCCGAGGCCGTCGGCGACCTTCTCGTCCTCGGCCCTCGGCCCCGCTATCACCAGCCAGTCGACCTCGGCCGCCCAAGCCTCGATCAGCCGCAGAAAAACCGGCGACGGATCGGCCACCAGAACAATCGGCATGCCGCGCTGGCGCCATGCTCGGATCATTTCCAGGGTCGATGGCGGGATGGTGCCATCGACAAACCCGAAGAAGGATTGCGGCCAACCGCCGGCCAGTCGATCGGATTGCTGCAATACGACAAGGTCGAACGACAGAACCGCGGCCGCCGTGGCCATGACGTCAACTGTCAGCGGTGTCACTTGGTGCCAAACAGAAATATAATAGATGAAATCCTTGCTGCCGATAACGCCGACGTGCAGCTTCGATGCTGCCGCAGCGGGCGCATCTTCGTCGAGAGTGGGTTCGGGCAACAGGCGCGGTAGCCCCGCAATGTCAAACGAAGTCGCCGCGCTCGCTTTCTGCCAGACGCGCAGATCCGGCGGCGATAGCAGGAAACTCTTCAGCAGCTCCAGATGCGCGCTGCAAGCTTGGTGCTCATTCGCTATGGCGGAGGCCACGGCGGCCTCAGACGCGGTCGGCAGGCAGCGTGCCAAACGGGCCAGGAATTGCGCCCGTTCCTTGATATACACGATGGCAGTTCGAGAAACCCGGCGACCTCATTGTCAAAAATTGTTACAGTCTGCATCTGCACCGAGGCCGGCTGTTGCCGGTCGTGCCCTGCACCTCGACGTTCAGTGACGTGGCAAATGGCGGTACGACAACGTAGTGCGGGACCGCGAAATGGGCTTGCTGATCGAATGCTTCCGCCTCGAACGACAATGGATATTGGCGGCGGGTCCAGCGCGACCATGAGGCCTGATGCCCGGCATCGGGCAAATCCCTACCGTCGGAATCGAAAAATGATAATTTGAGCGTGGCGGTGGACGGCTCCGGCAGTGGGGGCACCAGCACTGGGACCAGTCGGATTTCGATGATCGTGCCGGGAACCACAGGGAGCGAAGCGCTGTCGCCTGGGGGTGATGTTTCGGCCTCGCTGTCGAGACGAAACAGGGTCGCTGCCCGCTGCAACACCGCCGCCTTTTCCGAGCACAGCCAATCATCGACCTCGTCTTTGCTGCGGCGTAGGTCTTGGCCGGCGTGCATCCGGATCACCGCGGCTCGTCGGTCTAATCGGTCCTTTAGTGACGAGAGGAAGGCGGCAGCTGCGACCGGCTGGGCGAGCGCCCGCGGCGTGATCTGAACGAGACCGGGAAGCTGCTCGTCGCCGGACGCGATGCTGACGCTGGCTGTCACCGCACCTGCTGGCGTTTCGACGGGCACCGGCAATGCGGCTTCGGCTGGCGGCGAGCCAGGATAGGCGGCACAGCGGAAGACCTGGTTTCCCGCTGGCAATGGCCGCTGCTCCGCGTCGCGAAAGTTCAGCGCCGCAGTAAAAACCGCGACCGTGCTCAGATGCGACGCCTTGCCAGCGTCAATGAGCAGCTCGCAAAACCTTCCCGCGGGCAGAGTGCAGTCGAGGGCGCTCACCGTCCCGCCGTCCTGCGGCTCCAGGACCAAGCATTTGCCGATTTCGACATCACCGTCCGTGGCCCATCGGCGCGCGCCGATAGTCAGAAAGCGGGCTCCCGGCGGCGCCGTAAATCGCACCAATGTCAGCCCTTCATTCTGTTCCTCGCTCTGGTTGGGGACAAATGTGAAAGGTTTCCCGACCGCGGTCGTAAAACGCGGAAAATATTTAACCGCGTCCTCCGCGTTCAGCGGCACGTCGACCGAAAATGTCAGCATCGCGGCGTCACGGCGTGCGCTGCTGCTGACGACCTTAAGGAAAATCCGATATTGCCCCCCGCCTTCGACCGCTACCTTGGCTGCGACAAATTCGTGCCGCGCAAGTTTGACCAAATCGCAATCGCGAGCTGCGTTGCGCTGGTGACTTATCATCAGTGTCTGTGATGCCCTACCTGAGAACAAGAATTTTAAAGAGGTGATTTTTAGCATGTTCGAAAAAATCTAAATAACACGTCCATGAAGAATATCGTTCTGATCGGTAAACTAATTCGTCTGCTTGGCCAACTAAAATATCAGCAGAAAACTCTATGTCTTAGCTTCGCTCGGACGCCGTCGGTTTTGGCCTTGCTGCATTTCAAGGCGCAAGCGGAAATCGTGACGTTCCGCAGCGAGTCGTTCGTTTTCGATCCTTAGGAATCCCACCAGTTGGGCGAGACGCCCAATCTCCGCAACGAGGGCAGCCTTATCCGGCAGGTCGGCGTCGTGGGATGATGTTGACGACCGGGTTGACGACGCTTCGTCGTGATCCAAGGGAAGCGGAGAACGACCGTCACTGACGGCTGACGGCAAATCATTATCCATCGTAGCGCTCCACCCCGGATTACGCGCCAGCGTCAGTGGCGTCGCGATGTCCTGCGACGGGCGCACTATCGTGATCTTGCCTAGCGCTGTCTACAGCTGTGTGAGGTCGAGCGACAACACCACCCGGTGCTCATGCCGGGGGTCCACCCGATGGCAGGCGTTGGCGCGGTGCAAACCTTCATTGGGGCGACACCCCGTGCCGGTCCCGCGAGACGACGGAGAAAATTGCATCGTGAGGCTCGTCATACGAGGGAAAATCGGCCGACGCTGCTGCCGGTTCTCGGGCCGCGTCAGCCGCGGCTGACATAGGGCCGCGCCGCGGCGAGGAGAGCGGGCGATGGGGCGAGGCGCGGGCCTTCGCCTTGATCGGCCGGCGGCACGATCGTTACCCCCCAGAGGGGCAGTGTGGCGAGCGATGCCTGCGCCATCGGGTGGGCGAGGAGCGGGGCGTTTAGCGACGGGCCGAGGATGACCGGTGTCTTGCGCCCGATCGCCTCGGCGACGACCGACAACGCGAGGCTGTCGGCGATGCCGTGGGCGAGCTTGTTCAACGAGTTGAAGCTGCAGGGCGCGAACAGCACGACGCCGCGCGGCGGCCGCGGCCGGATCGCCAGGTCGAAATAGGATTGGACCACCTGCGCCCCCGCCACATCGGCGAGCTCGCGCGCCGCGACGATGCGGGCGGCGTTTGGCGTCGGGATGACGATGACCTGGGCAAAGCCGAGCTCGACCAGCCCGCGCAGCAATTCGGGGCCGCGCGCCGCCGTCGTCGTGCCGCTCAGCACCAGATAGGCCACCGGAAAAGTTTCGCCGCTCATCCGCTTCTCCCGCGCGCACCCGCTCGGCTATGATAAAGCCTCGGCTATGATAAAGCCTTTGGCGATCGAACTTCCGCAACTCCGAGGATGCAGGCGGCGATGATCGATCGGACCGCGGCCGATGCGGTCGCCTCCTCCCGCTCCCGCGCGGGCTTCGAGCTGGCGCGGCCGCTGCCGCCGGTCGCGCTCTACCGCCGTTGCGACCCGGCCGAGCTGCCGTTCGCCTTGTGCAGCGAGCTCGAAGACGCGCCGGGGCAGATCGGTCAGGAGCGGGCGGTCGAGGCGATCCGCTTTGCCATGCGGATGCGGCGCAAGGGCTACAACATCTATGCGCTGGGCGCTACCGGGACCGGCCGGCATGCGCTGGTCGAGGAGCTGCTGCGCGACCGCGCCGCAGGCGAGCCGGCGCCGCCCGATTGGTGCTATGTCAACAACTTCGCCGATCCGCAGCAGCCGCGCCGATTGCCGCTGCCGGCGGGGCGCGGGGCCGGGCTCGCCGCCGCGATCAAGCGGCTGGTCGAGGAATTGCGCGCGGCGCTGCCGGCCGCGTTCGAGCGCGACGAATACCGCGCGCGCCGCGAGGTCATCGACCAGCAGCTGAAGCAGCGCAACGAGGACGCGTTCGGCGCCGTGCAGCAGCACGCCCAGCAGCAGAGCATCGCATTGCTGCGCACGCCGATGGGGCTGGCGCTGGCGCCGATGCGCGACGGCAAGGTGTTGCCGCCCGAGGCGTTCGAAGCGGTCCCGGCCGAGGAGCGCGACCGCTTCCAGCACGACATCGAGGCGGTCCAAAAGGAGCTCGAAGCGGCGCTGCACGATGTCCCACTGTGGGAGCGCGCGCATCGCGACGCCCTGCGTGAGCTCAACCGCGAGACCACGGGGCTGGCGATCGGCCATCTGATGCGCGAGATCCATGCCGCCTTCTCCGACCTGCCCGAGGTGGCGGCCTATCTCGATGCCGTCGAGGCCGATGTCAAAGAGAATGTCGACGATTTTCTGGCGCCGGCGACACCGCCGACCGACGCGCCGATGCCGGCGGCGGTCACCGCCGCGGTCGACGATGCGCGCTTTCGCCGCTATGGGGTGAACCTCTTTGTCGACAATGCCGGCCAGCGCGGCGCGCCGGTCGTCTATGAGGACAACCCGACGCATCAGACCCTGGTCGGACGGGTCGAGCACCTGGCCCGCTTTGGCGCGCTCGTCACCGACTTCAACCTGTTGAAGCCCGGCGCCCTGCACCGCGCCAATGGCGGCTACCTGATCCTCGACGCACAAAAGCTGGTGACCGGCAATTTCGGCTGGGCCTCGCTCAAGCGGGCGCTCGACGCCGGCCAGATCCGGATCGAGACCATCGAGCAATTGTTGAGCATGGCCAGCACCTTGTCGCTGACGCCCGACCCGATCCCGCTCGATGTCAAGGTCGTGCTGATCGGGTCGCCGGCGCTCTATTATCTGCTCGGCGCGCAGGACGAGGAATTTGCCGAGCTGTTCAAGATCGCCGCCGATTTCGAAGACCGGGTCGAGCGCACGCCCGACAACACGCTGTTGTTTGCGCGGCTCGTCTGCGCTGTCGGCCGGCGCGAGAGCTTGCGGTCGCTCGACCGCGACGGCGTGGCGCGGGTGATCGAGCGGACGGCACGGCTCGCCGGCGATGCCGGACAATTGTGGACCGGGATGCGGGCGATCGGCGATCTGTTGCGCGAGGCCGATCAGTTCGCCGCCGATGCCGGCAAGGAGATCGTCGGCGCGGCCGAGGTGCAGGCCGCGATCGATGCGCAATTCCGTCGCGGCGACCGCATCTACCGCCGCATGCAGCAGGAGATCGGCCGCCGGACGATCCGCATCGAGACCGATGGCGCGCGGGTCGGCCAGCTCAACGGCCTGTCGGTCATCGGCATCGGCAGCCTCGCCTTCGGCCTGCCGAGCCGGATCACCGCCCGGGTGCGGCTCGGCCGCGGCGAGGTCGTCGATATCGAGCGCGAGGTCGAGCTCGGCGGGCCGCTGCATTCGAAGGGTGTCTTGATCCTCGCCGGGTTTCTCGGCGGGCGCTTTGGCGGCACCCGGCCATTGTCGCTCAACGCCAGCCTGGTGTTCGAGCAATCCTATGGCGGCGTCGATGGCGACAGCGCCTCGGCCGCGGAATTGTTTGCGCTGCTGTCGGCGCTGGCCGAAGCGCCGATCAGGCAATCCTTGGCGGTCACCGGCTCGATCGACCAGCGTGGCCAGATCCAGGCGATCGGCGGGGTCAACGAGAAGATCGAGGGCTTTTTCGACAGCTGCACGGCGCGCGGTCTGGCCGAGGGGCAAGGCGTCGTGATCCCGGCCGCCAATGTCCGGCACCTGATGCTGCGCCGCGATGTCGTCGCCGCAGCGGCCGAGGGGCGGTTCGCGATCTATCCGATCGACACGGTGGATCAGGGGCTGGAGCTCTTGACCGGCATCCCGGCCGGCGTGCCCGATGCCGACGGCGCCTATCCGGCCGGGTCGCTGAACCAGCAGGTTGCCGCGCGCCTCGACGGCTTTGCCGCCAGGGCGGCCGAGCTGGCGCAGGCCGCATCGGCATCGGGATCCCGCTCATGAGCGGCACGATCGAGCGGGTGATCGTCTCGGTCGATGCAGCGTCCGAATATCGCACGGCATTCGATACCGCAGCCCTTCTCGCCGCGCGCTCCGGCTCGCCGCTGCACGGCGTTTTTGTCGAGGACGAGGAATTGCTGCACCTCGCCCGGCTGCCGGTCGCGCGACACGTCGCCTGGGGTGCCGCCGCCGAGCCCTTTACCGGAGAGTTTGTCGCGCTTCATCTGCGCGCCGCGGCCGAGCAGGCCCGCCGCGAGCTAGCCGCAGCGGCGGCGCGGCATGCGCTCGAATGGTCGTTCGAGGTCGTGCGCGGCGCTGCGGCTGCTTTTGCCGGGGCGAGCCCGCGCGACCTCCTGGTTGCCGGCGGGGTGACCCGGCCGGTCGCTGGACATTTTCGCGTGCATTGCCGGTGGTGGTCGTCGCTCGCAGCGAGCCCGGGCCCGTTTTTATTCGCCAGGGCCGCCTGGGCGCAGAATGGCGCGGTGGTGGCGCTGCTGCGCGAAGAGAGCCCGATTGCGGCCCGATTGCTCGCCGCCGCCGCGCGGATCGCCCAGGCCACCGCCAGCAGCCTCGTTGTGCTCCGCCCGCAGGAGATCGCCGATCCTGCCGGGTTCGAGGCTTGGGTTGCCGACCATCTCGCGGCGTTTTCGCTGCAGCCGCGGATCGAGGCGATGCCCGGCGAGCCCGCCGCCCTCTCCCGCCGGATCGTCGCGCTCGACTGCCGATTGCTGGCGTTCGAGGCAGGCGCGGTGGACGGCACCGAGGAGCGGCTGCAAGCCTTTGCCGAACACTTTGCCTGCGATGTGCTGATCATCCGATGAACCTGACGCCGCGCGAGAAGGACAAATTGCTGGTGTCGGTTGCGGCGATGGTTGCCGAGCGCCGGCTGCGGCGCGGGCTCAGGCTCAACTATCCCGAAGCGGTGGCGCTGATCACCGACTATGTGCTCGAAGGTGCCCGCGACGGCCGGAGCGTGCCCGAATTGATGCGCGACGGCGCCACGGTCATCGGCCGCGAGCAGGTCATGGAGGGGGTGGCGGAGATGATCCCCGAGATCCAGGTCGAAGCGACCTTCCCCGACGGCACCAAGCTCGTCACCGTGCACGAGCCGATCCGGTGAGGCAGGAAATGGCTGGCGTATCGCGGTTGCTGCCCCTCACCCTCCCGCGGTGCGGGTCCCTCCCTCTCCCCGCAAGCGGGGAGAGGGGCCCGCTTTTGCGGGCACGGCGATGATCCCCGGCGAACTGTTCACCGCACCCGGCGACATCGAATTGAATGCCGGGCGGCCGAGCGTGACGCTGATCGTCGCCAATACCGGCGACCGGCCGATCCAAATCGGCTCGCATTACCATTTTTATGAGACGAACACCGCGCTCGCCTTCGATCGGGAAAAGGCGCGCGGCTATCGGCTCGACATCCCGGCCGGCACCGCGACCCGGTTCGAGCCGGGCCAGAGCCGCGAGGTCAGGCTCGTCGCCTATGCCGGCGCCCGCCGCGTCGTCGGCTTCAACGCCAAGATCAACGGCCCGCTGTGATCGGCCCAATTACGCCTTCCGCTTCGTCCCTCCCGCCCCCACCCCTCCCTCCCCCGCGCGCGGGGGAGGGTCAGGGAGGGGGCAGGCTCCCCCCTCTCACCCATAGAGGGCGGAGAGGGGTTCTCCGCGAGAAGGCGTAGCGCGATGGCCCTTTCGCTGCCCCGCGCGGCTTATGCCGGGATGTTCGGCCCAACCACCGGCGACCGGCTGCGCCTCGCCGACACCGAGCTCGTCATCGAGATCGAAGAGGACCGCACGGTTTATGGCGAGGAGGTCAAGTTCGGCGGCGGCAAGGTGATCCGCGACGGCATGGGCCAGAGCCAGCGCGCCCGCGCCGAGGGGGCGGTCGACACCGTCATCACCAACGCCGTGATCCTCGACCATTGGGGCATCCTCAAGGCCGATATCGGCATCCGCGAAGGCCGCATCGCCGGCATCGGCAAGGCCGGCAACCCCGATGTCCAGCCCGGCGTCGATATCGTGATCGGGCCGGGCACCGAGGCGATCGCCGGCGAAGGCCGCATCGTCACCGCCGGCGGCATCGACGCGCATATCCATTGGCTCTGCCCGCAATTGGCCGAGGAGGCGCTCTACAGCGGCATCACGACGATGCTCGGCGGCGGCACCGGGCCGGCCGCCGGCACCGCCGCCACGACTTGCACGCCGGGGCCGTGGCATCTGGCGCGGATGCTGCAGGCGGGCGAAGGGCTGCCGGTCAATCTCGGCTTTTTCGGCAAGGGCAACGCGTCGGAGCCGCGCGCCCTTGTCGAGATGATCGAGGGCGGCGCCTGCGGCCTCAAATTGCACGAGGATTGGGGCACCACCCCCGCGGCGATCGACACCTGTCTCGCCGTCGCCGAAGAGTTCGACATCCAGGTGGCGATCCATACCGATACATTGAACGAATCGGGCTTTGTCGAGGACACGATCGCCGCCATCGGGGGCCGCAACATCCACGCCTTTCATACCGAAGGGGCGGGTGGCGGCCATGCCCCCGACATCATCAAATTATGCGGGCTGGCCAACGTCTTGCCATCCTCGACCAACCCGACCCGGCCGTACACGGTCAACACCGTCGCCGAGCATCTCGACATGCTGATGGTGTGCCACCACCTCGACCCGCGCATTCCCGAGGACGTCGCCTTCGCCGAAAGCCGCATCCGGCGCGAGACGATCGCCGCCGAGGACATCCTGCACGATCTGGGCGCCTTCAGCATGATGTCGTCGGACAGCCAGGCGATGGGCCGGGTCGGCGAAGTCATCATCCGCACCTGGCAGACCGCCGACAAGATGAAGCGCCAGCGCGGCCCGCTGCCCGAAGACAGTGAGCGCAACGACAATTTCCGGGCGAAACGCCACATCGCCAAATACACGATCAACCCGGCCCTGACCCACGGGTTGGCCGGCGCATCGGCTCGGTCGAAATGGGCAAGCTCGCCGATCTCGTGATCTGGTCGCCGGCGTTTTTCGGGGTCAAGCCTGATCTGGTGCTAAAGGCGGGGACCATCGCCGCGGCGTTGATGGGCGACCCGAACGCCTCGATCCCGACGCCGCAGCCGGTGCATTACCGGCCGATGTTCGGCGCCTTCGGCCGGGCGCTCGCGAGCCTCGGCGGGACCTTTTTGCCGGCGGCGGCAATCGCGCGCGGTCTCGCCCGCCGAGCTCGGCCTCGAGCGCGTCGTGCTGCCGGCCCGCGGCATCCGCGCGATCAACAAAGCCGCATGATCCACAACGCCGCCACCCCGCATATCGAGGTCGATCCCGAGACCTACGAGGTCCGTGCCGATGGCGTTTTGCTGACCTGCGAGCCGGCAACGGTGCTGCCGCTCGCCCAGCGCTATTTCCTGTATTGACGCTCGGGGCATCGGTATGTGAGCCGGCGCCCCCCACCTCTAACCCTCCCCCGCATGCGGGGGAGCAAATGGGAGGGAGCTGATGCGGCGGGCGATTTCGGTCCATATGCGCGGCAGCTGGGCGGACGAAAGGGCAGTCGATACGGTGACGCTCGCCTATCTCGACCGGCATCGGCGGCGCATCCGCCTGGTCGCCAATTCGGGCGACACGTTTATGCTCGACCTGCCGCGCGCGCATCACCTGGCCGAAGGCGACGGGCTCGAGCTCGCCGATGGCGGCTGTATTCGCGTGCGCGCCGCGCCCGAGCCCGTGCTGGAAATCGAAGTCGAGGACCCGACCCTGCTGCTGCGCATCGCCTGGCATCTCGGCAACCGGCATTTGCCGGTGCAAGTGCAAGGCGAGCGGCTGCGCATCCGCGCCGACCATGTCGTCGCCGAGATGGTCACCGGTCTCGGCGGCCGGCTCAGCCCGCTCGACGCCCCGTTCGACCCCGAAACCGGGGCCTATGCCGGCCCCCCGCCGCATCGCCCCGATGGCGATGGCGATGGCGATGGCGATGGCGACTGACGCAGCCGCCGCTCGGCTCTATCGGCTGCTCGCCTGGCTGTCGCCGAGCTTTCCGGTCGGCGCGTTCAGCTATTCGCACGGCCTCGAAGCCGTCATGGAAAGCGGGCGGATCGCGGACCGCGCCTCGCTGCAAGGGTGGGTCCATGCGGCGATCATGCAGGGCGGCGGGCGCATCGATGCCGATATTTTGCGCGACGCCTATCGGGCGGCGGCGGCAGGAGACATCGTCGCGCTCGCCGATGCCAACCGGCGCGGCGTCGCTTATCGCGCGACCGCCGAGCTGGCGCTCGAAACATCGTCCGAAGGACAGGCCTTTCTCGCGGCCTGCCGCACCGCCTGGCCCGAAGCGTTGCTCCCCCACCCTAACCCTCCCCCGCATGCGGGGGAGGCAAGGGAGGGGGCGGCGACCGAGGATGCGGTCTGCTACCCGGCGGCGGTCGGTGCGGCGATGGCGCGGGCCGGGATCGCGCTCGGCGACGCGCTCGTCGGCTATTTGCAGGCGATGGCGGCCAATCTCGTCGCCGCCGGGCTGCGGCTCGGGATCATCGGGCAGACCGACGGGCAGCGCATTCTCGCGGCTCTCGAACCGGACGTAATCGCGGCGGTGGGTGCGGCGATGGCGCGCGATCCGGGCGATTTCGGCGCCGCGACTTTCGCCCTCGACCTCGCCTCGATGGCGCACGAAACCCAATATTCGAGGCTCTTCCGCTCATGATCAGAGAGGTGCACGGCCCGCTCAGGGTCGGGATCGGCGGGCCGGTCGGCTCCGGCAAGACGGCGCTGATGGATTGGCTGTGCAAGAGGATGCGCGGGCAGTTTGAGATCGCCGCGATCACCAACGACATCTACACCCGCGAGGACGCCGAGTTTCTGACCCGGAGCGGCGCCTTGCCGCCCGAGCGCATCCGCGGCGTCGAGACCGGCGGCTGCCCGCACACCGCGATTCGCGAGGACGCCTCGATCAATCTCGCCGCGATTGCCGAAATGAGCCGCGCTTTTCCGCAGCTCGACCTGATCCTGATCGAATCGGGCGGCGACAATCTGGCGGCGACGTTCTCGCCCGAGCTCGCCGATCTGACGATCTACGTCATCGATGTCGCCGCCGGCGACAAGATCCCGCGCAAGGGCGGCCCCGGCATCACCCGCTCCGATCTCCTCGTGATCAACAAGATCGACCTCGCCCCGCTGGTCGGCGCCAGCCTCGAAATCATGGACCGCGACACCAGGCGCATGCGCGGCCCCCGCCCCTTCGTCTTCACCAACCTCAAATCCGGCGACGGTGTCACCAGCATCGTCGATTTCGTCGCCGGTCAGGGCGGCCTGTAGCGGCGAGACATCGACAGCCAACTCCATTTGCCATTTTTTAGTCACGGTGTGAGCCAGCTCACACCTCGAGGCCCGATCCGCAAGCGAAATGGTTAAGGCCGGCAGCAGACCGGCTGCGCGGCGGGGACCAAGAACATGGCCGACGAAAAGCAGCCCGGCCCCGGGCTCGGAAGCAGCAGCATCATTCTGTTCGTGGCAGCGCTGGCGAGCGCCGTCTATGTCGGATGGCAAGCGCCGCCGCTGGTCAGCAGCCGCCCAATCGACGCCGATCATCATGTCCATGAGACCGCCGGCACCCAGGACACCGAGGCGCGGCTCTGGCAGGACCCGCTCGACGCGGTAATGCAGGCTGTTGAGGATGGTCCCAACAGCGGCGCGCCCAGCCAGCATTCGTGCGAGAATCTTTTTCGGCCTCTCGAAGACCACCCCGCTCTGGTGTTGGCGGTCGCTCTGCCCGGTGCGCCATACCCGGAGGCCGCCGAGACGAGGCGCCGGCTGCGCTATGCGGTGCTGGCCGCGCTGCACGCAGCGAATTACGCGCCGGAAGACGAAAAGCACATTGGCTATTGGCGAACCGAGAAAATACTAGCGCAAAAACCCGATGATAAGAAAGAGCCTGATGCGGCCTCTCCTGATGCAGTGTCTCGTGATGCGGTCTCCAAAGCGGCGGCGCGGATCGGGACGGCCGCTGCCCCTGCCGATGGTGCGGCCGAGATCGAGTGCCTTGCCCGCGAAACCGACTCGCCTGCGAGGCTGCCTCCCTACATTCCCTTCGAGTGGTTCGACGAGGGCATGAACCTTGGAGTGGGCCCGATACCACGCACGCCCAACCCGGGCAGGCGAGCTGCCGTGCTGTGGCTCGATGAAGACTTCCTGACAGCCGGGCACCGGCCGGTCGCCGCTTTGGATCGCTTAGTGCGGGAGCTGCAACGGGTGAACCGCACGGCACGCCGGGATATCAAATTCGCGCTCATCGGCCCCCAGGATTTGACGATGCTGATGGAGATGGCAAAAGACGTCGCGAGGCAGCAGAGATCAAACAGAGCCGTGGCTGGAAGATGCGCGTTCGAGTTGTCGGCGCAGGGTATGCGATATACTGTATATAATTTCGGTGCTACTGCTGAGGATCAAAAAATATTGAGCAACTCTGGCAGCTCCGAAACCGGAATTGAAGCCCATTTTCGCTCCGTGGGCATCCGGTATTTTCGCACCGTCAGTTCCGACAACAGTCTTGCCGAAGTGCTGATCCAAGAGCTCGGCCGACGGGACGTCCATCTCTGTGAAAATTCGGCCGTGCATCCGCACCGCGACCACATAGCGCTGATTTCCGAACGAGATACTGTATACGGGCGATTTTTGCACAGCAGCGTGTGGGAAGCCTTCAAGAAAAAGGCCGGAGAGGACGTCACCAAGCTGTCAGGGTTCCCTGATTGGATCGAAAGCTACAGTTATTTGCGTGGCCTTGACGGCCGATTGCCCGATCGCAAATCCATCAAAAACGGAAATTCGTCGGAAGATAGGAACAGCGAACAAAATCCCAATAAGCCGATCAGCGCCACTCCCGACAACACGCAGAAATTCGAAGCCGCCGAAGGGCAAAGCCAATTCGACTACCTGCGTCGTCTTGCTGCAACTATCAAGGAGCGCGACGAGGAGCTGCGACGGTCCGGCGAGCGCATCGCAGCGGTCGGGATCCTCGGCAGCGACGTTTATGACAAGCTGCTGATTCTACAGGCATTGCGACCCGAGGTTCCGGAAGCGCTGTTCTTCACCACGGACCTCGACGCGCTGCTGCTGCCGCAGGAAAAATCCCGCTATACGAGAAATTTGCTGGTCGCCTCAAGCTATGGGCTGAGCCTCCATCGGCAGCTGCAAGATGATATACCGCCATTTCGCAGCACCTATCAGAGCTCGATCTTTCTTGCGACACGGCTGGCGCTACGCAACGAATGGTCTGGCACAGCGCTCGACCAGCAGGCGCTCAACGACAAATTGACGAGTTGGCTGGCGAGCCCGGTCTTGTTCCAAATCGGGCGCCGCGCCGCGCGAATGCTGCCGTCCGGCCCCGAAGATGCGTCCGCGCAGCGGCTGCGCGCCGACATGATCGACTACCCGAGTGTCCAGCCGGAGGTGGTCGAGCTGTACCCGCCAGTCGGCGGGCGCGCTCTGGTCGGCGCCGGCTTTCTCCTAACCGGGCTGTTGCTCGCCGCGGTGTTCGGCTCGCGCACGGTGCGCCGGCACTGCTTTCCCCGGATGGCGCGGGCGGGAGACCATCCGCCTGCGGTGCGGCCTCGCCTCAATTGGTTGATCCTGTCGTTTCTGACAGCGGCGACAGTCTCGGCAGGCCTGTGCTTCGCCTGGCTGCGCATCGGTCCGTTTCTGACCCAAGGCCGGCTGGGCGAGCCGATGACGTTATTCCAGGGGATCAGCGTGTGGCCGACGATTGCGATCCGGGCGCTCGGCTTCGGTCTGTCATTATGGCTGATCTGCTACGCGCTGCAGAGCCTCAAGAAAAATCGACGAGATACGGCGCAGCAAATGGGGTTTTCTTCGACCCAGGCGACATTTGCCCAGCAACGCCGGGAATTGGGCCCTCGTAAGGGAGGGATCATCAGCTGGTGGACGACGATCTTGATCGCCCAACTATGGCTACCACCAAAGACCCCTCAGCAGGGCGGGCGCCCGAGGAAGTGGCTCAATCAGATCAACGGTGGGTCTGCAGCCAGTCTGCCGGCCCGTTTCATTCGCGCCACGGTCGGCACCGCGTCGATGGCGCTCGTATGGTCGTTGATCTTGGTCCCGATTTTCGGCGACCTCAATGCGCCGGCTCGGGGCAGCCTAGCGCGCATTATTTATTCATCCGTGACAATTGCTGATGTCTTCGCCACGCTATTTTTGATATTTCTCGTTGCGGATGCAACGTTGTATTTGGCCGTCTTCGTAAAGCGCCTTACGTCGGTTGAAACGGCTTGGCCCCCAGAGACAATCAATCAGTTTTCCCACGGATTTCAAATGAAGGCTGCCGATCTCGACGACTGGCTCGATATGAAATTTCTGGCGAAACGCACGCATTGCATCACTCAACTCATCTATTTCCCATTTCTGTCATTGGCATTGCTGATCGTCTCGCGCAGCCGGTTGTTCGATGATTTCTCGATGCCCTGGACATTGATAATTGCACAGGCAATCAGCCTCGCGGTGATTATCGGCTCGGTGGTGGCGCTGCGCGCGGCTGCTGAGAATGCCCGCGCCGTGGCACGCGACAACCTGACGGCAAAGATCATTGCTGCGCAGGGCCACAAGAATACCGCGAGCCAATTACAAATGATCCTGAACGAGATCGAAAACCTGAAAGAGGGTGCGTTTGCGCCGTGGTCGAGCCAGCCGATCGTCAAGGCGGTGCTGCTGCCGTTGTTGAGCTACGGCGGCACGATGCTGGTGCATCTGTATGCGCTGCCCGGCACGTAGGCACGGGCGGCTTATTGCGTGGCGGCTTTGTCGAGGCGTTTGGCGGCGTCTTGGGCGAGGCTGAGGTCGGCGTATTTTTTGACGTCGAGGGCGGCGCGCACAAAGCCGAGCTTGTGTGCCAGATCGACGTTCGCCTGCAAGGCGTCGAGATTGGGGAGTGCGGCCGGGTCGCGGTAGTAGTCGAGCTTGGTAAAGGCCCATTTTTCGTAGAGCGCAGGTTTTTGCCTGGTCGCCTGGGTGATCAGCCGGACCGCTTCCTCGTGATGCGCCGGGTCGAGGAGGTAGCCGAGCACGCGCAGGTAATCCTCCATAAAATCGACCATCGCGGCGCGATGCTCCTGCAAAAACCCGGCGCGCGCCACGCGCACGATCATCTGGGTTCGCCCGACCGCGTCGGCCTGGGTAAAGAGCGTGCGCGAAAAAGAAAGGAGCTCGGGGTCGAAGCCGAACGGGGCGACGGCGGTGATGAAATCGACCTTGTGCTCCTTCAGCATCGCCTTTTGCGCCGGGAACGGCGCCTCGATCATGGTCAGGTCGCGCTTGTCTTTCAAACCATGCTTGGCCAGCATCTCGCGCACCGCGACATCGACCGCGCTGCCGCGCTGGTTGGTCGCCAGGATCTTGCCCTTCAGGTCTTCGACCGTCTTGATCGGGCTGTCCTTGCGCACGACAAAGGTGTTGGTGTGATAGCCGGGGACGCCGTCCTGGATCGCGTCGGCGATGATGCGCAAATCCTGCATCCCGGCGTTTTCGACACCGAGGGCAAAGGTCGAGTAGGCGAGGGCCGCGCAATCGATCTGCCCGGCGGCGAGTGCGGTCATCGCGGTCGGCGTGCCGGCGAAATGAATAAGCTCCGGCACGTAGGTCTTGCCGGCATGCGGCGCCAGGCCCGGCTTTTCGAACATCAAGGTGGCGAGGTCGGCCGGCGCCACCACCCAGCCGATGCGCACATGCACAGGCTCGTCGGCCACGGCCGGCGCCAAGCGCGACAGCGCCAAAACCATCGCGGCGATCGCAAGACCGGCCCAACGCATCGTCTTCTCCCGTTTGCGCACCCTGCTCGCGGCGACCATCGCATCAATCTGCGGGAAAAGAAATCGCGCCGGCGCTAAGCTCGCCGCCATGCTGACGCTCTATCGCAGCCGCGCCGACCGCGGCGAACAATGGACGGGTGGTGCTGCACCCGCCGATGCCGTGTGGATCGACCTGCTGCGCCCGGAGCCGGGCGAGATCGCCTCGGTCGAGCAAATCACCGGTCTCGGCGTTCCGAGCCGGGCGGATCTGAGCGAGATCGAGAGCTCCTCGCGGCTGCGCAGCGACAACGGCGCGCTCTATCTGAGCCTTCCGCTGGTCTACCGCGCCGATTCCGACCAGCCGCTCTCGACCCCGGTCGGGCTGGTGCTGACCCGCGAGCGGTTGATCACGGTCCGGTTCGAGGAGCTGACCTCGTTCACCAATTTCGCGCAGCACGAGCTGGCGGCCGAGACCGATCCGCTGACCAGCGCCGCCGTCTTTGCCGGGCTGATGGATGCGTTTTCCGACCGTATCGCCGACATTCTCGAAAACATCGCCGCCGAGCTCGACACCTTGTCGCACCGGCTGTTTCACACCCCGGCCACCCAGCCCACCGGGCGCCATGCGCCGGCGCGCGAGACCGCCGACCTCAGGGTGATCCTGCGCCGGATCGGGCATAGCGGCGATCTGGCCTCGAAGATCCGCGACACCCTCCTCGGCGTCGGGCGGATCGTGCCTTACGCCACCGGTCTCGCCGATTGGTTGCCGCCTGAGATCAAGCCGCGGCTCGAAACGGTGCGCCAGGATGTCCATTCGCTAAACGACTACGACGCGCACATCGTCAACAAAGTCCAGCTCCTGCTCGACGCGACGCTCGGCCTGATCAACATCGAGCAGAACAACATCATCAAGGTGTTGACGATCGTCTCGGTGGTCGGCATCCCGCCGACGCTCGTCGCCAGCATGTACGGGATGAATTTCAAAGGCATGCCCGAGCTCGATTGGAGCTGGGGCTATCCCTACGGGCTCGCGGTCATTGCGCTGAGCGCGGTGTTGCCGATCGTCTGGTTCAAGTTCCGCGGCTGGATCTGAGCCTGCTGAAAAGCGGATTGCTGCGCCAGACAGAATGCCGTTCCGGGATGTCCGAAAAGCCTGCCTCCCTGTTCCAGCCAGGGGCAGGCCCTGGCCTGAACAGGGGGGCAGGCCCGGAACCTATGAACACCGCCGATCGCAGCGCATCGCAGGCCGGTGTGCTTGGGTTCCGGGCTCGCGGCTGCGCCGCGCCCCGGAATGACGGAATTTTGCAGGCGTGCAAGCCGAATCCCGTCCGTACAGACCGCGCACAAAAAACGCCCCCGGGAAGACCGGGGGCGTCTCGTATTTAGGCCAGGCTTGCTCGGCGCGGGCGATCAGCCGGCCTTCTGCTCCAGCACCTGCGGCCCGGTGCCGCCGATCGCGATCTTGCGCGGCTTGGCCGCCTCGGGCACCTCGTGCACCAGATCGACATGCAGCATGCCGTTGTCGAGGCTGGCGCCAACCACCTTGATATGGTCGGCGAGGCTAAAGCGGCGCTCGAACGCGCGCCGGGCGATGCCGCGGTGCAGATAGCGGCTCTCCTCTGCCTCGCCCTTCGCCTTTCCGGTCACCAAGAGCGAATTCTCCTGCACGGTGACGTCGAGCTCGTCGGGCGAGAACCCGGCGACCGCCATCGTCATCCGGTAAGCTTCCTCGCCGGTCTTTTCGATATTGTAAGGCGGGTAGGTGAGGGACGCGCCGTCGACGCGGGTCGCAGCATCGACAAGGCGCGTCAGCCGGTCGAAACCAATCGTCGAACGGAACAGCGGGGAGAAATCGAAACGATCCATGACCACATCCTCCTTTGAGCAATATGGATCTCGGCACCCGCATCGAGCCGGATGCCAGTCTGTCCAACGTGCAGCCCCGAAAAGGCGACTGCACGATGCTCAGGTGGTGCTTGGAGGAGAGCGTTCAAGGGCGACCGCGGCCACCCCCTGCTTTACTTTTTGATGGCGAAGCCCTGAAAGCGCCTGTTGAAGCGGGCGAGCTGGCCGGCGGTATCGAGCAGCCGCTGCTGCCCGCCGGTCCACGCCGGATGCGATTTCGGGTCGATGTCGAGGCGCAATGTGTCGCCGGCTTTGCCATAGGTCGAGCGCGTCTGATACGAGCTGCCATCGGTCATCACGACCGTGATCTCGTGATAATCGGGATGGATGCCGTCTTTCATCGCGCGCCGCCTCCGCAATCGGCGGCGGTTATAGCGGGCCGCCGCCGCGCCCGCAAGGTCACCGGGGCAATCTCACTCGGGCAATCTCACTCGGGCTTTTCGCAATTGACCATCCACGGCACGCCGAAGCGGTCGGTCAGCATGCCAAAGCGCCGCGCCCAGAAGGTCTCCTGGATCGGCATCGTGACATCCCCCTCGGCCGAGAGTGCAGCGAAGATGCGGTCCGCCTCGGCCGGCTCGTCCACGCTGAGACAGACGTTGAAGCCTTGCGCCGGCTGGTAGTGCTCGGGCGGTGCGTCCGACCCCATCAGCACCTGGTTGCCGGCGATCAGCCGGGCATGCATGATCTGGTCACGCCGCTCGGGTGGCGTCTGCGCCGCCATCGGCGAGTCGGCGTTCTTCATCATCATGGCGATCTTGCCGCCGAGGCAGCGCTCGTAGAATTTGAACGCCGCTTCGCAGGTTCCGTTGAACGTCAGATAGGAGTTGAGCTGCATCGGATGATCCTCCGGTCCAGGGTTGATCAGCGCTGATTTGTGCGCGCAAGGTCCTGCTCCAGCCGGCGCGCGGCGTCGATCGATCCGCTCGGCTCGAAATCGTCGAGCTCGAACAATTGGCGCAGCTCGATTTCGGCGTCCGCGCCATCCCCATGCGGCGGCGGGCAGCGCTCGGCCCACGCAATCGCCTCCTGTTTCGAATTCACCCGGATCAGCCAGTAGCCGGCGACCAGCGCCTCCGGGTCCGCAAACGGTCCTTCGACAACGGTGTGCTTGCCGCCGGAGAACTCGATCCGCGCACCGGCCGAGCTCGGGTGCAATCCGGCGAGGTCGATCAGCACTCCTGCCTGCTGCAGCTCCGCGTTATACTGCATCATCGGTGCCATCATCTTTTCGTCCGGCATCATCCCGGCTTCGCTGTTTCGGCTCGCCTTGACCATCATCAGAAATCGCATCGTTCTTGTCCTTTCTCGATTATGCCGGGGCGAAGCGCACCGCCGCGATCGGCGGCAGCCGCATCTCGGGCATCGTCCAGGAATCGCCGCCATCCTCGGAGACCCAAAGCCCGCCGCTGGTCGAGCCGAGGGCAAGGCGCTCGCCGGTCTCGTCGACCGCCAGCGCATGGCGCCACACCAGGTCGTAGGCATGGCGCTGGGGCAGCCCCTGCCGCAATACCTCGAAGCTCGCGCCGCCATCGCGGGTGCGGGCGACGACGAGCCGGCCATCGACCGGGACGCGCCGCTCGTCCTTGACCGCCGGCACAAACCAGGCGGTCTGCGGGTCGCGCGGATGGGCGGCGACGGCAAAACCGAATTTCGACGGACGGATCGCGGTTATCTCGCGCCAGTCGGCGCCGGCATCCTCGGAACGGAAGACGCCGTTATGGTGCTGGCACCATAGGGTGTCGGGCTCGGCGGCGCAGCGCGCGAGCCGGTGCACGTCCTGGGCGATCGGCATCTCGCGCAGCTCGGGCGGCATATATTCGGCATACATGCCGCGATTGATGATCTGCCACGAGGCGCCGCCGTCATGGCTCGCCCACACGCCGGCGGTCGAGACCCCGATCCGGATATCGGCGGGGTCGCGCGGGTCGATCAGCACCGAGTTGATGCCCGGCTGCTCGCCGCCGGCCACACCGGCCCATTGCCGCCGTTCGGGCATATGCCACAGCGCCTCGTTGAGCGACCAGGAATCGCCGCCGTCGTCGGAGCGGAAGAGGCCGCCCGGCATCGTCCCGGCCCAGAGGCGCCCGGCAACGCCGCCCGGCTCCAATACCCAGATCTTGCCGAGCGTCCACGGATGCGGATCGTCGCCCGCGGTTTCGGGCTTTGGCGGGAAGGCCGGCACCGCGACCTCCTGCCAGTCGTCGGCCGCCTCGCGCCGCCACAGCTTCGCCCCGAAATGGCCGAGGTCGAGCGCGGCATAGACGGTACCGTCGGAGAGCGGCAGCACCGCCGAGACCGGGTCGCCGAGAAACCGCGTATCGGCGACCTCCCACGCCGCCTGGCCGCGCCTCAGCTCGAAGAGGCCCTTGCGGGTCGCGACATAAAGCCGGCTCGACATCGCGACCCTCCTCAGCCGCCCGACAACGCCTGAAAGACATGAATTTCGTCGCGCGCGCCGACCCGCTCGCTCAGGGTTGCGCGATCGGTCAGCTGCCGGCCGTTTACATAGATCGCGACGTGACGGCGCACCCTGCCCTGATCGTCGAGCACATAGCTGCGCAATTCCGGTTGCGCGCCAAAAACAATATCGAGCGCCTCGCCGACTGTGCCGCCTTCGACCTCGGCCGTCGAGGCGGGCAGAAAGCGCCGCAGCGCGGTGGTGAAAAAGACCGTGGGCATGATCAATCCGGTTGCGTAACAGAGTTGATATCAACATAATTGACCCATGTCAAATCCTTCTGCCGTCGCCAACGAAACCGCCTACGAGCTGCGCGGCCCCTGCCTCTGCCTGCACCTGCGGCGTGCGGCTCGGGCCGTGGCGCGACGGTTTGACGCGACGCTGCGGCCCATGGGGCTGACGAATGGCCAGTTTTCGCTGCTGATGCTGCTCAACCACACCGCGGCACCGAGCATCGGCGATGTGTCGGCGGTGCTGGCGATGGACCGCACCACCCTGACCGCCAATCTGAAGCCGCTGACGCGGCGCGGGCTTGTCGAAGTATCGATTGACGACGCCGACAAACGCAGCCGCCGGCTCACCCTCACCCCGGCCGGGCGCGCGGTTCTGACCGCCGCAACCCCGGTATGGCGGAAAACCCACGGGGCGGTGGAGAATTTTGTCGCCGATGCCGATCGCTTGCGCGCCGATCTGCGCGCCCTCTCGTGATCAAGGCACCTACGGCAAGGCGAAGGCGACCAGGGAATCGCCGAGCCTGGTGCCGAGCTTGCCGTGGCCGCCCGCGGCGATCACGACGAGCTCCTTGCCGTCGGGCCTGAGGCGATAGGCCATCGGCGTCGCTTGGCCGCCCGCCGGCAGCCGCGCCTTCCACAGCTCGGCGCCGGTCTCGGTGTCGAAGGCGCGCAGGTAATCGTCCATCGCCGCGGCGATAAAGACGAGGCCGGATGCGGTGACGATCGCCCCGCCGAGATTGGGCGTGCCGCGAACCGCGGGGGTCAGCTCCTTGACCAGATCGGCGGTGGTGCCGAGCGGCGCCCGCCAGCGGATCGTCCCCTTGGCCAGATCGACGGCGACGAGCTCGCCCCAGGGGGGCGGGTTGCACGGGAGGCCCTTGGGCGAATGCAGCACCGCGCGGCTCATCCCGAAGGGCGTTGCGTGCTGCGGCGAGATCTCGGCGCGAAACCGGCCGGGCTTTGCCGCCTCTTCGGCGGCCCGGTATCGCTCGCGCGGGATCAGATGCACCTCCATCGGCAGATTGTTGACGTTGGTCACATAGATCTGCCGCACCGGATCAAAGGCGCCGCCGCTCCAATTCATGCCCCCGAGATTGCCCGGAAAGGCGATGGTCCCGCGCACGCCCGGCGGTGTGAAAATCCCGTCGGAGCGCAGCTTTTCCATTGCCGCGCGACAGGCCTCGCGCTCCTGCGGTGTGGCACCCCACGCCTCGGATGCGGCGAGGCGCTGCGGCACGAGGGGCGGCGGCGCGAGCGGAAAGGGCTGTGTCGGCGACGCATCTTCTCCGGCGGCGTCGCTCTTTGGCACCGGGCGCTCTTCGACGCCGAAAACCGGCTTGCCGGTCGCGCGCTCGAGCACAAAGAGATTGCCGGTCTTGTTCCCTTGGATGACGACCGGCGTCTCGGCACCCTTGCGGCGCAGGGTGGCGAGAACCGGCTGGGCGGCGGTGTCGTAATCCCACAGATCGTGGTGCACGAGCTGGAACCCCCAGACGAGCTTGCCGGTCCTGGCCGACAAGGCGACGACGGAATCGGCCCATTTGTCGTCGCCCGCGCGCTGCGCGCCGGAATAGTCGGGGCTGGCGCTGGTGGTCGGCAGAAAGACGAGGTCGCGCGCCGCATCGACCGAAATCGGCGGCCAGGCATTGCCGGCGCCGGTCGGGGCGAGGCTCGCCGGGATCGGGTTCCAGCTCCAGCGCAGCGCGCCGCTGCGCGCGTCGAACCCGCGCACTTCGCCGCTCGGGCTCGCCACCCGGTCGTTGTCGGCGATCCCCGAGCCGACGATGACGAGATCGTCCACGACCGCCGGGGGCGAGGTCTCCTCGTACTCGCCCGGGCGAATAATGTTGGCGATGCCGCGCTTCAGGTCGATCTGGCCGGAACCGCCGAAAGCGGCGCAAGGCCTGCCGGTCGCGGCGTCGAGCGCAAAGAGCCGCGCATCGATCGTCGCCAGAAATACCCGGCGCCGGCAGGGCTGGCCGGCGGATTTCGCCGGATCGGTCCACAACGTGACGCCGCGGCTGATCAAGCCTTCGGAATAGGGCGCCCGAAGGTCGATCTGCGGATCGAACCGCCATTTTTCCGTGCCGGTCTCCGGATCGAGCGCCACGACGCGGCTGAAGGGTGTCGTCACATACATCGTGCCAAAGGCGACGATCGGCGTCGCCTCGAAGGCACTCTTGCGCCGGCCGCCGCTGCCGTCGGACACGTCGCCGGTGTGGTATTCCCAAGCGATCTTCAGCTGCCCGACATTTTTCTTGTCGATTTGCGTCAGCGGCGAATATCGCTCGCCGCCCGCATCGCCGCCGTAATAAGGCCAGTCGGCGACCCCGCCCGCGGCCTCCGCCGCAAACGCAACGCCAGGCGCCAGCCATGCGGCGAGCCAAATCGCTGCGGCGGCGCTGCGCACACACACCCGTCCCAATCCGCCCGCCACGCATCATGTGCCCTGCGTCAGCCCGGACATCGCGGCGACCAGCAGCAGGCCCAGCACCCATCCCCACAGGGCGTAAGCCGAGAAAAAGGCGATCTGCCAGCCTTGCAGCCGCTCGCGCCGCGGGTCGTAGAAAAATTCTCCGAACTCCTTGTTCAGCTCGATGATCGGCAACAGGCGTTCGAGGCTCGCCCCGATACACCAAAAGACGCCGTTGTTGCGGGCCGCCCGCGCGCGGAACAGCACCAGGAACCCGACCACCGCCGACCCGAATACCCACGGCACCACATAAAAAGTGTAGGTGCCGATGCCGTAGCCGCAGAGCCAGCGGAGCACCGACAGCCAAGCCCACCGACCCCAGCTCCGATCGCTCCACGCTTGCGCGCGCTCCGCCTGCCGGGCGGCAAATTGCAGCGCCAGCGCCTCGTCCCGGTCGCCCGCTGCGGTGAGCATTTGCGCCAGATACATATAAGGCTGCGGGTCGTAATGCTTGCCGGCATAGCTGCTCTTGTGCAGCCAGGCGATCCACTCTTCGGTCGAACGGCCGCTCGCGGCGCCGGTGCTGCCGTACCCGCCGAGGCGCGCGTAGCTGAAACCGTCCAGATCCAAACGCTCGGGCCAGGAGCCGATCACCTCCTGGACCGTGTCGGCATGGGCGTTGCGCAGCGTGAGCAGCGCCGGGCGCCCGCCGGGCCGCGACCATTTCGCCGTCCCGAACGAGCTTTGCAAAATCAGCGTCTGCGCGATTGCCGCTTCCGACAAGTCGATCTGGGTGAAAGCCCCGCCACTCAGGTCGACATTGCCGGAGACATGCGCATAGGGAATATTCACCGCCTGCTTAAAGACGGCATTCACCATAAAAAGATGATGCGATATTTTTAACCCCTCGGCCTTGAGGCCAGCCGCAAACGCCGAGGTCTCCATTTCGAGGTTGCCGTCGATGGTCGCATAATGAAGAAAGACATCGCCGTCGAACACGGCGTGATTGTTCATGAACAGGGTGCCGGCGACCCGCAGGCGGTCCGCTTTTATCGGCTGTTCGAAATGCGATCCTTCGAGGTCGAGATTGCCGTCGATTTTTGCGTCGACGAGCACGACCTGGCCTTTTGCGTCGGCGCCATAGCGCATCAAGAGATCGCTTTGCGCATGCAGCCGCCTGCCGTCGAACAAACCGGTGATGCGCGTTCCGTCGAGCATCAGACGGCCGTCGAGCACCGCCCGGGTGAGGCTGATCCCGCCATCGAGGCGGGAGCCCACGATCGACACCTCGTGTCCGATCGTGGCGGCGGTCAGGTCGAGATTACCGTCGATCCTGGCGCCCTCGATGCGCACCCCTTCGCGCGGCACATCGGACCCGAGGAGAAGTACAGCGAGATCGCCGGGATGGATCGTCCGGCACGGGTCGGACCAGCGGGCGCCGGCGTCCCGGTTCGGATCGAGGCGACCGCATCGGCGATTGAAATCCGCCACCTGATGGTGCTCGACCTCTTCGGCCGCCCAGCGTGCGGCGGGCATATCCGGGTCGGATGGCGGCGGTTGCGCGAGGGCCGGGACGGTGCCCCACAGCACTATCCAGGCCGTCCCTTTGACCAGCCGTCGCAGCAAAACCGCCGCCGCAGGGCGGGTCAGCATTGGCCGTCAAAGCTCAGCGGCGGGTCGCGGGTCAGGATCTCGGTGCGGCCGAGCATCGGGACGCCGCGATAGACCCGCGCCGAGATCGTGCCGGGCGCAGTCAGCTCGGCGGCGAGGTCGTAGGTGGTGCCGTCCTTGGGATCGTAGAGCCGGCCGTTCGACCAATGGTTCGGCCCGTCGGGCTGCATCCCCCACACGATGGTCAGCCCGCACAAATGCCGCTGCCGCTGCACCGGATCAGGGTTGAGCGTGTCGAGGTCGGGCCGGCCGGCCGGGGTCAGCGGGCGCAGCAGCCACACGATACGCCCGCACAGCAGCCCGGTGCAGTCGAAGATCTGGATCGCCACCCGGTTGGCGAACAGCCAAGTCCCGGCCGGCACCGCCGCCGATGCCGGGCCGGCGAAAACGGCAGCCGACAGCAGCAGCGCGCACGCTGCGCCGAGCCGCCGCCGCCGCATCGGGTGGGCCTAGCCTTCGGCCGCCTGCAGCCATTCCTTTGGGATCGGCTGCGCCCGCTGGTGTGCCACGAGCTTTTGCCGGCGCGCCTTTTCCTCGGCGCTGATCGAGGCCGGGTCTTCGCGGAATTCCGGCCCCATCGCCATCGCCTTTTTGACCGCCGGCCGCGCGCCGATCTCGTCGAGCCAGCGCTTGACGTTCGGGAACTCGTCGATGTCGATCTTGCGGCTGGACCAGCTCGACGCCCACGGATAGCAGATCATGTCGGCAATCGTGTATTGGCCGGCGGCGAGATAGCTCTTGTTGTGGAGACCGAGGTTCATGACCCCGTAGATGCGGTGCGCCTCGTTGTCGAAGCGCCCGATCGCATAGCTGAGGTCGCCGTTGTTGCCGGCTTCGAGCGCGCGGCGGAAATGGCCCTGCTCGCCGAGCTTTGGCCCCTGATTGGCCAATTGCCAGGCGACCCACTGGAAGACATCGTATTTGCCGCGGGTGTCGGCCGGGCAGAACCGCCCGGTCTTCTCGGCGATATAAGCCATGATCGGCCCGGATTCGAAGATCGCGATCGGCGCGCCCCCGCCCAGCGGCTCGTCATCGACGATCGCCGGCATCCGCCCGTTTGGCGAAATTCGCAGAAATTCGGGCGTCAGTTGGTCGCCGCGGCCGATATTGATCGGCTTGATCCGATAGGGCAGCCCGAGCTCTTCGAGCAGGATGACGGTCTTTTTGCCGTTGCCGGTCGGCCAGAAATATAGGTCGATCACTGGGTTTTCTCCTGGTTTGCGTTACTTGACGGGGGTCGCCAGCGGCTTGCCTTTTTCGACGACCCAGGTGGCGAGGATTTTCGCGCCGTTGGGGCCGGCCTGCCCGCCATGCGGGGTGTTTGCCGGCACGAACATCGACTGACCGGCCTCGACGGTCCGCGTCGGCTGGCCCTGGACTTCGAGGATCAGGCTGCCCGCCAGGACATAGCTCGATTCGGTGCCGGGATGGGTGTGGCTGGCGACCTTCACATTCGGCGCGATCTCGGCCATGCCGAACACGGTCTCGTAGCTTGTGCCGGGCACATCGGATTTCTGGAAAATTGTCCGCTTGATGTCCTGCGCGTGCAGCGGGCCGGCCAAGGCCAGACCCAGGGCGGCAAAAACGATGGCGACGGCGAGCCGGTTGCGCATGATCTCCCTCCCTCGGGTTTCCAGTCGCGTCGCTGTTCCCGCGACGCGGCCCTTATTCAAGGGCAACCGGGGCCGCTCTGCAACCGGCGCGCAATCGTGTATCAGAAGAAGGGAAAACTCCAGGGGAGGCGACGGTGGATCTCGGGCTCGGCGGCAAGAAGGCGATCGTCACCGGCGGCAGCCGCGGCATCGGCCGCGCGATCGCTGCTCTCCTCGCCGAGGAAGGCTGCGACATCGCGATCTGCGCGCGCGGCAGGGCCGGTGTCGAGACCACGGTCGCCGCGCTTCGCGCCGCCGGGGCGACGGCTCATGGCGGCACCGTCGATGTCGCCGACACCGCGGCATTGCGCCGATGGGTCGCCCAAGCAGCGGGCGAGCTCGGCGGGCTCGACATCTTTATCGCCAATGTCAGCGCCTTGGCCCAGGCGATGGACGAGGAATCCTGGCGCAAGAGTCTCGACATCGATGTGATGGGCACCGTCGCCGGGGTCGAAGCGGCAATCCCGTTTCTCGAAAAATCCCCGGCCGGCGCCATCGTCGTCATCGGCACCACCGGTGCCGTCGAAATTGCCGGGGCGCCGCGGCCCTATGCCTCGGTCAAGGCGGCGCTCGTCCCTTACGTCAAGGCGCTCGCCCGCAACCTCGCCGCCAAAGGGGTGCGCGCCAACATGGTCTCCCCCGGCAATGTCTATTTCGAGGGCGGCGTGTGGAACCTGCTCGAAAAAAACAATCCTGAATTGTTCAAGGTGATGGTCGGGCGCAATCCGATGGGACGTATGGGGACACCTGGGGAAGTCGCCGACGCCGTTGTCTTTCTCGCCAGCCAGCGCGCCAGCTTCATCACCGGCACCAACCTGATCATCGACGGCGCCCTCACCCAACGCGTGCAGTTCTAAAGGCCGGAAGCCGCTGTCCACGACCCGATCGGCGGCGTCGAAGTGCAGAATCTGTGCACGATCGCGCTTGTCCTTATAACGGTTGACAAAATCTCTAAATTATGGTAGAAGAATGACGAACAACATCTGTTCAGAAAGGACAATCACCGCTCGATGCTGCCGCTGCACCTGATCTCGATGCTGATAAAACAGGTGAAACAGGTGTGCACGGGCGTCTCGCCGGGCCGCAATCGAGGGATTGCGCCGTTCGGAACCGCATGCTTCTCGGCCCCCCGCGCGGGAGCAGGCGGAGATTCAGGCAGTCGCGTCGTGCGGCTGCGCCGGCAGTCGCGATCAAGGCGAGCTGTGGGCGCGGATGGTGCCCCGGGTCGGATTCGAACTGACGACCTACCGCTTACGAAGCGGTTGCTCTACCGCTGAGCTACCGGGGCGGCGCCGGCGATTTTTAGCCGGTTCCGAGACCGGCGCCAAGCCGTTCGGTGGGCCGGGGAAGCGCGGCGCGGCGCGGCGGCGGCAGCTTGTCGTCCGCTTCCGCCCAGAACGGAGCGCGCCATGAGAGTGTGTCGAAGGCGCCGCAACGCGGGCAGCACGAACGCCATTCGAGGCTCTCGGCGGTGCAATTGGCGCAGAGATAGCGCGGGTCGGGCGGTGCCGCGGCGGCCCGATCGAGCCATTCGCGCGCCCGTGCGAGATTACCGCCATCGGCCTCTTCGAGCCGTGCCATCGTCAGGCAGAGCCGCGGCGTTGCGCCGGGCGGCATTGCCCGCGCTTGCTCGAGATGACGGCGAGCCTCGCCCCACAGCTCCGCCGTCAACGCCGCCTCGGCCAAGGCCAAATGGGTCTCGTGGGCCGCCGAATTTTGGGCCGCGAGCCGCTCCATGCTCTGGTAGCGCGCGAGCGGCGCCGCCTCGATATGAATTTCGCCATAGGCTTGCGCCAGCTCGGGGTGCGGCAGGCTGCGCCAGGCGCGTTCGACCGCTTTGGCGGCCGGCCCCGATCGACCGTCGCCGAGCAGGAGCCGCGCGTGATAGGCCGCGGGGGTGGCGAGATCCGGGGTCGAGCTTTGAGCCTCTGCCGCCAGCGCAATGGCGCGGCGCCGATCGCCCTTCGCCAAAGCGGCGCGGCTCAGCTCGTACAGGATCACGCCGCGGTGATGGCGGGCGCGCTCCGCCGGGACGAGCCGCCGCTTGGCTGCCCGATCCAGCGTCTCCGAGGCCGCCTGCCAGCGCCCCGCGCGCGCTTCGAGCTCGAACAGGGTCGGCGCCACCCAGCGCGCATTCGGGCGCAGCGCCCCGGCGCGCTCCGCGAGCCGCAAGGCCACGCCGTAATCGCGCGCGCGCAACGCCTGGTTCAAAAGCCCGCGCAGGCCGGCAAATTCCGTTTCGGGCTGGTCGAGCATCGCCGCAAAGCAGCGTTTCGCCGCCGCCTCGTCGCCGTCGAGCTCGGCCGCCTGGGCCGACAGCAGCAAGGTCAGCGGCGGATCGGCGAGCAGCGCATCGGCCCGGCGGGCGAACCGCCGCGCCGTGCCCGGCTCGCCCGCCGCGACCGCAGCCATTCCCTCGGTCAACGCCCGGTACCCGGCGCGCCGCCGCCGCTCGCGGTGTCGCCGGATCAGGCTGCGCGGGCCCAGCACGACCCAGCTCAAGACGCGCCACACCACCAGCAGCACGAGCACGGCCGCGACTGCCGCCGCGATCAGCACCCCGACCGAGGTCTCCACCCGCCAGCCCTGCCAGACGATCGCAACCCGGCCCGGATGGTCGGCGAAAAACGCGCAGCCCACGGCCAGCACCGCGATGACGACAAGGGCCGCGACGACGCGCATCAGGGTGTTGCTTTCGGCGCGGCGCTCGCCGGCGGATTTATCATGTCGAGCCGCGCCACCAGCAGCTGTTGCAGCTGCGCCAGCGCGTCCTCGACCGCAAGCCGCGAGCGCGCCAACGCCAGCCATGGCCGCGCCGCCTCGCCACCGGCGCCGGCGAGCGCGCCCAAATTCTTGACCGCCGCCGCGAGGTCGCCCCGCGACAACGCCCGTTGCGCGGCGCCGAGCGCGGCTTCGGCCGGGGATTGCCCGGCGCCGTCGAGGCGGCGGATCGTCACCAGCGACCGCAGCTCGGCCAGCGCCTTGCCGCGCCAATCGCCGGCCGGCGGCGGCGTCATGGCGCCGGCGATCTGGCCGCCGAGGTCGTCGAGCCGCTGCCGCAGCACCGCGCGGCTGGCGACACCGTTATGCGCGGCTTCGGCGAGCGGCGCCGCCGCCGCGGTGAGCTTTGGGTCGCCGTGCGCGAGCGCCATAAAGGCGTCGTATTGGTTTGGAAACGGCCGGCCGGCTTCGACTGCCTCGCGGATTTGCAGCAGACCCGCGAGCAGCGCGGCGCCGGTCCGGTCGACGCCCTGCTGCGCCTGCATCTGATGTTCGAGCGCTGCGACACGGCCGGCGAGGTCGGCGGCGCCGCTGCCGAGATGGCCGAGCTGCTGCTGCATCGGCACGATCAGCGCGGAGGTGTGGCCCGATTGCGCATCGAGCGCATCGACCTGCTCGGCGAGCCGTTGAATCGCTTTCTGCGCAGCGATGGCGGCGGTCTCGGCACGTGCGCTGCCGCCGGCCTCGGCTTCGATCTTGTCGATGCGCCGCGCGAGCGCGGCTTGCGCGGCTTTGAGTGCAACGATATCGGCGCCGGACACGACCGGGCGCTGCTCCAACGCCCCCAGCCGCGCCTCGAGCGCGGCATATTCCGAAGCAGTCCGGCGATTTCCCCATGGCAGCAGCGGCGCCAATGCCGGCGCCCAGAACGGCGACAGAGCGACGCCGACGAGCAAAACCAGCAGCGCCAGCGCCACCACGGGCCAGGCCAGACCCGCGCGTCCCGCCCACGCCGACGGCTGGTCCGGCTCCGGCACGGGCGGGACCGGTCCCGGCGCGGGTGCGACTGGCTCCGGCTTCTCGACCGTGCTCGAAGGCCCTGCGCGCTCTCTGTCCGTCATTGCGCTTTGCTCATTAACACCGCATCGAGCGCATCGAGCAGCGCCGACTGGCTCGGCATATCGGCGATCCGTCGCTGCCGCCACGGCAAATCGCCCAGCGCCCTGTCGGCGGCGCGGCTGATCGACAGCGCGACGACCTTGCCACACAGCTCACCGACCCTGGCATCCGTCGCGAGCCTGGCGAAGATTGCCGCCGTCCGCGGTGAAAAGAACATGGCGAAGTCGATCGTTCCGGCCTCGAAGGCGTCTTTCGCCTCGCAGCTCAGCGCCGTTGCCGAACGGGCTTCGTAAAGGACGGCGCGCTCGATCGCAAAGCCGCAGCCGCGCAGATCGCCCGCAAACTCGCCAGCCACGACATTTCCGGCGACATGCACGAGGCGCCCATTCCGGGGAGAAAGCCGGGCCGCCACGAGGCGGGCGAGGTCGATGACGTTGCCGCCGGCGCTGGCGACGGCAGAGAAGCCCAAGGCATGGGCGCGCGCCGCCGTCGCGTCGCCGACCGCAAACAGCGGCAGGTCCCGCACCCCGCTCACCCGCGCCAACGCCCGCACGCCATTGGCGCTGGTGCACAGGACAGCCTGCACCCCGGCGAGGTCGAGCGGTGCGGTCGTCCGATACCGGATGCCGAGCAACGGCTCGATCAGCGCAGCGACGCCGCGGCGCGCCAACGCCGCCGCCAAGGCTGCGGCTTCCTCGCGGGGCCGCGTCACCAGCGCTTGCCGAAGTCTCGAGCTCATACGCCTACATCGCCCAAGACGGGCAACCTGACAATGCCCTCCTCTGTCGTGCCTCTGTCGTGCGATAGCCGAGACCCGCGGACCGGATCATAATGTCGCCCATCGGCGCATGAATCGGAGGAACGCAGATGCCGCTGACCCAGGATCTCGGCCGCTTTGTCGCGGAGCTTTCGTTCGAGCGGCTGCCGGCCGAGGCGGTCGAGGTGGCGCGCATCGGCTTTGCCGATTGCATCGCCACGATGATCGCCGGGGCGCAGGACCCTGCACCCCAGCTGCTGCGCCGCGCGCTGGCGCCCGCCGGCGGCGAAGCGACATTGTATTTCTCCGGCGAGCGCGCGCCGGCGCCGGAGGCGGCATGGATCAACGGCACCGCCGGGCATGCGCTCGATTACGACGATGTCGCCGCGCTGCGCGGCCATCCGAGCACCGTGATGGTGCCGGCGATCCTCGCCGAGGGCGAGACGCTCGGCGCCTCGGGCCGCGACATGCTCGCGGCCTATGTCGCCGGCTACGAAACCTGGGCCGAGCTCGCCGCCCGCGATCCCGGCCACCATCACCGCAAGGGCTGGCATCCGACCGGCATTTTCGGCCCGATCGGCGCGGCGGCGGCTTGCGCCCTGCTGCGCCGTCTCGATGCGCCGCGCACCACCCATGCCCTGGCGCTCGCGGCCTCGCACAGCAGCGGCGTCATGGCCAATTTCGGCACAATGACCAAACCGTTCCACGCCGGCCGTGCGGCGCATTCCGGGGTAATCTCGGCGCGGCTTGCCGAGATCGGCTTTACCGCGTCGCCCGACGCGATCGAGCATGGCCAAGGATTTTTGAGCGCGGTGTCGCCCGAGGGCAAAGCCGATCGCGAGAGCCCGGCCGACGGGCTCGGCCGCGATTGGAAAATCGTCGCCTACCGGGTCGGCATCAAGAAATACCCGGCCTGCTATTGCACCCATCGCGCGCTCGACGCGATGCTCGACCTGCTCAAGCAGCATCCGCTAAAGCCCGAGGAAATCGAGCGGGTCACCGTGTCGCTGAGCGACACCCATTCGCTGATCCTGCGCAATCACCGGCCGCAGACCGGGCTCGAAGCCAAGTTCAGCATGGAGTTCGCGATGGCGAGCGCGGTGGTCGCGGGCCGCGCCGGCCTTGCCGAATACACCGACGAATTTGTCCGGCGCCCGGAAATCCAGCGGCTGATGCCGCGGGTCTCGGTCGAAACCAACCAGAATTACGATCCCGAAATGTCCGGCGCCTCGGTGTGGGACCAGGTCCGGGTCGATCTCGTCGCCGGCGGCAGCGTCGCGAGCGAGCAGGTGCGCCGCGCCACAGGCCATGCCGACCGGCCGCTCAGCGAAGCCGAGCTGTTCGGCAAATTCCGCCTCTGCCTCGATGCCGGCGGCTCGCGCATCGCCCCCGAGATCCTGTTCGAGCGCCTGCGCCGGCTGGAAAGCGGCTCGGCCCGCGGCTTGACCGCGCTCTGAGGCAGAGCGTGCCAGTGAGGGCGGCTCTTCTTCTCGCGATCTTGTGGGCCTTTGCGCTGTCGTCGCCAGCCGGCGCGCAGACGGCACCGCGCCCGCCGCCGACGGTGCTGCATTTGACCCAGACCGCCGAGCGCAAGGTCGTGCGGGATTTGCTGCGCATCGAGCTGCGGGCCGAGGAAAGCGGCGCCGATGCGCTCGGCGTGCAATCGGCGATCAACCGCCGGATGGCGGCGGCGCTCGCCCGCGCCCGTCAGGTGCAGGGGGTCGAGGTCGAAACCGGCTCGTATTCGGTCGGCGAAGAGGAGCCGCAAAACCAGCCGGCCCGGTGGCGCGGCAGCCAGTCGCTGATTTTGACCGGCAAGGCCGCCGACGCGATGCTGACCCTCGCCGGCGCGTTGCAATCGGACGGGCTCGTCATGTCCTCGCTCGCCTATGAGGTGTCGCCGGAGACATTGCGTGGCGTCGAGGAGGATTTGACCGGCGAGGCGCTCGCCGGGCTCGGCTTGCGTGCCGCATCGATCGCCGAGCGCATGCGCCTTTCGGTCCTCGGCTATCAGGAGCTGAGGGTCGGCAACGCCGAGACCGGGGGGCAGCCGATGCCGCGCTTTGCCGCGGCGATGGCGCAGGCCGCCCCGGTCGCGGCACCCGGGGAAGCGACGCTCCGGCTCACCGTCACCGCGGCGGTGCTGCTCGGCCCGCCCGGCCCATAGGAGCCGAGCGTGGCTGCGCTGCCGGTTCCGCCGCTGCTCGTCATCTCCGACCGTGCCCAAGCGCGGCGGCCGATCGAGGAGATTGCAGCGGCGGTGCTCGACGGCGGCTGCCGCTGGTTCAGTCTGCGCGAGAAGGACCTCCCGGCCGACGCGCGGCGCCGGCTGCTCGTCGCGCTCGTCGCACTCGGTCACAGCTACGGCGCGGTCGTGACCGTCCACGACGATGTCGAGGCGGCGATCGCAGCCGGCGCGGACGGGGTCCATCTGCCGGGCGGCGCCAGCGTCGAGCCGGTGCGTGCCCGCCTCCCCGCGGCGCTGATCGGCGCCTCCGCGCATTCGCCAACAGAGGCCGCCGCAGCGCTGCGCGCGGGCGCTGATTACGTCACCTTGAGCCCGGTGTTCCCAAGCGCCAGCAAGCCCGGCTACGGGCCGGCGCTCGGGCTCGACGGCTTGGCAAAGCTGGTTGCCGAGGCGCCGGGCGCGGCGGTGGCGCTCGGCGGGGTCACGGCGGCGAACGCAGCCGCCTGCCGCAGAGCGGGTGCCGCCGGCGTCGCGGTCATGGGCGAAGCGATGCGCGCCGCCGATCCGCGAAAAGCCGTCGAGAACATATTGCGCGCAATGGCAGAGGTAAAAGGTAAGGTCGCCGATTAAATAAGGTAAATCGGAACTACGCAGGCCGATCTCGTCGTTATCGGTTATTGAGCAGGTCAGCGCTGCCGGAAATAATGCACGCTGAAGAGCTCGTTCGGGTCGGTCCAGGTATCGACCGGCCGGAACCCGGCCTGCGCCGCCAACGCACGAAATTCGCCTACCGTGTATTTGTAGGAGTATTCAGTGTGGATCAATTCGCCGGCGGCAAAGCCGAAACGCCGGCCGGCGATCGTGGCCTCTTGGTCGGATAGGCTGCGGATGTAGATTTCGATCCGGCCTTCGCGCCCGTTATAAAAGCCGAGATGCTCAAAGCGGTCGAGGTCGAGATCGCCGTCGAGCTCGCGGTTGATCCGCTCCAGCAGGTTCAGGTTGAAGGCAGCGGTGACGCCGGCGCGGTCGTTATAGGCGGCGTCGAGGACCGCCCGGTCCTTTTTCAGATCGACGCCGATCAGCATCTCGCCGCCGGGTCCGAGGATTTGGGCGCAATTGGCCAGGAAACGCAGCGCCGCCGACGGCTCGAAATTGCCGATCGTCGAGCCGGGGAAAAACCCGACCCGCTTGCCGCGCGGGCCGGGCAGCGGCGGCATCGCAAAGGGCCGGGTGTAGTCGGCGCACACCGCTATCACCGGGAGCTCCGGAAAATCCTCGGCCAGATTGAGCGCGGCCTCGCGCAGATGGTCGCCCGAAATATCGACCGGCACATAGGCCGCCGGTCGGTCGAGCGCGTTCAGCAGAATGCGCACCTTGCGGCTCGCGCCGCTGCCGAGCTCGATCAACCGGCAGTGCGGATCCATTTGCGCGGCGATCTCGGCGGCGTTCTCTTCGAGGATCGCGATCTCGGTGCGGGTCGGGTAGTACTCCGGCAGGCGGCAAATCGCCTCGAACAAGGCCGAGCCGCGCGCGTCGTAAAAAAATTTGCAGGGGATCGATTTGCGCTCGCGGCCGAGACCGTTCAGCACGGCGTCGCGAAAGCTCTCCTCGCCCGGCGCCAGATCGTAAAAGGCAAAGCGCGCTTCGCTCAGCATCAGCTGTCCTCCGCGAGCCGCAATCCGGCGAACGCCCAGCGCGCCCAAGGCGGGAAAAAATTGCGGTAGCTGGCGCGGATGTGCCCGGCCGGGGTGACCGCTGCACCGCCGCGCAACACCATCTGGCCCGACATGAACTTGCCGTTGTACTCGCCGATCGCACCCGAGGCCGGGCGAAACCGCGGATAGGCGATATAGGGGCTGGCGGTCCATTCCCAGACATCGCCGAACATCTGGCGCAGCCCGGGCCCACCCATCCCGGAAGCGGCCACGCCGGCATCGGCCACCGGATGAAACAGGCCCCGATCGGCAAAATTGCCGGCGAGCGGGAGGCCTTGCGCTGCGAATTCCCATTCGGCTTCGCGCGGCAGCCGTTTGCCGGCCCAGCGGGCAAAGGCGTCGGCCTCGTAATAGCTGACATGAGAGACGGGCTCGGCCGGGTTCAGCGGACGGCGCCCGGCAAGCGTAAAGACCGACCAGCCTCGATCTCCGTCTTCGCGATGCCAATAAAGCGGCGCCTCCCAGCCCTCGGCGCGCACCGTCGCCCAGCCGTCGGAGAGCCAGAATTCGGGCCGCCGATAGCCGCCTTCTTCGATGAATTCGAGGACATCGCCACAGGTCGCGGGGCGAGTGGCAAGGCGGAACGGCTCGAGCCACACCTTGTGGCGCGGCGTCTCGTTGTCGAACGCGAAGCCGTCGCCGGCATGGCCGATCTCGACCAGCCCGCCGGCGAAATCGATCCAATCCAATGGTGCCGCGGGTGCCGCGACCGCCGGCCGCGGGGCCTGGTAGGCGGGCTGCAGCGGATTGACCGAAAACACATGCTTGATGTCCATCAGGATCAATTCCTGATGCTGCTGCTCGTGATGCAGGCCGAGCTCGAGCAACGGGGCCGCCCGGCACCAAGCCGCGGCGTCGGCGGCTTCGGCAAAGCGCGCCATCGCGGCGCCGATATGGTCGCGATAGGCGCCGACGATATCGACCGTCGGGCGCGACAGGAGGCCGCGCTCGGGCCGCGGGTGGCGCGGCCCCGCCGCCTCGTAATAGGAGTTGAACAGATAGGCGAAGGCCGGGTCGAACACGCGATATTGCCGGGCGAGCGGGCCGAGGATGAAGGTCTCGAAAAACCAGCTGGTGTGCGCCAGATGCCATTTTGTCGGGCTGGCATCGGGCATCGATTGGATCGACTGGTCCTCGGGCGTCAGATTGGCGGCGAGCGCCTCGCTCTCGCGCCGCACCCTTTCGAACCGTTCGAGCGCACTCTCTCGCCCCGCATTCTCGGCGGACAATTGCGCCGCTTGATCGAACAAAATCGTCCCCCTAACTTTTCCGGGAAAGCCCTGTCGGATGATCAGCTAACGCAAAGACGCCTGCTTCGTCACCTAATTGAGGTAGCGGGCGCGCAGGTGCCGCTCGAAGCTTGTCGTGCCGAGCGGCCGGCCGGTGGCCGCTTCGACCAGCTCCGCAGTCGAGAGCAACGAGCCGTTTTGATGGACCATGGCGCGCAGCCAACCGAAAAGCGGCGCGAAATTGCCAGCCGAAATCGCCTCGACCAGATCGGGGACGGCCCGGCGCACCGCCTCGAACAGCTGGGCCGCGATCAGCGCGCCGAGCGTATAGGTCGGGAAATAGGCCCAAATGCCGTCATACCAATGGATGTCCTGGAGGCAGCCTTCGCGGTCGTCGGCGGGCGCCACACCGAGCAGCTGGCGCGACCCTTCGGCCCAGGCGCCCGGCAAGTCGGCCGGGGCCAAATCGCCGGCCAGCATGGCGCGTTCGAGCCGGTAGCGCAGGATCACATGCGCCGGATAGGTGACCTCGTCGGCATCGACGCGGATCAGACCGCGCCCGACCCGGGTCTGGCGGCGATAGAGCGCCTCGGCCTCCCAGGCGGGCCCGTCGCCGATAAAGGCCCGGCGCAGGATCGGGGCGGCAAAATCGATAAAGGCGCGGCTGCGGCAGACCTGCATTTCGAGGAGCAGCGACTGGCTTTCATGCATCGCCATGCCGCGCGCGCGGCCGACCGGCTGCAAGCGCCATTCCGGCGGCAGGCCGCGCTGATAGAGGGCGTGGCCGGTCTCGTGCAGCACTCCCATCAGCGCGCGGGCAAAATCGCTTTCGTCGTAGCGTGTCGTGATCCGCACATCGTCGGGCGTGCCGCCGCAAAACGGATGAGCGCTGACATCGAGCCGGCCATGCGCGAAATCGAAGCCGATCTGCTGCATCAGCTCGATGCCGACACGGCGCTGCACCTCGACCGGAAACGGGCCTTGCGGCGCCGGCGGTGGCGGGTGCGACGCCTGGCGGCTCAGGACAGCCTCGGTCAGCTCGGGCAGAAACCCGGCGATTTCGGCAAACAGCCGGTCGATCATTGCAACCGATCCGCCCGGCTCGTAGACGTCGAGGAGCGCCTCGTAGGGGCTGGTCCGGAGCTGCTTCGGCCTTGATCTCGGCGATTTCCCGCTGCAAGCCCAGCACGCGTTCGAGAGCTGGAAGAACGGCGGCGAAATCGCTATTCATGCGGGCCTCGCGCCATGCTGCCTCGCATTCGGAGCAAGCCCGCGAGCGGGTCTCGACGAGATCGCCCGGCAGTGCCGCCGCATGCCGCCAGCGGCGACGCATTTCGCGTAAATTGGCGGATTGCCACGCGTCGAGGGAATTTCCCGCGACCTCGGCTTCGTGCAACAGCCCGCCGATCTCCGGTGCGGTCAGGTCCTGGTGCGCGACGAGGCGCAAGGTTGCAAGCTGCTCGCTGCGCGCCGCGGCACCGCCCGCCGGCATCATCGCCGCGGCATCCCAATGCAGCATCGAGACCGCCTGCTCGATCGCGCCGAGCCGGCGAAAGCGCGCTTCGAGCTGTTGATAGGCGGTCATCCGGCCCTTGGGTTGCGACGATGGTAAATGACATAGATGACGATCAACGCAACCGCCAGTGAAAACCACGTCACCGCATATTGGAGGTGGTTGTTCGGCAAATCGAGGAGAGTGACGCCGCCTTTCGGCCAGCCGCCGGGGTTCGCAGCGCTGTCGGCATCGATATAGAACGCCGCGACATGATCGAGCTTGTCGGCCTTGGCCATCGCCGGGAGATCGATCCAGAACCAGTAGTTCAAATCGGGCCGGTTGTTCGGCAGGAACCAGTTTGGCCGGCCCTTTGGCGGCAACCGCAGCAAGCCCGAGATTTTGACCGTGCCCGCAACCTGGCCGTCCCTGCGCTTTGCCGGGTCACGCAGCTCCTCCGGGACAAAGCCGCGATTGACAAAGACGATCCGCCCGTCGGGCTCCCTGAGCGGGGTCAGGATGTGGTAGCCGGCCGCGCCGCCCGGCGATGTCGCGCCGAGATCGATCTCCCTGTCGTGCAGAAATACGCCCGTGTCGGCGACGTGGCGGAATTGCAAGCCGCGGGCCTCGCCGGCATCGCGCGGCGGGGCGACGGGTGCTGCCGCCACCGCCGCGGCGCGCGCGGCGATCAACCCCTCCTTCCAGGAGAGCCGCTGGACCTGCCAAACGCCGAGCCCGAGGCAGATCAGCAGCATCGGCACGGCGACAACGGTCGGCCACAATTGCGGGCGAAACCCGCTCATCCGAGAGCCCGTGAAGAAATCGACATGGAGGAGGAAATCGGTAAGCGCTCTATCTCGCTTTCCCGGCGAAAGCCGGGACCCATCTTTCCAACCCTCCGAATTTTCAATCGATTACGCCTCCGCACAAGCAAATCTCGCACCTTGCCGACGGAAGCATGGACCCCGGCCTACCCCACGGATCAGGTCCGTGGGCTGAAGGCCCACGGGGAAGCGACCAAAGCAGCGACGGAGGCATTCTTTCACAAGCTCTCAGGACAGCCGCGGGGACCCTTCCGGCTTCGCGCGAGCGCGAGCGTCGCTCCGCTCAGCCGGCGGCGTAGGTCGCTCCGGCGCCGCCCCACCAATAGATGCAGACGAACAGAAAGAGCCACACCACATCGACAAAATGCCAGTACCAGGCGGCGGCTTCGAGGCCGAAATGATGGTCGGGCTGGAATTGTCCGCGATAGGCCCGGTACAGGCACACGGCGAGAAAGATCGTGCCGATGATGACGTGAAAGCCGTGGAAGCCGGTCGCCATAAAAAAGGTCGAGGGGTAGATGCCGCCGCTGAAATGAAACGTGGCGGAGCTGTACTCGAACGCCTGCAGCGAGGTGAAGGTCAGCCCGAGAAGGACCGTCAGGGTCAAGCCGCGCAGCAGCCCGTTGCGGTCGCCGACCAGCAGCGAATGGTGCGCCCAGGTGACCGTCGTGCCGGACAGCAAGAGGACGAGCGTGTTGAGAAACGGGAACTCGAACGGATCGAACGGGAGCACACCCTTGGGCGGCCAGATGCCGGCGACCGGGAACAGGCTCGACGCAAAGAACGCCCAGAAGAACGCAACGAAAAACATCACCTCGGAGGCGATGAACAGCGCCATGCCGTAGCGCAGGCCGAGCTGGACGATCGGCGTGTGGTAGCCCTGGAACGTCGCCTCGCGGATCACGTCGCGCCACCACACGAACATGATCGCGAGGATGCACAGCATGCCGATGACCATCAGCACCCAGTCGTCGCCGTGCAGGTAGAGGATGCCGCCGCCAAAGGCGAGGCCGGCGGCGAGGGCACCCAGGATCGGCCACGGGCTCGGATCGACCAGATGGTAGCCGTGCTTGGGGGCTGTGTGCGCGGCGTGCACCGCGTGCGCTTCGCTCATCGGCAGAAACCTCGATTGATCAATTCACTGCACGGGTAACCGCTCGCACCGGTTCGGCTGCGGACCCAGCCGCCGAAGCGCTGCGCGGTGTGGCGCCGGCCGCCCGGAACATCGTGTAGGAGAGCGTGATCGAGCGCACCTCGCGCGTCGCCGGGTCGGTCAAAAGCTGAGGATCGACAAAAAAGACGACGCCCATATCGACCTTTTCGCCCGGCTTCAAGGTTTGGTTCTTAAAGCAAAAGCACTGCAGCTTGTCGAAATAGGCGCCGATCTTGGCCGGCGTCACATTGTCCACCGCACGGGCGGTCACTGCCTCCTTGCTGTGGTTGACGGCGCGATAGAGCACTTCGGTGCGCGCCCCCGGATGCACTCGGACCGAGGAGGTCAACGGGCGGAATTCCCAATCGAGGCCGGGGGCCACTTGCGCGTTGAAATCGACCGTGACCCAGCCGGCGGCGATCTTGCGCGGCGCCGCCGTCGCGTTGCGCGTCGTGCCGGCAAAGCCGGTTGCGCCGCAAAAGATGCGATAGAGCGGCACCGAGGCGAACGCCATGCCGAGCATGACCGCTACGACCGAGAGGGAAACGATCACGCTCACCCGGTTGCGGCGCTGTTGCGACGCGTTTTGCCGGGTGCTCGCGAGCTCCGGTTCGGCCACCCCTAGCCTCCGATCCGCACCAAAGTGACCGCGTAGAGCAGCATCGCCAGCACGGCGAGCACCGCGAAGAGCGCGCGGTTGCGAGCCCGGATCGCCCGCTCGCGCAGGTCCCTCACGGCAGACCTCCGCCGGTCCGGTCGAGCAGCAGCAAGGCAAAGACCAGAAACAGATAGAGCAGCGAAAAGCCGAACATCCGGCGTGCGCTGCGGTCCCCGGCATCGAGCCAGACCCGGACCGCCATCGCGGTGAAAGCAATGCTCAGCGTCAGCGCGGCAATGCCGTAAATTCGGCCGGCGACGCCCAGCATCCACGGCGCCGCCGTGACCGGCCACAGCACCAGGGTGTAAAGCAGCATCTGGCGCTTGGTCTCGCGCGGCCCGGCAACGACCGGCAGCATCGGCACGCCGGCCCTGGCGTAGTCGTCGGCGCGATAGAGCGACAAGGCCCAGAAATGCGGCGGCGTCCAAAAAAAGATGATGGCAAAAAGCGCGATCGCCCCCCAGCCGACCCCACCGGTCGCCGCCGCCCAGCCGATCAGCGGCGGAAAGGCGCCGGCGGCGCCGCCGATCACAATGTTCTGGGGCGTCCGGCGTTTCAGCCAGATCGTATAGACGAAAACATAAAAGGCGATGGTAAGCGCCAACAGCCCGGCGGCCAGCCAGTTGACCGCGAGCCCCATCATAAAGACCGAGCCCACGCCCAGCGCCGCGCCAAAGCCGAGCGCCTCGCCCGGCAGCATCCGGCCGGCCGGCAACGGGCGCGCCGCGGTGCGCCGCATCACCGCGTCGATATCGCGGTCGTACCACATGTTGATCGCACCGGCGGCGCCGGCGCCCACCGCGATGCACAAGACCGCGACCACGGCCAGCACCGGGTGCAGATGCCGGGGCGCCACGGCGAGCCCGACCAGCCCGGTAAAGACCACGAGCGACATGACCCGCGGCTTCAGGATCTCGACATAGTCGCCGAGTGCCGCGATCGGCGTCGCGCTCAGGCGCGGCGCGTCGGCCGGGCGGGCCTCGGAAAGCTGCGACACGGCGGCGGGCACGTCTTAGCTGACCACCGGTATTTCATCGTAGCTGTGGAACGGCGGCGGCGACGAGACGGTCCATTCGAGGGTCGTGGCGCCCTCGCCCCAGTAATTGGCGCCGACCCGCTTGCCCGCGAGCAAGGTGTTGAACACGATATAGATAAAGAACAGGGTCGAGGCGTAGGAGATGTAGGAGCCGATCGACTCGACGAAATTCCAGCCGGCGAAAGCGTCGGGATAATCGGCGATCCGCCGCGGCATGCCGGCCGCCCCGAGAAAGTGCATCGGGAAGAAGGTCAGGTTGACACCGATAAAGGTGGTCCAGAAATGGATCTTGCCATAGAGCTCGTTATAAGCTCGCCCCGACATCTTGCCGATCCAGTAATAGAACGCGGCAAACAGAGAGAACACCGCTCCCAGCGACAGCACGTAATGGAAATGGCCGACCACGTAATAGGTGTTGTGCAACGAAAAATCGACGCCGGCATTGGCCAGGACGATGCCGGTGACGCCGCCGATCGTGAACAAAAAGATAAAGCCCAACGCGAACAGCATCGGCGTCTTGAACTCGATCGAGCCGCCCCACATCGTCGCGATCCACGAGAAGATCTTGACCCCGGTCGGCACCGCGATGACCATCGTCGCCGCGGTGAAATAGGCGCGCGCGTCGATCGAGATCCCGGTCGTGAACATGTGGTGCGCCCAGACGATCGAGCCCAAGAGCCCGATCGCCACCATCGCATAGACCATGCCCAAATACCCGAAGATCGGCTTTTTCGAGAAGGTTGCGACCACCTGGCTGATCATGCCGAAGCCCGGGATGATCATGATGTAGACCTCGGGGTGGCCGAAAAACCAGAACAGGTTCAGAAACAGGAGCGGGTCGCCGCCACCCGAGGGCTGGAAGAAGGTGGTGCCGAAATTGCGGTCGGTCAGCAGCATCGTGATCGCGCCGGCCAAGACCGGCAGCGCCAAGAGCAGCATGAACGCGGTGACCAGCACGGCCCACACAAACAGCGGCATCTTGTGCATGGTCATGCCGGGCGCGCGCATGTTGAAGATCGTCGTGATGAAGTTGATGGCGCCCAGGATCGACGAGGCACCGGCCAGGTGCAGCGAAAAGATCACCATGTCGACGGCCGGCCCGGGATGACCGATCGTCTCGGACAGCGGCGGATAGATGGTCCAGCCGGTGCCGGCGCCCTCGCCGACGAACATCGAGCCGGCGAGCAATGCGAAGGACGGCACCAGGAGCCAAAAGCTGATGTTATTGAGGCGCGGGAAGGCCATGTCGGGGGCGCCGATCATCAGCGGCACCATCCAGTTGCCGAACCCGCCCATCATCGCCGGCATGATCGTGAAAAAGATCATCATCAGCCCGTGCGCGGTGACGATGACGTTGTAGACCTGATGGTCGCTGATGAACTCGTTGTGCGGGTGGATCAACTGGGTGCGCATCGCCACCGACAAGCCGCCCGCGATGACCCCGGCGGTGATCGCGAACAACAGATAGAGCGTGCCGATGTCCTTGTGGTTGGTCGAGCAGAACCAGCGGACGAAAAAGCCCGGCGCGCCGTGGCCATGGGCCTCGTGGTGGGAAGCGGCGGCGTCGCTCGCCGGCTGATAAGTCATTCTTCGGCCTCTTCGATCTCAGTTTCCGGCGGCTGCCGGGCGCGCCGCGGCGACCCGGACCGGGTCGGCCCCATCGCCGTCATGCGCGTATTTCTTTTGGGCTTCGGCGAGCCAGCTCTTGAATTCGTCCTTGGTCACCGCCTTGACCTCGATCGGCATAAAGGCATGGTTGATGCCGCAGATCTGGTCGCATTGGCCGCGATAGGTGCCGGGATGCTCGATCCGGAACCAGCTTTCGTTGGTGCGGCCGACGATCGCGTATTCCTGCACGCCAAAGGACGGCACGAACCAGTTGTGCATCACATCGGTCGAGGTGATCAGCACCCGGATGTTGGTATCGACCGGGACCACGAGCGGGTTGTCGGCGGTCAACAGCCGCGGCTGGCCCGGTTTCAGGTTGGCCGCTTGCACGATGTTGCTGTCGAAAGTCATCCCCTTCTGGTCGGGATAGGCATAGGACCAGTACCACTGGTGGCCGGTAACCTTGATCGTCATGTCCGGGTTGGGCACCCGGTCCATAAAATACATCAGCTTGAAGGACGGGATCGCGATGATCACCAGGATCAGCACCGGCACGATGGTCCACAGGATTTCGAGCACCGGGTTGTGCGAGGTGCGGGTCGGCACCGGATGGCGTCGCGCGCTGAAGCGCACGATCACATAGAGAACCAAGCCCAGGACGAAAACCGTGATCAGGCCGATGATGACGGTGAGCTCGTTGTTGAACGCCTCCAGCCGGGCCTGCACCGGGGTGGCCGGCGGCTGGAAGCCGAGCTGCCAAGGGTGCGGCTCGGCCGCCCGCGCCGCGGCGGCGGCCGTCATGGCGGTGGCCAGCGCCGCCAGCGGCAGCGCGCGCGCCGCCCATCTTGCTCCCGGCAACCTCGTCAACCGCACCATTCCCCGTCGCCCCTGATCCGTTCCTGTCCGCTGATCGCGCGATTCGCCCGGCGAGCCCAGGCCCTCGTCGCTCCGACTCCGGCGGCGACGCTGGAAATTTCCCGGCGACGCGGGGCGACCCTACACCATCGTTTCCTCGCCCGACAACCGGCTCGGCCCCGCCAAAAACCCTTGCGGCAAGCCGCCGCAGCCGCTTTGTCCGGTCGCGACGCCGGTGCGATTGCCGCCTTTCCCCGGACGCCGTCGCGGCCCATATTGTAGCTCAGCACCATCGGGAGCAGCCAATGACCGACCTCGCCCAAACCGACGAACTCTTTTTCGAGCGGACCGGGATGGATCGCGCGCGGGTCGAGGGTGTGGTCGCCGAGGCGCTCGCGGGGATGGACGACGGCGAGCTCTATCTCGAATACAGCCAGTCCGAGAGCCTGGCGCTCGACGACGGCCGGATCAAAAGCGCCAGCTTTGACACCAGCCAAGGGTTCGGGCTGCGCGCGGTTGCCGGCGAGGCGGCCGGCTACGCCCATGCCTCCGACCTTTCCGAAGCGGCGATCCGCCGTGCCGCGGCGACGGTGCGGGCGGTGGCGAGCGGCTATTCCGGAGCGATGGCCGGACCGCCACCCGGCACCAACCGCAGCCTCTACACCGACGCCAACCCGCTCGGCCAAATCGAGCTCGCCGCCAAGACCAAGCTCCTCGCGGAGATCGATGCCTATGCCCGCAGCCGCGACCCACGCGTCCGACAGGTCATGGCGTCGCTCTCCGGGGTGTGGCAGGCGGTGCAGATCATCCGCGCCGACGGCAGCCGCGTCGCCGATATCCGCCCCTTGGTGCGGCTCGGCGTCGCCATCGTCGTCGGCGACGGCGACCGCATGGAAACCGGCTCGTCGGGCTCGGGCGGCCGGCTCGCCTACGACCGCTATCTCGACCCGGCGCACTGGCAGGCCGAGGTCGACGAGGCGTTGCGCCAGGCGCTGGTCAATCTCGGCGCGGTGCCGGCGCCGGCCGGCGAGATGACCGTCGTGCTCGGCCCCGGTTGGCCCGGGGTCATGCTGCACGAGGCGATCGGCCACGGGCTCGAAGGCGATTTCAACCGCAAAAAGACCTCGGCCTTTTCCGGGCTGATCGGCGAGCGGGTCGCGACCAAGGGTGTCACCGTGGTCGATGATGGCACGCTGCCCGACCGGCGCGGCTCGCTGACCGTCGATGACGAGGGCACGCCCTCCCATTGCACCGTGCTGATCGAAGACGGCATCCTCAAAGGCTATATGCAGGACCGGATGAACGCGCGGCTGCTCGGCGCCGCACCCACCGGCAACGGCAGAAGGCAAAGCTTTGGCCACGCCCCGATGCCGCGAATGACCAACACCTACATGCTGGCCGGCGAGCGCCACCCGCAGGAGATCATCGGCTCGGTCGGGCGCGGGCTCTATGCCGTCAATTTCGGCGGCGGCCAGGTCGATATCACCTCGGGCAAGTTCGTCTTTTCCGCCTCCGAGGCTTACCTAATCGAGGATGGCAAGATCGGCCCCGCGGTCAAGGGCGCCACCCTGATCGGCAACGGCCCCGACGCGCTGACCAAAGTTTCGATGATCGGCAACGACCTCGCCCTCGACCACGGCATCGGCACCTGCGGCAAGGACGGGCAAAGCGTGCCGGTCGGGGTCGGCCAGCCGACCTTGCGGATGGACGGGCTGACGGTCGGCGGCACCGGCGCCTGAAAGCGGCCGCCACAGCGCCGGCCTGACACATTTCGGGGGGAACGTGGATTTTAGCGGCCTGGGCCGGATGCTGGCGCTTGCCGCAGCTCTCGCGACGGCCGCGCCATTCGGGCGGGCTGTCGCGTGCACCGACATCGCCGACGCGCCGACAACCCGCTGGTCGCTCGCCGCCGAGAACGGTGTTTCGTGGCTGGTGACGCCGTGCGGCAAGCGGTTTTTGAGCTTTGGCGTCAACGTGCTCGACGCCGGCTACCCGTACCGCGAAAAGACCGGCAAAATTTATTACAGCTGGACGGCTTTTGCGCCGTCCCGTTCCGCCTGGATCGAGGAGACGCGCCGCCGGCTCGGCGAATGGGGGTTCAATTCCGCCGGCGGCTGGTCGCTGCCGCCGCAGGTGCTGCATCTGCCGACGATTATCGACCTCGAGCTCGGGCGCCGGGCCAAGTTCCACTGGTTCGACCCGTTCGCCCCCGAGACCGAAGCGCAGATGAACGAGCTTGCCCGCGAGCTCGTCGTCCCCTACCGCAACAGCCCCTACCGGATCGGCTATTTCTCGGACAACGAAGTCGGCTGGTGGGCCGGGGCGTTGTTCGTGTTCTATTCGATGAAGCCGGCGGATTCGGCGACAAAACAGCGCTGGGTCGAGACCTTGCGCCATCATTACGGCGACAGCTGGAAGCGCTTTGCCGCCGATTTCGTGCCGCCGGCCGGGGTCAATTCGTGGAAGGCGCTGCTCGCGACAACCGGGATGACGCGAATGCGGCCGGGCGGCGGCGGCATCCACGCGGTGCGCGAATGGACCGGGATCGTCGCCCACCGGTATTACCGCCTCGTCGCCGCGGCGATCCGGGCCGCCGACCCCGACGCGCTCTATTTTGGCGACCGCCTGCCGATCTATTACGACCCGGCGGCGGTGCGGGCGATGGCGCCCTATGTCGATGCGATCGCCACCAACTACAACGTCGATGCCGGCGACGGCTGGATCTCCGACTATTTCTTCGACGGGCTGCGTAAACTGTCGGGCAAAAAACCGGTGCTGGTGTCGGAGTGGTTTTTCGCGTCGCGACAAAACCGCACCGGCAATTTGAACAACGGCCATTTGATGACGGTCGCAACCCAGGCCGAGCGAGCGGCCGGTGCGGCGGCGGCAACCGAGAACTTCGCCGCGATCCCCGAGCTCGTCGGCGCCCATTGGTTCCAGTATTACGACCACCCGAAGGGCGGGCGCGACGATGGCGAGGATTATGATTTCGGGCTCGTCGACATCAACGACCGGCCCTATCGGCGGCTGACCGCCGCACTCGGCCTCGCCAACCGGCGCGCCTATGAAATCCACGCCGAAGCAACCGCGGACCCGGTGCCGCGGTCGCGGGTCTTTGTCGTGCCGCATGCGACGGTGGCGATCGAGAGCCGCTCGCTCAGCGATTGGCCAAAGCCGGCGAGCCTGTTGCCGCGGCTCGTCGCCTCGCCCGGCTCGGTGGAGTTCGGCGAGGCGTATTTGTCGTGGAGCGAGCGCGGTCTGCAATTGGCGACGATCGGTCAGGATTATTACGACCTCGATCTCTTGGCCTATGAGGGCGCGTTTCCGCTCGTCGATGCGTATCGCGTCGAGATCGGGGTCGATCTGGGCCATGGCCCGCGCCGCTTTACGCTGTTCTTTATTCCGCCGCGCACCAAGGTCCACGACTATCCGGAGATGACCGCCGAGCTGTGCGCCGGGCCGGCCTCGCGCGCGATCGCCGAGGGCTGCACCGCGGTCGCCGGCGCCGAGGCGGTCTATTTCGGCGCCGACCAGCCGCGCATCACCGCCGAGGCGCTGATCCCGTGGGCCGCGCTCGGCGTCAACGCGCCGACCGCAGGTCAGCGATTGCGCGCCGACATCGCGGTCACCGCATGGAGCCGCGATCGGTGGATGTCGCTATCGGGCCACCCCCCTGCGGCGGCGATGCGCGACCCCGGCCTGTGGCGTGCGATGCATCTCGGCAACGGCCCCGAGGTCATCGACACCGCCCCGGCATCGGGCGTGCAGACGCCGGGCTAAGCGATGGCGGCGAGCTTTCCCGACAATTTTTTGTGGGGCGCCTCGACCGCCGCCTACCAGATCGAGGGGGCGGTTCGCGAGGATGGCCGCGGCCCGTCGATCTGGGACATTTTCAGCCGTATCGAGGGCAATATCGCGGGCGGCGATACCGGCGAGGTTGCCTGCGACCATTACCATCGCTGGCCCGAGGATGTGGCGCTGATGCGCGAATTGGGCCTCGGCGCCTATCGCCTGTCGTTGTCATGGCCGCGCCTCCTGCCCGAAGGGCGCGGCTGGGCCAACCCCAAGGGGCTCGAATTCTACGATCGGCTGATCGACGGGATCATGGAGGCGGGCGTCGAGCCCTGGGTCTGCCTCTACCATTGGGACCTGCCGCAGGCGCTGCAAGATCGCGGCGGCTGGCAGAATCGCGACACCGCCGCATGGTTCGCCGACTATGCGCTGCTGGCGACGCGTCGGCTCGGCGATCGGGTCAAGCACTGGGCGAGCTTCAACGAGCCCAACGCCGCCTGCGTGCTCGGTTACGCCGAAGGCAAGCACGCTCCCGGAATTCGCGGCCGGCAAAGCGCGCTCAATGCGATCCATGTCATGAACTTGGCGCACGGGCTCGGCATCCAGGCGATGCGCGCCGAGCGCGCCGACCTCCTCCTCGGCAACATCTACAATTTTCATCCGCGCGAGCCGGCGAGCGACCGCGAGGAGGACGAGATCGCCTGCCTGACGCTCGACGCGCTGTGGAACCGCTCGTTCCCGGACCCGCAGATCTTAGGCCAGTATCCCGAGCCGCTCGCCGCCGAGATCGTCGACCCGCTGGTGCAGTCCGGCGACCTCGAGCTGATCAAGCAAAAGCTCGATTATTTTGCCTTCAACCACTACACCCGCAGCCGGGTGCGGCGCGACCCGGGCCACCCGTTCGAGGCTATGGCCCTGCCGCCGCCCGACGGCGTGCCCGTCACCGAGATGGGCTGGGAGATCGCCCCCGACGCGTTGCGCGACGTGATCCTTGACGTCAAGGAGCGCTATAGCGGCGACCTGCCGATCTATATCCTCGAAAACGGTGCCGCCTTCCCCGACCGGGTCGATAGCGACGGCCATATTCGCGACGAGCGCCGCATCGGCTATTTGCGCGGCTATCTGGGCGCGGTGCAGGACGCAATCGAAAAGGGCGCCCCGGTGCGCGGCTATTTCGTCTGGTCGCTGCTCGACAATTTCGAATGGACCTTGGGCTACGGCAAGCGCTTCGGCTTGGTCCATGTCGATTACGAAACCCAGGAGCGCCGCCCCAAGGACTCGTTCCACTTCTACGCCGAGCTCGCCCACGGCGCCCCGCTCGAGCGCGAATAGCGGTCCTCCGTCGGGATCAGCCGTCCCGCGGACCGGCCAATTTTCTCTTGACATCAGAGAACAAACCATGTACGATGCGCATCTGTCTTTCAAGGGGCTGCGATGCTGCCGGATGGCGCCCGTCCGTGGAAGCTGGACGATGGGGGCCCAACGAGCCTTGGCGTCAGCTGCACCCCGGACGGGTTGTTTCTTGGCCGGACCGCGCTCGTTGAGCGGCGCGGCGCGCGCTACTCGGTGCGCTCGCAGCGAGACGTCGAGCGGCTCCTCCGGCGGGCCTACGGTTCTTCCGAAATCGTCGTCGCCGAACGGCTGATGCCCCGGCTCGGCTATGTCGCCGCCGCGCTCGGCGAGCGGAATTTGTGCCTGGCACAAATTGCCGCCTTGCATCTGTGCCTGCCCGATCTCTTCGATCCGATCGCACGAACCGCGCTGGAGGCCGAAGACGCCGTGCTCAAGGCGAGCCAACAGGACGAGGGTCTCGCTCGGAGCGGTTGGGATCCGGATGTGCATCCGCGCGCCGGGGTCCCGCCCAACCCCGGCTGGTTTGCGCCGACCGACGGCGAAATTGCCCAAAATGAAGAGGATGAGCGCGCGCTCGAAGAGCCGGCTGATCGCCTCGCCCCGGTGCGCCAGGCGCTGTGGGATGCGGCGATCGCCCGCCTGCGCGAAATCGACCCGCACAACCGGAACCTGAGCCATCTCTCCAATCCGGACACCGCGCCGAGCCAAGCGGCGCTCGACCGTTTGAACGCCGCGCTCAAAACCGCGGTGATCAAGCGGGTGAGCGACCGGGTGATCCCGCGTGGCAGGCCGATTGGCAAGCAGGGGCGAGGCATTGATGTTCGCGAACTTCCAGGCGGCCTCAATGCGGCTCAAAGCTTGTTCGAGGAGTTGGGTACGGCCGGAACCGCGGTCCGATCTGACCCCAACTTGAAGGTCGTCAAGCTCCCAGGTGACGCGGGGTTTATTACCTTTCACGCACGCTCGCGAAGTGGCCCACCCGCCGTCGACGTGAACCTACCTGGAATTTTCTTCATCAAGATACATTACATTGGATCCAGCTGATGCTTGACCTCGACGAGATTGTTGATGGGTACATGCAGGAATCCGAAGTGGATTACGTTGCTCTCCCCCAACTTGCGACGGCGGCGCGACGGCGGCTCGGAGCCAAAACCACCGAAGAAGCGCGCGAGCTGAGCCTTGAGATCGTCGCGCGCCTGTACGAGCGGGGGCTGCGGCCGGGGGATTATTGGGGCGGCGATTTCGCCTATTGGCCGGAGGAAGGCCTAGACGCTGCGCTCGACCGGATCGAGCGCGAATGGATCGCGGCCAGCGCCGACCCTAACCTCGCCGAGCCGATCTGCTGGTTCGCGCCGCGGCCGGAGTGAGGCTATGCGGCGTCCGCGGCGCGGATCGCGCCCATACGCGCGCGGGCGTGGCGGGCATGTCGATGTGGCGGATGCCGTATTCGGCGAGCGCATCGATCGGGAAACCCGGCGCCGGCCGCGACATCAGGGTGGTGGAAGGCGGAGTGACCGCCGCGCGAGATACGTTTGCTTACCTGCGTGTCGGAGGCGCGGCGGTCACTTCCTCCGAGTATCCGGGAACATTGATCAAATTGCCGGGAAATGCCGGCTTTATCGGGCTACGAGCCTAGCAGCCTGTCGGACTCGAGTTTAGCTGATTGAGGATTGGAACGCGGCCTGGCATTGCGTCAGCGGTGCGGATGGATTGAACAAGGCTGGGAGTGTGGTGGTCGAGGCGACGGCATTGCCTGAAGCCCGTTTTAGCTGATGAATGAGCGCTGCACGCTCCCTTACCGGGTGCTTAGGGCGAAGATCCGCTTCATGTTCCAGGCCATGGTCACCAAGCTCCACTCGCCGCGGCACTTATCGAGCCCGCGCAGCAGGAATTGTCGAAAGCCCAGAACCGACTTGATGATGCCGAACACCGGCTCCGGGGTGTGCTTGCGCCGGCCGTAGAGCTTCTTGCCGTCGGGCGTGGCCAGGCGGTGCGCCATGGCTTCGAGCGGGGTTGGGTTCTGCGGTGCCGGCGGCGCCGCGGCAAAGCGCGCGGCCAAGAGCCTGCCCCCGGCGGAAGCGGGGGACGGGTGATGCGATGTACGGCCGAGCGCGAGCAGCGGCTCGATCCTCGCCGCAGCACAGGCCGCCACCCATCGGGTCAAGCCCGAGGGCAGGCTATTGGCCGCGCTGAAATAGCCGTTGTCGCCGAGCACCGTCTTCGGCCGGCCCAGATCCCTCGGCAAGGCCGCGAGCTTGCCCAGCATCGGTTCGAGTTGCTGCTTGTCAAGCCTGCCCCGGCGCAGGCCGGGGGCGGCTTGCACGACATCGGCCGCGACCACCAACAGGCTGTCTGCCGCCACCACGGCTTGCGCGTTGTAGCATTGCTCAAACCCGCCGCCCGCCACCGGCATGATGCGGGAGTCCTCGTCGGTCAGATTGATCTGGTCGGTTGGTCCGGGCCCCGCGGCTGGCGGCACCGGCGGCCTGCCGCCGGGCTTTTTGCCGCGCGCCTTGGCCTTCTCCTCCCGCGCCGCGACTTTGGCCTCATACTCCGCTTGCTCGCGGGCCAAGCGCTCGGCGGCGCGGGCTTCGATCTTGGTGCGGGCCTCGGCCAGCTTCTTCAGGCGGTCTTCGCGCCGCTCCAGCTCCTCCGGGATCGACATCCCCCCGGCCTGCGCCGGGGCAGGCTTGGGAACATCCGCCCCCGGCCTTCGCCGGGGCAGGCTTTGTCCGCCGCCTCGGCCTTGGCCAGCAGCACCGCCACCTCGGCCTTCAGCTGCGCCGCCAGCTTGCCCGCATGCCCGCATGCCCATAAGACAGCGCGCTGTGTCGGCTCGCATTGGCGTGCATCTTGGTCCCGTCCAGCGCCACCGTGCCCAGCTTGAGAACCCCCATCTCGCGGGCCAGCAGCAGCACCCTGACGAACAGACCCTCGATCTCCTTCACAAACCGCCCCCACGGGTCAAGCCCGTGGGCTGAAGGCCCACGAAACATCGCGATCGTGTCGTGGTCAGGGTGGTCATTGGCCGCGATGAAGCGAAACGCCACCGAATTGTACGTCGCCCGCTCCAGCTTCCGGCTCGAAAACACTCCCGTCGCATAGCCGTAAACCAATAGCCCCAGCAGCATCGCTGGGTGGTACGATGCAGAACCCGACCCACGATAGCTGCCGCTCAACGCCCGCAGATCCAGTCCGTCAATTACCTCCACCACGAAGCGCGCCAAATGCCGTTGCGGCAGCCACTCATCCACCGACGGCGGCAGCAGAAATCCCGTCTGCCGATCCACCGGGCGAAAGTTGCTCATCCCCACCCGTCCCTGGTACACATCCCCGACCAACCTACCACATTATGGGCGGCTTCCACTAAAGTCCGACAGGCTGCTAGGCTTTTTTCGGCGACCAGCCATAAGCTTTGGCGCAGGCGCCGCCCATCAGCATCGCCCGCTCGCTGTCGCTGAGGCGATCGGTCTTCAAAAAGGGTTCGACGGCCTGTTGATAGGTGACGACCCCGGACGTGCGCGTCCAGTCCGTGCCCCACAAGCAGCGATCAAACCCCCAGGCGTCAAATATGCGGAACAGCGGGTCCCAGATGTCCGGGAATGGATACGGCTCCTTCGACAGCGTGCAGGCGCCGGTGATCTTGATCACGGCATTCTTGCGCTTGGCGAGTTCCACCACTTTGGGAAGATCGGCCCAGGGCTGCGGCGGCGCCGGCGGTACGCTCGGCTGCTCGATGCCCATATGGTCGATGATGAACCGCGCATCGGGGTGGCGGTCGATCAGCGCCGTGCCGGCGTCGATATTGCCCCAGAACAGGACATTGACCGGGAAATCGTTTTTGACGGCCGCGCGCAGGATGCGGTCGAGCCCCGGATCGTCCGGCGCGCGCTTCGTCGCTTTCGTCAGGATGATGCGGATGCCGACCGTGCCCGGCGTCTTCTTCCAGTCGGCGATGACCTCGGCTACCGCCGGATCATCCGGGTTGACAGGTTTGACCAGGGCGAACTTGTCCGGGTGGGCACGTTGCACCGAGACCGCATAGCTGGCGTCGTACTGGTACATCGAGAACGGCGAGATGTAGATCGCGCCATCGACGCCGACCTTGTCCATCGCCGCCACCATTTCGTCGCCAGTGACGTGAGCGGGCCAGGTTTTCGGAATACTGTGCCACGGCCGCTCAGGCGTGTTCGCGGCATAGGCGTGGACCTGGGCATCGATGACCACCGGCGGCCGCGCGGCGGCATGCCCTTCGCGGAGCAGCGACGGTCCAGCCGCGGCGAGCGCCGCTCCGACCTGCAGCACGGTACGCCGGTTAATAAGCCTGCTTCCTGCCGCTGAAAGGTTCACCATTCCCCCCCTCCATGCCGCTTCGAAACCCATGGCTCCTCAACTCACTGAGATTGCGGACTTCCTTTGGCCCCGGTCAAGGGAACCGGTCCTGCGCGGGCCGGCAGGGTCTCAGCCCGGATTATGGGAGAGATCCGGCAACAGCCCACTGTCCGAAAGCGGTCGTTTCAGGTTATTGACCCCATTTCGGGCGCAATTCCGCCGATCACACGCCGCCGCCTAACTCTCGGTGTCTTCTCACTCGCGTGATCCTTGTCCCGCCCTATCGCTCTATTCTCGATTAAATCTGTTATCAAGAATAAACCCTTGGGCGCGGGCAGGGGCCGGAGGCTGGGCAATTTTCCGGCTAGCGCGGCGGGGACAAGGGCAGGGGGCTGCTGCGCTTCATATGAACGCACCAGTTCCCGTTCCCCCTCGCAGCCGCCAACGCCGTTGTAAGCGGAAGTTTCAGCGACCGGAACACATCGGCGAGGTTTGCCCCTGAAGAGACGTTGCCGCCGGGTTCGAAGCCAGCCGAATTGGTGGAAAGCAGACATCGGGCTGCGGGTCTCAATCAGCGTCACGGCGCCAGTCGATCGTGTCTCTTATCGGTCCGCCGGCGTAGTCCATCGATCAAGACATCGATCAAGCGCAGCACCTTGGCTCGCCAACCCGTCCCGTCGTGGGCGTAGCACACGCCGACCAGGGCACGAAGCAGATCCTCGGGGTCGATGTCGTTACGGATCTCGTCCGCTGCCGCGGCACGCTGCAGCAGTTGCCCTACTGCCTTGGTCAGCCGGTCGAGCGAGTAGGCCACAAGCTCCGACGAACCGTGCGCGGCCATGGCGAGCGCTGCCGCCATGCCCTTCTTCGTCGCCATGAATTCGAGGCCGGCCCGCAGCCAGCGGCGCAGCGCCTCGACCGGGTCGATTTCTGTCTCGAGATACTTAGCCAGGTCGACAAGCTGGTCCACCTCGCGCCGGTAGACCGCCTCGTAGAGGGCCTCTCTGGTCGGAAAGTGCCGATACAATGTCCCGATCCCCACGCCGGCACGCTTGGCCACCGCCTCCAGGCTTGCCTCCGAGCCGCTTTGGCTGAACACCGCCTTTGCCGCCTCCAACACACGCTCGCGATTACGGATCGCGTCCGCGCGCGGCTTGCGTTTTTCCATGGCCGGCTGATGCGTCATTCGGTCGCTCGGAACTCCGCCTCTTGTAAGCGGAGGACCCCGCGCAGGCGATCGGCATGGACCCGCTGGAGTTCCGCTTGAGGAATTACGCCGAGGTCGAGCCGATCTCCGGCAAACCGTTCTCCTCAAAGGCGTTGCGGGAGTGCTACGCGCAGGGCGCCGCGAGCTTTCGCCGGCAGGGGCGTCCGCTGGCGCCGCGACAGGTGCGCGATGAGAACGGCCTGCTGGTCGGTTGGGGTCTCGGCACCGCGACCTTCCCGTCCATCATGTTTCAGGGTCAGGCCAGGGCTGTCCTGCGCCGCGACGGGACGGGCCTGGTCGAGCTAGAGTATGATCCTAAGAGTTTGAATCAAAGGGACATTCACACGGGCTGGGTTTTGTGATTCAAGATGCTGGCTGGGGTTGGGGGCCAGCATCGAATGGCAAGACCCTATTCAGAGGATTTGCGCGATCGGGTGGTTGCGGCGGTGGCGAGCGGCCGCACCTGCCGGGTTGCGGCGGCGCGGTTTGGGGTAAGCGTGGCCAGCGTGGTGAAATGGTCGCAGCGGTTTCGGGCGACCGGCAGCGCCGCGGCGGCAAAGATGGGCGGGCGGCGACCGCTGCGGCTGGTGAGCGAGCGCGAGTGGCTGCTGGCCCGGATTGCTGAGAAACCGGACCTGACCCTGCGGGCGGTGATCGCCGAGCTGGCCGAGCGCGGCACCCCGGCGAGCTACGGCGCGGTGTGGCGCTTTTTCGCCCGCGAGGGGATCAGCTTTAAAAAAAAGCCTGCACGCCAGCGAGCAAAGCCTGCCCCGGGCGCAGGCCGGGGATCGCGCTGACATCGCCCGGCGGCGCGCCCGATGGCGCCAGCACCAGGGCCGGCTCGATCCCAAACGCCTGGTGTTCCTCGACGAAACCCCGGCCCGCGCCGGGGCAGGCTTTGGGCCAAAACCAACATGACCCGCCGCCACGGGCGCTGCGCCCGCGGTGCCCGGCTGGTTGCCAAGGTGCCGCACGGCCGCTGGCACACCGTGACGTTTCTGGCGGCGCTGCGCAGCGACCGCATCACCGCCCCTTGTGTTCTCGACGGGCCGATCAATAGCCTGCCCTCGCGAAAGCGGGGGGCACGAGCTTCCGCGCTTACATCGAGCAGTTCCTGGTGCCGACGTTGTCCTCTGGCGACATCGTCATCATGGACAACCTCGGCAGCCACAAGGGCTAGATGGTCCGCCGGCTGATCCGCGCCGCCGGCGCCAAATTGTTCTTCCTGCCGCGCTACTCGCCCGACCTCAACCCGATCGAGCAGGTCTTTTCCAAGCTCAAAACCTTGCTGCGCAAAACCGACCCCCGCACCATCGAGGCCACCTGGAAGGGCATCGGCGCGCTCCTCGACCGCTTCACACCCCAGGAATGCGCCAATTACCTCGCCAATGCCGGCTATGCTTCAACCTAAACGGATCACGCTCTAGGCATCAAAGGTGTTGGTGAGATCGGCATCACCGGCACGGCGGGGGCGGTCGCCAATGCCGTGTGGCATGCCACCGGTGTTCGAGTTCGCCGCTTTCCAATCACCATCGAGCAACTGATCGGAGCAGAATAGGAAAACACCATTCGCCGACCGGGGTCGCAACACGGTGAGCCTTTTGCTTACATCGACTTCCCCGCTCCCGGAGTGGAGCGGGGAAGGTCTGCCATCGGCGCTTCCGAGGACTTCAGGCTCGCGTCGGACAATGACCGGAACGCCGCCTAAAGGAGAGGGGCGAAGCTTCTCATTTGGAACATCATAGGCTATGGCGACTGCTTCAGCCGAGTCGGCGACGAGCACGAAGCCCCGGCGAGCTGTCCGAGGCGTAGCAATGCCGTGGCACGGAACGCTACCGGAAACTCCAACCGCACCTTGAACACGATAAGCCGCTCAGGAGCGTTGTCGTTCCGGAAGACTTTGTGTCAACAGTCCTAATGACCGGCTTGCGAACGCGCCGCCGCCGTTACAGCGTCCGAGCCTTGGTGGCTCCGCTCTAGCGGCCGGCGCTGAGCGGGCGTCGCTCGACCGCGGGCGAGGCCGATCCGCTGCACGAGAGTGTAGAAGGCCGGCGTGAAGATCAGGCCGAAGCCGGTGACGCCGAGCATGCCGGCAAAAACGGCGGTGCCCAGGGATTGCCGCATCTCGGCCCCGGCACCGGTCGCGATCACCAGCGGCGCGACGCCGAGAATGAAGGCGAGCGACGTCATCAGAATCGGCCGCAGCCGCCGCCGCGCGGCGCTGACCGCGGCTTCGGCGGGCATGCTGCCGGCGTCCTGGGCCTGGCGCGCGAACTCGACGATCAGGATGGCATTCTTCGCCGCCAGTCCAACCAGGACCACGAAGCCGATCTGCGCGAGGATGTCGATGGGCATGCCGCGGAACATCAGCCCCGTGACGGAGGCGAGCAGGCACATCGGCACGATCAGCACCACCGAGAGCGGCAGCTTCCAGCTCTCGTAGTTCGCCGCCAGCACCAAGAAGACGAACAGTGCTGCGGCGCCGAACACCAGCATTGTCGGCGTGCCCTTCTGCTCCTGCTGATAGGCGATCTCGGTCCATTCGTAGCCGATGCCCGGCGGCAGGACCTGCGCTGCCAGCTCTTCCATCCGGTGCAGCGCCGTGCCGGTGGCCACACCCGGCGCCGCGACACCCTGCACCTCGGCCGCCGGATAGAGATTGTAGCGCGGCACGCGGTAGGGGATCGTCGTTTCCCGCAGTTGGGCGACCGTCCCTATCGGCACCATCTCGCCGCTGGCATTGCGCGCCTTCAGGCCCATCAGATCCTGTCGGTCGCGCCGGAAGCCGCCGTCCGCCTGGGCGATCACCTCGTACGTCCGGCCGAGGAAGTTGAAGTCGTTGACGTATTGCGAGCCGAGATAGAGCTGCAGTGTATCGAACACGTCGGTCGGCGTGAGCCCAACCTTCTCGGCCTTGAGGCGGTCGATATCGGCATAGACCGAGGGCGATCCCGCGTTGAGCAGCGTGAACACGCCGGCGAAGCTCGGGTCCTGGTTGGCGGCGGCCACCAGCGCGTTGGCCGCGTTCACGAGGGCCTGCGTGCCGAGTCCTGCGCGATCCTCCAGCATCATCTTGAAGCCGCCGGAATTGCCGATGCCCTGCACCGGCGGCGGCGGGATCGTCAGCACATAGGCGTCCTCGATCACCGAGAGGCGCTTGCGCAGATCGGCCAGCACCGAGTTCGCCGTGATCCCCGGGATGTCGTGGTTGTAGAGCGACGGCAGGCCGGAGAAGATCGTGCCCGCATTGGACGCGACCGTGAACGTCGTTGCATCCAGCCCCGCAAACGGTGCGACGTGCTCGATGCCCGGTGTCTTGAGGATGATGTCGATCGCCTGCTTTATCACCCGCTCGGTGCGCTGCAGGCTGGCGCCGGCCGGTAGCTGCAGGACGGTGATGAGGTAGCCCTGGTCCTGCTCCGGGATGAAGCCGGTCGGCTCGCGGGCGAATTCGAAGCCGGCGGTGCCGATCAGGGCGACGTAGATCACGACGACGACCGCGAGGCCGCGCACCAGTCGCTGGGTCAGCTTGCCGTAGGCGTCCGACATCTGCTCGAACCCACGGTTGAAGCGCGCGAAGGCGGCGCGCGCGAGCCGTCCCGCCAGATTGCCGCGGGCGGCCTGGTGCGGGTCGTGCGCGTCCAACAGCAGGGCGCAGAGCGCCGGACTGAGGGTTAGCGAGACGAAGCAGGAGATCACCGTCGAGGCCGCGATGGTCACGGCGAACTGGCGGAAGAACTGGCCAGAGATTCCGGATAGGAAGGCCGAAGGGACGAACACCGCGCACAACGTGAGTGCGATGGAGACGAGCGCGCCGCCCACTTCGTCCATCGTCCGATGGGCGGCCTCCTTTGGCGTCATGCCGGCGGCGATGTTGCGCTCGACGTTCTCGACGACGACGATGGCATCGTCGACGACGATGCCGACCGCGAGCACCAGGCCGAACAGCGAGAGGTTGTTCAGCGATATTCCGAGCGCGAACAGGATTGTGAAGGTGCCGATGAGCGAGACCGGAATGGCGATCACTGGGATCAGCGAGGCGCGCCAAGTCTGCAGGAATAGGAGCACCACGCCGCCGACCAGCAGGATCGCGACGAAGATCGTCCTCACCACCTCGCGCACGGACTTCGCGACGAAGATCGTCGGATCGTAGATAATGATGTCGCTGACGCCGGTCGGAAAATCCTTCTTCAGGTCCTGCATCGCCGCGAGGACCTCATGCTCGACCGCCAGCGAGTTCGCGCCGGGCTGTGCGAAGATCAGCAGCGGCAGGCCCTCGGCGCGGTCCATGAAGGCGATGGAGCCGTAATCGGCCGCGCCGACCTCCACGCGGCCCACGTCGCGGATACGGGTCGGGCGTCCCTGCGCGTCGGTCTTGAGGATGATGTCGGCAAACTGCTTGGGCGTGGTCAGGCGGCCGAGCGTCTGAACGTTGAGCTGGTACGCCGCATTCCCCGACACTGGCGGCTGATTCAGGATGCCGGCCGAGACCTGCACGTTCTGCGCGCGGAGTGCCGCGAGCACCTCGCTGGCGTCAAGCTTGTAGGCGGCCACTTTGTCGGGATCGAGCCAGACGCGCATCGCGTAGTCGCGCGCGCCGAACAACTGCACGTCGCCGACACCGGGAAGCCGCGCCAGAACATCCTTAACGTGCAGGGTGGCGTAGTTGGAGAGGTAAAGATTGTCGCGCGAGCCGTCAGGCGAGTACAGATGCACCGCGAGCAGAATGTTCGGCGTCGCCTTGCGCACCTGCACACCCAGACGCTGTACGTCTTCCGGGAGGCGGGGCAACGCATCCTGCACCCGATTCTGGGTGAGCATCTGCGCCACATTGAGATCGGTGCCGATGCGGAAGGTGACGGTGATGGTGAGCTTGCCGTCACCGGTGGACTGGCTGCTCAGGTAGAGCATGTCCTCGACGCCGTTGATCTCCTGTTCGAGCGGCGTCGCGACGGTCCGGCTGACGACCTGGGCGGACGCGCCGGGATAACTCGTGGTCACCTGAACCGTCGGCGGCACGATCTCCGGATATTGCGCGACCGGCAGCACAACCAGCGCGCCGAGCCCGATGAGGGTGAGAAAGACGCTGATCACCGTCGCCAGGATGGGGCGGTCGATGAAGCGGTGCGTAAAGCGCATCGCGCCCTCCCTAGCTGGCGTCGCCGGCGGGATCAGGCGCGATCGTGCCCGCGACCGGTGTGACCTTGATCCCTCGGCGGACGCGCACGAGACCGTCGATGACGACGCGGTCGTTTGGCGCGAGGCCGCTCCGGATGACGCGAAGGCCCTGATAGAGATCGCCGGCCTCGACCACCTTCGGAACGACCGTGCCGTCGGGCGCGACCGTCATCACAATCTGCCGCGACTGGTCCGGCACCACCGCGCCGGCGGGAACCAGCAGCGCCGGCGCGGGCTGGCCGAGCGCCACGCGAAGCCGCGCGAACTGGCCGGGCGTGATGGTGAGGTCCGGATTGGGCACCGTCGCGCGCGCGTGGATCGTCCCGCTGCCCCGGTTCACCGCGTTGTCGATGAAGTCGAGCGTGCCGTGGTGGTCGAAATGCCCGTCGCCGTCGAGGCTGACGGCGACATCGTCGTCCGGCGCGCCGCCATGATGGGTTTGCCGCCAGTCGCGGTAATCGGACTCGCTCATGTCGAAATCCAGGTAGATCGGGTCGAGCGAGACGATCGTCGCCAGCAGCGTCGTCGCGCTCGTGCCGCCCCGGCTGCCGCTGACCAGGCTGCCGACGGAGACGAGATGCGCGCCGATGCGCCCGGAGAACGGAGCGGTGACGCGCGAGAATTCAAGGTCGAGCCGGGCGTCCACGATCGCTGCCTTGGCGGTCTCGATGGCGGCCTCGCGCCGCGCTGATCGGCGGCGCGCTCATCGACCGTCTCGGCGGTGCCGAAATCGGTCCGCTTGAGCTGCTGCGCCCGCCAGAGCTTTGCCTCGGCCAGCGTCTCCTTGGCCTGCGCGGTCTGCAGCTGCGCCATGCCTTGATCGAGCCTGATCTGGAACGGCCGAGGGTCGATGGTGAAGAGCAGATCGCCCTTGTGCACGATTTGCCCGTCCTGGAAGTCGATCGCGGTGAGGATGCCGCCGACCTGCGCGCGCAGCTCCACGCTATCCACCGCCGAGAACTGACCTAGGAAGCGGCCGGTGGCCTGCACCGTCCGTTGCAGCGGCAGGCTCACGGTCACCTGTGACGGCGGAGGCGGCGGGGCGGCGGGGGGCGGGGCTGCCTGCCAGGCGCGGTCTCCGGCTACCGCGACGAGCGCCGCCACGACACCCGCGAGGGCGAGGGCCCGCCACTGTCTCCGGTGGCGGGCGGGCGAGCGGGGGTCGCCGGCGACGCGGGTGCGTTCGGCTGCGTCCCGATCGGTCAAAGAGAGGTTGTCCATTCTGCGGCCACTTGCGCCTGGGCCTGGGCGAGGGCTGCACGGTAAGTGCGATCGTCGATGCGGGCGATCACACCGCCGGCGGCGACATGTTCGTTGTCGGTGACTGGGACGGCGGTGAGATAGCCCGACACTTCGGGGGCAATCGCGAACTGGCGCGCCGCGATATAGGCGTCGTCGGTCGCTTCGAAATGATCGGCATAATCCCAGTAAAGATATGCTGCCGGAGTAGCCGCGAGCAGCGCGATCAAGCCAATGGCAAACGCGACCGGGTGCCGCAGCAGACCTCTGGGACGATCGCCGCTGTGCTGATGATCCTGCTCACGCCCCTGGTCTTCGCGTTCACGCGGCAGTCTGTCGCTGGGGGGGCGCTGCTGCGGCGGGCGTTCCCGAACCGGCGTGAAACCCGTCCGAGCGTCGCCCGACGGTTCCTTCTCCCCGACCATACTCCGGTCAAGCAACAGCTGCTCGGCCGGGCCGCGAGCTTGGACATCGAGCGGCATCATTCGACTCCTGCGACTGGATGGCATGGACACGAAGCGCGTACTCGATTCCGGGCCGAGCCGATCTTTGCTCAGTCTTCCCCGCGCATCGTCGCCAGCAGCATCTCGACCTGGCCGCCGTCGCGCGCGATCAGCGCCGAGATCTCGGAGCGCTGCGCCAAGGCCATGCTGACGCCGTCGATGGCGAAGTCCTCGATTTTGTAAAGCCCGCCGCTGACCCCGAGCCGCCAATCCACGGCGATCGGAGCACCCTGCGCAGGGACGATCCGGCTGGTCACGACGAGGCCGTCGCGGCCGGTTCGGCTGCCGGTTACGACAAAATCCCCGTCGCCGGATTGCGCGAGCTGCCGGCCATAAAAGCGGACAAGCCGGTCCGCGAACCCGTCACAGAACTGCTGCCGCTCGGTCGGGGTCGAAACGCGCCAATAGGGGCCGAGGACAAAGCGGCAAATGTCGGTCAGATCGAAATCCTGCCGGACCATCTGGTCGAAATAGGCTGCCTTCTCGCCCAACGGCTCGGGGGAGTTGATCACCGCGATCGCTTGGGTCCCGAGAGTGCGGATGAACGCGACCGGCACCTCGTCGGCCGCAGCCCGACGCGGCGTCGCCGAGATGCCCACAATCAGCGCAAGGGCGAGAGTCAAGCTCTTGGTGAGCTTGGCGAGGCCCGTGCTGGCGGGTTTCTCGCGCCCGGCAAGGCTGGCGGAGCTATCCTGCGGATTGCGCCGCGCAAGCCGGGCCGCCATCCGCCGCAACAAGTCCCCAATATCCTTCGGATCGACCCGATCGGCAGCCATCAGGGCGGTAACGATCGGATCGGCGAGCGCCTCGGAGACACCGCGCGGCAGCCCGGCCGCAACCGGCAGGACTACCCTCGCAGTGGCATCATCGAGGGGTGTTGCCGAACAGTCACCGTCTGGCTCTGTCTTTCGAAAATCCACGACAACCTCCTGCAGGCTCGCGGGGCTGGAAACCGCGTTAGATCCGCACCAATTATGGTACCGACCGGTTACACCCGGTTCGGCGCACTCGATCAGGTACTGACCGGTTACGCACATTTCAAGAGGAGCATCGATGGCAGGCGAACCGGGGAGGGCAGCGACCTTGAAAGAGACGATTGCCCCGCCGCGCGCGCGAATTCTGAAAGCGGCCCGCGAGCTGTTCTATCGGGACGGGATCCATACGGTCGGCGTCGACGCCGTCGCCGAGGCGGCCGGCACCAATAAGACGACGCTCTACCGCCACTTCGCCTCAAAGGACGAGCTGGTGGCCGAGTGCCTGCGCACACATGGCCGGGAGCTGGAAACCGCCTGGGCCGAGATCGAACAGGAGCATGCCGGCCTGCCGAAGGAGCAGTTGCTCGCCTGGCTGCGCTTTATTGCCGAATTCAAGCTCGGCACGACCCAGCGCGGCTGCGCCTTTGCCAATGCGGCGGTCGAATTGCCGGATCCGGATCATCCGGCCCGGCGGGTGATCGAGGAATGCAAGAGCCGGCACCGCGAGCTGATCATCGAGCTCTGTCGCAAGGCGGGGCTGCGAGACCCCGAGCTTCTCGCTGATGAACTGTTTCTGTTGGGCGAGGGCGCCCGCCTCAGCATTCAAAGCCTGGGCCCGCGCGGGCCCGCCGAACGTCTCGTCGAAATGTTTCAAGCGCTGGTTGCGGCTCATACGCCGGCAGGGTCTCAACGATTTCCTGGAGAACCCATCAGCCCCGCGGCGTAGGCTCTTGACTTACGGACGCGCTGCTTGATTGACCCGAGGGTGCGATAGACGGTCGGGCTCGGTCGAAGGCTTCAATCTCCGGGTGCAGCGCCAGTGGCCGGCGTTTTTCATCAATCAGCCCCGAGCATGCCGACCTCTACCTCCACGAAATCGGTTTTCGCTTGGTCACAGCGCATTGCTGAGGGCGAGGTTATCCGGCGAACTCGACACGGCCGGGAGAAGGTTCGAACTCTCTGGTCACGCGTGCTGCCGGCTCTGCAGCTGCCGCGGGTCTTCCGCGCCGCCATCGGGCGAGAGATGCACCGCACCCGCACCGGCGGTATCACCATCAAGTCCGCTATTATGGCGTCACCCCGTTATGACTGAGCGACCTGTGTTTTAGCTGCGGTTTGATCCCGTGCGGTTACCGAAGACGTGCGCGTTCCGATCGAACGGCACCGCGTCGCCGGGCTCGGTATGCGACCGGATGCCGACTTGGTTGGTCATAGTGCCGGTCGGCATATAGACCGCGTCCTCTTTCTCCAGCAGATAGGCAGTGGCGCGTTCCAGCGTCTTGACGATCGGGTTGTCACCATAGACGTCATCGCCGAGCTCGGCATTCGCCAATGCCGGTTCGCGTGTCGGCGGTCGGCCGGTCTGCAGGTGTGCTCTTCTGACGTCGATCATCTGAGGTCTCCGGAGTTTAGCGAGCGGGCGAGCTTAGGCTGCTTTCAAACGTCGAGACGAAATTGTCCGACACGAGGAAACGCAATGCTTCCCGAAGGGCTTTGGATTCCGCCCGGCCGTACGCGATTTTGAAGCCCCGTTGCACCTTCGCCCAGAGGGCATCAGTCTCTGCGAGCTTGGCACGGCCCTTTGCCGTAAGGGTGATCAGCCGGTTGCGGCGGTCGTCGGGGTCGAGCAGAGGAAAGCGCTCTACAAGGCCATCGCCGACGGGCTGGCGGCGAAGCCGGGCATCCGGCCGGAGGATGTCTTGATCAACCTCATCGAGGTCAAGAAGGAGAACTGGTCCTACGGCAATGGCGTCGCGCAGTACGTGATCCCGCCTCCGGAGGAGGTGGGTTGTCTTCATGCCCAAAGCGGCCCTCTACGGCAGCCCCGAGGATTGGCCATCGATGGCAAGCAGGCCTTCAATGTCCGTTGAACCCGTCGGCCACCGAGAATCCCCCCGGTCAGCCGAACCGCCTCGCTACGCGCGCGACCAGTTCGGCTGCCCTTGAGAGAAAAAGCTTAAGAAGGGGGGACGTGTTGGCCTTGTGATAACCCAAGACCAGATCGATCGAGCGTGCCTCTCCAGCAAGCGGCCGGCTAGTGAGCGACGAGGTGAGGAAATTGCGGGCAAAGTCGGGCAACAGTGCCAGCCCGCGGGTCGAGGCGACGAGTGACATGGCCATGGAGAGATATTCGACCCGGTGCGCCGGGTGTAGCTCGATGCCGGATCGCCGGAAATAGTCCTCTATCAGTGAGCGCAGGACTGGCGCCTGGTCGGCCATGCCGATGAACGTCTCCCCCACGAAATCCAGCGGCCGGATCGCGTCATGCGACGCCAGACGGTGGTCGCTTGATAAAACGACAATCAGTGGTTCCGTAATCAGAACTTTGTAGACGAGATCAGGGTGGCCTTCCTCAGGTCTCATGAAAGCCGCGTCCAACTTCCCAGTGGCAAGACCCTCGGCGAGTTGTGGCGAGTGCTTGCTGGAAATTGTGACCTCAATCTTTGGCAGCTCGTCGCGAAGAACATGCATCACTGCGGGCAGCCATTCTGGCTCGCACCCGCTCAGAAATCCTAGCGCCAACGTCCTCTGCTCCGGATAAGCGGCCCGGCGCGCCGCTTCGCCGGCCGCCTCAACCTGAGAGAGCGCCAGCCGTGCGTGGTCGAGAAACGCCCGACCGGCCGCCGTCAACTCGATCCCACGAGGACTGCGTATCAGGAGTTGGACGCCGACTTCCGATTCCAGATCGCGGATCTGCCGGCTCAGCGAGGGCTGTGCCGTGTGCAGCCGCCGATCGGCTGCGAGCGTCAGACTTCCTTCCTCGGCGACGGCCACGAAATAACGCAGATGCCGCAGCTCCATACTCTGATGCCATGCCCGCTAAGTATGACCTCGATCTTACAAAGTCTTTCTCGGAGCCGCCACGAAAACCCAGATCTTCGGCACCGGCAGCGATCCTTGGAATGCCAGCGCCGGGCCGATGATGTGCGGTCTCCGCTCTAGCGAGGAGGCCCGGCGCATCAGCTCCGTAGAAGGGAGTAGCCGATATGAGCACCCCCGTTGCCTTGATCACCGGCGCGCTGAGTGGGATTGGGCGTGCAGCGGCCTTTGCTTTTGCGCGGGAAGGCAATCGCGTCGTCGTTTCGGGCCGTCATGAGGACGTCGGCCAGGCGTTGGCCGCTGAGCTGCGGGAGTTCGGTGGCAAAGCGGAGTTCATCCGCGCCGATGTGCGCGAGGACGATATGCGCGAGTTGGTTGACCGAACAATCGCTCGCTTCGGTCGGCTCGATGCTGCCGTCAACACGGCGGGCACCGAAGGCCATCCTGGCCCGGTCACCGAGCAGTCGGCGGACAGCTACGCCGCCACGTTCGATACCAATGTGCTCGGCACGCTGCTCAGCATGAAGCACGAGCTGCGCGTGATGCAGGCCCAAGGCAGCGGCAGCATCATCAACATCTCTTCGACTTATGGCCATCTCGGGGCTCGCGGTGCGTCGGTCTATTCGGCGAGCAAGCACGCCGTAGAGGGGCTCACGAAGTCCGCCGCGCTGGAGGCTGCGAGTTCCGGAGTGCGGATCAACGCAGTCGCACCGGGACCGACCGAGACTGCGATGCTCAACCGCTTCACCGGTAGCGCTGAGCGCAAGGCCGGCCTGGTGGCGGGTGTTCCGCTCCAACGCGCCGGCGAACCGGACGAGATCGCCAACGCGATCGTCTTCCTCGCTTCGAGCAAGTCGTCGTTCACAACCGGTCAGGTGCTCTCGGTCGACGGCGGAAAGTCGGCGACGTGACCAGGCTTCGCGGTGTTGCCATCGCTGCTCCACCAGCAGGAGCGCGAAAAGTGAGGAATCGGAAATGAGCAATCCAGTCGTATTGATCACCGGTGGCCTCACCGGCATCGGTCGCGCCACCGCCGTCGCCTTCGCCAGGAAAGGCGCGAAGGTGGTTGTCGCCGGTCGGCGTGATGAGGCCGGCAGGGCGCTCGTCGAGGAGCTGCGCTCTTTCGGTTCGGAGGCCGAGTTTATCAACGCCGACGTCCGCAAGGAGGATGACGTCCGCGCTCTGCTCGACCGGACCGTCGCACGGTTTGGCCGTCTCGATGTCGCGGTCAACAATGCTGGCACCGAAGGCCAGGTTGGCCCGATCACCGATCAGACCGCGGAAAGCTATGCCGCGACGTTCGACACGAATGTTCTCGGTGTGATCCTGAGCATGAAGCATGAAGTGCGCGTCATGCAAAGACAGGGCAGCGGCTGCATTATCAACATCTCCTCGACCTACGGGCACGAGGCTGCGGCGGAGGCCTCCCTCTATGTCGGCAGTAAGCACGCCGTCGAAGGCATCGCCAAGTCGGTGGCGCTCGAGGTCGCCAAGTCGGGAATCCGTGTGAATGCCGTCGCGCCGGGCCCCACCGACACCGGCATGCTGACCCGTTTCACTGGCACGGCGCAGAACAAGGCAGCCCTCGTGGCCCAGGTCCCGCTGGGTCGCCTTGGCCTCTCGGAGGAGCTTGCCAATGCGATCGTCTTCATCGCGTCGGACGAAGCTTCATTCATCACCGGCCATATCCTCAACGTAGACGGCGGTCACACCGCCAACTGACCGGGTCAAGTCGGCGATGTAGTCCGGCGCAACTCGACAGCCAAAGGTGATCACTATGGAACGGATTGTCCAATCGCAAGCGAGGTCGATCACGACCCCTGGACCGGATCATCCGATCTCGGTCGAGCGCAACCCCAACAGAGTAATCGTCTCAGTCGCGGGCTGCGTCATCGCCGACACGCGCGAAGCGCTGACTCTCCACGAGGCCCATTATCCGGCGGTCCATTATATCCCGCGCAAGGATGTCGATATGACGCTGCTGGCGCGGTCAGACCGCACCACCTACTGCCCCTACAAGGGCGATGCCAGCTACTACAGCATCGCGGCGGCCGGTGAGCGCTTGATCGACGCAGTCTGGACCTACAAGACACCCTACGCGGCGGTCGCCGGCATCAAGGACCACCTCGCATTCTACCCTGATCGGGTCGACACCGTCGAAATCCAGTTCTGAGCAGTTCTTTCCCGGAAGGACCCCGCGCAGGCAAATGCCGAGGGAGTGAAGGTCAATGGGTGGACAACTGGCGGATCGTATTCGCTATGCCTGGCGCACCCGCTCAGCGGCGGGCACGCCATCGACCCGATGCGCGAACTCGCCAGTGTGCTGCGCGAGGTCGGCCTGGAACCCCGGTCCGGCGACGGTGCGGTGACCTTTACCGGGCGCGACCCGATCATTCGGCCTCTGCGCGGGCTGGCGCCCAAGGCGCTTGCCGCGCGCTTTTGCGGCGGCGATACCGGAGCGGATCCGCTCCTGGATCAACTCCCGCTTGAATTCGGCGATGCCGGAGATGATCGTTGCCATTCTGCGACCGTGGGTGTCGATAGGTCGAAGGTCAAGCCATTCATGGCGATGACTGACACGCGCCGACCGACGCTATGCCCTCTGAAGGAGCTCGAGACGTTATCTGAACTGTGAATTGGCATGGAATAAGGACCCTGTTTAGGGGGTGATCGGCATCCAATCGGGACCCCCGGGACGGTGGGTCCACAGTGGCTTCCATGGGGAACCTGGGAGCCTGTCGGGGGATGCTGATAGTGGAGACGATCGCGAAGATCCGTCGGGCGTATTTTGTTCAGAAGAAGCCGATCAGGGCGATCTGCCGGGAGCTTCGAGTATCCCGAAAGGTGGTGCGCAAGGTGGTCCGGTCGGAGGCGACGGAGTTTCGCTATGCGCGCGGGACGCAGCCGCTGCCGAAGATCGATCCGTGGCGAGGCGAGCTCGACGCGCTGCTGCTTTCGAATGAGGGCAAGGCGGCACGCGAGCGGCTGACGCTGATCCGGGTCTACGAAGAGCTGCGTGGCCTGGGTTACGAGGGCAGCTACGACGCGGTGCGGCGGTACGCGAAGAGCTGGCTCGCCGAGCGGGGTGCGGTGACCGCACAGGCCTATGTACCGCTGAGCTTCGCCCCGGGCGAGGCCTACCAGTTCGACTGGTCGCACGAGATCGTGCTGATCAACGGGGTAACGGTGACCGTCAAGGTCGCGCATGTCCGGCTGTGCCACAGCCGGATGCTGTTCGTACGGGCCTATCCGCGCGAGACCCAGGAGATGGTGTTCGATGCCCACGACCGGGCGTTCGCCTTCTTCAAGGGCACCTGCGCGCGTGGCATCTACGACAACATGAAGACGGCGGTCGAGACGGTGTTCGTCGGCAAGGAGCGGCAGTACAACCGCCGCTTCCTGCAGATGTGCGGGCACTATCTGGTCGAGCCCACCGCCTGCACCCCGGCCTCGGGGTGGGAGAAGGGCCAGGTCGAGAACCAGAGCCTGCCCCGGCGAAGGCCGGGGTCGGGCTGGTGCGCGAGCGCTTCTTCACGCCGCGTCTGCGGATGGCGAGCTATGACGAGTTGAACGGCTGGCTGCTCGACCGTTGCGTCGCCTATGCCAAGGCGCACAAGCACCCAGAGAGTGCCGAGCAGACAATCTGGCAGGCCTTCGAGGCGGAGCGCCCGCATCTGGTGCCGATCGCCGGCCGCTTTGACGGGTTCCATGCCCTTCCGGCCGCGGTCTCGAAGACCTGCCTGGTGCGCTTCGACAACAACAAGTACTCGGTTGTCTCGCGCGCCGTAGGCCGCCCGGTCGAGATCCATGCCTATGCCGACCGCATCGTCATCCGTCAGGACGGTGCCGTCGTCGCCGAGCATCCGCGCTGCTTCGGGCGCGGCGAGACGATCTACGATCCCTGGCACTACGTGCCGGTGCTGGCCAGGAAGCCCGGCGCCCTGCGCAACGGTGCGCCGTTCAAGAACTGGCCGCTGCCGGCCGGCCTGGAGCGCCTGCGGCGCCGGCTGAAGGGGTCCGACGACGGCGACCGCCAGATGGTCAAGATTCTCTCCGCGGTGCTGACCGACGGCCTCGCCGCGGTGGAGGGGGCCTGTGCCGAGGCGCTCGGCGATGGCGTTCACTCCGCCGATGTCGTCCTCAACATCCTGGCGCGGCGCCGCGACCCCGCGCCGGCGGCGGCGATCCTGACCCCGGAAGCGCTGCGCCTGCATCATGCGCCGATTGCCGATTGTGCTCGTTACGACCGTCTGCGCAGCGCCTCCTGATGGAACGAACCCAGGTTCTCGAGCTGATGGCCACGCTCAAGCTCTACGGCATGCGCGCGGCCTATGACGAGGTGATGGCGACCGGCATCAAGCGTCGGCACGAGCCGCCGCGCATCGTCGGCGACCTGCTCGCCGCCGAGATCGCTGAGAAGCAGGCGCGCTCGATCAAGTACCAGCTCACCATTGCCAAGCTGCCGCTGGCCAAGGATGTCGACGCGTTCGACTTCGCCGGCACCCCGATCAACGAGACGCTGATCCGCGATCTGGCGACCGGCGGCTTCATCGCCGAGCAGCGCAACGCCGTGCTCATCGGCGGCACCGGCACCGGCAAGAGCCACCTCGCCATTGCTGTTGCGCGCGCCTGCATCCGCGGCGGCGCCAGGGGCCGCTTCTACACCGTCGTCGACCTCGTCAACCGCCTGGAGAACGAGGCCCGAGCCAATCGGCAGGGACGGCTCGCCGATTACCTGACCCGGCTCGACTTCGTCGTCCTCGACGAGCTCGGCTATCTCCCCTTCGCCCAAACCGGCGGCCAGCTGCTCTTCCATCTGATCAGCCGCCTCTACGAGCGCACCTCGATCATCGTCACCACCAATCTCGCCTTCGGCGAATGGCCGAGCGTCTTCGGCGAGCCGATGACTTCATGACACCTCCTTCTTTGAACGCTTAGTGCGGGCCCGCAGCCTCAGCTCGGCGATCTCACGCACTGTCAGGCTGATCTTCCACGGCATGCCCTTGGCGAGCTGCTCCCCGCTCAGTCGCCCCTTGTGCAGCCACTCGAATACGGTCTGAGGGGTAATCGAGAGGGTCTCTGCCGCACCTTGGACCGAGTAGCTCCCGTCCGGCCAACGCGGTGGGTTTGCTTCCTTGCCATTGATCTTCACCGTCGCAATGCCCCAGCGCTTGCGCAACAGGTGGATCTCGCCACCGCTGAACGGGCGCCCACGTGCCGACAGAAGCCCTTCGGTATTGAGAATAGCGGCGATCTCGCCATCCATTTTCTGCTCCGCGACGAGCGCGCGAAGGCGTGTCGCCAGACGATCGAGGTCGCCATAATCGGGGTAAGCCCGCACGTTCCGACGGATCGAGTGCTCGCTGGTGGCGCCCGTCTGCCAGACGATCCTGATCCAGACCTGACCCTGCTCGCGGCGCTGATCAAGCACCACCTCCTTGATGAGAAGGCGCAGGATCTCTTTGCGCTCGGCCGCCGTCGTTGTCGTCGCGTTCCACAATTGCGGCAGATCCGCGCCCAAAGAAATGATCTGCGTGCGGTCGGCTGCGCTCAGCGATACCGGCTGCTCGCGACGCCAGCTCTGATACTCCGCCTCAATTTGCTCGACCCGGCGAAGCCTCTCCTCCCAGGCTCGCTCGAGCGAACGCGCCACCAGCCGGTTCTCCGGTTCCACGGTATCGTATTGGCGGCGAGCCCGCTCCGCCTCGTAACGAGCACGCTCACGCCGAAGCGACCACTGCCGCTCCAGCAGGCGGGCCTCTTCCTCGAACTCGCCCAGAACGGCGACGGCCAGCGCGAGCCGATCAGGCGCCAGCGCCGCCAGCGCCAGGTCCTCCACCGCCGCGTCGACCGGCAGGGCCCGGACCTCCTGGCAACGCGGCCCGCCATGCTGCTGCTGGTCGGCCGTACACTGATAGACCGGGTAGTCGCCACCCGGTCCGGAATAGCGCAAGCCCATGCGCCGGCCGCATCGCCCGCAAACCACGATCCCTTGGAGCAACGCCTTGCCTTTGCGGGGCACGCCCGGCCGGTCTCTCTCATATCGATTGACGTTGTCGGCAAGCCGCCGCTGGTTTGCCATGAACTCCTCCCAGCCGATATAGCCAGAATAGGCGTCCTTCAGGCACACCGGCCAGTCCTGGAGGGCGACCGCCTGGGTGCCGCCGGACCGTGAGCCAGGGCGGTGGCCGAGCGGGGTTCGCCGGCGACGGCCGTAGACATACGCTCCCGCGTAGGCCGGGTTTTTCAACACCTGCAATACCCGTGCACTGCTCACCGCCCGCCAGACCACCTCTTGCGGCGCCGGCCCGCGCAGCGGCCGCACCGGCAGTTGCAAGCCGGACCGGTGCAAATAACGCATCACCGATCGGGCGCTGCGAAGCTCCCCAAACTTGGCAAACAGCAACAACAAGCGAGCCTGCACTTCTTCGTCGGGGTTACGAACCACCCGGCCGTCGCGGGTATAGGCGAGACCCGCCGGCAGGGGCAGCCGCAACTCGCCCCGGGCGGCCTTCTGACGCTCCCCTTGATGGAGCCGAACCTTGATCTGGTGCAGCTCCGCTTCGCTCATGATCCCCGACAGGCCCAACAGCAGGCGATCGTGATAGGCGCACGGGTCATACACCCGCTCGCCGTCAGCAATCAGAACGCTAAAGAGAGAACACAGCTCGATGACTTCGACCCGCTCCTTTGGCCAGCCGAAGAAGATCGCCCGGTCGACCAGCCGGTATTGCAGCTCGGTGCTCTCCTGATGCTGGCGGACTTGCCCGGCGGTCGACTGCCGCACATAGATGTAGGCGAGCTTCGCTCGGTGCGCCGTCGTCACCCGGTCTTCCGGACTCGCCGGGGTGTTCAGCATGACCCGCCTCGCTTGGCCCCTGCGCATCCGCCAGCCGCGATCGCAGCACACGGGCGATCCGCTGTGCCAGATGGCGTTGCGTCGCCGCCGTCATCCTCGGCCACACCCTCGGCACCAGCGCCGGCGGCTGGTCCCGAGAGCCTGCTCCCAGATCCGGGGCGATCATCGCTGGGCGGCGAGCCATCGGCGATCTTTGGGTTGCAGAGCAGCGCCTGGATGTACTGCGCCAACGGCAGCAGCGTGCGTACCGACGCCCGCGGCAGAGCATGATTCGGCCTTGCATCACAAGCAAAATCCAGGTCGGTCGCGGCACGCGGCAGCCAGCGCCGCCGACCGTCCGCAAGCGCGACGCTGACCCAGCCGGGGCGCTGGCCCGCCGTCGGGTTCAGATCGAATCGCTGACCGAACAGTGCGTGCTGAGGATCAGTGACCCAGACCCGGACTATCAGTCGATCCGAAACAGCGGCAGTCTGTAATGTTCGGCGACGCCAAGATGACCACGGCACTCCTCGACCGGCTCACCCATCACTGCGAGATCGTCGAGACCGGCAACGAAAGCTGGCGCTTCAAAAACCGCGCCTGACCCCCAGCCAAATCGGGCAAATCCCCCGCCCCGGACCCCACCCCCTGGGGCTTGCCCAGGTGGGCAAACAGGCACCTCCCACGCGCGCCGCTCCGTCGCTCGTGTAGGCACTGCGCGTCGCGCGCGGGGCCCTCCTATTCGCTACCTGGACAAGCCCGCGCCGAACCTCAGACGGGTCCCTTTTGGATGCCGATCCCGGGTCCCAATTGCTTGCCGTTTGACAGCCACGCCGTCATCATCGATCACGTCGCCGAAGATCCGGCCTTCTGCGCCCACCACACGCCTGCGATGTACGGCTTTCAGAGCTATATCTCGATGCCGATCCGGCTCGCGGACGGTATATTTTTCGGCACGCTTTGCGCGATCGATCCCGAACCGCATCGGCTGAACACGCCCGAGACCATCGGCATGTTCGAAATGTTCGCGGAGGTCATCGGCTATTATCTGAGCACGATCGACCGGATGAACTCGACCGAAGCGAACCTGTTCGATGAACGCAAAACCTCGGCGCTTCGGGAGCAATTTATCGCAGTGCTGGGTCACGACCTGCGCAACCCGCTGGCAGCCATCGACGCCGGCATGCAATTGCTACTCAAAACCCCTTTGAACGACAGTGCCACGGCCATCGTCAACATGGTCCAAGGCAGCGCTACCCGCATGGCCGGGCTGATCGACAATGTTATGGACTTCGCGCGCGGGCGCTTAGGGGGCGGCCTGACGTTGGACCGCGATGCCGCTCAGCCGGTAGAGTCGATGCTGCGGCAGGTTGTTGCGGAATTGCAGTCCAATGCGCCGGACCGGGTGATCGAGTCCCGCTTCGCGTTGACGGCACCCGTCAATTGCGATCGCCGCAGAATTGGGCAGCTCGCCTCAAACCTGCTCAGCAACGCCCTAACCTATGGGGCGGTGGACAAACCGATCCGGATAGGTGCGACGACGACGGCCGGCTGGTTCGAGCTTTTCGTCGCCAATGCTGGTGAGCCGATTCCTCCCGCCGCGCTGGAAAACATCTTCCAGCCCTTCTCGCGCGGGATGCTTCGCCCCAGCCGGCAAGGCCTGGGGCTCGGTCTATATATCTCTCACGAAATTGCCGAGGCCCATGGCGGCAAGCTCGACTTCATCTCTACGCCGGCGGAAACCCGCTTTACGTTCCGGATGCCGTTGATCCTCTGACCGCTGCTTGAGCTCTTGTTTCGCATCCTAATCGGGCGGCGGAGCAAGCTCGCGGATGTGGTGCACCACGTGATCGAGACGATAGGGCTTTGGGATGAATCGGCTTCCTTCCGGCATCGCGTCTTCACTCACAATGCCCTGCCCCGACGCCACCAACAAACCGATGTGAGGCCAATGCCGACGGACGTGATGCGCGAGCATCAACCCATCCATCGGACCCGGCATACGCACATCGGTAAAGACGACATGAACGCGGACCCCCTCATGTTCCAAAATGGTGAGCGCCTCACCTGCATGGCCCGCTTCGATCACCCCGAAATTCGCCTCTTCCAAAGCGGCGACCACGGCAAAGCGGATCAGCGTCTCGTCTTCGACGACGACGATAACGCGGGGAGCGGATATTGAGCAGACCATGGAAGTAACACGGTCTGGGATGTCAGCGGGTTCCCAAGCCATGTCCCGGTTGACTGGTGTGGCGCAACTGATCGGCGAGTCCACCCTCGCCCCCCTCCGCCGACGCCATGCTCGACGGGATCATTCGCAACGGCCATCGCCTTCAACTCCGCGGCGGCGTTAGCCGTTGTTCACGGAGGCGAAGTTCGGGTCTCAGGGAACGGTGGCCGATCTGTGCTCTCGGCCGGACAGCAAGATGCCGCGGGTGGTCCCGACAATCCCGATCGCAGAAGACATCGGCGCGAGAAGGCGACCATCGACCATCTGGTCGATCGCGTGTTCGACCCGGAAAGTACGGATAACGAGCAGAAGCCGTCGACGACCGAGAGCGGCGCCCCGATCGAGGAGCAGATCCGCAAGGAATGGGACCCTCGCAAGGGCGGCCTTCCGACGTTCTGATAAAAGGCCCAAACTCAGGGAATGACGGAACCCCCGCGCGTTCGCAAGCGGCAGCTGGAGGCTGATCCGGCGACCAGTGCACGAGCCGCCGAAGAGATCGACATCGTCGGCGGCGCGACGATCGCTTACTCATCCGAAGATCCGGCTCATCCGATCGAGCATATGCTGGACGGATGCAGCGGCCCGGGAGCCACGCGCTGGGTCAGCGCGCGCCCTGACACCGTCGAGCTTATCGTGATTGAATTTGACCGGCCGCAGGTGATCTCGCGGCTCGCGTATGAGGTCGAAGAAGAAATGCGCGACCGCACTCAGCAGGTCCGCGCCGAGGTCTCGGAAGACGGCGGTCGAACCTATCGGCAAATCTTCGCTCAGGACTATACCTTTAGCCCAGGCGGCGCCACCTACCAGCGTGAAGAACAGTCCTTCAACCGCGTTCAGGCTAGCCACCTCCGTCTCACGATCACTCCAAACAAGAATGGCCCCGGCCCGGCGACGCTGACGGCGCTCCGCGTCTTCGCTTAGTTGGTGCTTGTGCCCGCCCGGCTGGACAGCGCCGTCGATGTCGGCGGGCTGCGAAAGACGACGGGGTCCGATGCGCTTCGCCATCGGGAATTCGACCGGCGGTCGTGACGCTTGAATTATACAGAACGGCAAAGGACATTATCATATATTATCCGAGCTTTGAGCAGGCTTGAATGCATGTTATAACATGTTATGTTAATATATGGATGCCGAGCTCGAGTTGCTGCTGAGCCTGGATGGGGCGGTGTATGAGACGGCTCCGGGAGCGATTGTGGAGTTTGCCATCCGGCACACAAAGGCAACCCCGCAACGCCCGCATGGCATCAGCTACGCGCTGGTGCTGCGGCCGAAGGAGGGCGGAGCGCCGTGGGTGCGGTTCGACAATGCGCACGCCGTCAACCAGCGCGGCCGCGGGAGGAAACGCGTCGTCTATGACCACTGGCACCGAACCACGAACGACCAAGGCCGCCTCTACGAGTTCACCACGGCGCTGCAATTGCTCCACGATTTTTGGCGGGAGGTAAAACGGACGCTCGATGAAAAAGGCATCCCGAACGACCTATAAGGTCGGCTCGATCGGCGAATTCGCCGCCTGGACCAAGCGGGTGATCCGCGATCCGCAAGCGGCGCACGAATTTCCGAAGAAGTGGTTCGAGACCGAGGAAGCGGCGGCGCGTGCCGAGCAGGTCTCGGCCGAGGCCATGGTCAAGCTGCTGTCGCCGGGCAATCTCGCCGTCTTGCACGCGATCGACCGTCATAAGCCCGCTTCTGTGCGCGAGCTGGCGACGCTGACCGGTCGCAAGGAGGCAAGCCTCTCGCGGACCCTGAAACGCTTCGCGCAACTCGGCATCGTCGCCTTCGAGGACGGACCGCATCGGGCGCGGGCTCCAGCGCTGATAGCAACCCGCGTGCATCTCGAGATCGACCTGACCGGGCATCACAGCGCGGTTGCCCTGGACGGCTCCGCAGCGCCGTGAGTTGTCAATCGCTGAGCCACAAGCCCTTGCACTTCCTCTCGGCCGCCCTCGGCGGGTCGATCGCGGCACGCACGGTGGCGCGGATTTGTCCCAGCCTCCGTGCGCCGGCCGGCGGCGCCCTTCTTTAGTCGTCCTGCGCCAACTGTAGATAAGCATCAAGGGCGGCGAGCAGAATCTCTTGATTGCTCCGACGAGTTCGAGCGCCCAGCACCCTAAGCGTTTCGTACCGGACCTGATCGACCTTGAGCGTCAGCGCGATTGGCTTACCCCCTGCCCTTCTGAGAATCCCTGTCGCGCTGGCGCCGATGACGAACTCAGCGCCGCCGAGACCGGCGCATCCTTGCGAGCGAGCAGCGAACCCGAGAGCTTTGCGCGAGCCATTTTGCACCTACGCCGCCGCCTGTTTGCGTAGTTGCGTATAGACGTACTTCCACAACACCGCAACCTCCCGCGCCGAGCGGCCAGATGGCGACGTCATAGGTGTCGGAACCTGCCGACGACTGCTGGGGTTTCCCTTCTACGGCTGGCCGGACACTCCCCGCGGCCAAGCGTATGGGGGCGCACCCCGCCCCCCGCGGGGTGCAGCTTCTACCAATCTCTTTTCTGGCTCAACCTGATGGCGTCACGGCTCTTGATGCGACCGTGACGCGAAGTGTCCTTGGTCAATCAAACCAGAAGGCTTCACAGATGAAATCTTCGATTGCCGACAAGGTGATCGCTCTCATTGGCCGCCCTGATGGCTCTCGGGACTGGCCATAACCCTGGCCGCCGATCACGCGCCGCAGGTGCTCGTGCTCGACTAGGATGCGCGCCTCGTCATTCGGTAAGGTCGATCCGCATGCGCGATATGGTAACGCTGTAGGCGATGGTCCCCCGAAATCGCCATTTGGCGCGCCGCGGAACTGCTGATCCGCAAGCACAAGCCGCCAAGCGCGCCGACGTGATGCTCGGCCGTGGCGATGAAGATGGGCGGGTCGTGTGGCCGCGGATCAGGCGGTCGAGGCGCTACAGGCGCCACCCGTTGGCAGGCTGAATTGAGCCGGCGTCGTACAACGTCGAGGCAGAGATATCAGCGTCGCTTCAGCCGTAGGCTGAGGCGGAGGGTCACGACGATCGCGACGAGCCCAAGGCTAATCGGTGCCGCCAGCCCGGCAATGAAGTCTCGCGCGGTGCCGCCATCGGTCTTGGTATTGAAACCGATCGCCGCCACCGCGAGCATAACGATGCCGGCGACCATCACTACCGGGAACACTTGGCGGGAGATGCGGAGGGCCGGGCTTACCGGACGCCGCCATCGGGTTTCTGGCCAATAGACGCCTGTCGCGCGCGGCGATAGTTTGACCAGGGGATGGCTCATTCCAGGCCAACGAGGCGGGTCGGCAATCAGTCTCGCCGCTCACAAAAATGCCCTGGGCGCTGTCTCTGGGGGTGCCACGATCCCCCGCGCGGCTCTTATTTTATCTCGACATGTTTCAGCCGGCGCCGTTGAACAGCTCCCGCTGCTCCGGGTCGAGCCGGGGCTCCAGAGCCCTCCCGCATACGTTCTTGTGCTGTCTAAAATTATCTGGACATCACGTCACGTCATCTATGATTTCCGGTTCTTTTTCAGACGCGGCACCCGCTATCAGCCACGGCATGACCTCCCGCTTTCCCATCAACTTTTGACCGTATGGCATTTGATGCCATTCGATGGCGTCCGAGAGATTCGCCTTAGCGGCGTTCAGGTCACCTGGCCGACGTTCCAGTACTCGAAGACGCCCCCAAAGCCCCCCCAGCCGATGCGGCTGATGAAATAAGCGGCGGACCTCTCGGGTTCCGCGAGGTGGATGTCACGATACGATATCAAAATATCGATAAAATTAAATACGTTAGATATCAGAAAATATCTTTTATCGACCTGATTTCGCCAAGAATTAATACATATTGACCCTGGGCCGTTGGCGATTGTAATTCGCAGACTGACGCCCATCTACCGGAATACGCGTTGGCACTCGCGTTCCGATAGTGCCAGCCCTCCCGCAAATTCGAATCCGAGGAGACCGTCGATGAAACTGCGTCCATTGCAGGACCGCGTTCTGGTCCGCCGTGTCGAACCAGAGGTGAAAACCGCTGGCGGCATCTTCATTCCTGACACAGCACAGGAAAAGCCGACGGAGGGCGAGGTGGTCGCCGTCGGCCCGGGCGGGCGCGACGAGGAGGGCAAGGTGCACCCGCTCGACGTCAAGAGCGGTGACCGCGTGCTGTTCGGGAAATGGTCGGGCACCGAGGTCAAGCTCGATGGCGAGGACCTCATGATCATGAAGGAGACGGACATCATGGGCGTGCTCGATCGGGCCGTCGCAGCGAAGAAAGCCGCCTAACCAGGGGATATCAGACATGGCTGCCAAGGAAGTCAGATTTAATGGCGACGCGCGCGACCGCATGCTGCGCGGCATCGACGTTCTCGCCAATGCGGTCAAGGTGACGCTCGGCCCGAAGGGTCGCAACGTCGTCCTCGACAAATCCTACGGTGCTCCGCGCATCACCAAGGATGGGGTGACGGTCGCCAAGGAGATCGAACTTTCCGACCGGTTCGAGAATATGGGCGCGCAGATGGTCAAGGAGGTTGCCACCCGCACCAGCGATCAAGCTGGCGACGGCACGACAACCGCGACGGTGCTCGCCCAGGCAATTGTGCGCGAGGGATCGAAGGCGGTGGCCGCCGGAATGAACCCGATGGATTTGAAGCGCGGCATCGACATGGCCGTAGAATTGGTGGTCAACGGCATCAAGAAGGTCTCTAAAAAGGTCTCGACCAATGCGGAGATCGCGCAGATCGGAACGATCTCCGCCAATGATGACCGCGAGATCGGCGAGATGATCGCCAACGCGATGGACAAGGTCGGCAATGAGGGCGTCATCACGGTCGAGGAGGCCAAGAGCCTCGAAACCGAGCTCGATATTGTCGAAGGCATGCAGTTTGACCGCGGCTACCTCTCGCCCTACTTCGTGACCAATGCCGAAAAGATGACCTGCGAGCTCGAAAGCCCACAAATCCTCTTATTCGAGAAGAGGCTGTCCGGCCTCCAGGCAATCCTTCCCCTGCTCGAAGCGGTCGTCCAGAGCGGCAACCCGCTGCTGATTGTTGCCGAGGAAATCGAGGGTGAGGCGCTGGCGACGCTCGTCGTCAACAAATTGCGCGGCGGCCTCAAGGTCGCGGCGGTCAAGGCCCCGGGCTTTGGCGATCGGCGCAAATCGATGCTTGAGGACCTTGCCATCCTGACCGGCGGCCAAGTAATCAGCGAGGATCTCGGCATCAAGCTCGAAAACGTCACGCTCGACATGCTCGGCCGGGCCAAGCGAGTTCGCATCGAGAAGGAAAACACGACGATCATCGATGGCGCCGGCAAGAAGGCGGATATCGAGGGTCGCTGCACGCAATTGCGCGCGCAGATCGAGGAGACGAGCTCGGAGTACGACAAGGAGAAATTGCAGGAGCGCCTGGCCAAGCTGGCCGGCGGCGTTGCCATCATCCGGGTCGGCGGCGCGACCGAAATCGAAGTCAAGGAGCGCAAGGACCGGGTCGACGACGCGATCCATGCGACCAGGGCGGCGGTCGAGGAAGGGGTTGTTGCCGGCGGCGGCGTCACGCTCCTTTACGCAAGCAAGCGGCTGGTCGGGTTGAACCCTGAGAACGACGACCAAAAAGTCGGCATCGACATTGTGCGCCGGGCGCTACGGGCGCCGGCACGGCAGATTTTTGCCAATGCCGGAGAAGACGGCTCGATCATCGTCGGCAAGCTGCTGGAGAAGGACGACATCAATCACGGCTTCGACGCCCAGAGCGGCACCTATGTCGACATGGTCAAGGCCGGCATCATCGATCCGACCAAGGTCGTCCGCCTGGCCTTGCAGGGCGCCGCCTCCGTCGCCGGACTGCTCGTCACCACCGAGGTGATGGTCGCTGACAAGCCGCAGAAGGGCGCGCCGGCTATGCCCGGCATGGGCGGTATGGACGGCATGGATTTCTAAGCCCCCAGCCGCGCCAGCACCTGGCAAAGGCATCGCCTCTTCCCAACGAAGGGGAGAGGCGTGCCTATCCACAACGAGGAGGACGGGAGCGCTGCCGGATATCGAGGAGCCATTCGGATGAAGAAGCACCTGCTTCAAGCCGTCGAACGCGGAGACGCCGAGGCGCAATTCAATCTCGGAATGATTTACGAAAACGGGCTGGGCGACAGCCGTTATGTTGTCGAAGGCAGCCGGCCGGAGGCCAAGAGGTGGCTGCTCGCCGCTGCCGAGCAGGGCTTACCCCGGGCGCAAATAAAACTCGCGGAGATATACGCCGAGGAGCCCGACATGCCCGAGAACTCGGTCAAAGCATGCGGGTGGATCCTGCTGGCGACCGCAAGCTTGCATGGCGCCCATCTGCAAAGGGCTCAGTCGGCTTACCAGCGGGCGTGCATCGGGCTGACGCCCGCCGAAATCGAGCGAGCGAGGTCCTTTGCGCAAAGCCGGAAGCCGTCTCAGCCGGCCGGCGCCACGATATTGGATCAGCGAAGAAATCCCGAGGAAGCTGCATATGATCAATAGCTGGTTCGTTCCGCCAATTGTCATTCCCATCCTGATCGCGCTGGGTTTGGCGACGTTTGTAATGCTCCGCGCTTTTCATTGAGTTCATCGGGGAGAAAAGCAGAGAAGCGGCCTCGTCAGGCAACTCTGGTGGTGAGGAGACGCGCGTTGCTCATGATCTCGACGAAGTGTCGCTTTTGTGCATGCCCCGATATGGATTCCAAAATCCAAATCGTGCCAAGGCATTTCTCCATGAAACATTATTTGAAAAGTTGAAGATGACCTTTCGTTTTATCGAAATGCTAACGGCGTAATTCGTTTGTATGGAATATTGTTTTCAAATGAGGCTGATAACCTCTGTTATAATTTTGGATCGTGACCATATTATTTTTACCGTAAGCCAATCGAAGTGAGTGACCATGAAGACAATTTTTCTGAATGCTAGCGGCGCGGACGGCTTTAAGAAATGGTCCATCGCCCACCCGCCGAGCTGCAACGATGATGATGACGATCACCCCGGGGAGCCACCCCTATCGCGCTCGCCGTTCCGGTCGTTGACGAGCCGATCATGGTGCCACCAGAACAGCCGCATCGTCCGTGGCTCGTACCCGGGCGAGGGGCACTCTGAGACGACGCCGTCCGGCCGTGAGCCGTCATCGCCCATATAGAGGACGAGCCAGATGACGACAGATTTGGACGAAAGCGTAATCACGTTTCCAGTCATGGGCGGGATCTTCGGCGTCAGTCGGCTTGCGACCAGGCTGAAAGCGCTTCCCGACGCGGACAAGATCGGTCCTTGGCACATCGGCCAATGGATTGACTTCAGGCACACGGCAATCCGGATACGATTCACCTCCGTTGCGGACGGTAAACGCGCGAAAGAAATCTGTACAGGCACCGCCACCTAAGTTGTCCGCTCCTCCGGTGAACGTTTGATACATCTTTGGGTCACACGCGACGGAACTTCAGGACCCGTAAACACGGATCCTGCTACACGATCCAGAGGTGACTGCCAGCCTCCGCGACATAGATCCGGCACCGTCCGCCGCAGGGCTCCCATGCTTCGGTTATGACGGACTTGAAGCTCTTTCAAGCCGGACGATTTCACCAGGTCGCACCCTGCCGTCCGGGAATTTCGCTGGGGCCAGTCTCGAGCTGTGTCCTCGGCAGACAACCCGTACGCGGCGGAGCATCTGACCTGTCGCCCCAATTTCTGTGCGACGCTTGTAACTTCGCTGCCGCAGGCTGCCCTATTACCCGATGCCCGGTTAAGATGTTCGCAAGAGGCACCCTCAGAAATGCTCACTGCCCCACAACAGCGCGCCGTCGACCGTTTTGCCAAAAGTCTACCGACGCTTGCGGACGAGGCTTTGATCGATGCCTAATCATCAGGCCTGGGAGGATCACCGGGATGCCCGTGCCGAGGGCAGCGACAATCTCGACGAAGCCTGCTATCCCGCCGACCAGCTGGTGGCGTGGTGCACCAGGCGGTCGATCGCGGCCACGGTCATCGCCGGATCGGGGAAGATTTGGTTCCACTCGCTGAAGGGCAGATTGCAGGTGGTGATCAGGCTGCGGCGCTCGTAGCGCTCGGCGATCAGCTCGAACAGGACATTGGTCTCGGCCTGGTCCTTTCGCACGTAGCCGAGATCATCGAGGACGAGCACGTCGAAGCGATCGAGCTTGGCGAGGGTGCCGGGGAGCGCGAGATCGCGCCGTGCCGCCTGGAGCTTCTGCACGAGGTCCGTGGTGCGGGTGAAGAGCACTCGCTTGTCTTTATCGACCAGGGCGGTGCCGAAGGCGCCGGCCAGATGCGTCTTGCCGGTGCCGCTGGGACCGAAGATCAGCAGATTGCCACCTTGCTCGATCCAGGCATCGCCCTCGGCCAGCGCCATCACATGGGGCCTGCGAATGGTGGGCACGGCGGCGAAGTCGAGGGTGGCGAAGGTCTTGCCGTGCGGCAGGCCGGATTCGGCCATATGACGCGCGATGCGCCGGGCCGCGCGCTCGGCCAGCTCGTGGTCGCACATCGCGGCGAGGAAGCGTGCGCTGCCCCAGCCCTCGCGGTCGGCGCGGGCGCCGAACTCTTGCCAGATGCGGCCAACGTGGTGCCGAGATAGCAGACAGGCGATCGTCACAGATGTGTACCTTGCATCGGCACCAGCTCCGCGCCAGACCTCGGCGAAGGGATCCTGGCGCGTGCGATAGCGCCGCGTCCGGTCCCGCTGACTGGGCAACACCGGAGCGCCGTCGATCCACCGAGCGTGCTCGGCGCCTTCTTCACCATATCCGGGATATCGAGCTCGCTCGAATCCGCGGTGCTCGAACAGACCCAGGCGCTCACGCCCGGGATGCAGGCAGCTTCGACGGTGCGGCTGGTCGACATCAACGCCGGGACAACGGCAGCCAAGACATTCTTCGCTGACGGCACCACCAGCGCCGGTGTGACCGCCTATTTCAATAACGTCGATCCGGATCTGACCGGATCCTGTTCGACTTTTGCGAGCGATCGGCAGCAGATCCGCTCTGAAATCTCGTCGAACGGCACTTCCACCGGCAGTCCGACCGGCAACCAGGTGCTGGTGCCGGTGAATTTATGCATTTCGGTAGGCTCGGTACCGTGGACCGGCGCCGGCTACACGGTTACGGCGCAAACGACGAGCGCGGGAGGCTACTCGATCGAGGCGATCCAGAGGATCACCGGCGGGCTGAGCGGCGGGTTTTCCGGCACGGATGTCTCGACCCCAGCGTTGAACACCAGCACCGTGACCGAGATGCAGCCGGCCGCCGGCAACCCGGCGGTTCCGTCCGGCGCCTCGGCGCAACCCGCGGCGCCGGCCAATCCCGTGACCACCGAGCCGGTCGATGCGGTCACCGGCGCCTATCTCTACCAGCATGCCGATGTTATGACCGGCGGCGGCGTCTTTCCCTACGCGCTGCCCTTTGCCCGCAACTACAGCTCTGCCGCGAACCTGACCGATCTCGGGCTCGGCAACGGCTGGGCGAACGGCTACGGCATCGCCGCCGCGCGCAGCAGCGATCCCTATCGCGGCATCGGCTTCGCGGCCCCGGTCGGCGCCCCGGCGGCAATCGCCGCCAGCGCCGATATGGGCGAGAATTCGGCGATCGACGCCGCCGCGGCCGTCGCCGCAATTTACGTTTCGCAGGATTTGCTGAACGGCGCACTCGCCGCCAAGCCGATGACCGTGGCGTGGATGGTGAACCGCTGGCTGACCGACCAGCTGACCAACAACGCGGTCATGGTGACCTGGCCGGCGACGAGTGAGGAGTTCACCTTTCTGCCGCATGCCGACGGCCGCTCGAGCGTGACCTACAGCGCGCCGATCGGCTCGGCCGTGGTGCTGACCGGCAGCGCGCCCGACCAATACGGCAACTACACGACCTTCACCTACCGGAACAAGGACCAGAGCCGGCTCGACTTCGCGCCGCTGGGCTCGGCCGGAAACGGGCAGATCGCGGGCTGGACGTTTCCCGACGGGATGAATGTCAGCTTTGCCTACAATTACAGCCATGACAGCAAGAGCTATCTGACCAAGGTTTCAAACAATCTCGGGCGCAGCCTGACCCTGGCCTATAATGGCGCACATCTCGCGACCGTCACCGACGACACCGGCCGGCAAATCAGCTACGCCTATGACGGCAGCAACGATTTGACCGGCGTCACCGATCCGCTCGGCAATCAAACGACCTTTGCCTATGACAACGCCGGGCGCCTCTTGCGGATTTTCTACCCGGCGCTGCCCGGCAGCGCGTTTGTCACCAACACCTACGACGCGCTCGGGCGGGTCAGCCAGCAGCAGAACGCCGAGGGCAACAGCTCGTCGTTCTACCTTGCGGGGTCGCGCAGCGAGCTGGTCGACGCCGCCGGCGATCGCCACATCACCTATCAGACGCCGGGCGGGCGGGTGATCAAGGACGCCTTTGTGCTGAGCGGCAGCTTTGGCGATGTGTTCAACGATACCGCGCAACAGAACGGCGTGGTCGATGTGTCGAGCAGCCAGTATGACGGGGTCGGCCGGCTGATCCTGGCGACCCTGCCGGAGGGCGGGACCACCGCCTATCAATGGTCGCACAACCTCAAGCAGAACGTGGTCGAGGTCACGCAGAACCCGAAGCCGGGCGCGCCGCTCTCGCCGCTGGTGACGCACTACGCCTACGACCCGATCTACAACAAGCCGACCTCGATAACCGACCCGCTCGGGCTGGTGACGGTGATGAGCTACGAGGCGGCGACCGGGAATCTCGCGAGTGTGGTCGCCGATGCCGGCGGCAGTGGGCAGTTCAACGCGACGACCCGCTTCACCTACAACGCTTTTGGCCAGGTGGTGAGCGCCACCGACCCGCTCGGCACGGTGACGCAGTACAGCTATGACGGGTTTGGCAACCCGACCACGATCGTGCGCGATGTCGGCACCGGACGCCTGAACCAGACCACGGCGATGGCCTATGACGCGCTTGGCGATGTGGTCTCGAGGACCGACCCCGACGGCAACGTCACCACCAACCTGTGGGACGCCGACCGGCAGCTGGTGCAGGTGACCGCCCCGCCGGCGCCGCTGGCGCTGGTCACCGCGCTGAGCTACGATGCGAACGGCCAGTTGCTGCAGACCCAGCAATCGGCGAACGGGGCGGTGCAGGCGACGACGCAATCGAGCTGGACGCCCTCGGGCAAGCTGGCGAGCACGACCGACACCAACGGCAACGTCACCCGCTATGCCTACGATGCGGCCGATCGCCTGGCCCAGATTACCGACGCCGCCCAGCGGGTCACGACCTATGCCTATGACGCGATGAGCCGGCGCACGCGGACCTTCAACCCGGCGATCCAGAGCGGCGCGCTTGTGACCCTCGGCTACACCCCGGATGGGCTGCTGGCGAGCCGCGCCGACGCCGACAATCACACGACGAATTACACCTATGACAGGTTCAACCGGCTGTCGGTGACGACCTACCCCGACAGCAGCACCGAAACCCTCGGCTATGACGCCAACGGCAATGTGCTGACCCGGCAGACGCGCAAGGGCGACACGATCCATTTCACTTACGACACGCTCAACCGGCTCGCAACCAAGGCGGCACCCGGCGAGGCGACGGCGACCTACGGCTACGACCTCGCCGGCCGGATGACCAGCGTCGGCGACACCAGCGCCGCGGTCACCGCGCCCTCGACCACGGCGAGCTACAAGACGACGACCACGTACGACGCGCTGAACCGGCCGCTCGTCGTCGGCTGGAGCCCGGCCGCGGCGCAAACCACACCCACGGCAAGCGCGGTCACCTTCCGCCACGGCTACGACCCGACCAACCGCCGCATCCGCCAGACCGCGACCGACAACAGCTGGTGGTCCTATCCGTCAAACCCCTCCACCACGACAATCGCCTACACCGCCAACAACCTCAACCAATACAGCGCTGTGGGCTCGGTCACCCCGACCTACGATGCGAACGGCAACCTGACCTATGATGGCAACTTCACCTACGGCTATGATGCCGAGAGCCGGCTGATTTCGATCAAGCAGGGCGGCACGACGGTCGCCACCTATGCCTACGACGCGCAGGGTCGGCGCAAGTCGAAGACGGTCGGCTCGACGACGACCCTCTATGTCACCGACACCGACAACCGCGAGGTTTTGGAGTACGACGGCAGCACCGGTGCCACGCAGCGCTGGTATTCGTTCGGCCAAGGTCCCGACGCCGTCCTCAACCAACTGAACGTCGCCGCCGGCACCCGCGAAACCATGCTCCCCGACATCCAGGGCTCGATCATCGGCACGCTCAACTCGGGCGGTGCCCTGACCAAGACCGGCTACCAGCCGTTCGGCGAGAACCCGGCGGTCCTGACCGGCACCTACCGCTACACCGCCCGCCGCTTCGACCCCGAAACCGCCGGCAGCACCTCGCAGCCGAGCGGGCTCTATTACTACCGGACGCGGCCCTACTCCCCCACCCTCGGCCGCTTCACGCAGCCCAATTCGATCGGCTACGCCGGCGGCAGCAACCTCTATGCCTATGTCAACAACGACCCGCTGAATGCAACGGACCCGAGCGGTCAAGCCAAAGTGGAGATAAGATACAATCCAATTCCTATAACGCTCGATATCGCCTCCCATTCATACATTGTCGTGAGCGAATCTGACGGCAGCAATCCAACAGTTTTTCGTGCAGGTCCAACGCCCGGTATGGTCGGTCCTTCTGCGTCGAGCGGGAGCGGCAACTCGCCGTCTAGCGGCAGCGCCTCGTCTAGGAGCCTTGGCTGGGGAACCATTTACGCCCAATCGGGGCCGTATATACCCGGCAGTCTTCTGGATTATACCACTTCGCCTAGGGCTTCTATAACAGTTATTAACGACGACCTTCCGGCGTCGTACTACACCCAAAAACTTCAGAATTTTGAGTCAGCCGTGAATGCCGCGGCAATCCCCTATTCCCCACTTTCTACGAACAGCAATGCATTCGCCGCGCAGGCGATAGAGTCCTTAGGCGTGCCTCGCCCGCAAGCGCCCACCCTCGCGCCCGGTGCGCAGACCGTCCTGCCAGTTATGCCAAACAATGCCGTTCAAAACACGCCTTCATCTGGAGGAGCAACAGCGACTGGCAAATAGGCAATCGACGTGAAAGCTGTACTCCGATGGGTCGACAAATGGTTGCTGGCGTTCCTTCTCGTGACCGGCGTCCCCCAGTCGTGGTCGCAGGATGCTCACCCGATGCAAAAGCCAATTAATAACAACATGACCTTGCAGAAGATTGACACGACTGTGCGTGCTGCGCTGCCCCAGGGTACTACCTTGGCTGACATCGACAAGTATTTTACCGAGAATCATGTGGAGCATAGTTTCTATAGGCCTACAAATCAGGTATTTGCAGCGGTTCCCAATATTAAAGGAGGCTTTTTCCCAGTTTCAAAGGGCGCTCAGATAATCATCATGCTCGACAAATCCGAAAGGCTAATGAGCTTGGAAGTGAATGCCGTTATGACAGGGCCGTGAAACAAGATAAATGGATACCGCTATGGCCGTTTAAGCCTTTGTCAGGAATTGGGGAAAAGGGGTCAGAGTGAATTGGGGAAAAGGGGTCAGAGTGAATTACGGCTATGACAGTGAACTGGACCCCTCGGTGAGGACCGTCTGGACCGGTTCGTTAGGTGGAGTCGCTGCCGTTCCGACCGCCTAAAATCATCAAGCTACAAGAAGCTGTTGTTGCTGTTGCGGCTGTGGGTATGTGGGCAACGCGGTCGCGTTGTCCAAGCGCAGCGTCACATCCACAGCCGTCGTGTCGATCGCGCCGATGACGCCGTCGCGCCAGACCATCATCGGCATGCGGTTGCCAAGGGCCTGATGCGGCCGCCGGAGATTGTAGAAGGCGATCCAGGCGGCGATGCCGGGCTTGGCGTCACGGCCGTCGGCATAGCCCTTGAGGTAGACGTCCTCGTACTTCAGCGACCGCCACAGGCGTTCGATGAAGACGTTGTCCATCCACCGGCCGCGCCCGTCCATGGAGATCCGAACCCCGGCGGCGACAAGCGTGCCGGTGAACGCCGCGCTGGTGAATTGGCTGCCTTGGTCAGTGTTGAAGATCTCGGGCTTGCCGAACCGGGCCAGCGCCTCCTCGAGAGCCGATAGGCAGAACGACACGTCCATCGTGTTCGACAGCCGCCAAGCCAAGACCGCCCGGCTCGCCCAGTCGATCACGGCGACGAGGTAGAGAAAGCCCCGCCCGATCGGGATATAGGTGATGTCGCTCGCCCAGACCTGGTTCGGCCGGTCGATCGCCAGGCCACGCAGCAGATAGGGAAAAATCTTGTGCCCCGGGGCTCGCACTGTCGTTCGCGGCTTCGGCCCCAGCGCCGCGATCCCCATCTGGCGCATCAGCCGTTGAACCCGCTTGCGGTTGGCCCGGTGCCCCTCGGCCCGCAGCATGACCCCCATTCGCCGCGAGCCCAGGAACGGCCATGCCGTGAACAGCTCGTCCAGCCGCCGCATCAGGGCCAGGTCGTTGTCGTTGGCAGGCCGCGGCGGCCGGTAGACTGACGAGCGCGCCACGCCCAGAAGAACGCACTGCCGACGGATCGAGAGCTCCGCGTGATCGCGGGCAAGCAAGGCTCTGCGGCCCGGGGCGCTCATCTGCCGGACCTCTTGGCTAAAAAATCCCGCTCCACCGTCAGCTGCCCGATCTTCGCGTGCAGCTTCTCGATCTCCCGCTCCCGGACCTCCTCGGCGTCGCGCCCGACGCCGGCGTCAAACGCCCGCGCCGCCTGCTCCTGAAGCTGCTTCTTCCACGCGTAGATCTGGTTCGGATGCACCTCGTACCGTTGCGCAAGATCGACAACCGTCGATTGTTCCCGCAACGCCTCCAGCGCAATCTTCGCCTTCAACCCCGCATCGATCTTCCGTCTGCTCTTCTTCATCATCCGCTCCGTCTATCATGACGGAACGGCTCGCGCTCCAACTACCCCACAGGTCTCAACAGTGGGGTCCAGCTCAGTTCTCGAACCCGGCCTCGAACGCGCGCACCAGATGCTGGCCGATTTGCAGCGGCGTCTTCAGCTTCGCCCCCAGCAGCGTCGCCGCCTCGTCGGTCAGAACGTCGTCGGGCGTTACGCCCTCGTCGAGCGATGCCTTGAATACCCAGTCGATGTAGTCGCGCTGTCGGTCGCGCAAGGCCGCCGAACTCGAACACTGTCCTGCGGTCGCCGATCTCCTCCATCTTCGGACGGCGCAGGTCGTTCTTCAGCTTAGGATGACCGACGAGCACGCGACGCCCGGACTCAGGTGGACGGCGTCAGTTACGAGGTTGATCCCGCGCTGGCCGGCGAAACGGTGACGCCGTGGTGGTGGGGTGTTCGACCAGGAGCTGTTCGTCGAGCAAGCGGACCAGCAGTTCGGCCCCTTCGGACCGATCGACTGGCCGATCCCTCTGCATCGCTATCGCAGACGCTTGCTCCGGCAGAGCTGGCGCGTCGGCGGCTGGCATCGGAGCCTTCCCCCATCGGCCAGCGTTATTGCGAACAAAGGCACGACCGCAACCAGAAAGCGACTGTATCATGGAACCCTGGCAACCGATCGAGACAGCCCCCAAGGAAGGCACGCTGATCCTCGGCTGGTCGGAGATTTGGTCTGCTTGCGTCATCGTCCGCTGGCGGAAGTCCGAGGCGCTTGGCGATGGTTGGGAACTCCATCCGCTCCAGGAGGGTGCCCCGACTGTTAAATTGAAGCATTGGGCGCAGCTACCACATCCGCCGAGCGTAGCATGCGGCGGGGCAGCCAACAGGTAGGCGACAAGCGCTGCACTTGCTCACGGCATTGTCGCCGTTGACCGCTGCCGGCCATCGCTTTGGCGCGGCGTGCCGGCCGACCCTCGCGCACTCGAAACGCCCCCAGCGATCTCGACCTTCGATCCGATGCACCAGAGGGAGAGAAGGCCGAGGCCAACCTCGCTTATTCGGTGGAATGGGCCGTCCGCCGGGATACATTATTTTCACGGCTGTAAAGGCCGAAAAGCGAGACGCCGCCTTGTTGACCGCAGGGCGACGCCCCTGACCCTACCTCGCAAACGGAATGCGAAGCATGGCTAACCGGATCAAATCCCACCCTGCCCCCGATCGGCAACCCGCCGTCTACGGCTATTGCCGGGTCAGCACCGCGGAGCAGCGCGACAACGGCATTTCCCTCGCCGAGCAGCAGCGGCGAATCGAGGGCCGCGCCCTGGAACAGGGGTGGACCCTCACCGAGCTATTCCTCGAGGGCGGCGTCTCGGGCTCGGTGCCGTTCGCCAAACGACCGCAGGGCGGTTGGCTGATCGGCCGGCTGTTCCCGGGCGATATCGTGATCTCACCAAAGCTCGACCGCTGCTTCCGCTCGGCGCTCGACGCCTTGGCGACAATCTCCGACTTCAAGGCACGCCAGATCCATTTGTGGCTGCTCGACCTCGGCGGCGATTGTTCGGGCAATGGCATTTCCGAATTGATGCTGACGGTGCTGGCCGCGGTCGCGCAGTTCGAGCGCACCCGACTCGCCGAACGCATCCTCGACGCCAAGGCCGAGCTGTGCCGCACCGGCCGCCACCAGGGCGGGACCAAGCCGTTTGGCTGGCGGCTTGGGCCGCCCGCAGGCAAGGGCACCGCACCCGTGCTTTATTGCCGCCGCCGCCCTCTGTTCGGCGCGCTGCATTACTGGCCGCCGCACGGCTGAAGCTGGCGGCGGCGGCATGAAGCTCTGCCAGGATTGCCGCTTTGCCCACCGTGATCGGCCCGCCCAGCCGGAGCTGTTCTAGTTCTGTGCGCATTCCAGCTCGCTGGTGATCCTGCCGCCGAGCCACCTGAGCGGCAGGATCCCGCCACCGCAGCGTTTGAGCTGCCTCGATGCGCGGATTGATGCGCCGCAGCGCTGCGGCCCCGACGCCAAATTCTTCGAGCCGATCGATGAGAGCGAACCGCGGCGCTGGCCCGAGGATATCGAGGATGCCTTCGCCGCCGACATTGCGGCCTTCGAATGGACCATGCTGTCGCCGGCTGCGACCGGGCTTGCCTGCGAGGTCTGGGTTTGCGACATCAAGCCGATCGTCGCGGTCACCCAGCCGGCGGGCCTGATGCCGCGCGCGGACATCAACCGGCTCTACCGCTGGCTCAAGCTCAACGCCGAAGCGTTGGACGCGGCGCAGAGCGGCGCGATCGACACCGCCGAGCTGTGCCGGCTGCTGCGCCGGCTGCCATGAACCGCTGGTATTGGTGGCTGCCGCCTGCGGTGGCCGGCCGCGTGTTCCCGGCCGGCATCCTCACCGTCCTGCTGCTAGCCCCTGCTAGCCCTGGGCTAGCAGCCTGTCGGACTGGAGTTTAGCTGATTGAGGATTGGAACGCGGCCTGGCATTGCGTCAGCGGTGCGGATGGATTGAACAAGGCTGGGAGTGTGGTGGTCGAGGCGACGGCATTGCCTGAAGCCCGTTTTAGTTGATGAATGAGCGCTGCACGCTCCCTTGCCGGGTACTTAGGGCGAAAATCCGCTTCATGTTCCAGGCCATGGTCATCAAGCTCCACTCGCCGCGGCACTTATCGAGCCCGCGCAGCAGAAATTGGCGAAAGCCCAGAACCGACTTGATGATGCCGAACACCGGCTCCGGGGTGTGCTTGCGCCGGCCGTAGAGCTTCTTGCCGTCGGGCGTGGCCAGGCGGTGCGCCATGGCTTCAAGCGGGGTTGGGTTCTGCGGTGCCGGCGGCGCCGCGGCAAAGCGCGCGGCCAAGAGCCTGCCCCCGGCGGAAGCGGGGGACGGGTGATGCGATGTACGGCCGAGCGCGAGCAGCGGCTCGATCCTCGCCGCAGCACAGGCCGCCACCCATCGGGTCAAGCCCGAGGGCAGGCTATTGGCCGCGCTGAAATAGCCGTTGTCGCCGAGCACCGTCTTCGGCCGGCCCAGATCCCTCGGCAAGGCCGCGAGCTTGCCCAGCATCGGTTCGAGTTGCTGCTTGTCAAGCCTGCCCCGGCGCAGGCCGGGGGCGGCTTGCACGACATCGGCCGCGACCACCAACAGGCTGTCTGCCGCCACCACGGCTTGCGCGTTGTAGCATTGCTCAAACCCGCCGCCCGCCACCGGCATGATGCGGGAGTCCTCGTCGGTCAGATTGATCTGGTCGGTTGGTCCGGGCCCCGCGGCTGGCGGCACCGGCGGCCTGCCGCCGGGCTTTTTGCCGCGCGCCTTGGCCTTCTCCTCCCGCGCCGCGACTTTGGCCTCATACTCCGCTTGCTCGCGGGCCAAGCGCTCGGCGGCGCGGGCTTCGATCTTGGTGCGGGCCTCGGCCAGCTTCTTCAGGCGGTCTTCGCGCCGCTCCAGCTCCTCCGGGATCGACATCCCCCCGGCCTGCGCCGGGGCAGGCTTGGGAACATCCGCCCCCGGCCTTCGCCGGGGCAGGCTTTGTCCGCCGCCTCGGCCTTGGCCAGCAGCACCGCCACCTCGGCCTTCAGCTGCGCCGCCAGCTTGCCCGCATGCCCATAAGACAGCGCGCTGTGTCGGCTCGCATTGGCGTGCATCTTGGTCCCGTCCAGCGCCACCGTGCCCAGCTTGAGAACCCCCATCTCGCGGGCCAGCAGCAGCACCCTGACGAACAGACCCTCGATCTCCTTCACAAACCGCCCCCACGGGTCAAGCCCGTGGGCTGAAGGCCCACGAAACATCGCGATCGTGTCGTGGTCAGGGTGGTCATTGGCCGCGATGAAGCGAAACGCCACCGAATTGTACGTCGCCCGCTCCAGCTTCCGGCTCGAAAACACTCCCGTCGCATAGCCGTAAACCAATAGCCCCAGCAGCACGCACGGGTGGTAGGATGCAGAACCCGACCCACGATAGCTGCCGCTCAGCGTCCGCAGGTCCAGCCCATCGATCACCTCCACCACAAACCGCGCCAAATGTCTCTCCGGCAGCCACTCGTCCACCGATGGCGGTAGCAAAAACCCCGTCTGGCGGTCAATCTGCCGAAAGTTGCTCATCCCACCCACTGCCCTTGGTGCAGAACTCCCTCAAACATACCACATTATGAACCAGCCTTCACCTTCAAGTCCAACAGGCTGCTAGGACCAAGCGCCATTCGCTCCCCGGCTGCCTATTGGACGTCGCGGCGGACGCATCAGGCAGCGGCAATCTGCCGGCTCAGAACCTCCAATAGAGCGGCACCACGAACACCGCGACAACCGGGGACCATAGCAGCACGACGAGCCCGAGCTTCCAGTAGTCGCCAAACTGGTAGCCGCCGGGCTTTTGCACGACTGGAAGCAGCTAGCGGATCAGTGCCCGCGTGTGCCTTGCGATCATCAATTCTTCGTTGGTTGGAATCACCCATGCCGCAGTGCGACTGGGTGCGGTGCTGATGCGCGGTCCGTGGCGGGCGTTCGCTGCCGCATCGATTTCGACGCCCAGCCATGCCGCCTGCCGGCACACCGCTTCGCGTATGGCGGCGGCCCGCTCGCCGATGCCGGCAGTGAAGACGATCGCGTCGAGGCCGCCGAGCGCCGCGGCCAACGAGCCGAGCTCGCGCCCGATGCGATAGACGAAGAGGTCGATCGCAAGCTTCGCCCGCGGGTCGGGGCTGTCGAGGAGCTGGCGCATGTCGCTGGAAACGCCCGACACGCCAAGCAGGCCCGATTCATTATAGAGGAGGGACTCGATCGCCCGGCCTTCCATGCCGAGCGCCTGCATCAGGTACAGGATCACCCCGGGGTCGAGATTGCCGCTCCGCGTCCCCATCGGCAGACCGTCGAGGGCGGTGAAGCCCATCGTCGTCGCCACGCTCCTGCCGCCGCTGATGGCGCACATGCTCGCGCCGTTGCCGAGGTGCAGCACCACGGTCTTGCCGGCCGCCGCGCGCGCATCCTGTTCCGGCAGCGTGTTCGCGATATACTCGTATGACAGGCCGTGGAAGCCGTAGCGCCGCACCCCGCGCTCGGTGATCGAGGGCGGCAGCGCGAAGGCACGTGAGAGTGCCGGTGCGGTTTGATGAAACGCGGTGTCGAAGCAGGCCACCTGGGCAAGGCCGGGCCGCCGTTCGGCGATGACGCGGATCGGCAGCAGGTTGTGCGGCTGGTGCAGCGGTGCGAGCGGGACGAGCTGGTCGAGCTTGGCGAGCACTGTCGGGTCTACCCGTACCGGCGCGGCGTAGTCCGCGCCACCATGCACGACGCGGTGGCCGACCGCCGCGAGCTCGGAAGCGCTCGCGTAGGATTGAAGCCACTCGAACAGGAATTCGAGCGCGCCGGCGTGCTGCGGGGGCGCCTCGTCGCTCCACTCGTGCTCGCCCACGACAGCGCCGCTCGCATCTCGGGCGCGAAAGCGCGCGCGGCCGTTAAGCTCCTCCAGGCTGCCGCTGGCGTACGCTTCGAGCGCTTCGCCGGCGCCCACCAGAAACTCGGTGAACTTGAGGCTCGACGATCCGGCATTGAGGACGAGGATCGCGTCGCTCACGTCAGCCGGCCTTTGTGGCCGATGCAATCAGGCGCTGGCAGCTCTCGCCGGCCCTGGCCTTCATCGCAGGTCCCCCGCTAAGCTCAATATAAGGGAGCATAAGGCAGCTTAGCGGCATAAGCCATTTTAGCGGCGCCAAGAAACCCGAAGAAGTGGCGTGCGTCCCACGGCGCTGCTCTCCGTCCCATTCTGCAACTGCTGCACGCCGAACCGCTGGACCGCCCCCACCGCCACCACTACCATTCCGCATCGCGAGGAGATCGCCAATGGAAGCCGTACCATGGCATGCTGTCCCGGCGGATGAAGCAATCAGCCGGCTGAAGACAGAGCCGGCAACGGGACTGGAGCCGGCCGAAGCGGCGCGGCGGCTTGCCGAATACGGGCCCAACCGCCTGCCGGAGGGGAAGAAACGCGGCCCGTTAGCCCAGTTTTTCGGCCAGCTCAACAATATCCTCGTCTACGTGCTGCTTGGCGCCGGCTTTGTAAAGCTGATGGTCGGGCTGTGGCTCGACGCCGCGGTCATCCTGGGCGTTGTGCTGATCAACGCGCTGCTCGGCTTCCTGCAGGAAGGCAAGGCCGAAAAAGCGCTCGATTCGATCCGCAACATGCTCTCGGCCGAAGCCCGCGCGGTGCGCGGCGGCGAGACCCGGCTGATCGCAGCCGAGGAGCTGGTGCCGGGCGATCGTCGTGCTGCTCGAATTGGGCGACCGCGTCCCGGCCGATTTGCGTCTGGTCGAGGTCAAGAACCTGCGCACCGAGGAGGCGGCGCTGACCGGAGAGTCGGTGCCGATCGACAAGACCACCCAGGCGGTCGGCGAGCGGGCGACGGTCGGCGATCGCGAGGGGATGGCGTTTTCCGGGACGCTGGTCTCGTCGGGCCGCGGCAAGGGAATTGTCGTCGCCACCGGCAGCAGCACCGAGCTCGGCCGCATCAACCAGCTGATGGAAGGGGTCAGCGCGCTCGAAACGCCGCTGCTGCGCCAGATCAAGAAATTCGGCTACGCGATCACGGGCGTGATCGCGGTCGTGGCGGTGGTCGTCTTCGCCTATGGCCGATGGGTCCAGGGGATGGATTTCATCGCCATTTTTCAGGCCGTCGTCAGCATCGCCGTCTCGGTGATCCCGGAGGGGCTGCCGGCGCTGATCACCGTTACCCTCGCGATCGGGGTGCAGCGCATGGCCCAGCGCCACGCCATCATCCGCCGGCTGCCGGCGGTCGAAACCTTGGGCTCGGTCTCGCGCATCTGCTCCGACAAAACGGGGACCTTGACCCTGATGGAAATGATGGTGGTCTCGGCCGTCACCGCCGGGGCGGGCTACAAGATCACCGGCGACGGCTATGCCCCCGACGGCCAAGTGCTGAAAGACGGCGCACCTGCGGCGGCGGGCCCGGTGCTGGCGCTGATGGGTCGGGTCGGGGCGCTGTGCAACGATGCGCAATTGCATCGCGAGGACGGCGCCTGGAAGGTCGAGGGCGACCCGACCGAGGGGGCGCTCTACCCGTTCGCCGGCAAGATCGGCATCGAGCGGCAAGCCGAGCGGGAGGCTTATCCGAGGATCGATGCGATCCCGTTCGAATCCGAGCACCGCTTTATGGCGACCTTGCACAAGGACACCGCCGGCAGCCAATTTCTGCTGGTCAAGGGGGCGCCCGAGGTGATCCTCGATCATTGCGATCGGCAGGCGACCAGCGGCGAGCACACGGCGCCGATCGATCGCAGCCATTTCGAGAGGGCATCGGACGAGTTGGCGGCCCAGGGCGAGCGCGTGCTGGGTTTGGCGTGGCTCGAAGATCCCGGAGTCGAGGCGGGGAACCTCGGTCCGGCGGACCTTCCCAAGAACCTGGTTCTGCTCGGGCTCATCGGCTTGCTCGATCCGCCTCGCAAAGAAGCAATAGAAGCCGTGAGCGAGTGCCATGCCGGCGGCATCCGGGTGACGATGATCACCGGCGATCACAAGATAACCGCGGCCGCGATCGCCAGGATGCTCGGGATCGGTGACGGGAAAACCGCGATCACCGGCGCGGAGATCGAGGAGATGGACAGCGCGGCCTTGCAGGACCGGGTGCGCGATGTCGATGTCTTCGCCCGCGCCAGCCCGGAGCACAAATTACGGCTCGTCAAGGCGATCCAGGCGAACCGCCAAATCGTGGCAATGACCGGCGACGGCGTCAACGACGCCCCTTCGCTGAAGAAGGCCGATATCGGCGTGGCCATGGGGATCAAGGGCACCGAGGTCACCAAGGAGGCGGCCGAGATGGTGCTCGCCGACGACAATTTCGCGTCGATCACCGCCGCCGTGAAGGAAGGGCGCACCGTCTACAACAATATTGAAAAGGCGATGCTTTTTATGCTGCCGACCAACGTCGCGCAGGCATTGGTCATCATGGTCGCGATCTTTTTCGGCTTCACCGCGCCGATCACCGCGCCGCAAATCCTGTGGGTCAACATGGTGACCTCGGTGGCGCTGGGGCTCGTCATTTCGTTCGAGCCGCACGAGCTCGATGTGATGCGACGATCGCCGCGCGCCGTCGACCGGCCGATCATCGACGGTTTCGGGATTTGGCGTGTGGTCTTTGTCGGGCTGGCGCTGCTGGTCCTGACCCTCGGCGCGTTCTTCCGGATGAAAGCGCAGGACGCACCGGACGACCTCGCCCGTTCGGTCGCGGTCAACACGCTGGTGATCGGCCAGATTTTTTATCTGCTCAACAGCCGCTACAAGCTCGACTTGTCGCTGTCGCCCAAGGCCCATCTCGGCAACAAATATCTGGGGATGGGCATAGCTGCCGTCATCGTCCTGCAGCTCTTGTTCACCTACACGCCGCCGTTCCAGGAGCTGTTTGAGACGGCGGCGGTCCCGCTGGCAATTTGGCCCTGGCTGATTTTGGGCGGCTTCGTGTTCTTCCTGGTCGTCGAAGCGGAAAAGCTGATCATCCGCCTGGCCCGACCGGCTCGCGCCGCTCCGGCGTTGATCGGAAAGACTGCCTGAACCGCTCCCGAATGCGCCCCAAGGGTGCTTGCGCGGCGCTCCCGTCCAGGCGACCAAGGCGCAACAATCGCTCCAATCGTCGCGCCTGCCGTATCGGCAGCGCCCGGAGCCGGGGTGCGCCGCCGGCGGCAACGCCAGAAAGCACCAGCCAACGCGGGTTGACAAATACGCGATTTTTCAGGTAATTGCCGTCAGCGGCCCTCGACCGGGGATTGCCGCTTTGCAGCATCTCGGCGAAAACAACCGATAGAACATTGGGGGCGGTGGTCGCACGTTCGAGACGTCGAACGCGTTCGGCGCCGGCATCGTGCGCGCAGTCATTTGAAAAATCGGATGCGGGGATTCGCAAACTCATGACCCCCCTCAGCTTTGTGACGCAGCCGCTGCCGCGCCGCGATCAGTTTGAAGCCTGGCGCGCCTGGTTCAGCCCGGTCCTCGACGTCATCCCCGACCGGCAGCCCGAAGCCGGGTTTGCGGCCGAGAACTGCCTGTGGCGGCTCGGCGGGCTGGCCATGACGCGCACCGTCGCGGCGCCGTCGCATGTCGTGCGCGACCAGGCCAGCCTCAGGCGCGAGCCGGTCGATCATTGGGTGCTGAGCTATTGCCCGCGCGGAGCGCACCACATCAGCACGGCGCGGGCCGCGCTCGATGTGCCGCCGCGGGTGCCGTTTCTGTGGTCGATGGGCGAGGCGTTCGAGCACTGGCGGACCCATATCGACCGGTTGCAGCTGTTTTTGTCGCGCGACGCGTGCCACGACGTGGCGTCCGTGCTCGACGCGGCCTGTGGTCTCGCTCTCGACACGCCGCTCGGGCATCTGCTCGGCGACTGGCTGCTCGCTCTCGAGCAACGCTTGCCGGCGCTGACGCACGAGGATATGCCCGGGCTGGCGGACGCCGCCCGTGCGATGGTCGCAGCTGCGGTGGCGCCATCGGTCGAGCGCGTCGCGATCGCCGGGCCGCAGATCGATGTCGGCCGCATGGAGCGCCGTGCGGCGCGTGGTGCACAAGCACCTGCGCTCGCCACTCCTTGGTCCGAAGACGCTATCCCGGCTTGTCGGCATGTCGCGATCGAGCCTCTACCGGCTGCTCGACGACAAAGGCGGCGCGGCCCGCTACACATCCAGCGCGCTCGGCTGGCGGAGGCGAACCGGGCGCTGATCGACCCTGCCGGCAACGCGACGATCGCCGAGGATTTCGCGCGGCGACGACCGACAAGGTTCTGGCGGCGTTGCGCGCGTCCGCGGGTGCGGTGCTGCGCGCCCCGTTCGACGAGACCAATGAAGCGGCGTTGCAGGCAGCATTTGCCGGAGCTCGGCAATCGCCTGGAAGGACCGCAAATTGATTTGCCGGCGGGTGCGAGGCGCCCCGGTCATGCAAGCGGAGAGCTGACATGTTGTTTTCGGGTGGCTTCACTTTCCCTAATTTTCTGACCGACGTTTTTTCGATATTTATCTTTGTCCTGTGGTTCTGGTTGCTGATCACGGTGTTCGGCGACCTGTTCCGGCGACGGGACGTGTCTGGCTTGGGCAAGATGTTTTGGGTGATTGTGCTGATCGTGATCCCCTATTTTGGGGTGTTCATCTACTTGATCTCGCAGCACCGCGGCATGGCCGAACGGCAAAATCAGCGGGCCGAGGAAGCGCGCGATCAGCTTCGCCGGGTGGTCGGATTCAGCCCTGCCGACGAGCTCGAAAAGCTCGAACGGCTGAAGAATTCGAACGCGCTCTCCAACCAGGAATATCAGCGGCTGCGCGCGCGGATCGTGGAATAGCCTGGCAGGCTGCTGAAAAATGCCGTGCCCCTCGGACCCCTTCGAGACGGCCTTGCGGGCCTCCTCAGGGTGAGGCCAAACCCTTGATACGGTGGGACTCTCATCCTGAGCGACTGTCTTGTTGGTCAAGCGGGTTGCCATGGTTTGCGGTCTCTCAGGATTGCATTGAGGATGACGAGAGCTTTCGGATGCAGGCGGTGAGCGCTTGCTTGCCGGTTTTGCCGGCGGCTTTGAGCTTGTCGTAATAGGGCGCGATGACTGGGTTCCTGCGGCTGGCGACCAAGGCGGCCATGAAGAGGGCGGCGCGCCCGGTGGCGCGGCCGCCGGCTATGGTGCGGCGCCCGCGCAGTGTGCCGCTGTCGCGGTTGATCGGCGCGACTCCGACCAGGGCGGCGATTTTGCGGCGCGAGAGGGTGCCCAGTTCGGGCAGTTCGGCGATCAGGGTGCGCAGGGTGGCCGGGCCGACACCGGGCACACTCTTCAGGAGATCGGCGTCGGCCCGCCAGGCTGGGCTGTTGCGGATCGCGCCGTCGATGTCGCCTTCGAGTTCGGAGAGTTCGGCCTGCAAGAGGGCGAGATGACGCGCGATCGCCTTGATCACCCGGCGCTGGGTGGCCATCCGACGGCGGTTGCGTTCGGCGACCATCATCTCGATGACCTGGCGCCGGCGCGCCACCAATTCGCCCAAGGCGAGCGCCTGGGTATCGGCAATTGGCCGGGCCGGCGGTCGCACCGTCTCGGCAAAATGGGCGATCACCGCGGCGTCGATCCGATCGGTCTTGGCCAGCTTGCCGGTGGCGCGGGCGAACTCGCGGATCTGGCGGGGATTGATCACTGCCAAGGGAAGCTGCGCGGCGCCCACCGCGCTGGCCACCACCGTCTCGTGTCCGCCGGTAGCCTCCATCACCACCAGCCGGGGGAGGAGAGCCTGCAACCGCTCGACCAACTGTGCCAGACCTTCGCCGTCGCGCGACGGCGAAGGTCTCTCCGCTCGGTCGCAGATGCACGTCGAGCCGGTCCTTCGCCACATCGATCCCAACAAAATGCTCCATGTCCCGTCCTTGCGCATGCGGGCTCGCCTGGCGGCCCCGGCGACTGTTCGGGCTGAGAGAAGCTGCGGATGCGGCACCGCGCTCAGAAGCGGGCTGATCGACCCTAAGAGCCTGGGGGCTCCCATCCGCCACCGCAACACCGACTTTACGCCTGCGATGCGATGAAACAGAGATACAAGGAGCCGCCCGCAGGAGCGCGTCTCGAAGGATGCGGGGCGGCAATCGAGCCCATCTGAACTTCCTGACAGGTTCTTCGGCCGCGGCAGCGGTTGCGCGGGTTTCATCCGCGGCGGGTCGGCCAAGCGCCCGCGGCAAACCCGGAAGGATGTTTTCGGTGGGCGTATCGCGGTCGCGCGTCCTGATCGCCGCCGCGCTGACTGCCGGTGCGATCGCGGCGGAACGGCCCGCGGTGGCGCGGCTGGGCGGCAACGCCGGGCTGGGCGACGATGCGGGGCTGATCGATGCGATCCTGGCGACCCCCAACTACAAGACGCCGGTGCTGCAGGACAATGTCTTCGCAACCGCACCGGGGCTCGAGCAGGCGGCGCGCACGCCACAATTCACCTTCAACGCGCTCGCCCCGCTCTTGGGCAACTCGAACCCCGAGTTCCGCGGCTCGGGCGGCCCGCAATCGTTCCAGGGCAGCCCGGTCGCGCGCCTCGGCTGGGCGAGCCAGCTGTTCGGCACGCCACTGCGGCTCTCCGGCGCGGCCGGCCTCGAATTTGAAAGATACCCCGGCGCCAACGCCGCCAGCGTCGATTTTTTCCGCAGCTCGGCGCGGCTGCAATACGTACCGCCCGGCGACGACCAAGCCTTCTCGCCGTTCTTTTCGTATGTCCCGCGGATGGATTTCGAGCCGACGCTCGCCAACAATTTTGCCACCCGGCAGGATTTGAACCTGGGGGTGGACAAGGTATTCAATTTCGACGGCTCCTTCCATCGCCTGTCGGCCTCCGGCGACAGCTCCGCGGCGACCGTCTGGTCTTTCGGCTTCAGCCTCTCGGCGCAGCAGCGCTTTCGCAATCCCGCACCCGGCTCGCAAGCGCTGGTCTTCAACCCGTCGGCGTCCTGGGTCATTTCCGAGCAATGGAACGCGAGCTTCGCGCTGCCGGTCACCCGCCGCTGGTTCAACGCGCTCGACGGGATCAGCCAGCGCGACGTCACCGTGGAGCCGGTCGCAGTCCTCGAATACATCATTCCCGACAGCTGGCTCGGCGGGCCCAGAGGGGCGCGGATGTTCGGCAATCCCGCGGTCGATCTCCTCGGGTTCCACGAGCAAAACTGGTGGACCGCGCCGGGTTTCGCCTATGGCCAATGGCTCTCCGGGGTGGTGCTCAAGGCGGGTTGGCGGTTTTGACGCGTTCGCTTGCTGCCAAAGGGGTCCGCGACGCAGCGCATCAAGAGTTTCCCGCTGAGCCGGACGGGATCGCCACTCGGGCGCTCGATGAGGCGCGCTCGTTTGCCGAGCGCGCCGTCGAGCGCACATTGTTCGGCAGTCGCTGGCTGCTGGCGCCGTTCTATCTCGGTCTCGCCATCAGCCTTGTCGTGCTGCTGATCAAATTCACTGAGAAGACCTTCGCTCTGATCTTCGCAGCCTTGCCCTCGGGCAGCACTGAAGTGATCACGAGCGTACTGTCGCTGATCGATATCTCGCTGGTCGCCAGCTTGGTGCTGATGGTCATGCTGGCCTGCTACGAGAACTTCATTTCCGGTTTCGAAATCGCTCATCACAAGTTCAAACCGACATGGATGGGGCATATCGGATTTGGCGAGCTCAAGGTCAAATTGCTGACCTCGATCGTCGCGATTTCGGCGATCCACGTGCTGGAGAGCTTTATGAACGTCGGCTCGGCAACCGATCATGAGCTCCTGTGGAGCGTCGGCATCCTGATCGCTTTTGTCCTCTGCGCCCCGCTGCTCGCGGTCATGAACCGTTTGTCGCCGAACGATCACCAATAACGGATCCATCGAGGAGGACGACCCATGCTGCATATCGACCTTCCGACCCGAGCCGAGATCGATAAGCTCGTCGGCTTTCGCGGCTATCCTGCCGTTGCGATCTATCTGCGCACCTCGCCCGTGACTCAGCATACCCAGGCCGCCCGCATCGAGCTGAATAACCTTCTGAAGACCGCGGTGACCCAGTTGGAAGCAGCGGGCACGGCCAAGCGCAGCATCACGTCGATCCAGCAAAGCATCGAGGCGCTGGTCGAGGATGACGCCTTCTGGTTTGAGCAGGCCAACAGCCTGGCGATTTTCGCGACACCCGAGGGAATCCGCACCTTCCGCCTGCCGAACAAGTTGACCGATATCGTCGAGGTCTCCGACCGCTTCCACTTGAAGCCGCTGCTTCGCTCGGTGACCTTCCCGCACCATGCTTTTGTTCTCGCGATCGGCATTGGTGCGGTGCGGCTGATCGAGGTCTCGGCCGACCTGCCGCCGCACGAGGTTGCGGTGCCGGGACTGCCGCGCGACTTCAATCAGGCGCTCGGACGGCGCAGCCACGTCGAGCGCGACGGCGACATGCGCAGCGGCGAGGGAACCAGCGAGAATGTAATGCTGACCCGCTATGCGCGCGTCGTCGACCGGGCGCTGCGCCCGGTGCTCGCCGGCCAGGAGCAGCCGCTGATCGTTGCGGCGGCGGAGCCGATGGCGTCGATCTTCCGCGGCGTCAGCAGCTATACCCGTGTTTCTCGCCAGGTAATCGCCGGCAGCGCCGACCACACTCCCGACCAGGTGCTCGCCTCCGCCGCGCGGCAGGTGCTGGACCAGATCTATGCCGATGAAATCCGCGAGCTTCACGAACTCTACGCGATCCGGGAACCGCAAGGCCGCGCCACTGCGGACATTGCGCAGACGGCGCGCGCGGCGACCTTTGGGGCGGTGGATACGCTGATCTTCGACATGGATGCGAGCGTCCCCGGAACCGTGGCCGAGGAGGACGGCGCGGTCACCTTCGCCGAGCAGCCTGATGCTGTAAACTACGGCGTGGTCGACGAGATCGCGCGGCGCGCGCTGAAATCCGGCGCGCGGGTGGTGGCGGCGCGCCGGGCCGACATCCCCGGTGGCGGCGAGCTGGCCGCCATCCTGCGGTATGCGGTCTGACACGCGGGTATCGTGCTGAAGGCCGGCTGGCGCTTCTGACGAGATGCGAAAGAACGCGTGGCAATTGCCGGCGGTTTGCGATCTCTCGGTCACCAATTTGTGCAACGCCGCCTGCGACTTTTGCGGGTTTGCCCGCGACAAGGGCTTGGCTCGCGATCATCCTGGCGGCTTTGTCATCCTCGGTCGCGCCTGCTGTATATGCTGGAAATCAAGATCTGCCGCGAAGCCCACCAGGTCGGGCATGCGACTACCGCTGTGAACAGCCTGCTGAACGGCGGCGGCGTGCGTCCTATGCTGACTTCGACGTTGCAGAAATTCCTGCACGCAGCGCAACGCCGTCGGTCATCGTCGGGATACCGGCCGACCCTGCGCCACAATAGAGGTCGCTATGTCGCCGTCTAAACTTTCCTCAGACGATCATGTCGGCTGCTGCTGCCACAGCCCGGAGCTGCAGTCTGTCTCACGACGGATCAGCGCCAGCCTGTCGCGGCGCAGCCTGGTCGCCGGCATGGCCGCTGCAATCTCGTCGCTCGGCCTCCCAAACCCTGCCGGCGCGAAGGCCGCCGCAGCGAATCCATCGCGCCCCATCCTCTTCACGAACGTCCGATTGTTCGACGGCAAATCCAGCATGTTGCGCGAGGCGGTTCACGTGCTCGTCGACGGCAATCGGATCAAACGGGTGGCGGAAGGCAATCCTCCGGCGCCCGACGATGTGCAGCTGATCGATTGCGGCGGCCGGGTCCTTATGCCGGGCCTGATCGATGCGCATTGGCATTCGATCTTTGCCGCGCTGCCGCTCCCGACGCTGATGTCCGCCGATGTCGGGTATATCTATCTGGCGGCGAGCGCGGAGGCGGAGCGCACGCTGATGCGCGGCTTTACGACGGTTCGCGACCTTGGCGGCCCCGCCTTTGTGCTGAAAGAGGCGATCGACCGGGGGCTCGTTGCGGGCCCGCGTATTTTCCCGTCGGGCGCCATGATCACGGCGACCGGCGGTCATGGCGATTTGCGTCCGCTGACCGATGTGCCGAATGTCGGCGGGACCCTCACCCGCGTCGAGCAGACCGGCGGGAGCATCATTGCCGATGGTCCCAATGCGGTGCGGCTGCGGGTTCGCGAGCAGCTCTTGCACGGCGCCTCGCAGATCAAGCTCGTCGGCAGCGGCGGCGTGTCCTCGCCGCGAAGCCCGCTGGAGGCGTTCACCTACACCGAGCCGGAATTGCGCGCCGGTGTCGAAGCCGCCGAAGATTGGGGCACCTATGCCACGGTGCACGCCTATCCGTCCGGCCCGATCCAGCGGGCGATCGCCGCCGGGGCCAAGTGCATCGAGCACGGTCATTTGATGGACGAGGCGACGGCCAAGCTGATGGCGGACAAAGGCGTGTGGCTGAGCATTCAGCCATTCGTGGGTGACGACGACTCGATTTGCCTGACCGGCCAGAGCCGGATCGATCAGCTCGAGGTCATCGCCGGCACGGATCGCGCCTATCGGCTCGCCAAAAGTCACGGGATCAAGACGGCGTTCGGCTCCGACTTGTTGTTCTCCGCCGAGCTGACGGCGCGTCAGGGCGCCATGTTGACCCATCTGGCCCGCTGGTACACCACGGCCGAAGTCCTCAATATGGCGACAGGCGTCAATGGCGAGCTGCTCGCCTTGTCCGGCCCGCGCAATCCTTACTCCGGCAAGCTGGGTGTCGTCGAAGAAGGTGCCCTCGCCGATCTGTTGCTCGTCTCCGGCAATCCCCTCGAGGACATCGAGCTCGTCGCCGATCCTGCAAAGAACTTTCTTGTCATCATGAAGGACGGCAAGATTTACAAAAATACGCTCAGCTCGTGAGCGAGCCTGAGCACATTGGTCCGATCAGTGGAGCTCTCGAACCTCGGAAAGCTTTGCTGCAAAAGCTGCCAGCGATCAGCGGTGTGCGACGGCGGCGCTCGGCGGTCCTGAAGCGAGAAATGCCGCGATCGGTGCGGCCTTGCGGCGGCTCATGGTCTCGCCGGCGGCGGTGAGCGCATCCACTTGGTCGCGCGGCAAGGTGAGCCCAGTGCGGACCGCGAGCAGCCGCGCCCGCGTCTCGGGGTCGGGATAGTCGGCGAGGTTGACGCTCAGCACCTCGCCCGCCACATCGCCGCAGCGATAGCCGAGCACGACCGGGCCGCGGGCGCAGCGCATCCGGCGCAGCTTGCCGACCAGCTCGTCGATCGCGCTCTGCGTCGCGATCAGGGTTTCGAGATTGTAGGCGCCGATCTGCGCGCCCGCCGCGGCCGAGACGATCTGCGCCAACCCGCTGACGACGCGCTGGCGCGGCCAGTTCGGGTTGGGCGACGTGGCCGCGTTGACGCTGATCACGAGGATGCGGCGGATCGGCAACAGCGTCGGGATGAACCGCTCGGCTTCGGTCAGCCTGACGAGCAGGTCGTTGATCACCACTCGCAGCGCAAGATTGTCCGAAATCCCGCCGTCCATCAGGTGGATCCACTCGACGCGCTCGCCATTCGCATAGCGCTCGACGGCTTCGAGCGCGGGGCGGGCGCGCAGATCGCCGTCGGCCCGTTCCAGGGCACCGGACCGGATAGGCGAGGGCAGCGGGCAATCGGGACCGCGCCAATTGCGCAACGTGATCGGCCCGAACAGCACCGGGAAGCCGTTGGAGGCGGCGACCGCACGGGCGATCGGCACGCCTGAAAGGTCGGAGCAGATCACATCGAAGGTCTGCGGCAGAAACCCGAACGGGGTGCCAAAGCTGATGTCGGTGGCGTTGATGCTGATCTGCGGGCGGCCGCGCCGGTAGAGATCGGCAAAGGTGGCGCCGCGGAACATCAGCCGATCGTAGATTTGCGTCATCCGGTCGTTGGTGCCAACCAAAGGATTGAACAGCCAGCCCCAATTCCACGGCAACAGAAATGTGCCCCAGATGAACGCATCGACATCGCGGTAGAGAAAAGCATCGGGGAAGGTCCTGAACGCGTCTTTGCCGTAAAGCCCGTAATAGGCCGCCGGAAACGCGCCGCCGGACACTCCGGACAAGAGGTCGATCTCGTCGAGCAGCGTGCTGTCTCTACCCTCGGGCCGGACCGGGATGTCTTCCATCCCGCGGAGCACGCCAAAACCGAAGGCCGCCGATCGCTTGCCGCCGCCGGAGAGGGCAATCAGGACGAGGGCGCTTTCGGCGCCGCCGCGGCGGTTGATGTCGAGGAGGCGATATTCGGCATTGCCGGCGGCCGAGCGCAGCGGCTGGTTCAGCGGCACGGCGAGCGAGGCGCAGCCGCCGAGCCACAGCAGCGCTGCGAGAGCGAGCATCCGCCATCGCAGCATTCGCCCAACCCAGAGATGTGGGTTCCAAATTCTGGGGGTCGGACTCATCCCGTTCCCCGCACCATCCCGGCGGAGGCCGGGACCCATTGCTGCCATGGATACCGGCCGTCGCCGGTATGGTCGAAAGGTAGGTAATCCAAAGACTTCTTGAAACATGACCCCGGATAGCCGTCACATAGCCCTGGATAACCGCGCTAAGACGCTTGAGCCGCCGCTATTGCGCGCCGCGCTCATCGCGCTTGCCGTCGGCCGAGAGCGCTGCCGCGATGCCGCGGGTCGCGGGATTTCTCGCGCAAACGCTCGCCAGCGCGATCAGGATCGGCACGCCGATAAAGGCGCCGGCGATGCCCCACAGCATCGCCCAAAAAAACACCGCGAACAGCACCGCGAACGGAGACAACGAGATCGCCCGGCCGGTGACGCGCGGCTCGATATAGCTACCGACGACGAACTGCACGATGTTGAGCGCGATGAACACGGCGATCGGCGAGGACAAGGATTGGTATTGCGCCGCCGCGAACAGGGTCGGCAGCAAGGTGGCGACAAAAGACCCGATAAACGGGATAAAGTTGAGGACAAAGGCGATGACCCCCCACTCGCGGCTGAGGTCGAGCCCGCAGGCCGCGGTAACGGCCCAAAAGCCGAGCCCGGTCAGCACGCTCATGGCAAAGCGCACGAGCATGTAGGTTTGCAGCCGGCCGGCAATCTCGGCGGCAAGGCCGATTGCCGCCGCGCCCGCGGCCCCGTCGCCGATCGTGCCGAGCCGCCGCCCGAGCGGCTCCAGCTCGATGAGGCCCAGGATGACAAAGATAAAGGTCACCAGCGCGAAGGTGACGATGCCTTGCAGGCTGGCGCCGACCCCGCGCAGCACGCCGACGATCCACGACATGTTGAATTGCTGCGCCACCAGCTCGGCGGCGTAGAGGCCGCGCTCTTCCAACCGGTCGGCGAAATGCGTGTAAAGCCCCTGGAGCTGCGCCGCATTGGCGATGACCCACTGGGCGATCCGGCCAAAGCCCCAGACAACCAGCCAGCAGCCGACGGCGATCGCAAGAAGGGCGACGGCGGCGGTGACGAGGACCGCGAGCAGGACCGGCAGGCGGGTCTTGAGGCGGCGCTGCAGCGGCCAGACGAGCGCGATAATAAACAAGGCGAAGGCGACCGGCGTCATCACGCTGTGCGCCAGCGCCAGGCCGGCGAGCGTCAGGATGATGGCGCAGACGAGCGCGGCGAGCCGCAGCACGCGGTCGCCGGGCGGTCTTGGCGGGGAGTTGAAGGCCATAGGCCAGCCGCCCGGCGCGCTCAGCGCTCGGCCGCGAGCGCCGCCGCCCTCGATCGCCCCGCCCTCGATCGCCCCGCCCTCGTCGCGGTTTGCCGGCGATCTTGGGACATGGGGCGCAGATTTGGGATTGTCGCCACGTGACGCGCCTCATCGGCAGGATATAATTTTGGTAGCCAACGCTCGGCAGGGTGAGGATCGACTGTTATAAGCGAAGCGCACAAACTGTCGCCATGGCAACATCGACAGCTCGACCGGCAGCGACCCCGCTCGACGATGTCGTCGGGCGCAAGCTGCGGAGCCGCAAGCAAGGAGGAACGGACTGTGAGGCATCTCCTAATCGGTATGGCGGCGCTGGCCGCCCTGGCTATTTCCGGACCCGTCGGGGCGCAGCAGGCGCCCGCGGCGCCGCCGGGTGCAGCGCCTCCGGCACCGCCTTCGGCGATGCCGAGCGAGATGAACCGAATGCCGGCCGGTGGGCGGGCGACTTCCGGGCAGCGGACCGGGGCGTCGGCGGCCGGCACGACCGGGGCGTCGCCGCCGCCGCCGAGCGCCGCCGCTACCCCCGGGGCGTCTGCAGGACTGCACCAGACGAACCGAATGCCGGCCGGTGGGCGAGCGACCTCGCAACGGGGCAAGCGCGGTCATCATCCGAGCCAAGCCACAAGCAGCCGATCGGCGGGCGACGTCGCCAACCAGCTGAACCAGCAGGAGCTCTCGCAAATCCAGGCCGGCAGCCCGAGCGGGGTAAACCGGATGCCGGCCGGTGGGCGGGCCACATCCGGGGGATCGTCACGATAAACGCGGCGTGCCTGTCCCGCCAGCCGCCGGGTCAAACGCGGAGGTCTTCGGTAGCATCGCTGGAACGACCTGCTCGATCCCAAGCACGCTAGCCCAAGCACGCTGGCCCAAGCACGCTGGCCCAAGCACGCTGGCCCAAGCACGCTGGCCCAAGCACGCTGGCCCAAGCACGCTGGCCCAAGCACGCTGGCCCAAGCACGCTGGCCCAAGCACGCTGGCCCAAGCACGCTGGCCCAAGCACGCTGGCCCAAGCACGCTGGCCCAAGCACGCTGGCCCAAGCACGCTGGCCCAAGCACGCTGGCAAGCCGTTTATGCGGCACTACCTGGATTACTATTGTATCTCGGCGTAAAGGGCGCGGCTGTCCCGCCGAAGTTGTAACGGCCTGGCGTCGACGTGTTTCAGGTAGCGTGGACGCCTGAGGACCGGCCGGTGCAGCGCAGCGCCTGGGTCAGGGTTATTTGCGAGGACGGCGATAAATCGGCCATCAGGCCGCGGCGAGATCGACCCGATCCCGGCGCAGCAAGGTGACGCGAATTTCGGGCAACAGCCCCGCGGCGAGATCCGGACTGTACGACAGCAACTCCGGGACCATCACCCGCAGCTTCTCAAACAGTGCCTCGACGGTCTCGGCCTCGGTCACCAGCCCCGGCAAATTGTTGCTCTCAGCCGTCCACACTTCCGCCTCGCTGTCCCACTGCGCCCTCACTCGAACCGGGGCCTTCTTCCTGCTCATCGCTCTCTCTCCGGTCTTTCCTCAATAATCCGCGTGGCCAACGATCACGCGAGCCTGCCCGCCAGACCAGTCCCGGACAGAGCAGCGGCGATCAGCATGCGCGTCGTGCCCTTAATCGTTCAAAAATACGAATTAAATTTTCTGGAAATTTTGGAGAAATTGAATGAGCCGTGATGCTGTCCACGTGTCTCCGTGATGCCAGAAGTCCAAAAGCGCATCTTTATTCAAGATCACCCAGCGCGCAACCAACGGCGACATTTGGTTTAGGGCCCGAAGCGGCAAGCTGTTGGCCACTACCCGCGGCTGGTCTGTTATGGTGACCGAAAAGCTTGGCTGGGTTCGGCCGGGCCGAACAAAATATTTCACCCGCGGCGCGTGACCGGTCATCATGGTGGAAATCCAGATGACGCCGTCGATTCCAGTCTGTGACTTGTCGAGATTGGCCATCTCGATGACGCCGTCATCATTCGATAGCTCATCGGCCAACAGCGTATCTGCCGGGAGCCGGACGATTTCTTCGACTTTCATACCGTTACCGCATCCGGCCGTTACCGCATCCGGCCTGCCAACTCGACCCGCTCAGATGTGCGCCTTCGGGCTCCCGGCCGCAAGCCCGCTCACCACGCGAGCGCCCAGCCGTCGCGGCGCGGGTCGGAGCCGGCGATCAACGTTTGGGTCGCGGCGTCGCGGCGGATGATCTCGATGCTGCACGGGCCGTCGAGGTCGCCGACCGTCTTGACCGGATGGCCGCGGCGGGCGAGCTCGGCAGGGACGCCATCGGGGAAGCGCCGCTCGATCGTCAGCGTGTTCTCGCCCGAATGCGGCCAGTTGGCGTATTGGCCGGAGAGGTGCGAGGTCCAGCGCGGCAATTCGGCCGCCTGCTGCGGGTCGAGCCCGAAATCGATCATCGCGGTCAATACCTGCAAATTGACCTGCACTTGGTTGTCGGCACCGGGCGTGCCGAAGACGCACCACAAGGCACCGTCCTTCAGCACGATCGGCGGGTTCATCGTGTGGCGCACCCGGCGGCCCGGCACGAGCCGGTTCGGGTGCCCCGGCTCGAGATGCCAATAGGCCATGCGGTTGTTTAAGAGGATGCCGGTGTCGCCGGCCATCGTCCCGGCGCCAAACCCGCTGTTGATGCTCTGGATGCCGGAGACCGCGTTGCCCTCGCCGTCGGCGGTGCAGAAATAGGTCGTGTCGCCGGCCGCGTCCTGCGCGAAATGGGCGGGCGCGGCGCGGCGCATGTCGATTTGCGCGGCGAGACCGGCGGCGTATTCGGCCGACAGCAGGCGGTCGAGGGGAGCCTCGAATGTGCGCGGGTCGGCGGCCCAGCGCTCGCGGTCGGCGAAAGCGAGGTTTTTCGCCTCGACCAGCGCATGCACCAGATCGGCCGACAGCAGCCCCATCGCGGCGAGATCGAATTGCTCGACGATCTTCAATTCTTCGAGCAGCACAAAGCCCGTAGAATTGGGCGGCGCTTCGAGCACCCTGTAGCCGCGGTAATCGATCGCGATCGGCGCCTGCTTTTCGGTTGTGAAGGCGGCCAGATCGGCTGCCCCGACGAGGGCGCCGGCGCTTTCGAGACCGGCCGCGAGCCGGCGCGCCAGGGGTCCGCGGTAAAAGGTTTCGGCGCCGTCCTCGCCGATTTCCTCGAGCGTGCGGGCAAGCTCGGGCTGCACGATCGGTGCGCCGAGCCGCGGCGCGCGGCCATCTTCGAGAAAAATCGAGGTGGCGCGCGGGTCGATCAGCAAGGCCGCGCGGTACTCGTCGGCAAAATGGCTGTAGGCGCGGGTTGCGCCAAACCCGTCGCGGGCATAGCCGATCGCTTCGGCGCACAAATCGCGCCACGGCAAGCGGCCGAATTCCCGGTGCATCAGACCGAGCCCGCCGAGCATGCCCGGCACCGATACCGACAACGGCCCGGTGCGCGGAATGCCGCCGGCATAGCGCTCTGGCGTCGCCGCCGCCGGGGCCGGCCCGGTGCCGTTGTAGACGACGGCATGCCCGCTCGCCTGATCGAAGACGTGATAAAAGCCGTCGCCGCCGAGCCCCGACATCATCGGCTCGACGACGCTGAGCGTCAGCGCCGCCGCCACTGCCGCATCGACCGCGTTCCCGCCCGCTCGCAACGCCAGCAGCCCGGATTGGGCGGCGAGCGGGTGGTTCGCCGCCACCGCACCCCGCCGGCCGATCGCCAGCGGCCGATAGGAACGCATCTCGATCGCCACTTCGGTTCTCCCGCCGCCTGCGCGCAACGCCCGATCGTCTCCGGCACCGGCATTGTCGCATATAAGCTCAATGGCTGAGCAGCAGATTGCCGATGGCGCTGGCGGACATCTGCTTCTCGATTGTCCATTGGCCGCCTTGCCGGGTCATCGTGACGATGCCGACGGTGGGCGTGCTGCCCGAGCCGGCATGGCGTGATATATTGCGCCGCTCCAACAAGCGATCAGAGCATGCCCCCCATGAAGCTTCGATTGTGGCTGGCCCTGGCTTCCTTGCTGGCCATCGCCGCCTGCTCGGCGAGCGGCACTGCCTCGGGCCAGGACAAGCAAAACGGGTTTTACGGCGGGGTCACGGGCGGCTGGACCCGGCCATGAGTGCCTTCGAGACGAGCTGCGGCGTCATTGTCGGCGACGGCGAGCGGCTCCTCTTGGGCCACGCCACGCGCTCGCCGCGCTGGGACATCCCAAAAGGGCGGGCCGAGCCCGGCGAAAGCCACGCGGAGGCGGCGGCACGCGAATTGCGCGAGGAAACGGGGCTCGTCGTGTTGCCCGCCGCACTCGTCTCGCTCGGCCTCCACCCCTATCTGCGCGGCAAGGATTTGGCGCTTTTCGCATGGTCGCCGCCCGCCCCGCCCGACCCCAAAACCCTCGTCTGCACCTCATATTTCGCGCTCGCCGACGGAACCCTCCTTCCCGAATTCGACCGTTTCGGCTGGTTCACCTGGGAAGAGGCACTGGAGCGGGTCGGCAAGGGCATGGCGCGGGTATTGTCGGAAATCGAACGCAAGGGCTTCGAGATGGCGCCGCGCTCGTGCTAGGCTCGGCCGATCCTAACGTGGAGGTCGTCCATGCCCAAGCTGCGTCATATCGCCATTGCCGCCGAAGACCCCGAGGCGATGGCCGAGTTCTACAAGAAAGCGTTCGATTTTGTCGAGGTCGGCCGGCCCAACGGGTTTCTCGCCGACGGCGTGTTCCTCTCCGACGGCACGCTCAACATGGCGATCCTCAAATTCAAGACCGACCAGCTCGGCAAAGGCATGGATTACCGCGGCATCCATCATTTCGGCGTGCTGGTCGAAGACGTCGAGGAATTCTCCAAAAAGCTCGAGGGCCTCGGCGCCGAGCATTACATCGACCAGGGCCAGGGCGGCCACCAGGCCGGCTATTTCGAAAAGAAGTTCTACGGTCCCGAGCACCTTCTGTTCGACATCGCCGAGCATGGCTGGGCCGGCGCCGAGCCGCTGCCCGAGCCGATCAAGGAAGCGGCGGAATAACGAAGAGCGCGCGCCTCGCCGCCGACGGATGTCAGAGAAGCATAGTCACGTCATTCCGGGGCGCAGGCGCAGCCGGCGCGCCCGGAACCCATGCACACTGCCTGGCAACATATTGCGTATTTGGGTGTTCTTGGGTTCCGGGCCGGCCCCTCTGGGGCATCCCGGAATGACGATCGCGTCGTGCCGCAATTCATCGCCTGCTTCCCTCGCCGGGACGCCAGCCGGTTCAACGTAATAGAAAACAGGAGCCTCGCATGGCCAAGTTGCGCCACATCGCCATCGCCGCCAAGGACCCGGACGCGATGGCCGATTTCTATTGCAAAGCGTTCGATTTCAAGATCGTGCGCTCGAATGACGGGCCGCTCGCCTATGGCCACCATTTGAGCGACGGCACGATCGACCTCGCGATCCTGCGCTTCAAGACCGACCAGCTCGGCCGCGGCCTCGATTATCAGGGGCTGCACCATTTCGGCATCCTGGTCGAGGATGTCGAAGCGGCCGGCAAAAAGCTCGAAGGGCTCGGCGGCAAGCATTACATGGACCAGAGCGACGCCGCGCGGCTGGGCGGCTTCGAGGTCAAGTTCTACGGCCCCGAAGGCATCCTCTTCGATGTCGCCGAGCACCCCTGGACCGGCACCGAGCCGCTGCCGGCCGAAACGGCCGAAGCCGCCGACTGACGCTTCCCCAACTTTGGTCTGGCCTCGGCCCCCACGCCCGGAAAGGGGCGGGCGCCGTCGCATTCGTGCAGCGAAAGGCGGCGCACCATCGGTGCACGTTTGCCGTCGAGGTTTGACCGAACGCCGGGGCAACCCCACATCTAGGCGCGCGCAACGGCGGCCGGGCATCCCCGGTCGGGACCGCGCCTATGGGTGGTTTCAGCGATGAGCGAAGCCAAAAATCTGTTTGCCACATTGCGGCAATCGGCCGATCCCGGTGTGGTCGAGGCGATCGAGGCGCTGGTCCGCGACGCCCCCGACCGGGCGCTCTGCCGGATCAATGTGCTCGATTTCGCGGGGAAGGCCGGGCTCGACCCCGAGCGCACGATCGCCGCCTTTTTGCACGCCGCGCGGCTCGGCATCTTCGAGCTCGCCTGGAATGTGCTGTGCCCCGGCTGCGGCGGCGTGCTCGAATCGAGCGCCACGTTGAAGAGCGTCAACCGCGACGAATACATCTGCGCCTGGTGCGCTTCGGGCTATCAGCCGACCTTGGATGAGATCGTCGAGGTGACCTTTACGGTCAGCCGCCGGGTGCGCCGGATCGCCGCGCACGATCCCGACGACCTGCCGTTCAACGAATATTTCCGCCAGGTGTTCTGGGGCTCGGGTTTCGACGTGCCCGACGATTTCGAAGACCTGCTGCAAGAGATCGTGCTCGATTCGATCGAGTTGCCGGCCGGCGAAAAGGCGATCCTGTCGCTGCAGCTGCCGAACGATTTCGTCATCATCCTCGATCCCGTCACGCACACGACCCGGTTTCTCGACGTCAAGGGCGAGCCGACCCGCGAGCGCCAGAGCCTGTCGCTGGTCTTCGACAAAGTGCGCAACACGACCGAGACCGTGGCGATGCAGCCCGGCCCGTTGCGCCTGACCCTCGAAAACCGCACCGACAAGCGGGTGATGCCGGGATTGTGGATCGCCGCCGACCAGCTCCACCAGCTGCTCGGTCGCCGCCGGCCGTTTCTGACGGCCAAGCGGCTCTTGACCAACCAGGTGTTTCGCGACCTCTACGGCACCGACACGATCGATGTCGACCAGCGGCTCAAGATCACCAGCATGACGTTTCTGTTCACCGACCTCAAAGGCTCGACCGAGCTCTACGAGCGGGTCGGCGACATCGCCGCCTTCGATATGGTGCGCGCGCATTTCCAGTTGTTGAACGAGATCGTCGCGGCCGAGGCAGGGGCTGTCGTCAAGACCATCGGCGACGCGGTGATGGCGACCTTCTCGACCCCCGACCGGGCCTTGGCGGCGGCCTTGCGCATGCGCGAGGCGATGCCGCACCTGAACGGTGGGCACAACGGCAACGGCGACCTGCAATTGAAGATCGGCATCCACGAGGGGCCGTGCCTCGCCGTGGTGCTGAACGACCGCCAGGATTATTTCGGCTCGACCGTCAACATCGCCGCCCGCGTTCAGGCGCTCGCCGATTCACGCTCGATCCTGGCGACCGGCTCGGTCGTCACCCACCCGCAAACCTCGACCTTGTTGGAAAAGAGCGGGCTGCATCCGGTGGCGCAGAGCCGCGCTCTCCGTGGCATCGCCGACGAGATGGCGGTCTACGCGATCCCGTGACCATGATCCGATCGGACGGCGCCCCCTCACCCAGCTCCGGGTAAGGCTCGGGTTCCCTCGCCAACCCTTCGCAACCCTCTCCCCCCCAGTGGGGGGGAGAGGGAAGGGTGAGGGGGGCTGACGGGCTGATGCAACCTGATCGGATCTTGCTCTAAATCAAGGAAGCGCTTATTTCTCCCTCTCTGCCCCTCAGGGGCGGAGAGGGCAGTGTGAGGTGGGGGATGCCGGAGCGCCCGCCGGTCCGGCTCGATGCCGCTTCACCGCCGCCGCAATTGGTCGAGCAACTGGCCGGCAAAAACCACCCCTGCCGCGGTGACCGGCGCTCCTGCCGCGCGCAATGCCTCGGCGGTCCAGCTGTTGCAGGTGTGCGTGAGATCGTAGCGGCCGGCCGCCGCATAAAACGCGCTCTGCGGATAAGGCCCGGCGCCGACGCGCTGCGGCGCCCCGCGCGGGTCTTTGGCGAGGCTCTCCCACAGGAATTGCGACAGCCGCCGGGCGCCGTCGCGCGATACCGCGACCGGCCACACATTATCGGCCCCGGCAAAAGCCTGCGGCGGCACCGCCACTGGCACCACCAGCATCACCGCCGGCCCCGGCGCGGCGGCGCGCAGCAGATCGGCAAGACCCGGATCGCGCGCCATGTAATAATCCCGCGCCCCCCAGCCGAAGCACGATGTACCGCGCCCCCGCCGGCTCCAGCGCAGCGAGCGGCCCGCCGATCGCCGCCACCGGCAGATCGAGCTCGGTATGCCACCCGCCCGCGACCACATAAACCAGCCCGCTCGCGCCCCCCTCCGGCGCCGCCGCCGCCGCGGCCGGGCGCGCAAAAGCTCCGGCAAGCAAAAACGCTGCGGCGATCCCGTCAAGGCGGCGCGGCGCGCTCCGGAGGATGGACGGGCCGCCATCGACCCGCCGCTTGACCCACCACTTGACCCACCACTGGCATCGCTGCAATTTTGCGTTGTGAGCGGCAGCGCGAAGCACGATCCACCCGAAGAAGAAGAGGCCACGGTTGCCGCCTTTGTCGCGCGCTGGCGGTGCTCGGCCGCCGCCGAGCGGGCGAATTATCAGCTCTTCCTGGTCGAGCTTTGCGATGTGCTCGGGCTGCCGCACCCGAGGCCGGCCACCGGCGAGCCCGAGCACGACGAATACAGGTTCGAGCATCCCGTAGAATTTCACAATCCCGACGGCTCGACGAGCCGCGGATTTATCGATCTCTACCGTCACGACTGTTTCGTCCTCGAAACCAAGCAAGGCAGCGAGGCCAAACGCAAAAAAACGCTGCTGGAGGAGACCGGCCTCGCCGCGCCCCGCCACCGGCGCGGCCACGGCATTCGCGGCACCGAGACTTGGGACGCCGCGATGCTGCGCGCCCGCGGCCAGGCCGAGCAATATGCCAAGGCGCTACCCGAATGGCCGCCTTTTCTCGTCGTCGCCGATGTCGGCCACAGCATCGAGACCTATGCCGACTTCACCGGCACCGGCAAGCACTACGCGCAATTCCCGGACACGAACAGCTTTCGCATCTTTCTGCCCGACCTAGCGCGCGAGGACGTCCGCGAGCGATTGCGCGCGATCTGGCTCGACCCGTTGTCGCTCGACCCGAGCCGCCATGCCGCCCGCGTCACGCGCGAGATCGCCGCCCGCCTCGCCCGGCTCGGGCGCAGCCTTGAAAAAGCCGGCCACGGCGCCGAGCAGGTGGCACTCTTCCTGATGCGCAGCCTCTTTACGATGTTCGCCGAGGATGTCGGGTTGTTGCCCAAGAACAGCTTTCGCGAATTGCTGCGCGGCTTGCGCGGCCGGCCGCAGAACTTCCGGCCGATGCTGCGCGGCCTCTGGGCCAACATGGACAAGGGCGGGTTCTCGCCGGAAATCGGCGAGGATATCCTGCGCTTCAACGGCGGCCTCTTCGAGCATACCGAGGCGGTCGCGCTCGACGCCGGCCAGCTCGACTTGCTGATCGACGCCGCCGAAGCCGATTGGTCGGCGGTCGAGCCGGCGATCTTCGGCACGCTCCTCGAACGCGCCCTCGACGAGCGCGAGCGCGAGCGGCTCGGCGCCCATTTCACGCCCCGCGCTTATGTCGAGCGCCTGGTGTTGCCCACGGTCATCGAGCCGTTGCGCGCCGATTGGGAGGCGGTCAAGGCCGCCGCCGTCGAATTGGCCGATGCCGGCGACAAATCGGGCGCCATTGCCCAATTGCGCCGCTTTCACGAAACCCTGTGCACCGTCACGGTGCTCGACCCGGCCTGCGGCACCGGCAATTCTCTATGTCGCCCTCGAGCACCTGAAGCGGCTCGAAGGCGAGGTCCTCGACCTCCTCGCCGGGCTCGGCGAGACCTTGACCTTGGAAGCGCTCGCCGGCCACACCGTCGATCCGCACCAATTCTTCGGCATCGAGGCGAACCCGCGCGCCGTCGCCATCGCCGAGCTCGTCTTATGGATCGGCTACCTGCAATGGCATTTCCGGATCCGCGGCAACGCCATGCCGGCCGAGCCGGTGCTGCGTAATTTCCGCAATATCGAGCACCGCGACGCGCTCCTCACCTGGCGCGCCGAAGAATTGATGCGCGGTCCCGACCATCTTCCGCTGACCCGCTGGGACGGCCGCACCAAAAAACCGCACCCTGTCACCGGCGAGCTGGTGCCCGACGAAAACGCCCGCGTCGAAATCCTCCGGCTGGTCGATGCCGCACCCGCGCAATGGCCGCGCGCCGACTTCATCATCGGCAACCCGCCCTTTATCGGCGCCAAATATCTCCGTGAGCTGCTGGGAGACGGGTATTCGGAGGCCTTGTGGGCCACCTACCGGCAGATGCCGCAATCCGCCGATTACGTGATGTATTGGTGGCACCGTGCCGCGCAGCAGGTCGCCGCCGGCAATGCACGCCGCTTTGGCTTCATCACCACCAATTCGCTGCCGCAGGCGTTCAACCGCCGCGTCGTTCAGCAGCATTTGGAAGCCGCGAACGGTGTCTCGCTCGCTTTCGCAATCCCGAACCATCCCTGGGTCGATGCTTCCGACGCCGCTGCCGTGCGCATCGCGATGACCGTCGGCATCAAGGGCCGCGACCTCCACGGCCGGCTGCTCGAAGTCACGCACGAGACGCCGATGCAGGACGGTGAATCCGAGGTCGAGCTGGCGGAGCGCGCCGGCATCATCCACGCCGATCTGCGCATCGGCGCCGACCTGACCCGTGCCCGGCAGCTGCGCGCCAATGAAGGCCTGTGCTCGCCCGGTGTGAAGCTGCACGGCGCCGGCTTCATCGTCACTCCCGAGCAGGCCCAGGCGCTCGGCCTCGGCCGCGTTCCCGGCCTCGACCGGCACATCCGCCCCTATCTGAACGGCCGCGACCTGACCGGCCATAGCCGCAACGTCATTGTCATCGACCTGTTCGGCCTGACCGAAGCCGAGGTCCGCCAGCGTTTCCCCGAGGTCTACCAATGGGTTCTTGAGCGTGTAAAACCCGAGCGCGACCAGAACAACCGGGCTTCATATCGAGCATCATGGTGGATATTTGGCGAGCCGCGCCGGGAACTCAGGCCCGCTCTCGCAGGATTGGACCGATACATTGTCACCGTTGAGACGGCGAGGCACCGAACATTCAACTTCCTCGGCGAAAGCGTTTCTCCGGACAACAAATTAATCGTCTTCGCAATGGGCAATGGATTTTCACTCGGGGTGCTCTCAAGCCGGACGCATATCGTCTGGGCTTTGGCGTCGCGTACGAGACTCGGCTTCGGCGACGACCCGGTCTACGCCAAATCGCTATGCTTCGACCCGTTTCCGTTTCCGGATTGCGGCGAGGGCGAGCGGGCGGCGATCGGGGCGATTGCCGAGGAATTGGACGCGCTGCGCAAGGAGCGGCTGCGGCTCGATCCCGGCCTGACTTTGACCGGGCTTTATAACGTGCTGGCGAAATTACGCGCCGGCGCGGCGCTGACCGAAGCCGAGCGCGACATCCACGATCGCGGCCTCGTCGGCGTGATCCGGCGGCTGCACGACGATCTCGACCGTGCCGTCTTCGCCGCCTATGGCTGGCCCGCCGAGATCGCCGACGATGATCTTCTCGCTCGCCTCGCCGCCTTGAATCGCGAGCGTGCCGAGAAGGAGTTTCGCGGGCGCATCCGCTGGCTGCGCCCCGAATTCCAGGCCGGCATCGCCACCGCCCCGGTGCAGCGCGAATTGACCGTTGCCGACGCCGCCCTCGCCGCCCGGCAAGCTTGGCCGCGCGATCTGCCCGACCAGTTCAAGGCGGTGCGCGCAATCCTCGCCGGCGAAGCCGCACCCGCCGCCGCCGCCGAGGTCGCAACCCGTTTTGTCCGCGCCCGCCGCGACCGCGTCGCCGCCGTCCTCGAAACCCTCGTCTCGCTCGGCCAGGCCCGCCGCGCGGCACCCGGCCGCTACGCGGCTTAGAGCGGTTTTCGACCGGATCGATGGACCCGGCACGCATCACCCCCACCCCGACCCACCCCCATCGAGGGGGCGGGAGCACCAACAGAAATGCTGATAAAGGCCCTCCCCGCTGATAAAGACCCTCCCCCTTGATGCGGGAAGGTTTGGGAGGGGGTGAGCACGGTGCAATTTGGTTGGCGAGCGCCGGCCCCGGCACCAATTACGTGCGAGCGGGCGCCCTGCCGGGCCGCAGACCGGCGACCGGCGACCGGCGACCGGCGACCGGCGATCGAAAGCGGGTGGGGGCAGTTGGTGGGAATTGGCCGTCGGCAATCCGCGCTCCTCGATTTGATCGAGCCGCCGCCCGATGTCGAGCGGCTCGGGCCGGGGGCGATGGTGCTGCGCGGCTTTGCCCGCGGCGACGCCGAGGGCCTCCTCGCCATGGTCGCCGAGATCGCCGCTTCCGCTCCGTTTCGGCACATGGTGACGCCGGGCGGGTTTCGCATGTCGGTGGCGATGACGAGCTGCGGCGCGGCGGGCTGGATCACCGACCGGCGCGGCTACCGCTATGCGCCGCTCGACCCGATGACCGGCAGCACCTGGCCGGCGCTGCCCGCGATCTTCCGCACGCTCGCGGCGCGCGCCGCTGCGGCCGGCGGTTTTCCGGGATTTTTGCCCGATTCCTGCCTGATCAACCGCTACGAGCCGGAAACCCGGCTGTCGTTGCACCGCGACGAAAACGAGCGCGACTTTGCGGCGCCGATCGTCTCGGTCTCGCTCGGCCTCTCGGCTATGTTTCTGTTCGGCGGCGCCCGGCGCAACGACCGGCCGCAGCGCGTGCCCATGCAGCATGGCGATGTCGCGGTCTGGGGCGGGAAGCTGCGTCTCGCCTATCACGGTGTGGCGCCGCTCGCCGAGGGCGAGCATCCGCTGACCGGCCGCACACGCATCAACCTGACCTTGCGAAAGGCGCTGTGACATGCGGGCTCTGATCTCTGCCGCGATCGTGTTGTCGCTCTCCTCCGCCGCGTTTGCCCAGGACGCGCTGACCCTGAAGGAGCGTCTTTCCGACAAGGCGTCGGACGCCCAGCGCGTCAACAATTGCCGTGTGCCGCCGGACCGCCGCGGCCCGGTCCCACGCCCCGGCTGCCCGGCCAAGCCGGTTGCGTCCGCACCGGCCGGCAAAGCGGCCGCCGCGGCCGCGCCGCGCTGACAGCCCGGGCCCGCCGCGCGGGACCAGCGCGTAGTTCCGGGCAAAGCCGATGGCCATATTGCCTCCCTCGGTGGTAGAAAGCTTCGACGCTGGTGGCGGGTGAGTGATGGCGACGCTCGACGACATTGTCGCGGCGGCGGCGAAAGTGTTCCGCACCAAGGGCTATCATGCCGCGACGGTGCGCGACATCGCCGACGAGGTCGGCATCCTCAAAGGCAGCCTCTACCACCATTTCGAGAGCAAGGAGGCGCTCCTCTACCTCGTCGTCAAAGAGCCGATCGCCGAGATGTTCAGGACGATGGCCGAAATCACCGCCGCCGATTTGTCCGCGACCGAAAAGCTCCGCCGGGCGATTTCGGCGCATCTCGAAGCGTTCGACCGGCACTACCCCCACCTCTTTGTCTATTTGCGCGAGCGCGAATTGGTAAAGCGCCGATTTCGTGAATTGATCGGCTATTCTCCAAAAGAATACGAACAGTGCTGGCAACAGATTTTGAAGCAAGGGATCGAGGACGGCGAGTTTCGCGCCGATCTCGACATCCAGGTGACCGCCTACGGCCTCCTGGGCATGCTGAACTGGCTCTACAAATGGTATGACCCGCACGGCCGGCTCGGCGTCCAAGATGTCGCCGCGCAATTCATCGCGCTGGCCCTCTCGGGCATCGGCGCAGCCGACCCGGCCACCCGATCGCGCACCGCCGCCGCCGCGCGCTCGAAACCCTCCCGCCACTGATACCTTAGCAACGCGCGCGCCCAGGCGATCGGATGTCGCGCCGGTTGACGAAAAGGGCGGTGTTGCGCAGGCTGTTGCGTTCCCGCCTTGGTCAGGAGGTGTGGCGATGCGGCTCGATGCCAAGCAGCTCTCGCAATTTGCCGAGGAAGGTTATCTGTTTCTCCCCGGCTGCTTTGCCGAGGAGGAGGTCGCGGTCCTGCGCGAGGAGGCCGAAGCGATCTATGCCACCGATCGGCAGGAGGTGTGGCGCGAGAAGACCGGGGCGCCGCGCACCGCCTTTGCCGCGCACACTTATAACAAAGCCTTTCGGCTGCTTGGCCACCATCCGCGGCTGATACGGCCGGTCGAGCAGGTGTTTGGCGAAAAGCTCTACATGCACCAGTACAAGATCAACGCCAAGGCCGCCTTCGAGGGCGACGTGTGGCAGTGGCACCAGGATTACGGCACCTGGGCGCGCGACGACGGCATGCCCCTGCCGCGGGCGATGAACATCGCCGTCTTTATGGACGAGGTGATGCCGATCAACGGCCCCTTGATGCTGGTGCCGAAAAGCCACCAGCACGGGGTCCTATCCGCCGGGCACGACGAAGCGACGACATCCTACCCGCTGTGGACGCTCGACAATGAAACCGTCACCCGTCTGGTCGAGGAGGGCGGCATCGTCGCGCCGACCGGCAAGCCGGGCGCGGTCTTGATGTTCCACGGCAATCTGGTCCATGCCTCGGCGCCGAACATCACGCCCTACCCGCGCCGCATCGTCTACCTGACCCTGTGCGCGGTCTCGAACCACATCCGCACCCCGACCCGCCCCGAATGGATCGCGCACCGCGATTTCACCCCGATCGAGCCGGTGGCCGACGACGCGCTTCTGAATTACGCGCAGGCGCATCGCCCCCTCCCAGATCCTCCTCCGGCTGGCCCCCACCCTTCCCTCCCCCGCGAGCGGGGGAGGGTTGGGGAGGGGGCGCGGGACGGAAGGGTGCGAGCCGAGGCTCGGCAGCTGCGATGAGCCTTTATCACCTGCTGCAACGGCGTGCCGCGGCCGGGCGCCCGGTGCGAGCCGCGCTGATCGGCGCCGGCAAGTTCGGCTCGATGTTTTTGAACCAGGTGCCGGGAATGACGGGGGTGGCGGTCGCGGTCGTCGCCGATCTCGACCCCGAGCGCGCACGCAACGCCTGCCGGGCCGTCGGCTGGGACGAAGGCCGCATCGCGCGGACCCGTTTTGTTGCTTCGGGCGCCGAGGCGTGCGCCGACCCGGCGGTCGAAATCGTCGTCGAGGCGACCGGCAGCCCGCCCGCCGGCATCGCCCACGCCCGCGCCGCGATCGCCGAGAAGAAGCACATCGTCATGGTCAATGTCGAAGCCGATGTGCTGGCCGGGCCGTTGCTCGCTGAGGAGGCGCGGGCGCGCGGTGTGGTCTATTCGCTCGCCTATGGCGACCAGCCGGCATTGACCTGCGAATTGGTCGATTGGGCGCGCGCCTGCGGCTTTGCGGTGGTCGCCGCCGGCAAGGGCACCAAGTATCTGCCGGCCTATCACAGGGTGACCCCGGCCGAGGTCTGGGCGCATTACGGGCTGACGCCGGAGGAAGCGAAACGCGGCGGGATGAACCCGCAAATGTTCAACTCGTTTCTCGACGGCACCAAATCGGCAATCGAGATGGCGGCGATCGCCAATGCCACCGGCCTCGCGGTGCCGCAGGACGGGCTTCTCTTCCCGCCCTGCGGCGTCGACGACCTGCCGCAGATGCTCCGCGGGAAGGCGGCGGGCGGCGCGCTCGAAGAGGACGGCATGGTCGAGGTCGTCTCTTGCCTGGAGCGCGACGGCCGGCCGGTGTTTCGCGATTTGCGCTGGGGCGTCTATGTCGTCTTAAAGGCGCCGAACGAATACGCCCGCGCCTGCTTTAGGGAATATGGGCTGAAGACCGATCCCTCCGGCTGGTACGCCGCGATGTACAAGCCGTTTCACCTGATCGGGCTCGAGCTCGGCATATCGGTCTTGTCGGCGGCGCTGCGCGGCGAGCCGACCGGGCAGCCCCAGGGCTGGCGCGGCGATGTCGTCGCTGTCGCCAAGCGCGACTTGCGCGCCGGCGAGACGCTCGACGGCGAGGGCGGCTACACGGTCTGGGGCAAGCTGGTGCCGGCCGCGCGCAGCCTCGCCGAGGGCGCGCTGCCGATCGGCCTTGCGCACAAGGTGCCGCTCGAGCGCGATATCGCAGCCGGCGAAACCGTGCGCTGGGCCGATGTTGCCGTCCCCGACAGCGAAGCGGCGCGCGCGCGGCGCGATATGGAACGACGCTTCGCCCCGGCGCCGGCCGCTCTCGCGGCGCAATAGAAAGGCGCGAGGGGCCAGCCTCACCGGATCGTGCGCGTTGCCGCCCGCCCGGCGGGGAAAGGCGCAAAACCGCCGCGTCGTCTTGCCAATGGCGCCCGACCCGGTCATTTTGTCGCAGGCCGCTGCATCAGCCGCCCGGAGGGCGACCGCCGAGATGCCGACCATCACCTATATCGAGCACACCGGGCGCGAGCACCGGGTCGAGGTGCCGCTCGGCCGCTCGGTGATGCGCGGGGCGGTCGACAACGACATTCCCGGCATCGACGCCGATTGCGGCGGCGAGTGCGCCTGCGCCACCTGCCATGTCTATGTCGATGAGGGCTGGCTGGCCCGGATCGGCACGCCGGTCCCGGGCTCGCAGGAAGCAAGCATGTTGAGCTTTGCCGCCCTTGGCCGGCCAAATTCTCGGCTGTCCTGCCAGATCGCGGTCAGCGCGGCGCTCGACGGCCTCGTCGTCCGCCTGCCGGAGGGGCAACACTAGCATCGCAGCCGTGGGAGGCCGCTCGCATGAACGATATCGGAGCTCATAACCCAGCCGACAGCATCGCCCTCGACGCGATCGACGTCAGCGATCCGCAAATCTACCAGGACGACGTCTGGCGCCCCTATTTCGCGCGATTACGGCGTGAGGACCCGGTGCATTGGTGTCCGGAAAGCCGCTACGGCCCCTATTGGGCGGTGACCAGGTACAAGGACATCATGCAGGTCGAGGTCAACCACCAGGTTTATTCGTCGGCCTCGGAATTGGGCGGCATCCAGATCGAGAACCAGCCCAAGGGCATGGAGCGGCCGAGCTTTATCCGCATGGACCCGCCGCGCCACGACGAGCAGCGCATGGTGGTGAGCCCGGTCGTGGCGCCGGGCAATCTCGCCAATATGGAAGGGCTGATCCGCGAGCGCACCCAGCGGGTGCTCGACGGGCTGCCGCGGGGCGAGACGTTCGACTGGGTCGACCGGGTGTCGGTCGAGCTGACGACGATGATGCTCGCCACCCTCTTCGATTACCCGTGGGACGAGCGGCGCCAGCTGACCTACTGGTCCGATGTCGCGATCGCCAATGTCAATTCGCCCGAAGCGCCGGTGCATTCGGAAGAGGAGCGCTTTGCCGAATTGGCCAGGATGGCGGGCGCCCTGGGGAAGCTGCTCGACGAACGGGCGCGGCAGCCGCCGAAATTCGACCTCTTGTCGATGCTGGCGCATGGCGAGGCGACGCGCAACATGCCGATCCACGAGCTCACGGGCACCCTCGCTCTCCTGATCGTCGGCGGCAACGACACGACGCGCAATTCGATGACCGGCGGGCTGATGGCCTTGCACCAGCATCCGGGCGAATACCGCAAATTGCGCGACGACCCGGCGCTGATCCCGGGCATGGTGTCGGAGATCATCCGTTATGTGACCCCGGTCATCCACATGCGCCGCACCGCGAAAGCAGACGCCGAATTGGGCGGCAAAGAGATCAAAAAGGGCGACAAGGTCGTGATCTGGTACGTCTCCGGCAACCGCGACCCCGACGCGATCGACGACCCCGACAATTTCATCATCGACCGGCCGCGGCCGCGCCAGCATTTGTCGTTCGGCTTCGGCATCCATCGCTGCGTCGGCAACCGGCTCGCCGAATTGCAGCTGCGCATCCTGTGGGAAGAGATTTTGCCGCGCTTTCCGGTGATCGAGGTTATGGGCCCGGCGCGTCGCGTTTATTCCAACTTTATCCACGGCGTCCGTTCATTGCCGGTGCGCATCCCCGCCTGAAGCTGCCGCCCGATCGCCGGCAGGCGGCGCCGGGATCGGGGCCGGCTGGCCGGGCAGGGGCGGCATTCCGGGGTTCCCCGCGCCCGGTGGCACCGGCCCCATCGGACAATCCGCGCGCCGCATAGCAGAAATGCGCTTTCCGGTAGCGGCGCCTGTTTGCGAGCGTCGCGAAAAGGCGGGACGATCGTCGATGCGGACCCGAGAATCCGCAAGCCTCGGCGAGGGAAAAGCCAATGAAATACGATGTCGTGATCGTCGGCGGCGGGGCCGCCGGATCGGTGCTGGCCGGCCGCTTGGCAGCAGACGCGCAGACCTCTGTGTTGCTGCTCGAAGCAGGGCCCGACTACTCCGACCCGGCGCATATTCCGGACGACGTCAAGTTCGGCCACACCCGCTTTGCCGAGGCGCCCAATTCAAAGCACAACTGGGCATTGCGCGGCACGATCACCGAGGAGCAAGGCCAGATCCATGTCGCGCAAGGCAAGGTGATCGGCGGCGGCTCGTCGATCAACGGCCAGGCGATGCAGCGCGGCTTCCCCGAGGATTACGATTCCTGGGCGGCGCTCGGCAACGACGAATGGTCGTATGACAAGGTCGTGCCGTATTTCCGCAAATCGGAGCGCGACCTCGACATTCAGGACAATTATTGCCACGGCACGGATGGGCCGATGCCGGTCCGGCGGCGGCAGACCGGCCCCTGGCCGGCGATCCAGCAGGCGTTTCACAAGGCCTGCACCGATGCTGGGTTCGGCGTCACCGAGGACAAGAACGGCCTTCATCCGGCCGGCCTCGGCATCTCGCCGTCGAACAATATCGACGGCATCCGGATGAGCACGGCGATGACGCATCTGAACCCGATGCGCCAGCACCTGAACCTGACCGTGCGCGGCGGCGTCTTTGTGCGCAAGATCGTCGTCGAGAACGGCCGGGCGGCCGGCGTCGAAGCCGAAAGCGGCGGCAAGGTGTTTCGGATCGATGCCGGCCGGGTGGTGCTGAGCTCCGGGGCGATCCGCTCGCCGCAATTGCTGATGCTCTCGGGCATCGGCCCCGCCGACCATTTGCGGCAATTCGGGATCGCAGTGGTGCGCGACCTCCCCGGTGTCGGCCGCAACCTGATGAACCATCTGAGCGCGCAGACGACCTTCAAGGTCAAAGACGGCATCTCGCTCGAAACCCATCGCGACGCCGCGCATTTCTCGTTGCACTACACCGCCGACGGGTCGAGCGCGGTCAACGATATGGTGCTGCGCTCGAGCACGGTCGTCGATGACCGGGAAGAGCGTGTCCGGGGTGTGCGGACCAAATATCTGGTCGGGGACGTTGCGCCGGAGCGGGCGGCGCGGATCTTGTGCACGCTCGGCCTCCCCGACGGCTCGGGGTATGTCGAATTGGCTTCGGCCGACCCCGGCATCCAGCCGAGCTTCAATTATTGCTATTTGCAGCATCCGAACGACGCCCGCCGAGTGCGCCAGGGCGTTCGGTTGGCGGCCCGGCTCCTCGAATCGGACGCCTATAAGGACGTGGCCGATTACCGGATTCACCCGGCGAGCGACATTCTGAGAAACGACGATGCGTTGGATTTGTGGATCCGCCAAACCGTCGGCACCGCGCGGCATGTCTCCGGCACCTGCAAGATGGGGCCGGACAGCGACCCGATGGCGGTCGTGGACCAATATTGCCGGGTCAAGGGGATAGAAGGGCTGTCGATTGCCGATGCCTCGATAATGCCGCGCATCCCGCGGTCGGGCGGCGCGCATGCCACGGTGATCATGATCGGTGAACGCGTCGCCGATTTGATTGCGGCGGGCTGACGCCATGTGAAGAAATTCTGCGGCGAAAGCGATGTCATTCCGGGATGCCCGCAGGGCAGGCCCGGAACCTATGAACACCGCCGTCCGCTAGCGTATCGCGGGCCGGTGTGCATGGGTTCCGGGCTCGCGGGCTCCGCCCACGCCCCGGAATGACAAATTTTTGGATTAGCTCACAGGCTCTGAGGGGGACAGGCGACGGTGAGAGAGCTGGTGCAAACAACGGCCGGTTGCGCCGTCCGGCCGCAGGGAGGGAAACGATGAGAAATGCCAGGCTTGCCGGGTTCTTTGTCGCTGTGGCGTGGCTGGCGGCGCCGGCCTTCGCCGCGGAATTGCAGCCGGTCGCGCACCCGGAAGATGTCGGTTTTGCCGCCGACCGATTGCAGCGGATCACCGACGCCTTCCAGGGCTATGTCGATAGCGGCCGCCTGCCGGGTGCGGTCGTCTTGATCGTGCGCAACGACAAGGTGGCCTATTTCCATACCTTCGGCTGGCAGGACCGCGATCGGAAAATCGCGATGCGGCCGGATTCGATCTTTCGCATCGCCTCGATGACAAAGCCGATCGTCAGCGTGGCGGCGATGACGCTCGTCGAGGACGGCAAGCTCGACCTCGCCGCACCAGTGTCGCAATACCTCCCCGAATTCAAGAATTTGCAGGTCGGCGTCGAACGGCGCGATCCCAAGACCGGCGCGACCGGCCTCGTCCTGGAGCCGCAAACGCGGCCGATGATCGTCCAGGATTTGCCGCGCCACACCGCCGGCCTCGTCTACGGTCAGTTTGGCGACGGTCTCGTGCACCGCGCCTATCGCGCCGCCAAAGTCGGCGACCGCAACGAGACCCTGGCAGAGATGGTCGTGAAATTGTCGAAGCTGCCGCTGGCGCACCAGCCGGGCGAGGTCTGGGAATACAGCCGGGCCCTCGATGTGCTCGGGCGCGTGATCGAGGTCGTGTCCGGGACCACTCTCGACCGGTATGTCGAAAACAGCGTGACCCGGCCGCTCGGCATGAGCTCGACCGGCTTTTACGTGCACGAAGCCGATCTCGGGCGGCTGGCGCAGGCGCAGGCCGACCCGGCTACCGGCAAACGCCCGGTATTGCCCGACGTCACCAAAAAGCCGCGCATGCTCTCGGGCGGCGGCGGCATCGTCTCGACCGCCGGCGACTATCTGAAATTCTGCGAGATGCTGTTGCACCGTGGCGAATGGCAGGAAGCGCGCGTCCTGGCGCCGGCCACGGTCGATTTGATGACGTCGGACGCGCTGCCGCCGGGTATCGGCTATTCGGAGCGCGCGCTGACCACGACGGCGGACATCGCCCCCACCCCGGCCGAGGGCCAGGGCTTCGGGCTCGGCTTTGCGGTGCGCACCGCCGCCGGGCATAACCCGCTGCCGGGCAATATCGGCACCTATTATTGGACCGGCGCCTGGGGCACGACCTTTTGGGTCGATCCGAAGGAGCGGTTGATCGGGATCATGATGATCCAGGTGCCGCTCGGAAACGGCAGCCCATACCGCCGGGCGATGCGCTATCTGACCTATCAGGCTTTGGCCGCCGGCGCCGGGTGACCGGCACCGGGTGACCGCTTGGCGCGTGGTCGGTAGGATGGTGCGGCAAGCTGTGGGAGGAATGCGATGGCGGGGCGAGAGGACGTGATCGAAGCCGATTTTGTCGTCGTCGGCGCCGGCTCGGCGGGATGCGCGATCGCCGCCCGGCTCAGCGAGGACCCCCAGACCAAGGTCGTGCTGCTCGAAGCCGGCGGCGAGGACAAAAACCGCTGGATCCACATCCCGCTCGGCTTTGGCAAGACCTTTGCCGACCCCTCGGTCAACTGGTGCTACGAGACCGAGCCCGATCCGGGTGCCGCCGGCCGTCGCGTCTTCTGGCCGCGCGGCAAGGTCCTGGGTGGCTCCAGCTCGATCAACGGCATGGTCTATATCCGCGGCCAGGCCGAGGATTTCGACCATTGGCGCCAGCTCGGCAACACCGGCTGGTCGTTCGACGACGTGCTGCCTTATTTCAAGCGCTCCGAGCACCAGACCCGCGGCGCCGACGCCTGGCATGGCACCGGCGGCCCGCTTTGCGTCTCCGACGTGCCCGACCGGCACCCGATCTGCGAGGCGTTTATCGAAAGCGCCTTGGGGCTCGGCCTGCCGCGCAACGACGATTTCAACGGCGCCGGACAGGAAGGGGTCGGCTATCACCAGACGACGACGCGCAACGGCAAGCGCTGCTCGACGGCGGTCGGCTATCTGCGCCCGGCGATGCTTCGCGCCAATCTGCAAGTGGTCACCGGTGCGTTCGCCGAAACGGATCGTCCTCGACGAGCGCCGCGCCACCGGGATCGTGTTTCGCCAGGACGGCCGGCTGCGCACCGCGCGGGCGGCGGGCGAGGTGATCCTGTGCGGCGGCGCCGTCAACTCGCCGCAGCTCTTGATGCTGTCCGGCATCGGCCCGCGGCAGCACCTCGCCGGGCTCGGCATCGGCGTCGCGCACGACCTGCCGGGGGTCGGACACAGCCTGCAAGACCATTATTCGGCGCCGATCAAGCTCAGATGCCGCTTGCCGATCACCGTCAACGACGTGATGCAGAGCAATCTGAAAAAGATGAAGGCGGGTCTGCAATACTACCTGTTCAAGCAGGGGCCTTTGGCGATGGGCACCTCGCCCGCGGCGCTCTTTGCCCGCACCCGGCCCGAGCTCGCCTCGCCCGACATCAAATGCTCGTGCTCGCCATTCAGCGCCGACCGGCCGCAGGACGGGCTCCATCCATGGTCCGGTTTTACGATGATCGTCTATCAGCTGCGGCCGGAAAGCCGCGGCCGGATCGAGCTGAAGAGCGCGCAGCCGGGCGACCCGCCTGCGGTCCATCCGAACTATCTGGCGACGCAGACCGACCAGCGCACGATTGTCGAGGGTTTGAAGCTGCTGCGCCGGATCCTCGCCGCCCCGGCCTTGCAGCCCTTTATCGAAGCCGAATTCCAGCCGGGGCCGGCGGTGCACAGCGACGACGAGCTGTTGGACTACGCGCGGCGGCGCGGCGGCACCGTCTATCACCCGACCAGCACCTGCAAAATGGGGCTCGATCCGATGGCGGTGGTCGATCCCGAATTGCGGGTGCACGGGATCGCGGCGTTGCGCGTCGCCGACGCTTCGGTGATGCCGACCGTCGTCTCCGGCAACACCAACGCGGCGACGATCATGATCGGCGAGCGCGCCGCCGACATGCTGCGGCACCGGGTGCGCCTTGCCGCCTGAGCCGAGGCGCCGTTATTTTTCCGGCAGGCCGGCTTTGCGCAAACCTTCGGCGATCCGCCGGTACTGGGTTAAAAAGACGGGGTTGTTGGAGAACCCCTCATGTTCCCAGCGGTCGACTGTGTAGTTCGGCATCAGCTTCAGAAGCTCGGTCACGGCGGAATGCGCTTGCGCGTTTCTTCCGGTCCAGGCGTAAGCGGAGGCCAAATCCACATAGGCGATCCAAAAAGGGCTGACCGCAACCGAACGACCGCACCACTCGATCGCCTTGTCATCCTCGGCGAGATGCGAATAGGCGTGGCCCATGTAAAAATACCAGATGTTCAGCAGCGGATCGCGCGGGCTCAGGTGGATCGCCGTCTCGAGCGGTGCAAACGCTTCCTCCGAGCGCCCGGCGCGGAGCATCGCGACGCCCAGCGCGGCATAGGCCGGTACCAGACTGGGGTTGATCGCGATCGCCGCCTGGTATTGCTGGATTGCGGTTTCGAAGTCCTTGCCGCCCGCCCTTACAATCTCGCCTTTGACAAAATGCGCCATCGCGTCGTTGGGGAATGCCGACAACACGCGTGTTGCCGCATCGTCGGCACGCGCCAATTGCTCCGCCGGTGCAATACTCCATCGATATTGAACCTCGACAGTCAAGGCCCATGCCAAGCCGACCAGCGCCTTGGGGAAGCCGGGATCGATGCGCAGGGCTTTCTCGAACAAACCGACCGATTGGGCCAGCTGTTTTCGCGAGAAAGGTTGATTGAGCACCGACCAGCCGCGCATCGCCAGATCGACGGCATCGGGATTGTTGGGGCGTTCGGCCAGAGCGCGGCGATTTTCCTCGCTGGTGAGCTCGAGGTCGAGGCTCCGCGCCAGCCTGCCGGTTATTTCGTCTTCCAATTGCATGGACTTGGTCCAATCGCCGTCGAAGCGGTCCGACCACGCGGTGGCCCCGGTTGCGGCGTCGATCAGGAGGGCGTTGACCCGGACCCGGTTTTCGCTCCGCCGCAGGCTCCCGTCCAGGACATAGCGGACCCCCAGCTCGCGGCCGAGCTGTTTGGCGGCGATATCTTTGCCGGCATAGCGGGCGGCGGTGCGCGGGGCGATGACAAAGCTGTCCTGGATGCGCGACAGGTCGGTCGTCAGCTCGTCGGTGATGGCGTCGGCGAAGTACTTCTGCTCGGGGTCACCGGTCAGGTTCTTGAACGGCAGGACGACAATCGACAATCGGTGGGCCGGCTGCTGTTCGCGCAACAAACCGAGTTGCCAAGAGGCGAGGCCGCCGGCGGCGAGGAGAAGCAGGGCCGCGACGAAGGCGGCCATCCGGATGCGTCGACGGCTGCGGCTCGCGAGCCATCGACGCAAGCGTGGTCTGACCGAGGCTTCGCCGGCCGCCCAACGGAAAACTTCGACCGGCCGGGCGATGTTCTTGACCCGCTGTTCGCCGAGCGATTCGAAATGCAGCGCGAGCTTGTTTCTTACGTGGTCGACAACGGTCCGCGACACGGCGATGCCGCCCGGCTCGGCCAGCTGCTGGAGCCGCGCGGCAATATTGACGCCGTCGCCGTGGCGATCCTCGCCTTCGACGATCACATCGCCGAGATTGACGCCGATCCGCAAGTCCATGCGCCGATCCGGGAGCGATCCCGCACTCCGCTCGGCCATGCCGCGTTGCAGGCCGACCGCGCATTCCACAGCATCGACAACGCTGCCGAACTCGGCCAGGAGGCCGTCGCCCATCAGCTTGAAGACGCGGCCGCGATGTCTGGCGATCTCCGGTTCGAGCAGCTCCTCGCGGCAGGCGCGCAGGCTTTCGAAGGTGCCGACCTCGTCTTGTTCCATCAGCCGGCTGTAGCCGACGACGTCGGAGGCGAGAATTGCGGAAAGCCTGCGTTCCACGGTCAGCGCCCAAGGGCGGAACGAAGATTATAAATAGATGATGATCCACTCAAGGATTGTTGACAAATGATTTGAGCCGGCCGATCGGCTGTTGAAATAGGATGGACGGCGGCGGAGGAGATGGAGATGCGGCAGAAGTTGCGCCGGCTGATCGAGCGGGGCGGCTATACGATGGCGCCCGGCGCCTATGACAGCCTGACCGCGCGGCTCGTCGAGCAGGCCGGGTTCGAGGCCGTCTATCTGACCGGGGGCGGCTATTCGCGGGCGAACGGGTATCCCGATCTGGGGCTCTTGACCCTCGGCGAGAACGTTCGGTTTATCGGGATGACGGTCGAGGCGGTCGGGATCCCGGTCATCGCCGATGCCGATACCGGCTACGGCAACGCGATCAATGTGATCCGCACAGTGCGCGAATACGAGAAGTCGGGGGTCGCGGCGTTTCACCTCGAAGACCAGGTGAGCCCGAAAAAATGCGGCCATTACGAAGGCAAGGAGGTGATCCCGCTGGCCGAGATGGTCGGCAAGATCAAGGCCGCGGTCGATACCAGGCGCGACGCCGGCCTCGTCGTCATCGCCCGCTCGGACGCGCGCGCGGTCGAAGGGCTGCGGGCGGCGATCGACCGGGTCAACGCCTATCTCGAAGCCGGCGCCGATATCGGCTTTGTCGAGGCGCCGCAGAACGAAGAGGAATTGCGCATCGTCGGCCGCGAGGTTGCGGGGCCGGCGCTCGTCAATGTGTTCGAAGGCGGCAAGACGCCGATGCTGCCCGCTTCGGCGCTGGAGGCGATGGGCTTTCGCCTCGGCATCTACCCCTCGCAAACCCACCGTGCCGCGATCCGCGCCGCCCAGCGGGTATTGGCGGCGCTAAAGCGCGACGGCCACACGACCGAGGTCGAGGCCGACCTCGCCACCTTCCAGGAGCGCGAGGACGCGGTCGGCACCGAGCGCTGGCGGGCGCTGGAGGCCAAGTACCTCGAGGCGCCACGGTAACGTTCTACGCCCGGGAGGGAACGCAAAATGAAGAAATTCGGGTCCACCTCGATCGGGGCCATCGGGTTCGGCGCCGGATTGCTCGGCGCGGCGCTGACCGTATCGGCGAACGCCGCCCCGGTCCCCCCGAACGGATCGTTCGCCTTCGGCATCCCGGCCACGGTCGACACCGGCGACATAACGAGCGCAACGACCACTCTTGTCGCGGGCGGGCCCGTCCCGTCGATCACCGCCTTCACCGATCCGTTTCTGGGAAATCCGGACAATTTTTGCGGCGCAGCGGGCGGTGGCTGCACCGGTTCGCATCCGCCCGGATTTCTGTTCGCTGATTCGAGCGCCGTCAACATACAGGCCCCGAACCTGCCGGTCGGCAACCAGCTGCCGGCGTCGTTCGCCGAGCTCGTTCAGGCGATCAGCGGCGGAGCCGTCGAGGCCGTGTTCGGCTACACCAGCATTTCGACGACCGAGCTGGTCCCGACGACATCGAGCTCGGCCGGCATGTTGCAGCTTGCCTTGCTCGGGACCTTTGCCGGCGACACCAACTCGGTCTACACGACGGGGCAATCCGACGACATGACGATCAGCTGCGTACAGCCGGCGCTCGGGGCGCCCCTCGGTTGCGGTGGCGTGATCGACACGCCCGGGCTCGTCGGCGCGCCGGCGCCATTGCCCGAGCCGGCATCGACGGCCCTCCTCGGCGCTACCCTCTTCGGCTTTGCTGCGCTGCGCCGCCGGCGCTACAGCTTGAGCAGCCGCCGGGCATTGCCGTTCAAGAGCTTTTCGGTGTCTTCGGGCGACAACGGCAGCGTCCTCGTCCACTCCGTGCCCGGCGGGTTGTCGACAAACGGGTAATCGACCGAGAACATGATGCGGTCAATGCCCATCTCCATCATGCAGTGCACCAGCGCGGCATCGGAAAAAAAGCCGCTCGTCGTCACGTAGAAATGCTCGCAAAAGACGTCGCGAAAGCCCTTGCCGCCGCGGCCGCCGCGCGCGAACCCCATATCGATGCGCCACAACAGAAACGGCAGGCCTTCGCCGAAATGGCCGATGATGATCTTGAGGTTCGGGTATTTGTCGAAGACACCGCTCAGGACGAGGCGCACGCCCTGGGTCGCGGTCTCGACGGTAAAGCCCCAGGCGGCGCGCAATATCCCAGGATATTGTTCGGCGTAATCCTGGTAATAGGCTTCGACCACCGCCGGGTGCGGGATCGCCGGATGCATGTAGAGCGGCACGTCGAGGGCGGCCGCCCGCTCAAAGATCGGCCAGAAGCGCTTATCGTCGAGAAAGAGCCCGTTGGTCAGCCCGTTGACGAGCGCCCCCTTGAAGCCGAGCTTGGTGACGGCGCGCTCGAGCTCGTCGGCCGCGGCCTTCGGGTCGGGGGTCGGGATCGCGGCAAAGGCGGCAAACCGGTCGGGATGGGCGCGCACGGTTTCGCCGAGCCGGTCGTTGGCGCCGCGCGCGAGCCGCACTGCGGTCTCGGCGTCCATCTTTTGCAGGCCGGGATTGGCGTGCGACAGCACCTGGAAATCGACGCCGGCCTCGTCCATCTCCTTCAGCCGCAGCGCGCCGACATCGTCGAGCCGCTCGACCAGCCGCGGCGCGCTCTGCACATCCATCCCGGCGAAATGCTTTTTGACCTCGGGATCGAGGTAATGCTCTTCGAGCGCGATGATATAGGGCTTTGTCGCCATCGTTTTCCTCCGCAGACGCGCGGCCGAGCCTAGCAATCCGTGCCGGGCCTGTCACTGCCGGCGAGAAATTCGCGGATCAGCGCGTTGACGCGCGCCGGCTCCTCGACCGCGGGCAGATGGCCGCAGCTATCGAGCACCACGAGCCGCGCCTGCGGCACCGCCTGCACCAGGAGCCCGGCATTGGCGGCAGCCGGCGTCACCCGGTCGGCGCCGCCCTGGATCAGCAAGAGAGGCATCGTCAGCCCGTCGCCCAATGGCGGCATCTCGCCGCCCGCCGTAAAACGCGCGGCTTGCAGATAGCCCTTGGGGTTGGTGGCGCGCACGACATGCCGCACCAGCGCCAAGGTCTCGGGCGAGGCGCCGGGACCCAGCAATGCGTCGGCGCGGGCGCCAAAGGCATAGCTGCCGCGGGCGATCATCTCGGCGCGGCCGGCAAGGATATAATGGCAAAGATTGCGCCACACGGCTGCCGAATGAATTGGCGACGACATCGAAACGGCCGATCCCGAGCGCCGCGAGAAAATCGGCAAGCGCGTCGGCCCAGTCTCGGGCCGGCGGGGCATCGGCGGCGAGGTTGTCGCTGAGCATATAGCCCGGCGCATTCCAGGCGACGATCCGCCAACGGTCGACGAGCCCGGCCAGCTGAAACCGCCAATGCAGCGAATTGGCGCCGATCCCGTGCAGCAGCACCAGGACCGGTGCATCCTTCGGCCCCGCCGCCATATAGCTGAACCGGTCGCCAATGTAGCGGGCGCGCGCCGCCGCCGGGATTTCCGCAAATTCCAATTCCGGCAGCGGCGGGATTTCCATGATGGACGCGCTCCAGGGATGCCCTCTCAGGGCAATACGAGCACGTTTTCCTGCAGGCTGAAAGTGCCGACCCCGCCTGCGCGCAGAATGAGGTAGGCCGGCGCCTGCGCCAGCCCCTGGGTGAAAAAGCCGACCGGGAACAAGGCCAGGATCGTTGCCGTCGTCGCGGTGCCGCCCGGGTTGGTGACCGTTGCCACGCCCGGCAGCGGCTCGCTGCGGCAGACCGGGCCGCCCAGCGCCGGATCGATCGCCGGGCAGACGCCGAGCGTGTAGGTCACGGCGCGCTGATCGGCCGGCGGGTTCCATTTGATGACGAAATTGGCGCCGGAGCGGGGCGCGGTCAGTCCGGAGATGAGCCCGGGCGGCAATTGCTGCACGACGCCGATCGGCACCGTGACGCCGACCCGCTTGCCCGAGGCGGTGGTCGCCGTGAACGACGCGCGGGCGTCGAGCCCAATATCGGCGAGCCGCGGGGTCCATTCGTAAATCGCGTTCTGGATGCCGAATTTGACACCCTTGGCATCGACGCCGCGGCCGGCCGGCAGGATTTGCACCGGCACGAGCGGCGGACCCTCGGTCTCGACGATCGACGGAACATCGCCGCCGTCGCTCTGGATTTCGACGCTGATCCGAACGGTCTGGTCCGTGCCGACCGCGCCGGCGACGCATGTGCCCGAAGGGAACGGGCAGGTGGCGACATTGGTGCCCAGAACCGCCGGAGCCGTCGCGGCACCGCCGCCGCCACCCGCACCACCCCCGCCCCCGGCGCCGCCACGCGCGACCGCATCGCCGGCACCGGCGAGCGCCAACACAGCGGCAAGCAGAATCGGCATCCCCTCTCGGAATTTCATGTCTTCTCTCTGATGATGAAGCGGTAAAGCAGAAAGCACGTTGCCGGCGGCGAGAAATGTCGTCAGCTCCGGCCGGCGAGAGCCAAACCGATCGGTAAATCGTCGGCCGGCCACGCGCAATTAACGATTCTGTGATCTGACGATTTTGTGATCGGCTGGGAGCGTGGCCCCACCAGCCCTTGCCATTTCTTTGGCATCGCGTCCGCGTTGCGCCTCAAACCGCCAAAAACATAGAATGCCTTCGGGTGTGAGAACGGGTGCTCGCGGGATACACCAAGGAGTTGAAATGGCTGAATTGCCGCCGCTCGACGCTGCCGTGCTGCCGCCGGGCATCCGCAGCCGCTTTGTGCCGGGCGTCAACGGGCTGAGGATGCATGTGCTGGAAGCGGGCATTGCGTCGGACGACCGGCCCGCTCTGTTGCTGCTGCACGGCTTTCCGGAGCTCGCCTATTCCTGGCGTAAGATCATGCCGTCATTGGCGCAGGCCGGGTTTTACGTCGTCGCCCCCGACCAGCGCGGCTATGGCCGCACCACCGGCTGGAGCGCCGATTACGACGGCGAGCTTTACCCGTTCCGGTTGTTGAATGCCGTGCGCGACGCGCTGGCATTGGTGTCGGCGCTCGGCCGGCGCAGCGTCGCGGGCGTGATCGGCCATGATTTCGGCGCCTCGGTTGCCGCCTGGTGCGCGCTGGTGCGGCCCGACGTGTTTGGTTCGGTCGCCTTGATGAGCGCGCCTTTTGCCGGCGCGCCCGCCTTGCCCTTCGACACCGCCGGCAAGCCGCCGGGCCCCGGTGCGGCACCCGATATCCATGCCGCACTGGCGGCGCTCGACCGGCCGCGCAAGCATTATCAATGGTATTATTCGACGCGACCGGCGAATGCCGATATGTGGCATTGCCCGCAGGGCGTGCACGCTCTTCTGCGCGGCTATTTCCATTACAAGAGCGCCGATTGGGCCGGCAACCGGCCGCACCCGCTGCAATCCTGGACCGCCGCCGAGCTCGCCAGGATGCCGACCTACTACATCATGGATCTGGACCGGAACATGGCCGAGACCGTGGTCCCGGTGATGCCGTCGGCCACCGGGATCGCCGCCTGCCGCTGGCTGCCCGACAATGAGCTCGCGGTCTATGCCGGCGAATACCAGCGCAACGGCTTTCAGGGCGGGCTCAACTGGTATCGCGGCCGCACCGGCGGTCTTTCCGACAGCGAATTGCTGCTCTTTTCCGGCCGCACGATCGACGTGCCGTCGCTCTTTATCGCCGGCAAAAGCGATTGGGGCACCTATCAGCGCCCCGGCAGCTTCGAGCGCATGCAGGGCACTGCGTGCACGAATATGCGCGGCCCCCATCTCCTCGACGGCGCCGGCCATTGGGTGCAGCAGGAGCAGCCGGAGCGCGTCAGCGCGCTGCTGCTGGAATTCCTCGCAGCACCGACATAAGTCCGGGACCTGGACGGGCGGGCTTTAATCCGCTGGCTCGGATTGGAGCTGGGTGTAGTTTTCGATGCCGATCTTGGCGATCAGGTCGATCTGGGTCTCGATAAAATCGACGTGGTCCTCTTCGGCTTCGAGGATTTCGCTGAACAGGTCGCGGGTCACGAAATCGCGTACATGCTCGGCGTGGACGATGCCCTCGCGCAAGGCCGGCATGGCGTGTTGCTCGAGCTGCAAGTCGCATTCGAGAATCTCGCGCACGCTCTCGCCGATCAGCAATTTGTCGAGATCTTGCAGGTTGGGCAGCCCGTCGAGAAAAAGAATGCGCTCGATCAATTTATCGGCGTGCTTCATCTCGTCGACCGACTCGGAATATTCATGGGCGCCGAGCTTGGTGACACCCCAATGGCGCAGCATGCGGGCGTGCAGGAAATATTGATTGATTGCGGTCAGCTCGTTCTTCAGGACCGCGTTCAACTGCTGCAAGACGGTTGCATCGCCGCGCATCGTCGCCTCCCACCATATCGCTCACGGTTAATGGTGGGGCCGCGCCGGCCCGGCCGCAACCCCGGGCGAAGCGTCAGCCCGGTGCGGCGGCGGGCTCCGGCAATTCGACGGCCTGACGCATCAATTGCCGAACGAGCGGCACGCATTTCCCGCATTTCGGCTTGAACCCGAGCGAGCGATAGACCGTCGAAACCGTATTCGCGTCGCGTTCGGCATGGGTGCGCACATCGCGATCGGTCACCGCATTGCAGACACAGACGTACATGCCGCGAGCCCGCTGAAGTTGACCCTTCTTTTTTGGTGGAGTTGCGAGCAATTCGCAATCGCATTTCCTGCATAGCTGATCCGCGAGCCTATCGATCAGGTGCGCGTTCCTTGGCGATCTCGGCGGCGGCGGCGCGGGCGCGGTGGGCGGCGTCGCGGGCCATTTCGGCGCAGAGCCCGGTATAGGCGGTCGGGTCGAGGAGGGCGGCGATCGCCTCCCGGTCGAGGTGGGTCGTGACGCGCGGATCGGCGGCGAGCAATTCGCCAAAGGCCCGGTTTTCGACAAATGCGGCCTGTGCGGCGTCATAGACGATGTCGTGCGCGTGCTGGCGGCCGATTGCGGCGCCGAGGTTCAGCATCACCGCCTCGGCCATGATCAGCCCGCCACCGAGATCGAGGTTGCGGCGCATCCGCCCGGGGTCGAGCCGCAGCCCCTGCATGATTTCGACGAGCCGCGCCAGCATATCGCCGGTGGCGATCGCGGTGCGCGCGTCGCACGTGTCCATGATCAGGCTCGTCGTGCGGTCGGCCTCGTGCTCGGTCTGCATTCCTTCGAGCGCCAGCGGCACCATCGCGCGCACCTCGGCCGCGGCGGCGATGATGTCCTGGCACAGCTTGGGGTTGCGCTTTTGCGGCATCGTCGAGCTACCGACCGTGCCGGGCGGCACCGGCTCCTCGACTTCGCCGAACTCGGTCTTCATCAGCGTGTAGATCTCGCGCGCAATTTTGCTGCAAGTGGCGGCGAGCATGCCGAGAAGACAGATATTCTCGGCGAGATGGTCGCCAATCGTCCGCGCCGGCACCCGCATCGGCAGCATGCCGAGGCGGCGGCCGATGCCGGCCTGCACCGCCGGCCCGTGCGCGCCGAGCGAGGCGAAGGTGCCGGCGCCGCCGCCCAGCATCGCGACAAAGAGGCGAGGGGCCGCCTGGCGGAAGCGCTCGACATGCCGGATCAGCTCGTCGATCCACACCGCCGGCTTCAGGCCAAAAGTCGCCGGCACCGCGTGCTGGCCATGAGTGCGCCCGGCGATCGGCATATCGGCGCCGCGCTCGGCGAGATCCGCCATCGCTTGCAACGCATCGGCGATCAGCCCGAGGAACACGTGATGCGCCTGGCGCAGCACTAAAAGGTCGCCGGTCTGCGTGATGTTTTGCGTCGTCGCCCCCCAATGCACCCAGCCGCCATAGGGCTCGCCGACGACGCGAGAGAGTTCCCAGACGAGCGGCACGATCGTGTGCCCGGTGCGCGCAAAACCCTCGTCGATACGGGCGCGGTCGAGCAGCTCGAGCCGGGCCGCCCGGCCGATCGCGTCCGCCGCCCCCTTGGGGATGATGCCGAGCTCCTCCTCCGCCCCGGCCAGCGCCGCCTCGACATCGAGCCACGCCTGCCACCGGCTCTCCTGCGCATAAAGCGCCCGGATCCCGGGATCGGATACTCGCGCCGCCGTCGGCAATTCGTCGCTCATCACACTGTCCTTTTAATCAGAGCAGCCACAGGTGCCGGGCGGATCGTCTCGCAAACAGGTTTTTGCGGAAAGCTTGTTCCTTCAAATCTCGATCGTAGCGTCCTGCGCTTACATTAGCCGCGGGGGACTACCGCCGACGCTTCCGTCGGGCGGCGCGCTTGCAGGTTTGGCATTTCCGGCCATAGCCGCGCGCGAGGTTCATATCCCGAAATTGCTCGATCAGCTTCACCTCACCACACACCGAACATTGCCGGCGGTCGCCATTGGTGAGCCCGTTTGTCTGCTCCTTGACCGTCTCGACAAACGCATGGGGCTTCGCCGCCTGCATGACATCCTGCGCAATGCGGATGAGCCGCTCATCCAGGGTCCGCACAGGGTCCTTTCCGAGATTGAACCGATTGATCCTCAAGAACCGATAGCCATAGCTTTCGAGAACTTTCTGGCGCTCGACATCCTCAGCTTTCATATAGCGGTCGTAATTCAATGCATCCACTTCGTGTAGATCGGTGAAATGTTCCTTGAAGCCGTCGTACTCGATGATGATTGAGACGTTCTTTTCTAACCCCGAAATTTTCATCAAAAAATCTACCTTGTAAGCGGGATGCCTATAAGTGGGGTCCAGTTGTCGGAGATACTCTCCGATCTCGAATTGTGCGTCGATCTCTATGTGATCTCCCAATTTCTGGAAGATTTTTGTCTGGCGCAACCATGACAGTACCTTGGTCTCCATCGGAGACTTTGGGTCGGTCGCGCTGATGTCGGGTGCTTTCTTTCCTCGTTCCTGCACTCGCTTGAAATGTTGTATGGCCTTGCCGATCGAGCCAGCATACTCCTCGATGGGCTTAGACAAGAAAAAATGCACTCGCTCCTTGGCGCGGGAGAAACCGACATTTAATCTCTGTAGGCGAAGGACATGATCCACCTCGTCAGCTTCGTCTAGGGATCTCGGAAAGATATACGATAGCTTATCAATTTCCTTCGTGGCGACCATCGAATACAGGATCACATCTCGTTCTTCGCCCTGGCAGGTGTCGAACGTCATAATCTTGAGGTCGAGTGCCTCGTTGAGAAGTTCTGCGTCCTCCTGCCGATTGACCATCTGAACCAGGAGGGCTTGCTGCTCGGTATGAGGGGTGATGATCCCCACGGATGGTGGACTGTCGAGGTTCGCGAGGTCACGCAGTTCGCCAAGGATTGCCTCGGCTTCCGGTATATTCGTGTTCCGCCTCGTCTCGGCTCTTCCGTCATGTTCGACAGGGGTGAACCGGATCACGTCCTCGATCCGCTTACCGCGAATCTTTACTGCCTGAAGCTGGCCTCGATAGAAGGTATCGGATGAAAAAGAGATGAGTTCCGGGTATCCACGAAAATGCTTTTTTAGCAAAGCATTATAATTAGAGATGCGCTCTACGAACTCAAGCACACTAACTTTAATGTCAAATTTCCGAAGGCGATTCAAAATGTTCGAATCCAGAGTGTCGGTGCGTCGAAAATTCTCAATTATCTCTTGCAAATATTGGGTGTTGATATCCCGCGAAGCATTCGTAGTCTTGACATTGGAAAATTGCCGTTGGTCGCCCAGAACGACCAACTGCTTTGCGCGGACAAAGGCCGGAAACGCCTGCGCGATCGAGACCTGCGAAGCTTCGTCGATGATGACGAGGTCGAACAGACCTCGTTCGAGTGGCACGTACTCCGCGTAGTCGCGAATACCGGCGATCATGCACGGGAAGGCTTTCTTGAGGTGCTCGAACTCCTCGCGGGGAAACCGTTGACGTTTACGAATGATGTCGCGTAGCGCGCGCGCCAAGTTGCGATGTTCGTTCGCAAACTCGACGACCCGACCATCAATCGTGTGTGCGAGGCGCTCGGTGTGGAGACTTTCGAGGCGGCTCTTGTCGCCGACGTAATCGAACTCGGGAAGGTCAATGAAACGGTCACACATGGTTTGATGATCCGCCGCGAAGGCGGTCAGCCGCGCGACGAGCGCTCCCTCGGTGACGGCTGTCTTAGCCCAGTCGAGGCTATCCGGCTCGACGCCTAGCGCCCGCATCAGGGTCCGATGCTGGGAAATCGCCTCTCTAAGTCGGAGCACCCGCGCGAGCATGTCTGGAGCGCTCGCTGTCGCCGGTGGAATATCGTCGATGAACTGCTGGTAGGCCCAATGAAGGTGGTCCGCTGCGATCCCCACCTTGCCAAAGCCGACCCGAAGAGATGACAGGACCGCGGCGGCTCTAATCAGCGTTTGCAGCTTTTTGTGGGCTTCCAGAGCAGACTGGCAAGGAAGTTGCTCGCCTAACCGACTATCGATTTCTCGCGCACGAGTACGGGTAAACAGGTAGCCGACGATCGGCTTTCTCACCGAATGATATTGTCGGAGCAGCGTCGCCAACACATCGTGAAAACGCGGAGCAAATCCGGTGAAGAACGACAACGCTCGGAGATCGACCCCTCGTATTGCCGGAAGCTCGGCGAGCCGAGGCTGGAATTCGAGTATCCGAGCCAAGTCGCCAAGACGCGGCTCATTTCCGGCCGCCCGCATGATGCGCATCAGCGGAGCGCCTTCACCATTCAGCCATTCTGCGAGGACTCGCACATCCTCAAGCGCACGTAGCGCGGTCGGGTCAGCCAATATGGTGTCAAGGTCCTCGACGGTACCGAATCCCGCCTCCCGTCGAGCGAGCCCGGCAACATCCCGCAAATCGATATCTGAACTTTTTGTGGTCAGTTCGTTGATCACCCGCTTCAGCCGTGCTTCTTCCTCGGTGATCTGTCGTTGAAGCTTTGCGGCGTTGGCCCTGCCTACCTGGTGGTAGGCATTGATCGCAGACAGAGAGTGGGCATTCAGTATCTTCCCATACGTGTTTCCGGCCTTACCCAGACGCAGGATCGGATTCTGGAAGTTGCCGTCCGCGCGTACTGCGTTCAAGACTCTGGTGAGTTTGTCCTCGACGACGTCCAATGCCTCCTTCTTGTCAGAGAGGACCAGGACGTTGCGCCCTGTGAGGATGGCCTCGAACACGATCGCAACGATTGTATGGCTCTTGCCGCAGCCCGGCGGTCCCTCGATGGCGAGGAAGCGGCAGTGTCCGCCGCGCAATGCCGAAAGGATCTTGCGCTGCTCCTCGTTCAGCGGCACCGGGGACGCGAACACCAGCCTGTCATCGACAGCCGTGTCCTCCCATTCTCGGCCGACCGAATCTTCGAGGCTGACCGGGTCTTTGGTTAGGAAAGAGAGGACGATGTCGCTGAAGTCGAGCGCTACCGGTTCGTCCGTTCGCAGTAGACCCATCAGTTCTTCATAATCATTCAGCATCGCCTCGTCCGACTTGTCGAACGCGGCGAAGTGCAAGGCATTTGTGACTGTTATCTGGCTCCGTTGGCATCTTTGTGGTTCTGCTTGGCCGAAGTCGAGAGGCGGAATCGCCAAGTCCGACATCCACCCATCGAGGAGATGCTGAACCGCTCCGACAAAGCTGTCGCCGGGCTCCAGATAGACGATCCTTTCGTCGACGCGAAGGTGATTAGGCATCCCCGTCTCGCGGGAAATCTCTTGTGCGGCAAACTCAATCGCTTTCTTGTTAATATAGAGATGTGGATCGGCAGCAATCCGAAAAATCCGCTCCTCTAATTCTACACTAAGAGTGAGATAGAAAAGCGGATAGGCGATCCGGTTGAAGTGTAACTCACCTATGTAAAGGTAGGTCTCAAAATTGTCTCGTATCTTCAGCGTCGATGCGAGTTCGTGGAGCTCCTGAAAGAAGTCAGTAGTCGTAAAGGTATCGAAATATGTGTCCAATTTCTGCCGGATCGCGCCCACGTCGACGACATCAAGCAGGAGTTTGTCAAGATCCTCGAACGAATTATCGACGAGCGCTGTGGCGAGAGCTGAGCTGATAGGCTCACGGAAGGCCTCGGTAAGACGTTCGCCCAACTCCTCTTCGATATTGTAGATTGCTTCGAACGCATCGCCCCGAGCGCGTTCAAGGCTTGCTTCGAGCTTTGTCACGAGCGGAACGGCCACCGTGCGGACGAGGTCAATCTTTACGGCGTTCGTGACCGCCTCGGCGTAGGCCTCCAGGTCGTTCTGCAACTGTTGCTTGAGTCGTCGAGCCAGGACCGATCCGCGATCCGCGATCGTGTTCAGTTCGTCTTCGCTCAAGGCTTGCCCATGCTTCTCGATGAGTTCCCGAAGGGCTCGCCGGAGCCGCCCCCGGTACTTGCCGCGCGGCACGCTGAGCGAGAAGGCAGGGTTTTCGCTGATCGGCCGACGCAGCAGCCTCCAGACCTCGTTCGCCAAATCGGGGTATTTCGCGGCATCAATGCCGGTCAGGTTTCCGGCCGGGTCCTTCAGCGTGACGTTTCGCTTCGGCGCGGCCTGACGCTTGAAGTCCGTATCCAGGAAGTCTCTGAAATAGGCACAGATATCCTGGAGAAACCTGGTCTGCGTCTCCCCTTGTGCGGATACCGTTTCAACCATGCGGACAAGATACCTCGCTTACCGGACCGCCACAACAGCAGGTTGCACGGTCAGCCGGATGGCGCAACGTTGCTGGCGAGCCCTCGGTTGCCGCTAGCCCGCAAGCCCGGCCCAGCTGATCTTCGTTGTTGGGAAACCAGAAAAGGTTTTGGCTATATCGATAGCCGTCTTCCCGGACCGGCGCTCGTCGGCTCAGCTTCTTCACAGCCGATAGAAACGGCGGGCGGTGCCGGCGAAGAGGGCGCGCTTTTCTTGCGCCGAGGCGCCGGCGGCGATGCGCTTGAAGGCGTTCCACAAGACGGCGTAGCCGGTCCCGACCTTTTCGACCGGGAAATTGCTCTCGAACATGCAGCGCCCGGCGCCGAAAAGCTCGATGCAGGTCTCCATGTAAGGCCGCCAATATCCGGCAAGCTCCTCCGACGAAGGCGGCTTCCCGGCGGCGCCGTAATCGAAGGCGGCGAGCCGGCGCATCTGGCCGCCGAGCTTGACGACGACATTGGGGCAGGCCGCGAGGTCGGTCATCGAGCGCCGCCACGCCGCGAACACCTCGTCCTTTTTGCCGGCATAGGGGCCGTAGCCGAGGACGCCGCCGACATGGCCCATGACGATCGGGGCGGCCGGGAAGGCGCGGGCGAGATCGACGATATCGGCGAGTTGGGGATGATAGAGCCAGGCGTCGAAGCTCAAGCCCCGGGCGGCGAGCCGGGCGAAGCCGGCGCGGAAATCGGGCCGCGCGTAAAGCTGCGGGCGCATGTCGGAGCGGCTGTTGCCGATCGTGTCGCTTTGATCCCAGCCGGCCGAATGACGCACCCCGCGAAACCGGCCGCCGCCGGCGCGGATCTGCGCTTCGAGCACCGGCTCGACCCGCGCGCCCAAGGTCAAATCGGCATAGCCGACGATGCCGGCGGCGACCCGCGTCTTGCCGTAGCCGCCGCTCGCGCTCATCGCTGCGAGGCCGGCGACGAATTCGGTTTCGCCGACCGGCTGCATCTCGGGCGGGCCATCGGCGCGATACATCGAGCGGCATTCGAGAAACACCGTCGCCTCGATATTGTGGCCGGTGTCGATGTCGGCGAGCAGCTCGTCGAGCAGATAGCGATGGCCGGGCGCTCCGCCCCGGCGCTCCCAGAAATGATGATGCGGGTCGATGATCGGCAGATCGGGGTCGAGGACCGGCTCCGGCTCCTGCCCAGCGAGCCAGGCATCGTTCGGGTGCTCGATGGTGCGGCCCCATTCCGCCGGCCGGCTCGCCCTCGCCATTGGCTCCTCCTCGCTCTTTGCCGACGCGAGGATACCGGCTTTTTAGCGCGGGCCAACAGGCCGGTGCGTCAGTGCGCGTTTTCCTTGGCGGCGAAAAACTGGCACCAGCCTTGCGGCGTGATCGGGCCCTGCACGATCTTGCAGCTCGCCGGCGGCTGGAATTGCAGGCAGATCTCGCAGCGCTGCTGGCCTTTGGGCTCCTTCTGATATTTGGCGTCCGCCTGCTTGATCTTGTCCGCTTCCTTGATCGGCTCGTCGGCGCCGGCCGGCGGCGGCCGGCCGTCGGTTACCGTCAATGCAACCGCTGCGCCGATCAGCATCCGCCGTGAGATTGGCATCGGAACATCGCGCTCCTTATTTTGCGACCAGAGCTTCCTGGGCCTTCGAGACGTGCCACAGCACGATATGGTAATGCGGCACCGGGACGCCCGGATGCCCGGCATTGTAATAGATGCTGACATGGTCCACCCGGCCGCCGGGCGACGCCAGCTCGGCAAACGCCTTCTGGCTCTGCATGTCGGCGAGCGGGATCATGTAGATCGTGCTGACGAGGCGGCCCTGATGGTCATAGGCGAGAAACGGGCCGGCCGGCAAGGTCTTCGGATTGACATAGAGGGTGCCGAGGCCGGGCAGAAAATCCGGCAATTTGACGAGCGTGCTGGCCCTTTTGTAGTCGCCCCCCGGCGGCGCCTTGGCGACGTTTTGGGCGAGCGCCGGCAGCGCGGTCAGCGCCAGGATGCCAAAAGCCGCAGCAGCGATACGCATGAGCTCCCTCCTTGTGCTCGGGAAAAAAGGTGACCGGCGGCTCAGCCGATATCGGCCGGAAGACCGAGGCGTTCGAGGACGCCCTCGACCATCCGGTCGCAGCGCGCGCCCAGAAACGGGAACGCAGCATCCAAAATCGAGCCGAATTCGGCGCTGAGCGCCCGGCGCAAGAGCTTGTTCGCACGATGCAGCCGGGTCTTGACCGTCTCGCCCGGAATGCCGAGGCAAAGCGCCGTCTCCTCGATGCTCAGCTGCTCGATGGCGCGCATGACAAAGACCGCACGAAACGGCGGCGGCAGCTGGTCCACCGCGCGCTCGATCGCGTGCCGGACCTCGCGCCGCGCCGTCGCCCGTTCCGGACACGCGGCGTCCCGAATCCCCAAAGTGCCGTCGGCAGCGCAAGCGTCGGTTGTCTCGTCGAGCTCGACCGTCGGATGGCGCTGCCGCAGCCGGCCGAGCGCCTCGTTGAGCACGATGCGGGCGAGCCAGGTGGCGAGGCTCGAGCCGCCCTTAAAGCTGTCGAGGTGGGTGAAGGCGCGCAGATAACCCTCCTGCACCACCTCTTCGGCTTCCCAATCGTCGCCGACAACGCCGCGCGCCAGCCGATAAAGCCGCCGGTTGTTGTGCCGCATCAGCGCGGCGAAAGCCGGCGCATGCCCGGCCCGCAGCGAGGCGACGAGCTCGGCATCGGGCGCATTGCACGGCAAAAGCTCGGTCTCGATCGACGGCATCGGGTTCTCCGGACGGCTCGGACCCGTTAGATGCGGCCCCGCGGCAAAAGGTTCCCGCCGCCGCGCTCGGCGGGGATCAGGAAGGAAAGTCGCCGGGCTGCAATTCGATCGGAGTGCCGTGCGGAGTGCGCTCTGCGGCGCGGCGCCATGCGGCGCGATGGCGCGTGAGGGCTTTTTCGTCTGTCACTTGCTTCCGAGCGACGAGCTGCTCGAGGGCGGCGAGCCAATGAGAATAATAAGTATCGCCGCGATCGGGGTCGCCCGCCGCCTGCGCGCGCGCGATCTCGGCGGCCAGCGCCGCGGCCCATTCGGGCCAGGTGAAAAGACCCCGCTCGTGCAAGCTCAAAGCCATGGCAAAGGCGTGCGCCTCCCACGGCGCCCGGAACACCGGGCCGTCGGGGCCGAGCGGGAGGCCCGGCAAGGCGGCGGCCTGGTCGATTGCCGTCATGCCGGATCGAGATAGGGCTCGAACGCCTCGATCGACACCTTGACCGCGGGGTCGGCATCCTCGCCCCATAATTCGCGGGCCGAGAACACCACCGCGTAGAGCCATTGCGGGTTGTCGCCGGCATCGACGGCGGCGGTGTCGGGAAAGACATGGCAGCCGCGGACCGCCTCGATTGTGCCGGTCTTGCCGCGGGCATAGCGCGGCAGGCGGGTGTGGGTGGCGGGGTTGAGGTTCCGGGCGCGAACCGGGTCGCCTTTCTTGAAGCGCGCCGGACCCGCCGCCGGGCGCTCGAAATCCGCCCAGTGAAATTTCCGCGCGTCCTCGGCCGTCATGGTCCGGTTCAGCCTGGCCCCCGGCCGCAACGACCGGCCGGCGGCGATCTCGTCCGCGCCGACGAGCCCGCGCCGCATCAGCCGCTGCTCCAGGCCGAGAAACCAGCGCCGGTAATAGGAGGAGCCGAGGTAATCGAGCGGCGGCAAATGCTCGAGCGCGGCGCGCCCGCCATCGATCGTCCACAGCCGGGTAAAGCCCATCGCCCGCTGCAGCGCCAGCACACGGCCTTCCCAGCGCGCATGAAACACCGGCTCGCCGGCTTCCGGCTCGACCGGGCCAAAGCCGTGCATCCCGCCCATATCGTGCAGCGAGTTGGTCACGCCGCGGCCTCCTGCCGGGCCGCGGGGCGCTTCGGCAGCCCGGTGCCGACCATGCAGTCGCGGGTGACGAGGCTCGCGAGCTCGTCCTCGCTCCACCCCTCGGTGCCCTCCGGCCGCATCGGCAAAACCAGAAACCGCGTTTCCGCAGTCGAATCCCAGATCCGGATTTCGGTCGCGGGTGGCAAGCTCACGCCGAAATCGGCGAGGACGCCCTTGGGGTCGATGACCGCGCGCGAGCGGTAGGGCGCCGATTTGTACCAGACCGGCGGCAGCCCCAGCACCGACCACGGATAGCACGAGCACAAGGTGCACACGACGAGGTTGTGGGTCTGCGGCGTGTTCTCGACCGCGATCAGATGGCTCGACACCGGATCGAAATCCGCGAGCGTGTTGACCGCCTCGGTCGCGTCGGCCAGCAGCTCCTTTTTGAATTCGGGGTCGCTCCAGGCGCGGGCGACGATGCGCGCGCCGATATGCGGGCCGATCTTGGTCTCGACATTCTCGATGATCCGGTCGAGCGCCACCGGGTCGACATAGCCCTTCTCGGTCAGGATCGTTTCGAGCGCCCGCACCCGCACATCCATCTCGGACAATTCCGAGCCGGCCCCGTGCTGATGCGGATGGGCATGGTCGTCGGCCATCGCCGCTCTCCTCCGTGGCAATGCCCGATACTATGGCGGGCGGGCTCGCCGGTCGAGACATTCTGGCCCGCAGCGGCGCCGGCGCGGGTCCCTGCCCTGCCGTCTCAGCCCTTCCAAACCGGCGCTCCGAGCACGACCTGATGGTCATGTTCCGGGGCGCCTCGCGCCCGGCTGATCAGGAAGGTCAACATGATCGAACGCAGGCCGTTTGCCAGCCTCGGCGGCGCCCGTCTCGGCTGGCTCGACACCAAGCATCATTTCTCGTTCGCCGACTACCACGACCCGGCGCGCATGGGCTGGGGCCGGCTCAGGGTGTGGAACGACGACGCGATCGCCCCCGACACCGGCTTTCCACCGCATCCGCACGCCGATATGGAGATCGTCACGTATGTGCGCGAAGGTGCGGTGACGCACCAGGACAGCCTCGGCAACAAGGGCCGCACCCTCGCCGGCGACGTGCAGGTGATGAGCGCCGGCACCGGCATTCGCCATGCCGAATTCAATCGGGAGAAGGGAACGACGACGCTGTTCCAAATCTGGATACAGCCGACGAGCCGCGGCCGGCCGCCGTCCTGGGGGACGCGCCCATTCCCCAAAGGCGACCGTTCCGGCCGCTTTGCGGTTTTGGCCAGCGGCTTCGAGGGCGATACCGAAGCTTTGCCGATCCGCACCGACGCCCGCGTGCTGGGCGCGGCGTTGCGCGCCGGCGAGAGCCTCCCCTATGCCGCCGGCCGCCAGCGCCATCTCTACCTCGTCCCGGCCATCGGTGCCGTCGAGGTCAACGGGGTGCGGCTCGACGCCCGCGACGGGGCGGCGATCCATGACGAGACAGCGCTCGAGATCCGCGCCCTCGACGATGCCGAGCTGGTATTGGTCGACGCCGCCTGAGAGCTACCCGGCGCCTTGCAGCGCCGGCGCTGGCGCCAGCCCGTCGATGATCCGGTCGAGCGGCGCCAGCTGGGTTTCCCAGCGGTAATGCGCTTCGACCGCGGCGCGCGCCTTTGCCGCCATCTGCGCGCGGTAGGCGCCGTCCCGCAGCAGCCTGGCGACATGCCCGGCAAACTCTTCGGCCGCGTCGCTCGCCATGATCCCGTCGCCATGCGCAAGGGCGGTGCCGCGCCACGCCGCGGTCGAGGCGACGCAGGGCAAGCCCATCGCCAGCGCTTCGAGCAATTTGTTTTGGATGCCGCGGGCCATGCGCAAGGGCGCGACAAAGACTTGCGATCGGTCGAGATAGGGCCGCGTGTCGGGGACCCATCCCGTCACCAGAACGCCCGGGCGCCGGGCCAGGCGCCGCACCGGCCGCGCCGGGCGATTGCCGCAGATCGTAAAGCTCGCTTGCGGGATTTGCGCCCGCACCAAGGGCAGCACCGCGTCGCAGAACCACTGCACGGCATCGACATTCGGCCGGTAATCCATAACCCCGGTAAAGACGATCCCGCCCGGCTCCTTCACCCGGCCGGCGGAGCGGAAATGGTCGAGATCGACGCCATTGCCCACGAGCGCCACCGGCACCCCCGGGATGAGACGCTCGAAGTCGCTCTGCTCCTGCGCGGTATGCACCAGTGAGGCAGAAAATTCTTTGGCAATGCGCCGCTCATAGGCGAGCAATCGCCGCTCCTCGGCGGCGTAAACCCATTTCAACGGGATGGGTGAGCGGCCAGCGTATTGCCCCCATTTCAACGAGTCCAGATCGCCGAACTGCATGACCCGCGGGGTCAGCGGGAAATGCTCGGCAAATTGCGCAACATTGCTGCTGTAAACCAGGATCAGGTCGGGCCTCAGCACATCGTATTTGCGTTTGATCGCGTCGTGCAGCTCGGTTTCGTCGAGGGCGGCGACCGATAGCGGCTCGCCGGTCAGCAGCGCTTTGGCCGCCCGCCATCGGATGGCGGCGCCGCCGACCGGCACGGCAGTGACGCTTTTGGCGCAGTCGTCGAGACCGCTTGAGTTGGCAATATCCTCGGCGCCGTCGCCGAGGCAGAAGACGTGCACCTCGTGCTGCCGGGCGAGGTGACGGATCACGTTGAAGGTCGCGATCTTGTCGCCGCGGTCGGGCGGAAACGGCACCCGCCGGCAAATGAAAAAAATCTGCATCGGTCTATCCGGCAAGCGGCCAACGCGCAAGCTCACGGCGTAAGCAATTCTCCGCGATCATTATTAGCCAAACCTTACTGTGTCGAAACCATGAATGGTTGCCGGCTAGTGATGAACGCGGAGCTTCTGGGACGACGCGGCACCGCTCAGCGCATCCCTGGCGCGGATTTCCCAAACCCCGGTCTTGTCGTTGACCGCCAGCGGCAGCAGCATCGCCGCCGATCCGCCTCGCGTGAACAAGTTTTGCGAGTAGTGCCGGACAACGCGGCCATCGGGATCGATCACATCGACATGGACGACATCGAACGCGCTCGGCTCGCTGCTGTGAACCACAAGCCCGACATTGGCTCCGAGCTGCGCGCCGGCCGGGCCGGCAATCGCGGGGGGTGCGAGCGGGCGCTCCGACAGCGCGAGCAAGGTCGGCTCGACCGGGTCGAGGTCGATCGTGATCCGGTCGCGCTTGCCCAACGCCCATCCGGTCCGCAGGTCGTGCGCCTCGAGCGGCCGCGGCAACGCAACGACAACGGTTTCCCGGCCCGGTGGGCTCTTCTCGGATGGACCGGGGGGCTCGCGTTGCAGCGCGAGGATCGTCACCCCTTCATCCTCGAAGACATAGGTGTCGACATCGGCGATCGCCTCGCCGTGGGGACCGGTCACCGGAAAGGCCGGGGCAACTCCGGCGGCGGCGGCAAGCTTCGCCATCACGGCGCGATAATCGTCCGGCGCTGCCGAGCGCGAAGGCAGGCGGACCGCGCGCCCGCCGCTATCGGCCGCGGCCTTGCCGGCGCCGTGACCTTCGAACAGCTCGGCCAGCCGAGGCTCCCCGAGGCGCCGGCCGTGCTCGTCGAAGAGCCCGGGCGCGCCATCGGCAGCCGCGACCCCGCCGTGCCGGACAAAGTCCCCGATCGCGTCGGATGCGGCCGAAGACAACGCGATCGTCTGCGGCAGCAGCAACAGGCGGTAGCCGCCACGGCGCAGATCGCCATGCTCGACCATCTGGGTCGAGACGAACCGCGGCTGCAGCCCGAGATGCTCGATCGCGCGCACCATGTTGCGCGTGGCGCTGCGGACTGCATCGTCCTGATATTCGCTGCTGGCATCGCGGCGCGACCAGTCGCCGCCGCCGGTCCGCCGGTCGAGCAGCCAGCGCACGCGCATGCTTGCCGGCGAATAGAGGATGGCGATCGGGTCGAGGCGCCGCCGGCTGTTGATCAAGAGGGCGCCGATGCCGCCGCGGATTTCGCGATAATAAGATTGGGCTTCGCTGCCGCGCGCCCCGAGCTCGCCGTCGGTTTCGGCGAATTCGTGGTTTTCATCCCACAGCACGAGGCCGCGCGTCCCGCGCAGCAATTCGCGCCAGACCCGGTGGGTTTCGGCCGGGCCGCCGCGAAACGAGGTCGTCAGCATGACCATCTTTGGATTGAGCGACCGGACGATCTCGATGTTGTCGCCGTAATCATAGAGCTCCATCAAATTGACGCTGCCGGCGAGGCGCGAATAGTCGTAGCCGCCCCAGCCGGGGATTTGCGCGCCTTCGATCGCCGCCAGCGCGTCGGGATCGGCGGCATGCACGGCCGCGGTGCCACCGGCGAGCGCGCGGGCAAAGGCGACGTCCATCCACTCCTTGAAATCGGCCCAGGCCGAAAAATTCTGGTCGCGGCGGGTCAACGCTTCTGTTGTCGTCATCGGCTCGACCGCCGCCCAATCGTGGAAATCGGAGCCCCACTGCCGATTTAGCGCAGCCAGGCTGTCATAACGACCGCGCAGCCAGGCGCGAAAGCCTGCCAGAGAATATTCGGAGAAATCGAAATCCCAGAACGCCGACAGATCGCCGATCCCGGTTTCGTCGCCGAGACTGTAATAGAGCGGCCGATAGGGGCGCAGGGCCGCGACGTCCCTTCCGAGCCGCGCGTAGACCCGTTCGAGCCATGCCGGGTCCGACAGGCTCGGCTCGCGGATAAAGCCGGAGACGGTGCGCGGGTCTTGCCGATAAAGCTGCTTGGCCGCGGCGAACCGCCAATTGACCGGCCGCCCTTCCGAGGCACGGTGGTAGGGAGAGTAGAAGTCGGTGGCGATGTTTTCGAGATAGCAGCGCAGGCCGGCCTCGACGAGCGCTGCCAGCATGCTCTTTTTGTAGGTGCCCGATCGGCTGCGATGATCGGCTTCGACCATTCCGGCCGTGACGCCGAGCTGTTTCAGGGCGGCGTAGCCGGCCGCACTCTGCGGCTGCCACATGATGATCTGGTAATCGCGCCACGGATGGTCGGGCGGCGGCACGACAAAGGACGCCGTTTCGGTTTCCTCGCGATGCACGGAAGGCCCGCCTTTGCCGGCCTCGTCAAAGGAGAGATGAGCGGAGAGCTTGTTGCCGATCGCCACGGCCCGCCGCAAATCGAGCGCAAAGCCGGCCTCGGCAGCGCTGTCGAGATCGAGCGCGATATGCCGGCGCTCGACGACCCGGCCGGTCGTGTCGGTCCATTCGATATCGAGAACGCCGTGCCCCGTCGCCGGGTGGGCAAAGCGGTAGACGGCGGTGATCGTCGTGTCGCGTTCGATTTTTTGCGGCAGCGCCAGCTCGTCGGCCACGGCAACGCGACCGGCAAAGCCGAGGCCCAGCATCACCGCCGCCGCCACCAGGCGGCCGGCGCGGCTCATGCCGCCCGACATCGTCCCGCCATTGCCCGACAGCGCCGCCATTGACGGACGGCCCGCCATTGACGAACGACCCGCCACTGACGAACGACCCGCCATTGACGAACGACCCTGGGCGCTATAGTACGGGCCGCGCCGCGACACCGGGCGCGCGGCAACCACATAACCGAGCATCATGTTTGCAGTGATCCGCACTGGCGGCAAGCAATATAGGGTCGCCAAGGACGATGTCATCGCCGTCGAGCGGCTCGACGGCGAGCCCGGCAGCACGATCGATTTCGCCGAGGTGCTGATGGTGGCCGACGGTGCGGCGGTGTCGGCCGGCGCGCCGCTGCTCGAGGGTGCCTCGGTCAGCGCCACGATCGTCGAGCAAAGCCGCGCCGCAAAGATCATCGTTTTTAAGAAAAAGCGGCGGCAAAACTACCGGCGCAAAAAAGGCCATCGCCAGCACCAGACCGTGCTGCGCGTGACCGGGATCAGCACCGCGGCAGCAGCATCCGAGACGGCGGCGCCGGCAGACGGAGAAGGAGAGACAAATGGCGCATAAAAAAGCCGGCGGCTCCTCGCGCAACGGGCGCGACAGCCGCGGCCGGCGGCTCGGCGTCAAGAAATTCGGCGGCGAGATCGTCATCCCCGGCAACATCATCGTGCGCCAGCGCGGCACCAAGTTTCACCCCGGCGCGCAGGTCGGCATCGGCCGCGACCACACCTTGTTCGCGACCTCACCCGGCGCGGTCACCTTTCGCAAGGGGCTCGGCGGGCGCACCTATGTCTCCGTCGTGTCGCCGCCGGCGCGGGCCGAGGCGGCCGAATAGCCGCTCCCCGAGCGCTTGCCAGCCCGAGGGGAACGGCCGCGTTCCCCTCTTTTCATTTGGGCTCGGCTCGAAATGAGGGAAACGGCTCGCGCACCTCACCATCGCCCCCGCGCAGGGCGGGGAGAGGCCGGGCAGACCTCGGAGCCCCGCAACCCTGGAGTTGCGCGTTGGAGCGTATGAAGAAATGCGAAAGCTCGTCATTCCGGGGCGCGGGTGCAGCCCGCGAGCCCGGAACCCATGCGCACCGGCGTGCGCCTCGCGGGAATGACGGATCGGCCGATCTGCGTGACTTTTTGGTCGGACACTTGAAAGCCCGATGAAATTTCTCGACCAGTGCAAGATTTATCTGAAAAGCGGCGACGGCGGGCGCGGGGCGTCGAGCTTTCGCCGTGAGAAGTTTATCGAGTTCGGCGGCCCAGACGGCGGCGACGGCGGCAAGGGCGGCGACATCGTCTTGGTCGCGGCGGACAATCTGAACACCTTGATCGATTACCGCTATCGCCAGCATTTCCGCGCGCCGAACGGGCGCGGCGGGGCCGGCCGCAACAAAACCGGAGCCGGCGCCGCAGACCTCGTTTTGACCGTCCCGGTCGGGACCCAGATCATGGCCGAGGACAATGACACGATCCTCGCCGACCTCACCCGCGCCGGCGAGCGCCGCGTGCTGCTGCGCGGCGGTGACGGCGGCTTTGGCAACGCCCGCTACAAGAGCGCCACAAACCGCGCGCCGCGCCGCGCCGATCCGGGCTGGCCCGGCGGCGAGGCCTGGGTGTGGCTGCGGTTGAAGCTGATCGCCGATATCGGTCTCGTCGGCCTGCCGAACGCCGGGAAGTCGACAATGCTCGCCGCGGTCTCTCATGCCCGGCCCAAGATCGCCGCTTACCCGTTCACCACGCTGAAGCCGCAGCTCGGGACGGTGCGCCTCGACGACGAAGAATTCGTGCTGGCCGATTTGCCCGGCCTGATCGAGCATGCGAGCGAAGGTGCCGGGATCGGCACCCGCTTTCTCGGCCATGTCGAGCGCTGCGCCCTTATCCTGCACCTCGTCGACGGCACGCTCGACGATGTCGCCGCCGCCTACCGCACGATCCGCGGCGAACTGGCCGCCTACGGCCACGGCCTCGCCGACAAGCCGGAAATCGTCGGCCTCAACAAAATCGACGCGCTCGACCCATTGGCGGTCACGGCCAAGTCCCGGCAGCTCCGCCGCGTCGCCCGACAGGGTGCGACGGTATTGGCATTGTCCGGGGTCACCGGAGCCGGTGTAACAAGGGTGCTGGACGTGCTGTTCGCGGCACTGGCCGAGCAACGTAAGGCCGGGGGCGGCGAGGCGGCTGAGTTGACTTCGCTCGCCGGCTCGTCGTGATCGGCGGAAATCCGGAAGCGAACAGCCCAAACCTACCTAATGGCCACCATATTTTTCAATTGCTCAAGTCGCTGGTCCGTCAGGTGCCGGGGCGCGAGGAGCGAAACGGGTGACTTTCAAATCGCCAGCGCGCTGCATCGTCTGCCACAAATCATATTCGAGCTGCATTCCGAGCCATGTTTCGGCAGTGCCGCCAAAAGCCTTCTCCAGCCGCAGCGCCATTTCCGGCGAAACTCCGCTGTGACCGTTGACCAGCTCCGACAACGCCTTGCGCGTGACGCCCAGACCCGCAGCCGCATCGGTCACGGAAAGACCAAGCGGCTCCAGGCAGAGTTCCCTGATCATCTCACCGGGATGCGGCGGATTGTGCATTCTCGACATGGTTTCCCTTGCCTCCTCCTCGACGATCAGTGGTAGTCGACCAGATCGATATCAGTTGCGTCGGGTCCGTCGAATGTGAAGACGACGCGCCAATTCTCCGACACCGAAACCGCCCATTGCCCGCGCCGCTCGCCGCTCAAAGGAGCGTTGTTCAGGGCCAGTAGGATTTGCCGCAGCCTGCGCGTTGACCCCGCTCGTATCGCCGGACGTGAACAACCGTTGCAATCCGCTGTGGCGAAACCGCTTGATCATGTGATACCTATAACGTGGCGAGTTGCAACCTCGACAGCAAGATATTTCCGTCGAAGATCGGGTAAAGCGAATCAATGGCTTGCAAGTCTCGATGAGCGCGGCCGAGACGCTGGCGAGGGCGCGCCGGCTGGTGGTGAAGATCGGCTCGGCGCTCTTGGTCGGCGAGGGCGGTGAAATCCGTCGCGGCTGGCTCGATGCGCTGGCCGGGGATGTGGCCTGCTGCCGGGCGCGCGGGCAGGAGGTGATCCTGGTGTCGTCGGGTGCGGTGGCGGTCGGCCGGCGCCGTCTCGGGCTCGCCGGCAACCGGTTGCGGCTCGAGGAAAAGCAGGCGGCGGCGGCGACCGGCCAGATCCGCCTCGCCCACGCCTATCAGGAGGCTCTCGCCGGCCACGGCATCACCGTCGCCCAGATCCTGCTGACCCTCGAAGACACCGAGTCGCGGCGCCGGCATCTGAACGCGCGGGCGACCTTCGCCCAGCTCCTGGCGCTGGGTGCGGTGCCGCTCGTCAACGAGAACGACACCGTCGCCACCGCCGAGATCCGCTTTGGCGACAACGACCGGCTCGCCGCCCGTGTGGCGCAGATGACGGGTGCGGACATGCTGGTGCTGCTCTCCGACATCGACGGGCTCTACACCGCCGACCCGCGGCATCAGCCCGATGCCCGGCATGTCCCCGTGGTGGACGAGATCGGGCCGGAGATCGAGGCGATGGCCGGTGCCGCCGCCCCCGGCTACAGCTCGGGCGGCATGGTGACCAAGCTCGCCGCCGCCCGCATCGCGACCGATGCCGGCTGCCACATGCTGATCGCGCGCGGCTCGCGCAAAACGGCGACCGCGCCGGGGCCGCTCGCGGCGATCGAAGCCGGTGGCCGCGCGACCCTCTTTCTGCCGCGCGGCGAGCCGCGCTCGGCGCGCAAAGCCTGGATCGCCGCCGCGCTCAACCCATCGGGCACGGTTGTCGTCGATGATGGTGCCGTCGGCGCGTTGCGCCGCGGCAAGAGCCTCTTGCCGGCCGGTGTGGTCGGCGTCGAAGGCGTCTTCGAGCGCGGCGATGCGGTCATTGTCCGCGACCGTTCGGGGGCGGAGGCCGGGCGCGGCGTCTCGGCCTATTCGAGCGGCGACATTTGCCGCATCGCCGGCCACAAGAGTGGTGAAATCGCCGCCATCCTCGGCTACCGTGGGCGCGACGAGATCATTCATCGCGACGACCTGGTGGTGACCGAGGCCCGATGAGCCCAAACCCGATGCCCGGCGAGACCCTGTTACGCAGCCCAGCGGTCCGCAGCCCAGCGGTGCGCGAGCCGGAGCTGGCGGCGGCGATGGCGGTGATTGGCCGCCGGGCGCGCGAAGCCGCGGCCGGGCTCGCACTGGCTTCGGCCGAGGCGAAGTCCCAGGCGCTGCGCGAAGCGGCGCGAGCGGTGCGGACGAGGGCGGCCGAGATCCTCGATGCCAACGGCCAGGATCTCGCCGCCGCCGGCGATTTGTCGCCGGTGCTGCGCGACCGCCTGGCGCTCGACCCGAAGCGGATCGAGGCGATCGCCGCGGGTCTCGAAGAAATTGCCGCATTGCCCGATCCGGTCGGCCGCAGCCTCGGCCGCTGGACCCGGCCGAACGGGCTCGACATCGAGCGCATCGCGGTGCCGCTCGGGGTCATCGGCATCATCTATGAGAGCCGGCCGAACGTGACCGCGGATGCCGGCGGGATCGCGCTCAAATCCGGCAACGCGGCTATCCTGCGCGGCGGCTCGGAGAGCTTTTATTCCTCGCGCGCGCTGGTCGCCGCCCTGGCCGAAGGGCTGCACGCGGCGCGGCTGCCGGAAGCCGCGATCCAGCTCGTGCCGACGCGGGAGCGCGCAGCGGTCGGGCTGATGCTCGGCATGACCGGGACGATCGACATTATCGTGCCGCGCGGCGGTGCGTCCTTGATCGAGCGGGTGCAGCGCGAGAGCCGCATCCCGGTCATCGCCCATCTCGAAGGGCTGTGCCACACCTATATCGACCGCGCCGCCGACCCGGAAAAGGCGCGCAAGATCGCGCTCAACGCCAAGATGCGGCGGGTATCGATCTGCGGCGCCACCGAGACCCTGCTGGTCGACCGCCCCGCCGTCGGGCACTTGCCGGCGATCCTCGCCGATCTGCGCGCCGCCGGCTGCGAGGTGCGCGGCGACCCGGAAGTTGTCGGCGATCGATCCGGCGGCGGTCGCCGGCGAACGAAGCGGATTGGCGCACCGAATATCTCGACGCGATCCTCGCCGTGCATATCGTCGATGGCGTCGCGGCGGCGATCGAGCATATCGCCCGCTATGGCTCGCACCATACCGACGCGATCGTCACCGAGGACGAGGCGACGGCCGAACGGTTTTTGCGCGAGGTCGACAGCGCCATCGTCGTCGTCAACGCCTCGACCCAGTTCGCCGATGGCGGCGAGTTCGGCATGGGCGCCGAGATCGGCATCTCGACCCAGCGCCTGCCGCCGCGCGGGCCGGTCGGGGCCGAGCAGCTGACCACCTACAAATACCTGGTGCGCGGCAGCGGGCAGGTGCGCCCCTGACCCGCACCCGCCTCGCGTCGCTCGGCACCCTCTCCCGCACTGCGGGAGAGGGGGGACCCGGCCTGCAGGGTCGGGTGGGTGAGGGTGCCGCCCGCCGGCATCGCCGGATCGGGCTCCTCGGCGGCTCGTTCAACCCGGCGCATCGTGGCCATCTGCATCTGAGCCTGATGGCCCTCGAACGCCTCGAGCTCGACGAAATCTGGTGGCTGGTCTCGCCGCAGAACCCGTTGAAGCCGATTTCGGGCATGGCGCCGTTTGCCGATCGGCTCGCCAGCGCGCGGCAAATCGCGGCGCCGCATCCCCGCATCCGGGTCAGCGATCTCGAGGCGAGGTTGCGCTCGCGCTACACCGCCGACACGCTCAAGGCGTTGCGGCTGCGGTTCCCCGAGCGGCGCTTCGTGTGGCTGATGGGCAGCGACAACCTCGCTCAGCTGCGCCATTGGCAGCGTTGGCCGGAGATTTTTGCGACGGTCCCGATCGCGGTTTTCGACCGGCCGTCCTATTCGGCAAATGCGCTGGCCCAATTGCCGGCGCAGCGCTTCGCCCGCCGGCGCGTCAAGGGCGCGGCGGCGCGGCGTTTGGCCGAAACGAGCCCGCCCGCCTGGGTCTTCTTTCACACCCGGCTCGACCCCAGTTCGGCGACCGGTATCCGTTCCGCAACCCCCTCGACCACGGAGCACAGACCCGCATTGACCAGCACCGCCACGCTCACGCCCCTCCCCCGCATCGCGCCTTCGCCAACGCTCCTCGGGCTGATCCTAGAGACGCTCGAAGACGGCAAGGCCGAGGACATCGTCACCATCGAGCTTGCCGGCAAAACCACGATCGCCGACCAGATGGTGATCGCCAACGGCCGCTCGGCCCGTCAGGTGTCGGCGCTGACCGAGCATCTGGAAGAGGTGCTGTCGCGCCGGGCGCGCATCTCGATCGAAGGCAAGGCGCAGGCCGATTGGGTATTGATCGACGCCGGTGACGTGATCGTGCACCTGTTCCGCCCGGAAATCCGCGCCTATTACAACCTCGAAAAACTGTGGGCCGAGGCGTTCCCCGACAGCGAAGCGGTGAGCGGATAATTCGGGAGAGGCCCTATCCGTTTCCGCCTGCTGGTCATCGGCCGGCTGCGCCACGGCCCGCTCGCCGCGCTCAGCGCGCATTACGCCGGGCGGATTGTGCCGGCTCCTGAAATCGTCGAGCTGGCCCTGCGCCAAGCTCTGCCGGTGGCGGCGGTGAAGGCGCGCGAAGCCGAGCTGATCCTGGGGGCATTGCCGCCGGGCGCATCGCTCGTGGCGCTCGACCAGAGCGGCGTGATGTGGCCGAGCCGGAGCTTTGCTGAGCGCCTGGCCCGCTGGGGTGATGCCGGCCTGCGCGAGATTGCCTTCGCGATCGGCGGCGCCGAGGGGCTCGGCCGCACCGTCTTCGATCGCGCCGACGCGGTGCTGTCGCTCGGCCCGATGACCTGGCCGCATTTTCTGGCGCGCGGCATGCTGCTCGAACAGCTCTATCGCGCGCAGCAGATCCTGGCCGGTCATCCCTATCATCGGGAATGAACGCATTGCGCTTGCGCCGTCCGGCCGGGTTATCGCATCGTCACGCCGGATGACTACGGCTCGAGCCCCGAATGAGACGGCCATCGCCGCGCAAGCGGTGACCGCATCGCTCACCCCCGCCGCGATATTTCTGATCGTGACGCTGAACCCCGGCGCGGAAAATTGCGTTACGGTCAGAGCGCTTTGCGCCGATCTCGCCGCACTCCTGCGCGCGGTCGGGTTTCGCGATCTTGAGGGCAATCTTTCTTGCGTCATGGGCATCGGGTCGGAGGCATGGGACCGCCTTTTCAGCGAAGAGCGGCCGAGCGAGCTGCACGGGTTCCGCGAGCTCCGCTCCGGCTCCCGCCATGCCCCGGCCACACCGGGCGACCTCCTCTTCCACATCCGCGCGCGGCGCATGGATTTGTGCTTCGAGCTGGCGAGCCAGATCATGACGCGGCTGGACGCGGCCGTTACGGTGGCAGACGAGGTGCACGGGTTCGCCTATTTCGACCAGCGCGACCTCTTGGGCTTTGTCGACGGCACCGAAAACCCGGCTGGCGCGGAGGCGGCCCAATTCACGCTGATCGGCGAGGAGGACCCGGCATTCGCCGGCGGCAGCTATGTCATCGTGCAGAAATACCTGCACGATCTCGCCGGCTGGAACGCGCTCCCGACCGAGGCGCAGGAGCATATCATCGGCCGCACCAAGCTTTCCGATATCGAAATCGACGAAGCGGTCCGGCCGAGCTGGGCGCACAATTCGCTGAACATCATCGAGGAAGACGGGCGAGAGATCAAAATCCTGCGCGCCAACATGGTGTTCGGAGAGGCGGGGAGCGGCGATTTCGGCACCTATTTCATCGGCTACAGCCGCAGCCCGCGCACCATCGAGCAGATGCTCGAAAACATGTTTGTCGGCCGCCCGCCGGGCAATTACGACCGGCTCCTCGATTTCAGCCGCGCCGTCACCGGCAGCCTCTTCTTTGTGCCTTCGGCAACCTTTCTGGAAAATGTGATTGCCGACGGGCGAAGCGCCCGGCGCAGCGGGTCCGGCGGAGCCGCCTGCCGCGCCGCAACCTGCTGCGCCGCCGGGCGACGGATCGCTCGGCATCGGATCGCTCAAAGGAAAATCCTGACATGAACAATCTGCACCGCGAGCTGGCGCCGATTTCGGATGCGGCGTGGGCCCAGATCGAGGAAGAAGCGTCTCGCACCTTGAAACGCTATCTCGCCGGCCGGCGGGTAGCGGATGTGCACGGGCCGAGCGGCATCGCGCTGTCGGCGGTCGGCACCGGCCATTTGCACAACATCGCAGCACCGGCGGATGGCATCCGCGCCCGCCAGCGCGTGGTCAAGCCATTGGTCGAGCTGCGCGTGCCGTTCGATCTCGACCGCCAGCAGATCGACGATGTCGAACGCGGCGCCAACGATTCCGACTGGCAGCCGGCGAAGGATGCCGCGCGGCGGATCGCGTTTGCCGAGGACCGTGCGATTTTTGACGGCTACGCCGCCGGCGGCATCGAGGGCATCCGCGAGGGCACCAGCAACCCGGTCACGGCCTTGCCGGCCGATGTGCGCAATTATCCCGACGCCATCGCCCATGCGCTCAGCGAGCTGCGCCTCGTCGGCGTCAACGGCCCCTATACGCTGCTGCTGGGCGCCGAGGCCTATACCGCGGTGGCCGAGGCGCGCGACTACGGCTACCCGGTGCTCGAGCATCTGCATCGCGTCCACCAGGGCGAAATCGTCTGGACGCCGGCCATCGAAGGGGCTGTCGTGCTGACCACCCGCGGCGGCGATTTCGACCTGCATCTCGGCCAGGATTTTTCGATCGGCTATCTGAGCCACACCGACACGGCTGTCCGGCTCTATTTGCAGGAGACCTTCACCTTCCTGCTGTTGACGACCGAGGCTGCGGTTGCGTTTTCGCCGCCGCCCAAGGAATAGACCCGAGGCGCAGACCCGAGGCGTGGACCCGAGGCGCAGACGATGAATTTCGATCGCCGCCCGAAGCCCCTGGTGTTGTGCATTCTCGACGGCTGGGGCGACCGGCCGAAGGCCGACGACAACGCGATTGCTGCGGCAGTGACCCCGAACTGGCACAAGCTGGTCGCGCGCTGGCCGCACGCCCATCTCCAGGCGAGCGAGCATTATGTCGGTCTGCCCGACGGGCAGATGGGCAATTCGGAGGTCGGCCACACCAATCTCGGCGCCGGGCGCCTGGTGCTTCAGGATTTGCCGCGGATCGATGCAGCGATCGCGGCGGGCGAGCTCGCGGCGATGCCGGCGTTGCGCGACTTTGTCGGCGATTTGAAAGAAAGCCGCGGCACCGCGCATCTCGCCGGGCTGATGTCGCCGGGCGGCGTGCATTCGCATCAGCGCCAGATCGCGGCCATTGCCCGCATCCTCGCCACAGCCGGCATCGATGTCGCGGTCCACGCTTTTCTCGACGGGCGCGACACCCCGCCCAAATCTGCCATCGGATACCTCGAGCGGTTCGGCGCCGATACCGCGGGCCACGCCCGCGTGCGCATCGCCACGATCTGCGGCCGCTATTACGCGATGGACCGCGACCGGCGCTGGGACCGGGTCGAAAAAGCCTATCGCGCCTTGACCGCCGGCGCGGGCGAGCAAGCCGCGGATGCAGCAGCGGCGGTGGCCGCCGCCTATGCCCGCGGCGAAACCGACGAGTTCGTCCTGCCGACCGCTGTCGGCGGCTATTGCGGCATGCGCGACGGCGACGGGCTGGCGCTCGTCAATTTTCGTGCCGACCGGGTGCGCGAGATCGCCACCGCCCTGCTCGACCCGGATTTTTCCGATTTTTCGCGGCAGAAACGCATCGCGTTCGCCGCGGCATTCGGCCTCACCGAATATTCGACCGAGCTGAACCGGTTTCTCGCAACACTTTTTCCGCCCGAGGACCTCGCCGACACGTTTGGCGAGGTAGTGTCGCGCGCCGGGCTCGGCCAGCTCCGCATCGCCGAGACCGAGAAATACGCGCACGTGACGTTCTTCTTCAATGGCGGGCGCGAGACCGTGTTTCCCGGCGAAAAGCGCCTTTTGGTGCCATCGCCCAAAGTCGCCACCTACGACCAGCAACCGGAAATGTCCGCCCTCGAAGTGACCGGCGAGGTCGTCGCGGCGATCCGGGCCGGCGCCTTCGACGTCATCGTGCTCAACTATGCCAACGCCGACATGGTTGGGCACACCGGCGATATCGCAGCGGCGGTCAAAGCAGTCGAGACTGTCGACACCTGTCTCGGCCGATTGTCGCAAGCGGTCGAGGCGGCGGGTGGCACCCTCGTCATCACCGCCGACCACGGCAATGCCGAGATGATGCGCGACCCCGAGACCGGCGAGCCGCATACCGCGCATACCCTGAACCGGGTGCCGCTCATCGTGGTCAACCCACCAGCCCCGATCGCGCATCTCGCCGACGGCCGGCTTGCCGATGTGGCCCCGACCTTGCTCGACCTGCTCGGTCTGCGCCAGCCGGCGGCGATGACCGGACACTCGCTGATTGCGGCGCAATAACCGGCGAAACCCTACTGCCTTGATCGGCGCGATGGTTTTCTTATATTGTCCGGGTTCATCCCGATCGGGGCCGGCCGATCCGAAAGACAGCTGGCCCAAGGACGGAGCAGGATTTTTTAGTTTCTCGGCGAGCCGGCGGCCTCGCGCGCATAGGGTGGGCGCATGAAACGTTTGGGTTTAATTGCGGCGATCGCCGTGACTGTTGTGGCGCTTTCGCTGCGCCAGGATGCGGGCGCTGCAAGTCAGAACTCGTCCGAGACTTACAAAGAGCTGAACCTTTTTGGTGAAGTGTTTGAGCTGGTGCGTGCCGATTATGCATCCGACGTCAGCGATGATTTGCTCGTCGAATTGGCGATCAACGGCATGCTCACCTCGCTCGATCCGCATTCAAACTACATGAATGCGAAAAACTTCAACGACATGAAAGTGCAGACCCGCGGTGAGTTCGGCGGGTTGGGGATCGAAGTCTCGATGGATAACGGCTTTGTCAAGGTGGTCTCGCCGATCGACGATACGCCGGCGGCGCACGCCGGGCTAAAGCCGGGCGATTTGATCACCCAGCTCGACGGTCACCCGGTGCAGGGGATGACGCTTCCGGAAGCCGTCGAAAAAATGCGCGGACCGGTCAACAGCGACATCAAGCTGACGATCCGGCGTTCCGGGCGCGACCCGTTCGACGTCAAGCTGACGCGGGCGACGATCAAGATCCAGTCGGTGCGCTCGCACCTGATCGGCGACGATATCGGCTATATCCGTATCACCAGCTTTAACGAGCAGACCGATGTCGGCCTCAACAACGCGATGAAGAATTTGAAGCAGCAGGCCGGCAGCAAGTTGCGCGGGATCATCCTCGATCTGCGCAACAACCCGGGTGGCCTGCTCGACCAGGCGGTCGCAGTCTCCGACGCGTTTCTCGACCACGGCGAGATCGTCTCGACCCGCGGCCGGCGCTCGGAGGACGCCCAGCGCTATGACGCGCGGCCGGGCGACATCGCGGCGGGTCTCCCGGTCGCGGTGCTGATCAACGGCGGCTCGGCCTCGGCCAGCGAGATCGTCGCCGGCGCGCTGCAGGACCACCACCGCGCGATCCTGCTCGGCACCCGCTCCTTTGGCAAAGGCTCGGTGCAGACGATCATCCCGTTGCCGGCGCATGGCGCGATGCGGCTGACGACGGCGCGCTATTACACCCCTTCGGGCCGGTCGATCCAAGCCAAGGGGATCGAGCCCGACATCCTCGTCGAGGCAGCCAAGATCGAGCCCGCGCCCGACAAGGCCGGCGCCAAGGTCGCGGCGGTTTCGGACGGCAAGACCGACGCCAAAAAGAGCGACGCGGCCGACGAATCCGTTTCCGACAGCTCGGTCGATCCGTCGATCATGGGCACACCGGCCGATTACCAGGTGGCCCGCGCGGTCGACATGCTGCGCGGCATGGCCCTCTTTAACGGTCGCCTGGTGAACTAGTGGTAGGAACCAGACACTTGACTCCGTTCTTGCCTTCCCAGCGAAGGCCGGTCCCATCCGTCAGATGCCATCCACTAGACTAGCGCGGCCGCCGCTCGGTCGATCGCCAGCGCATCCGGCAAGGCGGCTTGGGCACCTCGGGCAAGGCAGGATAAGCCCGCCGCCGCACTCGCCCGGCGCAGCGCGCTTTCGAGCCTGCTGCCCGAATCCAGAGCCGCCGCCAGCACTCCGACAAACGCGTCGCCCGCGCCGGTCGTATCGATCGGCTCGATCGCCAATGCCGGCACCGAGAGCCGGGTGCCGTCTGCGAGATAGGCAACCGCACCCGCCGCACCGCGGGTGACGACCAAAGCCTGCCGCAAATCGCGGGCCAACGCCCCGAGGTCCCGGCCGAGCGCCGTCGCCTCGCCCTCATTGGCGACGACGATATCTATGTCGCGCAGCACCGCCCGGTCGATCGGCAGCGCCGGAGCATAATTCAACAGGCAGCGCCCGCCGCGCGCCTGAGCCTGCCGGAGGAGGGCCGCGGTTGCCGCCACCGGGACCTCCATCTGCGCGACGAGAAGGGTCCCGGCCCCCAGCAGCTCCGGCGGCACCTGGCAGGCCTCGACCCCGGTGTTTGCCCCCGACGCCACGGCGATCGTGTTCTCGCCACCGGCCGCCACCATGATCGCGGCGCAGCCGGTCGGCTGCTCGACATGGCGCACCAAGCCGAGATCGACCCCCGCCCGGCGCAACCCGCCGAGCGCCACCTCGGCGAAGCTATCGGCCCCGACCGCTCCGGCCAGTCTCACCTCGGCGCCGGCACGGCGTGCCGCCAGCGCCTGGTTGGCGCCCTTGCCCCCCGGCAAGAGCGCGTAGTCGCCGCCGAGCACGGTCTCGCCCGGCCGCGGCAAATGCCCGACCGGCACGACGATATCGACATTGATGGAGCCGAAGACCAGGATCATCGCGGCCTATCCTTGCCGGGAATATGCAGATGAAGCTGAACGGCGCCACCATTCCCGATGCCATCGTCGAGCGGGTGATCGCCCGCCGCGGGGCAGAGCATTCTTTTGCCGATCTCGATCCGAAACATACCGCGCTCGTCGTCATCGATCTGCAGCACGCCTTTATGAACGACGCGGTCGGCCATGCGGTCTGCCCGGCGGCACGTGACATCGTGCCGGCGGTAAACCGGCTGGCGGCAGCGGTGCGAGCGGCCGGTGGCGGCGTCTTCTGGATCAAGATGACGCATGACGAACGCTGCCTCGACGAATGGTCGGTAGCGCATCGCATGGCCTCGCCCGAAATGCGCGAGAAGCGCATCGAAGCCCTTTCCGCGGGCACCTTGGGACATGCGCTGTGGCCCAGCCTCGACGTGCAGCCGGAAGACGAGATCGTCAACAAATACCGCTATAGCGCGTTTATGCCGGGCACCTCGGAATTGCCCGAGCGGCTGCGGGCGCGCGGCTTCGACACCGTGCTGATCACCGGCACGGTCACCAATGTGTGCTGCGAAAGCTCGGCCCGCGACGCCAACATGACGAATTTCCGCACGATCATGGTTTCCGACGGCAACGCCGCCAACAGCCAGGCGGAGCACGACGCCTCGCTCGCCGCCTTCTACAACACCTTTGGCGACGTGATGGATACCGACATGGTCGTCGCCTGCCTCGGCCGCGCACGATCGGCGCGCGGCGCCTAGCGGGAGCTAGCCTTTGATGAACGCCAACAGGTCGGCATTGATCGTGTCCGCTTCCGTCGTGGGCATGCCGTGCGGGAAGCCCTTGTAGGTTTTCAGGGTTCCGTTCTTTAAGTGCTTATGGGACAGCGGCCCGGCGGCGAGATAGGGCACGATCTGGTCGTCTTCGCTGTGCATGACCAGCACCGGGACCGTGATCTTCTTCAGGTCGTCGGTGAAATCGGTCTGGGAAAACGCCACGATGCCGTCGTAATGCGCCTTGGCGCCGCCCATCATCCCCTGGCGCCACCAATTCTGGATGACGGCCTCCGAGGCTTTGGCACCCGGCCGGTTGTAGCCGTAGAAAGGCCCCGCCGCCAGGTCGCGATAGAATTGCGAACGATTGGCGGCGAGCTGCGCCTGGAAGCCGTCGAACACCTCCTTGGGAAGGCCCTGCGGATTGGCCGCCGTCTTGACCATCAGCGGTGGCACTGCGCTGATCAGCGCCGCCTTGGCCACGCGGCTTTCGCCGTGCCGTCCCAGATAGCGCGCCACCTCGCCGCCGCCGGTCGAATGGCCGACATGGATCGCGTCTTTGAGGTCGAGATGCGCTGTCAGAGCCGCCAAATCGTCGGCATAATGGTCCATGTCATGACCGTCGGCGGTCTGGGTCGAGCGCCCATGGCCACGGCGGTCATGGGCGATAACGCGATAGCCGTGATGCAGGAAGAACAGCATCTGCGCGTCCCAATCATCGGCCGACAGCGGCCAGCCGTGGCTGAACACGATCGGCTGGCCCGAACCCCAGTCCTTGTAGAAGATTTCCAAGCCGTCCTTGGTGGTAACGGTGGGCATGAAAACTCCTGTAAAAGGGGTGGCGGCCCTTTTGATTAGAGCACATCGAAGGCATCGCTGCCGATCACTTTCGCCCTGCGGATTCCTAGCCTCGCCATCGAACGCCAATGGAGGAAACCATGAGAGAGAACCGGGTCAAGCGCATCCTGCGCGAAGGCGGCCTGGCGCTCGGGACCCATGTCGGCGGCATCCCCGACCCGCAGATCGTCGAGATCATCGGTCTTGCCGGCTTCGACGCCGCCTTTATCGACATGGAGCATACGAGCTTCGACCTGCACGACGTGCAGGCGATGGTGATGGCGGCCGAGCATGCCGGGATCACCCCGATCGTGCGCACGCCGGGGTTCGACCCGGCCTTTATCCTGCGCCTTCTCGACATGGGCGTGCAGGGGATCCAGGTGCCGCATGTCGGCGATGCCGCGACCGCGCGCGAGGCAGTCAGGGCGGTGCGCTATCCGCCGCAGGGCGAACGCGGCATGGCGGCCGGCAGCCGGGCCGCCGAATTCGGCCGCATCCCTTTGGTCGAGCATATGGCGCAATCGAACCGCGAGGTCCTGCTCGCCTGCATGATCGAGGACATGGCCGCGGTCGAGCGCATCGACGAGATCGCCGCGGTCGAGGGTGTGGACCTGCTGGCGGTGGGCCCGTCCGACCTGTCGCGCTCGCTCGGCGTCAGCGGCCATCCCGACCATCCGCGGCTGGTGGCGGCGATCGACCGGGTGCGCGCGGCCGCGAAAAAGAGCGCCGGCGCCCGCCTCGCGCTGCCGTTGAACCACGCCGCCTTCCCGCGCAACGCCGCCCAGCTCAAAGAGCTCGGCGCCGGCTACGCCAATTGCGCGCCGACCCCGGAAGCCCGCCTGCTGCGCTCGCTGCGCGAGCAGGCCGCCGAAGCCCGCAAGCTCCTAGGCTGAGCCGCCGGAAGCAGGGCGGGAGCGAATATTGTGACTAACACGGCAATCGCCGATCCGGTGTTGAAACGCTTCCGTGCCGCGCTCGACGAAATTTACGGCGAGCGCATCGAACGGGTGGTGCTTTTCGGCTCGCGGGCACGCGGCGATGCGCACGCGGACTCCGACTACGACGTGGCCGTGTTTCTGCGCGGAAGCGCCGACTGGACCGCCGAGATGAACCGCTTGGCCGATCTCGGCACGAAAATCATCGTCGAGGAGGATGGACCCTTCATTCATGCGATGCCCTACCGCGCCAGCTCCTACGAGGAACGCACGCCGCTGATGCTCGCAATCCGTGCTGATGGCATGGAGTTGTGAAGCCCGAGACCGGCGGCGACAAGCGTGCCGGTGAACGCCGCGCTGGTGAATTGGCTGCCTTGGTCAGTGTTGAAGATCTCGGGCTTGCCGAACCGGGCCAGCGCCTCCTCGAGAGCCGATAGGCAGAACGACACGTCCATCGTGTTCGAGAGCCGCCAAGCCAAGACCGCCCGGCTCGCCCAGTCGATCACGGCGACGATGTAGAGAAAGCCCCGCCCGATCGGGATATAGGTGATGTCGCTCGCCCAGACCTGGTTCGGCCGGTCGATCGCCAGGCCACGCAGCAGATAGGGAAAAATCTTGTGCCCCGGGGCTCGCACTGTCGTTCGCGGCTTCGGCCCCAGCGCCGCGATCCCCATCTGGCGCATCAGCCGTTGAACCCGCTTGCGGTTGGCCCGGTGCCCCTCGGCCCGCAGCATGACCCCCATTCGCCGCGAGCCCAGGAACGGCCATGCCGTGAACAGCTCGTCCAGCCGCCGCATCAGGGCCAGGTCGTTGTCGTTGGCAGGCCGCGGCCGCGTTCTTGCGCAAGGCCCGCGAGTTTGTAACCAAGGCAAAAGGCATGCTCAACAACTAGCCGGACGAAGCGGGTCGCACCGCCTATCTGGCCGGGCTGCACGCAGCCCAAGCGCTGATTGTCGAGCGCACAGGTAGCGTCATCAAGCGGCATCGCGGGGTGCAACGGGTATTCGGCCGGATGGTGAGGGACGAGCCAAAGTTTGATACGGATCTGCGCACGTTCCTCGGCCGCACCTACAATCTTAAAGCCATTGCCGATTACGCGACCGGGGAGGCGGAGGTAACCTCCGAGGAGGCTCAGCACGCGATAAATTCGGCGAGCCGATTTATCGATGCCGTCGAGGTATTACTGACATAGCCGCGGCCCGAGATCTTGCCTGCATGCTGGCGATGCAACGTGGAGCAACAGCCATGAATGAGCCAACCATCCGAGCCGCGATCACCGCCGACGTACCCACGATCGCTGGGATCGTCGCGCAGGCCTATCGCCACTATGTCGCGCCGATGGGTAAGCCGCCCGGGCCGATGCTCGACGATTACGCGGCGCGCGTCGGCGCGGGTGCCGTCTGGGTCGTCGAGGGGGCGAGCGCGATCTTCGGCATCATCGTGCTGTTACCCGGACCGGGCTACCTGCTCTTGGACAACATCGCCGTCGCCCCGGAGCGCCAGGGGCTAGGTCTCGGGAGGCGGCTGCTCGCCTTCGCCGAAGCCGAGGCATTGCGCCGCGGCCATCGCGAAATCCGCCTCTACACGCACCGGACGATGATCGAAAATCAGCGCCTTTATGCCGCCATTGGTTATGAGGAGACGGGGCGCGGCCGCGAGTCCGGTTACGACCGTGTGTTCATGCGCAAGCGCCTTGCCGGTATCCCCTCAAACTGAAGTGCCCGGCACAGCGCCGGGTCGCCGGCGCGAAGCCGTTGCGCGGCGCGCAATCCTGCGACAGGCTGGGGCTTTCGGCGAAATGGAGGAGGGGGCGATGGCGCAGCGCTCGGCGGGACGGGTGGCGTTGATCACGGGTGGCGCCAAGGGGATCGGCGCGGCGACGGCCGAGCGCCTCGCCGAGGACGGCGCGGCGATCGCGATCTGCGATCTCGACGGCGACGGCGCCACGGCGACGGCGGCGCGGATCGCCGATCGGCACAAGGTTCCGGCGCAGGGCTTCACCGCCAATGTCGGCGTCGCCGCCGAGGTTGACGCATTGGTTGCCGAGATCGCCGCCCGCTTCGGCTCGCTCGACATCCTGGTCAACAATGCCGGCATCACCCGCGACAACCTGATCCACAAGATGACCGAAGAGGATTGGGACGCCGTGGCGCTGGTGCATTTGAAAGGCTCGTTCCTGTGCGCGCGCGCGGCGCAGCGCGAGATGGTCAAGCGCAATTGGGGGCGGATCGTCAACCTGTCCTCGGTTTCGGCCTTGGGCAATCGCGGCCAGACCAACTACTCGACGGCGAAGGCCGGCCTGCAAGGCATGGCCCGCACCCTGGCGGTCGAGCTCGGCCGCTTCGGCATCACCGCCAATGCGGTGGCGCCGGGCTTTATCGACAGCGACATGACCCGCGCGGTGGCGATCCGGCTCGGCCTCGACCCCGAGCAATACAAGGCCGATCGCGCCAAGCAGATCCCGGTCGGACGGGTTGGCGTGCCGCGCGACGTCGCCAACGTCATCGCCTTTTTGGCGAGCGAGGATGCCTCGTTTGTTTCCGGCCAGGTCATCTATGTCGCCGGCGGCCCGCGCGGATGAACGCCGCGCCGGTCGGGCCCTATGATGTCCTGACCGTCGGAGAGACGCTGATGCGGCTCTCGCCGCCCGGCGCGCAGCGGCTCGACCAGGCGCGGCTCTTCGAAATCGGCATCGGCGGCAGCGAATTGAATGTCGGCTGTCTCCTGGCGCGGCTCGGCCGCCGGGTCGCCTGGGTGTCGCGCCTGCCCGCGGGGCCGCTCGGCCGTGCCGTCGATGGCGAGGCGCGCCGCCACGGCGTCGATACCGGCTGGGTGCGGTGGCTCGCCGAAGCGCGCCTCGGGCTGATGTTTTATGAGCCGGGGCCGTTGCCGCGGACCAGTCGGGTGATCTACGACCGCAAGCATTCGGCCGCTTCCGAGCTCGGTTTCGAGGATGCGCCGTGGGAGGCGCTGATCGAGGCGAGCGCATGGCTGCATCTGTCGGGGATCACCCCGGCGCTTGGGTCCGAGCTGCCGCGCCCTGGTGCTGCGCCTCGCCGCGCTCGCCGCCGGCCGCCGGCAAGCCCGTCTCCTACGATCTGAACTTTCGCTCGACCTTGACGGACGCCGGCCGAAGCGCGCGCCGTCCTCGAAGCGGCCGCCCCGCATCTTCGTCTGCTTGGCCGTGCCCGAGCGCGACGCCCGCAGCGTGCTCGGCATGACCGAGGCGGGCGAACGGCTGGCCGAAGCCGTGGCCGCGCGCTACGGCGTGCCGTTGGTGGTGCTGACCCGGCCACCCGACGCCGAGCCGGGCACGTTGCTGCTCGCCGGCGGCACCTTGCATTACGCGCCGCGCTATCCCGTCGATCTCGTCGATCGCATCGGCGCCGGCAACTCGCTGATGGGCGGGCTGATCCACGGCCTGCTCGACGGCGACCCCGATCTCGGCATCCGGCTCGGCGCCTTCGCCGCGGCGATCGGTCTCGCCACCCCGGGCGACATCAATTATTTCGGCGCCGAAGACCTCGCCCGCTTCCATGCCGGCGCGGTCGGCGGGCTCGACCGCTGAGCATCGACGCTCCCGGCTGCGACATCCTGGCAAGGGCCGTTCCTGTCGGCACGGCCGGCTTTGTGCTATGAGCCCGGCATGCGCCGAAGGATCCGCATTCAACCGCGCCAGGCCGCGCTGATCGTGTGCGCCATGGCGCTGGTCGGGCTGGTCTATGCCGAAGGCTGGATCTGGCCGCTCAAGGCCGCCGCCGTCATGATCCCGGTGTCTCTCGTCGTCGGCTGATTGCGCGAGCGCCCGCCGGAGCGGCGCGGTAGTGTCTCAGTTTGAATGTAACACCCCTTAACGTAAGGTGTCGTTTCGGCAGCATGGTTACTATATGGTTACCGGAAAGCACGGGAACGAGCGAGGCCATGATGGAACTTCAATCTGTCAAAGATGCTTTCGGATTTTTCGGCGCGGTCCCTGTAAATCGGCAATGGAGCTGGTCGGCGAGGAGTCCTGATGGCAGTACGGTCGTCCTCACCTGGTGGAGGGACCAGGAAGCGCGTCGCGACGGCAAATTGGTATATGACACCCGCAACGATCCAAACTTGGCAGAATGGCGCAACCGGCACGGTAACCGTGATCGAACTCGGAATCTTGCCCATGCCCGCGACCATTGCAGAGGATTGTTCCGAATAGTCTGGGCTAAGGCACGTGATCCCAGCGAACGTGTCCGCAAAACAGTCGAGCGTTATCCTGACGAGACTCTTAAAATGCGGCTTATCGAGCTCGACCAACAGACTGGCGAGTTTCTAGCGGAGGAGATCTAGGATGCCCCGCGGCCCCCGAGGCGAAAAGCGCCCCGCCGATGTGATCGGCAACGCCGTCTAGGTCATGCGGATCGCGACCGGCGAGGAAATCGAGGAATTGGAAACTGACCGTGCTAAGAGCGCCGCCGCCGAACTGGGGAACTGGGGCGGCAAGGCTAGGCGGCGGCCCTAACGCCCGACCAACGGGCGGCGATCAGCCGAAAGGGTGCCACTACACGTTGGGCAAAGAAGGCTGCTCGCGATAAAGCAATTTCTTCCTAGTTTCCTCATCGATCATCCCGTCACGTATTCCTTTGATAATGACGTAGGGCTGCATCATGGGATCGTTAAACCGGAATCTATATTGTCGCTCATCACCCCGACGCATTAAGATGTTACCTCGTTTCTCAGAGATAAATTCACGAAGATGCCTGTCAAAGTGGGCATGCCGCTTGTGTTCATGGAGAATAGAATTTAGCGGTTCTATGACGTTTGTGGGCGTGAAGAATCCATATTCGTCTGTCTTTGCTAATGCACAGCCGAGCAGCACTTGCTTGAATGCACTTGCTTGAATAGATTATCTGTTTGATTGCTCTGCGTCGCCTGTTTGTAATCATCCTGAAACGATTGCCCGCTATCCACAATCAGTCGATCCATTGCGGCTTCGACATCCTGCGTCTCGATGCGCAATTTCTTGCGCCGCACAGTATTTAGGGATGCGTATTTACCAAGCATTTGTACGTAGTACGGCATGCCGCGAGAGAGTGTAACAATAGTCCAGCGGGCGTCTCCGATTATATCAACGGGTGTCCGCCGAAGACGTTTGTCCAGCACTTCGTTGAGTTCGTGGGCGGTCATACGCTCCATCTTAATTTCCGTAAGCGCGCGCGTCAGCGACTTGTGATCCTCAATAAGTTCCCTGATATCTTCGGCGACTCCTACAATAATAACCGTCGTGTTAACAGTCGCCGCATTGTCGTACAAGCCTTTAATAACATGCGCGGTCAATTCTCTTGCCGAGTCGTCTTCTAGCTTGTCAAACTCATCGATAATAATAATGAGGATCGAATTTGCACGACACTTTTGAAGCTCTCGGCGGATAATATCAGGTGTGACTTTATCATACTCCGTATTTATGGGAAGAAGCGTCGATTTCCCATTTGCGACACTGGTGGCTTTCAGTTCCTCTAATGCTTTAATCCATAACGATGAAAAAGAATCCGATGGATCGGCTTGCACGCGCGCGGCTACTACTGTTTGTAACGTCTTATTGTATCTCTTCCAAAACACGTTTGCGATGGAGGTTTTCCCAACACCGCGTTCGCCGAAGAGGACGACATGCTTTCCATTATCTAGAACCGCCTCAAGCATTCGGCTCACCTCTGGCGTCCGCCCGGCGAACATTTCTTCTTCCGCCACAGGCGCGCCACTAAATAGGCTTCCCACCTCCCATTCCAGCGTGAGCCAATCTGTCTCGGTCATTGCCGATCTTGCCATTGCAACCCGCTCCGAACTCGTCTCTGGTTTTGAGTAAGCAGGCAGAAGGTCTGAGTCAACGGCAAAATGTTTTGAGTAGCTTGCGAGCTGTTGAATTCGCTGGTCATCGGCGTCTGCGTCGTGGCGATCACCTTGGCGACCGCGCTGCCGGCCGGATACACCTTGGCGCGGCTCGCCGGGCGCAGCGCCGAGACCCTCGGCATCGGCATCTTTCTGACCTATCTGGTGCCGCCGACATTGCTGTTTCTGCCGTTGTCGCGGGTCATCACGATGATCGGGCTGCAGAATTCGATGTGGTCGCTGGTCCTCGTCTACCCGACCTTTACGATCCCGTTCTGCACCTGGCTGATGATGGGGTTTTTTCGCGCGGTGCCGCGCGAGATCGAGGAGGCGGCGATCGTCGATGGCTGCAGCCTGTTCGGCGCATTTGTAAAGATGGTATTGCCGCTGTCGATGCCGGCGATCTTGACCATCGTCATCTTTACATTTACCTTGACGTTGCAGGAATTCGTCTACGCGCTGACCTTTATTTCTGCGTCGTCGCAAAAGCCGATCACGCTCGGGGTGGCGACCGATCTGGTGCGCGGCGACATTTATTACTGGGGCGAGCTGATGGCCGGTGCGCTGATCGCCAGCATCCCGGTGGCGATCGCCTACAACCTTTTTCTCGACCGCTTTATCGCCGGCATCACCGGCGGCGCGGTCAAGTGATGCGGCTCGCCGGCACGGCACGGCGCTCCTGATGGCCGGTCGGCGAGGTCACCGGGACTTCCTCGCCCGAGGCGGGACATGGCAAGGCAGGAGGAAATCCTCGCTTTTTGCGAGCGCAGCGACCGGCTGCTGCGGGCGGTGCTCGGCAATACGCCCGAGCGCACGGCGAGGTGGCTGGTGCCGCTCGTCGCCATCGTGCTGATCGCCGCGGCTGCGGTCTCGCTCGCCGGCTTCTCGCCGCGCTGACGGGTGCCACGGAACGATCGGTCGGGCGGCTCGTTTTCGCTCGGGTCACGCAGTCCGAGCGCCACGCAAAATGCCCGATCCCCTCTATCCGCCCTCGTCCCCCGAGATCGCCCGCCGCCGGCGCGAGCTCGCCCCCGAGATCCAGGCCGCGTTCGACGCCTTCAGCGAGCGGGTCTTTGCCGACGGTGCGTTGCCGGCCAAGACCAAGCAGCTGATCGCGGTCGCGGTTGCCCATGTGACACAATGCCCGTACTGCATCCGCGGCCACACCCGGGCGGCCCTGCGCCACGGGGCGGCCCCGCAGGAGCTGATGGAGGCGATTCTGGGTCGCCGCCGAAATGCGGGCCGGCGGCGCCTATGCGCATACCGCGCTGTCGCTGTCGGTGATCGCCGAGGCGCACCCGCACCCGCACCCGACCGGCTGATCGCGAAGGCTGCCTCAGTCGCCGGAGCGGCGCCCCGCTTGCGCCCAGAGCTCGACCGAACACCGCACCACATCCAGCAGCGGATGGGTAAATCCGCCGACCAGCGAGCGGTAATTCAGAAAGGATTGGTAGAGCGCATCGTTGAACGCCGCGCCGAGCAGCCCGGCGCCGATTTTTGCATGAACGATGCTGCCGATCGCGCGGCCGATCCCCATTTTGCAAGATATCGGCACGCCGCCCGGAGAAACCGGTCATGGCGAAAGCTGCGGCCAATATCGCATTGAAGCGCGCCTATGAGGCTCCCGACGCCGCCGACGGCGCTCGCCTCCTGATCGACCGGTTGTGGCCGCGCGGGATCAAAAAGGCGGACGCGGCGATCGAGCGCTGGCTCAAGGAATTGGCGCCGAGCACCGAATTGCGGCGCTGGTTCGGCCACGAGATCGAGCGCTGGCCGGAATTCCGCCGGCGCTACCGGGCCGAGCTCGCGCAGCACCGGGAGCTCGTCGAGGAGCTGCGCGCCTTGGCGCGCCGGCAGCGGGTGACGCTCGTCTATGGCGCCAAGGACGAGACGCACAACGACGCTGTCGTGCTGGCCGAGCTGCTGGCCGAGCCGGCCTCGGCCGGGCCGCGGCGAGCCGGGGCGGCGGTCTAGCCCATGGACCTCGTCTTCGCCACTCCGCCGCCTTCCGCATGCCCGCTGCGCGCTGCTGTTCGCGCCGCCATCCGGCGCGACGAGACCGAGGCCGTCGCCCGCATCCTCGCCGCCGCCGAGATCCCGGCCGAGGCGCGCGAGCGTATCGCCGAGACCGCCCGGCGCCTCGTCCTCGCGGTGCGCCGCGAACGGCACGGCAAGGGCGGCATCGACGCGCTCTTGCACGAATACGCGCTCTCTTCGCAAGAAGGGGTGGCGCTCCTATGCCTCGCCGAGGCGTTGCTGCGCATCCCCGACGCAGACACCGTCGACCGGCTGATCCGCGACAAGCTCGCCGGGGTCGATTGGCAGCGCCACCTCGGCCATTCGCAATCGCTCTTTGTCAACGCCTCGACCTGGGCATTGATGCTGACCGGGAGATTGCTGCACAGCGACCCGGCGGGCCACGATCTGGGCGCGGCATTGCACCGGTTTCTCGCCCGCTCGGGCGAGCCCGTGGTGCGCCAGGCGGTGACTGCGGCAATGCGTATCCTCGGCCGGCAATTTGTCATGGGCCGGACGATCGAGGAGGCGCTCGAGCGCGCCCGCCCGGCCGAGCGGCACGGCTGGCGCCATTCCTACGACATGCTCGGCGAAGCGGCGGTGACCGCTGCCGACGCGGCGCGCTATTTCGCCGCTTACGAGAACGCGATCGGCAAGATCAGCGCCGCCGCCGCGGGCCGGCCGGTCGCCGAGGCGCCCGGCATCTCGGTCAAGCTCTCGGCCTTGCACCCGCGCTATGAGACGGCAAAGCGCGAACGGGTGCTGCGCGAAATGCCGCCGTTGCTGCTGCATCTTGCCGGCCGCGCCAAGAAAGCCGGCATCGGCTTTACCATCGACGCCGAGGAGGCGGACCGTCTCGACCTGTCGCTCGACCTGGTCGAAGGGCTGGCGCTCGCGCCCGAGCTCGCGCAGTGGGACGGGCTCGGTCTCGCGGTCCAGGCCTACCAAAAGCGCGCGCTGCCCTTGATCGACTGGCTCGCCGATCTCGCCCGGCGCGGCGGCCGGCGGCTGATGGTGCGTCTCGTCAAAGGCGCCTATTGGGACAGCGAAATCAAGGCGAGCCAGGAGCAAGGGCTCGACGGCTATCCGGTCTATACCCGCAAGCTCGCGACCGACGTCTCCTACCTCGCCTGCGCCCGGCGGCTCCTCGCCGCGGGGCCGCTCTTTTACCCGCAATTCGCGACCCACAATGCACATACCGCGGCGGCGGTGATCGAATTCGCCGGCACGCGCCATGACTGGGAGCTCCAGCGGCTGCACGGCATGGGCGAGGCGCTTTACGACGAAATCGTCGGTGCCGAACATATGAGCCGGCCGTGCCGCGTCTATGCGCCGGTCGGCGGCCACGAGGAATTGCTCGCCTATCTGGTGCGGCGGCTGCTCGAAAACGGCGCCAACACCTCTTTCGTCAACCGTATCGTCGACGATCGCCAGCCGATCGATGCGATCGTCGCCGACCCGGTCGCGGCCCTTGCAAAACTGTCGGAAAAGCCGCACCCGCGCATTGCGTTGCCGCGCGAGCTCTATCTACCGGCCCGCCGGAATTCTCCCGGCATCGATCTTGCCGACCCGATTGCGCTGACCGCGCTGCGCGACAGCCTCGCCGCGGCAATCGCGCCCTTGTGGCACGCCGCGCCGATTATCGGTGGTGTGGAGCGGCGGGGTGCTGCGGCCCCGGTCCTCGATCCGAGCGATCATCGGCGCCAGGTCGGGACCGTTGGCGAAGCCGGGGCGGACGCGCTCGAAGACGCGCTCGACCGTGCGGCTCGCGATGCGCCCGGGTGGGACCGGACCCCGGCCGGCGCGCGCGCAGCAATCCTCGAACGTGCCGCCCTTCTTTACGAAAGCCACGGCGCCGAGCTGATGGCGCGGGTCATCCGCGAGGGCGGGCGCACGCTTCCGGCGGCGGTCGCCGAGTGGCGCGAGGCAATCGATTACCTGCGCTATTACGCCGATCGCGCGCGCGCCGATTTCGCCCAGCCCGAGCCGCTCCCCGGCCCGACCGGCGAAAAGAACGCGATCGCATTGCACGGGCGCGGCGTTTTCGCCTGCATTTCGCCGTGGAATTTCCCATTGGCGATCTTCACCGGGCAAATCGCCGCCGCGCTCGCCGCCGGCAATGCGGTCATTGCCAAGCCCGCCGAGCAGACCCCGCTCACCGCCGCCGCCGCGGTGCGGCTCATGCACGAGGCCGGCATCCCGGGCGACACGCTGCACCTTTTGCCCGGCACCGGCGAGAGCGTCGGGGCGCCGCTGATCGCCGATCCGCGGATCGCCGGGGTCGCCTTTACCGGCTCGACCGAAACCGCCCGCGCGATCGCCTTGTCGCTTGCCCGGCGCCCCGGCCCGATCGTGCCGCTGATCGCCGAGACCGGCGGACAGAACGCGATGATCGTCGATTCTTCGGCCTTGCCCGAGCAGGTCGTCGCCGATGTCCTGATCTCCGCCTTCGAAAGCGCCGGCCAGCGCTGCTCGTCCCTGCGTCTTCTCTATGTGCAGGCCGATATCGCCGACCGCGTGCTGGCGATGCTGACGGGTGCGATGGCCGAATTGGCGATCGGCGACCCGGCGCTGCTCACCACCGATATCGGCCCCCTGATCGACGAGCCGGCGCGGGCAGCACTCGAAGCCCATGCCGCCCGCATGAATCGCGAAGGCCGCCTCCTCTACCGATGCGAGCTACCCGCCGGCACCGAGCACGGCACTTTTTTCGCGCCGCGCGCCTTTGAGATCGATAGCGCGGGGTGCCTCGACCGCGAGGTGTTCGGGCCGATCCTGCATGTCGTGCGCTGGCCCGCCGACCGGCTCCACCGGGTGCTCGACGAGATCGACGCGACCGGCTACGGGCTGACCCTCGGCATCCACAGCCGCATCGACGAGACCCGCCGCCAGATCCTCGCGCGGCTGCGCATCGGCAACAGCTACGTCAACCGCAGCATGATCGGCGCCGTCGTCGGCGTGCAGCCTTTTGGCGGCGAGCGCCTCTCCGGCACCGGCCCCAAGGCCGGCGGCCCGCGCTATCTGCACCGCTTTGCGACCGAGCGCACGCTTTCCACCGACACCACCGCCGCCGGCGGCAACGCCGCCCTTCTGGCATTAGAGGACGAGTAAGAAAGCGCGCAGCGGGTCGGGCAAGGACACCGAGGGTCGGTAGGCCCGGCAGGACTCGAACCTGCGACAACGCCGTTATGAGCGGCGCGTTCTAACCAGCTGAACTACGGGCCCGCCGGGCGCAGAATAGGAGAGAACGCGCGCGTTGTCGCTCTCTGCTTCCACTCGCGGCGGCTGCTCGAAGACGCTAGGCGAGCCCGCCGAAATAGGCGGCGACTTCGACCATGCGGTTGGAAAAGCCCCATTCGTTGTCGTACCACGAGAGGACGCGGACAAAGCGTTTGTCCAGCACCTGCGTCTGGGTCACGTCGAAGGTAGAGCTGTGCGGGTCGTGATTGAAATCGATGGACACGGTCGGCGCCTTGTTGATGCCGAGGATGCCTTTGAGCCGGTTCGATTGCGCGGCGTCCTCCATCAGCCCATTCACCTCGTCGGCCGTCGTTTCGCGCGCCGCGTCAAAGGTCAAATCGATCAATGACACATTGGCGGTCGGGACCCGGATCGCGGTGCCGTCGAGCTTGCCCTTGAGCGCCGGCATGACGAGGCCGATCGCCCGCGCCGCCCCGGTCGAGGTCGGGATCATCGACAATGCCGCCGCGCGCGCCCGGCGCAGATCGGAATGCAAGGTGTCCTGCAGGCTCTGGTCGCCGGTATAGGCGTGGATCGTCGTCATAAAGCCGCGCTCGATGCCGATCCCCTGGTGCAGCACATAGGCTACGGGGGCGAGGCAATTGGTCGTGCACGACCCGTTTGAGATGACCTGGTGCGCGGTCGTCAATTCGTCGTGGTTGACGCCCATGACGACGGTCAAATCGGCGCCATCGGCCGGGGCCGAGACGATGACCCGCTTCGCACCGGCTTCGAGGTGTTTGGCCGCGGCTTCGCGCCTGGTAAAAATACCGGTGCATTCGAGCGCCACATCGACGCCCAATTCCTTCCACGGCAATTTTGCCGGGTCGCGCTCGGCGCTGACGCGGACCTTGCCCCGGCCGGCGTCGAGCCAGTCCTCGCCGGCGGTGACCTCGCCCGGAAAGCGGCCGTGCACGCTGTCGTACTTCAGCAGATGCGCATTGGTCGCGACCGGCCCCAGATCGTTGACCCCGACGACCTCGACCTGCTGCTCCGGATGCTCAAGTGCTGCGCGCATGACCAGGCGGCCGATGCGGCCGAACCCGTTGATCGCCACCCGTACCGTCATCTTCGATCCCTCCCGTGTAACCGTGGGTTCAGCTTAGCCCGGATTATGCCGGCGCGTGAAGCTGGCCCGGCGGCTGCGGCTGACCCACCTCCTCACCACCCTCCGCCGCAATCTCGCGCAGCATCAGGGTAAGGCAAGCTGTTGAGATTCCTAATCCCTTATCCTGAGGAGGCCGCCGCCGGCGGCCGTCTCGAAGGATGGGACGTGACGGGCGAATATTTATCAGCAGCCTGTTTAGAGAAAGCTCGCCCGCGAGCCCAATCCGGCCGGCCCCGCTCTCGCGCGCGTTCGAACGAGCCGTCCTGCGTTTACTGCGCGTTGATCCAGTTGTCCGATCCCGTCACTTTGACCGACACATCCGACAAGAAGACCCGCAGCGGCTTTCCGTCCGCGGTCCCGCGGTGGTCCGTTGCGACAAGGAGCGGGCCTGCCTTCTTTTGGTCCGCCCAGCTCGCGATCACGACGCCGGGCTTGCCCGTTCCGCCCCGGCGGTAGACGATCTCCTCGACCCGCTTGTCGGCGCCGACATAGAGTTCCCAGGTGTCGCCGGGGGCGTAGCCGCCTTGCGAGGGGTATTTCATCACGACCCGTTGGGCGGAACCATCCCCCAACGGCAGTTTTTGCATGCCGTCATCGGTAACCGTGGCGCTGCCGTCCCAGGCGACGTGCAACGGCAACAGCAGCCAATACTGATCGTTGATGAATTGCGGATCGATTTCTTTCTTGACGACGTCGCTTTGGCTGCCGAGCTGCGAGCGCTGATAGGTGACCTGCAGCGGTTTCCCTGCCTTGTCCTTCCCCGTAAACGAGACCGTGTCGGTCTTCGGGCTCCATTCCCAGCTGCGCGAAAGCTCGATGCCCGGCAATTCCGCATTGAAGGTGTACCGGACGCCCTCGATTTTCCCAAACGAATCAAGACCGTAGACTTTAGCCATCTGCTCGGCGATCGGCGGCCGCCGCTGCGCCCAAGAGGTCGCTGGCAGGACCAGCAGCAGCATGCCAAAGGCCAAAAGGCGGACCACAACGAGCCGGTTCAACTTGGTCACGACCGTCCCTCCTCGGCGCATGAATGGATGGTATTGTGGATGATACCCCTCCCCCTGGGCTTCGAGCGAGCGCCGCGGCCGGGTGCTCGGCCGCGTCAGGACAGCCAGCATGTGTTTCGCCATCCGCAAAAGCGCTTGGGTATGCACACATCTCGATCCGCTTCTGGAAATCGCGCAGATTCCTCCCTCTCCCCCTTGATGGGGCTCACCTATGCATACATCTTTGAGGGTGGATGCGGCATTTTTACCACCTTTTGATTGTATTTTAAAGCGCGCCGGCCAGCGCCACTGCGCCAGCGCCGCCAGGCACGCCGCCTCGTCCCGATAGCCATCCATGAACGCGAAAAACCCGGACATCGCAACCCCCGGCGCCACCTCTACGACCGGTCCAGGATGCCCGCTTATCTCGAACATATAAAGAACTAATCCACCTGCCCTGCCTTAACCGGATAGGGAGGAAAAGTTTGCGTCAGCCACGGTCTGATGACCTCCCCGATCAGAATGCGGTCGAAATCCTGACCACCCAACATGTTGATTCCCTCGTGGCCGATAATATTGGTGCTACCAGCAAGGTTCTGGATAGGTGCGAGATCGAAGGTTCCGCCGCCGAGATCGTAGACCAAAAGCTGGCCAGAGTTGTTTTTAGCCTGGGCCATTGCCGCAGCAATCGGCTCCTGAAGAAGCACGACGCGGTCCAATCCGGCAGCAGCAGCGGCTCTCAATGTCGCCTCTGATTGCATCTGGTTGAACGCGGCGGGGATCGTAATGGCCGTCCCGGTGATCTCGGTCGCATTTGTCTCCAAAAGCGCCTGAGAGACGAGTTGCCTTGAAATCAGCGCAAGGGGCGCCGATGACACATGCGTCGGCGCTCGGCGCCGACGCGCGACGCCGGGATTGCGGGAGGGGCCGCCGGAGAGTAATGCTCGCGCCTCTATTTTTCGGCATCGAGAACGGTTGCTTGCCATGGCGGCACAGGCCCTCCACCGCGAACCTCCTGACCAAGCGCTGCTCGCTGCGCTGCATGACCTGCTCGGGCCGCGGCTCTCGACATCGGCAGCGATTTGCGCGCAGCACGGCAAGGACGAATCCTACCACCAGCCGCATGCGCCCGATGCCGTCGCCTTTGCCCAAAGCACCGAAGAAATCGTGGCGATCGTCAAGCTTTGCGCCGAGCACAAGACGCCGGTCATCGCCTTCGGCACCGGCACCTCGCTCGAAGGCCATGTCGCCGCGCTAAAGGGTGGTATTTGCGTCGATCTTTCGCAGATGAACCGGGTATTGCGGGTCAATGCCGAAGATCTCGACGTGACGGTCGAAGCCGGCGTCACCCGCAAGCAGCTCAACGAATATTTGCGCGACACCGGCCTCTTCTTCCCGATCGACCCCGGTGCCGACGCCTCGCTCGGCGGCATGGCGGCGACGCGCGCCTCGGGCACCAACGCGGTGCGCTATGGCACGATGCGCGAGAATGTGCTGTCGCTCAGCGTCGTGCTCGCCGACGGCCGCCTCATCCGCACCGCGCGGCGCGCCCGCAAATCGGCCGCCGGCTATGATTTGACCCGGCTCTTTATCGGCTCGGAAGGCACCCTCGGCATCATCACCGAGCTGACCCTGCGCCTGTACGGCATACCGGAAGCGATTTCCGCCGCGGTCTGCGCCTTTCCCTCGATCGGCGATGCGGTCGACACGGTGATCGCGACGATCCAATCGGGCGTCCCGGTGGCGCGCATCGAATTGCTCGACGAAGCACAGATGGCGGCGATCAACCAGTATTCAAAGCTCGACCACAAAGTGGCGCCGACCTTGTTTTTCGAGTTTCACGGCTCGCCCGCCGGGGTCGAAGAGCAATCAGAGACGGTCAAGGCGCTCGCCGGCGAGCGTGGCGGCGGCGACTTTCGCTGGGCGACGACGCCGGAGGCCCGGTCCAAGCTGTGGCAGGCGCGGCACGACGCTTATTACGCGGCTTTGGCGCAGCGTCCCGGATCAAAGGGCTGGGCCACCGATGTCTGCGTGCCGATCTCGCGCCTTGCCGAATGCATCGCCGAAACCAAACGCGACCTCGCGCAGTCGAGCGTGCCGTCGGCATTGGTCGGGCATGTCGGCGACGGTAATTTTCACCTCGTTTTTATGATCGACCCGAATCGGCCCGAAGAAATCGCCGAAGCCGCCCGGCTCAACGAGCGCATGGTCGCCCGCGCGCTGGCGATGGACGGCACCAGCACCGGCGAGCACGGGGTCGGCTACGGCAAAATGGATTTTCTCGTCGCCGAGCACGGGCCGGCGGTTGCGGTCATGCGTCAGATCAAACAGGCGCTCGACCCGGACAACATTATGAACCCCGGCAAAATCGTCCGGGTGTGATGTTTTGCGGGGTCTGCGCGCGGGAGCATATTGACCTCTTCACCGTTCACTTATAAGCCGGTATTATGAGGTAGTCGAAAAGGGCTCGGGCTGCGGCGGCCACGATCGGCCGCGAAAAGCCGCACAGCCGAAGCTTCGGCCCTGACCGATGATTTTCTACCCTGGTTTTTTTTGGCGGCGTCGCCCGGTTGTCGCAGCCGAATATCGCGAGCCGAGAGCCGGGAAACCACAACAATGTCTTGGAGCTGAAGGTCGTTTCAATGGAAAAATCAAGTAAAAGAGGAAAAATACCGCAACAAGATTGGCCTTCCATTATCGAACGCTACGAGGCGGGCGAGACTTTGGCGAGCATCGCCCGCACCTATGATTGCTCGCCCCCGGCGATCAGCTACATCGTCAGTCGGAGCCGTGCGCGCAGCACCCCGACCGAGGCTGCGCCGCCGAGCCCGGTGCCGGCATCGGAAACCCATCTGGTAAAGAGCCGTCCCGCCGAGCCGCCGCCGGCCTGGCCGCTGCAAGCCAAGCCGCTGCAAGCCAAGCCGCCGCAGGCCAACCCGCCGCAGGCCAACCCGCCGCAGGCCAACCCGCCGCAGGGCGAGGCGGGGGCTGGTTTCAGCACCAGCAATTCGCCGCCGGCGCCACCGAGCTCCGTGGCATTGCGCGACGACACAGCGGTAAATTCGCCGCCCGCTCGCGTCCCGCCGGCCGGGGAAACCCCACCTTTCCGCCCACCGTCGCCGCAGCTGCCCGCATTCTTGCGGGATCCCCCCGCTCCGGCGGAAACGGGACGGCGGAGCGGCAAGGCCGCCACCAACGCGAGCCGGCGCCGAGCAACGGCAGCGCCGCGCGCCCGTTCGGTGCGGCAGCCCCGCCGCCGTCGAGCAGCGAGCCGCGCGGCAGGCTGCATCTGTCGCTGCCACATGGCGGCGAGGGCGCCCACGAGCCCGAGCCGCCGCCGAGGCCGGCGCAAAACGCCGGCTTCGCAGATGGCGACGAACGGTTCGACCGGCGCGGCGGCGGCGCACCGCCACCGCGCGGCCAGCAAGGCTATTCTTCGCCGCCGCCGATCCCGACCCAATATCCGCGCTCGGCCAACGGGCCGCCGGCCCACGGCTCGGTCGAGACGGAACGCGGTGGGGAGGGCGCCTTGTTTATCGGCCGCCCCTTGCGCGAGCGGGTCGACGGCGATATTGCGGCGTTTCTCGCGGCCTTCGATGCGGCCCTCGACCACGACACTGTGGAAAGCCGGACCGAGCTGCGCGAGGCGACCGACCGGCTGCTGCGAGCCGGCGCGCGCACTCGGATCGAGCTGGAGCGCCTCGAGGCGCGCGTTCCTTTGTCCTCGCGCGACCGGGGCGGTCAGCCCCCGATCACGCGGCAGCGCTGAGCCGGCGACAAAACAAAAGCCGCCGCCCCCGGCAAGGCGATGCCGGGGGCGCCAGGCCGGTGATAAACGAAAGCCGCGACGCGGTCCTCGACCTGAGCTAGCTTCGTTCAGCCTTGCCAGGCCGGCGATACAAGAACGGCCGCCGCCCCCGGCAAGGCGATGCCGGGGGCGCCCGGCCGGTGATAAACGAAGCCGCGACGCGGTCCTCGCTTGATTGCCGCCCAGGCTGACGCCGACATACTCGGTGACGCCATGACGGTTCAGCAGCAAGAGAGCACTCTTTTTTGGCGAGCGCGCAGCTTCCTTTAATGTGTCCGCCGCCTGTTGCGGGGTGGTGACCGGCTGCTGGTTGATCGCAACCACGACATCGCCCTGGCTCAGCCCGATATCGTCGGCCGCGCTCGGCCGGTCGACGCGGCTGACGACGACACCGTGCACGTCTTTGGCGACGTGCAGCTCGCGGCGCATCTGGTCGGTCAGCGGGGCAAAGTGCATGCCCATCGCTTCCGCCGCAGCCGGCTGGTCCTCTTCCTGCTCGCTGCCGGCGGCGGCCACCTTCTCGTTGTTCGAGAGCTCACCCACCATCGCTTCCAGCGGCACCTTCTCACCATTGCGCCAAACCGTCATCGCGGCCTTACTGTGCGGTGCGGCAGCCGCGACGAGGCGTGGCAGGTCATGCAGCGCGTTCACGTCGCCGCCGTCGAACGACAGGATCACGTCGCCCTGCTTCAACCCGGCCTTGGCGCCGGGGCTGTTCGGCGTGACGACGGCGACCAACGCGCCGTGGTCGCTTTTCAGCCCGAGGCTTGCGGCGATCGCCGGCGTCACCTCCTGGATCTGCACACCGAGCCAGCCGCGCGTGATCTTGCCGTGCGCTTCGAGCTGGGCAACGATGTTCTTGGCGACATTCGAAGGGACGGCAAAGCCGATGCCGACACTGCCGCCGTTGGGGGAATAGATCGCGGTGTTGATGCCGACCACCTGGCCTTCGAGGTTGAAGGTCGGGCCGCCGGAATTGCCGCGATTGATCGGCGCGTCGATCTGCAAGAAGTCGTCATAGGGCCCTTCGTTGATGTCCCGTCCCCGCGCGGAAATGATCCCGGTCGTGACCGTCCCGCCGAGCCCAAAGGGATTGCCGACCGCCATGACCCAGTCGCCGACCTGGGCGGCGCCGCTGTCGCCAAAGCTGACATAGGGCAAGGGCTTGTCGGCCTTGATCTTCAGCACCGCGAGGTCGGTCTTTGGGTCGCGGCCGACGATCTTGGCAGTATATTTGGTCTTGTCTTGCAGGATCACCTCGACCTTGCCGGCGTCGCCGACGACGTGATTGTTGGTCACGACATAGCCCGAGGGATCGACGATAAAGCCGGAGCCGAGCGCGATGCGATGCGCCTCGCCGCCGGGCGTCTGCGGAAACTGATGATGCTCGCCGCCGCCCGGGTTCTGCTGCTGGAAGAAGCGGCGCAGCAGCTCGTCGAACGGCGAATTCTGGAATCCTTTGAACTGTGGCGCATCGGGCTCTTCGGCCATTTCTTGTGCGTCGGCCTTTTGCGTCACCGAAATATTGACCACTGCCGGCAACACCTTCTTGACGAGCGGGGCAAAGCTCTGCTGCTGGATCAGCGCCACCGGCGACGTCATCATCTGCCCCGCCGGCGATGCGGCTTGCGGCTGGGACTGGGCCCAAACCAGCGGCGACAGCGCGAGCGCGCCCGCCATGCCCCCGCCGATCACCGCGATACGGCCTTTCGTCAACCGCGAGCGAAGCGTCCTGTGCATCGAAGAATTGGTCATGTCATCCTCTTGTCGAGCGGTTCGCCGAAGAATTGGCCCGTCGAGGTGACAGCGTGCTGTCGCGCGGATTAATTCGCTGTAATCTGCGCTCAGCCGCCGCTGTAGAACCTGCTGCGCGCGACCTGGAGAGCCGCCCGCTCGGGCGGAATGACGGCGACGTAAAACGTATCGCGGCCAAATCCGGGACGGCCGGAGACCCAGCTTCTGAGCGACTGGATTTCGATGTATTCCTGCTGGCCCGGCACCAGCGCGATATCCTGAAACTGGTAGAGATCGACGCCGACGCTGTCGACCGCTACATGATAGCGCCCGGCCGGCACGTCGCGATAAAAAGCGTCGCCCTGCTGCGAGACGCCGATCGCCGCGCCGTTCATATAAATAAGCGGGGTGCCGAGGCTCTCGCTCGGATCGTAGATCCGATAGAACCATACCCGGGCAGCGCCGGGCGGGATCGGCGGCAGGGCGACCGCGCCGACCGGCGGCGGTGTCGCGCAACCGCTCACGACAGCGACAACGAGTGCCGCGCCGACCGCCGCAAATCGGCGCGACAGAAGATATGCTGTTGGCCGCATCGGCTTTTCCCTTTCCCGATCTACACGTTGACCGGAAACACGCTAAACGTCTTCCAGGTCGCCGTGCCCGAGGGCGTGACCCCGCCTTTCGAGGAATAGCGGAGCCGAGCAGCCGACTCGAATCTTCCGGGCTCGGCGCTCGGCAGCACTTGCCGCTACGCCGATTGCGCCAGGCCGCGCTCGAGCAATGTAGCGAGCCGGCGGGCGAAGGCCGGCGGGTCGGGCAAGAGCTCGCCTTCGAGAATGCGGGCCTGGTCCAGCAACAGCCAGGCGAACTCCGAGAGCTGGTCCGAGGCGCCGGTTTCTCCGACGGTATCGGCGAGCCGCGCGATCAATTTATGCCGCGGGTTGATTTCGAGGATGCGCTTCGAGGCGGCATCGAGCTGGCGGTGCTGCTTCAGCAACCGCTCCAAATGCATGTCGAGGTCGCCGTCGTCGGCGACGAGGCATACCGCGCTTTCGGTCAGGCGCTCCGAGCTGCGCACATCCTTGACCGCGTCGGCGAGCGCCAATTTGAAGATTGCGATCAGGCCCGAAAGCTGGGGCTGCGGCTCTGGCGTGGCCGCCTCGGCTTTGGCCTCGGGGGCTTCGATCTTGTCGAGGTCGGCGCCGCCACGGGTCGCCGAGCGGAATTTCTTGTCCTTGTAGCTGCCGATCGCCGGCATCCAGAATTCGTCGATCGGGTCGGTCAGCAGCAGCACCTCGACGCCGCGCGCGCGAAAGCCTTCGAGCTGCGGACTGCGCTTGACCGCGTCGAGGCTGTCGCCGGTGATCGTATAGACCGCGTCCTGGCCGGGCCGCATCGCCTCGATATATTGGTCGAGCGAGACCAGGCCGTCGCGCGCCGACGACCGGAACCGGGCCAGCTCCAACAGCACCTCGCGCTGCTCGCGGTCCTCGTAGAGCCCTTCTTTTAGGACAGCGCCGAAATCGTCCCAGAATTTGGCATATTCCTCGGGCTCCTCGCTCGATTTCTTGCCGAGCTCGGTCAACACCCTGCGGGTCAGCTGCTGGCGGATCTTGGCGACTGTCGGGTTCGACTGCAGCATTTCGCGGCTGATATTGAGCGGCAGGTCCTCGCTGTCGACGATACCGCGCAAAAACCGCAGATAGGCGGGCAGAAGCTCGGCGCCTTCGTCGCTGATAAACACCCGCCGGACATAGAGCTTGACCCGGCTTTTGCGTTCCGGATCGAAGAGATCGAAGGGCCTGGTCGAAGGCACAAAAAGAAGGCTCGTATATTCGAGCAACCCTTCGGCCTTGTTGTGCAGCGTCAGCCACGGGTCGTCGAAGCTGTGGCCGACATGGTGGTAGAACTCGGTGTATTGCTCCTTGGTGATGTCGGCGCGCGGCCGGGTCCACAACGCCGAGGCAGTGTTGATCGTGTCTTCCTTGTCGCCGTCCTTCAGCAAGATCGGCAGTGCTATGTGGTCGGAATAGGTGCGCACGATCTGGCGCAGCCTTGCCGGGTCGAGATATTCGTCCTCGCCGTCGCGCAGGTGGACCACGACCGCGGCCCCGCGCGCTGCATCCGGCAACGGCTCGATCGTAAATTCCCCCTTGCCGTCCGAAACCCAGCGCCAGCCTTCTTGCTCGCCCGCTTTGCGCGCCACGACCTCGACCTTGTCGGCGACCATGAACGCCGAATAAAAGCCGACACCGAACTGGCCGATCAGGCTCATGTCCTTGCGCGCGTCGCCCGACAATTGATCGACAAAGGCGGCGGTGCCCGAACGCGCGATCGTGCCGAGGTTCTCGATCAGCTCGTCGCGGCCCATGCCGATGCCGTTGTCGGCGACGGTCAAGGTCCGCGCCTGTTTGTCCGGGGTCAAAACGACGCGGTAGGCGGTATCGCTCTCGGCCAGCGCCGGCTCGGTCAATACCGCGTAGCGCAGCCGGTCGCAGGCGTCCGAAGCGTTCGAGATCAGCTCGCGCAGAAAGATTTCCTTTTGGCTGTAGAGCGAGTGCGCGACGATTTCGAGAAGGCGGCTGACTTCGGCCTGGAAGCTCCTTGTTTCTTGGGTCATTTTCTGCCGTCGCGTGGTGGCCGGAACGCGCCGAGGATATGTGGCGCAGCGCCGCCAGCCGCAACCCCACAGCTCGGCCAATCGGGTCGGGACGCGTCGCCGCAGCCGCCCTATCGCGGTTGTTTTATCCTTGCGTTGTTCCGGCCGCGCCCCGATACCTGTTGCGCATGGGCATGTTCAGCCCCGGGCCGCGGCTCGTCGCGGTTCTCGGGCCGACCAATACCGGCAAGACCCATCTCGCGATCGAGCGCATGCTCGGTCACAAGAGTGGCATGATCGGGTTTCCGCTGCGGCTCCTCGCCCGCGAAAACTACGACCGGGTGGTCAAGCTCAAAGGCGCGCGAGCGGTCGCGCTGATCACCGGCGAAGAAAAGATCGTTCCGCCGAACCCGTCCTATTTCGTCTGCACCGCGGAATCGATGCCGCTCGACCGGCCGGTCGATTTTCTCGCGGTCGACGAGATCCAGCTTTGCGCCGACCCCGAGCGCGGCCACGTCTTCACCGCGCGCCTCTTGCATGCGCGCGGTCTCGCCGAGACGATGTTTCTCGGCGCCGACACGATCAAGCCGTTGATGCGCCGCCTCGTCCCGGAGATCGAGCATATCGGGCGGCCGCGCTTTTCGACCTTGACCTACACCGGGCACAAAAAGGTGACCCGGCTGCCGCCGCGCAGCGCCGTCGTCGCCTTTACCGTGGCCGACGTTTTTTCGCTCGCCGAGCTGATCCGCCGCCAGCGCGGCGGCACCGCGATCGTGCTGGGAGCGCTGAGCCCGCGGGCGCGCAACGCGCAGGTCGGCATGTTCCAGGCCGGCGAGGTCGATTACCTGGTCGCCACCGACGCGATCGGCATGGGGCTCAACATGGATCTCGACCATGTCGCCTTTGCCGGCATCGTCAAGTTTGACGGCTATGGCCCGCGCCGTCTCAGCGCCGCCGAAATCGCCCAGATCGCCGGGCGCGCCGGGCGTCACATGAGCGACGGCACCTTTGGCACAACCGCCGACCAGCGGCCGCTCGATCCGGCGATCGTCGAGGCGGTCGAGGCGCACCGCTTCGACCCGCTGACCCGGCTCTATTGGCGCAGCACGCGGCTGCGCTTCGATTCGGTCGATGCCTTGCTGAAGAGCCTCGACGAGCGGCCGGCGACACCGGGCCTGGTGCAGGCGCGCGAGGCCGACGACCACCGCGCCTTGCAGGCGCTGGCGCGCAACCGCGAAGCGGCGCGGCTCGCCACCCATCCCGGCGCGGTGCGGCTGTTGTGGGAGGTCTGCCAAATCCCCGATTTCCGCAAGGTCATGAGCGAAAGCCACACCCGGCTCCTGCTCCATTGCTTTACCCATCTGGCCGGCCCCGACGAGCGTTTGCCGACAACCTGGATCGCCCGGCAGATGGCGAGCCTCGACCGCACCGAGGGCGACATCGACACCTTGATGGCGCGGATTGCCCACATCCGCACCTGGACCTACATCACCCACCGCAGCGATTGGGTCGAAGGGGCGGCGGGCTGGCAGGAGCGCGCGCGCGGCATCGAAGATCGCCTCTCCGACGCCTTGCACGAACGCATCACTCAGCGTTTTGTCGATCGGCGCTCGGCGTTTCTGGTCCGGCGCCTGGCTGCCGAGGGCGAGCTGCTCGCCGCGGTTTCGGCGGCGGGCGAGGTCATTGTCGAGGGGAATTATGTCGGCCGTCTCGACGGCTTGCGTTTTGCTCCCGATGCGACCGACAGCGACGAGGCGCGCACGCTCGTCGCCGCCGCAGCCCGCGTGCTGCGCGACGAGGTGGCGGCCCGCGCGCGCCGTCTCGCCGCCGATGCCGACGACGCCTTTACGCTCGACGCGGCAGGCTCTTTGCTGTGGCGCGGTGGCGGCGTCGGGCGGCTGGTTGCCGGGGAGCGCCTGCAAGCGCCGCGGGCCGAGCCGTTCACCGGCGATTTCGCTACCGGTGAAGCGCGCGAGCAGGTGCGCCAGCGCTTGCAGGCATTTGTCGCCGCCGAGATCGAGCGGCGCCTCGGCCCGCTCTTCACCGCTTCCGCCTTGCTGCTCGGCGGCGCCGGCCGGGGGCTGGTGTTTCAGCTCGCCGAGGCGCTCGGCGCGGTGGACGCGGCCGAGGTAGCCGGAGCCGTCACCGGCCTTGCTCCGGCGGATCGTGCGGCGCTCGGCCGGGTCGGCGTTCGTTTTGGCACCGAGACAGTGTTTTTCGAGCCGCTGCTGCGCCCCGAATCGGTGCAGCTGCGTGCGCTGCTCTGGGCGGTGCGGCACGGTGCTGCGGTGCCGCCGCTGCCGCCGGCGCGCCGGCTCGCCAGGCCGATCGACATCGACCCGGCGCTGCCGCCCTCATTCTGGATGGCGACCGGCTTTCGGGTGCTGGGCGGCATGGCGCTGCGTGTCGATCGTCTCGAACGCCTCGCCGCCGCCGCGCGCAAGCGGGCGCGAAGCGGCCCGTTCGCGGCCGATGCCGTGCTGGCTGGCGCCGCCGGCATCGAGCGAGCGAGATTGGCGCTGTTGCTCGAAGAGCTCGGCTACCGCCGCCGCATCGAAGCGGCAACCGAGGTATTTGTCGCACCCGCGCGGCGCCGCCGCAGGGCTCCTGCGCGCAGCCACGCACCCCCGCTTGCGCACGACGGCAGCCCGTTTGCCAAATTGCGGGAGCTGAGGCTCGCTTGAAGGGCGCCGCGCCCTTGCCCGAGCGGGCGAGCCGGCGGCTCGATCAATGGCTATGGTTCGCGCGCGTGGTCAAGAGCCGCTCGCAAGCTGCGCGCCTGTGCGTTTCGGGCGACATCATCGTCAATGGCGCCGCAGTGACGCGGGCGCGGCACGAGCTGGCCGCGGGCGACACCATCGTGCTTGCGCGCGGCAGGGTCGGCCGTCGGCTCAAGGTGCTGGCGCTCGGCACGCGGCGCGGCCCGGCGGCGGAAGCGCGCCTGCTTTATGAGGAAGCGGCGGTGCCGGTCCCGCTTGTGGGGCGCCAAGCGGCGTGGATCCCGTTGCTCGCCGACGAGGCCGAGGCCGGCGACTGAAATTGAATGGGCTGGGGCTGAAAAAATTTGTCATTCCGGGGCGTGGGCCCTCGGGTCGGGCCGCCGCCCGAGGACAGGCTCCGCCCAACGAGCCCGGAACCCATGCACGCCGGCCTGCGATAATATCGGCGGATGGCGGTGTTCATAGGTTCCGGGCCTGCCCCCTGTCCAAGCCAGAGCCTGCCCCTGGCCAGAGCCTGCCCCTGGCTGGAACAGGGGGGCAGGCTCTTCGGGCATCCCGGAACGACATTTCTGACAGCACCGCGCCGGCTCACAATCCCGCCGCCGCGAGCAGCGCGCCGATGACGCGGTCGCCGGCGAAATATTCGCGGGCGAGCTCGCGGGCAGCCCGGCTGTGGCCGCGATAGTCGATGGCGATCGCGTCGATGGCCGCGAGCGCCTCGTCATGGGTTTCATAATCGAACAGGCCGCGCCCAACCGGGTAATGCCCGGCGAACCCGGTTCGCATCGTCACGACCGGCCGTCCGGCGGCGAGATAGCACACGCTGCGATCGCTGAACCAGCCGCTGTTCGGCCGGACATAGATGTCTTTCGCGACGGTCAGCTCGCCGCGCGAGCCACCGATAAACTCGGCATAGCTGGCCATGTCCGCCGAGACCGGCTGCGGATCGGCGATCCGCCACCCGGCTGCCGCGACCGTGCGGCGCACCGCTTCGTCGGGCGGCGTCATCGCGATCTCAAAGCAGGTGCCGGGCCGGCGCCGGGGGAGATCCAAAAACCGCAAGAAATTTACGTGCTTTGACCAGACGTAACGCGAGCCGTCGAATTCGATGTCCTTGCCCTTGTTTTCCCAGGTTCCGATCGTGGTGAAGCAGCGCGGCGTATCACCGGGCTCGGGCCATAGACGCGGATCGACCGGCGGCCGGGTCGGGCGCCAAGGAACGCCGCATAGCGGTATCGGGCATTCGCGTGTGCCGAGATTCTCGCCATAGCTGAAAAAATGCGTGTGCGCGTCGAGATAGGCGCGCGCCTCGGGATCGGCCTTGGCGTATTTGATCTGCTCATAGACGGGGTCGGTGTCGACGATGATGCGCGTCGGGCAGGCGAAGTGCTCGTCGCGCAGCCGCGTCGCGCCGCACAGATTGATCAGCGCATCCGCCTCGCCATAAAGCGCGTGCACCCGCTCGCGCGAGAGCCCGTGATAAACGTCCCGGATCGCATCCCAATAGGCCCAGCGCTCGCCAAACCCGTATTCCTCCATCGCCCGCCGCAGATAGGCGACATTGTAGCCGCACTCCATCGCCACGCTGCTGATGCGCGGGTCATAGGGGTTGGCGCCGCCATCCTCGACATACCAGGCTTCCCAGCCGAGCTGCTCGAGGCCCAACAGGTAATGCATCGCCTGCCAGGCGATACCGGCGAGCGGCATCTGGCCGGCAAAATGCAGCACCAGGATTTTGCCGCGCTTCATCGAGGCCTCGATTTCCGATATCCGTGGCACCGGACAACGGCCGGCGCGCGGGTTCATTTCCTCCGGCGGCGCGGCACAGCGGCAAAAACCCCCAAACCGCGTAGGGTTGCCCCGGCTGCGACCCGCATGTTAGGCACCGGCGGGATGATCGACAGCATTCTCGAATGGCTGACCGGCGCTTCCGGCGCCGCCGGGACACCGCCGCACGACGCCTTGCGGCTGGCGCTCACCGCGCTTCTGGTCGAGGCGGCGCACAGCGACGACCGGTTCGACGAGAACGAGCGCAGGGTTATCGCGCGCCTGATCGAGCACCGGTTCAATCTGTCGCATGAGGATGCGCGCGCGCTCCTCGCCGCCGGCGAGCGCGAAGCCCGCGACTCCGCCGAATTGTTCCATTTGACCCGGATCATCAACGAGAAGCTGTCGTTCGAACAGCGTGTCGAGCTTGTCGAGATGCTGTGGGAGGTCGCCTATGCCGATGGCGTCCTCAGCGAATACGAGGACAGTCTCGTGCGCCGCGTCGGCGGGCTGATCTATGTGTCCGACCGCGACCGCGGCCTCGCCCGGCGGCGTGTCCTCGCCCGGCTGGGCCTCGACGCCGAAGTTCTGGAGAAGAAGCGAGTGCCATGACCTACGTCGTCACCGAAGCCTGCATCCGTTGCAAATACATGGATTGCGTCGAAGTCTGCCCGGTGGACTGCTTTTACGAGGGCGAGAACATGCTCGTCATCCATCCCGACGAATGCATCGATTGCGGGGTGTGCGAGCCGGAATGCCCGGTCGAGGCGATTATCCCGGACAGCGAAACCGAAGCCGAGAAATGGGTCGAGCTGAACCGCGAATATGCCGCGAGCTGGCCCAACATCACGCGCAAAAAGCCGCCCCCGGCCGATGCCGACGAATGGAAGGACGTCGCCGACAAATACGACAAATTCTTCAACCCCGGCCCGGGCGGCGCCACCGGCTGAGGGTCGGGGCGCGACCGCCGCTCGCCATCTGCCGCAGCGGGTATTGCGCAGCGGGCATGGCTGACCTGCTGGCATTCGAAAGGTTGTTCATGCTAATGTTATGTGGGTGCTATTGACGCGTTCCCCTCCGGTTCCGCGCTCTTCGTCGAGTTGTGGACGGTCGCCGACGCTGAGCAGCAGCGAACGGTTGAAGCGTCCCGGCAGTACCACTCGGTTCGATTGCGAGAGACGGACATGATGTCGGAAAAAGCTTTATTCGCCACGGGCGATCTGGTGGTCTACCCGACCCATGGCGTCGGCAAGATCGTCGGCATCGAGGCGCAGGAGATCGCCGGTTTGACGCTCAACGTCTTTGTCGTCCATTTCGACAAGGACCGGATGACCCTGCGCGTACCGCTCGGCAAGGCCAAGGTTTCGGGATTGCGCAGATTGTCCAGCCGCAAGGAGATGGATGCCGCCCTCGCCAAGCTGCGCGGGCGCTCCCGCGCCAAGCGCACGATGTGGAGCCGGCGGGCGCAAGAATATCAGGCCAAGATCGCCTCGGGTGATCCGGCCTCGATCGCCGAAGTGGTGCGCGACCTCTACCGCAACAGCGGGCAGCCCGAGCAATCCTATAGCGAAAGGCAGATTTATCAGTCGGCGCTCGACCGTCTCGTGCGTGAATTCGCCGCGGTCGAGCGGATCGACGAGACCACCGCGACGCAGCGGGTCGAGCAGCTGTTGGCGGCTTGACCGCCCGAGTGGACTAGGCGTGGCCCTGGGGTAGGGATGGGGTGAACCGGGCGCGACCGGACAGGAAATTTGCGAGGCTGCGCGGCGCCCGCCGGGTCTGGGCGGTCGGCGCGATACATGCCGAGGCGCGCCGTCTGGCACGATTGCACGATCTGATCGGCGAGCGGTTTCAGGACGGCGACCGGCTCGTCTATCTCGGCAATTACATCGGCTATGGCGATGCGGTGCTCGCCACCATCGACGAATTGCTCGACTTTCGCTGCCGGGTGCTGGGGCGCCGGCATGCATTTGCCTGCGAAGTCGTCTTCTTGCGCGGCGCGCAGGAGGAGATGTGGCAAAAGCTGCTGCAGCTGCAATTCGCGCCCAATCCCCGCGAGGTGCTGCAATGGATGGTCCGGGCCGGGGTCGAGACCACGATCCAGGCCTATGGCAGCAATTTGCGGCAGGCCACCGCCGCCGCCCGCGACGGGCCGCGCACGATCACCCGCTGGACCGGAACATTGCGCAGCGCGATGAACGCCGCACCCGGCCATGTCATGCTGTTTTCGGCGCTGCATCACGCCGCGTTCACCGAAGAGCGCGGGCTGCTGCTCGTCCATGCCGCGATCGCGCCGTCGCGGCCCCTTGCGGCGCAAGGCGACGCGTTCTGGTGGGGCTCGGACGACATTCTCGACCTCGCCGCTCCGTTCGAGGGGTTCCACCGTGTCGTCCGAGGCATCGACCGGCAGCAGCGCGGTCTTGTCGAGGGCAAATTCGGTGTGTCGCTCGACGGCGGCGCGGGGCGCGGCGGCCGGCTGATCGGCGCCTGCTTCGCTCCCACGGGCCAAATCCTCGACGTTGTCGAGGCCTGACAAATTCTCGACGTCGTCGAGGGCCTGATCAGATGGCGGTGTAGCCGCCGTCGACAACGAGGTCGCTGCCGGTGACAAAGCTCGCCGCATCGCTGGCGAGGAACACCGCCGCTGCCGCGATCTCCGACGGCTGGCCGAGCCGGCCCAGCAGGTGCTTTGGCCCGATCGCCGCGCGCGCGGCCTCGAAGCTGCCGTAGCGGCGCACGATCCGCGCGGTCTCGACCGCCCCCGGCGACAGGGTGTTGACGCGGATATTCTGCCCCGCATGGTCGATCGCCATGACCTTGGCGAGCTGGATCAACGCACCCTTGGTCGCGCAATAGGCCGCTCGCCCGGCGCTGCCGACGCGCCCGAGCTGCGAGGCGATCAGGATGATCGACCCGCCGCCGCCGGCGATCATCAGCGGCAGCGCCGCCCGGCACAAGAGGAACGACCCCGTCAGGTTGATCGCGACGACCTCGTGCCACTCCACGGGGCTCGTCTCGAGTATCGTGCCGCCTTTGTCGTGCGGTGCGGCACCGCTGACCAGGATATCGACCCGGCCGAATTCGTTCTCGACCGCGGCGGCGGCGGCGCGCGTCTCGGCCTCGCTGCCGACATTGCAATGCCGAGCCAAGGCCCGGCTGCCGGCCGCGCGCACGAGGCGGGCCGTCTCCTCCGTCGCCGCCATGTCGATGTCGCAGCAGGCGATGGCGGCCCCGGCCTCGGCAAAGGCGATCGAAATCGCACGCCCGATGCCGCCGGCGGCACCGCTGACCAGCGCCACCTTGCCGGCGAGCCGGGTCACAGCATCACCGTCCCGCCATCGACGGCGATGGTTTGCCCGGTAACCAGCGCGCTCGCGTCCGAAACGAGCCACAGCACGGTGCCCGCGAGATCGGACGGGGTGAGGCTGCGCTGGATCGACTGCCCGGCCTTGATCGTCGCCAATGCCCGGTCGAGCTTGTCGCCGAAAAACTCGCGCGTGCCGTCGGTCAAAACCGCGCTCGGCGCCAGCGCGTTGACGCGGATCCGGTCGCGGCCGAGCTCACGCGCCAGGCCGCGAGTGAGCCCGATCACGGCGGCTTTCGAGGTTGTGTAATGGAGCGCGAACGGCATCCCGTAAGTGGCGGCGAGCGAGGCCATGTTGACGATGCTGCCGGACCCCGCCCCGTTGGCGATTGACTGCCGCATTGCCGGAACCACCGCCTTGCAGCAATGCCAGATGCCTTTGACGTTGACCGCCATCGCCGCATCCCAATCGGCCTCGGCGATCGCGTCGAACCGGCCACCGCGCAGCGCGCCGTAGAGGGCCGCATTGTTGACCAGCGCATCGATACGGCCAAATTTTGCCACCGCGAGCTCGGCCATCGCGGCAGCGTCCTCGGCGCTTGTCACATCGAGCGCGGCGCCGATCGCCGTCCCGCCCGCGCTGTTGACGAGATCGACGGTCGCGGCGCAATCCGCAATGTCGGCGGCGACGATGCGGGCGCCGGCCTGCGCCAGGCGGCACGCCAATTCCTGCCCGATGCCGCGCGCCGCACCGGTTACGACGACGACCCGCTCGGCGAGGTCCACGGCGGGCCAGCCGGATCAGATCACCTTGCCGGATCAGATCACCTTGTCGGTGCGGGGGTCGATCAGGTGCATCTGGTTGAGGTCGGCGAGAAGCGGCATCGACTCGCCGACATTGCTCGCTGCAGCCGGGTTGACGCGGGCGCAAATCTCGACCCCGTCGACGATAAAGTAAACCATCGTCTCCATGCCCATCGGCTCGACGACATCGAGCCGGGCGGTGAACGGGACGAACCCAGGGGCATTCTCGCCGCTGCGCGTCTCGGTGATGTGCTCCGGGCGCAGCCCGAACAGCACCTCGTCGCCGACGCGCCCGCGGTAGCGCGCCTCGCGCGCCGCCGGCACCGGGAAGGAGAGCCAGTCGGACAGGCGCACGGTCAGCCCGCTGCCGTTTTGCACGACACGGCACGGCAGCAGATTCATCGTCGGCGAGCCGATGAAGGCAGCGACAAACCGGGTCTGTGGCGCATGGTAGACCTCATGCGGCGTGCCGATCTGGTCGATGCGCCCGGCGTTCATGATGACGACGCGATCGGCCAAGGTCATCGCTTCGATCTGGTCGTGGGTGACGTAAACCGTGGTCGTCGTCACCTTTTGATGGATCTTTTTGATCTCGGTGCGCATCTGCACGCGCAATTTGGCGTCGAGGTTGGAGAGCGGCTCGTCGAACAGAAATACCTTCGGGTTGCGGACGATGGCGCGGCCCATGGCGACACGCTGGCGCTGGCCGCCCGACAGCTGCTTTGGCCGGCGCTCGAGCAGCTCGGTGATGTCGAGAATGCGGGCGGCGGCCTGCACCCGCTCGTTGATCTCGGCCTTCGGGAACCTTTTCAGGCGCAACCCGAAAGACATGTTTTCGAACACCGTCATATGCGGGTAGAGCGCATAGTTCTGGAACACCATGGCGATGTCCCGGTCCTTTGGCGGCACGTCGTTGACCAGCTGGTCGCCGATATAGATCTCGCCCGAGGTGGCTTCCTCGAGGCCGGCGATCATGCGCAAGGTCGTGCTCTTGCCGCAGCCCGATGGCCCGACCAGCACGATGAACTCGCGATCGGCGATGTCGATGTCGATCCCCCGCACCGCCGGGGTCTTGTCAAAGGTCTTGACGATGTTGCGAAGCGCGACTTGCGCCATCTTGCGTTCCTCACTGTGGTACCGGCGGTCGGGCCGGCAATGTGCCGTTGCGGGGCGGTCCATCCTCGGCGATATCCGCTGCGGGACCACTCTGTCGGCGGGATTGTCGGTTGTCCCGACTTTTGGAGCGGCGCCGCCCGAATGTTTCGCTGCCGCAGCGAAGGCCGCATCTTAAAGAACGGTTCAGCCAAATGCAATTTCTCGATCGCCGTCAGGATGCGGCGAGGATCGCGTCGGCTGCCTTCTCCGCGACCATGTAGACGGCGCTGACGATAAAAAACCCGGGAATGCGCGGAAAGACCGAGGCATCGACGACGCGCAGCCCCGGCACCCCATGGACGCGAAAATCGCCGTCGAGCACACCGCCCGCATCGCGCGGGCCGATCGCGCAGGTGCACGACGCATGGTGGCCCCAGGCGCGGGTGCGCACAAAATCCTGCAGTTCCTCGTCGCTTTCGAGCGCCTTTCCCGGCTGCTCCTCTTCGGCGATCAACCCCTCGCGTTCGAGCTGGGCGGTCAGCTTGCGGACAAACCGGATGCCGGCGACGACGGATTGCAGATCCTCCCCCGCCTTGTCGCTCCCTTCCTCGAAATAGTGGAAATTAACGAGCGGCTGGTCGCGCGGATCGGTCGAGCGCAGCCGCACCTCGCCGGCGCGGTTTTGCGTATGCGCCTTCAGGATCGCCCAGGTTAAATAATTCGGCTTAGTCAGCTCGAGCGCCGAATAGCCGGGGAAATAGCCGCCGAACAATCCCAACAGCGCAAAGCAGAACAAATCCGGCAGCGGGCGCTCCGGCAGCGATTTCAGGATGGCAGCAAGGACGGCGCCGTTGCTGGCATAGACACCGTCCTCGCCCCGCGCCCACGCGCGGTATTGCGGGTCGCCGCGGCTGAAGGTGGCGCCTTCGAGGATTTCCCAACGCGCAAAATTCATGCGGTGGACCACCCCGATCTCATAGCGGTCCTGCAAATTGCGGCCGACGCCCGGAAGATCGATCCGCACCGGGATGCCCAACGGCTCCAGCACCGCGCGCGGCCCGATCCCGGACAGCATCAAGAGCTGCGGCGTGTTGAAGGCGCCGCCGCAGAGGATCACCTCGCGCGCCGCCAGCGCTTGCCGCACGACGCCCGGCCCGGTGCCGGGCTGGCCATGGGCGCGATAGAGGCGCTCGCCTTTGAGGTATTCGACGCCGATGGCGCGGTCCTGCGCGTCGAACAGCACGCGGGTCGCGAGCGCATCCAGCTCCACATGCAGCCGGTCGGGGTATCTCGCGGCAGTCTCGCGCACCCGTTCGCGCGTTCCCATGCGCCGATGCCCGCGCGTCGTCAGCGGCGTATAGCGCAGGCCAACCGCATTTTCGGCGACGAGGCGCCAATCGTTCGGGTCGGCCTTGCTTTCGACGAGGTCGCGCAGCCGCACAACCGGCTGGCCGATATCGTCATAAGCCGTCGCGGCCGAGTTGAGCAGCACCTGCACCAGCCCGAAATCGCCGATCGCCGCCTTTGGGACCGCCTTTTCGCTATGCAGCCAGCCGGACCAGCCGTGGCGCGACGGGTTTGGGCCAAGCTTGGCGAGCACCCGCTCGAGCGGGCGATGATGGCAATTTTCGAGCCGCTCGAAATAGCCGCGCATCGCCGCGGCGCTCCATGACGGGTCGCCGGTCAGCTGCGCGATCGCGTCCCAATCGGCATTGTGCGGGTAAACGAGGATCATCGCGTTGTGCGCGGTGCAGCCGCCGAGCGTGCCGGCGCGCGGATAAAGAACTCCGTCAACCCGCTCGCCGCGGTAGTCGCGGACATATTTCGGGTCTTTTTCCTGTGTCGCCTGGTCGGCGTAATGGCGCACAAAAAAATCCCAGCGCATCGCATCGTTTTCCGAAGCGAAGCCGTGGAACGACGGCACATCGTAATCGTCGGGCAGCCGATCGACGCCGGGCTCGGCATCGTTGGTGCCGGAGAGGAGCCGCGGGTCGCCGCCCGCTTCGAGCAGCAGCACGCGCCGCCCGGCCTCGGCAAGCCGCGCCGCAACGGTGCCGCCGCCGGCGCCGGAACCGACGACGATGTAGTCGAATGCGGGTGCCTCGCTCATCGCCGGCCGCTCAAAATGTCTTCAGGAAGGCGATCAGCGCGTTCTTGTCGGCGTCGCTCAATTTGGTGCCGAAATAGTGTCCGCGGTTGACGACGTAATCCTTGCATTTGCTCAGCGCAAAGAGGTCTTCGCCGACATTGGCAAAAACCTTGCGCGCTTCGTCGTCGCTGGCCCCCTTGGGCAGCGCGCGCAAATCCTCGACGAGCTTTACGATCGCCGCCAGGACCTGCTTTTTGTACCTGGCCTGGGCGGCGAGCCCGATGCCGTCGGGCGCCAACGGATCGAAATTCGCCAGCAGGTCCACCGGGGTCCCCTTCGGGATCGGGCCGATCTCGATCCCCTTTTGATCGAACACCGGGACCGCCCAGCTGATCAGCTGGCGCGAGGCCTTGATCCAGTCGGGCAGATAGCCGACCGGGATACGCAGCCAGCTCGTCGCCGTGGTGCGCTCGATCATCCCCGGCACCTTGTCGCCCAGCACCATGTCCTTGTCGCGCTTTTCCGGCCACAGCATCTTGGCGATGCCGTCCTGGAACGCATCCATGCGCGCTGCGACCGACGGGCTTTCGTTGAATTTCCCGACCGTGTTGTTCAAGAGATAGGGTGCCGTCGACCACAGGCTGATCAGAGACGGGACGCGGGTATAGCCGCGCCCGCCGCCCGGCATCCGATATTGCTGCGGCGCGCCGGTGAACGGGTCGTAGACCGTGATCGAGCCGACCGGCGGCAGAGATTTGTACGATTGGGACGAAAAATCGTCCCAGATGTTGTTGCCGATCGCGTTCGTCGCCAGCGGGCTGCAGGCGTTCGTCTGCAGCAGGGTCACCGGGACGCGGCCGTCATTCGACAGAAAATTGTCGTCGAGGAAATCGTCGGCCGAGACGATCTTGCGCATCTGCTGCTTGAAATCGTCGGTATTGGTCCAATCCCAATATTTGTTGAAGCACTCCATGTAGCTCGGGCCGATGCAGGCGGCGGGGTCGGCGCCGGCCGGGCGCGGCGGCGCCTTGCTCGAATGGCAGCGGGCGCAATTGTCGGCAAAGACGAGCTTTCCTTGCTGCACCGTCGCCGGCGGGTCGTTCAGGTAGGCGGCGCCACCGGGCGCGTTTTTCAGCTTGTGCGGATAGGACGCCTTGATCAGAAACAGCGCCATGTCCGGGGTCTGCGCTTCGGTCGCCTGCCAAAAGGCGGAATTCGCCCGCGCGGTCTTGATCGAAAACGGGGTCACCCGTTGGCCACCCAGGATCGGCTTGAAGTGGGTCAGCCAATCCTCGCTGAAGAGACCGATATTGACATAGACCCGGTTCAGCGCGCCGAGCGCCCCCACCGAATCCGAGCCGTCCTTCAAGACATGCGGCGTCCACACCGTGCTCGGCGCCTGAAAGAATTGGGTCAGCGGGCCGGTTTTGACAAAATCGTTGAACTGCTTGTTCGCCAGGTTGCTGGGCCCGAGCTTTTCGAGCCCGTAGCGCTTCGCCGCTTCGAGCCGCGGCCACAAATTGTAGACCGCGTTCATCGTGCGCGGGTTGTTGATGTTGTCGCTGGAGACGAGCGAGGTGTCGAGCGAGCCCGGCTTTGCCGTGTGCAATACCTGGAACAGAAAGTTCGACTCGTCGGCGTTCCACGCCAGGATGCGATCGACCCAGAAATATTGCGCGCCGACTGTCGAGCTCAGGTTTTCCCATTGCGGGCTCTCGGGGTCGGCCGGCGGCTTCTCCGGGTTCGGGCCGACATGGCAGAACCCGCACGACATGCCGACGCGGTAGGGCCGCACCAGGTCCTTCGACAAATAATAGCTCGGGTCGTCATAAAAGCGCTTGGGGTCCCACCGCTTCGCCGCCGCTGCGTCGAACTTCGGATTGGGAAAAAGCCGCAACCCGACAATCCCGGTCGCGTAGCCGTAATAAGATCCGGCGGGAATGTTCTTGCCGCGGGCGCCGACAGCGACCCCGGGATATTTCTGCGCATTCTCGAACGGGTCGGCGGGACAATCGGGCTTGCGTTTGTCGAGCCACAGCCCGTAGCGGTCGGGGTCGGGGCCGGTCGCCTTTTCAAAGCACGGCTCGTTGACGAGGCCGAGCCAGCTCCAGCGATTGTCGCGGCCGGCCTTGAGGCCGGGGCGGGAAGAAAGGATTTTCAACAGATCGAACGAGCCATAGGTCAGCTTGGTCAGCGTGTCCCACAGCGTGTCGTCGCCGCCGGTCCAGACGATCCACATGTTGCGGCCCTTGACCTCGTCCGCGGTCAAGGCGATGCCGCCGTCCATCGCGTGGAAATAATCTTCGTCGGCCGCCGGGAAGGATTGCGCGGTGCGCCCTGCTTGGCGCGCCTCGTCGATCGCCTGGCGCGCCTGCGCCGGACCGGAAAGCGGGCCGCCAACCGCCAGGAGCCAGGACAACAGCAGGATGCTTGAGGCTATGGAGATCCGCTTTGCCATCGGCTCCCTCCGATCTCGGCGCCGGCAGCGCCTGCCTTAACCAACTCTTACGGTATCATAACCGCGGACTCGCCAAACCACAGCGGCAAAAGCACCGGTGGTGCTCTCGACCGATGGCCAGCAAATGGCTATCTTCGAGCGATGAGCACGCACAGCGTCGCCGAAGCCAAAAACCAGCTCTCGAAGCTGATCGACCGCGCCCTCGAGGGCGAGGGCGTCGTCATCACCCGCCGCGGCGAGCCGGTTGTCGAGTTGAGGCCGATCCGGCCGGCGCCGCGCCCGATAACCGAGGCTGATATCGAATGGCTGCGCACCCGACTGGTGGGTCGAGCGCCTGCCAAAATCGATGCCGCCACCCTCATCCGCGAGATGCGCGATGAAGGCGAGAAGTGAAATTTTATCTCGATACCAACATCCTTGTCGCGTTGTTGACCCCCGAGCCGTTGAGCGAGCACGCGATTGAATTTGTGCGCGGAAACCCAGAGCACTTTATCGTCAGCGATTTCGCGGCAGCCGAATTTGTATCGGCGATCGCAAGACGCGTGCGCACCGGGCAGACTCCGATCGAGGAGGCGCGCGGCGACCTTGCCGACTTTGAAGTTTGGCTCGCGCGCTCGGCCGAGCGAACGGAGCTCAGCGCGGGCGACATTGCGGTCGCCACAGCCTATCTGCGGCGGCTCGATCTCACATTGCTGACACCGGATGCGCTGCACCTCGCGATCGCGCGACGCCTCGAGGCGACGCTCGTCACTTTCGACCGTGCAATGGCCGGCGCGGCCCGCGCGCTCGGCATGGCAGTCGCAACGCCTTGACGGGTTGCCGGGGGTCCGCGAAACCAGCATTGTTCATTCGATCCGGCACCCTCTCAGCGGGACCTCGGGCGATGAACATCGACAAAGCGGTCAACATCGAAGACCTGCACCGCATGGCCAAGCGGCGGCTGCCGAAAATTGCTTTCGATTTTATCGAGGGCGGCCTCGAAGACGAGCGCGGCCTCGAAACCAACACATCGGCGTTTCACAAGCACCAATTGCTGCCGCGCTATCTCGTCGACGTGTCGACGCGCGATCAGACCCGGACGATCTTCGGCCAGACCTTTTCGAGCCCGTTCGGCATCTCGCCGACCGGCGGGGCGGGGCTGTTCCGGACCAATGCCGATCTGATGCTGGCCGAGGCGGCGCGCGACGCCAACATCCCCTACATCATGTCGGGCGCCAGCAACGATTCGATCGAGGCCGCTGCCAGGATCGCGCCGAAAAACCACTGGTATCAGCTCTATGCGGCGCGCGACCCGGCGATCAACGCCGACATGATCCGGCGCGCCAACGACAATGGGCTCGGCGCGGTGGTGCTGACCGTCGACACGCCGGTCGGGTCGAAGCGTGAGCGCAACATCCGCAACGGCTTTGCCAATATCCGCGGCGGGTTGTTCCAGGCGTTGAGCCTGAAGCCCTCGATCCTCGCCGAGGCGCTGACCCATCCGGGCTGGATCCTCGAGTATCTGCGTCGCGGCGGCGGCACGCCGATGCTGCAAAACTGGCAGCCTTACGCCCCGGCGGGTGCGAACGCCGAAGAGGTCTACAAATTCACTTCCTCGGTGCGGCCGTTCAACGCCCAGACCTGGCACGACGTCGAGGCCTACCGGAAGCTCTTTCCGCGCGCGCTCGTGATCAAGGGCATCATGAGCCCCGCTGATGCGTTGCGCGCGGTCGATGCCGGCTGCGACGGCATCCTGGTGTCGAACCATGGCGGGCGTCAGCTCGACCAGGCGCCGGGCTCGCTCGATGTATTGCCGGCGATCCGCGCCGCGGTCGGCGACAAGCTGACCTTGCTGCTCGACAGCGGGGTCAGGCGCGGCGCCGACATTCTGATCGCGCTCTGCCTCGGCGCGGATTTCTGCTTTTTTGGCCGGCCCACACTTTACGGTGCCGCGGCGGGCGGGCTCCCCGGCGTCAAAAAGGCGATCGATATCTTTGTCAAGGAGATCGACCTGGTGATGGCGCAGATCGGCTGCCCCAGCCTCGACCAGCTCGGCCCCGATTTCCTATGGCAGGACGACTGGCAGAAAAACCGCTGAGGTCGTTGCGCCGATTGCCTCAGCTCGTTCAGACGAGGCTCGCCGCCAATTTCGGCGGGGCACGCAAGGTTTGCAGCACGACGCAATAGCGCTCGGTCAGCCGCAGCAGGTTCTGGCGCCGGTCCTCGGGCTCGTCGGTGTCGAGCGCGAAGCTGAGCCTGATGTCGCGGAAGCCGACCGGTGCCGTGCGCTCGACGCCGAGCGTGCCGCGGAAATCGAGGTCGCCCTCGGCGCTGACCGTGCCGCCGCGCAATTTGAAGTCGATCGCCGTCGCCACCGCCTTCAAGGTCACCCCGGCGCAGGCGACCAGCGCTTCGAGCAGCATGTCGCCCGAGCAGGCGTCGAGACCGCTGCCGCCGGTCGCCGGGTGCAGCCCCGCCTGAACCAAGGCGCGCCCGGTCTCGACCTTGCACGCGATCGCACCCTCGGCGAGGCTCCCCTGCGCCTTTAGCGTCACCACCGCCGCCGCGGGATCGGCGCGGTATTTCTCCTTGAGCGGCGCCTGCAGCTCACGCAGCTCGCTCATATCCATGATCCACCTCCCGATGCTGGTCAGCGGCCGGCGCGCCAGGCGATCACATTGCGCAACAGCCCGATAAACGCGTCCTGTTCCCAGGAGCCGTGAAAAATGGCTGGCGTCGTGTCGGCGGGGTCGGCGGCTCGGGCCGCGCGGATCGCCGGGTTGTGGCAATGGCCGAGCGCCACATAGGTGACGCCGCCGTCGCCCACCACCCGGCTATAGCCGACAACACGCGTCCTGCCATCGGCCTGCAAGGAGGTGTCCCGGCCGTAGAGCGGCGCCACGGCATCCGAGACGCCGCTCGGGCCGTAATCCGCGGTCAGCAGGATTTGTGTCGTCGTCCGGGTCTTGCAGCTCGATAAAGTAGGGCTCGTCCTCGACCTCGAACGAAGCGCCGAGCCCGCGGGTCAGCGGGTGACCGGCGGCGGCGACATCGACGCGGATCTTGCAGATCGGCGGGTGCGTCAGAAAACGGCTGCCGAGGAGGGCGTGATGCTCGGTCTTGACGGTGCGGCGCTGGCGCAGGCCCTCGACCCGCTCGGCGCGGCCGCCGCTCGTCCCGTGCAGGCCGAGCCAATGGCCGCCGGCCTCGACCCAGCGCCGGATCGCGGCGGATTGCGCGGCGTCCGGATAGGGGCCGGCGACATAGCTGATCAATAAGCGGCTCAACGGCAGCCATTTCTCGACATCGCCAAAATCGTTGGCGACCGAGGCCGGAACATCCGCTTCGGCGAGCAGCCCCAAGAGCCGCAGCCGCGCGTAATCGTGGTCGTGCCCGGCCATCGACCCGGGCGGGAAACCGCCGGCAACAAGATGCGCGCGGGCCGGCTTTGTCACGGTCATCGGATCCCCCGTTCGCGGTTCGGCGTACGCAGAAGCTTAGCCGGAGTTACCCTTCGACGGCATTGGCAAAATAGAGCTTGGGGTCGGCGGCGCGGATATGGGCTTCGGGCAGGCCCAGCTCGCGGCGGACGATGTTGGTGCCCTGCACCAGCGACACGCATTTGTAATAGGCGATGCGGCGCGACAGCCCCTCGCGGCCAAAGCCGCAATCGGTGGTGATGACGAGCTGCTCGGCCGGAATGTATTCGAGCGCCTTTCGGATCAGCCCGGCGACATGCTCGGGCGGCTCGACGATCGTGTTGCAGTGGTTGACGACGCCGATGCCGATCTTTTTGTCGGTCTTGTATTTGGCGAAAAGCGGCAGGTCCTTGCCGTCGCTCGACGCGCATTCGAAGGTGATGACGTCGGCGTTCAATTGGAGAAGATGCGGCAGCGCGCGCTCATAGCTCGGCACCTCCCAATAGACGCGCTGCTGGTTCGGGTTGCCCCAGCAGGTATGCGCCCAGATTTCGGCCTCGACCCCGTCGAGCTGGCGGTTGAATGCCATCGTCTGGAATTCGAGATCGGCCTCGGTGCAGTCGGGCCGCGTCGTCAGCCCGTGGTGGCGCGGCTCCTCGACCTGGATCACCGGGCACCCGGCGGCAGCCAATTCGCGCAATTCGAGATTCATGATGTCGCAGAGGTCGAGCACCATCGCCCGGTCGTCCGGATAGTGCTGGTTCCACAGCATGCTCGCCACGCCGGGCGCGCAGATCGTGCCGAATTTGACCGGCCGGTCGGAGAGGCGCTGGGCGATCTGCCACAGTGCGGCGTATTCGAGCGCGCCGCGGCTCAATTTTTCGGTGACGATCGCCGGCTGGTAGGCTTCCTGCACTTCCCACAGGATGTGGCCGGGCTTGAGCCCATGCCGGCCCATCCAGCCTTGCGCGGTCGAGCGGTGGCCATGGATCCCGCCGAGCCGCTCGATCGCATAGAAAAACCACGATTTGCCGCCGACCGCGAGGTCGAAGCGGCTGTCGCCGTCGGTGACGATGTCGAGCCCCGCCGCTTCCTGCGCATTGATCACCGCGGCGACGGCGTCGAGATATTGCTCGCGGAACAGCGAGTCGCCGAGTGCGGCCTTGAACGACCGCCCGCCGAGGCTCGCATCGAACCATAAGGGGCGCGGATAGGAGCCGGTGATCGCGGTCGGCAACACCATGTCGCGCGTCGTGGTCAGCATGGCCTGCCCTCCGTCATGCCCGCTGCTTTTCGAGAAACCGTTCGGCGAGGCGGGCGAGAAAGCTGGCGCCCACCGGCAGCGCCGCATCGTTGAAATCGTAGCGCGTGTTGTGCAGTCCGCAGCCGCCCTCGCCCGGCCCGTTGCCGAGCCACAGCATCGCCCCCGGCCGCGTATTCAGCATGTAGGAAAAATCCTCGCCGCCCATCGAGGGCGCCACGTCATGGATCACTTGGTCGGCGCCGCAAATCTCGGCCGCGACCCCGGCGGCAAAGGCGGTCTCGGCCGCATGGTTGACGGTCGGCGGATAGCCGCGGCGATAGTCGACCTCGGCGATGGCCCCGTGACGGCCGCCACGCCGCGGGCGATCTCGCCGAGCCGGCGCTCGATCAAATCCCTGACCTCGGGGCGAAAGCTGCGCGACGTGCCGCCGATATGGAGCCCGTCGGGGATGACGTTGTAGGCCGAGCCGCCCTGCACAAAGCCGACGCTGACCACCGCCGAATTGAGCGGATCGAGGCTGCGGCTGGCGATCGTCTGCAGCGCCAATACGATCTCGGCGCCGATTACAAACGGGTCGAGCCCGAGATCGGGATGCGCGGCGTGGGTGCCGCGGCCCTTGATGCGGATGTCCCAGCGGTCCGACGCGGCGAGCATCGGGCCGGGCCGGGCCGCGATCCGGCCAACCGCGATGCCCGGCTTGTTGTGCAAGGCAAAGACCGCATCGCACGGGAATTTGTCGAACAGACCCTCTTCGACCATGATCCGGCCACCGCCGCCCCCCTCCTCGCCGGGCTGAAAGATCAGGTGCACCGTGCCGTCGAAATTGCGCGTCGCCGCCAGGTAGCGCGCCGCACCCAAGAGCATCGTCGTGTGCCCGTCATGGCCGCAGGCGTGCATCTTGCCGTCATCGGTCGAGCGGTGCGCGAAATCGTTCATCTCATGCATCGGCAAGGCGTCCATATCGGCGCGCAGCCCGATCGCGGCCGGCGAGTTGCCGCGCCGGACCGTGCCGACGACCCCGGTCCCGGCGAGCCCGCGATGCACCTCGCAGCCGAATTCCGCGAGCTTTTCGGCGACCAGATTCGCGGTCCGCTCCTCGGCAAAAGCGAGCTCGGGATGGGCGTGAATGTCGCGGCGGATCGCCGTCAGCTCGTCCTGATAGCCCGCCATTTCGGCGATGATCGGCATCGACACCCCTCCCGGTGCTGCTCGGCCTGTGCGCAACCGAAGGCGAATGTAGCGCCGGCGCTGTGAATGGCGCTAGCTTTGCGCGGCAAAAGCGCGCCGGGTGATGGGATTGGCTGGATGAAGGCAATCGCCGCGATCGGGGCCGCCGGCCTCGCTATCCTCGTCGCCGCCTGCGCACCGCAGCCGGCGCCGCCGATCAATTCGCAGGCCTATGCGGTCCGCGCGCCCTTGCCTGGCCACCCCGGCTACCTCGAAATGATAAAATATATCGGTGACGGTCTAGATTACACTGCGGTCGGGGCTGGCTTCCTGATTGATGCGAGCGGCGAGATGTGCTTTAGCGGCCCGGTGAACACCGCCATGAACCGGCTGCTGAGCTTCCAGAATTTCTGGTGCATCAACCCGCGAAACGTCGAGCTTGTCGAAGCGCTGAACAATGACGTCAGCCACGTCAACCGGGTCCGGCTGTGGTGCCGGCATTCGAGCCCGCAATGCGCGCACATGGTCGCGTATCCGAACATGCTCGACAACGTATGGATTGCCAACAGCATCACCGCCGAGATCATCCCGGCCACGCCCCAGCAGGCGGCGATCGCCTATCTGATCTACTTGATGGGCGGCAATGCCAGCGCCCCCGGGCTCCCCTCATCGGGCCGGCACGCCACACTTGACACCCCACCCGCAGCGGCTAGCGTCCGGCCGCCGATCCGCGAAACGGAGGAAGTCCGATGATCATCGAGATGCGCACCTATACCCTGCAGCCGGGGACCGTGGCGACGTTCGAGGAACGCTTTGGCCAGGCGCTGCCGGCGCGGGCCAAGGTGTCGCCGCTCGCCGCCTTCTGGCACACCGAGGTCGGGCCGTTGAACCGGGTGATCCATGTGTGGCCCTATGAAGACCAGGCGGCGCGCACCCGGCTGCGGGCCGAGGCGACCAAGATCGAGGGCTGGCCGCCCAATGTGCGCGAGCTCGTCACCGACCAGCAGAGCGACATCTATGTGCCGGCCCCGTTTTCACCGGCGCTCGAGCCACGGCAACTGGGTGGGATCTACGAGATCCGCCTCTACACCTTCAAACCGGGCGGGATCCCGGCGGTGATCGACCGCTGGAAGGACCACATCGCCCGGCGCAACGAATTGTCGCCGCTGGTCGGCGCCTGGCATTCCGAGGTCGGCGGACTCAACAAATGGTGCCACATCTGGGCCTACAAGGATGCCGGCGAGCGCTTTCGCATCCGCGAGGAAGCCCGCGCCAAGGGCATCTGGCCGCCGCCATCGGGTGGCGGACCCAGCATGATGCTGAAGCAGGAAAACATGCTGGTCGCCCCGGCCGCCTTCTCACCCCTGCGCTGAATTGGGCGAATTGCTGAATTGGCTGGGGCCCGAGCCGGCTCTTTTGCCGGAGCGGGCACGGCCCCATATCGCGCAGACCGGATGACCGGGTCTTCCCGATCGTCCTGCGAGCCTGTAGCTCAGCCGGTAGAGCAACTGACTTTTAATCAGTAGGTCTCGGGTTCGAATCCCGACGGGCTCACCATCGATTGCGATCGCCGCCGCTGCAAACCCCGGCGGCCGATTGGGCCCGCGCCGAAGCGCTTGACCGGGCGCGGGCCGGCCTCCAGTTTCTGTGCCGGAAGCAGCCCCGGCAAGCGACGCGCCCGAACCATGTACACCTATATTGCCCGCCGGCTGGCGTTTGGTGCGCTGACCGTGGCCGGCGTGTCGGTTGTCGTCTTCGTCGTGCTGCGGGTTTTGCCGGGAGACCCGCTGGTCGCGATCTTCGGCATGGAGGGGTTCACCAAGCTGACCGCCGCCGAGCGCGCCCGGTATATGGCGCAGCTCGGGCTCAGCGACCCGCTGGCGATCCAGTACCTGCACTGGATCCGCGACATCTTGACCGGCAGCTTTGGCCATTCGTTCTTTCGCGCCGAGAGCGTCGCCCAGATGATCGCCCGGCGCGCGCCCCTGACCGCGGAAATCGGCGCCATCTCGGTCGTGCTGTCGTGGCTGGTCGGCATCCCGGTGGCGATCGTCAGCGCGCTCCGGCCCAACAGCGTGGCCGACAACGTCTCGCGCTTTTTCAGCATTTTGTTCCTCGCGGTGCCGGGGTTCTGGCTCGGCATGCTGATCGTGCTGGCCTTGCTGTTCTGGTTCGGGTATCGCGCGCCGCTCGCCGGCGCCTCGCTGTTTGCCGAGCCGTGGCGGAACCTGCAGATCGTGATCGGGCCGGCGGTCGTGCTCGGGCTCGGGCAGGCCGCCTATATCGCCCGCATGGCACGGTCGAGCCTGTTGGAGGTGATTCGCGAGGATTACGTGCGCACCGCCCGCGCCAAGGGGTTGAACGCGCGGCTGGTGATCAGCGCGCATGCGTTGCCGAATGCGCTGCTGCCGGTCATCACGCTGTCCGGCATCCTGCTCGGCTTTGTGCTGGCCGGCTCGATCCCGGTCGAGCGCGCCTTCGGCACCCCGGGGCTCGGCTACGCGATGTTCACCGCGGTCAACGAGCGCGACATATTCGTCATGCAGAACTTGGTGTTTCTCTACGCCGTGGTGTTTGTGGTGCTGAATATATTTGTCGATGTGGCGACCGCCTGGCTCGATCCCAGGATCCGCTATCGATGACCGCGATCGAGCCGCGATCGGCGCTGCCGCTCGCCGACAGGCCGGCGCGACGCCTGGCTTCGCTGCCGCGGCGGATCGGGCGCGAGCTGGCGAGGCTGGCCCGCCGCTCGCCGGTATCGGCGTTTTGGGGCTGCGTTGCCGCGGCCATCATCCTGATGGCGATCGCCGCGCCGCTGATCGCGCCCTACCCGCCGCTCAAATCCGATTTTCTGCACCTGACCAAGCCGCCGGGCGCGGCGCATTTTTTCGGCACCGACCAGATCGGCCGCGACATGCTGAGCCGCATGATCTGGGGCGCCCGCGCCTCGCTGACCGTGGCGTTTGGCGCGGTGCTGTTCGGCACCACGCTGGGCGCGCTGTGGGGGCTCGCCTGCGGCTATTTCGGCGGACGCTTCGACATCCTCAGCCAGCGCATCATCGAGTTTCTGCAATCCTTCCCCGATTTGATCCTGGCGATGGCCATCGCCATGGCGCTCGGCGCCGGGGTCGGCACGGTGATTGTGGCGATCGCGGTCACCCGGATCCCGTTTGGCGGACGGGTCATCCGCGCTGTCGTGCTGTCGTTGAAGGAGATATCGTATGTCGAGGCGGCGCGCGGCCTCGGCGCCTCGCATCTGCGGATGATGGCGCGGCACATCCTGCCGCAATGCATCGCCCCCTACCTGATCCTGGCGACGACGCATCTCGGCGTCGCGATCATCATCGAGGCGTCGCTCGGGTTTCTCGGTGTCGGCATCCCGCCGCCGACGCCGACCTGGGGCAACATGCTTGCCAATTCGCTGAACGCGGGGCTGGTGCCGCCCTGGTGGCTGGTGCTGTTCCCGGGCTGCGCGATCACGCTCACCGTGCTCGCCTTCAGCCTCTTGGGCGACGGCATTCGCGACATCGCCGACCCACGCCTGCGCGGCGCGGTGTAGGGCTTTACTCCTCGCTGTCCGGCAGCGCGATGCCGTCGTAAAGATCGCCCAGCCGGACCTCGACCGGGACCGAGACGAGGTTCAGCACCGCATCGCCGCCCCGCAAAATCTCGGTGATCCATTGTGCTCCTGAGCGCCGGTGCAGCTCCGCGTAGATCCCGTCCGAGTCCAGGTACAGGACTTCCTGCACCATCGGGAGCTGTCGGTAGACAGGCAGCTTGACCCTTCGGTCGTGCCGCTCGGTGCTGGGCGACAAAATCTCGACGATCAGGAATGGCTCCGCCAGCGCTTGTTGCCCCACCGCGTGCGGCTCGCAAGTCGCAGCGATGTCGGCCTCGAAATACGTGTCGCTGCGGTCGGGGCGGACGACGCCGGCTTCGACCTGCGCATTGCACGGACGGCGCGCCGCCAGGGCCGCGTCGATGCGCGAGACCAACCGCACCGTCAGCATCCGGTGCGCGGCAGCCGGGGGCGCCATCGCCACCGGGAACCCGCCGATCAGCTCGTAACGCGTGTCGCTCCCGTCGTCCCAGCAAAGGAACTCGTCGAGAGTCATCGGGCTGATCGCCGGTTCGGCCATGGCCGAAGTCTAAGCCGCGGTCGCGGTCTCGGCCAGCGGGAAGCGCTCGCCGGCGTCGTGCAGGTGACAAGCGGCGAGGTGCCCTTCAGTTACCTCGCGCAGCACCGGCGCCTCGACTCTGCAGCGCGCCATCGCGTACGGGCAGCGCAGGTGGAAATGGCAGCCGGAAGGCGGGTTGATCGGGCTCGGCACGTCGCCCGCGAGGATCACCCGGCGCCTGCCTCGGGCGCGGGCCTTCGCGATCGGGACGGCCAACAGCAGCGCCTCGGTGTAGGGATGCAGCGGCCGTTCGAACAGGCTCGTCTTGTCGGTCGTCTCGACGATGCGGCCGAGATACATGACCGCGACGCGGTGGCTGATATGCTCGACCACCGCGAGGTCGTGCGCGATGAACAGGTAGGACAGCTTGAGCTCGTCCTGCAAATCGATCAAGAGGTTGATGATTTGCGCCTGGATCGACACGTCGAGCGCCGAGACGGGCTCGTCGCCGACGATCAGGTCGGGGCTCAGCGCCAATGCCCGCGCGATGCCGATGCGCTGGCGCTGGCCGCCGGAGAACTCGTGCGGAAAGGAATGGACCAGCTCGGGGCGCAGCCCGACCCGCTCGAACAGCTCTGCCACCCGTTCACGCCGCTCGGCGCTGCTGCCGCCGACGCGGTGGATCACCAGCGGCTCGGCGACGATCTCGCCGGCCGACATGCGCGGGTTCAGCGAGGCGAACGGGTCTTGATAGATCATCTGCATGCGCCGCCGGTATGGCAGCATGCGGGCGCGGCCGAGATCGGTTATGTCGGCGCCTTCCACAAATATTTTGCCGGCGCTCGGCTCGATCAGCTTCAGCGCGGTGCGGCCGACCGTCGATTTGCCGCAGCCGCTTTCGCCCACCAGCCCCAGCGTTTCCCCGCGCTCGATCCGGAACGACACGCCGTCCACCGCATAGACATAGCCCGAGACGCGCGAGAACAAGCCGGCGTGGATCGGAAAGTGCTTTTTCAGGTCGCGCACCTCCAACAGCGGCGTCGCCGCTGCGGGCCGAGTCACGCGATGCCTCCCGGCAGCCTGCCGGCATGCCAGCACGCGACCCAGTGTCCGGGGCGATGCTCGGCGAGCGGCGGCGGTGCCGCGCGGCATTCCGCGGTGGCGAAGCCGCAGCGCGGCGCAAAGCTGCAGCCGGGCGGCAAATCGGCAAGCGAGGGCACCATGCCCTTGATCTCGTTGAGCCGGCCGCGCCGCGCCCGGCTCAACGCGGCGGTTTCGAGATTGGGCACCGAGCCGAGGAGCCCCTTTGTATAGGGATGCGCCGGGTGGTCGAACAAATCGTCGGCGCTCGCCTCCTCGACCTTGCGGCCGGCATACATGACGACCACCCGATCGGCATTCTCGGCGACGACGCCCATGTCGTGGGTGATCAGGATCACCGCCATGTCGAGCGTTTGCTGCAGCTCGCGCATCAGCTCCAGGATCTGTGCCTGGATCGTCACGTCGAGCGCGGTCGTCGGCTCGTCGGCAATCAGAAGCTTGGGGTTGCACGACAGCGCCATCGCGATCATCGCGCGCTGGCGCATGCCGCCCGACAGCTGGTGCGGATAGGCCCGGGCGCGCCGGCCCGGCTCGGGGATGTGGACCCGGCGCAGCATCTCGACCGCCTTGTCCATGGCCTCGCGCCGCGACAGACCCTGGTGCAGCCAGATCGCCTCGGCGATCTGGCGGCCGATCGTCAACAGCGGGTTTAGCGAGGTCATCGGCTCCTGGAAGATCATCGAGATTTGATTGCCGCGCACCGCCTCCATCTCGCTTTCGCTGAAATCGAGCAGGTTCCTGCCGTTGAAGCGGATGGCACCGCCGACAATCCGCCCCGGCGGGCTGGCGACGAGGCGCAGGACGGAAAGCGCGGTAACGCTCTTGCCGCAGCCGCTCTCGCCGACCACGCCGAGCGTCTCGCCGGCTCGCACGGCATAGCCGACGCCATCGACCGCCCGCACGATCCCGTCGGCGGTAAAAAAATGCGTTTGCAGCTCGCTGATCTCGAGCAACGGCACCGGGTCCGGCACGTGCCGGTCGCCGCGGGGGTTTTTGGTCGGCTCTGCCTCATGCACCGGTGACACCCGCCTGTTCGATGCTATTTTGCCCGCTTCGACGATTTATCAGAGCACGCGGCGCGCCGCCGTGAAAAGCGCCAACGGGAGGAACATGCCATGATCGACCCGCACGCGAAGCGTCCCTGGGGAAACCGCCGCGATTTATTGCGGACCGGTGCGGCCGTCGCCGGCGCCTACGGGCTGTCGTGGCTGCCGGCATGGGCCGCCGCGGAAATTCCAGCCGCGTTCGACGGCTCCAAGTTCCAGCTCAGGGCCCCCGAGCCGAACCCGAAATCGGGCGGCGTGCTGCGCATCGGCATCACGATGCGCCCGCCGCATTTCGATATCCATCAGTCGGGCACGATCAACACCCTCGGCGCGATGGCGGTCATGTTCGACAACCTCGTCCGGCGCGATCCGCGCGACGGTCAGACGATCATTCCCGATCTGGCGCAGGGCTGGGACATCGCCAAGGACGGCAAGACCTACACGTTCTTCCTGCGCAAAGGTGTGGCGTTTCACGACGGCGCCGAGCTGACCTCGGCCGACGTCAAGGCGACCTTCGACCGCATCCGCAAGCCGCCCGCAGGGATCAACATCCCGCGCAGCGTGCTGTTTCGCGCGGTCGACGAGATCGCCGTGCCCGACAAATACACGGTTCAGTTCAAGCTGGCAGAGCCCCGGCCGGTCGATTTCATCATGGCGGCGATCGCCAGCGGCTGGAATGTCGTCGTCCGCAAGCAGACCCTGGAAGACAACCACTACGACCTGAAGCGGGTGCGGGTCTACCCCGGCACCGGGCCGTTCGTGCCCGGCAAGTACGTCGAGAACGAAAGCTGGGAGATGCACAAGAACAAGAATTACTGGAACAAGGGGCTGCCCTATCTCGACGGGGTCACGTTCTACCATGCGCTGCCGTTTTCGACCGAGCTCGGCTCGGCGGTGCTGGCGGGCCGGGTCGACTACATCCGGATCACCGACCCGGTGACATGGCGCAAGGCCAAGGCGACACCGGGCATGTCGGTTGCCCGGTACAATCAAAGCGTGATCCAGGGTGTCTGGCTCAACGCGAAACGCAAGCCGTTCGACGACCCGCGGGTCCGCCGCGCCTTCCATCTCGCCTTTAACCGGCCGGCGCTGATCGAGGTGGTCAAGGACGTGACGCCGATGCAGGTCGGCGGCTTTATCTACCCGTTCTCGAAATGGGCGACGCCAAAGCAGGAGCTCTTCAAGGAGATCGGCTACCAGGAGGATACGACGGCGGCGCTCAAGGAAGCGCGCGCGCTGCTGGCCGCTGCCGGTCATCCCGAGGGTTTTCAGGGGCTCGATTTTGTGGTGCGCGACGTGCCGAGCTTCAAGCTGTGGTCGCAGGCCATCCAGGCGATGCTGAAAGAGGGGATCAACGTCGATTGCAAGCTGCGCACGGTCGTCGAATCGGTGTGGTTTGACGACACGCAAAACGGACATTACGACCTCGCGATCGGCGCGATCGTCTCGACGCTGCTCGACCCGTCGGATTACTTCAATGCCTGGTACCGCACCGGCGGGCCCCAGAACTACTCGTTCTGGGGCAACGAAAAATTCAACGCGCTGACCGACCAGATCGACCGCGAGATCGATCCTGCCAAGCGTCTCGCGCTGGTGCGCCAGGCGGAAGCGATCATGGAGCAAAACCCGCCGGTGCTGCCGGTCGCCTGGGAGCAGATCAACGACGTCTGGTACAGCTACGTCAAGGGTCTCGACCCGGCCAATTTTTTTGGCGTCTACGACGTCGGCCGGCAAGACACCGTCTGGCTCGACAAGGCGTGACGACGAGGAGGCGCCGCCGATCGCCGGTATTGCGGGTCCGATCGGCTCGCCGCGCAAAACTCGACAGGCGGCACCTCAAAGCCGCCGGGGCGCGGCGCCGGAACGGCGGGCGGGCGGCGGGTGTTGGCTACCGCCGTTCCCAGGCGCGAGGTGCCGTGATGCTGACAATCCCGCTCGAAAAGCTCGCCTATATCGCCGCAAAGGCGCGCGAATACGATGCCGAGGTGCCGATCGATCCCGAGGCCGCGGCAGGCTCGGACCCGGCCGACGACGCCGAGCGGCAGATCCTGCTCGATACGCCCGACAACACGACGGCCGAGGAGCTGCGCGATGCCATCGACGGCCTCAACCTCGACGAGCGTGAGGAATTGCTGGCGCTGATGTGGCTCGGGCGCGGCGACTACGACGCGGCGGGCTGGCCCGAGGCATTGCGCCGGGCGCGCGAAACCCGCACCGCGAGCGAGGCGGGCTACCTGCTCGGCACACCGCTCTTCGGCGATTACCTCGAAGAAGGGGCGGCCATGCTCGGCCAATCGCTCGGCGATTGCGCGCGCGGCTAAGCGGCGGCAGCGAGGCCGGGCGGTTCTCCGCTTTCATCCCGGACAGATTACGGTGGACAGATTACGGTGACAGGACAGGTGATTACGGTGGTGATTACGGTGGGTGGTGATTACGGTGGGTGGTGATTACGGTGGGTGGTGATTACGGTGACAGTGGTGATTACGGTGACAGTGCACCTAATTGACAAGAGCCGAGCGTCGCGGCGATGATCGGCGCATGGCTCGTCTTGCCCGCCTCGTCCTTCCCGGTCTGCCGCATCACGTGACGCAGCGCGGCAACGGCCGGGCGCGGACGTTCTTTTGCGACGCCGACTACGCGCTCTATCGCGATCTGCTGGCCCAGTCGTGCGCGACGGCGGGGGTCGCGGTGTGGAGCTGGGTGTTGATGCCCAACCACGTCCATCTGATCCTCGTGCCGTCCGACGCGGACGGGCTGCGCCGGGCGTTGGCCCCGGTGCATCGGCGTTATGCCGGCCATGTTCACGCGCGCGAGCGGCGCACCGGCCATTTCTGGCAGGGGCGGTTCGGGGCGGTGGCGATGGACGAGGCGCATCTCGTGACGGCAGTGCGGTATGTCGCGCTCAATCCGGTGCGGGCGCGGCTCGTGGCGCGTGCGGCCGACTGGCGCTGGGCGAGCGTGCACGCGCTGCTGGCCGGGCAGGATGACGGGCTGACGACGGTCGCCCCGGTGCTCGCCCGCTGCCCGCGCTTTGCCGAGCTGATCGCAGAACCGGCCGACCAGGAGGGCTTCCAAGCGCTGCGCCGGGCCGAGTGCATCGGCCGGCCGCTCGGCGACGACGCCTTTCTCACCAGGATCGAGGCGCTGACCCGGCGGCCTCTCCGGCCCGGCAAGCGCGGCCCGAAGGCGGTGGCTCAAGCCGCGCCGCAACCACGCAAATAAAATGCACTGTCACCGTAATGCGACTGTCACCGTAATGCGTAATGCAAATAAAAATGCACTGTCACCGTAATGCGTAATGCCCGTAATGCGCCGTAATGCCGTAATGCCCGCGCACCGGCGCGTATTCGGGCCGGCAACCTGGTGATGGCGGCGAGTTCGTTTGTGCCGACGGGAGTTGCTGTCTTTGACGGATAGCTTTGCGGTCGCGGCCAGCTCAGGCCGCCCAAAGGCGAGGCTGCTCGGGTGAAGCAGCTGATCATTTGCGCCGACGATTTCGGGCTCGACCGCGCCGTCAACGAGGCGGTCGAAGAGGCGCACCGGCGCGGCATTCTTTCCACCGCGAGCCTGATGGTCGCCGCGCCGGCCGCGGCGGACGCAATGGAGCGGGCGCAGCGGCTGCCGGATCTGCGCGTCGGCCTGCATCTGAATTTGGTCGACGGCCGCCCGCTGCTGCCGGCGCCCGAAATTCCCGGTCTGGTGCGGGGCGGCGGCGAGCTCGACCGCAACATGGTGCGCGCCGGAGCGCGGTTTTTCTTTCTGCCGCAGGTCCGCCGCCAGCTGGCGGCCGAAATTCGCGCGCAATTCGCGGCCTTTCGCGCGACCGGCCTCGCGCTCGACCATGTCAACGCGCACAAGCACATGCATCTCCACCCGACGGTTGCCCGATTGATCGTCGAGATCGGCCGCGACTTCGGCATGAAGGCGGTGCGGGTGCCATCGGAACCGGTCGGGCCGCTGCGCCGCGCCTTTCCCGGCGAGCATCGGTGGCCGACGCTCTATCGCCCCTGGATCGAGCAATTACGGCGGCGGCTGCGGCGGTCCGGGCTCGCGACCAACGACTATCTTTTCGGCCTCGCCTGGAGCGGCGGCATGACCGAGGCGCGGGTCCTGCGCCTCCTTCCCCACCTGCCCGACGGCGTGAGCGAATTGTACTTCCACCCGGCGAGCGAGCGCACGCCCCGGCTGGTCGAAGCGATGCCGGGCTATCGCCATCCAGAAGAGCTGGCGGCATTGCTGAGCCCCGCTGTCGCCGAGCGCATCGGCGAATGCGGCATCAGGCTGGTCGCATACGGCAATCTCGCGGCTTAACCACGATCTTTGGGCCCGGCGGAACCCGTCTTTACCGCTTTTCAATTTCTTTCGGGCGCAATCGGGGCGGGGCAACGGGCGCGCAGTCATGGGGGCGGCCTGCGCGCGTGCGGGAGCAGCCAAAGGATGCGCCTTACAGGATCTTTCAGGGCAATCGGCCTCGCCGCGGCATTGGCGGGTTGCGCGGGAAGAGCGCCGCAGCCCGTCGCGGTCGTTCAATCGCAGGACCCATTCCTCGACTGCACGGCGATCGCCGCCGAGGTCAAAGCCGACGACGCAAGAATTCAAGAGCTTGGCTCGGAGGAAGGCGCCAAGGCCGCGCAGAACGTTGCCGCCGGGGTGGCGGGCCTCTTTATCTGGCCGTTGTGGTTCGCGATGGATTTCCAGGGAGCGGCCAGCACCGAGACCACGGCGCTGCAAAGCCGGCAGGAATATCTTGCAACCTTGGCCGCGCAAAAGCGATGCGGGGCGCGCCCCGCAGCCACAGTCGCAGACGCGCAGCCCCGCGCCGGCACCGCCGCGCCGGTCGTTCCGGTCGTCCCCCAGAACCTCGGGCCAGCACCGTACCATCCGACCGCGTACCTCGATGTCCGATGACGATGGTGGTGCGGTTGCGGCCGGGCTCGGCCGGTGCGCGAAAAACGGCAACATCGGGGGGCAAATATCTCAATTGCCGCTATTTTTTCGAGTCGAGGACATAAAGCGGTCATGCTTTACGTTGATGCTGCATAGAACGGGATAGGGACATGGAGGGACATCATGGCCGGACGAGCGGAATGCTGCCGTTACGAGCCGAGCCTCGACGATCTGCTGGCGGATGATGTGGTGATGGCGCCGGTTCTGCGCAGCGCCGGGCTCGATCGAGACGAATTGCGCGAGCTGATGGTCGAAACCGCGCGCCGCATCGACGACCGCGAACGCGAGGATGTAGACGAAACCGCAGCGGAGCCGGGCTAGTCAGGTAAGGAATTCGGGGAATTCGAGCCTGACCCGCAGCCCAGGGTGATTGTCGGCAAGCCTTACACTGCCTTGGTGGCGATGCGCCACGGCGCGCACCAGGCTGAGGCCGAGCCCGTTTCCCGGCGTGCTGCGGCTCGGCTCGAGGCGCACAAACCGGTCGAACACGGTTTCCCGATCGGCCTCTGGAATGCCGGGGCCATGATCGGCCACCTCGACAACGGCCCACCCATCGGCGCGATGGACACCGATCTCGATATTGCCGTTGCCGGCGTATTTGAGCGCGTTGTCGAGCAAATTGGCGATCGCCTGCGAAATCAGGTGCCGGTCGCCGCGGATCGTCACGCCGGTATCGCCGGCAAACGACAGCGCAAAGCCTTTTTCTTCGGCGACCGGCTCGTAGAACTCGGCGGCGGCATGCGCCGCTTCCGATAAATCAAGCGGCCCCATCCGACTGCGCGCCGCCCCGGCCTCGGCCTCGGCAATGCTCAGCAACGCGTTGAATGTCGCGAGCAAATGGTCGGCGTCGCCGATCGCGGCGCGGATCGCCTCGGCCTGGGCGCCCGGATCCGCCGGACCGATCAATGCCAGCTCGAGGCGGGCGCGCAGCCGCGCCAACGGCGTCTTCAAATCGTGCGCGACATCGTCGGTCACGCCGCGCATCGCCGTCATCAGCCGTTCGATCTGGTCGAGCATGCGGTTCAGATTGGCGGCGAGCTGGTCGAACTCGTCGCTGGTGCCGTCGAGCGGCACCCGGTCGGACAAATTGCCGGCCATGACGCGCTCGCTCGTCCGGTTGACCAGCTCGACCCGGCGCAACAGGTTGCGGCTCATCGCCACACCGCCGAGCAGCCCGATGCCGAGCGCGATCAGCCCGGCCCACAGCAAGGTCGTCTCGACGCGCTTGCGGAACGCCGCCGCATCGCTGATGTCGCGCCCGACCAAAAGCCGATAACCGCCTCGAATCAGGATCAACGAGCCGCGTGCCTGATGCGTTTCAATCTGCCCCCTGACCGGCATCTCGACGGTAAACGACATGCGCCCGGCATGCACCGGCACACCCTTGGGCCAGCCGGCGAGGTTGCCGGCGAGCGGCTGCCCGCCGGGGTCGGTGACGAGATATACCATCGCATCGCCGCGGTTGCCGGCACTGCGCGCGGCGACGATCTGCACCAGACCGCTCAGCCCGCGCTGCGCATATTGCTCGGCGAGCCCCATGATTTCAGCGTCGAGCGTCGCTTCGGTCTGGCGCTCGATAAACCCGGCGCTGGTCCAGTAGACAAAAAACAGAACGCCCAGCACCGAGGCGGCGAACACCAGAAAATAGAGCGCGGCGAGGCGAAACGCGTGGGTCCGCACCAGCCGCCGCGCATTGCCGTAGAGCCGTGCGGGCTGGAGCCACGAACGACGCGGCGAGGGAAGCAGCAGCTTATCGGCGACCATCGCCACCGCGGCCCGAAGCGGCTAGCCCGAGGGGCGCAGGCAATAGCCGGCGCCGCGCACCGTATGCAGCAGCGGGTGCTCGAAGCTCTTGTCGATCTTTTGCCGCAGCCGGCTGACATGGACATCGACCACATTGGTCTGGGGGTCGAAGTGGTAATCCCAGACGTGCTCGAGCAGCATCGTGCGGGTCACGACATGGCCGGCGTTGCGCATCAAATATTCGAGCAGGCGGAACTCGCGCGGCAACAGGTCGAGCGCTTTGCCCGAGCGTTTGACGGTGCGGGTCAGGAGATCGAGCTCGAGGTCGCCGACCGCGAGCCGGGTGGTCGCCGCGACCGCCGCCCCACGCCGCAACAGCGCCTCGATCCGCGCCAGCAATTCACTGAACGCAAAGGGTTTGACCAGGTAGTCGTCGCCTCCGGCGCGCAGCCCTTTGACCCGGTCGTCGACCGAGCCGAGCGCGCTCAGGATCAATGCCGGGGTGCGGATTTCGGCAGAGCGCAGGGCGCCGAGCATCGAGAGCCCGTCGATCACCGGCAGCAGGCGATCGACGACAATCGCGTCGTAGCTGCCCGAGCTCGCCAGAAACAGACCCTCGCGGCCGTCGGCGGCGCGGTCCACGGTGTAGCCGCTCTCGCCCAGCCCCTTGGCGAGATAGGCGGCGGTTTCGCGATCGTCTTCGATGACGAGGAGCTTCATTCGCGTTCAAGTGGGAGCCGATGCCCTGTCGGGCAAGCACTTAGGCGGGAACGACTGCGAACATCAGCCGGTTCGCTCAATGATGCCGAGATTTCCAGCGAAAGGACGAGCCATGGACAGTCTCGATCGGCTGGAAGACGCCAAACCTTGTGTGACCACCGGCCCTTGCGCAATCCCCGAGCCGCCGGCTGCGGCGCATGCGGTTGCGCGACCGAACGTCCTTGCCGCGGCGGCTTTGGGGCTGGCGGCCGGCGCATTTGTCATCGCCGCCAAGCGCAAGCCGAGCCGAGCCGGACGGGCTTCCGCGGCGGCATTCGGCTCGACCCCCGCACGCAGCTTTTACGCCGGCGCCGATCCCGCGCGTGCGGTCACGATCCAAGACCTGCGGGCGATGGCGCACCGCCGCCTGCCGCGTTTCGCGCTCGAATATCTCGAAGGCGGCGCCGAAGAGGAGGCGGCGCTCGGGCGCAACCTCGCCGCTCTCGCCGATTGGCGTTTCGCCCACCGTTCGCTCGTCGATGTGTCGCGGTGCGAGCTTTCGACCGAATTGTTCGGGCGCAGGATGGCGCTGCCGATCGCGGTCGCGCCGACCGGCCTCAACGAGCTCTTTTGGCCGCATGCCGATACGCGGCTCGCCGAGGCTGCGGCCGCGGCCGGGATCCCGTTTGCCCAGAGCACGATGTCGAACGACCCGATGGCCGAGGTCGCGCGGGCGAGCGGACTGCGCCATTGGTGGCAGCTCTACGTCTTTGGCCCGCCGGAGGTGCGCGACACGTTGATCGACCGCGCGCGCGACGCCGGCTGCGAGGCCCTCATCGTCACCACCGACGCGCAAATCTACGGCAACCGCGAGTGGGAGACGCGCACCAAATCCGGGCCGGGCCGGTTGCGCTGGAGCGCCCGGCTCGATGCGTTGCAGCATCCGCGCTGGTTCGCCTCGGGGCTGCTCAGCCACGGCATGCCGCGCTTTGCCAATGTCGTCGACTTCGTGCCCAAGGACCGGCGCCGGTTCTTCGACAGCGCCCATTGGATTCGCTCGCAAATGGACCGCGCCTTGTCGTGGGCGACGGTCGAGCGGATTCGCGAGCGTTGGCCGGGGAAGCTCGTGATCAAGGGCCTGCTGCGGGTCGAGGATGTGGTGCGCGCCGCCGAGATCGGCGCCGATGCGGTGGCGCTCTCGAACCATGGCGGGCGCCAGCTCGATTGGTCGGTGGCGCCGCTCGACATCCTGCCCGCCGCGCGCCGCGCGGTCGGCGACCGGATCGCGATCCTCGCCGATGGCGGCGTGCGCCGCGGCACCGACGTGATCAAGATGCTGGCGCTCGGCGCCGATGCGGTGCTGGTCGGCCGCGCCGTGCTCTACGGCGTCGCCGCCGCCGGCCGAGCGGGAGCGGCAAAGGCGCTCGCCATTTTGCGCGCGGAGCTGGAACGCGACCTAGGCCTCCTTGGCGCCGCTTCGGTCGCCGCGCTCGACCGGAGCTTGCTGGTGCGTTCGTCCGAGCCCGATCTTTAGGCTTGACCGCCGGCGTTTGGACGACATCTATAGCGTACCAATCCGGTCCGAATTCGCTTTTCGGCCGGTGTCGTGTAGGCCGAATGCGATGATCATCCTGAGCAAGCTCGCCGATTACGGCGTCATCGTCGCCACTCATATGGCCGTAGACCCGGCGCGGCAGCTGACCGCCGCCGCGGTCGCCGAGGAGACCCGGCTGCCGCGCGCGACCGTCGCCAAAATCCTGAAGGCGCTGGCTCGCGCCGGTCTCGTCACCGCGACGCGCGGGGTCGCCGGCGGCTACCGGCTCGCGCGCGGGGCGAATGCGATCTCGGTCGCCGCGGTGGTGGCGGCGATCGACGGCGATATCGGGCTGACCCAGTGCTCGGTCCATGTCGCCGAGTGCGCCCGCACCAGCTACTGCCCGACCCGGCCGCATTGGGCGGCGATCAACCGGGCCGTCGAGCAGGCGCTCTCGGCGGTGTCGCTCGACGCGATGGTGACGCCGGCTGCTTTCGTGCCGCGCCGGCCGGCCGCACCGGTCCACGCCGCCCCCAACTGATCAGCCGAGAAAGTCCCGCATGGCTCTTTCGACCGAAACCCTCGGCACTGTCCGCTCGCTGACGCAAGAGGGCTACAAATACGGCTTCGTCACCGATATCGAGGCCGACGAGGCGCCGCCCGGCCTAAACGAGGACACGGTCCGCTTTATCTCGGCCAAAAAGGAGGAGCCGCAATGGCTGCTCGATTGGCGGCTGGCGGCGTTTCGCGCCTGGCAAAAGATGACGCCGCCCGACTGGGCCAAGCTCAACCTGGCGCCGATCGATTACCAGGCCGCCTCGTACTATTCGGCGCCCAAGCAGAATTCCGGGCCAAAATCTTTGGACGAGGTCGATCCCGAGCTCTTGCGCACCTATGAAAAGCTCGGCATCCCGCTGAAGGAACGCGAAGCCTTGGCCGGGGTCGCGGTCGATGCGGTGTTCGACTCGATCTCGGTGGCGACGACGTTCAAGGGGGAGCTGGCAAAGCTCGGCATCGTCTTCTGCTCATTTGGCGAAGCGGTGCGCGAGCACCCGGACCTGGTTCGCAAATACCTCGGCACGGTGGTGCCGCAGAACGACAATTTCTTTGCGGCTCTGAATTCGGCGGTGTTCAGCGACGGCTCGTTCGCCTATGTGCCGCCGGGGGTGCGCTGCCCGATGGAGCTCAGCACCTATTTCCGGATCAACGCGGCCAAGACCGGGCAATTCGAGCGCACGCTCCTGATCGCCGACCAGGGCGCCTATGTCAGCTATCTCGAAGGCTGCACCGCCCCCCAGCGCGACGAAAACCAGCTCCACGCCGCGGTCGTCGAATTGATCGCGCATGACGACGCGCAGATCAAATATTCGACCGTGCAGAACTGGTATCCGGGCGACGCCGAGGGCCAGGGCGGCATCTACAATTTCGTGACCAAGCGCGGCGCCTGCCGCGGCGCGCGGTCCAAGATCTCGTGGACCCAGGTCGAGACCGGCTCGGCGATCACCTGGAAATATCCGAGCTGCATCCTCGAAGGCGACCATTCGGTCGGGGAATTCTATTCGGTGGCGATCACCAACAACCGCCAGCAGGCCGATACCGGCACCAAGATGATCCATATCGGTCGCGACACCAGCTCGACGATCATCTCGAAGGGCATTTCCGCGGGCCGCGGCCAGAACACTTATCGCGGGCTGGTGCGGGTCCAGCCGCGCGCGCAGAACGCGCGCAACCACACGCAATGCGACTCGCTCCTGATCGGCGAGCGCTGCGGCGCGCACACCGTCCCCTATATCGAGGTGCGCAATCCCACCGCACGGGTCGAGCACGAAGCCACGACCTCGAAGATCAGCGACGACCAGCTCTTCTATTGCCGCCAGCGCGGGCTTTCTGCCGAGGACGCGGTGTCGCTGATCGTCAACGGCTTCTGCAAGGAAGTGCTGAAGGAACTGCCGATGGAATTCGCCGTCGAAGCACAAAAGCTGCTCGCCGTCAGCCTCGAAGGCAGCGTGGGGTGATTACGTCGGTCATTCCGGGGCGTGCCGCAGGCGCGAACCCGGAACCCAAGACCACCGATCTGCGCAGAAAGATGGAGGCCGGTGTTCATGGGTCCCGGCCTTTGCCGGGATGACAAGCGGGGTATGGCGAATGCTCGAAATTCATGACCTGCACGCACGGATCGAGGGCGACGGGCGCGAGATCCTGAAAGGCATCGATCTCTCGGTCGGGGCCGGCGAGGTGCACGCGATCATGGGGCCGAACGGGTCGGGCAAATCGACGCTTGCAGCGGTGCTGGCCGGGCGTGAGGGGTATGAGGTCTCCGCCGGAACCGTGACCTATCTCGGCCACGACCTCTTGGCGATGCCGGCCGACGAGCGGGCGCGCGAGGGGCTGTTTCTGGCGTTCCAATACCCGGTCGAGATCCCGGGTGTGAACAACATGTATTTTCTGCGCACGGCGTTGAATGCCGGCCGCCGCCATCGCGGCGAGCCCGAGCTCGACGCCGGCCAGTTTCTGCGCGCGGTGCGGGCTAAGCTCAAGGAGCTCGACATCGGCGACGACCTCCTGCAGCGCGCGGTCAATGTCGGATTTTCCGGCGGCGAGAAAAAGCGCAACGAAATCTTTCAGATGGCGATGCTGGAGCCGCGCCTGGCGATCCTCGACGAAACCGACAGCGGCCTCGACATCGACGCGCTGCGCACCGTCGCGGGCGGCGTCAACCGCCAGCGCGCCCCCGACCGCGCGATTGTGCTGATCACCCATTATCAGCGCCTCCTCGATTACGTCGAGCCCGACCGGGTGCATGTCCTGCTCGGCGGAGAGATCGTCGAATTGGGCGACAAATCGCTCGCCATCGAGCTCGAGCGCCGCGGCTATGCCGCCTTTGGCGCCGCCGCGTGAGCAGCGTGGGTTTCACGATGAAGCCGGCGATGGGCAATCCTCTTTTCGTCATTCCCGCAAAAGCGCGAACCCAGAGCCTGCCCCTGGCACGAACAGGGGGGCGCGCGGCAATTCGGTTGCGCGCTGGCGGAGCCAGCCTCAGGTTCCGGGTCCCCGCTTTCGCGGGGACGACGAGGATCGTCATTTGACGACCCTCGTCGATTTCCCGGTCAAGCCCGAGGCGCGGCCCTACATCGATGCGGCGCGCGCCGATCGGGCCGAGCCGGATTGGCTCGCCGGGCTGCGCCGGCGCAATCTCGCGCGCTTTGCCGAGCAAGGCTTTCCGAGCCGGCGCGGCGAGGCCTGGCGCTATCTCGATCTGCGCCCGCTCGAAGAGGCGCCGCTATTGCCGGTGGCAGCGCCGGGCCCGGTGCCGGCGGGGCTCCTCGATGAGCTCGGCCTGGCGCACCCCGCGGCGCGCCTGGTGCTGGTCGATGGCCGGTTTGCCCCCGAATTGTCGGTGCTCGCCCATCTGCCGGAGGGCATTTCGCTCGGTCCCGTCGCGGCGCGGCCGGAACGGGTCCGCGAGGAGCTCGAAACGCCCGCCATAGGCCCCGACCGGTCCTTTGCTGCGCTCAACGGCGCCTTTTTCACCGACGGCTTTTTGCTCGAAGTCGCGCCCGGGACCATCCTCGAGCAGCCGATCGAAATTTTGCACGTCGCCTCCGGCGGCGGCGCCCTTCATACCCGCAGCCTCGTGGCGCTCGGCGCCGGGAGCCGGGCGCAGCTCCTCGAAAGCTTCCTCGGCGAGGGCCGCTATTGGCGCAACGATGTGGTCGCGTTGCGGCTCGGCGCCGGTGCCGCGCTCGATCGTGCGGTGCTGGTCGAAGAGGCGGCCGACGCGGTGCATTTCGGCGATGTCGGCGTGCAGCTCGGCCCGGCGGCACGGCTCGACAATTTCACGCTGCTGCTCGGCGGCCGCACCCTGCGGCATGAGGTGAGTGTTCACAACGCAGGCGAAGGGGCGCATTGCGGGCTCTACGGGGCCTTTCTTTTGGGAGGGCGGCAGGAGGGCAATATCGTCACGACAGTCGCGCACGACGCCCCGCGTGGCGAGACCCGCGAAATCTTCAAGGGGGTCGCCGCCGGCCGCGCGCATGGCGCCTTCCAAGGCCGGATCACGGTCTGCCCCGGTGCGCAAAAAACCGACGCGCATATGCTCAGCCGCAATCTGCTGCTCGGCAGCCGCGCCGCGATCGACACCAAGCCCGAGCTCGAAATCTTCGCCGACGATGTCAAATGCAGCCACGGTGCCGCGGTCGGCGATCTCGACGAGGCGGCGTTGTTCTATCTCTTGGCTCGCGGCATTCCGCGCGGCGAAGCGCGGCATATGCTGATCGAGGCGTTTATTCGCGAAGCGGTCGATATGGTCGAGCCCGCGGCGGTGCGCAAGCACCTCTCGGCGCGGCTCGCCCGCCGCCTTGCGGCATTGGAGGGATGAAAATGCTCGACCCGCGCGAGCTCAGGCGCGAATTCCCGATCTTTGCCAACAATCCCGACCTGGTCTTTTTGGATTCGGCGGCGAGCGCGCAAAAACCGCGCGCGGTCATCGACGGCATCGCCGACTATTACCGTACCGGCTACGCCAATGTGCATCGCGGCGTCTACCATCTGAGCGAGCGCTCGACCGATTTGTTCGAGGAGGCGCGGGAAAAGACGCGCGCTTTCCTGAACGCCGCCGACGAGCGCGAGATCGTCTATGTCCGCAACACCACCGAGGCGATCAACCTCGTCGCCTACAGCTGGGGCGGCGCCTTTTTGCACAAAGGCGACGAGGTGCTGATCACCGACCTCGAGCATCATTCGAATTTGGTGCCGTGGCAGATGGTGTGCGAGCGGACCGGCGCGCGGCTCGTCGTGGCGCCGAGCGACGTGACCGGCGCGCTCGATCTTGCTGCCGGTTCGAAGCGCTGTTGTCGCCGCGCACCCGGCTCGTCGCCGTCGACCCACCTCTCGAACGTCACCGGCACCTTGCTGCCGGTCGGCCGTATCGTCGAATTGGCGCATGCGCGCGGTGCCAAGACGCTGATCGACGGCAGCCAGGCCGCCCCCCGGCTGCCGGTCGATGTGCAGGCGCTGGGCTGCGATTTCTATGCCTTCACCGGCCACAAGACTTATGGCCCGACCGGGATTGGCGTCTTGTACGGGCGCGCCGAATTGCTCGAAGCGATGCCGCCCTGGCAGACCGGCGGCGGCATGATCGAGCAGGTCGAATATTCGGGCACCACCTTTCAGCCCCCGCCGCACCGCTTCGAGGCGGGCACCCCCGACATCTCGGGCGCGATCGGGCTCGGCCATGCGCTCGATTTTATCGAGGCGCTCGGCCGCGAGGACATCCAGGCGCACGAGGCGGCGCTGACCGGCTATGCCGTCGACCGTCTGTCGCGCATCGCGGGCGTGCGGCTCTTGGGCGGCGGCCAGCAGCAGCTCGCGGTGATCTCGTTCAATGTCGATAACGTGCACCCGCACGATGTCGGCACCGTGCTCGACCAGCACGGGGTCGCGGTGCGCGTCGGCCACCATTGCGCGCAGCCGCTGATGGACAAGCTGGGCCTCGCCGGGACCGTGCGCGCTTCGCTCGGCGTCTACAACGACGAGCGCGACATCGACCGGCTGGCGTCGGCGATCGAGGCGGTGCGGGAGATGTTCCGGTGATAGATTTGCGCGAGCTTTATCAGGACATCATCCTCGATCACGGCCGCCACCCGCGCAATTTTCGCGCGATCGAGCACCCGACCCACACCGCGCAGGGCTACAACCCGCTCTGCGGCGACCGGGTCACGGTCTACCTCAGCCTCGACGGCGACCGGATCGCCGATGTCGCGTTTCAGGGCCGCGGCTGTGCGATCTCGACCGCCGCGGCCTCGCTGATGACCGAGGTGCTCAAAGGCAAGACCATCGACGAGGCGCGCGCGTTGTTCGGCCAATTCCACGCACGGGTGACCGGCGCCTCGGAGCAGCCGCTGCCGGAGCCCTTGGCCGAGGACATGGAGCGGCTCGAGCCCCTGACCGGGGTCAAGGCATACCCGGCGCGGGTCAAATGCGCGACCCTGTCGTGGCACGCCTTGGAAGCGGCGCTAAAGGACGGCGACGGCGCGCCGGTGAAAACGGAGTAGCAGATGGACCGCGACCCGTTCGATTTCGAGCAGCACGCCCCGGCGGAAGACAGCGCGGTCGAGCGCCCCGAGGGCGGCGAGGACGATCCGGCGCTGATGGGCCCGGTGCTCGAAGCCTTAAAGACCGTGCGCGACCCGGAAATCCCGATGGACCTGGTCGAGCTCGGCCTGATCTACGAGCTGATCGTCAAAAAGGGTGGCATCGTCTATGTCGAGATGACCCTGACCACGCCCGCCTGCCCGGTCGCCGCCAGCATGCCGGGCGAGGTCGAAACCGCGATCCGCGGCGTCGGCGGTGTCGAAGATGTGCGGGTGAAGCTGGTCTGGACCCCGCCCTGGGGGCCGGAGAAGATGACCGAAGAGGCGCGCCTCGAGCTCGGCATGCTGTGAGCGCGCCGCGTTATCGCGCGGTCTTGTTCGATCTTTTGACCGGGCTTCTCGATTCGTGGAGCCTGTGGGAACGGGTCGCCGGCGATACCGAACAAGGCCGGCGCTGGCGCCTCGCCTATCTCGCCAAGACCTACGCCGAGAACGCGTATCGGCCCTATGAGACGCTGGTGCGCGAGGCCGCGCTCGAAACCGGGTTGCCGGCGGCATGCGCCGATCGGCTCGCCGCTCGCTATGGCGAGCTCGAACCGTGGCCCGAGGCTGGTGAGGTGCTGGGCGTGCTGCGCCGGCACTGCCGGCTCGCTGTCGTCACCAACTGCTCGGAAGCGCTCGGGCATATCGCGGCCGAACGCACCGGGATCGCGTTCGACGCCGTCGTCACTGCCGATCGCGCCGGCTTTTACAAGCCGCACCCCCGCCCCTATCGCCTCGCCCTCGACGAGCTCGGTGTCGCCGCCGGGAAAGCCCTGTTCGTTGCCGGCTCGGCCTATGATTTGGTCGGCGCGAATGGCATCGGCATGCCGGTTTTCTGGCATAACCGGATCGGCATGACGGCCCCCGCGGCGGCACCTTCTGCGATTGCGCACCACGACAACCTGCGGCCCTTGACCGAGCTGGTGTTGGGCTGATCCGGCGCGCCGCCCTCGTCCTACGGCTGAAATCCGTGGCCCCGGCTGCCCAGGCACGACCCGGTAATATCGGTGGCCGCGCTTCGCCATCGGCCCGGCCGGGTGTTGTCGTATCTCTATGTGATCGGCGCTCGGCCTTTTACACTCCGCGGCGATGAACAGCCGCCGCGACCTCTTTCCGCCACTCGAGCCCCATCGCACCGGAAACCTGCGCCTCGACGCGCGCCATACGATGTATTGGGAGCAGTCGGGCAACCCGCGCGGCTCGCCGGTGCTGTTTCTGCATGGCGGGCCGGGGGCCGGCGCCACCGCGGTGCATCGCCGATTTTTCGATCCCGACCATTGGCGCATCGTGGTCTTCGATCAGCGCGGCGCCGGCCGCTCCAACCCGCTCGGCGAAATCCGCGACAATTCGCCGGCCCATCTGGTCGCCGATATCGAGCGGCTGCGGCTCGAATTGCGCATCGAAAAATGGCTGGTCTTTGGCGGCTCCTGGGGCTCGACCCTGGCGCTCGCCTATGCCCAGGCGCATCCCGGCCGCTGCGCCGGGCTCGTTTTGCGCGGCATTTTTCTGTGCCGGCAAGCCGAGATCGACTGGTTCCTTTATGGCGTGCGCCGCGTCTTCCCCGAGACGTGGCGGAATTTCGCCGGCTTTCTGCCGGAGGCCGAGCGCGGCGACATTCTGGCCGCCTATTACCGGCGCCTGCTCGACCCCGACCCGCGCATCCACCTGCCGGCGGCCCGCGCCTGGAGCACTTACGAGGGCGCCTGCTCGACCTTGCTGCCCAACCCCGAAACAGCCGCCGCCTTTGGCGACGATCGGCTGGCGCTCGGGCTCGCCCGCATCGAAGCCCATTTCTTCAGCCATTATTTGTTCGAGGGCGAGGCCGATTTGATCGCCCGCATCGGCCAGATGCGGCATCTGCCGGGGGTCATCGTCCAGGGCCGCTACGACATGGTGTGCCCGATCGGCAGCGCCGACACGCTCGCCCGTGCGTGGCCCGAGGCCGAATACGTCATCGTTCCCGACGCCGGCCACTCAGCGATGGAGCCCGGCATCCGCGAGCAGCTGGTATTGGCGACCGAGCGCATGAAGCGGCTGTAACAGGGCGATCCGCGCGCAATATATCTCCCATGGATTTCGAGCTCAGCGACGAGCAGAAGGCGTTTCGTGACACGGCGCGCGACTTCGCCCGCGAGGAATGGCTGCCGCAGGCGCCGGGCTGGGACGAGCGCCGCGAGTTTCCGGTCGAGGCGTTGCGGCGCGCGGCTGCGCTCGGTTTTGCCGGGATTTACGTCGGCGAGGAATTTGGCGGCAGCGGGCTGGGGCGCGTCGATGCCGCGATCGTGTTCGAGGAATTGGCCGCCGCCTGCCCCTCGACCGCCGCCTTTTTGTCGATCCACAACATGGCGTCGTGGATGATCGACCGTTTTGGCGCGGCCGGGCAGCGCGCCCGCTTTCTGCCGGCGCTGATGCGCATGGACCATCTCGCCAGCTATTGCCTGACCGAGCCGGGGAGCGGCTCGGACGCGGCCGCGCTCGCCACCCGCGCCCGGCGCGACGGCGACGATTATGTGCTGAACGGGACCAAGGCGTTCATCTCCGGCGCCGGCGCCAGCGACCTCTATGTCGCGATGGTGCGCACCGGCGAAGCTGGGCCGCACGGCATTTCCTGCCTCGTCGTCGAGAACGGCACGCCCGGCCTCTCCTTTGGCAAAAAAGAAAGAAAGCTCGGCTGGAACTCGCAGCCGACCGCGATGGTGATCTTCGAGGATTGCCGGGTGCCGGTGGCGAACCGGCTCGGCGCCGAGGGCGACGGGTTCAAGATCGCGATGATGGGGCTCGACGGCGGCCGTCTCAATATCGCCGCCTGCTCGTTGGGAGGTGCGCGGACCTGTCTCGAAGCGGCGCGCGCCCATGTCTTGGAGCGCCGCCAGTTCGGCCGCCCGCTCGCCGATTTTCAGGCGTTGCAGTTCAAGCTCGCCGACATGGCGACCGAGCTCGACGCCGCGCGCCTGATGGTGTGGCGGGGCGCGGCGAGCCTCGACGGCACCCACCCGCAGGCGGTCAGCCATTGCGCGATGGCCAAGCGGCTCGCCACCGATGCCGGGTTTCATATCTGCAACGAGGCGCTGCAATTGTTCGGCGGCTACGGCTATCTCCAGGATTTTCCGGTCGAGCGCTATCTGCGCGATCTGCGCGTCCACCAGATCCTCGAAGGCACCAACGAGATCATGCGCGTCATCATCGCCCGCCGCCTCCTCGCCCCGTCGAATGAATGACGCCGGCCGGCTTGCCGGCCCGGCGACATTTCTGCAATCGGGAGAGGAGAGCGGGAGCTATGCCTCGGGGGTGCGATAAGCGGTCATCATGTCGGCGCCGACCGTTTCGGTCGAGATGCGCACAAAACCGGGCGCGGTGGCGAGGGCGTCCAGGCCAAGGGGGGCGATGGCCGGGGTGCCGTCGCCGCCGATCAGCAGCGGCGCGTGCATCCACACGAGGCGGTCGACCAATCGGGCTTGCAGGAGTGCCGCGGCGAGGCGGGCGCCGCCCTCGACGAGGAGACGGGTCAAGCCGCGCTTGCCGAGCTCGGCAAGCGCCAGGGCGAGGTCGATTTGGCCGGCGGGGTCGGGCGCGATGTCGATCAACCTTGCGCCGGCGCCGGCAAAAATCGCGCGGCGGGCCGGATCGGCCGAGGACAGGGTCAGGACCCAGGTCGGGACGCGGCCCGCCTCGGCGATTACCGCGGCGGCAGCCGGAATGCGCAAGCTGCGGTCGAGCACGATGCGCACCGGCGAGCGCCGGCCGAGGCCGGGGAGGCGGCAGGTCAGCGCCGGGTCGTCGGCCAATACCGTGCCGGTTCCGACCATGATCGCGTCGTGCTCGGCGCGCAGCAAATGGGCGCGGGCGCGCGCCACCGGGCCGGTGATCCAGCGGCTGTCGCCGGTGCGGGTGGCGATGCGGCCGTCGAGCGAGGTGGCGAGCTTCAAGGTGACGAGCGGGCGGCCCTGAAGCTGGCGCAGCAGAAAGCCGGCATTGATCTCGGCCGCTGCTTTGCCGCAAAGCCCGGTCTCGACCGCGACCCCCGCTTGTCGCAGCCGGCGGATGCCGCCGCCGGCGACGCGCGGATCGGGGTCTTCAAGGGCAGCGACGACCCGGCGAACCCCGGCTTCGATCAGCGCATCGGCGCAGGGCGGCGTCTCGCCCCGATGGCAGCACGGCTCGAGCGTCACATAGGCAGTAGCGCCGCGTGCCGTGACGCCCGCCCGCCGCAACGCCTCGGTCTCGGCATGCGGGCGCCCGCCGGGCTGGGTCCAGCCGCGGCCGACGACCCGGCCGTCCTTGACGAGGACGCAGCCGACCGCCGGGTTGGGCCAGACATTGCCGAGACCGCGCCGGGCCAGCGCCAGCGCCGCCCGCATGTGAACCAAATCCGGATGCGGATCGGCCGCCTCACTCGCCATCCGCAGCGATCCGCCCGACAAACTCGCCGAAATCCTTGGCCTCGCGGAAATTGCGGTAGACCGAGGCAAAGCGGATATAGGCGACCTGGTCGAGGCTCGCCAGCGCCTCCATGACGAGCCCGCCGATCATGTCGCTCGGGATGTCGGTCTCGCCCGAGCTTTCGAGCTGGCGCACCAACGAGTTGATGATGCGCTCGACCCGCTCGGCCTCGACCGGGCGTTTGCGCAGCGCCACATAGACCGAGCGCGCGAGCTTGTCGCGGTCGAAGGGCTCGCGCTGGCCGTTCTTCTTGACGACGGTCAGGTCGCGCAGCTGCACCCGTTCGAAAGTGGTGAACCGCGCGGTGCAATTCGGGCAAAAGCGGCGCCGGCGAATGGCACCGCGATCGTCGGTCGGTCGCGAATCCTTGACCTGGGTGTCGTCGGCCCCGCAAAACGGACAGCGCATTTCTCCCCCTATCCCGCTCGCCTTTTTGCGTCGTCGGCGCTCGATCCCCGGCTTTGCGGGTAGATCGGGAAGCGGGCGCAAAGCTCGCGGACCTTGTCACGCACCCGCGCTTCGACCGCGCCGTTCTCGGCGGCATCCTGCGCCAGCCCGCGCAGCACCTCGACGATCAGCTGCCCGACCATGCGAAACTCGGCGGGCCCGAACCCGCGTGTCGTCGCCGCCGGCGAGCCGAGGCGAATGCCCGAGGTGACGGTCGGCTTTTCCGGGTCGAACGGGATGCCGTTCTTGTTGCAAGTGATGCCGGCGCGTTCGAGGCTCTGCTCGGCGTCGCGCCCGGTCAGGCCCAAGGGCCGCAGATCGACCAGCAAAAGATGCGTATCGGTGCCGCCCGAGACGATGGCGAGGCCGGCCTCGGCGAGCGTGGCGGCGAGGATTCGGGCATTCTCGACGACCGCCGCGGCGTAGGCGCTGAACTCCGGCCGCAATGCCTCGCCGAGCGCCACCGCCTTCGCCGCGATCACATGCATCAGCGGCCCGCCCTGCAATCCGGGAAAGACGGCGCTGTTGATCCGCCGGCCGATCTCCTCGTCCTGCGCCAGGATCATGCCGCCGCGCGGGCCGCGCAGCGTCTTGTGCGTGGTCGTGGTCACGACATGCGCGTGCGGCAGCGGGCTCGGATGGACGCCGCCGGCGACAAGGCCCGCGAAATGCGCCATATCCACCATCAGAAAAGCGCCGACCGCATCGGCGATCGCGCGAAACCGGGCAAAATCGATAACCCGTGGATAGGCGCTGCCGCCGGCGATGATCAATTTCGGCCGATGGGCGAGCGCCAGTCTTTCGACCTCGTCGAAATCGATGCGCGCATCCGCACGCCGCACGCCATAGCCCACCGCGTCGAACCATTTGCCGGACAGGTTGGGCCGCGCCCCGTGGGTCAAATGGCCGCCCGCGGCAAGCGACATGCCGAGGATCGCGTCGCCGGGCTGGAGCAGGGCCAGCATCACCGCCTGGTTCGCCTGCGCGCCCGAATGCGGCTGGACGTTGGCAAAGGCGCAGCCGAACAGGCGCTTGGCGCGGTCGATCGCCAGCCGTTCGGCCGCATCGACAAATTCGCAGCCGCCGTAATAACGCCGCCCCGGATAGCCTTCGGCGTATTTGTTGGTGAGAACCGAGCCCTGCGCCTCCAAGACCGCGCGCGAGACGATGTTCTCGCTGGCAATCAGCTCGATTTGCGACTGCTGCCGCCCAAGCTCGGCCTCGACGGCAGCCGCCAGCTCCGGGTCGGACGCCGCCAACCCCTGGGAAAAGAACGCTCCAGTCGCAGCGGCATCGATTGAAGAGAGGGCGGAAGCCATCAAGAAATCACTCGTTCGAGGGCCCTGCGGCCGCCGCTCGGATGCGGTGCCGAGGCTGGCTGAGGGGGGCCACCGTCGCCGCCGCGCAAAAGACGCGTGGCGCCAGCGGCCATCATCGCAGCAGGATACCATATCTCGACCGGCAGTGCCAATTCCCTACCATGAATCGTGCATTCGGCCCGGCGATGGGCATCGTTGCTGTACCGGTGCGTCGAGCCGCCCTCGGCGCCGGCGCCGCGGCGAAGGGCTCGCGCGAAAACTTCGCCGCTCTCCCATAAGTTTCGGTTGACACAAGAAATTCGTGCACCGATTATGGCGGGGAATTGGCACATTTCAGGAATTGTCGAGGCGAAAGATGGCGGAAACGGCAGAGCCCAAGATGGCGGAAGACGAGCTGCTACGGATAACTGCGGACGTGGTGGCCGCCTATGTCGGCAACAACACGTTGCCGACGACCCAGCTGGCCGACGTGATAAGCTCGGTCTACCGCTCGCTGCGCGGTCTCGACGACAAAGCGGCCGAGACGCCCACGGAGCCGCTTAAGCCGGCGGTGCCGATCCGCAAATCGATCACGCCCGACTACCTGATCTGCCTCGAAGACGGCAAGCGTCTCAAAATGCTGAAACGGCATCTGCGCTCGACCTACAATCTGACTCCCGACGAATACCGGGCCCGCTGGGGCTTGGCGCAGGACTATCCGATGGTGGCGCCGCATTACGCCGAGCAGCGCTCCGAGTTTGCCAAGAAGATCGGGCTCGGGCGCGACACCGGGCGCCAATCGGGGCGGCGGGCGGCGGCAGCCAAGAAGTAACGCCGCGGCCTCGCCGGCGCGCTCCGGCGCTGCATCGGTCCCGGCGCTGCATCGATACCGGCGGTCGGAAACCTCGTCGCCGGGCGGACCGCGCCTTATATTGGCCGGCCCGCCACCGCCGAGGTGATGATGATGGAAGGCGATCCGGTTCGTGCGCACGCTCCTGCCGCTGCGGCGGAAGGCGTCTTCGACTGGTCCGATCCGCTTCTCTTCGAAGACGAGCTGAGCCAGGACCAGCGTCTCGCGCGGGACACCGCCCGCGCTTATTGCCAGGAACGGCTTTTTCCTCGCGTGCTCGAAGCCAATCGGCACGAACGGTTCGACCGCGAGATCATGAACGAGATGGGCGCGCTCGGCTTTCTCGGCGCCACCATCGAAGGCTATGGCTGCGCGGGGGTCGATTACGTCACCTATGGTCTGATCGCGCGCGAGGTCGAGCGGGTCGACAGCGGCTACCGCTCGGCCATGAGCGTGCAGTCGAGCCTCGTCATGTATCCGATCCGGGAATTCGGGAGCGAGATGCAGCGCCAAAAATATCTGCCCAAGCTCGCTGCGGGCGAATGGGTCGGCTGCTTTGGCCTGACCGAGCCCGATCACGGCTCCGACCCGTCCGGGATGGCGACGCGCGCGGTGGCTGTCGCCGGGGGCTGGCGGCTCAACGGCGCCAAGACGTGGATCTCCAACGCGCCGATCGCCGATGTCCTCCTCGTCTGGGGCAAAACCGAGGACGGCAGAATCCGCGGCTTTCTTCTCGAACGCGGCATGAAGGGCCTTGCCACCCCAAAGATCGAAGGCAAGTTCAGCCTGCGCGCCTCGGCCACCGGCGAGATCGTCATGGACGACGTGCTGGTGCCGGCGGAAAATTTGCTGCCCGGCGTCTCCGGGCTGCGCGGTCCGTTCTCCTGCCTGAACAACGCACGCTATGGCGTCGCCTGGGGGGTGCTCGGGGCGGCCGAATTCTGCTGGCACGCGGCGCGCAGCTACACGCTCGAGCGGCGCCAGTTCGGCCGGCCGCTCGCCGCCAACCAGCTGATCCAGAAAAAGCTCGTCGATATGCAGACCGAGATCACCCTCGGCCTCCACGCCTGTCTGCGCCTCGGGCGCCTCAAGGACGAGGGCAAGGCGGCGCCTGAAATGGCCTCGCTCTTAAAGCGCAACAATTGCGGCAAGGCGCTCGATATCGCCCGCATGGCGCGCGACATGCACGGCGGCAACGGTGTCTCCGACGAGTACCACGTCATCCGCCACGTGATGAACCTCGAAGCGGTCAACACCTACGAGGGCACTCACGACATCCACGCTTTGATCCTCGGCCGCGCCCAAACCGGCATCGCCGCTTTCGCCGGCTAGCTGCGCCCCTCGCCGCCTCTCGCCGAGGGCGGGCGCCGCTGCGGCAGCGCTTCAGCATTGCAAACGCCGGCAATCGATGCCGCGGGCTTGACCGCAAGCCCCGGGCTCCCCACCCAATGTGCCGGCAACCTGCGCGGAGAACGGCGATGGCCTCCTACCAGTACATCTACGTCATGAAGGGGTTGGGGAAAACCTTTCCCGGCGGGCGCGAGGTGCTGAAGGACATCTGGCTGTCGTTTCTGCCGGGTGCGAAGATCGGCGTGCTGGGTGCCAACGGCGCCGGGAAATCGACCTTGCTGCGGATCATGGCCGGGCAGGAGCGCGACTTTGTCGGCGAAGCCTGGGCGGCCGAAGGCGCGCGGGTCGGCTATTTGCCGCAGGAGCCGGCGCTCGACGACGCAGAAGGATGTGTTCGGCAACGTGATCGAGGGTCTGGCCGAAACGAAGGCGTTGGTTGACCGGTTCGAAGCGGTCAGCGCGCGCTTTGCCGAAGATTTGCCGCCGGAAGAGATGGAGGCGCTGATCGCCGAGCAGGGCGAGCTCCAGGAGAAGATCGACCACGCCGGCGCCTGGGATTTGGACCGGACGATCGAGATCGCGATGGACGCGCTGCGCTGCCCGCCGGGCGAGGCAGCGGTCGGCACACTCTCGGGCGGCGAGCGGCGCCGTGTGGCACTCTGCCGATTGTTGCTGCAGCGCCCCGATCTGCTGCTGCTCGACGAGCCGACCAACCATCTCGACGCCGAATCGGTCGCCTGGCTGCAGCGTTTTCTCGAAGATTATCCGGGCACCGTCGTGACCGTGACCCACGACCGCTATTTTCTCGACGAGGTCGCCGGCTGGATCCTCGAGCTCGACCGCGGTCGCGGCATCCCTTACGAGGGCAATTATTCGGGCTGGCTCGAGCAAAAGCAGCAGCGCCTGGCGCAGGAAGGGCGGCAGGAAGACGCGCGCCAGCGCACGCTCGAGCGCGAGCTCGAATGGGTGCGGCAGAGCCCGCGGGCGCGGCAGGCGAAAAGCAAGGCGCGGCTCACCGCCTACGAGGCATTGGTTGCAGAAAACCGCGAAAAGGCGCCCGAGAACGCCCAGATCGTGCTGCCGCCTGGGCCGCGGCTCGGCGATTTGGTGATCGAGGCGCAAGGGGTGGGCAAGGGGTTCGGCGACCGGCTCCTCGTCGAAGAGCTCGATTTCCGGCTGCCGCCCGGCGGGATCGTCGGGGTCGTCGGCCCGAACGGCGCCGGCAAGACGACGCTTTTTCGCATGATCACCGGCGCCGAGACGCCGGATGACGGCCGATTCCGGATCGGCGAACTCGGTCAAGCTCGGCTATGTCGACCAATCACGCGACACGCTCGGCGCCCAAAACACGGTATGGCAGGAAATTTCGGCCGGGCAGGACGAGATCGATCTCGGCCGGCGCAAGATGGCGAGCCGCGCCTATTGCGCGCTCTTTAATTTCCGCGGCGCCGACCAGCAGAAAAAGGTCGGCCAGCTCTCGGGCGGCGAGCGCAACCGCGTGCACCTCGCCAAGATGCTCAAAGCCGGCGCCAATGTGCTGCTGCTCGACGAGCCGACCAACGATCTCGATGTCGATACGTTGCGCGCGCTCGAGGAGGCCTTGCTCGATTTTGCCGGCTGCGCCGTCGTCGTGACCCACGACCGCTGGTTTCTGGATCGGGTAGCGACGCACATCCTCGCCTTCGAAGGCGACAGCCGAGCCGTCTGGTTCGAAGGCAATTACGCCGATTACGAGGCCGACCGCCGCCGCCGGCTCGGCAGCGACGCCGACCAGCCGCACCGCATCCGCTACAAGCCCTTGGTGCGGCAATAAGGGCCAGTGGGCGCCAGGGGGGTCAGTGGGCGCCGGCGCCTGCGGTCTTTGCCCGCAATACCCGGATCAGGCCCTGCACCTGGCCGCCGTTACGCTGGATCACCGAGGCGAATTCCGAGCGCTGGGTGACCGCCATGCTGATCCCTTCGACAATCACGTCGCTGATCTTGTAGCCGCCATCGGTCCGGGTCAGCCGCCAATCGACCTTGGCCGGCGGTGCGCCGTTCGGGCGCACGATCTCGCTCTGGACCAGCGAGCCGTCCGCCTCCGCCCGGCTGCCCAGCACCTTTAGGGTTTCGCCGCTGTATTCGGCCAACCGATTGCTGTAGGCGAGCGCGATGTACTCGGAGAAGAGGCCGACGAATTCCTGCTGCTCGGCCGGGGTCGCGGTCCGCCAATAGCGGCCGAGGACAAAGCGGGCGATGCCGGGGACATCGAAATCCTGGTGGAACAGCTGTCGGAACCGCGCTTCCCGCTCGCCCGGCGGGACATTCTTGCCCAGCACTTCGAGCGCCTCGTTGCCGAGGTCGTTGATCATCGCTGCCGGGTCGGCGGCGGCCGCCGCCGGCGCAATCGGTCCCAGCGCCGCGAGGACGAGGATAAGGGCGGCGGCGGCAACGGTACGACGCAGGATCACCTCGACACCTCGGAATCGTTGGGCGCTTCAGAAACAACGACCGGCCGGCCCCTCGGGTTCACCGCCGCCACGGCCGAATTGCCGCCAAGGCCGTTCTGGCTGAACGACGGGTTCGGCGGCAACTTTTCGTTGTTGTGGTGGATCAATGCCGCGCGCCGCTGGCGGTAGAGCGAGCGGATCGTTGCATAATAGTCGAGCGAAGTCCGCTCGATATCGGCGAGCGTGTCGATATAACGCGAGCGCTGATCGATGCCGCTGACCCCGCCCCGCAAAAACGTGACCCATAGAAAGCTGTGATTCGCAGCCTCGATGTTCCACGGATCGCCAAAGCTCTCGGCGACCTGGCCGCCGAGATCGCGCGGGTTCGACGGGCCGAGCACCGGCACGACGATATAGGGCCCCTCGGGGACGCCCCAGACCCCGAGCGTCACCCCCAGATCCTCATCGTGATAGGGGATGCCCCAGCGGCCGGCGACATCGACAAGGCCGCCCATGCCGATCGTCGAATTGACGACAAAGCGGACGACGGTGTCCTTGGCGCGGCCGAAATCTCCTTGCAGCGTGTCGTTGGCAAAAATCAGCGGGGCGCGCAGATTGGCGAGAAAGTCGCGCACCGAATTGCGGATCGGCTCCGCCAGCGCCGCGCGATAGGCCTTCGCCACGGGCACCAGGACGATACGGTCGACTTTCTGGTTGAAGTCGAAGATGGCGCGGTTGGTATCCTCGAACGGGTCGTTGAAATCCTCCGCCCCGGCGGCCGCGGCTGTCGGCGGCGCCGAAGCGGGCTTGCCGCCGGTGGCGCAGCCCGAGGTGACGAGCGCCAGCACGATCGCCAAATCCGCAACGAGCCGGCGTAGGGGGGCAAGGTCCATCGATCGATCTCGTATCCGGCTGCGGTCGGTTCGGCGGGCGAGATATTTGCGGGAAATTCGCGGCAGCGACAAGGGGTGGCGTGCGGGGTTGAGAATTTCCTTTCGCATATAAAGATATCTTGATATATCTTCGTCTCGAAAGGACGGCCGATGGAGCACTTGCTGGCAGCGTTGCGCGCGGTGGCCGAGCCGACCCGGCTGCGGCTCGTCGTGCTGTGCGCCCGCGGCGAGCTGACGGTCAGCGAGCTGACCCAAATCCTCGGACAGAGCCAGCCGCGCGTCTCGCGCCATCTGAAGCTGTTGTGCGAGGCCGGGCTGCTCGACCGGTTTCGCGAAGGCAGCTGGGTGTTCTACCGCCTAAGCCGGTCGGGGACGGCCGCAGCGCTCGCCCGCCATCTGGTCGAGGTGTGCGGCGAGGCCGATCCGATGATCACCCTCGACTTGCAGCGGCTGGACGCGGTCAAGCGCCAGCGCGCCGATCTCGCCAGCGCCTATTTTCGCGAGAATGCGGCGCGCTGGGACCGGATCCGCTCGCTCTACGTCGATGAGCGCGAAGTCGAAGCCGCGCTCGTCGAGATCATCGCCGCCGGCGACCCGCGCGACCTTCTCGACATCGGCACCGGCACCGGGCGGATGCTCGAAATTCTGGCGCCGCGGGTCGAGCGTGCGCTCGGCATCGACCAGTCGCGCGAGATGCTGGCCGTGGCCCGGGTCAACCTCGAGCAGGCCGGCCTCGAAAACGGGCTGGTGCGGCTCGGCGACATGTACCGGCTGGCCCTGCCCGATGCGTCGTTCGACGCCGTCGTGATCCATCAGGTGCTGCATTACGCCGACCGGCCGGCGGCGGCGATCGCCGAGGCGGCGCGCGTGCTGCGCCCGAACGGCATCCTGATGATCGTCGATTTCGCGCCGCACGACCTCGAATTCCTGCGCCAGGAGCACGCCCATCGCCGCCTTGGCTTTGCCGACGCCGAGATTGTCGAATGGTTTGCCGCCGCCGGTCTCGACCCGGCGCTGCCGCATCCCCTGCCGGGCGACCCGCTGACCGTAGTGATCTGGAATGCGCATCGCCGCGATATGCCCGGCCGCCGTTCGGGCGGCGATGCGCGGGAGGATGCGGCCGATGCGATCCTCGAAGCGGAGCTCCGCCGATGAATGGAAATTACGGCTCGGGGCATTGGCGCGGCCTGCTCGCCGCCGACCCGGTGATCGATTTCGACGCCGGCCCGCCGCGCGTCTCGTTCGAGTTCTTTCCGCCAAAGACGGAGGAGATGGAGACGCGGCTGTGGGACGTGGTCAAGCGCCTCGAACCCTTGGGCCCGCGCTTTGTCTCGGTCACATACGGCGCCGGCGGCTCGACCCGCGAGCGCACCCACGCCACGGTCCGCCGCATCCGTCGCGACACCTCGCTGGAGCCGGCCGCTCACCTGACCTGCGTCGCCGCAAGCCGGGCCGAGATCGATGCGGTGGCGCAGGATTACTGGGAGACCGGCATCCGCCATATCGTCGCGTTGCGCGGCGACCCGCCAGGGGGTGCGGCGGGCTACTGCCCGCATCCGGGCGGCTATGCCTTTGCCACCGATCTGGTGCGCGGGCTCAAGAAGATTGCCGATTTCGAGATCAGCGTTGCCGCTTATCCCGAAACCCACCCGCAGGCCACGAGCGCCGCGCGCGACCTCGACAATCTGAAGCAAAAGATCGACGCCGGCGCCAGCCGCGCGATCACCCAGTATTTCTTCGACATCGAGCTCTATCTGCGGTTTCGCGACCGCGTCCGCCAAGCCGGGATCGGGGTCCCGATCGTGCCCGGGGTTCTGCCGGTCACCAATTTCGCCCAGGTCAAAAAATTCAGCGCCGCCTGCGGCGCCTCGATCCCGGCCTGGATGGACGGCCATTTCGACGGGCTCGACGACGACCCCGACACGCGCCGGCTGGTCGCCGCCTCGATCGCCGCCGAGCAATGCCGGCGTCTCCACATCGAAGGCGTGCACGAATTTCATTTCTATACGCTCAACCGCGCCGATTTGATCGTGGCGATCTGCCACCTGCTCGGTGTCCGCGCGAAAAAGCCGGCCGCGGCGGCGGCGTGAAAGGAGCCGCATGCCGCTTTCCCCTCCCCCGGCAAAGCATTTCTCCCTCGCCCCGCTTGGCGGGGAGAGGGTTGGGGTGAGGGGGAAAACCGCGGCCCGTCGGCCCCCCTCACCCTGCCCTCTCCCCCCGTCGGGGGGAGAGGAAACCTCCATTATTGGTGCGGTCACACCCGATGACGCATTTCCTCGATTATCTCGCCGACCGCGTCGTGCTCTGCGACGGCGCGATGGGGACCCAGGTGCAGGCGCGCAACCTCGACATCGAGCGCGATTTTTTGGGGCACGAGAATTGCACCGAGATCGTCTGCGAAAGCCGCCCCGACCTCGTCCGCGAGATTCATCGCGGCTATCTCGAAGCCGGCTGCGATGCGATCCAGACCAACAGCTTTGGCGGCTCGCCGATCACCTTGGGAGAATTCGGGATCGCCGACCGGGCTTTTGCGCTGAACCGTCTCAGCGCCGAGCTCGCCCGCGAAACGATCGCCGAATTTGCCCATGACGGCCGCACGCGCTTTGCGCTGGGCTCGGTCGGTCCCGGCACCCGCCTCCCGTCGCTCGGCCATGTCTCCTACCAGGAGCTGGAAGATGCGCTGACCATTCAATGCGGCGGGCTGATCGCCGGCGGGGTCGATGCGATCATTGCCGAAACCTGCCAGGACCCGCTGCAGATCAAGGCCGCGGTCAACGGTGCCAAGCGCGCCCGCGACGAAGCGCGCAAGGACACGCCGATCCTGGTCCAGGTCACGATCGAGACCACCGGCACCTTGCTGGTCGGCGCCGACATCGCCGCCGCGGCGACGATCGTCGAGGCGCTCGGCGTGCCGGTGATCGGGCTCAATTGCGCGACCGGCCCGCGCGAGATGGCCGAGCACGTCAAATGGCTCGGCGAGAACTGGACCGGCCTCGTCTCGGTCCAGCCCAATGCCGGGCTCCCCGAACTGGTCGATGGCCGCGCCCAATACCCGCTCGGCGCCGCTGAATTGGCGCAGTGGCTCGAACGCTTTGTCGTCGAGGACGGGATCAACATGGTCGGCGGCTGCTGCGGCACCGATCTGCCGCATATTGCCGCCCTCGACGCGATGCTGCGCCGCCTCGGCCGCGCCGGTGGAGATGGGCGCCCGCGACCAAAACCGCGCGCGCGCCAGCCGGGCTGGGCGCCGGCCGTCGCCTCGCTCTATGGACAGGTGCCGCTGCGCCAGGAGAATGCGTGGTTGTCGATCGGCGAGCGCTGCAACGCCAACGGCTCGCGCAAATTCCGCCAATTGCAGGAAAAGGGCGATTGGGACGGCTGCATCGAGATGGGTCGCGAGCAGGTGCGCGAAGGCTCGCATACGCTCGATTTGTGCACCGCCTTTGTCGGGCGCAACGAGGTCGCCGATATGAGCGAGGCGGTGAGCCGGATGCGCGGCGCGGTCAACGCGCCCTTGGTCATCGATTCGACCGAATACCCGGTGCTCGAAGCGGCATTGAAGCTCTATGGCGGCAAGCCGATCATCAACTCGATCAATTTCGAGGATGGCGAGGACGCGGCCGACAAGCGCTTGCGCCTCGCCCGCCGTTTTGGCGCTGCGGTCATTGCGCTGACCATCGACGAAGGCGGGATGGCCAAGGAGGCCGGCCACAAGCTGGCGCTCGCCCGCCGCCTTTACGATTTCGCGTGCAGCAAGCACGGCCTGCCGCCTGCGGACCTGCTGTTCGATCCGCTGACCTTTACGATCTGCACCGGCAGCGCCGACGACCGCCGGCTCGGCCTCGAAACCCTCGACGCGATCGCCGAAATCGCCCGCGACATGCCGCAGTGCCAGATCATCCTCGGCCTCTCCAACATTTCCTTCGGGCTGAACCCGCCGGCGCGCCAGATTTTGAACTCGGTCTTTCTCGACCATGCGCTGCGCCGCGGGCTGACGGGCGCCATCGTGCATTTCTCGCGGATCATGCCGCTGCACAAGATCCCGGCTGAGGAATTGCAGGTCGCCGAAGATTTGATCTTTGACCGCCGGCGTGACGGCTACGACCCGCTGCACGCGTTTATCGCCTTGTTTGAAGACCGCACCGCCGAGAAGGGCGAAAAAAAGGGCCGCCCGGAAAAGCTCGAAGACCGGCTCGCCCAGCGCATCGTCGATGGCGACCGCCAGGGCCTCGAAGCCGATCTCGACCTGGCGATGGCGACTTATCCGCCGCTCGACATCATCAACAACATCCTGCTGGACGGGATGAAGACGGTCGGCGAATTGTTCGGCGCCGGCAAGATGCAATTGCCTTTCGTCTTGCAATCGGCCGAGACGATGAAGACCGCGGTGCGGTTTCTGGAGCCCCATATGGAGCGGGTCGAGGGCCAGGAAAAAGGCACCGTGGTGCTGGCGACGGTGCGTGGCGACGTGCACGACATCGGCAAGAACCTCGTCGACATCATCCTGACCAACAACGGCTATCGGGTGATCAACCTCGGCATCAAGCAGCCGATCGGGGTGATTCTCGAAGCCGCCGCCCAGCACAACGCGGACGCCGTCGGCATGTCGGGCCTCTTGGTCAAATCGACCGTCGTCATGCGCGAAAACCTCGAAGAGATGAGCCGCCAGGGCCTCGACCTGCCGGTCATGCTGGGCGGTGCGGCGCTGACCCGGCGCTATGTCGAGGAGGATTGCGTCCAGGCCTATAGGGCGGGGCGGGTCGCCTATGCGCGCGACGCCTTCGACGGCTTGGGGTTGATGGCAAAGATCGTCGGCGGCCGGTTCGACGCGCATCTCGCCGAGGTGCAGGCGAAGAACGCCGGCCGGCCGAAAAACCCGTCGCGCAAGCTCGGCCGAGCCGCCGATCCGCGCCCGATGCGGCCCATTGATTTCGCCGAGATCCGCCTGCGCCGCGCCGAGCTCGCGCGCAATGTCGCCGTACCGCAGCCGCCCTTCTGGGGGCCGCGCACGATCGAGCGCATGTCGGCGCAGGTCGTGGTGCCGTATCTGAACGAGCGCATGCTCTACCAATTCCAGTGGGGCTACCGGAAGGACGGGAAGTCCTTGGCCGAATACCGCGAATGGGCCAGGGACGAGCTGCGCCCGGTGTTGCGGCGCGTGCTCGACATCGCGATCGGCGAGGCGATCCTGGTGCCGCAGGCCGCCTATGGCTATTGGCCGTGCGCGGCCGAAGGCAACGATGTGATCCTGTTCGACCCCGCGGGCGACAAGGAGCTGACGCGGTTTTCGTTCCCGCGCCAGAACAAGGAGGGCGGCCTCTGCATCGCCGATTTCTTCCGCGACCTCTCCAGCAACGAGCGCGACGTGATCGGCTTGCAGGTGGTGACGATGGGCCGGCGGGCTTCCGAGGCGGCGCGCGAATGGTTCGCCGACAACCGTTATCAGGATTACCTCTATCTGCACGGGCTTTCGGTCGAGATGGCCGAGGCGCTCGCCGAATACCTGCATCGGCGCATCCGCGGCGAATTGGGCTTTGCCGCCGAAGAGGCGCGCGACACCGAGGCGATGCTGAGCCAAGGCTATCGCGGCAGCCGCTATTCATTCGGCTATCCCGCCTGCCCCAACCTCGCCGACCAGAAGCAATTATTGGCGCTGCTCCATGCCGAGGAGATCGGCATCGTCCTCTCCGAGGAAGACATGCTCGACCCCGAGCAATCGACCTCCGCCATCGTCGTCCACCACCCGCAAGCCAAATACTTCTCGGTGTGAGCGCGGCTAGTCCCCGAGGACCGGTGCTTTTTCGGCCCTGGCGGCATTTGCGAGCGCGTTGTCCAAGGTGGCGAGGGGGATACCCTCGCGCAGCGCCAATTCGAGATAGGCGGCATCGTAAACGGTCAGCCGATGCCGCCGTGCAAACGCCATTACCTCCGCCTCCCTGGGGTCGAAATCGGCCGAGATCGGGAGTTGCTCCAATTCTCGCAAGAAAGCGGTGGATTGCCGCTCCGTCAGCCGGCCCCGCCGCTCTGCCATAACGAGCCCGTTGCGGACCTCAAACCACCACAACCGAGGCGCCAGCGCGATATCGGCCTTGAGCCGCTCGCGTGCTCGATCCGCCGTCGGATTCCCTTCCGCAAAAGCCCAGGCGTGCACGATCGACGCATCGAGAACGAACGGCATCAGTATTTGTGGCCTTCGTGGCGAAGCGCGAGGATTTCTTCGATCGTCATCTCGCCACACTGGGCTCGGATCTCTTTAGCCAATTCCTTCATGGCGGAGACGGCAGCGTCAACATCCTCCGGCCGTCGCTCATTCTCGGGCACGATCCGGGCGATACGCCGGCCACGGCGCGTAATGACGATGGACTTGCCTTGCTCAATCTCATCGAGCAGCTGCGCAAGATGCCCCTCGACCTCAGAAGCTCTCACTTCCCGCATGACCGGCCACCGGCGTGATCTGTCGTCGATTGAGGCTAGCACGGCCGAGGCCGCAATCGCCACGGTTTGCGGCGTCGCGCCTGATCCCCGAACCGACCCGAGCAATCGACCTCCGCCATCGTCGTCCACCACCCGCAAGCCAAATACTTCTCGGTCGAGGAACTCGGCCCTGAGGGGATTCCATTCGTCCGCGGCGGGGATATCGGAGATGGTTGGATCAACACCACCACGGTGGATCACATCCGACCAGAGCTTGCCGATCGAGTCATTGCCAAACTTGCTCGGCCCGGCGACGTAGCGTTCATTACGAAGGGTACTGTGGGTCGCGCTGGACGCCTCCGGACTGGCCAGCCTACGGTCGTATTCGCTCCGCAAGTCGCCTACTGGCGGGTACTAAAACCGCACGTGCTCGACTCGCGCTTTCTCTTTTATTTGATCCAAAGTCATTCGTTCCAATCGGCGCTTGATGGTGTGAAAACGCACGGCTCTATGGTTGCGGATTATGTAAGCATTTCGCTTCAACACGATTTCGTGTTCAAATTTCCGGACATCCAATCACAGCGCCACCATTTGACCGGCGAGCCGCTGCCCGGCCACGCCCCGAGCACGCGGCGCACCGCATAGCGCGATGAGCGCCACCGACATGCCGCCGCGCCTACGGTCACGCCGCCGGCTTTTCGTGCAGCTCGATCGCAATGTTGTAGCCGAGCACAAGAAGTGCCGCTTCAAGGCTCGCAAGCTTGTCGGTGGCGCGCGGGTCGACGAGCCGGGCCGCCCGGCGCTCGTCGATGCCGAGCCGGCGGGCGAGGTCGGCGACCGTCATCCGGCGGGCGCGCATCGCGTTGTGGAGCGCCGTCTTCAGCGCGATCGTAGCCTCCGGCGCCACCAGGCATTGCCCGCGGCGCAGCCTGCTCGGCGGCGAGGAAATCGGCAAATGCTCTATCTCGCTTTCCCGGCGAAAGCCGGGACCCACCTTTCCAGCGCTCCGAATTTTCAATCGGTTACAACTCCGTACCAGCAAAATTCGCACCTTGCTGACGGCAGGATGGACCCCGGCTTGCGCCGGGGAAGCGAGCAAAACGGCGACGGAGGGATTCTTTCACATGCTCTCAGGGTGAGGCCAAACTCTCGATACGGCGTGACTCTCATCCTGAGGAGGTCGCCGACAGGCGGCCGTCTCGAAGGATTTGGCGTGGTCGTGCGCCGTTTTTCAGCAGCCTGCTGGCGCAAATCGCGCTCGTTGGGGCCCAGCTGACGCAGGATCGTTGTGAAATGTTACACGTAAAATTGCCGTATTGATATGTCATATTCCGGCGAACGGACATGCCCGAACGGGCTTCGTTGCTGGCGAGGGAGGTGGGGCACCTGATCTCGATCAGATAAAACAGGAGCAGCAGGAGACGCGCGATGGACGCGGACGCTTTGTCGAGCGCGAGGGATTGGCAGGGCGCTCTCGCGTCGAGGTAGCATATCGCGCCGGGCGTGTTCAGAGTTCTGGGGATGAGCTCATTTAGCGAATCGGTGGTTGAAGAAGCAGCACTCGCCTGGCTCGAAAGCGCGGGGTGGGCGGCCCGCCATGGCGCCGAGCTGGCACCCGGCGCACCGGCGGCGGAGCGGGCGGACTGGCGGCAGGTCATTCTCGAACGGCGGCTGCGCGACGCGCTCGCCCGGCTCAACCCGGATCTTCCGGCCGAGGCGCTGGAGGATGCTTTTCGCAAGCTGACCCGGCCCGAGGGCGCCGACCTCGTCGGGCGAAACCGCGCGCTCCATCGCCTCCTGGTAGATGGTGTGACGATCGAATATCGAACGGCCGCAGGAAATATCCGCGGCGCTCAGGCGCGGGTCGTCGAGTTCGCCGATTTCGCGAGCAACGACTGGCTCGCGGTCAACCAATTCACGATCGTCGAAAACCACCACAGCCGGCGGCCCGACATCGTGCTGTTTCTTAACGGGCTGCCCCTCGCGGTGCTGGAATTGAAGAACGCCGCCGACGAGAACGCGACGATCTGGTCGGCTTGGGAGCAATTGCAGACCTATCAGGCCGAAATCCTGTCGCTGTTCGATACCAACGCCGTGCTCGTCGTCACCGACGGGATCGCGGCGCGGGTCGGGCCGCTCGGCGCCGGGCGCGAGTGGTTCAAGCCATGGCGCACGATCGCCGGCGAGGTGTTGGCCGATCCGCACCTGCCGGAAATGCAGGTGGTGATCGAAGGCGTCTTCGCGCCGGCCCGGTTTCTCGATCTGGTGCGCGACTTCATCGTCTTCGAGGACAATGGCGGCGGGCAGGTCGTCAAGAAGATCGCGGGCTATCACCAGTTCCACGCGGTGCGGGTCGCGGTCGCCGAGACCATGCGCGCCACCGAATTGCAGCGCGCGGCGATTGGGTTCGCCGAGCCGGCCGGCGGTTATGAAGCGGGTCGCAATCCCGGCTGCAAGCCCGGCGACCGGCGCGTCGGCGTCGTCTGGCACACGCAGGGCTCGGGCAAGAGCCTGACGATGGCGTTTTATGCCGGGCGGATCGTCCGTGAGCCGGCGATGGAAAACCCGACCCTCGTCGTCTTGACCGACCGCAACGACCTCGACGACCAATTGTTCGGCACATTCTCGCGCTGCCGCGAATTGCTGCGCCAGCCGCCGGTGCAAGCCGAGAGCCGCGGCCATCTGCGGCAATTATTGTCGGTTGCGGCCGGCGGCGTCGTCTTCACGACGATCCAGAAATTCTTCCCGGAAGAAAAAGGCGACCGCCACCCGGAGCTTTCCGCGCGCCGCAACATCGTCGTGATCGCCGATGAAGCGCATCGGAGCCAGTACGATTTTGTCGACGGCTTTGCCCGCCACATGCGCGACGCCTTGCCGCACGCCTCGTTTATCGGCTTTACCGGCACGCCGATCGAATTAGAGGACGCCAGCACGCGCGCGGTCTTTGGCGACTACATCAGCGTCTACGACATCGAGCGCGCGGTAAAGGACGGCGCCACCGTGCCGATCTATTACGAGAGCCGGCTCGCCAAATTGGCGCTCGCCGAGGCCGAGCGGCCAAAGATCGACCCCGATTTCGAGGAGGCGACCGAGGGTGAGGAGGTCGAGCGCAAGGAAAGGCTCAAGAGCAAATGGGCGCAGCTCGAAGCCGTTGTCGGCGCCGAAAAGCGCTTGACGCTGGTCGCCCGGGACATCGTCGATCATTTCGAAAAGCGTCTCGAAGCGCTCGACGGCAAGGCGATGATCGTCGCCATGAGCCGCCGCATCTGTGTCGATCTTTACCGCGAATTGGTGCGGCTGCGGCCAGGCTGGGATGGGGCCGATGACGAGGGCGGCGCCATCAAGGTGGTGATGACCGGCTCGGCCGCCGACCCGGCCTCATGGCAGCAGCACATCCGCACCAAAGCGCGGCGCGAGGCGCTTGCCAACCGCTTCCGCGACGCCGCCGACCCGTTCCGCATCGTGATCGTGCGCGACATGTG
>CAVVGE010000005.1:0-697930 GCA_963747735.1 uncultured Alphaproteobacteria bacterium | reverse complement strand
GAAAATCGTTTTAGTACTTGTAGTTCTTCATTTCTTTGTGCTATTGGTTTCTGTTGTGTGAGTTTCAGCAAATTTACTTCTTTTTCTGTAGCTAGCCCGAAAATGTAGGACAGGCCTTCCCCAATGAAATCTCCTAGTCCTCGTCTGACTTGTGTGGTTTCTGGGCGGCTTGGTATCACGGCGTAAATGTTTATTAATATTTGTACTATTTCTGCTGTGATATCTTCTGATATTTCGTGTAATAGGTTAATTTGTGGTTTGTATTTCTTGCAAAGTTCTGATACATCATTTTGTTTTCTAGCTCTCTGACAATACTGACCATCATCTGGGCTGTACTGTACGTGTTCGTGTTGTGTCTTTCTTACATGTGCAGAAACATCGAATTGGTTGGATTGGACGGTTTCAGGTAGCTTAATTATGGCTACATGTCTCCATACGGCGCTGACAAGTTGTGTACTGCCTTTATAACTCATATGGATTCCTGCATTCAGTCGTGTTATATCTTCACTCTGCTGGGCGGGTTTGCTTTGCCCCAGTATAGAGGTGAGTATGAGATATAAAAGAAAATCAGCCATTTTGTTTTGGATTTTGTTTTTGTAAAACAAAGTGCGTTCTTAACTGCTGCTAATTTTCAAACACGATTTTATTATTAAAAAAACGGTGGAAAAGAAAGTTTGTTTGGCCGAACAAATTCCTAATCCAAAAATTTTAAGTAAATTACTGCGAGTTTTGTGTTTTAGTTAAGTCGTAATTGTTTTTAGTTTTCTTTGCAGTATTTACACAGCGTGTAATTGAATAATTAACAATCTACAGCCGATGTCTTTACTCAAAAGTACAAGAACATAAAATAGAAGTCTAGATCTTCCAATAAAATAAAATTTGCGAAGACTTTGTAACAATTTCTGTTTCGTAGATACTAAGCTGTTTTAAATCAAAATTATCGTAACTTGATTTGCTGCGTAAAATGTTTTTAACTTCGGCAGTTATAGCTTACTAGTATCTTTTTATTTCTTTTTAAATGTCAGAATTGGGAGTTAACTCAAAATCAAAAAAAACTTATTTAAACTAACTAATCGTACCTGTGCACTAGTGCGAAAAGTTAAACCCAGACTCACGTAGTAGATTCGTTTGTCTTTTCACCGTTTATAGATTTATCCTCTCTGATGTAGTACGCGTCCTACAACAGAGAGACACAAACCCTTAGGTTCTAAGACTTACGTCTCTTTCTGCGTGTGCCTGTTAAAGTGTATCTTATAAAAAATTCATTTAATAATGCTTCGCTTACATCTTTTTCAGACTCCCATGAAGGTTTTGCGTCTGGGTCAGCCCATTTTACAAGGAAATGACGCTGTGTTCCCACACGTTTCATTTTCGTTAATTTTTCAGCTAAGTACCACCGGCGTTTAGGAGCGGCCAGTTGGGCTGAAGGAATTACTCCAGTTGTTAACGAAGTAGGAGGCTGAGGCGGGGTTGCATACTGAGGTTGGGACTGATGGTTTCCCCCTCCCGCAAATTGCCCTGCAGAGTTCTTCTGTGTTGGGGTAGGAGATTGAGAGTCTCCTCCCGCTGTTGTTGTTGCATTTGTTGTTACTTGTACAACAGGTTGTGGCTGTTGTATACAATCTTGAGAAGATTGTAGCGGAATATCTGCTTGTAACATATCATTTGTGGGTGGGTCGTAGTTTGTGTCTTGATCGACCCCTGCTTGGTAAAGATTGTTTTCGTCACTGTAGAAAAAACTTAGTCTGTTTGGATGTACTGGACTTTTGTGTGCTTTAAATGTTTTGCAACATCTTAGTACATAGTTATCCGTTCGGTCTGGGAGTCTTGCTACGACAAGCCACGGACCCGTTTTTCTACTTCCGATTTTTAATTGACCCTTTTCATTACAAGGCGTTGTCAATAGTACTTTTGAACCTACGCTAAAGTTGCGTAGCATTGCTTTCTTGTTGTATTGATCTGTGAATGTTTGTTGATTGTCCTTCGTGTTTTCCCTTGCAATTTGACGCAGTAAAAGTAGGCGTGGTACCATGTTTGCTACGTACGCTGCTACAGCCGGCGTAGTGTTTGTTGTTTCAGGTTTTGGTAAAGTATTTTCAAGAGGTAATCTCATTGGTTTACCAAACATGATCTCAAACGCTGAGAATCCAGAATTGTCGGATACTACTCCTCTGAGAGCGGCTAGGATTGGCGGAAGAAGGTCATCCCAAGGTCGGTCAGGAAATTGAAGCTTTGCACATCTTAAGGCGTTAAGTAAAGTGCTATGGAAGCGCTCCAGACGACCATTAGTCTGTTGATGGTGAGACGACGCTACGAGGCGTTTAACTTGAAACATCTCTGCCAATTTTGTCATGACCTTGCCAATCAAATTGGAACCGGCGTCACTGAGGATCGAGCAAGGTGCTCCGTATCGTGTAAAGACTTCCTTGAACAAGATTTCAGCAATCTCAGTAGCCGTCATGGTCTTGAGTATGAAAATTTCCGGGTACCGTGAAAGTGCCTCTATTACTGTGAGAACATGTGTGCGATTCTGACTATCAGGACAATCAAGTGTCAGAATGTCGATGTGGAACCGACTGAACAGATCATTTACAGGTATTGGATGTAGTACGTGCTTTTTGTAGTGTATCTCTCTTTTTGCTTTTTGACAAATTTCACAATTTTGTACGTAACCTCTGACATATTTGTATGCCTGATTGAAAAAGAATCTGGCCTTCAAAACAGCATAAGTGCGATCAGCACCATGATGACAGTATTGGTTATGACAACCTCTTGTAATTTCAGCTCGTAACGACTGAGGAATTGCGAGTTGTTCTACGAACATTGAAATTCTGTCATAGTTTTTGCGTTTTGATGGTTCAATGTGATACAACACACCATCATCTTTAACAAAAAAATATTCCGAGGAGGCTATTATTTGTTTATTGACATTTGTGTCATCTGTCAGTTTACCTGTTTGTAAATAATCTATCATTGGTCCGAGTTCTGGACACTGGCGTTGTAATTTTGCCATGTCAACTGGTTGGTATTGATACTCAAAAAGTTTAGCATCTGGTTGTACTAAATCTTTTTCTGTTGGTTGTGTGTCTTGTATGACATTAACACTAACTTCGTCTGCATACGTGTTTGTGTTTGCAGTGTCTGCGTCTACAGTCTTCAGACTTGTTTCGTTTTGTTGCTGTGACTTCACTGTCACTTCTTCTTGTGCTTGGTAATAAACATCTAAATTAGGCACTGCGTTTTCATCATCATTCTCTGTCTGTGTATCTAATTCAGTGTTGTCTATCACCATGATAGAAGGTGTTTGATATGTTTCTTCATCTGTCTCTACAGTAGTGTCTCTGTCTTGTGTGTTGTTTGATGGTTTCTGTTTGTGTTGTAGAGTCATTGTAAAAGAAATGGTATTCTGTGTATGTGTCTGCTGCTTCTGTGACAGACCTGTCTTCGATTTCGTCTTCTGTCACGACTTCACTCTGACTTCCGTTTATATTGAAAACGACGGTTTCTTCTGCAATCTCGTCTTCTTGATCAACTAGAGTTGGATCATTTGGAGTCTCTGCGATAGGAATTCGTGTCAAAGCGTCGCTGGCCAAATTTTCAGAACCCTTTTTATAATGGATATTGATGCGGAATCCGTCACAAAATAGACTCATGCGGTACAGACGTGGATTAGACGAGAATCTGAGATTATTTAAGTACGTCAAACAGATATGATCAGAATAACAATCATGTACAACATTGTTAGAGAGGAGATGTCGGTTTGCACGGAGAGCTTCTACAAGTGCCAGACACTCGAGCTCACTTATAGGATATTTCAGCTGTGCTCCGCGGAGTGTTTTCGATCCGACTGCAATTACATGCTCCTTGTTATCCTCCTGTACCTGGGCTAAAATCCAGGCCACTGCTGTTCCGGATGCGTCTGTGTAAATTCTAAAGGATTTGTCGCACTGAGGAAGAGCCAGGATTGGTGGTGAGGAAATTCGATTTCGAAGTTCTATGAATGCATTTTCTTCTTTTTCACCCCACTGCCAGGGAGTGTCGTGTTTCGTCAGATTGTAGAGTGGTCCACAGATCCTTGAGAAGGCGGGAACGTGCTTTCTACAGAAAGTTGCGAATCCGATAAGACTGCGGACCTGTTTTACGTTTTGTGGGCGTGGCCAGGCTTTTAATTTCTCAATCCGTTCAGGATCTATCTCCAGACCTTTTTCGCTCAAAATGTAACCTAAAAATTTTAAGCGAGAAAGACCCAAATGTGTCTTAGAACTGTGCGCTTTGATATTGTGTTGTCTGAAGCGTGTAAAGATCTGTGTTAAGTCTTTTATGTGCTGATTTATGTCTGGGGAAAAACACAAAATATCATCTAAGTAGCACACGCAAATTTTGAGTGTTAGTCCTTGCAGCATTTTATTCATTAACAGTTGGAATGAACTTGGCGCAGTGGCCAAACCGAAACTTGTACGTTTAAAAGCAAACTGTTGACCTTGACAGACAAAAGCTGACCTATCCCTTGACTCTTGTGAGTCCAGAAACTGTTGATTATACCCACTACGTAAATCGATCAAGGAATAGACTTTCGCCTTTGCATCGGTGACGGCAGTGATGACGTCATCGATTAACGGCATGCTACATGACGCCATCTTGGTAACCTTATTTAAAGCTCTATAATCAATACAGAATCTGTAATTAGGGCTACCATCGGGGTTCGGGGGCTTTTTCACCAAAATGACAGCGCTGCGCCAGGGGGAGCAGCTCGGCTCGATAATGTCTGCTTCCAACATTTGATTTACCTGTCGCGTAATTTCTCTCTGAGCTTCAGGGCTGCACTTGTAAGGTTTGCGACTGACTGGTGGTGCATCACCTGTGTCTATTTTATGCATGAGCAATTTTGTTCCTACTAAATCGTTCAAATTTTTCGCAAAACAATCCCCAAATTCATTTATCAAATCGACAAATTTTTGGCGGTCTTCCTGAGACAAGTCTGGTCTGTCAAGTTCAATTCCCAGCTCTTCAAACGTATATTTGCGTGTTGCTTGTTCACTCACCTTGTTGTTTGACTCGTTTATCTGATCTCGTCGTGTGTCTCTGTTTTGTTGTTTGTAATGTTGTGAGTGTGTTGTTCTTTGTGTTTGTGGTACATCGTTGTATTGACTGTAAGACCGTTCTTCGTTACTTTCAATGACTGATATGCTGTCCGTTTCTAAATCTGTATCTAAACTAGCCAATTTCCAGTTTCTTTTTAAATAAATATTTTGATTCGTGGGATTTGCAATTCTACAAAAAGTTCTGTTTCGAAAAGGCTTTACCAGAGTACGTGCTACAACGTACCTTTGGTCGTCCTGCATGGGTAAGGGTTCAATGAGTGCCACCTCCTCATTTATGCATCTAGACATTCTGGTAGGAACCAGAGTTTCTGACCGTGGGGGAAGAACTGTTCTTCTCAAAGTTGCTATTAATGGTACTGTCAAAGTATTATCAAATAGTCTCAGACAGACTGTGTCATCATAAAACCAAATTTCTCTTAGTCCAAAATCTAATTTTGCTTTTGTTTCGAGTAGAAAATCATTTCCTACAATAAAAGACTGACTTAGTTTTTCCAAGACGTAACATTCTATGTCTTGTTCTTGTCCTTGTAAAGTCATTGTTACGATGGCTTTACCCCTTATGTTTAAATGACTCCCACTCGCAGTAGTTAATGTTTTTAAATCTCCCACCCTTAAAGGAAAAATATTAAACTCATTTTTCTCAGCAAATATTAATGAGCAACATGAAAAGGCGGCTCCCGAATCAATGAGCGCTTTAGTGGGGTTCCCTTTCACTTTTACTATCATGTGGCAAACATTGTATGCAGGAGGAACAGTGTGTACTAGCTGATGGCTACCGCTGGTCCCTGTTCCCTGCTGTCCAGCGGGCCAGGCCTGCTATTGTTGGTTTGGAACAGCCTGAACTGCTCTACAGCTGTTAGAGAAGTGACCTCTACGCTGACATCTGTAACATGTTTCATTGAAGGCTGGACAGTCAGCTCTACGCTGATGCCATGGTCGACTACAGAACGTGCAGAGTTCTGGCGTTTGACCTTGATTTTGCCTTTGCGGTGTTTGATTTGGTTGTTGTGTGTTTTGTTGTTGTTGTTGTCCACTGTTTGTCCACTCTCGTTGTTGTCCTTGCTGACTGTTTTGTCTCTGTTGTTGTCTTTGTCCGTTGTTGTTTTGTGTTCGATTGTTTTGCTGGTAACCGTTTGAATTTTGCTGTCTATTCTGTTGTCTGTTTCGCTGGTTTCCATTTTGGTTGTTGTAACGACCTTGTTGTTGTCTATTGTTATTATTTTGTCTTGGTTGTTGGTTGTATGGTTGACTGTAAGATTGTGTTTGTTGTTGTTCACCTGTTGGTTGTGTTGTTGGGACTGTCGCCGCTTGGATTTGGTTAACATGCATACTGTCGAATTTGGTTTCCAACCTTTCCAAGGCACGCGTCAAGGAGGCTAGGTTGGTAGGTTGTGTTGTACCTTCTGCGGCTTCGACAGCGATGGCGAACTGACGGATTTCTTCAAGAGTGTTTGTGGACTTTGCAGCTAGTAAGGCTTGTCGGAGGTATGGCTTCACCCCGTTCATGATTGCGTATTTCAAGTCTTGAGGAATTGCTTTGGCCATCAGACCTTTCTGCTCCATCTCTGTGATGAACTCTTCGACTGACTGCTCTGGTTTTTGCGTTGTATTCCAGATGTCGCTGACATCTTTCCATCTTGTAGTTTCATCTCTTTTGAACCTTTCGATGAACAGTGCTTTGAACTTTGGGAAAGAGTCCTTATCCTTTTTGTCGATGGCATCAAACCAAATTCTTGCCGATCCTTTTAAGAGTAACGGGACGCTATCGACCTTGTTTTTCTCGTCGACACCTTTGAATGTCAGCCATGCTTCCAGATCAGCGATCCAGAGATCAGCTCTTTCGTTGACCATGCCAGCAAACTTACCTGGTATGAGTGAGTTGGCCATGTCGTCGGTGTTTACTCGCTTTGTATTTGCTGCCTGAGAGCTGCTTGAGTGTGTCCCTGAAGAGGACTGTTGGTGTGATACGAATGCTCCAGATAGCGGTGCTGTGGAGGCCTTTGTGAAAGACGGAGGAAAAGTTCCAGTCGCCGCTGAGCTAGATGGTGTAGCGGTTGTTGTTGATGCCGGTGTTGTGTTACGCTTGGGATTTGTTGGGTAGGTGGTTGTACAGGATTTTGTTGTGTTGAGGTTTGGTTTTGTGTATAGTTTTGTTGCTGTGCAAGCAAGTTATCTTTCAGTGTTTGTGCGTCTTGTAGGGCTTGTTCAGCCTGTAGAGTTTCTAGATCAAATTTGTCTTGTATGAATTTTGCGTCAGCAGCGTTTTGTGCAGCCTGTTTGGCTTGTTGTTCAAGTTGTTGCTTTTGTAGTTGTGCTGCCTGTAATGCTTCTGTTGCCTTGTTAACGTTAGCAACTAACTGATCGTGTTCTTGTTTCGCTTTGTCTTTAGCTTCTTGTTCTTGTTGTAACCTGTTTTGTTCTGCCTGTAATCTGTCTTGTTCTTTTTGTGCGTCGTCTATGAGTTGCTGTTGGTGTTGATCGTCTTTGTCTTGTTGAAGTTTGTCTATTTTTGCTTGAAATTGTTTGATTACTGAAGTTAGTTCAGCAGCTTGATCTACTAACTCGTCTTTTGTATCTGGTTGTAGTGTTAATAGATTTTCGTTTGCCTGTTCAGCTGTTGGACCGTCTAGAGCTCGTAACTGTAGATTAATGTGTCTAATCTGTTGTTTTAGTGTACTGTTGTTAAGTAGGAGAGCGTCTATCTCTTCCTGTTCTTCTTGTTGTTTTTGTAGACGATCTAGTTTGATCTTTGTGACTTTTAACTCTTGTGTTTTTAGAGCTTTAGCTAACTCCTGTTCTTGTTGTTGTAGACCTTCTAGTGTAGTGGGTACGTCTGTCAGCAAGTGTATGTCTGTTAGGACAGCCTGGTTTCCCTGAAACTGTTTTAACTGTTTTTCTTGTTCTCTGATTTCCCGTTTTGTTTCGTTGTTTCTGTTTATGAGTTGTGTGATTGTATCTGCTAGTTTTTCCTGTTCGTGTTTGTCCTGTGCTTCTTTCTGTTTCTGTATGTTTTCTGCCTCGATGTCTACTGTAGGTGGCTCCACTGAGCCTTCTGACGGTTGCTCCGTTGTATGTGAATAGTCTGAACTGGCCTGTGATTGATCAGCAGCTTCTGTGTATTTTGTGTCTGTCGATGTGTTTTGTTCTGCGTTACTATTTGTTTCTGACTGTTCTGTTTCAGAAGATATGTTTTGTTCAATGTTTGATACTTCTAGTATTGTGTCAACTGTTGAACTTATGTTCTCTTGACTTATTTTGAACTCGTGTATACTCTCTGACAAATCAAAGACTTCGTCTTCTGTAACAACTGGTGACTGTGGTGGTGTGTCTGTTGTAACACCTGTTAACTGTGCAGTTGTTGGTGGTGTACTTGTTACGTTTAGATTTGAGTAGGATTTTGTGTGTCTTAGTGTACCTACTATAGGTTTGGGTACTGGGACGGGTTTTGATTTTGGTTTGTGAGGTGGTTTGGATAAACTGCCTTCTGGTGTTGAACCAGACTGTGTATCTCTAGATAATGAACGTTTCTGTGCTCTTGCTGTACGCTGTTCTGCTTGTAACTTTTGTTTTTCTAGCTTTCGTTTCTTTTCTGCTTCTACTTCGTCTGCTAGTGTTTTCAAGTGTCTTTGTCTACTGTCTAGGCTCTGTGATGGACGCCTACGAAATTCTGCCTTAGCTTTTTCAGTTGCCTGCGATGTGGAATCTTTAGGCTTCTTATCTGGCATAGAATAACTATAACAGGCTTATGTAATTGTGGCTTATTTCAGGCCTATCAATTTACATAAATACACAAATAAGGCTTATAAATCTACAGAAATATAGCCTACAGCATCAAAATAAATCAATAGTCCAGGTGTACCATGTTAGTACAACATAGTTGTCTTTTAAAGTCTTTTAGTATTTTCTAGAGTTTATTTATCAATTTTTCGTATTGAGACTTTGTCAAAATATCTTTTGAAAAAGAATTTTCTGAATTGTTGGTCAGCAATGAATTTGACCAGCAACCCTCGAAGGTTTTGGATAGCTTTTGGCTTCCAAAGAAATTTTCTCAAAGTTCTTCTGTTCAAGAGAACTGTTTTTGTGTTGTTTTTAGTTGCCGATTGAGTGTTGAATTAATTCAACAAACAACTTGTTGGCGATCTTTGTACTTTGTACTTTGTTAGTACTCAGTACTTGTTAAGTTGGTAGTCCGGATGACTACTGCGCATAAAGCAGTGCAGAGTAGCGGCACAGGCTGAACGATATACTGTTGTACTTAATACAACAATATATCTGCAAGTTTGTGTACTTTGTTAGTACTTGATTGTCGGCTTATTCAGAGGCCTTGTCCCTTCCAGTCAGGTCGGGATAAGTTCTACTAGCGAATTCTATTTCGATCAGTTTTTACCGTACTTCTCTTCTTCCACGCGAACGTGTACTTAGATTTTCCAGCGTACTGGCTTACTCTAGAATATCTAAACTATATCTGTTTCCTCTCCTGGAGTACTCCGTACTATTCTTGTTCCACTCACTAGAGTTCTTCAGATAACTGTTTCAATCCGGGAGGATTTACTTCAGAGTATCCGTTCGCTCCCACAGAGTGTACTTCGAATTTCGGTTTTCCTTCGTCAGGAGTTTACTTCAGATCTTCTACTAGAACCCGGTAGTTACTAGTAGGAATAACTACACGCGGTTAGTTTTAGCGCGGATAACGCGGTAGAGGCTTAAGAACCTATTGAAATGTGAAAAATCTCTTTATATAATCCCAAAAATTGTTCAACAAAAAGTTCCTGTTTTGTATGGAAAACTTGGACTATTGTTGTAACTTAACAGTGTAAACTTAATGGGTTTCAATCAATAACAGTGTTTAATTTAAATAACAAATTCGTTCTCCACCATATCAGCTTTGAACCTACTTTGATTAAGGTTAAGGGCTCTCAATCTATTGCGCAGCACCTCGCGCTTTAGCCCGTAGCGGGCGAAACCGAGCGCGATCAGCGCGTTGTCGTGCGGCCAGACCGAGCCGTTGTGATAGGACATCGGGTTGTAGCGCGCGGCCGACACCGCGACCGTGCGCACGCCCCAGCCGGAAAACGACGCCATGCCGAGCAAGGTGTCGGCGACCCGGCGGGCATGCTCGGGGCTGGCAATGCCGCTAAAGAGGGCGTGCCCGGCATTCGAGGCGACGACCCGGCACGGCTCCTTGGCGCCGTCGAGCGCCAGCGCGTAGCTCGACAGCTCCTCGCACCAGAACGCCGCCTCGAATTTTGCGCGCAGCGCCTCGGCCTGGCTGGCGAGCGCGGCGGCGGTCTCAGCCTCGCCCAAGGCTTTGGCGAGGGCCGCGGCATGGGTCTTGGCGGCATAGACATAGCCCTGCACCTCGCACAGCGCGATCGGCCCTTCGGCCAGCCGGCCATCGGCGTGAAAGATCGCATCGTGCGAATCCTTCCAGCCCTGGTTGACCAGCCCCTCGGCATTTTGCCGGGCGTATTCGACAAACCCGTCGCCGTCGCGGTCGCCATAGCGGTCGATCCAATCGAGCGCAGCGAGGGCGTTCGGCCACCGCGCGCGCACGGTTGCGAGATCGCCGGTGCGAGCGAAATATTCGCCGAGCAGCACGACAAAGAGCGGCGTCGCATCGACGCTGCCGTAATAGCGCCCGAACGGCACCTCGCCGAGCCGCGCCATCTCGCCGTCGCGCATCTCGTGCACGATCTTGCCGGGCTCGGCGTCGCGCTCGTGGTCGGTCTCGGTCGCCTGGGTCGCGGCGAGAAAATTCAGCACCCCCTTGGCGATCGCCGGGTCGACCGACAGAGCGAACAGCGCGGTCACGATGCCGTCGCGGCCGAACACCGTGTTGAACCAGGGGATCCCGGCAAACGGGTAGGGGCCGTGCTCGGTCTCGGTCAGCAGCATGTAGAGGTCGGCGACCGAGCGGCGGGCGAGCTCGTTGAACACCGAGTTCGAGCTTTCAAAGCTGGCGGCGCGCCCGCTCGTCGCCCGCATCGTCCGCCGTGCCAGGCGCAGCGAGCTGTAGAAGCGCCGAGTGAGGTCGGGATCGGGCGCCGCCTCGTCGCAGGCGATCCGCAATACGATGCGTATTGCTTCGCCCGGCTGCAGGGTTCGCGCGAACCGGGCGGAAGCGGTGTCGAGGCGTTCGGGGGCCGGTGAGAAGTCGATCGCGGTGACCCGCTCGACCCCGTCGAGGCCGAAATAGCGCAGCGCGACCGAGCTGTCCGAGCGCCGTTCCGCGGCGAGGCGCCCGCGGCGCGCCCGCTGTTGCCCGCGCACCTCGAACAAATCGGCGAAATCCGAGCCGAACTCAACGGCGAGATCGAACGAATGCGGCACCAGGTCGAAATTGTGCACGAGCAGCCGCTCGTAGCAGCAGTGCTGCCAGATGAATTTGCGGCGGTTGATATGGATCAGCTCGCCGCGCAACAGCACGCGGCCGGTAGCAGACAAATAGTCGGGGTTGGCGAGATCGACCGTCAGGGCGACGTTGTCTTCCTGCACGTTGGAGCTGAGCAGCAGCAACGGGCCGCCGTTCAGGCGCAGCTCGCAGCGCGACAAAAAACGCGTATCGCGGCAATAGAGGCCGTCGGGGCTGCCGTCGCCGCCGATGATGTCGCCGCGCGGATCGAACACGGCGAAGGTATGGCCGTGCTTGAGGGCGCGCGGCCGGCGCTGCTGAAACGGGGCGACCGATTCGATATAGAAACGGAAGCCCTCGTCCGGCTCGGCGCGGGGCGCCGACATGGCGCTCAGCCGATCAGCCGGCGTCCTCCACCGGGCTCAGTTGGGCGGCGGGCTCGCGCGCCAGCACCTTGCCGTAAAGAGCGACATAGTCGCGCGCCATGCGCTCGGCCGAAAAGCGCTCGAGGGCACGATGGCGGATTGCTTTGCGGTCGAGCGCTTTCGCCGCGGGAATTGCCGCAGCCGCCTCGTCCACACTGTCGACGATAAAGCCGGTCACCCCCGGCTCGATGATTTCCGGCACCGAGCCGCGGTGGAACGCGATAACCGGCGTGCCGTTCGTCATCGCCTCGATCATTGCTAGACCGAACGGCTCGGGCCAGTCGATCGGAAACAACAGCGCCATCGCGTCCCCCAAAAAAGCGGCTTTTTCGTCGTCGCCGATTTCGCCGATAAATTCGATCAGCGGATCGTTCAACAACGGCTCGATCTCGGTCTTGTAATAGTCGCGATCGACTTTGTCCACCTTGGCCGCAATGGTCAAAGGCAGGCCGGCGCGGCGGGCGATCTCGATCGCCTGCTTCGGGCCTTTTTCGGGGCTGATGCGGCCGATAAAAGCGAGGTAGCCGCCGGCTCCGCGGCCGAGCGGGCAGAGGTCGGGGAGCCCGTGATGCACCGTGCCGCGCCAGCTCGCCCACGGGACCGGCGCGCGCTGCGCGTCCGAGATCGATACCAGCGGCATCATCGGGAATTCGCGAAAGAACGGCGGCAGGTCGGGCAGGTCGAGCCGGCCGTGCAGGGTGGTCAAGGTCTTGCGCGGGTTCGCGGCAAAGAGCGGGAAATGCAGAAAATCGGCGTGAAAATGGATGATGTCGAATTGGCTCGCGCGCGCCCTGACCCGGTTGAGCAGGACCAGGTGATGGAAAATCGGGTCGCGGCAATTGGGATCGAGGCGCAATGCCCGCTCGCACGGCGCTTCGAGCGTCGCGGCCGTCATCGAATCGCCGCTGGCGAACAAGGTCACGTCATGGCCTTGGCGGACCAGCTCCTCGGTCAAATGCGAGACCACCCGCTCGGTGCCGCCATAAAGTTGCGGCGGGCAGCTTTCATAGAGTGGCGCCACCTGCGCAATCCTCATCGTTTCGAGCCCCTCGATCCGTCGTCTTATTGCAAAACAAAGCCGCCGGAGAGGGGCTGGCACTTGGCAATCTGCCTCGCCGGCGACGCACCCCGTAAACCGCGCCGGTGGTTGGAAGTTCCGCTGCGGAGATCGAAGACGGGCGCGCCCGAAGCGACGGCAGGCAGCATACGCCGCGCGTGTAGCCCCCTGTTCATGCCAGGGGCAGGCTCTGGACCTCCGCTTTCGAGCGTGTGAAAAAATGCCAAACGTCGTCATTCCGGGGCGCGGGCGCTCCTGAGCCTGTCGCAGGGCCGCGAGCCCGGAACCTATGAACACCGGACGTCGAATATATTGGAAATCCAGGTGTTCATGTTGGGGTGGACGGCCCCTAACGGCATCGAGTGTGCCAAGCTGTGATGTCTGACAACGCAGCAGAGGGAGCCGTCCGAATGACGATTATCAGAATTGGGCTGGATACGTCCAAGCATGTCTTTCAGGTTCACGGTGTCGACGCGGCGGAGGCACCGGTGTTGCGCCGGCAGCTGCGGCGCGGCGAGGTGATGAAGTTCTTCGCCAAACTGGCGCCGGCGCGGGTCGGGCTGGAAGCATGCGGCGCGTCGCATCACTGGGCGCGGGTGCTGCGCGGCTTGGGACACGAGGCGCTGCTGATCCCACCGCAATACGTCAAGCCTTATGTCGCGCGCGGCAAGAACGATGCGATCGACGCGGAAGCGATTTGCGAAGCGATGAGCCGGCCGAAGACGCGCTATGTGCCGATCAAGAGCACCGAGCAGCAAGCCGCGCTGATGCTGCTCAAAGTGCGCGACCTGCTGGTCAAGCAGCGCACGATGCTGATCAACGCCATTCGCGGCCACGCCGCCGAGTTCGGCGTCATCGCGGCCAACGAGCCTGCCCTCGCGAAAGCGGGGGACCGGAACGGGTGGCGGTGCTGCTTGAGCGCGTCGCCGCCGAGGCGGGTGTGCCGGCCCTGGCGCGCGAGATGCTCGATCTGCTGGCAGGCCAGCTCGCCGCCTTGGACGCAAAGCTGAAAGCAATCGAGGCGCGGCTGATGGCCTGGCACCGGCAGGACCAGGCGAGCCAGTGCCTGACGACGATCCCCGGCGTCGGGCCGATCGGCGGGGTCAGCGTCACCCTCAAGGTGCCCGACCCCAAGGCCTTCCGCTCGGGCCGGCACTTCGCCGCCTGGATCGGCATAACCCCGCGCGAGAACTCTACCGGCGGCAAACATCGGCCCGGCCGGATCAGCCGACAGGGAGACGAGACCCTGCGCCGGCTGCTCGTGCTGGGAGCCACCGCGGTCATCAAGCAAGCCAAGCCGGGGCGCACCGCACCCTGGCTGCTGGGATTGCTGGCGCGCCAGCCGAAAAAGCTGGCGGCGGTCGCGCTGGCCAACAAGATGGCCCGCATCATCTGGGCCATGCCCGCATCATCTGGGCCATGCCCGCATCATCTGGGCCATGCCCGCATCATCTGGGCCATGCCCGCATCATCTGGGCCATGCCCGCATCATCTGGGCCATGCCCGCATCATCTGGGCCATGATGGTGAGCGGCGAGGTCTACCGGAAACCGCAGCAGGCATGAGGCGCTCACCGCCTTACCCCGTTTCCGGGGGCAGCTCTGGCGCTTGCAAGGAACGCAGCGAGATGGCGATCGGTCGATCCGAGGATCGGGACACCCCGCGGAACCCAGCGATGCTCCGACATCGTGTTCTTGTTCGGGACCCGATCCGCGAAACCCATCTGGGCCAGCGGTCACGCCGACCGCACCACAAAAGCCTGCCCTCGCGAAAGCGGGGGGCCGGACATATGACCGCAACCGACCAGACCCGTCGCAGCTGCACCGCCCTTGCGAGACGGGGGCCGTCCACATATGGGTTCCGGGCTCGCAGCTATGCTCGCGCCCCGGAATGACAAATTTTTGTATTTCTTGACCCAACGAGCTTCAGAACCGGGACACCGGCGGCATACCGTGGTCAAATCGCGCGAATCCGCGGCAATACCTTGTCGGCGAACAGCTCGAGCGATTGCATCAGCCGCCCCGTATCGGGCGCGCCGGGGTTCTGAAAGGCGAGGTCGAGGACGCCGACGCCGACCTCCTCGCGGCAGCGCTCGATCTGGTCGACCACCGTGTCGGGGCTGCCGTAAAACGAGGTCGGCAGCGTGCCGCCGACATTCGGCACCCGCGCCTCGCCCGCGACATTGCGCTGGTCGAGCGCCAGCAATGCGTCGCGCACCCCGGCGCGCATCGGAAAGGGTGCGGGCCCCCGGCGTTGCTGCTCCAAGAGCTCCTCGGCCTCGCTGTCGGTTTTGGCGAGCAGGATGTTGGCGCGGTAGAGCATCTGCTCCGGCGTCGGCTCCCAGCCATGGCGGGCGCATGCGTCGCGGTAATATTTGGTCGATTTGGCGACGACCGGGAACGGCGCGAACGAGACGCCGAGCCCGATATGGTGGCGGGCGGCGATCTCGCAGGATTCGCGGCTGGTGCCGAGCGAATAGGTCGGCGGCATCGGCTGTTGCAACGGCCGCGGCCAGACCGAAACGGTGCGGAACTGGTAGTGGCGGCCCTGCCAGCCAAAAGGCTGCGGCTCGGTCCAGGCTTTGAGGATCAGCTCCAGCCCTTCGGTGGTGCGCTCGCGCGCTTCGGCCGGGTTGAGGTCGAAGGTCAGATATTCGTTGGTGGTGCCGCGTAAGAGCCCGACCACGAGCCGGCCCTGCGCCAGATTGTCGAGCATCGCCAACTCTTCGGCGACCTGCACCGGGTTGCTTTGCGACACAATGGGCCCGAGGACGGCGATCTTTATCGTCTTCGAGCGCGCGGCCAGATACGACGCCGAGACCGCGGTGCTCGGGGTCAGGATGCGCGGCGAATAGTGGTGCTCGGAGAGGCTGACCCAATCGAAGCCCAATTCCTCGACAAATTGCACCCGCTCGACCATGCCCTCATAGGCCGCGATCCCGGCCTCGGGGTCGTAGGCGGCCGGGGCCACCGGCCATTCCGCCGGCACATTGGGAGAGACCTGGTAGCGCGCCGTTTCGAAATACGAGACCCGCATGAGACACCGCCGTCGCAAAAGCTTGACGCGAGCCTATCGCGCGGGGCTGATCTGCGACAAGCAGCCAAACATCCTCGACAGCGGCAGCGGGGTCGCCATGTGCCGAAACATCAAGGTGCTCTACAACTTCAAGCCGCCGGCGACGGAAGACGAGATCCGTGCGTCGTCATTGCAGTTCGTGCGCAAGCTGAGCGGCTTTGCGCGGCCGTCGAAGCCGAACCAGCCGGCCTTCGATCGCGCCGTGGAGCAGGTGGCCGACGCGGCCCGCGAATTGCTCGCCGCGCTCGTCACCACCGCAGCGCCGCGCGACCGCGAGGTCGAGGCGTCCCGAGCGCGGGCGCGGGCGGCCGAGCGCTTCGGCTGATCCGCCGCGCAGGACCTTGCTCGGGGGCGCGGCAAGACGTGGATCACCGGGTCGAGTCCGGTGAAGACGATATTTGCGTTGTATCCCGATCAAAGCATTCGAAGGGAGATGCAAATGAAGCTCGGTGTGGCATTGCCGATTGTCGATATCGGCGGCGGACCGGTGGAGCTGCGGGAATTCGTCCAGGCGGCCGAGGCGATCGGCTTTGACGGGATCGCCGCACCCGACCATGTGCTCGGCGCCAATGTCGCGAGCCGCCCGGGCTGGACCCAGGCGCGCGCGCGGTCGACCGACCTCTATCACGACCCGTTCGTGCTGTTCGGCTTTCTCGCCGGCTGCACCAAAATCTCCGATTTTTCGACGCAAGTCCTGATCCTGGCGCAGCGGCAGACCGTGCTCGTGGCCAAGCAGGCGGCGTGTCTCGACGTGTTGTCGGGCGGCCGGTTCCGGCTCGGCATCGGGGTCGGGTGGAACGAGATCGAGTTTACCGGGCTCAACGAGAATTTTCACAACCGCGGCCGCCGCTCGGAGGAGCAGGCCCTGGTCATGCGCGCGCTGTGGGCCGAGCCGCATGTCAGCTTCAAAGGCAGATGGCACACGGTCGAGGACGCCGGCATCAACCCGCTGCCCGCCGCGCGCAAGGTGCCGCTGTGGTATGGCGGCCACGCCGATGTGACCTTGCGGCGCTGCGCCAAATGGGGCGACGGCTGGATGCCGCTCGCCTATCCGCCGGGCGAAGAGGCGCGCGCCGCCTTTGCGACGCTGCATCGCTACGCCGAGGCGGCCGGCCGCGACCCGGCGACAATCGGCATCGACACGCGCGTCTCGGCCGGCGCCGGCAGCGAGGCGGAGTGGCGCGCCGAGGTTGCGGCGTGGAAGGCGCTTGGCGTCACCCACCTGACCTTGGCCAATTATTACGAAAGCGACCATTTGCACCGCATCGCCGGCCGCTCCTTGGCCGACCATATCGAGGCGATGCGCCGCTATTGGAACGCCGTCGCCGACCTGCTGTAGCGCCGCCGCCGTCTCGCCGATCGGGGCCGGATGAGCGGCGTCGGCATTAGATTGCGGAAAACGGGGCGATTGCGGAAAAGGGGCGATTGCGGAAAACGGGGCGGCCTCAGCGGATGCCGAGCTCACCCTGAAAGTCGGCGATGATTTGGGTGCGCGAGCGGGTCTGCCAGCGGCGGCGGCGGCCGATCGGCGCGTTTTCGATTTCCGGATTGACCTTGCAGGCGGCAAAGACCGGGCCGGGGCCGGCCATGATCGCCGGCAACGCGCGCGAAAATTCGTCGAGCTCGGAGAACGCGAAGGCGCGCGGATAGCCGGCGCCGCGCGCGATCAAATCATAGCTGATGTTTTTGGCGTTTGGCACCGGCTGGCCGCCGGTCGTGGCATAGCATTCGTTGTCGATCAGGAAATGATAGAAATTCGCGGGCTGCTGCTCGGCGATCGTGACCAGGATGCCGAGGCTCATCAGGATGTCGCCCTCGGAATCGAACAGGATCACCTTTTTCTCCGGCCGGGCCAGCGCCAGCCCCAGCGCAAACCCGGCATGGCCGCCCATCGCCGGGTCGCCCAGCGGCAGGTCGCGGTTCGGACGGGTCGTGAGATCGACCCAATAGCGGCCGCCGCGGCCGGGGACGACGATCGCGTCTTCGCGATAGGGTGCGAAGGCCTTCAGCATGTCGGTGGTGTACATCATCGCGGGGCCTCGCGCGGATCAGCGGTTGAAACCGTGGTATTCGTCGCCGACGAGCACGACGACGGGCTTTTTGGTGCGCGCGGCCTCGTCGAACGCGATCGAGATGCGCGCGGCGTCAGCGTCGCTTTCGACGAGATAGTAGTTGATGCCGAAGGCCATCAGAAACCGCTCGGTGTAGGTCGCGGCGGTGTCCGAATTGACGCCGTGGCGGGTCCAGCCGCGATAGCCGACCATCAGCACGACCCCGACATCGAGTCCGAGGAGCCAGCCGCGCAGCGAATCGCCCAATTCCATCATGCCGGTGTTCTGGATCAGGATCAGCGGCTTCGCCCCGCCCGCGGCGAGCCCGGCGGCGAGCGAGCAGGCATGGCCTTCGCGGCTGACGCCCACGAGGCGCAACGACGGCTCGGCCTGCATCAAGAGGTAAAGCCAGTTGGTCTCGCTGTCCGGCAGCCACACGACATGGCTGACGCCGTTCTTTTTCATCTCGGCGAGCACCGTCTCCGGGCTCAGCGCCGCCGTCGCGGCATCGTTCATCGACCGCCCCCTGGGATTTGAGATAGGACAAGTGTAATTCGCCCTGCCGGACAAAGCGACCACACCGCGGCCGACGACCACCTATCCGCGGCATCCCGGCGCGTTGCTGTCGGCGGCACTTGCCGACCGAGCAGCTATTCGCGTGCCTTTCATGTTCCGATGTCGGGGCGCAGGCGGACGCGGGCGACGAGGATCGCCGACAGGCTGAACCACAGCGCGGCGATCGCAAAGGCGAGGCTGTAGGCAAAGCGGGCCGAGACTGCGAGCTTGGCGCCGGTGATGATCCAGCCGGTCAATGCCGGCCCGAGGACCTGCGGCAAGACCAGCGCCACATGCCAGATGCCCATATCCTTGCCGGCGGTCTCGCTCTGCGGCAGGACCCGCAGCGCCAGCGCCCAATCGACCGCCTGGTAAGCGCCCCAGCCGGCGAAATAGACGAGAAAGACCGGCACCGTCAGCCACAGGCCGGGGCGCAGCGCGATCAGCACGTAAGCGATCGCAGCACCGGCCATCATCCAGCTGGTGGCCCTGACGACCGCGAGGACGCCGTGGCGGTCGACGAGCCGGGCAGCGAGGAGGCTCGCCGGGATGCCGAGCAAGGCGCCGAGCCCGAGCAGCATCGGCAGGACCTTGTCCGGCTCGGCGACCCCGATCACATCGCGCAAATAAAACAGCAGAAAGGTCAGCACCGACCAGACGCCGAGATTGGCGAAAAGCCGGGTCACGAGGACCCAATAAAAGCTTCGATGCGTGCCGGGGCTGAGCCAGAACGAGCGGATGAACGGGAGGATTTCGAGCCGGTGGCGCGGGCCGAGCGCGGGCGCCTCGTGCACCCCCTTCAGGGTCAGCCACAGGCAGGCGAGGTTGATGATAACGAGGCCCGCGATCGCCGGCCCGGCATCGCCGTGCACATAGAGCACGACGGCGATGCCGTTGCCGACAAAGGTGCCGAGGATGCTCATGATGTTCATCCAGGCGCTGGCGCGGGCGTGCTCGGCGGCCGGCACGACATCGGGGATCAGCCCGGCATAAGGGCCGCACAGCCAGTTCCACCAGAACTGCAAGTTCAGGATGACGAGCGCGTAGAGCCAGATGCTCCGGCCGGGGCCAAACGGCACCAGGAGCGCCAAGCCGATGCAGGTGCCGATCATGCCCGCAACGAGAAACGGCCGGCGCCGGCCCAAGGGATGCCGCGCCCGGTCGGACAGCGCCCCGGCCAATGGCGCCATGATCAAGGCGACAAAGGCGCCCGAGGCCTGGATGCTGCCGGCGATCCCCTCTTTTGCCGCGGCGTCGGGGCCGAGGATCGACGCGATCTGGTCGGGCACGATGACCGGCACGACGGTCAGCCAGTTGGCGAACAGCGCGAACCATAAGAGCGAGACCGAAAGCTGGCCCCACAGCGAAAACGCACCGCTTTGACGCAAGGGCAGCGCCGCGGCGGTGCCTGACCCGTCGGTCATGCTGGTCTCTCCCCCGGTCCCGGTTCCAATCGGGCGTAGAATGCCGCAATTTTGCGCCGGCTGCGAAACCCGCTGGCCGGGCGGCGGCGAACCGGGGCAAGGTTTGGCTTTGGCGCATAGGGAGGGGGCGATGCAGGCGGTGGTGTGCGAGGCGTTCGGCGGTCCCGAGGTGCTGGCGCTGCGCGATTTGCCCGACCCGCCGCCGCCCGGTCCCGGCGAGGTGCAGGTGCGCATCCGGGCGCGCGGCGTGCAATATGTCGATGTCTTGATGCTGGCCGGCAAATACCAGTTCCGGCCGGAGCCGCCCTTTGTGCCGGGAAACGAGGGGGCGGGCGAGGTGATCGCGGTCGGGCCGGATGTGCAGGGGCTGAAGCCCGGCGACCGGGTGATGAGCCGGCAGCGGCTCGGCGCTTTTGCCGAGCTCGCCAATTGCAAAGCCGAGGAATGCGACAAGGTGCCGGCGGCGCTGAGCCTCGAAGAGGCGGCGGTGTTCCGCGGCGCCTACCAGACCGCCTACCACGCGCTGATGCAGCGCGGCCGGCTCCAATCGGGCGAGCGGGTGTTGATCCACGGTGCCGCGGGTGGCATCGGCCTGCCGGCAATCCAGATCGCCAAGCTTTTTGGCGCCGAGGTGATCGCCACCGCCAGCACCGACGAAAAGCGCGCGGTCTGCCGCGCCGAAGGTGCCGACCATGCGATCCCGTACCAGGGCGGGTTTCGTGACCAGGTCATGGAGCTGACCCGTGGCCGCGGCGTCGATATCGTCTACGATCCGGTCAACGGGCCCACCTTCGAGGAATCGCTGCGCTGCCTCGCCTGGGGTGGGCGCATCCTGATCCTGGGCTTTCTCGGCGGGGCGCCGGCAGCGGCGCGCAGCAATTATCTCTTGATCAAAGGGATCGAGGCGATCGGCGTGCGCATCGGCGGGCTCAACGAAGCGCACCCGGAAATCGCCGCCGCCAATTGGCACACCTTGCTCGAGCTCGCCGCCGCCGGAAAGCTCAAGCCGCGCATCTGGCGGGAATTTCCATTGGCGCGGGCGGCGGATGCGGTGCAGGCGCTGATCGACCGCGCGGTCATCGGCAAATCGGTGCTGGTCGGCTGAGTTGGCCGCAATAGCCAGACGTGCCATTCTCCGCTGTCCGGGCGTAGGCTTCGGAGGGGGAGTGTTCTTTGGAAAGAATTGTCATTCCGGGATGCTCCGTAGAGCCTGCCCCCCTGTTCCAGCCAGGGGCAGGCTCTGGCTTGAACAGGGGGGCGAGCCCGGAACCTATGAACACCGTCGCTCTGCAAAGTTATCGGAAGCCGGTGTGCATGGGTTCCGGGCTCGTGGGCTGCGCCCACGCCCCGGAACGACCTCCGGGAAGCCGGATCTTGCGAGCATGGTGGGCCTCGTCCTCCTTCCGGCGAAAGCTGGGTCGCGGGATGGGTGCTCCGCGCCGGGCAGGATTGGGTTAAAGTCTCGATAAAGATGACCCATAAAGACGAGCGGGGGAGGAACGGCGATGAGCGAGACCTGGAGGAGCACGGCGCCGGCGCCGACCGATTACCGGCTGGCAAAGGTGTTGGGCGTATTGGCGATCACCGCGTCGGCGGTGTCGGCCGAATATGGCGCGGGGATCAATTTCGTCTCGACCCAGAGCCTCAAGATCTATCCGGGCATCCACGGGCTCGTGCCGCTGGCGATGTTCGTCACCGGCATCCTGATGCTGCCGAAAACCTATCTTTACGTGATGTTTTCGCGGGTCATGCCGCGCGCCGGCTCGAAATATGTGTGGATCGCGCGCAGCCTCGGCGTGCCGGCCGGGTTTCTGGTGACCTTTGTGTGGTGGCTGACGGGGCCGGCCGGCGCCGGCGTCTTGGCCTTTGCCTTCGGCACCTTTTTCGGACAGGCGGTGCTGGGCTTCAGCCCGGCGCTCGGTGCGGCGCTGCTGACGCCGACCGGCCATCTATTGACCGGGCTCGTTGCGATCTGGATCACCTATGCGGTCAATGCCGCCGGCGTCCACCGCTACGGCCTCTTTGTCACGGTGCTGATGTTCATCATCGTGGTGACGGCGCTCGTAATTTGCGCGATCGGGTTTTCGACCTCGCAGGCGAGCTTTGTCGCGGCGGCGAGCAAGGTGGCGCAGGTGCCGCTCGCCGCCCCGGCGGTGGCGCCGCCCGACAGCTTTTTCGATTTTGTCGCGGTGTGCTCGCTCTTTGTCTTTGCCTATGCCGGGCTCGGCGCCGGGCCGGCCTTGGGTGGCGAGGTCGGCGACCCGCACCGGAAATTGCCGCTCGGCATCATCTACGGGTTTATCGTCGCGCTGGTGTTGTTCACGGCGGTCGCAGCGGCGCTCTTTCATGCCGCACCGTGGTGGGCGATCGCCGGGCTGCTGCACGCGAACAAGGGGAATTACGCGACGGCACCAGGGCTGGTCGGGCTGGTGGCGCCCAATTGGCTCAGCATCCTCCTCAACCTCGCCGTCGCAGCGATCGTCGGCAAGACCCTGGCGCCGGGCTACATGGTGTCGTCGCGCTTTGCCTTTGCCTATGGCCAGGACCGGATGCTGCCGGCGGTTTTCGCCGAGACCTCGAAGCGCAAGGTGCCGCTCGCCGGGCTTATCCTGCACGCGGGGCTGAGCACGCTCTTTCTGCTGCAGACGATCTATGTCGGCTGGGCGATGGGGGTGGCGGTCCGGTCGATTGCGGTCTTGCTGGTGTGGCTCGCGATCGCCATCGGCGTGCTTAATTTAAAATGGCACCCGCGCTGGCGCGAAGCCGAATGGGCGGCCCCGGTGCTGAACCAGCCCTTTGCGACGACGACGGCGATCGTCTCGATTGTGATCGCCGTGCCGCTGATCGCCTCGATCGCGATCGTGCCAAAGACGCAGCTGATCTTTCAGCCGCTGTTCCAGGGTGCCGTAGTGCTGGTGATCGGGCTCGTCTGCCTCGTCTGCGCCGGCCGCTATGCCAAGGCGCGCGGCGACAGCTTTGGTGCCATCGCAATGCGCGTCCCGGTCGAGTGAGGGAACACTGCCATGATGCGGCGGGGCATCGCGCGCCTTCGAAGCGGTATTGGCTTCGGGATGCGCTGCAGCGTCGTTCAGTGCACAAAAAGCTTGACCAGGATCGCCAGCTGCAAGGCGTACATGATCCCGATCTGCCACTGCAGCAGCCGGATGTCGGATTTGACGGCGGCGATGTCGGCTTTGGTCGCGACATCATCGCCGAGCGCTGAATTCAATGCTTCTGCCGTCGCTTCTGCCCCGGCCTGGGAGAAGCCGGCCTTGTCGCGCAGCGCGAGTGTGAGCTTCATGGTGTCGATGACCGCCATGTCGGGATAAACATCGAGCGGTGCCGGCAGATAATCAAGCCTCGCGGCACTCCCCCGCGACACCGGGATCGACATCCCGGCCGGCAGCATTGTACCGTTCCTCGATGAAAATCACCGACGTCACGCTGACCCTTTTCGCCTGGGAGAGCATCCCGCCGACGATCTACGGCCACCATACGGCGCGCCCGACCGGCAACAGCGATTTGGGCCTGCTCGCGGTCGCGACCGAAGAAGGGGTCACGGGCCATGCCTTTCTCGGCACCTCGTCGAACCCGGCAAGCCTCGACGGGCCGGGTCTCGTCCGGTTTCTAAAGCCGGTTTTGCTGGGCCAGGACGCGCTCGACCGCGAGCGGCTCAACCGCTTGTTATGGGCGCGCGCACGGGTGGCGAGCGTGCGTGCGATCGGCGCCTGCGACGTGGCCCTCTGGGACATCGCGGGGAAGGCGGCGGGGATGCCGATCCACCGCCTCCTCGGCACCTGCCGCACCACGATCCCGGCCTATGCCAGCTCCGAGATCCACGCGACCGCCGAGGAATATGCCGAGCAGGCGCGGCATTACCAGGCGGCCGGCTGGGCCGCCTACAAGATCCACCCGCCGCAGCGCTGGCGCGACGACATCAAGGTGTGCGAAGCGGTGCGCCGGGCGGTCGGCGGCGACTACACGGTCATGCTCGATTCGACCTGGAGCTATCGTTACGAGGAGGCGCTCAGGGTCGGCCGGGCGATCGAGGAAATGGGGTTTTACTGGTATGAAGACCCGCTCGCCGAGCAGGACATCTACAACTACGTCAAGCTAAAGCAAAAGCTCGAAATCCCGATCCTCGCCACCGAATATCCGATCGGCGGGCTCGATTCCTATATTCCGTGGATCATGAACCGCGCCACCGATTTTCTGCGCGGCGATGTCGCGGTCAAGGGCGGGATCACGACATTGGTCAAGACGGCGCATTTGGCCGAAGCCTTCCGCATGAATTTCGAGACCCACCACGGCGGCAACTCGTTGAACAACGTCGCCAACCTCCACGTCATGATGGCGATCCGCAACACCGAGTTCTTTGAAGTGCTGCTGCCCGACGCGATGCAGAAATACGGCCTCGCCGAAGACATCGCCGTCGGCCCCGACGGCCTCGTCCACGCCCCCACCGGCCCCGGCCTCGGCGCCGCCATCGATTTCGATCTGATCGAACGCAAAAAACTGGGCGTGCTGAGCTGAGCCAGGGCATCGTGCGCCAAGCCGAAATCGGCCGGACGAGGGCAACGCAGGCCTCCAGCAGCAGGCTGTGACGATCGGGTTCTGAAGCTTCAGAGTGTGGGTTGTCCGGCTGGGGCGGCGCGCACCGGCGGGATTAGCGGAAACGAGAGCTTGTAGGGCGCCGGCGCGGCGGCGAGCACGGCACCCGTCGCGGCCGCGACGGGTGCGGCACCGCCCTTCAGGAAGCCGGGCAGCGTCCACGCGCCGCGTCCCAGGCTGCCGGCAAGCAGCAGGTCGTTTCGGTTGTCGTAGTGGAGATCGAGGAAGAGCGCGTTGGGAATGCTGCTGCCGAGCCGCGCCCAGGTCCTCCCGGAGCCCGGGCCGCGCAGCTCGAAAATGCCAAACCCGCCGGCGACCAGCACCGATCTCGCGAGTGTGGCGTCGAGGCTGCAGAACGCGATGCTCGTCACCTGACTGGTCCGCGAAGCGAGATTCCCGGTCACGTTGGCCCATGTCCCCGGCATGCCTTCGCTGTCCGACAGCCAGACCCGGCTGCGAACATCGACAACGACAATCTGGCGATAATCGAAAGGGTTTATCGCGAGCGCGCGCACTGCGCTGCCGGGGTATTTCAAAGTCATGATCGTGCCGCCGCGGTTGATGCGGTGCAGGATCACCCCTCCATTGGCCGCTTCGCCATCGCCCGCGTAGATGATCCCCGGATAATCGGCACCGCCGAGCCGGCCGCCATAGGCAAGGCCGGTGATAGCGCTGCCGGTATTGCCGGTCAGCGCCCTGAGCGTGTCACCGCGGTTCAAAGACTCGTAGAGGGCACTCGTCCCGAGCAGCATCCGGCTCGGGTCGATCGCGTTCAATACGTAGGGGTTATAGAATTGGACGTTTTCATCGCAGTCGGTCAGCGTCCGCCCGGCACAACTTCCGGACGCGACGGCGAGACGCAAGAACCGCTGCGCCAGCACGTTGTTGGCGGCGTCCCAGGTAGTTCGCGTGAAAGCCCCGAGAAATTGGAAGCTGGTATAGCGAATCGACATGCCAGGGTGGCTCTGCTGGTCGGCATCGACCGCGACGACGCCGCCGTCGCCTCCCTGCAGCTCGTTCCAGGCAAAGCCGCCGGGAGCGGACTGCACGACGCTGCCATTGTCTTGGGTCCCGCCGAGGACGACCTTGCCGAGTGGATCGTAGGCGACCGAGTGGAGCTCGGTCGCCCGCAGCGTGCCGATCACCGGCTCCCACCGGCGCAGTCCCGTCAGGTTCGGGTCGAGCAGGCGATAGACGCCGCCGTCATTCGCCAGCAGCAGGTCGCGATTGGCATCGAACGTCATCGCCCGCGCGTCGGCATGCGGGGCAGTGCCGTTGGCGCCGTCGCAAACGACGTTTTGCCAGCGCGCCGCCGCCGGCTGCGCGATGTCCAAGCGGAACACGGTGGCGACGAAATCCCGGCAACCATTGGCGTTCGGAAACGGCGCGCGCTGCGCATCGCCGGCGATGAACGCGACATTCGGATTGACCGGATCCGCCGCCAACGCGCCATGCAGATCCCCTTGCTGTCCAGGGAAGACTGGCGGGCTGGGGACGCCGAACGAGGTCCAGGCCCCGCCCTGATCCGCCGAGCGGAAGACGCCGCTCAAGTCGCCGCCGACCAGCACGCCGGCTTTATTCTTCACCGCCCGAATGACCGCAGCGTAGACCGCGTTATTGTTTCCGGCGGCGTGCACCGAGAGCAAGATTTGCACCGAGCCGGCGACCCCCGCGAGGACCTTGGTGCCGGATCCGTTGACCTGCTTCCAGGTCACCCCGCCATCGTCGCTGCGATAGACCCCGGCGCGTCCCGCAGCGCCGTCAAAGCCCGACAGGCCGGCATAAAAGCGGCGCGGGTTCGACGGATCGGCGATCAAGGCGCTGATCCCCCCGGCCGGAAGCCCCGAGCCGGCACGACCGGAAACGGGCACGAAAGTGACCGCTTTCGGATCGGCGGCGGTCGCGTTCGTGCTGCGAAACAAGCCGCGGGTGGGGGTCGCCGCGGCCGCCGTTGCGTCAGCGATAACCGGCCCGTCCTGATCGACCTCCTGCTCTTCGGGGAACCGCCGCGTCGCCGCGAGCACAACCGCTCCGCCAGAGAGCCGGGTCGGCACGACGGCGTCGACGATCTGGCGCGCAAAGGTCGATCCGGCGAGTATCTGCCAGGTTGAGCCGCCGTTCTCCGAGCGCAGGATGCCGAAGCCGGGACTCCCTTCCAGGCCAAGAGAGCTGGTGCTGCCGGTTCCGGCGAAAACCCGCTGCGGATTGACCGGGCTCGCCGCCAGCGAGCTGATCGATAATGCCGGAAGCTGATCGGTTTGCGGTGACCACAACGGGACCGGGCTGGCGGCATTGGCGGTGGCCCAGACCCCGCCATTGACGGTGCCGATAAGGAGCTGGTCTGCGTTCGTCCGGTCGGCGACGACAGCGTTGACCGCGCCGGCAGCCGGATCGCCCGGCAATCCGCTGACCCCGCCGTTAAAGATCGGCCCCGGGCCCTGCTCCACCCACAACGACGCGGCGTGGCCGGCCGCCGGCACAGCGTTCGCCGCGATGATGACCGCCAGCGCCAGCAATATGCCCGGCAATATGCGTTGACGCATAGCTCCCCCCTCGAAGCGTCTTATGCGGGACCCCAGGGCGCACACAACCACGGCTGACCGTAAACCGGATCCCCCGCAATTCAAAGGATAGCTTCGCCGTCCGTGCGCGCGGGGATTGTCTGCGTCAGTCTATGCAGCAAAAACCTCTCGGTCTTCGGCAGCCGGCTCCAGCGCCGATCGCCATTGAACGGCGATGCAGCGATTGCCGCAGCCTTTCAGGCCCGTCGCCCGATCGGAGCCGGCCCGGTCTGCTAGCGGGCCATCAGGACCGGGAGCTTGGCTTCCATGATGATGTGGCGGGTGGCGCCGCCGAAGATCATCTGGCGGATGCGGCTCTGGGTGTAGGCGCCCTTCAGCAGGAGATCGGCGCCGGCCGCCATGGCTTCCTTCAAGAACGATTCGCCTTGCGGCTTTTGCCGGCCATAGGCGGTGCGCAGGCTGACCTCGACACCGTGCCGCGCGATCGCCGCCGCCAGCTCCTCGCCCTCGGGGCCCGGCTCCGGCATGTGCTGCGGGCCGACCGCGACGATCACGACCTGCTTTGCCCGCTTGATAAACGGCATGCTGAGCGCCACGGTCAGCGCCGTCTCGGTGCTGCCGTTCCAGGCGATGGCGACGACCTCGCCCAGCGTCCTGGGGGGCCGCGGCGGCACCATCAGGATCGGCCGGCCGCTTTCGAAGAGCGCGTCCTCGAGGGTCGCTTCGGCGATCGAGGCGAGCTTTTTCGGCTGCTCGACCAGGATCAGATCGTAGACCCGGCCGAGCATGCCGACGATCGCGTTCTGGCGGCCGTCCTCCTCGCGCCAGGAAGCGCTCGGGCCCTGGTGTCCCGGCGGCGTCGCACCGAGCGGCACGCCGTGCTTATCCATAAAATCGGAGAACAGGCGGCGCGCCTGGTCGCGCCGGTCGTGGCCCTCGCGTTCGAGGGTGCGGTCGACCTCGGACGAGATCGAAAACCCCATCTCGCCGCCAAACACGACGGCGTATTCGGTCGTCAGGCTGTGCAGCCCGATGATATGGCTGTCGAACCGGCGCGCCGCGAGCAACGCGGCTTCGAGCACGGGGGCGGCGTCTCCGTCGCCAACCACGGTCAATAGATTCTTCATCGCGCGATCCCTGGGTCTGCCGCCCCGTTTTTGTCAAGGGGCGTATCGACCGGTCTACCTACACCCTTGCTGCGGTATTTGCGAGTGGCGCCGGCTCGACGCTCGGATGGGTGGCGTCTACACTTGCCCGCGGTACGGGTCGGAGGAACGGAGGGGAGGAATGCGGGTTCTGCTCGGCGTTTTGCTGTGCGCGGTGAGCCTGGCGACGGCGACGGGCGCCACATTCCAAGCCAGCGCCCAAGCGCAAAAGGTCGCGTTTGGCACCGATTGGAAGGCCGAGGCCGAGCATGGCGGCTATTACCAGGCGATCGCCACCGGGATCTACAAGCGCTATGGCCTCGACGTCAGCCTGCGCCAGGGCGGGCCGCAGGTGAACCAGGCCCAGCTCCTCGCTGCCGGCCGGCTCGATTTCAACATCGCGACCAATTCCTTTGTGCCGCTCAATTTTGTGCACGAGAACATTCCGATGGTCGCGGTCGCCGCGATCTTTCAAAAGGACCCGTCGGTCCTGATCGCGCATCCGGGGCAGGGCGATGACAGCCTCGCCGCGCTCAAGGGGAAGCCGATCATGATCGGCTCCGACACCCGCATCGGCAGCTGGATCTTTTTGAAAAAGAAGTTCGGCTATAGCGACGATCAGATCCGGGCCTACACCTTTAGCGTCGCCCCGTTTCTCGCCGACCCGAAGGCGATCCAGCAGGGCTATCTGTCGAGCGAGCCGTTTACGATCGAGCAGGCGGGGGTGAAGCCGGTGGTGCTGTTGATCGCGGACGCCGGCTATGCCAGCTACAGCTCGCTGATCGAGACCTCGCAAAAGCTGGTGCACGACAATCCGGGGCTGGTGCAGCGCTTTGTCGATGCCAGCATCGAGGGCTGGAAGAGCTATCTTTACGGCGACCCCTCGCCCGGCAACGCGCTGATCAAACGCGACAACCCGGAGATGACCGATGCGCTGCTCGCTTATGGCATCGCCAAAATCAAGAAATACGGCATCGTCGACAGCGGCGACGCCAAGAAAGACGGGATCGGCGCGATGACCGACGCGCGCTGGCACGATTTTTTCGACACCATGGCGGATGCGGGGGTCTATCCCAAGAACATGGATTACAAAAAGGCGTTCACGCTCGAATTCGTCGATAAAAAGGTCGGGATGCGGCCCTGAGGGTCACGCGTGGGCCCGCCGCGAAACGCGCCGGTCGTATCGTTGCGCGGCGTCGCCAAGCGCTTTGCCGGCGGTGTCGAGGCGCTCGACCCGATCGATCTCGACATCGCCCGCGGCGAATTTTTGAGCGTGCTCGGCCCCTCGGGCTGCGGCAAGACGACGCTGTTGCGGATCGTCGCGGGGTTGATCGCGGCCAGTGCAGGCGAACGCCGGCTCGATCTCGGCGAGGATGGCGGCGAGCGCGCGCCGGCGGGCCGGATCGGCTTTGTTTTTCAGGACCCGACCTTGATGCCGTGGAGCACCGTCCTTGGCAATGTGCTGCTGCCGTTTCGCCTCAAGGGGCGTATCGGGCCGGCCGAGCGGGCGCGCGCCGAGGCCGAATTGCGCGCGGTCGGGCTCGCCGGGTTCGAACGGACCTATCCTCGGCAATTGTCGGGCGGCATGCGGATGCGCGTCTCGATCGCCAGGGCGCTCGTCACCGATCCCGACCTCTTGCTGCTCGACGAGCCGTTTGCGGCACTCGATGAGATCACCCGGATGGGCCTCAACGACGATTTGATGCGGCTTTGGGGGAGCCGGCGCCCGACCGTCGTCTTTGTTACGCACAGCGTCTTCGAATCGGTCTATCTCTCGACCCGGATCGCGGTGATGACGGCGCGGCCGGGCCGCATCGCCGCCGACCTCCCGGTCGATCTGCCGCAGCCGCGCGAGCGCACCTTGCGCAGCGCCGCAGCTTACGGCGAGCTGTGCACCGTGGTTTCGGGGCATCTCGCGCGGGCGATGGCGGCCGGTGCGGCGACTTCAGAATGATCGAGCGCGGTTCCGTTATCCGCCTTTCTCCGCTCGGCCACCACTCTAACCTTCCCCCGCTCACGCCAGGGCATGCACACATGTTCAAGCCGCGCCTTGCCCCTCTCCCCCCGCTTGCGGGGGGAGAGGGAGGGACCCACGCCGGAGGCGTGGGAGGGTGAGGTGGGTCGGGCCGCAGGCGGAGTTGGGACTCCCCCCACCTCACCCCGACCCTCTCCGCCCCCAAGGGCGGAGAGGGGGATATTCGGGCTTTGAGATCTTCCCATCCCTTCCCCCGCTCGCGGGGGAAGGGATGGGAAGGGGCGGGATGGATGAGGACGGTGACGCTTGGTCATGAGCCGCCGCACAGCCGGGCATCTGTGGCGGATCGCCGCACCCTTGGCCGTCGGTGTCGCGTTCCTCGCGCTGTGGGAGCTGGTGGTCCGCGCCAAAGGCATTCCGGTCTACATCCTACCGGGGCCGTTGGCGGTCGCGCGGGCGTTGTGGACCGACGGGCCGAGCCTCCTCGGCTCGCTTTTGGTGACCCTGCGCGTCACCTTGGCGGCGCTGGCGGCAGCCGCGGTCCTGGGGGGCGCGATCGCGCTCCTCTTTTCGCTGTCGCGCGTCCTGGCGCTGAGCCTCTTTCCTTACGCCGTCATCCTGCAGGTGACGCCGGTCGTGGCGATCGCGCCGCTCATTATCATCTGGGTCAGGCAGCCGTTTCTGGCGCTTCTCGTCTGCGCCTGGATCGTCGCGTTTTTTCCGATCGTCGCCAACACGACAGTCGGGCTCAACAGCGCCGACCGCAACCTCCTTGCCCTCTTCCGCCTCTACGGCGCCTCGCGGGCGCAGACCTTGCGCTATCTGAAATTGCCGACAGCACTCCCCTATTTTCTCGCGGGCTTGCGGATCAGCGGCGGGCTCGCGCTGATCGGCGCCGTCGTCGCCGAATTTGTCGCCGGCACCGGCGGCAGCGAAACCGGCCTCGCCTTTCGCATCCTCGAAGCCGGCTATCGCCTCGCCATCCCGCGCCTCTTCGCCGCGCTGTTCCTCTTATCGGCGACCGGGATCATCATCTACCTCGTCCTCGACGGCCTCTCGCGCCTGGTGCTGCGCCACTGGCACGAAAGCGCCATCGAAGATGAAACGGAGTGAGCCGGCTGGCTGCGCCGATATGACGCGGTGACGACGCCGGCGCCAAACCTCAGCTTCTTCGGGTCCGGCGGGGGCGGTTTCCACCCGAGAGGTGTGCGTTGGGATTTGAACAAAAGGCCGGTTGGCGCGAGACCGCGTTGACCAAGGTGCCGGAAGTCACGCTCGCGTTCTGGATCGTTAAAATCCTGGCGACGACGCTGGGCGAGACCGGCGGCGATTCGGTGACGATGACGCTGAACTGGGGATATTTGGCGGGGACGGCGATATTTGTTGTTTTGCTGATGGTATTGGTCGGCCTGCAGATCGCGGCGAAAAAATTCTACTCTTTTCTTTATTGGGGAACGATTGTCGCATCGACGACATTCGGCACGACGATGGCGGATTTCGCCGACCGTTCCTTGGGCATCGGCTATACCGGCGGCTCGGCGCTGCTGCTTTGCTGTCTCGTCGCGGTGCTGGCGCTGTGGCACCGGTCGCAAGGCTCGATCTCGGTCGACACCGTCAGCACGCCAAAGGTGGAGGCGTTCTACTGGGCCGCGATCACCTTTTCCCAGACTTTGGGAACCGCGCTCGGCGATTGGATGGCCGACACCACGGGCCTTGGATATGCGGGTGGTGCGCTCGTCTTCGGTGCGGGTCTCGTTGTCCTCGCCGTGCTTTATTTCGCGACCGGTGTCTCGCGAGTGCTGCTGTTTTGGGCGGCGTTTATCCTGACCCGGCCGCTCGGCGCGACCGTCGGCGATTTTCTCGACAAGCCAATCCATAATGGCGGGCTCGCCCTCAGCCGGCCGCTCGCTTCGGCGGTGATCGCGGTATTGATCGTCGGCTGCATCCTGGTCCTGCCGCAGCGGGCCGGCACCCATCCGCGGGCGCCGGAACCCGCATAGCCCTCCGCGCCGCAAGCGCTCCTAGCCGCGTCCGACAAACGGCATTTTGGTGGCCATCACGGTCAGGAACTGGACGTTGGCTTCGGCGGTCACGGTCGACATGAAGACGACCGAGCGGGCGACGTTTGCCACATCCATCGTCGGCTCGACGATGACCGCGCCATTCGCCTGCGGCACGCCGCGGGTCATGCGCTGGGTCATCTCGGTCAGCGCGTTGCCGATATCGATCTGGCCGCAGGAAATGTCGTATTTGCGGCCGTCGAGCGAAGTTGATTTGGTCAAGCCGGTGATCGCGTGCTTGCACGAGGTGTAGGCGACCGAATTGGGCCGCGGCACATGCGCCGAGATCGAGCCGTTGTTGATGATCCGGCCGCCCATCGGGGTCTGGTCCTTCATGATCTTGAAGGCTTCCTGGGTGCACAAAAACGAGCCGGTCAGGATCGAGCCGACCACCGCCTGCCAGCGCTCGAACGGCAATTCCTCGATCGGCGCCGCGGCGCCAAAGCCGGCATTGTTGAACAAGACGTCGAGCCGGCCGTAGGTCTCCTTGGTTTTGGCAAAGAGGTTGCGCACCGAGTTGGGGTCGCTGACATCGGTCGGCACGCCCAAGGCCCGGCCCTGCGTGCTCTCGACCTCGGCGACGACCGCCTGCAGCGGCTCCGGCCGGCGGCCGGCGACGACGACCGCAAACCCCTCTCTCGCCAGCGCCAACGCCGAAGCCTTGCCGATGCCGCTGCCGCCGCCGGTCACCAGCGCCACCTTGCCGTTCGAAGCCATCTTGTTGCTCTCCCGATGCGGATGCCCAATCATTCTTGGGCGCAAGATATCAGCTTATCGCGGGTGCGCCAGAGCGGGTTCGCCGGGCTGGGTGGCCTGGGGGCTTGATCGTTGATCTTGTTGTGTATAAGTGTGTATACCGATGCGGCCGGTCGAGGCGATCAGGCGCCTGCGGCGCGAAGGTTGAGCAGAGCGGCCGGGCAAAGGTTCGCACCTGATCTTTCGGAAAGAGGCGAACCGCGTGGTCATCGCGAACCATCCGGGCGATATTCCGACCGGCACCTTGCGCGAGATCTGCCGGCAGGCCGGGTGGGAATGGCCGCCCAAACCGTAGGGGTCCCGATGGCGACACGGCATTACATCGCGGTTGCCGACCTCGCGCCGGGCGAGAGGATATGGTCCATCGTGTTCCCGGACTTTCCGGGGGTAACCTCGGCCGCCGCCCGATTTGCCGAGGTTCCGGCGCAAGCGCACGACGCGCTGGCCTCGGCGGTCGAGGACATGATCGCCGAGGGCGAAGACTTGCCGGCGTCGATCGGTGAGGGTGGGCAAGCGGAGCCCGATCTTTCAGAATTTTGCAATCCGCGCTACATCGTCGTGCCCGTGGAAGCCGCCGACAATCCGACCCGGATCAACGTCAGCATGGACAGAGGGCTGCTGCGGCGCATCGATAACGCCGCCTCGCGCCGCGGCATGACCCGCTCGGGGTTCCTCGCCGAGGGCGCGCGAAAGCTGCTGCGCACACTCTCCGATTAGGATGCGAACAGGGCGCGCGGGGTTCGTGGACGGATCGGGGGAGCGGTCATGGCGGAAATGATCGAGCTGAACGGGCGGAGCTACCGGCAGCCGGCGCGGCCGACCGTTGTGATTTGCGCCGATGGCTGCGACCCGGCTTATGTCGAGCGCGGCATCGAAGACGGCGTGCTCGACACGATCGGCGGGTTTGCCCGCGGCGGGTTTCTTGGCACCGCCGATGCGGCAATGCCGACCTTCACCAACCCGAACAATGTGTCGATCGTGACCGGTGTCTCGCCTGCGCTGCACGGGATCGCCGGGAATTACTGCCTCGACCGCGAGAGCGGGCGCGAGATCATGATGACCGATCCCGCGCTGATGCGCAGCGAGACGATTTTGGGGCTGATGTCGCAAGCCGGGGTGTCGGTTGCCGCGGTGACGGCAAAGGACAAATTGCGGCGCCTCCTCGGGCGCGGGCTCGACGGCATTTCGGTTTCCTCGGAACGCGCCGGCGCCGATATCGAGGCGCTGGTCGGGCGCCCGCGGCCCGACATGTACTCGGCCGATCTGTCGCTCTTTGTGCTCGATGCCGGGGTGCGCCTCCTCGAATCCGGCCGGGCGCAGCTCCTCTATCTGTCGCTCTCCGATTATGTCCAGCATGCGCACGCGCCGGGCACGCCCGAGGCCGACGCGTTTCATCGCGCGCTCGACGAGCGGGTCAGGCGGTTTGTCGAGCTGGGCGCGGTGGTCGGGCTCGTCGCCGATCACGGCATGAACGACAAGCCGCGGGTGATTTTTCTCGAAGACGAGTTGACCGAGCGTTTTGGCGCCGCAGCGGCGCGGGTGATCTGCCCGATTACCGATCCGTTTGTGCGCCATCACGGCGCGCTCGGCTCGTTTGTGCGCGGCTACGCGCGCGATGCGGCCGAAATTCCGGCGCTGATGGCGGCGAGCGCGGCGCTGCCGGGGGTCGCAGCGGTGCTCGACCGCGCCGCGGCGGCGCGCCGGCTCGAATTGCCGTATGACCGCGAGGCCGATTTTGCGGTGCTGGGCGATGCCGATACTGCGATTGGCGCGTCGCGCGCCGAGCATGATTTGTCGGGTCTTGCCGGCCACCGGCTGCGCTCGCATGGCGGGCTCGGCGAAGAGCGTGTGCCGTTTATGCTGTCGCGGCCGCTCACCCCCGAGTACCGCTGCCGCGCCGACGCGGGCCGGCTGCGCAATTTCGATATTTTCGACTTCGCGCTCAACGGCGTCGAATAAGCCTTAAATCGTTATCCGCCCGTCACATAGGGCGCGGGGAGAGCGGCTGCGACGACCCAAACGCCCTCTTCCTGCTCGGCCTCCGGCGAGGATCCAAACACCGACTGCGAGTAAAAAACTGAGTGACAACAGGAGAGAACCGGGCTCGGGTACAGAGACGCCCGAGTTGATGACGCCAATATCGCGGAGAACGGTTCCCGACGCGTCGCGAAACGCTTCCTCATAGGCAAGCTCGACCGGAGGGTTCGAGTCTGGAAGCGCGTCCGGATCCGTCAGCGTCATCAAGCCGAGAAAGGTGCCGGGGTCCAAGGTGGTTTGCCCGATATATTGCAACGTCAAATCGGAGGTATTCGACCCATACGTCTGTTCGATGATAAAATCAGTAGCGAGCAACCCGGTTCGCTTGATCGACGCCGGCTTCAATTTGCCAAAGTCGGAAATCGTGATGCCGCAGCAATCGGGCCCGGCGACGTCGGCCGAATCCGAAGCGGCCGAAATAAGCTCGTCGGCACCGCCGGGTCGAGCGACTGCGGACACGCCCGAGGCGCCGGGCGAAGTCCAGACCCAGGTCCAAACCCACGTCCCCGTAGCCGGAGTGAAGGTCCAAAAGCTCGACCAGGTGGCCGACGCCTCGCTCAGGACACCGGACAGCATCAGCAAGGCGATGCCGATCGTCGCAGAGCGCCAGACGCGTGCGCGCGACCGCACCCTTTTCCCATCGCAAAGCTCCGGCAAGGTGATCATGCTATCACTCCCGATCGGCTTCGCCCTGTTAGGCACGGCCCGATCCGATCAAAGGAAGCCGTAGACCCCGGGTTGCGTCGATCCGGTCCTCACGCCCACTCGGAGTAGGTCCATTTTAGACGATCTCGGGCAGGCGCGGTATCCACATGGGCGTCTGGTAGCGGGGATCTTGACGCCGGGTTCCGAATCGACGTGAGCGATGCCATATTGTCGACATGACCGCACCACGACGCAAGCGTCCGCGCGACCCTGCCCAGCTAGCGAAGCTGATCGTCGATATCGCAGCGGGCGAGGTAGAGGATCGCGAGCCTACGCCTGAGGAGCGCGGCAAAGACCCGGCAGCGGCGGCTATGGGCCGCAAGGGCGGCCCGGCGCGAGCTAAGAGCATGACGCCAGAACGCCGCGCCGAAATCGCGAGGGCTGCTGCGTCCAAACGATGGTTTAAGAAAAAAGCATAGCGACGCGCATAATTCATCATTGATTTCCGGATTCGTCTGTGGCACGGTTGTGCCGATGATCCGGCGCTGAGGGCCGCTCGATGCCTACTCCAGACCTTGACGTTGTACGGCGCGTCCTTGCGAAAAATGGGCGCGATATGATCTGTCGCCGCGCGGTGGAGGACGCTTGGGAGGGAGTGAAGGCGGGTTATCCTCAAAGGGTATGGTGGCGTCGGAAATCTACTAGCGCCGGCGTAATGTGGGAACATTCCGTAGATAACGCTGCCGGGGCGCTCATTGATGATAAAGGCGTTCAGGTGGTGCCGCATCACGATACGGCGTCGATCATCTTCGATGATCTGGTTCTGCTTCGATTCAAGAAAGCAAGCATTCAGCTTTATACAGCTAATTTCCCGACATATTTATCGACGCTATTTCATCGGCATCAAGTGGACTTGTTCGGTTACGAGGGCCTGCAGCGCGTAGAATTAGCGCATGTCTTCAATCGATTTGCAACGGCGCTTGACTGGATAGGCGTCGTTGCCAGAGAGGGCCGCCGCATTTTGTGGTACTTTGAACTCGGATCACCGGGGGGCTCTGTCGTTGAAGATTTCCCGATACTGAAACCACTGGCGCCCGCCGGAGATCGTGTCCTTCATCCAATTAAACCGGAAGAAGAAACCAGTGATCATGAGGACGACTGATGCTTGCCGAGTTCAATGCGTCTCTACTGCTTCTTGCGAGGCAGTATAGAAGAATAAGTCAGGGGCAGGTGGCAAAGGAAGCCGGCCTTAATCAGGGTCATTATTCGCAAATCGAGAATGGTATTTTGCCCGAAGGACCATCATCCGAAAGCATTGAACGTATTGCCGGTGCGCTTAATTTCCCTGTATCATTTTTCTATCAGACCGATAGTTTGTCTGGGCTGCCTCTGAGCGTCCATCCCATGGACCGGCGTAAGTCCGCGGTCGGGGAACGTGTGCTCAAACAGATCCATGCGGAGCTGAACATTCGGCTTATGCACCTACGCCGCTATCTAAGGGCGGCAAATCTTCATCCAGAGCTTCCGCTCCCGCGCATTGATGTAGATGAGGGTGGCGGACCACAGGAAATTGCCCATATCATCAGAAAGACGTGGTCAATTCCGGATGGCCCACTCGGGGGTCTGACGGATTATTGCGAGCGCGCCGGAATTCTCGTTATATGGTGCGACTTGGAGAAGGGTATCGATGGCGTCACCATGACGGCCCGCGATTTGCCGCCATGTATTTTCCTCAATAGACATGTGCCCCCCGACCGAATGCGCTTCTCGCTGGCGCATGAGTTGGGTCACGTCATCATGCACCAAATTCCGACTGATCAGATCGAAGATGAAGCAAATGCATTTGCCGGCGAGTTACTCGTGCCTGAGCGGCTATTCCGGCGGTCGCTGATCGGTCAAAAGATCACTCTTGAATGGCTCGCTCGTCAAAAATCGTATTGGCGAACCTCGATGGCGTTCCTGCTCTATCGAGCAAGCGCGATTGGCGCTCTGACAAGGCATCAGAGCGAATATCTTTGGAAAAGGCTGTCTGCGTTGGGTTGGCGCACGCGGGAACCTCCGGAAACGGATTTTGAATATGAGCAGCCCTCAGTTTTCCCGAGGCTCATCAAACTCCATGCCGACGATTTGCAATACGATCTTGAAACGCTCAAGGCGCTTCTTAGCATGAGCGTCAGCGATCTTCGGCGTATCTATGGACCATATCTCGGTCGCGAACGCGGAAAACTTTACGCGGTGAAATAAAAAATGCGCTTGGCGTCAAGCATAATGGGTCATATAATACCCGACATAAAACAACTCCCCGCGGCCGAGCGCGCCCACATCATCCACCTGCTTTGCGAGGGCAGCTCCATCAGGGCCGTTACGCGCGTGACGGGCGCCAGCAAGAACACCGTGATCAAGCTGATGATCGATGCCGGTAAGGCATGCGCTGCCTACCATGACGAGCATGTGCGTGGCCTCACGCCCAGGCGCACCCAGGTCGATGAAATTTGGAGCTTCAGCTATGCGAAGCAGAAGAATGTTGCGGCCGCGAAGGCGGCGCCGGATGGCGCTGGCGACACCTGGACATGGACGGCGATCGATGCCGATACGAAGTTCATCGCGTCCTGGTTCGTCGGCGGGCGCGATGGCGAATGCGCTATGTGGTTCATGGACGATCTTGCGAAGCGGTTGGCGAATCGGGTCCAGCTAACGCACATGCGCCGCTTCACGAGGCTGACAAACGCCTTCTCAAAAAAGGTCGAGAACCACGCGCATTCGATGGCGCTGTTCACAACCTATTACAATTTTGTCCGCATCCACAAGACGTTGCGTGTTACCCCTGCGATGGCCGCTGGCGTGTCGGATCGGTTATGGGAGGTTTCCGATATCGTCACTCTGCTTGAAGCGGCCGAGCCGAAGCCAGGGAAGGTGGCCCTTACAAGAAGCGCGGAGCAACCTATCCGACCCCTTGAGGATCACCCGGCGGGGCGGTTTCCTTCGTTGGCCTCGAACAATAGGAAGAAAGATGAGGCCACGCGCCAGAAGCCAGCGATAGTCCAAACGGCGACGCCAAGCCATAACGCTACGGCAAATGAACCAAACGAATATTTTTCGGTAGGCAGAGGTTGGATTATCAGCATTGGTACTGTAGAGAGGCACCCCATAAAGCCCATAATTATTGCTCGCTTTGTTAGAAGAAGAAAACGGATAAAGATACGTGTTCCCCGAATTCTCTGAATAAATCCACTCGACATTGATTGGGTGGTCCCGTAAAATGTGGCAAGAAATCCCGTGGTAATAGACGCGAAGCCAAAAAATGAGGCATATATTTGGTCGAAATGCCAGCTGTTTGCGGCGGCGTGGTGGGCCACCTTATTCCCAATAAACACCCAAATCACCGTTGCAGCCACGCCTAGCACGAACGGATAAGCGCTCTCCCATTTTGGCAACCACGAGCGCGGAAGCAATAGATGAGCATCTGTCGTCATGGGTGATACCGCTCTTCAAGCTCTTGCTCATGCCTGTGGAAAACTTCAGTAAGAAATGATTCTCGTATGCGGTAACTAGCCTCAGGGGCATCTTCGGGAAGATCGAGTCGCCTCTGCCCGCCTATTTGCCCCCTAAGAAGATTTAGGTGAGCAGTCTGCGTCTCTCCTTCAGGTATAATGTCTGCATAAACGTGCGTTATTTCGCCACGATGATTTTCGCGTTCCCTGCGGAACCAGTTGAACCACCGTATGGCACCATTTCGCTGAATGTCGGGATCGCCGCGCTTCATCCCCAGCGTCGCATCGACATAATGCGTGTTGAGCGCGCCTTGAAGTGACACCAGTCCTCTTTTGACGGTCTCTGCCTCAGCATCCGCCACTTCTAGAGATTGAGGCGCGGAGCATCTTACACGTATTGCTCTCAACCGACCGGTCCGTAACGTCTCCCACATCTCGTGCGTGGGAATCGGCAGAATATCATATCGCGCGCTCCCCGCAAAATGCGCAATATATAAACCAAATCTGGTTGACGTGATTCCGTTCCGCGCTTGTTCAAATGCGAGGATCGACAATCGTGGATAATATAAAAAGGCGGTGGAGTGCCCTATAGCTTCGACGCCAAGGCGTTCTATCCGTTGGCCGGATAGCGCCTTCGGCGGCAAGTTTGCCATTTGTCTTCTAATGATTTCTCCGCGGACCTCATTTGTTGGAAAATCAGCGCTTTCCAATCTGACGGTTATCCCATCCTCGATTTCCGCCTCTCGCTCCAAAAGCCCGAGAGCCGCAATTCGGCGTAGAGCCGTGCCCAGCCCAACGCTATCAGCCTTAGCTTCCACGCGATAGAAGCGAACCGTTACGGTGCGATCCAATCTTCTACACCCCCCGTTCGGGCTCGCTTTAAGCCCGTTACGCGAGAGAATACCTCTCTATACACGCAGTAGCCTAGTCGGAATTGCGCTCCATTCTGGGCAAACTTTTCTATTTTCAGACTGACCCACTACCGGGCGTCTCGACGCTTTTTTCGGCGTAGAGCCGGCTGGAGGTCGGGCTGTCGTCGGGATGGTTCAGCGCGGTGACGAAGACAACCGCGCCCGGCGTGTTGGCCGGCACCGGCACGCCGGGGCCGATGCTTATCCTGCGATTTCGCGCTCAACGGCGTCGCTTAGCTCAGGCCGGGCGCAGGCGGCGTTTGGCAGAACGCGCGGTCGCCTCGCGCACGGCGCCGGCGCTGGTGATGGCGAACCCGATTGCCAGCACCACGACCGCCGGCCGGATGCCGGTTTGCAGCGAGAGATCGGCGTCGAGCACGCGCAGCAGCGGCGCGTGAAAGGCGAGCTTGAAATAAACCGCTTCGGCGAGGGCGGTCCCGACCGCCGCGGCGAGGCTCAAAGCGCCGACCCAGGCCAACGCCAGACGGCCGCGCTTGCGCAAGCGCCACAGCATGAGGCGATAGCCGAGCAGCCAGGCGAGGAGCCCGCCCATGATCGTCGGCTCCCACTCGTCGAGCTTCGACTGAAAGCAGTAGTGGATCACGGCGAGCACGCCGATCCCATAGACAATCCGGTGCAGGCGCTGCCAGCGCCGGGCGCCGAGGCGGCGAACCATGCCGTCGGTCGAGGTCGCGGCCAACGCGGCAAGGCTGAGAAGGGCGGTAAAGCCGATCGTCAGATAAATCCGCAGGGCGATCTCGCTGGCGACCTTGCCGAGATCGAAAGCCTGGCTGACGACGTAAAGCGAAAAATGCATCAGCACATAGGCGAAGGCGGCGACGCCGATCATCCGCCGCACCACAAGAAGGCGCGGCCATTGCAGGATCTGGCGCAGCGGGGTCACCGCCAGCGCCAGAAAGATCAGCCGGATCGTCCACAGCCCGAGCTGGTGGATCGCCTCGTTCAACGGGCGCGCGCCGAGCAGGCCGCAGGCATAGGCGAGCACCACCCAGCCCGCCGGCACGAAGAGCGCCAAAAAGACGGCGAGCTTGAGCGGCGAGACCCGGCCGCCGTAATCATGCCATGGATACATTTACCCTCGCTCCGGCGCGCCAAACATTACATCGGCGGCTTGATGCCGTCCTTTTCGGCGTAGAGCCTGCCCGAGGTGATGCTGCCGTCGGGGTGCTTCAGCGCGATGACAAAGACGGCGGCACCCGGCTTCAGCAGGCTCTCGTCGCCCGGCGCGTTGGCCAGCACCGGCACATCGGGGCCGATGCTGTATTCGGATTCGCCGCCCTTGAACTTGACGTGCAGCACTTCGCCTTGCGGGGCCTGGGTCACGGTCCCGACCGTGGCGTTGGTCATCACGCTGCCGGGCGACAGGTCCCAGGCGAATTGCCGGCCGCCATCGGGCGTCGCCTTGGGGAAGATGCGGGCTTCAACCGCGTGGAGCTTGCCGTCCGGGCCCTTGACCCCGGTCGAAGCGACAAAATCGCCTGGCTTGATGTCGCTGAGGCTCTTTTTGACCAATGTCACAACCACGAGGTTTGGCGCCAAGACGATCGTCGCGGTGTCGCCGTCGCGCTCCTTGACCGACAGCATTTGGCCGTCGAGCTTTTCGACCGTGCCGCGGACGCGCATCGGCTTGCCGGCGGGCGCCGTTTGGCCGAAGGCCGGTGCCGCCAGCGCGGCAGCCAGGAGCAATGTGGAAACCGACATCCAGCGCATGATGCTTCTCCCTTTGGTAGCTTGTTGCAACGCGTCAGAGTTGGCGCGCAACCGGCGCGCGCGCACCTCACATTTCGGTGACCGGCCGGCGGCCGGCGCCGAGCGCCGGATGAGGCCGGCGCGGTGACGCTGCGGCACGCGGCGCTGGCGGCGCTCGCCTCGGTCATTTGGGGCTTTGCCTTTGTCGTCATCAAGCTCGGGCTGGCGAGCTTTTCGGCACCGCAGCTGACCGCGCTCAGGTTTGTCGTCGCCGCGCTGCCGGTGCTGTTCGTGCCGCGCCCGCGGATTGCCTGGACGGATTTGGCGCTGATCGGCCTGACCCTGTTCACCGGGCAATTTCTGCTGCTGTTCTTTGCCTTTGCCGCAGGGTTGCCGGCCGGGCTCGCCTCGGTGACCCAGCAGACCCAGGCGTTCTTTACGGTGATCCTCGCCGCGGTCTTTCTGCGCGACCGGCCGGGCCTGCGCCAGTCGATCGGCATGGCGGTGGCATTTGCCGGGCTCCTGCTGATTGGCCTGACGACCGGCAGCGACCTGACGCCTGTCGCCCTCGGGCTCGCCATTGGCGGCGCCTTCAGCTGGGCAGTGGGCAACGTCCTCGTCAAGCGGCTCCCCGATATTCCGGTCTTTTCGCTGGTGAGCTGGGCGAGCCTGGTGCCGCCGCTGCCGGCATTGCTCGTCTCGGCATTATCGGGCCGCGGCACCTCATTGCCGGCGGCGCTGCTCGGCGCGTCCTGGACCGGCCTCGGCGCCGTCCTTTATTTGGGCGCGGTCGCGACGACCCTCGCCTATGTGATCTGGGGCCGGCTGCTGCAGCGTTACCCGGCCGCATCGGTGACCCCTTTCGCCCTGCTGGCGCCCGTCACCGGCGTCCTCGCGTCGGCGCTGATCTTCGGCGAAGCCTTCGGCCCGGTGCGCTATGCCGGGATGGCGCTGATCCTCGCCGGGCTCGCCGTCATCGTGCTGGCGCCGGCCCGCGCCGCAGACCCGCGGGTGCCGCCGCGATGAGCGGCGCGGGTGCCTCATTTGGTGCCGAAGCAATGCTCCGGGCCGGGAAAGCGGCGGGCGCGAACATCGGCGGCATAGGCTTCGGCGGCGGCGGAGATCAGCGGCGCCAGCTCGGCATAGCGTTTGACAAAACGCGGCGTGAACTCGGTAAAGACGCCGAGCACATCGTCGATGACGAGGATTTGTCCGTCGCAGGCGGGCGAGGCGCCGATCCCGATCGTCGGCACCGGGAGCGCCGCGGTGATCGACCGCGCGACCGGCTCGATCGTCCCTTCGATGACGATGGCAAAGGCGCCCGCATCGGCGATCGCGGTGGCGTCGGCCATGACCCGCTCGGCCTGCCGCTCGCCGCGGCCTTGCACCCTGAACCCGCCCGCGGTGTTGACCGATTGCGGCATCAGCCCGACATGCCCCATGACCGGCACGCCGCGCCCGGTGAGGAACCGCACCGTGTCGGCCATCTCGCGCCCGCCTTCGAGCTTGATCGCGCCGCAGCCGGTTTCCGCCATGATGCGGGCGGCGCTGCGGAACGCCTGCTCGGGCGATTCCTGATAGCTGCCGAACGGCAGATCGACGACGACGAGCGCCTGCGCCGAGCCGCGCATAACAGCGCCGCCATGCGCGATCATCATCTCCAGCGTCACCGGCAAGGTGCTGTCGAACCCGTAGACGACCATGCCGAGCGAATCCCCGACCAGCAGAAAATCGACGTGGGGATCGAGGAGCCGCGCGACCGGCGCGGTATAGGCGGTCAGGGCGACGATCGGCGGGCCCCCCTTGGCCAGGGCGGCGATGCCGCGCCGTTTGACGCGGCCGGTGGTGTTGGCTTGTGCGCTCATGACGGGTCCCTTCGCGCTCGGTGTAAACGCTCGGGCCTCGGGTTACACTCCTCGCGGCGAGGGGGGCAGCGATGAATGATGCGGTCGACATTGCAAATTTGCCGGGCCTCGGCGCGATCGGCCAGCCGCTGCGGCGCAAGGAGGACGCGCGGCTGTTGACCGGCAAAGGCCGGTTCAGCGACGATTTTACGCTGCCTGGGCAGGCCTACGCGGCAATGCTGCGTTCGCCGCACCCGCACGCCCGGATCGTCGGCATCGACACCGAGCGGGGCCTCGGCGATGCCGGGTGTGCTCGGCGTCTTTACCGGTGCCGATTGTCGCGCCGGCGGGCTCGGCGCCATCCCGCACAACCCGGTGCCGCAGACCCGCTACGACATGAAGCTGACCGGCCCCGGCGGCGGAAAGATCTTTATCGGGCCGCAGCTGCCTTTGCCGTTCGACCGGGTGCGCCATGTCGGCGAGGCGGTGGCGATGGTCGTCGCCGAGACAACGGCGAGGCGCTCGATGCGGTCGAGCAGGTGGCGGTCGAATACGCGGCGCTGCCTTGGGTCGTGTCGCCGCGCGCCGCGCTCTCGCCGGAGGCGCCCGCGGTATGGGACGAGGTGGCGGACAATGTCCTCGTCGATACCGAGTTCGGCGACCGCCCGGCGACCGAGCGGGGTTTTGCCGCGGCAGCGCATATCTTCGCGGTGGATTTTCATGTCGGCCGGGTGACCGGCGTGCCGATGGAGCCGCGCGCCGCTCTCGGCCATTGGGACGAGGCGGCGGGCCGCTACACGCTGTGGGCCGGGAGCGGCGGCGCGGTCAGGCAAAAGACCGAGCTTGCCCTGGTGCTCGGCGTGCCGCCGGAGCGGGTGCGGGTCGTGTCGCAGGATGTCGGCGGCAATTTCGGCACCCGCAACCGCCTCTACGTCGAATTGGCGCTGGTGGTGTGGGCGTCGCGCAAGCTCGGCCGCCCGGTCAAATACACCTCGACCCGCTCGGAGGTGTTTCTGAGCGACTACCAGGGCCGCGACCTCGTCACCCGGGTCGAGCTCGCGCTCGATGCCGATGGCCGGTTTTTGGCGTTGCGCGCCGACAATGTCAGCAATGTCGGCGCCCGCTGCGCGTCGCTGTCGCCGCTCGGCAAGGGGTCGGCCCTGGTCACCGGCAGCTACGATATCGGGGCGGCGAGCCTGCGTTCCCGCGCGGTTTTCACCAACACGATGCCGACCAACGCCTATCGCAGCTCGGGCCGGCCCGAGGTGACCTATGCGATCGAGCGGCTGGTCGACCGGGCGGCGCAGGAATTGGCGCTCGACCGCGTCGAGCTTCGGCGCAAGAACCTGGTCGCGCCGCGGGCGATGCCGTATCCGAACGCGCTCGGCGCCCGCTACGACAGCGGCACCTACGAAGCCAACATGGATTTGGCGATGGCGATCGCCGATTGGGGCGGGTTTGCCGCACGGCGCGAGGCGGCCCAACGGCGCGGCCGATTGCTCGGTCTGGGGCTCGCCAATTATGTCGAATCCTCGATCGGGGCGCCGCGCGAGCGGACCGAAATCACGGTGACGCCCAAAGGCCGGGTCGAGATCGTGATCGGCACCGGCCCGAGCGGCCAGGGCCACGAGACGAGCTTCGCCCAGGTCGCCTCGGCCTTGCTGACGGTGCCGGTCGAGGCGATCGACATCATCATGGGCGACACCGATGTCGTCAGCCTGGGCGGCGGCTCGCATTCCGGGCGCTCGATGCGCCACGCTGCGACGCTCTTCGCCCAGGCGGCGCCGGAGCTGATCGACACGGGCAAGAGGGTTGCGGCCCGGCTGTTCGAGGTCGGCGAAGCCGAGGTGGCGTTTGCCGACGGGCGCTTTTCGACGCCGCGCCGCAACCGCAGCTTCGACCTTCTCGAATTGGCGGCGGAGGCGGTTCGGCTGGGCAGCGAAGGGGCGCTTGCGGTTGTGGCCGAGCACGAGATGCACGACCCGGTCTTTCCGAATGGTTGCGCGGTCTGCGAGGCCGAGGTCGATCCCGAGACCGGGGCGGTCGAGATCACCCGCTATTCCGTCGTCGACGATGTCGGACGCTGCATCAACCCGTTGATCGTGCACGGCCAGAGCCATGGCGGCATCGCCCAGGGTGTCGGCGAGGCGATGTGGGAGGAATGCGCCGTCGATCCAGGCTCGGGCCAGCCGCTGTGCGGCTCGTTTATGGATTATGGCATGCCGCGTTCGGACAATCTTCCGTCGTTTGCCACCCGGATCGTCGAAGTGCTGTCGCCGACCAACCCGTTTGGCATCAAGGCCGGCGGCGAAGGCGGCTGCACCCCGGCGCTCGCCGTCGTCATCAGCGCGATCCTCGACGCGCTTGCCCCGCTTGGCGTCCGCGACCTGACGATGCCGGCGACGCCGTTCAAGGTGTGGCAGGCGATCCGCGACGCGAGGACCGGATCGGCAAAGATAGGCTGGATTTTTTAACCACGAATTTATTAGAAATTTTCGACAATATCCCTACATTAACCGACGCCACATCAGACATTTTACTCCGAGGCGGCCGGGTCTCCAAGCGGTTGCACCGACAATTCTGATGCCCATTTTACATAAAGACATCTTACTAGATGCTGATTCATTGCTTTTTTGTGCCTGCTGCGCTCGGCGCGAGAATGCATCGCGTTCTGAAGCGTGGTTTGGCTCATGCATTTCACCTTGCCCATCGCAAGATCGCGCCTGCGCTCGTGGCGGTGCCGACGCGCGCGGTCGCGATCAGGGTCTGCGTCGCGGTCGGCCTCGGCTTTGCCGGCGGAGCGGGCTCGGTCGTCGACGGCGCAGGGGCCCAGGCGCCGCCCCTTGGTAAAGCCGGACCCAGCGAAAGCAACGGGTTTCCGGACATCCCGATCTCGTTCGAGCCGGATTGGCCGGCAGCGCCGGTGGACCCTTTGCTCAGCCTCGATCCCGGCGGAGGGCAAAACCTTCCCGATGATCCGATGCCCCCGGCACCGGTGGTGGAGCCGCCCGGCATTTTGCTGGTTGCGCTGGGGCTGCTGGCTGGCGCGGCTCTTCGCGCGAGACCGCGTCTGGCCGCGAGCATTCAGGCAATCGGGGAACCCTGCGCCCGAGCGTCCACGATCCAGCAAGATGCCAAGGGCGGCGGGGCGATGCGGGCCCGAGCGGGTTGACTGCGCGCGCGAAACCGGGGCGAATGCAGCGCGATGGACGATCTCGCGACACTCGAACGGGCGGCGGAGCTGGTGCACCGGGTCATCGCCCCGACACCGCAATATTGCTGGCCGCTATTGTCGGCGCGGGTCGGCGCCGAGCTCTGGGTCAAGCATGAGAACCACACGCCGATCGGCGCGTTCAAGCTGCGCGGAGGGCTGGTTTATCTCGACGAGGTGCGGCGGGCCGAGCCCGCGATCCGCGGCGTCGTCACCGCGACCCGCGGCAATCACGGGCAGAGCATCGCTTTTGCCGCGCAGCGCCTCGGCCTCGCCGCGACAATTGTCGCGCCGCACGGCAACAGCGTCGAAAAGAACCGGGCGGTGGTCGCGTTTGGCGGGCGGCTCGTCGAGGCCGGCCACGATTTCCAGGCGGCGTACGAGCATGCGGTCGATCTCGCCCGGAGCGAGCGGCTGCATCTGGTGCGCTCCTACCATCCGCTGCTGGTGCGGGGGGTGGCGAGCTACGGGCTCGAGCTGTTTCGCGCGGTGTCCGATCTCGACGCGGTCTATGTGCCGATCGGGCTCGGCAGCGGCATTTCCGGCGTGATCGCGGCGCGCGAGGCATTGGGCGCCACGGCCGAGATCATCGGGGTCGTCGCCGAGAATGCGCCGACCTATGCGCTGTCTGTCGCGGCCGGCGCGCCGGTCAGCACCAACTCGGCCGAGACGATCGCCGACGGGCTGGCGGTGCGGGTGCCCGATACGAGCGCGCTCGACCTCATCCGCCGCAGCGCCGCGCGCATCGTGACCGTCTCCGACGCCGAGATCCGCCACGCCATGCGCGTCCTCTTCACCGACACGCACAATCTCGCCGAGGGTGCCGGCGCCGCTGCCCTCGCTGCGGCATTGCAGGAGCGCGACCGGCTCAAAGGCAAGCGGGTCGCGGTGATCCAGACCGGCGGGAACATCGACCGCACGCTGTTTGCCGAAGTGCTGGCAGAGCCCGATCCCGAGTGATCGCACCGGCGGTCAAAGCGGCCGCCGCAGCGCCAGCATCTCGTCGCGGCGATGACCGGCAACAGTCGCCATCACCGCCGCGATAAAGGCGCCGATCAGCATCGAAAAGGCGATGAAGAACGACAGGTAGGCCGCAGCCTTACGCGCCTGGTCGGCTGCTTGGCGCGTCTTGACCCAGGCCGCATTGACCTGTGTGTCCACACTCCCGACGCGCTTTGCCGCGTCGGGCTGGCTGAGGCCGGTGCGGGCGGCAACCAGCTGGGCAAGATAGGTTTTGTCGGCCGCCGGCAGATTGCCTTCGCTCAGTCCGCGGGCGATGATCGGGGTGGCCTCGGCATGCGCCGCCTGCGGATTGCCGCTGACATCGGGATGGTCGCTGCGGAACAGCTCGTTGACCAGATACGCCGTCGGATCGAGCGCCGAAGCCGAGTTGCCTTGCGCCGCCGATGCCGCGGCTGCGCCGGCAACACGGCTGGCACCGCCGACCAGCGTCGATGCCGCCGAGGCCAGGACCGCTGCGGTGATCACGGCCGCCACCGCCCAGGCCAGAAAGCCGTGCGCGGTATCGCGAAAATAGATCTCGTCGCTGGCGACCGAGACCCATTTCGTGCGCAGCCGGCCGGTGATATAGCCGCCGAACGCCGCCGACAGCCACTGCACGACGATCAGCCAGATCGCCGCGGCGACGCCGAAGGTCGTTGCCGACGGGCCCGCATTCGACCACGGCGATATCGAGGCGAAGCCAAGGCCGGCGCCGAGCGCCAGAAGGATCAGCCCGATCGCCGCCATCGCAAACGCGCCGCCGATGATCGCCGCCCATGAGATTGCCGAAACCGGGCTCTCGGCCGGCGTCAGCCCGGCAGCGACAACCTGCTCTTCCCGGACCCGCACCGAGGTGGTTTGCATCGCCCGTCTCCTCAATGCCACAACAGCAGCAGGATGATGATGATCGGTATCGGTACGCCGAGCAGCCACAGCAGAATGGCCCCCACGGTTGCGTCCTCCATGACCTTGATCCATTGAAAAACGACAGCAGCGGCGGGGACGTTCCGAGCAGGGACGCAAAAAGGATCGGGCACGGCTGTCCCGTGCAGAGGCGCCCGCCGTGCTCCCCGGCCGACGGGCGATCGACGGCGGAAGAGAACGGGGAGGTCAGCGGCAACAGCGCGCCCGGCGGCCTCCTTTGGCACCGGCCATTGGCCATGCCGCAGCGCGCAAGGCCAATGGCGCCGCAAGCGAGGATCTTCCGGCTGGCGGCCGGGGCTTATTCGACGACCGCGTCGGCGTGGGCGAGGGTCGCCGCGTAGCTGCGCTCGATCAATGTCCGATGAGCTTCGCTGCCGCGAGCACGGCACCGACAATTGCGACGATATTGACGACCAGGGCGCCCAGGATCAGGCCGAAGACGCGGTTCAGGATTTCCCCCTTGATCGCCTCGAGCTTGGCTTCGAGGCGCAGCTCGGACTGGCGCAGCTCGCTGCGCAGATCGGCGATCTCCGCTTTGGTCTCGGCGCGAAGCTCGGCAATCTCGGCCTTGATCTCGGCGCGAACCTCGGCGATCTCGGCGCGGACCTCGGCGATCTCGGCGCGAAGCGCGCCACCGAACTCGGTCAGATCCGCCCTGGTGGCGAGATCGGCGGCTTGCGACGCCTCCTGCAAGGTAGCCACGACTGCCTCGGCCTGCGGATCGCTGAAACCCGCATCCCGCAATCGTTTGGCAACTTTCAGCGGGTCGATCGCCATGCCGCGACGCTACCGGAGGCCCGTCAAGACCGGAACAATACGATCGCATGCACGAGCCCGCGACGGCAAGCCAACCCGCGGCCGCATCACAGGGGCACGCTGCCGCGGCGTGCCGTCATCTCGATCTCGATCTTCATGCGCGGATCGACGAGGCCGCAGACGAGGGCCGTCGCCGCCGGACGGATCGCGCCGAAGACTTCGCCCAGCACCGGCACGATCTTTGGCCAGTCGGCGAGGTCGGGCAGGTAATAGCGCACCCGCACCACGTTGCCGAGCCCCGCGCCGGCCTCGGCCAACGCGCTTTCGATGTTGCGCAGGGCTTGGCGCGCCTGCTCGGCCGGGTCGTCGGCGATCGTCATTTGCGCATAGTCGAACCCGGTGGTGCCGGCGACAAACACCCATTCGCCATCGACCACCGCCCGGCTGTACCCCGCCGCCGCTTCGAACGGCGAGCCGGAGGAAATCAGCCGGCGCATGTCACGCGGTCTCCTGAAAGATTTCGCGGCCGATCAGCATGCGGCGGATTTCCGAGGTGCCGGCGCCGATTTCGTAGAGCTTGGCGTCGCGCAGCAGGCGCCCGGCCGGGAAATCGTTGATGTAGCCGTTGCCGCCGAGGATCTGGATCGCATCGAGCGCGGCGGATGTTGCCTTTTCGGCGGCATAAAGGATCGCGCCGGCGGCGTCCTTCCTCGTCGTCCGGCCGCGGTCGCAGGCGCGCGCCACCGCGTAGACATAGGATTTGCAGGCGTTCATGCCGGTGTACATGTCGGCGATCTTGGCCTGGATCAGCTGGAACTCGCCGATCGGCTGGCCGAACTGCTTGCGATCGTGGATGTAGGGGACGACGAGGTCGAGGCAGGCCTGCATGATGCCGAGGGGGCCGGCGGCGAGGACCGCGCGCTCGTAATCGAGCCCGCTCATCAGCACCTGCACGCCCTCGCCCTCGGCGCCGAGCATGTTTTCGGCCGGCACCTCGCACTCCTCGAACACCAGCTCCGAGGTCGGCGAGCCGCGCATGCCGAGCTTGTCGAGCTTTTGCGCCGGGCGGAAACCCTTGAAGCCTTTTTCGATCAGAAAGGCGGTGATGCCGCGCGCGCCCTCATCGGGCCGGGTCTTGGCATAGACGACGAGCGTGTCGGCGACATGGCCGTTGGTGATCCACAGCTTGGTGCCGTTCAGGATATATCGCTCGCCTTTTTTGTCGGCGCGCAGCCGCATTGAGACGACGTCGGACCCGGCCCCCGGCTCGCTCATCGCCAGCGCGCCGACATCCTCGCCCGAGATCAGCTTTGGCAGGTATTTCCGCTTTTGCGCCGCGCTGCCGTTACGGCGGATCTGGTTGACGCAGAGGTTCGAATGCGCGCCATAGCTCAAGCCCACCGAAGCCGAAGCACGGCTCACCTCCTCCATCGCCACGCAATGGGCGAGATAGCCCATGCCGGCACCGCCATATTCCTCCTCGACGGTGATGCCGTGGAGGCCGAGCGCGCCCATCTGCGGCCACAGCTCGATCGGGAAGCGGTCGCTTTTGTCGATTTCGGCGGCGAGCGGCGCTATCTTGTCGTCGGCGAAATCGCGCACGCTCGCGCGCAGCATATCGATCTCGGCGCCGAGATCGAAATCGAATGACGAGAGCCGCGTGTTCTGCATGCGCCATCGTCACACCGGCAAACGCCGGTGTCCATCGGGCCGGGGCACGGACCCGGCGAGAGCGGTCGGCAAGGGAGGTGGTGCGGTCGAGAAGACTCGAACTTCCACGGAGTTTCCCCCACAGCGACCTCAACGCTGCGCGTCTACCAATTCCGCCACGACCGCACGATTGGGGCGGCTCGATTAGCAAATCCGGAACCCTATATCAAGCTGTGATGGACCCTGGCGCAGGCAGCCCGATCGATTGGCGTGCGAGCGATGCCCCCATCGCCTATGCGGACGCGGTCGTGGAGATGGAGGGCCGGGTCGCGGCGATCCGCGCCGGCGCGGCCCCGGAGCTGGTATGGCTGCTCGAGCATCCGGCGCTCTACACCGCCGGGACCAGCGCGCGCGACGAGGAGTTGCTCGATCCCGGGCGGTTGCCGGTCTATCGCAGCGGGCGCGGCGGGCGCTGGACCTATCACGGGCCGGGGCAGCGCGTCGCCTATGTCATGCTCGACCTGGCGCGCCGCGGCGCGGACGTGCACTGCCATGTCCATCGTCTCGAAGAATGGGTGATCCGGGCATTGGCGCGGTTCGGCGTGAACGGCGAGCGGCGCCAGGGCCGGGTCGGCATCTGGGTCGCCCATCACGGGCACGAAGAAAAGATCGCCGCGATCGGCGTCAGGGTACGGCGCTGGGTGACCTATCACGGCGTGGCGATCAACATCGACCCCAACCTCGCGCATTACCGCGGCATCGTCCCCTGCGGCATCGATCCGGAAATTTCCGGGCATGGTGTGACCTCGCTCGCCGCCCTCGGCGCGCCGGCGACAATGGGCGATGTCGATGCCGCCCTGCGCACCACCTTCGAGGAGGTGTTCGGCGCGCCGCCGACATGTGTGCCTCAACCCGTCGCTGACCAAGCCGGCAATTGATAATCGGACAAATCTGTCCGAGATTGGGAGAATGAAGCCCGCCGAGCTTTTGCGGCGTTTGCGCCGTCTCGCCGCAAGGCGCGGCCTCGAGTTCATAATGTCAGAAGGCAGGAGCCACACAAAGGTCGTGCTTGCCGGCAGGCGCTCGGTCGTGGGGCGGCACTCGACAGATCGAAACCGGGACTTTGCACGGCATCCTGAAGCAACTCGGGCTGAAGCCCGAGGAGATCGGGGAATAACAGCGATGCGCTATGCCTATCCTTACGAGTTGCAGCCGCAGCGCGAGGGCGGCTTCACGGTCACTTTTCCAGACGTGCCGGAAGCAATCACGCAAGGCGATACCGAGGAAGAGGCTGCGGCAATGGCCGAGGATGCGTTGGTGACCGCCGTTTCCTTCTATACCGAGCGCGCCGAGCCGTTGCCGCGCCCCTCACCGCCGTATGGCCGCGCTCTCGCCTATCCGCCGGCTCTCGTCGCGGCCAAGCTGGCATTGCACGATACCATGCTGTCGGGCGGGGTCTCGAACGTCGCCCTGGCGCAGCGGCTCGGCACGGATGAAAAGGCCGTGCGCCGTCTTCGCGACCCGCTGCATCAAAGCCGGATCAATCAAATCGATGCGGCGCTTCGGGCGCTCGGCAAACGCATGGGCATCGTCGTCGAGGCGGCATAAACCATCGCCGCCGAGAATCGAGCGGGATTTGCACGGCCGCGCGTCCCGGCCCATATCAGCGCGGCGATGAGCACACTGTTTGAAAAAGAGGCGCCGCATCCGCTGGCCGACCGGCTGCGGCCAGGCAGCCTCGCCGAGGTGGTGGGGCAGGACCATCTCTTGGGGCCGGACGGGCCGATCGGGCGGATGATGGCGGGACGGCGCCTCTCGTCGATGATCCTGTGGGGGCCGCCGGGCTCCGGCAAGACCACGATCGCACGGCTGCTGGCGCACGGCACCGAGCTTTATTTCGAGCCGCTCTCGGCGGTGTTTTCCGGGGTCGCCGATCTGCGCAAGGTGTTCGACGGCGCGAGAAAGCGGCGTGAGATGGGCGGCGGGACATTGCTTTTTGTCGACGAAATCCACCGCTTCAACCGGGCCCAGCAGGACGCGTTTCTGCCGGTCGTCGAGGACGGCACCGTGATCCTCGTCGGCGCCACCACCGAGAACCCGTCTTTCGAGCTGAACGGCGCGTTGTTGTCGCGCACCCAGGTTTTTGTGCTGCACCGGCTCGGCGACGATGCTCTCGAAACCCTGCTGCAGCGCGCCGAAGAGCGTCTCGCGCGGGTGCTGCCGCTGACCGAGGACGGCCGCAATGCGCTAAAGGCGATGGCCGACGGCGACGGCCGTTTCCTGCTCAATCTGGTCGAGGAGATCGCGGCGCTTCCGGCCGCGCCGGCGCTCGGCCCGCAACAGCTCGCCGAGATCGTGCAGCGCCGCGCGCCGCTTTACGACAAGGCGCAGGAAGGCCATTACAACCTGATCAGCGCGCTGCACAAATCGCTGCGCGGCTCCGACACCGACGCGGCTCTTTATTGGCTGGCGCGGATGCTGGCCGGCGGCGAGGACCCGGTCTACATCCTGCGCCGGCTGACGCGCGCCGCGGCCGAGGATATCGGCCTTGCCGACCCGCAAGCGATAGTCCAAGCGCTCGCCGCCTGGGATGCCTATGATCGGCTCGGCTCGCCCGAAGGGGAGCTCGCGATCGCGCAATGCGTGATTTATCTCGCGAGCGCGCCCAAATCGAATGCCGCCTACACCGCTTTTGGCGAGGCCGGGCGGATGGCGCGGGAGACCGGCTCGCTGATGCCGCCAAAGCACATCCTGAACGCGCCGACCCGGTTGATGCGCAACCTCGGCTATGGCCAGGGCTATGTCTACGACCATGCGACCGAGGAAGGGTTTTCCGGCCAGAATTATTTTCCCGAGGGGACCGCGCGGCGCAATTTCTACCGGCCGAGCGAGCGCGGGTTTGAGCGCGAAGTCAAAAAGCGGCTCGATTACTGGGACCGGCTGCGCGAGCGGGCGGCGGCGCAAGCATGACGAATCGTAACCTACCCGGCGGTCGCCGCCGGTTGGCTCTGCCTTTCTGCCCTTGGGGGCGGAGAGGGCTGTGACCGACACCGTGACCGTCGCCGAAACCGAAGGCCCGCTGCGGCTCGACCGCTGGTTCCGGCGGCATTATCCGGGGCTCGGCCACGGCCGGCTCGAAAAGCTGTTGCGCACCGGGCAGGTCCGCGTCGATGGCAAGCGGGCGCAGGCCGGCGACCGGCTCGCTGCCGGCCAGCAGATCCGGGTCCCGCCGCTTGCCGATGCGCCATCGCCGTCCATGCCGACTCGCATCCGTCCCGAGGATGAGGCGATGCTGCGCGGGCTCGTCCTCCACCGCGACGAGGCGGTGATCGTGCTCAACAAGCCGCCGGGCCTCGCGGTCCAGGGCGGGACGCGCACCGAGCGGCACCTCGACGGCATGCTCGACGCGCTGCGGTTTGGCCATGACGAGCGCCCGCGCCTCGTCCATCGTCTCGACAAGGAGACGAGCGGCGTTTTGGCTCTGGCCTGCGGCGCCGCGGCGGCGGCGTTTTTGACCCGCGCCTTTCGCGACAAGACGACGCGCAAGATTTATTGGGCATTGGTCGCCGGACGGCCCCAGCCGGCGCAGGGACGGATCGGGCTGGCATTGGCCAAGCGCGCCGGCCAGGGCGGCGAACGGGTGCGCGCCGATCCCGACGAGGGCAAGAATGCAGTGACGTATTATCGCGTCATCGACAGCGTCGGGGACAAGGCGAGCTGGCTGGCGCTCTTGCCGGTGACCGGTCGGACCCACCAGCTGCGCGCGCATTGCGCGGCGATCGGCGCGCCGATCCTGGGCGATGCAAAGTACGGCGGTGCGGCACCGCATCTGGCGGGGGTGCCGTCGGCAAGCCGCCTGCATCTGCACGCGCGGACATTGTCGATCCCGCATCCGCGCGGCGGCCGGCTGCAGGTCACCGCGCCATTGCCGCCGCATATGCGGGAAAGCTGGGAGTTTTTTGGCTTTGCGCCCGAGATCGACGACCCGTTCGCCGAGCTGGAGCTGCCGTCATGAGACGGGTCTACCGGCAGGCGCAGGCAGTGCCGGCAGGTTCGGGTCATGGCGTGGCGCTCGACGGCAGGCTCGTCCAAACCCCGGCGAAAAACGAGCTGATCGTGCCGAGCGCGGCGCTGGCGGCGGCGCTGGCGGCGGAATGGGGCGCCCAGGAAACCGAAATCCGTCCGGCTGATATGCCGCTGATGCGGCTCGCCGCCAGCGCGATCGACCGGGTGATGCGGCAACGTGACGAGGTCGTGCGGCAGGTCGCCGAATACGCCGCCACCGATCTCGTCTGCTATCGCGCCGCGCACCCCCCGGCCTTGGCCTTGCGCCAGCAAGCGGCATGGCAGCCGCTGATCGACTGGGCGGTGCTGCGCTACGACGCGCCGCTCGCGGTCACCATCGGGGTGGTCCCGAACGGCCAGCCGAAGGCGAGCCTGCGCGCGCTCGCCGCGGCGGTCGCCGAGCACGACAGCTTTGCGCTTGCCGCGCTCCACGCGGCGACGACCGCCTGCGGTTCTGTGGTCATCGCGCTGGCGCTGAGCGAAGGGCGGCTCGATGCGGCCGAAGCCTTTGCCGTCTCGCAGCTCGACGAAAGCTATCAGATCGAGGCTTGGGGCGAGGACCCCGAGGAGTCCCGGCGGCGCCGGCTGCTGGCTGCCGAGATCGACGCGGCGGCACGATTTCTGGCGCTGCTGCGGAGGGCTTAGCCGCAGGGCGACGGAAGTGGCGGGCGCCGGCGGCGGCGGGCGAGCACCAGCCAACCGGCGAGGCCGGCGAAGGCGACCGCGAGGCCGGGCGGCTCGGGCACGTCCTCCTCGGCGGGGTTGGCGTCGGCGAGATCGAGCGGCGGGCAGGCCGTCTCGCCGGCGAGCTGCACGCAGGGTAGCTGGCTGGCGCCGACAAAGGTGAGTGGATTGGTGATCCCCGATGGCAGCGCCGAATTCGGGTCCTGCGAATCGGCGACAAAGGTGATGTCGTCCTGCGGCTCGAGGTCGCTTGTCGTAAAGTAGCCGTCACTGAACAGGTATTGGTAGGTCGCAGAGTTCGCCGGCCGCCGCGGCCGCGGCCAGATCGCTGTCGGTCGCGGTCTTGCAATATGCGTAGCTTTCCTTGCAGATCCCCACATTATAGCTGAACTGGTCGCCGTCCTCGAATTGATGCAGCGAGTCGCTGTCGGCGAAGGTGAAGGTCAGGCAATTCGACAATTCGTGGTCGCCGCCGCAGAAGGTCGGGACGATCGATACATGCGGATCGTTGTTCGAGGTGATTTCGACATCGCCTTTGAAAAAAAAGCCCGTCGGCAAGGTCAAGGTCAGCTGGTTCATTGCTTCATCAGCCCGACCGCCGCCGTTGAAAGCGACGTTGAAGCTGAACCCGCCGCGCGGGTCGGTCGCGGTCGTGTTGATCAATGGTATCGGGTTGAGGAAGGCATTGAGCGCCCCGCCATTGGGATGCGAGACCTGCGATACCTGGGTCTGCAGCAGCTGATCGACGGGCCCGCCGGGGACGATTTGGCTTAGCCAAGTGGCATTGCTTTGAGTGGCGACGCTGGTCACGTTGACATTGGGCGTCGTCCGCGTCGCGCCGGCGGTCATCAGATCGGCAGGGAGCGGCGGATTGTTGCCGAACGTCGTGTGGTCGAGGCCGAGCACATGGCCGATCTCGTGCGCAATGTCGTCGGCGCGGGCGTTGAAGGTTTGCCCGCCGCGGCCGGGGGCTCCGAATGTGTTCTGACCGATCGCGGCGCCGTTGTTGCCGACCCAGCCAATCCCGTAAAGAACTCCGGGCGTGCTCGGATCCGGCACGATCGAATTGACGAAGAACATGTTGATCGTGGTCGGGTTCAGGCTCAGCGGGCTCGCCGGCGGGGATCCCTTTGACACTCCAGCCTGCTGGGTCAGCAGCTGGAATGCCGCGCTGGTGAACTGACCGGGCGCGGTGGTGCTGGCGGTGACCGGCACGTTCTGAAACTGCGAATTCGGGGTGTTATACTCGGTTGTCGGCTGAAACACGACGTTGATGCCGGCCAGGTTCCAGATCGCATTTGTGATATTGATCCCGTTGCTGGCGAACCCGACCTGCACTTTCGACCCGGCGGTCACGTTGTTTTTTCCGGCGCCGAGATTGTTCATGGTTGCGCAATTGGTGCCGGGGGCCGAGCACACGTCGATCGGCTGGACGGTGACAAAATCGGTGACCGGGACCGCGAGCGCGCCGCCGGAGGACGCTATCAGGACCGCTGCGAACGACACCGGCAAACACCAGCGCCCTCCCAACCACGATTTCTCGCCGGTCATTTCGTCTCCTCCGAGCCCTTCTCCGCGCAGCGCCGATTTGCGCGCTGTCCCAGGTGCCTCGGTCGGTAAAATAACAAACAACCGGACTGTTCGCCAACCCCGAGGAAAAGCAAAATGATGTCAAGCCGGAATTAACCATAACATCGCATGCCGGCGGCCAATTGTTCCCGATCGAACGGTAGATTTGCACCATGCCGCAATTTGTCGTAAAAGCCGCGCGGGTTTAGTCCAAGCCCCGCGGGGTCGATCTGTTGCGAGGTGAGCCATGCGCCGGACAGGGAGCCTATCGACAAAAGCATGCTGGATGGCCGCCACAAGCGTCTTGTGGCTGATCGGAGCGGGCGCGGCACAAGCCGGCGGTGCGGGTGCGGATAACGGCACTTTTCAAGCGCTGCTGAATGCGGTCTGCAGCAACCCGGTGGTGAATGTAAACCCGTGCCCGCAATTGCCGACCGTCAACCAGCTGGTGATCGAGAACGCCGCCTTGTCGGGCGTTGCTCCCTCTACCGTACGCACCAACCAGGACGCGGCGATCGATGCCGGCACCGCCTTTGTGGGCAATCAGGTGGTCGCCAACCCGCTCGCCTTCATCACCCCCTCGAACCCAGCCGGCCAACCGATCCCGACCGGTGCCGGCGGCAACGCGCTGTTGACGGCCACGACCAGCCCGGACCCCAATTCGGGCGCGATCCCGGGCACCCTGAACCTCCTCTTCAACTTTAAGCCGCGCACCAATTCGAGCTTTGCGCTGAACCAGGATGTCGGCGATGTCACGCTGCCGTTCGCGGTGACCGATGGCGCCGGCGATCTGTTGCGCCAGCCGTTGTTGACCGTCCAGATCCGGGGCACCGGCGGGACCGCGGTGACAACCGACGTCCTCGACAGCGCCGGCGGCTTGGCGGGCAGCCCGGGGCAAAAATTTGCCCTGTCCGACCTCGGCATCACCTCCGCGCTCGACTTCAACCAGGGGCACGAGATCTTCAGCCTCGACATTCCGCTGATCGGTTTTGATAACCTGCTGGAGTTCCCGGCTGCGGGGTTCGGGTTTGCTGACGGGCTGTTCGAAGGCATCGACCCGATCGCCTCGTTCCTCGATGGCAGCTTTGCCGACGACAACGGCGATCTGGTGCACGCCTTCCACGCGGATCTGGCGATCGCCTTCGATGGCACGACGTTGCTCTCCGACTCGCTGCCGGCGCCGGAGCCGCCGGGGCTGGTGCTGATCGGCGGGGCGCTATTGGCTTTGGCGCTGGTGCGGCGGCGCTTGGCGGGCTAGCGCCGTGGCCCGCGGCGCCGGCGGCTAGCCCCGAGCGGCGGCGGCGATGATCCTGATCATGCTCCTCGGCAGCATGGCGGCCGTCGCCCTGTGGGAGCTTTGCCGCCCACGCCGGCGGCGCGAGTTTCCGGCGACGCGGCGGCGCTTTGGCAACCTCGCCTTCTGGCTCGTCAACATGGCGATCGCCGGCTTTTTCGCGCCGTCGGCAGCGGTCCGTGGCCCACTTCAGGCGCTCTTTGGAGTTTCCCTGCCGGCTTGGCCGATCGCGGGTGCTGCGGCGAGCTTTGCCGCTGCCTTTCTGCTGCTCGATTTCATCCATTACGGGGTGCATCGCTGCGAGCACAAGGTGAGGTTCTTGTGGCGCCTTCACGCGCTCCACCATTCCGATCCCGATGTCGATGTGACGACTGCGGTGCGGCACCATCCGATCGAATACCTGCTGGCAGCGGCGGTCTATTGGGTGGTCGTGGTGGCGCTCGACGTGCCGCTCGCAGTGGTCACGATCCATGGTGTGACGGTGTTTGCGCTCGCCGCTCTGCAGCACGGCAACATTCGCCTGCCCGAGAATTTGGAGAGGTGGCTGCAGCCGGTGCTGATGACGACCGATTTGCACCGCGTGCACCATTCGGTCGCGCGGCGGCACGCGGATTCGAACTACGGCGCCGTGCTGTCGGTCTGGGACCGGATGCTCGGGACTTACGTGGCGATCGTCCGCGCCCGGCAGGACGAGATCGTGTTCGGTGTCGCCGACCTGCCGCGCCGCGACTGCGTCAGGCCGTCGGCGATGCTGCTGACGCCGTGGCTGATCGGTCGCGCGCGGAGCGCCGGGACCAGCGCGGCAAGCTAGCCAGCGCCGCAAGCTCGTGTTTCGATCGCAAAGTTTGGCGGACCATGTTCTCCCCAACATGCGTCCATCCCGGCGAAGGCCGGGACCCATGCATCAACCATCGCGACCGCTGAGCGATGGGTCCCGGCCTTCGCCGGGATGGCGGAATGGAGTGATTGATCGGCAAAACTTCGGGATCTGACACTAATAGGCGCGGGCGGTGGTCCCGGTCAGCATGTCGGCCTTGCGGTTCAAGGACTGGATCAAGCCGTCGATGCCCTGGTTGCGGATGATCGCCGCAAATTCCGAGCGCCGGGTCGCGAGCTCGCTGATCGTGCCGTCGAGATAGATGTCGGAGATCAGCCAAGACCCGCCGCTCTGGTGCATCGCGTAGTCGACTTTGACCGGCTCGCCGTTCGATTTGATGATCTTGCTGCGGACGAGGACCCCGGCGCCGTTCGGCTCCTCACCGGTGACCTGCAGCTTTTCGCCGTTCCAGCTGTCGAAGCGGTCGGCGTAGATCGCCGAGATGTAACGGCCAAAGCTGTCGATCAGCTGCCGGCGCCGCGCCTCGTTGAGGGACGCCCAGCTCGGGCCGACCGAGAGCCTGGTCATCAGCGGCAGGTCGAAGGTGCGGCGGATCACCGGCGCCAATGCCGCGAACCGGCCGCTTTGCCCGAGCGTGCGGCCGTTCTTCATCGCGGAGAGCAGCGTGTCGTAGAGCCCCTGAACGGTGGCGCCGCCGCCGGTCGTCGTGGCCCAGCCGGGGCGCGGCACGCCGACGAGCGCGATGGTCAGGATGAGGGCGGCGAATTTGACAATCCGGAGGCCCGGGACAGTTGGCCTGTTCATGACATGATCCTGTTGGCTTCAGTCTCCCGCGGGTCTAGGTGCGTTCTTTGTCGGCGCTTTCAAGCGCATGGCTGGGGTGCGAGTGTTTCATTGCAAAGTTAAGGAATCCTGGCGATGTCACGAAAATGAAGCTTGTGCAAGCGGTTGCGCCAGTCGGGCGGGTTGAGCCGTCATCCGGCGCGCTCCTGAGCGACGCGGGTCCGGGCGACGGCCTCGATTCGCTGGCGCAGCGCCGGCTGGCTGCCAAACAGCCGATCGAGGTCGCGCGCGCCCAGACTGAGGAGCTGGCAATAGCCGAGCGAGACGACATCGGCGTTGCGCCGATCGGCGACCAACAGCGCCAGCTCGCCAAAAAAATCGCCGCTGCCGAGCCGAACCGGATTGGGTGCAATGCGCACTTCGACCGCGCCCGAGGAGATGAAGTACATCGCGTCGCCACGCTCGCCGCGGCGCACGATGACCTCGTCGGGCACCGCAAGGCGCGCTCGCAGCAGCCGCGCAACCGAGCGCCGCGCCTTGTTGTCGAGCGTGGCGAACATCGGCACGCGGGCCAGGAGCTCGTCGCGGTCGAGGCCGAGATCGAGCACCGCGCGGGTCTCGACGGCACGCCGGCGCTGGCGCAGCCGGCGTTGCAGATCGTCGAAAACATCTTGGTTGATGATCGAATTGGCGCGCAGCCGGCGATAGCGCTCGTCTTCGAGCCGGGCTTCGGTGCGCGCCAGGAATTGGCTTTCGAGCTGGCGCACATAGCCGGGGTATTGCAGCTTCAACGCCGCGATCGCACTGTCGATCTCGGTTGTGCGCAGCTCGATCTGGCCGGCCATCGCGGCACTCGGCCCGGCGCCGAACAGGCGGCCGACCTGGCGATGGTTGAAGGTGGCGAGATTGCGCAGCACAAAGCGGGCGGCGAGCTGGACCTCGAACCGGTCGGCGATCTGCCGCGCCAAGGGACCGGCGATGCCGAGCCGGCGGTGCAGCGTCAGGGCCGAGCGGAACATCGGCCCGAAGCGGCGGATTCGCGCCGCCGCCTGCTGGTAGCCTTCGACCCCGTGGCTGCGCGCGCCGTCGCGCAATCGCGCGGTGTGCGCCAGAAGGCTCGCGGCGACCCGCCGGGACACGGTGCGCCCCTCGAAATATTCGAGGCAGAACTCCTGCTCGCGATCGGCCAGCACCGTCACCGCGGCGCGCAGCCGCAGCGCTTCCGGCAATTGCGCGTTCTCCTCGGCGATCTCGGCCGGGCTGTGGCCGAAGCACGCGGCTGCGACCCCGGCAACGATTTCGGGCGCGATCTGATGCTCGCGGCCGACGCTTTCGATCTCCTCGCGGATCGACGACAGCGACAGGTCGATCACCCGGTCGCGCAGCGCCGCTTCTGCCGGGGTCGCATCGCTGAGCTTCAAGAGGCGCATCAAGGGCCGCATCGTCGGCGCGGTCACCAGCAAGGTGAACAGCACAAAGCCGGTGGCGAGAATGCCGACGAACTGCCGCACCTCGGGCGGCAGCGCGGTGTTCTCGGCCGCCGCCAGCGCCAGCGCCAGCGAGACCGCGCCGCGCATCCCGCCCCACAGCATGACAACTTTGTAATTGGTCGCGATCGGCTGGGCGATGCGGGTATAGCTCAGCACCGGCAGGAGCCCGTAAAGGGTCAGCGCGCGGGCGACGAGCGCGGCGAGCGCGAGCGCCCCGAGGAGGCCCAGATCCTCCCACCGGGCGTTGAACAGCAGCGCCGGGACGTGCATCGCCGCAAACAGAAAAATCAGCGAGCTCGCCCAGAAGGCGAGCTGCTCCCAGGTGACGAGGAGGCTTTCGAAATTGGACGGCGCCAGCCGGCGCCGCGCCTCGGCGCCGACCGCCAGCCCGGCGGCGGCGACCGCGACCACACCGGACACATGCAGGTAGTGGTCGCAGATGATGAAAATGCCGTAGGAAAAGCCGATCGTGTAGGTCGCCTCGGCGAGCCGGCTCGAGCGCAGGATCGGCATCAGCGCAGCGATCAGCCAGCCGGCGGCATAGCCGGCGGCGAGGCCGCCGCCGAATTGGCGGAAAAAGGCCAGGACACCGCGCAGCGGCTCGGCCGGCCGGTCGCCGGTCAGCATCGCCACGACGAGGGTATAGATCGCGATCGCCGCGGCGTCGTTAAAGAGGCTCTCGCCCTGGACCAGGATCGACAGCCGGCGCGGCGCGCCGATGTCGCGAAAGATGCCGACCACCGCAACCGGGTCGGTGGTGGCGATGATGGCTCCGAGAATGACGCAGGCGAGCAGCCCGACGGGGGCGATCGGCCACAATGCAAAGCCGACGACAAGCGTGCAAACGATGACGCCGACAATGGCGAGCAAGAGCACCGGTGCGGCGTCGTCGCCGAGCTGGCGCAGATCGAGGTTGAGCGCCGCCTCGAACAGCAATGCCGGCAGAAAGATATAGAGGAGCGATTCGGCGCCGAGGCCGAAATCGTGCAGCGTGCCGATGATGTCGCCGAGAATCCGACCCGGCTGGTCGAGCGCCGGAATGCTGGTGGCGACGCCGATCGCGATCCCGACCAGCGCCAAGAGAACGGTGTAGGGCACGGAGAGCCGCTCGGCCAACGGCAGCAGCAGGCTGACGATCCCGAGCAGCGCCGTGACCGTGAAGACGGTCAGAACGGTTTCGGGCATCGCTGCGCTATATTCGGGACGCAAGTTTGCGTCGGGTTTGCTCGCATGATCACGCGCCGTGCTGTTTTTGTGTCATTGTCCCTGCTCGCCGCCGGGTCCTTGCTCGCCGCCGGATTTTTGGTGCCGGCAGCCGAGGGTCAGCTGCAAAGCTTTCCGACCTCGAGCCTGACGATCGTCAGCGCCAGCGGGCGGCATCGCTTTGCCGTCGAGGTTGCCGAAACGCCCGAGCAGATGATGCAGGGCCTGATGTTCCGCAGCGAGCTGGCGCCAAACGCCGGAATGCTGTTCGACTACAAGCAGCCGATTGTGGCGACGATGTGGATGCGCAACACGCTGATCCCGCTCGACATGCTGTTTGTCGATGCGCAGGGCCGGATCGTCAACATTCACGAGCGGGCGGTGCCGCAAACGGATGACGTGATCGCCGCGGCGGCGCCGGTGCGGGCGGTCATCGAGCTGAACGGCGGCACCGCCGCCCGGCTCGGCATCAAGCCCGGCGACCGGGTGTTGTCGCCGATCTTCGGCAACGCCTCTTGATCGGCGGGAGCAGGCCCACAGCATGATCCGGTGATATCGAGTTATTTGCGTGGTTCGAGAAGCGAACCCCGGCTTTCCCGGGCGCTCCTCACCATGAGGCAAGCCTATGAAGCCATTAAAGAAAAGCCTCATGCCTGAGGAGCCCGCGCAGCGGGCATCTCGAAGAGCTTGCCCTCGCGAAGGCGGGGGATGCGTGGCGCGGAACCAGCCAATACGACGCTGCGCGCCCGGTCTCATCCCGCGCTTCACCCGGTCGTCTCCGGCCGCGGGGGCGGAGAGGGGGGAGAATTGGTGCCGGGGGCCGTCGACATGGTTTCCGGGGTGCGCAGGTGGCAGGCGACAAAGTGGCCGGGGCGGATTTCGCGGGGCGGCGGCTCTTCTTCGGCGCAGCGGGCGAAGGCGTGCGGGCAGCGGGTACGAAAACGGCAGCCCGAGGGCGGGCTGGACGAGCTCGGCACGTCGCCCTTGAGGATGATCCGGTTGCGTCGCGCGCCGGGCTCGGGGACCGGAACGGCGGAGAGGAGCGCCTCGGTGTAGGGGTGCTGGGGGCTGGTGAAAAGGCTGTGCTTGTCGGCGGTCTCGACGATCTTGCCGAGATACATGACCGCGATGCGGTGGCTGATGTGCTCGACGACCGCGAGGTCGTGCGCGACAAACAGGTAGGAAAGCCCGAATTCGCGCTGCAGGTCGCGCAGGAGGTTGATGATTTGGGCCTGGACCGATACGTCGAGGGCCGAGACCGGCTCGTCGCAGACGATCAGGCTCGGGTTGAGAGCGAGCGCGCGGGCGATGCCGATGCGCTGGCGCTGGCCGCCGGAAAATTCGTGCGGGAAACGGTCGAGCGCGCCGGGCGGGAGCCGGACCCGGTGGGCGAGCTCGGCGACGCGCTCGCCCAGCCCGGCCTCGCTCGCCGCGCGGTAGTTGACGAGCGGCTCGGCGATGATGTCGCGCACGCGAAAGCGCGGGTTCAGCGACGAATACGGATCCTGAAAGACCATTTGCAGGCGGCGGCGCCAGGGGCGCATCCGGCGCCGCGATAAAAGGTCGATCCGCTCGCCCTCGACGAGGATTTGACCTGCGGTCGGCTCGATCAATTTGAGGATTGCCTTGCCGGCGGTCGATTTGCCGCAGCCGCTCTCGCCGACCAGCCCCAGCGTCTCGCCGGCGGCGATCTCGAACGAAATGCCGTCGACCGCGCGGACCTGGCCGATGGTGTGCCGCAGCACACCGGCGCGCACCGGGAAGTGCTTGACGAGGCCGCGGACGGCGAGGAGCGGCGGGCCCGCGGTCATGCCGGCCGGCGCTCCGGCATCTCCCACCTCACCCTGGCTTTTCCCCCGAGGGCGGTGCCGGCAAAGAAAGCGGGGCAGGTGCCGAGCTTGCATCGTGTGTCCCGAGCCGGCAGCGTCGATCGGACAATGAAGGCCAGAATAGTCTTGTGATTATTGCCGATCAAGCCGCTGTCCGGCCTATCGCTGCGCGCCGGCGTGCCGGGTCACGCGTTCGCGCAGCGAATTGTAGATCGGTGCGGTGCGCAGCAAATTGACCGTCACCATTGCGGCAAAGCAGGCGGCGAGCATCGGCAACAGCGTGGTAAAGGCGGCGGTCATCTCGGTGACGAGCACGATGCCGGTGACCGGGGCCTGCACCACACCGGCGAAGAACGCCGCCATGCCGACGACGGCAAAGGCGATCGGGTCGATGCCGAGATGCGGGAAGGCGAGCCGGCACAAAGCGCCGACGACCAGGCCGAGCTGGGCGCCGAGCACCAGCAATGGCGCGAAGAGGCCGCCCGGCGTGCGCGCCGCATAGCATAAGGGGCCGAGCCAAAACCGCAGCAGAAACGCGAGTGGCACGGTGCCGAGGGCCGCGCCGCCCGAGAGGATATGCTGGGTGATCCTGTCGCCGCCGCCGACGAGGCTCGGCGCAAACCACAGGACCGCTCCGACCACAGCGCCGATCGCCGCCGCCTGCAATTCCACCGGCCAGCGGCTCAAGCCGTTCGGCCATGGCGACCATGCCGAGCAAGGTGCGGTTGTAGCCGGCGGCGGCGAGCCCGGCGGCGGCACCCAGAGCGATGTAGAACGGCCAGGTCGCGGCGCCGGCATAGGGGAGCGGCCCGGTAGCGCCCAGAGCTTGCACCGCGACGTGGAAATCCGGGGCCTGCCCGAGCATCAGCCGCGAGATCAGGATCGCCGTCGAGGATGCGCCGATCGCGGCAATTGCAGTCCGGGTCTCGAACCGCCGCACCAGCTCTTCGAGCACAAAGACGGCGCCGGCGATCGGTGCGTTGAAGGTGACGGCGAGACCCGCACCCGCGCCGGCGGCGAGCAGGATGCGCAAATCCGGCCAGGCGCGGCGACAGATCCGGCCGACCATATGGGCGATGACGGCGCCCATCTGCACGCTCGGCCCCTCGCGCCCCAGCGCCATGCCGGCGCCGATCGCCAGCAGGCCGCCAAAAAACTTGACCGGCAGCAGCTTCGGCGGGGCGGCCGGCAGATCGCCGGTCAACGCCGCCTCGACCTGCGGGATGCCGCTGCCCGAGGCGTAGGGCGCGAGGCGACGCACGAGCGAGGCGGCCGCCGCAACCGCCGCCGCGCATCCCGCGAGCGTCAGCGCGAAGCCCGCGAACGGCATGCCATGGGCATGGGCATGGACATGGGCATGGGCGACCAGCGCATCGCGCCAGCGATCGGCCGCGTCGAGCGCCACCCGAAAGAGCGCGACGACAAACCCGGCCCCGGCGCCGGCGAGGGGTGCGGTCAAGGCGAGCGCCAGCAGCGAGCCCTGCGGCGGTGCGGACGCCGCTGGCGGCGGCTCGGTGCGATCGTCCATTTTTCCGATGAGGAGCTTTTAGCGACGGGACGAGTGAAGGACTACTCTACCCCGCCGCCGCGTTGCGAGAAGGGGCTTGCCGCGACCGCAACAGCCTAAAGCCCAGCCGATCGCGGAGGACTGCGCGTCACCTCAACCGGCGCCGTGGTCTACCGGCGCTGTGGTCTACCGGCGCCCTGGCCGATTTCGCAAGCTTCGCCTTACCCGGCGCGCAGCCGGTCGTCTTGCACCGGCGCAGCCTCTACAACAAGCTCGGCATCGACAACCGGCTGGCGCTGATCGACGGTGTGCTCGCCGACGCCGATCGCCCGCGCCGCCTCCGGCAAGCATGCGACGGCGCTTCTATCGGCAGCGGGGGAAGGACTAGAGTTGCGGGACCATCCTTGCCGAGGGGCTCGCCATGACCGCTTCCTTCGCCCACCGTCCGACGATCGCCGCGACGCGGCATGCGATTTCGGCCGGGCATTATCTCGCCGCCCATGCGGGGTTTGCGATCCTCGAAGGGGGCGGCAACGCGATCGATGCGGGGTGTGCGGCGGGGTTGGCGCTCGGGGTGCTGCAGAGCGACCTGGTCGATGTCGCCGGCGTCGCGCCGATCATGATCTACGACGCCGAGGCCCGCGAGGTGGTGACGATCGCCGGGCTCGGCACCTGGCCCAAGGCGCTCGACCCCGAGCTCTTTATGCGCGAGCACGGCGGCAAGATCCCGAAAGGTGTCTTGCGCACCGTCGTGCCGGCGGCACCCGACGCCTGGATCACGGCGCTGAAGCGCTGGGGGACGATGAGCTTTGGCGAGGTCGCGGCGGCGGCGATCCGGCTCGCCCGCGACGGCTTTGCGATGTACCCCTTGATGGCCGAGAGCCTGAAGCGGCACGAACCCGACCATCGCCTTTGGCCGTCCTCGGCCGCAATTTTTCTGCCCGGCGGGCGTCCGCCCGCAGCCGGCGAATTGTTCCGCCAGACCGATCTTGCGGGCTCGCTGCAATATATGGCCGACGAGGAGGCCGCCTCTGGTGGTCATAGTGGCAGGGGCGGGGGCCGGGAGGCCGGGCTCGACGCCGCGCACGACGCTTTCTACAAGGGAGACATCGCCAAAAAGATCGTTTCGTTTATGAAACAGGAAGGCGGGCTGCTCTCGGCCGAGGATCTGGCGGATTACCGCTCGCCGGTCGGCCCGCCCGAGCGGCGCCGCTTTGGCGACCTCGAAGTCTTCACCTGCGGCGCGTGGTGCCAGGGGCCGGTGCTGCTGCAAACCCTGGCTTTGCTCGAAGGGACCGACCTCGCCGGGCTCGGCCACAACAGCGCCGACTATATCCATCGACTGACCGAGGCGCTGAAGCTCGCCTTTGCCGACCGCGAGGCCTATTACGGCGACCCGGCGCTGGTCGAGGTCCCGCTCGCGACGCTCTTCTCCGAGGAATACGCGGCCGAGCGGCGCAAATTGATCCGGCCCGACAAAGCCTGGCCCGAAATGCCGCCGCCCGGCGAGATCGGCAGCCGGGCTCCTCTCGGCTTTGGGGATTTCGCGCGCGGTGCCGGCAACCCCAACCCCGAGCCCGACACCTCCTATGTCTGCGTCGCCGACCGCTGGGGCAATCTCTTTTCGGCGACGCCGAGCGACGGCTCCTACGGCTCGCCTGTGGTGCCGGGGACGGGGCTGATCCCGTCGAACCGCGGCTCGCAATCGCGCCCCGACCCGCGCCACCCGGCCGGCGTCGCGCCCGGCAAGCGGCCGCGGCTGACCCCGAACCCGGCGCTCGCGATCAAGGGGGGCGACAAGTTCATGCCGTTCGGCACACCCGGCGGCGATGTGCAGAGCCAGGCGATGCTGCAGGTGCTGCTCAATGTCTTCGCCTTTGGCCAGGACGTGCAGGGCGCGATCGAAAGCCCGCGCTTTGCCAGCTACAGCTATCCCTCCTCGTTTGCGCCCTATGATTACTATCCCGGCCGGCTGGCGATTGAGACCCGCATCCCCGAGCCGGTGATCGCCGAACTGGCCCGCCGCGGCCATGAGATCCAGCGCTGGCCCGACTGGATGTGGACCGCGGGGGCGGTCTGCGCGATCCTCTCCGACCGGAAGCGCGGGGTGCTCGAAGCCGGCGCCGACCCGCGCCGCGCCGCCTACGCGCTCGGCTGGTAGCCGCGGCCCCGGTATCGCTGGGCGGCGGGCTTTACGGCCCGCGGCGGCGGATGTCGGGGTAAGGGGTGCCGTCGCGTTGGGTGTAGATCGCCGGTTTGCCGCCGGCCGGCGCCAGCATGTCGATGTCGCTGTAAGTGGCGCTGTCGTCGGCGGTGCGCGTGCCGATTTCGAGCACTCGCACCTCGCTCGCCGAGCGGTTCTGCAGGCAATGGCCGTTGGTGTCGTTGGCTGGGAAGCCGGCGGCGTCGCCCGCGTGCAGCACTTCCTCGCCAGCGTCGGTGACCAGCACCACCTCGCCCGATAATACATAGACGAATTCGTCGCTGCCGGTGTGCCAATGGCGCTGGCTCGACCATGCGCCGGGCGGCAGATGCAAGAGATTGACCCCGAATTGCGTCAGCCCGGCGGCGTCGCCGAGCCGGGTGCGGGCGCGGGCGCGGCACGGCCCGTCAAAGGGCGGCGGGTAGAGCGTGCCGACAAAAGGCTCCAGCGCGGCGATGTCGATGCGTTTCGGCATGGTTAGGCTCCTTCAGCAGGGGTTGCGACCGTGTATTGCCTGCCAGGCCGGCTGCGACAAGGCCGGCTGCGACAAGGCCGGCTGCGACAAGGCCGGCTGCGACAAGGCCGGCGGTGCGCGGCTCGCCTCAGCCGGGGAGCGGCGGAGATGGCGTGCGCTCGGCCAGCCTCACAAAGCGGCGCTCGGCCGGGCCTTGATAGAGCTGGCGCGGGCGAAAGATGCGGGTTTCGGGATCGGCGATCATCTCGTTCCAGTGCGCCATCCAGCCGACGGTGCGCGCGACCGCGAAGATCGGGGTGAACATCGCCGGCGGCAAACCCAAGGCGCGAAAGATGATCCCCGAATAGAAATCAACGTTCGGGTAGAGCTTGCGGCTGACGAAATACTCGTCCTCGAGCGCGATCCGCTCGAGCTCGATCGCCAAGGTCAGCAGCGGGTCGTCCGTGCCGAATGCCGCCAGGATCTCGCGGCACAGCGGGCGCAATACCCTGGCGCGCGGGTCATAGCTTTTGTAGACGCGGTGGCCAAAGCCGGACAGGCGGAACGGGTCGTTCCGGTCCTTGGCGCGGGCGAGCATTTCCGGGATGCGCGCGACCGTGCCGATCTCTTCGAGGGTGCGCAGCACCGCCTCGTTGGCGCCGCCGTGCAGCGGTCCCCACAAGGCAGCGATCGCAGCGGCAACACAGGCATAGGGGTTGGCCCGGGTCGAGCCGACCAGCCGCATCGCCGAGGTCGAGGCGTTCTGCTCGTGATCGGCCTGGATGATCAGCAGCGCGTCGAGCGCCTCGACCGCCGCCGCCGGCGGGGAATAGGGCTCGCCCGGCAGCGAGAACAGCATATGCAGCAAATTCTCGGCATAGCCGAGATCGTCCCTCGGAGCGACAAAGGGCTGGTCCAGCGAATATTTGTAGGCCATCGCCGCGATCGTCGGCATCTTGGCGATCAGCCGGTGCGCGGCGGCCAGCCGGTCGTGCCGATCGAAGATGTCGAGCCCGTCATGGTAGAACGCCGCCAAAGCGCCGGCGAGGCTGCACATCACGGCCATCGGATGGGCGTCGCGGCGAAACCCGCGATAGATCGGATGGATCTGCTCGGGCAGCATCGCGTGGCGGGTGATGTCGCCGGTGAAATCGGCGAGCTCGTTGCGGTCGGGCAGCTCGCCGTTCAGCAGCAGAAAGGCGGTTTCGAGATGGCTGCAATTCTCGACCAGCGCGTCGATCGAATAGCCGCGATAAAGCAGCACCCCGTTGTCGCCATCGACATAGGTGATCGCCGAGCGGCAGATGCCGGTTTCGCCGAGTGCGGGGTCGTAGGCCCAGCAGCCGGTCTCCTCGCGCAGCCGCCGCAGATCGATCATCGCCGGCCCCAATCTCGGCTCCAGCAGCGGCAGCTCGGCCCGGCGATTGCCCAGGGCGACGGCGACACTCTTCGCGACGGCGACACTCTTCGCGACGGCGGTCATGACACCCTCCGCGTTTTGGATTGACGATAAGATTGATTTGTATATGCTGCTCAATGATGTCAATCTTGATTTTATAATCAATGCAAGTCGGCGATGCTGCTGACCGCCCATCAGGCCGCCGACCGGCTCGGCATCAAGGTTGAGACGCTCTATGCCTATGTGAGCCGCGGCCGGTTGCGCTCGGTCGCGGTGTCCGGCAGCCGCGAGCGCCGCTATCGGATCGATGACGTCGAGGCGCTGCGCGCCCTGCGCGGCGGCGCAAAGGCGGCGACCGCCGGTCCCGACGACCGATGCCGGTCATCGACTCGTCGATTTCCCTGATCGAGAACGGCCGGCTCTACTATCGCGGCCAGGATGCGGTCCGGCTCTCCGACAGGGCGACGCTCGAAGAGATTGCAGCACTGCTATGGCAGCATGCGGACGCCGGCGACAGCGACACCGGCACCGACACGGGCAGCAGCCGCCCGGTTCTGCCACAGCGAGAGCTCGGCCTGGTCGCACGCTGCCAGATCCGCCTGGCGGAGCTGGAGACCGAGCGGCCGATCGCGGCCCCGACGCGCGCCGCGGTCGCTGCGGCCGGCTATCGGATCCTGCGCGAGATCGTCGCCTGCGTCATCGCGCGCCCGCCGTCGCCAATGCCATCGCCCCGGCCATCGCCGCTGCCATCGCCGCTGCCATCGCCTCTGCCGGCGCATCGGCGGCTGGCGCGGCATTGGCGGCTCGATGCGGCGGGCGCCGACCTCTTGCGCCGCTGCCTCGTCCTCGTCGCCGACCACGAGCTCAACACCTCGACCTTTGTCGCCCGCTGCGTCGCCTCGACCGGGGCCTCACCCCATGCCGCCGTGGCGGCGGCGCTCGGCGCGCTGTCGGGCCCACGGCACGGCGGTGCGGCGGCGCAGGCCGAAAACCTGTTTCGCGAGCTGAAGCAGCAGGGCAGCGACCCGCTCACCGCGATGGCCGCGCGGCTCGCCCGCGGCGAGCCGGTGCCGGGGATCGGCCAGCCGCTCTACCCCGACGGCGACCCGCGCGCCGCCGCGATCCTCTACGCCCTGTCGGCGGTGGTGCCGCAGGCGCGCCGGCCGCTCGGCCGCCACCCCAATGTCGATTTCGCGCTCGCCGCCGCGGCGACCGCGCTCGACCTGCCGCCAAACGCCGCGCTCGGTCTCTTCGTGATCGGCCGCACCGTCGGCTGGATCGCGCATGCGATCGAGCAATACGAAAGCGGTGTGCTGATCCGCCCGCGCGCCCGCTATGTCGGCCTGCGCCCGGACGAGGTCTCGGATTAGATCGGCGGCGCGGACCCTCGCCAGCTCCGACTGCAAGCCCGCGACCGATCGGCGCCGTTTTGGCCCGGCGCGCGGATCAATTCAAGCGCGCGCCCGATCGTGCTACGCTCGGTCGGGCCGATGAATGCGGGGAGAGCGGGGTTGAGCGAGCGCGCGGCGGGCGAGGCGCCCGACTGGCACGACGAGATTTTCGCGGTGCTGAAAGAAGGCGGCATCGCCCAGATCGGCTATGTGCCGGATGCCGGGCATGCGCGGCTGATCGAGCTGGTGCGCGCCGACCCGCAGCTCCGCGCCGTGACGCTGACCAGCGAGGAGGAGGGGGTGGCGCTGGCTGCCGGCGCCTGGCTCGGCGGCGCGCGTGCGGCATTGCTGATGCAGTCGAGCGGTGTGGGCAATTGCGTCAACATGCTGTCGCTCGCCAAGAGCTGTCGCTTTCCGCTGGTCATGCTGGTGACGATGCGCGGTGAGTGGGCCGAGCTCAACCCGTGGCAGGTGCCGATGGGATTGAAGACCCGGGCCGCGCTCGAATTGATGGATGTGCTGGTCTATCGCGTCGAGCGGGCCGAGGATGCAGCCGAGACCGTCGCCGCCGCGATCGATATCGCGTTCAATGGCGATCTCGCCGTCGCGGTGCTGCTGGCGCAGCGGCTGATCGGCGCCAAAAGGTGGACGAAATGATCGGCAACGATCCCAATCCCCATCGGCGTCTCGACCGCCGTGCGGCGATCCGCATTTTGCTGGAAAAACGCGGCGAGCTCTTGCTCGTGACCGGTCTCGGATCGGCCAGCTGGGACGCCGCCTCGGTCGGCGACAACGACGCCAATTTCTATTTGTGGGGGGCGATGGGGGCGGCCTCGCTGGTCGGGCTCGGTCTCGCCCTGGCCCAGCCGGAGCGCTGCGTTCTCGTCGTCACCGGCGACGGCGAGATGCTGATGGGGCTGGGCGGGCTCGCGACAATTGGCGTGCAGCGGCCACCGAACCTGGCGCTCGCCGTGTTCGACAACGGCCATTACGGCGAAACCGGCATGCAGCCGAGCCATACCGAAGCCACCGTCGATCTCGGCGCGGTGGCGCGCGCCTGCGGCATCAAGGAAATCTTCGATGTCAGCGACGAGCTGGGATTGCACGAGCTCGCCGACCGTGTGCAGCGGGCGGCGGCGACCGTGTTCGCCCGCATCCTGATCCGTGCCGACGAGCCGCCGCGGGTGCTGCCGCCGCGCGACGGCGTCTACCTGAAGAACCGCTTCCGCCGTGCTGTCGGCGTCGAGCGCTGAACCGCGCCGGCGCTCGCCGGTGTATGAGCTGGCTCACACCGCAGCGACCCGGTTCAGCCGTAAATAGTTTTTCCAGGACGCCGTGTGATCGGGCTGCGGCGCAACGGCATTTCGGAGGAAGGGTCATGGCGGTATCGGCGCAGCGTGCGCGGCTGGCTGGAAGCGAACGGCCGCGGCCGCATTGGCACAGACCGCTGGGGCCGTTGGCGCACGGCGAAACCCTCGGTGTCACCATCGTGGTGCGTCCGGCGCCGGGCAGCCCGCCCTTGCCGACGCTCGAGGATTGGCAGGCCATCCCACTGGCCGAGCGGCGCTATCTGAGCCCGCAGCAATACGCCGCGCGGCACGGCGCGAGCGCTGCGGACATTGCGGCAGTGGAAAGCTTTGCCCAGGCTCACGGGCTGAAGGTGGTCGAGAGCCACAGCGGGCGCCGCTCGGTCATGGTCGAGGGGACCGCCGGGCATATGAACGCCGCCTTCGGCATTACCCTCCACCGCTTCGAGGCGCCGCTGCCGACCGCGCCCCGCGCCCGTAAGCACGGCGCGCCGCCCGAAGCCGGCGCCGCGGCCGCCACCCTGCCGGTAGAGACCCATATCCACCACGGCTATGACGGCGCGGTCACCATTCCCGCCGAGCTGGCCGGGATCGTCCATGCGGTGGTCGGGCTCGACAACCGTCGTGTCAGCGCGCCGGCCGGCGCCACCGGCGATCCGAGCGGGGCGGCCCAGGTCGAGGTGCCGACGATCGCCGCCTGGTACAACTTTCCCAATAGCGGGGCGAAGGACCAGACGATCGGCGTCTTTGCCCCGACCCCTTCGGCTTATCTGCAAGCCGACATCACCAACAGCTATTTCCCGAACCTGACCGATGCGAGCTATCGCACCGCGCCGACCCTGAACGACATCGGTCTGACGGTCGGCTCGACCACCTATTCCAACAACACGGCCAGTGTGACGGCGATCACCGGCGCCACGACAAACGCGACGCTGAACGCGCTTCCCGATTCCTACATCCTCGAGGTCACCCAGGACATTTCGACCTCGGCGACGATCGCCCAAGGCTGCACCGTCAATGTCTATTTCACCGAGGACACCGAGCAGGGCTGGCTGGTGTTTCTCAATCGAATTCTTCAGCCGGAAAGCGAGCCGCAGCCGACGGTGGTGACGGCCAGCTTTGTGCTGGCCTTCGAAGACAGCACGATCGGCTCGCCGAGCGACACGAGCTCGGTCGCCGGCACCCTCAGCCCGCTGTTCCAGGCGCTGGCGGGGCTCGGGATCGACGTGTTCATCGCCTTGGGCGACTGGGGCGCCGACAATCGCCAGACCGACGGCGCGATCCATGTCGGCTATTGCGCCACCGATCCTTACGTCACCTCGTGCGGCGGCACGGTGGCGGTGAAATCGGGCTCGACCCTGACCGAATACGTCTGGAGCGATGCCTTCAGCACCTCCGGCTTCGGCTCGTCGACCACCGATTTCGGCGCGACCGGCGGCGGGGTCAGCGCCGCCTTCACCACCGCCCCGGCCTATCAGAGCGCCATCGGCGTCACCGGCGCCACCGATTCGGGCGGCACTGCCCATACCGGGCGCGGCGTCCCGGACGTGGCCGGCATGGTCGGCTATTTCGGCTTTGTCATCAACGGCGCGAACAGCAATCCGCTCAGCTACAACTTTGTCGGCACGAGCTGTGTCGCACCGCTCTATGCCGGGCTTGCGGCAGTTTTGCGCAGCGCCTTCGGCCGGGCGATCGGGCCGTTCAACACGACGCTTTATGCGCTCCAGGACGTCGCCTTCAACGATATCACCTTTGGCAACAACGACAGCGCCGACACGCCCGATTCGCCATACTTCACCGCCGGGACCGGGTGGGACGCCTGCACTGGCCTCGGCAGCATCGACGGCACCAGGCTCCTCAACGGGATCGCCTCGCTGCTGTACAGCCCCAACCTCTATTTCCAGGTGAACAAGGGCTCGTACGGGCTGGAAGAGGTCACGCTCAATGCCGACTATTCCGACCCGACGCCGTTATGGCTGGTGCTGGAGGGATTTACGCCGAGCGCGCTCGGCGCGGCGGCGATCACGCCCGATATCGTCGCCTCGATCGCCGGCGTCACCGTCACGGCCGGCTCGCCGCAGCCCGAGATCCCGGGCATGCCGAACACGCCGCAGCGCATTTACTTTCCGTGCTCGGTGTCGTTCGCCGCATCCGCGATCAAGACGGTGCCGCAGGGCGGCATCTTCCCGGTGCCCGGCAACCCGCCCGTTTCGACGCCGGTCCTGCTGCTGGCGCAATCGTTCACCGTCGCCGGGCAGCTTTTGCCCGGGGCCGAGACGACGCTCGCGCTCGAGCCGGGAGCGGACCCCTATTTCGCCAATTTTGCGACCAACGGCGAGTTTTACCTGAGCCAGGATCTGCGCGTCTTCACCGTCTGCCCCGGCATCCCGGCGTTGCAGGCGCCGATCGACGGCATCGCGCTCAACGCGTCGAGCACTACGAGCTGGGACAGCGGTGCTGCGTACAGCTACATCGAGGCATTGCTCGGCCATTTGAACTCGACCTACTCGGACCCCGGCGGGACCGATCCGTTCACGCTGTTTCCCGACCAGACCAATGCGCTGAGCGGCGATTCCTCGGTCACGCCGACCCAGGTCGATCCCGCGCATCCGACCGGGACGCCATTCGCCAACTACAATTTCGCGGTCGCCAAGGTTCGCCTCAGCGGCACCCCGAGCACCAGCTCGGACGCCAATGTCCGCGTGCTGTTCCGCCTGTTTGCGGCGCAGACGAGCGACACCGACTACAACCTGCTGACCTACCCGTCCACGCTCGATGCCGAGGGGCAGCCGCTCGCCCCCCAGCTCGGCGTCGGCAATGTCACCATCCCGTTCTTCGCCACCGGCAATTACGAGTCCAACAGCGATTTTGCCGCCAATACCGACTATGCCGGCAACAGCATCAACAACCAGCCGGTGGCGATCGGGGCGAGCGGCCAATCCTGGGCGTATTATGGCTGCTATTTGAACCTCTACCCGACCGCCAACACGATCACGACCGGCGCCGGAACGCGTTCGGTGCAGAGCCTGCTGCCCAGCACCCACAGCTGCATCGTCGCCCAGCTCGTCTATGACGATGCGCCCTATCCGACCGGCTCCGGCGTGCTGCTGGGACCGGAATATTCCGACACCTTCGCCCAGCGCAACCTGCAGGTCACGTTCTCCGACAATCCCGGCCCGGCATCGACGCATCGGGTGCCGCAGACCTTCGACACCCGGCCGGGCCCGGCGCCGGGGACCGGCCAGCTGCTGAATTATCCCGACGAGCTGATGATCGACTGGGGCAACACCCCGGTGGGGTCGACCGCCAGCATCTATTGGCCGACGGTCGCTGCCGCCGGCGTGCTGGCGCTGGCGGACCAGCTTTATTCGACGCACCAGCTGTCGGCCGCCGATGCGCACACGATCCAATGCACGGTGCCGCGCGGCATCACCAGCGTGCCGATCCCGGCCGGGACGGGCGCCAACTATGCCGGCCTGTTCACGGTGGATTTGCCGCCGGGCGTGACGTCGGGCGAGATTTTCACGATCACCGTGCGACGCATCTCGACCCGGCGCAGCACGCCAGCGCCAGCACCCCCTGCGCCGCCGCCGATCGAGGGCCGGCCGGCGGCACAACCGGCGTCCAAACGAGCGCCGATGCGCAACTGGCGCTATGTGGTCGGCAGCTTCGCGGTGCGCATCCCGGTTACGACGGCGGCGGTTATGCTGCCGCTCGAAGAGAACACCTATTCGATCATCAAATGGCGCCTGTCGCAGCTGCCGTCCGCGGATCGCTGGATCCCGGTGCTGCAGCGCTATCTCGGCCTGGTCGAGGGGCGCATCGGCGGGCTCGGCGGCAACCCCGGGTCGATCGAGCCGTCGCCCTGGGGGTCTTACGGTCCGCCGCCGCAGCGCGGCCCTGGGCGCGACCATGACCGCGAGCATATGGCGACCGGCAAGGTCAACGGCGTCGTCTACGACCGGTTCGGCGACTTTGCCGGCTTTGCCTTGCTGACGGAGCACGACCGCGAACGCGTCTACCGCAGCCGCGAGCCGTCGATCGAGGCGCTGGTGCGCTATGCCTGGGCCGAGCGCGTCGTCATCACTGTCGTCTGCAACACGCGCCATCCGGCCGAGCCGGACCGGATCGTCCTGCGCCGCGCGCCGCACCGGCCCTATCGCCCTTGACCTGGGATATCGCAGCTGCCGCAACGGCTCAAGCAGACCCGACACACAGCTTGACCTCGGCGCGCCCGAGGCGCGACAGTTGGCGCAGAAGCCAGCCGTCGTGCCGGGAGCGGCAGCGCCCGCTCGGCTGCCGGGTAGTCGGAACCAGAAAAAGGACCGCGATTGTGAGCATCGGAACCTTGCCCCTTTCGAAATATACCGTGCTCGACCTGACCCATGCGAGGGCGGGGCCCACGGCGGTGCGCCAGCTCGCCGATTGGGGCGCCAATGTCATCAAGATCGAGCAGCGCGGCGATGACGGCCGCGATGTGACGGGCTCCAGGCGCGAGGGTTTCGACTTTCAGAACCTGCACCGCAACAAGCGCAGCCTGACCCTCGACCTGAAAACCAAGGACGGGCTCGCAATCTTTATGAAATTGGCCGAGAAGGCCGATGTCATCGTCGAGAATTTCCGCTCGGCGGTCAAGCATCGGCTCGGCGTCGATTACGAATCAGTGAAGAAGATCAACCCGCGCATCGTCTATGGCAGCATCTCGGGCTTTGGCCAGACCGGGCCCTATGCGAAGCGGCCGGGGGTGGACCAGATCGCTCAGGGGATGGGCGGGCTGATGTCGATCACCGGCTTTCCGGGGCAGGGGCCGGTGCGGGTCGGCATCCCGATCGATGATTTGTGCGCCGGTCTGCTGCTGGCCCAGGCGATGCTGATGGCGCTGATCGAGCGCGAGACCTCGGGCGAGGGGCAGTGGGTCCATACCTCGCTGCTCGAAGCGCAGATTTTCATGCTCGATTTCCAGGCCTCGCGCTGGCTGATGGCCGGCGAGGTCGCAAAGCAGGCCGGCAACGACCATCCGACCGGCATCCCCACGGGCCTGTTCCCGACCGCCGATGGGCAGATCAATATCGCCGCTTCGGGCGACCAGATGTTCCGCCGCTTTTGCGAGGCGGCAGACGCGCCGCAATTGCTGCAGGATCCCGATTACGCCACCGGCCCGCAGCGCTCGAAAAATAGGAAGGCGCTGAACGAGCGGATCGCCGAGATCACCAAAAAGCGGCCGAGCGCCTATTGGGTCGAGCTGATGAACGAGGTCGGCGTGCCGTGCGGCCCGCTCTATACGATCGACCAGACCTTTGCCGATCCGCAGGTGCAGCACCTCGAAATGGCGCGGCCGATCGACCATCCAAAGCTCGGGCCGATCAAGGTCGTGGGGCAGGCGATCAACATGACCCGCACGCCCGAGCCCGAGAAGCTGCGCCCGACGCCCGGCCTCGGCCAGCACAGCGACGAGATCCTGCGCGACCTCGGCTACAACGCGTCGGCCATCGCCGATCTGCACACCCGCGCGGTGGTTTAGCCGACCGCGCGGTGGTTAGCCGGGGGAATGATCGGCGGCGGGCGCGGCGCGGAGGCGTTGGCGCGCGCCGCGGCGCCGGTCCGCCTCACCGAGCCGCCAGCGGGTGACGAGCGGCCCCGCTTCGCCATAGACCGGATCGCGCAACGGTGTCGGCACCCGGGCAATGTCGCCCAAGGCTTGCCCGCGCTCGCGCCGGCCGGGGGTGCGCATGTCCGGGCTTTGCCCGCGCGGATAGGCGCCGACGACGACGAGGTCGGGGCTCGCTCCCTCGCATTTGTGGGCGACCCCGGCCGGGATCACGACGACGTCGCCCTGACGCAGCCTGACCAGCTCGCCGCGCTCGCCGCCGAGCCGCACCCGGGCAGAGCCGGCAGCGATGCCGAGCACCTCGTGCGCGGTGGCGTGATAGTGATGGTGCGGATAGATGCCGTTGCGCCAGGCGCCGCCCCAGCCATTGGCGGCAAACCGCTCGGCGCAGCGCTCGGCCGCCGCCGGCCCGGTTTCGAGCACGCCGCGATAGACGACGAGCGGCAGAACCGGGTTGTTCGGCACCAGGCCGTCATCGCTGAACAAATGCACTTCGATTGCCGGGCCGGTATCCGGGCCGGTTGCCGGGTCGGGTGTCGGAGCGGGAGCTGTCGCGGACATTGGCTGCTCCTGTGCCATTTACCAAGAACCGCAGGCTACGCTTTGCGTCAGACCGCGCCAAGTGAAAACATGATGAGCGGATTGCTAGTATTTGTCGGCGCTTATTGCCGGATAACGTTAACCACGATCATGCCGTCGCCGATCTTGCCAAGACGCTGCCGATCGCGTATCTCTCCGGTCGCCGCAAATCGCAATCGGCGAAAATTTCAGCCAAGCCACAGATAGTTTTCGGCGCGCCGATCGAATGGAACACCCGGTCAAGACCGTCTGCGTCGTCGGCCTCGGCTATATCGGCTTGCCGACGGCGGCGACGCTCGCCAGCCGTGGCATCGAAGTGGTCGGGGTCGATGTCAACCCGCATGTCGTCGAAGCGGTCAATGCGGGCCAGCCATATTTCCCCGAGCCCGATCTCGACATGCTGCTGCGCGCCGCGACCACGCTCGGCAAATTGCGTGCGACGGCGCAGCCCGAGCCGGCGGACGCTTTTATTATCGCAGTGCCGACCCCGTTCAACCCGGACCGCTCGCCCAATCTCGCCTATATCGAGGCGGCGGCGGATGCGATTGCCCCGGTGCTGGGCGCCGGCAACGTCGTGATCCTCGAATCGACCTCGCCGGTCGGCACGACCGCACGGCTCGCCGCCCGCCTTGCAAAAAAGCGCCCCGATCTCAGGTTTCCGTCCGGGCACCACGCCGAGCCGCTCGATATCCATGTCGCGCACTGCCCCGAACGGGTCTTGCCCGGCCGCATGGTGCGCGAGCTGATCGAGAACGACCGCATCATCGGCGGCATGACCGAGGCCTGCGCCGAGCACGCCGAAGCGGTCTACCGGGTGTTTCTGCGCGGCACGCCGTTTCGCACCGACGCCGCGACCGCCGAATTGGTCAAGCTCGTCGAAAACGCCTATCGCGACGTCAACATCGCCTTCGCCAATGAATTGTCGCTGATCTGCGACCAGCTCGGCCTCAATGTGTGGAGCGTGATCGAGCTCGCGAACCGTCACCCGCGGGTCGCGATCTTGCAGCCCGGCGCCGGGGTCGGCGGGCACTGCATCGCCGTCGATCCGTGGTTTATCGTGTCCTCGGCGCCGGAGCGGGCGCGGCTGATCCGCACCGCGCGCGAGGTCAACGACGCCAAGCCGCATTTTGTCGTGGGGCAAATCCGCGAGCGCGCCGAGCGTTTCAAGCATCCGGTCGTCGCCTGTCTCGGCCTGACCTACAAGCCCGATGTCGACGATCTGCGCGAGAGCCCGGCGGTCGATATCGCCGTCGAGCTCGCCCGCGCCGGCATCGAGCGCATTCTCGTCGCCGACCCCAACCTCGCCGGCCTGCCGAAAGCGCTCGGCGAATTCGGCAACGTGGCGTTCCGCGACACGCTGGCGGCGGTGCGCGAGGCCGACATTGTCGCCATTCTCGTCGCCCATTCGCCGTTCCGCCGCATCCCGCGCGAGGAGCTGATGCGCCGGGTGGTCATCGACGCGACCGGCTTGACCCACCGGCAGGGCTGACCGCCCGGCTGATTGACCGGCTGACCGAGATGAAAATCCTCGTTGTGTTCGGGACCCGACCGGAGGCGATCAAGCTCGCCCCGGTGGTGCGTGAATTGGCGGCGCGGCAGGGGTTCGAGTGCCGGGTGTGCGTCACCGGGCAGCACCGCGAGATGCTGACCCAGGTGCTCGATTTGTTCGAGCTGCAGCCGGATTGGAACCTCGATTTGATGCGTCCGGATCAGGACCTCGCCTATCTGACCGGCGCTGTCTTGTCGGGGGTCGGCGACATCGTCGCCTCGTTCCGTCCAGAGCGGGTCGTCGTCCAGGGCGACACCACGACGAGCTTTGCCGCCGCGCTCGCCGCCTTCTACCACCGGGTCCCGATCGCGCATGTCGAAGCGGGGCTGCGCACCGGCAACATCTACGCGCCGTGGCCGGAAGAGGTGAACCGGCGCCTCGTCAGCCATATCGCCGATCTGCATTTCGCACCCACCATGCGGGCGCGCGGCAATCTCTTGCGCGAAGGGATCGATGGCGGGCAAATCGTCGTCACCGGCAACACCGGGATCGACGCCCTCTTATGGGTTGCCGACCGCCTCGATCGCGATCCGGCGCTTGCCGCCCGTGCATCGGCTGTGCTGGGCGGGCGCTTCGCCGGCAAAAAGCTGATCCTGATGACCGGGCATCGCCGCGAAAGTTTTGACGGCGGGCTGGCGCGGATCGCCGCGGCGATGGCGCGCATCGCGGCGCGGCCCGATGTGGCGATCGCATTTCCGGTCCACCCGAACCCGAACGTCCAGCGGGCGATGCAGCCGCTGCACGGGCTCGACAATGTGCTCCTGACCCAGCCGGTCGATTACCTCGAGCTGGTTTATCTGTTGAAGGAATGCGCGTTGGTCGTCACCGATTCCGGTGGGATCCAGGAGGAGGCGCCGTCGTTCGGCAAGCCGGTGCTGGTCACCCGCGACACGACCGAACGGCCGGAAGCGGTCGAGCAGGGCCGGGCCAAGCTGGTCGGGACCGACGCGCAACGCCTGTTCGAGGAAATCTCGATCTTGCTCGACGATTCCTGCGCTTACCGGCGGATGGTGGGGACTGGCAACCCCTATGGCGACGGCCAAGCGAGCCGGCGCATCGCCCGCCGGCTGAAAAATGACATGCAGGTCGGGACCAGCCCGGCCGACGCCTGAAGCCCAGCCGCAACAGCTAGCCGAGCCGCAAAAGCCAGCCCTATGTCGGCGCGGCCAAGGACGCGACCGCTGCCCAGATCGCTCCCCAAAGCGCGAGCGACAACAGCAAAACCGCTATCACCGAAAAGCGCCCGCTAAGTCTGGCGCTGCCGTCGTTGGCCGCGAGCTCGACCGTCCAACCGTCTTCGCGCCGGCCGCTATCATCGACCGGATGGGTCCGTCTCGCGGCGGTGTCGTTGTCCATCGGCTGTTCCCTCCCTGCCGATCGGCCCGCCAATGCAGCTCCCCTACACTCTCATCCCATAAGCGTCACGCGGCGGTCTGGCCCGCGTCAAAAAAATGTCATTAAACCGTTCAAATGCGCTCGACGATAGAGGAAGTCCGATCGGACGCCGCCAACAGTGCATGCCCTCATTGAATATTAACCATTTTGGGTGATCTTGCCGCGATGCGCCATCGGGTGGGCCTGCGAATCGCGCTTATCCGATCACGGCACGACTGCGCCGCGGGTGGCGGGTGGCGACCATCGCCTGCTCAAAGGCAAAAGAACGGCACAAGTTTTGACAAAAGCGAAGAAAATGCCGATCGATACCTGTTGTCGGGACCAACCAAGGCCTGTATCTGAAAGCACGAGGCCACTCGGAATCAGTGAAGTCTGGACGCCATGCTGCCAACGTATTCTTCGAGCATTAAGAGCATCGCCGATCGAGAGACGCAGGAGACACCGGAAAGGCTGTCGCGCCGCGCCGCGATAATCGCCGTCTTCGGGTTGGCCCTGATCGCGTGGGTGCCGCTGCTGGTGCCGTTGATCGTCATCCTGCACCGTTGAAGCTGGCGCAAGGGTCCGGTCAACCGGCCCGGCGAGCCGGCGGCAATCCCTGCGCCGCGTGGTCGCCGCTGCGTCCTTCACCTCGTGGAGATGCGATAGCCCCAGGCGCGGATTTGCGCGATCCCCGCCTGATATCCTTTGGGCGTGAGGCTGAAGCTGAAGCTCCCGTGCGCCGTGTAGACATCGATCAGGACCAGCGAGCCCGTTGCCAGCTGGGCGGCGACCGCAGCCGCTCCTGCGGTCGGAAAGATGCAATAGCGGGTCTGACGGCACTCGATCGGCGGGTTCTTGTCGACGCGCAGCACCGCGCGGATCGGATAAGGCTGGCCGACAATGCCGATATTGCCGGTGGCCAGCATGACGACGAGCGCGAACGATCCCTTTTGCCCGCGCGCGCTTTGCCAGAACGGAACCGTGATCGAGCAATCGACCGCACCGGCGCGCGCGCCCGGCGCGCATTCGGTGATCCATTCATCGGCTTGGAAGCGTTGCGCCGCAAGCGCCGAGGCCACGCAAAATTGGGCGCAGAGCGCGAGCAGCGCTGCGCGGCCGGGCAGATGCAAACTCGGCCTCCACTTAGCCATCACCTGATTCCTGCCTTGCGGGAGCGTCGGGTTCAAGGGGGTGAGCGAGCACCGCGCGCGGCCGAAGGCGGCGAGGCTGCGATATTCCGGTGGCCAGCGGCATCGCCAGGCAAATTGTTAAATTTTTCTTGCGACTCCTGGTCAAAGGTGGCTATTTGTTGACATTAACCTTGATTCTGCTTGATATCCGAGCGAAATGGCGCGATATGTGACCTGCCATCCACCAGGGGAGTGATCAGCTTGCGTCTGTTTTGCTTGAGCTTGGCCTTTTTTAGAACAAACTGCGGGGCGTTGCCGGAACCTCTCGACGCTCGCGGCGTTCGGTCGCCGATGGGAGCCGGAGGTCTGTCGATGCCGCCGACTGCCGCAAATCAAGCTTGGTGTGACCAGCTAGAGGGTGTTGCATGGCCCGTTATCTCGTGACCGGCGGCGCCGGGTTCATCGGCTCGCACCTCGTCGAGGCATTGCGCCGCGACGGCCATGCGGTCCGGGTTCTGGACGACCTGTCGAGCGGAAAACGCGGCAACCTGCCGCGCCAGGTCGAGCTGATGACCGCCGACGTCACCGATCGCGCGGCGGTCGATCGGGCGTTCGAGGGCATCGACGGGTGCTTTCATCTGGCGGCAATCGCTTCGGTCGCCGACAATCGTGAGAATTGGCCGCGCACCCACGAGGTAAACCTGACGGGCGCGATCAATGTCTTCGCCCGCGCCGGACGCGCCCGCCACCGTCCGGTCCCCGTCGTCTACGCCTCGACCGCCGCCGTCTATGGCGACTGCGCCGTGCTTCCGGCCGGCGAGCACGCCTGCGCTGCGCCGCGCAGCACCTACGGCGCCGACAAGCGAGGCTGCGAGCTGCATGCCCGCGTCGCCGGCGCGACGCAAGGGGTGCCGACATTCGGGCTGCGCTTTTTCAATGTCTATGGGCCGCGGCAAGATCCGCGCTCGCCTTATTCGGGCGTGATCGCCGTCTTTGGCGACCGGCTGCAGCGTGGCGAGCCGGTCGAGGTTTTTGGCGACGGCGAGCAGGTTCGCGATTTTGTTTTTGTCGGCGATGCCGTCGCGGCGCTGCGCCGCGCGATGTCGGCAGCGGCGCCGGACGCGCCGGTGCTCAATGTTTGCACCGGCGTCGGCACCACCGTGCGCCAGCTCGCGCAAACGATCGCCGGGCTGTGCGGAACTCGGCTCGTCACTTATTCCCGCCCGGCGCGGTGCAGCGACATCCAGAGCTCGATCGGCGACCCGGCCCGCGCCGCCCGAGAGCTCGGTTTTCGTGCCCGCACCGCGCTCGCCGATGGGCTGGCCGTCACGCTCGACTCGTTGGCCGGTTGCGCACCGGCCGAGACGCGCATCGTCGCCTGAGTGGTCGGCGGCAAATCCGAAATCCGGCGAGCGGGCCAATCGAACGATCGGATTCGAGTGTCGTGCTCGGCTGCACCGGCTTGTTGCCGCACGACAACAGCCGAGAAGATAGTTAATAGCACGGCGAGCCGTCGTTCCGGATAGAGCGCAACCCGGACGCTGCGAACCGTGGCTTTGGCGATCCGGGCGTCGGTTTCGACGACAGGCGTTGGAAGGAATCGCTATGCGGCCTTGGATAATTGTCTCGGCAGCAATCGCCGGCGCGGTCGCCGGCGCCGCGGCGATCGCTTGGCCTGAGCTGGCGACGGTCCCGCGCGCCGCCATCCTGCCGGCTCTGCTGCCGCGGCTGCCTGTGCTCGCCATGGGCTTTCTCGGCGTTTATGCTCTTTGCACGGTGGGGTTGACGACCGCAGGACTGATCGGCGCCGCCTTGCGCCTTCGCCGCCGATTGGGCCATGCCGTCCACCTTGCGGCCAACCCGCTCGGTTGGGTCGCCGCGTTCGAGACGACCGGGCTGACGGCGCTGGCGCCGCAGCCGGCTCCGGTTCAGCCGCGCTCGGCATGGGAGGAGGGCCCCGTGCTGTGGCAGGCGCGCCCCGATCGGCAGGCGGCCAGGGCCGAGGCGGCGCGGCTCTATTATATCGGTTTGGCGCGCACGCATTTCTGCAGCGCGTTGATTGCCATCGCCGCAATCATCGCGCTGGGCTTGGCGCAAGATCAAAGCCAGGTGGTGCGTTTGGCGGGCCGGGTGCCGACTGTCCCGGCCAGCTTGATCCTGGTCGGGCTGGTGCTGCTCGCCGTGCTCGGCCGTCTCGCTGTCGATGTGACCTTCGAGCCGGTGATCGAGACGATCTCCCGCCTCCCGATCGACCCCATGGAGATGAGGCTGCTGCGCCGTGCCGTCGAAGTGCTCGACGGTGCGCGCAGCCCGACCCTGGCAGACGGCCGCGGCCTAGCGGTATCGTCGGGGGCGGGATCGTCGGGGCCGGGATCGTCGGGGCCGGGATTGCCCGAACGGCTGGCCGGCGTCCTCGAAGACGGCCACCGCAATCTGGTCGAGGCGATCGCGCACATGTCGGCCACCGCCGACGCGCTCGGCGACACAACGCGCTCGTCGCTCGAAGCGATCGAGGCGGCCCTGCGCCAGCCGCTGCCGCCCGTGCCGGCATCCGGCGAAGGCGGCGCTGGCGCCGGCGTCCGGCTCGACGAGCTGCAAGGTGCTGTCGAAGCGCTGACTTCGGCGCTCGAGCGCGCGTCGGCTGCGGCCGATGCAGCGGGGACGCCACTGGCTCGCGCCGAGCCCGCCGCTGCCCACAATCCTGCCGAGCCACAACTCGCGCGCGAGCTCCAGAAGCTTTTGCAAGAGATCCAATAACGCGCCGTCCGCGTCGGAGCGATAAAGCGTCGGCCTGACGCCGCTCAGTCGGCGATGGTGGGCGCGGCAGCCTGGGATGCGACAGCCTGGGGTGCGGCCGGCTCTTCGCCAGCGCCTCCGGCCACGCCGGCGGCACACATTGAAGCGATGAGCGCCACGGCGTCGCGCAAGGAATAGGCGGCGAAATCGGCCGCAGCGGCATCCGCTGCTTCCTCGACGGTATGCTCGGCGGCGGTCATCCCCCAGAACCCGACCAGTATTTTGGCGCGGGGTGCCCGCCGGCGGAGCCGGCGCACAATAAAGCGCGCGCGCGCCGGCGCGCTGGTGCTGAGCAACGACAGGCAGATCAGCGTCGCTCCGGCAAAGACCGCCGGATCGCCCACATCGGGCGAGAGCGCTTCGGCGGGCAGCGTCCTTGCCGCAACCCGCCCCTGGAGAGCGAGCAGGTGCACCAACAGCAGGCCGCCGGCGTCATCGAGCTCGTTGCGGCCGGCGAGGCAGCACACCGCCGGGCGATCAGCCGGCCCCGGCGCCTCCTCCATAGCGCTAGCCGGCTCGTCCGGCAGGTTCTCCAGCATTGTCTGCATGGCGCGCCTGACGATAGCGCGGCGCTCGGTCGAAACGAGACCGGTGTCGCTGTCGGCCTGGATCCGCGCCAGGGCCGGGATCGCGACCTCGTCGAAGAATTCGGCGAGCGAATGGTCTTTGGCGTACTCCTCGGCCTGCTCGGCCGCCTCGGTCGGGTCGTTGGCGAGCACCCGCTGATAGAACGTCTCCAGCGGCGTCAGCACCGCCTCGTTGCCGAGCAGCACATCGAGAAACTCGAGGCGCGGCACGTGCCGGCCGAGCACCACCAGGCAAACCGTCAGCGGCGTCGACAGCAGCAATCCGACCGGCCCCCACAGCCAGGCCCAGAACGTCGCGGCGGCGATCAGCGCGACCGGCGACAGCCCGGTCCCGTGCCCATAGATCCACGGCTCGACAAAATTGCTGACGGTCAGCTCGACGACGACGAACAGCAGGAACGTCCACGCCAGCATGGTCCAGCCCGGGTCGACCGCGATGGCGAGCGCCAGCGGAAACGTGGCGGCGAGCACGATGCCGAGATACGGGATAAAGCGCAGGATCGCGACAAAGATGCCCCAGGTGGCGGCGTTTGGAATGCCGATCACGGCCAGCCCGAGGCCGATCGGCAGCCCACAGCACACATTGACCATTAGCTGGCGCGTCAGGTAGCGGCTGACCCGCTGCGCGGCGTCGTTCATCGCCGTGGTGGTCCGGTGCAGATCGCGCCGGCCGCCGAGCCGCAGCAGCCGGTCGCGCAAATCCCCCTGCTGCAGCAAGATCATGACGACAAAGAGGATGGCGAGGCCGATTGCGGTCAACGGCGCCACCAGCTGCCCGATGATGCCCGGCACCAGCTCCCAGGTCTGCACCTGAGGCTGCACGATCTCGACCGGCACCGGCGCGGGCTTGGCGCCGGCCCCGGTCGCCGTGGCGCTTGCGACCGGGCTCGCGGCGGGGGTCGTGGCGGTGGCCAGCTCGCTGCGCAGCTTGCCGAGCACGCCCGACAGGCGGTGATAGACGCCGCCGCCCGGCAACGCCTTGGGCAGCGAGCGAATCTTTGTTTCGAGATTGTACTGATAGAACGGGACGTCCTGCGCCAGCGTCGACATCTCGTGCACGACGATCGCGGCAAACCCGATAATGGCGGCAAACGCGACGACCGTGGTCAACGCCACCGCCGGCAGCCGCCCGATCCCCACCCGGCGCAGCACCCGCACCGCCGGCGCCAGCAGAAAGCTCAACAGGATCGCCAGCGTGATCGGGACCACGATCTCGCGAGCAAAATAAAGGATCGCGACGATCAGGCCCCAGCACAGGAACAGCAGCATCCCGGCCAGGCCGCGAGCTCCCTCGGGCGGCGGGGTTGGGTCGCTGACGACCGGCGGCTGATCGGTCATTGCTCGCCCGTCTGGTCTATCGCCGCGCTATCGGATCGACGTCTGATGCGAACGGCGGGTGCAGTGAAACGGTCCGTGCAAAATCGATGCGGCCGCCGTTCTCGAGATAAGCGTATCGGACGCGAAATGCCCCGGACCATGATCCGGGGCATCCGCTTCTGCAGCGTCGAGGCGAAGCGGCTCGTACCGCTCCGCTGCCCCTCACCAGTAAGGGGCGGCGTGATAGTAGTCGTGGACCTTGCGCTCCCAGTTGCGGTCGACGCCAACACCCCAATCGCCGTTCAGCGCCGGGCCGCCGCGCAGATCGTCGTCGCTCAGGTTGAGCTCATAGGCGTCGAGGCTTTCGTTGTAGCGCAAAACGCTCCACGGCAGCGCCCGGTAATCGTCGCCGATGCCGAGAAAGCCGCCGAAAGTCATCACCGCATAGGCGACCTTGCCGCTGCGCTTGTCGATCATCACGCGCTCGATCGTGCCGATCTTGTCACCGTCGCTGCGGCGCACCGCAGTGCCTTCGACCTTGTCGCTCGCGATCAGGCGTGGCGTCTCGCGTGACATGACTTCGGGTCCGACGGCAGCCGTCATGGCCACCTCCTTGCATTTGTTGCTGACGATGAAGAACTCCCGGAAGCGAGGGCGGGTTCCGCGCGCGCCGAGGATTGGCGAATGGCCTTGCAATCGGATTATTCGCTACGGTTTTCACCGGGAGGGGCATGGGCGGTCCCGCCGGTTTCTTCGTCGGGCGCGCCATTGGAACCCCAAATCCGCATTTATCGTTGTATGTCGGCACGGCCCGCCCGATCACGGGTTTGAGGCCCGTCAACATCGACGAGGTGACGCATGGGCAAGGGGATCCTGCTTTGGCTGCTCGGGATTCCGATCCCGATCATCATCTTGCTCTTCCTGTTCCGCGTGGTCTGAAGAGCGGCGTAGCCTCGCCGCCGAGCCATATTTGCCCATCAGCCTTGCAAACCGGGGGATTTGATGTCGAGCGAAAGCCTGCACGCGCCGCGCGAGCGGCTGTCCCGCGAGACCTTGCAGATCCATTTCGCCATCACCTCGTTGATGGAAGAGCTCGACGCCATCGACTGGTATCGGCAGCGGGCCGACGACACCGACGACACCGAGCTGAAGGCGCTGCTGCTGCACAACATGCGCGAGGAGATGGAGCATGCCGCGATGCTGCTCGAATGGCTCAGGCGCGCAAATAGCGACTTCGGAGGCTGTCTGAAGACTTACCTCTTTACCGAAGGCTCGATCCTCGGCGCGGAGCAGGCCGCCACGGCTGCCGGCTCCGGGGGGCCGGGGCGAAGCAAGCGCGGGATCGCCATCGGCTCGCTCAAAGACGGATAGCCCGCGACCGGGATCAAAGCCGTGCGGTGAAGGCAGCGCGGTGCACGCGCGTTGAACCTTGCAATCGCGATTGACACCCCACCCGATGCCGTGGAGTAGTTGCGGCTCCGCGATGTCCCGATGCAATTCGGATCGTGACACGCCGAGGCTAGACCGCTCTCGCAAGGCGAGCCCAATCGGAGGAGTCCCAATTATGCCGCTCGATGTCGCCGTCGCCCCGAAAACCCTGACCTCGACGCTTCATTACCTGAAACGCACCGCGGAAAAGCCGGCTTATTACCGGATCGAGCCGCCGCCCGGGGTGCCGCGCGCGAACGGCATCGACGATCCGCATGAGGTGACGATCGAGGATGCGCGCGGCCGCGAATCCGAGTTCACGCTCGACCGCAACGGCTTTCAGCTCGTCAAGGCGCCGACCGCGGTTGCCGATTTCTACGACCCCGAGCAAATCAAGCGCGTCTACTACCCCGAGGTCGAGCAGCTGCTAAAGGACAAGCTCGGCGCCAGCCGGGTCTTTGTCTTCGACCACAATGTGCGCAACGCCACGCGGCCGGGGATGCCCGCACCGTCTCGCCAAGTGCATAACGACCACACGGTGAACTCCGCGCCCCGCCGGGTGCGCGATCATATGGGCGCCGACGCCGAAGAACTGCTGAAGCACCGCTTCGGCGTCGTCAATGTCTGGCGGCCGGTCCGCGGGCCGGTGCTGGACTCGCCGCTGGCGCTGTGCGACGCGCGCAGCTTCACCGACGACGATTTGATCGCCAGCGACCTCGTCTACTCCCATGTCCGCGGCGAGACCTCGCGGGTCGAGTACAACCCGAGGCACCGCTGGTATTATTTCGCCGAGCAGCAGCCCGACGAGGTGCTGTTCATCCGGGTCCATGACAGCGCCAATGACGGCCGTGCCCGGCTGTCGTTCCACACCTCATTCGAGAACCCGCTGACCCCCGGCGCGCCGCCGCGGGAAAGCATCGAGGTGCGCACGCTGGTCTTCTTCCCCCCGGCCGCCTGACCGTTTTTTCGACCGTGCCGCCTTGCTCCAACGCAATCGGAGCAAGGCGGAGGCTTGGATAGCGTAGCCCCGGTATGAAGCAGGGCGGGTCGCAGAACAGTAAGTCTCCTTCCGAGCTGATAGACGCGAGAATCGAGGAGATCGGCGGCTGGCGGGGCGAGTTGCTGCGCCGGCTCCGCAGCTTGGTCGAAGAAGCCGATCCCGAGATCGTCGAGGAGTGGAAGTGGCGAGGGGTCCCGGTGTGGGAGTGCTACGGAATTATCTGCACCGGCGAGACTTACAAAAACGTCGTCAAGGCGACCTTCGCCAAAGGGGCGGCGCTGCCGGATCCTTCGGGCCTCTTCAACGCCAGTCTCGACGGCAATACCAGGCGCGCCATCGACTTCCGCGAGGGCGAGCCCATAGACGAGGAGGCGTTGAAGACCCTCGTCCGCGCCGCCGTGACCTTGAACAAGTCCAAAGCCCGACGCTAATTCGCGGAATCAAACTTTTCCCGCGAGTGGGGGAAGGGGTCAGAGTGAATTTCTGCGAGTGGGGGAAGGGGTCAGAGTGAATTTCTGTGCGAGTGGGGGAAGGGGTCAGAGTGAATTTCTGTGGGCTGTCCGGGCCCGGATGCGCAGGCCCTGGCAATCGCAGCCTCCCTTTTTCGATGGACTGCCAAATTCACTCTGACCCCTTTTTTTCCCTTTTTTCTCAAATTCACTCTGACCCCTTTTCTTCTCTTCCTCTGACCCCTTTTTTTCTCTTCATCCTGGAGAACGGGCAAATGGGCCGCGGGGCCTAAGCCTGCACGCCTCAATCAAAGCTGTGATGCTTGCCTCGAGGCTGCCGGCTCCCGGCGAATATCGGTTAACATGCCTACGGGTTAACATGCCTTCGGGGCCCCCATACGGTTTCGCTGACGAGGTCAATCGATGAGCAGCCGCCGCGCGGTTCTTGCTGGCTCTCTCGCTTCCGTCGCTCTCTCGCCCGTCGCCGGGCGGGCGCAACCGGCGACGGGCGGCCCCACGATCGGGTTTCTCGTGCCGGCATCCGGGCCTTACATCGGAACGCCGACCGCGGTCTTTGACTCGTTCCGTCGCGGGCTCGCCGATCTCGGCCACGTCGAAGGACGAAACATCCGTTACGAATATCGTTCGGCGCCGGACCGGGCCGGTCTCGGCAAGATGGCGGCCGAGCTCGTCCGATTGAAGGTTGACGTTCTGGTCGCGGCGGGTGTTGCAGCTTTCATCGCGAAGCCGGTGTCGGCGAGCACTCCAGTGGTATTCGGATTCAGTGGCGACCCGGTACAGGCAGGGCTCGTCGGCGGTCTTGCCCGTCCGGGAGGCAACATGACGGGAGTGACCTTTCTCGCCACTGAGCTTGTCGGCAAGCGTCTCGCCCTGCTCAAGGAGGCGGCGCCTGCGATTTCGCGGGTGGCGGTCATGGGAGCAGCCGGCCATCCCGGCGAGCGGAGCGAATGGCGCGCCTGGGAGGACACCGGCCGGGCCTTGGGCGTGAGCCTGCAACTCTTCGAATTGAAAAATGCCGCCGATCTCGATGCGGCGCTGACCGCGGTCGCGAATGGCAATATGGATGCGATTCACGCGTTTCCGGATGGCGTGACGGCAGCCAGCCGCGTCCGCATCGCAGAGTTTGCCCTTTCGCACCATCTGCCGAGCGTCTTCGGCTGGAAGGCGTATGTGGAAGCCGGCGGTCTGATGTCCTATGGGCCCGACCTGGAAGACTCGTGGCGCCAAATCGCCGGCTTCGTCGGCAAGATCCTGAAAGGATCAAGACCCGCGGACCTTCCGGTCGAGCTACCCACGCGGTTCGAGCTCATCGTCAACCTAAAAACCGCACGCGCGCTCGGCCTCACCATGCCGCCAATGCTCCTCGCCGGCGCCGACGAAGTCATCGAATGAGCAATGACGCCACAGAGCAAAATGGCGCGAGCGACGGGACTTGAGCCCGCGACCTCTTCCGCGACGGATAAGCTGATAAACGGCTCCCAGTGAACGCCGCAGGGTCATCGGCAGATCGGCCCGCTGTGCGCCGGTGACCACCGCCTCAATACGAGCGCGGCATGCCGAGGACGTGCTGGCCGAGATAGGCGAGCACCATGTTGGTCGAGATCGGGGCGGTCTGGTAGAGCCGCACCTCGCGCCATTTGCGCTCGATGTCGTATTCCCTGGCGAAGGCGAAGCCGCCAAAGGTCTGGAAGGTCGCGTCGGCGGCGTGCCAGGTCGCCTCGGACGCCAACAGCTTTGCCATGTTGGCGTCGGCGCCGCATTCCTCGCCGGCATCGAAGAGCGCCGCCGCGCGCCGGCAGATCATGTCGGCCGCCTCCAATTCGGCATAGGCGCGGGCGAGCGGGAACTGCACCCCCTGGTTCTGGCCGATCGGCCGGTCGAACACGACCCGCTCCTTGGCGTATTCGACGCCCTTTCGCAACAGCCACCGGCCGTCGCCGATGCATTCCTGCGCGACCAGGATGCGCTCGGCGTTCATACCGTCGAGGATATAGCGAAAACCGTGGCCCTCCTCGCCGATCAGGCATTCCGGCGGGATTTCGAGATTGTCGAAGAACACTTCGGTCGTGTTGTGGTTGATCATCGCCTCGATCGGCCGGATCTCGATCCCATGGCCCAGACTCTCCCTCAGATCGATCAGAAACACCGACAGCCCGTCGGTTCGCCGCTTGACCTGATCGACCGGCGTCGTGCGCGCCAGCAGCAGCATCAAATCGGAATGCTTGGCGCGCGAGGTAAAGACCTTTTGCCCGTTGACGACATAATGGTTGCCCTCGCGCACCGCGCGGGTCTTGAGCTTGGTCGTGTCGGAGCCGGTCGTCGGCTCGGTGACGCCAAACGCCTGCAGGCGCAATTCGCCCGACGCGATCTTGGGCAGGTATTTCCGCTTCTGCCCGTCGCTGCCGTGCCGCAAGAGCGTGCCCATGATGTACATCTGGGCGTGCCCCTGGCTCGCGGTGCAGCCCGAGCCATTGATCTCTTCGAGGATCGCCGCGGCGGCGCGCAACGGCAGCCCCGAGCCGCCATATTCCTCGGGGATCAGCGAGGCGAGAAACCCGCCCTTGGTCAATTCCTCGATAAATTCGGTCGGGTAGGCCTGCTCGGCTTCGAGCTTGCGCCAATATTCGCCGGGGTAGCGCTCGCAGATGCGCCGCACCGCCTCGCGCAGCTCGGGGTAATCCTCGCCGAGGGCCACTGTGACGGCCGTGTCGCTCAACTCGTCCTCCTCGCTCCGCGCTCGCCCCGAAAGATAATCCGGCAGCGGGCGATCTGTCATCCGGATGCGGGAGCGCGGGATCCCCGGGCTTTCAGCTTACTCGCTGCCGGCTTCCGGCGCCGGCATCCGTTCCACCCGAAGCTCCCCGACGGTCAGCTTCGCGATCCGCAGCTCGCTCACGCGCGCGCGGCGCAGCTTTGCCCGGCCCAAGCTGAGCTCGCCGACCGCGAGCTTGCCGATGGCGATGGCGCCCACTGCGATAGCGCCGAGCGCCAGCGCGCCCACCGCCGGCTGCGCCGAGCGCCAGCGCGCCCGAGGCCAGCGCACCCGCCGTGACCGTGCGTTCGCGCCTCACCGCTGGCGATCGACCATTGTCGGGGACCGACCCGTCGATGTTTTGCCCGGTCTCAACCGTAGTGTCTTCTGTAGTGTCTTCGGTCATGCATTTCTCCACCGCCCGGAGCGACCGCAAGCGCGCGCTGCCTGCTCCGGCAGGCGCAGTTTGCGGCATCCGCAGGGGACCCGCAGCAAACGCTTCGTCGCCAGCAGAAATTCGTGACGAGCGCTGCGCCCTGCGGACCCTTGGAGCCGGGCGCGCACTGTGGCAGCATCCTACCCGGCAATCCAATAAGGAGATTTGCTATGGCCCATCGCAACCGTCTGCGGCTTTTCTCCCGCGACATGCGGATCGTGGCGGCGATATCGCTCGGCGCGTTGGCCGCGGGGTGCAGCGCCCCCGACCCCAGCACCGCGGCCGGGCAGTCGGAGATTGCCGGGCAGAAATGCCAGCTTTGTCTTGCCGAAAACCCGGGCGACGGTTCCCCATGCTATCAAATCTGCATGCAGCGCCAGGAGGACCAGGAGGCATACACAAAAGCCTACCACCATTAGCGCCGCTGGCATCAGCACCGCTCGGCCGATCGGTGGCGGGCCGCCGGCGCGCCACGATGCGGCGGGGCCGGGGTGGCGGAATTCAGCCGCTCATCGCCGAAGCGGATTCACCGTGCCGTGCCGAATGCGGCAGATGCCAGCGCTGGTCCCGGTTTTCCAGACGGCCGGCGCGGCGGTGGCGCTGCAATGCAATGCCGAGATGGTTTGGCCTGACTGCCATTCCGAGCTCGCGCGAGAGATAGGCCAACACTTCGCCCGCGGTGATCCCCGCCGGATTGGCTTGCACCGCCCGCAATGCGGCGTCGCTCAACGAGAGCCCGGCTGCGGTCCGTGCGGCACTCCCTTTGCGCCCGGTTGCGGTCGCCGTCGCGACGCGCGCCGGGCGCCCACGGCCGCGCCGGCCGACCGGCGCCGGCTGGCCAAACCGTGTCAGCACACGTTCGGCGATCTCCAGCTCGCTCAGCTGCTCGGCAAGCCTCGCCCGGTCCGCATCGAGCCGCTCCAACCGCTCGGCAAGGCGCTGCTTTTCCAGAGCGATCTCATCCACTGTCGCCATCTCACCCGTCTCCCTAGCCTTCCCCCGTGCCGCCTGCGGCGACATCTTTTGGTAGATGGCGTATTGCGTTCTCGAAAAAAGGCCGATGCCGCCAAAATATTGCAATTTGCCAGGGTCCGAGCCTGCCTTGGCCCAGCGGGCGCGTGTGTCCGGCAATAATCGGCGAGCCCACGCAGATGTTTTGCGCTATTCGGCCGCCGCTTCCAGTGCAAGACGGTTGTCGACGCAAGCACCGAAATCGGGCGGGGTGCGGATAAAACCACCCGAAACGAGGCTGCGGCCGAGCCGGTCAAATCCGTCTTCGGGCAGCACGGCATCGCGCCCCCAGACCTGCTGCGCGCGATATCGGTCGAGCGCGCGCGCCAGCACTGCGCGGTCCAGTGCCGGAAAATACGATGCGACCGCCGCGGCGACCTCGTCTGCCGTTGACGCGTATATCCACTGCAAGGTCTTGCCGATCGCCCGCACCATCCGGCGCAGCTTTTCGCGGTCGCGCGCCAGCCGGTCCTTGGTCGTCACAAACGTCGTATAGGTGGTGCGGCCGCGTGTGCTGGCGGCGTGCCACAGATGACCCGCGCCCGCGGCCAATGCCTGCTCCACGACCGGCTCGAAGAGCTGCGCGGCGTCGATCCGGCCACTGCGCAGCGCGGCGAGATTGTCAGCCATGCTGCGGTCGGCAATCCGGTCGAGCCGTTCAGGATCGAGCCCGGCTTGGCGCAGGTCATGCTGCAGGCAGAGCCACGGCGTCGGCACTTCGCTGACTGTGGCAAAGCGCATGGTGCCGAGGTCGGAAAGCCGGAAATCGGGCTTTGGGCAACGCCCGACGATCGAGAAAGGATCGCGACAGACAATCTCGGCAAAACAGACGAGCGGCGAATTGGGATGCTCGTCATGGTGTTTCATGATGCGCATCGGCCCGGCCCAGATCACCTCGACCGCATCGTCGATCAGCGCTTGCTCGGCGCGCCCGGTGCCCGGAGACGGCGCCAACGTGACGTCGAGACCCTCGGCTTCATAGGCGCCGATCGCGTGCGCCGCATAAAACGGCGCGTAGAGGACAAAACGGTAGTTTTCGTAAAGGCGAAGGCGCATTGCTGTTTCACCCGTGACTGCAAAACCGGCTGAGAAGCCGATCGATCGCCATCGCCTGCCGGCGGATCAGGTTCGGCGACCGGCGCCGGCGGTTCGAGCTTGATCCAAATCAAAGAGTAGGGAAAGCTGCCAGCCCATGCCCGATATCGTTTCGCCTTTGATGCTGCGAGGAGCCTTCCGATGGTATTGCCGCGAGCCCGCCTGATCGCCGCGTTTTTGGCTGCCGCGACGGCGAGCGCCGGTGCGGCCGGCCAGACCTATTACGATGACCAGGCGTGCCGGCAATATGCCGACCAGCAGACCGCCGCGCTGCGCGCGCAAGCCGGTTCGCAAGCCGTCGGCAGCGCGCTCTTGGGTGCGGGTTTGGGGGCCGCGCTCGGCGGCGCCATCGGCGGCGGCCGCGGCGCCGGGATCGGCGCAGCATCGGGAGCTATCGCCGGGACCGGCATCGGCGCCGCCAACGCCCAGAACACGGCCGCTTACGCTCAGCAGCAATACTATGCGCTCTACTCGCAATGCATGCAGGCGCGTCAGCCGGCGCCGGCCTATAACGCGCCTCAGCCCGGCTATGCGCCGCCGGCGGGTTACGGCGCACCGCGCCCCACCACCTCGGATCTGAACCGACAGGAGCTCAACCAGATGTACCCGCCGGCCCCATCCTATCCGTCCGGCTATCCCTATCAGTCCGGCTATCCCTATCGTTGAACCGTGGCGCGGAGGGGCGCGCGCCCGGCAGTCGCCCCCCGCAGCAGTTTCGTCGGCTAACGGGGGGCTAACAGGCGTTTATTACAGCACGCCTTTCTGCCGCAAGCCTTCGACCTCGCCGGCATCGATGCCGAGCCAGCGCTGCAGCACCTCGACACTGTCGCCGCCGAGCTTTGGCGAGCCCTTGAGCCGCACGGTCTTGCCGTCGATCCGCACCGGCCAGGTCGCCATCTTGTAGTCGCCATTGTGGTGCTGCACGGTCTGGAAGATGCCGCGCTTGTCCAAGCTCGGCTCGTTCAGCAATTCCATCGTGTCGAACACCGCGCCCGACGGCACGCCGACGGCAATCAATTTCTCCATTGCCTCGCGCTTGTCGTGCTGGCGAGTCCAGTCGCCGATGATCGCATCCAGCTCTTTTTCGTGCTTGACGCGCAAATCGCCGGTGGCGAAACGCGGATCCTCGATCAGCTCCTCGCGCCCGATCAGCTTCATCAGCCGCGACCAGTGCTCGGGATTGGCCCGGCTCGTGGTCAGATAGACATAGTCGTTGGCGCCGCCGCCCTTGGCCGGGTAGAGGCCGGAGGGCGCATTGTTGCCGCCACCCGATTTGGCGCCGCGGCGGGGTGCCGGCTTGCCGGTCCGCGCCATCGTGGCAAAGCAGGTGCGCATGTAATGGATCATCGCGTCCTGCATCGCCAGCTGCAGCCGCCTGCCGTGGCCGGTGCGGTTGCGCTCGTGCAGGGCGCCGAGGATGGTCGCCGCCATCAGCATGCCGGTCCCGGTGTCGCCAAAGGAGAGGCCGGGCTTGACCGGCGGCCGGTCGGGCTCGCCGGTGACGCTGATCGGGCCGCCTGCGGCCTGCGCGATCATGTCGAAGGCGAGCCCCTTCTCATGCGGGCTGCCATTGCCAAAGCCTTTGATCTGGCAATAGATGATGCGCGGGTTGATTTTCTTTACCGACTCGTAGTCGAGGCCCAGGCGTTCGATTGTGCCCGGCGCCATGTTCTCGACCGTGACGTCGGCTTGCTTCAGCATGTCCTTGACGATCTCTAGCCCGCGCTCCGATTTCAAGTTGATCGTCAACGACTTCTTGTTGACGTTGAACTGGTGGAAATACCACGGGTCGTCATCGGGCTTGCCGGGGCGCAGCCGGCGGCCGGGATCGCCGCGGCCGGGGTTTTCGATCTTGACGACCTCGGCGCCAAACCAGGCCAAGACCTCGGTCGAGGTGGTGCCCGCCTCGAACTGGGTGAAATCGACGACCTTGACGCCTTGCAAAAAGTTGAAGTCCCGGGTCACGTCGCTCATCACATTCCTCCAACCGCACACAGTTCCTGCGGCGGAGCGTGCGCCTTCCGGCCCGCCTCCGCAACGCCTTCGCACTTCTTTCATCACGCCAGGGCTGCTGCGACATCGGCCGCCAATCAATTCCGCTCGCCTGGTGCTGACGAGTGTTTGCACGTTTGACCGGTTGCGCCCAACCCATTTCGGCCCCGGGCGCGACAAGCACATCGTTAGCCAGGTTCATGATCAGCTATCGGTTCGGTCGCACTCCTTCGTGGTAACGCCACTAAATGGGTGGCTTTTGCCGCCATGCGGCACTAAGGGGACCTCGCACTACTTGGTTTGGATCACTTCGTGCTACTTCAATTTCCTCTTCAGTCACAGCGAAGCGAAGAAAGGCTTCACTGTGATCTTTGAGTAGAGTGAACAACTTTCCGCCTTCAGACATTATCGTGGCCGGATCTGAGAACGTGTACTGTGCTACCATCGCGGCATACCGCTTTCGGTCGCTATTTGCCTCGAGGTAAGGATTATAGAAACGCGAGGTGCCGGTCATGGCGATGACAGCGTTCAATCGCGCGTTCCAGAAATACGTCACCTGACACGCGCGTTGATCCAGCACCGTCTGATCAAAAAAGATTTGTGCTATTACCTCGTTGAATTGCATCGGGTGCAACAACTCGCCGCTTAGAAAGTCGAAATGGTGAGAACGAAACGCTCGATGCAGCCCACCGTCAAATACACATACAAGACCGATGTTATTGCTGCGAATTGAGGTTCCCAACACTGCAACGTTGTCCACATAATCGAAAACTTCAAATCGAGGATCGCGTGTGTCGATCCGAAAACGATATAACGAGTATGGAGCTCCATAGAGTAGCGAATACGGTGGATCGTTGGCATAGCACGACAACATTAGTTTCCTTTTAGAAAACGCTCGTTGGATCATGCCTAGGTAAAGGGTACCGGGCATCATCTCCTCGGGGATAATGCGATCCGTTTGCAGCTTATGGCGGGTTCTGAAATCTTCGACTGAATTACTTTTACGGCAAAGGAGCCAGAGATCTTTCCGATCCAAATTGCGAGATCCTCATCAGGAACGGCTGCCAAGGCTGCGTACGGGTCAGGCGACCGAATGCTTCGCGAGATGGACGTTTCCTTTTTACCGAATCGAGCATTGTTGCATGGTTCGCAAATTCGTATTTTCACGCTTTTATAGGGTTTGCCGATAAAATTGGGTACGGTGAGGCGCCGTATCCAGAGGTCGTGGTGATGCTGAAGCCATTTTGGGAAGATATGCTCTTCACTCGATTCGGTATGAGAAAGCACCCTCCCGCATAGAGGGCAGTGCGTGTCAATGTCCCTGTACGCCAAGACATCCCTGATCATGCGGAGCGACATGTGTAAGTCCTTAACGTTATTTCGTGGGCAGCAAACGCAGGGTTCCGCCTTCCTCGAGCCCGGGCGACGCTGCGCCAGCACGCGCATGGCGGAAGAGGTCAGCGGCCGCCAGAAGCGGTTATATTCGGTTATATGGTGCTAAGCGGCACGACGGCATGGCCAGCTCGCGACGGCGAGCCATTTTGCAGTAATGGGGGAAAGCATGTCATTGGATCGGGTCGCAGACCAGACGGGCTGGCACGCGCAGCGACGCACCATCCTCGCCGGGGTCGCCGGCAATGTCATGGAATGGTACGATTTCAGCGTCTACGGATATTTCGCGGCGGTGATCGGGAGCCAGTTTTTCCCGGCGAAAGACCCGACATCCTCGCTGCTGGCGGCGTTTGGCGTGTTTGCCGCCGGGTTTTTGATGCGCCCGCTGGGCGGCCTGATCTTTGGCCATATCGGCGACAAGCTCGGGCGCAAGCGGGCATTGACCGTCTCGGTCCTGGTCATGGCGGTGCCGACCTTCCTGATCGGGTTGCTGCCGACCTATCGGGAAATCGGCGTTGCCGCACCGCTGCTGCTGGTGCTGCTGCGCCTGGTCCAGGGGACCTCGGTCGGCGGCGAATACACGACCTCCTCGATCTTTCTGGTCGAGCATGCGCCGGCATGGCGCCGTGGCCTCCTCGGCAGCTTTGCCCCGTTCGGCAGCTGTACCGGCATTCTGATCGGGTCGGCGGTCGGCGCGATCCTAACCACCGTTCTCGAACCCGGCGCGGTCCACGCCTGGGGATGGCGTTTGGCCTTTATCGCCGGCCTCGCCGTCGGCGGCATCGGGTTTGTCCTGCGCCGCCACCTGGCCGACGACCGGTTGGCCCCGGGTGGCTTGCCGCCGGTCGCCGCACCGGTGCGCGAGGCCCTCACAACCGAGTGGCGGATGATTTTGCGGATCATTGCGATGAACGCCGCCGGCGCCATCGCCTTCTATATGTGCTTTGTCTACTTCACGACATATCTCAGGCGAATCGACCTGATCGAGCCCTCGAAAGCGCTCGACGCCAACACGCTCGCCATCGTGGTGCTGCTGGCGCTGATGATACCGATGGGCAGCTTGTCGGACCGCATCGGACGAAAGCCGCTGCTGCTCGCCGCCACAATCGGGATGCTGTTGTTCGCCTGGCCGATCTTTTGGCTGCTGCACCACGCGAACATCTGGGTCGCCCTGATCGGGCAATTGGGCCTGGCCGTGCTGAACGCCTGCTATTGGGGTCCGTGCACGGCAACGCTGGTCGAGCTCGTGCCGGCGCGGCTGCGCTGCAGCGTGTTCTCGATCGGCTACAATGCCGGGGTGGGTGTGCTCGGCGGCGCCACGCCGATGCTCGCGGTCTATACGATCAAGCGGACGCACGACGACCTTTCGCCGGCGGTCCTGCTGATGGTTGCAGCAGTCGTCTCGATCGCCGTGATCCTGGGGTTGCGCGAATCCTATCGGGCGGCCCTGCCGGGCGCGGTGGAGCGAGCCGCCCCGCGAGCGGCATCCGGCGCCGATTAAACGCTTTGCACATTGCTGATCTGCTGCCGCCGTGACCCGACATCGTCGGCGCCTGGGTTATGATGAGGCGCCAAAGGGTCCACGGTGGGTGGCTGCATGTTGTCTCGCGACGGGCGGAGGGGTGGTGAACGATGTCGGGTGAGCGCTGGGTCGAGGTCGGCGGGATCGAGGACATTCCGCGCGAGGGCGCGCGGCGGGTCAAACGGTCGGGCAAGCCGCATCCGGTCGCGGTGTTTCGCACCGCCGAGGACGGCGTCTTTGCGCTGATCAACCACTGCCCGCATCGCGGCGCGCCGCTGTCGGAAGGGTTCATCCACGGCTGTGTCGTGACCTGCCCTTTGCACGGCTGGACGATCGACCTCGAAAGCGGCAAGGCCCAGGCGCCGGACGAGGGTGCGGCGGGGCGCATCGCCGTCGAGCTCCGGGACGGCCGGATTTTTCTGGCGGCCTGGGCGGTCGGCGCCCCCGCCGAATGGGAAGAGGTCGAGTAGGTCCCTCTGGCCTAGCCCCATCCCTGCGCCGCCGGCGATGCCTGGCCGTCGGGCGGCCAAACCGCGACGCCATCGGCCAGCGCGATGCGCAGGTTGCGAAACAGCAGCGAGAACATCATCCAATTGCCCATCGCAACGATAAATTCGACCTGCTGGGCCGGGTCGGGGACATGCTTTGCAACCTCGGCCCAAACACCGTCCGAGACCGATTTGCCGGCGAGGCATTCGTCGGTGGCGGCGAGGATCGCGCGGTCGGCCGGGGTCAGCCGCGGCGAATTGCGCCAGTCGCGCACCGCCAGGATGTCCTCGGGCGGCAGCCCCGCCGCGGTTGCCACCCGCCAATGATTGGTCCACTCATAGGCCGAGCCGGTGACCCAGCCGATCCGCATGATCATCAGCTCGCGCAGCCTGGTGTCGAGCTTGTTGTGCTCCAACAGCTGCATCAATTGGCCGAACAGAACCCTGGCGACCCCCGGATTGTTGGCGGCGACGCGGAACGCAGCGCTCTCGGTGCGCTGCGCCGGCATCCCCATGGCTTCGCCCAGTTCGCGGGCCCGTTCCGGCGGCACCATCGGCACGCGCAAGGTCATTGTGTCCTCCGTCATCGAGCAGCTGAGAGCAGTGGCGCCGCGGTGGCGGCATTGCCGGCGATATAGCCCTGGCAGGTCGCGCGGGCGAGGCCGTGCTGGCTGAAGCCGCCGGCTGATTCGCCGCCGCAATACAAGCCGGGGATCGCCTCGCCGTTCAAGTCGAGCACCTGGCATTTGGCATTGATCCGCAGCCCGGCGCGGGTGTCGTGCACGACCGGTGTGGCCCAGGCGGCATAGAAGGGCGGGCGGGCGATCTTGTAGAGCGGCCCGGGCTTGGCGAAATCCGCGTCGACCCCGCCATCGACAAAAGAGTTGTAGCGCGCCACGGTTGCTTCGAGGCTGCTGGCCGGCATCGGCACGCGCTGGTGTTTCATGACGATCTTCTCGGCGAGATCGGCCAGCCGGTTGGCGGCGAAAAAGAAGCCGGCGGCGATATCGACATAGGGCGGGCTCGGCTGCCAGCCTTCGCGGGCGACCGCATCGCTGTCGAAGATGGCCCAGATCGGACCGCCGCCATTGTGGCCGTCGTCGATCCCGGCGAGTGCCGCGTTCAAAAAATTGTTCGGGCTGTATTTGCTGTTTTCCACATTGCGCCAGCTGCCCTGCGCATAAGGCTCGATCGAATTGTAGTTGTTGGCAATGTATTGCCCGGCGGTCTCGTCATAGAAGCGCCGGCCAAGCATGTTGACAAGGATCAGGTTTTGCCAATCCGCCACTCTGAGGCCGGTGGCGCGGGCGCGATCGAATACCGGACTGCCCGGCCACCACTGGAGGTGCCGGTAATTGTATTGGCAGCCGATCGAGCCCGGCTTGGTCAGGTTCGAGCCGAACTCGCCGATCTGGTTGTAAAACCCCCACAGCGATGCGCCGACCGCCATCGCCGCAAGCTCGCCGCTGGCATCCTGGTCGGACCAGGGCATGCCGGCGAGCCCGCAATATTCCTCGGTCAGACGCGGGTCGAACATGCGCCGGAAGTTGACGTTGCCGGTCGAGCCGCCGGTGCCGACGATAACGGCCTTGCGGGCGCGGATATTCAATTCGGCACCGGCATGGTCGACGGCGATGCCGAGCACCGGGCCGTCATTCGGGCTTTGCCGCCAGATCCGGGTCATCCGGTGCTCGAGCAGGATCTCGACGCCGCATTTTTCCGCCGCCGCTTCGAGCGACCGCATCAGCCCGCTGCCGGAGGAGCGGGTCTCTTGGGCGCTCGGGTCGGCGGGCTCGCCGTTATAGGCCATCGGCCAGCGGCCAACCGCGCAATGCATCTCGCGCGGCACCGAATTGCCGACCGAGTTGCCGCCGATGGCATCGGGCGCCTTGTCGACAAAAACGACGCCGTGCGCGACCAGCCATTCGAAGGTGGCGGCGCTGTGGTCGGCAAACGCGCGGACGATCTCGCGATCGTTGTAACGGTAATCGGGAAAGCCGTTGGGCCCGACCACCGACCAGTCGGTCAGGTCGCGGAACAGCAGGTCGGCAGAATCCTCGATGCCGTGCCGCCGCTGCACGCTGGTGCCGCCGCCGAGCGGGACATTGCCGCCGCTGATGATGGCGTGGCCGCCGATATCCGCCTCGGCCTCGACCAGGATCACCGAAGCGCCGGCCTCGCGCGCGCCAATCGCGGCGGGGAGCCCGGTCGCCCCCGCGCCGACCACCACGATATCGGCAGCGCGGTCCCAACCGCCCGGCAATTGCGGCATCGCCGAGGCCCCGGCAGAGCCGCCCGTTTCCGCCGGTTTCATCGCAGCCTTCCTCCACGCTTTCACCGGCTACGGATCGCGACGCTTGGGCCGCCGCAGCTCCGTCCTGAATAGCAGTCTCCGCACAAGGACTCTGCCGCGATTTCGGCTAGCCCAGACACGAATCCCTCGAAGGCTGATGCGCTTTGCCCGCTCCCAACTGCACTTTCCCGGCGAAGGCCGGGACCCAGTCCGGTCTCGGCCTCCGCCTCTCCCTTGTCGATCGGCTGATCCGCTACGATCACAAAATCAGCGCGGGCCGGTGGAGAGCTGGGTCCCGGCCTTCGCCGGGAAAGCGAGACGGTCTCTCGCCCGTCCCATAGCGGTTTCCGCTGAATGCGGTTCCACCTCAGCGGATCGCGACTTGGTTTAGCGAGCAGCGCAGGTCAGCGGGACGGCCGCATCCGGTGGCTTTCCTCGATCTCGGCTGCGGCGATCGCGCGCGCCAGCGCGGCGCTCAATTCCTTTGCCGCTGCGAGCGTCAGCTCGACCGCGACGCGCGTCCCCGGCGGCAATGCCGCGTTGACGAAGTCGATCGTGATCGCCTCTTCCAGCAAGGCGTGGTGCGGGTGGTCGTAGGAAACGACCGAGTGGGTCAGCTCGAACCACCCGTCACCACCCTTGCCGGCACCCGAAGCGCCGACGATCTCGACGATCGAGGTGCACATCTTGGGGTTGCCTTGGCGGGACTATTTGGCCAGGTGCTTCTCTAGGAACGCGAACACCTTTTTCCAGCCGTCAACCGCCTGCTCGATGCGGTAGGCCGGCCGGTCGTAATAGAAAAAGCCGTGCCCGGCGCCGTCATAGCGATGGAACTCGTAGGTCTTGCCGTGTTTTTTCAATTCGGCCTCGTGCTGGTTGACCTGCTCCGGGGTCGGCGCCCGATCCTCGTTGCCAAAGAGGCCGAGCAGCGGGCAGGACAGGTCCTTGGTAAATTCGATCGGCGCCTTCGGCTGTTTCGGGTTGAGCTCCTCCTGGCTCATCACCACGCGGCCGCCCCACAGCTCGCAGGCGGCGTTGATGCTCTTGCTGTGGCAGGCAACGAGAAAGGTCTGCCGGCCGCCCGAGCAGGTGCCGAACACCCCGACCTTGCCGTTGAGCCAGGGCTGGGCGCGCAACCATGCGACCGAGCCTTCGGTGTCGCCGATGACCTGGGCGTCGGGAACGCCACCCTCGGCGCGCACCTTGGCGGCGACGTCGTCGGCCTTGCCTTCGCCGGCGCGGTGATAAAGGTTGGGGCTGATCGCGACATAGCCGTGATGCGCGAATTTGCGGGTCGCCTCGCGGTACCATTCGTCCCAGCCGGGCGCGTGATGTAAGAGCACCATGCCGGGGAACGGCCCCGACCCCAACGGGCGCGCCACATAGGCCGAGATCGGCTCGTTCTTGTCGCCTCGGATCGACATCGTCTCGGCAATCATCCCTTCGTAAGCCATCGTCTTCCCCTTTTGGTTTGCGGCAGGCCGCCCGGAAAGCGGCCGGAGGTGGCTGGAGGCCTAATGGTTAGCGCAGGCGCCGCGTCGGGTCCATCCCCAGATGCATCCAGCCGGCGATGCTGTATCCTTATTTCGAAGCCGCGCACCCGAAGGACCGCGACATGGATTGCTGCAGTCACGCGCCGACGCGCCGGAACTGGCTGTGGGGCACGATGCTGACATCGGTCGCAGCGCTGCTCGCCGGCGGTGCGGCGCCGACGGGCTCGACCGCCGCCGCCGAGACGGCCGAAAATGCCTCAGCCGCGCTCGACGTATTGCGCAAATCCATTTCCGTCGATGTCCATACCCATGGCGGGACGACCGGGATCACGTCGAAAGCGCCGCCCGGCGACGATCTTGCAAACGGCATGCGACGGGGATCGCTCGCGGTCGCATGCCTCGCCGACGTTCCGGACGGTCCGGTGCTCGGCCGGGATGCCTCGGGCGCCCTTGCTGCGCTGCGCCCGCCAAAGCCGGGCGAGCTGTACCAGCACCACCTGGAGCGCCTCGCCTGGATCGACGAGATGGTCGCCGGGCATGGGCTGCACCGAGCGCTCACCGCGGCCGACCTCCAAGCGGCGCATGCCGCCGGGCAGCCGGCAATCGTCATGGACATCGAGGGGCTCGATTTTCTCGAGATGAAGCTCGAACGGCTCGAAGAGGCGCATCGGCGCGGCGTCAGGCACGCGCAGCTCGTGCACTACACGCCAAACGACATCGGCGATTTTCAGACGGGTGCGGTGACGCATCACGGGCTGACCCCGTTCGGCGCCGAGGCGATCCGGGCCTGTCACCGCCTGGGATTGGTTTGCGACGTCGCGCATGCCAGCGAGGACACGGTCAAAGAAGCGGTCAAGGTCGCGACCAAGCCGCTCTTGCTGTCGCACACCGCACTTATCGATTTACCGGCGATGGGCCCGACCCGGCTGCGCGGGCGGCAGATCAGCCGCGACCACGCTCTCGCCATCGCCGATATCGGCGGCTCGGTCGGCATCTGGCATTTCTTTCCGAGCCTCGACAAATACGTCGAAGGGGTAAAGGAGATGGTCGCTGTCGTCGGTGTCGACCACGTCAGCATCGGCACCGATCAGCAGGTCGCGCACGGCAGCCTGCAAGACTATTCGCAATGGGTGCAACTCGTCGCGGCGATGCTGCGCGGCGGCTTTACCGCCGACGAAGCCGGCAAGATCGCCGGCGGCAACTATATGCGGATCTTCCAGGCGACGGTCGGCTGACTCGAGCGCCCGGGCCGGAAGCGCGCGATTGGTGGGTCGGTCAGCGCAGCCTCGGCCCGGGATCCATTCCGAGATAGACGCGGCCGCCGATCGGGTACCATTCGGGGGCGATCGTCACCGTCTGGCCGACGACGTGCAGGTCGCGCCAGCACTCCGCGAGGCGGCTGTCGTGCCGGAACGAGGTGCTGCCGCCATGCCGGTAGACGAGATCCATCGCCTGGCGCGCGCTGTCGGCGGCATAAGTCGAGGCGAGCCGGCAACGGGCACGCTGCTCGAGCGTGGTCTCGGCACCCGAGGCGACGGTATTCCACAATTCGGTGATCATCGCGGTGCGGTAGGCGCGGCCGGCGTTCAGGATCGCGTCGGCGCGGCCGACCGCCTCCTGCACCTGGGGATTTTCGCAGAGCAGTCCGGAGTTGCGGCCGCGCGGCGTCTTCTCGCGCGCGAGCGCGATCAGCGCATCGATGCCGGCGCGGGCGATACCGGTGATCACGGCGCTGTGGTGCGGCCCGACCCAGCATTGGCTCGGCAGGGCGTAGGTGACGCCCGGCCAGCGCTGCCATTCATTGTCGAGCGGGGCGTGCGCGTGCGGCACCGTCCGCCGCTCCGGCAGAAACACATCCTCGACCGTCCAGTCGAAGCTGCCGGTGCCGCGCAGCCCGGCGACGTCCCAGCTTCCCGGCACGACCTCCGCCTCGGACCGCGCGAATATCCCGCGCCAATATAGCGGCGTGCCGTCCGGACGGCAGCGCGGCCGGTCGGCGTCGTCGAGCACCTGAAAGCTGCCCAGCATCCACGCGCTTTCGCGGCAGCCGGTGCCAAAGGGCCAACGCCCGGTGACGCGGTAGCCGCCATCGACCGGGACCGCCCGCCCACCGCCCTGCACCGCGGTGCCGGCCATGATTGCCGGGCCGCCGCCATGAATCTCCTGCACACCTTCCTCGGGCAAGCCGAGGGTGACGAGCTGGCCGATGCTGTTGTTGGCGAGGTTCCAGCCGACCGAGCCCGCGCCCTCGGCCAGCAGCTCGACAACGCGCAGATAGGTCAAGGGATCGACCTCCAGCCCGCCGAGCGAGCGCGGGATCACCATCCGATAGCAGCCGGCCGCGCGCAGCTCCGCGACCAGTGCCGGCGGCAGGCGCTGCCCGGTTTCGATCTCGTCCTTCCACCGGCGGAGCACCGGCCGCAGGGCGGCGGCTGCCCGCACCAGCGGCTCAGCGTCGATGTCGACGGGTAGGCGCGCTTTGTCGGCTATCATGTCCAATTCCTCCGAGCGGGCGGTGCCAATCTACTGCAAGCCAGGAGGTCCGACCACGACCGAGGGAGAAAGACACCCTTGCGCGGAGCGCTTGCCGCAGAGCCGGCCCGGCGTGGCATCCGGGCAGGGCGTCCCAGGCCATAAAATTGGCGTTGGCGGTCAGGCCGGTCACCGTCACCGTGGTCGTGCTGCTCGGCACCTCGTGCCGCCGTTCCCGGCGTGACACCTTTGACAGGCCAAGACTGACAGCCCCCGATCGACTGTCGGATCACCGCGGTCGCCCACTTCCATCATGACGCAAACCGCGAAGAACACGTCCTCAAGGCCGCCTCATCCTCATCACCCCTTGCTCCTTGCTTGGGCCGTAAGGCGTTCGTAACCGCTTGTCATTCTCGGCTCGTAGTTGCAATCTCGATCGCGAATCTTGGCGAGTGGGGTAACAATGGCACCTGAATTGGCCGATGATCTGGCGACGGCGCCGTCGCCAGCGAAGGACCGGATTGATTCGAAGATCGTCGATCTTCTGCTCAAACCCCTGCTGGGTGAGGACTCCGGGGCATCGTCGGAAAGCGGCCTACCTACCGAACTCCTCACTAAAACAAGGAGGTGAGGATCGTGGTCACCCCGCGCCAGAAACACCTGACATCGGGGGTAGATCCGCGCTCCGAATTTCGATAGAAGCTCCCTTACGTCTCTCATCAAAACGGAGCTGCGCAGTGGGCGAAATACTCCTTAAGGACGCGTTCCAGTTTTTGAAAGACCTTCCCGAAGACTCCGTCGACCTCATTATATCATCTCCACCTTACTTTATGGGAAAAGAATATGATTCCTCCAGAGATATCTCGAAATTCATTGAAACTCATGAAAAACTCTTGAAACACGTTGTTCGTGTGATAAGATGGGGAGGTGGCATATGTTGGCAGATTGGGCATCATGTAGATAAAAACGTCATTGTTCCACTCGACGCCCTGGTCTATACTGTATTTTCGAAATCTGACTGCCTCTACCTTCGCAATCGAATCGTCTGGACATTTGGTCACGGCGCACACTGCAGCCACCGCTTCAGCGGCCGACACGAGAGCATTCTTTGGTTTAGCAAGGGTGATGACTATTCCTTTAATCTCGACGCGGTGCGGGTACCACAGAAATATCCGGGAAAGCGGCATTACAAAGGCCCTAATCGTGGCAAGCTGTCCGGCAACCCGTTGGGGAAAAACCCAGGTGACGTTTGGGATGTCCCCAATGTCAAGGCTCGCCACCCCGAGAAAACCGAGCACCCGTGTCAATTTCCGGTTGCATTGGCGCAGCGGCTGATACGAGCATTGACTCGGCCCGGCGCTCTCGTCGTAGATCCTTACCTGGGATCCGGTTCGACGGCCATCGCGGCGACCCTTGAACGGCGACGGTTTATGGGCTGTGATCACAACGAGAAGTACATCGAGATCGCGCGGAATCGCTTGCGGGAGCTAGCCGCCGGCAATCTCAAGGTCCGTAGCCTCGACCTTCCCGTTCAACCCCCCAAGCCGACACAGTCCGTGGCAAGATTTCCTTCCGAATGGGCCGACCGCGCGAGAAATGGGGTCGAATATGACTGAGACGATACAGGCCGACGCCAGACCCGAGAAGCGGTTATTTATCTCGCTGATAACCAGAGATATCTCGCTCGTCGATGCGCTCCTCGACCTGACCGATAATTCAATCAATGCGGCGCTCGAACCGCTTGCTGCTCAACTGACGACGGCGGACGACTATCAACGCCTGCTTGCTAAAAAGACATTGCAGCCAAAAGTAAAAATCGATCTAACAGTCGACACATCGCGAATTATCGTTCGGGATAATGCCTCTGGCATATCGGCGGCAACTGCCCAGACTTACGTTTTTCGGTTTGGCTCAGATGATAATAGGGAAACGCATAAATCTGATCGTTTGAGCGTCTATGGAATTGGTCTGAAGCGTGCGATGTTCAAGTGCGGAAATCGGATTGATATCATCTCCGATCATCACGAGGGTGGTTTCGATCTGCGCTTGAATGTCCACCAATGGGAGGCTCTAGAGCAAGAGCGTTGGGCCTTTGACATAACGCCCCGGTCGCCAGCGACGAAAGACCTTGGCACTCGTATTGTTATTTCTGAATTGCGTGATGACGTTATACGGCGAGTGGGCGATGGTCTTTTCTTGACACAGCTACGCGATCGAATTTCGCGAACATATTCTTTTTTTATCGGGCGCGTTGTCACGATAACTCTCAATGGCGAGGAGGTTGCCAGAGAACCTTTTGATATTGGAGAGAATTATGCGAGTGAGAAATTTCAGCGCGAAGCTGTATCTTGCAACATCACCGCCGGGATAGCCAACACGCCAGGAGAAGTTTTTAGAGACCGCAATGCAGGATGGTTTGTGTTCTGCAATGGTCGGACGGTTTTGTTCGCAGATAAGACCCCTTTGACCGGGTGGGCTGGAGGCGGCTTGCCAATATTCCAACCAAAACACCGACCGTTCTTGGGGACTGCGTTTTTTGTATCCCCCTATCCCGAGGCTCTGCCTTGGACAACGACCAAAACCTCAATCAATGAGGATAGCGCCGTTTGGCACGAAGCGAAAGGGCATATGGTAAAGGTCGGCCGAGTTATTACGGGCCTTCTCGACGGCCGCTATACGGACGAAGGGACCAATGTAGCTCCGGCGGATCTGCAGAGTGTATCTGGTCGCGGCATTAGCGTCCTTACAGCGGCTGTATCCGCTGCCAGGGAGTTCCGCCCTCCGAAAGCGCAGCCGCCCGCTACGATGAAGATCCAGTACGACGCCAAACGCTCCGATGTGCGGAAGATTGAGGCGTACCTTCGGAAACCGGGAATGGGCGGATCAGAGGTTGGTAGATATACATTCAGTCATTTCCTTGAAAATCAAGTAGGTGAAAATAAATGAAGGCGTCTACAGCGAATTTCATTTTCTATAATCTTCGGCCCGCGAAACAGGCTGAGCGTCGGATATTGCTGGATTTCCTCAAATGTGCGAATGGGATGGGTATTCCTTTCTCTCAATTCAGATACGTCGGCATGGGAGGAACAACGTTTTACGATTTTCATTTGTTGCACCGGTTCCTCGGAGTTAACAACATGATCAGCCTAGAGCGCGACCCGAAGATGCATCCGCGGTCGTTGTTTAACCGGCCCTTTGATTTCATTGCCGTGAAGAACGAAACGATCTCCAGCTTCTTGACAAGAGACAAAGACGAAACGGTTACGATCTATTGGCTAGATTACGACGATAGCATTGGACCGGATATCACGGCAGATATTGCGGCGCTCGGCACCAGGGTGAAGGTTGGCGGATTTGCATTCGTAACTGTGTGCGCCCAGTTTCCCGGCGGTCTCCAGGTTCCGCAAAAGCGGCTAGACTATTTACAGGAATATTTAGGCGAGTTCGCGGTTGGCTTGACGATCGCCGACATGCAGAACGCCGTACTCCCAGAAACGATTTATCGTATTCTAACGGCTGCGTTTAGAAACGCGTTTGCGCCGCGCGCTGATGGCGTCTTCTGCCCACTATTCCAGGTGCTCTACAGGGACTCGACGCAGATGGTGACGGTGGGCGGTGTTTTCTGTGCAGCGCCACACTCTGCCGTTATAAGTACCAGAGTGCGCGCTGACTTGCCTTTTCTGTTTAGACGAAAGCCATACAAGATAGAGCCGCTTAATCTTACTGAACGTGAAAAGATCTTGTTTGATATAGCTGTCACCCGGGCGCGACCTTCTGACCAGAAGGCCTCGCTACGGGCATTGGGCTTCAAACAGCGTGATTTTGAAGCATATAGAGACCTCATTCGCTTTCTGCCGAGGTATCACGAGAGCATCATTTGACGGCGAAGTCCTGGTAAAAGCGGCGCCAAGAAATCGGTCCTAACACGGCCAAGGGGCAAGCGGCCCGCGCAAGCGCAGCGGTTCATCGAAGCCGCTCGCGAGGCCGAGTGCAGCGAGGATGAGGCCGTGTTCGATGAGAACTACGGCGGATTACCGATAAGCCGGTGCCGGGGCAAGCCGAAACCCGGTCGTCGCATTTTCGCCGAATTGGCCTGGTGCCGTCGGCGGAGCCGGTCGGTCTCCCCGCACCGACCGGCCGTGAAGGGTCCGACAACCAGGCCGCGATCCGTCGATGGCTCAGTCGCGCAGCTCGGGGACGATCCAGAACGGCTTTTGGCCGCGGGCGACACGCTCGAAATTGTCGAAGGCGTTGCGCCAGCGCTTCCAGTGGTTGTCCCAGGTCGGCCCGGCGCCGTGCGGGCTGAAGGTGATGTTCTTCAGCGTGAACAGCTCATGGTCGGGCTTTGGCGGCTCCTCGACCATGACATCGAGCCCGGCGCCCAGGATCTTTTCGTCGCGCAACGCGTTGTAGAGCGCTTTCTCGTCGACCACCGGACCGCGGCAGGTATTGATCAGGATCGCGGTCGGCTTCATCCAGCCGAGTTCGCGCTCGCCGATCAAATTATGGGTCGAGAGGTCGAGCGGCACATGCAGGGTCACGATGTCCGAGGTTTTCAGCAATTCAGGGAACAGCGCAAACCGGATACCGAGCGCGTCCTCCTGGTCGGTGGTCAGCCGGTTGATGTCGTAATATTTGATTTGCATGTCGAACGCCTTGGCGCGGCGCGCGACCTTTTTGCCGATATTGCCGAGGCCGATGATCCCCAGCGTCTTGTCCTCGATCTCGTACAATTTGGTCGCGTTGAAATCGTTGCCGCGCCAGCGTCCGGACGACACCCCTTCGTGCTGCCAGATCAATTTGCGGGCGACCGCCAGCATCAGCATCATCGCATGCTCGGCAACCGCGGTCGAATTGGCGCCGCCATTGTTGCAGATCGGCACCCCGGCGGAGCGCGCCGCGTCGAGATCATAGGTATTGTAGCCGGCGCTCAAGGTCTGGATGATACGCAGCTTTGGGCCGCGCCGGTAGAAATCCGTGCTGTGCGGAAACTGTCCGGCGCCGATATAGTATTCGGTGTCCTTAAGCAAGTCCCAGAAATCCGGGCGGCCGTGCGTCGCGGTCGCCAATTCCCAGCCCGCCGGCAGCAGATCGTAAGCGATCTGGAGGGTCTCATCGGAATGGGTGGCAGGGGTCAGGATGCGGGGCATCGGCGGTCTCCTTATGGGGATTGTCGCGGGTGGCAAACGAGAGCGGCCAATCTAGCGACACCCGCCGAGATTACCCAAGCGCAAAAAGCACGGACTCCCCCGACCGATTGTCGGCATCGGAGGCTTGGGCTAGGGTGGGCGTCCGCACTCCTCTATCCCCAGCACTGCCGTCGGCCGAACCAACAAGGTGGAGAAATCATGCCCGAAGCGCTTCGCGACCGCTTTCAGAACCTGCACGAATTTGTGACGCAGGCGCGGATCAACCTCGACCGCAACAATTGGGACTACCTGATCGGCGGGTCGGAGACCGAAACCACCTTGGCGCGCAACCGGCTGGCGCTGGATTCGATCGGCTTTCGCCCGCGGGTATTGCGCGACGTGTCGAACATCGATTGCAGTCGGACCTTGTTCGGCAAGAAGCTGCGCATTCCGGTGCTGTGCGCGCCGGTCGGCTCGCTGCAGGTGTTCGACCCGGCGGGCGGTGCTGCGGTCGCCGCGGCGACCCGCGAATTCGGCAACGGCATGATCCTCTCCTCGGTTTCCGAGCCGGGTCTCGACGAGACCGCAAAAGCCGCCGGCGACGGCTTCAAAGTCTTTCAGCTTTATGTGCGCGGCGACGCGGACTGGGTCGACGACCATGTCCGCCGCGCGATCGACAACGGCTACAATGCCTTTTGCTTTACGATCGACACCGACAGCTATTCGCGGCGCGAGCGCGACATTGCCAAGCGCCACCAGCGCGGCCGGGTGCGGGTCGATGACGCGCGCGTCTACCAGGCCCGCTTCAACTGGCGTGACATCGAGCGGGTCAAGAAAAATTTCGACATCCCGCTGATCCTGAAAGGCATCGCCACCGCCGAGGATGCGAAGATCGCGGTCGGGCACGGCGTCGATTGCGTCTATGTCTCGAACCATGGCGGACGCCAGCTCGACCAGGGCGTCGGCTCGATCGACGTCCTGCCCGAGATCGTCGATGCGGTCGCCGGCGGCACCCGGATCATTGTCGATGGCGGCATCTATCGCGGCACCGATGTCGTCAAGGCGCTGATCCTCGGCGCCGACGCGGTTGCCTGCGGCCGGCTCTATGTCTACGGGCTCGCCGCCGCGGGTGCTGCCGGTGTGGTGCGCCTCTTCGAGATCCTCGAAGACGAGATCCGCATCTGCCTGTCGCTGTTGGGCGTCAACCGCTGGGACGAGCTCGACAAATCCTATATCCGGCCGGCCCGCCAGGTGGTGCCGCCGCATGTCCACAGCGCCTTCCCCCACCTCAATTTGCCGAGCGAGACTTATTAGTCAGCCGATCAGTCAGCCGAGCCACGCGGTCAGGCGATGAAGAACAGGTCGGCGGGGGTGATCGCCGGCGCGTGGCTCAGCTGCGCGATCGGCACCGGTGCCGCGCCGCCATTGCCGTCCCGGTCGTAGCTGAGGGTGCCGGTCGCCTTGTCGTAAAGAAAGCGCTGGCCCGCTGCGGTGGCTTTGCCGGCCGCGAGAAAGACCGATGCGGCGAGATGTTGCGGGGTCGCCGTGCCTTTGCCGTTATCGGCGCCGAGGTCAAAGCCGGCATTGCCGAAGACGAGCTCGTCCGTGCCCGGCCGGAAATCGGTCACCGTGTTGCTGCCCGGACCGGTGAAGACGAACTGGTCGGCGCCGCCGCCGCCGGTCATCGTCGTGTCGCCGCCGGCATGCAGCCGGTCGTTGCCCGCCCCACCCTTGACCGTGTCGGCGCCGGCCCCGGCGAAGACGACGACCGTGTTGGCGGCCGCCGCCGCCGAAGCGTCGATGGTGTTGCCGCGATCGCCGCCGATAACCGTGATCTGCCGGCCGTCGACACCGGTAAAATTGGCGTTCGCGAGGGTCAGCTTGTTGTGGCCGGCGTCGCTCAATACATAAGTTTCGACGCCGTTTACATGCGCGGCTCGCACCGTGCCGGAGCTGGTCATGTCGAGCTCGTCGCTGCCGCCGTTGCCGGCAACCCGGTCGGCGCTCGACAACGCCGATACCGAGAACGCAAAGGTGTCACCGCCGGCGCCGCCCGACAGCAGATCGGCGCCGGCCCCGCCATAAACGACGAGGTGGTCAAAGGCGGCGAGCGCCGTTCCGTTTACAGTGTTGCCCTTATTGCCGCCGAGCACCGTCAGCGTATGGTCGTTGACCGCTGCAAAGCGGGCATTGTCGAGGGTCAGCGTGTTGATGCTGGTGCTGGCCAGCTGGTAGGTCTCGACGCCGGTGACGCCGGTCAGGTCGATCGTGCCCGAGCTGGTCAGCACCAGCCGGTCGTCGCCGCGCCCGCCCGTCACCGTGTCGGCCGCGCCCAACGCCGCGGCGGTGAAGCGGAAGACGTCCGCGCCGGCGCCGCCGGTCACATTGTCGGTGCCGCTGCCGCCGGTGAAGACGAGCCGGTTCGGCGCCGATACCGGTGCGGCACTGACCCTGTTGCCGGCATTGCCGGCAATCACCGCGATCGTGCTGCCGTCGGTGCCGGCAAAGTTCGCATCGGCGAGGGTCAGCGTATCGGTGCCGCCGGCCGCCAAGCGGATGGTCTCGATGCCGGTGACGCCGCCGAGCGCCGGGGTGCCGGCGGTGGTGATCGCCAGCACATCGTTGCCGGCCCCGCCCGCCACGCGGTCGCCGGCAGCAAGCGACGCCGCCGCAAACGAAAAGGTGTCGTTGCCCGAGCCGCCGGTGAGCGTGTCTTTGCCGGTCCCGCCGGTATAGGAGAGCCGATGCGTCGGCGACAGGACCGAGGCGTCCACCCGGTCCGCGGCCGAGCCGGCTACGACAGAAATCGTGTTGCCCGCCAGCCCGGTAAAGCTGGCCTCGGCCACGACCAGCGTCTGCGCGCCGGCATTGCCGAGACGGAAAATCGAAAAGCCGAGATACTCGGCCCCGTCGATCGTGCCGGGCTGGCTGATATCGGCCTCGTCATGGCCACCGCCGCCGGTCACGACCCCGAAGAATTTGGCTCCCGGATCGACGATCAGCCGGTCGTTGCCCGAGCCGAAGGCAACCGCGGTCCCGCTCAGCGCGCCGCTGATGGTGCCCGAATTGACGAGGGTGTCTCCGGCGCTGTCGAACAGCCGGATGCCGGGATCGTTGAAGCCGTCGATAAAGCCGAAATTGGTGATCGTGGCGCCGAGCGTGCCGGTCAGCTGGATGCCGGAGAACGGGCTGAAAATCCCCGCCGCGGTGTCGGCGCTGCTGCCGTTGACGATCGTCCCGCCGGCGCTTAGCTCGATGCCATTGCCCGCCGCCGGTCCCGGCCCGAACGATCGGATCGTGCCGAGATTGGTCACGGTCCCGGCGCCGCCCGAGATGTTCACGCCGGCATAATGCTGGCCGATGATCTGCGCGGCGCTCTGCGCATTGGTGACGCTGCCGCCCGCCGCCAGCGCGACCGCATTGCCGCCGATGATCGATCCGTAGTTGATGACTGTCCCCGGGCCGGGTGCCGCGACGCGACGGAACGGGGCTTCGGAGATCTCGACAGCGTTGTGCTCGAATGAATTGTCGCACTGGATCAATGCTGTCGAGGAGCCGGACACGCCATTGATCACGGTCCCGCCGGCGGCGAGATCGACACCGAAATTGCTGCCGCTGCTGCCGTCGATCGTGCCGAGATTGGTGATCAGACCCGCGGTCTGGTATATCGCCACCGTGTAAAGGCCGCTTGCCCGGATCAGCGCGCCCGCCTGGGCATTGGCGACGGTGCCGCCGTCGAGCAGCTCGACCGCGCCGAGCGAGCCGAAATTGTCCACCACGGCGGGCGTGTTGGCGGCGAAAATGAAACCGATGCCGCCCGCCGCCGACCCGCTCACGCCGTTGGTGACGCTGCCGCCCGAGTTGAGCAGCACCGCTTGGATCGTGCCGGAATTGGTCACCGTGGCCGCGCCGCCGGTGATCTTCACACCTTCGCCGATCTGGCTGCCGATATATCCGGTGGCACCGTTGGCGAGCACGTTGCTGCCGGTCGCGCTCAGCACCACCCCGTAATACAATCCAACGCCGGTAGATTTGATCGTGCCTTGGTTGGTCACCGTCGCGGCGGCACCAGCGATCGAGACCCCGTTCCCGGAGCTTTCGATCAGCGCGCTGGCCCGGCTGTTGGTGACCGAGCCGCCGCCGGCAAGATCGACGCCGTTGCCGCCGGTGGCGCTGGCGACCACCGTGCCTGAATTGGTGACAGTCCCAGACTGCCGGATCAGGGCGCCGTACCGCGCGCCGGAAACATATCTGCTGTTGGTGATAAACCCGCCGGCATCGAGGATGATGCCCGATGACGAGGTGCCACTCGCCTTGATCACGCCGAAATTGTCGATGCTCCAGGAAAAATTGTAGTCGGCCTGCCCTTTTTGGGACAGGCCGTGCACCCCGATACCGCCCTCGACGGTCGCGGTGGCGGCAATGAAGGCAGGCCTCTGGGTCAACGTATTCGTAAGCTGGATACCATTTGGGTAGTTGTTGATGAAGACCGCCACGGTCTACCTCCGCCGAATGTGCCGATCCGATGCCGCGTTTCCCGGCGTGCGCCCCCTAAGAGAATACCCGAGACTGTCGAAGCGTGCCATTTTCTCGACGCATGGGCTGCCCCAGGCCGCGGCTCATTTGTCAGGGTGCTGTTCGGGCGGCGCGGATGGCGCGCCATAGCCGCTCGGAGGAGAGCGGCATGTCGAGATGCTCGATGCCGAGCGGCGCGAGCGCGTCGAGGACGGCGTTGACGACCGTCTGCGGCGCGGCGATCGCGCCGGCCTGACCCGAGCCTTTGACGCCGAGCGGATTGGCGGCGGTGGGCAATTCGGCGAGCGTGATGTCGAAGACGGGAAGATCGTCGGCGCGCGGCAATGCGTAGTCCAGCAACGACCCGGTCAGCAGCTGGCCCGAGCCCGGCTCGTAGACCGCTTCTTCGAGAAGCGCCTGCCCGATCCCTTGGGCGAGCCCGCCCTGGACCTGCCCTTTGGTCAGCAATGGGTTGATCAGGCGGCCGTAATCATCGACCGCGGTATAGCGCTCGAGGGTGGTGCCGCCGGTCTCCGGGTCGATCTCGATTTCGGCGATGTGGCAGCCGTTCGGAAAGGTGACCAGGTCGCAGAGATTAAAGACATAGCTGTCGAGCCCGGGCGCCATGCCGGCGGGCAGGTTGCCGGGGTCGGCTGCCGCCGCGGCGAGCGCGAGGAGGCCGATGCCGCGCTCGGTCCCCGCCACGGCAAAGCGGCCGCCGGCAAAAACCACCTCGGCGGGGTCGGCCTGGAGGAGATGCGCGGCAATCCGGCGGCCCTTGTCGATCACCGCCTCGGCCGCTTTGACCAATGCGGCACCACCCTGATGCATCGAGCGCGCCCCGCCATGTCCGGCACCGGCTTTGACCGCTGCCGTATCGGCCTGGACCAGGCGAAACATCTCGATCGGCAGCCCCAGCCGGGCCGCCGCGATTTGCGGAAAAGACGTTTCGTGGCCCTGGCCGTTCGATTGGGTGCCGAGGACCAGCGCCACCGTGCCATCGGCATCGAAGCGGATTTCCGCCCCCTCGTTTGGCGCGCCGCGCGCGGTTTCGAGAAAGCAGGCGATGCCGAGCCCGCGCAGCCGGCCTTTGGCCGCCGCCTCGGCGCGGCGTTGGGCGAAGCCGGCGCGGTCGGCCCGGGCCACGGCATCGTCGATATTGGCGGCGAAACGTCCGCCATCGATCGTCATGCCCAATGCGCTGCGATAGGGGAACGCCGCGATCATATTGCGCCGGCGCAATTCGATCGGGTCGCGGCCGATGCGGCGCGCGGCGAGATCGACCAGCCGTTCGATCAGATAGTTGGCTTCGGGCTTGCCGGCGCCGCGATAGGCGTCGATCGGTGCGGTGTTGGTAAAGGCACCGCGCACCGCCATGAACACGGCCGGGATCGCGTAGACGCCGCCCATCGCGGTTGCCGGCGAATTGGTCGAGCTGCCCGGCCCATTCGACGACAGATAGGCGCCGAGATTGGCGACGGTCTCGACTTCGAGGGCGAGAAACCGGCCGCTCGCGTCGAGCGCCAGGCGCGCCCGCGTATGGTTGTCGCGGCCGTGCGTCGCGGCAGCGAATTCCTCGGCGCGCTCGGCGATCCATTTGACCGGTCGGCCGAGCCGCCGCGCCGCCCACAGCACCAGCACCCATTCGGGGTAGAGAAAATTCTTCATGCCAAAGCCGCCGCCGACATCGGGGGCGGCGAGCCGGATGCGCTCGGGCGGCATGTCGAACACCGAGCCGGCAAGCTGCTGGCGGATCGAATGGACGCCCTGGCCGGTCAGCAGGAGGTCGAGAGACCGGGCCGCCTGGTCCCAGCGCCCGATCGCGGCACGCGGCTCGATCGGCGTCGGCACGACCCGGTTGTTGACGAGCTCGATCTCGACGATGTGGGCGGCCTTGGCGAACGCCGCAGCGACCCCTTCGCGGTCGCCGCGCTCGAACCGGAAGCAGAGATTGCCGGGCGCCTCCTCCCAGATGGCGGGCGCCCCCGGCAGCAAAGCCGCCGGCGCATCGACCACGGCGGGGAGCGGCCGATAATCGACCGCGATCCGCTCGGCCGCGTCACGCGCCGCCTCGCGGCTTTCGGCGACGACCAGCGCCACCGGATCGCCGACATGGCGCACCCGCCCGCGGGCGAGCGCAAAACGTGGCGGCACGATCAGCGGATCGACGGTCGCGACCTGGGCGACGCAAGGAAGCGGGCCCAAGCCGTCGGCAGCGAGATCGGCCCCGGTCGCGGCGATCAGCACACCGGGCGCGCGCCGTGCCGCCGCGATGTCGATCCGCTCGATCGCGGCATGGGCATAGGGCGAACGCAGCACATAGGCATGCGCCTCGCCCGGCATCACGATGTCTTCGACATAGCGCCCGCGCCCGGTCAGAAACCGCGCATCCTCAAACCGGCGCACCGACCGCCCCATCACGTCACGCTCCCGCGATGCATCCCGATCCAAGAATCGGCCTTTACCGCTGCGCTGTGCAACGTGCGCAGCTATATATATTACGCAAAATGGCGCGGCTCGGACGCATCTTCGACGAGTTGGTTGAGCACACGTCGACGTAGGAGGTGGCCATGGCGCGGAGCAAAGCTAACAAGGTTGCGGACGGGATTAAGGCGACCCAAACCAAGATTGCTCAGTTCGGTCCATCAGAGCCGAGCCGAGCTGCTGCGCAAAGAGCTTGGACAATTGCTCATCCAAATAGGTCGAGAAGCGAGAACCCTTGTACTCGGGAGAAAGTTTATTCCGTTGATGCCAGGGCACGGGCCGATCGGTTCCTGGCATGGAGAAAGGCAAATCCGGGGAAGCCCGATGCGGAGAACCCGCACGCGTGGACCGGGACCTCAAATTAGGACACTACCGGCAATTTGGTAGTGGGTCAGTTTGAAATCGCCGCATCCTGACCCGCTCGGTTGCGAGCGGCTCGCGCGCGCCCATATGCTTGACGATAAGCACGATGGAGCGAGCTTGCCGAAGGGACCGCAAGGGCAGAAACGACCAGCCGACGCCGTAGCGAACGCGATCCGCGTCGCCAAGATCGCCACCGGCGAGGTCGAGGAGGACATGGGCGATTCGGGCAAGGACAAGGCTGCCCAATCGCTCGGGCGTCGGGGCGGCGCTGCCAGACGGGACAAGCTGTCGCCCGAGCGCAGGGCCGAAATCGCGAGGAAACCTGCGGCGAAACGTTGGGGCAAATGATCCGTTACGGCTATTTAGCTTGCGCATGTCCGATTTTTCAGTCACGATCGTGAAAGAGAAAACGGACATAAGGTGCCCAGGTGCCGGCAATCGTTCGGGCGGGAGAATGGGATGTCGATCGGCGGCTCCAGGAATTGGGTCTCAGTCGAGACGAGCTGATCGATGTCATACGGGCGTGCGTAGCAGCTCACGGCGGCTGTACCGATAACGACCCACCCAACGCAAAGGGATGGGAGGTTTGGCGGTGGGGGGTCCGACGCCTACGGGAAATCTATCGACCGGCCGGATTTGAAAAGGACGAATCTGGTGGGTTCTCCACGACGATCAATCGAGCCCATCGCTATCGGATTGCGGTAATCAACACAGACGACGCGACGGGGCTCTCAGGCGAGCGGATACCGCAGAACCGAAATCGAAAAGGACCAGCATCGGAACAGGCTGCGGCGATCAACCAGCAATGGTTGCCTGGATACGATTGGCCGCGGCGCACTTCGGAGAGCAAAGAGCCGGCTTGCGACCTTCCTACTTGGCATCTCTGTGTTTTCGTGGAAGGAGACGAGGTTCGCGCTGAGCTTGCGCTTTTGGTCGATTTCAAGTCGGGCTTCTTCACCGAATGCCATGAGCGGATAATTCTTCTCGGCCGCGGGGATTGGGAGCGGTTGGACTTCGACAGTCCGCCCGACGATCCGGGGCCGGAATTTGACGTTGAAATCCGCCGCAGATGAATCACAATGTTCAATCCCACACGCCTCAGCTTGGCACGCCGGCGCCGCAAGCTTACCAAAACAAGCTTTGCCGCCGCGCTCGGTTGCGATTTGAAGACCGCGATCCGATGGGAGAACGGCGAAATCGAGCCTTCGCCCGAGAATGCGGTCGCGATCGCGAAATTGCTCCGCTTTCCGTCTGAGTTCTTTCGAGGCGAGGATATCGACGAGCCCCAAAGCGGAGCAGTTAGCTTCCGAGCACTATCGAGCATGCCGGCGCGGGATCGAGACGCCGCGTTGGCGGCGGCAGCGCTCGGATTTCTTCTTAGCGATTGGGTGGAAAATCTGTTCAGTTTGCCGCATCATGACCTGTTGGACTTTAAGGAGGGGATCGATCCCGAAGCTGCAGCAAGATCACTTCGTCAGAAATGGGGGATCGGAGAACGCCCAATCAGTAACATGATCAGGCTCCTGGAAGCCAAAGGTGTAAGGGCGTTTTCATTATCTGAAAATACGCGAGCAGTTGATGCTTTCTCTATGTGGAGAAAGGAAACGCCGTACGTGTTCCTCAACACAATGAAGACAGCCGAGCGAAGCAGGTTCGATTCCGCCCATGAATTGGGGCATCTGGTTCTCCATAATCATGGCGGCCCGCAGGGACGATCGGCCGAGGATCAGGCCAATCAATTCGCCTCGGCCTTTCTTTTGCCGGAAGGGCAAATTCGCGCGATATTGCCCCGCGTCAATACGTTAAATCAGTTGGTAGAAGCCAAAAAGCCATGGGGGGTGTCTGTTGCAGCGCTTAATCACCGGCTCGGGAGACTAGGAATTATTTCCGATTGGCAATATCGGCGGTTCTGCATTCAGATCATGGAGCGATACCCACGTAGTGAACCATATAGCCGTCCGCGAGAATATTCGACAATCTGGGCCAAAGTGTTGGCTTCGCTCAAATCGGATCGCGTCACGAAGCATCATATCGCGGACGCGTTGGCCCTCCCCATAGAGGAAGTTGATAGTCTGCTGTTTCGCCTCACTAACATGCAGAGCATAGAGGGCCAGGGGACGGGTAGCGGAAGGAGCCGCGCGAAGCTCAAATTGGCGATATGAATGAACGATAATGCTTGACGAAAGGCATAATCGTTCATAAGTCGCCGGCAATTTCTTTCTCGTCGCCCGCGCTCGTGCGAGGCGGCGCGATGAGGTTTTTTCATGCTTTGCAGCGGCGGCGCTGCCCGGGCACCCCTTGCTCGACCCCAATGCGCACCCGATGCCATTTGTGCTGCATGTGGCGGGAGACGAGGACCGCGGGCTCGGGCTCGGAGCGGCTATCGTCCCGAACCTTATCTCCCGCCGCCCACCGTCCACTCGTCCCTTGATGCTGATACCGATAATTTTGCCATAATCGCATGGTATGCTGCGCGCATCGAGCGGGGCGAAATCCCCGGCCATTTTTGCGCGTGACGGAGGCGTTATGAGTGGGCAGCCGGGTGATAATTTCCTGCAAACAACAGCGATAACAGCGAAGCGCAGACGGGGTCCGGGGCGGCCCTTTGTCAAAGGCCAATCGGGGAACCCGAATGGGCGGCCGCGCGGCGGCGTCAATCGCGGGACACGGGCCGCGGCGATATTGCTCGACGGCGAGGGCGAGGCGCTGGCGCGCAAGGCGATCGAAATGGCGCTCTCCGGCGATGCGGCGGCGCTGCGCCTCTGCCTCGACCGGATCGTCGCGCCGCGGCGCGAGCAGCCGGTCTCGGTCGACCTGCCGCCGATCGACAGCCCAGCCGACATCGCGCGGGCGATGGAGGGCCTGATCGTCGCCGCCACGCGCGGGCAGATTACCGCCGGCGACGCATTTGCACTCTCGCAAACGATCGCGACCTATCTGCGCGCGGTCGAGGTCAGTGATTTCGAACGACGGCTCAAGGAGGTCGAAGAAGTTCAGGCAGCGCACCGTGACAGGCCCTACTGACCGCGCCGCGTGCCGATGCTCGCGAGCTACGCCTCGCCGTAATGGACGCGGCGGAAGTTGCGCGACGGGATCAGGTCGTCGATGTGCACGTCCCAGAGGCTGGTGCCCGCAGCCTGCTGGTGCTCGCGGAACAGCCGCTCGAGCTGGCCCAGCTCGGTCACGGTGGCGGCGTTGTGGCCAAAGCCGCGGGCGATCGCGGCGATATCGCCGCGGCCGTGGATCGCGTGGCTCGGGGTTGACGCCATAGGCGCGGAACTTGTGCGATTCGGCCCCGTAGCCGCCGTCGTTCAGGATGCAGATCAAGAGCTTGAGCCCGTGCCGGCGCACCGTTTCCAATTCCTGGATGTGCTGGTAGAGGCTGCCGTCGCCGTCGATCAGCATGACCTTGTCGTTGCCGCGCGCGACGGCGACGCCGATCGCCGCCGAGAGGCCCGAGCCGATCGCCCCGAAATCCAAGGGCGTGTGGTATTTGCCGGCCGGGCGGCCCTTGAGATGCGTCATCGCAAAGCTGAAGCAATGGCCGCCGGCGACGATGATGTCCCAGTCCTTCGGCACCGCGGCGTCGAGCTCGCGCACCACCTTGCGCGGGTCGAGGGTTCCCGGTGTCACCGCATATTCCTTGGGATCGGGCTCCTCGGCGGTGGCGGCGATGCGGGCGGCGACAGCGTTGCTGCGCCAGCCCGGCCGGCGGATGCCGCGCTCCTTGAGGCGGCGGGTGATCGCCTCGGCCGTGGCGCGGGCATCGGCCTTGATGTGCAGATCGGCGGTCTTGACCCCCTGCCAGAGGCCGCGCGGGTTGACGTCGATCTGCACCACCTTGGCGTTCGGGTAGAGATAGCCGCCCTCGGTCGTGTAATGGCCGAGTGCCGCGCCGGCGCCGATGACGAGATCGCTTTCGGCAAAGAATTCGCGGCCGAGATCGGTGGCGAAGGTGCCGGCGATGTCGAGCGCGAACGGGTTGCCGTCGAACAGGCCCTTGCCGAGGAGGCTCGTCGCCAGCAAGGCGCCGCTCTCCTCGGCCAAGCCTTCGAGCGCCTGGCGTGCCCCCGACCAGGCGGCGCCGCGCCCGCCGATCACCACCGGCCGCTCGGCGGCGGCGATCATCGCGGCGACCTCGTCGACGAGCGCCGGGTCCGGCTGAACGGTTTGCGCGCGCGGCACCAGCTCGGTCGAAGGCGTGTAATCCGGGAGATAAGGAAACTCTTCCTTTTGCAAATCGAGCGGCACGCTCAGCACCACCGGGCGGCGCTCGGCGCGGGCGACGTAGAATGCTTCGCGCACGCAATCGAGGGCGCGGTCGATCGTGCGGATCGGGACGAAAGCGGCGCCGGTCGCCTCGGCCAGCGGCGCCTGGTCGATCTCCTGCATGTACCAGGCGGCATTGACCGGCGCGTCGCCGGCAAAGACGACGACCGGCGCGTTGCCGCGCGCGGCCATGGTCAGCGCGGTCATGATCTGGGTGTAGCCGGGGCCGCAAGTGACCGAGGCGACGCCGATCTTGCCCGAAGCGCGGGCATAGCCGTCGGCCATGGCGACGGCGCAATGCTCGTGGCGGGCATGGATCAGGCGGGCCTGCTGGTTGTCCGCCATCGCCGCCGACCAATACATGTTGGCGTCGCCCATCAGCGTGAACAATGTGTCCACGCCTTCGGCGGCAAAGGCTTGCGCCAGGATGTCGGAGACCTGGTTGTCGCTCATCCCATTTTCCCCTTGGCAAAAAGAAGCTGCTTGAGCCAGCCGAGAAACGCCCGCCACAACAACGCCCCGCCGCGCAATTCGGCGGCGGGTGCGAAAGCCGGCATTGTCCTCGCCGGCCCCTCCCATTCCCTCCCCCGCCGGGGGGGCAGGGTCAGGGTGGGGGGCTGCCGCGTTCTGGCGTGCGCTCGGCCGCCAGCCGCGCCATGTTGCCGGCGAATTCGGCGAGCAGCGCGCGGGCGAGGTGGACGCCGCCGGCGTTGGCAAAGGTTTCGAGCGGGCCGGTGACGTTGAAATTGCCCTCGACCTTGAGGATGGTGGTCTCGTTGCCGCTCGCGCTCACGACCCCCGATGCGAGGGCGCGCGAGGCGCCGCGCCCGTCGATGCCGCGCCCGTCGATCGTGCAGCGGCGCAGCCCATCGTCATAGGCGAGCTTGGCCTCGCCGCGAAAGGTCGCGACGGTCGGCCCGAACTTGACCCGCATCGTGCCCTGATACGCACCGCCGTCGCCCGCTTTCGTCAGCGTGGCGCCGGGAATGCACGAGGCGACGAGCGCCGGATCGCGCAGCATCGGCCACACCGCCTCGGGCGGCGATGCGATCGTCACCGCTTCGCTGATCGAGATCATGACGACAGGCTAGCGGCAGGCCGCCTGTCTTGTCGATGCGCCGCGACGCAGGGCGGCGTTGCCGTGCCCGCACCTTTGCCCGTGAAGCCCGCACCTTTGCCCGTGAAGCCCGCACCTTTGCTTGTGAAGAATGCGCCCGGTCGGGTCGGCCGGGCGCTGCTCGAGGTTGCCGGGAACCAGCCGGCTATTTGGAGGATGTGCCTGTGGCTGTGCCCGTATTGCTGCTGCCGTTGGTGCCGGCAGCGCTGGAGGGCGCCGGTGGCGTCATGCCCGTGGCGTTGCCGGGCGGCATGCTCGACCCTTGGCCCATGTTCTGGTTCATGCCGCCGTTCAGCTCGTTCAAGGTGTTTTGATCGAGCCGCGCGGTCACCGGAAGGCTATTTTTCTTTTGGAATTGGCGGATCGCCGCCCGCGTCTTCGGCCCGTCTCTGCCGTCCACCTTGCCGTGGTAGAGCCCTTCTCCCTTGAGCCGCTCCTGAGCCTGGCGGATGTCGCTGCCGGTCATATGCATGGCGCCCGAATGCCGGGACGAGGTGCCGCTGTGGGCCATGTAGGGTGAGGAGCGGTATTGGCTGCCGCTGCTCATCGAGCCTTGCGGCGATTGCGTGGTGGCGCCGGCCTGCGGCATCGCCGGGGCCGCGGTCGATTGGGCGGCGGTCGCCGGGGTGGCGGCCATCGGGTTCGTGGTGCCGGCATTGCCCTGGGCATAAACCGGGCCGGCGCCGGCGATGCCGAGCGCCAATGCCGACACCGTTGCGAGGACGAGACTTCTCATGCGGATCTCCTTCAAGTCAGCGCAAGCTGCGCTCGTCTGACAAACCCCGACTCGCGCTGCATGTTCCGCGCGCACCCGGATCGCGCCCGGATCGCGGCGAAGGAGCTGTGCCCGGCCGCGATGCGCGGGCTTCGCATCTACGCCGCTGCGTGCGATGGACCCGGATCGGCAAAGGCTCGACAATCCCGGCCGATCCGATGTATTCGTCGGCAAAACAGATCGAAACGGGAGGAAAATGTGGGCGGTCGGCAATCGATTTCGGGCTTGGCCGCCCGAAGCATGCAGCTCCGATGATCGACGGCCGCCTTGCCGGCAACGGGTCGCGCGGCCCGGCGCGGCTGCTCGAAGTCAGCGAGGTGGCGCTGCGCTTTGGCGGCATCGTCGCCCTCGACGGTGTCTCGTTCGATCTCGATCAGGGGCAGATCCTCGGCCTGATCGGGCCGAACGGCGCCGGCAAGACGACCCTGTTCAATTGCCTCTCGCGGCTCTACACCCCCAATCGCGGCGATATTCGGTTCGAAGGCCGCTCGCTGCTCTCCCGCCCGCCGCATCGGATCGCCGAGATCGGCATTGCCCGGACATTTCAGAATTTGGCGCTCTTTCCGCGCCAATCGGTGCTCGACAATGTGCGGATCGGTGGCCATGCCCAGTTCCGCAGCGACTTCGTCAGCGACACCCTGCGGCTGCCGGCGATGCGGCGCCATGAGCGCGAGCTCGAGGAATTCGCGTGGGAATTGCTCGACTTGCTCGATTTGCGCGGCGTGGCGCAGCAGCTGCCCGAAGGCCTGCCGCTCGGCACCCGCAAACGCGTCGAAATGGCGCGGGCATTGGCGGCGCGGCCGAAATTGCTGCTGCTCGACGAGCCGGCAGGTGGGCTGAGCCACGTCGAGGTGAGCGATCTGGGCCGCTTGATCCGGCGGCTGCGCGACGAGCGCCGCGTCACGATCCTTTTGGTCGAGCACCACATGAACCTCGTGATGTCGATCTCGGACCGGGTCGTCGCTCTCGATTTCGGCCGCAAGATCGCTGATGGCACGCCCTCCGAGGTGCAGCAGAACGAGGCGGTGATCCGCGCCTATCTCGGCAATCCTGCGGCAGAAGCGGCATGACCGCCCGCCGGCATGATGCCCAGCCGCAAACCCTCGTCTTGCCCGGACTTGATCCGGGGATCCATGTGTGGCCGCCACTGCCACCGGGGAAGGCGTCGGTCACCGGGATGAGCCCGGCGACGAACGAGAACAGAGATTACCGGCGATGATGCTCGAGGTCAGCCGGCTGTGCGCCTTTTATGGCCAGAGCCAGGCTTTGCACGGGCTCGATTTCGCGCTTCGCGAGGGCGGCGTCGTGACCTTGCTCGGTGCCAATGGCGCCGGCAAGACGACGACGTTGCGGGCGTTGTGCGGCATGGTGCGGATGACCGGCGAAATCCGCTTTGACGGCAAGCCGATCAACGGCCGGGCGACCGAAGACATCGTCCGGCTCGGCATCGCCCACGTCCCCGAGGCGCGCGGCACCTTTGTGCGCATGACGGTCGAGGAGAATTTGCGGCTGGGTGCGATGACCCGGCGCGACCACGCCGCGATCGCCGCCGACATCGAGGAGGTCTACACCCTCTTTCCGCGACTGAAGGAGCGGCGCCGGCAGCAGGCCGGGACCTTGAGCGGCGGCGAGCAGCAAATGCTCGCGATCGGCCGCGGGCTGATGCTGCGGCCGCGGCTGATGCTGCTCGACGAGCCGTCCTTTGGCCTCGCGCCGCTGATCGTCGCTGAGCTGTTCGCGATCCTGCGCCGGCTGAACCAGGAACGCCGCGTCGCGCTCTTGATCGTCGAGCAGAACGCCGCCATGGCGCTCGATCTCGCCGAGGAGGCCTATCTCCTCGAAACCGGGCGTATCGTCATGGCCGGGCCGGCGAACGAAATCGCTGCGGACGAGGCGGTGCGCCGCTCGTATTTGGGATATTGAGGCGCCGATGGAGCAGGTGCTGCAACAGATCGTCGCCGGGCTCGCGACCGGTGCGATCTATGCAACGATGGCGCTCGCCGTGGTGATGGTCTACCAGGCGATTGACCATTTGAATTTCGCGCAAGGCGAGCTGGCGACCTTTTCGACCTTTCTCGCCTGGCAGATGATCGATTGGGGCTGGTCCTACTGGGCCGCCTTTGTCGTCACCGTGGTGGTCTCCTTTCTCATGGGGGTCGCGATCGACCGGGTTCTGTTCCGCCCGGTGCGCAATGCGCCGATCCTGTCGCAGCTCGTCGCTTTTATCGCGCTCTTCAGCATCCTCAACAGCGCCGACGGGCAAATCTGGAACTTTACGATCAAATCGTTTCCGACCCCGTTCGGCACCAAGCCGTTGTTCGGCAGCGGCCTCGTCAGCACCCATCAGGCGGGGATGGTCGCGGTCACGTTGGTGATGCTGGCGCTCCTTTATCTGTTCTTTCGCGGCTCGCGGCTGGGGCTGGCGATGCGCGCCGCCGCGGCGAACCCGGTGGCGGCCCGCCTCGTCGGCATCCGCGTCGGGTGGATGATCGCGCTCGGCTGGGGCCTCTCGACGGCGATCGGCGCGGTCGCCGGGATGCTGATCGCGCCGGTCGTCTTTCTCGACCCGAACATGATGCTGGGGGTACTGCTCTACGGCTTCGCCGGCGCCGTGCTCGGCGGGCTGTCGAGCCCGGGCGGCGCGGTCCTCGGCGGTTTCGCCGTCGGCGTCATCGAGAATCTGGCCGGCACCTTTATCCCGTTTGTCGGCCAGGAGCTGAAGCTGACCGTTGCGCTGATCGTGATCGTCGCGGTTCTGATGGTGCGCCCCGCCGGCATCTTCGGCCGGGTCGCGGTGAGCCGGGTATGACGATGCCCGAACGCGAAGCGATAGCGCTCGACGCCGCCCCGGCGCGGCCCGAGCCGGCGTCCGCCAGAGCGTTGAGCCTGCGGCTCGACCTGCGCCGGGTGTTGATCGCTGCCGCCGTGGTCCTCGGCCTCGTTGCCCCGCTCGTCGTCCAGAACTTTACCATCTTCCAATTGACGATGGTGATGATCTACGGGCTGGCGATCCTCGGCCTCAACATCCTGACCGGGTTCAACGGCCAGTTCTCGCTCGGGCACAGCGCGTTTTACGGGATCGGCGCCTATACCGCGGCGATCCTGATGAGCGGTAGCGCAGCACTCCCCTATTATTGGACTCTGCCGTGCGCCGGGGCGGTCTGCTTTGTCGTCGGCATCGCGCTCGGCTTGCCGGCGCTGCGGCTGCAGGGCCTCTATTTGGCATTGGCGACGTTTGCGCTGGCCGTGGCATTGCCGCAGCTCTTGAAGTCGCATCTGCTCGAAGGCCTGACCGGCGGCGTGCAGGGCATCGTCATCGACAAGCCCGACCCGCCCTTCGGGTTGCCGATCAACCCCGACCAGTGGCTCTATTACTTCACCCTGGCCGTCCTGCTGGTCATGTTCGCAGGTGCGGCGAGCCTCGTTCGCAGTCGTACCGGGCGGGCGATCATGGCGATCCGCGACCACCCGATCGCAGCGGCGGCGATGGGCATCAACACCGCACGCTACAAGACCCTGACCTTTGGCGTCAGCGCCCTCTATACCGGTGTCGCGGGCGCGCTCGGCGCGATCGTCGTCCAGTTCGTCGCGCCCGACAGCTTCAACTTTCTGCTGTCGATCAACTTTCTCGTCGGGCTTATCGTCGGCGGCATCGGCTCGATCCCGGGTTGCCTCTTTGGCGGGGTCTTTGTGCTGTTTGTGCCGAACCTCGCCGAGAAGGTGTCGACCGGCCTCTCGGGGGCGGTTTACGGGGTCATCCTGCTCTTGCTGATCTTTGTGATGCCGCTCGGGGCGGCGGGTTTCATGCGCCGCATGGCGGCGTGGCTCGGGAGCTGGAGGCGAGGTTCAGCACACTAAGCAATCGGGAGGAGAACATCGTGACGCAGATCACCCGGCGCCGAATACTTGCCACGGCCCCAGCGGCGCTGACGCTCGCCGCCTTGCCGGCCCGCGCTGCCAAACAATACGGCCCGGGCGTTACCGACACCGAAATCAAGATCGGCAATACCGGTCCCTATACCGGCCCGTACGCGAGCGCCGGCGCCATACCCCTCTCTATGGCCGCCTATTACAAAATGATCAATGCCCAGGGCGGCATCAACGGCCGCAAGATCAACTTCATCTCTTATGATGACGGCTATTCACCGCCAAAAACTGTCGAGATGACGCGCAAGCTTGTCGAGCAGGACAATGTGCTATTTGTCAATGGCGCCGTTGGGACCCCGACCAACACCTCGGTCTGGCACTATATGAACGAGAAAAAGGTGCCGCAACTATTTATCTTTACCGGCGCCTCAAAGTGGGACGACCCAAAGGGCCACCCCTGGACCATAGGCTTTCTGGTGAGCTATCGCGGCGAGGGCCAAATTTACGGCGGCTACATCCTCAAGCACAAGCCCGATGGCAAGGTTGGGATTCTTTATCAGAACGACGATTTCGGCAAAGACTATCTGAACGGCGTCCTCGATGGGCTCGGCGGCAAAGCGGCTTCGGCGGTCAAGGCCACTTACCAGACCACCGATCCGACCGTCGACTCGCAGATCGTCGCGATGAAGGCGGCGGGCTGCGATGTCCTGGTCATGATCGCGCTCCCCAAATTCGCCGCCCAGGCGATCCGCAAGGCGGCGGCGATCGACTGGAAGCCGCTGCAAATCCTGATCGGCGGCACCGCTTCGGTGGGGCAGACGATGAAGCCGGCGGGTTTCGAAAATGGCCAGGGCGTTATTTCAGATAATTCTTTCAAGGACCCCACCGATCCCTCATGGCAGGACGACGCCGACTACAAGTGGTGGGTCTCGTTCATGGACAAGTATCATCCCAAGGGTGACAAGAGCGATATTTACAACGCGTGGGGCCCGTCGAACGCGGCGACGGTCGTCCAGGTCCTCAAGCAGTGCGGCGACGAATTGACCCGCGAGAACGTGATGAAGCAGGCGGCAAATCTGCACCATTTGGCACAGCCGATGCTGCTGCCCGGCATCACGGTCAACACCAGCCCGACCGACTTCGCGTCGATCAAGCAAGTCCAGATGGAGCGCTTCGAAGGCGACCGCTTCCACCGGTTCGGCCCTATATTGACCAGCGGGACCGGTTGAGTGACAACGATCGGCGATCATCGCCGGGACGACCCATAAACGGAGGGAGGTCATCATGAAACGTTTGACGCGTCGCACCATTCTCGCCGCCGCCCCGACTGTGCTGGCCTTTGGCGGCCCCCTCGCGGCCGCCTTGCCGGCCCGCGCGGCCAAGCAATACGACCCGGGCGTTACCGACAGCGAAATCAAGATCGGCAACACCGCACCCTACAGCGGACCCGCCTCGAACTACGGCACGATCTGGAAATGCGAGGCGGCGTATTTCAACATGATCAATGCCGCGGGCGGCATCAATGGGCGCAAGATCAATTTCATCTCTTACGACGACGCCTATTCGCCGCCGAAAACCGTCGAGATGACGCGCAAGCTGGTCGAGCAGGACCAGGTCTTTATCGTCGCCGGCGGTGCCGGCACCCCGACCAACACCGCGATCTGGAAGTATATGAACCAGCACAAGGAGCCGCAGCTCTTTGTGGCGACCGGGGCAGCCAAATGGGACGACCCCAAGGGGCATCCCTGGACCATCGGCTTTCAGCCGAACTACCAGAGCGAGGGGCGCATCTATGCGGCCTATATTCTGAAGAACAAGCCCGACGGCAAAGTCGGCGTGCTCTATCAGAACGACGATTTCGGCAAGGACTATATGAAGGGTGTGGCCGACGGGCTGGGTCCGAAGGCCGCCTCGATGATCAAGGTAAAGGCGACCTACGAGACCACCGACCCGACCGTCGATTCTCAGGTCGTCGGCATGAAGGCGGCGGGCTGCGACGTCTTTGTCAATACCGCGATCGCCAAATTTGCCGCACAGGCGATCCGCAAGGCGGCGGAGATCGAATGGAAGCCGCTGCACATCTTGAGCGGCATCGGCAATTCGGTTGCCGGGACATTGAAGCCGGCCGGGCTCGAGGCGTCGAAGGGCATCGTCACCGACTTCTTTTTGAAGGACCCGACCGACCCGCAATGGCAGGACGACGCCGGCTATAAGTGGTGGCTCGGCTTTATGAACAAATGGTACCCGGGGGGCGACAAGAACGATGGCCTCAATGTGTTCGGGCCGACGCAGGCGGGGTTGGTCGCGCATGTGCTCAAGGCGTGCGGCGACGAGCTGACCCGCGCCAACGTCATGAAGCAAGCGGCCAATTTGCACCAGCTGAGCCTGCCGATGCTGCTGCCCGGGATAACCATCAGCACCAGCCCGACCGATTTTGCGCCGATCAAAGAGGTCCAGCTGGCACGCTTCGACGGCGAGCGGTGGCAATTGTTCGGGCCGGTGATCTCCGGCGCGCGGCCGGTCTGACGCCGCGGCCGCGATTCATCGGGCAAGCCAGGGAGGGCAGCATGACGCACATCACCCGCCGCTCGATCCTCGCCGCCGCACCGGCGGCGCTGGCGCTTGCTGCGCTCCCGGCTCGTGCCGCCAAAAACTACGGGCCGGGCGTCACCGACACCGAAATCAAGGTCGGCAACACCTGCTTTTACAGCGGGCCCGCTTCGTCCTACGGCACGATCGGCAAGTCGGAGGCGGCCTATTTCAAGATGGTCAACGAGCAGGGCGGGGTGAACGGGCGCAAGATCGACTTCATTTCCTACGACGACGCCTATTCCCCGCCCAAGACCGTCGAGCAGACCCGCCGCCTCGTCGAGCAGGACGGCGTCCTATTGATGCTGAACCCGCTCGGCACCCCGACCAACACCGCGATCCAGCATTACCTCAATCAGAAAAAGGTGCCGCAGCTCTTCGCCGGCACGGGTGCGAGCAAATGGAACGATCCGAAACATTTCCCGTGGACGATCGGCTGGCAGCCGAGCTATCTCGGCGAGGGTCACGCCTACGCCGCCTACATCCTGGCGAACAAGCCCGACGCGCGGATCGGCGTGCTCTACCAAAACGACGATGCCGGCAAGGATTACTTGAACGGGTTGACCGAAGGGCTCGGCGACAAGGCCAAGTCGATGATCGTCGCGCGCGCGTCCTATGAGACGACCGACCCCACCGTCAATTCGCAAATCATCGAGATCCAATCGAAAAACGTCGACGTCTTTGTCGATATCGCAATCCCGAAATTCGCCGCGCAAACGATCCGCAAATCGGCCGAGATCAAATGGAAGCCGCTGCACATCCTGATCGGCGCCGCCAATTCGGTCGCCGCGACCCTGAAGCCGGCCGGCTTGGAAAACTCCGTCGGCATCGTATCGGACTTTTTTCTGAAAGATCCGACCGATCCGCAGTGGAAGGACGACCCGGGCTATAAGAATTGGCTCGTCTTCATGGATAAGTATTATCCGGGCGGCGACAAGACCGATCTCTACAACGTCCTCGGGCCGTGCTTTGCCCAGACCTTCGTCCAGGTGCTGAAGCAGTGCGGCGACGATCTGAGCCGCGAGAACATCATGAAAGAGGCGGCGAACCTGCACAACCTCAGACTGCCGATGCTGTTGCCCGGGATCACGATCAACACGAGCCCGACCGATTTCGCACCGATCAAGCAGATCCAGATGGGTCGGTTCGACGGCCGAAAATGGGCGCTGTTCGGCCCACTGATCTCGGGGCAATTGCCGGCCTGACACGCCGGCCAGGGAGGGCGACATGAAAAAGCTTACCCGACGTTCGATCCTCGCCGCCGCACCGGCGACGCTGGCGCTCGCCGCCTTGCCGGCCCGCGCGGCAAAACAATACGGCCCCGGCGTTACCGACACCTCGATCAAGATCGGCAACACCTGCTTTTACAGCGGGCCGGCCTCGTCCTATGCCACGGTCGGCAAATGCGAGGCCGCCTATTTCAAGATGATCAACGACCAAGGCGGGGTGAACGGCCGCAAGATCATCTTTCTCTCCTATGACGACGCCTATTCGCCGCCGAAGACGGTCGAGCAGACCCGGCGCCTCGTCGAAGCAGGACGGTGTGCTGCTGATGCTGAACCCGCTCGGCACGCCCACCAACACCGCGATCCAGAAATACCTGAACCAGAAAAAGGTGCCGCAATTGTTTGTCGCCACCGGTGCCAGCAAATGGGACGACCCCAAGCACTTCCCGTGGACGATCGGCTGGCAGCCGAGCTATCTGAGCGAGGGGCACGCTTATGCCGCCTACATCCTGGCGCAGCGGCCCGCAGGCAAGGTCGGCGTGCTTTATCAGAACGACGATTTCGGCAAGGATTACCTGCGCGGCGTCACCGAGGGGCTCGGCGGCAAAGCCGACCGGATGCTGGCTTACACCGCATCCTATGAGACGAACGACACGACCGTCGATTCCCAGGTCATCGAAATGAAAGCCAAGGGGGTCGATGCCTTCGTCAACACCGCCATCCCCAAATTCGCGGCGCAGGCGATCCGCAAGGCAGTCGAGATCAACTGGCAGCCGTTGCATATTCTAAGCGGCATCGGCCATTCGGTCGCGGCGACGTTGAAGCCGGCCGGGCTGGAAAACGCCAAAGGAATTGTCTCCGACTTTTTTCTCAAGGACCCGACCGACCCGCAATGGCAGGACGATCCGGGCTACAAGGACTGGCTCGCCTTTATGGACAAGTACTATCCCAGTGGCGACAAGGCCGACGGCCTGAACGTGACCGGCCCCTCCATCGCCCAGACCTTTATTCAGGTGCTGAAGCAATGCGGCGACAATTTGACCCGCGAGAACATCATGAAAGAGGCGGCGAGCCTGCACAATTTCCGGGTGCCGATGCTGCTGCCCGGGATCACGATCAACACGAGCCCGACCGATTACGCGCCGATCAAAGAAATCCAGCTGGCGCGGTTCGACGGCCAACGCTGGCAATTGTTCGGCTCGCTGATTTCCGGCCAGCTGCCGGCCTGACGTGTCGGGCACCAACCGCAATCAAAAGCAGGAGAACAAAAATGAAAGAGGTCACCCGCCGTTCGATCCTCGCCGCCGCACCGGCGACACTGGCGCTCGCGGCACTGCCGGCGCGCGCCGCCAAGCAATACGGGCCCGGCGTCACCGACACCTCGATCAAGATCGGCAACACCTGCTTCTACAGCGGGCCGGCCTCGTCCTACGGCACGATCGGCAAGGCCGAAACCGCCTATTTCAAGATGGTCAACGACCAGGGCGGGGTGAACGGGCGCAAGATCATCTTTTTGTCCTACGACGACGCCTATTCGCCGCCCAAGACCGTCGAGCAGACCCGCAAGCTGGTCGAAGAGGACGGCGTCCTGTTGATGCTGAACCCGCTCGGCACGCCCACCAACACCGCGATCCAACATTACTTGAACCGGAAAAAGGTGCCGCAGCTGTTCGCTGCCACCGGCGCCAGCAAGTGGGACGACCCCAAGCACTTTCCGTGGACGATCGGCTGGCAGCCGAGCTATTTGAGCGAGGGGCACGCCTACGCCGCCTATATTTTGGCGAACAAGCCGGACGGCAAGGTCGGCGTGCTCTACCAGAACGACGATTTCGGCAAGGACTACCTGCACGGCGTGACCGAGGGCCTTGCCGGCAAGAACGCCAAGATCGTCGATGCCGCCTCCTATGAGACGACCGACCCGACGGTCGATTCACAAGTAATCGCGATGAAGGCAAAGGGGGTCGATGTCTTTGTCAACTGCGCGATCCCAAAATTTGCCGCCCAGTCGATCCGCAAGGCAGTCGAGATCGAATGGAAGCCGCTGCACATCGTCAGCGGCATCGGCAATTCGGTCGCGGCCACCTTGAAGCCGGCCGGGCTGCAAAACGCCAAGGACATCGTCTCCGACTTTTTCCTGAAGGACCCGACCGACCCGCAATGGAAGGACGACCAGGGCTACAAGGATTGGGTAGCCTTTATGGACAAATATTATCCCTCGGGCGACAAGAGCGATGTCGGCAACGTGGTCGGGCCGTCCTTTGCGCAGACCTTTATCCAGGTGGTCAAGCAGTGCGGCGACGATTTGACCCGCGAGAACATCATGAAAGAGGCGGCGAACCTGCACGACTTCCGGGTGCCGATGCTGCTGCCCGGGATCACGATCAATACCAGCCCGACCGATTTTGCGCCGATCAAGCAGATCCAGATGGCCCGCTTCGACGGCGAGCGCTGGCGGCTGTTCGGGCCGATCATCAACGGCGCCGCCCCCGCCTGAGCGGGGCGCTGGTCACTCGCGCTCGCCATGGCGGATCGGCTCGGCATAGTAGTGCTCGAGCGCGACCTTGACGCAGACCACGACCGGCACCGCGAGCAACAGCCCGACGATGCCGAACAGCATCGCCCCGGTGACAAAGGAAATAATCACGATGACCGGGTGAATCCGCGCCGCCTGGCCGAGCACGATCGGGCCGACCACATTGTCGATCGACAGGCGCAGGCCGATCGCAAACGCCATCAGAAAGACGGCGGTCCAGATGCTCGCCTGCTGCACCGCGACAAGGCCGACGAGCGTCGCCGAGGTCAATGGCCCGACGACGGGCACGAGCTCGAGCACGCCGACGGCGATCGCGATCAGCTGGGCGTGCGGCAGGTGAAACACCGGGCCGAAGCCGATCCAGCCGATGAACGAGGTATACAGAACGACGAGAAAGATGCCGATCAGATAGCGGCGCAAGGCCGGCACCAGGGTCGGCAGCAATACCTCGACCGAATGGCGCCGCTCGGGCGGCAGCAGCCAGATGGCACCGGCGGCGAGACGCGGCCCCGAAACCATAAAATAGGGGGTCAGCACCAGCAGCAGAAAGCCGCCAAAGACGAACGACGCAGCGACGCCGACAAGGCCGGTCAAGGCGCTGCCGCCGAGCGTGCCGCGCAGCGTTTCGCCGAGCGCGCCGATTATCTGGTCCGGCCGGTAGGTCCGGCCAAACAGAACGATGCCGTTTTGCCCGACTCGCCTGGTCGAGAAAATGGCGCAGTATTTCCGGCGCGTGCGCGGCGAACTGCAAAAGATCGGCAATGGCGGTGCGGCCGATCCAATAGCCGGCGCCGGCAGAAATCGCGAGCAGCACGATGTAGGTAAGGAGCGCCACCGGCCAGCGCGGGCCGCCGAGCCGCTGCTGCACCGCCTTGATCAGCGGGTCGGTGACAAAGCCGATCGCGACCGCAAAGACAAACGGCAAGAGGGCGTAGCGGATCGCGTAGAGCAGGACCGCCAGCGCCGCCAGGACCGCGACGATCGCCCAGCCGCCGACGCGCGAGCGCTGCGGCCCGGCGGCGAAGCGGTCCGGTGCCGCGTGCGCCGCTGCGAGCCGGTCCGCGTCACGTTCGTCCGGGCGACGGGTTTCGGTCGGATCCGTAGGTTCGCCCTTTCCATCTGGTCCGCCCGCCGAGCCGCTGCCGGATGCCGTTGCCGGCGAGGCCGACGGCTACCGTATAGCCGCATGCGAAGAAGAGGCCATAGAGGGCGGGGATGCGACAGTGCCGCGCGGTGCCGATCTGGATCGCGATCACCGCGGTCGAGCCCGCCACCGCCATAACGAACCCCGCCACCGCCATCACGAGCCCCGGCGCTGCCGAGGGCTGTCGCCAGGCCGCGACCCCGATCGCCAACGGCGCCAGCAGCGCCGCCCACCCGACGACAAAGCCGCCGAGCGCTGCGAGCAGCGTGCTCGAGGCGCTGCCCGTGATGTCGATCACGTTTTTCGACAGACCCTCCCACAGCGAGGCAAAATCCCGGTACATCCGGGTTCGCGCCAGCTCCTCGGCGGCGAGCACGCGAAAGCGGTATCCCATCTGCTGCGCCCGCATCGCCAACGCGCGGTCTTCGCTGATCTGGTCGGCCACTGCGGCGTGGCCGCCGATGCTGAAGTAAGCCTCGCGGCGCACCAGGATGAATTGCCCGTTGGCCGAGGCCGCCGATCGGTCGGCGTGGCGGGCGCTGTCGCGGTCTTTGATGCAGGCGAGGATCAGGAGCCCGGCCGGCATCACGACCCGCTCCCAAAAGCTGCCGAGCTCCTGAAACGGGCGCAGCGACAACATGTCGATCGCGTTTGCTTCGGCTGCCGCGAGCGCGGTCGCAACCAGCCGGGGTGCGGCCCGGACATCGGCGTCGATAAAGCAGAGCCAATCGGCTTTTGCGGCGAGAGCGCCCCGCCAGCAGGCATGCGGCTTGCCGACCCAGCCGGCGGGCAGCGGACCGGCGCCGATCAGCCGGACCGGGTCGCCGCGCGCGATGCGGTGCTCGACCCTTTGCACCGTGCCGTCCTGCGACTGGTCGTCGACGACGATGATTGTGCGGTGATCGGCCGGGCCGCTTTGCGCCACCAGGCCGGCGAGACATTTTTCGATGTTGTCGATCTCGTTTCTGGCCGGAACGATGATCGCAACCGTGGCCGCCGAGGTGCCGCCAAAATCGGCGAGCGCCGTCTGCCGATAAGCGCGGAGCTGGCGGACCGCGCGCGCCAGCAGCAGCAGCACCAAGAGGAGCCAGGCGGCGCCGCCGAGCAAGGCCGGCATCTAGCCTCCAGCGCGACCGGAATAGCGCCGCAGCAGCGCCTCGCGCGATATCCACAATTCGCAGTGGTCCCGCAAAAAGCCCTGCCGCGGCAGGGCCGAGGGATTGAACGCACGGGTCAAGCCCCACAGCACAAAGCTGTCACCGAACGCATGCAGCCGTCCGAACCATGAAAAATCGGCTGGGATCCGCTCAAACCCATAATGCCCGGCGAGCCGAGCGATCTGCGCCTCGCCGAGCCGGGTCGACAATGCGGCGTCGCCCCGCAGCGCCCGGACCTCACGCCATGCCGGCTCGGTCCCGATGTGCAACGCCAACGCCCGCAGCGAATGCTGCACCTTGCCGCGCATCGCGCAGGCCCAGGCGAGATCGGGCCCTTGCGGCGAATACCTCGGCAGATGCTCGTTCCAGAAATGCAGGGTCCCGATCAGCTCGCCGGGCTCGATCGCCGTCCCGTTATGCAGCGCCAGCGGGGCGCGCGCCCGGCCGAGCCCGACCCGCAGCACGCAGTCGGGATCGCCGGTGAATTCATAGACGCCGTAGCAGGTGCGGATCATTGCGTCGGCCCTGCCGACAAGCCCGGCCCAAAGCTCGTCCGGCCAATAGACCGGCGCATCGTCCGGTCGCGGTGCCCGCCGAGCCGCAGAGGCCGGCGTTGCCATCGTCATGATGCGGGCGGCCTCGGCGCCCCGGCGCGCGGCAAGCGCCGCGCTCGCCCGTTTGGGGCCCTCGACCAGGTCGCACCGGCCGATCTCCAGCAAGTCACGCCATGTCAAACGTAAATATTGTTAATGCGATCCCTGACGCCGCGAAAAATATGTTCGGCACGCCCTAATAGGCGATCGCAAGAGCCGATGGCTGCGGCGGCGCGGATCGGCCTTGCCAAAACGGGTGTTTTGTGTCAGATTGTAACGCGTTGGTGGCACGGCAGCGCGGCGGCGCGGCGGCGTTCGAGGAGATCGGAATGGCGACGACGGATACCTGGATCGGCACAGCCAGCGCCGATTGGGGCGCCAGCGCGGCCAATTGGAGCAGCGGGTTCCCGACCACCAGCAGCAAGGTCGTCATCAATACCGCGAATATTTTGACGATCGGCTTTGGCTTCAACGAGACGGCCACCGTCAGCTCGCTGAGCGTCGGCAACGATTTCTTCAACATGTCCAGCGGCAGCCTCACGGTCGCGGGGGCGGCGAGCTTTGGCAAGGGGTTTACCCAAAGCGGCGGCACCTTTACGGCCGGCGCTGCGGTCACGATCAAGGGCGCCGCCAACCTGATCGGCGGCGGCGCCGCGGGCAAAGCCGCGTTTACAGTCGGCGGCACGACCACGCTGGCGAATTATACGCTCGGCGGCGCGGCCGTGCTCAACAACACCGGCACGACAAACCAACTGGGCCAGATCACGCTCGGCGACCCGACCGGCGTCAATGCGAGGGTCAGCAACAAGGCGGGTGCGGTCTTTGATATTATCGGCGATTTCGGCATCGGCCAGGGCAATGCCACCGCGAGCTTTGGCAACGCCGGCACATTGGCAAAGCTCGGCGGCGTCGGCACGAGCACGGTCGCGGTCAATCTGAGCGATACCGGCGCGATCACCGTCGCCACCGGGACGATCGAGCTGCGCGGCGCGAAAAACAGCTTTTCCGGTGCGATCTCGGGCGCCGGTCAGCTCCTGCTCGATGGCGGCAGCCAGGACACGATTTCCGGCGCCGCGACGGTCACGACCGGCAGCTTCACGATCTCCGACAACCTGACACTCGTCACGCTCGGCAAGAGCCTCGATTACAGCGGCAATTTCGCCCTCGCCAATTCAGCGATTGTCGAGCTCGGCCGCTTCACCTTGACCTTGTCGGGCATCGAGACCTTCGTCAACAACTCGGCGACCGAGGGCAGCGGCAAGCTCCTGACCACGAGCGGCAGCGACGGCAGCCTCTTTTTCTTCACGCTCGGCGGCACGCTCGATTGGCAGAACTCGGGTCTCGTCGTCGAGACCGGCGGGTTTACGATCGGCGACGCCAGCGGGACTGCCGCCACCTTCACCAACGAGAAGGGCGGCATCTACAGCTTTGCCAACGACAACGGCATCGGGCACGGCGTGTCGTTGAATTCGCGCTTTGTCAACCTCGCCGGCGCCACGCTGAAAAAGACCGGCGGCAACGGCACCAGCCAGCTCCTGGTCGATCTGTCCGATACCGGGGCGATCGCCGTCGCCCGCGGCACCCTCGAATTGCGCGGTGCGGCAAACACGATCGCCGGGGCTGTCTCCGGCGCCGGCACGCTGCTGCTCGACGGGGGGACCAGCGACAAAATCTCCGGCGGCGCCACGATCGCGACAGCGGGTCTTGTGGTCAGCGACGGCGGCACCCTCGTGACGCTCGGGAAGAATTTGAGCTACGGCGGCAGCTTTGTGCTGCAGAACAGCGCGGTCCTGGCGCTCGACGGGGTCACCTTGACGCTGTCGGGAGCCGACACCTTCGCCGGCCTGGCGACGATCGACGGCAGCGGTGTGCTGGTCACCAGGAGCAGCGCCGATGTCGAAGCCAGGTCGGTCACGATCGGCGGCGCGATTGAGTGGCAAAATTCGGGGGTCGTCGGCAACACCGGCGGCATGACGCTCGGCGATGCCGGCTTCGACACCGTGACCTTCACCAACGAGAAGGGCGGCGTCTACAATTTCACCAGCGACAACGGCATTGGGCTCGGCGCCGCGCTCGATACGAGCTTTGTCAACCTCGCCGGCGCCACGCTGGAAAAGACCGGCGGCAACGGGACCAGCATCGTCGCCCCCAATGTGGTCGATGCCGGCACCGTCAGGATCAACACCGGCACGATCGAATTTGAGGGCATCAGCAACAGCTTTGCCGGGGCGATATCGGGCAATGGCGAGATCGAGCTCGGCGGCGGCGGCGGCACCACGATCGCGAGCGGTGCGGCGATCGCCACAAAGACCTTTGTCGTCACCGATCTCAACACCGTTGCCACCCTCGGCGAGAATTTGAGCTTTGCCGGCAGCTTCGGCCTCGCGAATTTGGCGGCCCTCGACCTCGGCGGGTTCACCCTGACCCTGTCCGGAACCGATGCGTTCATCAGCTCCGGGACGACCGAGGGCGCCGGCAGCCTCGTCACCGCGGCGGGCGGCAGCGCCATGGTCAACAGCTTTACCCTCGGCGGCACGGTCGGGTGGCAAAATTCCGGGTCGGTCGTCGAAATCGGCACCTTGACGATCGGCGACGGCAGCTTCGACGCCGCGACCTTCACCAACGAGAAGGGCGGGGTTTACGATTTTGTCGACGACAGCGGCATCGCGCTCGGCGCCATGCCGAATTCGAGCTTTGTCAACCTCGCCGGCGCGATCCTGGAAAAGACCGCCGGCCTCGGCGACAGCATTGTCGCGGTCGCGACCACCAACAGCGGCGCGGTGATCGTCGCAAGCGGCGAAATCGAGTTCCAGAATACGGTCGCCGGCGCCGGCAGCTTTACCGTCAGGCCCGATACGACGCTGCAATTCGACGCCAGCGTGGCCAAGACGGCGCGGGTCAATTTCTCGAGCACCAGCGGCGGCGATCTGATCCTGCTCGACGCCCCGCAATTCGGTGCGGCGATCCACGGGTTTGGCGGCGCCGGCACCGACGAGATCGATCTGCGCGACGTCAACTTTTCGAGCTCGCTGTTCCGGCTCGGCTACACCGGCAATACGACGCAAGGCGTGCTGACCGTCACCGACGGGACCAACACCGCCAGCCTGACGATGTTCGGCAAATATACCAAGACGAGCTTCCACGCGTCGGCGGACGGGTTTGGCGGCACGCAAATTTTCGATCCACCCTCAAAGCACACGATCCTCGCGGTCGGGAGCGTTTGATCAATGCAGCACAAAGCACGAGGCTCCCTGACAGCGGGGCGCGGCATCGCTTTCGGGTTGCTCGCCTGGCTCGCGAGCGCCGCCTTTGCGGTGGCGGCGCCGACCGCCGGGCAAACCGGAGCGGCGCCGGCCGCAGACCAGGCGCCGGTGGCCGAGCGGGCAGGGGCGGACATTGCCGCGCAGCTCGCCGCTGCGCATCTCGCCGAGCCGCTCGTCGCCACCGGACCGACCACGCCGGCCGAGGACGACGCCTTGGCGCGCGCGGTCGCGGCCTACGAGCGCCGCGCCAACCCCGACGATTTTTCGAGCCTCACCGGGTTTTTGTCGGCCTACCCCAAATCCGCCTGGCGCGCGGCGGTGCTGACCGATCTCGGCATCGACTATCTGCATTACGGCTATTTCTCGCGCGCGCTCGACGCCTGGCAAACCGCGTGGCGCGACGGCAAGGACGCGACCGAATTCCGCGCCAAGGCGCTCGTCGACCGCGCCGTCGGCGAGCTCGTGCAGCTCGACGCCGGCTTTGGCTTTCGTGATCGGTTGAAGGCGGTGCTTTCCGAGATCGGCGATCGACCGATCAGCGGTCCGGCGACGGAAATGGTGCTGAACGGGCGCGAGACCGCCACGATCATGCAGATCGACCCGAAGCACCTTTATCTGTGCGGGCCGCGGGCGCTCAAGGCATTGATGCTGAGCCGGCACGCGAGCTTGGACCAGGTCAGGTTTTTGAACAAGGTCCGCGCCGGGCCGAAGGGGACGAGCTTGGCCGAGGTGGGGCAATTGGCAACGCAGGCCAACGCAGCGCTCGATCCCGTCTTCCGCAAGCCCGGCGAAAAGGTGCCGGTGCCGTCGATCGTGCATTGGAAAATTGGTCATTTCGCCGCGATCGTCAGCGAGAGGAACGGACGCTACGAGGTGCAGGATCCGACCCTCGGGCATCAGAGCCTGTGGCTCAGCCGGGCCGCGATCGACGCCGAGGCCAGCGGCTATTTCTTGGCGCCCGCCACCGCGGCGCAATCCGCGCCATGGCGCAAGGTCGCGACAGGCGAGGCCGGCCAAGTGTGGGGTGCGGGCGGTCGCGGGGCTTACGCCAATCCGGGGAGCGGCGGCGGCTCCGGCTCCTACGGGATGACTACCTATCGGATCAACGAGGAGACAGTGGCGCTCGGGCTGATCGACACGCCGGCCGGCTATGCGCCGCCCAAAGGCCCCCCGGTCGCGGTGACGCTGTTCTATGATTCATATGATGCCAGCCAGCCGGCAAATTTCGGCTATTTCAACGTCAGCCAGAAATGGTCCCTGAGCTGGCTCGGCTTTGTCCAGGACGATCCGACCGCACCGGGCGCTAACGTTCAGCGCTACGACCGCAACAACGGCTTTCTGTACCCCCAAACCGGCTTTGACGGCCACAGCTTTACCTCCGAAGAAGACGACGCCTCGGTGCTGACGTTGAAAAGCAAGAGCCCGATAGCCTATCAACGCCTGTTGCGCGACGGCACGACGGAAATCTATGCCGAATCGGATGGCACCGCCGCCTTTCCCCGTCATGTGTTTCTAAGCAAGGTTATCGATCCGCAAGGCAACGCGGTATCGCTCGGCTACGGCAAGGTCAACGAGCAGATACGGCTCATCTCGCTGACCGATGCGACCGGGCGCAAGACCAGCTTCGGCTATGGAAAGAGCGGCTTTCCGCTGCTGATTACCAAGATCACCGACCCGTTCGGCCGCAGCGCCGGGCTAAGCTACGATAGCAGCGGGCGGCTCAGCGCGATCACCGACGTGCTCGGGCTGACCTCGAGATTTACCTACGACTCGGCCTCGCTGGTCGTTTCGCTAGCCACGCCCTACGGCACCACTCGCTTCGCGCTGGGCATGGCGACCGGGCCAGGCGGCGCCGGCGACCGGCGGTTTTTGAACATCATCGACCCGCTCGGCCTTGGCGAGCGCGAAGAGACCTTTGAGCCGGCCTCGGCAGTGCCGTTTTCTGACCCGCCGGCGCAGGTGCCGCAGGGCATGCCGGTTCCGTCGTTCAACCAATACCTGACCTATCGCAACAGCTTTCACTGGAACAAGCATCAATATTCGGTCGGTCATTGCACCGCAGCGGGTGGTTGCGATTATGCCGACGCGCGCATCATTCACTTTACTCATGACGGCGACGACACCTCGGTCAGAGGTGAGGCCGCCGAGAGCTTCAAGCAGCCGCTGGAGGGTCGGGTCTGGTTCACCTATCCGGGGCAGCCATCATCCGGTCTGATGGCGGGGCAGTCCGGCTCCTACGACATGCCGACGGGGATCGGCCGTGTGCTCGACAGCGGGGTCACCCAGTTGACCTTGCTCGATTACAACAGCGTCGGCAATCCGACCCAATACAGCGATCCGGCTCGTCGGCAGACCGAGCTGGCCTATGCCAAAAACCAGATCGATGTGGCCAGTATTGCGCAGGCGATCGGGAGCGGCGCCGCGACGATCGCGAAATTCACCTATAATTCGCAGCACCGGCCGCTGACTTATACCGACGCCGCCGGCAAGGTCACGCATTACACCTACAATGCCGCCGGGCAGCTCACCTCCGGGACCAACGCGCTCGGCCAGAAGACGAGCTATTCTTACAATTCGCTCGGCTATCCGACCACGGTCGTCAATGCCGACGACAAGACTGCGGCGCGCTATACCTACGATTCGGCCGGCCGGGTGGCGAGCTACACCGATTCCGAGGGCTGGACGGTCAAATACGATTACGACGCGGCCGACCGTTTGACCAAGGCGACCTATCTCGACGGCACCACCGAGGCGTACACCTACAACAAGCTCGACCTCGCCTCGATGACGGACCGGCGGGGGAGGGTGTGGAGCTACACCCACGACGCCGACCGGCGGCTCACCTCGGTCACCGATCCGCTCGGCCATAAGACGAGCTACGCCTATTTCGAGGACGGCTCGCTCAAAAGCGTCACCGATCCGGATAGCCACATCACAAGCTGGGCGGTCGATGTAGACAGCCGCCCGACCGTCAAGACCTATGCCGACGGGACCAAGAGCACTTTCCAATACGAGCAACGGACGAACCGGCTCAAATCATCGACCGATGCGCTCGGCCAGAGCCGAAGCTATGCCTATGGCCTCGACAATCTGATTGCTCAGATCAGCTATCCGAATGCGCTGAACCTAACGCCCGCCGCTTCCTTTACCTACGATCCCGATTTCCCGCGGCTCACGGCGATGGCCGACGGCACCGGCACGACCCGATACAGCTATGTGCCGGTCGGCTCGCCCGGCGCGCTCGCCCTCGCGGAGGCGCGCGGACCGTTGCCGAACAGCGCCGTCGACTACGCCTATGACGCTATTGGCCGGGTCGTTAAACGCGCCGTCGGCGGCGCTCCGTCGGAAACCTTCCAATATGACGCGATCGGCCGGCTGGCGGGGCACGCCGACGCTCTCGGCAAATTCAGCTTCGCTTATCTCGGCGAGACCGGACAAGTGCTGAGCCGCATCCTTAGCGGCGGCAGCGTCGCTACCGCCTGGTCCTACCTCTCCAACACTGGGGATCGGCGGCTGGCAAGCATTGACAACAAGCACACGGGCGAACGCCTCTTCGACTACACGACGACGGCCGAGGACCTGATCACCCAGATCAAGGAGAACAAGGGCGCCAGCCTGCTGCAAAGCTGGAGCCTCACCTATGATAAGGAAAACCGGCTGCTGACCGCCGGCTCCTCATCCGGCGCCAAATTCGGCTATACGCTCGACGCTGCCGGCAACATCACCAAGCTCGCCGGCCCCTCCGGCACCGCCGCACTCAATGTCAACAAGGTCAACGCGCTGACCAATGCCGGATATACCTACGACGCCGATGGCGAGCTGTTGTCCGACGGCGCGCGCACCTATAGCTGGGACGCCGAGAATCGGCTGATCGGCATCGGCTACACCTCCCATCCGGGGCAGAAGACCCGCTTCACCTATGACGGTCTCGATCGCCGGGTGACGATCACCGATGTTTCGCCATCGGGCACGACGGCGACAACAGACTATCTCTGGTGCGGCACCCGGATCTGCCAGTCGCGGTCCGGAAAAGCCACGGTCAATCGCTTATATTATCCGGAAGGCGAGACCACCCCGTCCTCGAAGGCGCTCTTCTACTATGGACCGGACCAGCTCGGCTCGGTGCGCGACGTGTTCGCCACCAGCCCGGTTTTCTCGATGGTGCAGGCCTATGATTACGACCCCTACGGCAATGCGACCAAGACGCCGGCGAGCGGGCCGTTCACCGACTTCCGCTATGCCGGTATGCTGTTGCATGGCGCGAGCGGCCTCTATTTGACCCAATTTCGTGTATACGATCCGGGTATCGGCCGCTGGCTGTCGCGCGACCCGCTCGGCGAATTTCGCGCGCAACGCATCAGCGCCGAAATGATGCCGTCCGCGCTCGCATTGGCGGACCTCCACCCCGAGACCCTGGTCACGAGACAACAGTCGGTGCTGGCGGCCGGAGCGCTGTTGTCGGCTTTTCGCGGCTATGGCTTTGCGCCCTTTGGCGACATCACCCAGATGTCGGCGAACCAGCCGTTGACCGATTTTCGTACGGCCGGCATGGTCGATCCCGGTGCGCTCGGAAGCAACGCGGTGCAAGCCCGCGCTGCCGACCCACGAGCCGCGCATTTGCCGAGCCTCGGGCCGATCGATGAAACCGGCGGCCAAAGCCTCTATGCCTATGTCGATGGCAACCCGATCAGCGCGGTCGATCTCGCCGGTCTAGGACAGGCGCCGCCAAAGCCCCTGCCTTGGCCCGGCGGTAACTGGGACCCGTTCAATTGGCCCCAGGCGTGGCAAAACCAGTGGAATCAATGGATGTGCGGGCTCGGCGACCAATGGAATCAGTTTTGGCAAAACACTTGGAATAGCTTTCAGCAGTTTAACGCCGCCCATCAATTGGAGAACGCCTCGAGCGCCAGCAGCTCCTCAAGCGGACATTAGCGTGATCGGTTGCACCTTGACATCGGCCCGCTAGCGGGCCGCCGATTCCCTGGCGAGGTGGGCGAGGCGGTGCGCAGCTTCGGCCGCTCCCATGTCGTAGGCGCGCAGATACCAGAGCCGCGCCTCGCTGCGGTCGCCAAAATGGTTGCGCAGCCGGCCGCGTGACAGCATCGCCGGATCGAAGGTCGCGCCCATCCTGAGCGCCGCCTGGGCGTCGCCGGCCTCGGCGGCGTGGCGGTAGAAGAGACGCGCCGAATCGACGTCGCCGGTGCGAAACGACGCCTCGCCCTGGTGCAGCAGCGCAGCGATTTCCGCCGGGTTACAGGGACAGTTTACTTTATTGGGGATGGCCGCGCTCAAAAGGCACGTCTGGCGTCCGCTTCCCCGGCAAAAGCGGCCCGGCCGCGCGCTGATTTCAAAGCAGACAACCGGCGCTCATCCGCAGGCGCAATACCGGTATTAAGTAAACTGTCCCTTTAATCTGTCCCTTTAATCAGGCCCGCTCTCTCGTCTTGCCCACGAAAGCGGGCACCCAGAGCAACATACGCAGCGCGTGTAGCTCTGTTGGGGTGGACGGCCCCCGACGGCATCAGCTGTGCCAGACTGTGGAGTGTTTAAACAACGCAGCCAAGGGAGCCGTCCGATGACGATTATCAGGATTGGGTTGGATACGTCCAAGCATGTCTTTCAGGCTCACGGTGTCGAGGAGAACGAAGAGCCGGTGTTGCGCCGCCAGCTGCGGCGCGGCGAGATGACGAGGTTTTTCGCCAAGCTGGGGCCGACTGGGATCGGGCTGGAGGCGTGCGGCGCGGCGCATTACTGGGCGCGGGTGCTGCGCGGGCTAGGGCACGAGGTGGTGCTGATCCCGCCGCAATACGTCAAACCCCCGGCCTGCGCCGGGGCAGGCTCTATGTCAAGCGCGGCAAGAACGATGCGATCGACGCGGCGGCGATCTGCGAGGCGATGAGCCGGCCGGGGATGCGCTTTGTGCCGATCAAGAGCGCCGAGAACCAAGCGGCGCTGATGCTGGTCAAGGTGCGCGATCTGTTGGTCAAACAACGCACGATGCTGATCAACGCGATGCGCGGCCATGCCGCCGAGTTTGGCGTGATTGCCGCCAAGGGGCCGGTCAAGGTGGCCGAGCTGGTACAGCGCGCCCAAGACGACAAGGCCGGCGTGCCGGTGCTGGCACGGGCGCTGTTGCGCGAGCTGGCCGAGCAGCTCGCCGCGCTCAACGCCAGGCTCGAGGCGATCGATGCCCGGCTCATGGCGTGGCACCGGCACGACCCGCGGAGCCGGCTGCTCGCCTCGATCCCCGGCGTCGGGCCGGTCGGCGCGGTCAGCTTCGCCCTCAAGGTGCCGGAGCCAAAGCTGTTCCGCTCGGGCCGCCATTTTGCCGCCTGGATCGGCCTGACCCCGAAGGAGAACGCCACCGGCGGTCGCCGCCGGCCGGGGGCGATCAGCCGCCAAAGCCTGCCCCTGGCGAAAGCAGGGGGCGACGAGAGCTTGCGCCGACTGCTGGTGCTCGGCGCCACCACGACGATCCGCTTTGCCAAGCCAGGCAAGACCTCGCCCCCCGCTTTCGCGAGGGCAGGCTCTGGCTGCTCAACCTGCTGGCGCGCAAGCCCAAGAAGCTGGCGGCGGTCGCGCTGGCCAACAAAATGGCCCGCATCATCTGGGCCATGCTCGGCAGCGGCGAGCTCTACCGGCAGCCGCAGCCGGTCTGAACCGCGCCGCCCGCCACCACACCTGGCGCTTGCGAGGACAGCAGCAAGATGGTGATCGGTCAGTCCGAGGATCGGAGCAGCCCGTGGGGTCCTGTGATGCTCAGACATCGCTACTCTGTTTGCGACCCGATCCGCGACACCCATCTGGGCCAGCGGCCAACTGCGCCGCGCATACAGGCCGGACATATGACCGCAACCGACCAGACCCACCGCGCTGCACCGCCCTTGCGAGACCGGGGGCCGTCCACATATGGACCCCCGCTTGCGCGGGGGCGATAAGAACGAGCGATTACATTTGATCGGATCGTGGTCTAGCGGCCCGAACGAGACCGAATATCGCGCCTCGCGCCCACCGCCGCGCTCTTGTGTTTTGCACGGCGATCGGTAACGGTTTCGTTAACGAAATGCGGAGGCGAGCATGGCCAGGACCAAGATGGGCGTCGTCGGCTGCGGCGGCCGGATGGGCCGGATGCTGGTCGCCGAGATCGCCGCGACCGAGGGCTGCGCCGTCGCCGGCGGCAGCGAGGCGCCGGGCAGCGGCTATGTCAACCAGGATATCGGCGAATTGGCGGGGATCGGGCGGATCGGCATCCCGGTCGGCGAAGCGGTCGACAAGCTGATCCGCGCCAGCGACGTCGTGCTCGAGTTCACCTCGCCCGCCGCTACCGCCGAGCATGCCGAACTCGCCGCCGGGCTTGGCAAGGCGATGGTGGTCGGCACCACCGGGCTGTCGCAGGCGCAAGGCGATGCGGTGCGCGAGGCGGCGCGGACGATCCCGATCGTATGGGCGCCGAATATGAGCCTTGGCGTCAATGTGCTGCTGAGCGTGGTCGAGGAGGTGGCGGCCCGGCTCGGCCCCGATTGGGATATCGAGGTCATGGAGATGCACCACCGCGGCAAGGTGGATGCCCCTTCGGGGACGGCCTTGGCGCTCGGCCGGGCCGCGGCGGCGGGGCGCGGGGTGTCGCTCGAGGAGGTCGAGCAGCGCGCCCGTGACGGCATCACCGGCGCGCGCCGCGACGGCGATATCGGCTTTGCCGCGCTGCGCGGCGGCGACGCGGTCGGCGACCACCATGTGATCTTCGCCCATGCCGGCGAGCGGCTCGAATTTATCCATCGCACGACCAACCGTGCGGTCTTTGCCAAGGGTGCGGTGCGCGCCGCGCGCTGGGTCGTCTCCCGCCCGCCCGGCCTTTACGGGCTGAGGGAGGTGCTCGGCCTTTGAGCCGGCGTTCGCCCGCGATCTTCACCGGCGGCCGGCTCAGGCGCTTTGAGCCGGCTCAGTGGGCGGCGCTGCGGCCGGGTTGAGCGCGGCACGCCAGCGCCCGAGCGCGTCGCGGATCGTCTCCGCCAGCTCGCGCCGTCCGGCCGGGGCAAGAAAATCGGCGATCGGCAGGCTCTGCCCGTGCGAGGCGACATAGAGGCGGTTGGTGTCGCCGGCGTGCTCTTCCAGCACGACCCTGAGCCAGAACGGCTGAAACTGCCACAGCCGGCGATGGCCGCGCACACCGACGCGCTCGACGGTAAAGGCGTCGCCGGCAAGGCGGATCGTCTCGCTGCGCCGCGCGCTGCGGTAGCTGACGCGGAAAGCGAGATAGACGAGCGCTACGTCGAGGCCGAAAAAGCCGAACACCGGCCAGGCGCCGATCGCGACAAAACCGATGCCGTAGGCGAGGCTGACGAGGCCGAGGCCCAGCATCAGCAGGCAAAAGCCGCGCGGCGGCAGGCTGCGATGCGGTGCCAGCACGCGCTCGAAAAAGAGGGACGCCGAGACGGCCGCGGTCATGACCGCGAAATATAAGGGTGGCGACGCGGTTCCGCAAAATCGCGGTTTCGTGAAGCGGGCGACGGTTTACACTTGCGCCGATGCGCCCCTTCTCCAAACGCGATGCGCGCGAGCTCTACCGGCGGCTGGCGGCGACCCGGCCGATCCCGCAAACCGAGCTCGAGTTCGCGAGCCCGTTCACCTTGCTCGTCGCCGTGGTGCTGTCGGCGCAGGCGACCGATGTGGGGGTCAACAAGGCGACGCCGGCGCTGTTCGCGCTGGCCGACACGCCGGCCAAGATGCGGGCGCTCGGCGAGGAGCGCGTCGCCGGGCTGATCAAGACGATCGGCCTCTACCGCACCAAGGCAAAGAACCTGGTGGCGCTGAGCCGGATCCTGGTGGAGCGGCATGGCGGCGAGGTGCCGCGCGCGCGGGCCGAGCTCGAAACCCTGCCCGGGGTCGGGCGCAAGACCGCCAATGTGGTGCTGAACGTCGCTTTCGGCGAGCCGACGATTGCGGTCGACACCCACATCTTCCGCGTCGCCAACCGCACCGGCCTCGCACCCGGAAAGACGCCGCTGGCGGTCGAGCAGGGGCTCGAGGCGCGCACCCCCGCCGAGTACAAGCGTTATGCGCACCATTGGCTGATCCTGCACGGGCGCTATGTGTGCAAGGCGCGCTCGCCGGATTGCCCCAATTGCGTGCTCGCCGACCTCTGCCGCTATGGCGCCAAGACGCTCGCCGCAGCGCCGGCGCCGGCGGGCAGGATTGCGGTCAGCCGGCCGCGCGGACGACGGCCGGCTCCGGTGTGAGCTTGCCGTCTGCGGCCTCGCCGGCGGCAGGCTGCGCCTGGATGTCGCCGGTGATCTGGCCGCCGCATTCGATCTCGATCTGGCCGTAGCGGATCGTGCCGGACACCCGGCCGGTCGCCTTGATCAAGAGCCGCTGCCGGACCGTGAGGTTGCCCTCGAACCGGCCGCGGATCTCGGCCTCTTCGATCGCTGCGGTGCCCTTGAACAACCCGCCCTCGGCGATATCGACATCGCGGCAGTTGGTCAGATTGGCTTCGACGCTGCCCTCGATCATCAATTTGTCGCAGGAGGTGATCTCGCCGGAGAGGGTGATCTCGCGGCCGACGATCAGCCGGCGCAGCTCGGTGTCGTTGCGCCGTGGCGCGGGGCCCGGATCGCCCGGCCGGCGCGGCAGCTCGGCGGCGCCGGTGGGGCGGGCGTCGGCGGGGCGCGCCAGATCGGCGGCGCGCGGCGGCATCATCGCGGCGCGGACCGGTGCCGTAGGCGGCCCCGCCGGGCGGGCGGGCTTCATCGGAATGCCCAAATCGTCAGACGAATCTGCCATCTTGCGGTCCTCTGCCTCGGTTCTCTTGCGGCCGAACATGGTTTGCACCCGATCGACAAGGTTGTGGTGAGGGCGAACGCACCTGTTCAGTGCTGGACGTCGCCCCCGAAATGCGGCTCGTCGCGCGGCAGCGCTTCGAAGAGGTGCACCATAAAGGCTATCGCGACCACCGGGGCCACGAGGTTGACGAGCGGCAAGGCGAACAGCCCGGCGATCACGACCCCGCCGAGAAAAACCCGTCCCCGATGCCGGTTGCGCACCCCCTTGGCCGCCGCCCAATCGAGCCGCCTCAGCGCCACCGCCTCGAAATACTCCCGGCCGAGAAGATACCCATTCAGCGCCAAGAAAACCAAGAGGTTTATCCCCGGCACCAGCAGATACGCCGGCAGCGCCAAGAGATTGAGCAAGACGGTGAGCGCGGTCAGCCGCCCGATTGCCTTGATTGTCTCGACAAAAGGCTGACGGCGCGGCGGGCCCAGCCCCGGATAGTCGAGCGCCTCGACCGCAGCGGCGATGCGCTCGATAAAGAAGCTCATGATCAACGTGACGACCGCCGGAAACAACAGCCAAGTCAACGCCAATACAGCGAGGCCGCCGAGAATGTCGAGCACCCAATCGAACGGGCGCCACGCAAAGGCCGCCCAATGGTAGAGCGCTGCCGCGATGGCGAGCCACAACACTGCAAAGGTCAGCACCGCGAGCCCCAGCCCTTGCGCTACGACGCGCCGCAGCGGCGGTGTCGCCAGCACGGTGAGCGCGCGCAGAAAGGCGGTCAGCATCGCCGGCTCAGGATCGCAAACACGCGAATCGGCAAAAACGGCCGGGCCGCCGCCTCACCTCCGCCGGACCGTCGAGCCGGAAAAGGCCGTGGCCGCAGCTCGCCCGGGTGTGGTCGCTGCCCTCCCGCATGCCATGCTTCCCGCAGCCGATTGCCTCGTATTTATAGTACTGATTGCGCCAATCCGACATTTGGCACCCATGCCCCTCTTTCGTCTTTGCCCGCGAAAGCCGGGATCCAGAGCCTGCCCTCCTTTTCCAGCCAGAGCCTGCCCCTGGCTGGAACAGGGGGGCAGGCTCTGGCTCGAACAGGGGGCAAGATAGGCCGCGCATATACCCCTGGATCCCTGCGAAAGCGCTAAGGCATGCACACATTTGCCTAGAGCTGCGGATATTGGGCGCGATGGGGAGGGTGAGGCGGGCCGGCCCCGGCGTGTCGGCACCCCCACCTCACCCCAGCCCTCTCCGCCCCGGGGGCGGAGAGGGAGAAATCAGGCGGATTTCCTCTGTCGGAAAGCGAGGTCGACAATTCCGAGGCGGAGGGTGGCGCCAGCGATTTTTATTCGGACGAGGAAGAAGAGCAGACCTGATCTGCTCAACTTCCTTCTCACCCCAGGGGACCGCTTTTGCGGTCCTTTTTATTTTTTCGTCGAGCGCGGAGGCCAATTACCGGATCAGGCTCTAAGGCTGTGGCTGGCGGGCGGTGACGAGAAGGACGGTCGAAGGGAGCCGCATATTGCCGCTGGCGGCGGCTGACGCGAACGCCGCCTCGATTTCGGCGCGAATCAGCCGGCGGGTCGCTTCGTCGGGCTTTTTTTCGTCGATCAGGCGCGCCGTCGGACCCATGATAGAGGCGTGGCTCGCCTCCTCTTCGGCAGTCGAGGCGAGGATTTCCGGGTGCTCGCGGTGGATTTCGACGCCCTCGAACCCGGCCGCGCCGAGAAACGAGCGCACATAATCAGGGTCGGCGAAGGCCATCGGCCCCGGTGCGCGCGGCGATTTCGGCGCGGGCGGCCCGAGATGATGCAACGCCACCGCGTAGGGGATCAGCCAATGCCGGTTTTCTTCGAGCGTGCCCCAGCAGGCAAAGCAGAGCCGCCCGCCAGGCTTGGCGGCGCGCCGCAGATTGGCAAAGGCTGCCGCCGGGTCGGCAAAGAACATCACGCCAAAGCGCGAGGCGACGAGGTCGAAAGCGGCGGGCTGGAACTCGTGCGTCTGCGCGTCCGCCTGCATCAGGGTAATGTTGCGCAAGCCGCTCTCGGCGATGCGTTTTCTGGCGCCCGCCAGCATTGCCTCGGAAATGTCGGCGCCCAGCACCGACCCTTGCGGACCGGCCGCGTCGGCAAGCGGCATGGTGAAGGCGGCGGTGCCGCAGCCGATTTCCAGCACCCGTTCGCCCGCCGCCACCGCGGAATAGCGCAGCAAGAGGTCGTTGACCGCACGCACCCGGCGCTCGACAAAGCCTTCGAGCCCGACCCAGCGCGGGCCGGCGACCGTGTTCCAATATTCCTGCTGGGCCGCATTGGCGTCGGCATGCTCGGGCATCGTTCTGTGTCCTTTCAATCGGGCTCGATCGGCATCGTCGCGATCGCTTGCCAGGCGATCGGCGCGCCGCATTTTTCGGCGGCCTCGGCGGGCGGCAGCGAAGTGTCCCAATGGGCTGCGAGAAACCGCCGCCCGGTTACCTGGGCCGCCGCATCCGAGACCAGCCAGCGCAACGGTGCGGCCATGATCTCGGGGCGCAACAGCCGCGACCGGTCGGCGACCGCCGCATCGGGGATGATGCGGGTGTCGGTCATCCCGCCCGGCACCAAGCACATTGGCGGTGACCGGAGTCCCGGCGAGATCGGCCGCGATGACTGCGGTCGCCGCCTCGGCCGCGGCTTTGCTGGCGCCATAGAGCACATAGCCTTCGCGCAGCATCGTGCCGAGGCTGGTTGTGACCGTGACGATCCGGCCCCGCCCGGCGGCCAGCATATGCGGCACCACGGCGCGCGCCATCATCAGGGGTGCGGTCGCGTTGACCGCGATAAACCGGCCCCATTGCTCGGGCGTGATCTCCCAAAAGCGGATCGGGCTGTGGCGCTGGTCGGCACGGATCGAGCCTTGGCCGACCCCGGCATTGTTTACGAGGATATCGATCCGGCCGGACCGGGCGAGCACCGCGGCGACGATCGTCTCAAAAGAAAGGGGATCGGCAAGATCGGCGCAAATCGGGTGGAGCGAGCCGGCGAGCCGGCTTTCGTCCGCGGCGGTCTTCAACTCGTCGAGCCAGCGAGGCTCGCGATCGACCGCGGCGACGTCGATCCCGCCTGCGAGAAGGCCGAGCGCCATCGCCCGGCCGATCCCGCTCGCCGCTCCGGTGACGATCGCCGTTTGCCGTTCAGTCGCCATCCGGGCACCCTCCGCTCGGGTCGATTGCGCCGCCCAATCTCACACCCTGCCGCCGTCGCGCGCAACGCCGCTTTGCCGGCGCGCGCTGTCGCGAGGGGGTGGCGAGGCGACACCGGGTCTTGCCCGGGGCCGAGCGAGAGAGGGTACGGCCCGGCGCGGATTTGCTCTAATCTCGGGTCCGCGCACGTGAAAGAGGTGTCGATGATCAAGACGGTTCTCGTTCCGGCGACCGGCAGCAAGGCAGACGCCGCGGTATTCGCAGCAGCGCTCGCGGTCGCCCGCCGCTTTGCGGCGCATCTCGAGGTTCTCCATGTTCGCGCCGATGCGACGGCGATGGCGGTGGCCATGACCGCCGATTCCGGCGGGCCGGCATTGGGCGGGCTGATCGACCGGATCGAGGCCGATGCGGTGGCGCGCGAGGCAGCGACAAAAGAGCAATTCGATGCGTTCTGCGCGCGCGAGCAATTGGCGCTCGCCGAGACGCCGGGCGGCCAGCCCGGCCCGTCCGCGCGCTGGACGCGGGAGATTGGCGTCGAACCCTATTGGATCACCGAATATGCCCGCGTCGCCGACCTGATCGTCGTGGGGCGCCCGGATGACGGCGAAGGGCTGGCGCAGGATACGCTCGAGGCGGCGTTGCTCGACAGCGGTCGCCCGCTGCTGATAGCGCCGCCGGCGCCGATGACCGCTCTGCCCGAGACGGTCGTCATCGCCTGGAAGCCCAAGCGCGAGGCGGCCCGCGCCGTCGCCGCGGCAATGCCGTTTTTGACGGCTGCGAAAGAGGTGGTGATCGTGACCGCCGACGACGGCGCGCAGGATGCGGGCGACGAGGAGACGCGGCTCCCGGCGAGCCTACGCTGGCACGGCATTACCGTTTCGGCGCAGCATCTGCCGGCCGACGGGCGCGGCGCCGCCGACCGGCTGATGGCCGCCGCCGCCGAGCGCGGCGCGCTGATGGTGATGGGCGGCTATGGCCACAGCCGGCTGCGCCAGTGGATGTTCGGCGGCTTTACCCGGCATGTGCTCGAAGCCGCCGCGGTGCCGGTGCTGATCGCGCACTGAAGGGCGGGTCAGACCGCCGGGCGGGCGCGCACCGCGTCGGCGATCTTGCGCGGCAGGAATTGGCCGTCGGCGGGGGTCGCGCGGAAATCGCCGTTCTCGACCACGATCTTGCCGCGCAGGATGGTCATGCTCGGCCAGGCGGCGACCTCGTGCCCTTCCCACGGCGTGTAGTCGGTCTCGTGCAGCTCCTCCTTGCGCAAGACGCGCCGCCGGCGCGGGTCGAGCAGCACGATATCGGCGTCGGAACCGACCGCGAGCGCGCCCTTTTTCGGGTAAAGGCCCATGATCCGCGCCGCGTTTGTCGAAACGAGCCCGACAAAATCGGCCAGGCTGTAGCCGCGCTTTTCGACCATATGCGTGTACATCAGCGAGACCCGCGGCTCGACCCCGGAATTGCCGCCGGTGGTGTCGTCGATCCGCCGCCCTTGCAGCTTGACCTGCAATGGGCAGCACACCTCGTCGGTGGCGATCGCCTGGATGGCACCATGCCGGGTCGCCGCCCACAGCGCCTGCTGGTCCTTGGCGAATTTGAGCGACGGATAGGTGTGGAACATCTGCCCGCCCGGCCGTTTATAGTCTTCGGCGGTATAGAGCAAATATTGGTGCAGGGTCTCGCCATAGATCGGAAAGCCGCGGCCCCGCGACGCCGCGATCGCCGCCGCCCCGGTCGCGGCCGACACGTGCACCATGTAGAGGGCGGCGCCCTCGACATTCTCGGCGAGCCGGATCACCCGGTTGAACGACAAATCTTCCGAGAGCGTGTTGTGCACCTCGGCCATGTTCTCAAAGCCGGTGCGGTCTTCGCGGATCAGCTTTTCGTACATGTGCATGACGATATCGTTGTCCTCGGCATGGATCGCAGCGATGCCGCCGGCGGCGCCGAGGACCTTGAGCACCTCCCAGATGTCGCCGAAGCGCACCATGCGGCCCTGGTTCATCGGGCGGATGTCGGTCGTGAACATCTTGACCGAGGCATGGCCGGCCTGGATCGCCTCGGGCAGCGCGCCGAGGATCTCCGGCGTCTGCTTGCCGCGCAATAGCAAGTGAAAGCCGTAGTCGCAATGGCACGCGCCGGCCCATTCGCGCTGGCGCCGCTCGATCGATTGCTGCAGCGGCCGGTCGGGCGGGCAGGGCGCGAAATCGAGGAGCGTGGTGGTGCCGCCGTACAGCGCCGCCCGGCTCACCTGCTCGGGCGGCGCGCTCATCAGCTCCTCGTTGCGCCCCGGGAACGGGATCGGAAAGCTGCAATGGATATGCGGATCGACCCCGCCGGGGATGACGATCTGCCCCGACGCGTCGATCGTGCGCCCAGCCCCGGCCGCGGCGAGGCTCCCCGGCACGCCGAGCGCGGCGATCTTGCCGCCCGCCACCCCGATATCGGCGGGTTGCGTGCCCCCCGGCATGACGGCGATGCCGCCGGCAACGATCAGGTCCAGCATGTCGCGCTCCCTGCTGTGCGGAGGGCCAAGTCTCCCGGGTTAGGCGGCCGGCGTCCAGGGAATTGCGGCGGCAGGGCGGGCGCTCGGAGGCTGCGGGCGCTCGGAAGCCGCGGGCGCTCAGGAGCTAAAGAGCAAATCCGCGATGGTGATGTGGGGTTCTGCGGTCAGCGAGGCCACCAGGCTCACCTTGAAATGGGAGGCGCTGCCGTCCGGGTCATAGAACAGGCCGCCGGTGCTGGCATCGTAGGCAAAGCGGTTTGCCGTGGTGGCCATCTTTCCGTTGGCATTGGGTGAGAAGACGCTCGCGGCGAGAGGCTTTGGGGTCGCCGTGCCGAGACCCTCGTCGGCGCCGAGATTAAAGGCCGCATCGCTAAAGACGAGCTTGTCGGTGCCGTGGGTAAAGTCGGTGATCGTATCGGTGCCCTTTGTCGTCGTGAACACAAAGAGATCGGCGCCTGCGCCGCCGGTGAGCCGGTCGTTGCCGCCACCGCCGGTGAGCGTGTCGTTGCCGGCGCCGCCCTTCAACGTGTCGTTGCCGGCGCCGCCGGTGATGATGTTGGCGAGGGCGTTGCCGCTGCCGCCGTTTAATGTGTCGTTGCCGCTGCCGCCGGTGATGGTGTTGGCGAGAATGTTGCCGGAGCCGATGAAATTGCCCTTGCCGGTGAACACCAGGTTTTCGAGATTGGCGCCGAGGGTGTAAAATCGACAGAGACCGGCAGCTTGGACGGCTGGTTGAGGCGCACGACAAACCTGGCAAACTTGTCCTGCTCGCCGACCACGACACTTCCAACCGAGATCGTTGTGTTAACCATAATTTGATCGTGCCTCTCCACTGGCTCGCATCTATGCCCGATGACAGGGGGTCAGGACAGCCGAAATGACGGGCCAATCAAGATCGATCTGATTAAGGTTAAATTTTTGCAATTTGTCGGATACGTTGCCGTGCGGGTCGGATGTTCTATTTGATCGGTTGGCTACCACTGGCAAGCGCGGCCATAGCCGAGCGGTTGATCGAGAGCGGGAAAGCACGTCAGCGATCGGTCGAGGTCCGGCTGGAGCGGCCCGGGGCATCGTGCCGGTGGTGCGGGCGGCACCAGTCCTCGCGCTGGACAAACGGTGCCGAGGAGGCGAGCCGCTGGCGCCAATGCGCCGCATAACCGGCGGCGACGGCCGCGGAGGCGACCCGGTTCAGATCTTCGGAGTTGCGCGCGGCGTTGCGGCTCCAATTGTAGGAGCCCATCAGGGTGATCCGGCCGTCGATCACCATCGTCTTGGCGTGCGCGATCCTGACTTCATGGTCGATCCAGACCGGCGCCCCGGCGCGGGCCAACGCCTCGACCCCGGTCTTGCGCTCGCACGGCGTCGTCTTGTCGACGATCAGCCGCACATCGACCCCGCGCCCGAGTGCGCGCAGCAGCGCCTCGACGATGCCCGAGCCGGTCGTCAGATTGTAGGCGCCGACCAGGATCTGCTGTCTTGCTGCGTCGATTGCCCGCACCGCGAAACCGGCGCAATCCTCTTCCGGCGCAAAGCAGACCGCGATTTCAGCCGGCACCGCCGCCGGCAACGGCGCGCCGAGCACGCCGGAAACGAGCAGCAAGGCATCCCACGACATGCCCCGGATGATGAATTGCAAAAATTAAAACAATGTTGTTGCGCAACATAAGGTGCCGTTTCGAGATGAATTCGGTCGGATCAGCAGCTAACCAATCTTCATCGTCGTCCCCGCTTTCGCGCATAGTGGATGGCGCCTGATGGATGTGACCCAACTACCCGCCATACCGGCGAAGGCCGGTACCCATGGCAAAGATGGGTCCCGGCCTTCTCCTGCCCCCGCGAAGGCGGGGGGCGAGGGGCGTTTCGCCGGCGCGCTGTTGCGGCCGGGCAAGCGGCCGAGCGGGGTGGAGATGCGCGCATTTCTACGCCGCCTCGTCGGCGCCATCCGCGCCCATTGGCCCAAGATCGAGATCCTGCTGCGCTGACGATCGGCACGCGCGACGGCGCAACCATCGAGATGGCGGAAGAGGCCGGCGCGGAAAACTTTTTTCTGTTTGGATTGAGCGCGCAGCAGGTCGCAGAAAGCCGCGGCTGGTACAACCCGCATTGGCATCACGACAACGATCGGGAAGCGCGCGCCGCGCTGGACCTGATCGCCGCCAACCATTTCAGCCGCTACGAGCCCGGGGTTTTTACGCCGATATACACGGGGCGTTGCTGGCGCAGGGCGACCACTATATGCATCTGGCGGACCTGCAATCCTATCTCGACGCGGACCGGAGGCTCTGCGAGCTCTATGCGGACGGCGAGGGGTGGGCGCGCAAAGCCATCCTGAACATCGCCGGCTCCGAGAAATTCTCCAGCGACCGCGCCATCGCCCAGTGTGCGAGCGAGATTTGGAACGCAAAGCCCTGTTCTGTCCCATAGGAAAGTGTCCGGTCTCATAGAAAACCGTCCGGTGCAACAGATAGGGTCTGGTGATGACCGTTTCGCCCTTGGCCGGGAGACCGGCGCCAAAGGAAATGCTGATCGATCCGGCGCGGCTGGAGCGCGAATATTACGAGCGGCGCCCCGACCCTGACGACCCGAGCCAGCGGGTCGCATTCGGCACCAGCGGCCACCGCGGCTCGCCCCGGCATGGCTCGTTCACCGAAGCTCACATCCTCGCGATCGCTCAGGCGATTTGCGACTACCGGAAGGCGCACGAAACCAGCGGCCCGCTCTATCTCGGAAAGGACACGCACGCGCTTTCGGGACCCGCCGAGCGCACCGCCCTCGAAGTCCTGGCGGCAAACGGTGTCGAAACCGTGATCCAGCGTGACGGCGGCTTCACCCCGACACCGGTCGTCTCGCGGGCGATCCTTGCCTACAACAAGAGCCGAACCAGCGGTCTGGCCGATGGTATCGTCGTCACGCCGTCGCACAATCCGCCGGAGGATGGCGGCTTCAAATATAATCCGACCAATGGCGGGCCGGCCGACACCGATGTGACCGGCTGGATCGAAACGCGCGCCAACGAGCTTTTACGCGACGGCAACACCGGCGTCAGGCGGGTGGCTTACACTGTCGCTCGCGGCGCCGACACGACGCACGCGGAAGATTTGGTCCGGCCCTATGTCGATGATTTGCGCAATGTCGTCGATATGGAAGCGATTCGCGCCGCCGGGCTCAAGCTTGCCGTCGATCCGCTCGGGGGTGCGGCTGTCCACTATTGGGAGCCGATCAACAAAATCTATGGATTGGACATCGCCGTCGTTAATCCGAAGGTCGATTCGACCTTTTCGTTTATGACCGTCGATCACGACGGCGCGATCCGCATGGACTGCTCCAGCCCTTACGCCATGGCTCGCCTCGTCGCGCTCAAGGACCGGTTTCGTGTCGCTTTCGCCAACGACCCGGATGCCGATCGGCACGGCATCGTCACGCCGTCGGCGGGGCTGATGAGCCCGAACCACTACCTCTCGGTCGCTGTCCAATATTTGCTGACGAACCGCGGCGAATGGTCGAAGGAAGCCTCGGTCGGCAAGACCGTGGTCAGCAGCAGCATGATCGACCGCGTCGTGCGTAAATTGGGCAGGCGGCTCGCGGAAGTGCCGGTCGGCTTCAAGTGGTTTGCACCCGGCTTGTTTGCCGGATCATGCTGTTTTGGCGGCGAGGAAAGCGCGGGGGCGAGCTTTTTGCGCCGTGACGGCACCGTGTGGACGACCGACAAGGATGGCTTGATCCTCGATCTGCTGGCCGCCGAGATCACGGCGCGCACCGGCAAGGATCCGGGAGAGCATTACCATGCGCTGACCGCAGAATTCGGGGCGGCGCACTACACCCGGATCGACGCGCCGGCGACGCCGGAGCAAAAGGCAAAGCTCGAAAGACTATCGGCTGCGGCGGTCACGGCTCCGGACCTTGCGGGCGACCCGATTATTCAAAAGCTGACGCGGGCGCCGGGCAACGGCGCGCCGATCGGCGGCTTGAAGGTCGTCACCCGCAACGGCTGGTTTGCCGCCCGGCCGTCCGGGACCGAAGCGGTGTACAAAATCTATGCCGAGAGCTTTAAAGACGAGGAGCACCTGCAGGCAATCGTCGAGGATGCGCAGCGAATAGTGGACAGCGCCCACGCATGACCTGCCTGCCGGGCCGGAGCTACCCGCTCGGTGCCGCGGGCTGCGGTCGAGCCGCGCTCGGCCGTCGTCCTGCCCGCCAATATCGGGGCGGAGGGCCGAGCCGCTGGCGCGACGCCATGACGACGGGATAAACCGATCCACCAGGTCTGGTTCGTTGGCGACGTCGCTTGAACCGGGGGGAAGGACTTTGTTCGGGGGCAGCAGGAATGGCTGAAAGCCTTGAATCCGAGCCGGCCAGGACGGCCGAGCAGCGGCGCATCGACGAGGCGCGCGACGGCGTGGCGTGGCGGCGCTGGGGGCCCTACCTCAGCGAGCGGCAATGGGGCACGGTGCGCGAGGACTACAGCACCGACGGCGATGCCTGGAGCTACTTTACCCACGACCAGGCGCGCTCGCGCGCCTATCACTGGGGCGAGGACGGCATTGCCGGGATCTGCGACGACAGCCAGCGCCTGTGCTTCGCCTTGGCGCTGTGGAACGGCAAGGACCCGATCCTCAAGGAACGCCTGTTTGGACTCACCAACGGCGAAGGCAACCACGGCGAGGATGTCAAAGAGTATTATTTTTATCTCGACAATACGCCAACTCATTCTTATATGAAATATCTTTATAAATACCCACAACGAGAATATCCGTATAGCGACCTGGTGGAAACCAACCGGCGGCGCGGGCGTAACGATCCCGAATACGAGCTCTTGGATACCGGGGTTTTTGACGACGACCGCTATTTCGATGTGTTTATCGAATACGCGAAGACGGCTGCAAACGACATTTTAATCAAGATCAGCGCGGCCAATCGCGGACCCGAAGCGGCCGAGCTGCACGTGCTGCCGACTTTGTGGTTCCGCAACACCTGGGCGTGGTGGCCCGAGCAGCCCAAGCCGTCCTTGCGGGCAGTTCCGGCCCCGGCGGGGGCCGCCGCGGTGGCTGCCTCGCATGCCGCGCTCGGCGATCATTTCCTTTATTGCGCGGCTCGGCCGCCGCTGCTGTTTACCGAAAACGAGACCAACAACGAGCGGCTCTTTGGCGCGCCCAACGCCACCCCCTATGTCAAGGACGCGTTCCACAGCTATCTGATCGCCGGGCGGCCAGATGCGGTCAACCCGGACCGCGCCGGGACCAAAGCGGCGGCGCATTACTGCCTGAAAGTGCCTGCCGGCGGGGCGGAGTCGATCCGGCTGCGGCTTGCCGGTGGCGCGATTGCCTCACCCTTTGACGGCTTTGACGAGGTCCTGGAGGCGCGCCGCGCCGAGGCGGACGACTTTTACCGGACGATCACGCCGCCCGGGATCGGCCAGGACGCTGCCAATGTTGTGCGCCAATCGTACAGCGGGATGTTGTGGGGAAAGCAGCATTTCCTTCTCGACGCAAAAAAATGGCTCGAGGAGCACGATGCCGACCCGCTGCGGCCGGCCAGCCGCCCGGTGCGCAACCGCGAATGGTTCCACATGATCAGCAACGACATCTTTTCGATGCCGGACAAGTGGGAATATCCGTGGTTCGCGGCCTGGGACCTCGCCTTTCACGCGCTCGCATTGGGGGCGGTCGACATCGACTTTGCCAAGCAGCAGCTCGACCTGCTGCTCGACCAGGTCTATCTCCATCCGACCGGCCAGATCCCGGCCTACGAATGGAATTTCAGCGACGTCAACCCGCCGGTCCACGCCTGGGCGACAATCTTTCTCTACCGCACCGAGCAGGCCTTGCACGGCCGAGCCGACATCGGGTTTCTAAAGCGAATATTCGGCAAGCTGACGGCAAATTTCGGCTGGTGGGTGAACCGCAAGGACCGCTTCGGCAACAATCTCTACGAAGGCGGGTTTCTCGGGCTCGACAATATTGGCGTCTTCGACCGCAGCGCGCCGCTGCCGACCGGCGGTTATTTGGAACAGGCCGACGGCACCGCCTGGGTCGCGTTGTTCTGCCAAAACATGCTGGAGATCTGCTGCGAATTGGCGGCGCACGATCCGGTCTACGAAGATCTGGCGGCAAACTTCGCAATCCAGTTTCTGCTGATCGCCCGCTCGCTCAACGCGCTCGGCACGGACGGCATGTGGGACGAGGAGGATGGCTTTTACTATGACGTGCTGCGCCTGCCCGACGGCACCTCGATTCGGCTCAAGGTCCGCTCGATGGTGGGGCTGCTGCCGATCTGCGCGGCGACCGTCATCGAGCCGGCACAGCGCGCGAAGATGCCAAAGCTGACCGCGCGCTTGCGTGAGCGTCTCGATCATATGCCGGAGTTGCGCGCCGCGATCCACCCGACCGGCCCCGGCCATTTCGGCGTCGCCGGGCGCAGCATGATCGCGCTCGTCGGCCCGGACCGGCTGCGCCGCATCCTCGCCCGCATGCTCGACGAAAACGAGTTTCTGAGCCCTTACGGGATCCGCTCGCTGTCGCGCTATCATGCCGAGCATCCCTATGTGTTCCGGTCCGGCGGCCAGGAATACCGCGTCGGCTATCTGCCGGCGGAATCGGACAGCGGCATGTTCGGCGGCAACTCGAACTGGCGCGGGCCGATCTGGGCGCCGGTCAACGCGTTGATCATCCGCGGGCTGTTGCATTACTTCGCTTATTACGGCGACAACTTCAAAATCGAATGCCCGACCGGCTCCGGGCGGCTGATGAATTTGTTCGAGGTCGCGCGCGAGATCGCCGACCGCCTGGCCCGGATCTTTTTACGCGACGAGACGGGCCGCCGCCCGGTCTTTGGCGGGGCCGAGAAATTCCAGACCGACCCCGATTGGCGCGACCATCTCCTGTTCTACGAATATTTCCACGGCGACAATGGTGCCGGCATCGGCGCCAGCCACCAGACCGGCTGGACCGGCGCGGTTGCGAGCCTCATTCTGTTTTTTGGCAAAATCGACGCGAAGAGCTATCTCGAACACGGTGCGGCGGGCGCGCTGGCTGCAGCCCAATCCGCTATTGGGCGGGCTTGACCACCGCCGCCGGGGCCTTGCGCGTTTTGCGCCATTCGTCCAAGCCCTGCAATACGGCAAAAAAGGAGGGGACGAACAACACCGCGAGGCAGGTCGAGGCGATGATCCCGCTGAGCACGCTCAAGCCCAGGGAAATCCGGCCGTCGGCGCCCGCCCCGGTCGCCAATACCAGCGGCACCACCCCGAGGCCAAAGGCGAACGAGGTCATCAGGATCGGGCGAAAACGCCGGCGCGCGGCATCGACCGCCGCCTCGGCGATCGACATGCCCTGGACCATGCGGCCGTCACGCGCCATTTCGACGATCAGGATGCCGTTTTTGGCCGACAGCGCGATCATCAGAATGAGGCCGATCTGCGTGTAGAGGTTGTTCGCCACCCCCAGGCTGGTCAGCGCCACGACCGGCCCGAGCAACGCCAGCGGCACTGCGGAAAGCACCGCCAGCGGCAAGATCCAGCTTTCGTACTGGCCGGCAAGGCAAAGATAAACCAGCAATACCGACAGCCCGAACAAGTAATAAAGCTGGTTTCCGGTTAATTTCTCCTGGTAGGACATCGCGGTCCAGGCATAGGAGATGTCGCTCGGCAGGGTGCGCTTGGCGATCCCTTCCAACGCGGCCAGGGACTGCCCCGAGCTGACCCCGCGCGCCGGCGCGCCGACGATCGTCGAGGACGGAAAGAGGTTGTAGAGCGTGATCAGCGACGGCCCGACCGTCTGGCTCAGATGCGCGACCGCGCCGATCGGCACCATCTGGTTGTCTTCGCTGCGGACATACATGTTCAACAAATCGTCCGGTCGCAAGCGGAACCCCGATTCGGCCTGCACATAGACCTGCAGCGACTGCCCGAACTTGTTGAACTGGTTGACGTAGGTCGAGCCCAGATAGGAGGTCAGCGCCGACAGCACCTCGCCGACCGAAACCCGCAAGGTCTGGGCGCGGGCGCGGTCGATGGTGACGGCGACCTGCGGCGCTGCCGGGTGAAACGTCGTCAGCACATGCTGGAGCTGGGGGTCCTTGCCGGCCTTGTCGACGATCTGCTGGGTGGCGGCGTTGAGGCGCGTGTAGTCAAAGCTGCCGCCCGTCATTTCGATCTGCATTTGCAGCCCGCCGGCATTGCCGATCCCCTGGATCGGTGGCGGCGGAACCACAAAGAGCCGGCCGTCGGGGGCAGTGTCGAGGCCTTGCTGCAAGTGCTCGGCGATCGAGAGAATGTCGGTGCCCTGCTTTTTGCTGCGCTCGTCCCAGGGCTTGAGCATGACAAAGTTGACGCCGGCATTGGCGAGGTCGGCAAAATTGTCGAGCGGGGAGAGGCCGCTGATCGAGATCACCCGGTCGACCCCGGGGGTCTCGAGGGCGAGCTTGGTGGCAAGCTGCAATGCCGCCGTCGTGCGGCCGAGCGTGGCGCCGTCTGGCAATTGCGCGGCGACCAGCAGATAGCCCTGGTCTTCGGGCGGGATAAAGGCAGTCGGCAGGCGAGCGATGCCCCAGATGCCGACGCAGGCGAGGATGAGGCCGATGACCACCATGATCCCGCTACGCCGCACCATGCGGCCGATCAATCCGGCATAGGCGTTCTCCATCCCGCCATAGATGCGGTCGAAGCCGCGGGCAAAGCCCCGCGCAAAGAAATTGCGCTCGGCGACCGGCAGTGGCGGTCGCAGCCACAGCGCGCATTGGGTCGGCTTGAGGGTCATGGCGTTGACCGCGCTGATCAGCGCCGTGACGGCGATCACCAGGGCAAATTGCGCGAACATCTGGCCGCTGAGCCCGGGGACAAAGGCCGAGGGCAAAAACACCGCCATCAGCACCAAGGTGATGCCGACGATCGGGCCGAACAGCTCGTCCATCGCGCGGATCGCGGCGTCGTGGCCGTTCATCCCCTGCTCGATGTATTTCGAGACACCCTCGACGATGACGATGGCGTCGTCGACGACAATGCCGATTGCCAGGATCAGCGCGAACAGGGTCGAAAGGTTGACCGTGTAGCCGAGCGCCGCCATGCCGGCAAAGGCGCCGATGATGGTGACCGGCACCGTCGTCGCCGGCACCAGGGTGGCGCGGAGATTCTGCAAAAAGACCAGGATCACGATCAGCACCAGGACCCCGGCCTGCCACAAGGTTTTATAAACTTCGCTGATCGAATCCTTGATAAAGATCGTCGTGTTGTAGGGGATGCTGAAGTGTACCCCGGGCGGGAAATGACGCGACAATTCTTCCATCTTGGTCGCGACGGCTTGCGCCACCTTTAAGGAATTGGCGTCGGGGGTCTGGTAGATGGCGATGCCGGCGGCGGGCTTGCCGTTGAGCTTGAAATCCTGCGCGTAGGTCTGGGCGCCGAGCTCGATGCGCGCCACATCCTTGATCCTGACGAGGCGGCCACCCTCGGCCGTCTGGTCCTTGACGACGATGTCGCCGAACTGGCTCGGATCGCTCAGCCGCGAGGCGATGTCGACCGTGTATTGGAATTGCTGGTCGCTTGGCGCCGGCGGCATCCCGACCTGTCCGGCGGCGACCTCCTGGCTTTGCTCCTTGACGGCGCGGATAACGTCCTCGGGGACGAGGTGGTAGGAATAGAGCTTTTGCGGGTCCATCCAGATCCGCATCGAATACTCGCCCGCACCCATCACCGTGACATTGCCGACCCCCGGCAAGCGGGCCAGCTCGTTGACGAGATTGATCGTGGCGTAATTGCGCAGAAAGAGCGCGTCGCGCGACCCGTCCGGCGAATAGAGCGTGACAAACTCCAGGATCGAGGCGGATTTCGCCAGGATCGACACGCCTTGGGCCTGCGCCTGCTGCGGCAGCTGGGCCATCGCGTTCTGCACGCGGTTTTGCACCAGCACCTGGTCCATGTTCGGGTCGGTGCCGATGTCGAAGGTGACGGTCAGCGTGTAGGTGCCGTCATAGGCGCTGGTCGACTGCATGTAGAGCATGCCGGGAACGCCATTCACTTGCAGCTCGATCGGCAGCGCGATCGTATCGACGACGGTCTGGGCGCTGGCCCCGGGATAGCGGGTGGTGACCTGGACCGTCGGCGGCACCACATTCGGATACTCGGCGACCGGCAGCCGAAACAGCGAGATCGCCCCGATCAGCACGAGGACGATCGCCAGCACATTCGCCAGGACCGGATGCTCGATAAAAAACTTGGAGATCACGGCTTGGCGCCTGTCGATGTGGTGCCCGGGGATGCGGTGCCGGGGGACGCGGTGCCGGGGGATGCGGTGCCGGCGGCGCCGTCGATCTGGGTCAGCTTTGGCGTGACCTTGGCGCCGGGCGAGGCGCGCCACAGATCGCCGACGACGACACGGTCATCCGGCTTCAGCCCCTGGGTGATGACCCGCAGGTCGCCGATCAGCTCGCCGAGCTGGACATAGCGTTGCTCGACGACGTCGTCCTTGCCGAGGACGAGCAGGTAGCGCCCGCCCTGGTCTTGCTGCAGCGCGCGGTCGGGGACCAGCAGCGCGTTGCGGTTGACCCTGCCCATCGGCAAGCGCATGCGCACAAAAAAGCCCGGCAGCAAGGTGCGGTCCGGGTTTGCCAAAATGCCCCGCACCAGCAATGTTCCAGTCTGCGGATCGAGCGCCGGCGCAACATACTGGATCGTCCCCTGAAGGGGAAAGCCGGTGTCGTTCGACAAGCCGACATCGACCGGGACTTTGTGCAAATCGGCGAGCGTCATCCGATATTGGTTTAGATTGGCCCGAATCTGCAGCACCTGCTGCTCGCTCAGATTGGCGACGACGTAAATCGGGTTGAGCTGGGTGATCTCGGCGAGCGCGGCCTGTTGCCCGCCGCCGCCGACGACATTGCCCGGATCGATCAGATGCTTGCCGACGATGCCGTCGAACGGCGCCCTCACTTCGGTGTAGGCGAGGTTCAGCTTGGCCAGCGCCACTTGCGCTTGCGCGTTGAGCAATTGCGCCTCGGCGCTCGCCCGTTCAAAGTTCCAGTGGTCGACCTCGGTCTGGGTCGCCGCATCCTGCTTGACGAGCTTTGTATACCTGACGACCTCGGTCTTGGCGTAGAAGAGCGCCGCCTGCTGGGCCAATACCTGGGCTTGGGCCTGCTGCAGCTGGTCCTTGTACTGGTCCTGCTGAACGGTAAAGAGGAGATCGCCCTTTTTGACAAAGGCGCCGTCCTCGTAATGCTGCTGTTCGAGATAGCCTTCGACGCGCGCGACCAGCTTGACCGCGTTTACCGCGGCCGCGTTGCCGGTGATCACGACCGAGTTGCCGACGGTCTGGACCCGCGGCTTGGCGACCGGGATCGGCTGCGCGGCGGTCGGCGTGAACTGCGCCGGAGTGACGCCCGAGGCCGGCCGATCAACAACAATTGCGGGAACAATTGCGGGCGCCGCCGCGGCTTCTGCCGGGAGCGGCCCGACCGCCATCCTTGCCGCGGCAAATCCGAGCGCGGCGCCGAGCCCTATCGCCAGCACGGCCGCGGCAAGAGCCCGGCGCGAAATAGACGGCGCGGAAAACATCGTCACAGCGACCTCACCATTCGGGTGGTCGTGGGTTCGGGTTGACATCGTGCGGGCCGGGCAGCGCCGGGGCCGGCGGCTGCGGTGTGCCGGGTGGCGGCAACAGCTCGCCCCAGCCGGTGCGGTGGCGCATCTCCGCGGCGGTTGCCGCCGGCACAAACTCGTTGTCCCCGCGTATCTGCCATCCGCCGCCCAGCGCCCGGTACACCGAAGCGAGCCCGCTTGAAACGCTTCCCTCCGCCATCGCCAAGTTGTTCTGTGCGGTATACAAGTTCTGCTCGGCCAGCAGCACAGTGGTAAAATCGCGGGTGCCGAGCTTGTATTGGATCAATGCAATCCTCAGCGCGCCGTTTGCTGCAGCGTCGCTCTCCCGCAAAAAATCGACCTGCTCGCGACCCTGGAGAAAGCTGGTCAGCCCGTCATCGACCTGCTGCTGCGCCTTGAGCACGGCATTCTGGTAACCGACCAGCAGCTCTTGCAGCCGGGCATCCTCGACCCTGACGGAGTTGGTGATCTGCCCGTAGTTGAGGATGTTCCACTCAAAGGTCGGGCCGAAGCCGAACGTAATGCCCTTTCCTTCAAAGACGCGGACGAGCTTGCCCGGCGGGATATTGCTCGAGGCGGTGCCGAAGGTCCCGGTGAGGCTGAAAGCCGGATAAAGGTTTGCCTCGGCGATGCCGATCTGGGCGCTCTGCGACATCGCCGCGAGCTCGGCGGCGCGAATATCCGGCCGGCGCCGCACAAGATCGGCGGGAATGCCGACCGCGACCGAGGCCGGCGGCACCGGGATCCCATGCGCGCCGCTCAGCAAATTGTCCCGCGGCTGCGGCGGCATGCCGAGCAGAACCGAGAGAGCGTCGAGCCCCTGATTCATCTGAATGGTCAGCTGCGGGACCGCCGATTCGGTCTGCCCGAGCACGTTCTCGGCCTGGTAGACTTCGAGCATGGTGCTCGTTCCGCCGTGATACTTTGCTTCGGCGATCCCCAAGGCTTGCTTCTGCTTGACGATGTTGTCTTGGGCGATCGCGATCTGCGTCTGCAGCGTGCGCACCCCGATATAGGTCGTCGCGACATCGCCGAGCAGGGTGACGAGCGCGTCGTCGTAAGAGGCGATCGAGGCCAGATAGGCGGCGTCGGCCGATTGGATGGCGCGGCGGAACTTGCCCCAAAAGTCGAGCTCCCAATCGACCGTGACGCCGAGCGTGTCGCGCCAGAAGTTGCGGTCGAGGCCGCTCGGGATCGACGACAAATCGGCCTGGCTCGGGCGATTGTAGGTGACCGAGCCTTCGCCTTGCTGCACCTGCGGATAGAACTCGCCGATCGCGACGCCGAGCTCGGCCCGCGCCTGCAATACCCTGGTCCCGGCCGCAACCAAGGTCAGGTTCTGGCCGTAGGCGATCGCGATCAGCCGATCCAGGACCGGGTCGTGAAACACCTTCCACCAGTCCCGGTATTCCTGGTTTTTGGTGATGACCGATGGATTGGCGGCTTGGAGGTAGCTCGCTGCGATCGGCGGCGCCGGCGACTTGAAGTCGGGCCCGACCATGCAGCTCGCGCACGCCAGCGTCAGCAGGATCGGCGCCGCCCGACCGAGCCGAATAATCGTGTTTTTTGCGACAGCGGCATACCCAGCGGCCGACGCAGCCAGGGCTCCCTTCATGTCGCCGGCTCACCCCCTTGAACCTCAACTCGACCGAACCGAGCCGAGAGCCACGCCTAGCCCTCGATCTACGTCGATGGATCGATCGGCACCGCAAAAGCGTTACACGCTCGGAACCGACGAGAAAAGCGGGTTCGCGAAGTGCTCGCGTCAAAAATGTCGGATGCGCCGGCCCGCGCCATTCAACCCAATCGCGGGCGAATGGCGGGGCCGGCGCAGCGCGGCATCAGGTGGCTGGGGCGCCGGGTCCCTGGATCGTGATGACGATCCGCCGGTTCTTGGCCCGGTTTGCCGGCGTGTCGTTGGGCGCCACCGGATGGGTGTCGCCAAAACCCTTGGCCGAAATGATGTTCGGATTGACCCCTTGCGAGATCAGATAGCTCACCACCGCGCCCGCCCGCCGTGATGACAGGGTCAGGTTGTCGTTGATCCCGGCGCGCCTCAGCTCGGGCCCGACCGGTGTATTGTCGGTATACCCGTAAACCACGATCTTGGCGTTCTGCAGGCCGCGGAGCTTGGGGGCGATATTGTTCGCCAGCTCGGCCTGGCCGGCCGGGCTCAGCTGAAACCCGCCAGGCGGAAACAACAGGTCGCCCGCCTCGACAAAGCTGGCCTCTCGCTGCGCCGCCCCGAGCTGCGCCTGAAGCTGCTGGTTTTGCGCTTGTAGCTGCTGGTTTTGCGCCTGCAGCTCGTCATAGCTGCTCTGCGACACACAGGCCGAGAGAAGCAGCGCCGCGAGCGGGATCGCGACGGCTGCGCCGGCGCGCCGTCCGACCGCAAACGATGGGCTGATCATCGCATTTATGCTCCGTTGTGTGGATAACGTCGATCGGTCGCCGAACGCCGCCCGCACCGGCCCGGCGATGGCCGAGACCGGCAGCGGGTTGAATAAGGTTATGACAAATCTACCCGGTGCACAACTTCCAATCACGGCGCGCCGACAGCACCCAAGAAGGCGGGTGCGGAGCGTGATGCGGACCGAAACCGTTGCACCGGCGAGCCCGGCGCCGGCCGCTCTACGAGGCGGGCAGGAGCACGGATGCTGTTAGCGCGCGTCGCTGAGAAAAACCGGCAGTCCGCCCATTCGCGGGTCCCATTCCTTGCGCAGCTGATCGGCCACCGGCAGGCCGCCTTCGGTCATTGGCGCGTGGATTCGACCTTGCGGGTCCGGCTCGCCGCGAACCGGATCGGCAGCGGGCTTCTCGCGCCGGTGCCACCGGCGAAAATGTTTTTCGATCGAACGCTGGTCCATAAGCGTGTCCTCCCGGGCGCGGATCATGCCGGTAACCAAAAGAATTGCAATCGGCCCGGCAATCGCTGGTAATTACAAGGGCGTATCGGCCGCCGGGGCGTATCGGCCGCCGGGGCGTATGCCACAGGGGCGTATCGGCGATGACCGCGACGATCTACACGATCGGCCATTCGACCCGCAGCGTCGCCGAGCTCGCCGGCCTCATCCGGCAAGTTGCGGTGGACCTGCTCGTCGATGTCCGCTCGGTGCCGCGCTCGCGGGCCAACCCGCAATTCAACGCCGATGCGCTGCCGGCCTCACTTGCGGAATTGAATATTGCCTATCGCCATCTGCCGGCGCTCGGCGGTCTGCGCGGCCGGCCCAAAGGGGGAGCGCTTTCCGCCAACACGATGTGGCGCAACGACAGCTTTCGCAATTACGCGGATTACGCGCAAAGCGCCGCTTTTCGCGAGGGCCTCGACGCGCTGGTGGCGCTGTCGCAACACCATTGCTGCGCGATCATGTGCGCCGAGGCTGTCTGGTGGCGGTGTCATCGCCGGATCATCAGCGATTATCTGCTGACCCGAGGGGTCCCTGTCGCGCATATCATGGGCCCGGGCACGGTCGCCCCGGCAACGCCGACGCCGGGTCTGCGCCGGCTTTCCGATGGTGGGCTGGCTTATCCCGCGGCTGCCAGCGCCGGCCCGCTCTTCGACGGCTCTGTCTGAGCCCCGGTATTCGGCTGAGCCCCGGTATCCGGCTGAGCCTTGATATCCGGCCGCTCGTTGGCGACGAGCGTCATGCGCGTGCGCCGTGCCTTTACCAGCGCCGCGGTCACCCGGTAAATCTGCTGGCGCGTCGAGCGCAAGCCGGGGATGCCGTTTTCGTCGAGCGCGGCCTCCCAGGAGGACAACTCCTCCGGCGACAGCTGGTAGCGCGCGCAGGCCTCGCTGCGGGTAATGACGCCGTTGCGCGTCGCGGCGACCACCGCGGCCTTGCGTCGCGGCGACCATCTCTCGGTGTCGGCGGGCGGCAGCGAGAGCGTGATCTCGCGCCCGCGTTTTTCGACGGTCAAAGACGATGAGCTTGCCATCATTCCAGCCCCGCCATGCGGCAATCCCCGAGCCCGAGCCGGGGTGAGGTGAGGTAAAATTATGTCAACTGCCATACGACGCTGCGCGCCGCGGTTTATTCCATCGGCCGCAGGTTTTGGCTGCGTCAAGCCGACGCGGGATCGGGCCTGACCGACCGGCCTTTGGCGGCCCAGCTTTGCATGGCGTGCTTTGCGATGGCGTTCCGGTTGCGAACCGGGTATTGCCGGCTTCCGCCCGCCGTTGTGAACGGGCGGCTGGCGCGGGGTGAAAACCGAGCGCGCGCGGGCAACCATCGAGATCGATCTCCAGTCCGGTTAATGACAGCGTTGATTTGCCTGCTCGTCGGCGTGGTCGACCGTTGCCGCCGCAACGCGCTTCTGGTCGTGCTGGCGGGAATGGTGCTGGCCGGCATCGCTGGCTGGTATGCCGCCGGCCATCTCGGCATCAACACCGACACCGACGAGATGTTTGCGTCGAGCCTGCCCTGGCGGCAGCGCGCGCTGAAATTCAAGGCGGAATTCCCTCAGTTTACCGATCTCCTGGTGGCGGTGATCGACGCCCGCGAACCGGAGCAGGCCGACGCGACGGCAGCCGCGCTAGCGAAAGCGATGGCGGCTGACCAGCGGCACTTTCTCAGCGTCACTCGACCGGATGCATCGCCGTTTTTGTCGCAAGAGGGGCTGCTCTTTCTCGATGCCAAGCAGCTCGAAACGCTTTTGGATCGGATCATCGCCGCCCAGCCTTTTCTCGGCAAGCTGGCGCAGGACCCGAGCGCGCGCGGCCTGTTCGCGGCGTTGTCGCTGCTGGGCAAGGGGGTGACCGAGGGCGGGGTCGACCTCACCCCCTACCGCTCCGCGCTCGCCGGCTTTCACGAGGCGATGAAGGGGGTGCTCGCTGGAAACCCGCAGCCTTTGTCCTGGACGCGGCTTATCGGCGGCAAGCTCGCCGACCTCGCCGGCCCCTATAAATTCGTGCTGGCGCAGCCGAGGCTGAACCCAGCCACCCTCGAACCGGGTGGGGCCGCAACAAAAGCGCTGCGCGAGGCCGCGGCGGGCCTCGAATTTGTCAAGTCGGGCGACGCCCGGGTGCGCGTCACCGGCAATGTGGCGCTCGCCGACGAGGAGTTTGCGAGCGTAGCCCAGGGGGTGCTCGCAGGTCTGGTCGGCAGCCTTGTGCTGATCACGTTGTGGCTCTTTCTCGCGGTGCGCTCGTGGCGGCTGATCGTGCCGATCCTGGCGACCTTGGGGCTCGGGCTGATGCTGACCTTGTGGTTCGCCGCGCTCGCGGTCGGAACGTTGAACCTGGTCTCGATCGGCTTTGGCATTTTATTTGTCGGCATCGCGGTCGATTTCGCGATCCAGTTCTGCGTGCGCTACCGCGAGATGCGCCATCTCCATGCCGACGGAGCGGTGGCGATGGCCGAGACCGGGCGGCGGGTCGGTGGTCAAATCCTGATAGCGGCGGCGGCGACGGCGGCGGGGTTTTTGTCGTTTGTGCCGACCGATTTCCGCGGCGTCGCCGAGCTCGGGCTGATCGCCGGGGTCGGCATGCTGATCGCCTTTGTTTGCACCGTGACGTTTCTGCCCGCGGCGATCGGCGTTTTTCGGCCGCGCGGGGAGGCGGCCGAGATCGGCTTTCGCTGGGCCCAGCCGCTCGATCGGCTGGTCCGTCGCCATCGTCGCGTTCTGCTCGTCGCGTTCGCCCTTTTGGCGGTGCTGGGGGCGGCGCTGCTGCCCCGGCTCGAGTTCGACGCCGATCCGCTGCACACGAAGAACCCGAATACCGAAGCGATGCGGACATTGCACGATCTGACGGACTTGCCCCTGACCAACCCGTTCACGATCGATGTCCTGACCCCGTCGGCCACCGCCGCGCAGGAATTGTCGGAACGGCTGCGCCCGCTGGCGCCGGTCTCGGACGTGCTGTCGATCAACAGCTTTGTGCCAAAGGACCAGGCGGCCAAGCTGTCCCAGATCGAGGATGCCGCGCTGTTGCTCGGGCCGACCTTTGCGCCGCGCCCGCCGGCCTCGCCACCCGACGCCGACCAGATCAGGGCCGCCGCAAAAAAGGCGGTCGAAGAAATCGCGCCGGCAGTGGCGAAATTGCCCAACGACCAGCTGCTCGCCGCGATCGCCGGCGATTTGCGCGGGATGGCGGCGGCGCCGGATCGCGTCCTGGTGCTCGCCGATCGGGAGCTGACCCGATTTCTGCCGGTGCGGCTCGACCGGCTGCGCGACGCGCTGAGCGCGCGCCCGGTGACCCTGGAGAGCATTCCGCCAAAGCTGGCGCGCGACTGGGTGCTGCCCGACGGCCGCGCGCGCGTCGAAATCGTGCCCAACCAAGAGGCGCGCACCAGCCGCGGGCTTGCCGAGTTTGTTGCGGCAGTGACCCGAGTGGCGCCCGATGCCGGCGGCGCGGCGGTCACGATCGAGGCCACCAGCAACACGATTGTCGGATCGTTTCGCACCGCCGCCGTCGCGGCATTGGCGGCGATCACCGTGATCCTGCTGCTGGCGCTGCGCCGCGCGCTCGATGTGGCGCTGGTGCTGGCGCCGTTGCTGCTGTCGGCGTTGCTGACGGTGATCGTGCTGGCGCTGCCGCCTTTGCCGCTGAACTATGCCAACATCATCGCCTTGCCGCTGCTGCTCGGCGTCGGCGTGTCGTTCAACATCTATTTCGTCATGAACTGGCGGGCCGGGCAGGTGGCGGTGCTGGGCTCGGCGACGGCGCGGGCGATCCTGTTTTCGGCGCTGACCACCGGCACGGCGTTTGGCTCTCTCGCATTGTCGCAGCATCCGGGCACGGCGAGCATGGGCGCGCTGCTGCTGATCAGCCTGGGCTGCACGCTTTTGGCGAGCCTCGTTTTCGAGCCCGCGCTCCTTGCAGCGCTGCGGCCGCCGCGGGTTGGCGGTGGCGCAGACGCTGCCGAATGAGCCGGGGGAGGGCGGGAACGGCGGCCCTCACGCCGGGGCGAACAAGTCGGTCTTTGCCGCGGCTTGCAAGGACGCGATCGTCGGCGCGGGCGGTGTCTTGAAGGCGGCATCCTGCTGCAAGACCGAAAGCGCCTCGCCGGCAAAGAGACGCATGTTCTTCTCGGCATCGGCATGCGGGATGCCGCCGAACGAGAACTCGGTCACGAGATGGTCGGTGCCGGTCACCCGCTGCAATTCGGCGATCTGCTCGAGGCAGTCGGCCGGCGTGCCGACAATCTGGATCTTGACGTAGAACTCGGTCGCGCGCAGACGCTCTTCTTCGTCTTTCAGGCGGGCATAGGTTTTGGCCATCTTGCCGTAGGTCTCGTAGCCTTTGACGGTGGCGAGATGGCCGTCGGAGAAATGGTAGTGGTCGTCGATCGACTGCCATTTCTTGCCGAGCCATTGCATCGCGCGGTCGTGGGCCGCGGCGCGGCTCTCGGCGCAGGAGACGTTGGTCAGGATGATCGGCGGCGGCGGGTTGTGCCCGACCGAGAGTGCCGTCTCGCGGTAATTGACGATGTTCTCGGCCGCTTTCGGCCATTCGTTCTGCATCACGACGAGAATGCCAAAGCCGAGCTTGGCCATGATCTCGGCCGATTCCGGACTGACCGACGAGGCGAAAAAGCGCTCCTCGGGATGTGAGATCGGCCGTGGCCGGATCGCGGTCTTCGGGATCTGGTAGAATTCGCCCTGCCACTCGAATTCGGGCTCGGTGAGCGCCTTCCTGATCAGCTGCGCCGCCTCGGCAAAACGCGGCCGCGCCTCGCCCATGGGCACGCGGAACCCCGCATATTCGGCGCTCGCGGCACCCCGGCCAAAGCCGAACAGACAGCGCCCGCCGCAGAGGATGTCGAGCAACGCGATCTCCTCGGCAACGCGGATCGGGTCGTGCCACGGCAAGACGATGACCGAGGTGCCAAAGGTGATCCGCTTGGTGCGGCCGGCGAAATAGGCCAGCAATTGCAGCGGCGCCGGCGACATCGCGTAGCCGGTGAAGTGGTGCTCGAGCGCGAACAGCGAGTCGAAGCCCAAAGGCTCGGCGAGATCGCCCAGCGCCAGATGCTCCGACACGACCGCGACATCCGGCCGCCCGGCCTCGGACAACATATTCAGCGCAATCCCGACTTTCATAGCGGTTCTCCCAATAACGGAGAAAGAAAACCTTTACCGCGAAGGGCGCCAAGGATGCGCGATGTACGCGAAGGATTGTGGCGCCGTTGCGTGCTTCGCGTTCCCATTGTGTCCTCTGCGGTGAAATCTATTTCGCCCTGAGGCGATACCAGGGGTGCGGCTGGCCCGGCACCTTGGCGCGCATGGTGTAGACCGAGGTGCGCGCGGTAAAGAAGATCGTCTTCAGGTCGGGGCCGCCGAACGCCAGGTTGGCCGGGACCTCGGGCGTGCGGATGATGCCGAGCCGGGCGCCATCCGGCGCGAACACCCAGGTGCCACCGGGCCCGGTGCAATAAACGTGGCCCTGTTGATCGACCTTCATGCCGTCGGGGACGCCGTCGGTCTCCTGCGACGACATGTCGGCAAAGATCCGCCGCCGCACCATATGGCCGGCGCTGTCGAGCTCGATCGCGTGGATGTACTGGGCCTGGCGCGTGTTGGCGACATAGAGCGTGCGCTCGTCGGGCGAAAAGGCGAGCCCGTTCGGATATTCGAACTCGGCGACGAGGCGGTTGCTGCCGTCGGGCTCGACCGCATAGACGCCGGAATGCGCCAATTCCTTGTCGGCGAGCGGGATGCGCAGACCGGGATCGGTGAACCAGATGCTGCCGTCCGATTTGCAGACGAGGTCGTTCGGCCGGTTGATGCGCTTCCCCTCGTAGCGGTCCATGACGATGTCGCTGGTCCGGTCGTCGGACCAGCGGGTGACGCGGCGGTTGCCGCCTTCGCAGACGACGAGCCGCCCTTGCAAGTCGAAGGTGGTGCCGTTGCCCTCGCCGGTTTCGGTGCGCACGGTTTCCTGGGTCTGGCCCGGCCGCAGCCGGTAGAGCACGCTCGATCGCACATCGGCAAAATAATAATAGCCGTCCGGGTGCCACAGCGGCCCTTCGGTAAAGACAAACCCGGTCGCCGGCCGCTCCGCCGCCGTCGTTTCGAGAACCGCATCGAGCCCGGCCATTCGTTCCTCCGCATGTTTTGTCGCAGCCTCGCGGCGAAGGCTACCGCGGCGAGGCGGGGCTGTCTATTTTCGCTGGCTCTGTGTCGAGGAGCCGCAAAGCATGATAACAATCCGAACCGCCGGCGCCGCCCTGGCGCTCGCCATCATCGCCGCCACCGCCGCGTCCGCGCGCTCGGATGCGGCCAACCAGGTGATCGAAATGCCCGATGGATTGAAATACACCGATACCAAGGCCGGCGAGGGTGCCGTGGCGACGGCGGGCGCCAAGGTGTCGGTGCACTACACCGGCTGGCTCTACAACGACGGCAAGAAGGGCGCCAAATTCGACAGCTCGCTCGACCGCGGCGAGCCCTTCGACTTCACGCTCGGCGCGCATCAGGTGATTGCCGGCTGGGACGAGGGGGTGGCCGGCATGAAGGTCGGCGGCAAGCGCACGCTGATCATCCCGCCTGAATTGGGCTATGGCGCGCGCGGTGCCGGCGGCGTCATCCCGCCCAACGCCACGCTGACCTTCGACGTCGAGCTCTTAAAGGTTCAGTAGCCGGCGGCTTGGCGGTGCGCATAATCCCTTGCTCGCCGCCGCGCCGGGATTAAGATCGCGGCGAAACAACCCGTCGCCGGAGGGCATCGATGCCGTCACCGATCATCTTGGAGATCTTCACCGACTACGTTTGACCGTGGTGCTATCTCAGTACCGTGCGTATTGAAAAGCTGAAGCGGGCGTTCGAGGTCGAGACCAAGCTCGTTCATTTTCCGCTGCATCCCGAGACCCCTGCCGAGGGGCGCTCGATGGCGGAGCTCTATGCCGGGCGCAATGTCGATCCGGAAGCGATGTACCGGCGGATGAAGGAGCTGATGGAGGCCGAAGGGCTGCCCTATAGCCGCCGCACCCACTCCTACAACAGCCGCCTCGCGCAAGAATTGGGCAAGTGGGCCGATACCGTGCCGGGCGGCGAGGCGCTGCACGACGCCCTCTACCGCGCCTATTTTGTCGATGCCCGCAATATCGGCGACCCCGATATCCTGGTCGAGATCGCGCAAGCGGTCGGGCTGCCGGTGGAGGAGGCGCGGGCGGTGCTTGCCGAGCGCCGCTTCAAGGACGCGGTCGATGCCGATTGGGCGAAATCGCACGCCTACGGCGTCACCGGGGTCCCGACCTTTGTCGCTGCCCGCTACGGCGTCGTCGGCGCCCAGCCTTACGAAGCGCTGGCGCAGCTCCTCGACAAAGCAGGTGCCGTCCGGCGCGGCTGATCGCGCCGGCGCAGGCCGATCAAGGGATTTCAAGCCAAGCAGGTCTACGCCGCGAAAGCAAATTCGCGCTTTTGGCCGCCGCCGCCCATCACTCGGGTGCCGGGCGCGGCCGGCGCGCGGCCAGGGCGGCGAGGATGCTGACAAACGACAATGCCGTAAAGCATTCGAGCGCGCGGGTGTAGCTGCCGGTCCAGTCGTGCAGCGCGCCCGACAGCAGCGGGCCGGCGGCTTGCGCCAAGACCTGCGCCGACAGGGCGAGCCCGCGGATGGCGCCATAATTCGCCCGGCCGAAATAATCGGCCCAGGCGACCGGCAGCAACGTCAGCATGACGCCGATCCCGAGCCCGAAAAGCGCCGCCGCGACCGCCCCCTGGGTAGGCGAGGCGATGTCGATCATCGCCGCGCAGCCGAGCGTCAGAAACACCCCGCCGAGCGCCATCGGCCAGCGCACCGGCAGGGCGCGCGGCATCAGCCCGCAGAGCGCGCTGGCGACGCCCGACATCAGCGAAAACAGGCTGACGATCGAAGCCGCCATCGTCGGCGCGACCCCGTGCTCGATCAGGTTGGCGGCCTGATGCAGGCTGACGCCGGCCTGCACCGGGTAGACCAGGACGGTGTAGCCGAGCAGCAGCCAGAAGGCCGGCGTGCGAACCGCCTGGCGGCGCGAGAACGTCGTCTCGACATGCGGGGTGAGCGGGCCGCGGCGCGCTGCGGCGGCAGGGACGGCCCCGCCGTCGGGCGACAGCCCCAGATCCTCGGGGCGGCGGACCAGAAACAGCCACACCGGAAGAAAGCCGACACTCAGCACGGTCACGCCGATCGCCAACCAGCCGGCGCGCCAGCCGGCGCCGCGCATCGCCAGCTGCGCGACGAGCGGCATCGCCACCAGCCCCGCCATCTGCGCCACCATCGCGACCGAGTTGGCGAGCGGCCGGCGCGCGACAAACCAGTTGTTGAGCGTGCTGTAGATGCCGAGCTCGAACGGGCTCGCCCAATTGAGCCGCGCGACGCAGAATAAGAGGTAGAAGACCGCGAGCGACTGGGTCAGCGACAACAGCAAGGTCGCGATCCCGGTCCCGAGCACGGCAAGGCACAGCGCCGCGCGCGAGCCGTGGCGGTCGAGCAGCGGCCCGAGCAGCGGCGACAGCAATGCCGCCAAAACCCCGCCCAACGAGGCCGCCCCCGATATCGCCGTGCGCGACCAGCCGAACTCGCGGGTCAGGGGCTCGACAAACACCGAGAATGTGGCGGTGGCCCCGCCCTGGCGCGAGAACCCGGCGCAGCACAGGCAAGCGAGCACGACCCAGCCGTAAAAGAACGGCAGCCGCGCGCTGAGCCACAGCGGCAATCCTCGTCGCAGTGTCGACAGCCGGTTCCGCTCTGCGCCTGATCGGGCCCCCACCCTAACCCTCCCCCGCAGGCGGGGGAGGGTTAGGGTGGGGGCGGGCTGAGCTGGTCAAGGCCGCTTGTTTGCAATCAGGCGGCGTTGCGGTCCAAGAGCTCGATATGGACGTTTTGCGGGCCGCGCAAAAAGGCGATGCGCACGCCGGGCCGGATCGTCTTTGGCTCGACCGTGAACTCGGCACCCTTGGCCTTCAGCTCGGCGACGACGGCGTCGATGCCTTCGACCCTGAGCCCGATATGCTCGAGCCCGAGATAGGGCGGCTCGGGTGGCTGGGCGATCGCCTGCTCGGCCGGGACCTGGGCGATAAACACCGAAACCCCGCCCAGATTGAGGTCGATGCGCGAGCGACCGTCGGACTGCACCGAACGGATCAGCTCGGCGCCGAACATCCGCTCGTACCAGAGCGCGGTCTTCTCGGCGTCGGGGCTGCGCAGGTGGATATGGTCGTAGGCAAAGGCGGTCATCGGGTTCTCCCTTCTTGTTGGCTCCCAACTCTAGGCGCGGGCAGACGGCGCGGCCAGCACCATCAGCGGCCCTGCACCTGCGGGCGGCGGCGGTCGCGCCAGGCGGTGTGGCTTTCCTTGGCGTCCTCGGTCAGCGACAGCGCCATAAACCGGTAGAGGTCGATATAGGCGGCGTCGGCGACATTCGGCATGTCGAGCCCGCGGTTCAGCGATTCCTTGGCGAGGCGCGCGGCGAGCGGCGGCAGCTCGGCGAGCCGCTCGGCCACCGAGGCGACACCCGCGGCGAACTCGGCATGGGGAAAGAGCCATTGCGCGAGACCAAAGCGGAACGCCTCCTCGGCCTGCATCGGGTAGCCCATCGCCACCTTCATCGCCTGTCCCTTGCCGACCCAGCGCGCCAGCCGGACGATGCCGCCATGGTTTGGCAGGATGCCGAGCGCCACCTGCGGCAGCCGCCATTCGGCGCGCTCCGAAGCGATGATCAGGTCGCAGCAATAGGTGACGATGCAGCCGATCCCGACGGCATAGCCGTTGACCGCGGCGATCACCGGCTTGGGAAAGTCGCTCAGCACCTGGCCTGCGGTGCGGCGGCGTTGCGGCAGGCCGGCGATAAAATCGGCCATCGACGCCTCCTTGTGGGTGCGCGGGTCTTTCAGATTGGCCCCGGCGGAAAAGGCGCCGCCCCGCTCGTCGCCGGTCAGCACCGCAATCCTGACCGTGTCATCCGCGGCCATCTCGTCGCAGCGCCGGGCGATCTCCTCGTTGAAATCCTCGCCCCAGCAATTGCGCGCCTCGGGCCGGCTCAAGGTGAGCCAGCCGACATGGCCGCGTTTTTTATAGAGCACCGGCATCGCCAGCTCCTACGTTCTCGGGTGGTCGCCGGCCGATCTTGCCCATGGCCCGCGGCAAAGTGCAGCCACAAAAAGGGACGGCGCTGCTAAGCTCGGCGAAGGGTGTCAACAGAGGGCGCGGAGCGGCATGGTCGATGCGGTGGAGACGCCCGCCCAGCAGCATGCCGCGGCGGCAAGCGCCGGGCGCTTTCCCGGCAGCATCGAAAGCCGCTCCTCCTGGGCCGCCGCGGCGGTGGCGATCGCGATCCTGTCGATCTCCTACGGCGCGCCCTTGATCGTCGTCGTCGGGCTGAAGCCGATCACCGCGGCGCTCGGCGGCGACCGCTCGACGGTGGCGCTGGCCGCCGCCCTCGTCTGGGTCGGCACCGGTGCCGGCGGCATCCCGATGGGCTGGCTCGCCGACCGGGTCGGCGTGCGCCGCATTGTCATTTTCGGCGCGGTGATGACGGCGCTCGGCCTCGCCGTCTCGGCTTCGGGCAGTGTCTGGGCGCTCTATCTCGGGCATTTGGTGCTGATCGGGTTTCTCGGCGGGGGCGCGCTCTACCCGCCCTTGCTGATCCATATCAGCCGCTGGTTCGACCGCCGCCGCGGCGCCGCGCTGGCGCTGATTTCGTCCGGGCAATATGTCGCCGGCGTGGTCTGGCCGTCCGCGTTCCAGCACATGATCCTTTGGCTCGGCTGGCAAAGGACGATGCTCGCCTTTATCGTCCCGATGGCGCTGATCCCGCCGCTGGCGCTCTTGCTGCGCCCGGCGCCGCAGCCGGGGCACGCCACCGGCGCCTCGTTTCTGACATTTCGCGGGACGCAGGCGCTCGGGCTGCGGCCGAACACGGTGCAGGCGCTGTTGTGCGCGGCGAGCTTTCTGTGCTGCGTGCCGATGGCGATGCCGTCGAGCCATCTCGTCGCCTATTGCAGCGATCTCGGGATTGCGCCGGCGCAAGGGGCGGCGATGCTGTCGGTGCTATTGGGCTCGGCCTTTGCCAGCCGCATGTTGTGGGGCTGGCTCGCCGACCGCTTTGGCGGGCTCGCCACGGTCCTTGCCGGCTCGGCCTGCCAGGCCTTGGCGATCGCGCTCTTCTCGGTGACCCGGAGCGAAGCCGGCCTCTTTGCCGTCTCGGCCGCCTACGGGCTCGGCTTCAGCGGCATCATCCCGGCCTATATCGTGGCGATCCGCGAGTTCTTTCCGTCGGCCGAGGCGTCGTGGCGGGTGCCCGCCCTCCTCTTTATTTCGATGGGCGGTATGGCGTTTGGCAGCTGGTTCGCCGGGGCGCTCTACGACCGGTTCGGCTTTTACGCCCCGGCCTTCGCCGCCGGCGCCCTCTTCAACCTCGCCAACCTAGCGATCATCGGCTTCCTCGTTTTGCGGCAGACGCAGGCCGCCCGCCCCGCCGCCCCGGCGCCCGGATAAACCCCCGGCGGCCCCGCAACGAGTAAACTTGAGGCTGGCGACCGCCTCCTCCCCGCGCCTGCCGGGTCAGCACATTGCACGACTTGGCGTGGCTTTTTGGTGCGCTACGCGACTCCTGCCCGGTGAGGACGTCGAACGGTGCCGTCGGGGATAGACGATCTATCCTGATGGTCGACCGTTCATACTTCGGTGCCAAAGGCTAAATAATCTGCGCTTACGCGGCTTTCAGGCGCTCCATTTCCTGGGCGAACTCGAAGCGCAGCTGCTCGGCTTCCTCGTCCGGCAGCCAGTTGGCCATATTGGGGAACACGATCTGCCACATGCGTGCGTCCCGCTCCGACCATGGCATCTTTTCGGCTGAGCGTGCTTTTTCGATCAGCGTGTTCAGGCGGCGTCGGATTTTTTCGGGGTCGGGCAGGACCCGCTGCGCCGGCGCCTGAAGCCGATCGTCACCGACTCCGAAGAGGCTGCCCTGCGCCGGCCGATGCCCGAACAGGTCAGGTTGGTCCGCCATTCTCTTCTCGCCTTTGAGCATCACCCAGCGCCTCGCGAGGCAGCGTTTCGCCCAACCTAGCCTCCAGGACGATATCGGCTTCGGCGAAGCGATCAATCAGCTCGGCAATTCGTGAGCAAATGTCTCGCAATTCGCGGACGAGACTGAGATCGGCCGGCAATTCGACACGCGACTTCGGTCCAACGCGGCACGAGACGATAGCCGCTGACCGAAAAGCTCCAGACTGCCTCCGGGATCCCGCTGATGCGGCCGGTCCCGTCGGCGCACAACGTAATGCCGCCGTCGGTATAATCGACCGCCGCCACCGCGCCGCGCGGTTGGTCAAGCACTCGGGCAAAGCCGGGCCGGCGATAGGCCTCGCGAGGCTCGCGCCCGTACGTCTCGATTGCGCGGATCTCGCGGCCAATTCGGGCGGCGTCTTCGAAGACCGCGTGGCGGGCCGGGAACGGGACATGCGGAAACACATCCTCGAGATCTTCCGCGAAGCGGCGGGTGTAGGAGCGCGCGGATAACAGGCAAAGGATAGTGTCGAACACAGCCTCGGGGGCGACCGGCTGACCATAGGCTGCGCTCAGGCTCTCGATCAGGGCCGCAGATAAATTCGAGCCGTTGACCCGTGGTCGCCTGTCGTAGAGCGGAAATGCGTAGCCCCCATAGCTACCGCGGAAGGCGTGATAATCGGGAAGCAGGCCGTGGCACCACACCGCTGGCCCGGCGCCGGTGCCGCCAGGCAAGGCATACAGACCGAAATTGTCCTGGCCCCACACGCGCTGCATGTCAGGTCCGGGACGGTTAAGCAACTTCAGGTCGTTAAAGAACCAGCGTCGATCCAGTGGTCTGTAGGAATAATACGTCTCAAGCGATTCAGTGTATCGAGGATCAGCTCTGTCGCTGAGACGAGGCGCAACTTGGTTTCGCAACCGAGAACGGATCGGGCTGACGAACACCTCGTCGTCTCCACTCTTCATACCAGATTTGGAGAATGCGAACGCGTCTCTTAAGACTTACCCATCCTCCATTCTGGAAGGGCATGGGCCGCATGTCGTCCAGCAGGTCGCGCTCGACCGGAACGGCGTTTGGCAGCGTTCCAGCTTCAGCGCCGCTGATCAGCCAATCGAACTTCGCGCGCCTTGAGAAAAGCCCTTCCGTCCAACTGTCATGATAATAAATCTCGGCCGGTTCGCCCTCCGCCTTGCTGCCGTCCGCCACCGCGAGAGTGATCGCTGTACCGACCTGAATGTTGAACACGCCCTGATTGCCTTCGACGCCGGCCGGCTCGCCGAGCCGCATGTCACCGCGCAGATCGACGATCTCGATGCGGTCGAAGCGCTCGCGCATCATCCGGCGCAGACCGGCGTAGGGCCATCCGGTCAGGAATTTGCGGTTCGTGATGAAGGCAACCACCCCGTGTCCCGGCGCGTTGTCGGCCTCAAACAATTTCCAGATCGCCCAGCGCCAGAAGGCGACGGACAATTCAGGAAAGGTGTTGAGCTGGTTGCCGTGGCCAGCATTACTCACTGGCTCCTTCAAATCATCCCAGATGCGGTCCAGCCAATCGCCGACAAGGGTTCGGTTCTCGCCTTTTTTCAGACGGCGATAGGGCGGGTTGCCGATGATCGCGAGGATCGGCTGCTCTGTCTTGATCCGGTTTGCTTCGCGCCGCTCGTCGGCAATCCCGTCCGCCACAAAGCCGAGCGGGCCGGCCGGTGCCGCGGCGCCGGGTTCGGCCAGCGTATCGACCAGATAGATGCCGAGGCGGGGCAGTTCCAGCGGATTTTCCGGCGCCTCGCTCGCAGCCCGAGGGCGGCGCAGCGCATGGTGAAGCCGGTAATGGGCGACGGCGTAGGGCCCAACCAGCAGCTCGAAGCCGAACATCCGGCGTGCCAAATTCTGCAAGGCCAGCGCCGCCATACCTTCGCCCGCCTCGGCTTCCTGAGCCCAGACCCGCTCCGCGATGCCGAGCAGAAAAGTGCCGGTCCCGGTGGCAGGGTCGAGAATGGTAACCCGCGGGTCGCGCAGGCCCTGCGTGTGGAGGTTATCGCGCAAGGCCCGATCAAGGGCCCCCACGATGTACCGCACGACCTCAACGGGCGTGTAATAGACACCGAATTTCTCCCGAGCGTCGGGATCGAAGGTTGCCAGGAAATATCCGTAGAAATAGAGGATCGGATCGCGTCCGTCCTCCCCAACAGCGAGAATTTCGGGAGCGAAGCTGTTGACCGTGTCGCACATGACCGTGAAGCCAATTCCGGCATCCTGCACGACTTCATCAAGGCTCAGCACGCGCAGCGCCGTCCGCATCAGCGGGTGTTCCGGCGGCATGTGCTCGCCAGGAATCCGGACCCGCCGGGTAGCCTGACCCTTCGCGCACGAGCAGCAGACCGAAGGCGAGCGTCTGCGTGAACGCGGCGGAAAACAGGGCATTGAAATCGGTAGTGCTGTAACCGGCCGCCTCCGGGTGGGCGTAAAGAATATCCCGGAATTCCTGCCTCACCTGCAACAGCGCGTGGCGCGGGTCGCCGCGGAATGAAGCTCAGCCAGCCGATCCCGCACGATGCCTCGAACGAGCCGGGCGGAGTGCGCCATTAACGTCGCTAGATGCTGAGCATCGCGCGGATATAGCTCCTGCCCTGCCGCCGAGCAGAGCACCCCGATAAAATGCAACAAGGGCGAGTGTCATGTTCGGCGATCGCTGCGATTGGCGCGCGATCGTCTCGGTCAGGGCGAAGAGTGTGCTCGGGCACCACCGTGGCCGGTGTCGTGCTTCCTGGCCACGAATGAACAAACGGAACTCGGCAAAATTGCAGGTCGCCCAGCACGACAATTCCTTGAAGCGCTCGAACTGGCGTTGGTCGTGACCACGCCACCGCGTCGGATCCGCCGGCTTCGAGGGCGCCTTCAGCTCGACGAAGGCGCGAGGAGGCGCGCCCTGCCTGACGAGCGCGATATCCGGCCGCCCGACGCCGGGTTACGATATTCGGGTAAGACGATCAGTCCCTGAGGCGATAGTCAGGAGGGGGCAGCCCTTCGAGCAATTGCTGGAAGGCCGGAGCAAGCGCCGGCTCGGGAACATCAGCGTTCGCTCGGCGAATATCCCTGATCCGCTGCGCGTAAGCTTGCAGGAGGGCGACGCTCACGGCCTCTCGCTAATGTGTTGGCTGCTGGGCTTCATCGTGATGGTGCCTCACAGATTGGTGGAATTCCTTCGTTTCTTTGGACCTGCTCTTTTAAGCAATTGTGTTGCCGCACTCGGCTTCCCGTCAACGCCGACCGTTGCATGCCATCCGCCGGAGTGAGCGGAGCAACGGTTGCATCGGAAAATGACCGAGGCGGGTGGCATCGGGTCCCTCACGATACGCCTGCCGACAGCGCGGTTGCGTCAGCAGCGGGATTGGAGGGGCTCGCCTCCCCGCGCGTGCAATCGACGCCACGCCTCAGCGCGCCGTATGCCGGCGGCCGCGGCGGGCCGCGTCGACGATTTCGCGGATCGAGTCGATCACGAGCTGCGGTTGCTCCTTGTGAATCTCGTGGCCGCTGTTCGTGCTGGTGATGTGCTTCGCGTTCGGCGCCAGCCGGGCGAGCCGCTCCTGGGCGGTTTTCTGCGCGGCGTCGGTGACGTAGCCGAAATCGGGCGGAATATCGGCCGGCAGCTTGCCGGCCGCGATCATCGACGGAACCTGCGGGCCCCAGGGCCGGTCGGCGGACAAGACGACGACCGGCAGCGGATGCAGCGGCGGCGCGGCGCGGACTTGGTCGAAGCTGCGGTCGGCGTCGATCCGTTCGAGGGCCGGGTACAAGGTGAGGCTCTCCCGTACGTCGCCCTCGATCAGCTTTCGCTGTATCGCCCACTCTTCAGGCGTCTCGGCATCGCGAAGCCCCTCGGTGAGAGCATCGACGAGGACGAGGCCGGACACCTCGTCGGGATAGGTCATCGCATAAAGCCGGACGACGAGACCGCCGTAAGACTGCCCGGCGAACACGTAGGGTCCCGCCTCGTGAGCGGCGTTCAGCAGGGCATGCAAGTCGGCGACCGCATCCGCCGCCGTGTTCGGCTGCGGCACCGGGTCGCTGCGGCTCGGCTTCTCGCCGACCGGCGTTCCGGGGCGGTCGTAGGCAAACACCCGGGTGAATTTGGAGACTTCGGGAAACACCGCCGACGCGGATTTATCCGCAATGCTCCAATCCTCGGCGGAAGCCCTGAGGCCGCCGACCAGCACGACGGTCGGGGAGCCTCGGCCGCGACACTCCAGATATATCTTGCGGCCGCCGCCGATGTCCACCGGCCCGGCAAATTCTCCGCCAGCCGCGGCATGGCCGGCCGCCGGGCCCAACGCGGCGGCGAGAGAAGCAAGAAGCAAGAGGACGCGAGCGCCGAGGGCGGTCAGCGATCGGGTGACGCGAAGCTCAGCTCGGGATCTTTTCGAGCTTGTGCAGGACGCGGAGGCGCTTGGGCGGCGGGCCTTTCGAGAAGCGGCCCCAGCTGCGGCCGGACAATTCGCCGACAAAGATGTTGCCGCGGCGGTCGACGGCGATGCCGTGCGGCGAGGTGAAATGCCCGGGCTCGAGGCCGGCATGCATCTTGCCGAGCCGCGCCAATACCTGGCCTTTCGACGAATGGATGCTGACCCGCGGTCCGATATTGGGCCAGTCGCGGTTGATCTCGCCCGATGGCCCGCCTTCGCCGATATAGACGAGCGGGTTTGGCCCGCGCGCCATGCACATCCCGTTTGGCCGGTGCAGATTGTTCCATTGCGTCTCGAACCGGCCGTTGCCGTCGAACACCTGCACCCGGTGGTTCTCGCGGTCGGCGACATAGAGCCAGCCGTCGGGGTCGACGCAGATGTTGTGCGGCACGTTGAACTGGCCGGGGTCGGTGCCGGGCTCGCCCCATGACATCAAAAGCTTGCCGGCGGGCGTGTATTTGTGGATGCGGGCATTGCCGTAGCCGTCGGAGACGTAGAGCTCGCCGGTCGGCGCGATTGCCGTATGCGTGCAGCGATGAAACGGCTCGCCCGACATATAGGGCTTTGGCTCGCCGGGAACGCCCAACGTCAGCAGCACCTTGCCGTCGAGCGTGCAGTGCCGCACCGTGTGGTCGCCGTCATCGGTCAGCCAGATCGTGTCGTCCGGCCCCATATGGACGCCGTGCGGCCGGGTGAACACACCCTCGCCCCAGGTGCGCAGCAGATTGCCCTCGGCATCGAACACCGCGACCGGATGCTCGCCGCGGTTGAAGGCATAAACCCGGTCGCGGTCATCGACCCCGACCGCGGCCACGTCGCCCAACGTGACCTCGTCGGGCAATTTCGCCCAATCCTGGCGCACCGCAAAAGCGTAGTGGCCGCCGCCGAGCTCCACCGCCATGCGCCCTCTCCCCGATCATAAGCCGAAGACATGATAATTCCGGAAAGCGGAGCGCGCGAGCGCCTCGGTTCGCCGTCGGGCCAGGACCAAGCCGGTCGTCCGCCCAGCCGAGCGCTCAATTCGCGCTACGGCGGCTCCCGCGCCCAGCATCAGCCGTCCTGGTGAAGGACATGATGCGGCGCACGGGCCGCCGCCGGGCGCGGTCCCTCCATTCCACTCGCGACGCATCGGAAGGAGTCATTGGGGCAGCTGAGGTGATTGAGAGACCGGTTTTCTACTGATTTTAATAAATCGCAGATTGGAGATGACGATATATGGCGTGCAAAATTTGCGTGCTCCGACCGGCTTCATACATAAATTTGTGGATTTCTGAATCATTCGTGGTTGTATTCCGCAGGCTAACGCCCACCTACCGTAATACGCGTTGGCACTCGCGTTCCGATAGTGCCAGCCCTCCCGCAAATTCGAATCCGAGGAGACCGTCGATGAAACTGCGTCCATTGCAGGACCGCGTTCTGGTCCGCCGTGTCGAGCCAGAGGTGAAAACCGCTGGCGGCATCTTCATTCCTGACACAGCACAGGAAAAGCCGACGGAAGGCGAGGTGGTCGCCGTCGGCCCGGGCGGGCGCGACGAGGAGGGCAAGGTGCACCCGCTCGACGTCAAGAGCGGTGACCGCGTGCTGTTCGGGAAATGGTCGGGCACCGAGGTCAAGCTCGATGGCGAGGACCTCATGATCATGAAGGAGACGGACATCATGGGCGTGCTCGATCGGGCCGTCGCAGCGAAGAAAGCCGCCTAACCAGGGGATATCAGACATGGCTGCCAAGGAAGTCAGATTTAATGGCGACGCGCGCGACCGCATGCTGCGCGGCATCGACGTTCTCGCCAATGCGGTCAAGGTGACGCTCGGCCCGAAGGGTCGCAACGTCGTCCTCGACAAATCCTACGGTGCTCCGCGCATCACCAAGGATGGGGTGACGGTCGCCAAGGAGATCGAACTTTCCGACCGGTTCGAGAATATGGGCGCGCAGATGGTCAAGGAGGTTGCCACCCGCACCAGCGATCAAGCTGGCGACGGCACGACAACCGCGACGGTGCTCGCCCAGGCAATTGTGCGCGAGGGATCGAAGGCGGTGGCCGCCGGAATGAACCCGATGGATTTGAAGCGCGGCATCGACATGGCCGTAGAATTGGTGGTCAACGGCATCAAGAAGGTCTCTAAAAAGGTCTCGACCAATGCGGAGATCGCGCAGATCGGAACGATCTCCGCCAATGATGACCGCGAGATCGGCGAGATGATCGCCAACGCGATGGACAAGGTCGGCAATGAGGGCGTCATCACGGTCGAGGAGGCCAAGAGCCTCGAAACCGAGCTCGATATTGTCGAAGGCATGCAGTTTGACCGCGGCTACCTCTCGCCCTACTTCGTGACCAATGCCGAAAAGATGACCTGCGAGCTCGAAAGCCCACAAATCCTCTTATTCGAGAAGAGGCTGTCTGGCCTCCAGGCAATCCTTCCCCTGCTCGAAGCGGTCGTCCAGAGCGGCAACCCGCTGCTGATTGTTGCCGAGGAAATCGAGGGTGAGGCGCTGGCGACGCTCGTCGTCAACAAATTGCGCGGCGGCCTCAAGGTCGCGGCGGTCAAGGCCCCGGGCTTTGGCGATCGGCGCAAATCGATGCTTGAGGACCTTGCCATCCTGACCGGCGGCCAAGTAATCAGCGAGGATCTCGGCATCAAGCTCGAAAACGTCACGCTCGACATGCTCGGCCGGGCCAAGCGAGTTCGCATCGAGAAGGAAAACACGACGATCATCGATGGCGCCGGCAAGAAGGCGGATATCGAGGGTCGCTGCACGCAATTGCGCGCGCAGATCGAGGAGACGAGCTCGGAGTACGACAAGGAGAAATTGCAGGAGCGCCTGGCCAAGCTGGCCGGCGGCGTTGCCATCATCCGGGTCGGCGGCGCGACCGAAATCGAAGTCAAGGAGCGCAAGGACCGGGTCGACGACGCGATCCATGCGACCAGGGCGGCGGTCGAGGAAGGGGTTGTTGCCGGCGGCGGCGTCACGCTCCTTTACGCAAGCAAGCGGCTGGTCGGGTTGAACCCTGAGAACGACGACCAAAAAGTCGGCATCGACATTGTGCGCCGGGCGCTACGGGCGCCGGCACGGCAGATTTTTGCCAATGCCGGAGAAGACGGCTCGATCATCGTCGGCAAGCTGCTGGAGAAGGACGACATCAATCACGGCTTCGACGCCCAGAGCGGCACCTATGTCGACATGGTCAAGGCCGGCATCATCGATCCGACCAAGGTCGTCCGCCTGGCCTTGCAGGGCGCCGCCTCCGTCGCCGGACTGCTCGTCACCACCGAGGTGATGGTCGCTGACAAGCCGCAGAAGGGCGCGCCGGCTATGCCCGGCATGGGCGGTATGGACGGCATGGATTTCTAAGCCCCCAGCCGCGCCAGCATCTGGCAAAGGCATCGCCTCTTCCCGACGACGGGGAGAGGCGTCGCCTCGTCCCATCCGACGATGGCGGACAGGCATGACCCCGGATGTCGAGGAGCGATGTGCATGAAAAAACACTTGGTTCAAGCCGCCGAACGTGGCGATGCCGAGGCGCAATTCAATCTTGGAATCATCTACGAAAACGGGTCGGGTGATAGCCGGTACGTCGACGAAGGGAATCGGCCCGAGGCGGTGCGGTGGCTACTTGCCGCCGCCGAACAGGGTTTGCCCCGCGCGCAGATCAAACTCGCAGAAATGTTTGCCGGCGAGCCCGAGATACCGGAGAACTCGGTAAAGGCTTGCGGGTGGTATCTGTTGGCGACGATGGGCCTGCGTGGCGCCCATCTTGAGAAGGCTCAATCCGCCTACCAGCGCGCCTCCTCGCGTTTGACGCCGGCTCAAACCGCAGAGGTCGCGCGCTTCGCCCAAGCCTGGAAGCCGAAGGCGCCAACCATCGCGGCAATGTCGGATCAGCCGGATATGGCCGAGGGAGGACGAGCGTGATCAGAGCCTGGATCATTCCGCCAATTGTCATTCCGATCCTGGTCGGCCTGGGCATGGCGGCATTCGTCGTGCTTCAAGCATTCCATTGAGCACATCCGGGAGAGGGCGGCACCTGCAAGGGCCGATCTGTAGGCCGCAGAATTTGGCGGGCCGCCGGCTTTCTTGGCTGATTTCAGGCCTCTGGTAGAGAATTCCTCGTTCATGGGCTCGGGGCCCAGTCACGATCCCTGCTGCGGTGGCCATGCTGGCGGTGATCCCCAATATTGAGCTGCTCTCAGCTTCGGCATCGGGCGGTGGCTGCCGTCGCTCCGCAACAACATCGCCGCATTTGTGTGGCGCCGACCGCGCGCCGCACGTACGATCGGAGCCTCAGAAGACTCGTCCGGCACCTGGCGGAGGAGCAAGAGGAGCCCGCAATGCCCGAAAAATTGATCTCCGGCGACAACCATATCGACCTGACCTATCTGCCGCCCGATTTGTGGTCGTCGGCGGCGCCGCAGAAATGGAAGCTGATGGCGCCGCGCGTCGAGGAAAAGGACGACGGGCTGCACTGGTTTGTCGACGACCAGGACAGGGGCATGTGGAACGGCATCGGCCCGGGCTTTCTGCCCTACCAGAAGGGGATGTTCGGCCATATCGACGAGATGCGCGATGTGGGCTTCGAGTGGAGCTCCAAGCCCGGCGCCAGGCCGCGGCCGACGACGCCCGAATTGCGCATCGCCGATCTCGACCGCGACGGCCAGGACGCCGAGATCATCTATGGCTGCCTGATGATCAACGATCTGATCGCCGAGGCACCTCTGCGCGCCTGGGCCGACCGGACCTACAACGACTGGGTCGCCGATTTCGCCAAGCGCGCCGACCCGAACCGCGTCTATCCCCTGGCGATCATCCCCAACACCGACCCGGCCGAGGCCGCGGCCGAGGTGCGGCGCTGCGCCAAGCTGGGCCTCAGAGGCGGCGATCTCGCCTTCAAGCGGATGACCCCGCCGCTCTATACCGATCTGTGGTTCCCGCTGTGGGAAGCGGCGGCCGAATGCCGATTCCCGATCTCGTTCCACTCGACCGGGTTCAAGGCGTTACGCGCCCCCGACAACCCCGAGCAGGAGCGGAAATATTTTACCCAATGGCGGCTGGTGCGCTCGGCCTTGTTCCAGCTCGACACGATGGAGGTGCTGGTTTCGGTCCTGGCCTCCGGCGCCTGCGATAAATACCCCGATTTCAACTTCGTGCTCGGCGAATCGGGGGTGACGTGGCTCCCCTATGTCTTCGACCGCCTCGATACCGAATATGCCGACCGGGCGAAGGCGCTGAACTTCAAGCTGAAGCCCAGCGACTATTTCCGCCGCCAGGGCTACGTCACCTATCAGCAGGACCAGTTCCTTGAGCCGATCATCCCGTTGATCGGCGAGGACAACATCATCTGGGGTGCCGACTACCCGCACCCCGATTGCATCTGGCCCGGCTCGCGCGCCACCCTCGACCGGAACATGGCCCAGATCTCGCCGGCGGTGCGCCGCAAGATCACCTCGGAGAACGTGACCCGCCTCTACCAGTTGCACCAGTAGGAGCGCATCGGGCGGCGTGTCGGCGCCGCCCCGTCCTCGCCGATCGGGGGGACGGTTACCGAAACTTTCATGACCGGAACCCGGCGGTTTTCCTCAAGCTGAGGGACCCGAGCAGAATTTCCAGAGCTTTGTCGAGAGTGGCGATGCCGGGCCCCTCGACTTCGCGGCTTTGCGGTCCGTCGCTGTTCGGTCGGGAACCTTGCTGACACTACGCGATAAGCCGGTCGAGGCGGTCGCGCAGGCGGTACCAGGAGCCGATGGCGGGCAGGAACCAGGGGTTGCCCGATATAGAGCGGATGGTCGGGGAAATCGGGGGTGTCGTAGGCGCAGGCGTAATTGGCGACGTGCGCGATCTTGCGCGCGGTCTGCCAGCCCAGATAGGTCATCATCGCGATGCCGCTGCCGTTGCAGCCGAGGCAGTAATGCAGGCCGTCCGCTCGACCCATATGCGGCAGCGCGTCGAGCGTGAAGGCGGTGTTGCCGGTCCAGGCATGGGTCAGCCGGAACCCGCGCAATTGCGGAAAGCGCGCGGTCATATAGCGGTAGAGGATGGGCGCGCTCGTCTGCCGCATCGACCTGCGTAAAACGGGCACGGCCGCCAAACACCATGCGCCGGCCGTCGGGCGACATCCGGTAATAGCATAAGACGCGACGGGTATCGGAGAGCGTGCGCCCCTTCGGGATCAGCGAGCACGCCAGATCCTCGGGCAGTTCTTCGGTGGCGACGATGTGGCTGGCGATCGGCACGACGCGCCGCTTTAAGGCCGGGGTCAGCTCGCCGGTATAGCCGTTGGTGGCGATCACCACCTCGTCCGCCAGGAGCGCACCGCGCGCCGTTTCGACCCGCCACGCCGCCCCTTTGCGCACGATCCGGCCGACCCCGGCCTTGGCGCAGACCGCGACATTGCGGCGGCGGCAGGCGTCGAGCAGCCCTTTGTAATAGAGCGCCGGGTGCAGTTTCCCCGAGCGTTCGACGACCATGCCGCCATGGTAATAATCGCTGGCGATCTCTTCGCGCTGGCGCTCCGGCGGGACCATGTAGGCGCCCGATTGCGCGGCATCGTTGAGCAATGCCAGCCGCCGGCTCTGCGCCAGGAAATGCCGACCGGTCCAGGCGCCGACAAAGCGGCCGCGCTTTTCCCAGAAGCATTCGATCCGTTCTTCGGCGATCAGCCGGTCGACCAAGGCGAACGCGTCCGAGGCGTCCGACAGCAGACGTTGGGCGCGCTCGGGCGCCACCTCGGCCGAGCGCCCGCTAAAGCCTTTGCCGATATTGACGCCGCCGCTGACCGCACCGCCATTGCGCGTGCTGGCGCCAAAGCCGAGCTCGGCCGCTTCGAGCACGACCGGGTCGAGCCCGTGCTTTTTGAGCTCCAGCGCCGTCGAGAGCCCGGCATAGCCGCCACCGACGACCGCCACCGCCGCGCGCGCCGGCACCTCGGCGAGATCGCCCGCGACCGGCCGGTACGCCTCCCACCAATAGGGGGCGGGTGAAAAATCGCGATGCAGGATGTCTGGGTTGAGCACGGGTCTCGACCTCGGTCAGAATTGGATACGATATCGAAACGATTTCCGGTGCACCCTCGACCGGGCCGTCTCCCTTTTTGATCGAGAGGATCATGGACGTTACGACAAATCGGCGGCCGCGCGCCGCCATCCCGAGCTTATGCCTATTGTTCGCGGTCGCGGCCCTGCCGATTGTCGTCGCGCCAATCTCGGCCCGAGCGGCGAGTGGCGACCTGACATTGGTCTGCCCCTCGGGCGCGACCGGCGAGCCGCGCTTGAAAAATCCGCAAACCGGGCTGACCCAGGCGATCACCGATGCGGGCTTGCGCGCCGTCGCGACGGCGTCCTGCGGGCTCCGGCTGCTCGGCACGCCGGATATCGGCCCGGTCAAATTCGTCAACCGCCGGACCCAGGCGATTTTTGTCGGCTTCAGCGGCGGCGGCGCGGTCCATTACGACGCCGGGACCAGCTGCACCGTGACCGGCAACGGGCTGAAGATCGCCGCCGGGGCGACCTGCACCGGCACCGTCGACAGCACCAACAGCGGCAGCCGCTTTTGCGCCTCGCCGCTCGCCAATCCGAATTGCGTGCGTGCCCAGGACGACCGTCTGACGCTGATCGAAACGACCTTCGACACCACGGACCAGTGCCAGTGGACGCACAATCCCGGCACCTGCGTCTCCTACGACATCAGCCTGATCCCGACCGGCTGCACCGACGATTTGTGGCTCAAGGACAAATGCGCCGGCGGCGGCGGCGCCTCCTACAATCTGCCGGTCAGGCTGAGCTGCGGCGGCACTCCGCCGGCCCCGACCTTCACCTGCCAGGGTCCGGCCGACAGCACCTACGGCCCGCAGAAATACCCGCGGCATTGCGGCAATCCCAACGCCACCTGCGTCGGCAATACTCAGGCCTGCGTCAGCGCCTATTTCTTTCCGATGTTCACACCGCCCGAGAACAAATATCAGCCGACCGGGGTCTGCTCCGGCGGCCGGACCCTGACGGTCACCTTCCTGGCTGGGTCATAGCCGTGCGGCGTCATAGCCGTGCGGGGTCATAGCCGGGCGGGGTCAAAGCCCGGCGGCGACGAGCGGCGTTGCCGCGGGCGGCGCGAGCTGGCTACAATCGCTTCGCCCACCCGATCGCAGCCGAGGAGCGAGAAGAGAATGCCACCCGCAACCGCAGATCAAGAAACCAGGCGACTCTACGGCGATCTCGAGGAGCGGCTGCTCGCACGCGACCAAATCGGCGGCAGCCGCGTCTATTACGAATTGCTGCGCCGCGGCCGGCCCTTGCCCGAAATTATGGCTGAGGCGGTGCGTATCCATGCGCCCTATACGCATGTGCCATACCACCAGCGCATCGACGACGGCTTCCCGAACTTTGTCAACAACGACCACTGTCTGTTGTCGTCGCGGGCGGCGCTCAACTTGCAGCGCATGTTGCCGGAAAAATTGGCGGCGCTGCCGTTGGCGCAGACGATCTGGTACATCCCCTCGGGGCTCGACATCTGGAACCAGAAGATCCTGAAGGCGCCCGGCCATTACGCGACGCGCGGCTACAAGATGCCGAATGCCGAGCCGCCAAAGCCCGTCGTCTATTGGCCCGACCAGGAGCCGCTGCGCGAAACCGGGCCGCTCGCCGAGCGCTTGAACAATTGGCTGACCCTGGTCGAGCGCGGCCAGGTGATCGACGCCTACCGCACCTTTCTCGGGCTGATGGAAGACCGGGAGCATCGCCGCGAAGTCTTGGCGCAGCTCGTCTTTGCCGGGCTGATCGACGTGCAGGACCGGATGCTCTACAACCGCTCCTACACGACCGGCCACAAGGCTTATCGCGCCCGCTCGATGGTCGAGATCGGCAATGCGGTCGGCTGGGACAACGCGCATGACGCGATCTACGCCGGCGCCCTCGACATGGCCGTGGGCCCGCGTTGGCATTCGGTTTACGAGATGGCCTGCAATGTCGTCACGATGTTTATCGAGGGTGCCGAGGTCCACGCCGTGCCGCAGGGCGGCACGACCGGGAGCGAGCGCGCATTGCTGGCCAATACCGGGCCGCTTGCCGAGGCCGATTCGGAAGCGCTGATCGACGTGCTGATCCGCCAGCATGAGCCCGCCTATATCGAAAAGATCAGCAAGCTGCTGCTGGCCGGGACGGCACCGCGGCGTATCGTGGATGCGATCCAGCTGGCGGCGGCGCAAATCGTGCTCGAAACCGTCGGCCCGAACGCGTTTTCGATGCCGCAGCACACTTACGAATATTGCAATACGCTCGGCTGGTTCTACGACAATTTCGAGCACCCGCAGCAAATCAAATTGCTCTATGTCGCCGGCTCGATGGTCAACCAGGCGTCGTGGAACCAGCAGCATATGGGCTGGACCAAATCCGAGCCGGTTCGCGCCCCCGGCAATGCCGGCCGGTTGAGCGGCGCCGAGATCATCGGCCGGCTCGAAGCCGCGCTCACCGCGCTCGACCCGACCGAGAGCGTGGCCTGGACCCGGGCTTATCTCGACAGCGGCGCCGACCGCGCGCCATTGGTCGAGCGGCTGGCATTGATGGCCACGCGATTTGGCAACGACCCGCACAACCAGGAAATCCCGCAATGCCTGCTGCAGGATTATCGGGCCAACGGGTCGGCCAACCGCGACCGGCTATTGCTCGCCTGCGCCCATGTCTCGGCCGGCCACCGCAAATACGGCGACACCTTCGAAGCCGCCCGCCGCTTTGGCGACGCCATGGGCATCACCGAATTGCAATAAAGAAGAAACCGTTTCGCGAGCGCCTGCGGTGCAAATTCCAAAACCGGAGACGACCCTTTCTGAGTGTGATCGCTTGTTCTCTTCATCCCCGCGAAAGCGCTAGTGGAAGGAACCAGACACTTGACTCCGTTCTTGCCTCCCCGGCAAAGGCCGGGCCCCATCTCTGCCATGGGTACCGGCCTTCGCCGGTATGGCGGGTAGTTGGGTCACATCCGTCAGATTGCCATCCACTGGGGCATGCACACATCTCGGACCCAGAGCCGAGCGTCCCTGAATTCTCCCTCTCTGCCCCTGGGGGCGGAGAGGGTCGGGGTGAGGTGGGGGATGCCAGAGCGCTCGCCAGCTCCCACCTCACCCCCCCAACGCTTCGCGCCGGGCCCCTCCCTCTCCCCCCTCAAGGGCGGAGAGGGACGAATCTGCGCGGTTTCCAGAATCAGATCGACATGCGTGCATACCCGAGCGCGAAAAGCGTTAAATCCTGAGCCGCCTGCTCGCGGTCGCCGATCAATGCTTCGCGATCTCGCAGAGCTTTCTCCAGTCGCGAGATCACCTCTTCCAGCGAGGCAATGCGCTGCTCGCGAAGCGTCAGCCAGCCGTCGCGCTCGGCGACCATGCGAGACAGAGCAGCGCTTCGCCCCCAATTGATCATGGGCACAACCCTCGGATCGAGAGCTGCTGCGGCACCGGTATTCAAACCGGGCGTGGCCGCGCTCAGTGGAAGCGCGGCTTGACCTCTTCGCACAACAGCTGGAGCGAGCGCATGACCCGCTGGTGCGGGATCCTGGTGCCGCAATTCATCTCGGCGAGGATGCCGTCGAGGCCCAATTCCTCCTTGAGCCCGATCAGCCGGTCGGTCACCTGGCCCGGCGTGCCGACAATGATCTTGTCGCGCAACGCCTCGTCATAGCTGATGGTCTGCAGCCGGCGGCCGCGCGCGGCGCGATCCTCGACCGCGCGCACCCCGGCCCGCGTCGCCGAATCCTCGAGCCGCTCGCCGAGATAGCGGTAGAAATACATGATGCTGTCCTCGGGCTCGGAGCGCGCGTCGGCGGCGGTATCGGCGACATAAACCGGCGCCCGCAAAAACACCTTGCCTTCGCCCGGATGGCCGGCCGCCTTCCATGCCTCGCGGTAAGCCTGGATGTTGGGGCCGAGCTCGGACAATGTGCCCAGGCGCACCGCGACAAAGACGCCATGGCCGAGCTTGGCGATCGCCGGAAACGTATCGGCGCTGTTGGCGGCGATGCGGATCTCGGGCCACGGCTTTTGATAAGGCTTTGGCGTCAGGCGCACATTCTCGAAATTGTAGTATTTTCCCGAATAGGAAAACGAATCCTCGGTCCACGCCCGCTTTAGTATTTCGAGCGTCTCGGCAAAGCGCTCGCGGCTCTCGCCATAGGGCACGCCATAGGCCTCGTAGGTGCGCGGAAACCCGGACCGGCCGACGCCGAAAATCAGCCTGCCATGGCTGATCTGGTCGACCGTGGCGGCCTCCTCGGCGACCCGCAGCGGATGGCACAGCGGCAATACCTGGACCCCGGTGCCGATCTTGATGTTCTTGGTGCGCGCGGCGATGGCGGCTGGCGATGGTCAACGGCACCGAGCAGACCGAACGCTCGGGGGCGACGTGGATTTCGGCGAGCCACATCGCGTCGAGCCCCCACCGTTCCGCCGCATCGACCTGCGCGAACAACTCGGCAAAGGCGGCCTCCTGGGTGGTGCCCGCCGGGCACTGAAATTCATGGAACATGCCGAATTCGAACGCCATTACCGTTTCTCCGATTGCCTCGCAACAGCTTGGAGCGGCGAACTTAAAGCGGCCGAAGCGGCGATGCCAGCGAAGAAATATGCTGCGGCGACAGGGGAGCCGAGAGCGGCGGCCGGTCACTCCCCGGTCGGAAGCCCGTGGGCCAAGAGAAAATCGCGCCAGCCCGGATATTCCCCGTCGTCGATAACCGTGCCTTCGCGCAGCCGATGCAGCAGGCCGGGTGCCGCCGCCAGCGCGGTGCCGCAAGGCAGCGCCAGCCAGAGGACTTGTTCCGCGCCCGTCGAGACGGCGCCACAGCGCCCGGTTCAAGGCGGCGACATCGGCGCCACCCGCTTCCACCGGCATCGCGTCGCCGACGGCGCACAGCAGCAGCATCGCCTCGAGCAGCTCTCGCCGGTGGGTATAGGCGATCTCGCCGAGCCGGCACGGCGCCGCTGCAAGCGCCGAGACGATCGCCCGTGCCGCCGGCGTGTCGTAGCTGAGACGGCCGGCCGGCGTGTCGGCGGCATAGCCGACCGCCGTCGCGGGGCGGGCGAGCGCAAAGCTGCGGGCGGCAATTTGCGCCAGCTGCTCGTCGGCCCCGAGAGGGTGGCTGCTGCGGGCGAACAGGTCGCAGCGCAGACGCTGGTCGAGAAAATAATCGCGCGCCAGCTCGCGCAGGTCGTCGTCGCCGAGCTGCGCCAATGCGGCGCGTGCCGCGGGCGCGAGCACCAGCGCGTCGTCGTTTTCAATGAGTGTCGCCGAGCCGGCCGGCCGCAGCCCGATCGCCCGCATCGCCGCCCGCATTTCGGTGACGTAGAGCGGCCGCCATGCCGCATGCATAAATTCGTGCACGAGATAAGCCGGCGGATAGTCTTCCGGCCGCTGGCGCAGCTCGCCGAGCGTCAAGCTCGGGACCAATCCCGGGGCGCCGGACAAGGTTGCGATCAGCCCCGCCGCGGCGGCGGCGCGACGCCCGCTGTCGCCGGCAAAGGTTTCGGCGAGCGCGCGCAACAAATACTGAAACGGCAGGTCGCGGGCCCAGCCCGGCATCGCATTATAGCTGAGATAGACGAGGCCGCCCGGTTTTAGGTGACGGTCGATAAAACGCCGCAACGCAGCCTGGCTCGCCATGTCTATCCAGCTGTAGACCCCGTGCGACACGATGTAGTCGAAAAGCGGATAGTCGCGGCCGGTGGCGTCGGCGAAATCGGCGGCTTCAAAGCGTGCATTCGCGATCCCCGCTTCGGCGGCGAGGCGCCGCGCATGGTCGATATGGGCCGGCATCGCATCGATGCCGTAAAACACCCCGCCCGGATGCGTTGCCGCCAGAATTGCGGCGGTCACACCCTGGCCGCAGCCGAGATCGCACCAGGCAAACCCGCCGCCGCGCTCGGGCGGCAGGACGCCGTCGACGAGCGCCGCATGGTCGAGCCAGGCCGGCGCCTGCATCGGCTTGAAGTCGCGCAGATACGGGATATCGCTCACATAGCCGTGCAGTGTCGTCGCCACCGCCCGATCCTGTCCGGTCGAGACCCGAAAAGCATGCTATATTAATGCTTGCATGCCAGTGGTTTCCGAGGGAAGCGCCGGTGAGGAGGGCCGGGTGACGGCAGGCCCGGCGGTCGAGCGCAAGCTCGCCGCGATATTTGCCGCCGATGTCGCCGAGTACAGCCGGCTGATGGGGCGGGACGAAGTCGGCACCTTGCGCCGGCTGCAAGCCTATCGCGTCATCCTCGACCGGCTGATCGCCGAGCATCACGGCCGCATCTTCAACACCGCCGGCGACAGCGTGGTCGCGGACTTTGCCAGTGCGCTCGACGCGGTCGAATGCGCCGTCGCCGTTCAGCACGCCATTGCCGCAGAAAATGCCGGCAAGCTGCCCGACGTGCAAATGCGGTTTCGCATCGGCATTCATGTCGGCGACGCGATCGTCGAGGGGTCGAATCTCTACGGCGACATCGTCAATATCGCCGCCCGCCTGCAAACGATGGCCGAGCCCGGCGGCATCTGCATCTCGGGGGCGGTGCGCGAGCAGATCGGCGCACGCCTCCCGGCCGTGTTCGACAGCCTCGGCCAGCAGCGGGTCAAGAATATCGCCGACCCGGTGCGGGTCTTCCGGCTCGACCAGGGCACCGATCGCCCCCACCGGGCGCCGGCCGTCCGCCGCAGACCCGTACGCCCGCTGCTTCTCGGGGTTGCGGCGGCCCTGCTAGTCTTGATCCTCGCCGGCGCGGGCTGGTGGCTGCGCCCGGCGGCGCTGTTGTCGATCGGCCATCTCGCTCCCGCGCCGCGGCTGTCGATGGTCGTGCTGCCCTTTGCCAATCTCAGCAACGATCCGGAGCAGGAATATTTCGCCGACGGCATCACCGACGACCTGACCACCGACCTGTCGCGCATCCAGGGCAGCATGGTGATCGCCCGCAACACCGCCTTCACCTACAAAGGAAAGCAGGTAGACGCCCGCAAGATCGGTCGCGACCTCGGGGTGCGCTATGCGCTCGAAGGCAGCGTGCAGCGCGCCGGCAAGGAGGTGCGGATCAATGTCCAGCTGGTCGATGCCCTGAGCGGCGCCCAGCTCTGGGCCGAGCGCTTCGACCGCAACATCGGCGATCTTTTGGTTGTGCAGAACGAGATTACGGCGCGGATCGCGCGCGCCTTGCAGTCGCAGCTGGCGATCGCCGAAGCCAGCCGCCCGATCGCCCATCCCGACGCGCGCGATTACATCCTGCGCGGCCGGGCCGAATTGACCAAGCCGATTGCGCGCGAGACCTATGACGAGGCGGTGCGCGATTTCGAAACGGCGCTGGCGCTCGATCCCAGCCTTTCCGATGCGCAGGCCTGGCTCGCCGGCGTGCTGGTCGTGCGCGTCCTCGACGAGCTCAGCGATTTTCCGAGCCTCGATCTGCGCCGCGCCCGCGACCTCGACGACCGTGCGCTCGCCGCCGCGCCGAACAGCGCTCTCGCGCATTACGTCAAGGGGCAGGTATTGCGCGCGCAGGCGCGCTGCGCCGAGGCGATCCCGGAATACGAGACCGCGATCGCGCTCGACCGCAGCCGCGCCCCGGCTTACGCCCATGTCGGCTGGTGCAAGTTCCTCTCCGGCTCGCTCGACGGCGCGATCCCGGCGATCGAGCAGGCGATCCGGTTGAGCCCGCACGAGCCCGGCATCGCTGTCTGGTACGGCCGTATCGGAGTCATGGAGCTGCTCCAGGGCAATATCGACGAGGCGCTGGGGCGCCTGGAGAAAGCCCGCAGCGAAAATGCGCGGCTCCCCTTTGTCCACGCCTTTCTCGCCGCCGCCTATGCGCGCAAAGGCGATACCGAGCGCGCCGCCGAGGAGCTTGCCGAAGCCCAGCGGCTGAGCCCCGGCTATGCCAATCTGTCGACCGTCGAAAAGTCGATCTGGTACGACAACGCCAAGATTCGCGCGCTCGCCGAAGCGAATTATTTCCCCGCGCTGCGCCGCGCCGGACTCCGCGAAAACTGATCGACATCCCTCACCCAGGGAGCCCCCTCCCATTCCCTCCCCCGCACGCGGGGGAGGGTTGGGGTGGGGGCCGAGGCGGGTGCGGCGATGTCGAGCATCAGACGATGAACCGGCCATCTCCTCGTGCGTTTGCCAATCGGCGGAGGACTGAGATGACGCTGCACCGCACCTTGGTAGGCGTTGGCGGAATAGCACTCGCGCTGTCGCTGGCGGGCTGCGCCGGCCCCCCGTGGACGCTCGCTCGCACTCCCGAGGCGATTGCGCTGCGCTGGTATCCCGACGAGGTCGGCGGGAGCGCCGCCGCGCAGATGGCGGAGCTTCACTGCCGATCCTGGGGCAAGGCAGCCGCGCTCGCCGCCGACGACCGCGACGGCAGCGCCGAAATCGCGACCTATCGTTGCCGCTGAACACCGCCGCCGCTTCGGCTATGCTGCGGCCGTAATTCGGCGGAGGCGGGGGAATGAAGACCGAGGAGCGGCTCCGGGAGCTGGGCATCGCACTGCCCGAGATCGACGCGCCGATCGGCAATTACGTCCATGCCAAGCGCGTCGGCAATCTGCTCTATCTGTCGGGCAAGGGCCCGCCCGGCGCCGGTGGGGCGATGCCGCGGGGCAAGCTCGGCGCCGGCATGCCGGTCGAGGACGGCTATCGCCATGCCCGCGCGGTCGGGCTGGTGCTGATCGCGGTCATGCGCGAGGCGCTCGGCGGCGATCTCGACCGGGTCGAGGACATCGTCAAGGTGCTGGGAATGGTCAACGCCGCCTCCGATTTCACCGACCATCCCAAGGTCGTCAACGGCTGCTCGGATTTGTTTGTCGAGGTGTTCGGCGAAAAGGGCCGCCACGCCCGCTCGGCCGTCGGCATGAGCTCGCTCCCCGGCGGCATCCCGGTCGAGATCGAAGTCATCGTCGCGGTGAAGTAGCGGACTTCCCTGCTGCGTCGAGATTGCTTCGCGTCATTCTAATACGCCCCGCGACTTCTCTTGATTCGTCCATCAATAAGGTATTTAAAATGAACGTCCTGGGATTGAACTTCGGCCATGATGCCGGGGTATCTCTCGTTCGCGATGGGGTATTTGTCGCACACTGGGAAAAGGAACGTCATTGCAAGGTAAGGCACGCCATCGGGTTGCGTCTTAACGATATTCTCTCCGCTTTGGAATATTTTGCGGTAGGTTTGGATGATATAAATTCGGTGGCGACGTGCTCGACACAATCAGTTCCGGTTATGCTTTATGATCAAATCCGTCTCGAATTAGCGCCTAGGCCAAAACCGTCCCACCGCGATCTTGTCCGGCCCGCATCAGGTTTTTTTGAGAAATACAAGCATCAATACGTCGACGTGGCGTATCATCATTATTTGGGAGCATTGGATGTCATACCAGAACAGGAATTTCTGATCCTGGAGCAAAATTTCCCGGTTGCTAATCACGCTAGCTTTTATCGATTGGCGTCTCGTGGTCTTACTCCGCGGATAGCAACGCGGCTCCATACGATCGAGCACACCATGACGATCGGAGGCCGCCGAATTCCGGGGATGCATGTGTCACACCATCTTTGCCATGCCTATTATGGCTATTCTCAGCTCGGCAAAGGCTCGGCAGCAATTCTGACCTTTGACGGCGCGGTGTCGTCGCCGTCTTTTAGATCGGGCGGTCTGTATTTTGCCGAAGACGGGATCGTCGCTCCCATCCATTACCATGGCTTCTTTTTCGGCAAATTCTACGAAATATTGGGCCAGATGCTTGGCCTCGGCCCGATCGGAGCGTCGGGCAAGCTGATGGGTTTGGCCGCGTGGGGAAGCCCGGCCTACTATGAGCCGGAGCTGGTCCGCAGCTCGGGGCGCGCGATGCGGTTTCTGTTTGGCGAGCATGACGCAAGCCAATACTTTGGCCGCGCCATTGTGCGCAGGTGGATGGCCAAGCGCAACATCCCGGTGCAACAATTCGACCTTCGCGATTGCGAGGAGCCGCCGGCCCTCGCCGCCGACATCGCCGCCAGCGCCCAGGCGATGTTTACCGACGCGGTGTTAAATCTTGTCGAGGCGGCAAATCAAATCGCGGACGTCGCGGAATTCGATTTCGATGCGCTCGTTTTGGCTGGCGGGTGTGCGCTCAATTGCCCGGCGAGCTCCGCGGTTTTTCGCCGAGGCGGGACGCAGATTTTTATCCCGCCGGCGGTCAACGACGAGGGCAACTCGGCCGGGGCGGCGCTCTGTTGTGCCAGCTTGCATGGCGACCCGATAATGCCCGGGGCGAGGCTGGGCCCGGCCGAGGTGGCCTATAAAGGGGTCGAGCACCGCGTGCTTCCCCGGATCGAGGACTATTCGGGGGTCCAGCGGTTGGCGGTCGAGAACCCGGCCGAATTCCTGGCGGAACGGGTAGCCGATGGGGCGATCATCGGCATTTTCGAGGGCAAGGCGGAAATCGGCCCGCGCGCCCTCGGCCACCGGTCGCTGATCGCCTCGCCGCTCGATGCCAGAAACTGGAGCAGGGTCAACATGATCAAAGAGCGCGAGCTGTGGCGCCCGCTGGCTCCCGTCGTGCTCGACCAGGATTTCCACACTCATTTCGACGGCTGCCCGGAAAATTCGTTTTATATGCTGTTCAACGCCAACGTCAAAACCGATGTCCTTCCCGCCGTTACCCATCGCGACCGGACCGCGCGGGTGCAGGTCGCGGTCAGGGAGTGCGGGTTTATCTATGAGCTGCTGCTGGCGTTTCGCGCGCTGACCGGGGTGGGTGTGCTGCTCAATACGTCGTTCAACGGCCGTGGCGAGCCGATTGTCGAAACCCCGGCCGATGCGCTCAGAGGTTTCGTGGCTTTGAATTTGGGCTATCTGTACCTGCAGGGAATGGTGCTGCGAAAGCGATGACTGCGGCGGTGGCGCAGCGATCCGGCAGCCAGTGACGAACCGTGGAGAGTAGGGTGGGGGCGCCCGAGCGCCGGCAGATGCGGCGGCTGATGCTGTTTTTTGCGCTCGTCTATGTGGTCGAGGGGCTGGGGCAGGCCGGCGGACTGATTGCGCAGCCGCTGAATTATTTTCTGAAGCAGGTTTATGGCTGGACGCCGGTCCAGGTGACCGCTTGGCTGACCGTGCTCAACCTGCCGTGGATCATCAAGCCCCTCTACGGGATCGTGTCGGATTTCGTGCCGCTGTTCGGCTACCGCCGCAAGGCTTACCTCGTCGTCGCCAACGCGATCGCGGCCATCGCCTATGCCGGGGCGGCGCTCGTCACCGGGCCGGGTGCCTTGATCCTGATTCTGCTCGCGACCGCCTATGCGATGGCGATCTCCAGCACCTTGTGCGGCGCCGTCTTGGTCGAGAACGGGCAGCGGCTCAAGGCGAGCGACACCTTTATCAACCAGCAATGGCTGTGGTTCAACATCGCGGCGATGGCGAGCGCCTTTGCCGGTGGCGAGCTGGTGGCGCGGTTGTCGCCGGCGGGTGCCTTGCACGCGGCTGCGGCGATCATCGCCGTCGCCCCTTTTGCCGCGATTTTCGGCGCGCTCTTTCTGATCGACGAGGCGCCGAGCCGCCTCGACCTCGCCGAGCTCAAAAGCACCTTTCGCGGCTTCCTCGCCACCTTCAAGATGAAGGAGTTGTGGGTCATCGGGGCGTTCCTTTTTCTATATTACTTAAATCCGGGCTTTGGCCTGCCCCTCTACTATTACATGACCGACACGCTCAAATTCTCGCAAGCCTATATCGGTATTTTGGGTGCGATCAACGCGGCCGGATGGATCGCCGGCGCCCTCGTCTACCGGAAATTTGGCGGCGGGCTGACCTCGAAGCAAATGCTCAATCTGAGCATCCTGGTTGGCGTCGTGACGACGGCCGCGTTTCTGCTGCTGGCGGGCGAGGTAAGCGCCGCAATCATCAATTTCTTTAGCGGGGCGGCGGGAATGATCGCGTTTGTCGCGACCCTGAGCCTCGCCGCCGATTACTGCCCAAAGCGGGCCGAGGGCTTCGCTTTTGCCGCGCTGATGTCGTTTCTCAACCTGTCCTCGGCGGCATCGAACAACATCGGCTCGTTTCTTTACGAGCACGCCTTTCACAGCCGCCTCGCGCCGCTGATCGTCGTCTCCGCCACCTCGACCGCAGCGATCTTTCTCTTGGTGCCGTTGTTGCGGCTCGGCGCCAAGCAGCCGGGCGAGACGGTGGGTGCAGCCGCCGGTCAGGCCGAGCCGGGCACGGTCCCCGTGGGCAGCCCCTCGCAATAGCGCGCGATCTCACCCGGCGTGGTGATCCACAGGCGCTCGCGCTCTCGCAGGATGTGGCGCACGGCGTCGCGAAACGCGTGCAGCCGAAACGGCTGGCCGATAATGAAGGGGTGCACCGAAACCGCGAAGACGAGCGGGTATTTTTTCGACTGCTCCAGCATCTCGTCGAACTGGTCGATGATCATCTCGGCGAATTGACGCCCGGTGTGACGGCGAAACACCAGCGAGGGCGAGTCGTTGAGCTCGAGCGGGTAGGGCACCGACAAAATCGGCCCCGAACGGGTCCGCATCCAGACCGGCTGGTCGTCCATCGCCCAATCCATGACATAGCGGTAGCCCGCCTCTTTCAAGAGGTCGAGGGTTTGCGCGGTCTCGGCGATATAGGGGCCGAGCCAGCCCTCGGGCCGCCGCCCGGAGAGCCGCGTCACCACCTCGGTGCATTCGGCGATCAGCCGCCGTTCGTCCGCCTCCCACAGCGCATCCTGACGCTCGGAATTGGTGCGGCCATGACCAACATATTCGTCGCCGCGCCCGTTCAACCGCTCGACGATGTCCGGGCAATATTCGAGCACCGCCGAGTTGACGTTGTGCGCGCCCGACAATCCGAATTCGTCGAGGAGATCGAGGTAATGCCAGAGGCCGACACGGTTGCCGTAGTCGCGCCAGGCATAGTTGCGGTGGCTCTGCGCTGCCGCGGCACCGGTCGAATCGCTGCCGAGCCCGGCGCCAAACGCGAAATGCTCGATATTGTTGCAAAAGGTGACCGCGAGCCGAGCGCCCTCGGGCCAATCGTATGGCGCGCGCTTGTGGATCGGCACGTAGTCGTAGCGGTTATGGGCGGGTAGCTTCATCGTTTGAGCCTAGCAGCCTGTCGGACTGATGTCTGTTACCAAGCATCGGAGGCGACACGCCGGGGGATAATGCGATTGACGCTCGATCACGTGGGCGTCGCGGTCTTGGTCGGCGGCATCGACAGGCAAACAGTCTGCGGATCTGCGGCGGCTAGGCGCGCTCGGCCTTTTTTGGCGAGGCCAAGGGCAAACATCCGCTTTAAGCTCCAGGCCATGGTCGCAAGGCTCCACTCGCCGCGCACCCCCGCTTCCGCCGGGGGCAGGCTCTTGTCGAGCCCGCGCAGCAGAAATTGGCGGAAGGCGAGCACTGATTTGATGATGCCGAACACCGGTTCCGGGACCTGCTTGCGCAGGGCATAGAGCTTCTTGCCCTCGGGCGTCGCCAGGCGATGGACCACCAGCAGGCTGTCCGCCGCCACCGCGGCTTGTGTGTTGTAGCATTGCTCGAACCCGCCGTCCGGCACCGGCATGACGCGCGACGCCGCGTCGGTCAGGTTGATCTGATCGGTCGGCAGCGGACCGTCCTGCGGCGGCTCGGGAGGCTTGCCCCCAGGCTTCTTGCCGGTCTTCTTGGCCTTGGCCGCGCGCGCTGCCAGCTTGGCCTCATACGCCGTCTCCTCGCGCGCGAAACGGTCCTTGGCGCGCTTCGCGATTGCCGCCCGCGCCGCGGCAAGCTTGGCCAGACGCTCCTCGCGCCGCGCCAGCTCATCCGGGATCTTCGCGGCGGCGGCCTGCCCCTCGGCTTTGAGCGCCGCCCCCTGTTCGCTGCCAGGGGCAGGCTTGGCTTCGCGGATTTTCGCCAGCCGCCGTTGCTTGCCCGCCACCCAGTCCGGTGTCTCGTCGCCGCGCCGCTCGGCCCCGCACGCCCGATCCTCCGACTGATCCGTCTGGCCTGCCGTCTTCAGCCAAGCTGCGACCTCGGCGGCGAGCTTTGGCTCTGCCTCGACCATTCGCGCGCAGCAGATCCGGCAAGTCGAAATTATTCACGCCGTCGCCGCCGAAATAGGTGCCGAGCAGCGAAAACAATGCGGGATTCTACGCAATTGGCAGGGTTTGCCCCTGGCACAATGCCAAGCCCACCGGGGCGAAGTCGAAAGCGACGAGGCGGATCGTGTCGAGGAAGGGATCGCTCATGATCCGGCGTTCTCCGTCATGAGGAGCCAGCGCCTTAATTCGCCCGATATTTACGCGGCCGACGCAACGACCAAGCGCCCACCAAGCCCACAGCCAATAGCGTCAAACTCGCCGGCTCTGGGGTCGGTATGGGCGTGCCGCCGGTAGTGACGTCGAGAATCAGCGCCGCGCCGGCGCTCGGCGTTTCGCCAACAAGGTTTACGAATATATCCGTGGCACCAAACGTCAGCCCGCCGGCAACCGGTGAAAACATGCTTGCAGGATCGACCGTTACGCCAGTGATGTCGACATTGCCGAAGAAGACAAAACCAAACCCACTGAACCCATCCGGGCAAGGCGTCGCCGACACGGAACAGAACGGCAACGCAGCCTCATTAGTGATGGTGATCGTCGTATCTCCGACATCAATCGTGGCTTCATCGGACGCCGCCACGGGAAAATGAGCCGGGATCAAAGATGGCGGCGCCGGGGGATTTGTCGGTCCGCTGGGACCTTCAATTTCGAGTGGCGCTGGGTTCGTGTACGGGGCCGTCGACGATGTAACGACAGGCACAGTCGACGCGCCAAGATAGAACAATGCAGCAACAGTGTTCGTCCCGTTGCCGATAAGGCCGGCCTGGGCCGGCAGGCTCGCCTGCATCAACAACAAAACCGCGCCAATGCCGATCAGGGAATTGAAACGCATCTCTGGTCCTTCCGGGTGAGCGCGAGACCGCCGATATTATTAATCTGCTTATACCGCGCAAGTATAGACAATTCTCGGGTGATCGCGCAAGTGGCAATATGGTTAACCATTACGGCTGCCGACAAACGCGCTTCCCGCCTCGGCCATTCCCCGGCATCCTGCGGCACGCGGTGCTGGCCGCGGGCCCGCAGCGGTGGCAGGAGCCCGTCATGCGTATCGACATCGTCTTCGATGCCGCCTGCCCGTGGTGCTTTATCGGCAAGCGCCGGCTCGAGCTGGCCTTGGCCCGGCGGCCGGGTCTCGCCGTCACGCGGTCGTGGCATCCCTATCAGCTGAACCCGGGCATGCCGCCCGCCGGCATCTCGCGAGCACTGTACCTGTCTGCCAAATTCGGTGGCGCGCGCGAGGCCGCGCGCTGCTGTGCCGCGGTCGCCGCGACCGGCCGCAGCGTCGGCATCGAGTTCGCCTTCGAGCGGATCGGGCGGATGCCGAACACCTTGCGCGCCCATCGGCTGATCCGGCTGGCGGCGGCAAAGGGTTGCGCCGACCTCATGGTCGAGGCCCTGTTCACCGGCTATTTCCGCGACGGCCTCGATATCGGCGACAGCGATGTTTTGGCCGAGATTGCCGGCCGCGCCGGCCTCGATCCCGACGAGGTCGGCGGCTACCTGGCGGGCGAAGCGGGTGCCGAGGCGGTCGGCGCGGCAGAGCGCCGGGCGCGCCGGCTCGGCATTCATGCGGTGCCGTGCTTTATCCTCGAACGCGGCTACGCGATCTCCGGCGCGCAGGAGCCGGAGATGTTTCTGCCGCTGCTCGATGTCGCGGCCGGCCTCGGCAACCCCGCGTCGCTGCTGCTGTGAGGCGGTCGGAATGGCGCGACCGTTGGTCATGATCACCGGCGCCGGCTCGGGGATCGGCAAGGCGCTGGCGCTGGCTTTTGCGCGGGACGGCAACCCGCTGTTGTTGATTTCCCGCCATCTCGAGCCGATGCCCGAGCTGGCGGGCCATCCCGCCGTCTGGCGGCAGGCGGACGTCGCCGATTACGGCGCCATCGCAAGCGCCGTCGCCGCCGCCGAGGTGCTGCACGGTCCGGTCGAGTGTCTGGTCAACAGCGCCGGGATCGCCGATGCGCGCGAATTCGACCGCGTCGAGCCCGAAGACTACACACGGGAGATCGACACCAACCTGAAAGGGGTGATGAACTGCGCCAAGGCGGTGCTCGGCGGCATGGCCGGGCGTAAATCCGGGACGATCGTCAATATCAGCTCGGTCAGCGACCGCAAGACCGCCCCGGTTGCGCTCGCCTACACCGCCAGCAAACACGCGGTCCGGGCGTTTTCCGAATCATTGCGCGAAGCCCAATCGAAAAACATGGTCCGCGTCATCAACATCGCGCCCGGCTATGTGCGCACCAACATCCACGCCGGCATGCATGTCAGCTTCGACGAATATCGCGCGATGCTCGGCAACCCCGACTTTATGACCGCCGAGGAGCTCGCAGAAATCGTCCTGTTCTGCTGGAGGCAGCCGCCGGGGATCTGTATCCGCGACCTCGTCGTCGCCCCGACCCGCACCGCGTTCTAGCTGTGAACTCTCAATAGGTTGTCCATCCGGTCCGGACCGAGGAAGCTGAAGGTGTCGAATTCTTTGGCGATCCCGGGGGACCGGATGAACGTTGATCAGAATGCCCGCCTGACCTGTCACAGTCGAGCCGAACTGGTGCGGCGGGTGCTGGTCGAAGGTCAGACGCCCATGGCAGTGGCCACTGCCATGGGCGTCTCGGCAAAAACGGCCAGCAAGTGGGTCGCCCGCTTTGTGGCCGAAGGCGTTGCCGGCCTGGTCGATCGCTCCTCGCGGCCGCATCGCCTCTACTGGCCGACCTCTGAAACGACGGCCGAGCGGATTGAAGCCCTGCGCCGCCAGCGCTGGACCGGCGAGCAGATCGCCCGCGAAACCGGCGTCTCGCCGGCCACGGTCAGCCGGGTTCTGAAGCGTCTCGGCCTGAGCCGGATGAAGGACCTGGAGCCGGCTGCGCCGGTGATTCGCTACGAACGCAAAGCGCCCGGCGAGATGATCCATATCGACATCAAAAAGCTCGGCCGTTTCCAGCAAGTTGGTCACCGCATCACCGGCGATCGCCAGAGCAACAGCCGCGGCATCGGCTGGGAATTTGTCCATGTCTGCATCGACGATGCCTCGCGCATCGCCTTCTCCCAGATCATGCCCGATGAGACCAAACAAAGCGCCATCGCCTTCCTCAAGGCGGCGCTGGCCTACTACCACACTCTCGGCATCACGGTTGTCCGGGTGATGACCGACAACGGCTCATGCTACAGGGCGTTCGACTTCCGTGACGCCTGCCGCGATCTCGGGCTCAAACACGTCCGCACCAAGCCCTACACGCCAAAGACCAACGGCAAGGCCGAGCGCTTCATCCAGACCGCCCTCAGGGAGTGGGCTTATGCACAGGCCTACCCCACCTCGCAGCGCCGCGCCCAGGAATTGCCCTTCTGGCTGCATCGATACAACTGGCATCGACCGCACAGCGGGATAAAATCCCAAACGCCCATCAGCCGCCTCGCCCTCTCCAAGGACAACCTATTGAGGCTCCACATCTAGCGCGCCATTGCCGTCGGCGAGCCAGTGTCAAAGCGGCCGCGCCAGTGCCAAAGCGGGCCTCGGGCGGCGGCAAATCGCACGGCCGGCGGATTGCGGCTCGCTTTCGCGCTCGAAAATGAGGGATGATCGCCGCCGCGGAACGGGCGGAGGGAATAGCGGTGAGCGCGATCGACGAGACCCATGATGCGGGGCGCCGGAGCTGGGTGGCGTCGGCGCAGGGCCATTCCGAGTTTCCGATCCAGAACCTGCCGTTCGGGGTGTTCAGCCCCAAAGGCGGCGGCGTGCCGCGCGGCGGGGTTGCGATCGGCGACATGATCCTCGACCTCAAAGCGGCGTTCGAAGCGGGCCTTTTGGATGGCGATGCCCGGTTGGACGGCGACGCTCGGCGCGCTGCCGAGGCCGCGGCGGGACCGACGTTGAACCCGCTGATGGCGCTGGGCGCCGGACCGCGAACCGCACTGCGCAAGCGCCTTTCGGCGCTGCTGGCTGCGGACGCGCCTGAGCGGGCCGAGATCGCGGGCCACGCCCCGCGGCTCTTGCACAACGCCGCCGAATGCACGATGCACCTGCCGGCCGCGATCGGCAATTTCACCGATTTCTTTGCCGGCATCCATCACGCCAGAAACGGCGGGCGCCGGCGCGACCCGAACAATCCGCTTTCCCCCAACTACAAATATGTGCCGGTCGCGTATCACAGCCGGGCGTCCTCGGTGCGGCCCTCGGGGGTCGGGATCCGCCGGCCGAACGGCCAGCGCAAGGCGCCCGACGAAGCAGCGCCGAGCTTCGGCCCCTGCCAAAAGCTCGATTACGAGCTCGAGCTCGCGGTCTGGATCGGCCCCGGCAATGCGCTCGGCGAGCCGATCCCGATCGGCCGGGCCGCCGACCACATTTTCGGCCTCGGCCTCGTCAACGACTGGTCGGCGCGTGATCTGCAGGGCTGGGAATCGCAGCCGCTCGGGCCGTTTCTCGGCAAGAATTTCGGCTCGACCGTGTCGCCGTGGATCGTGACCGCCGAGGCGCTGGCGCCCTTCCGCATCGCTCAGCCGCCGCGGCCCGAAGGCGACCCGGCGCCGCTGCCGCACCTGTTGGACATGGCCGACCAGCGCGAAGGCGCCTTTGACATCGCGCTCGAAGCTTTTATCCTGACCGAGGGACTGCGCGCCAAAGGGCTGCCGCCGCACCTGATGTCGGCCAGCAACACGACCGACCTCTACTGGACCCTTGCGCAATTGGTCGCGCACCATGCGAGTGGTGGCTGCGACTTGCAGCCCGGCGATCTCTTCGGCACCGGCACGATTTCGGGCCCGGCCCGCGAGGGCTATGGCAGCCTGATGGAGCTGAGCGCCGACGGCACCCGGGCGACGACCCTCGCCTCGGGCGAGACCCGCACCTTTACCGAAAACGGCGACGAGGTGATCTTCCGCGCCCATTGCCGGCGGCCGGGCCATGTGCCGATCGGCTTTGGCGAGTGCCGCGCCCGAATCGTCTGAGGCGGGGAGGGCGGTCGATGGCCGATGCGCTCGGCTGGCGGATCAAGCTCGGGGTCGTCGCGCCCAGCACCAACACGGTCGTCCAGCCCGAATTCGATGCGATGCGGCCGCCGGGCGTCACCAACCATTTCGCCCGCATCCATATTCCGAACGACCCGCTGCGCGGCGACGCCGATTTCGAAAAGCTGATCCGCACCGTCGAAGACCAGCTCTTGTCCGCGGTCGACCGGGTGATGACCTGCGAGCCCGGCCATCTGATCATGGGGATGTCTTCCGAGACGTTCTGGGGTGGGCTCGACGGCAGCGAAAGGCTGCGCGAGCGCGTCGAAGCCCGCGCCGGGGTCGCGGTGACGATGGGGTCCGACGCCGCGCGCCAGGCGCTCGCGCGCTATGGCGCGATCCGGCGGATCGGGGTGGTCACACCCTACATGCCGGTTGCCGACGCAGAGGTCCGCCGCTTTTTCACCGATTGCGGGTTTGAGGTGGTGCGGCTGAAGGGGCTCAAATGCGCGAGCCCGGTGCTGATCGCGCACGTCTCGGAAATGGAATTGCGCGCCGCCGTCCTGGCGGTGGACGGGCCCGATGTCGACGCCGTCGTTCAGGTCGGCACCAACCTCGCGATGGCGCGGCTCGCCGCCAGCGCCGAGCTGTGGCTCGAAAAGCCGGTATTGGCGATCAACACAGCGACCTACTGGTGGGCCTTGCGCGGCAACGGCATCGACGACCGGATCGACGGGTTCGGCACGCTGCTGCGCGACCACTGAGCGCAGCTCGTCCGGCTAAATGCTGCGCTCCCGCTCGCGCTCTTTGTCGGCGGCGTCGTTCAGGATGCGCTGGGCATCGGCGAAGTGGGACCGGGCGTCGTCCTTGCGGCCGGTCTCGCGCTCGGCGCGCGCCAGCTCGAGCTCGATATAGGCGAGCGCCGGGGTGCCGCGCCCGGCGCCGCGATTTAGGAGATCGACCGCGGCGCGAAAGACGGCGCGCGCATCGCCGGCTCGCCCGCTCCCGAGATAGGCGAGGCCGATGCCGTACAGGTCATCGGCGATGACCGGATGGGTTGGGGCGAGACGGGTCTGGTCGATTTCGGCCGCGCGCTCGAGCAACGGCAACGCCTCGGCAAAACGCTTTTGCCGCAGATCGGCATTGGCGAGGGCGGCGAGGCTGCGCGCCCTGCCGAGCGCGTCCGCGGCGGCCCGGTCGAGGGCGAGGGTGTGGCGCAGCGTGTGCTCGGCGGCGGCGAAATCGCCTTCGGTGGCGAGCACGGCGCCGAGCACGCGCATGGCGCGCCGGTGCGCGGCGCCGGCGTTGCTCGCGCCGGCCGCAACCGCCGCCCCGGCCAGCTTGCGCGCCTCTTCGCGGCGCCCGCCGGCGAGCGCGATCACCGCCCGGCCGGCGAGAATGTCGGTCTCGGATTGGTTGTCGATGTCGCGCCCGGGGTCGCGCCCGGGGTCGCGATTGCGGCGCAGGATATTGCCGGCGACGATCAGCAGCGGCTCGGCGTCGAGATAGCGTTGCTGCTCGATATAGAGAAGGGCGAGAGCGGTCATCGCCTTGGCCGCCGGCATCGAAGCATCGCCGAAAGCGCCAATCGCGATCTTCAGCGCGCGGCGGCGCAGCGCCGTCGCCCGGTCGATCTCGGCGGCCCGGTATTGCAGCTGCGCGAGCGGGTCGATGACCGCGAGCAGCTGCGGATCGGCTGGCCCGACACGCCGTTCGGCCTCCGCAAGCGACGCAGAAAGGGCGGCGATCGTTTGGGCCGGCAATGCGGCCGGCGGATCGGCCCGAGCAGCAGCCACCGGCAAAAGCAGCGCGGCGGCGCAAAAGAAGCCGATGAGGCGGCGCATTGCCGTCAACCGCGTGCCGGCCGAGCGCGCCCGGCGGCTAGGCTATTTTCGCAGCGACCGGCCGTTCGATGAGCTTGGCGCGCAGCTCTTCGAGCACCGGCATGGTTTCGGCCAAGCCCTTGCTCAAGGCGGCGCCGGCATGCGGGGTCAACAGCACAGCCTTGTGCTTTTTGATCGTTTGCTCGGCGAAAAAGCCCCAGCGGACGAGATTGCCGACACGCTCCTTGATCGCCAAATGCCCGAGCCCGAGCACATCCCACATCCGGCTGTTGATCTCGTCGATGACCAGGGCCGGCTTGCCGCCGCGGTCGCCGCCGAACGGGCCCGACGACCACAAGAGCATGACGATCGCCAAATATTGGTAGGTGACGAGGTGGTCCATCGCGTCGTTGAAATAGGCCGGCGTCAAGCCCTTTTCCCGGACCACCGCCTCGCTGGTTTCGCGCCATTTCTGGTCATAGGCGCCGAAAAAGCGAAAGATCGCCGAGACGGCCGTGTCGTCGCAGCGGGCCGGCGGCCCGGACTCGCCAAACACCGAAGCGACCTCGGCGATGGTTTCGCGGCAATGCCGGTCAAAGGCTTGGTGCAGCTTGGGCGTGGCGCCGATCAGGCTGCCCGAGGATGCGGTGCAGGGCCGTTCGGAATCGTCGAAGATTTTGATGAACCCATCTCGTTCGCAGTCTTTTACCCGCTCGATGCAGGTCCTGATGTCGGTGCCGTAGGAACCATAGAGAATACGGTGGATGGCCCGACAGGACACGCCGCCGATATCTGCGGCCTTTGCCGCAAAAATTACATTCCAATGTGCACGTTTATTTAAGCCAGGAAAGTTGACCTGCCAGATTCGATGGTATTCGCGCAAGAACCGTGCGACGACGCGATCGGCCGAGCCCAGCTCTGCATAGCCGGAATTCATTTTCATCTCACCGTGGCCACAGCCCTACCGAGAGCACCCCAGGCGATTTGTTTTGCACGCCATAGCGAACGTTGGGGGAATCTGCCGCAAACCCCCTGGGTTCTATGGCGGCAATCTACCAGTCATCGCGCGCGCTGAAAAGCGGCTTGCTTTGATTGCAGCAGAACCGCGGCTTTCGCGATCGCCTGCTTGACTGCTCCCGGCTGGCGAGAGGAGGGTAGGGCGCTGGTTTCGGCCGGGATAGAGGGAGCGATCCGCCTCGGCGACGATCGAGCGGCTGGTCAAGGCGCTCGGCGGAGCGTCGGTCAACATCAATGTCCGTTCCGGGTCGCCGAGCGTCGAGGAGCTCGAAAGGCTGGGCGTCGCTCGCGTCAGCACGGCGAGCCAGATGGCGCTGGCCGCGACGCGCCGGATCGCCGGCGGGCTGCGCTGCACCGGCCGCTTCGACGTCCTCGCTCCGCCACTGGCGCCGGCCGACGCGCAGCGCCTGCTCGCGCTCGGCTGACGGGCGCAAACGCCGCGCTCGAAACGGCTGGCTCGCACTGCTTTTCGCTCTCGCGGGCGATGGCCGCCGGCCGACGCCCGGCAAGACGCCGCGCTTGCGGGCGGTCAGGCGATGAAGAAGAGCTGCGTGGCGGCGAGCGACGGGGCGCCGGTCAAATGCGAGACGAGGGTCGGCAGCGCAGCTGGCAGCGGCGGCAAGGTGGTGGTGGAACCGGGCGCGGTGTTTATCGGCAGTGTGCTCGGCGGCGGAAAGTCGGAGATGGATTTTGTGGCGGGTGGCAGTGTGACCGCGGCGACCCTGCCGGCGAAGGACCACATCATCGTGCATGCCGGCTCCGATTCCGAAGCTCCGTCGGTGACCGTCATTATGTATATTATCACGTTAAACTTACGAAAGCCTTTCAGCGATGACGTGCACGAGGTTGCCGGGCCGCCGGCCGCTCGTCATCCGGGTGGCGCTGCGCCATAGTGCGCGGATGCGGCAGGCGGCTCCCATCGCGCAGGATCTGGTGCTGGCCGGGGGCGGGCACGCGCATGTCCATGTGCTGAAGAGCTTTGCGATGCGGCCGGTGCCGGGGGTGCGGCTGACCCTCGTCGCGCGCGATGTCGAGACGCCGTATTCGGGGATGCTGCCGGGCTGGGTCGCCGGCCGTTACCCGTTCGACGAGTGCCATATCGATCTCGGCCGGCTCGTGCGCTTTGCCGGCGCCCGGCTGGTGCATGACGAGGCGACCGGCATCGACCGCGCGGCGGCCCATCTCCTGTGCCGGGCGCACCCCCCGATCCGCTGGGATTTCTTGTCGCTCGACATCGGCTCGGCGCCGCGATCGCACGACGTGCCGGGTGCCGCCGAGCACACCGTTGCGGTCAAGCCGATCGCGCAATTCGCGGCCCGCTGGGAAGCGCTCGTCGAGCGCGCGCGCCTTGCCCCGCGGCTGCGGCTCGCGGTCGTCGGCGGCGGTGCCGGCGGTGTCGAGCTGGCGCTCGCGGCGCAACATAGGCTGGCGGCGATCGGCACGGCGGCGCTGGGCGTGACGCTGGTCACCGCCGAGACGCTGCTGCCGACCCATAATTCCGGTGTGCGCCGCCGGTTCGAGCGGCTGTTCGCCGAGCGCGGCATCGTGGTCGCGACCAAGGCCGCGGTGGTCCGGGTCGAGCCCGGCGCGCTGTGTTGCGCCGATGGCCGGCAGATCGCGTTCGACGAGGCGTTGTGGGTGACCGAGGCCGGTGCCGCTCCATGGCTCGCCGAGACCGGGCTGACACTGACCGCGGACGGGTTTGTCGCGATCGAGGAGACCCTGCGCTCGCCCGCCGACCCGCGCATTTTCGCGGCCGGCGATGTCGCGACGATGCTCGCTCATCCGCGCGAGAAAGCCGGTGTCTACGCCGTCCGCCAGGGGCCGCCGCTCGCCGCCAATCTGCGCCGGGCGCTGGCCGGGCAAAAGCTGCGTCGAGCCATGCCGCAGCGCCGCGGGCTGGCGCTGATCGGCACCGGTGACGGGCGTGCCGTCGCCTCGCGCGGGCGCTTTGCCGCAGAGGGTGCCGTGTGGTGGCGGCTGAAAGACTGGATCGACCGGCGCTGGATGCGGCGCTATTCCAATTTGCCGGAAATGACGCCCGAGCCCGGCGAGGGGCCGATGCGCTGCGGCGGCTGCGCCGCCAAGGTGCCGGCGGCGGTGCTCGGCCGGGTCATCGAGCGGCTGCGGCCGGTGGCCGGCGATCCGGTGGCTGGCGATATCGTCGCGATCGGCCTCGACAGCCCGGACGACGCAGCGCTGATCGCATTTCCCGGGGCGCCGCCATTGCTGCAAAGCGTCGATTTTTTCCGGGCGATGGTGACCGACCCCTATCTCTTTGGCCGGATCGCCGCGACCCACGCGTTGAACGACATTTATGCGATGGGGGCGCTGCCCGATACGGCACTCGCCATCGCCACCTTGCCGCCGGCGCGCCCGGCAATCGTCGAGCACGACCTGTTCCACATGCTGCGCGGCGCGCTCGACGTGCTCGAGCCTGCGGGTGCCGCACTCGTCGGCGGCCACAGCGCCGAGGGTGCGGAGCTGGCGCTGGGCTTTGCCGTGACCGGGCGCGCGCCTTTGGGGAAGCTGCTGCGCAAAGGGGGATTGCGCAACGGCGACCGGCTGGTCCTGACCAAGCCGCTCGGCACCGGGGTGATCCTCGCCGCCGACGGGCGCGGGGTGGCCCCGGCACAGGTGGTCGCGGGCGCCATCGCGACGATGCTGCAGCCGGCGGGACCCGCCGCCGCGTGCCTTGCCGCCCATGGCGCCACGGCTTGCACCGATGTGACCGGGTTCGGGCTCGTCGGCCATCTTGTCGAGATGCTGCGCGCGTCGGGTTGCGAGGCGGTGCTCGACCCCGAAGCGGTCCCGGCGCTCGACGGTGCCCTCGAGCTGATCGAGCGCGGCATCACGAGCTCGCTGCACGCCGACAATCTCGGCGCCCTCGCCGCGCTCGACTCCGCCGCTCGAACATGCCCGATGGCGCCGCTCTTGATCGACCCGCAGACCGCCGGCGGATTGCTCGCCGGGTTGCCGGCCGAGCGCGCCTCCCGGTGCCTGGCCGAATTGCGCCGTCTCGGCTATCGCGCCGCGCTGATCGGCCGGATCGAAGCATCCGGCACGGGCGAGCCGCGGATTGGCCTCGAAACCGGCGCCGCCGAGACCCTGCCCGAGCCGGTCGTCGCCTCATGAGGGGAGGCCCGCGCGAAGGCCGCGCCGCCTTGCCGGCGGTTTATAAGGTGCTGAGCTCCGCAACGGGGAGGAGCCTCGCCGCGCGCTATGGGCGGAGCCTCGCGCTCGATGCGGTCAGGACAGCGCTCGCGGCACGGCGGGGCGCCGGCGAGGCCGCCGCGGTCGCGACGATTGTAGAGGACAGCGAGCGCTCGCTCGCCGATTTGATGCGCCCGTCGCAGCGCCGCGTGTTCAACCTGACCGGGACCGTGCTGCATACCAATCTCGGCCGCGCGCCATTGCCGGAGGAAGCGGTCGCGGCAGCCGTGGCGGCGATGCGCGACCCGTCGAGCCTCGAATACGATCTCGACACCGGCCGGCGCGGCGAGCGCGACGACCATGTTTCGGGTTGGCTCAAGCGGCTGACCGGGGCCGCGGCGGCGCTCGCGGTCAACAACAACGCCGGCGCCTTGGTGCTGACGCTCAACACATTGGCCGACGGGCGCGAAACCATCGTCTCGCGCGGCGAGCTGATCGAGATCGGCGGCTCGTTTCGCCTGCCCGACATCATGGCGCGCGCCGGCACCCGGCTCCATGAGGTCGGCACCACCAACCGCACCCATCTCGCCGATTTTGCCGCCGCGATCGGGCCGCAGACCGGGCTGATCCTAAAGGCCCATACCAGCAATTTCGCGATCCACGGCTTTACCGCTTCGGCGCCGGCGGCAGGGCTCGCCAGATTGGCGCGCGAGCATGCGGTCCCGTTTGTCGAGGACCTCGGCAGCGGCTCGCTCGTCGATCTCGTCGCCTGGGGGCTGCCGCACGAGCCGACGGTTGGCGAGGCGCTGGCCCATGGTGCCGATCTCGTCACCTTCAGCGGCGACAAATTGCTCGGCGGGCCGCAGGCCGGGCTCGTCGTCGGCCGCGCCGACCTCGTTGCCAGACTGGCCAAAAACCCGCTCAAGCGCGCCTTGCGGCTCGACAAGATCCGTCTCGCGGCGCTCGAAGCGGTGCTCCGCCTTTACGCCGACCCCGAGCGTCTCGCCGAGCGGTTGCCGACGTTGCGCCTGTTGTCCCGCCCGCGCGCCGAGATCGCAGCCCTCGCCGATCGCCTGCTGCCGCAAATCGCGCGCGCGTTACAGGGCGTCGCCGCGATCGAAATCGTCGAGGCCAAGAGCCAGATCGGCAGCGGCGCCTTGCCGGTGTCGTTGCTGCCGAGCGCGGCGCTGGCGCTGCGCCCGCTCGGCCGGGCGAAATCCGGCGCCGCCGTCGAGACCCTGGCGCGCGCCTTGCGGGCCTTGCCGGTGCCGGTCATCGGGCGCATCGAGGCCGGGAAGGTGCTGCTCGATTTGCGCTGTCTCGAAGACGAAGCCGGCTTTGTTGCCCAGCTCGACCGGCTCCCCGTGATCGAGCTGGCCCGCCGAGGCGACCCGAAATAACCTTTTTCTCGCCAATGGAGCTTTATCGACAGAGGGAGCGAACGATATGCCGAATATCGAGCCCTATGCGGCGAAGAGCGTCTGGGACCCGCCGACCTATGCGCAGGCGGTCAAGGTCAGCGGCGCGCAGACGGTCCTTTATCTGTCCGGCCAGGTCGCCTATGACGCCAACGGGCAAGCCGCCCATGCCGGCGACTTCAAGGCGCAGGCGCACGCTGCCTTGGAGGCGCTAAAGGCCCAGGTCGAAGCCGGCGGCGGGACGATGCGCAACATCGTCAAGGTCAACACCTATTTGACCGACATCCGCCACCGCGCCGATTACAGCGCGATCCGCGAGGAGTTCTTTGGCAAAAAGATGCCGGCCTCGACCCTGGTCCAGGTGACCGGCTTGGCCCAGCCTGAATTTCTGATCGAGATCGAGGCGATCGCCGTGCTTTAGCCGGTGCCGAGCGCGGCAATCTCGGCGCTGGTGTAGCCGAGCTCGCCCAGCACCTCTGCCGTATGCTCGCCGAGTGCTGCGACAAAAGGCCGGGCCGCGGTGCTGGCGGCGGAGAGGCGGAAGGGCGGGTTCAATGCCAGAAACCGGCCACCGGCATCGGCGATCTCGGCAAAGGCGCCGCGGTGCGCGAGCTGCGGGTCGGCCATCGCCTCCTTGACCGTTCGGTAGGGCGAGGACGGGACACCGTGCCGGTCGAAGATCGCCTGGACCTCGGCGGTCGTCAGCGTTGTCGACCAATGCTCCAATTCCTCGACCAGATCGCCCCAATGCCGCCTGCGGTCGGTGTAGCGGGCAAAGCGCGGGTCGCCGACCCAGCCGGGATGACCGCTGGCGGCGGCGAGGTTCTGAAAGCTGCGCTCGCTGGCGATGGCCGGCATGATAAAGCCGTCCTTGGTCGTGATCGGGCCAAAGATCGGCCGGCCCGGCGGTGCGACATGAAACTGCGCCGCCTGGATTTCGCTCAAGGTCAAGCTCAGCATGCTTTCGAGCATCGACACATCGACCATCTGGCCCGCGCCGGTCAGCTGGCGCTGGTAAATGGCCGCCATGATGGCACCAAAGGCATAAGTGCCGGTCAACACGTCGGCGATGTAGATGCCGCAGAAATCCGGGGGGCGCTCCTCCATCTGATGGGCGATTTGCGCCAGGTCGTAGCCCGAGGCGGCGTGGATCACCGGGGCGTAGGCCGGCAATTCCGCGGAGGGGCCGGTCTGGCCGTAGCCCGAGATCGCGCAATAGACGATGTCGGGCTTGACCTCCTCGAGTGCCGGGTAGTCGAGGCCGAAACGGCGCATGACGCCGGGCCGGAAGTTCTCGACGACGACATCGGCGGTGGCGACGAGCCGGCGCGCCGCCTCGGCCCCGCGCGGCGATTTCAGGTCGAGCGCCACACTCTTCTTGCCGGCGTTTAGCTGGCCAAAGCTGGTGCTGGCGCCATCGCGCAACGGCGGCCGGGTGCGCATCATGTCGCCTTCCGGCGCCTCGATCTTGATCACCTCGGCGCCGAGGTCGGCCAACAGCCGCCCGCAATGCGGGCCCGCGATCGTCGTCGTAAAATCGAGCACCCGCAGCCCGTCCAAAGCGCTTGCCATTCGCCTGCTCCACCCCGAAATGCCGTCGGCAGCGTCGGAGCCGGGGCGAAAATGTCAAGCCGCGAATGGCCGGCGATCGGCGCTCGGCTTGCGCTTCCGGAGGTTCGATGCGAAGAGAGCCCGCAAGATTTCGAGGGTCATGATGGCGAGTGAAGCAGCGGGATCGGCGGCGCACGACTTTATCCGCGACATCGTTGCGGCCGACCTCGCCGAGGGGCGGGTTCGCGAGGTCGTAACCCGGTTTCCACCCGAGCCCAACGGCTATCTCCATATCGGTCATGCCAAGGCGATCTGCCTGAACTTCGGCGTGGCCCAGGAGTTCGGCGGGCGCTGCCACCTGCGCTTCGACGACACCAACCCGACCCGCGAGGACCAGGAATATATCGACGCGATCGAGCGCGATTTGCGCTGGCTCGGCTTCGACTGGGGGGTGCACCTGTACCACGCCTCCGATTACTTCGAGCGGCTCTATGGCTGGGCCGAGCATTTGATCCGGCAGGGCCAGGCCTACGTCGACGATTTGTCGCCGCAGGAGATGCGGGCGATGCGCGGCACTTTGACCGAGCCCGGCCGCAACAGCCCTTGGCGCGACCGCAGCGTCGCCGAGAACCTCGACCTTTTCGGTCGCATGCGCGCCGGCGAGTTTCCCAACGGCGCCCATGTCTTGCGCGCCAAGATCGACATGGCGTCGGGCAACATCAATCTGCGCGACCCGGTGCTCTATCGCATCCTGCACAGCGCCCACCCGCGCACCGGGACGAAATGGTGCATCTATCCGAGCTACGATTTCGCGCACGGCCAGTCGGACGCGATCGAGGGCGTCACCCACTCGTTGTGCACCTTGGAATTCGAGGACCACCGGCCGCTTTACGATTGGCTCCTCGACAATTTGCCGGTGCCGTCGCGCCCGCGTCAATACGAGTTTGCCCGGCTCAACATCACCTTCGCGGTGCTGTCGAAGCGGTTTCTGACCGAGCTGGTGCGCCAGGGCCGGGTCGAAGGCTGGGACGACCCGCGCATGCCGACCATCGCCGGGTTGCGGCGGCGCGGCGTGCCGGCGGCGGCGATCCGCGATTTTGCCCAGCGGGTCGGGATCGCCCGCGCCAACAGCCTCGTCGATCGGGCGATGCTCGACCATGCGGTGCGCGAGCAGCTGAACCGGACCGCACCGCGCCGAATGGCGGTGCTGCGCCCGCTAAAGCTCGTCATCACCAATTATTCCGGCGCCGGGGAAGAGCTCGACGCGGTCAACAACCCCGAAGACCTCGCGGCCGGGACCCGCCGGGTCGCCTTTGGCCGGGAGCTCTATGTCGAGCGCGACGATTTCATGGAGGACCCGCCCAAGAATTTCTATCGGTTGGCGCCGGGCCGCGAGGTGCGTTTGCGCTACGCCTATTTCGTGACCTGCCGCGAGGTGGTGAAAGGCTCTGCCGGCGAGGTGGTCGAGCTGCGCTGCACTTACGATCCGGCGACCCGCGGCGGCAATGCCCCGGACGGCCGCAAGGTGCGCGCAACCCTGCACTGGGTTGCCGCACCCCAGGCGGTGCCGGCGGAAATCCGGCTTTACAACCCGCTCTTCACCCGCGCCGACCCCGGCGCCGATGGCGACCTCTTCGCCGACCTCAACGCCAGCTCGCTCGAAATCTTGCACGAAGGCCGGGTCGAGCCCGCCCTTGCCGATTTCGGCGTGGGCGAGCCGGTCCAGCTCGAGCGCCAAGGCTATTTCTGCCTCGACCCCGATACGCAGCCCGGCCATCTCGTCTTCAACCGCACCGTCGCCCTGCGCGACAGCTGGGCCAAAGCGCAGACGGTTGCCGGCTAGCAGCCTAAATCGATTAACCACCTTGATACGTATCGCGTATCGAATTATATTTGAACTTGATGGATGATTCGCTCCTTCAAATCTGTGGAAACAGAGAGCCTGGGGCGGGGCAGGGTGAGCCGGAGATTTCCGCGCGAAATCCAGGAGCGGGCATTGCGGAAATTGCGTTTGCTCGACGCGGCGCGCACCGTGAGCGACTTGCGCAATCCGCCGGGAAACCGGTTGGAAATCTTGAGAGGAAATCGAGCGGGACAGATGAGCATCAGGATCAATGAGCAGTGGCGCATCTGCTTTGTCTGGTCGGACGGGGACGCAGGTGACGTCGAAATCGTCGACTATCATTGACGAGGCGGCCATGGACGAGCTTTTGAACCCACATCCGGGCGAGATCCTGAAAGAAGAGTTTTTGCAGGAGCTCGGCATGAGCCAAAATCAGCTCGCCCATGCGATCGGCGTGCCCGGCAATCGCATCCACGCAATTGTCAATGGTGCTCGAGATATAACTGCCGACACCGATTTGCGGCTCTGCCGATTCCTCGGATTGTCCGAGGGTTTTTTTCTCCGTTTGCAAAACGCTTATGACATTATCGAGGCCAAGCGGCGGATCGCCGACCAGTTGGCGAAAATCGAGCCGCGCTCGCCGCAACGGGTGGCCTGACCGAGGCGCGCGGCATACTCCCCAAAAAGGATATCGCGCCGGCGGTCGGCGTCGAAATCCAACCGATCCGCTTTAGCCGGGTGTCCGGCGAAACCGCGGGGCGACCTCGCGCATAAAAAGCGTGAGGCTCTGCGCTGCAATCTCGTGCGGCATCGGACCCAGGCGAAAGCTGGCGATGACGCCACCGATGCCGAGGGTGTCGATTTCGGCGAGCGCTTCCGCCACCCGGTCGGGCGCGCCGTGGATAAAGCCGTTCTCGGCGCTGGCGCGGGCAGACGGCAGGTCGCTCTCCGGCACCGCGATGCGTTCCCCGGTGTCGCGGTAGATGCGGTTGCGCAATTCGGCACGCGAAGCGACCATCGCCTGGAATGCCGGGAAACCGACCCGCTCGGCCTCGGCGTCGGTTTCGGCGACGACGATGTTGCGCCAGACCCAGCATTGGCCGAGGGTCTGCGCGATCTTGTCCGCGCTGTGCCCGGCCTCGCGCATCGCCGCCCGATAGAGCGCGCAGCGGCGCCGGGTCACGGCCATCGGCTGCACGTTCATCAAGAATGGCCGGCCCTGTCGCGCCAGCTCGAGCATCGAGGCCTCCCCCGAGGCGGCGCGAATCAGCGGCGGGTGCGGCTTGGTGTACGGCACCGGGCGCAGCATCGGCACTTTCAGGTCCCAGAACCGGCCGTGATGCTCGAAGCTTTTGCCCTGCCAGGCTTGAAGCAAAATTTGCTCGGTCTCGTCGAGCCGCGCCTGCGCCTCGCGATGGTCGATGCCAAAGCCTTGGTAGTCATAGATGTTGTAGGAAGAGCCGCGGCCGAGCCCGACGATCAGCCGCCCCTTGGCGATATGGTCGAGCACCGCGAGCTGCTCGGCGAGGCGCACCGGATGATGCAGCGCCGTCTGCACCACGGCAAAGCCGATCGCCGCGCGTCGCGTTGTGGCGGCGAGCGCGCCGGCAAAGCTCACCGGGTCGACATAAGCGCAGATGCCGTCGAAATGGTGCTCGGCGAGCCAGATCACATCGACGCCGAGCTCGTCCGACAGCGCCGCCTCGCGCAAGGTCTCGTCGATGACGATGCCGTCGCGCTCCGGCTCACGGCAGTCCGGAAACAGGAAATTGCCAAAGTTCATCTGCGGTCCCTCCTGCGCCACGGCGATCACGACGGGCTTTGTCCCCACCTGTCAAGCAACGCCGTCTGTCAAGCAACGCCCGAGCAAGATTGCCCCGGCTTGGGCGCGCGCCTATGATCGACGCTCCAAAGAGAGCGATCGATCGACCGTGATGGCGCTGAATGCTTCCGCTGTGTCGACGTCCGAGCGGCGGGCGCCCGAGGTCGCGAGCCTGATCATCGTCTGAACCGGCGATGGCGGAAGACAGCTCGTCACGCGGCCCCTCGGTCCGCAGCATTCCCGAAGGCGACAACCGCGAGCGCATGATTTGCGCCGAATGCGGCTTTATCCTCTACGACAACCCAAAGATCGTGGTCGGGTCGGTGGCGCGCTGGGGTGAGCGGATTCTGTTGTGCCGCCGGTCGATCGAGCCGCGGCTCGGCTTTTGGACATTGCCGGCCGGCTATCTCGAGCTCAACGAATCGGCGAGCGCCGGAGCCGAGCGCGAGGCTTGGGAGGAAGCGCGGGCGCGGATCGAGATCGAGGGGCTGCTCGCCATCTACGACATCCCGCGGATCAGCCAGGTCCAGCTGATCTACCGCGCGCGCCTCCTCGACGAGGCCGTCGAGGCCGGCCCCGAGAGCCTCGAGGTCGGGCTGTTCCACTGGGAGGAAATCCCCTGGGACCGGCTGGCCTTTCCATCGAACCGCTGGGCCTTGCAGCACGACCACGAAGCGCGTGCGACCTGCGATTTCACTGCCCGGATCAACCCGCCCGGAACCTAGCGAGCTTCGCCCGCCGCCGCGTCATCCACTATGCCGCCGCACCACCGGGATGAGAATCGTGTATCGTCTGGCTCAACCAACGGCACATATGGGTGCCAAATGCTAGGCGGGAGGCGCTGATGGCCGGCACGATCTATAGCGGCGTCGATCTGAACGGGATCGTGCTCGCCGATCCGGCGACGCAGCGTCCGGCGACGGTGACCGGGAGCGTGTCGAACCAGAACGGCGACGCGGTCTACGGCAAGCCGGTCGCGCGCTGGACCGTCGCCAACAGCGGCACGATCCAAAGCACCGGCACCACCGGCTACGGCATCGACCGTGCCGCGCGCGGCACGGTCGAGAACGGTGAGAGCGGCGCCACCACGGCGCTGATCGCGGGCTATGGCGGCGTCTTGATCCGGGGCTCGCTCGCCACGGTCAGCAATCTCGGCACGATCGAAGGCACCGGCAAAGGGCGCGACGGGGTCGAGCTGAAGGCGGGCGGGCGGTCAGGTCGGCAACGGCAGCACCGGCGTGACCGCGGCGCTGATCAGCGCCGGCCGGCACGCCGTCGCGATCCGCAACGCCGCCGGAACGGTCCGCAATTTCGGGACATTGACCAGCACGGGCACCTACAACACCGTCGCTCTCTTTGCCGGCGGCAGCGTCAGCAACGGCAGCAATGCCTCGGAGAAGGCGCTGATCAGCGGCAGCGGCAGCGCCAGCGGTGTCGATGTCAACGGCGCCACCGGCACGGTGACCAATTTCGGCACGATCGATGGCGGCGGGGGCGTGGCCTTGCGCGCCGGCGGCCGGGTCACCAACGGCAGCGCCGCTGCGCCCGGCGCTCGTCTCGCACTTCACCGCCGCCCCGTCGCTCGCCGCCGCGCAGCTCTTCTTCATCGCCTGACGTTCGGAGGGTCGGTTTCCAGATCCGGGCGCTGTCGTATGCTTCCCAGCCGCCCGATCACTCTTTATTCAGACGTTCCTCAGAGCGGGATGGCGAGCAGCGTGTCGATCTGGCGGCTGTCGAGGATGACGTCCTTGCGGGCGAATTTCCAGGCTCCGTCGCGGCGCTCGACCCGGTCGAGGTAGCGGCCGGCGGCAAAGATCGTCATATCGCCATCCTGCATTGTCCGCACGACGAGGAAATTCGCCGTCAGATCGAGCCCGCTACGTTCCTCGCCGAGGATTTTTGCCGACGAGACGATATGGCGATAGCGCTGCGGCTCGTAAATGTTGGCCTCGCGCAATGCGCTGACCCGGTCTCTCAGCATATTGCGCGACGTGGCGTAGACAAGCCCGAGCGGCAAGCCGGCCTCGTAATTCTCGGCCGAGGTAATGCGGTAAAAACAGCTTTCGGTAAAGAAATCGGGCCAGCGCTCCAATTCGTCGTTGTCGAGGCAGTGGGCGTAATCGGCATAAAGCTCCTCGAGCTCCAGCCGCAACGCCACTGCCGCAAAGTCCATCGGCTCAGAGCCCCATCAGCGGGCGGTAGGCGTGCCAGAAGCTGCGCACCGAGGCTTCGGTCGTGCGGTTCGCCTCGGAGACATGGCCGTGGCCGCCCATCTCCAATACCGAGCAATCGTCCTCGGAGCCGCGGATCGCGCGCTGGATAAAGTTGCCGACCGCACCATCCTCCATTGAGACATAGCCGGCGGGGCCGACGAGATTGGCCTGGGCGAGGCGCAGCGCCGTCATTTCGTCGCTGTCTTCGGCAAAGCCCAGATAAATCCATTGCAGCTCGGTCTTGTCCGGGCCCCTGGGCAGAACGAGGCGCAGCGCGATGCTGTTCTGGATCTGCTGGACCACGAGGTTTGGGAAGAGCGACAGGATTTGCGTCGTGGTGTCGTCGCCGAATTCCTCGGCCATCGACAGAAAAGCGGGGTCGGCGAGCCGGAAATTCTCGCGCAGCGAGGGAATGCCGGCATAGAGCTCGTCCGATGCTGCGGCGCCGACGCGGTCGGTCTTGTTGCGGGTGTAGCTCGCGTGATGCGCACCGTTCTCGGCAATGTCGACGCCGCCCTCGGAGGTCAGCCGCGACATGCGAAAGGTCGTGAAAAACGCGTGCAGCAGGGTCGCGTGATAGCTGTCGCGCACGTTCTCGAAGTATAGCTTCCAGTTGTTGTGCAGGATTTGCGAGGTGGTGCCCAGCACCTTCGGCGTCCCGTGGAGCACGCGGTGAATGCGCGAGCCGATCAGGTTGCCGATGTAGTCGCCCAAGGGCGGCGCGTCCGGCGACAAGGTGCCGAAAACGAGGTCGCCAAAGCTATCGACGCGCAGCTTTTTGAGCCCGTGCGCCTCGAGCCGGAACTCCGGCGGCATGCCGCCCTTGCCGGCGACACCGCGGCGAAAGGCGACGCTGTCGAGATTGCCTTCGAGGTCGTAGCGCCAGGCATGATAGACGCAGGTCAGATTGTCGGCATGCCCGCGCCGTTTCAGGCAGACGAGGTTGCCGCGATGCGCGCAACGGTTGACCATCGCATGGACCGCGCCGTCCTGCCCGCGGGTGACGACGACCGGGGTCTCGCCGAGAAACGTGATCAGATAGTCGCCGGCTTCCGGCAATTCGCCGGCAAGGGTCAAAAACTGCCAAGTCGGCCCGAGAAAAATGCGGGCCAATTCTCGACGATAGATCTCCGGGTCGGAAAACATCCGGTAAGGGACGCGGCTGTTCCCCTCGGCGGGCCATTCGATCGGTTGCGGCGCCATCGCGAGCCTCCTCGGGATTTGCGCGGTATGCCAGGATACAGGTTTCCGGAGGGCAGACCAGCGGGCCGCCTGCTCAAATCTCCGTGCCGGTCAGCGCCACCCGCTCGGCCGCGATCGTTTGCCGAAAGCGCTCGTCGATATCATGCCAATCGACGAGATCGACCTTGTAGGGGAGGTCGCTGTCGCTAAACGCCTCGGCCAAAGCGGCGCGCTCGTCGAGGGTAAGGCACCGGCCTGAATCGACTGCCAGATCGAGGTCGGAGAGGGGCCGCGCCCGCCCGGTTGCGCGCGAGCCGAACACCCACACGGCGCTGCCCCGCGGCAGGTGGGTTGCGAAAATGCCGAGGACCACCCGGCGGTGCTCGGCGCCGAGATCGAGCTTCCCCACACCCCGCGGAGCGGAGGGTCAGCCGCCGTAGAAGACGTTGTCGCCGAGCTCCTTCATTTCGAGGATCGCGGCATCGGGGCGGCCGGTGATCGGCTTTGGCAGATGCGCCTCGACGACCTCGGCGACGACGATGTGATGGTCGCCCTGCTCGACGATCCCCGTCACCTTGCACTCGACCGCGGCCAGCGCCGCATCGAGGATCGGGAGCCCGTTCGCACCCTTGTGGATCGCCTGGCCGGAGAGCTTGCCGTCTTCGAGCTTGGTTGGCTTGAAGAAGGTGAAGGCCACCCCCTTGTGCTCCTTGCCCAGCATGTTGAGCGTAAAGCCCTTGGTTTCCTTGAGGATCGGGTAGGCGCCGGAATTGGTCTTGACGCCGACCACGACGAGCGGCGGGTTGAACGCCGTCTGCGTCACCCAATTGACCGTCGCCGCCGCGACATTGCCCTTCCCGTCATCGGCGGTCAGCACGTAAATCCCATAGGGGATCATGCGCAATGCCGTCTTCTTCGCGTCCTGGTCCATCTCTGCCTCCTTGTGCTGATCGCCTCGCCCGAAGCCGATCATAACCGCAAAGGAAGGCACGCGGCGAACCGCCGTCAAGGGTACGGCGGCGCGGCGCGGTCAGGTGGTGAAGAACAGCTGGCTCGCGGCGATCGAGGAGGGGTGGTCGGCGAGCGTGGCGACGAGATGGGCGGCACTGCCCTTGCCGTCGGCGCTGGCGAAGAGCTCGTGGTTGGCGGTGTCGTAGAGGAGGCGCTGGCTGGTGTTGGCGAACTTGCCGGTGGCGTTGGTCGTAAACAACGTGCTCGCCTCGGCTCCGGTGAATTGCTGCGGCGCCGCATTGCCGGCGAGGCCGAGATTGAAGCCCGAGCTGCTGAACACCAGCTCGTTCGCCGCAGACACCTTGAAATCGGTGATCGTGTTGCTGCCGGCGGCGAGAAAGCGGAACTGATTGGCGCCGGTGTTGCCTGTCATTGTTGTCTTGCCGCCGGCGGTAAAGATGTCGCCTCCGTCGCCGCCCGTCAGCTTATCCGTGCCAATGCCGGCGGTGACCGAGATTGCGTTCACCGACGACAAGGTATGGGCATCGACGGTGTTGCCGGAATCGCCATCGGTAATGGTGATGACGCCGGCGGTGGTGAGAAAATTCGCATCGGTCAGGCTCAGGCCGTTGGCGCCGCCATTGGCGAGGTTGATCGTCGGGAAGCCCGACACATTGGCCATATTGTCGGTGCCGTGATTGAGGAAGTCGAGGGTCGCCGAGTTGCCGCCCGTTATCGCGCCGGTGACGGTTACGCCATTGTCGTCGAGCGTGCTGCCGAACTGGGCGGTAAAGGTGGCGCCGGCGGCGATCGTCACGTGATTGAGTGTGCCGGTCTGATCGAATCCGGTTTCCATCGTCCCCGTGCCAGCGAGCGTGCCGCCGGAGACCGTGCCTCCGTCGAGCACCAGGGAACCGGTGACGGTTAGCGTTCCCCCGAGGGTCAGCACGCCGCCGTTGGAAATTATGAGCTGTCCGCCGTCGGTAGAGGCGCCGGTCAACGAAAGGGTCGCCGTTGCATTGCTGCTGCCGGTCACAGATACCGACCCGGAGTTGGCTAGCGCCGCCAGGGTGACCTTGGTCGCCGCAGTAAGGCCGCCATTGCCGATCGTAATATTGTCGAAAGTGTTGTTGGTCAGCGTCCCGCCGATCGTCAGGCGGCTTCCGCCAGTGTCAAAATTGTTGTCGATACCAAGGCCGCCGCCATTGTTGAAGTCGACTGTCGTCGCCAGCGCTGCGCCGCCTTCGAGGTCGAGGTTTCCCGTGCTGCTGGCAAGTCCGGCGAGCGCGCTGTTGCTGGTAGGCTTGCTGCCGAGCGCCACCAGCGCCTCGGCGCCGCCGAGCGTCAGGTTCCCGCCGATGGTCGTGATGCCGCTGCTGCCGGCGAACTTCAGCAACGAATCGCCTTCGAGGTCGAAGGTCCCCGACAAAGTCGTCGGCGCCGGACCGAGGAGATTGAGGGTCGCTGGCATCGAGGTGCCGCCGCTCAGGGTGACGGTGCCGCTGTTGCCGAGCCCGGCGGCGGTGACGGTCGCCGCCTTGGTGATGCTGCTGTTGCCAATAACGAGGGTGCCGCCGTTGGTCAGGATGCCGTTGATTTTGAGGCTGCTGCCGCCGTCGCTTGTCGTTCCCGATGTGCCGTCCACCTGCAGCGTCCCGCCGCTGGGATTGGCGAAGCCGCCGAGCGCCAGCGTCGCCCCGCCTTTCAGGCTGAAATTGCCGGCGTTGCTGGCGAGCCCGGCGAGCGCGCTGTTGCTGCCGAGCTTGCCGGCGACGGCCACAAAGGACTTAGGTCCGTCGATCGAGATGCTGGCGCCGGCACCGATGGTCTGGATGGCGCTCCCGGTGAATTCCAGCAACGAATTGCCGGACAATGCCGCCGTGCCCGTCCAGACCGAGGGTGCGGCCGCGTGGATCACGAGGCTGGCCAGCGCCGAGCCGCCATTCGCGCCCGTCCCCCCGAACAGATCGATTGTGCCGGTGTTGGCGAGCCCGGCCGCGGTTGCAGTGCTCGCCCGCGTGATGTTGGCGTTGCCGATTTGCACCGTGCCGCTGTTGGTCAGGACCCCGGTGACGCTGAGGCTGCTGCCGCCGCTGCCGTTGCTGGCGAAGCCGCTCGATTGGTCGAGCGCGAGAGAGTCGGCGTTGGTCAGGCTGCCGCCGACTGTCAGCACCGCATGCGCGGCGCCGCTGGTCAGGGTCATTGTGGCGTTGTTGGTCAGCGCCCCGGTGACCACTTTTGTCGCCGCGATCAGGCTGGTGCTGCCGATCGTGATGGTCTGGTCGTTGGTCAGCCCGCCGCCGATCGTCAGGCTGCTGCCGCCGTCGTCGCCGCCGCCGGAAAAGAAAAACTGATCATCGACGTTGAGGTTGCCCTCATTGGTCATGCCGACCTTGGTGACGAGCGCGGCGCCTTGCTCGAGATTGAGGCTGCCGGCGTTGCTGGCGAGTGTGGTCAGCGCGCTGTTCGCGCTGAGATTGCCGGCGATCGCCACGCGCGCGTTCTTGCCGCTCAACGTCAGGCTCGCACCGGAGTCGATCGCGGTGACGGCACCGCCGGCGAACTCCAGCAGCGCGTTGGTGGTGAGGCTGAACGAGCCGATCAATGTCGTTGGCGCGGCGGCAGTGACGTCCAATGTCGCCAGCGCCGTGCCGCCGGTCAGACCGATCTCGCCGGTGTTGGCGAGGCCTTTGGCCGTCACCGTCGCTCCCTTGACGATAGAGAAATTGCCGACCGTGAAGCTGGCGCCGCTGGTGTTGGTCAATGTGCCGCCGATCTTCAGGCTGCTGCCGCCGGCGCCGGAAAAGTCGACCGATAGGAACCCGGTGTTGACGAAGCCTGCCTGGGTGGCGACAGCGGCCCCATCGGCGAGGCTGAAAGTGCCGGTGTTGCCGGCGAGCTTGGTCAGCGCGCTGTTGCTGCCGGTGGCGTTGCCCGATGCCACCCGCGACAGCGCGCCGTCGAGCGACAATCGGCCACCGGTGCCGATCGAGGTAATGCCGCCGCTCGCGAATTGCAGCAGCGCGTCGCCGGCGAGATTGTAGGTTGCGTTGGTCACCGATGCCGGTGCCGCCGCCTTGACGTTCAAGCTTGCCGAAATGGTTGCGCCGCCGGTCAGATCGATCGTGGCGCTGTTGGCGAGCCCTCCCGCCGTCACCTTTGTCGCCGCAATGATGCCGCCGTTGCCGATGTCGAGCGTGCTGGTGTTGGTCAGGACGCCGGCGACGGTCAGGCTGCTGCCGCCGTCGCCGAACTCGTCTACATCGAGAGTGCCGGTGTTGGTCAGGCTTTTGGTGGTGCTGACCGAGGCACCGTCCGCCAGATCGAAGCCGCCGGCGTTGCTGGTGAGGCCGGTCAATGCGCTGTTGCTGCTCGGAGTCTTGGCGATCGCCACCCGCGAATGGGCGCCGTCGAGCGACAGTGAAACGCCGCTGGCGATCGCGGTGATGCCGCCGGCGCTGAACTGCAACAGCGCGTCTCCGGTCAGGTCATAGCTGCCAGCTGCCAAGGTGGCCGGTGCTGCGGCGTTGATCTTCAGGCTGGCCAGCACGGTGTCGCTGCCGGTCAGCTGGAGGAGGTCGGTGTTAATTAGCTGGTTGGCGCTGACATTGGTCGCCGCGGTGATGCTGCGGTTGCCGATATCGACGCTGTTGTTGTTGGTCAACGTGCCGCCGATCGCGAGGCTGCTGCCGCCGTCGTTAAAAGTTCCGCTGAAGCCGGGGTCGATGTCGAGCGTGCCGTTGTTGACAAAGCCGACCGTGGTGGCGACCGCCGCGCCGTCCGTCATAATGAGCTCGCCCGCATTGCTGCCGAGCTTGGCGAGCGCGCCGCTCGCCGCGGTGTTGCTGCGCAGCGCGATATGCGTGCCCGGTCCGTCGAGATCGATCTCGCCGCCGCCGGCGATCGCGGCGATGCTGCCGCTGCCGAACTCGATCAGCGAATCTCCGTCGAGCTCGATCGTGCTGGTCACGGTCGGGAGGGCGGCGCCGAGCACATCGAGCGTGGCCCGGCCGGGGCCGCCGTCGAGAAAGATCGTGCCGGGGGTGCTCAGCCCGCCGACGGTGACCTGTGCCGGGGCGCCGCCGATAACGAGCGAGCTGCCGCCGATATCGAGCGTTCCGATATTGTTCAGCGTGCCGGCAATCGTCAGCCGGCTGCCGCCGCCGCCCAAGGTATCGACATCGATTTCGCCGAAATTTGTGAACGTCTTGGCCGAAGTCGTGACCGACGCGTGGTCCTCGAGATCGAAAAAGCCATTGTTGGCGGCGAGTTGGGTCAGCGCGCTGCTGCTGCCGGGGCTGCTGGCGAGCGCCACCCGTGATTGCGCGCCGTCGAGCCGCAGCACAGAATTGCTGCCGATCGTCGTGATGTGGCCGCTGCCGAACTGGATCAGCGAATTGCCTTGCAGATAATAGGCTCCGGTCAAGGTTCCCGGCGCCGCCCCGCCGACCTCGAGCGCCGCCTGGCCCGCGCCGGCCCCACCGACCATGTTGATCGTGCCTTGCGCGGTGTTGGCGAGGCTGGCGGCCTTTATCGTGGCCGCCTTGGTCAGCCCGCTGTTGCCGATTTCAAGATCGCCCTGGTTGGCCAGTGCGCCGCCGATCGTGAGCGTGCTGCCGCCGCTGTCGCCGAGCCCCGCGCCATTGTCGGCGATCTCGAACATCCCGTTGTTGGCGAGCGAGCCGACCTTCATGGTTGTGGCGCCGGTGACATCCACGGTGGCGCCGTTGGTCAGGCCGGCGGTGACGGTCTCGGTGCCGGTGGCGGAGATCGCCAGCACCGCACCGCCATCGGCGAGGGTGATCGAATGGACCGTGAGCGGCGAGGTCAGCGATACCGTATAGACCCCATCGATGCCGATCTTCGCGTCGTCGCCGGCGCCGGGGACCTTGGCGGGGCTCCAATCGGCCGCCACATTCCAATTGCCGCTCGCTGCCTTTTTCCAGCTGATGGTCGCCATGACGTTCTCTCTCCGGACCGGCGCAACGCTTGCACAAACAAGGTTTGTAACGTTTTAACACAAAATAGATTAAAGCACAACTTAAAATATCCTGAAGAAGCCATTATTTACGTTAACGCAAGAGCCGCTGATCTGTGCCCGTGACCGCTGCGCATGCGCCGGCAGAGGGGTGGCCCGCCGGCCGAATCGGGTTATTCTGTCGCCCGGCAGCCACCGCACCGGAGGAGGGGATGCATTTCGACCTGGCGCAGATGCCGGCCACCGACGCCTACAAGCTCCTGGTTTCGACCGTCGTGCCGCGGCCGATCGCGCTCGCCACGACGGTCGATCGCGAGGGCCGGGTCAACGCGGCACCCTTCAGCTTTTTCAACGCGGTCAGCTCGGTGCCGCCGATCGTCGTGCTCGGCATCAGCCCGGGCGATTCGGGTGGCGACGGCTACAAGGACACCGAGCGCAACATCCGCGACAGCGGCGAATTCGTCGTCAACCTGGTCGATGAGGAATTGGCCGAGCGGATGAACATCTGCGCCGTCGATTTTCCGGCCGGGATCGGCGAGCTCGACCACGCCCGGTTGACGCCGCTGCCCTCGGCTGGCGTTCGCCCGCCGCGCATCGCGCAATCGCCGGTCAGCTTCGAGTGCCTGCGGGTGACCGGCGTTTCGCTCGGGCCGGGCTCGACGCTCGAAATCGGCCGGGTCATTCACATCCACATCCGCGACGACCTCGTCGATGTCGCCAAGACCTACGTCCACACCGACCGGATGCGGCTGATCGGCCGCATGCACGGGCGCGGCTGGTACGCCCGCACCAGCGACTTGTTTCTGATGGACCGGCTGACCGTGGAAGACTGGAACGCCGGAAAGCGGTGAGGGGAACAGAAGGGGGGAGCAGGGGATGCCGAAGCGGTTGACGATCGCTGTTCTTGCCGTGGCGCTGGGTGCCGCCGGGTTGCCGGCCTATGCCGCCGAGATGCCGGCCTATGGCACCAAGAATTTCACCCCGGGCGGCGCTACGCCCGCCTATTTCACCCATAACACGGCGGCGCCGACGGTCCGGAGCGAGGACTGGTCCGCCGCCGACCAGGGCGCGGCCGCAGTGGACGCCGTCGCTCCGCCTGGCCATGCGCCGGCGGCAGAAGCCCGACACCATGCCAAGCTCTCCGCGCACCACCGGGCGGGGATCCGGACCGCCGGCAAGACGAGAGGCAAAAGCCGCGCCACGCATCTCGCGGTCGCAAAGCCCGGCAGAGCGACACGGACGGCGTCGGCCGCGCACACCAGATCGGCCGGCTCGGCCGGCAAGGCCAGAAGCGCGTCGCACGGCAAATCCGCCACCCGCCACGCCGCCGCAAAGTCGTCGGAGCGAAAGGGCTGAGCCCGCCGCGGTTGGACAGCGGCCGCCGGACCGCCATATAACCGGCCGGCATGGGCAAGATCGCGTTTCTCAAAATGCACGGGCTCGGCAATGATTTTGTCGTGCTCGACGCCCGCCGCGGCTTGATCACGCTCGGCGCCAAAGAAGCGCGCGCGCTCGCCGACCGCCATACCGGCATCGGCTGCGACCAGGTGATCCTGCTCGAGCCGCCGGCCCACCCGCGGGCCCAGCTCGCCATGCGCATCCGCAACCCCGACGGCAGCGAGGCCGAGGCTTGCGGCAACGGCACGCGCTGCATCGCCTGGCTCGCGGCCCGCGAGACCGGTGAGCAACGGGTGCGGATCGAGACTGCCGCCGGTCTCCTTGAAGCCGAGGTGCAGCCCGATGGCCGCGTCGCCGTCGATATGGGGGAGGCGCGCACGCTGTGGCGCGAAATCCCGCTCGCGCGACCGGCCGACACCGACCGGCTCGACCTGACGCTGGGGCCGCTCGCCCTGCCTGCCTGCACCAATATCGGCAACCCGCATGCGACGTTTTTTGTCGATGAGGTCGATGCCATCGACCTTGCCGGGCTCGGCCCCGCCCTGGAGCACGATCCCATGTTCCCCGAGCGCGCCAATATCGGCGTCGCCACGGTGCGCGACCCCCGGCATTTGCGGCTGAGGGTGTGGGAGCGGGGCGCCGGGATCACGCGCGCCTGCGGCAGCGGCGCCTGCGCGGCGGTGGTGGCGGCGAGCCGGCGCGGGCTGGTGGAGCGCCGCGCCGAGGTGATGCTCGACGGCGGCGCGCTCGACATACTGTGGCGCGAGGACCGGCATGTGGTCATGACCGGGCCGGCGGCGCTGAGCTTCGAGGGCAGCTTCGACTCGCAGCTATTGGCCGGCGGCTGACCCCGACGATGCAGGGCAACGAGATCATCACCTTTGGCTGCCGGCTGAACGCGTTCGAGAGCGAGGTGATGCGCCGCGCCGCTGCGGCGGCCGGGCTCGACGGTGCGGTCATCGTCAATACTTGCGCTGTCACCGCCGAGGCCGAGCGGCAGGCGCGACAAGCGATCCGCCGCGCTCGCCGCGACCACCCAGGGGCGCAGATCATCGTTACCGGCTGCGCCGCCGAGCTCGCGCCCGAGCGCTATGCAGCCTTGCCCGAGGTCGACCGCGTGCTCGACAATCGGGCAAAGCTGCGCGCCGAAAGCTATCGCCCGGAGGGTGTGGCACCCGGCGATCCGGCGGAGACGGCGGCGCATCTCGTCGATGGCTTCGAGGGCCGGGCGCGCGCTTATCTCCAGGTCCAGCAGGGCTGCGACCACCGCTGCACCTTTTGCATCATCCCTTACGCCCGCGGACCGAGCCGCTCGGTGCCGATCGGCGCCATCGCCGAGCAGGCGCGAGGCTTGGTTAAAGCCGGTTATCGCGAGATCGTGCTGACCGGGGTGGACCTGACCGCCTACGGCGCCGATTTGCCCGGCCGGCCGAGCCTCGGGCAGATGGCGCGCCGGCTCCTCGCCGCGGTCCCCGAGCTTTCCCGGCTGCGCCTCTCCTCGCTCGACCCGGTCGAGATCGACGACGAGCTGTGGCGGCTCTTTGGCGACGACGAGCGGCTGATGCCGCACCTGCATTTGTCGCTGCAGGCCGGCGACAATCTGATCCTGAAGCGGATGAAGCGCCGGCATTCGCGCGCCGACGCGATCGCCGTCGCCGGCCGCGCCCGTCTTTTGCGCCCGGAGGTGGCGCTCGGCGCCGACCTGATCGCGGGCTTTCCGACCGAGAGCGAAGCCATGTTCGCCAACAGCCTCGATCTCGTCGCGGAGTGCGGGCTCGCCTTTGTCCATGTCTTTCCGTACAGCGCCCGGCCCGGCACCCCGGCGGCGCGCATGCCGCAGCTTCCGGGCGATGTCGTTCGGGAGCGGGCGGCGCGATTGCGCGCCGCCGGCCAGACGGCGCTCGCCTCCGAGCTGCGGGCACGGATCGGCAGCGAGACCGAGGTGCTGATCGAGCGCGCGGGTCTCGGCCGGGCGGCGTTCTACGCCCGCGTCGCTTGTGCCGGCGCAGGCGAAGCGGGGAGGGTGCAGCGGATGCGCCTCGTCGACAGCGATGGCGCGCAGCTGGTCGGAGTGCCGGTGCCGTGAGGTTCTGGCGGCGTGGTGCCACCGAGGAGCCGGCGGCGGTTGCCGCCGAAATGCCGGCCGAGCCCGAGGTCGAAGAGGTTCGCCAATCCGAGGAGGCCGCCGCGAGCGAGGCGCGGCAAGAAACGCGCCAATCCGAAGACGCTGCCGCGAGCGAAGAGCCGCGGGGCTGGTACGGCCGGCTGCGCGCCGGGCTCGCGCGCAGCTCGGCGCGGCTCAACGACGGCATCAACGCGATCTTCAACCGCCGCCGGCTCGACGATGCGGCGCTTTTCGAGCTCGAAGAATTGCTGATCGCCAGCGATATGGGGGTCGGGGTCGCCAGTGAGGTCACCGAGCGCCTGCGCCGGACCCGCTTTGGCCAGGAGGTCACGCCCGAGGAGGTGCGCATGGCTCTCGCCGACGAGGTGGTTCGCTTGGTCGAGCCGGTCACCAAGCCGCTGCGCCTCGACCCGGCAAAAAAGCCCTTTGTGATCCTGGTCGTCGGCGTCAACGGCAGCGGCAAGACGACGACGATCGCCAAGCTCGCCCGGCAATACCGCGACGCCGGGCATCGGGTGCGGCTCGCCGCCGGCGACACCTTTCGCGCCGCCGCGGTCGAGCAATTGCAAATCTGGGGCGAGCGCACCGGCTGCCCGGTGGTGGTGCGGCCCGCCGGCTCGGACGCGGCCGGCCTCGCCTATGACGCGCTCGCCGAGGCGCGCGCTGCCGGCGACGACATCCTGCTGATCGACACCGCCGGCCGGCTGCACAACAAGGCCGATCTGATGGGCGAATTGCAAAAGATCGCCCGCGTGCTGAAAAAGCTCGACCCGCAGGCGCCGCATTCGGTGCTCTTGGTGCTCGACGCCACGGTCGGCCAGAACGCGCACGCGCAAGCCGAAATCTTTCGCGACATGATCGGCGTGACCGGCATCGTCATGACCAAGCTCGACGGCACCGCGCGCGGCGGTGTCCTGGTTTCGCTCGCCGAGAAATACGGCATCCCGATCCACGCATTGGGGGTCGGCGAAACCGCCGAGGATCTGCGCCCGTTCGAGGCCCGCGCTTACGCCCGCAGCCTGGTCGGCCTCGATGCGTGACAAAAAGAGGATGAGCGAAACCGGTCTCGACCAGCTCTCCGAGGATTGGGCGAGCGTGAAGCGCCTGCCGCATCAAACGGGGCTGCCGATGGCGGTGTGGATTACCGAAAACGACGGCTATCCGCTCGATGTGCGGGTTAAGGTCAGCACCCTCCCCGGCGGCCGCGGGTCGTGGCGGGCGGCAGCGTCGATGGCGGTGCAGCCGTCGCCCCGCGAGATCGTGCCCGGCAGCCTGCCGGCAGCCGATGTCGCGTTCGTCAGTCGCTGGATCGAGCTGAACCGCTCCGTGATCATCGATTTATGGGATCAGGCGATCACGCCCGACGAGGCGATTTCCCGGCTGCAAAGGCTGCCATAAGCGGAAAATCGAGGCGGTGTCATGACAAGCACGATCGGGGCGATCTACCGTTATCCGGTAAAGGGGTTGAGCGCCGAGAAGCTGGATCGGGTGATGCTGGCGCCGGGGCAATGCCTGCCGCAGGACCGGCGCTTTGCAATCGCGCTCGGCTCGACGGTGTTCGATCCGCAAAACCCGGAATGGCTGCCAAAGCGGCATTTCATCATGCTGATGCGCGACGAGAAATTGGCGCGGCTGCAAACCCGCTTCGACGCCGAAAACAGCGTGCTGACGATCGCCGAAGGGGGCCGGGTCTTGCTGCGCGGGCGGATGACCGAGCCCGGCGGTTGTCGAGATGTCGCAGAATTCTACACCGATTTTCTCCGGCCCGCGGTGGATGGGCCGCTGCATGTTGTCGAGGCGCCGGGGCACGCGTTTGCCGACGCAAGGCGCAGGCCCAATGCGGCGACCGGGCAATATGTCTCGCTGATCAACCGCGCCAGCATCGGCGCCCTCGAAGCGGCGATGGGCGCGCCGGTCGATCCGATCCGGTTTCGCGCGAATTTCTATTTCGACGGGCCGCCGGCATGGCAGGAGCTCGGTTGGATCGGCGCCGAGATCACCCTCGGCGCGGTGCGGCTCCACGTCGTCTCGGCGATCACCCGGTGTGCCGCGACCCAGGTCAATCCCGCCACCGCCGAGCGCGACCTCGACATCCCTGCCGCGCTCGACCGGAATTTCGGCCACATCAACATGGGCGTCTACGCCGAGGTTCTGGCCGGTGGCGAGATCGCCGTCGGCGACCGCTTGAGCGGGCCGGGCTAGGCGTCGGATAAATCGGCGGGGTCAGACGAGCGCGCCCTCCGCACGGCTGCCGGCTATTTGATGGCGCCGACGGTGAAGCCGGCGACAAAGCGGTCGACAAAAAGGTTGTAGACGATCGCGACCGGCACGCTGGCGATCAGGCAGGCGGCCATCAGCGAGCCCCAGAAATAGACGTCGCCGCGGACCAGAAAGGTCGGCACCCCGACCCCGACCGTGTATTGCGAGGACGAGGTGATGAAGGTGATCGCATAGACGAATTCCTGCAGGACGAGAGTGAAGCTGAAGATCACCACGGTCAGGATGCCGGACATTGACAACGGCACGACGACTTTTACAAAGGCGCCGAAGCGGCTCAGCCCGTCGATCAGCGCGGCATCGACGATATCGTGCGGGATCGTCTTGAAAAAGCCGAGCAGCAGCCAGCTGCAAAACGGCACGGTGAAGCTCGGATAGACCAGCACCAGCGACCAGTACGAATCCTGGAGCCCCAAGGTGCTGATCACCCGCGAGAACGGGATGAACAGGATGGTCGGCGGGATCAGGTAGGTCAGAAAGATGCCGATCCCGAGATATTGCCCCCATGACCCGGTGAGCCGCGCCAGGCTGTAGCCCGCCGGCACCGCAAGGAGGAGGGTGATGGCGACGACGCAGACCCCGACGATCGCGGTGTTGGCGAGCCAGCGCAGATAGGCGGTCTGAAAAAATAAGACGCGCAGATTGTCGAGGGTCGGCGGCAGGTTGAACAGGAACGGGTCATAGGCGGTGTTGATCAGGTCGCGGGTCTCTTTGAAGCTGGTAATCAGCATCCAGTAAAACGGGAAGGCGGCAAAGACGACAAAGACGGCGATGACCGCACCATGGCCGCCGGCCAGAGCCAGCTTGCGTGCGCTGGGCGCCGGCCGCGCCATCTCAGCTCGGCTCCGCCCGCTTGGCGATGCGCAGAAAGATCGCGGCGATCGCCACCAGGACCGGGAACAGGAACAGCGAGATCGCGGCCCCGCCGGCCAGGTCGCCGGCGTCGATGCCGGTGAAATAGGACCAGCTCGCCAACACCTGGGTGCTGTTGAACGGGCCGCCGCGGGTCAGCACAAAGACGACGACCAGGTCCGAGACGGTGAAGACGATGCCGAACAACAGGGCGACCAGCATGATCGGCAGCAACAGCGGCAGGACGATCTCAAAGCTGCGGCGAATGGCACCGGCACCATCGATCGCCGAGGCTTCCAGGATGTCGGTCGGGATCGAGGAGAGACCGGCGAGGATGATGACGGTCGCCAGCGGCAACAGCCGCCAGACATCGACGACGATGATCGAGGCCATCGCCAGATCGGGCTGGCCGAGCCAGATGTAGCGCTGGTTCGGGCCGAGCCAGCCGATCGCCTGCAATACCCAGTTGAAGATGCTGTAGATCGGGTCGAACATCCACAACCAGGCGATGCTGCCGAGCGAGATCGGCGCCACCCAGGGCAACAGGATCAGGAGCCGAACCAGCCATTTGCCGGGAAAATCCTTGAGCAGCGCCATCGCCAGGATATTGGCCAGCACCAGCACCACGAGCTGGGAGACGACGGTGATCAGGATCGTGTTCTTCAGCGCCGTCCAAAACGAGGGGCTGTTGACGAGCCGCGCGAAATTGGCGAGACCGACAAAGTGGAAGCCTTGCGAGCCGACGGTGACGTCGCTGAGGCTGTAAAGGATCGCCAGCGCGAACGGGAAGCCGACGAGGGCGACGATGTAGATGATGGCGGGCGCCAGCAGCAGCCGGCCGAGCCAGGCCGGGTCGTCGAGGTAAGGGGTGCGCCGCCCGCCCGCCGCCGGCTCGGCCGCGATGCGCTCGCCGGCCTCGTTCACGGCGGCCCGCCGCGGTTGTCGCAGCGCAGGCCGGTGCCGCGGTCGAAGCGCTTGAGCTCGCCCTCGGCAACGGCGAACTCGCAGCTTTCTCCCGGACCGCCGGGCAGCGGCTGGCCGGCGGCGGTGCGGACGATCACCGGGCTTTCGGGAAAGGGCGGCTGAAGCATGCCGTAGATCAGGCAATCCGCCCCCAGATATTCGATGCGGGTGATGCGCAGCGGGACCGTGCGCCCGGCATTGGCACCCGTCCTGGGGACGAGGCTCTCGGGCCGGAAGCCGAGGAGCACGCCATCCTGCTCGGCCAGGTTCATCGGCGGCGAGCCCATGAAGGTGGCGACAAAGGTGTCAGCCGGGTCGCGGTAGATTTCCTGCGGCGTGCCGATCTGGCGCACCCGGCCTTCGTTCAAGACGGCGATGCGGTCGCCCAATCCCATGGCTTCGATCTGGTCATGCGTCACATAGATCGTCGTCGTGCCGATGCGGCGCTGGAACTGCTTCAGCTCGTCGCGCGCCAAGGTGCGCAATTTGGCGTCGAGATTGGAGAGCGGCTCGTCGAGCAGAAAGGCGAGCGGCTCGCGCACCACCGCACGGGCCAAGGCGACGCGCTGGCGCTCGCCGCCCGAAAGCTGGCGCGGCTTGCGCGCCAGCAGGCGCTCGATGCCGAACATCGCCGCCGCCCACCGCACTCTCTCGCCGATCGTGCGGCGATCGGCGCCGCGGGCGCGCAACGGGAAGGCTATGTTGCGGTAGACCGACAGATGCGGATAGAGCGCATAGCTCTGGAACACCATGGCGATGTTGCGGGTGCGCGGTGGCAGCGCGGTGACGTCGCGGCCGCCGATCAGCACGGCACCCGAGCTCGGCTCCTCGAGACCGGCGATCATCCGCATCAAGGTGGTCTTGCCGCAGCCCGACGGCCCGACCAGCACCAGGAACTCGCCCTCCCGCGCCATCAGGTCGATGCCGTCGACCGCTGGGACTTCGCCGAAGAGCTTGGTCAGCGCGCGGGTTTCGACGGTGCTCATGCGGCGGCCCGCCGGCGGCGCGGGCTCGGCATTTCGACGCGGCTGCGGCGTGTCAGCGCCCCCACCCTAACCCTCCCCCGCATGCGGGGGAGGGTTAGGGTGGGGGCGAGGGAGGGAATGGGCGTGGCTGATAAACAAGCGCCGGGACCGGCTAGATCAGGCCTCGTTCCTGCCATTTCTGCCAAATCTGCTTGCAATTCGCCTCGGCTTCGCTGATCGCATCCTGCGGGGAAAGGGTGCCGGTTGCCGCCTTGGCGAACATCGTGTTGAGCACCCAGGTCGAGAAGGTCTCGTCGATCGCCGCCGTCGCATAGCCGGGATGGCCGACATTGGTGGCCCAGGTCAAGACGTCGCCCAGCACCTTGTATTTGTCGTGCGGGATCGCTCGCTCGTCATAGGCGATCTTTTTCTGCAGATCGGGCACGGTCGCCGGAAACGACGGGAAATTGTAGAACTCGCTCGCCAGGAACCCCTGCTCGAAATTGTCGATATAGTCGATCAGGAATTGTTTTGCGCCGTCGATGTTTTTGGCAAAGCTCCAGATAACGTAGCAGTTCATCACATGCTCGAGGCCGATGCGGGCGGCCGGCCCCGCTGGCCGCCTTGGCGAGCCAGATCTCTTTCTGGATCGGCAATTTCTTGTTTTCGGCTTCGCGGGTGATCGAGATCGCGTTCAGCACGAGCGACGATTTGCCGGCGATCATCGCACGATTGTTCGAGGACGGGTCCCAGGCCAGCACTTCGGGCGTCATCGCCTCCTGATAGAGCGCCTTGACGAACTCGACCGAGGCGAGTGTTTCTTTCGAATTGAGCACCAAGGCGCCGCTCGCGTTCTGCACCGAAGCGCCGAACGCGTACATGATCGCGCGCATCGCCATCGCGGTGTCGAGCTCGGCCGAGAGCCCGATGCCGACCGGGATGCCGCTCTTTTTTTTGATCAGGGCGCCAGCCTTGCGGATCGTATCCCAGTCGCCGGGATACATGCCGACCTCGTCCCACAAATCCTTTCGGTAATTGATCGGGTCAGGCACGTAGCTGTCGGAGAAGGCAAAGTATTTCTTGGTCTTCGGGTTGTAGGTGCTCTTGACCGCGAGATCGACCGGCTTGCCGTGCTTTTTCTCGACCGCGCTGTAGACCTCGGCCATATCGACGACCTGGTTTTCGTAAACCGGCGGTGGTGACAAGAACAGGAACAGGTCGTGTCCTTGCTTGGCCGACACTTCCGCCGCGGCACGCGAGTTCAACGTGGTGACACCGACATTGTCGACGATGACCTCGGTATCGTTTTTCTTGCCCCATTCCTTGACGTAGGTGCCGTTGAACCAGGTGTCGAAGGCCGGCACGAAATGGTTCCATTGCAGGATCTTCAGTGTCTTGGCCGCCGCCGCCGAGCGCGTCGCGATAAACGGTGCGGCGCCGAGGACGAGGCCCGTTGCCGCCGCCGCTTCGACGACGCGCCGGCGGGTGACGGATCGGCTGTGCTTCATGCCATCGGTCATTGACGTTTCCTCCTCTGCTGCAGGCCAAGCGCTTGGCCCGCGCTCGGCTCGGTCGTTCATCAAGCGGACAACTGCGCAGCTGCGCAGTGTCTGGCTGATCCGAATTGATTTTGGATCGCTGGCGATGCCGTGTCCACCTCCGGCTCTGCCGCAGGCCAGCGTTCAGAAGCTGGCGGTGGCGCGCAGGGTCAGGATGGCTTCGGGGCCGGCGGCGGCGCCGAGCGCGCGAACAAAATAGAATTGCAAATCGGGGGCGATCTGCAGGCCTTTGAAGATTGTGTAGTTGTAATAGGCTTCGGCAATCCATTCGGCATTGCGGGAGGGGGCCTCGACAGCGGCGTGGTTGGTCTTGCTCCAGGCAATGCCGAGCCCCGCCTGGTCGAGCGGGTCGTGACCGAACGGGTCGTTGCGGATGGCACCCCAGGCGACCGAGGCGGCAATCGAGGTGCTGGTTCCGGTCGCGGTGTTGGCGCGCAGAAAGAGGCCCCATTGCGCAGTCAAATTCTGCACCGCGTTGAACGAGAGGCCGCGCGAGCTCGAAAGCTCGCTCGCCGGGATCGCCGGCTGCGTGTCCCAGAGGAGGCCGTAGGAGCCGCCGGCGAGCAGCGCAGGCGACCAGCGCGCGGCAAGAAAATAGGCGAGCTTCCCTTGCGCGAGGCTGCGCGTCGTGATCGTCGAGCCGTCGAAATTGGTCGCACCTTGAAAGCCGCCGGCAAACAAGAGGTCGGCCGCCGGGGCGGTCGCCTCGGCATAGGCGCCGAGATCACCGCTGACATAATTCTGGGTCGCGTTTTGCGCCAAGGCGTAGTTGACGAAATTGGTCTGGGCGTTGCCGGCGTATTGGTTGGCGTCCCACGTCCCGAACGAATATTGCCCGATCGTCGCCGACAGCCAGCGCCACGCGCCGGGTAGGGTATGAGTATAGGTCAGCTGGGCATAGTCGATCGTATCGACAAACCAGTCGCTCGGCGGCGTCAGGAGCCCGGCGCGGACCTGTTGCGAGGTCGTATTGACCTTGGTCCAGAACTGGTTCTGCTGCGCCGAGAAAGCAAACGAGCCGGAGCCGATCGGCGTATTTGTGAAAGGCTTCCAGATAATGGTCGGCGACCAGATAAAATCGACGACGGCAGGGCCGGCCCTTGGTGTGCCCCATTGGGGCAACACAGAAACCTGCAAATAATATTCGAAGTTGTAGTTCTTTTGCAGCTGCTTCCTTCCAAGCCAGATATTGGTCGTAAAGCGGATCGAGCCGCAGAAGCGACATTAGGCTCGACGAGCAGCTGTTCCGCTGTCGGCGGCGGCTGGGCCGGGACCGCGTGATGCAAGCCGGCGCGTCGGCGGGCCGGGAGAAACCGAGAGCCAGGGCCGCGGTAGAGCCCAGCAACTCCGATCGGCGGCTCCGCAGGTGGAAACCTACCGCTTCATACCAATTGCCGGCAGCCACCCGATCGTTGTCCCCTCATGCGCAAGCCCGCCGCTCGAAGCCAACCCCCACCCTAACCCTCCCCGGCAGGCGGGGAATAGATGCACTGACCGCGCTCGGCCAATTTGGATATCTTCGTGTGCGATCACGCGACTGTACGGAGCGCAATTCCAGGCGCCGCGCCGGCGACCGCTCCGGTCGCCAAATCGCCGCGGCTGCCTTTTGCACGTAACTCTTGCAACGCGTAACCACATGAACCGCCTTGCGGTAAGCGCCCAGTCAAAATTCTTGATTTCTGGGAATCCAAGGTCGGGGCCTTGCATCGGCGGGGTGGCATATCCATTATCCTTACAAGATAGGGATAATCGCGGGTGCGGAGCAGAGGCCGTTGTGAGCAAGGACAGGTTAGGCGAGTTCGAACGACGCGTGCTGCTCGTAATTCATCATATGCAGGGGCAGGGCTATGCGCGTGTCAATCGCCGATGAGATGGAGCGGCGTCTCGGCGACACCGTGAGCCTCGGGGCAGTCTATGCCACTACTGATCGTCTCGAAAAAAAGGGCTCGTATCGTCCAAACTTGGCGAGGCCACCCGGGAGCGGGGGGGCAAACCCAAACGGTTCTACCAGCTTGCCGCTCCGGGGCTGCATGCCCTCCTAAAAGCTCATGAGGCTGATACGCGGATGTGGGCAGGTGCTCCCCCGATTGGAGCACTCACGTGACGCGGTTACGCACGAAGAAGGGGATGAAGCAGCTCGCGCATTGGTGCGACCTTGAGCGTGGCGTCATATCCGAGATGACACAGGGGCCTCAGCTATCGCCGGCAGGCGAGGATCAACTAAATAAACACAGGATTGTCTTGGCTCAATTGGAGAACGACCTGGCCGGAGAATAATTCATGGCCGCCATCAAATGCGACCACAGCGCCGGCATATTGGTCGGCGTAGTGCGACCACATCAGGAGCGCGTTATTGATCCGCGACAGGCAGAGAATGCCAATCAGGCCGTTGAACTGCTGACCTATGTCGCGGGACATCGACGTTCAGCTCGTCTCAGCACATCCGTCCGGCAAAGCATGTTCCAGCGTGCCCGGCGTCCCGGTTGCGGCGCTGGACGAGGACATCGAACGATGAGCCGAGTATCATTTCCGTCGCATTATTGGGAATTACGGCTTCCGGCAGCAGCTCGGACGCGAACGCTGAAGGCGCTCGGCTGCGCGCCCCGGACGGAGCCAGCCTAGAGATCCGCTTCACCCGCGCAATGTCCACATATTTGTCGAGGGGCGCAAGCCGGTGCAGCGCGCTCGCGGCAGTCACGAAAAATGTCCCGCCTAGCAATCATCGACTAGACCTCGTACTAGCTACTGCCTTCCGCGCCTAATTGCCCAAATGGATCCAGACCGATTTGGTTTGGGTTACGGTCAACAAGGTTTCGAGGCATTTGTCGCGGCCGGTGCCGGATTGCTTGAACCCGCCCCAGGGCTGGGTCATGTCGCCGTGATCATAGCAATTGACCCAGATGACGCCGGCGTCGATGTCGCGCGCCATCTTGTGCGCGGTGGCGAGGTCGGAGGTCCAGATGCCGGCGGCGAGGCCAAAGATCGAATCGTTGGCGATCTCGACCGCGTCTTTGATCGTATCGAACGGCACGACCGCGGCGACCGGACCGAAAATCTCCTCGCGGGCAATCGTCATGTTGGGCGTCACCCCGGTGAAGAGGGTCGGCTCGACATAGGCGCCCTGGTCGAGCCCCGAGGGCGTGCCGCCGCCGAGCGCGAGGCTCGCCCCCTCGTCCCGGCCCCGCTCGATATAGGAGAGCACGCGCTGCTGCTGGGTGCGGTTGACGAGCGGCCCCATCGTCGTCGCCGGGTCGAGCGGGTCGCCGATGTGAAAGGCGCTCTGCGCCTTGGCCGCAAAGCGATCGACAAATTCGTCGTGGATCGTGTTTTGCACCAGGAGGCGCGAGCCGGCGCTGCACATCTCGCCCTTGTTGGCGTAGATCCCGGTGATCGCGTAATCGACGGCGCGGTCGAGGTCCGGGGCCTCGGCGGTGATGATCTGCGGCGATTTTCCGCCGGTCTCGACGGTGACCCGCTTCAAATTGGACTGGCCGGCATAAACCATCATCAGCTTGCCGATTTCGGTCGAGCCGGTGAAGCTGATCTTGTCCACATCCATATGCAAAGCGAGCGCCTTGCCGGCGATGCCGCCGGTGCCGTGCACGACATTGAAGATGCCGGGCGGGCCGCCGGCTTCGAGAAAGAGGCGGGCGAGCAGCACCGCGGAAAGCGGCGATTGCTGCGCCGGCTTCAACACCACCGAGTTGCCGACCGCCAAGGCCGGCGCCACTTTCCAGGCGGTCATCAGGAGCGGGTAGTTCCAGGGCGTGATGCAGCCGACCACACCCAGGGGCTGGCGCAGGATGTAATGGAAGGCGTCGCTCGCGGTCGTGGTGACCGTCCCCTCGACCTTGTCGATCGTCTCGGCAAAGTATTGGAAGGTCAGCGACGCCGCCGGCACGTCGCCGGTGATCATATCCATGACCGGCTTGCCGACATCGAGCGAGTCGAGAAGCGCGAATTCGAGCGTGTGCTCGTCGATCGCCTGCGCGAACCGATACAGCACCTGCATCCGCGCGCGCGGCTCGAGGCGCGACCACACCCCGGATTTGAATGCGCGGCGCGCGGCGGCGACGGCGAGATCGACTTCGGCCGCATCGCCCTGCGGCAGGCTGGCGATGACGGCGCCGGTGGCTGGGTTGACCGTCTCAAAGGTGGCGCCGGAGCGAGCCTCGACCAGCTCGCCGTCGATCACCATCCGTGTTTCCGGGCGCAAGGCCGCGGCGTGACGGTGAAATTCGTCACGGGACAGCCTTTTGGCCTGTTCGGCATTCATCGCTGCTGCTCCGCTCAAAGGTCGAGGACGATGCCGCCGGTCGCGTCGGGCGCCGGGACCGAGCAGCACAGCAGCACCTGGCCTTCGCCGCGCGGCGCCAGCGGCTCCTCGATGTATTCGACCGTGCCGCTCGAAATGCGCGTGGCGCAGGTGCCGCAAATGCCGGAGCGGCAGCCGAAGACCGGGGCGAGGCCCACGGCCTCGGCGAGCTCCAGAAGGCTGCCGCGGTCGCGCGACCATTCGGCGGTGACCGAGGACTTGGCAAACCGCACCGGCACCGCGCCGGCGCCCGCGCGAGCGGCGGGAGCTTCGGCCTTGGCCTCGGGCTTTAGCGCGGTGCCGCCGCCAAAGGATTCGTAGTGGATGCGCTCGCGCCGCACGCCGATCCCGGCGAGCCCGTCATAAAGCGACTGCATAAAAGGCGGCGGCCCGCACAGGTAGAAATCGTAGTCGTCGAACGGCAGCAGCCCCTTCAGCACCCCGATCGTGACATGGCCCTCGCCGTCATGAGTAGCGCCGAGGCGATCGCCGCCACCGGGCTGGCTGTAGCGGACATGCACCTTCATCGCCGGATGCTGGGCAGCGAGCTCGCGGACATGGGCGCCAAAAGCGTGGACGCGGCCGTTGTTGGTGCCGTGGACAAACCACACCGGGCGATATTTGCCGGTGCGCCGGCCTTCCTCGACGATGTGGTCGGCCATCGCGATCATCGGCGTGATGCCGACCCCGCCCGAGACGAAGACGACAGGGCGCTCGCTCTCCGGCATCAGCGTAAATTTGCCGCGCGGCGCCATCGCCTCGATGCGCAGCCCCGGCCGACCGTGGTCGTGCAAATAGCGCGACACCAGCGAGCCCTCGCCGCCGCGCCGGATCGACAGCCGGTAATGGTCGGGGTTCGGCGTCGACGACAGGGTGAAGGTGCGCAACACCGGCCGCACCTCGCCGGGGACCCGGACGCGGATCGGCAGAAACTGGCCGGCGACCCACGGGTCGAGCGGCGTGCCGTCGGCGCGGCGCAGATAAAACGAGCTGATGATCTCGCACTCGGGCTCGATCTTCGCGATTTCGAGATCGAGATAGGCGTTGCGTTCGGATTCGGGCACGGCCGAGGCGTCGGGCAACAGCGACACCGTCTGCGAGACCGCCGGCTCGGCCGCCGCAGCCGCCGCCGGGGCGAGGCCACCGCGGGCCACGGCATCGACGATCAATTTCTGGAAATGCAGCGCCAGGTGCTCGCTGTTGGTCAGAAACCGGCCGCGGTCGGGCAGCCCGCCCAGGAGCCCGCGCTGCACCGAATCGGTCAGCACATCGTCCTCGGCACCGACCTCCTTGTTGAACGCGATCAATTCTTGCGCGAATTCTTCGGCGACCCCCGGCGCGAAATATTGCTCGGAAAAGCCCTTGGTCGCATTCGGCCCGTCCGGCATCCACACATCGATCGACAGATTGGGAAAGCCCGGGTTGATGTTGATCGTCATGTTCGGAAAGAGGAGGTGGTATTGCGATTGCGCCACCTCGCCCGAGACATCGTAGATTTTGACCTGGCTCTTGCCTTCGAGCGCCGATGGGCGGACCTGGCCGAGCTGGGTCGAAAACCAGCCATGCGCGGTCAGATTGTAATTATCCTGACGCACGTCGATCGCCGCGCTGAAGCTCGGATGGGCGACCGCGCAGTGGTAGCATTCGAGGTAGTTCTCGAGCATCGTCTTCCAGTTGGAATGCGACTGCCAGTCTTCGCGGTTGTAAAGCTCGAGCGTGTCGAGATCGACGCCGCTGCCGGCGATGATGTCGAGCACCGGGCCGAAAAAGCTGGCGAGCGGTGCCGCGTCGCGGTCGAAATTGACAAAGACGAACGGCCCCAGCGCCTCGACCCGCAGCGGCATCAGCGGATAGTTTTCCAGCCGGAAATTGGGCTCGCTCGCCGAGCGCGGAGCACCCTTCAGGCAGCCGGCCAGATCATAGGTCCAGGCGTGGTAGCCGCATTGCATGACCTTGGCGTTGCCGCGGCCCTTCATGACCTCGTGCCGCCGGTGCCGGCAGACATTGACAAAGCCGGCGAGCCCCTGCTCGTTGCGGATCACGACGACCGGCACGCCCCCGGCATAGCCGGTGATGTAATCGCCGAGGTTTTTCATTTCGCCGAGCGGTCCGATATAGTTCCACGCCTTGCGGAAGACGTGCAGGATCTCCTGCTCGGTGATCGCCGGGTCGGTATACCAGCGGGCCGGCAGCGACTCGCCGCGATCGAGCGCCGCGAGCAAGCCGGTGGAATTGTCGGCGGTCTGGTCCATGCGCAGGAATCCTCTCTATCGGGCGGCAGCGGCTAGGTTTCGGCCGGGGATTGCGGCGTTGCCCGCGGCAACGGCGTTTCGCGCAGCAGCAGCGGAATGAATACAATCAGCGCGGCGCTGATGCAGAGCAGCGTCTGTAGAAAGCTCAAATGGCCCGAGGCGGCCGAGGCAAAGCTGCTTGCCGCCATTTGCCCGACCGCATAGGCGATGTTGTAGATGGCGTAGACTGCGGCGTAGCAGCTCATGCCGCGTCGATCGACGGCGTTGCCGAGCTCGGCCGAGGTCGGGTTCAGCATAAAGGCATAGCATACGCTGACGACGCAGAGGCCGATCGCGGCGGCAACGGCCCCCTGGTAGAGGCTGAGGAACGGCAAGCTGACCGCCATCGCCGCGGTGCCGCCCGCGATCAGCTTGCGGATCGGCACGTGGTTGGAGGCGCGCGCGACAATGGGCGCGCTGAGCCCATAAGCGAGCGAGCCGGCGGTAAAGATCAGCCCGACCACCCCCGGGGTCACACCCGAGCGCGTCAGCTGCGCCGGCAGCAACGGCTCGATGATGCCCCAGCCGATTGCCGCCAAGGCTACCGCCGCCGCCGCGACCAGCACCGAGCGGTCGGAAAACAGCGGCCAGATGTCGGGGCTTTTCTTGCGCACGGTCTGCTGCCGCGGCAGCAGGAATATGCAGGCCGCGGCATCGAGCGCCACCAGCACGCCGGTCACAACGAAGGGCAGGCTGTAGCCGCCGACCTCGTAGAGCGAGCCGCCGATGACCGGGCCGAGAAGCGAGCCGGCGGTGCTGCCCATCAAGGCAAAGCCCATCATCTTGACGCGCGCCTCGCTGTAATGCTCGGCGATCAGCGCCAGACCCGCGGTCCAGCTCGCCGCCGACGCGGCACCCTGAAACAGCCGGGCGAGGAGCAGCAGATGAAAATGCGGGGCGAGCCAGCACAGCGCCAGCGCGATTGCCGACAATGCCACCCCGCCGATCAACGGCCGGCGGTAGCCGATGCGGTCGCCGAGATAGCCGAACAAGGGGGTTGCGATAAGGACGCCGACCGAATAGCCGCCGTAAAGCAGGCCCAGCTGCTGCTCGGTGGTGGCGTGGGCAGGCGAATAGGGGGTGAGCGGGATTAAGAGGCCATAGATCAGGTAATCCATAAACAGCGCGAATGCGACCACGCCGACCGGCAGCCAACGATCGAGCTGCGCCGTCTTCAACAAGGAGCCGCCTTTCCCCACATGCCCCGGCAACGCCGATGCCCTGTGGATTTCCATAGCGCCGCGACCCTATACTTGTCAATGACGGCGCGCCGGTTCAGGTAATAAAGAGAACGTTACTTGTTGCAAATTCATTAAGGTCGGGCGGAGGTCATCGTGGCGATACGATCGACCGGCATTGTTCTCGACGGGGCGACCGGCACGAGAGAGAGGCCAGAAGCTATGAAGCGCAAGGTTCCGAGAATGACCACTGACGAGGAGGCCGAGGGCTTTCTCGAGCAGGATTTGTCCGATTTGGATTTTTCGCAGTTCACGCCGGTGAAGTTCGAATTCCAGGCGAAGGCGGCGCGGCTCAACATGCGCCTGCCCGTGCCGCTGCTCGACGCCGTGAAGGCCACAGCCAGGCGCGCGGCGTCCCCTACAACCGGTTTGTCCGCGAGGTGCTGGAGCAGGCGACGGCGAGGAAGCCGGACAGGGTTGAACATAAGTGAAGCCCCATCATTCGATGAGTTGGGTGGATTTTGTCGGGGGGGCTCAACCCGCTCTACACTTGGATTTAGCCCCCGAAGAGGCCATCGAAGAACGAATGAGCTGCGGCTCTTAACATCGGGCGGAGGTCATCGTGGCGATACGACCGATCGGCATTGTTCTCGACGGCGCGACCGGGCGGCTCGGCAGCACCCAGCATTTGCGCGCGCTGATGGCGATCCGCGGCGAAGGCGGGGTCGCGCTCGGCAATGGCGAGCGCCTGGTGCCCGAGCCGGTGCTGCTTGGCCGCAACCCGGAGAAGCTCGCGGCGCTGGCGGCGGCGAATGGCGGGCTCGAATGGCGCACCGAGCCGGCGCAGTGCCTCTCCGATCGCAATATCGCGATCTATTTCGACGCCAACGCCACCGGCGGGCGGGTCGAGCGCGCCCTGGCGGCGATTGCCGCCGGCAAGCACGTCTATCTCGAAAAGCCGGTCGCCGAGAGCCTCGATCGGGCGCTCGATCTGGCGCGCGCCGCCGACCGCGCCGGGCTGAAGGGCGGTGTGGTTCAGGACAAATTGTTTCTGCCCGGCCTGCGCAAATTGCAAAAGCTCTACGAAGGCGGCTTTTTCGGCCGGGTCTTGTCGGTGCGGCTCGATTTCGGCTGGTGGGTGTTCGACGGCGAGCTCTATCCGGCGCAGCGGCCGAGCTGGAACTATCGCAAGGCAACCGGCGGCGGCCTCGTCCTCGATATGTTCGCGCATTGGCGCTATATTTTCGACCGGCTCTTGGGCGAGATCCGCTCGGTCTCCTGCCGTTCGACGACCGCGGTGCCGGTTCGACGCGACGAAAGCGGCCGGCGATACGATGTCGATGTCGAGGACACGGCTTTTGCCGTCTTCGAGCTGGAGGGCGGCGTCTTGGCGCAGGTCGCGTCGTCCTGGGCGAGCCGGGTCAAGCGCGACGACCTGCTGCAGATCCAGGTGGACGGCACCCTGGGCTCGGCGGTGTGCGGCCTGCACCGCTGCTTTATCCAGCCCTTGGCAGCGACGCCGCGGCCGTTTTTCGACGCCGAGCGGCCGCAGCCGATGGTGTTCGATGCGCAGTGGCAAGAGATGCCGGACCTCGCGCCGGTGACGAACGGCTACCGCGCCGGCTGGGAACTGTTTTTGCGCCATGTCGCCGAGGATGCCGCATTCCCGTCGCCATTGCTCGAAGGCGCCAAAAGCGTCCAGCTCGCCGCAGCCTGCTATCAAAGCAGCCGCGAACGGCGCTGGGTCGACCTGCCGCCGCTCGCGCTTTGACCGCGGGCGGGTCGGCGCGCAACTCGCTCAAAAGGCCACGCGCCCTCCATTCCGCTTTCCCGGCGAAGGCCGGGGCCCAGGGCCTCCACAAGCTCAGCCCTCACTTGTTGATCGGCCGACCGACCCAGACCGGCAAGCGATCCGGATGCAGGGGGATGGGTCCCGGCTTTCGCCGAGAAAGCGGCGGGAAACGACGCCGGTCCAACGAGGATTGGATTACAATCCCGCAGCAACGAGGCGGCAAGTGCGAAAGGAGCGGCGGGTATGGAAATCGGAAAGCTCGGGGTTTGGGTGCCGATGGATGTTATGAGCGCCGCGGCGGGAGCGGCGTTTGCCAAGCGGGTCGAAGCCTGGGGCTATGGCGCGCTGTGGCTGCCGGAAAGCCGCGGGCGCAATGCGCTGGTGCATTCGTCGTGGCTGCTCGCCAACACGCAAAAGCTCGTGATCGCGACTGGAATCGCCAACATCTACGCCCGCGACCCGATGGCGATGGCGCAGGGCCAGCGGGCGCTGGCCGAGCAATCGGGCGGCAGGTTTCTGCTCGGGATCGGGGTGTCGCACCGGCCCGCGGTCGAGGGGCTGCGCGGCCACACCTACGGCAAGCCGGTGGCGACGATGCGCCGCTATCTCGAAGGCATGGGCGCGGCGACCTATCAGGCGCCCGAGCCGGCGGAACAGCCGCTGACGATCCTTGCCGCGCTTGGCCCGCGGATGATGGCGCTGTCGGCCGAGCTGGCGGATGGCGCGCACCCCTACAACACGACCCCGGAGCACAGCGCCGAGGCGCGCAGGATGCTCGGGTCGGGCAAGCTCCTCTGCCCGGAGGTGTGGGTGCTCCTCGAAACCGACCCGGCGAAGGCGCGCGCCGCCGCGCGTCAGGCCTTGTCGCGCTATTTGCAGCTCGAAAATTACGTCAATGGCTGGCGCCGCCAAGGCTTTGCCGAGGCCGACCTCGCCGGCGGCGGCTCCGACCGGTTTCTCGACGCGATCGTCGCCTGGGGCGACGAGAAGGCGATCCGCACCCGCATCGAGCGGCATTGGGCGGCCGGCGCCGACCATGTCTGCATCCAGCCGATCGCGCCGGGCGGCGGGCGCGAGGTCGATGAGCGGGTGCTCGCGCTGCTCGCGCCCACGCCGCGGGCTTGACGGCTCTTCCCGCCGAACCGACATTGACCGAGCCGCTTGGAAAGGAGGGGCACGCCCCGATGTATTCGGAAACCACCCGGTCGATCAACGTCACGGTCAAGCCCACCTATCTCGACGACCAATCCTCGCCGGCCGAAGACCATTATGTCTGGGCCTATCACGTGCGCATCGAGAACCAAGGCACGGAAACCGTCCAGCTGCGCCGGCGGCACTGGAAGATCACCGATGGCCACGGTCGGATGCAGGAGGTGCGGGGGCCCGGCGTGGTCGGCGAGCAGCCGGTGCTGGGGCCGGGCGAGAGCTTCGAATATACCAGCGGCACGCCGTTGCCGACGCCGTCCGGCATCATGGTCGGCAGCTACGAGATGGAGACGCGCGGCGGCGAGAGCTTTTCGGTGCGCATCCCCGCCTTTTCGCTCGACAGCCCGCATCAGCCGGTGCGCCTCAATTGACCCGCCGGCGGGTCGAGCACCGCCCGCTTTTCCCAAATCACAACAGAGAAGAACGATGTCGCCCTCCCTCGTCCCACCTTTGGCGGTGCCCGCCTCCCGTTCCCGCAAGCCCGCCGACCAGCCGCGTCCCAGCCGCGCCGAAGCCGAGGAGGCGGTGCGCACGCTGATTCGCTGGGCCGGCGACGATCCGACCCGCGAGGGGCTCGTCGGCACTCCCGACCGGGTGGTGCGCGCCTATCGCGAATTCTTCAGCGGCTATGATGAGGACCCGGTGGCGCTGCTGCAGCGCACCTTCGAGGAGACCGACGGCTACGACGAAATCGTCGTGTTGAAGGACATCCGCTTCGAATCGCATTGCGAGCACCACATCGCCCCGATCATCGGCAAGGTCCATGTCGCCTATCTGCCGAAGAAGCGCGTCGTCGGCATCTCAAAATTGGCCCGGCTCGTCGATGTCTTTGCCAAGCGGCTGCAAATCCAGGAAAAGATGACCTCGCAAATCGCCAACACTTTGGACGAGGTGCTGCAGCCCAAGGGGGTGGCCGTGGTCATCGAGGCGGCGCATCAATGCATGACCACGCGCGGCACCCACAAGCCCGGCGTGATCATGGTGACGAGCCGGATGCTCGGCGTCTTCCGCGACGACCCGACGACGCGGCGCGAGGTCTTGGCCATCGTCGGCACCCCAGGCGGCGACCGGCTCGCCAACGTCTGAGCCGGCGCCCGGTCGGGTGGCCTAGCAGCCTGTCGGACTGGAGTTTATGAAGACCGCAGGACGGGATGCGGCTTTTCTGTAGCACCGGTCGGTCGGTGGAATTGATCGGGTCGGGCGGTAGAGGGTGCGGGACGTCCGCAGACACGCTATGGTTGGCGAGCACTGAGGGCGAAGATCCGCTTCAAATTCCAAGCCACGGTCACCAGGCTCCACTCGCCGCGTACCCCCGCTTCCGCCGGGGGCAGGCTTGGATGGGGCGTTGGTTTGTCAAGCCTCAGGTTCCACGTTTCGTTGCTCCTGGCGTCGTTTCGGGGTTGGTTGAAGCTTGATGCCGGACGATCCGAGGGGAGCTCGCCATCGAGCGCGGAACATCGCGCCACACCCTTGTATTCGGTAGGTCCGCGTGGACCTGGACCATGATGACCTCGCGGCATCGAGCAACCTCGCTCGTTTAGCCGATAACCTACCACCGCGCGATTAGGACGCGAACCGCGGCCGAATGGCTCTGCAAAGCGCGGAATGAACGACGGGCGAGGGGCAACGGCACGCGCTCGGGTTCGCAGCCGTGTGATGGCTCGATCGCGCCAATTCCGCACCTTCCAGTCGTCGCCTCGGAACAGCAAGGTTCGATCGGCATCAGCCATTTGCTCTGGCTTGCGGAAGCGGCTCTCCCCATTGGTCGTGTTTTGCCGAACGTCCTCATCCTCGCGTTTGGCGGGCGGTTTGGATGGCTTGCCAGACGCGGTAGGGGGTGGCCGGCATGTCGATGTGGCGGATGCCGTATTGGGACAACGCATCGACGACCGCGTTCATCACCGCCGGCAACGACCCGGCGCAGCCGGCCTCGCCGCAGCCTTTGACGCCGAGCGGGTTGGTCTTGGCCGGCACCGGATGGCTGGCGATTGCGAACATGACCGCGTCGGAAGCGCGCGGCAGCGCGTAATCGGTAAACGAGCCGGTCAGGAGCTGGCCGTCCTCGTCGAACACCGTGCGCTCCATCAACGCCTGGCCGATACCCTGGACGACGCCGCCATGCGCCTGGCCCGCCACCAAGAGCGGGTTCACGATCACGCCGAAATCGTTGACCATCGAATATTTGACGACCGAGACGACGCCGGTTTCGGGATCGATCTCGACCTCGGCGATGTGAACGCCGTTGGGAAAGGCCGACGGTGTGCTTTCCATGACGTGCTGCACGTCGAGCGAGTCGGGCAGCTCGGGCGGCAGCGCCAATCCGGTGCGGACCTGGCGCGCCAATTCGATGATGTCGATCGACCGGTCGGTGCCGGATATGACAAACCGCCCGTCTACAAACTCGATGTCCGCAGCGGCGGCTTCGAGCGCATGAGCGGCGATCGCGCGGCCTTTCTCGATGACCTTTTCGGCCGCCTCTAAGATCGCGGTGCCGCTCGCCATCAAGGATTTCGAGCCGCCGGTGCCGCCGCCGGCGATCAATTCGTCGCTGTCGCCCTGCAGCAGGCGGATGCGGTCGAACGGGATGCCGAGCCGCTGGTGCAGGATCTGCGCAAACGGCGTCCAATGGCCCTGGCCGTAATCGAGCGTGCCGGTGATGATCGTGACCGCACCGTCGGCCTCAAAGCGAATCCCGCCCATCTCGTTGGCCGGCGGGCCGGTGACTTCGAGATAGTCGCCGATGCCGCGCCCGCGCAACAGCCCGCGCTTGCGGCTTTCCGCCTGGCGCGCGGCAAACCCGTCCCAATCGGCACGGAGCAGCGCCTCCTCGAGCACGGCGGTAAACTCGCCGCTGTCATAGGTCGTGCCGTTCGGCGCCTTGTGCGGCATCGCACCTTCGGGGATGTGGTTCTTGCGGCGCAATTCGATCTTGTCGATCCCCATCTCGGCGGCGGCGGTGTCGACCAGCCGCTCCATGTAGTAATTCCCCTCCGGGCGACCGGCGCCGCGATAGGCGCCCACGGGCGGCGTGTTGGTCACGACGATCCGGGTCGCGACCTCGAGCAGCGGCGTCTTGTAAACGCCGATCGTGTTCTTGACCGCGTTGGCGGTCGGCGGGACCGGCGTGCCGCGGCCGACATAGGCGCCGAGATTGCCGTAGCCGCTGACCCTGACGGCGAGGAAGCTGCCGTGCGCGTCGAGCGCCAGCTCGGCGGTCATCTCGTGGTCGCGGCCGTGGCTGTCGGAGACAAAGCTTTCCGAGCGCTCGTCGGTCCATTTGACCGGCCGGCCGAGCGTCCTCGCCGCATGGAGCAGCGCCAGATACTCGGGATAGACCGCCGATTTCATGCCGAACGAGCCGCCGACATTGCCGGTCAAGACCCGCACCTTGTCGCGCTCGACACCGAGCACATTGGCGAGCCCGTTCTTCAGCCCGAACACACCCTGGCAGCCGACGCGCAAGGTCCAGCGACCGCTGTCGGCGTCGTGTTCGGCGATCGCCGAGCGCGGCTCCATCGGGCAGACGACGATGCGGTTGCTCGGGATCTCGATCCGGGTCACATGGGCGGCGGCGGCAAAGGCGGCGGCAACTTTTTTGGCGTCGCCATAATGAAATTCGGCGGCGACATTGTCCGGCACCCCGGCGTGCAATTGCGGCGCGCCGGGTGCTGCCGCCTCGCTGGCGCAGGTCACCGCGGGCAGCGGCTCGATCTCGAGCAGCACCGCCTCGGCGGCGTCCTTGGCCTCGGCCGCGGTTTCGGCGACGACGATCGCCATCGGGTCGCCGACATAGCGCACCTTGTCGCTGGCCAAGACCGGACAGGAGGGGCGGTGCATCGGGCTGCCGTCGGCGGTCGGGATCGCCTGGCCCGCCGGCATCGGCTTGATCCCGGCGGCGGTCAGGTCGGGCCCGGTATAGATGCCGAGCACGCCCGGCATCGCCAGCGCCGCTTCGGTGTCGATCGCGTTGATCACGCCGTGCGCATGGCGGCTGCGAAGGATCACCGCATAGGCCTGGCCGGGCAGGCTGAGATCGTCGGAATAGCGCCCTCGGCCGCGCAGCAAGGTCGGGTCTTCGTTGCGTGGGACCGGCTGGCCGACAGCAAATTTGCTAAAGGCGAGCGCGTCGATGTTGACGTCACCATCCATGCTTAAACCTCGAACGATTGCGGCCGGCGCGGCTCAGCGCGCGGGCGCCGGCAGCCCGACCGGCGCAAAGCCGTATCGGGCAAAAATCTGCTGGCCCTCGGGCGACAGCATAAAAAGCGCCAGGTCCGCGGCATGGAGGTCGGCGCCCTTGAGCACGGCCAAGCCGTATTCGGGACCGCCCGCCATTGCCGGCGGCGCGGCTGCGGCCTGCAAGGCCGGCATCTGCGACTGGAGCCGCTTGGTGCCGCTGCAATAGCCGATAAACAGATCGATATGCCCGGCGGCGAATGCGGCGGCGACTGGGTCCTTGCCGCCGGTCGGTGCAGTGTGGGCCGGCGCATTGCCGGCCGGGCCGCCGACGATTTGCTGCGCCTTTTTGTCGAGGACGGCGTAGCTGCCGGGCTTTTCCGCATCGATGCGGCGGAACATCGCCCAGGTGTAATCGCCACCCGGGTCGGCCTTTGGCGTCGAGGTGCCGAGCTTGGTCGCGGGATCGAGCAGCCGGTCGACAAAGTTTGCTGTCGTCAGCCCCACGGCCGGCGTCGCGAACCCGCAGAGCGCATTGCGGGTGAACATCACGACCCGTGTCGCGCGGCCCTCGGCCAGCAATGCGAGCGGATTGCCCATATCGGCCGACGCCAAGAGATCGGCGTGCTCGCCTTTTTCGATGCGCTGCCGCAACAGACCGGACGGGCCAAAGCCGGCGACGATCTCGGTCCCGGCGGCGGCATGGTATTGCTTGCCGATCTCGCCCAAGACTTCGCGCAGGCTGCCGGCGGCGAGCACGTGCAGCGGCTGCGCATCGGCAGCGGCGGCCATTGCGGCGGCTATTGCGGCAATAGAGAACGCGGCGGCGGCGAAACGGCGGAAGAGCATTCGCGGCTCAGCCATGCGGCCGGCAAAGCGCTGGATTTTTCAGCGCCGCGCAAAACGGTGCCGGACCGGCGCTGCGCAGCGGCACCAGCGGCTTGCCCGACTGGTGGCACAAGCGCTTGACGAGCGACATTGCCGCATGGCTGATGCAATCGACTGGGAACAGCACGGCGTCGACCCGGCTGACGAGACCCGGCAATAGCCCGCCGCGTTCCTCGACACCGCCGTCGTGGTGCAGAAAGACGGCGCCAAAACGCTCGGCCAACGCGCGCAAATGGCCGATTTGGGCCGGCCGGCCGCCGACATAAAGCAGCGTGAGATTCAAGGGCGTGCCGATATCCTCGGCCGCGCCCGCGTTCGGAAAGCCTGCATCGATCGCCTCGATCTCGCGACGGAGCTCGGCCTCCCGTTCTTCGGCGGCGGATCGGGCGTCGCGTTCGGCAAGCAAAACCGAGCGGGCTTCCGCAAGCTGGTTCTTTAATCGTTCGCAGCGGCCCTCGGAGCGGTCGAGCCGGTCTTTCAAATCGGCCGCCAGCATCGTCCATGCCGCGTCGGGCCGGGCCGGCGGATCGTCGGATGGTGCGGAGCGCGGCGCGATCCTGTCCTCCAGCGCCTGGCTGAGCTCGCCGATCGTCCGGTCGCGAGCGACGATCGCGTCGTGCAGCTGCTGCTGCTGGCGCTGCACCTTGGCCTGGAGGCCGGCGTTCTCGACCTCGAGTTGGCACAGGCGGCGGATATCGGCGCGGTTGGCGGCGCCGACGAGGTGCGACAGCATGTGCACCTCGGCGAAGATCTCGCGCACCAAGGCGTCATTTGTTGCGGGGTGGGTCAGCGCCGCCCAATAGGCACCCGGGATCTCGCCGCGCTGCACCGCCTCCCGCCACAAGGCGGCGACCTCGGCCGCGCTCTTGGCGCGGGCGAGCTGGTTGATGGCGACGCGGTGGCGCCGGTCGAGCGCCTTGTGCAGCAGCTTGGCGCCGTCATTGTGCTTGCCGGCGAGCACGACGCCGCTCGCATGCAGATCGTGCTCGCTGGCGCTGGCGATCTCCTTGCGGCCGAGCTTGGCGAAGACCTGGCGCAGCTCGGCGTTGGTCAGGCAGGTGCCGATGATCGAGCAATGCAGGTTGGTGTCGAAATCCCAGATCTTTCGCCGGCCCTGCGATTGCGGCGCCAGGATTTGCCGCACCTGCAAGGTCAATTCGCGCTCGCCCAAACGCGGCGGCGATGCCGGCTCGAACAAGATAGGTGGCGGGCCGTTCAGGGTGAGCTCGGCGGCGATCCGGGTCATGCTTGCTGCCTGGAAAGCGATCGTAATATCCTATTGGATATAACACCAGCCGCGGGCGATTGTGCAAGCGGCAGATGCGGGCGCAGGACCGAAGCGGGCCGGCCCTGCACCCTCGCCGGTCAGAGCCCGGCTTGGCTGACGAATTTGGTGTTCAGATAGGCTTCGATCGCCTCCGACCCGCCTTCCGAGCCATAGCCCGAATCCTTGACCCCGCCAAACGGCACCTCGGGGAGTGCTAGCCCGTGATGGTTGATCGAGATCATCCCGGTCTCGACAGCGGCGGCGATCGCCTGCGCGGTCTTGGCCGAACGGGTATAGGCATAGGCGGCGAGGCCATAGGGCAGGCGGTTGGCTTCGGCCACGACATCGTCAAAGCTTTTGAACGGCGCGATCACGGCGACCGGGCCAAACGGCTCCTCGTTCATGATCCGCGATTCCATCGGGACGTCGGTCAAGACCGTCGGCTCGAAGAAATTGCCCTTGTTGCCGATGCGGCTGCCGCCGGCGTTGAGTTTCGCGCCCTTGTGCACCGCGTCGCCGATAAAGGCTTCCATCGCGGCGATGCGGCGCTCGTTGGCCATCGGCCCCATCTGGGTCGCGCGGTCCATGCCGTCGCCGACCCGCGCCGCCTTGACGCCCGCGGTGAACTTGCCGACGAAATCGTTGTAGACGCCCTCCTGCACCAGGAGCCGGGTCGGCGAGACGCAGACTTGGCCGGCGTTGCGCAGCTTGTTGACCGAGAGCAGCTTGGCGGCGAGGTCGACATCGGCGTCGTCGAAGACGATCGACGGCGCATGGCCGCCCAGCTCCATCGTCACCCGCTTCATGTGCGCGCCGGCGAGCGCGGCCAGCTGCTTGCCGACCGCGGTCGAGCCGGTGAACGACACTTTCCGAATGATCGGGTGCGGGATCAGATATTCGGAGATCTCCGCCGGGACGCCGTAGACCAGGTTGACCACCCCGGCCGGCACGCCGGCGTCGGCGAAGCAGCGGATCAGCTCGGCCGGCGAGGCCGGGGTCTCCTCCGGCGCCTTGACGATGATCGAGCAGCCCGCCGCGAGCGCGCAGGACAATTTCCGCACCACTTGGTTGATCGGGAAGTTCCACGGCGTGAACGCTGCGACCGGCCCGACCGGCTCCTTGACGACGAGCTGGTAGACGCCCTCGGCCCGCGCCGGAATGACCCGGCCATAGGCGCGCCGCGCCTCCTCCGCGAACCAGTCGATGACATCGGCGCCGGCCAATGTCTCGCCCTTGGCTTCGGGCAGCGGCTTGCCTTGCTCGAGGGTCAGGAGCGGTGCGATCGCATCGGCCCGCTCGCGCAACAGGTTCGCGGCCTTGCGCATAACTTTGGAGCGCTCGAAGGCCGACACCTTGCGCCAGGCGCGAAACCCCTTGTCGGCGGCGTCGAGCGCGTGGTCGAGATCGCTCTTGTCGGCATGGGCGACGGTGCCGATCGGCTCGCCGGTCGCCGGGTTGACCACCGGGATCGAGCGGCCACCCGCGGCCTTTGTCCATTGCCCGTCGATAAACAGCAATACGTCCGAATACATGCGGTTGTCCTCACAGCACGAGATGGAAGGTGTGGTTTGCAACGGTGATGCATCGCGCATTTTACCGTCGGCCTCTCCGACGACGCGGAAGCGAGATTTCCATGAGCTAGGCATCGACGCCTTCGATCGGAATGTGCGCCATCGTCGCTGCGCTATATTTCAACAGAGATAGCGATTGGAAGGGCTCTTGTCGATCGGTTTGATGGACGGGACCGTGAAATCCGGCTAATCCCGCGCAGTCGTCGCGGGAGGGATCATGGCCGTCCGGTTTTCATGCCGCTGCCCGAACACCGACTATCTCGGGTTCGAGGCCTCGCCCGAAGCGATTGTCGCTGCGGCGAAAAAGGCCGAGGAATTGGGGTTCGACGCGATCTTCGCCAACGACCACATCATCGTCGACGGCTCGCCGCGCTCGGCGCCGTGGACCAATTGCTACGATCCGCTCGTCGTCCTTCCCTATATCGCTGCCAACACGACGGTAATCCGTTTCGGCGTATCGGTGCTGATCGTGCCTTATCGCCACCCGGTCGCCACCGCCAAGATGCTGGCGACAATCGACCGGATGTCCGGCGGGCGGTTGATCGCCGGGATCGGCGTCGGCTGGAACGAAGCGGAGTTTGCCGCCCTCGGCGTGCCGTTTAACGAGCGCGGCGCGCGCACCAACGAATATGTGCGGGTGTGGCAGGCGTGCTGGGGCCCGGACCCGGTCTCGTTTGCCGGCAGGTTTGTCGCGTTCGCCGACATGCATGTCAGCCCCAAGCCCGTGCAGCAGCCGCATCCGCCATTCTGGAGCGGTGGGGCGAGCGACGCCGCGCTTAACCGAGCCGCCCGCTTTGCCGCGGTGTGGCAGCCGACGCCGATGCCGGCCGCCGACCTGGCCGAGCGGGTAGCGGCGCTGAAGGCCGCGAGCGACGGGATCGGCCGCCCAAAGCCCCCGGAAACCCGGATGAGCTTTCGGGTCGAGCTCGGCAAGACCAGCTCTGCCGAAATTGTCGCCCAAATCTCGCGCTACCGCGAAGCTGCCGGCCTCGAGGCCTTCCATATAAATTTCCACGGCAACCGCGACCTCGCCCAGCTTCTCAATTCGATGGAGCGGTTTGCCCGCGAGATAAAGCCGCAAGTGACGTAGATCGCGCTTCGAGACGCACCCCTTGTCCTGCGGCGCCGCCGCGGGCGGCGTCTCGAAGGGGCGCTCCTTAGCATGAGGTAACACACCTATGCCGCGGCCTGGGCGTGCGGATGCACGTCGCGCTCGATCGCTTGGCCATGCTCGGCGAGCGCGATCGACAAATCGTAGGCGGCTTGCAGATTGAGCCAGAATTCCGGTGTGGTGCCGAAATAGCGTGCGAGACGGATCGCCGTGTCGGCGCTGACGGCGCGGGGCTTCTCGGTTCGCAGAATGTCGCCGATGCGGGTCGCCGGGACCCGCAGCGCCAATGCCAGCGCATTAGCCGAAAGCCCCAACGGCCTCATGAATTCCTCGCGCAGCACTTCGCCCGGATGAGTGTGAATGCGCGTCATGTCGAAGCCCTCAATGGTAATCGATGATCTCGATCAGCTCGGCGCCGTCGCGCCAGAGAAAGCAAATCCGCCATTGATCATTGATCCTGATACTGTGCTGGCCGCGACGGTTGCCTTGCAGGGCTTCAAGCCGATTGCCCGGCGGCGCCCGCAGGTCCATCAGCCGCCGCGAGCAATATCGAGCTTGCGCATCGCCGCCGCCCGGATAGCCTGGAATTCGGCGACCACCTCGCCCCGGTACAGCGCCTCGGTCCTCTTGCATCGGAACGACCGGATCACCGGGACCACATGTGATGCGGCGCATCATATGTCAATCGGTATGATCATTCTCCCGCCGCGCGGCGGATCGGGACCACCTTGCCGGCGGCGCCACTCGCACCTGCGCAGAATTTTGCCCAGGCATCGGCGAGCTGGCGCCAATTGGCGAACAAGTCGTCACGGCGATAGGCCGCCTCGACCTTGTCGCCGACGGTATGCGCCAATGCCATTTCCCGGACCTCGGCCGGGAAGCCCGTTTGCTCCGCGCACCAATCGCTGAACGTCGAGCGAAATCCGTGCGCGGTTGCCGCCGGATCAACGTATCCAAGGCTTTATGTCCAGGCTGCGCCGAGCATGAGCAGGGGAGCAGGCGGGGGAGGCATGGGCCCCGCCTCCCCTACCGACCCCTGGGCCGGCCGCCAGGGTAACCCGGGATCCCGCGGCTCATACCCAAGCTCGTGGCGGGCCGGAGTATACCAGTTTTGCCGGCGTATTGGACAGGCCGATCAGGCGTCGCGGGCAATCAACGCGGAAACCGGGAATTCAGCAAAAAGCTCGGCAGCGCGCAGCCTCTCCCGCCCGGCGAACCGGCGACGGGTGAACACATCCTCCCAAACCGCCGGCGCGGGCATGACGATCTCGGCCTCACCCCAATCGCCGCAGAGCTGGTGCACGAGACGGGGGACGGCAACAACGATCCGCTCGCGCTCATGGCTGCGAGCGAAGGCGCAAAGATGGCCGCTGCGTTCGCCTGAAGTCTCCAGCGGCTGGTAGTCGCCGGCCGCGAAAAGCCCGGGGAAGCTGCGGCGCAGGACAAGAAGCCGCTGGGTCACGAACAGCTTTTCGCGGCCGTCCGGCCGGCTTCCCGCGAGATCGGCGGGGTGGGCTTTGGCGATCGACCGCAGCAATTCGTGCCGGGCGGCCCAATCGACCGGCCGGCGGTTGTCGGGATCGACCAGGTTGAAGTCCCATAATTCGCCGCCCTGGTAGATGTCGGGTACCCCGGGCACCGTCAGCTTTAAGACCAGCTGGGCGAGCGCGGTGACGGCGGCCGCGCGTGCCAGCGATGCGACAAAACCGTGGAACTCGGCGATAAACGGGTTCGGCCGCGAGGCGTCGAGCGCGCCGGAAACAAACCGCCGGACCGCCGCCTCGTAATCCGGGTCGGGGTTGCCCCAGCTGGTTTGCTCCTTGGCTTCGCGCACGGCCTTGACCATGTAGGCTTCGAGCCGCGCGGCGAGAGCCGCCATGCCGTCCGGGTCGTCTGGCGCCAATGATGGCGGCCAGGCACCGAGCAGCGCCTGATAAAACAGGTACTCGACGTTGCGGTCGGGCACCGCCTCGCCGTCGATTTCGGAATGGCGCGAGCGGTTGAGCCGCAGCCAGCGGCTGATCCTGAGGCCCCATTCGCGCGGCATTTCCGACAAGAGCGCCAGGCGTGCCCTGGCGTCTTCGCCGCGCTTGGTATCGTGGGTAGCGGTGGTTACCATCGCCCGCGGCCAATACCGGGCGCGATCGCGGGTCAGCCGATGAAAGGCCGCGACCGACATGCCAAAGCGCCGCGGGTCGCCGCCGACCTCGTTCAGCGCCAGGAGACGGGGATAGCGATAAAAGGCGGTGTCCTCGGCGGCCTTGGCCATAATGGGGCCCGTCACCTGCTGGAAGTGCATCGCGGTATGCAACGCTGCCTTGTCCGGCTGCTCCCCTGGGCCCCCTGTCAGCACGCCGCAGACAAAATCGAAGATGCTGACATCGGCGCCCCGCCAACGTTTTTTTGCCTGCGCCAATGCCCAATCGATATAACGGCGGTCGTCGGCGCCGGCCCCGGTGGCGGCGATATAGGTGCGGTAGACCGGGAACGCGGCGACGGTTTCTTCGAGCGCGGCGAGCATGCCGTTCAGGGTGAAATCGCGGGTGCGGCGATCGCGCATCGACAATTCGTGGAATTCGCGGGCGAGCACGTTCATCTCGCTCGCGAGGTTGACCCGCATGATCCGAATTTTGCTGGCGTAAAGGATTTCGTCGTAGTTCTGCCGGCGGCCGGAAAAACGCCGATAGATACGGTCGAGCGCGGTCTCGCCCGCGGGATCGACAAAGATCGCCAGCACCTGGTTGGTGAAATCATAGCCGGTGGTGCCGGCGACCGGCCAATCGGGCAATGCTTCGTAAGGTGCCAGGATCTTCTCGACCAGCACGTAAAGCGGCACGTCGGAATGCTGCTGCAGACGCTCGCAATAGCCGTTCGGGTCGAACAGCCCGTCGACATGGTCGATACGGACCCCCTGAACATCGCCGCGCTCGATCAAGGCGAAGAGCAGGCGGTGGGCCTTCTCGAACAGCTCGGGCTCTTCCATGCGCAGCCCGGCGAGGTCGTTTATGTTGAAGAAACGGCGGTAATTGATTTCCTCCGCGGCAACCCGCCAATGCGCGATCCGGTACGCCTGGGCTTCGAGCAAATTGTGCAGCGGAAGAAAGCTGTCGGGGTCGCCGGGCTGTCCGGTGAAGCGATGCAAGGCGGCCGCGATCGCATCGGCGACCGCAGGTTCGTGGGCCCGATGCACGAGTGCCTGCTGAAGAGCGGCGGCCCGATCCCGAGCCGCCTGCGCCGGAAGCTTGCCGAGGCCGGCAAATTCACTCGCAAAACCGGCGAGCGCCCCGCCGCCCGAGGCGAGGACCGGCGCGCAGGTCCGCGGCGAGATCGGAAAACGGTGGTCGAAATAGTGGGCGCCAAATCCTCCTGTTTCGGTGTCGAAAGAGAGCTTGATTTCGCCGCGTTCCAGGATCGCGCCGTATTGGTCGCCCAATACCGGGAGCAGCACCCGGCCTTCGAGATCGGGGCGCAGCCTGTGCCAATTGATGTCGAAATACCGGGCAAAGGGTAAGTCCTGGCCCCAGGCCAGGACATCGAGCCACCAGGCGTTGTCGGCGCCGATCCCCATATGGTTGGGCACGAAATCGAGGACCAGCCCCATGCCGTGGGCGTGCAGGGCGCTGGTGAGCGTGCGGAAATCCGCCTCGCCGCCGATCTCGGGATTGAGCCGGTCGTAGTCGATGATGTCATAGCCGTGGGTCGAGCCGGGCCGTGCTTTGGTCAGCGGTGAGGCATAGATATGGCTGACGCCGAGCGCGGCGAGGTAGGGGACGAGGTGCGTGGCGTCGCGAAAGCTAAAGCCGCGATGAAATTGCAGGCGGTAGGTGGCACGGATGCCGCTGGCGGCGGCGCGGGCGCTCATCGCCGGGCCGAGCGCCGGCGCGCCTCCTCGATCAATTGCGCCGTACGGCTGAGCGCGGCGCTGCCGGCGATCTCGTCGAGGGTGCGGCCGAGGCGCCGGCGCCAATTCGGGTGGCCGTCGGTCGTGCCGGGCAAGTTCGCCTGCTCGCTCTCGCCGACCAGGTCTTCGAGCTGCAGCAGCATCAGCCGGGCGCGCGATCCGGCGAGGTAGCGCAAGATCGCATCGCCGAGTTCGGCGGAGTATTGCGGCGCGGCGATCTCGGGCAAGAAACGATCGATGCAGTCGCCAGCCAGCAGCCCTTCACCGATCAGCGCTTTGAGCAGCAGCCGGCGGTCGCGGCGGCGCCCGTCGATATCGGCCTTTTCGGCCGCCGGGCCGGGGTAGAGAGCGAGGCGCCGGCGCCAGGCGATGTCGCGGCCGAGCCAGAACCCTTCGAGGGTCGCGAGGTCGTGGGTGGCGGCCGAAGCGGCGGCGAGCGCCGGGTATTCGGGTGGCCGCGTAAACGTGCCATCGGCATGCCGCTCAAAGGCCATGACCCGATACGAGAGCATCTGGGCGGCGTGCATGGTTTCGCGAAAGCCCGGCGGGACGGTGCCGAGATCCTCGCCGATGACAGCGCAAGAATGGCGGGTGCTCTCGAGGGCGACGAGGCGCAGCAAATCGTCGAACGGGTAGCTCACGTAGCAGCCTTCGGTCGCCTTCATGCCATTCGGTATCCAATAGAGCCGGCTCAGCGACATGACGTGGTCGATCCGCAGGATGCCGGCGTGGCGCATGTTGGCGCGCAAGCAGGCGATAAACGGCGCAAAACCCTGATGCCGCAAGATCAGCGGGTTGACCGGCGCCAACCCCCAATCCTGCCCGGCGCGGCTCAGCGCATCGGGCGGCGCCCCGATCGAGGCGCTGGGCACCACCAGCTCCTGATCGGCCCAAGCTTCGGCGCCGCTCGGGTCGGCGCCGACAGCGAGATCGCGATAGAGCCCGATCGTCAACCCGCCGGCGCGCCCCGCCGCCGCCGCCGTCGCGAGCTGCCGATCGGCCTCCCATTGCAAAAACTCGAAGAGCTCGACGCGGTCGCGGTGGGTGGCGGCGAATTCGGCGACCCCGTCGGAGCGCGGGTTGCGCATCGGCAACGGCCAGTGTCGCCATGAGAATCCGAGCCCGGCGCGGCAGTGATGTTCGTGCAAGGCTTCGAACACGGCGAAATCCGAAAGCGCCTGGCCGGCCCGTTGCTGGAATTGCCGAAACGAGTGGCCCAGCTCGGTGCGCGCCGCGCCGCCGGCGCCGAGATCGACCTTGCGGAAGCGGGCAAACAACGCCTCCAGCACCGGCCGTTTGCAGGCGGCAACGGCGCCGTAATCGACCAACGCGGCAGCGCGTGCCGCACCTCTTGTTGCGGCAAACCACTCGCCGGCCATCAGCGCGCGCACCGTTTCGTCTTCGGCAAAGCCGGGAACGGCGGTCGGGTCGATGGCCAGGTAATCGAGGCGCGTGCGGCTCGATGGCGAATAGGGGCTGACGTGCAAAGGTTCGGCGGCAAAACGTGCGTGCAGCGGGTTGAGACCGAGGGCGGCGGCGCCGCACACGCCGGCGGCACGGGCGAGCTCGGCGAGATCGGTCAGATCGCCGATCCCCCAATTGCGCGCGCTGCGCAGCCCGTAAAGCTGGCAGGTCAGGCCCCAGCTGCGCGCGCCCGGTGCCAGCTGCGGCGGCAAATAGCAGCGCGGCGGCGCCACGATCAGACCGATCTCGGCCGCAATGCCGGCCGCGGAAATTGCCAGCCGATGATAGCCGAGCGGCAATTCCGCCGGCAGCGGCAACGAAAACACCCCTTGCGCGGCGGTTTGTACGGGGACGGCGGCACCGCTGCGCTCCTCGCCGTTTTCAAGCCGGCCGCGCCAAGCGATGTCGCGAGCGCCGGGCGGCAGCCGGACCATCAATGCCGGATGCGGATCTTCGGCATGCACGATATGGGTGGGCCCCAGCCCAAAGGGCCGTGCCCGGTCGCCATTGCCGATCCCGGCCTCCGGCGGGACACCGCCGGGCCGCAAGCCAAACGCGCCGATCAACGCGAGCAGCGTCTCTTCGGAGGCTTGGCGGGTCTGGCCGAGCGCATCGGTGCATTGCGGCTCGATGCCGACGAGCTCGGCGAGCTGGACGAGGGCGCGCGGGCTCATCTCGGAGCGCGCTCCAACAGATAGACGGCGATGCTGAGCGGCGAGCCAGGTGCGGCCGAGGCGTAGAGCATCCGGCCACGCTGCGTTTCGGCTGAAATCGGCATATTGTCAGCCGAGAAATTCGCCGCGAGAACGAGCCGGGACCCGTCGCCGAGCCGCCATTCGACGACCACCGCCTTTGGCCCCGTGACCTGCGAGCGCCCGGCGAAAGGCGGCAGGCCCGCGAGCCGCGGCACGATTTCACGCCGCCGGATATCGATCAGCGCATGATAGCGCGTGAGCCAAACTGCGTGGTCGGGCTGCGCCGGCTCGGCCCAATCGAGCCGAGACATCGCAAAGGTCGATTCCGCGGTCGGGTCGGGGATGCGGTCGCGCGCGGCCGCGTCGTGGAATTCGGGGTAATGGGCAAATTCCCGGCGGCGGCCCTTACGCACCGCCTGGGCGAGAGCCGGCTCGAAATCGCAGAAGAACGCAAAGGGGCGCCGGCTGCCCCATTCCTCGCCCATGAACAAGAGCGGGATCTGCGGCGACAGCAGCACGATCGCGAGCGCGGCATGGAGGGCCGCCTCGTCCGCCCGCGCCGCGAGCCGCGAGCCGAACGGGTGATTGCCGACATGGTCATGGTTTTGCAGAAACCCGACAAAGGCTGTCGCCGGCAATTCAGCGGAAGGCTCGCCGCGCGGTCTGCCGTCGCGGAACGGTGACGGCTCGCCTTGATAAGCAAACCCCTCGGCCAATGCCCGCCCCAATGCCGCCGCCGGGTCGGCCGCATAGTCGCGGTAAAAGCCCAATGTCTCGCCGGTGATCAAAACATGCAGCGCGTGATGCAAATCGTCGTTCCACTGCGCGCTGTAGCCTTCGGGCCGGCCGAGGCGGCGGGCCTCGTTGCGGTCGTTTTCGAGGACGAGGTGGATCGGCCGATCGGTGATCTGCCGCCGCACGGCTGCGCCGATCTCGTCGATGATGTCGGGGGCCGTCTCGTCGAAAATCGCGTGCACCGCATCGAAGCGCAGCCCGTCGAAATGAAGCTCCTCGAACCAATAGAGCGCGTTGTGAATAAAGAAATCGCGCACCGGCCGGCTTTGCGGCCCGGCAAAATCGAGTGCCGAGCCCCACGGGGTTTGCCGGCTCGCGGTGAAAAAATCGGGCGCGATCGCCGGCAGATAATTACCTTCGGGGCCGAAATGGTTGTAGACGACGTCGAGAAGGATCGCGAGGCCGCGCGCATGGCAGGCCTCGACCAGGCGCTTCAGCGCGTCGGGTCCGCCATATTGCGAGGCGGGAGCATAGAGGCCGACGCCGTCGTAGCCCCAATTGCGCCGGCCGGGGAATTCGGCGATCGGCATCAGCTCGACCGCGGTGACGCCGAGCCGGCAAAGATGATCGAGATGGCCGGCGACGCCGTCGAAATCGCCGGTCTGGGAAAACGTCCCGACATGCAGCTCGTAAAGGACGATCTCTTCCCAGGGCCGGCCGCGCCAGCCATGGTCGGTCCAGCGATATGACCTGGGCTCGACGACTTCGCTCGGGCCATGCACCCCGAGAGGCTGACTGCGCGACGCCGGATCGGGGAACGGCTTGCCATCGACCCGATAGCGATATCGCGCACCTGCCGCCGCATCCGCCGTGGTCAGCGAGAACCAGCCGCCCGGCTCGCGCCGCATGGCGATGCTCCGGTCGGAGCCTTCGAGCAGCAGCGACACGTCGGCCGCTCGCGGCGCCCAGACCCGAAAGCGGGTCCCGCCATCTGTCGGCTCGGCGCCAAACGGCATCTGGTGGTGGCGGCAGGTTGAGCGCATCGGCGGCGGCTTATGGTGGTTCGAGGCGCGGCGCCCGATTGATAAACAGCGCAAAGCTGCGGGCGCGCAGCAGGTAAACCTCCCCGGGGGCCCGAAGGTTGCCGTCGGCGACGAGCCCGGTCGGTGTCGCGGTGTCGACCAAGACCTCCCACGACATCGGTGCGGCGAGCGCAGGAAAACGAAATTCGAGGTCGCCGTGGTAGGCGCTCATCATAACGAGAAAGCTTTCGTCGATGTCGCGCTGGCCCCCTGGCGTGTAAAATTCGCCGGCGGCGCCGCTCAGCACATAGGCCAGCGACAGGGCCACCGGATTGTTCCAATCGTCGGTATTGGCTTCGTTGCCGGCCGGGGTGATCCAGGTGATGTCCTTGACGCCAGCTTCGGAGAGAACCTCGCCGCGCAAAAAGCGCGGGCGCGAGAAAACCCGGTGCGCACGGCGCAAATGGACGAGAAAAGCGACAAAGCGCCGCAAATTCTGATCCTCGGGCCGGATGCTCTGCCAATCGATCCACGAAATCTCGTTGTCTTGGCAATAGGCGTTGTTGTTGCCGTTTTGGCTGCGCCCGATCTCGTCGCCGGCGAGCAGCATCGGCACGCCCAATGACAGCAGCAACGTCGCCAGCAGATTGCGCTTTTGCCGGTCGCGCAGAGAGACGATCTCGGGCTCGTCCGACGGCCCCTCGGCGCCGCAATTCCAGCTCAAATTGTTGTCGCTGCCGTCGCGATTGTCCTCGCCATTGGCCTCGTTGTGCTTGTCGTTGTAGCTGACCAGATCCTGCAACGTGAACCCGTCATGCGCCGTGATGAAATTAATGCTGGCCCAGGCCCGGCGGCCGCGCGATCCGAAGATGTCGGAGGAGCCGGCGATGCGCGACGCCAGATCGGCGACCACGCCTTCGTCGCCCTTCCAATAGCGCCTGACGGTATCGCGGTAGTGCGCATTCCACTCGGCCCAGCCGGGCGGAAAATTCCCGAGCTGATAGCCGTATGGGCCGAGGTCCCAGGGCTCTGCAATAAGCTTCACGCCGGCCATGGCCGGGTCCTGCCGCACCGCATCGAAGAACGCGCTGCCTTGCCCATAATCATTGTTCTCGCGGGCAATCGTCGTGCACAGGTCGAAGCGGAACCCGTCGATATGCATTTCCAACGCCCAATAGCGCAGCGAATCCATGACCAACTGCAACACGCGCGGGTGGTCGGTGTTCAAGGTGTTGCCGGTGCCGGTGAAATCGCGGTAAAAGCGGCGGTCGTCGTCGAGCCGGTAATAGGAGGCGTTGTCGATGCCGCGAAACGACAGGGTCGGGCCGAGCTGATTGCCCTCCCCGGTGTGGTTGTAAACGACATCGAGGAATATCTCGATCCCGGCATCGTGCAAGCGCTTGACCATGGTCTTGAAATCGGCGATCGCGCCAGTCGGCAAAAAGCGCGGATCGGGGGCAAAAAAGCCAATGGTGTTGTAGCCCCAGTAATTGGCGAGGCCGCGCTCGACCAGATGCCGGTCATCGACCGAGGCGTGCACCGGGAGAAGCTCGACAGCGGTGATGCCGAGCTCGACGAGATAGTCGATCATCGCCGGCGAGGCGAGGCCGGCAAAGCTGCCGCGATGCGCCGGATCGACACCGGGGTGGCTCATCGTAGCGCCGCGCACGTGGAGCTCGAAAACGATGGTCTCTTCCCACGGCATCTGCGGCCGGCGGTCCTCGCCCCAGGTAAAGGCCGGCTCGACGACGCGGCATTTCGGCATCAGCCGTGCATCGTCGCGCCGGTCGAACGACAGGTCTTCGCGCAGGCTGCCGATGCGGTAGCCGAACAGCGGGTCGCTCCAGCGCAGCCGGCCGCTCAGCGATCTGGCGTAGGGGTCGAGCAAAAGCTTGTTCGGGTTGAAACGGTGCCCGTTCGCCGGATCGTAAGGCCCGTAGACCCGGTAGCCGTAGAGCTGGTTCGGCCGCGCATCCGGCAAATAGACGTGCCACACCTCGTCGGTGTATTCGGGCAGGATAATTCTGGCTTCCTCGCGCGTCCCCGATGCGTCGAACAGGCATAGTTCGATTTTCTCGGCATGCGCCGAGAAGATCGCGAAATTGACCCCTTTGCCATCCCATGCGGCACCCAGCGGGTAGGACCGGCCCGGCCACACCTTGGTCTGCGACGCCATGCTTTGCTCAATCCGGCGTAAAGATCAGGACGCCCAGCGGCGGCAGCCGCAGACGCAACGAATAATGGTAGCCGTGGATCGGATGCGGCTCGGCATGCACCTCGCCCGCGTTGCCGATCCCGCTGCCGGCGTATTCGCTTGCGTCGGTGTTGATGCGCTCGAGGTAGCGGCCCGGCCGCGGCACGCCGATCCGATAATCCTCGCGCACCACCGGGGTGAAGTTGCAAACGACAACTGCGAATTCGTGAGGATCGCGACCGCGGCGCACATACGACACGACACTCTCGGCGGCATTGGCGACGTCGATCCAGGCAAAGCCGTCCGGCTCGCAATCGAGCCGATGCAGCGCCGGGGTGCCACGATAAAGCCAATTGAGGTCGCGCACCAGCCGGCGCACCCCGTCGTGGCAAGGATCACCCAGCAGCTGCCAATCAAGCCCGATGTCGTGGTTCCATTCTCGCTCCTGCGCGAGCTCGCCCCCCATGAACAGCAATTTTTTGCCCGGCTGGGTCCACATGAATGCGAAATAAGCCCGCAGATTGGCGAAGCGCTGCCAGCGGTCGCCGGACATTTTTGCGATCAGCGCGCCTTTGCCGTGAACCACCTCGTCATGGCTGAGCGGCAAAACGAAATTTTCGTGGAACGCATAGAGCAGGCCAAAGGTCAGGTCGTTGTGCCGGTATTTGCGAAGGATCGGGTCCGTCGTCATGTAGCGCAGCGTGTCGTGCATCCAGCCGAGGTTCCATTTGAACCCAAAGCCGAGCCCACCGACATAGCTGGGGCGCGAGACCATCGGCCAGGAGGTCGATTCCTCGGCGACCGAGGTGGCGCCGCTCGCTTCGCCAAAAACCAGCTCGTTGAGCCGCCGCAGAAAGGCGATCGCTTCGAGATTCTCCCGCCCGCCGTAAATATTCGGGATCCAATCACCCTCACGCCGGCTGTAGTCGAGGTAAAGCATCGAGGCGACCGCGTCGACCCGCAGCCCATCGATATGAAACTCGCGCAGCCAATAAAGCGCGCTCGACAACAGAAAGTTCGAGGTCTCGCGGCGCCCGATATTGTAGATCAGCGTGTTCCAGTCGCGGTGCACGCCCTGGCGCGGATCGGCATGCTCGTAGAGGGCAGTGCCGTCGAACCGGCCGAGGCCCTGCGGGTCGTTTGGAAAATGGCCGGGGACCCAATCGAGCAGAAGGCCGAGCCCGGCGCTGTGGCAAGCTTCGACAAAGCCGCGAAAATCGTCCGGCGTGCCATGGCGGGCAGTCGGGGCGAACAGCGATAACGGCTGATAACCCCATGACCCGTCGAACGGATACTCCATGATCGGCATGATCTCGAGATGGGTGAAGCCCATGTCGAGCACGTAGGGCACGAGCTGGTCGGCGAGCTCGCGATAGGTCAGATAACGCCCGCCCTCGGCGAGGTTGCGCCGCCAGGAGCCCAAATGAGCTTCGTAGATCGCGATCGGCGCCTCGCGATCGTTTCTGCGCCAGCGCTCGGCCATCCAGGCGCCATCGTGCCAGACATGCCGGCTCGGCTGGGCGATGACCGAAGCGGTGCCGGGCGGCGGCTCGGTGCGTTCGGCGTGCGGGTCGGCTTTCAGCGGCAGCACCGCTCCGTCCGGTCCGACAATGCGATATTTGTAAAGATGCCCCGGGCGCAGTCCGGGCACGAACAATTCCCAGAACCCGCTCGAGCCGCGCAGCCGCATCGGCATCCGCCTTGCGTCCCAGCCGTTAAAGTCGCCGACGACGCTGACCGCGCGCGCATTCGGCGCCCAGACCGCAAACGCCACCCCCTCGATCCCTTCATGAACCAAGGGATGCGCGCCCAATTTCCGATAGCTGGCGAGATGATTGCCTTCGCCGAGCAAGTGAAGGTCGAGATCGCCGAGCACCGGCGGGAACGAGTAGATGTCGTCGAGCTCATGCTCGCTGCCGCCGCTTTTTACCCGCAGCCGATAGCGGAACGGCTCGCGCCGATCGGGAATGCGAGCGACGAACAATCCGGCGTTGTGCAGCCGCAGGGCTTCGGTCGCGATTTTCCCGGTGGCGCTTTCGACGACAAAGACTTGGTCCGCGCCCGGCAATATCGCACGCACCTCGAGGCCGTCCTGGGTATCGTGCGGGCCCAAAATCGCGAACGGATCGCCGTGCCGGGCTTCGACAATGGCGGCGATCTCGGCTTCGGGCAAAACCGTTGCCGCGGCCTCGGCTGGCCGCGGATCAGCTCGCCGCGCCACTTGCCGCTGCCTTGGTCCGGTCGAACATCCGAAGAATGCCGAGAAGCGGGATATCCACCCATGCCGGGCGGTTCGCCAGCTCGTAGGAAACCTCGTAGATCGCCTTTTCGAGCGTGAAGAACGCAGTCAGGTCGCGGACCTGCTTTTTGCTCGAAGGATAGGCGGCGCAACCGCGCATCGTCTTGCGGTAGGCGGCGCGGAAGCCGTCGACCGCACGCTGGCGCCAGCTTTCGGCAAGCTCGGTCATGCGCGGCTCCGCCGCGGCCCGAGTTTCAGCCAGCTGCCGCACCGCGGCTACCGCAGCATAGTCGAATGAACGGATCATCCCGGCGACGTCGCGCAATGGCGAATTTTTGGCCCGGCGCTCGGCTAGCGGGCGCGCCGGCTCGCCTTCGAAATCGACGATGAAGAAGTCGTTCTGCACCACGATGGTTTGGCCCAGGTGATAATCGCCATGGACCCGCGTTTTCTGCGCCGCGATTTCATCGGGCAGCAGGGTGCGAACTTCAGCGAGCAGCAAGTCGCGCGCGGCCAACACCCGGTCGGCCGGCTCGCGCGCACGTTCGGGCAGCCGGGCACGCTCGCGCTCGAGCCGCGCCAGCATCGCGCCGGCCTCGCTCTCCAATGCGCTGCGCCACTGCACGATATCGTCACGCGTGACCGGCTCGGGCACAAAGCCAGGGTCGTCTGCCGTCTTTTCTGCCAGGGCGCGGTGCATCTCGCCGGTGCGGATGCCGATCTGGCGGGCGAGAGCCAAAAAGAACAGGTCGGGATCAGGCAGCTCGGACGACCTTTCGTCGCCGGCCACCAGCGCGTCGTCGAGATAGCGCGTCAAGTAGTTGAGAGCCTGGGTCCAGCCGTCGCCTTGATTGCGGACAAAACCAAACAGCAGCCCCAAGGCCATCCGCCGTGGCGGCCCGGCCGCGCCGCCGAGCATCAATTCGAGCGTGGCGAGCGGCGGCGGGGTATTGGCGAACCCGGCACGTTCGACGAGAAACCGCGTCATCTCGATTTCGGGGTGCGGTCCCGGCTCGAGCCGCCGATACAGCTTCAGCATGCCGTATTCGGCGAAGAAGACCGAGCTGTTCGATTGCTCGACACCGCCGCCGCGCCGCACTGTTAGCTGCTCCGGCACGGGCGCGTCGCCATAGCTCGGGGTCCATGCGCATCGGATCTCGCCGCCGTCGAGCGGCAGCGTGGCGCCGCGCGCAATCGCATCCATCAGCGCCAGCGCAAAGCCGTCTTGCGACAGCGCATCGACCACCGCGCCTTCGCGGCGAAACTGGCGCAGCTCGGCCAATGTCATCGCGGCGAGCCCCAAACGCAGGTCGGTCTCGGCCGGTGACCAGACGGTGGCGCACGGCAAAAAATAGGATTGCCGGTCGCCGCCTCGCAACGTCGCCTCGACCGCAGCGGCGAGATAGGTTTCGGCGGCGGCACCGTCCTGCGCAGCACCGGCGACCTCGCCGTGCGCCAGCACCGAAACCCCGGCGATCCGCTGGTCTTTAGCAGCGAACCAGCGCTGGCGCGGCAAAAACGCCGGGATGATGTCGCTTTCGAGCTGCTGGAGATTGTGCGGGCGGAACAGGTCGGCCCACCCTTGCGGCATGACCAAGGTTACAAATTCCGGCAGCGGCGCCTGTAAGCTCGTCGAATCCTGCGAGCTCGGCACCAGGTCGAACCAGAAAAAGCTGTGCGCCTGCAAGGTCAGCATGTAAGGCGCCTCGCCGACCAACGGAAACACGCTGCGCCCCAGCAGCTCGATCGGCTGACGACCGCGATATTCCGCCAGATCCAGCTCGACCGCTTGGGCCGAGCGCGACAGATTGGCAACGCACAGGATCGTCTCGTCCTCGTAGCTGCGCAAATAGGCTATGACTTTGCGGTTCGACGGATAAAGAAAGCGCAACGTGCCGCGCCCGAATGCCCGGCGCGCCCGGCGGGCGCCGATCAACCGCTTCATCCAATTCAACAATGACGACGGCGAACGGCTTTGCGACTCGACATTGACCGCTTCGAAGCCATAGACCGAATCCATGATCGGCGGCAGGTAAAGCCGCTCCGGGTCGGTTCTGGAAAAGCCGCCATTGCGGTCGAAGGTCCATTGCATCGGCGTGCGCACGCCGTCGCGGTCGCGCAGAAAGACGTTGTCCCCCATGCCGATCTCGTCGCCGTAATAGATGACCGGCGTTCCCGGCATCGAGATCAACAGCGCGTTCAGCAATTCGATCCGGCGCCGGTCGTTTTCCATCAATGGCGCCAGCCGCCGGCGGATCCCCAGATTGATGCGGGCACGCCGATCGGCGGCGTAATGGTTCCACAGATAGTCGCGCTCGCTATCGGTCACCATTTCCAGGGTCAGCTCGTCGTGATTGCGCAGGAACACCGCCCATTGGCAGGTCGCCGGGATGTCCGGCGTCTGGCGCATGATATCGGTGATCGGATGGCGGTCCTCGGTCGATACCGCCATGTAGATGCGCGGCATCAGCGGAAAGTGAAACGCCATGTGGCATTCGTCGCCGGCGCCGAAATATTGCAATACGTCCTCGGGCCATTGATTGGCCTCGGCCAGCAGCATGCGGTCGCCGTAATGCCGGTCGAGCTCACCGCGCAGCCGGCGCAGGATCTCGTGCGTCTCGGGCAGGTTTTCGTTGGTCGTGCCTTCGCGCTCGATCAAGTAGGGGACGGCGTCCAGGCGCAACCCGTCCACCCCGAGATCGAGCCAGAACTTCATGACCTCGGCAACGGCACGGAACACCCGCGGATTGTCGAAATTCAAGTCTGGCTGGTGCGCATAAAACCGATGCCAATAATACGACTGGGCCACCGGGTCCCAGGCCCAGTTCGATTTCTCGGAATCGACGAAGATAACGCGGGTTTCGGGGAATTTCTGGTCGTTGTCGCTCCACACATAGAAATCGCGCCAGGGCGAGGCGGGCTTCGCGTGGCGCGCGCGTTGAAACCACGGATGCTGGTCCGAGGTGTGATTGATCACAAGCTCGGTGATGACGCGCAGATTGCGCCGATGCGCTTCGCGAACAAAAACCTTGAAGTCGTGCATCCGGCCATAGGACGGGTTGATGCTTTTATAGTCCGCGATGTCATAGCCGTCGTCGCGCAAGGGTGAGGGGTAGAACGGCAGCAGCCACAGCGCCGTTACGCCGAGGTCCTGCAGATAATCGAGCTTGCGGCACAGCCCTTGAAAATCGCCGATGCCGTCGTCGTCGGCGTCGAAAAACGCCTTGACGTGCAGTTGATAAATAATGGCGTCCTTGTACCACAGCGGGTCCGGGGTCGCCGGCCGCGCCGCCGTGTCGCCATGCGGCAGCGGCGCCGCAGCATCGTCGGGCGGGCTCATGCGCGTTGCGAGGCTGAGAGGCGAAAGATCAACGAAGGGTTGATCTCGGGGTCGAGGCGAAAGCGCTGGCGGGCCCCGCGCAGCCGAGACACGGTCCCGGCAAACGCCTCGGCCAGCTCAAATTCGTCCTCGTCGGTCAAGCCGAGCGCCGTCAACGGCAGCTCGACCTCGCCCTCGTGAACGGCATGCGGATCGAGGTTGACGACGACCACGACGGCGTTCGGCGGGTCGGCGGAGATCTTTGCGTAGGCGAGGATGCTCGCCTCGTCGCAGTCGAGAAAGCGCAGGTTCGGAAATTTCTGCAATGCCGGATTGTCGCGGCGAAAGCGGTTGAGGGTGCGGATATCCTCTTTGATGTTGCCGGTCCGGTCCCAGTCCCAGACTTTATATTCGTATTTCTCGGAGCTCAGGTATTCCTCACGCCCCGGCAGCGGCGTCTTCTCGCATAATTCAAAACCATTGTAGATGCCGTAGGCGGGCGAGAGGGTCGCGGCCAGCACCAGGCGGATGCGAAACGCGGCCCGACCGCCCTGCTGTAAAAATTCCGGCAGAATGTCGGGCGTGTTGGTAAAAAAGTTCGGGCGAAAATATTCGCTGGCCGGAAACTGCGTCAGCTCGGTCAGATATTCGGTCAGCTCGCTCTTCGTATTGCGCCAAGTGAAATAGGTATAGGACTGGCTGAACCCCGCTTTGGCCAACGCCCGCATCATTTTCGGGCGGGTAAAGGCTTCGGCCAGGAAAATCGCTTCGGGGCAGTGTTGTTTGACCTCGCGGATCAGCCATTCCCAAAACGGCACCGGCTTGGTGTGCGGGTTGTCGACGCGAAAGAGGCGCACGCCCTCACCGACCCAGAACAGCACAATGTCGCGCAGCGCCGCCCATAAAGCATCGCGGTCGCTTGTGTCGAAATCGAAATTGACGATGTCTTCGTACTTTTTGGGCGGATTCTCGGCGTATCGGAGCGAGCCGTCCGGGCGAAAGCGAAACCATTGCGGGTGCTCGCGCACCCAAGGATGGTCGGGGGCGCATTGCACGGCGAAATCGAGCGCCACCTCCAACCCGTGCGCTGATGCAGCGCGGACAAAGCGACGGAAATCGTCGAGCGTGCCGAGCCCCGGCTCGACCGCGCAATGGCCGCCATCGTTCGAGCCGATTGCGTAAGGGCTGCCTGGGTCGCCGGGTGCGGCGCGCGGCTCGTTGTTTTTCCCTTTGCGGTTCACTCGGCCGATCGGATGGATCGGCGGCAAATAGACGACATCGAAGCCGAGCCCTGCGATTTCGGGAAGGCGCGCAATACAGTCGTCGAAGGTGGCGCTTTTGCCGGGCTCGCGGCCCTGGCTGCGCGCGAACATCTCGTACCATGCCGAAAATCGCGCCGCCTTGCGGTCGACGACGACCTCGATCTCCGGCATCGCGGTTGTCGGGTCGGGTCGCGTCGTGTTGCGCGCCATCAGCTCTTGCACCGGGCGGGACAAAAGCAACGCGGCGCGGCTCGCCTCGTCGCTGCGATCGAATTCGTCGAGCAGCCGGCGGATGGCGTTTGCGTCTTCGGCTTTGGCCGCGCCCGACGCTTCGGCGAGGATTGCCCTGCCTTCGCGCAGCTCGAGCGAAATGTCCTTGCCCGGCTTCGCGCTTTTTCTCGATTTCTTCGCGCCAGCTTTCGAAGCGGTCGGTCCAGGCCTCGATCGTGTAGCGCCACACGCCGGGCCGAGTGAGGCGAAAGCGCCCGACCCAGCGGTCGTTGTCGAAGAATTCGAGCGGCGCTTCCTGCCACGGTCCGTTTTCGTGACGGTATTTGACCGCCGCCCGCAGCTTATCGTGACCGTCGCGAAAAATATCGGCCCAAACCTCGAAGAAATCGCCTTCGATGCGCTTCACCGGGTAGCGGCCGCCATCGAGCTGCGGATAGACGTCCTCGATCTGGATCCGCGCCGCGGGCCGCCACAGATCCGGCATCGCCGAATGCGGTTTCACATTGGCCGATAGGCGCACCACCCGTACCGCGAGCGGCTCGACGGCAACCGGATATGGCGCCGGCGCGCCCTCGAACACGCGCGGCTGCCGCGGGTCGCGGTTGACGAGGATCAGCGCCCGATCGTCCGTGCTCGCCGCTCGCCGCTCCAGCACGATGAGCCCGTCCTGCCCGCTCGACACCAGCCGTTGCGGCCCTTCCTCGTTCAACGGGGGAACCGCCGATTTCTCGGCATTGACCTCGCTAATAAAGGGGCTGAGGTCGAACCGCTTCGGCTCCGGCGGCTCGTCGCCTCGCATCACCACCGGCAACCGCCGCTCCCATCCGAATTCGAAGCCCATCGGCATCAACACACCCGCAGAATATGCCGCGGCAAAGGCGTAAGCTTGGCGATAGCGTGGCTCGATCTCGGTTTCCGGCGTCCCGGCGGCGCGCAATTCGGCTACCAGCCGCGGTGTGTCGTGGCTCTCGGGAAAGCCGATCGACGGCGCGATATGTCGAAACAACTCATATTGGTCGAGCAGCCACGGGCTTTTGAAATCCCACCATTTGACGCTGTTGTATAGGTAGTCGAAGCCGGCGCCGGCGAGCGCCAGCACGGCCTCCTTTGGCGCGCCCACGGTCTCGGCGCAGAACAACGCATCGGGCATGGCCGTCTTGGCGGCATCGGTCAGGGTTCGCCAGATTTCGGTCGGCACCTTATAGGCCGCGTCACAGCGAAACCCGCCAAACCCGAGACCCAGATAATGGCCCACGACATCCTTAAAATAAGCCACGACTTCGTCGCGCCGCGGTCCCCGGTAATCGAGCTCGGCGAGGTCGCCCCATTCGGTTTTGCGGCGCGGATCGGCCGGGTCGCTCGCCGAGGGCGTGAGAATCGCACCCTTCGCGTCATGCGCAAACCAATCGGGATGGCGGCGCGCCAGCTCGCTGTCCTTCGAGGTATGGTTGAGCACGAGATCCATGATCACGCGCAGCCTGCACTCTTTTGCCGCGGCGGTGAATTCGCTCAGCAGCCGGTCGTCGCCGATGCTCTCGCCACCGCGCAGCCGCGGGTTCAGCCGGTAATAATCCTTGACGGCGTAAAGACTTCCGGAAAATCCGGGAAAATGAAACGGGTTGAGATAGACCGCGTTGAAGCCCATCGCCGCAATGCGCGGCAGATGTTCGGCCCATTGCCGAACGGTCCCGGCCAATGTCGGAAAGAGGTTATAGATACGCAGGCCGTCGCGCACGAAATTCACCCCCGGTCAACCGCCCGTCGCCGCGCCAGATCGCAGCCGACGATCAATGCCGCAGAACTTTTGGGCATTTGTGCGGTCAACCAACCGCGGCGCGCAACGGTTCCCCAGTCTGCGCGTCAGACGACGACCTCGATTAGGTAAGGACCAGGTGCGGCGATGCCCTCGGCGAGCCGCCGGTTGAATTCCTCCATGGTCTCGACACGCGCGCCCGGCACCCCCATGCCTTTGGCCAAGGCCACCCAATCGAGATCGGGCCGGTCGAGGTCGAGCATGTCGAGCGCCTTGCGGCCGGGGTTGCCGGCGCCGACATTGGCGAGCTCGCCCTTTAGGATCGCGTAGCTGCGGTTCGAGAACAGCAGCGTCGTCACGTCGAGCCCTTCGCGCGCCTGCGTCCACAGCGACTGAAGCGTGTACATGCCGCTGCCGTCGCCTTCGAGGCAGACGACTTTGCGGTCGGGGCAGGCGATTGCGGCCCCGGTCGCCACCGGCAGGCCGAGCCCGATCGACCCGCCCATGTTGGAAAGCCAGTCGTGCGGGGCAGCCGCACGGGTCGGCGCGAAAAAGCCGCGCCCGGTCGTGACCGCTTCGTCGGCGACGATCGCGTTTTCCGGCAGGAGTGCCGCGAGCGAGGCGCCGAGCGTTTCGGGCGTGATCCGCCCGGTCGCCGGCGGACCCGGCGGCTCGTTGCCGACCGGTGCCGGGGTCGAGCGGGCGCCGACCTCGTCGGCCAGGGCTTCGAGCGCGCCGATCAAATCCTCGTCGAGACGGGCCAGCACATGGCCTTGGGCGCCGGGCGGCGCCAAGAGGCTCGGCTTGTCGGGATAGGCAAAAAACGCGACCGGCATCTTGGCCCCGACCAGGACGATATGCTTGAGCCCGGCCAATACCTTGACCGCCTGATCGACGACATAGGGGATGCGCTCGACAAAGACCCGCCCGCGCCCGCGCTGGGTGCGCGCGTTCGAGCCCTGCGCCAGCAGCCGCGCCCCGGTTTTGGCGGCGATGCGGGCGGCAAGCTCCAGCCCGTCGGCCCGCAAGGCGCGGCCGGTGAGGAGGATCAGCGCCGGCTCGCCCGAGCGCAGCGCCCGCGCTGCCTCGGCCACCGCTTCGCTCGACACCGGCTGTGACGCCGGCGCCGGTGCCACAGCCGCCGGGCCCGAGCCCTCGTTCCAGGCGGTGTCGGCCGGCAGGATCAGGGTCGCGATTTGGCCGGGCGGCTGGCGCGCGGCGGAAATGGCAGCAGCGCCGTCGGCGGCGATCGATTTGGCATCGGGCGAGGTCTTGACCCAGTGCGAGGAAGGCCGCGCCAATCCTTCGATGTCGGAGGTCAGCGGCGCATCGTATTTGCGGTGGTAGGTGGCGTGGTCGCCGACGATGTTGACCATCGGGCTCGACGCCTTGTTGGCGTTGTGGATGTTGGCGAGGCCGTTGGCAAGGCCGGGGCCGAGATGGAGCAGGGTCGCCGCCGGCTTTTCGCTCATCCGGGCATAGCCGTCGGCCGCCCCGGTGACGACGCCTTCGAACAACCCCAGCACGCAGCGCATGCCTTCCACCCGGTCGAGCGCCGCGACGAAATGCATCTCCGAGGTGCCGGGATTGGCAAAGCAGTGATCGACGCCGCCGCCGACCAAGGTGCGCACCAGGCTTTCCGCGCCGTTCATCGAGCGTCTCCGATCCGAGGCAGTTCGAGGCAATAGCCCACCCCTAAGCTATTCGAAGAGGGCCGCGGTGTCGCGGGCCGAAAGCCGCCCCATTTACAACAGGCGGCGCAAATCGTCGAAGCCGAGCTCGGCCTGGCGGAGGATCGCGTGCAGCGTTCCGCGCTTCAGGTCCCGGTTGTGAAACGGGATGGTAATAAGCACTCCCGGCCTGTCCGGATGGCGCAGGTAATAATGACTGCCGCGAATATGGTGCACGACGAAGCCGGCCCGTTCCAGCGCGCGGATCAGTTGGCGCGGCCGGACGACGGGCAGACCGCTCACGCCTCCTCGATGGCGACGGCGACCGTTTCGGCGATGATGTCGTGCCGCGACGGCGGGTCTTCGCGAGGGATCGGCCGACCGTCTTTGGCAAGCGCTTCGAGGTAACCGCGCACCGCGTCGGCCGCCATCGCACGGGCCTCCTCAAGCGTATCGCCCTCCGTCACCAACCCCGGCAGCGACGGACAGGTGACGACGTAACCGCCCTCTTCGGCAGGCTCGAACAAAACGGTGTAGCGATATTGATGCGCGCTCACGACCGACCTCCGCCCTCTGGGTCTTATACCAACGGTGCGGCCACCGAAACCGGCTGCCGCCGCAATCGGCGCCGAGGACCCGCGGCTCTCGCTCGCCAGGCACCCCGGTTCTTGCACAGGCTCAAACCGGCGTCAGGCGCATCCCGGTTCGGATCCCGTCTCGGGCACGGTAGAGGCGCCGCTACACGCCGGCGACGGCCTCGCGCAGCTGCGGCGTCCAGCCCGGCTGGTCGAAGACGCTTGGCGGCCAGTTGAGACCGTAATGGTCGCGCAGCATCGTCCCCGCGTATTCGGTCCGGAAGAGCCCGCGCCGCTGCAGGATCGGGATCACTTCGGCGCTGAACACATCGAGCTGCGCCGGCAGCAAGGGCGGCATGATGTTGAACCCGTCCGCGGCACCGTCGGCGAACCAGTCCTCAATCAGCGCGGCGATCTGCTCCGGCGTCCCGGCAGTCACGAAATGCCCGCGCGCGCCGGCGAGATAGCCGAGCAATTGGCGCAAGGTCGGCTGGTCGCGGCGCACCAGGTTGAGGATCACCTCGGTGCGGCTGCGCGCCGCCTCGACCGTGCCGGTGTCCGGAAAGTCGGCGGGGGAGAGCGGGCGATCGAGCGGCAGATGCGAGAAATCATGCCCGCCGAAGCGGCCCGAGAGCCGCTTGCGCCCGACCTCCGGGTCGGTCAGCTCGTTGACCTCGCGCGCCAGGCGCTGCGCCTCGGCTTCGGTCGCGGCGAGCATCGGGCTGAGGCCGGGAAGGATCAGCACGTGCTCCGGCCAGCGCCCCTCGGCGGCGGCGAGCCGCTTTAGATCGGCATAGAATTCCTGGGCGGTCGCCTTTGCCATGTGGGCGGTGAAGACGGCGTCGGCGTGCCGCGCGGCAAAGCGGCGGCCGGTATCGGACGAGCCTGCCTGCACCAGCACCGGGCGGCCCTGCGGGCAGCGCGGCAGGTTGAGCGGCCCGGCGACCGAATAGAAATCGCCGCGATGGTTGATCGATGTCATCCGCTCGCGGCGCGCATAGATGCCCGAGGTGCGGTCGTCGATGACGGCATCGGCGGCCCAGCTGTCCCACAGCGCGTTGACGACAGTCATGAATTCTTCGCCGCGGGTGTAGCGGTCGGCATGGCTCGGCTGCCCGGCGCCGCCGTAATTTTCCGCTGCGGTCGCGAGCCACGAGGTGACGATGTTCCAGGCGGCGCGGCCGTTGCTGATATGGTCGATCGAGGCGAACTGGCGGGCGAGGTTGAAGGGCTCGGTATAGGTGGTGGACGCGGTCGCGATCAGCCCGACCCTCTTCGTCGCCATCGCAATCGCGGCCAACACCGTGATCGGCTCGAGCCAGGTGCGCGGCGCCTGCGCGACATCGCCGCCGAGCGCCAGCTGGTCGGCAAAAAAGATCGAATCGAACAACGCCGCCTCGGCGCGCTGCGCCAGATCGACGTAATAGCGGATATCCGTGAGCGGCAGCGGCGACGACGCCGGATGGCGCCACGACGCCTCGTGATGGCCACGGCTGTGGATAAACAGGTTCAGATGCAGCTGCCGTTTCATCGCGCCCGGTCCTCGCAATCGCCGCCCGCCTATCGGCAGCGGCTTCCGGCGAACCTACCCCGAAACCGGCAAGTGTAGGGCGGAAAAGCGCAGCGCATTCCGCCGTTCTTCGAAAGGAAGAGGCCCGGCGGAGTATTCTTCCGCGCGCGCCCGATGCTGCGGCGTGGAGAATTCCCCCTTACGTAAGCTCGTAGGATGGGTTGAGCGGAAGGCGAAACCCATCATTGCCGGCGCGAACGCGTTCCTCAGCGCTTAACCGTCGGTCGCCGAGCCGGGATTGCGATGGGTTTCGCTGCGCTCAACCCATCCTACGACTATCCCTGATGACGAGCGTCAGATGACCCCTTCCTCGGCGAGCCGTTCGACCTCGCTTGGCGAGCGGCCGAGGAGCTCGGTCAAGACCCACATATTGTCCTCGCCGTAGCCGGGGGCGCCGCGGTTGGTGATGCCGCCGATATGGGCGGGGGTGGCGGAGAGCTTCATCGGGATTTCGTAGACGGGCCAAGTGCCGATCTTGGTGCCGGTCACCTCGGTCAGCCAGTTCAGGTGGCGGAGCTGCGGGTCGGTGTCGACGCGATCTTCGGCGTTCTGGCACACCCCGGCCGGCACCCCGGCCTTTTGCAATTTCATCATGCAGTCGAAGCAGTCCTGGGTGCGGGTCCAGGCGGCAATGGCGGCATCGAGCATATCCTGGTGCAGCAGGCGCTGCTCCAATGTGGTGAAGCGTGGGTCGTCGAGCCATTCGCCACGTCCGGCGACCTGGGCCAGCGCCTGCCATTCGGCCTTGATAAAGCAGGCGATCGCGATCCAGCGGTCCTGTCCCTGGCACGGGTAAGCGCCGTGCGGGGCGGCCGGCTTATAGGGCGAGCGGTTGCCGTAGCGGCGCCATTCGCGGCCATTGGCCGACCAGTCGAGGATCGTGGCGCCGGTCAGGAAAATCCCGGATTCGCATTGCGAGGCGTCGATCCATTGCCCCTCGCCGGTGCGCTCGCGGTGATAGAGCGCGCCCAATAGGGCCAGCGCATAGCCGTAGGCGCCCATCCAGTCGAGATAGGAATAGCCCCAGCCGACCGGCATCGCCGGCTCCGGCAGCCCCGACATCTCGCCCTGGCCGCCAAAGGCGGCGGCGACCGGCCCGACCGTGCGCATCCGGCCGTAGGTGCCGTTGGCGCCCATGCCCGATTGCTGGATGTAGATCACGTCGGGGCGGATCGACTTCAGCACGTCCCAGCCGAGGCCGAGCCGCTGCAAGACGCCGGGCGAGAACCCCTCGGCGACGACGTCGCAGATGCGCACCAGGTCCTTCGCGATCGCCAACCCCTTCGGATGGCGGATGTTCAGCGAGATGCCGCGCTTGCCGGCGTTCTTGTTGTTGAACTGGCCGCCCATATCGGGGTCGCGCACGCCGGGCAACGGCCCGGTCGCCATATCGCGCGCGGCACGACCGCCAATGGGCGCCATCGCCGCGAGCCGGGTGTCGGGATTGTCCTTCCATTCGACCTTGAGGCTTTCCGCCCCCATCGCGGCGAGAAAACGGGTGCCGCCAGCCGAGGCCAGAAACCAGGCGAAATCGAGGATGCGCACGCCTTGCAGCGGGAAGGGCTTGTTGTGCAAAGCCGAAAGCCGCGGGTCGGCGACGGGGCGCGGCGTCGCGGGGAGGCTCGGCCGCCGGACCCCTTCGCCGAGGACCGCCGCGGTATCCTCGCCGAGCAACGGCGCGCGCCGGCCGACCTGCCAGCTCGTCCTGCTGCTGAGCCATTTGCTGGTCGGATAGCGAAAACTGCGGCCGTGCTCGGGATGCGCGACATCGGCAAAGGTCTTGCGCATCAGCCAGTGCTCGTCGAGCGCGTTCTCGTGCGGCTTGCGCAACGGCGCCCACAGGAGCCCGGCGTCCTGCGCCTCGCGCCACGGCATGTCGGCATAGGTCCAGGCGCGCACAAAACGCTGCACGACGTCGAGCATATGCGCCCGCGCCGCGTCGCTCGCCGCGGTGCCGGGCACCTGCCGCGCCTTCAGATCGGCGTCGGGCGGCGGCGGCTCGAGATCGGCCTCAGCGCCGTATTTGGACAACAGCGGCACCAAATTCTTCAGGTCGCGCGCGCCCATGCCGTGGGTGATAAACCAGCGGCCGTCCTTGGTGTGGCAGATGCCGGGCGAATGGTTCGGGGTCTCGGCGGCATGGCGGTTGGTGAGCCGCCACAGCGGCACCCGCCGCATGACCCAGTACATGATGTCCTGCTCGGGGTTCTTCGACACCGCCTCGTGGATCGCGATCGATACCTCCTGGCCCTGGCCGCTGCGGTGGCGGTGGATCAGCGCCGCGATGATGCCGGTCGCCAATTGCTCGCCGGCGATGTGATAGGCGTGCCAGACCTGGGGTGCGATCGGCGGCGTGTCGTATTCAAAGCTCGGGTCGGGATCGTAGCCGCAATTCATCATGACGCCGCCGAGCGCGAGATGAACGAGGTCGGAGCCCTTGAAATCGGCCCACGGGCCGGCATCGCCAAAGGGCGTCATCCGCGCCGTGACCAATGCCGGAAAGCGGGCGTTGAGCGCCGCGCGGTCGAGCCCCAGGGCCGTGTTGAGCGCACCGCAGCTGGCATCGAGCAAGATGTCGGCGCCGGCCAGCAGACGCAGCAGATGCTCGCACGCTGCAGAGTTTCCTGGCGGCTCGCGCAGATCGAGCACGACCGATTTCTTGTTGCGGTTGTAATTCCAGAAAAAGAGCGAGCGTTCGAGACCCGGCCGGTCGTCGAGATAGGGGCCGATCCGGCGCGTCGCATTGCCTTCCGGCGGCTCGATCTTGATCACCTCGGCGCCGAGCCCGGCCAGCAGCAGCCCGGTGTATTCCGCCCGCTCGTCGGCGATTTCGACGACCCGCAGCCCGGCCAGCATGCCCGGACCCGCATTCCCCATCATCTCGCCCGGTCCCCGCGCAACCGAGCCGTTCTCTGGCATGGCGCTCTTCCCGCTTGGTTTTCGGCAGCGATTGTGGGTTGCCTGCCACACTTGTCAACGCGAGCGATCAAGCCGACCCGCGATCCACCCGTAATTGCGGCACCCCGCGTCAAAAAACAAAACAGCGCCGCCCTCGGAGGACGGCGCTGCTGCGCTGGCTCAATGTGATCAATCGGCGGCGGCGCGGGTCGGGGCTTGGGCGGCGGCGAGCACGGCGGCGGCTTCCTTGGCGACGCGGGTGCCTTCGAAAAAGCGGGGGTTTTGCGTGCCCCACAGCTTGACCGCGTTCTCAAAGGTGAAGGCGCGGAAGTCGCCCGATGTGATGTGGCCGTCTTCGACCAGCTCATAGGCTTCGGGCAGCGGGTGGCGCATGTCGATCACGTCGAAATGCCCGATGTCCGACGAAAAGATCGCGTTGAGCTTCGACCCGAACGGGTTCGAGCGGCCAAAGGCGGTGGCGTTCATCCGGTCGTCCGCCTCGCAGCCGAAATAATAGGGCTTGGCGTAAAGATCGACCCAATCCTCCTTGCGGGTGATCTTGCAGGCCGAGAAATCGTCGATGTCGTCGATGTTGCCGGTGAGGTAAGCGAGCTCGGGGTCGGGGAGCCCGCCGCGCTCGCGCAAGGCTGCGGCGATGTCGCTATAGCCGTATTTCTCGACGAGGCTCATCAGCTGGGCGCGGTCGAGCTTGTCCGGGTGCATGCGCTCCAAGGCCGTGGCGCTGCGCCGCTCCCAATGCTCGATCAGATCGCCGAACAATTGCGAGGCCCAGCCGACGCCGCCTTCGAGAAAGGCGAAATGCAATTGCGGGAAGCGCCGGGTGACGCCGCCCAAAAAGATCGCCTTTGCGGTGGCATGCCCGGCGGCGGCGAAATGGCCGATGTGGTTATAGACGAAATTGGTCGGCGACAGGCGCAGCCCCTGGTTCGACGAAGCGCTGTGGAAGCTCGGCGCGATGCCCAGCTCGACGCATTTCGCCCAGACCGAATCGTAATCGTATTCGCTGTCGAGCCCGAGGACGTCGTACCAGACCGCAAAGCGCGCGGTGTCGGGGTCGTTGGCGGCAACCGCCGGGACTTTTCTCGCGAGGTTGCTGCCGAACATGCCGACCTTGGAGCCGAGCTCCCTGGTAACGAACTCCAATTCGGCGATCGCCTCGTCCGGGCGTGTGCATCGGGATGATCGCGGCCGGGGTCAGCCGGTCGCCGAGGCCCGAGAAATAATCGGCCGAGACGATGTTGTAGGCGCGGATCACGGCGCGCCGCGCGGCATCGTCCCGAATGCGCGGAAAGCGCAGGCCCGCGGTCGGATAGATGATGCCAAAATCGACGCCGATCTCGTCGAGCCGGTCGTAGAGCAATTTCGGCATCATCGCGGTCGCGCGGTCGAGCGTGTTCTCCGCCTGGCGGCTCATAAAGGCCTGCTGGCCCATGCGCTTGTGACCCCGCTCGGCGGGCGACAGCGACAATGATTCGCGGGTCGTGCCCATCGCCTTCAGAAACCCGTCGGCGGCCAGGTCGCCGCCCACCTTGCGCATCTTTTCGCTGAACACCGGGTCGTACTCGACCCAATGCCCGTCGCCATCGACGATCGGATGGTCGATCCTCGACCGGACCTCTTCGGGGGTCATGTGTGCGCTCATGGGTCAGCTCCAGAAGAAGTGGCGGGTGTGCCGCGCGCCATCCTGACCCCGCCGCCGCCGGCCGCCAACCAGGAACCGCCGTCGAGGGTTGCACCCGATGCATGGTGCCCCTCCAAAAACCGGCCCGCAGCCTTGTGTTCGGTTGTGATAGAATGTAACCGGTTTGCAGCCCGAGCACGCAGACATGGCCAAAAGCGCGATGATGACCGTTCGCCTGACGCCGGAGGTGCGCGAGAAGCTCGACGCGCTCGCGCGCGACACCAAACGCAGCAAATCCTACATCGCAAGCGAAGCGATCGAGACATACGTCAACCGCAACGCCTGGCAGATCGCCCACATCAGGGCTGCGCTCGCCGAGGACGAGGCGGGTGGTGCTGGTGTGCCGCATGAGGAAGTCGTGCGGTGGCTCGCCTCGTGGGGAACCGGCCATGAGCTGCCCCGACCGGAGCCAAAGAAATCCTAGTGTCTGATGGAGATTTTTTGGCGCCGCTCCGCGCTCAACGATCTCGAATCGATCCGCGAATTCATCGCGCCGGACAATCCCCGCGCTGCCACCCGCGTCCACGCGGCGATCCGGGCCGCGATCGACCCATTGGCCGATCACCCAAACCTCGGCCGGGCCGGGCGTGTCGGCGGCACGCGTGAGCTGATCGTCACCGGCCTGCCCTATATCATCGTCTACCGGGTGACGGAGGACATCGTCCGCATCCTCGCCGTCATCCATACGTCGAGACAGTGGCCCCAACGCTTTTAGCGGCCGGCAACGCCGGCTTCCTCGCCGAGCTCGGCGACCTCGCCCCGCCGCAATCGCCCGCCGGCGCGCCGACGGCGCGGTGTAGGGCCGCAGACGCTCACCGTCACCCGGGAACCCGCCCTGCTTTTTCTGTTTTATCAGATCGAGATCAGGGCTCCCCCTCTCGCCGCACGCCAGTCGGCACCTCCGCACAAACGCCGCGAAGATGTCTGCATATCATACGATTGTGGCAATTTTGCTGTCGCCGTACGAGCGATCCTCATGGGAGCCGCTTATGAACCTCATCCGAGCAGCGGTTGCACCTCGGCGCGTGCCTCATCGGTGGCCGCCGGATTGCCCGACGAGGATATCGCGATCGTCTGATCGCCACCCGGGGGCGCGCCTCGCGCCGGCCGGTGATCAGCTCCTTGCCGAGATCGATCGTGATCGTCACCGTTTCGTCCGCGGCGATGCCGCGGCGCGGCAGCGAGATCGCGCCCATGTCCCGGATGCTTTCGAGCCGCCTGGCCTTGCCGAGGCTAATCCGCGCGCCGGATTCAAAAACGATGCTGACCCTCAGCCGCGCCATGCCGCCACTGCGCCACGCACCGACCTTTCAACCGAGACGATGATATCGGGTTTTTGGCATGGTTGATATTGCCCGCAGCCACAGCACGATTTTGGAGGCTGATGCAACATGAGTGAGGGTACCAACCTGATCCCAATCTCTGACGAGCAGGCAAAACTTGGCCAAGAAATTGTGCAAGCAGCGAGAGACGCGGGTGGCTATTTCGCTGGCCTCTTGGGCGATCTGCCAAAAGACCTTGTAAGCCTTCTCATCGGAGATAGAGTGAAGGTCTGGCGTGTCGCGCGGCTTGCGAAACTCTGGGAAAACGCCCGGAACCGCTTGCAGGAAGATGGAATCGCAGAGCCAGTGCCTCCGAACCTGAAACTTGCGCTTCCAATATTGATAGCAGCTGCGGATGAAAATCGGGAGGAGCTTCAGGATCTGTGGGCTCGGCTTCTTGCCGCGACGATAAATCCTAACAAATCGCGGCACTTGAGACAGGAGTTTTCCCAAGCCTTAGAGAAATTCGATCCGATAGACGCGAAGGTCATGGTCTATTTCAGCAAAAACGGCGGAGCAGTAGCAAATAACGAAAAATCCGTAATGGCAACGGCCCTTGCAATATCTATAGATGAATTTTTGGTTTCACAGCGTAATCTGTCTAATATAGGATTTGTTGCTGATTACAACGGTATGACCACCGGTCTAATGCCATTTGGGCGAGAATTTTTGCGCACTGTATCAGATTTTCCATAACATGGTCATATGGAAAATCGGCGGCGCGGTGCCACCTATCGATTGTCCCTTGCCCACTCGCTCGCCTTGCCGCATTCACCCCCCTACGGCGACGAGTATGACCGTTGGCGGAAGGTCTGATGAAATACGTTTGGCTGATCACGCTCGCCGTCGTCGGATCAGCGCTATGTTGGGGTAGCGTCTCGGCGCAATGCGTGGTGGGAAATGGCCCCCCGCCGGGCCAGCCCGCCGCACCCTGCTATATCGCTCCACCGCAGCAGCCGGTGAGCCGCGCTCAAGCCTGTAAGGAACTCCAGCAGGAGTACGACAACTGCGTCAGAAGCGTCGCGTCATCCAATGCGGCTGCGGTTTCACTCGCGCTTCAGAACAATCCGGGCGCGTCGGACATCTGGCTGCGGGGCTTTGAACGCTCTTTGGTTACTCCCGAGGCAGAGTGCGGGGAGCTGAAGACCGACATGTGGCAGTACGGTTGCCCCTGAAAAACCCTGCGCTAATACTCGAGGAGTATGCAGCGGAAAATGGTTCAGAAAAATACACCCGGAAACCGTTATGGTGCTAACACGGTGCTGATTCATGGGGGACCGGAGCTCGCGGCGTATCTGATGGGTGCGATTGCTTCAATCGACTTCACTCAGACGCAAGGCCATCGTCAGACAGAGCAACTTCCGCAGTACGAAAAACCGCTGAAAAATACCCGAAACAACTTGCCCTTCGATCTGCATGTATTTCCAGTGAAGAGCATCGAGCGCTTCGTCGGCCATGACCGCCGCGTTTCAGTGTACGATATTCGGCGAAGGCGGGTATGCCGAAAGACCCTGAAAAATGTTATTTTTTGTGCAAAACGTGCGTGGGATACGCCCGCCGAGGTAGGTTATATGAAGCGCATAGAAGATGCGTTTCAAGTACTTGCCATGGATATCATCGGCGGTACTGTATCTGAAATTGGCAGCACCAAAAAGGGAATCGTCGATTATTTCTATGCGTTGTGGTACCTGCGTGCAAGATTCAAAAATCTTGCAACACAAGAAATTCGGGCAAAGGGTGTACTCGGCACTAAGTTGACTAAAACACAAGAGGAGGCTCTTGAATCCAATGGATTTCGCTTCGCACGCGAAGGTGGCAGAATTCCGGCACGTCAACTTAATGGGTTAACGATACAGATCAGAAGTAGTATTATTGTGGAGTGGTCTATATGTGCTGCACAATGGGGAATTATTCAGGCACAAGAAGGTGAGTTCCTTGTACCCGACGTTCCGATACATACCGTCATTCCTCTTGCTCGAACGCTTTGCCTTATTTCTCCTGCGGCGAACGGAACGATAACAAAACAAGATGTCGCGGAGATAAATCATAACACTGCGGCGGCAAGTCAGGAGTATTATTTCGCATATGAATTGTCAAAGTGTCCCATGTAAGGGGTCGGTGATTTTCCAGAATCCCACCTTATGCGCGGCGGCCCTGTAGGCGCCGGATCAAAATGTCACCGGGCCGGGTTGGCTCCGAGCTGGCCCCTGGTCCGCGCAGCTTACCGCATCGCTTTTCCGCCGAAGCGGGTGCCGCAGCCGCGCGCTCGGATCACCCCAGACCGTAGAGGTGGGCGGCGTTGTCGTGGGTTAGGCGGCGGCGCATTTCGGGGGTGAGGGCGGCCATTTGGCGCTCGATCGCGGCGCGGGAGTTGGGCCAGACGCTGTCGGGGTGGGGGTAGTCGGAGGCCCAGAGGAGGTGGCCCGGCCCAAAGAACGGGATCAGCGACATGGCCGCGTGGTCTTCCTGAAAGGTCGCCCAGATCTGGCGCTTGAAGAGCTCGCTGGGCTTGGTTTCGAGCGCGGCACCGCCCTTATCGGCCCAGAACTCCTTGGCCTCCCGGAGGCGCCAATGGCGATAGTCCAATTCCTGGACGAGCCAGGGGAGCCAGCCGGTGCCGGCCTCGGCCATCACCAGCTTGAGCCGCGGATGGCGTTCGGCGGGTCTAAACGGCGCTTTTGCGTCTAAAGCACGGCAACCCCCGCGGCCCTGCTCGCCCGGATCAGCTCGTCATCCAGCGTAGCGATCGGCAGGCCGCGCCGAAGCGCCAATTCCAGATAGGCCGCGTCGTAGGAGGTCAGCCGGTAAGCGAGCGCCAAGTGGTGCACATCGTCGAATACCCGTGCGGCGCTTTCCGCATCGGCCGCGATCCGCAATGCCCTCAACTCGGCGATGAACTGGTCCGCCTTCGGTGCGGCGACGCTGCCCCGGTTCTGCTCTCGCGCCAGCACCGCGCTCGCCTCGTCAAGCCAAAGCACCGGCACCACCGCCTCCTCACCCGTCGCCAGCCGGTTCAGGATGCCGTCGGCATAGGGATGCGCCGCATTCTCGAAACACCATCGCATCGCGACGGAGCTGTCAAGGACGAAGGTCACGCCCGTCCGTGGTTGATGAGGTCCTTGATCGTCGCGCCGGTGGGCAGGACATTGCCCTTGCGCAGCTCGAGAATGCGGGCGGCGGCTTCTGCCGGCGTATGCTGCGGGCTCGCTGGGGCGGGACGCTCGGCCTGCGCCTGCCGCCGCTCCCACTCGGTCAGCGCTTCCTGCACCAGCTCGGCGGCGCTGCGCCCGGTGCCGGCAGCAAGCGCGGCAAGGCGGGCTTCCTGGTCGGGCGCGAGACGAATATCCATGTTATCCAAGATGGCATCGGGCGGCCGATCAGGTCAGCCCGTAGAGCGCGGCGGCGTTGTCGTGGGTTAGGTGGCGGCGCATTTCGGGGGTGAGGGCGGCCATCTGGCGGGCGATGGCGGCGCGGGAGTTGGGCCACACGCTGTCGGGGTGGGGGTAGTCGGAGGCCCAGAGGAGGTGGCCGGGGCCGAAGAACGGGATCAGCGACATCGCCGCGTGGTCTTCCTGAAAGGTCGCCCAGATCTGGCGCTTGAAGAGCTCGCTCGGCTTGGTTTCGAGCGCGGCCCCGCCCTTGTCGGCCCAGAACTCCTTGGCTTCCCAGAGGCGCCAGTGGCGATAGTCGAGCTCCTGGACGAGCCAGGGGAGCCAGCCGGTGCCGGCCTCGGCCATCACGAGCTTCAGCCGCGGATGGCGTTCGAGGATGCCCCAGGCGAAGAGGTCGACAAAGGGCTCGAGAAAATTCGCCATAAAGAACTTGGTGTTCTCAAAGACGCTCGCCGCCTTCCCGGCCACGCGGTCGCCGGGCTTGCCGACAAAAACCGTGATGTGCCAGGAGAGGATGATCCCGCTGTCTTCGAGTGCCGTCCACAATGTCTCCCAGGCCGGGTCGTCGAGCTTGGGCTTGATGTTGGCGATCATCAAGGTGACCTGGCGCACCCCGCCTTTCTGCGCGAGGCGCAGCAGCTCCTCGGTGGCGCCGTCGGGGGTTTCGGGCAGCATCGGCACGCCGACGAGGCGGTCGGGAGCGGCGGCGCAAAACTCCATCAGCCAGTCGTTGTAGACGCGGTAGCAGGCAACCCGCAGCACCGGGTCCTCGGTCGAGATCTGAAAGATCGGGCCGAAGATCACCTGGGTCTCGACCCCGTCGCGGTCCATGTCGGCGAGGCGCAATTCGGCGACCGCCGGGCGGCGCTGGCTCTGGTCGATGACGCCGCCGCGGTCGAAGGCGTTGTAGATCGGCTTTGGCCGGACGCGCTGCTCGTTGGTCTGCTGCTTGCCGCCCCAAGCGCCCCAGATTTTGCCGTCGCAGACCCATTGCGCGAGACCGTCGCGCTCTTCGACATGGGGCGCGCGGTTGCGCAATGCCGCCGGCAGCCGCGCCGTCCACAGATCGGCCGGCAATTGCCCCAGATCCATATGGTCGTCGCACGAGATCAATTCGTTCGGCATAGGACACCTCGCTTCGCGCCCGGCCTGAGCCAGACTGCCAGCATGGAACGAAACTGGCCGCGCCGGCAAGCGATTGGTCGCAGATGCGGACGGGCGCTACGTAAAGTGGCGCTTGACGTGCGCCCCCCGCGGCATCACCTTATCCGCCGGGTGATCCGCAATTTCCGCAATCGGGCGCTTGGGCGATACTTCGAGCTCGGAGACCGGAGCGGACTGAGTGTGCCGAACGTCGTGCGGGTGGGCCGCATGTTGCGCGCGCTGGACGCGGCGAGCCGGCCCGAACAGGTCAACCTCCCGGGCTTTTACTGGCATGCGCTGCAAGGAGAGGCACGTTGGGCAATTCGGGTTAGCGGCAATTGGCGCATCACCTTTGCTTGGGACGGCATCGACGCCGTCGCCGTCGATTTGGAGGACTACCATTGACGATCGCGTCAGGAGCTGGCCGGAGACCTGATCCGGGGACCGGGGCACGGCTGCCGGCAATGCATCCGGGCGAGTTGCTGCGCGAGGAGATCTTGCCCGCCCTTGGCCGCCCGCGCGCCGAGATTGCCCATCTGCTAGGGATTTCGCGGCAGGCTCTCTATGCCGTCTTGACCGAGCGCACATCAGTGACGCCCGAGATGGCGCTCAGGCTCGGCAAGCTCTGCGGCAACGGACCGGAACTGTGGCTCGCGTTGCAGACCCGCTACGATCTGGAACGGCTGAGCCACGAAAAAGCAGCAGAAATCGCGGCTATCCCGACGCTCCAGGCAGCATGAGAATCTAACAAAGATGGCGGCTGCACGAGGACTCGAACCTCGGGCCCGCTGATCAGGAGCCAGTTGCTCTACCGACCGAGCTACGCATCGCGGGGCCGGGCGCGCCTTCGCAGAGCGCGCCGGGCTTGTCGGATTCCGACAGCCCGCAGCTCCTCTGCGGCTCGTCCGCTAACCGCCGGATCGGCGCTCCGGACCCGATACCAGACCCGAGCGCCGAACCGCAGGAATTGGCGCTGCTACTCCGCAGCGGCCCTGGCAGGCGCGACGAATTGCGACACCCATTTGTTGCGGCGGCGCAGGCCCTCGCGATACATCGCCTCGAACTCGGCCGCTGGGAAGGTGTGCGTCGAGGGGCGCGCCAAGAGCGCCTCGGTCCATGCCTTCAGCCGCGAAAATTTTTCGAGGTGGCCGAGCCGGCGCACCCGGTCGAGGAAATGATAGCGCTGCAAAAAGGGCGCATAAGCGGCGTCGACCAGCGAATATTTGGCGCCGTTGAAGAACGGCCCGCTGCCTTGCTTTTCCAGCGCCTTTTCGAGCCGGCCGAACGCGTCCGGGATTTTCTCCGCCGCGGCGGCATAGTCGGCTTCGGTGTCGGCGTAGGCGGTCGCGGTTACGGCACTCGCAAAGCTCGGGACATAATCGGTCCAGGCGCGGTTGACCGCGCGCTCGATCGGGTCTTTGGGATGCAGCCGCGGGGCGATCGTCTCGTCGAGATATTCGTTGATCGCGTTTGATTCGAAGAGCGACACGCTGTCGTCGATGCGCAGCACCGGCACCTTTTTGTGCGGCGAGATCGCGAGAAACCAGTCGGGCCGGTTGTCGGGCTCGATATGGCGCAACTCGAAGGGCGTGTTCTTTTCGCGCAGCACGATGGCCGAGCGCTGCACCCAGGGGCAGGTCTTGAAGCTCACCAGCATGTATTTCGCCATGACGTCCTCGCGCCGAGGGGAAACGGGGCGGCGATCATCGCATGGCGAACGACACGAGCGCAAACCGGCTGCCGGGCTGCCGAGCCGCGCGATCCGCCTTGTCGCGCCGCTTTTTCGGGGGCAGATTGCCGGCTCCGCAGGGAGCCGTCCGCATGAAAAACACCCCCGCCGCTCACAGCGGCCGCCATTTTCTGCAAATCCCCGGGCCCACCAATGTGCCCGACCGGGTGCTGCGGGCGATCGCGATGCCGACGATCGACCATCGCGGGCCGGAATTCGCCGAGCTCGGCAAGGAAATCGTCGCCGGCATGAAGCGGGTGTTCCAAACGGAGGAAAAGGTCGTCGTCTACCCGTCCTCCGGGACCGGCGCGTGGGAAGCGGCATTGTCGAACACGCTGTCGCCGGGCGACCGCGTGCTGATGTTCGAGACCGGCCAGTTCGCCACGCTGTGGCGGCAGATGGCGGCGCGGCTCGGGCTCGAGGTCGAGTTTTGTCCCGGGCGACTGGCGGCACGGTGTCGATCCGGCGCTGGTCGAGGAAAAGCTCGACGAGGACGGCGGGCACGAGGTGAAGGCGGTTTGCATCGTCCACAACGAAACCTCGACCGGCGTGGTGAGCCGGGTCGCCGAGGTGCGCGCGGCGATCGACCGGGCCGACCACCCGGCATTGTTTATGGTCGATACGATCTCCTCGCTCGCCTCGATCGATTACCGGCACGACGAGTGGGGGGTCGATGTCAGCGTCGGCGGCTCGCAAAAGGGGTTGATGCTGCCGCCGGGGCTCGGTTTCAACGCGGTCTCGAAAAAAGCGCTCGCCGCGGCCGAACAGGCCCGGTTGCCGCGCTCCTACTGGGATTGGCGGGCGATGCTCGAAACCGAGCGCACCGGGTTTTTCCCGTACACGCCGGGGACGAATTTGCTGTTCGGGCTGCGCCAGTCGCTCCAGATGCTGCTCGACGAGGAGGGGCTCGACGCGGTCTTTCGCCGCCATGCCCGTCACGGCGAAGCGACCCGGCGCGCGGTCGCTGGCTGGGGCCTCGAAACCGTCTGCGCCGACCCGCGCGAGCATTCGAATTCGCTGACCGCGATCATGGTGCCGGACGGGTTCGACGCCGACCGGCTGCGCGAGACCATCCTCGACGCCTTCGACATGTCGCTCGGCACCGGGCTCGGCCGGCTCAAGGGCAAGGCGTTCCGCATCGGCCATCTCGGCCATTTCAACGATCTGATGCTGTGCGGCACGTTGAGCGGGGTCGAGATGGGGCTGCACCGCGCCGGCGTGCCGCACCGGCCGGGCGGCGTCGCTGCGGCGCTCGAATTCCTGGCGGCGCCGACCGCCTGAGAGCCGACCGCCTGAGAAAGGAAATCGCATGCTCGCCCAACATGTCGAAGAGGCCGCGCGGCTTTTGTGCGAGGCGCGCGCCGCGGGCCGGCCGCTCGAGGAATTGCCGGCCGGCTGCCAACCGCAATCGGATGCCGACGCCTATCAAATCCAGGATGCCGTCACCGCGCGCCTCGGCGAGGCGGTCGGCGGGTGGAAAATCGGGGTCGCGACGGAGGCGGCCGATGGCTTTTGCGCTCCGATCCTCGCCCATATGATCCGGCCGAGCCCCGCCACCTACAGCGCCGCGGAATTGCGGCTGATCGGCATCGAGGGCGAATTGGCGCTGCGCCTCGGCCGCGATTTGCCGCCGCGCGACAGGCCCTACGGTCGTGACGAGGTCGTCGCCGGCGCCACCCTGCATCCGGCGGTCGAAATCGTCGATTCGCGCTTTCCCGACCCGCGTGTCCTGGTCCGGCCGGTCATGCTCGCGGACAATTACGGGAATGGCGGGCTCGTCTACGGCGCGGCGGTGCCGGACTGGCAGGAACGCGACCTTGCAGCGACCAAGATGGCGATCACTGCCGACGGCCGGCCGTTTGCGGACAGCAGCGCCGGGGTCAAGCGCGATCCGGCGGCAGCACTCGTCGAATTTGCCAATCTGATGCGAAGCCGCGGCGGCGCCAAGGCCGGCTCCTTCATCACCACCGGGTCGTGGACCGGGCTCGAATTCACCCGGCACGGCGCCCGGATCGTCGCCGATTTCGGGCCGCTCGGCCGGATCGACATCGCTTTTCCGGCCGGCGATTGAGCACGACCTTTCCCGAGCCGGCTGCCGGCTACGGCCGGGTTGCCCGGAGCTTTCACTGGCTGGTCGCGGCGCTTCTCGTCATCGTCGTCGCCTTTGGCTGGGCTGCCGAAAACGCGCCGCAAAATACGCCGCCGCGCGATTCTTTGCTGCTGCTGCACCGTTCGATCGGGATCGTCATCCTCGCGGCGATGTTGTGCCGCGTGCTTTGGCGCTGGCGCCATCCGCCGCCGCCGCTGCCGCAAACGGTGGGACAGGCCGAAGCAGTGCTCGCCAGGCTCACCCATCTCGCCCTTTATCTGGTGCTGCTCGCGATGCCGCTCGCCGGCTATGTCAACGCCGCGGCAGCCGGCCATCCGGTGAGCCTGTTCGGCGTCGCCGCGATCCCTGCGCTGCTGCCGGCCGATGAGCGCGTGTCGCAGATTGCGATCGCGATCCACCTTGCCGGGCAATACGCGGTCTATGCCTTGGTCGCGCTGCATGTCGTGGGGGCGCTTTATCACGGCGTGCTGCGCCGCGATCGCGTGCTCGACCGGATGCTCCCGCCGCGCCACCCGGCATAGCCGGGACCGCGGTCAGCCGGCTTCGGCAGCGACGAGATTGAGCCGGGAGAGGAAGAAATCGAGCGCCTCGGCGAGGGTCCGCGCCGCCCGCAACCGCTGGCGCCCGCTCTGCACGACAAACTCGGCCGGGCGCCCGGCACTCGGCACCGTCTTTAAAACGGCGTAGACCGGGCCTTCCTGGGTATGTCGGAACACCGAGAACAGCGCCATCCCGTCGCGGTGATCGATCGCGTAGTCGCGCCACACGCCGCGGATCACATGCCGGCTGTAGAGACCGAGGAGCTGGTTCAATTCGCTGCGGGTGAAATAAACGGTGCGCGGCGGCCGAACCCGAAAATCGCCGAGGGCCACGACCGTCGCGCTTTTCCCGCTCATCGCTACCGTCTGCAATCGACCGCCATCGGCGCCGAGTGTCGGCGATTTCGCGGGCGCCGTCCAGCCGCGATCACGCCGCTGGCCCGGCGCGCCGCGGGCTGGCATTTTCCGCACCGGCGCGGCAGTGGAGCAGTCGGGTGGACGAGATCGAATGTGTCGTGGTCGGCGCCGGGGCGGTCGGGCTCGCCTGTGCCCGCGCCCTGGCGCTCGGCGGGCACGAGGTGGTGGTGCTCGAACGCGCGCCGACGATCGGGTTCGAGACCTCCTCGCGCAACAGCGAGGTGATCCATAGCGGTCTCTACTACCCGGCCGGCAGCCTGAAGGCAAAAACCTGCGTCGCCGGGCGTGAGCGGCTCTATCACTATTGCTGCGAGCACGGGGTGGCGCACGCCCGGCTCGGCAAGCTGATCGTCGCGGCGGACGAGGCCGAAATCCCCGGTCTCGAAAAGATCGCCGAAGCCGCCCGCGCCAACGGCGTCGGCGATCTCGAATGGCTCGGCGCTGCGGCAGCGCAACGTCTCGAGCCGGCGTTGCATTGCGTGGCCGCGCTGTTGTCGCCCTCGACCGGGATCATCGACAGCCATGCGCTGATGCTCGCCTATCAGGGCGAGGCCGAAGCGGCGGGGGCGATCGTCGTGCTGCGCACGCCGGTGCTGGCGGGACGGGTGCGCAACGACGGGTTCGAGCTCGACATCGGCGGCGCCGAGCCCAGCCGCCTGCATTGCCGGCACCTGGTCAATGCCGGCGGGCTGCATGCGCCCGCCCTCGCCAGCGCCATCGACGGCGTCCCGCGGCCGACGATCCCGCCCGCCTATTTCTGCCGCGGCGTCTATTTCACCTTGTCCGGGCCGGCGCCGTTTCACCGGCTGGTTTATCCGGTGCCGCCGGCGCATGGGCTCGGCGTGCATTTGACCCTCGATCTCGCGGGGCAGGCGCGTTTCGGCCCGGATACGGAGTGGATTGCCGAGATCGACTACGCGGTCGATCCGGCCCGTGGCGACGGGTTCTATGCCGCGATCCGCCACTATTGGCCGGCCCTGCGCGATGGCGCATTGCAGCCGGGCTATGCCGGCATTCGGCCGAAGATCAATGGCCCCGACGAGCCCGCGGCCGATTTTCTGGTGCAAGGGCCCGAGGACCACGGCGTGCCGGGGCTCGTCAATCTTTACGGGATCGAATCGCCGGGGCTGACGGCGTCCTTGCCGCTGGCCGAGCTGGCGCTGGAACGGCTGGGGATCCGCACATGCTGATCGGTGTGCCAAAGGAGATCAAGGTCCAGGAGCATCGCGTCGGTCTCGCCCCGGGCAGCGTGCGCGAGCTGGCGCATCACGGCCATCGGGTCGCGGTCGAGACCGGTGCCGGCGCCGGGGTCGGGTTTGACGATGCGGCTTACGAGGCAGCCGGCGCCCGCATTTTGCCGAATGCCGCCGAGGTGTTTGCCGCCGCCGAGCTGATCGTCAAGGTCAAGGAGCCGCGGCCATCGGAGGTGGCGGCATTGCGCCCCGGCCAGGTGCTGTTCACCTATCTGCACCTCGCCGCCGACAAGGAATTGGCGCAGGGTCTGGCCCGCTCGGGCGTCGTCGCGATCGCCTATGAGACGGTAACCGACCCGCGCGGCGGGCTGCCGCTCTTGGCGCCGATGAGCGAGGTCGCCGGGCGCATGGCGGTGCAGGTCGGCGCCCATTGCCTCGAAAAGCGGCAGGGCGGGATCGGCCTGTTGCTCGGCGGCGTTCCGGGGGTCGCGGCGGCCAAGGTGGTGATCCTCGGCGGCGGGGTCGCCGGCACCAACGCGGCGCGCATGGCGATGGGGGTCGAGGCCTATGTCACGGTGATCGACCGCTCGCTGCCGCGGCTTTACGAGCTCGACCTGCAATTCGGCGCGCAGCTCCACACCCTCTATTCGACGATGGAGACGATCGAGCGCGAGGTCGCCGCCGCCGATCTGGTGATCGGCGCGGTGCTGATCCCGGGTGCCGCGGCGCCAAGGCTCGTCAGCCGCGAATTGGTGCGGGCGATGCGGCCGGGTGCGGTCATGGTCGATATCTCGATCGACCAGGGCGGCTGCTTCGAAACCAGCCGGCCGACGACGCACGACAACCCGACCTATGTCGAGGAAGGGGTCGTCCATTATTGCGTGACCAACATGCCGGGGGCGGTGGCGCGGACCTCGACCGTGGCGCTCAACAACGCGACCCTGCCGTTTGTGCTGGCGCTCGCCGAGCGCGGCTGGCGAGAGGCGCTGCGCGACGACCCGCATTTGCGTGCCGGGCTCAACATCTGCCGTGGGCAGGTCACCCACCCGGCGGTGGCGCGCGCTCTCGCCCTGCCGCTCGGCACGGCGGAGGCGGTGCTGTCGGAATAACGGAAACGATTTCGCGAAACGCGCTTTCCGCTATGGACCGCAGGTCCGTTCCTCCCTATCTCCACTGGAACAAGCTCGAGACGGGAGAGATGGCGCTGCCTCCGATGCCTCAGCCGGCGTCTTTCGATGCGATGCTCGACGCATCGGCTGGCCCCGAACCGGCGCGCGTGCGGCCGGTCGATGCCGCCGCGATCGCCGCGATCACCGATCTCTACCGCGAGATACTGCCGATGGGCGGGGCGATCCTCGATCTGATGTCGGGCTGGGTCAGCCATTTGCCACCCGAAATCTTCTATTCGCGGGTCGTCGGGGTCGGCAACAACGCTCGCGAATTGGCCGAGAACCCGTTTCTCGACGAGTGGCGGGTGCAGGATTTGAACCGCGAGCCGCGCCTGTCTTTTGCCGATGGCGAGTTCGACGGGGCGGCAATTTGCGTCTCGGTCCAGCACCTGATCCGCCCCGGCGAGGTCATCCGCGAGGTCGGCCGCGTCTTAAAGCCCGGCGCACCCCTGGTGGTGACCTTTTGCCAGCGCTGCTTGCCGGCCCCGGCGATCGGCTGCTGGTGCCTGCTCGACGATGCCGGGCAGCTGTGCCTCGTAGCACACCACTTTGTCGATGCCGGCAATTGGACCGACATCCGCTGTCTCGACCGCACCCCGCCGGGCGGCCGCGAACCGCTCTACGCGGTCATCGGGCGCAGCCTCGGCCGCAGCACGCCCACAGGCCACGATTAGCGCCGGCCACGATTAGCGAGGCCGCAATTCCGCAAGCCGGCGCGGGCGGTGGCGCCGGAGCTGGTATAGTGCACTGTCACCGTAATTCGCTGCCCCGGCGATGCTGGCTGCTCGACGATGCCGGGCAGCTGTGCCGTGCACACCACTTCGAGGAATGGCGACATGGTTCGCACGCGGTGCAGTCGCCGCATCACGGCAGGCGTACGAGGACGGCCTTCGACGGGCGGTGACGCGCACTGTACTCGGCGCCGCTGTCCGTCGGATGGTTGCCGAGCATGATCGGCTGCGCGGACGCCGACGAGTGCGCGCGTTGTCTGCGCACCGTGCAGCCGGGCCGCCAGCCAGGTCGGCCGGCCGCTCGGCGACGACGCCTTTATCGCACGCTTGGAGGGGCTGACCCGCCAGTGCGCTCTGGCCGGCGAAACGCGGCCTCAAGCCGGCGACGGGCGGTGGCACCGGAGCTGGTATAGTGCACTGTCACCGTAATTGTATAGTGCACTGTCACCGTAATTCGTAATGCCGCATGGCCGGCGAAATGCGGCCGCAAGCCGGCGCGGGCGGTGGCGCCGGAGCTGGTATAGTGCACTGTCACCGTAATTCCTGTGTCACCGTAATTCCTGTCCAGCCTCGGCCGCAGCGCGCCCATCGGCCACGATTAGCCCCGGTCACGATTAGCGCCGGCCGCGATTGGCACCGGCCACGATTGGGGCCGGCCGCAACTAGGAATTGTAGGCGACGATCGAGGCGAGCGGCACGTCGATCCGGCTGCGGCCGCCGAGAAAGCTCAATTCGATGATGCAGGCGGCACCGACCACCGTGCCGCCGCGCTTGCGGACGAGATCGATCGCGGCACTCATCGTGCCGCCGGTCGCGAGCAAATCGTCGAGCACGACGACGCGCTGGCCCGGCGCGATCGCGTCTTCCTGAATCTCGATCGTGTCGGTGCCGTATTCGAGCGCATAAGTAAAACCGGCGGTCCGGCCCGGCAATTTGCCTTTTTTTCGGATCATCGCAAAACCGCGGTTGAGCTCATAGGCGAGCGGGGCGGCAACCAGAAACCCGCGCGATTCGATGCCGACGAGCAAATCCGGCTGGTGCGGCCGCAACACCTCGGCGAGCGATTCGACCGTCGCCCGCCACGCATTCGGATGCGCAAGCAACGTCGAAATGTCGTAAAACAGGATGCCGGGCTTGGGAAAATCGGGGACCGAACGGATGTGCTGCTTGAAGTCCACGGGCTCTGTCCTCGGATAAAATGCCGGCCGACGCTCGTTTGGTTTCGTTGCGGCATAGCCTCTTTTGCCGTAGTTGGAAAGGCTTGCCCGGGGCCAAGGCACCGGATTTTCAACCCTGAGATGCCATGGCGCCGGTCGCTGCAACATTCGTCGCATCGGAGGAGAGGGGCTCGGTCGTGCTGGAAGCGGCCGGCGAATGGCTGGTCGGCGCCGCCGGCGAGCTCGATCGCCGGTTGCGCGGCTTTACCCCTCCGAGTGGCCGACACGTCACCCTCGATCTGGCCGGGATCGACCGGCTCGACACCACCGGCGCGTGGCTGCTGCTGCGCACCGAGCATGATCTGACCGAGCGCGGCAACGCCGTCGAGCTGCGCAATCTGCGCGAAGACTTTGTCCCGCTGCTCGATCAGGTGCGGGCCGGCGGCCGGCTCGCCCCGACCATCCACCAGCGCCCGGCGCACCACACGCTCGCCGGCTTTCTCGCGCGGATCGGCCGCTTCTCGATCAGCCTGTTCACCCGCACCTACAATGTCCTCGGCTTTTTTGGCCTCGTTTGCGCCACGGCGGCGGAGCTCGTCACCCATCCGCGCCGGATCCGGGCGGTGGCGACGATCGCCCAGATCGAGCAGACCGGGGTCAACGCGCTGGGGATCGTGGGCCTCTTGTCGTTTCTGATCGGCGTCGTCATCGCCTATCAGGGGGCCGACCAGCTGCGCCGTTTCGGCGCCGAGATCTACACCGTGGACCTGTTGGGTGTTTCGATCCTGCGCGAGCTCGGCGTCTTGATGACCGCGATCATCATCGCCGGCCGCTCGGGCAGCGCCTTTACCGCCGAGATCGGCACGATGCGGGTCAACGAAGAGATCGACGCAATGCGCACGATCGGCCTCGACCCGGTCGAGGTGTTGGTCATGCCGCGGCTTTCCGGTCTCCTCGTGACCCTGCCGCTGCTGACCCTCTACGCCAATCTGATGGCGCTCCTCGGCGGCTGCCTGATGTGCCAGGCGGTGCTCGGCATCACGATCCCGCAATTCATCCGCGAGCTGCAATATGCGCTCTATCCGCGCACCTTCTTTATCGGCGTCATCAAGGCGCCGTTTTTCGCCGCGATCATCGCGCTGATCGGCTGCTATGAAGGGTTTCAGGTGTCGCGCAGCGCCCAGAGCGTCGGGCAGATGACCACGCTGGCGGTCGTCGAGTTGATCTTCCTGGTGATCGTGACGGACGCGGTTTTTTCGGTGTTGTTCTCGATATTGGGTATCTGAGGATGCTGGACGGCGTGGGCGAGCCGATCATCCGGGTGCGCGGGCTGGTCAACCGGTTTGGCGCCGAGACCATTCACGACGGCCTCGACCTCGACGTGCAGCGCGGCGAGGTGCTGGGGATCGTCGGCGGCTCGGGCAGCGGGAAATCGGTATTGCTGCGCTCGATCGTCGGGCTGAACCGCCCGGTCGGCGGGCGGATCGAGGTGCTTGGCGCCGACGTCCTTGCCTTGGACGAGCGCGGGCGGCGCGTCCTCGAGCAGCAATGGGGTGTCTTGTTCCAGGACGGGGCGCTCTTCAGCTCGCTGACCGTGGCGCAGAACATCGAGGTCCCGCTCAAGGAGTTTTATGACATGCCGCCGCATCTCCTGGGCGAAATCGCGGCGGTCAAGGTCGGCCTTACCGGTCTTGGCGAAGATGCCGGGGCGAAATACCCCGCGCAGCTTTCGGGCGGCATGCGCAAGCGCGCCGGCCTCGCCCGCGCCTTGGCGCTCGACCCCGAGATCGTCTTTCTCGACGAGCCGACCGCCGGGCTCGACCCGATCGCGGCCAGCGATTTCGACAAGCTGATCCGCGATTTGCAGCAAAGCCTCGGGCTCACCGTCTTTATGGTCACCCACGACCTCGACAGCCTCTTCGCGGTGTGCGACCGGGTCGCCGTCCTGGTCGACAAAAAGATCCGGGTCGGCACCCTCGACGAGCTGCTGCGCGACGACCACCCCTGGATCCGATCGTATTTTCACGGCCCGCGCGGCCGCGCGGCGCAAGCCTCGGCGGTCGAGCATTCGGCAACAGCGGGAATACCGGCGGCGATCTCCGCCTGAGCCGCCACCGGAGAACGAGCGATGGAGACACGCGCACATTACGTCGCCGTCGGCATCTTTGTGATCGCCCTTCTGATCGCCGGCGCCGGCGTCGTCCTGTGGCTCGGCCGCATCGAATTTTCCCGCGAGCTCGAGCCCTACTACATCTTTTTCAGAGGCTCGGTCGCCGGGCTCAGCAAAGGCTCGCCGGTCCAGTACAACGGCATCCCGGTCGGGCGCGTCACCGATATCCGCGTCGATCCCGACAATGTCGCGCAGATTCAGGTGACGGTCGAAATCGACGGCAGCCTCGTCAGCATCAAATCCGACGCGAGGGCCTTTCTCGACACCAATCTGTTGAGTGGTGTGTCGACCGTGCAAATCCGCGGCGGGACCCAGCAGGCGGTCGAGCTGACGCCTGAGCCGGGCCATAAATACCCGATCATCAAGGCCGGGCAATCCGAGCTCGAGCAGGTCAAGGCCTCGCTCCCCGAGATCCTGGTCGAGCTCAAGGGCGTCGCTACCAGTTTGGGCGAGCTTTTGAGCCCGGAAAACCGCGAGGCAGTGACCGTGAGCCTGAAGAATGTGCGCACCCTCACCCAGGCGGTCGCCGACCACAGCCAGGACATCGGCAGGATCCTGACCGACGCCGACGGCGCGGTGGTCGAGCTGCGCACCGTGCTGCACAATGTCGGCGACGGGCTCGTCGGCCGCGGCGGGCTAAAGGACGACGCGGCAAAGACGCTCGCCGATTATGACCGGCTCGCCAAGAACCTGCTCGACAACAGCCATCAGCTCCAGGCGATGCTGCGGGAAGGCCAGCCGGCGGTCCGCGGCTTCAGCCAGCGCACCCTGCCGGCGATCGACGATCTGGTGAACGACGCCGAGCAGTTTCTGTCGGGGTTGACGCGGCTCGCCAACGAGATCGAGCGCGACCCGACCCGCTTGTTGTTCGGCGACCGGCGCGAAGGATACAAGCCACGATGACTTCGCGGAGCTGGCATCTCTCGCGCCGGGTGGTGCCGGGCGCTCTGGCGCTCACCCTTGCCGGCTGCGCCAGCCTGTTTGTCAGCCCGCCGCCCAAATATCTCTTCCGCCTGACGCCCAAAACCGACTGGCCGCCAAACCTGCCGCAGCGCTCGGCGCAGCTCTTGATCGACCTGCCGCTGACCGCCCCCGGTCTCGACAGCAAGCGGATCGCGCTGACCCGGTCGCCGATCCTGATAGACTATTTCGCCGACGCCGAATGGACCGACCGCGTGCCGGATCTGGTCAAGACGGCGCTGTTGACCTCGTTCGAGAACAGCGGGGCGATCACCGCCCTCGACCGAGAATCCTTGGGGTTGCGCGCCGATTTCATCCTCGCCGCCGAGATCCGCCATTTCGAGGCCGAATACCGCGGCGCCGCGAGCGGCCCGCCAAACGTTTGGGTCGCGCTCGACGTCAAGCTCGTGCGCATGCTGCGCCGCCGGGTCGTCGCCCAGCAATTGTTCGAGGCGCACGTCCCGGCCGCCGCCAACGACCTCCCGGCGATCGTCACCGCCTTCGACGACGCGCTCGGCAGGGTCCTCAAAGAAATCGTCCTCTGGACCCTCTCCCACCCGCTCTCCGCCCCCCGCGACTGACCCCCTTCCAGGGCGATCCTTCTCCGGCGCCCCGCGTCTCAATCTCCCTCGCCACCCCCGGGGGTGGAGAGGCATCGGGGTCAGGCAAACGGTTTCGCCGTTGCGGAGGCAGTCGGGAAGGGCGAGGGCGAGGACGGCATCGGTCACGCTTTCGGGCGAGGGCAGGGGAGCGGGGTCTTCGCCGGGGAAGGCGCGGGCGCGCAACCGGGTGCGGACGATGCCGGGGTCGATCAGGTTGGCGCGGACGTTGGTCTTGGCGATTTCGGCGGCGTAGATCCGCACCAGCATGTCGAGCGCCGCTTTGCTGACCGCGTAGGGCCCCCAATAGGCAAAGCGGCCCCGTGCTATGGCGCTCGTCACAAAGATCGCACGGCCCGCCGGGGCGGCGCGCAACAGCGGGTCCATCGCCCGGATCAGCCGCCAATTCGCGGTCAAATTGAGGTCCATGACCTCGTTCCAGACCGCGGGGTCGATATGGCCGAGCGGCGAAAAGACGCCGAACTCGGCGGCGTTGCCGACGAGGATGTCGAGCCGGCCCCAGCGGTCGTAGATCGCCGCGGCGAGCTCGTCGATCTTGATGAAGTCGCGCAAATCGACCGGGACCAGCGTGGCGCTGCCGCCCGCGGCGCGGATTTTGTCGTCGATTTCTTCGAGGCCGCCGACGGTGCGCGCCGCCAGCACGACATGCGCCCCCTCTTCGGCAAAGCGCACCGCGACCGCGGCACCGATGCCGCGCGAAGCGCCGGTGACGAGTGCCACCTTGCCGGCGAGGCGGCCCGCCATCACGCGCCTAGCGATAGGCCGCGCGCCGCCTGATCGCGCTCAGCGCGACGAGGCTCAATATCGCGGTCGCCATCAGGTAATAGCTCGGCGACAGGCTGTCGCCGGTGCGCGCGATCAGCCAGGTCGCGACAAACGGCGCAAAGCCGCCAAAGACCGTGACCGAGATGCTGTAGCTGAAGGCGACGCCGACGGCGCGGACCTCGACCGGGAACTGCTCGGACAGCAGCGACGGCAGGACGCCGCTATAGCCGGCCTTGACCAAATTGAGCCAGCCGACAGCGAGCACGCAGGCCACCAGCGACGGATAGGCGACCATCAGCCAGAACGCCGGATAGGCGGTCAGCAGGAACAGCCAGCCGGTCACCACCATCAGGCGCGTTCGCTCGGTTCGGTCGGAATAGTGCCCGGCGACGAGCGAGAAGATGGCGAGGATGACGCCGCCGACTAGGGTCGCGACAAAGCCGGTATAGGCCGGCAGGTGCAAGGTCTTCACCCCATAGGTCGGGATGAAGAGCAAGAGGTAATAGGAGCTGTTGGAGATGATCGAGACGCCGAGCGCCAGCAGCACCGGTACGGGATGCCGGCGCAAGAGGTCGCCGATCGGCACGGCCGCTGGCTTTGCCGCTTCGAGAAACTCTGGCGTCTCGGCCATGCGCGAGCGGATGTAGAGGCCGGCCGGCCCGACCAGCAGCCCGAAGACGTACGGCAGCCGCCAGCCCCAGGCGACCAGCTGCTGGTGCGACAAGGTCGTCGTCAGGACGACGCCGAACAGCGAGATGATGACCGAGATGATCCCGGTCGAGGCCCATTGCCAGCTCGCGGCGTAGCCTTTGCGCTCGTGGCCGTGCTCGACCAGAAAGGCGACGGCGCTGCCGAACTCGCCGCCGACCGAAAACCCTTGCAGCAGGCGCGCCAGGATGATGATCGCGGGGGCGGCGATGCCGATCGCCGCGTAGCCCGGCGTCACCAGCATCAGGATCGTGCCGATCATCATCAGGCCGATCGAGAGCGTGAGGCCGGCCTTGCGGCCGTGACGGTCGGTGTAGCTGCCGACGACGACGGCGCCGAGCGGCCGCATCACGTAAGCGAGGCCGAAAGCGCCGAAGGTGATCAGCAGCGAGACGGTCTTGTTGCCGGTCGGAAAGAACACCTCGGCAATGGTCACGGCAAAAAAGCCGTAGACCAGAAAATCGAACCATTCGAGCACATTGCCGATGGTGGCGGCGATCACCACCCGGTGCAGCGGCGGTCGCGCCGGTGCGGCGCCATGAATGGCGGCGTCGATAGGCATTTCGGCTCCCCTTGTTTTTTTTGTAAGCAGCGTCAGCGCATAGGATTTAGGAAATCATAGGCTTATCGAAGAGCGGCGTCATCGCCCTCAAATTGCAGCACAACTGTGTCGTGCGGTCGTCAGGCGGGCTCGGCGAGGAGGGAGAGCTGGACCGAGACCTTGCCGTTTTCGGCGTCGATGAGCGGGATCGGGTAGTCGCCGGTAAAGCAGGCGTCGCAAAAGCGCGGCGCGGCAGGATTGCGCCCGGGCTCGCCCATCGCCCGGTAGAGCCCGTCGAGCGATAAAAAAGCCAATGAATCGACGCCGATCAGCTCGGCCATGCCGGGGACGTCGAGGCGGGCGGCGAGGAGCTCGTCGCGCTCGGGTGTCGCGATCCCGTAAAAGCAGGGGTGGCTCGTCGGCGGGCTCGAAATCCGCATATGGACTTCGCTGGCACCGGCGCGCCGGACCATCTCGACGATCTTGATCGAGGTGGTGCCGCGCACGATCGAATCATCGACCAGGATGACGCGCCGGCCGGCGAGGTTGGCGCGGCTCGCATTGTGCTTCAAGCGCACGCCCAGATGACGGATTTGCTCGGTCGGCTCGATAAAGGTGCGCCCGACATAGTGGTTGCGGATGATGCCGAGCTCGAACGGCACGCCGGCTTCCTGCGAATAGCCGATCGCCGCAGGGACCCCCGAATCGGGGACCGGCACGACGATGTCGGCATCGACATGGCTCTCGCGCGCCAATTCGCGGCCGATGCGCTTGCGCGCCTCGTAGACGCTCCTCCCTTCGACGACGCTGTCGGGCCGGGCAAAATAGATGTGCTCGAAGACGCAGAACCGGCTCTCCCGGTGACCGAAGGGCGACAGGCTCTCGACCCCGCCGGCGCCGATAACCACGATCTCGCCGGCGGCCACGTCGCGCACGAAATCGGCGCCGATGATGTCGAGCGCACAGGTCTCGGACGACAGGATCCAGGCGTCGCCGAGCCGGCCCAGCACCAGGGGGCGCACCCCCAGCGGGTCGCGCACCCCGATGATCCCGTCCTGCGACAACGCGGCCAGCGAATAAGCGCCCTGCACCTGGCGCAGCGCGTCGGTCAGCCGGTCGACGACGGTTTCTTTCAAGCTCGTCGCGATCAGGTGGACGATGACCTCGGTGTCGCTGGTCGATTGGAAGAGGCTGCCGCGATGCACCAGCCGGCGCCGCAGCTGGTAGGAATTGGTCAAGTTGCCGTTGTGGCAGATGGCGAGCCCGCCGAACTCGAAATCGGCGAAGAGCGGCTGAACATTGCGCATCGCCACTTCGCCCGTCGTCGCATAGCGCACATGGCCGAGGGCGGCGCGCCCACGCAACCGCCCGATGACCTCTTTCGAGCTGAAATTGTCGCTGACCGGGCCCATGCCGCGATGGGCGCTGAACTGCTGGCCGTCATAGGCGACGATGCCGGCGGCCTCCTGGCCGCGATGCTGCAAGGCGTGCAGGCCGAGCGCCACCAGCGCCGCCGCCTCGGGGTGGCCAAAGACACCGAACACGCCGCATTCCTCGTGGAGATGGTCCGCGTCCGGGGGATCGGTTCTCGGCATCGGCGATCCTCGTTTCCGCTCACCCGAAATAGCTGCTTTGTTAAGCAAATGCGAGCGGCTTCATGCCGCACCTCGCCAGCGCCGCCCGTCGGCCCCCCTCCCCTTCCCTCTCCCCCCGATCGGGGGGAGAGGGAAGGGTGAGGGTTGAGAAGGGTTGGCGAGGTGAAGCCGAGCCTTACCCGGATCCTCGGGTCGAGCCCGAGGAGGGTGAGGGGGCACGCCCTGGCCGGAGATCAACCTAATGCGCATTCTGGATCAGGCGGTCGAGGTTTTGCCGCTCGCCGGCATTATAGGCCGGGGCCGGCACCTGGTCGGGTTTCGGCGGCAGCGGGACGGCCGGGCTCGACAAGGCGCGCATCGCCCGCTGCGCGTCCTTGGCCCGGTCGAGGACGTGCTGGGTGTCGTCAACCGCTGACGCGCTCTTCAGCTGCAGCGAGGGTGGCAGCAGCCCGCGCAGCATGTCGGCGCCTTGCGCCAGAAATGGCTCGCTCTTGGCCTGCATGATCCAGCCGGGACGATCGGTCTGCGGCAGGCTGACATCGAGCACGAGATAGGCGATCGAGACGATGACCGCGCCGCGCGCGACGCCAAAGACCAGCCCCAGGGTGCGGTCGATCGGCGACAATGCGCTCGACTGCACAAAACGCGCGACATACCCGGTCAGCATCGTCAGCACGATCAGGCAGACGATAAAAAGCCCGGCGCCGGCGGCGAATTCGGCCAGCAGCGGCGTCGTAATAAAGCGCAGCGTGATGCCGTAGACGTAGCTGAACCCGTAGAGCGTGATCAGCGCGGCCGCGGCCCAGGCGGCGATCGACAGCGCCTCGCGGACAAAGCCGCGCGCGAACGCAAAAATCGCCGAGAGCGCAATCACCGCGACAACGGCGAGGTCGAGCGCGTTCACGGCACGGCCCCGATCCGGCCGCGGCGCAAGACCGAGCGGCGCCGCGCCAGCCGCGCGACGAGCTCGCTCAGATGTCCGATCGCGGCGGTCTCGAGTCCGGCGCCGGCCGCCGCCGCGCGGCGCTTGCCGCGCCGCGCCGGCATCCAGGCTTCGCCAAAGCCGAGCTTTGCCGCTTCCTTGAGCCGCGCCTCGGTGTGACCGACCGGGCGCACCTCGCCCGAGAGCGCGATTTCGCCAAAAACCACGCAACCCGCCGGGACCGGGCTTTCGGTCAGCGCCGAGACCAGCGCCGCGGCGACCGCAAGGTCCGCTGCCGGCTCGACGATGCGCAGCCCGCCGGCGATATTCAAATAAATGTCGTTGGCGCCGACCGACAGGCCGCAGCGCGCATCGAGCACGGCGGTGATCATCGCGAGCCGCGTCCCGTCCCAGCCGACGACCGCGCGCCGCGGCGTGCCGAGCACGGCCGGCGCCACCAGCGCCTGGACCTCGACCAGCACCGGCCGGGTTCCTTCCATGCCGGCAAAGACCGCCGCGCCGCTGAGCCGCTCGCCGCCCTCGGCGGGTTCGCCCGCCGCGCTGTCTTGCGGGCGCGCGCCGAGAAACAGCGCCGACGGGTTGGGGACCTCGACCAGGCCGCGGTCGCTCATCTCAAAGACGCCGATCTCGTCGGTCGCGCCAAACCGGTTCTTGACCGCGCGCAGGATGCGGAACTGGTGACCGCGCTCGCCTTCGAAATAGAGCACGGTATCGACCATGTGCTCGAGCACCATGGGCCCCGCGATCGCCCCCTCCTTGGTCACATGGCCGACCAGCACCAGAACGAAGCCGCGCCGCTTTGCCGCCCGGATCAGCTCTTGCGCGGCACCGCGCACCTGGCTGACCGTGCCCGGCGCGCTGTCGAGCGTGTCGAGGTACATGGTCTGGATCGAATCGACGACGACGAAGCCGGGCGCGCCGTCGCGGTCGATCGAGGCGAGGATGTCGCGCACATTGCTCGCGGCGGCGAGCTGCACCGGGGCGGCTGCGACGCCGAGCCGCCGGGCGCGCAACCGCACCTGGTCGATCGCCTCCTCGCCGGTGATGTAGGCGGCGCCCGCAGGCCCCTCGCCTGCGGCGGCGATCGCGGCCGCGGCCTGCAAGAGGAGCGTCGATTTGCCGATGCCGGGGTCGCCGCCGACCAGGATCGCCGAGCCCGGCACAAACCCGCCGCCGCACACCCGGTCGAGCTCGGCGATGCCGGTTGCGCGCCGTGGCGGCAGGACGCTCGGGCCGGTCAGCCCGACAAAGCCGAGCCCGCGCCCGCCACGGCCGCCGCTGCCGGCGGCGATGCTCTTTGGCGGCGCCTCGCGCGGCAATTCCTCGACGAGGCTGTTCCAGGCGCCGCAGCCATCGCACCGCCCCGTCCACTTCATATGGACCGCGCCGCATTGCTGGCAGGCGTAGCGGGGCTGGGAGCGCGCCATCGGCTCAGCCAGAGCTCGGCGGCGCGGCGCCGATCATAATGCCCGCACCTCCATCCGAATCGGCCCTTCGGCACGGCCGTTGATGAACTGGTCGACATAGGGGTTGCCGGAACGGTCGATCTCGGAGGTCGGCCCGTGCCAGACGATGCGGCCTTCGTGCAGCATCGCGATCCGGTCGGCGATCTTGCGGGCGCTCGTCATGTCGTGGGTGATCGACACCGCGGTTGCGCCCAATTGGCGCACGCATTTCTGGATCAGGTCGTTGATCACATCGGCCATGATCGGGTCGAGGCCGGTGGTCGGCTCGTCGAAAAAGATGATCTCGGGCTCGGCCGCGATCGCACGGGCGAGCGCCACCCGCTTTTGCATGCCGCCCGACAGCTCGGCGGGGCGCAATTCGCCGACCTCGGCATCGAGGCCCACCGCCGCCAATTTGGCGAGCGCCGTTTTTTTTGCTGCCTGCCGCTCCATGCGGCGCCCTTGGATCAGCCCGAACGCGACATTCTCCCATACGCGCAGCGAATCGAACAGAGCGCCGCCCTGGAACAGCATGCCGAATTTCTGCATCAGCCGCGCGCGCGCGGCGCGGCCGAGCCGCGTCGTTTCGACACCGTCGATGCGAACCGACCCGGCATCCGGGCGCAACAGACCGAGGATGCACCGAACCAGCACGGATTTACCGGTCCCCGACCCGCCGATGACGACGAGGCTTTCGCCTTCGGCGCAGTCGATGTCGATGCCGTCGAGCACGCGATGGCGTCCGAAGGACTTTTCCAGTCCGCGGACCGCGACCTTCGCCGGCGCTGCGCTCGTCCCGCTCATCGCGCGAACAGCGCCTGGGTGATGCCGTAGTCGAAAACCAGGATCAGGATCGAGGCGGACACCACGGCATAGGTCGTTGCCTGGCCCACGCCTTGCGCTCCGCCGCGTGAGTAATAGCCGTGATAGCAGCCCATCAGCGCGATGATAAAACCGAAAACGGCGGCCTTGACGAGGCCCGAGCCGACATCGCTCACCTCCAGATATTGCTCGGTGCGGACGAGATAGGCCGCAGGATTAAAGCCAAATCGGTAAACGCCGACGAGATAGCCGCCGAAAACGCCGATAATGTCGGCGACCAGGACCAAGAGCGGCAAGGTGACGAGACCGGCGATCAGCCGCGGCACGACCAGATAGCGTAGCGGGTCGGTGGAGAGCGTGGTCAGCGCGTCGATCTGGTCGGTGACGCGCATCGTCCCGATCTCGGCAGCCATCGCGGCACCCACCCGGCCGGCGACCATCAGCCCGGCGATGACCGGCCCGAGCTCGCGCGTCACCGACAGGACGACCACCGTTGCGACCGCGCTTTCGGCGGCGAATCGGCTGAACCCGGTATAGGATTGCAGCGCCAGCACCATGCCGGTGAAGATCGCGGTGAGCCCGACGACCGGCAGCGAGAAATAGCCGATATCGAGCATCTGGCGCAGCATCGCGCGCAGGTGATAGGGCGGCGAGAACAGCGTCGCCAAGGCCATCAGCGCGAACAGGACGACACGCCCGGCGGCCATCAGAAAGCCGATAAAGGCGGCGCCGATCGCGGCGAGAAGGTTCAACATCGGAAGCGGCCCCCGCGATAGACCCGATGATAGCGCGGCCCGAGCGCCGTCAGGATTTCATAGCCGATGGTGCCGGCGTCGGCAGCCGCCTCATCGACCCCGTAATCGTCGCCCAAAAGCTCGATAAGCCCGCCGCGCTGCGCCAGCGCCGGCTCGACCGCGGAGACGTCGAAGACGGCGAGGTCCATCGAGACCCGGCCGACCAGCGGCACCCGCTCGCCGCCGAGAAAGCCGCAGCCGCGATGGCTCAGGGAACGCAGCAAGCCGTCGGCATAGCCGGCCGCTGCCGTGGCGAGCCGCCCTGGCGCCGCCATCACATGGGTCGCGCCGTAACCGACGGGCTGGCCCTTTTCGACCTCGCGGATTTGCAGGATTCGCGCGCTGAGCCGCACGACCGGACGCATCGGGTTGTTCCCGCCAGGCTGCGGATTGACGCCGTAGAGCGCCGCACCCGGCCGCACAAAATCGAAATGAAAAGCCGGACCAAGGAAGATCCCGGACGAAGCCGCGAGGCTTTTCGGCGTGCCGGCAAAGCGGTCGCAGGCCGCGACAAACCTCGCCCTCTGGCGCCCGTTCAGCGGATGGCCGGGGTCATCGGCGCAGGCGAGGTGGCTGACCAGGCCGCGCCAGCGAATGCTCGCTCGCGCGGACGGGTCCTCGACGAAATCGTCGAATTCGCGCGGGCCGAGGCCGAGCCGGGCCATTCCGGTATCGACTTGCAGCATCGCCGGAGCGGAAGAGGGGGCGGTCTCTCGCCACTCGGCGATCTGACCGGGGTCGTTGAGGAGCGGGACAAACCCCAGCGCCGCCATTTCCGCCGACGAACCCGTGACCGGCCCGTTCAAGACCGCGATTTCGCACGCCTCGGCGAGGACGCGGCGCAGCGCGATCGCCTCGTCGAGGGTCGCGACAAAAAACAATCGACACCCCGCCGCGGCGAGAGCGGGGGCCACTTCCGCCGCACCGAGGCCATAGGCGTCGGCCTTGACCACCGCGGCGCAGAGAGCCGGCGCCGCCCGCGCCGCAAGGGCGCGCCAGTTGGCGACGATCGCGTCGAGATCGATTTCTAGGACGGCGCCGGTGCGCAGGGACGGGTCGATCGCCATCTCGGCGCCGCCACGCTCAGCGCGCAGTGGGCAAATGGTCGGGCGCGGCAAAATCGGCGAATTTTGTCGTTTCCGCGTCGAAGTGCAGCCGGATCGTGCCGATCGGGCCATGCCGCTGCTTGGCCACAATCACCTCGCCCTGCCCATAGACCTCGTTGAATCGCGCCTGCCAGCGCTCATAACGGTCATTGTACTTTTCCTCGGTCTCGTCCGCCCGGCGCAGCGGCTGGGCCCGCGAAAGATAATATTCCTCGCGAAAAATAAACATGACGACATCGGCGTCCTGCTCGATCGACCCGGATTCGCGCAGATCGGCGAGCATCGGCCGCTTGTCCTCGCGCTGCTCGACGGCGCGCGACAATTGCGACAAGGCCAGCACCGGCACGTTCAGCTCCTTGGCCAATGCCTTCAACCCGCGGGTAATGTCGCCAATCTCCTGCACCCGGTTTTCCAGCGAGCGCACCTGCACCGAGGGGCGCAGCAATTGCAGGTAATCGACGACGATCAGCCCGAGCCCTTGTTGGCGCGTCAACCGCCGGGCGCGGGTGCGCAATGCCGACACGCTCAAGGCCGGGGTGTCGTCGATATAGAGCGGCAGCGATTGCAGGCGGTGGCTCGCCTGGACGAATCGATCGAAATCCTCGTGGCTGACATCGCCGCGGCGGATGCGGTCCGACGAGACGCCCGATTCCTCGGCGAGGATGCGGGTGGCGAGCTGCTCGGCCGACATTTCGAGCGAGAAAAACCCGGTGACCGCACCGTCCTCGGCCTGGGTGCGGCCGTCGGCGCCGAGCACCGCTTTATAGGCCTTGGCCGCATTGAAGGCGATGTTGGTGGCGAGCGCGGTCTTGCCCATCGACGGCCGGCCGGCGAGGATCACCAAGTCTGAGGGGTGCAGGCCGCCCAGCTTTTTGTCGAGATCGGCAAATCCGGTCGCGACGCCGACAGTCTGGCCGCTCTTCTTGAACGCCGCCTCGGCATTGACGATGGCGCTCGTCAGCGCCGCGCCGAAGCCGCGAAAACCGCCTTCAGCCTGGCCCGCGGTAGCGAGGTCGAAAAGCTTTTTCTCGGCGCGCTCGATCTGCTCGGTCGCCGGGTCGTCCAAATCCTGGCGAAAGGCGTCGTTGACGACATCCTCGCCGACCGTGATCAGCTGGCGCCGCAAATGGAGGTCATGGATGATCCGGCCGTAACCCTCGGTGTTGATGATCGTGACCGCCGAGCGGGCGAGGTCGAGCAAATAGCGCGCCCCGCCGATCGCCGCCAAGGCGCCGTCCTGGTCGAACAGGTTCTGAAGCGTCACCGGGTTGGCGAACTGGCCGCGCTCGATCAGCTTGCCGATCGCGGCATAGATGCGGCCGTGGACCGCGTTGCCAAAATGCTCGGGCGCAAGGAATTCGGAGACGCGCGGATAGGCGGCATTGCTGATCAAAAGCGCGCCCAAAAGGGCCTGCTCGGCCTCGGTGTTGTAGGGGGCGGTGCGGATCGGCTCGGGCTCGGCCTCGCGCAGCGGCGTGACCCGCGTCGTCATCGTCGTTTCCATGCCGGAGACTACCACCGCCGCCATCGCGTCCCGGCGCCGAAAACAATCCTCAGCCTGTGCAAGACGGGGATGGCCCGTTGCGCGGCTGCCCTGGGCGCAGCTGTCCTGGACGCGGCTGCCCTTTGCGCTGTCCCGGCCCATGCCCGCCGAGCGGTTGGCATGACAACGTTCGGATTATCATGCGGCGAGGCGGTCGGAGTGGAAGCAGGCGGCGAAATGGCCGGGTGCTTTTTGCTCGAAGGGCGGGGCCTGGCGGCGGCAGATCTCGGTGGCAAAGGCGCAGCGGGGGGCGAACGGGCAGCCGAGGATCGCTTCGCGCAATGACGGCACGGTGCCGCGGATTTCGGCGAGGCGCGGCGGCTCGGCCCGGCCGACCGAAGCGCCAAGGCGCGGCACCGAGGCGAGGAGGCCCTGCGTGTAGGGGTGGAGCGGCTGTCGGAACAGCTGCTCGACCGGGGCTTCCTCGGCCTTTCGCCCGGCATACATGACGACGACACGCTCGGCCATTTCGGCGACGACACCGAGATCGTGAGTGATCAGCATGATCGCGGCGTCGATCTCGGCCTTCAATTCGCGCATCAGATCGAGAATCTGGGCCTGGATCGTCACATCGAGCGCGGTCGTCGGCTCGTCGGCGATCAGAAGCTTCGGGCTGCAGGCGAGCGCCATTGCGATCATCACCCGCTGGCGCATGCCGCCCGAGAGCTGGTGCGGATATTCGGCGGCGCGCCGCGCGGGGTCGGGGATGTCGACGAGGCGCAGCATGTCGATCGCCTTTGCCATCGCCGCGCGGCGGTCGAGGCGCCGGTGCAGGACCAAGGTCTCGGCGATCTGCCGGCCGATCGTCAGCACCGGGTTCAACGAGGTCATCGGCTCCTGAAAGATCATCGAGATTTCGTTGCCGCGCACGGCGCGCATCTCGGCCTCGGTCAGGTCGAGGAGGTTGCGGCCGGCGAAGCGGATCGAGCCCGCGACGATGCGGCCGAGCGGCTCCGGCACGAGGCGCAAGATGGACAAGGCGGTCACCGTCTTGCCGCAGCCGCTCTCGCCGACGAGCGCCAGCACCTCACCGGGGAGGACGGTAAAGGAGACGCCGTCCACGGCGCGCACGACGCCGTCGCGGGTGAAAAACGCGGTTTCGAGGCCGGTGACTTCGAGGAGCGGCGCGGCGCGCGGGCTCGACGCCGGCGGGCGTGCCTCGGCAGGCGCTGCCTGCGGCCCGGCCATGCTCACATCCGGCGTTGCAGGCGCGGATCGAGCGCGTCACGCAAGCCATCGCCCAAAAGATTGATCGCCAACACCGTGACCGACAGCATGATGCCGGGGAACAGCACGATGTAGTAGGCGATCTCGAAGAAATCGCGGCCTTCGGCCATGATGTTGCCCCAGCTCGGGATGTTGGGCGGCGTGCCGACGCCGAGAAAGGAGAGGATCGCCTCGACGATCATCGCCGAGGCGGCGGTAAAGGTCGCCTGCACAAAAAGGGGCGGCAGGGCATTGGGCAGGATATGCCGGGCAAGGATGCGCCACGGGCGGGTGCCGCTCGCCACCGCGGCCTCGACAAACGGCAATTCGCGCAGTCCGAGCACGACGCTGCGGACGAGCCGTGCGATCCGCGGCACCTCGCCGACGGTGATGGCGAAGATCACGTTCTGCATGCTGGCGCGGGTCAATGCCATCAGCGCGATCGCGATCAGCACCGACGGAATCGACATCAGCCCGTCCATGATCCGCATGACGATCGCGTCGGTCCACCGGCTGAAGCCGGTGACGAGGCCGATCGCGAGGCCGAGCCCGGTTGACAGGAGCGCCACCCCGAGCCCGACGATCAGCGACACGCGCGCGCCGTAGATCGTGCGGCTGTAGACGTCGCGGCCGAGCATGTCGGTGCCGAACCAATGCTCGGCCGACGGCCATCTGAGCCGCGTGATCGGCGAAATGGCCTGCGGGTCTTGCGTGCCGAGCCAGGGGGCAAAGATCGCCATCGCCGCCATCACCGCGAGCAAGGCCATGCCGACGACGATGGTCGGGTGACGCCGGACCGTGGCGCGCCAGCTGTGCTTTGGCGCCGTCGCGACGGCGGCGGGCGGCGAGAGCGCGATCTCGGTCGGGACGACGGTCATTGCCGCTCAATACCGGATGCGCGGATCGAGAAAGGTATAGCTGAGATCGACCAATAGGTTGATCGTCACATAAGCAAACGAAAAGATCAGGATGATCCCCTGGATCACCGGATAGTCGCGGCGCAGGATCGCATCGACGGTCAGGCGCCCGATGCCGGGGATGGCGAACACGGTCTCGGTGACGACGACGCCGCTGATCAGCAGCCCCACGCCGATGCCGATGATCGTCGCGATCGGCACCGCGGCGTTTTTCAGCGCATGGCCCACCAGCATGCGCTGGTTCGACAAGCCCTTGGCCTGGGCCGTGCGGATATAGTCCTGCGCCAGGACGTCGAGCATGCTGGCCCGGGTGATGCGGGCGATCAATGCGGTGTAGACGGTGCCGAGACCGATCGTCGGCAGCACGATATGCGACAGGAACGGCAGAAAGCCGCGGCTGATGCTGACATAGCCCTGCACCGGCAACAGCGGGATGCCGATCGCAAAGACATAGATCAGGATGTAGGCGAGCACAAAAACCGGCACCGAAAAGCCCAGGACGGCGAAGATCATGACGCCGCGGTCGATTAGCGAGCCCGCCTTCCAGGCGGCGACGACGCCCATCGGGATCGCGACCGCGATCGAGGTGACGAGGGTCGAAAGGGTCAGCGCCACGGTCGGCTCGACCCGCTGCATGATCAGCGCCGAGACCGGCAGGTTGGTGAAGATCGAGGTGCCGAGATCGCCGTGCAGCAGCCGCCAGAGCCAGTGGACAAACTGCCAGCAAAGCGGCTGATCGAGACCGAGGGTGGCCCGGATGTGGGCGATGTCGGCCGTGGTCGCGGTGTCGCCGGCGATGATCGCGGCGGGATCGCCGGGGCTCAGATGCAGCAGCGCAAAGACAAAGAGCGCCACGACGACCATGACCGGGATCGTCGCCAAGACGCGGCGAACGACATAGGCCAGCATCGCGCTATCGCGGCCGCCAATGCGCCGACCGAAAGAAGCGGGCAGCGCGTCCCATTGTCGGCTTCCCGTCGAGTTTTCGCCGATCGGAAGCCTACGCGCTCCGCTCCCATCGGTCCAACGGCCTGTCGCGTGCAGCTTTGCGCCGATCCAATCCTTGGCCGCTGCGGATCACGATATTGCCGTCATGCGAATCGATCTCGACACGCTCACGTCGCGCCGGCCCATGGCCTCGGCGATTTCGCCCGGGGACTGGATGGCCGGATCCCGCCCCCGCTTGCCTGGGCCGAGTGGTGTTGCCTGGGCCGCGTGGTTGCGCCGGCATCGGGGATGAGGCAAGCTGCCGCACCGAAAAGACGGGCGCGCGAGCCGTTCCCGTCATATCTGCACGGCAGACCAAACGCGACGAAACATGACGATCGGAAGAAGTCCGGCTATATAAGATCGGGCCGATGGCGGACCCGGAATTCACCGGACGAGCGCCCAAAACAGCAACAGGGCCGGATCGGGCCTCGCTCGGTTCGGCGAGAGGAGCCTAGTGCAGCCGACAGATATCAGCGTCCCCGACTACTTCCACAAGGTCGTGGATTGCCAATGGGCCTGCCCGTCGCACACGCCGGTGCCGGAATACATCCGGTTGATCGCCGACCGGCGCTACACCGACGCCTACATGGTCAACTGGTACTCGAACATTTTCCCGGGCATCCTCGGGCGCACCTGCGACCGGCCGTGCGAGCCGGCCTGCCGCCGCGGCCGGGTTGAAAAGGCGCCGGTGGCGATCTGCCGGCTGAAGCGCGTCGCCGCCGACAACAAGGGCGACATCCGCCCCTACCTGCCGCAGATACCGGACGAAAAGAACGGCCGGCGCATCGCCCTTATCGGCGCCGGCCCGGCCTCGTTGACGGTCGCCCGCGATCTCCTGCCGCTCGGCTACGATTGCGTCATGTTCGACGGCGACGCCAAGGGTGGCGGCATGATGCGCACCCAGATCCCGCGTTTCCGCCTGCCCGAGCGGGTCACCGACGAGGAGGTCGAGCTGATCCTCGACATGGGGGTCGACACCCAATTCGGCGAATTCGTGCACAGCATGAGGGCCTTGCTCGCCGAAGACTGGGACGCAATCTTTGTCGGCAGCGGCGCGCCGCGCGGGCGCAACCTCGAAATCCCTGGCCGCAACGAGGCCGCGGAACATATCCACATCGGCATCGACTGGCTCTCCAGCGTCTCGTTCGGCCATGTCGACAAGATCGGCCGCCGCGTCGTCGTGCTCGGCGGCGGCAACACGGCGATGGATTGCTGCCGCTCTTCGCGCCGATTGGGCGGCGAGGAGGTCACCGTCGTCGTGCGCAGCGGCTTCGAGGAGATGAAGGCCTCGGCCTGGGAAAAGGAGGACGCGATGCATGAAAGCATCCCGATCCTCAACTGGCTGGTGCCAAAGGAATTCACCCACGACGATGGCCGGCTGACCGGCGTCCTGTTCGAAAAGGTCGAGGCGCAATACGATTCGCACGGCCGGCGCAACCTGGTCCCGACCGGCGAGCCCGATACCCATATCCCGTGCGACGACGTGCTGGTGGCCGTCGGTCAGGAAAACGCCTTCCCCTGGATCGAGCGCGACATCGGCATCGAGTTCGACCGCTGGGACATGCCCAAGGTCGATCCGAAGACGATGCAATCGACCCTGCCCCGCGTCTTCTTCGGCGGCGACGCCGCGTTCGGGCCGAAGAACATCATCTGGGCCGTCGCCCACGGCCACGACGCCGCGATCTCGATCGACAAGCTGTGCCATGGCGAGGATGTCGCCGAGCGGCCGCCGCCGGGCGTCACCCTGGTCAGCCAGAAGATGGGCATCCACGAGTGGAGCTACGACAACGACATCTCGAACGATGTGCGCTACCGGGTGCCGCTGCGCGAGACCGCGGTAGCGCTCGCCGACATCCGGGTCGAGGTCGAGCTCGGCTATGACGAAAAGCTCGCCTTTCTCGAAGCCGAGCGCTGCCTCAATTGCGACGTGCAGACGGTGTTTGCCGGCCAGCTCTGCATCGAATGCGACGCCTGCGTCGATATCTGCCCGATGGATTGCATCACCTTCACCGACAATGGCACCGAGGAGGAATTGCGCGGCCGGCTGATGGCGCCGGCGCTCAACCTCGAGCAGGACCTCTATATCGGCGACCGGCTGAAGACCGGGCGGATCATGGCCAAGGACGAGGATGTCTGCCTGCATTGCGGGCTATGCGCCGAGCGCTGCCCGACCGGCGCCTGGGACATGCGCAAATTCCTGCTCGACATGACCCTGGCCGGCCCCGCCTGCCGCAGCCACCAGCCGTGATTTCTCCCAATATCCGTCATCCTCGCGAAAGCGGGGACCCAGAGCAGCCCGGCGGTGTGCTGGGCCCTCTGGACCCCCGCTTTCGCGGGGGCGACGGGATAGAGCAACGATCGCCTCTTCACAGGCCCTGAGCCAATGGCACTGCAACCTCTCCTCGAAACCGCCGCGCTCCAAAGCCTCAACGACTTCGTCGTCAAATTCGCCAACGTCAACGGGTCGGGCTCGGCCAGCGCCAACGCGCTGTTTGCCAAGTCGATCCTGCGCATGGGCATCCCGGCGAGCTCGCGCAACATCTTTCCGTCCAACATCCAGGGCCTGCCGACCTGGTACGAGGTGCGGATCAACGAGGCGGGGCATCTCGGCCGCCGCGGCGGCGTCGATATGATGGTCGCGATGAACCCGCAGACCTGGGACGAGGACGTCGCCGAGATCGAGCCCGGCGGCTATCTGTTCTACGATTCGACAAAGCCTATGCCGCCGTCGAAGTTCCGCGACGACGTCAACATCATCGGTGCGCCGCTGACGGCGATCTGCAACGCAGAATACACCGATGCAAGGCAGCGTCAGCTGTTCAAGAACATCATTTATCTTGGCGTGCTGTCGGCGTTGATCGAGATCGACCCCGCGGCGATCGAGCAATTGATCAGCGAGCAGTTCCGCGGCCGGGACACGCTGATCAGACCCAACCTGCACGCGCTGCAGCTGGGCCGCGATTGGGCGCTCAGGGAGCTCGACTGCCCGATCGGATTGCGGCTCGCAGGCCGTGACAAGGTCGGCGAGCGCATCTTCATCACCGGCAACGATGCCGCGGCACTCGGCTGCGTCTATGGCGGGGCAACCGTGGCCGCGTGGTACCCGATCACCCCCTCTTCCTCGCTCGCCGAAGCCTTTTCCAACCATTGCCGGCGCTATCGCACCGACCCCGAAACCAAGAAAAGGCGCTATGCGATATTGCAGGCCGAGGATGAATTGTCGTCGATCGGCATGGTGGTCGGCGCCGCCTGGAATGGTGCTCGCGCCTTTACTGCGACCTCGGGGCCCGGCATCTCGCTGATGCAGGAATTTATCGGGCTTGCTTATTTCGCCGAGATCCCGGCGGTCATTTTCGACGTGCAGCGCGGCAGCCCCTCGACCGGCATGCCGACCCGCACCCAGCAGGCCGATATCTTGTCTTGCGCGCACGCCTCGCACGGCGATACCAAGCATGTGCTTTTATTCCCGGAGGACCCGCGCGAGGCCTTTAGCTTTGCCGCCGAGGCGTTCGACCTCGCCGACCGATTGCAGACCCCGATTTTCGTCATGCTCGACCTCGATATCGGCATGAACGACTGGCTCGTCGAGCCGCTCGTCTGGGAGGAGGGCCGGCGCTACGACCGCGGCAAGGTCATGACCGCCGAAGAGCTCGAAGCCGGGGTCGAGTTCGGCCGCTATCTCGATGTCGATGGCGACGGCATCCCCTACCGCACGCTCCCCGGCACCCATCCGACGCGCGGCGCCTTCTTTACCCGCGGCACGACCAAGAACCGGTACGCGCGGTATTCCGAGGAAGGCGCGGACTATGTCGAGAACATGCAGCGCCTCTTACACAAATTCGACACGGCCAAGCGATATGTGCCGCACCCCGTCGCCCGCGCGGCACGCGAGCCGACGCGGTTTGGCGCGATCTATTTCGGCTCGACCTCGGCCGCGATGACCGAGGCGCTCGAAGCCTTGGACGAGAAGGGCATCCATCTCGACACGCTGCGGGTGCGCGCCTACCCGTTTCACGACGACGTATTCGATTTCGTCGCCAAGCACGACCGCATCTTTGTCATCGAGCAGAACCGCGACGCCCAGCTGCGCACCCTGTTGATGAACGACGGCGAAATCGATCCGGCGCGGCTTGTCCCGATCCTGCATTATGACGGGACGCCGATCACCGCCCGCTTTATCGTCAAGGCGATCGGCGACATGCTCGATGTCGTCACTCTGGCACCGCTGAAGAAGGCGCGGCCGTGACTTCCTCCTCGTCATTCCCGCGCATGCGGGAACCCAGGGCCACTCGTCGGAGCATCGCCGTGGACCCCCGCCTTCGCGGGGGCGACGAACCTTCATTGAGGTCCGCATGACTTACATCACCAAGCCCCGCCTCCATCATCCGAAGCTGCCGACCAATGCGCTCGGCTATACCCGGCGCGACTACGAGGGGGCGGTCTCGACCTTGTGCGCCGGCTGCGGCCACGATTCGATCAGCGCGGCGATCATCCAGGCCTGCTTTGAATTGAGCCTGCCGCCGCATCGGATCGCCAAGCTCTCGGGCATCGGCTGCTCGTCGAAGACGCCGACCTATTTTCTCGGCAAGTCGCACGGCTTCAACAGCGTGCACGGGCGCATGCCGTCGGTCTTGACCGGCGCCAACCTCGCCAACCGCGAGCTCGTCTATCTCGGCATTTCCGGCGACGGCGATTCGGCCTCGATCGGGCTCGGCCAGTTCGCGCATTGCCTGCGCCGCGCGGTCAACATGGTCTATATCGTCGAGAACAATGGGGTTTACGGGCTGACCAAGGGCCAGTTTTCGGCCACTGCCGACAAGGGCTCGAAGGCGCGGCGGGGTGCCGTCAACACCGATGCGCCGATCGATCTCGTGGCGCTCGCCTTGCAGCTCGGCGCGTCTTTTGTCGGGCGCAGCTTTTCCGGCGACAAGGGGCAATTGGTGCCGCTGATCAAGGCCGCGATCGAGCACAAGGGCGCGGCCTTTCTCGACGTGATCTCGCCCTGCGTCGCCTTTAACAACAATCCCGAATCGACCAAGAGCTTCGACTATGTCCGCGCCCATAACGAGGCGGTCAACTATCTCGACGTGATCGTCGGGCGCGACGAGATCATTGCGGATTACGCGCCGGGAACGGTCGAGACCGTGGTCCAGCACGACGGCTCGATCCTGCGGCTGCGCAAGCTCGATCCCGACTACAACCCGCACGACCGGATCTCGGCCCTGACCTATCTGCAGCAGCAGCACGCGCTGGGCGAAATCGTCACCGGGCTCCTCTATGTCGAGCCCGATGCCGGCGACATGCACGATCTCCTCGACACCACGGAGGCGGCACTCAACAGCCTCGGCGAGGCCGAGCTGTGCCCCGGCACCTCCGCCCTCGCTCAATTCAACACCGCCCACCGCTAGCGCGATCCTCCAACGCGCGGCTACGGGACACGCTTTTCGCGGCCGGCTCACCGCGATCGTGAGCTAGCGGTTACGGGCCCGGACCTCGCAGTTCAACCCCGCCCACCGGCAGCCGACCCTCGGCACCGCCGAACGAGCCAAAACTGCTGGTCGCGTTTCTCGCCCGCCCGCAGGTGTCGGCTGGTTGAAGGGCAGGCAGCCAGACTTTCTTACGATTACATTGCAGGCGAGGGCGTATTAACTATTTGCGTCCGCCCAGGGTTAGAGTGATTGCCGACGCAAAGAAGCCAAATGAACCTAACCCACGGTGCTAGCAACATCTCGTGACAATTGCCAACAGGTATGCTATTGATTGGATGTTTCAATCGGTAAATCCGTGCGGTGAACGGCGATGGCAACGTATCATTGGATTGGTGACCCCACCGGCAGTTTCGACAACCAGCACAATTGGTACAACGAGACCGCCAATAAGATCGACGACGGGGTTCCGGGCGCCGGCGATACCGCGTTTATCACGAACGCGACCAGCATCACGCTCGGCGGCGGCGTTACCGTCGCCAATCTCACGGCTGAGGGTATCCCCACGCTCACCGGCGATCTCACCGCGACCGGAGAATTGGCCGGCGGCGACCTCGTCGGCGGGAATGTCGAGGCCGGGACCATCCTGGGCTCGATCTTCGCGGGCAAGAGCTTGACGGCCGACAGCATCGACGGCCACACGGAGCTTAATTCCGGGACGGTTCAGGCAAAGCTTCTCGGCCAGGTGAGCATCAACGGCGCGACAGTTACCGCCGACCGCATCGCCCGGGGCACGGACGGCTTTCCCTGTTCCGTCGTAGAGACCAGCGGCACGTTGAAGGCCGGCTCCCTGACCCTTACCGACGCCGACAACTTCGAGATCACCGGCGGCACCGCGACGATTTCGGGAGCCGCGACGGTCGTCGGCAACAACAACGCTGCCGGAGTTGACCTGACCGCCCTCATAGCCGGTGGCGGGCAGCTGAATTTGGCGGGCGGGTTGTCGCTTTCCGTCGCCGGTCTTTTCAATGACGAGACCGGCGCCAAGACAACGGCACACGACCTGATTGCCGGCGAGAACGGGACCGGAACCGTCAATGTTTACGGAAAAGGCAGCGTCCTGACGGTCACCGCAGATTTGATCCTCGGCGACAAGGGCAACGGCGTGCTGACGGTCGTCCAGAGCGGCGCGGTCATCATCAGCGGCGATCTCGAAGCCGCGAAGAAGGCCGGCAGCACCAGCACGATGTCGGTCGGCGATGCCGGCGCCGCGATGACGATCCACGGCGAATGGCAGCTCGGCATTGCCGGCACCGCGACGGCGACGATCCATCAGGGTGTTTCGGTCCTGGCCGATGGCGGGATTTCGCTCGGCGTGGAGGCGACCGGCAACGGCACGCTGACAGTGTCCGACGCCGACACCGCGCTGACGATCGGCGCTGGCGAGATGAAAATCGGCGATGCCGGGACCGGCACCGCGACGGTCCAGAACGGGGCGATCCTCGACGCCGCCGCAAACGATGTGACGGTGGCCGACCAGGAGAAGTCGACCGGCACCTTGACGGTGACCGGCAAAGCCAGCGAATTGATGGCCGGTGCCTTGACGCTCGCCAGCGCCGGCACCGGGACCTTGACCGTGTCGGCGGGTGCCAGCCTCTCGGTCGCGAACGACTTCATCCTGGGCGAAGAAGCCGCCGGCAAGGGCACGGCGACGATCACCGATTCGGGCTCGCACCTCTCGGTGGAAGGCGACACGACGATCGGCGGTGGGGGAAAAGGAACACTGGTCGGCGACGGCGCCGCGCTCGATTTCGGCAATGGCCAGGTGACGCTCGGCGAGGAGGCAAACAGCAAGGGCATCCTGACGATCAACGGCGGCTCGCTCACGATGACCGGCGAGCTGCTGATCGGCGCCGCCGGCAGCGGCAAGGTTTTATTCGGTCTGGGGGCAAAGCTCGCCCCGGGCGGGGGAGCGAAAACGCCGGACATCACCCTGGCCGAAAAGGTCGGCGCGACCGGCAGCCTGACGGTCAGCGGCAGCGGCGCCTCGGTCAGCGTCGACACTCTCGACGTCGGGGCGCTCGGCAAGGCCACGGTTTCGATCGGGACCGGCGGCAAGCTCTTGGTCGACAGCGCCGACATCGCGACCGCGGCGAGCACCAACAACAACAGCGTCAGCGTCGATACCGCCGGCATTTTCAGTATCGCGACCGATCTGGCGGTCGGCGAGAAGGGCTTCGGCACGCTCGGCATCAAGGGTGCCGGGCAGGTCGCGGCGCATGGCGAGGTGTCGATCGGCGAGGGGGCGGGCGCGATCGGATCGGTGACGGTGTCGGGCACCGTGACCAACACAGCCACGCACAAGACCACCGCCTCCGGCCTCGGCTTTGGCGCCATGCTGGAAATCGGCGGCGCGGGAAGCGGGCTGCTGTTTATTCAGCAGGGCGCCTTGGTGGCGCCGGTCGCGGGCGGCAAGGGCGTCGTCGACATCGCCGCCGAAAAGGGCAGCATCGGCAAGGTGACGTTGAGCGATGCCGGATCGACCTTGAAGGGCCGCGAGCTCGCGGTCGGCGGCACCGCCGCGAAGATCGGCGGGTCGGGCAGCTTGAGCATCGGCGCCGGGTCGATCGCAAGCTTTGCGACGGCGACGATTTGGAGCACCGGCAAGCTCAGCGACGCCGGCACCCTGACGCTCGCCGGCGCCATCGGCGGCAACGGCGCGCTGACCATCGCCAGCGGCGGTGCGCTCGATGTCGCCGGCACCGGCACCAAGACCATATCGGTCGGCTTGATCGACAGCGGCGCCGTCGAGATCGAAGCGGGGAAAGCCGAAATCGAAAGGGCCGTCACCGGCACCGGTGCCTTTACCGTGGACGCAAAAGCCGTATTGCAATTCGGCGGCGGCGTCGCCAAAGGTTTGAGCATCGATTTCGCCGGCACCAAGGGCGGCGAGCTGTTGTTGCTGGACAGCCGGCAGTTCGCTGGCGGCATTCACGGCTTTGGCGGCAAAAGCACCGACGAGATGGATTTGCGCGACATCAGCGTCAGCAGCGGCAAGTTCACACTCCGCTACGCCGGCAACACCAAGAGCGGGGTGCTAAAGGTCAGCGACGGCAGCCACACGGCATCGCTGACCATGTTTGGCGATTACACCAAGGCCAGTTTCCACGCGTCGACGGACCACGCCGGCGGCACGCTGATCGTCGATCCGCCGACACACCCGGCGCTGCTCGCCTTCGCCGGCTGAAGCCGGCGGTGCCGCAATCAGCGCTTGAGCCGCACCTCCACGGTTCCGGCGCGCACCGCGGCTTTGCGCTCGGCGTGGTTTCGCCGCCCTCGCCCGGTTCAACGCCGCCATCCTCAGCAACGGCGCAGATCAGGCGCGCCGGGGCGGGATGCCGCGTGCTCGAAGGCGCGCCGCGCGTCGAACACGATCTGATCGTACTGCCAGAGCTGCTCGAAGAAGCCGCGGGCTTGCTGCTTGCCGCCCGCCTCCCCGGCGATCCGCAGAACCTCGTCGATAGAGCGGTTACCGTCGATTGCGGCGAAGATTCGCGCCTGGGCCGCGTCTATCGGCAGCGCAAGGTCGGGATAGGTGTGGGCCCAATTGATCAGAACGGCCACAGCACCGCGCGGCACCCCCTCGGTGATGCACAGGGTCCACGGCAAACGCAGCGGGACGTAATTCGGCCAGGTGTCTCCGTCGAAATTGATCGGCCGGCTCTCGGCCAGGCGATCGTCGCGATAGGCGATCAGATTGTGCGTCACCATCGTCCCGCGCAGCAATTCGACCGCGGCATGCTGCAATCGCGGCGGCAGCGAGGCAAGACGCGCGGCGTGCGGCAGGCGCGCCACGAACCCGCATTGCGGGAGGTAGGGAGCCTGCTCGTGCCAGCGTCCGAAGACCAACCCGCAACGCTCGAGCCAGGCATGGAGCTGCGGCACGGTATAAGCGCGATCCTGCGGGTGAAGCAGCGCATCGGCGAGCGCGTCCGGATCTCTAAAATCCTTCGCCCGCCTCGCCACGCCGGCAATCGGATGGTCGCCAGGCAGCGCACCGATCGTGGCGCCGAGGTCTCGCAGAGCCGCCGCCGAGGCGCCGACCCCGAGCAGGCGGCAGTACTCCTGCATCATGTAGATGCCGGCACGCCCATATGCCGCATAGACCATCAGATGCATCGCGCCTTTGGGCGCCAGGACGCGGCGCAACATCCGCAAGCCGGCGTCCGGATCGGGCAGATGATGGAGCACGCCGGTGCAGACGATTTGGTCAAATTCGCGCCCGAGCTCCTCGGCCCGCTCGATCGCGAGCCGATGGAGCTCGAGGTTTCGCAAGCCGTACTTTTGTTGAAGATCGCGCGTGTGGCGCAAGCTGGTTTCGCTGATGTCGATTGCCGTCACACGAGTTTCAGGCTCGCGCAGCGCATGGACGGCAGCCTGGGATGTTCCGCACCCGGCGACCAGGATTTCTCGATTTGTCCGCTGCTTCTCTGTTGGCCACAGCAGAAGGAACAGCGCCCGGCGCCGATCCGGGTTGCGATAGAGGTCGCGGTGCCGATCGAGGTTGCCGATCGGCGCCGGATACGGGTGGCTTTCGTAGAAGGCGCGCACCTCGTCGGTCGGATCGGTGGGCGCCGGTGTTCTGGTCTCTTCCCGAGCCATGGGCGAGTGTTCGCGCCCCTCAGTTCGATCCGGTTCGGCCGGGTTACGTGTGGGTTCCCTCCTGCATCCTCCGGAGCACGTCGTCGAGGTTGAAGCTGGCCGCCTTCTGGCGCTGCGGATAATCCCTGAAGGTGGCAAGGAATTCCCCGATATAGGCCTGAGCCGGCACCAACAAGTAGACGTGATCGACAAGCCAATCGTAGTAGGTGATCGAGGTGATGTCCGCACGTTCGAAGGGATCCGTGCGTAGATTAAACATCTTTGGCACGCGAAGGGTGACAAACGGCTCGGACCAGACGCGCATCGTGCCCGGCTCCCGCTGTTCCGCGAACACGATCTTCCAATTGTCGTAGCGCAGTGCCACGACCTGCTGGTCATCGTTGCAGTAGATGAACGACACCCGCGGGCTCTTCTGCGCTTCACCGGTCAGGTACGGCACCAGATTATATCCGTCGAGGTGGACCTTGTAGGTCATGTCGCCGATTGCGTGGCCCTTCAAGAGCTTGTCGGCGACCTCCGGGTCCCCGGCCATGGCGAGGATCGTCGGCAGCCAGTCGTGATGCGCAACGATCTCGTTCGACACGGTGCCCGGCTTGATCCTGCCGGGCCAGCGGACCACGCACGGCACCCGATAGGCACCCTCCCAGTTGGTGTTCTTCTCGTTCCGGAACGGCGTCATCGCCCCATCCGGCCAGGAAAACATATTTGGGCCGTTATCGGTGCTGTACATGACGAAGGTGTTGCCGGCGATGCCGGCATCGTCGAGCGCCTTCAGCACGGTGCCGACGTTCTTGTCGTGATCGATCATCACGTCGTGGTATTCGCTTTGCCAGCGGCCCGACTGACCCCGGCTCTCCGGCTTCACATGGGTGCGCAGATGCATATGCGTGAAGTTCACCCAGAGGAAAAAGGGTTGGCCGGCCTTGGCCTGCCGCTTGATGTACTCCTCGGCCCGGCCGGCGATGTCGTCGTCGATCGTTTCCATCCGCTTCTTTGTCAGCGGACCGGTGTCGTGGATCGTCTGCTTGCCAATCGTGCCGAAGCGCGGGTCGATCGTCGCGTTGTCAGCGTCGGTGGCCTTGCAGTCCATGACGCCGCGCGGACCGAACCTCTCGCGAAAGTGAGGAAAATCCGACCCCTTCGGGTAATCGGGCAGTTCCGGCTCTTCCTCCGCGTTCAGATGGTACAAATTGCCGTAGAACTCGTCGAAGCCGTGCACCGTCGGCAGATATTCGTTGCGATCGCCGAGGTGGTTCTTGCCAATCTGCGCGGTCGCATAGCCCAACGGCTTGAGCAGCGCGGCGATAGTGGGGTCTTCCTTGTGCAGACCGACGGTGGCAGCCGGCAGGCCGACCTTGGTCAACCCGGTGCGCAATCCGTGCTGACCGGTGATGAACGACGATCGCCCGGCGGTGCAGCTCTGCTCGCCATAGCAGTCGGTGAAGCGCATGCCTTCCTGGGCGATGCGGTCGATGTTGGGCGTGCGGTAGCCCATCAACCCGTCGCTGTAGCAACTCAGGTTGGTAATGCCGATATCATCGCCCCAGATGACGACGATGTTCGGCTTGGCGGGTGCCCTCGATCTAGCCATCTCGATCTCCTTTCGTTGGTCGGGTGGCAAAAAAAGTGCTTAATAGTCTGGCTTGCTCGGGCTGTCTGGCTAGGTGAGGCGCCACAAAACCGCACCGAAGGCGAACAGGCCGATGAAGATCAGGAGAATGGCGACCGCCAAGACCGGCGATTGCATTCCCTCCTTTGTCAGTCCGGCGAGGGGCGCGAACGGTTCGCCCCACATATAACGTACCGTCCACCAGTACTGCCAAATCGAGATCACAAGCGCCAGGACACCGCACGAAATCAGCGCGAGCCCGAGAAATTCCGGCGCTGTTGGAAGATAGGCGGAGCGGGCTCCCGGAATTTGCTGCAAGTGGTTGAGGTACTGGACAAGGGCAAAGCCGAAGCCGATCAGCGCCACCGCGGTGCGCAGCCACGACATCATCGTGCGCTCGAGGCTCAAGCGAGTGCGGACCCAGGCAAAATGGCTGTCCGCCGTCACCCTTACTTCGAACCTGCCCGCGTTTGGGGCGGCGGGTGAGTCTGTCATGCTCGGTGCCTTTTTTGGTTACTGCCGTGCCATCGCGATGCGGATGGCATCCTCCGGCGAGACGAGATGATCCGAGCTCTCGGCCGCATCGCCGATAGCGAGCTGCACCCCCTTGACCGTTCCGTTAAACGCATTGCCGCGCGAGCCGTAGTCCTGGGACACGGGGGCGCCGCTGTCCTCACCGACGTCGCAGCCGTCGTCGGCGGAGAAGATCATCGCCTGCGTCATCGGGATGGCCCCTTCGCCGACCGTCTCGCCGTCGATATAGAGCGTCACCCGCCCGCCCTTGCCGACGCCGCCGCCGGCATAGGCAAACTCCATGCGTACCTGGTGCTCGCCCGCGGGCAATGCCCGCGCGGCTTCGACATAAAAGTGATTCACCCCCGCCACGTTGTAGCAGTACTTGAGCTTGCCGTTTTTCGCGTAGAGGCTCCAGCCGCCGATATTCGCGCCCTGGGCGATTATCACGCCCTCGGCCCCCGACTCCGGGACCTCGATCTCGGCGGTGACGGAGTGAGACTTGTTTTTAAGGTTCAGGACGCAGTTCTCGGACAGGCGCCCCATGCCGCCGAACAGCAGCTGGGTCTTCCCCTTGATCAGCATCGGCCTGCCGGCGGTGTCCGGATTCATCTTCTCGACAACCCGGTCGTCGATCGGCAACACGTTGTAGCGCGTCGCCTCGATCAGCCATAGCCGCTGCAGCTCGTGGAGCCTCTCCGGCATTTGTTTGGCGAGGTCGTTGGCCTGGCTCCAGTCCTTGCTGGTGTCGTAGAGTTCCCAGACGTCGTCGTCGAGGGCGACGGTCTTGCGGCCTACGAGTACCCAGGGCGTCCCGTGCTTCGTCACCGCGGTCCAGCCCTTGTGGTAGATGCCGCGGTTGCCGAACATTTCGAAGTACTGCGTCTCGCGCCGTTCTGCGGCGTTGGCGTCGTCGAACGAGTACAGCATGCTCACACCCTCGATTGGCCGCTGCTGCACGCCGTTGACCGAGACCGGCTCGGGCAGCCCCGCCGCCTCTAGGATCGTGGGTGCTACGTCGATGACGTGGTGGAACTGCGAGCGGATTTCGCCTTTGGCCTTGATGCCGCTGGGCCAGTGCACGATGGTGCCGTTGCGGGTCCCGCCCCAGTGGGAGGCGACCTGCTTGGTCCACTGGTAAGGGGCGTTCATCGCATGCGCCCAGCCCACGGCGTAGTGATTGTACGACTCCGGCCCCCCGAGCTTCTCGTACCGCTCCATCAGGAATTCCGGGGTCTCCAAGGCCGCCAGGCCGTTGAAGTTGGCCATCTCGTTGTACGCGCCGTTCAACGTGCCCTCGGCCGAGGCACCGTTGTCGCCGATGATGTAGTAGACGAGCGTGTCGTCGAAAATGTCGAGTTTCTTCAAGCCGTCGAGCAGGCGTCCGACTTGGTGGTCGGTGTACTCCATAAACCCGGCGTAGACCTCCATCTGGCGGCGCAGGATGGGCTTTAGCGCCTCCGGCATGTCGTCCCACGCCGGGATCTCCGTGTGGCGCACGGTGAGCTGGCAGTCCGGGGGGATGACGCCCAGCTTCTTCTGCCGGGCGATGGTCTCTTCGCGCAGCTTGTCCCAGCCCTGGTCGAATTTGCCTTTGTACTTGTCGGCCCACTCCTTGGGCACATGGTGAGGCGCATGGGTCGCGCCGGGTGCGAAGTAGGCGAAGAAGGGCTTGTCGGGCGCCAGCGCCTTCTGCTGCGAGATCCAGGCCATCGCCTTGTCGGTCATGTCCGCCATGAAGTGGTAGCCCTCTTCCGGCGTCTTTTTCGGCTCGACCGGCGTGGTGCCCTCGTAAAGCGCGGGATACCACTGGTTCGCCTCGCCGCCGATGAAGCCGTAGAAGTACTCGAACCCGCCGCCGCCCGTAGGCCATGCGTCGAACGGTCCGACTGGGCTCGTCTCCCACACCGGCACTTCGTGGCACTTGCCGAACTGCGCCGTGGAGTAGCCGTTGAGCTTCAGCGTGCGTGCGAGCGGCGATATGGTATTGGGCAGCACCGAGCTGTAGCCCGGCGCGCCGGTGGCGATCTCTGTGATGCCGCCCATGCCGGTCGAGTGGTGGTTCCGCCCAGTCAGCAGCGCCTGCCGCGTCGGCGAGCAGAGGGCGGTGGTGTGGAAACGGTTGTACTTCAGCCCAGACGCCGCCAGCTTTTCGGCGCTCGGCGTTTGGCAGGGGCCGCCGAAGGCGCTCGCGGAGCCGAACCCGGCGTCGTCGATCAGGATGATCAGCACGTTGGGTGCGCCCTTGGGCGGGCGCAACTGCTCGATTGGCGGGAATTTGGTGTCCGGATCCTTCGCGTCATAGGTGATCAGCCCGGTTCGCTCGGGAGTGGGGATCGGGAGATGTGAACGATGCTTCTTGTCTTCGCCGCTCATCGTCTGATTGTCCTTTGGCAAGGTGGGTATGAAGACGAGAATTTTTGCTTTTTTGGTTCAGTCATTTTCACAGTCGAACCTGCCCGTGCCTGGGGCGGCAGGTGGATCTGTCATGCTCGTTGCCCTTTGCCGACGATTCACGTCTGCGCCATCACGAGATCCGGTTTGCAGAGGCGCCCCCCAGCCACCGGCGCGCGATGCGCGCGACCGGCCCGCGGATGATCACATACGGGACAAACGCGAACAGCAAAGCGACAATAACCGCCTCGGCCGGATAGAACCGCTTCAGCACGATGATCTGGTAGATCACGTCCATCACGATGCCGAGAAGGATGATCCTCGCGGTTGCGTTCAATCCCTCCTCCAGCCGTTCGATGCACTCGCGCGGGTTGCCCAGCATCGTCCAAAAATAGGGTGAGCGGCCGGTCCGCGCGTCCTTGAGGCCACCCAGGATGGCGAGGATCGCCGCCATCAACGGCTGCAGGATGAAGCGGAACCTCATCGGCGCGTCCGCCCGTTCGATGAGCTGGTGCCAGATGCGTTTGAAGGTGTCGAGCGAAGCGCCGTGCCATACGACGCCGGCGACGATCAGCACAAGGATGAACGCAACGACCAGCTTCGCCAGAAAACTCAGTTTCCGCGGCTCGGGCTCGGTCATTCCTCTGCTCCCCTTTGCGTGCCGTCAGGCTCGCACGAAGCAGCGGAGGCCGACATGAACTCATCCCCGTGTCAATGGGTTGCGCGTGCGCGCCGCCGGGCGGGAGGTGTCGTTCACCGGGGCGGCCGATCGGGCCTGAGACTGTGCGGCCCCAAGCATTGCCGCGACGAGGACTGCTCCGCCCGCTCTCATTTCACGACCGGCACGCGATGGCTCCCGTCGCGACATCGGAAATCGCCTCAGCGCTGACCGAGATTGGTCAACAGATGGAGATATGGCTGAGCGTCTTGCGGCGACATCGACAGCACGGCAAAGCTGGCACCCCCGGCGGTCGAGCCCATTTCCCAGTTGGGCACGGCCTGGACTTGAACATAGGCCTCGGTCCCGGGTGCGAGCTGCTGGGTGTCGACGAGGTTGGCGAGGGTCCCATAGGCTTGTACCGTGAACCGGTAAGTGCCCGGCTGGAAATCGTGGAAGAAAACGGTTCCTTGCGCGCTTTGAGCCAACGGTGCGCCATTGGCAAAAACCATCGGATCCGACGCTGCCACATTGCCCCCCGGCGAACTCGGTTGCCGCAGAACCCACACCCGCGCCATGCCAGCCTGCAGCGCCGGAACCGGCGCCTGCGAGACGGTGCCGGCCGGCTGGGCGGCGCAACCGGCAAGCACGAGGAACCCGAGGCAGAAGCCCATCGATCCCGAGGTGCGGTGTCTGCGCATTGTTATACTCCCATCCCAAGTCGAGAGTGAATGCCACGCTGTCATCTCAAGACTCGGCAGCGCAGCCGCCGCTGCTCGCCTTCGCCGGCTGAAGACTGCGGCGCCGCGATCAGCGTTCGAGCTGGACCTCGACGGTGCCGGCGCGCACCGCGGCCTTCAGCACGGCATGGTCCTGCTCGGCCTGGTCGGCATAGGCGAGCGCGAACTTGCCCATCGCCACGTCGAACTGGCTGGCATTGCCGAGATAGCCGCTGATCGTCCACGGATCGCCGGCCTTGGCGTGGGCGCGCGCCAGGGCCCAGCCGCAGGCCTTGCCGTAGATCGCCAGCATCTCGGCATCGTAGGTCTCGACCAGCAGCGAGAGCTTCACGTCGCGCAGCTGGCGGATGTAGAAATGCCGGCCCTCGGGACTGATGACCCAGCCGAGAAACAAATCGGAGGCCGGCTGCATCAGCCGCTGGCCCTGCACCACCCGCTCGCCATGCTGGGCATAAATGCTCTTGCCGGCATAGGCCTCCAACACCGACGCGTTGGCCTGCTTGAACTGCAAGAAGAACGGGTGGTCGGCGATCGACATCATCAGCGCCACCATGCACAAGGTGCCGACGCTGCCGATGCCGACGACCTTGATCGCCACATCCACCAGGCGATAGCGGTCGAACAAGACGCGCCGGTCGTCGGCCAGGGTCTCGCGGTATTTCGCGAGCGTCTTGCGCAGCATGTCCATGTTGCCGGCGGCGCGCGACGCCTCGGCATGAAAAATCGTCGGCGGGGTGTCGTGGATCCGGGGCTGCCCGCCGGGCTGCTCGACGAGCTTCGGGAACAGCAGCTCAGAGCTGCTGGCCGCCGTCGCCTTGGCGATGCGCTTCTTGGCCACCACCTTGCGGTCTTCCGGCAGCATCGCCAGAAAGTCGCTGTCGTCGAGCCGGGCATACCAGATGTCGAGCACATCCAGCGCCGCAAAATCCCGCATTTTGCGGCGATAGCTGCGGGCGCAGGCGACCGCCGCGTCGTGGCCGTCCGCGTCGCTGAGCCCGTTGGCGCGCGCGGCCAGCACAAACGAGGCGACAAGCCGTTTGACGTCCCACTCCCAGGGCGCCGGCAAGGTCTCATCGAGGTCGTTGATGTCGAAGATCAGCCGCCGCTCGGGCGTGGCGAAGCCGCCGAAATTCATCAAATGGGCGTCGCCGCAGACCTGGACATAGGCGCCGGTCGCCGGCGTTTCCGCCAGATCGGCCGCCATGACCGCCGCCGACCCGCGGTAGAAGGTGAATGGAGATTGCAGCATGCGGCCGTAGCGCAGCGGCACCAGATCCGGCTGCCGGTTCGCATCGGCAGCATGCAGGATGGCGATCGGGTCCGCCCGACCGGCATGCGCGCGCCAGCCGGCATGCGCGTCGCGCGGCACGCTGTCGCGCAGCCGCTTGCCGGCGGCCCTTCGGTCGACAGGCATCATCGCAGCGTGGGTGGCTGTCGTCGTCTCTTCCATGTTGGTCCTCCCGGGGCAAGCGTTACCAGGGACAGCAATCGACAAAGCGGCCGAGCTCGGCGGCGGCGAGGCACGCGCAAATCAAAAGCGGATCGTGGCGGCGAGCAGCGGGCCCTTCATATGCGCGTCGAAGCCGATCGGCTTTTCGCTCGCCGAGTAGCTGACGTTGAGGCTGCGGTAGCCGATCTGCATGTCCAGCCAAGGCTTCAACGCGTAGTCGAGGGTGCCGATAATCTGCCAATCGACATGTGCCGCGATGCCAAAACCGCCGACATCGCCGTAGACGGTCAGCCCGAAGCCATTGCCGAAATCGCGGTGATAGCGGGCCGCGATCAGCGGGTCCGTCCAGCTGCCGGAAGCGCCGAAGCTCGTTGTCGGCAGCAGCGCCCCGTTCAAGGTTGTGTGGGTCGACATGCCCCAAAAGCGAAAACCGAGGCCGGCGTCGATCCGCTGATCCGGCTGGTCGAGCACCCGGTAGAGGAAATCCCCGGTGACAATGTCGGTGACCATTGAGGTGCTGCCGCCCGAGAACAGGATGTTTCGGGTGGTGACGCCGACGCCGAGCGGCAGATGCAGCGCGTCGACGAGCACGCCGAACGGCCCGTCGCGCAATTCGACCGCTCCCATAAACGGCACGGCGTCAAGGTCGCCCAGCACCTGAAACGCGCCGGCACTGGCAGTGACCTGGGGCACGCGCGCAAGCGGTGTGGTGATCGCGACATTGACGCCCGCCAGCCACAGATAGGGGTGGGCGATCAGCTCCAATCCGCTGGCGAATGTCGGCGGCGCGGGCGGCGGCGGCGGGATGAGCGGCGGCGGTGCGGCGACGCCCGGTGGCGGTGGTGGCGCGATCCCGGGCCCGCCCGGCGCAGGAGATTGCGCCGGATATTGCTGCGCCCGGGCCGGACCCACCCCAGCGCCGATCACAGCAAGGGTGACGAGGAGGCGCGCGACAACGGTGGCTGTCGATCGTCGCTTATGCCGCATTCTGTCCTCACGGTTCTCTCTCTAGGGCGCCTCTTCGTTCTTAAAGATGCCGCACTGTGAAGGGCCATGGCCGCCGGCCTTGGCACGGCGCCGAGGATTTGCCGGACCCTCTTGGCGGGGTTGGACCCGATGCGGTCGTCCGGCCGCCAAATGTCACGGGCGCCCGATATCGGGTGCCCGGGTTAGGCCCTCACAGGCTCGATCGGCCAGGTAAAGGCGTCGGGCAGATTGCTGGTCTCGACAAGGCGCGGCGTCAGCATGCGATGGAGGCGCGACCACTCCCTTTTCACGTCGGCGGCCGGCTCGCCATAAGCGAGGTTGTTCAGCTGGCCCGGATCGCTCTTGAGGTTGTAGAGCTCGTATTCCAGCCCGCTGCCGTCCAGCCCGAAATAAACCGCGTAGGTCCAATCGCCCTCACGGATGGCGCGGATGTGGCTTCCCGGAAACCCCGGGACGAGCGCCGGCCGGCCGTCTTCAAGAACAAAAAACACATCATCCGTGGAGAAGATCGTGTGGCTCTGCACGGCTTGGGACGGGTCCCGCATCACCGGCACGATGCTCTTGCCCAGAGCGTAGGATTCGGGTTGCGGCACACCGGCGAGGTCGAGGAGCGTCGGCAGCAGGTCGAGGTGGTCGTATAACGCCTCTGTCTGCAACGGCTCCGGGTAGAGCTTGGGATTATGAACAATCAACGGGATATGGATCATCTCCTCATAGGCCGTGTAGGCCTTCTCGCGCATCCCGTGCGACAGGCCGCCCTCGCCATGATCGGCCGTTCGCAGAATGACCGTTTTGTCGATCAATCCGGTGCTTTCGAGCGTGTCGAGCACCGTCATGACGTGCTTGTCGGCCAACGTGTTCAGATACGCGTAAAAGTTCACATATTCGCGTTGCTCTTCGACGCTGTTGAATGGAGAGACCTTGTCGTAGCCGGCGCGCGCCGCCCGTTGGATTTTGGGTTTCTGCAATAAATCGTCGGCGTAGTTGGGGGGCAGCGCGATGCCGAGATCGGCGAAAGCCTCGCGGCGGTAGCCCGCCTTCTGCCAGCTTGTCGGATAGACGTAAACGTCGTGCGGGTTGACCAAGGATATAAAGAGGCAAAACGGCTTGCCGAGCTTGGGTGCCCGGTTCTTCAAAAACTCGACGACGCTTTCACCAAAACCCGGTGTCTGACCCCGGGCGCCCGGCTGGAGGCCGTCCACATAACGTCCATCGTTGTTGGGATCGCCGCCGCCCAAGGTCGCGAGCCCATTGAATTCCCCGAACTCGTCCGGCTGCCGATCCACGATCGCGTTGCCGGCGTCGGGCGGATTCCACTGCGTCCAACCGTAATTTTTCTCAAAGGCGGCGATGTCGGTTGCCTTCCAATCCTCGCCGCCGTTCCCCGGTGCGGCGTTGGCGGCGTAGCTCAGGTGCCATTTGCCTTTCCAGACCACCTCGTAGCCCGCCTTGTCCCTGAGCAGCGAGGCGATGTTCGGCTGGCGGTTCTGATGCACCAGGCCGGGCCATAGAAAGGTCCGGGTTACCCGGTTCACGGGCGCGAACCGGCCGGTCGTCATCACCGCGCGTGAGGGTGAGCATTGGCTGGCCGCGGTGTAGGCCCGGTTGAAGTAAAGGCCGTGACGCTTGAGCCGCTGCAATCCCGGCAAATTCTTTTCGGCCCACCCTTGCGGCCAGTGCATGTGATGGCGCTCCTGGTCGGTCATCAGCACAATGATGTTCGGCCGGTTCGGCACCTTGATCGCATCGCCGGCTATGGCGGGCGCGGCAAGCCCAGCGGAGATGCCGGTGACGGCGGCGGCGGCAAGACCTGCCCCGGCCCTGAACAGGCCGCGCCGAGTGGTCGAGCTCGTCCGGGCCGAGAGGCTTTCCCTGCCGGTCTTGGCATTGCTCTGCGCCACCAGCCCGATCTTCGTCTCCCCGCGACCCATCATGCCCAAGGGCCTGGTCCATCTGTTCCGCCTCCGTCGGATGTCGAGCCTTCATCTTTACCTCCGGCTTGCCGAAACAGCGGCTGTTGTCGAGCGAACCTACCCAGCCGGGGACGGGAGCTGCGGCTTCGCCGCCGCCTGCGCCCGAGCCGCCCGAAGCTCTGCTCCCCGCTTTTCGGATGAACTTTGCGATATGCAGGCTCCCAACATCAGCATCGTGAGCGGGACGACGGATGCTGTGGCGGCCGTTAACCTGATCATGGCTTGATCTTTCCCTAATGATCGATGCGGTCGGGCGACGCTTGCCCACCTCGCGAGGCTAGGCGTCCGGTTTTCGGCTGACTATGCAGATCCGGCGATTGTTCCGAAAATTCCTGATCCAGGTGCACGCCGGAGGGTAGTCGAAGGCGCCTCGCCAAAGGCGTTCCGGTAGGCCCCGGCAAAGCGCCCCAGCTCGGTGAAGCCGCAGCCGCCGGCGATTTCCGCGACGCTCGCCGCAGCCGGGTCGGCATCCCGCAGCGCGATCCGCACCGCCTTCAGCCGTCGCAGAAGCATGTAGCGGCTGGGACCGATACCCAGAAACTCGGCGCAGCACGACCGCAAGGTCCTCTCCGTCGCGCCAATCAGCCGGCACAGCTCGGGCAAATGCAATTGCCGGTTTGGCTGGCCGGCCAGCACCTCCTCGAACCGGGCCATGATCCCGATGTGATGCCGTTTGGCGGCCGCATCATCCGGCGCTTTGGCGGCGAGACAGGCAACGAGCGCGCGAATGAGACCTTCTTCTATGGCTCGCGCAACCTCGGGGTGGGACAGCATTTTGGCCCGGGTCTCGGCGAGGCGGCAGGCCTGCGCATGCAAGCGCCGCAGCCGTGCCGAGTCGCGCGCGGCGGGGTGCAGGATCCGGGCGCCCAGCGGCGCCGCGAGCGCCTTTCCGGAGAGGTCCAGGCAAGATCTTTCGAGGTGCTGCGGAGCCATACCGATCAGGCCCCAGCCGCACGGGCCGGTCGTCCGCTGATGGAACCGCTCGCCCCGGCTGTGGAATATTATCTGCCCGGTTTGCAGCTCCGCGCCGGCCCACAGGATCGGCGGGTCCGGGCGCGTCGCAAACCCGACGAACATCAGCGTCGGCTCCAGCGTAATATAGGCGATGCGCGGCAGGTCCTCCTCGCCGTGCAGCAGCTGCATGCGATGGAGGGTTGTCCAGGTCAGGTGGGCGTTGAACGAACCCCGAGAGGTGACGAGGAAATCGATCCGCGCCTGGCGCAGGCTCGCCTGGTAATCATCGGGATCGGCGAAGGTGCCCGAGCCGCTTCCCGGCATCTGCCTCTCTGCCTATCAGGCGGATCAAATTCGCGGTCCGCGGGGCCATGATGCCGACCGGCATTGCCGCCAAAGCCGAGGCTAGGTCCGGCAGACCGCGGCTGACTATGCAGATTCCGGCAACTGCCGGGGCGAAGCGGTCTTTTCTTGCGGCGGGGGGTCGCCGGCGGGCCGGCGCAGCGCTGCCGAAGGCGACTCCCCGAAGAGCGGGCGATACGCCACTGGGAAGACATCTGGGTCCATCCATAATCCAGCACGTCCGGGCGCTGAGAAACCAAGGCCCTTGTCCGGACTCCTGATGCCCGGCGTGCTTCGCATTCCTATCGGCAGGTTTGCGGACGGGCCCGCCAGGTCACCCTCATCCACAGCATTTCAGCAGGTTGGTCGCGGCCGGATCGCCGGGAAACAGCTCCAGGCATTGGTCGAACATCCGGCGGGCGGCAGCGCGATCGCGCCTGGACAGCGCCTCGACACCCGATTGCAGAAGGTCCCGGGTTCGGCCCTTGCAGGCGCGGTCGGTGGGCTCGTTCCTGTCGAACACTTCCAGGATGGCCACGGCTTGCGTCTTCCCCTTGACCACCACCACGTCGATCGGCCGGATGTCGAAGGCCTTGGGGTCAGACAGCTGATCATAGGTGTTTTGCGAGATCAGGAGGGCGATCCCATATGTCTTGGTCAGGCTCTCGATCCGTGCCGCCAGATTGACCGCGTCGGAAATGACGGTGCCATCCATCCGGTGCTTCTCGCCAATGGTGCCGAGCATCAGCGGTCCGCTGTTGAGCCCGATACCGATGCCGATCGGGGTCGAGCCGGCTGCGCGGCGCTCGGCATTGCAGCTCGCGAGCGTGTCGAGCATGGCAAGGCCGGCGCGCAGCGCATCATCGGCATGTTCGAACAGGGCCATGATCGCGTCGCCGATATATTTGTCGATGAAGCCGTTGTGGTCACGAATGACCGGACCCATGCGCTCCAGATAGTAATTGATGAAGGCGAAATTCTCGTCGGGCGACATCTGCTCGGAAAGGCCGGTGAAATTGCGCATGTCCGAAAACAGCACCGTCATGTTGCGGCGGGTGTTGTCGCCAAGTCTGAGCGAAACGATGGACCGCTTGCCCATGAGAGCCAGGAAGGCGCGGGGCACGAACCGTTCGATCGCGGTATTGGTCTCCTTCAGGTCGAGGATCGTTCGCCGCACGGCGTCGCGCATGCCGGCAAAGCTCGTTGCGAGATTGCCGATCTCGTCACGCCGATCGGTATCGGCGATGGCATGGTCGAGATCGCCGCCGGCACGATCAGCGAGCTGGTGAAGACATTCACCACCGCCTCACGGGCGAGGCTCACATCATAGGTGATCTTGCGGATGATTCGCCTCTTGGCGACAGTATCATCCTTGCCAGCCACCTCCGAGCTGTCGGGACTGTAGACCGTGACCAATCGTCCGCCCGCGTCGGCGACTTCATACCGGCCGGTCTTGGCCACACGCTCGGTGATTTCGGGGGCGAGTTTCCTGCCGACATGAAGCAAGGACCAGGCCGCCGTGGCATTGACGACATAGAGATCGGCATCCTTCACATAGTCGTTGCTGGTGACGGCGTCGGAAAACAGATCCTTGAAAAAATACTTGCTCATCCAGCCGAAGTCACCTTGAGCGAGGCTGGACCTGATGTCTGTCGATGTTTCAATGATGTAATCTTTTCCTATTGGCCCGAACAAGATATAAGCGTTCAAGGCCCCTGTCCGCATGGCGAAATCTATTCCTCTGTCCATTGCGTCGCCTTTGCCGTAGACAGTGTCGAGAAATTTGATGTAGCCGCGGTTTCGGAACTGCAGGTTCATCTCGGACAGCAGCGTCGTCTGAAAAATTTTATGAGATCGATCGATGAAATAGATGTTCTCGACATCGTACTTCTTGGCGAGAGCATCTATCTGATCACGCGACAACTGGTCCGGGCTCACGGAGCGACGCTCGATCTCGCCCGCAATCATGGACAGCACCTGCTTCATATGGGCTCTGATCCGGCCGTGCTGACTGCGCAGCATCACCTCGAAGATAGTGAATTGCCCGCTCAAGCTGTTCTCGATATTGCGGATTTCCTGGGCCTGCCTGGCCGACACCAGGCGATACATCGCCATGGAAACCACGAGCGCCGCCCCGAGGGTCACCGCGACGATGACCGCGAGCAGAAAGAGGCTGACTTTGCGTTTCACTGGTACAAGCGATTCTGAACGTCAACAACCGATCTCGTGTGCGCTCGCCCACTGCGACACGGGAGAAAAAAAGATCGAGGCGCAACGGCCAAGGGGCCCTCGGCAGCCGACCGTCCGCGGGATCGCCGAAGGTGCGAAACCCAACTTCGCGGCGTTCGTCGGGCGTTCGAGCCTGCTGACTTTGGCCAAATGCCGCGCCGAAAGCGGGGTATGAATGTGTCTGTGCCGCCTCGCTGCGTCCGTTCTCCTGCCTGCCGACCGGCATTGCGCCGAACTTCGAGGCTAGGTCCGGCAGACCGCGGCTGACTATGCAGATTCCGGCAACCGCCAGGGCGAACCGGAATTTTTCAGCGGCCGGGGGTCGCCGGCGGGCCGGCGCAGCGCTGCCGAAGGCGATTCCCCGAAGAGCCAGCGATACGCCACCGAGAAGCGCCCCAGCTCCCAGAAGCCATAGCTCGTCGCGATCTCGGTCACGCTCGCCGCCGCCGGATCGGCAGTTCGCAAACCGCGACGCGCCAGATGCATGCGCCGCAGCCACAGGTAGCGCGTCGGGCTCATGCCGAGATGCTCCGGGCAGCAGGCGCGGAGCGTTCGCTCCGATACCCCGACCGCCCTGCACAGTTCCGTCAGATACAGGGTCCGATCGGAGTTGGCCTCCAGCAGCTCTTCCAATCGCCGCATTATCACGGTGTGGCGGTGACGGGCGCTGCCGCTCTCGGCGGCCTCTGCGCTGCTCAGGCACGAGACCATCGCGTGCACAAGGCCCTCTTCCAATGCCCGGGCTACCTCGGAGCGCGACAGGATGTCAGGGGCGGTCCTGGCGAGGTGGCCGGCGGCTTCATGCAGGCTCGATAGCCGGGCAAGGAAGACCGGAGGCGGTCTAAAGAACTGCGTAAAAAAGGGTGCAATAAATTCGCGGCCGGTGACGGCTTGGGCGGCGGCGGCAAATTCCTCCAAGCTCGGGGACATAGCACCCCAATTACAGGCCCCCGAGGAGCGGAAGTGGATCGGCAATTCGGAGCCGGTGACAGCTCGGCGCTCGGCACCGCCATCGCCTTGGTGATGCGCTTTTTCAAGACACCCTTATATTTCTGCGGCAGCATCGCCAGCACGTCGCCGTCGTCGAGCCGCGCGTACCATACGTCGAGCACATCCATCGCCGCGAAATCGCGCATCTTGCGGCGATAGCTGCGGGCACAGGCGATGGCGGCGTCGCGGCCCTGCGCGTCGGTGAGCCCGTTCGCGCGCGCCGCCAGCACAAACGAGGCGACGAGGCGCTTCAAATCCCATTCCCAGGGTGCCGGCAAGGTCTCGTCGAGGTCGTTGATGTCGAAAATGAGCCGCCGTTCCGGCGTCGCAAAGCCGCCGAAATTGAGAAGATGGCAGTCGCCGCACACCTGGACCCGGATGCCGCTCGTCGGCGTTTGCGCCAAGTCCGCAGCCATGATCCCGGCCGAGCCGCGAAAAAAGGTGAACGGCGATTGCAGCATGCGGCCATAGCGCAGCGGCACGAGATCAGGCTGCCGCGTCGCATCGGCGGCGTGCAGGATAGCGAGCGGATCGGCCCGCCCGGCCGGCGCCGTCCACGCCGCATGGCCGTCGCGCGGCGTTGCATCGCGCCGTGATTTTCCATGCGCCCGACGCTCCGCGGGTCTCTCGGCGTTGGCATTCGCGGTTGCTTCCATGTCGAGCCTCCCGATCGGTCTTGGCCGAGGTATTTTTAGTCCGGGAACACAAACGTCACGGTGGTCTGCAGCAGCCAGGTGTCGTTGTCGGTTTTGGGCCGGAGCGCGTTGTAGTAGGCATCGAGAGAAAGCTTGATGCGCTGCTCGCCGACATGGACCACCTTGTCTAAGCCGCCGCCCAGCGGCACGGTCCATTTGCCACCGCTCGCGAGCCAGTTGGCGGTGATGTTGGGCGAGGTGCCGAGCGACCAGCCGTTGCCGAAATGATAGCTGGCGATCGGGTTCACCAGCAACTGGTTGGTGCCGGGCGGTCCGCCGAACGACCAGATGTTGTTGACGACGACGCCGAGCACGATTGGGCCGGCATCCTGCTCGAGCACGGCGACCGACGGACCCGACCCCCATTTGTCGACACCGACGGCCGCGTTGCCGGCGCGGGGATAATAGAGCACCGGCCCGACACCCCAATAGAGACCCGCTCCGTGCTCGGGGGACAGGAAGAAGGTCGTGTATCCGTTGGAAAGCGCGGTGGCCCAGGGGTCGCCCGCTTTTTTCGGCGGCTGCACGACCGCCGGCAATTTGGTCCGGGTGATCAGCGCCCAGTCGTCGTTCAGCCGGAACGGCACCACCGCCTGATCGAGTTCGATCGTGTCTTTGACGGCCCTGTCGGCACCGTCGAAAAATTCCGCCTCGTAGCGCAGTGGCAAGGTGATGTGCCGGGTCACCGGGTTTTCGGCGTCTTTTGGAGAGCTCGGTGTCGCTGTCGCCCGCCGCCGACTGGGCGAAGGCCGGCGCCGCTCCGAGCAGCGCCGCAACGAGGATTGCCGCAACTGCTCTGATCACGGCGTCGGCCGCTTTGCCGAGCTCAGGTGGCCGAGCCGGGCGGCAACAATCTTACTGCTGCGGTTGCATCCCGGGCATCGGCGGCATCGGCGGTGCCGCACCTCCCTGAATCCGGCCGAGCTCCTGCTGGTTCAGCTGACTGGCGCTCATATCCGCCATGGATGCGGGTTTGGCATGGGTGGAGGCGCGGGCATGGCGGCGTGCGCGGTGATGAGATGCCGGCGGCGCCGGGGCGGCCGGCGGCGCCATCGCAGCGGGGGGAGGGCCGCCGGCTTCGGTCGACATCGGCCCGAACCCCGGGTTGGGGTTGTTGCCCGAAAAGCCGCCGTAATGCCGCCCCGTCGGCGGCGGGCCTTGGGCCCAGACCGGTGCCGCGATTATCAGGCCGGCGACGATCACAGCGCCGCTCGACAGAAGATTGAGCTTCATTTTTCTCCTCCGGTGGGTCGAACCGAATGCCACGGCGCTCGCGCCGAGGTTATTGCCCTTCGTGTGATCTGATCACCTCCTGGACCTGGCGCTTGACGGCTTCGAGGTTGAACGAGGCCGGCGCCTGCATCGGCGGATATTTTACCGCGGTCTCGGCCAGCGCCGCCACCGTTTGCTGCACCAGCACAAAACGCCAGAATTCGCGGGCGTAAAACTCGTTCATGTAGCCCCCGCCCATTTCGTTCAGCGATTCCTTGCGGATCGACGGAGTGCGCTCGAACGGGTCCTGGCGCAAATTGACAATCGTCGGCATGTCGGTCGTGACCTTCTCGCCGGGCCAGCCATAGGGCTGCTGGTAGAACTGGAACTTGAAGTCGTCGATCCGCAGCGCCCCCAAAGTCGGCCCGCCGAAATAAAACAGCTCGTGGCGCGCCGACGGCCCGGTGCCGAGCAACAGATCGAGCTGGTTGTAGCCGTCGAGGTGGTTCTTGTAGGTCCGGTCGCCGAGCTTGACCCCAGCCAAGAGCTGCTGGGTGATGTTCGGATTGCCGGCCGCGGCGGTGAGGGTCGGGAGCCAGTCGAGACCGGAGAAGATGCCGTTCTCGACCCGGCCCGGCTTGATCTTGCCAGGCCAGCGGGCGATGCAGGGTACCCGAAACCCGCCCTCGAACACGGTGCCCTTGGTCGCGCGGAACGGGGTCATGCCGCCATCCGGCCAGGTAAAGACCTCTGCACCATTGTCGGTCGTGAAGATGACGATCGTGTTGTCGGCCTCGCCGATGTCGTCGAGATGCTGCATCAAGGCGCCGACCGAATCGTCGAGCTGCGCCATGCCGGCTTCTTCGACGTTGTAGTTGCTCTTGTAGTTCATCAACGCTTGATATTTTGGCGCGAGATAGGTGAAGACGTGCATGCGCGTTGTGTTGTGCCAGACGAAAAACGGTTTCCCGTCTTTCTTGGCGTCGTCCATGAAACGCTTGCTGTTCTCGACGAGCACCTCGTCGAAGGTTTCCATGTCGTATTTGGCTTTGCGGCCTTCCTGCCAGTTCTGCATGTCCTTCATGTTCGGGAACGGTGCCAGCGATCCCTCATCGACAATTTTCTGCTTGCCGACCTTGCCCCAGCGCGGTTCGACCGTCGTGTCGTCGGTGTCGCTCGCATAGCAATGAACGAGGTTGCGCGGCCCGTATTTGTCGATCCAGTCTTGAGGATAGTCGAACCAGTACGGGTCGGACATCGCGTCGAGATGGTAGAGATAGCCGAAGAACTCGTCGAAGCCGTGCACTGTCGGAAGGAATTTGTTCAGGTCGCCCAAATGGTTCTTGCCGAACTGCCCGGTCGTGTAGCCGAGCGGTTTCAGCACGGTGGCGAGGGTCACCGCCTGGTCCGGGAGGCCGACGTCGGCACCTGCCTGCCCGACCGTCGTCATGCCGGTGCGCAGCGGCAATTCGCCGGTGATGAAATTGGCACGGCCGGCGGTGCAGCTCGCCTCGGCGTAATAATCGGTGAAGCGCATGCCTTCGCTGGCGAGCTTGTCGAGGTTCGGCGTCTTGCCCGACATGATCCCCTGGTGGTAGGCGCCGATATTGAACCAGCCGACATCGTCGCCCATGATGACGAGGATATTGGGCTTCTTCGCGGTCTGCGCGGCGGCGCTCGGAATGAGGCCGGCCATCTGCGCCTCCGCCTCGCGCGCCGGTTGTCCGCCGACCGCGGTTGCCAAGGCCGCGCCGGCCGTCGTCGTAAACAATTGGCGTCGGTTCATCGCATTGTGTCCCATCCGGTCAAAAGCGAAACGTCGCCGCGAGGATCGGTCCCTTCATGTGCACGTTGAAGCCGATGCTGTCGGCCGCGGTGTAGTTGAAGTTCAGGCTCAGATAGCCGAGGCGCAGGCTCGCCCGCGGCGACAGCGCATAGTCGATCGTGCCGAAGATTTGCCAGTCGATATGCGCGCCGACGCCAAAACCGCCGAGGTCGGCGTAAAGCGTGCCGCCGAAACCGTTGCCGAACTCGCGGTGATAGCGCAGCGCGACCAGTGGATCGGCCCACTGCGCCGAGCGGGTGATGCTGATCGTCGGGGCGATCCGGCCGTTCAGGGTCAGGTTTGTATTGAACGACCAAGCGCGGAACCCGATGCCGGCGTCGAGCTGCTGCACCGGCTCGTCGAGCCAGTGGTAGAGGAAATCGGCGGTGCCCTGGTTCGCCGTCAGCGCCGCGTTGCCGCCGTCAAAGAATACGTTGCGCGTGGTGACGTTGGTGCCGACCGGGACATGGAAGGAATCGCCCAACAGGCTGAACGGCCCGTCGCGGATCTCGATTGCGCCCATAAACGGGATCCCGTCGAGGTGGCCCAAGAGCTGGAACGCGCCGACGCTCGAATCGACTGTCGGCACACGCGGCAAGCCGGTGCTGATCGCGGTATTGATGCCGGACAAAAACAGGAACGGCGTCACCAATATCTGTGGGCCGCCGGGAGGCGCGCTCGGCACCGGCGCCGGCGCTGCCGGCGCGAGCACGGGCGGCGCTTGCTGAGCCCGAGCCGGATGGCCCACGGCCCCGATCGCCGCTATGGCAGGGGCGAGCCGCGCGAGCACGGCCAGCAAAAATCGCCGGTGCCGTCGGCGTTTCGCATGTCCCCGGTCTGCGGTTGCGCCGCTCATGGCTTGGCCTCGCTCAGCGTTCCCTCCAATACGGGTGCCGCGTCGCGGCGACCAGGTTGAGCTTCATCGTCGATCTCCCCGATAACGGCTCGCACCCGCCCCAGCTTAGCGATGCCGATGTGGAGCTGCGACCGGGATGGTCAGGAACGGCCGTAACTGGATGCTATGCGGTGTCGGCAGATCGTCGCGCCACGTGCAGCGCGAACCACGCCCGATGGCACCCTGTCAACATCGGTCAGCCGCCTCAGACCGCACCATTAGCATCTCGTCTCGTTGATTTGGCGGCCCAAGCCAACGGGTCACAAAAAGTTTATCGCGCGGTCGGCGCAAAGCAGCGCCGGCACCCTTCACCTCGCCTCTTCCAAGCCAGGGACGATCGAGAAATCAGCGGACCGGCCGGGGCCCGGGCGGCTAAACCGCTGCGCAAGCGTGCCGTCGTGCCGTTCGAGCGAAAAATCACGGTTCCAGCCGCGCGGAGGCGAAGCGCCGAAATGCTCCGCGGCCGAAGGACCTCCCGACGCGATTGCTTCGACAGACCGGCTGAACTCATCGAGCTTGATGTCGGCGGCGATGACCCCGCGCACTTTCCCTTGCAGCGGTGCGCCGAGGGTGATCATTGGCAGCGCCGATGCTGAACGAGAGGTAGGGCGGAAACGAGCGGCTGATCGGCCTGCATCGTGTCGCGATACCAAGATCGTTTTCGTGCGTCGTAGCGGGCGCGTTCCCCTCAGGCGACCTTTGCCGGCTGGGCCAGCTCGAGGCCGCGCTGGGCGACGGCGGCCATAACTTCGGGCTGCGTCGGCTCGGCCTCGCCGGCGATCTGCACCGTCGGGAAGGCGAATTTGATGCCGTTGGCGGTGAACTCTTTTTTGATCATCGCCAGCGCCTTGCGCCGGATCACAAAATTCTCGCCCGGCAGGGTCATCATCTTCATCCGGATCTGGACCGCGAAATCGCCGAGCGCGTCGACCCCCTGCATCTTCAAGGGCTCGATGATCAAGGGCTCGAATTCCGGGTCCTTGGCGAGCTCGATCCCGATCTGTTTGATGATCTTGCGGGCCTTCTCGACATCGCTGTCATAGGTGATGCCGACCATCATCTTGTCGATGACCCAGTCGCGGCTCTGGTTCTGGACGGCACCCAAGAGCGCAAACGGCACGGTATAGAGCGCGCCGCGCTGATGGCGCAGCCTGACCGAGCGAAAGCTGAAGGACTCGACCGTGCCCTTGTAGTTGCCGCTCTGGATGTATTCGCCGACCCGGAAGGCGTCGTCGAGCAGATAGAACATGCCGGCGATGACGTCGCGAACCAGCGACTGGGCGCCAAAGCCGATCGCGACGCCGAGAACGCCGAGGCCAGCGATCAGCGGGCCGATTTCAACCCCCATCGCCGAGAGCGCCATCATCGCTGCGACGACGATAACGGCGACAAACAGCACATTGCGGAAAATCGGCAGCAAGGTGCGCAACCGCGCCCGCCGCCGCGCTTCGTCGGTGTTCGGCAGGCCAGGGTCGGCGGCGCCGGCGAGCTTGCGGTCGATCGCCGCCTTGGTCGCCTGCCACAGCACGTCGGCGACGAGAAAGATGATGACGGCGCTCAACACCCCGTGGACGGTGCGGCTGATCATCGTGTCCTGGCCGGTCAAGGTGTCGAGCGGGATGCCCCAGCCCCAGGCGAGGACCGCGACTGCGGCGATGATCAGCAAGGCCCGCATGCCGCGCTCGATGCATATGGCGGTGACGCTGGGGACCGCGCCCTCGACCTGCGGCGATCCGGGCGGCCGCAACAGATGGTCGGCTGCGCGCCGGGTGACGGAGCTGGCCAGCGGCAAGGCGATAATGATCAGCAGGAGCCAGAAGCTCGGCATGATCCGCGCCACCCACAGCAGCCAGAGCACGACAAAGCCCATCGACAGCAACACGTTCTGCGCGCCGCGGCCGAAGCGCTGGGCGCCCTCCGCCGGGATCCTCGGCATCCGCCGGGAGGGGCCGGCGCCAGTCGGCCTCGATGGCGATCGCCAGGAGGCCCAGCCCGAGCACATAGGCGACCAGCTCGCGCCCCGACAGCGAGACGCCGAGGGTGCGTAAGAGCCCGACCGTCACATACCCGAACGCAAACCAGCCGACGAACAGGCGCAATCGCCGCGACCAAAAGCGGGCGGCTGTCGCGGTCATCGGGATGATGCGGAAGCGGTCGAGCTGGGGCGACAGCAGCAGCCGGCTGACCACCGCCGCGATGCGGACGACCACGAACACGAGCAGATAGCCGAAGACGATTTCCCGCAGCAGCGGCGGCCAATCGAAGGCGAGAAAGGCGCCGATGCTGCCGATGGCAAAGGCCGCCACCAGACCGACGGCAAAGAGAAACCGCTCGGCGATCAGTCGCAGCCGGTCCGTGACGCTCGCCACCGGCAGCCCGTCGAGCCGGCGCCGGATGCGCTGCGTCGCCATGCGATACAACGCCTCGACACCAAAGCCCAGGCCGACAAAGAGGGCGAGCAGCCGCGAGATCGGGAAGCGGCCGCGGCCGGCGACCTCGCCGGCGATGCGATCGCCGGCTTGCGCAAACTGGTTTGGCAGATCGGGGATCGCGGCAACGAGACCGGCGATGTGGGCGCGGGTCTCGCTGAGGCGTGCGGCCAGATAATGCGACGTCGAAACCGTGGAAGCGTCGTGCGCCGGCCGGGCGGCGGGCGATGCCAGCCCCTGCTTCTCCAGCCATTTTTGGACCGTCGGGTCGCCGAGCAAGGTCAACAGCGCGCGAATCTGCGCCGGCGGCTCCTGCTGAGCGGCGGCCGACCCCTGGCCCGACACGGGCTTTGCGGCGGACGCGCCGGACGCCGACATGATCGAGAGGATGATCACCGCCAGCGAAATCGCTGCCAATCGCCGGACAGCGCCCATCGCAAGTCCCTCCCGGTGCATTCGCGTATGTCCCGATCGCGCGCCCTGCCGATGCGGCAAGATAGCGCGTTTCACGCGACGTTGCGACAATCCCACGCGCGAGGCGGGCCGCTGGCCGGCGACAGCGCCGTGACCCGGCACGCTTGTTGCCGGCGGACCTGCGGCGTATGAGGTGCGGGACGCCTTGCCGGGAGATAGGCCGGGGCCGCGCCCGGCAGGAGGCTTTCGTGGCAGCTTACGCGTCCGCCGATCATCGGAATACCGGGAGATGGTCGAGGCTCGGCCTATTTCTGCTGCACGAATTGCGTGAAGTCATCCCACCGACATTGTTTTTCTTAGTCGGCTTCAACCTGGTTTTGTTCACCAAGCGGCTGTTCCTCGCCGAGTATCTGATCGAATACACCGGGTTCCTGGTCGCGACCACCGCAGCGCTGATCGTCGGCAAGACGGTGCTCGTCGCCGACACGATGCCGTTTATGCGGCGCTTCGATGGCGCCCCGCTGGCCTATCCGATTCTGTTCAAGACCATCCTCTACACGGTTATCGTCTTTGTCGTGCGCCTGCTCGAAGCCTTTATCCACTACCTGACCGGAGGCGGCGCCATCGGCGGCGGCCGCTTTCTCGGTCACCTGTTCGGCACCTTCACCTGGGCGCACTTCACCGCGACGCAGCTATGGGTTTTCGTGCTGTTCCTGCTCTACGTCACGGCGAGCGAGCTGAACCAGCTGGTCGGCGATGGCGAATTGTTCAAAATCTTCTTTACGCGCCGCTCCTCCGAGCTGAAATCGACCCGCCGCGCCCGGATCCGCCTGCTGACCCGAATGGCCCGGCTGACCGACGCCCATCCGGTCGCCGAATTGGCGGACCCGCGCTCGGCGCCGCATGTCGAGCTCGTCGCGATATTGCGCGCCCTCGCGCGTGACGACGGCGCCGAACCGCGTCGTGCGGCCTGAGCCAATCATCCGGCCAGCGCCGCCCATTTCCCCCAATCGCTGAAAGTGGGTCATTCCGGGATGCCCGGAGGGGCAGGCCCGGAACCTATGAACACGGCGCCTGTCCGATAATCACAGGTCGGTGTGCTTGGGTTCCGGGCTCTCGGCCGCGCCGAGCCCCGGAATGACCGGGCTTCGACGCACGCCTTTTCGTGACCGCGGCATATATGCGCGGGCAAGTACCGGCCTAATCCGCCGGGGCGCCGCGGGCGACTTTGCGGCCGACGATCCAGTCCTTGTAGGTGTTGCCCGGCATCGGACCCTTGGCGTGCGCATCGAGCGCCGCCTGGTCGCGCCATTTCTCGATCAGGAAAACGTGCCGGTCGTCGCCATGCGGCAGCATCAGGTCGAATTGCCGGCAACCGTCGTCGTTGCGCGAGCGCTGCGCGTGAGCGCGCATCAGCTCGAGAAACTCCGTGCGGTGCTCGGGCTTCACCTCGAAATCGACGACAATCATGACCTCGCTCATCGGCGTTCCCTTTCGGCCTCGTTCCGGGGCATCATCCGGCAATCCGGCGCGCCCTGGCAAGCGCAGCCCGCACAACGCAAACCCTGGGGAGAGGACCGGTCATGGCCTATGACGCGCTGCGCACGATATTGCCGATCGCCGGGTGGCCCGAAGAGCGGGCGCGCGAGGTCGAGATCACCGGCGGCGCCGACCCGGTGTTGCCGACCCCGTTCCGCATCGGCGCTGCGGGGGCGGCGGCGCTCGCCGCCACCGGATTGGCCGCCGCCGATCTGTGGGAATTGCGCACCGGGCGGCGCCAGGCGGTGTCGGTCGATCTGCGCCGGGCGGTCGCCTCGCTGCGCAGCGGCCATTACCTGCACATCGACGGTGCGGCGATCTCGACCGAGCGCAACCCGGTGATGGGCGTCTATCCGGCCAAGGGAGGCCGGTGGAGCTATGTCCACGCCAATTTCCCGAACCACCGCGCGGCGGCGATGAGCGTGCTCGGCGTCCCCGAGGAGAAGGACGCGGTGCGCCAGGCGGTGGCGAAATGGGACGCGCTCGAGCTCGAAGAGGCGATCCTCGCCGCCAAAGGGGCGGGCGGCATGGTGCGCAGCATGGCAGAATGGGCGCGCCACCCGCAGGCGGCGGCGATCGCGTCATTGCCGCTGATGGAGATCGTCAAGATCGGCGACAGCGCGAAAGAGGCTCTGCCCGAGGGCGACCGGCCCTTGTCCGGCATTCGCGTCCTCGACCTGACCCGCGTGCTGGCCGGCCCGACCTCGGCCCGGACCTTGGCCGAGCACGGCGCCGAGGTGATGAAGATCACCGCCCCCCATTTGCCGAATATCGGTTATCAGGAATACGACACCGGCCATGGCAAATTGCAGGCGCATCTCGATCTGCGCCAAGCGCGCGACCTCGACACCTTGCGCGGGCTCGTGCGCGAGGCCGATGTCTTCACCCAGGGCTACCGGCCGGGCACGCTCGGCAATCGCGGATTGTCGCCGGAGGAGCTGTCCCAGCTGCGGCCGGGGCTCGTCTACGTGTCGATGTGCGCGTTCAGCCATAAGGGGCCGTGGGCGCCGCGCCGCGGCTTTGACACCGTGGTCCAGACCGTGAGCGGCATCACCACGCGTCAGGGCGAGCTGTTCCCCGGTGCGGCTCCCGGCCCGCAATTCTACCCGGTCTCGGCGATCGATTACCTGACCGGCTATCTGATGGCGTTTGGCGCGATGGTGGCGCTGGCGCGGCGTGCGCGCGAGGGCGGCAGCTGGCTCGTGCGCATTTCCTTGGCGCAGACCGGCAAGTGGCTCGTCGATCGCGGCCAGGTGCCGGAGGCCGCGCTCAAGGATGTGGAAAAGGAGCTCTACCCGGCCGAAATCGCGCGCTGGTCGATCGAGAGCGACACGCCGGTCGGCCGGCTGCGCCATCTGGCGCCGACCGTGCGCCTCTCCGAGACCCCGCCCTTCTGGGCCCGGCCCACGGCGCCGCTCGGCCACCACCAGCCGGTCTGGCCCGCCCGCGCCGCTTAGCGCCGCGCGAAAGCGGCGCACGGCGAACGAGCTTTAGTCGGAATAGCCGGGGTTGCGGCGGTCGAGCAGGCGCTTCAGCGCGGCGAAATGGTGCTCGCAGGCGGGTCTGCCGCCGTAATTCGGCGAGGCCGCGTATTGGCGCCGTGTGTGCTCGGCCACTTCCTGCGGCACATGTTTCAACGGGCGCCCGGTCCACATCGCATAAAGCTGCACTTGGCAGGCGCGCTCTAAATAAAACAGCCGGTCATAGGCCGCGGCGACGGTTTCGCCGATCACCAGCACGCCGTGATTGGCCATGAGCAGCACCTTGTTCTTCGCCCCGAGCAGGCCGGCCAATCTTTCCCCTTCGGCCGGGTCGAAGGCGAGCCCGGCATAGTCGCGGTCGTAAGCGGTGATCTCGAGAAAGTCGATCTCGGTCTGGCCGATCGGCAGAAGCCGCGGGTCTTCGAGCCGAACGAGGGCGCTGGCAAACGGCATATGCGTGTGGAGGACGCAAGCCGCGTTCGGGAGCAGCCGGTGGATCGGCGCATGGATGCAAAAGCCCGAGCGCTCGATTTCACCCGACCCGGCGAGGAGCCGCCCGTCATAGCCGACTTCCATCAGGCACGAAGCGGTGACCTCGCTCCAATGCAAGCCGAACGGGATTTGCAGATAGCGGTCGCCGGCGCCGGGCACGGCGAGCGTCAGATGGTTGAAGATGCCCTCGCTGAACCCCTGCATGTCGGCGAGCCGATGCGCCGCCGCCAAATCGACTCGCGCCCGCCGCACCGCCGAGCTCGAAGCCGCATCGCACGCCTCAGCCGATACCAATCGCATGTCTCCTCCTCACCATGGCGTCAAGTCGGATAGCTTGTCGGACGGGCAGGACACCCGCGCAACCGCCATAGGTTTTGCGCAGCGCCGGGCTCGCCCTGTCTTCAGCGTTTTTCCTTACCCCGCCTTTCGCGCCCCGGCAGCGAGATAGGCGACGCAATTCATCAGAAACCGGCGATTGTCGGGAGCTTCGATCTGGCCCTGCGATGGCCAGTCGGTGCCCTTGTTTCCGGTTATGCCCGAATGGCCAATGACGATGACGTTCCCGGCGCCAACCGTGTACAGAACCGCGAAAGCCAGATCGGCGTTGCGGTATTTCAGCGGCCCGGAATCCTTCCAACCCGTGGGCAGGGGGACCAGCACGGTGCTGGTGGTAATGTTCGGGCCGCCGTCCACCGCGATCCCGCCCGAATCCAGCGCCTGGACCGACGCAACACTTCCGATGATCTGGCTGGGCGCTCTCGGATTTGGCCTCATTGTAAAGTCGCTGAGCCCGATGGCGGCGAAGACGGTGGTGATGCCGAGCGCCGCCGCCAGCTGGATGTCGTTGATCGGCCAATGCGGACCGGTTCCTTGGTTCGGGAAGTTGCTGTGATTGACGAACAGCAGCAGGCCGCCCCCGGCTTCGACCCAGCGCAAAACCCCGCCAAGGTCGTCACTCGAATACCCGAAGTTGGCGCTCGCCGGGATCGGGTTCGGATGGATTGGCGGCGGCGTGCTGTGCTTTGGAACAGAGGTATATTGATGGGTGGTAACGATAAAGACATCCTGCAGCGTGGTGCCGCCGTTACCCTCCAGCTGCGGTGCGATCGGTTGCTTCCAGTCGGTGTAATTCACCGCATAGTGCTTTGTCAGCGCGCTCGTCCAGGTGGTCAACCGATCATCGGTCTGATGTTGCACCTGGACTTGAGCGCCCATGCTGTCAAACATTATATTTGTGGCGCCGAAGTAGAGGCTGCCCGCAGCACGGACACCATGCACAAACGGCGCGGCAAGCGTCGCCGAGGCCGCCGCCGTCTGCAGCAAGGCGCGCCGTGTCAGCAATGCTCTCCTCATTCCTTCGCCCTTCTCGTCCGTCGAACTCGATGGGCCGCCCGGAGATACGGCGGGGTCACGGGGTTCCGATGACAGTTTTCGGCCATGTCGAAAGTATCCTCGACATGCCGGTTGCGGCAACAGCAGCTTCTTCAATATGCGCAGGTTGATCGCGTGGTGGCGCGGCTACCGTAGCGGGTGAGCGGCGAAATACGCTTCGATGGCGGCGGCGAGGGCGCGGGCGAGGCGCTCTTGGTAGGCGCGCTGCTGTAAGAGGCGCTCTTCGGCGGGGTTGGAGAGGCAGCCGAGCTCGACCAGGGCGGACGGGATGTCGGGGGCGGTCAGGACCGCGAAATCGGCCGAGCGCTGCGGGTTTTCGAGCAGCGCTGTGGTGCGGCCGAGCACGCCGACGATGTCGTGGGCGAGTGCCAGCGACAGGTTGTCGGTCTGCCGGCGCGCCAGATCGAGCAGGATGTCGCTGACGAGGTGCGGCTGGCGCGACAAATTGACCCCGTCGACGATTTCACGGTTCTCGCTTGCCGCCAAGTCGGCAGCTTCGCGGTCGGAGGCCTTTGCCGACAAGGTGAACACCGACAGGCCGCGCAATGCGGTGTTGGGCAAGGCGTCGGCGTGGATCGACACGAACATCTCGCCATGCGCGGCACGGGCGCGGCTCACCCGCTCGCGCAACGGCACGAACTCGTCCTCGCGCCGGGTCAGCACCACTCGAAAGCGGCCGGTCGCAACGAGCTCGCGCGCAAGCCTTTGCGCCACTGGAAAGACGATGTCCTTTTCGTAGACGCCGCCCGGCCCGATCGCACCCGGATCGATCCCGCCATGCCCGGGGTCGATAACGACAATCGGCAGCCGCCGCGGTGCGGGAACCGGCGGTTTTCGCGCCGGCAACCGGGCTTCGGCCGATGCCGCCCACTCTACACCTACACCCGCAGCCGCCAGCGCCAACAGCCCCAGCACGCGGCGCCGCGCGCGGAAAACGTCCTCCATCCCCTGCCCCCGACGGCGTTTTCCCGCCCCACACGAGAACCCGCCGGCCAGTCCAAACCCGGCCCGTCCCAACTATGCGGCAAAACCGTTGATAAAGCTATATCAGGCGCTGCCGCCGCGGCGCTCCTCGCTGGTGCGGCGCAACGGCAATGGCTGAGCCTGCGGGCCACGCACACGCAGCGGATGGAGGGTCGCCACCACCAGGCGAAACGCGGCCAGCAACGGCTCGGCCAGCTTGAGCCGAACCATTTCGGCGACGACCGATTTGCGCGGGGTGTGACGCAGGCTCTGCATGCCGTGGCGCCGATAGTCGGAGAGCCAGGCTGCGACCAGGCGCTTTGGCACATGGAAAGCGGCGGCCGTTGCCGCCGTGCTCCATCCGTCGACGATAATGCGCTGGACGATTTGGCCGCGCTGCGCCGGGCCGATGCCGCGCCGTTTGGACGATCGATACTCCATAATACTTGCTGCCCGCTGGCCGAGGCCTCACCGTGAAGCCTGCTCGCCCTGCTAACGCCGAAAAAACCTGAGAAATTCCCGCCGCTATCGGGCGACATCGACGACCACCCGGCCGCGCACGGCACCCGCCAGAATCTTCGGCGCCAAGGCCGGCAAGCCGCTGAGCGGCACGGTTTCGGTCATCGCCGCGAGCCGCTCGCGCGGCAGCTCGCGGGCGAGGCGCTGCCAGGCTTCGTTGCGCTCGGGCTGGGGGCACATCACCGAGTTGATGCCGAGCAGATTGACGCCGCGCAGCAGAAACGGGATCACCGTCGCCGAGAGATCGCTGCCGCCGGCAAGGCCGCAGGCGGCGACACTCGCCCGGTATTTAAGCTGGGTCAGCAGCCGCGCCAGGGTGGCGCCGCCGACCGTATCGACCGCACCCGCCCAGCGTTCGCGGTCGAGCGGACGGTCGGGCTTGGCCGCCAGCGCCGCCCGATCGACCAGCTCGGCGGCACCGAGCCCGGTCAAATAATCGCGCAACTCGGGTCGCCCGGTCGAGGCGACGACCCGGTGGCCCTGCGCCGCGAGCAAGGCGACGGCAACGCTGCCGACGCCTCCCGCGGCACCCGTCACCAAAACATCGCCGGCGCCCGGCCGCACCCCGTGGCGTTCGAGCGCGATCGCCGCCAGCATCGCGGTAAAGCCGGCGGTGCCGATCGCCATTGCCTCATCGGCGCCGAGCCCCGCGGGCCGATGCACCAGCCAGGACGCCTCGACCCGCGCCTTTTCGCCAAACCCGCCCCATTGCACCTCGCCGACCCGCCAGCCGGTCAGGATGACCGGGTCGCCGGGCTTGAACTCCGGCACATCCGAATGCTCGACGGTGCCGGCAAAATCGATGCCGGGCACATGCGGGTATTTGCGCACGAGGCGCCCGACTCCTTGCAGGACCATCCCGTCCTTGTAGTTGAGGGTCGAATATTCGACCGCGACCGTGACCTCGCCCGCCGGCAGCCGCGCTTCATCGACCGCCTCGATCCGCGGCACGACCTTGCCGCCCTCCTCGTGCAGCACGAGCGCCCGAAAGCTCGCCATCACGCCTCCCGTCTCACTGGCTCGTGCCGGATCCTACCGTGACCGCCCGGCTTTGCGAAGGCTTGCGCGGCGTCAGGACGGTCGACGAGGTTGTGAGGTACGCTCAAGCGCTAGGCGTAGGCGGGTATCCACGGCCGAAATGGTTCCCGCCATTCGCCGGGAAGAGCGGAATCAAATGTCCGGGGGGCTACCACCAGCCAATTTGTCGGCTATTTCACGCCTGCCGGTGCCGCTCAGACGACGAAGAACAAATCGGCGGCGGCGAGCGTGGGGTGCGGGCTGCCGGAGAGGGTGGCGATCAGCTCGTGCGAACTGCCGGCGGCGTTCCCGTGGGCGTCGTAGACGAGTGCGCCGGTGGACGCGTCGTAGGCGAAGCGCTGGGCTGCGGTGGTGAACGCGCCGGTCTTGCTGGGCGAGAAAAGGGTGGCCGCGACCGGGTTCGGCCCGAGGGCGAACCCGGCCTTGCTGAGCCCGATCCGATCGACACCATGGGCAAATTCGGCGATCGTGACGGCATTCGGGACGGGTGTGGTCAGCTCGAACAGATCCTTGCCGGCGCCGCCCGTCATCACCACTTTGTTCGCCCCGGTCAGGCCGGACACCTTGATCGTATTGCCGCTGTCGCCGCCATCGACGGTGATGGTGCCGCCGGTGATGCCGCCGAAATTGGCGTTGGCGAGAGTCAGCCTGTTCGCCGATCCATCGGCCAGCACATAGGTCTCGACGCCGCTGACCACGCTCGCCTGGACCGTGCCGGCGGTCGTCATCATCAGCTCGTCGCTGCCGAGCCCGCCCTTGACGATGTCGGCAGTCGAGAGGCCGGCCGTCGAGAATTTGAAGACATCCTTGCCGGCGCCGCCGGTAACGACATCCGCGCCCGCGGTGCCGACAAACACGACCCGGTTGGGGCTGCTGAGCGCCGAGGCATCGACCGTGTTGCCGCCGTTGCCGCCGACGACCCTGATCGCAGTCCCGCTCACCCCGGCAAAGTTGGCATCCAGCAACGCCAAGGTATTGGGGCCGCCGTTTGCCAGCCGGATCGTCTCGAACCCGATAAAATTGCTCACCTTGTCGTTGCCAGAATGAGCGAACTCGACAATGTCGGTGCCGTTCCCGCCGTCGACACTGCCGTCGAACACCGCCCCCGGCTCGACGATCAGCCGATCGTTGCCGGAACCGAACTGCACCGCCGTGCCGTGGAGCCCGACAATCGTCCCGCTATTGGTCAAGGTGCCGGCAAGATAGATGCCGTAGGCGCCGGACATGGTGCCGGAATTTGTCACGACACTCGCTGCGTCGAGATCGATGCCGCGAATGCCGCCGGAGATTGCGCCGAAATTGGTTACGGTTACGGTCGCCTGGCCGCCGATTTCCGAGTCACCACCGGAGATGGTTCCGAAATTGGTCACCACGGTTGCGCCCCCGTCCGCCTCGATGCCGAACTGGCCGCCGATGATCGCCGCCCCCGGCGCACCGCTCGCGCCATTGACGATTGCGCCGCCGTCGAACAATCGAACAGCTTGCCCGTAATGCGCGGAGATAAATGGTGTGACCGACGCGGCATTCTGCGCTGCAAGCGTGTTGCTCGCGTATTTATTCGTGATCGTGCCATAATTCGTGACCGTGCCCGGATCGCCGGACACGAAGACCCCCGCCTGCGCCTCGCCGCCCACAATCAGCGCACCCGCTTTATTGACGACCGTGCCGCCATCCGCCAGCTCGATGCCGTTTCCATTGCCGGTGCCAGAGGCAATCGCGATGGTGCCGTAATTCGTCACTGCGCCGGACCCGTGGCCGACATCGACGCCGTCGCCGACCTTGTAGTAGCCGACCCCCTTGGCGAGGACCGACGCCTTAGTGGCATTGGGCGCACCATTGGTAACCGTTCCGCCGGCATTGAGGAAGATGCCGGTGCCGCCAGTGACCGTCGCAAGATTGCTTACCGTTCCGGGTGCGCCGTCGATTTGGACTCCTCTGTAGTCACCCGAGATCGATGCACCGGCAGCATTGGTCGCGCCATTGAGGACCCTCCCGCCGCTTGCGAGATGGACGCCGATGCCGAGAGATTTCCCGGCGCTCGTCCCCTTCAACGCAGTGAGGTTGGTGACCATCCAGGCCTCGGCCGGGCCACCATAGACCGCAGCACCCACAGCAGTGACGGGGCTCGTGATCGTCGTCGGGTTGTGCGATAAAACCAGGGTCGCCATGTCGGTCTCCTTGCAGCGCAATCGCTTCTGGACGCTGCTTCTGCGTTAACTGGTCGAATTCTCGTTTTGTTTGACCAAGCGCACCTCGCCCGGGCAGTTCATTGAGGTCTCGCCGGTCTGGGCGAAGCCGTCGCCGCATTGGGACGGACATTCCAGCGGGGGGGCGTTGAGGGCGCTTTCGCCACGGCTGACCTCGCACACCCCGTCACCCGTGCGGGGTCGCCACGAGCAGCACCCCTCTGCCGTCGGCCAGGATGACCTCGAAGAATATCTGCCCGCGATCGTTGATGATCCCGCCGGCCTGGAGACTGGAGGGCATCATGGGGCCGGAAAAGCTCGGCGAATTGACATGGGCGACGGTGCCGACGCCGGGGAGGTCGCTGCCGCTGCGAGCCACCAACCTGATCTTGCCGTGCGAGACCACGTACAAGCCGGTATCGGCCACCCCATTTGCATCGGCCGTGTCCAGCGCCGCGACGAAGGTGATGTCGCCGGCGTTGTTCATATAATATTGATAGGGTATCGAGGCCGTGGTCGCGAAATGGCCGCCGCCCGGCAAGGGTACGCCGGGGAGCACCACGGGGGTCGTGACGCCCTTCGAGTGCCGGAACACCCCGAGGGTCAGCGAGTGGTCGGGCGGCGGGGTCAGGTCGCCGACAAAGACCAGATCGCCGGCATCGTTCATCACCGGGCCAAAGGCCTGACGGTAGGTGCCGCCGCCTGGCGCCGGATCACCCTGATGGGCGATCGATTGGATCTTGCCGTACTTCGGCATCTTGTAGACGCTCGAACCGCAAACCAACTCGAAGCCGCCGCCGAGATCGATGCATTCCTCGCCTTTTACATGGGCGTCGAAGGCGATGTCGCCTGGATCGTTGATCCAGCCTTCGATCGCATCGTCGAATACGCCGCCGCCCGGCGCCTTGTCGCCCGGCACGACAACGCCGGCGATGCGGCTCCAGCGGTCGGCCTTGAAGACGCCCACGCCAAGGCCGCCCGACTTCGACGGCCCCGGCAGCCCCGGCACGACCCCGTTGAAGACGAGATCGCCTCGATTGTTCAGGCTGCTGTTGAAGTAGACGCCGGCAAACGTGGCTCCGGCGGGGGTCGGCGCCTTGGTCTTGCCGGGGATTACTACCGGGGTTGGCGCTTGGTTTAGCAGCGAGAAGCGGAAGAGGCCGGAATTCAGGCCGAAAGGCTGAAAATTATTGGCGTCCAGGATGTAGATGAAGGCGCCGTCACCCGCGTTGTTGAGAGGCGTGTGGCCGAGCGCGCCGACCTCAAAGGTGCTGCCGCCGGGAGCCGGCTGTCCCGCGCGCGCAATCTGCGAAACATTTCCCCTGCGGCTGACGAAGATGCCCTCGCCGCCCGTGTCGACATCTGCGACAAAGGCGGCATTCCCGCCGGCATTGATCGCGTAGGGCTCGAAATCGTTGATGAACCCCCCGCCCCCTGGCGCCGCTCCCGGAATAGTGGCCAGTTGCTTGAAGGTATATCCTGATCCATCGGCCAGCGCCTCGCCCGGGATCGTTCCGTTCAGCCCGGCCGCCATCAGAGTGACGCCGATGGCCGTGAGTATATCTTGTCGGCAGGTCTTTCTGTCCTTCATCACTCGTTCCCTCCAGTTTGCAGCACCGTCCTTGCGCATATGAAGTCCAGCCGCGCCCGCGCAGCACGTCGGCGGCTTCCCATCCTTATTGGAACAGGCGCACGTCGCCGGGGCAGTTCATCGAGGTCTCGCCGGTTTGGGCGATGCCGTCGCCGCATTGCGGCATACAATCATTCGGGATGCCGGGCGGGATGTCGGTGTCGGCCGCACTTTCGCCGCGGCTGACCTCGCACACCCCGTCACCCTGGGAAGGCCGAAAGAAGGGCGGCGTGTTCGGCCATAAGGCGGGCTCGCCGCGGTCGCCGAGGGCGAACGGGAACCAGATGGTCAGCGCCCATTGGGTGCGGTCGAAAATCCGCTTCCAGCCCTGGTCGGCGAAGATGTCGCCGAGCGGCGGCGCGGCGGCGAGGGCGTCGAGGCTCGCCGTGTCCGGCGCGCGGGGATCGCTGGGGCCGGCCCGTCCGCCAAAATAGACGAGCGAGGCGAGCCCATCCTCCGCGTCGTAGAGCAGCCACACGCTGGTCAGCCCGCGCGCCTGCGCGCTCTGCCAGAACTGCATCGAGCCTCTGCTGCAGCACCGCGGCCGGCTGATGGGCGTTGCGCACCGACCAGCGTTCGGTCCGCAGCACGATCTGCGAATTGTGGATGTCCGCGAAATCATGCGCCCCGATCACGGTCCAGGCGTGGCAATCGGGGCTGAGGAAGTAGGACCGCTTGAGAAAATGAACGCCGTCGAGCACGTAGGTGTTGAAGACCCAGTCGCGATACTCGCGCGCGTGCCTGGCGGTGTCGAACAGATAGCGTCCGCCGGAAAAGACATTCCCGGTGGTGTCAAAGCTGATCGGGATATGCTTGTGGAGGAGACCGGGACGGGCCGCCATATACATGCGGTCACGCTCGATCGACGGCGCGATTTTATCCTGGGGCAGCCCGGCCGAAAGGCCGAAGTCACAGGTGAACGCACCGCCGGGCTGCGTCTCGCCGGCGGCAACGCCAGTCGCCGTCAGCAGCAGGCCGAGCAGGGCTGAAAAAGCGGGACCAAACCTCAGCGTCGTCCTTGAAGCTCTATGCGTTGACATTGAAGCCTCCTGTGCAGGCCGCGCTGGAACAATCTTACTTGGTTAAAATCTTGACGATGTTCAGATTATACTTGACATCGCCGGCAACATTGCCTTCGACGTGGTAAGAAATGGTGTGCTTCCCGAGCGGCAACGGTTCCAGCAGCGCGTAATAGCCGTCGTCAACCGCCGCCGAATACACTCCTGCTGGGACATTTCCGATGCTGCTGCATTCGGCGTCGAAGATGTTCTTCTCGGGCAATGCGACCGAAAACACCGGCGACTGGATACGCTGCACCAGGTTTCTGGCATTTTTGCCATCGACGAACAGCGACAAGCGGTCGACGCCGTCGATCGTGCTCTTGCTCAGAGCGCGCATATTTTTGACCGTCAGGTTGGTCGAAGTCTGACCGCATACGTTGGGGGTATTGAAGTTGATCGCGTTGGCGATCGGGAAAAACAGCTTGGTTCCCTCGGGCACCGAGCAGCTGCGCGTCGCCGTGTTGCCGCCGAATTTGCCGGCGAGGAACCACGTGGAGCCGCGCTGCCCGACCATGCAGTAACGCCCGTCGGGATCGAGCTGGGGATTTTGCCCGGTCGGGATCGAGACCCCCCATTGCCACCATTGGGCGGCGAGCGCCGGCGTCGGCGCCGGAACCGTCTGCGCGACCGTTATGCCTACCGGGACCAACGCCAGCACCGCCGCTGCGATCGAACCGCTGATCTTGTTCATGCGCTTGCCCTCCGGCCTCGCCACGCCGCGCCTGATGCACGGTGCCGCCCATTCGGGGTTGCGAGGCTGCGGTGAATTAGAACCGGGGGTCGGAGGGCTGTCGTCATCCGTTCGGATGATCGGCGCGCTCCTTACGCACAAATTTTTTTTGGAAGTGTGAACCGGTTCACACTCAGCCCTCAGCGCGGGCGCATGCTTTCAGGGAAGCCCGCTTGCGGCCGGGTCCCGGGCCCGTGCATTGCGACCTGCCGGAGACGGCGATGCGCTTTCAGATCCTCTCGGAATTTGTCGGATCGATCTACGACACGGTGACGGATGCGAGCGCCTGCCCGGCGATGCTCAACGGTTTGGCCGACCTTCTTGGCGCAACGAACGGGGCGCAAGTCGGCACCTACAACGCGCGGACCCGCCTTGCCACGCTGCTGGCCCCGCGCCTGGATCCTGAAGAGCTGCCCGCCTTCTCGGAATATTGGGCCAAGGTCTGGCAGCGGTGTCCCGAGCATCCGGTCGGCGCCGTCATCGTCCGATCAGAGCCCCAGGGCGCGGAAGCGGTGATGGGAACAACCCTTTCGACCGAGGGGCCGGTTTCCACCGTGGTGTCGGTGTCGCGCCCCTCTTCCGAGGGCGATTTCGACCCGGCCGAGGCCCGGCTGTTCGCCGGTTTGATCCCGCACCTGCAGCGCGCGGTGCAGCTGCGGTGGCGCCTCTCTGGGCTGGACGGGCCGCCGACGAGCTCGGCCGAGATGCTCGACCGGCTGCCCCACGCCGTGCTGCTGGTCGATGCGCGGGCGGGGGTGATCTTTGCCAACCAGACCGCCGCGCGGATGCTCGGTGCCGGCGATGGCCTCTCGCTGGGCCGCGACGGGCTCAGGGCCGAAACGCTCGCGGACACGCGCCGGTTGCGGCAAACGATTGCCGACAGCGCGGAGCCGGCAAACGGGCCCGGCGGCGCCGGCGGCCGCCTGCGGCTGTGCCGCGCGGAGCGCGGGCCGTTGACCGTGCTCGTGGTCCCGCACCGGACCCGGCTCACCTGGACCGACGTCCTGCGCCCGACCGCGATCCTGTTCATCACCGACCCGGAGCAAGCGACCGCAACCCGCGGCGAGTGGCTACGCCAGGATTACGGGTTGACCCCGGCGGAAGCCCTGTTCGCGGTCGAGATCTCGAGGGGCGACGGGCTCCTCGCCGCCGCCGGCCGCCTCGGCGTTTCATTGACGACGGTCAGGACCCACCTCGCCCACGTCTTCGACAAGACCGGCGCACGCCGGCAAGCCGAGCTGGTCCGCCTGATCCTGCAACGCCAGCCGGCCGCATAGGCCGACCGATAACCAGCCGCCGCGCCGGGCGCGGTCGCGACGCCGCGATCAGGCGCGCAACGGCTCGAGGATGCTGACAAAATTGGCGACGGCGGCGCCGCCCATGTTCATGACGCCGGCAAGTGCGGCGCCCGGCACCTGGATGCCGCCGGCGCGGTCGGTCACCTGCATCGCCGCCAAGACATGCATCGAAACCCCGGTGGCGCCGATCGGATGGCCTTTCGATTTGAGGCCGCCCGAGGGGTTGACCGGCAGCCTGCCGTCCTTTTCGGTCCAGCCTTCGAGGATGGCCCGCGCGCCCTCGCCTTTGGGGGTCAAGCCCATCGCCTCGTATTCGATCAGCTCGGCAATCGTGAAGCAGTCATGGGTCTCGACCAAATCGAGGTCGTCGAGCGAGAGATGCGCCGCGGCGAGCGCCTTCTGCCAGGCGAGCGCCGGGCCTTCGAAGGCGATCACGTCCCGCCGGCTCATCGGCAGAAAGTCGTTGACCTGCTCGGCGGCGCGGAAAATCACCGCCTTTTTCATGGCGAGCGCGGTCGCGGTGTCGGCCAGCACGACAGCCGCGGCGCCATCCGAAACCAAGCGAGCAATCGGTGCGCTTCAACGGCCCGGCGACGATCGGGTTCTTGTCGGATAGGGTGCGGCAGAATTCGTAGCCGAGGTCCTTTTGCATCTGGGCCAGCGGGTTCGACGCGCCGTTCTTGTGGTTCTTTGCGGCGATCCGGGCGAGCGCGTCCGACTGGTCGCCATAGCGCTGGAAATAGCTCTGGGCGATCTGACCGAAAATGCCGGCAAACCCGCCTTCGATCCGGTCTTCCTCCTTGCGGTAGCTGGCGCCGAGCAGAATGTCGCCGACCTGCGCGCCCGACACCTCGGTCATCTTCTCGACGCCGACGACCAGAGCGAGCCGCGCCTTCTTGGCGGCAATCGCGTTCAGCCCCTGGTGGATTGCCGCCGAACCGGTGGCGCAGGCATTCTCGACCCGGGTCGCCGGCTTGAAGCGAAAGCCGGGATCGGCCTGAAGCACGAGCGAGGCCGGGAATTCCTGGCGGACAAAGCCGCCGTTCATCGTGCCGAGAAAGACCGCGTCGATATCGGCCGCGGCGACCCCGGCATCGGCGAGCGCCGCCTGCGCCGCCTCGACGATCAGCGCCTCAATGTCCTTGTCCTCGTGCTTGCCGAATTTCGAATGCGCCCAGCCCACGATGCACCCGCTCATCCCGCCCTCCGGTAATGCCGCTCACGCCGTCGCCATCCGATATGGTCGCGCGGCAGCCGGATCGCCACAAGAGATCAGCCTTGTGCTTGGCAGGCGCGCGAGCCGGATCAAACCCGCATGCTCGGTTTCGCGCTTCAGCGCCGCCAAATCGCCGGTGCGCCGAAACAATCGGTCAGAAGCGTGCGGTAAGCTACGGGAGCGTGACAAAGTAGCCGGAGATGACACACTGGATTACCAGAGAACTATTTGCTTTCGCCGTCGACACATTACACAGGATAACTGTGCCCGGATCCACATAGAGACGAAGTGATTGGGCTGTGTGAAAATCACTCTTGACCGGTTGAAAGAAACGGTCGTCGGATATGGGGTTCAGGTCGTATTGCGTAACAACCCCCGCCGCAGTCGTGGTTATGGAGGGAAGAAGTGTGACGTTGTTGGGGCCTCCGGACCCACTAATAGAGACTGTCTCGATGACGACCTCCTGTCCCGCCGGAATCGGGGGAGTGAAGCAAGGGACGCCGTTGGCGTTAACGCCAGCGCTAAAGCAGCTTGTCGCGAAGGGATGGCGCGCCGGGTTGTCCTGGTCCCTGGTAAGTGTCGCAACCGCGGCTTGCACCGCTCGCGGACTTAGCACGGCAATGCCGGAAATCAGCAATGCGCACCCTAATGCACCAAAAGCGAGCTTGGCTGACACTTTCATCGGTTTCCTCCTCTTCATGGCTGAGAGTCCGCCCCATGTGGTGCTCATCATTCCCGCGATCCCCCGAACGGCCCGTCAGGGTCAGCCGTCCGGGGAGAGGGTCCAGAGCAACCACTGAGCCTCGGGACCCTGGATTCCCGCTTCCGCGGGAACGGCGAATATGTTGGCCAACCCTAGAAGAGGTTAGCTGTCGGATGGGCAGCCCTGGTTCCGACGTTTTCGTTGCCAGACCAGCGCAGCCAAGCCGGAGCCCAGCAACAGCAGGGTGCCGGGCTCGGCAATGGACGCCGACATGAAGCGGAGATCGACGGCGAAGTCGCCGTCGGGGGTAATGCAGAGCCCCTGATCGTTGCAGGTCTGGAAAACCCCACCCGTCAGATCGCCGTAGCTGCCTGGCGAGGTCAGGTCGAAAGGCGATGCGTCGCCGGGGTTGAAGGCGAAGGGCTGGTAGTTGGCATCGGACAGCAGCAGGGTGTAATTGCCCGCCGCCAAGGTCGCGGTGAGCCGGTTGTCGCCGCAGATCGGCTCCGTTCCAATGGCGACGGCTCCGGCCGGCGGGCAGCCCGGGAAGAACTGGATCGTGGCCGGGTCGCTGGCGATCGACATGCCGCCGCTTATCAGAATGCTCGCCGAGGTCGGCGGGCCGGAGAACAGCCCCACGAATGAATCAAATCCGCCGGAGGGCATTATTATTGACCCCGCGGCGTTTGTGCTGCCGCCAAAGCCCCAGGTCTGGACCGTGACCACGGTGTTGCCGGCGAGTGTAAAGGTCTTCAGAAACACATCCTCGGGGGCGGTAAATATGCCGGTGACGGATACCGCGCCGGCCGTGGTGGTGCATAAAGCCCCACTCCCGCACGTAATAACAGCAGCTCTCGCCATGCTTGCCGTCAACGCAATACCGAAAATAACCAGCAGAACAGCAAATTTTTTACGAATTTTGCGTTTGTACTGGAGAAAACGGCATCTTTTACCATCTATGTCTGGTAAATTCTTCTGTATAACATAAATTACGCCCATTACTACAGCGATTAATTTCTTGGTAAGCGACATATTTCTCTTAGCCAGATCTACGGAGTGACGGTAGTATAACCACCGGAGGACAGTCGCAGACACCGAGATCTCCCTATATTTGTTCTTTTACTGACACGACAGGCAAGCAACCCGGCATGGGACGTGATCGTGGAGCCGCGAAACTGAAGCATCAGGCGACGGTCGAAATCGAGCCTCAGCGCGCCCCTGTGTCCGCTTCACCCGCCGGGTCCGTCATCGCCGCCCCGTTCGATCTCGCACAAGATACCGAATAATATCAGGTTTACGTCCGACACGCTCAAAATCGCTACGTCATCCGGAGAATGCGGGATAAAGAGGCGATGGCCGAGAAAATCGATGCGCTAACGATCCGCCGGCCCGACGATTGGCATGTGCATCTGCGCGACGGAGCGATGCTGGCGAGGGTCCTTCCCTACACCGCGCGCCAGTTTGGCCGCGCGATGGTGATGCCGAACCTGCTGCCACCGGTGTGCACGGTCGCTGCGGCGCGGGCCTATCGCGCACGGATCCTCGCGGCGTTGCCACCGGGCGCCCGCTTCACGCCGCTGATGACAGCGTATCTGACCGACGCCACCGAGCCGGACGAAATCGCCCGCGGACATGAAGAGGGGGCGTTTACCGCGGTCAAGCTCTACCCGGCGCACGCCACGACCAATTCGGCGTTCGGCGTGACCGATTGCGATCGCGTCATCCCGGTATTCGAGCGCATGGCGGCAATCGGGATGCCGCTCCTGGTCCATGGCGAGGTCACCGACCCCGATGTCGACATCTTCGACCGCGAGGCGGTGTTTATCGACCGGGTGCTCGACCCGCTGCGCCGCCGGATGCCCGGATTGCGCATCGTGCTCGAGCACATAACGACCGAGGAGGCGGTCCAATATGTCGCCGGCGGCGGGCCCAACCTGGCGGCGACGATCACCGCCCATCACCTCGTCATCAACCGCAATGCGCTGTTTTCGGGCGGGATTCGTCCGCATCTTTATTGCCTGCCGATCGCCAAGCGCGAAAAGCACCGGATGGCCTTGCGCCGTGCGGCGACCTCGGGCGACCGGCGGTTTTTTCTCGGCACCGACAGCGCGCCCCACGCGCGCCCGAAGAAAGAGGCCGAATGCGGTTGCGCCGGCATCTTTACGGCACCCTGCGCGCTCGAGAGCTACGCCGAGGTGTTCGAAGAGATGGCCGCGCTCGACCGCCTCGAAGCCTTCGCCGCGCTAAACGGCCCCGAATTTTACGGCCTGCCGCCAAACGAGGAGCGGGTAAGGCTGCGCCGCGGGGCCTTTGCGGTCCCGCACCAGATTGGCGACGGCGAAACCGCAATCGTGCCGTTCCGCGCCGGCGAAACCCTGCGCTGGCGCCTCGAACGGTAGCCTCGGGCACACCGTTGTCGAGGCTGCGGCCGACCGATGCCTGCGGCTTGTCGAGCGGCGCTCTGTAACAAACGCCGATAACAATTGCTGTCGCATCGGAAGGATCAATCGTAGAGTAAACCATGGCAGCCGAACTCCCCATCGTCGGGATCGGCGCGTCGGCGGGCGGTGTCGAGGCGCTCGAGCAGTTCTTCAAATCCGTGCCCGCGGGCAGCGGCCTCGCTTTTGTCGTCGTCACCCACCTCGCACCCGATCACGAGAGCATGCTGGCCGAGATCCTGGGGCGCGCCACCCGGATGCCGGTGGTCAACGCCCGCGACGGCGTGCCGGTCGAAGCGCAGCACGTCTATGTCCTGCCGGCGAGCGCCATCCTGACCATCCGGGACGGGCGGCTCCAGCTCCGCCGCACCGGCACCGCGCAGCACGAGCGAGCGCCGATCGATGTCTTTTTCAACTCGCTGGCCCGCGACCAGGGCGAGCATGCAATCGGCGTCGTCTTGTCCGGCGGCGGCAGCGACGGCACCCGCGGGCTCAAGGCGATCAAGGAGAATGGCGGGCTGACCGTGGCCCAGGGCGCCAACATGACGCGGCCGCGCTTTCCCGAGATGCCGTCGAGCGCGGTCGCCGGCGGGTTTGTCGATCTGTTGCTGCCGGTCGAGGAGATCCCGGCGCGGATCATCGCTTATGTGCGCAATTGGGGTGCGTTCGACCCGGAGCGGCCGGCCGATGGGCTCGCGCAAATCTATGCGGTGCTGCGGGTGCGGACCGCGCACGATTTCAGCGAGTACAAGGACCGGACCTTTCAGCGCCGCGTCCAGCGCCGCATGCAGGTGGTGCAGGCGACGACGCTCGCGGATTATGTCGATCGGCTGCAAAAGGTGCCGGACGAGGTCGGCGCGCTGTTTCGCGATCTGCTGATCGGGGTCACCGACTTCTTCCGCGATCCGGCGGCCTTCGATGCGCTCGCAACCCTGGTCGTGCCAAAGCTGTTCGAAGACAAGGGGCCGAACGACGAGGTGCGCGTCTGGGTCCCCGGCTGCTCGACCGGCGAGGAAGCCTATTCGATTGCGATCCTGCTGCGCGAGCACAGGGACCAGCTGACCGCACCGCCCAAGGTCCAAATCTTCGCGACCGACATCGACGAGGCCGCTTTGGGCGTTGCCCGCGCGGCGCGCTATCCGGCAAACCTGATCCGGGGCCTCACGGCGGAGCGGCTCAACCGCTTTTTCACCGCCGAAGCCGGCAGCTATCACCTGGCGAAGGAGCTGCGCGACATGTGCATCTTCTCCGCCCACAGCGTGATCCGCGACCCGCCCTTTTCTCGCCTCAACCTGATCTCGTGCCGCAACCTGTTGATCTACCTGAAGCCCGAGCTCCAGGCGCAGGTCATTCCGACGCTGCATTATGCCCTGCTGCCAGGGGGATACCTGTTTCTCGGGCTTTCGGAGAACGTGGCTCGACACAACGACCTGTTCCTCTCGCTCGACCGCAAGAACCGCCTCTTTCGCCGCCGCGATCTGGTCGCCCGCCCGCACCTGCCGCTGCGGCAGTCTCTGCCGCGCGGCACCGCATCGGGACCGGGTGCGGCGCCTCCGGTGCAGCGCGCCGATTTGCTGCGCCAGGTGGCCGGCGCCATCGTCGAGCATTTCGCTCCGGCCTTTGTCATCGTCGACGGGTCGGACGAAGCCCTCTATTACTCGGCAGGGACCGGAAAATATCTGCAGGCGGCACCCGGCCCGGCGACCCGCAATATCGTCGCCATGGCCGGCCCCGGGCTGCGCGCCGAACTGCGGTCGGCGCTGTACGAGGCCAAGGAAACCGGGCGGCGTGTCACCCGCGACCGGGTCGCGGTGCAGATCGACGGCGACGTTCAGATGGTCAGGCTCGCGATCGAGCCGATCGCCGAAGGCGGCGAGATCGCCTATGGCGTCGTGTTTGTCGATCTCGGCCCGGCACGGCCGCGGGTCGAGCAGAGCGTCGAGCAGCCCGACGGCGAGGCTGCTGCCGTTCAGCAGATCGAGAAGGAATTGCAGGCGACCAAGGAGCGCCTGCAATCGACGATCGAAGAGCTGGAGACTGCCAACGAGGAGTTCCGCTCGGCCAACGAGGAGCTGTTGTCGGTCAACGAGGAATTGCAATCGACCAACGAGGAGCTCGAAACCTCGAAGGAAGAAATGCAATCGACCAACGAGGAATTGCAAATCGTCAACACTGAGCTCAGCCACAAGATCGAAGAGCTGGACCGGGTCAACAGCGACCTGAGCAACTTCTTCGAAAGCACCCGCATCGCGACGATCTTTCTCGACCGGAACCTCGTAATCCGCAGCTTCACGCCGGCAGTCATCGAAATCTTCAACCTGATTCCCGGCGACCGCGGCCGGCCGTTGAGCGACATCGTCAACCGCTTTGCCTATCCGGAGCTGGAGGACGACATGCGCTCGGTATTGGGCGGCGGCGGGGCGACTGGACGCTCGGTGAGCTTTGCCGGCGGGACGAGCCATCATCTCGCTCGCGTCCTCCCTTATCGCCATCGCAACAGCGTGATCGACGGCGTCATCCTGACGTTCGTCGACGTCACCGCGGTCGTCGCCGCCGAGGAGCAGCAAAAGGTGCTCGCCGCCGAATTGAGCCACCGGGTCAAGAACACGCTCGCCGTCGTCGCCTCGATCGCCGAGCGCACCTTGCCCGACGACGACGCCAAAACCGTTTTGATCGCCCGTTTCCATGCCCTCGGCCACACCCATGATGCGTTGTCCCAGGGTGGCTGGTCGGAGGCGCCGTTGCGCGACCTGGTCATGGCCGAGCTCGCCCCGCATGCCGGCGGCGACGGCGGCAACGTGACCGTCGAGGGGCCGCCGGTGATGCTGAAGCCGCAGGCCGCCCTGCTGCTGTCGCTGGTGGTGCACGAGCTGGCGACGAACGCGGCGAAATACGGCGCTTTGTCGGTCGCCGGCGGCCGTGTCGACATTTCTTGGACGATCGCGGGCAATGGTTCGCCGCGGCTCGAGCTCAAATGGGCGGAGCGGGGCGGCCCGCGCATCGACGCGTTGCCGAAACGGCGCGGCTTCGGTTCGGAACTGATCGAGCGGGGCATTCGTTTTGAATTGCAGGGTGAGGCAAAGCTGGAAGCGGTGGACGGCAGCCTCCAATGTCGGATAGTTATTCCCGCGGACCCGGAGCATCTGACCTTCAGAGCGCCGCCGGCCCGGCCGGGAATTGAGGTAGCGGCTTCATGAGTGTGCTCACGGGTCTCACAATAATGGTCGTGGAAGACGAGTTCCTCGTCGCGAACTTGATCGAGCATATGCTGGAGGATGCGGGCTGCGCCGTCTCGGGACCTTTTCCGCGCCTCGCCGAGGCGGTCGATGGCGCGGAACATGAACCGTGCGACGCCGCAGTTCTCGACGTCAATCTGGCCGGCGAACGGATTTATCCTGTTGCGGAGATCCTGTCGCAACGAAACATCCCGTTCCTGTTCGTAACAGGCTATGACAGCGTTTCGATGCCGAGCGAGTACGCCGGGCGGCCGCACCTCCGCAAGCCCTTCAAGTCCGCGGAATTGCTGCACGCCTTAAAGGGTCTGGTGCAACCGGCCGGCCCAGCCGCCTGAAAATGGCCCATCCTGCCCACAATGGGCAGGTCGCCAGACCGAAGGGCTGATCGGCGAGCAGCAGGAAACGATTGAGCGCTCGCGCGAACGGCTCGACCCCCCGGACATGGCCTGACGCCTCGCCATCCCGGTGGGAGCAGGGTACACCTCGCTCGCCCCTCTTCAGCGAGCGACGATGCCGGTCGAGCGCCAGTCCACAATAATTCGCCTCGCCGACGGGCTGCCGACCGGCAGCTTCGCCTTTGTCATGGCGACCGGGATCGTCTCGATCGCCGCCAAGCTCGTCGGCTTTGGCGGGATCGCCCGGTTGCTGATGGCGGTCAACCTGATCGCCTTTGCGGTCTTGTGGGTGTTGACGCTTCTGCGCTTGGCCTGTCGCCTGCCGGCCGTGATCGACGATTTCTGCGATTACCGCAAGGCGCCGGGTTTTCTGACGATTGTCGCCGGCACCAATGTCGTCGGTGACCAGATTTCGCTGCTGACCTCGCAGCAAGGCGTCGCCGCTGCATTGTGGCTGTACGGGACGGCTTTGTGGATCGGCCTGATTTATTGCTTCTTTGGCGTGGCGACGGCGCGGGCGGCAAAACCGTTGCTCGCCGATGGATTTGACGGCAGCTGGCTGCTGATTACCGTCGCCACCGAATTGGCCGCGGTCCTCGGCGCCCAAACTGCCGGCCAATTCCCGTCGCCGATGCCGGTTGTGCTCGCCAGCCTGGCGCTGTGGCTGCTGGGCGGCGCGCTCTATCTCGTCTTTATCACCCTCATTCTCTACCGCTGGCTGTTCCGGCCGATGGCCCCCGCAGCGCTCAACCCGACCTACTGGATCAATATGGGGGCGGCGGCGATCACCACGCTCGCCGGCGCGCGGCTCGCCGGCGCGGTCCTGCCATACCCGGCGCTGGCCGAGCTGCACGGCTATATCGTCGCCGAGACCATGCTGTTCTGGTCGTTCGCCACCTGGTGGATCCCGCTATTGGCCGCAGTCATGATTTGGCGCCATCGCCAGGGCGGATTGTTGTTGTCGCGGCCGTTCGAATACTGGTCGATGGTGTTCCCGCTCGGCATGTACGCGGCCGCGACCTTCGGCTTTATCCCGCTCGTCGGCGCCGGATTTCTCGGGTTTCTGCCGCACCTGTTCTTTTGGCTGGCGTTCGCCGCCTGGTGCGCCACCGCGCTCGCCAGCCTCGGGCAGCTGAGGGGGGATGCGAGGCGTTAGACCCCGGCGGCTTTGCGAGCTACATCTGAACCCGTCAACGGGATGGCCGAGCGGGGAGCGGGCGATGAGAACAGGGGCCGATTATCGGCGGGCCTTGCGCGACGGCCGCCGCGTCTGGGTCATGGGCGAGGGGCTGATCGACGACGTCACCACCCATCCTGCCACCCGTGCGATGGTCGATGAATACGTCGCCTGGTACGATCTGCATCTCGACCCCGCCTGGGCCGCCATTGCGCTCCGCCCCGCCGACGGCACCCCCTGGGCCTATGTCGTGCCGAAATGTGCGGCCGACCTCGGCGGCATGGGCCGGTTCTTTTCGGCAACCACCTTTTTGAGCGCCGGCAACATCACGCATACACCCTGCTATGGCCATATGATCGCGCTTGGCGTCGAGGCCTCGGCGCGCGAGCAGGAGGTCTCCGCTGAGCAGGCCGAGAACGCCGCCCGCTACCGCGCGATGATCGCCGATACCGGCCGGTTTCTGACTTTTTGCGGCGGCGGCCCGACGATCGGCTATCGCATGCGCGAGGACCCCTCCGAGCGCGCGGCCTTGCGGATCGTGCGCGAAACCGATGCCGGGCTCGTGATCCGCGGCAAGATCGGCATGCATACGAGCCCGGCCTATGCCGAGGACCTCTATGTCGGCAGCGTCTCCGGGCTCCAGATCGACGGCCGCTATGTGACCTTTATCGTGCCGGTTGCGGCAAAGGGTGTGACCGTGCTGTGCCGCAAGCTCGCGGCGCGCGACAAGAACCCGTTTGTGGCGCCGCTGTCGAGCCGGTTCGACGAGCTCGACGGCCAGATGTGGCTCGACGACGTGATGGTGCCGTGGGAGAGCGTGTTCTTTCTCGGCCAGTCGCCGGAGCCGGTGGTGCGCTGGTTGATTTGGCATCACCTCTATGGCTGGCTCGCCAAGGCGGAATTCACCTTGGGCCTCGCTTTGGCGCTGTCGCATGCGATGGGGCTCGCCCGGCATGAGCAGACGATCGGCTATCTCGTCGATCTCGTCGTCGAGGTGCAGACCGTCAGGAGCTGCCTCACCGCCGCCGAACGCGACCCGCGCTTTTCGGCCGACGGCTATTGCGTGCCGAACCACGCTCATCTCGCCGCCGGCGGGCTCGCGATCCTGCGCGCTCGCCCGCGCATGGCCGAGATCCTGCGCATCGTGCCGGGCTCGTCCTTGGTCGTAGCACCCTCCGACCGCGACCTCGCCGACCCCGAAATCGCTGCCGGCCTCGCCGAATCGTTTGGCGGCGGCGGCTACACCGCGCTGCAGCGCGCCGCCCTCCTGCAGATGGCCTGGGACCACGTCTCCTCGGCGCTCGACGGCCGCGAATTGGCGTTTGAGCTGCACGCGAGCGGCGGCATCCCGGCGTGGCGCGGCCGATTGCGCCACAATTTCGAGGGCTACAACGACCTCGCCAACCGCGTCGCCCAATCGCTCGCGATCCCGATGCCCGAGATCGACCTCGATCACCTGCGCGAAGTCCCCTGGTCCCCTCGCCGCCAAGTCACCCCTTCGGCCGCGAGCGGCAAGGAATAACGCCGCGCCATCCGAGAGAACGCACCGGTTTCGTGCGCCGACCAGATGGCGATTGGCGGCGGGCTTTTTTGGGCGCCGCCCCTATAGTGGCCACTCCGGTAAGAAGCGGAGAGGGGTCATGGGGCAGGTCAGGGGAAGGTGGCGGTGCGCTCTCGCGATGGCGGCGGTGCTTCTCTTCGGCGCCGGCGCGGCGACAGCGGCGACGCTCGACCGGATCCGCCAGGACAAGACGATCCGCATCGCCTATCGCGACGATGCGCCGCCGTTTTCATTCAAAGGAAAGGCCGGGCAGCCGGCGGGGTTTATGGTCGAGCTGTGTGGTGCGGTGGCGAAACAGCTGGCCGAGCAGCTCGGCCTGCCGCCGCTTCAAATCGCCTATGTGACGGTGACCGCGGCCGACCGGTTCGACGCGATCGCGCAAGGGAAGGCCGATCTGCTGTGCGAGCCGACGACGCAGACCTTGTCACGGCGCAAGACCGTCGATTTCTCGCTGCCGACCTTTGTCGACGGTGCCGGGCTGATGATCCGCGCCGGCGGCCCGAAGAACATCAAGGCCCTGGCCGGCAAGAAGATTGGCGTGCTCGCTGGCACCACGACCGAGGAAGAGCTGAAGAACTCGCTGAAGGATGCCGGCATCACCGCCGAGGTAGCGCCCGCCAAGACCCATCAGGAAGGCTTGGCGATGCTCGACGACGGCAAGGTCGCGGCCTATTTCGCCGACCGGGCGATCCTGGTGTTCCTGGCCCAGCAGAGCGCGGCACCGGGAAAGCTCTTGCTCGCCGACAATTATCTGACGGTCGAGCCCTATGCGCTGGCCTTGCCGCATGGCGACGAAGACTTCCGGCTGGCGGTCGACCGTGCGCTCAGCCGCATCTATAGCTCCGGCGAAATCGCCACGATCTTCAAAGGCACCTTCGGAGCCAAGAGCAAGCCGACCCTGATCCTGCAAACCCTCTATCTGGTCTCCACCTTGCCCGAGTGAGCGCTCGACAGCCAGCTCTGCGCGGCTCGCGTAAACGCTTCCCCGCAAACGCCGTAGCGAAAGCCGGGTCAGCGAGAACCCCACGCGCCTCGCGAGAATCCCATGGGCCGTGCGAGAATATGCCTCAGGCGGCGCGGTCGGCGGTGGCGCTGTGCGCGCGCTCCCAATCGAGCATGTAGTCGCGGGTCAGCGGCACGGTCTCGACCGCCTTGGCGAGCTGCATCTGAAAGACCAAAAGGCCGCCGCGGCGGAACCCGACCTCCGAGCCGACGAGGTACATCTCCCACATCCGGCAGAAGCGCTCGTCATAGATCGCGGCGATCCGGTCGCGGTTGCGCTCGAAGCGGTGCCGCCACGCCCGCAAAGTCCGGGCGTAATGCAGGCGAAGAATCTCGATGTCGGTGATCCACAGCCGTTCGCGCTCGACCACCGGCGTCACCTCGGACAATGCCGGCACATAGCCGCCAGGGAAGATGTATTTGCGGACCCACGGATTGGTCGTGCCCGGCCCATCCATCCGGCCGATCGAATGCAGCAACGCCACGCCGTTCGGCGCCAGCAGCGATCCCACCTGGGCGAAGAACGCCGGGTAATGGTTGACCCCGACATGCTCGAACATGCCGACCGAAACGATCCGGTCGTACTCTCCGCGCTCCTCGCGATAGTCCCGCAGGTGAAACCGGGCCCGGTCGGCGAGCCCGGCCGCCGCGGCGCGCTGGACCGAGACCTTGTGCTGCTCGGCCGAGAGGGTGAGCCCGGTTACCTCGGCCCCGCATTCGCCGGCGAGATAAAGGGCGAGGCCGCCCCATCCCGAGCCGATGTCGAGCACCCTCTGCCCCGGCCGGATCATCAGCTTGGCCGCGATGTGCCGCTTTTTGTCGAGCTGGGCGGTGTCGAGCTCGTCGTTGCCGTCACGGAAATAGGCGCAGGAATATTGCCGGTCGCGGTCGAGAAGCAAGTCGTAGAGCTGGCCCGACAAATCGTAATGATGGGCGGCATTGTGCTGGGCGCGGTTGAGCGGGTTGTATTGATGGAGCCGGCGCCACAGCGTGTACGAGCCGTTGAGGAGACGTTCCAGCGTTCCTTTCGGCAAAGCTTCGAGATTGGCGGCCAGCAGGTCGACCAGATCGTAGAGGCTGCCCTCCTCGATGGTCAGCGTTCCCGCCATGAACGCCTCGGGCAGATAAAGGCGCGGCCGGAACAAAAGCTTCCAATGCAGGGCCGAATCGTGCAATCGGACGGCGGCGCCAGGTCCCGGCCCGCCGGCGAAACGGTGCACCCTTCCGGCGGCATCGATAAGGCGCAGCCGGCCGATGGTGATCAGTCGGTCGAACAGGCGTGCCAGCAGCATCGTCGCAAAACCGAACGGAAACCCAGAATCCGACTATCCACGAAGTTGTGGCGGAAACACAAGACCGACCGTTTTATGGGGCAGCCGTGTCGCTCTCGGCCGCGGCTGGCGCCGGCGCTTCGTCGTCCTCGTCCTCGTCGCGCTGGCGCAGCGGGTCGATGCCGCGCGCCTGCATGCCGGCCTCCTCGGCGGACTGCGCGACATTGGCGCTGACCGTGACCGAAACTTCCGGATGCAGCGCCACCCGCAGCGGGTGAATGCCGAGGTTTTTGATCGGTCGGTCGAGCACGATCTGGCGCTTTTCGACGGTAAAGCCGGCTGCGGTCACCGCCTCGGCGATGTCGCGCGCCGACACCGAGCCGTAAAGCTGCCCGCTTTCGCCAGCCTGGCGCACGATGACGACGCTCAACCCTTCGAGCTTTTCGCCGACCTGCGTCGCCTCGCCGCGGCGGTGCAGATTGGTGGCTTCGAGCTGGGCGCGCTGGCTCTCGAAATAGGCGATATTCTCCTTGGTCGCGCGCAACGCCTTTTTCTGCGGCAACAGATAATTTCTGGCGAAGCCCGGCTTCACGTTGACGAGCTGGCCCATCTGGCCGACCTTTTCGACGCGCTCGAGCAGGATCAATTCAACCATCGTCACTCCCTTCGCATGATCGGGGCCAAGGCCCAGCGGCGCCGCAGGCCCAGCACCGAATCGGCAATCCCCAGAACCGCGACCAGCAAAAGCGGCCAGCCGAGTAGTCCGGTCAACACATAAAATACGGCGAGCGGCATCGCCGGCCGCTGCAACCGCCGGGCTAGCGCGTGCAGCACCGCCAATCCGGCGAGGCAAAACGGCACGCCGAGCGCGATCAGCACATTGACGCCGAGAAAGCGCGCGATGCCGCCGAATGCCGCGGCGGCTCCGGCGACCGGGACGAGCGCCGGAACCCATAGCGGCAGGCTCAGCAGAGCGAGGTCCGGGGAGGGTCGCCAAGCGGCGCCGAACCGGGCCAGCACGCCTTGCGCGAGCACGCCGTTGCTAAGGGTCATCATCATCCATGAAACGGCGACGATACCGGGCATGATCCCTGCGACAAAATCGACAAAGCTATTTCCTTCGGCCTGGTTCTCTTCGGCGAGGTGGGAGACCGCCGGTGCCAGCGCCGTGTGCAGCAAGGCGCGGATGCCGTCCGGGCCGCCGAGCAAAACGACAACCGCCGCTATGGTCGCCAAACCGAGCGCGGTCAGCCAGGCGGTAAGCAATCCCGGCGGATACCATTCCGTGGCGCCGTCGGCTTGCCGCCGCGCGAGCAGCGCCTGCCGCGCCAGGAGCGCCACCGGAGCGGCGTAGAGCGCGGCAAAGAGCGAAGCGGCGACGACCCCGCCGATCGCCATCACCAGCACGGTCGCGCCCAGCCCCGCGAGCATCGACGCACCAGCCCCGAGCCACAACCCTGCGGCGAACAGCGGCAGCTGCGCCAAATAGACAAAGATCACAGTGCCGGGGGAGCCGCTCAGCATCGCCAGGAAACAGCCCGCGCCGAGCGCCCCCGCCGCGAGTCCGAGCGCGACGGTCCCGGCTCGGCCCATGCCCGGCCCCGGCCCGGCCGGCGCTACCGCTATCTCACCATATAAGGCAGCAGGCCGAGAAACCGCGCGCGCTTGATCGCCTGGGCCAGCTCGCGCTGCCTTTTGGTCGAGACCGCGGTGATGCGGCTCGGCACGATTTTGCCGCGCTCCGAAACGAAGCGCTGCAAAAGCTTGACGTCCTTGTAGTCGATCTTGGGTGCGTTCGGCCCGGAGAACGGGCAGGATTTGCGCCGGCGAAAAAACGGCCGGCGGGCCGCCGCCGAACGCCCCGAACCACCACCCGATTGGCTTTCCATCGTTAAGCCTCCGCCGCTGCGGCAACGGGTTGCTCGGCGCGCTCCGGCGCGGGCGGGCGTTCGGCCGCGGCCTCGCGCGGCTCGCCGTAGCGCTCGCGATCGCCGCGCCGCGGCCGGTCTTCGCGGCTGCCGCGGCTCTGCATGATCGCCGACGCTCCTTCCTCATGCGCCTTGACCCGGATCGTCAGGTAGCGCAGCACGTCCTCGTTGATCCGCATGGTCCGCTCGAGCTCGGCCACCGCCGCCGGCGGCGCGTCGAGATTGAACAGCACATAATGACCCTTGCGATTCTTCCGCATTCGATAGGCGAGGTTGCGCAGGCCCCAATATTCGCGCTTCTTGACTTCGCCGCCATTGTCGGCGACGAGCTGGGCAAAGCCGTCGGCGAGAGCGTCGACCTGGGCGCCGGAAATGTCCTGGCGCGCGATAAATACATTCTCGTACAAAGGCATGTCGCGACGTGTTCCTTATGGATGAGGCCGCTGCCGGCAGATGCGCATCGGCCGCGCCCGAGGCCTGTGGCTGGCTGGACTATACTGAAATCCGGCGAGGGCACAAGCCGGGCCGGGCGCCGAAGCCGTTCTTGACACCGGTTGTAGCCTCTTTATGAACACAGCCTCCGGCCCATGCTCGGGACCGGCTTCGCACGCTTGGGGAGGGGGCAGGCGTCCGAGATGAAACGCGCATTCATATTTCCGGGCCAAGGCTCGCAGGCGGTCGGCATGGGGCGGGGCCTCGCCGATGCATTTTCGGTGGCACGCTGGCTGTACCAGGAAATCGACGAGGCGCTGGGCCAGAAGCTGTCGCGGTTGATGTTCGAGGGGCCGGACGACGCGCTGACCCTGACCGAAAACGCCCAGCCTGCGCTGATGGCGGCGAGCCTGGCGGCGATGCGGGTCCTCGAATCCGAGGGCGGGCTGGTGCTCGGCCGCGACGTCGCCTATGTCGCCGGCCATTCGCTTGGCGAGTATTCGGCGTTGGCGGCGGCCGGCGGGGTCGCGGTGACGGACGCCGCGCGGCTCTTGAAGCTGCGCGGACAAGCCATGCAAAAAGCGGTGCCGCTCGGCGAGGGGGCGATGGCAGCGTTGCTCGGCCTCGATGTCGAGGCGGCGCGCGCGGTAGCCGCCGAGGCGGCGCAGGCTGAAATTTGCGTGGTCGCCAACGACAACGCGCCGGGCCAGGTGGTGGTCAGCGGGCATCGCGCCGCGGTCGAGCGGGCTGCTGCGATCGCTCGCGGACGCGGCGCGCGCCGCTCGATTTTGCTGCCGGTCAGCGCGCCTTTTCATTCGCCTTTGATGGCGCCCGCAGCCGTGACGATGGTGCATGCGCTCGATGCCGCCGCGCTCGCCGCGCCGCTGGTGCCGCTCGTCGCCAATGTTTCGGCCAGCGCGATGCGCAATCCGATCGAGATCAAGCGTCTCCTCGTCGAGCAAGTGACGGCAATGGTGCGGTGGCGCGAAAGCGTGCTGCTGCTCGCGGCGAGCGGGGTGGAGGAGGTGGTCGAGATCGGCGCCGGACGCGTGCTCGCCGGTCTCGTCAAGCGCACCGTCCCGGAGCTCGCGACGCGCTCGGTCGGCACCGCGGCCGAGCTCGAAACCTTTATGAAGGACCTCTGAGCCGGCGTTTGCCGGGAGCTTCGGGATGTTCGATCTCACGGGAAGGACCGCCCTGGTCACCGGCGCATCGGGCGGGATCGGCGGCGCGATCGCACGCGCGCTCCATCGCCGCGGTGCGGCGGTGATGCTCGCCGGCACGCGGGAAAGCGCGCTGCGAGCGCTCGCCGCCGAGCTCGGCGCCGGCGCCCATATCGGCATCGGCGATCTCTCCGATCCGGCGACGCCCGAGCGTCTGGTCGCCACCGCCGAGGCAGCGCTCGGGCGGGTCGACATTCTGGTCAACAATGCCGGGCTCGCCCGCGATGCGCTGGCGGTGCGGATGAAGGACGAAGAATGGCAGACCGTCATCGACGTCGATCTGACCGCTGCCTTTCGGCTCGCCCGCACCGCGCTGCGCGGCATGGTGCGGCGCCGGCATGGCCGGATCATCGGCGTGGCCTCGATCGTCGGCGTCGCCGGCAATCCCGGTCAGGCCAACTATGCCGCGGCCAAGGCGGCGATGATCGGCATGTCGAAATCAATCGCCGCCGAGGTCGCCGGCCGCGGCATCACCGTCAACTGTGTGGCGCCGGGCATGATCGTGACGGCGATGACCGACCGGCTGAGCGAGGCTCAGCGCGAGCGCCTCGCCGCAGCGATCCCGGCGGGCCGGTTCGGCGCCCCCGAGGACGTCGCCGCGGCGGTTGTCTATCTGGCCAGCGACGAGGCGGCCTACGTCACCGGTCAAACCTTGCACGTCAACGGCGGCATGGCCATGATATAGCATCGCCGCGCCCGGCGGCTCGCTCTTTGGCCGAACTGGCACCGCCGGGAAAACCATGTTATGTGACCCGAGCTCCGACCGCGGTTCTTTCACGGCAGACCATGGCGCCAGCCCCGAGAAACCCTGTTTCGACACGCTTTCCAATGCAGCCACCGAGGGGAAGAAGGGATGAGTGACGTCGCCGAGCGGGTCAAAAAGATCGTCGTCGAGCATCTGGGCGTCGACGAATCGAAAGTGACCGAGAATGCGAGCTTTATCGACGATCTGGGCGCCGATAGCCTCGATACGGTCGAGCTGGTGATGGCCTTCGAGGAGGAGTTCGGCTGCGAAATCCCGGACGACGCGGCCGAGAAGATCGTCACGGTCAAGGATGCGGTCAGCTTTATCGAATCGCACAGTTGAGCGCCACGACCCGTCGGTTGACCCGCGGCGCGCCTACCGGAATGCAGCCGTAAGATGCGGCGCGTCGTTGTAACCGGGATCGGGCTGGTGACGCCGCTCGGCATCGGCATCGAGCGGAATTGGCGGCGCCTGACCGCTGGCGAATCCGGAATTCGTTCGATCCAATCCTTCGATGTCTCCGACCTGCCGGCCAAGATCGCCGGGCAGCTTCCGCACGGCGACACCGCCGCGGGGCTGTTCAACGCCGACGATTGGGTGGCGCCCAAGGACCAGCGCAAGATGGACGGGTTTATCGTCTATGCGCTGGCCGCTGCCGCCCAAGCGGTCGAGGACGCCGGCTGGCAGCCCGAGGAAGAGGAGGAGCGCGATCGCACCGGGGTCATGATCGGTTCCGGCATTGGTGGGCTCGCCGGCATCACCGAGGGCGGGCTGACCCTGCACGAGCGCGGGCCGCGGCGGCTTTCGCCATTTTTCATCCCCGCCAATCTGATCAACCTCGCCTCGGGGCATGTGTCGATCCGCTACGGGTTCACCGGCCCCAACCATGCGGTGGTGACCGCCTGCTCGAGCGGCGCGCACGCGATCGGCGATGCGGCGCGGCTGATCATGCTCGACGATGCCGATGTCATGGTGTGTGGCGGCACCGAGGCGGCGGTCTGCCGCTTGGGGGTCGCCGGCTTCGCCGCGGCGCGTGCTCTTTCCACCGGGTTCAACGACGACCCGCCGCGTGCCTCGCGCCCGTGGGACCAAGATCGCGACGGCTTTGTCATGGGCGAAGGGTCCGGCATCCTCGTCGTCGAAGAATACGAGCACGCCAAAAAGCGCGGCGCCAAGATTTATGCCGAGCTGATCGGCTACGGCATGTCGGGCGACGCGTTTCATCTGACCGCTCCGTCCGAGAACGGCAACGGCGCTGTTCGCTCGATGCGCAACGCGCTGAAGCGCGCCGGCCTCGCCGTGGACCAGATCGACTACATCAACGCGCACGGCACCTCGACCCCGCTCGGCGACGAGGTCGAGCTCGGCGCAGTCAAGCGGCTGTTCGGCGACCATGCCTATCGGCTCTCGATGTCGTCGACCAAATCGGCGATCGGGCATTTGCTCGGTGCTGCCGGCAGCGTCGAGGCGATCTTTTCGATCCTGGCGATCCGCGACGGCGTGGTCCCGCCGACCTTGAACCTCGACAACCCGTCGCCGTCTTGCGACATCGATCTGGTGGCCAAAGTCGCCAAGGAGCGCAAGGTCGTCTACGCGCTCTCCAATTCTTTTGGCTTTGGCGGCACCAACGCGTCCCTCATCTTCGCCGGCCCGCCCTGAGCGTGCGGATCGCCGAGGGCCGGTAAGGATCGCCGGCGGTGCGGAGCTTTTTTCGGCTCGTCGCCTGGGCGCTCTTGGCGGTTTCGCTGCTGCTTTTGGCGGCTGCCGGGGCGAGCTGGGGGCTGTACCGCGAGATGACCGCGCGTGGCCCTTCGACCGCAGCCCGCACGATCGTCATCCCGCCGCGCACCGGTCTCTCGGGGGTGGCCGCGCTGCTCGAAAAAGAAGGCATCATCCGTTATCCGCTGCTGTTCGAAGCGGGGGCGGCCCTGTCTGGCCGCGCCGGTGCGCTGCAAGCCGGCGAATATGCGTTCGCCGCCGGCATCAGCACGCTCGAAGCGATCGACCTGTTGGCGAGCGGCAACACGGTCAAGCACCGGCTGACGATCCCGGAAGGGCTCACCAGCGCCGCGATCGTCGCGCTGGTGCGGGCGGCCCCGGCGCTCGCCGGCGATCCTGGCCCGCCGCCCGCCGAGGGCACCCTGTTGCCCGAGACCTATGTCTACAGCTGGGGCGAAAAGCGCGGCGACATGATCGGCCGCATGCGCCGGGCGATGGCCGAGACGCTGGCTGCGGTTTGGGCCGAGCGTCGGCCGGACCTGCCTTTGGCAAACCCGGAGCAGCTATTGATCCTCGCTTCGATGGTCGAGCGCGAAGCCTCGCGCGCCGGCGAGCGGGCGCGGATCGCCGCGGTCTTTGTCAACCGGCTGCGGCTCGGCATGCGGCTGCAATCCGACCCGACCGTGCTCTATGCGCTGAGCGAGACCGGCGAGAAAAAGCTCGACCGCCCGCTGACCCATGCCGACCTTGCGGCGGCCTCGCCCTACAACACCTATCTCGAAAAGGGGCTGCCGCCCGGACCGATCGACAACCCCGGTGTCGCGGCGCTGCACGCCGCGGCCCGGCCGGCGGTCACCGACGAGCTCTATTTCGTCGCCGATGGCAATGGCGGCCACGTCTTTGCCAAGACGCTGGCCGAGCACAACAAGAATGTCGCCGAATTTCGCCATGACGCTTTGCCCGAGCCGGCCCTCCAGCCGGCCGAGCCGGCCCTCCGACCCGCCAAGCCGGCGCCGCGGCACGCCGTGAAGCACAAGGGTGTCCGCTGAGCTGCGATTGTTGACCCCCTCCGAGCGCCGCTGTAACCCTTGCCCGGCAACGGCGGTTAGGGGCGGTGGTGGGATTGTCGAGCATGACCGGCTTTGCCCGGGCGCAGGGCGAGGCCGAAGGGATTTCCTGGGTGTGGGAGGTCAAAAGCGTCAATGGCCGGGCGCTCGACCTTCGGCTGCGCCTCGCCCCCGGCTTCGACGCGCTCGAAACCGAGCTGCGCGCCGGGGCAGCGCAACGGTTTCGCCGCGGCAACCTCTCCGCCACGCTGTCGGTGACGCGGACCGCCGCGCCGGCGATGCGGATCAACCGCGCCGTGCTGGATCAGCTTGTGGCGCTGATCGACGATCTCGCCGGGGAGGTCGAGGCCGCACCCCCGCGGCTCGACGGGTTGTTGGCGCTGCGGGGCGTCGTCGAGATCGCCGAGGACGAGGCCGACGAAGCGATCGCCGCCGCCCGCCGCCGGTCGGTGCTCGCCGGCTGGGAGGCCGCCCTCGACGGCCTCTCTACGGCGCGCGCCGCGGAAGGCAGCCGCCTCGCCGGGTTGTTGCGCACCCAGCTCGACGAATTGGCCGTGCTCGTCGATGCCGCGGCCGGTTGCGCCGCAGCGCAGCCGCAGGCGATCCGCGAGCGCCTGCGCACGGTGCTGGCGGGCCTCGTCGATCTCGTCCCGGCAATGCCCGAGGAGCGGCTGGCGCAGGAAGTGGCGCTGCTCGCCCTGCGCGCCGACATCCGCGAGGAGATCGAACGCTTGCGCGCCCATATCGCCCAGGCCGGCGATCTGGTCGGCGAGGGCGCAGGTGTCGGCCGCCGCCTCGATTTTCTGTGCCAGGAGCTGAACCGCGAGGCCAACACGCTATGCTCGAAATCGGCCGATATCGAGCTGACGCGGATCGGCCTCGCGCTCAAATCCGCGATCGAGCAATTTCGCGAGCAGGTGCAGAACGTCGAATAGGAGCGACCTGTTCTACGACTTGTCGCCGGCCCGCCAGGCGTTGTAGGCCGCGTGCACCATCGCTGCGACCGTCGCCAGATCGTTGGATTTCGTATTGATCACAACGTCGAAATTCAGCGGGTCGGTCATATCGACCTGATACAGCGCCCGATAGCGTTTCTGCTCGCTCGCCGAGCGGCGGTCGATGCTGCGCCGCACCTCTTCGACCGATTGCGCGTCCTCGCTGAGCCGGCCCTCGCGACGCAGGTGAGCAAAGATGCGCTCGGCCGCGGTCTGCGGGTCGAGCACAAGAAATACTTTGAACGACTGCGGCATCCAGTGCCAGGCCATGCGCGAATCGATGACCAGCCGCTCTTCCTCGCGGTATTTATCTTTCAACAGGTTGTCGACCTTCAAGTCGATGTCGCGCTGCGCCTCGGCCGAAATATTCATCGCTTCGATCGATTCGCCGCGCTCGGCCGCGAGCTGCCGGAACAGGTCGCCCGACGAAAAATGACGAAATCCCAGAAGCTCGGCGAGCGCCCGCGCCGTCGACGATTTTCCCGATCCGGGCGACCCCGCCACGGTCACGATCTCCCGTGCCATCGAACGATACTTCCCAAGCGGACGATCCCGGTCAATCCGGTTGCCCGCCGCACTAAATTTGCAACTCGCGGCGATGGCTGCGCCGCACCATATGATCCGATCACGTCGGATCGATGGGCTGGCCTGCCACGGAGGCGATCATGCTGAACCCGACGAGCCTTCTCGCCGATGAGCTGGGCCGCAACCTGGCCGAGACCTACCGCCGGGCCTATGGCGACCAGGAGCCGCACATTCCCACGGCGCTGGCCGAAGCCGCCCGGCTCGTCATCGAGCGCATCGCCAGCAGCGACGCGCTGTACCACGATTGCCAGCACACGGCGCTCGTCACCCTTTGCCTACAGGACATTTTGCGCGGCCGCCGCATCGAGCGGGTCGTCACCCCGAGCGATTGGGGTCACGCCATCCTGGCCGCTCTCAGCCACGACATCGGGTATGTGCGCGGCATCTGCCCCGGCGACACGGCCGAGCGTTTTGTGATCGACACCGCCGGCAACACGGTCGTGCCGCCGCGCGGCGCCTCCGACGCGTTTTTGATGCCCTATCACGTCGAGCGCGGGAAGATCATGGTCCGCGAGCGCTTTCGGCTGGTTCCGTATATCGACGAGGAGCGCATTGCCGCCGCGATCGAGCTGACCCGCTTTCCGGTGCCGGACGACGAGGACCATGCCGCGACCGACAACGAGGCGGGCCTGGTCCGCGCCGCCGACTTGATCGGCCAATTGGGCGATCCGCTCTATTTGCGCAAGCTCAACGCGCTCTACCACGAATTCGCCGAAAACGGCATCGACGGCAAGCTCGGCTATACGAGCCCGGCCGACATGGTCGAATGCTATCCGCAATTTTATTGGAGCAAGATCGAGCGCTATATCGGCGAGGCTTTGCGCTACCTCGAAATGACGATGGAGGGCAAGTTGTGGACCGCGACCCTCTACGCCCACATCTTTGCGGTCGAGCATAATCGCCGGCGCATGGGCCCGCAGGCCGGGCCGCCGCAACAGCACTGATCAGGGGATCAGGGGCGGGGGCGAGGCCCGGGCATCCACTTCCCGTCCGAGCGCAAGAGCGGTGCCACCTCGACCGCAAATTCGTTGTCGATGGAATATTCGTAGCAGCGGATGCGATCGGCCGCCGGATAGGCCGCCGTGATCGCGGCAAGCGCCTGCGCCAATGTATCGAAATCTCCGGCATATTGCAGCCGGCTGTTCCACACGCCGCGCCACGTGTTGCTCAGCCGTCCGATCGCCGCCTCGTCGGTCTCGGGCATGCGGTCGATATAGGCGGTTATCTCGATGACGACAGGCGCGCCGGCACGCGTTTCGTCGCGGGTGATCTCGACCCGAAAGGTTTGATACGCCATCGTTCGAATCTATGCCCTCTCGGCATTGTCGGGTAGGCGCCGCCGCCAAGCTCGGTTCATTTCGGCGATTTTCTCTCGACAACGGCAGCGATGCCGGCGCGGGCGAGGGCGTCGGCCCGCTCGTTTTCGGGATGACCGGCGTGGCCGCGCACCCAGACCCAATCGACCTCGTGCGCCGCCGCCGCCGCTTCGAGCCGTTGCCACAGATCGACATTCTTGACCGGCTTCTTGTCGGCGGTGCGCCAGCCACGCGCTTTCCAGCCGTGGATCCATTTCGTAATGCCGTCGCGCAGATATTGGCTGTCGCTGTAGAGCCGTACGCGGCAGCCCCGCTTCAGGGCTTCGAGGCCGTAGATCGCTGCGGTCATCTCCATGCGGTTGTTGGTGGTGGCGGGCTCCGCTCCGCTCAGCTCCTTTTCGACCCCGCGCCAGCGCAGGATCGCGGCCCAGCCGCCGGGCCCCGGATTGCCGCTGCATGCGCCGTCGGTGAAGATCTCGACCTCGGCCTCCTCAGGCATCGAGACCGTATTCGGCAATGTCGGCGATGCCGCGGTGAAAGCGCAGCCGGCGCAGGTATTCGAGCGGGTCCTTGGGCCGGACCAGGGCGCCCGCCGGCTGGTTCAGCCAATCGAAGAGGCGGGTCAGCAAAAAGCGCAGCGCGCCGCCGCGGGCGAGGAGCGGGAGGGCGGCGAGCTCGTCGGCCGACAGCGGCCGCCGCCGGCGATAGCCGTCGAGCAGCAGGCGCGCCTTGGTGACGTTGAGGCTGCCATCGGCCTCGAAACACCAAGCGTTGAGGCAGATCGCCAAATCGTAGGCGAGAAAATCGGTGCAGGCGAAATAAAAGTCGATCAGGCCCGACACTTCGTGATCGCGGAAAAACACGTTGTCCGGAAACAAATCGGCGTGGATCACGCCTGTGGGCAGGTCATGCGGCCAAATGGCGGCGCACTCTGCCAATTCGGCGCCGATTTCGTCGGCGAGGCCCGGCTGCACTTCGCCGGCGCGCGCGCGGCACGCCTCGAACAGGTGGCGCCAGCCAGCGACCGAAAGGTCGTTTTTGCGGGTCATCGGGAACGAGGTGCCGGCGAGATGCAGCTGCGCCAATGCCCGGCCGAGCCCGGCGCAATGGAACGGCTGGACCCGGCGCGGCCACATGCCGGCGAGAAAGGTCACGATCGCCGCCGGGCGGCCGCACAATTCGCGCAAGGCGACGCCGTCACGCCCCTTGACCGGGGTCGGGCAGGCGACCCCGCGACCGGCCAGATGCTCCATCAGCGCGATAAAGAATGGCAGGTCCGCCGGCGCCACGCGCTTTTCATAAAGGGTCAGGATAAAATTGCCGTGCTCGGTTGTAATGAGATAGTTCGAGTTCTCGACGCCCTCGGCAATGCCTTTGCAGGCGAGCACCGCGCCGATATCGTAATGCCCGATAAAAGCCCGCAGCTCGTCGTCGGCGACGTCGGTGTAGACAGCCATCAGGCGCGTTTATTTCGGCGAGATCACCATCGTCATCTGCCGGCCTTCCATGCGCGGCATCTGCTCGACTTTGGCGATTTCCTGCAGATGGTCGCGGACCCGGACCAGCACATCCATGCCCAGCTCCTGATGCGCCAATTCGCGCCCGCGGAACCGCATGGTAACTTTGACCTTGTCGCCTTCCTCGATGAATTTGGTCATGCTGCGCATCTTCACGTCATAGTCATGGTCGTCGATGCTGGGGCGCAGCTTAATTTCTTTGACTTCGATGACTTTCTGCTTTTTGCGAGCTTCGTTCTTCTTTTTTTGCTCTTCATATTTATATTTTCCAAAATCCAGTATCTTGCAAACGGGCGGATCGGCGTTCGGCGCGATCTCGACGAGATCGAGCCCGATGTCGCTCGCTTGAGCGAGCGCTTCGTTGCGCCCGACGATCCCCACCATGTTGCCGCGCTCGTCAACGAGCCGCACGCGTGGAACGCCGATCTCTTCGTTGATGCGCGGCCCTTCGCGAGTGGGAGTGAAGTTCATGGGTGGTCTGGCTATTGGGCGCTCTCCTATGGCTGGTTGAACTGCGTCTTCCGGGAAACGCCGATACAGCTAGACCGAGCCCGGCGCTGACGCTTCTTTGACCAATCTAGCGACCGCATCGCCGAGCGCAAGCACTTCCTGCTCTTTCCCGCCCATGCGGCGCAACGCCACCGACTGCGATGCCGCCTCGCGCTGGCCGACGACGAGCATGACGGGGACCTTGGCGAGACTGTGCTCGCGCACCTTGTAGCCGATCTTCTCGTTGCCGGTGTCGAGCGCGACGCGCAAGCCCGCAACGCCGCATTGCCGCGCCACCTCCTCGGCATAAGTCGCGGCGTCGGAGGTGATCGACGCGGCCACGATTTGCACCGGCGCCAGCCACAGCGGGAAGCGGCCGGCGTAATGCTCGATCAGGATGCCGATAAAGCGCTCGACCGAGCCGAGGATGGCGCGGTGCAGCATGACCGGAACGTGGCGTCCGCCATCCTCGCCGACAAAAGAGGCGCCGAGCCGCTCGGGCATCATGAAATCGAGCTGCAAGGTGCCGCATTGCCAATCGCGGCCCAAGGCATCGCGCAGCACGAATTCGAGCTTTGGCCCGTAAAAGGCCCCTTCGCCCGGGTTCAGCTGATAATCGAGCCCGGCTGCGGTCACGGCGTTGCGAAGCGCTGCCTCGGCGCGGTCCCACACCTCGTCCGAGCCGGTGCGCACCGGCGGCCGGTCGGAGAATTTGATCCCGACCTCGTCAAATCCGAAATCGCGGTAGACCGACAGCAGCAGCCGGCAAAAAGCGATCGCCTCCGGCGTCACCTGCTCTTCGGTGCAGAAGATATGCGCGTCGTCCTGGGTGAAGGCGCGCACCCGCATGATGCCGTGCAGCGCACCCGAGGGCTCGTTGCGGTGGCAGCTGCCGAACTCGGCCAGACGCATCGGCAGGTCGCGATAGCTCCGGAGCCGGTCGCGAAAAATCAGCACATGGCCCGGACAGTTCATCGGCTTGACCGCGAGCACGCGCTCGTCGCGGCTCTCGGCGATGAACATGTTCTCGCGAAAATTCTCCCAATGCCCGGATTTTTCCCACAGGCTGCGGTCGAGCAGCTGCGGCCCCCTGACCTCGAGATAGCCGGCGGCGTCGAGCCGGCGGCGCATATAGTCCTCGATGACGCGATAGAGCTTCCAGCCCTTGGGGTGCCAAAAGACGCTGCCGACCGCCTCCTCGCCCATGTGAAAGAGGTCGAGCTCGCGGCCGAGCCGGCGGTGATCGCGGCGCTCGGCTTCTGCGAGACGAAAGAGATATTGGTCGAGCTCTTTCTGCGTCGCCCAGGCGGTGCCGTAGATGCGCTGCAATTGCGCGTTCCGGGCGTCGCCGCGCCAATAGGCGCCGGCCACGTTCATCAATTTGAACGCCTGGCCGAGCCGGCCGGTCGAGGGCAAGTGCGGACCGGTGCACAGATCGACAAAACCGCCCTGACGATAAAGGCTGATCTCCTCCTCCGCCGGGATTTCGCCGATATATTCGGCCTTGTAGCGTTCGCCGATGCCGGCAAAAAACTCGACCGCGGCGTCGCGATCCCAGATTTCGCGGGTGATTTTCTCGTCGCGGCGCACGATCTCGCGCATCCGCGCCTCGATCTGTTCGAGGTCGTCGGGGGTGAACGGCGCGGCGCGGGCAAAATCGTAATAAAACCCGGTCTCGGTCGCCGGGCCGAAGGTGACCTGGGTCTCGGGGTAGAGCTCCTTGACCGCCTCGGCCATGACGTGAGCGGCGTCGTGGCGCAGGATTTCGAGCCCCGCCGGCATTTGCGGCGTGATGATCGCGACCGCGGCATTGTGGTCGATCCGAGCAGCGAGGTCGCGCGGGTTCCCGTCGATCGCGATCGCGATCGCCGACTTGGCCAGGCCCGGCCCGATCGCCGCTGCAATCTCGGCGCCGCTGACCGGCGCCGGAAATTGGCGCCGCGTCCCATCCGGCAGCGTGACGGCGACCGGCATCGCGGGTGCCTCGCCGGCGTGCCTCAATCGGTCTTCGAGGTTATCGGTCATGTCGTCCTCTGCTCCGTCACTTTGCACGCTTCGGACGGGGCAATCGTCAACAAAAAGACCCCGTCCGTCGCCGGCGGGGTCTGTGAATTCCGTCTTTGCTGCAAATCAGCGTGCACGGCCTCCAACTAGCCCGCCGGGCGGGTTGGTCGTAGTCGTGCCGGTCGTTCGAGCATGCCCGATCATCGCCGTAATATCGCGGGGCAACGGCGCCGCGTCAATACGCGCGGCGGGCCGCTCTTCGTGGTCGCCCTGGGCATAACGCAACGGCAGAAACGACGAACTTTAGCGTTACCAAAGATGCTCTGCAACCGTCTCTGACGCGAATTGCGCATGCGAAGCATTCTCATTGCAAGTGCGAGTGATTCGCATCAATGCTTCCCGACCGAAAAATGCGGAGGGGCAAGCGATGGCGAACCGGCACCTTTGCCGTCGATCGAGGCGGGGTTTTCGCGGTTCCGCGCTCGCGGGCGCCGGTCTGGCAGCCTGCTTGCCGGCCGGGTTGGCGGAGGCGGCGCCGCCGCCGCTGGCGGTGCCGGAACCGGCTGAAACGGCACCGCAGGGACCGGGTGAGGGCGGACCTTTCGGCTTTATGACCGGTATCAGCAAGAGCGACTTTCTGCTCGGCGACATGTGGGGTCTGCGGTCCGGGCTCAGCCGCTACGGCATCTCGTTCGCGCTGTCGGAGACGAGCGAGGTGCTCGGCAATGTGACCGGCGGGGTCCATACCGGGTTCGACTATGACGGCCTGACCCAGGCGGTCTTGCAGCTCGATACCCAAGAGGCCATCGGCTGGTATGGCGGCACCTTCAACGTCAGCGGTTTGCAAATCCATGGCCGCAACCTCAGCACCGACAATTTGCTGACCCTGCAGACTGCGAGCGGGATCGAGGCGGATCGGGCGACCCGCCTTTGGGAATTGTGGTACCAGCAGAAATTCCTCGACGAAGACCGGCTCGATCTGCGCCTCGGCCAAATGAGCCTCGACCAGGAATTCATCGTCAGCCAGCAGGCGCTGCTGTTTGTCAACACCTCCTTTGGCTGGCCGCTGGTCCCGTCGATCGATCTGCCCGGAGGCGGTCCCGCCTATCCATTGTCTGCATTGGGCGTGCGGCTGCGCGCCCGGCCGACCGACTCGCTGACGGCGCTGATCGCGGTCACCAACGGCAATCCGGCGCCGAACAACCTGGGCGACCCGCAGGTGCAAAACCCGTCGGGCACCAGCTTTGCGCTGAACGGCGGCGCGCTGGTGATCGGCGAGCTGCAATACGTCTATCCGGCGCTCGGCGCGATGGTCGCCCCGAACCAGCAGGAGGCGCATCAGGGCACCTACAAGATCGGGTTCTGGTACAACAGCGAGAGCTTCGACGATCTGCAATTCGACAATACCGGGTTGTCGCTCGCCAATCCGCTGAGCACCGGCACTCCGCAGACGCATCACGGCAATTACAGCCTATACGGGGTCGTGGACCAGCAGGTGTGGAGCTCGCCCGGCGGCAGCAACCTGAATGCCTTTGCCCGCGTGATGGGCACGCCTCCGGGCGACCGCAATTTCGTCGTCTTCAGCCTCAACGCCGGGCTGACCTTGCAAGGGCCGCTCCCCGGCCGTGGCGGCGATGTGCTCGGGTTCGGCATGGGCTACGGCAAAGTCAGCGGCTCCGCCGCGGCGCTCGACAAAGAGACGGCTTTCTTCACCGGAGCCTTTGTCCCGGTGCAGACCGGCGAAACCTTTCTCGAGCTGACCTATCAATACCAGCTGATCCCATCGGTCCGTCTCCAGCCTGACCTGCAATACGTCTTCAACCCTGGAGGCGGGATTGCCAACCCGAACATTCCTAACCAGTCGGTCAAGAACGAGCTGGTGCTCGGCTTCCGCGTCAACATCACGTTCTGATCGGCGAACCTGCCATGCAGGATTCGCCGGGGTGGGGCTTGACGAAACCGGGGACGGTCATGATAAGATTGCGACTTATTCGCACCTCCCGCGCCAATGAGAGGAAAGCACAGTCGATGATGCGTCGCAAGTTGGGCAGGCTTCCGCAGATCGCCCTTCCCGTGGCGGTAGTGCTCGCGGTGATGCCGTGGTCGGGAGGCACGGCGCGGGCCGCCGAGGCGCCGGGCATGCTGGGGACGATCCATCGTCACGTCACGCGGACCACCACGGTCCCGGAGAATGGCGACCTCAACCCCTATGCCGTCGTTGTCGCCCCGGTCTCCGCCGGGAAAATCCACAAGGACGACGTGCTGGTCGACAATTTCAACGACGTGTCCAATCTGCAAGGCAAAGGCTCGACGATCGTCAGCTACAACCCGGCGACCAAAAGGACGGCGTTGTTCGCCAAGCTGCCGCGCGCTCTGGCGCAGTGCCCGGGCGGCGTCGGCCTCTCCACCGCGATGACGATGCTGAAAACCGGCTGGGTCATCGTCGGCAGCACGCCCAGCACCGACGGCACCACCGGCACCAAGGGCAATGGCTGCCTCTTGGTGCTCGACGCCAACGGCCAGCTCGCCGCGGTCTGGAGCGGCCCCGACATCAACGGCCCTTGGGGCAATATCGCCACCCTCGATAATGGCGCCACCGCGACGCTTTTTGTCAGCATGGCCGGCTTCGACGTCCCCGGCCCGCAGGTGCATGACGGCGCAGGCAATTCGGTGGTCGTCAACAAGGCGAAGGTGGTGCGGTTAGAGCTTTCGATCGCCCCCGGGCAGCCGCCGCAGATCGTGCGCCGCACCGTCGTCGCCGATGGGCTCGGCCAGCAGGCGGACAAGGACGTGTTTCTGATCGGCCCGACCGGGCTCGCGCTCGGCCCCGACAACACTCTCTATATGTCGGACGCGATCGGCAACCGGATCGCCGCCATCTCCGAGGCGACGACGCGGATGGCCAGCGCCGGCATCGGCCGCACCCTCACCAAGGACGGGCTGCTAAAGCGGCCGCTCGCCCTGGTCATGACGGCCGACGGGCATCTGTTAACCTGCAACGCCCAGAACGGGCAGGTCGTCGAGATCGACCCGAAGAGCGGCAGCCAGCTTTATGCGCAATGGGTCGACACCAACCAGGCGCAGTCGCCGCCGGGCAGCGGCGATCTGTTCGGCCTGGCGCTGACCCCGGACGGCAAGGGCTTCTATTATGTCGAAGACGACATGAACACGCTGGTGGAGGCGACGACGCGGTGAGCACACCGAAACCTACCCTGCCCAACCCGACCCGGCGCGGCCTGGTTCGGGCTGCGGCGGGGCTGGCGGCGGCCGCCGGTTCTGGTCTCGGCCTGGGTGGCGCCGCCCGCGCCGAAATCGAGGCGGGAGCGAGCGGCAAGACGGCGCCGGCCGGCGCGAATGCGGCTGAGCCGTTCTGGGGCGTCAACCAAGGCGGGATCATCACCCCAGCCCAGTCGCACAGCTATTTTGCCGCGCTCGACCTGACGACGACAAAGCGAGACGATGTCGTCAAATTGCTGCGCGTCTGGACCACAGCCGCGGCCAGGATGACGGCGGGATCGCCGGCCGAGCCGATCGGCGGGAAGCTGACGCTGCCGAGCCCCGACAGCGGCGAAGTGCTGGGCTTGCAACCGGCGCGGCTGACCGTGACCTTCGGCTTCGGCGCCGACCTCTTTGCAAAAGACGGAAAAGACCGTTACGGCCTTGCCGCTCACCGGCCGGCAGCGCTCGCCGGCCTGCCCCGGTTCAACGGCGACCAGCTCGTCGCCACCGGCACCGGCGGCGACCTGTCGGTGCAAGCCTGCGCCGACGACCCGCAGATCGCCTTTCATGCGGTGCGCCAATTGGCGCGGCTCGCCTATGGTCTCGCCGGGATGCGCTGGGCCCAGGCCGGCTTTCTCCCCGGCTATCCGGCCAAGGAGACGCCGCGCAATTTGATGGGCTTCAAGGACGGCACCAACAGGCCCCGCGCTCGATGACCCGCAGGCGATGGCGAAATTCGTCTGGGTCGCCGATGAGGGTCCGGCATGGATGCGCGGCGGCAGCTATGTCGTGGCGCGGCGCATCCGCATGGCGCTCGAGCATTGGGACCGCATGAACGTCGCTTTTCAGGAGCAGACCTTCGGCCGGCACAAATATTCGGGAGCGCCGCTGGGCGGCAAGCACGAGCACGATCCGCTCGATCTCGACGCCGCCGACAAGGACGGCAACCCGGTCATTCCGGAGAGCGCGCATGTCCGGCTCGCCGCGGCGGCGAGCAACGCGGGGGCGCAGATCCTGCGCCGGCCCTATTCCTACAATGACGGCGTGAGCTTCACCGCCGAGCGCTGGCCGCCCTGGCGCCAGGGCATCGAATACGACGCCGGCCTCTTTTTCATCTGCTATCAGCGCGACCCGCGCACCGGCTTTATCAAGATCTTCGACAGGATGTCGAAATACGACATGCTGAACCAGTTTGTCACCCATACCGGCGGCGGCCTCTTCGCCTGCCCCGGCGGCGTGGCACCGGGCGAATTCATCGGCCAGCGCCTGTTCGAGGCGTAACCGATCAGCCGGCCGCGTGCGCGTCTTCGAGGATCATCACCGCCGCTTTCTCGCCGATCATGATCGAAGGCGCGTTGGTGTTGCCGGCGGGCACGCTCGGCATGACCGAGGCGTCGGCGACGCGCAATCCGCGGACCCCGCGCACCTTGAGCCGCGGGTCGAGCGCGGCCATATCGTCGCCACCCATCCGGCAGGTGCCGACCGGGTGCAGGTTGGATACCCCGTAGTGTCGGATCGCGGCTTCGAGCTCGGCGTCGGTCTCGATCTCGTTGCCCGGCACCAATTCGCCGGCGAGATAATCCGCCAGGGCCGGCTGGCCGACGATCCGGCGGGCGAGCCGCATGCCGGCGGTCAGCGCGTCGAGGTCGTAGCGCGTCTTTAGAAAATTGAAGCGGATGGCGGGGGCGGCGAGCGGGTCGGCGCTCTTCAGCCGCACATCGCCGCGTGCGTCGGGGCGCAGATGAATGGCGCTGACGGTAAAGCCCGGAAACGGGTGCGGGTAAACGCCCTTCCGGGTCCGCTCGGCAAAGCTCCATAGGCTGAAATTGAGCTGGATGTCGGGCCGGGCGAGCCGCGCATCGCTGCGCGCAAAGCCGCCGGCGCAGATCCCGTTGGTCGCCAACGGGCCGCGGCGGAGCAGCAGGTACTGCAAGCCGGCGGCAACCTTGCGCAGCGGGTTGTTGGCGACGTCGTTCAAGGTGATCGGCTTGGTGCAGCGAAACGCCATCCGGACATAGAAATGGTCCTGCAAATCGGCGCCGACGGCCGGCATGTCGCGCACCACCGGAACGCCGTGGCCTTGCAGCAGATCGGAGGGCCCGAGCCCCGAGAGCTGCAGCAGCTGCGGCGAGCCGTAGACGCCGCCGCAGACGATGATTTCGCCGCGCGCCCGTGCGCTCTGCGGCGCGCCCTTCTGCCGATATTCGACGGTGGCCGCCCGGCCGTCCTCGAAGACGATCCGCGTCGCATGCGCGTTGGTCGCGACGGCGAGGTTCTGGCGGGCGCGCGCGGGCTTCAGATAGGCCGCCGCGGTGCTCCACCGCCGCCGCCCCTTGGTCGTGCTCTGGAACGGTCCGGCGCCGTCCTGGGTGCCGTTGTTGAAATCGTTGTTGGGCGGCAGCCCGGCTTCGAGCGCGGCCGCGATCCAGTGCTCGGCCAATTCAAAACGCGCCGGCTGGTCGGACACCCTGAGCGGGCCGCCGGTGCCGTGGAACTCGTCCGCCCCGCGCTCCTGGTCCTCGGCCTTTTTGAAATAAGGGAGCACGCTGTCCCAATCCCAGCCGATGCAGCCGCGCTGGCGCCATTCGTCGTAATCCCTCGGGTTGCCGCGCATATAGACCATGCCGTTGATCGAGCTGGTGCCGCCCAACACCTTGCCGCGCGGCTGATAGAGGGTCCGGCCTTCGAGCTCGGGCTCGGGCTCGCTTTCGAACATCCAGTTGACGCGTGGATTGCTGAAGAGCCGCCCATAGCCCATCGGCACATGGATCCAGGGATAGCGGTCCTCGCCGCCGGCCTCCAAGAGCAGCACGCGATAGCGCCCGGATTCGCTCAGCCGCGCCGCTACCGCGCAGCCCGCCGAGCCGGCGCCGGCCACGATAAAATCAAAGACGTTGTCGCCCGGCATTTCCATTCCCCTTTGCACTATGCCCGGAGCGCCGCCGATGCGGCGGCCGGGTCGGCTTCTTCACGAGCCGGAAACAACAGCTCTTCATAGACGTCGATGGTGCGGGAGCACATCGCTTCGCGGGTGAAGTTGGCGGCGATGTGGGCGATGGCGCGCCGCGCCCATTGGGTCCGCTCCTCGAGGCCGAGCGCGAGGCCGGCGCCGATCGCTGCGGCAAGGGCGGCGGGGTCGCCCGGCGGGGTGAGCCAGCCGGTCACACCCGGCACCACCGTCTCGCGGCTGCCGCCATGGTCGGTGGCGACGACCGGCCGGCCCATCGCCTGCGCCTCGGCGGCGATCCGGCCAAACCCTTCGGGGCTGGTCGAGGCCGATACGACGACATCGGCGAGCATGTAGGCGGCCGGCATGTCGCGGCAGCCATCGACGATGCGGAGCTGGTGCCCGAGCTGGTGGCGCTCGATCGCCGCCTCGATCTCGCGGCGATACCCGCGGTGCTGCTCGGCCCCGGCGAGGACGGCGCAAATGTCGCGGCGGCCGAGGATGGCGATCGCGGCGACAAAATCGAGCCCGCCCTTCCACCGGGTCAGCCGGCCCGGCAGCAGCACCACCGGCGCTCCATCGGGCAGCCGCCATTCCGCGGCGAGGGTTGCGACGCGTTGCCCGCCGACACGCTGCGGGTCGAAGACGTCGAGATCGACGCCGCGCGGGATCGTGCGCAGACGGTCGGCGCCGACGCCGTAGACGCGAGACGCGTGCTCGGCGACAAATTCGGAGATCGCGATGACCCGCTCGCCGCGGGCCATCACCGAATTGTACCGCCGCTTCAACGCCGAGCCGGCGCCATAGGCGTTGTGAAAGGTGGTGACGAAATGCCGCCCGGCCGCCTGCGCCGCCGATTGGGCGCTCCAGGCCGGGGCGCGGCTGCGGGCATGGACGATATCGATGCCGAGGCGCCGAATCGCCCGATAGAGCGCCCGCCGGTTGCGCCACATGACAAAGGGGTTCTTTGCGGCGAGCGGGAGTCGCAAATGTGCGGCGCCGGCGCGGGCGAGATCGTGCTCCAACGGGCCGCCGGCCGAGGCGACATAGGCGGTCCAGCCGGCGGCGACGAGGGCAGCCGCCAATTCGACCGTGCCGCGCTCGGCCCCGCCTGAAACGAGGTTCGGCAATACTTGCAGAACCGCCGGCGGGCGTGTCTTCGACCCCGCGGACATAACGCCGTCGCCACCTCCGTTCCGTCCGCCGCGACTCTGCGATCAATCGGCCGCCGGTAGCAAATCAGATGTGCGCGGGTTTGGCGGAAGAGGCGCGCCGCAGAACCGGATCGTCAGGTTTGACAGGCCCGATCCGGCGCTCCCATTCGACCCGCGGCGAGATGCCAAAGCGGGGGACCCGCGGGCGCCGCGCTCGCCCCGCCGCGCGTGCCGCTTGGCAAGGGAGATCAGCAGACGGGCGTCGGGCTGGACCAATGCCACGAGCCATCGAACGCTGCCTCGCGGGTGAGGATCGATCCGCGGACCGATCACCCGCCCAGCTCGAACCCGCCGGCGACCTTCAGGATCGTCCTGATCTGCTTGGCCGCAGAGAAATGGGCGCGTGCGCGAAGCCGGCTCAGGGCGGCGCTTCCAACTAACAGCCTGGCATCGGTGGTCCCACTGACGGGGTCCATTTCAGAAGCTCGATCAACGGCATGCCGCAATATGCCATCGTCAAGCGTGGGCGCCGCCGATATTCTTTTGGGATGGCGCCGCCTTTGGCATTCTCGGCTAAACCCCCTCGCCAATCGGGAAAACCCGACATGACCTACCTTGGTGCCGTCGCGCTCGCGGCCGTTTTTTTTGTGCTGACCGCGATCCTGCCGGCGGCGACGCAAACCCTGGAAATGGGCATCGTGCCAAGCACCGACAGCCTCAAAGCGCTCTATCCCGGCCAATACAAGCAAGCCTTTCGCATGGGTTTCGCCAGTCAAGGCGACAGCCCGCCCTTGTCCTACAATTGGGTTTCGACCAATTGCGACAGGCCCGACAACGGCGCCGAGGTCCAGCCCGCCACCGGCACCGGTTGTTGGCGGGCGGTGTTCCAGGGAACGCCCGATGCGCGGCAATGGGGCCTCGCCCTGACCAACACCCCGCGCGGCAACCTCGCGGCGCTCAATGCCGCGCTGGCTTATGCCGCGACCTATAACGGCTGTATCGCGGTGCCGCAGCCGGCCACCCCCTACCAGCTCAGCGGCAGCTTGACGATCACCGGCAGCAGGCAGATCGGCGGGTGCCTGCGGGGCATCCGCGGCGCCGGCTATTCGGCATGGCCCTCGGCCGGCTGCCAATTGCAGTTCACGGACGCAACCGGGATCATCGTCAATCGCCGCGGCACGCGGCTCGAAGATTTGAGCTGGTGCGGCAATGCCGCAACCTCGACCTCGCCGGCCTTGACCGCGGGGCTCTCGATCACCGCCGCGGGCGAGGGCACGCTCCGAAACCTCTATATCCAGAATTTTGTCGTCTGCCGGCAGATCGTCGGCGCCTATGGGCGCAGTTATGAAGACAATATCCATTGCGCCGACCAGCAGCTTTACCCGAACCTCGTCAACCGCTTTCCGCTTGCTTGCGTCATGTCGACGCATGGCAGGTCGGGCTCGTGGGCGGCGAGCCGGGTCGACAACGACGAATGCCGCGAGCAAGCCTGGGCCGGGCCCAACGTCTATTTCACCGGCGACGGCGTCACGACCGCCTTTGACGTCGGCATGCCGCCGGGCGGAATACCCCTATGGGCGGCAGACGGGATCAAGCCCAAGGTCGGCAACTTCACCGTCTTGCCCAACGGCTATGTCCTGAAGGACGCGCCGCGCAAAATCTGCGGCGTCGATTACACGCTTTGGGATATCTCCGCGGGCGGCGGCGGCACCCAAGTCTATTGCGCGCGCAAGACCATTCAGACGGTCCAGGGCAACGCCGTCGCCACGATCACCGCCGGCGGCGCCGGCGATATCCCGCCGGCCGCCAACCCGCCCAATATCCAGGTCGTCTCGACGCACGGGCTCGACCTCTACCCACGCATCGCCGCGGTCAACACCGGCGCCAGCCAGATCACGATGACCGGACCGGCGACGGTCAGCGAGAGCTTGACCGTCGAGCTGGTGCAGCTCGATATCAAGCATGACGGCTGCGGTGCCGCGACCTGCGGCACCAAAATGGAGGTCCGCTTTGCCACCCCGCCGGCAAGCGGGATCAGGGTTAACCCGCAATGGAACGACCCGACCGGGCAGGTGGTCTACGACATCGAATCGGGCTCGGACCACCTGACCATCAACCCGGTGCATATCGGCGGCTACCGCACGGCGCTCAGATGGATCGGGAAAGCCTATGGCGGGGTGCGGCTCAGCCCCGCCTATTTCGAGGACATCAACCAGATCGCCGATATCGAAAGCCGGTCCTACGGCATCACCCTGCAATTCAACAACATCATTGATTGGCACGCCAGCGGCGCCTATGCCGCCGCTTATGGCGGGAACGTGGCGCCCTGGTATGTCAGCCCGCATGCCGGGCCGGTGACGATCCATTGGAACAACCGCGGCTGGCTTTACAACGGCGCCACCGCCGGCGGCGAATGGGCCGGCTATGTGAGCGGCAAATGGTACTCTCCCGGCCCGCCCGGCACTTCCTACAACACGACCGGTGCCGTGCTGACGACGCCAGACCGCGCCGAATGCTCGCCGATCGTCTTTGGCGGCCGCTTTCGCCTCTCGCGCATGGCGGTCAATGTGACTGCGGCCGGCTCGGGTGCGGCGCTCAAAGTCGGGCTCTACGAGAATGATCCGCTGACCAACCGGCCGGGCATGCTGTTGAGCGCCGGCAATGTGACGATCAGCGGGACCGGCGACCAGACCGGCCCCATGTCCGACTATATCGGCAGCCCCGGGCATTATTGGGAATGCTATGTCGCGACCTGGACCGCCGCACCCTCGGCGATCACCTTCCAGGCGCTCTTGGGCGGCGGGTCGCCCGGAAACTGGCTGCTCGGTTCGAGCTTCCCCGGGACGCTCTACAACACCAACCAGGCACAGAGTGTCGTCTATCAAGCGGCCGGGCTTTATGCTGCGGGCTTGCCGCAATACCTCTCGGGGCTTACCACCGATGCCTCGGGCCTGCGGGCTGCGGCGGTCTCCTGGCAGCAAATGTGAGCGAGCAACCCCCGCCGCCTTTTCCGGCAACCTTGAAATCAAAAAGGATCGTCGCCGATGTCCTGCACCGATTTATGGTCGAGTGAGAGGATTTGAACCTCCGGCCCCTGCCTCCCGAAAGCACCACCTTATCCTAAACCCCGCGCGTTTCCTAGCAGCCTGTCGGATTGACGGCGGGTTTGATCATGATACAGTGGATATGGTTGGGGAGACCACCGGATATAGCGATGACGACCTATATGCCGTTTGATCGCGAGCAGCCGTTTCTGCTGCCGCCGGATGTGAAGGATTGGCTGCCGGCGAACGATATCGCGCATTTTATCGTGGCGGCGGTGGAGCGGGTGCGGCTGGCGGCGTTTCACACCAACGCCCGGCCCAGCGGTAAGCCGCAATACCATCCGCGGCTGATGCTGGCGCTGCTCGTCTACAGCCATGCCAACGGCGTCTTCTCCTCGCGGCGGATCGAGCGGGCGACGTACCGGGACGTCGGCACCCGTTTTATCGCCGCCAACACGCACCCCGACCACGACACGATCGCCAACTTTCGGCGGACCAACAAGCCGGCGTTTGAAGCGGCGTTTTTGCAGGTTCTGCTGCTGGCGCGCGAGATGGGGCTGCTGCGGCTGGGCACGGTGTCGATCGACGGGACCAAGATCGATGCCAATGCCTCGAAGATCCGCTCGCTGCGGTACGATCGGGCGCGGGCGCTGCGGGCGAAGCTCGCGGCCGACATCGCCGCGTTGACCGCCAAGGCCGAGGCGGCCGATGCCGAGGACATCGACCCGCAGGCGCTGCCGGCGGAGATCGCCCGGCGCGAGGCGCTCAAGGCGAAGCTCGACGCTGCCTGCGCGCGGCTGGAAGCGGAAGCCAAGGCCGAGGCCGAGGCCGAACGCCCGCAATATGAAGCCAGGAAGGCAGCCTGGGAGGCCAAGACCGGGCGCGGCGGCCAGCCGCCCAAGCCGCCCGATGCAACGCCGCGGCCCGATCGACAGACCAACCTGACCGACCCCGATTCACAGCTGATGCGCAAGTCCAAAGCGCATGAATACCGCCAAGCCTACAACGCTCAGGCGGTGGTCTGCGCCGAGGGGACGCAGCTCATCCTGGCGACCAACATGGCCACCACCCCGAGCGACCAGCCGACCTTCGCGGCCACGGTCCTGGCGATGCGCGAGACGGTCGGCCTGCCGCAGACAGTGTTGGCCGATGCCGGCTATGCCGGCGGCCCGGCCGTCACCGAACTCCAAGCCTGCGGCATCGAGCCCTTGGTGGCGATCGCCCGCACCCAGCCGCACCGGCCTTACGACTTCCGCCCGCCGCCCGAACCCAAGCCCGAGCGCCGCATCACCGAACCGTGGCGCCTGGCGATGAAGGCCAGGCTGGAGAGCGAAGATGGCAAAGCCCGCTACAAAAAACGCAAACAGACTGTCGAGCCGGTCTTCGGCATCATCAAGAGCGCGATCGGGTTCACCCGCTTCCACCTGCGCGGCCGGCAAAACGTCGCCACCGAGTGGCTGTTGATCGCCCTCGCCTACAACTGCCGCAGACTGCATAACCTGCGGCCGGCCTAAACCGGGCTGCGCCTGGTAGGTGACCGTGACCGGCGAGCCCGCCGCAGACTGCATAACCTGCGGCCGGCCTAAACCGGGCCAAGCGGGCACATCTCACCCGCCACAACACACCAACCCGACAGGCTGCTAGCGCGTTTCATGTCGGAACGTTACGGGAACAGACGGCTAATTCCGCCGGTTCCGGCGGAATTCGGCCCAAGGGGGACAGTGCGGAGCGAACGGCAACCTCCCGCGTCGAGGACCACACGGAGCGATATCTCGCCAAGTTCGATAAATCCGATATATGTCTACGTCGGAAGACAACGGTTAGACGAATGCGCCCGGGGCATCCTGAGATATGGTTCGGTGGACGAACCCATTCATGCTGCCAGCGACAGCCAATCCGCCGCGAGGGGTCCGGCTCACTTTGTCATCCGGCGAGAGGCAGACACCAAATGCGCGACCACATCCCTGTCTGAGGACAAATGATGTCGAAGAAGACACTGCGTCGATACAAGGCGGTACAGACGATGTCTGGAGCACATAAACTTTACATGTTCACGGCTCCAGCTTCTGAATTATTCGGTTTACTTCAGATCAACCGCAGGACAGAAGATAAAAATGAAGGTTACCAACGAGCTCTTTCTGGTGGCCGAGTTGCCGCCATCGCTAGATTCTATAGAGGCTGGTAATACGATACCTACGGCCGTGATCGCTGCGCTCGATGCGGGTGCTTCATTCGACGAAAATTTGAGCGAACTTTTGGTACCAGAGGGATCAGTGTCGGCTGGGTGATTGACGGGCAGCATCGTCTGGCGGGAGCGCATGAGGCAGCAAATAATGGTATGAACGTAAATATACCCGTCGTTGCCTTCATTGGCCTCTCTCAGGACGAACAGATAAACCAGTTTATTACGATAAATCGCGAGGCTCGTGGGGTACCAACGTCATTGTACCTCGACCTACTTGGATCCCTCAAAAATAAAAAACCCCAAGATGAGGCCAGGGAAAGAGCTTCGGACATTGCAGTCCAACTGCGGCGCGATGAAAACTCCGCCATCTATGACAGGATAGTTGTCGTACGGCCTCCTAAGGCTGGCGAGCTATCTCTGACAAATTTTGTTAGAAAGGTTGCGCCCCTTATCATCCGTGATAGAGGGTTTCTATCAAATTATTTTGAAATAAAACAGAGAAGGATAATTGACAATTATTTCAAGGGTATGCGCAACGTCTACGACGATGAGTTTAGACGATCTGACCCCATCTTCTTCCGCACGATTGGCTTCGGAGCCATGCTGAACATACTCCCACTTTTCTTTTCAACCTGCCTGACTAGTATAAGGGGTTCTCGGTCGCTGACACGACAAAAGCATTCAGACAAATCGGCGAATTGCCGTTCGATGATTGGCGCGAGATGGGCAGCGGCAACGCAGCAGAAATACAGGCTGGTGAAGATGTAAGAACTGCAATCGAAATTGCGTTCAAACGAGATAACGAGATGAACGGTGGCGTCCTCCGACTCTGAGTTGGGAGACGTGGCCCGAAATCGGAATTACTATCAGGTCATCGAACGCCGGCGATGGGACGATATACGTTCGTTGTGGTCGGCCCACACCCCGGAACTTATTGACGTCGGTCAACCGCCTAATCCAACGTTGAGTGATTTTTTTTGCCGCGACCGGGACCGCCTTGAGTGCGTCTAAGGTGCGCACGGTGATGCCAGGGGTGCACGAGATTGCCATGGCTGAAGCCATCTTTCTGTTTCAAAAGAGTATGCATGTAGCCCGGGCGGTGGAAGCATCAGTCCTCAAGGGTATGCTCAGTTGGGCGATTTTTCAGGGATACCACTCCGCTTACTATGCGGCGAAAGGCTTCCTGTCGCTGCTAGGGACCTGTTTTCCTCAGCCGGCCGGTAGACAATTGTTGGTTGATCTTTTCCCTGTACAAATGCAACAACAACAGAAATTTGGCACCCAAGATGAAGAAATCATAGTGACGAGCTGTGCGATGCTTGAGCAGAATTTGCTTTGGGGATTTTTTGGTAGATTGTTACGTGTAACAGAGTTTCCGTCAGCTTTCAGAAAGCATTTAGTGTTCCTAGAAGGCATTGATCACGAACACATCTCGAGGCCAAGAAATCGTTTCATCTATCATGAGGGCCACTGGCCGTACGCCGATCTCATAGATTTCCAAAAGGTAGCCGATTTCGCATTTCGAGGTTCTTTACAAGGAGATTTAATTTATATAGAAGAAGACAATCCGTTGTTTTTGGCAGTGCTAGGGATGGTAGTTCCGTCGTTGCTCAGAATGATGTTTGATGAGCTGATGAACGCGGTGCCAGCCCTTCGTCCGCATATAATATACATGGACTCCGTTGATTGGTACGCGGAGACACAGATGCTTCGGAGCTATTTCTGACGCTCATCAATTCGTTAATAACTACTATAGGATGCGTCTTGCGTGACATATCCTCGCGATAAGGGTATATATATTCTATTCTAGGGTATCGGCGCATCTAGGTACGCGTCGCTAGGAAGATTCACTGAATAGGGGTTTAATTCCGGTATATCCTGAAGCGTGCGCCGAATACCGCCGATTCCGCCGGACATCGCAGGAAAAGTGCGGCGAAAGTGCCACCTGAGTGATTGAAAAGATGGTCGGAGTGAGAGGATTTGAACCTCCGGCCCCTGCCTCCCGAAAGCAGTGCTCTACCAGGCTGAGCTACACTCCGCCGACCGGGCGAGGGTTTATAGCGCCGATATGGTGTCTGTGCAAGGCGCCGCCAACTTACGACGATCGATCAAAAGCTGCGCTCGGTAGCGAACATCGCCGCTTCGATCAGCGCCCGGCGTTCGGGTCCGTCGGCGAAGAGGGACAGCGCATCGATCGCGCCGGCAGCATAAATGCGGGCGCGGTCCAAGCTTTCGGAAAGCGCGCCTTGATGCTTGATGAGCCCGATTGCGCGTTCCAGGTCGTCGGGCCGCTGGTCCATTTGCTCAAGCGTGCGGCGCCAGAATTCGCGCTCCTCGTCGTCGCCCCGCGCATAGGCGAGCAGCACCGGCAAAGTAACCTTGCCGTCGCGGAAATCGTCGCCGACGGTTTTGCCGAGATCGGGCTCGTTCGCCGAAAAGTCGAGCGCGTCGTCGGTAATCTGGAACGCGATGCCGAGATTGCGGCCAAACCGGTCGAGGGCTTCCTCTTCCTCGCGCGGCCGCTCCCCCAGCACCGCACCGATACGTGCGGCTGCGGCGAACAGCTCGGCGGTCTTGGCTTCGACGACCGCAAGATAGGCCGCCTCGGTGGTCGTCGTGTCGTTTGCCGTCATTAGCTGCAGCACTTCGCCCTCGGCGATGACCGAGGAAGCGCGTGACAGAATCTCTAAAATGCGCAGCGAGCCGTCTTCAACCATCAGCTCGAACGACCGGCTGAACAGAAAATCGCCGACCAGGACCGCCGGCTTGTTGCCCCAGACCGCGTTCGCCGTGTCGCGCCCGCGCCGCAGATTGCTCGAATCGACAACGTCGTCATGCAGCAAGGTCGCGGTGTGGATGAACTCGACCGCGGCGGCGAGGGCGGTATGGCGGGTGCCGCGATAGCCGCAGAGCCGCGCGCAGCCCAGGGTCAGCATCGGCCGCAGCCGCTTGCCGCCGCCGGCGACAATGTGGCCGGCGAGCTGTGGGATCAGCGCAACCGGGCTGCGCATGCGCTCGACGATCAGCTGGTTGACCCGGTCGAGGTCGCTTTTGAGCAGCCGGGACAGCGGATCGAGCGACGGCTTTGAACGCGCGCCCCCGCGATCGATACCCGCCAGCGCCACCCCAATCTCCCGCCTGTTCCGCCCTGCCAGATCGGCTTGACGCGTCCGAACGGGAGCGAGCATAGAGTGACGCCAAGGCCGGTCAAGGACCGCGCCGCCGCACGGCCGATCCGGAAATCCCGACGCGGTGGGTCATGAAGGAGCTTCTGCGCACCAACGACCTGGTCCGCCTCACCTGGGCGCAGGCGGTATTGGCCGAAGCCGGCATCAAGTGCCTCGTGCTCGACCAGTACACGAGCCTGGTCGAGGGCAGCATTGGCGCCATCCCGCGCCGGCTGATGGTGGCGCCGCGCGACCATCCGCGCGCCAGCGCCCTGATCGCTGCTTCGGAAACGGAGCACGCATGAGCGGCATCGCGGTGGCCGAGCCCGATTTCACCGAAGACCGGCTGCTCGGCGGCCGGGTGCGCTTGCGCCAGCCGGCGAGCGGCTATCGCGTCGCGATCGATCCGATCTTCCTCGCTGCCGCGGTGCCGGCCGAGCCGCACCAGCTGGTGCTCGACATCGGCTGCGGCGCCGGGGCTGCAATGCTGTGCCTCGCCGCACGGGTGCCGCATGCGCGCGTCGTCGGGGTCGAAATGCAGCGCGATCTCGTCCGCCTCGCCGGCGACAACACGATCCTCAACGGCATGGAGGCGCGGGTCTCGGTAATGATCGGCGATCTGCTGCGCGCACCGCCGCGGCTGTCGCCCGGCACCTTCGATCATGTGATGGCGAACCCACCCTATCATGGGCGCGGCAGCGTCGCGTCGACGGGGAGGCCGGGCAAGGCCGAAGCAACGATCGAGGGTGAGGCCGACCTCGCCGCCTGGGTCCGCTTTGCGCTGACCATGGTGCGCGCCAAGGGCACCGTAACCCTGATCCATCGCGCCGACCGGATCGATGCGGTGCTCGCCGAGCTGGCCGGGCGCGCCGGCGAGATTGCCGTCTTCCCGCTATGGCCGGGAGCGGGAAAACCGGCGAGCCGCATCCTGGTGCGCGCGTGCAAGCAGAATGCGGCACCCGCTCGGCTCGCTGCCGGCTTGATCTTGCACGAGCCGGATGGCCGGCTGTCACCGGGCGCCGACGGCGTGCTGCGCGAGGGCCGCGCGCTCGCGTTCTGACGCCCATAGCCGCCGCCGGCGACGCATCCCATCTGATTACCCATGAGCTGGCTCGATCGTCTCAAGATTGATCGGCTGTGGCGGCGCAGGCCGGTCGTCGCGGTGCTGCGTTTCGAAGGCGTCATCATGCCGCGGCTGCGACGCGGCGCGATTTCGCTGGCGAGCCATGCGGCGGCAATCGAGCGCGCGTTCGGCATGCGCGGCGTTGTCGCGGTCGCGCTCGTCATCAATTCGCCCGGCGGCGCGGCCGCACAATCGGCGCTGATTTGCCGCCGGATTCGCGAGCTTGCCGACGAGAAGCGCATTCCGGTCATTGCCTTTGCCGAGGATGTGGCGGCCTCGGGTGGCTATTGGCTGGCGCTTGCCGGCGACGAAATCTTTGGCGAGGAGACCTCGATCCTCGGCTCGATCGGCGTGATCAGCGCAAGCTTCGGCTTTGCTCGCCTGATCGATCGGCTCGGCGTCGAGCGGCGCCTGCATACCGCCGGCGCCAACAAATCGCTGCTCGACCCGTTCCTGCCCGAGGACCCCGCGGATATCGTGCGCCTCGGTGGGCTGCAGCAGAATATCCACGATGCTTTCAAAGACACGGTGCGGCAGCGTCGGGCAGCCAAGATCGATCCCGCTGACGAGAGCCTCTTCAACGGCAATGTGTTCACCGGCCGGATGGCGCTGGAGCGCGGCCTGATCGACGGCATCGGCGAGGTGCGCGGGGTGATCCGTGCCCGCTATGGCGAGGACGTTCGGCTGCGCCCGATCCCATCGGAGCGCAGGCGCCCGCTGTGGCGGCGCCTGGCTTCGGCGCGCGAGCCTCTCGATCTTGTCGCAGACATCGCCGATTGGGTGGAGGCGCGGCTGCTGTGGTCCAGGTTCGGGCTGTGATTTGCGTTGCTGTCAAATAATCCATTGATTTACTTGACATCCTACTCTGTTGCCGGTAAATAACGGCGATGTTTGCGTTTCCGAAGCTCGTCGTGCTGATCCTGGTGTTTGGCGCGATATGGATCGTGACACGCTGGCTGAACGGGCCGCGCCGAAGCTTGCCGCGCCGCCGTCCCGAAGCGCCGCGGCGTGCGCTCGAAGCCGAGGAGCTTACCGCCTGCGGGGTTTGCGGGGCCTATGTCGCCGCCCGCGCGCCCGGCTGCGGCCGGCCCGATTGTCCGCGGCCGCGCTGAGCGTGTCCGGGACGAGGCGCCGGAATTGAGCCTTCAATCGCTGATCTTCGCGCTGCAGCGCTATTGGGCGCGGCAGGGCTGCGTGATCCTCCAGCCCTACGATGTCGAGATCGGCGCGGGCACGTTTCATCCGGCGACGGCGTTGAAGGCACTCGGCCCCGAGCCCTGGCGCGCCGCTTATGTCCAGCCCTCGCGCCGGCCGACAGACGGCCGCTATGGCGACAACCCGAACCGGCTGCAGCTGCATCACCAGTTTCAGGTGATCCTGAAGCCGGCCCCGGCAAACAGCCAGGAGCTTTATCTCGCGAGCCTCGCTGCGATCGGCATCGACGCCGCCCGGCACGACATCCGCTTTGTCGAGGATGATTGGGAAAGCCCGACCTTGGGCGCCTGGGGCCTCGGCTGGGAGGTCTGGGTCGATGGCATGGAGGTCAGCCAGTTCACCTATTTCCAGCAGGTCGGCGGCATCGAATGCGACCCGGTCTCGACCGAGCTGACCTATGGCGTCGAGCGGCTGGCGATGTATGTCGACGGCGTCGAGAGCGTGTTCGATCTCGAATATCATGCCGGCATCTCGTACGGTGACGTGTTCCGGCGCAACGAGCGGGAATTTTCGGCCTATAATTTCGAGATCGCCGACACCGGCCGGCTCGCGGTGCATTTCGCCGACGCCGAAGCGGCCTGCCGCGCCGTGCTCGACCGCGGGCTCGCCTTGCCGGCCTACGACCAGTGCCTGAAGGCGAGCCATCTGTTCAATCTGCTCGATGCGCGCGGCGCCGTCAGCGTGACCGAGCGCGCCGCCTATATTCTGCGGGTGCGCGCGCTGGCGAAGGGCTGCTGCGAGGCGTGGCTCGCCGGGTCCGGCGGCTGAGATGGCGGAATTCCTGCTCGAGCTGCTGTCGGAAGAGATCCCGGCGCGGATGCAGCGCCGTGCGATCGAGGACCTGACCCGGCTCTTGCGCGACAAGCTCGCCGCCGCCGAAATCCCGGCCGCTGCGGTGCGCGGCTATGTCACGCCGCGCCGGCTCGCGGTGATCGCCGAGGGCATCCCGGCGACCCAGCCCGATCATACCGAAGAGCGCCGCGGCCCGCGCGTCGGCGCTCCGCAGCCGGCGATCGACGGCTTTGTGCGCGCCGCCGGCCTCGCCTCGATCGATGACTGCGAAATCCGCGACGCCGGACGCGGCGAATTCTACTTCGCGGTGCTGCACCGGGCGGGCCGCCCCACCGCCGAGGTCTTGCCCGATCTGGTCAAATCCGCCATCGGCGAGCTGCCGTGGCCGAAATCGATGCGCTGGCCCGGCTCGTCGTTCCGCTGGGTGCGGCCGCTGAATTCGGTCATCTGTCTCTTCGACGGCGCCGTCGTGCCCTTGGCGCTCGATTCGGTGCCCGTCGGCCGGACGACGCGGGGGCACCGCTTGCTGGCGCCGGAGGAGATTTCGATCGAAACCGCCGCGGACTACATGGAAAAGCTCGAAAGCGCCTATGTGATCCTCGACCAGGACCACCGCCGGGCGCAAATCGAGGCCGATCTGCAAAACCGTGCATCCGACGTAGGGCTCGTCGTCAGACCCGATCGCTTGCTGCTTGAAGAGGTGACCGGACTCGCCGAGCTTCCGGTCGTGCTCGCCGGCCGTATTGACCGCGACTTTATGGGCTTGCCATCCGAGGTGCTGGCGACGGCGATGCGCACGCACCAGAAATATTTCGCTTGCCAGCATGCCGACGGCTCTCTCGCCGCCCATTTTTTGTTTGTCGCCAATAATTCCGGAAACAGCGAGACAATTGTTGCCGGTAACGAGCGGGTATTACGGGCGCGCCTCGCCGACGCGCGCTTTTTCTGGGACAAGGATCTGAAAGCACGGCTGGAAGATCGGGTCGAGGCGCTCAAAGGACGAGTTTACCACGACAAGCTCGGCAGCGTGTATGACAAGGTTATGCGCATGGAGCGGATTGCCGAGCTGGTGGGTGGGCATGTCCCCGGCTCGAATGCGGCAGCACGCGCGGCTTACCTTGCCAAAGCCGATCTCTCGACCGCGATGGTGGGCGAGTTCCCAGAGCTGCAAGGTGATCATGGGCCGTCACTACGCACGCCATGACGGCGAGTCCGAGGCGGTCGCCGAGGCCATCTCCGACCACTACAAGCCGGCCGGACCGAACGATGACTGCCCGACAGAGCCGGTCAGCGTGGTCGCGGCGCTCGCCGACAAGATCGATACGCTGGCGGGCTTCTTTTCTGTCGATGAACAGACCGACGGGCTCTCGCGACCCGTTCGCGCTGCGCCGTGCGGCTCAAGGCGTGATCCGGATCATCCTCGAAAATCGACTTCGGCTGCCGCTTCTGAGCGCGTTCGAAACCGCCGCACTGCAGCTTCCCCGCGCCATTCTCTTTCCAACTGGGTCTGATCCATGGGATTCGCGGGTGCCGGGCGTCGTCGCTGATCTGCTCGCTTTTGTCGTCGAGCGCCTGAAGGTGCATTTGCGCGAGCAAGGCTTTCAGCACGATTTGATCGCGGCAGCGCTCGCGCGCGCCGGGGAGCGCGAGGACGATCTCGTGCGCCTGCGCTACCGGGTGCAGGCGCTGCAAGATTTCGTCGGATCGGAGACCGGGGCCAACCTGCTCGTCGCCTACCGGCGCGCCGCCAACATCGTCGGGATCGAGGAGCGCAAGGACCGCCGGAATTATGACGGCCGCGTCGATCCGGCATTGCTGCGGCAACCGGAGGAGCAGGCGCTGTTCGAGCGGCTCGAGGAAACCGGCAGCCGCGCCGGGGCCGAGCTCGCGCGCGACGTTTTCGAGACCGCGATGCCCCAGCTCGCGCGATTGCGCCGTCCGGTCGATGAATTTTTCGACAAGAGTAACCGTTAACGCCGACCTGCCCGAGCTGCGGGAGAACCGGTTGCGGCTGCTCTCGCGCATTCGGGCGACGATGAATCTCGTCGCGGATTTCTCACAGATCGAAGGATAAGAACAGGCGGATTTTATCCGCCTCAAACGCGTTTTCAATCGGCGGACACCCATCCGCCGCGCCAATCAGAGGGTGAAGGGCGGATGACGAAGTGGGTCTATCGGTTTGGCAACGGGACGGCCGAGGGCCGGGCCGAGATGCGCGACCTGCTCGGCGGCAAGGGCGCGGGCTTGGCCGAGATGAGCAATCTCGGGTTGCCGGTGCCGCCCGGCTTCACTATCACGACAGAAGCCTGCACGTATTTTTACAAAAACCAAAAATCCTACCCGGACGAGCTGCGCGAGCAGGTGAGGGGAGGGCTCGTCGCGATCGAAAAGAGCCTCGGCGCCAGGTTCGGCGACGCCGGCAATCCGCTGCTCGTCTCGGTGCGCTCGGGTGCGCGCGTATCAATGCCGGGCATGATGGACACGGTGTTGAACCTCGGGCTCAACGACCGCGTCGTCAAAGGCTTGGCCGAGAACAGCGGCGACGCCCGCTTTGCTTACGACAGCTATCGCCGCTTTATCCAGATGTACGGGCAGGTCGTGCTCGGCATCGAGCACCACCATTTTGAGGATTTGCTGGAAAGCCACAAGACCGATACCGGGGCCACCCTCGATACCGAGCTCGGCGCCGAGGATTGGCAAATCATCGTCGCCGCGTTCAAGGATGTGGTCGCCGAAGGGACCGGCCGCGCTTTTCCGCAAGACCCTGCCGAGCAGCTATGGGGGGCGATCGGTGCGGTGTTTGGCTCGTGGATGAATTCGCGTGCGGTGACCTATCGCCGACTGCACGCGATCCCCGGCGATTGGGGCACGGCGGTGACCGTCCAGGCGATGGTGTTCGGCAATATGGGCGAGGATTGCGCGACCGGTGTCGCCTTTACCCGCAACCCGTCCACCGGTGCCGACGAGCTTTACGGCGAGTTTCTGGTCAATGCCCAGGGCGAGGACGTGGTCGCCGGGATCCGCACGCCGCAGCATCTGACCCTCGCCGGCAAAAAGGCGAACAAATCGTCATTGCCGGCGATGGAGGAGGCAATGCCGGACGTCTTCGGCAGGATCGAGCGGGTGCGCCGCCAGCTCGAAAGCCATTACCGCGACATGCAGGATATCGAGTTCACGGTGCAGCGCGGCAAATTGTGGATGCTGCAGACGCGCACCGGCAAGCGCACCGCGCACGCGGCGCTGAAGATCGCGGTGTCGTTGGTCGAGCAAGGGGTTATCGATCGCGACGAGGCGATCCGGCGGATCGATCCCGCTTCGCTCGACCAGCTGCTGCACCCGATGCTCGACCCCAGCGCCAAGACCGAAATCCTCGCTCGCGGCCTGCCGGCATCACCGGGTGCCGCTTGCGGCGCCGTGGTGTTTTCGGCGGACGAGGCCGAATCGCTCGCCGCCCGCGGCGAAGCGGCGATTTTGGTGCGCCTCGAAACCAGCCCGGACGACATTCACGGCATGCACGCCGCCCGCGGCATCTTGACCACCCGCGGCGGCATGACCAGCCACGCCGCCGTCGTCGCCCGCGGCATGGGCCGGCCCTGCGTCACCGGCGCCGGCGATCTGCGGATCGATTACGCGGCGCGGACGATGTCGGTGGGCAACTTTGTCGTGCAGGCCGGCGAAACCATCACCATCGACGGCTCTACCGGCGAGATCATGGCGGGCGAGGTGCCGACGCGCCAGCCCGAGCTGTCCGACGATTTCGTCACCTTGATGGGCTGGGCCGACGCGGTCCGCAAGGTCAAGGTGCGCGCCAATGCCGAAACCGCGACCGATGCCGCGACGGCGCGGCGCTTTGGCGCCGAGGGCATCGGGCTCAGCCGCACCGAGCACATGTTTTTTGAGGCGGACCGCATCGGGGCGATGCGCCGGGTGATCATGGCCGACGACGAGGCCGGGCGTCGCGCCGGCCTGGCGCAGCTGCTGCCGATGCAGCGGGCGGATTTTGCCGAAATCTTCCGTATTATGAAGGGGCTGCCGGTGACGATCCGGCTGCTCGACCCGCCGCTGCACGAGTTTTTGCCAAAGCTCGACACCGAGTTTGCCGAGATGGCGCGGGTGACCGGCAGAACCGTCGAGCAGATCCGCGCGCGCGCCATAGCACTCCACGAGACGAACCCGATGCTCGGCCATCGCGGCTGCCGCCTCGGCATCACCTGCCCCGAGATTTCCGAGATGCAGGCGACTGCGATCTTCGAGGCGGCGGCGGCGGTCACCGGGGAAACCGGTGCCGTGGTCGAGCCCGAGATCATGGTGCCGCTGATCTCGACCCGGAAGGAATTCGATATTCTGAAGGAGATTATCGATAGCGCCGCCGCGGCGGTGTCGGCAAAGACCGGCGTTGCCGTCCCCTACACGGTGGGCACGATGATCGAGCTGCCGCGTGCGGCATTGCGCGCCGGCGAGATCGCCGAGGCCGCAGAATTCTTCAGCTTTGGCACCAACGACCTGACCCAGACCGTGTTCGGTCTGTCGCGCGACGATGCGGCGAGCTTTATCGGCATCTACCAGAAGCTGGGAATCCTGCCAAACGACCCGTTCGTCACGCTCGACACCGAGGGTGTCGGCGAATTGGTGCGTCTTGCCGCCGAGCGCGGCCGGGCGGTCCGGCCCGGCCTCAAGCTCGGCATTTGCGGCGAGCACGGCGGCGACCCCGCCTCGATCCGGTTCTGCCGGGAAATCGGGCTCGATTACGTCTCGTGCTCGCCTTACCGGGTGCCGATCGCCCGACTGGCCGCGGCCCAGGCAGAGCTGTCGAACGAGCACGGCGACCCAACCGCGTGACCAGAGGGGCCATCGGGGTCGCGTTGCTGCTGCCGACGCTGTGGGTCGGCGACGCGGCCGGTGCACAATTGCATGGTCCGGTCTTTCTGCCGCCGCCCGCGATCACGGCAGCGCCGACCCCGGCGCCCTTGGCGCCACCGATCAACCCGGGTCCGGCACCCGCGCCGCCGCCGAGCCTGTCACCGATCCTGACCCAGCCCGGACCGGTGTTCATGATCCCCGAGCGGGCGGCTCCCTCCTACCCGGAGACGAAATACCCGGCCCCGGTCGATCAGCAGAAACTGGGCACCTACCGCAGTGGGCTGGAGCGGGAGCAGCAACGGCGCGACCGTGCCGGCGTCAGCCCCGCCACCCGCCGCAGCCGCGAGATCCAGCAGCAGTTGAACCAGCCCGGGCAGTAGTTGCGGGACGCTCTCTCAGCCGGCGTCGGTTTCGAGCCGGAGCCAATCGGGTAGTCGCGGAAATAGAACCGCGTCGCCCGCTACCAGCCGCCGGTTTTCCCGCACCGGCTCGATCCGCAGCAGCGCCAAGCCGAACGTCCCGCAGCTCGACCGCATCTCGCCGGCCTCGCGGCCATCGGCGAGAATGATCGCTCCGGGTGCCGGGACGGGACCGGCGATGTCGACCGGCAGCAACCGCTTTCGGATGAGACCGCGATATTTGGTGCGTGCGGTCAGCTCCTGGCCCATATAGCAGCCCTTGTGCCAATCGACGCCGTGCAATTCGTCAAAGCCCGATTCGAGCAGGATCGATTTTTCGACGATCAGGTCGCGACTGCCGTCCGGCACGCCGAGCCCGAGCCTCAGGCGGTCATAGTCGGCAAAGTCGGCTTCGGCGATGCCGCTCTCGGCAAGGGCTGCGCGCATCGTCTCGCGCGGCAGGATGCAGCGGGCACCAAGGGCGGCGAGCCGCGGATCGACAAATGCGATACCGGGGCCGAAGCGCCGTGCCGCTCCGGGCTCGTCGGGCAGACCCAGCGCAGCCAGGGCGCCGGCGCCAAACACCGCCGCCACGGCAAGCGCGGGCTTGGTGGCGAGCGTCACCTTGGCGCGCAGCCGATAGATCGACAGCCGGCGCGCGAGATCGGCGAGACGGGACGCCTCGGCATCGAGCAGAATGGAGTCGTCCCGCCCAACCATCATGAAATCGTGCAGATACTTCCCTTGCGCGGTCAGCAGCGCGGCATAGCGCGCCTGCGTCGCGTCGACCTGCTCGACATCGTTCGAGACGAGTCCCTGCAGGAAGACGCGGCGATCAGGTCCCGAGACGGCGAGCACGCCGCGATCGTCGAGCACGATAAAAGCTGGGTTGGCCATCATCTGAGGAATGTAGAGGTAGGGCGTGGCTGCATTCTTGGCAAGCCGCGAGGTGGCGCGGTATAAGGCGCGCGGATCGGCGAAATGCGCATACTCTTTGTCACCGCGACGCGCATCGGCGATGCCGTGCTGTCGACGGGTCTGCTGTCGCACCTGATCGAGCGGCACCCGGGGGGACGGCTGACGGTCGCCGCCGGGCCGGTGGCGGCGCCGCTGTTCGAAGCGGTCCCCGGCCTCGAACGCATCATCGTCATGGCGAAGCGCCCCTGGTCGTCGCACTGGCTGCCGCTCTATTTCCGAGTTGCCGGCCGGCGCTGGGATATCGCGATCGATTTGCGCGGCTCGGCGCTCGTGTGGCTGTTGCGCGCCGGCGCGCGCCGGGTGATGGCAAAGGGCGATTTGCGCGAGCACCGGGTGCGCCAGCTCGGCCGGCTGTTCAATCTCGACCCGCCGCCCGGCCCGGTGCTGTGGACCTTGCCGCGGCACGAAAAGACGGCCGCCGGATTGGTCCTGCCGGGCGGCCCGGTCCTGGCGATCGGTCCGGCGGCGAACTGGCGCGGCAAAGAGTGGCGGGCCGAGCGTTTTGCCGAATTGTCGAAGCGCCTGACCGCGCCCGATGGCCCGCTGCCCGGCGCGCGAGTGGCGATCATGGCAGCGGGTCACGAACGGGCACAAGCCGCGCCGGTGCTGGCGGCGATCCCGCGTGATCGGCGGATCGATCTCATCGGCCGGGTCGATTTGCTGACGGCGGCTGCGGTGCTGCGGCGCTGCACGCTTTTCGTCGGCAACGACACGGGGCTGATGCATATCGCTGCCGCCGCAGGAGCGCCGACGCTCGGCCTCTTCGGGCCGAGCCCGGTCGATCAATACGCACCGTGGGGCCCGCGCGCCGCCTTTGTCCGCAGCAGCGACGCGGCCGAAACGATGTTCGGCGCAGGCTTCGACCACCGCACCACCGATACGCTGATGGACGGCCTGTCAGTCGATGCCGTCGCGGCGGCGGCGTGCCGCCTTCTGGGCGCGACCGCGAGCGATGCCGCGTGAACAGGACAGAACCGCCGCGCCTTTCGGCCCTCGTCGTCGCCCACAACGAGGAGCGCCAGCTCGCCGATTGTCTCGCCGCTCTCGCTTTTGCCGACGAGATCGTCGTCGTGCTCGACCGCTGCGACGACCGCTCGCGCGAGATCGCGGCCGGTTTCACCGACCGCGTGGTCGAAGGCGCTTGGGAGCGTGAAGGGCCGCGCCGGCACGCCGGGATCGACGCCTGCCGAGGGAAGTGGATAATCGAGATCGACGCCGACGAGAGGGTGCCTCAGCAGCTGGCCGACGAGATTCGCAGGGTAGTCGCCGGTTCCGTGGCCGCGTGGCATCTGGTCCCCGTGGACAATTACGTTGGCGGGCGCCTGGTCCGGTGGGGCTGGGGCGGCTCCTTCGGCCGGTCGGCCCATGCTGCCCTTTTTTGCACAGGCGCCAAGATTTGGGGCGGCCAGCGCGTGCATCCATCGGTGTCGCTGTCGGGGCCGCAAGGTGCCTCACTTTCGGGTCGCATCGTCCATTATGTCGACCGCGACATTTCCGATCTGTTGCGCCGGCTCGACCGCTATACGAGCGCGCACGCACAGGACCTGCGCGACAGCGGCGATATCGGCAGCTATGGTCGAAATCTGCGGCGGATCGCGTCGCGGTTCTGGAAATGCTACATCGGCCGCAGGGGGTATCGCGAAGGGCCATGGGGCTTTTTGATCGCGCTGTGCGCCGCGCTCTACCCGATACTCTCTTATCTGAAAGCTCGCTTCGACACCGATGAGGGGCCGGAGCTGCATCACAAAGCCGGGGAGTGATGGCGAGCGTGGTGATGGCCGATGACGGCATCGCCTTTGACGGCCGCATGGCCGAAACCGCCCCGTTGGGCGGCGCCGAAACGGCGTTTGTGGCGCTTGCCGAAGCCTTCGCGGCACGCGGGCACAGGGTCGAGGTGCGCAACCGCTGCACCGCCCCGCTGATCCATAATGGTGTGCGCTGGGATGCTTTTGCCGAGCCGATGCCGACCGCCTGCGACCTCTATATCGGCAATCGCGGGCATCGCGTGATCGGACAGGTCCGACAGGCCCGGCGACGGTTGTTCTGGCTGCACAACCCGGCGGGCTATTTGAAAAAGCCACGCAATCTGTGGCGGCTCGCGCGCTGGCGGCCGATCCTCGTCGCCACCGGGGCGTATCACGCGCAGACGATCCCGGCGTGGCTCCCTTGCGCCGGCCGGCAGATCATCCCTTACGGCATTCTCGATCGGTTTCGCCGGGCGACGACGCACGACCCGCCGCCGCCGCGCGCGATCTTCACCTCGAACCCGCTGCGCGGCCTCGATTGGCTGCTCGATCTGTGGGTCGCGCGTATTGCGCCGGCGGTGCCGCAGGCCGAGCTGCACATCTACGCCGGTGCGGCGGTCTATGGCGGTGCCGCGCGGCCCGGCCCGATCGAAGCAATTCTCGCACGAGCCGATCGCCTCGCCGATTGCGGTGTGCGGCGCTTTGCGCCGGTCGGCCGCGAGGTCCTGGCGGCAGCCCTCGCCGGCGCGCGGGCAATGCTCTACCGCGGCGATCCCGGCGAGACCTTTTGCCTCGCCTTGGCCGAGGCGCAGGCGATGGGCGTGCCGGCCGTCGTCCAGCCGCTGGGAGCCGTCGGCGAGCGGGTGATCGACGGCGTGACCGGCCGGGTTGCGGCGAGCGATGATGATTTTGTCGCCGCGGCGGTCGCGGTTCTGCGCGACGACGCGCTGTGGCGGCGCTGGCACCTTGCTGCCCTCGCCGACCAGCGCGGGCTCAGCTGGGACATGGTTGCCGCCCGGTTCGAGATATTGATGCGTTGAGCCGGCGGCTGCTGCAGGCGATCGCCGGGGCGCGGCATGGCGGTGCCGAAACCTTTTTTGTGCGGCTGGCGGCGGCGCTGCAGCGTGCGGGCGAGACCCAGCGCGTGCTGATCCGCCGCGATGCCACCCGCGCGCAAAGCCTGCGCGCCGCCGGCGTCGCGGTGGCCGAGCATCGTTTCGGCGGGCCGCTCGATCTGGCCACCCGGCTCGCCTTCCGCCGCGAGATCGCGCGCTGGCGCCCCGATATCGTCCTGACCTGGATGAGCCGCGCGACCCGGCTTTGCCCGCGCGGCGATTTCATGCATGTTGCCCGGCTCGGGGGGTATTACGATTTGAAATTCTACCGGCGTTGCGACCGGCTGATCGGCAACACCAGCGCCATCGTCGATTATGCGGTCGCCGCGGGCTGGCCGCGGGACCGGATCGAGCATCTGCCGAATTTTGTCCCCGATTCGCGCGCCGTCCCGGTCCAGACCCGAGCGGCCGGCGAGCATCCATCCGGCGAGCATCATATGGTCTGGCGCTTGGCCGCCTGCATCCGAACAAAGGGTTTGGGCTGCTGCTCGAAGCGCTGGCTCGGGCACCAAAGGTGCGGCTCGCAATCGCCGGCGAAGGCCCGCTGCGCCCGTCTCTCGAAACCCTCGCAGCGAGGCTCGGCCTCGGCAGCCGGGTGCGGTTTCTCGGCTGGCGCGAGGATGTCCCGGCGTTGCTGGCAAATGCCGATTTTTTGGTATGCCCCTCGTTGCACGAGCCGCTGGGCAACGTCGTGATCGAGGCTTGGTCGGCCGGTATCCCGGTCGTCGCCACCGCCAGCGACGGACCGAGGGGGCTGATCCACGACGGCGAGAACGGCCTTCTGGTGCCGTTGCCGGCAGAGCCGGGCGGCGGTCCGGCGGCGCTGGCCGCGGCGATCGAGGCGCTGTGCGACGATCCGATGTTGCGTCGGCGGCTCGGCCAAGCTGGCCGGCGCGCCTACGAAGCCGAGTTCACCGAGGCGGCGGCGGTCGCCCGCTACCGCGATTTTTTCGACCGGCTGGCACGCTGATGTGCGGCATCGCCGGGTTGATGACCTTCGAGGGCGCGCCGCCGCCATCGGCGCCGCTGCGGGCGATGGAAGCGGCACTGCGCCATCGCGGCCCGGATGGCGACGGTCGATATCGCTCGGCCGATGTCGGCATGGTGCAAACCCGGCTCGCGATTATCGATCTGGCGACCGGCGACCAGCCGCTGCACGAGCCGGGCGGGGCGTCTTTGATCTGCAACGGCGAGATCTACAATTACATCGAGCTGCGCCGGGAAATCGGCGCCGGGCATCCGGAGCTGTTCTCGACCCAGTCGGATTGCGAGCTGCCGCTGCATCTCTATCGCCGGCACGGGCTCGATTTTACCCGGCATCTGCGCGGCATGTACGCCTTGGCGCTGCATGACCCGGCAACCGGCCGCCTGGTCCTCGCTCGCGACCCGTTCGGCATCAAGCCGCTCTACTACGCCGAGACGCCGGGGGGCTTCGCGTTTGCCTCCGAGCCCGGGGCGCTGATCGAGGCCGGCATCGTTGCGCCACGGCTCGTCCCGCCGGTGCGCAACGAATTGATGCAGATGCAATTCACCACCGGGCGCGAAACGATCTTTGCCGGCATCAACCGGGTATTGCCGGGCGAAACGGTCGTCGTGCGCCAGGGGCGTGTCGTCGAGCGCAGGCGGCGCGCCGCGTTGCCGGAAGCGGGGCCGGAGGCATTCGGCGAGGACGAGGCGCTGGCCCGGATCGACGCCGCGCTCTCCGACAGCGTGCGCCTGCATCAGCGCGCCGATGTGCCGTTTGGCATGTTTTTGTCGGGCGGTATCGATTCGACGGCGGTGCTGGCGATGATGGCGCGGCTCGGTGAGCACCCGGTCAAGGCGTTCACGATCGGCTTTGCCGAAAGCGAGGTTGCAGACGAGCGCGCCGCAGCGCGCGCGGCGGCGCAGGCGGTCGGCGCCGAGCACGTCGAAATCGTGTTCGGCGAGGAGGACTTTTGGCAGCTGTTGCCGGAAATCGTGTCCGCGGTGGACGATCCGACCGCCGATTACGCGATCGTGCCGACCTGGGCGCTGGCCCGCGCGGCCCGCGCGGCGGGGCTCAAGGTGATCCTTTCGGGCGAGGGCGGGGACGAGCTTTTTGCCGGCTACGGCCGCTACCGCAGCGTCATGCGCCCATGGTGGGCGGGAGGGAGGCGCCCGCGGGCGCATGGCGTGCTCGACGGGCTCGGCGTGCTGCGCGGCCAGCCGGCCGGCTGGCGCGACGGCATCGTCTCGGCCGAGCTCCGCTTGGAAGGGCACGGCCGCACCCCGCTGCAGGTGGCCCAGGCGGTCGATTGCGCCGATTGGCTGCCGAACGATCTGTTGACCAAGCTCGACCGCTGCCTGATGGCGCATGGTGCGGAGGGCCGCACACCCTATCTCGATCCGGAGCTGGCGGCGCTCGCATTTCGCCTCCCGGACGAGCTGAAAGTGCGCCGCGGGCTCGGCAAATGGCTGCTGCGCCGCTGGCTCGCCGACCATTTGCCACAGGCCGGGCCGCTCGCCCGCAAACGCGGCTTTACCGTGCCGGTCGGGCAATGGATCGCGCATCGCGCCGATGCGATCGGGCCGCTCGTCGCCCGCTCGCCGGCGGTTGCCGAATTCTGCCGCCCCGACGCGGTGGAGGCGCTGTTCGCCGCCGCCTCGCAAAGACGCGCCGGCCGCGCCGCCTGGAACCTCCTCTTTTATGCGCTCTGGCACCGCCGTCACATCGAGCGTGCGATCCTGCCTCCCGACACCGCCGCCGCCCTCGCCACCACCGGCTGACTGGTAGGTGACTTTCCGCTGCTCAGCGGGCCAGGAGCTCGCGGACGGCGTCGTCGAGAAACTTGGCGTCTTGCGGGTTTTGTGCGGGGTTGCCGGCGCGGTGGCCCCAGATCGACGGGATCGGGCGCAATTCGGCACGCGGCATGCGCGCGACTTCGCGGCGGTTGTCCTCGACCGTGAAATAGAGGTCGGTTTCGCACGGCATGACGAGCGCGTCGGCAGTGATCGCGGCGAGCGTCTTGTCGAGATCGCCTCCGTAAACCTCGTTGGCGCTGATGTCGGCGTGCTGCCAGGTCCACAGCATGGCGAGCAAATCGTTGGCGTCGCGGCGGCGAAAACCCGCTTCCCAGCTGCCGACCAGAAAATCCTCGAGCGACGAAAACCCGAGCTTTCGCCACGTCTCCTCGCGGTAAAACGCCTGGCTCAGCCCCCAGCCGGCATAGACCCGCCCCATCGCTTGGAAGCCGCGTGTCGGCGGAGCCGCAAACCAGCCGTCCTGCCAGGCCGGGTCGGCGGTCAACGCCGCCTTGACCCCTTCGAGAAAGACAAAGTTGTGCGGCGAGGTCTTGGCCGAGCCGCAGATCGCGGCGATGCGCTCGACCCGCTCGGGGAACAACGCACCCCAATGAAACGCCTGCTGCGCGCCCATCGAAAACCCGTAGACGAGCTTGACCCGCTCGACCCCGAAGACCTCGCGCAGCAGCCTCTCCTGTACGCGGACATTGTCGGTCATCGTGAAATGCGGCCAGCGGGAGCGGTCGAAAGGCGGCGGCGTGTTGCTCGGGCTTGACGAGAGGCCGTTGCCGAACTTGTTGACGACGACGATAAAATATTTTGTCGGATCGAGTGCCTTGCCTTCGGCCACCGCCCATTCGAGGTCCGTATGCTGGGCGCCGTATGAGGTCGGGTAGACGATGACGTTCGATTTGTCGGCGGCAAGCTTGCCGAAAGTCTTGTAGGCGAGGCGCGCCCCGCGATAGGTCAGCCCCGATTGCAGCACGACATCGCCCGCCGAGAAGATCTCGTAGTCCACCATCGCTGCTCCTCAATCTGCGCCGCGCACCGCCGCGAACGACCGCTGGCCGTCTTCGCGATATCCGAGCCGACGCAGGGTGGAGAGCATGTGCGGCGGCACCGGCGCCGTGACCACGATCGGTGGGCGGCCGGGATAGAGCGGCAGCGAGACGGCGCGGGCATGGAGCAGGCACGGCCCTCGGCGCGTCGCATTGCCGTAGACGGGGTCGCCGACGACGGGACAGCCCAACGCGGCGCAATGCACGCGGATCTGGTGGGTGCGGCCGGTATGCGGGCGCAATTCGAGCCAGGCGAGGCCGTCCGCCGCACCGAGCACCCGGTAATCGGTGATCGCCGGCTTGCCCTTCGGATCGACCGCCATGTTCCAGCCGCTCGCCTTTGTGACCTTTGCGAGCCCGGTTTCGATCCTGCCTCGATCATCCGGCGGCCGGCCTTCGACGACGGCCCAATAGATTTTTTCGACCTTTCCGGCGGCGAACAGCGCGCCGAGGCGGCGCAACGCCTTGGCATGGCGGCCGAGCACCAGGCAGCCGGTCGTGTCGCGGTCGAGCCGGTGGGCGAGGGCAGGGGAATGCGGCAGGCCGAAAGCGCAACGCATCGAAACCGCTTTCGAGATCGGGACCGCCGCCCGGTCCGGCATGGACCGCGACCCCTGCCGGCTTGTCGATGACCAGCATCAGGCCGTCGCGATAGAGAACGCGGTCCGCGAGCGGCGGCCCCTTGCCCCTCACCCCGACCCTCTCCCCGCCGAGCGGGGCGAGGGAGGGCTTCAGCTTTCTCACGATCGGTCGCTGTGTATATTGCACGTCGCCGCTCCGGGTCGTCATCACCGGGCTCGACCCGGTGATCCACCCCTTCTGCGGCATCGGTCCAGGTCCGGGCGGCTGTGTGGGGATGGCCGGAACACATCCGGCCATGACCGTTGCATTGCGGGACAATTCTGAACCGGAGCCGTGGGAGAGCGCGGCCAAGACGGCTTTTCGATGGTTCGACGCAACCGCAACACCTGCTCGACCCGGTTCTTGCGGCGCTATTCCGCGGCGTTGCGGAGCGGGCCGGGGTCCCGAAAGGCGGTGCGGCGCGCGTCCCATTCGGCGGCGCCGACGCGCTCGAACATCTCGCGCACGGTCATCTCCTTCGGCGGTGCCGGATGGCGGTGCGCGGTTTTGAGCTCGGCGAGCTTTTGCTCGCAGATGCCGACCACGCATTTCAGCAATAGGCCGGGCAGGATCGCCATCTTGTAGCCCATCCTTGCGGCCTCGCGCAGATCGAGGTCCGGGGTCTTGCCGCCATAGACGACGTTTAAGAGGCACGGGCCGCGCACCAGCCGCGGCACCGCCGCCACTTCCTCGATCGACTGCGGCGCTTCGAGAAAAACCATCTCCGCGCCGGCGGCGAGCGCGGCATTGGCGCGGGCGACCGCCTCGTCAAACCCGGCGACGGCGCGCGCGTCGGTGCGGGCGATGATCAGAAAGTCGGGGTCGCGGCGAGCCGCGGCGGCGGCCCGGATTTTGGCGAGCCAGTCCTCGCGCGGCACGATCTCCTTGTCGTCCAGATGGCCGCATTTTTTCGGGAAGCCCTGGTCCTCGATATGAATGCCGGCGACACCGCTGCGCTCGTATTCGCGCACCGTGCGAAACACGTTCAATTCGTTGCCGTAGCCGGTATCGGCGTCGGCAATGACCGGAACCCCGACCGCGGCGGCGATCCGCTCGGAGTTGCCGACCATCTCCGACATCGTCACCAGGCCGAAATCGGGATAGCCCAAGGTCGCCGCGGTGCCGGCCCCGGTCATATAGACCGCCTCGAACCCGGCCGCCTCGATCAATTTGGCGGTGATGCAATCATAGGCGCCGGGCGCCACCACGATCCCGTCCCGGTGCAGCAAATCACGAAACCGGCGCGCCTGCGTCATCTCGATCCTCCGTCTCGATGAAGCAAAGCTAGGTCCGCCCCCATGCCGCCGTCCAGTCCGACGCTCGACGCCGTGCCGGTGCACGAAGGCTTGTCCGAGGCCGATCTGCTGCTGCGATAGGGTGGACTGACCCACTGCCCTTTCCTTTCTGCCGCCACGGCGCGTTATCGCTCCGGTACCCCGGCCCGGCGCAGGCCGGCCAGATAGGTGGCTCCAAACAAAGCGCGAGTCTCGGGCACGGTAAAATCTCTGTCGCCGGCGGCCCGTTCAGCGGCCAGGGTCGTGGGCGAGCCGTTGCCGCTGAGCCGGCGGGCTTCGGCGAGCTCGGCGGCGGCGCGCGGCAAATCGGCTTTGAGGCCGTAGGTGGCGGCGAGCCAGGCGGGCACGAACGAATATGCCGGATTGGCGTCGTGGGCTTTTTCGAGCCACGAAAGCGCCTCGTCGATGCGCGATTGCAGCAGCCGCGCCTGACCGATCCGGAAATCCCAGACGGCGAGAAACGGGTCGCGCGGCGGACTGAGGCGGATCGCCTGCTCTTCGAACGCCACCCCGTCGTCGATCGCCCCAAGATAGATTTTGCACCGGCCGATATTGCCGATCGAGGAGAGGTCGTTGCGATTGGCTGCGAGCACGATCTCGTATTCGGGGATCGCGGCACCGCAATGATGCTGCGCGCGCAAGAGCTGAGCCTTGGCGAAATGCGCAAGCGGGCTGTCGGGCGCTGTTGCCAGGGTCCGCTCGACCAGCTCGTTTCCGCGTTCGATATCGGCTTTGGCCGTGTCGCTCATCTCGTCGAGTGCGCGGCTCGCCAGCGCGATGGCGAGCCGGCTCTGCGCCTCGACAGAGTAAGGATCGAGCGCCAGCGCCTGCTCGAACTCGGTGATCGCCGCGCTAAAGCTCCGCCGTGACGCCGGTTTGTAGATCTCGGCACGACCACGGAAAATATGGTCGAGCGCGTCGGGCTGCTCGGTGGGACGGGCCGCCTCGGATGCGGTCAGCCGTAAGCTGAGAGCGACCGCGATGCGTCCGGTTATCTCGTTTTGCAAAGCGAACAGGTCGCCGATATCGCGATCGAACCGCTCGGCCCAGAGATGGGTGTCGGTCTCGGCGTCGATCAGCTGGGCGTTGATGCGCACCGCTTTGCCCGAGCGCTGCACGCTGCCTTCGAGCACATAGCGCACGCCGAGCTGGCGGCCGACCCGTTTGGCGTTGACCGGCATGCCCTTGTAGGTGAAGGCGGTGTCGCGCGAGATCACCCGCATGTCGGCGAGCCGCGACAGGTCGGTCGTCAAATCCTCGGTGATACCATCGGCGAAATATTGCTGGGCGGGGTCATTGCTGAGGTTTGCAAACGGCAATACGACAATCGACAGATGCGGCGCCGGGCGGGTGTCTGCGAACCAGCGCGGCTCGGCCTTCCAAGCGATCGTGGCGGCGACGGCAAGCACCAGGGCGCCGATGACCCCGCCGAGGATGGCGCGGCGGACCCAATAGCGCGGAGGCGATTTCGTCCGCGAGGGGCCATCCGAATGATGCGGGTCGCCCGCATAGGGCGGCGCGCCAGGCTCCCGTTGTGCCGGGGTGCGGGCCCGGGTTACCGGCGCAATAAACCGATAGCCGCGCCGCGGGATTGTCTGGATGCAGCCGGGGGGTGCGCGCCCGTCGTCGAGAACCCGGCGAACGGCGGCGATCTGCATGTTCAGATTGTTGTCCTCGACGACCGTCCCCGGCCACGCCGCGGCGATAATCTCGTCCCGCGTGACCACCTCTCCCGGGCGCTCGACCAGCACGCCGAGCACATCAAGGGCGCGCGGCCCGATCGGCACCGGGACAAAGGCGTCGTTGTCGGCACGCCGGAACAAACCGCCGCCGCGTCGGTCGAAGCGAAAACCGTAGAACAGGAAAACGTCCTCGGGGTCGGCTACCTCCACGCTCCATCTCCCACCGGCTCCGGCGTCTTGCCAAGAATTGCGCGCAATTTATAGCTTTTTAGCGCCCCTCCATAGCGCGCGATTGCTCGCAGAAGGCTCGATAGAGCCCATCTGCCAAAGCCCTGACGTGATCCGGGTCACAGATCGACGCCACGCCCGACGCCATTATCTTCGCAGCGCAACGGACGGGATGATGTGATGGTCGAGCCTTCGCGGAACAAAGGGCGCGCGACAGTGGCGCGCAAGGTGCGGCGGGGCTTCCGCGGCCCCGGCCCGTGGCCCGACGCCACCGGGGCTTTGATAGCGCTGGCGCGGGCGTGGACGGTGACGACAATCGCGACTGCGTTCCTTGTCGCGGCGCTCGCCATCGCCCCCTTTTGGGACACGGCAATCTATTTGCGGGCGCTGCAGGACACATTGAGCAGCGCGCCCACGCTGACGCTACCGGCCGACGAAGATTTTGGGGCTTCGGTTCGGCCGATCCAAGACAGGCATGGCCGGCTTCCCGAGTGAGGATGTTTTAGCTGGTCGTCGAAATCGAGCCGCAGCCACAACAAATGTGCCGCCGCCAATCTGCAAATCTACACAGGAGCAATCTCGATGCAACGTAATGCTGCATTGCTGCGCGCCGTATCGGTCGCCTTGGCGCTAATCGGCCTAAACGCAACGCCGCCGGCGAAAGCCGATGAGGCGGCGGCGGCACGGGCCGGCGAGATCGCCCATCTGCAGAAAATGCGTCGGCTCTTTCCGGATGCCGCGGCGGGCGTGCAGCCGGCGCCGGCGGTCATCCCGCAGCTGCGGGTCGACCCGGACCCCGGCGGCGCGATTGCGACATTTCAGCCGAACGGGCCGACGCTGACCGCGGGCAACGCGTTTTTCCGCAATCTCGGGAGCAACGGGCGAACCTGCTTTACCTGCCATCAGCCGCAGGACGGGTGGGGGCTGCGCGCGCAGCATGTCCGCAGCCGCTTTTCGGCGGATCCGAACGACCCGTTGTTCCGGTTGGTGGACGGCGCCACCTGCCCTTCGGACAATGTCGCCACACCCGCGGCCCGGCAAAAAGCCTATGCGCTCTTGCTCGGCAAAGGGCTGATCCGGATCGGGCTGCCATTGCCGGCGCAAGGATTGCAGTTCCGGGTCATCGATGTCCGCGACCCCTATGATTGCACGACCAACCCGGCGACCGGCTTGACCAGCCACACAAAGGGCACGGTATCGGTCTATCGCCGCCCGCTGCCGGCGGCCAATCTCGGGTTTTTGAGCACGATCATGTGGGACGGGCGCGAGCCCGACCTCTTTAGCCAGGCGCGCGACGCCACCCTCGGCCACGCCCAGGCAACAGCGCCGCCGACCACCTCGCAGCAACGCCAGATCGTCCGCTTCGAGGGCTGCACCAGAGCGGACACGACCGCCTTGTGCGCCACCATGCCGCGCGGCGCCGGCGTCTATACCGCCCAGCTGTTCGACGACCGGGCGTTCTTTCTCGACGAGGCGGGTGCTGCGGGCGGGCCCGGCGCGCTCTTCGACAAGGTCGCAAAATTCTTTATCGGGGTGAACGACCCGTTCGGCGGCAACCCGGCCAACGCGACATTCACACCCGATGTCTTTCACCTCTACGACAAATGGCGCGGCCTGCCGGGCAATGGCGCCGTCGCCGCCGCCCGGCGCGCCATCGCGCGCGGCGAAGAGGTGTTCGACACCAAGAAGATCGCGATCACCGGTGTCGCCGGGATCAACGACGCGCTCGGGCAAAAGACCGTCGCCGGCTTCTGCGCCACCTGCCACGACACGCCCGCCGCCGGCGATCATTCGGTCAAGGCGCCGCTCGATATCGGCGTCGCCGACGCCGGCAAAAAGGCCCCGCCGGTGCTGGACATCGCGGGCTTGCCGGTATTCCGGCTGTGGTGCGTCGCGGGCCCGTTGGCCGGGCAGATTTTCGCGGTCACCGACCCAGGCCGCGCCTTGATCACCGGCCAATGCGCCGATATCGGCAAAGTCAAGGGGCCGATCCTGCGCGGGCTCGCGGCGCGCGCCCCCTATTTCCACAACGGCTCGGCGGCAAGCCTCGCCGAGGTCGTCGATTTCTACGACCAACGCTTCGCCATCGGGCTGACAACAGCGGAGAAGACCGATCTGGTCGCGTTCCTCGGCTCGCTCTGACAACGCAGTCCTTCAGGTGGATTTTTGTCGGCCCGTCCCAAAGGGCTGGGCCATCGGCCGACCAAAGCGGCGCATGTCGAGCCAGCCCGCGTTCGAGAGGGGTCGAAGGTGACGATAGTCAGAAACACGATTACGACCGGTTTGACGCTGACCTCGTCCTATGCCAACCCGATCGTGGTCGCGACCACGCTCACCAACGACGCCAATACCGGGGCCGGCGCCGGATTGTATGCGGACAGCTCGGCCAGCTGGAATGTCAGCAATTTCGGTGCGATCGGCGATGCTGCCACCAATTTCGGAATTCGTTTGAGAGGCGCCGGCGAAGTCACCAACGGCGCTCCCGGCGTGACCGGTGCCTCGATCACCGGCGCGTCGGAAGGAGTTTATCTATTCAGCGGAACCGTCACCAATTTCGGCACCATTTCCGGCGGAGCGTTCGGTGTCCAGGTGTACAGAGGCGGCATTGTCCGGAACGGGGCGGTTGGATCGACCTCGGCGCTGATCGCCGGGGACCAGAGCGTTTCCCTGGATGCGGGCGGAACTGTCAGTAACTTTGGCACGGTCTCGGGCGGCGGCGATGACGGCATCTATATCAAAGGTGGTGGCAATGTGACCAATGGCGCCGCGCAATCGACGACGGCCCTTATTTCCGACGATTTTCGCGGCATCTTTGACTTCGGCGGGGCGATTACCAATTTTGGCACGATCCGCGGCACCGGCAGCAAGGGCGAAGGCATCTACCTGTTTTCGGGGTCCGTCACCAACGGCTCGGCTCGATCGACGGCGGCGCTGATTTCCGGCGTCGATCTCGGCGTCTCCTCGTATGGCGCGACGGTCACCAATTTCGGCACGATCCTCGGCACCGGCAGCACTGGCGAAGGCGTCGATATCGCGAACGGCATGATCGCCAATGGGGCGGGAGCATCGCAGAACGCGCTGATCTCGGGCGGCTTTATCGGGGTCGAGGTGACCGACAGGTTGGGAGGGACGACCGGCGAGGCCACGGTCAGCAATTTAGGCACGATCGACGGGGCCTTCACCGGCGTTCTCATCGACAACGGCGGCACCGTCAGCAACGGCAGCAGCAGCGACCATGCGGCCACGATCGGCGGCGGGCTGGTCGGAGTTTATGCCTTTGCCGCCACGACCGTGACCAATTTCGGAACGATCGCGGGCGAGGATTTCGCGGTCTCGCTCGGCGCCGGCAACGACCGGCTGATCGTCGAGCCGGGGGCCGTTTTCAAGGGTGCCGTTTCCGGCGGCAGCGGCGCCGACACGGTGACGCTCGCCGGCGCAGGGACGCAGCACATCGGCAATTTCTCCGGCTTCGAGACCTTCTCATTGTCGGGCCTCGGCGGCAACAAGCTTGTCCTGGGAAACGGCAATTTTGCCGGCGTCACCGGCGATGCTGTTACCGTGACCGGCGGCACAGCCTCCGACACGATCGACGCCTCGCATGTTACCGGCAGCAACATCACAGTCCTGAAAGGCGGCGCCGGCAACGACGTGCTGATCGCCGGCAGGAAAACCACGATGACCGGCGGCAGCGGCGCCAACGTCTTTGTCTTCACCGCCGCCGGCAGCAGCCGCATCACCGATTTTGCCACCGGCAAAGGCAACACGATCGAGCTGCGCGACGCGGGCTTCAATCTCGGTGTCGATGACGGCCACGGCACAAAGACGCCGCAGCACCTCGACGCCGCGGTATTCGTCGCCAGCAAGACCGGGGCCTTCACCACTGCCGGCCAGCGCTTTGCCTACGATACCAGCACCGGTGTCCTGTCCTACGACGCGGACGGCAGCGGCCCGCATTTTGCCGCCAGCACCGTCGCCACCCTGACCGGCCACCCCTCGCTCAGCGCCGGATCGACCGGGAACTTGTTCTTCGTATCCTGATCCTCGCCTCGTTGCCGACGGCGATGCCGGGCGCTAGGCTGGACCGAGGTCGCAGGAGGATCCGATGTACAGCTTCAATCTCAAGGCAGAACAGGTCTTTGACCCGAAAAAACACATGGAGAAGATGCTGAGCCGGACCGGTGAGGGGGATACGGCGATCGCTTGCTGGGAGCCGGGTCAAACCAGCCCCTATCACTGTCACCCGGAGGCGACTGAAATCTATTTTTGCTTTGAAGGGGGCGGCACGATGCGCACGCCCGAGGAGACGATCGCAATCGAGCCGGGTGCGTTTGTGGTTCACCCGCCGGGCGAGCTGCACGAATACAAAAACGGCCCGAAACGGACCTTGCTGTTCCGTGTGCGCTACGGCGCTGAGATGGCCGGGCGCACCAAGGAATGGCCAAGCAACCCCGGCTGGCAGTCGCGCCCCGAGGACATCGAATATTTCTCGCCCGGTGGCGGATAACCGACCGCAACGCTCCCGATATCGCTGCGGCTTATCAGCTCTGACCAAAGCCGCCCGGATCGAGCGTCACTGGCAGTTTCGATCGCTGCTCCGGCTTAGCCTCCCGCCAAGCCCTATGGCGCCGAGACGAGGCGCGCTGTTCGGTAGACGGCGGTTGTCGCTGTGGCGGTCGGATTGGCCGCCGGCCCCACGATCGGCTCAACCTCGACGGCACCGGTGCCGGTTTTTCGTATGCCCAGGAGGTCCGCGGCGCACGGCGACAGATCGATGATAAAGCGCCGATTATAGGGACCACGGTCGTTGATTTTGACGATCACCGAACGGCCGCTGTCGAGGCTCGTAACCTTGGCGTAAGAGGACAGCGGCAGCGAGCGGTGCGCAGCGGTCGGGGTGACCGTGTCGAGAATTTCGCCGTTCGAGGTCGAGCGGCCGACCAGGTCATACCAGGCGGCGGCGCCGATCTGGACCGATCCGGTCGCGTGCCCCGCAATTGCGTCGCCGTCGGCCGGCCCAATGTTCGCGACACGATACGATGCCTGATGGTGCCAGTGCCGCCCGGATCGATGCGCGACCCTGTGGGATCGTGCGGCATGACGGGATGTGGGCGACCGGGAAACGGAGCTGTGCGGCCTGGTGTTGGGGGTATCGCCGGCATGGTGCTGGCTGGTCTTGTCGGGCACCTCGGCGAAGGCACCTGTGGAAGCCATCATCACGGCAAGGGAAATGCCGATCGTCTGTCGCAAGGGCATCCGACAGCGTCTCCTTCTCGTTGGGGCATCCCAGCGCCGGGCACAGCAAGCGCGTCGCCATGCCGGTGGTGTTGGATGGGCAGTGGAATGCAGATCGGTGTCGTCCCGGATCGTTGGTGATGCATCCGGGTAGGACGGGGAGGAACAGCGCGAGCTAAACAGGCCAAATCGGGCCTGTCAACCTCCCTGCGCTGCTATTCGATCAGGAGCGTTTTTGCAGCAATCCGGCGGCTAGCTGCCGAGGTCGGCCGGGGATGATTTCTTATTTTCATCAAGCAGGAGATAGTCTTTCTCATACAAGGTATTTTCTTGGAAAACGCCGACTTTTAACGATTGTTAAAGGGTAAGCCGCGGACCACCGCAATCTTCAAGGTGCCGTTGTTCTCACGGCCATTCAACCGCCGGCACCTTGTGCCGCAGGAAAGTTCTTTGCGCGACAGCTGCGCGGCGCCGGAGCGGCGACCGGAGCATTCAGCCGGGCGATGGAAACGCACGATCCGTCGACCGGCGACATTCTCGCGCCGACAGATGCCCGGGCAGGCCCGTGTGCAAAACGATCGGCGTCATCCGCGCTTTACCGGGTGTGGGGGAGGGAATAGGCTTTGCGGCAAATCGCTGACAGCAGAGCTGAAGGGAGCACAAGATGGACCCGGTCCGGTCGAACAACGGTCCCCGCATCAAGCATGTCGCCGAGGATGGGGGCCCTTACGACACGATCACCGTCGATAAGCTGACGCCGATCATTGGCGGCGAGATCGGCGGTGTCGATCTGGCGCTGCCGCTCGGCAACCGCACCATGGACGAAATCCACCGCGCGCTCGCCGAGAACCTGGTGATCTTCTTTCGCGACCAGCACCTCTCGGATGAGCAGCACCTCGCCTTCGGCCGCCTCTTTGGCGACCTGCACATCCATCCGGCGGCCCCCCACGCACCCGGCCACCCGGAGCTGATGGTTATCCACGCCGACAAGGATTTGCCGCGCGCCAATGGCGAGGGCTGGCACACCGACGTCTCCTGCGACGCCGAGCCGCCGATGGGCAGCATCCTCTATATCCGCCAATGCCCGCCGCGCGGCGGCGACACGCTGTTCGCCAGCATGTACGCCGCCTACGAGGCGCTGTCGGACCGGATGAAGACCTATCTCGACGGCCTCACCGCGATCCACGACGGCGACCATTACCGCGGCCAGTACGCCAATTACGGCATCTCCGACAAGCCCGAATACCCCCGCGCCGAGCACCCGGTCGTGCGCACCCACCCGGTCACCGGCAATAAAGCGCTCTACGTCAACAAGGGGTTCACCCGGCGCATCCTCGGCGTCTCGCGCGACGAGAGCGAGGGCGTCCTCAACTACCTGTACGACCACATGGCGAACCCGCTGTTCCAATGCCGCTTCCGCTGGCGGGAAAACTCGATCGCCTTTTGGGACAACCGCTGCGTCCAGCACCACGCGATGTGGGATTACTGGCCGCACACCCGCTCCGGCCACCGCGTCACCGTCAAAGGCGACCGCCCGGTCTGAATTGCGCCTCTGCCGCACCGCGGAAAGGGAGGGAGCCCACACCGCCACCTCGGCCTCGGAAGCGCAACTTTTCCGAGGCTGGGTGCGGGTTTCGCCGATGGCACGGCGCCGGGTCAGTTTGTCAGGTAGGCTTTGGCCTCCGTGAGTTCCGGCCGCTCGGGCGCCGCCGACGGGCACTGCGCGAGGAGCTTGCGATAGGCCTCGTGCGCTTCCGCGGCGTCGCCGGCCTGCTTCGCCGCGCGGGCCTCGCCGATGAGGCTGCGGAAACGGTTGGGCGCGGTGGCGAGCGAGCGTTTGTATTCGGCCAAGGCGGCGGCCGGCTTGCCGAGCTCGAGCAGCAGGTCGCCGAGGAGTTCGCGTGGCGGCAGAATATCGCCGGGCGTCACATTGCTCTTGTCCATCGCATCGTCGAGATCGGTGGCGGCGCGCATTTCCTCTACCGCTTCGTCGTGCCGGCCCGCTGCCTGCGCCAGCGTCGCCGCCGCCGCCAGACGCTGCACCTCGACCTGGTCGGACCAGTATTTGTTCTTGGCCTTGAGCGCGTCGCGGGTGGCCGCGAGCTTGTCGATCTCGGCTTTGGCGGCGGCGAGGTCTCCGGTGTGCGCATCGCCGAGTGCCTTGGCAAAGTCGAGGATCGCCCCGGCCGGCGGAAATTTGTCCCAGCCGACTTCCGCCTTCGGCTTTTCGAGCTTGGCTGCCAGCGCCCAGTCTTGCCGCTCGAGCGCATAGCGGGCCGGGATCGCGGCCATCGCGTAGGCCGTCCCGCGGGTCTCCGGCGTCGCCTTCTTGAAGGCCGTGATCTCGTCGATCAGCGCCAGCACCTGCTGGTCCTCCGCCTTTTGCAGATAGGCATAGGCGAGGTAATCCATCGCGTGCAGCGACTGGTCAAGGGCGACGCCCTCGCCAAATGCCGTCTTGGCATAGGCTTGGCCCGCCGCCGCCGCGCGCCGGTTGCTGTCGATCGATTCCTGCCAGTAGCCGAGCCGGGTGAAAATGTGCCCCGGCATGTGCAGCGCATGCGGCACCGAGGGCGCGATCGACGCATAACGGCGCGCCGCCGGCAGCCCTTTCGCGGCGAGCGGCGGCTCGTCGTAGCTGTGGATCAGGTAGTGTGCGACACCGGGATGGTTCGGCTCCGCGATGAAGAGCGGTTCGAGGATCGCCGCCGCCTCTTTCTGGTTGGCGTAGGTTTTGTCGGCCGGGAGTGCGGTCGCATCGAGTGCAAGCGCATAAAAGACGGCGGCCTCATGGTCGTCCGGCCAGCGCTGGTGCAGGTCCGCCATTGCCTTCTCGTAGGCAAGGGCGCGGGTATGGTGGTCGAGCGTGCCGCTGTCCTTGTAGAAGGCGGCGATCGCCGCGATATAGGCCTTCTCGCGCTCGGTCTCGCCGCCGATGGCCTCGGCCTTGGCGACGGCGGCCGCACCCGCGGCGAGCGCGGCTTGTGTCGGCGGCTCCCACAGCTCGTGCCAGTTGCTCATCGCGACACCCCACCAGGCCATGGCGCAGCCCGGATCGGCCTTCGCGACCGCATTGAACTCCTTCACCGATTCGAGATACCAGAACGAGTGCAGGGTCCATACCGCATGCCTGAACCCAGGCCGCACCGCCGGCTTGCAGGAGATCGCGAAATCGACCTCCTCGACCGGCTTCGCCCCGGTTTCGGCCCGCGCCTCGGGTGGGACGGCCAGCCCAAAAAGCGCGACCGCGGCCGAAGCCACCGCGCACAAAAACAACGGCGCGGTCAGCGCCAATTTCGTGGCTCGGTTCATGACGTTCTCCCGTTCCGAGTGACAAACGCTTTGCGCTCCGCGAGTACGTCGCGGCACACGATCTGAGCAGGCCGGCGTAGTGGTCTTCGTTCTCCGCCGGATACACGCGCTACTTCTTGATCAAATCCACGCTAAGGATCACGACGGGCTTGTCGGTCTTGTTGGCCGGCAGATGTTCGACCTCCGGACCATTTAGAACGGGTGTGCCTGCCGCTACCTGCGTCGGGGGTTTCCCCTTGATCGTATTCGTAAGCGTGCCTTCCACGACAAGGGACACTTCCGGGTGGTCCTTGTGAGAGTGCATCGCAATTGACGCGCCCGGCGCAAAGGTTACGCGGCGCATGCGCAGGATGTGTCCCGGGCAGTTGTCGCCGGCATCCACCGTCCCGAGCGATTGGAGGTCCACGCCTGCCGGGGCCGGCTGCCCCGACGCCGAACCCAGCCCGAACCCGACCCCCACTCCTATAGCGGCGACCAATCCCATTCCTATCCACATGCGGTACATTCGGTGTCTCCTCTGTTCTCTGTTTAGGGTGCTTGCGCTCTCCTGCCCCAGGCTCGGGCGAGGCCGTCGGAAGTATACGCATTGGCAGGGAAGCCGGCTTTACGGGCAGCTTTTTTCTGCCTTACGGCCGGCTTATGATTTCGCCAAGGTCGCGGGCCGGGAGGTTCTGGAGAGCGGAAGTGGTTCTGACGTTTGGCGACCACCGGCTTGACATCGAGCGCCGCGAACTGCGCCGCGGCGCCGAGCTGATTGCGATCGAACCCAAGGTCTTCGACCTTCTGGTGTTCCTCGTGCGGCAGCGCGATCGCGTCGTCAGCAAGGACGATCTGTTGCAGGCAGTGTGGCATGGGCGGACCGTCTCGGAGTCGGCGCTGACCACGCGGATCAACGCGGTTCGCCGAGCAGTTGGGGACGACGGCACGGCGCAACTGCTGGTCCGCACGTTCACCCGCAAGGGCGTGCGCTTCATTGCCGAAGTCACGGAAATCGCCGACCGGGCGCTTCCCGACAAACCCTCGATCGCGGTGTTGCCGTTTCAGAACATGAGCGGCGACCCCGAGCAGGAATATTTCGCCGACGGCATGGTCGAAGAGATCACCACCGCAATCGCGCGCTGCCCCGGGCTGTTCGTCATCGCACGCAATTCGAGCTTTGCCTACAAGGGCAAGAGCGTCGATGTGAAACAGACGGCGCGGGAGCTCGGCGTGCGCTATGTGCTCGAAGGCTCGGTCAGAAAGGCCGGCGACCGCGTGCGCATCGCCGGCCAGCTGATCGACTCGACGACGGGCGCGCATATCTGGGCCGACCGCTTCGACGGCGCCCTCGACGACGTCTTCGAATTGCAGGACCGGGTGGCGGGCGGGGTCGTCGGCGCGATCGAGCCGCGGCTGCGACGTGTCGAAGCTGAGCGCGCCAGTCGCAAGCCGACCGAGAGCCCCGATGCCTACGACCTCCACCTGCGCGCCCAGGCGCAAGCATACAAAAGGAACAGGGAGGGTTTGGCCGAGTCGATACGGCTGGCGCGGTTGGCCTTCGAGCTCGATCCCGCCTACGGTCCGGCCATTGCGCGGATCGCGTTGAGCCGCGGCATGCAACGTCAGCGGAACTGGATCCCACCCGCCGGCCCGGAGGTCGAGGAGGGCATCGCGATGGCGCGGCAGGCGATCGCCGCCGCCGGGGACGATCCTTGGGTGCTGGATTTTGCCGGCTTGGCGCTGGCCCAGCTTGCCGGAGATAATCATGCCGCGCTCAGCGCGCTCGACCGCGCGATCGTGCTCAACCCCAACTTTGCCCTCGCCTTCGGTCATCGCGCCGTCGTTCTGTCCTATCTCAACCGGCCCGACGAGGCTATCCGCTCGGCCCACCAGGCGATCCGGTTGAGCCCGTTCGATCCGGCCATGTTTTCCTTCTATCAAGCACTGGCGCGCGCGGAGCTGGCGGCGGGCCGCTACGAGGCCGGGTTGTCGTGGGCCGAAGCGGCGTTGCGCGAAAACGGCGGCATGCCGGCGCTGCGCCTCAAGCTCAGCCTGTGCGGCTATCTGGGTCGGCATGAGGAAGCGCGCACTTGTCTGAGCCGTGTGCGGGAGTTTGACTGCGAGCCGACAATCGCCGGGGTCATGCGCGCGTTGCCGAAGGGCGTTGTCCCGCAACTCGCCGCCCGTATTGCCGAAGGGTTGCGCAAAGCCGGTCTGCCCGAGGCGTGATGTCCTGCCGCCGAGCCGGTCGCCGGCCGCGTGGTGGCGCACTTGCCGAGAGCGGCTTTTTTCCAGATCCTACTCCCGCTTCAGCTGCTGCTTGGCCTGCGCGGCGAAGTGGCCGAGCTCGAAGCGGATGCGGCTGTCGGTCATGGCCGGGTCGTGGGCGGCGAGATCGGCGGGTTCGATTTGTTGCAGCCGCTCGAAAATCGCACCCTCCGCCCCGGCCACCGCGTCACGGTCAAAGGCGATCGCCTGTATTGAGGCCCGATTTGCCGATGTCGCCCGCCATTCCCTCCGCGCCGTGCCGAATTGGGGAGGGACGGGGACTCGAAACGGCTACTCGGGATAAAAGCCGGCGCCGAGCACCCCCGGCGTGCCGTCGACGACCACCTTGGTCACATAGCTCCATTTCTGCGACGGCTTGGTCTCGCCGGGCTTCGGGAACATGTAATCGACCCAGCCCGACCCCTTTGTCTGCACGACATTCAGCATGTCGTCGTGCGTCGGAACGACCGCACGCCGAAGCGCTCGCGGAGGATGAGCCGAAAGCCGGCAGCTTGCTTTACGGCTGGCTTTTTTCTTCGTCATGGCGACATGATGATTTTCGCCAAAGACGCGGCGCGGGAGGTTTGCGGTGCTGGCGTTTGGCGATCACCGGCTCGATCTCGAACGCCGCGAATTGCGCCGCGGCGGCGAGGTTGTCGATCTTGAGCCCAAGGCCTTCGACCTGCTCGCCTACCTGGTGCAGCACCGTGATCGCGTGGTCGGCAAGGACGATCTCTTACAGGCGGTTTGGCAGGGGCGGATCGTCTCGGAATCGGCGCTGACGACGCGCATCAATGCGGTGCGCCGGGCGCTCGGCGACGACGGCATCTCGCAGCGGCTGGTCCGCACCTTCACCCGCAAAGGCATGCGCTTTGTCGGCGCGGTCACCGAATTGTCGGACACCTCCAATGCGAACGCGTCGTCCCCGCCCGTCGACAAGCCGGCGATCGTGATCCTGCCGTTTCAAAATCTGACCGGCGATCCCGATCAGGAATATTTCGTGGACGGCATCGTCGAGGAGATCACAACGGCAATCGCCCGCTTCCCGTGGCTCTCTGTCATCGCGCGCAATTCGAGCTTCGCCTACAAGGGCGGGGCGATCGACGTGAAGGAGGCCGGGCGCGAGCTGGGGGTGCGCTATGTGCTGGAAGGCTCGGTCCGCAAATCCGGCAGTCGGGTGCGCATTGCCGGCCAATTGATCGATACGGCGACCGGCGCCCACATCTGGGCCGAGCGCTTCGACGGCGCGCTCGACGATGTCTTTGGCTTGCAGGACCAGGTGGCGAGCGGTGTTGCCGGCGCGATCGAACCCAAATTGCGCCTCGCCGAAATCGAGCGCGCCGGCCGCGGGCCGGCCATGAGCCTCGACGCCTACCAGCTTTATCTGCGCGCCCAGGCGCAGGCGAGCAAGCGGACCCGGGAGGGCTTGGCAGAATCGGTGGAGCTGGCGCGCCGCTCCCTCGAATGCGATCCGGGCTATGCACCGGCGATGGCGCGGCTGGCGCTGTCCCAGATGATGCGGCGCAACCGGCACTGGGTTCCGGCCGAGGGGGCCGATGTCGAGGAGGGGATGCGCATGGCGCGACAGGCGATCGCAGCCGGCGGCGACGACCCCTGGGTGCTGGATTTTGCCGGTTTGGCGCTTGCAGAGCTCGCCGGCGACAACGACGCGGCGCTCAGCGCGCTCGATCGCGCCATCGCCCTCAATCCCAGCTTTGCGCTCGCCTTTGGCCACCGTGCGCTGGTCCTCGCCTATCTCGACCGGCCGGAAGAAGCGATCGCGGACGCGCATCAGGCGATCCGGCTGAGCCCGCGCGACCCGGTCATGTTCGCGTTCTGCTACGCCCTTGCCATAGCCTATCTGACGCTAGACCGGCATGAGGAGGGGCTGCGCTGGGCCGAAGAATCGCTGCGCGAGAATTCCGGCCTCCCGGCATTGCGGGTCAAGCTCTCGCTGTGCGGCCATCTCGGCCGGTATCAGGAGGCGAAGGATTGCCTGCCTCGGATCCGCGAAGCCCATGCCGACCCGACGGTCGCCGCGCTCCTGCGCGACATGGCAAAGGGCCTGGCCCCCGCGGTCGCCGCCCGCCTCGTGGAAGGGCTGCGGCGTGCCGGCGTGCCGGAGACCTGAAGCTGTTTCTTGATCAGGTCGATGCTGAGGACCACGACGGGCTCGCTGGTCGGGTTGACCGATCGCGGTGTCAAGTCCGGGAGGGTGTTGGACGACCCTACCCGGTCATCAACTGCTGCTTGGCCAGGTTGGCGAAATGCTCGAGCTCGAACTGGATGCGGGCCTGGGTCAGGCTTGGATCGGCGGTTGCGAGGTCGGCGGTCAGCTTGTCCGCCACCCGGCGGTCGCCGCCCGGCCCGAGCTGTGCCGCGACGATGTCCTTGGCATAGGTTTCGGCGGCTTCACCGGTGAGCCCGAGCCGCTGCGCCGCCCACAACCCGACCAGGCGATTGCGGCGCGCCGTCATCTTGAAGCGCAGCTCCTCGTCGTGCTTGAAGCGGGCTTCGAATTCTTTTTCGCGGTCGGCAAAGCTGGGCATCGTCTATGTTCCCGAGGAATGCGCCGAGGCGCGGCGCCCGTTGGCGATATGGCATGGCGATAACGCACCGGCAAGACGGCGGTATCGAAGGCTGAATGTGCACATTGGTGATCCTGCGCCGTCCCGGCCATGCTTGGCCGGTGCTGATCGGCGCCAACCGCGACGAGATGATCGAGCGGTCGTCCGGGCCGCCCGGCCGGCACTGGCCCGACCGGCCCGAGGTCGTCGCCGGGCTCGATCTGCTCGCCGGCGGCTCCTGGCTCGGCGTCAACGACTGGGGCGTCGTGGCGGCTGTGCTGAACCGCACCGGCTCGCTCGGGCCGGTCCCGGGCCGCCGGTCGCGCGGCGAGCTCGTGCTCGAAGCGCTCGACCATGCCGATGCCGCCGCCGCCGCCGAAGCGCTGTCCCACCTCGACCCCGGCGCCTACCGCACCTTCAACCTGATCGTCGCCGACAGTCGAGACGGGTTCTGGCTGCGCCATGCCGGCGGCATCCGTGTGGAGCGACGCGCGCTGAAGGCAGGGCTGTCGATGATCGCGGCGGGCGATATCGACGATCTCGGCTCGCGCCGGATTGCGCTGGCATTGCCGGCGTTTCGCGACTGGCCCGCCCCCGATCCCGACCGTAGCGATTGGGCCGGGTGGCAGGCCTTGCTCGAAAGCACACGCGCGCCTCCCGGTGAGCCGGCGGCATCGGCGATGCGCTTTCGCACCGACGGCTACGGCACCGTGTCGAGCGCGCTGATCGCGCTGCCGGCGCATGGCGAGCCCGGCCGCCGAGCGATCTTTCGTTATGCCGGATGGCTGCCGCAGGCAACGCCATGGCGGGATGTTCTCGCCGCGCCCTGACCTCGGGTGTAGATTGCACAGGATGAAAGCGCGGGTTCATGTCAGGCTGAAAGCCGGGGTGCTCGACCCGCAAGGCAAGGCGATCGGCAATGCGCTCGCGGCACTTGGCTTCACCGGGATCGGCGAGGTCCGCCAGGGCAAGCTGATCGAGCTCGATCTCGCCGAGACCGATGCGGTCCGCGCCCGCGAGCAGGCCGAAGCGATGTGCCGGACCTTGCTCGCGAACCCGGTGATCGAGGATTTCGCGATCGAGCTATGTTGAGGTGTCGGTGAAGACGGCGGTCGTCATCTTTCCCGGCTCGAACCGCGAGCGCGATGCGTGCATGGCGCTGCGGCGCGCGACGGGGCGTGAGCCGATCCGGATCTGGCATCGCGACGCCGAATTGCCCGATGTCGATCTGATCGTATTGCCGGGCGGGTTTGCCTATGGCGACTATCTGCGCTGCGGCGCGATGGCGGCGCATTCGCCGATCATGCGCGAGATCCGCGCGCGCGCCGGGCGCGGCACCCCGGTGCTCGGCATCTGCAACGGATTTCAGATCTTGACCGAGGCCGGCCTGCTGCCCGGGGCATTGCTGCGAAACCACGCGCTGCGCTTTACCTGCCGTGACATCCACCTGCGGGTCGAGAACAACCAGACGATCTTCACCTGCGGCTACGAGGCCGGACAGACGATCCGGGTCCCGGTCGCGCACGGCGACGGCAACTACACCGCCGACCGCGACACGCTCGACCGGCTCGATGGCGAAGGGCTGGTCGCCTTTCGCTATTGCGGTCCCGACGGCGACCTCGGCGATGCCGAGAATTTCAACGGCTCGGCGCGCGCGATCGCCGGCATCTTCAACCCCGGCCGCACCGTTCTCGGGCTGATGCCGCACCCAGAAAACGCCACCGACCCGCTTTTGGGCGGCACCGACGGCCAAGCCTTCTTCGCCGGGCTGGTCAATGCGCTGCAGTAAAGACATGTCGCTGCGCGCCGAGATTTCTCCCTCTCCCTCTGCTCGCGGGGGGAGAGGGCAGGGTGAGGAGGGTGCCGGGCGCAAGCTCGGTCGCCCTTTCTTATCCTCAATGCCATTGCGCAGGCGCGGTCGCGGCGGGGCTGCTTGGCTCATGGCTTGTGTCCCGGCCCCCCTCACCCCGACCCTCTCCCCCCGGCTGGCGGGGGGAGAGGGAGATGTTGGGCGGCATCGGGGGGCTGCGTGACGAGCGGCAGCAACGCCACGCCGGCGCTCGCCATCGAGCACGGGCTGACGGAGGCGGAGTTCGAGCGCGCGGTCGCAATCCTCGGCCGCACCCCGAACCTGACCGAGCTCGGCATCTTTGCGGCGATGTGGAGCGAGCACTGCTCCTACAAATCATCGAAGGTCTGGCTCAGGACGCTGCCGACCACGGGGCCGCGGGTGATCTGCGGGCCGGGCGAGAATGCCGGCGTCGTCGATATCGGTGATGGCGAGGCGGTCGTCTTCAAGATCGAAAGCCACAACCACCCCTCCTTTATCGAGCCCTATCAAGGGGCGGCGACCGGGGTCGGCGGCATCCTGCGCGACGTGTTCACGATGGGGGCACGGCCGGTGGCGATCCTCGATTCGCTGCGCTTTGGCAGCCCGGACCATCCGCGCACCCGGCATCTGGTCGCAGGCGTCGTCAGCGGGATCGGCGATTACGGCAATTGCGTCGGGGTGCCGACGGTCGGCGGCGAATGCGAGCTCGATCCCGCCTATGACGGCAACATCCTGGTCAATGCGATGTGCGTCGGCATCGCCCGCAGCGACCGGATTTTCTATTCGGCGGCGGCGGGTCCCGGCAACGCGGTCGTCTATGTCGGCGCCAAGACCGGGCGCGACGGCATCCATGGCGCCACGATGGCCTCGGCCGAGTTCGGCGCCGATCCGGGCGAGCAACGGCCGACGGTGCAGGTCGGCGACCCGTTTACCGAGAAATTGCTGATCGAGGCCTGCCTCGAGCTGATGGCAGGCGACGCGATCGTCGCGATCCAGGATATGGGCGCGGCCGGGCTGACCTCGTCCTCGGTCGAGATGGCCGGGAAGGGCGGGCTCGGCATTGAGCTCGACCTCGATCGCGTGCCGGTGCGCGAGGCCCGCATGACCGCCTATGAAATCATGCTCAGCGAAAGCCAAGAGCGGATGCTGATGGTGCTGCGCCCCGGCGGCGAGACCGAGGCGCGCCGGATCTTCGAGAAATGGGAGCTCGATTTTGCGGTGATCGGCCGGGTCACCGACAGCGGCCGGCTGGTACTGCGGATGCACGGCGAGGTCGCCGCCGAGATCCGGCTTGGCCCGCTGGTGGGCGATGCGCCGGTCTATCGGCGGCCTTGGCGCACCGCCGCACCTCGACCGGAGATCGACCCGGCATCGCTCGCCGACCGCGACCCCCTCCAATGCCTCGAACGGCTGCTCGCCACCCCGGCGCTCGCCTCGAAGCGTTGGATCTGGGAGCAATACGACCATCTCGTCATGGGCAACACCGTCATGCGGCCGGGCGGCGACGCCGCGGTGATCCGGATCGGCGAGAAGAAGGCGCTGGCGCTCGCGACCGACTGTACGCCGCGCTATTGCCATGCCGATCCTGTGCGCGGCGGGGCACAAGCCGTCGCCGAGAGCTGGCGCAACCTGACCGCAGTCGGCGCGTTACCCTTGGCATTGACCGACAATTTGAATTTCGGGAACCCCGAACGCTCGGAAGTTATGGGCCAGCTGGTCGGAGCGATCGAGGGCATCGGCGCCGCGTGCCGGGCTCTCGATTATCCGGTCGTTTCCGGCAACGTTTCGCTCTACAACGAGACGAGCGGCCGGGCGATCCTGCCGACGCCGGTGATCGGCGGGGTCGGGCTCCTCCTCGACGCCCGCGACGCCATCGACCTGGCGTTGAAACGCGATGGCGACACGCTGATCCTGATCGGCGAGACCAAGGGTCATCTCGGCGCCTCGCTTTATCTTCGCGAGGTCGAGGGCCGCGAAGCGGGTCCGCCGCCGCCGACCGATCTCGCCTCCGAGCGCAGGAACGGCGATTTCGTGCGCGCCGAAATTGCGGCGGGACACGTCGCCGCCTGCCATGACCTGTCGGATGGCGGATTGCTTGTTGCGATAGCCGAGATGGCGATCGCGGGCGAATGTGGGGCTGCGATGAACCCGATCCCGCCGGACATCGTGTCCCATGCCTGGCTCTTCGGCGAAGATCAGGCGCGCTATCTGGTCGAGGTGCCGGAACCCGGTCCGGTGCTGGCCGCGGCGCGGGCCGCGGGCGTTCCGGCCCGTGTCGTCGGCAGGGTGGGCGGGGTCGAATTGACACTCCCCGGCGCGGGTGCCATATCGATTGCAGCACTAAAGGCCGTGAACGAGGCTTGGCTGCCGGGCTATATGGCCCAAGCGTGAGCGAGGGGATCGGACGATGGCGATGGACGCGGCGACGATCGAGCGGCTGATCAAGGAAAGCCTGCCCGACGCGGAGGTCTCGATCGAGGATTTGCGCGGCGACGGCGACCATTACGCCGCCCATGTCGTCTCCGGCGCGTTTCGCGGCAAAACCCGCGTCCAGCAGCACCAGATGGTCTACCAGGCGCTGCGCGGCCGGATGGGCAACGAATTGCACGCGCTCGCCTTGCAAACGGGCGCGCCCGAGGACTGAGGCTTACCCGAAACCGAGGACAAAGATCATGGACAGCACGGTTCAAGAACGCATCCGCCGAGAAATCGCGGACACGCCGGTGGTGCTCTACATGAAAGGCACACCGGTCTTTCCGCAATGCGGTTTTTCGGCAGCGGTGGTGCAGATTCTCAGCCATTTGGGCGTCAAGTTCAAAGGCATCGACGTCCTTGCCGACCCGCAGATCCGTCAGGGGATCAAGGAATATTCGAGCTGGCCGACGGTCCCGCAGCTTTACGTCAAGGGAGAGTTCGTCGGCGGCTGCGACATCATTCGCGAGATGTTCGAGACGGGCGAATTGCAGCAGGTGCTCGAGCAGAACGGAGTTCCGGTTCGGGCCTGATCCCTAGCGTTCCACCATCGGGCGGGCGCCTCGCCGGGCGATAATTCTCGCCCGACGAGGGAACGCCTTGCTATTTCGCCACTGCGGCTCGCTTGACCGCTTGGTCATGGAGCTTCGTCAGGCTGCCGACCGATTTGACGAGTTGTTGCTCGGCGCTGTGGCGCAGCTGCTGCGCTGCATTCTGATCCAGCATCAGATAGGACATCGTGTGAACGTGGAGGTTCGCCATGATGTCCTCGATGACGGGCGGGTAGTTGATCGGCCCGGGGCCACCGCCCGGATGTTTGACCACAGGAAAGTGCAGCTGCCAGAGCAGTTGCGGCCACCACGGCGGGCAAGTCGATATCTCGTCCCATGCGTCGGATCGCGGCGGGAGCGGTTGCGGGTTTAGCTCAGACGACGAAGCTGCCATCTCGATGCCTCCTTCTCGGGCGCGAACTCGCCCGGTGCGGGTAAGCTGGGGTTCGCCGCGCAGCTGCCATGTGAACCGGCTCACGCTCGCGCCAATTAATCGCCGACGCCGAGTTGGGCGGGATCGATCCGGAAGATGACCGGGAAGAACGGGTAACGCAGCGGGATATGGCGGACTCCGGCCTCCGAGACGCCCCAAAGATGGCCGGTCTGGTCGAAGGCAATACCCTCGATACCGCCGGCAATCGGATACTCCTGTTCGACGTCGCCGGTGGCCGGATCAAGGCGATCGAGCCAGCCCCAGGCGATCCCGCTGCGGGAAATCCACAGATTTCCCGAGGAATCGATGGCCGCTCCTTGCGCATAGCTCGGGATTGCCAGCTTCTGCGAGGCCATATCGGCATTGAGCGCCGCCCCATCTTGCGGCGCATCGAGGAGAGCGGTGCGATACTTCAAGATTTTGCCTGGCCGCCCGCGTTCGTAGGAGCCGAGCCAGATTTCGCCTGGTCCTGAGGCAGCGAGGGCTCCTCTGACGCCGCGCCCCAATGGTGTTACGCGGAATTGCGGCACCGCCGCGGCCCACTCGAACGCGAACAGCGCGTGCGTATCGGCGAGATACAGCGTCGTGCCGCCGGCAGAGGCGAGACCGCCGGCATGACCGCAGGGTGCCGGGACATCCGTGTAAGACAACGTACGGCCGGTCACCGGGTTGATGCGAAATACGCGGCAGGGACCGCGGCTTTGGCCAAACCGCCGGCTTTGATACGCCGAGACAAAGAGATCGCCACCGGCAACCGTCAAACCCTGCGGATCCCAGCCTTCGTTCAATCCCGGCACCCAGATCAGCCGGTCGATCGCCGCCAGGTTCGGCACCGAGCTGATTGCAGAGGGGCCATAGTCTGGCCTCGTTCCGAGGACGGCATGGTGCACCTTGTCGATGCGATACCCGGCAACGGCAAGAGCGGAAGCTATAATCAAGGCAATGGTTGTTAGCCGGCGCCAAATACGGCGGGGGTTCCGCGGCAATGCGCCCATCTCCGACTGCATTTACGGCCTCATAGGCTAGAATACGCCTTGCCATGGCGGTGATGGAGCCTCGATCCAATCCTAGCTCGGTCGAACGGGCAATTGCCTGGATCGACGCGGCAAATGGCCGGCTGGCTGCGGAAGCAGTTCCGGTGTCGGCGGCATCGGGGCGGGTTCTGGCGGAGGATATCTGCGCCGCCTACCCGATCCCTTCCGCGGATTGCGCAGCGCTCGACGGGTTTGCCGTGCGTGCGCGGGAAACGCTGGGCGCTGGTGCCTATCACCCGATCGTCTTGGCGGCATGCCTTGTCGCCGCTGGTGGCGCCTTGCCCGAAGGGACGGACGCTGTCGTGCCGCTTGAGCACGCCGAGCCCCAGCAGGATGCCGGCGTTGCAATGGTCGAGGCCGTGGCGGTTGGCGACAATGTTCATCGCCGCGGTGCCATCGCCGGAGCCGGCGCCATATTGCTTACAGGCAGCACGCGGCTCGGCCCGCGCCAGCTCGGGCTGCTCCTCTGTGCACGCCTGACCCACCTCCTTGTGGTTCGGCGCCCGCGGGTGCGGATCGTGATCGCTGGATCGGTGATGTCGGGCGCCGTCGAAGACAGCGACGGACCAATGATCCGCGCCGCCGTCGAGCGTGATGGCGGCTTGCCGGAAACGACGGGTCTCGCCGATGCATTCGCCGCCGGCGCCGACATTGTTTTGGTCATCGGTGGCACCGGACCGGGCGCCGCGGACAAGAGCGCTACCGCATTGGCTGCTTCGGGCGAGCTCTCGATCCGCGGTGTGGCGTTGCGCCCGGGTGAGACCGCCGGAATCGGGCGAACCGCGGGTGGGACCTTGGCGATGCTGCTGCCGGGAGCGCCGGCGGCGTGTCTGTGGACCTACGAGATGTTCGCAGGGCGGGCGATCCGCCGCATGGCCGGTCGGGATCCGCGGCTGCCGTTTCGCCGCCGCCCGATGACGACGGCGCGCAAGATCGTGTCGGCGGTCGGTTTGACCGAGATTTGCGCAGTGCGATACCGGCCCGATGGGGCGGTCGAGCCGACCGCGTCCTTCGCGGAAACCGGGCTGAAAGCCGCCGTCGAGGCCGATGGTTTTGTCATTGTTTCCGAGACGAGCGAAGGCCATCCGGCGGGCAGCGTCGTCGACGTTTATCTTTATGATGACATTGGAACATCGCCGGAGGCGCGAGCATGAACGATACCCCGGCAGCCCTGCACATCCTTGCGCGGCAGGAGCAGTTTCTCGATGTCGTCGATCGCGACACGGCGATCGAGCGCTTTCACCGCCACCTCGATCTTCGGCCCCTGGGCACGGAAATGGTGGTTCTGGCGCGGGCGCTGGGCCGTGTCGTCGCGCGCCCGGTCGTTGCCGATATCGACGTCCCCGGTTTCGACCGGGCCAATGTCGACGGATTTGCGGTGCGCGCCGACGATACCGCCGAGGCTAGCGAGCGAGCGTCGCGTCGTTTGCTTTTGCTTCCGGAAGTCCTAACGCCGGGCAAGGAGCCGGTGCTGCCGGTCATGCCCGGCACGGCGAGCCTGATCGCGACCGGAGGGATGGTGCCGCGTGGCGCCGACGCGATCGTCATGATCGAGCACACTGACGCGATCGAGGCCGACGGCAAGCCGTCCATCGAAATCCGCCGGCCGGCGGCGGCAGGCCAATTCATCTCCTTTGCCGGCAGCGACATGGCACGAGGCGAGACCGTATTGCGCAACGGACAGGTGCTGACTTCCCGCGAAATCGGCATGCTGGCGGCGGTGGGCTGCGCTGCGGTCGAGGTCTGGCGGCGACCGCGTGTTGCCATCCTGTCGACCGGCGACGAGATCATCGCCCCCGGCACCCCGATCCGACCCGGTGCCGTTTATGATTCGAATGCTGCGATCCTCGCCGCCGCGGTCGAGGAGGCGGGTGGCATTCCCGATCCGCTCGGCATCGGCGCCGATGACGAAGCCGTGCTCCGCCGGCTCATCGACGAGGGCCTCGCACATTGCGACATGGTGGTCCTGTCGGGTGGCACCTCGAAAGGGGCGGGCGATCTTTGCTATCGTGCGATCGCGCAGTTCCGCGACCCTGGCATTGTCGTGCATGGCGTGGCCCTAAAGCCCGGCAAACCGCTGTGCCTGGCTGTGACCGGCGGCAAGCCGATCATCATTTTGCCGGGCTTTCCGACCTCTGCCATCTTCACATTTCACGAATTCGTTGCCCCGGTAATCCGCGCGTTTGCCGGGCTGCCGGCCGAAAAGTCAGAGCGGCGGCTGGCGACCTTGCCGTTGCGCATTTCTTCGGAGCGCGGCCGGACCGAATATCTGATGGTGTCGCTCGCGCGCACCGGCGATGGCGATGCGCTAGCCGCCTATCCGACCGCCAAAGGGTCCGGGGCGGTCACGACCTTTAGCCAGGCCGACGGTTTCATCACCATCGACCGGCACGTTGAAAGGGTCCCGGCCGAGACGCTGGTCGAGGTGCGGTTGATCGGCCGAGCCCGCCTCGCCGATCTCACCGTCATCGGCAGCCATTGCGTCGGGCTCGACCTGCTGATAGGCCGGCTCTACGCTGGCGGGATCTCGGTCAAGGCGCTCAATGTCGGCAGCATGGGCGGTCTCGCCGCTGCCAAGCGCGGCGAGTGCGACATCGCACCGGTGCACCTGATGGATCCCGAGACCAACGAATATAATCGACCGTTCCTGACCTGCGCGTTGACGCTTGTCTCAGGCTATCGCCGGCTGCAAGGCATTGTGCACCGCAAGGGCGATCTGCGCTTTGAAGGCCGCTCCCTTTGTGACGCGATCGCGGCGGCTTGGGCCGCACCCGATTGCCTGATGGTCAACCGCAACGCCGGCAGCGGCACCCGCATCCTGACCGACCGCCTGCTTGGCGCAAAGCAGCCGCCGGGCTATTGGTCGCAACCTAAATCGCACAACGCCGTCGCCGCGGCCGTTGCGCAAGGCCGCGCCGATTGGGGAGTGGCGATCGAGAGCGTCGCGCGGCAATACGGGCTCGGATTTATCCCCGCCCAGGATGAGCACTACGATTTCATCGTCCCGAAAAATCGGCTAGAGCGGGAGCCGGTGCGGCGCTTTCGGGCGATTCTTGAAGAGCCGTCTGTGAAGCAGGAGCTGGAAGCGCTCGGCTTCCGATTGTAAGCAATAGCGCGTTATGCGCGCATTTCTGCGAAGGTACTCCGCGTTCTAGTACGAACCGGTCATTTTTTTCAGCGATTCGTTAAGAATTATGGTGATTTTCCGACGCGACCTGCGGTTTCATACCGGCTGCCAATGACCTTAACCGGCTAATGCCGGTCATCGCAGAAACCGACGGCCCGCACGGCCGTCCGCAGCCGGGGGGCATTTCATGCGATCCAAGATGGGGTGGAGCCTCGTTTGGGGCACGCTGTTTATTGCCGGTCTGATTTCACCGTCGCGCAAGGCGCACGCTGCCAATTGCGCGCTTTATGCCCGCGCCGAAACCGGTGTAGCGCTTTATGGGGCAGCCGGCGGTTGGTGGGACGAAGCGGCGGGCCGCTATCAGCGTGGGCATATGCCGGAGCTAGGCGCCATCCTGGTCTTCAAGCGCTCGCGTTTTATGCCGTCGGGCCATGTCGCGGTGGTCTCCGGGGTCGTCAGCCCGCGCGAAATTCTGGTCGATCACGCCAATTGGTACCATGGCAGGGTAACGCGCGGCATGTCGGTCATCGACACTTCGCCCGACAACGACTGGACCTCGGTTTCGGTTATGGATCTGGCCTCGGGCAAGCACGGTCGCGACAACCCGGCCAGCGGCTTTGTCTATCCACAGACTGGGCCGCACGAGGCCGGCGGCATCTCCTTTGCGTCGTACACCCCGTCCTCCGAGGACTGGCGCGCCAACTCCGGTCTTGTTCATTTCACGGTCCTGACCGAGGGGCGGCATAGCGGCGCCCGCCATCGAGGCACGACGCACGCCAAATCGGCGCGCCACCCTCAGCGCACCCATGCCGCGCGGACATCATCGCCGCATTCCGGTCACGCGGCCGGCAAGCATTCCCTTCACACGGCAAAATCGAAGACGGCCGCCGAGGCAAAACACCACCGCGCCTAGCGATGACCATCAGACAGACGATTCCATCGGTACGCCACGCCTTTGCTTGCTGTGTGCGTTGTGCGCGAAACAACGTGAAACCTTCTTGCCCGGGCTCGACCCGCGCATCCGGGCCTTTGCTACCGGCTCCGGAAAGGCGCAGATGGCCGGGTCAGGCCCGGCCGGGACCCCCTCCCCGCGCGGGCCGGCGTTCCGGGGCAGGGTGGAGGTTGCCGCTTCGCGGACGTTTCCGGGTGCCGAGCGCCAGATCTGCGCCTAGCCGGTTGGACCGGGTATTCGAGGCGCGATGAACAAGCTCCTGGCCGGGGCCATCCGGTTTTTGAACGGGCTCCTCGCGCTGATTTTTATCGTTGTGGGTGCGGCGGCGGGCGCCTCTCTTCCCCACGGTTCGCCGAGGCGTGCCGTGATCGGTGCTGTCGCCGGCTTTGTCGTTGCCTTGATCTTTTGCGGCCTTCTCGCTTTGTTTGTCGAAATGCGAAGCGAGCTGATCAAAATCCGGATAGCGCTCGAACAAAGACCCAGAGAATAAGCCGTCGCTTTCTGGGGTAACGCCCTCGATTGACAGCGCTCGGCGCTGCGGGCGTATGCTGGCAGCGCTGCCCGGTTTTGGTGGGGAAATCATGCCGCTCGCCGATGATCCGACGTTTCTCCCGGTCCATGTGCTGTCGGCCGAGATCGGGGCCGGCCGACTCTCGCCGGTCGATCTCGTCGATGCCTTGCTCGCGCGCATCCGCTCGCAGGAGCAAAAGCTGCACGCTTTTGTCGAGGTGTACGCGCCAGAAGCGCGGCTCGCCGCAGAAGCGGCCGACCGGGCGATCCGGTCGGGGCATCGGATCGGGCCGCTGCACGGCATCCCGATCGCGCTCAAGGATCTGATCGAGATCGAAGGGCGGGTGACGACCGGCGGCTCCGAAGTCTGGCGCGACCGGCGCTCGACCTATACCGCGACCCTCGCCAAGCGCTTGATCGCGACCGGGATGATCGTGATCGGCAAGACCCATACGGTCGAATTCGCGATGGGTGGGTGGGGCACCAACCAGCATCGCGGCACGCCTTGGAACCCGTGGGACCTGGCGGTGGCGCGCACGCCCGGCGGTTCGAGCAGCGGCACCGGGGTGGCGGTCGCCGCCGGCATGGCGCCCTGGGGGATCGGCACCGACACCGGCGGGTCGGTCCGGCTCCCGGCCTCGTGGTGCGGGCTCTCGGGCCTCAAGACGACGATCGGCCGGGTCAGCACCCACGGGATTTTGCCGCTGAGCCCCAGCCTCGACACACCCGGTCCAATGGCTCGCTCGGTGGAGGATGCCGCGCTGCTCTATAACGCGATGCAGGGATCGGACCCGCTCGACAAGCGCACCTTCGGCATAAGCCCGGACGACCCGATGCCGGTGTTGAGGCGGGGTGTGCGCGGGCTGCGGTTGGCGCGGATGCCGGCGATAGAGCGCGACCGCGTCGCCCCGGAAATGCTGGCTGCGTACGATGCGGCGCTTGAAACACTGGCGCGGCTCGGCGCCGAGATCGTGACGGTCGAATTACCGCGCCGGTTTGCCGACTATACCCGGCTGACCGGTCGGATCATCGGCGCCGAATCCTATTTTCTTGTCGGCGACCTGATCGATGATATGAGCCTCCCGATCGATGAGGCGGTGCGGCCGAGGATCGCTTCGGGAAAAAGCGTCTCTTCGCGCGATTATCTCGGAGCCCTGCGCGAGCAGGCTGAGGCCAAAGAGGAATTTGCTGCTGCGCTTGGCGCCGCCGCGGCCGATGCGCTGTTGACGCCGACGACCACGACTGCGGCGGTGTCGCTCGACGCGGTTGATCAGAACACGACCCCCGCGCATTTCACGCGATTCGTCAACGCGCTCGAATTATGCGCGCTGGCCGTCCCCAACGGCTTCACCGCCACGGGGCTCCCGTTGTCGCTGCAGATCGTCTGCCGTGGCTATGACGAGGCGAGCGCGTTGCGCATCGGCTGGGCCTATCAGCAGGCCACCCAATGGCACGAACGCCATCCGCCGGGTTTGACGGGCTGACGGTTTAAATGCCGAGGCCGAAGCGGCGGGTCAGAAAATCGAGAACGTCGGCGGCGCAGCGATCGGGAAAGGCGTCGCAGATATTGTGCGGCGCGCCGTCGTAGACCCTCATTTCGACATCGGGGACGAGGCGGCCGAAGGGCTCGTAATTTTCGGCGGAGCCGATCGGCTCGGCGCCGGGCACCACGACCATGGTCGGGCAGCGGATGCGGCCCAACTCACCGCTCCAATCAAAACTGGCCATCAACAGCACAAATTGGCCGATATAGGCCGGGTCGTTTTTTGCCGCCTCGTCGAGAAACCATTCGACGAGACCCGGATCGACCTCGGCGAGCGGCAGCCTTTCGGCGATCGTCTCGGCCAGAAACCCGCGCAGGCCCTTTTGCTCGATCTGCGGGATCCAGCTCGGCGCCTGGCTGCGCTTGAGCCCCGGGGTCGAGCCGAACAGCATCAGGCTGCGCACCGTCGCGGGCTGGTTCATCGCCAATTGCTGGGCGAGATAGCCACCTGCCGAGTTGCCGACGATATGCGCCGAGGGCAAGCCGAGATGGCCCATCAGCTCGGTGACATCGGTCACCAGACGATCAAGCGTCAGGGTTTGGCCGGCCGGAGGGACCTCCGAGGAGCCGTGCCCGCGCAAGTCCATGCGCACGACGCGATAATGGCGTGCAAGCGGGGGGATCCAGGCGTAATAGCGACGCGAGCTGCCCATCGCCGCGTGCAGCAGCAACAGCGCAGGCGCCTGCTGCCAGGGATCTGTGAAGTCGTCGATTCGATAAGCGAGCCGCACGCCGTCGCTCGCTGCAAAGCCCTCCATCCTGCCCCCCTCCACCGCCATCGTCTTGCCCCGGCGCCGACGATCATCTAGGACCGCGCGCAGCGGAACAACCGGCCGAGCCGAAGGGTCATGAAAATCGGGATATTCCTTACCGGCCAGCACCCGCCGGGAAGCGACATCGTCGCCGAGCTCGAAGGGCAATACGCGATGGCACGGCTCGCGCGCGACCGCGGCTGGGATGCCGTCGCGACCGGCCAGCATTATCTGAGCGACGGCGTGCGCCAGCTGCAATTGGTCCCGTTTCTGGCACGGCTCGCCGCCGAGGCGGGCGAGATGACCGGCATCGCCGGGGTGTTGCTCGCGGCCCTGCACAATCCGGTCGAAACCGCCGAATGCATTGCCTCGCTCGACGCGATCTGGCGCGGCAATTTCGTCTTTGGCGTCGGCCTGGGCTATCGCGAGGTCGAATTCGACGCGTTCGGCGTGCCGAAGGGAGGGCGCGTGCGCCGCTTCGAGCAATGCCTCGATGTGGTCAAGCGGCTGTGGACCGGGGAGCGCGTTTCTTTCGAGAACGAAATCTGCAAGCTGACCGACGTGACCGCGACCTGCCGCCCGGTGCAGCAGCCGCACCCGCCGATCTGGATCGCCGCCAACAGCGACGCCGCGGTGCGTCGCGCGGCACGCCTCGGCGACAGCCTCTTCATCAACCCGCATGCGACGATGCCGGTGATCGCGAACCAAATCGGCCTGTACCGCGCTGAGCTCACGCGTTTAGGCAAACCGTTCCCGACGGTGCTGCCCTATCTGCGCGAGATCTTCTGCGCCAAGGACAAGCGCGCGGCTGTGGAAATGGCCGGGCCATACCTCGCCGAGAAGTACCGGACCTATGCGCAATGGGGTCAGGACCAGGTCTTGCCGGGGCAGGACTCGTTCCGCCAATCGCTCGACAGCCTGCTGCGCGACCGGTTCATCCTCGGCAGCCCCGAGGAATGCTACGAAGAGCTGCGCCCATGCTGGGAACAGGCCGGCGCCAACTTTCTGATCTTTCGAACGCATTGGAGCGGCATGCCGGTCGCTCATGCGCTCTCGAGCATGCGGCTGATCAGCGACGAATTGCTGCCGGCGCTGCGCCGGGTCGGCCCGGCGGCCGACTGAGCCGAGCGAGATGAGCGGAACCGATCAAGTTCTCGGCTTGGAACGGCCGTTCAACGCCAATCGGCCGTCTCAGCCGCGCCGGCGCTCCGATCTGCGGGGCGCGGATTTCAGGTGGGCGATCGCTTTCGTCTTGCCGTATGTGGCAGTGTTTTTTTTCTTTATTGTTTATCCTTTTGCCTATGCGCTGTGGATGGCCGCCAGGCCCGCCCTTTATGACGACTTGTTTACCGACCCGACCTACGTGCGGACAATCGTCAATACCTTGCTCTTTGTCGGCATCGGCGTGAACATAAAGATGTTTCTGGCATTGCTGCTGTCCGGTTTTTTTCTGCGCCCGCGCTGGTGGATCAGGGTGGTGCTCGTCGCCTATATTTTGCCGTGGCTGATCGCCGCGGCTCAGGCGGCCATCTCGTTTCATTGGATGCTGATCGGCGAGCCTGGGTTGGTCGATCTCGTGTTGCAAGCGCTGTTCGGCATCGACGGCCCCAACTGGCTGACCAGCCGCTGGCTGGCGCTCGGGTCCGACATCGTCGCCTACATTTGGAAATGGATGCCGTTCTGGACCATAATCTTCATCGCCGGACGCCTGACGATAGCCCGCAACATCTATGACGCCGCCGAGGTCGATGGGGCAACCGGCCCCCGCCGCTTTGTCCATGTCACCTTCCCCCTGCTGGCGAACCTCTACCTCGTCTGCACGTTGCTCTCGACGCTCTGGACCCTCGGCGACTTCGTCACCGTCTATCTGGTCTCGCAGAGAGGGCCGGCAGATGCCTCGCAAGTGCTGGCGACGCTGGGCTTTGATTACGCCTTCGACGGCGGCCAGCCGGCGCTCGGCGTCGCCGTGGTGATGTCGGCCCTGCCGGTGCTGATCCCGATCGCGATCATCCTGATGCGCCGCTTGCAAACCGCCGAGGTCGCGGCATGAGTATCGCCCCGCGTTTTGCCCGGTGGGCGCGCCGGCGCGCCCGGCTGCGCCGGGCTCTGATCGAGGCGGGCTCGGTGGTGCTGTGCGCGGTCCTGCTGATCTGGTCGCTGGCGCCGGTCTACAACCTGCTGTCGATTGCGCTTGACCCGGAAGAGGGCGAGGTCGAGTTCGACGGCAATATCTGGCCCCCCGACCCGTCGCTCGAAGGCTTCCGCTCGGCGGTCATGCAGGAAGCCCGCTATCTCGAGAATTTCTGGCATCTCTACGCCAACAGCCTTTACATCGGTGTGGCGACGATGGTGTTGAGCGTATTGATCGGATCGCTGGCGAGCTTCGCCGTCAGCCGGATGCGGCTGAGCAAAGGTCAGTTGCTTACCAATGCCGCGATCCTGACCTACGCGATCCCGTCGTCCTTTCTGATCGTCCCATACTATCGGATCATGCACACTTACGGGCTTTTGGGCAGCCATTGGGCGGTCATCACGGCGCAGGTGGCGTTCGCCACCCCCTTTGCCATCCTGATCATGCAGCTCTACGGGAGCCTGATCCCGTTTGAGCTGGACGATGCGGCGCGGGTCGATGGCGCCTCTCCCATTCACCTCTACTGGCGGATATTTCTGCCGTTGATGACGCCGGCGCTGTCGGTCGCGGCGATTTTCGCGCTGCTGCTCTCCTGGAACGACTATTTGTACCAGTCGGTGCTGTTGTCGGTGGACAACATGACCCTGTCGGTGACGCAGGGGCAGTTGTTCGAGGACACCGACGCACCATGGAATGCGATGATGGCGGCTGCGATCGTCTACGTTTTGCCGCCCGTGCTGCTGCTCTTAGCGCTCCGGCGCTATGTCGTGGCCAGCCTGTCGATCAGCGACATCAAGCGATAGGGTTGCGTCCCCCCGGAGCGGACCGAGGAGACGCAAGAAATGACCGCCCGGTCAGGCGCCGGGCGGGAAGAACACCAGCATGCGCACCTCCAGGCTCTCGCGCGGCGGCGCGTCGAGCGGCGAGGTCGGGTCGTCGAAGCCGGTATGCGCGGAAAACCGGTGCGCGCCGGCCCTCGCCGAATTGAAGCAGCGGATCAGCACCGCCTCGTCAGCCTGCATCCGCGGAAAATAGTAATAGCGCTGGTTCGGGTTGTAGGTGATCGAATAGGTCTCGCCGGTGCGGTCCGGATATTTGAGATCGCTGCCGATCAGGTTTTCTTCTTCGAGGCTCTCGGCGTCGCACAAGGTCAGCGGCGATTCGAGCACCGGGCCGCGGATCGGCCGCCACAGATTGTTGATGGCAAAGCGGTGCTTCAGCAATTCCTCGGCCTCGTTGCCCATCAGGTCGCGCACCCGCTGCGGTGACGACCAGGCGGTGTAATCATTGTGCACGCGCTTCGCCGGAATCTTGATCGTCTTGTCCTTTTCCGACATCGCCTTGTTGCGCACGATATGGTCGAAGGCGACGACGCGCGCGGCGCCGGTCGCTGCTTTCATGACCCGCTCGCATTCCGGATAGTAGATCTCTCGGATCTGCGCTTCGTCGTAGAAATTCGACACCGCCGTCTGGTGGCGGAGCAGCGCAAATCCTTCCTTGTCGAGCGACAAACGGTCGATCATCGGCCGTGCGTCGCTAATCCTGACCTGGTGCTCGATGTTGCGCCCGGTGCGCTGCGGCGTTCCCGGCGGCGGCTCGTAATTGTAAGCGACGGGCCTTTCCGCCATCGGCGCGAGAAAGTTGAGCGGCGCCACGATGCTGTTCAGGTCCGCCGCTGCCATGCCGTCCATCTTGCCCTCCGCGCGAAGGTTGATCGTCGAATGGACCCGACCGTAGAACACGGCGCCGCGGCCGTCAAATGCCGGTCCCAGGTTGCGCGTCGGCACGCACTCTGCGACAATTTGGCAGAATTGATGAAGGGAGCGCCACAATGAGCGAAGTCAAAGGCTATCACGCGCACGTTTATTACGACGCCGCCACCAAGCCGCTCGCGACACAGCTGCGCGAGACGATCATCGGCAAATTCGCCGTCGAGCCCGGCGGTTTTAGCGACGAGCCGCGCGGTCCCCATCCGATCTCGCAGTTCAACGTGATCTTCATGAACGAAGAATTCCAGAACGTCGTGCCTTGGCTGATGCTGAACCGGGAAGGGCTCGACGTGCTGGTTCACCCGCTGACCGAAAGCTCGTACGACGACCACAGCAAGAACGCGCTGTGGCTCGGCACCCCGGTGCCGATGCGCCTCGACATCCTGCGCCCGACCTACCGCCAGGAGCTGTTGCCGAAAGACCAGCAGCAACCGGGATAAGGCTCCGGTCGGGCAGCGGCTCGGTCGCGCGCGCTGCGGGCGTTGCCCGGCGAGCGGTGCGACGGGCGCGGTGACGGACCACATGCTTAGTGCAGGCCGATGATTCGTGGTCCAACGCACCGCGCCTGTCCAATTCGAGCGCGCGCGCTGCCGGTGGGGCCGCGCGATCCTCCTCGACGCTATTGCCGCCGACGACTTCGCGGGCGCTGGCCCGGCATATCATGCAGTTCGCTGATTCTCGACAATCGATTATAAAGCAGCCCGGGGTTGTCGACCGCTCGTTACCGTTTCGATCATGATCGGGTCGTAGAGTTGCAAGACCTCGGCGGCGAACTCTGCTTCGCGATCGTCGCCGACATCGACAAAGACAGCCGTCTCGCCATTATGAATCAATGGAGCGAAGGTTTGGCGCACATCGCCCCATATGAGCGGATCGACATCGAGTGCTTCGAGCTCGGTTTCGACATTAGGCGGGGGTGTGCCGGTCGCCTTGAGCACCCGATGCAGAAGCCTGCTGGCCGGTACCCCTTCCGTTCGCAGCCGGTGATAGGCGTCGAGGGCGATACCGCTCGAATAAAACAAGCCGATCACGAGCTGCGCCGGCATGAGATCCTCCTTGCCCAAGCATCGTCTCGCGAACAACCCGGCGGGACGAAAGTTTCCCCTACCGCTGGCGGTGAACCCACAACCGCTCGCTCGCTACGCTAGGCCGGCTCGGCTATGATCGTCGCATGATCTCTCGCTACAGCCGCCCTCGGATGGCCCAGATCTGGGCGCCCGAAAACCGGTTCCGCATCTGGCTCGAGATCGAGGCCCATGCTTGCGATGCGCAGGCGGCGCTCGGCGTCATCCCCGAGAGTGCCGCGCAGGCCGTACGGGAACGCGGCGCCTTCGACATCGCGCGTATCGACGAGATCGAGCGCGACACGCATCACGACGTGATCGCCTTTCTGACCAATCTCGCCGAGCATGTCGGCCCCGAGGCGCGCTTTGTCCATCAGGGGATGACGTCGAGCGACGTGCTCGACACCGCGCTCGCGGTTCAGCTGAAAGAAGCTGCGGACCTGTTGCTGGAGGATCTCGATGGGTTGCTGACGGCGCTCGAGCGGCGCGCTTTCGAGCACAGATACACGCCGACGGTCGGGCGCAGCCACGGCATCCACGCCGAGCCGACGACCTTTGGTCTGAAGCTCGCCGGGCACTATGCAGAATTCGCCCGCGGCCGCGATCGGCTTCTTGCCGCGCGCAAGGAAATTGCTACCTGCGCAATCTCGGGCGCGGTTGGCACCTTTGCCAATATCGACCCGGCGGTCGAAGCCCATGTCGCCAAACAGCTCGGCCTCGAACCGGAGCCGATCTCGACCCAGGTAATTCCACGCGACCGGCACGCCCAGTATTTCATGGCCTTGGCGCTGATCGCCGCCGGCATCGAGCGCCTCGCTACCGAGATTCGCCATTTGCAGCGCACCGAGGTCCGCGAGGCCGAAGAATATTTTTCGCCGGGCCAAAAAGGCTCCTCGGCAATGCCGCACAAGCGCAACCCGGTCTTGTCCGAAAACCTGACCGGTCTCGCCCGGCTGATCCGCTCGATGGTGGTCCCGGCGCTTGAAAATGTGGCGTTGTGGCACGAGCGCGATATCGCGCATTCCTCGGTCGAACGGGTCATCGCGCCCGACGCGACGATCGCCCTCGATTTCGCGCTCGCCCGGCTGAGCGGGCTTGTCGATCGGCTGGTCGTATACCCGCAACGGATGCGAGAGAACCTCGAATCATTGGGCGGGCTTGTCGATTCTCAGCGCATCTTGCTTGCCCTGACCCAAGCCGGCATGAGCCGCGAAGAGGCCTATGTCGCCGTCCAGCGCCACGCGCTCGCTGCGTGGCACGGCGCCGGGCGTTTCAGCGACTTATTGCAGCGCGACCCTGAAATTTCTTGCTTTCTCGACGCGAAGGCGATCGAGGCGCAATTCGACCCTGCCTATCATTTCAAACATGTAGACACGATCTTTCGCCGCGTGTTTGGCGCAGCAGGCGCCGGCCGCGCCGAGCCGGCGTCAAGCTGACGCCAGCTCCAGTATCGTCAGCGCGAGCGCTTGAGCACGCGGCACCATCGTGTCGATCCGGCACCATTCGTCGTCGGTATGGGCGTTGCCGCCGATGGGGCCGGTTGCGCATAGGGTCGGCGTGCCGAGCGCTGCGGTAAAGCCGCTGTCGGCCGAGCCGCCCGTCGCTTCGCCGCCAACCTCGAACCCGAGCCCTTTGGCCGAACGCGCGTAAAGATCGAGGAGCTCACGGCCAGCCTCGTCCTGCTCCAAGGGCAGAAACTTGCCTTCGCTCAGGATACGGCTCTCGCTCCCCGGCAGTTCGCAGCAAGTGCAAATCTCGCGCACATCGCCGAGAATCTTTTCCATGATGTTGAGCGTCGGAAAGCGCACATCGATTGCGGCGGTGGCGCGCGGCGCCACTGTGTTGACCGACTGCCCGCCCCGCATAAGCCCGACATTGACCGTGGTGCCGAGATCATAATCGGTCAGCCGGTGCAGGCGCTGGATCTTGCGCGCCATTGCTTCGATGGCGCTCACCCCCTGGGCATGGGCCGCACCCGAATGGGCGGCGCGCCCGATCACCTCCAATTCGATGAACGCAGCACCCTTTCGCCGGGTGACAAGATTGCCGGAGGGTCGGCCCGGTTCAGCATTGAACACGGCGCGTGCATTTCTTGCCTCGGCCTCGATCATGGGGCGGGACGACGGCGACGCGATCTCCTCGTCCGCGGTGTAAAGACCGGTGAGAGGGCAGGGGACATCGAACCGCCGCAGCGCGGCGAGCACAAAGGTGTTCATGACCAGCCCCGCCTTCATATCGCACACGCCGGGACCGGTCGCCCGATCGCCGTCGATGCGAAACGGGCGCTGCGCAACGGTGCCATCGGGGAAAACAGTGTCGCAATGGCCCATCAGCACGATTGGGCGGCCACCATCGCCGCCCGGCAGCCGTGCCGCGAAGCAATTGCCAAAGGTCGGGTTTGGGAAGACCTCGCAAGCGATGCCCGATGCTTCGAGCCAAGCCCGCAGCCGCTCCTGGACAGCGTCTACCCCAGACTTGTTGTAGCTGCCGGAATTGATGCCGACGAGCTCGGCCAACAGCGCCACCATCGCCTGATGCTGGGCACCCAGGTGCTCGATAATCGCCTGCTTCGCCTCGCTCATGAACCGTCTCCAATCTGGTGAGCAGGTGAGCCCGTCACCACACCGAGATATCAACTCTCCGCCGTAATGTCCGCAGCGCTGATCTCCCCGAGATAGGCACGGCGGATCAGCTCGGTTTCGCGCAATTCCGCGGCCGGGCCGCTCAGCACCACCTGGCCGGTTTGCAGGACATAGGCGCGGCCGGCGATGGTCAGCGCCATATTGGCGTTCTGCTCGACCATGAAAATCGTGGTGCCCTGCCGATTGATCTCGCGGACGATGTCGAAGACCTGCTCGACATAGGCGGGTGAAAGGCCCATCGACGGCTCGTCCATGCACAGGAGCCTGGGCCGCGCCATCAGCGCCCGTCCGATCGCGACCATCTGCTGCTCGCCGCCGGAAAGCGTCCCGGCGGTCTGGCGCAGCCGCTCCTCGACCCGCGGAAAGAGAGCCAGAACGCGCGCCAGATCCTGGTCGAATTCCGCGCCGCGGCGGCGGGTATAGGCGCCCATTTCCAGGTTCTCGTAGACGCTCATCCGCGGGAAGAGGCGCCGCGCCTCGAGCACCGGGGCAATGCCGCGCCGCACCCGCTCGGCGGTGCCGACGCCGTTGAGCGACTGCCCGCGATAGAGAATATCGCCGCGGGTCGGCACGACCGTTCCCATGATCGCCTTCATCGTCGTCGATTTACCCGAGGCGTTGCCGCCCAGAAGGCAGACGATCTCGCCCTCTTCGATCCGGTAATCGACCGATTTCAGCACGTGCAAATCGCCGTAATAGGTGTCAACCGCCCGGAATTCGAGCAACGCGGCGTCAGGCAAAGGCGGCGCTCCGGCCGAGATAGGCCCGGATCACCGCTTCGTCGCGCCGCACGAGGGAGGGCGGGCCTTCCGCGATCTTTTCGCCATGGTCGAGCACGATGACCTTGTCCGCCAGATTGACGACGACGTCGAGCTTGTGCTCGATCAGCACGATCGTCATCCCGGCGCGGTGCAGGCTCCCGATTTGCTCCGCAAGCTCCAAGGTTTCGGCGGGGTTCATCCCGGCGGTCGGCTCGTCAAGCAGCAGAAGCTTTGGCTGCGAGGCCAAGGCGCGGGCGATTTCGGTGCGGCGGCGGTTGGCGTAGGAAAGGCTCGAGGTCAGGTGCCCGGCGCGCGGCAACAGCCGGTTGCCGAACAGCGCCAGGATTTCGAGCGCGCGCTGATGCGCCTGGGCTTCCTCGCGGCGGGTGCGCGGCAGCCGCAACAGCGCGCCCAACGGGCCGGTGCCGAGTTGCGCATGCATGCCGACCAAGACGTTTTCAAGCACGGTCAGGTTCGGAAAGAGCCGGATGTTCTGGAAGGTGCGGGCAATGCCGCGTTCGAGCACCACATGCGGTCCTTTGCGGGCGATCCCTTCGCCGGCAAACCTGATGCTGCCGCTGTCGGGCGCCAGCAGGCCCGTGATCGTGTTGAACAAGGTCGTCTTGCCGGAGCCGTTGGGCCCGATGACGGCGACGACGCTCCCGGCGAGGACCGTCATATCGACCGAGCCGAGCGCGACGAGGCCGCCAAAGCGAACCGTCAGACCGCTGACTTCAAGCAGCGGCCGGCCCGTTTCCCGATCGGTCGCGGCGATGCCCGACAGGGTGTCGAAGCCGCCGCGGACGATGTGGGCGGTTTGCTCTTCGAGGCTCAGCGCCGCGGTCGGCCGCGACGCCGGGATCAGCCCTTGCCGGCGGTAGAGCATCATCACCACCAGGATCACGCCGAAGATCAGCTCGATCGAAGAGGCCAGCTCGACATGCTGCAGCCACTCGACCGAAACCAGACGGCCCAGCGCGTGCAGCCACTGCGACAAGTCTTCGAGGAACCACGATTGCAGGAGCTGCAGCAGCACTGCGCCGACGACGACGCCCCAAACGTTGCCGACGCCGCCGAAGACGACCATGACCAGGATCATGACCGAAACCGGGAACATAAACATTTCCGGCGTGGCGGTCTGCAGCTTGGCGACATAGAAGGTGCCGGTTGCGCCGGCAAAAGCCGCACCGATGGCAAAGGCGAGGAGCTTGTAGCGCACGCGGTCGACGCCGATCGCGCCGGCGGCGATTTCGTCGTCGCGGATCGCCATCCACGCGCGACCGACCCGCGAGATTTTGAGCCGCTGGCTGATCGCCATCAAGAGCGCGACCAAGGCGACCGCGACGTAGTAATAGGGTGTCGCGTTGACGCCGAAATTGAAGCCGAAGAGCTGCGGCGCGGCGACGCCGTTTAGCCCCATCGCCCCATTCGTCACCGTCGGGATGTTGCGGGCGACAATCGGGACAATCTCGCCAAACCCCAGGGTCACGATCGCCAGGTAATCGCCCTTGAGGCGCAGAGTTGGGGCGCCGAACAGGACGCCGAAAAAGGCGGCGACCGCCGCCGCCGCCGGCAGCATCAGCCAGAACGACACCTGGAAATGGACGACATACCCGCTGCCGGTGGTGCCCTGGGCGCGGGAGACGAGGTCGAGCCACTGAAACGGCTCCCAAAAGCTCGTCCATTCCGGCTGCAGCTGCCAGGAGCTGGCCACGCCGTAGGTGTAGGCGCCGATTGCGAAGAATGCAGCGTAGCCGAGGTCCAAGAGACCGGCAAAGCCGACAACGATGTTGAGGCCGAGCGCGAGCGCGGCATAGGCGAGCGCGTTCGCCCCCGAATTGATGTCGGCGTCGTTCCGATGCAAGAGCGGAAACAGGAGCGCAGCAGCCAAGATGCAAAAAACGCCGAGGCGGGCCCGTGTCGACGGATCGATGCGCGCCAAAGGGCCGGCCAATCGGAAGGCGACGGCCCTGGATTTAGGCTCGCCGAGATCAACCATCTCAAGACTTGGTCGGGGTCGCGCGGCCGAGGAGGCCGGCCGGGACAAAGACGAGGACGAGGACCAATATCGAAAAGATGATCACATCGGTCCAGCGCACCGCGATCAGCTGGCCGCCCAAAGTCTCGATCAATCCGATCAGGACACCGCCGAGCATCGCGCCCGGAATGCTGCCGATGCCGCCCAGCACCGCGGCGGTGAATGCGCGCAGCCCGGCCGAATAGCCGATGATGAAGCTCGTATAGTTGTAATAGAGGCCGAAGATCAGCGCCGCCGCTCCGGCAAGCGCCGAACCGAGAAAAAACGCGGTGACGATAACGCGGTCGACCTCGACCCCCATCATCTGCGCTGCTTCGGCATCCTGCGCGGTCGCGCGCATCGCTTTGCCCAGGCGCGTGCGACTGACAAAAAGGTGCAGCGCCACCATCAAAACGACCGCGATCGCCCAGATCAGCAGCTGCTTCAGCTCCACGGTCGCCTCGCCGACCCGCCAGCGCACGACCGGCAGCGGGTTGGGGTAGTTCTCCGAGCCGGCACCGACAGTCAACAGGATTACATTGAACAGAATGTAGGAGACGCCGATCGTCGTGATCATCGCTGCGGTCCCGCGCACGCCCCGCAACGGGCGCAACGACAGGCGCTCGATCGCGACCCCTAAAACGCCTGCGGACAGCATCGTCACGGCGAACGCGAAACCGAGCGCGCCGGCCAGCGCAAATCCCGTCAGGACACGGTCTTGGCCGGAAAGCCCGAGCAATTGCAAAGCCCACATGCCGACAAACGAGCTGACCATGAACACGTTGAAATGGGCAAAATTGATCAGCTCGAGGATGCCGTAAACGAGGGTAAAGCCGAGCGCCAGGAGCGCGTACATGGCGCCGAGGCTCAACCCGTTTATGACCTGCTGCAGCAGCACACCATAGTCGGACATGACCGGGCCGGCCGGTTACGAGCTCGCCGGAGCCACCCCGGCATACTTGTACTGGTGGAGGACGTCGTCGAGCGGGTACTTGTCGTTGCGGGTAATTTGGAAAACGCTGACTATCCGGTTCTCGATGTCGCCGTTGGCGTCGAAGGCGACCTCGCCCTGCAATGTCTTGACATGCGACTGCTGGATCGCGTCGCGCACCGCGTCACGGGTCACGTCCTTGCCGGACGCGGCGACCCGTTTGACGGCATCGAGGATGACGAGCGCGGCGTCATAAGCGGTAATCGAGTAGTTGTCGGGCTGCTTGCCGTATTTCTTGCTGAAACGTTCGATCCAGGCGGCGGCGTCTGGATTTTCGAGCACATTCGGCGCGGCGATCGTCGCGTACCAGCCGGCGGCCGCAGGGAAACCCGCACCCTTCAGGATTTCGGCGCCATATACGCCGTCACCGCCCCCCTTAATGATGTTGGGAAGGATGTCATACGATTGCTTGACCACCTTGACCCCGGCTTGGGCGACACCGCCGTAATATAGGGCGTCGGGACTGAGCGATTTCATCTTGGTCAAGGTTGTCGTGTAATCAGCTTCTTTGGGGTTGAGCTGGTCGCGACCGAGCACCTTGATCCCGCGCTTCTTAGCTTGTGCCTGAAAAGTGTCGGCGATTCCAACGCCGTAAGCCCCGCTGTCGTCGAGCACATAGACCGATTTGACCTTGAGCGTGTCGGCGAAATAATTCGCCATGTTCGGCCCCTGGAACGCATCGGTCGTGACCGTGCGGAAATAGATCGCCTTGCCCTTGGGCCGGTACTGTCCCGCGAATTTGGGGTCGGTGATGTCGGGGTTGGTCGAGCTCGGCGTGATCGTGGCGAGCCCGCCTTGGCTCAGGATCGGCGACATCGCCTTGCCCGAGCCGCTCATCTGCGGGCCGATCGCGGCGACTACCGAATTGTCGGACACCATCTTGCGGGCGTTGGTGGCGGCCTGGGCCGGATCGTATTGCCCGGCGGTAGCGGTCCCGTCATCGAGCTGCAAGACATCGATCTTGTAGCCGGCGACGCCGCCTGCTGCATCGGCCTCGTCGAGCGCCAGCATGGCGCCGTCTTTGATCAGCTCGGCATCATGCGCATCCGCCCCGGTGAATGGCAGGTTGATGCCGATTTTGATCGACTTGTCGGCGGCGAATGCCGCGCGCGGCCGCACCGCCAGGGTGCTGGCGAGGGCGGTGCTCGACAAGCCGATGATGATGGAGCGACGCGACAGCATATCCTTCCTCCCGGTTTTGAGGCTCGAGCGACGATTGCGACAAAGGCCGTGCCGAGATCGGGAAACTACACGATCTCGCGGCCCCGTTCAGCTTCCTCGTATTGCTTCACCGCGGGAGCGGATGAGGCCGGCAACGATGCCGGCGAGCGAGGGCACCTCGCCGGGGCGAAAGCCGACCGGTCGGCATAACGCCATCGCAACGATGCCGAGCCGCGCCATCTTTTGCGCGGCATAGGCGCTTTCGGCGGCGTTGGCGCTGAGCCGTTCGAGCACGGCGCCGCCCAATTGCTGGACCAGCACCCCGCCGACGACATCGACCGCTCCGACCAGCCCGGCGCCACCGACGAGCCGCCGCAACAGGTGGACGGTCCCGGCGAGGCCGGGTCGCTGGCCATAAATCTCGGCGATCTCGCGAATCAGCCGCATCGCCCGCGCGGCAAAGAACAGAGTGTCGGTCAGCACTGTCGGGCTGACGGCATTGATCGCGAATGCCTGGGCGGCAGCGCGGCGGACCGCGGCTTGGCTCAAGCGATCGGCTGGAACCAGCACGAAACGGGAAAAAAGCTCGAGCGCATCGCCGCCCGTGTGGTGCGGTTCGAGGACGCCGCGATACTGCGCGACGGCGTCGCCGAGCAGCGGATCGCGGGCGAGGATCGCCGCCGCCCGGTCGAGCTCGCGCTTCAGCTCGCCGGCGAGCGCCGACGGGATCAGCCGGCGCAGGCGCTCCGCCGAGCGCAGGCGCAAAAGCCCGCGCAGCTCGCACCAGAACCAATAGAGCGTGCCGCCTGCTCCGGCGCCGACCGCCGCGGCGGCGGCGACACCGAGGCCGGTGCTCCGTTGAAACGCGCCGCCGATAAAGCCGGCGAGGTCGAGCACGGTCACGCCGAGACCGAGAATAATCAGCCCAGAAATCGCGATCAGGGCGGGGGAGCGGGAGCGGAGCCTGGGAAGCGGTGCGAACCCGGGCTCGAAAGGCGGCTCGGGGGTGAGATCGAGCCGGCCCGTTTCTTCGGTCCGCACGATGCGCGGTCCAAGACGCTGCGGCCTTGTCCCGGTTTCGATGGTCACGCGAGCACATCCTCCAGCAGAAAATCGAGTGCCTTGTCGAGATTGATATGGGGAATGCCGTTACCTGCCGCCGTATCGATTCTCGGCGGCTGGAACACCGGAAATTCGGTGAAACGCTCACCCCAGAACCCCGCTGACGGCGGCGTTACCGGCACCACTCCGGGAAAAAACCGGATCCTCCGATCGCCGCCCACAGGCAGACCGACGACAACGTCGAGCTTATGCCCGTCGATTGTGTCGGTGCTGTCCTCGGTGCAGCGGATCGAGGCGAGCGCGGTCGCCGCGACGCGGGCATTCGCCCGGTGGGCGCGCAGCGTGGGCGCCTCGACGAGATTCGCCATCAACGTCTCGAGGTGATCGCGCTGCACGGCCGGCACATGGTCGGCTTTCGTGGCGGCAAAGAGCACCCGGTCGATGCGCGCCGCGAACAGCCGTTGGAGCAGCCCGCCGCGGCCGAACCGAAACGCCCCAAGGATGGCCTCGAGGGCCAAACGCTGATCGGCAAAAGCCGCTTCTCCAGCGTTGAGCGCGCGCAACACATCGACAAGGACGATCTGGCGATCGACATCGCGAGCGAGCGCGGTAAAGAACGGCTCGACGACCACCCGCTTGTAGGTCTCGAAGCGCGCCTCCATCAATGCGCCGAGGCTGCCCGGCGGCAGAACGCCGTTGGCTGCATCCGGCAGCGGGCAGAAACGCAGCAGCGACGGATCGGCAATATTTCCAGGGTTTATGACCCGCCCGGGCTGCAGCAGGCTCAGCTGCTGCTGTGAACGGCAAGCTACGAGAAAATCGCGGTAAAGAGCGTGCGCGCGGCCCGCAGTTTCGCTGTCGCCGGGCGCATCTGAGCGATGACGGCCGAGAAAATCGAGCCAATCCCCGGCGAGGGGAACGCGAACACCACTTTTGGCCAAAGCCAGGGTGGCGCGCGACCAGTCGCGATAGCTTTGCCGCATCAGCGGAAGGTCGAGCAGCCACTCCCCCGGATAATCGAGGATTTCCAGGTCGAGCTCGGCGCGGCCTCCAACGAGCCAGCCGATTATGCTCTCGCTGCCAAAAGGACCGGTCGGCAGAAAGCGCAACGCCAGCCGGGCATGGCGCAAATCCTGCGTGCTCGCAGGCCACTTCGGCGGATCGGCCGCGAGCGCGGCGAGCGTCTTCCGAAACGGAAAATCCGGGATGGGATCGGTTGCGACCGGTTGCAGCCGGGCCGCGATGACGCGTGCCTCCGCGGCGGCGCGAAAAAAAGGCAGACGGGCAGGCCGTGCCACGATCGCGAGCAGATTGTGAATCAGGCTGGTGGTGAATGTGGTTTTTCCCGATTGCGCAAGACCGGTCACGGCGACCCGCACCCGCCGATCGCGAAAGTATTCGGTCAGGGTCGGCAGCGCACGCTCCGGCGCTATCCGGGCGGCTTCATCGCCACATCGAGCATGACATTGGGTAGGATTTCTCGAATTACCCCGCGCAGGGTCGCTTCGTCGGCCGCTATCGCTGCCGCCAGCAACCGTCGAGAGCCGCGGCGCAGCACTCGCGCGGTAGCGCGACCGTCGCGGCCGGGCCGAATCGTGGCGAACGCGTCAGCCGGCTCGATCCGCTTCAAGATCCGCTTCAACGCCTGCAATCCGTCTGCGGTCTCGACATCGTAAACCGGAGTTTCGGGTGTTTGCGCCTCCTGCTCCTCCTCGACCGCTGCGTCGATCGCCTCGACCGGGCGATACCGCGCCAAGGACTGGTAGATCGCGCGGCCGGGCTCGGTGTCGATGCGAGACTGCAATTCCCAGCTTTCGCCGCGCGCCGAAAGCTCCGTTATCAGCGCAAACAGATCGTCGCTGTCCTCTTCGTGCGAGCAGGTCAGAAAGGCGAGACGGCCATCGTGCTCGACGACCCGGTCATCGTCCTCGGCAAAGCCGAGCTCGGCGAGCGCGTTGTCGAGGGCCCGCCGCGACGCCACGAGCAGGGTCGTCACATGCAGCCGCTGTCCGCTCTCCGCCGGGTCTTTCTCTGCCATCGATTTCTCCCTCCGCGTTGCCGCTACCAGCCCGGGCACCGCGATTCTAGGCAGCGATCGACGACGATGCGACGAAAATATCGGCTAGCCAGGCTGACTTTCGCCGCTGCGGTTCAAACGCACCTCCCGGTGCACGCAGATGTTGAGCAGCAGGCCAAAGCCGAACATCGCTGTAAGCATGGCCGTGCCGCCGTACGAGATCAGGGGCAGCGGCACGCCGACGACCGGGATTATGCCCATCACCATCGCCGTATTGATAAAGACGTAAAGAAAAAAATTAGTTGCAATCCCGAGACCCAACAGCCGCCCGAAATGATTGGCGCTCCGAAGCGCTATAGCAAAACAGTAGGCTATAATCAACGAGTAGAGCGCGAGCAGCACGATCCCGCCAGCAAATCCAAACTCTTCCGCCAAGGTAGTGAATATGAAGTCGGTCTGCTTCTCCGGTAAAAAATTCAGGTGACTTTGTGTGCCAAGCAAAAATCCTTTGCCGAACAAACCGCCGGAACCCAGCGCGATTTTGGATTGCAGGATGTGATAGCCGGCACCGAGCGGGTCGCTGTCGGGATCGAGAAAGGTATAGATGCGGTTCCTTTGATAATCGCGAAGAAAGTGCCAAGCGAGCGGTATCGTTCCGCCTGCCGCCACAGCGATCAGCATAAACAGCCGTAGCCGAACCCCGCCGAGAAAGAACAGCACCGCGCTGCACAACAATAGCACGATGGCGGTGCCGAGATCGGGCTGCTTTAGAATCAGCGCCGCCGGAACCAGCACCATTAGCCCGGGCGCGATCAGGTATCTGATTCTGTTGACATCCTCGTTGGCGAGGCCATGAAAATAGCGAGCGAGGGCCATTATCAGAGCCACATTCATCAGCTCGGACGGCTGCAGCTGGATGATCCCGAGATCGATCCAGCGCTGTGCCCCCATGCCGACGAAGCCGCGTAAATCGACTGCGACTACCAGCACAAGCGCCGTCGTATAGATCCAATAAGACGCCCTCAGCCAATAACGAATGTTGAGCAACGCGACGGCGAGCATTGGTACCAGGGCAATCGCGAACCGAATCGTCTGCTTGGCAGCCCAAGGTTCCATATTACCATCGGCCGCTGAATACAGTACACCAATGCCGAGCCCTACGACAAGACAAATCAGGATCACCAATCCCCAGCTAATGCTGAGGGCCTTCTCTCCGAGCGTCGGCTCGCTCCGTCCGATTTCGGGCGACAGGTTGGCCAAGCTCAGCCACCGAGGCTGCGCGAAGGCACGGCAGGCGCGGCGAACGCCGCCACCGGCTTGGCGCTCGGGGCCCGTCGGCCTGGATCGCGGCGCTGAATTTCGAGCAGGACGTCGCGCACGATCGGGCCGGCCACCTCCGAGCCAAACCCGCCGTGCTCGACCAAGGTCGCGCACACATATCGTGGCGCCTCGACTGGCGCAAAAGCGACAAACAGCGCGTGATCGCGCTCCTTCCACGGGATCTGGCTGATTTTGCGCAGCCCGTGCTCGCGCTCCGCCTCGCTGATCCGGCGCACTTGCGAGGTGCCGGACTTGCCGCCCATGGCCATCCCAGGCTGGGCAATGCGCGCAGCATAGGCGGTGCCGCCGCGTTCGTTGACGACGGCGTTCATCCCGTCGATGACCAACGCGCGCATGGCGGGGTCGAGGCCAAGCGGAGCAAAGTCGGGGGGGCCCGCATCGCCGCCGGCGGGCATGACACCGCTGTCGCGCACCAGCCTCGGCACGACGGCCATGCCGGTCACCAAGCGCGCGGCCATGACTGCGATCTGCAACGGGGTGGCGAGCACCGAGCCTTGGCCAATCCCGGCGATCAGGGTTTCGCCGTGCTGCCAGGCTGTCCCGGTCGTCGCCAGCTTCCATGCTCGTGTCGGGATCAGTCCTGGCCTCTCGCCGGGGATGTCGAGACCGAGGACCGCGCCGTATCCGAACCGTCGCGCAGTAGCCGCGAGCCGGTCGATCCCAAGCCGGAGAGCGGTGTTGTAGAAAAAGACGTCGCAAGATTCTTTGATCGCATCCCGCACCCGCAAGCTGCCATGGCCGCCATGCTTCCAACAATGAAAGGTGGCATTGCCGAGCGTGTAGGAACCAGGACAGAAGAATGTTGTTTGCGGTGTCAACACGCCGGCTTCGAGCGCGGCAAGAGCCACTACCGGCTTGAATGTTGAGCCCGGCGGATAAACACCGCTTATTACTTTGTTTGACAGAGGTTTGCGCGGGTCGGTTGCGAGCTGCTGCCACATCTCCCGGCTCAGCCGATTGGAGAAGGCCGCCGGGTCGAAGCTCGGGCTTGAGACGAGGGCAATCACTTCTCCCGTCACCGCGTCGAGAGCAACACAGGCAATGCTCGCCTCAGCGCTGCAGCGGCGCGTCACGAAATCCTGCATCGTCATGTCGAGCGCGCTGACGACATCGCGCCCCGGTGTCGGCTCGGTGCGGACCAGCTCGCGCACAACCCGCCCGAGAGCATTGACCTCGACCCGACGATTTCCGGCGCTGCCGCGAAGCTCCAAGTCGCGGGATTTCTCTACGCCGCTTTTGCCGATGCGGAAATCAGGCAGCTCCAGCAGCGGGTCTTTGCTCAACTCCTGCTCTGAAACCGCCCCGACATAGCCGATGACGTGCGCAACGGTCTCACCGAACGGGTAATTTCGGGTCAAACCCTGTTCGATCGAGACACCCGGCAGCTCTGGGATGGCAACCTCGACGCGTGCCATCTCCTCCCAGCTCAGATTGTCGCGAACGACGACGGGGACAAAGGAATGCTTGCGCCGGACCTCCCGCAGCACCCGGCTACGGGTATCGTCATCAAGGAAGATCAGCTGGCCGAGCGCGTCGAGTGTCCGGGAAACATCGCCAGCCTGTTCGGCAACGACAACGAGATGATAATTTTGCCGGTTGCCGGCGAGATCCACCCCGAAGCGGTCGAGAATGCGGCCGCGTGGCGGCACCAGAAGCCGCAAACTGATGCGGTTTTCGTCAGCCAGCACCTTGTAGCCGGCAGAATCCGAAATCTGCAGCTGGTACATGCGCCCGGCGAGGCCGGCGACGAGCGCCGCTTGGCCCAGGCCGAGAATGGCCGCCCGCCGACCGAGCAGCTTCCGACGCTGGGTTTCTTGTTGCATCGCCGATCCGACCTGGTGAGCTGGCGGGGTGTCGCAGTCAACCCGCACCCATCAGCGCGCGCTGGGTGCGGCCGAGCAAAAAACTGAAGAGTGGGAACACGGAGGTAGTCAGCACCGCTCGAAAAGTAGTGCTGCGAAATTCGAGCAGAACCCCGGCGAGCAGGCAGTGCACCAACCAGGAGAACAGCATCGCGCCGCCCGTCAAGATCGCAAATCCGGCCCATACAAACGGGAACGGGCGGTTTAAAAAATGCCGTCGATGGCGCAGCAGAACGGCGCGGGCTCCGAGCAGCAACAAGGAAGTCACCCCTATCGGCGCGTCTGCCAACAAATCGTATACGATGCCGATCAGGAACAACGACAGAGGCGGCAACAAGTCCGGGCGGTAGATGGTCCAATGATATGCTGCCATCAGCATAAAGGCGGGCGAAAGCGCCGAATAACCGGGAATGCGGATCGGCTCGATCGATAGCAGCGCCGCCAGCATTGTCGTTGCGATCGGCAGCAGGCGCGATATCGCGTTGTCGGCGCCGGGCAAGGCAGGAGCGGGAGGTGTTTTGAGCGCCATCGAAGTTCAGCCGCGGTGCTCGCCGCCGCCGGCACGCCGGCGATGCGGGGGAGCATGCACCGGGGCAGGCAGGCCATCGGCAAGCCCATAATCGACGACGCGCAGATATTCCACCCGCGAGGTATCGGCATAGGGTTCAACTCGCGGTAATCCGCCGTCGACCGTCGCGACGACCCCAATCGGCAGTCCCGGCGGAAAAACTCCGCCCTCACCCGAGGTGACGACTCGGTCGCCGATTTTCACTGCCGTAGCCGCTTCCGCGTAGCGCAAGCACGGCCGCTCGGAGTTGTCCCCGGCCAACACAGCCCGCTGCCGCGTGGCGCCGACAAAGACCGGGATCCGCGAGTTGAGATCCGTGACGAGCAAAACCCGCGCCGCCCGTCGACCTACCTCCAGCACCCGCCCGACAAGTCCCTCACCGGTGATTGCCGCCTGACCACGCGCAATCCCGCTCGCGCTACCGGCGTCGATCATCAGGCTGCGGACGAAAGCGCCGCCCGAATTGGCGATGACCCTGGCGGTCACAAAAGAGACCGAGGCTTGAGGCGTCAATTTGAGCAAGCCACGCAGCTGTGCGTTCTCCGCGGCAAGGGAGAGCGCCACCTGTTGCCAGTGCAGCAATTGCTCGTTCTCCTCGCTGAGACGAGCATTACGTTGGTACACGCTCAAAATGTTTGAGGCACGATCGCCCAGGCTGTCGATGGCGGCCAGCGGTCGCGAGAACGCGTCGAGCGCCGGTGCCGCCATATCGGAAATTCGCACACGTGCGGTTTCGAAGGCCAGCTCATCCGCCTTGCCAAGGATGATCGTCAGCACCGAGAGCACGATCAGGAGCGGAAAGACGAACCGTTGAAGCGCGGTCCGACGAGGGGATGTCAGCCAGATCACCGGATGCTCCCGGGCTCGGCCGACGCGCGGTCGCGATCCGCTCGGCTGCCGCCTCCGGCTGCCGCAACTGGGATGACGGTCGGCCTCTCGGCAGCATTCGGATACATCGCCTCTGCCCTTGCCCCCCAGCCAACGACCGCTACCACATATTGATCAATACGCTCTTAAGCGTCTTGCTCTCCTCGAGCGCTCGACCGGTGCCAAGCGCCACACAGGATAACGGATCGTCGGCGATCGAAACCGGTAGCCCGGTTGAATGACGCAATACCAGATCGAGATTCCCGAGCAATGCGCCGCCACCGGTCAGCACGATCCCCTTATCGACAATGTCAGCGGCGAGCTCCGGAGCGGTGTGCTCAAGCGCGACCTTGACCGCTTCTACGATCGAGCCAACTGGTTCTGCCAGGCTTTCCGAGATCTGTCGCTCGCTGATCACGATCTCCTTCGGGACCCCGTTCATCAGATCGCGGCCCTTGATGTTCATGATTCGGCCTTCGCCGTCATCCGGCATGCAGGCGGACCCGATCTCCTTCTTGATCCGCTCGGCGCTGCTTTCGCCGACCAGAAGATTATGGTTGCGCCTGATATAGGCAATGATCGCCTCGTCCATTTTGTCGCCGCCCACCCGGACCGACCTGCAATAGACGATCCCGCCGAGCGACAGAACCGCCACCTCGGTGGTGCCGCCGCCGACATCGACGACCATCGAGCCGGTCGGCTCCGTCACCGGCAAGCCGGCGCCAATCGCCGCCGCCATCGGCTCCTCAATCAGCGACACGCGGCGGGCGCCGGCACTCTCGGCCGATTCCTGGATCGCTCGCCGCTCGACTGCAGTCGAGCCCGACGGCACACAGATAACGATCTGCGGCGCCGCAAAGCTGCGTCGATTGTGAACCTTGCGGATAAAATGTTTGATCATCTCCTCGGTCACTTCGAAGTCGGCGATGACGCCGTCGCGCAGCGGCCGAATTGCCTGAATATAGCCGGGCGTGCGGCCAAGCATCAGCTTTGCTTCCTCGCCAACGGCGAGGACCTGCTTTCTGCCTTTGACGCTGGCAATCGCCACAACCGACGGCTCGTTTAGCACGATACCTCGTCCCTTGACGTAGACGAGCGTGTTCGCCGTGCCGAGGTCGATCGCCATATCGGCTGAAAGCAAGCCCAACATTCTTCCGAACATCGATGCGAATCCGAATTTGCCAGCAATTTAGCTGGGCGCGTGTCGCGGGCACCGCACTCGTTGGTCCGGCCGCTCCCGAACGCCGAAAACCTGCCCGGGTCTCACGCCGACGACCCCCGCCACGCGCTCCCCAAGGCGCCTGAACGATCCTTGCGGATCGCGCGAACCTTTGCAAGCCGGCGATTGGAAAGTGAGAGTTTGACCATTTGATCAATGTGTTAGAACACGTTGTCAAGAAAGTTCTCTTGGCCTCTTCGGTGGGGTTTATGATGTCGGGGAGCTCGGAGGGGCGGCAGCTTCTGTAGGCAGCGGCGCGAGACCTTGGATGATCGTCAACCTCAACCGACATCGGAAAAGTCGCGAGCGGGCGGAGGCCGAGCGTCATGCGGCCGAGAACCGAATTCGCTTCGGACGCAGCAAAGCGGCCCGTCAAAAGGAGCTTCAGGAGCGTGACCGGGCCCGAAAAGAGCTGGCGAGCAAAGAACTCGAATAATCGGCCAGGCAAAAAAGCGCCGGCGTCGGATCTGCCGACCCCGGCGAGGCTGCGGGTGGCAAACCCGCGACAGGGAGACTATGCCAAGCCGGACTGCAGAAGATTAGGCGAGCGTCCGGCGGCCCGCCATCAAATTAACAATTCGGCCTTCCGATCGTTCCTGCACTATCCATTATCAGTCGCTTGGATCGCAGAATACGTCTGATGTCGCTCAGGCCGATCTCTGGCCTCCTACCACCGGAGCACCAGGGACCAGCCGCGGACGCCGGGTCCGACCGACTGACATTTCAGGCCGGCCGGCCAATTCGAGACGATGCATCGTCCGGCGCTGCGATGCGCTCGAATTGGCACGGGGAGCTCTGATAGGCGCGTCGGGCTCGATCCCGGTCAGCCGGCGCAGCGCGCCGCGGCCGCGTGACAGCCGCGAACGGATCGTGCCGACCGGGACATCGAGGACCGCGGCGACTTCTTCGTAGCGCATTCCTTCTAGGCCGACGAGCAGTATTGCCGCGCGCTGCTCTTCTGGCAGCTTGGCAATGGCCCGCTCTAAATCGCGCAGCTCGAGGCGCTGGCCTTGGTGAGGTGCACGAGTGAGCAAGGGCTCGCTGTCGCTCAATCCGACGGCAATCCCTTCCCTGACCGCGCGGCGCACGCGATTGACATATTGGTTGTGGAGAATGGTAAAAAGCCAAGCCCGCAGGTCGGTCCCTTTTTGCCATAGGTGAAATTTGTCGAGCGCGCGGGTCAGACAGTCCTGGACGAGATCATCGGCTGCGACAACATCGTGGGTCAGCGCCCGAGCGTAGCGCCGCAGGCGCGGAATCTCAGCTTCGATCTCCTGGAAGGAATGGGCCACGCAGAGGCTCCCGATGTTGCGAGCTGTTGAGCGGACGACAAAAACCTATCGGGGCGCTGTAATCCGTTAATGTCATCGGAGCCGGTTTTGTGTAAGGTTTTGTAACCATATGTATAAGGGTCAATCGGACCTGCTCGAGGCATGCTGGCGACGACGATCCGCGGTCGATCGTACCGCCGCTGCGGGGATAGGTGAGAGCGTTAGCGATGAACGACACCGCTCATATTCTAGTCGTCGACGACCAGCACGAGATCTGCGAGATCGTCCAGGACTATCTGTCCGCCGAGGGCTACCGCGTGTCGATCGCCCACGACGGCCCTGCAATGCGCCGGCTGATGGGCCAGGGCCCGGTCGATCTTGTCATCCTCGATCTGATGATGCCCGGAGAGGACGGGCTGACGCTCGCCCGGTCTTTGCGCGACGGATCGGCAGTCGGGATCATCATCCTGACCGGACGCGGCGAGACCGTGGACCGTATCATCGGGCTCGAGATGGGTGCCGACGACTACCTGCCAAAGCCATTCCATTTGCGCGAGCTGTTGGCCCGAGTGAAAAGCGTGCTGCGGCGGGCTTCGAGCCGGGCCGGCGAGACCTCGGCGCCGCCGCGTTCAAAGGCCCGGTTCACGGGTTGGAGCCTCGATCTGGCGACCCGGGAGCTGCTGTCCCCCCTCGGCAGGGAGGTCCGGCTGACCACCGGCGAGTTCGATCTGCTCGCCGCCTTTGTCAACAACGCTAATCAGGTGTTGAGCCGCGATCGATTGCTGGATCTCGCGCGCAACCGCGAGGCGGGCCCGTTCGATCGAACGATCGATGTTCAGGTCGGTCGGTTGCGGCGCAAGCTTGAAGACGATCCGCAAAGGCCGACCATGATCAAAACAGTGCGCGGCAGCGGGTATATTTTTACGCCGCCCGTCGAGTTCGGCTGACAGGCGACGTGTTCACACGGTCAGATAGGCGCGCACCGCTGCCTTGTCCATGTCTTCGCGCCCTGCGGCGACGATCTCGCCACGTTGCATGACGAAATAGGCAGCGGCGAGATCGCGGGCGAACTCGAAATATTGCTCGACCAGCAGGATCGCCATATCGCCGCGTAAGGCGAGGGTGCGGATCACGCGCTCGATATCCTTGATGATCGAGGGTTGGACGCCTTCGGTCGGCTCGTCGAGAATCAACAGCCGCGGGCGCGTCACCAGCGCGCGGGCTATGGCGAGCTGCTGCTGCTGGCCGCCGGAGAGATCGCCGCCGCGCCGCCGCAGCATATCTTTGAGGATCGGAAACAGCGTGAAAATCTCATCCGGGATATGGCGGAGCTGCCGCGGTAGGCCGGCAAACCCGGTTGCGAGATTCTCGGCGACCGTCAGCCGCGGAAATATTTCGCGCCCTTGGGGCACCAGCGCCAGCCCGGCACGCGCGCGCTGATGCGGGGCGAGCCCGGTCAGCGGGCGGTCTTCCCACACGACGCGGCCGGAGCGGATCGGATGCAACCCGAAAATCGCGCGCAGGAGGCTGGTCTTGCCGACCCCGTTGCGCCCCAGGATGCAGGTCACCTCGCCTTTTTTTGCGGTCAGGCTGACACGGCGCAAGGCATGGCTCGCACCATAGTAAAGATCGACGGCTTCGACCGACAGCACCGCTCACCGCCCGAGATAGACTTCGATCACGCGCGGGTGGTTTTGCACATAATCGACCGAGCCTTCGGCCAATACCGCACCTTCGTGCAAGACCGTGACGCGCGCGCCGAGGCTGCGCACAAAAGCCATGTCGTGCTCGACCACAACGATCGTCCGGTCTTCGGCGAGGTCGAGGATCAGCGCTGCCGTCTCCTCGGTCTCGCGGTCGGTCATGCCGGCCACCGGCTCGTCGAGCAGCAGCAGGCGGCGATCATGGGTCAGCAGCATCCCGATCTCGAGCCATTGCTTTTGGCCGTGGCTCAGCGCTCCGGCCAAACGCTTGCGCTGCTCGACAAGACCGATCCGCGCCAGCGCCGCATCGATCCGCTCGCGGCGTTCGGGGGTGAGCCGGGCGAACAGCGTTCGCCACGTGCCGCGGTTGCCGCAGAGTGAAAGCTCCAGATTCTCCGCCACCGTCAAATTTTCGAAAACCGTCGGCCGCTGAAACTTGCGGCCGATGCCGAGTTCGGCGATCTCCGCCTCGTCGAGCCGCGTCAGGTCGGTGTCGCGAAAAAACGCCTCACCCGAATCCGGACGGGTCTTGCCGGTCACCACATCCATCATCGTCGTCTTGCCGGCGCCGTTGGGGCCGATGATCGTGCGCAGCCCGCCTTCCTCGACGACGAGCGACAGCTCGTTGAGCGCCTTGAACCCGTCGAAGCTGACGGTGACGCCGTCTAGATAGAGCAGGGCTTCCTTCGGCGCGGGTATTCCCATCACGGGCTTCAAGCCTCTTCTGCGGCGGGCAGCGCCACCGCCGCTGGAGGCCGTGTCCACCGAACGCGCTGGAAAATCCCGACGACGCCCCTTGAAAACACCAAGGTTGTCAAGACAAACAAGCCGCCTAGAAAAAACAGCCAGGTATCGGGCGCCGCTGCGGTCAGCCAGCTCTTTGCCAGATTGACCAAGATCGCGCCGATCACCGCACCGACAAGTGTGCCGCGGCCGCCGACCGACACCCAGATCGCCACCTCGATCGAGTTGGCCGGCGAAAATTCGCTGGGATTGATGATCCCGACCTGCGGCACATAGAGCGCTCCGGCGAGACCGGCGAGCATCGCGGCGATGGTGAAGACGAAGAGCTTCGCATTGGTGACCGAATAGCCGAGAAACCGGACCCGGCTTTCGGCATCGCGCAGTGCCAGCAGCACGCGGCCCAGCTTGGACGAGGTGATGCCGCGGCAGGCGAGATACGCAAGCCCGAGCGCCGCTACGGCGGCGAGGTAGAGGCCGAGCCGAGTGCCCGGCAGATGCACGTCCCAGCCGAGCACATCCTTGAAATCGGTCATGCCGTTATTGCCGCCAAACCCCATGTCGTTACGAAAAAAGGCAAGCATCAGGGCGTAGGTCATCGCCTGCGTGATGATCGACAGATAGACGCCTGTCACGCGCGAGCGGAAGGCGAGCCACCCGAACACCAACGCCAGCAGGCCCGGGACCAGCAGCGCCATCGCCGCCGCCCAGGCGAGATGGTCGAAGCCGTGCCAGAACCACGGCAAGGATTTCCAATTGAGAAACACCATAAAATCGGGCAGCAACGGGTTGCCGTAAACCCCGCGGGTCCCGATCTGCCGCATCAAATACATGCCCATGGCGTAACCGCCGAGGGCGAAGAAAGCCCCTTGGCCGAGGCTCAGGATGCCGGCATAGCCCCAGATCAGATCAAGGCTCAGCGCCAGTATCGCGTAGCACAGATATTTCCCGAGCAACGGGACGACATAATCGGGCACCGCCAGCGCCGAATTCGCCGGGAGCCAGCGGTTGAGGAGCGGCACCGCGAGACCGAGCGCCAAGCCGCACGCGGCAAAGCGCAACCAAAACGACCAGCCCCAGGATTGGCCGGGCCGGGCGCTCACACGCTCAGCCCTCGGCATCGGCGGCACGCCCTTTGAGCGCGAAGAGGCCGCGCGGCCGCCGTTGGATGAACAGGATGACCACCACCAGGACCGCGATTTTGCCGAGGACCGCGCCGGCGACCGGCTCCAACAGCTTGTTGACGATGCCGAGGCTCAGCGCGCCGACCAAGGTGCCGAGCAAACTGCCGACACCGCCAAACACGACCACGAGAAAGCTGTCGACGATATAGATGCTGCCGAGATTGGGGCTGACATTGCCGATTTGGCTCAACGCGACGCCGGCCATCCCGGCGATCCCCGAGCCGAGGCCAAAGGTCAGCGCATCGACGCGCGCGGTACGAATCCCCATCACCGAGGCCATCGAGCGGTTCTGCGTCACCGCGCGCATATCGAGGCCGAAGCGGGTGCGCCGGAGGATGAGGACCAGCACGCCGAGCACGAGCGGGCAAAAAAGGATGATGCAAACCCGGTTCCAGGTGACGGTGAAACCGCCGACCAGGTCGAACCCGCCGGTCATCCAGCCGGGATTGGCGACCGCCCGGTTGGGTGCGCCGAAAATCGATCGCACCGCCTGCTGCAAAACAAGGCCGATACCCCAGGTCGCGAGCAGGGTTTCGAGCGGCCGCCCATAGAGAAACCGGATCACCGTGCGCTCGAGCACCACCCCGACCGCGCCAGCAAACAGGAAAGCCGCCGGAATCGCGGCTAGCAGATAGAAGTCAAACCACCCTACCGGCAACCACAGCTCAAAAAATTGCTGACAGACAAAGGCGGCATAGGCGCCGAGCATGATCATCTCGCCATGCGCCATGTTGATCACACCCATGACGCCAAAGGTGATCGCGAGGCCGATTGCGGCGAGCAGCAGCACGCTGCCGAGACTGATCCCCTCGAACAGGTTGGCGGCGATCCCGACCATCCGCAAACGGTGATCGATCGCGGCGAGCGCCGAATTCGCTGCAGCGCGCAACTCCGGATCAAGGTCCGGTTTGGCGCGGTAGGCATCGAGGAGATTTTTGATTTGCGGGTCGGTGGCACCGCCGAGCCCCTGGATCGCGGCGCGCTGCTGCGCCTTCTCGCCCGTCAGCAGGCGGGCAGCAAAGAGGCTTCTTTGCATCGCGCTGCGCACCTCGGCATCGCTCTCTGCCGCCAGCGCCTTTTCGAGGCGAGCCGCGCCTTCCGCGGAAGGGTGCTTAAGCGCGTCACGAGCGGCCGCGAGGCGCGCCGCTCGGTCACGGCTGGACAATGTCAGGCCGCCGAGCGCCGCTTCGATATTGCCGCGCAGCACGTTGTTGGCGATGATTCGATCGAGGCTGTCGGGGTCGAGGCCCGCAACCGCCTTCCCGGTAATCGCGTCCGACACGAGGGCGGTGCCGTTGGGCGTCGTCCCGACAACCAGCACCTGGCCGCCGGGCGCGCTGCGCAGCCGGTCCTCGCTCAGCGCCTTCAGCACCGCGACGGCCCGAGCATCCCCCAGCGCACCGAGCGCTGCGACCGTCTTTTGCTTCTCGGCAAACCCTTCGCCTGGGAGGCCGGCGACGAGAGCGGCAAAATCGGCGGCCCGCGCAGGTAGCGCCGCAGCCAGCAGAATCAGGGCCGCCGCAAAAAGCCATATCGGTCGAGATGTCATCGATTGCTTCTGCCGAACCGAGAGGGACCTGGACCGGCAGCCCCCGCTGCCGGCCAAGGCCCTCCCCCCGTCTTGCTCAGTCGTGAAAGCGCGGCTGGGTGCAATTGCCGCAGCCCCAGGGATAGGTCCAGTCGGCGATCTTGCCCTTGTCCTCGGCGAGGTAGGGGCTCCAGGCGTCGGCCTTGATCACACCCTTGGTCTGCCAAACCACGTCGAACTGCCCATCGGGCCGAATCTCGCCGATCATGACCGGCTTCGACAGATGGTGGTTGGTGTTCATGACCGCGGTAAAGCCGCTTGGCGCCTTTACTTTCTGTCCATACATCGCCTGCCGTACCGCATCGACATCGGTGGTGCCGGCCTGCTCGACCGCATGCGTCCACATCTTGAAGCCGATATAGGTCGCCTCCATCGGGTCGTTGGTGACGCGTTTCGGGTTCTTGATGTAGGTGTGCCATTCCTTGATAAAGGCGGCATTGGTTGGGTTTTTCACCGATTCGAAGTAGTTCCAGGCGGCGAGATGGCCGACGAGGTTCTTTGTGTCGATCCCGGTCAGCTCTTCTTCACCGACTGAGAACGCCACGACCGGGATGTCGGAGGCCTTAACTCCGGCATTGGCCAGCTCCTTGTAAAACGGCACATTGGCGTCGCCGTTGATGGTCGATACCACGGCGGTCTTCTTGCCGGCCGACGCAAAGCTCTTGATCGCGGCGACCTCGGTCTGCCAATCGGAAAAGCCGAACGGGGTGTAATTGACCCGGATGTCCTCGGCGGCAACCCCTTTTGATTTGAGGAAGGCGGCGAGGATCTTGTTGGTCGTGCGCGGATAGACGTAGTCGGTGCCTTCGAGCACCCAGCGCTTGACGCTGCCGCCCTCGGCACTCATCAGGTATTCGACCGCAGGGATCGCCTGTTGATTCGGTGCGGCGCCGGTATAGAAGACGTTGTTCGAACTCTCCTCGCCCTCGTATTGCACCGGATAAAACAACAGCCCGTTCAATTCCTCGAACACGGGCAATACCGATTTGCGCGAGACCGAGGTCCAGCAGCCGAACACCACCGCGACCTTGTCCTTGGTCAAAAGCTCACGCGCCTTCTCGGCGAAGAGCGGCCAGTTCGAGGCCGGGTCCACGACTACTGCCTCGACCTTCTTGCCAAGCAAGCCGCCCTGTTTGTTGAGATTGTCTACCATCATCAGGACCGTGTCCTTCAGGGTAGACTCGCTGATCGCCATCGTTCCGGACAGCGAATGCAGGACGCCGATCTTGATCGTATCCTGGGTCTGCGCGACAGCGCTGCCGGCGAGCCCCGCGATCGCGATCGCCCCCGCGACGCTCCACATCCTGTTCAATATTCGCATTGCTCCATCCTCATGCGCTCCCGCGGCGTCCGAGATGCCGGTATTTTGATCAGAGGCAAAATTGAGGCCAAGTCGTGCAAGCCCGGCGCTCCCGCACGGTCACGTCCGGTCGAATGCACAATTGCCGAAATTTTGGGCAGATTGCTGCCTATCTCGCCATGCGTTCGCCGCGAAGTGGCATCGAGGCGCCGTGCCGGTGTAATTTCGGGCGATCGACGCGGAGCATCACCATGACCGACAAGGACGCCGTGCTCGCCGCCAATCTCGAATTCTACCGCGCCTTTGGAACGCGCGACCTCGCCGCAATGGATGCGCTATGGGCGCGCCAGTCGGCGGTGGCCTGCCTGCACCCGGGCTGGACCGTGCTCGACGAGCGCGAAGCAATCATGGCGAGCTGGGAGGCGATCCTGTCGAACCCCAATGCGCCGCGCATCGCCTGCTTTGACGAGCACGTGCTGCTCTACGGCGACGCCGCGCTGGTGCTGTGCGAGGAGGAGCTGGAAGGTGGCACCCTCGCGGCCAGCAATTTCTTCGTGCGTGAGGACGGCGCTTGGCGGCTTGCCCACCATCACGCCGGCCAGATCGTCACCCGTCAGGCGGAGCGTCGGCGCACACGCCTCAATTAATCCGCGCGCCCTCTTGCTTCGGTCGGGATCACGTCGATGGTCGCCTTCGGCGTAGCGCGGTCGAAACCTCCGGGTCTTGGCGCGCCCAGCGATAGGCGGCACAAATTTCGGCGATGCGGACGGCGGTTTCTACATCGAGGACGCCGTCGCAGCGCGCTGGGCGAAAACGTCGCTGGAAGGCAGTGATTGCCGCCGTTTCGATGTCATGCGCCGTGCAGTAGCCGATCGCGCCGAGATCGGTAATCGCTTTGGCATGATCGACGGCCGCCGCAACGGAAAGTTCGGATGGCTCGGGCCAGATGCCGATCCCGGCGCGGGCGAGACGCGGCCAGGCGAAGAGCTCGCCCGGATCGGTTTTACGGTCTGGCGCAATGTCCGAATGCCCGACCACCCTATAGGGCGGGATCGGATGTCGGGAGAGAATGTCGTGGCAGAGCCGTTCGACAGCGGCCATTTGCACGTCGGGAAATGCATGATAGCCCCCGTCATGACCGGGGTTCACGATCTCGACCCCGATCGAGACGCGATTAAGGTCGCGCTCCCCATCCCAGCACGAAATCCCGGCGTGAAAGGCACACAGCGTTTCTGGCACGAGCCGCCAGACGATGCCGTCCTCCTCGACGACATAGTGGGCGCTGACGCGAGCCGATGGGTCGCACAACCGGTCGAGCGCTGCGGCGGCGGTCCGCATGCCGGTGTAGTGCAGCACCAGCATGTCGATACGCGGCGAAGCACCTCGCTCGGCATGGTTTGGCGATATACGGTCGCGGATCTCGAGCCCGCTCACGCAATGCCCATCCTGGTCCTCGCCAGACGATCGTAGGCGGCGTTGATCCGGGCCATCCGCGCCGTTGCCAAGGCGATGCATTCGCCCGGCAGCCCTTGGGCCAACGCAAGGTCTGGATGGGTCTCGCGCACCAGTCGCCGGTAGGCCTCGCGGATGACCACGGGCGGCGCGCCTGGAGCGATCCCGAGGATGGCGTGCGCATCTTCGGTCTCTTCCTGGCCGCCGCCGACATGGTGGGCGCGGATGCGCGCGTAGTCGGCTCCGTCAAAGCCAAAATGATGGGCGACTTCGCGCAGATATCCGTCTTCGGCGGCGCACAGCATGCCGTCGGCAAGCGCGATGTGAAACAGCCCGCCGAGCAAGTCTTCCAGCGCCGCCCGCTCATTCGCGAACAGGCGCCCAACCTGCCTGGCATAGCTTTCGAACCCAATGGTGCTGCGGCGGGCGAGATCGAAGACCAGCCGGACATGCTCCTCCTCGCCGGGAGGCACTTGGAACACCTCGCCAAAAGCGGCGACTTCGTCGCGGGTAACGTCACCATCGGCTTTGGCCATCTTGGCGCCGAGCGCGATGACTGCGATCGTGAAAGCGATGCGCCGGCGCGGATCGCCATGATCGCTCTCGCCGTGGTGCAGATGCCAATGCGCGATATGGCGCGCCGCGCGCTCCAGCAAATCACCGAGCGGGCCGCCGAACGGCAGCTCGCGGGCACCGGCGATAAGGCGGCCGACAAAGCTCATGGACCTGCAACCCCCGGACGCGAACCGGCCGAACCGGCGGCAGCGCCACCCGTTCGACCGGCTGAGTTGACCTCGTCACGTTAGCATCCGATGGTCGGGCTTGCAACGTGTCCCCATCGTGGCCGTGACAGGATAATGTGTATCGCACAATTGCCATATTCGTATGATATGTCAAATATCGAGATGGTTTGAGCATGTGTGCCGAAGGTGCATGGGGGCCTGATCTCGATCTGATAAAACAGGCGTAGCAGGGGGAAGGATGCGGTCTTGCGACGCAATCGTGGTCGGCGGCGGTCTTGTCGGCGCTGCCATCGCTTATGGCCTCGTCCGCGAAGGCCTCGAGGTCACCCTGCTCGACGAGGGCGATATCGCATATCGTGCATCACGGGGCAATTTCGGGCTCGTCTGGGTACAGAGCAAAGGCGACGGCACGCCGTGCTACCAGCGCTGGACGCGGCGCTCGGCCGATCAATGGCCGACCCTCGCCGCGACCTTGTTGGCGCAGACCGGGATCTCGGTCGGCCACCAACGGCCGGGCGGAGTGCACCTTTGCCTCGGGGAGGAGGAGTTTGAAGACCGCCGCGCTCGGATGGAGAGGATGCGTGCACAATCGGGCAATTTCGGTTTTGACTACCGCATGCTCGACCATGAGGAAATTGCCGATATGCTGCCAGGAATTGGCCCTGCTGTGACCGGCGCCTCTTGGACGCCCTACGATGGTCACGCCAACCCGCTCAATCTGCTGCACGCTTTACATAGAGGGTTTGCCGAGAAGGGGGGCCGCTACCTGCCGAATTCGCATGTTGCCTATGCTGCCGCGGCGCCGCGGGATTTCCGCATCCGCGCCGGCGGAGACGAGGTCGCCGCGCCAAAAGTCGTCCTTGCCGCCGGGCTCGGCAATGCTGCCTTGGCGCCGCTGTTCGGGCTCAACGCACCGGTCGAGCCGCAGCGCGGACAAATCCTCGTCACCGAGCGGGCGGCGCAAATTCTGCCGGTTCCGACGACCACGATCCGCCAGACCATCGAGGGCGGGATCATGCTCGGCGACAGCCAGGAAGATGTCGGCTTCGACACCGGCCAGGACCCCGAGATCATGAAAGAGATTGCGCGCCGTGCGGTGCTGTCGTTTCCTTGGCTGCGCGAGCTTCAGATCGTGCGCGCCTGGGCGGCGCTGCGGATCATGCCGCTCGACGGGCTGCCGATTTATGATCAGTCCAGGCAGTTTCCCGGCGCCTTCACCGCTAACTGCCACAGCGGGGTAACACTCGCCGGCGCGCACGCCAACCTGTTCGCGCCGATGGTCGCGAAGGGCGAGCTCGACCCTGATCTCGACCTGTTCTCCGCACGGCGGTTCGATGTTTCGGTTGCGAGCTAAGGGTGGCGAGCCGACGATCGCTGTCGATGTCGAAGGGCGCGTTGTGCGTGTGATACCCGGCGCTTCGGCTGCGGCGGCGGTGGTTGCGGCCGGGCTTCGCAGTATCCGACAGACGCCGGTCGGCGGGAACGAGCGCGATCCCTATTGCATGATCGGGGTCTGCTTCGATTGCCTCGCCGAGATTGATGGCGTGCCCAATCGGCAAAGCTGCATGGTCGAAGCCCGCTCCGGCATGCGGATCCGCCGGCAAGCTCGGGCGCGCCCGATCGACCCAACGCAATGAGCAAAGTCGATTTCGCGATCGTCGGTGCCGGCCCGGCCGGCATTGCAGCTGCCTGCCTCGCCACCGAGCTGGGCCTCGAGACCCTGATCGTCGACGAGCAGGACGCCCCCGGCGGCCAGATTTATCGTGGGGTCGAGCGGGCGCAGCCTGACACTCCGCTCGGGCCCGATTATCTAGCCGGCCAGGACCTTGTCCGGGCGCTTCGCACGGCTCCCGTCGATTACCGTCCAAAGACAACCGTTTGGCATATCGACGGCCAAGATTTATCGCTCTGCCTCGAGCGAGGCGGCCGAACCGAAACCATCGGCGCCGACCGCATCCTGCTGGCCACTGGAGCGCTCGAGCGCCCGGTCCCGATACCGGGTTGGACCCTGCCCGGGGTCTTGGCCGCCGGTGGCGCGCAGGTATTGCTGAAAACCGCTGGCCTCGTCCCGGACGGCCGAACGGTGCTGGCGGGCCAAGGGCCGCTTCTTTACCTATTGGCAGGTCAGCTCGCCCGTGCCGGTGCGCCACCCGCAGCTCTCCTCGAAACCACGCCGCTCGCAAACTGGTTCTCTGCGGCGCGGCATTTTGTCGGGCTCTGGTCGGGGCGCCGAATGGCGCTCAAAGGCTTAGGTCTGACACGGGCGGTGCACTCGGCCGATATTCCAATATACCGCGCGGCGCGCGGCCTGCGGGCGGTCGGCCGCGGCAGTCTCGAGCGGATCGCCTGGGAGGGCGGCGAAATTGCCGCCGACCATCTGCTCCTGCACGAAGGGGTGATCCCGAATGTGCAGATCAGCCTCGCTCTGCAATTGCGCCACGAATGGGATCTGGCGCAGCTTTGCTGGCGGCCCTCGGTTGACGAATGGGGCTGCACCAGCCTGACCGGGATCAGCGTTGCCGGCGATAGCGGCGGGATCGCCGGAGCCCAGGCGGCGGTGCTGTCGGGGAAGCTTGCGGCGCTCGATGCTGCGGCCGGGCTCGGCCGGATCGCGCAGGCTGATCGCGACCGGCGCGCCCGGCCGATCCGCCGGAGGCTCGCATCCGAGCGCGCCTTGCGACCGTTTCTCGACACGCTTTACCGGCCGTCGCCCGCAATCCTGGCTCCATCCGACGATGCGATCGTCGCCTGCCGCTGCGAGGAGGTGACCGTCGGCCAAATCAGGCGGGCCGCTCGGCTCGGTGCGATCGGCCCGAACCAGCTCAAGGCGTTCACCCGCTGCGGCATGGGGCCCTGCCAGGGCCGGATTTGCGGATCCGTCGTCACCGCGACCATCGCCGACACGCTGAAAAAGCCGATGGATGAAATCGGCTGTTTTCGCCCGCGCGCGCCCTATAAGCCGATCACCGTCGGCGCCCTCGCCGATTTCGAAACCGGTCTGGGTTGAGCCTATCGTGACCCAGCTAAATCTTGTGGGGATCCGTCAGATGCCGAGCAACGCAAACGTCCACCTGTACGCCGCCATCGGGCCCGAGCTCACCCATTACGAGGTCGATGTCGCTGGTGCTTCGCTGGCACGACGGGGCACGGTGAGCTTGCCGGCCAATGTGCATTACGCTTGGCCACACGCCTCGCGCCAATTTCTCTATGTGGCGTCGAGCAACAGCGCCTCGGGAATTGGCGGCGTGGTCGGCGACAAGCATCATGTCAGCGCCTTTCGCATCGATCCGGTCTCGGGCGCGTTGTCGCCGCATGGCGGGCCGGTCGCGCTGTCGACGCGGCCGATCCACATGACCAGCGACATTCCATCTGAGCATGTGCTGGTTGCGTTCAGCAATCCGAGCGGGCTGCGGGTGTACCGCGTCAACCCCGACGCGACCCCCGGCGCCGAGATCGAGCAGCCGGGGCCGATCGATCCCGGCATCTACGGCCATCAGGTGCGGGTCAGCCTCGACAATCGGCTCGTGGTCCTGGTTACGCGCGGCCACGACGCTGCCGGCGGCAATGCCGAGCAGCCAGGCGCGCTGAAGGTCTTCCATTATGCAAACGGGCTCTTGACCAGCGAAGCCTCGGTAGCGCCCGGTGGCGGCTACGGATTTGGCCCACGCCATCTCGATTTCCATCCGACCGAGCCGTGGGTCTATGTGTCCCTGGAGCGGCAGAATTGGCTCGACACTTTCACCCGCGACGGCCTGTCGCTATCGCCGATGGCACGCTTTCGCACCGGCACCCTCGCCGAGCCCGGCAATATCCGCGGCCGCCAGGTCGCCGGCACTGTCCATGTTCATCCGAACGGCCGTTTTGTCTATGTTGCCAACCGCGCGTCGAGCACCGTCGAAGCGGGGGGCCGGCAGGTCTTCGCCGGCGGCGAGAATTCGCTCGCCGTGTTTGCAATCGACCTGGCGACCGGTGAGCCTCGGCCGATCCAGCATATCGACACTCACGGCATCCACTGCCGCACCTTTCATATCGACCCGGGCGGCCGGCTCCTGGTCGCGGCGCACATCATGGCGCTGCCGGTCAAGGAGGGGAGCGAAATCCGCACCGTGCCGGCGTGCCTGTCGCTGTTCCGCATCGGCGCCGATGGCAAGCTCAATTTCGCACGCAAATACGATATCGATGTCGGCGGCCGGCAAATGTTCTGGATGGGAATGGTGTGAGGATGGCCTGCGACGTCGAGCCGGCGTCTGGCCGTGGAGGCAGGGATGGAACGCGTTGCGTCTGTAGCCGAGGCGAAATGGATCGGCCGCGCTACGGTTCCGCAGCCCTCGGAGAGGGAAATCGGGGTGCCGGTGGCGATGCGTCCCGCCCATGTTCGAAGCCTACGTAAAAGTCTTTCATCCGATCTTCGAGGATTTGTCGATCGAGGATCGTTAGCTGTCCTGGGACCAAGCTGAAAAGAGACTTTTGCCGGAGGCGGTTTCGGCGCAGGACGCGGAATGTGTCGTCCGGCGCTCTACCCTCGTCTATTCCGGGGCGGAAGCGGGGCCTCTACTGCGCCGGATATCGTGGAAGGAACTCGCTACAGAAATCTGTCGACCGAAACAAGCGGCGCGGCCGGTATACAGTTTCCGTACGACTGAGTGGGGGAGCTGGCCGCTCCGGGAGATTCGAATGATCGAGATGGTGATCCCGCAGCGTCGGCGGAGCCTCGGCGGTTTCGAGGTCGGCCGTGTGCTGCCTTTTGCCGGTCGGCGCATGATCGGACCCTTTGTCTTTTTCGACCATATGGGTCCGCTCGATATGATGCCGGGTGTGTCTCGCGCGGTCGATGTGCGACCGCATCCGCATATCGGCCTGTCGACCGTGACCTATCTCTTTTCCGGCGAAATCGTGCACCGCGACAGCGTCGGCTCCGAGCAGGCGATCCGCCCGGGCGAGGTGAACTGGATGGTCGCCGGGCGCGGCATCACCCATTCCGAGCGCTTCGAGCGCGCGCGGCGCGAGGGCGATCATCTTCACGGCATCCAGGCCTGGCTGGCGCTGCCGCAAGCGGATGAGGAGACAGAGCCCGGCTTCAGCCATCACGACGGCGACGATTTGCCGGCCTGGCGCGACGGCGGCGTCCGGGGCCGGCTGATTGCCGGCGAAGCCTTCGGCTTGAAGGCCAAGGTCCGTACCCATTCGCCGCTGTTCTACGCCCATCTCGAGATGGATAGAGGTGCACGGGCAGCGATCCCCGAGCAGCCCGAACGCGCGCTCTATATCGCCGCTGGCGCGGTCGAGGTGAGCAATTGGCGTCATCGGGCGGGTGAGATGCTGGTGCTCGGGCCGGGCCCGGAAAGCGTCACGGCAACCGAGCCGTCGATCGTCATGCTGCTCGGCGGCGAGAGGCTCGGCGAGCGGTTTCTTTATTGGAATTTCGTCTCGTCCTCGCGCGAGCGGATCGAGCGGGCCAAGGCGGATTGGCGGGCCGGCCGCATGAAATTGCCCGATTTCGACCATGATGAATTCATTCCGCTGCCCGAGGATCCTTAACAGGTTTGGCGTCATGGCAGCGGCGGTCCGCGGGGCGAAATCCGGTCCCCGGTTGCGACGACAAGGCAGCCTCCGCGGACGACAGGTGCTCGCGTGCCCGCCGCTCGGGAAGCGCGGGAGGCCGACCGCCAATGCCTGACACGCGAACCGCGCCGGAGACCGATCCCGGCCCGACGCCGGCGCCGCTCCCGCCGCGGGACGTTCCGGCGCCGCCGGTGCGGCACCGCCGATGGCGCGAGCACGTCGTGCGCATTGCGGTGCTCGCTGCGGCCGGGGTCATCGTCGTCCTGTTTGCGACGCAATGGGACCGCTGGGTAGGGGCCAGCACGCGGCAAGTCACCGACGACGCCTATATCCAGAGCGACATCACACCGCTCAGCGCCAAGGTTGCGGGTTATGTGCGCGAGGTCGCGGTCGACGATTTCGACCGCGTCAAGGCCGGCCAGCTCCTGGTCCGGATCGAGGCCGACGATTACCGCGCGCGCGTCGCCCAGGCCGGGGCCGAGCTGGCCGGCGCCGAGGCCGCGATCCAGAACCTCAAATCGCGCAAGCAGGCGCAGCATGCCGCGGTCGCCGAGGCCGGGGACGCCGTTGCGGCGACCGAGGCCGACGTCGTGCGCACCCGGCAAGAAGCGGTCCGGCAGCAAAAGCTCCTCGCCACCGGTTTTGGCACGGAGCAGATCGTCGAGCAGGCCGATGCCGCGGCACGGCGCTTTGCCGCAACCTTGGCCAGCACTCAGGCCGCGCTTGCCAAAGAGCAACGGCAAATGGCGGTGCTCGATACCGAGGAAGCGGAATTGCGCGCCGCTGCAAAGGCAAAGCAGGCGGCGCTCGACCTCGCCAAGATCAACCTCGGCTACACCCGCATCGCCGCCCCGGTCGACGGCATGGTCAGCGAGCGCCGCGTCTATCGCGGCCAATATGTGCATGAAGGGGCCGAGGTGATCTCGGTCGTGCCGCTCGCCGATGTCTGGGTCATCGCCAATTACAAGGAAACCCAGCTGACCCATGTCGCGATCGGGCAGCGCGCCGAGCTCCGCGTCGATACCTTTCCGGGGCACGTGATCGGCGCGATGGTAGAATCGATCTCACCGGCGAGCGGTTCGCAGTTCAGCCTCCTGCCGCCGGACAACGCCACCGGCAACTTTACGAAGGTGGTGCAGCGCATCCCGGTCAAATTGCGGATCAACCCCGACAACCCGCTCGCCGGCCACCTGCTTCCGGGGATGTCGGTCGAGGCGACGATCCTGACCGATACGACCCCGCCGCCGCCGTGACCGCAGCAACCGCCGCAGCGGCGCCGCAACACCCTTTGGCCGCTACCGGACGCTGCGACTATCCGCTGATCGGTGTCGGCGCGGTAATTCTCGGGGCGTTTATCTCGAGCCTCAACGCGCGGATCACGACCTTCGGGCTTGCCGACATTCGCGGCGGGCTCGGTCTCGGTTTTGACGAGGGGTCGTGGATTGCGACAGTGTTCTTTGCCGCGCAGATGGTGGTGACCCCGGCGGCGGCGTGGCTGAGCACGGTGCTGAGCACCCGCCGGGTGCTGCTGTGGACCGGGGCCGTTTTTACGATCGGCTCGGCGCTGCCGCCCTTTGTGCACGACTATTCCACGCTGATCGCGGTGCAGCTGGTGCGCGGCCTCGCGGTCGGGGCGTTTATTCCGGCGGCGCTGGGCTTTGTGCTGCGCAGCCTCGCACCGCGCTGGTGGCTCTGGGGGATCGCCGCTTACGCATTCCGCTTTGTGTTCTCGCAGAATATCGGCGGCGCGATCGAGGGCTGGTACTCCGAAAGCGGGCACTGGCAGTGGATTTTCTGGCAAAGCACGCTGATGACGCCGCTGATGATAGCGCTCACCGCGATCGCGATGCCGCGGCGTCCGGTCGACCGCGAGCTGCTCGGCCGCACCGACTGGGCGGGCATCGTCTATGCGGGGCTCGGCTTTGGGCTGATCTATGCCGCGATCGACCAGGGCAACCGGCTCGACTGGTTCAATTCCGGGCTGATCTGGGGGCTGATGCTGGGAGGCGGGGTGCTGGTCGTCGCCTTTTTTGTGCAAGAGCGGCGGTCTGCCTATCCGCTGATCCACCTCCCGGTGCTGGCCCAGCCGAACGTCGCGGTCCCGGCCCTGTTGATCTCGATCTACGGGTTCGGGGCGACGGCGACGAGCTACGTCCTGCCCGATTATCTGACCCGGATCCAGGGCCTGCGTGCGTTGCAGATCGGCGATGTGCTGAACTGGATCGCGCTGCCGCAGATCGTGCTGGTGCCGCTCACGGCACTTTTTCTCAAACGGGTGGATGCCCGCTTGCTGCTGGTTTGCGGCTTCTCGCTGATCTCGATCGGAAGCTGGATGGATACCGGGCTGACCCATGATTGGGCCGGCGGCGATTTTATCCTCTCGCAATGCGTCGCGGCGGTCGGGCTGGCGTTCGGCATCACCGCCCTCGTCACCTTCGCGATCGCCAATATCATCCCCGCCCAGGCAGCAGCCATCGCCGCCACAATTCAGATCGCGCGGCTGTTCGGCACCGAGCTCGGCTCCGGCGTGATCCAGACTTTTGTGCGGGTGCGGGAGCAGCTCTACTCGAACCTGATCGGGCTGCATGTCGTGTCCGGCTCGGTCGCCGCGGAAAAGGCGACGACAGAGCTCGCGGGGCCGTTTGGCGCCCGTTCGGTCGGCGCCGGGGACGCCATGCTCCAAGGAACGGCAATCCTCGCCAGCCGGGTCGCGCGCGAAGCTTATGTTCTGGCCTATATCGACGCGTTTTGGCTGGTCGCCTGGGTCTCGGTGCTGGGCATCCTGCTCGTCGCGCTGCTGCGCACGCCGCCGCCCAACCCCTTGACCCCGCCCCGCATCGACATGTGAGGAAGCTTAACGCCCGGTTCCAAAGCCGCCCGAGGCAGACAATGCTCGCCGCCCGGAGCCGGCTGCAACGGGGCAGGGTGCGCGCGGATCGCCGCGAAACCGGACGGCGTCGGGCGATTTCGGATTCAGCGGAGGAAATCCATGTCGGGCGAGGCATATAGGGGCTACGAGCAAGGACCGGATCGCCCCTCTGCGGCATCGGAAATCAATCCCTAGCTGCTCGAGCAGTATGGCTGCGGCCCGATCCGGTTTCTGGGGTGGGCGACGGTCTCTATGAGCGTCACCTGCTGCTCGATGACATCGTCGACCCGAAAGCTGCCGGACGACACGCGCGGTTTCGCGCTGTTGCCCATTCGGTAAGAGACGTTCTGGCGCAGCGTTGGCTGCGGACCGAATCTACTTATGAGAAAGAGAACCCGAGGCGAATATATTATCTGTCGCTGGAGTTTCTTATCGGGCGGGCGCTGAATAACAACACTATCAATCTGTTGCTGGAGCCGGCGGCGCTGCGGGCGGTCGAGCGCCATAATTTGAATTGGCACGAGCTGCTCGACGAAGAGCCGGATGCGGGGCTAGGCAATGGCGGCCTCGGGCGCCTCGCCGCCTGTTTCCTCGACTCAATGGCGACGATGCAGCTTCCGGCGATGGGCTACGGGCTGCGCTACGAATACGGCATCTTCAAGCAAGCGATCGGGGACGGCTGGCAGGTCGAGGAGCCGGACAACTGGCTGCGCGAAGCGGACCCATGGGAGGTTTCCCGGTCGAGCGAGCCGGTCGAAGTCAAGCTCAACTGCTCGTTTGCGGTGCACGATTGCACCTTGCGGACTATCGTCGGCCAGCCTTCCACGCTGATCGGTCTGCCGTTTCACCGCCCGGTGGTCGGCTACGGCGGCAAAACCATCAATACCCTGCGCCTATGGGCGGCCGCCGCGCCGAAATATTTCGATTTTCAGAAATTCAGCAGCGGCGATTTTGTTGCCGCGCTGGCCGGGACCTTGGCCGCCGAATCGTTGACGCGGATCCTGTATCCCGACAATTCGGCGAGCATCGGCCAGGCGCTGCGCTTTGTGCAGGAATATTTTCTCGTAGCCTGCTCTCTGGCCGACCTGGTGCGCCGTTTCCGCCGCAACAATACCGATTGGCTGGCATTTCCCGATCGGGTCGCGATCCAGATGCACGACACGCATGCGGCGATGGCGGTCCCGGAGCTGATGCGGATCCTGCTCGACGACGCCGGCCTCGGCTGGGATCAGGCGTGGCAGGTCGCGCAGCGGGGCCTCGCCTACGCCAACCATACGCTGCTGCCCGAAGCCCTCAAAAAATGGCCGCTCGCCTAGCCGGGATTATGCGTGAGGGCTGGCGGATGTAGCACAAGATGTTGATTCGGTGTAGGGTTTTGGTTGATGACCTGCACCCTCGGGTCAACTGGAGCTGCACCCGGCATGGTTGATGCTACGCCGTTTCTCCCCGGTCTGTCACCGGTCCGAGGCAAGGCCGCGGTCGCTCGTTTTGACGGTCGCTCGTTTTGACGGCGGCCGGCTGTCTTCGGAAGGCTGTTTGTCGGTGCTGCGCGAGATCGAACGTCGGCTGGGGCTGGCCGAGCGCCTGGCCGGCTGTCTGAAGGACCCGAGGATGCCGGAGAAGGTCGTGCATCGCTTGGCGGAGATCATCCGGTTTCGCATGCTGATGATTGCTGCCGGCTATGAGGACGGCAATGACGCCGACCCGCTGCGCGGCGACCCGGAGATGGTATGGGGCGAGCGGCGAGGGAATGGCACCATCGTCGCGGTGACAACCGACGGAGTGCCCCATACCACAGTCGAATGACCCCGGCCTTGGCCGGGGCAAGCTCTGAGAGATCGCTCGCCGCTCTGGATCGGGACAGCACACTGATTGGCGTCATTGAGATGAGCCAATCGAGCTGGCGCGGGAGCTGTTTCGCTCCCGACCGGTCTGCCGAGAGCCCGTGGGCTGAAGGCCCACCCCGATGCGCATGACTGCATCATGGTCCAGGTCCACGCGGACCTACCGAATACAGCGGACCTACCGAATACAAGGGTGTGGCGCGATGTTCCGCGCCGGATGGCGAGCTCCCCTCGGATCGTCCGGCATCAAGCTGCAACCAACCCCGAAACGACGCCAGGAGGAACGAAACGTGGAACCTGAGGCTTGACAAACCAACGCCCCATACAAGCCTGCCCCTGTTCCAGCCAGAGCCTGCCCCTGGCTGCAACAGGGGGGCAGGCTCTGGCGAAAGCAGGGGGCGGCAAGGGCCGCCGCGCTCGACCCCCTGTTCAAGTCAGGAGCGGGCTCCGGACCCCCGCTTTCGCGAGGGCGACGATAATCCATTGATCGGACGCTATTCATTCCGGGTCGGGCTCTCAAGGGAGTGATCCGACGATGCTTGGTCCCCTCTCAACGATCGCGGCTCAGGATTTCGACAAACGCGGCGGCCGGATCGATGCGCACTTCGTCGCCGGTGCGGACGAGCCGCGTCACGTCGCCGTCGGCAAAGCGATCGACGAGCGCGAGACCGGCAAAGGCGGCACCCTGGGCCAGGATCGGGTTGACCCGGTTGAAGACGAGGCCGCGCGGCTGGGTCATGCGCGAGGCCATTTCGTGCAGCATCCAGGCGGTGGCGACGCCGCCCTTCGCCTCGTTGAGCACCAGGATGCGATCGACATAGCTTGCGCCGGCGAGCTTGTGGCTCGGCCGCGAAAAAATGCCCTTTACCCGGTCGAGATCATAACGCGCGCTGAAATTGTCGGCGGCGACGAGCGCGGTGCCGACGACCGCCGGACCCACGCCCTTATGGCAGCGCAGCAGGATCGGCATTGCAGTCTGCCGACCCACTCAAAGGCGTATCAGCAGGGCGGCGAAGCGGCGCCAAGCATCCCGCCACACCGGCCCACGGGTCCGCGCACTGCGCAGCCCGAGGACAGGCTCCGGCCGGTGCTTAGAGCCGAAATGGGTCCCGGCCTTCGCCGGGAAGACGAGAAAGGCGCTGGTTTGCATCGGCATGAGCTTGAACATCCGCTGGAGCTGCAGCAATTGGCCTTGTTCAGCATCACCTAGAGCACCCGCCCGGCCACTGCGGAATCGACGCAGCGGTCGAGGCTCGCCAGGGTCGGCTTGTAGCCGTAGCCGCCGATGATGTTGACGAGCTTGGCCGAGCTGGTCATCAGCCGCACCCAGTGATTGGCCTCGGCCATCTCGCGCGCATAGCTCTGGTAGAAGCAGATGCCTTGGGCGACGACGGCCCCCGCCGCCTCGATCCGCCGGGTCAGCCCCATCCGGTCGGCGGCGTGCTTGATCTCGGGCGAGGTGGTGACGAGCACCGTCGTATCGGGGTGGATTTGGCGGCCGTCGAGCGCCTGGGCCACGGCCTCGATCTCGAACAGCGACAATTGCGGCGCGCCAAAGACGACGACATCGAGCTTTTCGCCCTCAGCGGCGTAGCGCGCGAGAAACGCATCGATCTCGGCCCGGCCGACGGTTTGTGCCGCCGGCGGAGAATCGGCAGAAAGGGCGTCCTCCGCGGTAATGCCGGGCATGTGAAAGATCGCGACCGAGCCAAAGCTCGCCAAGGCGGTGCCGAAGTGTTTCAGCGCATCGGAGCCCGGCGCCGCCGCGACGCCTTCCACGACCGGCACCTGCCAATAGGAGCCGCAGGCTTCGCCGATGAGGCCACCCGCCGCACCCCATTCGGCGAGATCGCGCGGCGTTTCGGTCAGGCGAAACCGTCTGGTGCCGCGGCGGAATTCGTCGAGATGACAGCCATAGCGCGGCGTGCGGCCGGTCAAGGAAGCGGCCAGCGCCGACGGCCCGCCCTCGAAATTGCTGCGCGCGCCCAAGACGCTGTTCGAATAGATCGCGACCCCGGTGTCGCCATAGGCGAGATGCTCGCCGCGCACCGGCGCCATGATCGTCTGGTAGTTGATGCAGGTGTCGGTCATCAGCACGCCGCAGGCGGAGAGCGCGGCGATCGCCCGCCTTTCGCGCGCCGCCATCCAGTCGCTCTGCCCGAGCCGGCGGTAGACCGCAAAATCGATGCCGCGCGGGTCGGTGATCGTCGGCACTTTGACCCGCCGCTCGCTCTGCGGCGCCGCGGCGAGCCCTTCCAAAAACCGCACCCCGGCCTCGCCCAGGGATTCGGTGTCGGCCATGATGTGCGCTTGGCCGACCTCGACAAAATCCGGCGCATCGAAGAACTCGCCGACCGCGATCTGGTGCGCCATCGCCCAGCGCCGCGGCTCGCCCAATTCGCCGGCGAGCATCGCTTGTTCTTCGTCGTCGAGCCGCATCATGAATCCATGGACACCGCTCTTGCCAGCATATCACAGGCTGATGTGCATAGGTTCCGGGCTCGCGGGCGAAGCCCACGCCCCAGAATGACAAGTTTTTGTACGTCTTCACACATTCGAAAGCCGGGACAGCGGAATTCTTAACTCCCTCACCGGGTGGAGGGAGGGGTGGGTTCGATGGCGATCTTGCGGGCGATCAGGTCGGCGATCGTGGCGTCGGGGAGGCCCAATTCGCGGAGGATTTCGCTTGTGTGCTCGCCGAGGCGCGGGGCGGGGTGGCGGAGCGTGCAATCGGCGTCGGCGAAGCGCACCGGGGGGCGGACGGTGCGGATGCGGCCTTCGGAGGGGTGGTCGGTCAGCGGAAAGAAATCGACGGCGGCGAGATGCGGGTCGTTTGGCAGATCGGCGAGCGGGTTGACCGGGCCGCACGGGATGTCGGCGGCCTGAAGTGCCTCTAGCCAATGGGCGGTCGTTGCGCCGGCGACGCATTCGGCGACGAGCGCGTAGAGGCCGGCGAAATGGCGGGCGCGGGTCTGCGCGTCGGCGAGGCGCGGATCGCCGGCGAGCTCGGGGCGGCCGGCGACGCGAAAGAAATCCTGCCACTGGCGGGTGGTGTAGGGGAGGATGCAGATATGGCCGTCGGCGGTCTTGTGCGGGCGCCGGTCGGGGGCCAGCATGCGGGCATAGCCGGGCGGGCCGAGCGGCGGCTCGAAGGTCAAACCGCCCAGATGCTCGGCCATGACAAAGGCGGTCATGGTTTCGAGCATCGGCACCTCGACCGCCTGGCCGAGCCCGGTGCGCACGCGCTGCAGCAAGGCCGCCATCACCGCATAGACCATGGTCAGCCCGACCGTCTTGTCGCCGACCAGGGTCGGGACAAAGCGCGCCTCGCCGCCGGTCGCCTGCAGCAGGGCGGCAAAACCGCTCGCCCCCTGGATGATGTCGTCGAAAGCCGGCCGGTCGGCAAAGGGGCCGTCCTGGCCGTAGCCATGCGCCGAGCAATAGACGAGCCGCGGGTTGACGGCGCGCAACTTTTCGTAGGCGAAGCCGAGCCGCGCCATCGCCTGCGGGCGCATATTGTGCATCAAAACGTCGCTCTGCCGCACCAGCGCCAAGAGGGCCTTTGCGGCTTCCGGCTGCTTCAAATCGAGCGCCAGCGAGCGTTTGTTGCGGTTGAGGTTCAGGAACACATGGCCCATCTCGCGGTGCCGCGCCGGGCCGGCATAGCGCATGATGTCGCCCTCGGGCGGCTCGACCTTGATCACCTCGGCGCCGAGATCGCCCATGATCTGCGTCGCCAGCGGCCCGAGCACCACCGCCGTCAGATCGATCACCTTGATCTCGGCGAGCGGGCCGGGCTTTGCGTCATTCACCACCGCACCCTCGAAAATCGCCCCGCCCAAAGCGGGTGCGGCAGCTTAGGACACCAGAGAGCTGGCCAACAACCCGACAAGCTGCGCGTCTGCGCCGCAGGGCTGTCCGGGGAAGCTTGCTGACGATCGATGACCGTTTACGTTCCAGGTAAAACAATCCGAGATCGTCTTGCGCGGGCTCGACCCGCGCATCCATGTCCTTGCTGCCGATAGCGAAAAGGCGTGGGTGGCCGGATCAAGTCCGGCCAAGACGAATTCTGGATGGTTTGAAGCCTCGACGAAATCTCCTCGGACAGTCCTGCGCGCGCCCGGAGCGGTCCGGCGGAGGCGGCGCGGGGGCGGCTTGCTGCGGCGATCGGCGGCGTGGTAATCGACGACGGAGTCGAGGGCGGGCAGCGGGCGGAGGCGGGGATGCGGTTCGGCTTTTTCGACCAGCTGCCGTGCGCCGAGGGGTTTACCGAGGCGCAGCGCTATCGCGATTTTCTGGGCCAGATCGAGCTCGGCGACAGTCTCGGCTTTGACACCGCCTGGCTCGGCGAATTGCATTTCAGCCGGGGGTTTTCGATTTCGGCCGATCCGCTGATGATCCTGGCGGCGGCGGCGCAGCGCACGCGCCAGATCCGGCTCGGCACCGCGGTGACGCTGTTGCCGTTGCACAACCCGGTCAAGATCGCCGAGGAGGCCGCCACCGCCGACATCCTGAGCGACGGCCGGATCGAGCTCGGTGTCGGCCGCGGCACCGCACCCCTGCATTATGAAGGCTACGGCATTCCGCAGGAGGAGAGCCGCGAGCGCTTTGAAGAGGCGCTCGATTTCATCATCGGCGCCTGGACCAGCGACAGCTTTTCTTACGAGGGCAAGTATTTCCGGGCATATCGGCTCTCGGTCGTGCCGCGCCCGGTGCAGCGGCCGCACCCGCCGGTGCGCATCGCCGCCAACAGCCCCGACACCTTTCCGATGGCGGCGCGCCGCCGCTTTCCGATTTTCGCGACCCCGCTGATCAACCCGCCGGACAAGCTCAAGGAAGGCTTGGCCGTCTACCGAAAAACCCTTCCGGCCGGCGCCAAGGGCGACGCCGCACTCGCCTTTCCGGTGCATGTCGCGGCGAGCCGGGACGAGGCGCGGCGGGAGTGCGAGCCGGGGCTCCTGCGGTTTTTGCGCGAGGCGGCGGAGCGGCTGCGGCCGTTGGGCAGCACCGACATCAAGAGCTTCGAAGCGTTCCGCCAGGTGCTGGCGCGGATCGAGCGGGTCACATACGAAGACCTCGACCGCGAGATGGGCGTGTTCGGCGACCCCGATTATTGCGTCGAGCGGGTGCGGGCGTTGCAGCGCGACTATGGCATGGACGAGCTCATCTGCTATTTCAACCAGGGCGGCGTCATGGACCACGCCATGGTCCGGCAATCGATGACGTTGTTCGCCAAGGAAGTATTGCCGCACTGCCGGTAACGCCGGCGCAGATCGGGGGGCGGCGTGACGATCCAATACAGCGGCAATCTCCTGGTCAAGGTGCGCCAGCGCCCGTTCGATGCATTGCTGGCGGGACCGCAGGCGCTGGCCTTGACCGGCTATGGGCTCGAGCCGTTGTTCAACGGGCACCGGGCGTCGCCGCAATTTGCCATGGCGCAGCCGGCGGACCATTGGCTGTTGGCGCGCCCCAATGCCGGGCGCGACGCGCATCCGTGGGACGAGGCACACCGCGCCGCCGCCGCCGCGCAATACGCGGTCTATGTCGAGCCCGATTTGCTGCAGCAGCGCGACGCGCTGCCGCTGCCGGCGGCGCCGGCAGCGGCCGGGATGAACCGGAGCTGGCCGCCGACCGCGATGGTCAGCCCCGGCTGGCACCTGCTGGCGGGGTTTACCGGCTTTGAAGAGGTGCGCGCCAAGGCGACCGGGCGCGGCACCCGGATCGCCCATCTCGACACCGGCTATTGGCCTGAGCACGTCTCGACGCCGCGCGGCATCCGGCGCGACCTCGGCTATAATTTTTACGAGAACAATCACAACACCACCGACCCCGGGATCAGCGGATTTCTGCGCAACCCCGGCCACGGCACCGCGACCCTGGCGGCGCTCGCCGGCAACACGCTCGATTTGATTTATCAGGGCAACCGGTATTCGGGCGATTTCGGCGGGGCGCCCGATGCGGAAGTGGTGCCGGTGCGGATCGCGCCCTCGGTCGTTCATTTTTATTCGAGCGCGATGGCGCAGGGCATGGATTACGCGCTCGGCCCCACCGGCGACCCGGCGCGGAGCGACCCCGCCAACCGGTGCGACGCCGTGACGATCAGCCATGGCGGCTTGCCGGCGGCGAGCTGGGCCGACGCCGCCAATCATCTTTATGAGGCGGGCACCGTCGTCGTCGCTGCTTCGGGCGACAATTTCTCGCACTTGCCGACCCGTTTTGTCGTCTACCCGGCCGCCTTCAACCGCGTCGTCACCGCCCTCGGCGCGACTTACGACAAGATGCCTTATGTCACTGCGAAATTGGGCGAGCTGGAGGGAAATTGGGGTCCCGACAGCGTCATGGATAAGGCGATCGCCGCCTACACCCCGAACGTCGCCTGGATGAAATTGAACACTGTCGACGGCTTTGAAATGGATGGCGGCGGCACCTCGGCGACGACCCCGCAGATCGCCGCCGCCTGCGCCCTGTGGGTCGAGCTTTACGGCGCCCATTACCCGGCGGGCTGGCAGCGGGTCGAAGCTTGCCGCGCCGCGCTCTTCCGCAGCGCCGCCCCCGGCCAGGGCAGCGCCAGCCATCTCGGCCGCGGTCTTCTCGATGTGCCCAAGATGCTCGACCCGGCGCTCGAAGCGACGATCCGTCAGGAGGTGCAGGCGGGTCAAATCCAGGCTTCGCCGCCGGACGACGCGTCCTTCCCGTTCTGGCGGCTCCTGGTCGGGGTCGGCCCGGCCGGCAGCGAAGAGGAGCGGATGTTCGAGACCGAGGCGGCGCAGCTCGTCTTCCGCTCGCGCAACCCCGAGCTCGTCGCCGCCTTTCACGCTTACGCCGCCGGCACCACCCTCGCCCCCACCGCAATCGCCCGCGCCCGCCAATTGTTGAAGGCCGAGCCCGATATCTCCGCCACGCTCGCCGCCCGGCTCTGAGCTGCGGCGGCTGAGATAGGGTGTCCCCTACAAAAAAGCGGCACCCGGAGGTGCCGCTATCGCTGCCGGGTTCCCGCCGGTTATGTGCCGGAGCGCCGGCGGCGCAGCCAGCCGAAGCCGAGCAAAGCCGCGCCGAGGAGAGAGAGCGAAGCCGGCTCCGGGGTCGGGGTCGGGATCACGATGCTGTAGTTGAACGACAGGTCTTCGATCAGGCGCCCCTGTGACGGCTGCGGGCCGCCCAGCGTAATGTCCTGAATGTAATTTCCGCTGGAATCATATTCGCTCAGCGAGTTGTCGAAGATGTTCGATATAAAGAAGTCGGTGCCGTCAAAGGCGATGCCGGTGTTTCCTCTTGTATCATGGCCCTTGATGAACCCGGCGGTGATCAGGTTCCCGCTGGTATCATAGACGTCGTAAGTGTTGGCGTTGCCTTCTCCGCCGTCATATTCGTTCGAGATCAAACGCTTATTACCTTTGCTGTCGATGAAAAATTCGAGCCCGTCACAGAAGTCGCTGCACTTCGACAATGTGATTGTGCTGGTGATCATGTTCTGGGCGAGGTCGAAGAAATAGGCGTGGTTGGTGCCGGAATAGTCGCCGAGCCAAAAGCCGCCTTTCGCGCCGTCGAGCGGGTCGTAGGCGATCGTCGCCAGGCTCGTCTGTCCGGTATTGATGCTGCCCGCCAGCGGCGCCCCGGTGGTGGCGTCAAGCTCGTGAATTGTACCATCCCCGACGACGGTGTAATAGAGGACGTTGCCGACGACGACGATGCCGCGGCCGTTGCCGCTGGGGTTGCCGACAAACTGGTTCTCGAGCGCTCCGGTGCTTTCGTTGAACCCCTCGATCGCGTTTGAGCCGCCGGCGCTGTTGCCCCAAACCTCCAAGGGCGCGGCCCGAACGGCCGGCGAAGCGACGATCGTCAGCGCGGTGATCGCGCCGACGCCGAGAAACAGTCCGGGAAGAGTTAAAGTGCGCATAGGTGCATTCCCTCCGATTTTCGCGCTCAGGCGGGGATCGAGCCTGGCTCCCTAGCGCAAAGCAATTTCCGTGCCAACCCTGGAATTGTGCGCAATTGCTCACTTTCTTTTTACCGGAACCTGTCTCTGGAATGTCAGTTTGTAAAAAAATTCGACAGCCGTCTCTATTCCAATGGTAAATTACAGATAGCATACGATTTATAAACATGGGAATAACACTTTGATAAACCCGTATTATGACATCGTAATATTGCCTGATTGGAGTGTATATTCATCCGGGCACCTACAACATGTTGGGGCCGATTGTAAGATTTGCCGACACCGACCGTGGGTCGCGCCGGTCAAGATTCTCGACGCTCCCGTCCGGATCGGATTGAATGCGGGGCGAGACGCATGTTCAGCCTTGGAGCGACCGCCATGATCGAGAAAGACGTCGTCGTCACGACCAAGCACGGCAGCATGCCGACTTTTGCCGCCTGCCCCGAGGGCTCCGGCGACCATCCGGGGATCATTTTCTACATGGATGCGCCGGGGATGCGCGAGGAATTGCGCAACATGGCGCGCCGGATCGCCAAGCACGGCTATTTCTGCCTGTTGCCGGACATGTATTACCGGCTCGGCACTGTGCGTTTCGACATCCCGCATCGCGACGACGGCATGTCGGCGGTGATCCGTGCCGCGATGAACCATCTGACAAACGCCCGGATCGTCGACGACACTGCCGCCCTCCTCGCCTGGTTCGACGCCAGCGACAAGGCGAAGCCGGGGCCGGTCGGCTGTGTCGGCCATTGCATGAGCGGGCAGTACATCACCACCGTCTCGGCCTATTTCCGCACCGCATGGCGGCGGCGGCCTCGCTTTACGGTGTCGGGCATCATTACCGACAAGGAGGATTCGCCGCACCTCTTGCTCGACAAGATCAAGGGCGAGCTCTACTACGCCTTTGCCGAGACCGACCAGGCGGTGCCGGCGCATATTCCGGGCGACCTCAAAAAAGCGCTCGATAAGGCCGACGCCAAATACAAGCTCAAGGTCTTTCCCGGCACCCATCATGGGTTTTGCTTTCCCGAGCGCGCGGTCTACGACACCCTCGCTGCCGAGGAGACCTGGGCGAAAATCGTCGCGATGTGGGACCGCTGCCTCAAATAGGATTCACTCCGGCGGGGACGAAATCGGCGCGGCCTCGCTATAACCCGGTCAGGTGGGGATCAAGGGGCCTGGCCGGCACAGCCGGGCGCGCGGGGAGCTCAGGTGTATCGGTTCGTCTTTTGGGGCGGGATCGCGCTCTTTGTCGTGTGGACGGTGTTTTCGGCGTACAGCACGCTGAACGGCTTGTAGCGTGCGCCGGCTTGTAGCGTGCGCCGGCTTGTAGCGTGCGCCGGCTTGTAGCGTGCGCCGGCTTGTAGCGTGCGCCGGCTTGTAGCGTGCGACCGAAAATCCGCTGCCCCCGCCGCCGGCGGGGCTTATGATGCGCCGAGCGGGAACATCAGAAGCGGGCGCATCCGATGAGCGACATCCAGCATCATATCGGCGGCAAAGCGGTCCAGGGCACGAGCGGGCGCTGGGGCGACATCTACAACCCGGCGACCGGCGAGAAGGTGCGCCGCGTTTCGTTTGCCGGGCAAAGCGAGATCGACCGCGCGGTCGAGGCCGCCGCCGCTGCTTTCCCGGCCTGGGCCGCGACCCCGCCGCTGAGCCGCGCGCGCATCCTGTTCAAGTTTCTCGATCTGTTGGCGCGCGAGCACGACGCCTTGGCCCGCGCCATTTCCGAGGAGCACGGCAAGGTTTTTTCCGACGCGCAGGGCGAGATCGACCGCGGCGTCGAGGTCGTCGAGTTCGCCTGCGGCATCCCGCATCTGATGAAGGGCGAGTTCAGCGAGCAGGTCGGGCGCGGCATCGACAGCTGGTCGGTGCGCCAGCCCTTGGGCGTGTGCGCCGGCATCACGCCGTTCAATTTCCCGGCGATGGTGCCGATGTGGATGTTCCCGATGGCGCTCGCCACCGGCAACACCTTTATCTTGAAGCCGTCCGAGCGCGATCCGTCGGCCGGGTTCCGCATCGCCGAGCTCTTGACCGAGGCCGGGCTGCCGGCCGGCGTCTTCAATGTCGTCAACGGCGACAAGGCGGCGGTGGACGCGATCCTGCAGCATCCGGGGATCGCCGCGGTCAGCTTTGTCGGCTCGACCGCGATCGCCGAATACATCTACACGCAGGCCGCCGCGGCCGGAAAGCGGGTGCAGGCGCTGGGCGGCGCCAAGAACCACATGGTGGTGATGCCCGACGCCGACCTCGACCAGGCGACCGACGCCTTGATGGGCTCGGCCTATGGGGCGGCGGGCGAGCGCTGCATGGCGATCTCGGTCGCGGTCGCGGTCGGCGGGGTCGGCGACCGGCTGATGGACAAGCTCGTGCCGCGGGTGCGGGCGTTGAAGATCGGCCCCGGCACCGACCCCGAGGCGCAGATGGGGCCGCTCGTCACCCGCCAGCACCTCGACAAGGTGCGCTCCTATGTCGATTTGGGCGTGCGCGAAGGGGCCAAGCTCGCCGTCGACGGCCGCGATCTCAAATTGCAGGGCTACGAGAACGGGTTTTTTCTCGGCGGCTGCCTCTTCGACGAGGTCAAGCCTGAGATGCGGGTCTATCAGGAGGAGATTTTCGGCCCGGTGCTGGCGGTGGTGCGCAGCCCCGATTTCGAGCACGCAACGAGGCTCGTCAACGACCACGAATACGGCAACGGCACCGCGATCTTTACCCGCGACGGCGACGCCGCGCGCGAATTTGCCAACCGCGTCCAGATCGGCATGGTCGGGATCAATCTGCCGATCCCGGTGCCGATGGCGTTTCACAGCTTTGGCGGGTGGAAGCGCTCGCTGTTCGGCGACACGGCGGTCTACGGCCCCGAAGGCGTGCGCTTTTACACGAGGCTAAAGACGATGACCGCGCGCTGGCCGACCGGGGTGCGCGCCGGCGCCGAATACGTCATGCCGACGCTGCGGTAGCGAGCGGCCGACCTACTCGCCGCCGCGATTGCGAAGGGCGCTCGACAGGTCACGGCCGCCATAGAGGACGCGAGCAAACGTAATCCTGTTGGCCGCGACGTGAAACGCGATCGTCACCCGGCGCTCAAAACCGATGATGCGAAGCCCTGATCGCAAGTCCTCGCGGCGTGTTCCGCGTTCGGGGAACATCGCCAATCCGAGGCAATAAGAAATAATGCGGCCGGTGTACGCGTGGGCCCGGGCGGCGCCAGCTCGCTCCGCGACGTAATCATAGAGCTCGAGAAGATCGTCCCGCGCCTCGGGGGCGAAGACGACCTCACGCTCCACGTTCGCGTTTCTTCAGCCGTTCGGCGTGACGAGCGTCGTACGCGGCGATCATTTCGTCTCCGGAGACGGCGCGGTCCGGATCGCGCTGCATCGAGTCGTAGACGGGGACCACCTCGTCCCTCAGCCAGCGTTCGATCGCTTCGTCGCGATCCTGCAAGGCATGCAAGCCGGCGCGGACAACCTCGCTAGCCGAGGGATAGGCGCCGGACGCAACGAGCAAATCGATGTATTCCGCCGCTTCTGCCGGCAACGGCACCGTGCGCGTTTCCCGATCGGTCATAGCCATTCTCCAACGGCCGAATATATAGCGGCCTGCCGCGTATTTTCATACTCACCCGTTTCAGCCAGCGCGGTGCCCGCGATGTGGCTGGCGCCGCCACGGCGATGATGCTCGCCGGCTTGCGCTTGGCGCACAACCGTATGTTGAGCTGGCAAGCGGAGGATTGCCAAGGTCGTCGTCAAGGTGATCGACATTCTCGGCAACGACACGACCAAGACTGTGAGGGCCCGGGTCGCATAATGGCTCCGCCCCCTCCGGCTCGCTGCGCTCGCCACCTCCCCCGCATGGCGGGGAAGGAACCTATCGGGGCGCCTGGCATGGCTCCTCCTCCGCGGAGCGGGGGAGGGGGACCATGCAAAGCATGGTGGAGGGGGCATTGAGGGCACCCGACCAAACGCGATCCCGGAACCGCAGACCGCGTAGGGATCATCGGCTATTACGCGCAGCGCATCGCGCAGGACGTCAAGCTGCCGTCATCACAGCTTGCGGCATTGGCGCCATAGGCCGCGGGGTCAGCTGTGGATGCCCCAGGGGGCGGCCCAGCCGAGGCCGGCGCGGGTTTCGGTTTTGGGGCGGTATTCGCAGCCGATCCAGCCGGCATAGCCGAGCTCATCCAAGAGATCGAACAGGTAGGTGTAGTTGATCTCGCCGACATCGGGCTCGTTGCGGCCGGGGTTGCCGGCGATCTGGATGTGCGGGTAGCGGCCGGCGAGCGCCCGGATGCGGTGCGCCAAATCGCCCTCCATGATCTGCACGTGGTAGAGGTCGAGCTGGAGCTGGAGATTGGGGTGGCCGACCTCTTCGATCACCGCCATCGCCTGCGTCGTCGTGTTGAGGAAATAGCCGGGGATATCGCGCGTGTTGATCGGCTCGATGATCGCGGTCACACCTTCGGGCGCCAGGCGCTCGGCGGCGTGGCGCAGATTGGCGACATAGGCGCGGCGGGCCGCGGCGCGATCGGCGCCGTCCGGGACGAGCCCGGCCATCGCGTGCACCAGCCGGCATTTGGTCGCCTTGGCATAAACGAGCGCCTGCTCGACCCCGGCGCGGAACTCCGCTTCGCGCCCCGGCAGCGCGGCGAGCCCGCGCTCGCCCTTCGACCAATCGCCGGTCGGCGTGTTGAAGAGCGCTTGCGTCAGCCCGTTCCGTTCGAGCTGTGCGGCGACGGTTTGCGGCGGGTGATCGTAGGCGCCGAGATATTCGACCGCCTTAAAGCCGCAAGCGGCGGCTGCGGCGAACCGGTCGAGAAACCCGACCTCCTGAAAGATAAAGCTCAAATTGGCGGCGAATTTCGGCACGGCGCATTCTCCCGGACAAGGCCCGCGACTCTTTCCTGCTGCGCCGCCAAAATACAAGAGCCGAGACGCCCGCGGTCGAAGAGCGGCCTTGGTGGCGACGAAAGCTTGGCGCAAGAGGCCATGCCGCCGCCTCGCGGCGCATCGATGCGGTCGGGTGCACCGCAAATTCCCCCTTCACCATGCTTCGCACGGTCCCCCTCCCCCGCTCAGCGGGGGCGGACCCATTATATCCCCATCACGGCTTCTCTTTGGCTCCTCCTCCGCCATGCGGAGGAAGGTGGTCGAGCTCTGCGACCCGGAGGGGGCGATGCCCCCCTCGGCGGCCCGCCGAGGAGCTTCTCACCGGCACATTTGGCAAGATTCCTGCGTTCGAGCACGCCGGGTTCCAGCTTTACGAAGCGGGCGCGATCACCCGCTATATCGACGACACCTTCCAGGTTTTCGCTGCAACCCGGCGACAGGCACGGCCGGGCGCGGATGAACCAAGTTTTGAGCGAATCCGCCGGGATTTGCAATGATGGGCTTCACCATCGTTCAGCCCATCCTACGCGCTTTTTTAAATCGTGGCGGTGCCACCGGCAGCGGGGCCCCGCTCGACAGATATACACCCGCCGAGATCAGGGCGATGCCGATCCAATCCGATGTCGTCGGCCATTCCCCTAGGAGCGGGATAGCGAGCATCGCCGAGAGCGCCGGCACTAATGCGCCGAGGGCAGAGCCACCCGAAGCACCCAGGATGAGAACGGCGCGGCCATAAAGAACCAGCGATATTATGGTTACCGCAATACCTTGGAAAATTGCCTGAACGGCCATTTCGGCAACCGGCACTCGTGCAAAGTGCAATCCGTGGATTACAAAATAAAGAGGGGCATAGATCACCAGCGAGCCGGTAGAGACAAGGGCTGCCACGTGGATCGGATCGAGTTTCGACTGACGCATGATGACGGTGTAGCCGGCGGTCATAGATGACGCCGCGAGGAACAGCACATCGCCAAAACTCCGCGACATGCTCCACGCCGTACCGTGCCAGCCGATAATGATCAGAGCGCCTGACAAGATGAGCGACAGGCCAATTTTTCGCGCCGTTGAGGGCTTCTCTCCAAGGGCGGCGGCGGCGATCAACGCAACAAAAAGCGGCATGCATCCTGGATTGAGCGCACCGGCATCGCGGGTGGGGGCAAAGCGCAGGCCGAATGCCACCACCAGGGCGTATGGTGCGCCGGTCCCGACGATAAGCCCGCCCAATCCGGGCCATCCCAGGCGGTCGAACGCGAGCCCCCGCCGGATGACCACCGGAAATAAAAGCAGACCGGCCACGCCAAAGCGCAAAGCTGGAATATCCCAGGCATCCAGGTTGGTCGTGACCGCCAGCCGCGTGACGGCACTCCAACCCGCCCAGATCGATACTGCGGCGATGCCGAAGGCGGCCCCCTTTAGGTAGCTTGGTTCTCCAGAGGCCTGGATCGCTGCCATGTCGGTCCCGCGCTTTAGGCGAGGGACTTCTTCAGAAAGATCCGAGTGGCGCCCGCAGGCGGGCAGGCGATGTCGCCAAAGCATCGGTACCCGTGACGCTCGTAAAAGCCGGGCGCCTGGAACATGACGGTGTAGACGAAGGCGGCGGTGCAGCCTCGCCGCTTCGCCTCGTCCTCGGCAAGCGCGATAATCCGGCTGCCGAGACCCGCGCCGCGCAGCTCTGCCGGCAGGTAAAACAAATCGAGAAAAAACAGCCCGAACGAGGTGTGACCCAACAGCCCGCCGACCGGCGCGCCGCTGCTGTCGTCATGTACCACAACATCGAGCGTCGTTGTATCCGGAGCCCGGAAATGGGACGCGTTGTAGGCTGCAAGCCCGTCATTGATCGCTGCCTCAGCCATTGGATCACGGGTCCGCGCGAGGCTCGGCACCGGATCGCCGCTCATCGGCCGCCTCCCGACCCCGCCATATAGTTGTTGACAGCTGCGAAAGCGGGAGCTTCGTCGGCAAACGAGAATGTTCCGCGCTCGCGGACTTCCAGGGCGGCTTTGAGAAAGCCGCCGAGCGCTGCACGGCTCAACGCTGAGCCGAGACTGATCCGCCTAACTCCGGCATCCACTAACGCATCGACGGGATACCACGGGCCGCTTAGCCCCATGACGACGTTGACCGGCTCTTTGACAGAGGCACATACGAGCCGGATTGCCTCAAGGCTCGGCAGCGCCGGAGCGTAGAGGACATCCGCGCCGGCTTCCGCATACGCCTGAAGCCGTCGGATCGTATCGTCGAGATCGGGTCTGCCGTTTGAAAAGTTTTCGGCGCGCGCGGTCAGGCAAAACGAAAAAGGCAGCGAACGAGCGGCTTGCGCCGCTGCGGCGATCCGCTCTACCGCGTGCGTGAAATCATAAATCAACGAGCGCCGATCGCCAGTGGCGTCCTCGATCGAGGCACCAACGATTCCGGTTTTCGCCGACAGCAAGATCGTCTCCGCGACAAATTCCGGAGCATCGCCAAACCCGTTCTTGAAGATCCGCTGAGACTGGCAGATTTGTTGTCAAAGCGATCGCGGCGGCGTTGGTAAATGCCTCATCGCGCGTAATCGCGCGCTCGCCGTCGCGGCGCCCGAGCGCGAAGGCCAGGCCCGCGCTGGTAGTCGCAAGTGCTTCATAACCCAATGCGGCAAGTATGCGCGCTGTCCCTACGTCCCAAGGATTGGGTACGACAAAACCCTGTTGCCGTTGGTGTAGCTTGCGGAAGGTCCGTGCCTTTTCCGCTTGGTCAAATTCATGAGAAACCATGTGCCGCCACTCCAAACCGAGCAGGTACATCCGGAGGTCTGCGCTGTGGCTGATGCCAATGTGCTGTTTTGAGGTTACGCGCCGCTCCCCGGTGCCGGCTCGGGGTCGACGACTTCGAGCGAGACGATCTCGTCGGGCTCGCCGGTGTAGACGATCAGGCTCACCGTCTCGGTGCCGATAAAGGCGCTGTGCGGCTGGCCGGTGGGGTTGAGCGTGTAGCCGCCGGAGGCGCGCGCCGGGGCGCCCGATTTGGTGCCGCGGCCGCCTTCGAGATTGAAGACGTGCTCGTCGGACAGCGCGGTCGCGACGATCTTGATCAGCTTCCCCGGCGGCGGCGAGAATTTGGCGAGCCAGGCGATGCCGCCGCCCTCGGCGCGCCGGTCGCTCAAGATCTTGAGCTGGACGATGTCGCGGCCGTCATAGACCGCCGCCGGCCCGTAGAACGGCACACCCGGCGTCCATTCCGCGGTCTCGATATCGACATGGGTCGAAGCCATCTGCCCACTCCTTTCCAAGCGTTGCGTCGTGACATTAGCAGGGCCATGCTGACACCGTTCTGTCAGGAGCCGACGGCCCACCGATGCGCCGCGCCGACCGCCTGTTCGACATCATCCAGGTTTTGCGCACCGCCGCCCGGCCGGTGACCGCGGCGATGCTCGCCGAACGGCTCGAGGTCACGGCCCGCACGATCTATCGCGACATTGCCGATTTGCAGGCGAGCCGGGTCCCGATCGAGGGTGCCCCCGGTGTCGGCTATGTGCTGCGGCGCGGCTTCGACCTGCCGCCGTTGATGTTTACCAGCGAGGAGATCGATGCGATCGCGGTCGGCGCGCGGCTCGTCCGCCGGCTCAAGGACGCGAAGCTGCAGGCGGCGGCGGAGAGGGTGCTGGGCAAATTGACCGATGTCGTGCCGCAGGCTTTGCGGGCGCACCTTTCCGGGACGCCTTATTACGTCTCGGAAGGCAGCGCGCCGGCGGTTTCCGGCGTCGATTTTGCCGAATTGCGGCGCGCCATCCACGACACCCGCAAAATCTCGATCGCCTATAGCGACGAAGCGGGCCGGCTCACCCGGCGCACGATCTGGCCGTTGGCGATGGCCTATTATGTCGATGTGACGCTGGTCGGCGCGTGGTGCGAGCTCAGAAACGATTTCCGCCATTTCCGGGTCGACCGCATCGCCGATGCGCGGCTGTTGGACGAGCGCTTTCCGCAGGACAACGGCAAGCTGATGGCGGACTGGCTGGCGTTGCGCAAGGATCGCCCCGATCGGGCGGCGAGCGCTGCGCCGGGGACGGGGAGGGGTGAGCCATGAGCGACATCGAGGCTCCGTATGTCGGCCGCTCGCTGTTGCGGCGCGAGGACCGGCGGCTCCTGCTGGGCCAAGGGCAGTTCATCGCCGACCTGATCTGCCGCGCATGCTGCATGCGGTATTGGTGCGCAGCCCGGTGGCGCATGCCCGCATCCGTTCGGTCGATGTATCGCGGGCCGCGGCGATGCCGGGCGTGGCGCTGGCGCTCGACGGGGCGGGCTTGGCGCGGCTCTTGCCGCCGGTGCCCGAGGGGCAGATCTCGCTGCCGAGCAAATGGACCTCGGTCGTCCAGCACAAATTTTTGAACCCGCAGCAGCCGCTTCTCGCGCACGACAAGGTGCGGCATGTCGGCGAGGCGATGGCGATCGTCGCCGCCGAAAGCCGCGACATGGCCGAAGACGCCGCCGAGGCCGTCACCTGGGACCTCGAAGAATTGCCGGCGGTGGTCGATCCGGAGGCGGCGTTAGCGGCCGGCAGCCCGATTGTGCACGAGCGCTTGCGAGACCAACCTGATCGGCGCCTTTTCAATCGGCCGCGGCGATGCCGCCGCGGTCTTGGCCCGCGCGCCGCACCGGCTCAAGCGCCGCTTTTATCATCACCGTTACGCCGCGATGCCGATGGAGTGCCGCGGCGTGGTGGCGCTCTATGACGAGCGCACCCAATCGGTGACGATCTGGTGCTTCGACCCAGGTTGTGCATTGGGTCCGCCGCGAGGCTGCGGCGTTGCTGGGGCTGCCCGAGGCGCGGGTGCGGTGTGTGGCGCTCGATGTCGGCGGCGGCTTTGGCGGCAAGGGCCATGTCTACCCGGAGGATTTGCTGGTCACATTTCTGGCGCGGCGGCTCGGGCGGCCGGTGCGCTGGATCGAGGAGCGGCGCGAGCATTTCCAGAGCGCCACCCATTCGCGCGACCAGTGGCACGATGTCGAGGTCGGGTTCGACGACGACGGCCGGATTCTGGCGATCCGCGACGAGTATGTCGTCGATTGCGGCGCCTGGAACCCGATCGGGTCGGGTGTCGCCTACAACACCGCGGTCCATCTGACGGGCCCCTACAAGATCGAGAACTTGGCGGCCTCGGGCAGGATCGTCGTCACCAACAAGGTGCCGAACGCGCCCTATCGCGGCGCCGGCCGGCCGGAAGCGGCGTTTGCGATGGAGCGGACGATCGACCTCGTCGCGCGCAGCCTCGGGCTGGAGCCGGCCGAAATGCGCCGGCGCAACATGATCGCGGCGCATGAGATGCCCTACCGCGTCGGCATCCCCTATCGCGACGGCGAGCCGATCGTCTACGACAGCGGCGACTATCCCGGCGCCCTCGCAAAGGCGCTCGCCGCCATCGGCGGGGTCGCGGCGTTTCGGCGCCGACAGAACGCGGCGCGGCAGGAGGGCCGCCATCTCGGCCTCGGCATCGGCTGCTATATCGAGGGCACCGGGGTCGGCCCGTTCGAAAGTGCGTTTGTCCGCATCGACCCGTCCGGGAAAGTCTATGTCTCGTGCGGGGCGGCGCCGCAAGGGCAGGGCATGGAGACGATCTTTTCGCAGATCGTCGCCGACCTGTGGAAGGTGCGGCCCGAGGATGTCGTCCTTTCCTTTGCCGACACCGCGGCGATCGCGATCGGCTTTGGCACGATGGCGAGCCGCAGCACGGTGACGGCCGGAGCGGCGATGCACCAGGCGAGCCTCAGGCTGCGCGACAAGGTGTTCGCCATCGCCTCGCATCTTTTGGAATGCGCGCCGGCCGATCTCGAATTGCGGGACGGCGGCGTTGGCGTCGCCGGGGTGCCGGGGGCAGCGGTCAGCCTGGCGCAAGTGGCGCAGGCGGCGCGGCCCGGCTGGGAAGCGACCCGCCCGCCAGGGGTCGAGGCCGGGCTCGAAGAGACCGCCTATTGGCAGCCGCAGACCGTGACCTGGAGCTATGCCGTGCATGTCGCGATCGTCGAGGTCGATGGCGGGACCGGCCGGGTGCGGATCGACGATTATGCGGTGGCGCATGATTGCGGGGTCGTCGTCAACCCGATGCTGGTCGAAGGCCAGATCATGGGCGGTGCCGCGCAAGGGCTCGGCGGCATCCTCGGCGAGGCGATCGTCTACGACGCCGAACGGCCAATTGCTCGCCGGCTCGCTGATGGACTACCCGCTGCCGATCGCCGCCGACATGCCCGCGATGACGATTGTGCACCAGCATTCGCCCTCGCCCTTGAACCCGCTCGGCGTCAAAGGGGTCGGCGAAGGCGGTGCCGTCGCCCCGCCGGCGGCGATCGCTAACGCCGTCTGCGACGCACTCGCGCCATGCGGCATCGAAATCAACGCGACCCCTGTTCGGCCCGAGCAGCTGGTGCGCGCGCTGCGCTCGTAATCGTTGCCTCGGCCTCTCATTGGGTGCCGCACGCAACCCCTGCGCTAGACAACCGCAGAGCAGCCTGCTAAGGTTAATCTCCACAAAACAATTTGCCCCTCGAGACGCGGAGCCGAACCATGTGGCGCAGGATATCGCGGACGGTCGCGTGCGCTTTGGGCGCGTTGGCGGTGAGTCTTCCCTTCCATCATGCCGATGCGAGCTTGATCCAGGTTTCGAGCCGGGCCGCGCTCAATGCCAATCTCGAAATCAACTGGAGCATCTTTGGTCCCGCGGGCACGACCCTGAGCTGCTTTTGCTCGGCGACGACTGGCGGCTTGACTGTCGGGATCAACGGTACGTCCGGTGAAGTCGACCGCGCTGACGAAGGGACCGATTACACCGGCAATTTCGCCAAGGGCGATGCGCTGATCTCGCAGCCATTCATCTCGGACCAGCTGACCGTCGGCGGGTTCACCCCGGCGGTTTCGGCGCTCGGCACGCAAATCCAGCCGCTCGACTTTACCGGTCCCTTTACCGCGACGATGCACGTCTTCACCAATGACGGCATGGAAAGCGATTTTACCGTCTCCGGCACCTCGACGGCGGCTGAGGACAACTCGGCGCCGTTTCTCGGTGTGGTATCGACCACCGACGACATTATTGGCGTCAATTTCCTTGTCGATGTCTTCAACCCCAACTTTCCCGAGCCCGGCAATCTGGCGATCAACCAGATGGACGTCAGGTTTTCTGCCGTCGCCGAGCCCAGCGCCGCCGCCATCCTCGGCGCCGCGGTGGGGGTGTTTTTGCTGACCGGGCTGAGCTGCCGCGGCCACCGCCGGGCCGCCGCGATCGGATAGGCCTGCGACTAGCTGCTCAGCCCGGGACGGCGCGGCGGATGTTGGCGCTTTGCTCGGGGAGGCCGGTCTCTTCGTAGCAGACGCGCGCCAGGGTGGCGATGCCGCTTTTGATGTTGTCCTTTGAGGCGAGCGCGAAGCAGAGCCGCATATGCGATTTCGACTCGGCCGGGTTGCACGACCATTCGGGGCCGGGGTTGAAGACGAGCCCTTCCTTGGCGGCGGGCGCGACGAGCCTGGTCACATCGACCCGGTCGGGCAATTTGATCCACAGGAAGATGCCGCCTTTGGGCCGCCACATCCTTTCGACGGTGGAGCCGAACTCGCGCTCCAGCGCCTCGACCATCGTGTCGAGCTTTGCCTTGAGCACCCCGGTCAATTCGCCGACATGCGCGCCGAACTTGCGCGAGAAATATTCGGCGACGACCATTTGCTCGAGGGCGCCGGTGCCGCTGTCGGTCTCGCGCTTGAGGCCGACGAGGCGGCTCATGACCTCCCAGCCGGCGACGACATAGCCGAGCCGCAGGGCCGGCGACAATGTCTTTGAAAACGAGCCGACATGAATGACCCGGCTCGGGTCGAGCGAGTAGATCGCCGGCGGGGCACCCTCGGCCCAGGTCAAATCGGCGTAGCATTCGTCCTCGAAGATCGCGACATCGTGCTGTTTGGCGAGCGCCAATAAGGCGTGGCGGCGGTCGAGCGGCAGGATCGAGCCGGTCGGGTTTTGCACGGTCGGGATCGTGTAGATGAATTTGGGCCGGGTGCCCTGGCGCGCGAGATCGCCGAGAATATGGTCGAGCGCGTCGATCCTGATCCCGTCGTCGTCGAGCGGCGCGCCCACCACCGTGACGCCGAGGCGCTGGAGCTTGGTCAAGGCGCCGCCATAGGTGAATTCTTCGAGGACCACCGTGTCGCCGCGGTTCAGCATGACGCGGTTGACGAGGTCGAGCCCCTGGCCCGAGCCCGAGGTCATCAGCACCTCGTCGGCCGAGCAATGGATGCCGCGCGCCTCGACCTTGCCGACGACGAAATCGCGGATGCCGCGGAAGCCTTGCGGCCCGTGCGGGTTGTAGAGCGCCAGATCGGCGCCGTCGCGGCGCAGCACGGCCGCCGCCGCTTCGGCCAGATCTGCCGCCGGCACATGCTCGGGGTCGTTGTGGCCGCCGATGAAATTGTATTTCGGGAACCCGGCCCAGCGCGGCGCCGCCGGCGGCAGCCCCGTCGAAAACAGATGGCTATAGGCGAAACCGGTGGCGGGCATGGGGTTTTCCTTTGAGCTCGGAAGATCCGTCGCCCCACCCTATTTCAGCGTCTGCAAATAAGCGATGACGTCGGCGCGGTCCTGCTCCTTGGGGAAGCCGGCAAAGGTCATCTTGGTGCCCGGCGCAAAATGCTGCGGGCTGTTGAGCCACTCGTTCAACAGTTCGGGGTCCCATTTCTGCCCCTTGTGCTTTTCGATGGCGCTGGAGAACGCGTAGCCCCCGCGCCCCTCGCCGATCGGCCCGCCGACGACGTCCCAGAGGTCGGGGCCGATCTTGTTCGCCCCGCCCTTGGTAAAGTTGTGGCACACCGCGCACACCTTGGTCAGCTGCTCGCCGCGCTTGGGGTCGGCCTTGGCCAGGAGCGGCCCGATCGGCGCGAGCTTTGCCGGCGCCGCCTGCGCGGCGGTCGCCGTCGCGGCCGGCGCCGCACCGGCGACCATAAAGACCGGCTTTTCCAATTCGTTCGGGCGGATGATCTGGCTCGCGAGAATCCCGCACACCATCGCCACGATCACCGCGGTCAGCGCGGAGGCGATGATCTTGTTCCATTCGAATGACGCCATCGACGACCCTTCCGACCCTCAAGGGCCGGGAGAAAATCGAATTCCCCCCGACGATACAAATGATTTATCACGCCGTTGGCGATATGACGAACCGGGCATGTTGTCGCTGCCCCTGGTAAAGAACGGGATGCCGTGAACGCGAGCGCCGCCCTCAACCCGATCGCCGCCCTCAACCCGATCGTGGTGATCCCGGCCCGGCTCGCCGCGACCCGGCTGCCGCGGAAGCCGCTCGCCGACATCGCCGGCCTACCGATGATCGTCCGTGTCTGGCGCCGCGCCGTCGCCGCCGCGGTCGGGCCGGTCGTCGTCGCTTGCGGCGACCGCGAAATCGCCGACGTCGTCGAACAGGCCGGCGGCCGGCGGTCATGACCGATCCCGACCTGCCGGCGGGCTCCGACCGCGTCCACGCCGCCATCATGCTGCTCGACCCGGGGCGGGCCCACGGGGTCGTCGTAAACGTCCAGGGCGACATGCCGTTTCTCGACCCGGCGGCGATCCGGCGCGCGACCGATGGCCTCGCCGACCCCGCCATCGACATCGCCACCTTGGCGGCGCCGATCATGGACGAAGCCGCCCTCGCCGACACCAGCGTCAACAAGGTCGTCGCCGGCTTTGCCGATTTGGCGCGGCCGGCCCTGGCGCTCTATTTCAGCAAGGCTGTCGTGCCGTGGGGGCCGGGCCCGCATTACGAGCATGTCGGCCTCTACGCCTATCGCCGCGCTGCGCTCGAACGCTTTGCGGCGCTGCCGCGCGGTGTGCTCGAAGAGCGCGAGCACCTCGAGCAATTGCGCGCCCTCGAAGCCGGCATGCGCATCGGGGTCGCGCTGATCGATCCCGCCCAGCTCGGCGTCCAGGTCGATACCCCGGCCGATCTCGCGCGCGCCCGCCACTTTGCCGGCCGGGCATAGCCCGCCGCCTTCGCGACCCCGCCGATGATAACGGGGCCAATGATATCGGTCGCCGATGATATCGCCCGCCAACGATAACGCCGGCCGGGCCGGGCGGATTGCCGGGATAGCTGGCTACACCCCGCGGCAGATCACGTTGAGGAGGGCTTGCCGCTTTTCCACGGTAACGGCGTGGAGGGCGCGGTCGAGGGCGGCGGGGAGCGCCGCCGGGTCCTCGACACGCTCGCCATAGCCGCCGGCGGCGGCGCAGACCTGCTCGAAAGCCGGCAATTCGTCGAGGTCGATCAACGGCGGCTTGTTGCTGCGCATCGCCTCGCCCTCGGGGTACATGCCCTGGGTCGCGCGGCGCACGGCACCCCACATTGAATTGTTCATGATCACAAACAAGACCGGCAATTTGTGCGCCGCGGCGGCGTGGTGCAGCGCGACCGGGTTGCCGAAGAGGTGCGAGCCGTCGCCCAATGTGCAGATGACGAGCCGGTCGGGCCGGGCGAGCTTTGCGCCGAGCGCAGCCCCGCCGCCCCAGCCGAGCCCCGAAGCCGGGCTCGACCCGAAATAGCTGCCCGGCAAGGTCGCGCCGCAATGCTCGGGCATCAGCGTGTATTCGTTGACGAGGATCGCGTCCTCGGGCTTGACGCGGGCGATGCAGGCGCTGGCCCAGGCCATGTGGATCGGGCGCATGTTGGCCGCCGCCTCGACGGTCTTGCGCCACGCCGCGTGCAGCGCCTCGCGCCGCTCGGCAACCCGCTGCCGGCGGGCCTCGATGGCGGTTTGTCGGCATGCCGACCGAGCGCCTCCTCCAATTCGGGCAACGCCGACGTCGCCGTGCCGGTGACCGCGAGATCGCATGGGAAGCCACGGATCGGGTAGCGCGAAAACAAGGGATCGACGCCCAAATGGACGACCCGGCATTCGGGCCGCGGCGCCTTCAAGCTCGGGACCCAGGGCACGTCGCATTCGAGCACCAGGATCGCGTCGGCTTCGTCGAGGTATGGGCCGGCGTCGTAGCCGAGATGAGCAGGGATGGCCGGCCGGAAGGCACAGATGGCGCGGCCGGTGCTGCACCACTGGGATCGCAAAACGCCGCGCGAGATCGGCCAGAGCGGCGACAGCCGCCGGCTCGCGCCCGGCGCTGGCGGTGACGATCAACGGGTTCTCCGCCTCGGCCAGGATTTGCGCCGCCTCGTCGATTGCGTTCTTGTCGGGGGCCGGTGGGTGTCGCGGCAACCCGGCGGCCGGGCATGTCATAGCGCAAGCTCACAATCCGCTCGGCCAACACCTCGCGCGGCAACGACAGATAGACCGGGCCTTTCGGCTCGCTCGCGGCGACGGCAAGCGCGCGATCGACGACGGTTTCGAGCTGCTGGCCGTTGCGCAGCTCGTAATCCCATTTGACGATCTCGCGCACCATCCCGGCCTGGTCGAACATCTCCTGCGCCCAGTGGATATAAACGTCGCGCGCACCGGGGAGCCCCTCCTCGGTCAACGGCGAGCGGCCGGCGGTAAACAATATCGGCACATTCTCGCGCGCCGCGTTCATCGCCGCGCACACGCCGTTGGCGGTGCCGACGCTGACATGGACCATGACCGCCGGGATGCGGCCGGTCACCATCGCCCAGCCATGTGCCATCGACAGCGCCAGATTCTCGTGCGTGGCGATGACCGGGCGCGGCAAGGGCGTCCCGGTGCGCGCGCCTTTGGCAAAAGCCTCGACCAGCGGCGCAAAATCGGTGCCGGCATTGGCAAACAGATATTCGACCCCGCGCTCGGCCAGCAGCGCCAGATACGCCTCGGCAACACTCGCCACCGCCAATTCCTTGCGTGCCATCCGATACCTCTGAGCTGGTGGTGCGCACCAAGAGCGTGATCCTATCAGGTTAAATCAGATCGCTCCGTCATTCCCGCGAAAGCGCAAGGCGATCCGGGGATTCGCTTACCATCGGCACCTCATCTTGCGCGGGCGTGACCGCTGCTATCCGGTTCCGATTTCCGACCATCATCAAATGCTTCGAAGCAAAAGCCTCCCCTCGGCCGGGCTTGACCCGGCCGTCCACGTCTCGCAATGGAACCGCCTTCTAAGAAAAGGACATGGATGGCCGGGTCAAGCCCGGCCACGGGGTACTGCAGAGTTACGCGACAGAGTTACGGTAACAGTCCACTTGAGTTACGAGTTACAGAGTTAGGGGAGTTATGGTTACGGGAGTTACGAGGAGTTACGGTGGCAGTCCACTTAATTGCGAGGAGTTACGGTGACAGAGGAGTTACGCGGAGTTACGGTGACAGTCCACTTAATTCGGGGAGTTACGGGGAGTTACGGTGACAGGGAGTTACGGTTACGGTGACAGTCCACTTAATTGCAGAATGGCTCGCCGGAGTTACGGCCGGAGTTACGGTGACAGTCCACTTAATTGCAGAATGGCTCGCCGCTGCCGCCTCGCCGTGCTGAAGTGGCGCTCCGGCCGCACCGTCGGAGGATGCGAGAGTGACCATTTAATGCACTGTCACCGTAATCCCTGCATTTAATGCACTGTCACCGTAATCCCTGTCACCGTAATCCCCTGTCACCGTAATCCCTGGACTGCACCCTTCATGTGAGACACGCAAATCAGGGACAGGTCTCGGTGATCGAGATTGCGGCGGGCGGTACCGCCCGCCGCAATCTCGGCGTCTGTCGTTCGTACTCCTCGGGCGATAGGTAATCGAGCGCGGAGTGCAGTCGCTGGCGGTTGTAGACCGTCTCGATAAAGCTGCCGATGCGGGCGCGGGCCTCGGCGACGTCGCGATAGGCGGTGCCGTCGACTTCTTCCTGCTTCAGCGTCTTCATGAAGCTCTCGGCCTTGGCGTTGTCGTAGGGATTGCCGACCCGGCTCATGCTGGCCTGGATGTCGTGCGCCTTGAGGATCGCCGTGTAGTCGCCGCAGGCGTATTGCACGCCGCGATCGGAGTGGTGGATCAGCGTGCCGGGCCGCGGCCGACGCTGCGCGATCGCCATCTCGAGCGCGGCGATCGCCAGCGCCGCCTGCAGATGCGTCTCGAACGCCCAGCCGACGACCTTGCGGCTGAACGCGTCGAGCACGATCGCCAGATAGCCGAACTCCTCGGCCAGATGGAGGTAGGTGATGTCGGCGACCCAGAGCTGGTCGAGGCCGGAAAGCTCCATGCCGCGCGCCAGGTTGGGCACCACCCGCCAGCCATGCCGGCGATCTGTCGTGATCGGCACGAACGCGGCCTTGCGCAAGCACAGCAGATTGTCCTGGTGCATCAGCCGCAGCACCCGTTTGTGATTGGCCTGCCAGCCCTCGCGCCCAAGCAGCGCCGCGATCCGCCGGTAGCCGTAATGCCGGTTGGCCAGCGCCAGACGCTGGATCGCATCACGCAAGCCGGTCTCCTCGCGCCGCGGCGCCGAGGCCTGCCAGTGACGGTAATAGCCAGCCCGGCTGATCATCGCGAGCCGGCACATCCGCTCGATCCCGATCGCGCCTTGCGACAGTGACGCCGTCATCGCTTGGATGACCGCGTAGAGCCCGTCCCGCCAGGCGCGCCGCTCCGCTGGCGCCGCTCCCCGACATGCCGCAAGGCTTGCTGAAAAAAATCGAGATCGATCTGTTGCTGGCCGACCTTCCGCTCCAGCGCGGCGATCCGACGCTGCGCCTTCGCCAGCTCATCGGGCGGCGACGGCGACGGCATCGGATCGGCGCCGCCGGCGCCGCCTGTCGCCGGCTCGTCCCCGCCGGGCGCTTGCATCGCCACAACCTCAGCCTTGGTCGGTCGACCGCGGCTGCGCAGCGCTATCGCGCCGCCCAGCCGAAACCGTTCCCGCCACTGGTAGAGATACTTCCGCCGCACCCCAAGCGCGCGCGCCAGCGCGCTCACGTTCTCCCCCGCCAGCATCCGACGAACGGCTGCAACCTTGTACTCGCGGCTGAAGATCCTCTTCGCTTCTTCGCTCATCAGCTCCCCTCTACCAGGAGAACTGTCCCCCATTCCGCTGTCTCATTCTAAGGGTGCACTCCATCCCCGTGTCACCGTAATCCCCGTAATCCCGCGTAATCCCGTGTCACCGTAATCCCCGTAATCCCGCGTAATCCCGTGTCACCGTAATCCCCGCAATATTTTAGTACGCCGAGCAATTCACCGATTGTGCCAATTCTTCTGCACGTCGGACGATTGACGTGAGCAGGCCAGATGCGTAAGCCCCTTCAAGATATCCCTCACAGCCGCGGTCATTCCGAATAACCGCGGTGAGGAGCATCGCCAATTGCTCGGGGCTTGCTTTTGAAAGATTTGGACCAGGCGAGGGATTGGCGGCATCGGATAACAGCCCGCGAGCATCAGGTGTTTTACTCCACGGCGACCAATCAAAACCTCGAATCACCCAGCCGTCATCATAGCACTGTTGATAGAATTCTACTGGCTATCTCGCTGAGGGCACTCCAGGGCATCTCGTAGACGCCAGGTTCGATTTCACTGCCCCCATGCATCTCGGCGAATACGAATCCGCTCTCTTGGAACTTGGCGCAAAATTGCCCGAGCCTTTCTAACCGCTGTTCAATTTGATGTGTTTCGAACCCGAGATCGTTGCTCATCAGTCCGTCTCCTCGGTGCCCTTGAGGCGATTGTACGACCGATGATGCCTTACCACCACTCATGTAACGCCAGATGCTATGATCCAAATGTGCCCGATCCAGTTGCATCAGGTCCGCAGTTTTGTGAACCACGTCTTGACCCGCCGAATAACTGAGCTTGCCCAGCCCAGCGAGTTCGAGAAAGCCGAGCAGATGGCGATCCATGGCCGCCACCGGCAGGCCGACCAGAATTTTCAGATAGTCCGCTGTTTTTGGACCAACAAAACGTATGGCGAGTAATTTTTCGCGGCTATCTGGCAACGAGAGCCACTGTCGCAAGTCGTATTCAGTGTCCACGCTTTCCCGTTGCAGCAAGTCAACGAGGTCGAGGAAAGTACCGGGCTTCCGAGTTCCTTTCCAATCAAGGAAATTTTGGGCCGCGATGAGCTCGTCGGCCGCGATCCGCAGGAGAAGCCGCTTCAAGTCCGACAATTGTGGCTCGCCCGCATAATCCTTTCTAATACGCGCGATGCGGCACCTAACATTCCGTTCATAGTTGTTGTTCGACTGCAAAACCGCATCCGCCAAAGTCGCACCGACATGGCCGTAGTTACCATCGATTTCGGTGTACGTTACAAAGTCCGAAAGCAAGCGGATGTAAGTAGCAAGTTGCTCCGGCGCATTACCAGCCATCCTTGACCCCCTGACCTGTGCAGACCAAGCTCTACGGTACGTCCCACGATCTTATACCATGAACGGCGGCGAAGGGCGGCGTGCAAAAATCATGAATTTTGACCGGCCGTCGGTAGCGTTACGGTTCAAGGGGTTACGCGTTGCAAAACTTAGGTGCAAAAAAGCACCGAACGACCCACAGCCATCGACCATCACAGCAGCGGCGGCGGCTTTGCCGAACGGGGCCGTCGCCGGCGGGGCATGCGGAATTGCTCCCCGTACTGACGGACGATGGCCGCTGCGGGTTCGAGGCGGATGCCGACAGCGCCGTGCTCATCGACATAGACGCATTCGGCGGCGATCCGCCTGACGACATCCTCGGGTGTCAATATCCGCGCCATCGGAGCCTCGTGCAGCTATCCGGCATGCTGCCTGAAACCGACATTTGGCGGGCGGCGCGCCTGGTGCTCAAGCGCTACGGCGACAGGGTCGCGGGAAGGTCCCGCGCGCGGCGCGTGCAGTGCGCTGCCTTCGGCTCTCGGCAAGCACGGTTGCCGCGCATTGTTACAAATAAAATTGCCATAATCGTATTGTAGGATGGTTTTTTGGCGGCGGCTTCGGCAATCGGGTCGGCCGCAATGATCGGAGATCGGCGATGGCTGCAGATCTGCTGCAAAAACAGCCAAGGAGGCGGGGGCCGGGGCGGCCCTTCGCGAAGGGCGTATCGGGAAATCCGGCGGGGCGGCGGTCCGGCTTGCGCAACCGCGCGACGTTGCTTGCCGAGCAATTGCTCGAAGGCGAGGCGCCGGCCTTGGCGCGAAAGGTGCTGGAGATGGCGCTCGCCGGTGACGCCGCGGCGATGCGGCTTTGTCTCGACCGGCTGATCGCCCCGCGGCGCGAGCGGCCGGTGCGGCTGGCGCTGCCCGCCTTGCGCGACGCCGGCGATCTGGGCGCTGCGATGGCGCAGGTCACCGCCGCGGCGGGGCAGGGGGCGATCACCCCGGCCGAGGCTTGCGAATTTTCGCAGGTGCTCGAAACCTACAGCCGCGCCGTCGCCACCAGCGATTTCGACCGCCGCCTCAAAGAGGTCGAGGCGATCCAGCAGGCGGCCCACCCAGCGGCATCCGATGCTCCCGCGATTTGAACGGCGGCTCGGCCGGGTGCGCATCGACACGGTGCGCGAGGAGCAGGCGATATTCGCCCGCCGCACGAGGCTCGAAGCGTGGGTCGCCGTCGGCGAGCTGCTGCGTCGGATGCTGGCCGAACGCAACGTCGATCCGGCGCAAGTCCGGGCCTTGCGCTGGGCGGACGAGGCCGCGGCCGAGCTTGCCGGGCTGCCCGAGCCTATTGCCGCTCATGAAGCCGAGGTGCCCCGGCAGGCCGCAGCCGATGACGGTGAAGCGGCCGAGCGGTTCTACGCCAGGCTCGCCAAGCTGGCATCGGCGAACTTCGCCGCGGGTCAGCGCCCGGACCCGGCCCGCTCGTCCCCCGCGGAATGGCTCGCCTGGTGTCTCGTCACCCCAGCCGCGGGTGAGCGATCGAGTGGCGGCGTATCGACGGGGACACCCGTTTGATGCCCGCACCCCGACCCTCCCCCGCAGGCAAGGGAGGGAATGGGAGGGGGTGCGCTGGCCGCGGAGTCACCCCTTCACCATCAAGGTGCGTCTGCAGCGAGAAAGCGGTGGGCGATGGCGGCGTGCATGGCGATGCCGAACGCCATTGCGGCTTCGTTGAGCACCATGCGGTTGGAGTGGCAGGGGGCGATGTGGCCGTGCTCGCCGGCGCCTTCGGGCATGACGCCCAAAAACATCATGCAGCCGGGCATTCGTTGGAGGACATAGGAGAAGTCTTCGGCACCCATGATCGGGGCGGGCGGGTCGATGTAGTTGTCGGGGCCCAAAAGCTCGGTGGCCACACCGCGGGCGAAATCGACAAAGCCGGCGTCGTTGACCGTCACCGGATAGCCGCGCCGGATCGTGACCGACGCCTCGCACAAATGCGCGGCGGCGATATTCGTGGCGACGCGCCTGATCCCCTCCTGCGCTTTTTCACGGGCCTCTTCGGAGGTCGCGCGCAAGGTGCCGACCATCTCGGCCGATTTCGGGGATCACGTTGTTGGTGGTGCCGGCGGCGACCTTGCCGCAGGTCAACACCACCGGGTCGAACACGTCGATCCGCCGGGTCACCATCGTCTGCAAGGCGAGGCCGATCTCGAACGCGACCGGGATCGGATCGACCGCATGGTGCGGCATCGAGGCGTGGCCGCCGCGGCCCGTTACGAGGATCGTCCAGGTGTCGGCCGAGGCGAGGATCGGGCCGGGCTTGCCGAGAATGGCGCCGGTTTTGAGCTGCGGCGCGATATGGAGCGCAAACGCCGCGTCGGGCTTGGGGTCGGCCTCGATCAGCCCGTCCTCAAGCATCAGCCGCGCGCCGCCATATCCCTCCTCGCCTGGCTGGAACATGAATTTGACCGTGCCGGCGAGCTCGTCCTTGTGGCCGTGCAGCAAATGCGCCGCCTGCACCAGCATCGAGGTGTGCGCGTCATGGCCGCAGGCGTGCATCCGGCCATCGACCTCGCTGGCATAGTCGAGCCCGGTCGCTTCCGGCATCGGCAGTGCGTCCATGTCGCCGCGCAAGAGGATGGTGCGGCCCGGCCTCGTGCCGCGCAGCGAGACGACGATACCGGAGGTCGATTTGCCGCGGGCAATTTCGACATCGAGACCCGCGAGCCCGTCGAGCACCGCCTGCGTGGTCAGCGGCAGGTCGAGGCCCAGCTCGGGCTTTCGGTGAATCCGCCGGCGCAACGCCACCGCTTCCGGCAGCAGCGCGCGCGCCTCGTCGAGCAAGCGATGCAGATCGGTCATGGCGCTACCCCTTTGCTCTGCGCATGGCTTCGAGAATTGTCATACACCCGAACAACCCGGATCCGGCTGCGCGTGTGAGAATGCGATTGGCGCCATTTGCTCGCTCCCCCGGCGAAGGAGCATGCGAAGAAATTGAGGGGTCGGCTGGATCGGCGCCGCGCGTCCCCCGCCTTCGCGAGGGCAGGCCCTTCGAGACGCTTCGCTCCTCAGAGCCTGTGAATGTTTCGACATCATCCCTGGATTTTGTGGTATGTGTGGTGCCGAGCACAAATTGTGCTTCGGATCGTCCGGGGGGACGGGATGACGGGGGCGGAGTGTTTGTTCGCGGGGCTGCCGGATCAGGCGGTGCCTCCGGCTAGGGGTCGTGGGATGCCGCGGCTGCGCCAGCCGGAGCGATCCCAGCCTGGGTGGCAGATTATGGCGATCGACGACCTGGTGGCCCGCGATCATCCGGTGCGGGCGGTGTGGGCGTTTGTCGGGACCCTCGATTTGCGCGGCTTGCATGATCGGGTGAAGGCGGGCGAGGGAGTTCCGGGGCAGGCGCCCCCACGGGTCAAGCCCGTGGGCTAAAGGCCCACGGCGCCGGAGCTGATGCTGGCGCTGTGGCTGTGGGCGACGGTCGAGGGAGTCGGCAGCGCCCGCCAGCTGGACAAGCTGTGCGGCGAGCATCTGGCCTACCGCTGGCTGTGCGGCGGGGTGTCGATGAACTATCACACGCTGGCGGATTTTCGCACCGCGCATGGCGCTGTGCTGGAGCGGCTGTTGGCCGATGGCGTCGCCGCGCTGGTCGCAGAAGGCCTGGTGGCGCTCGATGTGCTGGCCCAGGACGGGCTGCGCGTGCGGGCGGCGGCGGGCGCGGGCTCGTTTCGCCGGCGGGCGCGGTTGGAAGAACTCCATCGGGCCGCCCAGACGCGGGTCGAGCGGTTGCGCGCGGAGCTGGAGAGCGATCCGGCGGCGGGCAACCGACGCCGGCAGGCGGCCCAGCAGCGTGCCGCGCATGAGCGCGCGGCGCGCGTCACGGCAGCGCTCGAGCGGATGCGCGAGCTCGAGGCCGAACGCGCCCGGCGCCAGAAGACCAACAAGGCCCAGGTGGCCAAGCAGAAGGAGCCGCGCGCTTCGATCACCGATGCCGAGGCGCGGTCGATCAAGATGGCCGATGGCGGGTTTCGGCCGGCCTACAACCTGCAGATCGTCTCGGCGCCGAAGAGCCAGATTATCGTCGCCGTCGACATCGATACCACCGGCTCGGATCGCGGCTTGGCGCGGCGCGGCCTGGAGCGGTTGGCCGAGGGCGGGATCAAACCGGCGGATTACCTGGTCGATGGCGGCTTTACCAAGAACGAGGACATCGAATGGGCGGATGCCGGGGGCGTCAAGCTGTGGTGCCCGGCAATCCACAACAAGCATCGCACCGAGCCTTATGGCACGCGGTGCACGGACGGCCCGGGGGTGGCCGATTGGCGCCGGCGCATGGCCAGCGAGCGCGGCACCCTGTTGTACAAGGAACGCTGCAAAGCCGAGTGCCCCAATGCCGCGGCGCGCCGCATGGGGCTCACCGGGCTGCTGGTCCGCGGTAAAGAGAAGGCGCGCACCGTCTTGCTGTGGGTCGCGCTCGCCCACAACATGATGCGTGGCTTCGCGTTGCGCCCAGCGGCGGCGCGTGCCGCCGCCTGAGGCGCGAGCGCGATGAGCATCCGCCGCCCCACCCGCAATCCGCGCCAGCTTGCTCCCATCGCTGAACCGCCTCGCCAACCAGGCATCAAAAAACAATCATAACCGTGCATCAAAGCCGAGAAATGCAAAGGTTCACGGGCTCTCAGCATGAGGGACCATAAGTGGCATCAGCAGCTTACCTCATGCTGAGCGACACTCTGTGATGTCAAGCGGGCTGCCATGGTTTGCGGTCTCTCAGGATGGCATTAAGGATGACGACGAGCCTGCGCATGCAGGCGACGAGAGCTTGCTTGCCGGTTTTGCCGGCGGCGCGCAGCTTGGCGTAGTAAGGGGCGATGACCGGGTTAGCGCGGCTGGCGACCAAGCCTTGCCCCTGGCCGGAACAGGGGGCGGCCATGTAGAGCGCGGTGCGCACGGCGGGGCGGCCATCGGCGATGGTGCGGCGTCCGCGCATGGTGCCGCTGTCGCGGTTGATCGGAGCGACCCCGACGAGGGCAGCGATCTTGCGGCAGTTGAGATGGCCGAGCTCGGGCAGCTCGGCGATCAGGGTGCGCAGCGTTGCTTTGCCGACACCGGGCACGCTGGCCAAGAGATCGGCATCGGCCTGCCAAGCCGGGCTGCTGCGTATCGCGCCGTCGATGTCGCCTTCGAGCTCGGAGAGTTCGGCTTGCAGCAAGGCGAGATGCCGCTCGATCGCTCTGATGACCCGGCGTTGGCTGGCCATGCGGCGTCGATGGCCTTCGGCAACGATCATCTCGATGACCTGCCGGCGCCGTGCGACCAGCTCGCCCAGGGCCTGCGCCTCAGCATCGGCGATTGGCCGTGCCGGCGGCCGCACCGCTTCGGCGAAATGAGCGATCGCCGGCGGCATCGATCCGGTCGGTCTTGGCCAGCTTGCCGGTGGCGCGGGCAAAGTCGCGGATTTGGCGGGGATTGACCACCGCGAGCGGGAGCTGCGCGGCGCCCACCGCACTGGCCACCACCGTCTCGTAGCCACCGGTCGCCTCCATGGCGACCAGAGCCGGAGCGAGCTCTTGCAGGCGCTCAACCAACATCGCCAAGCCTTTGCCGTCGCGCGCGACGGCAAAGGCTTCGCCACCGGGCCGGATGGGCACGTCCAGCCGATCCTTGGCCACATCGATTCCGACAAAATGCTCCATGTCCCGTCCCCGGCCTGCGCCGGGGCAGGCTCTTGCGCATGCGGGCTCGCCTGGCGGCCCGGCGACTGTTCGGGCTGAAGGAACCGACGGATGGGGCACCGTGCTCAGCAACGGGCTCATCGGCCCAAGGAGCGTGAGGGCTCCCATCCGCCACCACAGCGCCAACTCTACCCTGGCACTGCGATGAACGAGAGATACAAGGAGCGCCCGGAGGGCGCGTCTCGAAGCATGCACGACGAGAAATGCGGGCACGTCCCATCCCGACGCCAAATTTCTTCACACGCTCCTTCGCCGGCATGACGACCGAGAGGCAGGCCAGCCGGCGCTAAACGTTTTGCTGATCGACCGATAGATCTCGGGCTCACGCCTCGGCTTTGGCCGCCTGGGCTTCGGCTTGATGGCGCAGCGCGGAGAGGGTGGTCCGGGTGGTGATCTGCTCGGGGTCCATGGCGAGCTCGATGATGGCGGCGCGGTTGCCGCGGGCGGCTTCTTCGAAGGCCGGGGCGAAGTCCTCGGTGCGCGAAACGCGCACGCCAAAGGCGCCGTAGGCGCGGGCGAGCGCCGGGAAATCGGGGTTTTTCAAATCGGTGCCGACGACACGGCCGGGGAAGCGGCGCTCCTGATGCATGCGGATCGTGCCGTACATCGCATTGTTGAAAAGGAGGATGATCGGGCCCGGCCCTTCGGCGAGCGAGGTCGCCAATTCCTGGCCGGTCATCATAAACCCGCCGTCGCCGACAAAGCCGAGGACGAGCCGGTCGGGATGGACGAGCTTGGCGGCGACCGCGGCGGGGACGCCATAGCCCATCGCGCCGCTGGTCGGCCCGAGCTGGCGGCCGGGCCGGCGGTATTGCAAAAAGCGGTTGGGCCAGCCGCTGAAATTGCCGGCGTCGCTGGTGACGATCGCGTCGCCGGGCAGGCGCTCGCGCAGCCACCCCATGATCCGGCCGAGGTCGAGCGCGCCGCCGGCGGGGGCGGGGGAGGGCAGGAGCCCCCTCTCGTAGTCGCGACGCATCTCGGCGCGCCACTCCGACCACCGTCCGGCCAGCACCGGTGAGAGCGCCGCCGCCGCCGCGGCGAATTCGGGCATGCCCGATTGGATCGGCAGGGTCGGGCGGAAGACGCGGCCCAATTCCTCGGCGGCGGGGTGGATGTGGATCAGCACCTTGCCGGGGTCGGGAATGCCGAAGAGCGAATAGGATTGCGAGGTGATCTCGCCGATCCGCGCCCCCGCCGCGAGCACCAAATCGGCTTCCTTGATGCGGGCGACAAGCGCCGGGGCGGCGCCGGTGCCGAGGTCGCCGGCAAAGGAGGGCGAGCGGTTGTCGAAAATGTCCTGGCGGCGGAACGAGCAGGCGACCGGCAGGTCGTTCAGCTCGGCGAAACGGGCGATGTCGCGGCAGGCTTGGTCGGTCCAGCCGCCGCCGCCGACCAGCATGACCGGGCGCTCGGAAGCGGCCAAGAGCCGGCGCAGCTCGGCGAGGTCGGCGGCACCCGGATGAGCGCGCACCGGCCGGTAGGGGCCGCAAACGGCTGCCGTGGCGCGGTCGCGCAGCATGTCCTCGGGCAAAGCCAGGACGACCGGGCCGGGGCGGCCGGAGGTCGCGACCTGAAATGCCTGGTTGACCAATTCCGGGACGCGCTCGGCCATGTCGATCTGCGCCACCCATTTGGCGAGCGGCGAGAACATGCGGCGGAAATCGACTTCCTGAAACGCCTCGCGGTCGAGCTGGTGGCGTGCGACCTGGCCGACCAGGACGACCATCGGCGTCGAATCCTGAAACGCGGTATGGATGCCGATCGACGCATTGCAGGCGCCGGGGCCGCGGGTGACCAGGAGCACGCCGGGCTTATGGGTCAATTTGCCGTAGGCCTCGGCCATAAAGGCGGCGCCGCCTTCCTGCCGGCAGGTCACAAAATGGATCTGCGGCACGTCGAAGAGCGCATCGAGCACTTCCAAATAGCTTTCGCCGGCGACGCCGAACGCCATTTCGACGCCGTGCGCGGCGAGCGAAGCGACAACCAGCTGGCCGCCGCTTAAGGAAGCAAGGTTTTGGCCCTTCATTGCACCTCCCGCCGAGAGCCGCCGGATGTGGAGCGGCGGCCTCGGTGCCTATTACATGGCCGCCGGGCACGCTCGCAAACGATTTGCGGTGGTTAGGCTTAGCAGAAGACGAACATGCCGGCGGGCGTTACCCGAAGGTCATGCCGAGCTGGCCGGCGGCACCATGTCTTAAATCGGGGCGAGGGCGGCCTGAATCGCGTCGGCGGCGGCGAGATGCTCCGCGTTGTCCATGCTGAACCGCTCCAGGGTCGCCAACAGCAGCATGCCGCCGCCCGCGACCGGCTCGACGATCGCCGCCGAGGGCGGCGTCACCCGGCTCGCATATTGCGGCGCGAGGTAGGTCATCCATCCGCTGCGGAACAGCGGGTAAGGTCCTTCCGCAAATGCTCGCTTCCAATAATTTTGCGGGACAAGATTGCCACAATCGGGGTCCCAGGCGGTCGCCAGGCTGAGAAAAACCTGCTTCAGCACAGCGGTGCTCATCAAATCCGCATTTTCCGCGGCGACCGGCGACAGACCGAGGTCCACGTGGTTCGGCAACGCTATCCAATCTCCGTAGACACCGGTCCAGGCCGCTAAGGATGCCGCATAAGGGCGATCGAGACCGTTCCAGGCGGTAACGGCGTAGCCCATCTCGGGCCAAGGCTCGCGCGTTGCGTCCTTGCAGCGCTTGTTATCAACGAAGACCTGGGTCAATTCCTCTGGGCTCGGCGGCATCTCCCACGCTGGCCGGCTGGCGGCGGTGCGGGATGTCGCTTTGGTGTTCCACCGTACAAATGCCCGGTGGGCATTGGCAAGGCCGTCCAAGGTTCGGCAGAGGCGAAACGCGCAGCTTGCTGCGCTCTCTGGCCGCGCCCGCCAGCGGACTACGAGGTGATATCGTTCCGAAAACATAATTATCTCGCTGGAGTATAGATTATTACAACATTATCAATGTGCTCTTCCCTAACATATTCTTTAAAATAATCAGAGAATTCTTTCTCAGCGAAATGCCATTCGACCCACCTCGTGCTCGCTGCTCGGGCTTGATCACCAATCTGCCTTTGCATCTCTTGGAGGCGGCTGAACCATTCCTTCCAACCGCCCTCTCCATCGAGAAAGGTGGCGTAGCCGAGGCCTTTGGCTTCGAGCATGGTGCCGTCCTGTTCGCGGCAGCCGTCGAAGCGCACGCCGTTGAGCTTGATTTCGAAGCCGCGCGGCAAGCCGCTGATCTGCTCCTGATAGGCGAGCGAGCGCTCGGAGCGGCCGTTGATGTTTCGGGGCTTTCGTCGGGACAGAGCTGGGGCTGGTCCCGATCGCTCGCCGATTCGGCACCGGCCTCGGCGCGGGTTTGCCCGAGCGGCGATGGCAAAGCATCGGGATCGACCGCGATCGTCTGGCCGAGGCTGCGCCCGATGACCCGACGCTCGGCATCGTAGAACCGGCCGTCGGCGCCGATATGCCCCGAATCGAGCCATTGCCGCCCGCCGCCGCCTTGGCGGTAGATATCGAGGATGCCGGTGTCACGGTCGTAGCGATAGGCGAGATCAGGCCGGCTCGGGAGTGTGCCTTCGCTGACGAGGCTGCGGTTCGTCGGCAGAAGCAAGACCCCGAAAAACGCGGTCGGGCCGGTGAAGCCGGCGGCGAAATCGGCCAGACTGGCGAGAGCCGCGCGGCCCAGCGTCCCGAAGATCGAGAACTCCGGCTTCGGCTGCGGCGACCGTGCCAATCGCGGCGACGGCCGGCGCTGCTTCGCTGTCGCCGCCGCCGCCACCGGTCCAGCGGCCGTGCTCGTCGCGCGGCTCGTCCGGGTTGAAATTCGCCTTGATCAGCGGCGCCGCGGCGGCCAGCTCTTTGAGCTGCCGGCTGTCGAGCGCGAAGACCGGGATGCGCAGCCCGGCCATCTGCGCCAGCGCGAGCTGGCTTTCGTTGAGCGCCTTGGCGATGCCGCCGCAAATCTGAAACAGCCGGTCGGGCGCGCCGCCGGTGCCGAACAAAAGCTCCTGGATCGCCGCCGCCTCGCCGCGGCCGAGCGAGCGGTAGCCGCCCACGACGCGGCGCACCAGCACGCAATCGGGGCCGAGCATTGCGCCCTCGGCATCGACCGCGACGCGGCGGCTCGCCGGTCCGCGATCGTCGAGCCGGCGCATCTCGGCAAAAAACGGCGCCATTGTCCTCCTGTGATAGCTGGTCACCTTATAGAACAAACCATGAATTTTGTCAAGAGGTTTTTTCAGGGCGCGCGCAGAAGCATTGCGCCCAGCAATTGCGGAAACGGATCAGAATCATGAGGGTGCTCGCCATGGCCGTGCTCGACACGGCCATCTGTCCTAGCCGGTGCCATCGCGGCACCTCGGAAACAATTCGGGCAGCGCTCATTTGAGACGTTCGAAGGGTGCGGCGAAAGAGGTTTGGCGCGGCTGTGGGATGGCGGGTGGCCGGCTGGCTTATAATCGGGGAGCGCTGCGCGGAGGACGCGGCGGCGTGGAATTGGTAAGCTCGCAACGGGGCGATCGCGTCGGGCGAAGATGGACGAGCAGCGCAGCGATATAGAGGCGCCCAGCCGGCCGCGCGGCGAGCGCGAGCTCGACCCTCTGCGCACCGATGTGACGGATTTGCCGCCGCGCGAGCCGGGGCCGCCGCGGCGCTCGTGGCTGCGCCGGCTCGTCTGGCTCGTGGTGTTGGCGGCGCTCGCGGTGGGTGCCGTCTGGTACCTGCCGCATTTGAAAAAGGCGCCGGCGCCGACCGGGCGCGTCACCTCGATGGGGCCGGTGCCGGTCGGGACCGCCGCGGTCGCAACCGGCGACATGCCGGTGACGTTGAGCGGGCTCGGCACGGTCACGCCATTGGCGACGGTCGTGGTCAAGACCCAGATCAACGGCTATCTGATGTCGGTCGGGTTTCAGGAAGGCCAGCACGTCAAGAAGGGCGATTTTCTGGCGCAAATCGACCCGCGGCCCTACCAGGTGGCGCTGGAGCAGGCCGAGGGGCAGCAGGGCAAGGACCAGGCGCTGCTCAAGAACGCCCAGCTCGACCTCAAGCGCTACGACACGCTGGTCGCGCAGAACTCGATCGCCAAGCAGACCCGCGACACCCAGGTCTCGCTCGTCGCCCAGGACCAGGCGGCGATCGTCTCCGACAAGGCCCAGATCGACGCGCAAAAGCTGAACCTCGTCTATGCCCATATCATTTCACCGGTGACCGGGCGGGTCGGACTGCGCCAGGTCGATGCCGGCAACTATGTGCAGACGAGCGATCCGAACGGCATCGTCATCGTCACCCAGACGCAGCCGATCTCGGTGATCTTCACCCTGCCCGAGGACGATTTGCCCGCGGTCTTGAAGCAATTGCACGCCGGCGCGCAATTGCCAGCGACCGCCTATGACCGCACCGGGCTGCACCAGCTCGGGGTGGGCCGGCTCGAAACCGTCGACAATCAGATCGACACGACGACCGGCACGGTGAAGCTCAGGGCGATTTTCGACAATCCCGACGAGAGCCTGTTCCCAAACCAGTTTGTCAACGTCAAGCTCCTGGTCGAGACACAGCACGGCGTCGATCTGGTGCCGACTGCCGCAATCCAACGCGGGGCGCCCGGCACCTTTGTCTATCTGGTCCAGCCGAACCGGACCGTCGCCGTGCAAAAGGTCGAGCTCGGGCCGACCGACGGCCAGCACATCGTCGTCACCAAGGGGTTGCAGCCGGGGCAGCAGGTCGTCGTCGACGGCGCCGACCGGCTGAAGGACGGCGCCAAGATCATGCTGGCCTCGGCCGCGGGCGCCCCCCAGGCCGACGCGAAACCGGGCGGCGATGCGAAACTGGGCGGCGGTGCGAAACCGGGCGGCGACGCGAAACCGGGGCAGCAGCCGCACCGGCACGGCGGGCGGCGGAGCGCGCAGTGAGCTCCACTTTTGTCCAGTCTGCGGACGACGCCCGAAGCTCGTCTTGCGCGGGCTTGTCCCGCGCATCCACGTCTTCATTGGGGGCGCCAAAGGCGTGGATGCCCATGGATCAAGTCCGTGGGCTGAAGGCCCACGGGTCGAGCCCGGCCAAGACGAAGGCGGATGAGCCGCGGGCCTGCGAGGTCCGATGAGCCCGTCGCGGCTCTTTATCCTGCGCCCGGTAGCGACGACGCTCTTGATGGCGGCGATCGTGCTGGTCGGGCTCTTTGCCTACCGGTTTCTGCCGCTCTCGGCGCTGCCGCAGGTCGATTACCCGACGATCCAGGTCGAGACCTTTTATCCGGGTGCGAGCCCCGATGTTATGACCTCGTCGGTGACGGCCCCGCTCGAAGTGCAGTTGGGCCAAATGCCGGGGCTGAACCAGATGTCCTCGGTGAGCTCCGCCGGGGCCTCGGTCATCACCTTGCAGTTCAGCCTCGATTTGACCCTCGACGCGGCCGAGCAGGAGGTCCAGGCGGCGATCAACGCGGCCGGCAATCTGTTGCCGTCGGACCTTCCGGCACCCCCGATCTACGCCAAGGTCAACCCCGCCGACGCGCCGATCCTGACCCTGGCGTTGACCTCCAAGACCCTGCCGCTGACCGATCTCGAGGACCTCGCCGACACGCGGCTCGCGCAAAAGATTTCGCAATTGCCCGGAGTCGGCCTCGTCAGCATCAGCGGCGGCAACCGGCCGGCAGTGCGCATCCAGGCGAACAATTTGCAGCTCGCCGCCTACGGCCTCAACATCGACAATCTGCGCACGACCTTGGCCAACGCCAATGTCAACACGCCCAAAGGCAATTTCGACGGGCCGAGCCGCGCCTACACGATCAATGCCAACGACCAGATCAGGAACGCCAAGGATTACGACGACCTCGTCGTCGCCTACCGGGACGGTGCCCCGGTTTACCTCAGGGATGTGGCCAAGGCCGCAAACGCCGCCGAGAACACCAAGCTCGCCGCATGGATGAACGCCGAGCCGGCGATCATCGTCAATATCCAGCGCCAGCCGGGCGCCAATGTCATCGCCGTCGTCGACGGCATCCAGAAATTGCTGCCGCAGCTGAAGGCGTCATTGCCGGCGGCGGTCGATGTCGCGGTATTGACCGACCGGACGACGACGATCCGCGCCTCGGTCGCCGATGTCGAGCTCGAGCTGGTGCTCGCGGTGCTGCTCGTCGTCGTCGTGATCTTTCTCTTTTTGCGCAGCCCGTCGGCAACCTTGATCCCGAGCCTTTCGGTGCCGCTCTCTTTGGTCGGCACCTTGGCGGTCATGTACCTGTTTGGGTTCAGCCTCAACAATTTGTCGCTGATGGCATTGACGATCGCCACCGGCTTTGTCGTCGACGACGCGATCGTCATGATCGAGAACATCTCGCGCTATATCGAGATGGGCGATCCGCCGCTCGAGGCGGCGCTTAAAGGCTCGCAGCAGATCGGCTTTACGATCATCTCGCTGACCGTGTCGCTGATCGCGGTCTTGATCCCGCTCCTCTTTATGCCCGATGTGGTGGGGCGCCTCTTCCGCGAGTTCGCCATCACCTTGGCGGTCACGATCGTGATTTCGGCGGTCGTGGCGCTCACTCTGGTGCCGATGATGTGCGCGCGCATCCTGCGCCATCAGCCCGCGCAGGAAATGTCGTGGATCGCGCGCAAAAGCCAGGAATGGTTCGATGCGATGATCGCCCAATACGGCCGCGGGCTCGATTGGGTGCTCGACCGTCAGCCGCTGACCTTGCTCGTCGCGGTGGCGACCCTGGCGCTTACGGTTTTCCTCTATGTCGTGATCCCGAAAGGGTTTTTCCCGATCCAGGACACCGGGCTGATCCAGGGGATTTCGGTCGCCTCGCCCTCGGTCTCGTTTGCCGCGATGGCGGAGCGCCAGCAGGCGCTCGCCGCTTCCGTGCTCGACGATCCCGATGTTGTGAGCCTCTCTTCGTTTATCGGCGTCGACGGCACCAACACGACATTGAACAGCGGCCGGATGCTGATCAATTTGAAGCCGCGCGACGAGCGCCGGCTGTCGGCGAGCGACGTGATCCGGCGGCTCGAGCGCGAGACCGCCAAGGTCCCCGGCATCACTCTCTACATGCAGCCGGTGCAGGATTTGACGATCGACGCGACGGTCAGCCGCTCGCAATACCAGCTTGCGCTGGAAGACGCGAACCCGGACGAATTCGCGACCTGGGTGCCAAAGCTGCTGCAACGGCTGCAGCAGGTGCCGGAGCTCGAAGACGTCGCCAGCACCTTTGCCCAGAACGGGCTTTCCGCCTATGTCGATATCGACCGCGCGACCGCCGCGCGCTTTGGCATCACCCCGGCGACCGTCGATAACGCGCTCTACGATTTGTTCGGTCAGCGCATCGTCTCGACGATCTTTACCCAATCGAACCAGTACCGGGTGATCCTCGAAGCCGACCCGCTGATGCAGCAGTCGCTGTCGGCGCTCGGCTCGATCTATCTGCCGTCCTCGACCGCAGCCAACGGCCAGGTGCCATTGTCGGCGATCGCCAAGGTCGAGCAGCAGACAGCACCGATGGAGATCGACCATCTGGGCCAATTTCCCTCAACCATGGTGTCGTTCAATTTGGCGCCCGGCGCCTCGCTCGGTCAGGCGGTCGATGCGATCACGGCGGCCGAGCGCGAGATCGGCATGCCGGCGAGCATGATCACCGTGTTCCAGGGTGCGGCGCTCGCGTTCCAGGCGGCGCTCGGCAACGAATTGATCCTGATCCTCGCCGCGATCATCACCGTCTACATCGTGTTGGGCGTGCTCTATGAGAGCTTTATCCACCCGGTGACGATCCTTTCGACCCTGCCCTCGGCCGGGGTGGGCGCATTGTTGGCGTTGATGATCGACGGCAGCGATTTGTCGGTGATCGCGATCATCGGCATCATCCTGTTGATCGGCATCGTCAAAAAGAACGCGATCATGATGGTGGATTTCGCCCTCGATGCCGAGCGCAACGAGGGGAAGCCGCCGCGCGAGGCGATCCGCCAGGCGTGCCTCCTACGCTTTCGCCCGATCCTGATGACGACGATGGCTGCCCTCTTTGCCGCCCTGCCGCTGATGCTCGGCACCGGCACCGGATCGGAGCTGCGCCATCCTTTGGGTGTGACGATCGTCGGTGGGCTGATCGTGAGCCAATTGCTGACCTTGTTCACGACACCCGTCATCTATCTCGCTTTTGACCGGCTGGGGCGTTTCCTGCGCCCGGGCGCCGTGCGCCCGCAGGGCGCGCTGCCGTGAACCCGTCGGCGCCCTTTATCCGGCGCCCGGTCGCCCTGCGCCCGCAGGGTGCCGTGCCGTGAACCCGTCGGCGCCCTTTATCCGGCGCCCGGTCGCGACCACGCTGTTGACGATCGGGATCGCGCTCGCCGGGTTTGTTGCCTATTTGAGATTGCCGGTCGCACCGCTGCCGCAAGTCGATTTCCCGACGATCTCGGTCTATGCGGCAATGCCGGGGGCGAGCCCCGACACCATGGCGACGACGGTGGCGACACCGCTCGAACGCCATCTGGGCGTCATTGCCGATGTCAGCGAGATGACCTCGTCGAGCACCGTCGGCTCGACCCGGATCACCTTGCAATTCGGGCTCGACCGCAATATCGACGGGGCGGCGCGCGACGTGCAGGCGGCAATCAACGCCGCCCGCGCCGATTTGCCGACGAGCCTGCGGCAGAACCCGACCTACCGCAAGGTCAACCCCGCCGACGCGCCGATCGCGATCCTGTCGATGAGCTCGGCCACCTTGACGCGCGGCCAGATCTACGATGCGGCTTCGACGGTCATGCAGCAGGCGCTGTCGCAGATCGAGGGCATCGGCCAGGTCGGGATCAGCGGCAGCTCGCTGCCGGCGGTGCGGGTCGAATTGAACCCGAATGCGCTCTTCAAATACGGGATCGGGCTCGAGGACGTGCGCGCAGCCTTGGCCTCGGCCAATGCCCACAGCCCCAAGGGTGCGGTCGAGGAGGGCGACCGCCGGTTCCAAATCTACACCAACGACCAGGCGACCAAGGCATCGCAATACCGCTCGCTGGTGATCGCCTACCGCAACGGTGCGGCGGTCCGGCTGAGCGACGTCGCCGATGTCCAGGATTTGGTCGAAAACCTGCGCAACCAGGGGCTCTCGAACGGCAACCCCGCGGTCCTCGTCATCCTCTATCGGCAGCCCGGCGCCAACATCATCGACACGGTGGACCGGGTCAAAGCGATCCTGCCGCAGCTCAGGGCGTCGATCCCGCGAGCCATCGACGTGACCCTGACGATGGACCGCACGACGACGATCCGCACCTCGCTGCACGATGTCGAGCGGGCATTGGTGATCGCCGTCTGCCTGGTGATCCTCGTCGTCTTTCTGTTCTTGCGCAATCTGCGCGCGACCTTGATCCCGAGCGTGGCGGTGCCGGTGTCGCTGATCGGCACCTTTGGCGCGATGTATTTGCTGGGCTACAGCCTCGACAATTTGTCGCTGATGGCGCTGACCGTCTCGACCGGGTTTGTCGTCGATGACGCGATCGTGGTGCTCGAAAACATCACCCGCCACATCGAAGCCGGCATGACGCGGATGGAGGCGGCCTTGCTCGGCGCCCGCGAGGTCGGGTTCACCGTGTTGTCGATGAGCCTCTCCCTGATCGCGGTGTTTGTGCCGATCCTCTTGATGGGCGGGATCGTCGGGCGCCTCTTCCGCGAATTCGCGATGACCTTGTCGGTGGCGATCCTGATATCGCTCGTCGTGTCGCTGACGACGACGCCGATGATGTGCGCCTATCTGCTCGACAATCGGCGCAATCCAAAGCACGGACGGGTCTACCGGATGGGCGAGCGCGCGTTCGATGCAGTGCTTTCGCGCTACGACCGCTCGCTGCGCGTGGCATTGCGCTGGCCGGGCCTCGTCATGCTGAGCCTCGCGGCGACGATCGTGCTCGCGATTTATTTGTTCACGATCATTCCCAAGGGTTTTTTTCCGCAGCAGGACACCGGGCGGATGATCGGCGGCGTTCAGGCCGACCAGAGCATTTCGTTTCAGCTGATGGAAAAAAAGCTGACCCAGTTTATCGACATCATCCGCGCCGATCCGGCGGTGGAAAACATCGTCGGCTTTACCGGCGGCGGGCAGACCAATTCCGGCTTTGTCTTTGTCGTGCTGAAGCCGTTGTCGGAGCGCAAGCTGTCGGTCGGGCAGGTGATCGGCCGGCTGCGCGGCAAGCTCAACCAGGTCGCCGGCGCGCGGCTCTTTCTGCAGGCGGCGCAAGACATCCGGGTCGGCGGCCGGCAGAGCAATGCAGAATACCAATATTCGCTGCAAGGCGACGATACGAAGACGATGTTCGAATGGGCGCCCAAGGTCGAGGCAGCGTTGCAAAAGGTCAAGGAGATCACCGAGGTCAACCTCGACCAGCAGCAAAAGGGACTCGAAACCGAGCTGATCATCGACCGCGCCACCGCGTCGCGGCTCGGGCTGACGGTGAGCCAGATCGACAACACGCTCTACGATGCGTTTGGCCAGCGGCAGGTCTCGGTGATCTACATGCCGCGCAACCAATATCACGTGGTCATGGAGGTGGCGCCGCGGTTCTGGCAAACCCCGGAAACATTAAAGGAGGTATATGTCAGCACCAGCGGCGGCGCGGTCGGCGGGACGCAAGCGACCAACGCGCTCGCCGGCACCGTCGCGGCAAAGACGCCGGCAAAAGCTGCGAGCACGGCCGCCACCACCGCCGCGGCGATCGCCGGCGACACCCAGCGCAATCTGGTCAACAACGCGCTCGCCAACACCGGGCGCACCGCCACCTCGACCGGGGCCGCGGTCAGCACCGCGCAAGAGACGATGGTGCCGCTCTCCGCCGTCAGCCATTTCGGCCCCGGCAACACGCCGCTCGCGGTCAATCACCAGGGCCTCTTTGTCGCCGCGACGATCTCGTTCAACCTGGCGCCGGGGGTGTCGCTGGGCGAGGCGCAGCAGGCGATCACCGAGGCAGTCGATGGTCTCGACATGCCGGCGACGATTCATGGCGGGTTTCAGGGCACGGCCAAGGTGTTCGAGGAATCTCTGGCCAACGAGCCGATGCTGATCGCGGCGGCGCTGATTGCGGTCTATGTGGTGCTGGGTGTGCTGTACGAGAGCTACGTCCACCCGCTCACGATCCTCTCGACCTTGCCCTCGGCGGGGGTGGGTGCGGTGCTGGCGCTGATCGTGACCGGCACCGAATTCAGCATCATCGCATTGATCGGCGTCATCCTCCTGATCGGCATCGTCAAGAAGAACGCGATCATGATGATCGACTTCGCGCTCGACGCCGAGCGCACCCTGGGGCTGAATTCGCGCGAGGCGATCTACGAGGCGTGCCTCAAGCGGTTTCGCCCGATCATGATGACGACATTGGCGGCGATGCTCGGCGCGATGCCGTTGGCGATCGGTTTTGGCGAAGGCGCCGAATTGCGCCGGCCGCTCGGTGTCGCCATCGTCGGCGGGCTCGTCGTCAGCCAGCTCCTGACGCTCTACACGACACCGGTCATCTACCTCTATCTCGACCGCTACCGCCTTTGGGCGCTACGGCGCTGGCGCGCCGGGTTGCGCCATCTCGGCGCCGGCCACGCCGCCCAGCCCGGCGAATGACGGCGGACCGCGAATGTGGCGCTCCCGGCGCCGGCTCGGAGGCTGGCCCACCTCACCCTCCCGCTTCGCGGGTCCCTCCCTCTCCCCCCGCGGGGCGGAGAGGGGTTCCCGGTCTGTTATGGAATTCCCTCTCCGCCCCTGGGGGCGGAGAGGGTCGGGGTGAGGCGGGGGATTCCAGAGCCCGTGCCGTGTCGCACCGGTCGGGGAGCAGTTGGGCTGTCGCCGCCCTCCTCACGCTTGCCGCCTGCACCGTCGGGCCCGATTACCAGCGGCCGGCGGCGCCGGTGCCGGCGCGCTACAAGGAGGCGGCGGCGGGCTGGGCAATGGCCCAGCCGGTCGATGCGATGGTCCGCGGCGCCTGGTGGTCGATCTACAACGACCCGGTGCTCGATCGCCTGGAGCGCCGGATCGACATCTCGAACCAGAATTTGAAGGCCGCCGAGGCTGCTTACCGTCAAGCTGAATGGCTGGTGGCGCAGGCGCGCGCCGGGTTTTTCCCGACCGGGACGGTGAACGCGTCGGGCCAACGCGCGCTCGGCAGCGGCAGCGGCTCGAGCGCTTCCAGCATAGGCGGAGGGGGCGGCGGCAGCGGCAAGATCGTCGATTTTTTCAGCGTCTCGGCAGCGGCGAGCTGGACCCCCGATCTGTGGGGCCAGATCCGACGGATGGTCGAGAGCCAGATGGCGAGCGCGCAGGCGAGCGCCGGCGACCTCGCCAATGCCCGCCTCTCGGCGCAGGGCCAACTCGCCACCGACTATCTGCAATTGCGCGTCGCCGACGAGCTGAAACGGCTGCTCGACGCCTCGGCGGTGGCTTTCGCCGAATCGCTGCGCATCACCAAAAACCAATACGCCGCCGGCATTGCCGCGCAATCGGACGTGTCGCAGGCCGAGGCGCAATTGCAGAGCACGCAAGCGCAGGCGATCGCGGTAGGCGTCACGCGGGCGCAGTTCGAGCACGCCATCGCGGTGCTGATCGGCGTGCCGCCGGCAGAATTGTCGATCGCGCCTACCGCTGTCGCGGCGGCGGTGCCGGCGATCCCGGACGGGGTGCCATCGGCATTGCTCGAGCGGCGCCCCGACATCGCTGCGGCCGAGCGCATCATGGCTGCGGCCAATGCCCAGATCGGTGTCGCCGAGGCGGCGTTTTTTCCGACGGTCACACTTTCCGCCGATGCCGGAGAAGCCGCGATTTCGCTGGCGAAGCTCGTCAGCGCCTCGGGCCGGTTCTGGTCGTTCGGCGGGAATGTGGTCGAGACCGTGTTCGATGCGGGCGCACGCAACGCCGCGGTGCAACAGGCGCGTGCCGTTTACGACCAGGACGTCGCGGATTACCGGCAGACCGTGCTGAGCGCATTTCAGCAGGTCGAGGACCAGCTCGCCGCATTGCGCATCCTGGCGCAGCAGGCGGTGGCGCAGGATGCCGCGGTCGCCGCCGCGCGCGAGGCGGAGCGGGTCCTCAACAACCAATACCTCGCCGGCACCGTCGCCTATACCAGCGTCGTCGTCGCCCAGCAGACGGCGTTGAGCGACGCGCAGACCGCGCTCAACATCCGCCAGAGCCGGCTCGTCGCCAGCGCCGCGCTGATCCAGGCATTGGGCGGCGGCTGGAACGCGAACGAGCTGCCGACCCGCGCGCACATCGACACCGCGGCGCCGCTCGACTTCAGCCCGCTGCCGCCCGCCGACGCCTTTGGCCGCCGCTGAGCGGCCCGGCGGCTCGGGGCTGGTTTGTTGCTCGGGGCAGACGGCTCGGGGCCGCCGGTGCCGCGCAGAATCGGCGAAAATTGCGGGAATCCGGGCTGGCGGGAGTGTGCTACGCTTGCTTTCGGCAAAATCAAAATGGAGACCGGGGATGGCACAGGGATTGACGCGGCGGCGATTTGCCGTCGGCGCCGGGGCGGTGGCGCTGGCAGCACCGGCATTGTCGCTCAGGGCGCGGGCGGCGGCGGGCGACAGCAAGGTGTTGCGGTTTATTCCGCAATCCGACCTGCGCGTGCTCGACCCGATCTGGACCACCGCCTATGTCACGCGCAACCACGGCTACATGGTGTTCGACACGCTCTTTGCGCTCGACGACAAGTTCAAGCCGCACCCCCAGATGGTTGGCGACTGGAACGTCTCGCCCGACAAGCTCAGCTATAATTTTGTCCTGCGCGACGGCCTCAAATTCCATGACGGCCAGCCGGTCCGCGGCATCGACTGCACAACTTCAATAAAGCGCTGGATGGCGCGCGACGGGCTCGGCCAGACGCTCGCGACCGTGATCGCCGACATCCAGGGCGGCGACGACAAGAAGTTCTCGATCAAGCTCAAATCACCGTTCCCGGTGCTGATCGACGCGCTCGCCAAGGTGTCGAGCCTCGCCCCCTTTATCATGCCCGAGCGCCTCGCCAAGACCGACCCGTTCAAGCAAGTCACCGAGATGGTGGGCTCCGGGCCGTTCAAGTTCGTCGCCGCCGAATACCAGCCCGGCAACAAGATCGTCTATCAGAAGAACACCGATTACGTGCCGCGCCCCGAGCCGCCCAATTGGGCCTCGGGCGGCAAGGTCGTCAAGGTCGAGCGGGTCGAGTGGCACGTCATCCCCGACAACACGACAAAGCTGTCGACGATCGGCAGCGGCGAAGCCGATTGGTGGGAAAACCCGTCGCCCGACATGTGGCCGGTGCTCGCCAAAAATGCCGATGTGGCGCTCGCGATCGCCGACCCGCTCAAGACCTCGGGCTGCATCCGCTTCAATTGGCTCTACCCGCCCTTCGACAATGTCAAGATGCGCCAGGCGGTGCAGATGGTGGTGAACCAGGCCGATTTCATGGCGGCCTATGCCGGCGACCAGAAAAACTGGAACGTCTGCGCCAGCGTCTATACCTGCGGGACGCCGATGGCGAGCAATGCGGGCTCGACCGCATTGACCGGGAAGCGGGATTACGAGGGGGCCAAGCAGCTGATCAAGGAGGCCGGCTACAAAGGCGAAAAGATCGTGCTGATGGACGGCGTCGACCAGGCGCTGATCCATGCCGAGGCGCTGGTGCTGGCGGACGAATTGAAAAAGCTCGGGCTCAATGTCGAATACGTGGCCGCCGATTGGGGGACAGTGGTGACGCGCCGCGCCTCGAAAAAGCCGCCCGCCGAAGGCGGTTGGAACATTTTCGAAACCGGCTGGGTCGGCGCCGACACGCTCGACCCGTCGGACAACGTCATGCTGCGCGCCAATGGCGACGGCGCCTGGTTCGGCTGGCCCAAGGACGACCAGCTCGAAGCATTGCGGATGCAGTGGCTCGAAGCCACCGATCTCGAGGACCGCCAGGGGATTGCCGCCAAATTGCAGCAGCGCGCCTTCGAAATCGTGCCCTATATCCCGACCGGCCAGTTCGTCAACAAAACCGCGTTCCGCAGCAACATCAAAGGCATCGTCGAATTGCCGGCCCTCTTCCTGATGTGGAACGTCGAGAAGACCTGAGCGGCGGAATACGCTGCGCTTTTCCGCCCTACGACGCCGTGTAGGGCGGAAAAGCAAAGCGCCTTCCGCCGTCTTCTCAATCGGGTGACAAATGCGCGACCTTGGGCATGACCTCGTGCGCCAATAATTCCATCGAGTGGCGCCAAGCTTGCGGGTTCCCGCTGTAGTCGAAGCAGAACAGCAGGATGGCGCCAAAGCCGCCGACCGTGTCGTACATCTGCTCGATCTTCTCGACCACCGTTGCGGGCGAGCCGATCAGCCAATTGTGCTTGCCGCAATATTCCGGGGTGATGTCGCTGTCGGCGACCGCGGGGTCGTGCTTCAGGAACTCGATGACGCCGACATCGGTCAGCAGCGGCAGGAAATATTCGCGCATCATCCGGCCCATCATGCCGCCGACCGAGAGCCGCCACGCCTCCTCGTCGGTGTCGGCGACAAAGATCTCGCGCACCAGCCGCCACTGGCTGCGCTGCGGCGTGCGCCCGGTGCGCCGCGCACCCTCTTCGACCGAGTCCCAGTGGCTCGCGACATAGGTCGGGTTGAGGTTGAGGCTCATCGGCAAAAAGCCGCGCTCGCCGGCGAGCTTCAACGTATCGGAGCCCTTGCTGACCCCGGCGACGCCGATCGGCGGGTGCGGCTGCTGCAGCGGCCGGATATGCGGGCGCAACGTGCGCAGCATCAGGTCGGTCTTGGTCACTTTCCAGTATTTTCCGGGATAATCAAAGGGTTCGTCCTCGCTCCACAATTTCAGGATGATGTCGAGCGCTTCCCGCGTCATCTCGCGGTGCTGGCCGGCCATGCCGTCGACGTTGAACATCGCCCAGTCGCTCGGCAGCCCGCTCGCGGCGACGCCGAAATTGAGCCGGCCTTGCGCCATGTGGTCGAGCATGGCGACGCGGTTGGCGAGCTCGGCCGGGTGGTGATAGGGCAACAGGAACCCGCCGGGGGCGAGGCGGATACGGCTCGTCTCCATCAGCGCCTGGGCGATCAAGAGGTCGGGGGCCGGGTGCGGCTCCCAAGGTGCGGTGTGGTGCTCGCCGATCCAGGCCTCAAAAAAACCCAATTCGTCGGCCCAGCGCAAGGTCTGGAGATCCCAGCGGTGGCCATCATAAAGGCCGCGCTCCGGCGGGTGCGAGGGCATCGTAAAGAGACCGTATTCCATGCTGACCCTCCGATCGTCGGCCGGCGATGCTGCCAGGGCGTCAGTCTAGGCGATGCGCCCGCGCTTCGCACCCCTCCGCCGCCGAAGCATGCTAATGTCTCGATCGCAAAGTTTGGCGGACCATGTTCTCCCCAAAATGCGCCCATCCCGGCGAAGGCCGGGACCCATGCACCAATCATCGCGACCGCTGAGCGATGGGTCCCGGCCTTCGCCGGGATGGCGGAATGGAGCTGATCGATCGGTAAAACTTCGGGATCGGGACCTTAGCTTTTTTGGGGCAGCGTTTGTGGAGGGGACGATGCACGAAAACCTTTGGAGCCGGCGCACGGTGCTGGCGACGATGGCGGCGGCCGCAATCGGCGGATCGCGGAGCGCGGCGGCGCAGCAGGTGAAATGGTCGAGCGGGACCGAGCCGCCAAAGCTGAAGGCGCCGGCGAACGCCGCCGATTGCCACCATCATCTCTATGATTCGCGCTTTCCGGTCGATCCGCGCTCGAAATTGCGGCCGGGCGACGCGTCGGCAGAGGAGTATCGCGCGCTCCAGAAGCGCATCGGCACGAGCCGCGACGTGATCGTCACCCCTTCGACCTACGGCACCGACAACCGAGTGACGCTCAACGGGGTCGCGGCGCTCGGCCCGACCTCGCGCGCCGTCGTCGTCGTCGACACGACGGTTACCGATGCCGAACTGAAGCGGATGGACAAGGCCGGCGCGCGCGGCATCCGCTTCAACCTTGCGCAGAAAGGGGCAACGACGCCCGAGATGATGCTGCCCTTGGCAAAACGGGTGCACGATCTCGGCTGGCACATCCAGATCAATGCGCCGGCCGCCACGATCGTGGAGATCATGCCGATCTTGCAGAAGGTGCCCACACCCGTGGTGTTCGACCATCTGGCCCACATCCCCGAGCCCGAGGGGACGGCGGACCCGCTCTTTGGCCAGATCGTCGCGCTGATCGACAAGGGCAACGGCTGGGTCAAGCTGTCGGGCGCCTACGCCGACAGCAAGGTCGGGCCGCCCACCTACGCCGATTTCGAGCGCCGTCGCGCGCGCCTACGTCAAGGCCGCACCCGAGCGGCTGGTGTGGGGCAGCGACTGGCCCCATCCGGGGCTGAAGGGCCAGCAGCCCGACGACGCGATCCTCTTCGACCTGCTGCTCGACTGGGCCCCGGACGAGCAGGTCCGCAACCGCATCCTGGTGCAGAACCCCGAGGTGCTCTACGGCTTCCCAAAGACAGCTTGATCATGGCGTTTACGTTTGACATCTCGCCTATGCCAAGCACCTTCGCGACCATGGCGTGTCGCAAGACGAGGCCGAAGCGCACGCCGAGGCGGCGCGGACGTTCATCATGAACGAACTCATTACCAAAGAGGATTTACGGACCGGGCTCGACGAGCTCCGCCGCGACCTCAAAGGAAAGCTCGAAAACCTGTCGCTGCGGATGACCGTGCGGATGGGGGTGATGCTCGCCGCCGGATTGACCCTTCTCGGCGCCGTCCTCAAGCTCCATTAGGCCCTAAGTCAGGCGGGCTCGGTGGAAACGAGGTAGTCCATCGCCGCCGCAACACCGCCCTTGCCGTGCGGGACGCCGACGAGGTCGAGCGCCATTTCGACGGCGGCGAGCGAGCCGAGGATCATCGGCTCGTTCAGGTCGCCGAGATGGCCGATGCGCAACACCCGGCCCTGCAATGGCCCGAGCCCGCCGCCCAAGGACACGTTGAACTTGTCGAGCGCGACCCCACGCACCCGGTTCGCGTCGTAGCCCTCGGGCATCAGCACCGCGGTCACCGAATCCGACTGGGCGCGCGGATCGACCGCAAAAATTTCCGGCCCGTCATTCTGCCGCCAGGCGCGCACCGCCCGCCGTGTCGCCTCGGCCAGCCGATAATGGCGGGCGAACACCTGGTCGAGGCCTTCCTCCTCGATCATCCGCAGCGCCTCCTGGAGGCCGAAGAAGAAATGCACCGGCGCGGTGCCGTTCCACACCGCCTGCGTGCTGCCTTCGACGAGGCGGCGCCAATCCCAATAGACCCGCGGCAATTTGGCTTGCGCCGAGGCGGCGAGCGCCTTGGCGCTGACCCCGGTAAAGGCCATCCCGGTCGGCAGCATCAGACCCTTTTGCGAACCGGCGACGACGACATCGACGTCCCATTCGTCCATGCGGAAATCGATCGAGGCGAGCGAGGAGATTACATCGACCAGATAGAGCGCCGGGTGCCGGGCGGCGTCGATCGCGCGCCGCAGCCGGGCGACATCGTGGACAACGCCGGTCGAGGTTTCGTTGTGCACGACCAGCACCGCCTTGATCGCGTGACCGCGGTCCTCGCGCAGCCGGGCTTCGAGCCGGGCCGGGTCGGCGGCATTGCGCCAATCGCCCGAGAGGGTCTCGACCTCGAGCCCAAACGCCTCGCAGCGCATGCCCCAGTTGAGCGAGAAATAACCGGTCTCGACCACCAGCACCTTGTCGCCGGGCGAGCACAAATTAACGAGCGCCGCCTCCCACGCGCCGTGCCCGGAGGCGGCATAGCCGAGGATCGTCTGGTCGGTCTTGAAGATCCGCTTCAGCCCGGCAAAGCAATCCGCGGCGATCGCTTTGAATTGCGCTCCGGTGAAATCGATATTGCCGCGGTCCATTGCCCGCAGGACCCGGTCGGGGATGTTGGTCGGCCCCGGATTTTGAAAAAAATGATAGCCACGACTGACAGCCATACGCGCGCTCCGGGTTCCCGACCTGAAGATGACTTGCCCGTTTCGGGGCGACCGGAACATAATCGGGTTAGCGGGTGATGTCTGCGGACAAAGCAAGAGGCAGGGCCTTCGCCCTGCCTCTCGACCGATCGCCTCACCTGGACGACGCCCGGCGCGGCGTGCGAATCCTCCCTAAACTCGGGCCGGCGCATGTTGTTGCATGGCCGCCTCCATTGGCACTTTGCGCCGGGCTGCGACCGTTTGTCACGTAAATTTTTTGTCACGCAGCGCGAGATTCTGCCCGCCGGTGGACAGGGTTTGGCCCGTTGCCTAGAGTGCCGCGGCGAGGACGAATGCGAGGCTCGATGCGTCTTTCGGAGTATTTCCTGCCGTTATTGCGCGAGAACCCGAGCGAGGCGCAGATCGTCTCGCACCGGCTGATGCTGCGCGCCGGCATGATCCGGCAATCGAGCGCCGGGATTTATTCCTGGCTGCCGCTGGGCCTGCGCGTCCTCAAAAAAATCGAAAGCATCGTGCGCGAGGAGCAGGACAAGACCGGCGCCCAGGAAATCCTGATGCCGACGATCCAACCGGCCGAATTGTGGCGCGAGAGCGGGCGCTACGAGGATTACGGCAAGGAAATGCTGCGCATCCGCGACCGCCACGAGCGGGAGATGCTGTACGGACCGACCAATGAAGAGCAGGTGACCGAGATCGTCCGTGCCGCGGTCAAGAGCTACCGCGACCTGCCGAAGCTGCTCTACCACATCCAATGGAAGTTTCGCGACGAGGTCAGGCCGCGGTTTGGCGTGATGCGCGGCCGCGAGTTTTTGATGAAGGATGCCTACAGCTTCGATCTCGACGCGGCGGCGGCAAAGCGCTCGTACAACAAAATGTTTGTCGCCTATCTGCGGACCTTTGCCCGAATGGGGCTGAAGGCGATCCCGATGCGCGCCGACACCGGGCCGATCGGCGGCGAGCTCAGCCACGAGTTCCAGATCCTCGCCGAAGCCGGTGAATTGGCGATCTATTGCGACCGGCGCTGGCTCGACACCGATATCCTGGGCGAACAGCCCGACTACGACAGCGACCTCGAACCGTTCTTTCGACAATGGACCAGCCTCTACGCCGCCACCGACGAGATCCACAATCCCGACACCTGCCCGGTCCCCGCCGACCAGCTGGTCACCGGGCGCGGCATCGAGGTCGGCCAATTGTTTTATTTCGGCGACAAATATTCGCGCCCGATGGGCGCGGCCGCGGCGCTCCCCGATGGCGGGGAGGTGGCGCTGGAAATGGGCTCATACGGCATTGGCGTGTCGCGTCTCGTCGGCGCGCTGATCGAAGCCAACCACGACGATGCCGGCATCATCTGGCCGCAGAGCGTGGCGCCGTTCGGCGTCGGTCTGATCAATCTGCGCCCCGGCGATGCCCGATGCCGCGCCGCCGCCGATGATCTCTACGCCAAGCTGCGCACGGCCGGGATCGATGTCCTCTATGACGACCGCGACGAATCGCCGGGCGCCAAATTCGCGACGATGGACCTGATCGGGCTGCCCAACCAGCTCGTCATCGGCCCGCGCGGCATCGCCGCCGGCACTGTCGAATGGAAGGACCGGCGATCGGGCGAGCGTCGCGAGCTCTCCGCCGAAGCGGTCTTGGCGGAGCTGGCGCGAGGCTGATCGCCCAATGGTTTCTGACGTAAAAGTCAAAGCTTTCCCTCCAGCGGATATCGCCGGCCAGGCGCTGTTCGAAATGGCCAACCTGCGTCCCGAGCGCACCGGGCTGCCGTTTGTCGTATTTCTTTCGCAACGAGGCGGCGCGCGTCACGACGTCCGAATAAAGCTGGCCCGCGCCGCGAAGGTGCGTCCCTCGGAAATGCTCACCATCGCCGTTCGTCCCACCCCCCGCCTGATCCGGGGCGAGATGAACTCTCGCGAATTCGATCTGGTCAGGCGATGGATAGAACTAAACCTTGGTGTTCTGAGCGACTATTGGAACGGGGTCATCGAATATACCGAAGATGCGCTGAACGCCATCAAGCCGGTCGCCGACCTGTGAAACAATCACCGTGATCTTCGGTCCTTTCGAGCGGATGGTCGCGTTCCGCTATTTGCGGGCGCGGCGGCAGGAGGGCTTCGTCTCGGTCATCGCGATCTTTTCGCTGCTCGGGATTGCGCTCGGCGTTGCCACGCTGATTATCGTCATGTCGGTGATGAACGGGTTCCGCGCCGACCTGGTCGGCCGCATCCTCGGCCTCAACGGCGATCTCGGGGTCTATGCCGAGACCGGAGCATTCCGTGATTACGACGCGGCAGCAAAAACGCTCGCGGCGGTGCCGGGCGTCACTGGTGCGATCCCGATGGTCGAGGGGCAGGTGATGGCGACCGGCGACGGGGGTGCCTCGGGCGCGCTGGTGCATGGCATCAGGCCGCAGGATCTGCGCGCGCTGCATCTCGTTTCCGGGCGAATCGTCGCCGGGTCGCTCGACGATTTCGGCGGTGACGGCGTCGCTGTCGGCGACCGGCTGGCGCAGCGTCTCGGTGTCGGGGTCGGGGGCCGGCTGACGGTGATCTCGCCGCAGGGAACCGCGACCGCCTTCGGCACGATGCCGCGGATCAAAACCTATCGCGTGGCCGCGTTGTTCGATGTCGGCATGTACGAGTACGACAACAGCTTTATTTATGTCCCGCTCGACGCCGCCCAGCTGTTTTTCCGCCTGCCCGAGGCGGTCAGCGATTTGCAGGTGTTCGTTGCCGATCCCGACCGCGTGCGCGACGAAGCCCGGCTGATCGCGGCGGCCTTGGGCGGGCATGTCCGCATCGTCGATTGGCAGCAGGCGAATTCCAGCTTGTTCAACGCGGTAGAGATCGAACGCAATGTGATGTTTCTGATCCTGACATTGATCATCGTCGTCGCCGCGTTCAACATCGTGTCGAGCATGATCATGATGGTCAAGGACAAGGGCCGCGACATCGCGATCCTGCGCACGATGGGCGCCTCGCGCGCGATGGTGCTGCGCATTTTCATGTTGACGGGCGCCAGCATCGGCATCGTCGGCACCGCGGCCGGCTTTGCCCTCGGCATCCTGATAACGAAGAATCTCGAGGAGATACGAGAGTTTCTTCAGAGCATGCTTCACGTCGATCTATTCTCGGCCGAGATCTATTTCTTCACCCGCATCCCGGCGCGGATCGACACCGGCGAGGTCGCGGCTGTCGTGGTCATGGCGCTGGCCCTGTCGTTCCTCGCCACGCTTTACCCGTCCTGGCGCGCGGCACGGCTCGATCCGGTCGAGGCGCTGCGCTACGAATGATGTCGGGTCTGGCGCTCGAATTGCGCGAAGTGCGCCGGGTATTCAGGACCGGCGAGGCCGAGATCAGGGTGCTCGACGGAATCGATCTCACGCTGCGGCCGGGCGAGGTGGTGGCCTTGGTCGGCCCGTCGGGGGCTGGAAAATCGACCCTGCTGCACATCGCCGGGCTGCTGGAGCGTCCGGATAGCGGTGCTGTGCTGATCGACGGCGAGGATTGCGGCGAGCTTTCCGACGAGCGGCGGACCTTGCTGCGCCGCACCGAGCTCGGATTTGTCTACCAGTTTCATCATTTGCTGCCGGAGTTTTCGGCGGTGGAGAACGTCATGCTGCCGCAGATGATCGCCGGGGCTGCCCGCGGCCGGGCCAGGGGAAAGGCGGCGGCGCTTCTTGCCGGCGTGGGGCTGGCAGCGCGTGCGGGGCACCGGCCGGCCCGGCTATCCGGCGGCGAGCAGCAGCGGGTCGCGATCGTCCGGGCGCTCGCCAACGACCCCAAGATCCTGCTCGGCGACGAGCCGACCGGCAACCTCGACCACGCTACCGGCGCAGCGGTCATCGACACCTTGCTCGGCTTGGTTCGCGGCGCCGGTCTCGCCGCCCTTGTCGCCACCCACAATCTCGACCTTGCCCGCCGCCTCGACCGCATCGTCACCCTCGAAGACGGGCGACTAAAGCCTGGCTGAGAGAGCGCAGCCTGTGCAATCCTGGTCATGTCTACGATACTGAGGACTTGGCTGTCGCCGGCGAATCGCCGACATCGCTGCCGCTGCCACCTGGCTCAACGGGCCCGCGGATTCTCTGGGTGAAGTCCGCAAGGCTGTGCGACCGGCGTGTCTGTGGCATGCTGCGGACCCCCAATTCATCCAGCTGTCGCCATGCCGCTTGCTGATTTTGTCCATCTGCGCGTCCACACCGCCTACTCCCTGTCGGCGGGGGCGATCCGGGTCAAGAAACTGGTCGAGCGCTGCCGGGCGGAGCAGATGCCGGCGGTAGCGATCACCGACACCGGCAATCTGTTCGGCGCGCTCGAATTCGCCACCTCCTGCGCCGAGGCCGGTATTCAGCCGATCATCGGCTGCGAGCTGGCGCTTGCCGGCGGCGCAACGATACGGGTGAATGGCGCGGGTGGGCGCCCTGCCGAGCCCGACAGGATCGTGCTGCTGGTGCAGAGCGAGGCCGGGTACCGCAATCTTCTCGCCTTGGTGAGCCAGTCCTATTTGAGCGGGGAGGGGGGCGGAGCCGGCGGTGGCGATCTCCGACCTTGCCGCTTCGAGCGACGGGCTCATTTGTCTCGCCGGGGGGGCCAAGGGGCCGGTCGGGCGATTGCTGGCCGAGGGGCAGGGCGATGCCGCCGAGGCGGCGCTCGGCGAGCTCTCTGCCGCGTTTCCCGGCCGGCTTTATCTCGAGCTGACGCGCCATGGCGAGCCGCAGGAAGAGCGCAGCGAGCCCGGCCTGGTCGATCTCGCCTATCGTCACGGGCTGCCGCTCGTCGCCACCAATGACGCTTATTTTCCCGACCGCGACTTCTACGACGCGCATGATGCGCTGTTGTGCATCGCCCAAAGCACGGTGGTCGCCGACACCGATCGCAAGCGCCTGACGCCGAGCCATTATTTTCGGCCGGCGGGGGAGATGCGCGAGGTCTTTGCCGATCTGCCCGAGGCCTGCGACAACACCCTCGTCATCGCCCGGCGCTGCGCTTTTATCCCGCAGCCGCGCCAGCCGATCCTGCCGACTTTTCCCACGACCGCAGGCGAAAGCGAGGAAGCGGACCTGCGCCGCGCCGCGTCGGCTGGGCTGGCGACGCGCCTCGCCGCCCAGGGCGTCGGCGAGGGTGAGGCCCGGCCTTATCGCGAGCGGCTCGAATTCGAGCTCGCAACCATCATCCAGATGGGCTTTGCCGGCTATTTCCTGATCGTTGCCGACTTTATTCAATGGGCCAAACGCGAGGGCATCCCGGTCGGGCCGGGGCGCGGCTCCGGCGCCGGCTCGGTCGTGGCCTGGGCCCTGACCATCACCGATCTCGACCCGCTGCGCTTTGGCCTGTTGTTCGAGCGGTTTTTGAACCCCGAGCGGGTGTCGATGCCGGATTTCGACATCGATTTCTGCCAGGACCGGCGCGACGAGGTGATCCGCTATGTCCAGCAGAAATACGGCCGCGACCGGGTCGCCCAGATCATCACTTTCGGCACGTTGCAGGCGCGTGCCGTGTTGCGCGATGTCGGCCGGGTGTTGGCCATGCCCTACGGCCAGGTCGACCGGCTGTGCAAGCTGGTGCCGAACAACCCGGCTCATCCCGTCAGCCTCGAACGCGCGATCGCCGGCGAGCCCGCCTTGCAGCAGCAGCGCGACGGTGACGAGCGTGTGGCGCGGCTGATCGAGATCGCGCTGAAGCTCGAAGGGCTCTATCGCCACGCCTCGACCCATGCCGCGGGTGTCGTGATCGGCGACCGGCCGCTGGCCGAGCTCGTGCCGCTCTACCGCGACCCGCGCTCGGACATGCCGGTGACCCAGTTCAACATGAAGTGGGTCGAGCTCGCCGGCCTCGTCAAATTCGATTTCCTCGGGCTTAAGACGCTGACGGTGCTGGCCCGCTGCCTCGACCTGCTCAAGGCACGCGGGGTGGTGCTTGATCTCGCCAATTTGCCGCTCGATGACCGACCGACATTCGAGCTCCTGAGCCGCGGCGACACGGCCGGGGTGTTTCAAGTGGAAGGCGCCGGGGTGCGCGACATGCTGCGGCGGCTGCGCCCCGACCGTTTTGAGGATATCGTCGCCGCCAACGCGCTCTACCGCCCCGGACCGATGGAGAACATTCCGCGCTACATCGCGGTCAAGCATGGCGAGGAGGCGCCCGACTACCTGCACCCGGCGCTCGAGCCCATTCTGAAGGAAACCTACGGGGTCATGACCTACCAGGAGCAGGTCATGCAGATCGCCCAGGTGCTGGCTGGCTTTACCCTCGGCAGCGCAGACCTGCTGCGGCGCGCGATGGGCAAGAAGATCGCGGCCGAGATGGAGGCGCAGCGTCAGCTGTTTTGCGACGGCGCCATGGCGCGCGGGACCGAGCGCAGACTGGCCGAGCTGATTTTCGACCAGATGGCCAAATTCGCCGGCTACGGCTTCAACAAGCCGCACGCCGCAGCCTATGCCTTGATCACCTACCAGACCGCTTATCTGAAGGCGAACCACCCGGTCGAGCTCATGGCTGCGTCGATGACCTTGGAGCTGGGCAATACCGACAAGCTTGCCCATTTCCGCCAGGAGCTGAACCGGCTCGGCATCCGGCTCATGCCGCCCGACATCAATCGCTCGCAGCCCGGCTTCTCGGTCGAGACCGACGCCGGAACCGGCAGGCCCGCAATCCGCTATGCGCTGGCCGCGGTCAAGGGCGTCGGCGAGGAGGCGATGCGCGTGCTGGTGCAGGAGCGCGAGCGCAACGGCCCGTACCGCACCCTCGGCGATTTTGCCCGGCGGCTCGATCCGAAAAGCTTCAACCGCCGGCAATATGAGAGCCTGGCCAAGGCCGGGGCGTTCGACCCGCTCGACTCCAACCGGGCGCAGACAATTGCCGCCGCCGAAACGCTGCTCCGCCAAGCGAGCCGCGCCGCCGAGGAGCGGGAGAGCCGGCAGGAAAACCTGTTCGGCACCATCGACCCGAATTTTGCGCCGCGCCCGTCATCGCCGCCGGTCGCCGATTGGCCGGCAGTCGAAAAATTGCAGCACGAATTCGCCGCGATCGGGTTCTATTTGTCGAGCCATCCGCTCGACGCTTACGGCAGGAGCCTCGAACGCGCCGGGATCGTGCGCTCGGCCGATCTGGCGTCGGTGCTGTCGGCAAACGGCAGCAGCCGGTTCAGGCTCGCGGGGATCGTCGTTAGCCGCAAGGAGCGCACCTCGGCGCGCGGCAACCGGTTCGCTTTTGTCCAGATGTCCGACCCGAGCGGAGTTTTCGAGGTGACACTGTTCGCCGAAACATTGCGAGAGGCGCGGGCGTTGCTCGATACCGGCCAGCCGCTGGCCGTGACCGTCGATGTGTCGAGCGAAGAAGACAGCCTGCGCCTGACTGCGCAAAAATTCGAGCCGCTCGACGAAGTGGTCAGCCATGCTGCGGCGGGCCTCAAGGTTTTTGTCGGCGAGATCGAGGTGTTGAGCCACCTGAAGGGCGTGATCGAGCGCGGGCTGGGCGGGCGTGGCCGCGTCGCGATCGTGCTCGACCTGCCGGAAACGGAAGTCGAGATCGCGATCCCGGGCACCTTCCGTGTCGATCCGCAATTCCGCGCCGCGCTCAAATCTTTGCCCGGGATCCTCGACATCCACGATCTCTGAGCCGAGACGGCCCCGGCCGAATCAAGTTGCAGGATTACCTTTTCGACGGCGCTCCGGGCTTGTCAACCCAGCCGCGGCGCCGTAAGTAACCGCCGTCTAAAACCTCACGCAGGGTTGCGGTCTTCCGGTTCGGGTGGCCGCTCCGGTGTCGGGGCGCCCGCTCACGCGGGGCTTCGATTTCTCCTGCGGCGGCCCAACCGGAAAAGGAAACCCCGATGGCAATGCCGACTTTCACCTTACGCCAGCTGCTCGAGGCCGGAATGCATTTCGGCCACCACACGCGGCGCTGGAACCCGAAGATGTCGCCGTACATTTTCGGCGAGCGCAACGGGATCCACATCATCGATCTCGAGCAATCGCTGCCGATGCTGCACCAGGGCTTGCAGGCTGTCCGCGATGTGGTCGCCGGCGGCGGGCGCGTCCTGCTGGTCGGCACCAAGCGGCAGGCGCAGGAGCCGGTCGCCGAAGCCGCCAAGCGCTGCGGCCAATATTATGTCAACCACCGCTGGCTCGGCGGGATGCTGACCAATTTTAAGACAATATCGCTGTCGATCCGCCGATTGCGCGAGGTCGAGGAGCGGCTTTCGCAGGAGGAGAGCGGGCTGACCAAGCGTGAGCTTCTGGAGCTGACCCGGCGTCGCGACAAGCTCGAACGCGCATTGGGCGGGATCAAGGAGATGGGTGGCCTGCCGGACATCCTCTTCGTCATCGACACTAACAAGGAGGCGATCGCGGTCGCCGAGGCCAACACCCTGCGGCTCCCGGTTGTGGCGATTCTCGATTCGAACTCGTCGCCAGACGGGATCGCCTACCCGATACCCGGCAATGACGACGCGATGCGCGCGATCCATCTCTATTGTGATTTGGTGTCGGCAGCAGTTCTCGACGGGTTGCAGGCCGAGCTCGCCGCTTCCGGGGTCGATATTGGCGCGCGCGCCGAGCCGGCCGCCGAGATTCTCCCCGATGTGCTGGTCGAGGATCAGCCGTCGGACGCCGCCGAGCAAGGTGAGATCGACGGCGCCGGGTTGGCCGCCGCCGAAGCGACGGCCGCTGCGGCAAATGCTTGATCTGTCGGTGATCGGCAAGGATTTCCACGGAAGGACTGCGGTATGGTCGAGGTGGTGACCGCGACGCTGGTCAAGGAGCTGCGCGAGCGGACCGGCGCCGGCATGATGGATTGCAAGCGGGCGCTCGACGACACCAAGGGCGACCTCGAAGGCGCCGTCGATTGGCTGCGCAAAAAAGGCTTGGCCGCAGCCGCGAAGAAGGCCGGGCGCGTCGCCGCCGATGGATTGATCGGGGTCACCACAAAGGGGCCGGGCGGAGCCGTTGTCGAAGTCAACTCGGAGACTGATTTTGTCGCCCGGAACAAAGACTTTCAGGCGTTTGTTCGAGCTGTAAGCGGGCTCGCGGTCGATGGCGGTGGCGAGCTCGAATCGCTGCTTCGGACGGCGTATCCGGGAACCGGCCGGAATGTCGAAGAGGAGCTTACCCAGTTGATCGCGACGATCGGCGAAAACCTTGTATTGCGGCGAGTAAAGAGGCTCGCGGTCGATCAGGGGCTGGTCGCCTCCTATGTGCATAATGCGCTGGGTCCGGGCATCGGCAAGATCGGAGTTATCGTGGCGCTGGCCTCGGCCGCCTCAACCGAGCATCTGGCCGCGCTCGGCAAGCAGCTGGCGATGCATGTCGCAGCGGCGAGCCCGCTTTATCTCGACATCTCGTCGGTGCCGGCAGAGGCGCTCGACCGCGAGCGCGCGGTGCTGCGCGAGCAAGCACGCGCCAGCGGCAAGGCCGAGGGCATCGTTGAACGGATGGTCGACGGCCGGCTGCGTAAATTCTACGAGGAGGTGGTGCTGCTCGAGCAGATTTTTGTCGTCGACCAGGAGACCAAGATTGCAAAGGTAGTCGAAGAGGCGGCGAAAGAAGCCGGTGCCCCGATCCAGGTGACCGGTTTCGCCAGGTTCGCGCTCGGCGAAGGCATCGAGCGCCAGCGCACCGATTTCGCGGCCGAGGTCGCCGCCCAGCTGAAGCACTGATCCGCCGGCGGCGCAGGCTGCGGGTAATAGGCGACGCCGCCGCCTGTCTTGATGTATTCTACATTGCCCTGCGAGACGGGCGCGGGTGCGGCTAGGCGGAAGAGCATAGGCCGATGGCGGCCGATCTCAAATATCGACGCGTGTTGCTGAAGGTGTCGGGCGAGGCGCTGATGGGCGCGCGCGACTATGGGTTCGATCCGGCCATGATCGCTCATATCGCCGACGAGATTCAGACAGTGCACGCGCTCGGTGTCGAGCTTTGCCTGGTGATCGGCGGCGGCAACATCTTTCGCGGGGTCTCGGGCGCAGCGGCCGGCATGGAGCGCGCCTCGGCCGATTACATGGGGATGCTGGCGACCGTGATTAATTCGCTCGCGATGCAAAGCGAGCTCGAACAGCGCGGCGTGACGACGCGGGTGCAGTCGGCGATTTCGATGCAAGCGATCTGCGAACCCTATATTCGCCGCCGCGCCTTGCGTCATCTCGAAAAAAAGCGGGTCGTGATCTTTGCTGCCGGCACCGGCAACCCGTTCTTCACCACCGATACGGCAGCGGCGCTGCGCGCCTCGGAGATGGGCTGCGCGGCGCTGCTAAAGGCGACCAAGGTCGACGGGGTCTACGACGCCGACCCCGACCGGGTGCCGGGTGCGGCGCGCTTCGAGCGCCTCGACTATCTCGAGGTGCTCTCGCGCGATCTGCGGGTCATGGACGCGGCCGCGGTGTCGCTGGCGCGCGAAAACCGGATTCCGATCCTTGTCTTCTCGATATTCGAGAGCGGCGGGTTCGCGGCGGTGGTGCGCGGCCGTGGGCGTTATACGATTATCGACGAGCCAGCCTAGATGGTCAGGATGCCGAGCGAGCCGGGAGGATATCATGCAGGAAGAAGCGCTGCTGCAGGATTTGCGCCGCCGCATGGACGGCGCTCTCGATGTGCTGCGCAAGGAATTGGGCGGGTTGCGGACTGGGCGGGCCTCGGCAAGCCTGCTCGAGCCGGTCTCCGTCGCCGCCTATGGCGGCACCATGCCGTTGAGCCAGCTTGCAACTGTCGGCGTGCCGGAGCCCCGCATGATCACGGTGCAAGTCTGGGATCGCACCATGGTCAAGGCGGTCGACCGGGCGATTCGCGAATCTGGGCTGGGCCTTAACCCACAGACCGAGGGACAGGTGATCCGTGTGCCGATCCCCGACCTCAACGAAGAGCGGCGCCGCGAGCTGACCAAGGTCTCGGCCCGCTATGCCGAGCAGGCCCGAGTGGCGGTGCGCAACGTCCGCCGCGACGGGATCGAAGGGTTGCGCCGACAGGAGAAGGACGGGGCCATCGCGCAAGACCAGCAGCGCAAGCTGCAGCACGATATTCAGCACCTGACCGATGATTTCATCGGGCGCATCGATGAGACTTTGGCACAAAAGGATCGGGAGATCCTGCAAGTCTGATGGCCGATCTGAAGAGCGCCGATCCGGTTTCGCCGCGTGCGCTGCCGAAGCATGTCGCGATCATCATGGACGGCAACGGCCGTTGGGCGCAGGCGCGCGGCCTGCCGCGGATCGCCGGCCATCGCCGTGGCGCCGAAGCGGTGCGGCGCACGGTGGCGGCGGCCGGCGAGCTCGGCATCCGCTATCTGACCCTGTTCGGGTTCTCCTCCGAGAATTGGAAGCGCCCATCGGGCGAGATCCACGATCTGATGGCGCTGTTACGCCATTACCTGCGTGCCGAGATCGCCGAATTGCATAAGAACGGCGTGCGCCTGAAGGTGATTGGCCAGCGCCTCCGGCTGTCGCCTGACATCGTCGGCATGATCGACCATGCCGAAGCGTTGACCCGGGACAATCGCACCGTGACCCTGACCGTTGCGTTGTCTTATGGCGGGCGCGCCGAGATCGTCGCCGCGGTGCGGGCGATCGCGGCACAAGTGGCAGAAGGCGTCCTCGACGTCGAGGCGGTCGACGAATCATGCCTGGCCCGCCATCTGTTCACTGCCGACATGCCCGATCCGGATCTGCTCATCCGCACCAGCGGCGAGCAGCGCATCAGCAATTTTCTGCTGTGGCAATGCGCCTATTCCGAGCTGGTCTTCACGCGCACGATGTGGCCTGATTTCAGCAAAGCCGACCTTGAACGCGCGATCGAGGATTATTGCGTGCGCGACCGGCGTTATGGGGCATCGTTTGGCACGCCTCAGGCCTGAGGCGTGGCAGCGGCTTTTCTCCGGGCTGGTGTTGGCGCCGCTGCCGATCGCCGCGATCTGGTTTGGCTCCCCCTGGCTGCCGTTGCTGACCGCTTTGGCCGGTGCGATAATGGCCTGGGAGTGGAGCCGGCTGTGCCGCCGCCGGCGGTCCGGCCCGATCGCCGCGCCGATCGGCGTTGTGCTCGTTGGCACGGTTGTGACGGCCGTGGCGGTCGCCTCGCTGGCCACCGCTGGAGCCGCCGTTGCTGCCGCTGTTCTCGGCGCCGGCATTGCGCTTGGGGCGGCACGGCGCGAAGCCGGTGTCGAGCCGGCTTGGGTGGCGCTCGGCGTGCTTTGGGTCGCGCTTCCTTGTGTGTCTCTGCTGTGGCTCGCCGGCGCGCCGAGGGGCGGGCGGGCGGTCCTCCTCTGGGTGCTGGCGATCGTCTGGGCGACCGACATCGGCGCCTATGTTTTTGGCCGTGCGCTCGGCGGCCCACGCTTGGCGCCGCGTTGGAGTCCGCGCAAGACCTGGACCGGATTTTTTGGCGGCACCCTTTGCGCGGCTTTGGCCGGAGGGGCCACGGCTGTCACCTTGGCGATCTCACCGGCGCGGTGGTTGATCCTGCTCAGCGCCGCTCTTGCCGTCGTTGAGCAATTGGGCGATCTTGCCGAGTTGTTGGCGAAACGCAGGTTTGGCGTGAAGGATTCGAGCGGGCTCATCCCGGGGCATGGCGGGCTCCTCGATCGTCTTGATGGCCTCCTCGCCGTGGTGCCAACGGTTGCGCTGTTGACCCTGATCGGCGGAAGCAGCATCCTGACGTGGCGCTGAGCCTGCCCGAAGGCGCCCGTCCCGCCGGCGCCAGGAACCGGAGCGATCGCATGCGACGGGTCACTATTTTGGGCTCGACCGGCTCGATCGGGCGAAGCACCGTCGATCTCGTGCAACGCAACCCCGAGGCCTTTTCGGTCGAAGCGCTAACCGCAAACCGCAACGCGGCGCGTCTCGCCGAGCAAGCGCGCGCGGTGCGGGCGCGCTTTGCCGCGATCGCCGACCCGGCCCATTACGCAGCGCTGAAAGCCGCGCTGGCGGGCAGCGGAATTGAAACGGCGTGCGGTGCCGCAGCGCTGATCGAAGCAGCGCAACGGCCGGCCGATGTGGTGATGGCGGGGATTGTCGGGGCAGCCGGGCTCACGCCCACGTTGGCGGCGATCCGGCGCGGCGCGATCGTCGGGTTTGCCAACAAGGAGGTGCTTGTCTGCGCCGGCAAGCTGGTGATGCACGAGGTCGCGCGCTGCGGCGCCACCCTGTTGCCGGTGGATAGCGAGCATAATGCGATCTGGCAGTGCTTCGACTTCGAACGGGCTGAAAGTATCGAAAAGATCACGCTGACCTGCAGCGGCGGCCCGTTTCGCGAGCGAACGATCGAGGAGATGAAAGAGGCCACGCCCGAGCAAGCCGTCGCTCATCCGAATTGGAGCATGGGGGCAAAGATTTCGGTCGATTCGGCGACGCTGATGAACAAGGGGCTCGAGGTGATCGAGGCCCACCATCTGTTTGGAATGTCGTCGGATCGCATCGACATCGTCGTGCATCCGCAATCGGTGGTCCACAGCCTGGTGAGCTATTGCGACGGCTCGGTGCTGGCCCAGCTCGGCTCACCCGACATGCGCACCCCGATCGCCTATGCGCTGGCCTGGCCGGAGCGGATTGCCGCACCGACCAAACGTCTCGATCTCGCGGCGGTGGCGCGTCTGACATTCGAGCCGCCTGATGCGGCTCGGTTTCCGGCGTTGCGGGTAGCGCGAGAAGCGCTGTTGGCGGGCGGCGGCGCGCCCACGGTGCTGAACGCCGCCAACGAGACGGCGGTCTACGCCTTTCTGGAGCACCGGATCGGCTTTCTCGACATCGCCGAGACGGTCGAGCGCACGCTCGCCGCGGTCCCCACGGGCCCGCTTGATTCTCTCGAAGACGTCTACAATTTCGATAAAACAGCGCGCCGGGTAGCCGGCGAATTTTGCGCCGGTTTTGCGCCGGCACACGCTTTCGCGCCAACGGAGCCGGCATGATCCATCTATCGTCCCTCGAAGCCCTGGGCCACGGCGCGCTGCAATATGGCGGATGGTTTTTGATCATCCTGACCGTGCTGGTTTTTGTGCATGAGTTCGGCCACTACATCGTCGCGCGCTGGAACAGGGTGCGGGTCGATGTGTTTTCGATCGGCTTTGGTCCCGAGCTGTTCGGACGCCGCGACCGCGCTGGAACGCGCTGGAAATTCAGCGCTATCCCGCTCGGCGGCTACGTCAAGATGTTTGGCGACGGCGACCCGGCCTCGGGCTTGCCGGCGGTCGGTTTCGCCGATCTCGCACCGGCCGAGCGCGCCGTCTCGTTCCATGGCAAACGGCTCGGCCAGCGGGCGGCGATCGTCGCCGCCGGCCCGGCGGCGAATTTTGTTTTTGCCGTTGCCGTCTTGGCGATTTTGTTCGCCACCTACGGGCAGCCTTTCACGCCGCCCGAGATCGGCCAGGTGCAATCGGGAAGCGCTGCCGAGCAGGCCGGCATGCGGCCGGGCGATGTAATCGCGCAGATCGACGGCAAAACGGTCCAGCGCTTTGAGGACGTTCAGCAAATCGTCCGCCTCAATCCAGCGACGCCGATGACGATTGTGGTTCGGCGCGGCGGCGGCGATCTGACGTTGCATGTGACGCCGAAGCGTAGCGAGCTCACCGACCGATTTGGCAATCGCTACGAAATCGGCCTCCTTGGCATCGCCCACCGCGGCATGGATTATGTCAAGCGCGACCCGGCAACCGCTGTCGTGCAGGCGGCTAACGAGACCTGGAGCCTGTCGGTCGCAACCCTCAAGGCGATGTGGCAGATCGTCATCGGCATGCGCAGCACCGACGAGCTCGGCGGACCGTTGCGTATCGCGCAAATGTCGGGTGACGTGGCCGAGGGCGGCGTGGTTGCGGTGCTGTGGTTCATGGCGGTGCTTTCGATCAATCTGGGGTTGATCAACCTGTTTCCCGTTCCAGTCCTTGACGGCGGGCACCTGCTGTTCTATGCCGCCGAAGCGCTTCGCGGGAAGCCGCTGGGTCCGCGTGCCCAGGAATACGGCTTTCGCATCGGGCTCGCGTTGGTGCTCACCTTGATGGTCTTTGCCACCAGAAACGATCTCGTCCATCTCGGGGTCTGGAGTTGGCTGAAAGGCCTCGTGACCTGACGCGATCGCCGGTTCGGGGGGCGAAGTTCGAGCCGGGGTGGGGGCAGTTTGCGTCGCATCAGTTGGAGTTCCGTCCTGTGGGCGGTCGCCGGCATCACTGCCGCCGCTGCGGCCGCGCCGGCGCAGCGCACGACCGCGTCCGCCGCAACCCAGCCACCGGCTTTGGCACGGCCGGACAGCGCAACAGCGAGTTCCGGATCGGCGGCGAATTCAGGATCGGCGGCGAAGCCCGGATCGGCGGCGAAGCCCGGCACCGCCGCGCCCCGCCCGGCCGAGGGTGTCGTCACCGACATACGCGTCGAGGGGACCCAGCGCATAGAGCCCGAGACGGTCCGCTCCTATCTCTTGATCCAGACCGGCGACCCATGGGATGCGCAGCAGGTCGACAATTCGCTGAAATCGCTGTTCGCTACCGGCCTCTTTGCCGATGTCAAGCTCAGCCGGGTCGGCAACACGCTGGTCGTCAAGGTGGTCGAGAACCCGATTATCAATCGCATCGCGTTCGAGGGTAACAGCAAGCTCAACGACAAGGATCTGAACGCCGAAATCCAGCTGCGCCCGCGCGTCGTCTATACCCGCACCCGCGTCCAGAACGACGTCAAGCGCATTCTCGATCTCTACCGGCGCCACGGCCGGTTTGGCGCCACTGTCGAGCCGAAAGTCATCCAGCTTTCGGAAAACCGGGTCGATCTCGTCTTCGAAATCAACGAGGGCCCTTTCACCGGCGTCCGCAGCGTCAATTTTGTCGGCAACCACGAATTTAGCGAGGGCAAGCTGCGCGGTGTCATCGACACCAAGGAAAGCCGTTGGTATCGGTTTTTGTCGACCAGCGATACCTATGATCCCGACCGTCTAACCTATGACCGCGAGCTGTTGCGTAAATTTTATCTGACCGAGGGCTATGCCGACTTTCGAGTGGTGTCGGCGGTGGCAGAGCTGACGCCCTCGGCCGACGGCTTTATCGTCACCTTCAGCCTCGACGAGGGGCAGCGCTACCGGTTCGGCAAGATCGACGTCAACATCAAGCTCAAGGACCTGCCGGCGGCATCGGTGCTGCCGCTGCTGACCGTTCATTCCGGCGATTGGTACAATGCCGAGCAGGTCGAAAAATCGATCACGGTCCTGACCAACACGCTCGGCAACCGCGGCTATGCCTTTGTCGAGGTCAAGCCGGAGATCAGGCGAAACCGGAAGGGCCACACCGTTGATATTACCTTCGACGTGCAGGAGGGACCGCGGGTCTATGTCGAGCGCATCGACATCGTCGGCAATGTGCGCACCCTCGACAAGGTGATCCGCCGCGAGTTCCAGCTGGTCGAGGGCGACGCCTTCAACTCCACCAAGATGGAGCGGTCCAAAGAGCGCATCAAGAATTTGGGCTTTTTCAAAAAGGTCGAGGTGACCAACGCGCCAGGCTCGGCACCCGACAAGACGGTGGTGACGGTCGAGGTCGAGGAGCAGTCCACCGGCGAACTGTCGTTGGGGCTCGGCTTTTCGACAAGCGATGGCCCGCTCGCGGACATCAACATCCGGGAGCGTAATTTTCTCGGGCGTGGCCAGGATTTGCGCATCGGAACCGTGGTCTCGTTCCGGTCGCAGCAAGTCGACCTGAGCTTTACCGAGCCCTATTTTCTGGACCGAAACATCGCGGCTGGTTTTGATATTTTTGAAATCAAGACCAGCCCGACCGCTTCGTTCTTTTCCGGGGTGGTCCCGCCGTTCCAGCAATTCTCCTATGGCGGAGCGTTGCGCACCGGCTATCAGATCACCGACAACCTGCGCCAGACCCTCAAATACACGGCACGGTCCGACAACATCACCGACATCCAGACCGACGCGTCGCTGTTTATCGCTCTGCAAGCGGGGCAGCACGTTACTTCTGAGATTGGGCAAGTCTTGCTGTACGATCGCCGCGACAATCGGCTCGAGCCGACCGGCGGATTTTATGGTTCTATCGGCACTGACTTTGCCGGTGTGGGGTTTGGCGTCGACTACGTCCGTACCAAGGTGAATTTTGGCTATTACTATTCGATTGCGCCCGACTGGGTGCTGTCGCTCACCGGTGAGGCCGGCTCGGTTTTGGGCTGGAATGGTCAAGACGTGCTGCTGCAAGATCGATTTTTTGTTGGCGGTGACAATCTGCGCGGATTTCAGACAGCCGGCATCGGTCCGCGCAATTCGGTCACCGACGATGCGCTCGGCGGTCAGAATTACTACGTCGGCTCGGTGACATTGGGTGTGCCGCTCGGCCTGCCGAAGGAATTGGGGCTGAGCGGACGTGTCTTTACGGATTTCGGCTCGCTGTGGAAGCTCGAGCCGACCAATATCGTGCTGACGCCCGAGCAGCTGGTGACCACCGGAGGTCAGCAGCCCGTCGTTCTCGATTCGAATGCGATCCGGGTCAGTGCCGGGATCGGGGTGTCATGGAAATCGCCGGTCGGCCCGATCCGGCTCGATCTCGCGTTGCCGATCAAAAAGCAGACCTTTGACCAGACTCAGTTCTTCCGCATCAGCTTTGGCACGAGGTTCTAATCATGATTTCGGTTGCACGTTGGGCGGCCCTGGCGTTGCCGTTGCTGTTGTGCGGGGTCGCAGGGGACGCAGCGGCTCAGGCGCCACCGAAAGCCGCCCCCGCAGCCCCCGCGACTACCCCGGCGCCACCGCCGTCTGCGACACCGCCCGCCGCCGCCCCGGCACCAACGCTCTCGGCGCCAATGCTCCCGGCTGGCCAGAACCTCAACATCATGGTGGTCGATGTTCAGGCGTTGTTGCAAAACTCGAAGGCGGCCAAGATGGTGCGTAGTCAGATCGAGCAGAAACGCACCGAATACACCAAGGAAATCTCACACGAGGAGGAGGCGTTGCGCGCTCAGCGCGATGCGCTGCAACGCCAGCAGAACTCCTTGACACCGGAAGCCTTGAGCAAAAAGGGGCGCGAGTTTCAGCAGCGGGTGAGCGATCTCGATCGCAACGTTCAAGGCAAGCGCCAGGCGCTTGAAAAATCGAACAACGAAGCGTTGTCCAAGATCCAGCAGGAAATGCTTAAGATTATTGCGGACATTGCCAAGCAAAGAAAGGCAAACTTGGTGTTCCAGCGCACCGATTTGGTGCTGTTCGACCGGGGCTTCGACGTGACCGACGAAGTCATGCAGAAGCTCGACGAGCAGATGCCGGTATTGAACGTCACTTTCGTCACTCCGACTGCACCGAGCGCCGCGCCGGCACCGAGCGCCGCCTCCGCGAAGGCCACTCCATCGAAAGCAAAGCGGAAATAGCCAAAAGCGCCCCGGCTCAATGGCGCGGCAAATGGCCGATCCACGGTTTTTCAACCGCGCCGGCCCGTTCACGCTCCGGGCGCTGGCATCGTTGAGCGGCGGCCAGTTGCGGCCGGAGAGCGAGGGCGACCGGCTGGTGCACGATGTGGCCCCGCTGGAAACCGCCGGTCCCGAGGATGCGAGCTTTCTGGACAATCGCAAATACATCGAAGCATTTCGTGGCTCCCGCGCCGGTGTCGCCTTTGTCGACGAGTGGGCGGCCGGGCGTGAGCCGCCCGACATGGTGCTGATCGTCAGCGGCGAGCCGTACAAAGCCTTTGCCCGCGCCGCACAGGCATTTTACCCGCCGCCGCCTTTTGTCGCCGGGTGGGCGCAAACCGCGATCGTCCACCCGTCGGCGGTCGTCCCCGTGGATTGCGCGATCGGCGCCAACGCCGTGATCGAGGCCGAGGTGCGGCTGGGGCAACGCTGCCTGGTGGGTCCCAATACGGTGATTGCCGCCGCGGTCGAGATCGGCGACGATTGCCGAATCGACGCCAATGTCACGTTGAGCCACTGTGTCTTGGGATCGAGGGTCGTGCTGCATCCCGGTGTGCGCATCGGCCAGGCCGGGTTCGGCTTTGCCCCCGACCCGACCGCGCCGGTCAAGGTGCCGCAGCTCGGCCGGGTGATCATCGGCGACGATGTCGATATCGGCGCCAACGCCACGATCGACCGCGGCTCTGGACCCGATACTGTGATCGGGGCGGGCTCGATGATTGATAACCTAGTGCAAATCGGCCACAACGTGGTGCTCGGCCGGGGCTGCGTCCTCGCCGCTCAGGTCGGGATTTCCGGGAGCACGCGGCTCGGTGACTTTGTCATGATCGGCGGCCAGGTTGGGTTCGCCGGCCACCTTAATATCGGCAACGGTGCGCGGATCGCCGCCAAGAGCGGCATCATGCGCGATGTCCCCGCCGGGGCGACGCTGTGTGGCAGCCCGGCGGTGCCGATCGCCGAATTCATGCGGCAGACGGCGGTGCTTCAGCGGTTGTCGAAAAAAAGGGACGGACGATGACCGGGCCGGCCGCGGTCGAAGGCCGAGCGGTCGAGATCGATGTTCAGCGGATCATGGAAATGATCCCGCATCGCCACCCCTTCCTGATGATCGACAGGGTTGTCGACGTGGTGGCGAACGAGCGGGCGACCGGCATCAAAAACTTGTCGCCGGACGAATTTTATTTCCGCGGCCATTTTCCAGCCCGGCCGGTCATGCCGGGGGTGCTGATCATCGAAGTCATGGCGCAAACCGCGGCGGTGCTGGTGGTGCATACCCTGGGCCGCGAGGCGGAGGGCAAGCTCGTCTATTTCATGAGCGTCGACAATGCCCGCTTTCGCCGGCCGGTTGTCCCCGGCAATGTCTTGCAGGTCCATGTCACCAAGCAGCGCAACCGCGGCAATGTGTGGAAATTCGACGGCCGGGCCGAGGTCGGCGGGCATCTCGTTGCGGAAGCGGTGTTCGCCGCCATGCTCCTCGACGATTAGGCGGTGCCGGCCATGCCGCAGATCCATCCCACAGCGATCGTCGCGCCCGGTGCGCGTCTGGCGGACGATGTCGTCGTCGGCCCCTATTGCGTCATCGGCGAGCACGTCGTGCTCAACCGTAGCGTCAATCTCAAATCGCACGTCGTGATCGACGGGCGAACGACAATTGGCGAGCGGACACGCATCTTCCCGTTCGCCTCGATCGGGCATGAGACGCAGGATTTGAAATACAAGGGTGAGCCTTCTTCCCTCGAAATCGGCCACGACAACACGATCCGCGAATATGTGACGATCAATCCCGGCACCGAGGGCGGCGGCATGGTCACCCGGATCGGCAATCATTGCTTGTTGATGGTCGGCGCCCATGTGGCCCATGACTGCCAGATCGGCGATCACGTCATCCTGGTCAACAACGGGACGCTCGGCGGCCATGTCGTGATGGAAGATTACGCGATCTTGGGTGGGCTCTCGGCGGTGCATCAATTTTGCCGGATCGGGCGGCATGCGATGATTGGCGGGATGTCGGGCGTCGAGCGCGATGTCATCCCTTACGGCCTGGTGATGGGCGACCGCGCCCGGCTGAATGGGCTCAATATCATCGGCATGCAGCGGCGCGGGTTCAGCCGCGAAGCGATCCAGGGATTGCGCAGCGCCTACCAGCTGCTGTTCTTTGCCGATGGCACCTTGACCGATCGTGTCAACGAGGCGGCGGATAAATTTGGCGGCATCGGCCCGGTCGACGACATCATCGCCTTTATCCGCGCCGATTCGACCCGCGCCATCTGTCAGCCCAGGGAAGCCAATGCCAAAGAGGCAAACGGCGCCTAAGCTCGGGATCATCGCCGGCGGCGGCGAGCTGCCGCGCAGGCTCATCGATTCCTGCCGGGCAAAAGGGCGCGAGGTCTTTGTCCTCGCCCTTGAAGGTGCGGCGGAGGCGGCGACGGTCGCCGGGGTCGCGCACGCCTGGTGCCGGCCCGGGGCTGCTGCCAAGGCGTTGTCGTTGCTGCGCGACAACGATGTAACCGAGCTGGTGCTCGCCGGCGCCGTCCGCCGGCCGTCCTTGATGGCGCTGCGGCCCGACTGGCGCGCCGCCAAGCTGCTGGCCAGGATCGGCTATCGGGCGCTCGGTGACGACGGGCTTTTGTCTGCCGTCGTCAGGGAGCTCGAGCACGAAGGCTTCCGAGTGATTGGCGCCGACCGGCTGCTGGATGGCGGGCTTGCCCCGGAAGGTCCACTCGGCTTGGTCCGACCGGACCCGACGGCGTTGGCAGACATCGAGCGGGGAGGGGAGGTCGCCCGCGCGCTCGGCGCCCTCGATATCGGCCAGGCGGTTGTCGTCCAGCAGGGCATGGTGCTGGGTGTCGAAGCGGTCGAAGGCACCGACGAGCTCGTCCGCCGTTGCGCCGGACTACACCGCGACGGGCCCGGCGGCGTTCTCGTCAAGCTCGAAAAGCCCGGCCAGGAGCCGCGCGCCGATCGGCCGACAATCGGACCGCGGACCGTGGCTCTGGCGGCTGAAGCCGGGCTGCGCGGCATTGCCGTCGAAGCCGGCGCGACGATCGTCATCGATCGCGACGAGGTCGTGGCCGCCGCCGATCGCGCCGGCCTCTTCGTGGTCGGAATCCGACGGGTGTGAGCGAGCCTGCGCCCTTTATCTTTATCATCGCCGGCGAGCCCTCGGGCGATGCGCTGGGCGGCGCCCTGATCGCGGCTCTGCGGCAGCGCACCGGCGGCAAGCTGCGGGTCGCCGGCGTCGGCGGCGAGCGGATGCGGGAAGAGGGCCTCGACAGCCTGATCCCGCTCGACGACCTCGCGGTGATGGGGGTGGCCGAGGTGCTGCCGCGGGCGCCGCTGATCCTGCGCCGCGTGCGCGAGACGGTGGCGTCGATCCGCGCGCTGCGGCCCGACGCGGTCGTGACCATCGACAGCTCGGGCTTCAGCTGGCGCATCGCCCGCGGCTTGCGGCGCCGCGGCGAGACCCTGGCGCTGATCCATTACGTGGCACCCATGGTGTGGGCCTGGCGCGCCGGCCGGGCGCGGCGCATGGCCCGCTGGTACGACCATCTGATGACCTTGCTGCCGTTCGAGCCGCCTTATTTCGAGCGGGTCGGGCTCTCCTGCCGCTTTGTCGGCCATCCGGTTCTCGAAAGCGGCGCCGGGCGTGGCGATGCCGCTCGGTTTCGGTCGGCGCACGGGCTCGCCGAGAACGACCTGCTGATCAGCGTATTGCCGGGCAGCCGGCACGGGGAGGTGCGGCGGTTGCTGCCGATCTTCGGCCGGGCGCTCATATTGCTGCAAGGCCGAATCGGCCCGTTTCGCGTCGCTGTGCCGACGGTCGCGACGGTCGCGGCGACGGTCGCCGAGACGGTGCGGGCCTGGCCCGGCACGCCGATCGTCGTGCAGGAGCCGCAGCAGAAATACGACGCTTTTGCCGCCAGCCGCGCCGCGCTTGCCGCGTCCGGCACGGTGGCGCTCGAGCTGGCGCTCGCCCGAGTGCCGATGGTTGTCGGCTATCGCCTCAACCCGCTGACCCAAAAGCTCCTCGACCGCGTGGTCAAGGTGCGCCAGGTCAACCTCGTCAACCTGCTGCTGGAAGAGGTGCTGGTCTGCGAGCTGCTCGGCCCGGACTGCACCGCCGAACGCATCGCGGCCGAGCTTGCCGCATTGGTCGGCGACGAACGGGTTCGCGAGCGCCACCGGCGCGGGTATGATCGGGCGATGCGGCGCCTCCAGGCGGGCGGCGTGGCCCCGAGCCTGCGCGCCGCGGACCAGGTTCTCGAAATCGTCGCCGCCCGCCGCGGCGCCGCCCCACCCTGACAGAGGAGCTCACGATGACCGCGAATGCCGACAAGTTTTGCTATCTGCACACGATGATCCGCGTGCGCGATCTCGACAAGTCGCTGCAATTCTATACCGGGCAGCTCGGCATGAAATTGCTGCGCAAGCGCGATTATCCGACCGGCAAGTTCACGCTCGCCTTTGTCGGCTACGGCGAGGAGGCCGACCATACCGTGCTCGAGCTGACCCATAATTGGGAGCAGGCCGAGCCCTACAATCTCGGCAGCGCCTTCGGCCATCTGGCATTGGGCGTGCCCGATGTCTACCAGGCGTGCGCAGAGCTCGGCGCCGCCGGGGTCAAAATCCCGCGGCCGGCGGGCCCGATGGCGCATGGCGGCTCGGTCATCGCCTTTATCGAGGACCCCGACGGCTATCGCATCGAATTGGTGCAACGCGCGTAACCCTCACCCGCCGCGCTGCGCTCGGCATCCTCTCCCGCATTGCGGGAGAGGGAGAACCCAGCCCGCAGGGCTGGGTGGGTGAGGGTCTTCTGAAACCGAAAGGCTGGGCGGATGGCAGCGGGGGTCTTTCGCGGCAGCCTGTTTTCGAGCGACTTCCTGCGCGAATCGATCAGCCGCCTACCCGATTGGTCGAGCCTCGACGACATCGCCATCGAGGCGCTTCGCTCGGATCTGCGGCGCGTGTTCGACCGGTTTCCGACCGCGCAATCACCGAATGAAAGCCAGACCGAGGACGACCTGATCTGGCCGGTCCTGAGCCGCCTCGGCTGGAGCGAAAGCCTGCGTCAGCAAAATCTCGCCCCCCGCGGCCGCGAGGACGTGCCCGACGGGGTTCTGTTCGGCAACGGCGAGGCAAAGGCCCGCGCCAACACCTTTCCCGAGGAGTGGCGGCGCTACGGGCTCGGCCTCGCTGTGGTCGAATCAAAAAGATGGCGACGGCCGCTCGATCGCCGGTCGGGGCGACGCGGCGAGGAAACCGCCCCCTCGACCCAGATGCTGCGCTATCTGCGGCGGGTCGAAGACCTGACCACCGGGAAGCTGCGCTGGGGCATGCTGACCAATGGCGGTCAGTGGCGGCTCTATTATCAGGGCGCGCGGTCGGTTTCGGAGCAGTTTTTCGAAATCGACCTGACCGCCATCCTCGCCATCCCCGGCCATGAGGGCGGCCTGTTCGCGCTCTCCGAGGAAGAATGCCGGCATTGGCTGAGGGTGTTCGCCCTCGTCTTTGGCCGCCAGGCATTTTTGCCGACGCCGAGCGACGGCCGGACCTTTCATCAGCGCGCGCTCGCAGAAGGCCGGTTCTACGAAGACCGGGTCGCCGCCAACCTCTCCGACCTTGTCTTCGGCCAGGTATTTCCCGAGCTCGCCCGCGCCATCGCCGCCGCGGCTCCGGCCGCCCCGTTGCAGGAGGCGCGCGAGGCGGCGCTGATCCTCCTCTACCGCCTGCTGTTCATCCTCTATGCCGAGGACCGGGATTTGCTGCCGGTCCGCGACCCCCGCTACGAAGATTACGGTCTGCGCGAGCGGGTCCGCGGCGATATCGGCCGCCGCAAGGACCGCAACGACGCCTTTTCGGATACGGCCGCCCGCTACTGGTCGGCGCTCGACGACCTCTGCCGTGCAATCGATTTGGGCGACCGGTCGATCGGGCTGCCGCCCTACAATGGCGGGCTGTTCGATGCCGAGCGCACGCCGCTATTGACGACGATCCGCCTCGGCGACGCCATCATGGCGAACGTGATCGACGCCCTCTCGTTCGAGCGCACCGCCGACGGGCGCAAATACATCAATTATCGCGATCTGAGCGTGCAGCAGCTCGGCTCGATCTACGAGCGCCTGCTGGAGCATGAAATCATCCGCGAGGCCGGCCGGATCGTCATCCGGCCCAATGTCTTCGCCCGCAAGGGGTCGGGCAGCTACTACACGCCGGACGATCTGGTCGGGCTGATCATCCGCGAGACCGTCGCCCCGCTGGTCGCGCAGCGTATCGACACCTTCAGGGCGAGGGCGGACGAGCTGGCCGGGGGAAAACAGCCGGAAGACTATCGGCTCGGCATCCTCAAGCGCCTCGACCCCGCGGAAAGGCTGCTGGAGCTCAAAATCTGCGACCCGGCGATGGGGTCCGGCCACTTCCTCGTCAGCCTGGTCGACTATCTGGCGGATCAGGTCATCGGAGCGATGGCGGAAGCGGAGGCGATCGTTTCGTGGGGGGATTACATTTCCCCGCTCGGCGGGCGGATCGAGGCCATCCGCAACACCATTCTCGGCAACGCCGAGGAGCGCGGCTGGACCGTCGACCCGGCCCAGCTCGACGACCGGCACATTATCCGCCGCATGGTGCTGAAACGCTGCGTTTACGGCGTCGACAAAAACCTGATGGCGGTCGAGCTGGCCAAGGTCTCGTTGTGGCTCCACACCTTTACCGTCGGCGCGCCGCTGAGCTTCCTCGACCATCACCTGCGCCACGGCGACAGCCTCTTCGGCTCATGGGTCAGGGGCGGGATCGACAAGGCCGCGTCCTGGGGCAAGCCGCTGCTGCTGCACGAGCCGATGCGCCGCGCGATGCGCGCCGCCGCCTCGATGCAGGTCATCGAGGGGCTGACCGACGCCGAGATCGCCGAGGCCGAGCGCTCGGAGCTGATCTTCGAGGAGGTGCGCGAGATGACCGCACCGCTCGACGCCTTCCTCTCATTCATTCACGCGATCGACTGGCTCGACCCAAAGGCAAAGGAGGACAAGGCGGCGCTGCACGCCTTTTTCGACGGCCAATTCGGCGATCCGGTGCAGATCGCGCTCGGCAAGGCGCCGGTCGCGAACGGCCGCGCCGAGGCCGCGCGCTTCACCGAGCTGCTGGCAAAGGCGCGCGAATTGATCGCGGAGGAACATTTCTTCAACTGGCAGGTCGCCTTCCCCGGCGTGTGGTCGGTCTGGGAATCCGCAAAGCCGACCGGCGGGTTCGACGCGATCATCGGCAACCCGCCCTGGGACCGCATGAAATTGCAGCAGGTCGAATGGTTTGCCATCCGCCGCCGCGAGATCGCGCTGGCCCAGCGCGCCGCCGACCGCAAGCGCCTGATCGCGGCGTTGGAGACGCAGGGCGACCCGCTCGCCGGGGACTATGCCAAGGCCGAGGCGCGCGCCGAAGCGGCGTTCCGCATCGCCCGCGGCTGCGGCGACTATCCGCTGCTCTCCGGCGGCGACATGAACATCTATTCGCTGTTCGTCGAGCGGGCGATGGCGCTCGTCAAGCCGACCGGCATGATCGGCCTGCTGACCCCATCCGGCATCGCCTCGGACAAAACCGCCGCCCCGTTCTTCAAGGGCGTGGCGACCGGCGGCCGGCTGAAGGCGCTCTACGATTTCGAGAACAAAGGGGACAGATCGCCCTCTGCTTTTTCCCGATGTCCACGCCGCAATTCAAGTTCTGCACCTTCGTCGCGAGCCCGATACGCACCTATCGATCGCCGGCACAATTGCGCCTTCTTTCTCACAGCGACACGTCTGAGCTGGACGATCCCGAGCGCTGTTTTCCGCTGACCGCCGCGGATTTCGCCCGCGTCAACCCGAACACCGGCACGGCGCCGCTCTTCCGCACCCGCCGCGACGCCGATCTGACGACCGGCGATCTACGCCCGCCTGCCGGTCCTGGTGGACCGCTCCGGCGGCGGCGAGGTCAAGGCCTGGCCGGTCAGATACGTCAACCATGTTTCATATGACCAACAACTCTCATCTTTTCCGCACCCGCCGGGAACTGGAAGAGCGGGAAGGCGCCTACCCCGTCGGCGGCAACCGTTTCCGCAGCGCGGCGGGGGATTGGGTGCCGCTATACGAAGGCAAGATGGTGCATGGCATTTCGACCACCGCGCCGCGAGCGTCGGTCCTTGTCAACCCCAAGCAATCAACACCGTCCTGCTCATCCGAACCCGCGACGTTGCACTAGATCATCATGGCGACCCCAGTTATGTGCCGACCCGCAATTCTGGGTGCACGCGGACAGATTTGACCTGTTGCAGAGCTTAGCTACGTCCTTGGTTTCAAGGACGTTACCGAACCCCACGGACAGGCGCATCGTTTGATCGCCTGCTTTATACCGCGATCGTTATGCCGGCGAATACGCTTGCCGCTGATTGCTCAATGACCAGACGACTGAGCCGATTGCGCACGAACATCGCGACCTTTCTATGCGCAAATTTGAATGCGACCGATTTTTGATTTCTGTCGCGCGGCAAAAAGTCCAGGGCAACACCTGAACTGGTACATCGTCGAGCAGCTCCCGGTCGTGCCGCCGGAGCGGTACGAGGCCGTCCGGTTTGGTCCGAAGACGGCGGGGGCGATCGTGCGCGAGGCCGTGCTCGAGCTGACCTACACGGCGCACGACATGGCTCCCTTCGCGCGGGATCTGGGCTATGTCGATGAGGCGGGCGAGGTGAGGCCGCCCTTCGTTTGGGACGAGGAGCGCCGCCTGAAGCTGCGGGCAAAGCTCGACGCGGTTTATTTCCACCTTTACGGCGTCACCGGCCGCGACGATGTGCGCTACATCTATTCGACCTTTCCGATCGTCGAGCGCGAAGAGACCGCCGCCTACGGCTCCTACCGTTCGCGCGAGCTGTGCCTCGCCTATATGAGCGCCCTTGCCGCCGGCGACCCGGATGCGGAGATCAGGTTGTGATGCGCGCATGGCGGCTCGGTCGTCGCCTTGATCGTCAAATCTTCGCCTTCCGCCCCGATGTTGCGACCTCGGCTGCAGATCAGCGGCGTTCTTCGACCGGCACGTAGTGGCGCTCGTCCGATCCGGTGAACAGCTGGCGCGGGCGGCCGATTTTCGAATCCGGGTCCTCGATCATCTCGGTCCATTGCGCGACCCAGCCGGTGGTGCGCGCGATGGCGAAAAGCACGGTGAACATCGACACCGGGAAGCCCATCGCCCGCAGGATGATCCCGGAATAGAAATCGACATTCGGGTAGAGCTTGCGCGTGATGAAATAATCGTCGTTCAGAGCTATGTGCTCGAGCTCCATCGCCAAGTCGAGCAGCGGCTCGTTCTTGATGCCGAGCTCGTCGAGGACCTCGTGACAGCTGTCGCGCAAAATATGCGCACGAGGGTCGTAATTATGATAGACGCGATGGCCAAAGCCAAACAGGATTTCGTGGTTGTGCTTGTCCTTGACCTGGCTGATGAAATCCTTGATGCCGGATGTGTCGCCGATCTTGGCCAGCATCTTCAGCACCGCCTCGTTGGCGCCGCCATGCGCCGGCCCCCATAAGGACGCGATGCCGGCCGCGATGCAGGCAAACGGGTTGGCGCCGCTCGACCCGGCATTGCGTACCGTTGCCGTCGAGGCGTTCTGCTCGTGGTCGGCGTGCAGGATAAAGATGCGATCCATCGCCCGCGCCAGGATCGGGTTGACCCTGTATTCCTCGCACGGCACCGCCCAGGCCATATGGAGGAAATTTTCGGCATAGCTCAGCGAATTCTGCGGGTAGACAAAAGGCTGTCCCATCGAATATTTGAATGCCATCGCCGCGATCGTCGGCATCTTGGCGATCAGCCGATATGACGCGACCATGCGCTGGTAAGGGTCGTGAATATCGGTCGAATCGTGGTAGAAGGCCGACAGCGCCCCGACCACGCCGCACATCACCGCCATCGGGTGGGCATCGCGGCGAAAGCCTCGGAAAAACGTCGTCAGCTGCTCGTGCACCATCGTGTGGTGGGTGATGTCGTGGACAAACTGGGCCTTTTCCTTGGCGTTCGGCAATTCGCCTTTGAGCAGCAAATAGGCGACTTCGAGAAAATCGCTTTTTTCGGCCAGCTCCTGGATCGGATAGCCGCGATACATCAGGATGCCTTCGTCACCGTCGATATAGGTGATGCTCGACCGGCACGCGGCGGTTGCCATAAAGCCCGGGTCGTAGGTGAAATGCCCGGTCTGGGCGTAGAGCTTGCGGATGTCGATGACGCGCGGCCCGATCGTGCCGCCGATGACCGGAAGCTCGACCGACTTGCCGGTTTCATTGTCGGTCAGGGTCATCGTTCCGGTGGTCATATTGTTGCCGTCCATCGATGCACCTCGCTCCTCGACGCCCGCAGGCGATTGGCCGTTTCGACGGCAAAATAGACTTGCCGGCAGCGGTTGGCAAACCGTTCGCAGGTGCGAGATGACCGCGGCGTCAGCCCGCCATGCCGACCGCATCGGCGATCCGCCCGAGCGTTTCCTCGCGCCCGAGCACCTCCATCACGGCAAAGATGCCGGGCGAAGCGCGCGACCCGGTCAATGCCACCCGCAACGGCTGGGCCACGGCGCCGAGGGCCTTGCCGTTTTTCGCCGCCGCGAAGTCGCGCAGCGCGCCTTCGAGCGCGCTCCTCCCGCCACGCGCCGCCGGCCGAGGGCGGGGACCAGCGCCGCAGCAGACGGCGCGCTTCGCCGGTCAACAGCTTCGCCGCGTCGGGCTTGGTGCAAGCGGGCGCTCGGCCACCAATTGTATGTAGAACCGCGCGTTTTCAGCTAATTCCGCCAGAGTTCTTCGGACGCAGCTTCAATCGCCGGCATTGCCGCGCCGAGCCGCCTTCGGCCGGTCTCGCCGAGCGGGGCCGAGCCCCCGTCCGAGCCTTTCGGCAATCAGGGAACGACAAGGTCCACCAACCGGTTCGTCTCGGCCTCGCGGATATAGTGCCCGTTCGATTGCCGAGCCGGGCGAAATCAAAGCGGGCAGGGGCACGGCCCACGGCATCGAGGTCGAACCACGGACTGCCTCTTCGGTCGAGATGATCTCGTCGTCGCCGTGGCTCCAGCCGAGGCGCAAGAGGTAGTTGCGCAGGGTTTCGGGCAGATAGCCCTGTCGCGATAGGCCTCGACCGCGAGCTGCGCCATGGCGTTTCGACAATTTGGCGCCGTCGGCGCCATGGATCAGTGGCAGATGGGCGAATTCCGGACCGGCCAATCGAGCGCCTGATAGAGCTGGGTCTGGCAGAACGCGTTGTTCAGGTGGTCGTCGCCGCGGATCACCTGGGTGATCCCCATGTCGTGGTCATCGACGACAACCGAGAAATTGTAGGTCGGGCTGCCGTCGGCGCGCAGAATGATCAGGTCGTCGAGCTCGCTGTTGGCGACGGTGACCTCGCCTTGCACCAGATCACGGATCGTCGTCGATCCGTGTTGCGGTGCCCTGAGGCGGATAACGGGCGGCACGCCCTCCGGCGCTTCCGCCGGGTCGCGATCGCGCCAAGTGCCGTCATAGCGCACCGAGCGCTTTTCGGCGCGCGCCTTCTCGCGCATCGCCTCGAGCTCGGCGGGGGTGCACCAGCAGCGATAGGCGCCGCCCGCCGCCAGCAATTGCCGCGCGACCTCGGCGTGGCGCGCGGCGCGGGTCGATTGGCAGACGATGTCGCCGTCCCATGCGAGCCCGAGCCATTGGAGGCCGTCGATGATCGCCGCCACCGCTTCGGGGGTGGAGCGCGCCCGGTCGGTGTCCTCGATGCGCAGCCGGAAGCTGCCGCCGTGATGCCGGGCATAAAGCCAGTTGAACAAAGCGGTGCGGGCGCCGCCGATATGCAGAAACCCGGTCGGCGACGGGGCAAAACGAACGATCGGGCTCATTCTGGCACACGACGTTGCATGACTGCGGGATCCCATTCGACTGCGTCGGATATGTAAGGCTGCATCGGATATGTAAGGATTGACGGCGCGCAAAGGAGGAGTCCAGGTCGTCGCAAGGCCGGGGCGCCGCTCTGCGCCTGCCCACCGAATGAGCCTTGTCGGATCGTCAACCTTGCCACAGCCCTGGTGTCGAAATTTTTTACAAAAGCAGAACTATCAATTGTATTCTGATTTTCTGTCACGTCGTTTGACGTATAAAAGAAACCTCGTGACATCTATTGAAGATCATAAGTAATACCCGAAAATCGATATCGGACGACCCGGTGTGTCAGAACGACAAAGCTGACGAAATTCCTTACATATATAGACATCGTAACGCTCTATCACATTGATAAAACTTAAACTATCTTAATGGCACGATTTTTGCTTTAACTTAAAACGTGAACTCATCGATGGAGGGTAGCGATGAAAAAGATTGGTGTTGCGGCATGGGCGGCAATTGCCGCCGCCGTGGTGACGGCGGGGCCGGCAATGGCCACTACGATCGATTTCAACGGCGTGCCGAGCTCGGGCAATCCTATCCTGACCACCTTGACAACTCAGGGTTTTGTCTTTACTTCCTCGCACTTTCATACGCTCGATAGCCCCGGCATTTGCGGCTTTGGCGGCTGTGTAGCCGGCGACGGCATCTATCTCGCCGTCGATGGCCCCACCTTGGGTTTCCCGATCGTGATGACAAAGGACGGCGGCGGCACGTTCAGCCTGGACAGCGCCGATCTGGCGCAGATGTGGAACGACGGCGCCGCCTCGGCAGCGGGCGGATTTCCCAACGCCGCGGATATTGAGATGATCGGCAGCAACGGCGACATCGTGACCTTGTCGGGTGCCTCGCTCTCCTTCCAGACGCTGGCGGCGGGCGGCCTTCTCGACAACGTCACCTCGGTGACCTTTGAGGGATTTGGTCCTGCCGGCGAGGCGGATTGGAGCTTCGCTCTCGACAATATCGTGGTCGAGGCGGCAACGACGCCGACACCGGAACCGGCCACGCTTGCCATCCTCAGCGTCGGACTGCTCGGCTTCGGCCTCGCACGCCGGCGCGCTCGCAGCTGACGCAGCAGCGATGCTCTCTTGGCACGACGGTCGAGCAGGCGATCGTCGTGCCAAGAGGTCCCGTCAGGCAGGCCGATGGTCGAGGTGGAAGAATTCGACGCAGTTCTGCGCCCAGATGCGGCGTTTGTCGGCTTCCGGGATGTCGGCATAGATTTTGTCGATCAAGGGCCGCGAGTTCGGCCACTCGCATTCGATATGCGGGAAGTCGGTGGCGAACATGATCCGGTCGACGCCGACATGCGCCCGCTCCTCGACCGCGACCCGCTCGTACTGCACGCTGAAATAGACGTGGTCACGCACATAATGGCTCGGCAATTCCTTTAGCGGTTTGAAGCCCACATATTCCTGCGCCCAGCCGAGATGGCGCTGGTACCACAAATCCATGTGCTCGAGCCAGAACGGGACCCAGCCGAGCCGGGTTTCGGCGAAAAACACCTTGAGCTTGGGATGGCGCTCGAACACGCCGGCCAACACCAGCTGCGCGATGCTGACCGACGGCGCCAGGCCGAAATTGCACAGCCATTCGAGAAACGGGCGGCGCAGCCGCTGCATGATGACCGGATCTTCCTTCGGATATTTGAAGGTCGGCTGGTTGGCGCGCGCCCCGGTTCGGTAGAACTGGACGTGGACAGTGACCGGCATCTCCATATCGACCGCAGCGGCCCAGAATTTGTCGTCCTCCGGGGTCGGGTAGCCCTTGGCGCCGGGCAGCGCGCCCAGCAGCACGCCCTTGAGGCCGAGCTTTTTGCAATGCGTCATCTCGGCGATGGCGTCCTCGACATTGGTGATCGGGATGACGCCCATGCCGATCAGCCGGTCCGGCGCCACCGCGCAGTATTCCTCGGCGAGCCAGTCGTTGTAGCCGCGGATCACCGCCCGATAGACTTCGTCATGCGCGATGTTGCGCCAGAAGACCGGCCCCGCGACCATTGCCGCGAACAAGACCTCGCCATCCATGCCGTCCTTGTCCTGCTCCTCGACGCGTTGCTCGGGCGAGCCGGTGCCGGCAGCGTCGGCGACCTTGAGGCCGAAAGGCTGCCACGTCCCCTCGGCCCGGCCGGCGCGCAAATCGAGAAAATTTGCCTCCAAGAGCGGCTGCCCCTCGATCATCAGCGCATCGCCGCCATCGGGCAGATGGACGGTGTGCGGCGCGCGGTCGCGATGCTTTTGCGGCACCCGGTGCACCCAGCGCTCGGGCGGCACTTCGAGGTGCCCATCCGATGACATCAGATTGTATTCACGCGCCATGGCTGGCTCCTTCGCCGGCGGCGGGGGAAACGGCATATTGCACCAGAGCGCCGGGCGCGGGGCAATAGTCGAGGCAATCGCCGCAGCCGGTGCACTTCACTTCCTGCACCTCGTAGAGGTGGCGCGGCTCCAGCAATTTCGGCCGGACCGCGGCCTCGGGACAGACCTCGCGGCACAGCCCGCAGGAATTGCACACCGCGTAGTCGATCCGCACCTTCATCGCTGCCCACCCGCTCTCGTCATTTCCGTGAAACGCGCGTGAAGAAAGGCGAACCTTTGTCATTCCGGGGCGCGGGTGAAGCACGCGAGCCCGGAACCCATGAACACCAACCTCCGATCATGACAGTGTTCTTGGATTCCGGGCCTGCCCCTGCAGGGCATCCCGGAATGACCGCTCATACCGCAGCAAACTCATCGGATCCCGCCGACCTGGTGCATCAGATAGCCGAGTGCGTCCTCGACCGGCTTCTGCGTCTGCGGAGTCGTGCACAGGAAGTCGATCTGGAACTTGCCTTCCATGAAATGCATCAGCTCTTCGTCGCGCTGCGAGAGGTGCTCGTGGCGGACCAGCGGGTCCTCGACCCGGTCGAGACAGCAGGCGATGCCGAGGCAGGCGATCGCCTCCTGATAATAATTCTGCGCGGCGCGGGCCAAGGGATGGATATGCGGGAACATCATGGAGAGGCCGAAATAGGCGGGGAGCGGCTGGGCGTTCGCCTGGGCGATCTCCATCAGCTCGCCTTCGTCCGCAATCCAGCCCTTGCCCAGCAAGACGTCGGCATGCAGTTTCGAATGCTTGCACTCGTCCCAGATCTGGCGCGCGCGCATCCGCTGCAAATCGATGTAGCGCTCCTGGCCGGCGATATCGACCGACAGCAGCTGCGCCGACATCTGCTTGATCGACATGTGCACGCCCTCGGCGGCATAGCCACGCAATGCCCGGGCTTTTTTCCAGCCCTCGTCGGGGCGCGCCAGCTCCTGCTCGATCTCGCCGAGGGTGCGCTCGACCGCAATCTCCCAGCCCTTCAGACAGTGCTCGCGGGTCAGCCGCAGCCGAAACTCGGCGCCGGGCGCCCCCGGCATCGTCGGCCACACCCATTTGTCGCAGAACATTTCGAGGATCGGGTGCATCCGTGTCTCCGTGCCTCAACTTTTGACCGTCTCGCAGCGCACTTAGTCTCATCGTCGTCTCCGCGAAGGCGGGGACCCAGAGCAACGATCCGGGAACCTGTGGCCCTGGGTTCCGGCTTTCGCGGGAATGACGGCTAACGGACGGATGTAAATGGAATACTTTGGGGTCACGCTTAGGCCTCCTGCCACGCTTCCAGCGGGGGCGGGACCAATGATCGGCCGGTTTCGGCTTCGACGATCGAGCCTTCGGCCGGGCAATACATCAGGCACGCGGTGCAGCCGGGATAGGTGCATTTGTCGACATCGATCTCGATGCGGTGCTGCGGCTCCAGCGCGACATACACGGCGTTCAAATCGATCTCGCGGCAGACGATGTAGCACATCCGGCATTCGGTGCAGCGCTCGTGATCGATCTTGAGGCTGGCCATCGGATTTCCTTCAGTCCATCACCTGCACCCGCGGCATCGGCGGCTCCGGGGTCGTGCGATCGAGCACGAAATCGCCGAGCTCGTGCAGAAACCGGCCGTAATCGCGCTTGGCCAAGGTGCAGGCCCAGCGGCACAGCTCGGCCTCGACCGGCTTTGCGACGTGCTCCTCGACGATGCGGCGGCCCATATTGATGTGGCTGCGGTTTTCGACTGCCTGGCTGGCGAACACCGCTTTGAGCCGCGGGTCCGGGATCGCCTCGGCCAAGCCTTCCATCCAGCCCTGCTCGATGATCTTGGGGCCGAGGTTCAAGGCGGCGATGCGGATCGGGTGCGGATAGGTCGCCAAATTGCGCAGCGAAAAGACGTAATAGGCGAGCGCCGAATCGACCGCGAACCCGCCCCAGGGGTGCTGGAACGCGGCTTTTTGGGTGGCGACGAAGCCGCGTTCGAGCAGCGCGTCGAGATACAGCATCTCGTGCGTCGATTCATCGACGATCTGCTTCGAAAACAAATATTTGACCGAGGCCGGAAAGTCGTTCATCTCCAGCCCTTGACCCCAGCCGCCATAAATGTAGTAAAACATCCGCTCGAGGGTCCACAGCCGGGCCAGGAGGCGGTTGCCGGCGTCGGCGCCGATCGCACCCTGCCGGGCTGCTTTGACAATGTCCTCGACCGGGGTGGCGCGGCTTTCGCCCCGGCTCCTGTCGATCAATTCCCGCGCCAGCGCCTTTCCCGGCAATTCGGGCATCGCCGGTCCCGCCCGGTCAGGCTTCGTATACCGCGAAGCATTTGTTGGAATTGAAGATCCAGCTCTCGACATAAGAGGTCTCGCTGGGCCGGCGGCCCAATTCCTTCATGCCGCCCATCAGGCACATCCAATTGAGGATTTCCTGCTGGCCGCTGTCCTCGACGGCGCTCAACGGCCGCTCCCGCCACGCCGCGTAATCGCTCTTTTGCAAGGCCTCGTAGAGCGCGCGGTCGGCCGGGACATCGGGGTAGAGCAGGTAGTTCTTTGGCGTCAGGAAGGCGTGCGACCAGCTCGACGAGGCGACGAGCGCGACCCGCCACGGGCTGTCGGCGGCGATGCGCGCGCACGCCGCACCCAGGTCGAAGCAGCGCCACGGGGCCGGGGAGGGGGGATCGAGATCGGCCTCGGCCGGCAATTCGCTCAGCGAGCGCACCCCCGCCTGTTGCGCGATGACGCGGCGCCCATAGCAATTCACTTGAAACGGCAGCACCGGATAAGGGAAGCCCTTGCGATCGTAATCCATAAACAAGAGCGTGTTCAGAAAGGCGTGACCGAGCTGGTGATGCAATGGCCGATACGCGTAGGACACGTCGAATCCGGTCTCGATCATCTTGCTGGCGAGGTATTTCCCCGCCTCGGGATGGCCCTTATATTCAAAGGCCTTGTCGTTGGGCTCGTTCCAGACATTGGGTCCGCGGTAATATTCCCACGGCTTTGGTGTCATCTTGTCGTAGGCCAACAGGCAGAAGGGCGGGATCACGTCCTCGCGGAAGTTCTCGTACTGGTCGTCTCCCCAGATCACAACGAGGTCGGGGTCGAACTCGTCCAGTATCCGCCGCGCGTTGCGAAAACCGGCGACCAGCGCTTCGCGGTGCCGCCGCGCGGCCGACAACCCGTGGTCGTCCCCGTATTCTTCCCGCATCGGCGCGGGCCAGCCATCGGGCCGGCGGTACTTTTCGGGCAAGGCAGGATCGTCCAGGACCCGTTTCAAGATGCGGCCCATGCTCTCATCGGTGCCCGAAAGCGGCGGAAAATGGGTGACGCCGAGCCCCAAAACCTGGCCCATGCAACGCTCCTCCCAACAAGCTCGTTTGCTCGATCCGGGGTTACGTTTGGCGCCGGGCTTTGTCAAGGTTGCACGCTCGATTCGCCCGGCGACAAGCGCTTTTTTGCCGATCGACGGCCTGATCGGCGAGGATTTCACCCGATCGGCCGCGAGCAATTGCACGATCCGGTCCGGTTGTGGCAAAAGTCGGACGGGGACGAAGTGTCGAAGGGGGGTCTGCGATGACGCTTGGCCGCGTCAGCCGCCGGCTGTTTATCGCGGCACCGCTGTTGGCGGCGCCGCTCGGAATGATGGCGCCGGCCGAGGCCGCCGCCGAAAGCTTCTATGCGTTTCTCGACGCGGTGCGCCGTGAGGCGGCGGCGCGCGGCATCCGCCGTTCGACCGTCGATACCGCGTTGCGCGGCGCCGAATACCTGCCGCATGTGATCGAGCTCGACCAGCACCAGCCCGAGAGGGTGCTGACCTTTGCCGAGTATCTCGCCAAGACGGTCTCGCCGCAGCGTCAGGAAAACGCGCGGCGGCAGCTCCTCGACAACCGTGCGCTGCTCGATGCGATCGCGCGGCGCTGGAATGTCGATCCGCGGATCATCGTCGCGCTGTGGGGCCTCGAAAGCGATTTCGGCGCGGTCACCGGCAACTACATGGTGGTCTCCTCGCTGGCCACATTGGGCTACGAGGGCAGGCGCGGCCCTTATTTTCGCGGCGAGCTGATATCGGCGCTGCGCATCATCGACCAAGGGAACGTGCAGGCGACCGCAATGACCGGCTCTTGGGCGGGGGCGATGGGGCAGTGCCAGTTCATGCCCTCGACTTATCTCGGCTATGCGGTCGATTACGACGGCGACGGGCGGCGCGACATCTGGCATGACCGGGCCGACGTCTTGGCCTCGATCGCCAATTTCATCAGCCGGCTCGGCTGGCGCGGCGGCGAGAGCTGGGGGCGCAAGGTGGTGCTGCCGCAGGGGTTCGACGCGCGTTTTACCGGGCTCGAGGTCAGACGGGCCGCCTGGGAATGGGGCCGGATGGGGGTCCGCGGCCTCGATGCCGGGCCGCTCGCCGGCCGCGAGGAGGCCTCGTTGGTATTGCCGGGCGGCGAGAGCGGACCGGCGCTGCTGGTCTTCAATAATTTCCGCACGATCATGCGGTGGAACAAATCCACCTATTTCGCCGCTGCTGTCGGCTATCTCGCCGACAGCATGGCGCGGGGGTGAGCGCAACACCTCGGCGCCGGCGGAGGATGGCGGTGACCGCTTATCGGCATAGCCCCTTGCCGGCGCTGTCGATGGCGCTGCTGCTGGCGGCCTGCGGCACCCCGCATACCGGCGGCCATCAGGCGGCGGGGGGCTATTATCCGACCGGCCATGCGCGCTACAAGATCGGAGCGCCGTACGAAGTCGGCGGGATATGGTACTATCCGAAAGTCGATTACGACTACAACAAGACCGGTGTCGCGTCGTGGTACGGCGAGGCGTTTAATGAGAAATACACCGCCAACGGCGAAGTCTTCGACCTGAACCGGCTGACCGCCGCGCACCCGACCTTGCCATTGCCGAGCATCGTCGCTGTGACCAATCTCGATAACGGGCGCGAGCTGCAGCTGCGGGTCAACGACCGCGGCCCCTATGCCAATGGGCGAATTATCGACGTGTCGCGCCGGGCCGCCCAGCTGCTCGGCTTCGAGACCAAGGGCACGGCAAACGTGCGCGTCAAAATCATCAAGGAAGAGAGCGTCCGCGTTGCCGCAGCGGCGATGCGCGGCGAGGGCGCCATCGCGGTTGCCGCAGCGGCGCCGGATCTGCCGTATCCGCCGCCGCCGCCGCGTTCGGTTGCGGTCCCGCCGGTCGTCGCAGCAGCCCCACCTCCGCCGCCGCGACCCGCCTCATCTCCGCCGCCGCGCGCAGCCCCGCCACCGGCTCCGCTGCCCGCCGCAGCCCCTACGGTCCCGCCGCCTACGGTCCCGCCTCCTACGGTCTCGCCGCCGGCCCCCGTTGTCGTCGCAGAAATGCCGCCATTGCCGCGCAGGATGACGCCGATCGCGGGCGATGCCGCAGGCGCCATTTTTATCCAGGCGGGCGCGTTCTCGATGCGCGACAACGCCGAGCGCGTGCAATCGCGGATCGCGGCTTTGGGCAGCGTCCGGGTGACGAGCGCGTCGGTCAACGGGATCGAGGTTTATCGGGTCCGGCTCGGCCCTTTGGCGAGCGAAGCAGAGGCCGAAGGCATGATCGCGCGGCTCGCCGGCAGAGGCTATCCCGGGGCGCGCATCGTCGCCGACTGATACGGACGGCGTAAGGCGGAGGCGGAAATGAGGCTTGGCATGGCGCCGCATATGGTCGGGCTGGCAATCGCGGTCCTGGCGCTCGGTCTCGCGGTTGCGCCGACATCGAGCCTTGCCGCAAAGGGCAGGGCAACGCCGGCGGCCCCCGCGGCGCCACCAACGCCGTCTTCGATCGGCATCGACACCCAGGCGAAGCATGCGCTGATTGTTGAAGTCGAGACGGGCACCGTGTTGCTCGACAAGGCTGCGGACGAGCGCATGCCCCCCGCCTCGATGAGCAAGCTGATGACCGCCTATGTCGTCTTTAGCTTGCTCAAGGAGGGGCGGGCGAAATTGACCGACGAGCTCGCGGTCAGCGAGCGCGCTTGGCGCACCGGCGGCTCGAAAATGTTTGTGCCGCTCGGCGGCCGGGTCAGCATCGACGATCTCATCAAGGGGGTGATCATTCAATCCGGCAACGACGCCTGCGTCGTGTTGGCCGAGGGGCTGGCCGGCAGCGTCGATGCTTTCGTCGAGCTGATGAACCAGAAAGCCAAGGAAATCGGGCTCAAGGACAGCCATTTCGCCAATGTCGACGGGCTGCCCGACCCGAATCATTGGATGACCGCGCGGGATTTGACAACATTGGCTTTGCGCACGATCAAGGATTTCCCGGAATATTACAAGATCTACGGCCAGCTCGAATTTGTCTTCAACAACATCAAGCAAGGAAACCGCAACCCGCTGCTCTACAAAAACATGGGCGCAGATGGGCTGAAAACCGGCCACACCGAAGAATTGGGCTACAGCCTGACCGCCTCGGTGGTGCGCGGCGGGCGTCGCATCGTCATGGTGCTGAATGGCCTGCCGACGATGAGGGCGCGCGCGCAGGAAAGCGAGAGGTTGGCCGACTGGGCGTTCCGCGAGTTCAACGACTACAAGCTCGTCGCCGCCGGCGACACCGTCGATGAGGCGCCGGTATGGCTCGGCGCCGCCGCGCGGGTGCCATTGACGGTGGCCAAGGATGTGGTCGTCACCTTGCCGCGCAAATCGCGCAAAGAGATGAAAGTTACCGCCGATTACGAGGCCCCTGTGCCGGCGCCGGTCAAAAAGGGCGAAACGCTGGGCAAGCTCGTCGTCACCGCCCCGGACACGGCGCCGATCGAGGTGCCGCTCATCGCCGCCGCCGATGTCGGCCGGATGGACGCGATCGGCCGGGTCGCCACGCTCGCCGGCTATCTCGTCTGGGGCAGGCGGCATTGAGCGACGCCAGGCGTGGCCGGTTCATCACCATTGAAGGCGGCGAGGGTGCCGGCAAATCGACGCAGGCCGCACTGCTCGCCGCAACGCTCCAAGACAGGGGAATCAAGGTGGTCGCGACGCGCGAGCCGGGCGGCTCGCCGGGTGCGGAGGCGGTTCGCCGGTTGTTGCTCGAAGGCGACGGCGAGCGCTGGGACGCGGCGAGCGAGGCGTTGCTGCTGGTCGCAGCGCGGCGCGATCACGTCGAAAAGCTGATCGCCCCCGCCTTGGCGTGCGGGGACTGGATCGTATGCGACCGGTTTGCCGACTCGACATTTGCTTATCAGGGCTGGGGCCGCGGGCTGCCGCTCGAGGAGCTCCGCTGGCTGCATCGCTTTGCTCTGCGCGATTTCCTCCCCGACTTGACGATAATCCTCGATCTGCCGGTCGAGATCGGGCTCGCGCGGGCGGCGGCACGCGCCGGGACAGCCGACCGTTTCGAGCGGCTCGACCACGGCTTTCACGAACGACTGCGCCGGGGCTTCGAAGCGATCGCGGCAGCCGAGCCGACGCGGTGCGTTCTGATTGACGCCGCGCCGGAGCCAAAGGCAGTTCAGCGCGTCGTTTGGGCGGCGGTCGAGGCTCGATTGGGCGCTGCACTGCCGTGAGCATTGCACCACGGGCAAACCCCGAGCTCGCCGGGCACGAGACCGCCGAGGCGTCGCTGAGGCGGCTCGCCGAAGCAGGCCGGCTGCCGCATGCAATCTTGATTTGTGGGCCGAGCGGGATCGGCAAGGCGACGCTCGCCTTTCGGTTGGCGCGCTTTCTGCTGGCGCCGGTCGAGCACCGGGCGGCACCGGATGCGGGGCTGGCGATCGATCCCGAGAGCGGGGTGTTCCGCCGTGTCGCCGCCGGTGGCCACGCCGATTTGCTGACCGTCGAGCGCGAGTGGGATCCGCAGCGGCGCCGGCTGCGCGGCGAAATCGTGGCCGAGGATGCGCGCGATATTGCCCAGTTCCTGCACCTGACGGCGGCCGAAGGCGGCTGGCGCATCGTCATCGTCGATGGCGCCGAAGAGATGAACCGCAGCGCCGCCAACGCGTTATTGAAGATTCTCGAAGAGGCGCCGCGCCGGGCGCTGCTGTTGCTGGTCAGCCATAACCCGGGGCAGCTGCTGCCGACGATCCGGTCGCGCTGTCGGCGGTTTCCGCTCGATCCACCGGCTCCCGAGGTGGCGGCAAGGCTCCTGGCGCAACAACGCCCCGACCTCCCAGCCCCCGAACGTGAAACGTTGGCGGTGCTGACCGGCGGCAGCGTTGGGCGAGCGCTGCAATTGGCCGATGCCGGTGGGGTCGAGCTATATCGCGCGCTGACCGAGCTTATTGCATCGGCGCCGCAGGTCGATCTGGCAAAGCTGCATGGCTTTGCCGACCGGCTCGCCCGCCGCGATGCTGAAAACGCCTATCGGGCCGCCAGCACGCTGTTGCTGCAGCTGCTGGCGCGGGTGGCGATGGCAGGTGCGCGGCGAACCTTCGGTGCGGAAGAGATTGTTGCGGGGGAGGGTGAGGCGGTGCGTCATCTTGCCGGGCGTGCCGATCCGGCGCGATGGGCGGCTCTGCGCGAAGAGGTCGCCAACAATTTTGGACGCACCGACACGCTCAACCTCGACCGCAAGCAGGCGTTCCTCGGCGCGTTCTTTGCGATCTGCGATCTCTCGCGTTAAAACCCGCGCCGCCCCTCGCTCGGCGACCCGCTGAATCGCGACCGGCCCCGGCCCATATCCGGGTTTTGGAGAAGGCGATGCGCGCGCAGCAACCGTTTTTTGTTACGACGCCGATTTTTTACGTCAACGATCAGCCGCATCTGGGTCATGCCTACCCGACGGTGGCGTGCGATGCGCTGGCCCGTTTCATGCGGCTCGACGGTCATCCCGTCAAATTCCTGACCGGAACCGACGAGCACGGGCAAAAGGTCGAGCAGTCGGCGCGGCTCCGCGGGATCTCGCCGCAGCAGTTCGCGGACGAGGTTTCGGCCAGGTTTCGCGACATGACCCGGCTCCTCAACATCAGCAACGACGATTTCATCCGCACCACCGAGCCGCGCCACACCCGTGCCGTGCAGGCGATCTGGCAAGAGCTGGAGCGGCGCGGAGAAATCTATCTCGGCCGCTTTGCCGGCTGGTACGCCGTGCGCGACGAAGCCTTCTATGACGAATCCGAGCTGATCGGCGGCAAGGCGCCCAGCGGCGCCGATGTCGAATGGTACGAAGAGGACAACTACTTCTTTCGCTTGTCGGCTTGGCAGGACCGGCTGCTCGCCTATTACGACGCCAACCCCGACGCGATCGCACCGCGCAGCCGGCGCAACGAAGTCATCAGCTTTGTCAGGTCCGGGCTCAAGGACCTCTCGATCTCGCGCACCAGCTTCAGCTGGGGCATCCCGGTCCCCGGCGACCCCAAGCACGTCATCTATGTTTGGCTCGACGCGCTGATGAACTACATCACGGAGCTCGGCTATCCAGCTGTAAATTCTACCGATTTTGCCACATTCTGGCCCGCTGCGCATCACGTCGTCGGCAAGGACATCCTGCGCTTTCATGCGGTTTATTGGCCGGCCTTTCTAATGGCCGCCGGGCTCGACCCGCCGCGCCGCATCTTTGCCCATGGCTGGTGGACGATCGAGGGGCAAAAGATGTCGAAATCGCTCGGCAACGGCATCCCGCCCGATCAGCTCGTCGCGCGCTATGGGGTCGACCCGGCGCGCTATTTCCTGTTGCGCGAGCTGCCGTTCGGCGCCGACGGCGATTTTTCACATCGCGCCGTCATCGGTCGGCTCAACAACGACCTTGCCAACGATTTCGGCAACTTGGCGCAGCGCGTCCTGGTCATGATCAACCGCGATTGCGGCGCTGCGGTGCCGCGCCCGGACGAGCTGGCCGCGGCCGATCGGGCATTGCTCGCAGCGGCGCACGGCCTGCTCGAGACAGTCCGCGGTCACATCGGGGAGCCGGCGTTCCATCTCGCGCTCGAAGCGATCTGGCGGGTGGTGGCAGAGGCCAACCGCTATGTCGATGAGCAGGCGCCATGGGCCTTGCGGCGCAGCGACCCAGCGCGGATGCGGACCGTGCTCTATACCCTTGCCGAGGTAATCCGTCACATCGCAATTCTGATGCAACCGTTTGTTCCAACTGCCTCAGAAAAGTTGCTTGCCCAGCTGGCGGTGGCCGAGGGCTTGCGCGATTTTGCGGCGCTCGGAGCGGCGCCGCTGACACCGGGGACGGTGCTGCCGAAGCCGGAGGGGATTTTCCCACGCCTGGTCGAGACGGCGGCGGAGTAGGGCAGGGCGGGCGATGCTGGTCGACAGCCACTGTCATCTCGATTTTGCAGAGTCCCCGGCCGAGCGCCGGGAAATCGTCGCCCGCGCCCATGCCGCCGGGGTCGCTACCCTGCTGACGATCGGCACGAGGCTCGACGAGTTCCCGAGCGTGCTGGCGATCGCCGAGGCCGATCGCGACATCTGGTGCTCGGTCGGTGTCCATCCGCATGAGGCCAAGGACCATGCAACGCTCGGCTCGGATCAGCTGGCGCAACTGGCGGCACATCCAAAAGTCGTCGGCATCGGCGAAACCGGGCTCGATTTCCACTATGACCTGAGCCCGCGCGATGTTCAGGAGCGGGTGTTCCGCGCCCATATCGCGGCTTCGCGCGCGACCGGATTGCCGCTCGTCATCCATGCCCGAGAAGCCGACGACGAGATTGCCCGGATTCTCGGCGAGGAACGGCCGCCACCCGGCGTCATGCATTGCTTTTCGAGCGGGCCTGGCCTGGCCGAGGCGGCGTTGAGATTGGGCTTCTACATCTCGATTTCCGGGATTGTCACGTTCAAGAACGCCACAGAACTGCGCGCGATCGTGCGCGATCTGCCGCTCGACCGGCTGCTGGTTGAAACCGACAGCCCTTATCTTGCTCCGGTGCCCTATCGCGGCAGGCGCAACGAACCGGCCTTTGTCGCGGCCACCGCGGCGGCGGTCGCAACGCTGAAGGAAATGACGCCTGAGGCATTAGCGGCTGCAACAACTGCTAATTTCTATCGCTTGTTCACCAAGGCACGTTCGCCCGTGCCATGAAAATTACCGTCCTCGGCTGCGGCGCTTCGACCGGGGTGCCAGCGATCGGAATTGGCTGGGGGCGGTGCGATCCTGCCGACACGCGCAACCGCCGCCGCCGCGCCTCGCTCTTGGTCGAGGCGCAGGGCAAGACGATCCTGATCGATACCTCGCCCGATTTGCGCGAGCAGCTGCTGGACGCGCAAACCGAGCACATCGACGCGGTGCTGATGACCCACGCACATGCCGACCATTTGCACGGCATCGACGATCTGCGCGCGGTCAACCGGACGATGCGGCAGCCGATCCCACTCTACGCCGACCGCAGGACACTCGACGAAATCCGCCGCCGCTTTGGCTATGTCTTCGATCCGCCGGACGAGCCCGGACGCTACTACAGGCCCTCTCTGATCCCGCACGAGATCGCCGGCCTGTTCACCGCAGCCGGGATCGAGATCGTGCCCTTCGCCCAGGACCACGGCTACAGCACGACACTCGGCTTTCGCTGCGGCTCTATGGCCTATTCGACAGACGTCACCGAGCTCGATGACGCAGCCTTTGCGGCGCTCGCCGGGATAGATTTCTGGATCGTCGATTGCCTGCGCCGGGCGCCCCACCCGACCCACAGCCATCTCGCCAAGACCCTCGGCTGGATTGCCCGCATCGGTCCGCGCCGGGCGGTGCTGACCCATATGGACCAAACCCTCGATTACCGCGAGCTTTCGAATGAATTGCCGGCGGGTGTCGAGCCCGGCCGGGACGGGCTCATCATCGAATTGCCCGATCCCTCATGATGTGCTCTCTGGCGGTCTTGTTGCGCTGCCGGCAATCGAGGGACGGAAAATCATGAAATATTATATCATCGCGTGCGCCGCCATGGCCGCATTGACCGGCCCGCCGGCCTTCGCCGGAACGATCGTGCAAAGCGAGGGCGTGACATTGCTCGATGTCGGCACCTCGTTTGCCGCCCCGCTGCCGTTTAACCGGTTCGACCCGGCGCTCGGGACGCTCGATTCGGTGACCCTCGATCTCACGGCCAGCTTCTCCGGCACGGTCGGAGTGGAGAACACCAGCGCCTCGCCGGATATGGTCACCGGCATCATCGCCGGGAGCGTCACCGTCGCCACCAGCAGCTCGTCGCTGACGGTAGAAGTGTTCCCGAGCGCGCCCGGGCCGGCCCATCATCTGACCGCCTTCGACGGCAGCCTCGACTTCGCCGGCACTTCCGGCGCCACCGACGCGGTCGTCGGATCGTCCGTCGCCGGTTCGGTCGCGGCGCCGCCGCCGCGCGGCTTTGCCGGAGTTCATCGGCGCCGGCCAAATTTTCCTGACCTTGACCGCCACCAGCTTTCCGATCGTGACCGGCCTGGAGACGGAAACCGTCGAGGAGACCGCCGATGCGCACACGACGGAAGTGTTGACCTATCGATTCACGCCGTTGGCCGTCGCCGAACCGGCGGGCTGGACGATCCTGGCAGCCGGGCTGCTCGGCCTGTGGCGTCGGCGTAATTTTCCATAATATATATTATGCGTCAAAAGCGTCGCGCATTCGCTCAGCGATAAGCGAGGCACCAGCCCGGCGCGCGCAGCCAGCATTGCTCGGCCGGCAGATCATCGCGGCGGTAGAGCCGCGTCACCTCGCGCCAGCGCTCGACTGTGAAGGCCTGGGCGAGCGCCGCTTCGGACGCCGCGTCGCGCGCGCCCTCGCAGGGAAAGATCGCTACGCCCGAGAGCCAGCGTGCGAAAAAATCCACACCCCGGCGCTCGATGCGGAACACCGCGCCGCGTCGCCGGAGATCGCCCCAGGCGCCGGAGCGGAAACCCTCGGCGGTGGTCAGCGGCAGGATCAGCCGGCCGCCATCATTCAGCCGGTCGAGCCATGATGCCACCGGATGGGTGGCGCCGGCGTTGACATAGATCACGTCGGCCGGGTCGAACGAGACGCGCGCGCCATCGCCCGGCATTGTCCGAACATTCGCCATTTCCAAGAGATTGGTTGCCGCTCGCGCCGCAAGGCCTGGGTCGAATTCGATTGCTGTTATCTTGCCCGCCGGTCCGACAAGATCGCCCATGATCGCCGTGTAATAGCCCACACCAGCGCCAATATGGACCACGTGCTCGCCTGGGCGTGGCGCCGCACTCGCGATCAGCCGAGCGTGCAGCGAAGGTTGCCCGTTGTTGAGGTCGCGCTCGGGCAGAATGGCGACCACATCGTCGGTGTAGAGATAGATGGGGTCGTCGCTGGGGGTTGCCGCATAGCCGCCCCCCGGTCGATGCCAACGTCGGATCTGCCATGGGCCGGGGCCGAGGAAATGCTCGCGGGGTGCCGCGGCGAAGGCCGCCTCGACGCGCGCATCGGTCACACCCGCGGCGGCCATGATTTGCTTTGCATAAGCGTGGCGAACGATCGCCAACTCATCCGGCTGCACCTGCTATCGCCTCCGCCATCGACCGTTTATGTTCGCCGCGCACCATAGCACGGGAGAAGCCGGTGGAAGTCTCGCCCGAGCTTCGGCTCAGCTTCGAGGATCACCCTTCGTCGGCCGACCGCGAGTTGATCGACAATGCGCTCGGCGAATACAACGCGCCGTTTTTGTCGAATCCCGGCTACAGCTATTTTGGCATTTTCGTGCGGGATGAGAAGGAAGCGATCCAGGCCGGCCTGATTGGCAATTGCTACGCTGGCTGGCTTTTCGTGAATTTGTTGTGGATACGTGCCGGTCTGCGCCGGCGCGGTCTCGGGCGCCGGTTGGTCGAGGAGGCCGAGCGGCATGCCCTCGCCTTCGGCTGCCATTCCGCCTATGTCGATACTTTTTCGTTCCAAGCACCCGGTTTTTATCGAAAGCTTGGATACGAGGAGTTCGGCACGCTCGACTATCCGCCCGGTCATCGTCGGTTCTTTTTGGAAAAGCGGCTGACGTCGGAGCCCGCATGAGCGCCGCTCTCGATTGTCTGCTGGGGATCATGGCGCGGCTGCGCGACCGAGAGCGCGGCTGCCCATGGGACCGCGCGCAGAGTTTTGCGACGATCGCACCCTATACGATCGAGGAGGCCTATGAAGTCGCCGATGCGATTGCCCGCGGCGACGATATGGCGCTGAAGGACGAGCTGGGGGACCTGTTGTTTCAGGTCGTCTTCCACGCGCAAATGGCAGCAGAATCAGACATTTTCGATTTCGAGGATGTCGTGGCCACGATCGTGGAAAAAATGGTCCGGCGCCACCCGCATGTCTTCGGCGACGCCGAGATCGCTACCGTCGCGGCGCAGGGCGTGGCCTGGGAGGAGCACAAGGCGGCCGAGCGGCGGGCCCGCGCGCGGGCCGAGGGGACGCCGGAAAGCGTTCTCGACGGCGTCGCCCTGGCGCTCCCTGCCCTGCTCCGCGCCGCCAAAATCGGCGCCCGCGCGGCGCGGATCGGTTTCGACTGGCCCGGCGCGAGCGCGGTCTTTGAGAAGCTGGCCGAGGAAACCAAAGAGCTGCAGGTAGAAATCGACCGCGGCGCCGAGCCCGCGCGAATCGAGGACGAGATCGGCGACCTGCTGTTCGCCGCGGCCCAGCTCGCGCGCAAGCTCGACATCGACCCCGAGACGGCGCTGCGCCGCGCCGGCGCCAAATTCGAGCGCCGCTTTCGCCGGCTCGAAACCCTCGCCGCCGAGCGCAGCATCGGCCGCGACCTCGACGCGCTCGAAGAATTGTGGCGCGAGGTGAAGCAACAGGAGCCGGCGCGGACCCCGGCGCTGCTCCGACTGGAATGCGTGGCCGACCGCCTTCCCGCCGGGTTCGAGGCGCTGCGGGCGGAGGCGCGGGCCGAAGGTTACCGCATGCTCGATACGCTCGCCGCCGACTGGCATTCCGGCGAAGCCCGCTTCGACCGCGCGGGCGAAGCTCTGCTCGCGGCTTATTCCGGCGATGCGCTGGCCGGGATCGGCGGCCGGACGCGCGAACCGGAAGTCGCGGGCGCCTTTCGCATGCGGCGGTTCTATGTCCGCCGGGCCTTCCGGCGCGCCGGCCTCGGGCGCGAGTTGGCCGCCGCCCTGTCGGTACCGGCGCGCGAGACCGGCCGGACGGTCACCGTCAACGCCGCCGCCGGCAGCGAAGGGTTCTGGGAAGCGCTCGGCTTTGCCGCGGTCGAGGGCCGCGGCTACACTCATATCCTGCCGGCCGACCGTCGCGGCCCCGGCACCATCCCTTCAGGAGAGCGGCCGGAATGACCCTAACCATCACCCGGCTTCATCCCGCCTTTGCCGGCGAGGTTTCGGGCATCGACCTGACGCAGCCGATCGGCGGCGAAGACCGGGCCGCGATCGAAGCGGGCATGGACCGGTACGGGGTGCTCGTCTTCCGCAACCAGAACATCAGCGACGCGCAGCAGATCGCATTTACCCGGAATTTTGGTGACCTGGAAAATTACAAAACACCTGGAAGCGTTCGGAAACGCGAAGACAACCGGCTCGGCGCCGGCATTGCCGATCTGTCCAACCTGACCAGGGACGGCGCGATCATCTCGGCCGAGGACCGGGTATGGTTTTTCAAGCTCGGCGACCGGCTGTGGCACTCCGACAGCTCGTTCCGGCCGGTCCCGGCGAAGTATTCGCTGCTGTCGGGGCGAGTGCTGCCGTCCTGGGGCGGCAACACCGAGTTCGCCGACATGCGCGCCGCCTATGACGCGCTCGACGACCGCACCAAGGCCGAGGTCGCGGATATGGTTTGCGAGCATTCGCTGCTCTATTCGCGCGCCAAGGTCGGGTTCACCGAATTTACCCCCGAGGAAGGTCGAGCATTTCCAGCCGGTGCGCCACCCTCTGGTTCGCGTCCAAAAAGCGACCGGGCGGAAATCGCTGTACCTGTCGGCCCATGCCGGTGCGATCGTCGGCTGGACCGTGCCCGAATCGCGAGCTTTTCTCGCCGATCTGACGGAGCATGCGACACAGCACAAGCTCGTCTATTCGCATCAGTGGCGGCAGCACGACCTCGTCGTCTGGGACAACCGCATCACGATGCACCGCGCCCGCCGGTTCGACCGCCACGAGGTGCGCGACATGCGCCGCACGACGCTCGGCGGCGAGCTGCCGATCGCGGCAGCCGGCCGAGATCAGCCGCGTCGGGCGTAAAGCAGGAATTCGCGATTGCCGTCGGCGCCGTGGATCGGGCTTTCGATGACGCCGGAGACCTGCCATCCGGATTGGGCTGCGACCCAGGCGGCGACGCGCTCGCAGACAGCTTGATGAACGGCCGGGTCGCGCACGATCCCGCCTTTGCCGACCTGGCCGCGCCCGGCCTCGAATTGCGGCTTGATCAGCGCGACCAGCGCCGCCCGCTCGGCGGAAAGCGCCAAAGGTGCAGGCAGCACCGTAGCGAGGCCGATAAAGCTCGCGTCGCAGACGACGATGTCGATCGCTTCCGGCACATGCTCGCGCGTCAATGCACGCGCGTTCAGCCGCTCGTAAACGACGACGCGCGGGTCCTGCCGCAATTTCCAGGCGAGCTGGCCAAAGCCGACATCGACCGCGTACACCCGCCGGGCGCCGCGCCTCAGCAGCACGTCGGTAAAGCCGCCGGTCGAGGCGCCGATATCGAGCGCGACCCAACCCGTCGCGTCGATGGCGAAACAGTGGAGCGCGTGGGCGAGCTTGACGCCGGCACGCGAGACCCAGGGATGATCGCGGCCTCTGACTTCGAGCGCAATATCGGCGGCGAGCCCCTCGCCCGCCTTGTCGATCCGGCGTTCCCCGGCAAAGACGAGCCCGGCGAGGATCAGCGATTGTGCTTTGGCCCGGCTCTCGGCGAGCCCTTGCTCCACCAAAAGCTGGTCTGCCCGGCTCTTGCGCGGGTGCAGCGTCGGCTAGGCCCGCGCCGGCTGCTCGGCGATCTCACGACCGAGCGCCGCTATTGCCGTCGCCACGATATGACGCGCGGTGAGCCCGGCCTTCTCGTATTGCGCCTGAGGGCTGTCATGGTCGAGAAACTCGTCGGGCAGGACCATCGTGCGAATTTTGAGCCCGTGATCGAGGAGCCCGGTCATCGCCAAATGATGCAGCACATGGCTGCCGAAACCGCCGATCGCGCCCTCCTCGATCGTGATCACGACCTCGTGCTCGCGCGCCAGGCGATTGACGAGGCCGGTATCGAGCGGCTTGGCAAAGCGCGCATCGGCGACTGTCGTCGATAGCCCGTAAGCGGCCAGCTCCTGCGCCGCCTTCAGGCATTCGGCGAGACGGGCGCCAAAGCTCAGCAGCGCGATCGTGGTGCCCTCGCGCACGATCCGGCCACGGCCAATCTCGAGTGGAACGCCGCGTTCCGGAAGCTGGATGCCAACCCCGTCGCCGCGCGGATAGCGCAATGCCGACGGCCCTTCGTCGTGCGCGGCGCAGGTCGCAACCATGTGGAACAGCTCGGCTTCGTCCGCCGCCGCCATGATCACAAAGCCCGGCAGACAGCCGAGATAGCTGATGTCGAACGAGCCCGCATGGGTCTGTCCGTCCTGGCCGACGAGCCCGGCCCGGTCGATCGCAAAACGCACCGGCAATTTTTGGATCGCGACGTCATGCACGATCTGGTCGTAGGCGCGTTGCAAAAAGGTCGAGTAGATCGCCGCGAACGGCTTCATCCCTTCTGCGGCAAGGCCAGCGGCAAAGGTCACTGCGTGCTGCTCGGCGATGCCGACATCAAAGCAACGCTTTGGAAACTTGTCGCCAAAGGTGTTGAGACCGGTGCCGGAAGGCATCGCCGCGGTGATCGCGACAATGCGATCGTCGGCCTCGGCCTCCTTGATCAGCGCCTTGGCAAAGACCGAGGTGTAGCTCGGCGCTTTCGAGGCCGATTTTGCCTGCGCCCCGGTGATCACATCGAACTTGGCGACGCTGTGCCATTTGTCGTCGGCCTGCTCGGCCGATAGATAACCGTGGCCCTTTTGGGTCACCGCATGGACCAGGATGGGCCCGCTTTCCTTGGTGTCTCGGACGTTCTTTAGCACCGGCAGCAAGTGATCGAGATTGTGGCCGTCGATCGGACCGACATAAAAGAAGCCCATCTCCTCGAACAACGTGCCGCCGGTGACAAAGCCGCGCGCCAATTCCTCGGCCCGCCGCGCCGCCTCTCCGAGCGGTTTGGGGAGGCGGCGCATGACCTCGCCGGCGATATGGCGCAGCGAATGGTAGGATTTGGACGAGAGCAGCCGCGAGAGGTAGGCGCTCATCGCGCCGACCGGCGGGGCGATCGACATGTCATTGTCGTTGAGCACGACGATGAGCCGCGAATCCATCGCCCCGGCATTGTTCATCGCCTCGTAGGCCATCCCCCCGCTCATCGCGCCGTCGCCGATCACGGCGATGATGTTGCGCCGCTCGCCGCGGAGATCGCGCGCGACCGCCATGCCCAGCGCCGAGGAAATCGAGGTCGAGGCGTGCGCGGCGCCGAACGGGTCGTATTCGCTTTCCGAGCGTCTGGTGAAGCCCGACAGCCCGCCGCCCTGGCGAATCGTGCGGATGCGGTCGCGACGGCCGGTCAAAATCTTATGTGGATAGGCCTGGTGCCCAACGTCCCAGATCAACCTGTCGTTGGGCGTATCGAACACATAATGGAGCGCCACGGTCAGCTCGACGACGCCGAGCCCGGCGCCGAAATGGCCGCCGGTGATCGAGACGGCGTCGATCAATTCGGTGCGCAGCTCATCGGCGAACTGGCGCAAATCCGATTCGGGCAATCGGCGCAGATCGGCCGGCACGTCGATCCGATCGAGCAAGGGCGTCCGATTGGAAATCGGGCGAGGCGGTGTCGCGTCCAATGCAGCGCTCCTCAGCTACGGCGGGCGATTACAAATCGCGCGGCCTCTCGCAAAAGTTCCGCCCTTTGCTCGAACAAATCAAGATGGGCCACCGCTTGGCGCACCAGCAGCTCAGCCTGGGCGCGGGCGCGCTCGATTCCCAGGATCGAGACAAAGGTGGCCTTGCCGGCGGCAAGATCGGCGCCGACCGGCTTTCCGGTCTCGGCCGCCGAGCCCTCGACATCGAGCAAATCATCGGCGATCTGAAACGCAAGACCGAGGTCGTGCGCGTAGCCGCGCAGCGCCACGCGCGGCTCGTTCGCCGCTTTGGCGAGAATCGCTCCGGCCTCGCAGGCAAAAGCAATCAGCGCGCCCGTCTTCATCCGCTGCAGCCGGGTGATGGCGCCGATGCCCAGTGTCTGCTCTTCGGCAAGAAGGTCGATCATCTGCCCGCCAACCATGCCCGCTGCACCCGCCGCCTCGGCGAGCGCCGCAACCAGCTCGCAACGCACCGCAGGATCGGCGTGCGTGTCCGGATGCGTCAGCACCCCGAAAGCTGCGGTCAGCAAGCCGTCGCCAGCGAGCACGGCGGTCGCTTCGTCGAACTCCTTGTGGCAGGTCAAACGGCCGCGGCGCAAATCGCTGTCGTCCATCGCCGGCAGATCGTCATGCACCAGCGAATAGGCGTGCACCATCTCGACCGCCGCCGCCACCTGCAAAGCGCAGCTTCGGCCAACTCCAAACAGGCGGCCGCCGGCCAGCACGAGAAACGGGCGCAACCGCTTGCCCGGCGCCAGCGCCGAATAACGCATCGCCCGATAGACTTGCGCCTCGAGATCGGCGGGCTCGACCAAAAGCCGGTCGAGCACGGCATCGGTCAACCGCGCCGCGCCGGCTAGGGCCTCGGGAAAGGTCGTGGTGTCGGACCACGGCAGCTCAGTCAATCTTCGCCGGCTCCGCGTTGATAGCGCCGTCAGGGCCGATGACGATACGATCGACCCGCTGCTGCGCCTCGTTGAGCTTTCTTTCGCAATGCTGCTTCAGCTGTGCCCCGCGCTCGTAGGAAAGGATCGCCTCGTCCAGCTTGACCTGCCCAGCTTCAAGTCTCCTGACAATCTGCTCAAGCTCGGCCAGCGCATCCTCAAAGCTCATGGCCGCGATATCCGCGGGCGTGCTCGGATCGCTCATGGCATCCTTTCCCTAACAAATACGCTAGAACGATCCGATTTTCTAGCCGGCAATGCACATGCTGCGAGGAGATAGTTGCTCATTTGCAACAAGCTGGTCGGAAGCCGGCGATCTACGCCGCCATCAGCACCCCGACATGGCCGGCAGCGGCGGTGCCGAGCGCCGCCAGATCGTAGCCGCCTTCAAGGGTCGAGACGAGCCGGCCGCCGCAATGGCGTTCGGCGATTTCGCGCAGCCTTTGGGTGGCCCACACGAAATCCTCGTCTTCGAGCATCAGCTGCGCCAAGGGGTCGAGGCGGTGGCCATCGAAGCCAGCCGAGATCAGCACAAGCTCGGGGCGGAACGCGTCGAGCGCCGGCAAAATGCGCTCGCTCATCGCATGGCGGAACGCCACCGACCCCGACATCGGCGGCAACGGCGCGTTGACGATGTTGCCGACCCCGGTCTCGCTCGCCGCGCCGGTCCCTGGATAGAGCGGGTATTGGTGTGTCGAGGCGTAGAACAGGCTCTTGTCCGCCGCGAACGCGGCCTGGGTGCCGTTGCCGTGATGAACATCGAAATCAACGACCGCAACCCGGCCGAGACCGTGCACCCGGCGCGCGCGCAGGGCACCGATCGCGGCATTGTTGAAGAGGCAAAATCCCATTGCCCGTTCGGGCTCGGCATGATGGCCGGGCGGGCGCACCGCGCAAAAGGCATTGTCGGCCTCCCCGCAGACCACGGCATCGACCGCGGCGACGACGGCGCCCGCGGCGTGCAACGCCGCCGCTCCGGAGGCCGGCGACAGCACGGTGTCGGCATCGATCGCTACGTGCCCCGATTTCGGCACCGCGCGCAGAATGGCTTCGACATGGCGGTACGAATGGACACGCAGCAGATCCTCGGTATCGACTTCCGGAGCCTCGCGCCGCTGCAAGCCGGCGAATCGGGGAGCGTCGAGCGCGTCGAGCACGGCACGCAGCCGCGCCGGCGACTCCGGATGGTGGCGCCCGGGGTCGTGCGCGAGGCAGGCCGGGTGGGTGAATAGAAGGGTGGTCATCCGAGCACCTCGCGGCAACGGTCGAATCGGCGTCACATACTCCGAAACGCGCCGTTTGCGCTAATGCCGGATGGGCATGGTTGTTGCGATGGCTACCCCGGTTGGCCCTCGATCATGCCGGCCGCCACGGTCGTGTTGGCCTCGGGATCGATCAATATAAAGCTGCCGGTGGCGCGATTGTCGGAATACCGGTCCACGGCGAGCGGCGAAGCGAGCGCGATCCGGGCATGCGCGATGGCGTTGCGCTCGAGCTGCCCGGTAAAGCTCCGATGCGCGAGGGTCGCAACATCGAGCCGGTCGCGAAGCTCGTCGATCTGGCCAATGACCGTGCGAGTGCCGCTTTTGACCAGATAGCGCCGATGCGCCGAGGAAGGCTCGTCGGCAAACCAGCAGAGTGTCGCGTCGAGCGCGGTGCAGACCGCGGGCGGCTCGGACCGGGAGGCTATCAAGCTGCCGCGGCCGATGTCGAGATCGTCCTCGATTTCGACCGTCACCGAAGATCCGGCCGCGGCTGCGCCTAACGGGCCGTCAAAGGTGGAGACCGAGCGAATGCGGCTCGCCATGCCCGAGGGCGCAACCACGATCGGGTCACCGGCCTCGATGCGCCCCGAGGCAACGCGACCAAGATATTGCCGGCCCGTCGCCGTGCGCCGCACGAGCTGCACTGGAAAACGCATGGGCAGCCGATCTTGCCCCGTCGTCTCGGGCAAGCTCTCCAAGAGCTCGAGCAGCGGCTCCTCGCGATACCACTCCAGCCGCGCGCTGCGGCGCACGACATTGTCGCCGAGCTTGGCCGAGATCGGGACTGCGCGCAGCTCGGCCACGCCGATCGATGCCGCCGCATCGGCTGCACGGCCGGCTATGTCGGCAAAGGCAGCGGCCGAAAAGTCGACGAGGTCCATCTTATTGACGGCGAGGACCAGATGCCGGATGCCGAGCAGGTGGCTCAAATAGAGATGGCGGTGCGTCTGGGGCGTCATGCCGCGGCTAACATCGACGAGGATGACCGCGGCGTCGGCGGTGCTGGCGCCGGTGACCATGTTGCGCGTGTATTGCTCATGGCCCGGCGTGTCGGCGATGATAAATTTGCGCCGCGGCGTGGCGAAGTAGATGTGGGCGACGTCGATCGTGATGCCTTGCTCGCGCTCGGCGCTGAGCCCGTCGGTCAAGAGCGACAGGTCGAGCTCGGTCTCGCCCTTGCGCTCGGCGGCGCGCTGCAATGCCGCCAAGCGGTCATCCGCAACCGCATCGGCGTCATAGAGCAACCGGCCGATCAGCGAGCTCTTGCCGTCGTCGACGCTGCCCGCGGTGGTGAAGCGCAGCAGCCCCGGATCGCCCTCCCCTTCCCCGCTCGGCGCCATCAGAAATAGCCAGCCCGTTTGCGCTCTTCCATCGATGCCTCGGAGGTGCGGTCGTCGAGCCGGGTGGCGCCGCGCTCGCTGAGCGACGCCTGCAGTGTTTCGCAGACAATTTCTTCCGGGGTCAGCGCCGTGGATTCGACGGGCAGCGTGCACGAAATGTCGCCGACGGTGCGAAACCGCACCGAGCGGGTTTGCAGCTCGGCCCTGCCGTTCCAGCCGCCGGCCTCCGCCACGCCCAGCAGCACGTCGCCGCGGACCGCGACGAGGCGGGGATGAGCGTAATAGAGCGACGCCAACGCTATTCGTTCGACGGCGATGTATTGCCAGATATCGACCTCGGTCCAATTGCTCAGCGGGAAGACCCGCATGTGCTCGCCTTGCCCGACCCGCATGTTGTAGAGGCTCCACAGCTCGGGCCGTTGCTGGCGTGGCTCCCATTGGCCAAGGCGATCACGGAACGAGAAGATGCGCTCTTTGGCGCGCGCCTTCTCCTCGTCGCGGCGGGCGCCGCCGATGCAAGCGTCGAACCCGAGCTCGGCGATGGCATCGAGCAGGGTGACGCTCTGCACCGCGTTGCGGCTCTCTCCGTCATGAGCGAGCCGGGCGCGCCCGCTATCGATCGTGTCCTGCACGAGGCGCACGAACAGCCGCTCGCCGAGCGCAGCCGTGGCGCGGTCGCGAAATTCGATGACTTCGGGAAAGTTCTGGCCGGTATCGACATGCAGCAGCGGGAACGGAAAGCGCCCCGGCCGAAACGCCTTTTCCGCAAGCCGCAGCAGGACCGTCGAATCCTTTCCACCCGAGAACAGCAGCACCGGGTTGGAGAATTCAGCAGCGGTCTCCCGCAGAATGTAGACCGCCTCGCTTTCAAGCTCGGCGAGATGGCGCGGCAAGGGCGGCCGCTCGACCGGCGCCAGCGGCCGTTCGGCGATGCCGGCCACGCTACCCATGATCTTGTTGCCGCGGATGCAAGCCGCACTCCTTTGTTTCTTGGCTTTCCCACCACCAGCGCCCGGCGCGCGCATCCTCGCCCGGCAGCACCGCCCGCGTGCAGGGGGCGCAGCCGATGCTGCGAAAGCCGCGGGCGTGGAGCGAGCTATGCGGGACATCGCGCTCGCGGATGTAGGCCCACACCTCCTCCTCCGACCAATCGGCGAGCGGGTTGTATTTGTGCAAGCGGTTCTCGGCGTCCCATTCGCGCACCGACAGCTTGGCGCGGGTCAGCGCTTGATCGCGACGCTGGCCGGTGATCCATGCGCCCTTGCCCGCAAGCGCGCGTGCGAGCGGTTTTGACTTGCGCAGCCGGCAGCATTCCTTGCGCAATTCGAGGCTGTCGTAGAAGGCATTGGGCCCGTGCACGGCGAGATAGGGTTCGAGATCGGTGCTGGCGGGCGTGAAGACCGCGATCGGGGTGCGATAGCGGCGCCGGACTGTCTGGAGGAGATCGTAGGTCTCCTGACGCAGCCGTCCGGTGTCGAGGGTGAAGACGCCGATCTCGAGCCCGGCATCGTCAATCAGGTCGAGCAGCATCATGTCCTCGGCCCCGAGGCTCGACGCGAAGACGGCGGAAGCTGCGGTGTCGGCCGCCTCACGCAGCAGCACTTCTACCGCCCTGAGCTTTTCCATGGATGTCCACTACCACCGCGTCAGAGCGGCGGCAACGCAAATCTCATCTCGAAACTGTGATTATTTTATAAAACACATTTATTTAATGTGTGTTAAGTCGCGGTAGAGCGCCAAGGTTCGGCGAGCGACGATTTCGTCCGAAAACTCGCATTCGACCAGGGCGCGCCCGGCCATCCCGAACATGCGGCGCCGGGCCGGATCGGCGGCAAGGGTGGCAATCGCCTCGGCGAGGGCCGGAATGTCGTGCGGAGGAACGAGCAAGCCGGTGTCGCCGGGCCGCACCACCTCGCGGCAGCCGGGCACATCGGTGGCAACGATCGGCCGCGCGCAGGCGGCGGCTTCAAGAAGCGTCTTGGGTAGGCCTTCGCCATAAGTCGAGGGCAGCACCGCAATCGCCGCCTGCCGCCAAACCTCGCGCACATCCGCAACCTGCCCGAGCCAAGCGATGCCCGGCTCTTTGGCAAGCGAACCCAATTCCTCCGGCGTCAGCGATCCGGGGTTGTCGGGATCGGTCGGCCCGGCAAGCAACAGCTGGACCGCGAGCCCGCGGGCGCGCAGGGAACGAATCGCGGCAACCGCGTCGAGCACGCCTTTGCCGCGCAGCATGCGCGAGACGAAAGCCACGACAACCGGTTTGTCGGGCGGCTCCGGCAGAGGCACGAAATGGCGCGTGTCCACCCCCGACCCGCGGATCAGCACAAGCTGCTGCGACCTCACACCGAGACCCGCAAGAGCAGCGCGATCTTCCGGGTTCTGGACGATGACCCGGCCGCGAGCGACACCCGCAGCAAAGCGCAGCGCGATGCGCAGCAACGGCCGGCGCAACCGCGCGCTCGCCCCGCGTTCCGAAAAGCCCGAGCCGAGACCCATTATCGAGGCCACCTGCGCCGGGCGGCGGCTGCCGCGAAACGCGAGCATGCGAGCGAGCGCGCCGATCAGCACCGGCTTCAGCGCGATGTGATGCACGATGTCGGGCTGCTCCCCGCGGTAGAGCTCAGCGATGGCCGCAACCGACCGCAACGTGCCGATCAGCCCGTCGCTGCGACGGCGCCAGGCAAGGGGGCGCAGGGCAAAGCCTTCGGCCCGGATCGCCTCGCCATGCGCCCGCACCCGCGCCGCCACGACGACGTCGAAGCCTGCGTCGCGCGCGGCGCGCGCTGCCGGCAGCCGATGCGAGCAAAAATACCAATCCTCGGTCACCAGAAAGAGCAGCTTCGGACGCGATGCGGCGGATCGGGAGGACACGGGATCAGGCGGATCCAATAGGCTGGCTGCGGCTGGCGACGAGAGAGCGAGCGCGCCTTGTCGGCGCATCGCGTTCTCTTTAATGCATCGCCCAGGCAATCGCCTGCGCAATCGGAGGACCGACTGGCCAGAATCCTGGTGACCGGGGCCGGCGGGTTTATCGGCCGGGCCTTGTGTCCTGCGCTTGTCCGTCACGGTCACGCCGTGCATGGCGTCACACGCCGGCCGGCCGAGCCGATCGCCGGCGTAGAGCTATCCGCCATCGGCGATATCGCTTCACGCACCGACTGGTCCGGACGTCTCAGCGACATCGACGTCGTCGTTCATCTGGCGAATCGGGCGCACCGGCGAGCCGGGCACGGCGGGCCGCACGACGACGCGGAAGCCGCCGCGGCGTTGGCACATGCCGCCGCGCGATGTGGCGTGCAGCGCCTTGTGCATATGAGCTCGATCCGAGCGATGGGCGATGCGACGCCGCCCGGCTCGCCGTTCCGCGCCGGCGATCGGCCACGGCCGCGCGACCCCTATGGCCGGGCAAAGCTCGCGATCGAGCCGGCGCTCGCCGCGGCGGCGAACGCCACGGGCCTCGAATTGGTCATTTTGCGCCCGCCCCTCGTTTATGGACCTGGCGTCAAAGGCAATCTGCATGCGCTGATCCGGCTCGTCGCCAGCGGCGTCCCGCTGCCATTTGCCGGGATCGACAACCGGCGCAGCCTGATCGCGCTCGACAATCTGGTCGCGCTGACCGCGCTCGCCTGCTTTCACCCCGCCGCCGCCGGCCAGGTGCTGCTGGCTCGCGACAATGTCGATTTCTCGACCCCGCAGCTGCTCGCGGCATTGGCCGCGGGGCTCGGCTGCCGATCACGGCTCTACCCGTTGCCGGCGCCGGTGCACGGTGCATTGCACGCGCTCCCTCTGCTGGGCCCCCTTTTCTCCCGGCTCACTCTGTCGCTGCAAGTCGATGACCGGGCGACACGCGAGCTGCTCGGTTGGGAGCCGGCGGTCGATGCAGAGCAAGGCATCGCCACGGCGGCGCGCGCGTTCCGCTCCCACTGACGAGAACCACGACGGCGCATCCGCGTTTGTCGTCTGATGGCCATAATCACCGCAGACGCCTCGCTCGTCCGCAAGGCGCTCGCCTATACGACCGAGCTCTATCGCGAGCTGAGCAGCGAAAACGGCGCGCCGACCCTTGGCACGCAAAACCAGGTCGTCGATTTCATCCTCGCCGATACCGCGCTGCGCACGGCAATCGCCGCTTGGGGGAGCGCCCAAGATACCGGGGAGGCAACGATCGCGCCGGCGCAACGACTTCCTTGCGACACCGCCTACCGACGCATTCGCGATTACATGGCATCGGTCATGGGACGCCTGGTTTTCGCGCGCGGCCCACACGATTTCGACTGAATCACGATTCCGGCTGAATCGAAAGCCCGGCCGCATTATATCGCAGGGTCATGACAAAACCACCCGCACAGGAGGTCGGTGGTGCCGAGCTTTGACATCGTCTCGCGGATCGATCTCGCCGAAGTCGACAACGCGATCGCCGGAATGATGCGCGAAATCGGCACCCGGTTCGATTTCAAAGCCAGCAAATGCTCGATCGAACGAAAGGAAGGGATCCTCGCCGTCCTCGCCGACGACGAGCTCAAGCTGAAACAGATGCACGAGCTTCTGAAGGTGCACCTGACCCGACGCAAGGTCGAGCCCGGCGCCCTCGACTACAAGCCGCCGGAAAAAGCGTCCGGCAACGCGGTGCGGCAAACGGTGGTCTTGCGCCAAGGGGTTGACGCCGATCTCGCCCGCCGGCTGATCCGCGAGATCAAGGACAAAAAGCTCAAGGTGCAAGTTTCGATCCAGGGCGACGAGTTGCGCATCGCCGGCAAGCAGCGCGACGATTTGCAGAACGCGATCGCCGCCGTGCGCGGCCTCAAGATCGAGCAGCCGCTGCAATACCTGAATTTCCGCGAGTAGCCCCGCCTGCGGCCGCGCTTGCCCCTTGCGGGCGCAGCGGCTATGTAACGGCAGATGCCTCGTCCCCTTCGTCTAGAGGCCCAGGACACCGCCCTCTCACGGCGGCAACACCGGTTCGAATCCGGTAGGGGACGCCAATCATTCCAACGGTCTCAGGGACTCCCGCCACGCGATTGGATCCAGCTGCGCAGGGCTCCGCCCATTACGGTTGGCGTGCCGGTGTAGTTGCGGATCAGGATCGGGCCGCCTTCGCCATTTGGGCCGGTCGGGCAGCGCCAGCCGCTCGACGCCTTGGTCCTCGCGTTCCAGGTCCAGCCGATGACGCCGACCAAAGTCCCGGCGGTTGCTTGGCCGTTGACGAGCGAGAGGACGTGCTTGGTGTAGGCGGCGGTGCCGGAATCGCAAAAGCGCTCGCCGAGCTCGCCGAGGATCACCGGCACCTCTTTGGCGATCGGCGCGAGCTGGTTTTTGAACATTGCATCGACACCGCTGCCCTCGGCGAAATCATAAATATGTGCGGACGCGACCAGCTGATGTTCCGGATCGCTCGGCAGATGGCTGAGCAGCTGGCTGAGATCGGCGTTGAAGTCGAGCCCGCCGAGCAGGATCGGCTGGGTCGCCTCTTGCGATCGAATTGCCGTCACGAGCGCCTGCAGACCTGCCGCGCGAAACCGGCCCCCGTACACCGAGTTCGAGCGCGCACCCGTTCAACCAGCAATTCCACTGGCCGGGCGGGCTCGGGTGCGGATTGTTCCAGGATGCCATGCCGACCTCGGTGATCGGATCGAAGACGATCCCGTGGTCGCTCTTGAAGCTTGCGGCAACCGAGCGCCAAAACGCCGGCATGTGGTCGTTGTCCGGCATGTAATCGATCTGGGTCGCTTGATGTGTGCCGGGGGCCGAGACCTCCGGGTCGAGCACCACATAAAGGCCGTTGCGGCGCAGCACGCCGACATAGGCGACCACCGCCGCACGGTACGCCGTGGCGTTGCCGCCGAGCGGAAGCCCGTTGATCCCGAGCCAACAATCCTCGTTGAGCGTGACCCGCACGACGTCGATCTTCCAGGCGAGCATCGCGTCCACCGATGCCTGGTCGGCCGGTCCATCGGCGACGCCGGTGGTGTCGTAAGTGCAGCGGCTTTCGAAAATGGCGCGGTTGACGCCGCGCAGCTGCACTTCCTGCCCGGCCCCGTTGACGAGCCGGTGATTTTGCACCGACAAAGTCGGCGACCCGCCGAGAAACGCGGCGACGCGCCGGATGCGTTGATCGAGATGGTCGGCCACCAGCACCATGCCGTCGGGTGTGACGCTGACGTCGTAAGGGTTGTTGAGCTTGGCCGCTCCCGCCGGACCACCGTCGCCGCACTTGCCGGTCGAGATCGGGCAGGGCGTGTCCGCGGTTCCCGCCAAGGTGCGAATGACGCCCCCGCTCACGATCCGAACGAGGTGACTGAAGGTGTCGGCGATCACGATGCCGCCGTTCGGTGCCACCGCGACGCTGCTCGGTCCGTTGAGGTTTGCAAGCCTCGCGGAAATCCCATTGCCAAAGCTGCCGGCAATCCCGTTTCCGGCGATCGTCGAGATTGCACCCTTCGCCGACACGATCCGTACGCGGTTGTCGTTCGAATCGCTGATGACAAAGCCGCCGCCGGGGACGAGGTCGATGCCGTTCGGCGCGTTCAGGCGCGCTGCGGTGGCGGCACCGCCGTCACCGCACGCGGCCGTTGGAACGGTGCAGGCCATGCCGGTGCCGGCGACCCGCGTGATGATCCCGCTCGCCGAGACCATGCGCACCTTGTTGCCCCGGTCCTCGGTTATCAGAAAGCCGCCGCCGGGCATCGGCACCGCACGGTTGGGCGCGTTCAGCAGCGCCGCGATGGCGCGACCGCCGTCGCCGCACGCCGAGACCGGGTTCGGGCAGATCCTTCCCGATCCGGCGACGGTCGTGATGATGCCGCTTGCCGAAACCCGTCGGACCCGGTTGTTCGAGCGGTCGGCGATCAGAAAGCCTCCGTCCGGAAGCGGGCTCACCCCCGTCGGCCCGTTCAGGCGCGCTTTGGTGGCCGGTCCGCCGTCGCCGCCGAAACCGCCCGTGCCGGCGACGCCCGCGACCGTGGTGATGCTGCCGTCCGGATGCACCTCGCGCGCCACGTCGTTGGCCTCGTCGGCGATCAGGATGCCGCCGTCGGGCGCTGCAACCGCCCGGATCGGAAACGACAGCCGCGCCTTGGTCGCTGGCCCGCCATCCCCCGCGAAACCCGATTGCCCGGTGCCGGCGACGGTCGTGATCAGATTGCTCGCAGCCTGCGCCGATGTCGCTACGAGGATTGCCAGCGCCGCGCCGGCTATTTGGCGGTTCAAGGACATGTGCAGCCGATACCTCCGGGGAGCCGCCGTCCCCAGTCGAAAATCTGCGCGATGCCGAGGTTTTCGTGCAAGCCGGTGTCCTTGCCGCGGACGGTCTTGCCGCTCTATCCCGATTTCTGCGAGCCCTCGGCTCCTCTGGTTGTTCGCGTGCTCGATCACATATCCACCACGCGTCGATGCCCGAAGGCGGCAAGATGAACCAGCAACACCGGCCTGAATTCGATAGGGAACGCCAGTCGACGGCGCTGTTTCATCCCGCGGTCGCGGCGTGGTTCGAGGAGAGCTTTGCGGCGCCGACCGAGGCGCGGGCGGAGGCGTGGCCGGCGATCCGGGCCGAGCACGACCGCGCGCTCGCCGCGCTGCTACACTCGCCCCCCTACCGAGGTCGCCTGCGCCGGCTTTCTGACCGCCAACTGGATTCTGGGTCAGCCGCCGGGTGCCGCCGACGAACGCCAAATCTCACTTCCGGCTCCTAATCGGACCCCGACCCGCTCACGGCTCGACTGGCCAGTCGAGGTGCCGACTAACGGCGGTGGCCTTATCGCAGCCGCCAGCCGCCGCCAATCGGGTATGTGCGGAGAGCTTTCGCTAGGCCGCTCCAGCTGAGCCTGACCGATTTCGTGCCAGGCGGGGCGAGGTCCCAAACCATCGCTTGAAGGCGTGATTGAACGCGGAAAGCTCCGAGTAGCCGAGCAGCCAGGCGATCTGCTTCAGCGAGTTGCGGTCGTCTTCGAGATAGCGCAGGGCGAGACGGTTGCGCACTCGGCTGAGAATTTCGCCAAAGCTCGTGCCTTCCCGGGCGAGCTGGCGGCCGAACGACCGCGCGCTCATGCCGAGCTGCCTGGCGACCTCCGCCGCCCGCACCCTGCCGCTCGGCAGCGCCCGGGCGAGGTGGCTTTCGACCACACCGCGCAACTCATTGGCCGCATGCCGCTCCGCCAGCAGCTGCTCGGCATGCGTTTCCAGAATGTGCAGCAGGTGGCTGTCGTGGGAAACTATCGGGAGCTCCATGACGCGTTGCGGCAGCACACAGCTGTCGAGCGGCTGAGAAAATTCGACCGGGCACCTGAGGATGCGATGAACCTCTCTCAGCCCCGAAATCCGGGCGTGCGCAAAGGTCGTTCGCAAGGGGACGACGTCGCGGTTTGTGAGCCGGCGGAGCACCCTGACGACCGCCAATGCAAGAAACTCCGAAAACTGTTGGTGCAACTCGTCGGCAGCGAGCACATGGCGCGTGATCAGGACGGGGTCGCCCAGATGCGTCGCGAGCTCCGGGCGAACATCCTCGTTTGTCGTTGCCGCAAACCGCACGATCTGGGCAAGCGCCTGCTCGACCGACGCCGACGAGGCCGCCAGGTAGAACAGGATGCCGGCGCTCCGCAGATCCATTTCGGCGGCGAGGCGGAGCCCGAGGAGCGGCTCGTCTATCTGGGTCGCCGCAAGCTCGAGAAATCGATACTGGGAGGCGGCAGACACCGCGCCGCTCTCGTGCAACAGCTGCTCGCGCGAGAGGCCGGCTTTCGCCAGCAGCGGCTCGGCGCCCGCCCCAGCCCGGTCGAGGTAAGCCAAGGTTTCGCGGGCAGCTGTCCCCCGCGTCCACAGCAGCAGGTTGGGTAGAACATTGTCCTCGGAGGCATGCCGCACGGCCGGGCCCTCCCGCCGTAGTTATCAAGAATCTGGCCGGAATTATCAAGTGCTCCGGTGATTGATTAACCATCTCTGGGCAGCCGCCGGGCCGGTCTGCTCGACCAGTGCAGCCGAGCCGAGCGCCAACCACGCGGAGCAACGGCGCTCCGTCCCGGCGTGATCTGCAACCATTCAAGATGGAGGGACCTATGGGCGCGCTCGCGAGCAACCTCAGCCGCCAGCTGGAACCAGCAATCGGCAACGAAAAGCTTCTTTCCGATGTCGATACCGGCTTTGCCGGAGTCGAAAAGGCAGTGCATCTGACCGGTAAGGAATACCGCATCCTCGAGCTGCTGAACCTGCACAAGGGCACCGCGGTAACGAAGGAGATGTTTCTCAAGCATCTCTATCCCGATGGCAAAGAGCCGGAAATGAAGATCATCGATGTCTTTGTCTGCAAAATACGCAAAAAGCTCGCCGAAGCGACCGGGAATAACCACGGCATCGAGACCGTGTGGGGGCGCGGCTATATGCTGCGCGGCTCCTCGCTCATCGCTCCGACTGCACATCCCGATAGCGGCCAGTCCTTTTAATCAAAATTTTGGCTGCGATTATCAAGCGGCGCGGTCCGGCGGGCTCCAACTTTTAAGCATCGCGAAAGCCATCCCGCCCACCTGGGCAGTCTCGACCCCCGGAGAATCTCAATGAAATCGCTCAAAACCACAGTGGCCGCCGGAGCCGTCGCCCTGGCGCTTGCCGGCGCCGCCCAAGCGCAACAGCCGCTCTTTGCCCCCACGGTCGAAGGCCGTTGCCTCACCGCGAACGGCCTACCAACCCAACTGCAGAGGACCGCAGCGGCGATCGTGTGTTCCTCCCCGCGGTTGAAAGCCGGCGCCGAGCGTAATTGGACGGTGACCCTCCAACTCGCTCATTTGCTCAGCCGGGACGAGGCGATCGAGGTTGCCAGCCGGATGCAGGCGCGCAGCCGGGAGCACCTGCTCTATTGCCGCATCGACCCCGAGCGGCCGGCGCAGCTGCCGATCAGCAAGGCGACCGAGGAGTGCGCCGGAGTTGCAAAAGCGCTCGCCGAGGATGACCGGCACCTCTTTGGCGATCGGCGCGAGCTGGTTTTTGAACATCGCTTCGGATCGCCGATGGAGCGGGGATACAAGGTTCCTATATCGTTCTTATATAAAATCGTATATTTCCATGCGCTGATCGCCCTCACGCGGCATCAAGGTTTACACACGACAGGGTAATCGGCATCCCATGTCCGCAGATGAAAAGACGCTCCAGAGGGCGATCCTTCCACGGCGGCAATGCCGTCTCGAATCCGGTGGGGGACGGCAGCCCAAAGAATTGTTTCATCCGGCGGTCGCGGCGTGGTTTAGCGAGCGCTTTGCCGCGCCGACGGCGGCGCAGGCCGGGGCGTGGCCGGCGATCCGGGCCGGGGAGAATGTGCTGATCGCGGCGCCGACCGGCTCGGGCAAGACGTTGGCCGCGTTTCTCGCGGCGATCGACGGGCTGGTGCGGCAGGGGCTCGCCGAGGGCCTCACGGACGAGACCCAGATCGTCTACGTCTCGCCGTTGAAGGCGCTCTCGAACGATATAAAGCGCAATCTGGAGGCGCCGCTCGCCGGCATCCGCGCGGTGCTGGCGGCCCAGGGGCTGCCCGCGCTCGACATCCGCGCCTGGGTGCGCACCGGCGACACGGCACCCGGCGAGCGCGCGCGGATGCACCGCCGCCCGCCGCACATCGTCGTCACCACGCCCGAATCGCTTTACATCCTGCTCGGCTCGGAATCGGGCCGCGCGATGCTGAAAACCACGCGGACTGTCATCGTCGATGAAATCCACACCCTGGCGCCGAACAAGCGCGGCGCTCATCTCGCATTGTCGCTGGAGCGGCTGGCGGCGTTGTGCGGCGGCCGGCTGCTGCGAATTGGACTGTCGGCGACGCAAAAGCCGGTCGAGGCGGTCGCGCGCTTTCTGGTCGGCCCTACCGCCGCATGCCGGATCATCGACACCGGCCATGTGCGGGCGCGCGAGCTCGCGCTCGAGGTGCCGGCCTCGCCGCTCGAGGCGGTCATGTCGGGCGAGGTGTGGAAGGAAGCTTACGACCGCCTCGCCGAGCTGATCGCCAGCCATCGCACGACGCTGATCTTTACCAATACCCGCCGCATGGCCGAGCGGGTGACCCGCCAGCTGTCGGAACGGGTGGGCGAGGACCGGGTCACCGCGCATCACGGCAGCCTCGCGAAGGAGCAGCGTTTCGACGCCGAGCAGCGGTTGAAGGAAGGACGGCTCAGCGCTTTGGTCGCCACCGCTTCGCTCGAGCTCGGCATCGACATCGGCGACGTGGATCTGGTCTGCCAGCTTGGCTCGCCGCGCTCGATCGCGGCCTTCCTGCAACGTGTCGGGCGCTCCGGCCACGCGGTCGCAGGCACGCCGAAGGGGCGCCTCTTCCCGTTGTCGCGCGACGATCTGGTCGAATGCGCGGCCCTGCTCGACAGCGTGCGACGAGGCGAGCTCGATGGGCTCGTCGTCCCCGAGCAGCCGCTCGACGTGCTGGCGCAGCAGATCACCGCCGAAGTCGCCGCCCAAGAGTGGCAGGAAGACAAGCTTTACGCGCTCTTCCGCCGCGCCTGGCACTACCGGCAGCTGGCCCGCGAGGATTTCGACACGGTTGTGGCGATGCTGGCCGAGGGGTTCACCACACGGCGCGGCCGGCGCGGCGCGCTGGTTCATCACGACCGGATCAACCATCTGCTGCGCGGCCGGCGCGGCGCGCGGCTGACCGCGCTGACGAGCGGCGGCACGATCCCCGACACCGCCGACTATCAGGTCTTGCTCGAACCGGAAAACCAGGTCATCGGCACGGTCAACGAGGATTTCGCGGTCGAGAGCATGGCCGGCGACGTCTTTCAGCTCGGCAACAACGCTTATCGCATCCTGCGCACCGAGCGGGCCACTGTGCGTGTCGAGGATGCGCACGGCATGCCGCCGACGATCCCGTTCTGGCTCGGCGAAGCGCCCGGGCGCACCGACGAGCTGTCGCTGTCGGTCTCGCGCCTGCGCGGCGCAATCGCCGAGCATTTGGCAGTGGATTCGACCGGCGGGTCGGCGATTCGCTGGCTGATCGCAGAGCCCGGCATCGCCGAGCCGGCGGCAATCCAGCTCGTCGAATACCTGGCCTCGGCCTATCTGGCGCTCGGCACCCTGCCGACCCGCGAGACGATTGTTTTCGAGCGATTTTTCGATGCGGTCGGCGGCATGCAATTGGTCATCCACGCGCCCTATGGCAGCCGCCTCAACCGCGCCTGGGGGCTGGCGCTGCGCAAGCGTTTTTGCACCAAGTTCAATTTCGAGCTGCAGGCGGCGGCGACCGAGGACAACATCATTCTGTCTCTGACCACCGCGCACAGCTTCGAGCTTCCCACGGTCGCGCACTACCTGCACCCGGCGACAATCCGGCCGCTCCTGATCCAGGCCTTGCTCGACGCGCCGATGTTCACAACCCGCTGGCGCTGGGTCGGCGGCGTCGCGCTCGCCTTGCCGCGGTTCCGCGGCGGCCGCAAGGTGCCGCCGCCCTTGGCGCGGATGGAAGCCGAGGATTTGCTCGCCGCGATCTTCCCCGACCAGGTGGCTTGCGCCGAAAACCTGGCGGGGGCGCGCGAAATTCCCGACCACCCGCTGGTGCGCCAGACGATCGCCGATTGCCTCGGCGAGGCGATGGACCTGGCCGGCCTCGAAACGCTGCTGGCACGGCTGCAATCGGGTGAGGTCCGCGTCGCCGCCCGCGATCTCGCCGAGCCGTCGCCGCTCGCTCTCGAAGTATTGTCGGCGCGGCCCTACGCCTTTCTCGACGACGCGCCGCTGGAGGAGCGCCGCACCCAGGCGGTCATGGCACGGCGCTGGCTCTCGCCCGAGGCTGCTTCCGAGCTGGGCCGGCTCGACCCGGAAGCGATCGCTCTCGTCCGCGCCGAAGCCTGGCCCGACCCGGTCAACGCCGACGAATTGCACGATGCGCTGATGTGGCTCGGCTTTCTTGCCGAGGATGAGGCGCGGGCCCGGTCCGGCTGGGCGCAGTGGCTCGCGGAGCTTGCGCGAGATCGGCGTGCGGTTTGCTTGGACGCATTGGCAGCGACGGTCTGGATCGCGGCCGAAAATCGCGCGCTGTGGCCGCCGGATAGCGCGGCGCTGATCGAAATCGTCCGCGGCCGGCTCGAAGGCCTGGGCCCGGTGACCGAAGAGGCGCTGGCGGCACCGCTTGGGCTCGCACCGCATGACATCGAGCCGGCGCTGTTGGCGCTCGAAACCGAGGGGTTCGTGCTGCGCGGCCGTTTTACGGCAGGCATCGAAGTTGACGAATGGTGCGAGCGGCGCCTCCTTGCCCGCATTCACCGCTATACGATCAAGCGGCTGCGCTCGGAGATCGAGCCGGTCGCGGCGCGCGATTTCTTGCGCTTTCTGTTCCGATGGCAGCGGGTGGCGGCCGATGCCCGCATGCAAGGGCCGGAAGCGCTCGAAATGGTCGTCGGCCAGCTCGAAGGGTTCGAGGCCGCGGCCGGCGGCTGGGAAACCGAAATTCTACCGGCGCGAATTGAGGATTACGAGCCCGCTTGGCTGGATGATCTGTGCCTCGCCGGCCGGATCGCCTGGGTTCGGTTGCGCCCAAAGACAAACGGCCTCGACCGGAACGCGGGACCGGTCCGCACCACGCCGATAACCCTCATCAACCGGCGGCACGCCCCGCTTTGGGCGGCTGTGTCTCCACCGGTCGAAGCAGCCCGGGTGAGCGTCATGGCTGAAAAGGTGGTCGCGTCGATCCGCGAGCACGGGGCGTCGTTTTTTGACGAGCTGGTGCAGGATACCGGCTTGCTGCGCCCCCAGCTCGAAGAGGCATTGGCCGAGCTGGTGGCGCTCGGCCTCGTCACTTCCGACAGCTTCAGCGGGCTGCGCGCGTTGCTGATGCCTTCGGATCGCCGCCGTGCCGGCCATCGGCGACAGCGCGGGCCGGCGTTTGCGATGGCCGTTGCCGGACGCTGGGCGCTCGCGCGCCGTCCCCGGCCAGCGCCAGGCGGCACACCGTCCGAACCGCTCGAGCATATCGTCCACATCCTGCTGCGCCGCTATGGGGTGGTGTTCCGCCGGCTGATCGAGCGCGAGGCCGCATGGCTGCCGCCGTGGCGGGATATGCTGCGTGTCTGCCGCAGGCTCGAAGCGCGCGGCGACATCCGCGGCGGCCGCTTTGTCGCTGGCTTTGCCGGCGAGCAATTCGCCCTTCCCGAAGCGATCGGCATGTTGCGCGAGATAAGGCGCAAACCCGGAGACGGAGCCTGGATTTCGGTTTCGGGAGCCGACCCGCTCAACCTTGTCGGCATCCTCACTCCCGGCCCGCGGCTCGCGGCGCTCTCCGGCAACCGTGTGCTTTACCGTGACGGCGTTCCGGTCGCGCTCCTTGCCGGCGGCGATGTCCAATATCTCGAAACGCTCGAAACCACCGAGCAATGGCAGGCACGCAAGGCATTGCTGCGGAGCGCCATCGCCGGAATGGGCCACGCCGCCATCGCATAGAAAGCACAAGTCTGAGATACGCTATCGGCGGTTGTAATAAGGGAACAGCTCGTCGGGATCGTTGACCCAGACGAACGGGATGCCGTGCAGGTCGGCGCAGTCGACGACGTGGCGGAGCTCGATCTCGACCGGGCTGTCGGGCTTGCTTTCGGCAATCACGACCGAGGCCGCGCCGAGAAAGCGCCAGACGCCGAGGACGCGATCCGGCTTGGTCGGGCTGCGCAGAACTGTGAATTCGATGTATCGGGCGCTGCCGGCCTCCCCTCTCTCCTCGACAACCGCGACCACCGATATCTCCCTTAGCGATCCAGGGTGGTGCCGGTTACGCGCATGATTTCGCCGTAAAGGCGCTCGACGGCAAGGCTGGCGGCGCCGGGGTGGCGGCGGTCGGCGAGCGTCCGGTGCGGCTGCGGATGGACGATGCCGAGCCGGGGCATGCGGGCAGCAGCCGGATTCCCTTCGGCGCTGGCCAGCACGCGAAACCGATAGAGCGCCACCACGGCCGGCATTGCGTCCGCGCGGCGGCCGCCATCGATCCAATCGTCCATATGCCCGGGGCCCCAATTGTAGGCCGTGACCGCGTCGGGCCAGCTGCCGTAGCGCCGGTAGAGTCGCGCCAGATAGGCGCGGCCGAGCGTTCGGTTGGCGGCCTCGTCAAAGCGATCGCCACCGCCGGCATCGACAGCGGCAGCGGCGGAAACCTGCATCGGTCCCTGCGGCGCATCGAGCTCGGCGCGCCACATCCGCGGATCGGCGCCGTGGCTCGATTCGACACCGTCCACCGCAACAGCGACGCGATCGAGCGCCGGCCCGGCACGACCCGGCAAGGCGCCGGCCGAAACCGCGGGGCCAACCCCGCCGAGAACCAGCGCCAGCGCCGGGAGCAACCTCTTCCGGCTGCCGGTCAAGCCAGGCGCCGCTCCCAGCCTCACTCCCAATAGGCGGCGATGATGGTGTTGTCGGAGCTCAGGATCAAATTGAGCCGGTTCGGATTATGGGTGATGCCGCGAATGCCGCGATCGGGGCCGATCCAACGCAGCACTTTCGGCAGATCCTCTTGCCGGACGGTCCCCGACGCTCCCGCCTGGGCCTTGCCTTTTTCAGCAAATTTCTTGCCGAGGCAGTCTTTGCAGTCGTCGACTTTGACGCTGGCTTGGGCGCTCCCGGGGATCTGGTCGACCTCGATCGCGTTCTCCGAGGCACGAACCCGCACCCCCTTGAACTGATGGGCCTCCTCGAGGGTGAAGACGGCGCCGATCGGAACAAATCCGGTCGCCGGCTGAGTTTGGTCGGGCATTGTCGCGATGAACTGAAGATCGAGAATCCCGTCGAGCGGCTTGCCGACAAAGGTCGGGACGAGCTGCGGCGAGCTCCACCCCTGCGACCCCGTCAGCCCGGTCACGCGGACGATATCGAGCGGTGGCTGGGTTTGGGTGCGTACAATTTCGAGGCTGGTCACATAGAGCACCGGCAGCTCGGTCGCTGGCGATTCCTGCGGCGAGGTCGACTGGTCCCCGGCCGGATTTACAGCCCCGACCGCATAGCCTTGACCCGGTCCACTCGCATTCGCCGTCGGCTCGGTGCCGGTCGCGGTCTGGGCCCTGGCAGCAGCGGCCGCCCCACCCTCTATCGCGACGGCTAGGGCGAGCACGCCCAGCCAGCGGAATGTCTTGTTCATCCTGTCCTCCGATCCGACGATGTCATCCGGATAGCGCCGCGCTCTCGGCCGGTGCCGCGCCCTGCCCTTCCGCCCGACCCGGCGTTGCGCCGGCAAAGCCACCCGGCGGCACACGTTCGAGGGCATCGAGCACGAGATCGGTCGCCCGCATCTTGGCCAGCCGGCAATAGGTTGTCTCGGTGCTGGCAAAGCTGCCGTTTTCAAACAGCTTGTTGACCGGCTCGCCGCCGCCGCACACGCTGAAATATTCGCAGCTGTCGCGGCACATCGCGACGCCCTTCTGAATGTCGGCGAGCATTTTCTTGAAATTCGGCCGCTGCGGCAGATCGGTGAGCGCATCCCGATTGATGTTGCCGAGCACGAAATCCTGGTAGTCGGGGTTTTTCAACCCGAGCAGCTCGGGCGAAAACGTCGATAGGTTGCCGGCCCAATCCATGCTGGTGATCGCAAACGGCTCGACCAGCTGGTTAAAGAACCGGGCTTCCTTGGGCCGGATCACCTGCTGCAGCGCATGCTCGATTTCGCGCAGAAAGAGGATCTTGCCGGGCGCCGCCGCCGACAGCCGCCAGAATTCGTCGAGAAAGCGGTAATAGGCGCGGTCGATCTCGGCCTCGCCAAAGGATTGCGAAACGTGATCGCCCTCGGATTCCTCGAGGTTGAAGCAAACCTGCTCGATCCCTTCGGCGGCGTAGAAATCGAACATTTCGCGCGGTACGGCCATGCTCTGCGCCGACAGCACCGAGATCACGTGAAACGGGATTCCGTGGCGCCGCAACAGGCGGATGCCGGCGATCGTCCGGTCGAAGGTCCCGCGGCCCGAACGTGTCACCCGGGCGCGATCGTGCAGGTGTTGCGGGCCGTCGATGCTGACCCCGAGATTGATCTGCGCCTCGGCAAAAAACCCGCACCAGGCATCGTCGATCAGCGTCCCGTTGGTCTGAAACGAATGCCCCACCGCGATCTCGGGCGGTCGCAGCCGCTCGATTGCGGCAAACGCATCGCGGTAAAAGGCGATCGGGAGGACCATCGGCTCGCCGGCGTGCCACACGACCGACAGGCCCTCGCCGAGCCATCCCGAGGCAAACACCTGGGAAAACAGATTGTGCAAGGTCTGCGGCGATACTACCGCTTTCGAGCTGCGGTCCGGCAGATAGCAATATTTGCAAGCGATGTTGCAGAACGGCGTCGGCTGCACGACCAAGAGGTCGATTTTGGGCACAGCCACCCTCGCAACCGGCGCGGCTGCGGTCACCCGCTCACCAGTTCCGCCACCAATTGTTCCAATTGTTCCAATTGCGCCAGTTGTTCCAGTTCGGCCAGCCCCAGCCGCCCCATGCCCGTCCCCCGCCGCCCCAGCCCCAATTGCGCCACCAGGCGAAGCGCATGTTGTTGTCGTCCTGTTTCACGGCGTCGCCGGCGACGGTCGAGACCGCGTCGCGAATGGCGGCAAGCCGCTCGGACACCCGGTCCTGATCGGCGGCGCGCGGCTGCGGCCCTGTCGGCCCCTGGCTTGCGGCACCCGGCGCGGTCGAGCCGAGCAGCAGCGAAATCCCGACCGCCCCCGCCGGAACTATCGACGCCAGGATCTTCAGATACTTCTGCCGCAGCGTCATCGCACTTACCTCATCGAGTATCGGGCGTCCACGCCAACAGGCTCAACTTGGAGCGTGTGGCCGGATCGCCCGCCGCACGATCTGCACGCCGTTAATCTATAACAACAAGGGCTACCGAAGTCAAACCACGGCTGCTCACCAGTTGCGCCAGAAATTATTCCAGCCGTTGTGCCAGCCGCCGTTGCGCCAGCCATTGCCCCAGCCGCCATTGCGCCAAGACCCGCCATTGCGCCACCTGACGCCGCCGTTGCGCCAACCGCCATTCCCCCACCAGGCGAGCTGAGGCTCGGCCTTGGCCGCGGGTCCGGCAACATCGGAGACCGCCTCGCGGATCGCGGCGAGCCGCTCGGAAACGCGTGCCGCGGCGGCAGACCCGCCCGCCGTCTCTTGATTGGCCGCGACAGGGGTGGCCGAGCCGAGCAGCAGCGACGCCCCGACCAGGCCGGCCGGGATAATCCCGGTCAGAATATTGAGGTATCTTTGGCGCAACGACATCCGCTCGACCTCACCAGTACCGACATCTGGTACCAACAAAGGCAGGCCCGGTCAAACCTGCTCGCGCGCCCAAGGCGGCGAAGCTTCGAGAATGCGGGCGAAGACTGGGCAATCGGGCTCGTGCGCGCCCGGCAAATAGCCGAGGCTCATCAGAAACTCGCCGACGATCTGGCCGCCGGTAAACCGGAAGGTCCGCCGGAACAATCGCGCCCATTCTTCGGCCGGCTGCGGGTGATGGGTGTCGAGCCACGCTGCGAACGACCCGTGGGACCCGCGCAGGGCTTGAATTCGCTGCGCATTTTCGATGGCGGCGTCGATCTTGAGCCGGTTTCGGATAATCCCCGAATCGGCAAGCAGGCGGTCTTTATCGGCCGGACCGAAGGCGGCGACACGATCGACGTCGAAACCGGCGAAGGCGGCGCGAAACGATGCGCGCTTTTGCAGAATGGTCAGCCAGGAGAGGCCGGCCTGGTTGATTTCGAGCATCAGCCGCTCGAAGAGCACGTTCTCCTCGGCCGATGGAAACCCGTATTCGCGGTCGTGGTAGGGGCCGTGCAGCGGATGGCCGGGCGCGATCCGGCAATAGGCGGCGGCCATCTCAGGACCCGCGAAAGCTGAGCCAAGGCGAGCGGATCAAGGCGTAGATCACCAGCCAGACGACGGTGGCGGCGAGGGTCGTGACGAGCGCCTTGCGGACGAGCCTGGGATGCTGCGGCGCGCCCACGGAAAAACCCGGATCGTCCGGCTCGGACGGCTTGACCCAAAGCGGCAGCACGGCGAACAACGTCACCCACCAGATGATCCAATAGAGAATGACGGCGGTAACCCAGCCCATCGAAAACCCTGTCCCGGCGCCTTCATACCTGTTCGAGCTCGATCAAGGTGCCGCAGAAATCCTTCGGGTGCAAAAACAATACCGGCTTGCCGTGGGCGCCGGTCCGCGGCTCGCCATCGCCCAAGACCCGGGCTCCCGCCGCCAGGAGCCGGTCACGCGCAGCGATGATGTCATCGACCTCGTAGCACAGGTGATGCATCCCGCCGGCGGCGTTGCGTTTGAGAAAGCTGGAGACCGGCGATGCGTCGCCGAGCGGCTCGATCAGCTCGATCCTGGTGTTGGGCAATTCGACAAAGGCGACCGAGACGCCGTGCGCCGGCAGGGCGTGCGGCCCCGAGACGCGGGCGCCGAGCGCGCTGCGGTAAAGCGCGCTGGCGGCCTGGAGATCGGGGACGACGATGGCGACATGGTTGAGCCTTCCGATCATCGCCTCCCGCCTCAAATCCGGACCAGGTGAATTTCGGTCAACGGACGCTTGCCAAAGCGCTCGTTGAACACCCGGCGCAACGCCCGGCGCACGGCGTCGCGGACCGCGTCGTCATCGCGGCGCCGGGCGGAAGGCAGCTCGTCGATCGCCCGCTCCACCGCATTGCGCAGATGGGGTGCTGCGGCCGCCGCCGCCGCGCTTTCGACGAGGCCGATCGCGCTGACCGTGGGGGGAGCGGCAAGGCCGCCGTTGCGGTCGAGCACCACCGTCGCAACCGCGCTTCCGTTGAAGGTCACGCGCTGGCGCTGGCGCAGCGCCTCGCCGCCGATCGGCAGCAGGCTCTTGCCGTCGCTGGCGAGCCGCCCGACCGGCACCTCGTCGACGATCGCCGCCTTCCCCGCGCCGATCCGCACCAGGTCGCCGTTTTCGATGACGAGCGCCTGCGGCACCTGGCAATCGGCGGCGAGACGCGCATGCGCGATCATGTGGCGGGCTTCGCCGTGGACCGGGATGGCGATGCGCGGCCGGACGAGCTGGTACATGTGCAGCAGCTCGTCGCGCGCCGGATGGCCGGAAACGTGCACGAAATGGTCGGTCTCGGTGACGATTTCGATCCGCATCCGGGCGAGCGCGTTGTGCAGCCGCCCGATCGGCTTTTCGTTGCCGGGAATGATCCGCGACGAGAAGATCACCGCGTCGCCTTCTTCGAGCACGACGTGCGGATGGTCGCCGCGCGCGATCCGGGCGAGCGCCGCACGCGGCTCGCCCTGGCTGCCGGTGCAGATCAGCAGGATCCGGTCGCGCGGGATATAGCCGGCTTCCTCCTCGGTCAGGAACTGCGGCACATCGGCGAGATAGCCGGTCTCGCGCGCCGCCTTGTCGATCCGCCGCAGCGAGCGGCCGACCAACGCCACCTCGCGGCCGTGCGCGGCGGCGGCGTGCGCGATGGTTTCGAGGCGCGCCACGTTCGAGGCGAAGCAAGCCACGGCGACGCGCGCATCGTAGCGGCCGATCAGGTCGGTCAGCGAAATGCGCAATTCGCCTTCGGAGCCCGAGGTGCCGGGACGCAGCGCATTTGTCGAATCGCAGACCATGGCGAGAACGCCCTCGTCGCCGAGCCGCTGCAGCGCCGCCTCGTCCGTGGTCGGCCCGACCAGCGGGTCGGGGTCGAGCTTCCAGTCGCCGGTGTGCAGCACGGTGCCGGCCGCAGTGCGCAACACGACCGCGTTGGGCTCGGGAATCGAATGGGTCAAGGTGATCAGCTCGAGGTCGAACGGACCGATCGAGAACCGGCTCGACATCGGCACGATGTTGATCCTGACCTCCTGGGCGAGCCCGACCTCGGCGAGCTTTGCCCGCAGCAAGGCCGCGGTGAACGGGGTGGCCCAGACCGGGCAACGCAATTGCCGCCACAGATAGGGGATGGCGCCGATATGGTCCTCGTGCGCGTGGGTCGCGACGATGCCGAGGAGCCGGTCGCGGCGCTCGACGATAAAGGCGGGGTCGGGCATGACCACATCGACGCCGGCCTGCGAATCGTCGCCAAAGGTGACGCCGCAATCGAGGATCAGCCAATCCCCCGCGGCACCGTAGAGGTTGAGGTTCATGCCGATCTCGCCGGCCCCGCCGAGCGAGACGAAGTAGAGCGCGCCCGCGTCCATCCGCAGGGCGGGCGGCGGCAAAGGATCGTTCATGGGCCGCGGTTTCGCCGGTAGATCAGGTTGAGCCCCCATAAGGTCAGGTCGGGATCGACGATATCGATCACCGATGTTGCGCCATCGAACAGCGGCGCCAGGCCGCCGGTCGCGACCACCGCCATCGGCTCCCCGAACTCGCGCTTGGCGCGCTCGACGAGCCCTTCGATCAAGCCGACATAGCCCCAGAAGATGCCCGATTGCATGCAGGCGACGGTGCTCGTGCCGATCACCCGCTCGGGGCGCCGGATCGGCACGCTCGGCAGCTTTGCGGCAGCGAGGTGCAGCGCCTGGTTCGACAGGTTGATGCCGGGTGCGATGATGCCGCCGCGATAGTCGCCGTCGGCATCGACCACGTCGAAATTGGTCGTGGTGCCAAAATCGACGACGACGAGCGGCTTCGCATACCGATCATGGGCGCCGACGGTGTTGCAGAGGCGGTCGGCGCCGACCTCCTCGGGCCGATCGACGATCGCCCGGGCGCCGAGCACGACACCGGGCTCTCCGACCATCAGCGGCTCGTTGCCGCAATAGTGGCGGCACAGCCGGCGCAGGTTGAAATTGCTCTCGGGCACCACGCTGGCGACGATGGTTCCGGTGATCCCCCGCCGCGCCAGCCCCTCCAGCGCCAGCATATGGTCGAGCCATACGACGTATTCATCGGCGGTGCGCCGCGCATCGGTGGCGGCCCGCCAGACGCCGCGGCGGCGATCGCCCTGCCACACGGAAAACACCGTGTTGGTATTGTTGGCGTTGATCGCGAGCAGCATGTCGGCTCCTTCATGCCGCGGGAAAGACCTCGCCCGCGGCGATGCGGCGGCGCTCCCCGCCGGTCTCCAGCAGCAGCGCGCCTTCGTCATCTATATCGATCAGCCGTCCGGCGAGCGTGAGGTTGTCGAGCCGCACCCGGATCGGCTCGCCGAGCCCCATGGCGCGCTCGCGCCACGCCGAGCGCACCGGCGCAAACCCGTCGCGGCGCCAGCGCTCCGACCAGTGCTCAAAATGTCGGGCAAAGGCTTCGAGCGACGCCACCGGGCCGGGGGCGATGCCGGTCTCGGCAACAACCGAGGTCGCCGGCAGCTCGGCATCCTCCGGAGCAGAGGCGAGGTTGACGCCGACGCCGACGACGAGAAAGGCCAACGCCCCGCTGCTCCCCATTTCCGATTCGAGCAAGATGCCGGCGATCTTGCGGCCCGCGACCAGCACGTCGTTCGGCCATTTGTAGAGAAGCCGGTTGTAGAGAAGCCGGTCGAGCGTCGAAAGCATGTCGCCGACGGCGAGCGCTGCGACAAAGCCGAGCTGCGCGGCCCGGCTCGCCGGGCAAGCCGGACGCAGGACCAGCGACAGATAAAGGTTGCCGGGCGGCGAGACCCAGCGGCGGCCACGCCGGCCGCGGCCGGCGCTCTGCTCCCGCGCCCAAACCAAGGCGCCTGCCTCGGCGCCGGCGCGGGCGAGGCGTTTTGCTTCGTCGTTGGTGCTGCCGACCGTGTCGAACGAGATCAGCCGGTAAGCGGCAGGAAGCCTCGGCCCCAACCGCGTCACCGGGTGAAGAGCGCCGCCGCCGCGGCTTCGGCGCCGCCGACGATCGGCCCCGGCAACAGAAAAAAGAACATGGTCACGACCGCGGTGACAAACACCACCGCCTTCAGCTCGGCGCAGATCGGCCGGTCGAACCCCTCGCCCGCCTCGTCGAAATACATGATCTTGACGATGCGCAAATAATAGACCGCGCCGACGACGCTGGTCACGACGCCGATCACCGCGAGCCCGGTCAGCTTGGCGTCGATCGCCGCCAGAAAGATGTAGAGCTTGGCAAAAAACCCGGCGGTCGGCGGGATCCCGCTCAAGGCAAAGAGAAAGATCGCCAGCGCCAGGGCCAGCGGCGGCTGGGTGCGGGCGAGCCCGGAGAGGTCGGTGATGTCCTCGACCATCTCGCCCCGGCGGCGCATGCACAAGATCACCGCCCAGGCGCCGAGGTTCATGACGAGATAGATCGCCAGGTACACGAGCACGCCGCGGATGCCGCTCGCGGTGCCGACGGCGAGCCCGATCAGCGCATATCCGACATGGCCGATCGAGCTGTAGGCCATCATCCGCTTGATGTTGCGCTGGGCGATGGCGGCGACCGCCCCCAGCACCATCGAGGCGATCGACAAAAAGATGATCAGCTGGCGCCATTCGAGGATCAGCGGCCCAAACGGCGACACCATAAAGCGGATAAACAGCGCCAGCGCCGCCATCTTGGGGGCGACCGCAAAAAAGGCGGCGACCGGGGTCGGCGCTCCTTCGTAGACGTCGGGCGTCCACATATGGAACGGCACCGCCGACACCTTGAAGGCGAGACCGACGACGACAAAGACAAGCCCGACAATGAGCCCGCTCGCAATCGGCTGATGCGCCGCCATCAATTTTGCGAGATCGGCGAAGGCGGTGGTGCCGGAAAAGCCGTAGACCATCGAGATGCCATACAGCAAAAAGCCGGACGACAAGCCGCCGAGCACAAAATATTTGAGGCCCGCCTCGCTCGACCGCGCCGAATCGCGGTTGAAGCTGGCGAGGACGTAAAGCGCCAAATTCTGCAATTCGAGCCCGACATAGAGCGTGATCAGGTCGTTGGCCGAGATCATCACCATCATCCCGGTCGTCGCCAACAGCACCAGGACCGGAAACTCGAAGCGGCCGATCGCCTCGTCCTCGTTGTAGCGGATCGCCATGACGATCGCCGTGGCCGATCCGATCAGCACCAGCGCCTTCATAAAGAGCGCGAAGGCGTCGCTGACGAACATCCCATAAAAGCCGAGGCGCCGCTCGCCACCGCCCAATTGCGAGACGATCAGGACCAGGACCAGGACCGCGACCGCGAGCCACGAGACGAGCCGGGTCGAGCCCTCGCCGCGCAACGCGCCGACGATCAGCAGCGCCATCGCGAGCACGGCCAGCAATATCTCGGGCAATGCCGGCGACAATGAGGGAACGGCAAGGGCGGGCATCCTACGCACCCCAACTCAAGCAGCCGACCGGTTCCCCTCGTCTTGGCCGGACTTGCCCCGGCCATCCACGGCTTTGGGCTCCTAAAGCGAAGCCGTGGATCCGCGGGACGAGCCCGCGCAAGGCGGTTTTGCCGCGGCTCATCTCACAACCGCTCACGGCAGGCTCGCGCGGCGCAGGCCGGCAGCGTCGGTGGCGGCGTGGACCTCTTTGACCAGATGATCGACCGAAGGTTGGATCGGCGTCAGAAACGAGCTCGGATAAAAGCCCATCCACAGCACCAATATCAGGAGCGGCGCGAACACCAATTTCTCGCGCAGGCTCAGATCGAGAAAGCCGCGCAAATCGGCGCGGGTGATCGTCCCGAAAATGACGCGGCGATAGAGGTAGAGCATGTAGGAAACGCCGAGAAACAGGGCGGTCGCCGCGAGCGTGCATTCGAGCGTGCTGACCCGGAAGGTGCCGATGAGGATCAGGAACTCGCCGATAAAGCCGCTGGTGCCGGGCAACCCGACCGCCGCCAAGGTAAAGGCCATAAAGACAAAGGCATAGGCCGGCATGCGGTGCACCAGCCCGCCGAAGCGCGCGATCTCGTGCGTGTGCAGCCGGTCGTAGAGGACGCCGACGCAGAGAAAGAGCGCGGCCGAGACGAGGCCGTGGCTCAGCATCTGGATGACGGCGCCCTGCACCGCCTCGCTGGTCACCGCAAAGGTGCCCATCGTGACAAAGCCCATATGAGCGATCGACGAATAGGCGACCAGCTTCTTCATGTCGGTCTGCGCCAGCGCCACCAGCGAGGTGTAGATCACCGCGATCGCGCTGAGGATGAATATGAGCGGCGTGAAGTAATGCGAGGCGAGCGGGAACATCGGCAGCGAGAACCGGATGAACCCATAGCCGCCGAGCTTCAGCAGGATGCCCGCCAAAATGACCGAGCCGGCGGTCGGCGCCTCGACATGCGCATCGGGGAGCCAGGTGTGCACCGGCCACATCGGCACCTTGATCGCAAAGGAGGCGAAAAAGGCGAGCCACAGCCATTTCTGCAAACCGGCGGAGAAGAGCTCGCTGTGGTTCAGCGCATAGACGATATCGGTCGTCCCGGTTGTAAAATAGACGGCCAAGACGGCGAGCAGCATCAGCACCGAGCCGAGCAAGGTGTAGAGAAAGAACTTGAATGCAGCATAGACCCGGTTGCTTGCACCCCAAATCCCGATGATCAGGAACATCGGGATCAGCACGCCTTCAAAGAATATATAGAAAACGATGAAATCCAGTGCGCAAAATATCCCGACCATCAAGGTTTCCAGGACAAGGAATGCGATCATGAATTCCCTGACCCGAGTTTGGATCGCCTCCCACGCTGAAACGATCGACACCAAGGTCAACAAGGTGGAAAGCAGAATAAAAAACAACGAAATGCCGTCGATCCCCATGTGGTAGCTGAACTTGAACCCGCCCAAGGTGACCCAATCCGCCCGCTCGACAAATTGAAAGTCGGAGGTGGTCGGGTCGAACTCGATCCAGAGCACGATCGACAGGGCAAAGACGATCAGCGAGGTCCACAGCGCGATCCAGCGCGCGTTTTGCGCGACCACCCGCTCTTCGCCGCGCGCCACCAGAATGAAGGCAGCGCCGACGAGCGGCAGAAACGTCACCAAGGACAGGAGTGGCCAATGGCTCACGGTTTTGTTCCTGTCTTCAGCGCGGGAACAGATACCAGGTCACAAAACCGACCAGGCCGATCATCATGACAAAGGCATAGTGATAGAGATATCCGGTCTGCAGCCGGCTCGCCTGCCGCGCCAAATCGCGGGTCAGCGCCGAGACGCCGTCGGGGCCGAGACCGTCGATGACGGTGCCGTCGCCCGATTTCCACAACCCGTCGCCGAGGACAAAGGCGGTGCGCACAAACACCCAGTCATACAATTCATCGAAATACCATTTGTTGACCACAAACAAGTAGATCGCGCGGAACTGCGCGGCGAGCCGCACCGGTATTCTCGGGTCCACGACATAGAAGACATAGGCGACGCCAATCCCGGCGAGCGCCATGATGAGCGGCAAATAGCGGACCACCCCCGGCACGCTTTCGAGCTCGCCGAGCGAGTTCAACCGCGGCAACACAAAAATCGAGGTTTTCCAGAAAGCCTCGTGCTCGGCGCCGACAAAATGGCTGTAGCCGAGCCCGCCAAAAAAGGTAGCCCCGATCGCCAGCACGATCAGCGGCACCAGCATCACCCACGGCGCATCATGGGCGTGATGCAGGGTCTCCTCATCGGCGCGCGACTCGCCGTGAAAGGTCATAAACATTACGCGCGAGATGTAGAAAGCGGTCATAAACGCGGTCAGCGTGCCGAGCACCCAGCCATAGCGGCCAACCGCGGTGCCCGAGGCCCAGGCGGCTTCGAGGATCGTGTCCTTTGAGAAATAGCCGGAAAAGCCGACACCCCAGATGCCGATCGCGCTCAGCGACAAGGCGCCCGCCCACATCGTCACATAGGTGACCGGGGTCTTGCGCCACAACCCGCCCATATGGCGCATGTCCTGCTCGCCGCCCATCGCATGGATCACAGCACCACAGCACAGGAACAAAAGTCCCTTGAAGAAGGCGTGGGTGAACAGGTGGAAGACGCCGGCGGCATAGGCGGAAACCCCGGCGGCGATGAACATGTAGCCGAGCTGGCTGCAGGTCGAATAGGCGACGACCTTTTTGATGTCGTTTTGCGCCATGCCGATGGTGGCGGCGAAAAAGCAGGTGGTGGCACCGATCACGCCGACGACGCCGATCGCGGTCGGCGTGTATTCGAAGAGCGGCGAGAGCCGCGCCACCATGAACACGCCGGCGGTCACCATCGTCGCGGCGTGGATCAAGGCTGAGACCGGGGTCGGGCCCTCCATCGCGTCGGGCAGCCAGGTGTGCAGCGGGACCTGCGCCGACTTCCCCATCGCGCCGATAAACAAGAGGATGCCGGCGAGCGAGAGCGCATCGACCCGCCAGCCGAGAAAATCCATGTTCAGACCGACGGCGTGCGGCACCTTGGCAAAGACGGCGCCGAAATCGAGCGTGCCAAAGATCACGAACACGGTGAAAATGCCGAGGACAAAGCCGAAATCGCCGATCCGGTTGACGACAAAGGCCTTGATCGCGGCGGCATTGGCGCTCGGGCGGTCGTACCAGAAGCCGATCAAGAGGTAGGACATCAGGCCGACACCTTCCCAGCCGAAGAACAGCTGGACAAAGTTGTCGGCCGTGACCAGCGCCAGCATGGAGAAGGTAAAGAGGCTCATATAGGCCATAAAGCGCGGGATCGACGGATCCTCGGCCATGTAGCCGATCGAGTAGACATGGATCATCGACGAGAGGACGGTCACGGTGACGATCATCACGCCGCTCAAGGTGTCGAGCCGGATCGCCCAGGAGGCATCGACCCCGCCCGCGACGATCCAGGTGGCGAGCGGGATCACCTGCGGGTGGCCGGTCGCGAGGATTTGCAAAAACAGCGGGATCGACAACGCCGCCGCCAAGAGCAGCGCTCCGCAGGTGACGAGCTGAGCGCCGCGGTCGCCGATCTGGCGCCCGAAAAAGCCGGCGATGATCGAGGCGAGGAGCGGCAGGAAGACGATCGCGACGGCCAAGGCCGCTACCCCTTCATCATGTTGATGTCTTCGACCCGGATCGTGCCGCGGTTGCGGAAATAGACGACGAGGATCGCGAGCCCGATCGCCGCCTCGGCCGCGGCGACGGTCAGCACAAACATGGCAAATGCCTGACCGACGATGTCGTTCAGAAAGACCGAAAAGGCGACAAAGTTGATGTTGACCGCGAGCAGCATCAGCTCGATCGACATCAGGATGATGATCACGTTCTTGCGGTTGAGAAAGATGCCGAAGATGCCGGTGCTGAACAGGATGGCGGCGACGGTCAGATAATGCGGCAGGCCGATCATCACCCGACCCCTTCCCGAACGCGGACCTTGACCACCTCGACCGATTGCGCGCGGGTGCGGGCGAGCTGGGCCGCGATCGACTGGCGGCGCACATCCTGGCGGCGGCGCAGGGTCAGCACGATAGCGCCGACCATCGCGACGAGCAGGATCAGCCCCGCCACCTGAAAGGCGAGCAGATAGCGGGTATAGAGCACCTCGCCGAGCGCCTGCGTGTTGGTCAGGGTCGCTGCCTGCGCCGGAAACGGTGCGGCACCGAACCCGCCCGGGATCACCGCCGCAAACGCGATCAGCTCGGCCAACAGCACGAGCCCGACCAATCCGCCGATCGGCAGATAGCGCACAAAGCCGCTGCGCAGCTGGTCGAAATCGATGTCGAGCATCATCACGACAAACATGAACAAGACCGCGACCGCGCCGACATAGACGATGACCAGGATCATCGCCAGAAACTCCGCCCCGATCAGCACAAAGAGACCGGCGGTGTTGAAGAAGGCCAGGATCAGGAACAGCACCGAATGCACCGGGTTGCGGGCGGTGACGACAAGCGCGCCCGACACCACCGTCATCACGGCAAAAATGTAGAACAGCACCGCCTGGACGATCATCGCCCCCTACCCGCCCGTGCCGTGCTGCGGCCTCCCGGAAGGCGCCAATGACGATCACCTCTCCCCCGCCGGCCGGGGGGGAGGTGAGTGAAGGGCGGCTGCGCGGACTGGTGCGAATCCGGTGCATTTGCTTACCGGTACGGCAAATCGAGCGCCAGGTTCTTGGCGATCTCGGCTTCCCAGCGGTCGCCGTTCGCCAGCAATTTTTCCTTGTCGTAAAACAGCTCCTCGCGGGTTTCGGTCGCAAACTCGAAATTCGGGCCCTCGACGATCGCATCGACCGGGCAGGCCTCCTGGCAATAGCCGCAATAGATGCATTTCGTCATGTCGATGTCGTAGCGCGTCGTGCGCCGGCTGCCGTCCTCGCGCGGCTCGGCCTCGATCGTGATCGCCAAGGCCGGGCAGATCGCCTCGCACAATTTGCAGGCGATGCACCGCTCCTCGCCGTTCGGATAGCGGCGCAGCGCGTGCTCGCCGCGAAACCGGGTGCTGAGCGGCCCCTTCTCATAGGGATAATTGACCGTGACCGCGCGCCGGAACATGTAGCGCAAGGTCAGCGCCATGCCCGAGACGAGCTCGGTCAGGAACAGGCTTCGCGCGCCGCGCTCTAAAAATGCCATCGATCGGTCCCCCGCCCGGCGCCGCCGCTATCGCCCCGGCACCCAGCCGGTTGCGGTCAATACACCCGCCGTCAGCACCAGCCAACCCAGCGAGAACGGCAAAAACACCTTCCAGCCGAGCCTCATCAGCTGGTCGTAGCGATATCGCGGAAACGTCGCCCGCACCCAGAGAAAGCAAAACGCGACAAAGGCGATCTTGAGAAAAAACCAGATCGGCCCCGGGACCCAGGTGAACGGCGCCACGCCAAAAGGCGCCAGCCAGCCGCCAAGAAACAGGATGGTCGTCGTCGCGCTGATCAGGATGATGTTGGCGTATTCGCCGAGATAGAACAGCGCGAACGCCATCGCCGAATATTCGACGAAATAGCCGGCGACGATCTCGGTCTCGCCTTCGACCAGGTCGAACGGTGCGCGATTGGTCTCGGCGAGGCCGGAGATAAAAAAGATCACGAACATCGGCAATAGCGGGATGCAGAACCAGATATGCCGCTGCGCCATGACGATGTCGATGAGGTTGAGCGAGCCGACGCAGAGCAGCACCGCCACCATGACAAAGCCGATCGCGACCTCGTAGGAGACCATCTGAGCAGCCGAGCGCAGCGCGCCCAAAAAGGCGTAGCGCGAGTTCGACGCCCAGCCGGCAAGGATGATGCCGTAGACCCCGAGCGAGCTGATCGCAAAGAGGTAGAGGATGCCGACATTGATGTCGGAGACGACGACGCCGGGGTTGAACGGGATCACCGCCCAGGCGGCGAGGCTCAAGGCGAAGGTGACCATCGGCGCGACGAGAAAAACGATCCGGTTCGACCCGCTCGGGATCACCGTCTCCTTGATCAGGAGCTTGAGCCCGTCGGCGAAGGGCTGCAGCACGCCGAACGGCCCGACCACGTTTGGGCCTTTGCGCAATTGCGAAAACGCCAGCACCTTGCGCTCGAAATAGGTCAGGTAGGCGACCGCGATCAAGAGCGGCACCACCACCGCCAGCACCTCGCCGACGGTGATGATCGTCACCCCGAGATAGCTGTGCCAAAAGCTACCCATGGGTGCCCGTCCGCGCCGCCGGAGCAGTTTTGCCGGCGAAGACCCGGCTGCACTCGGCCATCGTCTCGCTCGCCCGGCTGATCGGGTCGGTGCGGTAGAAATCGGCGATCGGATAGGCGAAGGCCGCGGCGTCGACCGGTCCCTCGGCGCCGAACGGCCCCCATTCAGCGCGCGTGACGCGGTCGGCTTCGGCCAGCACCGGATGGGCTTGGCGCATTCGGCGCCGCAGCTCGCCCAGCGTGTCGAAGGGCAGCGGACGGCCGATCGCACCCGACAGCGCGCGCACGATCTTCCAGTCCTCGCGCGCCTCGCCCGGCGGGAACACCGCGCGCTGCGCCAGCTGCAGCCGCCCCTCGGTGTTGACGTAGCTACCGTCCTTTTCGGTATAGGCGGCACCCGGCAGGATCGCGTCGGCGCGCGCCGCCCCGCGGTCGCCGTGATGCCCCTGATAAACGACAAAGGCCGGGCCGATATCGGCCAAATCGATCTCGTCGGCGCCGAGCAGATAGAGCAGCTCGATGTCGCCCGATTTGCACCCGGCGAGGATCCCGGCGACGTCGCGGCCGCCGGGGCCCGGCACAAAGCCGAGATCGAGGCCGCCGACCCGCGCCGCGGCGCGGTGCAGCACGTTGAACCCGTTCCAACCCTCGCGCACGAGGCCGCAGCGCTCGGCAACGGCGCGAGCGGCACCCAGCACCTGGGCGCCGTCGGGCCGCGTCAAGGCACCCTGGCCCAGCACCAGCATCGGTCGCTTGGCCCCGCGCAGCCGCGCCGCGTAAGGATGCTCGCCCGAGGCGAGCGCCATCAAGACATCGCCGCCCGCGCCGAGGCGCTCGACCGGAAAGGTGAGGTCGAGGGCCGGCCCGATCGCGGCGACGCCAAACCCGCCTTGCAGATAGCGTTTGCGCAGCCGGGCATTGACGAGCGGCGCCTCGAAACGCGGGTTGGTGCCGATCAAGAGGCACAGATCGGCCTCTTCGATGCCGGCGATCGTCGTATTGAACAAGTAGCCGGCGCGGCAGCGAGGCTCGAGCTTTGCCCCGTCCTGGCGGCAGTCGAGGCTGACGGCGCCGAGCCCGCCCAGGAGCTCTTTCAGCGCAAACATCGCCTCCAGATCGACGAGGTCGCCAGCGATCGCAGCGATGCGCTCGCCCGGCACCGCGTTCAGCTTTTTGGCCACGGCTTCGATCGCCTCGCGCCAATCGACCGCCCGCCGCGGCGCACGGCCGAAATACGGCCGGTCGAGCCGGGCCCGGCGCAGCCCGTCGACCGCATAGCGCGTCTTGTCCGAGATCCACTCCTCGTTGACCGCTTCGTTGAGCCGCGGCAAGACGCGCAGCACCTGCGCCTCGCGCGCATCGACCCGGATGTTGCTGCCGACCGCATCGAGCACATCGACCGACTGGGTCTTGGCCAATTCCCACGAGCGGGCGACAAACGCGTAGGGTTTTGAGGTCAACGCGCCGACCGGGCACAAATCGATGATGTTGGCCGACAATTCGGACGACAGCGCGCGCTCGATATAGGTGCCGATCTCCATGTCTTCGCCACGGCCGGTGGCGCCCAATTCCTCGACCCCGGCGATCTCGGTCAAAAAGCGGATGCAGCGCGTGCAATGGATGCACCGCGTCATGTGGGTCTCGACGAGCGGCCCGAAATCCTTGTCGCGGACGGCGCGCTTGTTCTCCAGGAACCGGCCGCGGTCGAAGCCGTAGGCCATCGCCTGGTCCTGCAGGTCGCACTCGCCGCCCTGGTCGCAGATCGGGCAGTCGAGCGGATGATTGATCAGCAGGAACTCCATGACCCCGTTGCGCGCCTTTATCGCCTTGGGCGAATTGGTGCGGATCACCATGCCGTCGGCCGCCGGCATCGCGCAGGACGCGATCGGCTTTGGCGAGCGCTCCATCTCGACCAGGCACATCCGGCAATTGCCGGCGATGTTGAGGCGCTCGTGAAAGCAGAAATGGGCAATCTCGACCCCGGCGAGCTCGCACGCCTGCAGCACCGTGGCGCCGGCCGGCACCTCGATCTCGCCGCCGTCGATCGTCAGCTTCGGCATGGCACGATCACTCGCAGCTCAGCCAATTCACCCGGCGGCGGCCGATTGACGGCCTTGCAGCTCCGCCAAGGCTGCAACGATGTGCTCCGGATGCTCGGAAGCATGCTCGATCTCCCATAGCCAGGCACCGCCATCCCCGGCGTAATCGTGGACGACAAGGTCGAGAGCGGCGTCATGGGCCACTGCCGTCTCATCCGGCCGGCCGGCCAGGGCCGCAGCTCGATCGCCATCGTATCGGTCTCAGGGCAGTAGCGCACGGGATCCCCGGCCGTGGCGGAGGAAAACGCCCAGGCCCGGCCATGCATCGCGCCGCCGCGTCGCTCATTCCGCCGCCCTCGGCAGCGCTGCGGCGCGGTATTCGGCGATGCGGCGCTCAAGCTCCGGGCGGAAATGACGAATCAGCCCCTGCACCGGCCAGGCGGCGCCATCGGCCAGCGCGCAGATCGTATGGCCCTCGATCTCGTAGGAGACGTCGAGCAGCGTGTCGATCTCGGCGACCGACGCGTTGCCCTCGACCATCCGCTCCATGACCCGCCACACCCACCCCAGGCCCTCGCGGCAAGGCGTGCACTGGCCGCAGCTTTCGTGCTTGTAGAATTTGGACAATCGGGCGATCGCTTTGACGATGTCGGTCGATTTGTCCATGACGATGACGGCAGCGGTGCCGAGCCCGCTCTTCACCGCAACGAGGCTGTCGAAATCCATCAGCACGGTGTCGCAGATCGATCTCGGGAGAACCGGCACCGAGGAGCCGCCCGGGATGATCGCCAAGAGATTGTCCCAGCCGCCGCGCACCCCGTCGGCATGCCGCTCGATCAATTCCTTGAGCGGGATGCTCATTTCCTCCTCGACATTGCACGGCGCGTTGACGTGGCCGGAAATGCAATAGATCTTGGTGCCGGTGTTCTTGGGCCGGCCGATCCCGGCGAACCAAGCGGCACCCCGGCGCAGGATCGTCGGTGCTACCGCGATCGTCTCGACATTGTTGACCGTGCTCGGGCAGCCATAGAGGCCGACCGCCGCCGGGAAGGGTGGCTTCAGCCGCGGCTGGCCCTTGCGCCCCTCGAGGCTTTCGAGAAGCCCCGTCTCCTCGCCGCAGATATAGGCGCCAGCGCCGCGGTGCAGGCGCAATTCGAAATCATAGCCCGAGCCGCAGGCATCCTTGCCGACGAGCCCGGCCTCATAGGCTTCGTCGATCGCCGCCTGGAGCCGCTGCGCCTCGTTGTAGAACTCGCCGCGGATATAGATGTAGCAATGGTGGGCACCCATGCCGGCCGAGGCCAACAGACAGCCCTCGATCAGCTTGTGCGGGTCGTTGCGCAGGATGTCCCGGTCCTTGCAGGTGCCGGGCTCGCTCTCGTCGGCGTTGACGATCAGATAGGTCGGGTGCGGGCTCTCCTTTGGCATGAACGACCATTTGAGACCGGTCGGAAAGCCGGCGCCGCCGCGCCCGCGCAACCCCGATTCCTTGACCTCGTTGACGATCCAGTCGCGCCCCTTGAGGATCAGCTCCCTGGTGCCGTCCCAATCGCCGCGCTGCCGCGCACCCGCGAGCCGCCAATCCTCCTGGCCGTAGAGGTTGGTGAAGATGCGATCGGCGTCGGCGAGCATGCGATTCTCTCACTTCAGCGTGGTGCGGCCGGAGACCGGCTCCGAGCCGAGGCGGCCGATGACCGAGCCGGGCGGCGGCGGCTGGCCGTCGCGCAGCGCGTCCAGCAGCTTCTCGGTCGCCGGCCCATCGAGATCCTCGTAGAAATCGTCGTTGACCTGCAAGACCGGCGCATTGACGCAGGCGCCGAGGCACTCGACCTCGACCAGCGTGAAGAGCCCGTCCGGTGTGCTGCCGCCGACCTCGACGCCGAGCTTGCTGCGGCACGCCGCCACGATATCATCCGAGCCGCGCAGCCAGCAGGGCGTGGTCGTGCACGCCTGCAACAGCCAGCGTCCGACCGGGCGCAGGTTGAACATCGTATAAAAGCTCGCGACCTCGTAGACCCGGATCGGCGCCATGTCGAGCAGCGCTGCGACCCGGTCCATTGCGGCCCGCGGCAGCCAGCCGCCGCTCTGGCGCTGCGCCAGGTCGAGCAATGGCAGCACCGCGCTCGCCTGACGCCCCGGCGGGTATTTCGCGATATATGCCTGCGCCCGCTCCATGTTCTGCGGCGAGAGCTCGAAGCTCTCCGGCTGCTCGAAATCGGCGGCGCCGCCATGCGCGCTCATCGGTCGATCTCGCCGAAAACGATGTCCATCGAGCCCAGGATCGAGACGATGTCGGCCAGCATATGCCCGCGGCACATGAAATCGGCGGCCTGCAAAAAGGCAAAGCCGGGCGCACGGATCTTGCAGCGATAGGGGCGGTTGGTGCCGTCGGCGACGAGATAGACGCCGAACTCGCCCTTTGGCGCCTCGACCGCGGTGTAGGTCTCGCCGGCCGGCACGTGATAGCCCTCGGTATAGAGCTTGAAATGATGGATCAGGGCTTCCATCGAGCTCTTCATCTCGGCCCGCGGCGGCGGCGACACCTTGCGGTCGTTGATTTTGATCGGCCCCGGCGGCATTTGCGCCAGGGCTTGGCGGATGATCCGCACCGACTGCCGCATCTCCTCGATCCGCACCAGATAGCGGTCGTAGGAATCGCCGTTCTTGCCGATCGGCACGTCGAAATCCATCTCGGCATAGGCGTCGTAAGGTTGCGCCCGGCGCAAATCCCAGGCGACGCCCGAGCCGCGCAGCATCGGCCCGGAAAAGCCCCAATCTGCTGCCTCGGCGGCGCTGACCACACCGATATCGACACTACGCTGCTTCAGAATGCGGTTTTCGGTCAGAATTCGCTCGATATCGTCGATCGTGCGCGGAAAGCTGTCGCAGAACGCCAGGATGTCGTCGGCGAGACCGGCCGGCAGGTCGAGATGCACGCCGCCGGGGCGGAAATAATTCGCGTGCAGGCGCGCTCCCGAGACGCGCTCGTAAAACTCCATCAGCCGCTCGCGCTCCTCGAACCCCCACAAGAACGGCGTGATCGCGCCGACGTCGAGCCCAAAGGCGCAGACGCATAACAGATGGTTCAGGATGCGGGTGATCTCGGCATAGAGCACGCGAATGTACTGTGCCCGCGGCGGCGGCGTGACCCCCAGCAGCTTTTCGACCGCGAGCGCGAAGGCGTGCTCCTGGCACATCGGCGAGACGTAGTCGAGCCGGTCGAAATACGGGATCGCCTGCAGATAAGTCTTGTATTCGATCAGCTTTTCGGTGCCGCGGTGCAGGAGGCCGATATGCGGATCGACGCGCTCGACGATCTCGCCGTCCATTTCGAGGATGAGCCGCATGACCCCGTGCGCGGCTGGGTGCTGCGGCCCGAAATTCATCGTGAAATTCTTGATCCGCAGCGGCCCTTCGAGCTCGCTCGCGGTCCGCGGCCGCTCGGCGCTCACGGCGCGCCTCCGGCCGAAGCAGCGCCCTCTGTTGCCTTTTCGTCGCCTGGGAGCACCTTGTCCATCCCCTCCCAGGGCGACAGAAAGTCGAAGCTGCGAAACTGCTGCGGGAGACGCACCGGCTCGTAGACGACGCGTTTCTGCTCGTCGTCATAGCGCAGCTCGACATAGCCCGTCAGCGGGAAATCCTTGCGCAGCGGGTGCCCGTCAAACCCGTAATCGGTCAGGATGCGCCGCAGGTCGGGGTTGTCGGCAAAGTAGATGCCGAACAGATCCCAGGCCTCGCGCTCCCACCACCCGGCGCTGCTGAAGATCGCCACCGCGGACGGCACCGGCTGGGCCTCGTCGGTGGCGAGCTTGAGGCGAATGCGCTGGTTGAGGCTCAAGCTCAACAGATTGTAGACCACCTCGAAGCGTTCTTCGCGCTCGGGAAAATCGACGCCGCAGAGGTCGCACAGCACGGTGAACCGGCATTTCGGGTCGTCGCGCAGAAACCGCAACACGCCCGGCAGCGCCTCGCGCCCGACCCTGAGGCACAGCTCGCCATGCCGGATTTCGGTCGCGCCGACCGCGTCCGGCAACGCCGCCGAGACATGCTCGGCGAGGGCTTTCAGGCGCTCTTCCATTGGGCTACGTGCTAACGGGCAAAGTTGCGGGTTCTTCTGATCTTCTTCTGCAGCAACAGGATGCCGTAGAGCAATGCCTCCGCCGTCGGCGGGCAGCCCGGCACATAGACATCGACCGGCACGATGCGGTCGCAGCCGCGCACCACCGAATAGGAATAATGGTAATAGCCGCCGCCATTGGCGCAGGAGCCCATCGAGATGACCCAGCGCGGCTCGGCCATCTGGTCGTAGACCTTGCGCAGCGCCGGCGCCATCTTGTTGCACAAGGTCCCGGCGACGATCATGACGTCGGCCTGGCGCGGGCTGGCACGAAACACCACGCCAAAGCGGTCGAGATCGTAGCGGCTGGCGCCGGTGTGCATCATCTCGACCGCGCAGCAGGCCAGCCCGAAGGTCATCGGCCAGAGCGAGCCGCTGCGCGCCCAATTGTACGCATCGTCGAGCCGCGCCACGATAAAGCCCTTGTCCTGGACCTCCTCGGTCGCCGCGCGCAGCAGCAGATTTTGCGCGCCGGGCAACATTGGCCCTGTTTGCGCCTCGCTCATTCCCAGTCGAGCGCCCCCTTGCGCCACTCATAGATAAACCCGACGGTCAGGACGCCGAGGAAGACCACCATCGACCAAAAGCCAAAGACGCCGATATGGCCGAGCGAGACGGCCCAAGGGAACAAAAACGCGACTTCGAGATCGAAGATGATGAACAGGATGGCGACGAGGTAATAGCGGACGTCGAAGCGGATGCGCGCATCCTCGAACGGCTCGAAGCCGCATTCGTAGGGCGACAGCTTTTCGCTGTCGGGATGCTGGCGGGCGACGATGAACGAGCCCGCGACCAAAGCTGCCGCGAGACCGGCCGCGATCGCCAGAAAGACGAGGATCGGGAAATATGCGCGCAGCAGGCTATCCATCAACGGACTCGATCGGGCGGACTCAATCAGTTGGCCAGGCAGCCCCGACAGTTGGCCAGGCAGCCCCGGCACTCGCTCGGGCCCCGGTATAGGCCGGATCGCGCGACGCGGCAAACCATCCTTGCGGATCAGAAGCTAAGCCCGCGCATCTCGACCGGGCCGGCGGGCGATGGCGGGAGCGACGGGGCTCGAACCCGCGACCTCCGGCGTGACAGGCCGGCGCTCTAACCAACTGAGCTACGCCCCCTTTTGCCGCCGTTTTGTCAAACGGCCCGGCGTTCCGGAGTGGCTACCCCTACCCCGCGCGCCCAGGGGTGTCAAGGCACCGCGCCGCGGGGTAGTGACACGGTTAGCCCCTGCCGGCGCGCTGGTGGGCGATGAGGGATTCGAACCCCCGACCCCCTCGGTGTAAACGAGATGCTCTGCCGACTGAGCTAATCGCCCACGGTTCGCCGCCGATCGGCCGCGGCCCGGCGGCTTCCGGTCAATTCCCCGGCCGCTTCCGGTTAATTCCCCGGCGGCTTCCGGTCAATTCAACGAATCACGCAGGCTCTTCCCCGGCTTGAACTTGGCCTGTTTCGATGCGGCGATCTTGATCTTCTCACCGGTGCGCGGGTTGCGCCCTTCGGAAGCCGCGCGCGACGCAACCGAGAAGGTGCCGAAACCGACGAGGCGGACCTCGCCGCCATCTTTCAATGCGTCCTCGATCGATTCGAACACCGCGTCGACCGCACGACTCGCCTCCGATTTTCTCAATTCGGTCTTGCTGGCGACGGCATCGACGAGCTCGTTCCTGTTCACTGGCTGCCCCCTGCGCGAGTGTTGTGAAATCGCTGCTTCGGCCTATTCGCCGTCCAGTTTAGTGCGTGGGGCCCGCTAGGTCAACCGCTGCGCGGCCGAGAAAGCAAAGCGATTTTGAGGCATTACGGTCAGTTCTCGATGCTGCGTTGCACTCCGTAACCGTCAAAAAACCGCCCCAAGGATCGCCTAATGCGTCACCAATCCGGAACGTGTGTCATTAGTCGCGGGAATGATCGTCTCGGGCTCGTCGTCGGACCAGGGCAGCGGTGTCAAAGGCGCGGTCAGCGCCAGACTGAGCAGCTCATCCACGGTCTTGATCGGAACGATCTTCAACCCCTTTTTGACATTGTCCGGGATCTCGGCGAGGTCCTTCTCATTCTCGCTCGGGATCAGCACGGTCTTGAGCCCGCCGCGCAACGCCGCCAGCAGTTTCTCCTTGAGGCCGCCGATCGGCAGCACGCGGCCGCGCAAGGTAATTTCGCCGGTCATCGCGATATCGCGCTTGACCGGGATCCCGCTCAGCGCCGAGACGATCGAGGTCACCATCGCGACCCCGGCCGACGGGCCGTCCTTGGGTGTCGCTCCCTCCGGCACGTGCACATGGATGTCGCGTTTCTCGAAGATCGTCGGCCTGATGCCAAAGATGAAGCTGCGCGATTTGACAAAGCTTTCGGCCGCCTGGACCGATTCCTTCATCACGTCGCCGAGCTTGCCGGTGGCCGTGACCCGGCCCTTGCCGGGCAAGGTCACCGCCTCGATCGTCAGCAATTCGCCGCCGACCTCGGTCCAGGCGAGCCCGGTCGTGACCCCGATCAGGTCTTCGCTCTCGGCCTCGCCAAAGCGGAAGCGCCGGACCCCGGCGTATTTTTCGAGGTTGCGGCGGGTCACCGCCACCCGCTCGGTCTTCTTCATCAAAATGTCTTTGATCGCCTTGCGGGTCAGGTTGGCGATCTCGCGCTCGAGGTTGCGCACCCCGGCCTCGCGCGTGAAGTAGCGGATCAGGTCGCGAACCGAATCATCGCTGATGCTCCATTCGGTTTTGCGGATGCCATGCGCCGCCATTTGCTTGGGGATCAGGTGTCGGCGCGCGATCTCGACCTTCTCGTCCTCGGTATAGCCGGGGATGCGGATGATCTCCATGCGGTCGAGGAGCGGCTGCGGGATGCGCAGGGTGTTCGCCGTGGTGACGAACATCACATCCGACAGATCGTAATCGACCTCCAGATAATGATCGTTGAACGTGCCGTTCTGCTCGGGATCGAGCACTTCGAGCAAGGCCGAGGACGGGTCGCCGCGCCAATCGGCGCCGAGCTTATCGACCTCGTCCAACAGAAAGAGCGGGTTCGACGACTTCGCCTTTTTCATTCCCTGCAAAATCTTGCCGGGCATCGAGCCGATATAGGTCCGGCGGTGGCCGCGGATCTCGGCTTCGTCACGCACGCCGCCCAGGGACATGCGCACAAAATTGCGGCCGGTGGCGCGCGCCACCGATTTGCCGAGCGAGGTCTTGCCGACCCCGGGCGCGCCGACCAGGCACAGGATCGGCCCCTTCATCTTCTTGATGCGCTGCTGGACGGCGAGGTATTCGAGGATCCGCTCCTTGACCTTCTCCAGTCCGAAATGGTCCGCGTCGAGCACCTTTTCCGCGCTCTTGATGTCGCGCTTGATCTTGGTGCGGTCGTGCCACGGCACCGACAACAGCCAATCGAGATAGTTGCGCACCACCGTCGCTTCAGCCGACATCGGGCTCATGCTTTTGAGCTTTTTCAGCTCCCCCGCGGCCTTGTCGCGCGCCTCTTTTGAGAAGGCGGTCTTGTTGATGCGCTCTTCGAGCTCGGCCATCTCGTCGCGGCCGTCCTCACCCTCGCCGAGCTCTTTCTGGATCGCCTTCAGTTGCTCGTTAAGGTAGTATTCGCGCTGGGTCTTCTCCATCTGCCGCTTGACCCGGTTGCGGATCCGCTTTTCGACCTGGAGGACGCCGATCTCGCCTTCCATCGAGCCAAACACCTTTTCCAGGCGCTCGGCCACCGCTTCGGTTTCCAGCAGCTCCTGCTTTTCCGGGATCTTCAACGCAAGGTGCGCGGCGACAGTGTCGGCGAGCTTGGCCGGGTCCTCGATCTGGTTGATCGACACCAGGACCTCGGGCGGGATTTTCTTGTTGAGCTTGATGTACTGCTCGAACTGGGTGACCACGGTGCGGGCCAGCGCCGCCATCTCCTGGCGTTCGCCGATCTTGTCGACGATCGGGTCGGCATAGGCCTGAAAGAATGAAGCGTTGTCGGCAAAACGCGTGATCCGGGCGCGCTGTCCGCCCTCGACCAGCACTTTGACGGTCCCGTCCGGCAGCTTGAGCAGCTGCAGCACGGTCCCGACCGTGCCGATGGCATAGATATCGGCGGTCGAGGGATCGTCCTGCGCAGCGTTCTTTTGCGTGACCAGCAGGATCTGCTTGTCGTCCTTCATCACATCTTCGAGAGCGCGCACCGATTTTTCGCGGCCGACGAACAGCGGCACGATCATGTGCGGGAACACCACGATGTCGCGGAGGGGCAGGACGGGATAAAGCGCGCCGTGCACGAGTTCTAGCATAAGCCCTCTTTTTTGACAGGGACCGCCCACGGGTCGAGCCGGGAGGTCGGGACCACCACAAACACCTTGTTTAGGTTGGCCTGGTTTCAGCCGCAGTCAAGCCGGTTGGCGAGCGCGGCCGGCTCGCTCAGTCGCCGGTGCCGACATCGCCGCGCCGGTCGGAGTAAATTTGCAGCGGCTGCGCCCGGCCCTCGACGACCTCGCGGTTGATCACGATCTCGCTGACCCCGACCAAGCTCGGCAGCTCGAACATCGATTCGAGCAGGATCGCCTCCATGATCGAGCGCAGCCCGCGCGCGCCGGTCTTGCGCAGGATCGCCTTGCGGGCGATCCCTTTCAGCGCCTCCTCGGTCAGTTCGAGGCGAACATCCTCCATCTCGAACAGCCGCTGGTATTGCTTGACGAGCGCATTCTTCGGCTTGGTCAGGATATCGACCAACGCCCCTTCGTCGAGATCGTCGAGGGTGGCGACTACCGGGAGCCGGCCGACGAATTCCGGGATCAGGCCGAATTTCAACAAATCTTCGGGTTCGAGATCGCGCAGGATTTCGCCGGTCTTGCGCTCGTCGGGGCCGCGCACCTCGGCGCCGAAACCGATCGAGGTGCCCTGACGCCGCTGCGCGATGATCTTTTCGAGGCCCGAGAACGCGCCGCCGCAGACAAACAGGATGTTGGTCGTGTCGACCTGCAGAAACTCCTGCTGCGGGTGCTTGCGGCCGCCCTGCGGCGGCACCGAGGCGATGGTCCCCTCCATGATTTTGAGGAGCGCCTGCTGCACGCCCTCACCCGACACGTCGCGGGTGATCGAGGGGTTGTCGGATTTGCGCGAGATCTTGTCGACCTCGTCGATATAGACGATGCCGCGCTGCGCCCGCTCGACATTGTAATCGGCGGACTGCAGCAGCTTCAGGATGATGTTCTCGACATCCTCGCCGACATAGCCGGCCTCGGTCAGCGTCGTCGCATCGGCCATCGTGAACGGCACGTCGATGATCCGCGCCAGGGTCTGAGCCAGCAAGGTCTTGCCCGAGCCGGTCGGGCCGACCAGCAGAATGTTCGATTTGGCGAGCTCGACATCGTTTGCCTTGGCGCCATGCGCGAGCCGCTTGTAATGGTTGTGGACCGCGACCGACAGCACGTGCTTGGCGTGGTCCTGGCCGATCACGTAATCGTCGAGCACCTTGCAAATGTCGCGCGGGCCCGGCACCCCGTCGCGCGATTTGACCAAGGTCGTCTTGTGCTCTTCACGGATGATGTCCATGCAGAGCTCGACACATTCGTCACAGATGAAGACGGTCGGCCCGGCGATCAGCTTCCTGACCTCGTGCTGGCTTTTGCCGCAGAACGAGCAGTAGAGCGTGTTCTTCGAGTCGCCGCCGCTGGACTTGCTCATCGCCACTCCGTCGCCGGCCGGGCGAGTGCGCCCGCCTCGCCGGTCTTGTCGTTCCCGGCCGCAGGGCCGGGCACTGCCGAGCCGCAACCCAGCCCACAACCGTGCATCATCACCACGCCCCGTCCCCAGCCGGAGTATATGTGCTCGCGACCGATCAACAACTACTTAATCATAAGCGATCCGCCGCGCCGGCCCGGCTGCGGACCCGGCTCAGGCGCGCGCCCGCTCGTCCTCGCGCCCCGGCCGGCTCTCGACGACTTCGTCGACGATGCCGAACTCCTTGGCTTCGTGCGGCGTCAGAAAGCGGTCGCGCTCGACCGCGGCGGCGATCACATCGAGCGGCTGCCCGGTGTGCTTGACGTAGATATCGTTGAGCCGCGCGCGCAGCCTCAGGATCTCGCGGGCCTGGATCTCGATGTCGGTCGCTTGGCCCTGGGCGCCGCCCGAGGGCTGGTGGATCATGATGTTCGCGTTCGGCAGCGAAAAGCGCTTGCCCGTGGCGCCGGCGGCGAGCAGGAGCGAGCCCATCGACGCGGCCTGGCCGATGCACACCGTCGACACCGGCGAGCGGATATACTGCATCGTGTCGTAGATCGCCAGCCCCGAGGTCACCACCCCGCCCGGCGAGTTGATGTAGAGGGCGATGTCCTTCGCCGGGTTCTCCAATTCGAGAAACAACAGCTGGGCGCAGATCAGGCTGGCCACCGCGTCATGGACCGGGCCGACGAGAAAAATGATCCGCTCCTTGAGCAGGCGCGAATAGATGTCGTAGGCGCGCTCGCCGCGGTTGGTCTGCTCGACCACCATCGGCACCAGATTGTTCATGCGCGGCTCGAAATAATCAGGCATTTGCGGGGCTCCTCGACGTGGCTTGGTCAGGGTGAAGGCGGGGCGACGGCGGGCAAGTCATTCCCGGCGTCCGGATCGGGCATGGCCAGCAGCTCCTTGGGGCTTACCCGGCGCTCCTCGGGCTTGGCCAGCTCGACGATGAAATCGACGACCTTGTCCTCGTAGATCGGCGCCCGCAGATTGGCCAACGCCCCCGGGTTCTGCCGGTAGAAATCGAGGACCTGACGCTCGTAGCCGGGATGACGGCGGGCCTCGCGGGCGACCGCCTGGTTCAGCTCGTCCTGCGTCACCGAGATGTTGTTGCGTTGCCCGACCTCGGCCAGCAGCAGGCCGAGCCGCACCCGGCGCTCGGCGATCCCGCGGTATTCGGCCCTGGCCGCCCCCTCGTCAGGCGCGGGCTCGGCAGCAGCTTCTGGTGCGGGCTGGGCAGCAGCTTCGGGTGCGGGTTCGGCAGCAGCGTCGGGTGCCGCCTCTGCCGTCGGCGCTTCCGCCTGCGCCGCTTCGACCTGAGCCGGCTCCTCCTGTCCAGCCTCCTCCTGCCCGGCCTCGGCCTGCGCTTCTTTCCGCCGCTCCTCCTCGGCCTGGTGCTGCGCCCAGATGTTGTCGAATTCGAGATCGAGCATGCCGGGCGGCACCGGGAAATCGTAGCGCTCGGCGAGCTTGTCGAGCAGCGCCCGCTTTAGCCGAAGCCGGGTCAGCCCGTCATAATCGCGCTGCATCTGCTGCTGCACCTCCTGGCGCAGCTCGGCGAGGTTTTCGAGGCCGACCGCTTTGCCGAGCTCGTCGTCGATGGCGAGCGGGGCGCGTTCGCGCACCTCCTTCACGTCGATCTCGAAGACCGCCTCCTTGCCGGCGAGGTCGGCCGCTGCGTAATCCTCGGGAAAGGTCACGCGCAACGTGCGGTGCTCGCCAGCGACCGCGCCCAAGAGCTGCTCTTCGAAGCCCGGTATAAAGCTGCCGGAGCCGAGCGGGATCTGCCGGTCCTTGCCGCCGGCGCCGGGAATTTCCTGCTCGCCGACCCGGCCCTCGACATCGGCGACGATGATGTCGCCGCTCGCCGCGGCCCGCACGACGGGCTCCGCCTTGCGCTGCTGCTCGGCGATGCGCTCGATCGCCCGGTCGATCTCCTCGCTCGGCACCTCGACCACGACCCGCTCGATGCCGAGATCGGCAAAGCTCCGCTCCGGGATCTCGGGCAGCACCTCGACCGCCATCTTGTATTCGAGATCGGCGCCTTCGGCGAACGAGACGATGTCCACCTTGGGCGGCAATGCCGGGCGCAGATTGTGCTCTCGGATCGCGTCGGCCGAACCGCCTTGGACGGTGCTCTCCAGCACCTCGCCGCGCACCGACGAGCCAAACCGGCGGCGAAGGATCTGCATCGGCACCTTGCCCGGCCGAAATCCCGGCAGGTTGACGGTGCGGCCGATCTCGTCGAGCCGGCTCGCCACCTTTTCCTCGAACTCGCCGGCGGGGACCACGATCCGGTACTCGCGCTTGAGCCCGTCGGTGCTGGTTTCGGTTACTTCCATTTAGAGAAAGCCTGTGGTTCGAAGGTGAATTCGGCGAGCCGTGGTGCGGGCGGAGGGATTTGAACCCCCACGATTTGCATCGCTGGAACCTAAATCCAGTGCGTCTACCAATTCCGCCACGCCCGCCGCTCCCGCCGGCGCGGCGACCGCGGCCGCCCGCCGAAGGCGCGTTATTAGCATGGACCCGAGCCGCAACCTAGATATGCCGCCCTCGATAGGGTCGGCGGACCCTTCAATTGGTCAAGCCTCTGCAATCATCAAGACCGGCGGGGCTCAGCTCGTTCGCGCCAGGCTGCGGATCGCCGCCGAAGCCGCGACCCGGCCGTCGCCGCGATAGGCTTCGTGGTTGGCTTCGATATCGCTGAGCCGATAGCGATAGTTGATCATGATCCCGGCCGATTGCTGCAGCCCCTTGGCCGAGGTGTCGCCGAGCCAGTTCAGCTGCTCGACGCGCGCCCCGTTGGTCAGATGGAAATGCGCGACCGGGTCGAGCGCCCGGCCCGAGGGTGCGCGCTCGACCAACAGATAATGCGCGCACAGGCGCAGCAGCGGGTCGTGCAGCGCCGCCGCGAGCTGCGGGTCGGCGTGCCAGCCAGGGCGATCCAGCACGGCCGACAGGTCGTGCTCGCCGAGCCCCTCCCCCTGCGCTTCGAGCGCGGTGCGCTCGGCCGGCAGCAGCAGCCCCTCCCCCGCCTCGCTCTGCCGATCGAGCCAGGCGCGAAAGCCGGGTGCCGGCGACAGGGTCGCGAACACTTCGAGCCGCGGCAATTCGGCGGCCAGCGCATCGACGACGCGCTTGATCAGAAAATCGCCAAAGCTGATCCCGGCGAGACCGTGCTGGCAATTCGAGATCGAATAGAAGATCGCGGTGTCGGCCGCATGCGGATCGTCGACCGGGGCAGCCTCGTCGAGCAGCGCATGGATTTCGCCCGCCATGCCCTGGACCAGCGCCACCTCGACAAAAATCAACGGCTCGTCCGGCATGCGCGGGTGAAAGAAGGCAAAGCAGCGGCGGTCGGCTTCGAGCCGGTTTTTGAGGTCGGTCCAGCCGCGGATCTCGTGCACCGCCTCGTAGGCCATCAGCTTTTCGAGGAGTGCCGCCGGCGATTCCCAGCCGATCGCCTTCAATTCGAGAAAGCCGATGTCGAACCAGTTGGCGAGAAGCCGCCGGAGGTCCTGCTCGAGCCCATGCAGCAGCGGGTCGTGCCGCCCCAGATCGATCAGCTCGCCGCGGCGGTCGACCAGAAACTTGACCCCTTCGGGGAGCGCGTTGAATTGCCGCAGCAGCGTGATCCGCGGCGGCTCCAGCGCGTCGCGCAGCGCCGCTTCGGCAGCCGCGCGCTCGACCGGTCCCGCAGCTTCGGCGAGTGCGCCGCAGCACCGGTCGATCGCGTCGTGATCGACATCGAACTCGCTCGCGAGCAGGCGCAAAAAGCGCTCGCGGCCGCGTGGGTCGAGCAAGAGATAGGTGCGGCCGAGATCGGCGGCGCGAGCGCGTGCGGTGACCTCGCCGCTCCGCCCGTCGAGGCAGCTCAGCATCTGCCGGCGCAATTCACCCTCGTCGGCGGCCGACAGCTCGGGCCGCGGCGCGCGGGAGAGCACGCCCCGCGCCGACAGCGCGATCTCGCGCCAGGCGCTGCGCAGGTTGGCGAGCGTACGGTCGAAAACGCCTTCGAAAAATCCGGTGGGGGCGCGATCGCTCATGGCGGCCATTGCGACGGTGGCGGGCGGCGAGAGAGTGGCGGCCGGCGCGCCGCCGTCAACCCCGAAAGAGGGGCACCCGTCATGTCCGCGTCAGCTTGCGCAGCACACTCGGCAGCGCCTCGACCAGGTCCTCGGCGACGAGCCCCGCGCCCAGCCGGCCGGCAGCGGCGCCGTGCATCCAGACCGCCGCCGAAGCCGCTGCAAACGGCTCCATCCCTTGCGCGACGAGGCCGAGCACCATCCCCGCCAGGACGTCCCCGCTGCCCGCCGTCGCCAGATCGGGCGGCGCATTCTGATTGATCGCGACGAGGCCGTCCGGGGCGGCGATCACCGTGTCGGCGCCCTTCAGCACGACGACCGCTCCGCTCTGCCGGGCGGCGCGACATGCCCGCTCGGGCTTGCTGCCGGCGGTATCGAAGAGCCGCGCAAACTCGCCCTGATGCGGGGTCAGCACGCAAGGCGCGCGAATCGCCGCGAACAAGGCCTCCGGCTCGCCGGTGAACGAGGTCAGCGCATCGGCGTCGAGCACGGCCGATTTTTGGGCGCCAAGGATTGCCAGCACCGTGTCGCGGGTCGCGCCGCCAACCCCGGCGCCCGGACCGATCAACGCCGCGTTGCGCCGCTCGTCGGCGAGCAATCCGCAAAGCTCGTCGAGACCGGCAACCGGGTGCACGATCACCCCGGTCAATGCCGCGGCATAGACCGCAAACGCCTCGGCCGGTGCGGCAACGGTGACGAGGCCGGCGCCAATTCGGGCCGCCGCCCGCGCGGCAAGACGTCCCGCCCCGGTCATCACCGCCCCGCCGGCAACGAGCGCATGTCCGCGGGTATATTTGTGGCTGTCGCGGCCGGGCCGCGGCAAGGCAGCAAGCCACCACGCAGGATCGTTCTCCGCGGTATCGGGCGCCACCCGATCGAGCACGCTGGCGGGGATGCCGATCGGCGCGAGCACCGTCTCGCCGCAATGCCCGCGTCCCGGCAGCAGCAGATGACCGGGCTTCTTGCGAAAAAACGTCACCGTCAGCGCCGCCCGCGGCGCCACGCCGCGGACCTCGCCGCTAGCCCCGTCGATGCCGCTCGGCACATCGACCGCGACGACCGGGATCTCGTGCTCGCCCAGCGCCCCGACGATCGCGCGCGCCACGCCGTCGATCGGCCGCGCGAGCCCGGCGCCGAAGAGCGCGTCGATGGCGAGCCCGGCGCCGTCGAGCACGCCAGGCGACAGCGGCTCGACGGGCCGCTGCCAGCGCGCCGCGGCCAGGGCCGCATCGCCCCGCAACCGCGCCGTTTCGCCGAGCAAAGCGAGCCGCACCGGCCAGCCGCGCTCGGCGAGCAGGCGGGCGGCGATAAAGCCGTCGCCGCCGTTGTTGCCGGGCCCGCACAGCACCACGACCGGCCGCGGCGGCCAGCGCCGCGATGTCGCATCGGCGACAGCGCGTCCCGCCGCCTCCATCAGCACGATGCCGGGTACTCCGCCGGCAATCGCGAGCCGGTCGGCCTCGCTCATTTGTTGTGGGCGCAACAGCGCCTTGCGCCGCCAGCCATCGCCCGAGATCGCCATCACCTTGATGTGGGGAGCGCTGCCGCCCGGCCCAACCGCGACGCCAATCCTTGACGCCAATCCTTGACGCCAATCCTTGACGCCAATCCTTGACGCCAATCCTTGACGCCTGTGGCGCGAACCGCTACCTCCAGCCATGGCGGCGGGTGTAGCTCAGCTGGTTAGAGCGCCAGATTGTGGATCTGGATGTCGCCGGTTCGAACCCGGTCACTCGCCCCAGCTTTTTTCGAGTGAGCTCCATGCCCGGCGAAACCGAAATCCTCGACATTCTCCGCGCCAATTTCGCGTGGGTCCCTGACCGGCTCGACCGGATCGACGGGCGTCTCGGCAAGTTCACTGTCCGCCCGAGCGCCGTCGAGCGCGATCTGGCGGCGATGAAGGTCGATTACGCCGCGACGCAATTGCGGCTCGATAATATGGACCGCCGGATCGAGCGCATCGAACGCCGGCTGACCCTGACCGACGCATGATGGAACCGGGAAAGACGACCATGAAGAGAACCCAACAGCGCAAACCCCGGACCGGCGAACGCGCCAATCGCCACAAGGCCAAGCTGAAGGCCAAGCGTCGCCGCCAGCGCGCCCGCGCGCAAGCTTAGCGCCGGCAACGCTTGCGGCGCAGCCGGCACGGCGACATCCTGAAGCGATAATCGCCGCGACAGGAGCTCCGCGATGCGTCTCGAAGGCAAGATCGCGATCGTCGTCGGTGCCGGCCAGGGGCCGGGCGAGGGGCTGGGCAACGGGCGCGCGACAACGCTGCGGTTTGCCCAGGAGGGGGCCAAGGTGCTGGCTGTCGATCGCCACCTCGCTTCGGCCGAAGAGACGGCGGCGATGGCGGAGAAGGAGGGCGGCGAGTGCGTGCCGTTCGCGGCCGATGTGACCGACGAGACGACGCTTGCCGCCATGGTGGCCGAGGCCCGGCGGCGCTGGGCCCGGATCGATATCCTGCACAACAATGTCGGGGTCAGCATTTCGGGCGGCGACACGCCGCTCCTGGAATTGACCGAGGCGGCGTTCGACCGGGTGTGTGCGATCAACCTGCGCGGCACGATCATGGCGTGCAAGCAGGTGATCCCGCTGATGCGCGAGCAGCGCGCCGGGGTCATCACCAACATCTCCTCGGTCGCCGCCTACGAAAACAGCTACCCGCTCGTCGCCTACAAGGCGACCAAGGCGGCGATGATCGCCTTCACCCAGCAGCTGGCGCTGCACAACGCCGCCTGGGGTATCCGCGCCAATTGCATCCTGCCGGGGCTGATGGATACGCCGATGGCGGTCGACACGCGGGCGCGCGCGAGCAACCGCAGCCGCGCCGAGGTGGCCGCCGAGCGCGATGCGCGGGTGCCGCTGCGGGCCCGCATGGGCACCGCCTGGGACGTCGCCAACGCGGCCCTCTTCCTCGCCTCGGACGAAGCGAACTTCATCACCGGCGTGGCCTTGCCGGTCGATGGCGGCGCGCTCGTCCGGATCGGCTGAGCATGGACTGCAAGACCGGGGCGGAGCATCTCGCGGCGCTCCACGATGGCCGCGAGGTCTATATCGACGGAGCGCGCGTCGCCGATGTGACGACGCACCCGGCCTTCCGCAACGCCTGCGCCTCGGCTGCGGCGCTCTATGATTTTCAGGCCCGGCCGGAGAATTTGGAGCGCATGACCTTCACCCCGGCGCCGGGCGTGCGGCGGGTCAACCGCGCCTGGCAGATGCCGAAGAGCCATCTGGAGCTGGTCGAGCGGCGCCGGGCGCTCGCGCTCTGGGCCGAGCAGTCGGGCGGTTTTGTCGGCCGCTCGCCCGATCACGTCGCCTCCAGCCTCCTGGGCCAGGTCATCGGCATCGAGGTGTTCCGCCGCCACGGCGCGGCGCGGGCCAAGGCGCTCCTCGACTATTTCGACTATGCGAGCCGCAACGACCTCTATTTGACCTATGTCATCATCAATCCGCAGGCCGATCGCGCGAAAGCCTGGGGCGAGCAGGACGAAGACCTCGTGGCCCGGCTCGTCGACGAGGACGCGGCCGCATCACCGTGCGCGGCGCCAAGATGCTCGGCACCAGCGCCGTCATGGCGAACGAAATCCTGGTCGCCAATCTGCAGCCGCTGAAGTCCGGCGAGGAGGATCTCGCCCTCTCCTTCGCGATCCGATCGCCACCAAGGGGCTGAACCTCCTGTCGCGCAAATCCTACGAAGCCGCCGCGGTGTCGCGCGCCGACAACCCGGTCTCGTCGCGTTTTGACGAAAACGACGCGCTGGTCTGGTTCGACGATGTCAAGGTGCCGTGGGAACGGGTCTTCGTCTATCGCGACACCGACATGTGCCGGGCCCAGTTCCACGACACGCAGGGCCACACCTTGCAGAATTACCAGGCGCAGATCCGACTGATGGTCAAGATCCGGCTGCTCGCCGGGATTGCGCGCCGGCTCGCCGAGACGATCGGCATCGCGGGGATGCCGACGTCGCGCGAGGAGCTCGGCTGGATCGCGGCGCAGGCGGCGATGGTCGAAGGCATGGTCGCCGGCATGGAGGCGGCCGGCCATATGGAGAACGGCTGCTTCGTGCCGAACAAGCACATGATGTACGCCGCCCAGGTGCTGACCCAGGAGCTCTATCCGCGGATCATCGACAAGATCCGCAGCCTCGCCGGCGGGGCGTTGATCATGCTGCCCTCCTCGGCCCGCGATTGGTCCGATCCCGAGCTGGCGACGATTATCGGCCGGACCCAACGCTCGCCGATCGCCGCGCCGCGCCAGCGCGTCGATTTCCTGAAGCTCGCCTGGGACGCGATCGGCTCGGAATTCGCCTCGCGCCATACCCAATACGAGATGTTCTACGCCGGCGCCCGCTTTGTCAGCTGCGGCCACAGCTATCGCACCTACGATTGGCCCGCCGCCGCGGCCCTCGTCGATCGCCTGCTCGCCGCCGAGGAGACGTAGTCAGCCGGCGGCGGTGAGATGGGCCAGCAATGCCGCCGCAGCTTTGGTTTCGGCCTGGCGTTTCGACGGGGCCGCCGCGGCCGCGGGCTCGCTTCCGGCGACTTGCACCGCGACGGTAAACACCAGCGCATGGTCGGGGCCGCTGGCGGCGATCAGCTGATAGACCGGGAGCGGCAGTCCGCGCGCCTGGACCCATTCCTGAAGCGCGGTCTTCGCATCGCACGGCGGTCTTGTGATCTCCGCAAGCAGCGGCTCCCACCAGCGGCGCACAAACTCCGTCGCCGCGGCAAACCCGCCATCGAGAAAAATGGCGGCGATCACCGCCTCGCAGGCGTCGGCGAGAATTGCCGGGTTTGCTGCCGCACCGGCTGCCGCCTCGGCCGGCGACAGCACCAAATGCGGCCCCAGCCCAATCGCCGCGGCGACCCGGGCCAAGGTTTCACGACGCACCAGGTGATTATGGCGACGGGTCAGCGGCCCCTCGGGCTCGGTTTCAAACCGATGCCATAAAAGGTCGGCGATGACGAGGCCCAGCACCCGGTCGCCAAGAAATTCGAGCCGCTCGTAATTGCGCTTGACCGGACGTCGCCGGCCGCCGCGCCGTTCGGGAGACAGCGCGCTCGGATGGGTCAGCGCCTCCTCGAGCAGCTCCGGCCGCGCAAAGCTATGGCCGATCACCTCGGCCAGCTCGGCTGCGGCCGGGGGGGCCGCTAATGGATGCCGCGGAACAGGCGGGAATAGCGGATCGCGAACGGCCACTTCCAGGGCTCCCACAGCGCGGCCGAGCCGTCGGTCGAGAAAAACAGGAATCGCGCCTTGCCGATCAGGTTTTCGGCCGGCACATAGCCCACCGCCGACAAGACCCGGCTGTCCTCGGAATTGTCGCGGTTGTCGCCCATCATGAAATAATCGCCCGGCGGCACCTGGTAGATTTGGGTGTTGTCGAGCGGGCCGTTGTCGCCGAGCTTGATGATCGGGTGCTGCACGCCGTTGGGCAAGGTCTCGACATATTGCGCGAGCGGGATGACAGTGCCGTTGCCCTCCTGATAAAGAAAGTCCTCGATCCTTTTGCGCGGCACCAGCCGGTCGTTGATGTAAAGATTACCCTCCTTCATCTGGATGCGGTCGCCTGGCAGCCCGATCACCCGCTTTATGTAGTCGGTCGAATTGTCGGTCGGCAGCTTGAAGACAACGACGTCGCCGCGGTCCGGCGGATGGGAAAATATTCGACCGGAAAACAGCGGCAACCCGAACGGCAACGAATATCGGCTATAACCATAAGAAAATTTTGATACAAACAGATAATCGCCGACCAGCAATGTCGGTATCATTGATCCGGACGGAATATTGAACGGCTCGTACGCAACTGTGCGCACCACCAGTGCAATCAGCACCGCATAGACGACGGTTTTTACCGTATCGAGAATGCCGCCCGACGACTTCCTTTTGGCGATGACCTTGCGCGCAGAGTTGGTTTTCATGGACTGCCTTGCCGGACCGGAATACGCCCGATCAAGCCAAGCGGGCCGGCGCAAGTCAAGCGCGCTGCCGATCGAGCCAAGCTCAAGATCCGGCGACGGCAGTGATGATGACGACCGCCTGGGCGATCGGCGGCTCGTCGGTCAAGGTCAGGTCGAGCCGCGCCGTCATTCCGGGCGGCGTCAGCTCGGCGAGGCGGTGCAATGCGCCGCCGGTCAGCCGCAAGGTCGGCTGCCCCGAAGCCATGTTGACGACGCCCAGGTCGCGCCAGAACACGCCGCGGCGAAACCCGGTGCCGAGCGCTTTCGAGCACGCCTCCTTGGCGGCAAAACGGCGGGCATAGCTCGCCGCCCGGTCGGTGCGCCGGTCGCAGCGCCGCCGCTCGGCCTCGGTAAAAATGCGGTCGAGAAAGCGCTCGCCATAGCGCTCGATCACCTGCTCGATGCGGCGGATGTCGATCAGGTCGCTGCCCAGCCCCAGGATCATCGCCTCAGCCAATCATCGCCTCAGCCAATCATCGGATCAGCCGCGCGCCCGGTCGACCGAGTTGATGACCGGGGTGGCACGCAACGCGGCGATGATCGTCGTCAAGTGCTTCACGTCGGCGACTTCGATATCGATCATGATCTCGAAGAAATCCGACGAGCGGTTGGTGATCTTCAAATTGCTGATATTGCCGCCCTGCTTGCCGATCGTCGTCGTCAAGGTGCCGAGATTGCCGGGCTCGTTGGCGATCATGACGTTGACCCGGCCGACATGGACCGCGTCGTCCTCGCTGCTGCTCCAGGCGACGTCGAGCCAGCGTTCCGGCGTATCGGCGAAATTTTCGAGCGTCTCGCAGTCGATCGTGTGGATCGTCACCCCCTTGCCGGTGGTGACGATGCCGACGATGCGGTCGCCGGGCAGCGGATGGCAGCAGCCGGCAAAGTGCAAGGCCATGCCGGGGATCAGGCCGCGGATCGCCACCGCGGTGTCGCTGTACCCGGCCTTGCGCCGCGCGCGCGCCAGCGAGACGACCTTGGCTTTGGCCTCGGGCTGCTGCGGAAAGGCGGTGTTGATCACCGCGCGCCCGGTCGCCAGCCCCTGGCCGACCGCGACGTAGAGGTCCTCCACGCTCGGACAGCTGAAGCTCTTCAGCACCGCTTCGAGCGGCCGTTCGGAAAACTCCCGCCCTTCCTGACGGAACGCCTTTTGCACAATGGCGCGGCCAAGATCGAGATACTGGGCGCGCTGCTGGGTGCGGATAAAGCGGCGGATGCGGGCACGCGCCTTGCCGGTGACGACAAACCGTTCCCAGGTCGGCGACGGCCGCTGCGCCTTCGAGGTGACGATCTCGACCTGGTCGCCGTTGCCGAGCTCGGTGCGCAGCGGCACCAGCCGCCCGTTGATCTTGGCTCCGACGCAGGAGTCGCCGATCTCGGAATGCACCGCATAGGCGAAATCGACCGCGGTGGCGCCGCGCGGCAAGGCGATCAGGTCGCCCTTCGGGGTAAAGGCGAAGACCTGGTCCTGGAACATCTCGAGCTTGGTGTGCTCGAGAAATTCTTCCGGCCCCGCGGCGTGATCAAGGATATCCAGCAGCTCGCGCAGCCAGCGATATTGCGGCCCCTCGGTCTTGCCGGCACCCTGCTTGTAGCTCCAATGCGCGGCAACCCCGAGCTCGTCCACCTCGTGCATGTCGGGGGTGCGGATCTGGACTTCGATGCGCTGCTGCTCCGGGCCGATGATGCCGGTATGCACCGAGCGGTAATTGTTCGGCTTTGGGGTGGAGATATAGTCTTTGAAGCGGCCCGGTACCACGTGATAGGCCGCGTGGATGATGCCGAGCGCGTGGTAGCACTCGCCGACATCGGCCACCAGGATGCGAAACGCCATCACGTCCGAGAGCTGCTCGAACGTGACGTTCTTGGTTTGCATCTTGTGCCAGATCGAATAGGGCGATTTCTCGCGACCGGAGACGCTGGCGCCGGCAACGCCGCCTTCGGCGAGCTTGCGGCCGAGCTCGTCGAGGATGCGCGGCACCACGCCGGCACCTCGGTCGCGCAGAAAATCGAGGCGGGCCATGATGCCGGCGCGAGCATCGGGGTAGAGCTCGGCAAAGGCCAGGTCCTCGAGCTCGTCCTTCATGCGGTGCATGCCGATGCGTTCGGCCAGCGGCGCATAGATCTCCATCGTCTCGCGCGCAATCCGCCGGCGCTTTTCCGCGCTTGCGATAAAGCGCAGGGTCTGCATGTTGTGCAGCCGGTCGGCCAGCTTGACCAACAGGACGCGGATGTCCTCGGACATGGCGAGGACGAGCTTGCGGAAATTCTCGGCCTGTTTTGTCTGGTCCGATTGCAGCTCGATGCGCGACAATTTGGTGACGCCATCGACGAGGCGCGCGATCTCGTGGCCAAAGCGGCCATCGATGTCGTCGAGGGTGGCGACCGTGTCCTCGACCGTGTCGTGCAGCAGGCCGGTTGCGATCGAAGCCGTGTCGAGCTTCATCTGGGCGAGGATGCCGGCGACCTCGACCGGGTGTGAAAAATAGGGGTCGCCCGAGGCGCGCAGCTGAGCGCCGTGCGCCTTCATCGAATAGACATAGGCACGGTTCAGCGCGCCTTCGTCGACGCTCGGGTCATAGGATTTGACCAGCTCGACGAGCTCGAATTGCCGCATCATGGCGCGATGCCCGTCTTCGCGTCCGAATGGCCGATGGCCGGCGGCGGAGCCCGTGGCGACAACAGCGATATTGTCACCGGACGCGGTCAGGCCTCCTCGTCGGGATCGTCGGGCAAATCGGCCGCCGGCGCATCGAGGTCGAGGTCCTCCTCCTCGCCCGCCAGCAAATCCTCGGCCAGCTCTTCGTCGAGCGCCGCCTCGTCCTCCGGGTCGATCTGGTCCTCGCCGTCGAGCTGCTTCTCGGCTTCGAGCGCATCGTCGGCTTCGAGCGCATCGTCGGCTTCGAGCGCATCGTCGGCTTCGAGCGCATCGTCGGCTTCGAGCGCATCGTCGGCTTCGAGCGCATCGTCGGCTTCGAGCGCATCGTCGGCTTCGAGCGCATCGTCGGCTTCGAGCGCGTCGTCGGCTTCGAGCGCGTCGTCGGCTTCGAGCGCGTCGTCGGCTTCGAGCGCGTCGTCGGCCCCGGCCTCGTTGGCGCCGCCGAACGCCCCGCCGGGTGGCGCCACTCCAAACACGATCGGATCGACGTCGAGCTCGTGGGTTTCTTCGGGCTCGTCGATCTCGACATGCTTTTGCATGCCGCGCACGAGCGCCTCCCTGAGATTCAAGAGCCCGACGGTCTCGTCGGCGATCTCGCGCAGCGCGACCACCGGGTTTTTGTCGTCGTCGCGGTCGAGCGTCAGCGGCGCACCTTTGGTGATGTCACGCGCGCGCTGGGCGGCGAGCAGAACCAGGTCAAACCGGTTCGGCACCTTGACGACACAATCTTCGACGGTAACGCGCGCCATCTTTCGACTCTTTTGCTGACCCCGAATTATTCAATATATGCAGCCGCCGAGCGGGCGGCAACAGCGCTGCGCCAGCCTGTGCTTGACCCGGCTCGGGCAGCGCGCCTATATGACGCAAGCGTCGGCCGGATGGCAGAGTGGTTATGCAGAGGACTGCAAATCCTCGTACAGCGGTTCGATTCCGCTTCCGGCCTCCAGGGGCGCAGCATCGCAAGCCTGCTTTGATCCCCGGTAGCTCAGTTGGTAGAGCAGGCGGCTGTTAACCGCCTTGTCGCTGGTTCGAGTCCGGCCCGGGGAGCCAGCTCTGAAAAAAGCCGTTGGCGACATCGCCGACGGTTTTTTTTCTCCGCACGCGTCCGATGAAGCTCGTCAGCCGACGACGGCGCGGCGGCGGGGCTTGGCGCGGCCGTTGGCGAAGCGGTCGAGCAGGCGGGTGGCGACGCGCGGGCTGACAAAATGCGAGACGTCGCCGCCCAACGCGCCGATCTCTTTGACAAAACGCGACGAGATGAACTGAAACCGGTCCGAGGCCATCAAAAACACGGTCTCGATCTCCGGGTTGAGCCGCGCGTTCATGCCGGCCATCTGGAATTCGTATTCGAAATCCGACACCGCGCGCAGCCCGCGGATGATGACGCTGGCGCCGACCGACTGGGCGAAATGCATCAACAGGCTATCGAAGGCGCGCACCTCGATGCGTTCGGCATCGCCGTTTTCGAGATGGGCGATCTCCTCGCGCACGATCTCGACCCGCTCGTCGGTGGCGAAGAGCGGCCCCTTGCCGTCATTGCGGGCGACGCCGACGATCAGCCGGTCGACGACGCGCGCGGCGCGCCGGATGATGTCCGAATGGCCGTTGGTGATCGGGTCGAAGGTGCCGGGATAGATCCCGACGCGCGGCGTTGTCATTGATCCCCCGTTTCGGCTTCGTCGCCGTTGTCGGTTGGCGGGTCGCCGGCGGCGTCATCCGCCGCGGCGTCGCCGTTTTCGTCCGCTTCTTCGGGCAGCCGCGCCACCGAGACGACCCGCTCGGCCTCGCCGAACTTGAAGATCACGACACCTTGGCTGCGCCGCCGGGCAATGCGGATGCCGCCGACCGGGCAGCGGATCACCATGCCCGCGTCGGTCACCAGCATGATCTGGTCGTTGCCGCCGATCGGGAACACGGCAACGACGGCATCGTCGCGCCGGCGCAGATCCATGTTGTCGATGCCCTGCCCGCCGCGCCCGGTGATGCGATAATCGTAGGCCGAGGTCCTGACCCCGAACCCCTTCTCGGTCACGCTCAGCACGCACTCCTCGCGCTGCGCCAGGTCGGCATAGGTCTCCTCGGAGATCGAGCCGTTTTCGACATCGGGCTCGCCTTCGCTCTCCTCGGCCTCGGGCGGCGGCTCGGACCCGTTGTCGCCTTCCTCGCCGATCTCGCGCCGCCGCCGCGCGGCGAGGCTCAGATAGGCGTTGCGGGTATCGGGGGCGGCCGCTTCGTGGCGCAGGATCGACATCGAGATGACCAGGTCGTCGCGAAGCAGGCGAATGCCCCGGACGCCGACCGAGGAGCGCCCGGCGAATACCCGCACATCGCCGACCGGAAAGCGGATCGCCTTGCCGTTGCGGGTGGCGAGCAGGACATCGTTCGCGTCGGTGCAGGTCGCGACCGCGATCAGCCGGTCGTCGGCGTCCTCGCCCTCGAACTTCATCGCGATCTTGCCGTTCGCCATGACGTTGCCGAAATCCGACAAGGCGTTGCGCCGGACATAGCCGCCCGCGGTGGCGAACATGACCGTCAGATCGGCCCAGCTCTCCTCGTCCTCGGGCAGCGGCATGACGGTCGAGATCGCCTCGCCGGGCGAAAGATTGGGCAACAAATTGACCATCGGCCGGCCGCGCGCCTGCGGCGTGCTGAGCGGCAGGCGATAGACCTTGAGCTTGTAGACCCGGCCCGAGGAGGTGAAGAACAGCACCGGCGCGTGGGTCGAGGCGACAAACACCTCGCTGAGGAAATCCTCCTCGCGGATCGCCATGCCGGCGCGGCCGCGACCGCCGCGGCGCTGCGAACGATAAGTCGACAGCGGCACCCGCTTGATATAGCCGGCATGGCTGACGGTCACGACCATCGCCTCGCGCTGGATCAGCGCCTCGATATCGGCCTCGAACTCGACATCCTCGATCCGGGTGCGCCGCGGTGTGGCGAACCGCTCCCGGATCGCCAGCAATTCCGTGCGCAGCACCTCGATCAGCCGCGCCCGCGAGCGCAGGATTTCGAGATAGCCGCCGATCTCGGCGATCAATCCGTGCAATTCCTCGGCGATCTTGTCGCGTTCGAGCCCAGTCAGGCGCTGCAGTCTGAGATCGAGGATGGCGCGCGCCTGCTCGTCGGACAGACGATAGCTGCCGTCTTCGGCGACCTCGCGGCCGGGCTCGCCGACCAGCGCCACCAGCGGCGCCACATCGGCCGCCGGCCACGAGCGGCCGACGAGCCCCGCGCGCGCCGTCGCCGGGTCGGGTGCCGCACGGATCAGCGCGATGACCGCGTCGAGATTGGCGACCGCGATCAAGAGGCCGAGCAAGATGTGCGCCCGCTCGCGCGCCTTGCCGAGCAGATGGCTGGTGCGGCGGGTGATGACCTCCTCGCGGAACGCGACAAAGGCGGCGATCACGTCGCGCAGGGTCATCTGCTCGGGCCGGCCGCCGTTCAGCGCCAGCATGTTGACGCCAAAGCTCGTCTGCAGCGCGGTGTGGCGATAGAGCTGGTTCAGCACGATGTCGGACAAGGCATCGCGCTTCAGCTCGGCGACGACCCGCACGCCGTCGCGGTCGCTCTCGTCGCGCAGCTCGGCGATGCCTTCGACGAGCTTGTCGCGTACGCATTCGGCGATGCGCTCGACCAGCTTCGACTTGTTGACCTGGTAGGGGATCTCGGTGAAGACGATCGCCTCGCGGTCCTTGCGGATCTCCTCGATATGCGATTTTGCCCGCAGGATCACCGCACCCCTGCCGGTCTTGTAGGCGGCATGGCTGCCGGCCCGGCCCAAAATCATCCCGCCGGTCGGAAAATCCGGCGCCGGGACGTATTCCATCAATTCTTCGACGGTGATGGCACCATTATCGAGATAGGCGCAGCAGGCGTCGATGACCTCGCCGAGATTGTGCGGCGGGATGTTGGTCGCCATGCCGACTGCGATCCCCTGGGCGCCGTTGACCAGGAGGTTCGGGAAGCCGGCCGGCAATACCTTGGGCTCGTGCTCGGTCTCGTCGTAATTGGGCTGGAAATCGACGGTGTCGTTGTCGAGGTCGTCGAGCAGCGAATTGGCGACGCGCGCGAGCCGCGCCTCGGTGTAGCGATAGGCCGCCGGCGAATTGCCGTCCATCGAGCCGAAATTGCCCTGGCCGTCGATCAAGGGCAGGCGCATCGCAAAATCCTGCGCCATCCGCACCATCGCGTCGTAGATCGCCAGCTCGCCATGCGGGTGGTACTTGCCGATCACGTCGCCGACGATGCGCGCCGATTTCCGATAGCCGCGGTTCCACTCGTTGCCGTTGACCTTCATCGAATAAAGGATGCGGCGGTGCACCGGCTTTAGCCCGTCGCGGACATCGGGGAGCGCCCTGGCCACGATCACGCTCATCGCGTAATCGAGGTACGAGCGCTTCATCTCGTCCTCGATCGTGACGGCGGTGATATCGGGGCCGGAAGGCGGCGGGACGGCGGAAGAGGAAACGGCCAAGGGTGCTCGATCGGCTGGGGTGGGCCCGGATCAACAACCGCGGCCGAGCCCGGGCGGCACGGCCGTAGCTCGCATTATACAGCAGGCCGGCGGTCGGGTTAGCGCATTTTGCGGTGCACACTCCCGGCCGGCCGGCGCCGCTTCGCTATGGCGGGCCGCCGACAATCGCCCGGTAGATCGCCAGGATGATCACAGCGCCGACGATCGCGCCGATAAACCCGGCTTGCTGGCCCGGCGCATACCAGCCGATCCTCTGGCCGAGCCAGGAGGCGAAGATTGCGCCGACGATGCCGAGCAAGGTGGTGACGATGAACCCGCCCGGCCCGTGGATAAAGAGCTTGGCGATGGCACCGGCCAGAAAGCCGATGATGATGACCCAGAGCCAGTGCACCCGACCCCCCTGCTCGCCGCGGCCGCCCGACCGTCGCGACTATGTTGGCCCAAGCCGGCAATGGGTCAAGCCGGCGGTGGGTCAAGCCGGCGGTGGGTCAAGCCGGCGGTGGGTCAAGCCGCCACATCGGCACCGCCGCGGGGCGACACATATATTCCGCCGATGCGGCACCAATGACAGGCAAGCGCATTCCCCGCCTTTCGAGCTGCGGCAAGGCCGGCGCGCGGCTCGCTCGCGGCTTGGCTTTCGCAGCGGTGCTCTTGCTCCTCGCCGGTTGTGGCGACGACGGCAAATGGCATGCGATCGACGTCTCCGGCAGCCTGCCGCCGCTATCCTTCACGCTGACCCGTGCCGGGGACGGCAAGACGGTGACCGAGGCCGATTACCGCGGCCGGACCGTGCTCGTATATTTCGGCTACACCTTTTGTCCCGATATATGTCCGACGACGCTGTCGAGCCTCGACGACGTCCTGGCTCGGCTCGGGCCCGGCGCAGCGCATGTCCGCGTGCTGTTTGTCACGGTCGATCCGAACCGCGACACGCCGGCAGTGCTCGCCGCCTATGTCAAAAATTTTGGGCCCCGGATCGACGGGCTGCGCGGCACGCCCGACCAGCTGGCCGCGCTGGCGCGGCGTTATCGCGTCGCTTATTCGGTGTCGCCGGCGACACCGGGCCACCCCTATGAGGTCACCCACGGCTCGGCCGTCTACGTGTTCGACGGTGCCGATCGGGCGCGCCTGATCATCCCCTCGCTCGCCTCGGCGCATCCCGACATCGCCGGCTCGGCCGCGGATTTGACGCGGCTGGCCGAGCGTAAACCCGCCGCGGGCTGGCTCGGCTGGCTGCGCCGACTGATATGAGGCGCGGTCACTTCCCGGTGGCGCCGCGCACCGGGAACTCCGCTGTCAAGCTGATGCCGTCGGCGAAGCGCAAGGTGACCGGGACCGACTGCCCCGGGGTCATTGCCGCCGTTGGCGACATGCACATCAAGTGATAGCCGCCGGGGGAAAACGCCACCTGGCCGTGGCCCGGGACCGTAACGCTCGGCACCATCGCCATCCGCTCTTCGCCGCCCTGCTGCACGCTTTGATGCAGCATCAGGCTGCCGCAGGCCGGGGAAGCGGCGCCGGTCAAGCTGCGCGGCACGGCGCTCGAATTGGAAAGCGTGAAATATCCTGCCGCCGGCAACGAGCGCAGCACCAGCCGGAACCACTGCCCACTGAGCGACAGCCCGCCCGATGCGGCTTGCGCCGTCGCACCGGCCGAGAATGCGGCGGTCAGGCCGAGCACAAAGGCGATCGCGGCCCGCATCGCCTCAGCGCCCGGTCCAGCTGCTGGCGAGCACGCCGGGCGCGGCCCCTTTGGCGCCGGCCGGGGCGATCGCTTCCTCGTGCAAGCGGAGCGCGTTGATCGTCACCAGCACCGCGACCACGCTCATCATCGCCGGTGGAATCCAGATCACGATGCCTCCGATATGCTGGTCGTTGAGCGCCCCCAACGACGGGAACAGCCGCCCGCACAGATCGTAATAGGGGTAAAGGTCGGTGCGCGAGAAGGTGATTGCCGCGCCGAGCAGGATTTGCGGAAACATGACCGCCAGCGCTAGCGCGATGCGCGCGCCGAACGAGACCCGCGCCGGCGGCTGCGGCCTCGAATCGAGCACCAGCGACCAGAACAGCACGCCGTCGAGCACCATGCTCCAATTCATCACGGCATAAAGCCGCGGGTCGATCATCGCGCGGAAATGCACCCCGGGGATCAGCCAGAAATAGATGAGCCCGACAAACAGAAAAGCGGCCGGCACCGGGCGCTGCAAAATTCGGATCGGCGCGGCGACGGCCGGGTGCCCGATCGCCCGGCTGAGCCACGGCGGCAGGCCGCGCCGGATCGCCGGGCCGGCGGCGCCGAGCGCCATCAGAAACGGACCCAGATGATGCATCGCCACATGCTGGATCCGGTTCAGAAAGAACATGTGCAGCGACCAGTATTCGAACCGGGTTTGCAGCACCGCGTAGGTCAGCGCCACCCCCAGCAGAAAGGCGAGCCGCCGCCACCAAGGCGGCCGTCCCGGTGCCGGTGCCGAGGCGAGCCCGCGCCCGAACCAGAACAGGATCAGTGCCGTCGTCAGATAGATGGGCGGCGAGAAATCCCACGGCGCCCAAAACGGCAACAGCGCCGGATGGCGGGTCGAGAGCCACCACAAGAGGATTCCGAGCCCGAGGATTGCCGCAGGGAGGGAGGCGCTGCGCAGCGCCGCCGGCGACCAATAGGAACCGCTGTGCCGCCATGCTTCGGCCACGGCATTGAGGTGGGTCGGCCCGGCGTTGTCGCCAACGCGCCAAATCGGCGCAGGCATTCCCCGACTTCGCGTTCGGCATGACACCGCAGCAAGGGTGGAACGTTCGCCCACGCCGGCAGTTGGAAGAGCAGGAGCCGGCCGGTGCAAGTCGATCTCGGCACAGCAGGCCGGACGGCCGGGAATTGGAGTGCGCAACATGCCGTGGGATGGTGCAGAGCTCTTTGAAAATCGAACCCTCGTCAAGCTCGGCCAAGTCGAGCGTCTGCTCGCCAGCGAGCAGCATTGGTGCAAGGGCAGCTTGTGTGACGCCGGCGGCCGGCATTGCCTGGTCGGCGCAATCGCCGCGGTCGGCGGACGCCGCGAATTGATGCGTCCGGTCATCCGTGCCGTCCGCGACGTCAGCGGCGCGCACTATTGGCGCATCGAGGCGTTCAACGACGCCCCGGGCACGACGCACCCGGATGTCATGCGGGTCTTGCGCCGGGCGCGCGAAAACGTGCTCGCCGATCTCGCCCGGCCGCCGCAGCCGCTGGCGCAAAAATTGGGTGAAGTGTTCCGCGGCTTCCTGCCGCGCCGCCGATCGGCGTCCGTGCAGACGATCGAGCCCCGCGGCGCGATGGCGCACCCGGTCGCGTTCGCCGAGGAGATAGTGGAGAGCTCGGCGCGCTATTTGGACAGCAGCGCCGCCAATTCGCCGACCTTTGTATAGATTTGGCTTCGAGCGGCGGTAAGGACCCGCAAATTGTCCGCTTCGCCGCCGCCGTCAGCTTGGTCGAAATGGCAGGCCGGATCTTTGTCTCGGCTACGGTCCTTGTCCTGGTACAGCTGCGGATAGCGGATCTTGTTGAGGCAGGTGTTGACCCGCAGCAGCAGCGCATTCAGCTCCTGCAATTTAGCGCTGCTTTCGGCGTTGAAATATTTGGCAGTCAGCATCCAGTTCAGCATATAGTTTTCGTTATACGCGACGACGCTGTCGTTGTAGCGCTTCCAGGCCTCGTCCTGGTCCTCCTTCGGAAAGCCGTCGGCGACCTCGCCGCTGTAGCGCACGGTCCAGAATACCCGGTTCGAAATCAATCGCACCATCTGGCGCAGCAACTCGCCTTGCTCGCCCTTTTTGGCCAGCGCCGCCGATTCGCTCCTCTTGAAGCCGAGATCGACGAGGATTTTGTCCCAGGAATTGAGCGCGGTGACGGTGGCCGCACTGCCGGCCGCGAGCGCCGCCAGCATCACCCCCAGATGCGATTTGCTCGGCGCCGGCAGGCGGGGCTTGCGCCGCGACGGCGTGCCCCCCTCAGCCCCAGGCTTCTCAGCCCCGGGTTTCTCAGCCCCAGACTTCGCGTGCGGTTTCGACGACGAGCCTGAGCTTGCCAAATTGCTCCTCCTCGGAGAGCCTATTGCCCTCGACCGTCGAGGAAAAGCCGCATTGCGGCGAGAGGCAGAGCTGCTCCAAGGGCACGTATTTTGCCGCCTCGTCGATCCGCCGCTTCAATTCGTCCTTGGCTTCGAGGGCGGCGCGCTTGCTGGTGACGAGGCCGAGCACCACGCGCTTCTTGCCCCTGGGCACAAAGCGCAGCGGCTCGAACCCGCCCGAGCGCCGGTCGTCGTATTCGAGGAAGAACCCATCGACATCGAGCCCGCCGAACAACGCCTCGGCGACATGGTCGTAGCCGCCCTCGGCCATCCAGGACGAGCGGAAGTTGCCGCGGCACATATGCGTGCAGACGGCGATGCCCGCCGGCCGGCCGGCGAGCGCGGCGTTGACCGCCGCGATGTTGGTCAGGTGCTGCGTCGCCCCGTCGCCGCCGATCGAATCGACATAGGCGCGCTGCGCCGGGTCGTTCAGATAAGCGAGGCTTGTATCGTCGAGCTGCAGATAGGTGCAGCCGAGCCTGTGCAACGCCGCAATCTCCTCCCGGTAGACTTTCGCGAGGTCGTGCCAGAATTCGTCCATATCGGGATAGATTTCGGCGTCGATCGCCGCCCGCCCGCCGCGATAATGCAGCATCGAGGGCGACGGGATCGTCAATTTAGCCGTCGTCCCTTCGGGCACTACCGATTTCAAATAGGAAAAATCCTCGCCAAAGATCGTCTGGTCGAGCCGCAGCTTGCCCGCAACCCGATGCGCCGTCGGGCTGAACTCGACGCTCCCGCCCTCGTTCTGGAACCGGATGTTCAACACCCGGTCCGATTTCCCCACCCCGCCGATCCGATAGAGAAAATCCATATGCCACGACCCGCGGCGAAACTCGCCATCGGTGACCCCTTCGAGCCCTACCTCGCGCTGCTTGCGCACCGCCTCGCGGATCGCCCCATCCTCGAGCCGCCGCAATTCCGCAGCCGAAATCCGCCCTGCCTCCCGCTCCGCCCGCGCCCGCAGCAGCTCCGCCGGCCGCAGCAAGCTTCCGACATGATCGGCGCGAAAGGGCGGCATATTTTCACCTCGACAGCAGAAGCCCGATCGTCTTCAGCTACCGTAGCCCGAAAAAACAGCGCGGAAAAGCGCAGCGCATCCTGCCATCCGCCTCTCTGATTGTCGGTCAGCGGGGCGGGCTATTCGAACAGCGCCAAGTCGATCGCGTCGCCCATTTTGGTGTAGCCGAGATCGCTCGGGTGGAGGCCGTCGCCGCAATCGAGGATCGGCAGCATCTGGGTCGGGTGATCGGGGTCGCGCAACGCCCGGTCGAAATCGGCAACCGCATCCAAGGCGCCGCCCTCGCGGAGCCATCGATTGACCGCGCTGCGGACCTCCTCGCGCGCCGGGTTCCACGCGCCGGCCATATAGGTCTCGTTGCCGAACGGCGTCAGCGTGGCGCCGACGATCTTGACCCCGGCGCTGTGGGCGCGCACCGCCATCTGGCCGAGGCCGGTGATCATCTGCGCGGCGGTCGGCTCCTCCTCGGGCTTTTTCCAGCGGTTGCGCAGATCGTTGGTGCCGAGCATGACGACGACATGGGTGACGCCCGGCTGGCTCAGCACATCGCGGTCGAATCGGCGCAGCCCGCTGTCGCCGCGGATGTCGTAGAGGATGCGGTTGCCGCCGAGCCCCTGGTTCATCACCGCCGCCGACCGGCCGCGCGGTCGCGCCGCGAGACGCCGGGCGAGCTGGTCGGGCCAGCGGCAAAACGCGTCCATCGTCGAGATGTTGCCGTCGGTCAGCGAGTTGCCGAGGGTGACGATCCCGAAAGTGTCGGCGCCGGCGAGCACATCGACGCCGCAGACAAAAAACCAGTCGCTGGTCAGGCTGGCGATCGGCATCGCCTGCGCTGCACCGAAATCGCCCGGCGGCGAGATGTAGCTCACCTGCCGCGCATAGCGGCCGGTGACCTGAAAATCGTTCGCGACCTCGCCCGGCAGATAGAGGCTGACCGCGAGATCGGCGAGCGGCGCCAAGGAGAGATCGACCGGGTCGCTGAACAGCACCGCACCCGCGGCGATCGTCGCCGTCGCGGCACCGCCAAAAGCGAGCTTGCGGTCCGAGCCCGCCTTGATCGCCGGTCCCGCCTCGCGCAACGCGATATGCGCACCGCCGATCTCCAGCGGGCGCCGGCCGTAGGCGTTCGAAATCCGCACCCGCACGGTGTCGCCGCCGAGGCTCGCGCGCATCGTCATGCGCAAGGTCTGGTTGTTGAAAGCCCCGGTCTCGGCCGGCGCCGGCGCCATCGTCCAGGTGCCGACCCAATGCGCTTTTTCCGGCATGGCACTCCTCCCCGATGTTTCGCCGCTGCCGCAGCTTAAAGAGCGGAGAATGGCGAAGCCAGCCGCGATTTAGCGCGTCGGAAAGGAAATATTCATCTCCGCGCGACGAAAATAGGCGACGGCAAGGCACGTCCGAGGACCCGCTCCAACGGCCAGCTTCTCGTCACCCCGGCGAAGGGCCGGGGTCCACGGCTGGGGTGGATACCGGCCTGCGCCGGCAAGACGAGGAGAGACGACGATCTCGGTGCTTCTACAAGCCCTACAAGCGGCGCGCTACACCGGGTAGACGAGCGAGGTCGGGACGATCGTCGAATCGTAGACGCAGAGGCGCTCGGCAAAGCGCAGACGCCCACCCTCCTCGACCACCCGGTCGTGGTAGCGGCCGCACAGGAACAGCTCCGACGGACGGTCGACCATGGTTTGAAAGAGCGCAAAACTCGCGGTCAGCCGCAACCCGTCGGCGGCGATTTCGCGCACCCGGACATTGCCGACGAGATGCCGGACGATGCGCGGCACAAAAAGTGCCGTCTCCCGGATCGCCGTCACCCGGTCGATCAGCATGTTCCGGCTCTCGCAATAAATCAGCGCGATCGGCAAATCGCGCTCGAAATTCTCGCGCGGAATTACCTTGTAGACGCAATCCTCGGTGAAGAAATCGGGCCAGGCTTCGAGCTCTCCCTCATCGAGCGTGTCGGCATAGGCGCAATAGAAATCGGCAAGCCGCGCCCGCAACTCCGGCGGCGCGTCGAGGCCCGGCGCGGCGATCATCGCCGGCCGCACCCGATTATCGGCGGCAAATAATCTGTCTGCTCCGACGGAAAACGAAGCAGGCAATATAACCCTTTGTCATTCCGGGGCGCGGGTGGAGCCCGCGAGCCCGGAACCCATGCACACCGGACCGTGCGATCGCAGGCGAGCGCGGCGTTCATAGGTTCCGGGCCTGCTCCTGCGGAGCATCCCGGAATGACACGCGTTTCGTGGGCACACGTTCGGACGCTCACGCGCGAGGTCGAGCCGCCTATCGGCATTTCGAGCCAGCCTCTTCAGAGGCCCATGACCCCGCGGTAATACTGGTAGAGTCCGCGGATCGCGGTTTCGGTGACCATGTGCGGCTCGTCGTGGACGGCGCGGCCACCCATCTCGGCGATGCATTCGGCCTCCTCGTTGCCGTCGATCCCGGCCTGCGACAACAGCATCGCCTCGCTGTCGTCGAGCGAGACGAGGCCGGCCGGCCCCATCAGATTGGCCTGCCGCAAACGGCGCTGGCGCATCTCCGGCGTGTCGTCGGCATAGCCGAAGAAGGTCCAGGCGAGGTCGAATTGCCCGGTGTCGATCGGCACGATCTGCCGCACCGCGAGCGTGTTCGATTGCTGCTGCACGATCAAATTCGGCCAAAAGGTCTGCATGACGACGGTGGCTTCGCCCGGGAACTCGCGCACCGGCTCCAGCAGGCGCGGGTCGCGCAAGGTGAAGTTCGATTTGAAGGCGCGCATCTGGCGCGTCGCCTCGTTCTCCTGCTGCTCGCCTTTGCAGCTGACCAGGACGGCGTGACGCCCCAGCGGGTCCATCTCGATCGCCGAGCGCTGGTCGAGCCGGAACAATCCGAAAGTGACGAGAAAGACGTGCAGCAGGCTCGCGTGGTACGGGTCCTTGATGTTCTCGAACATCAATTTCCAATTGCTCGGGATGCGCTGGCGCAAATGACCGAGCACGACCAGCTCGCGACCGTCGAACACCCGGTCGAAATAGCCGAGCATATTGGCGCCGAGATAGTCTTCGAGGGGCTCGGTCGCGGCCGAAAAGCTGGCAAAGACGAGACCGTGCCGCCGGGTCGCCGCAAGGCGCTGCAGCCCGTGCTCCTGCGGGCGGAAATCCGCCGGCATCCCGCCCTGCCCGCGAAACCCGCGGCGGAACGGCACGCCGAGCAATTTCCCGCCGAGGTCGTAGGTCCATTGGTGGTAGGGGCAGACGAATTCCTTGACCGAGCCGCGGGGTGCGGAACAGAGCTGCGCGCTGCGATGAGCGCAGCGGTTGACCAGCACCTGCACCTCGCCCGCCGCGTCGCGCACGGCGACCGTCTCGATCGTGCCGAGCCGGCTGCGCTTGAAGTCGCCGGGCTGCGGGATCTCCGCCTCGAGACAGACGAACAGCCAGCTCGGGCCGGCAAAGATCAGTTCTTGCTCGCGGGCAAAGATCTCGGGGTCGGTGTAGACCCAGTTCGGAATCCGCGACACGCCGGCTATCGGCCAGCGGCGCGCTGCCGTATCGGCGCCCGGAGGACTGAAAGATACGGCGGCTCCATCGTCTGGCGGCATCGCGGGCTCCGGCAGCAGGGTTCGTGCAGCGCCATTCTACACCATTCGCGTATCGATCGAAGCATCGCGCCAGGTCAGGCGCGGCTCGTGCGCCTGACGTGTCCGGCGCCGCGGCCCCGCCGCCGATAAGGCTGCCGCAGACGATACGGCGCGTTTGACGGCGGCAGAATTTGGTTGCGGCGAAGCTCGGCTCCAACGCAAGATTGCATGGAAGCGCTGGCTCGGGGGAGGTCGGTGAGCCAGCGCCGGTTTGTGGGGGAGCAAGCACGTTGCAGCTCGTAAAATTGTCGCCCGTTGTTCCAGCCCTGGGCCTGGCAGCCTTGGTCCTTGCCGCGTGCGCCGGCGCGCCCATCCTGCCGCCGCCGCCGATGGCATTGCCTTCGGTGGTGCCGGGACAAGGGGTCGATCTTGCGACCGATGCCAGCGACGTCTTGAACGAGCTCAAGGACAGCCGGGTCGGGTTCGTCGCCCGCTATTATCGCGACCCCGATTCGCATTGGCCGCCGCTGTCGGCGAGCGAGGCCCGTCGGCTGTCCTCGCTGGGGCTGAAGATCGTCGCCGTGTGGGAATGGCATTCGCGCGATCCGCTGCGGTTTTCCTATGCTTCCGGCTATGGCGACGCGATCGCGGCATATTCGCAGGCGCGCGCCGTCGGTCAGCCGGCCGGCAGCGCCATCTACTTCGCGGTCGACTTCAACCCGACGAGCCAATATCTCGACCCGATCGAAGAATATTTCCGCGGGATCGGGGCCGGACTGGCCGCGGCGAGCGGCGGAGCGTCTGCCTACAGGATCGGCGTCTATGGCTCGGGCGCTGTTTGCGACGCGGTCAAGCGCGCCGGCCTGGGGCAGTATTGCTGGCTGTCGAACTCGATCGCCTGGGACGGCTCCGCCGGCTATGAGGATTGGGACATCCGGCAAGGCGACCGGATGCCGGAATTGTCGTTCAACCACGATTTGGACGAAGCCAAAAACGACTATGGCGGGTTCCAGGTCGCTTCGGATGACGGCGGCGCCAGCCCCGGCGGGGTCGCGTCGGCCGCAACTGTCGGTGCGCCGCCGCAAGCGCCGCTCGCCGAGCAGTCGCTGACCTCGGCGGCGATCTCTGCGCGCTGACCGCTCGAGACCCATTGCGTCCGTGCGTGCCGGGCTCGACTGCTTTGTGCTAGCTTTGGGTCCGAAGCTTTTCGCGTCGCGAAAGCTTCCAATCGAGACCTCCTAAAAGCGGTGCGGCGATGAGCATGCTGCAAGCGGTCTTTTTCGCGATCGTGCAGGGTGTCAGCGAGCTCTTTCCGGTCAGCAGCCTTGGCCATGCGGTCATCCTGCCGGCCGTGCTCCATTGGCATCTCGACCAGGATTCGCCACGGTTTCTGCCGTTTCTGGTGGTCTTGCACGTCGGCACCGCGACCGCCCTCCTCCTCTATTTCTGGCGCGATTGGCTGGGGCTGCTGCTGGCGTTGCTGGGACGCGGCGGCTCGCGCCGCACCGTCGAGGAGCAGCGCCGCCTGATCGGCCTCCTGGTCATCGCCACATTGCCGGCGGTGGTGCTGGGCTTCGCGTTCGAGAAATGGCTGCGCCATCTGTTCGGCTCGCCGGTCGCCGCGGCGGCGTTTCTGGTCGTCAACGGCGTGGTGCTGTTCGGCGGCGAACGGCTGCGCCGCCGCGCGCAGGGCGCCGGCGACCGCCGTGGCTTGCGCAGCGCCAGCTGGTACGACGCGGTTTTTATCGGCCTCTGCCAGACGGCGGCGTTCCTCCCCGGCATTTCCCGCTCGGGCGCGACGATCGTCGGCGGCTTGCTGATCGGATTGCGCCACGAGGATGCGGCGCGGTTCTCGTTTTTGCTGGCGACGCCGGTGATTGCCGGGGCGGCGGCGCTAGAAATCCCAAAGCTCTTGCACCTGCCGGCCGGGAGCGGCGGCGCAGCGTTCGGCGGCGGGATATTGTGGCTCTCGGGCGTCGTCGCAGGCCTCACCGCCTATGCCAGCACCGCCTTTCTGATGCGGTATTTCCGCACCCGCGAGGAAGCCCCGGCGCTCGATCCGTTTGCTTATTATTGCTGGGCGGCGGGCGGGGCAGCACTCCTCTACCTGACGCTCGCCTGAGCCGGCGGCCGGTCGCCGGAAAGCGGTCGGTCGTCGGAAAGCGGCCAGGCAAAGCTCAATTCGTGCCCGTCCGGGTCGGCCACATGGAAAAAGCGCTCGCCCCAGGCCGCGTCGCGCGGCGCGGTCAGCGGCCGGCAGCCGGCAGCAACGAGCCGCGCATAGAGCGCGTCCACCTCCAATTCGTAGATGACGACCCGCCCCCACCACGATCGCGGCGCGGCCGCCTGCTGCGCCACCAGGTTCAGATAGGTGCCGCCGGCGCGGAAGCTGGTAAAGCCGGCCTCCTCGCCGCCATAGAGCAATTCGAGCCCGACGAGCCGGTAGAATTCGACAGCGCGCCGCATGTCGGCTGTGGCGAGGGTAACCGCACTGATGCCGGTGATCATCGCGCGCCCGACGGCGGGAGAGCGCTCAGCCGACCATCGCCGCGACCCGCGACAAATGGTGCGAGATGTCGCCGAACATGTGCTCGATCACCATGCAGCGGCGAAAATAGTGGCCGACCGCATATTCCTCGGTCATGCCGATGCCGCCATGCAATTGGATCGCGTTTTGCGACACAAAGCGCGCCGCCTGGCCGACGCCGATTTTAGCCATCGCGATGTTGCGGGCGCGCTCCGGGCCATCCGGCGCGTCGACGCTCAGCGCCGCCAGCATCGCCATGCTGCGGCCCTGCTCGAGCGCGATCAGCATCTCGGCCGCGCGATGCTGCAACGCCTGGTTCTGGCCGATCGGCTTGCCGAATTGCTGGCGCGTCTTCAGGTATTCGAGGGTCATCGCGTGCATTGCCTCCATCGCCCCCACCGCCTCGGCGGCAGTAGCGGCGATACCGGCTTCGGCCACGCGCTCGATCACCGGCAGCGCCTGTCCCGGCTCCCCCAGCATATCGCCGGCGCCAATTTCGACCGCGCTCAGCGCGATCTCGGCCGCGCGCGTGCCGTCGCGCATCGGGTAGGCGCGCCGGGCGACGCCATTCGCCTGCGCATCGACCAGGAACAGGCCGATGCCGTCGGGATCGCCGCGCTCGCCCGAGACGCGCGCGCTGACGATCAGCCGGTCGGCCGCGTCGCCGTGCACGACCACGCTTTTTGCGCCGTCGAGCATCCAGCCGCCGTCGCGCGGCTTTGCCGTCGTCAGCACGTCGGGGAGATCGTAGCGCGCCTGCCGCTCGCCATGGGCGAAGGCGAGGGTCAGCCCACCCTCGGCCAGCAGCGGCAGCAGCGAGTGTTTCTGGGCGTCGCTGCCGGCGAGCCGCAAAGCCGTGCCGCACAGCACCACGCTCGGCAAGTACGGCTCCAGCGCCAGCACCCGGCCAAACGCCTCCATCACCAGCATGGTCTCGACGCCACCGCCGCCGAACCCGCCATATTCCTCGGCAAAGGGCAGGCCCAAGAGGCCGAGCTCGGCGTATTGCCGCCATAACGCCCGGCTCCAGCCGTCGGGCTCGGCGAGATAGCCGCGCCGCCGGGCAAAGCCGTAACGGTCGGCGAGCAGCCGATCGACGCTGTCCTTCAAGAGACGCTGCTCATCGCTCAGATCGAAATCCATCACCGCCCCACGCGCGTCGCCGACGCTCGCCTTTTCTACCGCAACATAGTATACAAGCCGTCTCGCTCGATGTGCGCGGCGACGATAACAGCCGCCGTTCCCACAGCCAACCGCGTGGGCCGTCTTGCGGGCAACAGCCGACCGGCGACGCAGGGCCAACCTGCGCCAGAAGAACTGGGAGGAACCCGATGCCGTATTTCGATTGGATGGTCGGAATTGCCGCAGCCGCCCTCTGGAGCGCGGCGCTGTCCGGCTGTCACGCCCCGCCGCCACCTTCGATCGCAACTTTCACGGTCAATCGAGCCTCGCTATATCCGGCGGCGCAGACCGCAGATTTGCCCGGCGATCCTGCCGCCGCCATTTCCGAGGGCGGGGTCGGACCCGCAGCCGCACCCTACGCGCCGCCGCCCAAGCGCGCCGAGATCCCGCCGCCGGCGCCGTCGCCGCATTCGCTGTGGCAGTCCGGCCACTGGAGCTGGGAGGGCGCAAAATACGTCTGGGCGCGCGGGCAATATCTCGAACGCCCGACGCCGACCGCGAACTGGCTGCCCGGCTATTGGCAGCAGCAATCCGGTGGCTGGGTCTGGGTCGCCGGCCGCTGGCGGAGCTGAACCGTCCCAACCGCGCCAAGCGCACGCGGAATGATCGGCGCTACGCCGTGTTTCCACCTCCGGAAGCAGCGATTGGTGATCCTGCGCTGCAAGAAAACTGGAGGATCGGATGCCGTATTTCGGTCGGCTGGCCGGCTTTGCCGCGGCCGCCTTGACCAGCGCAGCCCTTTACGGCTGCTATGCCCCACCGCCCGCCTATCCCACCCTCGCAGCCGCGCCGGCAACCGCCCCGCCGGGATCCGCCGCGGCGTATCTGCCGCCCACCTATCCGCCGGCCGCCTATCCGCCGGCCCTGCCGCCGCTGGCCACATCGGCGCCGATCCCGCTGACCCCGGAATACCTGCCGCAATCGGGCTCGACCGCCCCGGCCGCCGAATTGCCCAGCGGCGCCGGCACGACCCTCGCAATTGCCCCTTACGCGCCGCCGCCCGCACGCATCGAGACGCCGCCGCCGGCACCTTCGTTGCTGGCTGTCTGGGTGTCGGGTCATTGGAGCTGGGCCGGAACGCAATACGAGTGGCTCGAAGGACACTACGCCCAGCGCCCGATGCCGAGCGCCACCTGGGTGTCCGGCTATTGGCGCCAGGGTCCGAACGGCTGGACGTGGCTCGGCGGCCACTGGACCTGAGGCGGGCCTGAGCCACGCCGCCTATTTTTGCGAGGCGAGGGCGAGGTCGATCAGCGGCAGCAGCGCCGGGGCGACCGGGAGGTTTCGATCGGCGATCTCGGCGCTGCTGAGCCAGGCGACCTCTTCGGCATCGTCGGCGGCGACACCCTCGCCCGAGCGCCATAGCCCGCGCACCGCGATAAGCGCGTAATGGTAGCGCACGCGGCCCGCCTCGTCGCGGTCGATCGTGTCGATGACGGTCAGGACCCCGGCCGCTTCGGCGACGACGCCGGTCTCCTCGAAGAGTTCGCGCATCGCACCCTCCGCGACCGTCTCGCCCAATTCGAGGACGCCGCCCGGAAAACCCCAGCGATTGCGCAACGGCGGGTTGCCGCGGCGCACGCAGAGCGCCCGCTCGCCCCGCAACACCACCGCCAGCACCCCGACGATCGGCCGCTCCGGGTAGCGCCGGGTCATCGCGCCGTCATTGGGAGAAGCCGCGGGGGGAGAAGCCGCGGGGGGAGAAGCCGCGGGCAACGCGGCACGAGGCTAGCCCGTCGACCGACGGCGGGTTTGCCATGCCTTGCGCGCCGCGGTGCTTCTTTTGCGACTGAGGGCGGCCTTAACGCCGGCTTCTCCCTGCTTCCCAGAGAGAAACTGCGCCTCATCCGTTGGTGACGCCGCTTGCTTCGTTTGGACACCTAGCTTCGCCGCAAGCGAGGAAGCCGCGACCTCCGCGATCGGCCGAAACTGTCTTATGTCGTCGACTAGAAGCTCGCGCACTTCGCCATCTTTATCGACCAGCGGCTCGGATTTTTTCATATCGCCTTACCTCTCTCGCATTCGCCCGCCGCAAGCTTATGACCCGAATACCTGTCGAAGTTTCGGTAAAGCAGAGGACGTGCATCCGGTCATCGAGGTATCCCAGCGCGATCTGCCGCGTTTCGCCGTAATCATGTCGCGCATCAATCCGTAAAAACGCGGTGTTGAAATCAAAATCCTTTACTCGCTCGAACGACAAGCGCCGCTCGCGAATGTTCCGCTCGTTCTTGGGAGGATCGAAAGTGATCTCCAACCCGCATGCCGCTAATCCGCCGCTGCCCGCGGCAGGCCGTGCTCGTCGGTGTAGATTTCGGCGCCCTGCTTGAGGAACTCCTGCGACTTCTCCGCCATGCCGGAGCGGGCGTATTCGCGGATCTCCTGGGTGATCTGCATCGAGCAGAATTTGGGACCGCACATCGAGCAGAAATGGGCGAGCTTGGCCCCCTCGGCCGGCAAGGTCTGGTCGTGGAACTTCTCGGCCGTCTCGGGGTCGAGCGACAGGTTGAACTGGTCGCGCCAGCGAAACTCGAAGCGCGCCCGCGACAGCGCATCGTCGCGCTCGCGCGCCGCCGGATGGCCCTTCGCCAGATCGGCCGCGTGCGCCGCGATCTTGTAGGTGATCACGCCGACCTTGACGTCGTCGCGGTCGGGCAATCCCAAATGCTCCTTCGGCGTCACATAGCAAAGGAGTGCCGTGCCGAACCAGCCGATCATCGCAGCGCCGATGCCTGATGTTATGTGGTCGTAGCCGGGCGCTATGTCGGTGACGAGCGGCCCGAGCGTATAGAACGGCGCCTCGCCGCATTCCTCGAGCTGCTTTTCCATGTTGATCTTGATCTTGTGCATCGGCACATGGCCGGGGCCTTCGATCATGACCTGGACGTCGTCCTCCCAGGCGATCTTGGTCAATTCGCCGAGCGTTTCGAGCTCGGCGAACTGGGCGCGGTCGTTGGCGTCGGCGTTCGAGCCGGGGCGCAGCCCGTCGCCCAAGGAATAGCTCACGTCATAGGCGCGCATGATCTCGTTGATCTCGCGGAAATGGGTGTACAGAAAACTCTCCTGATGGTGCGCCAGACACCATTTGGCCATGATCGAGCCGCCGCGCGAGACGATGCCGGTAACCCGCGACGCGGTCAGGTGGATATAGGCGAGCCTGACGCCAGCATGGATCGTGAAATAGTCGACCCCCTGCTCGGCCTGCTCGATCAAGGTGTCGCGGAATATTTCCCAGGTCAGCTCCTCGGCCGCGCCGCCGACTTTTTCCAGCGCCTGATAGATCGGCACGGTGCCGATCGGCACCGGCGAGTTCCTGATGATCCATTCGCGGATCGTGTGGATGTTGCGCCCGGTCGACAAATCCATGACCGTGTCGGCACCCCAGCGCGTCGCCCACACCATCTTTTCAACCTCCTCGCCGATCGAGGAGGAGACGATCGAGTTGCCGATATTGGCGTTGACCTTAACGAGAAAATTACGGCCGATGATCATCGGCTCGGTTTCCGGGTGGTTGACGTTGTTTGGGATGATGGCACGGCCGCGGGCGATCTCGTCGCGCACGAATTCGGGCGTCACATGGTCGGGGATCGAGGCGCCGAACGATTTGCCGTCCGGCGGGCCCGCACGCCGCAATGCTTCGCGGCCGAGGTTTTCGCGGATCGCGACATATTCCATCTCCGGCGTGACGATGCCGCGCCGCGCAAAGGCGATCTGGGTCGGCGCCGCCCCCGCCTTGGCGCGGAGCACCTGGCGCCCGCCGCGGTCGAACACCGACACCGCGCTCGCTTCGTTGCGCCTGAGGCCGTTGTCCTCGGGCCGGACCTCGCGGCCCTGGTAAAATTCGACATCGCCGCGCGCCACGATCCAAGCCTTGCGCAATTCCGGCAGGCCCTTGTTGATGTCGGTTTGCGCTGCCGGGTCGGAATAAGGACCGGAGGTGTCGTAGGCGCGCACCGGCGGCTCGCCCGAAGCGGCTTCGAGGTCGATCTCGCGCATCGCGACGCGGAGGTCGGGGTGGCAGTCGCCGGCGACGTGGACCTTGCGCGAGGCCGGGAATGGGCCGGTGGTGACCTTGAGCTCCTCGACCCGGGGGGCGAGCTTGGCGGGAGAGAGGGGAGCGGAATTGGGCATCGTCGATCTCCGTGGCGCCGGTTGACCGCAGACCCGTTGCGTGCGCGAGGTGGAGATCGGCATTGGCGCCGAAGTGTTCCTGTCCCTACGCCGGCACGACCCGGATCAGGTTCAATGGGTCTCCGCGCCCCTCCCACCCCTGATCGAGGTGGTCGGGCCGGCGGTATCTCAGCCCCCTGCCGGGGCTCCCCTTGGACACCGCGATTATCCGCAGACCGCCGCCCCGCCGTCAAGGTCACGCTTCGACGCCGCCGCCGAAAGCGGCGGCGAGACCCGGCCGACATGACCAATGACTTGCCGGATTGAGCCTGTAGGAGGGGTTGAGCGAGCGCGAAACCCATCGCAGCCGACGCATCGATGACTGGTCAGGCGCCGGCCATGCCGAGCGATACCCGAGCTTTGATCGACAAGATCAACATGCTGCCGGCCGAGCGGATTTCCGAGGTCGAGGATTTCGTCGACTTCATCGGGCTGCGCGAGCAGCAGCGCGGGCTGGCCCGCACTGCCGCGGCGGCGAGCGAGCCCGCCTTCGCCGCGATCTGGAGCAATCCCGACGACGACGTCTACGATGCCATTTGTTACCGTTTCCGTTCACCAGCCAGGCGGCCTCAAAAAGACACCCTACCGAGATAAGTAAACCGTCCCCGTAACCCCCGCGGCAGCGCGGCGCGCCGGTGCCGCCGTCTGAGCCTATTGCCTGATGCCCAATCATGTCCACCTGCCAATCATGCCCATTTGGCGTGACGCCGGCGGACACGGACGGGTTGCGGGCGACCTCTGCCGAGGCGCACCAGCGCTACACCGGGACGATCAACGCTCGCTTCCGGTGGACGAGCCGTCTGTTCCAGGGCCGCTTTGGGGCGGTGGTGATGGACGAGCCGCATTTGTAAGCCCCCTCTCGTCAAGCATCGGCGCTCTTCAGGGCGGCAGAATATGGTCGACGAGGGCGTCATTGACGGGCCGAAAGGGGTTTACGATCGTCAGGCCGTGCAGGGATCGCCCATCCTGCAAATCTTCCGTCATAAGAAAACTCAGACCCATCCGGATCGCAGTTGCGCACAGCAGCGCGTCCCAGAATGAGATGTTGTGCGCGCTGACAAGATTGAGGGCCATCGCCAGATCGGGCTCGGCGGCGGGTTGCACCGCGAACCCGCCGCACCAGCCGTTTACGCGCCGGCGCACCGAAGCGACGCTCACCCCGAATTTACGCGTCGCGACGTAGCTGAACTCCGCCAGCGACTGCAGCAGCAGCACGGCAGTTTGGCGACGGGCTCCGCGAATTATCAGGCTTTGTGCCCGCTGACGTTTGGTATCCGCGGGTTGCCCCAACGTGTAGACCAGGATGTTGGTGTCGAACGTGCAGCTCATCAGCACTCGTGCATTTCGTCGCGGCTGAAGATTCGAAAGCCGCCGCGCAAGGTCACCGGCTCGTTCATCGCAGCGATCATTCGATCCATGGCCGCTTGGCGCTCGGCGGCGAGGGCTTCGGCAGGGTACGGCGACATCAGCGCCACCGGCCTCCCGCGTTTGGTGATGACCACCTCCTCGCCGGTTTCTACGGCCGAGAGAACTTCGGAAAAGCGCTGATTGGCCTCGCGCGCGGTGACGCGTCTCATTGCGGGCTCCAAGTAGTACGGGTAGTACATCCGCCTCGCGGGGGCCGTTGTCAACCGGGATCATTGGTCCAGGGGCATCCACTCCGCATCCCGCAGGTCGCTCGGATAGCCCTCGCCTTCCGCCGATTAAATCCGGACGCGATCTTGCCGCTTCCGGTCGGCACCATCGCAATCCGGCTCCCGCCGCACCATGGCGTGTCGTTATAGGTCAACCTGTATCAAGCCTCAGCGGGCTTTCGGACTTTCGCGGAGGGCCGGCACTCTGCGCAAGATTTGTCGCCAGGCCGGACCCTCCGACCTTTCGGTCAAGCCCTCAGCGACGTGCGGTGCTATGTGCCGCGAAACACGACGAGGGCGTCTGCCGCCTTCACTCCCTGACCTCGCGGCAGCACCATTAGCGGATTGATGTCCAGCTCGGCCAAGTGTTCTTCGAGGTGCATGACGAGGTGCGACACGCGCACGAGGGTCTCCGCGAGCGCGGCGAGGTCGGCCGCCGGCCTCCGCGACAGCCGTGGAGCAACCAGGCTCCTTTGACCGTTTCGCTCTACCAGGGAGCGGTGTTGGCCATGCTGGTCCAGGGTTCGGCGGGCGGCAGCGCTTCGCCGGCCTGCAAGAGCTCGAGGGAGATGCCGTCCGGCGTGCGGATAAAGGCCATGCGGCCGTCACGCGGCGGGCGGTTGATCGTCACGCCATGGGCGATAAAGGCGTTGCAGGTGTCGTAGATGTTGTCCACGGCATAGGCGAGATGGCCGAAATTGCGGCCGCCGGCGTAGGGCTCGGGATCCCAATTGTAGGTGAGCTCCACGGCGGCAGCCTCGTCGCCGGGGGCGGCGAGGAACACGTTGGTGTAGCGGCCTTTCTCGTCCGGACGGCGGCGGATCTCCTTGAGGCCGAGCACCTCGAAGAAGGCGATCGTGTCCTCCAGCGAGCTGACGCGGATCATCGTGTGCAAATACTTGGTCATGGGGTGTCCTCCGGTTCAGCGTGTTTGAGAATATCCTTCGGGCCGTCGCCTCACGGGGTCGGCACCCCGATCGACTTCAACCGCGCATGCGCGCGGGCCGCGCGCGCTTTCATCCCGTCGAGATAGGTGCTCACATCGTTCCCCGGCAGGTTCAGCACCTTGCACCCGAGCTGCCAATATTCCTCGATCTGCGCCTCGGTCTCCGCCGATCCCCGAGCGAGCTTGCCGTGGGCGTTGCATGCCGCCGCGATCCGCCGCACCGCCGCTTTGAATTTCGGGTGCTCGAGGTCGAGGTGAACCCCGAGCTGCGCGCTCAGGTCGGAATGCCCATACGCAATCATGTCGATCCCTGTGACCGCCGCGATCTCCTCGACATTCTCCAGGCCCTCCAGCAACTCGATCGATGGAAATAGGACGATGTTCTCGTTGGCCCACGGCGCGTATTCCGTGGCGTGGCAGGCGCCGTAGCTCTTGTATCCGGTGTGCGGCCCCTGCCCGGAGATGCCCCGGTTTCCGATCGGCGGATACTTCGCCAGGCGGACGATCGCGCGCGCCTCCTCGGCGTTTTCCACCTCGGACACCTGGATGCCCATGATGCCCTGATCGAGGATGCCGGGGATCAGATGCGCGAACGACTTGTGAAGCCGAACGATGGCCGAGACGTTCGTCGCCTGGAACCAGCTTGCCAGGTTGGCGATCGTTTCCATGTCGAACGCGCCGTGCTCGTGGTCGATCGCGCAGTAATCGAAGCCGGCCGCCTCGATGATCCAGGGAACGCCGCGTGAGGCGAACTCCTTGAGCCCGGTGCCCAGCGCCGCCCGCCCTTCGCGCACCGCCCGCCTTATGTTGTTTTCTTTCATGTCTTGTCCCTGGCTTCGTTCGTATCAGTCCGTCATCTACGACCGGGATTGATAAGCATGGCCTATCCGATCCGGGGCACCCGGGGCCTGCCCGTTTTGTATCAGATCTGTCCGTGACAATCCCGGCTTATCCTCGGCGATCAGCGGCAGCTTCGAGCATGAAGACCTGTTCCGACTGCGCCGGCTGAACGCCGGCTGTCTGTTCAGTTAAGGACCCTTCGCTAGGCCACACGGCAATGGGCGAGACGCGCCGTTAGCGGTCGCCTGCGCCACAAATCTCAGCTCCGTTGCCTGCTCTTCAAGAATGCGAGCACTTCCTTGCAAGGCGGATTTTCCACACCAGCGGGAATAACAGGATCATCATCGGGTGACAAGTCCCATCACATCGATGTCACCCATCGCTATCTCCCATGCATTTCGGACGACCAGCTCGGACTTCTGGATCGCCAGACGGAACCCGATGCTACTTCTGCCCGATTTGCTGTTGTAGTGAGCCGGCGCTAGAAGATATTCAGGTGCGCTTTCCATCAATCGCAAGGAATCGGTCGAGATTTTCCGTGGTGGCCGGCTCCATGACATTGTTGCGCGTGATCAATCATTAATATCCTGCCACCCGCTTCAGTGCGATCAAAATTGGCGCCGATAACGACCCTGTACGCCGCCGGGTTATCCCTTGCTGATACCGCGAACGATTATGACGCGCAGCTCTGTTGTCTTTATCGACTTCGCCAAGCTAGATTGATGAGCCCCTTGAAAATCTGCGCAGCGGCGGCTCGATCCTCAAAGCCAAGGGCCAGGATCGGATACGGCGCTCTGTCTGGATCGAAATAGAACATCGTTCGCTCTCCACGACGCGCGGTTCCACAGCGGAACGTCAATCAGGGAAACGATCTGCCGCTGGCTGTGCTTGCCCGTTTCCATCGAGCGCTCGAATTGCGCGCGTATTTCTGCTTCACCCTCGGACCGGCAACATCGTCCTGCCCGTCACCAGTGGGCAAGTGGTATTTGTTTCAATTCAACACCATCGGTCCATTCGACGCTTCGAGTAAGCGGATAGCTCTTGGCCTCACCTTCCGGTTTCCAATCGCCGATAAGAACCTTGGGCTTGTTGCCAAACAAGTTCTCTTGCGCCAGGGACGCTTCCGAATAGACCAACGCCCGCGCAAACCCGCGCTCCTCACCCGCGATCTTTTCGAAATACTTCTCCACGTCCTCGATCACGGCGATGTGCGTGATAAACCTTGCGATGACCTCCATAAGGCCATTCCGGTCAGCCATGCGATTTTCCAGCGTCATTTCTGGCGCGGATACGGGATGTAAAACTACGCAGATAGGTTTCGGCTTCTTCCGTCTCCTCTGAAACGACCAAACCACTTCTTGAGGTCGAACGCGAAGCGCAGGATGATTCGGGCTGACTGCCTGTATGGAAGGATGCGCGCGTTGAGGCTGGTCGCAAAGAATGCCTCGATGGAACCCAAAACGGCTTCCGCCACGGAAATGGAGAACGCATTGGCTTGCGCGAGCAGAGTCACTTCGCATCCAAGGACGTTCGTCTTGTAAGTAACAGACTGACCGTCATCGATCTGGGGCCTTCCGGGAAGCTGAAGGCGGCCCGGTTGTTCATAGGCGAGCTTCATGAACGAGTCCTGCCTCCTCCACGTGCGGGGAAGCCTTCCTCGGACAGCTCCTTCTTGTAGCCCAGCGCGTACATCAAGCAGGCCTTCGGGATGAAGATGCCGACCTGCTCCAACGCTTCTGGCATGTCCGGCATACGCTTGAGCTGGTCAAGTGAGGCGCTGAGGAAGAGGATGGCGAGCATCCCTTCCATCAATTGCCTATTGTTCTGCGCGCGCTTAAGGGCCTCGTCCTTAAGCATGAGCTGCGGCACCAGTACCGTCTCCAATTCCATAGCCATGAGAAGCTGTGGAATCCGGCCCAATAACAGCTCCATCCTTTCGAGCTGTTGCAGGCAAAGAAGGGATCGCCGAACTATGGTTCCGTTTTCGCGGAAATAAGCGAAACAGCGCTCCGTCGCCGCCAATGCGCAACTGCGGGCCGCCCATACCAGGCCCGCCTCGTAGTAGGCCTGAGAAAGACCCATCAGGCAGAAAATCAGATCGTCCCGGTGTTCCCTTTTGATAAAGCGCTCCATCGCCCGGCCTAGGAGCGAGATCGCCTCATAGGGATGGCCGGCTTCGAGCTTTTTGAAGCCCCGGTCGTTCAACAACTCCGCGCTAGCGGCCTCACCCTTGCGCTTTTCCAGCGCCGAGACCACGAGTTCGAAAAGCTTGTCGAATTCGGCACTCTCCGCGCCCAATTCGGCGAACTCGTTGATCAGTGCTGGGAGTCGGTCAAATGGGTAATCGCCCAGCGGCTCGGATTCCTCCACAATCTTCTGAAACGTCTTCCAAATGGCATCGACCGCATCCCCGTCGCAGCGCGCCATCGCGTCATGCAAGTCAAGCAACGCGCGGTTTGTTCTTGCCTGCAATGCGTTGTTGGGCCGGCTGTCTTCGGCAGCCAACTCGTCGAGGCGCGCGACAATCGCGACCTTGCGCTCGTCTAAGTTTCGCGTCTTCCTTCGTCAACATGCCTCGGTCAACCTGGGATGAAAGAACCATCCAGAGATTGGAGCGCACGCTCGACCTCCTCCGATTGATTTGACTTGAGCGCAAGCACGGCCACCGCGTCATACATCTGGTTCAATTGGTCGTAGTCGTCGAACCAGAAGATGACCGTCCAGGCGTAGTTGTAGGCGACGCGAAGGCGCTGCCTGTCGTTGTCCGATTTCTCGGCGATGCGTTGGGCGCGTATGAAAAGGCCGTCCATTTCGGCGCGCGGTCGCCCCAGGCCTCGCGCCAACAAAGCGGCTCGCAAGCAGTCCTCGAAAAGCTGGTACTGCGCGCCCGCGTAGAGTTCCGGGTCCGCGATGGTCCTTTTCGAGTTCATCCAGCTCTTGCTGCCGTTCACGGACGGCGGCGCCCAACTTTTCGCTCCGCCGATACGCTTGAGGGAGTCGATGTGCAGCGCGTCCGATAGCTAATTCCTCGCGGCCATTTTCGAGGACCGCCTTGGTGATCCATGTGCGGTCGAGGATCACGACCGGGATGCCGAACTTTTTGCCAAGCGTGTCTTCGCTTTCCGCTCGCGACTTATCCCGCGCGAACTGGTTCGTGATGAAGTAGATGCGCGTGTAGCCCCGATTGGTGCCGGCGATCTTCTCCACATCCTGCCCGACTTTTGTTTTCCAATCCTCTTTCGCGCTGAAGGCAAAAGCCCGCCGCTCGCTCGCCGCCGCCGGATCGGTTCCCACCCATACGTCGGCAACATCAGACGAGACCGGGATAGTTTCGCTATCTACTTTGGAATCGCCGCCGCCGATGGGACCCGTTTGTGGTCTCAGGTTGGGGCAAATCTCCTTTTGGGCCAGCCTCCGCGCGAAATAGGCGAACTCTGTTTCCTGATTTCTATTGGTCAGGGTTTGCAGGCGGTATTCGAGAATGTCTTCGGTCAGCTGGGGTCTGCTGACCGTTTCTGAATCCGAGTAAAGGTCAGGGTGCCGCGACCTCATATAGGTTATGGGGTCGGGCTGCTGTGAGCGGGCGTCTTCATCATCGTTCTTATCCGACACGACTTACTCTCCGGCTAGAATGGATTAGCCGCGTATAGCTGGTGATTCAGGCACACGAAGGAATACCGTGCTAGTCAAATGCCAGGATTCCCGACTAGCTGCCAGAATAGTCCGGACCGCCTGCCGGCTAACCATCATATACGTCATGTCCGCTTTCGCGCATGGGCCAGCATTGCTGTTGCTGCAAGTGAATGGCGGCCTTGGGGTCGAGTTCGGGCCGCACATGAGCAGCGCCGTGGCTGGTTCCTGAGCTGTTCCGCCGGAATATGGCGCGGCCAATCGGTACGGTGGCGCTACCACTTGTAGACTTTCTGCAACGTTCCTCCCATCAGCGCTGCCTTGTCGTTCTCGGACAGGCGGTTGGTCAAGCGGAACGGCGCCACACCCTCTTCATAGGTCAGCATGCCGATCGTCCGTGTCCAGTCGGTGCCCCACATGCAACGATCGAGCCCAAACGCATCGATGACCCGCAGCACCGGCTCCCAGATATCGTCGTAGGGGAACGGTTGGTGCGACATCGTGCAGGCGCCGCTGATCTTCACCCTTACGTTCTCGTATTGAGCCAAGGCGAGGAGCTTGGGAAGATCGGCCCAAACATCGGCCGGGACCGGCGGGCGCGCCGGCTGCAAGAGGCCGAGATGGTCGATCACGATGACCGTATCGCGGTGTCGCCGGATGTGCGGCAGCCCTTTGTCGAGGATGCCCCAGCACAGCAAATTGACCGGCAAACCATGTCTGCCGGCGGCGGCAAAAGCGCGGTGCAAACCGGGATGGTCCGCGTCCATCGGCAGGCCGTCGCGCATGCGGATGCGAATGCCGCGGGCACCCGGTGTGGCCGCCCATTTCGCCACCACATCATCAATCGCCGGATCGGTCGCGTCGACCGGCGTCACCACCCGAAACTTATCCGGATAGGTGTTGTAAACTTCGAGCGCGTAGCTCGGATCGTATTCATAGGCGCTGAACGACGAGACCATGATCGCCCCGTCGACGCCGACACTGTTCATTGCGGCGACCATCTCTTCGCCGGTGGCGGAGGCGAGTCCGTGCGAGGGACTGGCCCACGGCCGAAGGGCATGATTTCGGTCGAAGGGATGAACCTGAACGTCGATAATTGGCATGGCCGCCCTCCCGCTTGTCTCTGAGCCTGTGGAGCATAGGCCTCGGCGCTGGCCGAAGCGCTGGCTCATTTGCGGCAAACGTCACGTCCGCCGGCACGATGGCCGCGATCATCTGTTGCGCGCGACGGTTCGGGTAGTCGGCGAGGTTTGCATCGATTGCGGTGCACGCGCCTTGATTTGTATGATCGAAACGCCACCCCTTGCAGCCGAGGAGCAACCCATGCCTGCGAGCGAGCAATCGAGCCGTCCGGTTCAGGGGCTGCGCGTTCTGCTGGTCGAGGACGAAGGCCTGATCGGGCTGCTGCTCGAGGACATGCTCGTTGACCTCGGACACTTTGTTGTGGGCCCGGTCGCGCACCTCAAAGAGGCGGTCGAGATGGCCCAGCGCGAGGCCATCGACGTTGCCGTTCTGGATATAAATATCAATGGCGAAGAGAGCTATCCGATCGCCGATGCGCTGGCTGCCCGCAACATTCCGTTTGTCTTTTCCTCGGGCTATGGCATGGCGGGCCTGCCGGCGCCATATCGCGGCCATCCCACTCTACAAAAGCCGTTCCATCAGGACGACCTCGAACAGCTGCTGGCGAAGGTGCTTGCTTAAAATCACGGAGCGAGGCGAGGCGCGGGCTTCGATTACGTTCGACGCTTGGCGAGGTAGAGGCTGGTGATCATATTGCGGCTGACGCGGCCGCCGAACTCTTCAAGCGCGATCCGCCGAAGCTCGGCCAACACCGCCGGTCGATCCGCGCGGACGTTGATATTGGAATAGGTCGCGTACAGCGCCGCCGTTTGGTCGGGATCGAGCACGAGCGACCAGGCGCTGGTCCGAGCCTTGAGGTCTTCGAACGCGCCGGCACGCTCGATCGCTGCAATTCGGGCCCTGTGATCGAGGGCGAACGGAATGCCGCCTTGGCCCGC
>CAVVGE010000004.1:0-503690 GCA_963747735.1 uncultured Alphaproteobacteria bacterium | reverse complement strand
TTACCGATGAGGAAGCCGAGCGGGTGTTTGTTCGGCTGCGGTTCGCCAGCAACAACGGCGACGCCTTCTGCCCGCACTGCGGCTGTCTGATCGTCTATGCCTGCCGCCGGCCCAACGGGGCACCGCGCTGGCGCTGCAAAGCCTGCCGCAAGGATTTCAGCGTTACCTCCGGCACGCTGTTCGCGTTTCACAAGATGCCGCTGCGCGCGTACCTGATGGCCGTGGCGATCTTCTGCAACGAGGTCAAGGGCAAGAGCATGCTGGCGCTCGCCCGCGACCTGGGGACGCAATACAAGACGGCTTTCGTGCTGGCGCACAAAATGAGGGAAGCGATGGCGACTGAGAGCCGCGGCGCGCATGTCGGCGGCCCCGGCCGCAAGGCCGAGGTCGATGGCGGCTATTTCGGCGGCTACGTCAAGCCCGCGAACCATCGCGAGAACCGCCGCGACCGGCGACTGCGGATGAACCAGACCGGAAGAGTACACGCCGACGAGGCCGGTTCCTGGAACGAGCTTCATGCCCGGTTCTGTGGTGGCGCATGCTATATAATAGCGCGAAATCTCAGGACGCGGCGCGCATCGGGAGCCGTCATCGCAATCTCCACGGCACGATCGAGGTCCGCTTGGAAGAAGGGTTTGGCGAGGGTGATTTGCAGCGGATCGGTACCCGGTGGCAGCTCGGCAAATCCCGTCGCCAAAATCACGGGCAGGTCCGGGCAGATATCTTTCATTTGTTTGATCAGTTGCAGCCCCGTCATGTTCGGCATCGCTTGATTAGTGATCACAAGCTGGACGTCGCTATCACGTCGAAGGATTGCAAGCGCTTGGCGCCCGGAATTGGCCTCTAAAACCTTATGCCCGAGGTCGTCCAGCATCGCGACCATGTTGGTGAGCACCAGCGGATCGTCATCGACGACCAGCACGACCAAGCGGCGGCGTTTTCTTTCCGCCATTTGAGCGGGAACCTCGGCTTCGGTTTCTTTCTCGGGCTTTTTTGCGACCGGGAACCAAACCTCAGCGGTTGTCCCACGCCCTCGCTGGCTCGATAAAATTAGCTGCCCACCGGATTGTTCGGCGAGACCAAGCACCATCGGCAACCCTAATCCGGTACCCTTGCCCACTTCCTTGGTCGTGAAAAACGGATCGATCGCCCGCGCAAGCGTCTCTTCGTCCATTCCCTCCCCGGTATCAGTCAGCGACAGGCAGACATAATCGCCAGGCTGCAATCGTCCTTGCGCTGAGGAGAGGGTTTCCGGCCGGGCGGCGATGACAATGGAACCGCCTTTAGGCATTGCATCTCGCGCATTAACCGCAAGGTTCAGCAGCGCCATTTCGAGTTGGTTCGCGTCTGTGCTCACCGAGGGGAGACTAAGGGGGAAGTGGGTTTCGATCCTTATGGACGGTCCGAGAGATTGATCGAGCAGCTCAGCCATACCATGGACGAGTACCACCAGATCCACCGGCTCAAAATTGAGTTGCTGACGCCGTGCATAAACCAGCATCCGCTGCGTTAAGGACGAGCCGCGCTCGGCGCCGCGCAAAGCGTTGTCAATCAGGCGGATTACGGACTCATCGGTTGCCCGCCGCCGCGCAATCTCCAAACTGCCGATGATGGCGGTTAACAGGTTGTTAAAATCGTGGGCGATGCCGCCGGTGAGTTGTCCGAGAGCCTCCATTTTCTGCGACTGAGACAGTGCTTCGCGCGTCCGTTCGAGCGCGAGCTGTGCATCGCGCCGCTCCGTGAGGTCGCGCGTGATTTTGGCGTATCCCAACAGCGCACCCGCCGGATCGCGGATCGGATCGATGATGACACTGGCCCAAAACCGGCTTCCATCCTTGCGGACTCGCCAACCCTCGCCCTCGAATTTGCCGTCTTTGGCGGCCGCGGCGAGAACTCGCGCCGGCAATCCCGTAGCGCGGTCCTCCTCGGTGTAGAAGCGAGAGAAGTGCTGACCGAGAATTTCGGTCTCCGAATATCCCTTCAAGCGCTGCGCACCCGGATTCCAGCTTGCTATAACTCCATTGGCATCAAGCATAAAAATGGCGTAATCGGTCACCGCATCGATCAGGAGACGATAGCGGCCGAGCTCGCCGACTGCCGCCTCCTGTACCTCAAGGCTGTGCCTTAGCGCGCCGACCATTGCCTGCGACCGGTCCCTCTCACGCAGCGCGGTCAGCGTTTGCGCCCGTTCGAGGCTACCTCGCGTCTGCTCGGCCTCCGATGTATCGAGCAGCAACTCACGCAGTTCCGGGTGACGCTCCATGAGTGCCAGCATGTCTGGTTCGTAGGTTAAGTCGCTGTGCGTCTCGGTCCAATAGTGCGCAGCCCGAATGAAGGCCATGAAAGCGAGGAGAAATTCTAGGTTGGTCTCGCCAACCGCTGTACGCACGGCTTCGCGGGCGCGGCCGGTAGAGCGCGGAGCCAAAAAGAGCACGGTCAGTGCGTCGAAAAGATCGTGCTCAAATGCCGTGCGAGGCGCCGGTATAGACTCCGCGTTGGTGCGAGCACATAAGCGGCCAAGGGCCGTGTCGAGCGATTCGGCGTCGGGAATCGGTCGACGCAATAGCGCAATCACCCCATCCAAGTGCTCCGGCTGAGCCGACGCATCGCCGGAAGGCCGCCCGTTACCGATCAGGAAACCTGTATGTCGGACGATGCAATAGCGCGCCTCGCAAAAGCGCGAGAGATGAACGAACAATCGCTCTTTGAAGAGTGACGGCAGCGGGTTATCGAGATACGCCGATTTGGCGAAGTCCCACAGCCGCTCAATCCGGCCGGGTGCCGCTTGAGCGGAGCAGAAAAAACTCGGAAGCACCCCGAACCGTTCGGCAACCTCGTCGCGAAAGGTTTTGCGCGCTCCCATCTCTCCCATCCTCAGGAGTGGCGGTCTTACGGCGCATCGCCCCGCCGCCGCGGGAATGCGTGAGCATCGTAAGCTGCTCGGCCAAGCCTCGGCAAATTAGGCTCATGCTAAACCCCGTCAAACTCATCCGGTTCCGGTCCGCTTGCGCGTCTTAGATTAGTGGGCCGCGTTCGCGGACGTTTTGGGCGCTGCGGCGGGTCCTCTGACGGGCTACCTCAAGCGCGCAGGGTGAGGGCGATGCCGGCGACGATCAGCGCGATGCTGGCGAGGATATCGCCGGTGACGGCGCCGCCGAAGATCAGGGTCGACAGCAGAAAACCGCCGACCGGGGTCAAAGCCAGGACCTGCCCCGCGGTGGCCGCCGGCATCATCGTCAAGACCTTGCTCCACAAGAAATAGCCGAGCGCCGTCGTCACCACCCAGTTGTAGAGGAGGACCGCGAAGAGGAACGCCGTCCAGTGGATCGGCTCGCGGCCGAGGCCCGGCACGACCATCGCCGCCACCGGGATCATGCTGACCGCGAGCTGCCAGAAGGTCTGCGCCCAGACCCCCGAGCGCCACAGCCGCCGGCGGTAGAGACAGGAGCCGAGCGCCCAGGAGATCGCGGCGAGCAGCAGAACAGCGTTGCCGGCCAATACGCGACGGTCGCCCCAATCGAGGAGCCCCGGGTTCATGAACAGAAAGAGGCCGGCAAAGCCGACCGCGGCGCCGGCGAGCTGAAACCGGCCGAGCGGCTCGGGCCACAGCCACAGGCCGATCGGGATCGACCACAGCGGCATCGTATAGGCCAGCACGATCGCGCGGCCGGGCGGCACGATCGCCAGACCGATAATGCTAAAGATCAGATAGGCGCCGACCTGGAGCTGGCCGACCCAAAAGAGGCCCCAGCGCTCGCCGCGCTCGGGCACCAGCGGCGACCGCCGGGCGACGAGCACCGCGGCGATCAGCGCCACCGAGCCGCCGAGCCGCAGCAGCACGAACACCAGCGGCGGCGCCGAGCCCAGCGCCAGCTTCATCAACGGCCAGTTGCCGGCCCAGCTGAGGACGATGATCGCCAGATAAAGGTAAACGACCCGCGGCATCCGGCCGTCGCTCCAACGCTCCAATGCACCGTTGGCCACATCCCTAGGAACAGAGGAGCAGCGTGGCAAGCCGGCTGATGGTCGATTACGATGGTGCTGCGGCACCGGCCATCGGCGAGCCTCGCGCTCAGCCGGTTTGGCGAGCCGACGACAACAGGGAGGACGATCATGCGCCGGACGATGGCAAAGGGCTGCGGCCTTTCAATTGCTTTGCTCGGGCTCGCCGGCTGCGCGGCGCCGGCGACGCAGACCGCTTCGCCCACCCCGGCGATCACCTCGGGGATGGCGCGGCTTTGGGTGCTGCGGCAGGCGAACCCGCCGGGCGGCAATGTCGATGCCGCCGACCCGGTGGTCTACGCCAACAGCGTGCCGCTGGCGCCGGCCAAGGAGGGCACCGCGTATTTTCACGATTTTGTGCCGGGCACCTACCGTTTGACGGTGCAGGCTTATGGCACGCCGACCGGGCGCGGCGACACCGTCCAGCTGGCGCCCGGCATGCAGAGCTATGTTCAGGTCATGGGCGTGCCGAATTGGCAGGTCGGCTCGGCGGCTGGCGGCGGCAGCTTCCAGGTGCTGGCAATGGCGCCGCAGACCGCGCAGCAGTATCTGCCGACGGTGACCGATCTCGGCCAGCGCTGACCGGCTCGTGGCGAGGCGTTGCACCGTGGCGAGGCGTTGCAGGCGGGCCCTCCGCCACCCGCCCGCAAGCCCTCTCGGCCCTATTCCGCAAACAGCCCCAGCTTGAGCTGCAGGCGGATGCCTCCCACAGCGTTGCCGGTGCCGTCGCTGACCACGACCCTTTGGTGCTCGTCGTCGATCAGCTCGCGGGCGCGCCGCAGCGCCTCCGCTTCGGAGCCGAAGGTTTCGGTGCGTGCCGCATCGTCGTTGCGCCATTTGCGGATCGAGATCGGCACCCCGTCCTGATACGAGATTTTATAAGTCATCCGCGCTTTTTCCCCTTAGTCGGTTTCGATGCATCGCCGCGGAAGAGCGAGCTTCCGGACGTGGGCAAGGTACGACCGGGATTGAATTGGCCGATAAATAAGGAAATTTTTAGGGCGTCAATATGACATTTGCGAGTTTATGGGTAAATCGACCAGGACAATAAGGCATTGCTTTAACAGTCTTTCAGATTGGCAGAACTATATTACAATAAGCTGGCGGGGCCGTCGCCTCGCCCGCATGCAGGCGTTGCATGACCGGGTTGTAGATCGGCGGCGAACAGCCCGTGCTATGATGCGCGACGGCTGGCGAAAACCCAGAAAGGGGAAACGATGGAAGCGATCGTAGGCAGCGGCGACTACACCTATCGGGTCAACGAGGATTGGGCCCGCCCGCCGGCCGATGTCGAGGTTCGGGCGTGCGCCGTATCGGTCGATTCACAAGACCGGGTTTATTGCTTCAACCGCAACCCCGAGCATCCGGTCGTGGTCTTCGACCGCGACGGCAATTTCCTCAAATCCTGGGGAGCGGGCCTCTTCACCTTTCCGCATGCGATCCGCATCGACGAGCACGACAACGTCTGGCTCACCGACGAGCATCACATGCAGTTTATGAAGTTCACCGCCGATGGCGAGCTGTTGCAGACGATCGGCGTCAAAGGCCAACGCTCCGACACCGGGGTGCCGGCCGACGATTTCAGCTCGGCCGCCTGGAAAAAGGTCACGCATGGCGGCGGCCCGTTCAACCTGCCGACCGACATCGCCTTTGCCCCGAGCGGCGAGATGTTTATGAGCGACGGCTACGGCAACGCCCGCGTCCACAAATTTTCGGCCGACGCCAAATATCTCTTTTCCTGGGGCGAGCCCGGGAATGGGCCGGGCCAGTTCAACCTGCCGCACGGCGTGTGGGTCGACCGGCGCGGGCGCTTGCTGGTCGCCGATCGCGAAAACGACCGCGTGCAGATCTTCGACCAGATGGGAAAATTGCTGGAAGTCTGGCCGACCGAGCTGATCGGGCCGGCATTCTTTTATGTCGACAAGGACGATATCGTCTATATCCCCGAGCACAATGGCGGCATGGTCAGCATCCTGACCCTGGACGGCGAGCGGCTGGCGCGCTGGGGCGGCCCGATCCACCGCTCCTGCCACGGCATCTGGGTCGATTCACACCGCGACCTCTATGTCGTGCAGCCGGGCGAATGGGGCCGCGTGCGCCGCGTCGTCAAATACACGCGGCAGTAAGCGCGATGCCGGCGGCTCAGCCTCGGGCTGGGCCGCGCCGACGCCAAACCAGCGCGGCGAGCGGCAGGCCGAGCAAGGCCAATGTGGCCGGCTCCGGGACCGGCACCAGATCGATGCGCAGTTCGCGGGAGACCGTGAGCGGCCCTACCGATATCTCGGCGAACACGTCGAAGAAGCTGGTGATCAGGAAATCAGCGCCGGCCGGCGCGATCGAGTCCGTGCCTGTGGTCGGGTTATTGGGATCGAGCCCGACCGTTACGAGGTCGCCCTCGACGATGCCGGAAAGGTCGAGCGAGGAGAGGCTGGCCGACCATGTCCCGATATCGCCGGGTCCGAGCCGGCCGGCGACCGCCTCCTCCGCGCTCCCGCTCAAGGTCAGCCGGCCAAGGGGAAGATGGCCGATATTGGTGGTCAGCGCCGCGGCGAAGACACCGTCGATATCGATATCCTGACCCGATGGGCCGAAGGAGCTCGTCGCCGACGTGATCGTGAAGGTGCCGGCGCCGACGCAAATATTGACCGTGGGAAAGCAGCCGGGCGTACCCTCGCCGGCATAAACCCCGTTCGCCGGCGTCAAGGTCGGTGTCGGGCTGATCACCGAGGCGTGCGCGGCAACACCGGAAAACCCGGCAAGGACGAGCGCCATCGCTCCTTGTTTCAGATCGAGGCGCGTGCGGTGTCGGCGAGCTGGCATCGGGCGCTTCCTTTCCGATCGCGTGGAACGCCGTTAACCATATATAATCCCGCCATCGCACGCCAGTCGCCGTCGCAGGCCGGCCTCGGTTGCGATCGCATCCATCGGGATATCGAAATCCTGCGGATGGATGGTTTCGAGCGACGACATTTCGAAACCGACACCGATCGCCAGCGGCCGCGGCTTTAGCGCCGCCAAAGTCCGGTCGAAATAGCCGCCGCCATAGCCGAGCCGGTAGCCTTCCCGGTCAAAGCCGACGAGCGGCGCCAGCACCGCCTGCGGCACGACGATGTCGCGCTTTTCCGGGACCGGAATGTTCCACACGCCATTGACGAGCGGCTCGCCCGGTCGCCAGGCGCGGTATTCGAGCGGCCCTTTTTTTTCGATGACAACCGGGAGCGCGACGCCATAGCCGTCGGCGATCAGCCGATCGACCAGCGGGCGCGGGTCGAACTCGGCGCGGAACGGCCAATAGACGCCGAGGGTGATCCCCGGCCGCTCGGCGAGCAGCACGCGCAGGCGCGGCTCGATCGCGCTGCCCCATGCGCGGCGCTGCGCCGGGTCGGTGCCGGTGCGCAATGCCAGCAGGCGCTCGCGCTCGGCCCTCCGCCATACCTTTACCGCGGCAAGCTCCACCTTCGGGTCCCGATCGCTATTCCGGGATCAGATCGAGCCCGTCTTCGCCATTGTGCAAGCGCTCGGCCAAACGGGTATGGAAATCCCTTAGCCAGCGCGCCATCTCCGCCGCCTGCTTTGTCGGCCGCGCGTCTTCGTATTCGTCGGCAACCAGATCGATGATTGCCTGCATGTTGCGAATTTCGATGCCCCCGAAAGGATAGTCGTAAAGCAGGTCGAAATAGAATTTGAACGAGCCGGTTCGGCTGTTCGGCTTGAGCCGCAGCGCCTGAATTTCATTCAGCCAGGTGCGCAGCTCGCGGCGGAAATGGTGCCGCAGCTCCGGCGAAAACTCGAACCCGACCAATTTGACGAGGTGGCGATTGAGCGGGTTCGACAAGCCAAGAATGATCTGCTCGACAAGCTTGCGCGGGTAGGCCAACTCGGTTGCTTCGGCGAGCTTCATCGGCATTGCTTTCGCACCTCAGAAGAGGCCGGTGATCTTGCCTGCGGCATCGACCTCGATGTTGTTCGCCGACGGCACGCGCGGCAGGCCCGGCATCGTCATGATCTCGCCGCAGATCGCGACGACGAACTCCGCGCCCGCCGAGAGGCGCACCTCGCGCACCGCCACGGTATGGCCGCTGGGCGCGCCCTTGAGGCTGGGGTCGGTCGAAAAGCTGAGCTGGGTCTTGGCGATGCAAACCGGGAAATGGCCGTAGCCCTGGTCCTGGAACTGGGCGAGCTGGTCCTGCACCGCTTTCCCCGCCTCGATGTCCGCGGCGCCGTATAGGCGCTGGGCAATGGTGCGGATCTTGTCGATCAGCGGCATCTCGTCGGGATAGAGAAAATTGAGCTTTGCCGTGCCGCTTTCGGCGAGATCGACGACCTCGCGGGCGAGCTCGATCGCGCCCTCGCCGCCTTGCGCCCAATGGTCGGCGATGACCGCTTTCACCCCCTCGGCGGCGCACAGCTCCTTCAACCGCTCGTGCTCGCGCGGCGTGTCGGCGCTAAACCGGTTGACCGAGACCACCGCCGGCAGCCCGAACTGGCGGATGTTGGCAAGATGCCGGTGAAGATTGGCAAAACCTTTTTCGAGCGCCTCGACATTCTCCTCGCGCAACGCGTTGAGCGCCACGCCGCCGTGCATCTTCAACGCCCTGACCGTCGTCACCACCACCGCCGCGGCCGGGTGCAGCCCCGCCTTCCTGCATTTGATGTCGATAAATTTCTCGGCCCCGAGATCGGCGCCGAACCCGGCTTCGGTGACGACGTAATCGGCGAGCTTCAGCGCCGCGGTCGTGGCGATCACCGAATTGCAGCCATGCGCGATGTTGGCGAACGGCCCGCCATGAATAAAGACCGGATTGTGCTCGATCGTCTGCACCAGGTTGGGCGCGAGCGCGTCTTTGAGGAGTGCCGTCATCGACCCAGCCGCCTTGACGTCGGAAGCGGTCACCGGCTTGCGCTCGCGCGTCTGGCCGACATGGATGTTGCCGAGCCGGCGCTGTAAATCCTGCAGGCTCGTCGCCAGGGCGAAGGTCGCCATCACCTGCGAGGCGGCGGTGATGTCGAACCCGTCCTCGCGCGGATAGCCGTTGGCGACGCCGCCGAGCGAGGAGATCGTCGAGCGCAATGCCCGGTCGTTCATGTCCATCGCGCGGCGCCAGGTGACCCGGCGCGGGTCGAGGCGCGGCTCGAGGCCGTAATAGATGTGGTTGTCGACGAGGGCGGCGAGCAGGTTGTTGGCGGCGCCGATCGCATGCAGATCGCCGGTGAAATGGAGGTTGATGTCCTCCATCGGAACGACCTGGGCATAGCCGCCGCCGGCCGCCCCGCCCTTGACGCCAAAGCACGGCCCCATGCTCGCTTCGCGCAGGCACAGCATCGCCTTTTTGCCGAGCAGGTTGAGCGCGTCGCCAAGCCCGACCGTGGTCGTCGTCTTGCCTTCGCCGGCCGGGGTCGGCGTGATCGCGGTGACGAGGATGAGCTTGGCGTTCGCCTTTTCGGGCAGCGCCCGGACATAGTCGAGCGCGATTTTGGCCTTGTATTTGCCATAGGGCTCGATCGCCGAATCCGGGATGCCGAGCTTCTCGGCGATGGCGCCGATCGGGCGCATCTCGGCTTCCTGGGCAATCTCGATGTTGGATTTCGGGTTTTTGTGCTGGTCTTCGCCGCGCGCCACGCCGCTTCTCCCATGCTGAGTGCTGAGCCGGTCTTAGCTCCTCGGCTGGGAGGGCGCAACCGTTTGGACCCGCTGCGGTTTGCTCGACCTGTCGCTGCGGCCCATAGCTGTTCTCGCGGTCAGCGCGCGCGAGCCGAGTGCTCGCCTTAAAAAGGTCGGGAAAGCACGGTATGTTGACGTTATCGGCAACGCTCGGCGCAACAATTGTCGCAGGGAGAGCAGCCCATGCCAACACATCCAATCGCGGGGAGCGAAAGGCAGCCGCTGCCGGGAGCGCGGTCGATCGGAAAGGCCGATCCCGACGAGCGGCTCGAAGCCGCCGTCGTGGTGCGCGCGCGTGCCGCAGGCGACTTGACCGACAGAGTGCGGCGGCTCGCCGGTGGCGACCAATCCCATCCCCACCTGACGCGGGAAGAGTTCGCGCAACAATTCGGCGCCGATCCCGCGGACCTTGCCGCCGTGGCACAATTTGCTCAGGCGCACGGGCTCGCCGTTGTCCAGCAGGATTCGGCGCGGCGCACCGTTGTCCTGTCCGGGACGGTGGCGCAGTTCAACGACGCATTCGCGATCGATCTGCAAACCTTTGAGCACGATGGCGGCAGCTATCGCGGCCGGACCGGCCCGGTCCACCTGCCGGACGAATTGAACGGCGTCGTCGTCGCGGTCATGGGTCTCGACAATCGGCCGCAGGCGCATCCGCATTTCCGTGCTCACCCGGCCCGAGGCAATGTCCGCTGGCACGCAGCGCATGCATCCTCGGCTTCGTTTGCCCCACCCGAGCTCGCCGCCCTCTACGGCTTCCCAGCCGGAACCGGACACGGCGAATGCATCGCCATCATCGAATTGGGCGGCGGCTACCGGACGGCCGATCTCGCCAAATACTTCTCGGGGCTGAAGATTGCCGCGCCCAAGGTTACGGCAGTTTCGGTCGATCACGGCCACAATCATGCGACCGGCGACCCCAACGGGCCCGATGGCGAGGTCATGCTCGATATCGAGGTCGCCGGGGCGGTGGCGCCGGGCGCCGACATCGTCGTCTATTTCGCGCCCAACACCGACATGGGCTTTGTCAACGCGGTGACGACCGCGATCATGGATGCCAAAAACAAGCCCTCGGTGATCTCGATCAGCTGGGGCGGGCCGGAATTGAGCTGGACGCAGCAGGCGATGACGGCGTTCGACCAAGCGTTTCAGGCGGCCGCCGCGATGGGCATAACGGTGTGCGTCGCATCGGGCGACGACGGCTCCGGCGACGGGGTCGGGGACGGCGCCGATCACGTCGACTTCCCGGCGTCGAGCCCGCATGCGCTGGCCTGCGGCGGCAGCCGCCTCACCGCTTCGGCGACCGCGATCACCGCCGAGACGGTGTGGAACGACGGCGCGCAGGGCGGCGCCAGCGGCGGCGGCGTCAGCAGCTTTTTCGCGCTGCCGGCGTATCAGGAAGGGCTTCACGTCAGCCGGGCCGGCAGGGCAGAACCGCTGGCGATGCGCGGTGTCCCGGATGTTTGCGGGGTCGCCGACCCGGAGACCGGCTATGACGTCCGGGTCGACGGTCGCGACACGATCATCGGCGGGACGAGCGCGGTGGCGCCGCTGTGGGCCGGGCTGATCGCGCGGGTCAATTCGGCGAAAGCCAAGCCCGCCGGCTTTATCAACCCGCACCTCTATGTCAATCGGGGCGCCTTGCGCGACGTCACCGGTGGCAACAACGGCAGCTTTGCCGCCGCCGCCGGATGGGACGCCTGCACCGGGCTCGGCAGCCCCAACGGGAAAAAGGTGGCTGACGCCGTTTGAGCCGCCCGCATGCTGCGGCGGTGCCGGTCGCCGATGGCCGGGCGGCGCCGGGCGAGGCCGATCCCGAGGGTTTCCTCGAATACGAAAGAGCGCGGCTCGTCGCCTACGACTGAGCAAACCGCAGCTCGCTTGCCCCGAGCGGCGCGAAATAGCCATCGACAATCGTCTCGCTGACCGCTTCGAGCGTGCCGGGGCGCCATTGTGGCGCCTGGTCCTTGTCGATCAGCAGCGCCCGGACGCCTTCGTAGAAATCGTGGGCGGCCATGAAATGCTGGGTCAGCCGGTATTCGAGCACCAGTGCTTCCTCGACATCGAAGCCGTGCCCGATCGCGAGCTGGCGCAAGGTGACTTTGAGGCTGGTCGGGGATTTCGCCAGCAATCCGGCGCGCGTCTGCGCCGCCCAGCCGGCCTCCGGGCCGCCCGCGGCTTCGCTATCGAGCGCATCGAGGATCGCCTCGATGCTGGCCCCGGCAAAGCAGCGGTCGATCGCCGGGCGCAATGCCGCGAGCGGCGCCGGACCGGGATCGACCGCAAATTGCGACAGGGCGGCCTCGACCTGCTGGTGCTCGCGCGCCCCTTCCCAGCTTGCCCGGGCGAGCTCGGCAATCAGCGCCTCGACACTGTCTTGCCTCACGACATGGGTGGCAAAGCCGCAATAGAGCGCGTCGGCGGCCTCGAGCCGGGCGCCGGTCAGGCCGAGATAGCGGCCGATCCGGCCGGGGCAGCGGTTTAAGAAGCGGGTCGCGCCGACATCGGGGAACAGGCCGATCCCGGTCTCCGGCATCGCGAACAGCGTCCGCTCGGTGGCGAGGCGCCAGGCGCCGTTGACCGAAATGCCGGCGCCGCCGCCCATCGTGGCCCCGTCGATGATCGCGATATAGGGCTTCGGGAACCGGTGAATGGCGCGGATCAGCTGGTATTCCTCGCGGAAGAAGACCGCGGTCAGCTCGCGCTCGCCGCCGATCCCGCGTCCCGCCGCGTAGATCGCGCGCACATCGCCACCGACACAAAAGGCGCGGCCCCCGGCGCCGCGCACGACCACCGCGTGCACGGTCGGATCCCCGGCCCAGCCGGCCAGCGCCGGGGCGAACCGGCGATAGTTGCGGAGGGTCAGCGCATTGAGCGCCTGCGGCCGGTTAATCGTCAGCGTGGCGAGCCCGCCCTTTCGGCCAAGCAAAATCTCCGGTTCTGTCGACATGCTTTCCTTCATTTATGGCCTTCATTTATGACCGGGCTCGACGAAGCGTGCGCCTCATGGCGGCAAGGTTGGGCGTGAACGGCGCCGGCAGGGGCAGCGATTTGTCAGCGAGGCTACACCGGCGGGCAACGACATAAAGCGTCCCGTTCGGCCGGTCGAGATGAGGTAGACCCCGCCGCCTGCCACGGTTAGAGTCTGCATCGCAAATCCCGGCTGAAACCGTCGTGGGCGGCCGGACCAAAACCCGGCTGGCCAGGCATGGTAATCAGAGCGATGCGCGCCCGTTTTCATTATCGGCTGGGGCTGAACCAGCCCGAGGGGAGCCCGACCGCGCGGCGGCTCGGCGAGATGGCCGCGGCAATAGGGCGCGAGACCGATGACGAGCTCCGGCTCGAAGTGTTTCCGGAGAGCCGGCTCGGCCCCGATCCCAAGATGCTCGCCGACATGCGGGCCGGCACGCTCGAATTCTTTGTCGCCGGGGCGACGCTGGGCGATCTGGCGCCGTCGAGCGCCCTGCCGTTGCTGCCCTTTGCGTTCGACGATTCCAAGGTGGTGTTCGCGGCCCTCGACGGTGCGCTCGGCGACCGCATTCGCGGCGAGCTGGCGCAGCACGGCATCCACGCGTTTCGCCATGCGATGCAGAACGGGTTTCACCACCTGACCACCAGCCGGCACCCGATCCGCGCTCCCGACGATCTCGTGGGGCTCAAGATCCGCAGCCCCGGCGGTGCGATTGCCGGCGATTTTTTTGCCGCCTTGGGTGCGCAGGCCGGCTATGTCCCGTTCAATCAAATGTACCAGGCGCTCAAGGAGCGCCGGTTCGACGGCCAGAGCGATCCGCTCGGCGTCGTGCTGTCGCTCAAGCTTTACGAGGTGCAGACCCATCTGAGCCTGACCCGTCACTGGTGGTCGGGCTTCACCCTCCTCGCCAATGGTGCGATGTGGCAGGCGCTGCCGACCGACATTCGGCGCGCCGTCGAGGCGAATGCCGAGAAATACGCGCTGCTGCAGCGGCAGGACATCGAAGCGGTCAATGCCGCAGGCGCTGCGGAGCTGGGCCGGCTGGGGATGCAGGTCAACACCGCCGATGCGACGGCGATACGCGAAAAGCTTGGCGGTTTTTACAGCCGTTGGCGCGAGCGCGCCGGCGCCGAAGCGTGGTCGCTTCTCGAAACCTTCGCCGGCGCCATCGGCTGAAGCCCCGCCGGCCATCCCGGGCTCGCCCTCGGCGTTGCTTACGGCGCCACCGGGCTTTAGGGCGCAGCGGGCAGCGCTCGGCGCGCGGCGGCCGCGTCCCACATCAGGCGAGGGTCGAAGGTTTCGGCGGCGAACATGGTCAGGATCACGACGGCGCAAAAGGCCAGCGCCCCCACGCCGGGCTGGATCGTGATCACCGTGCCGAAGGTGACGAGCGCCCCCAGCAGCGACTCCATGAAGATGTCGATCATCGACCAGCGGCCGATAAAGCGAACGATGTGGTAGAGCCGGGTGCGGTCGCGCAGCCAGCCCAGGCGGCCGGTCTGGGTCGCGGTCAGCATGATCGAGAGCCCGGTGAGCTTGAGCACCGGCACCGCGATGCTGGCGAAAAAGACGAGGGCGGCCAACGGGTATTGGCGCGCGTGGATCAATTCCTGGACGCCGCCCAATATCGTGCTCGGCTGGCCGGCGCCGAGCTGCACGACGCTCAGCACCGGATAGTAATTGGCCGGGATATAAAGAATTGCGGCGGCGATCACCAAAGCCCAAGTACGCGCAATGCTGTTCGGGCGGCGGCGATGGAGCGCGCTGTCGCAGCGCGGGCAGCGTATGTCGTGCCGTGGATGGCTGACGAGGCCGCAGGTTTCGCAGCCGACCGCGTCTTCGATGCCGGCGCGGGGCAAAGCGTCGGGCCGGTCTTTGCGGTCGAGCCGCTCCCAGACTTTCTCGCGGTCGAAGGCGGCATCGGCCCAGACCAGCACGATGGTGAGCGCCAACAGCGCATAGACGCCGGTGCGCAGCCCGATCGTGACGAGATCGCCGAGCTTGACGTAGGCGACGAACACGCCGAGCACGAACACCTCGATCATCGACCACGGCCGCAGCCGTTCGGCCAGCGCAAACACCTTTCGCAGATGGCGTGGCGGACGCCGCTCATGCGCCCTGATCGCGACGTAGAGCGTGCCGAAAAGCTTGCCGAACGGCGCCAGCACGGTGACGAACACGACGACCGCAGCGAGCGGCACCATGCTCTGCCGCACCAGCTCCTCCGGCCCCGAAAAGAGGTTCGCGACATGGCGGATGCCAAAAGTCTCGACACTCATCAACGCGCTCGCGCACATCACGACCAGCAGCACCAGCGCCGCCAGAGTGAGCGCGATCACATGATCGAGGTCATGAGTGGTGACGCGGCGCAGCGTCGTCGGGCAGCGCGCGCAATAGGCGGTGGTGCCGGCGGCGAGCGCCGGGACCATCTGCACGAGGCCGCAGCCGGGGCATTCGCGCAATTGCGGCGGGTCGCGGGTGCTGCCGCGCGGGCAGGCATCAGCCGGCGGCGCCTCCCACCGTCAGCATCGGCGCGATGCCGTCGGCGAGCTTTCCGACCGCCACGCTGATCGCCGCCACCTCGCCCGAGATGCCGGCCGCAATGGGGCGGAACGCTAAAGCGAAAGCTGCGCAACGTCGGCTGGGTCTGGCCGGTGTAGCGCACCGCGGCCTGCGCCTGGAGGATCAAGCTCCCCGCCGCGTCCTCGTCGAGACGTTCGATATTCACCTCGATTGTCGCGTTCGCCCGGGCCGATACGGCACCGGTCTCGCTGAGAATTGTGGTCTGCGGCAGGCGCTGGCCCAGCTCCTCGGCAAGCACGCGCCCCAGCATCGCGCCGAGCGGCTCGCCCCACCAATCGTTCTCCATCACTTGGAGACGGTAATTCTCCGACGAGCGGACGATTTGCGAGCGCTCGAGGTAGCGAGCGAGCGAAACCTGGTGCAGCAGCACGATCCTGGGGCCGCCGACACTGACGGCGCCCGGGGCCGCCGCCAGATTGTAGAGCGCCGGGTCGGGCGACGAGCACGCGGCAAGCGCGGTCGCGAATAGGATCGCGGCGAGCCGGGGGAGCGGATGTGCGCGGCTCATTCGACGCCGCTTGCCGGACGGCCCTTGACCAGCGCCTCGGGGTGGCGCGCCAGCAAATCGGCGAGCGAGCGGATCGAGGTCACCGCGTCGTTCAATTGCACCATCAGACGCTCGAGGTCGCGGTTGAACTTGGTGTTGTCGCCATAGCCGCTATCGATCGAAACGAGCAGCTTGTTGGCGTTGGTCACGGTCTTTTGCAGCTGGCTGGCCATGTCGGGGAGCCGCTTCAGGGCCGGGGCGGTGCCGCTGTCGACGTGCTTCATGACCTGCTCGGCGGTGGCGACGGTGGCCGCGAGCCGGGTCAGGGCCGCGCGCGTCTCGGGCCCGCTCGCCAGCGCATTGACCGATTTCAGGATGCCGTCGAGGTTCTTGCCGATCTGGTCGAACGGGATCGTGTTGACCTTGTCGAGGAGATCGTTGGCCGAGGCCTGAAGCCCGGCAAAGCCGCCGGCGGCGGCGGTCGGCAAGACAAAGGCGCCGTCTTCCTCGGCGAGCTTGACCGCCGGCTCGTTCGGCAGGAAATCGAGCGCCACCTGCTGCTGCCCGGTGATCAAATTGGCGCTCTGCAAGGTCGCCCGCAAGCCGCGTTGCAATAGCCCGTTCACCGCCTCGCCCTCGCTTTTGTAAACCTGGACGCCGACCCCGACGACCCGCTCCGGCTCGACGTCGTAGCGCACGGGCGCCAATACCATGTCCTTTTCCTTGTCATAGACGAGGCGCACATCGCTGACATGGCCGACGACGAGACCGTGCATCGTCACCGGCGATCCCGGCCCGAGCCCGCTGACCGAGCCCGGAAAATACGACACGACCTGGATCTTGCGGGTGTAGGAGGCGGCCTGGGCCGTATCGCGGTCGGTGAACAGCGGGAAGACGTGGTTTTCGGCGCTGACCGGCCGGCCGTGCGCTTCGCCCTGCGGGGTGTCGAAGGCGATGCCGCCGAGGATCAGCGCGCGCAGCGACTCCATCTGGATGTCGAGCCCGGTGCCGGCGAGCTTGACCGAAAGCCCCGAGGCGTTCCAAAAGCGCGTGCCGTCATGCACATAGCCGTCGTAGGGGGCGCGGACAAAGGCGTGGATCGTCACGTAATCGGCCATGTCGGCAATGTCCCAGCCGAGCACCTCGCCGACGCTCAAATCGCGGTAAAAGATCGGCGAGCCCAACGACATCGAGCCGAGCCGCTTGGCCTTCAAAAAAAAGACGTGGCCGGGAACGTGCTCGGTCAGGATCGGCGGGTCCTCGCGCCCGGTGAAATCGCGCTCGGCCTTGCCGGCGGTCGCCCCCGGCATCATGCCGACATAGCTCCCTGAGAGCAGGGTTTCGAGGCCGGAGACGGAGCCCGCGAAGAGCCGCGGCTTGACCACCCAGAACACGGTCTTGTGGGTCAGAAGCGGCTCGGCTTGACGAGTTGTGGCGATGGTGACGACGACGTGGGTGTGGTCCGGCGACAGCGCCAGGCTCTTCACCGTACCGAACACGATATCCTTGAACTTGAGCTGCGATTGACCGGCCTGCAGCCCCTCGGCGGTGTTGAAGGTGACGGTGATCGTGGGCCCTTCCTTGGACCAGGTGTCCCAGGCGAGCCAGGCGCCGATCGCGATCGCCACCAGCGGAATGATCCAAATTACCGACACCCGCCGCGAACGCCGCGTCGTGGCGTGCACCAGCATCGGCGGGTCGGCGAGATTGGTCATCGCTGGCTCCCATCGCCCAGCGCGGCTGCGCGCCGCCCTGATCCGGGGTTCCCAGTTTCGTGCGCATTCCGGTCCGGGTCAATGCGTCCCATCCATAGATCATGTCGACACCACAGACCAAGTCTGGTCGGCAAAAGCGGTGAGCTGATTTCGGAAGCGGAAGGTCGCGGCCAGGAGCGGCCAGGATCAGCCTCTCCATGTGCACGTAATCGGGGCGCCGGGTTGTGCCGCATGTCGGTACTTCCGCCCGTGTTCGCGGCGGCCTCGGCGGCAACCCTTGCAACCTGCCGCTCCTTAAAACGACCGGCCTCAATTCTGGCGAGCGACCCCCGGTACCTTCCACGATCCGCCGAGGATCGAGGGCGCCGTCTCCTTCGGCCCATACATCCGCAGCATCCGTTTCTTTCGTTCGTGACCGGCCTTGTGCCGGCTACTACAAGAGCGCGCGGGCGGCTTCTGCGACCCTTTCGGCGGTGATGCCGAAATGGGGGAAGAGGGCTTCGCCCGGCGCGGACGCGCCAAACCCGTGCATGCCGATAAAGCTGCCGTGCGGGCCGAGCCAGCGGTCCCAGCCGAGGCGGACTGCGGCTTCGACGGCGATGCGGGGGGCGGGGCCGAGGACGGTCTTTTGGTAATCTTCGGGCTCGGCTTCGAAGAGCGCCCAGCACGGCATCGAGACCACCGCGGCGCGGATGCCGTCCTTCGCAAGCATCTCGCGTGCGGCGATCGCGATCGAGACCTCGGAGCCTGACGCGAGGAGGGTGATTTGGCGGGCACCTTCGGCGTCGGCCAGGACGTAGGCGCCGCGCGCGGAGCGGTTCTCGGATGACGCGTCGTGACGCAGCAGCGGCAGGGACTGCCGGGTCAATGCCAATAATGACGGCGCGTCACGGCGTTTGAGCGCCAAGGCCCAGCATTCGGCGGTCTCGATCGCGTCGGCCGGGCGGTAGACGTAGAGGCCGGGGATTGCGCGCAAGGCCGCCAGATGCTCGATCGGCTGATGCGTCGGGCCGTCCTCGCCGAGCCCGATCGAGTCATGCGTCATCACATAGACAACACCGGCACCCATAAAGGCGGCGAGCCGGATCGAGGGCCGGCAATAATCGGTAAAGGTCAGAAAGGTGCCGCCATAGGGGACGAGCCCGCCATGGACGGCGATGCCGTTCATCGCCGCCGCCATGCCGTGCTCGCGCACGCCGTAATGGATATAGCGGCCGGCATAATCGCCGGGGCGGACCTCTTTCAGGTCCTTGGCCTTGGTGTTGTTCGACGGGGTGAGGTCGGCCGAGCCGCCGACCAGCTCGGGCACCACTTTCGTCAGGGTGTCGAGCACCGCGCCCGAGGCCTGGCGCGTCGCAAGCTTGGCGTCGGCCTTGCGAAACCCGTCGCAAAGCTCGGTGATCGCCTGGTCGAGCCCGGCCGGCAATTCGCGATGCCAGCGGCGCAGGAATTCGGCGCGCGTTTCGGCCGGCTGGGCTTGCAGCCGCGCTTCCCACGCTTTGCGGGTTGCCGCACCCCGCGCCCCGGCGGCACGCCAGGCGGCGCGAACATCGTCGGGGATCACGAACGGCGGATAGTTCCAGCCGAGGCGTTCGCGGGCACCCTTGATCTCCTCGGCGCCGAGGGGAGCGCCGTGCGCGGCGGCGGTGCCGGCCTTGGTCGGCGCGCCAAACGCGATGACCGTGCGGCAGGCAACGAGGCTCGGCCGGTCGCTCTGCTGTGCGCGCTCGATCGCCGCGGCGATGGCGTCGGTGTCGTGGCCGTCGATCCGTTCAGCGTCCCAGCCATGGGCGCGAAAGCGCATGACCTGGTCGTCGGAGACGGCGAGGCTCGTCGGCCCGTCGATCGAGATCGAATTGTCGTCCCAGAACAGGATCAGCTTATTGAGCCGCAGATGGCCGGCGAGCGACAACGCCTCGTGGCTCAGCCCCTCCATCAGGCAGCCGTCGCCGCAAAAGACATAGGTGTAGTGATCGACGATCTCGGGGCCGAGCTCGGCCGCCAGCATTCGTTCGGCCAAGGCCATGCCGACCGCATTGCCGATGCCCTGGCTCAAGGGGCCGGTCGTCGTTTCGATCCCGCTCGCATGGCCGCGCTCGGGATGGCCGGCGGTGGGGCTGCCGAGCTGACGGAAGCGCTCGATCTCCTCCATCGTCATGTCGGGATAGCCGAGGAGATGCAGGAGCCCATAGAGCAGCATCGAGCCGTGCCCGTTCGACAGCACAAACCGGTCGCGGTCGGGCCAATCCGGCGCCAGCGGATCGAAGCGCAGGTATTTCGTAAACAGCACGGTCGCGATGTCGGCCATGCCCATCGGCATGCCGGGATGGCCGGATTTCGCCTTTTCGACCGCGTCCATCGCGAGCGCCCTGAGCGCATCGGCCATATGGCGCAATTTCGGGTCGCGGGGTGCCGGCAGCGGCGGCAGAGCATCGTTCATCGGCGCATCCTAGCTTGCATCATGTTGCAGATTAAACGCGATCCGGCGGCGAGTGTCTGCATCGGGCGGATGCAACGAACGCGTTGCCATTGATCTCGCTCGCTCATGCCGGAGAAAGCAGTCGAACGCCCCCGCGCCGATCGCACCGGCGATGCCACGATGCAGGCCCCGGTTGGACGGAGGATTGTTTCGAGGCCGGGGCTTCGATAGGCTGGACCGCAGACAAATCGGGGAGAGAGCGATGGCGGCCATCGTCGGGCAAGGCGACTACAAGTATCGGATCATCGAGGATTGGGCGAAATTGCCCAATGGCTGGTCGTTCAAGGAGGTCGCGGCGGTCGGGGTCGACAAAAACGACAATGTCTATTGCTTTAGCCGCGGCGAGCATCCGGTCATGGTGTTCGACCGTGAGGGTAGATTTTTGCGCTCCTGGGGCGAGGGGCAGTATCCGCGCGCGCACGGCGTCCATATGGGGCCGGATGATTCGATTTACCTGACCGACGACGGCGGGCATTTTGTGCGCAAATGCTCGCTCGACGGCAAGGTCTTGTTGGAGCTGGGCGTCCCCGGCGAGCCCAAGCCCTATATGTCGGGTGAGCCGTTTCACCGCTGCACCCATACCGCCTTGTCGCCGAAGGGCGAGATCTACGTCTCCGACGGCTACGGCAACGCCAAGGTCCACAAATACGCGCCCGACGGCAAGCTCTTGATGTCGTGGGGCGAGCCCGGCACCAGCCCCGGCGAATTCAACATCGTCCACAATATCTGCACCGACGCCGATGGCTGGGTCTATGTCGCCGACCGCGAGAACCACCGGGTCCAGGTGTTCAACGGCAACGGCAAGTACGAGGCCCAGTGGAACAACCTGCACCGGCCCTGCGGGCTCTACATGGACTACACCCGCCACCCGGTCGCCTATATCGGCGAATTGGGGCCGTCGATGGGAGTCAATCTGAACAGCCCGAATTTGGGCCCGCGGGTCAGCATCGTCGACAACAAGGGGAAGCTCTTGTCGCGGCTCGGCGACCCGCATGCCGGGCAGGCGCCGACCGCGTTTCTCGGCCCGCACGGGCTCGCCGTGGACAGCCATGGCGACCTCTATGTCGGCGAGGTGTGCTGGACCTTGTGGCCCGGCCTCTTCCCCGGCAAGCCGCGCCCCGACAATTTGCGCGCGATCCAAAAATACGAACGCGTGCGCTGAGCCCGGTTTAGGCGGCCGTCACAGCGAGCCGCGCCGCACGGCGGCGCATGATGGCCCAGACAAAGCGGCTCGTCATGCGCGCGAGCCGGCCCTTTGGGGCGAGGCCCAAGATTTTGAAGATCAGCGCCACGCCCTGTGTCACATGGCGGGCGCGGTAGAGGGTGTAGGTGCGCCGGGCATAGGCGCGGGCGCAGCGACGGCGGTCGTAGGGAACGCCCGGCTCGTTGGCGGCGTGGTAGGCAAAGGCGAGCTCGTCATCGCCGATCTCGGCAATCCGGCCGGCGGCGACCCGCAGGCGGTGCCAGAAGCCGATCCGCTCGCGCTCGAGGCAGCGCCCGAGATTGCGCTGAAAGAGCTTGTAGTGGCGCACCTCGTCGGCGGCGATCCGGCGGCAAATCTGCCGCAGCACCGGCTCTTCGGCTGCCTCGCTCAACGCCCTGTAATAGGTGCTGGTGCCGGTCTCGACCATGCAGCGCGCGACCATCTCGCCCGCAGGCGAGCCGCGGCGCGACCGCGAGCTGTCGAAATCGATCCGGTAGCCGGCCTGAAACCGTCTCAGCGCCTCGGCAAAATCGAATTCTGGATCGGCGAGCGCCGCCCAGCGCCCGAGCGCCCTTCCATGCTGCACCTCCTCCGCGCCCCAGCGCCGTGCGGCCGTCTGGAAATCAGGATCGGCCTCGAACACCCGGCACAGATGCCGCGCATAGGCCGCACCATTCGCCTCGACCAGGCTCGCCGCCTTGACGATCCGCACCAGCCCCGGATCAAGCTTCGCCGCGTCAAACCGCCGCCAAGGAATATCGTCGAGCGTCCAACGGCCCATGCTCTCTCCAAGCACGCTTCTTATACGCCGAAAGACGAGGTTCGAGAGCGTCGGCCGCGACCCAGGCCGGTCCTATTGCATCTTCCTTTCATGGTAGACATTTATGCAATATATCTGCACAGCAACGGCAAGCCCGGTCGGACAATGGCGCCCTCGGCGCCGGTCTCGGAGGATAGTAATGCCCAGCGCTGTCGCAAAAATCATCGAGTTCTACTCGCCGGATGAAACCCGGGTTTGGCTTTACTCAAAGCACCTGTTGCTGGGCGGCGAACGTGCAATCGACCTGATCCATCAAGGCCGCACCGACGAAGTGCTGGGCGTCATCGAGGGCCTCGACGAGAGCACCTATACCTGACCATGGCGAGGTCCGGGCGCCTCCCATGACCGGATGATCCTCGATGCGCTCGAAGCGCGTCAATGCGGCGCGGCTTCGCTCAGCGCCTGCAATTTGGCGCGGGCGATGGCGGCGTCGCGTTCGAGGCCGCGCAATTCGGCCAGGAGGCGCTCGCGATCGGTGCCGGCGGCGCGCCCCACCTGCTCGCGCAGGCTCGGCAGATTGCCCTCGATCGCCGCGAGCTCACCCTCGATCCGGCCGCGATCGAGCGCTTCCGGCGCGGCCGCCTCGGCGGCCAGCACGGTGCAGCGCTCGGGCGTCACCTCGGCAATGCCGCCGACGACAAAAATGCGCCGGGTGACGGTCCGCCCCTCATAGACCTCGATCACCCCGGGCCGGATCGTCGAGATTAGGAGCGAATGCCCCGGCAGCACGCCGAAATTGCCCTCGGTGCCGGGCACCACCACCATCTCGACCGGCTCGGACAGCACGAGCGCTTCCGGCGTCACCAATTCAAACTGGACCCGGTCCGGCATCAATGTGCTCCCCGGTCATTCCGGGACGACCCGCGGGGTCGGGGCCGGAACCTATGAACACCGTGCCGAGGCCGATGCGCGCGGGCGGCGGCGCCTCCCTTTCCTATGTCGGGGTGCGTGGGTTCCGGGCTCGCGGCGCTGCCACGCCCCGGAATGACCAAAAAACGGTCGGGCATCAGGCGGCCTCGGCGGCCATCTTGCGCGCCTTCTCGACCGCTTCCTCGATGGTGCCGACCATGTAGAACGAGCTTTCCGGCATGTCGTCGTAATCGCCGGCGACGATCCCCTTGAACCCCTTGATCGTGTCTTCGAGGCCGACAAAGACGCCGGGCGTGCCGGTGAAGACCTCGGCGACATGAAAGGGCTGCGACAGAAAGCGCTGGATTTTGCGGGCGCGGGCGACGGTCAATCTGTCTTCTTCGGAAAGCTCGTCCATGCCGAGGATCGCGATGATGTCCTGCAAGGATTTGTACGTCTGCAACACTCGCTGCACGTCGCGCGCGACCTGGTAGTGGTCGTCGCCGACGATGCGCGGATCGAGCATGCGCGAGGTCGAATCGAGCGGGTCGACCGCCGGATAGATGCCGAGCTCGGCGATTTGGCGCGACAACACCGTGGTCGCGTCGAGATGCGCAAAAGAGGTGGCGGGCGCCGGGTCGGTCAGATCGTCCGCCGGCACATAGATCGCCTGGACCGAGGTGATCGAGCCCTTCTTGGTCGTCGTGATCCGCTCCTGCAACATGCCCATGTCGGTCGCCAGGGTCGGCTGATAGCCGACCGCCGAGGGAATGCGTCCCAACAGCGCCGACACCTCGGAGCCCGCCTGCGTAAAGCGAAAGATGTTGTCGACAAAGAACAGCACGTCCTGGCCTTCCTCGTCGCGGAAGTATTCGGCGACGGTGAGCCCCGAAAGCCCGACGCGGGCGCGCGCCCCCGGCGGCTCGTTCATCTGGCCATAGACGAGCGCCGCCTTGGAGCCCGGCCCGTCCTTGGTGATGACGCCCGATTCCATCATCTCGTGATAGAGGTCGTTGCCCTCGCGGGTGCGCTCGCCGACCCCGGCAAAGACCGAATAGCCGCCATGCGCCTTGGCGATGTTGTTGATCAATTCCATGATGATCACGGTCTTGCCGACACCGGCGCCGCCGAACAGCCCGACCTTGCCGCCCTTGGCGTAAGGGGCAAGGAGATCGACCACCTTGATCCCGGTGACCAGGATCTCGGCCTCGGTCGATTGGTCGATGAATGCGGGCGCCGCCCGATGGATCGGCAAGCGGCTCTTGGTCACGATCGGCCCGCGTTCATCCACGGGCTCGCCGATCACGTTCAAAATGCGGCCCAGGGTCTCGGGGCCGACCGGCATCATGATCGGCGCCCCGGTATCGATCGCCTGGGCGCCGCGCACCAGCCCGTCGGTGGTGTCCATCGCCACCGTGCGGACGGTGTTTTCGCCGAGCTGCAGCGCCACTTCGAGCACCAGCCGGCGGCCGGCGTTATCGACCGAGAGCGCCGAGAGGATCGCCGGCAATTCGCCGTCGAAATGGACATCGACGACGGCGCCGATGATTTGGGTGATGGTGCCGATGGTGTTCCTGGCCATGGCGGCGACTTCTCCGTGCTTTACAGGGCCTCGGCGCCGGAGATGATCTCGATCAGCTCCTTGGTGATGGCGGCCTGGCGGGTGCGGTTGTAGTTGAGGGTGAGGCGGTCGATCATGTCGCCGGCGTTGCGGGTCGCGTTGTCCATCGCCGTCATCCGCGCCCCTTGCTCGCTCGCCGCGTTCTCCAGCAAGGCGGTGAAGATTTGCACCGCGAGGTTCTGCGGCAGCAGCTCGGCGAGGATCTCCTCCTCGGACGGCTCGAATTCGTAGACGCCGCCGCCGGTGGACACCGCCGGCTCCCGTTCCGAGCCACCGCCGGCGCGAACGGGATCAGCTGCTGCACGGTGACGATCTGGGTGATCGCCGAGCGGAAACGGTTGTAGACGATCGTGCAGGTATCGAACCCGCCCGCCTGGTAGAGCACCAGGACGCGCTCGGCGATGTCGCGCGCCTCGTCGAAGGAGAGCCGCCGGCGGCCGATCTCGGTCAGGCTGTCGTGGATCAGCTGGCCATAGTCGCGGCGCAGCCCGTCGCGGCCCTTGCGCCCGATGGTCAGCAGCATGACCCGTTTGCCGGCGGCTTCGAGGTCGCGGATGCGGCGCCGCGCCTCGCGCAGGATCGAGGCATTGAACCCGCCGGCGAGACCGCGGTCGGAGGAGGCGACGACGACGAGATGCGTCTCGTCGCGGCCGGTGCCGACGAGGAGCGGCGGGGCGCCGGGCAGCATGGTCATGCGCTCGGCCAGCGAGGCCAGCACCCGCTCCATGCGCTGGGCATAGGGCCGCGCCGCCTCGGCCTGCTCCTGTGCCCGGCGCAATCGCGAGGCGGCGACGACCTTCATCGCCGCGGTGATCTTTTGCGTCGAGCGCACGCTGCGGATGCGCAGCCGCAGGTCCTTCAGGCTCGGCATGACGGACTAGGGCGCGAAGCTGATCCAAGGCCGCAGCTGCCCCCCTCACCCCTACCCTCTCCCCCCGAACGCGGGGGGCGAGGGAGAAGAAGTAGAGATTGCAAAACAAATCGAAGAGCAACCCTCTCCCCCGCGCCGGGGGAGAGGGCAGGGTGAGGGGTTTGGCCTCGGCTGCGGGACGGAAAGGGCGAAGCCATGATTATGCAAAGGTCTTGACGAAGCCGTCTAGGAATGCGCCGAGCCCTTTGTCGACCTCGTCCGAAATCTGGCCTTCGTTGCGGATCGCGGCCAGCAGCTCGGGCTTTGTCGCGCGCAATTCGCCGAGCATCGAGGCTTCGAACCGGCCGATATCCGCGACCTGGACCGTATCGAGATAGCCGCGCGTGCCGGCAAAGATGTCGACCACCTGCTCCTCGACCGGGACCGGGGCGAATTGCGGCTGCTTCAATAATTCGGTCAGGCGCGCGCCGCGGGCGAGCAGGCGCTGCGTCGCCGCGTCGAGGTCCGAGGCGAATTGCGAGAACGCGGCCATCTCGCGGTATTGCGCCAGCTCCAATTTGATCCGGCCGGCGACCTGCTTCATGGCCCTGATCTGCGCCGCCGAGCCGACTCGGCTGACCGACAGCCCGACATTGATCGCCGGGCGGATGCCGCGATAGAACAATTCGGTTTCGAGAAAGATCTGGCCGTCGGTGATCGAAATGACGTTGGTCGGAATATAGGCCGAGACGTCGCCGGCCTGGGTCTCGATCACCGGCAATGCCGTCAGCGAGCCGCTGCCATGCGCGTCGTTCATCTTGGCGGCGCGCTCCAGGAGCCGCGAATGCAAATAGAACACGTCGCCGGGATAGGCCTCGCGGCCCGGCGGGCGGCGCAGCAGCAGTGACATCTGGCGATAGGCGACCGCATGCTTCGACAAATCGTCATAGATCATCAGCGCGTGCATGCCGTTGTCGCGAAAAAACTCGCCCATCGCGCACCCGGCATAGGGCGCGATGTATTGTAGCGGCGCCGGCTCGGACGCGGTCGACGCCACGACGATCGAATATTCGAGGGCACCGTAATCCTGCAAGGTCTTGACGATCTGGGCGACGGTCGAGCGTTTCTGGCCGATCGCGACATAGATGCAGTAGAGCTTTTTGCTTTCGTCGTCGCCGGCGTTGATCTGCTTTTGGTTGAGGATCGTGTCGATGGCGAGCGCCGTCTTGCCGGTCTGGCGGTCGCCGATGATCAGCTCGCGCTGGCCGCGGCCGATCGGCACCAGCGCGTCGATCGCTTTCAATCCGGTCTGCACCGGCTCGTGCACCGAGCGCCGCGGCACGATGCCCGGCGCCTTGACCTCGACGCGGGTGCGGCTGACGTCGGTGAGCGGCCCCTTGCCGTCGATCGGCTCGCCCAATGCATCGACGACGCGGCCCAAGAGCCCCTTGCCGACCGGCACATCGACGATGGCGCCGGTGCGCTTGACGATGTCGCCCTCGCCGATGCCGCTGTCCTCGCCAAAGACGACGACGCCGACATTATCGCTTTCCAGGTTGAGCGCCATGCCCCGAACCCCGTTCGGGAATTCGACCATCTCGCCGGCCTGGACATTGTCGAGGCCGTAGACGCGGGCGATGCCGTCGCCGATCGACAGCACCTGGCCGACCTCGGCGACATCCGCCTCGCTGCCGAAATTGGCGATTTCCTGCTTTAGGATCGCCGATATCTCCGCCGCGCGAATTTCCATAAAAACCCCTTCAGCCGGTGGCTTTGAGCGCTATTTGCAAACGATGCAGCTGGCTCTTGAGCGAGCTGTCGACCATGCGCGAGCCGACCTTGACGATCATTCCGCCAATCAAATCCGGATCGACCCGCACATCGAGCGCGACACGGCGGCCGACGGTGTGGCGCAGCTGGTCGCCGAGCGCGGCGAGCTGGGCTTCGCTCAAGCTTTGGGCCGAGGTGATTTCGGCGGTGACCTCGCCGCGCCGTGCGGCGAGCTGGGCGAGATAGGCCTCGATCATCGCCGGCACAGCAAAGAGGCGCCGGTTCTTGGCGACGACCGCGAGAAAATCGCGCACCAGGCGCGACAGGCCGGCGCGCTCGGCCACGGCGGTGATCGCCTTTGCTTGCGCCGAGCGCGACAGGATCGGGCTGCGCACCAGGCGCATGAGGTCGGCGCTCGCGGTCAGCATGGCCCGCAGCTGGCGCAAATCGGAGGCGACCTCGTCGAGCGTGCGGCGCTCGTCGGCGATATCGAACAACGCCGCCGCGTAACGTTCGGCCAAGGCGGAAACGCCTGTCGTTTCAGAAGCCAAGGTGGGGCAGTCCTCGATCGCCGCAAGCTACCGAAAGCGCGCGCAATACCTGATGGTTTTCGGGTCGCGGCGGCGCGTCACCGCAACAGCGCCGGGGCGGTTGCCTAACACAGAGCTGAACCCGGCGCAACCCTCGCCGCTGGCACAGAGGCTGCGGGTCGCTGCGGCCAATCGTGCCGATGTCGATTTTGCGCCCGGGTCCCATCGCCGGATTGCAGCGCGGGCCAAGCCGGCCAGCTCGCCATAGCCGCTAAATGGCGGAGGTCACTCCACCGGACACACATTATCTGGTGGTTCAATTCTGAATATGCTAAGAACGCCGGGCTGTCGAATCGGGTCCGGGATGCGGCGATGATTCTCGTTTTGATATGTTATTGATCGCCACGATCCCGTGATGATATATAAGAACGGAATCGGAACTCGATAGCAGAGAGGTCCTGTGAAACAGCGAAGCACGGACAGCCGGGGGCAGCACGGTCACGCACTCCCTCTCTTGCGGTGGTCCGACCAAACGGGGCAACAGTCCCACCCGACGGCTTCAACCAGGACCGTCGCCTCCGTCGATCTCGGCGAATTCGCTTCCGGGCGGCGATTCGGAGCAATTCTCGCCGACCCGCCGTGGCGGTTCGCAAACCGCACCGGCAAGATGGCTCCGGAGCACCGCCGGCTGTCGCGCTACGGCACGCTGACGACGGATGAGATCGCCGCACTTCCGATTTCGGCGATCAAACGTCGGCGGCGCAGCCCGCCAACAGCGGCAACGCCGGGCAAGGTCGTTGCGCGCTTCTAAATACGAGCGACAGGGGGAATTGACTGCTATGGCAAGCCGCGCGCTCACACTCAATTTCCACAATTCGTCAGCCGAGGTCGTGCTGTCCTGCTGCGATAATCTGGATTTTATGCGGCCCCTCACCAGCGGAAGCATCAAGCTGATCGTCACATCGCCGCCCTACAACATCGGTAAGGCTTATGAGCGGCGGACGCCGCTTCATGCCTACGTCGAGAACCAAAAGCGTACGATTTCCGAATGCGTGCGCCTGCTGCACCCTAACGGTTCCCTGTGCTGGCAAGTCGGTAATCACGTCCAGGACGGCGAGATATTTCCGCTCGACGCCCTGCTTTATCCTGTGTTCAAGGCGCACGGACTTAAGCTACGCAATCGGATTATCTGGCACTTTGAGCATGGGTTGCATTGCACAAAGCGGCTATCGGGTCGGCACGAGACGATCCTTTGGTTCACCAAAGGCGACGATTACGCTTTTGATCTCGACCAAATCCGCGTACCGTCGAAATATCCGGGCAAGAAGTATTTCAAGGGGCCGAAGGCCGGCGAGTTGTCGGGCAATCCGCTCGGCAAAAATCCTGGCGATGTGTGGGTTTTCCCGAATGTTAAGAATAACCATGTCGAAAAAACCATTCATCCCTGCCAATTCCCGGTCGAATTGGTCGAGCGGCTTGTTCTGTCAATGACAGTTCCTGGCGATGCCGTCTTTGATCCCTATGTCGGCGTCGGGTCAACTGTGATCGCTGCCATCAAACACGATCGCTTCGGATACGGCTGCGATACCGAGCGGGCATACGTCGATATTGCCCGGCAGCGCGTGCGCGATTTTCAAGCTGGCAGGCTCAAGACGCGGCCAATGAATAAGCCGGTTTACAATCCGTCGCTGCCCTATGGCGGTCATCGATGAAGATAGTTGACGTTTTCAGTCACCGAAATGGCAAGGACATTCTCGAAAGTCCGCATTTTGGCGCGGCGTTCAAAGAGTTTCAAGATGTACTGGCGGGATTGCCGCCATATCGCGCCTCTAAGGTCAAAACTACATCGGCACAGCACGTCATCGCTCCAGGCGCGATGAACGGATGGCTTGATAACGAGCTTTGCGTCAAACGGGATTGGGATTGGCATCCGCTGATAATTGAGACCGATAAAGGCGACAAAGAACACAGAAGTCAGCTTCGTTCGGATTTTAGGAAAGCGCGTATCGAAGTCGAGGTTCAGTTCGGCAACGTCGCGCGCTATGCCTACGACGTCTACAAGATGGCGATTTCTCTTGCTCAGGAACACGCCGACGTGGGGATACAAGTGGTCTGCACCAAGAAATTTGCGGCAATCACAGGCGGCAACATAGCCTATTATGAGCGCGCAGTCAGGGAGCTTGAGCGATCGAGGCTGACCTTGATCGTTCCCCTTGTAGTCATTGGGATCGAGCCTGAGAAGTGGATCGTCGATGCGTATCCGCCGGAGTCACAAGCGCCAAAGGTGAAGGCCAAAGAAATTAACGCCGCCAGAAAAATGCGCGGTCAGGCGCCAGTCCCCAAAGAGGCCGAAAAGAAAGATTCGCTATCTCTTGATGCCCTCCGGCGCATCGCCGCGCGCGCGGCATAGACACGGATTCTCAGTCAATTAGGGAGTCAACGCGATGATTCCCCCACATAAAGGTGCTCCGAATCGCAAATGTCAGCACCGGACATCCCCGCGACCGCGCCATCATTATCTGGGGACAAGCCTTTCGTGATCAGGGGTCGCCCGCGCATAGGACGCCCCTTTGCCGAGAGCGTTGAAAATCTTCTGCAGCTCCGAGCCGCGGATTACACTAACGCCGACGTCGATAGCGCGGAACTCCAACAGTAGACGAAAGTTATTGAGATCTCGATCGAAGAACGGATCCTTGTTGCTCCACTCGATTTCTCGCGCGACCCGACCCTTGAAGCAATCGACGTGACGGGTCGGGCTCTCGCATCGCCGGTCATCGATCAAGATCGTAGTCGCGCGGCGCTTTTCCTGCCAACCTCAAGCGAAAAAACTCCGTCCAGTCTCCGGGAAATAGGCGAGCGGTTGCCGCCCTGCATTCGTATCTCCGATCTGAAGAGCCTGAACTCGCGCAGCACAGCAATGACATCGGCCCGCTCTCCGGCGCAGGCGGTCTGCAGGACGCCAGCCGCATTTCGCCTTGTGGACATGGTAGAGCCGCTGAAGCTCAGCCGGGACGAGATGCAGGGTCGTTATGCCGCAAAATGCGACATTCCTCGCAGAAGGTCTACCTCCGACCCTCGCGATCTGCATCGCTCGCTGACTTTATTGCAACCTCCGCGAACATCGTAAACGAGGAGCGCCCGAGCGCCGGGCCGAGGTCACAAAAAGCTGTAGGGGTCGATGTCGATGCGCAGGCGGGCCGAGCCGGCGAGGCGCACCCGCGAGAGCCAGTCGCGCAGCACTGCCTGAAGGCTCACCTCGCGGCCGGCCTTGACGAGAAAGCGGCGGCGGTGGCGGCCGCGCAGGACCGCGAGCGGCGCCGGCGCCGGCCCGAGCACGGTGACGCCCGGCATGTGCGGAGCGGCGCGCGACAGGGCTGCGGCGGCAAAGTCGCTCGCCTCGGCATCGTCGGCGCTGACAATCAGCGCAGCGAGCCGGCCGAAGGGCGGCAGCCCGGCGCTGCGACGCGCCGCCGCCTCGGCTTCGAGAAACCGGTCGCGGTCGCCCGCGGCAAGCGCCTGCATCACCGGTTGCTCGGACATATAGGTCTGGATCAGCACCCGCCCCTTGCGCTCGGCGCGCCCGGCGCGCCCGCCGACCTGGTGCAACAGCTGAAAGGTGCGCTCGGCGGCGCGCAAATCGCCGCCGGCGAGCCCCAGATCGGCATCGACGACGCCGACCAGGGTCAGCATCGGGAAATGGTGGCCCTTGGCGACGATCTGGGTCCCGATCAGCAAGTCATAGCGCCGCTCGACCATCGCCTGAGCGAGATCGGCCGCGGCGCGCGGGCCGGTCAGCAAGTCGCTGACCATCAGCGCGGTGCGGGCATCGGGAAACAAAGCCGCCGCCTCCTCCGCCACCCGCTCGACCCCTGGCCCGCACGGGACGAGGGCGCCCGCGCTCAGGCATTCCGGACAAAGCGGCGGCACCGGCTCCTGATGCCCGCAATGGTGGCAGAGGAGCCGATGGGTAAAGCGGTGATCGACGAGCCAGGCGGTGCAGCGCGGGCATTCGAAGCGATGGCCGCAGGCCCGGCACAGGGTCAATGGCGCGTAGCCGCGCCGGTTCAGAAACAGCAATGCCTGCTCGCCGGCGGCGAAGGTGGCGGCGAGCGCGGCGACGAGCGGCGGCGACAAGAACCGGCCGCGCTCCATCGGCTCCCGCCGCAGATCGACGAGCCGCACCGCCGGCAATTCGGCCTCGGCCAGCCGCCGCGGCAGCGCCACCCGCCGGTACCGGCCGCGGTCGACATTGACCACGGTTTCGAGCGACGGCGTGGCCGACACCAGCACAATCGGGATCTGCGCCAGCGAAGCGCGCAGCACCGCCATATCGCGCGCCTGATAGGCGACACCGTCCTCCTGCTTGTAGGAGGGGTCGTGCTCCTCGTCGACAACGATCAGCCCGAGATCGGGAAACGGCAGAAACAGCGCGGAGCGCGCGCCGACGACGACCGGCACCCGGCCCGCGGCGACGCTGCGCCAGGTGTCGCGGCGTTCGGCCATCGGGATCTCGGAATGCCATTGCGCCGGCGGCGCGCCAAAGCGCTCGCGGAACCGCGCGAGCCACTGCGCGCCGAGCGCAATCTCCGGCAGCAGCACCAGCGCCTGACGCCCCGCGCGCAAGGCCGCGGCGATCGCGGCGAAATAGGCCTCGGTCTTGCCCGACCCGGTGACCCCGTCGAGCAAGGTCACGCCAAAGCCCCGTGCCTCGACCCGGCCGGCGAGGTGGCTTGCCGCCGCGCTCTGGTCGGGTGTCAGCTCGATCCCCGACTTCCGCCAGTCGAGCGGCGACGGACCGGACGCCGCGGCGGCAACGAGACGCTCCTCGACCAAGCCGCGGGCCGCCATGTCGCGGATCACGCCCGTGCCGCAGCCAGCGAGCCGGGCAATTTCCATCGCCGGCAGCGGCGGCCCGTCGCGCAGCAGCTCGATCACCCGTTTGCGCGCCGGCGTCAGCGCCCGTCCTGCGGCGAGCGCTTTTTGGCCCGCGGCTGAAAGCGCCCAGCCACGGCGAGGCCGCGGCGGCTCCAACGCTTCGCGGACACTCATCGCCATGCGCAGCACCGCACCCGGCGGCGCCATCGTGTAGAGCGCCACGCGATCGACAAACCGGCGCAATTCGGGGCGCAGCGCCGGCACGGCCAGGGTTTCGAGGATCGGCTTTACCCGCTCCGCCGGGATCGCGATCGCGGCATCGTCCCAGACCACACCGACCAGCCGCTGCGGGCCGAGCGGCACGCGGACAAAGGCACCGGGCTCGGGCGACGCCTTCCCGCCGGGCGCGAGATAGTCGAGCGCCGCCGGCAACGGGAGCGGCAGCAGCACCCGGATTTGCCGAGCGGCGGCGGAACTGGCGTGGCTGCCGGGCATCGGCTAAACTCCCTCGCCAAGCGCCGCCCGGCAAGCGCCCTCGGGCGCCCGTATCGCGGCGCGGCGCAGTCGATGTGGGTGATTGTTCGCATGCTCGGATGCCGTCTCGCCGCCGCCCTTCGCATCGGCCCGCGCCGCGGGGCGGTGCGTCGGCATTGAGACGGGCGGCAAATGGCCGATCGTCCGCAGGACCAGCCCAAACCGTTGCGCAGCAGCCGCCCAACGGTGTTGGTGCCGAGCGAGATCGGCGCCCGCGAGGTGCTCGCCTATCTGCGCGACCACCCCGATTTTCTCGATTCTCACCCCGGCGCATTGCGGCTGCTGCGCCCGCCCGCACGCGACAACGGCGACAAGGTGCTCGATTTCCAGCATTTCATGCTGGAGCGCTTGCGCCGCGACACAGCGCGGCTCGAGGACGAGCAGAAAACCGTCATCGCGACGAGCCGCGGCAATCTGGCAAGCCAGGGCCGAGTGCACCGCGCGGTGCTGGCAATGCTGCGCGCCCCCGGGTTCGAGCATCTGCTGCAGATCGTCACGACCGATCTTGCGGTGCTGCTCGATGTCGACATCGTGACCTTGTGCATCGAAAGCGCCGGCTCGCCGACGACCCGCCTGCCGATGAACGGCATCCATCTGCTGCGCGCCGGGACCGTCGATGCGCTGCTCGGCCCGGGGCGTGACACCCAGCTGGCGACCGATATTCACGGCGACCCGGCCTTGTTCGGCCCGGCGGCGGGTCTCGTCCGCTCGCAGGCGCTGCTGCGCCTCGCCTTCAGCCGCGCCGCGCCCGTCGGGCTGATGTGCCTCGGCACGCGCCGGTCCGACGCGTTCTGCCCCGGCCTCGGGACCGAGCTGTTGAGCTTTCTCGCCCGCGCCCTCGAGATCACGATCGCGCAGTGGCTCGATCGCAGCCGCTGACCCTGGCGCAGACCAGCTTCCCAAAACTTCCCGAGCCGTTGCCGGCGGCGCGCTATTCGGCCGCCGACGATCTGCGCGCGGCGGTGGCGCTGTGGACCCAATGGCTCGCCGGCGAACGCCGGGCCTCGCCGCACACGATCGCGGCCTATGGCCGAGACCTTGCCTTCTTCCTCGATTTCCTGACCGGGCATCTGGGCGAATTGCCGAGCCTCGCGGCGGTCGATCGTCTCGTCCCGGCCGATTTTCGCGCCTATCTCGCGCGGCGGGCGGCCGACGATCTGGCACGCAGCTCGCTCGCCCGCGAATTGTCGGTGCTGCGCGGGTTTGTGCGCTTTCTCAAGCGGCGCGGGCTCGCCTCGAACGCGGCATTGACGGCGTTGCGCGGGCCGAAATTGCCGGCCGGCGTGCCAAAGCCTCTGAGCATCGAGGACGCGCTCGCCGCGGTTTCCGCCACCGGCGATCTGATCCCCGGCAATTGGCAAGGAAACCGCGACACCGCCGTCCTGGCGCTGCTCTACGGCTGCGGCTTGCGCCTCTCCGAGGCGCTCGGCTTACGCCGCGGCGAGGCGCCGTTCGGCGACATGCTGACGGTCCTCGGCAAGGGCCGCAAAGAGCGCCTGCTGCCGGTCCTGCCGGCGGTGCGCGCAGCGGTCGCAGACTATCTCGAAGCCTGCCCCTATGCGCTCGACAAGGATGGCCCGCTGTTTGTCGGCGCCCGTGGCGGGCCGCTCAACCCGCGCCATGTGCAGCGCCGGATGGAGGCGCTGCGCGGCTTTCTCGGCCTGCCGCAGAGTGCGACCCCGCACGCGCTGCGCCACAGCTTTGCCACGCATCTCTTGGCCGGTGGCGGCGACCTGCGCGCGATCCAGGAATTGCTGGGCCACGCCAGCCTGTCCACGACCCAGCGCTACACCGCGGTCGATACCGAGCGTTTGCTCGCCGCTTATGACGCCGCCCACCCGCGCGCCCGCATCGCGCCCGCCTGACATGGCCTGGCTCTTTATCCTGTTTGCGGGTGTGTTCGAGATCGCCTGGCCGTTTGTGTTGAAGTGGTCGGCGCCGTGGTCGCGCTGGGCCCCTCTGATGGTCGTTCTCGTCTGCGCGGTCCCGACGAACTACCTGCTGGCGGGGGCGGTCAAGCGGCTTCCCGCTGCCACCGTCTACGCGGTTTTTGTCGGCATCGGCACCGCCGGCACGGCAATCGTCGGCATGGTGTTTTTTCGCGAAAGCACCAATCTCGGCCGCCTTTGCTCGCTCGCCCTGATCGTCCTCGGCCTGATCGGCCTGCGGCTTTTCTCCGGCGCTGCCGAGTGACCGGCTCTACATTCACAAGCTCGACCCGCTGCTCCGGCCGGAGCAAGCCGAAACCGGTTGAGCAGGCTCGGCTTGATGTGGCATGTCAGAGCGCATGGCTCTGAAAGACCAGATCACGCTCGGCATGGCGCTGCCGCACCGCTCGCCCGACCCGCTTGATATGCGCGTCGTGCGCCAGGTGGCCCAGCGCGCCGAGGCGCTCGGCTTTGCCGATTTGTGGGTCACCGAGAACACGCTCGACCATGTTTTCTGCTTTGACCCGGTGGTGGTGCTGAGCTGGGCGGCGGCGGCAACGAGCCGCATCCGGCTCGGCGCGTCGGTCGTCGTCTTGCCGATCCACCATCCGGCCCATGTCGCGCATCAATGGGCGTGCCTCGATTATGTCAGCGGCGGCCGGGCCATCCTCGGCCTCGGTCTCGGCCGCGAGCACCACTACGAGCAGTTCGCGGTGCCGACCGAGCGCCGGGTGCGCCGCTTTGCCGAGGGGGTGGCGCTGATCCGCAAATTGTGGGCCGAGCGCCGGGTCGATTATCACGGCGAGCTCTACCGGCTCGACGGCGGCACGATGGCGCCAAAGCCGGTGCAGGAGCCGTCTGTGCCGATCTGGATGGGGGTCGGCCATCCCGACGCGCTGCGTCGCGCGGCACGGCTCGCCGATGGCTGGATGGGCTCGGGCGGGTCGAGCATCAAGGCGTTTGCGCAAGCGGTGCCGGTGCTGCGCGCCGCACTCGAAACAGCCGGGCGCGACCCAGCCGCCTTCCCGATCTCGAAACGCGTCTTTATCGCCGTCGATGAGCGCCCCGAAGTGGCGCGCGCCGAGCTCGACCGCTGGTTCACGACGGTCTACCACAACCCCGACGGCACCGACGCCTCGGGCCTCCACGGCACACCGGAAATCGTGCGCGAGCGATTGGAGGCGATGGTCGCGATGGGGGCGAGCCACCTGCTCTTGAACCCGGTCTCGCGCCATCTCGACCAGGTCGAGGCGTTGGCCGCCTTGGCCGGGCTTACCTGAGGGACGAGCTATGGCAGCGGTGCAAGACGATCCGGTCAAGGCGCAGGTCGCGGCGCATTGGAACCGGCGCGCGGCAAGTTTCGACGAGGATTTCGGCCATAGCATCGGCAGTACCGCCGAGCGCGCCGCCTGGGACCGCATCCTCGATCTGGTGGTGCCGAGGGGGCCGGGGTTGAGCGCGCTCGACATCGGCTGCGGCACCGGGTTTTTGAGCCTGGAGCTCGCGGCGCGCGGCCATCATGCGACCGGTGTCGATTTCGCGCCGGCGATGCTGGCCTTGGCACGGCAAAAGGCGGCCACCGCGAATGCGGCGGTCCGTTTCGAGGAGGCCGATGCCGAGGCGCTGCCGTTTGCCCCGGCCTCGTTCGACCTGGTCGTCAGCCGGCATCTGTTGTGGACCTTGCCGCACCCCGAGGCGGCGATCGACGAATGGCGCCGGGTGCTGCGGCCGGGTGGGCGGCTCGTCGTCGTCGACGGCCAAGCCGATGCGACGCCGCAGCCCGAGCCGAAGGACAATGCCCGCGCCAGCCCCGAATACGCCGCGATCGGCGACCGGCTGCCGTTTCTTACCGGCCGCCCGCGCGAGGCGATCGAGGCGCTCTTTGGGGCGCACGGCCTCGTTGCGATCGGCAGCGACCCGCTCCTCGACCTCGTCGCCGCGCAGGAGCGGCGCATGGCAGCGGAAGGCCGCGAACGCCGCACCCGCCGCCGCTACGCCGTCTGGGGCGAGGCGCCGCGCTAAACACCCGTTACCCGAACCGGAGGAAACGCCATGGCGCAATCGGCAAAGCGCATCGAGCAATCGGCGCCCGAATTCGACCGCATCGTCTCGGCCTCGGAGACGGTCCACGACCTTGCCGACGGGTTTGGCGGCGCGCACGGCCCGGCCGAGGGGCCGCTGTGGTGGCACGAAGGCGGCTATCTCGTCTTCAGCGACATCCACAACAACCGGCGCATGAAATACGAGCCGGGCAAGGGCGCCTCGGTGATGCTGGAGCCGACCAACCGGGCGAACGGGCTGACCCGCGACCTGCAAGGCCGCCTCGTCGCCTGCGAGCACGATTCGCGCCGCGTCACCCGGCAAGAGGCGGACGGCAGCACCACCGTCATCGCCAACAGCTTTCAGGGGCGCCAGCTGAACCGGCCGAACGATGTCGTCGTCAAATCCGACGGATGCATATATTTCACCGACCCGTGGACGCATCCCACCGCACCGCAGCAATGGGATTTGACCTTCTCCGGCGTCTACCGCGTCACCCCCGACCTCGGCACCCTGACACTGCTGGTCGATGATTTCGTGCTGCCGAACGGTCTGGCTTTTTCGCCCGACGAATCTGTGCTTTACATCAACGACACGCGGCGCGGCCATATCCGCGCCTTCGACCTGTTGCCGAGCGGCGCCCTCGCCCGCCACACCGACCGCGTCTTTGCCGATCTCTCCGGCCCCGAGCCCGGCGTCCCCGACGGCATGAAGGTCGATCAAGAAGGCAACGTCTATTGCGGCGGCTCGGGCGGCCTTTGGGTCGTCGACCCGCACGGCAAAAAATTGGGCCGCATCGTCCACGGCGCCCCGGCCACCACCAACCTCGCCTTTGGCGGCGCCGACTGGAAAACGCTCTACTTCACCAGCCGCAACCATCTCGGCGCCGTTGCCGTCAAAATCCCCGGCCTCCCGGTCCCGCGGAGCCGCCCGGAAATAAGGCGCCCGCGAGCGCGCTACGCATGCGATCGCAGAAGGCGAACCAACAAAGACGTGTTGGGGTGGACGGCCCCACGGCATCGAGTGCCAAATGTTTGGTCGTTACGACGCAAACAGGAGGGCCGGCCGCCATGAGGCGACGGGGTGCTCGCCAACCCCGATTTCGCCGACGGCGCGGCATTTATTGTGGTCCCGGCCCGGCAACCGGCCCCGGCATGAGATCGGCCAGGGCACGAGGCTGGCCTCGCGCCCTGGATCGCGGCTAAGCTGCGCAACGGAAAACCATCCCGCGAATGGGGGCGAAAATGGAATTCGGCGTGCTGATGTTTTTTACCGATTATGCGATCTCGGCGGTGGATCTCGCCAAGGCGCTCGAAGAGCGCGGCTTTGAATTGGTATGGGCGCCCGAGCATTCGCACATCCCGACCTCGCGCAAGACACCGTTTCCCGGCGGCGGCGAATTGCCCAAGCGCTATGCCGAGGCGATGGACCCGTTTGTCAGCCTGACCGCCGCCGCTCTCGTCACGACAAAGCTCAAGCTCGCGACCGGCGTGTGCCTGGTGCAGCAGCGCGACCCGATCCAGACCGCCAAGCTCGTCGCCTCGCTCGACCAGGTGTCGAACGGCCGCTTTCTGTTCGGTGTCGGCGGCGGCTGGAACCAGGACGAGATGGAAAACCACGGCACCGAGTACAAAAGCCGCTTTAAGCTGATGCGCGAGCGGATCGAGGCGATGAAGGAAATCTGGACCAAGGAAAAGGCCGAATACCACGGCGACATGGTCGATTTCGACGCGCTGATGGCGTGGCCAAAGCCGGTGCAAAAGCCGCACCCGCCGATCCTCGTCGGCGGCGCCTTCCCGCAGGCGGCGCGCCGTGCCGTCCGCTATGGCGACGGCTGGTGCCCGATCGGCGGCCGGCCCGGTGCGAGCCCGATGGACGCGCTCGCGCAATTCCGCCAGATGACGAAGGACGCCGGGCGCGACCCGTTGCCGGTGACGATGTTCAACCCGCCCGAGGACGAGGCCGAGCTCGCGCGCTGGCGCGACCTCGGCATCGTGCGCGCGGTCGTCATGCTGCCCTCGGAAGGGAAAGACCGGATCCTGCCGGTGCTCGACCGCTGGGCCGGGCTGATCCGCGCCGCCGCGCATTGAGGAGCCGGGTCGTGGACCTCAACTTTTCCGAAAGCGAGATCGCGTTTCGCGGCGAATTGCGCGGCTTTATCCGCGACCATCTGCCCGACGACATCCGCGAGCGAATGCGGCTCGGCTACTCGCCGCGCAAAGAGGATACCGTGCGCTGGCAGCGCATCCTCAACGAGCGCCATTGGGCCGCCTTCAACTGGCCCAAGGAATATGGCGGGCCCGGCTGGAGCCCGGTCGAGCGCATGATCTTTCTCGAAGAAAACCAGCTGGCGCCGGCGCCCGAGGTGTCGTCGTTCAACATCACGATGATCGGCCCGGTCCTGATCCAGTTCGGCACCGCGGAGCAAAAGCGCCGCTTTCTGCCGCGCGCCGCCAATATCGACGATTGGTGGTGCCAGGGGTTTTCCGAGCCGGGCGCCGGCTCCGACCTCGCTTCCTTAAAGACCGCGGCCAAGCGCGACGGCGACCACTACGTCGTCAACGGCCAGAAGATCTGGACCTCGACCGCGCACCACGCCGACTGGTGCTTTTGCCTGGTGCGCACCGATTCCACCGCCAAGAAGCGGCAGGAAGGCATCTCGTTTCTGCTGATCGACATGAAGACGCCGGGCATCACCGTGCGCCCGATCGTCTCGATCGACGGCAGCCATCACCTGAACGAAGTGTTCTTCGACGATGTCCGGGTGCCGGTCGAGAATTTGGTCTTTGAGGAGAACCGCGGCTGGGACGTCGCCAAATACCTGCTCGGCCACGAGCGCACCGGCATCGCACGGCTCGGGAAATCGAAGGAGCGGGTCGCCTTTGCCAAGGAAATGGCGCACGAGATGCGCGCCCAAGGCAAGCCTCTGATCGAAGACCCGGCGTTCCGCCAGCGTGTCGCCCAGCTCGAAGTCGATATGAAGGCGCTCGAAATCACCCAATACCGGGTGGTCTCCGCCTATGCCAAAAGCGAAGCGGGGAAGCCCGACCCGCTGTCCTCGGCACTGAAGATCAAGGGGACCGAATTGCTGCAGGCGACGACCGAATTGGCGATGGATGTCGGCGGCCCGTTGGCGATGCCGGATTGGGCGCAGGAATTGGAGGCGCTCTCGAACGAGCCCGAGCTCGGGCCGGCCTGGGCGGCCGAGGCGACCAAGAGCTATCTCTTTTTGCGCGCCGCCTCGATCTATGGCGGCACCAACGAGATCCAGAAGAACATCCTGACCAAGGCCGTCCTGGGGCTGTGACGGAGGCAGCATGAGCCGCTTTTTCGGGCCGTTGCGCCAGATGGGCATCGTCGTGCGCGATATCGACAAGGCGATGCGCCATTGGGTCGAGGTGTGCGGCGTCGGCCCCTGGTTTCTCGCCGAGAAACTGCCGCTCGACGGGTTCTGGTACCAGGAGCGGCCCTATCCCGACATCCATCTGACGATCGCGCTCGCCAATTCCGGCGACATGCAGCTCGAATTGATCGAGCAGCGCGACGCCACACCGACCATGTACCGCGATTTCCTCGGCGCCGGCCACGAGGGGCTGCAGCATTGGTCGAGCTGGCCCGAAAACTACCATGAGCTGCTCGACCGCGCCTTGAAGGCGGGCTGGACCATCGGTCAGCGCGGCGAGAGCCCGCGTGGGCCTTTTGTCTATTTCGCCAATGAGGGCCATCCCGGCACGGTCATCGAAATGGCCGAGCTGACCCCGGCCCGCCGCCGCATCTTCGACGCGGTGCGCGAAGCGGCGATCGGCTGGGACGGAAAAGACCCGATCCGCCGCGACTGGCCGCAAGGGTGATCGCCATGCCGATGGCCGAGACGATCCGCGAAAAGCTCACCCAGCGCTTTCATCCGACCCGGCTCGTCATCGACGACGAGTTGCACCGCCATATCGGCCATGAGGGTGCGAAGCCCGGCGGCGAAACCCACTTCGCCGTCACCATCGTCGCTGCCGCTTTTGCCGGCCAAACCCGAATTGCCCGCCAGCGCCTCGTCTACCAGACGCTCGCCGGCGAGCTCGCCACCCAAATCCACGCCCTCTCGCTGACCACGCTGGCCCCGGAAGAAGACAGGGGCTGATTTCGGCGCGGTTAGGCCGCCCGGCCGAGGAAATCGCGCAGCTCGCCCACCGGGGCGTTTTTCATGATGAAGGTGTCGCCGATGTGCCGGGGGAGGATCAGGGTGATCTTGCCGTCGCGGACTTTCTTGTCCTTGCCCATATGCGCGAGGAGGCGCTCGGCCGGGATGCCGGCAAGCCCGATATCGGCGAGGCGGGTCGGCAGCCCGGTTGCAGCAAAATGGCGGCGCACGCGCTCGCCATCCGCCGCCGGGGCGAGCCCCAGCCGGGTAGCGAAATCGAACGCCAGGACTATGCCGAGCGCCACCGCCTCGCCATGCAATAGCCGATTGGAAAACCCGGTCTCGGTTTCGAGCGCATGGCCAAAGGTGTGGCCGAAATTGAGGAGCGCCCGGTCGCCCTCCTCGCGCTCGTCGGCGGCGACGACATCGGCCTTCATCCGGCAGCTCGTCACCACGGCATGGCGCAGCGGCTCGGGCTCGAGCGCGCAGAGCGCATTGCCTTGCCGCTCGCACCAGGCAAAAAACGCGGCGTCGAGAATGAGGCCGTATTTGACGGTCTCGGCATAGCCGGCCAAAAGCTCGCGGCGCGGCAAGCTCGCCAATGCGCCGGTGTCGGCCAGGACGAGACGCGGCTGATAGAACGCGCCGATCAAATTCTTGCCGTGCGGGGTGTTGATCCCGGTTTTGCCGCCGACCGAGCTATCGACCTGAGCCAGCAATGTCGTCGGGACCTGCACAAAATCGATGCCGCGCAGCAATGTCGCCGCGGCAAAGCCGGTCAGGTCCCCGACCACCCCGCCGCCCAGCGCCACCAGCATCGAGCCGCGCTCGATGCTATAGCCCAAAATCTCCTCGGCGAGCCGCCCGAAATGAGAGAGATCCTTGGTCTCCTCCCCCGGCGGCAGCACGACCGTATGCTGCGCGATCCCGGCCGCGGCAAGGCTGTCGCGCAATGGTGCGAGCCAATGCCGGGCGACGTTCTCGTCGGTCACGACGACCGCATGGCGGCGGCGCATCAACGGTAGAATTTCGCTGCCGGCGCTTGCGATCAGCCCCGGCCCGACGACGATGTCATAGGCGCGCTTGCCGAGTGCCACGCGCAGCCGCTCGGTCCCGTTCGTCATGAGGCGATCTCCGTCGGCGATGGCGAGGCGGTGAGCGGGCAGGCGGCGAGCGGGCAGGCGGCGAGCGCCGCGATGACCGCTGCCGCTGTCGATTCGACGCTGCCCTCGCCGCTGTCGACGACGAGCTCGGCCTCGGCATAGATCGGATGGCGCCGCGCGATCAGCTCGCCGAGGATCGCCCGTGGGTCGCCGTTTTTGAGCAGCGGCCGGTCGGTGCGGCGGGCGACCCGCGCCGCCAGGATGTCGAGCTCGGCGCGCAGCCACACCGAGACGCCCTGACGGGCGATCAGCGCGCGTGTCGCCGGGTCCATAAAGGCGCCGCCGCCGGTCGCCAGCACATGCGCCGGCCCCGCCAAGAGCCGCGCGATGACCCGGCGCTCGCCGGCGCGAAACATCGCCTCGCCGCGATTGGCAAAGATCTCCTCGACGGTCTCGCCGGCGGCGGCCTCGATCTCGTCGTCCGAATCGAAGAACGGCAGATCGAGCCGTGCCGCGATCCGGCGCCCGATCTTGGTCTTGCCGGCGCCCATCAACCCGACCAGCACGACCGTGCGCTGCGGGACAAACCGCCGCACCGGCGCCGCACGCCGCGCAGTTGCTGCGGACCCGATCTCCACCCTCGATCCTCTCGACGCCGGCGCTCTTTTTCGCGGCGCGCTCAGAGCGTACTAGCATATCGTGCGGCCCGGTCGTCAATCGGCACGGACCCTGTCGGGGGAATCAGGGTGGCGGTTGGGCAGGAACAGCCGCCTTTGGGGACATGCGAGCAGCGGGATGGGAAAGCTGACCATAGGCTTTGTCGCCGTCATCATCTTGGCGGCGCTCGGGGGTGCCGCGTTTCTGGCGCTGTGGAACCCGTCCGCCCCCTCGGCGCCGGTGGAAAAGGTGCTGCCCGACTCGCGCTTTCCAAGATGACGGCCCGGACGATGCGGTCGCACCGCAAGGTTGCGCCGCCCTCCCGCCATCTCGAGGCATTTCTCGAAATGCTGGCCGCGGAGCGCGGTGCCGCGCAACCGACAATCGCCGCCTATCGCACCGATCTTGCTCGACCTTGCGGCGTTTCTCGCCATCCGCGGCATTGCCCTCGAAGCCGCCGACGAAGCGTCTCTGCACGCCTATCTCGCGGCTGCGGCGACGGCGCGACTGGCGCCGCGCACCCTCGCGCGCCGGCTCTCGGCGATCCGCCAGCTCCATAAATTTCTGGTGGTGGACGGCATCCGGGGCGACGACCCCGCGACCGGCCTCGATACGCCGCGCCTCGGCCAGCCGCTCCCCAAGCTCTTGTCCGAAGGCGAGATTCGGGCGCTGCTCGAGGCTGCGCGAGCGCGCCCCGGCGCCGAAGGCGTGCGCCTCGTCGCTATCGTCGAGCTGCTTTATGCGACCGGGCTGCGCATTACCGAGCTGTTGACCTTGCCGCTCGCCGCCGCGCGCCGCGACCCGCGCTTTTTGATGGTGCGCGGCAAGGGCGGGCGCGAGCGCGTGGTGCCGCTCGGCGAGCCGGGCCGGCAGGCGCTCGCTGCCTATCTCGAACGGCGCGGGCATTTTCTGCCCGAGGAAGAGGCTTCGCGCTGGCTCTTCCCGTCGCGTGGAAAAGAAGGGCATCTGACCCGCCAGCGCTGCGGCCAATTGCTGAAGGAATTGGCGATCGCCGCCGGGCTCGACCGCGACCGGCTGTCGCCGCATGTATTGCGCCATGCTTTTGCCAGCCACCTCCTCGACCACGGCGCCGATTTGCGCAGCGTGCAGCAAATGCTGGGCCACGCCGACATCGCGACGACGCAGATCTACACGCATGTCTTGACCGACCGGCTGCGCCGCCTGGTGGAGAGCGCGCACCCGCTCGCCCGGCGCAAATGACGCGCCGATGATCCGGCACTTTCTCGAATTCGAGCGGCCGATCGCCGAGCTCGAAAGCAAGATCGAGGAATTGCGGCGCCTTTCGACGACGAGCGAGCTCAACATCGCCGACGAGGTCGGCCGGCTCGAAAGCTCGGTCGACCGTTTGCTGCGCCAGACCTATGCGCGGCTCACCCCATGGCAAAAGGTGCAGGTCGCGCGCCATCCGGAGCGCCCGCATGCGCTCGACTATATCGCCGGCCTGACGACCGATTTCGTGCCCGCTCGCCGGCGACCGCGCCTTTGCCGAGGACAAGGCGATCGTCGGCGGTATCGGCCGGTTTCGCGGGCAGAGCGTCGTTGTGCTCGGCACCGAGAAGGGTGCCGACACCCAGGCCCGGCTCGAGCACAATTTTGGCATGGCGCGGCCCGAAGGCTACCGCAAGGCGCGCCGGCTGATGCGGCTCGCAGCACGCTTCGGGCTGCCGGTCTTGACCTTTGTCGATACCGCGGGCGCCTATCCCGGCATCGACGCCGAAGCGCGCGGCCAGGCCGAGGCGATCGCGCGCTCGATCGAAACCTGCCTCGACATCGAGGTGCCGCTCGTCGCCGCGATCATCGGCGAGGGCGGCTCGGGCGGTGCGGTGGCGCTCGCCGCCGGCAACACGGTCTTGATGCTCGAGCACGCGGTCTATTCGGTGATTTCGCCCGAAGGCTGCGCCTCGATCCTGTGGCGCGATGCGGCGCACGCCGCCGAAGCGGCCGAGGCGCTGCGCCTGACCGCGCAGGATCTGCTGCGTCTCGGCATCGTCGACCGGATCGTCCCGGAGCCGCTGGGCGGGGCGCACCGCGCGCCAAAAGCCGCGATCGACAGCCTCGGCGAGGCGATTTTCGCGGCGCTGGGGCCGCTTTCCACCCTCGACGGCGCCCGGTTGCGCGCCCAACGCCGCGAAAAGTTCCTGGCGATGGGCGCCCGCGCCGCTTGAATTGGGCGGAGCCGGCTATTTCGGGGGTCATTGACCGCTTTCCGCTCCTCCCCACATCTAGCCCGGCGCGTGGGCGCCGATGCTCATCGTTTGAGGAGCACCCGCTTTTCCCGCTGTGGAAGGCCATCATGGAAGCCCAGGAACGAGACTTGCTGACGACCTTGCTGGCGCGGCTCAAGACCGCCGCGAGCCAGCCCAAGGACCCCGAAGCCGACGCCCTGATCCGCCAGTCGATGACCGAGACAGCCGGATGCGCCCTATTTCCTGATGCAAACCGTGCTGATCCAGGATTTGAGCCTGCACAACGCGCAAAACCAGATCACCCAGCTGCAACAACAGCTGACCGACGCGCAGCAGGCGGCACGGCCGGCGGCGACGAGCTTTTTGGGCGGCCTGTTCGGCTCGCGCCAGCCCGCACCCCCGCCGGCGCCCGCGACCGGCAGCGTCCCCGCCGCGGGCCCATGGTCGCGCTCGCCGCAAGTCGCGGCGGCCCCTCCGGCGCAGCCCTCGGGCCAGCCCTATGCGCAGCCGCAGCCGGGCTATCAGCCGGGCTACGGTCAACCGCCGGGCGGCGGCGGCGGCTTTATGGGCGGCGGCATGGGCGGGGGCGGCGGCGGCTTCTTGCGCTCGGCGGCGGCGACCGCGGCCGGCATCGCCGGCGGCGCGCTGCTCTTTCAGGGGATCGAATCGCTGTTCGGGCGCAGCGCCAGCGCCGGCATCCTCGGCGGCCAAGGCATGACCCCCGGCCTTGGCGAATCGGTCGTCAACAATTATTACGGCAGCGACACCGGCAACCAGAACACCGACGCCTGGGGCGGCAGCGACACCGGCGGCACCGGCGGCGACCAGGATTTTTCCAGCGCCAATTCGGGCTCCGATTCGGGCGGCTCCGGCGGCGACCAGGATTTTTCGAGCCAGGACTACGCCAGCAACCAGGATTCCAGCTCGGACCAGGATTTCAGCGGCGGCGGCGACATGAACCAGTGCTGACGCGGCGGCCTCCCGCCACCGCATTGTCCCATTTAGAAATGCCACCATCGGTCGGGTCGGACGGCGGGCGGGGGCGTGGAGCCCGGCGCAGCGTAGCGCCCGGCCGGCGCCGCCGCGGCCGTTAGCACCGCTGGTCCAAATCCCGCAGAACCTCGAGCCGCCCCAGCTCCCGATCGCTCATCAGCCGTACCGTCACCCCGCAAATCCCCGAAAAGTGTCATTTCAAACTGGCACAGGGGTGACATTTTAATCGGGCGCCTACAGTCCCTTGACGGATAAGGCGGATTCTGGAAACCTCACGTCTGCCGCTGTTGTGGCATTCAGCTCATGGAGGAGGCATTTCCGTCTCTTTCGCAAATCTGTCAAATACGAGTGACGATATATTTCCACCCTTATCTCTTAGACAATAAAACCACACCCATACCGCTTCACTCTCATCCATTGCTGACAATATATCCGGCGTCGCGGTGTCTCTTATTACGCGATGCACTGAAAATCTATAAGGACTGATACGCCATGGCAGTCTAACTTTCCCCCATCCCGTTTCGACATTATATTGTATGAATCTAGCGCTTGTGAGTTCCGCGATATCGTCAAGTCTATTACCTTTTATCCCTTCTACTATGCGCTCATCCATATAAAGCACTGGCGGATTTTCCCCGACAGACAATGTCATAAATGCTGCATCGCTTGAGGTAGGACGCGCCATATCGATTAATGGCGGTCTTAATTTTATCGATAACTCTCGCGTTCTCTCATCGGTAATTTTTACAAGTTCCGCAGCATATGTTTTCAATAACTCATTTTGAGATTCGATCGACTTTACGGAAACGTCCCTCATAGATGTGATGGCTGTTTGGATCGTTTTTTCTCGCTCGATGTCGGCGTCTAGTGGAATAGGAGTGTGTGCCTCATCGCCCGATAGTTTTCGGGTGATCCAAGCTAACAAAGCAGAAAATGGAACCTGGAGTATTTTACCGACCTGATCAGGCCCAATGGTCGCAAGGACATTTTGTATGTCAAAGGTAAAACAGCCCGCCGCGGGGGCATGTAATTCAAATTTTACTTTTGCTGTGGTCGCGTGTTCAACAATTACGCCATTCACGCGAAAATTTTCGAGCGTATATATAAAACGCGCGGCTCCATAGAGCGCGCGCCCGGCATCATACAAATCGAGGACGTGACGATCCGCATCCCCGCCGTAGTAACCCAATTCTATATGCTCAGCCATAGAAAATACCCCTGCAGCTTCGGGCGTGGCCGCTCGCAAAACGCGTAATTCCTGACGCGTTTCGAGTGTGCAGACTTAAATTGAGTCAAAGACACTCTGTAATAAACGTGTCGTTTGGCAGCGTTTTCAATGCGGTATGAGTGTTCACACTGAATGAATGTATAGGACTAGGTTGCAAGATCGATTCGTTGGCTTTAACGCGTTTCTGCCGCGAGCCGTGAAATCGTACTCTTTCCGACGCCGTAGCTGCGCGCCAGTTCGGCGAGCGTGGCACCTTCGGCGCGGCGGCGGCGGGCCTCGTCCTGCTGCGCGTCGGTCAGTTTTGGTTTGCGGCCCATGCGCTGCCCGCGCTTCTGCGCCCGGCTGCCACCTTCGGCGGTGCGGGTGCGGATAAGGTCGCGCTCCACGTCGGCCAAGCCGCCGAGAACGGCAATCATCAAGCGCCCGGTGCTGGTGCCGGTGTCGGCCCACGGCTCGGCCAGCGAACGGAATTGCGCCTTGGCGTCCACGATCTGCTTGACGATGGCGAACAGGTCAAAGGTGCTGCGGGCGAGGCGGTCGATCCGCGTCACCGTCACCACGTCGCCGGGCGCGAGGTGCTTCAGCATTTTGAGAAGCTCGCGCCGGTCGGCCCGCGCTCCCGTCACATTCTCGCGGTAAATCTTGGCGGTGCGACCGGATGCAGCACGTAGCCGAACAGTTCGTCGGGCTGGGTCGGGAAAAAGCGGAAAGCCGCATCCGTCACCCATTCGAGCGGCATTGCCTCGCCGCCGCGCGCAACCGTGGCGTCGCGCTTGCCTTCGCGCACGCGCTCCCACGTAACGCTATATCCCGCCGCCGTCAGGGCCGCTGTGTCGGCCTTGGCCGCGCTCTCAAGCCGGGCTTCGGAATCATGGAAAATGTCAACGTCGCCGGAGAAGCGCGGGCCTTCGCGGTTGATCGCAACACCGCCCGCAATGTAGCTGTCGGGGCTGCGCTGCGCGGCAAGCGCCCGCAACACGTCGGACTGAAACTTACCGATTGGCACGGCAAAGCTCTTCGATCCGCTCGGCGAGCCTGCGTCCATCCATACGGCCATGTGTGCGCAACGCGTTGGTGATCGCCAAGGCGTCCGCCGGGGTCGGCTTTTCGACCGGGCGCATATTCCACAGCGCGCGGGTGCCGTATTCGGCGAAGGCGCGGCGGTAGAGGGTCGCGAGGTCTTCCGGTTTTTCTGGCTCGGTGCTCATGTTCGGGTGGGCAAAGATACCGTCTTCTTCGCTGGTTGCCGGTGGCTGTGGTGTGTCGATCATGGGCCGTATTATAGCATGCTGCACAGGGTAAGCTCAACCAAAAGTGTTAAATTTCGAAAGCGGCGGACGGGGCTCACCAGCGAGAGCGGCGCGGCCGGAGCAGTGGCGGCGCAGGTAGCCGGCGTCAGCCGATGACGGCGGTGCGGCGGAATTGGGCGATTTCGGCGGGGGTGTAGCCGTGCTCGCCTAAAACCGTGTCGGTGTCGGCGCCGAATTGGGGGGGTGGGGTTTCGATGCTGGGGCCGCCATGGGCGAATTTGAAGGCGGCGAGCGGCACGCCGAACGGGCCGTCGATGCCAGGGGCTTGGGTGTGGTGGTGGAAGACGCCGCGGGTCTCGAAATGCGGGTCGGCGACGGCCTCGGCCATCGTGCGCACCCGTGCCGCCGGGACGTGGCGGGCCTGGAGATAGACCTCCCATTCGCCGGCGGTGCGGGTCTTGATGATGTCGGCGAGGACGCCCGCCTCGCGCTCGCGGTCGGTTTCGCGCGCCTCGTTGTCTGTTTTGATCATGTCGGGGCGCTCGAGCACCGCCCAGAGCCGGCGCTGCTGGCCGAGGTTGCTGGCGCCGATCATCAGGAGGCCGTCTTTCGCCTCGTAGCAGCTGTTGGTGGCGAAAGGCTGCTTGTTGCCGTGCGGCTTGGGCTCGGCGCCGTTCCTCATATAGCCCGTGAGGTGCGAGCCCATCAGCATCATCGCCACCCCCGCCATCGCGAGGTCGATGTATTGGCCCTTGCCGGTGCGCTCGCGCTGAAAGAGCGCGCTGGCGAGCGCAAAGGCGCCCATCGTGCCGGTCGCGTAATCGACCGCCGGCGCCCCGAACTTGATCGGGTTCACGTCCTCGGTGCCGGTCATCGCCATCAGCCCAGAGGTCGCCTGGATCACATGGTCGTAGGCGGTCTGTTCACGCCGCGGCCCGTCCTGGCCAAAAGCCGAGATCGAGCAATAAATCAGCCGCGGGTTCAAGGCGCTCATCGCCGCGTAGCCGAGCCCCAGCCTGTCGAACGCACCCGGCCGGTAATTCTCGACCATGACATCGGCGCGGGCGGCGAGCCGCTGCAAAATCTCGCGGCCCTCCGCGCTCTTCAAGTTGAGCGTGATCGAGCGCTTGTTCGACCCCTGGGTCAGAAACGAGGTGCCCATATGGCGGCGGTTGAGCGCGCGGTCGGTGCCGCCGTCGCGGCTCTGGTCGGGCTCGCTCGGGTCCTCGACCTTGATCACATCGGCGCCGAGCACGGCAAGCTGATAAGCGGCAAAGGGGCCCGCCAGCACATGCGTGATGTCGATGATGCGGATGCCTTCGAAGGGTCGGGTCATGGGCGGCTCCTGCGGCGGGACGATGTGTGAAAGCTTAGCCGATCGCATGCGCCGCACGCTCGGGCGAAATGAACCAGAAATCACCGTCATGCGGCTCGGCCGCCGCGACCAGCTCGCCCGCGGCCGACAATTCGAACGCGCCATAGCCGAGCCCGGCGAGAAACGCGAACGCGTCCCCGATCCGGTCGCCGGCATGCGCCAGATGCGCGCCCGCCAATTCGATCAGCAGGGTCGGCTGGAACCGGCGCAGGCTTTGCTCGCCGCCACGCAGCATCGCCATTTCCCAGCCTTCGATGTCGGCCTTGATAAAATCGAGCCGGTCGAGACCGAGCGCCGCGGCCACCGCGTCGATCGTCGCGATCGCCGCCAGCTCCTGCGCTACTGCCGCCCATCGCATTTGCGGGCGCCCCAGATGCGACAGCCCGAAGCCGTAGCTGATGCGCCCCTTGACTGGCACGTTGAGCACATCGACGCCGCATTGCGCGCCGAGCGCCAGCGGGACCACCGTGACATTGCCGAGCCGGTGCAGCCACAACGCCGTGCGCAGGATCGAGCGTGCATAGCTGCCGGGCTCGAACGCATAAACCCGCCCGTTCGCGGCGGCACGGGCGAACAATTTCGCGTATTGCCCGGCATGGGCGCCGACATCGAACACGACGCCCGAAGCCGGCACGAACCGCGCAATCATCGGCGCCAGCGCGCGATGGTGCTGCTGCGCGGTCGCCTTGAACAGATGCGCGGCAAAGCTGCCCGACAGCCGCCAGCGATAGGGCTCGACCCGCACCTGCGGTCAGCCGCCGGCGTCAGCGGTCGCGGCGCTGCCGGCCGATCAGGTCCCAGTCGAGCTCGAGGCCAAAGCCCGGCCCTTGCGGCACCTCGATGATCCCGTCCTCGATCTTTGGGCGGTTGCGGATCATCGCGTCCCAGAGCGGGTCGCGCTGCGGGTCGGGGAAGCATTCGACATAGGTGCCGTGCGGCACCGCCGACAGCATTTGCACCGAGATTTGCGGCTCCTCGTGATGCGCCATGGCGATGCCGTGGACCGCGCACATTGCCGCGACGCGCCGCCACTCGGTGACGCCGCCGGCTTCCGAGGCGTCGAAATTGACCAGATCGACCGCACCCGCGGCGATCAGCCGGCGGATACCGTGAGCGCTGATCTCGCTTTGCCCGGCGGTGACCGGGATCGTCGTCGCCCGCCGCACCTCGGCCATCCCCAATGCCTCGTCGTACCAGTGGCACGGCTCCTCGAACCAGCGAATGTCGTATTGCTCGACGAGCCGGGCGAACTTGATCGCCTCGGGTGCCGGCCAACCGCGATTGGCATCGACCGCCAGGATAAAGTCGCGGCCGGCCCCGGCGCGGCAGGCGGCGACCCGCTCGGCGTCGGCCTCGGCGGCGAGCCCTCCGACCTTGACCTTGCACCCGGCCATGCCTTGGCCGCGCAGCCACTCCATCTCGCGGGCGAGATCGGCCGGGGTCTTGCCTGCTTCGTAATAGCCGGCGATAGCGATGATCGGCAGCCGCTCGCAAAACCCGCCGAGCAGGGTCGAGACATTCGTCCCGAGCGATTTGCCAAGGAGGTCCCACAGCGCCGTATCGACGCAGGCGATCGCCTCCATGACGAGCTTGCGGTCACGGTTCGGATGGGCGAGCGCAAACATCTTCGCCCATAGCTTTTCGATCCGTGCCGCGTCCTCGCCGATCAGCATCGGCGCGAGCTCGTCCTCGACGATCCGGGCGATCGCCGGGCCATGCGCGCGGTTGTCGCCGTTGTAGACCTCGCTGGCGAGCCCGTCCGCCGTGCGGATGCGAGTGACGAGCGTGCATCGGCTGTCGACACGGTAGCCGCTGCCGGAAAATACTTTCGTCAACGGCACCTCGACCGGGATCGCCTCGACCTTGTCGATACGCATCGCACCCTCCCGCTGACCGCGGCCCGAGTTTACCCGGTGCCGCCGCCGCGCCAAGCCCCGCATAGCGCAAGCCCACGCATCGCCCAGGGGTTGCGCCCGCGCTTGTCACCAGGGCCGCCGCCGTTATAGTCGCCGCCACATTTGGGGGACGCCGAGGACAAGACATGCCGTTGCGATTGCCCGCTTTGCGGATTGCCGCCCTCATCTTGGCCGCGCTGACCGCAGCTCATGCCTGGGCCGCGGAATTTATCGAACTCGGCCGGGCGACGGGTCGTGCTGCCCGATTACATAAACCGGGTGATGGCGGCGAACGCGCCGGCGGCGGTGCTGGTCTTTGCTCTGACCCCGCAAAAGCTGGTCGGCTGGTGCGAGCCCTTGTCGCGTGCCCAGCGCGCTTATCTGCCGGCGAAATACGGCCGGTTGCCGGGCGTCGGCTGTCTTTACGGCCCCTACCCGAGCGCCAACGCGGCGACCGTCATGCGGCTGCACCCCGATCTCGTCATCGCCTCGGGCGAGATCACACCGCAAGCTGTGGCATTCGCCGACTATATCCAGCAGCAGACGCGGATTCCGTACATTCTGATCGACGGCAGCATTCAGCGCACGCCTGCGATGCTGACCGATATCGGCACGCTGCTCGGCGCCGGCGACCATCGGCTCGCGGTTGCGAGCTACGCGTTTCATGCGATCCAGGGATTGCGCGGCCAGCTCCTGATCCAGTCGCCGGTCGGCCGGCCGCTCGTCTATTACGGGCGCGGGCCCGACGGGCTCGAAGCCGGCGGCGCCGGTTCGCTGGCGATGGCCAATATCGACCAGGCCGGGGTCATCAACGTCGCCGCCCGGCTCGGCCCGGGCACCCCGAGACGGGTCACCCGCGCCCAGATTTTTGCTTGGAACCCCGACATCGTCATCGCCCAGCAGCGCAGCTTTTATAACGAATTGCTGCACGACCCCGGCTGGCGCGGGCTTGCCGCAGTGCGCAAGAAAGAGGTCTATCTCGCCCCCGCGGACCCGTTTGGCTGGATCGACGACCCGGCCGGGGTCAACCGCATGGTCGGGCTCTATTGGCTGTCGAACCTGTTCTACCCCGATGCCTATCAACAGGATTTGCGCAGCACCGTCCGCGAATTCTATCAGACCTTTTACGGGGTCCAGCTCAGCGACCGTGCGCTCGAAGCCTTGGTCCGTCCGGCCGAGTCGCGAAAATCGGCCAGCGCCCGCGGCCCCAATGTGCCGATCTACGGCGCCGAGCCGCCGCCGCTGCCGGAGCTCGGCCCGAGCCCGGCGCCCGGCGCCGGACCGCCCGCCCTGCCCGCGACCCGTCCCGGCCGCGGCGCCCTGCGGCCGGCGCCGGGCGCCCCGCCGGCGCAACAATAACGAAGCAGCCTCAAGACTCGGTCGCGCGCACAAAGCACATGATGCCGCGCTGCGGCGTCCAGCAGACGATGGCATGGCCGGTCGGGTTGTCGGTGCGCTGCAGCACCTTGTCTGGCGGCACGGCGAGCCAATTGCCGCCGATCAGCGCCTCGTAATGGTCGCGCTCGATCCGATACTCGGTCGACCGGCAATCTGAAACCGAGCAGCACGACACTTCGGTGCCGGGCTGGAGCAGGCTGCGAAACCAGGGCGCCAGCGCCGGATCGGCGTCGGCAGGGGGCTGCGCTGCCGCGCTTCCGACGGCCGCCACGGTCAGCATTGCGGCGACGGTGCCGCGCCTCACGCCTCGCCTCTGGACTGCGGCGATTTGAGACAACCGCATCGGTGAGCGACCTCCTCCCGGCCGTGGCCCGGCGCGCGCGGCGCATCTTATCGGGCGCGCCGCCGTTTGCCAAAGCACCACGATCATATCACAGTTTAAATAAGCGAAAAAGAACACTATTGACAGACAATCACCGCTGAATAGAGTGAGGCTGTTCCGGCTGCGGAATCGCGGGATTTGAGGATGGCTTGCGCCCGCGTCACCAAGCGCTAAAACGCCACGGAGCAATCCGTGGGCCCCGTGTCTCCTCGAACAGGAGGACCCGATGTGCCCCAATCCGGACCCGCCGCCGGCGGTCCCTGCCTCTGCAATTTCGGATGCTGCGCCCGATGCCGGGCTGGTGGTTTTGATCGGCTGCGACCCGGCGCGGCCGGCGGAGCTCCCTTGGCCGGCATTGGCGGCGCTCGCGGCGGCCGACGCCGTGCTCCATGACGGCGCTGTCGATGCCGGCATTTTGGCGTTGATCCCAAACCGCTGCTTTGTCGAGCTGGTTCCGGTCGAGGCGGCGGGCAGCACCGCTCGGGTCGAGAAGCTCGCCGGCGAGGGCTGGCGCGTGGTCCGTCTGTCGATCGACGATCCCGCCGTCCGGCCGATGCGGCTCGCCGAAGCCGACCGGCTCGCCGCCTCGGGCATCGCCATCTGCACGATTGCCGGCCTATCCGACCATCGGCTGCCCGACCACCGGCTGCCCGAACATCGGCCGGCGACACTCGATCCCGCCGCTCTTTGGGCCGTCCCGCGCCAGCTGTCCACCGGCATGAACGGCCTGGCCGGCTGATTCAGCCGGCGCGCAGCAACTTCAGCACACGGTCGAGCTGGTCGAGGCTCGCATAGTGCAGGGTCAGGGCGCCGCCGCGCTCGTTGGCTTGCACGGTGACGCGCAGCCCGAGCCGGGCGGCGAGATCGCGCTCCAATGCGGCGGTGTCGGCATCGCGGCGCGGCAACGGGGCAGGCCGCGGCGGTTGCGCGCGGCGTTGCGCCAGCCGCTCGGTGGCGCGGACGTTGAGGCCGCGGCGCACGACCTCGTCGGCCAGGGCCACCGGGTCCGCAGCCGCCAGCAGCGCGCGCGCATGGCCCGACGACAGCTCGCCCCGGTCGAGACGGTGGCGCACCGGCTCGGGCAGCGACAACAGGCGCAGCGTGTTGGCGACATGGCTGCGGCTTTTGCCGACCGCATCGGCCACCGTCTTCTGGGTGCGGCCGAATTCAGCCATCAGGCGGCGGTAAGCCCCGGCCTCTTCGAGCGGCGACAAATCCTGGCGCTGAAGGTTTTCGACGAGGGCGATTTCGAGCGCCTCGGCGTCGGCCAGCACGCGCACGACGACCGGCACCTCGTGCAGCCCGACGCGCTGCGCGGCACGCCAGCGCCGCTCGCCGGCAACGAGCTCGAAAGCCGCGCCCTCCTCGGCAAGCGGCCGCACCAGCAATGGCTGAAGCAACCCTTTTTCGCGGATCGACTGGGCCAGCGCATCGAGCGATTGATCGTCAAACCCGCGCCGCGGCTGAAAGGCGCCGCGCCGGATCGATTCGATCGGGACCCGCCGCTGCGGCGCCGGATCGGACCACGCGACCGCCTCCCCCTCGCCAAACAGCCCGGCAAGACCGCGGCCGAGCCGGGTGCGCGGCGAGGCCGCGCTCATCGGGGTTGCGCCGCGGCCCGGCGCAGCAGCTCGGCGGCGAGCTGAATATAGGCCTGCGAGCCGGCGCAACGGTGGTCGTAGATCAGCGCCGGCTTGCCGTGCGAGGGCGCCTCGGAGACCCGCACATTACGCGGGATCACGGTGTCGAGCACCTTGGCGCCGAGATGGCGGCGGACATCCTCGGCGACCTGGTCGCACAAATTGTTGCGCCGATCGTGCATCGTCAGCACCACACCTTCGAGCTCGAGCCGCGGGTTCAGCACCCGCTGCACCCGCTCGATCGTGCGCATCAGCTGGCTCAATCCTTCGAGCGCATAAAACTCGCATTGCAGCGGCACCAGCACCCGGTCGGCCGCGACAAGCGCGTTGACGGTCAAGAGGTTCAGCGACGGCGGGCAATCGATCAGCACCAGATCGACGTCGCGCACCCGGCTGCGGAGCGCTCGGGCCAGCAGGAACTCGCGGCTCGGGCGCGCGCTCAATTCGAGATCGGCGCCGCTCAATTCGGGCGAGGCCGGGACGAGCGAGAGGCCCGGCACCTCGGTGGCGATGATGGCGCTGTCGAGGTCGGTCTCGCCGCGCAAGAGTTCGCAGCTCGTGACCCTGCGAGCCGCCGGCTCGATGCCGAGCCCGGTGCTGGCGTTGCCCTGGGCATCGAGGTCGAGGACGAGAATGCGGCGGCCGGTCGCCGCGAGCGCGGTGGCGAGATTGACCACGGTCGTGGTTTTGCCGACGCCGCCTTTTTGGTTGGCGACAGCGACGATCCGGGCGCGGCGCGCAGCCGGTGCGGCATACGGCCGGGCCTCAGCGGCGGCGAGGCGCGCGGACGACATCATGCAGGCGAAGAACGACCCCCCTCGGGTCGGAGCGGCTTTGGCTGCTCGACACCCTCATTGTCCAGCCTTTGCGCGCCAGGGTCAATTCCTCCTCGACCCGCCCGCCCTTTAGAAAAAGGCAAGCGCTGCCGGGGCCGAGAAACGGGGCCGCGAGGCCGAGCAGCCGGTCGAGCGGCGCCAGCGCGCGGGCGGTCACGACATCGACAGGATGCGGCGCCAGGGCCTCGATCCGGGATCGGCTGATCGTGACTTCGGTTCCGGTCACCCGTGCCGCCTCGCGCAGAAAAGCGCATTTGCGCATGTCGGCCTCGACCAGCTCGACCGCGGGCACGCCGATGATCGCCAGCACCAGCCCCGGAAACCCGGCGCCGCTGCCGAGATCGATCAGGTTGCGCGCGGCATCCGGCAGCAGCGGCAAGAGCTGCGCCGAATTGAGGATGTGCCGGCGCCACGGGTCGGCGAGCGAATCGCGGCCGACGATATTGATCCGCGCCGACCAGCGGCCCAGCAATTCGACATAGGCTTCGAGCCGCGCCAGTGTTTCACGTGAAACCGGGACGAGCGCGGCAAAACCCTGCGGTCCGAGCGGCTCAGGCCGCAGCCCGGCGCCGGACATGCTTCAGCAAGGCCACGAGCGCTGCCGGGGTGACGCCCGAAATCCGCGCAGCGGCGCCGAGCGTGGTCGGCCGGGCCGCGGTGAGCTTGTCGCGGATCTCGCGCGACAGGCTGCCGATGGCGGTGTAGTCGAGGCCATCCGGCAGCAGCAGCGCCTCGTCCCGGCGAAAGGCGGCGATGTCGCGCTCCTGCCGTTCGAGATAGCCGGCATAGCGCGCATCGATTTCGACCTGCTCGGCAATTTCCGACGGGAAAGCGGCAAGCTCGGGCCAGATTGCCGCCAGCCGCGTCAGGTCGATACCGGGATAGGCGAGCAATTCTGCGGCGCTGCGCGCGATGCCGTCCGCGTTGACCGCGATCTCGTGCCGGCGCAACGCCGGCGGCGTCATCCGGAGGTCCGCGAGGCGCCGGCGGGCGTCGTCGAGAGCGGCCGTCTTCGCCGCAAATCGGCGGGCGCGCTCGGCCGCGATGCAGCCGAGCCGGATGCCGGCCGAGGTCAGCCTCTGGTCGGCGTTGTCGGCGCGCAAGCTCAGCCGATATTCGGCGCGCGAGGTGAACATGCGGTAGGGCTCGCTGACGCCGCGGGTGACGAGGTCGTCGATCAAGACGCCGATATAGGCCTGGGCACGGTCGAGGACAAAGGGCTCGGCGCCGCCGGCGGCGAGGGCGGCATTGAGCCCGGCGACGAGACCCTGTGCCGCGGCTTCCTCGTAGCCGGTCGTGCCGTTGATCTGGCCGGCGAAATAGAGACCCTTGATACGGCGGGTTTCGAGGCTCGGAAAAAGCTCGCGGGGATCGACAAAATCGTATTCGATCGCGTAGCCGGGCCGCCGCATGACCGCGTGCTTGAGGCCGGGGATCGTCGTCAGCATCGCCTCCTGCACCGCGCGCGGCAGCGAGGTCGAGATGCCGTTCGGATAGACCGTGTCGTCGTCGAGGCCCTCGGGCTCGAGGAAGATCTGGTGCCGCTCGCGGTCGGCAAAGCGCACGACCTTGTCCTCGATCGACGGGCAATAGCGCGGGCCCACCCCGGTGATCGCGCCCGAATACATCGGCGAGCGGGCGAGGTTGGCGCGGATCAGGGCGTGCGTCGCCGGCGTCGTCTCGGTGATGTGGCAGGCGATCTGCGGCGTCGCGATCCGTTCGGTCATAAACGAGAAGGGCGGCGGCGGATCGTCGCCGGGCTGGATCTCGAGCCCCTTCCGGTCGATCGTGGTGCCGTCGAGCCGCGGCGGTGTCCCGGTCTTTAGCCGGCCGAGCGCAAAGCCGAGGCGGGCGAGAGTATGGGCGAGGCCATGCGATGGCGGCTCGCCCGCCCGGCCGGCCGCGACCTTCTCCTCGCCGATATGAATAAGGCCGTTTAGAAACGTGCCGGTGGTCAGCACCACCCGCCCCGCCGCGATCCGCCTCCTGTCGCCGAGCACGACACCCGCGGCGCAGCCATCCCTGCCGAGCACCAGATCCTCGGCCGCCCCCTCGACGAGATCGAGGTTCGCGGTCTCCGCCAGCAATTCGCCCATCGCCTTGCGGTAGAGCTTTCGATCAGCCTGCGCCCTGGGTCCGCGCACCGCCGGCCCTTTGCTGCGGTTCAGAATGCGAAACTGGATGCCGGCCCGGTCGATCGCACGCCCCATGACCCCGTCGAGCGCATCGATCTCGCGCACCAGATGCCCCTTGCCGAGCCCGCCCACCGCCGGGTTGCACGACATCTCGCCGATCGTCGCCCGCTTGTGCGTCAACAACAGCGTCTTGGCACCCACCCGCGCCGCCGCCGCCGCCGCCTCGCACCCGGCATGCCCGCCGCCCACCACGACGACATCGTAAAATCTCAAGCTGTTGCTCATCGCCGCGGAATGTATAAACGCCGGTCAAGCCTGTCGAGGTCTCAGGTGAAACAAGGGCGGCTTGACCGACCGCACGGTTAGGTTATAACAATGTTGATACGATACCCAGCGCGGCAGGAGGTCGAAATGCGTGCGGCGATACGAAAATTAGGCAACTCGTCAGGGGTCATAATCCCGAAATCCATGCTGGCGGAGATTGGTATCACCGCAGGCGAGCCGGTCGATCTCTCTCTGGAGGACGGTCACATCGCGATCACACCGATCAAACGCCGGCCGCGCGAAGGCTGGGCTGACGCATTCGGCGAGGTCCCGGAGCTCGGAGGCGAAGACCTCGCATGGCTCGAATTCGGTAACGACTTTGACACCGACCTTAAGTGGTAAGGCAGAGCCGCTCGGCTGTCGGCTTGCGGGTGGTGCGCGGCGAGGTCTGGCTTGCGGCGCTCGATCCCACGATTGGCAGCGAGATCCAAAAAACCCGGCCGTGCTTGGTGGTGTCGCCTCCCGAAATGAATGACCGCTTGCCCATGGTGACGGCTGCCCCGATGACCACAGGCAGCCGGTCCGCCCCGTCACGAATCCCGGTTCTCTTCCAGGGGAAAGCCGGCTTTATCCTGCTCGAGCAGATACGCACTGTCGACAAATCGAGACTCATCCGACGGTTGGGGACCGTCAGCGCTGCTACCCTCAGCACCACTCTCGCTACGCTGCGCGAAATCTTCGCGGAATAGACCTGCACGATCATTCTTGCGGCACCGGCAACCGCAAGTGCGACCTCATGATGCCGTCGAGCACGTCGACCTCGCGCACCAACTGCCCCCTGCCGGACCCGCCGACCTACCGGTCGCAGGACATTTCGCCCATCGTCGCGCGGCTGTGCGTCGCCAGCACGGTCCGTGCGCCCACTCGCGCCGCCGCCGCCTCGCACCCGGCATGCCCGCCGCCGATCACGACGACATCGTATGACCCGATCGCGTCACCCACGGCCGCAGCTATAGCAAAGCTTACCATCTCTCGATGTTTCACTTGCAATATGTTAGTATTGGCAATTCCAGGCTACGTTTTCAACAATTTGCACAAATCCTGCGGCAAACGCCTTACCGCACTCCTGACCGTCGCATGCTCGCTCCCATCGACGGTACGATATTAATAATATTGTCGGGTGGTCCGCCCAAGGTGGAGCGGCAGGCGGCAGAACACCACTACGCGTAGTAACCGCTGACGAACGGTACCTTTCTCGTCGGAGGGCCTTTCCTGCATTGGCGTACTCTGTGTTGGATAGTCCCTATGGATAATCGATGTCGCTTTTTTTAACACACCAATCATTTAATACTTGAACTAGTGATCTATAATGCCTAATATCAATCTCCACTAATCATAAAGGAAGAGAATGGGATGGCTCTCGAATCCATGGCAGAGACTCGTAAACGAGGCGATAGCAAAAGATTAGGGGCCCTACGGTCATTAGCCGAAGAGGCCGCAACATTCAATCCGATGACAGATCAAATGCGAGATTATTTAATCAACAAAGCTGTTGCAGCGGCTTCCGGATTAGTCAAAGAAAACAGCCGAAACACCTTTCGATTAGAATGTAAGAGGGTTTTCGATCTGCGGCCAGGGGAGTTTGAAACGATTTTAGCGTTGGCAGAAAGAATGTGGAATGAGCGGCAGATCAAGGAGCACAGCAAATACCATATTGTTACTAAGATTAACGCAAGAGTCTCAGGCGGCAAACCGTTATCAGCGATCAAGAAGGCGTACGATATTTTTGGGGCACTCTATTAACGCGAGCCGACCACCCACCGTGTTCGCTTATTGCATCGTCAGAGGAGGATACCCTTGCTTGCGGAATCCTACAAAATTCCGCCTATTTTCCGATGCAGAAGTCGCGGAAGATCAGGTCGAGGAGGTGCTCGACGCCGACGGTGCCGGTGATGGCGCCGAGGTGGCGGAGCGCGAGGCGGAGGTCTTCGGCGCGCAGCTCGGGGAGGGGGGCGATAAGCGCGCGGTCGAGGGCGGTGGCGGCGGCTTCGAGCGACTGGCGGTGGCGGGCGCGGGTCAGAAGCGGCGCTTCGCTGCGGTAGACGGCGGCGAGGCGGGCACAGAGAGCGGCGAGGAGCGGGTCGAGGCCGGCGCCGGTCAAGGCGGAGACGGGGATGGCGCGGGAGCAAGACGCATCATCGCCAACCTTCACCCTCTCCGCCCCGAGGGGGGGAGAGGGCCGGGGTGAGGTGGGGGACGCCTCGGTGGTTGCCGCCGCCCACCTCACCCTCCCATCGCTGGGCGATGGGCGCCTCCCTCTCCCCCCTCCAGGGCGGAGAGGGGCTTTTTGGAGCAGGTCGATCTTGTTGGCGACGAGGATCGTGTCGGGGCCGGGCCATTGGGCCGCATCGGCGGCGGCGGCCGGGGTGCGGGCGTCGAAGACGAAGAGGCGGATTTCGGCCTCCCCGGCGCGCTGCCGGGCGCGGCGCAGGCCTTCCCGTTCGACCGGGTCGTCGCTGTCGCGCAAACCGGCGGTGTCGGCGAGGAGGACCGGGTAGCCCTTAAGGTCGAGCGCGACTTCGACGATATCGCGCGTCGTGCCGGGGATCGGCGAGGTGATCGCCGCCTCGCGCCGGGCGATGCGGTTCAAAAGGCTCGATTTGCCGGCATTGGGCGGACCCAGGATTGCGACCGAGATACCGTCGCGCAGCCGCTCGCCGCGACGGCCGTCGGCGAGGTGCCGGCCGATTTCGGCGCCGAGCGCGCGGGTCTCGCCGAGAATCTGCTCCTCGGTTTCGGGCGGCAGGTCCTCGTCGGGGAAATCGATCGCGGCTTCGAGATGGGCGAGCGCTCGCGTCAGCCGCTCCGACCAGCCGCGGTAGAGCACGCCGAGCGCGCCCGACAGCTGGCGCAAGGCCTGGCGCCGCTGCGCCTCGGTTTCGGCGGCGGCGAGGTCGGCGATCGCCTCGGCCTGGGTCAGGTCGAGCTTGCCGGCGAGGAATGCGCGGCGGGTAAATTCGCCGGGCTCGGCGAGGCGCAGCCCGAGGCGGCCGAGAGCGGCGGCAAGCGCGGCGAGGACGGCGCGGCTGCCGTGCACATGCAATTCGGCGACGTCCTCGCCGGTAAAGCTCGCCGGTGCGGGGAACCACAAGACGAGGCCGTCATCGAGCGACTCGCCGGTGTCGGGGTCGGCGAGGCGGCGACGGCGGGCCGCGCGCGCCGGCGGCAATGCGCCCGGCAAGCGCCGTGACGGCCCGCGCCGTATCGGGGCCGGAGAGGCGCAGGATCGCGATGGCGGCGCGGCCGGCCGCCGTCGCCGGAGCGAAGATCGTATCGGCTGGCGGCTCGCGCGCCGTCAGTGCGCCCCGGCCTTCTGCTCGGGCTGCAGCATCAGCCGCTCGACCCGGCCGCCTTCGACAAGGTGCGTTTGCAGGATCTCGTCGATGTCCTGGGTGGTTTCGTAGCGATACCAGACGCCCTCGGGGTAGATCACCAGATTGGGGCCGAACTCGCAGCGGTCGAGACAGCCGGCGGCGTTGAACCGGGTATTGGCGACGCCGAGAGCGCGTGCCTTTTCGCGGGCATAGCCGCGCATTTTCTCGACCCCGCCGTTCGGCGTCGCACGCTCCATGCAGCAGCCGCGCGGATGACCCTCGGGGCGCACATTGGTGCACATGAAGACGTGGCGGTCGTAGAACAATTTCGGGTCGTCCGGCGCGTCGGCCATTCGGCTTCTCCATTTTTGGTGGCGAGGGGCGGAGCGGCTGACGCGGCCCGCCGTTCTCGGATTAGGATGGCGGCGGAGCCTAACCCGAAGCACCGCCGGCGGCAATGCGCCCGCTGCAATCCTGGAACGATGGGGCCGCGCCATGACCGACAAGAACCGCCTCGGCGACGAGACCAGCCCCTATCTCTTGCAGCACAAGGACAACCCGGTCCACTGGCAGCCTTGGGGAGAGGCGGTATTGGAGGCCGCCAAGGCCGCCGACAAGCCGATCCTGCTGTCGATCGGCTATGCCGCCTGCCATTGGTGCCATGTCATGGCGCACGAAAGCTTTGAAGACCCGGCGGTCGCCGCCCGGATGAACAGCCTCTTCATCAATGTCAAAGTCGACCGCGAGGAGCGGCCGGACCTCGATTCGATCTACCAGCACGCGCTCGCCTTGATGGGCGAGCAGGGCGGCTGGCCGTTGACGATGTTTCTGACCCCCGATGGCGAGCCGTTCTGGGGCGGCACCTATTTTCCACCGGCGCCGCGCTGGGGCCGGGCCGGATTTCCGCAATTGCTCGACGCCGTTGCCGAAGCCTATGCCGGGAAGCGGGAGGATGTTGCGAAGAATGTCGGCGTGCTGCGCGCGGCGCTGACGCGGCTGGCGCAGCCAGAGCGCGGTGGGGCGATCACGCCCGAGCTGCTCGACCGGATCGCCGAGCGGCTCTTGCGCGAGACCGACCAGCTTTACGGCGGGATCGGCAACGCGCCCAAATTCCCGCAATGCGGCATCCTCGAGCTGTTGTGGCGCGCGTGGAAGCGGACCCGCCAGACACCCTATCGCGAGGCGGTCGTCAAGGCCCTCGACGCGATGTGCCAGGGCGGCATCTACGACCATCTGGGCGGCGGGTTTGCGCGTTATTCGACCGATGCCCGCTGGCTCGTGCCGCATTTCGAGAAGATGCTGTACGACAATGCCGAGCTCGTGGATTTGCTGACGCTGGTCTGGCAGGAGACGAAGAGCCCGCTTTACCGTCAGCGCGTCGAAGAAACGATCGGCTGGGTCGGGCGCGAGATGCGGACTTCCGAGGCCGCGTTCGCCAGCAGCCTCGACGCCGACAGCGAGCACGAGGAAGGCAAATACTACGTCTGGACCGAGGCCGAGATCGACCGCACGCTCGGCCCCCGCGCGGCGCTGTTCAAGCGCCATTACGATGTGACCGCGGCGGGGAATTGGGAGGGGCGCACGATCCTCAACCGGTCCGGCAGCCCGCAATTCGCCGACGCCGAGACCGAGCGCGAGCTGGCCGAGTGCCGGGCGCTGCTGTTGCGTGTCCGCGACGGGCGCGTTCGACCCGGTTGGGACGACAAGGTGCTGGCCGATTGGAACGGGCTGATGATCGCCGCCCTCGCCAATGCCGGGCTCGTCTTCGAGCGGGCCGATTGGGTGGAGAGCGCAGCCGCCGGCTTTGCTTTTGTGCGCGACCGGATCAGCGATGCCGATGGCCGGCTGTGGCACAGCTGGCGCGCCGGCCGGGCGCAGCATCCCGCCAATATCGACGATTACGCCAATCTCGCCCGCGCCGCGCTCGCCTTGCACGAGGCAAAGGGCGATGGCGGTTATCTGAGCCAGGTGCAGGATTGGCTGGCGGTGCTCGACCGCCATTACCGGGATGCGGCGGGCGGGGCCTATTTCTTTGCCGCCGACGACACCAAGGGGCTGATCGCGCGAGCGAAGACCGCGGCCGATTCCGCGGTGCCGGCCGGGAACGGCACCCTCGTCGGGGTCCTGGCGCGGCTCGCTCTTTTGACCGGCGTGGGCGATCATCGGCGCCATGCCGAGGCGATCGTCGAGACGTTCTCCGGTGAGGCCGGGCGCAATTTCTTTCCGCTCGCCACGCTCCTCAACAATGCCGAGCTCCTGGCAAAGCCGCTGCAGATCGCCATCATCGGCGACAACACCGACGCCGCTTTTACCGGCTTGCGTCGCGCCGCCTATTCGGTTTCGCTGCCGAACCGGGTGGTGGAGACCCACGCGCCGGGTGCGGTGCTGCCGGAAGGCCACCCGGCGCGCGGCAAAGGCCTCGTCGCAGGCGCGGCCGCCGCCTATCTGTGCGAAGGCCCGGTCTGCTCGCTGCCGCTGACCGAGCCCGCGGCTTTGCGCGATGCGCTGGAGAAGGTACGATGACAAATTCTGTGACGATCGACAGCCCGGTCGGGCGATTGACGATTGCCGAAGCCGACGGCGCTGTCGTCCAGATCCGCTGGGGCGACGGCGGCGACGGCGACAGGACGCCGCTATTGGCCGAGGCGGCGCGCCAGCTCGACGCCTATTTCGCCGGGCGGCTCAGGCATTTCGACCTGCCGCTGCGGCCGGCGGGCTCAGCCTTCGACCAGCGCGTTTGGGCAGCGATGCAGCAGATCGTTTATGGCCAGACGCGTCGCTACGGCGAGCTCGCCATGGAGGTCGGCTCGGCGCCGCGCGCGATTGGCGGGGCCTGCGGGCGCAACCCGATCCCGATCGCGATCCCTTGCCACCGGGTGCTGGCGAGCGGCGGCCTCGGCGGCTATAGCGGCGGCGAAGGGCTTGCGACCAAGCGGGTGCTGCTGGCGCTCGAAGGGCGGCGGGAACCGGTTTCCGCAGGACGCAAACCGGCGGGCGCCCTCATCGGTATGGCTTCTTTGTAATCCGTGGCATTGGGAGGGAGGCGAGCATGGCGCATGCGATCCGTTTCGAAAAACCCGGCGGGCCCGAAGTCCTGTCGTGGCAGGAGGTCGAAATCGGCAAGCCGGGGCAAGGCCAGGTCCGGCTGCGCCACACCGCGGTCGGCCTCAACTACATCGACACCTATCAGAGGAGCGGCCTCTATTCGCTGCCCTTGCCGAGCGGGCTCGGCTCGGAGGCGGCGGGGGTCGTCGAAGAGGTCGGTCCGGGGGTCAGCGGGCTAAAGCCCGGCGACCGGGTGGCGTATGCCGGCGGGCCGATCGGCGCTTATACCGAAGGCCGGGTCATGCCGGCCGATCGTCTCGTCCCGGTGCCGGCGGGAATTACCGACAGCCAGGCCGCGGCGATGATGCTGAAAGGGATGACCGCGTGGTATCTGGTGCGCCGCACCCATGCCGTCAAACGCGGCGAGACGATCCTGATCCATGCTGCGGCCGGCGGGGTCGGACTGATCGTCTGCCAATGGGCAAAGCATTTGGGCGCGACCGTGGTCGGCACGGTCGGCGACGACGAGAAGGCGGCGCTCGTCAAGAAACACGGCTGCGACCACCCGATCAACTACCGACGCGAGGATTTTGTCGCGCGGGTCAGCGAGATCACCCAAGGGAAGAAATTGCCGGTGGTGTACGATTCGGTCGGCAAGGACACCTTCTACAAATCGCTCGATTGCCTGGCACCCTTGGGGCTGATCGCGTCCTTCGGCCAGTCCTCGGGGGCGATCGGACTGGTCGATATCGGCATTCTCGCCGGCAAGGGGTCGCTGTTCCTGACCCGGCCGACCTTGAACACCTACACCGCGAGCCGCGAAGATCTGCTGACCGCCGCGCGCGAATTGTTCGAGGTGGTCGAAAGCGGCGCCGTCAAGATCGCAGTCAACCAAACCTATCCGCTGCGCGAGGCTGCCCAGGCGCATCGCGACCTCGAAGGCCGCAAAACCACCGGCCAGACCGTGCTGACGGTATAGGGGTATTGCCTAGCCGTCCCGGCGCAGGAGTGTGTGAAAAACTCCGACGTTTGTCATTCCGGGGCGCGGGTACCGCCCGCGAGCCCGGAACCCAGGCGCACCGCCATGCGATATGCCGGCCAGCGGTGGTGTTCATAGGTTCCGGGCCTACCCTATCGGGCATCCCGGAATGACATTCCTTTCCGTGATGGATTTCTTCACGCGCTCGCAGCACCGCCTCAGGTGTTCATCGCGTCGAAGAACTCGGTGTTGCTGCGCGTTTCCTTGAGCTTGTTTATGAGGAATTCGAGGCCGTCGACCGGGCCCATCGGGGTCAGGACGCGGCGCAATACCCACATCTTCGACAACACGCCGCGATCAACCAAGAGCTCCTCTTTGCGGGTGCCGGATTTGGTGATGTCGATCGAGGGGAAGGTGCGCTTGTCGGCGACCTTGCGGTCGAGGATGATTTCCGAATTGCCGGTGCCCTTGAACTCCTCGAAGATGACCTCGTCCATGCGCGAGCCGGTGTCGATCAGCGCGGTCGCGATGATCGTCAAGGAGCCGCCTTCCTCGATGTTGCGTGCGGCGCCAAAAAAGCGCTTCGGCCGCTGCAAGGCGTTGGCATCGACACCGCCGGTCAGGACCTTGCCCGAGGACGGCACGACTGTGTTGTAGGCGCGCGCCAGCCGGGTGATCGAATCCAAGAGGATCACGACATCGCGCTTGTGCTCGACCAGGCGCTTGGCCTTCTCGATCACCATCTCGGCGATCTGGACGTGGCGCTGGGCGGGCTCGTCGAAGGTCGAGCTGATCACCTCGCCGCGCACCGAGCGGGCCATGTCGGTGACCTCCTCCGGCCGCTCGTCGATCAACAGCACGATCAGGTAGACCTCGGGATGGTTCGCCGCGACGGCGTGCGCGATGTTCTGCAGCATCACCGTCTTGCCGGCGCGCGGCGGCGACACGATCAGTGCGCGCTGCCCCTTGCCGAGCGGTGTGATCAGGTCGATGACCCGCGTCGTCAGGTCGCGCCGGTTCGAATCGTCGAATTCGAGCGCCAGCTTTTCTTCCGGATAGAGCGGCGTCAGATTGTCGAAATTAATGCGCTGGCGCAGCCGGTCGGGCTCGTCGAAATTGATGCTGTTGACCCGCAGCAGCGCGAAATAACGCTCGCCGTCACGCGGCGACCGAATCTCACCCTCGACGGTGTCGCCGGTGCGCAGACCAAAGCGCCGCACCTGGCTCGGGCTGACATAGATATCGTCCGGCCCCGCCAAATAATTGGCCTCTGCCGAACGCAGAAAGCCAAACCCGTCGGACAAGACTTCAAGCACGCCATCGCCCGAGATCGGCACGTCGTTTTCGGCGAGCTGCTTGAGGATTGCGAACAGCATGTCCTGCTTGCGCAGCGAGGATGCGTTCTCGATTTCGAGCTCTTCGGCAAATGCCAACAGCTCGGCTGGCGTTTTTCGTTTGAGTTCCTGGAGATTCATGGGGGTTTGCGCTGTGGTGAGGGCGTGGATCGCCCGTCCAGAGAATTCCTGTGGAAACGGTTGTCGCGGTTGCGAAGGTTCAGGTGAGGATCGGTGAGGATCGGCGGGAAAGGGTGCTGCCCGGTCGGCCACTTCCCTTAAGCACTGCAAATAGGCAAGTCAAACGCGTTTGCAAGACCTTTGATCCGCATCAGATCGGCTTGACAACGACGAGAACCACAATCGCGATCAGCGCCAATGTCGGCAGCTCGTTGACGATGCGAAAGAAGCGTGGCGGATGCAGGTTGCGGTCGATGGCAAAGGCCCGGCGCCAGTGGCCGAGCGTGAAGTGATAAGCGGTCAGTGCCACAACCAGAGCCAATTTCACCCAAATCCATCCCATCCGCCAGTCAACCAATCCCGGCATCCCCGCCAACATCAGACCAAAGACCCAGGTTCCCAGCATTGCCGGCGTCATGATCCCACGTTGCAGGCGGCGCTCCATCACTTTGAACGTCTCGGACAGCTCCGAGCCCGGCATCGCCCCGGCGTGATAGACGAACAGCCGCGGCAAATAGAGCAGGCCCGCCATCCACGCGATCACGCTCAGGATGTGCGCCGACTTGATCCAAGGATAGGCGCCGCTCATCGCGATGCCGGCCCACTGGGATAGCCGGCGGGCATGCCCACGCTCCCGTTGGCGCGGGCGCGCTCGACGAGAGCAGCAAGCGCCGCAATAAAGGCGGGACCGGTGCCGACCGTGGGGACCCGGCGGTAGCTCGGCACGCCGCTCGCTTCGGCGACCCTGCGATAGTCGAGATCGAGCTCGACCAGGGTTTCCGAATGCTCCGAGACAAAGGCGATCGGCGCCACCACCAGCGGCACGTTGTCCGCGCCGGCCCGGCGAATTTCCGCGTCGGTCGCCGGCCCGATCCACGCGAGCGGCCCGACCCGGCTTTGATAGCAGAGCCGCCAGTCGAGACCAGGGCTGGCGAGCGCCGCGACGACCGCAGCGGCGGTCTCTTCGACCTGCGCCGGATAGGGGTCGCCGCCCCGCACCAGCTTTTTTGGCAGACCATGCGCCGTCAAAAGCAGCCTCGGGCGCTTGTCGCCGGCCACCGCCTCGAGCTCCGGGCGGATCAGCCCGACAAGGGCCGCGATAAACCCCGGTGCCGCGGGATAGCTGCCGATGACCGATGTCGGCAGATCGAGGCCGCGATGCGCCGCCGCCAGCCGCCAGGCGCGCAGCGACGACGCGGTCGTCGTCCGAGAGAATTGCGGATAAAGCGGCAAGCAGACGATCTCGTCGGCGGCCCATTGCCTGACTTCACCGGCGGCGGCATCGCTCAGCGGGCGCCAGTACCGCATCGCGACAAAACAACGATAGCCCGGACCCAGCACGCCTTCCAGCGCCGCCGCCTGCGCTTTGGTATTCGCCAAGAGCGGCGATGCGCCGCCGAGCCGGGCATAGATGTCGCGCGCGGTCCGTGCCCGTGAATGCGCAATCCAACGGGCCAAGGGCAAACGAAATATGCCGGGTAGCCCAATGATCGCCGGATCGGCGAATAGATTGTAGAGAAACGGCCCGACCGCTGCCAGCGAATCGGGGCCACCGAGATTCATCAAAACGACGGCTACGCGCGCCATTTTACGTCAATCGGCAGGCTGTGCCAAAAGCTCCGCCAACATCGCAACACTCTCCACCGGCGTCTGAGGCGGCACACCATGCCCCAAATTGAATACCCACGGCCCGCTGCCGAGCCGGCGGCGAAGCCTCTGGACCGCATGTTTGAGCGCATCGCCACCCGCAACCAGCAAAACCGGATCGAGATTTCCCTGCACCGGCCCCTGCGGCTGCAGCCGGCCGCTGGCAAAACCGAGCGGGACCGACGTGTCCAGCGCCAGCGCATCGACCCCGGTCTCCCCCCGATAGCGCTCATAGAGGAGCCCGGCGCCGCGTGGGAAGCCGATAATCGGAGCTTCGGGAAAGCGCAGCTTGAGCGCCGCCACGATCCGCCTGGTCGGCTCGATTACCCATCGGTCGAACGCCGGCTCGGGCAGGGCCCCGGCCCAGCTGTCAAACAGCTGCACCGCCTCGGCACCGGCCTCGATCTGGCCGGCCAGCATCCGCACCGTGCCCTCGACCAAGAAATCGATCAGCAAGCCAAAACCTTCCGGATCGGAATACGCCCAAGTCTTGACCCGGTAAAAATCTCTGCTGGTCCCGCCTTCGACCATATAGGTGGCGACGGTCCACGGCGACCCGGCGAAACCGATCAACGCCGTCTTCGCATCGAGGGCCGCCCGAACCCGCTGGACTGCCTCGAAAACCGGCTCGAATCTCGCCGCCAACCGGTCGAGAGCGAGACGAGCGAGGTCGCGGCTGCCGGCAATCGGTTCGAGCACCGGCCCCTCGCCTTCACGAAAAGCGAGACCCTGGCCCATCGCATGCGGCAGCAGCAGGATATCGGAAAACAGGATCGCCGCATCCATGCCATAGCGACGAACCGGCTGCAGCGTCACCTCGGCGGCAAGCGCCGGGGTCAGGCACAGCTCGATAAAATCCCCGGTTTTGGCGCGCGCGGCCCGGTACTCGGGCAGATAGCGCCCGGCTTGGCGCATCAGCCACCAGGGCGGGGCAGAAAGCGTTTCTCCTGCGAGCGCGCGTAACAGGGGCTTGACTGGAGGGCCGGGCACGTCGGGCGTTCCTCTTCTATCAATAGTCTTACTTAGTAGTGGTAGTTTGTTGATGCCTGTGGATGTCTGGGATTCCCGCTTTTCTTCGGATCTCGAACAGCCGGTCGGCATTATGCGCTCTTGTCTCGCGAGTGGGGTCGAAAACGGGTATTTTCGTTGCACCGCGTTCGAGCCCGCGCCTGTGAAAAGCGGTACACTGTGGGGATGGGCCGAATTCGGACCGGATGCTCACAGAATTTGCCGATGTGGACGAATTCTATCCCCAGAAGAGCAACCCGGTTGATAAAGCCGGCGGCACGGGGATGAATCGGGCAAGCTGGCGGCCGGGCGGCTGCCTCTGTGGACAGCTTTGAATGAGCGCACATGATTCGCACCGCGCGGTGCCGGGTGACGCGATCAGGTTTCACCTGCATCTCGTGTCCGATTCGACCGGGGAGACCGTCCACTGGGTGGCCCGGGCCTGCCTCGTGCAGTTCGACGGCGCCCAGGCGGTCGAGCATGTCTGGAGCATGGTCCGCACCCGCAACCAGATCGACCGGGTGATCGCCGGGGTCGAGGCGAACCCGGGTGTCGTGCTGTTCACCCTGGTCAATGATTCGCTGCGCCAGCTGCTGCGGCAGGGCTGCCGCCGGCTCGAAGTGCCGGCGATCCCGGTGCTGGACCCGGTGATCGGTGCGCTGGCCTCATATCTTCACCGCGAAAGCCGGGGCGTGCCGGGGAAGCAGCATCTGCTCGACAGCGAGTATTTCGCCCGGATCGACGCGATGACCTTTGCTCTGAACCACGATGACGGGCAATCGAGCGGGGGCCTCAACGACGCCGATGTGTGCCTCGTCGGCGTTTCGCGTACCTCGAAGACACCGACCTGCCTCTACCTCGCCAATCGCAGCATCAAGGCCGCCAACGTGCCGTTTGTTCCGGGGGTGCCGCTGCCGCTGGAATTGCTCGACGCGACACGGCCGGTGATCGTCGGCCTGACCAACGATCCCGAGCGTCTGATCCACCTGCGCCGCAACCGGCTCGATCTCTTGCACTACGACGATACGACCGATTACACCGACATCGAGGCGGTGCGGGCTGAAGTGCGCGAGGCGCGGCGGGTCTTTGCCGAACGGCATTGGCCGGTGATCGACGTGACGCGGCGCTCGATCGAAGAAACCGCCGCATCGGTCATGAAGCTCTTGGTGCGGCGTCACGGCGCTGACCACTGACCGCCGGCATGGTAAGCATCCGGCCATGAGCATAACCGGCGAAGCCCGCCTTGCGGGTATCATGGGCTGGCCGATCGCGCATTCGCGCTCGCCGCTGCTGCACGGCTATTGGCTTGCCGAAACCGCAATAAACGGCGCCTACGTGCCGTTGCCGGTCCGACCGGAGACGATCGAGCAGGCGTTGCGCGCCTTGCCGGTCCTCGGGTTCCGGGGCTGCAACCTGACGATCCCGCACAAACGCGCCGGCCTCGCGGTCGCCGACCGGGTCGAGCCGCTGGCGCAGCGGATCGGCGCGGCCAACACGATCATCGTTGGCGCCGACGGCGCTCTCGAAGCCCGCAACACCGATGCTTTCGGGTTTCGCGAGCATTTGCGCGAGACGGTCCCCGAATGGAGTCCACAGGCCGGCCCGGCGGTCATCCTCGGCGCGGGCGGCGCGGCGCGGGCGGTTGCCGCAGCACTCGCCGATGCCGGCGTGGCGGAAATCCGCATCGTCAATCGCACGCGCCGCCGGGCGGAAGGCTTGGCCGGCGACCTGTCAGCCCCAGAAACGCGGATGTCGGTGCATTCCTGGGAAGAGTCGGACAGTGTGCTGCGCGATGCCGGACTTCTCGTCAACACCACCAGCCTCGGCATGGCCGGCGAGCCGCCGCTAAGCCTCGATCTCGGGTCGTTGCCGTTATCCGCACCGGTTGCGGACATCGTGTATGTGCCGCTCGAAACCGCCCTTTTGGCCGATGCACGGCGGCGAGGGCACCGGGTGGTGGACGGCCTCGGCATGCTGCTGCATCAGGGCCGTCCGGGTTTCGAGGCATGGTTTGGTGCGCCGGTGCAAGTGAGCCGGGGCTTGCGGGAGGCCATGCTGGCGAGCCTGGCGCCGCCGCGGTGATCGTTCTCGGGCTGACCGGCTCGATCGGCATGGGCAAGACCACGGCCGCGGCTGCGTTGCGCGGGCTCGGATTGCCGGTGTTCGATGCCGACCGGGTGGTTCATCGCCTGTTGGCGCCGGGCGGCGCTGCGGTCGCGCCGGTGGCAGCTGCGTTCGAGAGTGTGCGCGCTGCATCGGGCGGCATCGATCGCGCCGCGCTGGGGCGACGCGTGTTCGGCGACCGGCTGGCATTGTCACGGCTCGAGCGGATTGTCCACCCGTTGGTCGAGGCGGAAGAAAAACGCTTCCTGACCCGCGCCCGCTCCCGCCGCACGGAGATCGCGGTGCTCGACATACCGCTGCTGTTCGAAACCGGCGCCGAGCGGCGCTGCGACTATGTGCTGGTGGTGTCGGCACCGGCCTGGCTCCAGCGCCGGCGGGTGCTGCGCCGGCCGGGCATGTCCGAGCATCGTCTGCGGGCAATTCTGAGGCAGCAGATGCCGGATCGGGAAAAGCGGCGCCGCGCCGATTTTGTCGTTTCGACCGGATTGAGCCGAAGCCATGCGCTGCGTCGCTTGCAGGCAATGGCCCGATGCCTGCGCGGCGGGGGGCCGCAAATTCGTCGCCGGCGGCGGATCGTCCACGAGCCGAGACGGAGGCCTTGATGCGCGAGATCGTGCTCGATACCGAAACCACCGGGCTCGACCCGCGCGACGGCCATCGGATCATCGAGGTCGCGTGCCTCGAGCTGATGCACCACATCCCGACCGGCCGCAAATTCCAGCGCTATGTCAATCCCGAACGCGATGTGCCCGACGAGGCCCTCGCAATCCATGGCTTGACCGCGGAGTTCCTCGGTGCATATCCGCCATTTGCGGCGGTGGTCGAGGAGCTGCTCGAATTTCTCGGCGGCGATGTGCTGGTAACGCACAACGCCGAATTCGATCTGGCTTTTCTCGATGCCGAGCTCACCAGGCTGAGCTACCCCGCGATCGCCTGCTCGCATGTCGATACCTTGACGCTGGCGCGACGCCGGTTTCCCGGCTCGCCGGCGAGCCTCGACGCGCTGTGCCGCCGGTTTGACATCGACCTCTCCGGCCGCGAGAAGCACGGTGCCGAGATCGATTGCGTGCTGCTCGCCGAGGTCTACCTCGAGCTGGTCGGGGGCCGCCAACCGGGTCTCGATTTTGCGGCGCCGGTGGGTGCGGCGATCGCCGCTGCGCGTGTGGCGCGGCCGCCCCGCCCGCATGCGCCCTCCGCTGCCGAGCTCGCCGCGCACGCCGCGATGCTGGCAATTCTGAAGGGGCCGCTGTGGCTGGCAGAAGCGTGAGGCTCAGGCGCCGGCGACGCCTGAGATTGCGGTGGCCGCCGCCTCTGGCTGGCGGCGCAGCAATTCGGCGAAATCGATCGGGTTGATCAACAAAGGCGGAAACCCGCCGTCGCGGGTCGCGTTGGCAACAATGGCCCGGGCGAACGGGAAGATGATGCGCGGTGCCTCGACTAGGATCAGCGAGCGGAGCATCGGCTCCGGCGCATTTTTGATCGTAACCACCGCCGCATAGGCAAGCTCGATCAAAAACACCGGCTCGCCTTGCGCGCGGGCGTTGACATTGACCGTCAGGACGATCTCGAAAAGCTCCGGACCGAGATTGCGCGCCTTGACATCGACGTTGATCGCCACTTCCGGCTGTGCTTGAGGCTGCAGCAGGCTTTGCGGCGCGCGCGGGTTCTCGAACGAAAAGTCCTTGACGTACTGAACGTTGACGCTCAGCTGCACCGGCTCGGCCGGGTTTTCCGGGGTGGCGGCAGTGATCTCGCCGTTGCCCTTGCTTTCTTCCGCCATCGGATGCCCTCCCGCCGCCGCGGCGGCTGGCTAACACGGATCGGCGCGGCTCGGCAACGGGCGGCGCACAGCTCCACGCTTGCCGTGGTCGCGCCGACCCCCCATGTTCCCTGCTGAGGGGTGCGTGAACGGCGCGAGGCGCGGACAGCGATGGGCGGGTTTCAGCAATACTTCGACATCATCCTGTTCGCGATGATCGCTGGTTTTCTGATCTTGCGGCTGCGCAGCGTCCTCGGCCGGCGGACCGGCAACGAGCGCCGCCGCGAGCTGTTTGTGCGCCGCTCGGCGCCCGCCGCCGATCCGGGGCGTCCGGCCCCCGAGCCGGGCAAGATCGCGGCTCATCCCGCACCGGAGCCAACGCCGGCCGGCGGCCCCGCCGAGAACCTCGACCGCATCCGCCGCGCCGACCCGAGCTTTGACCCGCCGCGCTTTGTCGAGGGTGCGCGCATTGCTTTCGAGATGATCGTCACCGCCTTTGCCGGCGGCGACAAAGAGGCCTTGCGCCCGCTGTTGAGCGACGAGGTCTATCGGCAATTCACCGCGGCAATCGATGAGCGCAATGCTGCGCACGAGACGCTCGAAACACGGATTGTGCGGCTCGACAGCCTCGATATCGTCACCGCCGAGCTCGCCGGCGAGACCGCTCGGGTGACGGTGGAGCTGGTGTCGCAGCAGATCAATGTGACGCGCGCGGTGGACGGCAGCATCGTCGACGGCGATCCGGAAAATGCGGCCGAGAAGACCGATTTTTGGACTTTTGCCCGCGATGCCCGGTCGTCCGATCCCAATTGGGCGCTGGTCGCAACCGGCAGCGCCTGACCGCCGGCACCGGCGACGCGCGGCGCAGGCTTTGGCCGTCCGCCTGTTCCCTGACCGTGACCGCGGAGATCTTGCGCTGATCCCGCTCTGGATCGGCCCGACGCGGTTTTTGCCGGTCGCGATCACCGCTTGTGAAAAACGCCGTCCTTGACGATGTGGAGCCACTTGGCACCGTTCTTGTCTTCGCCGGTATGGCGGGTGGTTGCTTCACATCCGTCAGATGCCATCCTGCGCAGTGTCGCCGGTCATGTTCTGAAACGGCAGCACCGCCTGCGACGGCTTTTCCGGCACCGGCAGTGTCGCTTTCGCCCAGTATGGGAAACCGTCGGTCGTTATGATCTCGGCTGCCGAATACGAGCGCTTGAAGGAGCTCGATCGCCGCGTGATGCGGGTCGATGACATGTCGGACGAAGAGATCGCCAGCAACGCCGAACCTTGCGCATCGACTGACTACTTCATCCGCTTGTAAAACACCCCGTCCTTGACGATGTGGGTCAAATGCTCGCCCTGACCGTCGAGGAGCGAGATGTCGGCGAGCGGGTTGCCGTCGATGACGATCAGATCGGCGCGCCCGCCCGGCGCGACGACGCCGAGCTCGCCGGCGCGGTTCAGGATTTCGGCGTTGACCGCCGTTGCCGAGCGGATGATGTCGAACGGCGCCATCGCCTCGGCGCGGATCACGAATTCCTGTGACTGGTGGCGGTGCATCGGCCCCAAAAGGTCCGTGCCGAAGCCGATCCGGACGTTCGCCGCCTGCAATGTCTCCAGCGATCGCAGCCCGGCCTCGCGCACATCGCCGAGCTTCGATAAGCTCACCTCGGGAAAGCCGAGCTCGCGGCCGTAGCGGTGCATCGCGTCATAGGTGACGAGCGTCGGCACGACAAAGGCATGCGCCGCGGCGACATGCTCGGCGGTGGCAGCGTCGATCAAATTGGCGTGCTCGATCGAGCGGACGCCAAAATCGACCGAGCGGCGGATCGCCTCGGGCGAATAGGCGTGGGCCATGACATAGGTGCGCCAGGCGTGTGCCTCCTCGACGATCGCCCGCACCTCCTCCTCGCTGTATTGCAGGTTCCACACCGGGTCCCAGGGCGAGGCGACCCCGCCCGAGGCCATGATCTTGATCTGGGTCGCCCCTTTTCTCAGCTCGTCGCGGGCGGCCCGGCGGCATTCCGCGACCCCGTCGGCGATGCGCGCGATGCCGGCCCCGCCCTCGCAACAGGCGCAGGTGACGATCGAACGGGTGCGCGGCCTGAGGTCGCCGTGACCGCCGGTCTGGCTCAGCGCCTGGCCCGATGGAAAGATCCGCGGCCCTTTGACAAGCCCCTCCTCCACCGCCTCGGCCAGCCCGCCATCCGCGCCCCCGGCGTCGCGCACGGTTGTAAAACCGCGCTGCAGCATGCTTTCGAGCACCTTGGCTGCCTGCAACGTGACGAGGCTCAGCGGCCGCTCGGCAAGCCGCGCCAGCACTTGGTCGACCGCGACCACGTGGACATGCGCGTCGATCAGCCCCGGCATCAGGGTGCGACCTTTGAGGTCGATCGTTTCGGCGCCGGCGAGCCTAATCGGCCGGTCCGAAACCTCGCGAATCCGGCCGTCTTCGATCAGGACGTGGCGATCCTCGCGCCGCTCGTTTTCGGTGCCGTCGAGGATCGCAGCATTGGCAAGAACGGTCGTGGCCATCGAGCACCCCCAGGCAAGTGGTCGGGGCGAGCTTAGGCCCGATGCGGGCCGGGCAAAAGCCGGGGGCTGCCTTGACAAGCGTCCTGGTCCGTGCGGTGTTCCGCGCCCTTTGCAACCCGGCGCCGGATTTTTCGCCCATGCATGCTTACCGGACCCATACCTGCGGGGCGCTGCGCCTGGCCGATGCCGGGCAGCCCGCCCGGCTGTCGGGCTGGGTCCACCGCAAGCGCGACCACGGCCAGCTGTTGTTTGTCGATTTGCGCGACCATTACGGCGTCACCCAATGCGTGATCGACGCCTCGTCGCCATTGTTCCCGGCGGTCGATGCGCTGCGCCTGGAAAGTGTCGTGACGTTTACCGGCCGGATCGCCGCGCGCTCGCCGGACACGGTCAACCCGAAGCTCGACACCGGCGCGGTCGAGCTCGCGATCGACGAGCTCGAGATCCAGTCCGAGGCGGAGCCGCTGCCGTTTCCGGTCAACAGCGAGGCCGAATATCCCGAAGACATGCGGCTCGCCTACCGCTTTCTCGATCTGCGGCGCGAGCGCATGCACGCCCATATCATGCTGCGCGCGCAGATCATCGCCTCGATCCGGCAGCGCATGATCGAGCAGGGCTTTACCGAGCTCCAGACGCCGATCCTGACAGCGAGCTCACCCGAAGGGGCGCGCGACTATCTGGTGCCGAGCCGGCTTCATCCCGGCCAGTTCTATGCGCTGCCGCAGGCGCCCCAGCAATTCAAGCAATTGCTGATGGTTGCCGGCTTTGACCGCTATTTCCAGATAGCACCGTGCTTTCGCGACGAGGCGGGGCGCGCCGACCGCTCGCCCGGCGAGTTCTACCAGCTCGATTTCGAGATGTCGTTTGTGACGCAAGAGGACGTGTTCGCCGCGATCGAGCCGGTCTTGCATGGGCTTTTCGCGGAGTTCGCAAACGGCCGCATCGTGACGCCGCCGCCCTTCCCGCGCATTGCCTATGCCGAGGCGGCCCTCAAATACGGCAGCGACAAGCCCGATTTGCGCAACCCGCTGGTCATCGCCGACGTGTCGGAGGTGTTCTCCGGTTCCAAATTCCGGGCCTTCCGCCGCATTGTCGAACAGGGTGGCGTCGTCCGGGCGATCCCCGCGCCGGGGTCGGCCGCCCGACCGCGCTCGTCGTTCCAGGACCGGATGGACGCCTGGGCGAAATCGGAGATGGGCGCCCCCGGGCTCGGCTACATCATCCTCGAAAAAGGCAAGCCGGAGGTCGAGGGGCCGGTCCTCGTCGGCCGTGGTCCGATCGCCAATAATCTCGACCCGGACGAGGTCGCCAGGATCGCCGCGCTCGCCGGGGTCGATGGCGGCGATGTCGTCTTTTTCGCCGCCGGCCCAAAGCTCGAAGCGGAGCGGCTCGCCGGCGCCGCTCGGATGCGGATCGGCCGGGAGCTGGGTCTGATCGAGGAGGGCGCCTTTCGCTTTTGCTGGATCGTCGATTTCCCGATGTATGAGCTGAACGAGGAAACCGGCCGGATCGAGTTCAGCCACAACCCGTTTTCGATGCCGCAAGGCGGGCTCGCCGCGCTCGAAGGGCAGGACCCGCTCGATATCATCGCCTACCAGTACGACATCGTCTGCAACGGGGTGGAGCTGTCCTCGGGCGCCATCCGCAACCATCGCCCCGACATCATGTACAAGGCGTTCCAAATTGCCGGCTATTCGGCAAGCGAGGTCGAAAGCCGCTTTGCCGGCATGCTGAACGCCTTCAAATACGGCGCGCCGCCGCATGGCGGGTCGGCGCCCGGCATCGACCGTATCGTCATGCTGCTGGCGGATACGCCGAATATTCGCGAAATCGTCGCCTTTCCGCTGAACCAGCAGGCGCAGGATTTGCTGATGCAGGCGCCGGCCCCGGTGCCGCCGGAGCGGTTGCGCGAGCTGCACCTCTCTCTCGCGCTGCCGCCGGATAAAGGCCCGAGGTCTTGAGGTCGCTCTGGCGTGCCGGCGGTTTTTGCCGTAAATGCCGCTCGCCCGGAATCCGCTTGGTGTGGGGACAATGCTTTATAGCCGGCCGTTGCCGCAGCGATCGGTTGAAACCCTCGGTGCCGTAATTCGGCGGCACGCCCGCCCTTTCGCCGCAGCGCTCGTCCTGGTCGCGACGGCGGTGCCGGGGCCGTCCGCCGGCGGTGCGGAAATTGCGCCGCACCGTGCGCTTTACACGATGACCTTGGGATCGGCGCGGACCGATTCCGGCATCGTCGATGCCCGCGGCACGATGGATTACGAATGGGGCGAGACCTGCGACGGCTGGACCATCGAGCAGCGTTATCGCCTCAAAATGCGCTATGCCGATGCGCGCGACGTCGATATTGCGTCGAGCTTTGTCACCTGGGAATCGAAAGACGGCCTGCGCTATCGCTTCAACCAGAAGGAGACGCGCAACGGCGAGGTCGACCAGGAGATCCGCGGCGAGGCGCAGCTCGACGGCCCGGGCAAAGGCGGTGTCGCCGAGTTTACGAAGCCGCAGCAGCAGACGATGAAGCTGGCGTCGGGCGTGCTGTTCCCGAGCGCCCACACGATCTTGCTGATCGACAAGGCGCGGGCGGGCGAGAACTTCATCTCGCGCCTGGTGTTCGACGGCGCCACTGAGGAAAACGCAGTCCAGGTTTCGGCCGTGATCGGGGCCAAGGTCCCGCCCGACCCGGCGGCGGCGAAATTCGGCCCGCTGGTGGAGCGGCCGGGCTGGCGCATCCGGCTTGCCTTCTTTCCGGCCGATCCCAACGCCGAGGAGCCGGATTACGAGCTCGGGATGCGGCTCCTCGACAACGGTGTCTCGCGCGACATGGTGATCGATTACGGCGACTATTCGATCCACGCCAAGCTCGACGACATCGAAGCCCTGTCCAAGCCACACTGCTGAGGGATGCCGCCTGCTGCGTCCGGGTCCGCGTCGGCAGCCGGGCTGCCGCGCCGCTTACCAATTTTTAACGCCAGTCGCTTAGGACGGGCCAGGGTCCTCCAATGCGGAGCGCCGACGACCGGCGGCCCGCCGCTGGCGGCTGGCCGGCGCGCTGTCGTCGGAGCGTGGTTCGATGCCGGCAGGTTATGATGCTCGATGCTGCGAAGTCGGAAGGCGACCGTATTCGACCGCTGCGGCGGACCATCTTGATTGTCGAGGACAATGTCCTCAATATGAAGCTATTCAACGATCTGCTCGTGGCAAATGGTTACGACACGCTGCAATCCAGGGATGGGGTAGAGGCGTTGGCACTGGCTCGCCGGCACCGTCCGGACCTGATCCTGATGGATATTCAGCTGCCCGAGGTGTCCGGTCTCGAGGTCATGCGATGGATCAAGCAAGACTGCGACCTGCGGACGATCCCGATCATCGCGATCACCGCCTTTGCGATGAAGGGCGACGAGGAGAAAATTCGCGGTGGCGGCTGCGACGCCTATATCGCCAAGCCGATCTCGGTGACGGGCTTTCTGCGGACCGTGGAGCACTTCCTCTCGTGAGGCCGGCGCCGCTCTCCCGGATCCGGCTGTGAGCCGGCGATGCCCGCCAAGGTGCTGGTCGTTGACGATATCGAGATCAATATAAAGCTGCTCGAAGCCAAGCTTTCGACCGAATATTTCGATGTGCTGTCGGCCTCGGACGGCCGCGCCGCCCTGGAAATTGCCGATGCCGAGCTGCCCGACGTTATCCTGCTCGATGTGATGATGCCGGGGATGGACGGGTTCGAAGTCTGTCGCCGGCTGAAAACCGCTCCCCGCACCGCCGGCATCCCGGTCGTGCTGGTGACGGCCCTGTCGGACACCGCCAACCGGCTGCGCGGCCTCGAAGCTGGCGCCGACGAGTTTCTGACAAAGCCGGTCAACGACACGGCGCTGTTCGCGCGGGTGCGCTCGCTCGTCCGCTTAAAGCGATTGATGGACGAATGGCGTCTGCGCGACGAGATCTGCGGCCGCTTTGGCGATCGTGCCGCGGCGGTCGCGGAAGATCTGGGGGCCCCGGCTCGAATCCTGATCCTCGAGGAGGATGCGTTTGCCGCTGCGGGAATGACCGAGGCATTGCAGCCGCTGACCGGCACGGTGATCCGCGCCGCGACCTGCGCCGAAGCGCGCGCCCGGCTCGACGCCGCGACCGAGCTGGTCATCGTCAGCTTGTCGGCGCCGGATGGCGACCCGCTGCGGATCGTGTCGCATTGTCGCGCCGACGAGGTTTATCGCCAGCTCCCGATCCTGCTGATCGCGGAGGAGCGCGATCTGGCGCGCCTGGCCAAGGGGCTCGACCTCGGCGCCAACGACTATCTGGTGCGCCCGGTCGACGCCAATGAGCTGGTGGCCCGCACCGCCACCCAGCTCCGGCGCAAGCGGCTGCAAGACCGGCTCAACCAAAACTACCAGCGCAGCCTGTCGCTGGCGCTGACCGACGAGCTGACCGGCCTCTACAACCGGCGCTATCTTTTTGCTCATCTCGACGAGCTGATCGAGCGGATCAACCACGATCGGGCCGGCGCCGCCTTGCTGCTGTTCGATATCGACCACTTCAAGCTGGTCAACGACAGCTACGGTCATGCGAGCGGTGACGAGGTGCTGCGTGCGCTCGCCGCCCGCGCGGTCAAAACCGTGCGCAGCGTCGATCTCGTCGCCCGCCTCGGCGGCGAAGAATTTGCCGTCGTAATGCCCGATGCCGATTTGCCGGTGGCGATAGCGGTCGCCGAGCGGCTGCGCTCGGCCGTTGCCGCGGAGCCTTTTTCGATCAAGGCGGGCCCTGCGGCGCTGCCCGTCACGGTCAGCATCGGCGCGACGACCGCCGCCATCGGCGAAGATACCCGCGACCGGCTCCTCAAACGCGCCGACGATGCGCTCTACAGCGCCAAGGCCGCCGGAAGAAATCGCGTGGTCGCCCGGACCGCGGGCTTGGCACCGGCGGCCATCGCCTCCTGACCGGGCGGTGCTCGCCGCGCGGCTATTTGATTTTTGCTTCCTTGAAGAGGACGTGCTTGCGCGCCACGGGATCGAATTTCTTCAATTCGAGCTTGCCGGTCTTGGTCCGCGGGTTTTTCTTCGTGACGTAAAAAAACCCGGTGTCGGCGCTGCTGACGAGCTTGATCAGGACGGTGCTGGTTTTGGCCATCGGACGAACCCGGCTGCAAGTGACGCTGGTTCCAACATAAACCGCGCCACCCGGCTGTCAAGGCGGCGCGGGGGCCGCCGCCACCGGCCCGGAGCCGGGATGCTGGGCCAGCGTCATGACGTGCGCAGCCTCGCCGTAGAGGATGGGATCGTTCAGCAGCCGCTTCGCCACCACCAGGTCGATCGGATGGTCGCCGCGACGCACCGGGCAGGCGCGGCGCAAACGCGACCACTCGGGCTCGTCGAGCTCCTTCCGCGGCCGATAGGACAGGGGCGAGACCGGTGCTGCGGCGCCGGCGCGCTGGACCGCGACCTGGATCGAACGCTCGTCGGTGCCGAGATCGCTCGTACACAAGGTCGGCACCACGCCGTGCCGGTTCAGGAGATACCCCGAGGGCGTCACCAGCTGGGCCCAGGTCAAGGTCAGCTCGCCGTCGTTTGGCAGGCGCAGCACCGTCTGCACCGTGCCCTTGCCATAGGAGGCGCTGCCGACGACGACGGCGCGGCCGGCATCCTGCAAGGCCGCCGCGACGATCTCCGCCGCCGAGGCCGAGCCGCCGTCGATCAAGACGACGATCGGCAGGCTCGGCGCCAAGCTGTCGCCCGAGGCCTCGAACAATTGGCGGCTCGCCGGATGCCGGCCGACGGTCGCGACGATCGGCCCGTTGGCGATAAACACATCGGCGAGGCTGACCGCCTGGTCGAGGAGCCCGCCGGGATCGCCGCGCAGGTCGAGGACCACGCCGCGCAGGCCGCCCGGCTCGCCGCGCAGCCGGGAAAGGCTTTCGACGACCTGCTGCGTCGTGTTCTGGTTGAAGCTCGCGACCCGCAGGATCGCAATCGCACCGTCGCGCGATGTTGTTACCGTCGGGAGCACGATCAACGTACGGTCCAGCACAAGATCGCGCCGTGACCCGTTTGCCCGTTCGAGGCTCACCCTGACCGCGCTCGAAATCGGGCCGCGTAGCTGATGGACGACATCTTCTTCGTCACGCCCGGCGGTCGGCTTGCCGTCGATCGCGATAATCCGGTCGCCCGGCCGGATGCCGGCGAGGTCGGCCGGCGTGCCGGGCATGACCTGGGCGACGACAAACCCCTCGGCCGCGAGATCGAGGGTCACGCCGATCCCGCCAAACCCGTCGCGGATTGCGCGATGGTCGCGGGCAGCATCGGGTGAGGCATAGCGTGAAAACCGGTCGAGCGCGCCGGTGATGCCGTCGAAAACGACTTCCTCGATCTTGTCGTCGGGCAACCCGGCGATCGTCGGCGAGGCTCGTTTTGCTTCGCTGATCAGCCGCCCCAGCCACTCGCCCCACGCATTGGGGTCCTGGTCGTGCGGGCTCGGATCGGCCGCGGCCTCGCGGCCGGCATAATCGAGCACGATTTCGGTCCCGCTCTCGGGGCCCGGGGTTTCGACCACCAAAACCTTGCGATCGAGCGCCGAAAGCTGTGCTGCACCCGAAAACACCAGCTTTCGGGTCGAGACCGGCGTGATGTAGAGCTCGCCGATCTCGGCGAGGCCGCGGGCGAAGAGCCGGCCGGTCGGATCGGCCGGCAGCGGCTCGCTCCCGGCGCAAGCGGCGAGCACAACCGCGAGCCCCAGCAGGCTCGCCGGCGCGAGCAGAATTGCCGGGCGCAATGAGATCGGCATCGAGGAGGCCCCCAAATCCCCGCGGCGGACCGCACCGTAAATCGCCTGCCGCCGGCGATCAACCATGCCGGCCTCGCCCGCGCCGCCGCGGCCCGCCGAGCGGCATCCGGCGCGCGGCAGCGACGCCGCCTGCTTGATCCTCGACCCGGAACACCAGCCGCGCGCCGACCGGGTCGGCATCGACCAGGCGCACCGGCAATTCGTCGCCCAATCGAAAGACCCGGCCCGAGTGCTTGCCGACCAGCCGCTGCGCCCTCTCGTCGCGCCGGTAGAAATCGCCGGGCAGGTTGGACAGCGGCGCGAGGCCGGTCGCGCCGTTGTCGTTCAACGTCACAAACAGCCCGAAACCGGCGACGCCGCTGATCCGCGCCGTAAAGACGCTGCCCACCAAGGGTGCCGTCAACAGCGCGCGGCAGCGGTCGAGCGCCGCGCGTTCGGCCGCCGCGGCGGTGCGCTCGGTCGCCGACAGATGCTCGCCCACCGTCGCCAGGTCTTGCCGCTCGCCGAAATCGTCGATCAGCGCCCGGTGCACCAGCAAATCGGCATAGCGCCGGATCGGCGAGGTGAAATGGGCGTAGCGCCGCAGCGCCAGGCCGAAATGCCCGATATTGGCCGGGTTGTAGGCGGCCTGCGCCTGGCAGCGCAGCACCAGATCGTTGACCAGCGCCGCCGCCGGCGTCGCCGCGGCGCGGCGCAGCAGCCCGTTGAACATCGCCGGTTTCGGCGCCTGGCCTCTCGCCAAAGCGAGACCGGGAAGCCCGAGCGCCGCGAGGAAATCGTGCAATGCCTGGAGCCGTTTCGGGTCGGGCGCATCGTGGATGCGGTACATGCAGGGCTGCCGCCGGGCTTCGAGCTCCTCGGCCGCCGCGACATTGGCAAGGATCATCAATTCTTCGATCAGCCGGTGGCTGTCGAGCCGCTCGACCGGCACGACCGCAGCCGGCCGGCCGCTCGTATCGAGCACGACCCGGTCCTCGCGGATGTCGAGCTCGATCGTCCCCCGCTCCGCCCGTGCCCGAGCCAGCGCCCGGTACGCCTCGTAGAGCGCCGCCAGCTCGCGCCGCTCGTCATGCGCCGCTTGCGCCTCCTCATAAGTGAGCCGCGCCGCCGAGCGCATCAGCGCGCGAGCGAACCGGTGGCGGCGTTTACGCCCGTCGGCGTCGATCCATAAATCCGCCGCGAGGCAAGCGCGATCGACCCCCGGCTGCAGCGAGCAGAGCCCGTTCGACAGGGCCTCGGGCAGCATCGGCACGACGCGATCCGGGAAGTAGACCGAGTTGCCGCGGCGCTCGGCTTCGCGGTCGAGCTCGCTCCCCGGCCGCACATACCAGGCGACATCGGCGATCGCGACGATGATGTGCCAGCCGCCGCGGTTTGCCGGGTCGGGATCGGGCTCGGCCCAGACCGCGTCGTCGAAATCGCGCGCATCCGCGCCATCGATCGTGACCAGCGGCACGGCGCGCAGATCGTCGCGCCCGGCGCGATCGGGCGGTGCTGCCGCCGCGGCCTCGGCGAGTGCGGTGCCGGGAAACATGGTCGGAATATCAAAGCTCGCGATCGCGAGGCGGCTGATCGCCCCCGGCCCCGAGACCGGGCCGAGCCGCTCGACAACGCGCGCGCGCGGCGGCCCGAGACGGGCGGAAGCCAGCGCTTCGGCGACCACCAGCTCGCCGTCCTCGGCCGCGCCGCTGTCGCTGTCGGCCACCCGATATTCGGCTTCCGAGCGCCGGTCGGCCGGAACCACCCGCCCGCCGCCGCCTGAGATGCGGTGGAACACGCCGGCGACCCGCTCGCTCGCCGGGTCGATGCGGCGAATGACCCGCGCTTCGATCTCGCCGCTTTCGAGCGTGGTCAGCCGCGCCGCATATCGCCCGCCGACCGGCAATGCCTCCTCGCGCCCGCTATCGACAATGCGCACCACTGGTGGCGGGCCGGGCAGCGGCCATGCCAACGGCCGGGCCAATGGGACGCCGTCCTCGTCGCTGCCGCAGCGCTCGATGACCGTGAGCTCGGGCGATCCCGGGTCCGGCCGCCGGGTGCGGTCCCGCCCGCGGCGGACCGGGCCGATCATGCGCCGGGTCGAGCCCGCGGCTTCTTGGCCGGGCGCGCGGAAGCAGCCTTCTTTGGCGATCCAGTCTTCTTCTTCGCCGCCGCCCGTTTTGTTGTCGCCGATGCTGCCGGAGCAGCGCTTCGCCGTGCCGCGGTCTTCGGGCGGGCCGCCGCCCGTTTTGTTGTCGCCGCCGCTGCCGGGGCAGCGCTTCGCCGCGCCGCGGCCTTGGGGCGGGCCGTCGCGGTCTTGCGCCGCCGGCCTTTGCCCTTTGCGCGTTGCGCGGCGAGCAGCGGCAGCGCTTCCGCCAGGGTGAACGTCTCCGGGTCGGCATTGCGCGGCAGCGAGGCGAAGACGCCGTCATGGCTGACATAGGGGCCGTAACGCCCCTTGAACAATGCGACAACCCCACCCTCCGGGTGAGCGCCGAGCTCGCGCAACGGTGTCGGCGCGCCCCGCCGCTCGGCCGACGGCTCGGCCAGCACGACAACGGCGCGGTTCAACCCGATGGTCAGCACATCATCCTCGGCGCCGAGCGATTTGTAGCTCGCGCCATGCTTGATATACGGGCCGAACCGGCCGATGCCGGCGACAATCGGCGCGCCGGTCTCGGGGTGCGTGCCGAGCTCGCGCGGCAGGGCGAGCAGCCTCAGGGCCGTGTCGAGATCGATATCGGCCGGCGCCAGCCCGCGCGGCACCGCCACCCGCTTTGGCTTGGCGTCGCCGCCGGCCGCGCCGAGCTGCACATAATGACCGAACGGCCCCTTGCGCAGCGTGACCGCGAGCCCGCTCGCCGGGTCGGTGCCGAGCGGGGTGTCGGCGGTCGCGTCCTCCTTCTCGCCCTCGATCGCCAGCGGCCTCGTATAGCGGCAGCTCGGGTAGTTCGAGCAGCCGATAAAGGCGCCGAACTTGCCGAGCTTGAGGCTGAGCCGGCCGGCGCTGCAAACCGGGCACAGCCGCGGGTCGCTGCCCGAGCCGGTTTCGGGAAAGAAATGACGGCCGAGATCGGCGTCGAGCGCGGTCAACACCTGGCTGATCGTCAAATCCTTGGTGCCGTCGATCGCGGTCGAAAAATCCCGCCAGAAATTGCGCAGCACCTCCTTCCAATCGGTGCGGCCGCCCGACACGTCGTCGAGCTGGTTTTCGAGGTCGGCGGTAAAATTGTATTCGATATAGCGCTCGAAAAAGCTGGTCAGAAATGCGGTGACGAGGCGGCCGCGGTCTTCCGGCACAAAGCGCCGCTTTTCCAGCCGCACGTAAGAGCGGTCCTGCAATACCTGCAAGATCGAGGCATAGGTCGAGGGCCGGCCGATCCCCAGCTCTTCGAGCTTTTTGACGAGGCTCGCCTCGGTGTAGCGCGGCGGCGGCTGGGTGAAATGCTGGCTCGGCACGACCGCGCCGCGGTCGAGCCGTTCGCGCTCGCGCATCGCCGGCAGCCGGCCGCCTTCGCCTTCCTCGTCGCCGGCGCCCGTTGGGGCGCCCTGCGCGGATGGCTCGTCGTCGCGGTCTTCCTGATAAAGCGCGAGAAACCCGTCGAAGACAACGACCGAGCCGTTTGCGCGCAGCCGCAGCCCTCCGCTCGGGTCGGTGATATCGACAGCGACCTGCTCCAACAGCGCCGAGGCCATCTGGCTCGCCACCGTGCGCTTCCAAACGAGCTCGTAGAGCCGCGCCTGGTCGCGGTCGAGATGTGCCGCGACCGCCGCCGGCTTGCGCCCGAGATCGGTCGGCCGGATCGCCTCGTGCGCCTCCTGCGCGTTTTTGGCCGGGCTGCGGTACTGCCGCGGCGCCTGCGGCACATAGCGCGCGCCGAACTCGCTGCCGATCAGCCGCCGCGCCGCGGTGATCGCCTCGCCCGAAATCGACACCCCGTCGGTGCGCATATAGGTGATGAGGCCCACGGTCTCGCCGCCGAGATCGATCCCCTCATAGAGCCGCTGGGCGATCCGCATCGTGCGGCTGGCGCCGAGGCCGAGCTTGCGCGAGGCTTCCTGCTGCAGGGTCGAGGTGGTGAACGGCGGGAACGGGTTGCGGCGGACCTCGCGGCGTTCGACCGAGGCGACGCTAAAGCCCGCGGCGCGCAAGATCGCATCGGCCGCCGCGCGCGCCTTCGCCTCGCTGTCGAGATCGAAGCGGTCGAGCCGCTTGCCGTCGAGATGGGTCAGCCGCGCGGTAAAGCCCTGCCCGGCAGCAGTGGTGAAGGTGACCTCGACCGTCCAGTATTCGCGCGGCTTGAAGCTCTCGACCTCGGCTTCGCGCTCGCACACGAGCCGCAAGGCCACCGACTGAACGCGGCCCGCCGAGCGGCTTCCCGGCAATTTGCGCCACAGCACCGGCGACAAGGTGAAGCCGACCAGGTAATCGAGCGCGCGCCGCGCCAGATAGGCGTCGACCAGCTCGAGGTCGATCTCGCGCGGCCGGCCAAACGCCGCAACCACCGCGTCCTTGGTCACCTCGTTGAAAACGACGCGCTTGACGTCGAGGCCCTTTAGCACGCGGCGGGCGTTCAGCACCTCGCGGACATGCCACGAGATCGCCTCGCCCTCGCGGTCGGGGTCGGTGGCGAGAAACAGGCGCTCGGCGCCGCGCACCGCCTCGGCGATCGCCTTCATGTGCTTTTCCGCTTTGCCGTCGACCTCCCACAACATCGCAAAATCGTCGTCGGGGCGGACCGATCCGTCCTTTGCCGGCAAATCGCGGATATGGCCATAGCTGGCGATGACTTTGTAATCGTCGCCGAGATATTTGTTGATTGTTTTCGCCTTTGCCGGCAATTCGACGACGACGACTTTCATGAGCCTGTTCGATTGGGTTGCGACTGGCAGGCGGAGGGGTTCACCGCGTGGAAACGAGATTGCCGGGGTGCCGCTCGACCCGGCCGGAAAGCTCGAGCTCGAGGAGGAGCGTGGCGACGGCCGCCGCCGACAAGTGGCATTGGCGCACCAGCTCGTCAACCGCGACCGGGGTCGGGCCGAGCCGTTCGAGGACCAGCTCGAGGCCGGCCTCGCCGGCCGCCGGCTCGGCGGCGCCCGTCGGCGGCCAGCCAATCACGGCGGTGCTCGCGACCGGCGCTGTCGGCCGGGGCGGCGGCGGCTTGCCCTGCAATAGCGGGCCGAGCTGCGAGAGCACGTCGGCCGCGCTTTCGGTCAAGACCGCGCCGTTCCGGATCAGGTCGTTCGCCCCGCGGCAGCGCGGATCGAGCGGCGAGCCCGGCACCGCAAACACCTCGCGCCCCTGCTCCAGCGCATAGCGCGCCGTGATCAGCGAGCCCGAGCGCGCCGCCGCCTCGACCACGACCACCCCCAGCGCCATGCCTGAAATGATGCGGTTGCGCCGCGGGAAATGGCGCGCCTGCGGCTCGCTGCCGAGCGGCAATTCGGCGACGACCACGCCTTGCCGGCAGATAATGTCATACAGCCCGCGGTTCTCCTCGGGATAGACGATATCGGCGCCGCCGGCGACGACCGCGACCGTGCCGGTTTCGATCGCGCCCAAATGAGCCGCGGCGTCGATGCCGCGCGCCAGCCCCGACGCTACGACCAAACCGCCCTCGCCCAGCCCCGCGGCCAATTCGCGGGCGAAACGCCGGCCGTTCGCCGACGCGTTGCGCGCGCCGACCACAGCCATTATCGGGTGCCCCAAGAGTGCCGTCTCGCCGAGCACGGTCAAGACCGGCGGCGCATCCTCGACGGCGGCGAGCGCGCTCGGATAGGACGGCTCGCCCCAGCACAAAAGACACGCGCCGGCCCGGTGTAGTGCGGTCAGCTCAGCCTCGGCGGCTGCCCTGGTCATCGCGGTGACGGCTTTGCTGTGCTCGCCGCGGCGGGCCAGGCGTGGCAGCACCTCGAGCGCCGCCCGCGCCGAGCCGAACCGGCGCAGCATCGCGTAAAAGCTGATCGGACCGATGGTCTCGGTACGGCAGAGCCGCAGCCAGTCGAGGCGCTGTTCGGGGTCGAGCTCGCGGGCGGAGAGGGCGATGTCAGCTCTTCTTCAACGAGATCCGGCTTTCGCTGCCGGCGATCAGGCGGCGGATATTGGCATGGTGGCGCAGGATGACAAGCAAGGCGATGACGGCGACCGCCAGCGCCACCGCGCGATCGGCGGTCAGCACGGCAAAGACCGTCGCGGCAATCGCGGCGATGAGTGCCGCGAGCGAGGCATAATGCGACGCCAGCGCCACCACCAGCCAAACCAGCGCCGCCGCCAGCGCCACCGGCCAGGCGACGACAATCAGCGCGCCAAACGCTGTCGCCACCCCCTTGCCGCCGCGAAAACCGAGCCAGACCGGAAACATATGGCCGATTACCGCGCATAGTGCTGCCGCCAGCGCCGCGTCCGCCCCCCAGCGGCGGCCGATCACGACCGCCGCGGCACCCTTTGCCAGGTCGAGCGCCAAGGTCAGCGCGGCAAGCCCCTTGCCGCCGGCGCGCAGCACATTGGTGGCACCAATATTGCCCGAGCCGACCCGGCGGATATCGCCATAACCGGCGAGCCGGCTCAGCACCAGCCCAAACGGGATCGACCCGAGCAGATAGCCGATGACCGCGGCGAGCACGATCATCGCGATTTGCCGCTCTGAACCCCTCGCCCCCACCTGGGGGGAGAGGGAAGGGTGAGGGGGGCTTTCTCGGAGCTTGCGGCCGGCTCCCCCCTCACCCCGATCCTCTCCCCCCGATGGGGGGCGAGGGGGAATCCGGGGGCGAGCGGGAGGCTGATCCGCATGATCTAATCCTCGCGCTGAAAGATCGTGCGCCCGTCGACAATCGTGCGCAGCACGCAGCCCTTGACCGGGCGGCCGTCGAATGGCGCGTTTTTCGATTTTGAGCGAAACGCGTCGGTGCAGATTTGCCAAGCCCGGTCGGGGTCGAGCAAGACGAGATCGGCCGGCGCCCCTTTCGCCAAGCGCCCGACCGGCAGGCGCAGGATCCGCGCCGGGTTCCAGGTCAGCCGGGCGGCCAGGTCGAGCAGGCTCAGATGACGGTTGTGGTAGAGCTCGAGCGACAATGGCAGCAGGGTTTCGAGCCCGACGATCCCGTACGCGGCGGAGCTGAACGGCAGCCGTTTCGAATCCTGGTCCCAGGGCGCGTGGTCGCTGGCGATCGCGTCGATCGTGCCGTCGCGCGATCCCCTCGACAACCGCGCGGCGGTCCCATTCGCTGCGCAAGGGCGGTGACAATTTGGCAAAGGTGCGGTAGTCGCCGATCGCGGTTTCATTGAGCGCGAAATAGGGCGGCGCGGTGTCGCAGGTCACCGGCAGGCCTTGCGCCTTCGCCCGGCGGATCGCCTCGACCGCGGCCGCGGTCGAAAGATGCGCGGCGTGATAGCGCGCGCCGGTCAGCTCGACGAGGCGCAGGTCGCGCTCGATCATGATGACCTCGGCCGCGGCCGGGATCGCGGCGAGCCCGAGCCGGGTCGCGGTCTCGCCTTCGTTGACCTCGCCTGCGCCCCCGAGGCTCGGCTCCTCGGGATGCTGCAGCACCAGGAGGTCGAAGCTGCGGGCATAGGAGAGCACCCGGCGCATGACCAGCGCATCGGCGACCGCCTTGACCCCGTCGGTGAAGCCGAGCGCGCCGTTCGCCGCCAAGAGGCCCATTTCGGTCAAATGGCGCCCGGCGAGCCCCTTCGTCGCCGCAGCATAGGTGTGGATTTTGGCGAGCCTGGCCTCGCGCGCCCGGCGGGCGAGGAACTCGACGACGGAGACATCGTCGACCGGCGGCTCGGTGTTGGGGAGCGCCACCATCGTCGTGACGCCGCCCGCAGCTGCCGCCCGCCCGCCGCTCTCGATCGATTCCATGTGCTCGGCGCCGGGCTCGCGCAATTGCACGCGCATATCGACGAGCCCCGGCATCAGGCACAGCCCGTCGGCGGCGACACATTCGGCATCCGGCGCGTCGAGCATCCCGCCGACCGCGGCGATGCGATCGTCCTCGATCAGCAAATCGCCGGTCCCGTCGAGCCCGCTTGCGGGGTCGATGAGCCGGGCGCGGCGGATCAGCAGACGGTTCACGGCAACGCCGGGCGGATATCGGTATGGCTGAAATCGTTGCCCTTGAAGAGCAGCGTGTCGTCCGTCGCTATCGCTAGCGCGTAGGAGAAGCAGTCGCCGATATTCAGCCTGGCCCGGTGGCGGCCTCGGCCGAAGCGGCGAAATGCATCAACCGCGATCTCGGCCTGTTGCGGCGTGACCGCAGCGATTTCGGCGCCGATCAGCTGAAAAAACCGCTCCAGGCGCTCACGCCCGGCTTCGCGTTTGCGGCCCTCGATCACAAAGGCGAGCTCGACCCGCGTCACCGCTGAGACGAGCCGAACCGTCGCGGCTTGGATGGCCTCACCATAGCGCTGCTGGTCAGGCTCGTCGAACAGGATAGCAACAATCGCCGAGGTGTCGATTACCATCAGCGCCACATGCCGGTTTCGTCATAGCCGACGATCTCGTCCGGGCTGCGTGTGTCGTAATCGGGAAGGGCCGCACACTCTCGGCCGAGCTGCATCAGCCGCTCGGCCAGCCGGGTGGTTTCGCCGCGGCGCAACCGCTCGCGCTCCAGCCGCTCGACGAGCGCCTTTCGAATCGCCTCTGTCAACGTCTCGCCGGTGACCGCGGCGACCTCGCGGGCGAGGCGATCGGTCTCCTTGTCCTTGAGGCTCAACGCCATGCTCTCGCCTGCGGGTCTATAATCTAATACGGAATATAGACGAGCGGCGGTCACTGCAAGGGCGGGCCGTTGCCGAGGTCGCGGGTCAGGGCTTCGAGGCAGGCCATGCGCACCGCCACGCCCATCTCGACCTGGTGGCGGATCAGGCTGCGGTCGATGTCGTCGGCGATTTCGCTGCCGATCTCGACGCCGCGGTTCATCGGGCCCGGGTGCATGATCAGCGCATCGGGCTTGGCTGCGCGCAACTTGTCGTAGTCGAGCCCGAAGAAATGGAAGTATTCGCGCGTCGACGGTACAAACGAGCCGTGCATCCGCTCGTTCTGCAGCCGCAGCATCATCACGATATCGACCCCGGCGAGCCCGGCATTCATGTCGTGGAACACCTCGACCCCGAGCCGCTCGATTTCGGCCGGGAGCAAGGTGCGCGGCGCCACGACCCGCACCCGCGCCCCCATCGTGTTCAAGAGCGCAATGTTCGAGCGTGCGACGCGGCTGTGCAGCACATCGCCGCAGATCGCCACGATGAGGCCGCCGAGCCGGCCCTTGCGCCGGCGGATCGTCAGCGCATCGAGCAGCGCCTGGGTCGGGTGCTCGTGGCTGCCGTCGCCGGCATTGACGACAGCGCAATCGACCTTTTCCGAAAGGAGCTGCACCGCCCCCGATTCGGGATGGCGCACGACCAGCACATCGGGGTGCATCGCGTTGAGCGTCATCGCCGTGTCGATCAGGGTCTCGCCCTTGACCATCGAGCTCACCGCCACCGCCATGTTGATCACATCGGCGCCGAGCCTTTTGCCGGCGACCTCAAACGAGGTGCGGGTGCGGGTCGAGTTCTCGAAAAAGCAGTTGATGACCGTGCGCCCGCGTAACAGCGCGCGTTTTTTGTCGGCCTGCCGGCTCAGCTCGACATAGCCGTCGGCGAGATCGAGAAACCCCTCGATCTCTTCCGGCGACAGGCCCTCGATGCCGAGCAGATGGCGGGGCCGAAACGCGATCTCGCCAGCGGCTCCCTGCATAGGCCGGCACTATAGGGGTGGGTCCATCGGGCGGCAAGTTTCGCCAAATCGGGCCTCCTGATCCAAAACCGGGTATAGTTTCGCCATTCGCCGCTGGCGCCGGGAGGTTCTTCGACATGGCTGAGCCGCATGGCCCGCTTCAGGGTGTCAAGGTCGTCGCTTGCTCGACCGCGCAGGCCGGCACCGTGCCTTACATGCTGATGGCCGATCTCGGCGCTGAGGTGGTCAAGATCGAGGTGCCGGAAATCGGCGACAATTCGCGCGGCTCGACCGTGATGCCGGGCTTCCCCAGCACCTATTTCGAGACCAACAACCGCGGCGTGAAGAGCCTCACCTTGAACCTCAAAACCGAGGAGGGCCGCGATATCCTGCGCCGGCTGGTCGCGAAGGCGGACATCTTCGGCCAGAACTTCCGGCCGGGGGCGGCCGAGAAAAACGGCTTCGGCTACGAGGAATTGCGGCGGGTCAACCCAAAGCTGGTCTACGTCTCGGTGTCTGGCTATGGGCCAAAGGGGCCGAACGCGCATCTGCCCGGCACCGACTCGATGGCGCAAGCGCTGGGCGGCATCACGCAAGCCTATTCGACGCCGGGCCAGCCTTTGCGGACCGGCGTCGTCTCGGTCGCCGACGAAACCTGCGCAATCCTCGCCTTTGGCGGGGCGCTCGCCGCCCTGACCCATGCGCGCGCCACCGGGATCGGCCAAAAGGTCGATTGCTCGCTGCTCGGTGGCCAGGTCCGCCTGATGGGCTGGACCCTGACGACGGCGATGTGGCGCAACCGCGATCCGGTGACCGGCCAGGCGCGCGTCACCGGCACGCCGCAGCGCCCCGGCCTCAGCGCCAGCTTCAACGACCGCGACGGCAAGCCCCTGGTGCTCCAGCTGAACGGCGGCCGCAAATGGCGTGACGCGATGACCGCGCTCGGCTTCTACCAGAGGCTCGAGGAGGCGGGCTTTGGCGATCTCGGTGTGATCGTGTCCTCCGACCAGCAGCGCGCGGCCTTGCTGCGCATGCTGGACGATCTCTTCGCCACCGGCCCGCGCGAGGATTGGGTGGAGCGGCTGCGCGCGGCCGACATCGTCTCGGCGCCGATCAACACGCTGCTCGAAGCCTCGAACGACCCGGACGTGGTGGCGAACGGCTACGTCACCGAGATCGACTATCCCGAGCACGGCAGGCGGCTCAAGGTGCACGGCTCGCCCTGGCATTTCTCGGAAACGCCGGCGCAAATCGGTGTCGCGCCAAAGCTCGGCGCCGACAACGACACCCTCCTCGCCGGGCTCGGCTACACCCCGGCCCAGATCGAAGCTTTTCGCGAACGCAACATCATCTGATGCCGGCGGGCGGTGCGATTCCCCGCCGCGCCAGCGAGCCGCGGGTCGCCGAAAGGCCGCCTGCCGCTATTGCCGCCTGCCGCCTGAAGCTATTGACCTCTGCCGCTATTCGACGAATGCCGGCTCCTTGGGGCGCGCGGGGGCGGCCGGGCCTTCCTCATAGGCAAAGCCGAGCGCGTCCTCGTCCGCCTTCTTGGTGACCCGCACGGTGCCGCCTTTGGCGAGGTGCCCAAACAGCAATTCCTCGGCCAGCGGCTTTTTGATGTGCTCCTGGATCACGCGGGCAAGCGGGCGGGCGCCGAACAGCGGATCGTAGCCCTTCCTGGCGAGCCAATCGCGGGCCTCGGGGTCGAGCTCGATCGTGACGTTGCGGTCGGCGAGCTGCTCTTCGAGCTGCAAGACGAATTTGTCGACGACGCGGCCGATCGTTTCCGGCGACAGCGGCGCGAACGAGATCGTCGCGTCGAGCCGGTTGCGGAACTCCGGCGTGAACATCCGGGTGATCGCTTCCTCGTCATGGCCGGTGCGGATGCCGCTGCCAAAGCCGATCGCCTGCCTGGCCAATTCGGCGGCACCGGCATTTGTCGTCATGATCAGGATCACGTTGCGGAAATCGACGTTCTTGCCGTTGTGGTCGGTCAATTTCCCGTAATCCATGACCTGCAAGAGGATGTTGAACAGGTCCGGATGCGCCTTCTCGATCTCGTCGAGCAGCAGCACCGAATGCGGGTGCTGGTCGATCGCATCGGTCAGGAGCCCACCCTGGTCAAACCCGACATAGCCCGGCGGCGCGCCGATCAGCCGCGACACCGTATGCCGCTCCATGTATTCGGACATGTCGAAGCGGGTGATCTCGATGCCGAGGGTGCGGGCGAGCTGGCGCGCGACCTCGGTCTTGCCGACCCCGGTCGGGCCGGAGAACAGATAGGAGCCGATCGGCTTTTCCGGCTCGCGCAGCCCGGCGCGGGCGAGCTTGATCGCCGACACCAGCGCCTCGATCGCGCTGTCCTGCCCGAACACCATCGTTTTCAGGTCGCGATCGAGGTTTTTCAGCACTTCGCGGTCGTCGGTCGAAACGCTCTTGGGCGGGATCCGCGCCATCGTCGCGATCACCGCCTCGACCTCGCGCGCGGTGATCGTCTTGCGCCGGCGGTTTTCGGGAACCAGCATCTGCGCCGCCCCGGTCTCGTCGATGACATCAATCGCCTTGTCGGGCAATTTGCGGTCGCCGATATAGCGGTGCGACAGCTCGACCGCGGCGCGCAACGCTTCGGCCGTGTAGCGGACCTTGTGGTGCCGCTCGTAATAGGGCTTCAGCCCGCGCAGGATCTTGACCGCATCCTCGACCGTCGGCTCGTTGACGTCGATTTTCTGAAAGCGGCGAACCAGCGCCCGGTCCTTCTCGAAATAGTTGCGGTATTCCTTATAGGTGGTCGAGCCGATACAGCGGATGACCCCGCCGGCAAGCGCCGGCTTGAGCAAGTTCGAGGCGTCCATCGCCCCGCCGCTCGTCGCCCCGGCGCCGATCACGGTATGGATCTCGTCGATAAACAGGATCGTGCCGGGCTGCGCCTCGAGCTCGGACAGCACCGCCTTTAGCCGTTCCTCGAAATCGCCGCGATAGCGGGTGCCGGCGAGCAACGCCCCCATGTCGAGCGCGTAGATCGTGGCGTTCGTCAAGACTTCGGGGACCTCGCGCTGGACGATGCGGCGCGCCAGCCCCTCGGCGATCGCGGTCTTGCCGACCCCGGGATCGCCGACGTAGAGCGGGTTGTTCTTGGACCGCCGGCACAGGATCTGGATCGTGCGGTCGACCTCGGCCTCGCGGCCGATCAGCGGGTCGATCTTGCCGCTCTTGGCTTTTTTGTTGAGGTTGACGCAGTAGGCGTCGAGCGCGTCGTGGCTGCGCTTTTGCGACTTGTCGCCGCGCTCCTCGTCCTCCGCACCCTGCACGCGGCGCGTCTCGGAGCGGCCGGGCGCCTTGGCGATCCCGTGCGAGATGTAGTTGACCGCGTCGAACCGGGTCATGTCCTGCTCTTGCAGAAAATAGACCGCGTGGCTTTCGCGCTCGGCGAACATCGCGACCAGGACATTGGCGCCGGTCACCTCCTCGCGGCCCGAGGATTGGACGTGGATCGCGGCGCGCTGCAAGACCCGTTGAAAGCTCGCGGTCGGCTTTGCGTCGTCCTTGTGCACGGCGACCAGGTTGGCGAGCTCGTTGTCGACATAGTTCAGCACCTCGCGGCGCAACCGGTCGACATCGACGCTGCACGCGCGCAGCACCGCCACCGAATCCTGGTCTTCGGTCAAGGCCAGCAGCAGGTGCTCGAGCGTGGCGTATTCGTGCCGGCGTTCGTTGGCGTAGGTCAGCGCCCGATGCAGCGACTTTTCGAGATTGCGTGACAGCACACTCGCCCTTCCTTCCTTCCGGCCTCGAACACGCCGCCGGCTAATCCTTTTCCAACGTGCATTGCAGCGGATGCTGGTGCTGCCGGGCAAAGTCCATGACCTGGGTCACCTTGGTCTCCGCCACTTCGTAGGTATAAACGCCGCACAGCCCGACCCCGCGGCGATGCACATGCAGCATGATGCGGGTCGCCTCCTGCCGGCTCTTGTTGAAGAACCGCTCGAGGATGTGGACGACGAACTCCATTGGCGTGTAATCGTCGTTCAACATAAGCACCTTGTACATGGATGGCTTCTTGGTCTTCGGCTTCGTCTTGACGACGACGCCGGTGCCAGGGCCCTCCTCGCCGCGCTTGCCGTTGTCTCTCATATCGACCCGAGCCGGTGACGTCGCTCGCCATCCGATGATATTGGCTTTCCGCCGGTGCGGAAAAGTGTTTTCCGCGATGGCTCCTATTCGGCGGGATTCCCTCTATTCGGCGCGATGGGGGCGGCGCAGCAGCCGGTCGGCCATCGCCTCGATCGAGACGCCGCGGTGGAGCACGGTATCGACCGCCTCGCTGATCGGCATTTCGACCCCCAGCCGGCCCGCCAGCCCGACCACCGCGGCGGCGGTCGCGACCCCTTCGACCGTCGTGTGGCGCGCCCGCAGCGCCTCGCTGAGCGTGGCGCCCCGGCCGAGCGCCAAGCCCAGCGCATAGTTGCGCGACTGGACGGCGCTGCAGGTCAGCACCAGATCGCCGATCCCGGAGAGCCCGGCAAAGGTCTCGGCGCGGCCGCCCTTGGCGAGCCCCAGCCGGCTCATCTCGGCGAGCCCGCGGGTGATCAAGGCGGCGCGCGCGTTGTCGCCAAAGCCGCGGCCCAAGATCATGCCGCAACCGATCGCCAGCACGTTCTTGACCGCCCCGCCGATCTGCGCGCCCAGCGGGTCGTCCGACAGATACGGTCGAAACCGGTCGTTGGCGAGGGCCGCGGTGAAAGCGCGCGCGAGCGCCGCTTGATGGCTGGCGATCGTAACCGCCGCCGGCAGGCCGCGCGCGACCTCGCTGCCAAAGCTCGGGCCCGACAGCACCGCAAAGGGCGCCGCCGGCAGGATTTCGCCGCCGATTTCCGACACCGTCGCCAGCGTCCCCGCCTCGATGCCCTTGGCGCAATGCAACAGCGGCATCCCAGCCGGCACATGCGCCCGCAGCGCGGTCAGCACGCCGCGCAGCGATTGCGCCGGCACGGCGAGCAAAACCGCCTCTGCCTCGGCCGCTGCCGCAACGAGGTCGCTGGTCGCGCCGATCTCCGGATCGAGCGGGATCTCCGGCAGATATGCCGGGTTTTCGTGCTGCTCGTTGATCGCGGCGGCGACCGCGGGATCGCGCGCCCAGATCACCGGAACGGAGCCGGCGCGCCGGGCGACGATCGCAAGCGCGGTCCCCCAGGCGCCGCCGCCGAGGATCGCCAGGCGCTTCATGCCTTCACACCGGCGCCGGGCCGCGGCGATGCGGTGGGGTCGAGCGGCCAGCGCGGGCGGGGCGCGGCATCGAGCCCGTCGATGAGCCCGAGCCGCAGCCGCTCGACCCCGGCCCAAGCGATCATCGCCGCATTGTCGGTGCAGAGCGCGACCGGCGGCACGACAAAATCGAGGCCGGCCTCGGCAGCAAGCCCCGCAAGCCTGCGGCGCAAGCGGGAATTGGCGGCGACCCCGCCGGCGGCGACGAGGGTCCGCCCCTCGGGATGGGTTTTGCGAAACCAGGCGATGGCGTGCCCGGTGCGGTCGCAAAGCGCCTCGCAAATCGCCAGCTCGACCGAGGCGGCAAGGTCGGCTTGCTCGCGCGGGCCGAGCGGCTCGAGGTCCTCGGCAATACGGCGCACCGCGGTCTTCAACCCGGAAAACGAAAAATCGCAGCCGGGACGGCCAACGAGCGGGCGGGGCAGCGCAAACCGGTGCTCGTCGCCATCCAGCGCGGCCCGTTCGATCGCGGGGCCGCCGGGAAAGCCGAGACCGATCAGCTTGGCTGCCTTGTCGAAGGCTTCGCCGGCGGCGTCGTCGAGCGTCGTGCCGAGCCGCCGGTAGCGGCCGACCCCGGCGCAGCACAACAGCTGGCAGTGCCCGCCCGAGACCAGCAGCAGCAGGTAGGGAAAGGCCACAGCGCTGGTCAGACGCACCGAAAGCGCGTGGCCTTCGAGATGGTTGACCGCCAAAAACGGCTTTGCGGCGGCCCAGGCGATCCCCTTTGCCATCATCGTGCCGACAATCAGCCCGCCGATCAGGCCGGGGCCGGCCGAGGCTGCCACCGCATCGATCTCGCCGAGCCCGAGCCCGGCCTCGGCAAGGGCGCGCCCGATCAGACCGTCGAGGCATTCGAGATGCGCACGGGCCGCGATCTCGGGCACGACCCCGCCAAACGGTCGATGCTCGGCCAATTGGGAATAGACGAGGCTCGACCGGATGCACGGGCCGGACGGCCCGTCGCCGACCAGGGCCGCCGCCGTCTCGTCGCAGCTCGTCTCGATCCCGAGAACGATCATCGGCGGTCCATCCGACCGCGCAGGGGTTTTTAGCCCGGTCTTTAGCCCGGTCTTTAGCCCGGAGGTGCCGCCTCGTAGGTCTTCAGCGTCTTGTCGGTCGCCGCGTCGATTTCGAGGAGCTTGACCGAATAGCCCCACAGCAGCGCTGCATGGCGCAACACTGCGCGGCAGCTCTTTTCCGCGAGCAAGACGCCGTTATGGGCAGAATGCGCAAGAATGAGGCAGCGGTCGCCGCGCAAATCGACATCGACGACCTGGATGTCCGGCTCGCGCCGCGACAGGTCGTATTGCCGCGACAAGGCGCTGCGGATCTTGCGATAGCCGACGTCGTCGTGGATCGCCTCGACCCGCAATGCCGGCTTGGCGCTGTCGTCCGACACATGGAACAGCCGGAAGCGCCGGATCATCGCTGGGCTCAGATATTGCAGCACAAAGCTCTCGTCGCGGTAGTTCGCCCAAGCATGGCGCAGCACACCGTAGCCGTCGCCACAGCCGGCGATTGCCGGAAACCAAGCCTGGTCCTCCTCGGTCGGCGTCTCGCAGATGCGGCGGATGTCGCTCATCATCGCAAAGCCGAGCGCATAGGGGTTGAGCCCGCTAAAGCGCTGGTCGTCGAAATCGGGCTGGAACACGACGCTCGAATGCGAGTGCAAAAATTCGAGCATCGAGCCTTCGGTGATCTGCCCTTTATCGTGCAAGCGCCGCATGATCTCGTAATGGACGAAGGTGGCGCAGCCTTCGTTCATCATCTGGGTCTGCTTCTGCGGATAAAAATACTGGGCGATCAACCGGACGATCCGGACCAGCTCGCGCTGCCAATCGTCGAGCCGCGGCGCGCGCTTCTCGATGAAATAGAGCAGGTTCTCCTCGGGCAGGCCGAGCTCGCGCTTGATCTCGGCGAGCTTTGCCTCGGCCGCGTCGGGATCCTCCTTTTCCTTCGAGGCGCCGGGCACGGTGCGCCACAGATCGTTGTAGGTCGCCTCCGAATTCGCCCGCCATTCCTCGGCCCGGCGCTGCTCCTCGGCGAGGTTCGGCTTGGTGCGGTGCGCGTAGCGGTTGACCCCATGGTCCTTCAGCGCATGCGCGGCGTCGAGCACCCGCTCGACCGCCTCGGCCCCATAGCGCTCTTCGCATTTAGCGACATAGTCGCGCGCAAAGCTCAGATAGTCGAGAATCCCGTTGGCATCGGTCCACTGCCGGAACAGATAATTATTCTTGAAGAAGTGGTTGTGGCCGAACGCGGCATGGGCCATGACCAATGTCTGCATCGTCATGGAATTTTCTTCCATGATATAGCAGATGCACGGGTTCGAATTGATCACGATCTCGTAGGCAAGGCCTTGCAGGCCCTTGCGGTAGAGATTTTCGTGAAAGGCAAAGCGCTTGCCAAAGCTCCAATGCCGGTACATCAGCGGCAGGCCGACCGAGGCATAGGCGTCGAGCATCTGCTCGGAGGTGATGACCTCGACCTGGACCGGGTAGACGTCGAGCCCGAGTTCGTCGAGCGCGATGCGCTCGATGGCATCGTGCACCTGGCGCAGCGCCGCGTAATCCCAATTGGGGCCGCTGAACAGCGGCGCCACCGCATCGAGCCGTGCTGCCGGTGCGGATTGCATGTCAGGCACGCACACCCCCCTTTGCGAACAATTCGTGGAACACCGAGAAAATCTGCGACGGGTCGCTGACGCGGCGCATCGCAAAATGCGGGTTTGCCGGCGCCACCTCGCTGTAGGCGCGCCACAAATCGCTGTCCCGCGCGAGGCCCGTCAGGCTGCCGCCCATGCCGTCGCCGACCTCGACATAAGCGAAATATTGGCAGAGCGGCAACACCTCGTCGCCGAGCAACGCGACGCAGCGGCCGCTGTCCGCCCCGTAATTGTCACCGTCCGAGGCTTGCGCCGCATAGATGTTCCAGCGGTCGGTCGAATAGCGCGCGCGGGCGATCTCCAGCATCTTTTCGAGCGCCGTCGAGACCACCGTGCCGCCCGTTTCGCGGCTGTAGAAGAACGTCTCCTCGTCGACCTCCTCGGCGGTGCTGGTGTGGCGGATGAAGACGACATCGACGTGGCGGTAGCGGCGGATCAGGAACACGTGCAGCAGCATAAAGAACCGCTTGGCCAAATCCTTCATCGCCTCGGTCATCGATCCCGATACGTCCATCAGGCAGAACATCACTGCCTCGGTGTTCGGCCGCGGCACCCGCTCGAAGCGATTGTAGCGGACATCGACCGGGTCGATGTAGGGGATGATCTTGCTGCGGTATTCGAGGCGTTCGAGCTCGCGCTCGAGCCGCGCCACTTCCTCCTCGTCGGGCTTGTCGCGTGCTTCCTCGATGGCTTGGCGCAACGCGTCGAGATCGCGCGCTTTGGGCCGCCTGAGCGAAATCCGCCGCGCCATGCTGTTGCGCATGGTCCGGCGCACGCTGAGATTGGCCGGCGTGCCGCTGACGGTATAGCCGGCGCGGTGCAGATCGACCGCGAAGGTCTCGCGCAGGCTCTTTTTGACGAGGTCCGGCAGCTCGAGATCCTCGAAAAACATGTCGAGGAACTCTTCCTTCGACAGCGTAAACTCGAAGGAGTCCTCGCCCGACCCGTCGGGGCTGCCTTGCGACCCGCCGCGCCCCTCGCCGCCCTGCGGCCGCGGGATTTCGTCGCCGCGCACATATTCCTTGTTGCCGGGCACGACATGCTCGGTGCGGCCGGTGCGCCGGCTGTGGTGAAACATCGGCTCGACGATGCCGCGGGTCGGGATCGCCACCTGCTCGCCGTGCTCGACATCGGCGACCTTGCGCTTGCGCAAGGCGCTCTGCACCGCCGATTTGACCTCGGCGCGGGCGCGCGTCAGAAACCGCTGGCGGTTGCTGAGGCTCTTGCCCTTTGGGTTGGGTCGGCGGTCGACGATGTTCATCGCATCCCTCCGGACCGGTTCGGCGGCTCGCCTATCCGGCCTTGTTCACCCGCATGTACCACTCGACCAGCCGGCGCACCTGGCGTTCGGTATAGCCGCGCGCCACCATGCGCTCGAGGAAGTCGGCGTGCTTTTTCTCGGTCTCCGAATCCTTTTTCGAGCCAAAGCTGATCACCGGCAGCAGATCCTCGACCTGTGAGAACATGCGCCGCTCGATCACCTCGCGCAACTTCTCGTACGAGGTCCAGGACGGGTTGCGCCCGGCATCGCCCGCCCGCGAGCGCAACGCGAACTTGACGACCTCGTTGCGGAAATCCTTTGGGTTGGCGATCCCGGCCGGCTTTTCGATCTTGGACAGCTCCTGGTTTAGGAGCTCGCGGTTCATCATCTGCCCGGTGTCGGGATCCTTGTAGTCGGAATCCTCGATCCACGCATCGGCATAGGCAACATAGCGGTCGAACAGGTTCTGCCCGTAATCCGAGTAGGATTCGAGATAGGCCTTCTGGATCTCGTGCCCGATAAACTCGGCATAGCGCGGCGCCAGCTCGGCCTTGATAAAGTTCAGATACTTCTTCTCGGTGTCGTCGGGGAACTGCTCGCGCCAGATCGCCTGCTCCAGCACATACATCAAGTGCACCGGGTCGGCGGCGACCTCCTGCGTGTCGAAATTGAAGGTGCTCGACAGGACCTTGAAGGCAAAGCGGGTCGAGATGCCGTCCATGCCTTCGTCGACTCCCGCGGCGTCGCGATATTCCTGCACCGATTTGGCCCGCGGATCGGTGTCCTTCAGGCTCTCCCCGTCATAGACCCGCATCTTCGAATAGAGGTTTGAGTTCTCGTGCGCCTTGAGCCGTGACAGCACGCTGAAGCGCGACAGGATGTCCAAGGTCGACGGCGCGCATGCGGCATTCGCCAATTCGCTGTTTTGGAGCAGCTTTTCATAAATCTTGCGCTCTTCGGTGCCGCGCAGGCAATACGGCACCTTGATCACCGAGATGCGGTCGATGAACGCCTCGTTGTTCTTGTTGTTCTTGAAGGTCTGCCATTCGGCTTCGTTCGAATGGGCCAGCACGATCCCCTGATAGGGGATGCCGCCGATATTCTCCGAGCCGACATAGTTGCCCTCCTGCGTCGAGGTCAAGAGCGGGTGCAGCATCTTGATCGGCGCCTTGAACATCTCGACGAATTCGAGCAGCCCCTGGGTCGTGCGGTTGAGCCCGCCCGAATAGGAATAGGCGTCGGGGTCGTTCTGGCTGAAGAATTCGAGCTTGCGGATATCGACCTTGCCGACGAGGCTCGACACGTCCTGGTTGTTCTCGTCGCCGGGCTCGGTCTTGGCGATGCAGATCTGCTTCAGCCGCGAGGGCTGCAGCCGCACCACGGTGAATTTGGTGATGTCGCCACCCAGCTCATCGAGGCGCTTGACTGCCCAGGGCGAGATCGTGCCGGTCAGCCGGCGCAGCGGGATATTGTAGCGCTTTTCGAGCTCGACGCCGAGCGTCGCCGGGTCGAACAGGCCAAGCGGGCTTTCGAACACCGGGCTCACTTCCTTGCCGGCCTTCAGCACATAGACCGGCTCCTTTTCCATCAGCTGCTTCAGCCGCTCGGCGAGCGAGGATTTGCCGCCGCCGACCGGGCCCAGGAGATACAGGATCTGTTTGCGTTCTTCGAGCCCCTGCGCGGCGTGGCGGAAGAAGCCGACGATCCGCTCGATCGTCTCCTCCATGCCGAAGAATTCGGAAAACTCGGGGTAGACCTTGATGGTTCGGTTCATAAAGATCCGCCCGAGCCGCGAATCCAGGCTCGTGTCCACCATTGCCGGCTCGCCGATCGCGATCAGCATGCGCTCGGCGGCACCCGCGTAATAGGACGGATCGTCGGAGCACTTGCCGAGATACTCCTCGAGCGAGTACTCGACCTCCCGCCGGTTCTCGTACAGCCTTGCGTAGATTCCGAAGATCCCGTCGTCAAATGCCATTTCACACCTCAACCGACGCCAGCATCGAAGTCAGCATCGAAGTCAGCTGTAGCTCGTCACCCAGTCGAGTGAACGCCGCCCGCCGAAAATCATTCGCCGAACCCTGTTTCCTTCACCCCGAGCGGGGTGCCCCATCGGCCTCATCCCCCCGAGGCTCTCGCTCGAAACGTGCCGGCCGACACAGCGAGCCACCGCCAGCCTGCGCTGCACAGCCCCCCGGCAGCGTCGCAAGCATTATGCCAAATCATTGTGGCAACAGTACGGGTCTCAATGGGCATCGGCAGCCGGCCAGCCCGATCCGCCCAACAATCCGTCGAATGCGCCACGTCCATCGATTAGAGGACAACATCTTGTGGCCATCACACGATCCTTGCTCATTATATATTCAATAGCGGGGGAAAACCCAATAAAAATGTAGGTTAACCGTTGGTGCGCCGTTTGGGGCTCCAACCGGGCCGCAAAGTGGCGGCGCGTCGTGTAACAGAACCGCGGCGTTCTGCCGCAGCAGGCTTTGGTCGCTGTTCACGACCGCCATGCTGCCGTTGCGGCGGTTCGGCAGCCGATGCCGCCGAGGGGGTGCGCAATCGCCGCCGCTAGCGGGCCGCCCCTTCGCGCGGCGCCGTCGCCGGCGGCTGCGCGACCCGCCCGAGCCGGGCGACCGCCGCGGTTGCCCGCGGCCGCGACTTGGCCAGCTTCTCGGCAGCCGCCCAATTGGCCGTCAAAGCGGCCGCCAGGCGCTGCGCCAGACAGAAATAGCTGGCATCGGTCATATGCAGGCCGTCCGGCCCGATCATCGCCGCCGGCGCCAGCCGGTCGGTGCGCTCCCAGTCGCGCATGATCTCAAAGCGGCGGAAGAGGCCGATCTGCTCGCGGTCGGCGATCTCGCCGATCAGCTGCTCCATCTCGGGCCAGGCCCGGCGCGCCAGCACCCGCGGCGCGTATTGCAAATCCATCAGCACGACATCGATGCCGTGCTCCTTGAGCAGCGCCACGCCCTGTCCGATCAGCTGCCGGTCGGCCACCAGATCGTCGCGCCGCAGCACCGCGTTGGTGCCGACCTGCCAGATCACCAGATCGGGGTTGGCGGCGAGCACGTCGTTGCCGAGGCGCTTGAGCTCCTCGGGCACGTCCTGACCGCCGACGCCGTGGTTGACGACGGTGACCCGAATCGCCGGCAGTCGCCGGGCGAGCTCGACCGCAAGGCGGCTCGGATAGCTCATCGCCGGGCTCGTGGCGCCGGCGCCACGGGTCGAGGACGAGCCGATGGCCACGATCGTCAGCGGCCGGCCCTCATCGATGCGGGCGGTGCTGCGGTCGAGCGCCGCGGTGATCGTGGCGAGCCCCGCCGAGGCGGCGCAGCTCGACACCGTGTCGGGTGCCGCGGCAAAAGCCGCAGCGCTCGCGATTGTCGCCCCGACCGCCGCGGCGGCAAGCCGGCGCAGCGCCGTGCCGCGGGTCACTTGAGCGCTGTCCGGATCGCTTCGGCCAGCCGATGGCCAAGACATTCATAGACCTTGGCGGCAAGACCTGCCTTGCCGTCCTTGGCGACGCCGTCGAAATTGAACATGTTCTGCTCGCTCCAGTAGCGCATCATCTCGTATCGCGGAAACACATACAAGTCGTTGACATCGGCCACCCGGTAGAGCGCCTTCAGATAGCGGTCGAAGTCGATGACGGCGCTGGTGCGATGCGAAAACTGCTGGTCGACCAGGATCACATCGGCGCCATGCGCCTGGATCGCGTCGATGCCGCTCTGCAATGCCGCCGCGAATTCCTCGGTGTCGATGCCGCGCACGGCGTCGGTGGTGCCGGTCTCCCAGATCACCAGCACCGGGCGCCGGGCAAAGACGTCCCGGGGAAACCGGTCCAGCATCTGCTGCGCCGATTGCCGCGGCGCCCCTTGGTTGAGAACGGTGATCGCCGCCGGCGCGTACCACCGCACCAGGGTTTCCTGGAGCCGGTGCGGATAGGCGAGATCCGGCGACCCCGCCGCCAAGCCTGCCGTCGAGGCGCCGCCGATCGCAACGATCGTGACCGGGCCGCCGGCCCGCAGCCGCGCCGCCAAATGCGGCAGCTTGCCGTCCACCACCATCAGCTCGGCCGGGACCGCGCATGCCGGCGGCGCGCTCGCGGCCGGCGGCGGCAGCGCCGGCTCGGCCGCCGCCGCGCCCGCCACTGCCGCGAGCATCAATTGCAGCGACAAGCTCGCCGGCAGACACCGCTTCATCGGCCGAGGCCATCCTCCCTGGCGGGGCTTGCCGTCGCCATCGCCGGCGGCGGCGCCCTACCCATGGTTTTATACCAATCGATGGTCCTGGCGGTAAGGTACATCACGGCGATGCCCACCGCATCGATCGCGAGCTTTTCCGCGACGCCTGCCTCGTATTCCGACACGAGAAAATGGCCGAGCGCCGACAACAGGATGCCGAGGCAAAAGATCTCGAGCGACTGGCGGCCGCACAACACCAGCGGGCGCGCTGCCGCCGAACGCAAAAACGCGGCGCCGGGCGGCACCAGGGCGGCGACCACCGCCACCGCCGCCAGAAACGGCACCAGCCGGATCGGCGACAGATTGGTCTTGTTGACCGGCCACAGCTCGCGCAGGAAAAGGCCGGGGAACGGGTCCCAGAGCCCGTGGATCGTCCAGCTGACGCGGACGACAAAGCCGACGAGAACGATCGCCGCCGCCACCGGCAGCAGGACCCGGCTAGAGCGGCGAGCCAGGCTCGCCGGCACCACGCCGAGGCTCAACGCGGCGCCGGTGGTGAACAGGAGTTGCCAGGCAAGCGGGTTGAAATACCAGATGCTGCCGGGCGGATAGGCCGGCACCGACAGGTTGACCGCCTGGACCAGCACATAAAGCGCAAAAGACGGGACCAAAACGACAAGCGGCGACCATCTGAGCCCGATGATCACCACCGGGAACGTTACCAGCAGCACGATATAAACGGGCAGTATGTCGAGATAGGTCGGCTGAAATTGCAGCAGCAGCATCTGGATCACGGCGACGTGCGGCTCGCCCAGAAAATCGCCGACCCGCATCTCGTCGTTGTACATCGGGTTGTGAAAGGTCATTACCGTGTACGAGACTTCGGCAATAAAGATCACAAACAGAAAGATGTGGGCGACGTAAAGCTGCCAGGCCCGGCGCAAAATTTGCGCGGTGCCGTAAAGCGCTCCTTGCGTTGCGATGGTGCGGCCGTAGACAAGGGCGGCGGTGTAGCCGGAGATGAAGATGAATGCCTCGGCGGCATCGTAGAACTGTGCCGATTGCAGGGTGAAATAGCTGAGGATATTTTCTGGGATATGGTCGATAAAAATAAACAGCAGGGCGAGCCCGCGGAAAAAATCGAGCCGCAGGTCGCGCGCCCCGCCCGATGACGGCGGCCGGCCGCCACGCGCCGCAGAGGCTGCGACACCCGGCGCCGCTGCCGGGCCCTTGGGCCGCGGCCGTTCGATCGTCTGCCCCGTCGACACCTGCCGTCCCCCGGCGCCCCCTAGCCGCGGGAGCGGCCGGCTCTAGCCGAGACCGGGTTCGAGGGCAAAGCTCGCCCCGGTCTTGGTCCGGATTTCGTCGAGCGATACGCCCGGCGCCGTCTCGCGCAAAATCATGCCGCCCGCGCCGATCGTGAACACGCCGAGATCGGTGATCACCATATCGACGACACCGGCGCCGGTCAGCGGCAGGGTGCAGCGGTGCAGGAGCTTGGGCTCGCCGCGCGCGGTGTGCTCCATCAAGACGATGACCCGCTTGACCCCGGCCACCAGATCCATCGCGCCTCCCATGCCCTTGATCATGCGGCCGGGGATCATCCAGTTGGCGAGGTCGCCGTTCTCCGCGACCTGCATCGCCCCCAGGATCGACAGGTCGATATGCCCGCCGCGGATCATGCCGAAGGATTGCGCGCTGTCAAAATAGCTCGTCGTCGGCAATTCGGTGATCGTCTGCTTGCCGGCGTTGATCAGGTCGGCGTCCTCGTCGCCCTCGAACGGGAACGGGCCCATGCCGAGCATGCCGTTCTCGCTCTGCAGCTGGACCGTGACCCCCTCCGGAATAAAGTTTGAAACGAGCGTCGGAATGCCGATGCCGAGATTGACGTAGAACCCGTCTTCGAGCTCGGCGGCGGCGCGCCGCGCCATGTCGTCGCGTGTCCAGGGCACAGGCCAGCTCCTTTTCCTACTCGCCGCGGCGCCGCACCGTGCGCTGCTCGATCCGCTTTTCGAACGAGGCCCTATGCACGATGCGCTGCACGAAGATACCGGGAGTATGGATGCGGTCGGGCTCGACATCCCCGGCCGCCACCAATTCTTCGACCTCGGCGACCGTCACCCGCCCGGCGGTCGCCATCACCGGGTTGAAGTTGCGCGCGGTCTTGCGATAGACGAGGTTGCCCTCGGCGTCGCTTTTCCAGGCGTGGATCACGGCGAGGTCGGCGACGAGCGCCTTTTCCATCACATAGCGTTCACCGTCGAAATCGCGCGTCTCCTTGCCCTCGGCGATCAGCGTGCCGACCCCGGTCTTGGTAAAAAACGCCGGGATGCCGGCGCCGCCGGCGCGGATCCGCTCGGCCAGCGTGCCTTGCGGGTTGAATTCGAGATCGAGCTCGCCCTTCAGGTAAAGCTCGGCGAACAATTTGTTTTCGCCGACATAGGACGCGACCATCTTCTTGACCTGCCGGCTTTCGAGCAGCAGGCCGAGCCCGGCGCCGTCGATCCCGGCGTTGTTCGAAATCACGGTGAGCCCGCCAACGCCCGAATCGCGGATCGCGGCGATCAGCGCCTCCGGGATGCCGCAGAGGCCAAAACCGCCCGACATGATCGTCATGCCGTCGCGCAACAATCCGGCAAGCGCTGCCCGGGCGTCGGGGAAGACCTTGTTCATCCGCGCTCCTGCACAAGCTGGGGTGCGATCATACCCCCGAAAGCCGGCCGCCGCATTGCCGATGGCGACACCCGCGGCGAGCCCGGCCCGCGCTTGCTTCCCCGCGGCCGAGCGCGGCGCCCGCCCCGCTCAAGGCCGCCGCGCTCAAGGCTGCGCCGGCAGGCGCACCCCGCCGGGGCCGATCAGGCCCGGATAGGGCGCCTTGAAACGCCAGAAGGTGCCGGTCGACGCCCCCTCGAAATAAAGCTGCTGGTTGTTCTCGCCGCCAAAGGCGAAATTGGTCGTTGCCGGATCGCCGTTCGGGATCGGCACAAAGCCGACGATGAGGCCGCGCGGGTTGACCTCGGCCACGCCGCCGACACCGGGAAGCCCCACCCACAGATTGCCTTTGACGTCATAGTGGAGGCCGTCGGGGCCGCCATTGCCGGGGAAATAGGTCCCCGCCTTGACGCCGGCAAAGGTTAGGTGCAGCGGGTCCTTGGCGCATTGCGGGCAGCCCATCGACGGCCCGGTCTCGAACCCGGCCCACCACATGCGCCCGCCCCGGAAGTCGCCGACCGCGAGCGTGTTGTCATCCGGCGAGACGGCGATCCCGTTCGGGAAAAGCCCGCTATCCATGATCCTGCGCAGGACACCGTCGCGCGAATACTGATAAACCGCACCGGTGCGGTCGGAGAGGCTCGGCCCCGGCCCGGTCCCCCACGGATCGGTAAAGAACAAATTGCCCTCGGCGTCGAAATCGAGATCGTTCGGGCCTTTGAACAGCTGGTTGCGATAGGTGTAGACGAGCGTCGTCAGCTGCTTCTTCTGCGGATCCCAAACCAGAATGCCGCGATGCCGCGAGGTCAGGTAGAGCTTGCCGTCCCGCCAGCGGGTGCCCTGCGGCTCGCAGGTCTGGCCGAGCTCGGGCGGCGGGTTGCAATTGACCACCGGGACGAGCTTGCCGTCCGGCGTCAGATACGAAATCCAGCCGCTGCCGATTGCGACAAACCACAGATTGCCGTCCTTGTCGAAGGCGCCCCCTTCGAGAAACTTGCCCTGCGGCGTGCCGCCGACATCGGCGAATTTCTCGACCGGCCCGATCCCGGCCGGCAACGGCGGCAGCCCCCAAGGCTGCACCGGCATCACCGGTGGTGCTGGTGCCTGCGCCTGCGCCGCCCCCGCTGCGATCACCCCCAGCCAGAGCGCCGCGAGACCGCCGGCCAGCCAATTGCGCACATTCATGCTCTTTCTCCACGATCCCGTTGGTCAGCCAAGGATCGCCGTCGCGGCACCGCCTTGTCCAGACCGATCAGGCAGCGACGCCGCTGCGGCCGGGGCTGCCGAGGGCGCCGCGACCAGTGAGGGATTTGCGGCGGGCCGGGCACAGGATAGGCTGGCGCTCCCTTGAAGCTGCACGGGGCGACCGATGCCCGACACCGTCCTCGATCACGCGCCGCCCGAACCCATCAGGCTCGCAGATTACCGGCCGCCCGAATTTCTGGTCGACACCGTCGATCTCGTTTTCGAGCTGGTCGATGCCGCGACCGCGGTGAAGTCGCGGCTGCGCGTCCGGCGCAATCCGGCGGCCGATGACCGCGCCGCACCCTTGCGGCTCGATGGCGAGGCGCTCGAGCTGGTCTCGCTCGCCCTCGACGGCGAACCGCTCGGCGCGAACCGCTACACGCAAACCCCCGAAGGCGGGCTGGTGCTGAGCGGGGTCCCCGATAGTTTCACGCTCGACATCGAGACCCGCATCGCGCCCGACAAGAACACGGCACTCTCCGGCCTCTACATGTCGGGCGGCAATTTCTGCACCCAATGCGAGCCCGAGGGGTTTCGCCGCATCACCTATTTTATCGACCGGCCCGATGTGATGGCGCGCTATTCGACGACGATCGTCGCCGACAAGGCGCGGTTTCCGATCCTGTTGTCGAACGGCAACCCGGCCGGCAATGGCGCCAGCGAAAATGGCCGGCATTGGGCGAAATGGGTCGATCCGCACCCCAAGCCCTCCTATCTCTTCGCGCTCGTCGCCGGCGACCTCGTTCCGGTCCGTGATCAATTCACGACGCGTTCGGGCAAGGACGTGGCGCTCGCCATCTGGGTGCGCCGCGGCGACGAGGACAAATGCGGCCACGCCATGGCCTCCTTAAAAAAGGCGATGGCCTGGGACGAAGAGGTGTTCGGCCTCGAATACGATCTCGATGTGTTCAACATCGTCGCAGTCAGCGACTTCAACATGGGGGCGATGGAGAACAAGGGCCTCAACATCTTCAACACCCGCTATGTGCTGGCTCAGCCCGAAACCGCGACCGACACCGACTACCAGAACATCGAATTGGTCATCGCCCACGAATACTTTCATAATTGGACCGGCGACCGGGTGACCTGCCGCGACTGGTTCCAATTGTCGCTGAAGGAAGGGCTGACCGTGTTCCGCGACCAGGAATTCTCGGCCGACCAGGGAAGCCGCGCGGTCAAGCGCATCGGCGAGGTGCGCACCTTGCGTGCGGCGCAGTTCCCCGAGGATGCGGGCCCGCTCGCCCATCCGGTGCGGCCGCAGACCTATCTCAGAATTGACAATTTCTATACCGCGACCGTCTACAACAAGGGTGCCGAGGTAATCCGGATGATCCAAACCCTGCTCGGCAAGGACGGGTTCCGCGCCGGCATGGACCTCTATATCCGGCGGCACGACAACCACGCCGCGACAATCGAGGATTTTGTCGCGGCGATGCAGGATGCGAGCGGGGTCGATCTCGGCCATTTCAAATTATGGTACGAGCAGGCCGGCACACCGGAAATCACGGTCGAGGAAAGCTGGGACGCGGCGGATAAGAGCTGGGAATTGACCGTCGCCCAAAAGCTGCCGCCGACCCCGGGCCAGCCGGAAAAGCTGCCGATGCCGATCCCGCTGGCGATGGGTCTGCTCGGCGCCGACGGGAGCGAATTGGAGACCCGCCTCGACGGCGAGGCTGCAAGTCGTGCCGGCACACGGGTCGTCACCGTTGCCGAGGCGCGGCAGAATTTCCGCTTTGTCGATTTGCCGGAGCCGCCGGTGCCGTCATTGCTGCGCGGCTTTTCGGCACCGGTAAAATTGCAGGGTGTCGCGCTCGACCGGCTCAAATTCCTGGCGATCCACGACCCCGAGCCGTTTGCCCGCTGGGAGGCGGGCCAGCAAGTCGCGACCCGGCTTTTGCTCGACGCGATCGCGGTACATCAGCAGGGCAGGCCCACGGCGCCGTTTGATCCCGACCTGTTGGTCTCGCTCTCCCGCACTCTTGCCGATGCCGACCGCGACCCGGCTTTCGCCGCCGAGGCGCTGAGCCTGCCCGGCGAGGCGTTTCTCGCCGACCAGCTCGCAATCGCCGATGTCGATGCCGTCCACGCCGTCCGCGAAGCCGCCCGCGCCGCGATCGGGCAGGCCCTCGCCGCCGAGCTTGCCGCAACCTACGAGAGGCTGGCCGAGCCCGGGCCCTACCGCATCGACGGGCACTCGATCGGCCGGCGGGCCTTGCGCAATACGGCACTCTATTACCTCGCCGCCGCCGATCCCGAGCACGGCGCCACCCTCGCCAAATCGCAATTCGATGCCGGCCGCAACATGACCGACGTCCTGGCTGCGCTCGCCGTGCTCGGCGACCTCGACCGCCCGGAGCGCGAAGCCGCGCTCGACCGGTTTTACGCGCTGTGGGCGCATGACGACCTGGTCGTCGACAAATGGTTCAGCCTGCAGGCGCGCTCGTCCCTGCCGCAGACCCCTGCGCGGGTGCGCGAGCTGACCCGTCACCCGGCCTTCACCCGCAAAAACCCAAACCGGGCGCGGGCGCTGTTCGGCGCCTTTGCCCAGGGCAACCAGTTGCGCTTTCACGATCCTTCCGGCGCCGGCTATAGGTTCCTCGCCGAGGAGGTCTTGGCGCTCGACCCCGACAACCCGACCTTGGCCGCACGCCTCGTCCAGCCGCTCGGCGCCTGGCGCCGCTACGATCCGCCGCATCAGGCGCTGATGCAAGGCGAGCTCCGCCGCATCCTCGCCACCCCCGGCCTCAGCCCCAATACTTACGAGATGGTGTCGAAAAGCCTGGCGTAAGCATTCGCTCGCGTTCGGCGTGCGTTCGGCAGAATTTTTCCTAATCCGCCGAGAACATTCTTCATTCGCTGCAACCGACGCTCTATTCTGTTCCCGGCTCATAACCGGACACGCCCGGCAGCCTCGACCGCCGGGGCGCGCCCGATCGATAGGGGGCAGCGATGCGGGCGAGCAAAAATCGGAAGGCAGTCCCAAACAAAATAAACGATCGCCGTAAACCAGGGATGCGGGCGGCGTCCATCCCGAGCCGGGCTGCGGCCGCTGTCGTCGTCGCAATTGCCGCCTTCGGCTCCGCATCCGCGCTGGCGCAACCGAGCCCGGGATTGGCAAAGAATTTCGGCGACCCGACCCTGTGCGGGTGCGGCGGGACCGCCGACCCCGGCCCGAACGCCCTGGCGGGCAATTCGATAAATACCGCGGTCGGGAACGTGTTCCTGTCCGAGACCGATTTCCAGGGCGCCCCGGTCACCGGCCTGGCGCTGACGCGGCACTACAACAGCCGGGACACGACGCAATCGGCATTTGGGACAGGGTGGCTCAGCACCTGGCACCGCAAGCTGGACGCGGTCTCGTCGACCCAGGTCACCGTGACGCGCGCGGACGGGCGTCAGGACACTTTTACATTGCAAGCGGGGGCCTGGAAGGCCGACCCCGACGTCACCAGCCGGCTTTCGGCGGTGCCAAGCGGCGGGACGCAAACCGGCTGGCAGCTGGTCACCGCGGACGACACGACCGAGACCTATGCGCTCACGGGGCAGCTCAATTCCATTACGTCCCGCGCCGGCCTCACCACCACTCTCGGCCACGACACGAACGGCAATCTGACGACGGTGACCGGCCCGTTCGGCGATGTCCTCGGCTTTACCAACGATGCTTCAGGCCGTGTCACGCAGATGACCGCACCCGATGGCGGCGTCTATAGCTATACCTACGACACCAACGACGACCTCACATCGGTCACCCATCCGGACAAAACCGTCCGCAAATACAGCTACGGCAACACTTCCTTTCCGCATGCGCTGACCGCGATCATCGACGAGAACGGCGCCAACTTTGCCAGCTGGACTTACGACACGATGGAGCGCGCGCTGTCGAGCCAGCATGCCGGCGGCGCGGATCGGACCAAGGTCACCTACAATCCCGACGGCTCCGCATCGGTGACCGACGGCGACGGCCATAGCCACAGCTATAAATTCATGACGCAGTTCGGCGTGGTCAAGCCGACGACCGTGACCGGCGCACCCTACCCGGCGGCGGGCGGTGCGGCATTTAGTTATGGCGCCACCGGCTTTGTCGCGAGCCGGACCGATTTCGACGGCAACCTCACGACCTACACGCACGACGCGCGCGGCGACCAGACTTCGTGCACCGAAGCCGCCGGCACGGCGCTGGCGCGCACGATCAAGACGACCTGGCTCCCGAGCTTTCACCTGCCGAGCCGGATCGTCGAGCCCGGCCGGACCACGACGCTCAGCCATGATGCGATGGGCAATTTGCTGAAAAAAACGGTCGCGGCCGGATCGCTGACCCGGAGCTGGACCTACAGCTACAACGGCGCCGGCCAGGCGCTGACTGCGACCGACCCGAACGGAAACGTCACGACCCGCACCTACGCGGCAAAGGGCCGGTTGGCGACGGTCATCGACGCGCTCGGCCATGTCAGCAAATTCACCAGCTACGACCCGGACGGGCTGCCGACGAGCTTTACCGACCCGAACGGGCTCTTGACCAAGCTCGAATACAATTTCCGCAGCGAGGTCGCGATGCGCGATGTCGGCGGCGAGATCACCAAGAACGCCTTCGACCATGCCGGGCAATTGACCAAGACGACGCGGCCGGACGGGTCGTATCTGACCTTCCAGCATGACGCGGCGCATCGTCTGACCGCCATCGCGGATGCCCTCGGCGAACGCATCGAGGCCAAATACGACGACGCCAGCAATTTGACCAAAATCCAGTCCCTCGACGCGGCGGCCGAGGTGCAGATGCTGCGCTCCTATGCCTACGACCAGGGAAACCGGGTGGCGAAGGCGATCGGTGCGGTGGGCGAGACCACGAGCTACAGCTACGACCCGAACGGCAATCTCCTCGCGGCGATTGATGCGCTCGCCAATGCCCGGAATTACGCCTATGACGTGCTGAACCGATTGGTGCAGGCGACCGACCCGAACGGCGGCATCACCACAAATACTTACGACTTGCTCGACCATTTGACCGCGGTGACCGACCCGCGCGGGCTGAAGACGACCTACACCTGGAACGGGCTCGACGAAGAAACCGCGGTCGCGAGCCCCGACAGCGGCACGACGATGCAGACCTTCGACCCCGCCGGCAATGTCGCGACCTCGACCGATGCGCGCGGCATGACGACCACCTATAGCCACGACGCGCTGAACCGGCCGATTTCCGCCACCTATGCCGACGGCAAGACCGTGACCTGGGGTTACGACCAGGGCACGAACGGTGTCGGTCATCTGACCCGGATGATCGACACCAGCGGCCAAACCGCGTGGACCTACGAGCCGCACGGACGGCAGCTGACCCAGAAGCAGACGACCGCCGGTCATGTCTTTATGACGAAAAGGACCTACGACTCGGGGGGCCGGCTCGCCAGCCTCACCTATCCTTCGGGGGCGGCCGTTGTGCGCTCTTACGACCCGGCGGGGCGCGTCGGCAGCCTCAAATCGGGGACGACGACACTGGCCGGCGGCATCGGCTATCTGCCGTTCGGCCCGACCACCGGCTGGGCCCAGGGGAACGGCGCCAGCTATGGCCGCACGTACGACAAGGACGAGCGGCTCGCCGTCATCGGGCTCGGCAGCAGCGGCAATATGCTCCTGACCCACGATGCCGCAAGCCAGATCGTCAAGATCGATGAGACCGATGTCAACCCGAAGCTTTTCGTCCATGACCCGGCGGGCCAGCTGACCACGTATTCGGACCTGGCCAACCCCATCACCCCCTTCTTGGGCTACAGCTACGACCCCGACGGCAACCGCATCACTCTCAATGAAAATAAGGGCGCCTCGGTCATCACCTCGATCTTGCCCGCCATCAGCAACCTGCTCGGCGGCACCAGCGGCGCCGCCACCCGCACCTTGTCCTACGACAAGGACGGCAGCACGACGCTCGACCACCGGGTGGTGACAGTGCTCGGCTACACCTTTGACGCGGGCGAGCGGCTGGTCAAAGCCAAGACCGGCGCCTTCACCACCACCTACTTGAATGACGGGCTCGGCCGGCGGGTCAGCCGCGCGGGCTATGGCGCCCAGGGAATCGCGGGCGGCAAGCAGGAATTTGTCCACGACCTGGAAGGCCATCTGCTCGGCGAATATGACGGCAATGGCAAGGCGATCGAGGAGACCGTGTGGCTTCTCGACCGTGGATCAAATCCGGGCCAGGCTCCCGGATCGAGCGCCGAAGAGGTTTTGCCGGTTGCGGTGCTGATCCCCGGCCAGACCCCCGACTACGTTGCCGCCGACCAGCTCGGCGCGCCGCACCAGATCGCCGATTCGAGCCGCAACCTGGTGTGGCGCTGGGACCACGACCCGTTCGGCAACGGCGCCCCGACCGGCACCCTGATCTACAACCCCCGCTTCCTCGGCCAATATTTCGACAAGGAAACCGGTTTTGATTACAACGGCCGGCGCGACTACGACCCGACCACCGGCCGCTATGTGGAAAGCGATCCGATCGGGTTGAAGGGTGGAATAAACACCTACGGCTACGCGGGCAATAATCCCGTTGACTTGTCGGATGCGCGCGGGTTGGCGCCCGGGGTGCGTTTCGAGGAGCAGAACTATTGCTTTGACATCGACTGCGTGGAGTTCGAACGGGGATCCATTCGATTCGCAGCAGGCAATCGAGGTGATCACCGAGGAGCCGACCGGCCAAAGCCCGCCGGACGAGGGCCAACTCCCGGATGCGATCTTTGACCCGACCCGCCCGACAACACCGATCACCTATGATCCGCTGACCCTCGCGGGAAGCGCGCTTCCAGGCCAATGCCGTTCTCAAATCCCGGCGAACAAAAATTTCGACAGCGAGGAGGCGGCTCTTCTGCAGAGCGCGCTGAAGAGCGGAACCTTGTCCTTGTCAAATATTTACCAATATGAATCCGAAAAGTCGAAGCGTAAGAGAGAAAAAGAGGCGACGCAGACTGGACAGTCATCTACCCGAAACTCGGCGTGGAACCAATCCGCCAATCGCATGTAGATCCACCGAACCCTGACTGCGGATTACGGGGACAGTTTACTTAATTGGCGCGTAGCAAGGGCACGGCGGCTCGTGACAGCGAGCGTAGGGCGGGTCGCGACCCGCCGACTTCCGTCAAGGGAAAGGGGGTCAGAGTGAATTCCCGGCGATTCTATGCAATTCACAGCAACATCGTTTTGACGCCCAAGGCCAGGCCGGCGGCGCCGAGCCGGCGGTCGAGGGTGCAAAGCTCCGCGCCGTTTGCTCCGCAGATGGCGAGGTGCAACGCATCGCCGGCGCGCAGGCCGAGCGCATGCTGGTCGGCAAAATGGGCGGCGGCACGGAAATTCGCCCGCGACAGCGGCAGCACGGCGAAGCTCTCGTTTCACAAGCGGCTGAACATCCCAGTCGGCAGCGCGGTGATCGAGCTCGATTTGTTTGCTGCGCAGCTTGATCGAGAGTGCCGAGGAGAACTCGGTAATTACCCAATCGCTGATCGCGAGGCCATCGGCGTCCTGTGCGGCGAGCCACTCCTGGATCTGGCGAGTTTCGGTTTCATTGGTCAACGCCGCGACCAGCAGCGATGTATCGAGGTAGAGCATCAATACCGATCGTCATCGCGCATTCGACGCACAAAATCGCGGGCCGGCTCCGGTTGCGGCGGCATTCTGTCGGTGACCGCCCGCAACGCGGAGAGGTCGATGCGCTTGCGGCGGATTTCGATGGCGACAAGCCGCGCCGCCGGTTTGCCGCGGCGCATGATGCACACGGGCTCGCCGGCAGCAGCCCGCTCGACCAGCTCGCTCAGATGCGCCTTGGCCTCGGCGAGATTGACGCGTTCCATGGCCTTCCCTTGACCAGATAGATAGTCATTTTACAACAATCGCCCCGAGAGACCAACCGGGACCCGATGACCGGTCCATTTCGCGGCAACCGGATTCCCCAAAACGGCGCGGCGCGCCGTAACGCATTGCGCATCCTTGGCGGGCTTTGCGGTAAAGCCTTAAGGTAGCCCAAAGCCGCGATGTCAGAAGGAGCGCCGATGCCCAGCACCCGTCCGCTTTCCGGCATCACAGTTATCGAGATCGGCCATTCGATCGCCGCCCCCTATGCCGGGATGATCCTCGGCGAACTGGGCGCGGAGGTGATCAAGGTCGAGAACCCGAAGGGCGGCGACGCGGCGCGCGGCTGGGGCCCGCCCTTTGCCGAGGGGGCCGCGACCTGCTTTCACGCCGTCAACCGGGCGAAAAAAGGCGTCACCATCGATCTCGCCGACCCGGCCGAGGCGGAAAAGCTGCGCCGTCTGGTCCTCGATCGCGCCGATGTGCTGATCCACAATCTGAAATTCGGCGCGCTCGACCGTTACGGCCTTTCCGCCGCGGCGCTCCTCGCAGCGAAGCCGGGCCTCGTCTATTGCACGATCGGCGCGTTTGGCGCGGTCGGGCCGTTGCGTGAGCGGCCGGGCTACGACCCCTTGATGCAGGCCTATGGCGGGCTGATGAGCATGCTCGGCGAGGACGGGCGGCCGCCGGTTCGGGTCGCGGTCTCGATCATCGACCTCGCCACCGGCATGTGGGCGGCGATCGGCATTCTCGCGGCGTTGCAGGAGCGCCAGCGCACCGGCCGCGGCGGGGTCGTCGACACCTCGCTTTATGAGACGGCGCTCGGCTGGATGACGATCCCGATCGCGGCCTATCTCGCCAATGGCGAGATCCCGGCGCGGTTCGGCTCCGGGGTCGAGATGATCGTCCCCTACCAGGCCTTTGCCGCCGCCGACGGGCACATCATGGTGGCGGCCGGCAACGACAATCTGTTCCGCCGCCTGGCGCAGGCAATCGGCCGGCCGAGCCTCGCCGACGACCCGCGCTTTCGCACCAACAAGGACCGCGTCGTCAACCGGCCGAGCCTGATCGCGATCCTCGAAGACATCTTCAAGGCCGAGCCGATCGCCGCCTGGGCGGCACGGCTCGATGCCGCCGGCATCCCGAACGGCCCGATCCAGAGCGTCGACCAGGTGGTCGCCGACCCGCAGACCGCCGCACTCGGCATTATCCAGAAATGGTCGAGCGGCCTCTCATTGGTGGGCTTGCCGCTCTCCTTCGACACCGCCCGCCCGCCCTTTGCCAAGCCGGCTCCGGCGCTCGGCGAGGACGATCAAGCCATCTTTGAATACCGCCGATGACCCGCGGTCGGCGCCGGCTCGCCGCGGCTTTCCTCGCCGCGACCCTCGGCGGCTGCGCAGCGAGCGCCCCGCCCGGCACCACTGCCGTCGCCGCAACGAGCCAAGGCTCGGCGCGTTTTGTCGGCTTGGTCGGTCAGCGCGCGCAGCACACCCCGCCCTTTCTCGATATCCCCGAAACCAATTATTTTTGCCTGCGCAGCTTTGTCGATCGGCGGACCGGCGACACCGTGCACCAGCTTTATGTCGCCGACAGCTATGCCGGCGCCAAAAAGGATTGGAACGCCGCGCACGACCCAGCCGGCAACGCGTTGAAATTTGTTCCGATCAGCCGCAACGAGATCACCTGCAGCGGCGGCTGCTCTTATGCCGAGGAGTTCGCCGCCGACCTGCCGGAAGCGGAATTGCGGGCGAGCCCCGACGGGTTGCGGGTCACCTTTACCGCACGTTCGGGCGCGGAAAAGACGGTCATCGTCTCCGGTGCGCAGATTGCCGCCCAGCTCGCGGCGGTCGATGCCGAACGCCGCGCGCGGTCCACCGCTGCCGCTGCCGCGCCGCCGTGATCTGCTACCAGCCGGCGTAGCCCTCCGCGCCGACCCGGTCCATCAGGCTCGACGACAGCGAGCAGTCGTTGCTCGCCGACGCATTGGGGATGCCCGGTCCGGCGCAGGCCGGATCGTGGTGCGGCACGACCGCGCCGTTGAGCTGCTCCTGGTGAAACGAAGGTCCGTGCAGCGAGGCGACCGCCTGCACCGCGGCGAACAGCACCGCGAACAGGATCACCACCGCCCAGGCCGAGGCGACGATCCGCCAGGCGCCCGAATTCACACCGTTATGCTCCATATACTCCGCCGTTACATTTTTATTGCAGTGCAACATATGGGGCGGTGGCGGGCCAAAAGAAGCCGCGGTCGGCATGGCAGCCTTGCACATCAAATTGCCGTGACCACCCGCCCGCCGCGCGGCAGGCCCGGCAGCCTTGACGGGTCAGTGGCGGCTATACCGAGCCGAGCGCCCCTGAACCCTCCCGGCGCGATTTCCGGAAGCAGATCGGATTAAGTCCGGATTTCCTGGCGCTGGAAGGCGATGTAGGCGATGGCGAAGACGAGGATCAGCTCGGCGACGAGACCCGTCAGCTGCGGCCAGATCAGAAGAAAGCTTTGGGCCGGCGGCAGCGGCGTGCCGAGCAAAGCACCCTGCACCTGGCTATAGAGCACCGGGCCGAGCGCGCGCGTCGCCGGCTGCAATAGCCCGAGCGCGATCTCGGCAAACAGCGTGTTGGGCGAGATCCGGTCGATTGCCTGCAGAACATTGAGATAGGCGAGGTTCGGGCCGAACATGTCGCCGGGCGGCCCCGCGACGAGGCTCGCCAGGATCGGCGAAAGCACCGACCAGAACAGCGCAAAAAGCAGCCAGACGCCGAGCGCGGCGAGCGCGGCGGTGGCGGGCGCGCGGAACACCACCGAAAACAACATCGCCAGCGCCAGCCATACCCCGCCATAGGCGAGCGCGGCCACAAAAAAGCCGAGCATCCGCACCGTCTCCTCGGCGCTGGGCGGCAGGCCGAGCAACAGAAGGCCGAGCCCGATCGTCAACAGCCACAGCGAGACGAGGCCGATGCCGAGGGCGGTGAGCCCGGCGAGAAGCTTGCCGAGCAGCAAGGCGTCGCGATAGATCGGCTGCGCCAGGATCCGGCTCATCGTGCGCCGGCTGAACTCGCCGTTGATCGCATCGAAGCCGAGCGCGATCGCGACGAGCGGCACGAGAAACCCCAATAGCGCAATAAAGGACGGGAGCGGGTCTTGCGCCATCGTAAAGAGGCGCAAAAACAGAAACGGGCTCTCCCCGATCGTCGCGCGGATCGACAGGATCGCGGCATAAGCGGCAGCGATCGCGGTCAGAAAGACCAGCGCCTCCAACAGCCACATGCGGGCGCCCGAGAGGTAATCCGCGGCCTCCTTGGCCCAGACGACGCCGACCCCCTTAAAGGGCGAGCCGCTACGCCGCATCGCGGGCCTCGTCGAAATAGCGCGTATAGACCTCGTTGAGGCTCGGCGCGGCAAAGCGCAGCCCGACCAGATCGGCCGCCGGCGCCAGGCGGCGCGCGATCTCGGCGCGCAGGTCGCGCTCGCAATCGGCGCGGTAGAGGCCGGGGCCGAGCCCCTGCACCCGCACCACACCCGGGGTTGCGGCAAGCCATTCGGCCACGCCCGCGCCATGCGCCTCGACATCGATGACATGGCCGCCGCCCAGCACCTGCCGGGCCAGCTCGCTGACGCTGCCGCAGAGCGCGATCCGCCCGCGGTTGAACAACGCCACCCGGTCGCACACGCTCTGCACCTGGTCGAGATGGTGCGAGGACAACAGGACCGCGGTGCCGTCATCCTTGAGCGCGCGGACCATGCCGAGAAATTCTTGCGTCGAGTGCGGGTCCAAGGTTGCGGTCGGCTCGTCGAGGATGGCGATGCTCGGCCGCTTCATGACGATCTCGGCGAGCCCGAGCCGCTGCCGCATGCCGCGCGAAAACGTCCCGACACGCTCGCCTCCCGATCGGGGGAGCCCGACGCGGGCGAGCGCCTCGGCAATCCGCGCGTCGATCTCGCGCCGCGCGAGGCCGCCGAGCCGGCCGGTGTAGGCGAGATTGTCGCGCGCCGACATCCGGTCGTAAAAGCCGATTTGGTCGGGCAGATAACCGACGCGGCGCTTTACTTCGAGCGGCTCGCGCAACGGGTCGAAGCCGGCGACCTCGGCGCGCCCGCCGGTCGGCTCGGTCAGGCCGAGCAGCATCAGGATCGTCGTCGTCTTGCCCGAGCCGTTGGGCCCGAGAATGCCGACGATCTCGCCCGCATCGACTTCGAAATCGATCGCATCGACCGCGAGCGTCGTGCCATAGCGCTTCGAGAGCCTTTCGGCGTGGATCGCAACCTGCCGGCTCATGCCGCGCCCCGGTCAGCGCCGGCCAAAGCGCGCAACGGCAAAGACGACGACGAGAAGCGCGATGGCGATGACCCCGATCCCGACGGCACCCCACAAGGTCGAGGTCAGCACCGTGATGCGGAAATTCGCCGATTCCGATTGGCCGTCCGCGGCATTGGCGCTGATCGTGGTCTGGTAGTCGCCGGCGATGGCGCGCGGCGAGGGCGTCAAGGTGACCTGGACCGAGCGCGACCGCCCGGCAGCGAGGTCGGGCACTGCCTTTGGCTCAAAGCTCGTCTTCCATCCTTCGGGCGCCGCGCCGCTCAGCTCGATGTCGCGCGCCGGGGCGCTGCCGTCGTTGCGCACCACGAGGGTCAGCTGGCTCGCCTGCCCGGCATAAGCGTTGCCGCTGAGCCGGCCGCCTTCACCGGCGAGCGCAAGCCGCGGCCGGCCGACTACGGTGATGCCGAGGGCGAGGTCGCTCGAAGCGGCGTCGCTGCGCGCGTGGAGCGCGAGCTTATAGTCCCCGGCCGGCGTGTCATGCGGCATCGCCACCGCCATCTCGATGTCCTTGGACTTGCCGGCGCCGATCGGGATGCTGGTCAATTGCTGGGTGCCGTAGGCTTCGGTGAACGTCACCTGAAAGCTCTTCGGCGTGTCGGCACTGAAATTTATCGTCGCGTCGCGGCCGCTGTCATTGGCGAGCGTGACCTTGAATTTGAATGCCGTCGTCGCGGTGCCGCGCACTTGCGGAAAATCGGTGGTCAGCTTCAGCTTCGCCGGCAATTCCTTGCCGACCGTCAAGGCGATCGGCAATTTGAGGTCGCTGCCCGCGCCGCGCGCTGCGACGACAAAGCGATACTCGCCGGGCGGCGATCCGGATGGCGGCTCGAGCCGCAATTGCAGATCCTGCTCGCTGTCGGGCGCCACCATGACCGCGGCGACCGGCTGCCCGCCACCCAAAACCGTCGCTTTCCACCCATTGGCAACAACCGGCACCGACAGCGCAAGCTGCTGCGGCGGCTGGCGAAAGTTGCGCAGCGCAAAATCGATCGTCGCGGTTTCGCCGGCGCGGACGGTCAGCGCCGGATAGCGCGTCGTCAGATAGACGCCGGCAATCCCAGGGGGCTTTGCCGCCGCTGCCGGCTCTTTGACGGCGGCGCCGCCCCGGTCCGCGAGGCCGGCCAGCACCACCGCAATCGCGACTGCGAGAAATCCTCGCCGCATGCCCGAACACCCCGGTGAATGTCACAGCCCAAGCCGGGATACCGCACCGCAGCCCCAAGCAGAAATGAACAAATTTTAATTTCGCGGGATCGCGCTCAGAACATGCTGCCAAAGGTCCGGCCGAGCCAGCCTTGGGTCGGCGCGCCGGGGTTGCCGGTGCCAGTCGCCAGCTCGTAGCCGTCCTGATACCATTTGTTGCCCGGATAGTTGTAGCCGAGGACCGCGGCGTTGCGCCGTGCCTCGCCTTTCAGCCCCAGCGCCAGATCGCATTCAACCAGGCGCTCGAGGGCCTCCGGGACGTGCGTCGTCGTCTGGTAATTGTCGATGACGCGCTTGAACCGGTTCATCGCCGCCAGATACTGGCCGCGCTGCAAATAATAGCGGCCGATCTCCATTTCCTTGCCGGCGAGATGGTCGCGGGTGAAGTCGATCTTGAGCTGGGCGTCGCGGGCGTATTTGCTGCCGGGGAAGCGGCGGACCACGTCTTCGAGCGCCTTCAGCGCCAATTCGGTGATCTTCTGGTCGCGACCGACATCGGTGATCTGCACGTAATAGGAAATCGCCTTCAGGTAATAGGCATAGGCGACGTCGCGATTGCCCGGATGGAGCTGGATGAACCGGTCGGCGGCGACGATCAACTCGCCGTAGCTGCCGCCCTCATAAAGCGCATAGGCGGCCATCAGCTGGCCTTTGGTCGCCCATACCGAATAGGGGTGCTCGCTTTCGACCGCCTCGAACGTCTTGGCCGATTGGGTATAGCGCTCCTCGACCATCTGGTCCATCGCCTGGTTGTACAGGTCGTCGACCGGCTTTTCGATATACGCGTCCTTGCTCGCGCCGCCGCAGGCGGCAAGCGCCAAGACCGGCACGGCGACGGCGAGCCAGCGGGTCGGATTGGGGGTGCGCATCGGCAACCGCGCTCGATTGAGGGGCCGGCAGCTTAGCAGGCCCGGCGGCGCCGTGGGAATATCACGCGCGAGCGAGGCGGGGCTCGTCCTGCCAGCCGAGCATGCCGGGCGGGACCGCCAGCGCGTTCGACCGCGGGATTGTCGTAAAGCGCCAGGCCGCGGCATCGGCAAAGAGTGCCGCGAGCAGCCGCCGCGTATGCGCGTGCCCCGACCGCATCCCGCGAAAATGCCCGATGATCGGCCCGCCGGCGAGGTAGAGGTCGCCCACCGCGTCGAGCAATTTGTGGCGCACAAATTCGTCCGCGTAGCGCAGGCCGTCGCGGTTCAGCACCCGATCGCCACTGACCACGACGGCATTGTCGAGCGAGCCGCCGCGGGCAAATCCGGCCGCGCGCAACCGGTCGACCTCGTCGAGCAGCCCAAAGGTGCGGGCGCGTGCGAGTTCTTTTTTGAATGTCCCGCTGTCGAAAACGACATTGATGTCCTGGCGCCGGATCAGCGGGTTGTCGAAATCGATCTCGAAGCTCAGCGAAAAATCGCGATCTGGGGCCAAGGCTGCGACCGCGCCGTTTTCGCCGACCGTGACCGGCTTGAGCACTTCAATCGCCCGCCGGGGTGCGTCCTGCTCGACGATGCCGGCGCATTCGATCAAAAACATAAAGGGCGCGGCGCTGCCGTCCATGGTCGGAACTTCCGGCCCGTCGAGCTCGACGATCGCGTTGTCGATCTCGGCGCCGGCCAGCGCCGCCATCAGATGCTCGACGGTGGCGACCGTGACCCCGGCGCCGTCCGACAAGGTCGTGCACAGCGGCGAAGCGATTGTGTTGGCCCAATTCGCAGGGATCTCGGCGCCCGCATCGGCCCGGCGAAAAACGATGCCGGTCTCGGGCGCGGCGGGGCGCAAGGTCATTGCCACCCGCCGCCCCGAATGAAGGCCGATCCCCTTGCACCCGATTGCCGTCTTTAAGGTCTGCTGCGGCGTGGCCGCGATCTCCCCCAACATGCCAATGACTTTCAGCGAATTCCCCGATGGCCAAGCTAGCAATGGGCCGGCTGTGCAACAAATCACTCTTTGTTGCCGATTGTTGCACGCAGGACGGGAAGAAACCCGCCGGAATCAATAGGTTGCGCCCCGCTTTCAAAAGCAGGGCGCAGCTCTTCGAGCGCCGGCCGGCAACGGGCGGCGCGGCTCAGTTCGCCTGGCGCCGCAAAAAGGCGGGGATGTCGAGCAGGTCGTCTTCGCTGCTCGCGCCCGGCCGGTCCTCCGGCTCGAGCGAAGCGAGGCGGGGCTGCGCCGGTTTGGCGGGCGTAGCCACCGGCGGCGGCACTGCCCGTTCGGGCAACGCCGGCGCCGAACGCGCCCGCCCGACACCGGTGACCCGTTCGATCAGGCTCGGCACCCGCCCTTTGGGCCGCGGCGCGGGTTCGCGCGCGGCGGCGGCCGGCGGCACCGCCGGGTGGGTCAGCGGAATGGGGCGCCCGAGCCCCGGATCGGCCGCCTTTGGCGCAATAAAGGCGCCGCCGCGCAATGCCGCGCTCTCGGCCGCGACCGCGACTTGCGGCGCCGGCTCAGCTTCGGCTTCGGCGCGCAACGAGGCTTCCTGCGGAATGGCCGCCGCATTCTGGGTCAGGACCGGCTGCGTGTACGCCGCTGCCCCCATCGCCCGCTGCCCCGGTGCCGCCACCGCCTCGCGGCTGCTGATCAGGCTGATCGCCGGACGCGGCTGCGCCAACGCCTCGGCATCTATACCGGTAGCGACGACCGAAATCCGGATCTTTCCCGACAAGCTCTCGTCGAAGGTCGAGCCGAAGATGATGTTGGCCTCGGGATCGACCTCCTCGCGGATCCGGTTGGCCGCCTCGTCGACCTCGAACAAGGTCATATCGGGGCCGCCGGTGATGTTGATCAGGATGCCGCGGGCGCCCTTCATCGAGACGTCTTCGAGCAACGGGTTCGAGATTGCCGCCTCGGCGGCATCGATTGCGCGGCGGTCGCCCTCGCCGTCGCCGGTCCCCATCATCGCCTTGCCCATCTCGCTCATCACCGTGCGGATATCGGCGAAATCGAGATTGATCAGGCCCGGCATGACCATCAGATCGGTCACCCCGCGCACCCCCGAATGGAGCACGTCGTCGGCCATCTTGAAGGCGTCGGCAAAGGTCGTGCGCTCGTTGGCGACACGGAACAGGTTCTGGTTCGGGATGATGATCAGGGTGTCCACGAATTTCTGCAATTCGTCGATCCCGGCATCGGCCACCTTCATCCGGTGGCTGCCCTCGAAATGAAACGGCTTGGTCACCACGCCGACGGTCAGGATGCCCAATTCGCGGGCTATCCGGGCGATCACCGGGGCGCCGCCGGTGCCGGTGCCGCCGCCCATCCCGGCGGTGATGAACACCATGTTCGAGCCCCCCATCGCTTCGAGGATCTCGTCGAGCGCCTCCTCGGCGGCAGCGCGGCCGACATCCGGGCGCGAGCCGGCGCCGAGCCCGCGGGTGACCCCGATCCCGAGCTGGATCTTGCGGTGCGCGGTCGATTGCTGCAGCGCCTGCGCGTCGGTGTTGCAGACGACGAACTCACAGCCGATCAAATTCGAGCGGATCATGTTGTTGACGGCGTTCCCCCCGGCGCCGCCGACCCCGACCACCGTGATGCGGGGCTTCATCTCCTGCTCATCCTTCGGGATGCTGAGATTGATCATCGAGTGTCCCTCCCGTGCGGCGCGGCCGCGATCATGCCCGGCGCGGGCCGGGCTCCCCCCTCGAACCCGCACGCTATCGATGTAGCCGGTTTTGTCGAAAACCGATAGCCGGGCGCGCGGCAAATCTGTGGACAAGAGTCAGATATTCTCCCGCAGCCAACGGCCCAAACGACCCAAAACGCCGCGCGGCGGCTCGGCCGCGCGAGCCCCGGCGCGCTGCGCCACGGCCCGTTCCGACAAGGAAAAATGCAGCAATCCGACGATCGTCGAAAAGGCCGGGCCGCCGGTTGCCTCGGCGAGGCCCGACACCTTGAGCGGCCGGCCGATGCGCACCTGCTTGTCGAGGATCAGCCCGGCAAATTCGCGCACGCCATGCAGCTGGCAGGCGCCGCCGGTCAGCACCACGCGCCGCCCCGCGACCTTGTCGAACCCGCTCGCTTCGAGGCGGTTGCGCACCAGCTCGAACACCTCCTCGATCCGCGGTGCGATGATCCCGACCAGCAAGGATTTCGGCACATGGTTGACATGGCCCTCCTCCTCTTCGCCGATTTGCGGCACCGCGATCATCTCGCGCTCGTCGGTGCTGGCCGAGATGGCGCTGCCGAGCAAGGTCTTCATCCGCTCGGCATGGGCGACCGGGGTCGACAGCCCGCGGGCGATGTCGTTGGTCACATGGCCGCCGCCGACCGGCACCGAATTGGCAAAAATCAGATTGCCGTCGAAAAAAACCCCGATCGTCGTGGTGCCGCCGCCCATATCGACGATCGTGACACCGAGGCTGATCTCGTCCTCGACGAGACAGGAGAGCCCGGCGGCATAGGGGCTGACGACAAGCGCATCGACCTCGAGATGCGAGCGCCCGATCGCCGAGCTGTGGTTGCGCACCCCGGCGGCGCTCGCGGTCACCGTGTTCATATTGACGCCGAGCCGCTCGCCGAACATGCCGCGCGGATCGCGGATGCCGCGGCTGTCGTCGATCGAAAACCCGACCGGCACCGAATGGATGATCTGCCGGTCGCCCGGCTCACGCACCAGATAACCCTGCTCGAGCACGCGCCGGACGTCGGTTTCGCCGATCTCGCGCCCGGCGACGCCGATCTCGGCCTTGACGATGCGCGAAGCGGAAAAGCTGCCCGAAAGGTTGCCGGTGACCTGCTGGATCGTCTCTCCGGCCATCTCTTCGGCGGCGTGAACGGCGTTGGCGATCGACGCGCCGGCCAATTCGAGATCGACGATCGCGCCGTTGCGCACACCACGCGAAATCTGATGCCCGATGCCGACGACCTGGGGTTTTTCGGCATCGACCCGCGCGATCATGCAGCACACTTTGGTGGTGCCGATGTCGAGCGCTGCGACGAGGCTGCCACGCGCCCGGATCGGCAATTTGCGGGCTTTCGATTTGCCGTCCTTGCCGGTCGGCGCGGCGGGCCGAAGCTTTGCGCGGGCCGGCGCTGCTTGCGTCGCGATCATGTGTTTTTCGCCGACGGGCGTCCCTTTTTGGGTGGCGGGGCTTCTTTGGGCGGTTCCGGCACCACCTGCAAGACCAGCCGGTCCGGCAATCGCATATCGACCACGCGCACCTTGCGTTCGAGGAGCGAGCGCGACCGCTCCAGCCGGGCCAGCTCCGCCCAGGCGGCAGGCGCGTCCTCACCCGGCAGCATGACGCTGATCGCGTTGTCGATCCTGAGGTTCCAGCGCCGGCTGCCGACGCGCACCGCAGTGGTGACGCGCGCGGCGAGATCGGGCTCGCTCGCCAGCATCGCCAGCAAGTCGGCGGCGTAGCGCGCGGCGTCCTCGCCCACGACCATCGGCAATTTGGCAAAGCGGTCGAGCTGGGCCACCGGAATGACCTCGCCACTGCGGTCGATCAGCTGAATTTTGCCGCCGTGCTGCCACAGCGCCAAGGGCTTGCGCTCGACCAGCCGGACGTAAAGCGTGTCGGGCAGCCGGCGCTCGATGACCGCCGAGCGGACCCAAGGCAGCGCTTCGAGCTTTTCTTTCGCCCGCACCGGGTCCACCGCCAAGATCGGGGTGCCGAAGCCGGCGCCGAGCGCGTCGAGGACCGTCGCGCGCTGGGTCGTCTCCCGGCCCTCGACGCGGATATCGGCGACTTTCAGCCCGAGCGCCGCGCTCGCCTCGACGAGCTGCGCGCCAGCGCTCGCCATTGTGACGCGGCCGAGATGCGGCAGCCCCAGCACAACCCCTGCGCCGAGCCCTGCCAGCAGCACGGTCGGGATCGCGGCCCGCCAGGCGAGCCGCCGCAGCCGCTCGCCGAACCCGCGCCGCCGCCGTCGCGCCGCGCTTTTCACAAGCCGCATGCGGCGTTCTCCACCATCCAGCAGACGAGACGGTCAAAACCGATGCCGGCATGGCGCGCGATATCGGGCACCAGCGAGGTCGGCGTCATGCCGGGCTGGGTGTTGATTTCGAGCAGGTAAAGCCGGGGGTTGCCGGCTTCGGTGTCGTCATAGCGCAGATCGGCGCGGGTGACACCGCGGCAGCCGAGCGCGTTGTGCGCGCGCAGCGAAATATCCAGGGCCGCCTGGTAATCTTTTGGCGGTATCGGCGCCGGCACCAGATGCTGCGACCCGCCCGGCGCGTATTTGGATGTGTAATCGTAAAAGCTGCCGCGCGGGATGATCTCGCAAACGCCGAGCGCCCGGTCGCCCATCACCGCAACGGTCAGCTCGCGGCCCGGGATAAATTTCTCGACCAGGAGCTCGTCGCCGAACCCCCACTCCTTGACCTCCTCGCGCCAGGAATTGTCGTTGACGCGCACGATGCGCACGCCGATCGCCGAGCCCTGGTTGACCGGCTTGACGACAAAGGGCGCCGGCATCGGGTCGCGCTCGACAAAATCGGCGCGCTGCGCCACCAGCCCCTCGGCCACCGGCAATCCGGCGCGCGCAAAGAGCTCCTTCGCCATCGGCTTGTGCATCGCCAATGCCGAGGCCAGCACACCGGAATGGGTGTAGGGGATCCGCAGCATCTCAAAGACGCCCTGCACCGTGCCGTCCTCGCCGCCGGTGCCGTGCAATGCGTTGAAGATCACGTCGGGGCGCGGTTCGAGCGCCGCCAGCAATGCCGGCAAATCGCGGCCGGCATCGACGAGCCGCACCCGATAGCCGCAATCGGCGAGCGCCTTGGCGCATTCATGCCCGCTCGACAGCGACACCTCGCGCTCGGCCGACCAGCCGCCCATCAGCACCGCGACTTCTTTATTCATGGCGCGCTCTCACCGGCGAGCCCGCCGATCGCGGCGAGCGGCCGACCCATGCGGCGAATTTCCCATTCGAGCACGACCCCGCTCGTCTCATAGACGCGGCGCCGAACCTCCTCGCCCAACCCCTCGATATCGGCCGCCGTGGCTGCGCCGGTGTTGACCAGAAAATTGGTGTGCTGCGGCGACACCATCGCGCCGCCGCGGGCGAGGCCGCGGCAGCCGGCGGCGTCGATCAGCCGCCATGCGCTGTCGCCCGGCGGATTGGCAAAGGTCGAGCCGCCGGTCCGCGCCCGCACCGGCTGCGCCGCTTCGCGCGCCGCGCCGATCGCCGCCATTCGCGCGATGATCTCGGCACGGTCGGCCGCAACGCCGCGCAGCCGCGCGCCAACAAAGATCCAGCCGGCATCGACGCCGCAATCGCGGTAGGACAGCCGCATCCCCGCCCGGTCGATTTCGTGGCGCGCGCCGCTGCGGTCGAGCGCCGCCGCCGACACCAGCACATCCTCGATCCCGCGGCCATAGGCGCCGGCGTTCATGCGCAGGCTGCCGCCCAATGTGCCGGGGATGCCGGACAGGAACTCGAAACCGCTCAACCCCTCTGCGGCGGCGGCGAGGGCGACGATGCGGTCGAGCGTGCCGGCGCCGGCAATGACCTCGTCCTTGTCGAACGCGACCCCGGCAAAGCCGCGGCCGAGCCGGATCGTGACGCCCGGTATGCCGCCGTCGCGCACCAAAAGGTTCGAGCCGACACCCAGCACCGTCACCGGCATCGCCGGCGCCAACCCCGCAAGAAATCCGGCCAGATCCGCCACATCGGCCGGCCGGAACAGCACCTCCGCATCACCGCCGGCGCCAAACCAGGTCTGCTTGCCGAGCGGCGCATTGCGCACCAGCCGCCCGCGCACCGCCGGCAGCCGGCCGCTCGGCGCTGGTTCGAGCGCATGCCGCCGGGCGGTCATCGCGGCCGCCAGCGTTCGAGGTCGCCCGGCAGGCTCGCCGCCCATCCCGTGATCGAGCCGGCGCCCAGGCACACCACCATGTCGCCCGGCCGCGCCAGCTCGGCCACCGCCGGGGCGAGAGCGCCCGGATCAACGAGCGCGCGGGCATGGCGATGGCCGTGCTCGACCAGCCCGGCGACGAGCGCGTCACGCGAGACGCCGTCGATCGGCTTCTCCCCGGCGGGATAAATATCCGCCACCAGCACGGTGTCGGCATCGTTGAAGCAGGTGCAAAATCCGTCGAACAGGTCGCGCACGCGGGTGTAGCGATGCGGCTGCACGACCGCGATCACCTTGCCCGCGACGATCGCGCGCGCCGCCTTCAAAACCGCGGCGATCTCGACCGGATGGTGGCCGTAATCGTCGATCACGGCGACGCCGTTCCACTCGCCGGTCTTGGTAAAGCGCCGCTTGACCCCCTTGAAGTGGCGCAGCGCCTCCCGCAGCGCCTCGTCGCCGAGCCCGAGCGCTTCAGCGACCGCCGCCGCGGCCAGCGAATTCTGCACATTGTGGCTGCCGAACATCGGCAGATAGACGCCGTCGATCTTGCGCCCGCGCCCGTCCGAGGCGCCCGACAGAACGATGTCGTAATGGGCGCCGTCGGCTCCGAGCCGGAGATTCACCGCACGGATATCGGCCTGCGGGCTCAACCCATAGGTCAGCACCCGGCGGTCCGACAATTTCGGGATCAGCCCTTGCACCACCGGATGGTCGATGCACAGCGCGGCAAAGCCATAGAACGGGATATTGCCGACAAAGGTCTCGAAGGCCTGTCGAAGCGCGTCGAAATCGCCGTAAAAATCGAGGTGCTCGGGGTCGATGTTGGTGACCACCGCGACCGTCGCCGGCAACCGGGTAAAGGTGCCGTCGCTCTCGTCGGCCTCGACCACCATCCAGTCGCCCGAGCCGAGCCGCGTGTTGGTGCCGTAGGCGTTGACGATGCCGCCGTTGATCACCGTCGGGTCGAGCCCGGCGGTTTCGAGCAGCGCCCCGACGAGCGAGGTCGTGGTCGTCTTGCCATGGGTCCCGGCGACCGCGAGCGACCATTTGAGGCGCATCAGCTCGCCCAGCATTTCGGCACGGCGCACGACCGGCAGCCGGCGCGCCCGCGCCGCGACGATTTCGGGGTTGTCCGCGGCGACCGCCGACGAGACGACGACGACCTCGGCCTCGCCGAGATGGGCCGCGGCATGGCCGATCGCCACGCTGATGCCGCGCTCGACGAGGCGGCGCACATTGGCGCCGTCGGCGAGGTCGCTGCCCTGCACCTGATAGCCGAGATTTTGCAGGACCTCGGCGATGCCGCTCATGCCGATGCCGCCGATGCCGACAAAATGCAGCGGCCCGATCGACAGCGGCAGCGCCCTCATGCCGCACGCTCCCGCGGCGCCGGTTCGAGCGCGAGCGCCAGCGCCGCCAATTGCCGCGCCGCGTCGCGCCGGCCAAAGCGCCGCGCCCGCCGGGCCGCCTCGCTCAGCGCCGCGGCGTCGCCGAGCAGGGTTGCGAGCCGGGCCGCCAGCGTATCGGCATGGAGCTCGCCCTGCCGGACGACCCAGCCGCCGCCGGCTGCTGCGAAGGCCTGCGCATTGGCGCTCTGGTGGTCGTCGGCGGCGTGCGGATAGGGGACCAGCAGCGCGGGCCGGCCGACCGCCGAGAGCTCGGCCACGGTCGAGGCGCCGGCCCGGCAAATCACCAGATGCGCCCGCGCCAGCCGCTCCGGCACGTCGGTAAAAAAGCTGCTGGTCGCGGCAGCGACCGCGCTTTTGGCATAGGCGCCTGCCACCGCGGCGAGGTCTTCGGGCCGCGCCTGCTGGCTGACCCTGAGCGCCGCGCGCAACGATGCCGGCAATCCCGCCAGCGCCGCCGGCACGATCTCGCCCAGGATATGCGCGCCCTGGCTGCCGCCCAGCACCAAGAGCTCGATCGGCCCGTCCGGCGCCGGGGCCCGGTAATCGCTTTCGCCAGCAGCCAGCACGGCCGCGCGCACCGGGTTTCCGGTGTGCACCATCCGCGGGCGGTCGGCCGGGCGCAGCCCGCGCGTCTCGGGAAAGCCGGTGGCGATGCGCTTGGCGCGCGGCGCCAGCAGCCGGTTGGCGCGGCCGAGGACCGCATTCTGCTCGTGGATCAGCGTCGGCAGCCGCAGATAGCTCGCCGCCAGCATGGTCGGCACCGACGGGTAGCCGCCAAAACCGATGACCGCGGCCGGCGCGAGGCGGCGCAGCAATCGTCTCGCCTGCAGCGTGCCGGCAGCCAATTCGGCGATCGCGTGGGCGGCATGGGCCGGCCCGCGGTCAAACCTGCCGGCGCGCACGCGATGGATGTCGATCCCGTCGCTGCGGCCGGCGAGCGCCTCGCTGCGCGCATCGGTTACGAGATGCACCCGCCGCCCGCGCTCCAGCAATTCCCTCGCCAACGCTTCGGCCGGGAACCGATGCCCGCCGGTGCCGCCGGCCGCCAGCACAAAGGCCGTGCTCACAAAGGCCGCGCTCACAGGGCGCTCCCCGCCAGTCGCCGGCGGGTCAGGGCCAGCACCATGCCCATGCCGAGCGCGGTCGCCAGCATCGACGAGCCGCCATAGGACAGAAACGGCAAGGTCATGCCTTTGGTCGGGATCAATTGCAGGCTCGATGCCATGTTGATCACCGCCTGCAAGCCGAACTGGATCAGCAGCCCGGTGGCGGCGAGCAGCACAAAGAGGCTCCCCTCGTGCGACAGCCGCGACAAGCCGCGCAAGACGATAAAAGCAAAGAGCGCGATCACCGCGAGACAGACGACGAGCCCGAACTCCTCGCCGGCGACCGCGAAGACAAAATCGGCATGCGCGTCGGGCAGCACATCCTTGACCGTGCCCTCGCCGGGGCCGCGGCCCCACAGCCCGCCATTGGCAAAGGCTTCGAGCGACCGGTTGACCTGATAGCTGTCGCCGAGCGCGGGGTTCAGGAACTGGTCCACCCGCAGCCTGACGTGCAGCAACGAGAAATAGGCGCCGGCGAGACCGGCGAGGCCGGCCAGGCCGAACAGCGCGATCCAATAGATGCGCAATCCGGCCATATAGAATTGCGCGAGCCAGACGACAGCGACAACCACCGCCATGCCGATATCGGGCTGCTTGATCAGCATGCCCATGATCAGCAGAAACAGCGCGATCGAGATCAGATTGCCGGGAAAGCGCGGGCGCAGCTTGCGCTCGGCAAAGAGCCAGGCGGCGACCACGGCAAAGGTCGGCTTGATGAACTCCGAGGGCTGCACCGCGAGCCCCGGAAAATTGATCCAGCGGCGCGCCCCCTTGATCTCGACGCCGACGACAAAGGTTGCGGCAAGCAGCAGCAGCGCCAGGACAAAGCCGATAACGGCGATCCGGCGGATGGTGCGCGGCGTCTGCAGCGAGACCGCGAACATGACAGCGGCCGCGATCGGCAGGACGGCCGCGTGGCGGCGGACAAAATGCAACGCGTCATAGCCGATGCGCTCGGCGACGGCCGGGCTCGCCGCCAGGCTCAAGACGATCCCGAACGCCATCAAGACGCCGAGCGCTGCGAGACTCCAGCGGTCGACGGTCCACCACCAGCGCGCCACCGGGCTCTGATCGATGCGGGCGAATTTCATACGCACCCGAACATATAGCGAGATTTTTCTCGCTCAGCTACTACCTGTGCGATCCCCGCCTGTGCGATCCCCGCCTGTGCGATCCCCGCCTGTGCGATCCCCGCCTGTGCGATCCCGGCCCAAAGCACCGCAAATCACCGCAGCTTCAACGTGGCCAGCCCGGCGATCGCCAGAATCGAGGCGATGATCCAGAAACGGATCACGATCGTCGACTCCGGCCAGCCCTTTTGCTCGAAATGGTGGTGCAGCGGCGCCATGCGGAAGACGCGCCTGCCGGTCAGCTTAAAGCTCGCCACCTGGACGATGACCGAGACCGCTTCGAGCGCGAAGAGGCCGCCGATGATCGCCAGCACCAGCTCGTGCTTGGTGACGATGCTGACGATCCCGAGCGCGCCCCCGATCGACAGCGAGCCGGTATCGCCCATAAAGACCATCGCCGGCGGCGCGTTGAACCATAAAAAGCCGAGGCTCGCCCCGACCATCGCGCCGCAAAACACCGCCAGCTCGCCGGCGCCCGGCACATGATGGATCTGCAGGTAATTGGCAAAGATCGCGTTGCCGACGAGGTAGGCGATCAGCGCAAAGCAGCCGGCGGCGATCATCGCCGGCACGATCGCCAGCCCGTCGAGCCCGTCGGTCAAATTGACCGCGTTCGACGCGCCGATCACGACAAAGACGCCAAACGGCACAAACCACCAGCCGAGCTCGATCAAGACGTTCTTGAAGAACGGCACCGCCACCGCATTGGCGAGCTGGTGCGGGGCGATGCCGGCGAGCGCGATGCAGGCGCCGGCGCCGAGCACGATCTCGAAGGCGAGCTTGGTGCGGCCGTCGAGGCCGCGATGCGAGTTGCGGGCGAGCTTTTTGTAGTCGTCGACAAAGCCGATCAGCCCGAACCCGACCGTCACCAGCAAGACGATCCAGATATAGGGGTTTGCCAAATCCGCCCACAGCAAGGTGGCGACCGTCAATGCCAGCAAAATCAGGAAGCCGCCCATGGTCGGCGTCCCTTTTTTGCGCAAAAGATGGCCTTCGGGGCCGTCGAGCCGGATCGGCTGGCCGTTGGTCTGCTTGGATTTGAGCCAGGCGATGATCGCCGGGCCAAAGACAAAGCTGATCAGGAGCGCGGTGACGACCGCCCCGCCCGAGCGAAAGGTGATGTAGCGAAAGAGGTTGAAGCCCGGAAACCGGTCCGCCAGGGGAGAGAACACCAGGTAAAGCATCCGCTCAAATCTCGGGCCGGTCGCGCAAGCGCTCGACAATGCGGCCGAGGCGCATGCCGTAGGAGCCTTTGACCGTCACGGCGTCGCCGGCCGCCAAAAATGCGAAGAGCGCAGGGATGGCCTCCTCGGCCGATCCCGACAATCCGCCGCGGCGCGCCTCGGGCAAGGCGGCCCACAACGTGGCCATCTCGGCGCCGACGAGAAAGACGCGATCGACCTTTGCCGCGGCGAGCGCCGGCGCCAGTTCGCGATGAAGCTCAGCGGCGGCATCGCCGAGCTCGAGCATATCGCCGAGCACCGCGACCCGCCTGCCGCCGGGCGCCGGTGCGGTGGCGCCGAGCACGGCAAGCGCCGCCGCCATCGCCGCCGGGCTCGCATTGTAGCTCTCGTCGATCAGGGTCAGGGTCCCTCCGCGCCACGCCACGCGATGCTGCCGGCCGCGCCCCGGCAGCGCTTCGAGCCGCGCCAAGGCACCGGCGGCGCGGGCCGGATCGGCGCCGGCGGCGAGGCAGGCGGCGAGCACCGCCAGGGAGTTGATGACCCAGTGCCGGCCGGGAACCGGCAGCCGGTAAGAAAGCGGCCGGTCATCGACAACGGCTTCCACCCTGCTGCCGCAGCGCTCGGTCACGCAACCGGAGAGACGGACCCGGGCCTCGGGATGCGCGCCAAAGCCGATGACCGCCGCTCCCGAGCGCTGCGCTGCGTCCGCCAACCGCCCATATTGCGGATTGTCGCGGTTGAGCACCGCAGCACCGCCCGGCTCGAGCCCCTCGAAAATCTCCGCCTTGGCGTCGGCGATCGCCTCGATCGACGGGAAAAAGCCGAGATGGACCGGCTCGATGGTCGTGATCACCGCGACATGCGGCCGGACCAATTGGCTGAGCGCTGCGATTTCGCCCGGATGGTTCATCCCCAGCTCGAAGACGCCGTAATCGGTGTCGGGCGGCAGGCGGGCGAGCGACAGCGGCGCGCCCCAATGATTGTTGAGGCTGCCGGCCGAGGCGGACACGCTGCCGCAAGCCCCGAGCCCGAGCCGCAGCGCCTCCTTGGTGCCGGTCTTGCCGACGCTGCCGGTGACGGCGAGGATGCGCGCCCGGCTGCGCGCGCGGGCAAAGCCGCCGAGCGCGGCGAGCCCGGCCAAGGTGTCGCCGACCCGCAGCAGCGGCGCCGCCGCCGGCAATCCCGATATTTCCCGATCGACCAGCGCGGCAGCGGCGCCGCGCGCCAACGCCTCGGCGACAAACGCATGACCGTCATGGTTGGGGCCGCGCAATGCCACAAACAAATCGCCGGCCGCGACGGTTCGGGTGTCGATCGACACCCCGCTCGCTTCCCATTCGGCCGGGCATCGGCCCCCGGTCGCGGCGACCGCCTCGGCCGCGCCCCACAGCCCCATCATGGCGCGGTTTCCCACAAAGCCGACCGCCCGGCGATCTCGCGCGCGACGACGGCGTCGTCAAAGGGATAAATTTCGGTGCCGGCGATCTGGCCGGTCTCGTGCCCTTTGCCGGCGATCACCAGCAGGTCGCCGGGGTCGAGGCTGCCGATCGCGGCTTCGATCGCTTGCCGGCGGTCGCCGATTTCCGTCGCATCGGGGGCGGCGGCGAGGATCGCGCGCCGGATTGCCGCCGGGTCTTCGCTGCGCGGGTTGTCGTCGGTGACATAGACACGGTCGGCGAGACGCGCCGCCACCTCGCCCATCATCGGGCGCTTGCCGGGGTCGCGGTCGCCGCCGCAGCCGAAGAGCGCGACGAGCCGGCCCGGCGCATGCGGGCGCAGCGCCCCGAGCACGGTGGCGAGCGCGTCGGGCGTGTGGGCGTAATCGACGACGATCGCGCCGCCTCCCGAATGGCGGGCGACGAATTGCATTCTTCCGGGGACCGCGGTCAATCGCGCGAGCGTCGCGGTCGCCGCATCGGCTTCGGACCCGGTTGCGAGCGCGAGCCCCAGTGCCGCCAGCGCGTTCATCGCCTGAAATTCTCCGGCGAGCGGCAACGGCAACTCGCGGCGCCTGCCGGAAATTTCGAGGAGGACGGCTTGGCCCGCACCCTGCGGCCGGCAGGCAACCAGCCGCAAATCGGCGCCGGCGGCGCTGCCATAGGCGAGCACCGGATGGCCATGATCGCAGCACAGCGCGGCGAGCCGGGTAAATTCCCCGCTATCGGCATTGAGCACCGCGCTCCCGCCGGGCATCAGCAAATCCGTGAACAGACGGTCTTTCGTCGCCCGGTAATGCGCCATGCCGGCATGATAATCGAGATGGTCGCGAGTCAAATTGGTAAAGGCGGCGACAGCGACCGCCACCCCGTCGAGCCGGTATTGGGCGAGGCCGTGGCTCGACGCCTCGATCGCCGCATGGTCGATCCCGGTTTTGGCGAGGGCCGCAAGGTCGTGGTGCAGCGCCACCGGGTCGGGGGTCGTCAAGGCGCCCGGCCGGCGGCCCTGCGGCGTGACGAGGCCGAGGGTCCCCAGGCTCGCCGCCGGATCGCCCAGCGCGCTCCAGATCTCGCGCAGAAAATGGGCGACCGAGGTCTTGCCGTTGGTGCCGGTGACCGCGCCGATCACCCGCGGCTGGCGCCGGTAAAATCGCGCGGCGAGCAAGGCGAGCCGGCGCTGCGGCTCCGGGTCCTCGATGATCGCGGTGCGCGCGCGGTCTTGCGGCGGCAGCGAGAGCGCGGCCGCCCGGTCGGTCAGGATCGCCACGGCACCCTGCGCCACCGCCTCGGCAGCAAAGGCGCGGCCGTCGCGCCTTGCGCCATTGAGCGCCGCGAACAAAAAGCCCGGCCGGACGGCCCGCGAATTGGCGGTGAGGCCGGTGATCTCGGGATCGGCCGGCAACCCGGCGAGGCAGCTCAGCTCAGTAAGCTTCAATACGCTTGCCTTGCAGGCTGTCGACCATCAGCGCGTGCTCGATTGCGGGAGAGGCTTCGTCGACCGGGGCGATCCCGAGCAGCGGCGCGATGCGCTCGATAACGCGTCCGACCGCCGGTGCCGCGGTCCAGCCCGCGGTGGCATAGCCGTGGCTCGCCTTGTTCGGATGCGGCTCATCGACCATCACCAGCACCAGGTATTTCGGGTCGGTCATCGGAAAGGCGCCGAGAAAGCTCGACAACAGCTTGCGCTCGGCATAATGCCGGCCGACTACCTTGTCGGCGGTGCCGGTTTTGCCGCCGACGACATAGCCTTTGGCGCCGACCATTTCGCCGGTGCCGTATTCGACCACCAGCCGCAGCAATTTGCGCATCTCTTCGGAGGTCTTTGGCGAGATCACCTGCCGGCCCTGCGGCGCATAGCCGGGCGGCAATTTGACCAGGGTCGCCGGCCGCAAGATGCCGCCATTGACAAGGGCCGAGCCGGCGCTGGCGATTTGCAGCGGCGTCTCCGAAATCCCATGGCCAAAGCCGATGGTCATCACATTGACCTCACGCCAATGCGCCGGGAAATGCGGCTTGCCGACCTCGTCGATCTCGATCGTCGGCGGCGACAGCAAGCCGAGGCGCCGCAGATATTCCTGCTGACGCTCGGCGCCGACGGCAAGCGCGATCTTGGCCTCGCCGATATTCGACGAGTACATCAGGATCTCCGGCACGCTCTCGACCCGGTGCTTGCCGTGGTAATCGGAGATCGTGAACCGGCCGATCCGGATCGGGTGCGTCGCATCAAACGTCCCGGTCATCGTCGTCGCACCGGAATCGAGCCCCATCGCGGTCGTAAAAATCTTGAAGACCGAGCCGATCTCGTAGTCGCCGAGGGTGACCCGGTTGAACATCCGGTCGGCCGGCGAGATTTCGGGATGGGCCGGGTCGGGGGCGCCCGGATGGGCCGGATCGAAATCCGGCAAGGAGACCATCGCCAGCACCTCGCCGGTGTTGACGTTCATGATCAGCCCGTCGCCGCCCTTGGCGGTGAAGTCGTCGACCACCCGCTGCAATTCTTCGTGGAGGACGTATTGCAGGCGCACGTCGATGGACAATTGCAGCGGCTCGGCGCGGCCGTTCAGCACCCGGTCGAGACCGCGCTCGACCCCGGCAAACCCGTCATTGTCGATCCCGGTATAGCCGACGACGTGCGAGGTCAGCGCGCCATAGGGGTAGACCCGGCGCTCCTCGTGCTCGAATTGCAGCCCGGGGATGCCGAGCTGGTTGGCGGCGAATTCCTGCTGCGGCGTCAGGTGCCGCTTGAGCCAGACAAAACCCTTGCCCGAGGACAGCTTGGCCAGGATTTCGGCGCCGTCGAGATCGGGGAGCGCGGCGACGAGCTTGCGCGTCGCTTCGCCGGCGTCGAGGATTTGCCGCGGATTGGCGTACAGCGACGGGCTGTCGAGCATCGTCGCCAACAGCCGGCCGTTGCGGTCCACGATATCGGCGCGCACCGGCACCGGCGGCGCGGTGCCGTGCGCGCGCGCGATCGGCGCCCGTGCGGTGGCGGTGCCGAACAGCGCCACTTCGGCGGCGCGCAGCGCGATCACCGTGAAAACGGCGACAAACACCATGCCGATGACGAGCAGCCGGCTGCGCGATCCGTCGAGCGCCTGCCGCGCCGGCCCCTCCGGCACGACCGGCACGCAGGGCGGCGGCTTGAAGTGCCGCGGCCGGCACGGATTGTCGTCGAATTGCTGGAGCGCGACCATCAGCGGACCGCCGCAACCCGGGCGATCAGCTCGTCGAGCGACCTCGCGGGGAGCGGCCTGGCCGGCGGCAGCGGTGCCCCGGCGCGCGCACGGGCGGGCTGGCGCAGCGCCGCCGGTGTGACCCGCAACCCGCTCCCCGGCAGCCGCGCCTCCGCACCGGCGTTATCCGCACCGGCGCTATCCGCACCGGCGCTATCTGCGACGGCGTTGTTTGCAATGGCGTTATTGGGCGCGGCGTTGCCGGGCGCGGCGGCGACGGCGACGACCGGCTCCGGCAGGGGTGCCGGCGGCGGCCGCATGGCGATATCGGCGACCCCGCTATGCAGCTGCTTGGTCGCGATCGGCGCCAGCGACAAGAACCGCCGGTTCATGTCGGCGAGCGCTGCCGGCCGGTTGAGATAGGCCCATTCGGCGCTGAGCACGCGAAATTCGCGGTCCTGCGCGGTAACGGCTTTTTTGGTGTCGCTCAGACGGTCGTCCAACGCCTGGACCTGATACTTGACCGCAAACATCGCCAGCCCCGTCGCGGTAACGAGGACCAGCCAGAACAGCGTTGCGAGCTTGATCATGCCGCCCTCCCGCCGCGCTCGGCCGGCCAGGCCGGGGCCGTGGTGCGTTCGGCCGCGCGCAGCCGCGCCGAACGCGCGCGCGGATTGCCGGCAATCTCGGCGGCGCCGGGCCGCACCGGGCGGCGGTGCAAGAGCCGAAAGCTGGGCGGCGCGGCAGTGGCGGCATTCGGCTCGTGGCGCGAAGCCCGCGGCCCGGCGCCGCTGCGCTGGCGCAAAAAATTCTTGACCCGGCGGTCCTCCAGCGACTGGAACGAAACCACCGCCAGCCGGCCGCCCGGCATCAACAGCTGCTCCGCCGCGACGAGGCCGCGGTCGAGCTCGCCGAGCTCGTCGTTGACGGCGATGCGCAGCGCCTGAAAGGTGCGGGTCGCCGGGTCGAGCCCGGGCTCGGATTTGGGCATCGCGGCGCGCACGATCTCGGCGAGCTCCAGCGTCCGCCGGATTGCTCGCTGCCGCCGTGCCGCGACAATCGCGCGGGCCACCCGGCGGGCAAACCGCTCCTCGCCGAATTCGCCGATCAGCGCGGCGAGCTCGGGCTCGGACAGGCTCTCGACCAGGTCCGCGGCAGTTTGCCCGTGTTGCCCCATGCGCATGTCGAGCGGACCGTCGAAGCGAAACGAAAATCCGCGCTCGGGCGTGTCGAGCTGGCCCGAGGACACACCGAGGTCGAGCGCAACGCCGGCAATCGGCGGCGGCGACAACGGCGCGAGGAGCCGCGCCATTTCGCTGAACCGGCCCTCGATGACGGCAAGCCGGCCCCCGTGATGCAGCGCCAATGCGGCCCCCGCCCGCACCGCATCGGGATCGCGGTCGATCGCAAAAACCCGGCAGCGGGCGGCTCGAAGGAGTGCAATGCTATAGCCGCCGGCACCAAAAGTGCCGTCGACATAGGCCGCTCCATCGCGTAGCGCCAAAGCCTCGATCACGGCATCGAGCAGGACCGGAACATGGCCGCGCGGCCCCGTTTCGGGCTTGGCCAGCCGCCCCTTCATTCGCGGCGTCCGCCGGTCGACGGGGGCAAAGGCGGCAGGGTGGGGCCTTGCTGCCGAGCGCGCTCGCGGAACACCGCATCGTGCTCGACCAAGGCGCCTGGCTCCCAGATCTGAAAGCTTCGACCCATGCCGACAAAGGCGGCATTCTCGGTGATGCCGGCGTGCGCCGCAAATTCCGGCGGCAGCAAAACCCGGCCTTCATTGTCGAACGGCAGGCGCTGGGAGCCGCCAAACAGCACCCGTGCGAGACTGTCGCGTTCGTCGCTAAATTGCGGAAGAGTTTCGAACCGAAGATTCAGCTCGTCCATCCAGTCGATGCCGCTCCCATCGAGCGCCCGATCTTTCCAAGACCGGAAGACGACGATGCCGGCAAAGCGTTGGCCATCTAACAGAGCGCGAAAGGTCGCCGGCACTGAAACCCGCCCCTTGCGGTCGACCTTGTTCACGAAAGTGGATAGGAACGGCTCCACTTCTTCCCCCAACGCTCACCCATGAGCTTTCGGCAAGGGACGCCCGATGAATGCCGCCGATGTTCCCCCCGTCGGCCACACCCGTCCATGGGAAAACATGGGATATCATGGGTAACCATGGGTGTCAATGCATTTTTGTAATAACACTTTGGATTTTGCCTATTCGAGTCTGGTCGATGCTGCGGCACACAGCATCTGGGGCCCTTGCTTGTCTCGGCCGCAAGCGGCGGGCTCTTGTGCGGTGCTGGGAAACGAAGTCGCGGCAAGGAGTTCTGCCAGTGTTCTCTTGGTGCGGAGATATTGGGTGCGCGCGCTGGGCAGCGGGCGGTGCGGGACCGGGCTCATCGGCGCGGCGGGGGCAGAGCGGAGGCGGGTCCGCCGGCTTCGACGGCCGGCGGCGGCATGCTCAGGTAATGCGCGACCAGCAGCTGGCGGTGGTCGTAGATCGCGATCCGCGCCGCTGCGGTCCGGTTCTCGCCGAGACACCGGTCTCGACCGGGCGATCGCGGAAACGGGCGGCCCCGACGGGCCGCCCGTCTCCCCCGATGCCGCGCCGATCAGCCGAGGCCCGCGCCCAAATCCCGCCGATCACCGGGCCGCCGATCACCGGGCCGGAGACGGGCGGGCGCCCGGCTCGGCGCCGCGGCGGGGAGGCTAGCCGGTTCACCCTGAGGGGCAACCCTGGCAACGGCCGCCCACAAGCTTGTCCCCAGAAACCTGCGCTTATCCCGGTTTCTTCCGCCAAATTATCCACCGGCCGTCCGCGCCGAGACCAAAATCCGCTCGAAATCGGCGACGACCCGCACAGCGGGGAACAGCGCCGCGGCTTCGGCCCTGATCTCCTCCGGCTGGTAGCGGCCGGAAATATGGGTCAGCAGCAATTCGCCGACCGCCGCCTCGCGCGCCAGCCCGGCCCCGGCCGCTGCGGTCAAATGCCCGCGCGCGCGAGCGAGCGCCTTGTCGCGGTCGAGAAACGTCGCCTCGATCACCAATGCGTCGGCGCCGCGCACATGCGGCACCAGCAGCGCAACCTCCTCGACATCGCCGATAACCGCGACCGACGCGCCGGCGGCTTCGGCTCCCTGCACCATTGCGGGCTCGATCAGCCGGCCGTCCGGGAGCCTCACCGCGCGGCCCTCGGCGAGCATGCGTCGCGCCGGCCCTTCGGGCACGCCGAAATCTGCGAGCCGGTCGGGAAGCAGCGGGCGGCGGCTCGCTTCGGCAAAGCGCCAGCCGAGGCTTTGCGTCCTGCGATGCGCCACGGCAAAGGCATCGAGCCGCCAGCCGGGCATGGCAAATACCGGGCCGGCAGCGATCTCCCGCAGCCGATACCCTTTCTCGGGACCGACGGTGAGGGCGAGATAATGGCGCACAAAGCCGATAGTCTCGCCGCTGCCGACGATCTCGACCGGGGCCGTGAGGCCCCATAGCGCGCGGGTGGCGACGAGCCCGGCGAGCCCCGCCACATGGTCGAGATGCGCATGGGTCAACAGCACCCGCGCGAGCCCGCGAAAGCCGATGCCGGCACGCATCAGCTGGCGCTGCGTCCCCTCACCGCAATCGATCAGCAAGCGATTGGCGCCGCGCGCCACAAAGAGCGCCGGCAGGCCCCGCTCGGCCGAGGGCACCGCCGCGGCGGTGCCGAGAAAGACAAGCTCGAACATGATCCATCGGCTGTGGTGATAATCTCGGCCCGATCATAAAGCCCGAGATACGGCGATGGCGGACCTCAGTGTCGAAAATGCGACGATTGTCGAGCTGCAGCAGGCGCTGGCCGCGGGCAGCACATCGGCGGCGGCGTTGGTCCAGGCCTATTTGGCGCGGATCGAGGCTTATGACCGCGCCGGCCCCTGCATCAATGCCGTGCGCGAGGTCAATCCCGACGCGCCGGCGATCGCCGCGGCCCTCGATGCCGCCAAGCCGCCGCGGCGGCGCCCGCTCGACGGCATCCCGATCCTCGTCAAGGACAACATCGCGACCGCCGACCGGCAGCACACGACCGCGGGCTCGCTCGCCCTGGCCACCGCCCGCAGCCGCCGCGACGCTACCGTCGTGACGCTGCTGCGGCAGGCGGGGGCGGTCATTCTCGGCAAGGCCAACCTGACCGAGCTCGCCAACATTTTGGCGATCGATATGCCGGCGGGCTACAGCTCCTTAGGCGGCCAGGTCAAGAACCCCTATGCGCCGGAGCTCGACGAAGAGGGCGTGCCGATCGTGTCGCCCGGCGGGTCGAGCTCGGGCTCGGCGGCGGCGGTGGCGGCGGGGCTCGCGGCAGCGGCGATCGGCACCGAGACTTCGGGCTCGCTGTTGTCGCCGGCCTCGCAATGCGGCCTGGTCACGGTCAAGCCGACCGTCGGCCTCGTCAGCCGGGCCGGGATCGTCCCGATCGCGCACAGCCAGGATACCGCCGGCCCCTTGACCCGCACGGTTCGCGACGCCGCGGTCCTGCTCGACGTGTTGGCCGCCGCCGACCCGCTCGACCCGGCGACCGCAAGCATCGAGCGGCCCGCCGGCTACACCGCAGCACTCGACGCCGATGGTCTCAGAGGAGCGCGCATCGGCGTGCCGAGCAACCCCGCCGACCCGGAGAACGACGTCTATTACGGTGGGCTCGCGCCACCTGCCGCCGCGGTCATGAAAGCGGCAATCGACGCGATCGAGGCGCTGGGCGCGACGATCGTCCGCGCCAACCTGCCGACCGCCGGCTGGATCGGCGGCCCCGGCAGCGAAATCGCGATCCTGAACCGCAATCGGCACAGCCTGTCTTGGGGCCAGCCGGTGCGCCGACCGCTCGTTTTCGTTTACGAGCTAAAGCACGATCTCGACCTCTACCTGCGCGATTGGGCCACTGAAACCGAGCTGAAAAGTCTCGACGACATCGTCGCCTTCAATGCCGCCAACGCCGAGCGCGCCTTGCGCTTTGGCCAGGACCTTTTTCTCGCCGCCGCCGCCACCCGCGGCGATCTCTCCGAGCTCGAATACGCGGCCGCCCGCCACAGCGATCTGCGTTCGTCGCGCCGCCTCGGCCTCGACGCCTATCTCGACCGGCACCGTCTCGACGCGGTGCTGTTTCCGGGTGCGGCGGGTGCTGCGATCGCCGCAAAGGCCGGCTATCCGAGCGTCGCGGTCCCGGCCGGCTTTGTCGCAGGCGGCGAAACCCCGGGCTACCCGCTCAACGTCACCTTCACCGGCCGCGCTTGGAGCGAGCCCACCTTGTTGCGCCTGGCCTACGCTTTCGAGCAAGCGACCCATGCCCGTCGCCCGCCGCCACCGGCCATGTGAGCGGTGCCGCTGTGGCGCGGGCCATGTGAGCAACGCCGCTGTGGCGCGGGCCACGCCCCCGGTCGCAATCAGCGGCGCAATAACACCGGTCGGCCACAACCGAAAATTTTTTCGCGTTCGCTTTTCGGTCTGTTGCCTTTGCGTGACCGAGCACGGTAGCATGTCTGTATAGCGCCGCTGGAAATCACGGCGCGGTCTTGTAAATGCCAGCCTGAACCGAACATCAGCCAGTTTGTTCAGGTAAAATCAAAATAATAATGGTTAGCGGGGGACATAGCTTGTTCTGATACGAACTTCGGCGATGGGCCGAATACCCACAGGTGTCGATCGTAAAATTTTACCGGTCTGGCCGGAGGGGGCTGCCGTGTTTGAACGGGGGGATACGGTGGTGGCGGGAGCGGCTCACAACGGCGCTGACGGGGACGCGCCCACGACCTGCCGCGCGGAATGGGCCGAGGTTCTCGGCCGGATCAAGGAGGAGGTCGGCGACACCGCGTTTCGCAGCTGGCTGCGGCAGCTCCAGGTGCAGGGTATCGAGGACAGTGAAGCGGTGATCGCGGCGCAGACGCGGTTTCTGCGCGATTGGATCACCACGCATTACGCCGACCGCATCCTGGGGCTGTGGCAAGCGGTGAACCCGCGGATCAAGCGGCTTGCGGTCGTCGTGGCCGCGCCGCCCTCGCGGTCGCCGCCGCCGGAGTTCGCCCGTCCGCCCGGCAGCGCCGCCGCCGAGCCGGCGGCAACGCCCGAAACGGTCGAGGACGGGGGCAAGCCGCCGGGTCTCGATTCGCGTTTCACCTTCGAGACTTTTGTCGTCGGCAAGCCGAACGAGCTGGCCCATGCGGCCGCCCGGCGGGTCGCTGAAACCTGCGCCGACGCGGCGCCGACGGTGCCGTTCAACCCGCTCTTTCTCTATGGCGGGGTCGGCCTCGGCAAGACCCACCTGATGCACGCGATCGCCTGGCATGTCCGCAGCCACGCCTGCAATCGCAAGGTGATCTACCTTTCCGCAGAAAAATTCATGTATCAGTTCATTCGCGCGTTGCGGTTCAAATCGACGATGGACTTCAAGGAGCAGTTCCGCTCGGTCGATCTGTTGATGATCGACGATGTGCAGTTTATCAGCGGCAAGGAATCGACCCAGGAGGAGTTTTTTCACACCTTCAACGCGCTGGTCGACAACAACCGGCAGATCGTGATCTCGGCCGACAAATTGCCCTCCGACCTCGAAGGCATAGAGGAGCGGATGCGCTCGCGCCTCGGCTGGGGTCTCGTCGCCGACCTGCACCCGACGACCTATGAGCTGCGCATGGGCATCCTCGAAGCAAAGGCCGAGCGCAACGGTGTCCCGATCCCGCGCAAGGTCATGGAGTTTCTTGCGCACAAGATCACCTCGAACATCCGCGAGCTCGAAGGGGCGTTGAACCGGATCACCGCCAACCGGCAGCTCGTCGGCCGCGAGATCACCTTGGAGAGCGTGCAGGAGGAATTGCGCGACCTCTTACGCTCGCATGAGCGCCGGGTGACGATCGACGAGATCCAGCGGCGCGTCGCCGAGCATTTCAACATCAGGCTGGGCGAGATGACCTCGGACCGCAGGGCGCGCGCCGTCGCCCGCCCGCGCCAGGTGGCGATGTACCTGGCAAAGCAGCTGACGACCCGCTCGCTGCCCGAAATCGGCCGGAAATTCGGCGGGCGCGACCACACCACGGTGATCCACGCGGTGCGCAAGATCGAGGAGCTGAAAGCCACCGACGCGGCGCTCGCCGAAGACGTCGAGCTGCTGCGCCGCATGCTGCAGGTTTCCTGAGGCCGAAATCGCGTTGGGGGGCAACTCGGCGCGGCAAAGCAAGGGGCTGAGCCGCGCCGCCTTTTCGTGCTATGATGCCGTCCCGTTCGCCGCTCCGAGGGATAGGCGACGGGGCGCCGGCCGGAAGATCCCGCCGGCGCCGGGCAGTCGGCCAATTTCCGCGTGGCAAAGATGAAACTGACAATCGAACGGGCGGCCCTCCTGCGAGCCCTGGGGCACGTGCAAAGCGTCGTCGAGCGGCGCAACACGATCCCGATTCTGTCCAACGTCCTGCTCCATGCCGAGGGCGCGCGGGGCGCCGAGGCGCCGGGGCTGGCGCTGTCGGCAACCGATATGGACCTCGAAATCGTCGAGCGGGTCCCAGCCGCGATCGAGCGCGAGGGGCGCACCACGGTCCCGGCGCATACGCTCTACGAGATCGTCCGCAAACTGCGCGACGGCGCCCAGATCGAGATCGAGGCGCCAAATGGCGCAGAGGGCAGCGAACGCAACATGCTGGTGCTGCGCTCGGGCCGCTCGACCTTCACTCTTTCTTGCTTGCCCGCCGAAGATTACCCGTTGATGGCGAGCGGCGAGCTGCCGCATGGCTTCACCCTGTCGGCGGCCGAGCTCAAAAGCCTGATCGACCGCACCCGCTTTGCGATCTCGACCGAGGAAACCCGCTATTACCTGAACGGCATCTACCTGCACGCCACCAAAAGCGACGAAGTCCCGGTGATCCGCGCGGTGGCGACCGACGGCCACCGTCTCGCCCGGGTCGAGCTGGTGCTGCCCGAGGGCGCGGCCGGGATGCCGGGCATCATCGTCCCGCGCAAGACCGTGCTCGAATTGCGCAAGCTCGTCGATGAGAGCGAGGCGGAGGTCCAGATCGCGCTGAGCGACACCAAAATCCGCTTTGCCGTGGGTGCGGCGGCGCTGACCTCGAAGCTGATCGACGGCACCTTCCCCGATTACGACCGGGTGATCCCGACCACCAACGACAAGGTGCTCGAGGTCAATTGCAAGGAGTTCGCCGAAGCGGTCGATCGGGTCTCGACGATTTCGAGCGAGAAGAGCCGCGCGGTCAAGCTCGCGGTCGAGAACGGCAGCCTCGCGGTGTCGGCGACGAGCCCGGAAAACGGCACCGCGGTCGAGGAGATCGAGGTGCGCTACCTCGCCGCGCCGATCGAGATCGGCTTCAACTCGCGTTACCTCTTGGACATCGCCGACCAGATCGGCGGCGACGGGGCACGCTTTCTGCTCGCCGACTCCGCCTCGCCGACAATCGTGCGCGACAGCGCCGACGGCAGCGCTCTTTATGTCCTGATGCCGATGCGGGTGTGATCGCCCTGGGGCGCTGCGGGCTGGCGCCAAAGGGTCTTGATCCCCATATATTTGGAATGCTGACCGAGACCGAGGAAGCCGGCTTCCGCACCGGTGCCGCGGCCTCCTCGCCCGCCCGGGTCGCGGTGGCGCGGCTGGTGCTGACCGATTTCCGCAACTACCGCGCAGCCCGGCTCGACCTCGGGCCGCAGCCGGTGGTGCTGACCGGCGCGAACGGCGCCGGCAAGACCAATCTCCTCGAAGCGGTGTCGTTTCTCGCCCCCGGCCGTGGGCTGCGCCGGGCGCGGCTCGGCGAGATCGATCGCCGCGACGCCGCCTTGCCCAGTGGCGCCCCGTCCAGTGGCGCCCCGTCCAGCGGCTGGGCAGTCGCCGCAACCGTCGCCACCAGCCGCGGCTCGGTGCGGATCGGCACCGGTCGCGACAGCAACGAGGGCGACAAGCGCGTGCTGCGCATCGATGGCGAGCGCGCGAAGAGCCAGGCCGCGCTCGGCGAGCATTTCGGCGTGCTGTGGCTGACACCGTCGATGGACCGGCTCTTTGTCGAAGGACGGAGCGAGCGCCGCCGCTTTCTCGACCGGCTGGTGCTGGCCCTCGACCCGGCGCACGCCGCCCGCGTCGCCGGCTACGAGCAGGCGTTGCGCGAGCGCGCCCGGCTGTTGCGCGACAGCTCCCTTTTCAACCGGCCGGCCGACCCGGCCTGGCTCGCCGCGCTCGAAGCGGCGATGGCCGCGGAAGGTGTCGCGGTCGCCGCCGCGCGGGCGCATGCGGTAGAGCTTCTCGACCAGGCGTGCAACGAAGTCCGGGCGCCCTTTCCGCAGGTCCGGCTGCGCCTCGGCGGCACCCTCGAAGCGTGGCTCGAAAAGATGCCGGCGCTCGCCGCCGAAAGCAAGTTCGCCGCCGCCCTCGCGGCCGGCCGGCGCGGCGACGGCGAGGCCGGGGGTGCCGCGGTCGGCCCGCACCGCTCGGATTTTGCCGTCACTTTGGCAGATAAGGGGATCGACGCCGCCCTCGCCTCGACCGGCGAGCAAAAAGCCGCGCTGATCGCGATCCTGCTCGCCCATGCGAGCCTGCTGCGCCGGACCCGCGGCGCGCCGCCGCTATTGCTGCTCGACGAGATCGCCGCCCATCTCGACGAGCAGCGCCGCGCCGCCCTCTTTGCGGCGCTCGAAGAGAGCCAGAGCCAAGCCTGGCTCACCGGCACCGACACGGCGCTGTTCGCGCCGTTGCGCGGCGGCGCCCAGCTTCTCGCGGTGCGCGACGGCACCGTCGCCCAGACCGATTTTGGTCCCTGACAGACCGATTTCTGTCCCTGACCGACCGATTTTTGATCCCTGACAAAGGCAGCACTCGGAACGATATGGCAAATCACTCCACGAGCGATCCACGCCCCCCAACGGGCGCCGCACCTAACAATGGCGCCGCGCCTGGCACCGGCAACGGCAACGGCAATGGCGCCGCCAATGGCGAAGACGCCGATTACAACGCGCAGTCGATCGAGGTGCTGCGCGGCCTCGACGCGGTGCGCAAGCGGCCGGGCATGTATATCGGCGACACCGATGACGGCTCGGGCCTGCACCACATGGTCTACGAGGTGGTCGACAACGCGATCGACGAGGCGCTCGCCGGCTATTGCGACACCGTCACCGTCACCTTGAACGCCGACGGCTCGGTCACCGTCACCGACAACGGCCGCGGCGTCCCGGTCGGCATCCACGACGAGGAAGGGGTCTCGGCCGCCGAGGTGATCATGACCCACCTCCATGCCGGCGGCAAATTCAACCAGAACGCCTACAAGGTGTCGGGCGGGTTGCACGGGGTCGGCGTCTCGGTCGTCAACGGGCTTTCGGCCCGCCTCGAAATGCGCGTCTTCCGCGGCGGCTCGGAGTGGTTTATGCGGTTTCGCGACGGCGTCCCCGAGGCGCCGCTCGCCGAAATCGGGCCGGCTCCGGCCTGGCCCGAGGGCTCGGGCCGCGACGGTCTCGCCACCGGCACCGAGATCAGCTTTTTGCCGAGCACCGGGACCTTCACCAAAACCGAATTCGACTTCACCACCCTCGAGCATCGGCTGCGCGAGCTCGCTTTTCTGAACAGCGGCGTGACCTTGGTGCTGACCGACGCGCGCGGGGTCGAGCCGAAGACCGTCTCCTTGCATTTCGAGGGTGGGCTCGAAGCCTTTACCCGCTATCTCGACCGCTCCAAGCAGGCGCTGCACACGCCGCCGATCGCGATTCGCGGCGAACGCGACGACATTTTGCTCGAAATTGCCATGGAGTGGACCGACAGCTATCACGAGACGATGCTGTGCTTTACCAACAACATCCCCCAGCGCGACGGCGGGACCCATCTCGCCGGCTTTCGTGCGGCCTTGACCCGCACCGTCAACGCCTATGCCAACGACAGCGGCATCGCCAAAAAGGAGAAGGTGGCGCTGACCGGCGAGGACATGCGCGAAGGGCTGACCTGCGTCCTTTCGGTCAAGGTGCCGGACCCGAAATTTTCCTCGCAGACCAAAGACAAGCTCGTCTCCTCCGAGGTCCGCCCGGCAATCGAAGGGATCGCCGCGGAAAAGCTGACGCAATGGCTGGAGGAGCACCCGGCCGACGCCAAAAAGATCGTCGGCAAGGTGGTCGAGGCGGCAGCCGCGCGCGAGGCGGCGCGGAAGGCGCGCGACCTGACCCGGCGCAAGGGCGCGCTCGACATCGCCAACCTGCCGGGCAAGCTCGCTGACTGCCAGGAGCGTGACCCGGCCAACAGCGAATTGTTTATCGTCGAGGGCGACAGCGCCGGCGGCTCGGCCAAGCAAGGCCGCGACCGGCGGTTTCAGGCGATCCTGCCGTTGAAGGGCAAGATCCTGAATGTCGAGCGCGCCCGCTTTGACAAGATGCTGGGCTCGGCCGAGATCGGGACCCTCATCGCCGCACTCGGCACCGGGATCGGCCCCGAGGATTTCGACGCCCTAAAGGCGCGCTATCACCGCATCATCATCATGACCGACGCCGATGTCGACGGCAGCCACATCCGCACCCTCTTATTGACGTTTTTCTTCCGCCAGATGGCGAGCCTGATCGACAAGGGGTTTCTCTATATCGCCCAGCCGCCGCTCTACCGGCTGCAGCGCGGCAACGCCAAGGCGGTTTATCTGAAGGACGACCCCGCGCTCGAAGCCTATTGCGTCGATGCGGCATTGCGCGATGCGGTCTTCACCCAGCATGACGGCGTCGAGCGCGCCGGCAACGATTTGCACGATTTGCTGGCGCGGGCCGGGGTCCAGCGCCGCTGGGTCCAGCCGCTCGCCGCCAAAATCGGCAACAGCGAGGTCGCCGAGCAGGCGGCGATCGCCGGCGCCTTGTCGCCCGGCCTCCTCGCCGACCCGAACCGCGCGATCGAGGCCGCCCATCTGACCGCCGCGCGCCTGAACCGCCTCGCCCCCGAGCACGAGCGCACTTGGCAAGGCACGGTCATCGCTGGCGAAGGCTTGGTGCTGAGCCGCACCCGCCAAGGGGTCGACGAGCGCCGGCTGATCGACGCTGCGCTCCTGCGGTCGAGCGAGGCGCGCCGGCTCGACGCCGACGGCGCCCAGCTGCGCGAGGTCTACGACCGCCCCGGCACGCTTGCGGCGCGCGACAAGAATTGGCCGATCGCGGGGCCCGTCAACCTTGTCGAGGCGGTCATGGAATTGGGCCGCCGCGGCATCGATGTGACCCGCTACAAGGGCCTCGGCGAGATGAACCCCGACCAATTATGGGAAACCACGCTCGACCCCGAAGCGCGCTCGTTGCTCCAGGTCAAGATCAGCCACGCCGACTCGGCCGAGGAAACCTTTTCGACCCTGATGGGCGACCTCGTCGAGCCCCGCCGCGACTTCATCCAAGCCAACGCCCTCAACGTCGCCAATTTGGATGTGTAGATAGAAAACTGAGAAAGTCGGAACAATTGGTGCTTGATATTTTGGATATTCTAACCGCTCGTTATCCAGATAATCCGAAGGCGCAAGACCATTTCCATGAATTGCTGATGGTATATCATGGATCCGGGCTAGCGCCCCCGCATATACTTAAAGAACTAGCGACGGGGGATGACGGCAAGTTTTGGGCTCACATATGGGAAGCTCTTCTTTATGAGCACCTTTCGAAGCTCGGATTTGAGTTTCGATCCGGCGGCGTCACGAAATCGGGTCAACGTGGTCCAGACTTTGGGATTATGTACGACGACAGGACCATTTGGATCGAGGCAGTCACGCCCTCTCCACAGGGAATCGCGACAGAACATCTGACCGCGCCACAGAACGGTGAGTTTAAAGTTTTGAGCGTACCGCACGAGAAAATGCTGCTTCGATGGACATCTGCTCTGAGGGACAAGCAGGATAAGCTCGCGACCTACCTCAAAGAGGAGGTGATTTCGCCCAAAGATTGCACGGTGATCGCAATTAATGGGCGCCGTCTATCATATTGGGAGCCCTTCGATGTGGGTATCAGTCAGTTGCCGTTCGCATTCAAAGCCGTCTTCCCCGTAGGGCCGATCGCTGTACCCATAAAGCGCGAGGATAGAACCGCTGGCGCGGCTGCACACACCATGCGGTTCTCCATTCGCAAACCCAATGGTGCCGACGTTCCCACTGCAAATTTTCTTGATCCGGCATATGCGAACGTAGGCGCGGTTCTCGGGTGCACTCAGGGCAATCTGCTCAATGGCGGCTTGTCGTTGAGCGTTGTTCACAATCCCCTGGCAGCCGAACCTGTTCCAGTCGGAATCTTGGGCGCAACAAAGGAATACCTAGCCAAAAAGGCAGGCGACGACTACCTTGTCAGTCGAATTTAGGAATTACGAGATTGTGGATTGCTGGAGCAGTTTAATAACTCTTCGCCGGATTTGTAGCATTGATTTCGGGATTGATTTGGGGACAGTTGACGAAATTGCCCTGTCCCCAATTCCGGGACAGTTTACGAAATTGCCCGAGGGACCTGGGAGGCGTCTCGTGCAAAGCGCCCCTCACTGAATGTCGTCGAATTCGACGAATTCTCCCGCCTCGGCCTGGGCCATCGACCTCCGCAGGTGCTCCGCGTTTACGGGATCTCCCAGCAAATGCAGAGTCTCTTCGAGACGCTCGTATTCTTTGAGCGACAGCATGACGACGGATTTCCCACCCTGCCGTGTCACCAGCAGCGCGGTGCGGTCGGCGCAGACCCGATCCATGTGCTCCTTCAGCTTCTCGCGAAGCTTGGAAAACGACACCATTTCCATCGGCGTCTCCCGACTTGTCTGGTGACAGGTACGCGTTTGTGCCGATCCCGTCCACCCCCGCGCCAAGCTTCGCCGGGCCTACGTCGCCGGCGGCACCCCGCCGAGGTTCTGAAACAGGTCGGGGCCGCGCGCGGCGATTGCGGCGAGCAATGTCGCTTCGGATTCGATGTCGGCGGGCGCTCCGCTGCCGGGGAAGACGATGGTGATGACGCCAGGGCCCATGCCGATGTCGCGCACGGTGCCGTCCGGGCGGACGCGCTCCTGGCCGAGGCGGCGGAAGAGCTCGACCGAGCCCTCGCCGATCTTGGTCCGGGGGCCGAAATCGGCAAAGACGGCAAAAGCGAGCCGGCCGCCGAAAATCACCGCCGCCAAATCGCCGAGCCCGATCCCGAATTGCTGCGGCCACGATACCGGCAATGGCAAGACGAAATAGGGCACGCGGTTGGCGTTGATCGCCTGCCGGTCACGGGTGTTCAGCGAGGTGTCGCTTTGCTGGGTCGGGTCGCCGGAAAGCTCGGGTGCGCCGTCGGTGTCGAGCTGCAGCTCGGAGTTGAAATAAAGCGCGCCGCCGGGAAGGACCGCGAGGAGCTTTGGCGCCGGCGAGAAAACCTGATCGATGGGTCTCGCCTGCGGGATCAGGCCGGCAATGCCGCCGAGGATCGGCAGCGCCGCCGGGCTTGGCTGGTAGGTCGCGGGGTCCGGCATGGTTCGCGCTCCTTTGGATCAGCCGGCGCTCGGCCGGCCCTCGACAAAATAAGCGCGGGCCGGCGCCGAGCCTGTGAACCGGCTCACCCGAGACCCTTGGTGATCGCCCCCGTAGCGAAAAAGCGGCAGCGCATTCCGGCATGCTTCGCGCGACGCCGCCGCTAAAATTGCCACATTCGTATGGCAATATTGCCGAATGGTGCATCAGACGAGCGGCGGTGGCGGGGCGGGGTCGCCTGATCTGCATCTGATCAAACAGGCGAAACAGGGGGCCTTCGATCGATGCGCAAGCGGTTTGACGGGCAGCGCCAGCGTCATGCCCGTGGCGCCAGTGTCAATGCCACAGGCGTTTCGAGGCGATTTCGGCGCCCTGCGCCATGGCGGCGAGCTTTTTGAAGGAGATGTCGGGGTCGAGCTTGCCATAGCCGGCAAAGGTGCCGAAACCGCAATCGCTGCCGGCAATGACCCGCTCGCGCCCGACGATGTCGGCAAAGCGGCAGAGCCGCTCGGCGACGAGCTCGGGATGCTCGACATAATTGGTCGAGGTGTCGATGACGCCGGGTATCAGGATCTTGTCGTCGGGCAATTTGGTTTCCTGCCACACATTCCACTCATGGGCGTGGCGCGGGTTGGCAGCCTCGACGACGAGCGCCTGCGGCTTTGCCTTGACCAGGATCGGCGCCACCTTGGCAAAGGCGATGTCGTGGTCGTGCGGCCCTTCGTAATTGCCCCAGCAGATATGGATGCGGGCGCGGTCGGCGGGCACGTTCCGCAGCGCGTGGTTCAGCACCTCGACATGAAACGCCGCGCGCTTCAGAAAGTCGTCCTCGCCCAATTCCTGAAAGCTCGTGTGGTGCGCCATCGCCAAATCCGGGCAATCGAGCTGCAAGACAAACCCGGCCTCGGTGATCGCCTCGTATTCTTCCTGCATCGCCGCGGCGACGGCTTCGACATAGGCGTCGTGCGAGGGGTAATACGAATTGGTCTGGAACACCGGCACGAGACCGGGCGAGGCTGCGGTCATAAACCCCTCGGCGACCGAAACCTGGGCCAAGGCGTCGCGCAGATTGCCGAGATCCTGCGCCAGAGGCTCGCGGTCGTGCCAGGCGATCGGCCCGACGCAGACCGCGCGGCGGGCGACGTTGGAGCCGGTCATCCGCTCGTAGGCGGCAAGAAAATTCGGGTGGTCGCGGGTGTCGAGCCGCGGCTTTGCCGGCGCATGCCCGGCAAACCCGGTCAGCCGATCGGCGATATAGGTCGAATAGCCGGGTTTCGACATTTCGCCGTCATTGACGATATCGACACCGACCGCGGCCTGGCGACGGACGATATCGAGCACCGCCTGATGCACCATGCGGTCGAGCGCGCCTTTGTCGTAGGGCTCGGCGCGGTCCTTGCGCACCAGCATTTGGCGCAATTCGGGCGGGCGCGGCAGGCTGCCGACATGCGTCGTCAGGATGCGGTCGCGGCTCGTCTGCATGGCTCCCCCCGAATTGGCAATCGCTCGAATTGGCAATCGCTCGAATTGGCAAATCGTCCGCATTGGCAATCGTCCGAGCGCAGGATGCGCCGCCCACCCCCGTGGCGGCAAGCGGTTGACGGGTGCGGCTGGAAGGTGAATTAACATTCCGTTAAGAAAGTGCCTTAATAACGCGCGCCGAGAGCGGCGGCAGCGAGCGGAGGGAGGAACGAGCATGCAAGGGACATCGGCGGCGCGGCCATCGGCTGCCACCCCGCGGCCGGAGGCGAACCGCTGGCTGCTGCTGATCATCGGCATCGTCTGCATGGTGATGGTCGCCAATCTGCAATACGGCTGGACCCTGTTCGTCCACCCGATGAGCGTGGCGCATGGCTGGTCGATCGCCGACATCCAGATCGCGTTCAGCATCTTTGTCGCGCTCGAAACCTGGCTGACCCCGATCGAGGGTTGGATCGCCGACCGGATCGGCCCGAAAAACGGGCCGCGGCTGGTCATCGCCTTTGGCGGTGTGATGGTGGCGCTGGCCTGGATGCTCAATTCGATCGCCACGACCTTGCCGATGCTTTACCTCGGGGCGGCGCTGTCCGGCATCGGCGCCGGTGCCGTTTACGCGACCTGCATCGGCAACGCGGTCAAATGGTTTCCCGACCATCGCGGCCTCGCGGTCGGGCTGACCGCCGCCGGGTTTGGCGCCGGTGCGGCGCTGACCGTCATCCCGATCCGCGCGGTCATCGCTGCGCATGGCTATTCCGCAGCATTTTTCTGGTTCGGGCTGGTCCAGGGCACGGTGGTCTTTGTTCTGGCGTGGCTATTGCGCGCGCCCTACCCGGGCGAGACCTCGATGGCGGCCCCGGCGCGGGTGATCCAGACGACGCAGAGCTTTACGCCGGGGCAGATGCTGGCCACGCCGGTGTTCTGGGTCATGTACATCATGTTTCTTCTGGTCGCGGCGAGCGGCCTGATGGCGACCGCCCAGGTCGCGCTGATCGCCCGCGACTTTCACGTGGCGAATTTGGTGCTGTTTCTGGGCGGCACGACCCTGACCGTGGCGCTGCTCGTCGACAGCGTGGCCAACGGTCTGGCCCGGCCGCTGTTCGGCTGGGTGTCCGACCGGATCGGGCGCGAATACACGATGGCGCTCGCCTTCAGCCTCGGCGGGGTCAGCTATTGGCTCTTGGGGTCGTTCGGCATGACACCTTGGGCGTTCGTCGTGTTCGCCGGTCTGATCTTTTTGACCTGGGGCGAGATCTACAGCCTGTTCCCGTCAACCTGCACAGACAGCTTCGGGAACACCTACGCGACGACCAATTTGAGCCTCTTGTACACCGCCAAGGGTGTCGCCGCCTTTCTCGTGCCGCTGGCAAACCTGATCAAGGCTGCAACCGGCAGCTGGCACATGGTATTTGTCGTCACCGCCATCATGAACTTCATCGTCGTGGCACTGGCGCTCCTGGTGCTGCGGCCGCTGCGCATGCGCGCTCTCACGGTGCGCGCCTACCAGCCGGCGGGCGCCGAATAGCGGCCCGGAGGGGCGGGTCATGCAGACGAGCAGCGAGCGCATTCTGACGACCCATGTCGGCAGCCTGCCCAGGCCGCCCGATTTGCTGGGCCTCTTGGAGGCGCGCGAGAACGGCCGGCCCTTCGAGCAGGCGGCGTTCGACGCGTGCCTTTCCACCGCCGTTCACGACATCGTCAAAAGGCAGGTCGATGCCGGCATCGACAGCGTGTGCGACGGCGAGCTCGGCAAGATCTCCTACACCTTTTACGTCCGGCACCGGCTCTCCGGAATCGGCGTCTTTCGCGGCGGCGACAACGACGCCCCGCCGCAATCGGCAGCCCATCGCGACCTTCTCGACCACCCCGATTTTCACCGGCGGCTCAACGAGAAGCGCGGCGGCACCTCGTGGTTCAGCCGCCAGTCGGTGCCGTGCTGCGTCGGCCCGGTGGCTTACGAGAACCCTCGGCCGCTCGAGGTCGATCTGTTGAACCTCGGCGAAGCCTGCGCCGCGGCGCGGCCGGTCGAAGCCTTTATGAACGCGGCCTCGCCGGGGGTGCTGACCAAGTTCGTCCCCGACCGCTATTATCGCAACGAAGACGCCTATGTCGCCGCCCTCGCCGATGCGCTCAAGGAGGAATACGAGGCGATCTACCGCGCCGGCTTTATTTTGCAGATCGATGCGCCGGACCTGGGCTCGGCCCGCCACAATCAGTATCAGCACCTCGACGACGATGAGTTCCTGCGCATCGCCGAGCGCAACATCGCGGCCTTGAACCACGCCACCGCGGCGATCCCGCCCGAGGCGATGCGCATGCATCTGTGCTGGGGCAATTACGAGGGGCCGCATACCCACGACATCCCGCTCGCCAAGATCTGGCGTGTGGCGATGCGGGCGCGGCCGCAAGGCCTGTCGTTCGAGGGAGCCAATCCGCGCCATGCGCATGAATGGGAGGAGCTGCGCGAGGTCGCGATCCCCGACGACAAGGTGCTGATCCCGGGCTGCCTCGACTCGACGACCAATTTTGTCGAGCATCCGCGCCTGATCGCGCAGCGCATCGGGAACTACGCCGATCTGGTCGGCCGCGAACGGGTGATCGCCGGAGCGGATTGCGGCTTTGCCACCTTCGCCTTTGTCGACAACGCTGTCGCGCCCTCGGTGGTGTGGGCCAAGCTTGCCGCCTTGGCCGAGGGTGCGCGCATCGCCAGCGGCCGGTTGTGGGGATAGGACGTTTTTAGCTTTCCCCCTGCGGCCTTCAGCCGATCGGCATGTTGTCGATCAGCCTGGTGCGGCCGAGACGGACCGCCGCTATGACCCGTGCGGGTGCGGCGATCGCGGCGGTCGCCGGCGCCAGGGTCTCGGCGTCGCGGATTTCGAGATACTCGACGGCGAGCCCGACGCGCTCCAGCTCGGCGCTGCCGCGCGCCAATTCGCGGGCGACCCGGTCGGGCTCGCGGGCGAGCGCTGCTGCGATCGTGCGGAGCACGCGGGCGAGGCCGGGGGCGATGCGCCGCTCTTCGGCCGAGAGGTAGAGGTTGCGCGACGAGAGCGCGAGCCCGTCCGGCTCGCGCACGGTCGCCACCCCCTCGATATGCACCGGCAAATCGAGGTCGCGCGCCAGCCGGCGAATGATGGCCAGCTGCTGGTAATCCTTTTCGCCGAAATAGGCGATGTCGGGCCGCACCTCGATCAAGAGCTTTGCTACTACCGTCGCGACGCCGTCGAAATGACCGGGGCGATGCGCGCCGCACAGCCCCTCGCTGAGCCCGCCGACCCGCACCAGCGTCGCAAAGCCCGGCGGATAAATCTCCTCGACGCCGGGAAGATAGGCGAGATCGATCGCGGCCCGGCGCAGCATATCGAGATCGACGGCCTGCGGGCGCGGATAGGAGCCCAAATCCTCCGCCGGCCCGAATTGCTTGGGATTGACAAAAATCGAAGCGACAACCCGGTCGCACCGGCTGCGCGCGGCGGCAACGAGCGCCATGTGCCCGGCATGCAAGGCGCCCATCGTCGGCACCAGCCCGATGCGCGCGCCGCCCTGGCGCCAGCCCGCCACCAGCACCCGCAAATCGGCGACGGTGCGCGCCAGCTCCAAGGCCTAGCCCTTGACCGACCCCGAGGTCAGGCCGGCGACGTAATGCTCGACAAAAAACGAGTAGACGATGGCAACCGGGATCGATCCCAAGAGCGCCGCGGCCATCAGCTGGCCCCAATAAAACACGTCGCCCCGGATCAGCTCGGCGATGACCCCGACCGGCACCGTGCGCACCGAGGTCTTGGTCAAAAAGATCAGCGCATAAAGAAACTCGTTCTGTGACAGGGTAAAGGCGAAGATGCCGGCAGAGATAAAGCCCGGCGTGCACAACGGCAGAAAGATCTGGCGCATCGTTTGCCAGCGGCTGGCGCCGTCGATCCGCGCCGCCTCCTCCAATTCCTTTGGCACGGTCTTGAAATAGCCGAGCAGCAGCCAGGCGCAAAACGGCACCAGCATCGTCGGATAGGTCAAGATCACCGCGCTCAGGGTATTGCCGAGACCGAGGCGGTTGACGAGGTCGGCGAGCGGGATAAAGAGCAGCGGCTGCGGCACCAGGTAGACCGCCGCCACCGTCGTCGCGATCAGCCCGGCGCCGGCAAAGCGCATCCGCGCCAAGGGATAGGCGAGCATGGCGCCAAAGACGAGCGAGATCGCGGTCGACACCACCGCGACCAGCATCGTGTTCCAGGTCCAGCGCAGAAAGCTCGTCTGGGTCAACAGATCGACGTAATGCTTGAGCGTCGGGTGAAACACCATCAGCGGCATGATGTGACGGTTGTAAAGCTCCGCATTGGGCTTTAGCGAGGTGATCGCCATCCAATAAAACGGGAACAGCGCGAATATCAAAAAGAACAGGACCGGCAGCCACACCCGGAGAGTGCGCTCGATCGGGCCGTAGCCGGTGACCATCAGCGCCGCCGCAGATAGATCGTCAAGGCGACGATCAGGATCGCCAGCGCCGGCAACATCGCCAGCGCGATCGAGGCGCCGAGGCCGAGTTGGCCCGCGCCCATCGCCATGTCGAAGGCGTAGGTCGCGAAAAGGTTGGTGGCGTTTTGCGGGCCGCCATGCGTCAAGACATAGACGAGCTGAAAGTCGGCAAAGGTAAAGATCACCGAGAACAGGGTGACGATCAGAATGATCGGCTGCAACAATGGCAACGTCACGTAGCGAAAGCGCTGCCAGCCGCCGGCGCCGTCGATCGTCGCCGCCTCGTGCAATTCGGGCGGCACGGTCTGCAGCCCGGCGAGCAAGGTGATGCCGTAAAACGGCAGGCCGCGCCAGGTGTTGATAAAGATGATCGAGGCCATCGCCAGTTTCGGGTTGCCGAGCCAGGAAGGCCCGGGCGGCTTCATGCCGAGCATGATCAGAAACCAGTTGAAGACGCTAAAGGCCGGGTCGAGGATCCACATCCAGGCGACCGTGCTCAACACCGTCGGCACGATAAACGGCAGCAGCAGCAGCGCGCGGATCAGGTTTTTCGCGCGGAACGCCTGGTTCATCGCCATGGCGAGCGCCAGCCCGCCGATCATCTTCAGCACGGTCGCGGCGATCGTGTAGAAAAAGGTGTTGAACGCGACCTGCCAGAAGATCGGATCATGAAAATTGGTGACGAAATTCTTTAGCCCGACAAAAGTGCCCGGCTCCGCCACCGGACGGTGCTCGAGGCTGAGCCAGATCCCGTAGCAGAACGGGTAGCCGACAAAGCCGACCAGAAACAGGATCGGCGGCGCGATCAGCAGCCAGCTGAACACGCTTTCGCGGTCGAGCCACGCACCGAGCGAACGCGGCCGCCGCCCCCCGCGCGGCGCGATGGCAATCAGCGGCTCAGTGCGGATGGTCATCGCCGTACCAAATTGTCCGCGCAGGCTATGATAAGCACCGACCCGGCGACGAGCCGGGTGGTCGGAATACCTCCCTCTCCGCCCTTGGGGGCGGAGAGGGTCGGGGTGAGGTGGGGGATGCCAGAGCGCTCGCCCGCGCCCACCTCACCCTCCCATCGCTGCGCGATGGGCCCCTCCCTCTCCCCCCGAGCGGGCGGAGAGGGGCAAGACGCCGGCAAGGTATCGGGCGATGTAGTTTGTGCATGCCCCGGAGCCTTGGCGCAGGCCGCATGCAAAATCGACGGCGCGCGGTCCATCCGGCCACTCACGCGGTGCGGTAGATGCCTTTCAGCTGCGCCTCGGCATTCTTGATCACCTCCTTGGTCGAGCTGCCGGTGCAAGCCTTGGCGAACATGTCGACGACGACATAGGAGGCCACGCTCTGGGCCAATTGCCGGTTGGGCGGCGCCGGCCAGCCGACGATGTGCGCGTTTGCCAGGGAATCGCGGTAGGGGATGTTGCGCGGCTCGACCTGCCACATCGGCGCGTTGTCGTAGCCGTGCAGCAGCGGCTGGTAGTAGCTGTCGGCGACGGCGTACCAGCCACCGAGCTGCTTTTCGTCCATCAGCCAGCGCATAAAGGCGCGCGCTTCCTCCTTTGCCGGCGAGAAATTGAAGATCGAATGGCTGACCCCGTTCAGCACGTGAAAGCGGCCTTTCGGACCCGCCGGGTTCAACGCCTGGTCGGTCACCTTGCCGATATCGGGAAAATCGCGCTTGGCGACAAAGAGGATGCTCTCGGCGTTGTTGGTGCACGAGATCTGCTCGGCCATCCATGCCTTGTTGTTGCTCACGTCGGTCCAGCCGAGGCAGTCCTCGAGCACCGCGTCCTTGAAGAACTTGCGGGCGAAATCGACGGCGCGCGCCGTTTCGTCGGAGTCGATGACCACGGTCTTGCCATCGGGCTCGACCTCATGGGCCCCATATGACCACATCAGCGGATAGATCCAGCCGTGGTTGTCGCCAAAGCCGTGGCCCAGTTCAAAGCCGAACGGATGGTCTTTGGCCTTCAGCTTTTTGCCGGCCTCGTAGAGCTCGTCCCAGGTGTCCGGAAATTTCTTGAACCCGACCTCGGCAAACCAATCGGTGCGCCAATTCATCAGCTGACCGATATTGCTGAACGGCAGCGCCTTCCAGTTGCCGTCGACGAAGGCCGCTTCCTTGCCGGCGGCGTACCAGCCGCCCTGGTTTTTGCCGACCTCGTCGGCGATATCGCTGACATCGAGATATTTGTCGGCGAACAGAAACGGCATCAGGACGATGTTCATCGCGATATCGGCGCCGGAGCCGGTTTCGGCAATGGCGCTCACCCGGGTCGGCAGGCTGCCGACACTGGTGATCTCGTAATTGACCTTGACCCCGGTCTCCTTCTCGTAGGCCGGGGCGAGCTTGTTCTGGAAATACTCGTCGAACGGCTTGATGAACGAACTCTCGTGCAGCACCGTCAAAGTCTTTTGCTGCGCGGCGGCGGACCGTCTCCCGAGCACGGCGCCGGCGGCGCCAGCCCCGGCGAGCTTTAGAAAACCGCGGCGCGAGGTGGCGTGCATTTTATTGCTCCCTGCTCGATCGGAGCCGAGCCGTCCGGCCCCGGACGTTTTCTATCGTTTCACCCCATTTCGGGCAAGCCGCGCCACCGCCGGCCGGGGCCGATCGCCCCGACAATTCTTTGTGAGCGCCCCACCCGATGTTTTTGCTGCTGCTGCGGCAATTCAGCAGCAAAATCCTGCTGCGGCTACCTCGCGGTGCCAAGCTCCGCAGCCGTGCCACAAGCGTGGCGCGCAAATCCGGCCGCCGGCAAGCGGGCCGGCCCGAAGCTCGGCACAGGTTTGACGCCGGGGGTCAGTAGCCCTCGCGCTCCATGCGCTTGCGCAGCAGCTTGCGATAGCGGCGCACCGCCTCGGCACGCTCGCGGGCCCGGCGCTCGGAAGGTTTTTCGTAATTGCGCCGCAGCTTCATTTCGCGAAACACACCCTCGCGCTGCATTTTTTTCTTCAAGGCGCGCAGGGCCTGATCGACGTTGTTGTCGCGGACGAGGACTTGCACGGGGCGCTTCTCCTCGGGTGAAGACGGTCCGAACCAGCGTAGCACTCCCAATCGCCGCTGTGAAGGCGTCCTGCGCCGCGCCGTCGGGCGTGGCACGGGGGCGGCGGTGGGACCGCGGCGCCGAGGTTCAGCGCTGCGCCCAGAGAGCGGCGGCGAGCAGCACCGCCAGCACCACGAGCGACAGGCAGGCGACGGGCCATCGCCGCAGCGTCTGGTCGAGCCGCTCGACCGCATCGGCACCTTTGGCGGCAGCCCGGAAGGCGGCTTCACCGGCGACCACGATGTTGCCGGGCGGCATCCGCGGCTGTCGCCAACCCGAGCGCTGCAGCCCAGCGCCTATCGCAGCGCCGGCCAGAACCGGCCACACCCCCGCCCATAGCGCCAACGGGGCGAGCGAGTCTTCCCGCTGTCCCGTGCCGGCCAGCGGAAAGAGGAGCCAGGGCAGCGCGAGTGAGGCAAACGCCGCCACGAGCCAGAGTGAGCTTAGTCTGGCCGGCGCTGCGCTTGCGGGCACTCTTCTAGGGAGCGCCGCCAGGCGGCGCAGGAAATGCAGCATCAGCAGGATGCTGCCGGCGGCGGCCAGAGCGGCCAACGCGCCGGCGAAACCTTTACCCAGCTCGGGCTTGAGCGCCAGCTTGGCCAAGGCGCCGCCGGTCAGGGGCAGCCCGCCGAGCCCCAGCGCCAACACCGCCGCCGGCAGCAAAACCGGCCATAGCCGCGGCCGGCTCGCGGCAGCGACGCCGATCGCAAAAAACAAGGCGCCCTTGACCAGGACATGGTGCGCCGCTGCGAAGCTCACACTGGTGACAGCGCCGGAATTGCCCGCCGCCCAGCCCATGCCGAGCGCGGCCGCCAGCAGCCCCATCTGGCTGACGCTCGAATAGGCCAGCACCGTCTTCGGGTTGTCTTGGGTGAGGCCGATGGCAACCCCGTAGAAGGCCGAGAACAGCCCGCCGCGGCCAGCGCTTCGCCCCAGCCCGGCATCGCCGTGCCGAACGGCAAAAAACGGATCAGTCCGATCACCCCGGCTTTGACCGCCGCACCGCTCAGCGCCGCGGCGGCGGGGATCGGGGCCGCGGTATAGGCGAGCGGCATCCACACATGCCCCGGCACGAGCCCGATTTTGAGGCCGAAGCCAAGCAGCAGCAGCGCCAGAGCCGCGTCGCGCCACGGCGCTGCCGGGAGGGCGGCGACCGCGTCGCGGATCGCGAGGCTCCCGCTCGGCACGGCTTCCGCCATAAACACGAACGCCATCAGCAGCAGCGCCTCGCCCAGCACCGCGAGCGCCAGGTAGACGCTGCCGGCGCGCCGGCAGGCGGCGTCGCCGTCATGCACGACGAGGCCCCACCCCGCCAGGCTGACGATCGAATGGTCAGGTAGAAGCTGACGAGATCGGCGGCCATGAAGACGCCGAGGCTGCCCGAAAGCGTCAGCAGCCACCATTCGGCAAAGCGACCGGTGTCGGGCCGGCCGCGCAAAGACACCGCGGCATAGGCGCCGGCGAGGATCCACAGCAGCGCCGCCGAGCCGAGCAATATCGCCCCGGGCCGGTCGAGCATCAGGGTCATGCGCAGCGGCGGCGGAAGCAGCACCAGCGGCGCGCCGGCCGGAGCGAGGAATGCAGCGGCAAGGGCGGGTGCCGGCGCCAGCGCCAGCAATGGCGGCATTCGCGCCCTCGCTGCGGGTGACACGCAGGCCGCGAGCATCGCCAGCGGTGTGGCGAGCGCTGCCACGAGGAGCGCATCGGCGCTAATCACCGGCGGAAATTCCGACAACCGGCGCGGCGAGACGGCCGATCAGCAGCAAGGGCAATTCGCGCAGCGGCACAAAGCCGAGCAGCACCGCGCAAAGCGCCAATGCCAGCGCCACCGCCTGCCGGCCCAGCGAGATATTGGCGAGCAGGATCAGCGGCTCGCCCGGGTCGGCCAGCGCGCGCGCCAACACCAGAAAGACGTAGCCGCCGGCAAGCAGCCCGCCCGTCAGGATGACCACCGCCCACCACCACTGGCCCTCGCCGACAGCGGCCGTCAGCAGCATCGCCTTCGCCGTGAAGCCGCCGCTCGGCGGCAGGCCCATCAGCGACACGCCGCCCAGCGCAAACGCGAACACCGTGACCGGCAGGGCGGGTCCGATGCCCGCGAGCGGGCCACCCGGTCGTGCCCGAGCGCTTCGGCGATCAGCCCCGCCGCCATAAACATCGCGGCCTTGGCAAAGGCATGCGAGAGAGCCTGGAGGATGCCGCCGGTCCATGCGGTGGCGCTCCACGGACGGCCCCATTGCGGTCCGCCGGCGAGCGGGAACAACAGGAACAGATAGCCGATCTGGGCCACCGTCGAATAGGCGATCAACAGCTTCAAGCGCGCTTGGCGCAGCGCCAGAACGCTTCCGAGCAGGATCGCCGCCGCCGCGAGGATGCCGAGGAGCTGACCCGCCGCGCGGTCGGGCAGCGCCGGCATGGCGTCGAACCACAGTCGGATTATCAGAAAAAACGGAGCTTTGACGACCAGTCCCGACAGCACCGCGCTGGCCGGGGCGGGGGCGCCGGCATGGGCCGGCGGCAACCACAAATGCAGCGGATAGAGCGCCGCCTTCGCCAATAATCCGGCGGTCATCAACGCCAATGCCGCCGCGGCCGCCGGACCGGCATGGACCCGCGACGACAGGAGCGCGATGTCGAGCGTGCCATAGGCGCCGTAGATCAGCGCCGCGCCGAGCAGATAGAGGACCGAGCCGAGGAGAGCAAAAAGGAGGTAGCGCAGGGCCGCCGCCAAAGTCTCGGCGCGGCCGTCGAGCGATACCAACGGCACCGCGGCGAAGGTAAGCAGCTCGAGCGCGACATAGAGGTTGAACAGGTCGTTGCCGAGAAAGACCGCGTTCAGCGCTCCCCACACCGCCGGCAGCAACGTCCAGAAGACGAAGGGAGCGCGCGCCTCCGCGCCGCGCGGGGCGGAGAACTGTCCGCGGGCAAAGAGCCCGATGCCGCACACCAACACCGCCGTGGCGACGACCATTGCCGCGGACAGCCCATCGGCGCGCAGTGCTATGCCGAGCGGCGGCGACCAGCCGCCGATCACGTATTGCAGCGGCTTCCCCGCCCGCCAGACGCAGACTGCGATGGCGAGCGCGAGGGCGAGCCCGGCCGGCATCAGCGCTATGGTGACGCGCTCTGCGCCCCGCCCGCCAAGCGCCAGCGACAGCAGCACCGCGGCGACCGGCAACACGATCGCCGCCACGAGCAGAAATCCGCCGGCTGTCGCGTCCATCAGGGCGTGTTGTCGAAATTGAAGGGCTTCATCAAGCTGTCGTCACGAGCCCGCGAGCCCGGCCCGAAGCCGGCCCGAGGATAGGCCCCGCGAAGTATCATCAGGAGCTGGTGTCGGCGGCGGGCGTGTCGGCGGCGGGCGCCTCCGCGCGCCGCAGGCGCAGGACCAGCGCGACCGCGAGCGCCGTCGCGGCAAAGGCGACGACGATGGCGGTGATGACCAGCGCCTGCGGCACCGGATCGCCGCCGAGACCGGCCGCGGCACCGCGGCGGGCGATCACCCCGAGCAGCACAAACACCCCGCCGCCGAGCAGGTTGAAAGCGAGGATTTTGCGCACGGGCTGCGGCTCGACGATCAGGCCGAAAAGGCCGAGCCCGACCAGTGCGGCGGCCAAGAGCCCGTAAGAGGTCGCGGCATTCATTGCGGCGCAGCCTGCGCCGGCGGGCCCGCGACGAGCAGCGCCAGGATCGCCGCGATCGACAAGGTCACCGGAATTTCGATCGCCAGGATGACCAGCTTGGCATAGGGCTCGGGATAGGCGAGGAAAGCGCCGGCAAAGACCGAGCCCGCGAGCCCGGCCGCGAGAAACACAGCAGGCCCCACGACGAGCAGCAGCCGCTGCCGGCGGCGGCTCACCGGGCGGGCGGCGGCGAGCCCGGCCAGCGCGGCGAGCACCCACATCGCCGCAAGGATCGTCGCTCCCTGAAATTCGCCGCCGGGTGCGGTCGATCCGATCCAAAAGATGTGGATCGCCACGACGATCCCCGCCGGCGGCAGCAACCGCCCGAGAAACACCAGCATGCGGTCGCGGTCGCCGCTGCCGCCGAGCACGGGCCGGCCGCCCCACAAGCGGTCTGCGGCGAGCGACCAGACGCCGACCAGCGCCAGCAGCAGCACCACCACTTCGAGCAGCGTGTCGATTGCCCGATAGGCCATCAAGACGGCGGTCACCGGGTTGCCGAGCCCGGTCGCCCTGAGGTGCGCCATCGCCGCCGGCGCCAAGCCGGGTGCGGATTGCGGCAATACGAGCACGACCGCGGCGAGCCCGGCGGCAAGCAGCAGGCACAATACCGCCGCGGCAAGGCGCAGGCCGGTGCCCGGCGGCTCGTCGTCCGGCGCCGCCGCGGTGTCGCGCAGAGCGCTCGCGGCGCCGACCAGCAGCGCGCCGGTCAGGCCGCTGCCGATCGCGGCTTCGGTCAGCGCCACATCGGGGGCCGCGAGCCGCACCCAGGCAAGCGCCAGCAGCAGCCCGAAGGCGACAAAGCCGATGACCGCGGCGAAGGCGCTGCGCGCCGCAACGGTCCACAACGCGACGGCGAGAATGACGAGGCAGAGGCCCGCGTCGAACCCCCAATCGAGAGACACCCGATCGAACGTCACAGAGGCGGCCGTCACAGGGGCGGCCCGGCGCGGCGCATGGCGCGCGCGATCAGCTGGCTGACCATGGCGCTGGCGAACAGGGTGAGGAGCCAGACCGCGGCGAGCTTCAACGCCATCAACGGCCGGTCGGTGCGCAGGACGAGGCCGACGATATCCGCAAGGTCAGCCTTTCCCCGGTTCTCGTCAACCGCGCCCCTGCAATCTTGGGACATCGTGCGCAGGTTTGGGACGCTCGCCGCGTGACGCGTCCGGACTCGATGTCCTTGGCGCCGACCGGGCTTGCTCACCCATAGACCGGAGAGCGTCGGCAGGTCGCCGCTCGAACTTGGTAGCGGGGAAAGAATTTGCCCAAATGGATCGCTGTTTTGCTGGCAAAATTGTGGTTTACGTATTCACAAAGCTCCTCGACGCGCGCAGGAACCTCGGTCCGCGGAGGTGGTGTGTGGTCACTACCCGTAATATAAATATCGGCAGGGCTGTAATCTCCTGCATACCTGCTAACCCCTTCGAGGGCGCACCCATTTAAATGGAGAAGTATGGACGGGCGTAATTTGAACTCGGAATTTTTAGCTACTGCAGCGTCGATATATTCAATAACGGCATCAGCCTGACGAAGACCGTTAGAACTCTCCCTTCTCGCGATAGCGTCGGGATCTGTTTCTGTCTCTGGGGGCGCCGCAACGCTTTTGCGGTCACCCCCTCCGCTTCGCTCACGGCTTCGTGCGCTTCAACGCCTCAGCTTCCTGATCAATCATCTGTCGCGTGATGCGATCGTTCTCGATCTTGGTATTGCCGTAGGCGAAACTGCGCCGCTGCTCTTCCCAGTCCTGCGGCGACATCCTTACATTCCGCGCCTTCTCGATCAGCGTTGACAATTTTTCGTCCATTGAGCCTCTCTCCTCTCCCTCGTGTGACCCTCTCATGGGAGCATGATAATCACGAGCGCTAACGCTTTGCGAGCCGTTTGTAGCCATTTGCCACTGCGCCGCCCTGTTACCACTAGGCGCTAGCGGGGTTCCGGTCTTTCGACCTCGGCCAGCCGCTCGACCGTCTCGACCAACACCTCCTCCGCGTCGGCGAGTGATAGCGATGGGCTCGCATTCCAGCGTCGCCGGCGCGCCCAATCGACCAGGGGCATTTCCGCCCCGATGACGTGCCAGCAGCACGACCCGTGCGAGCTGTCGGCTCCCCGAGCTGCACGATCTTTCGCTTGACCCAGCGTCGGGCCGGCAATGCGCCGTCTGGCAGCTAGACCGGCCGCTTGCCCGATACGAAGGGCCGGTCCGGGTCTGACGCCGCGATGCGGTTCCCATAGGCGGCGCGAAAGTCGCGGCGGAACCCGTCGGCCGCCGCCAATCCCTCGGGCGTGATCCGGCCACGCGCTGCCGGACTTCATCGACGGCGATGTAGGGGCTGGAAATCACGCCCCGCGAATCGAGGATCTGAGACACTTGGCCGGTCCGGCGCTACCGCTCGACCGCCTCGCGCATGACGACGCCATGCTGTTCCCGCTCCCCCGGATAGCTCGGCCCGCTGGCGGCTCGTCGCTCCACCAGCCGCCTGCTCGCGGCCCGGTTCCCGACTTTTCGCCGCCTGCCCCGCCTCGCCATCAAGCACCCTCCGCCGCAAGCGAGCTCGCGTCTGTTACCCCAGCGTTACCCCGAGCCGACAAAGGAGCCGGAAACTATTTGATGTTTTGTTCATAAGCTATTGAAAGATTTGGTAGCGGGAGAGGGATTTGAACCCCCGACCTTGGGATTATGATTCCCCTGCTCTAACCAGCTGAGCTACCCCGCCGCGCGGCCCCGCATATAGGAGATGGGCCGATAGCGGTCAAGCCAGGGGTCGGGCGGGCAGCGGCCGGACGCCGGATCCAGCCGCCGCCGAGCACCCGTTCGCCGTCATAGAGCACCGCGGCCTGACCCGGCGCCACGGCGCCAGCGGGCTCGGCAAGAACGAGCTCGGCCTCGCCGGCGGCGGCGCCGGGATAGAGCGTGGCCGGGATCGGCGGCTGGGTCGAGCGCAGCTTGGCCGTCACCGCGATGCCTGCGGGCGGCGGGGCAGCTGCGGGCAGCCAATTCAGCTCGGCGAGCCCGAGCCGCGCCTGGGCGAGAGCAGCCCGCGGGCCGACGACGACGCGGCGCTCCTCGGGTTCGAGCCGCAGCACATAAAAGGGCTCGGCGGCGGCGATGCCGAGGCCCTTGCGCTGGCCGACGGTGAAATTGGCGATGCCGCGGTGGCGGCCGAGGACATGGCCGGCCGCATCGACGATGTCGCCGGGCTCGCCCGCCTCGGGCCGCAGCCGCTCGACGAGCCGCGCATAGGAGCCCTGCGGCACAAAGCAGATGTCCTGGCTGTCCGGCTTGTCCGCGACCCGAAGGCCGAAACGGCGGGCCAGCGCGCGGGTTTCGTCTTTGGCGAGCCCGCCCAGCGGGAAGCGCAGAAATTCGAGCTCGGCGCGGGTCGTCGCAAACAGGAAATAGCTCTGGTCGCGGCCCGCCTCGCGCGCACGGTGCAGCTCAGGTCCGTCCGGGCCCGGGACGCGGCGGACATAATGGCCGGTCGCCAAGGCCGAGGCGCCGAGGTCCCGCGCGGTCGCCAAGAGGTCGCGAAACTTGATCCGCTGGTTGCAGCGGATGCACGGCACCGGCGTCTCGCCGCGACGGTAGGAATCGGCGAAATCCTCGATCACCTCGGCGCGGAACCGGGCCTCGTAGTCGAGCACATAATGGGCGATGCCGAGGCGGTCGGCGACGCGCGCCGCATCGTCGATGTCCCGTCCGGCGCAGCAGGCGCCCTTGCGCCCGACCGCGGCCCCGTGGTCGTAGAGCTGCAAGGTGATGCCGATGGTGTCGTAGCCGGCCTCGGCCAAGAGGGCCGCGGTTACCGAGGAATCGACCCCGCCCGACATGGCGACGACGACCCGGTGCGCGGCCGGGTTGCCCGGCAGATCAACGTCGGTCATCGCTCGGCGTCGAGCCCCGTTTGCCAGAAATCCGCTTCGAGCCGCGTCGCGGTCGCGAATGTCCGGGCGAGGGACGCAAAGCGGCCTTCGCCACCGCGGCCGGCAAACGCTTCGTCGAGCGCGGCTTCGGTCTCGCATGCGAGGCCCCGGTATTCAGCGCCGGCATACATGTCGAGCCAGTCGCGATAGGGGTTGCCGGCGAGCTTTGTCGCGGGATCGGCCATGCGCTCGGCCGCGATCGCCGCATAGCCGGCAATGCACGGGGCGAGCGCCGTTTCGAGGTCGAGCCGGTCGCCGGCCGCTCCGCGGTCGAGCACAAAACGGGTATAGGCGATTGTGGCGAGCGCTTCGGGCGCCGTCGCCAAGGCGGTCTCCGACAAGCCCCAGCCGCGGCAATAGTCGATATGCAGCCCGATCTCGACATCGAGGGTCGCGGCGACCAGACGCTGCGCTCGCCGCATCTCGGCGAGCGTCTCGGATTTGTGGATCGCGAGGCCCCAGGCGCGGGCGAAATGGATCAGAAACAAATAGTCCTGAACGAGGTAGCGGCGAAAGCACGCTTCGGGCAAATCGCCCGCCGCCAAGCGCAGCACAAATTGGTGGCGCGTATAGGCCCGCCACGCTTCGCCGGAATGTGCCACCAGGCGCGAAAACAGCCCGGCTTCGCCCGACATCGTCACTCCCTCAGCCGAACAGCAGGTTGCGGGTCGCGGCGGGGAGCTGCACGACGAGCCCGTCGAGCTCTTCGCTGATGACGATCTGGCAGCCGAGGCGAGAGGTCCCGGTCAGGTTGAAGGCGAGGTCGAGCATGTCCTCTTCGTCCTCGCTCGCTCGCGGCAGCAAATCGTACCAATCGGGATCGACGATCACATGACAGGTCGAGCAGGCGAGCGAGCCCTCGCACGCCCCTTCGATGTCGATCTTGTGGCGGTGGGCGATTTCGAGCACCGAGCGGCCGAGCGGCGCGTCGACCTCGCGCCTGGTGCCGTCGCGCTCGATAAACACCATCTTTGGCATCAAGCAAAGCTCGCGCTCTCGGGCCGCGGCGCCAGCTCCTCGGCGAGGATTGCGGCGGCAAGCACCGGCTCGTTGGCCGTCGGCAGATCGGCGACACCGGCGAAGCGCAGGATTTCGATCCCCGCCTGCCCGGCGGCCTCGGTCAAACGCCGCGCAAAATCGGTGTCGGGTGCAGCACCCGACACCACGACCGCATGGGTTGCCGGGCGCGCCAATGCCCGTTCGGCGCGCAACCTCGCCCCCTCGAACAGCTCGCGCCACGCCGCGATGCCCGCCACCGTGCTCGGCACGGCCAATGTCAGCTCAAAGCCCGCACGGTCATCGAGCACGACGGCGTTGCCGCCGACCGCAAATGCGACCGAGGCAGTGCTGCCGGTCACATCGATGCCGATCGCGGCACCCGGCGCGCCGGGGTCGGAGGGTCCGCCCTCCGGCTCTTCGATTTGGAACAGCTTCACCCGCGGCCTGCCTCAGACGTGGCCCGGCTCAGACGTGGCCCGGCTCAAACATGGAACGACTCGCCGCAGCCGCAGCGGCCCTTTTCGTTCGGGTTGCGAAAGGTGAAACCGCTTTGCAGCTGCTCCTCGACGTAATCCATCTCGGTGCCGAGGATGAACATGACCGCCTTTGGATCGACGAGCACGGTCACACCCTTGTCTTCGACGACCTCGTCGAACTTGCCCTTTTCGTCGGCGTATTCGAGCGTGTAGCTGAGCCCCGAGCAGCCGCGCGAGCGGACGCCGACGCGCACCCCGGCCGACGGCTTGCCGCGTTTGGCGAGCAATGCCCGGATCCGCTCCGCCGCGGCGTCGGTCACCGACAAGGCCTGCTTTCTCGCCCGCATCGCAGTCTCCAGCGATTATTCTGTTTCTATGTAGGTGCGATGTGCTGCGGCGTCAGCCGGTCCGCTGCTGCGGCGAGCGCATCGACGGCAAAATCGACATCGGCCTCGGTGTTGAACCGGCCGAGGCCGATGCGGATCGCGGCATTGGCGAGCGCATCGGGGAGGCCGAGCGCGCGCAGCACATAGGAGGGCTCGACCGTGGCCGAGGTGCAGGCCGAGCCGGTCGAGATCGCGATCGACGGGCAAGCCTCGATCAGCGCCGGCGCCGAAATTCCCGGAAAGGCCAGATTGAGGCTGCCCGGTAGCCGCCGCTCGGCGTCGCCGTTGAGCCGGAGCCCCGGCACGCGCCGCGCCAGCCCCCGGTGCAGCCGGTCGCGCAAGTCTCGCAACCGCGGCGCCTCCTTTGCCATCTCCTCGGCGGCGATCACCGCGGCGGCGCCGAGCCCGACGCAAAGCGGGGTCGGCAAGGTGCCCGAGCGCAGCCCGCGCTCCTGCCCGCCGCCATCGATCAGCGGCTCGAGCCTGACGCGCGGCCGCCGCCGCACATAAAGCGCGCCGACCCCCTTTGGCCCGTAGAGCTTGTGGCCGGATATCGACATCAGGTCGATCCGCATCGCGTTGACGTCGAGCACGATCTTGCCGGCCGCCTGCGCCGCGTCGGTGTGAAAGAGGACGCCCTTCGCCCGGCACAATTGGCCGATCTCGGCCAAAGGCTGGATCACGCCGATCTCGTTGTGCGCGGCCATCACCGAAACCAGCAAGGTGCGCTCGGAGATCGCCGCGGCGAGCCGGTCGATCGCGACGAGGCCATCGGGCCCGACCGGGAGATAGGTCACGGCGAAACCCTCGCGTTCGAGCGCCGCACAGCTTTCGAGCACGCATTTGTGCTCGGTCGCCAGGGTCACGATGTGATCGCGCGGGCCCGCGGCTCGCGGGTGGGCGCGGGCGAAACGTGCCGGCCCCTTGATCGCCAGATTGTTCGCTTCGGTGGCGCCGGAGGTAAAGACCAGCTCGCGCGGATCGGCATCAATCAGCGCGGCCACCTCGCCGCGCGCCCGCTCGATCGCCGCGGCGGCGACCCGCCCATAGGCATGGCTGGTGCTGTGCGGATTGCCGAAGTCTTCGCTGAAATAAGGCAGCATTGCCGCGAGCACGCGCGGATCGACGCGGGTCGATGACTGGTTGTCGAGATAGATCGGCATCGCGTTGGCGGCGGCGCGGGCAGGGGTCTCGCTCACGCGGCGCGCCTTTGCTCGGCAAGCCTGCGGCGACGCCGGTAGAGCCGCGTCCAGGCGTGGAGAAAATGCTCGATGTCGGCCTCGGTCGAACTCCAGCCGAGGCTGATGCGGATTGTCGAAAGAGCGATCTCCGGCGCTGCCCGCATCGCCGCCAGCACGTGGCTCGGGCCGACCTTGCCCGACGAGCACGCCGCCCCGGCGCTGACCATGACGCCGTCGAGGTCGAGCGCGATGATCTGGGTTTCGGCCGGGGTGCCGGGCATCGCGATCGCCGCGGTGTTGGGCAGGCGCAACGCGCGGGCGCCGACCACGACCGCATCGGGTGCCGCTTCGGCGATGGCGGCTTCGAGCGCATCGCGCAACCGGCGCACCCGGTCGTAGACCGCGATCTCGGCGGCGGCGATCTCGGCAGCGGCGATTTCGGCGGCGGCGGCAAAGCCGGCGATCCCGGCGAGGTTCTCGGTGCCGGCGCGATACCCGTGCTCCTGCCCGCCGCCGCGCTGCAGCGGCGCCAGACCGATCGCGGCGGTCGCGACCAAGGCGCCGATCCCGGTCGGGCCGCCGATTTTGTGCGCCGACAGGCTGACGAGATCGGCGCCGATGGCGGCGATGTCGAGCGGGAGCTTGCCGGCCGCCTGCACCGCGTCGCAATGAAAGAGGGCGCCGTGGGCATGAGCGATCGCCGCGACCGCCGCAGCCGGCTGCAGCACTCCGGTTTCGTTGTTGGCGAGCATCACCGACACGACGGCCGGACGGGGGTCGGCGGCGAGCATCGTGTCGAGCGCATCGAGGCTGACGACGCCGTCGCCGTCCACCGGTATCTGCTCGGCATGGGGGGCGGCACGCAGCACCGAATCGTGCTCGACCGCGGAGACCAGCACGCGCAAGCGGCCGCAGCCGAGCAACGCCAGGTGGTTTGCCTCGGTGCCGCCGCTGGTGAAGACCACGGCTTCGGGTGCCGCGGCGAGCAGCCCGGCTACCGCGGCACGGGCCTCCTCGACCTTTCGCCGCGCGGCCCGGCCCCAGCGATGGACCGAGGACGGGTTGCCGCAATCGGCGAGCGCCGCCATCATCGCCGCCGCCGCCTCGGGCCGCAACGGCGCGGTCGCGTTCCAGTCGAGATAGCTCAGGGGCTGCATCGCGCCACTGCGGCTCATCGCGCCATCGGCTCCGCGGCGGCGTCGCCGAAGATTTGGCAATGCAGCCGGCCGCTCGTTCCCAGCACGCGGCGTTCGCAGACATCGGCGAGCGATACGGCACTCAGGTAGAGATGGATCTGGTTGCCGAGCTCCTCCCAAAGATCGTGGGTCAGGCAGCGCGTCCGGTTGCCGCGGCAGCCGGTCGGCGCGCCCGGCGCGCACCGCGTGGCACGGATCGGCTCGTCGACGGCGAGGATGATGTCGGCGATGCGTGTCTCGCTGCGGTCGCGGGCCAGCAGATAGCCGCCGCCCGGGCCGCGCACGCTCTTGACGAGCCCGCCCTTGCGCAGCATGGCAAAGAGCTGTTCGAGGTAGGACAGCGAAATCTCCTGGCGCTCGGCGATTTCGGCGAGCGAAACCGGCGCGCCGTGGCCATAAAAGGCGAGATCGACCATCGCCATGACGGCATAGCGGCCCTTGGTGCTCAGCCTCATGACCCGGCCCTCAGGAGAGTCTCTCCTTCTTGCCGGCGCCGTTGCTGTGCGGCAGCGGCGGCGGTTCGGCCGTCTCGGCGCGATGCGCCGGCCCGTCGCGCTCCAGCTCGGCGAGGCGTGCGCGCAGGCTGGTCACCTCGTCGAGCAGCCCGTTCAACGTGCGGGCGATCGGATCGGGAATATCGGCGGGGATCCCGTAGGGCATGAAGGCGGGCTCGGCCTCTTTGGCGGTGCCGCGCCGCGGCACCGCACGGGCCGGCGGTCCGACCATGGTGACGCCGTCGGGCACCTCGTTGATGACGACGGCACCGGCGCCGATGCGGGCGCCGTCGCCGACCCGAAACGGCCCCAAGATCTGCGCGCCGGAACCGACGATAACGCTGTTGCCGAGAGTTGGATGGCGCTTCTGGCCGAGCTCGCCGCGCCGCGGCAGCCGCCCACCGAGGGTCACCCCGGAGTAAAGCGTGCAATCGTCGCCGATCTCGGCGGTCTCACCGATCACCAAGCCCATCCCGTGATCGATAAAGAGACGCCGGCCGATCCGTGCGCCGGGGTGGATCTCGATGCCGGTCAGCATGCGCCCGAGATGCGACAGAAAGCGCCCGGTGAGCCGCCATCCGCGATCCCATACCCAACGCGCCGCGCGATGCCAGAGCAGCGCGTGAAACCCGGGATAGCACAGCACGACCTCGATACGCGACCGCGCCGCCGGGTCGCGGGCCAGAGTGGCGTCGATTTCGTCACGCAGGTTTCTCAACAGCATCTGCTTCACTATATATAAGGCCGCCGCGCCAGCGTGCGCCTTACCGCGAGCGGCCTGGAGCCAAGGATATAATTGTCCGAGGAAAATGATCAAGAATTCCGAGCCATCCGTCGGTTCGCTCCGAGCCGATCTCTGACGGGTGTGCTGGGACATCATCCGGATCGACAATGCCTGACGTAATCATCAACGGGCCGGAGGGCCGCATCGAGGCGCGCTACCACCATGCGCGGACACCGGCCGCACCGACGGCCGTGGTGCTGCACCCGCACCCGCAACATGGCGGCACGATGAACAACAAGGTCGTGTATGCCTTGTATCAATGTTTCGTGCGCGCCGGCTTTTCGACCCTGCGCTTCAACTTTCGCGGCGTCGGACGCAGCCAGGGGAGCTTCGACCGTGGCGAGGGCGAGCTTTCGGACGCCGCCTCGGCGCTCGACTGGCTGCAGACCTACAACCCGAACGCCGCGACCTGCTGGATTGCGGGCTTCTCGTTTGGCGCGTGGATCGGCATGCAGCTCTTGATGCGGCGGCCCGAGATCGAGAGCTTTGTCGCGGTGGCGCCGCCGGCGAATGTCTACGATTTCACCTTCTTGGCGCCATGCCCGTCATCGGGCCTGATCCTGCAAGGCGACCAGGACACCGTGGTGCCGGTGGACTCGGTGCAAAAGCTCGCCGCCAAGCTCGCGCATCAGCGCGACATCAAGATCGATTTCCGCAAGATTCCCGGCGCCGACCATTATTTCATCGACCGGCTCGACACGATCGCCATCCACGTCGATGGCTATATCCGCGACCATGCCCACCCCGCCGACAAAACGGTCGCGCGCCACAGCCGAACCGGGCGATAGCTAATCGGCGAACGGGTCGCGCACCAGCACCGTGTCGTCGCGCTCCGGGCTTGTCGATAACAACGCAACCGGGGCACCGATCAGGGCTTCGAGGCGGCGAATGTATTCGACCGCCGCGTTTGGCAGGTCGGTCCAGGCGCGTGCGCCGCGGGTATTGCCCGGCCAGCCTGCGAAAGTCTCGTAGACCGGCACGATCTCGGCCTGGATGTTCATGCCTGCCGGAACATAGTCGTAGCTCCGGCCGGCATGGCGATAGGCGGTGCAGATTTTGATTTCGGCAAAGCCGTCGAGCACGTCGAGCTTGGTCAGCGCGATGCCGCCGATCCCGCCGATCCTGATCGCCTGGCGCACCGCCACCGCGTCGAACCAGCCGCAGCGCCGCTTGCGCCCGGTGACGACGCCAAACTCGCGGCCGCGCTCGCCGAGCGTGTCGCCGACCGCATCGTCGAGCTCGGTCGGGAACGGCCCGGTGCCGACCCGCGTCGTGTAGGCCTTGGTGATGCCGAGAACAAAGCCGGTGGCGCCGGGCGCCACGCCCGCGCCCGCCGCGGCCTGGCCGGCCACCGTGTTCGACGAGGTGACGAACGGGTAGGTGCCGTGGTCGACATCGAGCATCGCACCCTGCGCGCCCTCGAACAGGATGCGTTTCCCTTGGGCGCGGGCTTCGTCGAGCAGCCGCCACACCGGGCCGGCATAGGGCAGCACCCGCGGCGCGACCGCTCGCAATGCCGACAACAGGCCGTCGCGGTCGATCTCCGGCTCGCCGAGCCCGCGCAGCAATGCGTTGTGGTGCAGCAGCACGTCATCGACCCGCCATTCGAGCGCCTTCGGGTCGGCGAGGTCGCACACCCGGATCGCCCGCCGCCCGACCTTGTCCTCATAGGCCGGGCCGATGCCGCGCCCGGTGGTGCCGAGCTTTTTGTCGCCGCGCCGCTCTTCGCGGGCGCGGTCGAGCGCGCCATGCGAGGGCAGGATCAGCGCCGCGTTGTCGGCGAGCTTCAGGTTGTGCGGGTTGACATCGACGCCCTTGGCGGCGATCGCGTCGATCTCGGCGATCAAGGCCCAGGGATCGACGACGACGCCGTTGCCGATGATCGACAATTTGCCCGGCCGCACGACGCCGGAGGGCAACAGGCTCAGCTTGTATTCGACATTGCCGATGACGATGGTATGGCCGGCATTGTGCCCGCCCTGAAAGCGGACCACGACATCGGCCCGCTCCGACAGCCAGTCGACGATCTTGCCTTTGCCTTCGTCGCCCCATTGCGCGCCGACGACGGTGACATTGCCCATCTGCCGCTCCTTTAGTCGACCGCCTCGATCACGCCGCCATCGAGGATATGCGTGCAGCCGAGGCGGCGCGCGACGTCATGCCAGCCGCCGCCCGGCTCGAGCGCGGCGACAGTGATCCAGCCTGCTTCTCGCAGCGCGCGGGCATGGGCGGGATCGGCGGTGGGCAGCAGCAGCAGGCGGCGTGGCGGCTGGGGGTCGGGCAAGGTGCACAGGATCGTGTCGGTGTAGAGGGTGAAGCCGGTGGCCGGCTCGGGGGCTGCCGGATCGCCGGCCTGGTAGCGGCCGCCGCGGCCGAGCTCGCCTTGCGGCCCGCGCCCGCCCGCAGCGGCGGCGAAGAACGTAAAGCTGATCCCGGTGTGGTATTCGAAGCCGCGGTTTTCGACCGGGTCGACCGTCGCCCTGAGGTCGGGTGCGGCAGCCCGCAGCCCGTCGAGCACGGCGGCCAGCCTTTCGCGTTCGCCTTGCGCGGAGCGCGGCAGCGGCAGCCGGCCGAGCGCGTCGAGCGCGGTCTGCGCCGGGCCCGCAGCCGCCAAGAGCCCGCCGAACAGCGCCCCGGCCGCACCGGCCGCCGCCGCGACGGCGGCGGCGTCCTTGCGGTCGAGCGCCGCGCGCAATGCCGCCGCCTCTTGGCCGCCGATGCCGTGCGCCTCGACCAGGGCCGGCACCAGGGGCGGCAGTGTGATATCGACCGACAGGCGCGGCACGCCGATCCGCCCCAATGCCTCGCCGGCGACCGCGATCACCTCGACATCGGCGGCCGGGCCCGCCGCGCCGATCAATTCGGCGCCGACCTGGCCGATCTGGCGTTCCGGCCGGATCTCCGAGCCTTTGACGCGCAGCACCTGGCCGGCATAGCTGAGCCGCAACGGCCGGGCGGCGTGGCCGAGGCGCGTCGCGGCGATGCGCGCGATCTGCGGCGTCATGTCGGCGCGCACCCCGATCATCCGGTGCGAGGCCGGGTCCATCGTGCGGAAGGTCGCATTGGCCATCGCCGCACCGGCGCCGGCGAACAAGGTCTCCTCAAACTCGACCAACGGCGGCTTGACCCGCTCGTAGCCATGCGCGGCGAGTGTCGCCATCAGCTCCGCCACCACCCGCGCCTCGGTCTCGGCCTCCGGCGGCAACAGGTCGCGCATGCCGTTCGGCAGCAATGCCGGGTGCGGAAGATCGTTCATCGTTTCAGTTTGCACCAGGCGGCGCCCGAGTACACGGTCAAACCCCGAGCACACGGTCAAACCGGGCCTGCGGCCGCGGCGCCGGCGTCAGAAGCGCAGCGCCTTGACCTGGACCACGTTGGGCAGGCCGCGCACCGTGTCGAGCACGGCCGGGGTCAATTCCTGGTCGATTTCGACGAGCGCGATGGCGTTGCCGCCGGGTGCCGTGCGGCCGAGGTGAAAGGTCGCGATATTGACCTTGGCAGCGCCCAGCGCCTGGCCCAGCGCGCCGATAAAGCCGGGCTTGTCGAGATTGCGCACAAACAGCATGTGGCCGCCGAGCTCGGCTTCGAGCGGGATGCCCTCGACCGAAACCAGGCGCGGCTTGTCACCGCCAAACAGAGTGCCGGCGACCTCGCGCGGCCGGTCTCGGCCCGGCGGCCCGTTCGGCGTGACGACCACCCGGATCAGCGTCTGGTAATCGCCCGGCTCGGCGCGCCGCGTCTCGCTGACCCGGATGTCCCGCTCGCGGCAGACGACCGGCGCGTTGACCATGTTGACGGCGGCGAGCTGCGGCGCCAAGAGCCCGGTCAGCGCGATCGCGGTCAACGGCTTGACGTTGAGCTCGGCGATCGCACCCTCGTATTCGACCGCGACCGCGGCGATGCCGGTCTCGGTCAACTGCCCGGCAAAGCTGCCGAGCTGCTCGGCGAGCCTGATATAGGGCCGGATTCGCTTCGCCTCCTCGGCCGAGAGCGAGGGCATGTTGACCGCGTTCGATACCGCACCCGTCAGCAGAAAATCGGCCATCTGCTCGGCGATCTGCACCGCCACATTCTCCTGCGCCTCGGTGGTGGCGGCGCCGAGATGCGGCGTGGCAACGACGTTGTCGCGCCCGAACAGCGGGCTTTTCAGCGCCGGCTCGTCGGCAAAGACATCGATCGCGGCACCGGCGACATGGCCGCTGTCGAGCGCCCGGGCGAGGTCCTCCTCGACGACGAGCTCGCCGCGCGCGCAATTGACGAGCCGCACCCCGCGCTTCATCCGGGCGATCGCCGCGGCGTCGATCAAATCGCGCGTCGCTTCGGTCAGCGGCGTGTGCAAGGTGATGAAATCGGCGGCGGCGAGCAGCGCCTCGAAATCGACCTTTTCAACACCGAGATCGATGGCGCGCTCGGCCGACAGAAACGGGTCGAAGGCCAGCACCTTCAGGCGCAGCCCGAGCGCGCGCTCGGCGACCGCAGCGCCGACATTGCCGCAGCCGATGATGCCCAAGGTCTTGCCGGTCAGCTCGACGCCCATAAAACGCGACTTCTCCCATTTGCCGGCCTGGGTCGAGCGGTCGGCGGCCGGGATCTGCCGGCACAGCGCCAGCAGCATGGCGATCGTGTGCTCGGCCGCGGTCGTCGAATTGCCATAGGGGGTGTTCATGACGACGATGCCGCGCTGGGTCGCCGCGGCGACATCGATATTGTCGACGCCGATCCCGGCCCGGCCGATCACCTTGAGCGCCGTCGCGCCGGCGATCAGCGTCTCGGTGACCTTGGTCGCCGAGCGCACCGCGAGCCCATGGTAATCGGCGATGCGCGCCTTCAGCTCGCCGGCGGCGATGCCGGGCAGCATGTCCACATCGATGCCGCGGGCGAGCAGGATCTCGGCGGCGCGCGGGCTCAGCGCGTCGGATATCAACACTTTGGGCATTGCGGTTTCCGTCAAGCGGGGGTGTTGGCGCGGCGCTGCTCGTCCCAGGCCCAGTCGAGCCACGGCAGCAAGGTTTCGACATCCTCCGCCTCGACGGTCGGGCCGGTCCAGATGCGGATGCCGGGCGGCGAGGCGCGATGGCTGGCAATGTCGTAGGCGGCACCCTCGTCCTCGAGCCGCCGGGTCATCGCCCGCACGGTGCGAAAGCGCTCCTCCGGCGACAGCGCGGTGAACCACGGATCGACAATTTCGAGCTGCGGCGAGGTGCAGGAGATCGTGGCCGGGTCCTCGGCCAGAAACCGCAGCCACGACGTGCGCTCGACCCAGCGGGCGATAACCGCCAGGTTGCGCTCGGCGCGCGCGACCAAGGCATCCAGACCACCGATCGACTGCGCCCATTCGAGCGAGTTCGAGCGCGTCCTCGACGCACAGCATCGAGGGCGTGTTGATCGTCTCGCCCTGGAAGATGCCCTCGATCAGCTTGCGGTTGGCGGTCAGCCGGAACAGCTTGGGCAAGGGCCGCGGCGGGGCATAGCTCTCCAGCCGCTCGACCGCGCGCGGCGACAAGGCCAGCATGCCGTGCGCCGCCTCGCCGCCCAGCGCCTTCTGCCACGACCAGGTGACGACATCGAGCCGGTCCCAGGGCAGCCGCATCGCGAAGACGGCCGAGGTCGCGTCGCAAATCGCCAGGCCCTGGCGGTCGGCGGCAATCCAATCGCCGTTCGGCAGCCGCACCCCGGCGGTCGTGCCGTTCCATGGGAAAACCGCGTCGCGTGCCGGATCGACTTGCGCGAGATCGGGGAGCTTGCCGTAGGGCGCGTGCAGCACCCGGACATCGGGCAGCCCGAGCTGCTTCGCGTCGGCAACCCAGCCTTCGCCAAAATTTTCCCAAGCCAGCATATCGACGCCGCGCGCGCCCAACAGCGACCACATCGCCATTTCGAGCGCCCCGGTGTCCGAGGCGGCAACGACGCCGACCCGCCAATCCGCGGGCACGCCGAGGATCGCCCGCGAGCGGTCGACCACCTCGACGATCCGCGCCTTGCCGACGCCGGAGCGGTGCGAGCGGCCGACCAGCGCTGCCTGGAGCGCCGCGGGCGACCAGCCCGGCCGCTTGGCGCAAGGGCCCGATGAAAAGCATGGGTTGCGCGGCCGCCGCGTCGGTTTCATCGATGCTGATTCCTTGCCTCAGGATGCGGCCGCTCGGACGCCGCATCCGCCGCCGAACTTATGGTCGAGCCTGGACAAGGTCAATGCGGCGCCGCAGCATTGACCCATCCCGCGCGAACGCCGATACAGCAAGGTCAAGGGCTTGCCGCACCGCGCTTTCATTTTTCGGGCTCGATCAGGCCCGCGACAAACCAGCGCTGCATCGCGAGCACCACGGCGATCGGCGGCAGCACGGCCAAGAGCGCGGTCGCCATGACGAGCTGCCAGGCGGTTTGGGCGTCGCCGTTGCCGATCATCTCGCGGATGCCGACGACGATCGTCGTCATCGCCGGGCTGTTGGTGACGAGGAGCGGCCACAGATATTGGTTCCAGCCATAGATAAAGAGGATCGCGAAGAGGGCGGCGATATTGGTGCGCGACAGCGGGATCGCGATGTGGATGAAGAACCGCCAGGGGCCGGCGCCGTCGAGCCGTGCGGCTTCGACCAGCTCGTCGGGCAGGGTCAGAAAAAACTGGCGGAGCAGCAACGTCGCGGTTGCCGAGGCGATCAGCGGGAGCGCGAGCCCGGCATAGCTGTCGATCAGCCGCAGATCGGCGGCCACCTGATAGGTCGGGATGATCCGTACCTCGACCGGCAGCATCAGGGTGACAAAGATCGCCCAGAAGGCCAGCCGCCGCAGCGGAAAGCGGAAGAACACGACGGCATAGGCCGAGGGCAGCGAGATCGCGATCTTGCCGATGGCGATGGCGAGCGCCATGACAAAGCTGTTCGCCATCATCCGCCCCACACCCTCGCCGCTGGTGCCGAGGGTCCCTTGGCCGAGCGCCTGCCGGAAATTTTCCACAAGGTGCGGGCCGGGGATCAGGGTCATCGGCGCGTCGAGGATGTCGCGCAATGTGAGGCTCGATGCGACAAAGGCGACGTAGACCGGAAACAGCACCAGGGCGAGGCCCGCCAGCAGCACCGCGTGCGGGATCCACGCACCTCTGCCGGAACCTGCCATCTCAGCCTCTCATCCGTAATGCACCCGGCGCTCGACAAAGCGGAACTGGACCGCGGTCAGAGCGCTGACGATCGCCAGCAGGATCACCGATTGCGCCGCCGAGCCGCCGAGGTCGAGACCGACCACGCCGTCATACCAAACCTTGTAGACGAGAATTTCGGTCGCCCTCGCCGGCCCGCCCTGGGTCACGTTCTGGATGATCCCAAAGGTGTCGAAAAACGCGTAGACAAGGTTGACGACGAGCAGAAAAAAGCTGGTGGGCGCCAGCAACGGCAAGGTGATGTGCCAAAACCTGCGGGCCGCGCCGGCGCCGTCGAGCGCCGCGGCTTCGAGCAAGGATTTGGGGATCGCGTGCAATCCGGCGAGAAAGAACAGAAAATTATAGCCGATCTGCTTCCAGGCGGCGGCGAGCACGACGAGCGCCAGCGCCTGGCGGCCGTTCAGCAGGTAATTCCAGTCGATGCCTGCCCGGCGCAATGTTGAGCCGACGATGCCAAAGCTCGGGTGAAACAAAAACAGCCACAAGACCCCGGCGATCGCGGGGGCGATCGCATAAGGCAAGATCAGCGCTGTCTTGTAGATCGCCGCGCCCCGCACGACGCGGTCGGCCATTGCTGCGAAGAGAAGGCCGGCGGCGAGCGCCAAAACCGCGACCGCGAAGCTGAAGACAAAGCTGGTTTGGAGCGAGGCGAGATAATCCGGGCTGGCGAGGAGCGCGGCGAAATTGGCGAGCCCGACAAAGCGGGTCGACAAGCCGAATGCGTCGCCGCGCTGCACCGATTGCAGCAGCGCCTGCGCCGCTGGCCAAAAGAAAAAGACAAATGTCACCGCCAGCTGCGGCAACAGCAGCAACGCCGGAAACAGCCGGCCGGGAAAAACGGTGCGGCGTTCCAGTGCCGGGCCCTCCACCAGCTGCGTGCCGGCGGCGCGCGATTAGCGGACGAAATGCCCGGTGACGGCAGCGGTCCGCGACACGCCCTACGTGTCCTCGGCGGCGCGCAGCGCGTGAAACCCGCGACCCAGGTCCTCGATCAAATCCTGCGGGTCTTCGAGGCCGATATGGAGGCGGAGCGTCGGGCCTTCCGGCGCCCATCCGGTCGCGGTCCGCCCGCCCGCCGGGCTCGTTGGCAGGATCAAGCTTTCAAAGCCGCCCCAGCTCGACCCTATGCCGAACAGGTCGAGCGCGTCGATCAACGCATAGACCTGGTTTTTCGATGCGGGCTTCAGCACCGCGCCGAACAGCCCGCTCGCTCCCGAAAAATCGCGTTTCCACAAAGCATGACCCGGGTCTTCGGGCAGCGCCGGGTAGAGCACCCGCGCCACTTCGGGCCGGGTCTGGAGCCAGCGCGCGACGTCGAGCGCGTTTTTTTGGTGGCGTTCGAGCCGCACGCTCAAGGTGCGCAACCCGCGCAACGCGTAATAAGCGTCGTCGGGGGCGGCGCAATGGCCGAGATCGGCGGCCATCGTGCGCGTCGGCAGATACATCTCCTCGGTGGTGATGACCGCGCCCAGCATTACGTCGGAGTGGCCGACGATGTATTTGGTCGCGGCGTGGATCGACACATCGACGCCATGCGCGAAAGACCGAAAGAGCCAAGGAGAGGCCCAGGTGTTGTCCATCAGCACCTTGGCGCCGCCCGCATGCGCCGCAGTGGCGATTGCCGGCACGTCCTGCACCTCGAAGGTCAGGGAGCCCGGCGACTCGACATAAACGACGCGGGTGTTGGGGCGCATCAGGCGCGCGATGCCGTCGCCGATCAGCGGATCGTAATAGGTCGTGGCGACGCCGCAGCGGGTCAGCACATGGTCGCAGAAATGGCGCGCCGGCCCATAGGCCGTATCGACCATCAGCAAATGGTCGCCGCATTTGAGGCAAGCCTGCAGCGGGACGGTGATCGCAGCCAGCCCCGACGACATCAGCATCGCCCGATAGCCACCCTCGATCGCTGCCACCGCCTCTTCCAAGGCAAAGGTCGTCGGTGTGCCGAGGAGCCCGTAGCGCACGATGTCAAAGCGTTTTTCCGGCGCGCGCCGCGCTTCCCATTCGGCCATGTTCGGCGAAAGGATCGTCGAGGCGTGGTAGACCGGCGGATTGACCGCACCGTGCTGCGCCTCGGGCCGCCGCCCGAGATGCGTCAGGAGCGTGTCCCGGCGATAATTGCGCGGCCTGTTGTCGCTCTTCATGGATGCCCCGCTCCGCCACATTTCGCGCCGGCACTCTAGCTTGCCGCGCCGGCGCCGGCAAAACCGGCCACGGCACCGGGGCAACGCCGGCAGCCGAGCGCGCGCCTGCCTTGAAAATGCCGCAGCCCCGGCCGTAGGTTGGCGCCGATCCGGTGCCGATGCCGAGGAGGTGCAACGGTGAGGCTGGCAGTTGCGGCGCTCGTTGCTGTGCTTCTGGCGGCGTGCTCCAATTCGTCGCCGGTGGCGCCGCCGAGCGCCACTGAATCGGCAGCGATGGTCGCCAAGAACTGCGCCGACCCGCATTGGCGCGACGAGAAATCTGGGGCTTTGGTATTCGGTCTGCCGCAAGCCGTTGAGCTGGTGAGCGGCGGGGCCGTTCCCGGCCGGTGCTTGCCTCGGCTGCGGCGATCCGCTATCACCGCCCCTATGCCGGACGGCGCGGGCGCGTAGCTCAGCGGGAGAGCACTACGTTGACATCGTAGGGGTCACAGGTTCAATCCCTGTCGCGCCCACCACCTTTATGCCATGGCGGCAGGCGAGCGTTTATTCCCACATTTTCGCCGGCAGCACGAACCGGACAGATGGCGCCGTTATTTTCTGTTCGTCGTTTATCCCGCAAAAGCGTCGCGAAAGCGGGGTCCAGGGCTACCGGGCCGGCGTATCTCGCCCCGGTTTGAGCCCAGCGGGGCCGGGCGCCCTTGGCGGGCGCCCGGCTGATCCCGGTTTCCGCTCAGTGGGCTCGCGCTCAGTGGGTGACGCCGACGGCGCAATTGCATGGCGCCGCGGCGGGGGGTGGCGCAGGGGGTGGCGCAACGGGGGGCGGGGCGGTCGGCATCGCCGGCAGCGCGTTCGCGTCGGTGCGCGGCAGCACCGCCCATTTTGGGCCGGCGCCGGGGTTGCTCGCCCAGTCGCCGATGGCGTTGTAGACGTGCTGCTGCACCCAGGACCACATCTGCGCCCCGCCCGGCTCGCCGGTGAGGAAGCCGGCGGCGGCGATCGCCCAGCCCTGGCGCCCGTCGGCGTTGAGGTTTTGCGCCCAATAGGCCGGCAGCGACACCCCGCCATCGGTCGAGACATAGCCGTTGCCGGTGACCCAGGCCGGTTTCAATGCCGCGATCATTGCGGCCCATGTCGCGAAGAACCCGCCGCCGCTTTTCTCGACCGGCATCTCGTATTGCGCCACCAGCGTGGGATAGCCCGAATTGTTGACCAGGCCGGTGAACCACGCCGCGGTGTGCGCCACGAGCGGCTCGGCGGCAAACCCGACCTCCTTGGCCCGGCCGAGCCCGTAGATCAGATAATATTGCATCCACGGCGAAGTGATCGTGCCGACCGCCCCCGGCACAAAGATGCCCGGCGCCTCGTTCTGTTGGACAATGCTGTTGGCACTGGTCGGCGGGCTGCCGTTCGATTCCCAGTTGCCGAGCGGCGGCGGGCTGCCGTGCTCCGGGCTGTTCCCGTTCTCGGTGCTGTAGTAGTTGCCGTATTTGGCGCCCCACAGCTTGACGGCGCTGCCGTCGAACACAGTGCCCGACACCCCGAGGCCGCCTTCCCAGCGCGCCAATGCGTCGTTCGTGAGGGTCGTGAAGTAGGCTTTCTCGGGGTCGCTGTCGGGGGCCATCAGCGCGGTCTCGACACGGCTGCGCAAGACCCAGCCGGCACCGCGCAGCTCGTCGGCGATCACCCCCTCGGCACCGGTCGGGCCGCGGCCATAAGCATAGCCGGTCGCGCCGCCCGGATAGCGCGACGCGCTAAACCCGGCCCACAGGTAAGCCTCGTCGAGATACCACGGGTCGCCGGTCAGCACATAGGGAACGAACCAGGGCTGCGGCTGGTGCGCGCCGTCGAACGACCAAGGGCTGTGCAGGTTGAGAGGCCCGACCTGCACCGGCCGGTTGGCGGCCAGCCCCTGGGTAAAAATATCGCTGGCGGTAAAAAACTCGGTGCTGCGCCGGTCGGTGATCGAGACGGTGTGGCCGAGCCCGGTCGAGGGGCTGAGCCCGGTCGGGTCGCTGCGCTGCAGCCGCCGGGCCGGGTCGGTTTCGCGCAAATTGGCCGGCCACGCCGCGGCCAGGTCGTCCATCCCCAGCGCCATCTGGCGCATCCGCCAATCGCCGGTATAGAGCCACAGCACATCCCAGGTCGGGTAGGGGCCGATCTCCTGCCGCTCGCCGGGGGTGGCCATCGCATCTTGCCACAGCCCGCCGTCCCATTGGCCGTCATAGAGGTCGTGCGGGCGGCCGGTCCACAGCGCGTATTCGCTGGCGACCAGCGCCGCTGTCGGCTTGATCGAAGTGTCGTAGCCGGGCAGCCAGCGGGTGCTTTCCAAATAGCCGAGGTTGTAGTCGATATCGACCTGCGGCGAGGGCGTGCCGCCCAGCCAAAAGCTCCGGCTCCAATTGGTCATCGCCCACTGGGTCAGGCCGGTTTTGCCGTAGCCTATCAGGTTGCCGGCGATCAAGGTCAGGTTGTAGCTGAGGTCCTCGACCTCGCGGACATTGTCGTTCTCGCCGACATAGCGCACCGCCACCTGATGCGTCGCCGGCCAGAAGGTTGCGTAAAAGCGCGGCCGGAACGGGTGATAGCTGTCAAAGCCGATATCGTATTTGCGCGCCGTGCTGTCGTCGCCGAGCATGATCGTCTGCGCCACCGGCCCCGCATTCCACAATTGGTAGTCGCCGTTCGCCAGCATCGTCCGCGCCGACACCGTCTTGCCGACGCCCGTGCCGGTGTTCTTCAGCGTCATCGTTGCGTTGAAATCGTAGCTCGGGTCGAGCATTTGCGCGCCGGTCAGCGGCGTGTGGCTGCCGGGCGCATGGTCCTGAAAGGTCAGGGTCAAGGAGCCGCTCGCCGGCAGGCTCGGGACCACCACCGCGATCACCGCGAACTCGACCGAGCCGTCGGGGTAGCGGTTTTTGACATCGGCCTGGCTCGCCGCCGGCACCCCGTTGATCAGCACCTGCGGCTCGCCCTCAACCGCGCCATCGACAAACGGCCGGCCGAGCTGCAGCGGATAATTGAGCTGCGCCACCCCGCTCCGGTTGGTCAGCGTGATCGAGTTGACCACGCTGGACGCGGCTGCGGCCGACGGCATGCCCGCGTTAGCTCCTAATATTGCTGCAAACATTGCGATCAAACCGCGCAAAACACGGCTGCTCATCGCCCCACCCCCCAATTCGTTGCAGGTAACATTCGACGGAAAGCCGCCCCTCCCCTGAAAGCTGAAATCCCATGTCGATCGGGTGCGGCTGCCAAGGCTCGGCGCCGGACCGTCGCGGATTGCGTTCATAGAAAACCAGTTACGGAAGGATCGATAACGGCGGGAAGCCTTGCCGGGTTGCCGCAAGGTCATACGGCGCCGGAGGTGTGGGTTCGATCGATACTAGATCTCGCTTCAAAGAACGTAAGCGGATTAGTCGATCTTTGACGCGCAACCTCTAACTTAGGGGTGCCGGCATGTTGTGGCAAAAATGTGTCGAGGGTCTCGGAGGCAACGCCGAACGGAACCAAGCCGCGGTGCGCTTGTGCCTGGACACGATCATCTTCGGCCGCGAGGCGTTGTGGCCGGGGTCGCTGAAATTGATCCCGATCGAGACGGCACGAGCATGCCCGACTATCTTTGCAGCATCGTTTTGCGGCGGCCGGTGGCGCGAAACCAACTCCGGAGCACCGGCAAGAGGGGGCGCACGGGCATGAGGACATGTCGGCGATGAGGCGGGCGGCGGCCGGGGCCGTCGGGGCTGCGGTCCTTTGGCTCGGCCTCCTCGCCTCGGTCGCGGCGGGCGCCGAGCCGAGCGGCAATGCCGCGACACCTCCGTTCGCCGTCCATGTCCGCGGCAACACGCTGGTCGATGGCCGCGGCAAGGCGATCCGCCTCCTCGGGGTCGACCGGTCCGGCACCGAATATATGTGCCTCTCGGGTGGCGGCATTTTCGACGGGCCGGTGGGTGCGGCCGCGATCGCCGCGATCCGGGCCTGGTACGCCAATGTCGTGCGCATCCCGCTCAACGAGGATTGCTGGCTCGGGATCAATCTCGGCGCCGGCAATCCGGACCAGGGCGCCCTCTATCGCAACGCCATCCTGCGGTTTGTGTCGCGGCTCAACGCGGCCGGCCTCTACGCCATTCTCGACCTGCATTGGAACGCGCCGGGAAAGAACCTCGCCAATGCGCAGCAGCCGATGGCCGATGCCGATCATGCCCCAGCTTTCTGGTCGTCGGTCGCCGCCGCTTTCAAAGACCGCCCGGCGGTCATCTTCGATCTCTACAACGAGCCTTATGTCGAATCCTGGCGCTGCTGGCGCGACGGCTGCACGGTGACGACCGGCGCGCAGCCCTGGCGCACCGCCGGCATGACGGCGCTGGTGGCGGCGGTGCGCAAGGCTGGCGCCACGCAGCCGATCATGCTGGGCGGGCTCGCCTATGCCTCGGATCTGGGGCGTTGGCTCGCCTACGCCCCCGACGACCCGCTGCGCTCGGCCGCCACCAACCCGGTGCGGGGACAGGCGCAGCTGGTGGCCGGCTATCACAGCTATTGCGGCCCGCCCGGAACCGGCACCCCGGCCGCCTGCCGCAGCTGGCTGGTTGCGACGCAGGCGCAATGGCCGGCGGTGACGCGAGTGGCCAAAACCGTGCCCGTCGTCACCGGCGAGTTTGGCGAATACGACTGTGCGACGACCTATGTCGCGCCGTTTATGAAATTTGCCGACCAGGGCCGCCTCTCCTATCTCGGGTGGGCGTGGGACACCTACGATTGCGGCGGGTTTCCGGCGCTGATCGCCGATTATTCGGGCACGCCGACCCGTTATGGCATCGGGCTGATGCGTCACCTCGCCGCGCTGGCGAGGTAGTGCCGCGCCCTGGGCGGCTGCTGCACCGCGCCGATTTTCGGCGGCGCGCGGCGGAATGGCGCCGCCGGTCGGCGCAACCCGACGGCCGGGCGCGATTTCGCCTCGATTCGCGCAGTGCAACATGCCTATTATCACGTTTGGTCCACCGTTCGGGCAACGGGAGCCGGCCGGCCGAAACAATTTCAGGTGATGAGCAGCCGCGATGGCGTTACCGGGGAGACAGGGCCTCTATGACCCGCGCAACGAGCACGATGCGTGCGGTGTCGGTTTCGTCGCCAATATCCGCGGACGAAAATCGCACGACATCATCGCGCGCGGGCTTCAGATCCTGGTCAACCTCGATCATCGCGGCGCGGTCGGCGCCGATCCGCTGGTAGGAGACGGCGCCGGCATCCTGATCCAGATGCCGGACGCGCTGCTGCGCGATTGGGCGGCGAGCTCCGGCCTCACCCTGCCGCCGCCCGGCCAGTACGCGGTCGCGATGTGCTTTTTGCCGCGCGACGCGGCGGCGCGCGATTTCGCGACGCGGCATGTCGAGCATTTTATCCGTGCCGAAGGCCAGCGCCTGGTCGGCTGGCGCGATGTGCCGACCGACACAAAAGGGCTCGGCGCCCGCGTTGTCGAGACGATGCCGGTGATCCGGCAGGCGATCGTCGCCGCCGACCCGGCGCTCCCCGGCCAGGATGCCTTCGAGCGCAAGATCCTGACGATCCGCAAGCAGGCGCTGAACAGCGTCGTGGCGCTGGGCCACGAGCACGGGCTGCCCGGGCTGCCCGAGCTTTACATGCCGTCCTTTTCGACCCGCACCGTTGTTTACAAAGGGCTGCTGCTGGCGCCGCAGGTCGGGAGCTTTTACGCCGATCTGGGCAACCCGCTGACGATCTCGGCCCTGGCGCTCGTCCATCAGCGCTTTTCGACCAACACCTTCCCGTCGTGGCGGCTCGCCCATCCCTATCGCTTCCTGTGCCACAACGGCGAAATCAACACCGTGCGCGGCAACGTCAACTGGATGCATGCGCGCCGTCAGGCGATGACCTCGGCCCTGCTCGGCCCGGACCTCGCCAAGATGGTGCCGCTGATCGGCGCCGGCCAGTCCGACACCGCCTCGATCGACAACGCGCTCGAATTGCTGGTCATCGGCGGCGGCTATTCGCTCGCCCATGCGATGATGATGCTGATCCCCGAAGCGTGGGCCGGCAACCCGCTGATGGACCCGCAACGGCGCGCCTTCTACGAGTATCACGCGGCATTGATGGAGCCGTGGGACGGGCCGGCGGCGATCGCCTTTACCGACGGGCGCCAGATCGGCGCCACGCTCGACCGCAACGGGTTGCGGCCGGCGCGCTACATCCTCACCGACGACGAGCATGTGATCCTGGCCTCGGAGGCCGGCGTCCTGCCGGTGCCGGAGGAAAACATCATCAAGAAATGGCGGCTCCAGCCCGGCAAGATGCTGCTGATCGACCTCGATGAAGGCCGCATCATCGACGACGCCGAGATCAAGCGGCAGCTCGCCGCCGAGCACCCCTACGAAGCCTGGCTCGCGGCCACCCAGTTCAAATTGTCCGAGCTCCCCGACCTGTCGGCGGCGCACCGCCGGGAATTCGTGCGCGCCGCCGCGCCGCAGCGGCCGAACGACCCGACCGCCCACCTCAACCGCCAGCAAGCCTTTGGCTATACCCAGGAGGACCTCCAGTTCTTCCTCGAGCCGATGGCGCGCGACGCCGACGACCCGGTCGGCTCGATGGGCACCGACACGCCGATCGCCGCGCTGTCGAAGAATCCCAAGCTTCTTTACAACTACTTTAAGCAGAATTTCGCCCAGGTCACCAACCCGCCGATCGACCCGATCCGCGAAGAATTGGTCATGTCGCTGGTGTCGATGATCGGGCCGCGGCCTAATTTGCTGGGCCACGAGGCCGGCACCCACTACCGGCTCGAAGTGGCGCAGCCGATCCTGACCGATGGCGACCTCGAAAAGATCCACGCGATCGAGGCGCTCGTCGGCGGCGCCTTCCGCACCCGCACGATCGACGCGACCTGGCCCGCCGGGGAAGGGGCCGCGGGCATGGCGCCGGCAGTCGATCGGCTTTGCCGGGAAGCCGGCGAGGCGGTGGCGGCCGACTACAACATCCTGATCCTTTCGGACCGCACGATCTCGGCCGAGCGGGTGCCGATCCCGGCGCTGCTGGCGACCTCGGCGGTCCACCACCACCTGATCCGCGAGGGGTTGCGCACCTCGACCGGCATCGTCGTCGAGACCGGCGAAGCCCGCGAGGTGCATCATTTTTGTGCGCTCGCCGGCTATGGCGCCGAGGCGATCAACCCGTATCTCGCCTTTGCCACGCTCGAGCAGATCCGGGTCGAGAACGGCCTGCCGCTCGCCGCCGAGGAGGTGCAGAAGAATTATCTGAAGGGGGTCGGCAAGGGCATCCTCAAGGTCATCTCCAAGATGGGGATCTCGACCTACCAATCCTATTGCGGGGCGCAGATCTTCGATGCGGTCGGGCTCGCCGGCGATTTTGTCGACAAATACTTCACCGGGACGGCGACGACGATCGAAGGGGTCGGGTTGCACGAGATCGCCGAAGAGGCGGTGGCGCGTCACCGGCACGCTTATGGCGACGATCTGATCTATCACGAGATGCTCGACGCCGGCGGCGACTATGCCTTTCGCCTGCGCGGCGAGGACCACGCCTGGACGCCCCAATCGGTCGCCGCGCTGCAGCACGCGGCGCGCGGCAATTCGCGCGACGATTACCGCGCCTTCGCCGTCTCGATCAACGACCAGAGCGAGCGGCTCCTGACGATCCGCGGGCTGATGACCTTGAAGGGGGCGCCGGTGCCGGTGCCGCTCGACGAGGTCGAGCCGGCGCGCGAGATCGTCAAGCGCTTTGCCACCGGGGCGATGAGCTTTGGCTCGATCAGCCGCGAGGCGCACACGACCTTGGCGATTGCGATGAACCGCATCGGCGGCAAATCCAACACCGGCGAGGGCGGTGAGGAAAGCGAGCGGTTCAAGCCGCTAGAAAACGGCGACTCCAAACGCTCGGCGATCAAGCAGGTGGCCTCCGGCCGGTTCGGCGTCACCACCGAGTACCTCGTCAACGCCGATGTCTTGCAGATCAAGATGGCGCAAGGGGCAAAGCCCGGCGAGGGCGGGCAATTGTCCGGCCACAAGGTCGATAAGGCGATCGCCAAGGTGCGCCATTCGACCCCCGGGGTCGGCCTCATATCGCCGCCGCCGCATCACGACATCTATTCGATCGAGGATCTGGCCCAGCTGATCCACGATCTGAAAAACGCCAACCCGCGGGCCGCGGTATCGGTCAAGCTCGTCTCCGAGGTCGGGGTCGGCACCGTCGCCGCCGGCGTCTCAAAGGCGCGCGCCGACCATGTGACGATCTCCGGGTTCGAAGGCGGCACCGGGGCGAGCCCGTTGACGTCGCTCACCCATGCCGGCTCGCCCTGGGAGATCGGGCTTGCCGAAACCCAGCAGACGCTGGTGCTGAACGGGTTGCGCGGGCGCATCGCGGTGCAGGTCGATGGCGGCATCCGGACCGGCCGCGACGTTGTCATCGGCGCATTGCTCGGCGCCGACGAGTTCGGCTTTTCGACCGCACCCCTGATCGCCGCCGGCTGCGTCATGATGCGCAAATGCCACCTGAACACCTGCCCGGTCGGCATCGCGACGCAAGACCCGGTGTTGCGCGCCCGCTTTACCGGCGCGCCCGAGCACGTCATCAACTATTTCTTCTTTGTCGCCGAGGAAGTGCGCGAATTGATGGCGGGGCTCGGCTTCCGCTGCTTTGGCGACATGATCGGCCGCGTCGACCGGCTCGACATGGCGCCTGCGGTCGAGCACTGGAAGGCCAAAGGCATCGACCTCTCGCGCCTGCTCTACCAGGCGCCCGCCGCCCCCGGTGTTGCGATCCATCATTGCGAGCGCCAGCAGCATCATCTCGACAGGGCGCTCGACAACGAGCTGATCGCCGCAGCCCAGCCGGCGCTCGACGCCGGCGCGCCGGTGCGGCTCGAATACCCGATCCGCAACGTCCACCGCACCGTCGGCGCGATGCTGTCGGGCGAGGTGGCGCGGCGCTACGGCCATGCCGGGCTCGCGCCGGACACGGTCTGGATCAGCTTTCGCGGCACCGCCGGCGGCAGCTTTGGCGCGTTTCTCGCGCGCGGCGTGAACCTCGAGCTTTATGGCGACGCGAACGACTATGTCGGCAAGGGCTTATCGGGCGGCCGCCTGATCGTGCGCCAGCCACCCGAAGCCCGCCGCGAACCGACCGAGAACATCATCATCGGCAATACCGTGCTCTATGGCGCGATTGCCGGCGAAGCGTATTTCGAGGGGGTCGCCGGCGAGCGCTTTGCGGTCAGGAACTCGGGTGCGGTGGCGGTGGTCGAAGGGACCGGCGACCACGGCTGCGAATACATGACCGGCGGGGTCGTCGTCGTGATCGGCGGCACCGGGCGCAATTTCGCCGCCGGCATGTCGGGCGGCATCGCCTATGTCTGGGACCCCGAGCGCCGTTTCGCCAATCTCTGCAACTTGGCGACGGTGGGTCTCGAAACCGTCGAGCCGGCCGCGCCGGACGAGGCCGACGATCCCGACCGCCCGCACCAGCGCTCCCCCAATGTCGACGACGCCGGCATGGGCGACCTCTTGCGCTTTGACGCGGCCCGGCTGCGCATCCTGTTGGAGCGCCACCACCTCTTCACCGGCAGCGCCCGCGCCCGCGCCCTCCTCGAAGACTGGGACGATGCGGTCGGGCAGTTCGTCAAGATCATGCCAAAAGACTTCCGCCGCGCCCTCCTAGAAATGAAAGCCGAGCGCGAAGCCGCGCAAATGGCTGCGGCCGAGTGACGAGGCGATGCCCGGCATTGCATAAAACGCGACGGGTCGCCGTTTGCGTTGGATTTGGGACTTGCAAAAGAAGCGCTGGTTAACTGTCGGAAGCGTGGGTGCAAAAACTAGTGGTAGGAACCAGACACTTGACTCCGTTCTTGCCTTCCCGGCGAAGGCCGGGACCCATCTCTGCCGTGGGTACCGGCCTTCGCCGGTATGGCGGGTAGTTGGGTCACCTCCGTGACATGCCGTCGAATAGCGTGGTGCTGTTTGTGGTCCACGCCTGGCCGGAAGCGGACGAAACGGGGCAGGAAGTCGGACGCCTCGCCGCATCGATTGGTGTGGCACCGCGGGATACCAGCTACTCGTCGGCGAAGCGTGGCCGAACTAGTCTTGCCACCTCCTGTATGAAGGTACAGGCGGTGCCATTTTTACAGTCCTCCCCCGGCGCGATCATGATTATCATCGCATTTATACCCCTTGTGAAGCACGGTTCGACGGCCGTAAATACCAAAAGCTCCACAAGGAGTGCCCGAACCCCGACGTCCCCCGTTAAAGCACCTACGCCTCGTCTGGAGCTGGAGCCGCGCCAATGACCAGGCGACCCGCGCTGCGTCACCCTCCCGCCCCTTGACCCGTCGTTCATGCTCCTGCAAGTAATAGGGCGTTAAGGGAACCCGCCAAAGCTGGGCACGCCAGGGCGGCCGCAATGAAACGCCGATTGTTTCTCAGCACATTTTCGCTGGCCGCCATGTTCCCGCTGCTCGGCGCGCGGGCGCAGCAAAAGACGGTGCCGGTGATCGGTTTTCTCAGCGGCACCTCGGCGGTGCTTTACGCGCCGTTCGTCACTGCGTTCCGCGAAGCGCTCGGCCAGGCCGGCTTTGTCGAAGGGCGGAACGTCGCAATCGAATACCGCTGGGCGGAGGGTGTCTTCGACCGCTTGCCGGCGATGGCCGCAGATCTGGCTCAACGCCATGTCGATGTAATCGTGACGAGCGGCAGCACGCTCGCGGCGATGGCGGCAAAACAGACAACCGACACGATCCCGACCGTCTTTCTCGCCGGCGACGATCCCGTCGCCCTCGGCCTCGTAAAGAGCCTCTCGCATCCTGGCGGCAACCGCACCGGGATCAGCTTTCTCGTCGTCGAGCTCAACGCCAAGCGTTTCGACCTGTTGTGCGAGCTGGTGCCGCGCGCCACGCTCATGGGCCTCCTGGTAAACCCGCACAATCGCGCTGCGGCCGATCGCATCGTGCCCGCGGTGACGGCGGCGGCACGGCAAAAGGGCCTGCGGCTCACGGTGCTGCGGGCGGGAAGCGAGGCGGAGATCGAGACCGCGTTCGCCACCCTCGGACAACAGCATGCCGACGGGCTGCTGATCGGCAACGACGCGTTCTTCAACAGCCGCCGCGAAGAATGCGTGGCGCTCGCCGCGCGCCACCGCATCCCGGCGAGCTATGAGAGCGCCGCCGCGGTCCGGGCCGGCGGGCTGATCAGCTATGGTGCGAGCTTTGCGGCGATATACCGCCAGCTCGGCCGCTATACCGCCAAGGTGCTCGGCGGCGTAAAGCCCGCCGAGCTGCCGGTCACGCAGCCGACCAAGTTCAAGCTGGCGATCAACCTGAAGACCGCCAAGGCGCTCGGCCTGACGTTGCCGCAATCGCTGCTGGCGCGCGCCGACGAGGTAATCGAATGAGGCGGCGCGAGCGATATGCCGCCGCGCACCAGGAGCCGGACTCGGCGAATGCGGTGTTCTCGTTTAAAATCAGCTGCGAAAGAGGAGTTCCCAGCCGATGACGAGCGGTGTCTTACGCATCACGGTTGACCCGGAAGTGCTTGTCGGCAAGCCCGTCATCCGCGGGACACGGCTCTCGGTGGAGTTCGTGATCGGCCTGATGGCGGAGGGGTGGAGCGAAGGCGACATCATCGACAACTATCCTGGGATCACACACGAGGACATCATCGCCTGTTTTGCTTACGCCCGCGACACGCTGAGCTTGGAAAAGGTATTCCCCAGCGCGGCTTGAGATGCGCTTTCTCGCCAACGAGAACTTCCCCGGCGCTGCTGTCGCCATGCTCAGATCCGCGGGACACGACATCGTTTGGGTGAGGACCGCGGCACCGGGCTCGAGCGACCCCGAAGTTCTCGATTGGGCCGCGCGAGAATTGAGAATTTTGCTCACCTTCGACAAGGACTTCGGCGAGCTGGCTCGCAGGTCGGCGTTGCCGGCGGATGCGGGGTTGTATTGTTTCGCATCCCCATGCCGACACCGGGCGATGCCGGAACGCGTCTGGCAAAGCTGATCACCGCCCGTGACGATTGGGCGGGACATTTTTCCGTGGGCGAGCCGGCCCGTGTCCGCATGCGGGTGCTCGGCTGATGCAGCAGGCCGCGTGGCAAATCTTGCCCTGGGCTGCGATACGCGAGCGGCGGCACCGTGCCGACGAGGTCATCGAATGAGACGACGGGAGCTCATTGCTATTGCCGGCGGTGCGGCCGTTTGGCGGCCGGGCATCGGGCTCGCGCAGCAGAAGGCGATGCCGGTGATCGGCTTTCTGAGCGGCGCGTCACCGGGCCCGTGGGCTCCGTTTGTTGCCGCGTTTCGCCAGGGGCTCGGTGAACAGGGCTTTGTCGAGGGCAAAAACGTCGCGATCGAATACCGCTGGGCCGACGGGCACTACGACCGGCTCCCCGCGCTCGCGGCCGAGCTCGTCGCGCGCAAGGTCGATGTGATCGCAGCGACGGGCGGCCCGGAACAAGGGCCGGCGGCAAAACGCGCGACCGCGACGATCCCGATCGTCTTTACCACCGGCGGCGACCCGGTGGCCGAAGGCCTCGTCGCCAACCTCGCCCATCCCGGCGGCAATGTGACCGGGTTCACCCTGCTCGTCGCCGATTTGATGGAAAAACGGCTCGACCTGCTGGTCCAGCTGGTTCCGCAGGTCAAAACGATCGCTCTCCTCGTCAACCCGAAAAATCCGAACACGCCGCGCTTTGTCCGAGACTTGCCGAAAGCGGCGCAGATCAGAGGGTTGACGCTGCATGTGCTGAGCGCCAGCACCGAAGGCGAGATCGATGCGGCGTTTGCCTCTCTTCCGCGGCTGCACGCCGGGGCGCTCCTCGCCGGCAGCGATGCCTTTTTCAACGACCGGCGGAGGCAGATCGTGGCGCTCGCACAGCGCTACGCGGTGCCGGCGATCTACGACACGACGGCATTCACCTCGGCAGGCGGCCTGATGACCTACGGCCCGAGCCTCGCCGAGACCTATCGCCAGGTCGGCATCTATGTCGGCGAGATCCTGCATGGCGCCAAGCCCGCCGACCTGCCGGTGCAGCGCCCGAAGAAGCTCAAGCTGGTCATCAACCTGAAGACCGCCAAGGCGCTCGGCCTCGCCGTGCCGCCCTCGATCCTCGCCCGCGCCGACGAGGTCATCGAATGAGACGGCGCGATGTGATCGCGCTGGCCGCCGGCGCGGCGCCGAGAGCAGATTGGAAGGTCGGCTCCCGCAGGCCGTCGAGATGATCGAATGAGGGGCGCTGCGATTGCTGGCGTGGTATGCGCCGTGCGACGGAGGAAAGGTGCGATTTCCCGGCTCGTCGGTCAGCCTTGATGTCGCAATCGCTGTCGATTCGTCTTCCGTCCTGTTGCCTCCTGCTTCGTGGAGCCGGAATCATGGAATATCAACTGGTTGAGCCTGATCTCTCTTCGTCTCGCGCACACGACGCGCGCGCGAGCGCCAGGTCACGGCCAGAGCGAGGCGCCCCGATGTCCGACGGTAAAACGCGCCGATGAAGCGCCGCGAATTTATTGTGCTGGCGGTGAGTGCCGCCGCCGCGCTCGGTCCGGCCGCCGGTATGGCGTCGGCGGCGAAAGTGCCGGTGGTCGGGGTGCTGGTCGTCGGCAAGCCGGACCCGACCGCGACGCTGCACGGGTTCCGCGCGGAATTGCGCAAGCTCGGCTATGTCGAGGGGCGGAATATTCATATCGAAATCCGCTCCGCCGAAGGAAAGCTCGACCGCTTGCCCGCGCTCGCCGCGGAGCTCGTGCGCGACCGGGTCGATGTCATCGGCGTCTGGATGACCCCGGCGGTGCTGGCGGCCAAGGGCGCCACCGAGACAATCCCGATCGTCATGATCGGTGCCGGCGACCCGGTCGGGATGGGGATCGTGGCGAGCCTCGCCCGGCCCGGCGGCAACATCACCGGGATGGCCGGGCAAACCACCGAGCTCGCCGCCAAAGAGGTCGAATTGCTCAAGGAGGCGTTGCCGGGCCTGCGCCGGATCGCCGCGCTGTGCAATGCGGCCGACCCGTTCTCCAAGCCGTTCCTCGAACAGATCGAGCGCGCCGGCAAGGCGCAGGGCATCGCCATCGTGCCGGTCGAAGTCACCGCCGGCGCTTCGCTCGACGCTGCTTTTCCGGCGATGGTCGCCAACAAAATCGGGGCGGTGATCGTCCAGCCGAGCCTGCCGATCGCGCACGCGGCCAAGCTCGCCCTGCGCTATCGGATCCCGGCGGCGGCGCCATTGGCGCCGTTTGCCGGCGTCGGCGGGCTGATGGCCTACGCCAACGATCCGGCGGAGGGATCCCCCCGGGCGGCGAGCTTTATCGACCGGATCCTCAAGGGCGCAAAACCCGCCGACCTGCCGATCGAGCAGCCGATGCGGTTCCAGCTGGTCGTCAACCTGAAAACCGCGAAGGCGCTCGGCCTCGCCCTGCCGCCCGACTTCGTCCTGCGCGCCGACCAGGTCATCGAATGACGCGGCGCGATCTCGTCGCCTGCGCCGACGCCGTCGAATGATCGAGCGTTGCACACCGATCGCGCTGTTCGGCGGCAGGTGCCGGAGAGCGTGGGGCTCGCACCTGCTGCAAATCTTCTGCAGAAGCAGCAGGTGGCAGGGTCTTGGCCGGCGTCGCGATCTTGGCCGGCGTCAGGGGGCGGGTCAGGCGGCGCGGCCGAGGGTCAGCCGCTCCCAGATATCGGCGAGCGCGTCGACCAGAGCGTCGATATCGGCGTCGCTGTGCAGCGGTGTCGGGGTCAGCCGCAGCCGCTCGCGGCCTTTGGGCACGGTCGGGTAGTTGATCGGCTGGACGTAAATATGGTGGCGGCGCAAGAGCTCGTCGCAGGCGGTCTTGCACAGGCCCGCATCGCCGACCATGACCGGCACGATATGGCTCGGGCTCGGCATCACCGGCAGCCCGGCCTCGGCCAGGCAGCGCTTGAGCCGCGCCGCGCGCTCCTGCTGCCGGTCGCGCTCGACCCGGCTCGCCTTCAGGTGGCGGATGCTGGCGATGGCGCCGGCCGCCAGCGCCGGCGGCAGCGAGCTGGTAAAGATAAACCCGGGTGCGTGGCTCCGGACAAAATCGACGAGCGCGGTCGAGCCCGCCACATAGCCGCCCAAGACCCCGAATGCCTTGGCGAGCGTGCCTTGGATCACGCTCGGCCGGTCGGGCACGCCGTCGCGCTCGGCGATGCCGCCGCCGCGCTCCCCGTAGAGCCCGACGGCATGGACCTCGTCGAGATAGGTCATCGCTCCGAAACGGTCGGCCGCATCGCACAGCGCTGCGATCGGGGCGATGTCGCCATCCATCGAATAGACCGATTTAAAGCAGACGAGCTTGGGCCGGCTGTGCCGCACCTGGGCAAGGAGGCGGGCGAGGTCGTCGGGGTCGTTGTGGCGGAAGATGTGCTTTTCGGCGCGGCTGTTGCGGATGCCGGCGATCATCGAGGCGTGGTTCAGCGCATCGGACAACACGACCGTCCCCGGCATCTCGCGCGCCAGGGTCGAGAGCACGGTCTCGTTGGCGACATAGCCCGAGGTAAAGACGAGCGCCGCCTCGCGGCCGTGCAGATCGGCGAGCTCGCGCTCCAATTTGAGGTGCAGATGGTTGTTGCCCGAGATGTTGCGCGTGCCGCCGGCCCCGGCCCCGGTCGTGCGCAGCGCGGCTTCCATTGCCGCCAGCACGGCCGGATGCTGGCCCATGCCGAGATAGTCGTTCGAGCACCACACCGTGACCTCGGCGCCGATGCGATGGTCCCAGGCGCGCGGGAACCGGCCGCAACGCCGCTCCAGGTCGGCAAAGACGCGATAGCGCCCCTCGGCCCGCAACGCGTCGAGGCGCTCTCTGAAAAAGGCTTCGTAGTCCATATTCCTGTCGCCCCCGCGATCCGCGCCCACGATAGCACAATCATCCCTGCCATCGGCGGACGACATGTCGCGGCCCTCCCGGAGCACGGGCCGCGCGTCCAACCGCCGGGAACCAGCCGGAGCGGGCGCCGGACAGGAAATAGCCCACCGGCGCCGGCGAGCCGATCCAGAGATCCAATCAATGTGCTTGTGCACCGAAGGTCAGGCTCAGCAGGTATTGGATCAGGTCGTTTTTTTCGCCTTTGGTCAGGCCGAGCTTCATGCAGATGTTGTAGTGGTCGACGACGCCGGCCAAGGTCTTGAACCGGCCGTCATGATAAAAGCCGCCTTTCACATGGGTGAAGAGCTCGCCGATCGGCGCGGTGCGGTAGCGGCGGTCCGGCGCCCGGTCGGCCTGAAAGCTGTCGATGCAGATCTCGGCCGGCGTGTGCAGGTTCCAGCCGGGGTCGGGCGGGACCCCGGCGCGCGGGTGCTCGGCCGGGTTATAGCCGCGCACGAGCGGATCGCAGGCGCGGGCGCGCTTTATCAGCAGATCCTCCGCCTCCAGGTTGCGGCGGGCCCACCGATCCGGCAAATCGGGCAGGCTTAGGTGCAGCGCACCGATCTGCGCCAAGCACAGATTGTTTTCGGCCAATGCGGCGGCGATGCGATGAAGCCCGGGGATCAGCCTCTCCACAGCGATCCCGCCTTGGCAGGCGCGGCCGACGAGGCGGTCGAGATCAGCCTGCGGACGCACGGCATAGCAACTCTGTCGGCGCTCGATCAGCGCCGTGCCGCCGAGGAAAAGCCCGTCCTCGGTGCAAGCGACCCCGAGGCAACCGGCCCGCCCTCGCTCAGCTTCCACAAATGAACGCCCGCGGGTGGCCCCGCCCCTCATGCCTGAAACGATAAGCTATCGTACCCTATTTGTTCTCAAATGTCAAGTGATTTCGCCGGACCGGCTATTTCTTCGGGGCGCACACGAAGGTGGCGCGGGCGGGGAGCAGCAGCGGGCAGTCGAGGAGGAGCCAGTCGGTGTCGATGCGGGTGGCGAGGGTGTGCGCCGGGCATTCCTGCTGGGCGGTCTGCTGCACCATGGCCCGGGCGCTGACCAGGGTGTCGTAGCAGACCGCGACGCGCGGGCCGGGGTCGAGGGTGCCGGTGCCGGGCTGGCGCGGATAGGTCGCGTAAGGATCGAGCGCCGAGCAGCCGGAGAGCGCCGATGCGAACGCAAAAACCAGGAGCGGCCCGGCCGTCCTCATGCGGCGTCGGCGAGGGCGTGCTCGAGAAAAAGGGCGCAGGCCAGCAGCCGCGCGTCGTCGCCGATCCGGCCGACGAGCTGCACACCGGTCGGCAGCCCGCTCGCGCCCCAATGCGCCGGCACCGTTGCGCAGGGTGTCCCGAGCAAGGTCCACATCCGGTTGAACACCGGGTTGCCGGTATATCCGAGCCCGGCCGGCGCCTCGCCCGGTGCGGCCGGTGTCAATACCGCGTCGCAGCCGCCAAAGAAGCCCGCGAGCCCGGCGCGCGCGATTTCGGCCGCGGCGCGGGCAGCGTCGTATTCCTCGGCGCCGACCGCCATCCCGGCATCGAGCATTTGGGCGAGCCGCGGCGACAATTGGGCGCTGTGGCGGATGCGCTCATATGCCAAGGCGCGGGCCATCTCGAACCCCATGATCTTGTCTTGCGCCTCGGTCAGGGGTCCGTGCTCCGGTGCTATCGCCAGCTCTTCGACCTGCGCGCCGGCTCTCTCCAAAGCCGACCGCGCGCGGTCGAGCGCCGCCGCGGCAACGGGTTCCGCCTCGGCCCACACCGGGGTGCGGTAGAGGCCGACATGCGGGGCATGCGCGGGCGGCGCCAGATGGCGCAATGCCGGCCGCTCGGTCAGCACGCCGGCAAAGAAAGCGGCGTCGGCGACATTGCGCGCCAAGACGCCGACCGTGTCGAGGCTGTCGGCGAGCGGCTTGACCCCGGCGCGGGCGATCATGCCAAAGCTCGGCTTGTAGCCGACGACGCCGCAAAACGAGGCCGGGCGGATCACCGACCCCGCGGTTTGTGTCCCGAAAGCGAGCGGCGCCATGCCGTCGGCGACGGCCGCCGCCGAGCCGCTCGACGAGCCGCCCGGGGTGTGCGCGGGGTTGTGCGGGTTCGCGGTCTTGCCCGGGGTAAAGGCGGCGAACTCGGTGGTGACGGTCTTGCCGAGCACGACCGCACCGGCGGCGCGGGCGAGCGCCACGCACGACGCATCGGCGGCGGGCCGATGGGCCCGGTAGATCGGCGAGCCGTAGCCGGTCGGCATGTCATGGGTGTCGATCAAATCCTTGACCGCGATCGGCACGCCGTGCAGCGGCCCGCGCGGCGGCTCGGCGTCGCGTTGCCGCGCCTCGGCCAAAGCCTGCTCGCGATCGAGATGATGCCAGGCGCCTACCACACCTTCGCGCGCCTCGATCCGGTCGAGATAGGCCCGGACCAGCGCCTCGGCGCCGAGCTGTCCCTCGGCGATCTCGGTAGCAGCCTCGCGCGCGGTCAGCGAGCGCGGATCGGTCACGGCAGCCTCCTCCTGCTCTTATCGAAACGGGTCGGCGATGTGTAGTCGATCGGCAAGCACCATCCCATCCTGCATGTCTTCGGACCACAGCATGTCGCATCCGGCGTCGAGCGCGGAAGCGGCGATCATCGCGTCGTATACCGACAAACGATAGCGCTCGGCCAGATCGAGTCCGAGCTCGTGAACTTCGACGGTCAGCGGTCGAACCAGCATCAGATGGCAAAGGATGGAGAGAAACGCGCGTGTCTCGCTCCATGGCAGGGCCATCTTGCGGCGAGCGACATTGCCGAATTCGTTAAGCACTTGGACGCTGATGACGCCGCCTGCCGCGATCAGCTCTTCCGCCCGCTCGGCCTTGGCCTGATCGCTGGAGGCGATGTAGAGGAGGACATTGGTGTCGAAAAAGCTATCGGGCATTAGCTTCTTCGCGGTCGAATTTGAAGTCGGCAGGGAGGCGTCCGCGAAAGCGGCGAAGCCGCCGCAACAGCTCGTCCCGTCCGGGCTTGCGCGATACCGCGAATTCGCGGGCTTCGTCGATGCGGATCTCGATCTCGTCGCCGGCCTTCAGCTCCAACGCCTCGACCACCGCAGCCGGCAAGCGGATCGCCAGGCTGTTGCCCCATTTTGCAACTTGCATGAGCCCTCCGAAGGATATACGCCGACCGAAATATATATCTTCTCAAGCCCGCAGCATAAAGAAATTGCGTCTTTCAAAGGGCGGTATCGACCAGCAGAAGGTCGGTGTCGTCCTTCAACGACTTGATTTCCGGGCGATCGACGCGATTTCGGGGTGCCGCAATCGGGGCACACCCAATCGCCCGGGATCTGCGCCCATCGGGTGGCGTATTCCGGCAGGCCCAACGCTTCGTCCTAAAGAAAGCCGCAGCCGAGGCACCGATATCGCTGGAACAATATGAGGGCTCCAATCTGACGCACCTCGCCGACTGTCGCCGCACTGCGGCCGGCTGGCAAGCCGCGATCGTAGCGCATCGACCGCCCGGGCTGCCTATAACCTGCGACCGCATCGCCAGCCGGAGGCCAGCATGACCGATCCCGTCGATCGCCAGGGTGACGAACGGCCGCGCCGAGGAGCGCTGATCGGGCTCGTCGTGGTGCTGGTGCTGGTCGTTGCCGGCGTCTGGCTTTTTCATGCGCTGCGCGAGGAATCGCGGCTCGAGGATTGCCTGATGTCGGGGCGCAGCAATTGCGTGCCGATCGAGTTGCCCGCCAAGGGCGGATAGGGGAGGGGCGATGATCGAAATCCCGGCGCGGCGCGGCAAGGCGGCGCATTTGCGGCGCGGCCAGATTGTCGAGGTCATCAACACGACCGGCCAGCAGGTGGTCGATACCTGGGCGTTCAGCGCCGCGGATCTCGGCGAATTCATGTCGATGGCGCACAGCCGTGTCGCGATCGGCCATATCATTCCGGCGGTCGGCGATACCCTCGTCACCAGCCGGCGCCGTCCGATCCTGACCTTGGTCGAGGACAATTCCGGCGGCATCCACGACACTTTGTTCGCCGCTTGCGATCGCTGGCGCTACGAGCTCCTCGGCGCCAAGGAATACCACGACAATTGCACCGACAACCTCGCCACAGCGCTCGCCGAGCTCGGGCTCGCCTCGGCGCACACGCCGGCGCCTTTGAACCTCTTCATGAACATCCCGGTCATCGACGGCAACCGGGTCGAGGTGCGCCCGCCGCTCAGCACCCCGGGCAGCCACGTCGCGCTGCGCGCCCTGATGGATTGCGTCGTCGCCTTTTCCGCCTGCCCGCAGGACATGGTCCCGGTCAACGGGCTCGCAATGCGCCCGACTCACGCGCATTTTGCAATTTCCGGCTGACCCGAGCAAAAGTCGAGCGCGCAATGCGGCCGAAACCGGCTGCGCGCCGTTAGCAAAAGAGGGCGCATTTGGGAGTTGGATCATGTCGCTGAAGATCAAGGTCGGACCGCCGCTGTTGACGATCAACCAGGGCGGCAGCCTCTTGGTCACCGGTCTCGATGGGCAGATCCGGTGGCCGAGCAATTGCGGCTTCTTTGTCGGCGACACGAGGATGGTCAGCGCCTGGTTGATCTATGCCAATGGCGAGCCGTGGACATTGTTGAACTCAGGTGCGATCACTTATTTTGCTGCCCAGGTCTTTATGACCAATCCCGGGATCGTTACCGAGGACGGCAATATCGAGCAGAGAACGCTGCTCCTCCAGCTCGGACGCTCGATCGACGAAGGCGGCCTGCACGAAGACATCGACATCACCAACCACGGCGCCAACGCGGTCAAGTTCAATCTCGAAATCGCGATGCGCAGCGATTTTGCCGATCTCCTCGAAGTCAAAAGCGGCCATTTGGTCCGGCGCGGCCGGATCACCACCGAATGGTCGGAGCACGAGGCGAAGCTCGTTACCCGCTACCGCAACCGCGATTTTATGCGCGAGGTCGAGACCGTGCGTCGCCGCAACAGCTCGCCCTGTCTTTACGCGAATGGGCGGCGCAGCTTCGAAGTCGCGATCGAGCCGGGCGGGATCTGGCACAGCTGCCTCGAATATTCGGTCACGGCCGGCCGGCGGCGCTATCGGGCGCCGGAAGCCTGCATCGCCCACGCCCCCGGCTCGCAGCTCGGCGAGCCGCTGAAGAAATGGCGCGAAACCGTGCTCAAATTGCGTTCCAGCAACGAAGATTTCAAAAACCTCTATTGCCAGGCGGTCGAAGACATGGCGGGGCTCAGATTGCCGGTCGAAGGCACCCACCACCTCGAATTCACCCCGGCCGCCGGCATTCCCTGGTTTGTCGCGCTGTTCGGCCGCGACTCGCTGATCGCCGCCCTGCAAAACGCTCACGTCTACCCGAATTTCGCGCGTGGCGCGCTCGATGTGCTGGCCCGCTATCAGGCCACCGAATGGGACGATCGGCGCGACGCCGAGCCCGGCAAGATCATGCACGAGCTGCGCACCGGCGAGCTCGCCCATTTCAAGCTGATCCCGCACACGCCCTATTACGGCACCGCCGATGCGACCCCGCTCTATCTGATCGTCTTGCACACCGCTTGGCGCTGTACCGGAGACCGCCAGCTGGTCGAGCGCCATCTCGACACGGCGGAGCGCTGCCTCGACTGGATCGACCGCTATGGCGACCGCGACGGCGACGGCTTTCAGGAATACCAGACGCGCTCGTCCGAGGGTTACGAGAACCAGGGCTGGAAGGATGCGGGCGACGCGGTGCTCTATCCCGACGGCAGCCCGGTCAAGGGGCCAAAAGCGCTGTGCGAATTGCAGGGCTACGTCTATGACGCTTGGCGGCGCATGGCCGAGCTTTACGAAGCGCTGGGGCGGAGCGAGCGCGCCCGCGAATTGCGCGCCAAGGCGAAAACGCTGTTCGAACGGTTCAACGAGGTGTTCTGGGACGAGGCGAGCGGCTTTTACGCCTATTGTCTCGACGGTGACAAAAAGCCGGTGCTGACCGTCGCCTCGAACCCGGGCCATTGTCTGTGGAGCCGGATTGTCCCGAAAGAGCGGGCGCGGCGGGTCGTCGAGCGCCTGATGCAGCCCGATATGTGGAGCGGCTGGGGTGTGCGCACCCTGTCGCGCGACCACCCGGCCTATAACCCGCTTTCCTACCAGAACGGGTCGGTCTGGCCGCACGACAACGGCATCATCGCGATCGGCTTCAAGCAATACGGATTTGCCGAAGAGGCGGCAAAGGTGGCGCGGGCGGTGACCGAAGCCGGCAGCTACTTCGCGCTTTACCAGATGCCCGAGCTCTATGCCGGGCTCGAGCGCGAGGACGCCAACTTCCCGGTGCAGTACCCCGATGCGAACGTGCCGCAGGCCTGGGCCGCGGGGTCGGTCTTTTCGCTGCTGCAGGCCATTCTGGGCTTCGACCCCGACGCTCCCAACGGCAAGCTCTACATCGACCCGGCGCTGCCCGATTGGCTCCCCGACCTCGAATTGACCGATCTGCGCCTCGGCAAAGGTCTCTTCGACATGCGCTTTTGGCGCGACGGCGACATCACCCGATTCGAGGTGACGAAAGGCGACGCGGAGGCCATTGCGGTACGCAGTCTAGCGGCGGGCGCGAAGCACGAATAAGCTCGGCCCCATGACACCGATAGCGGTAGGGACTCGGGGCTCGTTTACGTTGCTGGTGCAGCCTGAGCATCTGGCGAACCGGTTCAAGGACGCGACCTTGCCGCCGGTCTTGGCGACGCCCGTTATGATCATGGTCATGGAGAATGCGGCGCTGAACGCGATCCGCGAGTTTCTCGAAGCGGGCGAAAGTGCGGTCGGCACCGCGGTCGATATCCGCCATCTCGCAGCGACGCCGGTCGTGCGGATCGTGACCGGCGAGGCCGAGGTGACCAGGGTCGAGGGGCGCCGGGTCGAGTTCGCGGTGCGGGCGCGGGAAGGGAAAAGGAGATCGGCGTCGGCGCGCATCAGAGGATCGTCATCGACGTGGCGAAATTCACCGCGCGGATGGGTTAGCATCGCCTTCTCGCCTCAGGTGGGGAACCGAATCGCCTTTGCCTCGCCGCAATCATGCCTATGTTAGCGTTGCCGTTGCGTGGCGCTTGAGGCGTGTGACCCTATGTAAAAAGGGTGATACGATGCCTGAGAATCAGCGACATCGAACGCGACAGATTAGATCGCATGGTTGGATGTGGCTTTTTCGCTTTGGCGAAAAAGTGCACTTGGAAGATTTTCGCACACGTGGCTTACTTTACATGAAACCCGCATATTGTTTTTCTAAAATGGAACACCGTTATCTTGGTTGTAGTTCTGAGAGAGTGGATCGATTCGAGGGAGCCGACGCGATATATCACCCAAATGACTGGCAGCTGACGATTGAGGGACCAAACGGGAAAGTTGAGATAGGCGCTGATGATTTGGCAGATCATTTCGCAATAAGCATGAACGATACAGACTGTAATGTCTTTTGTATGTACGCTGTCACCGTTCCGACCTTCGTAGACGAACGAAATTTCGCATTCGGCAACTCATTTCTTTTTATCAAAAACACAGAAGAATTTATGCGACGCTTTCGTTCAGCCGCCGTTAAGGACAACCTCCTGTTTCAATACGGTCTAGTAAGATATTATGACCTAACGGGATACTCTGGGAAAACCGGACCGTTTCGAAAACCTTCCGCATTTGAAACTCAGAACGAATTTCGGCTCACAGTGCGACCATGCCTACCGGATCATAGAGAACTATTTTTGGGTAATCTCGAAGACATTACCAGCGAGATTTTGCCTCTTGCGGAAATCAATCGTCTGTGCGATTTCAGTCCAGATACGGCTCGAAAAGCTGGCCTCTCTTGGTAGCCCCTCCCCCATTCCTGCTCATGTCACCGGTGAGGCTGAGGTGACCAAGGGCGAGGGGCGCCGGTTCGAGTTCGCGGTGCGGGCGCGCGAGGGCGAAAAGGAAATCGGCGTCGGTGCGCACCAGAGGACCGTCATCGACGTGGCGAAATTCACCCAGCGGATGGGTTAGCATCGCCTTCTCGCCTCGGGGGAACCGGATGCGCCTTTGCCTCGCCGCTGTCTTGGCCGCGCTGATCGCCGCCGCTCCGGCCCGGGCAGAGGATGCCCTCGCCCCGGCCGAGGCGAGCAACATGCAGATTATCGGGCGCAGCGATCTGAATGGTGCGGGCAAAGGCGGCGAGGGGCTGGCGCTGAAGCAATACCCGAACGGGGAGCGGGTGCTTTACCTCGCCCATAAATCGGGGCCGATGTGCTTTACCGAAATCGACGTAACCCGGCCGGAAGCGCCCAAGGTCGTCACCCAAATCCCGGTCGAGGCCGATTTCGTGCGCTGCAACTCGCTCGGCCTCGCCGGCGACACGCTCGTCGTCGCGCATCAGACCGAAAAGCAAGGTCAGCCCGACGCCGGTATCGACATCTACGATATCGCCGACCCGGCGCACCCGAAAAAGCTCTCGCATTTCGACACTTCGGGGCCGCATTCGCGCGGCGTCCATTTTGTCTGGTTTGTCGATGGGCATTACGCCTATCTTTCGACCGGCGCGCGCAATTTCGTGCCGCGCGACCCGAAGGACGACCAGTTCCTGATGATCGTCGATGTCTCCGATCCGGTGCATCCGCACGAGGTGGGCCGCTGGTGGCTGCCGGGCACGCGGGTCGGCGACGCCGCCGCCTCGCCGCCGCGGGTCGAGACCCGCGACGCCGGCATCCGCATGCATTCGCTGACGATCCCCACGGACCAGCCGAACCGCGCCTATATCGGCTGGATCGACGGCGGCTGGGTGATCCTCGACGTGTCGGACAAGGCCCGGCCGCGCGCCATTGCGCACCGCGCTTGGCAATCGCTCGACCAGGGCTTTGCGCACACTGTGCTGGCGATCCCGTCGCGTCGGATCGCGATCCAGAGCGAGGAGGCGGTCGGGCAGAACTGCGCCGACTGGCCCAAGCGCAACTGGGTGTGGGACATTTCGAACGAGCGGCACCCCTATCCGCTGGCGCCATTCCCGCCGGTGCCCGACCAGGCCGCGCTGTGCAAAGCCGGCGGCCGGTTCGGCGCGCACAATATCGACATGAACCGGCCGATCGCCACCTCCCGCACGCTCGTCAACACCGTGGTCGGCAGCTATTTCAACGGCGGCGTGCGCGCCTATTCGATCGCAGACCCGGCGCACCCCACGGAAATCGGCTATGTCGTGCCCCGCGCTCCGCCCGGAAACGCGACCCATACGATCCAGATCAACGACGTTTATGTTGACGAAAACGGGCTGATCTACGCCAACGACCGGTTTTCGGGCGGCCTCTATATCATCCGCTACACCGGCACGGTGCCGCTCGACTGATGACTGCCGCGCCCGACGACATCGACGCCTATTGCGCGCGCATCGGCTATACCGGCGCGCGCGAGCCTCGCCTCGCCGTATTGCAGGCGCTGGTCGCGGCGCATACGGCGGCAATCCCGTTCGAGAACCTCGACGTCTTGCTGAAGCGCCCGATCCGGCTCGACCTGCCGTCGCTCTATGCAAAGCTCGTGCACGCTCGCCGCGGCGGCTATTGCTTCGAGCACAATTTGCTGCTGCTCGACGTGCTGACCCGTTTCGGCTTTCGTGCGACGGGTCTCGCGGCGCGGGTGCAATGGGGCCGCGCGCCCGAATCCGTCGGGCCGCGCACGCATATGCTGCTGCGCGTTGATCTCGCCGAGGGGCCGCACCTCGCCGATGTCGGCTTTGGCGGGCTGACGCCGACGGCACCCTTGGCGCTCGCGCCGGGACCGGAGCAAGCCACACCGCATGAGAGCTTTCGCCTGGTCGCGGCCGCTGGCGAATTCGACCTCGAAGCACGGCTCGGCGGCAATTGGGCGAGCCTCTACCGGTTTTCCTTGCAGCCGCAATTGCCGGTCGATTACGAGGTTGCCAACTGGTTCACCTCGACCCATCCCCAATCGCTCTTCGTCAACCACCTGATCGCCAGCCGCGCCGCAACCGGGCGGCGCCACGCCTTGTTCAACAACCGGTTGACGGTGCGCGGCCGCGACGGCGGCAGCGAGCGTCGGCTGCTGCGGGATGCCGCCACGCTGCGCGGCGTTCTCGAACGCGATTTTGGCATTGCGATGCCCACGCCTGACATTGCGGCGATTGCCGCCATCGCCGAGGCGAACGCCGCCCATCCGAGCCCGTTCGACAGCGGGCAATGAGCCTCACGCTCAGTTGAACCGCGGCATAGGCCGATCGGAGTAAGTTTCGCGGCATGAACAAAGCTCAGGCGCTGGCGGTCGCGCTCTGCATTGCTTTCGCCGGTGCGCCGGCTGCGGCGGCCGGGCGCCCGATCGTGGTCGAATTGTTCACCTCCGAGGGCTGCTCGTCCTGCCCGCCCGCCGATGCGCTGCTTGCCGAGCTCGCCAAGCGCCCTGACGTGCTCGCGCTCTCGTTTCACGTCGATTACTGGGACCGGCTCGGCTGGAAGGATCCGTTCTCCAGCGCCGCCGCGACCGCGCGACAGCGGGATTATGCCGAGATTCTCGGCACGGGCTCGGTCTATACGCCGCAAATCGTCGTCGATGGCCGGTGGCAGGCGGTCGGCTCCGACCGCGGCGAGGTCGATCGCGCGCTCGCCGCTGCCCAGGGGCAAAGCGCGGCGGTGCCGGTCGGGCTGACGGTCGCTGGCGGACATGCGCGGGTGGCACTCGGCGCGGGCGACAAGGTGGCCGGCCGGGTGCTGCTGATCGGCTTCGACCGACGGCACACCGACAAGGTCGGGGGCGGCGAGAACGACGGGCGAAGCTTGACCCATGTCGATGTCGTGCGCGGCTTTGCCGAAATCGGCCGGTTCGACGGCAAGCCCGCCACGATCGAGGCGGCGGTGCCATGGCATGCCGAGCGCATTGCCGCGATCGTCCAGGCCGAGGACGGCCGGATTCTCGGGGTCGCGGTTGCGGACGCTGTCCCGGCTTCTTGAGGAAGGAGGACGTCGAAACCGCATCCATGCTAACCTCCGCCGATACGAGCAGGCCGGAGGGCCGCGCCATGCAAATCCAACGCCTCGATCACCTGGTGCTGACGGTCGCCGATATCGGGCGCAGCTGCGACTTTTACACCCGCGTGCTGGGGATGGAGGCGGTCACCTTCGGCGAGGGCCGCACCGCGCTCAAGTTCGGCCGGCAAAAAATCAACCTGCACCCGGCCGACAATATCCCGGGTCTCGTCGCCGGCAAGCCGACCCCGGGCTCGGGCGATCTGTGCTTTATCACCGAGACCCCGCTCGCCGAGGTCAGCGCGCACCTCGCGCAGTGCGGGGTGCCGATCGTCGCCGGGCTGGGTCCGCGCGCCGGTGCGATCGGCGCGATCCAATCGGTCTATATCCGCGACCCCGACCAAAACCTCGTCGAGCTCTCGAATTACTGAGCACTACCGGTGCGACCCCGTTTAAGCGTCGGTCGAGGCGGCGAGGATCAGGCTCAGCTGGCACAATTGCCGGCCGGTCTCGGCCGTCCAGGCGTTGAAATGCGCCTGGACTGCGGCCCGATCGGCACGGTTTTTCGGTGGCGCGGCAATAGCGTTCCAGCGCTTTAGCGCGGCGACGACGGACGGCGTGAGGAGAAAAGTGTCCTTGCCGACCATGCGCAGAAAGGTCGGGCCGGAATTGCCGCCCATCTGGCCGAACCGTTTGGTCAAAGCCTCCCACAACCCGACGATGTCGGTCCCCGGCCAATCGGCGAGCCAGGCGCCAAATCCGCCATGCGCCTCGGCGATCGCGAGCATCGCCGCTGCATTGTCGCGCACCGACTTCAATTTGCCCCAATGGCGGATCAGCCTCTTGTCGGCGAGCAATCCCTCGATCGCCTCGTCCGGCATCGCCCGCACCCGGCGCGGCGCAAAGCCGTCGAACACCTCCTCGAAGGCCGGCCATTTGGCGTCGACGAGGCTGTGCTTGAGGCCGGCGCGGAATACCCTGAGCGACATCTGCGACAGATAGCGGTCGTCGCCGAGGGCGCGCAGCTCGTCGATCGTGCGCGGCTTCGACAGGCGCGCTTCGAGTGCCACGGCACCGTGCCGCGCCTGCGCCGCATCGAGGATCGGGCCGAACGGGATCACCTCGCCGCCTCGATCAGCCGGCACCCGCCCGCAACCGCGGAATGATCTGGCGGGCGATGATCCCGACCTGGTCGGGCTCGTAGCGGTAGGGGATCAAGATCAGCTTTTGCACACCGGCGGCGAGCTGGGCGCGCAATTGCGCGACGCATTCGTCGGGCGTGCCGATGATCGCCGAATCCTTGGTCGATTGGCTCCAGGCGGCGTAGTCCCATTCCTGGCCGAGCCATTCCATCATCCCCGGCTCGACCGCTGCGCGCGACGGGCCGACGCGGATCGCCAGCTGGTTGGCGTTGAGCAACAGCGCCGGGTCCTTGCCGGCCGCTGCGGCAAAACCGCGGACCTTGGCCCAAGATTGGGCAAAGCCCTCGGGGGTGTAGAAATAGGTCAGCCAGCCGCCGTTCAGCGCCGCGCGCCGCAATACCCGGTCGACATAGCCGCCGATCAATATCGTCGGCACGCGCTCGGGTTTGGGCGCCATGTTCGAGCCGCGCATGACGTGCGGCGGATATTCGCCGTTGACCTGGTCCTCGGTCCACAACCGGCGCAGGATTTCGAGGTTGCGGTCCATCAGCCGCCCGCGCTCGTGGAATGGCACCCCGACCGCGTCGAATTCGCGCTTGTACCAGCCCGACGCCATGCCCAACAGCAGCCTTCCGCCGGCGATCAAATCGAGGCTCGCCAATTCCTTGGCCAGCACCACCGGGTTGCGCAAGGGCAGCACCAAAACCCCGGTGCCGAGCTTGATCCTCGTCGTCCGGGCCGCGACCGCCGCAAGCAAGGTCAGCGGGTCGATGACCGGAAACGGCGGATCGACGCCGAGCAAGATGTGGTCCCACACCCAGACCGAGTTGAAGCCCAAGGCTTCGGCCCCGACCGCATACTCGATCAGCCGCCCCGGATCCGGCACCTCCGGCCAGGTCGTGAAATTGCGCATCGCCAGACCGAAGGTGTTGGTGAATGTGGTCATCGCTCTAACCCCAGCGTCCTAAAGCTCTGCACGTTGTCCGCTCGCCGGCGGATCACTTTTTGTTGGCAATATCACCTACATCTTCCACACCGGCGAAGTCCGGTGCCTATGGTTCCCATGGGTCCCGGCCTCCGCCGGGATGGAAGGTAACGAGATGATTTGAGGTCGTTGCGACCAGGGCGGTCAACTTGACGCTCTCAAGCCGTGTAAAGCCGGTCGGGGTCGAGATGGCGCAGCACCGCCAGCTCGCGCTCGGTCGGCGGGTCGGTGATCTGCAAGTCGGATGTGGAAATAAGCTCGAACCCGGTATTGGCCTGGACATCTTCCATGGTCGCGCCGGGGTGGAGGGCCAGCACCGTCATGCGCTTCGAATTCTCGTCGAAGCCGAGGAGCGCGAGATCGGTCACGACCCGGAACATCCCGCCGGCGACGAGGCCGGCCTCGCGCCGGCTATTGCCGCCCGCCAGGAACCCCGGGCTGGTGACAAAATCGACGCGTTCGACAAAGCGCCGCTTCTCGTGCTTCATCGCGACGATCATCATGGTCAGGCTGGCGATGTCGTTGCCGCCGCCGGTGCCGGGCAGCCGCGTCGTCGGGCGTTGCGGGCTGCCGATGAACGAGCTGTTCAGATTGCCGTGCCGGTCGATCTGGGCACCGCCCATAAAGCCGATATCGACATAGCCGCGCTGCAGCAGCAGCAGCACGTCGGTGCTGGAGAGGATCATATTGGCGCGCCGCGTGCAGCGCTGCTCGTTGGTCGAAGGCGGCAATTTGCCGGGCTCGATATGGGGGCCGATCGTGCCGCCTTCAAAGAGGATCGTCAGGCCGGGCGCGTGGAGACGCTGCGCCAACGTCGCGGCCAACAGCGGGATGCCGACGCCGGCGAAGACGATCTCTCCATCGCGCAGCAGGCGCGCGCTCATCACCGCCAGCAGCTCGCTCGCACTATAGGAAGCAGTATCGGAAAGGGCGTCAGTCGTCATGGATGCTCTGCCCGCGACGGGCGGCGTCGAGCAATTCGGCAAGGCCGAGCCGGTCGAGGTATTCGGTCCAGGAGCCGGGCGCGTAGAAATATCGGTCGAGGTAGTCGCGAATGCCCAGCTCCGGGTCGTGTCGCAGCGATGCGGCGTAGCGGTCGAGATGCCCGAACAACGGCTCGTAGAGACCGTAGCATTCGTGCGGCGCCGAGCCGTAGGGCACCTCGACGACCGCATCGACCGCAAAAAACGGGATCTTGGTCTGGTCGGGGGCACGGCGGATCTGGTCGTTCAAGACGATGCGCTCGGTGGTCAGGATCACCCGGTTGGCCGCCATCGCGAGATCGAGATCCATAAACGGCAGCCCGTCGATCTGGGCGTTGCCGTAGGGGTCGCAGCGCTGGACGTGGATCAGCGCGAAATCGGGGTTCAATGCCGGCACCAGCGCCAGCTTCTCGCCGGTGAATGGGCAGTCGATCGCGCGGGCATCGGGCAGTTGCGCGATCACGTCCGAGCCCAGCATCGAGCGCATCGGCAAAAACGGCACTCCCATAGCTCCGGCCCGAAAGCGCAGGCCCATGGCGAGGTGGCTCCATTCCTCGAAGCGGACGCGGCCGCTCTCGGTATAGGCGCGCATGATCCGCGACACGCCCCAGACGATCCCCTGGCTGAACCAGCTGGTGACGAGATGCCGGCTGACCCCGGCGGCAAGCAGCAATTCGCCCTCGCTCGAGCTGATCCCGCGGGCGCAGACGAGATCGCGGCGGCCGGCGCGGATCAGCGCCCAGATCATCGCCAAGGGCGTGCGCGAGAGCGTGCTGCCGCCGATGGCGACCGAGGCGCCATCCGGCACCAAGGCCGCGGCTTCGGCGAGGCTGGTGACCTTCTCGCGCAGGCTCCTGTCGCGCTCGCGGGTGCGCCGGCAAAGCTCGTCATAGGCGATCGTCAAACAGCGTCTCCAAAGCCGGCGACGGCGTTGAATTCGGCGATCAGCGCATCGAGCGCGGGCAATTGCTCCTGCAATTCCGCCCAAAAGGCCGGCGCGCGCCGCCGTTCGAACGCGTCGAGCGAAACGCCGCGCTGCTCGACCCAGGTATAATAGCCGAGGTTGAAGATGCGCGAGCGCTCGTGCCGGGTCAATTCGAGCACGTCATTGTCGGCGGCACCCAAGAGGTGCTGGCCGAAGATCTCGGCGGCACCGACCATATCGAGCCCGTTTGGATAGTGCGCGGCCAGCAGCTTGCAGCGCTCGCTCTCATAGAGGGAGGCGCTGTCGGTGGCGAGGGTGAGGACGGCGTCGTCCGCGCCGAGATCGAGCCGCTTGGCCACCTTGATAGCGGCAACGAGGTTGGCGATCCCGGAAAGGCCGAGGAATCCCAAATCGGCAGCGAGCGCGGGGTCGATGTGCCGGCGGTCCGTCAGGTAGGCGCGGCCGGTGTCGCTGTTGAACAACAGGTCGAGCGCTGCGGTGCTGCGGTCCGAGACGCCGGCGACGAGATCGGTGTTCGCGACGTTGTGAATGAGCGGCACATGCTTGTCGCCGATCCCCTGGATGCCGTGCTCGCCAAAGCCGTTTTTCAGCAGGGTGGGGCATTCGCTGGCTTCGACCGCGACAATCTGCGTGCCGTGCTTTTTCTTCAAATAGTCGCCCGCCGCCAACGTCCCGGCGGAGCCGGAGGCCGCGACAAAGACAGCCGGCCGCAGGCCGGGGCGCCTTCCCCGCGCCGCCTCCAGCACGCTCGCCAAGGCCGGTCCGGTGCAAGCCCAATGGGCGAGGTAATTGCCGAAATCGGCGAACTGGTTGACGATCACATTGTCGGGGTCGCGGCCGAGCTCGTCGCATTTGTCGTAGATTTCCTTGACGTTGCTTTCCGAGCCCGGGGTGCGGACGACATCCTCGGGCTGCGCCGCCCAGCGCGCGAGCCAGGCAAAGCGCTCGGCGCTCATCCCTTCCGGCAGAACGGCGATGCCGCGGCAGCCGAGAATGCGTGAGAGCGCCAGCCCGCCGCGGCAGAAGTTGCCGGTCGAAGGCCAAACCGCGCGATGATGCTCGGGATCGAACCGGCCGGTCACCAGAAGCGACACGAGGCAACCATAAGCCGCCAGCACCTTGTGCGCGCCGATCAGCGGGAAGAGCGCGCCGAGCACGACGACGATCGGCGCCGGCACACCGGTCAGCTGCGGCGGCAGCACCAGATGCACCGGGACCGCGGCGCGAGCGCGGCGCGAGCGGCCGTTGTACCAGTGCAGGCGAAAGAGATTGGCCGGATGCGGCTCGTCCGCGCCGATGCCGACCAGCCGCTCGGTGATGCCGTCGGGGAGATACCGGGGGTCTGCGAGCTCGGTAAAAAGCGGCAATCTCACCCCGAGCTGGGCGAGCCGTGCCGCTGCACGATCACGCACAGGTGGGTATGCGACGGTTGTCGCGACGAGCTCATCCATGATCGTCGAGCCGCGCAGCGAGGCCAACAGCCGGCCTCGGCAGCGCCAAATCGAGCGCGGCTATTTCTCGCCGAGCTGGGCCCCGTCGAGACCGCAGCGGACGCATCTGGCGAGCGTGAAGGTCACCGTCCCGGAATTGTCCGGGGCCTCGAACTTGACCGGGATGCCGCGGCTGTCGATCCACACGGTATAGCGGTCCTGGCCGTCGACCTCGTATTTGCGGGTCGGCACCGGGCTGCCGTCGATCGTCACCGCGGCCGGCTTGCCGCCGCTGACATGCACCGGCTCGACCTTGCCGTCATCCGGCCGCATCATCGCGCTGGAGCTGAGGAAGTTGGCCGACCACGGGTTCGCCGGGTGGACCGTGCCAGGCGCGCTAAAGGTGCCCTGCGGCGAGGTGATGACAAAGCTGTTGCCGCGCGCGACACCTTTGACCTCTTTTGGCCCGGACCCCTTGTCGGTCACCCCGTCGAACGAAACTAGGCGATTGCCTTCCCAGCGCTCGGTGCGCCGCGCATCCTCGCGATGCATCGTGACGCCGAGCATCTTGACCTCGAAATGCGCGCTGGTCATGACCATCGTGCCGGCGCCGACCGGCTCGATCGTGTTGATGTAGGTGCCGATGTTGCCGAACACCGAATGGGTCACGCGGTAGATCAGCTGTGTCGGCGACCCCGCTGCGAAAGCCGGGCCGGCGACGGCGAGGAAGGCAAGCCCGGCGCTGGCGACGATGGGCAAGATCGCTACCAAGCCAGGAATTCGCCGCCGCGAACCCAGGTGAATTTTGGACATGATGTCCCCCCAACCAAAGCGGGCAACCTCATTGCCAATCCGCCACTCCGAGCGGGCAAGCAATCCTCGAATTGCCGCGTTAGCGTGCGAAGCATACTCCGTCCCGTTATCCGGTCAAATTAAATATCGACCCCGCCGTGCTGCGGCAGCGTCCCCGCCATCGGCCGCGCTGAAGGCCGATCATTCGGGATTGGACCGGATTTTTCTGGCAATCTCCTTCTGCCTATCGAACTCCTGTCGCCGGCGCTGAATTTCTTCGGGCGACAGCCGGTCGATGTTCGAATAGTCGAGCTTCCACGACGGGTCCGTGCTCCAGTGCAGCGGCGACTGCACGGTCGTGCGCGGCGCCGGTGCTGCTGCCAGCACGCGCAGCGCCAAATCGAGGGTGAAAGCCTGCGAGCCGGGGTCGTTTGGCCGCCCGGCCGAATTGCCGAGCGGGAAATCGCTGAACAGAAACCGCGGGACGCCGCAATATTCGACGATGTCCTTGGCGCAGCCCATGACCACCGTCGCGATGCCGTTTGCCTCCAAATACCGGGCGGCGAGGCTCACGCTCTGGTGGCACACCGGGCAATTCGGAACCAGGACGGCGGCATCGACCACGTCTTCGCGGCAGCGCGCCAGCAATTCCGGGCAATCCCGCTCGATTGTTGCGCGCTGGCTGCGGTTGGTCGGCAAGCCATGGAACCGCGGCGCCAATTCGATCCTCCCCGCCGCTGCCAGGCGCCGCAATTGCGCCAGCGGAAACCAGCTGTTCGGGTCCTCTGCCGTCGTGTGCACCCGGTCGTAGGCGACATGCGAGATGCGCAAATCGTGGTCCCGAGCGCTGTCGCCCGAATAGACCGAATAGAATTTGGCGGCGGCGTTGTACGGCGCGCCCGGACCCTGGCTCCCGCTGTCCGGCTGATAGGGGGCGGCGGTCGTGACCAGTGCTACGCGCAAGGCGGTGCGCGGCTTTCCCGGCGGCCGAAACGGCACCTCGGCATAATGCGCCCAGCGGTAGGGAGCGCCGTAGCCGAGGGCCGAATAGTATTCCGCGGTCCGCTGCATGTAAGCGATCGGCACATCGCAATCGGGGGCAAATTCGGGACCGCTCATCGCCGGCTCTCGATCCGATCAACGCTCGAAGCCGAAGAGCCGCTGGGCATTGTGGTTGAGGATCTTGTCGAGGTCGGCCGGGGCGAGGCCGAGCCGGCTGATATAGGCGAAGGTCTCCGCGTACGCCTCGTAATCCTGCAGCACCGGGTAGTCGCTGCCGGTAACGAGATGATCGGCGCCAAAGGCTTCGAGAGCGCAGGTGAACGCCGCTTTCGAGCCGTAGCACACAGTGTCGTAAAAGAACCGTTTGGCGGTGACGGACGGCGCCTCGGCCAGGTTCGGATGCCCATTCTGGCTCTGGCCTTGCTTGTCGAGCCGGTTCAGCAGCATCGGGATCGGGCCGCCCAAATGCGGCACGATGAATTTTATGTTCGGATAGCGGTGCGGGATTTGCTTGGCGATCACGTGCAGCACAAAAGTCGCGTCTTCGAGCGAGGTTCCGACCGAGCCGGTGTAGCGGTAGCCGGTGATGAACGGCGAGCAGATGCCGGTGCCGGCGGGATGAACGAACAGCACCGCGCCCCGGCGGTTCATCTCGGCATAGATCGGCTCGAACTCGGTCTCGGCGACCGACCGGTTGAGGCAGCTGATGTTCATATTGACACCGACGCAGCCGAGTTGGTCGAAGCCGCGCTCCATCTCTTTCAGCGCCGCGTCGATATGCGGCAATGGCAGCATCACGTAAGCGGCGATGCGCTTGGGATAACGGTGCGCCAGATCGGCATAGCCGTCGTTCAGCATCTGCACCGCTTTGACGCACTCGGCCTCGTCCGGGAGGTAGGGCGGATGGTTTGGCGACAGCACCTGCTTTTCGACGCCGGCCGCATCCATCAGCTCGAACCGGCCTTGAATGTCCTCGGGCGAATCCGAGAACGGGTGGCGCGCCATGCCGCGCTTGACCGGCAGGTGAACCGGCGACGCAAAGCGGTCGCCCATAAGCTCGCTGAAATTCTTTGGGGTGTAATGGGCGTGAACGTCGCAGATCATCGGATGAGCCCCCCGAGGACGGTGAGTGTCGTGGACCGGAGCGTAAGCCGCACCCCCGCGCGCAGGCAAGCTGTGGGTTAGCGGTGGACGGAGTTCCCTCCGCCCGGCTAAGCTTTGCCCGCAAACATTGACGACGCAATTCCATGGGGATCGCCGGGAGGGACCGATGGGCGCCGCAAGGACATTGGCGAAAGGGTGCGTGAGAACATTTCTGGCCGCGGGGCTCGCGGTTGCTGCGTTGCTGGCATCGCCGGTTGCGCGCGCCGACACCATCCTGTGGGCCAGTGACGGCCGCGGATCGCCGGGACCGACGCTCGACGAGTGGGACATCAACGAAGCGGCCGGCACCGGCACGTTGATCAATTCGTTCGCCGCCCCGAACCCCGCGGCCCAGCGCGGCGGCCCCGGCGGGATCGCCATCCTCGGCTCCACGATCTACTATGGCGTCGCCAATTCCGGTTCGGTGTTCCTGACCAACCCCGGCGGCGCCGATCTCGGGGTCGCCTTCAATACCGGCCTGCCCGGGATCAGCGCGATCACTTCGGACGGCAAATTTCTTTATCTGGCGGCCACCGGCGACAGTTTGTTGACCGAGAATGTGTATCAGTACACGCTCGCCGGCAGTTTGGTGAACACGCTCACCCTGACGCCGACCGCGGGCGGCCCGTTCACTGTGGGCCGAACCGGCCTCGAAATCGTAGGGTCCGATTTCGTCGCCAATCAGGGCAACGACGAAGGCCCCTACAATAAATTCGACTCGGCGGGCAATCTGACTTCGACCGAATTCCTGCAAGGGACCGATGATTTCGGCTTCAGCGGCGTCGCGTTCGACGGCACGTTTTATTATGTCGCTGATGTCGAGGACGATCCGTCGATCTTTCGCGCGTTCGACGCGTCCGGGACGCTGCTGAAGGAGATTGCGCTGACGGGCTGCCCGGGACCCGATCAGCTCTGCGACTTTGCCGATTTGGCCGTTGAGCATCTGGTGCCGGAGCCGGCAACCCTCGGCCTCGTCGTCCCGCTCCTCCTCGGGTTTGGCGTGTTGTGGCGGACCCGCCTCGGCGCCGCGGCTCAGAACAGGGCCAGCTGATCGCCTTTTTGCGGCGGCGGGCGGAAGCGCGTCGCGTCGAGCGGCCGGGTCGTGCGCGGGTTGAAGCCGAGCCGGCGGCAGGCGCGGTCGAACCTGAGCCGCAGCATCTCGGCATAAGGGCCGCTGCCGGTCATCCGTCGTGACCAGGCCGCGTCGTAAAGCCGGCCGCCATGCGCCTGCGCGACGAGCGAGAGCACATGCTTTGCCTTGTCCGGAAAATGCGCTTCGAGCCATTCGCGAAAGAGGTCCTTCAATTCGTGCGGCAGGCGCAGCAGCGTATAGCCGGCCGAGACGGCGCCGGCGCCGCGCGCGCATTCGAGGATCGCCTCCAATTCGCTGTCGTTGAGGGCCGGGATCATCGGCGCGCTCAAGACGCCCGTCGGGATTCCGGCAGCGGCGAGTGCCGCGATCGTCTCGATCCGACGCTCCGGAGTGGCGGCGCGCGGCTCCATGACCCGTGCCAGGCCGCGGTCGAGCGTCGTCACCGATACCGTGACGATCGCGAGATTGTCCCGCGCCATTTCGGCGAGGATGTCGAGATCGCGCTGGATCAGCGCCGATTTGGTGACGATCGTCACCGGGTGGCGGAAATCGCGCAGCACTTCGAGGATTGCGCGGGTGACGCCGAGCTTCCTCTCGACCGGCTGGTAGGGATCGGTGTTGCTCCCCAGAGCCAACGGGCGGGCGGAGTAGCCTTTTTTGCGCAATTCCGCGGCGAGCAGCGCCGCCGCCTGCGGCTTGTAGAAGAGCCGGCTCTCGAAATCGAGGCCCGGCGATAGGCCGAGATAGGCGTGGGATGGCCGCGCATAGCAATAGATGCAGCCGTGCTCGCAGCCGCGATAGGGGTTGATCGAGCGGTCGAAGCCGATATCGGGCGAGTTGTTGCGGGCAATGATCGTGCGCGTCGCATCGACGCTGACCGTCGTGTGCAGCGGCAAAGCCTCGTGATCGCCAACGCCCCACCCGTCGTCGAACGGCACCCGTTCTTCGAGCTCGAAACGGCCGCTGGCGTTGCTCGCCGCCCCGCGGCCCTTGCGCTGTTGCAGCATGGCCGGCATATCCATCGCCCGATATTGCCGCGGCTATGCGAACTTTTCAAGAACAGATTTTATCGCTCGTGATCCCGGCCTTGAATGCGGGGGCGAGCCTGCCGCAAACATTGCAGGCGGTGGCCGGGTCGGCGATCGTGAGGGAGATCATCGTCGCCGATGGCGGCTCCTGCGATGCCACGGTGTCGATCGCGCAGCAAGCCGGTGCCCGTCATGTTCGCGCCGCTCGCGGGCGCGGCACGCAGCTCGCCGCCGGGGCGGCAGCGGCGACTGGTGCCTGGTTGTTGTTTCTGCATGCCGATTGCCGCCTCGACCCGGGTTGGGAAGGGGCGGTCGCCGCCTTTGTCGCGGCGGACGGGGCGGCGGGCCGTGCCGGGTATTTCGACCTCGCGCTCGACGACCCGGCACCGGCGGCCCGCCGGCTCGAACGGCTCGTCGCCTGGCGTTGCCGTGCCATGGCGTTGCCCTATGGCGACCAGGGGCTGCTGATCTCGCGCGCCCTTTATGATGCGGTCGGCGGGTTTGCCCCGGTCCCGCTGATGGAGGATGTCGATCTGGCGCGCCGGCTGGGCCGCCGTCGCCTCGCTCCGATCGGTGCGCGCTGCCTCGCCTCGGCGCGCCGCTACCGGCAGGGCGGCTATTGGCTCAGACCGGCGCGCAACCTCTGCTGCCTCGCGCTTTATTTTGCCGGGATGCCGCCCGTGCGGATCGCCCGCCTCTACGGCTGATGCGACAGCATCTGGTGCTGTTTTTGCGCGCGCCGATGCTGGGCGGCGGCAAAAGGCGCCTCGCGCGCGACATCGGCGATGTCGCCGCGGTGCATTTCGAGCGCCGGATGCTGGCCCTGCTGCTGCGCCGGCTGGCGCGCGATCGCCGCTGGCGGCTGCAAGTGGCGCTCACGCCGCGGTGGCGCTTGCGGGCCGCGGGTGTGGCGAGCGTGATCCAGGGCGGCGGCGACCTCGGCCAACGCATGCAGCGCGCGCTCGCCGCCGCACCACCCGGCCCGGTCGTGCTGGTCGGCGCCGACATCCCGGATCTCCGCGCGGCTCATATCGCCGCCGCCTTTCGCCTGCTCGGCCGGCACGATCTGGTCTTTGGCCCGGCCGTCGACGGCGGATTTTGGCTGATCGGCGCACGCCGCCGCCCGCGCCTGCCGCCATTGTTCCCAGCTGTGCGCTGGTCCGGCCCGCACGCGCTCGCCGACACCCTCGCCGGCCTGCCGCCACATGCCTCGGTCGCTTTTGTCGAGCGCCTCGAAGATGTGGACGACGGCGATTCTTACCGCCGCCTTTCACCGCGCCGCGGCTTTTGAGACTAGCGCTGGCTTTTGAGCTAGCGCTCCTGGAGGCGCGGCATCAGCTCGACGAAATTGCACGGGCGAAACCGGTTGTCGAGCTGGTGCGCGAGGATGCCTTCCCAGGCGTCGCGACAGGCGCCGGGCGAGCCGGGCAGCGCGAAGAGATAGGTGCCGCGGGCGACCCCGGCCGTCGCCCGGCTCTGGATCGTCGAGGTGCCGATCTTGTCGTAGCTGAGCCAGCGGAACAGCTCGCCGAACCCGGCGATCTCCTTTTCATAGACGCTGTGGAACGCCTCAGGCGTCACGTCGCGGCCGGTCACCCCGGTGCCGCCGGTCGAGATCACCACGTCGATCTCGGGATCGGCGATCCACGCTTCGAGCTGGGCCGCAATTGCGGCCATGTCGTCGCGCACGATCCGGCGCACAGCGACCCGATGACCGGCGGCGGCGGCGAGCTCGGCGAGCGTGTCGCCCGAGCGGTCCTGCGCCGCGTCGCGCGTGTCCGACACGGTCAAGAGCGCAATGTTCACCGGCAGAAACGGGCGGGATTGGTCGAGCCGGCCGGGCATGGCGGATGCTCCCATTTGAAGGCCGCGAAAATAGCCCCGCCGGGCGCCAGCAGCCAGCTTGGCGAGCGTTGCTCCGGCGCCCTCGTCCGACCCCATGCTCGGCCCGGAATTTGCCGATGCGCTGGCATGGTGCCGCCCCCGACCGCCGGCTCGCCCATTGGGCGATGTCCGAATCGGGCGGGCAAGGCCACGCCTCCGGCTGGGCCGGGCCCGTCACCGCCGCCGACCACAACGCCGAAGTCGCGCCCGGAGCGGCGACTTGCGGGGTGCTTTATCCACCCGCGAGCGGCCCTCTCGCCTCTTCGACAGCCAAAATCGATTTCTCGGGAGAGTACCAATGCGTGATAGGTTTATCTCGAGATCGAAAATCTGTAAACTCGGGTCTTGACGGCTTACGGTTTTTGCCTTAGGTTAGGCACATCAAGCCAACTCGAAGCCGAGCCGGGGCGATAGCGGAGGCGCTCCCGCTCCCTGGTGCGCTTCCTTAACCGCCTACGAGGTCAATCATGGACTCCCAGTTGAATCGCACGGACGGTCATCTGATCGCCGGGGTAAAGTTGAACGATCACCAATTTCTCGGCCGACTGAAAGCTGCTCTGCTATTTCAGATCGCCCCTGATCCCCGGGATGCGGAAGACAGGAAGAAGGTGGATGCTAGCAAGGAGCTTCAAGATCTTCGAGAAATCCGCGACGAGGTACAACGCCTGTTTGCAGGGGCCAAAGCTAAGAACGTACCGGCATACGCCGAATATATAAAGGATGTCCATACCGCCGAGGTTGATGGTATTACCCCTCCCATCATCCTTTATTCAGAAGATAAGCTGGCTGACGAAATCGACGGCGATGGCAGGGGATTTATTCAGGTGCCCTACGACAAGCGCCTCGTCGCAATCGACGGCGAAACGCAGCTCGCCGCACGATTTGAGGCGGCGAATCTTCTTCCGGATACAAAGAATGAATTTGTCGGAATCTATATTTGTCACGGGCTAGACAAGCTCTGGGCACGCCAATGTTTCCACGATCTGAACGTTCTGGGTGTTCGGCCTAATGCAGCATTGAGCATCGGCATGGACGCCCGAGATCCGTTAACTAGGGTGGCGCGCGAAGCAGAGCGTCAAGTTCCGTTCTTCCGAGACAGGGTGAATAAGGCGCGGCGCCAATTGGGCACACACGACAAGGACGTGGTGACGATCACCTCGCTCCGCGGCGCCTGTATCACACTCGCGGTAGGGATAGGTGGTGTAAAATATGGAGCGCGCCCTGTGCCTCTTTCCGAGGATCTGCTGCAGCGCGTGCTTCCGGCTGTCATCGAATGGTTTAAGGCCGTAGTTGACGCTATCGGGCCGGCGATGGAGGACCGTGAGAGCAAATTGGCCTCGGCCCCGACGGTTCTCGCTGCGATCGGCGCGATGGGCCACGAGCTCGTCAATATCGACGATCCTACTTTGCGCGACGCAAAAACGACCGCACTAATCAGGAAGCTGAGGGCGGTGGATTGGCGTCGTGGTAGGCATTGGGAGGGTATTGCTGGAAAATTCACTCCAAAAGGAACGTTTTCCGTGGGCGGTAGCAAGGAAACCGCATATGCCGTCTACGAGGCGTTAAATGACGAAACTTCGGGCGGCTACGTAAGCATTCGTACCCAGGTGACCGCACACGCTGCTGAGTGATATGCGTAACTTCCGTTTGCGAGCGTTGGTGGATCACTTCTCACAGATAACACCCGGTTTTCGTCTCACCGGCGGAGGCCGGTGTCCACGGTGGACATGGGTTCCGGCCTACGCCGGGAAGACGAACAATGAGGCGAGTCGCACGCCAGGTGATAGTCATTAGCCGCCCCCACTTTCTGCCGCGCTTATCTTCTCCATCAGGGGGTCGAAATGCTTAAATGCCACCAATGTTCTAGCGATCAGATATCGGTTTGGGGCGGGGTCTGGGTGGATTTCTTCAAAGGCGGACACCGGGAGGTCGACGAGCAGGACCTTGAAGAATTCGAACCCAGATTTGGCGACGAAATGTTTTGTCGCGAATGTGGCTTTACCTGGAGGTACGGAGACCCCTCCTGATGTCAAATACCACGGATAGAAACCCCGTCTCACCCCGGGCGCCCGCGTGGGACCGCCGACCGTGTGAGCATATCCAGACTGCGGGATATCATTGTCTCACCCCGCGCGCCCGCGTGGGACCGCCGCCTCCGGCAACGCCAGCAGCACGTCGTGCGGGGCGACGAAGATTGATCCCAGCCGAACCCGCGCCGCGCCGTCTGCGCGCGAACTGGTGAGCGCGCGAGAGTGCCGAGCCGGCCCAGGGGAAGCCTTAGATCGCCCCCCGAGATCCGACCAGGACCGGGAGGGGATTGGTGAGGCGCGCCGAAGCGCGCCTTTGGTCAGCGGTCGGCGATCGCCGGCAAACCCTCCTCGGCGCGGACTTCGTTGATGATCTGCAGGACGCGCTCGCGGTAGGGGCGGTATTGGACGCCGAATTCGTGCACGAGCCGGCTGTTGTCGATCAGGTAGTTGCCGGAGATCGCCTTGCCGCCGGTCTCCTTTTCGAAGGTGATCCTGGCGTCGGGCAGGAACTCGCGCACCATGTCGGCGATCTCGCCGATGCTGATCGCGACGCCGCCGGTGTTGTAGACCCAGCTCTTCGGCTTATCCTCCATGATCACGCGGGCGAAGATTTCGGCGATCTCGTCGACATGGATCGGGCAGCGCATCGCGTCCTTGTGCGGAAACGTGATGGGCTGGCCGCGCGCCGGAAAGGTGATGCATTTGACGTGGTCGACCGAGCCGACGATCTTGTCGTTGCCGGTGACGTTGGCGGGGCGGATCGCGGTGATCTCCAGCCCGTGCTTCTCGCGGTAATCCTGCGCCTGCCACTCGTTGAAAATCTTGTGCATCGCGTATTGCACGTGGCCGTGGCGGAAATCGTCCTCGGTCACGACGCGCTCGCCGTAGAAATGCTGCTCGCCGCTGACCGCCAGCGAGCTCGCATAGGCGACCCGCTTGACGCCGGCGAGACGGGCGGCCTCGAAGCAATTGTCCATGCCGAGGACGTTGAGCTTGAACGCCATATGCGGCGGATGCTCGCTGCCGAGATAATAGGCGAGGTTGACGACCCGCTCGGGCTTTGCCGCCACCATCGCCGCCATCACGTCGTCGAACTGGCTGACATCGCCGCGCAGCATGCGGACCTGCTTCCCTAGATGGTCGTAGGACGCGGTGCCGAGGTTGATGTCCATGCAGATGATCTCCTCGCCGCGCTCGGCCAGGAGCGGAACGAGCCGCCGGCCGATAAACCCGGTGCCGCCGATGACCAGTGTCGACATGGTTTTTCTCCTTTCGGGGTGATGGCGGCGACGTTACCGGTCGCCCCGCGGTTCGGCAAGCCGGCCGCGGCCCGGTTGCGCCGGTGCGGACGGGTGCTTATGATCGGCCGCTCGGCGGAGGCCGCCCGGTCGGAGCGTAGCGCAGGCTGGTAGCGCATCAGCATGGGGTGCTGGGGGTCGTGAGTTCGAATCTCACCGCTCCGACCAATCCTCCGCGGTCAGCGTCGGCGTGAGCCAGCTGCCGCGTGACCTCGAACGCACGTTGCAGCGCATTGGACGCGGCGTAGCGTATCCGCACCGCAACGACGGCGCGGATTTCCACAACCGTGAGTGCGCGCCTGCCGCAGCAACCGCGCGGCTATTATCGAGAATATGTGCACCCGAACACTGCCGGCGACGCCGGTCCGAGGCGGGTCGTCGTTGGAAGCGGTGGAGAGGTATAATACAGTCCCGACCATTACAACACATTCGTTCGCGTGCGCTAAGGGGTGCTCCGATGAGACCTTGCCGGTTTTTTTTCGACGCCGAGGCGGCCAGGCCGTCCTCTGCGACGGACCGCGTTGTCACCGTGCCCAAGGGGATCGTGAGCCGCGAACGACTGTTTGACGTTGTGAGCGACGCGCTGGCGTTCCCGGACTATTGGGGACGAAACTGGGATGCGCTGAATGACATGCTGACGGATCTGTCGTGGATCGAGCAACACCGAATAGTGCTCGTCCACGAGGATCTGCCAAAACTTGGCGCATCGCCAACCGCCACATATATCGATATTCTTTGCACCGCCGTGGACGACTGGACGCGCAGCAGACTCCACGAGCTGGTCGTGCTCTTTCCGAAGGCCGAGCGAGTCGCGATCGAAAGCTTGCTCGGCGCGCAGGTGGAGGGCAAGCCATGACCGACCGTCCGGGATCACCTCTGGAACCTTGGCAGTGGCCGGAGGAGCATTGGCGCCGGCTGGTCAACCGGGTGCGCGCCGGACGGACCCTGCGGCCCGCCGAATGGCCGGGCGGGGCGCGCTGCGCGGTGGCCTTGTCGTTCGACAGCGACCACGAGACGAGCGATCTGCGCGACGGCGGCAAATCGATCGGCCGGCTCGCCTGGGGCCAGTACGGCAGCCGGGTCGGCGTGCCGCGCATTCTGAAGGTGCTCCAAAGGCACGGGGTCAAGGCGAGCTTTTATGTGCCGGCGGTGACCGCGCTGCTGCACCCAGAGGAGCAGCGCCGGGTCGTCGCCGAGGGTCACGAGATCGGCATCCACGGCTGGATCCACGAGCTGAACTCGGTGCTTCCCTACGAAGCCGAGCGCGACTTGATGCGGCGCTCGGCCGATACGCTTGAACGGATCGCCGGGGTGCGGCCCGTCGGCTTGCGCACGCCGTCCTGGGATTTCAGCTGGCACACGCTCGAAATCGAAAAGGAGATGGGGCTCGCCTATGATTCCTCGCTGATGTCGGACGAGGATTGCTACGAGCTCCTGCTCGACGGCGCGCCGACCGGCATCGTCGAATTGCCGGTCGAATGGGTGCGCGACGACGCGGTCTATTTTATGATGAACCGGTTTTCGGCGTTGCGCCCCTATACGCCGCCAACGGACGTGCTCGACATCTTCCGCCGCGAGTTCGACGCCGCGCATCGCGACGGCGGAATTTTCCAGCTGACCATGCATCCGCATGTCATCGGCTATCGCTCGCGCATCTGGATTTTGGACGAGATCATTCGCCACGCCAAGGCGCAGCCGGGGGTGTGGTTCGCGACCCACGCCGACGTGGTCGAGTGGGCGAAGCAGCACGCGGCGTGAGCGCCGGACCGGGTCCGGGGGCCGATCGGCGCTGCGGCTATGTCGCGCTGATCGGCGCGCCCAATGCCGGGAAATCGACGCTGCTCAACCGGCTCGTCGGCCGCAAGCTGGCGATCGTCACACCAAAGGCGCAGACGACGCGGACCCGCCTCCTCGGCATCGCCATCGAAGACGCCGCGCAGATCGTCTATGTCGACACGCCCGGCATCTTCGCGCCGCGCCGGCGGCTCGACCGGGCGATGGTCGCGGCCGCTTGGACCGGGGCCGAGGACGCCGACGAGACGGTGCTCCTGGTCGATGCGGCGCACGGCGTCGATCGCGACACGCGGCGCATTCTCGATCGCCTTGCCAAACGCGGCCGGCGCTCGCTCTTGGCTCTCAACAAGATCGACCTGGTGCGCCGCGACACCTTGCTCGCCCTTGCCGCAGCACTCGCCAAGGAGGGCGATTTCGACCCGGTCTTTATGATCTCGGGCCTCAACGGCGACGGTGTCGCCGATCTGCGCCGGCATCTCGCTGCGGCGATGCCGCCGGGACCCTGGCTCTTCCCCGAGGACCAGCTCTCCGACGCGCCCGAGCGGCTGATCGCCGCCGAGGTGACGCGCGAGCAGGTGTTCCTCCAATTGCATGACGAATTGCCCTACGCCTCGACCGTCGAAACCGAAAGCTGGCAGGACCGGCCCGACGGCAGCGCGCGCATCGAGCAGGTGATCTATGTCGAGCGGCCGAGCCAGCGCGCGATCGTGCTCGGCGACGGCGGTCAGCGGATCAAGTCGATCGGGAGCCGTGCCCGCGCCGAGCTCGAGCATATGCTCGGCCGGCGCGTGCACCTCTTCCTCTTTGTCAAGGTGCGCCAGAACTGGGGCGAGGACCGCGAACGCTTCGCCGCTCTCGGCCTCGATTACAACGCCTGAAATGCCGCTTGAGACTACCTCTGCGCCGTCGATATCGTTACCTTTCCGTGCGCGATGATCAGCACGCTCGACACGCATGAGCTCGTCAACGAGCTGAAGGCCGTCGCCACAAAAACCGACCTGGCCGAGGTCGAGCTGCGGTTGATCAAATGGGGGATCGGCGTCGGGATCGCCGCTTTCATCGCTATTACAGGAACGCTCGCCGGTGTGATCTGGGCGGCGACCCAAATTCTGCTGCACGCGCGTCGATGAGGGCGTCGGGCCGGGCGCGCGCTCTCAGGAAGAGGCGATCCAGCCGCGGTGCGGCACCAGCCGCTTGGTCATGCTGAAGCGGGTGTGGCCGGGCGGGTCGCAGTCGATGCGGCCGAGCACCTGCCAGCCCTGACGCTCGTAAAAGCCAGGGGCCTGGAACGACAGGGTCGACAGGATCGCCCGCGTGCAGCCGCGCCGCGCCCCCTCCTCCTCGGCCGTTTTCAGCACCCGGCTGCCGAGCCCCTGCCGGCGCAGCCCTTCGGGCAGAAAACGCGCCGCCCACGCCGCGCTCACGACGAGCGGCAACTGACCCCGGGGAAAAGCACCAAAATAATGACCCGACCGCGACAGCCGTACCCTATTCGCCGCCACGCCCTATCCGTGTCGCCAAGCCGACCAGACTCGCCCAGCGCGAACCGCCTCCGCTCAACCTGGCAAACCGCCCGGCTGTGAGAAATGCGGGCTAGCCTTTCCGCCGACCGCTTCATCGGCGGCCAAACACCGGCGGCGCCGCAGCCCCTTCAGTCGGCGCGCCCTCCTGCCAATGCCCGCTTTTCTTCAGCGCCTCGACAACCTCGCGCGGCATGTATTTCTCGTCGTGCTTGGCCAGCACGGTCGAGGCGGCGAACACCCCGTCGGGGCGCAGCCGCCCTTCGACGACGACACCTTGGCCCTCGCGAAAGAGGTCGGGCAAAAGGCCCCGATAGGCGACTGCGAGGTCGGTCTTGCCGTCGGTGACGCGGAACGAAATGGCGGCATTGGCGCCATGGGCCACGCTGTGTGCTTCGACCAGCCCGCCGATTCGCACCCGGCGGTCGGCGCTGACGGCGCGCGCATGCAGGTCGCTCGGGCTGTAGAAAAAAACCAGGTTGCTGCTAAAGGCGGTCAGCACCAGCGCGGTGGCGCCGCCGAGCGCGCAGAGACCGAGCGCCAGCACGCCGAGCCGCTGCTGCTTACGGGTCATGCCGCCGACCCGACCCCTGCTGCAGCCCGGAGAGCGCGGCAAGGCTCTGCCGATAGCGCCGCCACGACCAGCCCGCGAAGCCGCCGAGGACGGCGACAGTCAAGCCGTAGGCCGGCCAGACAAACGTGGCATAGCCGCCCATCGCGAGATAAGCGCCGAGCCGGCTCATCGCGCCGCGGCGGCGTGTGGGGCGCCGGCGCGCGCTGGCACACGATTGAGGCGCAACGCCAGCACCCGGCGCTCGTTCAACAAGGTGCGCATGCGCACCAGCAGCAGCGCGGCAAACAGCAGCGCAAAGCCGAGCGCCATGACGAGGAGCGGAACCAGCATCGACAGCGCGATGCTCGGCCCGCCGAAACGCAGCACGCTCGCCGGCTGATGCAAGGTGTTCCACCAATCGACCGAAAACTTGATGATCGGCAGGTTGACGACACCGACGAGCGCCAAAACCGAGCCGGCGCGCGCGCCGCGGGTCGGGTCGTCGAACGCGTTCACCAGCGCGATATAGCCGAGATAGAGAAAAAACAGCACCAGGACCGAGGTCAGCCGCGCGTCCCATACCCACCATGTCCCCCACATCGGCCGGCCCCACAAGGAGCCGGTAGCAAGACAGACAAGGGTGAAAGCCGCCCCGATCGGAGCCCCGGCGCGGGCGGCAATCTCGGCGAGCGGGTGGCGCGCAACCAGCGCCACACCGCTGGCGACGGCGATGAAAAGATAAGCCGACAGCGCCATCCATGCCGCCGGCACATGGATATACATGATGCGCACGGCCTCGCCCTGCTGGTAATCGGGCGGTGCCGCGACGAGCGCCAAATAGAGCCCCGGGGCGAGCACGGCGAGGCTCGCCCAGCCGCACCACGGCAGCACCGTGGCGCTCATCCGCGAAAACCGCGCTGGGCTCGCCAACCGGCTGATCATCGTCTGCAACCTCGCTCGCGACCGAACGCGTTGTAGCGTAAACCGGGTGCCGCGTCAGCGGTCGAAGCGGTCGCAGCCGGACGGCTCATTCGAGCGCCTGACGCAACGCGGCCGCACTCGCCCATGGGCAGAGCGGCAGGGCGGCGAGGCTCAACGCCGCCAGCAGCAAGAGATGCGGGCGCGCGAGGCCGCCGGTGGCGCTCGCCTCGACCGCGGCGGCGCCAAAGATCAAGGGCGGCACATAAAGCGGCAGGACCAAGAGCGCCAGCAGCGCGCCCTGGCGGCGGGCGCCGAGCGCCAAGGCGGCGGCGACGCTGCCGATCAGGCTCAGCGCCGGCGTGCCGAGAAAGAGGCCCAGCATCAGCGTCCCGATCGCGCGCGGATCGAGATCGACGATCAGCGCGAGGGCCGGGCTCGCCAGGGTCAAGGGCAGCCCGGTCGCGAGCCAATGAGCGGCGCATTTCGCCAGCACCGCCAATTCGAGCGGGAGCGGCGACAGCACGATCAGGTCGAGCTCGCCATCCTCGTAATCGGTCTGGAACAGCCGGTCGAGCGACAGGAGCGCCGCCAGCAGCGCCGCGACCCAGATAATGCCGCCGGCAATGCGCCCGAGGATTTCCGGCTCGGGGCCGACGCCGAGCGGAAACAGCACCACCGCGAGGACAAAAAAGCCGAGGACGAGACCGGTGTCGCCGGCCTGACGCAGCGCGAGGCGCAGGTCGCGCCGCAACAGCCCGCCAAACCCCGTCATGCCGGGTCAGCAGAAATCGGCGGCGGCGGCGCCCGGCGCAAACGCGTCGAGGGCCAGATGCTCGGGGCGGTCGAGCGCGAGCGGCGTATGGGTCGCGAGCAGCACCCGCCCGCCCGCCGCCCGATGCGTCGCGAGCGCGTCCTCGAGCCGCACCCTGTTGTCGTCGTCGAGCGCCAGGGACGGCTCGTCGAGCAGCCACAGCGGGGCCGGAGCCAGCACCAGCCGAGACAGCGCCAGCCGCCGCCGCTGCCCGGCAGAGAGCCAGCGGCACGGCCAATCGGCGACCGCTTCGAGCCCAAACGCGCCGAGCGCCGTCTCGACCGCCGCCGCCGAATGCCGCGGCGGAAGGCCGCGCAGCGCCGCCCAAAAGCCGAGTGTCTCGCGTGGCGTCAGGGCCGGCTTGAGCCCGTCCTGATGACCGATATAGTGGAGAAGGGCGCGATGGCCGGCGAGATCGTCGGCGACCGGCGCAGCGCCCCAGGCGAGCCGCCCGGCGGCCGGTGCTATCAGGGTCGCGGCGAGCCGCAGCAAGCTTGTCTTGCCGCTGCCGTTGGCCCCGGTCAACACCAGCGCCGCGCCGGCTTGGAGCCGGAACGACAGCCCGGCAAAGACGAGCCGCGCCCCGCGCCGGCAGGCCAGGCCCTCGGCAACGAGCTCGGGGAGCACCTTGGTCACGGCGCGCAAAAAAGCGGCCCCGGAGGGGGAAATCCGGAGCCGCGCAGGTCTCGGCCGAAACCCTCGGCCGAGCACGAGGTTTGGGGGACAAACCTGTAAGGATGAGCCTTACGCATTCTATATGGGGGTCCGATTGGGTCTTCCGTTTGAAGGAAGTTTGACAATTCGATGAATTCGCTCGGGTCGATGAATTCGCTCGGGTCGATGAAATCGCTCGGGTCGATGAAATCGCTCGGGTCGATGAATTCACTCGGGTCGATGAATTTCAATCGAGCGCCCGGCGGTCCTCGATCAGCTTGCCGTCGGCCGGCAGGCTGCCCGGCGCCACCGCCGTGACCGTCGCGCGCAATTTGGTCAGCGCCTGCACGCTCGCGGCAATTTGCGCCGGGTCTGCTGCGCCATCGCCGATCTCGACGAAGAGGGTCATCGCGTCGGTGACACCCGGCCGCTCGACGACGAGCCGGGCCGCGCGGACCGACGGGTGCCGGCGCAACACATCGGTGATCTGCTGCGGGTGGACAAACAGCCCGCGCACCTTGGTCGCCTGATCGACGCGGCCGAGCCATCCCTTGATCCGCTGGTTGGTCCGGCCGCAGCGGCTCAGCCCCGGCAGGACCGCCGACAGGTCGCCGATGGCAAAGCGGACGAGCGGGTATTCGGGGGTCAGCGTCGTGACCACGACCTCGCCGGCATCGCCCGCCGCGACCGGCTCGCCGGTGCCGGGGCGGACCAGCTCGACGAGGACACCCTCGTCGAGCACCATCCCCTCGCCGAGAGCGCCGTCCGCACCCGTGCTCTCATAGGCGATGACGCCGAGCTCGGCGGTGCCGTAGCATTGCAGCACCTCGACCCCGCGTTGGCGCAGCTCGGCGCGCAACGACCCCGGCAGCGCTTCGGCCCCGACCAGCGCCTTTTTCAGCGACGACGCGTCGATCTTCTCGGCGGCGGCTCGGTCGAGCAGCACCTTCAGAAAAGACGGCGTGCCGACATAGCCGGCCGGCCGCAAATCGGCGAGCGCGCGCAATTGCTGGTCGGTCGGCGCGGTGCCGGCCGGGATCACCGGACAGCCGAGGATCTCGGCGGCGCTCTCGACCATCGCGCCGGCCGGGGTCAGGTGATAGGAAAAGGCGTTATGGATCAAATCGCCCGAACGGAACCCGGCGGCATAAAGGGCGCGGGCAAAGCGCCAATAATCGGGGCGCCGCGCCTCGGGCTCGTAGATCGGGCCGGGTGAAGCAAAGACCCGGCGCAAGGCCGAGACCGGCACCGCGGCGAAACCGCCAAACGGCGGAGCGCGGCGCTGCAATTCGATCAGCGCGGATTTGCGGGTCAACGGCAATTCGGCCAGGGCTTGGCGGCTCGTCACCCTTTCGGGGCGAATCTCGGCGAACAGCTCGCGATAGGCCGGGCTGGCCGCCTTTGCCGCCGCGACGACCGAGGGCAGCGCGGCGAGGAGCGCCGCCTCACGCGCCGCCGGGTCGCGGATCTCGAGTGAATCGAAATATCGGCTGTTCACCCGGAAGCCTCCTTTGCCGGCCGGCGCCCAATGTGCTCTCGGACGGCATTCCCGGGCAAGCGCGGGCCGCGCCGATTGGACCGCGCCCGACAGACCGCGCCCGACAGACCCGTATCCGGCGGCCCCAGACCCGGCGGCCCCAGACTTGCAGTTTTGTCAGTCCCTCGGATACCCTGCATATTTGGCGAGACCGCGAGGCGCGGTGTTGGCGCAACCGGAGAGCGAGCGGTGCACGCACAGGAACAACGCCGCGAGGCGGCACGACGGAAATTTGGATTTTTACGTTTCATCCGAGACGTGATCGTGCTCCTGGCGCTGCTGGCGCCGTTCGTGGCGCCGTTGATGGCCTCGGCCCAGTCGCTCCCGACCGCCGACAAGCACCGGCTCGAGGCGCAGAAAAGCGCGCTCTTCCAGCAGATGCTGAACAATCCGGCGAACCTCGACATCGCCTTTTCCTATGCCGACGTCGCGACGCAGCTCGGAGACTACGAGGCGGCGGTATCTACCCTCGAGCGGATGCTGCTGTTCAACCCCAATCTGCCGCGGGTCCAGCTCGAGCTCGGCGTGCTCTATTTCCGCATGGGGTCGTTCGAGCTCGCCCGCGATTATTTTGCCAAGGCGCTCGCCGCCCATCCACCGGCCGCGGTCCGCGACAAGGTCGCCGAATACCTGGCGCTGATCGACAAGGCCCAATCGCGCAGCCACTTCACCGGCTATTTCTTTTCCGGCGGCCAGTATCAGTCGAACGCCAACGTCGCCGGCGCGTCGGCGATCCTGACCCCGGTCTTTCCGTTTCCGGTGCTGCTCAACAGCCAGTTTACCAAGCAGTCCTCGGGCAGCCTGTTCGCCAGCGGCTCCGCGCTCTACAGCTACGATCTGGAGACACAGAGCCATGATACGATCGACGTCACCGGCGTCGGCTATCTGAGCCACTATTTCAACTCTGCGGTAAACCGGCTCGATCTCGCCCTGCTCGAAGTCACCGGCGGGCCGCGGTTCAATTTTCCAAACGGGTCCTTCACCCCCGGCAAACCGGCGTCGTTCAAGCCATACGCGATTTTTGACGAGGTCGGCTTGGGCTGGGACCAATATTTCGCCGGCTATGGCGGCGGGCTCGAATACGACCAGTTCGTCTGGCACGACATAGCGCTGAAATCGACCTTCGAGTTTCGGCAAAAAACCTATGCCAACGCCCCGACGCGCCCGCTATCGACCGGTCTCAACGGCAGCGACAAGCTGTTCACCCTGGCTTTGATCAAGCCGGTCACCGCGAACTCCTCGCTCAACCTCGAATTCGATTACCTCAACCAATCGACCCAGCTCGCCTTTTATGCAAACGATACGTACATCGTGTCGGGCGCCTACGATATTCACTACGCCGACCCAACCGGCCACACCCCAGGCCCTTGGGAAAGCACGTTCTATGTCGGCCGCGCCTGGAGCATTTACGGCGCGCCGGACCCGTGCTGCAACACCAGCGGCAACCCGCTGATGCCCTCGCTCAGCACGCAATTGACCCAGCGTTGGCGATTTGGCATTACTCAGACTTGGCCGGTGACGGCGAACGCGGCGATCGTGCTGCAGCTTGAGCGCGACATCATCTCGTCGAACCTGCCGCTCTATGCTTACAACAACACCTCGGTTCTGATCGGCCCGCAGATCCGCTTTTAGGGAGCATTCGAGGATGGCAAGCTTTCGGCATCTGCGGCGCGCCGCCATCCTTGCTCCGGTGCTTCTCGGCGCGCTCGGGGCTGGCCCGGCGGCGATCGCGCAGCAACGGGTCGGGGTCAACAGCGCGGTCAACCCGGAATCGACCGGCGCCCCGCCAGGCGCCGCGCCGCGCCGCCTGGTGATCGGCCAGGACGTCGTCTACAACGAGCGGATCGCCACCCAGGCGCAAGGGCAAACCCAGATCCTGTTTGTCGACGCCTCGACGATGACCGTCGGGCCGAATTCGAACATGGTGATCGACCAGTTTGTCTACGATCCGAATTCCGGCACCGGCAAGCTCGCGGCCAGCCTGACAAAGGGTGTGTTCCGTTTTGTCGGCGGCGCTCTGAGCAAGCACGACAACGCAGTCACGATCCGCACTCCGACCGCCACGATCGGCATCCGCGGCGGTGTCATGCTGGTAAATCTGCAGCCGGCCTGCCGCGCCGTGCAAACCGCCGGCTGCAACGAGCTTCAGGTGATCTTTGCTTATGGCGAAGGGGTCACCGTCACCGGGGTGAACGGGATTTCGCAGACGCTCACCCGGCCCGGCTTCGAGGTTACCGTCGCCGGGCCGGGTGCCGCACCTTCGCCGCCGGCGCCCGCGCCGCGGGGCGCGGCCACCGCCATCCTGAGCCAGCTCGACGGGCGGCCTGGCAGCAATGGCGGCGCCCAAACGGTCCCGACCGACAAGACGGTCGAGAACAGCGGCATCGCCAATGTCAATTCGAACAATGTTGCCGCCGCCGTCCAGTCCGCCAGCCAAAACCAGCCGCTGCAGGGCCGGGCGCCCAACGCGACCAACGCGGTCCAGCAAGCTCAAGCGAATTTGCAGCTGACCGCGAACCAGGGCTTGCCGGCAGCAGCGGCGCCACCGCCACCGCCGCCTCCCCCGCCGCCGCCGCCACCACCACCGCCACCGACGCCGGTGGTGATCAGCTATGCCGGGCTTGCCAAGAGCACCGCCGGCAACGGCGCCAACGCAACGACCCAAGGCTTTATCAACCAAACTGCCGGGCTCGGCCGCATCCCCTATACCGGCGGGACGCTGACCTATCCGGTGGGCGACCCTGCCGCCGGTGTTTTCAAGACGACACTGGCCACCGTCGACGGACCCGTAGCCGTGGAGTTTCCGTTGGCGCCGGGCTCGTTCGCGTCCGGCTTTGTCAATTTCGGGCCGGTCGGGACGTCGAGCAGCTTCGGCCCGGTTACCGGGACCAGCTACATGTCGCCCAACTCGACGTTTTTCTATGCCAATTTGACCCCGGTCGCACCCGCGTTCCAAAACGAGCGCGCCTTTATCTTCGGCGGTCAGGCGGTGCCGGCAAATTCGCCGTTGCTGACCACCGCACCCGCGAGCGCGCAACCGCAGCTCTACACCTTCGCGCTCCAGCAGGATGCCGCTTTGCGCTCGCCGATCCCCTTTATCACGCAAACGACCGGCGGCAACATTCCCAACCCGACGGTTTCACCGCTTTACGTGGTGGCGCCGGCGCAATCTGCCTTCGGCGCGTTCAATCCCAACACCAATCCGGGCGCGACCCCGACCCGCACCTTGCAGGCGAGCCTGGCGATCAATGGCAGCGGCGCCAACCAGAGCTCGGCGCTCGTCGTGCAAACCGGCAGCTTTTTCACCTCGTCCGATACCGGCACTGTGGCCGGAAACGGGGTGATGCGCGGCTCGTTTGTCGGCAACGGCGGTTCGCCGGTGCAGATCGGCTCGGGTGCCGCGACCGTCCCCGACGGCAACGGCAACAACATTTTCGGCACCGGCACCGGCGCGCAGCCGGTCAGCGGTTTTGTCCTCGACCAGAATCAATACAACGCCAGCGCGAGCTTTGTGCCGAACCAAAGCGCGACACAAACACCTGTAGGAGGCAGCTCGTCGAGCTATGCCTTCAACCAGCCGGCAACAGCGACCACGCTGACCCCGAGCACCGCGCTCGGCTCGCGGACGACGCAGACGCTGACCGGCTCGTTTGGCGGGATCATGTACCCGGTCGTTTCGGGCAAGCGGGGCTCGCCCTATGCCGCGGCCGGCACCGCCTCGATCCAGACCGATGCGACGAGCAGCCGCGTCGGCGCGACGTTCACCGGGGCCGATGCGTTCCACCCTCGCAGCACCACCTTGTCGGTGCAATTCGGCGGCCTTGCCGGCACCTCGCAGCCGAGCAGCACCTTTGTCGACGACACGCGCTTCGCCGCGGTCGAAAATCCATCGACGCCGTCGCAAGTCAACGGCGTCAACGCCGCGCTCAGCGGCAACCCAACCCAGGGCACGCAGGTTGCGCTGGTCAGCTCGGGTGTGGTGCCGGTGAACACCCTGCTGCCGGCTGGCGGTCTCTGCTCGCGCTGCCAATTTTTGCAATGGGGCTATTGGACCGGAACGCTCGATACCCCGAGCGCCAGCCGCCTGGACATTGCGCATATCAACACTTGGGTCGCGGGAATCCCGAGCGTCACCTTGCCGGCGGCGGGGGTCGGCAGCTTTAGCGGCAATGCGCTCGGCTCGGTCGTCAACGGCGGCAAAAGCTATCTGGCTGCCGGGGCGTTCACCAACACCTACAATTTCGGCACGCGCAGCGGCGCCTTCGCGATCAACAATTTTGACACCCGCAACTTTAGCGGCACCGTCAAAGGCGCCGGCACCGGCTATGCCGGATCGCTGACCGGCCCCGCCGGCTTCACCGGCGCGGCAGCCGGAACGTTCTTCGGCAACATTCCAGGATTCCCGGCGAGCGAGACGGGCGGCAGCTTCGCGCTCAAGGGTCCGGCGTATTTGGCCGCGGGAGTCTTTGCCGGCGCCCGCTGAGCCGAGCGAAGCAAAAAAGAACCCGCCGGCCATGACGCCGGCGGGTCTCGCATACTTGTCACCGGCCGATCCATGGCCGGGGGACGAAGATCGTCAGTTGGGCTTGGGGCCTACGCCCGGCGCGGTGTAGGGATGCTCGGCGCGCTGGTTGTCCCAGTCGGAGGCCTGGTAATGCCTGTCAACACCCGAGGAATGGGAGCCGGGCTTGGGGCCGATCGAGGTCGAGTAGGGATGGTCGGCCGGATTCGCCGCATAGTCCGCCGGGGGCTGGTAATGCTCTTCCTTCCACACGGAGCCGCCGCCGGGCTTGGGCAGGAAGCTCTGAGTTGAGCCATAGGGCTGGGTGACCGCGGTTTGCGCCGGCGCCTCACCGCCCGGCGGCAGCGACGAAACCGATTGAGCCTGCGCCGCCATTGCAAAACCGGCCACCAGCCCGAGACTCAGAACCGTCGATTTGACCATGCTCGTCATACTAGCGTCTCCAGTTGAGTCAGATCGTTCGAGGGTCTCATTTGACGGGCTGAGCCATCTTTGTGCAAATGATAATATTGCATCGCAACCATGAATTCGGTTCATTCTAATGACCTCGACCTGAACCTGCTGCGGGTTCTCGACACGCTGATCGAAGAGCGCAGCGTGACCCGCGCCGGGGCAAGGCTCGGCCTCAGCCAGTCGGCGATCAGCCACGCGCTGAACCGGTTGCGCTATGCGCTCGAAGACGAGCTGTTTGTCCGCGGTCCGGCGGGCATGCAGCCGACGCCGCGCACGGTGGCGATCGCGCCGCATTTGCGCGAAGGCTTGCAGCGGCTCCAATTGGCGCTCGGCCCCGCCGAATTTGTTCCGGAGCGGACCGAGCGGCGGTTCACGATCGTGTGCGGCGAATATGTCGGGGCGGTGCTGGTGCCGGGCTTTGCCGCTCGACTCAGAAAAGAAGCGCCGCGCGCGACGTTGCGAATTTGGCCGAGCAATCTCGGTGTCGCCGAGACGATCCTCGCCGGTCGCGCCGATTTGGCGATCGGCAGCTTTCGTCGCATTCCTGAGCGCTTCGGCCATGAGCCGCTGTTCCGGGAAACACGAGTCTGGGCGCTCAGCGCCGATCATCCCGCCGCCGCGCAGGAGCTGACCCTCGAACGGCTCGCCGCCCTCTCGCACCTGATCATCACCGCGACCGGGGAGGACGAGAATGCGGTTGGCGGCTATGTCGTCGATCATGGGCTGGAGCGGTTGGTGACCCGCAGCGAGGTCGGGCTCTTGCAAGGCGCGTTGGAGGCACGCGGGCTGCGGCGCGAGGTCGGCTTGACGACGTCGCATTTTCTTGCCGCGCTCGCCGTGGTCAGCCAATCCCAGATGGCCGCGCTGCTGCCGCGCCGGCTGGCAGCCGCTTTTGCCGATTGGTACCGCCTGCGGCTGTTCGAGCCGCCCTATCCGTCGCCGCCTTTCGAGATCATGAGCCTGTGGCAGCGCGACATCGGCAGCGAGCCGGCTCTCGCCTGGCTGCGTTCTGTGCTGCGCGAGGTCGCTGCCCAGATCTGAAGACGTCTCGTCTGAAGACGCCTCGCCGGCACCGCAACCGCAAAAAAAGAAAGGCCCGCCGGGATCCCGGCGGACCACCAAGGTCGTAAGTTGTTTTTGTTTAGGACTTGCGGTCTTTGTTAAAACTTGACCGCGAACTTGCCGATCAACGCCTGCTCGGTGCCGCGGATGTTGGCGACCACCAGACGCTGGCCCCACATGTATTCGATACCGGTGTCGACAAACGCGACCGGGCTCCAGATCAGGTTGACGTGCGCGGTCACCACCTGCTTGTTGGCGTTGACGGCTTCGAGCGGCCCGATCAGCTGCGAGGGGATCTGCTCGCGTGACAGGCCGAAGGTCGCGTTCGAGCGCAGGTTCGGCCACCACCAATGCTGGTAGCCGCCGCTGACGCCAAATTCCGGGATCGCCCTGACGAGGACGTTGTTGGCCGCCGCGGCGGTGGTCGGCACCACGATGTAGTTGGTCGCCAGCCCGGCATCGTCGCTTTCGTTCAGGTAGCGGCCGATGCCGTTGCCGACGGTGAACTGCCAAGTGATGTCATCCTTGGCCCAGCCGAACCAGCCGGGCTTGACATCGCCCGAGACGCCGCCGCCATAGCCGAAAAAGCTCTGATTGACAAACTTGCCGTCGTTGACGGTCAGGTCGCGCCCGACCAGGCGGAAATCGACATGCCCCCAGGGTTGCGACCAATAGGAGGCAAAGGTGATGTCCGGCGCTTTTGCGATCGCGATGTTGAACGGCAGGCTGCAGGTCGAGGTCATCGACGCCGCGGTCCCCGGCGGCGGAGCGAGGAGGGCGACCCCGGTGACGCTGCCGGGCTGGATGACGCCGTTGGCGACGCAGCCGGTGGTCGTCGCGCCACCAACCGTGTTCGACACCGGGTTCTGCCCGAGATTGGTGTCCGAGGTGACCTTGCCGCCCGGGGTCAAGACATCGGTCTGCGGGGTTTCGAGCGACATCGACCAGGCGCTGCCCCAGGGCCCGGCATAGGTGTAGCGCACCTGCGGGATGCGGACCACGCCGGCCTGGCCGACATCGCCGCCGAAATCGATGGTTTCAGGGTTGGCGTCCGAGTCGGAGAAGTTCGAGTTGGCCTGGCCGGCGAGAAAGCCGCCCAACGTGCCATAGGCGTATCTGAGACGCGGCACCAGATTGTCGGAGACGCTGAGCAGCTGGTTGCTGCTGAAATTGTTCGAGCCGGCCCAGTCGAACTCCATAAAGGAGCGCGCTTCGCCATAGGCGGTCGGCGTGCGGGTCTCGACATTGAGCTTCGACTCGCGCGGGCTCTGCTGGAAGATGCCGTTGCCGCGCGAATGGTTGACCTGCACCGGGACCGCATTTGCCGGCCCCACCCCCGGCTTTGCCGCCACCGGGAAACCGGGCACGGTCTGGCCGTGCACGTCGAGCGGCTGCGACAACGCGTTGCCGTTGTCGCCGACCGTGGTGTTCTGGGTGCCGTTGGTCTGGCCGCCCTGGAACCAGTAGTCGAGGACCTCGCGGATTTCGCCGCCGACCCGGATCGAGGTGTCGGTGCCTGGGATCAGAAACGAGCGCGGGAAGCTGCCGCCGGTCGCCCCGGCGGTCGCCGCCGGGTTCGGCGCCCCCTGCCCATAAGGGTTGCCCGGCGCGGCCTGGGCCAGCTGGTCGATGCGTTGCTGCAACAGCTGCTGGTTGGCGCGCAGATCGGCCAGCTCGTCGGCCTTGGCCGTAGGCAGGCCCGTCAGCAGCAGGACGGCGGCACTCATCCCGCCGATTGCCGCCATCCCGCCGATATTCCGCTTGTTGGTCATCACTCCCCCGAGAAATCAAAGGTTGAGGCCAGCCGCACAAAGGACACCCGATCCTCTCGCGCCATAATATTGTGCCCCCCGTGCCGATCAAGCGCGGTCTGGCACTCGCGTGGCGTTTTCGTCGCAGCGTGTCCAACTTGCAACATATTATTATACCTAATTGATATCGTTATAAGAAAATTTAAGGTAGAGTCCCCTATCGAAGCGCGATCGGGCTCGGTTGCGGTAAAAATTTGTCTAGCGGGTTGCGCGAGAGCGCTCAGAACTTGACGCCTCGGCGAGTCCCGGCATCGGTCATCCCGTCATTCTCGGGAGCGAGGTCTGCGTTCGACATATGTTCGATAAACGCCGGCACGCTGACCGTGCGGGTCAACCGGTAGCCGAGCTCCAAGCTCAAATGAAGCAGCACCGGCGAGCCGAGGTCCTTGCGCCCGGGCGGGGCGCCGTCTCAGCCGAACGGGAGCCAGCCTTTGAGGCGCGCGGACCAACGATGGCGGCCGAGCTCGCGCCTGACCACACTCATGTCCGTAACCCAGTTCAGCTGCATCGCCCGGCGTTGGCCGACATGCGGCCGGTGGCCGTGAAACGACCGCTCGCTGCGTCGAAACGCCAGCATTGTTCCGGCGAGGGGCGCGATCTCGCGGGCGCAATCTTCCAGATCGCCGGCCCCGCGCAACAGCCGCAGCCGACCCTCCGGCACCGCCCAGACCGGGTTCAGATAGAGCAGCAAGGTGATGATCTTGGTGTTGGAATCGGTGTGGATGCGACCGTCCTTGCCGTCGCTGTTGGCGCGCACCGTCAGCAAGGTTGGCCGGTCCCTGAGATCGATGCCGAACTTTTCGGCCATCGCCTCCCCGAGCGCGGGCCCGGTAAGCGCGGTGACGAGCCGGCTAAAGGCCGGCCCGTATTCGAGGGCTTCGACCGGATAGCTGCCGCTGCCCCGCACCGTGGGAAACTCGGCAAGGATCGCGGGCAGCATGGCGGCGCGGATAAAATCCTCGACGACGACAAAATCGAAGGGGTCGTATTCGAGCGGTGCCGCGCCCAACCGTTCGAGATCGAGAACGCCCAGAGCATCCTCCCGGATTTGAGCCTTTCCGATAAAGCAGGATTCGCTCGACAGCGCAATCCCGCCCGACAGCGCAATCCCGAGAGCCGGGTTCGGGCTGCTTGCCCGGAACGGCGCACGCGGCCGTCAAGATCGGCTGCGCTCGGCGCGCCCGCGCCGTCAAGATCTCTCCGCGGCGGCGCTCTCGAAAAACGCTTCGAGCGCGGATATGCACGATCGATCGCGATAGAGCCGGTGCTTGCGGGTGGCGATCTGCCGCCTGATCCCGGTGCGCCATTCGACGTCGCGCGCGAGCCGGTCGGCGACCGCGACATACTCATCGGGCGACGCGGCAATGGTCTGCGGCAGGTCCATCAGCTCCAGCATCGCCGAGGTGTGGCGGCCGCGCATCAACGGGCCGGCCATGGCTACGATCGGCAGGTCATGGGCGAGGCTTTCGAGCGTCGTCGTACCCCCCGACCAGCCGATGCTGTCGAGGACGATATCGCACTGGCCGGCCGCGGCGGCAAAGCGTTGCTGGTCGAGCGGCGGCAGGAACACGCAATAATCGCCGGCGGCGAGGCCCCGCGCGGCGAACGCCCGATCCAGACGATCACGGAAAATATTGGTGACGTGGTCTCCATAAGGAAAACGAATAAAGACGAGCTGGCAGTTGCCGACCCGGTCGGCGATTTCCGCAAAAACGCAATCGTGCCGCGGCAGATATTTATAAAGCGATTGGGGAGACCAGAACACGACCGCATCCGTCCGCAAGCCCAATTCGGCCCGGCCGATCGGCGCCGCCGCGACCGCCGGCGGCTCGTAATAGATCGACAAATTGGGCAGCCGAACCAATTGCTCGGTGTAATGGTCCTGGCCGTTCGGCGGCTCCATCGCGGCGCTGGTCAGGAAATAATCGAGCGTCGGAAAACCGGTCGTTTCAGGATGGCCCCAGGCGACGCACTGGACCGGGGCGAGGCGCTGCGCCGCGAGCGCTGCCGTCGCCCCGTCCATGCCGATTTCGGGGTAGACCAGGATATCCGGCGGGTCGGCCAGGATCGCCTCGCGCCAGCCCTCGACCGGCATCGGACCCGACAAAAAGCGGTCGCACCGGCCGGCCGCCGCCTCGGTGGTCGCATCTCGCAGATTTCCGGTGTGATACCCGAACACCTCGAAACGAGACCGGTCGAGCTGGCCGAGCCAACCGCTGAGGAACAGCTTCCATACCGTGTGCCAGCAGAAATACCCGCTGACGATCCCGACCCTCAGCTTCTTGCCCGAACGCGGCGGGCTCGGCGCCGCCGGAAATTTTGCCGCCATCGCGCGGCAAGCCATGGCGCCATAGATCGCCTGCAGCTCCCGGTCGTTTTGCTGCTGGTAGGCGAGAAAAAAAGGCTGGCTCGACCCGACCGCCGCCGCCGCATCGTCGAGCGCGCCGGTCCGGCCCGCATCTGCGCACAAGCGCAGCAGCCGCTCTCGGTAGGCGGCGCGGCGCCGGGCGATCTCGGCCTCCTCGGCATAGACCACCGGCAGCTCGGCGACGCAGCGGGCAAAATGGGCGGGCCCGTAATCGGGCCGCGACGCCAGCGCCAGCTGCTGCTCGGCCACCGCATCGTCCGCCCGGCCCTCTTGCTGCAGCACGAGGCCGAGGCTGTGATGCGCTTCGGCAAAGTCCGGCTCGCAGTCGAGCGCGCGGTGCAGCTCGGCCGTCGCTGCATCGAGCCGGCCGAGCTCCCGGAGCGCGCTGCCGAGGTTCAGATACGCCCCCGCATCGGGCCGCAGCGCCGTCAGCCGTTGGTAGACCGGCGCGGCCTCGGCGAACCGCCCCAGCCCGACCAGCGCCGCGCCGAGCCGCTGGTGCGCGTCGGCATCGCCCGGCGCGATCGCTGCCGCGCGCGACAACGCCTCGGCCGCCGCCTCCCGGTCGCCCTGCCGGCCGAGGACGATCGCCAAATTCGTCTGGGCCGCGAGATAATCCGGCCGCAGCATCGCGGCGCGCCCAAAGCACTCGGCCGCGCGCGGCAAATCGCCCTCATCTGCGCGGATGGTCCCGAGGTTCAGCAGCGCTTCGGCGATGTCCGGGCGCAACGCCAACGCCCGCTCGTAATGCATCGCCGCGTCATCGGGCCGGCCGCGCAGCTGGCAGGCGACGCCGATCGAATAATGGGTGTCGGCGTCGTTCGGCCTCAGCGCCAGGGCGCGCCGGTAATGGCGGATCGCCGGGTCGAGCCGGCCTTGGTCTTTGAGCGCATTGGCGAGATTGACATGGGCATCGGCCGAACGCGGATCGAGCTTTAGGGCGCGGCCGATCAAGTCGATCGCGACATCGCCGCGGCCCGATTGATGGGCGACCACACCGAGGAGCTGCAGCGCGCCCGCGTGGCTGGGCTGGCGGGCCAAGACGTCACGGTAGAGGCGCTGCGCGTCGGCGAGCCGGCCGGCCTGATGATGACGGCGCGCCAACGTAAATGTTTCGCCGACCGTGGCCATTTCGTTGCCGCTCGCCGAACCGCGCGCCGATCATGCGGGTTTCGCGTTTCGGTGCAACCCTTTCAGCGGCCGGGCCGGCCGACGCAGCGCGAGCGGGCATTTAATAACCGCTTCGCAGGCATCGCTCGGGTGGGCTAGAGGTAGGGGGCGAGCGCGGCGGCGCCGGATCCGCGATCGGCAGCTGAGGGGGGCATGGGACAGCACTGGGGCTTGCCGCTCTTCGCTTGGCCGTCGCGGCTGCGCCCGAACACCTGGGACCTCGTCGCCCTGCCCCTGGTGCTGGCGCTCTTGGCGCTGGTCGCCTGGGGCAGCATGGCGATGAGCGCGCGCTATCATTTCGGCCAGCCGCTGACGATCAGCCTCGACCCGTGGAACCTGCCGCAATACGCGCTGCGCACGGTTTTGCGGATGGCTTTGGCGCTCCTCGCCTCGCTCGTCTTCAGCCTCGCCTATGCGGCGCTCGCCGCCAAGAGCCGGCGGGCGGAGAAGATCATGATCCCGGTGCTCGACATCCTGCAATCGGTGCCGATCCTCGGCTTTTTGTCGATCACCGTGACCGGTTTCATGGCGCTCTTTCCAGGCCGGCTCCTGGGCGTCGAATGTGCGGCGATCTTCGCCATCTTCACCTCGCAAGCCTGGAACATGACGTTCAGCGTCTACCAGTCCCTGCGCACCGTGCCCGGCGAGCTGGTCGAGGCTGCGCGCATGTATCATCTCTCGGCTTGGCAGCGCTTCTGGCGGCTCGAAGTGCCGCACGGGATGCCGTCGCTGGTGTGGAACACGATGATGTCGGTCTCGGGCGGCTGGTTCTTTGTCGTCGCCTCGGAGGCGATCACCGTAAACGGCCAAACGATCGTGCTGCCCGGGGTCGGCTCCTATATCGCCACAGCCATCGACCAGCGCAACCTCACAGCGATCGGCTGGGCAATCCTCGCAATGCTGATCGTCATCGTGCTGTACGATCAGCTGTTCTTTCGCCCGCTGCTCGCCTGGTCGCGGAAATTCGTCGCCGAGGCCGGCACCGACGAGGACAACCCCCGCCCGTGGTTTTTGATCGCGCTGCAGCGGGCGCGCATCTTCGACCTGATACAAGCGGGTCTGCTCGCGGTCAGCCGTGGTGTCGACAAGGCGATCGCCGGGCTGCCGCAGCCGCGCCGGCGTCGGCGGGAGGGCCGGCCGAGCCCGGTTTACGATCGGCTGTTCAACCTCGTCTTGCTGGTGCTCGCCGGCGGTGCTGCGGTCTGGATCACCCTCTTCATCCGCCAGCGGGTTGGCATCGGGGAAATCGGCTGGGTCTTTGTCCTCGGCCTGATTACCGCGATCCGGGTGCTGGTCCTGATCGCCATCGCCTCGGTGATCTGGGTGCCGATCGGCGTTGCGATTGGTCTGCACCCGCGGCTCGCCGACCGGGTCCAGCCGATTGTCCAGTTCCTCGCCGCTTTTCCGGCAAATCTGTTCTTTCCGATCGCCGTCGTCCTGATCCTGCGATTTTCGCTCAATCCGGAAATTTGGCTCTCGCCGCTGATGATCCTCGGCACGCAATGGTACATCCTCTTCAACGTGATCGGCGGCACGACGGCGCTGCCTCTCGAATTGCGGCGCGCCGCCCAGAACCTCGGTGTCAGGCGCCTGCTGTGGTGGCGGCGGGTGGTGTTGCCGGCGATCTTTCCGGCTTACGTCACCGGCGCCCTGACCGCCGCCGGCGGCTCGTGGAACGCCAGCATCGTCGCCGAGGTCGTGCAGTGGGGCAAGACCACGCTGACCGCGACCGGCATCGGCGCTTATATCGCCCAGACCACCGCCGCCGGCGACGGCGCCCGCATCACGCTCGGGATCGGCGTGCTCTGCCTCTATGTGCTGGCCTTCAATCGCCTGCTGTGGCGCCGGCTCTACAACATCGCCGCCGAGCGTTTGCGGCTCGACTGACCGACGCTGCCGCGCCGCCTTCCGATCATGCCCCGCCCCCCGAGAACCGGAGCCCGCCATGCCCGCCCCGCTGCTGAGCGCCCCGCTGTTGAGCGCCCAGGCCGTATGCAAGACCTACCAGATGCCGGACCATCTCGCTCGGCTCGTGCTCGACCACGTCGAGTTCACCCTGCATGACGGCGAAATCGTCGCGATCCTCGGCAAATCCGGCTCCGGCAAATCGACGTTTTTGCGCATCCTCGCCGGGCTCGTGCCGCCGAGCGACGGCAAGGTCGAATACCGTGGCCGGCTTGTGAGCGAGCCGGCGCAGGGCATCGCGATGGTGTTCCAAAGCTATGCCCTGTTTCCGTGGCTGACCGTATTGGGCAATGTCGAGCTCGGGCTCGAAGCGCAGGGCGTTGCCGGCGCCGAGCGGCGGCGGCGGGCGGTCGAAGCGATCGACGTGATCGGTCTCGACGGGTTCGAGAACGCCTATCCGAAAGAGCTGTCGGGCGGCATGCGCCAGCGTGTCGGCTTTGCCCGGGCGCTCGTCGTCAACCCGGACATCCTGCTGCTCGACGAGCCGTTCTCCTCGCTCGATGTGCTGACCGCGGAGACCTTGCGCGGCGACCTCCTCGATTTGTGGGACGAGGGCCGCATCCCGACCAAGGGCATCGTGATCGTGTCGCACAATATCGAGGAGGCGGTCGAAATCGCCGACCGCATCCTGATTTTCAGCAGCGACCCTGGCCGTATCCACGCCGAAATCCCCCTTACCCAGCCGCGCCCGCGCGGCTGGGGCAGCACCGAATTCCGCCAGACCGTCGATCAGGTCTATACGTTGCTGACGACCGATCCCGGCCGCGACAGCCGGCGCGGCGCGAAGCCGGAGACGATCGGCATCGGCTATCGCCTGCCCGACGCCGCGGTGCAGCAATTCTCCGGGCTGATCGACAATTTGCTAGAGCCGCCCTATAGCGGCCGCGCCGACCTGCCGCATCTCGCCGAAACGGTGGGCCTCGGCATGGACGAGTTGTTTCCGCTGATCGAGGCGTTGCAGCTTCTCGGCTTCGCGCATGTCAGCGGCGGCGATATCGAGCTGACGATGCCTGGCCGCGCCTACGCCAAAGCCGATATGCTCGCCCGCAAGCAGCTCTTTTCGGAAGCGCTGCTAAAGCACGTTCCGCTCGTCGACCATATCCGCCGTGTCCTCGACGAGCGCCCCGGTCACCGCGCCCCGGCAGCGCGGTTTTTGCGCGAGCTCGAGGACCATCTGTCGGAAGAGGAGGCTGAGCGCGTCCTCGACACGGTCATCAATTGGGGCCGGCATGCCGAGATCTTTGCCTACGACTACGACGACCAAGTGCTCAGCCTCGAGAATTTCTAGCGGCGCGCACAACCCGTGCAATCAGCTGCCGCCGTCGAACTTGCTGTGCGCGACTTCGACCTGGGCGAGCCCAGGGTCGATCAGCCGGGCATAAAACGTGTCGCGGGTGAACGCGCCCAAATCCCCGCTCGTGGTCCACGCGTTCAGTGTTTCGATCTTGACGAACGCCTCCTGCCCGGCGGCGAGATCGACATCGCTCGATTGGTTGGTGTCGCGGCCAAAGCTTTCGACGGCAATGTGATACCGGCCCGGCGGCACGTCGCGATAAAAGGCGCCGCCCGCCGGCTGCGCGTATCCGGTGACGGCGCCGTTGATCAGCACGGTCGCGAGGTTGCGGCTTTCGGACGGATCGAACGTCCGATAGATCCAGAGCCGCGCCTTCCCCGGCGCAACCGGCGGGACCGCGGACGCATCCACCGCCGGCACCTGCGAGCAGCCGGCCGCGGCAAGCCCGCTGAAAATCGCTGCGGCCCGCAGCGTCCGGCCAAATCGGGACACGGCGGCGCCGCTCAGCTGCCGCCGTAAAAGGCGAGCTGCGCGACATCGGCCGCGGCGATTTGGGGCGGCATCAGCCAGGCGTAAAAGGTCGGGCGCTCATAGCTGTGCCGGTCGCCGCCTTCGACCCAGCTCGGCAGCGACACGATCTTGACATAAGCCTGCTGGCCCGAGCCGAGAGCGACATTCGCCGACTGGTTCGTGTCCTTGCCGACGCTGTCGACGCTCACATGGTAGGAGCCGGGCGCAACATCGCGATAAAAGACGCCACCCAATTGCGCGAGGCCCAGATAGCCGCCATTGGCGTCAACCGCGGGAAGGCCCTTGCCGGCGTAGGGCTCATAGGCGCGGTAGACCCAGATCCGGGCCGCCCCTGGCCGTAGCGGCGGAATGCTGACCGCCGCCGTGGTGGATTGCAGGGCGCAGCCGGCGACCGCCAGCAGCAGGCCCGCGGGCGCGGCGCGCTTCAACGATCGCAAGATCGGACCAACGTTTCTGTGCATTGGACGCCTCCATAAGTGCGTCGATCGGGCATATCGCCGCGGCACGGCGCATTCGGCCCGATTATGCGATATATGGTTCGATCGAGGTTCGTCTCCGAGCGACCGTCTCACTTTTGCGTGAGCCGAAATGCGTCCGCTGAGCTTGCTTGTCCTTGTTCTTCTCGCCGGCTGCACCCAAGCCACGATGAGCCGGATCGACAGTCGCACGTTTCTGATCCAGTCGGGCGGCATCCCGGGCGGCTCGGATACGCCGAACCGGCGCCTTGCCGAGCGGGTCTGCCCGGGCGGCTATCGGGTCATCAACGAGACCGTGCATCGCAACACACCCGACCGCTATGCCGACGAGTCGGGCGTGTTCACCAATTGGACGATCCGGTGCCTGTGATCCTGCGGGCTGTGATCCGGCGGGCTCAGCGCGGCCGCAGGGTCGGAAAGGCGATGACGTCGCGGATCGACGGGCTGTCGGTAAACAGCATGACCAGCCGGTCGATGCCGATGCCGAGCCCGCCGCAAGGCGGCAGCCCGTATTCGAGTGCCGTGACGTAATCCTCGTCGAGCGGCTGCGCCTCCTCGTCGCCTTGGGCGCGGGCCCGCATCTGCGCCGCAAACCGGGCGCGCTGGTCCTGCGGGTCGGTCAATTCGGAAAAGGCGTTGGCGATCTCCCAGCCATAGATATAAGTCTCGAACCGCTCGGCGAGCCTCGGGTCGGCGCGGTCGGCCTTGGCCAGAGGCGAGATGTCGCGCGGAAACCCGGTGACGTGGACCGGCTGGATCAGGCTGTCCTCGACCCGCGCGGCAAAAACCGCTTCGAGCGCCTGCCCCCAATTCTCGTCGCCGGCCAGCGTGACGTCGAGATCGGCCGCCGCCCCGCGCGCCGCCGCGGCATCGTCGAGCGCCAGAAAATCGACCCCGGTTTCCGCCAGCACCAACTCCGCCATGCTGCGCTGCGGCCACGGTGCGGTCAGGTCGATCGCCGCCCCCAGATAGTCGATGCGCGTGCCCCCGAGCACGGTTTCGGCCGCCGCCGTCACCAGCTCCTCGACCAGCCGCATCATCGCCCGGTAATCGACATAGGCCTCGTAAAGCTCGAGCGTGGTGAATTCCGGGTTGTGCCGCGGCGAGATGCCCTCGTTGCGAAAGCAGCGGTTGATCTCGAACAATTTGTCGGCGAGCCCGCCGACAATCAGCCGCTTCAGATGCAGCTCGGGGGCGATCCGCAGATAGAGGTCGAGATCGAGCGTGTTGTGGTGGGTGATAAAGGGCTTGGCCGAGGCGCCGCCCGGGATCGAGTGCAGCATCGGCGTCTCGACCTCGAGATAGCCGCGCTCGACGAGATGGCGGCGCAAGGTCGCAACGATCCGGCTGCGGCGGCGCAGCGTTTCGCGGCTCGCCGGGTTCATGATCAGGTCGAGATAGCGCTGGCGATAGCGCAGCTCGACATCGGCGAGGCCGTGATATTTTTCCGGCAGCGGGCGCAGGCTCTTGGCCAGCACAGTGACCGCCCCGGCGTTGACCGTCAGCTCGCCGCGCGGGGTGCGGCGGACCAGCCCCTCGACCCCGATCACATCGCCGATATCGAGGAGCCGCACCACCGCAAGCGCGGCCGGATCGAGAAAATCACGGTGGCAAAAGATCTGGATCTTCCCCGAGCTGTCGTGCAGGTCGATAAACATTCCGCTGTTGCGCATCGCGCGGATGCGGCCGGCGACCCAGACGCGATCTTCGGTCGCAACCCCCGGGGCCAGCTCGGCATAGCGCTCTTCGAGCGCCGCCGCCTCGTCGCTGCGCTCGAACCCATAGGGGTAGGGGTCGATGCCCAGCGCGGTCAGCCCGTCGAGCTTGGCGAGCCGCGCCGCCCGCAGCGGATCCTCCGCCGCGCTCGCCGGGCGCTCGTTTTCCGCCATCGGATGCTCCCGCGCCGCCTCGGTCATCCGGCCACCGCCTGCGGCAGCGGCTGGCGGGCGAGATCGACAATCGTGTCGTGATAGCGGCGAAGCGACGGGTGATGACCGACGCTGACGATCGTCGGACGCCAATCCGCCTCGCGCAACAGCCGATAAAGCGACATTTCGGCGGCTTCGTCGAGCGCCGAGGTCGCCTCGTCGAGAAAGACGATTTCCGGGCGGGCCAACAGAACGCGGGCAAAGGCGAGGCGCTGCTGCTCGCCGATCGACAGCTGCTGGGACCAGTTGGCCTCCTCGTCGAGCCGGTCGGCGAGCTGCGGCAGCCCGACCGCGGCCAACGCCTCGGCCAATTCGCCCGGCGGCCGGTCCGCTGCGTCGTGCGGATAGGCGATCGCATTGGCCAGGCTGCCGAGCGGCAGATAGGGCCGCTGCGGCAGAAACAGCGCACGTGCATCGGCGACGCGGATATGGCCGCGGCCAAACCGCCACAGCCCGGCCAATGCGCGCATCAGCGTGCTCTTGCCGGTGCCGGAGGGGCCGGTGATCAGGAGCGGCTTCTCCGGGGTCGCCTTGAGCGCCACGTCACGCACCAAGCTGCGCCCGTCGGGCAGGTCGAGATCGAGCCCGCTGACCTCGACCCCTTCGCCGGCGCGCTCGATTTTGATCGGCTGGACCTCTTGCCGCTCGGCGGCGATCTCGTCGAGACGGGCGCGAAATCCGGCCAGCCGCTGCACCACCGCCTGATACTGGGCGATCTCGGTATAGGAGCTGATGATAAAGGACAGCGAATCCTGCACCCGGCCAAATGCCGAGGCTATCTGCATCAGCCCGCCGAGCTGGATTACCCGGTCGAAATAGCGCGGTGCGGCCACCAGGAACGGGAACACGATCGCCAGCTGGTCATAGCCCTGGGTAAACCAGATCAGCTTTTTGCGGCGCAGGATGATCCCCCACCAATTGGCGACGACGCGGGCAAAGCGGGTGTGAAAGGTATCGAGCTCGCGGCTTTCCCCGCCATAAAAGGCGACGTTCTCCGAATTCTCGCGCAGCCGCGCCATGCTGAAGCGGAAATCGGCCTCGAAGCGCTGCTGGTCGTAGCTGAGCCGGACCAGCGGGTTGCCGATCCAGCGGGTGATCCAAGTGCCGCCGACGGCATAGATCAGCGCGGCGAACACCATATAGCCGGGGATCGTCAGCGACCGGCCGCCGCCGAGCGGGATGTGCAGCGCACCGGACAACATCCACAAGATCGACAGAAACGACAGCAACGTGACAACCGCGTTCAACAACCCGAGCGACAGGCCGAGGGTCATCGTGGCAAAGCTGTCGAGGTCTTCGGAGATGCGCTGGTCCGGGTTGTCGGTAGCCGTCCGGTTGAGCTGCATCCGATAATAGGCCTGGTTGCCGAGCCAATGATCGAGAAAACGCCCGGTCAGCCAGCGCCGCCACCGGATGTGCAAGATCCCGCGCAAATAATACGAATAGACGCCGACCACGATCATCGACAACGCGATCACCCCAAAGATCGCGAACTGTCGCCAGAACTCGGCCCATTTATACTCTTGCAATGCATTATAAAAGTCGTTGTTCCAATAGTTAAACCGAACATTGAGCCACACGGTGACCAGGTTGAGAGCGACGACAGCGACCAGCAAGCCGATGGCCGACCATTTCTCTTCCGATTTCCAATAAGGCCAGGCCAAGTCCCACGCTTCGCGCAGGAACCCCCGCTCGGGTGCCGCCATCCTTCTCCTCCGCCCTCTCGCCCACCAACGCCCGCTCGCCAACGCCGCTCGCCAATTCCGCTCGGCCGAGCCTATCCTGACCCGGTGCCGCCCGTCATCACCACCCCGCCGCTGCTCTCGCCGCCCGGCACCGCGACGCTGCTCGCGCGCGGCGTCTGCCGTGCGCTCGGGCAGCTCGGTTATGTCGGGCTGATCGAGTTTCCGCTCGCCAACGGGCAGCGCGCCGACGTCCTGGCGCTCGGCAAATCCGGCGACTTTACGATTGTCGAGATCAAGACCTCGATCGCCGATTTTCGTGCCGATCGCAAATGGCCGGCCTACCGCGACTTTTCCGACCGCCTCTATTTCGCCGTTGCGAGCGGCTTTCCGCAGGTGCTGATCCCAGAAGAATGTGGCCTCTTGGTGGCGGATGGGTTTGGCGCCGCGGTGCTGCGCGACGGCGTCGCCACCCCGCTCGCCGCCGCACGGCGGCGCGCGCTGACCCTGCGCTTTGCCCGGATTGCCGCCTCCCGGCTGCACCGCTCGCTCGACCCCGAAGCCCTCCGCTTCGACGGGTTTTGAGGCCGCCCGGACCCGGGTCAGGCCGAGCGGGCGAAGCGGGCGATCGTCGCGGTCGTGCTGTAGCCGGGCACGATGTCGGCGAGCAGCACCTCGCCGCCGATGCTCTTGACGAAGTCGGCGCCGACTACCTCGTCGAGCCGGTAATCCGCGCCCTTGACGAGGAGGTGCGGCCGGACCGCGCCGATCATGTCGATCGGCGTATCCTCGTCGAACATGACGATCAGGTCGACCGCCGCCAACGACGCCAGCACCGCGCCGCGCGCCTCTTGGTTCTGCACCGGGCGCCCCGGGCCTTTGAGCCGCGCCGCCGAGGCGTCGCTGTTGAGCCCGACGACGAGCCGGTCGCAGACCGCCTTGGCCTGCTCGATCAACGCCGTATGACCTGGATGCAGCAGGTCGAAGCAGCCATTCGTAAAACCGATCTTGAGACCCTGCCGGCGCCAACGCTCGACCCGATCGAGCGCCCGCAGGCGCGGCATCACCTTGTCCGAGCCGGCCGGATCGCCGGCCCCGAGCGAGGCGGCGAGCTCGCTCGCATAAACCACCGCGGTGCCGACCTTGCCGACGACAATGCCGGCGGCGATATTGGCCAGGCGCGCGGCTTCGATCACGCTGCAGCCGGCGCCGAACGCCGCCGCGAGCAGCGCCACCGCGGTGTCGCCGGCGCCGGAGACATCATACACCTCGCGGACCTGCGCGCGCTGGACATGCACCGTGCCGTCGGCCGCGGCGAGCACCATCCCCTCCGGCCCCAGCGAGACCAGGACGGCGGCGAAGCCGCAGCGCTCGATCAGCACCCGCGCCGCTTCGACGATCTCGGTTTCGGTCGCAACCGGGAGCCCGGTGGCCTCGCCGAGCTCGCGCCGGTTCGGCTTTAATAGATCGGCGCCGCGGTAGCGGATCGGGTCGCCGCCTTTGGGGTCGACGATCACCCGTGCGCCCGCCTCCTGCGCCGCCCGGATGATTTCGAGCGCCACCCCCTCGGTCAAAACCCCTTTGGCATAGTCGGAAATGATCACCACCGGATGGACCGTCACCAGCTCGCGCGCGAGCCGCAACAGATCATCGCGAATATAGGGGTCGAGCGGGACCGCGGTTTCGCGATCGGCGCGCAGCAGCTGCTGGTTGCCGGCGACGTAGCGGGTCTTTACCGTGGTTGTGCGTTGCGGCTGAACCAGAAGGTGGATCTCGGTGCCGGCCTGCGCCTCCAAGAGCCGCCCGACCTCGCGGCCGGCGTCGTCGTTGCCGACAACCGAAACGAACGAAGCGGCAGCGCCCAGCGCGCTCAGATTGCGCAGCACGTTTCCGGCGCCGCCCAAGGTCGTCAGCTCGCGCTCGACGCACAGCACCGGGATCGGCGCTTCGGGCGACACCCGCTCGACCTGGCCGTAGACATAGTGGTCGAGCATGACGTCGCCGATGCACAGCACGCGCGCCTGCTTTAGGCGCTCGATGCAGGATAGCAGATCGCTGTTGTCGGCCATCGGGATTTGCCGTTGCCCCAATACGGCAGATGTTGTGGCCGCAATAGGGGCGCGTGGCAAGAAGAACGCGCTCAGCGGCGGCGGCGCAGCAGCAGATAAAGCGCGCCGGCGCCGCCATGGCGCGGCTGGGCCGGTGCGATCGCCAGGATGCGGTGCCGCAGCGGGGTCTCCGCCAGCCAGCGCGGCACCGCGCTTTTCAGCACGCCGGGGCCGTTCGGGCCAAGCCCGCGCCCGGTGATGACCAGCACGCATCGCCGCTCGGCGTCGGCGGCAAGCCGGATAAAGGCGGCGAGCTCGCGATGGGCCTCGATTTGGGTCATGCCGTGCAGATCGAGACGAGCCTCGATCGGATGCAGGCCGCGTTTCAACCGTTCGGCGTTGGCCCGGTCGATCCCGGCGAAACGGTCGGGAGGCGGCGGCGCGGCGCGCGGTTCCCGGTCCGGCGCGGCGGCGGCGGTGGGCGGCGGTGTTTCGGGGGCTGCCGCCGGGCGGTCGCGCAACGGCCTGACCCCATGCATCGCCTGGCGCCACAGGACCGAATCGCCGCCCGCCCGAGCGGCGCTGAGCTGAGTGGCGCTGAGCGGAGCGGCGCTATGCCGAGTGGCGCTATGCGGCGGCTTGGCCATCTTCGACAAGCAAGATGTGAAGCCGGCGCGGGCCGTGCGCGCCGAGCACGATCTGCTGCTCGATATCCGCGGTCCGCGACGGCCCGGTGATGAAATTGACCACGCGGGGCAGCCCTTCGTCCTCGCCGCGCGCGGTGCGAAGCCGGTCCCAAGCGTCCTCGTAGGTTGCCGCGATCTGGCGGCGGTGCAGCACGACGAGATGCGTATCCGGCAGAAAATTGAGCGTTGTCGGTGTGTGCGCGCCCGAGATCAGCATCAGGGTGCCGGTCTCGGCGACGGCGGCAAAGCACGGGGTCAGGCTGACCGCGTCCCCCGGCTCGGCGCGGCCGTGCCGGACCCGCAGCAGCGGCCGAGCGGACCATGAGATTTCCGCCAGCTCCGGAGCGGGTGCTGCGACCAGCTCGGCCGGCAGGTTTTCGGCCGCCAGATAACGCGCGATCTCGCCCGGCACTTCGGCCAACGCCGCCACCCGCGCCACGCTCGCCTGCACTTCTTCGGCCATCGCGACAAAGAGATCGACCCGGCCCGCTTCGTCGAGCGCCACAGCACGGGCCGGGACCGGATTGCGCCGATGCGCCGCGACGCGCGCGCGCAATTCGGCCGCCGCCTCGGCGCTCGGCGCGGCGCGTTGCAGCGCGCGGCGGACCCCGGCGAGGATCGCGGCACGCGCCTCGCTCAAGGGCTTCTCCGGCGCTTGCCGCGCGCTGCCCACAGGCTGTGGAAGCTGCGCCCCTCCGGCGCCGGCAGATCGCGCACCGAGGTCCAGCCGCCGGCCAGCGGCAGCGCGCGAAACCGGCCGCGCCGACCGCCGGCCCAGCCGAGCACACGGCTGGCGGTCTCGGCGAGCGCGTGATACAGCCGCGGCCGTTGCGCCACCCACGCCCAGAACGACAGCCCCCTCCGATAGGCCGGCCGGGCGAGCTTGGCCGCAAACTCCCGCTCGCGCCATTGCCGCAGCATCCGCGGCAGCGGGATCTTGACCGGGCACACGCTTTCGCAGCGCCCGCACAGCGTCGAGGCATTTGGCAAATGGCCGGCTTCGGCGATGCCGATCAGCCCGGGGGTCAGCACCGAGCCCATCGGCCCCGGATAGACCCAGCCATAGGCATGGCCGCCGATCGCGCCATAGACCGGGCAATGGTTGATGCAGGCGGCACAGCGGATGCAGCGCAGCATGTCGTGAAACTCGCCGCCGAGGAGCGCGCTGCGGCCGTTGTCGAGGAGCACGACGTGGTATTCCTCGGGGCCGTCGAGATCGCCCGCCCGCCGCGGTCCGGTCGAGACCGTGGTGTAGGTCGAGAACTCCTGGCCGGTCGCCGAGCGCGCCAGAAGGCGCAGCAAGGTCGCCGCATCCTCGTGCGCCGGCACCAGCTTTTCGAGGCTCGCCACGACGATATGGACGCGCGGCAAGGTCTGGGTCAGGTCACCGTTCCCCTCGTTGGTGACGATGATGCTCGACCCGGTTTCGGCGACCAGGAAATTGGCGCCGGTAATGCCGACATCGGCGGCGAGAAAGCGGGTGCGCAGGATCGCCCGCGCCTCGTCGCAAAGCTGGCGCGGCTCGGCCAGCGGCCGCTGCGGGTCCAGCGTCTTGTGCTCGGCCCGGAAGGTCTCGGCCACCTGCTCTTTCATCAGGTGGATCGCCGGCGCGATCAGATGGCTCGGCGGCTCGTGACGCAGCTGGATGATGTATTCGCCGAGATCGGTCTCGACCGGGGTGATGCCGTTTTTCTCCAGAAAGTCGTTGAGGCCGATCTCCTCGGCAATCATCGACTTCCCTTTGGTCACGATCCGGGCATCGACCGAGCGGCAGATTTGCAGCACTGCGGCGCAGGCCTCGGCCGGGGTGCGCGCCCAATGCACCTTGCCGCCCGAGGCGACGACCCGCTCCTCGTAAAGCTCCAGGTAAAGATCGAGATGGGCGAGGGTATGGTCCTTGATCGACCGGCCGGCCTCGCGCAGCGCCTCGAATTCCGGCAGCCGCTCGACCGCACGGCGCCGCTGCAGCGGGAAGCCGCCGCTTTGCATCTTGCCGAGTGCCCTCTGCAAATTGGCGTTGGCGAGCCCGGCGCGGGCATTCGCCTCAAAGCTGCGGCTGGTTGCCAGCATCGGCCTAGCGCGGGGTCCCGATCGGCGGCACCGCGCCGGTCATCCCGGCCAATACCTCGGCGACATGCCGCACCTCGATCTTTCGCCCGTCGCGGTGCAGCCGCCCGGCGATATTCAACAGGCAACCCAGATCGCCGGCGAGCACCGCCTCGGCGCCGGTGGCGACGATATCGGCCGCCTTCTCGGTCACGATCTTGTCCGAGATTTCGGGGTATTTGACGCAGAACGTGCCGCCAAAGCCGCAACAAATCTCCGCCCCCGGCAATTCGCGCAATTTGAGCCCGGCGACGGCACCCAACAGCCGGCGCGGCTGGTCCTTGACCCCGAGCTCGCGCAGTCCCGAGCAGGCATCGTGATACGTCACCTCGCGGTCCCAACGAGCCGCAACCGCGCTCATGCCGCAGACATCGACCAGAAACGAGACCAGCTCCCAGCTGCGCGCCGCCAGCTCCTGCGCCTGCGGCAGCACCTCGGGCTCGTCGGCGAAAAGCTCGGGGTAATGCTGCCGGATCATCCCGGCGCACGACCCGGAGGGGGCGACGACATAATCGTAGCCGGCAAAGGCCGCCAGCACCTGCCGTGCGATCGCCTTGGCGTCGGCCCGGTCGCCCGAATTATACGCCGGCTGCCCGCAGCAGGTCTGGGCGCGCGGCACCTCGACGACGCAACCCGCCCGCTCGAGCAGCTCGACCGCGGCAAAGCCGACCGTCGGGCGAAACAAATCGACGAGGCAGGTCACAAACAGCGCCACACGCGGCGGACGATCGGGCATTGCGAACCAAGTCGGATGAAACGCCGGAAACTACGGGATTCGAGGGGGTGGGATCAATCGTCGCCCGGCCCGGCCTGCTCAGGCAGGGGCGCCGTCGGCGTAGAGCTTCAACGCCGTATAAATAAAGGCGTTGGCCGGGGTCGGGATGCCGTGGCGCCGCCCGAGCTCGGCGACCTTGCCGCTGAACCAGGGCAATTCGAGGCGGTTGCCGCGCATCAGGTCGTTGCCCATCGAGCACATGTGATGGTCGGGCATCGAGCGCATCGTCGCCGCGGTCCGCGCGGCGCTGTCCGGCGGCAGGTTCACCCCCTCGGCCCGGCCGACGGCCTCGGTCTCGTGCAAGACCGCATCGAACAGGGCCAAGAGATCGGGGTCGGCGCGCCATTTGCCGAGCGGCACGCGGGTCAAGGCGTTGAGGCCGCAGAGCGGCACCAAGAGCAGGAATTTCTGCCAGATCGGGACCCGCACATCGGGGCTCAGGATGCCCTCGAACCCGGCCGCCCTGCACAGCTCGCGCAGTCGTTCGCCGCGGGCGCTCGTCCGGCCGTCGAGCTCGCCAAAGGTCATTTCCTGATAGGCGCCGGTCTGGCGCACGATACCGGGGGCGACGATCGAGCCGGTGACAAAGGCGGTGCCGCCCATGACCGCCTCGGGCCCGAGGATCAGGGCGAGCCGGTCGGCCGCATCGACGCCGTTCTGCAAGGCGACGACCGCGGTCTGCGGCCCGATCAGCGGGCGGAGCTGCGCCCCGGCGCTCTCGACATCCCAGAGCTTGACGCAGAAGAGGACGTAATCGACCGGGCCGATCGACGCGATGTCGTCGGTCGCCTGGGCCGGGCGGATCTGGGTTTCGCCGCGGTCGCCTTCGACCCGCAGGCCATGCTCGCGCATCGCCGCGAGATGCGCGCCGCGCGCGACAAAGATGACCTCCGCCCCCGCCTTGGCGAGCGAGGCGCCGTAGGGGCCGCCGATCCCGCCCACACCGATAACCGCGATCCGCATTCTTCCACCCATGTGACTTCCGCCGCGACCGGCCTATTCTAGCGGCGATCCGCCCTCATTCGGGAGAAAGAACAAGATGGCCCAAACCGCCCCGTCGCCGGCCCGCGAGCAGGTCCGGCCGATCGCGCCAAAGCTGATCGATCTCGCCGAGAAGGTCGTCTATGGCGATGTCTGGGAGCGCCCCGGCCTCTCCAAACGCGACCGCAGCCTGATCACGGTTGCGACCCTCGTGGCGCTCGGCCGCGAGAAGCAGCTGGTCGGCCATCTCGGCCGCGCGCTCGACAACGCCCTCACCAGCGACGAGCTCGGCGAATTGATCACCCACCTCGCCTTCTACGCCGGCTGGCCCGCCGCGATGACCGCTGCCCTCGTCGCGAAGGAGGTGTTCGAGCGCCGTTAGAGGCTGCTGCCCGTGGTCAGGCGACGAAGGTGATGTCGCCGGCGGTGAGGGTGGGCTGGTGGGAGAGGGTGGCGATCTCCAGAGGCGAGGCGCCGGCACTGCCGCGCGAGTCGAAGAACAGATCGCCGTTGGTTGTGTCGTAAGCAAAGCGTTGCGCTGCGTTGGTAAAGCTGCCGTGGTGCTGCTGGTAAACAAGGTCGCCGCCTGGGGGTGCAGCGCCGAGGCCGAAGCCCTTTTCGCTGAACGCGATTTTGTCGATGCCGGGGGTGAAGTCCGCGATCTTGTTGTGATCGAGGTTGGTGGGCGAGCCGGCCACGGTCAATTCGAACACATCCTTGCCAGCGCCGCCTTTCAGCTCGGCGTTGCGCCCGGCGATCAATGTGTCGGCCCCGGCGCCGCCGTGAGCACCGCCTTGTCCGCCGCGGACACCCTGGCTTCGCTCAGCGTGTTGCCGGCATTCCCGCCATCGACCGTGATCGTGTCGTTGAGCATGCCGGCAAAATTGGCGTTGGCGAGGCTGAGGACATTGCCCGCGCCGTTGAACAGCACATAGGTCTCGACCCCGCTGACGCCGTCGGCCCGGATCGAGCCGGCGCTGGTCAACCGCAGCTGGTCGTTGCCGCCGCCGCCCTTGACGATATCGCTCGCGGAAAGATCCGCCGCCGAAAACCGGAAGACATCGGCGCCGGCGCCGCCGGTGAAATGGTCTGCGCCGGCGGAGCCGAAAAACGTCACCGCATTGGGGCTCGCATGGGCGATCGTCAGCCGCTGCGCCGAGGAATGGGCGCTGGTGTTGCCGGCAACATCGACCTCGCTCGCACTCAAGCTGTGCGCGCCAAGCGCCAGCGGATCGAGCGAGATTGTTCACGCCCCGCCGGCCCCGAATTACCCGAATTACGGGGACAGTTTACTTAACTGGCGGTTAGTCGGCGAACGCCGAGTTGTCGCGATCGTCGCGCGGCTTGGAGGCGTTTGCACAACGGTGAGACGGCCGGGCCGCCGTTCGAATGCTACCGCGGCATCCGATGATGCTGGGAGAAAGCGGGCGCTGCTTTGGAGAAAACAGCGTCGGCCGACCGCTGGTCGGGACGGCCTTGCGCACATAAACATTAATGGAGCATCCCTTTGCACCGAACTCGTCGCGTTTCTTAACTAAAGGTAAAGCTACTTCTAATCTTGCTCGGTGTCAAGCAACGGTAATGAGCAAATGCTTACAGTAAGCTTTCGTCGAGACGCGTGGCGAAGTGCCCGTTGCAGCGCCGCGACGACGGACGGCCGGTCGCGTCGGGCGGATTGGCGGAACAGGCGCGCGGCCGGGTACCAGGGGGTGCGCTCAGCGCGCGGGCCAATTGCCGCGGCAATTGCTCATCGAGCAGAAGACGCACGCGCGGTCAGGGCCTCGTGCGCCGCCTCCAGGGCCGCTATCGCCTGCTCGCGCGACACCGACGGGAAGGCGTCGAGGAATTCATCCAGCCCGTCGCCTCGCTCGAGATAGTCGATCAGATTGCGCAAGGGCACGCGGGTTCCGACAAAAACCGGCGTTCCTCCCAAAATCTCCCGATCGCTGTGGACAACGGGTCCCTGCTTCATCATCGCGCCTGTTGCCGCTGCTGGAGGATAGCACGGCGCCTCACGTCCGGCTCAGGGCGAAAGAGATAGCGGACGGGTGAACCGGAAGCGACGCGGGACCCGGCCGCGATATGCACCCGATGTCCGAACCGCGCCCTCAATGACGATCGCATCGACATCAGGATCAGATGTCCGAGTAGGCGCGGCGTCGCGAGGAATGCTGAATCGTAAGTACTACGACCTCCTCACGGCTCTGATCGATCGTGTAATAGATCAGATAGCGGTATCGGCGCGTGGCCAGCTTGCGCACGCCTTCGACGTTTTGCCGTCGACCGATCGCCGGGAAGAGAGACAGGGTTTGCAGCGACCGGAGTATCGAGGCACGCACCGCAAGGGCGGCGGCTGGGTTCCTCGCATACAGAAACTCGGCGATTTCGACAAGATCTCGCGTCGCGCGCGGCGTGTGCCGCAGCCTCACCGGTCGAAACGGCGGAAGGCGGCCTCGACTTCGGCGTCGGTGGCAAATTCGCGGCGCTTTGATTGCGCCAATCCTTGCAGCACCGCCGGAAGATGTGACGCATCAACAGGCTCTGCGTCCGCCTCGCCGGCGACCAAATGCAGGATGGCGCGCGCGATCTCGTCCTGGGAATCGGAGGGTAACGCGCTTGCCAACTCGATCGCCTGCTCCAACAGCTTGGTCATGCGCTGATAATAGCCGTACGCCGGGCTTGACAAAAGAGGCCTTCCCCGCCGGCTCCGGAACGCCACTGCAGACGCGGCAAGGACCAAGGCGACGCTCGACGAGGGACTTCCGCGGAATTGCTTACGCGGCGTCGTGGAAGATGATGCCGAGGGTGTGGCGGCGGCCGGAGTGGAGGCGGCTGACGCCGTGGCGCATGGTGACGCGGTAGGGGCCGCGGGCGCCTTCGACCGGGCGGTGATGCACCGCAAAGATCACCGCCTCGCCCTGGCGCAGGGGCACGACTTCGCCCTTCGATTGCGCCCGCGGGCGCTGCTCGACCAAGAGGAACTCGCCGCCGGTGAAATCGGATTGCGGGTCGCTCAACAGGATCGTCAGTTGCAACGGGAAGACGAGCGGCCCGTAGAGGTCCTGGTGCAGGCAGTTGTAGTCGCCGGCCGCGTATTTGAGGAGGAGCGGGGTCGGGCGCTCCTGGCCGGCCGCATGGCAATCGGCGAGATAGGCGTCGAGTGTCGGCGGAAAGCGCGCTTCTTCGCGCAGCCGCTCGGCCCAGCTCGTTGGCGACCGGTGCCAGCTGCGGATAGATCGTCGCGGCGCAATTCCTCGACGACCGCCGGCAGCGGGTAGCGCAGATATTTGTATTCGCCGCGGCCAAAGGCGTGCTGCTGCATGACGACGCGGCGGCGGAACGCGGCATCCTCGGCATAGAGGGCGGCGAGGCCCCGGCATTCCTCGGCATCGAGCAGGGCCGGGGTCACGGCATGGCCGCGCTCGTCGAGCGCGGCCGCGACCGCAGACCAATCGACCGCGGCAACGCGCGCGGGCGCGGGCCATCAGGCCGCGGCATTCTTTTGCGCCGGCTTTTCCGCCGCGGCGCGCTCGCGGGCGAGCAATTCGCGCTTCTTGTCGAGCCCCCAGCGATAGCCGCCGAGCGTGCCGTCGCGCCGGATCACCCGGTGACACGGCACCAGCAAAGCGACGCTGTTGACGGCGCAGGCTTGCGCCACGGCGCGCACCGCATCGGGCCGACCGACCGCCGCGGCGATTTCGCTGTAGGTCGCGGTCTTGCCGAGCGGGATTTTTTGCAAGGCGCGCCAGACCTGCGCCTGGAACGCGGTGCCCTGGATGTCGAGCGGCAGGTCCGGGATCGGGCCGGGGGCGGTGATGAACTGCACGATGCGGCGCGCCCAGGCCGCCAGACCCGCATCCTCGGCGATGATTTCGGCCGCCGGGAAGCGCTCGTGCACCATCGCACCCAAGCTCGCCCGGTTGTCGGCGAGGGCGGTCATGCAGATGCCGCGCTCGCTCGCCGCAACGAGCGCCCAGCCGAGCGGGGTTTCGACCGTCACATAGCGGACCCTTTGCCCGCTGCCGCCGCGACGCCGCTGGCCCGGGGTCATGCCGAGGGCCGAGGGTGCCGCCGCGTAGGCGCGCGAGCTCGCCTCGAAGCCCGCGCCATAGATCGCCTCGGCCACGCTTTCGCCGGCGTCGAGCTTGTCGGCGAGGCGGCCGAGCCGGTGCGTGCGGGCATAGTCGCGCGGTGTCGTGCCGGTCACCTGCTTGAAGACGCGGTGAAAGTGATAGCGGCTGAGCCCCGCGGTGTCGGCCAATTGGCCGAGGGTCGGGATCGCCTCGCTCGCCCGGATCAGCGCGCACGCCTTTTCGATCGCGGCGAGATGGCGCGAGGCCATCGAGGGGTCGAGCGGGCGGCAGCGCTTGCACGGCCGCAGCCCGGCCGCCTCGGCCTCGGCCGTCGTCGCAAAGAACAGGGTGTTCTTGCGCAACGGCAGGCGCGAGGTGCAGCCCGGCCGGCAAAAGACGCCGGTCGTCTTGACCCCATAGAAAAACCGGCCGGCCGCGCCCGCGTCGCGATTTTCCAGCGCCGCCCAGCACTCCTCGAAATCCAGCATCTTGCGCTCCTCTCGATCAGCAATAGGGCCAATATGGAGAAGCGGGCGGTCCCCCTCTATCCGCCGCTTGCTGTCTAATTCGGCCGGCTAATTCGGCCCAATTTCCGCAATCAATTGGCGGCGCCGGCGTAGCGTTTCGGCAGCATCGCGTGGATGCCCTTGTTGCCGTCGACGAGCTGGGTCACGCGCATATCGACGGCGAGGCTGCAAAACATATAGGCGTCTTCGGGTGCGAGGCCGAGCCGCTCGCCGACCAGGACGATCATCTGGCGCAGCGCTGTCTTGGCGGCATCGTCGAGGTCTTCGTTAAAGCCCATCGTGACATGGTGCGAGGGCGTCTCGGCGCGCGGCAGGTCGATCTTCATGTCCTTGCGCAAAATCAGGCGGAAGGTGCCGGTCAGCGCCGTTTCGAGCGCGGTCACGCAAACTTCGCCGTCGCCCTGCACGCCATGGCCGTCACCCGCCGAGAACAAGGCGCCCGGCGCCCAGACCGGCAGATAGAGTGTGGTGCCGGCGACCAGCTCCTTCAAATCCATGTTGCCGCCGAACTCGCGCGGCACGATCGAGGTGACCGCACCGTAGACCGGCGGCGGCGCCACGCCCATCACGCCGAAAAACGGCGCCAATTCGATTTCCGCGCCCCACGGCACGGTCGCCATCCCGCGCTGGCGGTCGATCGCGGTATGCCAGGTTTTGCGGATCGGGAAATCCTCCGGGAAGCGTGCCTGACAGCGGGCGGATGCGGGTGTAGCCCCAATTCTGCCGCGGGTCGATCGACAGGATCTCGATTTCGAGCACGTCGCCGGGCTGCGCCCCCTCGACCGCGATCGGCCCGGTCAGGATATGCGCGCCGAGGCGCGGCTCGATCGCGCGATGGATCGCCAGATGCTCCGGCAGAACCTCGAAGCGGCTGTCCTGCGGCAGGATGTCGGGGCCGCCCGAGACGCTGTCGAGCGTCACGGTGTCGCCCGAGGCGACCCGCAGCACCGGTTTCAGCGCCGCGTCGAAAAAGCCCCAATGACAGGTCTCCGGACCGGCCCGCAAGGTGTGGTGCTGCGCCATCGATGTCTCCGCAGGTTGATATTCGCGCGATGCTAACCCGATCGATGCGCAGCCGCCGATGCCTTTGTCGCTGCCGACCAGGCTTAGAGATCGGTTTCGGCGTTCTGGCCGGGAAACAGGGTGGCCTTGCTCCAGTCCGACCAGTTGCCGGGCGACGGGCTGTTCGGGTTCGCGTCGTGCCGCCAGCAGATGATCTCGGCGTTGGGGGCCACGATCTGGCGGTTATGCCCCTTGGTCATCGTAAATTCCTTGGTCGTGACATAGCCCTGCTCGCGGCTGCTGCAATCGGGATTGGTCGTGATCACGGCCTGGACGTTGATCCGGTCCCAAGAGGGATCGTTCAGCACCAATGTGGCCGAATGGCTCGACCCCGACGAGCAGGCGCCCAGCACGAACGCCGCCGCAAGCCATGCCGGATACCGCATCGCCTTCTCCTGCCTCTCGAACAGAGGTCAGATTCCGCGCGCTGTCGCCGCCGTGCAAGCGGAATTGCGATTCCCTTCGGGTCGGTGCCGGCCGGGGAATAAACCGCCGGCGGATGCGGTCTGGATCGGCGCGAACCACCACGCCATCGAGGAGAGAGCAATGGCCGATCACAACGAAGCAAAGCCGGGGCGCGCTGCGGGCATCAACCGCCGCGGCCTCTTGAAGTGCATGAGCTGGGGCGGCACCGGGGTCGTCTGGGGCTTGAGCGGCGGGGTGCCGCGCACGCTCGGGCTCCTCGGCTCGGCCGCCGCGGCCGAGGCGCCGCAAAAGGGCCTCCTCTTTGTCCAGATCAGCGACAGCCATATCGGCTTTCACCTGCCGCCCAACCCCGACCCGGCCGCCACCCTCGGCGAGGCGGTCGCCAAGATCAAGGCGATGCCGGTCCAGCCCGCCTTTCTGGTGCATACCGGCGATATCAGCCATCTCTCGAAGGACGCGCAATGGGACACGGCCGACCAGGTGATCAAGGCTGCGGGCAAGGATGTCTTTCACATCCCGGGTGAGCACGACGTCGCCGATGCCGACAACGGCAAGGCCTATCTCGCGCGCTACGGCAAAAATACGCAAGGCAAGGGCTGGTACAGCTTCGATGCGGCGGGCGTGCATTTCATCGCACTGATCAACGTTTTCAATTTCCAGCCGGGGTTCAAATCTGCGGGGCTCGCTGTCTTGGGCGACGACCAGCTCGAATGGCTCGAAAAGGACGTCGCCGGCCGCTCGGCGAGCACCCCGATCGTCGTTCTGGCGCACCTGCCGCTATGGACGATCTACGAGCAATGGGGCTGGGGCACGGCCGATGCCGGCAGGGCGCTCGGCTATTTGAAGCGTTTTGGCTCGGTGACCGTGCTGAACGGCCACATCCACCAGATCATCCAAAAGGTCGAAGGCAACGTCACCTTTCACACCGCCGCCTCGACCGCGTTTCCGCAGCCGGCACCGGGCACCGCCCCGGCCCCCGGCCCGATGAAAGAGGTGCCGGCCGGCGAGCTGCGCAAATATCTCGGGGTCAGGACCGTCGATTATGTGCGCAGCAAAAGCGCCCCGGCGCTGACCGACAGCCCGCTCGCCGCCTGATCTGAGGTCGGAGCACCGCAACCCTAACTTTCGTCATGCCCGGACTTGATCGGACTTGATCCGGGCATCCCCGAAACCACCGCGGCGCCAAGACGTGAATGGCCGGATCAAGTCCGGCCATGCACGGGAAACTGCGTCGCAAAAGGATCCACAATGTCGAAGACCCTCTTGTTTTCAATGTTGCTCGCAACAGCGCCGTCATTCGGTTTCGCCGGCGCGGCGGTCCAGCAAACCGCGGCGAGCCCGGCCGCGGTCGAGATCAAGAACATGCATTTTGTGCCCGATACGCTGACGGTCGCCACCGGCACCACGGTCACCTGGGAAAACGGCGACAGCAACCCGCACACCGTCACCGACAAGGGCCGCGTCTTCCGCTCGGCCGGGCTCGATACCGGCGACAGCTTTTCCTATACTTTTACCAGCCCCGGCGAATTCACCTATTTCTGCACGATCCATCCGATGATGGTCGGCAGGATCATCGTCAGGCCCGCCGGCAAATCGTCGTAGGCCGGGATTGGCGGCGAGCCATGCCCGAGCGGTCGAATGCGCCCGCATTGGGGGTCCGCGACGTGATCGGCGCGTGGCTCGTCTCGCTCGCCGTGGCGATCGTGTGCTTCGGTCTGCCGGCGGTGGCCGCCGCCTTCTAGCCGGGCCGCGGTCGCCCTCGCCGCCGCCCCGTAGAGCGGCGCGATCATCGTCGCATAGGGGCCGATTTCGCCGACCTCGACGATCGTGTCGGCGGGGACGCCGAGCCGCCGGGCCGCGGCGCGGATCGCCTCGGGGTTCGGCGCCTCGTAAAGACAATAGGTCTTTTTCTTGTCGGCGCTCAAAAACGAGAACAGCCACTGAATCCCGATCTCGTCGTTGACCTCCTTGATGGCGGCCATCGTTTCGGGATCGCTCTGCACCACCTCGGCAAAATTTCGCTCAATCAAAAACAGCGGCATCGCCGACTCCTCCGCTCCGCACAGGCTGGCCTCAACATCGAATGAAACGATGCCGCAGGCAAGACGGAAGCTTATGATATCCTGAACGCAAGCTGACCAGGATGGGCCGCACCGCCGATGACCGCCACGCGCCGCCTCGCCGCGATATTGGCGGCGGACATTGCCGGCTACTCGCGGCTGATGGGGGCCGACGAGGAAGGCACCCTTGCCGCGGTAAAAGCGATCCGGCGCGATAGTGTGGGACGCCAAAGGTCGAAGAGCACAGGGGCCGCATCGTCAAAACGACCGGCGACGGGCTTCTCGTCGAATTTCCGAGCGTCGTCGATGCGGTGCGCTGCGCCGTCGAATTGCAGCGAGCGATCGCCGAGCGCAACGTCGAGCTGGCGGCCGAAAAGCGCATCGAGTTCCGGATCGGCATCAATTTGGGCGACGTGATCCTCGACGAGGGCGACATCTACGGCGACGGGGTCAACATCGCCGCCCGCCTCGAAGCCTTGGCCGCGCCCGGCGACATCTGCGTCAGCCGGGTGGTGCGCGAGCAGGTCCGCGACAAGCTCGACATCGCCTTCGAGGACGCGGGCGAGCAGCGGGTCAAGAACATCGCTCGGCCGGTGCACGTCTTTCGCGTTCCCATTGCCGGGCATGGCGCCGCCCGGCGCGAAGCGCACGCCGATTTCGAGGGGCCCCGTCCGGCGGCGGCGGACGCGCCTCGCGACCGGTTTGTCGGGAGGCTGCGCGAGCTGGAGGCGCTGCACGGCGCGTTCGAGGCGGCGTGCGCCGGGCATGGGCGCATCGTCATGCTCGCCGGCGAGGCGGGCATCGGCAAGACGCGGACCGCGCAGGAATTGGCGGGTCATGCGGTGGCGCGCGAGGCGGCAGTGCTGTGGGGCCGCTGCCATGAAGAATCCGGAGCGCCGTCCTACTGGCCCTGGGTCCAGGTCATCCGCGCTGCGCTCGGCGAAGCCGGCTCCGAGGTTCTTGCCGAATTGGGTGCCGCGGCCGGCGACATCGCCGATATCGTGCCGGAGATCCGCGATCTCGTGCCGGGGCTGGGGGCGTCGGCCCCGCTGGGAGACCCGGCCGAGGCGCGCTTCCGCATGTTCGACTCGATCCGGCGGCTGCTGACGAGCCTGTGCCGGCGGCGCACCCTGCTGATCGTGCTCGATGATCTGCACTGGGCCGATGCGCCATCGCTGCGCCTCCTCGAATTTCTCGCACCCGAGCTCGCCGCCGCGCGCTTGCTGCTGGTCGGGACTTACCGGGCGAACGAGCTGTCGCGTCAGCACCCGCTGTCGAACGCTCTGGGCGGACTGCAGCGGGTGCGGCATTTCGCGCGGATCAACCTCGCCGGGCTGAGCGCCGAGGAGGTGCAGGCTTTTGTGGCCAGCGCCGGGAGCACAGCCCCCTCCGGGCTGGCCCAGGCGCTGCGCGGCCAAACCGAGGGCAATCCGCTGTTCCTGCGCGAGATCGTGCGCTTTCTCGAACAGCGCGGCGTGCTCAGGGCGGGGCTGGAGGCCGCGGACGACGCCTTGCCGCCGACGATCCGCCTCCCCGAAGGGGTGACCGAGGTGATCGGCCGGCGGCTCAATTTCCTCTCCGCCGGCTGCAACGAGGTGCTGACGCTCGCGTCGGTGATCGGTCGCGATTTTGCCTGGGAGGTGCTGGCGCGCGCTGCCGCACCGCTTGGTGAGGACATGCTGCTCGAAGCATTGGACGAGGCGATGGCCGCGCACATCGTCGAGGAGACGGCAGGCGGGCGCTATCAGTTCACCCACAACCTCATTCGGATGACCCTTTACGACGAATTGCGCATCGCCCGGCGGCGGCAATTCCACCGCGCCGTCGGCAACGCGATCGAGGCGGTGCACCGCGCGGACCTCGATCCGCACCTGCCCGAGCTCGCTCGCCATTTCCAGGCGTCGGGCAATGACGCGGACAGCGAACGGGCGATCGATTACGCGGTGCGGGCGGGCCGCCGCGCCGACGCATTGCTGGCATTCGAGGACGCGGCGCGGTTTTTCGAAGCCGCACTCGACGCTCACGAGCGGCGCAGCGGAGGAGACCAGGCCCGGCGCTGCCGTCTCCTCTTGGAATTGGGCGAGACGCAGCGCAAATCCGGCGATTTCCCGCGCGCCAAGGCGGCGCTGCTCGAAGCGGCCGATGCCGCGGAGGTGCTGGGGCTCGCCGAAATCCTGGCGCGCGCGGCGCTGGCCTTTGAGCTGGTGATGTGGCGCTCCTCGTCCTTTGTCGATGTGCAATTGTCAAAGGATCTCCTGGAGCGGGCATTGCGCGCGCTTCCCGCCAACGGCACCGCGACGCGGGTGCAGGTGGAGGGGGCGCTGACGCGGGCGCTGCTCTATTCCGAAGGGGAACAGAAGGCCAAGGTTCAGGGCGCCCGCGCGGTCGCGCTGGCGCGCGAGCTTGGCGACCCCGCGGTTTTGGCAAGCAACCTGTTCTATCTCTCCGATTTCATCTGGGGCCCGGACCAGAGCAAGGAAGGCCTCGATTACGCGGGCGAATTGCTGGCCGCGGCCAATGCGTCAGGCAATCTCGAAGCCGCCTCGATCGCACACACGTTGCAGCTGGCCTTTTGTCTCGCGCTCGGCGACATCGACGCCGCCGATGCCGAGATCGAGGCATTGAAGCGCATCGATCAACGCATCCGCCAGCCTACCTATTCGAACGCCGTCCTCAGCTATGAGGCGATGCTGGCCATGCTGCGCGGCCGGCTCGACCACGCCGAACGCAACTATCTCCAGATCATGGCGCAGCTACGGCGCAGCCCAACCGGACAGAGAGAGCAGCTCGGCGTCCAGATATTCGCGTTGCGCCACGCGCAGGGGCGGCTTGCCGAGTTGGCGCCGGTCGTCGCGACATTCCTGCGCGAGCAGGCAGCAAGCGCCGTCTGGCGTCCCGGCCTGGCCGTGCTCTACCTGGAGATGGGCCAGACCGAGGACGCGCGCCGTGAATTCGAGGCATTGGCGGCGCGGGATTTCAAGGACCTGCCCCAAGACGGGCGCTGGCTGTTTTGCATGGTCTATCTGAGCGAGGTCTGCGGGGCGCTCGGCGACGCCGCGCGGGCGGCGATCCTCTACCCGCTGCTCGCCCCCTATGCCGGCCGCAATATCGTTTTGGGCGGGGCCATTGTCAGCTGCGGTTCGGCCGATCGTTATCTCGGGCTGCTCTGCGCCGCGATGGGCCGGTGGTCCGATGCGGAACGCCATTTCGAAGAAGCGTTGGCGATGAACGGGCGGATCGGCGCGCGCCTGCCCACCACCCACACCCAGTATGATTACGCGGCGATGCTGCTCGCGCGAGCCGAGCCCGGCGATCGCGACCGTGCCGTTGCGTTGCTGCGGTCGTGCCTGGAGAGCGCGCGCGAGATCGGCATGCGCGCGATCGAGGAGCGCGCCCGCCGCCGCCTCGACAAATTGTCCGCCGTCGCCGCTCCCGACGAGCTGACCCAGCGCGAAGCCGAGGTGCTGCGCCTCGTTGCGATCGGCCGCAGCAACGCCGACATCGCCCTCGTGCTCTCAATCAGCCTCAACACCGTCGCCACCCACGTCCGCAACATCCTCGCCAAGACCGGCTGCGCCAACCGCACCGAAGCCGCCGCCTACGCCATGCGCCACGGCCTCACGTCGTGACTATTTTCCCTCTCCGCCCTTCAGGGGGCGGAGAAGGTCAAATCGGCCTCATTATTTCTGGTGAGGCGGGGACAGGCCTGACGTGGAATGAGGGTCGTCGGTTCTGACGATTTATCGGATTTGGCGGGTCCGTAAGATCGGCAATGGGCACGGCAGGGGCCGCGCCGATCTTTCGGGAGGCGACAATGGGTGAGCACATCCTGTCCGAGGCGCTGCTGCAGCGCTTTGCCAAACGGGGCGCCGCTTACGACCGCGAGAACCGGTTTTTTCAGGAAGATTTCGACGATCTGAAGGATGCCGGCTATCTGACGCTGCCGGTGCCGAAGGAATTGGGCGGCGCCGGTTTTACGCTCGCCCAGGTCTGCCGCGAGCAGCGGCGGCTCGGCTATCACGCGCCGGCGACGGCGCTCGGCGTCAACATGCACGTCTACTGGCTCGGAGTTGCCGCCGATCTGTGGCGGCAGGGCGACCATTCGCTCGAATGGCTGCTACGCGAAGCCATGGCAGGCGAGATCTTCAACGCCGGCCACTCCGAGCGGGGCAACGACCTGCCGGTGCTGCTCTCGACCACCAAGGCCGAGCGGGTCGAGGGCGGCTTCCGCTTCACCGGGCACAAGATGTTCGGCAGCATGATGCCGGTGTGGACGCGCATGGGAATGCACGGCATGTGGACCGACGCCGCAGGCGGGCCCAAGATCGTGCACGCCTTCATGCCGCGGGACAATGACGGCTACCGCATCGTCGAAACCTGGGACACGATGGGGATGCGCGCGACCCGCAGCGACGACACGCTGCTCGAAGGCGCCTTTGTCCCCGACAAATACGTGGCCCGCATTCTGCCGGCCGGCGGCGCCGACAACTATATCGTCGCCGTCTTCGCCTGGGCATTGCTCGGCTTCGCCAACACCTATTGCGGAGTGGCACAGCGGGCGATCGATCTTGCTTTGCCGGGAATCAAGGGCAAAGCCTCGCTCGGGGTGACGCGCTCGATGGCCTATCACCCTGAGATCCAGCACATGGTGGCCGAGATGATGCTGGCCTACGACCCGATCGGCCCGCATCTCGACAAGGTGGCCGAGGACTGGTCGAACGGTGTCGATTACGGCCATGGCTGGCCGGCGAAAATCGTCTCGGCCAAATATCACGCGGTCGAGGCGTGCTGGCGGATCGTCGACCGGGCGATGGAGGTCTCGGGCGGCGCCGGCATGTTCCGCAAGAACGAATTGGAGCGGCTCTTCCGCGATGCGCGCTGCGGCCGCTTTCACCCGGCCAACACCTTTCTCACCCATGAGATCGTCGCCAAGACCGCGCTCGGCATCGACCTCGGCGAGCAGCCCCGCTGGGGCTGAGCGCGCGCCCCGCAGCATTGATCGCACCCGGCGGCGGCGTTACGGTGCCGCCCCAACCGCCGCCGACCGGAGCTCTTGCCATGCCTGACGACGTTCGCCGCCCCGCCATCGACAAATCGCGGCTGCCGAGCCGGCATGTGACGGTCGGGCCGGAGCGGGCGCCGCACCGCGCGTTTCTTTATGCAATGGGCCTGACCGACGAGCAGATCGCCCAGCCTTTGGTCGGCGTCGCCACCACCTGGAACGAATCCGCCCCATGCAACATCTCGCTCGCCCGCCAGGCGCAGGCGGCGAAGAAGGGGGTCGCCGCCACCGGCGGCACGCCGCGCGAATTCACCACGATCACCGTGACCGACGGCATCGCGATGGGCCATGAGGGGATGAAATCCTCGCTCGTCAGCCGCGAGGTCATCGCCAACTCGGTCGAATTGTCGATGCGCGGCCATTGCTACGACGCGCTCGTCGGGCTCGCCGGCTGCGACAAGTCGCTACCGGGCATGATGATGGCGATGCTGCGCCTCAACGTGCCGGCGGTCTTCATGTATGGCGGCTCGATCCTGCCGGGCCGGTTCAAGGGCAAGGACGTGACCATCGGCGACGTGTTCGAGGGCGTCGGCGCGCACAATGTCGGCAATCTCACCGACGAGGAATTGCACGAGCTCGAATGCGTCGCCTGCCCGTCGGCCGGCTCCTGCGGCGGCCTCTTCACCGCCAACACGATGGCTTGCGTGTCGGAGGCCTTGGGCCTCGCACTCCCCGGCTCGGCCGGTGCGCCCGCCCCGTACAACTCGCGCGATGCCTATGCCGAAGCCTCCGGCCAGGCGGTGATGGAGCTGTTGCGCCGCAATATCCGACCGCGCGACATCGTGACCCGCGAGGCGATCGAAAATGCAGCGACTGTCGTCGCCGCGGCCGGCGGCTCGACCAATGGCGGCTTGCATATCCCGGCGATCGCCAGCGAGGCCGGCATCGACTTCGACCTGCACGCCTTTGGCGCGATCTCAAAGCGCACCCCCTATATCGGCGATTTAAAGCCGGGCGGCCGCTATGTGATGAAGGATTTGCACGATATCGGCGGGGTGCCGGTGCTGATGAAGGCGTTGCTCGAGGGCGGCTATCTGCACGGCGACTGCTTGACCGTGACCGGCAGGACCATCGCCGAGAATTTGCGGGATGTCCGCTTTCCGACGAACCAGGACGTGGTGCGGCCGACTTCCCGGCCATTGGCGCCGACCGGCGGGCTTGTCGTGCTGACCGGCAATCTGGCGCCGCAAGGAGCGATCGTCAAAGTCGCCGGCATGACCAATTTGCGCTTTGCCGGGACCGCGCTGTGCTTCGATTGCGAGGAGGACGCCTTCGCCGCGGTCGAGCGCCGCGCCTACAAGGAAGGCGACATCATCGTCATCCGCTACGAGGGGCCGCGCGGCGGGCCGGGGATGCGCGAGATGCTGTCGACGACCGCGGCCCTTTACGGCCAAGGGGTCGGCGAAAAGGTGGCGCTGATCACCGACGGCCGGTTCTCCGGCGCCACACACGGCTTTTGCGTCGGCCATGTCGGGCCGGAAGCCGCGGTCGGCGGCCCGATCGGGCTCTTGCGCGACGGCGACCGGATCACGATCGACGCCGCCGCCGGCACCATCGACGCGGCGTTGAGCGACGCCGAATTCGCCGAGCGCCGGCGGGCCTGGGCGGCGCGGCGCCACGACTATCAATCGGGCTGCCTGTGGCGCTATTCGCAAACCGTGGGCGACGCCGAAAAGGGTGCTGTCACCCACCCCGGCGCCCGCGCCGAAACCCATACCTACGCCGACCTCTAGCTAGCAGGCTGCTGAAAAGGTTGAGTAGAGCGGTCCCGCATCCTTCGAGACGCGCTCCTGCGGCGCGCTCCTCAGGATAAGGTATTTTGTTTCAAGGACTTGCCTCACCCTGAGGGCCTGTGAATGAATTGGTGAGGCGTGAAAAACTGTGGCGGCGGGCACGGCGTGCGTGCTTCGAGACGCGCCCACAGGGCTCCTCAGCATGAGGTAAGCCGTTGAGGATATTAACGAAGCACCTCATCCCCGGCCTGCGCCGGGGCAGGCTCTGAGGAAGCCGCGCAGCGGCTGTCTCGAAGGGCGCACGACGCCGATCCAGCCCCAAGCCAATAGGTTCACACGCTCTGAGGACGCCCAAAGGGCCGTCTCGAAGGGTGCTGATAGAGGAAGGCCGCATTTTTCAGCACCCTGCTGGTGGAAGGAACCAGACACTCGACTCCGTTCTTGCCTTCCCGTGGGCCGTCAGCCCACGGACTTAGTTCCGTGGGGAAGGCCGGGATCCATCTCTGCCATGGGTACCGGCCTTCGCCGGTATGGCGGGTAGAGTTGGGTCACATCCGTCAGATGCTATCCACTGGCTAAGTGTCGCGGCCGAGAACACTCGCGCAAGCTGGTCTCGATAAAAGCGCTCGGCCGCCGCTTTCGCGGGGCGGGCCTAAGGCGGCACCCTGGCAACGGGGGACGCAGAGTGCCCGAGCAAACGGGAGTGGCCGGGGCGATGCCCGTCTTTTGCCACCGCATCGCGGCGGGAACGATGGCGGCGCCGCTTTGTTTGCCGGCATGACCATGAGTTTTCGAGGAGGCAGAGGTCATGATGCGGACGACTTTGGCGAGCTTGGCTTTCGCCGCGGGCTGCCTGACGGCGGTCGCGGCGGTCCCTGCGGCGCAAGCGCAGATGCAGCCGCAGACCGGTGACGAGCTGGTGACAAACGGCCCGCAGGCCAGCGGCGGCGATGGGTCGGGTGGCTGGTCGGCGCGGCAGAACGTGATCCAGAGCCAACATTACGACCGGCTGGTCGAAACCAGCCCGGGCTTCCGCCAAGCGCGGATGCGCAAGGAATGCGGGCCGATCACCGATCCGCAATTGCATGCGAGCTGTCTGGCGAGCTTTAGCCAGGGCGAGCCGATGGCCGGGTCGTCGTCGCCGCCGCATCGCTATCGCTACAACAGCAACGCCGGCCGCTGAGCCGGATCGGATGCGACCGGGGCCGTCCGAGCGGGCGGCCCCGTCAATTGATCCGACCGAGGCCGTCCGAGCGGGCGGCCTCTGTCCGTCCTTGAGGATTCAGTCCTTGAGGATGTAGCGCTCGATCGCGGCGGCGAAGCCGTCCTCGTCGTTTGATGATGTGACCGCCTGGGCCAGCGCCTTGACCTCCGGTGTGGCGTTGCCCATGGCGATCGCAAAACCGGCGCGGGCAAACATCTGCACGTCGTTGCCCATGTCGCCGAGCACGGCGATCTCGCCATGCGGCACAGCGAGCCTCTCGGCCAGCAGATCGACCAGCCGCCCTTTATCGATGCCGGGCGGGGTGATGTCGCAATAATAGGCTTGCGAGCGGGCCACCGTGGCACGGCCGGCGAGCGATGCTTGCCCGGCAGTGACGCATGCGCCGATCCGGTCGTGCTGCTTGCTGGCGCCGACGATCTTCGACACTTGGTCGAGGCGCCCGTCAAAGCTCGGGACCACGCTCGGCGGCGTCCGGATCGTGTGGATCTCGAGGTCGACATGGTCGCCGGACGCGTCGCGGATCAGCCACTCGCCGCCGGTAAATACCCAGATGCTGGTGACGCCGTGCTCTTCGAACATGGCAACGGCATCGCGCGCCGCCGAGGGCGACAAAAATTTCTGCTCGACCGGGCTCAGATCCGGGTTGACGATCGAGCCGCCATTATAGCCGCCGAAGGGCAATTTCAATTGCAGCGGCCCGATCAGCATGCGCTGGCCAAAAGGCGGCCGGCTGCTGCAAATCGAAAAGGCGATGCCGCGCTCGTGCAGCCGCCCGACCGCGGCGATGGCGCGCGGGGTCAGCGATTTGTCGGTCTTGACCAGGGTCCCGTCGACATCGGTGACGACGAGCGAATATTTGCTCATAGGGCCTTCCTCTGGGGTGGGGCCTTCTTCGGGGGTTGGGCCTTCCTCGGGGGCGGGGTCAACACCTCGACGCCGCTCGCCGAGGCGACGACGACGATCGAGGCGCGGCCGACAAAGAGCCCGCTTTCGACGGCACCCACGGTCATCGCGATGTGCTCTTCGACCAGCGCCGGGTCGGCGATCGGCCCAAACCGGCAATCGAGAATAAAATTGCCGCCATCGGTGAGAAAGGGCTGCTCGCCGACGGCGTAGCGCCGCTCCGGGACCGAGCCGAGTGCCGCGAGCGCATCGGCCGTCGCCTGCCAGCCGAACGGCGTCACCTCGACCGGCACCGGAGTGTGCTCGCCGAGCCGTTCGACCAGCTTTTCCTGGTCGACCACGATGACGAGGCGCCGGCTCGCCGCGGCGACGATCTTTTCGCGCAGCAAGGCACCGCCCAGGCCCTTGATCAGGTTCAACGGGCCGAGCTCGACCTCGTCGGCGCCGTCGATCGTCAGGTCGATCTTCTGGTATTCGGCAAAGGTCGCGACCGGAACGCCGAGCCGGCGCGCCTGCGCCGCGGTGCGCTCGGAGGTCGGGATGCCGACGATCTTGAGCCCCTTTTGGACGCGCGCCGCCAGCCCCTCGACGACAAAGGCGGCGGTCGACCCGGTGCCGAGGCCGAGGATCATGCCGTCCTCGACCTCTTCGATCGCACGCAGCGCCGCCGCCCGTTTCAGCCGGTCGCGATCGAGGATCATGCGGCCGATCGCGCCGCCAGATCGGCGAACCAGACGAGCTCGCCCTCCGGGTGGAAACGCGCGGCCGGCAAGGCCCGGTCGCCGGCGAGCGCGCGGGCCAGCATCTCGCGCTTGTCGGCGCCCGCCACCAGAAACGCCGCATGCCGGCTGCTTTCGAGCACCGGATAAGTGAGCGTGATGCGCGCTTCCTCTCGGGCGCCGATCACCTCGGCGGCCCAGCGGCGCCTCTCGTCGAGGACATCGTTGCCGGGAAAGAGCGAGGCGGTGTGGCCGTCCGGGCCGAGGCCCAGCAGCATCACGTCGAACAGCTGGCGCGCCGGATCGAGCGCGTCGGCGCCGTAATAAGCCTTCAAGGTCCGCTCGTAGGCTTGCGCGCCATCGGCCGGCGTTCCCGTCGTCTCGATCGGATGGATGTTCTGCGCCGGTGCCGGCGAATGCGCCAGCATCGCCTCTCGCGCCATTCGATAATTGCTGTCGGGATGGTCCCACGGCACACAGCGCTCGTCACCCCAGAACCAATGGACCCGGTCCCAGGGCAGGGCGTCACGATAGGGTGCCGCCGCCAGCAGCCGATAGAGCCGGCGCGGGGTCGAGCCGCCCGAGAGGCAGATCGAAAACCGGCCGGTTTGCGTGTCGGCGAGCCCGGTGATCCAGCGCGCCGCCGCTTGCGCCAGCGCCTCGGCGTCGGCCACGGCTTCGATGCGGGTTTGGGTCTGCGGCATGGGCGCTCCTACGATCGAGGTGGCGCGGAATGGCGGATCGCAGCGATCGCAGCCTGATAGTCCGGCGCGTGAAAGACGGCGGTGCCGGCGACGATCGCGTTGGCCCCGGCCTCGAGGGCCTGCCACGCATTTTTGCCGGAGAGACCGCCATCGACCTCGATCACCGGGTCGAGCTGGCGCTCGTCGCAGAGCTGCCGCAGCGCGCGGATTTTCGCCAGCATCTCGGGCAGAAACGTTTGCCCGCCAAAGCCCGGATTGACGGTCATGACCAGCACGACGCCACACAAATGCAAGACATGCTCGATCATGACGAGCGGCGTTGCCGGGTTCAGCACGACGCCCGCAACCTTGCCGAGCTCGCGGATCTGCGCGAGCGTGCGGTGCAGATGGATCGTCGCCGCCGGCTCGCAATGCACCAAGAGATGATCGGCGCCGGCCTTGGCGAAATCGTCGAGATAGCGCTCGGGCTCGACGATCATCAGATGCACATCGACCGGCTTTTTGGTCGCCCGGCGCAACGCCTCGACGACGACCGGCCCGATCGTGATGTTCGGCACAAACCGGCCGTCCATGACATCGACATGAATCCAGTCGGCACCCGCCTCGTCGGCGGCGCGCACCTCGTCGGCGAGCCGGCCGAAATCGGCCGACAGGATCGACGGGGCGACGATGACGGGGCGGGTCATCGGCTCCTCAGAGCGTGTGAATGTATCCTGCCGCTGCCTGTTTTACTCGCTTCCCCGGCGAAAGCCGGGGTCCACGTTTCCGCGGCATCGGACGTCGATAGGTTATAAGCCATTGCTATTTAACATACATTCCGAGTGTTGGAGAAATGGGTCCCGGCTTCCGCCGGGAAAGCGACGAAGGAAAGTTGTCACGGGAAATCGTTTACAGGCGCTCACGAGATCGGCCGCCACTGCCGGCCGCTGCGCCACAGCAGGTTGTCGGCCGCCTCCGGCCCGGCGCTGCCCGCGGCGTAGCTTTCGAGCGGCACCCCCTTATCGCTGCCCCACAGATCGAGGATCGGCTGCACCACCTCCCAGCCGGCCTCGACCCCATCGGCGCGGTTGAACAAGGTCGCGTCGCCGGTCATGAAATCGTAGACCAGCGTCTCGTAGCCGGTGCTCGGCTCGATGTTGAAATAGTCCTTGTAGCGAAAATCCATCTTGACCCCGCCGAGCGAGATCGCCGGCCCCGGGATCTTGGCGCCGAATTGCAGCGAGACGCCCTCGTCGGGCTGGATCTGCAAGATCAGCGTGTTCGGGGTCAGAATGTCGACCGGGGTATCGCGGAACAGCGCGAACGGCGCCTGCTTGAACTGGATGGCGATCTCGGTGGTGCGCCGCGCCATCCGCTTGCCGGTGCGCAGATAGAACGGCACGCCAGCCCAACGCCAATTATCGATGCTGAGCTGCATCGCGATATAGGTTTCGGTCATGCTGTCCGGCGCTACGCCGGGCTCGTTGCGATAGGCCGCGGCCGCCGCCCTGGCGATCGATCCGGCGCCATATTGCCCGCGCACGGCGGCGCGGCGCACCTCGTCGCCGTCGAGCGGACGAATGGCTTCAAGCACCTTGTGCTTTTCGGTGCGCACCGCGTCGGCGTCGAACGAGTTCGGCGGCTCCATCGCGGTCATGCTGACGAGCTGGAAGACGTGGTTCGGCACCATGTCGCGCAAGGCGCCGGTCGCCTCGTAAAATTTGGCGCGGCGCTCGACCCCGACGGTTTCGGCCACGGTGATCTGGACATGGTCGATGTGGTCGCGGCTCCACAGGGGCTCGAAGATGCCGTTGGCAAAGCGCAATACCATGATGTTCTGGACCGTCTCCTTGCCGAGGAAATGATCCATGCGGAAGATCTGCGGCTCGTCCAAGACTTTAAGGATGCGTGCGTTCAATGCCTTGGCCGAAGCGAGGTCGCTGCCGAACGGCTTTTCGATGACCACGCGCCGCCAGGCGCCGTCTTTTTCCTGAGTGAGCCCGGCAGTGCCGAGCTGCTCGACGATGGTGCCGAACAATTGGGCGGCGACAGCGAGGTAAAACACGACATTGCCGCCGGTCTGCGACTTGTCCTTCGTCTGGTCGAGCAGGTCGGACAGCCGGTGATAGGTCTCGGGCGTGGTGAAATCGCCGGCGAAATGAGTGATGCGGCTGGCGACGAACTCCCACGCCGCCGCGTCGAACGGCTCGGTCTCGCCGCCCGAGGCGGTGTCGGAGATAAAGCTCCTGACCCCCTCCGCCAGATAGTCGCGAAACGCTTCGGCCGGCTTTGGCGTGCGGTCGGCGGCGATCAGCGCGAAATTGTCCGGCAGCAGCTTCGCCTTGGCGAGGTTGTAGATGGCCGGCATCAGGAGGCGCTTGGTCAAATCGCCGCCGGCGCCGAAAATGACGATCGCGCAGGGCGGCGCTTTTTGCGCCCGCTGCGCCGGGGCCGCCGTCTCGCCGCCGGGCCGCGCGTCCATGGCTCAGCCCCCGACCATCGTGCCCGGCTCCTGGTGGCCGCCGAACTCGTGGCGCATCGCCGACAGGATGCGCTCGGCGAAGGTATGGGCCTGGCGCGAGCGGAAGCGGGTGTAGAGCGCCGACGACAAGACCTCGGCCGGGACCGCTTCCTCGATCGCGGCTTGGATGGTCCAGCGGCCCTCGCCGGAATCGGCGACCTCGCCGGTGAATTCGGAAAGCTCGGCGTCCTGGGCCAGCGCGATCGCGGTCAGGTCGAGGAGCCATGACGAGATCACGCTGCCGCGCCGCCACACCTCGGCGATGTCGGGCAATTCGAGGCTATAGCGCCGGTTTTCCGGGACCGCCGGCGAGCTGACGTTGCGCAAAATGTCGAAGCCCTCGGCATAAGCCTGCATGACGCCGTACTCGATGCCGTTATGCACCATCTTGACAAAATGCCCGGCGCCGACGGGCCCGCAATGGAGATAGCCTTCCTCGGCACGCGGGTTGCGGTGCTCGCGGCCGGGTGTGCGGTCGATATTGCCGCGGCCGGGGGCGAGCGTCTTGAAGATCGGGTCGAGATGGTCGACCACCTCCTTGTCGCCGCCGATCATCATGCAATAGCCGCGCTCGAAGCCCCAGACCCCGCCGCTGGTGCCGACATCGACAAAGCGGATGCCCTTGGGCTTCAGCAATTCGGCATGGCGGATATCGTCGTGATAAAACGAGTTGCCGCCGTCGATGACGATGTCGCCCGACGACAGCAGACCGTTGAGATCGTCGACCGTCTCGTCGGTGATCTTGCCGGCCGGCAGCATGACCCAGACCGCCCGGGGTGCTGCCAGCTGATGCACAAAGTCAGCGAGGTCGCGGCTGGGCTTGGCGCCCTCGCCGGCCAATTCGCGCACCGTGTCGGTGCTCTTGTCATAAACGACGCAGCTATGGCCGTTTTTCATCAGCCGCCGCACGATGTTGCCGCCCATCCGGCCGAGGCCGATCATTCCGAGTTGCATGTGAACCCTCCGCTATCGCCGTAGCGACGATCCGTTGTTTGACAGAACCCGATGAATGCCGCCCCGTTGCTTCGCGCGCACGACCATGTGCAAAGATTGCCTTACAGAACGCGCGTCATTCCGGGATGCCCATAGGGGCACGCCCGGAACGCTATGAACGACCGTTGCCCGGCAAAATTGTCGAATGCCCGGTGTGCTTCAGTTCCGGGCTCGCGGGCCAGCCCGCGCCCCGGAATGACCCGGTATCCGTGAGCTTATCACTCCAGCTTGATCTTCGGTCGATGTTAGAGGCCGGTGGAAGCTGCATTCGACCATGTCCGCCAACTAGCGCAGCGCCTCTCCGACGGCGCGGCCGAAGGCGGCGAGGCCGGCATCGAGATTGCCTTTGAGGTGGACGCGAAGCGCGCGCCGGCCGCGCTCGGCGAGCACCTCGAAATCGCCGCGCGCCTGCGCCGCCTTGACAATGCCGAAGGTGTATTTCTGGCCCGGCACCGGCAAATCCTGGGCGTCGTCGCAGGTGATCTGCAAGAACACACCGCTGTTCGGGCCGCCCTTATAGGCTTGCCCGGTCGAATGCAGAAAGCGCGGGCCAAAGCCGAGGCAGGTCGCGCTTTTAAGCCGGTCGCGGATCGCCAGGCGCAGCCGCTGCATCGTCTCGATATGGCTGGGGTTGCGCTCGATATAGGCGAGGAGCGCCACATAATCGCCGGCGCCGACCCGGCCGAGCTGCGCCTTCAACGCCGCGGCGAAGCTCGTCGATTGCGGCTTTAGCGCTGCCTCGTTGCGTGGATCGGCATAAAGTGCAAACCCGTCGCCCTCAAAGAATGGCTGCTCCGCGGGCAAGGCCCCGGCCTTTTCATATTCGGTGGTCAGGTCGCGGGTCTTGACCTTGCTCGCCTCGACATCGGGCTGGTCGAACGGGTTGATGCCGATGATCGAGCCGGCGACTGCGGTCGCCATCTCCCAGCGGAAGAATTCCTGGCCGAGCTGCATCGTGTCGGAAACGACGATCCGCACGACAGGATGCCCGGCCGCTTCGAGCGCCGCGACGGCCTTGTCCTGCTCCTCGTCGGGGTCGGCGGCGAGCCGCAGATAGGCAAAGACCCGGTCGTTGCCGTAGACACGTGGGCGGCCCGATCGGCTCGGCATCGACCGGGACGATGCCCTTGCCGATTTTGCCGGTGGATTCGGCGAGCAATTGCTCGAGCCAGGCGCCGAAATCGGCGATGCCGGGCGAGGCGAGGATGGTCGCCTTGTCGCGGCCGTGACGCTGGCACACCCCCAAGACCGCGCCGAGGATGACGCCGGGGTTTTCGACGGGCGGCGCGCTCGCCGCGCAGGAGCGCACCATCTCGGCGGTGCTTTCGAGAAAGGCGCGTGCGTCGATGCCGGTCGCCGCGGCCGGCACCATGCCGAAATTGGACAGCACCGAATAGCGCCCGCCGATGCTCGGCAGGCCGTGAAAGACGCAGCGGAAGCCCTCGTTGCGCGCCAGCTTTTCGAGCGACGAGCCGGCGTCGGTAATCGCGACAAAGCGTTTGGCAGCTTCGGCCGGGCCGACCGCCTTTTTGGCGGCCTCGTAGAAATACTGCTTGAAGATGTTGGGCTCGAGCGTGCTGCCCGATTTGCTCGACACCAGAAAGAGCGTGCGCGCCGGATCGACGAGACCCTCGAAATGCCGGATTTGCGCCGGGTCGGTCGAATTGAGCACATGCAGATTGGGGGAGCCGGGCTTGGCGCCAAAGGTGACGCCGAACACCTCGGGGCCGAGGCTCGACCCGCCCATGCCGAGCAGCAGCACGTCCTTGATGCCGTCGCGCTTGATGCCGTCGGCAAAGGCGCGCAGATGGTCGGCCGCCTTGATCCCCTGATCGACGACCCCGAGCCAGCCGAGCCACTGGCTCTCGTCGTTCTCGGTCCATAAGGACGCGTCGCCGTCCCAGAGGCGGCGCACCTTGCCTTCCTTGCGCCAGTCTTCGAGCGCCGCCTGGTGCTCTTTCGCGAGCGCGTCGGGCAATTTTATGCTCATCCGGTTGAGCTTGCCGCCGAGCACGGTGCGGCGCTTGCTCTGCACCGCGGCATAGAGGTGGTCGGCGGCGTCGGCGAAAAGCCGCACCCCGTCATCGACGAGCTTTGAGGTTGCTGCATCGATCGAAATCCCGAGCGGCGGCAAGGCGTCCATCACCGCCCGCGCGCCCTCGACATCCTCGGCGAGGCTGGCGCGCGGCCGGCCGTGGTCGCGGAACGCGTCCATCGTCGCCGGCGGGATCGTGCTGACCGTGTCGGCGCCGATCAGCTCCTCGACATAGAGGACATCGCTGTAGGCCTTGTTCTTGGTGCCGGTGCTGGCCCAGAGGAGCCGCTGGGTCTGGGCGCCTTTTTGCGCCAGCCGCTGCCAGCGCTCGCCCGAGAAGAGCTTCTGGTAGAGCGCGTAGGCGAGCCTGGCGTTGGCGATCGCGACCTTGCCTTTCAAGGCGTCGAGCCGCGGCTTGTCGGCGGGGCCGGCGGCGGCGATCTTCTGGTCGAGCGCTTCGTCCACCAGGGTGTCGATGCGGCTGACAAAAAAGCTCGCCACACTCGCCACACGGTGCGGGTCGCCGCCCTTGGCGACCAAGGTTTCGAGCCCCGAGAGATACGCCTCGGCGACCTCGGCATAGACCTGCTGCGAGAACAGCAAAGTGATGTTGATGTTGACGCCCTCGGCGATCATCGCCCGGATCGCCGGCAGCCCGGCCTTGGTCGCCGGGATCTTGACCATCAGGTTTTCGCGGCCGACCTCGTGCCACAGCCGCCGCGCCTCCTCGACCGTGCGGCCGGTATCCATCGCCAGATAGGGCGAGACCTCGATCGAGATATAGCCGTCGCGCCCTTGCGTCTGGTGATAGACCGGGCGCAGCGCGTCGGCGCCGTTCTGGATGTCGGTGACCGCGAGCCGCTCGAACAAGGCGCCGGGATCGAGATCGCCCGAGCCCTGCAATTGGGCGATCTGGGCGTCGTAATCGTCGCCATGGCCGATCGCCTTTTCAAAGATCGACGGGTTCGAGGTGACGCCGCGCAACCCGTCCTCGGCGATCAGCCTGGTGAGCCCGCCGCTCTTCAACAGGTCGCGGCTGACAAAGTCGAGCCATACCGACTGCCCGTATTCATTGAGCGTCCTCAGCGGATTGGGCATTGCCGTTACTCCTTGCGGGCGAGCTGCTGCTTGGCAGCGTCGTAGACGTGTTCCGGGGTAAAGCCGAACTTGACGAGCAATTCCTTTAACGGTGCCGAGGCGCCGAAGGTCCTCATGCCGATGATCGTGCCGCGCAAGCCGGTATAGCGCTCCCAGCCGAGCGTCGAGGCCTGCTCGACCGCGACGCGGCGGGTGACCGCGGGCGGCAAGACTTGCGCGCGATAAGCCTCGTCCTGCTGCTCGAACAATTCCCAGGACGGCATGCTGACGACCCGTGCGGCGACCCCCTCTGCGGCAAGCTTCTCGTAGACCTCGACGCAGAGCGCCACCTCGCTCCCGGTCGCCATCAGGATCACATCCGGGGCCTTGCCGCCGGCGTCGGCCAACACATAGGCGCCGCGCGCAAGACCGCTCGCCGCGGCATAGCGGGCGCGGTCGAGGGTCGGCAGCGCCTGCCGGCTCAGGATCAGGCAGACCGGCTGGTGCTTATGGCCGAGAGCGAGACGCCAAGCCTCGACCACTTCGTTGGCATCGGCCGGGCGCAGCACAATCAGGCCCGGGATGCCGCGCAAGCCCACCAGCTGCTCGACCGGCTGGTGGGTCGGGCCGTCCTCGCCGACCCCGATCGAATCATGGGTGAAAACATAGACGACCGGCAATTCCATCAAGGCGCTGAGCCGGATCGGCGCCTTCATGTAGTCGGAAAAGATCAGAAAGCCCGAGCCATAGGGGCGCAATTTGGAGAGGGCGAGCCCGTTGCAGATCGAGCCCATCGCATGCTCGCGGATGCCGAAATGAAGATTGCGAGCCGCGTAGTCGCCGGCCTCGAAATCGCCGGCATCGGCAAAGGTGAGCCGGGTCTTGGTCGAGGGTGCCAAATCGGCGGCACCGCCCAAAAGCCACGGCAATCGGGGCGCGATCGCGTTCAGCACCTGGGCCGAGGAATCGCGGCTGGCGATGCCTTTCGGGTCGGCTGGAAAGGAGGGGATGTCGCGGTCCCAGCCTTCGGGCAGATCGCGCCGCTGCATGCGCTCGCAGGCGTCGGCGAGATCGGGATATCGCGCGCGGTAGCGGCCGAAGAGGTCGAGCCATTCCGTTCGCAGCTTTTTGCCGCGCGCACCGAAATTGCCGGCGAAATGCTCGCGGACCCCGTCCGGCACCAGAAATTTCGCGTCCTCGGGCCAGCCGTACCGGCGTTTGGCCAGCTTGACCTCGTCTTCGCCCAAGGGCTCGCCATGCGCGGCCGAGGTGTCCTGCTTGTGCGGCGCGCCATAGCCGATATGGCTTTCGACGATGATCAAGGTCGGCCGGTCGGTCGTGCGCTTGGCGTCGGCGAGCGCGTCGGCGATGCGGTCGCGGTCGTTGGCGTCGCTGACCCGCAACACCTGCCAGCCATAGCCCAAAAAACGCGCGGCGACATCTTCGCTAAAAGCGAGTGCCGTATGCCCTTCGATCGTGATGTGGTTGCTGTCGTAGATCCAGGTCAGGTTGCCGAGCTTCAGATGCCCGGCGAGCGAGGCGGCTTCACTGCCCACCCCCTCCATCATGCAGCCGTCGCCGCACAGCGCGAAGACATGATGATCGAACAGCTCGAAGCCCGGCCGGTTGAAATGCCGCGCCTGCCACAAGGCCGCGATCGCCATGCCGACGCTGGTCGCGATGCCCTGGCCGAGCGGGCCGGTCGTGGTCTCGACCCCGGAGGTCAGGTGGTATTCGGGGTGGCCCGGGCATTTGCTGCCGAGCTGGCGAAAATGCTTCAGATCGTCGAGCGAGACCGCGGGCGTGCCGAGACGCTCGTACTTCTCGTCGACCGAGGTGACGCCGGTCAGGTGCAGCAATGCGTAGAGCAGGGTCGAGGCATGGCCGGACGACAGCACAAAGCGGTCACGGTTGGGCCAGATCGGGTCGGCCGGGTCAAACCGCAGAAATTCCTGCCACAGCGTGTAGACCACCGGCGCCATCGCCATCGGCGTGCCGGGATGCCCGGAATTGGCCTGTTGCACCGCGTCGATGCACAGGGTACGGATCGTGTTGACGCAAACCTCGTCGATCGAGCCCGCCGGCACCATCAAACCCGTCCCCCTCTCTCACAACCCCGAGCGTGGCCTTGCCACTATGCACCCGATGGCCGCGGCCGGTCGATCCGATATTGCCGTTGAAGATTTGCGGCGCCATCGCGCCGCGCAAGGGGGTGCCTGGGTTGGCGCAGAGTCTTCCCGAAAAGTTCACGAATTGTTGAAGGCGCCGCGGAACTCTACCGGGCCGGTCGGCCCTTGCCGGGGCGAGCCGCCGACTGGTTCGAGTGTGACCATGAGCTCACCGGCACCAGCCATCAGCCGCGCATTTTCCGGCGTCACCGGGATCACCTTGCGGCCCGCCTGCGGCAACAGGCCGAGCGGATGCGGCATTGCTTCTCCGGCGACCGCCAGCCAGAGCTGATAGGCTCGGCCGTCCGGAACCGGCTCGGGCCGCAGCGCGTCAGCGGCGATCTGGTGCGCCGCCGGCGCGAGCCGGATCGCCCAGGCCGGCCGATGCGCCTCGTCCTGGACCACCGCGACGACCCGCAACGCCGAAAAATCGGGGGCCGGCCGCGCCACCAGCGCCGCCACAAAGAGCGCCGACACCAATACAGCAAGAATGGCGGCGAGACGGCGCCACAACCGCGCCTTGTCCCAAAGGCTCCCGAGCCGCCCGATCAAGGATTGGCAAGCGGCATAAACCGCAAGGCCGCGAGAATGATCCCGACCGCGACAATCAGCATGCTGCCTATCTTGATTGTCATCCGCTGTCCGAAATCGTGCAGAGCCCTTGCCGGTCTGCCGAGTTAGCCAAAACCGCCTCCGTGTGACCTATAGCACGGGCGGGGCGGTGATGCACCCGACGCTGCTCAGCGCCGGCCTTTGGCGGCCACCGGCGAGATCAGCACGCGGTCGACGCGGAAACAGGGAAACAGGGAAACAGGGGAGGAAACAGGGGAGGAAACAGGGGAGGAAACAGGGGAGGAAACAGGGGAGGAAACAGGGGAGGAAACAGGGGAGGAAACAGGGGAGGAAACAGGGGAGGAAACAGGGTCAGAGTGGTAATAAGAGCCGCCCGATTAACCGACTCCGACCCCATTTCCCTATTCCCCCACAAGAGGAAGCAGGGTCAGAGTGGACATGAGGGCCACCGTGTGCCATCTTGCATTGCAGGCAAACCTTCGGAGATCACGATGCCGCGGCTCGGTCGATATTTTGTGCCGGATCAGCCGCTGCACGTGATCCAGCGCGGCAACAACCGGCAGCCGATCTTCTTCTCCGAGGACGACTATGCGCGCTACCGCGCCTGGCTCACCGCGGCGATGGCGGATAACGGATGCGCCGTCCACGCCTATGTGCTGATGACCAATCATGTGCACCTGCTCGCGACCCCGACCACGGCCGAGAGCCTGCCGCGCGCGATGCAGTCGCTCGGCCGACGGTACGTGGGCTACGTCAATGCGAGCCGAGGGCGCAGTGGAACCCTGTGGGAAGGGCGCTATCGCGCGGCGCCGATCGACAGCGAGGCATATTTTCTCGCCTGCTGCCGCTATATCGAGCTGAACCCGGTGCGCGCCGGCTTGGCTCGGCACCCGGCTTCTTACCGCTGGTCGAGCCACCGCGCCCATGCCCGTGGCGTTGCCGACCCGTTGCTCGTCCCGCATCCGCTTTACCAAGCGCTGGGCGCGACACCGGCGGCGCGGCAAGAGGCCTATCGTGCGCTCTTCCAGGGGATGCTCGACGACACATTTCTCGCGGCCCTACGCGCCGCGACGAATGGCGGCTGGGTCCTCGGCGATGCCCGCTTCAAACGACGGGTCGCCACCGCCGCCGGCCGGCGAGCGGAGCCTCTGCCGAAAGGCCGACCGGCAAAGATCGGCAAGCGTGACCACCGCAACGACGAGGGCGGCGACGCTGTCCCCCTCGCTCAGGGCGATTAATCAGGCTTGCTCTGACGCGATCTGCTCCCTTTCTTCCCCTCGTTTCCCGTTAACCGACTCCGACCCCATTTCCAGTTATTAACCGACTCCGACCCCATTTCCATTAACCGATTCCAACCCCATTTCCAACCCCATTTCCAGACCCCATTTCCACACACATTTCCGAAACGACTCCGACCGCATTTCCACACATTTCCACAAGATCCCGCAGCGCCGCCTGCAAGTCGGTTTTGGTAACCAGTCCCGCCCCGCCGATTGCTTGCACGCCCTCTTATAGCATCGCCGAAGCATTGCTGCATCCTGCTCCAGGGCTTTGGCCGTAGGCTACGCGGCTTGACCGGTCGCCACGTGCCGGCGCGGGAGGCGTACCGTGAACTCGGTGAACTCGCCCGGCCGGCTGTCGACCGCGATCGTGCCGCCGTGCTGCGTGGTGACGATGTCGTAGCTCATCGACAAGCCGAGGCCGGTGCCTTCCCCGGTTGGCTTTGTGGTGAAGAACGGCTGGAACAACTTGTCCCTGATCTCGGGTGCGATGCCGATGCCGTTGTCGCGCACCCCGACCTCGACCGCATCGCCGAAATCGCGCGTCGCCACCTTCAAGACTGGCGAGAACGCGGGTCAGGCGCGTCGCGGCGGCGCTTGGCGGTAGCGTAGAAGCCGTTGACGATCAGGTTGACGAAGACCCGGGTCATGTCCTGCGGCACGAGCTCCACCGGTGCCAAGGCCGGGTCGAGATCGCGTTCGAGGGTGATGTTGAACTCCGGGTCCTGGGCGCGGGCGCCGTGATAGGCGAGGTTCAGCGCTTCCTCGACAAGGCTGTTGACATCGACATCCAACCGCTCGCCGCCGCCGCCGCGCGAATGCGCCAGCATGCTCTTGACGATGCCGTCGGCGCGCCGGCCGTGCTCGGCGATCTTGTCGAGGTTGCCCGAGAGCATCGCGATCAGCTCGTCGGCCTCGGCGCGCCGGCCGCCGCGCGACCCTTCGAGCAAGCCATCGGTCGCTTGCTTTCAGCTCGCCGAGCAGCTCGACCGAGAGGTCGGCGAAGTTGTTGACGAAGTTGAGCGGGTTCTTGATCTCGTGGGCGATGCCGGCGGTCAGCTGGCCGAGCGAGGCCATCTTTTCGGCTTGAATCAGGTTAGCCTGGGTCGCCTTCAGCTCGAGCAACGCTTCCTCGGCCGCGTCGCGCGCTGCCCGGATTGCCGCCTCCGACCGCTTGCGCTCGGTGATGTCGGCGTAGATCAGCACAAAGCCGCCGCCCGGCACCGGGTTGTGGCGCACTTCGAGCACGCGCCCGTCCGGGCGGGTCCGCTCGACCGACCATTGACGGCCGGCATTCTCGGTAAAGCGGCGCAGCTCGGCCTCGGGATCGACCTCGCCGAACTCGCCGCGCCCGGCCAGATAACGCAACATAGTCCGCGTAGCTGCGCGGCTCGGCAAGAAACGAGTCCGGCAGCGCCGAGGATCTCGACGAAATTGCGGTTCCACGCGGCGAGCCGCAGCTCGTCGTCGAACCGGGCGACGCCGTCGGCCATGTTGTCGAAGGTGACGCGCAGCACCGCCTGCTGCTGCCCCAGCTCGGCGGTCCGCTCCTCGACCAGGTATTCCAGACGCTGCGCGGCTTCGGCGCGCTCGGCCAGCAGCTCGTCGCGCTCGATCGCGTTGCGGCGGAACACCTCGACCGCCTGACCCATCGCCGCGATCTCGTCGCGGCCGGTCACCGGGACGGCGATGTCGCGGGCGCCGCCGGCGATCTCCAACATGGCGCCGCTCAGCAAATTCAGACGCGCGACGATGTTGCGGCCGACATAGCGCCAGACGATCAGAATCGAGGCGGCGAGGCTGAGCGCGACCAGCACGGCGATCGCCTGGGTGCTTAGCCGTTGGACGTGGAGAGCCGAGCCGGTTGCAGCGCGGACCTCGTCCTTGGTCCTTTCCGACCAGATGTTCGGCGGCGGCGGTGAGCTGGTTCGACAGGTTGGCGTTCTCGGCCAGGAGCCGCCCCGCATCGGCGATCAGGCCCAATTCGTGCTGGCGCAGCTGGGGGATCGAATCCGGCCCGTCGACCAGGGTCTTGAACTTCTCGACCTGGGAGAGAAACAGCGGGCGAAGCTTCGGCACCGAGCACTTGCTGAGCCTTTCTCCAGCTCGCCGACCTTCGGCTTAGCTGAAAGGCGAGGATCAGAGAGGCGCTGCTTCTGCTCGCTGACCGAAGCCTGCACCAACGCGTCGGCGGCGTCCGAGGCCTGCTGCTGGACCCGTTGCACCGGACGCTCGGCCAACAGGCCGGCGGCCAATGGCCGAGCGCATCCTGCGGCCGGGTCGCCTCGACCGCGCGCCGTCCCGATCAGCGCGGCGAGCCGGGTGATCTGGCTGTCGTATACGAGCAGCGTGTGGCGCCAAGAAGCCGTTGGGTTTCGTCATTGGTATCGAACACGCCGCGCATCAAATCCTTGATGCCGTCCGATCAGCTGCAGGCGCAGGCGGACATCGGCGTCCAATGCCGTCAGATTGGCGTCCAGCTGGATCGCATTGTCCTCGATCGGCGCCAACCGGTGCTGGCTGATCCCGCCGTCGCGCAATTCGTCGAGAAACGACTGCAGCTTGGCTGACTTCGTGCGAAAGCCCGGCGAAGACCTGCTCGCGGTCGCTGCTCGGTCGTGACCGCGGAGAGCGCCGATGAGGCGGTTACGATGCGCTCGACCGAGCGCGATACTTCGAGCGAGGCCAAAATCGGATCGATCCGGCGATCGATCAGGGTCAGCGAACGCCCGACCTCGAAAAACGCGTAGATCGCGGCGCCTGCGACGAGCGCCGAAATCGCGCTGATCCCGAAGAACGCGAGGAGGAGCCGCTTCCCGACTCCCGCGCGAGCTTGTCGTCTGTTCGACAATGTATAGCGTCCCTGTAAAGTGCGCGGCGTCTCGACTTTGGCTGGCGACAGTGCCTTAAAATCGAGCGCCGGAAATCTGCGGGGCCTTCGCTCCGGCCCGGGGAGAACGTAATGAGGACACGACGCCGCGAAATGTTGCTCGGCGCGACCGCAGCATTCGCGGGCGTCGGCAGCTTGCCGGCGCCGGCGATCGCGCAAGGCATCAAAGACCTAAACATGGTCACGAGCTGGCCCGCGAGCTCCCTCCGCTTGCAAACCAGTGCTGAGCGACTGGCGCAATCCATTGCCGCGATGTCGGATGGTCGGCTCAAAATTACGGTTTATCCGGCCGACAGCTCGTCGGGGCCTTCGAGACTCTTCGACGCGGTCTCCGCCGGGGTCGCAGACATGTATCACTTGAGCGATAACTTATTTCGGCTCCAAGTCCCCGGCGCTTGAACTTCTTTTAGCCGACGGTTCCCTACGGCATGGCCGCCGACGAGCTGGCCTCCTGGATCGCCTTCGGCGGCGGCCAGGAGTTGTGGGACGAGGTGGACGCGCAGTTCAACATCAAGCCGCTATCGTGCCTCAATCGAGGGCGTGCAGATGGGCGGTTGGTTCAACAAGGAGGTTAATAGCTCCGCCGACTTCAAAGGCCTGCGCTATCGCATGCCCGGCGCTCGGCGCCGAGGTTTTGCGCCGCATGGGCGCTACCGTCGTGACCATCCCCGGCGGCGAAATCTGACGGCGCTCAAATCCGGCGCGATCGACGCCAGCGAGTAGATCGGGCCGTGGGCGGACATTGCAACTCGGGCCTCGATAAGGTGGCCGACTATTACTATTACCCTGGCTTCCATGAACCCGGTACGAGCGTAACTCTAGGCATCAACAAGCACTCTGTGGGACGGGTTGGCGCTCTCTGAGCGCGTGCTTATCGAGGCTGCAGCGCAGGCCGAGCTGACCAGGTCGCTCGCCCAGTGCAACGCCGAGAACACCAAGGCGCTCAAAGTGCTGCGCGCGAACAAGCGGGTTAAGATCCTGCGGTTCAACGACGAGCTAATCAAAACATTCGGCAAGCTCAGCAAGGAGGTCGTTGCCGAAATCGCCGCCAAGGATCCGCTGACCCGCAAGGTCTACGATAGCTACATGGCATTTCTCGCCGGCATGATGGATTGGGGCGAGCTGTCGGAAACCGGCTACCGCGACACCCGCCGGCTAGCGCTGGGTTAGGAGGACATTGCGATGACGGAGACGACCGCCGTCATGTACTGCTCGGTGCCACTGCGGCGATTGCGGCTGCAGCGGGGCCTGCCGGCGCCAGCGATCGCGCAAGGCATCAAGGAACTCAAGATGGTGACGAGCTAGCCCCCGGACTTGCCCGGGCCACAAACCAGCGCCGAGCGATTGGCGCAATCGATCACCGCCATCTCGGACGGTCGCCTCAAAGTCATGGTCTATCCGGCGGGTAGCTTGGTGCGCCCCTTCGAAGTGTTTGATGCCGTCGCTTCCGGCGTCGCTGACATGTATCATTCAAACGGACCAATATTTCGAGGCCAAGTCGCCGGCACTGAATTTCTTCTGCGCGGCACCCTACGGTTTGACTGCTGACGAGTTGTGCTCGTGGATCACCTTTGGCGGCGGACAGGAGTTGTGGGACGAGGTCTCCGCGACCTTCAAAATCAAGCCGCTGTCGTGCATGAACACTGGCGTCGCAGATGGGCGGGTGGTTCAACAAGGAGATCAACAGTCCGGAGGACTTCAAAGGCCTGCGCTATCGAATGGCGGGGCTCGGCGCCGAGGTTCTGCGCCGCCTGGGCGCCACGGTCGTGACGACCCCAGGAGGCGAGATCAACACGGCGACTGAAATCGGGTGCAATCGATGCCGCGGAATGGGTCGGACCGTGGACTCGATCATGAATCTCGGGCTTCGATAAGGCCGCCGATTATTACTATTACCCTGGCTTCCACGAGCCCGGCACCAACAACACGCTCGGCATTAACAAGACGCTGTGGGACAGCCTGGCGCCCTCCGAGCGCGCGCTGATCGAGGCCGCGGCGCAGGCCGAAGTCACCCGCTCGCTCGCCGAGTTTAATGCCGAGAACTTCAAGTCGCTCAAAGTCCTGCGCGCGGACGAGCGCATCAAGATTCTGCGCTTCAGCGACGAGCTGATCAAGACCTTCGGCAAGCTCAGCAAGGAAGTGCTGGCCGACACTGCCGCCAAGGACCCGCTGACCCGCAAGGTCTACGATAGCTACACGGCATTTCGCGCCGGCATCATGGATTGGGGCGAATTGTCGGAGACCGGCTACCGCGACACGCGCCGGCTCGCTTTGTCGTAAGGGTCAGCGCCGGCCTTTGGCGGCGATCGGCGAGATCAGCACGCGGTCGACGCGGCGGCCGTCCATATCGACGACCTCGAGCTGCCAGCCGTCGGCGGTGATCCGGTCGGCGATCATCGGCACGCGGTTGAGCCGCGCCATCACATAGCCGCCGAGCGTGTGAAAATCGGCGTCCTCGCCGGTCAGCCGCGTGAGGCCGAGCAATTGCTTCAATTCGTCGAGGCCGACGAGGCCGTCGATCAGCCAGGTGCCGTCCTCGCGCCGCACCACCCGCTGGTCGGTGTCGCCGGTGCCGGGGATGTCGCCGACCAGCGCTTCCAGGATGTCGCTCGGCGTCACCAGCCCTTCGAGGTCGCCATACTCGTCGACGATCAGCGCCATTGGCTCGGCGGCGCTCTTGAACACTTCGAGGACGCGCAGCACGGTCACCGTGTTCGGCAGATAGAGCGGCGGCCGCGTCGCCGCGCGCAGGTCGAACGGCAGTGCCGCGAGGCAGCGGGCGAGCAGGTCCTTCGCCTGGACCACGCCGATGACATGCTGCGAGCCGCCCTGCACAACCGGAAACCGCGAATAGGGGCTGTCGTTGATCCGGCGCCGGTTTTCCGCCTCCGGATCGTCGAGGTCGAGCCATACGATGCGGGTGCGCGGGGTCATAACGGCACTCGCCCGGCGATCGCCGAGCCGCAGCGCCATCGAGACGATCTCGGTTTCGGTCTGATGGATGTGCCCGCTCGCCGCCCCCTCGCGCAGCATAAAGCGGATCTCTTCGTCGGTCACCGGTGCGGGGCCTTCGCTGCGCAGCGGCAAGAGGCGCAGCACCAGATCGGCCGACGCGCTCAAGAACCATTCGAGCGGCGCGCCCACCCGCGCCATCACCCGCATGATGCGGGCGAGCCCGGCGGCGATCCGCTCGGGGCGCAGCAGCGCCAGCCGCTTTGGCGCCAGCTCGCCGAGGATCAGCGAAACGTAGGAGATACCGGCGACCACCACCGCCATCGCGATCGCATGCGCATAGCGCGCGGCGAACCCCGAGCCGCCGGCGAGCGCCTGCTGCAGCCGATCGCCCAAGGTGGCCTCGCCGAAGGTGCCGGAGAGGACGGCGATCACGGTGATCCCGATCTGCACCGTCGCCAGCAGCCGCGACGGGTCGGCCTTCAATTCGAGCGCCGCCTGCGCCCCGGCATTGCCGTTGTCGGCGAGCGGGCGCAGACGCGCCGGCCGGGCCGAGACGAGCGCGATCTCGGCCATCGCAAAAAAGCCGTTGAGCAGGATCAGCAAGAGGATGATCGAGAGTTGCAGGACCAGCATCGCCACCGCCCGTTGCAATTCTGCCCATCAGTGTCGGCGCAGGATCGGCGCGCGCAACAAAAAAGCCGCCCGGAGGGGCGGCTTTTAGCCCAAATCGCAGGCGTCAGCGCGAATAGAACTCGATGACGAGGTTCGGCTCCATCGACACCGGGTACGGCACATCGGCAGGCTTTGGTGCCCGGACAAAGCGGCCCTTCATGCGGTCGTGGTCGATTTCGATGTAATCGGGAACGTCGCGCTCACCCGATTGCGCCGCCTCCATGACCAGCGCCATCGTCTTCGCCCTGGCGCCCAATTCGATGTCGTCGCCGTCGCGCACCCGATAGGACGGGATGTTGACCCGGCGGCCATTGACCCGGACATGGCCGTGATTGACCAGCTGGCGCGCGGCGAACGGGGTCGGCACCAGCTTCATCCGATAGACGACGGCATCGAGCCGCCGCTCCAGCAATTCGACGAGGTTGTCGCCGGTGTCGCCGCGGCGCCGCACCGCCTCTTCATAGAGGCGGCGGAACTGGCGTTCGCCGAGATTGGCGTAATAGCCCTTCATCTTCTGCTTGGCGGCGAGCTGGGTCCCGAAATCGGACGGCTTTTTGCGCCGCTGACCGTGCTGGCCCGGCCCGTATTCGCGCCGGTTGAGCGGGCTTTTCGGCCGCCCCCACAAATTCACCGCGAGACGGCGGTTGATCTTGTATTTCGGCTCCTCGCGCTTGCTGCCCATCAGTGTCGGTATCCGGTTCGCGTGTTTGCTGTCGAATGCGGCCGGACTATAGCGGGGCCGCGGCCGGAGTCAATTTCCGATCGCTCGGGCCGGGTCGGGCCGAATGTCAGGAGCGCGGGCGGGCCGATTTGATCACCGCCCACACCACCCCGGCGATGCCGAACAGGGTCAGCGCCCCGAACACCAGCGAGCGCCGTGTTCCCCGAGCCGATCAGATGCTCGCCGGCGGCGCCGACCGCATCGCCGACATAGAGCAGTATCGGCGCCCAGACCAGCGCCGAGGTGACGTTGGCGAACCAGAAGCGGCCGGGCGGCATCCGCAGGATCCCGGCGGCGAGCGGGATCACCGCGCGCACCGGGCCGAAGAACCGGCCGATAAAGACGCTCTTGCCGCCATGCCGCTCAAAAAACCGGATGCCGCCCGGCAGCAGGCTCGGGTTGCGGGTGAACGGCCAAATCTGCCCGACGCCGCCTCCGAACCGGCGGCCGATCCAGTACGAGACCGAATTGCCGAGGACCGCGCCCAGGATCGCCCCGACCAGCACCGGCAGATAAGGCAGGGTCCCGGCCGACATCAAGGCACCCGCGGCGATCAGGAGCGAGGTGCCGGGGAACAGCAGGCTCAAGAATGCGAACGACTCGCCAAACGCGGTCACGAACATGATGGCGACCGCCCAGCCGGAATGCGCGGCGATAAAGGCGAGCGTCGGCTGGACGAGATGTTCCATGAGCCTGCCGGTATATGGGGGGCCTGCCGGTATATGGGGCTTGCCGGTATGTGGGTCGAAGTGCCGCTCTTCGCGTCCTCAACGGTGCTATCATAGACGGTGGAGCTGACGCTGAGCTGAGACGCGGATGACGGGAGGCTCTGATGTTCTGGGTTGTCGTCGCGATCCTCTATTTCGTGCTGGCGGCGGTCGCGCCCAGCATCCTCGGCCTCTTCGTCAGCCGCACCCGGCCCGATTTTCGCAGCCTGTCATTGTCGCTGCGCATCGCGTTTGTCGCGATCGCGTTGATTTGCCTCGCCGCAACCTCCTATGTCCATGTCGAATCCGACGAGATTGCGGTGCTCAACAAGATCTACGGCACCGCCTCCTTGCCGGGCGAGCACATCATCGCCACCCACGGCGAAAAAGGCCCGCAGGCCGAAATCCTGGCCCCCGGCTGGCACCCTTGGTTTCTTGTCAATGTTATTTACCAGGTAGAAAACAAGAAGGTGGTTTCGATCCCGTCGGCCAAATACGGCTTTTTAAACGCCAAGGACGGACTTCCGCTTCAGCCGGATCAATACCTGGCCGATGCCTTCCCGCCTGCGCACGAGCTCGACATGCTCGACGCCGAATATTTCCTCGATCATGGCGGGCAGCGCGGGCCGCAGACCACGGTCCTGACGCCGGGCAACTACCGCCTCAACACCTATCTGTGGGATGTCAGCGTTCTCGACGCGGTCGATATCCCCAAGGGTGCGGTCGGCGTCGTCAAATCGAATGTCGTCGCCGCGGTAAATTTTGGCAGCGTGGTGGCGCCAAAGCCGACCTCGTGCCAGCAAAAGCGGGTGTTCACCAATTCGAGCGGCGAAGCCGTCGTCGCCGGCCAGAAAAAGGAGGATGAAGGCGTCCTGACCGCGGTCCTGGTGCCGGTCGGCTGCATCGGCGTGTGGGAGAAGGCGTTGCAGCCGGGCCGCTACTACGTCAACGAGGCGGCGTACAAGGTGACGATGATCAGCACCCGGGTGCAAACCTGGGAATTCAAGGGCGGCTACAAAAAACGCTATATGGATCTGAGCCTCGACCAGGCCGGCAATCTGACGCAAACCCAGCGCTCGCAGGACATTCCGGTGCCGCAAGGGGCGGCCGACCCGGCGGTGACGCCCTTTGTCGAGGGCTGGCTCGTGCCGTTGGAGCTCAGGGTGCTGGCCCAGGTCACGCCCGACAACGCGCCCTTTGTCGTCGCCGCGGTCGGCGGCTTGCCCGAGATCGAGAACAACATCATGGTGCCGACGATCCGCTCGATCGTGCGCAACGTCGTCGGCGCCAACGGCCGCCATGTGCTCGACCTCGCCGACAACCGGGCGGCGTTGGAGCGCGCCGTCGAGGAGGCGATCCGGCCCGAGGGATTGCGCGCCGGGATCGTCATCAAGGAGGTCAAGTTCGGCGATGTGGCATTGCCGCCCGAGCTGTTGGTGTCGCGCTTGCGCCAGCAGCTTGCCGACCAGCTGCAGCTGACCTACCAGCAGGAGCAGAAGGCGCAGACCCAGCGCATCCAGACCGAAAAGGCGCGCGCCACCGCCGAGCAGCAGCACCAATTGGTCGAGGCGCTGATCGGCGTCCAGGTCGCCGCGCAGAACAAGGATGCTGCGCAATTGCGCGGCGAGGGGCAAAAGCTCGAGCTCGAGGAGATTGCGCAGGGGCAACGCGCGCAGGCCGATGTGCTCGGCCAAGACCGGGTGCTGACGATCAACCTCGTCCAGCAATTCCTAAAGGCGGTCGAGCAAAAGCCCGAGATCGTCTCGCTGGTCGGGCGGCTGGTGCCGCAAACCGTGGTCAACACCGGCGGCGGCCATAGCGGTGGTGGGATCGACAGCGCCGCGGCGATCTTCGGCGCGCTCCTCAACAACGGCGGTGCGGCGACCCCGGCCTTGTCCGGACCGTCATCGGCCAAGAAATGAAGCGAAGGGGGAACTGAAGGAATGGCCCATCCGATCGTCTATGGCCCGGCCGGCAGCACCTATGTGTGGAGCGCCAGGCTCGCGCTCGCCGAAAAGGGCGTGACCCACACGCTCGTTCCGGTGCCGTTTGGCGGCCATAAGGAAGAACCGCATTTGTCGCGCCACCCGTTTGCCAAGGTGCCGGCCTTCGAGCACGACGATTTCGCGCTCTACGAGACGCAGGCGATCATGCGCTATATCGACGAGCGCTTTGCCGGCGCGCCGCTGCAGCCCACGGACGTGCACGAATATTCGCGGATGAACCAGATCATGGGCATCATCGACGCCTATGCCTGGCCCAGCATCGCCGGCGCCATCCTCTACAACCGCATGCTGGTGCCGCGCCTCCCCGGCGGCACGCCCGACGAGGATGCGATCGCCGCTGCCGTGCCGCGCGCCAGGCTATGCGTCGCCGAGATCGACCGGCTGATGGCCGACCACCCGTTTCTCGCCGGCCCCTATCTGAGTCTCGCCGACCTCTTGGCCGCCCCGCTCTTCTATTATTTCGGCAATGTGCCCGAGGGCCGCGCGCCCCTGGCCGAGCACCCGAAATTGCAGAATTGGCTCAACCGCATCGAAACCCGCCAAAGCTTCCAGGTCACCAAGCCCCCGCCGATCTGAACCGTTGGCATTGAGGGCCCCGGACGAAGCGGGGAGCCGGTCGGGAGGCGGGTCAATTCGCGCGAAATTTGCGCTAGGATCGCCTTTGGCGAGAGTGGGAGGGAGGCGATGAAATCGGCCTATGGACGGCAAACCCCGGCACCCGATTACGAGCTGACCTGCGTCGAGCCGGGCAGCCCAATGGGCGAATTGATGCGCCGCTACTGGCAGCCGGTGTGCACCTCGGACGAATTGCGCGATTTGCCGAGGAAGGAAAAGCTTTTATGCGAGGAGATTGTCGTGTTTCGCGACAAAGAGGGCCGCGTCGGCGCGCTCGACCCGCATTGCGCGCATCGCGGCACCTCGCTCGAATGGGGTCGCGTCGAGGAGGCAGGGCTGCGCTGCTGCTATCATGGCTGGCTCTACGACACCGAGGGCCGGTGCCTCGACATGCCGTGCGAGACGCAAGAATTCCGCGAACGCATGGATGTGTGGCAGCCCGCCTATCCGGCGATGGAATATGGCGGGCTCGTCTTTGTCTATCTGGGCCCGCCCGGCACCGAGCCATTGTTCCCGCGCTTCGACATCATCGATCCCGACCGCGGCGAGGACGTGGTGCTGCGCGGGATGCGGCTCTGGGGCGACTTTGCGGTCGGCATGGTCAGGGACTGCAGCTGGCTGCAGCATTGGGAGAACATCGTCGATCCGTACCACCTTTTGATGCTGCACCAGTGGATCAGCGGCGACCAGTTCGAGGGTGCCTTGATGCAGGGCACGCCCTCGATCGGCTGGGAAAAGACGGCGCGCGGCGTGCGCTACAATGTGATCAAGGATCTGCCGAACGGCAACCGCATGGTGCGCCACGCCGAATGCATCGTGCCGAACATGTTTATCATCCCGAGCATCCGCGAGCCCGGCACGGTGCCAAAGCGCAGGGAGCGCGGCACCGAATTGTCCTGGGCGGTGCCGATCGACAACGAGCATGTGCGCGGCATCAGCATCGTCGCCTGGCCGCTCGAAAACGGTGCGCCGAAACCCGATTGGAAGCCCGGCACCGACACGATCGCCGACATCCGCCCGGGCTCGTCGCTCGTCCGCAGCTATGAGGAGCGGCAGCGCAAGCCCGACGACCTCGAAGCGCAGGAGGGCCAGCGCGGAATCGCGATCCATGCGCTCGAAAACCTGGCGCATTCGGACAGCGGCATCGTCATGCTGCGGCGCCTGTTGCGCGAGCAGCTCGCGCGTATCGAAGAGGGCCTCGACCCGATCAACACGTTCCGCGATGCGCAGGCGAACCGGCGCATCCCGACCGGTGCCTGGAACACGATCCTGTCGCCTCAGGAAGCCGCCGCGCTCGCCTACAGCGAAGACCTCTGACCTGGTTGACGCCGAGCACCGTTCGGGGGGAGCCGATGAAGCACAGCTGGTTCGGAATCTTCCTGTCCTTGCTGCTGCTAAATCCGGCAGCGCTCTGGGCGCAACCCCTGAACGATACGAGCTCGCCCAGGGCCGGGCTTGCGCTCGCGCCCGGCTTCCTGACGGTCCTGCCCCAGGACGGCCGCGCGCTCTACTTCCAGGCATTCGATTCCGCCAAGCGCGAGATCCTGGTCGAGATCTGCGTCCTCGAAGATCCCGCCATATTGCGGCACGTAGAGGCTGCCCTTCGGCGCGGGGTCCAGGTCCGGGCGATCGTCGATCGGGGAAAGTACCAGGCCCTCCCCTCGGAGCAGACAAATCTGGCCCGTTACCTGGTGCACGCCGGCGGCCAGCTCCATCTGAGCAATCCGATATTTCCGAGAAGCTTTCCCAAGATCATCCTCGTCGATTTCGAGCCTGTTGGTCTACGGCTCGGCCTGCCTCGACACGACCACTTTTATGCAATACCGGGATTTCGCGACGACCAGTCGAGACCCGCAGATTGTGCGTGATCTCTTAAACCTGTTCGCCAACGACTGGTCCTACTCCGCGGCGGTCGGGAAGAAAGCGCCCGCGTTCAACCCGACCCCTCCGGTCACCCGGCCCGATCTCCTGATCTCGCCCGTCACCAGCGCGGCGCGGCTGGTGCGGCTCTATCAGGCGGCGGAGCGCACGCTCGATGTCTACACCGAGCTTCTGGGCAACCCGACGCTCGAAAGCGAATTGGCGGCGGCGGTCAAGCGCGGTGTCCGGGTTCGCCTGATCGCACCCGAAACCGTGAACGGGGGCACACCTGATGACCAGATGTTGCAGCGCCAATCGCTTTCGGCGTTGGCGAAGGCGGGGGTGGACGTGCATGTGAGCGGCCCCGACCAGACCCCGCAGTTCCCCTACATGCACGCGCGCGCCGCGATCGTCGACGGCAGGATCGCCTTTCTCGGCTCGATCAGCCTCTCCCCCAATTCGATCACCTTCAACCGCGAAATGGGCCTCATTTTCCGCAATCCCCTCCTCGTCGCGTCGCTCGAAGCCCAGTTCCGCTCCGACTACCGCCTGCGCACCTCAAAATTTTGAGCGCTGTCTCCCGTCGCGGCCCCAGATCATGTTGCCAGCCTCTGTTTCCTCATCTTGCACAGGTCGGGAGGGAGCGGGAATTCGTCGTCGGCGTAGGCAAAATCGTCCTCGGACTTTTCCGAATGGGTGTTCGGGTCGGTCGAAATTTTTCGGATGGCGTCGCTTTGCAGCGACAGAAAGACGGTGGCGCCGGCTGCGGGATCGGTGACGAACCCGTGCGCCGTGCCCATTGCGACCGCGACCCGGCTCCTCTCGCGGTAGGCGCGCCATTCGGCGTTGCGCGACAGCTGGCCGCGACCGACGAAGATGACAAATTCGCTGTCGATCTTGCGGTGGACATGCGGGAGGTAGGCGCCGTCGATGACCACGAGCTCCCAGAGCCTGCCGCCGAACCAGCCGAGCCGGAAAATATCGAACGCCGCACCGCTTTTGTCGTCACCGCGGACCAGGTGCTCGACACTTGTGCATGGAGCACCGGCGCTATCCTTGAACGACAGGTCATCGATCCGCAGCCGCGCGATCCTTTCCGAATATTTCTGTGCCGGTGCCGAGTGAAACCGGCGGTGCAGCTCCTCGATCAGCTTATCGTCGCCCATGACGCCCACTTTCGCATGGCACAGACGGTAAACGACGCGCGGCTGTGCTCCGGTTCCCATATAGGCAGTCGGCCGGGCCAGTGGCACGGCAACACCGGTCGGCGCGGCACGAGCGGACTGGGAGCGTTGATGTCGCGGCTTCTGTAAATCTTCGCCGTGGTGTTGACGGCGGTCGAGCGGCGCCGGCGCGGGATCAGCCCAGGATTAGCCCCGGGTCAGCCCCGGGTCAGGCGGTGCCGGTCGCGACCTCGCGCATGCGCTCTTCGCGGGCGGCGATAGCTTCCTCGCGCTCGATGAGGAGGCGGGCGCGCTCGACGACCGGGACATCGATCATCCTGCCGTCGACGGTGACCGCACCCACACCCTCGGCCAGCGCCTTGTCGTAGGCGGCGACGACGCGCCTTGCGTGATCGATCTCGTCATGGCCGGGGCGGAACTCCTCGTTCAGGATCGGCACCTGGCTCGGATGGATCACCGAGGCGCCGATAAAGCCGAACCGGCGCGAGCGGCGGATCGTCTGGCGGAAGGCGTCGAGGTCGTGAAACTCGGCGATCGAGCCGATAAAGCCCAGCGGCATGATGCCGGCGGCGCGGGCGGCGAAGACCGCCATCTGCTTTGGCATCGTCAGCGCCTCGGGCTCGGCCATGATGCCGGCCGAGGTGGCGAAATCCTCCGCGCCGAGCGTCAATGCGCAGAGCCGCGGGTGGGCGCGGGCAATCTCGGCGAGATGAAAGAAAGCCGCCGCGGTCTCGACCATCGCGATGAGCCGCGTCGTGCCCGGTGCGATGCCGCGCTCGACCTCGACCTCGTCCACCACCTCGGCGGCCATGCGAACATGATCGGCGCTCTCGGTCTTGGGCAAGGCCAATGCCTGCACGCCCGGCCCGACCGCCGCCTCGATGTCGCGTATTGCCATGCGCCACGGCCGGTTGATCCGAACCACGACATCGGCACCGCCGCGCGCGACGATGGCGGCGGCTTCCGGCACCAAGGTCCGCGCCCGCTCCTTCTCGGAGGCGGCCACGCTGTCTTCGAGATCGAGGATGATCGCATCGGCGCCGCGCCTTGCCGCACCTTCGACAAACCGCGGCACCGTCACCGGCACAAACAACAGCGAGCGCCACACCGGCAGGTTGTTCGAGGTCATCCTTCGCCTCCGAGACCGATGACGCCGTCGCGCGCGAGGCCCTCGAGCGCGGCGCGGTCGAGGCCGAGCTGGGCCAGCACCTCGGCGGTATGCTCGCCGAGCCGCGGCGCGGGGCGGCGCAAATGGCCGGGCGTGGCGGAGAGCCGCGGGACCACATTGTGCATCGGCAAAGCTCCGATCTCGCCGTCCGGCAGATCGACGACGATCTCACGCGCCAAGACATGCGGGTCGGCCAGGAACTGGTCGATGTCGTAGACCGGTGCGGCGGTGACCTCGGCGGCCTCGAAAATGCCCATGTTCTCGGCGAGGCTGCGCGCGGCGATAAAGGCGGCGATCGGCGCCTCGCATAGGGCGGCGTTCTTGACCCGGTCGGTATTGGTGCGAAAGCGTGGGTCGGCGATCATGTCGTCGCGGCCGACGGCACGGAACAAGCGCTCGGCCATCGCCTGGATCGAGGCGGAGATCCCGATATAGCGTCCGTCCGCGGTGCGGAACACGTTGCGCGGGCTCGTCGTCTCAGAGCGGCTGCCGGTGCGTTCGCGCACCTCGCCGGTCAGGCGGAAGATTGCCGCTTCGGTGGCGATAAACGAGAACAGCGGGTCGAGCAACGGCAGGTCGATCACCTGGCCGCGCCCGCCCTTCGTCTCGACCTCGCGCAGCGCCACCAGCACCGCCATGGCGCCATAGAGGCCGGCGACCATGTCGGCGAGCGCCGTCGGCGGCAGCGCCGGCTCACGGTCGGCAAAGCCGGTGCGCGCGGCATAGCCCGACATGCTTTCGACCAAGGTGCCAAAGCCGGGACGGTCGCGATAGGGCCCGTCCTGACCCCAGCCGGAGACCCTGAGGATGACCAGGCCGGGGCTGCGGCGATGCAGCGCCTCGGGGCCGAGGCCCATCTTTTCGAGGGTGCCCGGCCGGAAATTCTCGATCAGCACCTGTGCGCCGGCGATAAGCTCGGCCAGCAATTCGCGGCCGCGCGGCGCGCGCAGATCGAGCGCCACACTTTTCTTGTTGCGCGAATAGACCTTCCAATGAACGCTGACCCCGTTGGTCTGCCAGGCGCGCAGCGGGTCGCCGCGCTTGGGGTCCTCGATCTTGATCACCTCGGCGCCGAAATCGGCGAGCTGCAAGCTGACCATGTTGCCGGAGACCAGCCGCGACATGTCGATGACCCGCACACCGTCGAGCGGACACGCTGCCCCCGGCTCGAACGATCTTTCGGGAATGCCCATCGTCTCCCCCGCTGCTCGCCTCGCGATCGGGCGCAGCTTAGGCGGGTTCAGCCGATGAAGAAAAGATCGGCGGCGGTGATCGCCGGCCTGCTCGCGAGTGGCGCCACCGATTCATGGGGTGCGCAGCCGCTGCCGTCGGGGTCGTAGGTAGAGCTGCCTGTCAAGGTGGCGTAGAGGAAGCGTTGGTCGGCCGCCGTCGCCGCCCCATTACGCATAGACAATGACCCGGTTGGGCTCGGTCAGGCGGCTATCGCCCAAGAGTCCATTGCGTATTTGCGGCAATGCTCGAGATATGATGCCTCATGACTGGCGACCAGCTCGAGGATGCTCGACCATAGCCAACTGGGCGCTTCCAAATTCGCAGGCCGGTTGCGGCTAAGCTCATCACGCCATTTCGCACGCGTGACGACGTCCATCTGACGGGCATGCGCCTTCCCGACGACCATCGCCAGATACCGGGCGGCCTTGACGGCCTCCTCGCGGCTGAGTTGGTCGACCTCGAGCTTGATATCCTCCGGAAGCAGCTCGCGCATGAAGACCGCGCGATCGAGGAAGGTCGCGGCGAGCATGCGATCGCCAAGAGCCGGTGACAAATGCCGCGCGCCTTCGACCACCCGCATGCCCTGGTCCGGCGGCATTGTCGCCTCGACGTGGCGCGGCGCAGCCGCCTGCACGGCTTCCTTGACGTCGATCAGACAGAGGCCGCCCTCCCTGGTATGGCTTTTGCCCACCCCAAGCAATACCGCAAAGCGCAGCCTTCCGAGGGAGCTGCACCCTTTCATCCAATAGGCGGCATCGAGCACTTCGACGCGCGCATCGTTTTCGCGCGAGCGCAACGCCGTAACCAGCAGGCGGACGTCTTCGCTCGCAAAAATCCGCCCTATTTCCTTCCTCTCGTCCTCGCTGATCGGCCAGAATTGCTTGCCCAGCGGGATCGTCGGGCTGGTATCCTCAAGACGTTCTTTCGCCAGATGCTTCCAGGTCCGATCGACCGCCTGCCGCATGATTACCCGGACGCACTCCGGGCGGCGGCTGCGCAGATCCGGGTCTTTTTCGGCAAGCGCTTCCTCGTACCCCTCTATCATCTGCTCGATCATCATCGCCGTGGTCACGCCCGGCAGGTCCGAGCCGCGGGCGGCCGTCGCCAGCGATAATCCAAGGCGGATCAGATCGTGCGCGGGATTACCGATCACTGTCTGGTCGAGATCACGGATCTCGATATCGATCTCGCCGTCGGTATCGGCCAAGGGGCCGAGGTTTCCGACATGGCAGTCCCCGCAAATCCAGATCGGCGGGCCTTGCGGCACTTTGCTGTTGTCCGAAGCGGAAAGCCACTCGTAAAACTTCAGCGTATTTCCGCGGACATAGGCATGCGCAGACTGCGCCATTTTCAGGTTGCGGGATTGCCGAAGCGCGGCGGCCCGCTCGGAAACGGACGTAATCTGAGGCAAGGCCTTCGCCATCAAAATCCGATCTCTCAAAGAGATTGAGGTTCATTGATCCCGTGTCAGAATAGAACCTCAACCTGAGACGCCTCAAAGGAGCTAAACGCCATCCTGAATATAGCGCGCTCGCTCTGCGGCGACCTGTTCTGCAGTGTAAGGTGGCGCGCTTTCGTCGAACGAATTCCAGCCGCCTTGCCGATATGCGGCGCCACGAGCAGCCGGGTCCACCCATTTATGGGGTTCAGCCAGCTTTCGCCAGCAGTTTCTCCTTCGCAGCGACAAAGGCCTCACCCAGCTCCTCGGCCTTCGCTTCATCAAAAAGTGCCTGGGCCTTGGTGAAGATTTCTCCTTCCTCCTCTTCGATATGATGTTCGACATTCTCCTTGAGCACGGTGAACTTGGCCGTCCACTTCGGGTCGCCGGGAGCGAGCCGTGAGATCTCGCGCATCAGCACGTCGACAACGTGGTGCTCCTCGTAGCCCTCATAAGCGCTGTCGCGCGCGCTCTTATCCGGCTTCATCGCGTCGTAAAAGACTTTCTCTTCGGCGCGCGAATGCGCGGTCAGCGCCGCTTTCATCTCCTCGAACAGCTTCGCCTTGGTCGAAGCGCGGGATGACGTTTCCTCTATGCGCATGAGCAATTCCTTGACCTCGCCGTGGTCCTTTTTCAATTCGTCGTAGATGATCATCGGCTGCTCCAGTTCGGGTGTGCTGCGTTAACAAGCCCGGTCCTCTGCACGTTCCCCGAGATGTCAACGGCGCCTCGTCACGCCGCGCCTGAAGCGCCGGATTGTTGATAGCGAAATTTTGTACGCCGGGATTGTGTTAGTCCGTGTAGGTGACACGCGTCTTCCTGCTCGGGCCGATCGCAGCGCCCGGGCTAACCGGCGGCGCGGTCGAGGGCGTAGCCGGCGGCGCGGACGGTGCGCACGATATCGGCGGCGCCATCGGCGTTCAACGCCATGCGCAGCCGGCGGATATGCACGTCCACCGTGCGCGCCTCGACATAGACGTCGTGGCCCCAGACCGCGTTCAGCAGCTGCTCGCGCGAGAACACGCGGCCCGGATGCTGCATCAGGTGGCGCAAGAGGCGGAATTCGGTCGGGCCGAGATGGATCGGGCGTTCGGCGCGCGACACGCGATGGGCGGCGAGGTCCATCGTCACCTCGCCGAATTGCAGCAGCTCGTCGCCGGTGCCGGGCTGAGCGCGGCGCATCACGGCGCGCAGCCGGGCCATGAGCTCGCGCAGGCTGAAGGGCTTGGGGATGTAATCGTCGGCGCCGCTGTCGAGCCCGCGCACCCGGTCGGCCTCCTCGCCGCGCGCGGTCAGCATGACGATCGGCAGGGTGCGGGTCTGCGGCGAGCGCCGGATCCGGCGGCAGATCTCGATGCCCGAGACCAGCGGCAGCATCCAGTCGAGCAGCACGACATCGGGCCGGCGCTCGGCGATACGGATCAACGCTTCCTCGCCGTCACCGGCATCGGCAACCTCGAACCCCTCTTTTTCGAGGTTGTAGCGCAAGAGCGCCACGAGCGGCGCCTCGTCCTCGACAATCAGCACATAGGGCTTGGTCACGGCGCCACGTGCCCCGGCCGCACTACTTCGAGGCTCGAATTGTCGCCCTTCGGGCGCGCTTGCGTCAGCGGCGTGCCGTGCACCAGGTAATAAAGGTCCTCGGCGATGTTCGTGGCGTGGTCGCCGATCCGCTCGATGTTTTTGGCCATAAAGAGGAGATGGGTCGAAGCGCCGATATTGCGCGGGTCCTCCATCATGTAGGTCAACAGCTCGCGGAACAGGCTCGCATACATCTCGTCGAGCTCTTCGTCGCGGATCCACACTTGATAGGCCTTGTCGGCGTCGCGCGCGACATAGGCGTCGATCACGTCCTTGATCAGGAGCTGGGCCAGCCGCGCCATCCGCGGCAAGGCGTAGACCGGCTGCGCCGGCGGTGCTTGAGAGAGCGCGATCGAGCGTTTGGCGACATTGGCGGCATAGTCGCAAATCCGTTCGAGGTCGCTGGCGATCTTGATCGACGCAAAAATCTCGCGCAGGTCGCGCGCCATCGGCTGGCGCAACGCCAGGAGCCGCAATGCCAGATTGTCGAGGTCGCGTTGCAGCTGATCGACCTTGGCGTCGCTTTGGACGACGTTGGCGGCGAGGTCGCTGTCGCGCTCGACCACTGCCTCGATCGCCGCGGCGAGCTGGCTTTCGGCGAGCCCGCCCATCTCGGTGATGATGTTGTTGAGCCGACGCAGCTCCTCGTCGTAGCTCTTGATGATGTGTTCAGAAGACATGACAGCTATCTCCGCTGGCTTACTACAAGGCAAACCTCCTCCAGATGCCGTCATCCCCGTGAAAGAGCATGTGAAGAAATGGCGCCCGCTCGCGATCGTCATTCCGAGATGTCCCGAAGGGGCAGGCCCGGAACCCAAGAACACCTGCATTTCCAATATGTCTGCCGTCCGGTGTTCATGGGTTCCGGGCTCGCGGGCTGCGCCCCCGCCCCGGAATGACGAGCTTCCGGCAATTCCTTCACACGCTCGAAAACGGGGGACCCAGGGCCACCGACCTTGCGCGTGCGGCCCCCTGTTCACGCCAGGGGCAGGCTCTGGATTCCCGCTTGCGCGGGAACGACGATATATATTCTCACATCCTTTATTTTTGCATTCAGGTCAGGTCCTCAACCGAAGCGACCGGTTATGTAGTCTTCGGTCTGCTTCTCTTTCGGGTGAGTGAAGATGCGTTCGGTTTCGTCGAATTCCACGAGCTCGCCGAGATACATAAAGGCGGTGTAATCCGAGCTGCGCGCCGCCTGCTGCATGTTGTGGGTGACGATGGCGATGCAATAATCGGATTTCAATTCGGCGATCAGCTCTTCGATGCGCTGGGTCGAGATCGGGTCGAGCGCCGAGGCCGGCTCGTCGAGCAGCAGAATCTCGGGCTCGACGGCAATTGCGCGAGCGATGCAAAGCCGCTGCTGCTGGCCGCCGGAGAGGCTGAGCCCGCTTTGCTTGAGCTTGTCCTTGACCTCGTTCCATAGGGCTGCCCGGCGCAGCGCCCGCTCGATGCGCTCGTCGAGCTCGGCATGCGGCAGCTTGTCGTAGAGCTTGACGCCAAAGGCGATATTGTCGCGGATCGACATCGGAAACGGCGTCGGCTTTTGAAACACCATGCCGATCTTGGCGCGCAGCAGGTTGAGGTCGCGTCCCGGCGACAAAATGTTCTCGCCATCGACCATGACCTCGCCGGTCGCGCGCTGCCCCGGATAGAGCTCGTAGATCCGGTTGAGGATGCGCAGCAAGGTCGACTTGCCGCAGCCGGACGGGCCGATAAACGCCGTCACGCATTTGTCGTAAAGCGTCAGGTTGATGTTTTTCAGCGCCTGCGCGGCGCCGTAATAAAAGTCGATGTTGCGGATCAGCACCTTCTCGCGCAGGTTCGGCTCGCGCAGGCTCGGCTCGCGCAGGTTCGGCGCCGCAACCGGCTGGCCGGCCGCCGGGCGCACCGGCTGCATCGCGATGTTGGAAGCGGGGCTCATTGCTTGAAAGTGCTCCAAGAGGCGAGCACGCGCGCGCCGATGTTCAGACAAAGAACGGTGAGTGTGATCAGCAGCGCCCCGCCCCAGGCCAATTTCTGCCAATCGGCGTAGGGGCTCATCGCGAACTGGAAGATGACGACCGGCAGATTGGCCATCGGGGCGTTCAAATTGGTGCTCCAGAACTGATTGTTGAGCGCGGTGAAGAGCAGCGGCGCGGTTTCGCCGGCGACGCGCGCCACCGCGAGCATGACCCCGGTGACCATCCCTTGGATCGCCGCACGGTAGGAGATCATGACGATCACCTTCCATTTGGGCGCGCCGAGGGCGGCGGCGGCTTCGCGCAGCGCGTTCGGCACCAGGGTCAGCATGTCTTCGGTGGTGCGCACGACAACCGGGACCACGATGATCGCCAGAGCCAGCGCGCCGGCCCAAGCCGAGAAATGGCCCATGCGCACGACCACCGCCTGGTAGACAAACAAGCCGACGATGATCGACGGCGCGCTCAAGAGGATGTCGTTCAGAAAGCGCACGACCTCGCCGAACCGGCTGCCGCGGCTGTATTCAGCCAAAAACGTGCCGGCGAGGATGCCGGTCGGCGTGCCGATCAGGGTCGCGATCAGGGTCATCACCAGGCTGCCGAAGATCGCGTTGAGAAGGCCGCCGCTGCTGCCGGGCGGCGGTGTCATCCGCGCAAACAGCGCCGGGGTCAACGCCGCAACCCCGTTGCTGAGCAGGGTCCACAGCACGAGGACGAGCCACAGCAGACCGAAGGCGGTGGCCGCCACCGAGAGGCCCATGACCACCGCGTTGACCAGCCGCCGCCGCGTATAGATCTCCATCGCCCTCAGCCTCCCGCCTGCTTTTGCAGCCGCAGCAGGAGCAATTTCGCGATCGCCAGGACGATAAAGGTGATGACGAACAGGATGAAGCCGAGCGCCACCAGCGACGACAGGTAAAGATCGCCGACCGCCTCGGTGAACTCGTTGGCGAGCGCCGCCGAGATCGTCGTTCCGGGCTGCAAGATCGACAGGTTGATCCGGTGCGCGTTGCCGATGACAAAGGTCACCGCCATGGTCTCGCCGAGGGCGCGGCCGAGGCCGAGCATGATCCCGCCGACGACGCCGATCCGGGTAAAGGGCAGGACGACCCGCCAGACGACCTCGCTGCGCGTGGCGCCGAGCCCGTAAGCGCTCTCCTTCAGCATCGCCGGCACGGTCTCGAACACGTCGCGCATGATCGAGGAAATGAACGGCAGCACCATGATCGCCAGGATAAAGCCGGCGGTCAGCACGCCGATGCCGAGCGGCGGGCCGGCGAACAGCACCCCGACGATCGGGATATTGCCGAGCGTGGCGATGATCGCCGGCTGGATGTGCTCCTGCACAAAGGGCGCGAACACAAACAGGCCCCAGATACCGTAGATGATGCTGGGGATCGCCGCCAAGAGCTCGATCGTCGTCGCGAGCGGGCGCTTCAACCAGATCGGGCAGATCTCGGTGATGAACACCGCGATCCCGAAGGCCACCGGGATGCCGACCAGCATGGCAATCGCCGAGGTGACGAGCGTGCCGTAGATCGGCCCGAGCGCGCCGAACTTCTCGGTGACCGGGTTCCAGGCCGAGGTAAACAGAAACGAGAAGCCGAACGTGCGCAGCGCCGGCCACGCACCGTCCACCAGGGCCGCCAGGATCCCGCCGAGGATCAGCGCCACCAAAAGCGCCACCAGGAAGGTCAGGTGGCGAAAGACGAAGTCGCCGACCCCCGGGCGCAGCTTTCTGGTCGCGCCGATCCGTGTTTCGAGAATTTCAGCCGCCACGGCCCACCCCGCCCGAACGCGACGGATCGAGATCGAGCATCAGGAGCCGGGCCCGGTCCACACCGGCTTGCCGTCGGGGCCCTTGACCTGCTGACGCCAGGCATCCTCGACGAGCTTGACCACCGTCGCCGGCATCGGCACGTAGTCCAGGCCCTCCGCGAGCTGGCCGCCATTGTGGTAGGCCCAATCGAAGAAATCGACGACTTGGCGCGCCGTGTCCGGCTTTGCTTGCTGCTTGTGCAGCAGGATGAAAGTGGCGCCGGTGATCGGCCAGCTCGCCGCTCCGGGCTGCCCGGTCAGCAGCAGATAAAAGCCCGGCGCCTTCGACCAATCGGCGTTGACGGCGGCGGCCTGGAACGCCTTGCTGTCCGGAGCGACAAAGGCGCCGGTGCTGTTTTGCAACAGCACATAGGTCAGCTTGTTCTGTAGCGCATAGGCATATTCGACATAGCCGATCGCACCATCGGTGCGGGCGCTGATCGCAGCGACACCCTCATTGCCCTTGCCGCCGATGCCGCTCGGGAACTCGACCGAGGTGTTCTCGCCGATCTGGCTGGCAAACTCGGGATCGACGCTCGACAGGTAATGGGTAAAGATAAAATTCGTGCCCGAGCCGTCCGACCGGTGGATCGGTGCGATTGCCTTATCGGGCAGGCTCAACCCGGGGTTCAGCGCGGTGATCGCCGGATCGTTCCACTTGGCGATCTTGCCGAGGTAGATCTTGGCCAGCGTCTTGCCGTCGAGCTTGAGCTTGCCGGGCCCGATCCCCTTCAGGTTGACCACCGGCACGACCCCGCCCATCACGGTCGGGAACTGCATCAGCCCGTCCTTCGCCAGCACTTCGGGCTTCAACGGCATGTCGGATGCGCCGAAATCGACGGTGTTCGAGGTGATCTGCTTGATGCCGCCACCCGAGCCGATCGACTGGTAGTTCATCTCGATCCCGGTCTTGGCGGCGTAGGCCTCGGCCCATTTGGCATAGACCGGGTAGGGAAAGGTGGCGCCGGCGCCGGAGATTTGGGCGGCTTGCGCGGCCACGCCGAGCGCCGCGGCGGCGATCACGCCGAGGAAAACGATGCGGTGAGCTTTCAAGGGCGGCTCCATCGGCTGGAAGCGAGGGCGACCTCGCTGGGCGGCCCTCTGGTAACCCGGAACGAGCAAGGTTTTATGACGGTTGCGTTGCGGTTTTGTGACAGCGGGTGGTGAAGGCCGACAGAGCCCGGCCGGGTGTCGGTCGTGCGGCGCCCCCGCGGGTGGTACGAGAACCGCTCAGCGATCCGGGCTGTTTAGGATTGCGGGGCCGACCGGAACGCGCGCTCTTTAGAAGACCGGCTGCAGAAGATCGGCTGCGCGCCAAGCGGGCGCCCGTGGCACAGTGTCAGGGATGGCGAGGCTCAGGATCAGCATCGTTTTTGAATCTGGCGCGCGGATCGGCCCCGGCAAGGCGAGGCTGCTCGAAAGCATCCGCGACACCGGCTCGATCTCCGCCGCCGCGCGCGGCATGGGCATGTCCTACAAGCGCGCCTGGCTGCTGCTCGACAGCATCAACCAAGCATTCAGCGAACCCGTGGTGACGGCCGCGCCGGGCGGATTGGGCGGCGGCGGCGCAACGCTGACCCTGTTCGGTGCGGAGGTGCTCGAACGTTACCGGCGCATTCGTGACTGCGCCTCCGTCATTGCCGCTGACGATCTGGCTGCGCTCCAGCGACGGGCGCGGCCGGACGCCGGCCCAAGAATCTAAAAAGCTCGCGCCGCCGCTATGGCTTATTTGCCATAGCGATGGAGGATGCGCTATAGCCATATTACCATAGCGCGCAGACGCGGGTTTATGATGAGCGCCCCTACCGTTGCGCCCGCTCTTTCGGGGTGGCGCACGACGACGATTGCCCTCGGCTGCGCCTTGCTGATCGGCGGGATCGGCGGCCTGATCGGCCTTGGCGGGGGCGAGTTTCGCCTGCCGATACTCGTTGGCCTGATCGGCTTCACGGCGCGCGCGGCCGTGCCGATGAATCAAATTCTGAGCCTTATAACCCTGGCGACCGCGCTGATCGTGCGCTGGCATGCCGGCTCTCTTGTCGGCGTCGGCGCGTTTGCTCCCGCAATTGTGGCGCTCGGCTTCGGCGGCATCACGGCCGCGTGGTTCGCCGTGCGGCTGTTGTCGCGGATCTCCGATCACCGGCTCGAGCGCGCTATTGCCATCCTGCTGATGACAATCGGTCTGTTGCTGATCGGCGAGCGGGTCCTGCCCTCGGGCCTGCCGGCGCTGGTGCCCGACGAGCCCGGCGCCCAAATCGATGCCGGCATCGTCCTCGGTCTGTGCATCGGCACGATCAGCACGTTCCTCGGCGTCGCCGGCGGCGAGCTGCTGATCCCGACGCTGATCTTTGTTTTCGGGGCCGACATACACGCGGCCGGGAGCGCCGTGCTGTTCGTGTCGATCCCGACCGTCTGCATGGGTCTGTTCCGCTACAACCGGATCGGATTGTTTCCGAGTCGCAGGACGCTGTTGCGTGTCGGCGCGCCGATGGGAGTTGAAAGTTTGGTCGGGGCCGCGGCCGGCGGGGCGTTCGCCGGATCGACATCGGCCGAATTGCTCAAGCTTTTGCTCGGCCTGATCCTGATTGCCGCCGCGCTGAAGACGTTTTGGCACCGAATTAATTAAGGGTGCGCGGCCCCTTTTCCGCCGCTGCCGGGTGCGGCGGCAGCAGCACGGTAAAGACCGAGCCTTCACCCGAGGTGCTGGCGATTTCGAGAAAGCCGCGGTGGCGCGCGACGATATGCTTGACGATGGCGAGGCCGAGCCCGGTGCCGCCCATTTCGCGCGAGCGCGCGGTGTCGACCCGGTAGAAGCGCTCGGTCAGGCGCGGCAGGTGCTCGCGGGCGATGCCGTCGCCCCGATCCTTGACAGCAACGGCGAGGAGGCCTTGGCGCGTTTCGGCGGCGAGCGAGATTTCGGTCCCGATGCCGCCGTATTTGATCGCGTTGTCGAGCAGGTTCTGAAACAGCTGGATGAGCTCGTCGCGGTCGCCCTGCACATCGGGAAGGCCCCGGGCCAGGCCCAGCACGATCCGCATGCCGCGTTCGCCGGCGCGCAGCTCCAAGGCCTCGGCGAGCTGCTGCAGCAGCGCCGGCAACGGCACCCGGTCCTGCGGCAGCACGTGCTCGTTGAGCTCGATGCGCGACAGCGACAGCAGATCCTCGACGAGGCGGGTCATCCGCGCGGCCTCTGCGCCCATGATCGCGAGAAACCGCTCGCGCGCCTCGGCATCCTCGCGCGCCGGCCCGCGCAAGGTCTCGATAAAGCCGGCGAGCGTCGCGAGCGGCGTGCGCAATTCATGGCTGGCATTGGCGATGAAATCGGCGCGCATCTCTTCGGCGCGCTTCAGCTCGGTGACGTCGTGCAGGCTCAGCACGGCGACGGCGCCGTCGGCGGCGGACCCGTCGATCCGGGCGAGCCGCGCACGCAGCCGGCGATCGGCCGGCACCGGCAATGCGAACTCGACGATTTGCGCGGCCGCGCCGCCGATCACCCTATCTGCCGCCGCCAGCACGGCCGGGTTGCGCAGCGCCGCAGCGAGGTCGCGCGGCGCGGCGGCGGGGCCGACCAGCGCGCCGGCCGCGGCATTGGCGCGAACCATGCGGCGCCGCTCGTCGAGCACGATGAGCGGGTCGGGGATCGCGGCGATGATGGCGTCCGCCGCCGCGAGGCGCGCCTCTGCTTGTTCGGCGCGCAGCCGCCAGTCCCGACCCGATCGCAGGATTGCCGCGCGAATTTGCGTTGCAGAACGCAGCGGGCCGGACGCCTCGACGCCAAACCCCGACACCGCCTCGCGCAGCGCCGCAAAGGCGAGGACGGAACGGCCGATCAAAAGCGCCGTCAGAGCCACGATCGCGAGCCCGCCGAGCACCGCCGGGCGCACGCCGAGCCATCCGCAGACCGCCAAAACCGCGAGGACGACAAGTCCCGGCACGGATATCGCCGCGGCGAGGACCGGGATCCTTCCCCAGGCCGAAAGGCGGACGCCGATCCCCACGCGGCCCCGCGCCGGGTCAGCGGATCGCGTCGTGCGCCGACAATGCCGCCAGGTTGACGAGATCGGAGACGGTGGCGCCCATGTTGACGATCTGCACCGGGTGCGACAGGCCGAGCAGCAATGGCCCGACCACCGTGCCGCCGCCGAGCCGCGGCAACAGCTTTGCAGCGATGTTGGCGCTGTGCAATTCGGGCATGACCAGGATGTTGGCCGGGCCGCCGAGGCGGCAGAACGGGTAGAGCTGGCGCATCAGCCGCTCGTCGAGGGCGACGTCGGCGCTCATCTCGCCGTCATATTCGAAGCCGGCGCCGCGCTCGTCGAGCAGCGCCACCGCGTCGCGCACGCGCTGGCCGTCCTGGCCCATCGGGTTGCCGAAATTGGAATAGGAGAGGAGCGCGACCCGCGGCTCGAGCCCCAATTCGCGCGCCTTCGCCGCCGCCTGGATCGCGATGTCGGCGAGCTCGGCCGAGCTCGGCATCTCATGCACCAGAGTGTCGGCGATCAGCACCGTGCGCTCATGGGCGAGCAAGATGGTCAGGCCGAACAGCACGCAGCCGGGCTTTGCCGCGATTACCCGCGACACTTCGTCGAGCGCATCGAAGGAGTTGCGGGTGACCCCGGTGACCATCGCGTCGGCATCGCCGCAGGCGACCATGCAGGCGGCAAAGACATTGCGGTCCTGGTTCACCAGGCGCTGGCAGTCGCGATAGAGCATGCCGTTGCGCTGCTGCCGCGCATAAAGGAAATCGGTGTAGCGCGGGTTGTGCTGCGACAGCCGGGCATTGTGGATTTCGAGCCCTTCGGGCGAGTTCAGCGCCATCGCCGCCAGTGTCGCCTTGATCCGCTCGTCGCGCCCGACCAAGACCGGGGTGCCGTAGCCGCTGCCGGCAAACAGGAGTGCCGCGCGGATCGTCTTTTCCTCCTCGCCCTCGGCAAAGACGACGCGTTTTGGCTCGGCGCGCACCCGCTCGAAAATCTGCTCGAGGCCGGCCGCGGTCGGGTCGAGCCGGCCGCGCAACGTGCGCTTGTAGACTTCCATATCGAGGACCGGCTTGCGCGCCACCCCGGAAGCCATCGCCGCCTTGGCCACCGCCGACGGCACCGCCCAAATCAGCCGAGGGTCGAAGGGTGCGGGGATGATGTAGTCGGGACCGTAGGTCAGGCGCTCGCCGGAATAGGCGGCGGCGACCTCATCCGGCACGTCCTCGCGAGCGAGCGCCGCCAACGCCTCGGCCGCGGCGATCTTCATCGCGTCGTTGATCGTCGAGGCGCGCACGTCGAGAGCGCCGCGAAAGATGTAAGGGAAACCCAGAATGTTGTTGACCTGGTTCGGGTAATCCGAGCGCCCGGTGGCGATGATCGCGTCCGAGCGCACCGCGCGCACCTCCTCGGGGGTGATCTCCGGATCGGGATTGGCCATGGCGAAGATGATCGGCTTCTGCGCCATCGCGCGGACCATTGCTTGATCGACCGCCCCCTTTGCCGACAGCCCGAAAAACACGTCGGCACCTTCGATCGCCTGGGCGAGGGTGCGCGCCTTGGTCTCGACCGCGTGCGCCGATTTCCATTGGTTCATGCCGTCCGTTCGACCGCGCCAGATGACGCCTCTCGTGTCGCACAACGTGACGCTCTGCGGCGGGAGGCCCATCGTCTTCAGCAATTCGACGCAGGCGATCGAGGCGGCGCCGGCGCCGTTGACGACCATTTTGACGCGGTCGAGCGTGCGTCCGGTCAGGTGGAGCGCGTTGATCAGGGCGGCCGCCGTGATGATCGCGGTGCCGTGCTGATCGTCGTGAAAGACCGGGATGTCCAGCAGCTCGCGCAGCCGCTCTTCGATGATAAAGCATTCCGGGGCCTTGATGTCTTCGAGATTGATGCCGCCAAAGGCCGGATGCAGAAAGCGCACGCAGTTGACGAATTCATCGACGTCGCGGGTGTCGATTTCGAGGTCGATCGAATCGATGTCGGCAAAGCGCTTGAACAGCGCCGCCTTGCCTTCCATGACGGGCTTGGCGGCGAGCGCGCCGAGGTCGCCGAGACCGAGCACCGCGGTGCCGTTCGAGACCACCGCGACAAAATTCCCCTTCGAGGTGTAGTCAAAGGCAGCACTCGGGTCACGCTGGATGTGCAGGCACGGAAAGGCCACGCCGGGCGAATAGGCGAGCGACAAATCGCGCTGTGTGATCAGCGGCTTGGTCGGGGCGATCGCGAGCTTGCCCGGGCGGCCGTTCGAGTGGAAATTCAGCGCCTCGTCTTCTGTTGCACGAATAGTGCCGCTATCCATCTGGCTCGCCGCTCCTGGTGAGATCGGGCTTCCGCCGGCCCGGCAGTCTAGAGAGCGCGCTCAACGGCGTCAAAGGCATGACCATCCGGAATTAAGGTTGTCTTGAGACCCGTTCCCGATATGGTTGGGGCTGTCAGGATGGCCGACGAGGCGCGGAGGGGCCGGCAATGGGTTGCGATCGGGGCCGCTCGCCAAAATGGGGGATTGCGAAGGCCGTCGAGGCGGGGGTGATGGCGCTCGTGTTTTTTGCGCTCGTGACCCCGCTCGGCATTGTCTTGCGGTTGGCCGGAAAAGATTTGCTGCGGCTGCGGCTCGATCCGGAAATCCCGAGCTATTGGGTCCGTCGCGGCGCCGCCGGCGAGCGGTCTTTTTCGATGAACCGGCAGCGTTGACGGCTTGCCGGGCTCACCGCCGGGCGCCACTCAGCTTTTCGAAAGACCAATGCGCATCCTCGGAATTTCGGCGTTTTACCACGACAGCGCTGCGGCGCTGATCGAGGATGGGCAGATCGCCGCCGCGGCCCAGGAAGAGCGCTTTACCCGGGAGAAATACGACAGCCGATACCCAGAGAACGCGATTGCCTATTGCTTGGCCGAAGCCGGCATCGGGCTCGCCGATATCGATCTCGTCGCCTTCTACGACAAGCCTCTGCTCAAATTCGCGCGCCTGCTCGAAACCTATCTGGCGTTTGCGCCCCGCGGCTTTGGCTCGTTCCGCGCGGCGATGCCGGTTTGGCTGAAGGACAAGCTGTTTCAAAAAAAACAGATCGGCGAGCAGCTGCGCAAGGCGGCCCCGGAGTTCGACTGGGAGCATCGCCTGTTGTTCTCCGAGCACCATTTGAGCCACGCCGCGTCGGCGTTTTTTCCATCGCCGTTCGAGCAGGCGGCGATCCTGACAATGGACGGGGTCGGCGAATGGGCGACGACTTCGGCCGGCCTCGGTGACGGCAACCGGCTCACGATGCTGAAGGAGATCCATTTCCCGCATTCGCTCGGGCTGCTCTATTCGGCCTTCACCTATTTTACCGGCTTCCGGGTCAATTCCGGCGAATACAAGGTGATGGGGCTCGCCCCCTACGGCGAGCCGCGCTTTGCCGAGACCATTCTCGACCATCTGATCGATTTGAAGGACGACGGCAGCTTTCGCCTCGACCTTTCCTATTTCGACTACTGCACCGGGCTGAAGATGACCAACGACCGGTTCGCCGAGCTCTTCGGCGTGCCGGCGCGCAAGCCGGAAGACCGGCTCGACCAGGTCCATATGGACCTTGCCGCCTCGATCCAACGGGTCACCGAAGAAGCGATCCTGCGGCTGTCCCGTTCGCTGGCGGTGGAGACCGGCGCCCGCAATCTGTGCCTTGCCGGCGGTGTTGCGCTCAATTGCGTCGCCAACGGCAAGGTGCTGCGCGACGGCCGTTTCGAGCAAATATGGGTGCAGCCGGCGGCGGGCGATGCCGGCGGCGCGCTCGGCGCGGCGCTCGCCGCCTATCACCTCGAGCGTGACCACCCGAGACAGCTCTCGAACGGGCTCGACGGCATGTCGGGCGGCTATCTCGGACCGGCTTACAGCGAGGCGGAGATCAGGGAGCGGCTGGTCGCGGCCGGCGCGGTCTTCGAGTGTCTAGGTGACGACGAGCTGATCGGCCGCACCGCGCAGGCGCTCGCCGCGGAAAAGGCGGTAGGCTGGTTTCAGGGCCGCATGGAGTTCGGTCCGCGGGCGCTCGGGGCGCGCTCGATCCTTGCCGATGCGCGCAGCCCGGCGATGCAGCGCACCCTCAACCTCAAAGTCAAATACCGCGAGAGCTTCCGGCCGTTCGCCCCCTCGGTCTTGCGCGAGGACATGGCCGAGTGGTTCGAGATGGAAACCGACAGCCCCTATATGCTGATGGTCGCCGATGTCGCCGAGCCGCATCGCAGGGCGATGAGCGAGGCCGAGCGCGCGCTCTTTGGCATCGACAAGCTCAATGTGGCGCGATCGGACATACCGGCGATCACTCACGTGGACTATTCGGCCCGTATCCAGACCGTGCACCGCGAGACCAATCCGCGCTATTACGCGCTGATCGAGCGGTTCAAAGCGCTGACCGGCTGCCCGGTGCTGGTCAACACCAGCTTCAATGTCAGGGGCGAGCCGATCTGCTGCACCCCGGACGATGCGTTCCGCTGCTTTATGGGCAGCGACATCGACATCCTCGTCGCCGGCAACTGCTTTTTGCGAAAGGAGGCGCAAGATCCGGCGCTGCGCCTCGACTACAGGGACCGGTTCGATCCCGACTGAAGCCCAGGCTGCGGCGGCTGCACCGGTCGAGCACGAGCTCCCGGCGACCGCGCGCCGGGGCGGGCGGCTCAAGGTATTGCTGGTGTCGCATGCGTTTCCGCCGAACAATGTCATCGGTGCGGTGCGCGTCGGCAAATTTGCCAAATATCTGCATCAAGCGGGGCACGAGGTGCGCGTCGTCGCCGCCCCCGTCGCCGGCGACAACTCGCTGCCGCTCGAGATCCCGCGTGAGCGTGTGACCTATCCCGCCGGATGGGCGAGCGAGCTGGTCTTCGACAACCTCGTCAAACGGCTGCGCGGCGTTGCCGGTGGTCCCGGCAGCGGCTCGGCGCCGGTGCCGGCCGCGCGAGCCCACCGCGCCGAGCTCGGCCGGCTTGGCCGCCGCATTGACCCGGCATTGCCATGCCCTGCTGCACATACCCGACCACCGCAAAGGCTGGATCGCGGCTGCGGCCGAGGCCGGCTATGGGTTCGTGCGCGATTGGCGCCCGGACATCATTGTCGCCAGCGCGCCGCCCAATTCGGGGCTCGTCGCGGCGGCGCGGATTGCTCGCAGATGCGGCGCGCCTTGGATCGCCGAGCTGCGCGATCTGTGGACCGACAATCCCTATTACGCCGAGCCGGGCTGGCGCTTCTGCGTCGATTGGGCGATCGAACGGCGGATCCTCGGCAGCGCTGCCGGGCTGGTGACGGTCACCCCGGGATGGGCGGCAACCTTGCGCCGGCATTATCGGCAACGGGTCGCCTGCATCTTGAACGGCTATGCGGAGGAAGATTTTCCAGCGGAGCCGGCCCCCCCGCCGCCGGGCGAGGTCGTGTCGATCGTCTATACGGGCAATATCTATGTCGGCTATCGCGATCCGAGCGCCTTGTTTCGGGCGATCGGCCTGCTCGGCGCCGAGCGCAGCCGCGTGGCGGTGCATTTCTACGGGCCGGACGAGAAGCAGGTCGCCCCGTTGGCAAAGCTGCATCGGGTGGAGGACCGCGTTTTCGTCCACGACCGGGTCGCGTACAAGGATTCGCTTGCATTGCAAGCAACGGCCGACGTTTTGCTGCTGCTGCAATGGAACAACAAAAAAGATGAAGGCAATATTCCGGCAAAATTCTTTGAATATCTGGCGACCGGAAGACCGGTCCTGATGCTCGGCTACGAGCATGGCGACCTGGCGCAAATGGTTCGCGAGCGCCGGGCGGGGCTGGTCGCCAATGACCCCGCGACGATTGCGCAGCAGCTGCGCAGCTGGCTCGGGCAGCGGCCGAGCGGGATCCCCGCCGTCGATCGGCAAGCGCGCGCCGGAATGACCCGCGCCGAGCAATTCCGGAAATACGAGCAATTCCTGATCGAAACCGTCACCGAACGCGCCTAGACCATGATCCGATTAGGTAGAGCCCTCCTCACCCAGCTTCGGGTAAAGTCGGCGGAGTTTATCCTCGGGCCGGCCTCCGGCCGGACCCGTGGGCCTCGCCAACCCTTCGCAACCCTCTCCCCCGATCGGGGGAGAGAGGGAAGGGTGAGGGGCGCTGACGGGCTGATGCAACCTGACCGGATCTTGCTCTCTAGCCCGGGCTAGCGGTGCCAATCGAACGCTCGGTTTGCACCACGCGGAGTGGCCCGAAAACCGGCCCGGCGGCGGGTTGACACTCAATCAGCCTCTTTCTTAAAGTGGCCGCTATTTGCCGCGGTAGGCGGAAGCCGGTGAGGATTCCGGCGCGGTCGCGCCACTGTGTCCGGTTCGAGCGAAAAAAGCCCAGACCGGAAGCCAGACCTGCCCCGCGGTTTGAATTGGTGCGCCGGGACGCGTCATCCCGAGGAGTGTCGCCGATGTCCGATACCGTGATGTCGCCTGTTGTCCGGCCGATCGTGGTCCCGCTGCCGGAGGTTTTGCCATGGGCTGTTCTTGCCAGCCTCCTCCGCCTCTTTGGGATCTATTTCGCCGAGCTGGGGCAAAGCGGGCGACATCTTTGGCGGGCGGCATATAAGTTCGCAAATTCCTGCATGATGGCCGCGATCTGCTCGGCTTTCCCTGCCACTGGCTTCCCTGCCACTGGGCTATCGGTGCGCAACGGGTATCGTTGGTGTCGGCGGTGAAGTCTCCGCCGAATCCGCCGGCGAAAGGTAGTCGTCCCACGTCCGATTCGATCAAGGAGCCAAGCGGCAGATGCCCAACCCGTTCGACGACCGGTCGGCGCATGCCAAAGCCAAGGTGGCGGCGGCATACGGCTTTCTGGTTGCTGCCAATCTCGCCGCCTGGGCGTGGGCCTGGACTATCTTTTCGGCGCGGCCGACGCTGATCGGGACCGCCTTCCTCGCCTATCTGTTCGGGCTGCGGCACGCCGTCGACGCCGATCACATCGCCGCCATCGACAATGTCGTGCGCAAGCTGATGCAGGAGGGGAAGCACCCGTTTTCGGCCGGTTTCTTTTTTTCGCTCGGGCACTCGACGATCGTTGTCCTCGCCTCGCTCGCGATCGCGGCGACCGCTGCCGCGATGCAAGGCCGGCTCAGCGCTTTCCAAGGGCTCGGCGGCACGATCGGCACCGCCGTCTCGGCGTTGTTCCTGCTCGTCATCGGGGTGGCGAACCTGCTGATCCTGAAAGGCATCTGGGCGGCCTTCTGCAGCGCCCGCCGCGGCGGACGGGTCGCCAGCCAGGATCTGGAGGCGCTGCTCGCCGCACGCGGGCTCCTCGCCCGCATATTCCGGCCGGTGCTCCGGCTGGTGGGCCGCTCTTGGCACATGTATCCGATCGGTCTTTTGTTCGGCCTCGGTTTCGACACCGCGACCGAGATCGGGCTGCTCGGAATCTCCGCCAGCGAGGCGGCGCGCGGCATGTCGGTGTGGAGCATCCTGGTGTTCCCGGCGCTGTTTACCGCCGGCATGTCGCTGGTCGATACGACCGACAGCGCGCTGATGGTCGGCGCCTATGGCTGGGCCTTTGTCAACCCGATCCGCAAGCTCTGGTACAACCTCACCATCACCGCCGCGTCGGTGGTCGTCGCGGTGTTTATCGGCGGTGTCGAGGCGCTCGGTCTGATCGGCGACAAGCTCGGCCTCTCGGGGGGGTTTTGGAGCGTCGTCGGCAGCCTGAACGACGACCTGACCAATTTCGGGCTGGCTGTCGTCGGCGTGTTCGTCGCGAGCTGGCTCGTCTCGACGACCATCTATCGAGCCAAGGGCTACGACAATCTCCCGGCCGGGTAATCCGCTGCGTGCCGAGCGCAGGACATGGATCGCGCCCGGCATGGGATTGCGCCGGGCATGGATGGCGCCGGGCGATATTCGCCGGGCTCACCCTGACAGTGCTCAGCGGCCCCGCTATCGCCTGGGCCCAGACCGCGACCGGCGCCGCCGGCCTCTGGGAACGGGGCACATTGTCCGGAGATTGGGGCGGGCTGCGCACCCGCCTCGAGCAATCCGGCCTCACCATCGGCTTGCAGGAGCAAAGCGAGCTGTGGGGCAACGCCACGGGCGGGCTCAGCCGCGGCGGCGCTTATGACGGGCTCTTGACCCTGAGCGTCGCGGTCGATTTGGAGAAGGCGATCCATTGGCCGAACGCCAGCCTTTCGGCCAGCGCCTTTCAGATCCACGGCGTCGGGCCGACCCCGCTGCGCGTCGGCGCCTTGCAGACGATCAGCAGCATCGAAGCCACCGCGAGCGCCAAGCTGTTCGACCTGTGGTTCGAGCAAAAGCTGCTCGGCGGCAAGCTCTCGCTGCGGCTCGGCCAGGAGGGCGTCGACGAGGAGCTGATGCTGACGCAATACGGCGCGCTGTTTCTCAATTCGGCCTTTGGCCTCCCCCCGCTCCTGGCGCTCGACCTGCCGTCGGGCGGGCCGAGCTATCCGCTCGCCGCCCCCTTTGCGCGGGCGCTCTATCAGCCGACCGGCGAACTGACCCTGATCGGCGCCGTTTATACCGCCGACCCGGCCCCGCCCGGCGCCGGGGATCCGCAGCTGCGCGACCGGCACGGCACCGCCTTCCGGCTCGTCGACCATGCGATCGGCTTTGCCGAGCTCTGGTATTCACCTGAAATTCTGGCCCGATACGGCCAGCCCGGCACCTACAAAATCGGCGCCTGGTACGCGAGCGGCGCCTTTCTCGACCCGCTTCGGGACACCACCGGCCTGTCGCTCGCCGATCCCGCCAGCACCGGCGAGCCGCAGCTTCACGCCGGCGACCATGGTTTCTATGCGGTCATCGACCAGATGATATGGAAAAAGCCGAACACCGAAGCGCAAGGCGTCGGCCTCTTCGTCCGGGTGATGCAGGCACCCCAGGACCGCAACCTGGCCGATCTTTATGTCGGCGGCGGGATCAGCTGGAAAGGGCTGGTCGCGGGCCGGTCGCATGATGAGGCCGGCTTCGCCGTGAGCCATGTCGGGATCGGCGCCGCGGCCGTGCATCTCGGCGAAAATGCGATCTTTTTCACCGGTTTTGGCACGCCGGTCAGCCCGGGCGAGACGATCCTCGAAGCCACCTACCGCGCCCGGCTCACCCCGTGGCTCGAGCTGCAGCCGGATTTGCAATATGTCGTCAACCCCGGCGCCGGGATCCCCTCGACCGAAAGCCCGGCGCCGCTCAAAAACGCCCTGATCTTCGGGGTCCGCGTCACCGTCGATTTTTGATCCTTACGGCATCGGGCGGAACACCAGGATGGCAGCGGCCGATTCCAAGAGGCCGGCGCGGGCGGCCACATAGAGCCGGTCGAGCTCGGGCACGAACAGCGACGTGCGCGCCCCCGGCGCGGTCGCGACACGACCCAGCGATCGATAGCCGGCGCCGGCCGCCTCGAACACATCGACCGCACCGGAGCCGCAGCTGACATAGATCCGCCGGCGCGCCGCATCGAAATAGAGATCGTCGGCATCGCCGCAGGTGTCGAGCCTGAGGGTAACGACGCCGGTCCCGGGATCGAGCAAGGCCAGCGTCGGCGGCCCGCGAAAGACGACGGCGAGCACCCTGCCGGAGGGACCGAGCACCATCGGGAAATTCGCGCGCAATCCCGGCGTGGCCCAGCGTGCGGTCGTCTTGCCGGTGGTCAGCCCGGCCACCGCGATCTCTTGGGCGTCGGGCAGGTTGACAAAAGCCCGGCCGCTCGCGCCATCGATCGCAAATCCTTCCGGATGCGCAGGGAGCCTGATATCGCCGATCTTCGAGCGCGTGCGCGGATCGATGACGGCGAGCCCACCGCTGCCGTATCCGACGACGATGTTGCCGGTGCGCGGGTCGATGCGAATGTCGTCGGCGTCGCTGCCGAGCGCCACAGCGCCGGCCGGCGCCAGGTCCGCGCCATGGAAGAACCGCACCCGCCCGTCGCCGGCATCGGCGACCGCGAGGAGATCGCCAGCGGCCGCATAGCCGACACCTTGCGGCTCGGCGAGCCCGTCCATGCGCCGCATCTGCCCGCCGGCGGCGAGATCGACCACATCGAGCGAGTCGTTGCCGAGCTCGGCGACATAGAGCCGCTTGCGCGCGACATCGACGGCCATATGGTCGATGCGGCCCTTGACGCCGGGAAGCGCCAGCCGGGCCTCGAGCCGCAAGGGCGGGTCGGCGCGCGCCGAATTCGCGATCGTCAGCAGGCCCAGCGCCAATGCAGCCGCAAAACGCATGACCCGCCCTTTTTCGCCGCTCAGCGTTTGACGTTGACCTGGTCCAACGCCGCCCTCAGCCCTTGCGCCAGCTGGACGGCGTCGGAATTGGCCCAGAAATGCATGAAATAGAGGCGCGGCTCATCGTCGAGCATGTGATTGTGCAACGCGGTGACTTCGATCCCATGATCGCGCAGCGCTTTTGCCACCGGGCTCACCTCCTTGGCGAGCAGCACGAAGTCGCCGGTGATCGCCGCCTTGCCGCCGCCGGCCGGCTGGAAATTTATGCCGATCGCGGTGCCCATCGCCGGCGGCACCACCATGCCCGCTTCCTTGATCGTCTCGGCGCGCGGGATTCCGAAGGCGTAGACGCCGCCATTGTTTCTGCCTTTGGCGCCGAGCGCCGTGTCGATCGCCGCGGTGTCGAGGTCGATCGGCGGCGGCGCCACGGCTGGTCCTGCCGCCGCGCTGAGCGGGGTGGCGCTCGCCGCCACCGCGTCGTGGAGCTTCTCCGCGAGCGCCGCCGGATCGCCGCGGCCCATGACATGCAGAAACATCGTAAAGGGCTGGTTGCGCAACAGGTGGTTGTGCAGCGCGGTCATGTCGATGCCGCTGTCGACGAGCTTTTTTGTGACCGGGCCGACCTCGTCCATCGTCAGCACCAGATCGCCCATGACCATGCCCTCGCTGCCGGCCTTCTCGAAAGCGAGCCAGCCGCCGAGCGCAAAGCCCGGCTTTAGCGCGACCCCGTCGAGGGTCGCCTTGATATCGGTGCGGGGCAGGGCGACACGGTAGACCCCTCCCGCCATTTGTGTGCCCGCCTTGCCGAGCGCCTGTGCTACCTGCCCCTGCCAATCGTTCTCGGCCGCGCCGGCCGAAGAGGAGAGGCCGAGCGCCAGCGCCAACACGGCGCCCATTTCGCAAAAGCGGCTTTGTCTTTTCACCGTCCGGCACTCCTTGCATCGCAAAGGGTGCAGCGCTTGGACGGAACGGCCGTCTGACGGGGCGTCTGCCCTGCCCCGTGCGGCAATTGTTAACGAATCCGCCGACCGGCGGCAATACGGCAGCCTCGCTCGGTTGCGCGTCGGGTAGGATGGCGCGGCTGGAACAAGGGGAGGCCGATGCCGGCACCGGCCATTTCCGAAGACCGGGTTGCGCTTAGCGCCCTCTTTTTCGGTTTTCTGCAGGTCGGGCTCGGCGCGTTCGGCGGCGGCCTCGTCTGGCTGCGCCGGCTCGTCGTCGAGCGCCGGCGCTGGCTCGGCGAGAGCGAATTCGCCGAGATGTTGAGCTTTTGTCAATTGATGCCCGGTCCCAACATCGCCGGCCTGACGGTGTGCATCGGAACCAAGCTCCGCGGGCGCTGGGGGGCGCTCGCCGCCCTCTCGGGCTATCTTGTCGTGCCGTGGACGGTCGGGCTGGCGCTCGGCGTGCTCTACCTGCGCTATGCCGGGATCGGGGTCCTCGCAAACCTCCTGGGCGGGGTTTCGGCCGCCGCCGCGGGGCTCGTCATCGCGACCGGCATCAAGCTGTTCTCGACCCGGCGCCGCCGCCCGGCGGAGCTCGCCTTTGCCGCGCTCGCTTTTTGCGGCATTGTCTTCGGGCACCTGCCGCTCTTCGTCGTTCTCGCCGGGCTGGCGCCGCTCAGCATCGCCGCCGCGGCTTTCAGCCGTCCCGCAGCACGCGATGATCGCTGCTGCTCGCCTCCTTCGCCTTGAGCGCGCATCTGGCGCTCCTGTCGCTGATCAGCTTTGGCGGCGTGCCCTCGGTCCTCGGCGACATCCACAATTTTGTCGTGACCACGCATGGCTGGCTCAGCGACCGCGAATTTGCCGAATATTTCGGTCTGGTGCAGGCGATCCCTGGCCCGAACATGATCCTGATGATGGGCTTTATCGGCTGGAAGGTCGGCGGCATCGGCGGCGCGGTCGCGAGCGCGGTGGCGATTTTCGCCCCGTCCTGCGCCGTTACCTGCGGCGCCTATCGGCTATGGGACCGCTTTCGCCTTTCGCCCTGGCAAACGATGGTGCGCAGCGGCCTGGTGCCGCTGACGATCGGTCTCGTCGTCGCCGGCGGCTCGGTCATGGCCCGCGCCGCCGACCGGGACTGGCGCACCGCCCTCGTCACCCTCGCCGCCCTCGTGCTGATGCTCGCCACCCGCATCAGCCCGCTCTGGCTGCTCGCCGCCGGCGGCCTCGCCGGCGCCCTCGGCTTCGCCTGACGCCCAAAAGGCGGTTTTCTGCCCGCGCAGAATCAGCCGCATTCGGCGGCGCCGGAAAAGGCGGCAAGGAGGGTGCGCGCGGCGGCGGTCGGGGAGAGGCTGCCGGCGCAGACCGCGGCTTCGATTTCGGGAAGGCGAGCGGCGATGGCCGGGGCGGCGCGGAAACCTTCGAGCAAGGTTCCGTCGATTTCCGCCCACAGCGCGGCGCGCGCCTGCTCGCGGCGCCGTTCGGCCCAGCCGCCGGAGGCTTTGCGGGCGGCGCAAAACGACGCGACATCCTCCCAGATTTCGGCGATGCCGGTGCCTTCGAGCGCCGAGACGGCGCGCACCGGGACCTCCCATTCCGGGCCGGAGGGTCGGACGAGACGCAATGCGCTGGCGTAGTCGGCGGCGGTGCGCTGCGCCGCGGCCAAAAGCTCGCCGTCGGCCTTGTTGACGAGGACGAGGTCGGCGAGCTCGAAGATGCCGCGCTTCAGCCCCTGCAATTCGTCGCCGGCGGCGGGCGGCAGCACCAGGACAAACACGTCGGTCAAATCGGCGGCGGCGGTTTCGCCCTGGCCGGCGCCGACCGTCTCCACGACGACCGCGTCGAACCCGGCGGCTTCGCATAAGAGGATCGCCTCGCGCGTGCGCCGGGCAACCCCGCCGCTGCCGCCGCTGGCCGAGGACGGTCGGATAAAGGCTTCGGGCCGGCGCCCGAGCTCGGCCATCCGCGTCTTGTCGGCGAGGATGGCACCACCGCCGCGCTTGGCGGCGGGATCGACCGCCAACACCGCGACCCGGTGACCGCGACCGATGCCGTCGAGCCCGAAGCGCTCGATCAGGGTCGATTTTCCGGCGCCCGGCGGGCCTGATATGCCGATGCGCACGCTGTTCCCGGTTTTCGGCAGGATTGCGTCGATCAGCGCCTCGGCTTCGGCGCGATCATCGGGTCGGGACGATTCGACAAGGGTGATCGCTCGAGCGAGCGCCCGCCGATCGCCGCTGCGCAGGCGGTCCGGCAGGGACGGTTGCGTCACGCGTCTCGCATCGGGAAATACGGGCCGTCGCGGTGCCGGCGGCGCACGCATCGGACCTCCCGCATCACTCTGCGGCCAGCGCCGCCTCGCGCCATGCGGCCTCCTGCTGGCGTGCCCACATCGTGGCGTAAACGCCGCGCTGCCGCAGCAGCTCGGCATGATGGCCGCGCTCGACGATCGAGCCCCCTTCGAGCACCAGGATCTCGTCGGCGTCGACGATCGTCGAGAGCCGGTGGGCGATGACGAGGGTGGTGCGGCCCGCGGCGATCTCGGCGAGGCTCGCCTGGATCTCGCGCTCGGTCCTGGTGTCGAGCGCCGAGGTGGCCTCGTCGCAGATCAGAATCTTCGGCGCCTTCAGGATCACCCGCGCGATCGCGACGCGCTGCTTTTCGCCGCCCGATAGCTTGAGGCCGCGCTCGCCGACCATCGTGTCGTAGCCGTCGGGAAGCCCGACGACAAAATCGTGGATATGGGCGCGCCGGGCCGCCTCCTCGATCGCCGCACGTTCGGCCCCCGGCCGGCCATAGGCGATGTTGTAGAGGATCGTGTCGTTGAACAGCACGGTGTCCTGCGGCACGACGCCGATCGCCCGGCGCAGGCTCTCTTGCGTGACGTCGCGGATGTCCTCGCCGTCGATCTCGATCGCCCCCGCATCGACATCCCAAAACCGGAAGGCGAGGCGGGCGATGGTCGATTTGCCGGCGCCGGAGGGGCCGACGATCGCGACCGTGGCGCCCGCCGGAGCCCGGAAATCGACATCGCGCAGGATCGACCGCAGCGGGTCGTAGCGGAAATCGACATGACGGAAGACGATCTCCCCTCGGCTCGCCGCCAGCGCCGGCGCTCGCGGCCGGTCGACGATCTCAGGCTCGACCTTGAGGAGGGCGGTCATCTGCTCGAGATCGGTCAACGACTGCTTGATGTTGCGGTACACCATGCCGAGAAAGTTCAATGGCATGTAGAGCTGCATCAGATAGGCGTTGACCAATACGAAATCGCCGACCGTCATCGCCCCGCCGGCGACACCGCGCGCCGCCAGCATCATGATCACGATCAGCCCCGCCGCGACGATCGCCCCTTGGCCGAGATTGAGCATGGCGAGCGTCGTTTCGCTCCGCACCGCGGCCTGCTCGTAGCCGCGCAGCGCCGCGTCGTAGCGTTCGGCCTCATGCGCCTCGGCGGCAAAATATTTGACCGTCTCGAAATTGAGCATGCCGTCGACGGCCTTGGTGTTGGCTTCGCTGTTGCGCTCGTTCATCTCGCGGCGAAAGCGCACCCGCCAATCGGTCACCGAAAAGGTGAAGACGATATAAGAGACGATCGTGACAAAGGTCGCCGCCGCAAAGCGCCAATCGAAGAGCCGCCACAAGATCGCGCAGACCAGCACGATCTCGATCAAGGTCGGCACCACGTTGAACAGCATGAACGACAGCAGGAAATCAATCCCCGCGGTGCCGCGCTCGATCGCGCGAGTGAGCCCGCCGGTGCGGCGTTCGAGGTGAAAGCGCAATGACAGCGAATGGATGTGGCGGAACGCCAGCAAGGCGATGCCGCGCACGGCGCGCTGGCTGACCCTGGCGAAGGTGGCGTTGCGCAGCTCGTTGAAGCCTTGCGACATGAGGCGCGCGAGGCCGTAAGCGACGACGATCGCAACCGGCACGACGATGAGCCCGTGGCCCGGCGCCAAGGCATCGACCGCGTGCTTGTAGAGAAACGGCACGGAGATGTTGACGAGCTTGCCGGCGACCATAAAGGCGACCGCCAGCACGACCCGCAGCCGCAATTCGGGCGCGCTCTTCGGCCACAGATAGGGCGCGAGCCAACCGAGCGCGCGCAGCTCGTCCTTGAAGCGCCCTTTTGCCCGCGGCGGGCCGGGTATGACGAGACGCCCGCGCGGGCTCATTTGCCGCCGCCGGAGGGTTCGGCGAGGCCCGCCCGCGGGCGGCTGCGCACGAGGCCCAGCGCCGCCGCGAACGCCGCGACGACGAGTGCGGCACCCCAGAAAAACGGGCTCGCCCGGCCCAATTGGGTAAACAGGAGCCCGGCGGCGGCGGGCCCGAGCACGCGCGACAGGCTGCCGACCGATTGCGCGACCCCCAGCACCTCGCCCTGCTCTTCGGCACCGGCGCGGCGCGAGATCAGGCTGTTCAGCGACGGCTGGGTCAACCCCATGCCGATCGCCAGCGCCGAGACGGCGACGGCGAGGACCGGTATCCCGCGGGCAAAGGCGAGCACAACGAGCCCGCCGCCGATCAGCACGAGCCCGCTGCGCAACAGCCGCTCCTCGCCAAAGCGGGCGGTCAGGCGGCCGATCAGCCCGCCTTGCAGCACCGCCGACAACACGCCGACATAGGCGAAGACATAGCCGACCTCTTCCGGTCCCCAGCGAAATTGCCGCATCGCCCACAAGGCAAAGGTGGCTTCCATCCCGGCAAAGGCCAGGATCACCAGAAAAAAGATCAGGATCAGCCGCGACAATACCGGCCGGCGCAAGGCGCCGAGGACGGCGCCGATGCGGCCCTTGGGCCGGACCCGCCCGCGCCGCCCGGCCGGCCGGCTCTCGGGCAGGACGAAGAAGACGCCGCACAGCGCCGTCAGCGACAGCGCCGCCGCGACCCAGGCCGGCGCCGCGAGATTGGCGGTCGCGGGGTCGTTGCCGGCGAGAAACCCGCCGAGCGCAGGGCCGATAATAAAGCCGAGCCCGAACGCGGCGCCGATCAGCCCCATGCCTTTGGCCCGGTTCTCGGGCGTGGTGACGTCGGCGATATAGGCTTGCGCGGCCGCGATATTGCCGGCGCAGGCCCCGGCGAGCGCCCGGGCCGCGAACACCATCCACAACGCATCGGCATGGCCGAGCCACAGATAGGCCACGGCCGAAACGGCCATGCTGAACCCCAAGACCGGGCGGCGGCCGATCCGGTCGCTAAGCCGGCCGAGAAAGGGTGCCGTCACCAGCTGCAGCAGCGAATAGGTCGCGACCAGCAACGTCACCTGCTGCGGCGAGGCGGCAAAGCGCACCGCGTAAAACGGCAAGAGCGGGATGACGAGGCCAAACCCGACGAGGTCGACAAAGACGATGAGAAACAGGGTCGGCATGCGCGGGCGTGATATCGTGCCGCCGGTGCCGCCGGCAAGGCCGGCGTTGTCGCGGCCGGGCCAGCCGCCTTTTGTGCGGCCCGCCGGCCGGCGGTGCTCGAGGCCGAATGGTGACCGGTCGGGGCCGGCTGAGCACCGGCGGGCCGCGCGCGATTTTGGGGTTCTGCCGATCAACAACTTGGTGAGCACCCGCAAAAGCTCGCGCCATACCGCAACAAGCGGCGGGACGAGGCTATAGTGGAGCTGCCGGAAATCGGTCGGCTGCCCGGTGACGCCACCGGCGGCGCGGGGTCGACGCAATTTTGGCTGGGAGCAACGCGATGTTGACAGCAGGCAGCTTCAGCTTTGGCAATTTTTTGCTCGACGTGTTTGCGATCTTTGTGTTCGTGCTGTGGTTCTGGTTGCTCATCACCGTGATCGGCGACCTGTTCCGCCGGCATGACATTGGCGGCTGGGGCAAAGCGATCTGGGTGATCGTGCTGGTCGTGTTCCCCTATCTGGCGGTGTTCGTCTATCTGATCTCGCAAGGTCGCGGCATGGCCGAGCGCACCACCCAGCGGGCGCAGCAAGCGCGCGAGGAGTTGCGCCATATTGTCGGGTTCAGCGCCGCCGACGAGATCGAGAAGCTCGATCGACTGAGGACCGCCGGCACCATTTCCAACGACGAGCACACCCGGCTGCGCGCCAAGATCGTGCAGTAGCCGCCGGGCCGTCGCTCCTGTGCCGATTGCACCTGCCCCCTTATCGCTTTAAAATCATGACGCGAAAGGGAGACGATGAGCGCTACTTCCGCGGTAATGTTGATCGGTGGGCTCGGGCTGTTTCTGCTTGGGGTCCACCACCTTACCGAGGGTCTGAAAGGTCTGGCCGGCGATTCGCTGCGGCGCGTGCTCCAGAGCGTGGTCTCCGGCCGATTGAGCGCGATCGTCTCGGGTGCGGTCATAACGGTGGCGCTGCAATCTTCGACCGCCACCACCCTCACCGTCATCGGCTTTGTCAGCGCCGGATTGGTCACGTTCCCGCAGGCGGTCGGTGTCATCGTCGGTGCGACTTTCGGCACGACCTCGACGCCGTGGCTGGTCGCGATTTTCGGTTTTCGGGTCAGCGTTTCTGCCTTCGCGATGCCGATGCTCGGCGTCGGCGCCTTTCTGTGGCTGATCGCCAAGGGCCGGGCGCGATCGCTGGGTGCGATCCTGGCGGGCTTCGGACTGCTCTTTATCGGGATCGAATACCTCCAGACCGGAATGGAGGGCATTTCGTGGAACCTCGATGCCATTGGCGGGAACAGCCGAGGCGCGCGCTGGATCCTGGCCGGGATCGGGATTCTGATGTCGGTTGTCATGCAAAGCTCGAGCGCTGCCGCGGCGACGACCTTGGTGGCGCTGCATGCGGGCTCGCTGACCTTTATCCAAGGCTGCGCGATGATCGTCGGGCAGAGTGTGGGAACCGCCGCGACGAGCGCGCTGGTGGCGATCGGGGCCGGGCTGGCGGTGCGGCGCGCGGCGTTGGCGCACATCGTCTACAATGTGGCCGTCGGTATTCTCGGGATCCTGCTGCTCACGCCGATCGCGGCCGCCGCGGACTGGTTCGGCTCTCGCTTCGACGATTACGACGGAGTGCTGGCGCTGGCGGCGTTCAGCAGCATCTTTAAATTTGTAGGGGTTGCCGTCTTCTATCCCTGGCTCGACGGTTTTTCGCGGCTGATCGTGGCGATTTCAGGAGGCGGCAGCGACACCGCGGTCGGCCGTCTCGACCCGACCCTGGCCGAAGCGGGAGGGGCCGTCGCGCTCGAAGCTGCCTGGCGCGCAGTATTGGAGCTCGCCCGCCAAGCCGCCGATGCGGTCCGCCGCCGTCTCGCCGGCGAAGCGATCCGCTACGACCCGCCAGCCGAGGCGGTCGGGCATGCCACACGGTTTATCGAATCGCTGTCGCTGGAGACCCTCGATCTCGGCGCCTTCGAGCCTCGCCTCGTCCGCCTCGCGCACGCGCTCGATCATCTGACGCGCCTGCATGACGATCTGACGCGAATTCCGCCGGTCGGCGGCACCCAGCCGCCTCAGGCCGCTGTCGCAGCCGGCGCGCGGGCGCTCGGCGCATGGCACGATGCCACCAAAGACCCCGCGATCGCAGCGCCGCCCGCGGTCTTCGGCGGGCTCGAAGATGCCTCGGCAGAACTCTCCGCTGCGCGCAGGACCGATCGCGACAAGATACTGGACGGTGTCGCGCTGCAACGCATGCCGATCGCTGCGGCCCGCATCGAGCTCGACGCGCTCGCCTGGGCCGACGGCGCGCTGTACTCGGCATGGCGTCTGGCCGAATCGTTGCGCGCCGCCTCCGGCGGCTAGCCCGCCCCGCCCGCCAGGGACCCCTGCAACCGAGGCAAACCCGATGAAGCGCAAGGAGTACGAAAAGGCGCTGCGCAAGCTGCAAGTCGAGCTGTGCATGCTGCAAGAGTGGGTCCGGCACAGCGGCCGGCGCGTGGTCGTGATCTTTGAAGGCCGCGACGCCGCCGGCAAGGGCGGCACGATCAAGGCGATCACCGAGCGGGTCAGCCCGCGCGTGTTCCGGGTCGCGGCGCTGCCCGCACCGTCCGACCGCGAAAAGGGCGAGATTTATTTTCAGCGCTACGTCGCGCACCTGCCGACCGCCGGCGAGATCGTGATCTTCGACCGCAGCTGGTACAACCGCGCCGGCGTCGAGCACGTGCTGGGGTTCTGCACCGACGCGCAATATCGCCGCTTTCTCCAGGTGTGTCCGGAGTTCGAGCTGTTTATCGTCGATGGCGGCATTCAGCTCGTCAAATATTGGCTGGAGGTCGGCGACGAGGAGCAGAAGCGCCGGTTCGCGGCCCGCATCGAAGACCCGCTGCGGCAATGGAAGCTCAGCCCCACCGATTTGTACTCGCGCAGCAAATGGTTCGAATATTCGCGGGCGCGCGACAACATGTTCGAGGCGACCAACACCAAGTTCGCCCCATGGTTCATCGTCCCCTCGGACGACAAGCGGCGGGCGCGCCTCAACTGCATCCGCCACCTGCTCAGCCTCATTCCCTACGAAAAGGTGCCGCGGGAGAAGGCGAAGCTGCCCGACCGCGCGATGAAGGACGCCTATGACGACATCGCCGCGCTCAAAGGCGTGCCGCTCGTGCCGGAAACGGCGTGACGAGCCGGCCGCCGCGGCGCTGTCGAGCCGTCGAGACGTGCCGTCATTGGGATATCGAGCAGTCGTGGGACGCGCGGCCCAAGACAGTCGCATTCGGTGCCGCCAGGCTTTGCCGAACCAATCGCCGGATGCCGGCCGCACCGCCGGCCGCAGATGGGGCATCTCACGCCGATCATGAAACCGTCGCGCTTGCACATCGACGGCAAGGCGGCTCGCCGTGCCGGTAGAACTCGGTCGCCGCTTCCCTGTCTGGCAGCCCATTGAAGTCCGCGAACAGGTCCGGCATCGGCGGGCTCGTTTCGGCGCGCCGCGCGCGGCTCTGGCGCAGCAAATCGTCGACCAGCACCTTCGGGTGCACCTTCTCCTGGATGTATAAGGGCGGGGCCCGGACCATCAGGCTTGCCCTGGACTGCGATCCGGGGTCGGACCAGTCCTGCTCGTCCTTGCCGCGCCAGACGAGCTGCGGGTCGAGATCGCGGTTGCGCCGCTCATAGGCGATGCGGATCGGGGTTTTCTCCGTCTCCTCCATCACCGGCTCGAGCTCGGCGGTCGGGATGTTGCGCCGCTTGTCCTGGCGGCGCGTCCGCGACCCGGAGCGGCCGGTCGCCGGCGAGTGGTCGCCCTGGGGCCGCGCCTATACCGCGCCGGGCCGCCGCATCGCCACCTACCTGTAAGCGCGGCGGCGGTTAGAACCGCTGCGTCACCCCGGCGAGAAAGGTGCGGCGCGGGCCGAATTGCGGGGCGCCGACGCCGACCCCGGTGCCGTTGCGGATCTGATACACCTCGTCGAGCAGGTTGACGATGTCGAGGCGCAGCTCGAGCCCCTTGTAGATGCCGGTATCGACCGGCTGGACGATGCTGAAATTCACCTGTCGATAGCCGGGCAGGCTGCTCCCGTTGGGGATCGCGCCGGTGGTCGCCCGGAGCCCGCTGCCGACGGTCAGATCAACGGCAAAGCGGGTCCTGGCCTGCGGCAGCCGGTACTTGATCCCGGCCGAAGCGGTGTAGGTCTGGTCGTGATCGAGGTGGATATAATGGTTGGCGATGTAGGCGAGCTCGTCCGGATCGAAATTGAATTGGGCCGAGACGATGTTCTTGCCGAGCGCCCTTGACGCCGCAAGATTCCCGTAGAACGACCAGTTGCCGATATCGTAGCCGAGGGTCGCCTCGACACCATCGACCAACCCTTTCTGATAGTTGAACGGAGTCAGCAGGATCGGCGCGCCGAATTGCCCCTCGTCGATCAGGTCGCTGGCAATCTTGTAGTAGGCATCGATGCCCGCCTTGAGCCCAGGCAGGATGACATGGGTGGCGCCGACGTCGAAATAATGATCGCGCTCTGGCTTGGCTCGGCTGTCGAGCGTCACCGTCGGGGCCGCCGTCGTATCGGCAAACAGCGAGATCGTGGTCGGTGCGATCAGCTCGAATGGAGGCGGCGTAAAGTAGCGCGCATAGCCGGCGGTGATGGTGGTCGCCTCGGTCGGCTGCCACACGATGTTGACGCGCGGGCTAAGCTGCTGCGCATCGACAAACTCGGCCATCTGGTCGAAACGCAAGCCGAAATTGACGGTCACCTTTGATGTGATCCGCCATTCGTCCTGCAAGTAGGTGCTGTAAAGCCAGCCCGTCGTTGCCCCCGAATCGAAAATCGCAAGCGGCTGGTCGCTGGTCTGCATGCCGGTGGGATCGGTCGGCAGCACGCTCGAATTGGTAAAAAAGGACGAGCGCTCGCCCTGGATGTAAAACCCGGCGCGCAACGTATGCTCGGGCGACACCGCATAGCTGCCGTCGCCCTGCACGCCATTGGCGACACTGCGCCGGTAGGCGGTCTGAGCAATGCCGTTGAACAGCAGGTCGCCGAGCGGATCGGGGGAGAAGTAGGCGTCGCTGTAGCGGGTGACGGCGGAGAGCTGGAAATTTAGCTGGCCGATCCGCTTCTGCAAGGCTGCGATCGCGTAATCGGTAATCTGGCGCTGGTTCTCGTTCAATGTTGCGGAGTTGAAATTGCTGACGCCGTCGACGGTCAGGCCGAGGCTCGGGGTCTGGCCGGGATTGTTCGGTATCTGATATTCGCTGCGCGAGACGCCGAAGATGCCGGTGATCCGCGTCGTCGGGTCGATGATCCCGGATATGTAGGCAAAGCCGCGCGGCTGGTCGGAAATGTCGTGGATCGCGTTATAGCTCGATGCCGGGTTTTCGATGCCCTCGGCATTGTGCGAGATTTCGCCGGTGACGTAATAGTCGATCTGGCCGACCCGGCCACCCCATTCGGCGCTCGGCTGAAAGGTGGTTTGCGAGCCGCCATAGAGTGTGAGCGAGCCGCCCGGGTTCAATGTCCCGGTTTTGGTCTCGATGTCGATGATACCGGCGGTCCGTAGCCCGTATTGGGCCGGCAACGCGCCGGTGATCAGCGTCACAGAATTGGCTAGGCGCGTTTGCAGCGCCTGGCCGAAGACATTGATCCCTTCCGGCAAGATGACCCCGTTCAGGCGAAACTGCAGATTGCCGTGGTCGCCGCGGACATGCAGCTGGCCGAACGAATCCTGGGCCACGCCCGGCGCCTGGAGCAGCAGGCGATTGAACGCCTGGTTGTCGCCCTGCGGCTGGGTCTCGATCGCCGCCCGCCCGAATTCAAAGGTACTGGCGCCAAGGCTCGGCTGGATTTCCTGGAGGGCGGTGTCGAGCTCTTTGGCGACGACGTCGAGCTGGCCGAGATCGAGCGAAGGATTGTTGCCGACCGACGGCACCGCGAGGGCTATGGTCGGAGCGTCGTTCGCCGCTGTCCCGCGCTCCTGCGCAATTGAGCCGCCGCCCGTCAACACGAGTGGAAATGTCGCGGAAACAATCTGTATCGCGACGCAGGTTCGGCTCGCCATCGGATATCCCACCGCAAGGAACGCCGCGCGATGCCGGGCTGATGCCCGACGCGCGATTTATTATGATATGTTATATCAAACAGGGAATTGATATGATATATCATTTTATGATGCAAAGCATCCAAAGCTCCGACGCCCGGGGGCGTCGGACTTGCCGCACGTCAGCGGCAGGAGGGGCAGAGGCCGGTTAGTTCGAGCGTGTTGCGGTCAAGGACGAAACCGAGGCGGCGACCCAGCTCTTCGGCCGCAGCAGCGACGTGCAGGTCTTCGGTCTCGACCGCCGTGCCGCAGCGGCGGCAGACCAGCATTTGGCTCGGATGCGCGTGGTCCGGCATGGCGCAGGCGACAAAAGACTTCGAGCTTTCGATCCGGTGGACGAGCCCTTGGCCGACCAGGAATTCGAGGCTGCGATAAACGCTCGCCGGGGTCGCGGACGGGTCGCCGGGCCGCAGCAGGCCCAGGAGCTCATAAGCGGTCCGTGGCCGCTCGGCCGACAATATCAGCAGCAGGACATTGCGCCGCAACCGGGTCAGCCGCCCGCTGGAGCGCCGGCAAATCTCTTCGGCCGATCGCAGCCAAAGAGCCTGGTCGGGTGGCAGCGCCATCAGCCTATTCTATCCCCGGCGGCACCGCTCGTCCGGTATTTCCGCGGTGACAGCACGCCGGGCGGGCGATCACGATGTGGTCAAACCCCTTCCGTGGAGCCGGTGCGCCGCCTATGTTGCGGCAAATCGAACGGGAGGGGCAACGATGAGATATGCGCTCGCTGCCTTGGCGCTGCTCGCGGTGGCGTCGGTCGAGGGCTCGTCGCGCGCCGCCGAGGTCGGGCTCGAAGTGGTGCTCGCCGCCGACGTTTCGCGCAGCATCGACGACGGCGAGTTTGAGCTGCAGCGCAAGGGCTATGCCGCCGCCCTGACCGACCCGCGCGTGCTGAAGGCGATCCACTCGACCAAGATCGGTTCGATCGCGGTCTGCTTTGTCGAATGGTCGGGTGACGAGGACCAGGCGGTGGTGCTCGACTGGACCGAGATCCGCGACGAGGAGGATGGCGGCACCGCCGCCGCCGCGATCTTGAAGGCGCCGCGCTCGTTCACCGGGCGCACCTCGGTCAGCGCCGCGATCGATTTCGCGATGGCCCAATTTGCCAAGTCGAAATGGCAGACGACGCGGCGGATCATCGACATCTCCGGCGACGGCACCAGCAACGCAGGCCGCCCGATCACCGAGGCGCGCGACCAGGCGGTGGCCAAGGGTGTCACCATCAACGGGCTCGCGATCATCAACGACAAACCGGATATGGGCTATTCCGCGCATACCCATCCGCAGGGTGGGCTGCCGAACTACTACCGCCAGAACGTGATCGGCGGCGCCAATTCCTTTCTGATCGTGGTCAAGGATTTCAACTCGTTCGCCGACGCGATGGCGAACAAGCTCGCCAAGGAGATCGACGTTGCCGCCGGCGCCGGCGGCGAGCAGCTGTCCGAGCTGCCCGCGCCGCGGTAGGCGTGCCACTCTATAAGCCCCGAACCATCCGCTCGGGGCGTAGCTGCCCTGGGCGGCGAAAGGGCCGATCCTTGTCATTCCGAGGCGCGGCAAGGCCGCGAGCTCGGAACTGACGAAGAATCGGCCGGTGACAATGCTTGCGAGTGGCGGGGTGCTTGGGTTCCGGGCCTGCCTCTGAAGAGGCATCCCGGAATGACGCGGCTGCGGCGCAATTTCCTGACACGCTTTTTGGGCGGGACAGCGGAAAAAGACCTCCGGTCCTTTGGCCGGCACAGGCCGGGAGATTTCGCCGTAGCGCCGTTAGGCGCTGCGCATCGCGAGCGGCCCCTTTAGCGCTTCGCCGGCGAAATTGCCGGTGGGCTCGCCCATTTCGAGCGCTACGACGCCGTTGACGACCGTGGCGGCGATGCCGTCCGCCTTTTGCACGAGGCGGCGCGCCCCGCCCGGCAGGTCCTGCTCGACCTTTGGCAGACGCGGCTTCACGCGCGCTTCGTCGAAGACAACGAGGTCGGCCTTCCAGCCGGCGCGGACCAGGCCCCGGTCGGGCAATTCCCAGGCCGAGGCGTTGTCGAAGGTCAGCATCCGCACCGCTTCTTCGAGTGTGAATTGCTGCCTTTGGCGCACCCAGTAATGCAGCAGATGCGTCTGCAAGGACGAGCCCATCTCCTGGCAGACATGCGCTCCGGAATCGGAAAACGTCGCCAAGGTCCGCGGGTGCTTCAGAATGCCGAGCACATCCGCCGGCCGCTCGTTGACGATCGGCTGGACAAAGATCTGGTCGTCGTCGGCCAGCATCAGATCGAGCATCGTCTCGACCGGATGCTTGTTTTGGCGGCGGGCCAGCTCGGCGACCGTCGGGTCGTCCCAATCGACCCCTTGCATCGCATAGAGGTTGTCGTAATCGGGCTTGCGCGGATCGGTGGTCGCCGCCCCGCCGCCTTGCAATACCCGGTCGCGCGGCTTCATCCGTCCCTCTTCGGCGATCAGCTGCGCGCGCGTTTCGGGGTCGGCGAAACGGCGCTTCTGCTCGGCCAAGGGCAGAGCGCGCACCGCCTTCCAACCCGCCAGCACGTCGAACGGCAGATAGGATTTCAGCGAAAAGATTGCGTTGATCGAGCGCGTCGTCGCCTGCCCGAACATGCGTCCGCCCTGGGCCACGGTCTCGTCCATATGGCGGAGCTGATAGTCCCATGGGTTGGGCTCGATCCCTTGGCGGGTTGCCAGCATGCCGAGCATGACGGGCCGCCCGCTCGCCAGCGCCACCCGGCGCAGCCGGTCGAGAAAGACGCGCTGCGCCTCTCCGCCGGAAATATCGGGGCCGATCTGAAAGATGCCGGCGTCGAGCCCGGCCATCGTGGCGACGAGCCGGTCGATCTCCTCCCACAGGGCGATCCGGCTCGCCACCGGCGTCCCGTCCGGTGTCTCGTGCGTCGTCGCGCGCGAGGTCGAGAACCCCAAGCCGCCGGCCCTGAGCGCCTCCTCGACCAGATGCGCCATCAGCCGCAAATCGTCCTCGCTCGCCGGCTCGTCGAGACCGCGCTTGCCCATCGCATACATGCGCAGCGCCGAATGGCCGATATACATGCCGTAATTGATGCCCTTCGGCAGCTTTTCGACATTGGCGAAATATTCGGGGAACGTCTCCCAATTCCAGTCGATGCCGGCCAGCATCGCCTCGGTCGGGATGTCCTCGACCGCGGTGAGACACCGGGCGAACCATTCGCGGTCTTCGGGCTTGCACGGTGCCAGCGCAAAGCCGCAATTCCCCATGACGACGCTCGTGACGCCATGCCAGCACGAGCAGCTGCCGAGCGGGTCCCACGCGATTTGCGCATCCATATGCGTGTGCCCGTCGATAAAGCCGGGCGCCACGATCATCCCCTCGGCGTCGATCACCTTGTCCGCCGGCGCGCGAACCCGCCCGATCTCGACGATCCGGCCGGCCTTGACGCCGACATCGGCGCGATACCGCGCCATCCCCGACCCGTCCACCACGGTGCCGTTTTTGATCACAAGGTCGAGCGCCATCGGGGTCTCCCGTCAAATCCGATCGCCAACCATCGGGTCGCCTGCGCGCCGCTGTCAACCGGCGTTCAGCAACGACGCCAGCAACGCCGCCACCACCGGGCCGAGATCGAAACGCCCTTTGCGCAAATCGTGGCCGGCGCCGTCGATCGTGACGATCTGCGTGGGTGCCGGGATCGCCGCGGCCGCCCGGCGCAATTCGTCGATCGAGCCGAAGGCGTCGCGGGTGCCGTGAACAAAGACCACGGGCACAGAGAGAAGCGGGAAATGCTCGGTGCGCAGCCGTTCGGCCTTGCCGGGCGGATGCAGCGGATAGGAAAACAGCAGCAATCCCACTGCCGCATCGGGCTCCTCCGCCGCCAGCAGCGTGGCCTGCCGCCCGCCATAGGAGTGGCCGCCGAGAAGCGTCCGGCCCCGCACCAGCGCGCGCATCGCCGCGACCGCCTCGCGCAAGCCCGCGCGGTCCTTGGCCGCAGTCGAGGGCGAAGGCGGCCCCTTCGGCCGCTGCTGGCGAAACGGCAGGTCGCACCGCAGCACGCACAATCCCGCAGCGCTGAACGCCTCCGCCGCTCTGACCAAAGTCAGCGAATTGCAGTCGCCACCCGCGCCGTGGGTCAGCACCAGCCCGTCCCCGCCAGGGCCGGCCGGCCGGTGCAGAAAGCCGCGCACACCCGGTTGCTCGAACGGCACACCCTCGCTCATACCTCACAGCATACCCTTCGGCGGGAACAATCCGTATCGCTAGACGGGCTTCTGCGGTCAGCTCGGATCGACGTTGGGCCAACCGCTCGCTGAGGCCGCCCGGTTCGAGCGCGCCAGGCGGGGCGGCGGCATGAGCGCCAACGAACAGCCGCGACATCATCCGGGCCATCGAACAAGACGGCTGGCGCAGAGTGAGGATTACCGGCGGCCATTTTCATTTCCGCCATCCGGACAACCGGCAAAGCGGTTGGCCACTGAGGCCCTTTTTTAATTTACACTGCTGTCCGGTTCAGATTTCCGATTATCATCAAATGCTTCGAAGCAAAAGCTTCGCCTCGGCCGGGCTTGACCCGTGGGCCTTCAGCCCACGGACTTGATCCGTGGGCGTCCACGTCTCGCGATGGAACCGCCTTGCAAGAAAAGGACGTGTTGGGGCGGACGGCCCCACGGCATTGAGTGCCAAGGGGCCGTCCACACATAGATGGCCGGCACACGGCCGATCACGAACGATCAAGACAGCAGTGCAGCTTAGTGAGGGAATGAAGTCCGCGCGAGCGGCTGATCCGCGTTCAGAACCTGGGTTGGGAGGACCGCTGCGACCGGCTCTCTTAAGGCGAGGATGGCCGGCGGAAGGGCGGTTGCCGACCGGAGCAGGGGCCGGAAGGCATTGGGGCCTAGGCCGGCGCGTCCCATAGGGGTGAGAAGCGGGTGGCGACGACCGCCTCGTAGGCGGGATCGCCCTGCAAGATGCCGACCTCGCGGGCGAATTGGTTCATGTCGGCGACAAAGCCGCGGGTGATCCTCGGGTCGTAATAGGGCAGGTCGCGGCGGATCAGCTCTGCGATCAGGCCCGCCTCCGCGGCCGGGAAGAGCTTGCGGCCGATTTCGGTCGCTCGACCGGGATCGGCTTTCAGCGCCCGCTGGGTCTTGACCAACGCGCGCACCGCAGCTTCGGCCGCCTCGGGCGAGCGCTCGATCAGCCGGTCGGTCGTCGCCAATGCCGACATCGTATAGTTGAACGCCGCTTTCGGCCCGTCGCCGCGGCGGACATCGAGAACGACCGTGCCGGCGCCGCGCCGCACCGCGACCTCCGCCCCCATGCCGTTCGCCCAGAACCCGTCGATCAGCCCTTTTTCGAGCGCCTGCGCTGCGGTCACCCCAAAATTGATCCCGGCGCCTGCCGCACCCGGCACCGGGGCGATCGTCACCCGGTCGCGGTCGAGGTCGATCCCGGCCTCGGCCAAGAGCCGGCGCAACCCCATTTCGACCCAGGGTGCGGCCCCGATGCGGCGGCCCTTGACCGCGTCGATATCGCCGCGCCCTGCACCCAGATCGGCGCGCATGACCAGAAACCAGTACATGCCTTGCGCCTGCGCGCAGACGAGCTTCACCCCCGCCCATTCGGGGAACGCCGCCAGGGCCGAATGCGCCGAGCCGCCGACAAAATCGATGTTGCCGGCGCCCATCTCGCGATAGGCGCGATCGACGGGGAACACCAATTCGAGGCTGACGTCGAGCCCTTCCTCCTTGAAAAAGCCGAGCGCGACCGCGGCTACTGCCGGGAAATAGGAGTTCGAGATCAGGTCCGGCACGGCGAGCTTCATGCGCGGCTCCTTTTGCGCTAGGCAGAGGACCATAGCAAGAAAGGCGGCCCCGATGAGCGACAGACACGAGCATGGCCCGGTCGATTGGAAGACGCATGGCGTCAAGGTCATCCCCGGCGACCGGCTCGACCCGAACACCGCCCAGACGCCGGGCATGGACCGCGCGGCGGCGATCAATTTCGCCCGCGTCGGCGCGCAAAAGATCTGGGCCGGCACGGTCAGGATCCACGCCAACGCCAAGACCGGCGCGCACCACCATGGCGCCCTCGAAAGCGTCATCTATGTGCTGAAGGGCCGGGCGCGGATGCGCTGGGGCGAGCGGCTCGAATATGTCGCCGAGGCCGGCCCCGGCGATTTTATCTTCGTCCCGCCCTATGTGCCGCACCAGGAGATCAACGCGTCCACCGACGACACGCTCGAATGCGTCTTGGTGCGCAGCGACAACGAGGCGGTCGTCGTCAATCTCGACATCGCCCCGGCCGAGCCCCCCGAAGAAGTACGCTGGATCGACCCGATCCACCGGCATGGTTGAGTTGCCATTCGTTCTTGACGTTTGCAATCTTTTCGTGTATGAGGCGCCTGGTGATGCCACGCCGGGGAGGTGCGATGCCTTGCTGTGATCCGTACGAGCTTGTTTCCGATCGTCATCGGGCTGCTGCTCTGCGACGGCTCGCTGGCTTCGGACCAGCCGAACGGACATTCCAAATTTGCGGATTACTGCGTGACGATAAAGATAGAGGACGGCGGATCATGGCCGCGTCAGCGTCATCGACGCGGTTTTGGAAAACGCCACGATAACCGCCATTCCGAATTATCCTGCCGGCTGGCAGTTCGACATCAAGCAAGAAATCGAAGGGGATACGGTGATTTTCGGAGCTGCGCTCGCCGGAGCCGCGCAACTCGCGCCGAGCCAGCTAAAATGCCTGGTTGTGGTACAGAACAGCTTTATCGACAAAGGGGCAAAATTGTCGGGCAAAGGCAGTGTTTCCTTCGGTATCGAGCCACAGACACATATCGCGCTGCGGCCCGACCAGTTCCGTTTCGAGAAGGTCGGAACCGCGGAGGAGCGCCCGCGCCTGAAGTGAAGCCGTTCCTCCCAGCAAGACGGGTATCCCGCCCGAACTTGGGATGGATCAACCGCGGGTGGACCGACGCCGCCACCGGCCGCTGGCGGTGATGCTCCCTTCAGGATCACGCCCATCCTTCTCTCACGCCGTGCTCAAGCGTGTTTTGCTGCTCGCCGGGCTCGTCGGAGCGGGCCGCCGCTATTTTCTACGCTGCAAGGTTTGTCGAGGCTGTGGTCCTCTTCAGCTCGATTGTCGGGCCGAACGCGATATCGGAAGACCGAGCCAGGAATGATAGGGGCGACGAGGTCATGGTGTCGACCGAAGCCTCCGGCCGCTGGCAGGATCCCGACCACACGGTCGTTGAGCTTCGGCGAGCCCACCATTGGTTTTGGACGACACTGGTCGAAATCAAGAGCTTCGGCATCCACGAGAACATCGAGTGGAGAAGCGACGATGCGCTTGACTTGCTTCTCAACTTTGGATGCCTCGTTCAGATGACGCATCCGCTCGACAGGCTCGGTACGATACATATCGCCTACCGTCTCCGCGATAATGACAGAACCCTTGCAAAGGGCTGCCCCAATTGATCGTGAAACGTCTGACGGTTAAGTGGGTAATATTATCTTGTATTAATAGTTATATTTAGCATCTTGGCTTTCTTTCTAATAAGGTTTATCGCATTTCGTGGTGATCTGGGGCAACATGCTTTACGGTCGCGACTTCATGGACGCGTCGGCAAAAAACGGGCGCGGCGATGTGGTGAGCGCCGAAACGAATTTCTTTGGGATGCCCGAGCACCGCTCAAAGAGCGTGATCTGGTTGAAGCGCGCCGGCCATTGGTTCTCGACAACGCTCGTCGAAACGCGCAGCTGGGAGGTGCTGATCGGGCTCCAGTGGCGCAATGACAACGAACTCGACCTGCAGCTCGATTTCGGCTGCGGCACCGAGACGAGCGCTCCGGTCGCGGCGGTCGGGCCGATCCGGGTCGTCTATCATTGGAGCGACCCCCGCGACACGCCGAAGATCGGCTACGAAAGCTTCCGCCGGCGCGACCTGCCGCCCGAAAAATGCGGCTGAGCGCGCCGCCGCATCGAGCCGACCAAACCCGCCACGCCGGACGCGACCGGGCGCGCCGCGACGAAGCGCCGGTCGCCAATCCCGATTTCGGCCCCCTTGAAACGGACGTTCGGCGATGTAACTTTTATCATGAAAGTTACTCACCGGGTGGCCTATGCAGCGCAAGAGCTTTGGCAACATGCAGTGCCCGATCGCCCGCAGCCTCGAGCGCGTCGGCGAATGGTGGTCGATCCTGATCCTGCGCGACGCCTTCTATGGGCTGACGCGGTTCGACGAGCTTGAAAAAAGCCTCGGTGTCGCCCCCAACATGCTGGCGCGCCGGCTGAACGCATTGGTCGAAGCGGGGCTTTTGGAAAAGCGCCGCTACCGCGAGCACCCGCCGCGCGACGAATATGTGCTGACCGCGCGCGGCCGCGACTTCCGCCCGGTGCTGCTCGCGTTGCTGGCCTGGGGCAACCGGCATTTTGCGCCCGAGGGCGCGGCGGTGCAGATCGTCAACAAGCGCACCGGCGCGGTGGTCGAGCCGGCGCTGGTCGACGGCGCCACCGGCGAGCGGATTGCCGACCCCGATTTCGCGCTCGTCGCCGGGCCCGGCGCCGATGACGGCGTGCGCCGCAAGCTGGCGGCGGCTGCCGATCGATCGGTCGCGCCGGGAGGGGCGGCATGAGCAGCGAAACCCTCGACCGCGGCGCCGCACCGGGCTTCGCCCCCGACGGCCGAACCGGCGTCCTGACCCGCCGCTTTCGCCCGAGCCGTCGCTGGGGCCTGGCTGGGCTCGGCGTCTTCGTTGCGGGTGCCATCGCCTGGTACGGCTGGGGCTGGTGGCAGGTCGGCCGCTTTATCGAGACCACCGACGACGCCTATGTCGGCGGCAACGTCACGGCAATCGCGCCGCACGTCGCGGGGTTTGTCACGGAGCTCCTGGTCGGCGACAACCAATACGTCAAAGCCGGCCAGCTCTTGGTCCGGCTCGACGATCGCGACTACAAAGCCAAGCTCGCGCATGCCGAAGCGGTGGTCGAGCACCAGACCGCCGCGCTCGCCAATCTGCGGGCAAAGCTAGATCTGCAAAAATCGATGATCGGCGCGGCCCAGGCAAAGCTGGCCGCGGACCAAGCCGAAGCGGCTTATGCGCGCGTCGACGCCGTCCGCTATCACGCGCTGGCGGTCACCAGCTTTGGCTCGCTGCAAAACGACCAGAAGGCGCTTGCCGCCGCGCGCAAGGCCGAAGCCGTGGTGCGCTCGGGCCAAGCCGGGCTCGATGCGGCAAAACAGCAGCTCGCCGTCATCGACACCGAGATGGCCGAAACCCGGGCGAGCCTGACCCAGGCTGAGGCCGATCGGCGCACCGCGCAGCTCGATTTGGGCTACACCCGGATCCGCTCCCCGATCGACGGCTATGTCGGCAACCGCGCGGCGCAGCTCGGTGCCTATGCCACCGTCGGCGCGGCGCTGCTGTCGATCGTGCCGGCGCATTCGCTGTGGGTCGACGCCAATTTCAAGGAAGACGAGCTGGCCCATATGCGGCCGGGGCAAAAGGCCAGCTTTGTCGCCGACGTGCTGCCCGGGCATACCTTCGAGGGCCGGGTGCTGAGCCTCGCGCCGGCGACCGGCGCCGTCTTCAGCGTGATCCCGCCCGAAAACGCCACCGGCAACTTCACCAAGATCGTCCAGCGTGTGCCGGTCCGCATCGCGGTCGAGGACGGTGCTGCGACACTGGGGCTGCTGCGCCCCGGTCTCTCCGCCACCGTCGCGGTCGACACGCGCCCGTCCGTCCCGGCCGGCCGATGAGCGCGCCCGCCGAACCCGCCGAACCCGCCGCAAAGGTATTGCCGTTTGCGGTCATGTGCGTCGGCATGTTCGTGGCCTTGCTCGACATCCAGATCGTCGCCGCCTCGCTGCAGGATATCGGCGGCGGCTTGTCGGCGGCGCAGGACCAGATCAGCTGGGTGCAGACCGCCTATCTGATCGCCGAGATCGTCGTCATCCCGCTCTCAGGCTGGCTGACGCGGGTGTTCTCGACGCGCTGGCTGTTTGCTGGCTCGGCGGCCGGCTTTACCGTGGCCAGCCTCTTATGCGCGCTCGCCTGGAACATCGAGAGCATGATCGTCTTCCGCGCCATGCAGGGGCTGCTCGGCGCCTCGATGATCCCGACCGTCTTCACCTCGTCGTTTCATTATTTCCGAGGGCGCCGCCGGGTCTATGCGGCGGCGGTGGTCGGCTCGATCGCCTCGGTGGCGCCGACCCTGGGGCCGGTCATCGGCGGCTGGATCACCGACACGCTCGACTGGCGCTGGCTGTTCTACGTCAATCTGGCGCCGGGGCTCTTCGTCGCCGTTGCCGTGCCGGTCCTGGTCAAGATCGACCATGCCGACCTGTCGCTGCTGAAGGGGGCGGACTATGCCGGCATGGTCCTTTTGGCGCTGGCGCTCGGCAACCTCGAATACGTGCTCGAGGAAGGCGCGCGGTGGAACTGGCTCGACGATCCGACGATCACCGCCTGCGCCTGGATCGCCGGCATTTCCGGGCTGCTGTTTGCCGCGCGCAGCCTGACCTTCGCCCGGCCGGTCGTCGATCTGCGCGCGCTGGGCGACCGCAATTTCGCGCTCGGCTGCTTTCTCTCCTTTGTCACCGGGATCGGGATCTTTTCGACGATCTACCTGACCCCGCTGTTTCTCGGCTATGTGCGCGGGTTCAGCGCGTGGCAGATCGGGCTCGCGATCTTTTCGACGGGTGCGGCCTCGCTCGCCGGCGTGCCGGTCTATGTGATGCTTTCCCGCTGGATCGACCTGCGCTGGCTGATGATGTTCGGGCTCGCCTGCTTTGCCCTCGCGATGTGGTCGTTCAGCTTTATCACTCATGATTGGGGTGCGGCCGAGTTCTTGGTGCCGCAGCTGCTGCGCGGTTTTCCGCAGGTCTTTGCCGTGGCGCCAGCCGTCAATCTCGGCCTCGGCAGCCTGCCGCCCGAGCGCCTCAAATACGCGAGCGGCCTCTTCAACATGATGCGCAACCTCGGCGGTGCGGTCGGCATCGCGGTCTGCGGCGCCATCCTCAACGACCGCACCAATCTGCATTTTCACAACATCGCGACGCATCTGACCCCCGCGAACGGGGCGATGGAGCAGCTACTTCACGGCCTGGCGGGACGCTACGCCGAGGCGCTCGGCGGACCCATCGCCGGTCATGCCGCGGCGCTGCTGCAATTGTGGCATCTTGCCTATCGCGAGGCGGCGACCCTCGCCTATGCCGACGCCTTTCGCACGATCATGGTGGCCCTTGCGGTCGCCGCGCTCGTCGTGCCGCTGCTGCGCAAGGTCGCCGCCCCCGCCGCGCCGACATCGCACTGATCCGGATTGATTGCGCCCCTTGCGCGAGAGTTCGATCGGGGCGAGTGTCCGCCGGCCGCTGTGTCTTTGCGGGGAGGCCATGCCATCATTGTCGCTGCCGAGCCGGCCGATCGAGGGGCCGAGCGTTTGGCGAGGCGCCGATCTGCGCCCGGAGGATTGGCGGGTCGAGCTGTCCGCCGCCTGCCTTGACGAGATCGGCCATGCGGCCGACGAGCTCCACGCTTATCCGCTGCCGGCAATCTCGCTCGCGCCTGGCGATTTTGCGATGCCGGAATGCCGGACGGCAATGGCGCGGGTGCGCGGGATTCTCGATCGCGGCGTGCGGTTTGCGATTGTCGACCGGCTGCCGCTGGCGGAAATCGACGCGCGCACGGCGACGGCGATTTATTGGCTGCTCGCCGGCATGGTCGCGCGTCCGGTCGCGCAAAAATTGGACGGCACCCTGATCTACGACGTGCGCGACACCGGGCGCGACGCACTGCCCGGCTCCGGCGTGCGCCCGGACCAGACCAGCATCGAGATCCGGTTTCACAACGACAACGCCTACAACGCCGCACCGCCCGACTATATCGGCCTCCTCTGCGTGCGCCGGGCGCCATCCGGCGGCCACAGCCGCGTGCTGAGCTTTCACACCGTGCACAACGAGCTGCTGGCGCGTGCTCCCGAGCGCCTCGAACGGCTCTATCGGCCATTCTGGTTCGATCGCCAGCGCGAATATCATGCCGGTGAAAGCCCGGTCTTTGCCGCGCCGGTGTTCGAGCCCGGCGTCGAGGTCGAGGCTCGGTTCAGCGCGCACCAGATCAAGGGCGGCTATGCCCTGAAGGGCGAGCCGCTCGACGAGGCGGGTGCCGCGGCGGTCGCGGCGCTGCTCGACCTATTCGAAGAGGACGGGGTCTCAGTCGATTTCGATCTCGAGCCGGGCCAGATCCAATTTGTCCATAACCGCGCGCTCGGCCACAGCCGCACCGCGTTTGTCGACGACCCCGACCCGCCGGCAAAACGCCATCTCGTGCGCCTGTGGCTGCGCGATCACGGCCGCCGCGCCTATCCAGGCTGACACAGACCGCCGACTGTGCCGGCCGCGATGTCGTCGCTCTCCGTCACCGCGATCGTGTTGGCGTGTGTTTTTGCCGGGGCGTTGCTCGGGCTCTGGCTCAGCCGAAAGCTGCCCGAGCATCACCGCAACGCGGAATCGCGCGACGCGGTCAAATTGACGACCGGGATGCTGTCGGTGCTGGCCGCTCTGGTGCTCGGGCTGCTGCTCGCCAGCGTCAAGGGGTCGTTCGACACGACCGATGCGCAGATCCGCCAGTTTGCCGCGAGCTTGATCCTGCTCGACCAGAACTTGCGCGATTACGGTCCGGAAACAGCGCCGGCGCGCGATCTGCTGCGCCGCTATACTGCCCGCGCGCTCGACGACAATTGGCCCAGCAATCGGAACACAGCGATCCGAATGGAGGATGCCGAGTTGGGGCGCCTGCTCAATGGGGTGCATATGGCGGTGCTCGCCCTGCCCGGTGGCGGCAGCCGCCGCGATACGCTGCGCACCGAGGCCGCTTCCCTTGCCGAAAACGCCTTGAACACGCGGTGGCTGTTGATCGAACGGGTCGGCAGCTCGATCCAGCCGTTGTTTATGGCGATCCTGATCGTGTGGATCACGCTGATCTTTGTCAGCTTTGGCTATAATGCGCCGCATAACGCAACGGTCGCGACCGCGTTTGTGCTGGGCGCCGCCGCCCTCGCCGGCTGCATCTTTCTGATCGTCGAGATGGACGCACCGTTCGAGGGGCTGATCACGGTCTCCGACCTGCCGATGCGCAATGCGCTGGCGCATATGAACCCATGACCGGCCGGCGGGATCGCGAGCGCCACCGCCGCGCGCGCCCAGCCGCTGCAAGCCGGTCAGTTCCGCGGATACGCCGTCAGCAGGACCCAGGTGGGGCGGTTGTTGTATTGGACGGCGCGAAAGTCGAATGTCACCCGGTGCGTCTGGATCGTGCTCGAGGCGGTGCAGACCCCGTTGCCGGCGGCTGCGGTGCAGCTTTCGGAGAAGAATTGAAGCTGCAGGTCACGCGCGGCGTCGGCGCCCAATTGCGGATTGTCGGCGCAATAGAGCGGCTGCTGCTGCGCGGCGAGTTCGCTCCATGCCTCGTCGTAATCGGCGCCGCTGCCGAACAGGGTGCGCCCGTTCTGGGTATAGCCGGGCGGCGGGGTCGCGCCGGCGACATGCGCGGCGAGATGCCCGCCATATTGCGCGTTGTTCGCGACAAAGTGCGACAGCGCCGCTGTCGGGACTGCGGCGCAGGCGGTCAGCGCGCGGGCATGGTGGGAGGCGATCAGGGTCGCGGCCATCAAGATGGCTGCCACGGCGGTGCGCATCGCTGCTCTCCTTGCTTGCCGTTTGCATCGGGTTGGAGGGGTAAGGAGGGCGCATGGCGCGCCCTCCGGTCCGGGCAAGGTCAGGTCGGCGGGGCCTGCACCCAGTTGGTCACAAAGGCGAGGATGTAAGGCCAGGCGCCGTTGTTGGTCACCGTGGCGGTCGCCCCTTGGGCATTGAAGGTGTCGTTCTCGGAATTGCCGCCGGCCGAGGCGCCAAACCCGAACGGGCCGATCAGGATGCCGCCGCTGCTCTCCCATTGCGACTTCAATTGCTGGGCAAAGGAGCCGCCGGCGGTGACCGCAACACTCGGCTGATAGCCGACCACGAGGCCGGTGATCATCCGCTGCAATTGCCCGCCGGGGCCGAAAAAGAATGTGTTGTTGCCCGACTGGAACCCCGAATAGCCCTGGTTGTAGGGGCCGTTCTTGCCGAGCAGCGAGACCACGCCCTGGGTCCACCATTGCCCGGGCGCGACACCGATGACCGATAGGTCGCCAAAGCTGAATTTGAGATCGTAGCTGCTGGAGAATTGCGAGGTGCTGACCGAACTCCATTCGCCTTCGCCCCAGCCGGCGAAAAAGTCGAAAATGCCATCGAGCCCGCCCCCGCCCCATTGCTTCTGGTAGTTGTATTGAGAGGTGGATTGGTTGACGTCGAATGATTGCGCGTTGCCGGCGACCGCCGTGCCGCCGGGGTTGTTCCGGGTGATCTTGTTGACATAGTCGTAGGCCGCCTCGCTGACGGCCCAGCCGGCGGCCTGGACCGGCTGGTTGGTGATCGGGCTGGTGACGTATCCCAGGTTCTTGGCATAGGCGGCGGTCGCGTTGCTGACTGCCGTGCTCTTGCTGGCGACATAGCCGTTGAGCGCATTCTGGGCCGTCGTCAGCGCCGCCTGCGCGGTGGCGATCCCGGTCTGATAGACCGCACCTTCATTGGCCAGCCACTGGCTGAAGCTCTCGGTCGAGCTGGTCGATTGCACAAAGTTGCGATAGTTGGCCACCGCGGTCGCGGTGGCGTCGCCGACCGTGCCGTTCGCCCGGCTGACGGTATTTTGCAAGCTGACGTATTCGGGATCGCCGGCGGCCGGGAACGGGTTGAGCGCGACGGTCAGAAATCCGTTATAGATGCTGTCGAAGCCGGGCGACGTGCCCCACGAATTCGAGCTCGCGGTCGGGCTGCGCGGCACCTGGTCCAGCGCCATGTATTGCGGATAGGTCATGCCGGCCAGCCCGCCCTGGGTCCCGCCCCAATCCCAGATCTGGAACGGGCTGATGACCTGCGGGTCGCCGGGCAGCTGGATCGCACCTTGCAGCGCGGACAGAAACTGCAGATAGAGGTCGGTGGAGGTCGGGTTGGCCATCGCTAAGCTCCTAAAAGGTTGGCGCGGGCCCCGAGGATGACCGGCCGCTTCTTAACAAATCATTTCCAGCTTCTGTCTACATCAATGGAAATATAAAATATTTCCGATAAATCTGCAATTGTGGCATATATGCAGCGTTGTGCTAAAGGATTAGTAAAATGTTTAGCTAAGTTCGTCCTGCACGATTATTTAACTTATTCTACCTTACGAACGCGAATGATCAAAATCCCCAGCCGAAAAATCGATTCCCTTTCACTCCAGCTATCGCGCTACGGTAGGCCCGGAGCGGCTGTCGCAGCCGAGCAAATGATGCGAATATGGCGGTCGAGCGTGCCGCTTTGCCGCCAGGGGATGCCGCATTCGCCGGAGTTCCGATGACCGTGACCCATGCCGCCAATATCGACCTCGAGGCCGCGCTCGCCGAAGCCGTGGAGCTTTACCGCGCGCGCAATCCGAAGAGTCTCGCCCAGCACCAGGCCGCCTGTGCGGCGATGCCCGGCGGCAACACCCGCGCCTCGATCCATACCGACCCGTTTCCGCTGACCATGGCAAAGGGGGAAGGGGCGCATCTGTGGGACCTCGACGGCCACGAATACGCCGATTTTTTGAGCGAGTTCACCGCCGGCATCTATGGCCATTCGCACCCGGCGATCCGGCGCGCCATCGCCGAGGCGCTCGACGGCGGGCTCAATTTTGGCGCGCATGGCGAGGCCGAAGCGCGTTTTGCCGCGGCGGTCTGCGCCCGATTTCCGTCGATCGAGCTGGTGCGCTTCACCAATTCAGGCACCGAAGCCAATCTGATGGCGGTGAGCGCCGCGCGCGCCATCACCGGCCGGGCCAAGACCCTGGTGTTCGGCGGCGGCTATCACGGCGGCGTCTTTTATTTTCGCGGCCATGGCAGCAAGCTGAATGCGCCCTTCGAATATCTTCTCGGCCGCTACAACGACCTCGCCGCGGTCGAGGCGCTGGTCCGGCCGCACCGCGCCGACCTCGCCGCGATCCTGATCGAGCCGATGCAGGGCACCACCGGCTGCATTCCGGCCGAACGCGACTTCCTCGCCGGGCTGCGCCAATTGGCGGACGACACCGGGGCGCTGTTGATTTTCGACGAGGTGATGACCTCGCGCCTCGCACCCGGCGGGCTGCAGGAGGTGCACGGCATTCTCCCCGACCTGACCACACTCGGGAAATACCTCGGCGGCGGCATGAGCTTTGGCGCCTTTGGCGGGCGCGCCGACATCATGGGCCGCTTCGACCCGCGCCGCGGCGACGCATTTCAGCATGCCGGCACCTTCAACAACAACGTGCTGACGATGAATGCCGGGCTCGTCGGGTTGACCGAGATTTACACGCCGGAGCGCGCCCGCGCCCTCAACAAATGGGGTGACGGATTGCGCGAGCGGCTAAACGCGATCCCGCGCCGCCACGGGCTCCCGATGCAGCTCACTGGCATCGGCTCGATGATGTCGGTGCACATGACCGGCCGCCCGATCCGCTGCGAGGCCGATGCGGCGCATGGCAGCAGCCAGTTGCGCGACCTCTTCTGGTTCGATCTCGTCGCGCGCGGCATCTGGCTCGCCAAGCGCGGCATGCTCGCGCTGTCGATCGCCCTCGACGACACCGACGCCGACCAGCTCGCCGACGCGGTCGAAGAATTCGCCCAAACCCGCGCCAGCCTGTTTCGCCCGCTGTCTTGAGGCCGGAGTCAGGTATAGGTTCAACTCGGCGTAGATGGCAAAAGGTCCGGCCGATGATCAGCTTCACCTTCGACGACGGCTACACTTCGACCTTCACGCAGGCGGCGCCGATCCTTCGCGAATTCGGCATGGTCGGGACGGTAGGCGTCATCTGCGATGCCGTATTATGGAACTGGCAGCCCGGGACGATGAGGCTTGGCCAGCTGCGACGGCTCGCGGATGCCGGGTGGGAGATCGCCTCGCACAGCCTGTTCCATCGCCCCTTGCCAAAATTGCCTCCCGCCTATGACGACGAGATTGCGGAGTGGCGCTACGATGCCGAAGCCGAGGCTTTTGTCGCCGATTGTCGATGGGAGGACATCGGCACCGTCGTGCATGAAGGGAAGTACCTGGCGCGCGCGGGATCGGTGCCGGAATTCCACACCATGGCGGCCGGATTTGCCCACGACCCACAATCGGCCAAGGTTTACGCCCGCACCGGCGGCTCAGAGAGGGATGTTCAACTGCGTTTCGGCAGCGCCGAGCGGGAAATCGCCGAATCCCGCCCGACCCTCGAAGCCGAAGGGTTCAAAGTCAGCTCATTTATTGTGCCGTACAGCATGTGGCCCGATCATCTTCATCCGGTCGGTGCGCACTATTACCCTGTCGTTGCGACCGTTAGGAATCTGCGATTGAATATCCAGGGAAAAATATTACCGACTCAGTTGTCTAGAATACAAATCAACAAGAATAGAACGTCTGATAATGTAATTGATGCTCTAAGACATCATTTGTTTAGTGATAGCTGGGCAATTATTTGTTTTCACGGAATCGTTGAAAACGTTGAGCGCATGTGGGACTGGCCGGTCCCGGAATTTCGTCGGGTCGTCGAATGGGTCGCCGCCAGCGGGTCGCCGGTCGTCACGCTGTCAGCAGGCGCGGCCCAGCTAGCCAGTTGGGAGCTGCGGCCGGAGATTGAAAGTCCTCAGGCGGAGCTGATCGCGACCGGGGCAGCATAGATCAGGGTGTAGCGGTGCGTGCGGGCGTAGTGACGCACGTAATATCTATAGGGTCCGGACAGATTTTCCCGTAATACTCGGGGTATGTCGGCGTAATCCCGCCCGCTGTTGTAGTGCATGTTGACCGCCATGCGCGGCCGAAAGCGCTCCAGGGTCCGCTTTGCACCCGCCAGGATTCGTTCGGCCCCGCCCGGCGCATCGATCTTGATAAAATCGAGCCGGTCGAGCCGGGCTTCGATGCAGTATGCATCGATCGTAGTGACGGTCACATAATCATCCGATACTCCCCTCGAACGATCGGGATCGATCCGACTGCCGGCCGCCGAGAAGAATGCCGGCATCTTGCCGACGCGATCCCATAATCCTCGGTTGATCGTGGTCACGTTCGTGGCCCCGTTTAGTGCTAGATTGTCAACCAGCCGGGCGTAGGTTTCAGGAACCAGCTCGAAGCTGTGGATATGCCCCTCGGGGCCGCATAGGCTGCGCAAATAGAGCGTTGCATCGCCGTCCAAGGCGCCGCATTCGAGCACGACGTCGCCCTGGCTTATCGGGCAAAGGTCCGGCAGCGAATACAACCCCAAGCCCCAGCAAAAATTGAGGGCGAACGACGAGACGTCCTTTGGCAGGTCGGTTCGGGCAAGTGCCGAACGCCGCGCTTCTTGCCAGCGTTCGATCGGCATCGGGCCGCCGAGAGCACGATGCAGGAAATCTGCTGGATAGGCGGCCAGCAACAGACGAAACCTGATGACGAGATCGAGCGTCTGCCGAGAAAGCTCGTCCGCCAGCATTGCGAACGTCGCGTCGATCTCAGCCGCGCGCTCGGTAACATTGGCGTAAAACGGCGCTTGCAGGATGTTGGCTAGCGCCCCGTTGCGCTCGGCAGTACGGATGCGCGCGCGGGCCTTGGGCGATAAACCGGCGATTTCTTCCTCGAACGCGGCATCAGCATCGGGCGAAGAGCGTGCGGCGGACATCAGCCGGCCGGCATCCGGGCGCATGAGGCGGACCCCTTCGTTCAACCCGGTGAAAACGGCGTGAACCGTTGCGCTGGAAATAGCGTCGATCATGAGCCCCTGCTATTGGCCCGAAGCGCGAAAGCGCTCCAGGAAGACAGCCGCATCGGCCACGCTGGCGGGCTCCCGGCTTTCGATATCGAGCCAGTACCCGTCAACATAGGGCACGACTGAGAGGGCGGCGCGGAGGAGATCGTCGGGCGAGGCGCTCCAGACCCGCGCGGTGCTTAGCTGAGCGAGAAGCTTGATCCGAGGGTTGGCGTTTCTTGCCCGTGCAGCCCAGTCTGCGATATGCCGCATATAAGCTACGGTGTCAGTTTCCATCGACTGCGCCTGAAGGTCGAGGATGTCGGTGAACGGAGCGATCACAGCCTCGATACCGGTCCCGCACGAGTTGAATACCGAATCTATATCTATCCGTGGACCCGGCATTTTCCGCAGCAGCCGGCAGGACGGTGACATCATCGTCAGCCAGCCATGCTGATGCGCCAGCAAGGCGAACCTCCGGGCGTAGCCGACCGGATCGCGCATCTCGATTCTGGGCGTCTTCCCGCCCGGCTCAGGATCGTACATCACAAGGGTTGTCGCGGGATCAATGCGACTCTCGCGGGCATCGTCGAAAAAAGCCGGATATTGCTTGTATTCCGTAAATACTTTGCCGTGCCACAAACCTTTGATGAGCGGGGACCCATCGCGCATATAAGTGTTCGGGCCGCTGAACATGGAATCCAGCGACGGGGCGGTCTTGTGTAGCTCGTAGAATGCCGACGAAACCAAAAACCAGTAGCGATCGGCGCTTCGCGTCGACACTCGCGGTGCCGATTGCGCCGTGTCCTCGAGGCCGATTATGCCAATAGCTGCGATAATCGCCGCCAGCGAGGCGGCAATGCCGAGCACGACCAATTGTCGGAGACGAAGCTGCTCCATTCGGGCTCTCAAGCTTTACCTCTTTCGCTCGCGAGATATTGCGGATGGTCAGCTACAGCTGCTGATCCGTTGCGATAGAATGCATTGAATGGACCCGAGCCGACAGGCGCTTGACCGTAATGACGAGCGTACCATGCCGCCGGATGGCCCTCCAGCCGTGCATTCAGCGCGGTCATCAGCGGCTCGCTGATCCGCTTTTGCGCTTCGTAGATTTGCGGCGAGCGCACGAACTTCCCGATTTCCTCCGCGGTCGGATTTGGAGCGATTTCGCTGACCTTAAATCCCGGCGGGTCCGGATCAATATCCAGGAATTCACACACTTCTCGCATCAGCTCATTCGGCCTCACCGTAATATCGTCGAGGTAAAACACCCGGAATGCGGAAAATATGCCGCCCCATAGATCGATCATCCTTAGGTAATTGCTTAATATCTGGCAGCGCTCGGACCCGATGAACTCGATATAGGCAGCGTCACTCTGCTGCTCGGCGGTCTTATGGTGCTGCAATATAAGCTGCGCATGCGACCAGTCGCGCTCTATGGGGTCGCGAGCGAGCATGAACACGCGGATGTCGCCCAGCTGCGCCCGGATATTTCGTACCTCCGAATCTGCGATACGGCAAAGAGTTGGCGAGATGTCGCCCGCCAGCTTGCCTTCTGGAAGGTGAAATAGCGAAAGATATACGTTCAAACTTTCGCCAAGTTTAGAATAACGCTCCAGCCACCTCAAACCCCATTCCAGCTCTCCGGGCGCATCTTTGTATTTGTGCCGCCAGCGCCATGCCCACCCTTTGACGCGCCGTGCCTTTTCTTGGGGGCGCCGCCGGTCGCCGAGAAACATCAACTCCTTACCCGGCAATCGTTGAATTTGTGGGTGCCGGCTCAGCTCGTCGTACAGCCATGTGGTGCCGCATCTCGGCGCGCCGATGCAAAGGAAATGTGGTCCCATTTCTTTCTTCCGATTGCTTAAGCCAGCCGCTTATCGCCTGACGCGAGCACCAGCTTAAGCTCGCGATCCCCGCCGACTGGCTCGGCGCTGGCGAGAAGGGCCGCTTCGGGGACCCGCCAGGTGTGCTTGGCCGCATCCGCGGCGCGGAACGCGACGAGCCCGAAATTGGGCCCCGAGCATAGCGCCAGACCCGATTTCATGATCGCGTCCATATAGTCGGAATCGACCGAGCTTCGCCAATCCAAGCCAAACGTCACCGGCCTCGGGCCGCCCAGCTTTCCAGCAAGGCTGGCGCCGGTTAGCACGCCGGTCTGCTGAATACCCTGCGGCAAGAGCGTGAAAGCCGACCCGGCACCCCGACGCCGGTACAGCTCGCGGCCCTGCTCCAGGAAAAAATACGATGGCGGCCGGCCGATCAATTCTGCCGTCGTCATCTGCGACAGCAGAAGGGTGTCGCTCACATAGCCGGGGCCATAAAAGTCGTCATCGTCCCATTTCAGCCAGAGCGCGCCATTGGCGATGGAAATCCCCAATTCCAGGCAAAATCCGATATTTTTTGACGGCGCCGCAGCGACGATCCGCACCCGCGCATCCGCCCGGATCTCCTCCGGCAGCTCCGCGGGCGAAATATCCCGCCGATTGAGGACGATGATCCATTCCCAAGTGGGATGCTGCTGCTCGCAGATTTGTCGATAGGCGCCGATGAGGCACTCGGGCCGCTTTGTCGGAGTGACGATCGATGCCAGCACGTCTTCGGTTCGGCCGGGCAGCGCCTTGCCGCCGATGCCGAGCGCCGCGGCTACCGAACGCCCCGACGCGTTGAGGGAGCATGCCGAGCGCCATATCAGGTGACGCCGTCGCGCCAACGCGAGATCGTTCTCTGCGATCCGGCTGATCAACCGCCGCAGCCGTTCTCGATCGTGGGCGATCACCGCCAGCTTTTCGAGCAGCGGAGTGCCATGTCGATGCGCGCCGACGTAATAAATGATCGGAAGGCAATTGCACGAGGCCGCCACCAGCACGTTGCGCAATAGGGCTGCGTCCGATCGCAAAGAAGGATAAAAGAATACGGCGGCCCCATAATGTTTATAGGCCGAAATAATCTGGGTCTGATCCAGGTATCCGATCACATTGTGCATCAGTCGAGGCATATCATCGACTTTGTTCGCTCTCAATTTCCACTGGTCCTCGCCGATGTGGATATGCGAGAGCACGGAAGTGTCAAACGCCTGGTCGAGCCCGGCTCCCTCAAGAAGGTCGGCCCAACCGACGACAAGCGTCTTCCGCTCAAGCGAGCCCCGCAAGTTCTGGATGGTGTGAGGCGAATTTCGAGCCGGGGCAAGCAGCGGGTTTGCCAAGCGCAGATCGACAAAAGGCGGGCAGCTCGTGATCTTATCGGGAAATCCCGGACATCGGTCGCGACCGATGTCTGTCTCACCAACGATCCGGTCGAACAGATCGAGCCGACCGGCGAAGGCGTCCCAGTGCATCTGCTCTTCGGAGAACCATAAGACGCGCGTCCACCCGCGGCGGCCGGCGATGCGCAGCACGTCTTGCAGCCGCGGATCTTCGGTCAGCGCGGTCGTGCCGACAGACAGCCATGACTGGCCTTGCCGGTAGAAAAGCGATTCGACAAGCAGGATGCCGGGTTCTTCGCCAGCCTCGTTACTGTTGATCACGTCCATTGCATCCTCGTCGCTCACCGGCGTGAAGCCGGAGAAGGCTCTCAGATGCATGCGCAAGAATTCGCCAGCAACGCCGATGATCCTCGGCGAGGAGATCAACTGGGTGGCGGTCAACGAGGCTTCAGGAAATTTCAGGCGCGAAAACGCCGCCCTCGCCGTCTTGTATTTCGTCTCGAAGAAGTCGTCGCCGAGTGCCAGATATTCGGATGGAAAGTCCGGGCCCAACGCTATGGCCGCGATCGGGCTCTTCAACGACATGTCCGCGGCTACATCGGCAAATTCGACAGCGACCACCGCCCGCGGGCCGGTCGCGCGGAACTCGAACCCCGCGATCCCGCCCTCCAGCGGCATGCTGACAGGCGCCACCTTCGTCTTTTCGGTCCGCGCCCGCGCGTCGGCGGCGGTGCCCCAGTCGGCTTGGAAGATTGCCTTCCCGGCAACTTTTTCGCTCTCGTTCGACGAGGACGGCCCAGGACCTAATTCCGCGGCGATCCTAAACAGGTATCGCGCCGTGGTCGTGAAATAGCAGTGCAGGCGACCGATCGGGATGGGACAGAAATAGCGGTCGTTCGAGAGATCGGTCGCCGCGTAGGTCAGCTTCGCGGTGGGCACGAGAAACATGTCGGCCGACGCCATGATTTCGGAGCCGGCACTAGCGCCGACAAACCTCGCCCGCGCGATCGCCGCGCCTTTCGGTGCAACGAGACGGAAGGCGTGATAGCGCCCATCGCTATTGGCGCTCGGCAGAGCCCTCACATAATGGGCCCATCGGCGGCGGCGTTCTCCGGTAGTACCGGCTGCTTCAAAAAAATCGACTTCGCAGCTCGCTGTCGAAGCATCGGCAGTATCCGCCGGCAGGTAAACAAAGAGGTGGTGAGACCCGGAGCTGACCTTGACCTCGTTGGTATCGCCCGAGATCGAGCCGAGCGGCACCGGGGCACCATCGGGTGCCCGGTCGAAGGGCGGCGCTTCGGCGATCAGCCGCGGGCGCTCCGCCGCCGCGGGCGGCGTTGAAACCGCAGCCGGATCGGCGAGGGCAATTACGCCGCTATGCCCTTTCGGCGGCAGCGCCGGAGCACCACGATCGCGGCTTCGCAACCATATGCCCGTCCACCCCTTCCCGACCGTCGCCGACGCCATTCGACCCCTTCTCCGCGCTCGAATTTTCCCATTGTCGCTCAAAACGCCGCCTCGACAAGCTCCTTACAGCCCGCATAGGGGACGCACCTGCACAAGTGCCGCGGCGCCGCGGCACGGGGATGAATTTTTATCGGCCTTGCCGCGCCGCGATGCCGGAGCGGCATCGCGCGGCGTCTCAGCCCGCCCCTGGGTGTCAGCGCGCCGCCGGCTCCCCTCGCGGCTGCGGCAGACCCTCCAAGAGGGCGCCAATCTCTTTTGGCTCGGCGATCAGCTTTTCGGCGATCAGGTTGATCAGCCGGAAGAGTGCCGCGGCGGTCTGGGCGTTATCGCGCGCATCGATCCGCCCCGGATCGACCGCGTTATCGCCGATGACCCGAACGAGGGCCAATGCCTGCTGCACCCCCACCGGGAGGCCGCGCTGCACGAGCTCCTCGATATCGGCGGCAATATCCCTGCCGCTTCCGCCAAAATGCCGGCACATCTTCTGGATCGTCAGACGCAGCAGCGCCGCCGCCGCGCGTGGCGAAGCTTCACAAATCGACCGCGCCTCCTGGTAATCGCTGCGCGCTCCGGTAAACAAATCCGGATGCGGCACCGGCGCGACAACGCCCGCCGGAAAGATGATCGTGCCCGAATGCCACACCGAAAATTGCCGGCATCTGGCGCATACCGCCAATACCAAGCCGGCCGCTCCTGCGTGAGCGTATTCGCCGGATCGGTATTCCAGTGGATGCCACGTCTGGTGCGAATGGACGCCGCAATGCGGGCAATTGAACCCGTCCAAATCGACGCCCGGTGCAACGTATTCCTGTGTCACAGCGCTCTTCATGGCTAATTCGAGCGGCAAGCCGTCATATCACCCCGCCTCCCAATGTCAAAGGCACTTGCACGAGCGCCATTCCGGCTGGTACGGCCGGTTTGCGTCCGCACCGAACCCGGCGCGGACCGTTTAATGATGCAGATGGAACCGGTCGACCATCGGGTTGAGGCGGCGCGCTTGCTCGTCGAAATTCCGGCCCTCGCGCTCGTTTCCGGTGGCGGCGTAGATCGCGCCGGCCTGTAGCAGCATTCGGGGGTCGCCAACGCCGGACCCGAGCGCGCGGTCGATCCAGGCGCGGGCATCGGCAAAGCGGCCGGCGCGAAACAATGCCCAGGCGAGGGCGGCCTGCGTCGAGAAATTCTCGCGCAGCTGCAAATCCTTTTGCGCCCATAGGGCGGCTTGGCGGCCGTCCTCTTCCATCTCCGAATAAAAATCGGCAAGGTGATGGTAATAGTGGACCTCGCCGCGTCGCGCGGATCGAAGATAGGCGGCCAACGCTTTTTGCGCCCAGTGCTGTGCGCTGTCAGTTTGGCCGGCGAGCTGATAAAGCTCGCCGATCGCCTGGTCCAGATCCGGCCGCTCGACCGCCGTCGCCAATCTTTCGAGAATGGCGATCGCCTCGCTGAACCGGCCCTCGGCCGCCAGCAATTCGGCAATGTGCTCCTCGACCAGCCAGTAGCCCGGATAGGCCGCATCGGCGCGCCGGTAATGCGCATGCGCATCGTCGAGCCGGCCGCGGCAGAAATCGAGAAAGCCGCGCTGCACCTCCACCCAGGCAAAGGAGCGCAATTCCTTTGCCGTCAGCTCGTCTTGCGCTTCTTCGTAAAGACCGTCGGCAGCCGAGGGATCACCCATCTTGCCGGCGAAATGCGCCAGACGGGCGAGCGCGCCCCACGACCGTTCGGCGTGAAGACCCTCGCGGTAGCCCGCCTCGGCCTTGCGGTATCGGCCATGCTGAAAATCGAGATCGGCGCGGATCAGCCGGGTCTCGCCATTGCCCGCCGCTCGCGGCAGCGCGGCGAGGGCAGCCTCGACATCGTCGAGCCGGTGCAATTTGAACGCGAGGCTCGCCTTTAGGAAATAGAGGTCGCCGGGATGGGCGACGAGCGCGACCGCCCGATCGATCGCGTGCTCGACCGCGCCGAGTGCCAGCCGGGTCGCCGGATATCGAGGCGCGCTGGTAGAGCCCGTAAACATACCGCGTCACCCGCTCGGTATCGGTCGGCGGGTCGAATGCCGCAGCACCGCCGGCCCTGGCGATGTCCTCCTCGATCCGGTGGATTTCCGCTGCGTAGCCGGCCGCCGCGATCGTCACCACGGCGCGGCCAGATAGGGGAACTCCGGCAGAAACTCCTTGTCGTTCTTTAACGGGTTGGGCGGGGTCTTCGGCTCGATCGGCGCGGCGTTCCACAGGCCCGGCTCGTTTAGCAGGTCGACATGGTATTTCTTGCCGTCGATCGTGGCGCTCATATCCAGAAAGGTCGACAAAAACCGGGTCGCCACCTGGTCTTCGAGGCGCCGGCCAAAGGGCCAGGTGCCGGTCGTGTCGAGATCGATCGAATTGACGTTGGGGATGAAGATATCGATCGCGCGGCGCAGCGGGATCGGCAATCCCTTCGGATTCCACGAGCCGTCCGGCATGTTGAGCTCCTGGAACAGGATCTTTTTGACGCGCGGAAAAGCCTCAGCGACGAGCGCATAGGTCCGGTAAACCGAGACCGGCGAATTGTCGTGGTCGAAGGCGCTCGCTAGCCCCAACGCCGTGATCGACGGGCCGAAGCCCCAGCCGAGATGGCCCAAGCGCCGGATGAAATGCGGCGCCAGCCAGAAATTGTTGGCGCCGAGCTGCCGGTTGTCCTCACGCTCGCTCAACGCGGCGTCGGCAAAAGCCTGGCCGTCGGTATCGACGAGCTTATATTTCTTCAATTCTTCGTCGAGCGCGAGGGCATCCAGCAGCACGTGCGGGTGCTCGATCCACAACGGGTCGTCGGGGATCGACTCGATCTTGTGCGCCGCTTTCAGCACCCAGCTTTCGCCCCAGGTGTTGACGATGCGGTGCTCGGCCGGCCGGTCGCTCAAAAACGCCAGCGGCAATTCCAAAATGATCGCGTTGCAATTATGCCCGGCCCGTGCATCGGCACCGGTATAGACAAAGCGATAATTGCCGTTGGCGTCCTTGCGGAACCGGCTGCCGCTCCAGGTCAAGGGTCCCGACGGCAAGTCTTTCTTTTGCCCATAGCCCCATTGCGGGAATGCCGGGTCGTAATTGAACAGCTCGTTGCCTTCGAGCTCGAGAAACGTCTTGGGGATTTTGAGCTCGCGCAAATCCGGCATCGTGTGCGGCACATGGTAGAATTGCGGCGCATAGTTGATCGACCGGAAAAAAGCCGGTCAGGTCGTTGAAAAACGCATCGTCCCGGCCGCCGACAAAGGCCTTGACCACATGCCCCGCCGGCGATTGCAAATCATGGTTGCGGCTGGTCTCGACGACAGCGGCGAAATCGCCGCCCGGAAAATTGATAAAGCGAAGATGCGCCCGGTTGTCCCGGTCGACCGTCACGCGCACTTCCGAGGGTCGCAAGATGCTCGAATAATTGGCTTTTACACCCTCCAAATAGGCCAGCAGGTGTTCCAGGGTCTGGTCGTCGCGGCCCGGGCGAAGGAGGCGGCGGTCGGTCGCGATCCGAACGCGGTAGAGCATGTCCGGGTCGAACACCCCGGTGCCGGGCGTCGCGGAAAAAGTAAGCGCGATGACCACCTTTTCGCCGCCCGATGGGTCGGCGCTCGGAAACCCGAAAATATCGTAGAGGTCGGCGGCGCTGACATCGATGTCCGAGAAAATCGAGTTGACGGCGTTCGGATCGTTGTGGTCCGCCATGACCCGCTCTCCCTTGTTGCGTGCGCCGGCGCGAGCTAATCCCCGTCTGCGGCAGCCGGCAGCCTGTGCGGCGAAAGCGCCGTGATTTCCGCCGCGGAATAGCCGAGCCCCGCGAGGATTTCGCGCGTGTGCTCGCCAAAACCGGGCGCGCCACGGCGCATTTCGGCCGGGGTGCCCGAGAACCGCGCGGCGGGCCGCGCCTGGCGCAGGCGGCCGGCCGACGGGTGCTCGGTCTCGACGATGCTGCCCATCTCGATCAGCTGCGGATGATGGATGACCTGATTGCGGGTCAGCACCGGGGCGCACGGGATGCCGGCGGCAGTCAGCTTTTCCAGCCATTCGGCGGCGGGGCGCGCCAGGAGCGCCTGCTGCGTCGCTGCGAGCCGCGCGTCGATGTTCTGCTGGCGCAGGGCCGGGGTCCGAAAGCGCGGGTCGGTGAGCCATTCCGGCCGGTCGAGCGTCTCCGACAGCGCCTGCCATTGCCGGTCGGTCAGCGCCGCCAGGGTGAGGTAGCCGTCCGCGGTCTCATAGATCAGGTCGATCGTGCTGGCCGCCTCCTGCCGCACCGGCTCGCCGCCGACAAAGGTTTGGCCGCCCATGTCGGAGCTCCACAAAAAGGCGAGGACGGCGTCGAGCATCGAAAGGCGCACATGCTGCCCCTCGCCGGTGCGCTCGCGCGCGAGGAGGGCCGCGGTGATCGCCTGCGACGCGGTGATCGCGGTCAATTTGTCGGGCAGGATCGTGCGCAGGAGGCGCGGCCGCGCCGCGTCGGAGCCGGCCTGCACCGTCGCCAGCCCCGAGAACCCCTGGATCACCGGGTCATAGGCCGGCTTTGCCGCGAACGGACCTTTTTCGCCAAACCCGCTGATCGAGACATAGACGATCTTCGGCGCCACCGCGCGTATCGCGCTCTCGCCGGCGCCGAGGCGTTCGGCGACGCCGGGCCGGAAATTCTGCACGAACGCGTCGGCCGTCGCGCAGAGCCGCAGCAGCGCCTCGAGCCCAGGGGGCGTCTTCAGATCGAGCACGATCGAGCGCTTGTTGCGGTTGTTGTTCAAAAACGACGCCGAAAGCCCGGCGCGGCGGTTGGCCGCGGCACGGGTATGGTCGCCGCCGTCCGGGGCCTCGACCTTGATCACGTCGGCCCCCTGGTCGGCGAGGATCATCGTCGCGAGCGGCCCCGCGACGTTCGAGGTCAGATCGACCACCCGATAGCCCGAAAGAGGACCCGGCATCCGTCACGCCTTTCCCGCCGCCACCACCATCGCCGGACGAGACTATGCCCCGACGCCGAGGTCAAGCGCGCGGCATGGCGGGGCTTAAAGGGCCGGGGCTTAAAAGGCCGGCATCACCGGGGCGGGCACGACGTGCTCTTCGACGCGCTGCACCCCGGGGATGTTTTCGGCGGCGACGCGCAAGGCGTCGCGCTCCGCCACGGGCTGGTCGTCGGCGATCCAGACATGGACCACCCGGTCGCGGACCATGATGTCCGAATCCCAGACATTGGCCCAGCGCTGGCTCTTCAATTCGTCGAGCAGCCGCGCGCGAATGGTGCGGTCGTCGGAATCGGCGACGATCGCAGGCGCGCTGCTGGTCGTCGCCAAGGCGCGCACCAGATTGGCCCGGCTGACGATGCCGACCAGGCGGCCGTCGCGCAGCACCGGCACGCGCTTGACTTTCTTGGTTTCGAGCAGGTGGGCGATCTCGCCGAGATCGGTCGTCTCCGACACCGAGACCACGTCCCGGCTCATGATGTCGTTGACCGTCCGGCCATGCGCCTTGACGTAGTCGCGCGCCGCCTCTTCCTCGGCAGCAACCGAGTCGAGCCACCACGAGCGGCGCCGCTGCACCCGCCTTTCGGTGCCGGTCTCGGCGCGGTGCAAGAGGTCGCCCTCGCTGACGATACCGACGAGCCGCCCCGTCGCATCGATCACCGGCGCGCCGCTGATGCTTTTTTCCGACAACAGCGCCGCCAGCGCCCGCACCGTCGTCGAGGGATTGACGGTGATCACTTCGGTCGTCATCACGTCCCTGGCGTTCATCGAAGTCCTCCATGACGGTTTTATTTTTGGGTGACGGCAGAGCCTACCACCTTGCATTGATATCGATCAACCCAAGCGCGCTTTTGCGCAGCACCAGACGGAGCGGCGATCATGCAGCAGCATCAATTCGGCCCTCTCGGTCAGGTCTCCGCCTTGACCTTGGGCGGCGGCGGGCTCGGCATGCTGTGGGGCGAAACCACATTCGAGGAGTGCGTAGCCACCGTGCACGCGGCGGTCGCGGCCGGGGTCACCCTCCTCGATCTCGCGCCGCGCTATGGCGACGGCAAGGCCGAGGAGGTGGTCGGCGCAGCCTTTGGCGGGCGGTTGCCTGATGGTGTGCGCGTCACCAGCAAATGCAACATCGGCGAGCCGCCGCCCGGCGGGATCGCAGCGCTGGTGCGGCAATCGATCGAGGCCAGCCTGCGCCGGCTGCGCCTCGATCGGCTCGATCTTTTCTTTTTGCATTCGAATGTCGTGCCCGATGCCGCGCACATCGCCGCCCGACCGGATGCCGCTGCCCGCATGACGCTCTACACCACGTTTATCGAGCATATCCGCCCGTTGTTCGAAGAGCTCGTCGCCGAGGGCGTGATCGGCGCCTGGGGCCTGACCGGGATCGGCCATCCCGACACGATCATCCGGCTCATCGGCGAGAGCCCGGCGCCGGCTGCGGTGCAATGCATCGCCAATCTGCTCGACTCGCCGGGCGGCCTCAAATTCTTTGACGGCCCGGCCAAGCCGCGCGCGGTGATCGCGGCGGCGCGCGAAAACGGGGTCGGCGTCATGGGCATCCGCGCGGTGCAGGCGGGGGCCTTGACGAGCGCCATCGACCGGCGGTTGCCCGAAGGCCACGCGGAGCTGCGCGACTTTGCCCGCGCCGCCGGGTTTCGCCGCCTCGCCGCCGAGCTCGGCCAGAGCCCGGCGTACCTCGCCCATCGCTACGCGCTGTCGCTCGGCGTCGACACGCTGGTGCTCGGCGTCAAGAACCGCGCCGAGCTCGCCGAATGCGTCGCCGCCGCCGAAGCCGGCCCACTCCCGGCCGAGATGGTCGCCAGGATCGATCGGTCGGTGGACCGCGGCCCCTCGGCATAGCGGCCGCCGCTGGCGTCGATGACGCGCACGCTCACCGATCCTCACGCCCCTCGCGCAGCAGAACCTCCGAGGGTGTGTGCCGCCGATCGCGCGTGAGCTTGCGAAGCTCCGCCGCCAGATGGTCGAAGCTCGGGTCGGCCTCGCCGGAAAGCGCCTGACGCAAGATCTCGCGATGCTCGGCCTCGGCGGAGCGGCCATGCCGCGCCGCCGGCCGCTCGAGGCGCAAAATCAGATCATCGTCCAGGTTCCGGACGCTGAGGCTGCCCGACACAATGCGTTCTCCTGATTGATGGAAATGGTGGCAAATACGGCAGCATGGCGCAAGGCGCGACGAGCTCTTGCGTTCCCGGAGGTTAATGACTAGTTTGATAACTAGTCATTATCGAGGAAACGGCGATGAGCTGGCCAGTGCAGGAAGCGAAGGCCCGATTTAGCGAGCTGCTCGAAAAGAGTGTCACCGAAGGGCCGCAGATCGTAACGAAGCGGGGTGTCGAAACCGCGGTCCTGGTGCCGATCGAGGAGTGGCGCCGGCTCCAGCAGCGCGCGCGGCCGACGCTCAAAGAGCTTCTCTTGGCGCCCGAGCCCCGGTTCGAGATCGACATCCCCGATCGGCATCAGTGGCGCTGGCGATCATCGCCCGAGCTGAAATAATGTACCTGCTCGACACGAACATCATATCCGAGCTGCGTCGCCCCAGGCCGCATGCCGGTCTGGTTGCCTGGTTGTCGGGCATTGCGTCCGACCGCATTTTTGTTTCTGCGGTCACTCTGGGAGAGCTTCAGGCCGGAGTGGAGAACGTCAGACAGCAGGATCGCGGAAAGGCTGATATCATCGAGACCTGGATCGACAATGTTGCCGCGTCGTACAATGTCCTGCCGATGCATGGCGGCGCCTTTCGCTGCTAGGCCCGGCTGATGCGCGGAATGCCGGCCGATCTCGTCGCGGACGCCATGATCGCCGCCATCGCAGTGGTGAACAATCTGACGGTGACGACGCGGAACCTGCGCGATTTCGAGCGCCTCGGGGTGCGGGCCTTCAACCCCTTCGGCTGAGCTGGCCGATGTCCCCCACCGGTCGTCTGGCTGCCGTCCTCGCCGCCGATGCCGCCGGCTGTTCGCAGGTGATGGCGCGGGCGAAGAAAGCACCCTCGCCGCCCTCAAGGCGATCCGCCGCGGGTGCTGATCTTGCGGCATTCTGGCGAATGTAGTATCTGTAGGATCATCCAGATTAAAAATCGCCGGCGCGCCGAAATGCCCAGCCTGACCAGTCGCGAATTCAACCAGGACGTGGGACGCGCCAAGCGCGCCGCGGATGAAGGACCGGTCATCATCACGGATCGGGGCCGACCGGCTTACGTGCTCATGCGTCACGAGACCTACCAGCACCTTGCCGCCCAGGGACCGGGCATTCGCGCTTTGCTGTCGCATCCGGAAAGCGAGGACGTGGTGTTCGAGCCGCCGCGGTTGGGCGAGGATCCGCTGCAGCCCGACGAGCTCGGGTGATGTTCCTGCTCGACACCAATGTGGTGTCGGAGCTCTGCCGGCCGCACCGGACCGATCCCAAGGTGGCGGCATGGGCCGACAGCGTATCGTCGTCGGACATGTTCCTGTCCAGCATCACCGTTCTGGAGCTGGAGACGGGCGCCCTGCTGCTCAGGCGGCGGGACGGTACCCAGGGCAGGCTGATCCAGCAATGGATCGAGGACCGTGTGCTGACGGCCTTTACCGAGCAAATCCTGGCAGTCGATACCGCGGTAGCGCGGCGGTGCGCGCTTCTCCATGTTCCCGATCCCAGGCCATACAGGGATTCGTTGATCGCTGCGACGGCCCTGGTCCATCGCCTGGTCGTCGTGACCCGGAACCGGGCCGACTTCGAGCCAATGACCGTAACCGTGCTGAACCCTTGGGAGTAATGTTGGGCATCGGTTACGCGGTGTTCTGAGGTGGTGTGCCGAGGATGAACCCGGATCGCGCCGAACATCGGCTGTCGATGGGCAAGACGGCATGATCGCGACACGCCGCCTTGCGGCGATCCTCGCCGCCGATGTCGCCGGCTGGTCGCGGCTGATGGGGGCGGACGAGGAAGGCACGCTCGCCGCGCTGAAGGCGATCCGGCGCGAGCTGTGCGACCCGAAGATCGCCGAGCACCATGGCCGCATCGTCAAGACCACCGGCGACGGCTTGCTGGTGGAGTTTGGCAGCGTCGTCGACGCGGTGCGCTGCGCGGTCGAAATCCAGCACGGCATGGCCGAACGCAACGCCGATGTCCCTGCCGCCCGGCGCATCGAGCTCCGCATCGGGGTCAACCTCGGCGACATCATCCTCGACGACGGCGACATCTTCGGCGACGGGGTCAATCTCGCGGCGCGGCTGGAAGCCTTGGCCGAGCCCGGCGGCATCTGCCTCGGCGGCGCGGCGCACGAGCAGGTGCGCGACAAGCTCGACCTCGCCTTCGAGGATCTGGGCGAGCAGCAGGTCAAGAACATCGCCCGGCCGGTACGGGTGTACCGCGTTGGCCCGACCCTCACCCACCCCGCCGCGACGCAGCATGAGCCAGACCCGCCGCCCCGATACCAGCAACCGCGGCCAACAGGAGACAGAGATGAGCCAGGCGCTCGACGGCATCCGCGTCATCGATTTCACGCACGACCAGGCCGGCCCCTCCTGCACCCAGATGCTGGCCTGGCTCGGCGCCGACGTGATCAAGATCGAGCGCCCGCCGCATGGCGACCGCGCGCGCCGGCTGTGGAACATGGACAATCCCGATCTCGACAGCTTTTTCTTTCTGCTGCTCAACAGCTCGAAGCGCAGCGTCGTCCTCGACTTGAAAACCGAGGAGGGGAAAGAGATCGCCCGCCGCCTCGTCGCCGCGGCCGACATCGTCGCCGAAAATCTGGGGCCGGGTGTCATGGAGCGGCTCGGCCTCGGCTGGGAGGCGGTCAGCGAGCTCAACCCGCGTGCGATCTACGCCTCGGTCAAGGGCTTTGGCTCCTATGGCCCCTACAGCGGCTTCAAATGCTTCGAGCCGGTGGCGCAGGCGACCTCGGGGGCGATGAGCGTGACCGGCGAGGCGGGCGGGCCGCCCATGGTCAACGGCGCCAATATCGGCGATTCCGGCACCGGCATGCATTTAGCGATCGCGATCCTCGCGGCCCTGGTGCAGCGCGGCCAGACCGGGCGCGGCCAGCGCGTCGAGGTGGCGATGCAGGAGGCGGTGCTGAACCTGACGCGGGTCAAATACACCGGGACGCTCGCCACCGGCGCGCCGCTGGAACGCAGCGGCAACCGCTCGGCCACCGGCGGCTGGTCCGACCTCGTGCGCTGCGCCGGCAGCGGCAAGAACGATTATGTCTATATGATCGTCCCGCCCGACAATCCCGAGATGTTCGCGGCGGTGATCGAGGTCATCGGGCACCCGGAATTGAGAGAGGACGAGCGTTTCGCCACCGCGGCCGGACGCGCCCGCAACCAGGTGGCCTTGACCGAGGCAATCGAGGGATGGACCCGCAGCCGCGACAAGCGCGAGGTGATGCAGGCCTTCGCCGGCCGCGGCGTGCCGTGCGGTGCCGTGCTCGATACCGCCGAGGCGCTCGCCGACCCGCATTTGCGCGAGCGCGGCACGATCTTCGACCTCGATCACCCGACCCGCGGCCGGTTTTCGATGATCGGCTGCCCGGTGCGGCTCTCGGATTCACCGGTCGCCGCCCGGCGCGCGCCGCTCAAAGGCGAGCATACCGAGGAGGTTTTGCGCAGCCTCGCCGGGTACAGCGCCGAAGAAATCGACCGGCTGCGCGCCCAGCGCGTGATCTGAACAACGTTCACAGCAATGACATCTGGCGGCAGCAACCAGACGCTTGCCTCCCTGCTCGCTTTCCCGGCGAAGGCCGGGACCCACTGTTGCCGTGGATACCGGCCTTCGCCGGCATGACGAGGAAGCGGGGGCGATCTGTTAGGTGCTCTCGATTAGGGCCCGGCGGGCTGGCGCGGCAAGGGGCGGCCGTCGGTGCCGGCCGTGTCGAGGCCGAGATGGCGCAGCACGCTCGGCGCGATATCGATCAGCGAGGTGTGGGTGCGATAGCTGCCGGGAGCAAAGCCGCCACCGGACACAAAGAGGAACGGGCTCTGCTCATTGACGCCGAGGCCGCCATGCTGGCCAAAGCCGGTCACGTCCTTTGGCTCGAGCGTGTCGCGCACGATGGCGCTATGCCCGGTCACGCCATGCGAGTTTTTGTGAGCCTCCGCCCGCATCGTGACCGCGATCCGCGCCGGCGAGCCGATCGGCAGGCCAATTCCGGCGAGGGCAGCGCCCGCGAATACGCGGCCGGCCCAATCCTGTTTTTTAAAAAAGTCAGCGACCTTTCCCGGCAGCGCGCCTTCCGGCTCGGCGAAATAGACAAGTGCCGCGGTGCCGTTCGGCGCCACCACTACATCCGAGGATCGCGGCGCGCGCTTCAGCCCGGCCTCGACCAGAAGCCCGTCGAGATCGATCGTCTCGCCGACTGTTTCCATGCCGTGATCCGAGCCGACGACAAATAAAATCTCGCCGCCCGGATCGAGCGAGGCCACGGTCTCGGCGACGCGACGGACGTTTTCGTCGGCGCTGGCGATCGCCACCCGATGCGCCGGCGAGCCGAGCGGCGTGTGATGGCCGGTGTAATCCGGCTCGGACAACCACAGGATCGCGAGCGCCGGGGCGCGCTCGCGCAGCACCTCGGCGCAAAAGCGCCGGGTCACGGTGTCGTCGCCCGCCGCCCCCTTGGCGACATTCAATCCGTCGACGGCCGCGAGCGCTTGGCGGCCCGGGCCAAAGCTGCCGGCAGGGTTGTAGACCGAGCCATAGCCGTCGGGATCGAGAAAATAGGCCGCCCCCGGCGACACATTGGAAAAGGCGATGGCGCTCTCGCCGGCGCGGGCGAGCCGCTCGGCCAAAGTCGGCATATGCAGGGTGCGCCCGGTGGCGCGAGCGAGCCGGTCGCGAAAATCGGGCTTGCCGACCGAGAGGCACACGAGCCCCTCACCCTCGTCGAGCGCCATCGTGTTGCCGAGAAGGCCGTGATGCGCCGGCAGGCAGCCCGTGGCGATCGAAGCGGCGCTCGTCCGTGTGGTCGACGGGAACACGCCCCGATGATTGACAAATCGCGCCGAACGCTCTGCGAGCGCACACAGAAACGGGGCGTCCCCAGGCGTGATCAGGTCGCGCCGCAGGCTGTCGCAGATGACGATGACGGCGCGGTTCATTCGACCTCTCCTTTGCTTCCTCCGGCTGCATCCGGATCGCGCGCCAGCATAGCGCGGCGCAGCATCTGTGGCAGCGGCGTCTTTGCGCCGGTGGCGTTGACCACCAGGATCAGCACGGCGCGGCCAGCCGCGCACAAGCCCTCCCGCCACACCGCGTACTCCATCTCGAAGCTGGTGCGCCCGAGGCGGATGGTGCGGGCGCCGACCAGGATTTCGTCGGCATAGGCGAGCGGGCGGTGATAGCGGATCCCGGTCTCGGCCATGACGGGGCCCGGTGTGGCGGCCGACAGCGCCGGCAGGCCCGCCGCTTCGAGATAGCGATTGCGCGCCTCCTCGAACCATTCGAAATAGGCGCGGTGGTTGGCGTGGCCGAACGGGTCGCATTCGCTCCACCGCACCCGGTGCCGGATCGCGAACGACCAGCCCGGCCCGACCCCGAACCGTGCGCGGTCCGCGTCGCTGATCCCGCCCTCCATGCGCTTTTCCAGCATCGTGGTACCCCGATACAATCGGCGTAGCCGGATCGGCGCGAGCGTGCAAGCGCGCCTGATCGAGGCCGCCCGGGGCCGCCGCCGTGCTGTGGCGCTCGATTGATGGGACGCTTTCGCGATTTGTTTTCGAATAAGGCGTGGTCCCGCCGTCAAATTAGCGTCATATCTTCGTCCATTATACATCATATAGTCTTCGGAGTCAATTTTTTTGACTGTCCACTTTGACAGATCGGCGCAGTTATGTTATAAAATTAACCATCTTGATCATTGTGGGGAGGAATCGTGGTGGAATCAAAGCACCTTTTGCCCGGAGCGGCGCTGCTGAGCCTCGTATCGGGACCGGCCAGCGCGACATTGATCGGCACGTTCGTCGAAATTGTTTCCAGCGCCGTCCCAGCCCCGAGCGGGAGCACCGGGCTCAACCCGAGCAATCCTCATGGCGGTGGCATGGAGAGCGGACCGGTGACGTTCACCGCGCCGTTCGACGGCACCTTGACGATGCAAGTCGCCGATCTCGTCCAGCAGGGCGACGTCTACCAGGCCTTCGTCAACGGCCACTCGCTCGGTTTTACCGATCCCGTCCCATTGGACACCGAGGGCACCAATCTCAGCACCGGGACCTTCACGACACATGTGTCGGCCGGTCCCAACACCTTTAATCTCAACGATCAGCTCTTGTCCTATATCGGCTTTTCGTCGCCCTATGGCAGCATTCCTGCCGGTGTCGACGTTCCGGGCAGCTATAGCCCAGGGAGCGTGTCGGTGACGCTGAGCGAACAGCCGGGCACCGTCACCACACCCGAGCCGGGCACGCTCGCGGTCTTTGGCAGCTGGCTGCTGGGACTGGGCTTGCTCCGGCGTTTCAAGAGAAAGCCAGACGTCGCGCCCAGCCGGCGGCAGCTTTTGCCGCGACCGTGCTCGGCGCTCCGCTAGATCCGGCCGCCCAGCGCATCGAGCAGCGGTTTTAGCATGGGCTCCGGCGGCCGCCGGCGGCCGATCGAGCTGCGGTAGATCGGCTGACGCACCTGCGCCGCGCTGGCGGTGTGCACCGGACGCTGTGTCTGGTGGAAGCTGAGGCACGCCTGGTGCCAATCGAGCCCGCAATGGGCGACAATCCGGCGGGCCGCGTGCTCGACGTCAGCAACCACGTCCTCGTAGCGGACCTCGAGCATGACCCCCGGCGGCAAGACCTCGCGCCAATGCCCCATCAGTGTCGCATAGCCGCGGTAGTAGCGGCCGAGCTCGGCCAAGTCATAGGTGAACGGCTGGTCGCCGCCGAACAGCAGCGAGAAGCAGGATAGGCAGGTGTCGATCGGATCGCGGCTCGTGTGGATCAGCCGCGCATTCGGCAGGGCCAGGTGGATCAAGCCGGCAAAGCGGAAATTCACCGGCATCTTGTCGGTGACGCGCGCTGCCTTCGGCGCCAAGGCGCATACACCTTCGAGATAGCGAGCGCCGATCCGGCGCAGCTCGGCAGCGCCGATCTCGGGCGGGGCGCCGTCGGGACCGGCGAGACTGGCCACCGCCATCTCGAAATCGCGCAGCTCGCCGCCGCCATGCACCTCGGGATGGCTCGCCAGGATCTGCTCGACCAGGGTTGTGCCCGAGCGCGGCATGCCAAAGATAAAGATCGGCACCGGCGAGGGGTCGCCCAGCCCTTTTTTCGCTCGCATCACCTCGACGCCGAGCAGCTCCCGCGTTTGCTCGAGCTGCGCCAGCACGGCGCGCTCGTCATACGCGGTGGCTCTGCGTTTCAACGCGTTGCCGGCGATCAGATGCTCGAATGACCGCGGATGCCGGCCGAGATCGGCGTACATCTTGCCGAGCGTAAAATGGAGATGAGTCTGCTCCTCCTCGGAGAGCGAGCCGACATCGCCGGCCAGCGTCTCGATCTGCGCGACATGCGCGTCGCCCGGCGCGAACTCTTTCAGCTCGCCGAGCGACCGATAGAACTCCGCCCGGCGCGGCGCCCGCTCGATCGCCCGCTCGATCGCCCGCCGCGCCTCGTCGAGCGGACCGAGCGTGCGCAGCGCGGTGCCGCGGCCATGATGGGCCTCGGCCAGATCGGGGTTGATCGCCAACGCCTGTTCGAAATGGCGCAGCGCCTCGTTGTGCTGGCTCAACTGCTGCAGCGTGGCGCCGAGATTGTTGTGCGCCTCGGCAAAATCGGGGTCGATCGCCAGCGCGCGGCCAAAATAGGCGAGCGCCTCCCTGGGCCGGTTGAGCTGGCGCAGCGCCACGGCAAACGCATTGTGGGCTTCGGCAGAGGCGGGCTTGCGGTGAAGAGCGCTCGCCAGCAGCCTGACCGCGTCCTGCCGGTCGCCGAGGTGAAGCCGGACCAGACCGAGATTATAAAGCGCATCGGCGTGGTCGGGAGCGCGTTCGAGGGCATCCCGGTAAACCGCTTCGGCCTGGGCAAATTGGCGCTGACGATGCAATGCCAATGCCTTCCGGAAAACCGCCTCGACGCTTCGCGGCCGGCGCCCGAGGCCAAAGATTTTCCGGAGCATGTTCCTGGATCACGCTCGTCATTGCAGCGCCGATATGAGGATCGTCGCGGTTTTGACTTTAGCGTGCGGCCGGGACCGCGGCCAGCTGCGCGGCGCGCGGTCCCTTATTCGAGCGATCCCCCTATTCGCGCGATGCCCCTAAAATTCGCGCGATGTCCGGCGCGGTGCTCCAGTCGTCAGGTAAAACCGCGCCGGAGCGGTCGGCCCGGCTCGCGCGCTCAGTGGGCTCGCGCTCAGTGGGTGACGCCGACGGCGCAATTGCATGGCGCCGCGGCGGGGGGTGGCGCAGGGGGTGGCGCAACGGAGGGCGGGGCGGTCGGCATCGCCGGCAGCGCGTTCGCGTCGGTGCGCGGCAGCACCGCCCATTTTGGGCCGGCGCCGGGGTTGCTCGCCCAGTCGCCGATGGCGTTGTAGACGTGCTGCTGCACCCAGGCCCACATCTGCGCTCCGCCCGGCTCGCCGGTGAGGAAGCCGGCGGCGGCGATCGCCCAGCCCTGGCGCCCGTCGGCGTTGAGGTTTTGCGCCCAATAGGCCGGCAGCGACACCCCGCCATCGGTCGAGACATAGCCGTTGCCGGTGACCCACGCGGGCTCCAGCGCCGCCGTGAACGCCGCCCAGGTCGAGAAGAACCCGCCGCCGCTTTTCTCGACCGGGCTTTCATACATAGCTAAGAACTGCGGATCTCCCGAATTGTTGACCATCGTGATCAGCCATTGCGCGGTGTGCGCCACCAGCGGCTCGGCGGCAAACCCGACCTCCTTGGCCCGGCCGAGCCCATAAATGTTGTAGTATTGCATCCACGGCGAGGTGGCTGTGCCGACCGCCCCCGGCACAAAGATGCCCGGCGCCTCGTTCTGCTTGACAATGCTGCTGGCATTGGTCGGCGGGCTGCCATCGCTTTCCCAGTTGCCGAGCGGCGGCGGGCTGCCGTGCTCCGGGCTGTTCCCGTTCTCGGTGCTGTAGTAGTTGCCGTATTTGGCGCCCCACAGCTTGACGGCGCTGCCGTCGAACACAGTGCCCGACACCCCGAGGCCGCCTTCCCAGCGCGCCAATGCGTCGTTCGTGAGGGTCGTGAAGTAGGCTTTCTCGGGGTCGCTGTCGGGGGCCATCAGCGCGGTCTCGACACGGCTGCGCAAGACCCAGCCGGCACCGCGCAGCTCGTCGGCGATCACCCCCTCGGCACCGGTCGGGCCGCGGCCATAAGCATAGCCGGTCGCGCCGCCCGGATAGCGCGACGCGCTAAACCCGGCCCACAGGTAAGCCTCGTCGAGATACCACGGGTCGCCGGTCAGCACATAGGGAACGAACCAGGGCTGCGGCTGGTGCGCGCCGTCGAACGACCAAGGGCTGTGCAGGTTGAGAGGCCCGACCTGCACCGGCCGGTTGGCGGCCAGCCCCTGGGTAAAAATATCGCTGGCGGTAAAAAACTCGGTGCTGCGCCGGTCGGTGATCGAGACGGTGTGGCCGAGCCCGGTCGAGGGGCTGAGCCCGGTCGGGTCGCTGCGCTGCAGCCGCCGGGCCGGGTCGGTTTCGCGCAAATTGGCCGGCCACGCCGCGGCCAGGTCGTCCATCCCCAGCGCCATCTGGCGCATCCGCCAATCGCCGGTATAGAGCCACAGCACATCCCAGGTCGGGTAGGGGCCGATCTCCTGCCGCTCGCCGGGGGTGGCCATCGCGGCTTGCCACAGCCCGCCGTCCCATTGGCCGTCATAGAGGTCGTGCGGGCGCCCGGTCCACAGCGCGTATTCGCTGGCGACCAGCGCCGCTGTCGGCTTGATCGAAGTGTCGTAGCCGGGCAGCCAGCGGGTGGTTTCGAGATAGCCGAGGTTGTAGTCGATATCGACCTGCGGCGAGGGCGTGCCGCCCAGCCAAAAGCTCCGGCTCCAATTGGTCATCGCCCACTGGGTCAGGCCGGTTTTGCCGTAGCCTATCAGGTTGCCGGCGATCAGGGTCAGGTTGTAGCTGAGGTCCTCAACCTCGCGGACATTGTCGTTCTCGCCGACATAGCGCACCGCCACCTGATGCGTCGCCGGCCAGAAGGTTGCGTAAAAGCGCGGCCGGAACGGGTGATAGCTGTCAAAGCCGATATCGTATTTGCGCGCCGTGCTGTCGTCGCCGAGCATGATCGTCTGCGCCACCGGCCCCGCATTCCACAATTGGTAGTCGCCGTTCGCCAGCATCGTCCGCGCCGACACCGTCTTGCCGACGCCCGTGCCGGTGTTCTTCAGCGTCATCGTTGCGTTGAAATCGTAGCTCGGGTCGAGCATTTGCGCGCCGGTCAGCGGCGTGTGGCTGCCGGGCGCATGGTCCTGAAAGGTCAGGGTCAAGGAGCCGCTCGCCGGCAGGCTCGGGACCACCACCGCGATCACCGCGAACTCGACCGAGCCGTCGGGGTAGCGGTTTTTGACATCGGCCTGGCTCGCCGCCGGCACCCCGTTGATCAGCACCTGCGGCTCGCCCTCAACCGCGCCATCGACAAACGGCCGGCCGAGCTGCAGCGGATAATTGAGCTGCGCCACCCCGCTCCGGTTGGTCAGCGTGATCGAGTTGACGGTCGGCGCGCTTGCGTCAGCAGCCTTGGCGCCTCCCGCCGAACCATCAGCAAACACAAGTATTGATACAAGAAAAATCATTAGATGTCTGTGCATATTCCACCTCACACCTAGGGCGTTTTCCGATCGTCCGCAGCAGGACAATCTACAGGCACAGATTTACACTGTGCTTGTCCTAAAAATACTTTAAGAGATTGCGAGATAAGACGGCATTTGATGCAGATTTATCGCGCGTGCTTTCTCCTCTTCGGGCCATGCAATCTGCTGGAGCAGGGGAGAAGGGCGCCGGGGAGGAGGACGCCGGAGCGAAGGGCGATCGCGGCGACAGCGGCGGCGGCGACAGCCGCAACGGCTTATTCGCCTGACGAGCGGATACGCATTTCGGCTGGCCGCCGGTATCGATCTAGATCAGGCTGCAAAAAATAGTTAACGCGGGGCATCGCTGCATTTGCCGGCGATGCCTTCTTGATTGTTTGACGCAATTGCGGTAGATTATAGCTCACTTACCCTTGAAAGCAGAAGCATAGGTGCGCCGGTGCCGATAGCGGCCAAGCTGGTTGCCTCTTTGCACCGCTCGCGGTCTCGTGCGCGCGGAGCGCTGGTGCCGCAGCCTGACGACACACCGCCGGACGAGGCACCCGACCCGCCGCCGGAGGCCGCCGCTTCCGGCCTCGGAGCAGCCACGGCAGTGTCGTGCGAGACCGGGCTTGCGTGCCTGTTCCGGCTCGGCATCCAGAACGCCGTTTATGCCGATGTGGCCGCCGTGCGCCGGCGCAACGCGGTCGATGACGCGACCTTCCCACCGGCGCGGCTGGCCGCCCTTGCCGGCGAGTTCGGGCTCAAGGCCGAGCGCGTGCGGCTCGATTGGCAGGCGCTCAACACGCGCGCGTTCAGCCACCCGCTGATATTGCTGCTCGGCAACGGCAATGCCGTCATCCTGATGGGGATGCGCCGGCACGGCGCCGAGGAAGCGGCGATCTCCGACCCGCTCTGGCGCGATGGCGAAATCTTCTTTTTGAGCCGCGCCGATCTCGAACGCTCATGGGCCGGCGAGGCGCTGATCGTCACGCCGCTGCCGCCGAGCCGCGACGACATAAAATTCGGCTTTTCGTGGTTCACCTCGAAATTGTTCGCCGAGCGGCGGCTGATGCGCGACGTCGTAATCGCCGCGCTCGCCATGCATCTGATCGCGCTGTCGGTGCCGATCTTTTTCCAGATCCTGGTCGATAAGGTGGTGCCGAACCAGGCGTTCTCGACGCTCTACACGATCACCGCCGGGGTCTTTGTGCTGATCCTGTTCGACGCCGGCTTCAACTACATGCGCAATTATTTGCTGGCCTTTGTCACCCGCAAGCTCGACCACGTTGTCGCCACCGATACGATCGACCATCTGCTGAAACTACCGATCGATTATTTCCACACCAACCCGTCCGGCGTTACCGCCTACAAATTGCAGGAGGCGAACAACGTCCGCGAGTTCCTGGCGAGCCGACTGTTCAATACCTTTCTCGATTTTCTGTCGGTGGTGATTTTTCTACCGGTATTGCTGATCTATTCCTGGAAGCTGACCTTGATCGTTCTCGCAGTGTCGGCTGTGGCGTTTGCGGCGCTCGCGATCATGTCGCGCGAGTTCCGCGTCAAATTGCGCGACGTCAACGACATCGAGGGGCGGCGCAAGGCGTTTTTGTTTGAGATCCTGAACGGCATCGACACGATCAAGACGCTCGCGCTCGAGCCGCGCTCGATGCTGCGCTGGCGCCGCCAGACCGACGAAGCGGCGACCAAGAGCCTGGCGCTCGACCACACATCGGCGCGCGCGCGCAGCGTCATCATGGGCCTCGAGCGGGCGATGAGCGTCGGCATCGGCGCGCTCGGCGCCCTTTTTGTGCTCAGCGACCAGATGACGGTGGGTGCCCTGATCGCGTTCAACATGCTGGGCCTGCGGCTGGCGCAGCCGCTGATCCACGCCTCGACCCTGATGCAGGAATACCAGCGCGCGGTCTTGTCGCTGAAATTGCTGGCGCAGCTGATGCAGACCAAGCCCGAGCCGGCGAGCGGGCAATTGGCGCCGCAAATCAAGGGCCATATCGAATTCGAGGATGTGACATTCCACTATCCAGGGGCGGCGACCCCGGCGGTCAAGGACATCTCGTTCGCGATCACGCCGGGCCAGGTGGTCGGCGTCGTCGGCCGCAGCGGCTCGGGCAAGACCACGATCACCCGCCTCTTGCAAGGCCTCTATCGGCCGCAGGCGGGGCTCGTCAAGATCGACAACCAGGATCTGAAGGAGCTCGACCTCGCCCATCTCAGGACCCAGATCGGCGTCGTCCTGCAGGAGAATTTCCTGTTTCGCGGCACGGTGCGCGAGAACATCGCGATCACCAAGCCCGCCGCCTCGCTCGACGAGGTGGTGCGGACGGCCCAGCTCGCCGGCGCCCACGAATTCATCCAGCGCATGCCGCACGGCTATTCGACGATGCTCGAAGAGGGGGCGTCCAATCTGTCGGGCGGCCAGCGCCAGCGTCTGGCGATCGCCCGCGCGCTGATCCATTCGCCGCCGGTCCTGGTGTTCGACGAGGCAACGAGCTCGCTCGACCCCGAGAGCGAGGCGATCATCCAGCAGCATTTGGCTGGCATCGCCCGCGGCCGCACCATCGTCATCGTCACCCACCGGCTGTCTTTCGTCGCCCGCGCCGACGCGATCATCGTCGTCGATCAGGGCCACATCGTGCAGGTCGGCCGGCACGACACCCTGCTGCGCAGTTGTCTCCCTTACAACCAGCTCTGGAACCAGCAGGCGCGGGTGTACCAGGCATGAGCGACATAGCCACAGCCACAGCCACGCCCTCGGACCGCGCCGCCGCACCGGCGCCGCGGGCGCTGATCGATTACGATTTCCAGAGCGTCCTCGCCGCTCCGCCAAAACGGCGGCTGGTGCTGTGGCTGATGGCGGGGCTGCTCGCCGCCGCCGCGGTGGCGCTCGCGGTCGCCCGCGTCGATATCGTCGTCGCCGCCAACGGCCGGATCGTCACCAGCGACAGCGAGATCGTCGTGCAGCCGCTCGAAACCTCGGTCGTGCGCGGCGTCGCGGTCAAGATGGGCGACAAGGTCAAGGCGGGCCAGGTGCTGGCCACCTTGGACCCGACCTTCAGCGGCGCCGACGAGGCCGAATTGAGCGCCAAATTGCGCCACCTCCGGGCCAAGAGCGACCGGATCGAGGCCGAGCTCGCGGGTGCGGTCTACGAGCCCGCGCGCCCCAACCCCGACGAGGCGACGCAGATCGACATCTTTAATAAGCGCCGCGACGAATACGCCGCGCATATCGCCGCGTCGGCAGGCAAGGTCGCGCAATTCAGGGCCGATCTCGCCGCGCACAAGATCGAGGTCCAGGGGCTCGGCGAGCAGATCAAGCTCGCCCTCCAGGCTGAGAGCATCTACCAGACCCTGGTCGCCAAGGACCTGGCTTCCAAGCTCAAATTGATCGACACCCAGGAGCACCGGGTCGAGGCGCAATCGCGGCTCAACACCAATCTCGGCGAGCAGCAGAAATTGACGCAACAGATCGCCGAGGCGGTCGCCGATCGCGACGCTTTTGTCGACGAATGGAAACGCAAGCTCGCCGAGGAGATGGCGCAGACCCGCGCCGACCGCGAAACCGCCGCGGCCCAGCTGTCAAAGGCGCAATTGCGCCATCGGATGGCGATCCTGAAGGCGCCGCGCGACGGCACCGTGCTCCAGGTGGCGGCGCGGCCGGCGGGGTCGGTGGTGCGCGAGGCCGAGCCGCTGGTTCGCCTGGTGCCGGACGACGTGCCGCTCCTCGCCGAAGTCGATATCGACACCCGCGATGTCGCCCGCGTCCATATCGGCGACCAGGCCACGGTCAAGTTCGAGGCGCTGCCGTGGCAGCAATACGGCCTCGTCCACGGCGTGTTGAAGAGCCTGACCCCGGACACGGTCGAGGACGACAGCCCGCGCGAGACCGCCGAGAACATGACCGCACCCGGGCTGCGCTCGCAGATGCGGCAGAGCCCGATCCACTACCGCGCCCGCATCGCCTTGACCAAGCTCGAATTGCGCAATTTGCCCAAGGATTTCGAGCTGCGCCCCGGCATGCGCCTCGTCGCCGACATCAAGATCGGCCGCCGCTCGATCCTGCACTATGTGCTGAACCCCTTGACCCGCGTCATGGACGAAAGCCTGCGCGAGCCCTGATCCCGGTTCGAGCAGCTCAGCGGCCCAACCACCTCGTCCACACCGGCGAAGCCTGCCCCCGGCAGGGAACAGGGGCCGGTGCCCATGGGCGGAATGGGTCCCGGCCTGCGCCCGGGATGGTCAGACCCAAATGCTTGGGTAAAGGTCGTCCCAATGCGGGTTGGCGCGCTCGATCAGGTTGATCTTCCAATCCCGCTTCCACTCCTTGAGCTGCTTCTCCCGCCGAAGCGCCTCGCCCTCGGACGCGTGATCTTCGAACCACACGAGCCGGACGACATTGTACCGTCGCGTGAAGCCGGGAACGACCTTCTCCTTGTGCTCCCAAACCCGGCGCGCCAGCTCGGACGTCATGCCGATATAAAGGGTTCCGTACGGCTTGCTGGCCAGCAGGTAGACGTAGAACATCGAGCCCGCCGCCGACATAGATCCCGGCCGGAGCCTGTCCTCGGGCCGGCCACCGGCCGGACCCGTGGGCCGGGATGGTCCGAACGAAGGATTCCACGCATCCTTGCCGCTGCCGCGCGCGTGAACATCCAGCGACGGTGTCCGGCATTTGCACTCCCCCCCGGCCACCCTGTCCACACCGGCGAAGGCCGGTGCCTATCGGCCGGATGGGTCCCGGCCTGCGCCAGGACCTGCGCCGGGATAGGAGCCCAAAGATGCTTCCGTGCAGCGCCGCCGCCACTCTCTTTTGCCGAGACCCGCGGGCGACTATGATCACCCCATGACAAAGCCGCTGGAGCAGGCAATCGAGACGGCGCGGGAGCTGCCGTCCGATGCCCAGGATGAGATCGCGCGCGCCATTCTCCATCGGGCCGCCGGCGAGGCGGAGGCAGAGCCGATCGATGCCGCGCATCTGCGGGCGGTGCTGGAAGGGCGGGCCCAGGCAAGCCGGCGTGAATTTGTCAGCGACGCCGAGATCGAGGCAGCCTTCCGCCGCGTCAACCGGTGAGGCTGCGATGCACGCCGAGCGGAGCGGCGAGGGGGCGATAAGGTTTGCAAGGATCACGGTCGATCCGCGGCAGATGGGCGGCGTCCCCTGCGTTGGCGGCCTGCGGATCCCGGTGGCAACGGTCGTCGGCATGGCTGCCGACGGCATGGCGGAAGCGGATAATCTTCGCCGCCTATCCCGATCTTCAGCGAGACGACATCCGTGAGGCGATGCGCTACGCTGCCGCTAACCGTGCGACCGGCCCGAACCAAATCGCCGAATTAAGTAAACTGTCCCTGCAACGACCGAATTAAGTAAACTGTCCCTGCAACCGACCGGCCCGCACCAAATCGCCGAATTAAGTAAACTGTCCCTGCAACCGACCGGCCCGAACCAATCGCCGAATTAAGTAAACTGTCCCTGCAACCCCGGCAGCCCCCATCCGACCCTCACCCTCGGCGACATTGCCTTTGTCGCTTAGGGAGGGGAGGCTTCGTGCAGCTGCAGCCGTCGGCCCCGCGCGGGTCGATGTCGATCGAGATTGGCTGCCGCTCGATCTTGCATTATGTGTTTCACCCGCCGACCCGGATCATCGACGAAAGCCTGCACGAGCCGTGAGCATTCCGCGGGGAAAGCCGGGACCCACCTCTGCGACCCTCGAAACCTTCGAGCGGGTAATGGCCTACCACCTATCGATCGCTGATGCCGCGGAACGGTGGACCCCGGCTTTTCGCCGGGGAAGCGAGTAGAGCAGTCAGCGGAGACGCATCGATGCCGACCTATTTTTGCGATGTGCTGAAGGAAGTCACGATCTTGAACGGGGTCGCACGCCTCGAATTCCAGCGCGTCGAGAACACTGCGGTCGGTGACAACCGCGAGCTGCGCGCGGTCACCGAATTGACCGTGGCGATCCCGATCCAAGGGCTCGCCCATGCCTTGGGCGTGCTCGATGCGTTGCGCGAACGGCTGGTGCGCGACGGGGTCCTGAAAACCGGCGCGGCCGAAGGCAACGGCGCCGGGCCCCCCGCGCTGCCCGACCGCTCGCCGAATTTCTGAGGCCGGATTATCCGGGCCGGCTCTCCCGCGGGTCAGTCGGTCGGCAGCTGGTAGCTGTGCGGATAGGTCGTCGGCAGGTTCGGGTCCGGGATTTTGAGCGAATCCGATTGCGTCATCCGGACCGCGGAGATGTCGTCGGAAATGCCGTTCAGGTTCTGAATGTCGCTCGCCCGCCCGGGCGCGCCGACGCTGCATCCGCCGGCAACCAGGACCAGCGTCATGACGGCGCCCATCTGCAAATATTTCATCAATCGCTCCGCTTATCAGCCGCGCGGCGGGCTACCGCCGATAGAACCACACGGGCCTTGCCAAGACCAGCGAAACCCAAGACCAGCGAAACCTCGATCCCGCGAACCGGGCACCCGCAGACGAGTTGACCCGGCGAGCGGTCCGGCCTACATCTGGTGACGTGGCTGCGCTGATGCATCCCCGGCAAGACCGGCGAATTACGGTCCCGGACCCGATCAGGGTTCGGGCGCCGTTGCTTCGCCTAAATTTCGCCGAGGAACATCGCCATGTCGGTTCGTTCCGAGCCTGTCGCTGACAGCCAGTCTCGCCGTTGCTGCTTACTTTTTCGTTCACGCCCGCGCCGAGCCCGGGGTGATGCCGCGGGTGCTTGAGCTTTTCGCCAAGCGGGGTCTGGTGCCGACCCGCTGGCGGAGCGCCGTTTCCGGCGTCGAGCGGCAGGAGCTGACGATCGACATTCAGATCGGCGGGCTCGACCGCGAGGCGATCGACTATATCGCTGCCTGCCTGCGCCAGATCGCCTGTGTCGATGCCGTGCTGGCGTCGCCGGGCGGTGCCGTGGCGGGTTGACCGGAGCTGGGGTCCGTTGTCGTTCGCCGGCCATATCAAATTCTGCAACAGCTACGATCCGGCGCGGGCGGTGCCGCTGGTTGCCGGCGCCGATCGGATCGGCCTTGTGCGCCGCGACAATGCCGCGGCGTTGCGGCCGCTATCCGGATGTGTTCGCGGTGTCGGAAGAACGGGTGGAGCTGCGTGCGCAAGGCGATGCGGACACGATCAGCCGCGCCGTAGACAGCATCGTGGACCGGCTCGTCGTCGAACGCCGGCTGCCGAAATACCGCAACGAGACCTTCGACGTGGCGGTGCGCTGGGGGGCGCCGCCGATTTTTCGGCTGGATCGGGGTGCGGTGCCGTTTTTCGGGACCCGCGCCTATGGCGTCCATCTGAACGGCTATCGCCGGGAGGGCGATCGGTTCAGCCTGTGGATCGCGCGGCGCGCGGCGGACCGGCGGCTCGCCCCGAACAAGCTCGACAACCTCGTCGCCGGCGGCATCGGCAACGGCTACGGTGTCGAGGCTACGCTGGCCAAGGAAGCCGACGAGGAGGCGGCGATCCCGCCCGGGCTGATCGCACGCGCGACCCCGGCAGGTGCCGTCTCCTACCGCATGGCGACCGAACTCGGCATTCGCGACGATGTGCTCTTCGTCTACGACCTCGAAATTCCGGACGATTTCACACCCGAGAACCGCGACGGCGAGATGGCCGGGTTCGCCCTGATGCCGGTGGCGGCGGTGCTCGACCGCATCCGCCATACCGACGATTTCAAGTTCAACGTCAATCTGGTGATCCTCGATTTTGCCGTGCGGCACGGCATCCTGCGCCCGGACGACGCCGAATACCTCGACGTCGCCACCGGGCTGCACCGGCCCCTCGACTGAAACCGGCCCCTCGACTGAAATTCGCCCGGCGATCTTGCCCGCCGCGATTGCGGCAGCGTCTCTCTTACTTGTCGACGATGACCGCGCCATACATCCAGGGATGGATCGTGCAGATGTAGTAATGGGTGCCGGGCTCGGTGAAGGTGACGGTCTTCGACTCGCCTTTGTTGAGCAGGCCGGTGTCCCATTTGCCCCGATCGGCGGCCGCAGCAGTCGCGGTATGCGGCAGGTCGCCGAGGTTGGTGAAGGTCACTGCGCTCCCCGCCTTGACCTCGGTGCGGGCCGGGAAATAGGCGTATTCGGCGTTGAGGTCGGCGATCTTGACCTTGTCGACGCCATTGGCGATCGGCCCGCCCGGACCGGCCTTTGTCAATGGCGGGGGCGGCGGATACAGCGGCGTCAGCAGGCCTTTCAGCGAGAACGCCCACAACGCATCGCCGTTGGCGCTGCCCTGGATCGAATTGCCGCCGGTCACGATCGCGATGTATTCGTCGCCGTCGACCTCGTAGACCATCGCCGGTGCGTCGGCGCCGAAGCCGGTCTGAAATTTCCACAATGCCGCGCCGGTCTTGGCGTCGAGCGCGACGAAATTGCCGTCAGGCTCGCCGCGCAGCAAGAGGCCGGCGGCGGTCACGGTCGAGCCGCCGCCGCCGCCCATGCGGTACGGCATCTGGTGCTGCCAGGCGATCTTGTTGGTGGTGGCGTTGATCGCGGTGAAGGTGCCGGCCAGCGGGTCGCCGATCGGCGGCGCTTGGGTGCCGCCGACATAGCGCAGCCCCTTTTTGTAGGTGTCGCCATAGCGCACGAAGGTGCTCGCGCGGATCGTGCCGGGCACATAGAAATAGCCGGTGTCGGGATCGTACGGCATCGGCGACCAGTTGGTGCCGCCCTGCCCGCCGGGCTCGATCAATACCGGGGTTTCCCAGAACGGGGCAAAGATGCAGCCGGCCTTCTCATAGCCGGGCAGCGGCTTGGCGCAAGTCGGCACGGTGTTGTCGCCGACCGGGTAGGGCTGTGTTTTGGCCGTTTGCTGCAATGGTTCCTGCGGCACCGCCTTTTCCTCGATGCCGACCAGCGGCTTGCCGTTGGTGCGGTCGAGAATGTAGACCCAGCCGGTGCGGCCGGCCTCGGCGATGCCCTTGCGCTTGTGCCCGTCGATGACGGTGTCGAACAGCACGACCGGGCTCGCCGCATCATAATCCCAAATGTCGTGGTGAACTTCCTGAAAGTGCCACACATATTCGCCGGTCTTGGCCTTGACCGCCATGATCGAGGCGCAGAACAGATTGTCGCCCCCACGCACCGCGCCATTGTAGTCGGGCCCGCAATTGCCGGTGGCGAAATAGACAAGGCCGAGCTCGGGATCGAGCGCCGGCGTGTTCCAGACCGTGGCGCCGCCGCGCATCGCCTGATCGCTGCCCTTGGGCCAGGTGTCGGCGCCGACTTCGCCCGGCGCCGGCAAGGTATAGGCTCGCCACAGAATCTTGCCGGTGGCGGCGTCGAGCGCGGTCACCCGCCCGCGGGTGCCGAATTCGCCGCCGGCGATGCCACTGTAGACGATGCCGTCATAATAAAGCGGCGCGCTGGTCACGACGTAGCCGTTTTGCCAATGCTCGATCGGGGTCTTCCACACCTCCTTGCCGGTTTTGACGTCGAGCGCCACGACATTGGTGTCGAGCTGGCCGAGAAACAACTTGCCTTCGCCCATCGCCAAGCCGCGGTTGAGCCAGCCACAGCATACGGTCGTGATCTTCTGGTCGATGCCGGATTTGCGCTCCCACAATATCTGGCCGGTCTTGGCGTTCAGCGCAAACACGTCGTCGTTGCCGGTGACGACATACATGACGCCGTCCCTGACCAGCGGCGTCGCCTCGGCGGAATACTTGCCGCCGATGCCCGAGCCGTTGAGGCGGGCCATCCAGGCGCCTTTGAGCTGCTTGACGTTGCCGGTGTTGATTTGGGTCAGCGTCGAATAGCGCTGATTGGTCATGTTGCCGCCGTTGGTCACCCAATCCTTGCTGACCGGGCTCGTCAGCAGCTTGTCGATCTCCGGATCGGCGGCGCGGGCGATGCCGCCGCCGAGGCATGCCACGGCCAGCGCCGCGCACGCTGAAACCATCGCCTGAACATGGTGATGCATGCGGTTTCCCCCCAATAATTCGCCGGATTTCCGGTCTGTCGGGTGATTGTTTGCGTGTTTCGAAATGCCCGGCAACGGATTTGGTTGGCTAGGCAGCCATGCGCCAAGCGGGCATGCCTCACCGCGGCACGAGCCGGGCCTGGGCTATGATCTCCGCCGGGCTCGCGCCGTGCGCCCGCATGTCGCGAATGGTCAGCGCCCGGTCGCGCTTGGCGAGGCGGCGGCCGGTGCTGTCGGTCAGCAGCGGATGATGGCGGTAGCGCGGCGCCGCCAGGCCGAGCAATGCCTGCAAGACACGGTGGATGGGCGTCGCCGGCGCCAAATCCTCGCCGCGGGTGACCAGGGTGACACCCTGGATCGCGTCGTCCACGGTGACCGCGAGGTGATAGCTGGCCGGCGCCTCCTTGCGGGCGAGAACCACATCGCCGGAGAGCTCCGGCTCCGCCGGCACCAGGCCCGGCGCCACACCGCCCTCCTCGATCCAATCGAGCGGCCCGGTCAGCACCGAGGCCCGGCCGAGATCGAGCCGCAATGCATAATCGAGCCCGAGACGTTCCTTTTCGGCCCGCTCGGCCCCGCCGATCCGGCGGCAGGTGCCGGGATAGAGCGGCCCTGCCGGTCCCTGCGGCGCACCGCCGGCCGCGGCGATCTCGGCCATGATCTCGCGCCGCGTGCAAAAGCACGGATAGAGGACGCCCAGCCTGTCGAGCCGGTCGAGTGCGGCGCGATAATCATCGAAATGCTCGGATTGCCGGCGCACCGGCCCGTCCCATTCGAGGCCGAGCCATGTGAGATCCTCCAGGATCGCGGCGGCGTATTCCGCGCGGCAGCGGGTCTGGTCGATGTCTTCGAGGCGCAGCAAAAACCGGCCGCCGGCAGCGCGGGCCGCGCGCCACCCCTCCAGCGCCGATCTGACATGGCCGAGATGCAGATACCCGGTCGGGCTCGGCGCAAATCGCGTGACGACCGGGCGTGGGTGCACCGCCGCCGCGATTTCTCGGCCGCCGGGGCCGATCTCTGCGGTTCGGGCTCGCACGGCGATCAGCGCACACCAATTTCAGCCACGATCGTGCGCGCAATTTACCCGAGGCGCGCCGGCCCAGGCAAATACAGCACCTGATCCCCGACTTGATTGTCGCTTCTCGCATCGCACAATGCTCGGGCCTCGAGACGGTAGGCGGCGGCGCCGCCGCGAGTGACAGCAGCGCTCGGTTTCGGCTATGTCTGCGGCAACGCGCATGTTTTGCCGAGGTGTCTGCCGATGTTGTCTCGCCTGTCGGGGCCGTCGCGCCCGCCCGCCACGGGCGGCAATCCGCGCCGTCTGGTTATTCTGCTGCACGGGCTGGGCGCGGACGGCAACGATCTGATCGGGCTCGCGCCCTATTGGGCGCGGCTCTTGCCCGACGCCGAATTCGTCTCGCCCAATGCCCCCTTCCCGTGCGACATGGCGCCCTCCGGCTATCAATGGTTCAGCGCGCAGGACCGCAGCCCGCCGGCGGTGCTGGCCGGGGTGCGCGCGGCGGCACCGATGCTCGACGGGTTTATCGACGATGCCCTCGCCGAGCGCGGGCTCGGCGCCGCCGATCTCGCCTTGGTCGGGTTTTCCCAAGGCACGATGATGTCGCTCTTTGTCGGGCTGCGCCGGCGCGAGCAGCTCGCCGGCATTGTCGGCTTTTCCGGCCGTCTGCTCGCCCCCGAGCTGCTCGCGGACGAGCGGCGCTCGCGGCCGCCGATCCTCTTGGTGCACGGCACCGAGGACCCGCTCGTCCCTTACGGCTCGCTCGCCGCCGCCCAAGCCGCCCTCGAAGCCGCGGGGGTCCCGGTCGAGACCTTGACCTGCCCCGGCATCGGTCATTCGATCGACGAAGCCGGGCTGTGGCGCGGCGGGCAATTCCTCAAGGACGCGCTGGGGCCGCCGGACACCCGCTCGTGAGCAAGCAGGACACCGCCGCAACCGTCCCGGCCAATCCGCAATGGGGCGGCCGCTTTGCCGGCGGCCCCGCCGAGATCATGCGCCGGATCAACGCGTCGATCGATTTCGACAAGCGGCTCTATGCCGAAGATATCGCCGGCTCGAAGGCGCATTGCGCGATGCTCGTCAGACAGGGGATCCTGCCGGCGGCAGATGGCGCCGCGATCGCCGCCGGTCTCGACCGCATCCGGGCCGAGATCGAGGCCGGCGATTTCGTCTTCAGCGAAGAGCACGAAGACATCCACATGAACATCGAGGCGCGGCTCGCGGCGCTGATCGGGCCGGTGGCGGGGCGCCTCCATACCGCGCGCTCGCGCAACGACCAGGTCGCGACCGATCTGCGGCTATGGCTGCGCGCCGCAATCGACCGCCTCGACGCGGCAATGCGCGATTTGCAGCAAGCGCTGCTCGATCGTGCCGAGACCGAGGCGGCGACGGTGATGCCCGGCTTCACCCATCTTCAGATCGCGCAGCCGGTGACCTTCGGCCATCATTTATCGGCCTATGTCGAGATGGTCGGTCGCGACCGCGGCCGGCTCGCCGATTGCCGGCGGCGGCTCAACGAGTCGCCGCTGGGTGCCGCGGCGCTGGCGGGGACCTCGTTCCCGATCGACCGCGAGGCAACCGCCGCAGCGCTCGGTTTCGACCGGCCGATGGCAAATTCGCTCGACGCCGTATCCGACCGCGATTTCGCGGTCGAGCTCCTCGCCGCCGCGGCGCTCGCCGGCACGCATTTGTCGCGCCTGGCCGAGGAAATCGTGCTCTGGTGCAGCGACGGCTATGGCTTTGTCGCGCTGAGCGACGCCTTTACCACCGGCAGCTCGATCATGCCGCAAAAGCGCAACCCCGACGCCGCCGAGCTGGTCCGCGCCAAGACCGGCCGCATCAACGGGTCGCTCGTCGCATTGCTGACGGTGATGAAGGGGCTGCCGCTCGCCTATGGCAAAGACATGCAGGAAGACAAGCTGCCGGTGTTCGAGGCGGTCGACGCGCTCGAATTGACGCTCGCCGCGACCGCCGGCATGGTGCGCGACCTGCGGCCCGACCGCACCCGAATGCGTGCGGCGGCCGAGCGCGGCTACTCGACGGCGACCGATCTCGCCGACTGGCTGGTGCGGGCCGCCGGCCTGCCGTTTCGAGAGGCGCACCGGGCGACCGGGCAGATCGTCAAGCGCGCCGAAGCGCTGGGCTGCACCCTCGCCGCCCTGCCCCTCGCCGAATTGCGCGCAATCGAGCCGGCGATCACCGCAGCGGTTTACGACGTGCTCGACATCGACCGCTCGGTGGCGAGCCGGACGAGCCTCGGCGGCACCGCGCCCGCGCAGGTCGTTGCGGCCGTCGCCGCGGCCCGCAAGCGGTTTCTCGAATGAGCCCGACCCGGCCGAGAGTGCTCACGGGGCTCGCCCTGCTCGCGATCCTCTGCACGCTGGCGCTGGCCGGCTGCGGCAAGAAGGGCGCCCCCCAACCTGCGCCCGGCGTGCCCAACACCTACCCGCAGCCTTATCCGCGTGAGTGACTTTTTCACCTATCGCGGCGGCGTGCTGCACGTCGAGGACGTGCCGATTGCGCGCCTCGCAGCCGAAATCGGCACACCGGCCTATGTCTATTCGGCTGCTGCCTTCACCGCGCAATACCGGCGCTTTGCCGCCGCCTTTGCGGCTGAGGCTCCGCTGATCTGCTACGCGGTCAAGGCCAACTCGAACCAGGCGGTGCTGCGGCTGTTCGCCGGGCTCGGCGCCGGCGCCGATGTCGTGTCGGAAGGCGAGCTGCGCCGCGCCTTGGCGGCCGGCATCCCGGCGGAGAAGATCGTCTTTTCCGGGGTCGGCAAGATAGGCGCCGAGCTGACCGCGGCGCTCGACGCCGATATCCACCAGGTCAACGTCGAGTCGGTCCCCGAGCTGCGCCGGCTCAGCGACCTGGCAAGCGGCAGCGGCCGCACCGCGCGGGTGGCGCTGCGGGTCAATCCCGATGTCGACGCCGAGACCCACGCCGCGATCTCGACCGGCCGCAAGGGCGACAAATTCGGCATCCCCCACGGCGACATCGCTGCCGCGTACCGGCTGGCGGCGCAGTTGCCGGGGATCGAGCCGGTCGGGCTGGCGGTGCATATCGGCTCGCAGATCGTCAAGCTCGGGCCGTCGCGGGCGGCGTTCAGGCGCGTCGCCGAGCTGGTGACGGCGCTGCGCGGCGACGGCCAGAGCGTCCGCCGGGTCGACCTCGGCGGCGGGCTGACCATCCCCTACCACGCCGGCGACCCGGCCCCGGTCAGCTCGGCCGAGTACGCCGGGCTGGTGCAGGAGGTTTTCGGCAAGCTCGACGTGGCGCTGGCCTTCGAGCCGGGCCGGTTTCTGGTCGGCGCCGGCGGGGTGCTGGCAGCGAGCGTCGTCTACGTCAAGGAAGACGAGCCGCGCATCGTCGTCGTCGACGCGGCGATGAACGACCTCGTGCGCCCGGCGATGTACGGCATCGAACACGCAATCCTGCCGGTGCGCGAGCCGCCGGCGGGTGCGCCGGTCGCGCCGGCCGATGTCGTCGGCCCGGTGTGCGAAAGCACCGATACGTTCAACCGCGGCTACGAATTGCCACCGCTCGCCGCGGGCGACATCGTCGCGATCGCCGCGGCCGGCGCCTATGGTGCGGTCATGAGCTCGACCTACAACAGCCGGCTCTTGGTGCCGGAGGTGCTGGTGTCCGGCGATCGCCACGCGGTCGTCCGGGCGCGGCCGAGCTATGCTGCGCTGCTGTCTCTCGATAGCATTCCGGCGTGGCTCGCCGATCCGGCAGAGGCGCAATTGGGCAAGCGAGGTTCGTGATGGCCGACCGCACCCGGCCCTTTGGCCCACTCTTCGCGGCAAAGCTGCGCCTCGCCTCGGCCGCTTTGTGGTGGGAGCAGGCTTGGCCGGCGTTTTGGCCCGCCGCCGCGATCGTCGCGCTGTTTTTGGTGCTCGGGCTCTTCGACCTGCTGCCGCGCCTGCCGGGCCTCGGCCATGCCGCAATCCTGCTCGTTCTCGGCGCCGCCTTTGTCATCCTTGCCGGGACCGGGGCGAGGCGCCTCGCCGCCGTCGATCGCATCGCCGCCGGCCGCCGCATCGAGCGCGCCAGCGGTCTGGCGCATCGGCCGTTGCAGGCGCTCGCCGACCGGCCCGGCGTGCCGCTCGACGTGCCGGCGACGCGGTTGTGGGAGGCGCACCAGCGGCGCATGGCCGCCGCCATCCGGCATCTGCGCGTCGGGCTGCCGCGCGCCGGGCTCGCCGCCCGCGATCCGTGGGGCCTGCGCGCCGTGCTCGCGATCCTGCTGCTGGTGGGCGCGATCGATGCCGGCGGCGAATGGCACGACCGGCTGCTGCGCGCGATAACCCCGAGCCTGAATGCCGGTCCGCCGACGGTAGCGGCAAGCCTCGACATCTGGGTGGCGCCGCCGGAATACACCGGGCTCCCGCCGCAGTTCCTGCGCCCGGGCATCGCGGAAACGGTCCGCATCCCGACCGGCAGCAACTTGATCGCCCAGGTGCACGGAGCCGGCCCGGCGCCGCTGCTGTCGATCGACGGCCAAAACCGCAAGTTCGACGCCGCCGACAAGGAGGATTTTCAGGTCTCGGCGGTGCTGAAGCACGGCAAGCGGCTCGACATCACGCAAGACGGCGCCGTGCTCGGCAGCTGGGCGATCGCGATCATCCCCGACCGCCCGCCGACCGTCGCCTTTGTCAAGCCGCCCGAGGCGACCGCCAGAAAGGCGCTGGCGCTGAATTATCAGGCGGCCGACGATTACGGGGTCGAGGATGTCAAGGCGGTGATCACCCGCGACGGCGACAAAAGCGGCGAAGCGCTGACAATCGATCTGCCGTTGCCGGGCCTGCATTTGAAATCGGCGCAGGCGGTGAGCTACCACGACCTGACCCCGCATCCCTGGGCCGGGCTCCCGGTGGAAATCCGCCTCGTCGCCAGCGATGCACTGCACCAGCAGGGCGCGAGCGACGCGGTGCGCACGACCCTCCCCGAGCGGGTCTTCAAGGACCCCGTAGCGCGGGCCATCATCGATCAGCGCAAGGAGTTGGCCAAAAGCCCGAAATCACGCCTGGCGGTAGCCGAAATCTTGGGCGATCTGCGCGACCGGCCACAGCTTTACCGCAACGACGCCGTGGTCTTTCTCGCGCTCCGCGTCGCCCAGGAGGAATTGCGCCAAAGCGGCGATCCGCAGGCCATCGCCGAAGTCGAGCGGCTGTTGTGGGACACGGCGCTGCGCATCGAGGATGGGCAGACGCCGTTGGCCGAGCGCGAGCTGCGCCGCCTCGAGCAGCAGCTGCAGGACGCGCTCGCAAAAAACGCGCCCGACGCCGAGATCGACCGGCTGATGAGCCAATTGCAGCAGGCGCTCGACCGCTACCTGCAGGCGCTCGCGCAAAAGGCGATGCAGAACCCGAGCCGGCCCGAGCAGCCGATCGATCCCTCGCAGATGCTGTCCAGCCGCGATTTGCAGCAGATGCTGAACCGGGCGCGCGAGCTTGCACGCAACGGCAGCCGCGATCAGGCCCGACAGCTTTTGTCGCAGCTGCAAAACATGCTCGAAAACCTGCGCATGGCGACGCCCGGCGAAATGTCTCAAGGGTCGCGCGCAGCGCAGCAGGCGCAGCAGGCGCTGCACGGCATGAACGATCTGATGAAACGCCAGCAGCAATTGCTCGATCGCAGCTTTCGCGCCGAGCAGCAGGCGCGGGAGGATGAGCTGGATCAGCTGGGTCGGCTCGGGCAACAGGGCCAGCCCGGCCAACAGGGCCAGCCAGGGCAGCCGGGCCAGCCCGGCCCCGGCCAGCCCGGTGGGCGGGCCGATATGGGTGGCGCCGCCGGGCAGCAGGAGGCGTTGCGGCATTCGCTCGGCCAGCTGATGCAGCAGCTGGGCGAGGGGTTTGGCGACATTCCCGATCCGCTGGGGCGTGCCGAGCAGGCGATGCGCAGCGCCACCGGCGCGCTGCGCGCCGACCGGCCGGGTGCCGCGATCGGCCCGCAGACCGACGCGCTCGACCAGCTGCAGCAAGCGGCGCGCAGCTTTGCCAAGCAAATGCAGCAGCGGCTCGGCGGCGCCTGGGGCAAGCCCGCCGACGAACGCAACGGATCAAACGGCCGGCCCGGCGGCCCGGCCGACCGCGACCCGCTCGGCCGACCGCTGGCAAATGGCGGCAATTACGACGAAAGCGACGTCAAAATCCCGGACGCCAGCGCGCTGCAACGATCGCGCGAAATCTTGGACGAGCTGCGCCGTCGCGCCGGCGAGCGCTCCCGGCCGGAACTCGAGCGCGACTACATCGACCGCCTGTTGAAACAATTTTAGACTTGACGCGTTATCTCCCGTCGTCGAGCGCGCGGCGGCGCGCAGCCAAAAGGTATCCAGCGAGGTGATAAGCCGACGTTCGCTCTTTGCGATGGTCGCGGGTGCCGCGGCTTTGCCGGTGACGGCGCGCGCTCTGCCGCGGCCGGCGGCGGTGCGCCGGCTGCACCTTGTCAACCCGCATACCGGCGAAACCTTCGACGGGCCGTATCGCGACGGCAAGGGACCGATTGCCGACGCGATCCAGGACCTCGACACCTTTCTGCGCGATTTTCACTCGGGCGAGAAGACGCAGATGGATGTCGGCGTGCTCGACTTTCTCGGCGACGTGCTCGATGCGGTCGGCGAGACCAAGGCGACGATCCTGTCCGCCTATCGCACCCTCGAAACCAATGCGATGCTGGCCCGCACGATGTTCGGGGTGGCCGAGCACAGCCAGCACATCTATGGCCGCGCTCTCGATATCTCGCTCGGCTCGAAGCTCGCCGCGGCGATGAATGCGGCGCGGGCGATGCAGCGCGGCGGTGTCGGCTGGTACCCGAATTCGAGCTTTATCCACATCGACACCGGTCCGGTGCGCAACTGGACGCTCGACGGCGCCGGGTTCGAGGATCTGCTGTTGTTCGACGGTAGCCGGCTGCGGTTCCAGGGCCCCCGCCGGCAGCTGACTGTCGCGCAGCGGCTCGCCTTGCAGCACCAGCTCGCCCGCGCCGAATTCATCGCCCGCCACCATTAAAAGGGGGGTCAGCCGGCGATGGCGATGCCGAGCAGCCGGCCGAGGCCATAGGTGACGCCGGCGGCAATAAAGCCGACGACGAGCTGGCGCAGGCCGGAAAACCACACGCCGCGCCCGGTAAAAAGCGCGGTGCCGGCGCCGATCAGGACGAGGGCGACCCCGCTCGCCGCGAGGCTGGTCGAGAGGGCGGGCACGCCGGCGAGCGCGAAATAGGGTGCGACCGGGAAAATCGCGCCGACCGCAAACAGCAAAAACGAGGTGGCGGCCGCCGCCCAGGCCGAGCCGCCGAGCGTATCGGGATCGATCCCCAGCTCCTCGCGCACCAGCGTGTCGAGCGCCGTCGCCTTGTTGGCGATCAGCCGCTCGGCCAAGGTCTTGGCCAAATCCTCGGGCAGGCCCTTGGCCTGGTAGATCAGCGCCAGCTCTTCCTGCTCCTCTTCCGGCACCTGGTCGAGCTCGGCGGCCTCGGTGTCGATCTGGCGCTGCGCGGATTCGCGCGCGGTGTTGACCGACAGCCACTCGCCGAGCGCCATCGAGCACGCTCCGGCGAGGAGCCCGGCGAGCCCGGTGACGAGGATCGCATGCGCCGCCATCGCGGCCCCGGCGACCCCGGTGACGAGGCTCAGATTGGAGACGAGCCCGTCATTGGCGCCGAGCACCGCGGCACGCAGCGCATTGCCGCCCATGCCCCGGTGGCGGCCTTCGAGCCGCGCCAGGCTGGCACCGCTGAGCCCGCCCGGAGACGGCGCGGCGAGCGCGGCGATGATCCGCGCATGCGAGCGCTCGGCCGCCGGCAGGCCGCCGGCCACCGCCTCGGGCTGGGCCGCATAGGCGCCGCTGTCCGTCTGTTCGAGGGTGTTGACCGTCGGCAGCACAAAAGACGGGCCAAACCGCCGCGCCAGCCATTCGAGCGCCCGGGTGCGCAGACCCGGGTAGAGCTGCGGAACGCGCCGGCCGAGCGCCTCGATCCGGCGTTTCCAAAACTCGGCGTGCGCTTCCTCGACCGCCGCCAGCCGGCTGTAGATCTGCGAGAGCTTCGGGTCCTGCTCGGCTTGCGACATGGCCCGGTAGAGGGCCGCCCCGTCGATCTCGCCTTGCAGATTGGCGGTGTAGCGCTGCTCCGGGCCGGCTTCGGGCATCGGCGGTGTCCGGCGCGTCAGCCGGAGGCAAAGGTGACGACGACGCCGGTGGCGATCGTCGCTGGCGTGCTCGAACGGGGTGCGGAAATGCGCCGTTTCGCCCGGCTGCAGCAGCGCTTTGGGCGGATCGACGAGCTTGAACTGCACCTCTTTGCCGGCGCCATCCTGCAACGCCACCCGCAATTGCGGAACCTTGAGCGCCGTGCTCGCCGAATTGACGATCTCGCCCTCGATCACCAAGCCATCGGCGGCGCGCGACGGGGTGATCTTGTCAATCTCGAGCCCGGTCTTGGCCGATGTCGCCAACAGGCCGACCGAGGCGTAGAGCCCGGCGGTCCGGGGCCAGGCCGCGGCCACCCAGCCGCGGCCGACGATCAGCGCCACAACAACCAGCACGATCAGCACCAGGACCGCGAGCGCGCCGAGCACGATCCAGCGATGTCGGCGCGGCGGTCTGATCGGCGCCGGCTTGACGCCGAATATCGGCGGTAAAACCGCTTCGCGCAGCGGTTTGAGCGGCGGTTCGAGCAGTGCTTCGCGCAGCGGTTCGAGCGGCGGCGGGGTGATGCCCGGACCCGGTCCGGGCGGCGGGCGAGCGGCGGCGGCAGACTCTTGGCGCCAGGTATGGCCGCAATTGGCGCAGCGCACGTTGCGCCCACCCGGGCGGCTCAATTCGGGCTCGGCCACCATATAGCGGGTGCGGCAGGCCGGGCAGGCGACGATCATCTCGCGCAACGCCACAGCGGCGCCTATCCTCGACTGATCAGCGGCGCGCCAGCGCGCGCAAATGGTGATCGGCGTCGCCGAACATCGTGTCGATCATCGTCACGCGCTTGAAGTAATGGCCAACCTTGTACTCCATGGTCATGCCGATGCCGCCATGCAGCTGGATCGCCTGCTGGCCGACAAAGCGGCCGGAGCGGCCGATCTGCACCTTGGCCGCGGCGAGCGCGCCCGCGCGTTCCTCGGCATCCTCCCCAGCCGCCGTCATCGTCGCCAGCATCGCCATGCTGCGTGCCTGCTCGAGCGCGACCAGCATGTCCACGGCGCGGTGCTGCAGCACCTGAAAGCCGCCGATCTCGCGGCCGAATTGCCGGCGCGTCTTCAGGTATTCGACGGTCAATTCGTGCATGACCGCCATCGTGCCGACCGCCTCGGCGCAGAGTGCGGCGATCGCCTCGCCGACGACCTGTTCGACGAGCGGCAATGCGGCCCCCGGCTCGCCGAGCACGCCCTCGGGGCCGACCCGCACGCCGGCGAGCGAGATCTCGGCCGCGCGCAGCCCGTCCTGGGTCGGATAGCCGCGCCGCGTGACCCCGGGCGCTGCGGCATCGACGAGAAAGACCCCTACCCCGTCGCGCTCGCGCCGACCGCCGCCGATGCGCGCGGTGACCACCAGCTTGCCGGCGCTGTCGCCGTGCACTACCACGCCCTTGTCGCCGTCGAGCACCCAGCCGGCGCCGTCGCGCACCGCCCGTGTCGCAATGTCGGCAAGGTTCCAGCGCGACTGCCGCTCGGTATGGGCAAAGGCCAGCGTCAGGTTGCCGGCGGCGATTTTCGGGATCAGGTCGCCCTTGATCTCCGCGCCGGCGCCGTGTCTTAAAAACCCGCCGCCGAGCACGACCGTGGCGAGATAGGGCTCGAGCACGAGCGTGCGGCCGAACGCCTCCATCACCAGCATGGTCTCGACCGGGCCGCCGCCCGAGCCGCCGTGCTGCTCGGCAAACGGCAGGCCCAACAGGCCGAGCTCGGCATATTGCGCCCAGAGCTCGCGGCTCCAGCCTTCGGGGCTGCGCGCGTAAGTCTTGCGCCGCTCGAAGCCGTAACGGTCGGCGAGCAGGCGGTCGAGGCTCTCCTTTAGCAGCCGCTGCTCTTCGCTGAGGTCGAAATCCATGGCTCACAACCCCAGGATCGCCTTGGCGACGATGTTTTTTTGGATCTCGTTGGTGCCGCCATAGATCGAGGTCTTGCGCCAGTTGAAATAGGTGGGCGCCACCGGCCCCGCCCATTCGGGCCCGATCGGCGGCTCGTTCCAGCGTTCGTCATCCTCGCGCTCGGGCTGGTACGGCAGCGCATAGGGGCCGACCACTTCGAGCAGCAGCTCGGTCGTTCGCTGCTGGATCTCCGAGCCTTTGAGCTTGAGGATCGAAGAGGCCGGGTCGGGGGTGTTGCCGGTCCGGCGCCGTTCGGCCGCGACGACCCGCAGCTGGGTCATCTCCAGCGCCTTCAGCTCGACCTCGACGGCGGCGAGCTTTTCACGAAAGCGCTCGTCCTCGATCAACGGCGTGTCGCCGTCGCGCTCCAATGCCGCCAATTCCTTGATCCGCCGGATGCGCTCCTTGGAGAGGCCGACACGGGCGATCCCGGCGCGCTCGCGGCCGAGCAAATATTTGGCGTAGTCCCAGCCTTTGTTCTCCTCCCCGACCAGGTTCTCGGCCGGCACCCTGACATCGTCGAAAAAGACCTCGTTGACCTCGTGCCCGCCCTCGATGGTGATGATCGGGCGCACCGTGATCCCCGGCGTCTTCATATCGATCAAGAGGAACGAGATCCCTTGCTGCTTTTTCGCCTGCGGATCGGTGCGCACCAGGCAGAAGATCCAATCGGCGTGCTGGGCCAGCGTGGTCCAGGTCTTCTGGCCGTTGACGATATAATAATCGCCGTCACGCTTGGCCGCGGTGCGCAGCGAAGCGAGGTCGGAGCCGGCGCCCGGCTCGGAAAACCCCTGGCACCACCAATCGTCGAGATTGGCGATGCGCGGCAGAAAGCGCTGTTTCTGCGCCTCGGAGCCAAACGCGATCATCACCGGCCCGACCATGGTCACGCCAAAGCCCAGCGGTTGCGGCGCCGGGGTCTGCTGCAATTCGTCCTGAAAGATGTATTGCTGCACCGGCGTCCAGCCGGTGCCGCCCCATTCGGCCGGCCAGCTCGCCACCGCCCAGCCCTGACGGTTGAGGATGCGCTGCCAGGTGACGATGTCCTCTTTGGCGAGCCTTTTGCCGTCGACGAGCTTGCGATGGATCGGCGCGGGCAGGTTGGCGCGGAAAAACTCGTGCACCTCGTCGCGAAAGGCGGTCTCCTCCGGCGTGAAGCGAAGGTCCATGACCCGGCACTCCCTGGTTGGCGGCCGGCCCTTTCCCGGCCCTCGACGCCTCGATCGGATGCCAGAGTAGACCTTGAAGCCGCCGCGATGAAGCGCCGGCTGACTAAAATCCCGGCCGCGGCCTCTGATTGGTCGGATAGCGCGGCAGATGGTCGGCGGTCTCAAACCAGGCGATCCGGCTTTCGACCCATATGTGCAGGCCGGGCGCGACCATTTCCGGCGCGTCGAGGCTGGCGATGCTGACATCGACAAATTGCGGATTGGCGGCGGCGCGCCAGGTCAGAGGGGTGCCGCAGATGCCGCAAAAATGCCGCACCGCCTGCGCCGATGAGGGGTAGGCCCGCAGCGTTCCGGCGGTCACGACAAAATCCGCGGCGGAGATGGTCAGCCACGCCACGACCGGCGCGCCATGCGCCCGCCGGCACATTCGGCAGTGGCAATAGAGCGCCTCGACGGGTGCCGCGTCGATGCGGTAGCGTATCGCGCCGCACAGGCACCCGCCGGTCGGATTCCCGCCAGGATTCCCGCCAGCATTCCCGGCCGGTGCCGCGATGCCGCTCATCCGCGTCCGGAGCCCCGAGCGATGATGCTCGATACCGTCACGATACAGCCGCTGGCCGCCCTGATCGCCGGCATCCTGATCCTCCTGGTCCCGCGCCTGTTGAACTATGTCGTCGCGATCTATCTGATCGTGATCGGCTTGATCGGCCTATGGCCGCGCTTGTTTATCCACTTCCCGCATTGAGCATCCCCGCATTGAGCGCTGCCGGCGGGCTCAATAGCGCAGCTTGGCCGGCCGGGTCGGTGGTGCGTCGCGATAGATTTGCAGCCGGGTGACGCGCAGGCCGGCGACGCCGTGCGCGTCGATGGCGCGCTGCCACGCGTGAAATTCCTCGACCGACAGCCGGTACCGGCGGCAGGCTTCGTCGAGGCTGATGGCGCCGTTGCGCACCGCGTTGACGACAACGGCCTTGCGCCGGGCGACCCAGCGCTTGGTGTCCGACGGCGGCAAGAGATCGCACGGCAGCGGATCATATCGATCTCGGTTCTCGTCCATAAGATGAGGATAGGGCCAGACCCTTAAGAAACTGCTAAATCAAGCTCGCCACTCGATTTATCTAATATTTTAACATTTCGCCGACCATTTGATTACTGACCAATCGGCAACTTGAAGATTTGCCGGATGATCGCTCGTCCTTGCCCTTTACGGGCCCCGGCCCACCGCCGCCGCGGGCGAATGGCAAGGCTGCGACGATTTGTGCAAACTTCAGCGGAATCAATGGGCTCCATGCGATCCTTACGCTTGAAGCCGACCCACCCGATTTATATACTCCGCGCCCTTCGCCAACGGGGTTTCGGGGAGACCGATGCGTCCGTCATTGCCGCCGAGCTATCATCCCACCGACGACGAAGAGTTCATGGGCCCGCTGCAGATCGAGTATTTTCGCCGGAAATTGCTGGATTGGCGCACCGAGCTGCTCGCCGAATTGTCCGATACCTTGCAGCACCTCAAAGAAGAGAGCCTGCTCAAGCCCGATTTGACCGATCGTGCCACCCTCGAATCCGAGCGCGCGATCGAATTGCGCACTCGGGCGCGCGAACGCCGGCTGATTTCCAAGATCGACGCCGCGCTGATGCGGCTCGACGACGGCACCTATGGCTATTGCGAGGAAACCGACGAGCCGATCGGCATCCGCCGCCTTGAAGCAAGACCGATCGCCACCCTCAGCATCGAGGCGCAAGAGCGGCACGAGCGCCTGGAGCGTACCCACCGCGACGATTGATGTGGGCCTCCCAGGTAATCGACGCACCTGCATAACCCTAAAATTTCGCGCATATGCCGCTCTTAAACTTGTATTTGCCATGGATATGACTATTTATGGTAGCATGGCTCGTGATCCGAGCCATTCGGGGTGCAGACCATGGCGGTCGAGGCTGAGCAGGCGTTCTCCGGCACAGGCTGGGGCGGTGGGCAACGATGGTGGCGGCCCGACCGCTTGGGCGCTGCCGCGGTCGCTGTCCTCGCCGTCGTCATCGGCGGTTTCGCGCTCGTTTGCATCGGCCGGCTGATCCCCGGCGCCGCCGCCCGGGCGGCGGCGCTGGCGGCTGGCGGTGGGGTCGCGGGCGGCGCCATCGCGTTCGCTGCGCATCGCTGCCGCGCCGCGGCCGGCTGGCGCCTGGCGATCCTGGGAGAGGCGCTCGATGCGGTGCCGGGGGCGATGCTGATCGCCGCCTCGGAACCTTCCGGCGACATCGCCAATCTCGCTTTCGATCGGCTGTTCCCGCCCGCTTGCGGCGAGCCGCCGCTGCGGCGTGTCGAGCGGGGCCTCGCCACCGAGGCCGGCGCCGGCACGGAATTCGGGCGTCTTTGCCGCTGTGCCGCAGCCGGCGTGCCGGCAGGCGCGAGGCTCGGCCTTGAAGCCGCGCTCGGCTCGCCGGCTCGCCGGCTCGCCATTTCCGTCGAGCCGATCGCTTGCCGCCGTGGCGCGAGCCTGTGGCGCTTTGCCGATCTCCCCAACGGCGGACCACCGCCCGACCTCCCTAACGGCGGACCGCCGCCTGACCGCGAAGCGCCGGGCTTGCCCGAGCAATCCGCCGAGCTCTTCCAACGGCTGTTTGCCAACGCGCCGGTCGGGATCGTGGTGATCGACCGCAGCGGCTTTGTCGAGCGGGCGAACGGTGCCGCCGGCGAGCTGTTCGGAACGGCGCCGCAGGATCTGGCCGGGCAGGAATTGGCCGGATTTTTGCGCGTCGCGGATCGCGCCGCGATCGCCGGCGTGCTGGACGCGGCGATGGCCGGGCAGGCGCTGCGCGAACCGGTCGAGATCCGGGTCGATCGCCCGCAAGAGCGGGCCCTCTTCCTCTATCTGAGCCCGCTGGGCGAAGCCGCGGCGGACCGCTTGGCGCTGCATTTTATCGACGTGACCGAGCAGAAGAGCCTCGAAGCCCAGTTCGCCCAGTCGCAAAAGATGCAGGCTGTGGGTCAGCTCGCCGGCGGCGTGGCCCACGATTTCAACAACCTTTTGACGGCAATGATCGGTTTTTGCGATCTGCTGCTGCTGCGCTCGCGGCCCGGCGACCCGGCCTTTGGCGACATCATGCAGATCAAGCAGAACGCCAACCGCGCCGGCAACCTGGTGCGCCAGCTGCTGGCCTTTTCCCGGCAGCAGCCGCTGCAGCCCAGGGTGCTCGACATCACCGACGTGCTGGTCGAGCTGTCGCACATGATGCGCCGGCTGATCGGCGAGAATATCGAGCTCGACGTCGTCCATGCTCGCGATCTCGGCCTCGCCAAGGTCGATCAAGGCCAACTCGAGCAGGTCATCATCAACCTCGCGGTCAACGCCCGCGATGCGATGCCGCAGGGCGGCCGGCTGACGGTGCGCACCGCCAACCTCAGCCAAAGCGAGCCGTTGCGCCGCGGCCACGAGGTAATGCCGGCCGGGGATTATGTGGTGGTCGAGGTCGCCGATACCGGCATCGGCATCCCCACCGACCATCTGCCGCGTATCTTCGAGCCGTTCTTCTCGACCAAGGAGGAGGGGTCGGGCACGGGCCTGGGCTTATCGACGGTGTACGGGATCGTGCGGCAGACCGGCGGCTTTGTCTTTGTCGACAGCGTGCCCGGCCGCGGCACCCGGTTTCGCATTTGCCTGCCGCGCTGCGCGGCGGAGCCGGCGCCGGCTGCGGGACGACTCGACCCGGCCGAGCCGCCCGCGACGCGCGACCTGACCGGGTCGGGCACATTGCTGCTGGTCGAGGACGATGATCCGGTGCGGATTTTCAGCGCCCGCGCGTTGCGCAACAAAGGCTACCACGTGATCGAAGCGACGAGCGCCGCGGCGGCGCTCGAAGCGCTCGCCGGTGCCGGGCAACCGATCGATTTGCTGATCACCGACGTCGTGATGCCGCAGATGGATGGGCCGGGGCTGGTGCGCGAGGTGCGCAGGATCGACCCGGCGATCAAGGTGGTGTTCATTTCGGGCTACGCCGAGGATGCGTTCCGCCAGCGTCTCGATACCGAGCGCAACATTGATTTTTTGGCGAAGCCGTTCAGCCTCAAGCAGTTGGCGATGAAGGTGAAGGAGGTCATCGACGCGGACCGGGCCGAGCTCGATTTTGCCTTTGCAGCGTCGAACAAATAGTGTACAGTATCGCCTAAAGCGCGCATTGCGCTGAATTGCCGGTTGTGGAATAAGGAAGGGCGGATCATGCAGACCGCGTTGCGGTTGTTGGACAAGAACGAGATGGACAAGCAGCGGGCTTTGGACGCCGCACTCGCCCAGATCGAACGCGCCTTTGGCAAGGGCTCGATCATGAAGCTCGGCTCGCGCGAAGCCGCCACCGACAGCGAGGTGATCTCGACCGGCTCGCTCGGCCTCGACATCGCGCTCGGCATCGGCGGGTTGCCGCGCGGCCGCATCGTCGAGGTTTACGGGCCCGAAAGCTCGGGCAAGACCACGCTGGCCCTTCATTTCATCGCCGAGGGGCAGCGCGGCGGCGGCACTTGCGCCTTTATCGACGCCGAGCATGCGCTCGACCCGGCTTATGCGAGAAAGCTCGGGGTCAATATCGACGATCTCTTGATCTCCCAGCCCGATGCCGGCGAGCAGGCGCTCGAAATCGCCGATACCTTGGTGCGCTCGGGCGCGATCGACGTGCTGGTCATCGATTCGGTGGCGGCTCTGGTGCCGCGCGCCGAGCTCGAAGGCGAGATGGGCGACAGCCATATGGGGCTGCATGCGCGGTTAATGAGCCAGGCCTTGCGCAAATTGACCGGCTCGATCTCGCGGTCGCGCGCGATCGTCGTCTTTATCAACCAGATCCGGATGAAGATCGGCGTCATGTTCGGCAATCCGGAGACCACGACCGGCGGCAACGCGCTCAAATTTTATGCCTCGGTGCGGCTCGACATCCGCCGCGTCGGCGCGATCAAGGACCGCGACCAGGTGATCGGCAACCAGACCCGGGTAAAGGTCGTCAAAAACAAGATGGCGCCGCCGTTCAAGGTCGTCGATTTCGACATCATGTACGGCGAAGGGGTGTCGAAGCGCGGCGAGCTGATCGATCTCGGGGTCCAGGCCGGGGTCGTCGAGAAATCCGGATCGTGGTACTCCTATGACGGCAGGCGCATCGGCCAGGGTCGTGAAAACGCCAAATCCTACCTGAAGGAGCAGGCCGAAATCGGCGAGGCGATCGAGCGCGCGATCCGCGCCAATGCCGGCCTCGTCGCCGAGGCGATGATGACCAACCCGAACGACGTCGCCGCCGAAGAATAGCCCCTACCCGCCGGCCGCGCGCCGGCTGGACACAACGCCGGCATCTCCTTTATAAGCGCCGCTCGCCGGAGCGCCCAGGTAGCTCAGTTGGTAGAGCAACGGACTGAAAATCCGTGTGTCGGTGGTTCAATTCCGCCCCTGGGCACCACCTTTTGCCGTGATGGCGTTTTCGATCTGAAAAAAAAAGCCGCGCGCTTTGTGCGCGCCCCGGCTGAAGGAAACCCCGCGCTTTGCGCGCGCTCGGCAGCCGGCACCGAGCCATATGCCCCGGCCGCCGCCCCGAATTACGAAGCGCCGCGCCGCCTTTTGGGCACAAGCGTCAGGGCCGGCCGCCGACCCGAATTACGAAGTGCCGCGTCGCGCCTTTTGGGCAACAGCGTCAGGCTCGGCCGGCGGCCTTGCGCCCAAGCTCCAGCGACGCAAACGAATAGGACGGCGCCGGCATCAGATAGCGGAACCCCTTGTCGAGCAATTTCTCGACATTCTTGCTGTCGACATGCGGATGGCCGCAGGCGACGTTCTTGTCCTTGCAGATCGCCAGGATCTCGTCGATCGCCCCGGCGACGGTCGGATGGTCGTATTGCCGCGGCAGACCCAGATCCTGCGACAAATCGCCTTCGCCGATGATGACGACGCCGATGCCGGGGACCTCTTCGAGCATCTTCGGCAGGTTGCGGATCGCGCGCACCTCCTCGCACATGATCGCGACCAGGATCTCGCCCTCGGGGTTGAGCGGCCAGACATCGGCCCGCTTGTAATATTCCTGCTGGCTCAAGCCCCAGTAGCGCGCGGCCGCCGCCGGAGCATCGCCGCGCTGGCCCGCCGGCGCGTAATAGGGTGCCGAATGCGGGCGCGGATAACGGCAGGCGGTGACCGCGTTCAGCGCCTCCTCGATGGTGCTGACATGCGGCCAGACGATGCCGTAGACACCCTGGTCGAGCACTTGCTTGGCCACCCATTGGCTGGTCTCGCCGCCATTGGGCGGGATCCGCACAAAGGGGGTGACCGCCGGGGCGAGCGTGCCGCGGCGCAGAATCTGCTGGCGGTCGAGCATGTATTGCAGGCAGTCGCGCAGCGCGCGGATGTCGTAAGGCCGATGCTCCATCTCAAAGACGAGGCCGTCATAAGCCGCGCCGTTGATCGCCTGCGCGGTGCCGATCTCGGCCGGGGCAAAGGTGGTGAAGGCGGGCTTGCCCGCCGCGAGCGCTGCAATCACACCGTTGAGGCGCGGTGTTTCGGCCATCGTTGCTCTCCCCTCGCGAAAGCCCGGATCGTAGGGCGCGCACCCCTCGCCGGTCAATCGCGCGGCGGCACCCTACCCCAGCCGAGCCGCACGCGGCCGATCGCCATCGCCACCGCAGCCTGGACCGGCTCGACCACCGGAACGTGCAGCGCCGCTTCCAGCCGATCGCGGTAGAGCGCCATCCCGGCGCACCCCATGACCAGCACATCGGCACCCTGCCGGTCGCGCAGAATGCCGCCGATTTCGATCATCCGCGCGAGCGTTTTCCCCTCATCGGCAAGGGCTGTGACGCCGAGCCCGATCGGCAGGTCGGCGGCCAGCCGGCCCGTCACCCCCATCGCGCCGAAATAGCGCAAATGGCGCGGCACCGAAGCGGCGAGGATCGAGATCACGCCAAAGCGGTGGCCCAAGGTCAACGCCGTCAAAACCCCGCATTCGGCAATGCCGAGCACCGGTTTCGCCGTGCATTCGCGCGCCGCGAACAGCCCGGGATCGCTAAAGCAGGCGATCACAAACCCCGCCGCCTCGTTGTCGTGCGCGCGGACCACCCGGCACAGCGGCCCGATCACCCCATCGGCATCGGCCTGGCTTTCGATGCCGGGCGGCCCTTCGGCCAAGGTCATCGACACGATCTCGGGTCCGCCCGCCATGCGCAACGGGTCGAGCCCCCGATCCATCGCCCGCGTCACCGCCTCGGTCGAATTCGGATTGAGCACCAGGATGCGCTCCATCTCTGCCCCTCCATCCACCCGGTTTACGTGGATTTAATCGAACCGCCGGCAAGGTCGATGGCTAATAGCGGAACGATGGCGTAAAATACACCCGCGTGCCGCGCAACAATAGCGGCCAGGGGGGACCCGGTTGACGGAAAGCTTTTTCGAACGGCCGATTCTCAATTCGCCCTATGCCCACCCCGCACAGCATTGGGAATTGGACGAAGACGGCCAGCCGACAAACGTCATCCTCCCGAAGCGGCGCGAGTCGAAGCTGCTGACCCCCGTTCCAAAGCCGCAAAAAAGACGGCGGGCAACCGCTCAAGCCGAGATGGTCCTCGGCAGCGGCGACGGCTTGTCGACGCCAGAGCAGGAGTACAACCCGACCCCGATCATCAACGAAATCCGGAGCTACGTCGCAAGCTGGCGCAACCTGCCGAACCCGGACCAATGGCAGGTCACGCCCGAAACCGCGCGCCTTCTCCAGCACTGGCGCAAGCCCGAGTGGAACGGCATCCGGCCGTTTTTCTGTCAGGTCGAGGCGGTCGAGACGGTCATCTGGCTGACCGAGGTCGCGCCGAAGCGGGGCCCGGCGGTCGCCAAGTTCGGGGCGCATATCCGCGCCGCCAACGAGCAGTCGAATCCCGAGCTCGTCCGGCTGGCACTGAAGCTCGCCACAGGTGCGGGCAAGACGACCGTCATGGCGATGCTGATCGCGTGGCAGACCGTCAACGCGGTCCGGCACCCCGGCAGCCACCAGTTCGCGCGCGCCTTTCTCGTGATCGCGCCGGGCATCACGATCAAGGACCGGCTGCGCGTCCTGCTGCCCAACGATCCCGACAGCTATTATCGCAACCGCGAGCTCGTGCCGGTCGACCTGCTGCGCGACATCGACCAGGCCAAGATCGTCATCACCAACTATCACGCCTTCCGCCGCCGCGAGCGGCTCGATGTGTCGAAGACCGGCCGCGCCTTGCTGCAAGGGCGCGGACCGGAGCTCAGCACGCTCGAAACCGAGGGCGAGATGCTGCGCCGGGCGATCGGCGATATGATGGGGCTGAAAAACATCGTCGTCCTCAACGACGAGGCCCACCACTGCTACCGCGCCAAGCCGCAGGCCGAGAGCGGTGAAGACCTGAAAGGCGAAGACAAGGAGGAAACGAAAAAGAACAACGAGGCGGCGCGGCTGTGGATCACCGGCATCGAGACCGTGAAGAAGAAGCTCGGCATCGCCGGCCTCTACGACCTCTCCGCGACCCCGTTCTTCCTGCGCGGCTCGGGCTATGCCGAGGGCACGTTGTTCCCGTGGACGGTCAGCGACTTCTCGCTGATGGACGCGATCAAATGCGGCATCGTCAAATTGCCGCGCGTGCCGGTCGCCGACAACATCCCCGGCGGCGACATGCCGAAATACCGGAATTTGTGGGAGCACATCCGCGCCGAGATGCCAAAGAAGGGGCGCGGCAAATCGGGCGCGCTCGATCCGCAAAAGCTCCCGCAGCTGCTCCAGACGGCACTCGATGCCCTCTACGGCCATTATGCCCGGACGCTCGAATTGTGGCGCGAGGCCGGGACGGCGGTCGATCCCGTCTTTATCGTCGTCTGCAACAACACCGCCGCGTCAAAGCTCGTTTACGACTACATCTCGGGCTATGTGCACGAAAACGAGGACGGCACCGGCACGCCTATTCCCGGCCATTTCCCGCTGTTTCGCAACCAGGATGCAGACGGCAACCCGCTGCCGACGCCGCGCACCCTCTTGATCGACAGCGAGCAGCTGGAATCGGGCGAGGCGCTCGACAAGACCTTCCGCGAATTGAACACCGACGCGATCGAACGGTTCCGCCGCGAGATCGTGCAGCGCACCGGCGACCAGCGGGCCGGCGACAACCTCAGCAGGACTGGTCCGACCTGATCGTCCAGGCGCCGCCCTTATACATCCAGGAGAAGGTGCACCCGAAGGTCCTGGTCGACGATCTGTTGCGGCAGAGCCGAGAGCGGCGGGAGGAAGCGAGCCCGCCGATGCCGGACCTGTTCGCCGATTTCAACGGCCTGCCCGACAAAGAGGCATTGACCGAGTTCTACCAGCACGACGCCAACTGGTCGAACCGGATGATCCTCGGCGACAGCCTGTCGGTGATGGCGAGCCTCGCCGAGCGCGAAGGGCTGCGCGGCAAGGTGCAGTGCATCTACCTCGACCCGCCCTACGGCATCCGCTTCAACTCGAATTTCCAGTGGTCGACGACCAGCCGCGACGTGAAGGACGGCAACAAGGACCACATCACCCGCGAGCCCGAGCAGGTCAAAGCCTTCCGCGACACCTGGCGCGACGGCATCCACTCCTACCTGACCTATCTGCGCGACCGTCTGACCGTCGCCCGCGACCTGCTCGCCGACAGCGGCTCGATTTTCGTCCAGATCGGCGACGAGAACGTGCACCGCATTCGGGCGCTGATGGATGAGGTATTTGGTGACGAGAACTTCGTCGCTCAGATCTATTTCAACGCAACATCGGGCGACAAGATGCCACGATTGATCGCCTTGGGAATTATGTCTTGTGGTATACGAGAGACTACGATCGCGTGAAATATCGGCAAATATTTATCGATAAACCCGAGTTGGAAACAGAAAGCGCAAGCGATCTCCAGTCACAGGGGATTAGGACTACCGGTTCATTCGAGGTAAGAGCGTTCGGCCGGAAATACGTTCCGTTAGCCGGAAACCACTGGAAAGCAACCGAGGACGGCGTCCGACGATTGCTCGCCGCGGATCGCGTCAAACCGATGAGGCAGGTGATCAGATACCGCCGCCTTCCTACTGACTTTCCCGTAATCGCAATGGGCGACGTATGGGCGGATACGGGAGGCGGAGCGGGACAGGACAAGATCTACGTCGTTCAAACGGGCACTCGCGTCATCACTCGCTGCATCCTAATGACTACCGATCCCGGCGACCTCGTGCTCGATCCGACCTGCGGCTCCGGCACGACGGCATATGTCGCCGAGCAATGGGGGCAGCGGTGGATCACGATCGACACCTCGCGGGTGGCATTGGCGCTCGCGCGGGCGCGGATCATGGGTGCGCGCTACCCCTACTACCTGCTGGCCGACAGCCCGGAGGGGCAGAGGAAGGAGGGCGAGGCCGGCCGCACGCCGCCGAAGGAGGCGCCGACGCGCGGCGACATCCGCCAGGGCTTCGTCTACGAGCGGGTGCCGCACATCACCTTGAAGTCGATCGCCAACAACGCCGAGATCGATTTGATCTGGGAGAAGTGGCAGCAGACGCTGGAGCCGCTGCGGTCCCGGCTCAACGCCGCGCTCGGGCGGGGCGGCGCATCCTTCGAGACGGCCGCCTATCGGCGACCTCCTCAGAGCCTGTGAATGTTTCGACATCATCCCTGGATTTTGTGGTATGTGTGGTGCCGAGCACAAATTGTGCTTCGGATCGTCCGGGGGGACGGGATGACGGGGGCGGAGTGTTGTTCGCGGGGCTGCCGGATCAGGCGGTGCCTCCGGCTAGGGGTCGTGGGATACCGCGGCTGCGCCAGCCGGAGCGATCCCAGCCTGGGTGGCAGATTATGGCGATCGACGACCTGGTGGCCCGCGATCATCCGGTGCGGGCGGTGTGGGCGTTTGTCGGGACCCTCGATTTGCGCGGCTTGCATGATCGGGTGAAGGCGCGCGAGGGAGTTCCGGGGCAGGCGCCCCCACGGGTCAAGCCCGTGGGCTAAAAACCCACGGCGCCGGAGCTGATGCTGGCGCTGTGGCTGTGGGCGACGGTCGAGGGGGTCGGCAGCGCCCGCCAGCTGGACAAGCTGTGCGGCGAGCATCTGGCCTACCGCTGGCTGTGCGGCGGGGTGTCGATTACTATCAGACGCTGGCGGATTTTCGCACCGCGCATGGCGCTGTGCTGGAGCGGCTGTTGGCCGATGGCGTCGCCGCGCTGGTCGCAGAAGGCCTGGTGGCGCTCGATGTGCTGGCCCAGGACGGGCTGCGCGTGCGGGCGGCGGCGGGCGCGGGCTCGTTTCGCCGGCGGGCGCGGTTGGAAGAGCTCCATCGGGCCGCCCAGACGCGGGTCGAGCAGTTGCGCGCGGAGCTGGAGAGCGATCCGGCGGCGGGCAACCGACGCCGGCAGGCGGCCCAGCAGCGTGCCGCGCATGAGCGCGCGGCGCGCGTCACGGCAGCGCTCGAGCGGATGCGCGAGATCGAGGCCGAACGCGCCCGGCGCCAGAAGACCAACAAGGCCCAGGTGGCCAAGCAGAAGGAGCCGCGCGCTTCGATCACCGATGCCGAGGCGCGGTCGATCAAGATGGCCGATGGCGGGTTTCGGCCGGCCTACAACCTGCAGATCGTCTCGGCGCCGAAGAGCCAGATTATCGTCGCCGTCGACATCGACACCACCGGCTCGGATCGCGGCTTGGCGCGGCGCGGCCTGGAGCGGTTGGCCGAGGGCGGGATCAAACCGGCGGATTACCTGGTCGATGGCGGCTTTACCAAGAACGAGGACATCGAATGGGCGGATGCCGGGGGCGTCAAGCTGTGGTGCCCGGCAATCCACAACAAGCATCGCACCGAGCCTTATGGCACGCGGTGCACGGACGGCCCGGGGGTGGCCGATTGGCGCCGGCGCATGGCCAGCGAGCGCGGCACCCTGTTGTACAAGGAACGCTGCAAAGCCGAGTGCCCCAATGCCGCGGCGCGCCGCATGGGGCTCACCCGGCTGCTGGTCCGCGGTAAAGCGAAGGCGCGCACCGTCTTGCTGTGGGTCGCGCTCGCCCACAACATGATGCGTGGCTTCGCGTTGCGCCAAGCGGCGGCGCGCGCCGCCGCCTGAGGCGCGAGCGCGATGAGCATCCGCCGCCCCACCCGCAATCCGCGCCAGCTTGCTCCCATCGCTGAACCGCCTCGCCAACCAGGCATCAAAAAACAATCATAACCGTGCATCAAAGCCGAGAAATGCAAAGGTTCACGGGCTCTCAGCATGAGGGTGGAGCGGTTGCCGATGCCGGGCTTTGGACTCCTCATGCTGAGGAGCCCGCGCAGCGGGCGTCTCGAAGCACGCACGGCGGCGATGCATCCACATCCGTCATTCCGGGGCGCGGGCATCGCCCGCGAGCCCGGAACCCATATGTGGACGGCCCCCGTCTCGCAAGGGCGGTGCAGCTGCGACGGGTCTGGTCGGTTGCGGTCATATGTCCGGCCCCCCGCTTTTGCGAGGGCAGGCTTTTGTGGTGCGGTCGGCGTGAGCGCTGGCCCAGATGGGTTTCGCGGATCGGGTCCCGAACAAGAACACGATGTCGGAGCATCGCTGGGTTCCGCGGGGTGTCCCGATCCTCGGATCGACCGATCGCCATCTCGCTGCGTTCCTTGCAAGCGCCAGAGCTGCCCCCGGAAACGGGGTAAGGCGGTGAGCGCCTCATGCCTGCTGCGGTTTCCGGTAGACCTCGCCGCTCACCATCATGGCCCAGATGATGCGGGCATGGCCCAGATGATGCGGGCATGGCCCAGATGATGCGGGCATGGCCCAGATGATGCGGGCATGGCCCAGATGATGCGGGCATGGCCCAGATGATGCGGGCCATCTTGTTGGCCAGCGCGACCGCCGCCAGCTTTTTCGGCTGGCGCGCCAGCAATCCCAGCAGCCAGGGTGCGGTGCGCCCCGGCTTGGCTTGCTTGATGATCGCGGTGGCTCCCAGCACGAGCAGCCGGCGCAGGGTCTCGTCTCCCTGTCGGCTGATCCGGCCGGGCCGATGTTTGCCGCCGGTAGAGTTCTCGCCCGGGGTTATGCCGATCCAGGCGGCGAAGTGCCGGCCCGAGCGGAAGGCCTTGGGGTCGGGCACCTTGAGGGTGAAGCTGACCCCGCCGATCGGCCCGACGCCGGGGATCGTCGTCAGGCACTGGCTCGCCTGGTCCTGCCGGTGCCAGGCCATCAGCCGCGCCTCGATTGCTTTCAGCTTTGCGTCCAAGGCGGTGATCTGGCCTGCCAGCAGATCGAGCATCTCACGACGAAAGAAACGGGGTTATTCAATTTTATCGTGTCACGCTCTAGCCTGAGCCAGGCGGCGAGATCGCGACCGCCGTGTCAGCTACGTGCCGCGCGGATCCGGCTGGTCACGTCGGGTCACGTTCTGCGGCGCCGCTGAACGCCGGGCTATCCGCCGCTCAAATGGCTCCATCTGCCGCAGGAAATCTGGCGCACCCGGCGAGATTCGAACTCACGACCTCTGCCTTCGGAGGGCAGCGCTCTATCCAGCTGAGCTACGGGTGCCGGAGAGGAATGTTCGTAGCGCGCGGCGGCAGGAGAAGCAACAAGTTCGGGTGGCGGGTCAGCCGCCGCCGGGCGGGGCCGGCGCGACGCCCTCAAGCGACGCCTCGGCGCTGCCGCGATCCGCACCCGACAGCAGCGGCGCGCGCGGATGCAGCACCCAGCCCGCGACATCGGCGGCGACCGTCGGCCCTTCGCGGTCGCGCAGCAGCATGTGATAGCCGTGCCGGTAAAAGGCGAGGCTGCGGCGGTCGCCGGGGTCGATCGGCAGGCCGCGAATAAAGCGCGTGGTTGCTGCCTTTGGCACGATCTCGTCATGCGCGCCACACATCACCAGCAGCGGCACGCGCAGGCGCGGGGCGGCGGCGAGCGCGGCGTCCATCAAATTGACGAGGCCCCAGATCGTATCGACGCGGGTCTCTTTGATGACCATCGGGTCGCGCGCGAGCGCCCGCAGCATTTCAATATTGTCGGACGGCATGCGGTGGAGGCCGCGGCCGGTCAGCTCCAAGCCGGGCGCCAGGCGCACCGCGACCCACAACGCCGCGCGCGGCAGAAAATCCATCGTCGCCCGACCCCACACAGCCGGAGCGGCGAGGATCACCCCATCGACATCGGGGATCGGGGTCGCCTCCGCGCCGGTGATCGCGACGATCGCGACGGCACCCCCCATGCTTTCGCCGAAAATGTAAAGCGGCACGCCCGGATAGAGGCGGCGAAGGATTTGGCTCGCCGCGGCGGCGTCGGCGGCCAGCGCCGCACCACCCGGCCAACGCCCGCGGCCGGGTGCAGCACCAAAGCCGCGCTGGTCGTAGGCATAGGTGGCGATGCCCGATTTGGCCCAGGCGGCGGCCGGAGCGGCAAGAGCATGGCTGTAATCGTTAAAGCCGTGCAGGGCGAGGATCACCGCCTTTGGCTTGCCGGGCGGCAGCCATTCGCGCAGCGGCAGGCTTTGATCGTCGGCGGTGACAAAAGTCCGGTCAGCAAAGCGCGGCATCCCGCCCGGGTCGGGTGCGCTCTGCGCCGCCGCCATGCGGTCGGGTGAACTCTGCGCCGCCGCTATGCGGTCGGGATCGGCCCGGTCCTGCAAAACCGGCGCGCACCCGGCGAGCGCCAGCAATGCGGCGATGACGGACCCCCACGCGGCGCAGCACCGCAGCTCCCGCACGAGCCCCCCTGCCACGCCCGGCAGACCGGCCGGTCTGGGGCTGCCGGCGCCGGTGTTTGATTGCGCCGCGGCAACGGGTATCATGGGAGCGACCGAGCGGTCAATCGGCGCCCCGCATCGCGGCCGGCGCGCAGCCACGGACCGGCCAATGGAACCTTTCGAGACCATATACATCGACGATTGGGTGGTGGCCTGCAATGGCGGCGGCGGCCCGCTCGGCCACCCGCGGGTCTACCTCAACCTGGCGCCGGCGGGCCGGGTCGAATGCCCCTATTGCTCGCGGCTCTACCTCAATCGCGCAGCGGCAGGGCCCGGCGCAGAACCGGGAGCGGGCGGCGATCCGCCCCTCGGGCCGCACGCCTGAGGCGACGAGGAAAAAGAGTGGACGATTTGCTCAGCACGATAAACCAAGGAAAGACCGCCGAACCGGCGTCCGTCCCCGTCGAGCCCGCCATTGGCGCCATTCCCGCCACGCCCCCGGCGGCACCCCGCCATGTCTTTCTGATCGACGGCTCGGGCTTTATTTTCCGCGCCTACTTTGCCCGCGCGCGCACGAGCGAGCCGGTGTTCCAGCGCAAATCGGACGGCATGGTCACGGAAGTGGTGACCCTGTTCAGCAACATGCTGGACAAATACCGCCGGGAGACCGATGCCGACCATATGGCGGTGGTGTGGGACGCGTCGGGCACCAGCTTTCGCAACCGAATCTATGACGGGTACAAGGCCAACCGGCGGGAGACGCCGGACGATTTGATCCCGCAAATGGGCCATGTGCGGCAGGCCGCGACGGCGTTCGACATCTGCCAGATCGAGATGCTCGACTTCGAGGCGGACGACCTGATCGCGACCTATACGCGCCATGCCGTCGAAGCCGGAGCGACGGTGACGATCCTGTCCTCCGACAAGGATTTGATGCAGCTGGTCGGCGACCGGGTGACGATGCGCGACCCGATGAGCGACCGGCTGATCGCCGACGCCGAGGTGCGCGAGAAATTCGGGGTCGGACCGGACAAGGTCATCGATGTTCAAGCCTTGTGCGGCGACAGCGTCGACAATGTGCCGGGGGTGCCGGGGATCGGGGTCAAGACCGCGGCCGAGCTGATCAACGCTTATGGCGACCTCGAAACCCTGCTCGACCATGCCGCGGACATCAAGCAGCCAAAGCGCCGCCAGGCGCTGATCGAGAACGAGGCCAAGGCGCGCCTCTCCAAGGTGCTGGTCAAGCTCGACGACGACGCGCCGCTCCTTTGCCCGCTGTCCGCGCTCAGAATCAAGCCCTACGACCCGGCAAAACTGTTCCCGTTTCTCGATGCAATGGAGCTGCGCGCGCTCAAGTCGCGCATCGAGCGCCGCCTCGAGATCACCGCACCGGCGCCGGCCGGGCCGATCGAGCCGGTCATCCCGGAGATCCCGCCGTTCACCGCGGCGAAAAGCTACGCGCTGATCGACACGCGCGAAGGGCTCGACCGCTGGATCGAAGCGGCCTACGAGGCCGGCGCGGTCGCGATCTGGCCGGCGCCGAGCGCGGTTGCCGGGGCGCGGCCGGCGCTCGCCGGGATCGCGCTGGCATTGGCGCCGGGGATGGCCGCCTATGTCCCGCTCGGCCATCACCCGGCCCTCCGGGATCCTCTCCCCCCGTCGGGGGGAGAAGGCAGGGTGAGGGGAGAAGAGCTCCCTCTGATGGCCAGTGGCAATCGCCCCCTCACCCCGGCCCTCGCCCCCGACGGGGAGAGGGAGAAAGCGCTCGGCGGGGAAGGGCTCTCACCCTCCGTTGTCCTCGACAAGCTGCGGCCCCTTTTGGCCGATCCGGGCGTGCTCAAGATCGGGCACGACATCAAAGCCGCGGCGCACCTCTTGTCGCGCTGGCGCGTGGCGTTGGCGCCTTATGACTGCACGATGCTGCTGTCCTATGTGCTCGACGGCGGCAGGTTCGACCACGACATCGAAGCGCTGGTCCAGCGCTCGTTCGATTACACGCTGACCCCGGCGAAGGAGCTCGTCGGCACCGGCAAGAGCCTCGTTGCCTTTGCCGAGGTGTCGCCGGAGCGCGCCCGCGATTTCGCCGCCGAGCGCGCCGATGCGGTGTTGCGGCTGCACATGCTGCTGAAGGCGCGGCTGGTGCGCGAGCGGATGACCGCGTTCTACGAGACGATCGAACGGCCGCTGCCGACCGTCGTTGCCGCGATGGAAAATGCCGGGATCAAGGTCGACCGCGCCGCTCTCGCCGAATTGTCCAGCACCTTCGAAACCCGGATCGCCGAGCTCGAGCAATCGATTTTTGCCGCGATCGGCAACGTCTTCAATATCGGCTCGACCAAGCAATTGGGCGACGTGCTGTTCGAAAAGCTCGGCCTCCCCGGCGGCAAGAAGGGCAAGACCGGGGCCTATGGCACCGACGCCTCGATCCTCGAAGAATTGGCGCCGCTGCATCCGGTGCCGGCCCAGGTGCTGGAATGGCGCCAGCTGACCAAATTGAAATCGACCTATGCCGACGCGCTGGCGGAAGAAATCGACGCCGAGACCGGGCGCGTGCACACCTCCTACGCGCTCGCCGTCGCGGCGACCGGGCGCTTTTCGTCAAACAACCCCAATCTCCAGAACATCCCGATCCGCACCGAGGAGGGGCGGCGCATCCGTCGCGCCTTTGTCGCCGAAGCGGGTCATGTGCTGCTGTCGGCCGATTACAGCCAGATCGAATTGCGGCTCGCCGCCCATGTCGCCGACGTGCCCGAGCTCAGGCAGGCGTTTCACGATGGCGTCGACATTCACGCGCTGACCGCGAGCGAGGTGTTCGGCGTGCCGCTCGCAATCATGGACGGCGCCACCAGGCGCCGCGCCAAGGCGATCAATTTCGGCATCATCTACGGCATCAGCGCCTTCGGCCTCGGCGCCCAGATCGGCGTGCCGCAGGCCGAGGCGGCGGCCTATATCCGCGCCTATTTCGAGCGCTTCCCGGCGATCCGCGGCTATATGGAGCGGACCAAGGCGGAGTGCCGCAGCACCGGCTATGTCGAGACGATCTTTGGCCGCAAATGCTGGATCCCGGGCATCCGCGACGCCCATCCGATGCGCCGCGCCGGGGCCGAGCGGCAGGCGATCAACGCGCCGTTGCAAGGCTCGGCCGCCGACATCATCAAGCGCGCGATGGCGCGTGTCCCGGCGGCGCTCGCCGATGCCGGGCTGCGCGCCCGGATGCTGCTGCAGGTGCACGACGAATTGCTGTTCGAAGTGGCGGAGAGCGAGGCTCGGGCGACCGCCGCGATTGTGAAGACGGTTATGGAGGACGCGTGCCGGCCGCATTGCGAATTGAGCGTGCCGCTGGTCGTCGAAACCGGCTGGGCCCAAAGCTGGGACGAGGCGCACTGAGCCCGGCCTGCGGCACCGGCGAAGCGGCGCCGAACCGGGAGGCCACCGGCCGGGCCGAGCCAAACTATGCTGCGAAAATCTCGCCGAGGCGGCGGATCGAGCTCAGCACCCGCTCCTGCGGCAGGCCCGGCCATTGGCAGCGCATGATGAAATGATCGACGCCGAGGAGCTCGCGGTAGCGCGCGATCTCTTCCTTGACTGAGACCTTGTCGCCGATGATAAAGCGGTCGCGCGCAAAATCCGCGAAATCGGGGAAGGTGCGGTCCTGCAATCCCCAGGCGGCGTAGGCGTTGTACTTGTATTCGAGCGGCCCGCGGCATTCCTCGAGCGCCGTCGCATGGCGGTCGCCGACATAGCATTCGACGGTGATCGGAAATTCGATTGCGGTGCGGCCGTGCTCTATCAACGCCGCACGGTAGGTCTGCATCAGCGGCTCGACGACGCCGAGACCGCCGCTGTTGACGATCAGCCAGGCGTCGCCGATCCGTGCTGCGCGCCGGACCGACACCGCGGCCTGGCCGGCAATATAGAGCGGCGGGCCGCCGGGGCGCACCGGCCTGGCCCCGAGGCCGGCATCGTTGACCGTGTAAAAGCGGCCGCGGTGGGTGACCCGGTCCTCGGTCCACAGCCGGCGCATCAGGGCAATGCTCTCGTTAAACCGCGGCGCGCGCTCGGCGAGCGGGATGCCAAAGGCGTCGAATTCCGGCTGCCGGTAGCCGAGCCCGAGGCCGAGGACATAGTTGCCGCCGGTCAGCACGTCGAAGGTGGCGGCTTCCTCGGCGACATGCACCGGGTTGAGCGGCGGCAGGATCAGAATGTTGGGCCCGATCGTCATGCCCTCGGCATGCGCCGCGAGATAAGCCATGACCGGGGTGATCTGCAGCATCTGCATCGGCTGCGTCAGCCAGTGATGCGGGAACCACAACGAGGCGAAGCCGGCCTCGCGCGCCGCCCGCAGCTGCGCCACCATTTCCGGCACGCGCGCGGCGAGGTCGACGCTCTCCGGAAACTGCGTGTTGACGAACAAGCCGACCTTCATCGCAGGCCTTCTCCTCCGCTAGTGGAAAGCCAGCTGATCAGTGGCCGAGGATCCGGACCACCGCCAGCATCGCGCCGACAATCGCCATGATGTTGATCAGGACGGCGCCGGCGATCATGCCGAATACCCATTTCAGGATGTCGGCTTTGCTCTCCGCGATGTCTCGCTGAAGGTCGCCTCGCAGTTCCGCGATCTCGCGCTGGAGGTCGGCCCGAAGCTCGGCGATCTCGCGCTGGAGGTCGGCCCGAAGCTCGGCGATCTCGCGCTGGAGGTCGGCTTTGGTCGCCATCGCGCCGAAATCCGCGTCGCGGGCAAGCTTGAGCAGCTCGGTAACCGCTTCCGCCTCGGCCTCGGACATGCCGGCAGCGGTCAAAGTCTTGACCGAAGAATGGGTGTCGAAGCCGGGCGGTGTCACGGCCTCACGATCGGCCGGCCGGTCAGCCAAGTCAATCGATGGCCGGCACGGGTGTCCTGCTGTTCGGCCGCTGGGCTAGCCGGAGGCGCGGCGGTTGAACACGGCGAGCCCGCGCAGCACGTCGAGCGCCTGGGTCAGCTGCTCGTCGCCCGCGCCGCCGATTTCGCCGGTCGCGACCGAGGGCGCAGTCTTGGGCGGCGGGGTCGCGGTTGCCCCCGGCGGCGCCCCGGCCGGGGCCGGCTTGGCGCCGGGATTGGCGGCCGTGCCGGGGACGGGCTGGTCGGGATTTTTCAAGGCGCCGGGCAAATCGGCCTCGTGCAAGACCTCTTCTTGCGCCAGCTTTTGCAGCTTGAGCGGGGTTACGGTCAGGTCGGGCTCGAGGCCCTTGCCGTCGATCTCGCGGCCATTCGGGGTCGTGAACCGGCTGGTTGTGAGGCGGACCGCCCCGCCGCTGCCGAGCGGTATCAGGCTCTCGATGGCGCTTTCGCCAAACGTCTTGGTGCCGAGCAAAATCGCGCGGTGGTTGTCCTGCAACGCGCCGGCGACGAGCTCGGCCTCGTGCGCAGTGCCGCCATTGACGAGGACGACGATCGGCAGCGCCTTGGCGAGATCGCCCGGAGTGGCGCTGATGTGCTTGACGCTGCCGGGCTTGCGGCCCTTGATCACGGCGACGTCGCCCTTGTCGAGAAAGGCGTCGGCGACCGCGACCGCGGCGGAAAAATCGCCGCCCGGATCATTGCGCAAATCGAGCACGAGGCCGGCGAGCTTGCCGCCCGTCCGGTCGCGCAGCTGCTGCACGGCGGCGGCAAGCGCGGGCTGGGTCCCGCTGTCGAAGCCGGCGACGCGCAGATAGCCGAGATTGCCGTCGATAACGCGCGCGGCGACCGTCTGCGCGGGGAGCGGCGCACGCTTCAATGTGAGCCGGATCGGGCCACCGTTGCCGCGGCGCAGCACCAGCGCCACGCTGCTGCCCGCCGGTCCCCGCAATTTCTGCTCGATTTCGGCAAGGCTCAATTCATAGGTCGGCTGCTTGTCGATGCTGAAGATCAAATCCCCCGGCTTGATCCCAGCCTCCGCCGCCGGCGAGCCGTCGCGCGGCGAGATCACCTTGGGCTCGCCGTTGACGATCGTGACCACCACCCCGATCCCGGGCTCCTCGCTGCCGCCCGAGCCCTTCTGCGCCTTGAGCGCCGCCGCATCGAGGTAAGCGGCATGCGGGTCGAGACCGGACAGCATCCCGGCGATCGCCGCTCCGACGAGCTTGGTGTCGGTCACCGGATCGACCGAATCCTGGCGCACTCGCTCGAATGCTTCGTCGAACAGGTTCAGCTCTTCGTAGACAGAATCCTTGCTGGATTGCTGTTGCTGCTGAGCCGCCGCGCCGCAAGGAGCGGCGAGCACGATCATCAGGGCCCCAATCGCCAATCTCTGCACGCGCAGCTTCCTTTGTCGACACGTTGTGCGGCCAAAGCCACATTGCGGCGCTGACCTTAGCCCGAGGATCGTGGCATTACCATGCCCCAGCCGCGGATCGTGGCGTTACCATGCTCTAGCCACATCGTCGCCTTACCATGATCGTCGCCGTCGGTCATGCGGCCGGTCTTCGGCCGGGAGGCTCGATATGGATATGCTCGCCCGCCTCAACCGCGAGATGCTGCCTTTCGCGGCATTGCTCGGCATCGAGTTCGTCAGCGCCGCGGCCGACAAAATCGTCGCCCGAATGCGGGTGCGCGACGATTTGTGCACGCGCCCGGCTGTGCTGCACGGCGGCGCCGTCATGGCTTTCGCCGACACGCTCGGCGCCGCCGGCACGATCCTCAACCTGCCCGAGGGCGCCGGCACGACGACGATCGAGAGCAAGACCAATTTTGTGGCTGCCGCGCCGGTCGGGATCGAAATCCTCGGCGAAGCCACCCCGGTGCATCGCGGACGCCGCACGATGGTGTGGCAAACCCGCATCACGGCACCGGAGGGAAGGCTGCTGGCCCTCGTCACCCAAACCCAGCTGGTCCTCGTCACCTAAACCCATCTGGTCCTCGTCACCTAAACCCATCTGGTATTGTGACAGTCACGCCGCGCGGGCGTCTTCGAGGATCATGGCGGCGCATTTTTCGCCGATCATGATCGAGGGCGCGTTGGTGTTGCCGGCCGGGACCTGCGGCATGATCGAGGCGTCGGCGACGCGCAGCCGCTCGATGCCGTGGACCCTGAGCCGCGGATCGACCACCGCGTCGATCTCGCGCCCCATGCGGCAGGTGCCGACCGGGTGCAGATTGGAGACGCCGCGCGCGCGGATCTCTTCGATCATCTGTGCATCGCTGTCGACCGCAATCCCCGGTATCACCTCCTCGACGACATAGGGCTTCAGCGCCGGCTGCGCCACGATTTTGCGGCTGAGCCGCGCGCCGTAGATCAGCGCCTGGAAATCATAGTCGCTGGCGAGAAAATTAAAGCGGATCGCCGGCGCTGCGGCGGGGTCCGGGCTCTTGATCCGCACCCAGCCGCGGCCTTCGGGGCGCAGATGCACCGGGCTCAGCGTAAAGGCCGAAAACGGGTGCGGCTTGATCCCGGTGCGCAGCCGCTCCATGGCGCTCCAGCCGAACATGTTGATCTGCAGGTCGGGCTCTTCGAGCCGCGGGTCGCTTTTGACAAAGGCGCCGGCATAAATCCCGGCATTCGACAAATGGCCCGACCGGCTGACCGCGTATTGCACGGCGGCCTGGACCTTGCGGGTCGCGCTCATCGCCAGATCGTTGATCGTGACCGGCTGCGAGCAGCGCCAAACGAGATAGGTGTTGAAATGGTCGTGCAAATGCGCGCCGACGCCGGGCATGTCGCGCACCACCTCGATGCTCAAATTGCGCAGCAAATCGGCGGGGCCGAGGCCGGAAAGCTGCAGCAGCTGCGGCGACCCGTAGACCCCGCCTGAAACCACGACCTCGCCCCTGGCAAAGGCTCGCTGCAGACCGGCGGGGGTGCGGTATTCGACCCCTGCGGCTCGACCGTCCTCGATGAGGATGCGGGTGGCGTGCGCGTTGGTCGCGACGGTCAGGTTGCGCCGCCCGCGTGCCGGGCCGAGGTAGGCCTTGGCCGAGCTCCAGCGCCGGCGCCGGCTCGTCGTCGTCTGGTAATAGCCGACCCCTTCCTGGCGCGCGCCGTTGAAATCGGGGTTGGCCGGAATGCCGGCCTCGATCGCGGCGGCGACCATCGCGTCGCCCAACGGCGAACGCACCGGGTTCGACACCCGAAGCGGCCCGCCCGAGCCATGAAAATCGTCGGCGCCGCGCTCCTGGTCTTCGGCCTTTTTGAAGAACGGCAGCACGCTGTCCCAATCCCAGCCTTCGCAGCCGCGCTGGCGCCAGCCGTCGTAATCGGTGGGCGTGCCGCGCATATAGACCATGCCGTTGATCGAGCTGGTGCCGCCCAGGACCTTGCCGCGCGGCTGATAGAGGGTGCGGCCGTTCAGCTCCTTCTCGGGCTCGGTCTCGAACATCCAATTGACCCTTGGATCGGTGTAGGTCTTGGTGTAGCCGAGCGGGATATGGATCCACGGGTTGCTGTCGCGCCCCCCTGCCTCCAGCAGCAGCACCCGCCAGCGCCCGGATTCGCTGAGTCGCCCGGCTACCGCGCAGCCCGCCGAGCCGGCCCCGGTCACGATAAAGTCGTAAGTGTCTTCCGCCGTCGTCATTTCTGCTCCCCGAATTTCGCCGGACGACGATAGCCAAACCCATCCCTGTGGTGAAGGGTGGGCCGAACGTCCTCTCTTATTGCGCGGCGCCGCGCGGCCGGGCAATTTGGCGGCCATGTGCGGGCGGGCGCGGCTGTCATCCGATGTCAGCGAGATCAAGCTGGTCTTTTCGGTCCCGCCGGAGCGGCCGAGCCCGAATTTCGCCGCCAGCTGGAACGTGGCGCCGACCGACAGCCTGCCGATCGTGCGCTATGACGCGCGGGCGGGCGAACGCAGCCTCGACCTGATGCGCTGGGGGCTGGTGCCGTATTGGTCGAAGGACATCAAGATCGGCTATTCGACGATCAACGCCAAAGCCGAGGGGATCGACACCCGCCCTGCCTTTCGCGAGCCGTTCCAGCGCCGCCGCTGCCTCGTCCCGCTCGACAGCTTTTACGAATGGCAAAAAATCGGCAACGAGCGCCAGCCCTATGCGGTGGCGCTCTCCGACCGGCGGCTGATGGCGATGGCCGGGCTGTGGGATAATTGGCGCTCACCCGCGGGCGAAAGGCTGCGCAGCTTTACCATCGTGACGACGACGCCGAACGCGCTCCTGGCGCCGCTGCACGACCGCATGCCGGTCATTCTCGACCCCGAGGCTTGGCCGCTATGGCTCGGCGAAGCAACGGCCGACCCCGATAAGCTCAAGGCGCTGCTGGCGCCCTACCCGGCCGAGAAGATGGCGGCATGGCCGGTCTCCAAGCGCGTCGGCAACGTCAAAAACAACGACCCCTCGCTGCTCGAGCCGGTGGCGCTCGCCGGCTGAGCGGTGCTACGCGCTTTGCCGGAGGCGGACGGCGCGGGCGAGGTCGACCGAGACGAGCTGCGACACGCCGGGCTCGGCCATCGTCACGCCAAAGAGGCGGTCGGCGCGGGCCATCGTGATGCGGTGATGGGTGACCACCAGAAAGCGGGTGCCGGTTTCCTCGGCAATCTCGGCGACGAGCGCGCACAGGCGCTCGACATTGGCGTCGTCGAGCGGGGCATCGACCTCGTCGAGCACGCAGACCGGCGCCGGGCTGGTCAGAAACACCGCAAAGATCAGCGCCAGCGCCGTCAGCGCCTGCTCGCCGCCCGACAACAACGACAGCGCCTGCAGCCGCTTGCCGCCAGGGTTCGCCATGATTTCGAGGCCCGCAGCGAGCGGGTCGGCATCCTCGGTCAGCGCGAGCCGTGCGCGGCCGCCGCCAAAGAGGCGCGCAAAGAGATCGGCGAAATGCCGGTTGACGCGCTCAAAGGCTGCGCCGAGACGCTGCCGCGCATCGCGGTCGAGGCTCGCCATGCCGCGCCGCAAGCGGGCGATTGCCTCTGTCATTTCCGTCCGCTCGCGCCGCAGCTCATCGACACGCGCGCCGATTTCCGCGGCCTCGCTCTCGGCGACGAGATTGACCGGGCCGATCGCATCGCGCTCGCGGCGCAGCCGGTCGAGCCGCGCCGCCGCCTCGGCCGGATCGGCGGGCGGCGTATCGGCGGCAAGACCCGCCAGCTCGGCCAACGCCACGGGCTCTACGCCGACCCGCTCGCCAATCTCGCGGGCGAGCCGCGTTGCCGCATCGCGGGCGCCGTCGCGCAACGCTTCCAGCCGGGCGCAGCGCAGCTTCAGCTCACCCAGCGCCTCTTCGGCCGCGCGCGCATTCTCGGTCGCCCGGCGCAGCGCCGCCTCGGCTCGCGCCAGCGCATCGGCGGCGTGCCGGTGCGCGGCGGCAGCAGTTGCGACGGCTGGCCCCGAGGCTTCGCTGTCGCGGGCGATCTCGGCGAGCCGGCGCCGCCGCGCCTCAGCTTCCTCGTCGAGCAGCCGCCGCCGCTCGGCGAGTGACGCGCGCTGGCTGCCGGCGCCGTCTGCATGCCGGCGCCACGAGCGCTCTTCTTCGGCAATCGCCGCCAGTCTCGCCCCGCGCGCTTCGGCCCGGCGGGCGAGGCGCTCGACCGCGGCCCGCGCCTCGGCATCCAGCCGCCGCATTTCGCCGGCTGCGGCGCGCGCGCTATCGAGCATTGCCCGCACCGGCTGAGGCAATGGCAATTGTTGCAGCTCATGCGCGGCTTCAGCCGCCTGATCCAGCGCCTCGGTCAGCTCGGCGGCCAGCCGGTCGAGTGTGTCGGCCAGCCCGGAGAGACGGGTTTCCGCCGCCAGATTTTGCTGCGCGAGCGCCGATTGGGCGGCACGCGCACCGGTGAGCGCAGCTTCGGCGGCACGCAGCCCGGAGCGGGCCGACCCCTCCGCTTCGGCGGCGCGGCTGCGGTCGGCGGTTGCGGCGGCGAGCGCCGTGCAACGCGGGCGATGCTCTTTTGCCGCATCGGAAATTTCGCTCGACAGCAGCGCGAGCCGGTTCTTGTGTCGAAAATGCTGGGCTGCGATCGAAGGGCCGGGGGCAAATCGGGTGAAGCCGTCCCACCGCCACATCCGCCCCTCGCGATCGACGAGCCGCTGGCCGGGCCTTAAGCAAGCTTGCAGGCGGCGCCCCGCTTCGGCGTCTTCGACCCAGCCGGCTTGAGCCAGGCTTCGGCAAAGCGTAGCGGGAGCGGCGACGGCCGCGGCCAGCGGATGCGCGCCTTCCGGTAAAGATGCACCGCGATCGAGGGGTGGCAGATCGACCCAGAAGCGCGGCGGCGCGCCAGCAGCGGCCGGCGCGGCAACCGGGGCCGACAATTCGTCCTCGAACGCAGCCCCGATCGCGGCCTCGAAACCGGCCGTGACCCGCAGCGCGGCCAGAATGGGCTGGCCGCTCGCTTCGCCGACCGGCGCTGCGAGCAGCGCCTCGATCGCCGCGGCCTCGGGCTGCAAGCGGGCGAGCCGCGCCTCGACCTCGCGCACCGCCTCGATCGCCGCCGCCTCTTGCATCCGACAGTCGCCCAGCCGGCGCTCGGCCTCCTCGACCGCGACATGACCGGCCTCAACCCGGCGCTCGGCTTCGGCCAGCGCCGCGGCGGCGGCGACAACGGCCTCGGGCGCCGCCAATCCGCCGGCGAGAGCCGCGCGCTGAGCTTCACCTTCGGCCCAGCGTCTTTCGAGCCGGCCGGTTCCTTCTGCGAGCTCCTTCCTGCGTCGTTCGAGGACATTGCGCCGGGCGGTGCTTTGGGCTTCCTCCGCAGTCGCGCTCTGCAATTCGGCTTCGGCCAGCGCGAGCCGCGCCGTCGCGTCGCGCCGCCGCGCCTCTGCATCCCGGCGGGCCGGGATGTCTGCCGCGGCGGCGGCCTCCAGATTGCGCCGTTCCTGCGACAATCGGTCGAGCGCCGCGACGGCTTCGGCCAGCGCGGCTTCTTCGCGGTCGAAATCGGCGGCGAGCTCGGCGCGGCGTCGCTCGGCTTCGCCGCGCGAGGCGGTCAGCCGCTGCAATTCCTGCTCGAGCGCTTCACGCGTTCGGCTCAGTCTTTGCAACTCGCCGGCTGCTTCGCTCTCGGCCAGCCGCAATGGCGGGACCAGCGCTTCGGCGGCGGCGCGGCGGGCGTGCCCGGCGGCGGCGTGCTCGGCCGCTTCGGCTGCCGCACGCTGAGCGATGGCGTGCTCGGCTGCGGCTGCCTCCGCCTCGGCCGACGCGGCACACCAGCGCGCATGGAGCAGCAGCGCCTCGGCCTGCCGGATTTGCTCGGCGAGGCGGCGATAGCGGCGGGCGCGCCGCGCCTGCTTTTCGAGACCCGAAAGCTGCGCCGCCAAGGTCGCGATCACATCGTCGAGCCGCGCCAGGTTGTCCTCCGCCGAGCGCAGCCTCGATTCGGTCTCCCGGCGGCGCAATTGCAGCCCGCTGACGCCGGCAGCTTCTTCGAGGAGCTGGCGCCGCTCGACGGGCTTGGCGTCGATCAATGCGCCGACACGTCCCTGGCTGACGATCGCCCCGGAATGCCCGCCGGCGCCGGCATCGGCGAGCAGCACCTGCACATCGCGGGCGCGCACCTCGCGGCCGTTCAGACGATAGGCCGAGCCGCCGCCGCGCTCGATCCGGCGAACGATCTCGATCTCGCCGCGATCGTTGAAGGCGGCGGGCGCCGTGCGCTCGCTGTTGTCGATGGCGAGGGCAGCTTCGGCGATGTTGCGTGCCGGGCGGCCGGCCGCGCCGGCAAAGATCACATCGTCCATCTCGCCGCCGCGCAGCTTGCGGGCGGACGCTTCGCCCATCGCCCAGCGCAGCGCGTCGACCAGGTTCGACTTGCCGCAGCCGTTCGGCCCGACGATCCCGGTCAGGCCCGGCGCAATCGTCAGCTCGGCCGCGTCGGCGAAGGATTTGAACCCGACGAGGCGCAGCCGATCGATCCGCATTCCGGGCCCGAGCAGAGGGTTACGATTTTGGTGCGAGGCCCGTCAGCGCTTTGTCGAACGCCTCCTCGGTCGGCGCGCCGGTGAATTTGGTGCCGTTGATGAAGAAGGTCGGGGTGGCGTTGACGTCGAGGTCTTTCGAAGCGACGAGCCGGCCTTCGACAATCTTGTTTTCGAGCGCGCTGTTTTTGAGGCATGCGTCGATCTCGTCCTGGCTCATGCCGCCGAGCTTGGCGAGGCGTGCGAGCGCCGCCTGGGGATCGCTCTCGGTGACCCATTTCTCCTGGGTCGCAAACATGGTGTCGACAAAAGCATAGAACCGGTCGGGCGGCGCGCAGCGGGCGATCATTGAAGCCTTGAGCGCCACCTCGTCGAGCGGGAAGTCGCGCAGCACCAGCTTCATCTTGCCGGTGTCGATCCATTTCTTTTTCAGCCCGGGGAGCACCTCGTCGGTGAAATGGGCGCAATGCGGGCACGACATCGAGGCGTATTCGACGATCGTAATCGGGGCATTCGGCTTGCCGAGCACCCGGTCGTCTTTGGTGACGTTGAGAAGCTGGTTCGCCGCGCCCGGCATCTCCCCCGGCGGCGCCGCCCCGGCCCAACGCAGCGGCACCGTGGCGGAAGCCAGAATACAACAGAGGACGAACCAAATCTTCGGCATCGAGCATTCCTTGCTACAAGATGTTGACGCTAACGAATCCAGCGCGCAAGCGCAACGCTCAACCCTTGGCGGTGATGGCGGCCTTGGCGGTGATGACGGCGCGGCCGAGCCGAGAAAGCGCGGCGCGCAGCTCCGGGTCCCCGATGCCGGCGACCTGCCGGTCGAGGGACGCCGCCTCGGCCGCAGAGACCGGGGCCGCAGAGACCGGAGCCGCCAAGGGGCCGCGGGCGCTGGCGGCGGGTGGCGGCAGCGCTTGCACGATCGAAAGACGGGTTACCGCCTCACGACCAAAAAACCGGTTGAGCCGCGCGATCAACAGCGGGGCGCGGTGCTGCAGCTCGAGGGCGACGGCGGGTGCGCAGTGGAGCTTGAGGACGCCGCCGCGGGCGAGCGCCGCCGGCCAGGTCGAGGCCGCCCATTCTGCGCCGACAATGGTTGCCCATTCGAATTTGAGTCGAACCAGGACGCCGCCGCCGCGCTTTTTAAGGATGGGCGCGGCAAGCTTCGCGACCGCGACACCGACGGCGTGGAGCCCCCGGACCCTTTGGCAGATGTCATCGGCGCCGGGCTGCGCTAGGCTCGACAGTCGCTCTTTTGCCGCCATGGCCCTGCGTTTGTCCCGAATCGATTCTTCCCTGTCCGAGCCGAGCCCCGACGCGCTCCTCGCCTGGTACGATCGCCACCGCCGCGACCTGCCATGGCGCGTGCCGCCGGGCGCCCGCGCCGACCCCTACCGCGTCTGGCTCAGCGAAATCATGCTGCAACAGACCACGGTGGCGACGGTTCGCCCCTATTTTGACCAATTCGTGGCGCGTTGGCCCGATGTCTCGGCACTCGCCGCGGCATCGCTCGACGAGGTTTTGCAATTGTGGCAGGGGCTCGGCTATTACGCCCGCGCCCGCAACCTCCATGCCTGCGCCCGCGCCGTCGCCGAGCGGCACGGCGGCGCTTTCCCGGGGACGCGGGCGGCGCTGCGGGCTCTCCCCGGCATCGGCGACTATACCGCCGCGGCGATTGCGGCGATCGCTTTCGACCGGCCCGAGGCCGCAGTCGACGGCAATGTCGAACGCGTCGTCGCCCGGATCTATGCCTTGGACAAGCCGCTCTCCGCGTTGAAGCCGCAGCTGCGAATGCTCGCTGCGGGCTTGGTGCCGGCCGAGCGGCCCGGCGATTTCGCCCAGGCGATGATGGATTTGGGAGCGATGCTGTGCACGCCACAGCGGCCGCGCTGCGTGCTGTGCCCGTGGCGCGGCGCATGCGCCGCCCGTGCCGCCGGGATTGCCGACACTCTGCCGGCGCGTGACGAGAAGCCGGAGAGGCCACGGCGCTACGGCGTCGCCTTTTGGCTCATTCGGCCGGATGGTGCGGTGCTGCTGCGCCGCCGCCCGGAGCACGGCCTCCTCGGCGGCATGATCGAGGTCCCGTCCACCCCATGGCGGTCCGAGCCCTGGACCTTGGCCGAGGCGCTCGCGTCGGCGCCCGCGGCGGCGGCGTGGACATTGCTGCCCGAGAGCGTGCAGCACGGCTTTACGCATTTCCGCCTGGAGCTGGCGGTTGCCGCCGGGGAAGCCGGCACCGCCGAGGGGATCTGGAGCGCGATCGACCGGCTCGGCGAGCACGCGCTGCCGACGCTGATGAAAAAAGTCGTGCGTCACGCCGTATCGGCGCTCGCCGCCGCCTCCGGCGCAGCCGGCGCGAACAGCGGCAATTCGCTTTCGAGAGCGATGCGCACCGGTGCAAAAGAGCGGCGGTGATGCCGGGTCGGTCCGAGCCGGCGCAGCGCGGCGCCATGCTCCGGCGTGGCATAGCCGACATTGGTCGCCCAGCCATAGCCGGGATAGCGCGGCGCCAGATCGCGCATGATCCGGTCGCGTGTCACCTTGGCGACGACCGAGGCCGCGGCGATCGAAAAGCTCAACGCATCGCCGCCGATCACGGTGCGGACGGCGCAGTCGACCGGCGGAGCGATGGTGCCATCGACCAGAGCGATATCGGGCCGGACCCCGAGCCCGGCGACGGCACGCGCCATTGCCAGGAGGGCGGCGCGCAGAATGTTGATGCTGTCGATTTCGCGCACGCTCGCCGCGGAAACGGCGATGTGGGCCGCGCCCCGCTCGACGCAACGCCACAGCGCCCGGCAGCAGAATTCGCGCTCTTCGGCGGTCAGCGCCTTCGAATCGTCAAGCCGGGCGCGCAGCATTTTCGGGAAACGGCGCGGGTCGAGCACCACCGCGGCGGCGACGACCGGGCCGGCCAGCGGGCCGCGCCCCACCTCGTCGATGCCGCAGACCATGCCGCGGCAGCGCCGCTCGATCGCGAAATCCGGCATTCGCCCTCCCCCGCGAGGCTTTGTGTCACGGCAACCGGCACCCGGCAAGCGGGCTGGCGCGCGGGACCCGGCGCGCCATCTACATCGCATGCGAATGCTTGTCTTCCTGGAGATGCTGTTGGCGGCGGCAATGGCGGTGCTGCTCGCCGCGGCACCCGCCGCCGCTCTCGATCTCTTTGCCACGCACGAGGTGACCGCGCAGTTCGCGACGCCCGACGGCAAGCCGATGGCCAATGCCGAGGTGCGAATCTTCGCCCCCGGCGACCGGCGCGATCCGGTGCAGACGGGTCGCACCGGGGCCGACGGCAAGTTTGTGTTCGAAGCAGACCGCGACGGCATGTGGAGCGCCGAGGCGCGCACCCGCGATCAGATCGCCCGAATCATGATCCGCGTCGGCGGCAAGCAGCAAGCCAGCGCTTCCGGCTTGGCGCCCTATCTCCTGGTCGGCGGTCTCGCTGTGCTCGCGGTGATGGCGTTCTGGTACCGCATGCTGCGGGCAAGGAACCGCCGGCTCAAGCCGTGAGCGGCGCCGTCAGGTGCGGGCGATCAGGGTCCCGATCAAATCGGCCGGCCAAGCGAGGCTGACGGGCGCGCTGGTCAGCGCCTCGAACAGCGCCGGGTCGCCCGGCGTCGGCGGCACCGCGACCATGTGATGGCTGAAATGCGCGAGGATTCCGGCGATGTACAAGCCGGTCAACCATTTCCAGGCGCTGTGCTGAGATCGCGATCGGGCCGGTTTCGACGCGGCAAAAGAAAACACTCGGCGCCCGAATTTCGGCAATCCCGGAGGCCCGATCATGATCTCACCCGAGCATGGCACGCGACGCAACGGCATCAGCATAGCGCGGTCTGCCCGCGCCGTCACCGGCGATGGCGCGGCCGAGACTATGCCGGATCGGTCGCCGCCGGACCGGTCGCCGTCGAGAGGTGTTGCAAGACCGGGCGCAAGGCCCAGGAAAGCGGCAAGGTCAGAAGCACGACGGCCGCGACCAGCATCATCATGCGCGGCACGCCGACCGCGTCGCTCGCCAGCCCGTAGACCGCCGGGGCCAATGCGCCAGCCCCGATCGTCCCGGTGTAGAAGATACCGAAAGCTCGGGCGCGGCGCTCGGGTGCGACGAGCTCGGGGACGGTGCCGTAGAGCACCGAGGAGGTGCCGTTGAGCGCGACCCCGATCAGCGGCAAGACGGCCAGCGCCGCGGTCAGCGGCAGCGGCAGCAGCAGCAGGATGCCGGCCGCGGTCATCCCCTCGGTCAGCCATACTGCCGGCATCACGCCGATCCGGGCGCCGAGCCAGCCGCAAACGAGCTTTCCCGTGGCACCACCGGCAAAGATCAGGGTCAGCGCGACGCCGATCATCGGCACATCCGCCCCTTTGCTGCGCAGCAGAAACGGCAGAAAGGTCAAAAACCCCATCCGCGTCGCGCTGTCGATGACGCCGATGCCGAGCAGCAATGGAAAGCCGCGACCGGCGGTCGGAGCAGCTGCGGCGGGCGTCGCGGCGACATGTGCCGGCGCGGCGGTTTCCGCGGGGAGGCCGCGGCGCAGCACCAGCACCGCGGCGGCGGCGGCGAGCCCGGCCGCGCCCAGCAGCAGCGCCGCCGAGCGCCAGGGCATCAGCACGACGAGCCAGGCGGTCGCCGCCGGCACCGCCATCTTGCCGATGTCGCCGGAAAAATTGTAGCGGGCGAGGGCGGTCCGAGAGCGCCGCCCGGAAAAAGCACGGGCTACGAGGTCGGCCGCGATCGGGTGCTGCACGCTCGAGCCGAGCCCGCCGACAACGAGCGCCACCATCAGCATCGCCACGCCACCGCTCATGCCGGCGAGGAGATAGCCGGCACCGGCAAGCGCGGTGCCGAGCGCCAGCAAGGTCGGTCCGCCGACCCGCGCGGCGAGCGCTCCCGCCGGCACCTGGAACCCAGCCATCGACCCGGCATAGAGCGCGCGCAGAATGCCGACCGCGGCATAGCCGAGCCCGAACTCGACCTGCCACAGCGGCAGCAGCACATAAAGCAGGTCGGTGAACCCGTCGTGCAGCGCGTGCGCCCCGCAGGCGACCGCCAGCGTGCGCCGCTCGATCGCCGCCGTCCCGCCGCTCGCCCGTCCCGCCGCTAGATCCGTCACCGCACCCGCTCCCGTCGAACCGAAGCTATCGTGCCGCCCGCCGTCGCATTGCACAATTGTTTCTATTTGATGACAGCCGCGATTTCGCCCGGGCCGATTGCTGTTGCTGACGCGTCAAGTTGACCGGTGTCTGTAGCGCATCAATTGACCGCTTCTGTGGTGGTTGCGCCTGTGGATTTGTCACGCCGCCAGTTTAGCATCATCAAGTGGATTTCCCGCGGGGTCGTAACCGACCAGCCGATGGGGGCCGTGGAAGATCGCCAGGCGCCCGTCGGGGTATTCGTGCAGTCGTGCCGCTTTTTGAGCTGCTCGTGAAAGTGCTTCACCGTGAAGCCCTCGCTCCTCGTACAGCCCCAGCATGCGCAGGATCTCCGCGGCCGCCGCCCGACGGCTTGCCGATCCGGCGATCACGCAAGCCCTCGGGCTCCTCATCGCGCAGCCGGTCGCGCCGTGGGCCTCCGGCCCACGGGCTTGACCCGTGGCGCCGGAACGTCCGCTCCGAGACCCCCAGCATCTCCGCCGCTTCCTTCCTGCCTCAGCTCGCCCCGCTCATGCCGCTCGAGCAATCCCTCGAAACGCATCTGTCGCACCCCTTGCAACACTTCCGCCCGGACCATCCCCCGCCCCCTTTCGAGCGGTTCTAAAACCGGACAGATCACCAGTCAGCTACACACAAGCCGGGCGCCCGGCTTGCCTCGCAAGGCCGCGCTGATTATCTTCGCGCGCCTGCGGCGGCCCCGGCCGGCGCCCCCCTTTCGGCCGCTTCCCGAGGATTTCAGCAATGGCAAAAATCAAGGTCTCCCGCCCGGTCGTCGAGCTCGACGGGGACGAGATGGCGCGGATCATGTGGAGCTTTATCAAAAACAAGCTGATCTAGCCGTATCTCGAAGCCGACCCTGAAATACTACGACCTCGGCATGGCGTGCTGCGATCCCCTCACGTCAGTGCGACAAGACAGGCCATAATCGTCAATAGATCAACTCAACCGAAACGAAAGCGGCGCACGGAGGTGCAAGCATGTCAGATCTCGAAATCGTTTGGACAAAGGTTGATGAGGCACCTAGGCTTGCTACGTTTTCCCTTCTGCCGATCGTCCAAGGCTTCGTCGGGGTAGCCGGCGTGAAGATCAAGCTGAAGGACATTTCGCTGGCTGGCCGCATCATCGCCAATTTCCCCGACAAACTGACGCCAGCGCAAAAGATTAACGACGACCTCGCTGAACTAGGCCAACTTGCGATGCGCCCCGAGGCCAACATCATCAAGCTGCCCAACATCTCCGCCTCGATCCCGCAGCTGAAGGAAGCAATCAAGGAGTTGCAGAGCAAGGGCTACGACGTGCCGAACTATCCGGACAGCGACGCGACGCCAGCGGATAAGGAAATCCGCGCCCGCTACGGCAAGGTGCTCGGCAGCGCCGTCAATCCGGTGCTGCGCGAGGGCAATTCCGACCGCCGCGCCGCCGGCGCCGTGAAGCAGTACGCGCGCAACAATCCGCATAAGATGGGCGCCTGGACCAAGGACTCGAAAACGCGCGTGGCGTACATGTCGGGCGGCGATTTCTACGGTTCGGAGGTCGCGACGACCATCGCGGCGCCGACCAATGCCCGTATTGAGTTAGTCGGCAGCGATGGCGCGGTCACGGTGCTGAAGGCGAAGACGCCGCTTCAGACCGGCGAGATCATCGACGCGTCGGTGATGAACCGTAAGGCGTTGCGCGCCTTCTTCGCCGCGCAGCTCGACGCCGCGAAGAAGGACGGCGTCCTATTGTCGCTGCAGGTCAAGACCACCATGATGAAGATCTCTGATCCCATCCTGTTCGGTCATTGCGTTTCCGTGTTCTTCGCCGATGTGTTCGAGAAGCATGGCGCCACACTGACGCGCCTGGGCGTTGATCCCGACAACGGCGTGGCCGATATGCTGACCCGGATCGAGACATTGCCGGAGGCGGAAAAGGCGGCGATCAAGGCCGATATCCAAGCCACCTACGCGAAGCAGCCTGGCCTAGCCATGGTCAATTCCGATCGGGGAATCACCAATCTGCACGTGCCGAGCGACGTGATCATCGATGCATCGATGCCGGCGATGATTCGTGAATCCGGGCGCATGTGGGGCGCCGACGGCAAATTGCACGACGTGATCGCCGCGATCCCCGATCGTTGCTACGCGACGCTGTTCCAGGCCGTCATCGAGGATTGCAAGGCGCATGGCGCCTTCGACCCGAAGATGATGGGCTCTGTGCCGAACGTTGGGTTGATGGCGCAGCAAGCGGAGGAGTATGGCTCGCACGACAAGACGTTTGAGGTCGCCACGGGCGGAACGGTGCGCGTGGTTGCCGATGACGGCACGGTTCTGTTGTCACAGCCGGTCGAGACCGGTGACATCTTCCGGATGTGCCAGGTCAAGGACGCGCCGATCCGGGACTGGGTCAAGCTCGGGGTGCGCCGCGCGCGCCTGACCAGCACCCCAGCGGTGTTCTGGCTCGACGCCAAACGCGCGCACGACGCGCAGTTGATCGCCAAGGTCGAGACATACCTGAAAAACGAGGACACATCGGGTCTCGACATCCGCATCCTGGCGCCGGTCGAGGCAATCAAGTTTTCGCTCGATCGCATCCGCAAGGGGCTCGACACCATCTCCGTCACTGGCAATGTGCTGCGCGACTACTTGACCGATCTTTTCCCGATCATGGAGCTGGGCACGTCGGCCAAGATGCTGTCGATCGTTCCGCTGCTGGCGGGCGGCGGGTTGTTCGAGACCGGGGCCGGCGGTTCGGCGCCCAAGCATGTGGAGCAGCTCCAGCACGAAGGCTATCTGCGCTGGGATTCGCTGGGCGAGTTCCTGGCGCTTGGCGCTTCGCTGGAACATCTGGCGCAGACAAGTGGGAATAAGGACGTGCAGGTTCTGGCCGAGTCGCTCGATGAGGCCAACGGCAAGATCCTCGAGTACAACCGTTCGCCTGCGCGGAAGATGGGCGAGCTGGATAATCGTGGCAGCCATTTCTACCTGGCGCTGTATTGGGCACAGGCGCTGGCCGCGCAGGACAACAGCCCGGCACTGGCAGCTCGCTTCAAACCGCTAGCGGAGGCGCTGACGGCCAACCAGGCCAAGATTAATGCTGAGCTGATCGCCGCGCAGGGTAAGCCGGTGGATACGGGCGGTTATTATCTGCCCGATCAGGTTAAGACATCGGCGGCGATGCGGCCGAGCGCGACGCTGAACGCTGCGCTCGCCGCTCTCTGACGCGGCGTCAGGTGGGGCCGCCCAGGGCAGCCCACCGACGATCAGCTTCTCGACAAACTCGACTCGAACTTGCAGAAGGCAATGAACTGAGCCGGAGACGGCCAAAACCAGGAGGAGGCACGATGCGGCTCAGCATTCTCGATGATTACCAAGGCGTTGCCCTCAACATGGCGGACTGGACGCCGGTAAAAAGCCGAGCGGTCGAGATCGCGGTCGAGCGCCATGCCTTTGCCGACGAGGACGCGGTGGTGCGGGCGCTGGCCGATTCGGAATTGGTGGCGGCGATGCGCGAGCGCACGCCGTTTCCAAAATCGGTCGTCGATCGGCTGCCGAAATTGAAATTGCTGATCACGACGGGCATGCGCAACGCGTCGTTCGACATGGCGGCGCTGAAGGATCGCGGGGTAACCGTCTGCGGCACCGGCGGACCCGGCGGCGGCAACGAGGACACCGCCGAATTGGCGTGGGGGCTGATCCTCGGTGCGGTGCGGCGGATCGCCGAGGACCACGCCTTTATGCGGCAGGGCGGCTGGCAGACCCGGATCGGCCACCGCGTCGCCGGCAAGACCCTGGGCCTCCTGGGCCTCGGGCGGCTCGGCAGCGCTGTCGCCCGCGTCGGCCTCGCCTTTGGCATGAAGGCGATCGCGTGGAGCCAGAACCTGACCGGCGAGCGGGCTGCCGAGCAGGGGGTCGAACGGGTCGAGAAGGACGACCTCTTCCGCCGCTCGGACATTCTCTCGGTGCATCTGGTGCTGAGCCCGCGCTCGCGCGGCCTCGTCGGCGCGCGCGAGATCGGGCTGATGAAACCCTCGGCGATCCTCGTCAACACCTCGCGCGGGCCGATCTGCGACAGCGAGGCGGTCATCGCGGCCTTGAAAGGAGGCCGCCTCGCCTATGCCGGGCTCGACGTTTACGACAAGGAGCCGCTGCCGCTCGACCACCCGCTGCGCACCGCACCCAACGTGATCCTGACCCCGCATATCGGCTATGTGACCGAGGAGAACTACCGCAGCTCCTATCCGCAGATCGTCGAGAACATCACCGCCTTTCTCGACGGCAAGCCGATCCGGGTGATCTAGGATCCTCGGCGGTAGAAAGCAGGTCGGTCGATCCGATGAAGCGCCGCCGCAACGACCTCCGCTTTCCCGGCGAAGGCCGGGATCCACCCGTCGGCCACTCGATGCAACGGACCGGCAGGCCTGCGTTGCCGCGCGCGCCCGAACCACGGTGGCGAGGTGGTGCTCGACGCCGGGGTGGGTCCCGGCCTTCGCCGGGAAAGCGGAGCGGGGCCACTCGTTCGATCGAAACCGCGCCCGCGCGATGAGCGGCGGCGGTTTTGCGATCCGTGATTCGGCTGACGGCGACCTCGCGCGCATCGCCGCGATCTACGGCCATCACGTGCTGCACGGGGTCGCCTCGTTTGAGGAGGTGCCGCCCGAGCCGGAGGAGCTCGCGCAGCGGCGGCGCGCGATCCTGGCGCGCGGGCTGCCTTACCTCGTCGGCGAGGCGGCGGGGCGTGTCGTCGGCTATGCCTATGCCAGCCCCTACCGCACACGTTCGGCCTATCGCTTCACGGTCGAGGATTCGATCTATATCGACGCCGCCGAAATCGGTCGCGGGATTGGGCGGGCGTTGCTCACAGAGCTGATCGAGCGCTGCACCGGTTTGGGCTACCGCCAGATGGTCGCGGTCATCGGCGGCAGCGACCAATGGCCGTCGATCGGGCTGCACCGGGTGCTCGGCTTTGCCCGGATCGGCGTCTTGCCGGCGCTCGGCTTCAAATTCGGCGGCTGGGTCGATATCGTGCTGATGCAGCGGGCGTTGGGGTCCGGCGCTTCGACAGACCCGGTCGAGCTTGGAGGTAGCGATGGCTGACGACTTTGCCGATCCCGGCGGGATCACGGGCTACCACGCCCATATCTATTACGACCCTCTGACCCGTGCCAAAGCCGAGCGGCTGCGGCGCGGCATTGGCGAGCGGTTCGAATCCCGGCTCGGCAATTGGCACGACGAGCCCGTCGGCCCGCACCCGATCGCGATGTATCAGGTCGCCTTCGCCGCGGCGGAGTTTCCGCGGCTGGTGCCGTGGCTGATGCTGAACCGCGACGGGCTCGACGTGCTGGTTCATCCGAGCACGGGCGACAGCTTGGCCGACCATACGCGGCACGCGCTCTGGCTTGGCGACAAGCTGCCGCTGCGCCTCGATATTTTGCGCCGCGTTGCGGTTTCCGGCTGAGCCCCGCCGCTGCTATATGCGGCCGATCACCAGTAAGACGATGACGACCACCGCCAGGAGCCCGAGCCCGCCGCTCGGATAATAGCTCCATCCGCCGCTATAGCCCCAGGTCGGCAGCGCGCCGATCAGCAGCAGAATCAGGATGATTAGAAGGATTGTCCCCAGCATCGCAGCACGATTTTGTTGTTGGTCCTCCCCGGAGAACCCGAGGCAAAGCGGCCGGGTTCCCCAACCGGTTTCAGAAATTTCGTGAAGCTCGCCGGCTGCGGCGACCGAGCTGGCAGGAGCTCAGGCGCGCACCGGCCCGAGCCAGCGGCGCACCGGGCCGCAATCGACATGGACGAAATCCGAGCGCGGATAGTAGCCGACGCCGCCGCAGCCGAGGCTCAGCGCCGCGTCGCGCACCTGCGTCAAGCTGCGCCGCTCGCTGCGCAAATCGACCGCCATCCCCTTGATGTGATAGCTGTGCTTGGCGACCCCCACACCCTCGTAATAAAGCCGGCGGTTGGTGGTCGGAGAGCGATAGCCGCACACCACGAGAAACGGGTCGGGCGTGTCGAGGCGCTGGCGCAGCATGCTCAGCACCTCGAGGACGCCGGCGTTCATCGGCCGAATCTCGCCCGAATCATGGTCGCGCAGGATCCAGTTGATGTCGCGCACCGCCTCGTGGATGTAATGGCCGTCGGCCCAATAAACGGTGCGCAGCCATTCCCCGGTATGGGTGTTGTAAAGCGACACCGATCGCGGAGCAAAGGACAGCGCTGGCGCGGGCTTGACAAAACCGACGGCAGTCGCCGCCACCGCAGCGCCGAGCAGCCGGCGCCGGCTCAACAAGAAAGACGTATTCAAGGTCTGCTCCCCCGATTCCCCGAACCGGGGTTAGCATCCGAAATCCGGCAGGACAAGCCCGAAGATCGAGAGCGGGCGCAATTATTCGCGGTTTTTGCCGCCCATTACCATTTAGTTGATTTAATCCGCGAGATATATCACCCTTTACGATGCACGAGCGCGGCATCCTGCGCGATCGGCCGCTCCGACGACCGGTTCAGGCGGCGCCAGATCTCCTCGTCGCGCTGATAAGGGTCGCCCCGGAGCACGATCATGCCGTTCGATTCGACATACGCCGTTCGATAGACGATGAACACCGCCAGCGGCCGCGGCAAGGCCCGGCTATGCGTCCGGTCGAGGCCGATCGCCTTGTCGATCTCTTCCGGGCTCCAGCCGAGCAGCAAAGCCGCCAGCGTCCGCGGGTTCTCGACGCGCACGCAGCCGTGGCTCATCATGCGGCTGGCGGCATGGAACCGCCATTTTTCCGGCGTGTCGTGGAGATAGACATCAAACCGGTCGTCCATCTCGAACTTGATCAGGCCGAGCGAGCTGTAGGGCCCCGCCTCCTGCTGCAGCCGCGGGCCGTGCCAGCGCATGTGGTGCTGCGCCAGATAGCCGGGATCGCCTTTGAGCTTGGGCAGAATCTCTTTTTCCAGGATCGAGCGCGGGATGTTCCAGGGCGGGTTGAACAGAACGTCGGTGATCGTCGTGTGCAGCTCGGGGGTCTGCTTGTCGGTTTCGCCGACCACGACCCGAGCGGTGAACACGGCGCGCTCGCCGCGGATCAGCACAATCTGCTCGGCAGCGGTATCGACGACGACGCGATCGGCCGGGATCGTCCGCGGCAGCCAGCGGATCCGCTCGAGATTGACCGCGAGCTGGCGCATCCGTTGTGCGGCCGCCGCGCGGCCGTCCCGCGCGCGCCGGTCGAGACCCGGGCCATCGACAATCGCGCGACTTTCGGCATAGGCCCGGCGCATCGCCAGGTAATCGGTCGAAGCAGGCGCCAGCGCTTCGATCACCCGGGACGGGTCGGGCGCGCCGATCGCGGTGTCCAGAACCGCGACGACATCGATGGGTGCCGGCGCCAAATTCTGATCGTCATCGCGCGCCTCGACCGGAACCGCGCCACGGGCGAGCGCATCGGCATAGGAGAGAAACGCATCGGACAGCAGCAAATCGCGTTCCGCCAACGACAGCGCCGGGCCCCGCCCGGTCAATATGGCAGCGTGGAACAGACCCGCGTCGAGCCCCTGGCCGGGGGCGCGCAGCACCGCCTTCCACAAGGCGCGCGCCGCCGCGGCGTAATGGTCCCATACGGTCCGGTCGCCGTGGCCCTCGTAAAAGCGGCGCAGCAATTTGGCGTTGAGCCGTTCGCCGGCCACGGTGAGCCGGGAGCCGGCGTCGAGCCGGGCCGCGAGCTCGGCATCGTCGCTGCGCAGCACGCCGGGCGCGGATGCATGGCGCGGCGGGTCGGCCGCGGCCCGCGAGAGGGGGAGGGAAAGCCCCGCGCCGGCGCTGATCAGCGCAATGACGCCTCCCGCCGCGAGCCGCATGGCACGCTGGCGGGCCGTTTGGTATATGCGCACGCTACCTCGCTCGTCGAGCTGGCCGCGATCCGGTCGGCAGCGCGGCGCCTGATACCGCCCCCTCCGCTAACAGCTCCCCGCTGTCACCGCCGGAGACCAGCATACCACCGCCGGAATCGCTTTGCATTCGCCATATGCGCGCGTCGGTGGCAAAGGAGACGCGGTGCGGCATCCTCCGACTGACTGCGCGCCGGCCGAGACGCCGCAGGGCGTATTGCGCCGCGTGTTCGGCTATGACAGCTTTCGCGGCTCTCAACTTGCCGTGATCGAGCAGGTGCTGGAGGGCGGCGACGCCGTCGTGCTGATGCCGACAGGTGGCGGCAAATCGCTGTGCTACCAGGTGCCGGCCTTGCTGCGCCCCGGGCTCGGCGTCGTCGTCTCGCCGTTGATCGCGCTGATGAAGGACCAGGTCGATGCGCTGCGCCAGGCCGGGGTGCGCGCAGCGGCGCTGAATTCGCGTCTCGCGCCGCGGGAAGCGGCCGAGATCGAGCGGCAGGTGCAGGGCGGCGCCTTCGATCTTCTCTATGTCTCGCCCGAGCGGCTGATGACAAGGCAGTGCCTCGATCTCTTGTCGCGCTGCGAGCTCGCGCTCTTCGCCATCGACGAGGCGCATTGCATCTCGCAATGGGGCCATGATTTCCGCCCCGAATATCAGCAGCTCTCGGTGTTGCGGGAACGCTTTCCCGGCGTCCCGCTATTGGCCTTGACCGCGACCGCCGACGAGCCGACCCGGCGCGACATTGTCGCCCAGCTGCATCTCGAAGCCGCCCCGGTCTTCGCCGCCGGCTACGACCGGCCGAACCTGTTCTACCGCGTCGTCGCGAAGCGCAGCCCGTTGGAGCAGCTCTGGCGCTTTCTCGCCGGCGAGCACCCGCACGACGCCGGCATCGTCTATTGCTTTACCCGCCGTTCGGTCGACGAGACGGCAGAATGGCTCGCGGCAAAGGGGCGGGTGGCGCTGCCCTATCACGCCGGGCTCGAAGGGGCCGTGCGCGAGCGTCACCAGGAGCGGTTTTTGCGCGAGGAAGGGGTGGTCGTCGCCGCCACGATCGCGTTCGGCATGGGCATCGACAAGCCCAATGTGCGCTTTGTCGCCCATCTCGACGCACCGAAAAACCTCGAAGCCTATTACCAGGAGACCGGCCGCGCCGGGCGCGACGGGCTGCCGGCCGATGCCTGGATGAGCTACGGCATGGCCGATGTGATGAACCTGTTTCGCCTCGCCGACGACAACAGCGGGGCCGATGACGCGCGCCGCCGGATCGAGCGCCAGAAGATCGAGGCGCTGCTCGGCTATTGCGAGACCGTCGCCTGCCGGCGCCAGGCTCTGCTCGGCTATTTCGGCGAGCAGGACCATCTACCCTGCGGCAACTGCGACAATTGCCGCGATCCGGTGCCGAGCTGGGACGGGACCGTCGCCGCGCAAAAAGCGCTCTCCGCGATCTACCGCACCGGTCAGCGGTTTGGCGCGCACCACCTGGTCGATATCCTGCTCGGCACGAGGAGCGAGCGGGTCGAGCGGCTCGGCCACGACGGGCTCAAGACGTTCGGCGTCGGCACCGAGCTCGACCGCCGCGGCTGGCTTTCGGTGTTCCGTCAGCTGGTCGCGCACGGGCTGGCGATGCCGGACCCCGGTGGTCATGGCGGGCTCGCCCTGACGCCCGCGGCGGCGGCGATTTTGCGCGGCAAGGGGACCGTCCGGTTGCGTCGGGACGCGCGCACCGGCGGACGCCGGGAGGCCAAGGCGGCGCCGGCCGCGGCGGCGCTCGACCCGGCGGCGGAAGCATTGTGGGAGGCATTGCGCGCCTGGCGGCTCGACGAGGCACGGCGTCAGCAATTGCCGCCCTATGTGATCTTTCACGACGCCACCCTGATCGAGGTGGCCCGTCATCGGCCGCGCTCGCTTTCGGCGTTGGCGGCGATCCCCGGCATCGGCCGCAGCAAGCTCGACCGCTACGGTGCGGCCCTTCTCGCCGCCATCGCCGGCGATCGGCCCAATCCCTCGAATTCGAACAATTCCTGAAAATTCGGCGCCGCCTTAAAGCTTTATCAAGATTTTTCCTGCAGCCTGCGCTGGTTTCCACCCCCAGGAGAATTCGATGCTTTGGACACTTACGAGGCTCTTCAAAGACGAGGAAGGCGTTACCGCCGTCGAGTACGGGCTGATCGCGGCGCTCGTTGCAGTCGTGATCATCGCCGCGGTGAGCGTGCTCGGCACCACCTTGAGCACCCTCTTCAGCACGGTCGCCACCTCGATCTGACGCCCAAACAAAAAAGCGCTGGTGCGGTCGTCTCTCCGCAGCGCGCTTGCGCGGTCGGACGACCGCGTCGGCGGTTTGGGTGCCCACCCGCCGGCTTTTGGCCCAACCCGCCAAGCGCGAGCCCGTCGAAGAACCGCATGCGTTCAACCTTCACTCGGCTTTTCAACGAGGAGGCGGGGGTCACGGCCGTCGAGTACGGGCTGCTGATCGGGTTGATCGCAATCGTCATCATCGTCGCGCTCTCCGCGCTCGGCACCGCCATCAGCACGACGCTGAGCACCATCGCCACGAGCTTATAAAGGCGGCGGCGGACCGCGCAATTTCCGTATCGCGGCGTGACCCGCTCGGGGTTCCAGTTAGGCGTTGAATGTCTGCACCTGGCCTTGCTGCGCCCCCTGATGCGGCCGGCCTCGCCGATCCGAGCCCGCGCGTTCGCGCCTCTGGCCAGGTGCGAATTTTAACGGCCGCGCGCTTGCAGGCTTACGGATATGCGGTGGTCACAACCTACGCCGCCATGCTTATGCTGTTCCTTTGGCATGGGGGCTGGATCACCGACCTCCGCAGCCTGCCGGTTTACAACGATTTTACCTGCGATTTCGTCGCTGGTCTTTTGGCGCTCCACGGCAAGGTTGCGGCGATTTACCTTCCGCAGGAATTTGTTCAGGCGCAATACGCTCTTGTCGGCGCGCACCCCTATGTCGCGCCGATCTGGCCTTACCCGCCGATTTTTCTGCTGATCCTCGCGCCGCTTGCCGCTTTGCCCTACGCCGCGGCGTTTCTGACTTGGGCCGGCGCGACCCTCTTCGGGTCCGTCGTGGTCGTCTGGCGGATCGTTCGGCAGCGGCCGGCAATCCCGTTGACGCTCGCATCGCCCTTTGCCGCGCTGAACTTTCTCGGCGGGCAAAGCGGCGCCTTGACCGGTCTCCTGATCGGCGCGTCGCTGCTGACCCTGGAACGCCGTCCCGTGCTGGCCGGTACGCTGGTCGGCTGCCTCGGCTACAAGCCGCAATTCGCGATCCTTTTCCCGGTCGCATTGGCCGGCGCGCGGCAATGGCGCGCCTTTGCCGCCGCCGCTGCGACCGCGGTCTTTCTCGCAGTGCTCTCGGCCGTGATCTTCGGCACCTCCACCTGGCTCGAGTTCCCGCAAAAGCTCGTCGCGCAAGCCGGGATGAACCTTGTCGTCGGACCGGGGCCGGACGGCGAGATGGCGCTGTGGGGGCTGGTGCAGACGGTCTACGGCCTGGTTCGCCGGCTCGGCGGCGGCGCTGTGCCGGCAAGCCTGATCCAAGGGGCGACGACCCTCGGTCTCGCCGCGACGATCTGGCTCCTGTGGCGTTCGCAGACTCGCTATCCGCTCAAGGCGGCGGCATTGTCCGCGGCGGCCCTGGTCGCGACGCCTTACGGGTTCAGCTATAGCCTTTGCGCCGCCGCGGTCCCCGTCGCCTTTCTGGCAAAGGACCAGATCGAAAACGGAGTGCTGCCCGGCGAAGAGGGCATCCTGATCGGGCTGGCCGCGGCGAGCTTTCTGGTTTTGGCATCGTGGGGTACGGCGCCGATCGGTGGTACGATCATGCTCGTGCTGCTCGGCATGATCCTGCGCCGCTTCCGTGTCGCCAGCTCGCCGTTTGTCCCCACGCAGTGACGCCAGCTGCAGGTCCTCGGGTGGCGACCGATCCCGGCCCGTCGCCGAACCGAACCCGGATCTTTGCCGCGAGCGGCATCCTGCTCGCCGTCGAGATCGCGATCTTCCTGTTCCTGGCCGCCGGCACTCATGGCCTGATCGTGCCGCTGGCCAAGCCGACCAGCACCGACTTTGTCAGCTTTTATGCGGCTGGCAGCCTGGCGGACGCCGGTACGCCACAGCTCGCCTACGATCGGGCGGCGCATTACGCCGCCGAGCAGCGGGCGGCCCAACCGGGAATAACCTACAATTACTTTTTTTACCCGCCCGTATTTCTCTTGCTGTGCACCGTGCTCGCGCGCTTGCCCTACATGGTGGCATTCGTGATATTCGAGGCGGCGACTTTGCTGCTTTACCTGCTGGTCGCCCGCACGATCCTCGCTGAGCGCGATTGGCGCATATTCGTGCCTCTGCTCGCCTTTCCTCCGGTGCTGTGGACGATCGGTCTCGGCCAGAATGCGCTGCTGACGGCGGCCCTGTTTGGCGCAGCGACATTGCTGATCGACCGGCGCCCGATTGTCGCCGGCCTCGTTTTCGGCGCGCTCTGCTACAAGCCGCATTTCGGCCTGTTGGTTCCGGTTGCGCTGATCGCCGGACGGCGCTGGCCGGCATTGGCCGCGGCCTGCCTCTCGGTTGCCGCGCTGTCGTTGTTGTCGCTGGTCCGGTTCGGTCCGCAGACTTGGCACGCGTACCTCTCGGCGATGACGGCCTCGCGCGCCGTCTACGAAACCGGCCATATCAGCTTTGCCGGCTATGTCACTCCGTTCGGCGCGATGATGCTGCGTGGCGCCGGCCTTTCGATGGCCTATTCGGCGCAAATCGCGGCATCCATCGCCGCGGCCGCTTTTGTCGCAGTCGTCTGGCGCCGCGGGCTGCCGCTGCCGATCCGCGCCGCGACCCTCGCCGCCGCGACCCTCGCGGCGGTGCCGCTGGCACTCTTCTACGATCTGATGATCGCGGCGATTGCCGGCCTGTGGCTGTTGCGCGCCGACGGCGCCTATCGGCTCCCCGACTGGGGGAAAGTCGCCTTGGCCGTGCTCTTCGTGCTGACGCTCGATCCGCGCGGGCTGGCCCAGGCCTGGCATCTGCCGGTTGGCCCGCTTGCCGCGCTGGAGATGACGGCGCTGGTCGCGACCTTGGCGCTGCGCCCCGCCCTGGGCGCCCCGGTGGCCATGACCGAGCACTCGGCCCGGCCCACCTCCAACCGGTTGCCCTCGCGACCCTGAAAGTCACCCCGCCCGGTTGTCTCTATCGGCGACAGACGGGATCGGCGCCAGGCGGGATCGGCCCCAGCGGGCAGCAATTCTTCGGTTCGGATGGTTTCTCCTGGACCCTCGCCTCGGCGGCGGCGACAATCGCTCGCACACACACTGAGAAGGTGGAGAGCGATGGCGACCATCGTCGGGCAAGGCGACTACAAGTATCGGATCATCGAGGATTGGGCGAAATTGCCCAATGGCTGGTCGTTCAAGGAGGTCGGCGCGGTCGGGGTCGACAGACAAGATAATGTCTACGTGTTCAATCGCGGCGAGCATCCGGTCATGGTGTTCGACCGCGCCGGCAATTTTCGACACTCCTGGGGGGAGGGGCAGTATCCGCGCGCGCACGGCGTCCATATGGGGCCGGACGATTCGATTTACCTGACCGACGACGGCGGGCATTTTGTGCGCAAATGCTCGCTCGACGGCAAGGTCTTGTTGGAGCTGGGCGTCCCCGGCGAGCCCAAGCCCTATATGTCGGGCGAGCCGTTTCACCGCTGCACCCACACCGCCCTCTCGCCAAAGGGCGAAATCTACGTCTCCGACGGCTACGGCAACGCCAAGGTCCACAAATACGCGCCCGACGGCAAATTGCTGATGTCGTGGGGCGAGCCCGGCACCAGCCCCGGCGAATTCAACATCGTGCACAATATCTGCACCGACGCCGATGGCTGGGTCTATGTCGCCGACCGCGAGAACCACCGGGTCCAGGTGTTCGACGGCAACGGCAAGTACGAGACCCAGTGGAACAACCTGCACCGGCCCTGCGGGCTCTACATGGACTACACCCGCCACCCGGTCGCCTATATCGGCGAATTGGGGCCGGTGCAGCCGGTCAACCGCAACAGCCCGAACCTAGGCCCGCGGGTCAGCATCGTCGACAACAAGGGCAATCTGTTGTCGCGCTTTGGCGACATGCACGCCGGCACGGCGCCGACCTCGTTTCTCGGCCCGCACGGCCTCGCGGTGGACAGCCGCGGCGACCTCTATGTCGGCGAGGTGTCGTGGACGCAATGGCCGCAATTCTATCCGGACAAGCCGCGGCCCGATTACATCCGCTCGTTGCAGAAATACGAGCGGGTGCGCTGAGCAGGCGCCGCCCGCAGGCGGATGAGCCGGCTCGGCGAAGCGCTCGACCGCCTCGAACGCGCCGTCGCGCGGCTCGAAGCGGCTTGTGGTGGCGGGGGGCGGGCCGCGGCGGGCAAGGACGAGGCCGAAACGCGCCGCGCCGCCGTGGAGGAGGTGGCCGCGCGCGTCGAGGGCGCGCTCGCCCGGATCGGGCGTCTCTTGGGGGAGGGGTGAGATGGGTCAGGTCTCGGTGACGGTCAACAACCGCGCCTTCACGGTTGCCTGCGACGATGGCCAGGAGCCGCGCATCCGGCGGCTCGCGCAATATGTCGATGCCCGCATCGGCGAGTTCGTCAAAACCCTCGGCCAGGTCGGCGAAGCCCGGCTGCTGCTGCTTGCCGGCCTCGTCATCGCCGACGAATTGTCCGACGCGAACGAGGCGCTGCAGCAGGAGCGCAGCCGCGCGCGGGCGGCCGAAACCGAGGTGGCTGCCGCCACCGATGCCGCGGCCGGCAACGCCCACGAGATCGCCCAGCGCATCGAGGCCCTTGCAGGGCGGCTGGAGAACCCCTAGTTCTTGCCGCGCGGGACGGGGCTGCGCGGTGCGTCAGGCAGCATGACACCCCGGGGCCGATACCTACCTCTTGGGAGCTGTTCCTGCCGGAGTCGTGGCTTCGGCATATGGCACCCACCTGCTACGGCGGGCCACGGAGGAGTTGCACGCCAACGGCCGAGGCGGCTCCGCCCCGCATAACTGTGGACCACCGATGACCGAAGCCGATAGGACAGAGCTGCTCAAACGCTACTCGGAAGCACGGATTTCGCTTGTCGAGCTGCGCCGCGCTCTGGGCCGGGTCACCTTCGGCGACGTTCTGATCGACCTGGCCAGGCGCGATCTGCCGTTGCCGCGCGCGCCTGAAGGGGGACGTGAGCAGCGCATTGCTGCCGCACGCGCCCTGCTGTTTCCAAAAGCGGCATGAGGCGGGCGCGGGTCTCGCTCTTCGTTCTCGATACCGGCCCGCTGATTACGCTCGCCGCGGCCGACTGCCTCGATTACCTGCTCTATCCCAGTGTGCCGGTCGTGATTGCGGACGCGGTGTTCTACGAGGCCACGCGCGACAGCGCCAAGCTCGGCGCGCAGTCGGTCATCGATTGGGTGAGGGCGCATCGCGAGCAAATCGAAATCGCCGTCACTAATGCTTATCTCAATTTCGACACTGCCCGCAGCGTCAACCCCCGCGCCTATGAACCCAATCTCGGCGAGCGGGCGTCTATCGAGGTGATCGAGGAGCCGACACGCTTGCAAAAAGACGAGAAGGCGGTGCTGCTGTGCAAAGAAACCGCGGTGACCCGGCGCGTCGTGGTGCGAGAGCGCGAGCGGATCATCGAGCTGAGCACCATGGACTTTCTCAAACTGCTGAAATCCGAGCAGCGCATCCAATCGGCCGACGCCGTGTTCGACCGCGCGCTTGCCGCCGGGCGTGCCCCGTCGCGGGTGGAGAAATTCGCCGAGCACGATCCGAGGCTGCGCGATGCCGTGCGTGACACGCTGCGAACGGCGCGGCAGACACAGCCGGGCGAAAAAAAATGATCTCCTGCCGGGTGGAAGCCGAGGAAGCAATGCCGTGAAAATCCTGCTGTGCGGCGATGTCTTCGGACGCGCCGGGCGCGAGGCGGTCAAGCGCCATGTGCCGCGCCTGCGGCAAGATCTCGCGATCGACCTCGTTGTTGCCAATGCCGAGAACGCGGCCGCCGGCCGCGGGATTACCCCGCGCATTTGCGGCGAATTTTACGATTGCGGCGTCGATGTATTGACCACCGGCAACCACATCTGGGACCAGAAGGAGATCATTGCGCACATCGAAAGCGACGCGCGACTGCTCCGGCCGGCCAATTTCCCAAAGGGCACGCCGGGCGCCGGCTGGCGGCTCTACCCGCTCGCCGACGGGCGCACCGCGCTTGTCGTCAATTTGATGGGCCGGCTGTTCATGGACGCGCTCGACGACCCGTTTCGGAGGCTCGACGAGGTTCTCGCCGCCTATCCGCTGGGGTCGAGCGCCACGGCCATCCTCGTCGATATCCATGCCGAGGCGTCGAGCGAGAAGATGGCGCTCGCCCATTTTGCCGATGGCCGGGTGTCGGCGGTATTGGGCACGCATTGCCATGTGCCGACCGCCGACGCGCAAATCCTGCCGGGCGGCACCGCCTACCAGACCGACGCTGGGATGTGCGGCGATTACGATTCGGTGATCGGCCTGCAAAAGGCGCCGGCGGTGCGCCGCTTTGTTTCGAAGATGCCGGGCGAGCGGCCGCAGCCGGCCGAGGGCGAAGCCACGCTGTGCGCGGTGCTGGTCGAGACCGACGATGCGAGCGGCCTTGCGCGCCGCGTCGAGCCGGTGCGAATCGGGGGCCGGCTGACGCCGCATCTGCCGTCGCGCTGAGCGCCGCCTCTGCCGGCATCAATGGCGTCCGGGGCGCCGCAAATCTGCCATATTGGACAATTAGGCCCGCCGCCGGTGCCTGCCGAGCGTTGATGTGACCTGAGACCGGCTTGGAGCCGCGCGGAGACTTATGGCTGGCCATTCGCAATTCAAGAACATCATGTACCGGAAGGGCGCGCAGGACAAAAAGCGCGCCAAGGTCTTTACCAAGATCATCCGGGAATTGACCACCGCCGCCCGGACCGGGCTGCCCGACCCGGCTGCCAACCCGCGGCTGCGCGCCGCCGTGCTCGCCGCCCGCCAGGCCAATATGCCAAAGGACACGGTCGAGCGCGCGATCAAGCGGGGTGCGGGCGGCGACGCCGATTCGGCCTATGACGAGATCCGCTACGAGGGCTATGGGCCGGGCGGGGTCGCGGTCATCGTCGAGGCATTGACCGACAACCGGAACCGCACCGCGAGCGAGGTCCGCGCCGCCTTTGCCAAGGCGGGCGGCGCGCTCGGCGAGACCAACAGCGTCGGCTTTATGTTCGAGCGTTTGGGCGAGATTTCCTATCCCGCGGCAACAGCCGGCGCCGAGGCGATGCTCGAAGCGGCGATCGAGGCCGGCGCCGGCGATATCGACAGCGATGCCGAGCAGCATCGGGTCAGCTGCGCGCCCGAGGATTTCAACGCCGTGCGCGACGCGATCGAGGCCCGCTTTGGTCCGGCTGCGTCGGCGGGGCTGGTGTGGCGGCCCAAGACCGCCGCGCCGATCGACGAGGAGACCGCGCCGGGCTTGTTCAAGCTCCTCGAGACGCTCGAGGACAGCGACGACGTGCAAAACGTCTACGCCAATTTCGAAGTGGCCGAGGACGTGATGGCGCGGCTCGGCGCCTGATCCGGGCGCCGGGGGCGGAAGCGGGGGATGCGTGTTTTGGGGCTCGATCCCGGGTTGCGGCACACCGGCTGGGGGGTGATCGACATTACCGGCAACCATCTCGGCCACGTTGCCGATGGCGTCGTCAATCCCGCCGCCGATCAACCCTTGGCGATGCGGCTCGTCTCGCTGTTTCGCCAGATCACCGAGATCGTCGAGCGGTTTCGCCCGGACGAGGCCGCGGTCGAGGAAACCTTTGTCAACCGCAACCCGGCCTCGACTTTGAAGCTCGGCGTCGCCCGCGGCGTCGTCTTGCTGGCGCCGGCCGAGCGCGGGCTGCCGGTCGCCGAATATTCGGCAAACCTGATAAAAAAGGCAGTGGTCGGCGCCGGCCACGCGGAAAAGGCCCAGGTGCAAATGATGGTGCGCCGGATCCTGCCCGGCTGCGTCGCCGATGCCGCCGATGCCGCCGATGCGTTGGCGGTGGCGATTTGCCACGCGCACCACATCGAGACGCGCCGCCGCTGGGTGGTCCCGTCGTGATCGCCAAGCTCGCCGGGATCGTCGACCAGATCGGCCCGGACGCGGCGGTCGTCGATGTCGGCGGCGTCGGCTATCTGGCGTTCTGCTCGACCCGCACCCTGGGCCGGCTGCCGCCGGCCGGCGCCGCGGCGCGGCTGTTGATCGAGACCCATGTGCGCGAGGACCACATCCACCTCTACGGGTTTATCGACGAGGCCGAGCGGGACTGGTTCCGCTTGTTGATGACGGTGCAAGGGGTCGGCGCCAAGCTCGCGCTGGCGATCCTTTCGGCATTGACGCCCGAGACGCTGGCGGTGGCGATCATGGCTCAGGACAAGGCGGCGCTTTCGAAGGCTGAAGGTGTCGGGCCGCGGCTCGCCGCGCGCATCGCCAACGAGCTCAAGGACAAGACCGGCGGGCGCATCTTGGCGTCGTCGATCGCCGCACCCGCCGCGGCGGCCGAAGCGGGTGTCGTCGGCGACGCCGTGGCGGTGCTCGAAAAGCTGGAGATCCCGCGCTCCGAGGCTTACGGCGTGATCGCCGCGGCCGCCCGCCGGCTCGGCGCCGGCGCAGCGCTCGACGCGCTCGTCAAGGCGGGCCTGCGTGAAATCGCCGAACGGGGGGCGCGGTGAGCGAGGCCGAGGCACGGCTCGTCGATCCCGAGCGCGGCGAGCGCGATTCGGGCGAGGCGTCGCTGCGCCCGGCGAGCCTCGACGAGTTTGTCGGGCAAACCAGGCTGCGCGACAATCTGCGGATTTTTATCGAGGCGGCGCGCGGCCGGCGCGAGGCGCTCGACCACGTGCTGTTTTTCGGACCCCCCGGTCTCGGCAAAACGACGCTCGCGCAGATCGCGGCGCGCGAGATGGGGGTGGGGTTTCGCGCCACCTCCGGCCCGGTGATCCAGCGCGCCGGCGATCTTGCCGCGCTCCTGACCAACCTGCAGCCGCGCGACGTGCTGTTCATCGACGAGATCCACCGTCTGGCGCCTTCGGTCGAGGAGATCCTCTACCCCGCGATGGAGGATTTTCAGCTCGACCTGATCATCGGCGAGGGGCCGGCGGCGCGCTCGATCCGGATCGATCTTCCGCCCTTTACCCTGATCGGCGCGACGACGCGCTCGGGGCTGATCACCCGGCCGTTGCGCGAGCGCTTCGGCATCCCGTTGCGGCTGTTGTTCTACGAGCCGGCCGAGCTGGCCTCGATCGTCAGCCGGGGCGCCCGCGTGCTCGGCTTCGCTCTGTTGCCCGATGGGGCGTTCGAGATCGCGCAGCGCGCCCGCGGCACGCCGCGGGTGGCGATGCGGCTATTGCGCCGGATCCGTGACTTTGCCGCGATCGACGGCACCCCTGACGTTGGCGCCGAAGCCGCCGATGCCGCGCTGCGACGGCTCGAAGTCGACGAGCGCGGGCTCGACGCCCTCGACCGGCGCTATTTGCGCTCGATCGCCGAGCATTATGGCGGCGGTCCGGTTGGCGTGGAGACGATGGCCGCAGTCCTCGGCGACGAGCGCGACGTGATCGAAGAGGTCATCGAGCCATTTTTGATTCAGGAAGGCTTTGTCCAGCGCACGCCGCGCGGCCGCCTGTTGACCCGGCTCGCCTTTGCCCATCTCGGTCTGGCGCTGCCGGCGAACCTGCCGGCTCAGCTCGAATTGCTGGCGCCGCTGTCGCTCGACGGCGAAGTGGAGAATGCGCCGTCATGATGCCGTCAATCGTCCAAAAGACGCCATAAAGGGTCGCCAAGAATGCCGCCTGCTGCCGTCGACACCCTGCCGCTCGCCGGCTCGGTCCCTCACGATCTGTCGATTGTTGCGTTGTTTTTGCAGTCTGATGCGATCGTCAAAGTGGTAATGCTGATTTTGCTCCTGGCGTCCTTCTGGTCGTGGGCTGTCATCTTCGACAAGGTGCTTCGGTTGCGGCGCCTGCGCCATTCGGCGGCGAATTTCGAGGAGAGCTTCTGGTCGGGCGGCTCGCTCGACGATCTCTACGAGCGGATCGGCCAGCGCCCGCCCGACCCGATGACTGCGGTGTTTTCCGCGGCGATGCGCGAATGGCGGCGGAGCGCGGCCAAGGGGCTCTTGGGCACCGCGATCATGCGGGCGAGCCTGCAGCAGCGCATTGAACGGGTCATGAATGTGACGGTCGGGCGCGAGATGGAGCGGATCGAGCGGTTTATGGCCTATCTCGCCACGGTCGGCTCGACCGCACCCTTTGTCGGGCTGTTCGGCACGGTCTGGGGCATCATGGACAGCTTTCAGTCGATTGCCGCCTCGAAGAACACCAGCCTCGCGGTGGTCGCCCCCGGCATTGCCGAAGCGCTGTTTGCGACCGCGCTGGGGCTCGTCGCCGCGATCCCCGCCGTCGTCGCCTACAACAAGCTCGCAACCGATTTCGGCCGGTATGCGGGCCGGCTCGATGCCTTCGCCTCGGAGTTCAGCGCGATCCTGTCGCGCCAGCTCGACGAGCGGCCCTGAGCGATGGCAGCCTCGAGCTTTGGCGGCAACGGACGCCGCCCGGCCGGGCGGTACCGGCCGATGTCGGAAATCAACGTGACGCCGCTGGTCGACGTCATGCTGGTGCTGCTCGTCGTGTTTATGGTCGCAGCCCCGTTGCTGACTGTCGGCGTGCCGGTCGATCTGCCGCAAACCCAGGCCCCGCCGATCACCGACCCGAAAGAGCCGCTGGTCATCTCGATCAACAATGAGGGCCACATCTATATTCAAGACACCGACGTCCCGACCGAGTTGCTGGTGCCGCGGCTGCAGGCGATCACCGGCGCCAACCCCGATGCGCTGGTCTATGTCCGCGCCGACAAATCGATCGATTACGGCCGCGTGCTCGAAGTCATGAGCCTGATCAGCGCCGCTGGGTATCGCAAAGTCTCATTGATCGCCCAGTCGCCCAAGGGGGCGACCGGGAAGCCGCCGGCTGCCGCGGCATTGCCCAATCGGCCGGCGCAGGCGGCCAAGCACTGAGCTTTGTCATTCGCCCGCCCCGCGATGAGCCTTGCCGCTGCCGAACCACTACCGCAGCAGGAAGCCGCCGCTGTCCCCGATGCATCTCCCGATGGCGTGGCGCCGCCGGGCCTCGCGTTGTCGGCGGCGCTGCATCTCGGCCTCGGCGTGATTTTGGTGCTCGGTCTGCCGAGGCTCTTCAGCCCGCCAGCGCCACAAGAGATGCCGATCGCGGTCGAGCTCGTCAATATCGGGCCGGAAACGCGAGCGACGCACCCCAATCCCAACCCGCCGCAGCCCAAGGCCAAGCCCGACATTCCGGTGCCGCAGCCGAGCGAAGCCAAGCCCGAGCCCAAGCCGGCGCCGCCAAAACCAGCGCCGCCGCCCGCTTCGGCCGAGGCGCCGCCGCCACCGCCCACGCCGCCGGCGCCGACCGAGACAAAGGCGGAAGAGACGCCGCCGCCGCCACCGCCCGAACCCAAGCCCGCGCCGCCGCTACCCCCGCCGAAACCGGTCGAAAAGGTCGAGGCGCCGCGGCCAAAGGAAAAGCCAACACCGCCGCAGCTGGCAAAAAACGACGCCCCCGAGCACAAGAAATACGATCCCGGGCAGTTCGAGAGCCTGCTGAAGAACCTGGCGGTGCAGGATACCGCCCCGTCACCCGATGCGCCGCCGCAGCAGCGAATGGCGGTGGCGACCGGCGCCCCCTCGTCGCAGCCAAAGGCGCCGTTGGGCAGCCGGCTTTCGGCCAGCGAGGAAGACATGGTGCGCGAGCAGATCTCGCGCTGTTGGAACGTGCCGGCGGGAGCGCGCGACGCCAAGGATCTGGTGGTCGAGATCAGGGTCGTGGTCGGTCCCGACGGCAATGTCCGGCAGGCGACTATCGTCGATCAGGGGCGCGCCGCGAGCGACCCGTTCTATCGCGCCGCGGCGGAGAGCGCGCGGCGCGCTTTTTTCAATCCTGAATGCCGGCCGCTGCGCCTGCCGCCCGACAAATACGCGATCTGGAAAGACATGGTCGTCGATTTCAGCCCAAAGGACATCTTATGACGAGAGGCCGCCTCAATTTTGCCGGTGCCTGGGTCGCGGCGCTGGCGGTCCTGCTGCTGTGGAACGCGCCGTCCCGCGCCGAGCTGCGGATCGACATCACGAGCGGCAAGGTCGAGCCGATGCCGATCGCGATCCCGGCTTTTGTCGGCGACCAGGCCGGGCAGCAGATTACCCAGGTCATCTCGGCCGACCTCGACCGCTCCGGCCTGTTCCGGACGCTCGATCCGCGCAGCTTTATCCAGAACGTCGCGGCGGGCGACACCCAGCCGCGCTTTGGCGATTGGCGCCAGATCAACGCCCAGGCGCTGGTGACCGGCTCGGCGCAGGGCCAGCCCGACGGCCGGCTCAGGGTCGAGTTCCGGCTGTGGGACGTCTTTGCCGAGCAGCAGCTGACCGGCTTCGGCTACACGACGACCCGGCAGAACTGGCGCCGGATCGCCCATATCATCGCCGATGAGATCTACAAGCGGATCACCGGCGAGGACGGGTATTTCGATACCCGCATCGTCTATGTCGCCGAATCGGGTCCGGCGCTAAACCGCATCAAGCGCCTTGCCATCATGGACCAGGACGGCGCCGACAACCGCTATCTCACCAACGGGCGGGCTTTGGTGCTGACCCCGCGCTTTTCGCCGACCGCGCAGGAGATCACCTATCTCTCCTACGCCAACGGCGCGCCGCGGGTTTATCTGCTGAACATCGACACCGGACAGCAGGAGGCGATCGGCGATTTCCCCGGCATGACCTTTGCGCCGCGGTTTTCGCCCGACGGCAATCGCGTCGTCCTGAGCCGCGCCGAGAACGGGGTCAGCAACATCTACGTCTTCGACCTGCGCACCCACCGGATGACGCGCCTGACCAGCACCCAGGCGATCGATACCTCTCCCTGCTATTCGCCCGACGGCAGCAAGATCGTGTTCAACTCCGACCGCGGCGGCTCGCAGCAGCTTTATGTGATGAATGCCGACGGCAGCGGCGTTCACCGCATCAGCTTTGGCTCGGGCAAATACGGCACGCCGGTGTGGTCGCCGCGCGGCGATATGATCGCCTTCACCAAGATCGGCGGCACGTTCTCGATCGGTGTGATGCGGCCCGACGGCTCGGGCGAGCGATTGCTGGCGAACGGATTTCTGGTCGAAGGGCCAAGCTGGGCGCCGAATGGACGGGTGCTGATCTATTTCAGCCAAGAGCCGAGCGATTCGAGTGGCGGCGGCGGGTCGCCGCACCTCTATTCGGTTGACCTGACCGGATACAATCAGCGCGAGGTGCCGACCCCGGGTGCGGCATCCGATCCGGCCTGGTCGCCGTTGTTGCGCTGAATCGCTAGGACGATATAACCAAAACCGCATCGAGGGGGTCCAGCACTATGCGCATGAAAATCTTCGCTCTGGTCGGCGGGCTGCTGCTGCTGCTCGCCGCTTGCAGCTCGCCGCCACCGCCGCCGCCCGGCCCCGGCGGGCCGGGGGGGCCGGGCGGGCCGCCGGGTGCGGGTGCCGGCGCGATCGTGCCCGGCTCGCAGCAGGATTTGGCGGCGACTGCGGGCGACCGGGTGTTTTTCGAGTTCAACAGGTCTGACGTCAGCTCGGAGGCGCAACAGATCCTGACACGGCAGGCCGATTGGCTGCGGCACTATCCCAACGTCAACGTCCGCATCGAAGGCCATTGCGACGAGCGCGGTACACGCGAGTACAACCTCGCCCTCGGCGAGCGCCGCGCCCAGGCGGCCAAAAACGTCTTGGTCGCGGCGGGCATCCCGGCATCGCGGATCGGCACCATCAGCTATGGCAAGGAACGGCCGATCGTGGCCGGCTCGAACGAAGAGGCCTGGGCACAAAATCGCGTGGCGATCACCACCGTGCAGTAGGGGTGGGCGTGCGGTAGCCGACGGACGCCGTCTTTTTGCCCTAAACCGATCCTAGCACCAAGCCTCTGGCGATCCGCGCCCGCGTCGAGGGCCACCCCCCGGAGCCCTTCTGCGGATTCGAGAGGCCTCCATGATGTGTCCGATGTCGTCGCGGCTACGAGCTTGTTGCCCGATCCTGATGCTGGCGCTGGCGTTTTGCGCATATGCCGCGTTGCCGGCGCAGGCGCAGGACGCGACGACGCAGGAGCGGCTCGATCGGCTCGAACGCGACCTGAGCATGCTGCAACGGCAAATCTATGGCGGCGCGCAGCCGGGGGGCGGCAGCAACATCGCGGTCAACACCCAGGTGCGGATGGATCGGCTCGAGCAGGAAATGCGTGACCTGACCGGAAAAGTCGAAAACGCGGCCAACCAGGTCGAGCAGCTGCGCCAACGGCTCGAGCAAGTCAACAGTGACATCGATGTGCGCTTCGGCCAGCTCGGCCAGACCCCGGGGCAAGGATCGATGCCGCCGCCAGTTCCGCGGCCGTCTCGCCATGCCCAGGCTTTTCCTCCGCCACCGCCGGGGCCGCCGGCGATCGACAACCCGCCGCGGGTCAATCCTCCGCCGCCGCCTTATGCCGCGGATGGCGGCACTTTGACCCCGCCTCCGTTGCCTCCGCCGCCGCCCGATGCATTCGCGCGCACCCCTCCTGATACGCCGGCGGAGCCGCCGCGGTTGACGCCGTCGCGCACCAGTGTCGCGGCCACGGGTGGCAGTCTGCGCTCGCCGGGCGCGGGGGCGTTGCCGGGCGGCTCGGCTTTCGACCAATACAATGCCGCCTTCGGGCTCGTCAGGCAGGCGAACTATCCTGCCGCCGAGCAGGCGTTGCGGAATTTTGTCGCCGAGCACCCGAGCCACTCGCTGGCCGGCAATGCGCAATACTGGCTCGGCGAAGTCTATCTGAAACGCGGCAGAAACGCCGAAGCTGCCGCGGCGTTCGCCGAGGGATACAAACGCTATCCGAAGGGGGCCAAGGCCCCGGAACAGCTGCTGGGCCTCGCCACCGCTCTCTCTCGTGAGAGCCAGAAGCAGAACGCTTGCGTCGCGCTCTCGCAGCTCGAGCACGATTTCCCGCACCCTGGAAGCGGAGTCAAGGAACGGTCGGCGACAGAAAAGAAGCGGCTGGGTTGCTGAGCCGGGCGAGGGGGGCGCAACCCTTTAGCGTCGCCGAGCTCGGGGCGGCGCTTGACCGGCTCGCACGGTTCGAAAGCCGGCCGCTGGTCGCGGTCGCCGTGTCGGGCGGTCCCGACAGCCTGGCGCTGACCATTCTGGCCGACCGATGGGCACGAGAGCGCGGCGGCGAGATCCGCGCGCTGAGTGTTGACCATGGGCTGCGCGCGGAAAGCGCCGACGAGCTGCGCCGGCTGCGCGGCTGGCTCGCGGCGCGGTCGATCCGGCACGAGGTCTTGGTGTGGACCGGGCCAAAGCCGCAAACCGGGATCGAGGCGAGCGCCCGCGCGGCGCGCTATCGGCTGCTCGCCCTTTGGTGCCGCGCCCATGGCTGCCTGCATTTGTTGACTGCCCACCATCGCGACGACCAGATCGAGACCCATCTGATCCGGCGCCGCGCCGGCAGCGGAATGGACGGCCTCGCCGGGATGTCGGCGGTCCGCGAGCTCGATGATTGCCGGATCCTGCGACCGCTGCTCGGCATCGGCCGTGACCGCCTGGCCGCCTTTCTCGCTGCCGAAGGCCAGTCTTTCATCTCCGACCCGAGCAATCGCGACCCGGCCTATGAACGGTCTCGGCTGCGCGCTGCAGGCGGTATCGCAGCCCCTGCCGACGTGGCGGCGCTCGGGCACGAGCGGGCCGCGCGCGAACGCCGCAGCGACGCGTTCCTCGCTCAAAGCGCGGCGCTCCATCCAGCCGGGTTCGGCGTGCTCGACCTCGGTCTTTTTCGACCGGCGCCAAGCACCGTCGCCCTGCGGGCTCTCGCCGCTCTCGCGATGGCGGTCGGCGGCGGCGGCTACCCGCCAAGGCAGCAACGCATGGCACGTTTGCGTGACGCGCTCTGCGGTGGCGAGCCTGCCGCACGCACGCTGGGCGGCTGTCGATTTGTCCCTTGGCGCGGCCGCATCCTGGTGCTGCGCGAGCTGGCCGCGGCCGAAGGCCGGGTGGTGTTGGCGCCTGGCGAAAACCGGCTGTGGGACCGGCGTTTTGCCGTTGCTTTGGCAGGCGAAGCGCCGGGTCCGGTCGCAATCGGCTATCTCGCGCATGACCGGCCCCGCGCGACGGGCCGCGCCGCGCAGCAGCCGGGCGGGCTGCCGCGGCTCGTCTATCCGGTCCTACCGGCGGTTTGGGACGGAACCGGCCTCGCTGGCGTTCCCCATATCGGATACCGACGCAATGGTGCCGCGATGCCGATGCAGCTCGTCCTGCGACCTGTCAGTTCTCTGACAGGCGCCGGGTTTGCGGTTGTTTAACCGTCCACCCGCCTTATGTTTTGGGCTGGACAAAAATCGTCGCAGGCCGGGGCCGATCGGCGTAGGGTAAGCTGGCGCGTGATGCCCGGTTCGGTGTGAAAGGCTGTCGCGGTGAACAATTTCGGCAAGAATCTGGCCCTCTGGATCGTCATCGGACTGCTTCTCGTCGCCCTCTTCAATCTGTTTCAGACCTCGTCCAACCGTGGGCCGCAATCGACCCTCGCCTTTTCCGATTTCCTCAACGATGTGAACCGTGGCCAGGTCGCCGACGTGACGATCCAGGGCAACACGATCAGCGGCCATTTCACCGACAGCCGCGCATTTTCGACCTATGCGCCAAACGATCCTGGCCTCGTCAGCAAATTGACCGACAAGGGGGTGCGCATCACCGCGGCACCGGTGGACGACAATGTGCCGTCGCTGTTCGGGGTTCTCATCTCGTGGTTCCCGATGCTGCTGCTGATCGGCGTGTGGATCTTCTTTATGCGCCAGATGCAGGGCGGCGGCGGCCGGGCGATGGGCTTTGGCAAAAGCCGGGCGCGGCTGTTGACCGAAAAGGTCGGGCGGATCACCTTTGAGGACGTAGCCGGCATCGACGAGGCCAAGCAAGAGCTCGAAGAAATCGTCGAATACCTGAAAGACCCGCAGAAGTTTCAGCGGCTCGGCGGCAAGATCCCCAAAGGGGTGCTGCTGGCCGGCCCACCCGGCACCGGCAAGACGTTGCTCGCCCGTGCCATCGCCGGCGAAGCGAATGTGCCGTTCTTTACGATCTCGGGCTCCGATTTTGTCGAGATGTTTGTCGGCGTTGGCGCCAGCCGGGTGCGCGACATGTTCGAGCAAGGCAAAAAGAACGCGCCTTGCATCATCTTTATCGACGAGATCGACGCGGTCGGCCGCCATCGCGGCGCCGGCCTCGGCGGCGGCAACGACGAGCGCGAGCAGACCCTGAACCAGCTTTTGGTCGAGATGGACGGGTTCGAGGCGAATGAAGGGGTGATCCTGATCGCCGCGACCAACCGGCCCGATGTGCTCGACCCGGCGCTGTTGCGGCCGGGCCGTTTCGACCGGCAGGTCGTGGTGCCGAACCCCGACGTGGTCGGCCGCGAGAAGATCCTCAAGGTCCATATGCGCAAGGTGCCGCTCGCCGCCGATGTCGATGCCAAGATCATCGCCCGCGGCACGCCCGGCTTCTCCGGCGCCGATCTCGCCAACCTCGTCAACGAAGCGGCGCTGATGGCGGCGCGGCGCGGCCGGCGCTCGGTGTCGATGAGCGAGTTCGAGCAAGCCAAGGACAAGGTCATGATGGGCGCCGAGCGGCGCTCGCTGGTCATGACCGAGGACGAGAAAAAGCTGACCGCCTATCACGAGGCCGGCCATGCGTTGTGCATGCTTTATGCCGAGGGGCATGAGCCGCTGCACAAGGTGACGATCATCCCGCGCGGGCGCGCGCTCGGCATCACGATGTATCTGCCCGAGCGCGACAAATACAGCCAGTCCAAGCTCGAGATCAAAGCCATGGTGACGAGCCTCTTTGGCGGCCGCGTCGCCGAGGAGCTGATCTTCGGCTCGGAACGGGTGACGACGGGTGCGGCCGACGACATCCGACGGGCGACGATGCTGGCGCGGCGCATGGTCACCGAGTTCGGCTTTAGCGAAAAGCTCGGGCCGCTGCGCTACAGCGAAAACGAGGAGGAAGTGTTCCTCGGCCATTCGGTGACCCAGCGCAAGAACGTCTCCGACGCGACCGCCAAGCTGATCGACGAAGAGATCCGCCGGGTCGTCGACGAAGGCGAGCAGACCGCGCGCGGCATCCTGACCGAACGGCTCGACGAATTGCACGCGCTCGCCAAGGGGCTGCTCGAATACGAGACCCTGTCGGCGGACGAAATCCGGCGGATCATCAAGGGCGAGCGGATCGTGCGCGAGACCTCGCCCGCGCCGGCGAACGAGGAGGTCCGGACCGGCCGGCGCAGCTCGGTGCCGCCGTCGGGCCGCTCAGCCGGTCTGGAGCCCGAGCCTCAGCCGGGCGGCTGAGCTGGGGCAGGCCGGCTTGCGGAACGCGCGGCTGTCGGGCACGCCGAGCCGAGCGCGCGCCTAAAAAAATTCATGATCGTGTGATTTGCTTCAACGAAGCGTTGCCCGCGCGATGTTGGCGCGGAGGGGACGGATTTCATGGCTGGGGGAAGCAATGGAGCGCAAGCTCTTCGGGACTGACGGCATCCGCGGGACCGCCAACAGCGAGCCGATGACGCCCGAGACCGCGCTGAAAGTGGCGATGGCGGTCAGCGAGTGCTTTCACAACGGCACACACAAGCACCTTGTCGTGATCGGCAAGGACACGAGGCTCTCGGGCTACATGCTCGAGCCAGCCTTGACCGCCGGCTTTGTCACGATGGGCATGGACGTGGTTCTGGTCGGGCCGTTGCCGACCCCGGCGATTGCGATGTTGACGCGCAGCCTGCGTGCCGATTTAGGCGTCGTGCTATCGGCCTCGCACAACCCCTATGCCGATAACGGCATCAAGCTGTTTGGCCATGACGGCTACAAATTGTCGGACGAGATCGAGGCCAGGATCGAGAGCTGCCTGGCCAGGGGGCCGAGCCGGCGCGCCGCCCCATCCGAGCTCGGCCGGGTCAAATTTCTCGACGACGCCGGCGGGCGCTACATCGAATTTGTCAAGCAGAGCTTTCCGCGCGGGTTGCGGCTCGACGGGTTGCGCATCGTCGTCGATTGCGCGCACGGCGCCGCCTATAAAGTCGCGCCGACCGTGTTTTGGGAGCTCGGCGCCGAGGTGTTCTCGCTCGGCGTCACCCCGGACGGGCTCAATATCAACCGCGAATGCGGCGCGCTGTCGCCCGAGCAGATGCGGCGTGAGGTGTTGGCCCGGCGCGCCGACATCGGCATCGCGCTCGACGGGGATGCAGACCGGCTGATCGTCGCCGACGAGCACGGCGTGATCCTGGACGGCGACCAGCTGATGGCGCTGATCGCAACCGGCCTCGCGCGCAGCGGCCGGCTCACCGGCGGCGCTTTGGTCGCGACCGTGATGTCCAACCTCGGCCTCGAGCGGTTTCTTGCCGGGCACGGCATCGGGCTGCACCGCGCCGCGGTCGGCGACCGCTATGTCGCCGAAAAGATGCGCGCCCATGGCTGCAATCTCGGCGGCGAGCAATCCGGCCATATCATCCTCGCCGATTATGCAACGACCGGCGACGGGCTGATCGCCGCGCTTCAGGTGCTGGCTTCGATCGTCGAGACCGGCCGCCCGGCGAGCGAGGTCGGACGGCTGTTCACCCCGGTGCCGCAGCGTTCCGACAGCGTGAGGCATGGCAAGGCGGTGCCGCTCGACAGACCGCATGTGAAGGCGGCGGTCGCCGAGTGCGAGGCGCGGCTCGGCAATGCCGGCCGCTTGGTAATTCGCCGCTCCGGCACCGAGCCGGTCATCCGGGTGATGGCCCAGGGCGAGGACGAGCAAATGGTCAGCGAAATCGTCGCCGAAGTTTGCGCGGTCATTCGTGCCGCCGCCGAAATCGACGAGGTCCCGCCGCGGCGGCTGCACCGAGGCCCCGCGCAGGCCGCCGAATAGTGCGCGGCCGGGTCCTGATCGTCGCCGGCTCGGATTCGGGTGGCGGCGCCGGCATCCAGGCCGACATCAAGACCGTGACGATGCTCGACGGTTATGCTGCGACGGCGGTCACCGCGCTGACTGTGCAGAACACCGAGGGCGTTTTTGGCGTCATGCCGGTCCCGCCCGATTTCATCCGGCGTCAGATTGAGGTTGTGCTGGACGATATCGGCGCCGACGCGGTCAAGACCGGAATGCTGCACGATGCGGCGGTGATCGAAACCGTCGCGGCGGTATTGGAGGAGCGGGCCGCCGCGGTCCCGCTCGTCGTCGATCCGGTGATGGCGGCCAAGGGCGGCGCCCGGCTGATCGAGCCCGACGCGGTCGAAACATTAAAGCGGCGGCTCATCGCGCGCGCGACGGTGCTGACCCCGAACCTCCCCGAGGCCGAGATCCTGTGCGGCGCCGCGATCGGCAATGTCGCCGCGATGCAGCGCGCCGGCGAGGTTTTGCTAAAGCTCGGCTGCAGCGCGGTGCTGGTCAAGGGCGGGCATCTTGCCGGGGACACCGTGACCGACGTGCTTGCGACCCGATCCGGGTTTCGCCTCTGGGAAAGCCCGCGGATCGACACCCGCCACACCCACGGCACCGGCTGCACCCTCGCCTCGGCAATTGCCGCCGGGCTGGCGCAGGGCCTCGACACCGAAACCGCGGTCGATCGTGCCCGCACCTATGTCCAGCGCGCGATCGCGACGGCGCCCGGCCTCGGCCGCGGCCACGGCCCGCTCGACCACGCCCACCCGCTGCGGCCATAAGCGCGTCTGGATCCGAGCATATCTAGTGGAAGGAACCAGACACTCGACACCGTTCTTACCTTCCCGGCGGGTAGTTGGGTCACATCCGTCAGATGCTATCCACTAGATATGTCATTCCAGCAGAGGGGGCTCCCGTCCAATCGGCTTGTGCTGCTCTCCGCTTTCCCGGCGAAAGCCGGGATCCATCTCACCACCCCTCGATCACTCGCTCCGGGTCCGGACCAATTCGCCGATGCGACAGTGGAGGGACAGAGTTTTTGAGCGCTATGGGTCCCGGCCTTCGCCGGGGAAAGCCGGAATTGACCGCCCCGACGGGGAGCCCAATCTAGCAGGTCCCCTCGTCGAGCTTTTCGCGCAGGCGGGCGAGCCGGTAGCCGAGCGCCAGATAGGCTCCCCAGCCCGAGCGGGCGGCGGCGAAGGCGGCGGGGTCGCAACCGTGGCGGTCGCGCAAATAGGCGGTGACCGAGGAATCGACCGGAAGGCGCGCGAAATCGTGCAACAACAGCCGGCAATGCGCCGCGGCGTAGGGGCCTATACCCTTGATCGCGATCAGATAATCGTGGTCGAGCCGGGTGGGGTCGCCGTTCCCGGCAGAGTCGATCGCGCTGTCTTCGACGAGCCGGCGGGTGGCAGAGATCACCGTCGGCGCGCGGAAGCCGAGCTTGGCGCGCTCGCGCAGCCGTGCTTCGCCGTAATCCAGCATCGCCGCGGGCTCGGGGAAGGCTCCGCCGCCCGGCTCGGCGACGAGCGCCGCGGCCATCCGCACGGTCGAGAACCAGCTGGTGTTGATCGTCAAAATGGTTTTGACGAAATCCTCGTAGAACGACGAGCAACGCAGGATCCGGCCGCCGCCGCGCCGGATCAGCGCCGCTTCCGCACCGAGCGCGGCCATCGCCGGCCAAGGTTCCCAGTCGGCGGACACCCAGCGGCGGACACGGGCGAGCACGGCAGCCTCGTCGGCGCGGTCGAACCCGTCCCAGCGAACGCGGATCGCATCGGGGGCCGACTGCGCCGCCTCGATCGAGCCGAGCTGGCCCGCGATCCGCTCGGGCCGGGAGAGGCGGCCGGCTTCGGGCTCCCAACGCCACGGCGCCAGATGGGCCCAGCCGTGGCTCGCGACCGTCAGCCCGAGATCGATCGGCCACTCGAGCGGCAGGACCGCTTCGCCGCCAAGAACGACCCGCGGCGCCGACGCGGTCACGCCTTGTCGAGCGCCTGCTTCAGATCGGCGAGGATGTCGTCCTCGTGCTCGATCCCGACCGAGAGCCGCACGTAATTGTCGGTGACCCCGGTCTGCAATTGCTCCTCGGGCGAGAGCTGCGAGTGGGTGGTCGAGGCCGGGTGGATCGCCAGGCTGCGCGAATCGCCGATATTGGCGACGTGGTAGAACATTTCGAGCGCGTCGATAAAGCGCCGCCCGGCATCCTTGCCGCCGCGAAGCTCGAACCCGAGCAGCCCGCCGAGCCCACCCTTCATATAGGCGTCGGCGCGGCGCTTTTTTTCACCCTCCATCAGGCTCGGGTGGATGACGCGGGTGACCTTGGGGTGCTGGCCGAGAAGCTTGCAGACCGCCAGCGTGTTGGCGCTGTGCGCGCGCATCCGCAGCGGCAGCGTCTCGAGCCCCTGGATAAACAGAAAGGCGTTGAACGGGCTCATCGCGGCCCCAAGGTCGCGCAGCAAGGTCACCCGCATCTTGATAATGTAGGCAACGGGACCCATCGGCTTGACCGCCTGGGTCCAGACGGCACCGTGGTAGCTCGGATCGGGCTGGTTCAGCATCGGGAAGCGGCCGGCGTGCTTTTCCCAGTCGAAATTGCCGCCATCGACGACGATGCCGCCGATCGAATTGCCGTGGCCGCCGATATATTTGGTCGTTGAATGCATGACGATCGCGGCACCGTGCTCGAGCGGCCGGCACAGCACCGGGGCGGCGGTGTTGTCGACGATCAACGGCACGCCCAATTCGCGCCCGATCTTCGCCACCTCGCCGATCGGGAACACTTCGAGCTTCGGGTTGGGCAGGGTCTCGGCATAATAGCAGCGGGTGCGCGCATCGGTGGCGCGGCGGAAATTCTCCGGGTCGGCCGGATCGACGAAGCGGACCTCGATCCCCATCGTCTTCTGCATCGTGTTCAGAAAAAGGTTCCAGGTACCGCCGTAAAGGTCGGTCGAGGCGACGAAATTGTCGCCGACGTGGCAGATGTTGTTGACCGCGAACAGCGAGGCGGCCTGCCCCGAGGCGAGCGCCAGGGCGGCGACCCCACCTTCGAGCGCGGCGACCCGCTCTTCGAGCACGGCGGTCGTCGGGTTCATGATCCGGGTATAGATGTTGCCGAGCTCGGCGAGCCCGAACAGATCGGCGGCGTGCTGGGTGTCGCGGAACTGGTAGCTCGTCGTCTGGTAGATCGGCACCGCGACCGCGGTCGTCGTCGGGTCGCTGCGGTAGCCGGCGTGCAGCACTAGGGTCTCGGGATGCTTGCTTTCGGTTGGCATTCTGGTCTCCGTCGGGGAGCGGCGCGGCCACTTTGCCACGGCTGGCGGCCACGGCGTAAGCGGCTTTTGCCTGAAGGGACAGATCGCCGCCCGGCACGTTCTTCGGGTACGCCCGAGCCGCCCGACAGGACGATCGACGAGCGGCGCGGCGCGGCGACGATTTGCGAAGATTGCGGCATTGCCGATATGACCCGGCCGACCAATAGCGGAGCAGACCATGCGTTCGAAAACGAGCTGGCTGGCCGCCGTGGTCGGGGCCGCCGCGGTCCTCGCGGTGGCGATCGCGATCGTGATCTCCTGGAACGCAATGGGTGTATCGGAAATCAGCTGGAAGGGCTGGCTGGCGATGGCCTTTGGCGTCGTTGCCACCCTGGGGCTCGGGATCGGCCTGATGTCGCTGATGTTCTACAGCAGCCGGCACGGCTACGACGAAACCGGCCATGAGGATTGTTGAGCACCGACAAACGGCGCCCCCGAGGTCGGTCGGCCACGGCCGCAAACCGCTCCGCTGATCTCGGGCAATCGACCCTTCGATCATTCGGCCGAGCAAGGCGGGATCAGTGGCCGTGCGTGATACTGTAATCTCCCATCTGAACCTCAAAGGGCGCAGATCGTCCAGCTTACCTGCGCACTTTACGATCGAGGTTGCCCGTACGCTTCAAATGCGCTAGGTTAGCCTGTGTATTTCAGCGACGTGCTTGGCTCCGATAAATCATTTATTAACGCCAATTTGTCGCACATCGGAGTTGATAAGATTTGAATGGGGCGGTCAGATCAGCTTGTCCGGCCAGCTCGGGATCGGCGGCTTGTACACGATGTCGTCGATGAGCCATATAATCGGGATAATCCCTATCGAGCTCGACATCGCCGGCAGTCCAGAGGAGTGGCGATAGCGTGCGCGGATATGCCCTGGCCCTCGCCTTTTTCGGGCTGCTGCCCTTCATCTTCATAAAGGGTCCGTTCTTCGGCATCCTGATGTGGTTCTGGGTGTCGCTGATGAGCCCGCATAAGCTCGTCTGGGGCGGGCCTTTCGCCGATCCGCCCTATGCGTTGATTGTCGCGGTCGCCACCTTGCTGGCGTGGTTCCTGGCGCCGAACGAGCCGAAAACGCCGCCCTGGAACAAGACTACGCTGCTGCTGCTGCTGCTGATGCTGTGGATAACCTTGACCTCATTGGTCGGAACGGGTCCGCCGGCCCAGATCTACGACAAATGGCAGCTCACCGAGAAAATGCTGTTGATGACGATCGTCGCCTATTTGCTGACGACGACGCGGGCCCGTCTCGATCAATTGATCGTGGTATGCGTGCTTTCGATCGGGTTCTTTGGTCTGCGCGGCGGCATCTTCACGATCATGCATGGCGGCGCGTACCGGGTTTACGGCCCGGACGGCACGATGATCGGCGACAACAACGACCTCGGCGTCGCGCTGACGATGATCCTGCCATTGATGTTTTATTTGCGCGAACGATATTCCCACCCCGCCCTCAAATGGCTCCTGCTGGGTTTGATCGGCCTGACCCTGCTGGGAGATTTCTTCACCTATTCCCGTGGTGCGCTGGTCGCTCTTGTCGCGATGGCGGCGGTGCTGTGGTTGCGCACGCGCAAAAAGCTCGGAATGCTGGTCTTGATTGCCGTCGCGGCGGTCGGAGTGTGGAAGCTCGCGCCGGCCGAATGGACCGAACGGATGGCGACGATCGAAACCTACCAAAAGGACGAGTCGGCCGAAAGCCGCCTCTATCTGTGGCAGCTGTCGTGGGAGATGGCGCTGAAGCGGCCGTTTACCGGCGCCGGCTTTCATTGGTCCTTTGATCCGCAATCGGTCAATCGACAGCTCTGGGACAGCACTCTGCCCAAGCTGACCCGGGCGCGAGCGCCGCATAGCGACTGGTTCGAGATGCTGGGGGACCACGGCTTCCCAGGCCTCGCCCTCTACATCGCGATCATTGCGGCTGCCGCCCTCGACGCGGGCTGGCTGATGCGGCGCACGCGCCGCCGGCCGGATCTCCTATGGGCGAACAATCTTGGGCGAATGCTGCAAGTGGCGCTGATCGGGTATTGCGTCGGCGGCACGTTCGCGACGTTGGCGACCTATGACGGATTTTATGCGGTAGTCATCATCGCCGCGGCGGCGCGCCGGGTCGTCGCCGCCGAGCTGGCCAGCCGCGAGGCCGATCCGGCGGACCGCGCCGCCCTCGCGTCCGCGGGCCGGGCCGGGCCACTGCGACCGCAACCGACCGGATGACCGAAACCGCGTCCGAAGCTGACGGCGCGGCGGGGCGGCGGGGCGTCACCGGGCGCGGATGAAGAAAGCTCTGCTCAAACCGGCGCGCTCCCCTTGAGCACGGTACGATGCAGGATCCGCCGGTCTCGGCTCAAATCGTAATTGGCGACGGCGCGGTGCAAGAGACAGCGATTGTCCCACATCACCAAATCGCCGCGCCGCCAGCGATGGGCGTAGACGAATTCTCGCCGGGTCGCGTGGTCGAGCAGCCGGTCGAGCAAGACCGCTCCCTCCGTCTTTGGCAGCCCGTCGATATGCGAGGCGTGATTGCCGAGATAGAGCGCCTTTGCCCCGGTATCGGGATGGGTGCGCACCAGCGGGTGGGAAACCGCCGGGCGCCCGGCCAATCCGCCGTATGCGGCAGCATCCGTTTCGCTGAGGCCCGCGCCCCAGCGAAAAACCACCCGCAGCGCGGCGATCCGGCGTTTCATCTCCTCCGGCAGCGCAGCATAAGCCATTGCAGTGTTGGCAAATTCCGTGTCGCCGCCGTGCGATGGCAATTCGACCGCGTAAAGCATCGTCGCCATCGGCGGCACCGGCTGATAGGATTTGTCGGTATGCCAGCGATAGTTGCTGACCGCGGAGAAAGACCGGTCGATCGGGTTGCCGCTTGCGTCGAGGTTCGAGATCACATGGGCAACCGCGTATCGCTTGGTTGCCGAACCTCCGCCGCCGTGGCGCTCGACTTCGCCAAAATTCGCCGCAAACGCAAACTGCCGCTCCCTCGTCAGGAGCTGCTCCGGAAAGACGATGACATGGTGATCGCGAAAGGCATCGAGGATGCGCTCGCGCTGGGCGGGCGCCAACGGCTGAGACAGATCGATGCCGGTCACCGTAGTCCCCGCCGCCGCCGATAAGCGCGGGCCGATCGCGCACCCGGCGGGGAGAATGCCCGCGCTGCTGCTCCGATCCCGCACCAGGGTCGTGATCATCGTGCTGCGGCTCCCTGTGGCGACGCCGCCAGCATGGGCACCTCGGCGGGTGTCGGCAAGCCCGGTGCGACTTGTGTCAAAAATCGGTGCCGCGGTTGTTGTTGTCCCGTTCGCAAGCATCGCCCGGACCGATACCCTATAAGCTGCCGATATCGCGCCGCCGCCCGGCTGCCGTGGGTTTCTGCTCGGCTTTGCGGTCGGAGCGGGGCTTTTTGGCTCGTTTCCAGGGCCGCGACGCGGGGGCATGGCCGAGCCCCGCCAACCGCGTCTTTAAAGCGCGCTTGTGGAACGAAGGTTGCGGGACGACGTTTCCCGCGGCAACTTTGGACAAATCGGCCTGAGCTGCCGAAGGCGGCTCGGGCGCTGCCGACGAGGGTGTGGGAAGAACGTTGATGTCACAATGGCCGACCGCGCGCCTTGCGGCGCTCGATCTGATCGGTGCGGTGCTGCGCCGCAGGCGCCCGCTCGACGATGCAATCGAAGAGAACCCGGCGATCCACCAATTGTCGGGGCGAGACCGCGCCTTTGCCCGGCTGCTCGTCGCCACGGTGCTGCGCCGGCTGGGGCAGATCGATGCGCTGATAGCGCTGTGCCTCAATACACCGCTGCCGCCGCGGGCAGCCACGGTGCACGACATCCTGCGCCTCGGCATCGCCCAGCTGTTGTTCCTGCGCACCCCGGCACATGCGGCGGTGGCGACCAGCGTCGATCTGGCGCACAGCTGCAGCTTTCTTTCGCACAAGGGCCTCGTCAACGCGGTGCTGCGGCGGCTGAGCGTCGAAGGCGCCGCCCTGGCGGAGACGCAGGACGCCGCCCGCCTCAACACGCCCGATTGGCTGTGGCATTCGTGGAGCCGCGGCTATGGCGAAGCCACCGCGCGGGCCATTGCAATGGCGCATATGCGCGAAGCGCCGCTCGACCTGACACTGCGCGACGGGGTCGGTGACTGGTGCGAAAAACTGCAGGCAGTCGTGCTGCCGACCGGCACCTTGCGCCGCGCGTCGGGCGGCTCGATCATGGCGTTGCCCGGCTATGATGAAGGCGCCTGGTGGGTGCAGGACGCAGCTGCCGCACTGCCGGCGCGGCTCTTCGGCGACCTCGCCGGACGCGACGTCGTCGATCTGTGCGCCGCGCCCGGCGGCAAGACCGCCCAGCTGGCGGCGGCTGGGGCGCGGGTAACCGCGGTTGACCGCTCGGCCCGCCGGCTCGACCGTCTGGTCGCCAACTTCAACCGGTTGTCCTTGCCGATCGAGGCGGTGGCGGCCGATGCCCTTTCCTGGCGTCCGCCGCAGCCGGTGGATGCGGTATTGCTCGACGCGCCTTGCACCACGACCGGGGCAATCCGCCGCCACCCCGACGTCCCGCATCTAAAGCTGCCCGAAGATGTGACCCGCCTCGCAGCGGTGCAGGAAGGCCTGCTGCGCGCTGCGGTCGAGATGTTGCGGCCCGGGGGCACGCTCGTCTACTGCACCTGCTCGCTCGAGCCGCAGGAAGGCTCGCAGCGGATCGATGCTCTGCTGCGCGCCGGCGCATCGCTCGCGCGCGAGCCGATCGACCCCGCCGAAATCGGCGCCAGCGCCGAATGGATTACCGACACCGGCGATCTGCGCACCTTGCCGTGCCATTTCGCCGAATATGACGGGCTGGACGGCTTTTTCTGCGCCCGGCTGGTCAAACGAGCTATCCCGGCCTCGGTCTAGAACAGCTGGCGATTCTACCGCTGCGATCCAGCCCCCGCTTGGGCGGCCGCCGCCATCGCAAGGTGGGCTGCGGCAGCGCAACAGGGGATTGCCAGGCTCGCCGAGCGTAACATAACGCTAAGCTCTACGCGCCAAGATGCCGCGGTGCATCAACGAAGATGCCCCGAAACCCGATTGCGTGCCCAGCAATGCCGATGAGCAGCAAAGACATGAATATTGCCCTAGCCGGGGCGCCCGCAGCGATCGGCGACGCCCCTGCCAGCGCGGCGGATATCGAGGCGTTCAAGGCGACGATCCTCGCCAAGCTGACGCTCTCGATCGGCAAGGACGCACCGAGCGCGAGCGAGCGCGACTGGTTTGTCGCGACCGCGTTGGCGTTGCGCGACCAGGTCATCCAGCGGCGGCTCGCCGGCGAGCGGGCAAGCGCCGCCAATGGGCGCAAGCGCGTCTGCTACCTGTCGCTCGAGTTCCTGATCGGGCGGCTCCTCAACGACGTGATCGAGAATTTGCGGATCGGCGAAGTCGTCGCCGCGGCGCTCGGCGGTCTCGGTGTCGATTTCGAGCGCATCCGCGATGCCGAGCCCGACGCGGCGCTCGGCAATGGCGGACTCGGGCGGCTTGCCGCCTGCTTTCTCGACAGCATGGCAGCGCTCGGGATTCCGGCCTGCGGCTACGGTATCCGCTACGATCACGGCCTGTTCCGCCAGGTCATCAAGGATGGCTGGCAAAAGGAATTTCCCGAGCAGTGGCTGTCCTTCGGCAACCCGTGGGAGTTCGAGCGGCCCGAGGTCGTCTACGCCGTCCATTTCGGCGGCCATCTCGAGCGGATCGGCTCGTCCGACGGGCCAGAGCGTTCGGCATGGCTGCCCGGCGAGACGGTCGAGGCCGTCGCTTTCGACACGCCGATCGTGGGCTGGCGCGGCCGCCACGTCAATCTGCTGCGGCTGTGGTCGGCCCGCGCCACCGATCCGCTGCGCCTCGAATTGTTCAACGACGGCGACCATGTGGGGGCGCTCTCCGAGCAGTCGCGGGCCGAGGCGATCTCAAAAGTCCTCTACCCCGGCGACAATTCGGCCGCCGGCCGCGAGCTGCGCTTGCGCCAGGAATATTTCTTCGTCACCGCCTCGATCCAGGACCTCGTCGGGCAGCACCTGCGCGCCCATGGCCGGCTCGACACGCTGCCGGCCCATGTTGCGATCCAGCTCAACGACACCCATCCCGCGATCGCCGTCGCCGAGCTGATGCGCATCCTTGTCGACCGTCATCACACCCCCTGGGAGGAGGCCTGGCGGATCACTCGCGAAAGTTTCGCCTACACCAACCATTCGTTGATGCCCGAGGCGCTGGAAAGCTGGCCGGTGGCGCTGTTCGAGACCGCGTTGCCGCGCCATCTCGAAATCATCCGTGCGCTCGACCGGGATCATCTCGCCTGCCTCGATCAGCGCGAAGCGATCGATCAGGCGCGCTTTCCCGCGGTGTCGCTGATCGACGAGGCAGGCGGACGGGTGCGCATGGGCAACCTCGCTTTTTTTGGCTCGCACCGGGTCAACGGCGTCTCGGCGCTGCACACCGAGCTGATGCGCCGCACCGTGTTTGGCGAATTTCATCGGCTTTACCCGGACCGCATCGTCGCCGAGACCAACGGCATCGCCTTCCGCCGCTGGCTGCATCAGGCGAACCCTCGGCTGACCCGCCTCCTTTGCGCGGTCTGCGGCGCCAAAATCCTCGACGATCCGGAAGCGCTCTCCAGCCTCGTGGGTCAGGCCGAGGATGTGGGCCTGCGCGAGCGCCTCGCCGCGGTCAAGCTCGCCAACAAACGGGCGCTGGCGCGGATCGCGCGCGAGCGTCTCGGGCTGCCTCTCGACCCGGCCGCTCTCTTCGACGTGCACGTCAAGCGCATCCACGAATACAAGCGCCAGTTTCTCAATCTGCTGGAGACGATCGCCCGCTGGCAGGCGATCCGCGCCGAGCCGGACCGCGATTGGGTCCCGCGGGTCAAATTTCTCGCCGGCAAGGCGGCGGCCGGCTATGCCCAAGCGAAGCTCATCATCAAGCTCGCCAACGATGTCGCCGAGCGGGTCAACAACGACCCCCTGGTCGGCGATCGGCTGAAGCTCGTCTTTCTGCCCAATTACAATGTGAGCCTAGCCGAGATCGTGATCCCGGCCGCCGACCTGTCCGAGCAAATTTCGACCGCCGGCACCGAGGCCTCGGGCACCGGCAATATGAAAATGGCGCTGAACGGCGCCTTGACCATCGGCACGCTCGACGGTGCCAATATCGAAATCCGCGACCGGGTCGGCGCCGACAACATGTTCATCTTTGGCTTGACCGCCGAGGAGGCGGCCGAGCGCGCTCGCGGCGGTTTCGACGCCGGCGCGATGATCGCCGCCTCGCCGGCTTTGGCCGCCGCGGTCGCGGCCTTGGAGGAGGGCGAATTCTCGCCCGGCGACCCCCACCGGTTTGCACCGCTGACGAGCCGCCTGCGCCGCGGCGACCCGTTTCTCGTCGCCGCCGATTTCGCGGCTTACCGTGCCGCCCAGCACGCGGTCGACGAACGTTGGCGCCATCCGGCCGATTGGGCGCGCGCCACCCTCCTCAACATCGCCGGCATGAGCTGGTTCTCCTCCGACCGCACGATCACCGGCTACGCCCGCGATATCTGGAACATCCCGATCTGAACGGCACGAAGCCGCCGTCACCAACAGGCTGGCGCCGTCGCTTGGCAAACCGCGTTCGATCGCGGAGAATCGAGCGGAGGGACGGGAGGAGACCGGGATGGCGGGTTATGCCGAAAGCTACCGGCGGGCGATCGAGCGGCCCGAGGAGTTCTGGGCCGAAGCCGCCGAGGCGATCGATTGGGAGCGGCGCTGGGACCGGGTGCTCGACCGGAGCCGGCCGCCCTTTTACCGCTGGTTCGCGGGCGCGCAGCTCAACACCTGCTGGAACGCGCTCGACCGGCATGTCGCCGCCGGGCATGGCGAGCGCATAGCGCTGATCTGGGACAGCCCGGTCACCGGCCAGGCCGCGCATTTCACGTACCGTGAATTGCACGACGAGGTGGCGCGGCTCGCCGGGGTTCTTGCCGGGCTCGGCGTCGGCACGGGCGACCGGGTGCTGGTCTACATGCCGATGGTGCCGCAGGCGGCGATGGCGATGCTCGCCTGCGCCCGCATCGGCGCCATCCATTCGGTCGTGTTTGGCGGCTTTGCCGCGCACGAGCTGGCGACCCGGATCGACGACGCCAAGCCGCGCGTCGTGCTCTCCGCTGCGTGCGGCATCGAAGGCGAGCGCATCGTCCCTTACAAGCCGCTGCTCGACGCCGCGATTGCCGAGGCGAAGTCGCAGCCGGAGCATTGTGTGATCCTGCAACGAGGGATGTGTCGCGCCGACCTCGTGCCCGGCCGCGACCATGACTGGCAGGAGCTGACGCAAGCGGCGAAACCCGTAGGCTGCGTGCCGGTCATGGCGACCGACCCGCTCTATATCCTCTACACTTCGGGCACGACCGGCGTGCCCAAAGGCGTGGTGCGCGACAATGGCGGCCATGCCGTGGCGCTCCATTGGTCGTTGCGCAACATCTATGGCGTGGTCCCGGACGAGGTGTTTTGGACCGCCTCCGATGTCGGCTGGGTGGTCGGCCATTCCTACATCGTCTACGCGCCGCTGCTCCTCGGCTGCACCACGGTCATGTACGAGGGGAAGCCGGTCGGCACCCCCGACGCCGGCGCCTTCTGGCGCGTGATCGAGCAGCACCGGGTACGCGTGTTTTTTACCGCCCCCACCGCATTCCGCGCAATTAAGCGCGAGGATCCCGATGGCGGGTTGATCCGGAGCCGCGACCTCGGCAGCCTGCGCGCCTTGTTTCTCGCCGGCGAGCGCGCTGACCCGCCCACCGTCCAATGGGCCGAGGAGCAATTGCATATCCCGGTCATCGATCATTGGTGGCAGACCGAGACCGGCTGGCCGATCGGCGCCAATTGCCTCGGCATCGAGCAATTGCCGGTCAAGCACGGCTCGTGCACCCGCGCCGTGCCCGGCTGGGACGTGCGCGTGCTCGACGCCGAATCCGAAGGCAGCGTGCGCGAGCTCGGCGCCGGCGAAATCGGCGCGCTCGCGGTCAAATTGCCGTTGCCGCCCGGCGCGCTGCCGAGCCTGTGGCAGGCCGACGACAAGTTTGTCGCGGCGTATCTCAGCGCCTTTCCCGGCTATTACCAGACCGCCGACGCGGGCTTTATCGATAATGACGGCTATATCAGTGTGATGACCCGCACCGACGACATCATCAACGTCGCCGGGCACCGATTGTCGACGGGCGGCATCGAAGAGGTGCTGGCAGCCCATCCCGATGTCGCCGAATGCGCGGTGATCGGCGTCGCCGACCAGCTGAAGGGCCAGGTGCCGCTCGGCCTCCTGGTGCTAAAGGCCGGGGTCGCGCGGGCGCCGGCAGAGGTCGAGCGCGAAGCGGTCGCGCTCGTCCGCGAGCGGATCGGCCCGGTCGCGAGCTTTCGCCGGGCGCTCGTCGTCAAGGGGTTGCCGAAAACACGCTCGGGCAAAATCCTGCGCGGCACGATGCGCAAGATGGCCGATGGCGAAGCCTATGCGATGCCGGCCACGATCGACGATCCGGCTGCCCTTGCCGTGATCGGTCAGGCGCTGGCGACCGCCGGCTACGCCAAGCCGCCCTAAACGCGTGGTCGGCGCGCCGCGGGCGCCTGCTCGTGCGGCACGCGCTCTAGATTGCCGGCTCGGGGAGGTCGCGGCGACGGGCGGCGGCGATCAGCGCGTTGCGCAGCAGGCAGGCGATCGTCATCGGGCCCACCCCGCCCGGCACCGGAGTGAGGGCGCCGGCGAGGGCGCTGACCTCGGCAAAATCGACGTCGCCGACGAGCCGGCTGCCACCCTCGGGCAATGGGACCGAGGCGGTGCCGGCGTCGATCACCGCGGCGCCGGGCTTGACCCAAAGGGCGTTGATCAGGCCCGGCTGCCCGGTCGCGGCGACCAGGATATCCGCCCGGCGACAGATAGCGGCGGCGTCGCGGGTCTTCGAATGGACGATCGTGACCGTGCAATCGGCGCCGACCAACAGGGCCGCCATCGGCCGGCCGACAAGGCTCGACCGGCCGAGCACAACCGCCTCGGCGCCGGCAATGTTGCCGAGCGCGTCACGCAGCAGCAGCAGGCAGCCCTGCGGCGTGCACGGCACGAGCGCCGGCACCCCGCTCCACAGCCGGCCGACATTGACCGGATGGAGGCCGTCCACGTCCTTTGCCGGATCGATCGCGGCGACCACGCGCCGGGCATCGATTTGTGCCGGCAGCGGCAGCTGCACCAGAATGCCGTCGACGCGATCGTCGGCATCGAGTTTTTCGATCTCGGCGATCAGCGCCCGCTCGGTTGTCTCGGTCGGCAGATCGACCTCGAACGAGACGAGCCCGGCGGTGGTGCAGGCGCGGCCTTTGGCTCGGACATAGGCTCGGCTCGCCGGATCGTCGCCGACGAGGACCGTGGCGAGTTCCTGCGGTGACATCGGTGTCCCGCCTCAGCGTTGCTGCGGCATCGGCGACGCGCCGCCGCAGCTCCGCGGCGATCGCCCGGCCGTCGATCACCCGCGCCCCCGCCATCTTGTCCTCCGTTGCAGCCGATCCCGACCGTCCCCGACTATGCTCTAATGGGTTCGGCCTAGCTTCGGAAGGCACTCGCGGATGCCGAAAATGATGACCGCAGGGGTGGTGTTCACGATCGGCTACGAAAAGACGCTGTTGCGCGATGTGATCGCGGCCCTCGGCGCGGCCGGGGTCGAGGTGCTGCTCGATGTGCGCGACCGGCCGATTTCGCGCCGGCCCGGTTTTTCAAAGCGTCAATTGGCGGCGGCGGTCGAGGAGGCCGGCATGCGCTATGTCCATCTCGCGGCCCTCGGCACCCCGCCCGAAGGCCGGCTCGCCGGGCGGCGGCGCGATTGGGAGCGGTTCTGGACGATCGTCGACGAAAAGCTCGCGCGGCCCGAAGCCGAGCTCGACCTGAGCCGGGCCGCCATCATCGCCACGACAGCGCCGAGCTGTCTCCTCTGCTACGAGGCCGACTGGCACAATTGCCACCGCCGCCGCATCGCCGAAATCCTCGAAGCCCGCCACGGTTTCGCCGCTCGGCATCTCGCCGTGAACGCGGCTATCGGCGAGGCGGGCTGAGTTGTCGAAGCGCCGTCTTGGGTCTCGGCTAAAGCCCCTTGTTGTTGGCGATGTCCCATTTGAAGGCCTTGGTTGCACCCTTGGCGCCGCTCGCCAGGAACTGGGTGTATTCGAAATCGACCTGAGCGAACGACAGAGCGACGGTTTCGGAAGGCCGGTTTCCAGCCTCGGTCGCCGCCATCGTCACCGAATTGACGACGATGTCTTTCAGATTGACGACCAGAAGCTCCTGCGGGGTCGCACCGGCGCGCCGGACCGTCAAGGTCCCGGTTGCGATATGCGAGCCTTTGGCCGCCGCCGCCAACAGCGGCGCCGAGGCCAGATCGACCAGCTTTTGCAATGACAGCTGGTGAAACTCCGCCTTGCCGGCGCCGCCGCCCCCCGGCGCGGCAGTCTGCGCCACTCCCCAGCTCCAGCCGGAGATGTCGATCTCGCCCTTATGCTTCGCGTCCTGCGACTCCCCCGCAATCCCCGCGAGCTTCAGAAAAATATCCTCCGCCATGTCGTTATCCTTCCACCCGGGTACGGACCGCCAATGCCGTCAGACAGCTTATGCTTCCATCAGCAATCCGGCGCGGACTCAAGTGCATCGGTCATTGCTGGGCTCCTCTTGGCCTTCAGGCTGTTTTAGCGAGCCTCGCCTACAAGCTCCAAAGGAAGTTCGATCATCGCGGTGCTGACCTCTGGCGCACGTTCCTGCTGGGTCCAATGACCGCAGCCCGACAGCATTATCGGGGGCCGGAGCTTGGGGACCAGCGCCGACTGCTGCGCGATGTACTGGGAGAAAACGGCGGCGACACAATCGCGCTCGCCCGCCATGTACAGCGCGGGAACGGTCACCGCCGCTCCGGCGAAGAGGGCCATCAGCTCCCAGCCGCGATCGATGTTGCGCCACCAGGCGAGGGGATCATGGAACCCGCTCCGCGCGTATTCCTTGATTTAAACGTCGATATTCGACTGCGTGACCCAAGCTGGCAAGGACGCCGGATCGGTCAATAAGCCGCCCTTCCGCGGCGTCATCCCGGGCGGCAGCCCTCCAACACCCGCGGACGGCGGCCTGTCAGATGAAGTTGCAACGAGAAAAGGAGCAAGCCCTGGACGGACATTGAGAGGTGTTGGCGTTAAGGCAGTATAGCGTGTCACTTCGACGGAAGCGCGCGAAGTATCTTCGCCTGATCCCGTCACTCCCACTCAATTGTTTTTGGCCATGATAACGCGCTGATTTTTCAGCGCAAATTTTTCCTGCGCACGAGGAAGAACCGTCTCCACGATCCGTCAAAAATTTGCACTCTTGATTTCAAACGAGAATTTCCACGATTTTCGAATTTGCCGGTTCCGGCAACTATCGGCATCAATCGGTCGATTTTCCGAATGCATCGAGCATGCGGAGCGAGCTGTCGCCGGAAAAAAGACCGTCACTGCTCCGACACCGCTTACGCTGCAGCGGTCCGATGCTCTCGCCGCGCTGCCCGCCAAACCTCCCGAGCCGCATCCGCTTCATCGCCGCTATCGCCAAGCCGCATATCGGTATCAATCGGTCGGCTCTCGTAGTCTCCGCGAGAATGATCCCGTCGCCTTGATCAAAAAGATTGTCAGCGCCGGCGCGTCCAGGCCTCAGTAGCCGCTAGGCACCCGCGAGCTGGACGGGTTTCGAGATGTGCTGGTGCGCAACTTTCCACGACGCAGATTCTTTGCGCAGACAGAAGGTCGCGCGAACCAGGTCCTCGAACCTCTTGCCGTTGGGAAGGACGCCGCCGCACTTGATGAAGCAGTGGGCAAACGCCACATCCCCGCCGACCGTCACAGTTAGATCTTGCAGCTCGAATTGCCCTTCACCTTGCGTATCGGGCTGCCATTCATCCCAGCTTTGTCGATACGCCGCGGAGCCCTGGTACTTCATCGGAGCGAGCACGTCGTAGATCAACACATCCGGAAGATGGTTTGCCAGGACGTCGTCGCGTTGCCCCTTTCGAGTCGCGGCTGCCCATTGTTGCAAAACATCGCGAACTTGCGCTTCGTGGGTGGTGGTCATGGTGGACTCCTATCGGCTGAGAACGACGTGGGTGGCATGCTCGGTCGCCTGATGTTCGGTGACGCGGTAGCCGAGCGCCGGCAGGTCGATCCCGGCGAACATCGCTTCGCCTTGCCCGAGCACGACCGGGGATAAGGCGAAATGCAGCTCGTCGATCAGCCCGGCGCGAAGATATTGACGCACCGTCTCGACGCCGCCACCGATCTTCACGTCGCGGCCATTGGCGGCGAGCTTCGCCTTCTCCAGCGCCGCCTCGATACCGTCGGTCACGAAGATGAAGGTGGTGCCGCCTTCCATCTCGATCGGATCGCGCGGATGGTGCGTCAGCACGAAGGTCGGCGCGTGATAGGGCGGATTGTCGCCCCACCAACCCTTCCAGCTCTCGTCCGGCCAGGCACCGCGGATCGGCCCGAACATGTTGCGGCCGAGGATGAACGCGCCGAACCCGTCCATCGAACGATGCGCGTAGGCCTGATCGACGCCATCCGAGCCGCCGTCCTTACCGATCATTGCCCGGAACATGCGCGTACCGAACATCCACGGATGCAGTTCCTGCCCGCGCTTGCCGAGCGGATTTTCAAGATTTTGGTCAGGCCCTGCTCCAAAACCGTCGAGCGAGATCGAAAAGCCTGCAACGCGCACTTTCGTCATGACGAACCTTCCATCTCTTTCGGGATTGAATATGGATCGTTACCTGGCCCATGACGATGGGCGGCGCCCATCAGTATCTATCGAGCACGCACATTAAGCTTGAGCATTCCAAGACCGCCGATACCCGCCTTTTACTCCCCTTCATTCCCACTCGATTGTTTCCTGATCATATAAGCAATTGGAAAAGCACAGAAATCTTTTCTGCGTGACAGTGTTTTCCGGCAGCAGCACCGTCAAAAAGTTACGCTTTTGATTTTCAAGGGAAATTGGGCCAAAATTTTTCGCATGGTTTCGGCGACTATCGAGATCAATCGACCGATTTTTATCCATCGGAAGGTTCGGCTGCAGCTCCTCAACCGAAAAAACTACCGTCAAGATAGGTAGCACGGATCGCTCAAAGCCGCCAACCGCGTCGCGTCTGAGCGCTCTTCCCAGCAGCGGCGCCTGTCTGCACTGGGCGCACCACATCCCAGGTATTGCGACCGTTAGCTTGGACTTGAAAAGTGAGCCGAGGCAGGTCGTGTCTCTGGGAGTGGTGTGTGAGCTGTGGTCATCGCGGACTTTCCGGTAGGGGTTTGGTCGCCAAGCCGATCAACCTGACGGAGAGCCCGGTCCTCGGGCTTGATGGGGTGGACGGCCCCCGAACGGCATCGATGTGCCAAGGTTGGGCTGTCGCAGTCCAACAGAGGGGACCACCCATAAGCGAGGTTACAACGATCGGCTTGGATCTGGGCAAAAGACTGTTCCAGGTTCACGGTGTTGACGCGGCGGGAGCGGTGATGCTGCGCCGACAACTCAAGCGCCGGCGGGTCGAGCCGTTTTTCGCCAAGCTGCCGCGCTGTCTTGTTGGGATCGGGGCGTGCGGCACGGCGCATCATTGGGCGCGCCGGCCGGGCCAACTCGGCTATGAGGTACATGATCCGGGAATGACCGTTTCGATGATGAGCCTTCGCAGCTTGCTGGAGAAGAGTTCGGACGCCAAGTTGCTGCGCGAGATGGTGGATTGCCGCGCAGCGGCTGATGGGATTGGAGGTCGAGAGCCTGACCGGGGCGCCGCACGGCGAGCGCAGCACCGGGCGCATCAATCTTTGTTACGGCTATCGCGATCGGGTCTGGGAGACCCGTCCCACGGGTCGAGCCCATCGGCTCAAGGCCCACGGAACGGTCGAGCGGCCGCATCCCCAAGCTGCGTCGCGGCAGCTCCCTTCCGGGCTTTCTGAAGCCACGCCTCTCGGCCGAGAAAGGAAGGCGCTGGCGGCGATCGTCCAGGAGGCCGGAGCCCGCCCCCCGTGAAGACGGGGATGCACGGTGTCTCGACCCGCTCGGTCGGGGCGATCTGGTGCGGGCGATGGCCATTGCCTGCATCTCCAAGAGCCAGGTTTCACGGTTGTGCGCCGAGATCGATGACACGATCACAGCGTTTCTCAACCGGCCGCTTGAAGGCGACTGGCCCCCGGCCATCGCCGGGCAGGCTCTATCTGTGGCTCGACGCCACCTAAGTGAAGGTGCGTGAGCAGGGGCGCATCGTATCGCTTGCGGTGATTGTCGCGGTGGCGGTCAACGCCATGGCCGCCGCGAGGTGCTGGGCTTGGCGATCGGCGCGCCGGAAGCGGAGCCTTTCTGGACCGATTTCCTGCGCGGTCTCGTCCGAAGCGGCTTGCGCGACGTCAAGCTAGCTGACGGCGTCGAGAGATGCGGTGCTATATTGCCTGGCTAAGGTAATCGTCCTGCACCGCAAGTCATCGGCGTGCACGGAGCTTTCCTCGATGGCCATTTCGCCATACGCTCTGAGCATGAGGTTGGCGGCGCGCCAGATGTGGATCGTCGAAACCTTTGCCGATCGGAACACGCTCGGATCGACCGACATATAACCGGACCAACAAGACGAGGGCAAGAGATATGGCCGAAGACAGCAGTTCACAGAACGTCGATCCGCACTTGGTTGCCGAGATCGTCCGCGGTTATGTCACTAAAAACAGCGTCCCTGTCGATCAGCTTGGGAGATTGATTGCCATGGTGCATCAGACACTGAGCGGCCTCGGCACGAATACGACCGCGCCCACACTGGCGCCGGAGAAATTGGTGCCAGCGGTGCCGATCCGGCGATCGGTGCAGCCAGACCACGTCGTGTGCCTCGAATGCGGATTTCGCGCGGTAACCCTGCGTCGGCATTTGCGGGTCGCGCACGGGCTCGAACCGGCGGCCTATCGCGTCCGCTGGAAGCTCGGGACAGATCACGCGCTGACGGCACCGTCCTATTCGGAGCGTCGCTCGACGATGGCAAAACAACTTGGGCTAGGCCGCAAGCGGGCCGAAGCCGAAACACTGGCGCGGGCGCGACGGGGCCGACGGCGGCAGGCGGCTAGCGAGTAGGCCGAGACGAGGTTGTCCCGCGCGGGAGGTTCGGAAATCGGCCGACACCGGTTCGGGTCGCCCAGCGTTGCTACCGTGATGGCAGACTTTGACCATGCTCGACCTCCCACGATTCGCGACGCCGCTTGGCAAACGGCGTATCGCCTTGGTTTCCCGCTCGCTCAAATCTGGTGGCGACTGCGGCGCCAGCGGCATGAGGGTGCGTTGGTAGCGGTTCACGTCGGTCAAGCGTTGCTGCTGGTGCGCTCGTCATATCGGATCGCGTGGAACTTTCCGGGCGGCAGTATCCGGCGGGGCGAGACGCCAGAAATGACGGCGCGGCGCGAACTGGCCGAAGAGATCGGCCTCACGGGGTACCGACTGCTTCGCGCGGGCACCTGCCGCGGCATCTGGGACGGGCGAATCGACCGAGTGCATTTCTATAAATTGCGACTGAAGAAGCTACCTGAGCTGCGGCTCGACAACCGAGAGATCATTGGCGCCCGGCTGGTACCGGCCGCCGAGTTGCGCAGCATGGCGCTGACCGGGCCGGTCACCGCCTATCTCGGCAGCGTGCCTCCGCCAGACGACACCCTTAGCCGGGCCTGCATCTAGCCCGTCTTATTCAGTGCGCCCCGAAGGCGCGGAACACCAGTGGAGGAAGGTACCACCCGGAGAGTTGTCGGTAAGGTCCGGTAGCTGACGAGCGGCTTTGTCGGGTAACCGGCTGGGCCGAAGCCTCGTGACGAAGGCCGCCTTGGGCGGTCGAGCGATCCGGCGGGCCGTAACGTGAGTGAAGCCTGAGCAGGCCTCGAAAGTGAAGTCGTGGGCGCCGACCCGCCTGAATAACGGGGAAGGCCGCGCGCGGTGGGGAAGCAACCGACACGTGCACCCATCTCGGTCCGCCGGGGTAATGGGCACGGCACGTCGGAAGGGTGTTTCGGGTAATCGGGGGATACCCGTCCAGGCGAAGGCAGCGTCTTCAACGTCGCATGTGGCGGCGGCCCAGGGCGGGAGTCGGACAGGGTCATGGTACCGTTGAGACCGGGTAATGCCGGCGGAGGGAAGGACCCTGACTTCTGGTGCGCTTTCGACGAAGACGAGGATTGGTGATTGGCGATGAGCCTGCAAACACCTGAAAGCATCCGGAGACTTCAGAGGAAGCTCTATCTCAAGGCGAAGGCGGAACCGGCTTTCCGCTTCTACCTGCTCTACGACAAGATCTGCCGCGAGGACATCCTGCGTCATGCCTATGACCTGGCGCGCGCCAATCGGGGTGCGCCGGGGGTGGACGGGGTCACCTTCGCGGCGATCGAAGCGGCGGGGCTGGAGGGGTGGCTTGGCGGTCTCAGGAAGGACGTTGTCGCGAAGACGTACAGACCCGAGCCGGTGCGGCGGGTGATGATCCCAAAGCCCGGCGGCGGCGAGCGGCCGCTCGGTATCCCGACGATCCGGGACCGGGTGGTGCAGACCGCCGCCAAGCTCGTGCTGGAGCCGATCTTCGAGGCGGACCTCGATCCCGCGGCCTATGGCTATCGGCCAGGGCGTAGCGGGGCTGACGCGATCAAGGAAGTGCACGCGCTGCTGTGCCACGGCTACACCGATGTGGTGGATGCCGATTTGTCGAAGTATTTCGACACGATTCCGCATCAATATCTGATGCGGTCGGTGGCACGGCGGGTCGTCGATCGGCATGTGCTGCGGCTGATCAAGCTGTGGCTCAAAGCGCCGGTCGAGGCGAGCGATGACGACGGGAAGCGGCGACTTACGGGTGGTAAAAGCAGCACCTGCGGCACGCCGCAGGGTGGGGTAGTCAGCCCTCTGCTCGCCAATCTGTACATGAACCGGTTCCTGAAGCATTGGCGTGCAACCGGGCGGGGCGAGGCCTACCAGGCGCGGATCGTCTCCTATGCTGACGACTTCGTCATCCTCAGCCGCAAGTCTGCGGCGGAGGCGCTGGCGTGGACGCGGCAGGTGATGACCAAGCTTGGGCTCGCCCTCAACGAGGCGAAGACCGCGGTTCGGGATGCCCGGCGCGAGCCCTTCGACTTTCTTGGCTACACGTTCGGCCCGCACCGCTACCGCAAGGATGGCCATTGGTATCTCGGGGCAAGCCCATCGAAGAAGAGCGTTCTCCGGCTTAAGGCCAAAGTCAGCGACCTCATGGTGCCGGGTAACACGGGAGCATGGCCTGAGGTGAGAAATCGGCTGAACCGCCTACTGCGCGGTTGGGCTGCATACTTCAGCCACGGCACCCGGATGCCCGCGTACCGTGCGATCGACAATCACGTCCACGATCGAGTGCGTCACTTTTTGGTGCGGCGTCATAAGGTGCCGACGCGCGGCACCAAACGCTTCAACAGCGAAGCGGTCTTCGGCACGCTGGGGGTGCTCCGCCTCCGGCGTGTCCATATTGGCCCGCCGCCGCGTGCCGTGAGATGAAGCCAGTCGGAAAGCCGGATGCGGGAAACCCGCACGTCCGGTTTGATGAGCGGGGAGGGGAGACGGAACGCCTCGATGCCCTCGATGCGGATACCGCGCCCTTCCTCGACTCTACCCAGGGTGTCGGAAGGAGCCCGGCAAGCTTGGCGTTGGGGTCGATGCGAGGTTGAGGGGGCGGCACGGTTGCCGCGGGGTGTGATCGGTGTGGTCGGCGCTGGAGGTTTGCGAGAGGGGCTTGGGCGGGGCGACAGCGGCCCCGCGGTTTACGGTCCGGCGGGCATCAGCGCTGCGGCGATGTGACGGAAGAGGCTGGCCTCGGGGCAGGCGGCGGCGAAGGCGAGGCGCACGCGCGAGGCGGTCTCGATGACGCGGGTGCCGAGTTTCAACAGCCGCAGGCGGATGGTGGCGAACTCGGCGGTGGCGAGGGCGTGTGTGCGGGGAACGGCATCGCGCACGGTGAGGATCAGCCAATAGGCGGCGGTGTGCCGGATGAGGCGCATCTGGTTGGCGAGCGGGCTGCGGCAGCTGGTGCGGTCGGAGGCGAGCTGCGTCTTGTGCAGCTTGATCAGAGCCTGCCCCGGCGCAGGCCGGGGTTCTCGGCCTGGCCGCGGGCGCAGTAGAGGGTCTCGTAGACATGCTCGGCCGATCCGGCCTGGAGGCTGGTGACCCCCGCCTTCGCGGGGGCAGGCTGCGGATGTCGAGCCCCTTGGTGGTGGCCTCGATGCGGGCGCAGGCGCGGCGCTGCTTGTTCCAGGACCTGTTCCAGGACTTGGCCTGGTAGCGGGTTTCGGCAAAGCCGCGCAGGGCGGGTTTCTGGTCGAGCGCGCGCCGGGTGCGGATGTCGTCGGCGGTTTCGTCGACCAGCCGGTCGAGCACACGGTTGCCGGGCAGGCCAAAGATGAAGTCGACCCCGTTCTTTTCGCACCACTCCATCGCCTCGGGCGGCTGTAGTGGCCATCGCCGCGGATCGTGATGCGGGTCGAGGGCCAGTGTCGGCGGATGCGGCGGATGCGGCGGACGAGGCGTCGCAGATGGCCGCGCACCTCCGCGCCCGAGGGCGTCTTGCCGGGGCGCAGCAGCACCGCCACCGGGCGGCTGGTCGCCGTGTCGTAGACATGGATCGGCAGAAAGCAGCGCTCGTCCCTCGGGTCGAGCCCGAGGGCAGGCTCCATCGGCATTGAAGAACGAGAGCTGCTGATGGCCGTGAACGACATCGACGGTGTCATCGATGTCGAGGGTCACGGCCTCGGGCGCCGTCTTGTAGCTGGCGCAGTAGAGATCGACCATCACCCCCATCAGGCGGATCAGATCGCGCAACCCGGGCGCATTCTCCCAGCGCGACACGGTCGGCTGCGAGCACAGCTCGGCGCCGCTGTCGGGCAGCCGGCCGCAAGCCAGCTTGAACCCCGGATCGGTGCGCAACCGGTCGAGATCGTCGGCATCCTCCTAGCCGCAGGCGATGGCAAAGATGCGGGCGCGCAGGATGTCGGGCAGCCGATGGGTGACCCGCTCCGGATCGCGGCTGTCCGGGATCATCCGGGCCAGCCGATCGGCGATGCCGAGCCGCCGTTCCGCTTGGGCCAGCAGCATGACACCGCCGTCCGAACTGAGGCGCCCGCCATCGAAGGCAGCGGTGACCTTTTTGCGCTCGACGGCTGGAAACCAGAACGGCAGCAGGGTATCGTCGGTCATGGCGGGCGTGGCGCGCTCCGATCCCGGCACAGGGTTGGCTTCGACAACCAAATCCTACGCTAGATCAAACGCTTATGCTATGTCCGCCACCCCAAATCCACCCCCGTCATGAATAAGTCAGGCTAGGCCTTTTTCATCGGCGACGGCCTCGCCGGCGGCGGCGAAGATTGCGCGCGCCGTGCCTCGGATGGCCAATTCTTCCGGGCCGGCGGCTTTGGGCGCGACGCGAGCAGCACCAATGCCCATTACGGTGATGAACCCGGGGTCAAGTTCTACACGCACATCTCCGACCGCTACGCACCGTTCCACACCAAGGTGATCGCGGCGACCGCCAGCGAAGCCGCGCATGTCCTCGACGGGCTGCTCTATCACCAGAGCGAGGTCATGGCCCGTCGCCACCATACCGATGGCGGCGGCGATTCCGACCATGTCTTCGCCCTCTGCTCCTTGCTCGGGTTCCAGTTCGCGCCACGGATCCCGGACCTGAAGAACCGGCGTCTCTTCAGCTTCGGCAAGGCGGCGGCCTATCCCTCGCTCGAACCGCTGATCGCCGGGCGCATCAACGTCGCCCTGATTCGCGCTCATTGGTCGGAGATCCTGCGGGTTGCCGCCTCGATCCGCACCGGCACCGTGGCCGCCTCTCTGATCCTGCGGCAGCTCGCCTCCTACCTGTAGGCGCTCGCAATCATCGGAGGTCGTGCTCGCAAACAGCGCCGTTTCCTGCTCAGATTAGCTGACAATGGCGCTCGCCGCGTGCTCACATTATCTGCCACCGTGCTCGCCATCATCCGGTCGTGCTTGACAACGGAGGAACGTGCTCACGCTCCGTGCCAACGGGAATTCGACGGCGACAGACGACGACAGCTCGCGTTCGGCTGTTCTCGAAAACCAACGTTTCTGACGATCCCCGGCGCGTGCCGCCCGGCGCCGCGCAGCAAGGCACTTTCCCTTCTCACAACTATTCTTGATTGCTCTGTTCCGAAACGCTACTCATCGGACGGGTTTCGAGAACAAGAGCGCGGGATGCGGGTCGGGTACGCCAGGGTCAGCACCACCGACCAGTCGCCCGAGCTGCAGCTCGACGCGCTCCGGCGTGCGGGCTGCGAGAAGATCCACACCGAGAAGGCGTCCGGCGCAAAGGCGGACCGGCCCGAACTCCCGCGCGTCCTCGATGATGCGCTGCGCAAGGGCGCGTGCTGCCCATACCAGGGCCGTGACTGCCAGGACAATGGCGGACACCATGATCCCGGCGGTTGCGAGCCCTGCCGGCGTCGTCGGCGCCGTGACCTTTAGCGATATGTTGTTGCCAATGCGGAGATCGACGCTCGCTTTCATCTCCTCGGATGCACAGGGGCGCTTGCGGCCTGCCCCATGGTCTGCGCGATCGGTTCATCCATCGCTGGCATGACGCCGTCACCCCGCCTGCGGCACTGACCCGCCAGCCCGGGGCGACGCCGTGTGCGCCGCCCCCGAGTTTCCCTTTACGATTTGCAGAGCAGTTCCCACCACTGCGCCGATATTGCCGAGATCGGCTGGGATGATCATGGTTGTGCCCTGCTTGGCGAGATTGCCCCATTTGTCGATAAAGTCCTTGGCGAGTTGCATCTGCAGAGCTTCGATGCCGCCGTCGACGATCGCTGCTGTAGCGATGGCCCGGATGGCATCGGCGGTGGCCGAGGCAACTAGTTCGATGGCCTTGGCTTCGCCCTCGGCGCGCAGGATCTCGGCTTGCCTTCGCCCATCGGCGAGGTTGATCTCTCGCTGACGCTGGCCCTCGGACGTGTTGATCTCCTGCTGGCGCTCGCCTTCCGATTTGAAGATCATCGCGCGCTTTTCCCGCTCCGCTGTGATCTGCAGCTCCATGGCATGCAGGATTGCCTGCGGTGGCGTGATGTCCTTGATCTCGTAGCGGAGGACCTTGATTCCCCAATTGACGGCGGCCTCCTCTACCGCCGCAGCGACCGCGGCATTCAGCATCTGCCGCGAGGACAGGGCTTGGTCGAGATGTAACTTGCCGATCTCCGAGCGCATGCTGGTCTGCGCCAATTGCATTGCGGCGTTCATTGGATTGCTCGATCCATAGGCCGCTTTCACCGCATCGGTGATCTGGAGATAGAGGAAGCCATCGACGGTGAGGGTGGTATTGTCGAGAGAGATGCACACCTGTGCCGGCACTTCTGAGGGCGCTTCGCGCAGGTCGAAGCGGTAGGCGACGCGATCCATGAAGGGCACGAGCACGTTCAACCCCGGCGACAGGGCGCGGTGGAAGCGGCCGAGGCGTTCGACAATCCATGATTGCTGCTGCGGCACGATGCGCAGTGCTGAGCGCAGTATGGCAAATCCAAAGAACAGAAGAAGAAGGAGTATTATCAACCAGATGAGAGATTCGAACGACATGAAGCAAATCCTCAGTTATTTATGTCTGCGGCATGTCGACCGGCAAGGCGAGATGCAGGAGCTTGTCGGTCTTACGCTTGATGATGGCTGTGCTGCCGGAAGCGGGGACGGTACCGTCTTCCATCACGGCTTGCCAATTCACGCCGCGATAACTGACGGTGAGACAATTTCCTTGCAGCGGGACATCGCGTATCGTCACGGTCTGGCCGATGTCGAAATCCGCAAGACCTTTGGTGTGTTCTTGATGCCGCCGACTGAGCATGACTGCGGCTGTCAGGATCGCACAAAGAACCACAAACGCAAAAATCAGCAGATCGCCCCGAATCCAGAAGCCCATCAGAGTGGTGAGGAGGGCGGCGGCAGCGACACCGGCAAGATAGAAGGTGCCGGTATGCAACTCGGCCAGCGCGGCCAACAAGGCGAGGACCAGGAACACCCATTGCATCGGCGAAGCCTTAAAAGTCGGTCACCCGCATCGCGTTGAAGATGCGTACGCCGTTTCTGTCGCGCGGGTACCACCCTGATGCTCAAGTGCTACGCCGAGAGAGCACCCGAGGAAAGTGCCACCGGGTCCTGCCGCCAGGTCATCGCCGACGGATGCGTGCTCGTATGCCACGGACCGGCGCCGTTCCTTCACGTGATAATCCGTAGGTTTCTGCGAGGTCGCGCGACCTCGCAGCGGCGGATGACGGACCACCTAGCGCGATCTCGTTGAAACCGGGTTGAGCTAAACCGCGGGAAGCGATGCGGCTTATGGGGAATGAAACCCGGGCTTCGCCAGCAAGTGGATTGCTCGGAGGCCAGCGGCGAGCGGTACGGTCACCGGGACGGCCTTGCTGGTGGGGCGCGGACGGCCGAGATGCCGAGGCCATGCGGCGCGTGAAGCGCACGCGGCGGCGGGCGGCGGCACGACACGCGGCTCCGCGTCCCTCGGCGGCGCCGACGGCGAAAATGGCGAACATGGAAGTGAGCCGGCGCGGGTTCATGAGGTGTCGTGCCATGTCGAAGGGTTGGCGGGGCGCGATCGCGGAAGCGGGCCGAGCACCTCCATGCGCCCGCCGCAGCAAGGACAGGTATCGAAGGGGCGCGGCGCGGGGTTCCCCAGTCGGATTGGCGGGCGGCGCAGCCCCCGCGGTCGTGATCAGCCGGCGGCAGAGGGCGGGTTTCGCGGCGCGATGACGATTGCCGAGAAAACCGTAATGACGGATGCGGTGAAAGCCGTGCGGCAGGGTGTCAGCAGGAAACGCCGAATGAACTCGTCGGCCGCCAGGGTCATGACTTTGCTCTTGTTGTGGTGCCGGTAATCGCGCCAGCGGAAACGAACCTGCTCGCCGGGCATATCGATCAACCGGCGGTTCGAGATGGCGACGCGGTGCGTGTAGCGGCCGAGATAGGCGTGACGAATTACTGCTACGACGCGAACCACACGGCCGGCGGCTATTACCAGGGTGGGCAGCGTGCAGCGCACGCGGGCCTTTCGTCCTGCCGACCCCCAGCTCAGCGGGCGTAGCGTAGCGTGATCGCGCCGATCCCGCCCGCAACGTTCAGGCCGGTATTGCCTTCGATGCTGAGCGGCTGAAGCGAAATCGACCGATTTGAGCCACCAACCAGCACGTTCGCGCCGACCCCGACCCCGATTGTAGCGCTGCCAGTAGCGCCGACATAATCACCAGCCAGCGCGCCCGGCCCCACATAGGGTCCTGGCGCGAACACCCCCCAGACGAGCACGCCGCCGTTGGTATAGCCGATATCGACGCCGAACTTGGAGATCGTGCCGGCGTAGTGCTCGGGGTGCCTCCACCCAGGCGTCAAGGTACAGCGCAGCGCCTTCGAAGAGCCGAACACAAAGCCCCAGCCGCCGCTGACGTTGCAGTTTAATGTCCCGATTCGCACCCCCGATTGCGCCTGCGCCGGCGGCCCCTGAGTAGAAAGGCCGGCCGCGAGACCGAGCGCGCCGATTGCCAAACCGAGTTTGCGCATGCCGATGATCCCCAATTCCCCAGGAACGGTTACTCGAACCCCGCGTATTTTGGAATTACGATACCACCAACGGCGGATCGATCTTGACGGCCGCGTCGGCGGGCAGGGCGAGTAAGCGGGCGCCGTATTGGCTTGGAGTCAACCTGTACAGTGACGGAGCGACCCCGCGGGTACATTTTGTACCCGCGTTGCCAAACCGAAGGGCAAACAGCGGTACGGTCGTGCCCGCGTCGAACGGGTCGAAAACGGCGGACCGATCTTGACGACCGGCGCCGCCCGGCGCAATCATGCCGGTACTTGAAACGCCTTCTGCCCACTTCGCCGCGGTCCACCGCGCCGGTGCAGCTCGGCCTGCCGCGCCCGATCGTGAGGCGGACGCGGCGATCCTGGGTTTCTTCAAAAAATGGAAATCGTTGCAAACGCAAATGATGTCCGGGCCGCTTCGGCCGGATGACGATTCAACGGTCACCGCCGAGCAAGTCAGCAACAGTGAAATCGAAGCCGTGATCGCCGCTATCCCGGCACACTCGGCCGCAGAGCTTGTCGCAAAGGTGCTCGTCGCAGCCGAGTGGTTCGACCCTTCGGATGTGGAAAATTCGCTGATCGAGACGCCGCTCGGCTGTCGAGGACGACATGGCGCAGACCCGCGCCGCGGATCTTGCCGGCCTGCTGCGGCAGCTCGCCCTTGTGGTTGCTGTGAGCGAGGGCTCGGACATTCTGACGTCGATCGTCAAATCGATCAGCGATACCGTTTTCGAGCTGCTGCGGCCTCCACCGCCCGCGGGCTGAGCTGAGCTGAGCTGAGCACGACCCGCAAGCGCCCGGTCGCGAGGCCGGGCTTTTTTATGTCAATGCCTGCGGCGCCAGAGTTATGGTGAACACCGCGACGCGCGTCGCGTCTGCTCCCACAGGAATCGTCGCCACCGTCGGCGATTTTTACAGATGTCGCGAAGGTGCAAATTTTAACTTAAAACACTGTCGTCATTGGTAGCGTGTCGAGAGGCGACAATTGGCCTTCGCACCAAGCCCGTCGAAGATCTTTACAATTTCGTAATAACTCCTGAAACCTGTGTTTACTACACGAGTTGTAAAGATATTGAAAACATTATTACTTTGTAGAACGCGGTTTGATGGCACGGTCCTTGCGGGAACATTCGTAGACTGCCGACGCACGTTTCACGAAATGTCACCGATAAGGAGCACAGATGAAACGTATCCTTCTTGCAACCGCGGCCGTTAGCCTGGCCGCGACTGTCGGAGCGCACGCCGGCCCGATAAGCTCGAACAGCGTCGAGATATGGGGTGCCGACACGCCCGGCTCCGACAGCAATTCAGCTAGCCAGCAAGGGTTGCCGACAGCGGTCGGGTTGTTCGGCGGACCGCTGCCTCTGATTACGAACAACCCCACCTACGTGGCCCCGATCAACTACAACGATACGACAGACGACATGATCGGCGGCTTCTTCACCACGGCTGGAAACCCGATCCCGCCAAACTGCCAGCCGGCCGCGCAGTGTCAGGGGGTCACCTTGAGCACGGGCGGTTTTGCGCATGCGACGGTATAATGGAGTTCAACTTTACGATTGCGACCGGAGGCACCCTCACCGTCACCCACGACGACGGAATCAGCCTGTTCGTCGCCGGGACGGAGCCCGGAGGGACCAATCTGATCCCCGGACAGTCGGGTCCCACCACTGCCGAGGTCGGCAGCGCTGTCCTTGCGGCCGGCACCTATGACCTGTGGTACGCAGAAGCCAACGGGTTGCCCGCGGTCCTAGAGACCGACTTTGTCCCGAGCGCCGTGCCGGAACCCGCGTCGCTGGCGTTGCTCGGTTCAGGTCTTATCGGGCTGGCCTGGCGCAACCGGCGTCGTCGCAAACGCGCGTAGACGCAAACAGATAGGGCTGTTGCGGCGCCTCATCTTGAGGCGCCGCTTTCTTTCGTTCCAGAACCATGGGCGGAACCGCCGGGGAGCGTTGGGTGCCTGAGTGTCCCGCTTCGCCACATCTCAGGCGGCGCGGATTGCGGCCTGGCAATGGCGCCGAGACCCTAAAGGCGTCCCAGCGGTCCCGTCGAGGCTTCGGCGGGGCTTTCTTCGCTCTCGCGACGTAAATGCCGACGATCCCCCTGTCGCCGCTGCCGCGCCGTGGCTCGTTATTGCGGATTTATGGTCGTCGAGCGAGTTGTAGTAGTGCCGCTCGCCGGGTCCATGGTCGTTGTCGAGTGGGTCGCCGAGCTGCCCGCAACACCCTCTTTGTAGATGTCCTTCTGAGTAACCGGGTTCCCGTTCATATCGACGCCATGCTGGGTCGTAGTGGCGCGGAGGCCCCCATCGGCGTTCGGCGCAGCCGTGGTTGTCGTGCTGCTCGGCGGTGCCGGCGGTGCCGGCGGTGCCGTCACATACGGTGGGGCTAAGGCTGGCGGCGGCGCGGGCGGGTAGGTCTGCGCGAGGGCGGCCCCCGACGCGATGAACGCTATGGCTGCGACGCTGGATAAGAGTGTGGTCATCCTGCGACCTTTTCGCTGTTTCACCTCCCCCGTAAACCGCCGACGCGTTGCGGCGGTTCCGATCGATTATTGGCAGCCGCGACAGGCGGGTTCGGTTTCGCTTCGCCGTTGCGGCGGAATAGTGCGCGCGTTGACCACGGTCGGAACCTCCCGCCGGCCGCTCGGGTTTCCCTCCTACAGCCTGGCCGCGGCCACAGTCTCCCAGCCCGGCCAGAAGGGGAACGCCCCCGAAGGGAGTTCTCCACTAGGCCGCACCCCGACTACCGCGGGTGCGGCTCCTTTTTTTGCCTCAACCTTGCCGGCGTCATCGCTCTTGATGCGGCCGAGAGGCGGGGTATCCTTGGTTAAGCAAAAACCAAAGGGTTTCACAGATGAAATCCCCGATTGCCGATAAGGTGATCGTTCTTGGCGCGCTGGCGTTGGCCGCCGTGCTGGCTTTCGGGATCGTGGTGGGCTGGCAATAACCCCGGCCGCCGCCGATCAGGCGAAGATGATCACCGCCGCGACAATGGCGAAGCCGGCCCAAACCAATGCGCTGGCTTTGTTCATTGCTGACCTCCTCCCCGGAGCGGCAAAAAATAGACAGCCGAATGTCAAAATCCCGTCCCGATTTGCGGAGGGTGATAAACTAAATCCGGCCCAGCAGCAAAAGAATTATGACAATTATGAGAACGAGCCCGAGGCCGCCAGTCGGATAGTACCCCCATCCGCTGCTGTAGCCCCAGCGTGGCAGCGCGCCGATCAGCAGCAAGATCAGGATAATGATTACGATCGTGCCAAGCATCGTTTTCCCTCCCTCGTCACCTCGCCTGAGGCATTTTGGACCGGCTTGCTTCTAGCCGGCTGATCCTGCCTCGCCCGGGCAGGCGCCGTCGCTGCTGATCTCCGATCACCGAGGCAGAGATGCTGCAATGCCCGTCGCGCCTTCGCTCCTAACGGGCGGAGGGTTAGAGGCTACCGATCGTGATATCGACGCGCCGGCTGGCGAGCCCCGGATCGCCGCCGGTCTGACCCCGCCCCGTGCGGACCAACCTTGAAGACGGCACGCCGTCCGAGACCAGCGCACCTGCCACAGCTTGAGCGCGTTGCTGCGACAGGATTACATCGGCCTGCGGGCTGCCCGCGCTGTCGGTATATCCGACGACATTGACCGGTGCCGCCGGATCCTGCTGCGCCTGCCGCGCCGCGCCGGCAATCACCTGATGCGCCGGCTCGTCGAGTGCTGCCGATCGCTCGGGGAAGAAGACCGTGAATTCCTGGCGCCCAGCACAGCCGGCCAGTGCGAGCAACAGAAGCACGGTGAGCCAGGGTCGCATCGTCCGATTCCGCCCGTCAACGTGGCATTTGGGTGCACGATATGCTAATCGCTTTTAACGTGCAAAGGCGCTTAAACGAGGACTGCGGGCGATCCGCCACACGGGAGGCCGCGCCGGCGGAAAAATGCCGCCATCGCCGGCTGCCAGCTGAGCCGCCCCGACCGAGAGAGCCCCGGTCGCGAGGCCGGGCTTTTGGCAGGCTGAATTGAGCCTGCGTCGTACAACGTCGAGGCAGAGATATCAGCGTCGCTTCAGCCGTAGGCTGAGGCGGAGGGTCACGACGATCGCGACGAGCCCAAGGCTAATCGGTGCCGCCAGCCCGGCAATGAAGTCTCGCGCGGTGCCGCCATCGGTCTTGGTATTGAGACCGATCGCCGCCACCGTGAGCATAACGATGCCGGCGACCACATCACCGGGGACACTTGGCGGGAGATGCGGAGGGCCGGGCTTACCGGACGCCGCCATCGGGTTTCCGGCCAATAGACGCCTGTCGCGCGAGGCGATGGTTTGCCCAGGAGATGGCTCACCCCAGGCAAACGAGGCAGTCGGCGATCAGTCTCGCCGCTCACAAAAATGCCCTGGAGGCTGGGCTCTGGGGATGCGACGATCCCCGCGCGGGGTTCTTATTTTATCTCGACATGTTTCAGCGGGCGCGGTTGAACGCCGGGCTGCCAGAGCCCTCCGCATACGTTCTTGTGCTGTCCAAAATTATCTGGACAGCACGAAAACGTTATCCTTATAATCTATCGTCGCGGAGCCAAACCTTGAGAGAAAACCTTCCCCGCGTAGACCGTCACTACCTATGCGTCCAATCCCCGCGATGGACATTATGGGCTATGTGTTGGCCAACTTTCAGCTCGCGAATATTTACCTGTGCTCGACAACCGTCGACCATCAGCGAGAATATATGGGTGGTTAGCACGGCCGGCGAGCAAGCGCGACGAGACGCGGCCTCGCGCCATTGGGGACAGCCGCCTATGGGGGATGAGGTCACGGATTGGAGTTAGGGTTGTGCTGCGCGCCGGCGGCCTGTCGGCACCTTCTCCTCCTCTCAACGCGATACAAGACGGTACGAACGACGGGTGTAAAAGCTAACGAGACGGTTTGCCATCTCTGATGCCGCTTTATGGCTACGCCCGCGTATCCTCCATAGTCCAGGCCACCATGCTCAACCTGGCTGGTGGCTGTCTGACGTTTCGCCAGCCCGATCACGTCAGATGCGCGGCGAGGTGCTTGTTCATCTCGAACATGGTCACCTTGTCCTTGCCGAAGACCCTCCGGAGCTGGTCATCGGCCACGATTTCGCGGCGGTTCTCCGGGTTTTGCAGGTTGTGCGAGCGGATGTACTCCCAGATCTTGCTCACCACTTGGCCCCGGGGCAGCGGGCCCGCGCCGATCACCGCGGTCAGCTCCTCCGACAGCTGAAGCGGCTTCTGCAAAGCATTCAGCTTGCCGTCGCCAATCCCCAACGATCCGCGAATATCTGGTGATCCGTATTACACGCAACGACGGTCGCTCGCGTGACAGCGAGCGGGGAAAAGCCACAGGGCGTTGATTTTCCATAATCACGAATTATGCGTTCACCTGATGTAGCGGCAACGTGCAAATGTCAGTGCCGTCCAATTTAAAAATGTCAGTCTCCCCGGCTTTTTGGCGAGCTGTGGGGGGCGGCGTCGATGACGGTGTTGAGCGTGAGCGATGGCGAGCTGCGGCGTCTTGAGGTGTTGCGCGACGTCGATCGTGGAGGTCTGCCGGTGCGTGCGGCCGCGCAGCTGTTAGGGCGCAGCGAGCGCCAGGTGTGGCGGTTGTTGAAGGCGTTTCGGGGTGACGGCGTTGCGGGTTTGATCTCGAAGAAGCGCGGTCGGCCGAGCAACCGCCGGACGGCAGCCTCGGTATGCGCCGCGGTGCTGTGGGTCGTGCGCCACAACTATGCCGATTTCGGGCCGACCCTGGCCGCCGAGAAGCTCGTCGCCGAGCACGGCTTTGCGTTCTCCAGCGAGACCTTGCGGAAGTGGATGATCGCCGACGGGCTATGGCTCGATCGCAAGCAGCGGCGCCGGCGGGTCCACCAGCCGCGCCCGCGGCGCGAGTGCGTCGGCGAGCTGGTGCAGGTCGACGGCAGCGAGCATTGGTGGTTTGAGGATCGCGGGCCGCAATGCACCCTGTTGGTATTTGTCGACGACGCGACCAGCGGGCTGATGCATCTGCAATTTGTCGAGAGCGAGTCGACCCCTGTTCGAGCCAGGGGCAGGCTCTTCGCCTATTTCAACGCGGCCCGCGCTTACCTCGAGGCCTGGGGCAAGCCGATCGCCTTCTACAGCGACAAGCATGGGGTGTTCCGGGTCAACCACCCGGGGGCGCTGGGCGGTGACGGGATGACCCAGTTCGGCCGCGCCTTGCACGCGTTCAACATCGACATCATCTGCGCCAATTCGAGCCCGGCGAAGAGCCTGCCCCTGGCTTGAACAGGGGGTCGGGTCGAACGGGCCAACAAGACGTTGCAAGACCGCCTGGTCAAGGAGTTGCGGCTGGCGGGTGCGGCAACCCTGGCGGAGGGCAACGCCCTGCTCCCGGCGTTCATCGCCGACTACAATGCGCGCTTTGCCAAAGCGCCGGCCAACGGCAAGGATCTGCACCGGCCGCTCGGGGCCGGCGACGATCTCGACAACACCTTTGCCTGGAAGGAGGAGCGCACCCTGTCGCGGGCCCTGACCCTGCAATACGACAAGGTGCTGTTCATCCTGGAGCCGAGCGAACAGGCGAAGGCGGCGATCGGCAAGCGCGTCACCGTGGTGGACTATCCCGATGGCCGCCTGACGATCCGCTACCGTGGGGTCGAGCTGGCATATCGGACTTTCGACAAAATTCGCCAGGTCTCGCAGGCCGCGATCGTCGAGAACAAACAGCTCGGGGCCGCGCTTGCCTTCATCCGCGACCAGCAGCTGGGTCGCGAGCCCGAGCATCGCAGCGATCGCGCTCCACGGCGTCGCGATCAGCACAACCCTCGCCTGTTCAAGGTCGGTTGAGCTTTTCTACGAGCCGAGCGGGCTGATTGCCCGCTCGGTAAAAACACGGGGAGCGGTTTCGCCCGTCTGCATGTCGGGCGCCGGTCGGGCGCTGCGCTGCGCCGGGGCTCCGCGCCCGCCCGCCGCCCGACCCCAGCAGCCGCCACTGACATTTTTAAATTGCGGGAATCACTGACATCTCTATCTGGGCTGGACAAGGAATGTAAGCGCCCGATTAAAATGTCACCCCTGTGCCAGTTTGAAATGACACTCCCCGAGGATTTTTCGGGGGGTATTCGGGGTGACGGTACGGCTGATGAGCGATGGGGAGCTGAGGCGGCTCGAGGTGCTGCGGGATTTGGATCAGCAACGGCTGACGACGACGGCAGCGGCGCAGTTTGTGGAAGACCTGCTCGGCGACCGAGTGCCCGGCCAACCGGAGCCGCTGCACCAAGGCAGCTGACCCCAAATTGCCCCTTGACGCCGCGTCTTGGCGTTAGGCAGGCTCAGCCAACGGATGCACTTTCCGGCTAAAGCACTTGCCCGTCCAGTAACCTTTGGGAGGCAGGAAGCTTTAGTGAGGTCAGTCGCTGGGATTTGCTCCCATTGTACATCCGGGTCTTTGATGTCGCCCGGCCAAAAAAAGATTGCGTTTCGACAGGGAGAAGTAAAGGAGGATTTAACAATGCAACGAAAATTTTGGCTCATCTTGAGTGCTGCAGCGGCTGTCCCGCTGTTGATGCTGCCCGGTGCGGCGTCTGCCGCTATGGTCAAGAACCCGCTCTGTCCTGGCAATGCAGCCTTTTTCGATGCGACATTGCCGCCCGGCATCGATTTGCCCGCCGGGTTCAAGGCGACGGTGTTCGCCAGCGGCCTCAACGCCCCGACCGGGCTAGCATTCACCGGGAATTCGAGCCGCTTCAGGGTCTATGTGCTCGAATCGGGGCATGGTCTGCCCAGCAAGTGCAACGAGCAGGGCAGCTTCGGATCCGGCGACTTCGACCCGACAAACCCGTTCACGCCGGATATCCTGGTCTTCAACCAGAATGGCAAGCCCATCGCCAAGTTGGCCAAGCCCTCGGCGCCGGGCGTCGGTCTGCAGCCCGAAGGGCCGGCGGTCGATATCGCCTTCGAGAACGGCTTGGCGGGTGGACGGCTGTTCGCCACCAACTCGAACCAGGCGACCCATGCGCATAACGGCCAGAACAACAGCTCGCGCATCGTGATCGTGAACCCGACGAACGGGAAGGTCACCCCGTTCATCACCGATCTCCCGACCGGCGACCACCCGACCGAGCAGCTGGCGTTCAAGGGCGGCTGGGTCTACTGGTCGCAGGGATCGACGACCAACAGCGGCATCGTCGGTCGCGACAATGGCGGCGGCCAGAACCAGTCCGACATCCCGTGCCAGGACATCGTGCTGAGCAATAATGTGTTCAATTCGGGCGGCGGGGTGTTCACCAGCGGCTATTCGCCGTTTGGCGTGACCCAGAAAGGTAAAACAATCAAGGCGTTCTTCAACTCGTTCACCGGGAAGGTGCGCCAGGGCGTGTGCGACGGTGCCACTCTGCGGGCGCGGTTGAACAATCCGAAGAACATCCAGCCGGTCGGCTGGGGGCACAGGAACGGCTACGCGATCCGCTTCCCGCCGCCCGACCACCCGCTCGCCGGCGCGCTCCTGGTTGGGGAGGATGGACCGGACGAGCGTGGTGCCCGGCCCTCCAATGGCGCTCCGGAAGTGCTCTCGCTCGACCGCCAGAACGCCGACGGCAGCCCGATCTTTCATGGTTGGCCCGACCGGTTCGGCTTTCTCGCATC
>CAVVGE010000003.1:0-56617 GCA_963747735.1 uncultured Alphaproteobacteria bacterium | reverse complement strand
GAGTGAGGGGCGAGCGGCAGTACCCGGCCGAGGGGAACATTCGCCGCCGCTACCATCACTCTTTCTTCTGATCACCCTGCCCGGCCCTCGGGCCTGTCGGATAACGCATCGATCTGACTGCAGCCGGGAAAGGATGTAAAGCATCATCGGAACGCCGGAGGGCAACGGAGTGCCGTAGCGTACACATCGGAGGGGCTGCTTTGCAGCACGTTTCAGTCGTCGAGCCGCCGCCTCGGTCCGGACTTTGGCGCTCGCACTGACACTAATCCGAAATCCGTCCGGGTCATTGCCGCCGCAGCCAATATTCGGGGCGGTTCAAGATGGAGCCTTGTGCGGATGCCGCCGGCCGCGACCCCCGACGCGGTGGTCCTCGCGTAGGACCACCGCGTCGGCCTGGCTCTTGCCCGTCCGCAGCGCCTCGCCATGATTGACCTTCCCGTAGGCTTTCTGCGCTTACGAATGCGTAAATTATGATCAGATTCATTCACGGGACTTTAGATCCCCTCGCCGAGCCTCGTCCCGGCCGGATCGGGGGCGATTGGCACGTGGCTTGCGCCGTTGAGCCAAGGCGCCGCAAGCCGCGCGACGAATGGTGGCCGCGTATAGGAGGGGACAATGATGTCAAGGGGAGTTTCTCGTCGTCAGTTGATCAGGGGGGCCGCGGTGCTCGGCGCCGGCGGGGCGATGGCGGCGGGACTTCCGATCCGCATGGCCTTGGCCGACAGTCTCTCGGTCGGGTTCATCTATGTCGGTCCGCACGATGATTTCGGCTACAACCAGGCCCATGCGCAGGGCGCGGCCGCGGTCAAGAAGATGGCTGGGGTCAAGGTCCTCGAAGAAGAGAACGTGCCGGAGGACGTTGCGGTCTCCAAGACGATGGAATCGATGATCGGGCAGGATGGCGCCACCCTGCTGTTTCCCACTTCGTTCGGCTATTTCGACCCGTACATCCTGCGCGAGGCGCCCAAATTTTCCAAGGTGCGGTTCGAGCATTGCGGCGGCTTGTGGACGGCCAAGGACCCCACCAACGCCGGCAGCTATTTCGGCTACATCTTCGAAGCCCAATACATCAACGGCATCGTCGCCGGTCATGCCAGCAAGTCGGGCAAGCTGGGTTTCGTCGCGGCCAAGCCCATTCCGCAGGTACTGCAGAACATCAACGCGTTCACGCTCGGCGCGCGGCTGGTCAATCCCAAGATCACAACGAGTGTCATCTTCACCGGCGATTGGTCGATGCCGGTCAAGGAGGCCGAGGCGACCAACAGCCTAGTCGACCAAGGGATAGACGTCGTCACCATGCATGTCGACAGCCCCAAGGTCGTGGTGCAGACCGCCGCCAAACGGAATGCCTTTGTGTGCGGCTACCACTGCAGCCAGGCGGCGCTGGCTCCAGGGGCATATCTGACCGGTGCCGAATGGAACTGGACCGACCTTTATCCCAAGTTCGTCACGATGTGGATGAAGGGGGAGAAGATTTCCAATTTCTATCGCGGCGGCTTCAAGGAGGGATTGATCAAGCAGTCGCCGTACGGCGCCATGGTCACGGATGCAGCGCGCCAGCAGGCCGACACCGCGAAGGCAGGGCTTAGCGCGGGCAGCTACGTGATCTTCAAGGGGCCGCTCAACGACAACACCGGCAAGGTCGCAGTTGCCGCTGGCCAGGAGCTGATCCAGTTCAACGCCACCGACACTAAGCTCGAATCGATGAATTTCCTCGTCGAGGGGGTGCTCGGGGCGTTGCCCGCCTGAGGCGGCGCGGGCGTCGCAGGCGCGTCGGTAATGGTCGAAGACACTGCGGCGGCGATCGGGGGGCGACGCGGCAAGACCGCCCGGCGGCTGCATCGCCTCGTCCCCGGCGGCGCCGTCGAAGCAGTGCTGGTGCCGGTGGGCGCGCTGGTGGCCTCGCTCTTGCTGTTCGGGCTCTTCGTCGCGGTCGCCGGGGTCAACCCGCTGGCCGTGTACGGGTATATGGTCCAGGGCTCCGTCGGCTCGTGGTTCTCGGTCCAGAACACCCTGACCCGCGCGGCACCGCTGATTCTGACCGGATTGTGCACGGCCTTGCCGGCGCAAGTCGGTCTGATGATCATCGGCGGCGAAGGGGCCTTCGTGATCGGCGGGCTCTTTGCAGCGATGGCGGGTGTCGCGCTGGTCGGGGCACCCTCGCCGATCGCCCTCGCCGCGATGGCCGCCACGGGCATCGTCGCCGGCGGGCTGTGGATCGCCGCCGCGGGCGCGTTGCGTCACTGGCGCGGTGTCAACGAAACCATCTCGAGCCTGCTGCTGAACTATATCGCGATCGCCATCCTCAACCAACTGGTCGAGGGGGTGTTTCGCGATCCGCGCAGCCTCAACAAGCCGTCCTCGCCATCGATCGGCTACGCCCACATGATCGGCACGATACCCGGCACCGAGATCCACTGGGGGTTGGTGGTGGGTGTCATTGTGTGTGTGCTCGCCTACGTGCTGATCCGGCACACGACGGTCGGCTTTGCCGCGCGCATCGCCGGCGGCAACGTGCGGGCGGCGCGCATGGTCGGGCTTCCGATCGGCAAGCTCGTCATGCTGACCTGCTTCCTCGGAGGCGCCGCCGCCGGTCTCGCCGGTATGATCGAGATCGCCGCGACCCAGGAGCGGGCCAGCGCGGATATCGTCGCGGGCTACGGCTATACCGGCATCCTCGTCGCCTTCCTCGCACGCTACAACCCGCTGGCGGTCATCCCAGTCGCCATCCTGCTCGGCGGGATCGGCGCCAGCGGCGGGTTGCTGCAGCGCCACCTCGGGCTGCCCGACGCGGCGACCGTGGTGCTGCAAGGGATCATCTTCGTCACGATCCTGGCCAGCGACACGGTGTACGGCCGGATTTCCTGGCTCGCAAGCGCGGAGACGGGTGTATGACCGGCGCCGGCACCCTCGGCTTGTGGAGCGTCCCGCTGGCGGTGCTGGGCGGTGCCATACGCGTAAGCACGCCGTTTCTTTTCGTCAGCCTTGGAGAATGCATTACCGAGAAGGGAGGCCGCATCAATCTCGGTCTCGAGGGTACCCTGATGATGGGGGCGATGAGCGGCTATGCCGTTTCCTACCTGAGCGGTTCGCCGTGGCTTGGCGTGATCGCAGCGGGCGCGGTTGGGATCGCGATGGGGCTTCTGCACGGGACGATCTGCAGCCTCAATCGGGTCAACGACATCGCCGTCGGTATCGCGCTGATGCTGTTCGGCGTCGGGCTTGCCGATTATTTGGGCAAGCCGTTTATACAGCCTGCGGCGCCGCAGCTCTCCTCGATCAATTTCGCCTGGTGGAGCCGTTCGACCGAAATCCAGAATGCCTTCAAGATCAACGAGCTGTTTCTGATCGGGGTGGTCCTGACGCCGATCCTGTCATGGGCGTTCCGCGCCACCCGCTGGGGCCTCATCCTGCGCATCGTCGGCGAGAGCGCCGATGCCGCCCGCGCGCTCGGCTATCCGGTGATCGCGGTGCGCATCATCGCCACGTGCGCCGGCGGCTTTCTCGCCGGCATCGGCGGCTCGTTCCTTTCGCTCTACTATCCAGGCGCGTGGAGCGAGCGGATCTCGTCGGGCCAGGGGATCACTGCGGTCGCGCTGGTGATCTTCGCGCGCTGGGACCCGAAACTGTGCTTTTTCGCGGCACTGCTCTTCGGTGGCGCCGGCGCGCTGGGCCCGTCGTTGCAATCGGTCGGAATCCATGGCGGGTACTACCTCTTCAACGCCGCGCCTTACATCCTGACGCTCCTGATCATGATCGTCACCTGCTCGCCGAAGCGGGCGCTGATCGGGGCACCGGCCGAATTGTCGATCACCAGGTAGGAGGGTGGGATGAGCGGTCTCGGCGGCCTCAACAAGAGCGCGAACGGTGTCGTCATCGGGCTGGTGCAGTCGCAACTGCCCACCGTCGAGACGCCGGCGCAGCTGGCGGCGCAAACCGAGCGCATCTGCGCGAGGGTGGCGAAGGCCCGCCGCGGCATGCCGACGATGGACCTCGTCGTCTTTCCCGAATATTCGCTGCACGGGCTGTCGATGAACACCGACCCCGCGCTGATGTGCCGGATCGATGGGCCCGAGATCGCCGCCTTCCGACAGGCCTGCCGCGACCACCACATCTGGGGCTGCTTTTCGATCATGGAGCTGAACCCGGCGGGCAACCCGTACAACAGCGGCGTCATCATCAGCGACCGCGGCGATGTCGCGCTCTATTACCGCAAGCTCCACCCCTGGGTCCCGGTCGAGCCGTGGGAGCCGGGCGACCTCGGCATTCCCGTGTGCGAAGGGCCGAAGGGCGCCAAGATCGCCCTGATCATCTGCCATGACGGCATGTTCCCGGAGATGGCGCACGAGGCTGCATACAAGGGCGCCGAGATCATGCTGCGCACGGCGGGCTATACCGCGCCCATCCGCCACGCCTGGAAGATCAGCAACCAGGCCAATGCCTTCAGCAATCTGATCGCGACCGCCAGCGTCTGCATGTGCGGCACCGACGGCACCTTCAACTCGATGGGCGAGGGCATGTTCTGCAATTTCGACGGCACCGTGATGGTCGAAGGCGGCGGCGTGCCGGACGAGATCATCACTGCCGAGTTGCGCCCCGATCTGGTGCGCGAGGCGCGCCGCGAGTGGGGCGTCGAGAACAACATCTATCAGTTCGGCCATCGCGGCTTCGTCGCGGTCGCCGGCGGGGCGCGCGATTGTCCCTATACCTACATGCACGACCTCGTCGCCGGCCGCTACCGGCTCCCCTGGGAAAACCAGGTCCGCGTCACCGACGGCACGAGCTGCGGCTTCGCACCTCCCGACGCGGCTTTACCGGGAGGTCGGCCATGGCTGAGCGGCACGTCGCCGCCGATCCCTACCCCTGGCCCTATGACGGCAGGCTCACGCCGCAAAACACGGCGCTGATCGTCATCGACATGCAGACCGATTTCTGCGGGATCGGCGGGTATGTCGACAAGATGGGCTACGACCTGTCGCTGACCCGTGCGCCGATCGAGCCGATCCGCCGGGTGCTGGCGGCGATGCGCGACGGGGGCTTCACCGTCTTTCACACCCGCGAAGGCCATCGCCCGGACCTCGCCGATCTGCCCGCCAACAAGCGCTGGCGCTCGCGGCGCATCGGCGCCGGGATCGGCGATCCCGGGCCCTGCGGACGGATCCTGGTGCGCGGCGAGCCCGGCTGGGAGATCATTCCCGAGCTGGCGCCCGCGGCCGGCGAGCCGGTCATCGACAAGCCGGGCAAGGGGTCGTTCTGCGCGACCGATCTCGAGCTGATGCTGCGGGTGCGCGGCATCGACAATCTCGTCCTGACCGGCATCACCACCGATGTCTGCGTCCACACGACGATGCGCGAGGCCAACGACCGCGGCTTCGAGTGCCTGTTGCTCGAGGATTGCTGCGGCGCGACGGACCGGGACAACCACCTTCACGCGATCAAGATGATCAAGATGCAGGGCGGCGTGTTTGGCACAGTGTCGCAGTCGCGGAGCCTGATCGAGGGGATCACCTTGTGATCGGCGCCAGCGCCGCCTTCGGCATCGAGGTCGTCGCGATGACCAAGCGCTTCGGCGCGTTCACCGCGCTTGAGGACGTGTCGCTGAAGGTCCCGCCCGGCAGCTTTCATGCGCTGCTCGGCGAGAACGGCGCCGGCAAGAGCACGCTCGTCAAATGCATCATGGGGTACTATCGGCCGGATGAGGGCGCGGTTATCGTCGGCGACCGCGAGCAGGCGATCGCCAACCCGCGGGCCGCCCATGCGCTCGGCCTCGGCATGGTCTACCAGCATTTCACGCTGGTGCCGGCGATGACGGTCGCCGAGAATCTGGTCATGTCGCGCGCCGAACAGCCGCTGGTGATCGATTGGCGCGCGGAAAAGCAGGCGCTCGAATCGTTCCTCGCAGCGATGCCCTTCCGGGTGCCGCTCGACGCTAAGGTGTCGGCCTTGTCGTCGGGCGAGCGGCAGAAATGCGAGATCCTGAAGCAGCTCTATCTCAATCGGCGGTTTTTGATCCTCGACGAACCGACCTCGGTGCTAACCCCGCAGGAGGCCGACGAGGTGCTCGGGCTGTTGCGCTCTATGGTCGGTGACCGGGACATCACGGTGTTGATGATCACCCACAAGTTCCGCGAGGTGATGGCCTTTGCCGACCGCGTGACGATCCTGCGGCACGGCCGCCTGGTCGGCGGGGGGTTGACGGCCGATCTCTCCCCGGACGAGATGGCGCGCACGATGATCGGCGCCGAGGAGCTCGCGGTGCAGCCGCCTCGCGTCGGCGAGGCCGGACCGTCGCGGCTCGAAATCCGCGCGCTCCAGGTTAGCGACGATTCCGGGCAGCCGGCGGTGCGCGACTTGTCATTGTCGGTCCGCGGCGGCGAGATAGTCGGCGTCGCCGGCGTGTCGGGCAACGGACAGACGGAGCTGGTCGAGGCGTTGGCTGGGCAGCGCGAGGCGGATTTGGGCGAGATCCGCGTCGGTGGGGATGCGTTTCACGCGACACGCGCCGAGATGCGCCGCCACAAAATCTCCTGCCTCCCGGACGAGCCGCTCAAAAACGCCTGCGTCGGGCGGATGAGCGTGGCCGAAAACATGGCGTTCCGTGGGTTCGACCGGCCGCCTTTCGCGATCGGCGGCACCTGGCTGCGGCCGTCGAAAATACGCAGCGAGGCCGAGCGCCGGATCGCCCAATACCGCGTCCGCACGCGCTCGCCCGATACGCCACTTGCCGCGCTCTCGGGCGGCAATGTCCAGCGCGCCGTGCTGGCCCGCGAGCTGGATGGCGGCGCCGAGGTCATGATCGCCGCCAACCCCTGCTTCGGGCTCGATTTTTCGGCCATTGCCCAGATCCACGCCGAGATCGTCGACGCCCGCAACCGCGGTGCCGCGGTCCTCCTGGTGAGCAGCGATCTCGACGAGATCCTCGAAATCGCCGACCGCCTCGTCGTCATGTTCAACGGGAGGTTGGTTCACGCGGCGCGCGTCGGCGAGGCCGACCGGACCGAGATCGGCCGTCACATGGCTGGTCACTAAATCGGTCGGCTTTAGGCGGCATCGCCGGGCGTCGCGGCCATGGCTACCCTCGAAAATCTCCCACGTGGACCCGGTGACCGCCATTCCGCATGCCGGCAAATGCGATAACCTTCAGATTGCCGATCCGGGCTGAGGACCTGCCCCGGCACTGTCTGGGCCAGGGCTCTCATCACCGTATCCGCAACCGAGCAGGCGAGCGCCAGTCGCACGGCGTCCAGGGCGTCAACATGAGCCTCAGCTGGGTCGATCCAGCGACGATGTTTCGCTATTTCGGCTGGAAGAGCTTTTCGCCGCACGGCTTCAACTGAGGCCAGTGGTCCGACGCGTGGGTCGACAAGCCGCTCGAAGGCGCGCAAATCTCGACAAGGCCGAGCAGACAAAGATGCCAGCCGACGCCCACAGCATCATCGTCGACGAAGCGCCCCGGCTTTTCATCGTGCATGACCTCGATCCGCGCGCGATGACGGCAAACGTGAAAGGTTTCCGCCCGGCGCAAAGCTGGTTCGTCGATTTGACGCAAATAACGCTGTCGCAGGGGAGCCGCCACCATGCCCGGGAAGGCGGGCTGTGTTGGCGCGGGAATTGCTTGGTCCATCAAGCGCTGGCGACGCCGCGGCGCCTGTCAGGGTACGCGACGATGCCCCATCTTCCGGCCGAACCTTATCCCTTTGATTTCGAGCCGGAGGTCTGCGCGCTCCTCATCATCGATATGCAGCGCGATTTTCTGGAGCCGGGTGGGTTTGGCGAGTTGCTCGGCAACGACGTCGGCGAACTGCGCCGCACGATCGCGCCGACGCGGCACCTGCTCGAGGCGATGCGCAGAGCGGGGCTTGCGGTCATCCATACCCGCGAGGGGCACCGCCCGGATCTCGCCGATCTCGCGCCGGCGAAGCTGAGGCGCGGTAACCCGGCGCTGCGGATCGGCGACTCCGCGGCGATGGGCCGGCTGCTCGTGCGCGGCGAGCCGGGCCACGACATCATCCCCGAGCTCACCCCGCTCGACGGCGAGCCGGTCATCGACAAGCCCGGCAAGGGCGCGTTCTACGCGACCGACCTCGACGCCATCCTCAAGCACCGCGGCATCCGCCAGTTGCTGGTCTGCGGCGTCACCACCGAGGTCTGCGTCAACACCACCGTACGCGAAGCCAACGACCGTGGCTTCGACTGCCTCGTTCTCGAGGACTGCGTCGGCTCGTATTTCCCGGAATTCCAGGAGATGGGCCTCAAGATGATAAAGGCGCAGGGCGGCATTTTCGGTTGGGTCGGGCGCTCGGAGGCGGTCATCGCCGCGCTCCGGGCGGCAGGGTAGGGAGACCGCGCATGAGCATCGCCGCCGACAGGGCCGGACCTCGCTGGTGGGTGCCGGGCGACTGGAACGGGCTTTTCCGGAATGTTCACCAACCTCGTCCTCAACGTGATAGGGCTGACCGGGCTGTGCCTTGGCGTCGTCAAGATGCCGGAGGGGCATCGTCTTCGGCCGGGCGTTCCCGGCCCTGGGCATCGCGCTGCCGATCGGCAATCTGTTCTATGCCTGGCTCGCCTATCAGCTCGCGAAGAAGGAGGGGCGCCGAAACGTGACGGCGCTGCCCGATACGTAGTCGTGGCGTTCATCTGTCTTGGGATGCGCCTCTACGCTGCCGCCGAATTGCTCGTGCTCCCGAACGAGGCGGCCACCGATGACTGATCCCGCCGACCTCGACGCATTAATCGAGGCGGTGCGGTGGCTGTTCGGCCTCGAGATCCGACCGGAATGGCACGGCGCGATCCGGCAACACCTGAGGGTATCGCTCGACCACGCCCAAAATGTCTCGGATTTCCCGTTGCCGGACGAACCCGAGCCGGCCCCGGTCTTCAAGGCATGAGGTTCGCGACCGCGGCGGAGATTGCTGCCGACGTCACCTCCGGGCGGCGAAGCGCCGGTGCGATCATCGCTTCGGCACTCGCGCGCATCGCGGAGCACAACCAGCGCCTCAACGCCTTCACCGCGGTCACGGCGGAGCGCGCCCGCGCCAGGGCGGCCGCGCTCGACGCAGGGCAGTTGACGGGCCCCGCTTGCCGGGGTACCGTTCGCGGTCAAGAACCTGTTCGATGTCGCCGGGTTGCCGACCGTCGCCGGCTCGAAGATCAACCGCGACCGCCCGCCCGCCACGGCGGATTCGATTCTGATCGCCCGACTCGAAGCCGCCGGGGCCGTTCTCGTTGGCGCACTCAACATGGGCGAGTACGCCTACGACTTCACCGGCGAAAATTGCCATGACGGGCCGTCGCGCAACCCACACGACCCAGCGCGGATGACCGGCGGCTCGTCGGGAGGATCGGGTGGCGCGGTCGCGGGTGGGCTGGTGCCGATCGCGCTCGGCTCCGATACCAACGGCTCGATCCGTGTGCCGAGTTCGTTTTGCGGTCTCTTCGGGCTCAAGCCGACCTATGGCCGGCTGTCGCGTACCGGCAGCTTTCCGTTTGTCGCGAGCCTCGACCACCTCGGTCCGTTGGCGCGGACGACCGGCGACCTCGCGTTGGCTTATGACGCGATGCAGGGCCCCGACCCCGCCGACCCCGCCTGCGCCGGCCGCTCAGTGGAGCCGGTGGCGGGGCTGCTCGAAAACCGGCGCGGGGGGACTCAGGGTCGCAACGGCCGGCGGGTATTTCCGCGCGGGCGCCTCGCCCGAAGCGCTGGCCGCAATCGATGCTGTGGCGAACGCGCTCGGCGCCGCCTACACGATCGATATCCCGAGGCGGCGCGGGCGCGCTCGGCTGCCTATGTGATCACCGCCTCGGAGGGTGCGGCTCTGCATCTCGGCCGGCTGCGCCAGCGCGCGCAGGATTTCGACCCCGATGTCCGCGATCGCCTGATCGCCGGCGCGCTGATCCCGGCCGCGATGGTCGTCGAAGCCCAGAAATTCCGCCGCTGGTACCGCGAGGCGGTGTTGCGGCTCTTTGACGGCGTCGATGCGATCCTCGCCCCGGCGACGCCGTGTGTCGCGCCCCTCATCGGACGCAAGACATTGACGCTCGACGGGCGCGAGGTGCCGCTGCGACCCAATATCGGCATCTACACGCAGCCGATCTCGTTCATCGGTCTGCCGCTCGTCGCGGTGGCGGCTCCGCTCGCCGGCGGCCTCCCGATCGGCATGCAGATCATCGCCGCGCCGTGGCGCGAGGACATCGCGCTGCGCATCGCGTACGATCTGGAAACGGCGGGAATCGTCCGGGCGCCGCTGCCTGCAGAGTAGACGAGATGAAAATCAACGATCCGGAAACCGTGGCCGAGGTCGAGGCTGCGTTCGCGCGCTACGAAGAGGCGCTCGTTACCAACGACGTCGCGAGCTTGGGCGAGTTGTTCTGGCGCGGCCCGCTGACGATCCGCTACGGCATCGCCGAGATCCTCTACGGCAGCGACGAGATCGCTGCATTCCGCGCCGCGCGCTCGCCGGCGGGCCTGGCGCGGAGCCTGGCGCGCACCGTCATCACGACCTATGGCGACGATTTCGCGACCGCCTCGACGCTATTCCATCGCGAAACGATCCCGGGGAAAGTAGGGCGCCAGATGCAGAGCTGGGCGCGCATGCCCGAAGGCTGGCGCATCGTCGCGGCGCATGTGAGCGTGATCGACACCCCATGACGCCCCCTCGGACGATATCCGCCCTTCATCAGCGCTACACCGCCGGCCTCGACCCGGCCGAGGCGGTTGCCGAGACCTATCGCCGGATCGAGGCGGCCGACGACCCGGGCATCTTCATCTCGCTGGTGCCGGAGTGCGAGGCCGTCGTCGCCGCCCTCGCGCTCGGCCGTTTCGACCCGCAGTCGAAGCCGCTTTGGGGCGTGCCGTTCGCGATCAAGGACAATATTGACCTCGCCGGCCTGCCGACAACCGCCGCATGCCCGGCCTACGCCTATCGCCCCGCCGCGAGCGCACCGGCAGTCGCGCGGCTCGTCGCGGCCGGCGCGATCCCGATCGGTAAAACCAATCTCGACCAGTTCGCGACGGGGCTCGTCGGCGTGCGTACGCCCTACCCGGCGCCGCGCAACCCGTTCGATCCGGAGATCGTGCCGGGCGGATCGAGTTCGGGCTCAGCGGTCGCGGTGGCGCGCGGCATCGTGCCGTTTGCCCTCGGCACCGACACGGCCGGCTCAGGCCGCATACCAGCAGGGCTCAACAACATTATTGGGCTCAAGCCAAGCAAGGGCGCGATTTCGACCCGCGGCGTCGTCCCTGCCTGCCGCACGCTCGATTGCGTCTCGATTTTTGCTCTCAGTGTCGCGGATGCGTTGCGCGTATTCGAAATGATCGCCGCGTTCGACCCCGACGACCCGTTCTCCCGCCCGATCGAGGCGCCAGCGCCCGTCTCAAATCCCCGCATCGGCATTCCCGACCGCGCAAGCCGCAAGTTCTTCGACGACAAATTGTCGGAGCGTGCCTACGACGCCGCGCTGGACGGCGCCGCGTCGCTCGGCTTCCGCCTCGTCGAGACCGACCTGGGTCCGCTTCTCGAAACCGGTGCGCTCGTTTATGGCGGGCCCTGGGTCGCCGAGCGGCAGCACGCGGTCGGCGATTTCATCGCCCGCCATCCCAACGCCGTGCACCCGGTCGTCGGCAAGATCATCGCGGACGCGGCCCGACTATCCGCCGCCGACGCCTTCGCGGGCCTCTACCGCCTCGCCGAGCTCCGCCGCGCCGCCGAGTCCATCTGGCGCTCGGTCGACATGCTGATCGTGCCGACCCTCCCGCGCCCCCGCCGCATCGCCGACCTCGTGGCCGACCCGATCACCCCGAACGCCGAACTCGGCACCTACACCAATTTCGTCAACCTCCTCGACCTCTGCGCCCTAACGATCCCCGGCCCGATCCGCGATGATGGGTTCCCCTCAAGCGTCACGCTGATCGCCCCGGCCCATCACGACGACCCGATCGCGGCGCTCGGCGACACGCTGCACACCCAAGTCGGGCCGCGCCCCGGCTTCACCTTCGACTGATTCCGCGGGAAAGCATTCCCCTCATACCCGCGGAGCCGATTTCGTCGTGCCCCTCTCACTCCGCGGCGAGCCGGGCGGGAGAGATGAGGTGCAATGCAGACAAGGCCCTGACAGAGCCCCGCACAAAGGGCCGCGGTCGGCGCGACTCGGCTGTTGCCTAGGATCAGAGCGACAGTCCGCATTCCGAGCATAGAGCGGGCGATCAGCCTGTCCGTCGGGAATCGGTCTTCGTGCCCCAATCCGAACTGGACGGCGGGGGGCTAGAGTACGGTGTCCGGCAAACTTCAGGTCGATCTGGCGGGAGTGGCTTTTGCGATCGGCATTTCCATAGTCGGCTCGGAGTTGTTGGGAAGATTCCTCTTAGCCTTCGCTTTCGCTTACCTGTTCGGGATCATCTTTCAGTACTTCTCGGTTGCGCCGATGCGCGGCCTGGGATTGCGAGACGGGCTCATCACCGCCGTTAAGATCGATATGCTTTCGCTGATCGCCTACGAGGTCGGCATGTTCGGCTGGATGGGCTATCGCTCTTGGCTCTACCCCGCGCTGCAACCAACCGAATGGAGCTATTGGCTGATGATGCAGATCGCGATGGTCGCCGGCTTCGCCACCACCTATCCGGTCAACTGGTGGCTGATCGCCCGAGGAACCAAAGAAAAGATGTGATGCTGCAGCTTGGGTTCAGCCGAAATGCGTCGGATTGCCGAGGAGCGAGAGCGCGGCGCTCGCGGCGCCTTCCAGAACCCCTCGCTCGGACCGCGTGCGGGCGAGCACGCGCAGCCCGAGCAGCACGCCGAGCAGAAGCTTGGCAAGATCGGTAGCGGGGCGGGACCGGATGATTGATCCGTCCGACTGTCCGATCTCGACGCAGTGCTGAAAGAAAGCCTCGATCAGCTTCATTTCGCGGACGACGATTTCCCGGAAGCCAGCGTCGTGCGGCGCCATCTCCAGCGCCGCATTCACGAGCAGGCAGCCACGGCGCTGCTGGTCGGAAACCGAGCGTTCGATGATATCCGCAAAGAACCCGCGGATCGCCTCCATCGGCGGCAGTCGTGACAGGCGCGAAATGCGATCGTGGACGCTCTGTTCCAGGTAATATTCGAGCGAACGGCGGTATAGCGACCGCTTGTCGCCGAAGGCATTGTAAAGGCTGGCGCCGGTGATCCCCATGCGGTCGGCCAGCTGCCGCACCGAGGTGAGCTCATACCCCTTGGCCCAGAAGCAGTGCATCGCCGCATCGAGCGCGGCGGCTTCATCGAATTCTCTTGGTCGCGCCATTGCACGCCTTCGGTGGCGACGCCTGTGTCAGGGAGGACCGCCGCAGAAACTTCATTCTAAGTCGATCGCTCGATAATTGCCGAACCAAAATCTGCGTGTGGTTGGCGACCGATTGTTTTATAGCGTGTGATCTAAAAAAGGTGCACTATCGGTCCTCCAGGCACAGTTTCAGGAGGGTGGCGTTGACGCGATTGACCGATCTGCCGGCGGGCCAGGCACAACGCCTCGCCGAGCTCGAATGCCCCGACTTCGCCACGCGACCATGGGTGCAAGGGCCGCCGCTGTCGCAGCGCCGGGTCGCGATCGTGTCCTCTGCCGGTCTCGTCGTGCGCGGCGAGGAGCCGTTTCGGGGCCGTGATCCCGATTATCGGGCGATCCCTGCCACGACCGCGCCGGAAGACCTGCTGTGCAGCCACATCTCGATCAATTTCGACCGCACCGGCTTTCAGGAAGATCGGAACGTCGTGTTCCCGATCGACCGACTGCGCGAACTGGCGGAAGAAGGCGTGATCGGTTCGGTCGTCGACATGCACTATTCGTTCATGGGCGCGACCGATCCGATCCAGATGGAGCCGCACGCTCGCGAACTCGCCGGACGCCTAAAGCTGGATAACGCCGACTTTGTCATCCTCGCCCCCGTTTGACCGCTCTGCACGCGCGCCGTGAGCGCGCTGGGGCATTATCTCGAGGAAGAGGGGCTGGCAACGGTCGCGATCGCACTGATCCGGCCGCAAGCGGAGAACACCAGGCCGCCGCGCGCCTTATGGGTGCCGTTCGAGCTCGGCCGACCATGCGGAGCACCGAGCGATCCGACATTCCAGAAGCGGGTGGTTCTGGCCGCGCTGCGCATGCTGGAACGCAGCGACAGGCCTATCTTGATCGAGGATTTCGCCGATGACGACCCGCGCGCCGCACCCGATCCGGCGTGGCGCCCGCCATCCATACCGCCATCGCTCGCGACGAGCTCTGCGGACACGCTGCCGTCACGGCTCGAGGCGGAGATAGAATCGCTGCAAGGCGCCCATCAGCAGTGGATGACGCAATATCGCCGCACCACGGTAGGATTAAGCGGTCTGGTGATGGCGGATTGCGCGCGCTACGTCGCCGACTGGCTACGCGGCAGAGAGCCGTCAAGCCCGCGCGACGGGTTTTCCGCGCCGCTCGTCTTGCGCTTTGCTATCGACGATCTGAAGGCGTTTTGTCTCGAATCCGCGACCGCCGGCGATGCAAGGCCCTCGAGCCGCCAGCTCGGCGACTGGTTCTGGAACGAAACCGCCACCGGTGCCGCACTATACGGGCTGCGCGAGGTGCTGCTGGCGCACAAGGACGAACGCCTGCGGCTGATCGTCAGCAACTTCGTCGTGCCGGCGGCACGGGTGCGTCCGGGATGAGGCGCCCCTGATGGAACTCTCCGCCATCAAGGTAATCGCCTTCGATACCGGCGGCACGGTGCTGGATTGGCATGGCGGGCTCAGTTCGGCGATGGCCGAGCCGCTGCCCGACGCGTATCGACGCGCCGCCGGGTTCCTCGGCGCCCCTCCGGGCGAAATCTTGATGGTGGCGTGCCACAATTTTGATCTCGATGCGGCACGCGGCGTCGGCTACCGTACCGCGTTCGTACGACGGCCGGACGAGTGGGGCCGGCCGGACCGCCGGATCCGGTGCCGGATTCCGCAACCGGCATCGTCGTCGACGGTTTTGCCGGGCTGGCCGAGCGTCTCGGCGCCAGATCATGAGGCGACCGGCGCTCGTGGCGGCCGCGACGTGTGGGCTGGGCCTCAGATCAATGGCTGCTGGCGCGCCTGTGGAATAAGAGCGATCTTCCATCGGCAAAGACCGACGAGTTGATTACAGTGTCACGGATCGGCCTGACGCGCTGACGATTGCGGGGGCACCGCGCCTTTCGCCTGCGGCGTAGATAGCCTTTGCACCAAGGCTCCATAACCTTTGCCCGGCGATGAATTTTGTGCTCGTAAACACCATAGAGCTCCTGCTGGTGGCGGTCATCGTTGCGATGCTGGCGCGCCGCGTTCGGCTCCCCTACACCGTGGGACTGGTGCTGACGGGCGTCGCCATTGCCTTGTTCCGGGCCGGCGATGAGCCTACCTGACCCACGATCTTGTCTTTCGCGTGATCCTGCCGCCGTTGCTGTTCGAAGCGGCGATTAATATCCATTGGCGGGAATTGCGCCGCGACGTCTGGCCCGTTCTGGTTCTGGCCGTAATCGGTACGTTGGTCGCCGCCGCTCTGATGACGGCGGGATTGATAACTGCCCTGGGTTGGCCAATGTCATCCGCTCTGCTGTTCGGTGCGCTGATTGCCGCAACAGATCCGATCGCGGTTATTGCAATGTTCAAGGATAACGGCGTCACCGGCCGTCTACGGCTACTGGTGGAGAGCGAGAGCCTGTTCAATGACGGCGTGGCGGCGGTGCTGTTCACGCTGGCTCTTGCTTGGACCCAGGGGAGTGGGCACGATCTTGCCTCTCCTGCCGCGCTCGCTTCGACGCTCCTGCTGACAGTGGGCGGCGGACTGGGCATTGGCGCTGCCTGCGCCGGTCTCGCGATCCTGGTCGCGGGTCGCACCGCGGACCACCTGATCGAAAGCACGCTGACCGCGGTTACCGCCTACGGCTCGTTCCTCCTCGCTGAGCATCTGCACGTCTCAGGAGTGCTGGCGACGGTAGCGGCCGGGCTGCTGATCGGAAACCTCGGTGTCCTGGCAGACGACGGGCGCAGCCGCATCACAGCCCGCGGCCGGGAATTCACGCTCGCGTTGTGGGACTTCATAGCCTTTGTCGCCAACTCGGTGGTCTTTCTGCTGATCGGGGCGAATGTTGCGGCGATCCCCTTCGAGCTCCTGGGCGGGCGCGCCCTCGTCCTTGTCATTGGACTTGCACTGTTGGTGCGGGCCCTGACGGTCTATCCACTATGCCTGCCGTTTTGTCGCTCGCGCTGGGCGATTTCGCTGCCTACGCAACACGTATTGTGGTGGGGTGGACTGCGCGGCGCGCTCGGTCTCGCCCTTGCCTTGTCGTTGTCGCCTGATGTCCCGCTGCACGACGAAATGCTGGTCGCGGCCTTCGGGGTCGTCGCCTTCTCGGTCATTGTGCAGGGCGTGACCATGCCGCTCTTGCTGCGCTGCCTGCGGCTATCGGCGCGCGCGTCAACAAATCAATCCTCCGCCAAATCGCGGTAGGGCTGCAGCACGTGCAACGGATTGTAGTCGCCGGCTCGCCCCCCGGTGGCTGCTTTCGGCGCTCAACAGACCCGCATTCCAGACGGCCGTATGTCGAAGATGTGCCCGATAGCGGCCGTCGTCGGGATGCCGATCGGCCAGCCAGTCCGCGTCTGCCTCGTGGCGGATAGCCTCGTAACGGTCTTTTTTGGGGACGGCGGTATCGCTCGATCGGTGGCCGTCAGAGAAAACTCGACCGACTGTTGTCGATAGTTGCTGAAACCGAGCAGGTTCTGAGCCGGCGGGTTTCTCCTTCAAATTCAGGAGCGCAAATTTTTGACGGATCGAAGAGACGGTTCTGCGAGACGCGCAGAAAACGTTTTCAATGTTAAATCGAGATGTTACCAGGCCTAGAAACGATCGGCAGCGTAACGGCGGCCGCGGCGACAACAGGATCGACCCTCGGATGCGCTGACCGCCCAAGCCCGCCGGAGGAAGCGTACTCAGCGGCTGCTGGTTTATGGGTAGGTTCGGGCCTGAGGCCATGCTCGTCGGCGGCCTGATTGCACATTCGGTGTCCACATTCGGAACACCACTCGCGGAACACCACTCGCGGAACACCACTCGCCACCGACTTTGCCACGCTTGCGACCTTTCGCATCCTCACCGGCACCAGCGAGGTGCTTCAAGCAGCCACGTCCTGCCTCCACGCCACGCACGATCCGCCGCGGCACAGCTCCTCTTCCACCTGGGCCCCTGCCGGGATAGCTGCCTTTCGGCCCTTGGCCCGCATATTGCAACGCAGCATCAAGCATCGCTCTGGCCCGCCAACATGCCGCACAGAGGGCACTTTATGTACGCTACTTCTCCTTTCGCCGCAGATATGCGGCGGCTGGCGACCCGCTTTCTCGCTGTCGGCGTGCTCTGCACCGCTGCGGCAATGCTCCCGGGCGTCGCCCGGGCTGCGGGAACGCTGCGGGTCGCGATGACGGCCGGCGACATTCCGGTCACGACCGGGAACCCCGACCAGGGGTTCGAGGGCTACCGCTTCGTCGGCTATAATCTGTACGACGCGCTGCTGCTGTGGGATTTGTCCAAGTCCGACAAACCATCCGACATCAAGCCCGGGCTCGCCACTTCCTATGAGGTCGATCCGAACGACCACAAGCGCTGGATCGTGCACCTTCGGCAGGGAGTAACATTCCACGACGGCTGCAAATTCACTGCCGACGATGTCGTCTGGAATTTCCAGATGCGCACCGACCAGAAGGCGCCCAACTTCTCGACGCAGCAATTCACGCTGACGAGGGGGTTCCTCACCAATTTCAAATCCGTCGCCAAGATCGACGATTACACCGTGGCCTTCGAGACGAATTTCGTCGAGTCGCTGTTCCCCTACACGCTCAGCTACGTGATGATGATCAGCCCGTGCCGGGCGAAAGAGGTCAACTACGACTGGGCGCAGTATGCGCTGCACCCATCCGGCACCGGGCCGTACAAGTTTGGCCGATTTGTTCCGCACGAGCGGCTCGAACTGATGGCGAACACCGCATACTGGGACAAGGATCGCATTCCGAAACAGGACCGGCTGGTCCTGATCCCGATGCCGGAAGCCTCGACCCGTACGGCGGCCTTGTTGTCCGGTCAGGTCGATTGGATCGAGGCGCCGTCTCCCGATGCGATCCCGCGGCTCAAATCGAGCGGCATGCAGATCGTCACCAACGTCTACCCGCATGACTGGCCCTACATGCTGAATTTCACCCGCGGTCCGTTCAAGGATCTGCGCGTACGGCAGGCGGCGAATTACGCCATCAACCGCCAGGATGTCGTCGATCTGCTGGGCGGCACGGCGATCCCGGAACATGACGTGGTGCCGCCGTCGGTCGCCTATTTCGGCCATCCGCCGCAATACGAGCACGACGCCAAAAAGGCCCGCGCCCTGCTGCAGGAAGCGGGTTGCCTGCCGTGCAAGGTGACTTTTGGCATTTCGACTTCCGGTTCCGGGCAGATGCAGCCCTTGCCGATGAACGAGCTGGTCAAGTCTCAGCTCGAAGAAGCAGGGTTCGAAGTCACGTTGCAGACGATGGACTGGAACACGCTGCTGACCGTCTATCGCGCCGGTGCGGACAAATATCCCGACTATGACGGGCTCAATTTTTCGCGCGGCCTGCTCGACCCGGTCAACGCGATCATCAAATTGGTCGGGCGCGCCTACTGGGCCCCGGCGGGTTCCAATTGGGGGCATTTCGAGAGTCCCGTGATCGAAGCCTTGATCGCCAAGATCTTCAACGAGTTCGACGACGAGAAGCGCCTGCAGCTGCTGACCGAGCTGCACGAAGAGGAGGGCAGGCAGGCGGTGATGATCTTTGTCGTGCACGACCTCAATCCGCGGGCGATGGCGCCGAAGGTGAAGGGCTTCATCCAGGCGCAAAGCTGGTTTCAGGATTTGACCCGGGTAAGCCTCGCGCCATAGCGGCGATCGACAGACAGACAAGTTAGCGGTGGGGATGGACATCATGCGCATTCGGCAGCTCACGGCCGCGACGGCGGCATTTGGTGCGGCGGTCATGCTCGCGGCGGGTGGCGCCATGGCGGCGGGGACCTTGACCGTCGGCATGACCGCCGGCGACCTGCCGCAGACGACCGGCAATCCCGACCAGGGCTTCGAGGGATACCGCTTTGTCGGCTACAACCTCTACGACTCGCTCGTGCTGTGGGATTTGTCGCAGGGCGACAAGGCTTCCGACATAAAGCCCGGGCTCGCCACCGAGTGGCACGTCGACGAGGGCGACACCAAACGCTGGATCTTTACCCTGCGCCAAGGCGTCAAATGGCATGACGGTTGCCCCTTCACCGCCGACGATGTGGTGTGGAACATGGGGTACAGCGACGACGAGAAGGCGCCGCAGTTCAACACCGCGCAGTTCGCGCAGGCGCGTCCATACCTCGGCACCTATGTGGGGGTCGAAAAGATCGACGATCACACGGTCGCATTCAAGACCAAGGTACCTGACTCGCTGTTCCCGTACGAGATCAGCTATGTGATGATGATCAGCCCATGCCGTGCCAAGGAGGTGAAGTACGACTGGGCCCAGTATGCGCTGCACCCGTCGGGTACCGGGCCCTACAAATTCGACAAGATGGTGCCGCATCAGCGGCTCGAATTTATCCCCAACACCGATTATTGGGACAAGGCGCGGGTGCCAAAGCAGGACCGGCTGGTGCTGATCCCGATGCCGGAAGCCTCGACCCGCACCGCGGCGCTGTTGTCGGGCGAGGTTAACTGGATCGAGGCCCCGTCGCCGGACGCGATCGCCCGGCTGAAATCTGCCGGCATGCAGATCGTCACCAAGGTTTATCCGCATAACTGGTCGTATCAGCTCAACTTCCTCAAGGGCCATCCGTTCGCCGATGTGCGCGTGCGCCAGGCGGCGAACTACGCGCTCAACCGCAAGGACATGAAGGACCTGCTGAACGGGCTGATGCTTGAGGAATATGCGACTGTGCCGCCGTCGACCGCCTATTACGGTCACCCGGTCCTGTACAAATTCGATCCGGAAAAGGCCAAGGCCCTGTTGAAGGAGGCGGGGTGCATGCCCTGCAAGGTCAAGTTCGCGATCTCGACCTCGGGCTCCGGTCAGATGCAGCCGCTGCCGATGAACGAGCTGGTCAAATCGCAGCTCGACGCGGTCGGGTTCCAGGTGACGCTTGACACGATGGATTGGAATGCCTTGCTCAAATTGACCCGGGAAGGTGTCGACGAACATCCCGATGTCGATGCGATCAACGTCAGCCGCCAGACGCAGGACCCGTTCAACGCGCTGATCCGGCATGTCTGGACCGGGGCGTGGGCACCCAAAGGCAGCAACTGGGGGCATTTCAGCGACCCGGAGTTCGACAAGGTCATCGCCTCGATCCTGAGCGAGTTCGACACGACGAAGCGTCTGGTCTTGCTGACCAAACTGCATGAGATGATGAGCGAGCAGGCCGCGCTGATCTTTGTCGCGCACGACGTGAACCCGCGCGCCCTGTCGCCGAAGGTCAAGGGCTTCGTGCAGGCGCAGAGCTGGTTCCAGGATCTGACCCCGGTCAGCGTCTCGCCATGATCTTCTATATCCTGCGCCGGATTCTCTATGCGATCCCGATCGCGCTCGGGGTCAGCGTGGTGTGCTTTTCGCTGGTCTACATCGCGCCGGGCGACCCGCTGGAGACGGTGATGCCGCCCGACGCCACCGCCGAGACGATCGAGATCGTCAAGCACGCCTACGGCTTCGACAAGCCGATCCCGCTCCAGTACCTGATCTGGCTCGGTCATGTGGTGACCGGCGATCTCGGCGTGTCGATCTCGACCCGGCGGCCGGTAATCTTGGAAGTGACCGACGCGCTGGCCAACACCTCGCTGCTGGCCCTGTTCGCGGTGCCGATCGCGTTTACCCTCGGCTACGCGATGGGGGTGGTCGCCGGGTGTTTCCCGGGACGTTGGCTCGACCGGGTCGTCACCGGCACCGCGGTCGTCGGGGTGAGCCTGCCGAATTATTGGCTGGGCATCGTCCTGGTCATCGTGTTCGCGGTTCAATACATGCTGCTGCCCGCGACCGGCATGGGTCCCAGCGGGTCCACCGGGTTCCGCATCCTCGAATGGAGCAGCGCGCGATATCTGATCCTGCCGGTGGTCACGCTCTCGATGATCCCGGTCGGCATCCTGGCGCGCACCACACGGGCCGCGGTCGCCGAGGTGCGCAACCAGGATTTCGTGCAGACCCTGCGCGCCAAAGGGCTCTCCGAAGCGGCCGTGATCCGCCACGTCCTAAAGAACTCCCTGCCGCAGGTGATGGCGGTGATGGGGTTGCAGTTCGGCTATCTGCTCGGCGGCTCGATCCTCGTCGAGACCGTGTTCACTTGGCCGGGCAGCGGCTTTCTGTTGAGCAAGGCGATCATCAATCGGGACGTGCCGGTATTGCAGGGGACGATCCTGACGCTGTCGCTGGTGTTCGTTGCGACCAACCTCGTCGTCGATCTGCTGCAGTCATTTGTCGACCCGCGCATCCGGCGCGCGTGAGGGAGCGCACTCGATGACCGACATCGCCGCGCTTCACCCGCTTACCGACGAGCAGGCCGCCCCGGCGACGCGGGTGCGCGGGTATTGGCAGTCGGTGCTGTTCCGGCTGCGGCACGACCCGGCGACGGTGTTCTTCGCGGCGATCGTGCTGCTGATCGTGCTGGCGGCGATCTTCGCGCCGCTGATCGTGCCGTTCGATGCATACAAGGAGAGCGTGGTCGGCCGGCTCAAGCCGCCGGGTTGGCGCGGACATTGGCTCGGCACCGACGAGTTGGGCCGCGACATGCTTTCGCGGCTGATCTATGGCGGGCGGGTGTCGCTGTTGATGGGCGTGGTGCCGGTCTTGATCGCCTCGATTGTCGGCGGGTTGCTGGGGGTTGTCGGCGGTTTCGCCGGCGGCAGGATCAACACCGCGATCATGCGGACGATGGACGTGTTTTACGCATTTCCGTCGGTGCTGCTGGCGGTGGCGGTGGCCGGGGCGATGGGCGGAGGCATTGGCAATGGCATGCTGGCGCTGACGCTCGTCTTTATCCCGCCGATGTGCCGGGTGGCGGAAACGGCGACGACCCAAGTCCGCGCGCTCGACTACATCGAGGCGGCACGCGCGACCGGCGCCGGCACGGTGATGGTCATCCGCTATCACGTACTTGGCAATGTGCTCGGTCCGGTGTTCGTCTATGCCTCTTCCCTGGTCAGCGTCAGCATCCTCCTCGCATCGGGCCTGTCCTTTCTCGGTCTCGGCGTGCGCCCGCCGACCGCCGACTGGGGCTTGATGCTGAGCACGTTGCGGCAATCGATCTATGTCGTGCCGGTAGTTTGCGCCTTGCCGGGAGCGGCGATCTTTGTGACATCGATCTCGTTCAACCTGGTCAGCGACGGGTTGCGCGCGGCAATGGACGTGCGGATGTAGGCGATGCCTTCGGCGGTGTTTCCCCCACTCAGCGACCCACGCGATCGGGGCGGTCCGGCCCAGCCGATGTTGATCGCGCGGGACCTGCGCAAGCACTTCCCGGTCAAGGGCGCGCGCGGCAAGTCGGTGCAAGCTGTCGACGGCGTTTCGTTCATCGTCCGCAAGGGCGAGACGCTCGGCATCGTCGGTGAAAGCGGCTGTGGCAAGTCGACCCTGGCGCGCCTGTTGCTTCACCTGATCCAACCCGATGCCGGTGAATTGATCTTCGACGGCGATCCGGTGGCCATCCCCGGCGGCCTTCCGGTCACGATGCTGCGGCGCCAGGCGCAGATCGTCTTCCAGGACTCCTATGCCTCGCTCAACCCGCGCATGCCGGTGCGTGATTCCGTCGCCTTCGGCCCGTTCATCCAGGGGCAGAACAAGGCGGCGGCGCGCGACATCGCCCGCGACATCCTCGGCAAGGTCGGGCTCGACCCCGACCTCTTCGGCCCACGCTACCCGCACGAATTGTCGGGCGGGCAGAAGCAGCGGGTCAACATCGCCCGCGCGCTCGCCACCGGACCGCGAATGGTGATCCTCGACGAGCCGGTCTCGGCGCTCGACAAATCGGTCGAGGCGCAAGTGTTGAACCTGCTGCGCGCGCTGAAGCGACAGTTGAACCTGACCTATGTTTTCATCAGCCACGACCTGAACGTGGTGCGATACATCAGCGATCGGGTGCTGGTGATGTATCTCGGCCGCGTCGTCGAGTTGGGGCCGGCCGATGCGATCTTCGAACGGCCGCTGCATCCGTACACAAAGGCGTTGCTCGCCTCGCGGCCGTCGATGGACCCGGCGCACCGGATCGAGGAGCCGCCGATCACCGGCGACCCGCCCAACCCGATCGACCCGCCCTCCGGCTGCCGCTTTCGCACGCGTTGCCCCTTCGCCGAGACGGTGTGCGAGGCTGCGTCGCCGGCCTTGGCCGAGTGGCTCGATCCGAATTCGCACATCGCCTCGTGCCACATGAACGACCCGGGCTCGGGCCACAGCAGGGCGGCCGATGCCTGACAAGGACGCAGCCACCGAGGCTCCGCTCGTCGAGGTCAGTGACCTGAGCGTCAAATTTGTCTCGCGCGAGGCGTCGGTCCACGCCGTCAACAATATCAGCTTCGCCGCCACCCGCGGCGAGGTGCTGTGCATCCTCGGAGAATCCGGGTCGGGCAAGTCGGTGACGTTGCGCACCTTGATGCGGCTGTTGCCGCGGCAGGCGCGGGTGACCGGCAATGTGCATGTCAACGGCCGCGACGTGCTGGCGATGCCGGCGCGCGAGTTGCGCGATCTGCGCGGCGGGCTCGTCTCGATGATCTTTCAGGAGCCGATGACCGCGCTCGATCCGGTCTACACGATCGGACGGCAGATCGGCGAGACCGTGCGTCGGCATACCGGCTGCGACGGCAAGGCCGCGCGCGCCCGCGCGCTCGAACTGCTCGACCTGGTGCGCATCCCGTCGGCGGAGCGGCGGCTCGACGCCTATCCGCACGAATTGTCGGGCGGCTTGCGACAGCGGGCGATGATTGCGATGGCGCTGTCGTGCAAGCCGCAGCTCCTGCTCGCCGACGAGCCCACGACCGCGCTCGACGCCACCGTGCAGGTGCAGGTGCTGATCCTGTTGCGCCGATTGCAGCGCGAGCTCGGCATGGGGATGATCTTCGTCACTCACGATCTCGGGGTCGCCGCCGAAATCGCCGACCGGATCGCGGTCATGTACGCCGGCCGCATCGTCGAGATCGGACCGGTCGCTCAGGTATTGAGCGCTCCCCTCCACCCCTATACCGCCGGGCTCTTATCGTCCACCATCCACGGTCAGGACAAAGACCGCGACATCGACGCGATACCGGGGAGCCCGCCCGATATGCGCCGGTTGCCGCCGGGATGCAGTTTCGCCCCCCGTTGCGGACGGCGCAGCGCGGCATGCCGCAGCACGGTTCCCGAGCCGCGCTTTCCAGCCCCCGACCGGATGGCCGCCTGCCTCAATCTGCCCGAAGCTGCGGAGTAGGGTTCCTGATTACCGAGGATTTGACGCGCCGGACGATCAGCGAGATCGCCGACGCCGCGCGAAGCCGGTACCAGCCCAGCGGGCGGGTGCCGGTCACGCGGGTATGGATTTCGACCGCCTTGGCGACGGCGAAAAGATCGAAAGCGCCGGCACGGTGCGCGATGGCGGCTCGTTCTGGGACCGCATGGGCAATGTCAGCGTATGGAACACGGTGATGGACGAGGACCGCTACATGGTCCGCAAATGGAACGAGTTCATCGCCGCGTGAGCGCTCCCGACCTTTCCGGACGCCGTCGCACGCATGCGATCGCCTATTTGCAGGCTGCGCCGCTCTCGGCGGTGTTCCTCGTCTTCTTCGCGGTGCCCGTCGCGCTTGTCGTCGTCATCAGCTTTTTCGGCTACGAGACCTATCGGCTGCTGATCCCGGCTTTCACCCTCGAAAATTATCAGGAGGTGTTTTCCGAGGCGGTCACCTATCGGACCTACCTGACGACCCTCGAATTCTGCGCGATCACTTGGGTCATCACCGTCACACTCGGCTTCTTGATCGCATATTTCCTGGCCTTCCTGGTGCGCAGCCGCGCGACGCAGATGGTGCTGCTGCTGGTCTGCTCGATCCCGTTCTGGACCTCGATCGTGATCCGGATGATCGCCTGGATCCCGTTGCTGGGGCGCAACGGGCTGGTCAACCGCTGCCTGCTCGATCTCGGGATCGTCCACGCGCCACAGGAGTGGCTGCTCTATTCCAGCTTCGCGGTGATCCTTGGCTATGTGCACCTGTACACGCTGACGATGATCGTGCCGATCTTCAATTCGATGGTGCGCATCGACCGCTCGCTGATCGAGGCCGCGGTCGATGCCGGTGCCGGGACCTGGCACGTGATGACCAAGGTCATGTTGCCGTTGTCAAAGCCGGGCATCGCGATCGGCTCGATCTTTGTCATCGCGATGGTGATGGGCGACTTCGTCACGGTCGACGTGCTCGGCGGCGGTCAGGTTGCCTCGGTCGGCAAGCAGATCGCGACGCAGCTCTCCTATCTGCAATTCCCGCCGGCGGCGGCGAATGCGATGGTGCTGCTGGTCGCCGTCGTCGCGATGATCGCGCTCTTGATGCGCATCGTCGACATCCGCAAGGAGCTCTGAGCATGACGCGCACGCCGCGCCGGCCGGCGATCTTCTACGCGCTCGCGGTGCTGGTCGGTCTTTTTGTCGTATTTCTCTATGGGCCGATCGCGACGATCGTAGTCCTGTCGTTCCAGGGGCCGGAAGGCGGGCTCGTCTTCCCGATGAACGGTGTGTCGCTGCACTGGTTCGGCGAGCTGTTCCGGCCGCAGTCGATCGGCGACATCTGGGGGTCGTTCGATCGCTCCCTCAAGCTCGGGCTGATCGTCATGGCTTGCACGGTGCTGTTCTCGTTTCTCGCCGGCCTCGCCTTTCGCCGGCGGTTTGTGGGGTCGAGCGTCCTGTTCTACCTGGTCGTCGCCAGCCTGGTGATGCCGTCGGTCGTCGTCAGCCTGGGAATTGGCGCCCTGTTCGAGATGCTCGGGCTCGAGCGCAGTTGGTTCGGCTCGGCGCTGGGTGCTCATCTGACTTGGACCCTGCCATTCGGCCTGTTGATCATGTTCGCCGTGTTCAACCGCTTCAGCCCCTCCTACGAGGAGGCGGCGCGCGACCTGGGCGCGAGCGGCTGGCAGACGGTGCGGCATGTCGTCGTGCCCATCATCCTGCCGAGCCTGGTCGGCGTGGCATTGTTCGGCTTCACCCTGTCCTATGACGAGATCGCGCGCACCTCGCAATCGGTCGGGGCGCTCAACACCCTGCCGCTCGAACTCGAAGCGATGCAGACCAATGCCACGACGCCGGTCATCTACGCGCTCGGGACGATGACGACGGCGCTGTCATTGGCCGTGATCGGGATCTCGCTGGTGATCGTGCTGCTGGTCCGACGGCGGCGCGCCCGCTACGGCTCGGATGCGGGACGGGCGGTGTGAGGCGGCGATGCGGCTGATCGGGGTCGATGTCGGCGGCACCTTTACCGATATCGTGCTCGCCGACACCGAGAGCGGGCGGAGCCTCGTGCACAAGGTGCCGACGATCCCGGAAGATCCGTCGTGCGGCGTGATCGTCGGCATCGTCGAGTGGCGAGAACGGTTGCCGTCTCGCCTGCCGACGAGGAGCACTAGCTAGCTGTCCGTTCCGGCCACCCGCTATGCGCGGCCCAAATGACAAGCGCGAGTAAGACGAGGATAACGAGCGGCGGAGCCGCGCGGATGTACTCGCCGTGAAAAACGACGGTGGCGGCGGCCGCGATCATGACGGCGACGCCGAGTCCTGCGCCCAATAGACGAGTGCTCGTCAAGGCGAGAAGAACGGCGGTCACCAACTCCAGCGCGCCAGTCACGAAGTGGAACCAGTGGGGATAGCCCCACCGCTGATATTCGGCGGCGGTCGAGCCCGGAGCGAGCACGTTGATCACGCTTCCGACGATAAAGAAGGCAGCGAGAACCCAGGCGAGGATCGCATTCCAAATGAGGAGAGACACTGGCTTGGCCTTTGCTTGATGGCGTGCCACATGGGAGATGAGCACCAGCAGATAGGCCGTAGCGGCGGCCCTGTTTCCATTGATCCTCACGGCGATATTGCTGACCATGTGGCGAAATTGCATGCCCGCGGCGCGTTGCGCCGCGAAGCGCGAGGCAAAGGCGCGGATTTCGTCGTGGCCGCTGATGTCGATGACCGGGCTTCTGAGTATCGCCTCCATCGTAAAGCAACCGCCTACAGTCTCAATCTCCCCATTGTCGAGCGCGCAGCAATAGCGCGTGAAGAGATCCTGGATCACCGCGCGATCTTCGAGGCCGGTTTCACTCATTCACCGACTCCTTCCGACCCGCAGCGCCTCGATCAGCTCCTTCTGCCCCTCGCGGGTCGGGTCCAGCCGCCAGGGGCGGCGGCAGGTCGCAATGGGTCGGCATGAGAACGACCGGATAGCCCCCGAAGAACTCGAGCCAGCGCCACAAGCAACAGGTCGCGGCGCGCGAGCGCATCGAGCACCGCATCGGGCTCGGGCGTGGGTAGAGCGCCAGCCATTCACGCATCGAGGTGGCGGCATCGGCCTCGCCGACGCGCTCAACCGTCGGGTACAGCAGGCGCAGCACGTCGCCCGAGCCGATCGCGTGCCACAACCGCACCGCCTCTTCGATATCCGGCGGCAGCACCTCCTCGACCGCGTATCCTGCCGATCCTCTCCCGCTAAGTGGACCTGCCGAGGAACCTATCACACCGGCCTTTGATCTCCCGACGGTCGTGCCGGGATTTCCGGGGCTCCATGGACCATTTTTCCCACTTGATAGACACGACTGCTCGACCTCGAACGCCGCAACCCCTGCGCCGCACCCGCTCCTTCAGGTCGAGCACCTTGTCGCGTGGCTGCAGACTTAGCGGCCGCAGAAATCTTGGTGCCGGCAGCGCCGTATGCGAGCAGGCAGCGCAATCGATCTTCACGAAATCGCCGGGTCTTAAGGTCCTCGATCCCTGCGGCATAGAGCGGCACCATGCCCGCCTCCTATGCGAACCAGGCCACACATTGGCAACGTTCTATTTTTCTGCACCCTTGCAGTAGCCGGTCGCCGCCACTCGTATTCGCCGGCCCTCGCTAATACGCCTTCGGGTTTTTCCGCTCCTGCTCTCGACGGGCTCCGCCGGGGAGACGGGTTGCCCGGGAGGGCTTTCCGCCAGTACCCTGGCTTGCGGCCGCCCGATGGGCGGGTGACTATTCGCAAACGGGTCGCACGGTGGGTTCGTGATGTTGGCAGATCGATTCGGCCTTCCGTTGTCTACGTCGTGCGGCGCCGCGCGCGACGCCTATGTCCATGCCAGCGAGCAAGCGCTGACCTTTTATCCCGGCGCGCTCGCAGCCTATGACGACGCCATCGCCGCCGATCCCAACTTCGCCCTGACGCATGCCGGCAAGGCGCAGGTCTTGATGCGAGAGGGCAATGTCGCCGGCGCACGCGCGGCTCTGGTCGCCGCCAAGGAGCTGGCTGTCGGGCTCACCGAGCGTGAGGCAAGTCACATCGCAATTTTCGACTTCGGTTCGAGCGGACAGACCGAGACGGCCATCGCCACGGTCCATAAACACCTGGCGGCGTGGCCGCGCGACGCGCTGGTGATCTCGATTGCCGCCAACCCGAACGGGTTGATCGGCGGTTCCGGGCGTCTCGGGCAGAAGCACCAGATCGCCGAACTGATGGACAGCGTCGCACCACATTACGGCGACGATTACTGGTTTTTGTCCTATCACGCGATGGCGCTTTCGGAAGACGGCCGGCTCGCGGAGGCGCGGCGCAAAATCGAGCGGTCGGTGGCGCTCAACCCGAAAAACGCGCACGGCGCGCACGGGTTTGCCCATGTCTGCTACGAAAGCGGCGAACCCGATACGGCAAAGGCCTTTTTGCTGCCCTGGCTCGCGCAATATCCGTGCGAAGGATTTTTTTACGGCCATTTGAGCTGGCATCTGTCGCTGGTCGAGATTGCGCTCGGCCATTTGGCCGAGGCGCAGGCGGTGTATCGCGACGCCATCGAGATCGGCCGCCATAGCGGCGGGCCGCAGCAGAAAGTGTCGGACGGCTGTGCGTTTTTGTGGCGTTCGGAGCTCGCCGGTCATCCCCGCAACGCCGCGGCCTGGCGCACCCTGTACGATTATGCGGGCGAGGCGTTGCCGCGACCGGGCAGCGGGCTCGCCGATCTGCACGTCATCCTGGCGCATGCGGTGATGGGCGATGATGCGGCACTCGCGGCGCGCAATCGCCAAATCGAGGAACTCGCCGCAGCCGGACGCTACCCCTCCGGCTCCTACCTGCCGGCCCTGGCGCGCGGCTTTGCCGCGTTCGAGCGGCGGGATTTCGCCGCGGCAATAGAGGCGCTGGCTCCCCTTGCCGGTCAGAACGAACGCATCGGCGGCAGCCGCGCACAGCACGATCTGATCGAGTTCACCTTGCTCAAGTCCTATCTCGACGCCCGGCGTCTGGAAGAGGCCAGGCGGCTGCTGAGTTCTCGCCGTCCTGGCGCTTCCGGCGTTCCGATTGCGGGGATCGCGGCGGTCCAGTGACATTCGTCGTATCAGCACATCCGGGGGAACAAAAATGCGCCCACAGGCTGCTGCGCTTAAGGCGCTTCTCGCGGGCAATGCGCGACGCGCTGACCGGATTGAAAGGCGGTGCCAAGCCCCCCGATGGCACTCCTGCCGAACTGGCAACGGCAATACGTCTCAGCGAATATTCAGCCGGGACTCGCGCCGGCCTGATCCGAAGTAGGGCGGCTCGGCGGGCCTTCGAGGAAGTGGCGGCATGGATCTGAAACTCGCCGACAAGGTCGTGCTGATTACCGGCTCGAGCCGAGGCATCGGGTTGGCGACAGCCAAGGCATTTGTCGCAGAGGGTTGCCGGATCATGCTGTCGGCGCGCTCTGCCGCTCAGCTGCGCGACGCGGAAGCTGCATTGCAGGGCGCTGGTGCCGCAGTGACGGCTCACGCCGGCGACGTCGCAGACCCAGCGGATGCAGCTCGGCTGATCGACGCGACGGCGGCTGCGTATGGCGGCATCGATGTCCTGGTCAACAATGTCGGCGGTGGTGGCGGCGGGGCGCGCGTTGCCGACAGCAGCGATAACGACTGGCGCGGCGCGCTGGAGCGCAATCTGATCCAGACCGTGCGCATGATGCGGCTTGCCTTGCCTCACATGAAAGGCCGACCGGGCGCCGCGATGATCAATATCGGGTCGATCTCCGGATGGGCGCCGCAACTCGCGATGTCGGGGCAATACGGCGCGGCCAAAGCGGCGCTGATTTTCGACACCGAGCGCTGGGCGCTGGAGTTCGTGCCGTATGGGATACGCGTCAATACCGTATCCCCGGGCTCAATCTTGATCGAGGGCAATGGCTGGGACCGCTACCGCCTGGCCAATCCGGATTATTTCGACGACTACGTCCGACACGGTTTCCCGATGGGCCGCCTCGGCGCCGCCGAGGAGGTTGCCGATGTGATCGTGTTCCTCGCATCGCCGCGCGCCCACTGGATCAACGGGCGCAACATTCCCGTAGACGGTCTGGAGCAGCCGCATGCGCCACTCGACCGCCGGCCGTTCTAGGACCACCGCTTTCGGGCTGGACGCGGCCTTGCCAATAACATCTGCGGCTGAGCGAGCGCTCCGTACCGGGCGAGAGCGTCGCGGAACGCTACCGCGTCTCGTTGCGGTAAAGGGCTTCTCCCATGGGGTTGGCGCAAAATCACAAGGATCTGGCACCGCGCCGCCCTCGAAGGTCACGCGGTCGCGATGGCGTTGCCCGAGGGAGATCGGGCGAAGGAGGCGCAATCATGGGCGAAGGCGTCAACCAAGCTGCACCGGCGGAGCGGTCACGCACCGCGATCGTGGCTGCTGACGACACGCGCTTCGAGGCTTGCATTGTCGCGCCGCCCGGCGGCGGCGCCGACCCTCGGCCGCCGTGCCCGCCGCGCGCTGCGAGCGGTGGCGGCGCGCCCGGTATAAACCGGATGTCGCAAACCGTCAGCGGCGGGCTCTCTGCTTATCGCGGGTAGCTCGATATCGGCGTATGATCGGCATGCCGGATGCAATTCGGAAGGCATCCCGGATCATCCTGGGGACGGGGCTGACCGACTGCGGCACCGAATATCAGGCGGAGGAAACAGATGGCGTCGTCATCCCAGCAAGGCACCGGCACGAATACGTATGTCGAGGTGGTGCCGCTGACACTGCACATCGGCGCGGAGATCCGCGGCGTCGATCTCGGCAAACCCCTGCCGCCGGAACAATTGAAGGAAGTGCGTGACGCCTTCCTGAAATGGAAGGTCGTGTTTTTCCGAGGTCAGAGCCTCGATCATGCGCAGCATGTCGCAATGGCCCGCCAGTTTGGCGAGCCGACGATCGGCCACGCGGTGTTCGGCCATGTCGAGGGCTACCCCGAGATCTATTCGGTCGCCAAGAACCGCACCGCCAACGAGAACCGCGAACAGACAATGGTGACGCCGTGGTCCGGTTGGCACACCGACATCACCGCCGCGGTCAATCCGCCCTGCGCCTCGATCCTGCGCGGCGTCACGATACCGCCCTATGGCGGCGACACGTTCTGGACCGACCTTGTCGCGGCCTACCAGGGACTGTCGCCGACGATGCGCGGGTTTGTCGACGGGCTGCGGGGCATCCACAAATACGTGCCGCGGGAAAACCCGAAGCCGGACAGCAAATACAACGAACGCATCAGGCGCCGCACCCTGGCGAGCGAGCACCCGCTGGTGAGCGTGCATGCCGAGACCGGGGAGCGGGTGCTGTTCATCAGCCCCTCCTATGTCAAACAGGTGGTCGGGCTGACCTTGCGCGAGAGCCAAAAACTGCTCGAACTCTTGTGGGAGCATACGACGCGGCCGGAATACACCGTGCGCTTCAAGTGGAACCCGGGCGACATCGCATTCTGGGACAATCGCTCGACCTCGCACCTTGCGCCGACCGACATCTTCCAATCCGATTTCGACCGCCAGCTCTATCGCATCACCCTGGTCGGCCAGCCGCTGGTCGGCGTCGATGGACAACCGTCGAAGGCGATCGAGGGGTTGCCGATCCTTTCGGCTGCGGAAGAACTGCGCGTGATGGCAGCGGCGGAATAGCCGGGGTTTCCCGATCACTCCGCGCCGTTACGGTCCGCTCGCGTATGTGCCGATCACCCGCCGCCCCAGGCTGAGCTGGCCGGGAGGCGCCCGGGTGGCGCTGTGGGTCAATCCGGCTCGCCAAGGATCGCTCCGCCGATTTTGGGCTGTAGGGCCTGCCGCGATGGCGCGCAGCTCCTGATCCAACAGAGACAGCCGCAGCCGCTCCCGGCCGGTCGATGTGCTAGGATCGGCGCATATAGGCGAGGAGACGGCGATGGCGCTGACGGCTGAGCAGGTCGCGAAATACCGCTACGACGGGTATCTCTACCCGGTTCCCGCGCTCTCGCCGGACGAAGTAGCCGAGTACAACGCCGACCTGGCGCGCTTCGAGGAATGGCTCGGCAAGCCGGTCAATCAGGGCGATTGGCGCTGGCGGTCGGCGTCTTATGTCTTTCTGCCGTGGCTCGACAGACTGGTGCGCCACGGGGGCATTCTCGATGCGGTCGAGAGCCTGATCGGCCCCGACATCCTCGTGTTCACATCGACCTTTTTTATCAAGGAGGCGAACAGTCCGACCTTTGCTGCCTGGCACCAGGACGCGACCTATTTCGGCATCGAGCCTTATGAGCACGTGACGGCATGGGTCGCTCTAAGCGACGCTACCGCAGAGGCCGGTTGCATGGAGGTCGTCTCATCGCGCGGGCGACCGCAGCAATTGCGCCATGCCGCGCTCGGCCTAAAGAACAGCATCAACGGCGGCGGCCAGGCGATCACGGCGGATTTCGACCAGGGTGACGGCGAGATGATGGCACTGCCGGCCGGCAGCTTCTCATTGCACCACACGCTGTGCCGGCACCGCTCGGCGCCGAACCGCGCCGCGCATCGCCGCGTCGGCATCGGCATCAGCTATATCCCGGCGCATTGCCGACTCACCGGCACCATGCGCATGTGCGCGCCGCTCGTGCGCGGGCGCGATTCCGGAGGCCATTTCGACTTATTGCCCTCGCCCGAGGGCGAATTCCACGCCGCGGCGCTGACCCGCCACGAAGAAGCCTACCGCCGCTATCGTGCCAATTACGCCGAGCAGATCGAGGCGCATGATCGCGCCTTCGCGAGCGTAGAGGGCGTCGCGCCGCGGACGGCCCTTGACCCGGCACTTCACTTGGTCGGCCGCGCGGCGGAGTAGCTCGCCGCAGACGGCGCCTCAGCACGCCCGCCTAGGATGACGCCGCGCCACCTCCGACACGCCCTTCCGGAAGGACGAGAACCGTGCGCGCTGTCTTCGTCGACGCCGACGACACTCTCGCCGCCATCGCGCGAGCGCTGCGGCGCGAGGGAGATCCGCCGGTCGCCATCAATCGCGATCCCGACGTGGCGCCGGAGGCGTTCGCTGCCGTCCTCGGCGATGCCGAGATCGCGATCATCGACCACACCCCGCTGCCGACGCGGCTGGCCTCGCAGTGCCGCGGGCTCGCGCACGTCGTTTTCCTCGGCACCGGGGCGCGCAGCTACATGAACCCGGAGGAGCTCGCCGGGCTTGGCATCACCGTTCACATCATCAAGGGCTATGGCGACACCGCGGTGGCGGAATGCGCGATCGCGCTGATGTGGGCCGCGGCGAGGGGCCTTGCGCGCATGGACCGCGGGATGCGTGCGGGGCGGTGGCTGGGCGTCGAGGGCGTCCAGCTCACCGGCAAGACGCTGGGCCTCGTCGGGTTCGGCGGGATCGCTGTCGAGGTCGCGCGCATCGCGCTCGGCTCGGGCCTCAAGGTGGTCGCCTGGAACCGCAGCCGGCGGGCCTATCCGAGCGTCGAGTTTGCCGCGCTCGACGAGGTGCTCGCGCACAGCGACGTAGTCTCCCTGCATTTGCTGCTGACCGAGGAAACCACGGGCTTCCTGTCGCGCCAGCGGATCGCCGCGATGAAGCCGGGCGTCATTCTCGTGAACACGGCGCGCGGCGCGCTGGTCGACGCGGAGGCGATGATCGAGGCTCTGCGCTCGGGCCATATCCGCCATGCCGGTCTCGATGTCTTCGCCATCGAGCCCCTGCCGGCAGGCCACATCTTGACCACGCTGAACAACGTCACGCTCTCGGCCCATTCCGGGTTCCGCACTCCGGAAGCGAGCGAAAATCTGATCGGCGCGGCGCTTGATCATTGCCGTCGCATCGCCGCCACCGGTCGCCGAGCGCGGCGGTGCCAGTCCGTGATCGACGCAGTCGCCGGCACCGCAATCAAGCCGGTATTGTTCGCGCCCGCTTGAGGAACAGGCGAACCACATCCTCACCGAACGATGCCCCGCTCCCGCAATGACGCGATCTCTTCGGCAGGATAGCCGTATGCGGCGAGAACCGCGTCGCTGTGCTGGCCGAAAGTCGGCGCGGCGACCGGCGACGGTCCGGGCGTGTCGGAGAATTTGACCGGCTTGGTCATCGTTCGGTAGCGGCCCACGACCGGGTGGTCCAGCGTCGTCACCAAATCCTCCGCGAGGACCTGCGGATGATCGAACATCGCCTCGATCGGTCGTACCGCCGCGCAAGGGACACGTTCCCCGAAAATCTCCTCCCACTCCAGGGCCGTGTGCGCGGCAAGCGCAGCGCGCAATTCGGGCACCAGATCGGCGGCGTGGGCGGCACGGCTGCGCATCGTCGCGCAGCGCGGATCGCTCGCCAGTTCGGGGCGGCCGATCGACTGGCAGAGGGCGGCGAAGAAGTGGTTCGAGTGTACCGAGATGTAGAGCGCGCCTTCTTTTGTCGGGTGGATGCCGGTCAGTCCGCCGGTACCGGAATCGCGGGCGACGTCGCTGCCCTCGCTGTCGGCCCAGACGAAACGCCCGGCCTGGATCGTCAAGGCGCTGCGCAACAGCGACAGGCTCAGATACTGCCCCTTCCCGCTGCGTTCGCGGTGGAACAGTGCCGCGGCGACGCCATAGGCGAGCAGTGCCGAGGTGAAATAGTCGAGCACCGAGCCGAGCACCAGTTGCGGTTTGTCGGCGCCGCCGCCCTGGAACACCGCCATGCCGGAGAGGCATTGCAATACCTGGTCGAACCCGCCCTTCTCGCTGAGCGGGCCGGTTTCGCCGTAACCCGTCAGGCCGGCATAGACGAGGCGCGGATTGATCTCCCGAAGCCGAGGGTAATCGATCCCGAGCCGGGCCGGCACCGAAGGGCGGAAATTTTCAACCAGAACATCGGCGCTCGCCACCATCCGATGCAACACGGCCAGACCTTCGGGGTGTTTCAGATCGAGCGCGAGCGCACGCTTGCCGCGGTTGGTGCCGAGAAAGAACCGGCTTTCTCCCGGCAGGCTGGACGGGAACTGGCGCAACATGTCGCCCTGCGGCGATTCGATCTTGATCACCTCGGCGCCCAAATCGGCAAGCAGCGTGCAGCTGTAGGGACCGGCGAGATAGCGGCAGAGGTCGAGAACCGTGATGCCGCCGAGCGGCCCGGCCGAGTTTTCTGTCATCGTCGTTCCTTCCGCGCGCGGATGGCGGCCGCCCGGCGCAACATCCGCTGCGCCCGGTGGACGATCGGGTAATCGATAAATTTGCCGTCGAGCTGGATTGCGGCACTTCCCGCCGCTTCGGCGCCGGCAAAGGCAGCCGCCACCCGCTCGGCAGAGGCGATCTCCGCATCGGTCGGGGAAAACACCCGGTTCACAACCGCGATCTGGTCCGGATGGATGCACATCTTGCCCTGGAAACCGAGGCCGAGCGCCGTCTGCGCCGAGGCTTCCAGGCCCTCGCGGTCGGCGAGATCGACCCAGACCGTATCGAGCGGCGCCTCCAGCTCCGCCGCGCGCGACGCGGTGACGATCGCCGCGCGGGCATGCGCCAGTTCGGTCTCGCCGCGGCTCCAAATCATGTTGACGTCGAGGGTGAAATCGCCGGCGCCAAACGCGACCCGCCGCACCCGGCTCGCCGCTGCCAGAATTGCGGGAAGCCGGTCGAGCCCCCGCGCCGTCTCGATGATCGGGATCAGGTCCGCCGCACCTTGCGGCAGGTCGTTCTCGCGTTCCAGCTGAGCGAGCAGCCACTCGATCGTCGCGAGCGCGGCGGGGCTTTCCACCTTCGGCAGGATGACGCCGTCGAGCCCGGGCCGGACGACCGCCACGAGGTCAGCATAGCAGAAATCGGTATCGGCGGCGTTGACGCGAACATAGAGCCAGCCGCGACGCGGCCGCCCCAGAGCCGCGGCCACCGACTGGCGCGCCGCCGGCTTCTCGGCGACAGCAACGGCGTCTTCGAGATCGAAAATGACGGCATCGGCATCGAGCGACAGCGCCTTTTCGACCCGCCGCGCGTGGTTGCCCGGCGCAAACAGAAAGCTGCGCAAAGGTTGCCTGTCTGTGGTCATCATGCGTTCCCGGGCTCGACGTTTTCCGGCCGTATTCCGCCTGCACCGGCGGCTGAAGGCAAGACCGGACCTGTTTTCGCGGGCTTCCGGGCGGTGCGCGCACCGCGGTATCCTACGCGACGCAGTGATCTCTCTGTGGGAAGGAGCATGCGGATGATGGTACGGATATACACCGGCGAGGACGGCCAGACCCATTTCGAGGATCTCCCCCTGCCCGCCGAGGAGACCCGCAACGTGGCGCTTCAGGCGGGTGCCAACCTCGTGTTCCGCTCTTTTCCTGCGGATTATTGGAGCGATTGGCACACCGCACCCCGGCGGCAATACATTTTCATTCTCGTCGGGCAGATGGAAATCGGGATCGGCGATGGCACCACGCGCCGTTTCGGGCCGGGTGACGTGGTCCTCGCCGACGACCTCACAGGCCAGGGTCACACGACCCGCTCGTTGGGAGTCCCGCGTATCAGTGCCACTGTGCCGGTGGGGAGCTAGTCCACGAGGAGACTGCGTATGTCAGAGCGCCAGCGTATGACGACCCGACTGAAGACCTTGTTTCAACGGCCCGAATTATTTGTCTTGGCGGGCGGGATCAATCCCATTGGTGCGAAGATGGCGGAAGCGCTGGGGTATGAGGCCTTCTACATGTCCGGCGGCAATACCGCGGCGCACCAGCTGGGCTGGCCCGACTCCGGGACCAGCATGCGCGACATGGTGGACAACGCGCGCAAAATTGTCCTGACTGTAGAGATCCCAGTCTTTGCGGATGCCGACACAGGATACGGTGATGCCATCAGCACGCATTACACCCTGCGGGAATACATTCAGGCGGGCATCGCCGGCGCCCATATCGAAGACCAGACGTTTCCGCCGAAAGCCGGCCCTCGCCGCCGCTGTATCTCGATAGAGGAGATGGTCGGAAAGCTCCGGGCGGCGATGGATGCCAAACAGGCTCTCGACCCCGACTTCGTGATCATGGCCCGGTGCGATCTCGGCGGCGTGCCGGGCGCCAGCTTCGCGGAGATTATTGAACGCTGCCAGGCCTACAAAGCCGAAGCCCGGGTCAATGTCGTCTGCCCCAATGACTTGCGCAGCTGGGAAGAAATTCAAGAGGCGATCCGCCTCATTCCCGGGCCGGTCGTCCCTCTCATTCCCGCCGACGTGTCGCCGTATCCCTCCTTGCAGGCGCAGCAGGATGCCGGGGCCGCCGCGGCCTGGTTTCCGGCGCTGACCACCATGGCAGGCTTACAGGCCAACTGGGATTTCTTGAGTGATTTCAAGCAGCGCGACACATTGGCCCTCGATGCGCTCCATACCCGGGCAGCTCAGAGTCCGTGGGGCGTCGCCAGCAATGGCCGCATTCTGGACGAGCCGCATCTGCGCTCTATGGAGGTGATGTATCTTCCAGACTAAGGCCGCGAGGCACTGTCCCCGGGCGCTCCGCTGATGTTTGCCCGTAATCCGGCTTTCCAGCAGTAGGTAACGCCGTGCGCCTGTTTGCCGTGGCTGAAGGGCCGCGATCTCGATCCCGGTCACGGGCGAAGGGGCTATGCAAACTGGTTTGGTTGGCCGCTCCCGGCCCGTGCCGCGGCTAATCGGTAAAGGGGCGCAGATGAAGCCTTATGTCGTTTGCCACATGAATACGAGCATCGACGGCCGGACCTGGGGCAGCCGGTGGCGGCCGGCGGAGAACCGCATGGCGGGTCTGTTCGAGCGTATCCACGAAGAGCTCGGCAACGGCTCCTGGCTGATCGGCCGCGTCACCGGCAGCGAATACGCGAAGAGAGATGCCTATCCTGATCACCTGGGCGAAATCTTCCGGCGCGAGCCCTGGTTCGTCCGGCACGACGCCGCCGCCTACGGCATCGCGCTCGACGCGCACGGCAAGATCGCCTGGGGGCGTGCGGATATCGGCGGCGACCCGATCGTCGCGGTGTTGACCGAGCAGGTCTCCGACGCGCATCTGGCGGGGCTGCGCCGTGACCGCGTCTCCTACATCTTCGCCGGCGAACGGGAGCTCGATCTGGCGCTCGCGCTGGAGATCCTAAACCGAGAACTCGGGATCGAGCGCTTGCTGCTCGAAGGCGGTGGCAAGTCGAACGGTTCGTTTCTGCGGGCCGGCCTAATCGACGAGATCAGCCTTGCGATCTGCCCGGCGGTGGACGGTGCGCGGGGCGGGCCCTACGCCTTCGATTCCCGCGAGGACGAGACCGACGCGCGAGCGCCGCTCCAGTCGATGACGCTGCAAAGCTGTGAGGTGCTCGAAGGTGGCGCAGTGTGGCTGCGCTACCGCCTGCAGAACGGCTGATCCACGGGAGTGCCAAAGGCGGCCGGCACCAAAGCTTCGTTTCGCGGGCAGGTCGAGGGAGAAAGAGATGGCTGGAGGCAGGGTGAAGTTCGTAGAACAACGCGTCCTGCTGGACTTGACGCTCCCGCATCATTGACGGCCCCCCAGCCGTCTCGATGCGAGATGATACCGTTTTTCAACACTATCCGCCGATACCAGACATACAAAGCCGCGCCCTTACAAAGAAGGGACGCATTGGCCGGGCGCGCCGCGCCTTTGCGCGAATTATTTTCGTGCGACTACACGCTGCCGTCGACGATCACTTCGAGGAGCACGGGCTCGCGCGCCGCTAATGCGTCGCGATAAGCCGCGCCGAACTCATCCCCCGCGTCGGCACGATGGGCCCGCACGCCAAGGCTGCGGGCGAGTGCGGCGAACTCGATGGGTGGATCTATGAAATCCATCCCGATAAAGCGCTCGGTGCTGTGGAACAGCTTCAGTCGCTGCTTGATGATGCGGTAGCCGCCATTGTTGAACACGACGAAGACGATCGGCAGTTTTTGGTGAGCGGCGGTCCACAGCGCCTGGATCGAGTACATGGCGCTGCCGTCGCCGAGTAGGGCGACGACCTTGCGCTCCGGCTGGGCGAGCTGAATACCGACCGCTGCGGCAATGGCCCAGCCGATACCGCCGCTGACATTGCCGAAATAGGCGTAGCGATCGCGCAGATGCATAAAGGCCGGGAGGCTCGCCCCGGTGGTCAGGGCGTCGTCGACGATGATGGCGTCTTCCGGCAGCAAATCCGCGATCGTCAGCATCAGCCATTCAGGATCGATCGGGCGCATGGCCGCTTTAGCGAAGGCGATGTCAGCACGTGCCTTCCGGTTGGCCGTCCAGTTGCGTCCGGAAAGTGCGGCGAGGCCGTCCGCGGCGCGCTGGCGCTGCGTCGCGCCGCCGAGTTCGGCCACGAGCGGCGTCAGCACGCGCAATGTCTGATTGACATCGGCGCGCACGGCTATTTCCGCCGGGTAGGTCTTGCCCATCTCCCAGTCGTTCAGCCCGATCTGGATGACCGACATTTGCGGCGGCAGCGGCTCGACCTCGCTATAGACCGACATGCGCAGGAAATCGGAGCCGAGGCTGATCACCGTGTCGTAGGGATCAAGGCGGGCGCGCACGGTTTTTTGGTCGCGCGACAGCGGCCCGAGATAGGCCGCATGGTCGGTTGGAAAATGCGACCCTTGCAGCACCGTCTGATCATAGACGGGGCAACCCATGATTTCGGCAAAACGGGCGGCCTCGGCAAAGCCGTCGCTACGGATGATCTCGTGGCCGGCGATGATGACCGGCCGCTTCGCGCGGAGGAGCCGCTCAGCCAGCCCGTGAAGGCTGTCTTCCGATGGCCGCACGCGCGTATCGACCCGCGTTGCCTGTCCGAGATCGATCACGCCGAAGGCGTTGAGGATGTCTCCCGGCAGGGAGATGAAGACAGGCCCGGTCGGAGGAGTCGTGGCGATTTTCGCAGCGCGGTGCACGATGCGGGGCAGGTCTTCCAGCCGCGTCACCTCGATCGCCCATTTCACGACGGGTGTCGCGATCGGCACCAGGGGCGCGTACAGCAGAGGCTCGGTCAGCCCGTGTCCCTGCTCCTGTTGCCCGGCGGTAATGAGCAGCGGCGTCCCCGAATTGAACGCCGTGAACAGCGAGCCCATCGCGTTGCAGAGCCCCGGCGCGACATGCACGTTGCACGCGACCAATTCACCCGAGGCACGGGCATACCCATCGGCCATGGCGACGACGATCGCCTCCTGCAGGCCGAGCACGTAGCGCATCTGCGGATAATCGGCAAGCGCATGCATGATCGGCAGTTCGGTGGTTCCCGGATTGCCGAAAAGGTGCGTGACCCCCTCGGATTGCAGCAATTCGATAAAGGCGTTGCGGCCGCTGATCGTGTTCGAAAGCGATGTCATCCAGGCCTGCTCTAAGAACTCGGGTGCATACTCTAACGTTGCGCTACCCGCGCGGCCGCGACAATGCCCGACAGGCCCGCGATGCGCCGACGCCGTTTGCGGAAGACCGATCAGTGAAGTCGTCGCGGTGGCCAGTCTAGAGTCGGGGTGCGACCGACCCGGAGGAGGCGACCAGCGGGTGGCGCTCGCGATCAGCTTGCCAGGCATCCGGCAAGATGACGATCGGGGTCACTTGTCGTCTTCCCCCTCCTAACTCGATGCTCGGGGGGCATCGTCAAGTTGGGCGAGAGCGGGCCTTGTAAGGGCGGGTTGCTGGGTAGACGAACGGCTTCGCGGCGAGCAACCCGAACGCTTGGCTGCGAACGAAGCTGGTTGCTCCCGAATTTCATTGCGGTGGGCCTCGATGAGACGGAAGATCGCGCCCAACAGCCCCGGAATCTGGGGAATGTCCGCTAAGATGGCTCCCTGGTTGGCGTCTCGTGTCTCTCCTGAGCTCCAGGCGTGAGGACCGGGTGCCAAAACGACGAGGAAAAGGATAGCGGCTACCCTCCACAGAGGAGACGGACACATGGTACAAAAAGGTAGCGGGATTTTCATGGTGTACGTTGATATCGACACCCAGAACGTGCAGGAATTCAACAAGTGGTATAACGAGGAACATCTGCCGGAATTGCTGTCGGTGCCGGGCATTCTCTCAGCGGCCCGCTACGAGGCGGTCAAAGGTGGCCCGCACTACCTGGCATGCTATGAACTGGAAAGCGTGGCGGTGATGCAGACGCCGGCGTTTACCAACCGGCCGCGGACGCCGTGGGGACAGAAAGTCTCGCCGTCCGTGATTGGGAAGAATTTGACACGCATTGTCGGGGAACAGATTTACCCGGAGGGCGTGGAAATGCCGGAGCGTGGCATGGCGCCGGTGTTGCAGATTGGCCGCATGTCCGTCCCCTCCGAGGTCGATGCGGAGTGGAACGCCTGGTACAGTGGGGAATATGTCCCAGGCTATCGCAAGGTGCCGGGGGTGATCTACGCCCGCCGCTATCGGGTGCTCGATGGTACCACCGGCTACAGCACGGTCTACGAATTTGCCAGTACGGCTGTGCCGGAAAGCCCGGAGTGGAAGGAGCAACAGCAACATTCCTCGCCCAATTCGCCGCGCATGCGGCAGGCCATGACGCATGCACCGGGTTCTGCCGGGGTGTACGTGCAGGTGAATCCCTAAAGTCTTACCATCAATCCCGCGCTCGCCTATTCCTTGTAGGTTGGGTCTATGCGGTTGAGTTTACGTAGCAATGCCGGCCAGTCGAATTTGTTCGGATCGTGGCCGCGTGCGGCGCCGGCACGAGACTTGGCATAGCCCGCGCTGACCACCGCGTCGGAGAGCGGGTTGAACTCGGCGCCCGACTGCTGAAAGGCGAGTTGCATCGCGCAGGCACGCTCCATCCGGTAGGTGGCGATAAAGGCTTCGGGGATACTGCGCCCGACGATGAACAGACCGTGATTGTGTAATACCATGATGTGCTTGTCTCCGAAATCGGCAAGGAAGCGCTCGCGTTCCTCAAGGCTTCTCCCGGTGCCCTCGTAGTCGTGGTAGGCGACATCGCCGATCACCTGTAGCGCATGCTGATTGAGGGGCAGGAGTCCACCCTTCTGCATCGACATAGCGCACCCGGCGACCGTATGAGTGTGGATCACGCAGTTGATGTCAGGGCGGGCCATATGGATCGTGCTGGGGATCGCGAAGCCGCCGCTATTGACCTCGTCATCCGACGGCTCGACCTTGTTCCCATCGACATCAACCTTGACCAGCGATGAGGCGGTGATCTCGTCGTACAGCATGCCGAACCGATTGATCAGGAAATGGTTCTGCGGGCCCGGGACGCGCGCCGTGATGCGGGTATTGATCAGGTCCGACCAGCCGAACAGGTCGACGAGCCGATAGCAGGCGGCGAGATCGATGCGGGTCTGCGACTCGGCCTGAGTGATGTGGCTTCTGGGTATCGCGGTGACGGCCATGCGACGATCCTCTGATAAAGCACGAGCGAACCAGTACGAGCCGTAGCACTATGCAGAGAGATCGGCTGGCAATCGAACTTAATTCGTCCGCCCGATCCATCCAAGTCGACCCCGCACGGTGATGAAGGGCGCTTTTGGGGCACCTTGAGGCGCTCCCGCCGTCGCGGTTGAATGCCAACCGTAATTAGAAAGAAGACTTCCGGCAGGACACGCCGCAATGAGTCAGAAGCACCGATCGCGGGCCCTCGGCCTAGCATACCGACGCAGGCAAGCCGCTGTCTTTCAGCGCGGCGGGGCTGGTCAACGGCCGACGGTGGCGCCTGCCGGGTATGCAAACGCGCGATTTGCGGTTGCTCAAAACGTTCAAGACAGCAACCGTGGCATCGACACCGCTGGCAATCTGGTGAATGTCGGATAAGATCGCGTTCGGGAAAGGTCCCATTCAATGGAATTAGGTATCTATCACGAGTTCCCGGTCCTGCCTGGCCGCAGCCAAGCCGGATGCTTCGCCGCCGGGTTCGACATCGTCGACGCCAGCGAGGAATACGGCCTCGACGTGATGTGGCTCGCGGAGCTGCATTTCGACAAACGGCGCGGCCTCGCCGCCAGTCCCTTGGTCCTCGGTACCGCAATCGCGGCCCGCACCGAGAGGATCAGAATCGGGACCAGCGTGCAGGTGCTTCCGCTGGCCAATCCGCTTCGCATCGCCGAGGAAGCCGCGACCTTGGACCACGTCTCCAAGGGTCGACTGATCTTCGGCGTCGGGCGCAGCGGCGTCGTGAAGACCTATGAGGCGATGAACATCGCCTATTCCGAAAGCAAGGACCGCGAGATCGAGTGTCTGGAAATCATTCAACGCGCATGGCGGGAAGACAATTTCTCCTACAAGGGGAAGTTTTACGACATCCAAGATGTCACGGTCGTGCCGCAGCCTGTGCAACAACCTACGCCCGAAATCCGCATCGCAGCGGTGAGCGTCGAAACATTCCCCGCGGCCGGCAAAGCAGGCCAAGGCCTGTTCCTGTCGGTGCGGCACGAGGATGTGCGGATGTTCAAGCAGCACATCGACGTCTACCGGAAAGCTTGGACCGACGCCGGACATCCCGGGCACGCGCCGGTCTATCTCCGTTGCCCCGGTTTCGTCGCCAAAACCGATGCAGCGGCCCAGGAAGCCTACGGGCCGACCCTGATGCGGCATTTCCAGAACCAAAGCCGCCTGCTTGCCGATTCCTCTCGTCGGCAAAACAGTCCGCCGGACCACCCGCGCTGGAAAACCTCGCAGCGCCTCACTGAAATCACGCTCGAGGAAACCTTGCGCGGTTCGGTGTTTATTGGCTCACCCGATACGGTGGTGGGGAAGTTGAAAGACCTGCAACGCGACATCGGGCTGTCGGGCGTGCAGTTGGAAACGAATTGCGCGGGCCTGGCTGATCACGCGGCGGAACGAGAGGCGATCCGGCTACTGGCGCAGGAAGTTAAATCGGCGTTCCGTTGAACGCGGTTTCGAGACTCCGCGGCGGCTTATCGTGAATGGCCGGAGTGGGGGCAACTCCCGACCATCCGGGACCGGGCGCCCACCGGCAGCTCTGCGCCGACTGCAGCCATTGGGAACATGGCGGCCACATCATGGTGCCGGCGCCACACGCGCTCAAGCTTGGGGATACCCATGCCGGTGCCGACGCGGCCGGCGTAGATCTCACCGCGCGTACGTCTGGAGGTCGGAACAGAGCTGACCCTGCAGATACGCTACCGATTGCGTACTGATGGCCCTACTCAGAAATCAGCGCTCGCACCGCAACCCCGTAAGGGGTTTAAGCACGACCACATTCATCAGGCCGCCAGGCGCTACTCAATTCTACGACGCCATTCTAATCCGGCGCGGGGCCCTTCACCGCATTTGCGAAGGCTTCGTAAGCGATGGTGCCGTCCGCGGCGATCGGCAGATGTTCACGGAGCCGCACCTTGAGGCGTTCAATTTCAGGCTGTCAAACGGCAAGCAATTGGGACCCGGGATCGGCATCCAAAAGGGACCCGTCTGAGGTTCGGCGCGGGCTTGTCCAGGTAGCGAATAGGAGGGCCCCGCGCGCGACGCGCAGTGCCTACACGAGCGACGGAGCGGCGCGCGTGGGAGGTGCCTGTTTGCCCACCTGGGCAAGCCCCAGGGGGTGGGGTCCGGGGCGGGGGATTTGCCCGATTTGGCTGGGGGTCAGGCGCGGTTTTTGAAGCGCCAGCTTTCGTTGCCGGTCTCGACGATCTCGCAGTGATGGGTGAGCCGGTCGAGGAGTGCCGTGGTCATCTTGGCGTCGCCGAACATTACAGACTGCCGCTGTTTCGGATCGACTGATAGTCCGGGTCTGGGTCACTGATCCTCAGCACGCACTGTTCGGTCAGCGATTCGATCTGAACCCGACGGCGGGCCAGCGCCCCGGCTGGGTCAGCGTCGCGCTTGCGGACGGTCGGCGGCGCTGGCTGCCGCGTGCCGCGACCGACCTGGATTTTGCTTGTGATGCAAGGCCGAATTATGCTCTGCCGCGGGCGTCGGTACGCACGCTGCTGCCGTTGGCGCAGTACATCCAGGCGCTGCTCTGCAACCCAAAGATCGCCGATGGCTCGCCGCCCAGCGATGATCGCCCCGGATCTGGGAGCAGGCTCTCGGGACCAGCCGCCGGCGCTGGTGCCGAGGGTGTGGCCGAGGATGACGGCGGCGACGCAACGCCATCTGGCACAGCGGATCGCCCGTGTGCTGCGATCGCGGCTGGCGGATGCGCAGGGGCCAAGCGAGGCGGGTCATGCTGAACACCCCGGCGAGTCCGGAAGACCGGGTGACGACGGCGCACCGAGCGAAGCTCGCCTACATCTATGTGCGGCAGTCGACCGCCGGGCAAGTCCGCCAGCATCAGGAGAGCACCGAGCTGCAATACCGGCTGGTCGACCGGGCGATCTTCTTCGGCTGGCCAAAGGAGCGGGTCGAAGTCATCGAGCTGTGTTCTCTCTTTAGCGTTCTGATTGCTGACGGCGAGCGGGTGTATGACCCGTGCGCCTATCACGATCGCCTGCTGTTGGGCCTGTCGGGGATCATGAGCGAAGCGGAGCTGCACCAGATCAAGGTTCGGCTCCATCAAGGGGAGCGTCAGAAGGCCGCCCGGGGCGAGTTGCGGCTGCCCCTGCCGGCGGGTCTCGCCTATACCCGCGACGGCCGGGTGGTTCGTAACCCCGACGAAGAAGTGCAGGCTCGCTTGTTGTTGCTGTTTGCCAAGTTTGGGGAGCTTCGCAGCGCCCGATCGGTGATGCGTTATTTGCACCGGTCCGGCTTGCAACTGCCGGTGCGGCCGCTGCGCGGGCCGGCGCCGCAAGAGGTGGTCTGGCGGGCGGTGAGCAGTGCACGGGTATTGCAGGTGTTGAAAAACCCGGCCTACGCGGGAGCGTATGTCTACGGCCGTCGCCGGCGAACCCCGCTCGGCCACCGCCCTGGCTCACGGTCCGGCGGCACCCAGGCGGTCGCCCTCCAGGACTGGCCGGTGTGCCTGAAGGACGCCTATTCTGGCTATATCGGCTGGGAGGAGTTCATGGCAAACCAGCGGCGGCTTGCCGACAACGTCAATCGATATGAGAGAGACCGGCCGGGCGTGCCCCGCAAAGGCAAGGCGTTGCTCCAAGGGATCGTGGTTTGCGGCGATGCGGCCGGCGCATGGGCTTGCGCTATTCCGGACCGGGTGGCGACTACCCGGTCTATCAGTGTACGGCCGACCAGCAGCAGCATGGCGGGCCGCGTTGCCAGGAGGTCCGGGCCCTGCCGGTCGACGCGGCGGTGGAGGACCTGGCGCTGGCGGCGCTGGCGCCTGATCGGCTCGCGCTGGCCGTCGCCGTTCTGGGCGAGTTCGAGGAAGAGGCCCGCCTGCTGGAGCGGCAGTGGTCGCTTCGGCGTGAGCGTGCTCGTTACGAGGCGGAGCGGGCTCGCCGCCAATACGATACCGTGGAACCGGAGAACCGGCTGGTGGCGCGTTCGCTCGAGCGAGCCTGGGAGGAGAGGCTTCGCCGGGTCGAGCAAATTGAGGCGGAGTATCAGAGCTGGCGTCGCGAGCAGCCGGTATCGCTGAGCGCAGCCGACCGCACGCAGATCATTTCTTTGGGCGCGGATCTGCCGCAATTGTGGAACGCGACGACAACGACGGCGGCCGAGCGCAAAGAGATCCTGCGCCTTCTCATCAAGGAGGTGGTGCTTGATCAGCGCCGCGAGCAGGGTCAGGTCTGGATCAGGATCGTCTGGCAGACGGGCGCCACCAGCGAGCACTCGATCCGTCGGAACGTGCGGGCTTACCCCGATTATGGCGACCTCGATCGTCTGGCGACACGCCTTCGCGCGCTCGTCGCGGAGCAGAAAATGGATGGCGAGATCGCCGCTATTCTCAATACCGAAGGGCTTCTGTCGGCACGTGGGCGCCCGTTCAGCGGTGGCGAGATCCACCTGTTGCGCAAGCGCTGGGGCATTGCGACGGTGAAGATCAATGGCAAGGAAGCAAACCCACCGCGTTGGCCGGACGGGAGCTACTCGGTCCAAGGTGCGGCAGAGACCCTCTCGATTACCCCTCAGACCGTATTCGAGTGGCTGCACAAGGGGCGACTGAGCGGGGAGCAGCTCGCCAAGGGCATGCCGTGGAAGATCAGCCTGACAGTGCGTGAGATCGCCGAGCTGAGGCTGCGGGCCCGCACTAAGCGTTCAAAGAAGGAGGTGTCATGAAGTCATCGGCTCGCCGAAGACGCTCGGCCATTCGCCGAAGGCGAGATTGGTGGTGACGATGATCGAGGTGCGCTCGTAGAGGCGGCTGATCAGATGGAAGAGCAGCTGGCCGCCGGTTTGGGCGAAGGGGAGATAGCCGAGCTCGTCGAGGACGACGAAGTCGAGCCGGGTCAGGTAATCGGCGAGCCGTCCCTGCCGATTGGCTCGGGCCTCGTTCTCCAGGCGGTTGACGAGGTCGACGACGGTGTAGAAGCGGCCCCTGGCGCCGCCGCGGATGCAGGCGCGCGCAACAGCAATGGCGAGGTGGCTCTTGCCGGTGCCGGTGCCGCCGATGAGCACGGCGTTGCGCTGCTCGGCGATGAAGCCGCCGGTCGCCAGATCGCGGATCAGCGTCTCGTTGATCGGGGTGCCGGCGAAGTCGAACGCGTCGACATCCTTGGCCAGCGGCAGCTTGGCAATGGTGAGCTGGTACTTGATCGAGCGCGCCTGCTTCTCAGCGATCTCGGCGGCGAGCAGGTCGCCGACGATGCGCGGCGGCTCGTGCCGACGCTTGATGCCGGTCGCCATCACCTCGTCATAGGCCGCGCGCATGCCGTAGAGCTTGAGCGTGGCCATCAGCTCGAGAACCTGGGTTCGTTCCATCAGGAGGCGCTGCGCAGACGGTCGTAACGAGCACAATCGGCAATCGGCGCATGATGCAGGCGCAGCGCTTCCGGGGTCAGGATCGCCGCCGCCGGCGCGGGGTCGCGGCGCCGCGCCAGGATGTTGAGGACGACATCGGCGGAGTGAACGCCATCGCCGAGCGCCTCGGCACAGGCCCCCTCCACCGCGGCGAGGCCGTCGGTCAGCACCGCGGAGAGAATCTTGACCATCTGGCGGTCGCCGTCGTCGGACCCCTTCAGCCGGCGCCGCAGGCGCTCCAGGCCGGCCGGCAGCGGCCAGTTCTTGAACGGCGCACCGTTGCGCAGGGCGCCGGGCTTCCTGGCCAGCACCGGCACGTAGTGCCAGGGATCGTAGATCGTCTCGCCGCGCCCGAAGCAGCGCGGATGCTCGGCGACGACGGCACCGTCCTGACGGATGACGATGCGGTCGGCATAGGCATGGATCTCGACCGGGCGGCCTACGGCGCGCGAGACAACCGAGTACTTGTTGTTGTCGAAGCGCACCAGGCAGGTCTTCGAGACCGCGGCCGGAAGGGCATGGAACCCGTCAAAGCGGCCGGCGATCGGCACCAGATGCGGGCGCTCCGCCTCGAAGGCCTGCCAGATTGTCTGCTCGGCACTCTCTGGGTGCTTGTGCGCCTTGGCATAGGCGACGCAACGGTCGAGCAGCCAGCCGTTCAACTCGTCATAGCTCGCCATCCGCAGACGCGGCGTGAAGAAGCGCTCGCGCACCAGCCCGACCCCGGCCTTCGCCGGGGCAGGCTCTGGTTCTCGACCTGGCCCTTCTCCCACCCCGAGGCCGGGGTGCAGGCGGTGGGCTCGACCAGATAGTGCCCGCACATCTGCAGGAAGCGGCGGTTGTACTGCCGCTCCTTGCCGACGAACACCGTCTCGACCGCCGTCTTCATGTTGTCGTAGATGCCACGCGCGCAGGTGCCCTTGAAGAAGGCGAACGCCCGGTCGTGGGCATCGAACACCATCTCCTGGGTCTCGCGCGGATAGGCCCGTACGAACAGCATCCGGCTGTGGCACAGCCGGACATGCGCGACCTTGACGGTCACCGTTACCCCGTTGATCAGCACGATCTCGTGCGACCAGTCGAACTGGTAGGCCTCGCCCGGGGCGAAGCTCAGCGGTACATAGGCCTGTGCGGTCACCGCACCCCGCTCGGCGAGCCAGCTCTTCGCGTACCGCCGCACCGCGTCGTAGCTGCCCTCGTAACCCAGGCCACGCAGCTCTTCGTAGACCCGGATCAGCGTCAGCCGCTCGCGTGCCGCCTTGCCCTCATTCGAAAGCAGCAGCGCGTCGAGCTCGCCTCGCCACGGATCGATCTTCGGCAGCGGCTGCGTCCCGCGCGCATAGCGAAACTCCGTCGCCTCCGACCGGACCACCTTGCGCACCACCTTTCGGGATACTCGAAGCTCCCGGCAGATCGCCCTGATCGGCTTCTTCTGAACAAAATACGCCCGACGGATCTTCGCGATCGTCTCCACTATCAGCATCCCCCGACAGGCTCCCAGGTTCCCCATGGAAGCCACTGTGGACCCCCCACCGTCCCGGGGGTCCCGATTGGATGCCGATCACCCCCTAAACAGGGTCCTTATTCCATGCCGATTTACATCATCGAGCTCGATAAGCAGGAGAAATGTCTCTGTTACATAACGTCCTTTCCGACGGCCGCAGACTCGACGCTCCCAAACTGGGCTGGCGACGAGATAGGACCGAGGTTTTACTCGGTTTCAGGCACCCAAATGGTCGGCGAGTTCCGCAAACCCCTCGACCGCGATGTCGGTGGCCGGGTTGGGTACGGGGTCCGGCGGACCGGCGGGCCCCCACTCGTCGGGGCGACGCACGAAGGCGGTGCGATAGCCGACGCCGCGGGCCGCATTGAGGTCGAAATTGTGGCACGCCACCATCAGGATTTCTTGCGGCTCGACGGCCAGAAACGCGGAGGCCCGCCGATAGGCATCGGGGAGCGGCTTGTAGACGCGCAGCATCTCACACGGGATCACAGCATCCCAATCAATGCCGTTGCGACGCGATACATCGACGATCAGCGACAGGCTGAGGATGGTGAACGAGACGCAGATGCGGTGCCGCCGCAACCGCCGCAGCGCTGCGACAAAGTCCGGCCACGCATCGAGCTGGTGCCAACGCTCCGCGATTGCTCGCCGGCCTTCCGCGGAACCACCGAGCCCATTCTCGTCGAACAATTCACCCAGCACGTCGCGGTGTACGTCGTCGATGTTGAATTGGGGATCGACCGTGTTGGTCATCCGGCGCAGTGAGCGGCGGCGATGCTCGTTCGCCAGCGCGTGCCAGTCGCGCTCAACACCCTGCGCGGTGCCCCATGCCGTCATCGCCGCGGTCAAGCCGGCATGCCAGTCGAGCACCGTGCCGCCTGTATCGAAGGCAAGGACCTTTATGCCGTCCATCTGCTCCTCACCCGCCGCGCACTCTCGCGGCCGGCACGATGAAGTTGCTGACGATCAGCCGCAGGCGATCGTCTTCGTGCGCCTGCAGCATCTCGCGCAGCACGTGGATCGCCGCTCCGGTCGCGGTCTCGTTCCAGAGCCAGTCGGTAAGCTGACGGCTCGACGGTTTGGCGGCCCCGGCCGCGGCGGCCTCCAGGCAGAACGCCTTCAGATCGTCGACCGCGAAGCGCAGGATCAGCGACGCCGAGAACCCGTCGCGTGGGCTCGGCGGCGCTTTGCCGCGCAGCCATTCCGCAATATAATGGGCACAGTCGTTTATCGCGAGCCCGGTCAGGCCTACGGTGCTGCGGCCGTGCTGTTCCAGCCAGCGCCGATCCGCGCCCTGGAGAAACAAGATTTCCGCCTCCAGCCGGGACGCCAGCGACTCTGCATCGCCATCGGCGACCGCGGCCGGCATGAATGGCGGCCGCCACGCCGGATCGGGCTGGGCGCGCGGATCGTCGTCGGGGAAATCGATCATCCGAACTGGCCCGCCATCCTCGACCAGCATGCCGAGCGCAGCGAGGACGACGCGCTTCTGAAATGCCGGATCGTTCGGCGGACCGAACGGCCGCCCGAGCTCGAACGGCACCCACAACGCCCGCGGCGGCTTGGTGTTCTCCGCCTGCGGCCGGATCAACGCGATCGCAACCGTCGCAATACCCTCTTCCTCGAGATAATGGCCCAGCGCGCTCACGGCGCGCGTGCAGACCGGTCAAACGGGGGCGAAGAGGACGCTGTCGGCCTGGTCCTGCTTCAGGCGGCCGGCGAGTTCACGGGCATGCGGCTCCATCTGCAACGGGTCGGTCGCGCCCATGAACGCATAGTGGGTATCGGCTATCGACCCGATCGTTCCCTCGGCCGCTAGCTCCCGCAGCCGGTCGATCGGAAAGGCGACGTTCCAATCTTCCTGCAACCCGGTGCGGTCGAAATTGATCGAGATATGGCTGCACAGCAGGTCTTTGATCGGCGTCGTCGCCGGGATCGCGTGGTAATGCGGGTCGCGGCCGCGGAACGGCTCCTCACCACGCACGACGAGCCCGGCGGACGATACGATCGCAATGCGGCGCTGCGAGAGCGCCGGGCCCGTCACCCAGGGCCGCGTCTCAAATTCCGGGCATTCGGCCTCGGCTAGGCGTTTGGCCTGGTCGGGCGACAGGTCGGTCAGTCGCGTCACCGCACTTCTCCTCGCCTCTGTGCGAGGCGATGGCTCGCCCCGTTGCGCGAGCTTATCATCTTTTTTAGATCGACCAATCTAAAACGTACCGGCGCGGCGCGGACGATGATCGTCGCGCCGACCGTTACGCTGCGGCCCCGAGCATCGCCAGGACCCCGTTTGCGGCGCCCTCCAGCACCTCACGTTGCGGGCGCGTGCGCGCCAGGACGCGGATGCCAAGCAGCACGCTCAACAGCAGCGTAGCCACCTCATCGGCCGGGCGGGTACCGATAATTGAGCCGTCCTTCTGCCCCGCTGCGACGCAGCGGCGGAAGAAGGCTTCGATAAACATCATTTCCTCGGCGACGAGTAGCCTGAACTCGGGGTCATAGGGCGCCAGCTCTAGCGCTGCATTGACGAGCATACAGCCGCGGCGCTGTTCATCGTCGACCGACCGTTCGATGATCCCGTTGAAAAAGGTCCGTATCGCCACAGCCGGTGGCAGCGTCTCCAGCCGCGCAACGCGGTCCCGCACCGTTTGCGCGAGGTAATGAACGAAGGCCTGCCGATACAACGACCGCTTGTCGCCGAAGGCATTGTAGAGGCTGGCGCCGGTGATCCCCATGCGCTCGGCGAGATCGCGCACCGATGTCTGCTCGAAACCCTGCGCCCAGAAGCAGTTCATCGCCGCCTCCAGCACGGTCGTCTCGTCGAACTCTCTCGGTCGTGCCATCGGCCTCCTCGCACCAGCCGCACCGGCGTGCCGCTATCCTCATGATCGATCGACAGAATTTTAGAACACGCGCGCCAGAACAGCAAAGCCATTGTCAGCATCCGCCCGCCGGTTCATTCTAGATCAAATGATCTAAAAAGAGCGAAGAGGATCGAAGATGAGCCTGCAAACTGAATTGGATGCCCTGCGCGCCGAGTTTATTCGCGCGGCTCCGCCGGGTCGGTCCGAGCTGTACGATGCCAAAGTCGAAGAGCTGCAGCGCACTTTTCCAATCGAAAAGGCTTTGAAAACCGGCAATCACGCGCGGGATTTCTCGCTGCCAAACCCCGCAGGCAGGCCTGTCTCCCTCGCGGGACTGCTCTGCGGTGGTCCGGCAGTGGTGATGTTCTATCGCGGCGGCTGGTGTCCCTACTGCAACCTCCAGCTTCGCGCCTACCAGCAGGTGCTGGGCGAGATCACGGCGCTTGGCGCCAAGCTCGTCGCGATTTCGCCGCAACTCCCCGACGGCTCGCTGTCGACGGCGGAGGTGAACCAGCTCAGCTTCGACGTGCTGAGCGATGTGGGCAACCACGTCGCGCGCTCCTTCGGTCTCGTCTATTCGCTGCCCGACGAGTTGCGCGCCGCCCTGACCTCGAACAACAAGGCACTGCCCGGCATCAATGGCGACGACAGCTGGGAATTGCCGCTGTCCGCGACCTATGTCGTCGCGCCTGACCACAAGATCGAGCTCGCCGAGATCGAACTCGACTACCGCGAACGTCTGGAGCCTGTCGCGATCGTCGCGGCGCTCCGCACGCTGCGTGCCGACGCGACCAAGGCCGCCTGACCACGCCCGCTTACCGAAAGGACCGACAATGATCCGCTTTTATTACCACCCGACGCCGAACCCCGCCAAAGTCGCGCTGTTTCTCGAAGAAACCGGGTTGCCGTACGAAATCGTGCCGGTCGATACGGCCAAGGGTCAGCAGCACACGGCCGAGTTCCGGGCCATCAACCCCAACGGCAAGGTGCCGGCGATCGTTGATACCGACGGGCCGGGCGGGGCCGAGACTCGCGTCTTCGACTCGACCGCGATCCTGCTCTATCTCGGCGACAAGACCGGCAAACTGATGGGCTCGCCCGCCGATCGGGGCGAGTTGCTGTCCTGGCTGTTCTTTATCGCTACGGGTCTAGGGCCGTTCTCGGGCCAGGCCGTGCATTTCCAGCGCGCCACACCGGAAAAGCTTCCCTACGCCATCAACCGCTACCGCCGCGAAGCGGAACGCCACTACACGGTGCTCGACAAGCACCTCGCGGGTCGCGAGTTCATCGTCGGCAAGGACTACACAATCGCCGACATCTCCGGCTGGGGCTGGGTTGACCGGGCCAGTTTCGTGCTGCCGGGCAGTGACGATCCGCTTGCCGCCTATCCCAATATCCGCCGCTGGTTCCATGCAATTAACGCGCGGCCGGCTGTTGCCAAGGCGCGGGCGGTGGGCAGCAGCCACGCCTTCAAGAAAGAGGTCGACGACGAGACGCGGCGGGCGCTCTTCCCCTCTAATTATCCGCCCGCCGCCGCTTAACTCAACTGACCGTACGCCGGCACCTCGGCTGCGCCAGGGTGCCGGCGGTGTCTGGATCATGGTGGCGACCGCAAAATGAGCGATCACGTTCCGGCCGCCCGCGACGCTTCCGCGTCTGGCGAGTCCCTTAATCCGGGTCAACTCCCCGGGCGCATCGAGCGCGATGGAAGCGGAACGCTTGATCCTGTTGCCCCGAAGGTCAATCGCGCCGCCATTACGATCTCGATCATGCTGGCGACGATCATGCAGGCGATCGATACGACGATCGCCAACGTTGCGCTGCCGCACATCCAGGGCAGCCTCTCGGCGGCGCAGGACCAGATCACCTGGGTCTTGACGTCCTATCTCGTCGCGGCCGCAATCATGACCCCGCTGACGGGGTGGCTGGCCGGCGCCTTTGGCATCAAGCGAGTCTTTCTAATCTCGGTCGCCGGCTTCACCGCGGCCTCGGCGCTGTGCGGCGCCGCCGAAAGCCTCACTCAGATGGTTCTCTTTCGTCTGCTGCAAGGGATATGCGGCGCAGCATTGATGCCGTTGTCGCAGGCCGTGCTGTTGCGCATCAACCCGCCCGAGCGGCATGGCCGGGCCATGGCGGTATGGGGTACCGGGGTCATGGTCGGACCGATCGTCGGTCCCGCGCTTGGCGGCTGGCTGACCGACCATTATGACTGGCGTTGGGTGTTCTACATCAACTTGCCAATCGGCATCATTGCCTTCGTCGGCATCCTCGTGTTCATCAACGAGACCCGCCACGCCCTGCGCGAGCGCTTTGATTTTTTCGGCTTTGGCGCGCTTGGCGTTGCGATCGGCGCCTTGCAGGTTCTGCTCGACCGGGGCGAACTCAAGGATTGGTTCCACTCGACCGAAATCTGGGTCGAGGCGACAGTCGCCGGACTCGCCCTGTACCTCTTCGTCGTTCACACGCTGACGACGAGCGGGCGTCCGTTCCTCAATCGCGATCTGTTGCGCGACTCCAATTTCGTTGCCGGCCTTGTGCTGATGTTCTTTGTCGGGGTCATCATGTTCGCGACGCTGGCACTAATGCCAACAATGCTCCAGCAATTGATGCATTACCCCGTGGCAACGGCCGGTCTTGTCATCGCGCCGCGCGGCGTCGGTACGATGATCGGAATGTTCCTTGTCGGCCGGATCATCAACGTCGTCGAAGTCCGTCTGATTATCCTTAGTGGACTCGCGCTGACCACTTTCTCGCTCTATCAGATGAGCGAGTTCTCACTCGGCATGGATATGCAGCCGATTGTCGTCTCGGGGCTGGTCCAGGGCTTCGGGCTGGGCTTTGTGTTCGTGCCGTTGAGCACGATCAGCTTTTCGACCCTGCCGCGCTCGATCCTCACCCAAGCCACCGCCCTATTCAGCCTGGTGCGTAACATCGGCAGCAGCATTGGTATCGCTATCCTCGAAGCTTTGTTTGTCGAGAACACCCAGACCGTGCATGCGCACCTCATCGAACATCTGCGCCCGGATAATCCACTGGCGCAGGCGCCATACTTGCTGGCGCCCTTCAGCCTCAGCAAGACCCCAGGGATCGCCGCGCTCAATGTCGAGGTGACCCGCCAGGCGCAGATGGTTGCCTATATCGATGACTTCAAATTGATGATGGTCATCGCTCTTCTGTCAGCGCCCTTGCTGTTGCTGCTGCGCAAGTCGCAAAGCGGAAATTCCCCTGGCCCGGTCGCCACCGAATGACCGCCGGGCGTCCAGTCAACCGCCGTGACTCTTATCCAGGGAGAGGCAGGCAGAGGAAGTTGCGATCATGACGTCGAGCGCTAGCGATCCTGTCCCGGCCGTCACCGAAGCCGCCGCAAGCGGCGAGATCGCGGCGATCTTCGCCGACATCCGCCGGGTGCTCGGGGTCGAGGTGGTCAACCTTGTCTGGCGCCATCTCGCCACGATCCCAGACGCTCTGCCCTGGACCTGGGGGATGTTGCGGCCGCTCTATGTCAACGGGACGATCGCGGCCGAAGCGGCGGCGCTGCATGACGATCTCGTTCTACCTCGACTTCCGCAATTTTCCCCGGAAGCCTTTCCCGCGGTCGATCTTCTCGGTGGTGACATCAGCACCATCCGCCACGTTCTTGCGGCATACGATCGGACCAACGCGATGGCCCTCATCGCCCTCTTCGGGCTGCTGCGCCGTCTGGACAACGAGCCGCCTGCTCGCGCTGCCGCATCCTTGCATGGCGTCGGCGACCTGTATGAAACACCCCCGTCAATCCCGCTGCCGTCGCTGCCCGTCATGGCCGAGCGCCCCCGGCGACCGCCGAATTGGTGCTGATCTTCTGCAACCGGCTCGGTACGCAACGGGACGACGCGGTGCTCGCCAGCATGTATCGGCATCTGGCGTATTGGCCGGCCTATCTAGCGCTGGCTTGGACGCTGATCGCGCCCATGGATGCCGACGGGTCCCTCGATCGCTCGATCGCCGACGCCACGGCGAAAGCGTGGGTCCGCGCGACGCTTGTTGCGATGCAGCTGCACGACCCGTCCGCCGCGCCGATAGACCCTACGTTCAATGATGCTGTCCGGGC
>CAVVGE010000002.1:0-47816 GCA_963747735.1 uncultured Alphaproteobacteria bacterium | reverse complement strand
TTGGACGAGCCGCGTCTGCGCGCCATGGAAGAGACGTATCTGCCAGACTAAGGGTTCGGAACGCTGCCGGGCTCCCGGCCATTCCGGGCCGGAACACAACGGTAACGGCGCGCATTTCCGGCAGACGACCGATGAGGTCGCCAAAGGCGGTTACCAGGAATTCGCGTTCCGTTAATGCTCGGCGCCAGATCTGCCGGCCTCCGGCCGCAATCGAGCCGATCTTCGTGCGATTGCGAACGGCAGGCGTGGGGCAGGAAGAGCGGCCTTTGGCGCCTCGCTTTTGCCGCTTCCGTCAAGGTTTTGCCCGAGTCGGAAACACCCGACGTGCAATGCGTCTTTGCACCGGCGAGCTATAGGCCGGGCCTCATTCGCAAGCTCGACGACCGGCCCGGCATTACTGGCGGACCCTGGCAGATGCGGCCGCTGTCGCGCGGGTATGTCCTGGTGCGTACGCCCGACCCACACGACCAGCCGGCAATCAACCCGCGCTACCTTGCCGAGGACGCCGATCAGCGCGCGATCGTCGGCGGGCTCAGATTCCTGCGGCGTCTGTTCGCAGCACCTGCACTCGCCAAACACATCATCGCGGAACATCTGCCCGGGCCGAGTGCGCAAAGCGACGACGAGCTGCTCGATTACGCCCGCTCGAACGGCTCGACCGTCTATCACGCGAGTTGCTCGTGCATGATGGGCAATCACGGCATGGCGGTCGTCGACGACCAGCTTCGGGTCCGCGGGCTCGACGGCGTTCCCCCGGAACGTCGCGCCCGCGCTATGTCCGCGGTGATGGCGGGGGGCGTGCTCGCAGACGTTCTTGGACCGCAGCTTGTCACGTTCACGATGGATCTCTGGCAGCCGTTCCTGTTTGCGGCCACCTTCCTGGCACAAGCCGGTGTCACGGCGGTGTCGGGCGGTGCCTCCTTCAGACTTTCTCGATCAGCTCCATCTGGGCACCATCAGGTGCAGCAACCCAACATACGTGCCGACCGTTGTTGACGCGCTCTTCGAGAATCTCAGCGCCGTTCTTCCTAAAGTTCGCGAGGGCACCGGCGTAATCGTCGGTCTCGATCGCGATGTGCTCGATGCCGACATGCTGTTCATGGTTCTGGTCGGGATTGATGGTCGTCACGTTGAGCTGCACGCCGTGTAGGTCGAGTTGGCACCCGCGCCCTGGGTTTTCGCGCTTCACGGTCGCGCCGAAATTGTCGATGTAGAACTCTGCGACCTTCTGCGGATCCTCTCTGGTCTTGATGTGCACGTGCCCGAGTTGCATGGCCATGCCCGTCTCCTGCCGCTGCTGGGGATTTGCCCGAATTGTGCCGAGGTGGCGCCTGTCGCGGCAGCTTGGCAGCCCGGGCGGAGGAACTCAACCAATCTGTCGCGCGCGCCGGCTGGAGAGGGGATCAAGCCGCCAGCTTCTCGCGCGCGCTGGCTTTGATCATAGCCGCACCCTTCTCGGCGATCATGATCGTCGGTGCATTCGTGTTTGTCGAGCTGACCGCTGGCATGACCGAGGCGTCGATGACCCGCAACGCCTCGGCGATGGCGAAACGAACCGACAAAACGACCGCCTGATAGGCGCCACCGAAAAAGGTTGCGGCGCAGAACAGTCAAAACGACCCGAGAAAAACGGCCGCCGCGAATAGCAGGCCAACCAGCACGCTGCATCCGGTGCCGGCGAGGAACGCGGCACGCCGGCCGTATCGTCGGGCAATCGTCCCGGCGGGGAGCGTGCTCGCCGCCATGCCCACCACCAAAGCCGACACTGGCAATGTCGCCAGCGCCTTGTCGGGCGCAAGCGTGTTCCCCAGGATGGCACCCGTCGCATAAATGACCGTCGAATTTGCGCCGGCGAGAGCTTGTGAAATAGCCAGGCGGACGACATTGCCCCGGCCAGTGCGAGCGGGGATAGGCGCAGCGAGATCGATAGGGCTCACGGTTTTGACGTCCGACATTCGCCACGCTGTTTTGGTTAGCCGATACAGCTCCCACGGTATGCCAAACTCCGTTGGACCGCTTTCGACGTTCTGCCAAAATATGTAGAATATCGGCCAAAGGAGGATTCCCCCGATGTGGCAAGAGCTGATCTCGCCCGATCTTGCCGCGCCGCAGCCCCTGATCGTCCGCGTCGAGTTCGATCCCGTCCCGACACTGCTTCGCCGATCACGCGCATCGCTGAAACCAGCTGGTCTATGCGATCTCAGGCGTCCTAACGGTGCACATCGAGGGTAGCTGCTTTGTCATTCCCCCCGAGCAAGCGGCCTGGGTGCCGATCGGGACGCGGCACCGCGTCGGCTCGCTGCTCGGGGCTGAATTCCACAGCCTGTGGCTCGACGACACGATCTGCTCCGGCATCGCAACGAACTGTGTCGTATTCAGCGTGTCGCCGTTGCTGCGTGCGCTGATTATCGAAGCGGCCACCTTGCAAGACGGGCAGGACGATGATGGGTGCGCAAGCCGCGTTGTTCACTTGATCGTCGATCAGCTGCGCCGCGCCCAGCCCCTCCCGGCGGTACTGCCTTGGCCACGCCAGGGTCCGGTGGTAAACGCTATGCGAGGCGCTTTACGCAGATCCCGCCGATGAGCGCGGCCCCGAGCAGTGGGGCACAACGCTTGGCCTATCTGCGCGGACGCTCACCCGGCGCTTCAACGACGAGGTCGGCATGCCGTTAAGTCAATGGCGCCGGCGGCTTCGCCTGATCAAGGCGGTGGAGATGCTGGGGGGCAGATGCAGCGTGACGCAAACCGCGCTCGACCTTGGATACAGCACACCCTTTGCCTTCATCTACGCGTTCTGCCAAGAAATGGGCATGAGTCCGCAAGCCTATTGTCGGCGGCAGCCGTCTTAACGTGATCGCGGTAGATATCCGGACGAGGCTTTGATGGAACTGAACGCCGATTTCTCACAGCGCGTGGCGGTCCATGCTGCGCAGCTTCCCTGGGTCGCCTCGCCGATCGCCGGGGTCGACAGGCGGATGCTCGATCGCATCGGCGACGAGGTGGCGCGGGCGACCTCCATCGTCCGCTATGCGCCGGCCAGCCGCTTCTCGGCGCACACGCACGGCGGCGGTGAGGAGTTTCTCGTGCTCGACGGCACCTTTCAGGACGAGCATGGTGATTACCCGGCCGGGTCCTACGTCCGCAACCCGCCGACCTCGCGCCACACACCGGGTTCCGCCCCAGGCTGCGTGCTCTTCGTGAAGCTGTGGCAGTTCGATCTGGAAGACCGCACACCGGTGCGTCGCGACGCCCGCGCGTTAGCATATACGCCGCTGCAAGGCCGCCCCGGCGTCGAAATCGCCACGCTGTTTCGTGACGACCACGAGGACGTACGGATGGAGCGCTGGCGCCCAAACGTACCGGTAGTGCTTGACCTTCTGGGCGGCGGCGAATTTTTGGTGCTCGAAGGCACATTCATCGAAGATGTCGAGGGCTTCGCTCCGCAGTCCTGGCTGCGCCTTCCTCCGGGCGGGCGGCTTCGCGCCACCGCAGGCAAGGACGGTTGTACCTTATGGGCAAAGACCGGGCACCTTCTCCATATTCAGAAGCCGCCGCGTCCATGAACTCAACAAAGCTGCTGCTTAGGACCGCAAACAACCACTGTCTTCGGAAAGAAGGGCGCTTCGATTGGTGCGCAGCCTTTCAGAGGCTATTGAAGCCAAATGACTGACCGGTACCGTCAGCACTATCCTCTTCTATCCAATACCTGTCCATTTCTACGCTCGGTCACTCCCACTCGATCGTTCGGGTGCAAGATAACACTTTGATCTGACTGCGAAAACCTTTTCTGCACACCTCGAAACACCGTATCCACGATCCGTCAGAAATTCGCGCTCTTGAATTCAAAGGGAAATTTGGACAATTCGGAATTTGCTCGGTTTCGACAACTATCGGCAGCAATCGGTCGATTCTTGTCTGCTCGCCGCCGACCCACACGCTACCGGATCGTGCTGCTCGCGACGCTCGCACCGGCGACAGCCTGTCCGGCCTTGCCCGCGCCTTTTTCCGCGCCAGTGCGCATGGCCTGCTGGTGACCATTGGACGATCGTCTCGGGCAACGCGATCCCACTGATGGCAATACAACAGGTGCTGTCGCAGCGCCGCGCCGACGCCGTCAAAGATTATCTCGTGCACGAAGAGCGCGTTGCGCCTGCGCGTTTGCAGGCCGTCGGCAAGGGACCCAGCGAGCCGGTCAACCCGGCCGATCCCTATGCCCGGGAAAACCGGCGGGTCGTCGTGATCAACCTCGGCAGCTGACGACGGCGACGACAACGCCGCGGCGTCACGAACGACAGCCGACTTGCGGCGATGCGCCGGGCACCGCCGCCTGCAGCAGAAAGAAACGCAGCGCGGCGGCGGCGTTGCTCGGCGCCAGCCCGCCGACGGCCTGGGACAGGCTCGCCAGATAGCTGCGGGCGTCCTCGACCTCGGGCCGCGGGTCGCGGAGCAGCGGCGTGCCAGAGGCGATCATGGTAACGAGCTGCTCGCCGGTGCTGCCGCCCAGCACCCAGCATCGCCCAAAGGGCGGACGGCCGAGGATCAGGTGATTGCGCGCCGGCCGAAAATTGAGCCGGTCCCGACTGTTCGGGAAAAGATGCAGCACCTGTCCCTCGGAATCGAAATAATCGACATAGACATAGCCGTCGAAGCTCGGAGTGCGCAGATCGACGACGAGCGGGTCTCCGAGATGCGCCGCGTCGCTTGTCGGCAGCAGCGCGAGGCTGGCGGCGCCGCGCGGCGGATGCGCGAGCAGACCGTGCAGCATCCCCAGCACCGCGCAATAAGGCCAGATCCGGAGCTGCACCGCAAAATCGAGCTTGGCGACGCCGTGGATCGTGCCGACCACCCGGCGCAGCTGTGCGATGTCGTCGCGATTGGCCACATAACCCGAAATTCGGACCGCGCTATCGGGACCGACGGCGTAGTCGAGCGAAGCGCACTGGTATCCGGTGGTCGCCATGGTGAGCGCGGCGCGCAATGCCGCCACGGAAGGCGGCGGCCGCAATTCGCGGAGCGCCAGCAGCGCCGACCCGGCCAGGACGGCCAGCGCAGCGACCACGGTCACCGCCAGCATCGCGCGCCGCCGCGACGATCCGCCGGGGCCGTGCCGAACCTCGGGTGCAGGTTTTCGGGCTCCGCCACTCTGATAGGTCAGCAGCGCGCGCATCGAGGGCGGCCGGTCGTCGGGCCGCGGCTCGAGCATCGGCGCGATAACGGGCCGCAGCGACGCCGGGACATCGCCGAGATCGGGGACGCTCTGCCGGGCAGCGAGCACCGTCGCCGGTGAGTTGCCCATGTCGAGCTTTTTGCCAAAACCGATCGCTGCGGCGGCAAGGACGAGGCCGAGACTGTAGATATCCGATCGCAGATCGACCGCGCCGCCGTAGAGCCCGACCTGCTCGGGCGAGGCAAACGAATATTTGCCGGCAAAGGTGTTGCCGATTAGGGTCGCGCCCGCCGCCTCCATCGATTTGGCGATGCCGAAATCGATCAACTTGGCGTGGTCGATGTTGCCTTGGGGGAGCAGGATGTTTTCCGGCGATACGTCGCGGTGGACGATGTCCATCTCATGCGCCGCCGCAAGGCCGAGCGCCAGGCGGTCGCGCAGCCGCAGCACTTCCTCCGCCTCTAGGCGCCGCCGTCGCAGGATTTGTTCCAGGGACTCGCCGTGCACGAATTCGGTGACGAGATAATGCAAGCCGTGTTCGTCGCGAAAAAACCCCTCGTAATCGACGATCGCCGCGTTGTTGATCCGGCCGAGCTTGCGCGCTTCTTCACGAAGCAGGTGCATGATTTGCGGATCGTTGGCAAAGCTCGGCAGGATGATCTTGATCGCATGCTCGGTACCGAGCTCGATATGCTTGGCCCGGTAGACTTCGCCCATACCGCCGCGGCCGAGCAGAGCCTCGATGACGTAGGTGTTGCCCACCACCGTCCCCGGCCGCAGGACGGCCGGCGCCGCCACCCCGCCCGTCATCAGACGGGTCGCGTCGTCGTCCGGCTGCGGCGAGGAAAAATCCGTATCGGGCATTGCCCCCTATATAGCACGACGCCCTTCGCCGCTCAGCGGAGTGTGCGCGGCGGCAGAGCCAGGGCGCCGAGCTGGCGCCAGAGCGGTGCCTGTTCGGCGATCAGGCGATCGATATGGGCGCGGAGCCGCTGCTGTTCGTCCTCGGGGTGTCCGGCGCCTAGGCTTGCCGCCCAGGCGGCGGGGTCGGGCGGTTGCGCGTCGTCGAGGCGCGCCGCGACAAACAGATCGAGCATCGTGCACGGCACTGGGGCGCCGCCGCTTGCGGCAAGCGCGATGCCGCGGTTCAGATTCTCGGGTCGCACAAAATGCCCCGCTGCGGCGGCGTTGAAATGTCGAATGCGCGTGTCGGGTTCGCCTGGCGGTGCCAGCAGCGGCAACGCCTGATCGGTGCCGACCAGCATGCCGACGAGTTCGCCGGGATTGTCGCGTCGCGGCAGTTCCGGCAGCGCCAGCAGTTCGCCCACCGGCCGCGGGCCTTGCGCCAGCGCATCGACGATCGGGCCGAAAAAGTCGCGCTCGAGCGCCGCGCGGCCGAACGGCACCTCAAAATCCCAGGTAAATCGTGCCGCTGGACAAGCGAGACCCAGGACCACCTCGCCGAGCTTTGCATCCCGCTCCCGTGGCGGGAGACGGCGCGCGCCGCGTATGAAGACATCTCGGCGCAGACCGCGCGTCAGGCACATGTCCTTGATCAGCTCACGCAGCAGCGGGTCGTCGAACCGGGCTGATACGGTGCGCACCTCCTCGGAGAGCATCAGCGCCGAGAAGTTTTCGAGGAGCTGCGCCGAAGCAACCCAATCGAGCTTTGCCTCGGCGAAGGCGGCAACGACATCGGTATGAAAGGCCGGCCGCCACGCGTCGTTCATGTATTCATGCGCGAGATAGGCGAGCGGGGCATGTCCAGCAGAGTCGATCAGCGAAGCGACAAAAGGGTTGCCGCCCAGATGGTGGGCCGCTGCCTCGGCAAGCAACCGGACGATCTCGAAGCCGGCTTCGGCCTGTCGCCCGCTCGGCGCGGCGAGCTGTTTGCCGGCGGCGTGCACCAGGCGCTGCATGCCGAGGGCACCCTGCCAGGCGGGCAGCGCGTTGTAGCTGACATGCACGACGCCGCCCGGCCGGATCTTGCGGGCCAGCAGCCGGACGATGCCGGCCCGAACCGCATCCGTCACCCAGCTCCACAAGCCGTGCAGGCTCGCGACATCGACTTCCGGGATGTCGTCCACAGCCGAACTCCGTCGCGAGTGTGGCGAGATCCGCTTCGATAAACCGGGCGTTGGCGATGCGGGCCGTGGCGGCGAATTCGCGCGCCGCGGCAATATGGGCCGGATTGAAGTCGACGCCGATCACGGTCCAGGCCGGATTGCAGGCGGCTAGCGCCAGTGTCACAAAACCCTGGCCGCAGCCGAGTTCGAGATAACAAAGTCGCCGCCCTGGACCGAGGTCGAGACCGGCAAACCCGCCGAGGAGGCAGGCGAGATTGAGGTGCAGCGGCGACTGGTCCCGGTAATAGCCGGGCACATACGGCGTGTCGGTGACGTAGCCGCCGCCCCAGCGCCCGCTCTGCGGCGTCACCGACGAGCCGTTCCGGCGGCCGCCGCGGCCTCGACGGTCTCCGCCTCGAACAAGGCGTCACCGGCATCGGCACGCCGTAGGCCCAGCGGCAGACCCTCAGGCGCCGGGATCCATGAATTCCAGCCGAGGCGCGGCGCCGGGTCGGCGGCGGGGTCGAGCCGCAGCGGCGGCACCTCGGGGCCGGCCAGCACCGGATTGACCGCAAAAGCGATCTCGAAACCGAGAAAGGCGCGCACCAGCGAGACGAGGCGCTGCAGACCCGCCCGGTCGGGCAGCAGCGCGGCAAACGCCGCAAGATCGAGCGGTCCGATGCGCAAGATGATGCGGGCGTGGAGATCCCAGGCGCGAACGCCGATCGCGGCATCGACGCCGAGCCGGTTCCAATTGCCCGGCTTGCGGCCCGCGGCCAGCGCGGTGCGCTGGTCCGGCGGCAGCGGCAGCCAGGCGCCGACAAATTGCACGATCTCGACCTTGCGGCCGAGCCAATCCGAAACGAGGGCGCCGAGCTTTTCGGCCGAGCGCGGCCGGCTTGCAAAGAGACCGGCATAGTGCAGCAGCGGTTCGACGCCGACGGCGAGCCGCGACGCGAGATCGGGGGTCGCATAGCCGGTGACGGCGAGCAATGCCTCGCTCGCGCGGTCAAGCGCCGATGCGGGCCCCGCGGCGTCACTGGCGACGGCCGTCTCGGCGACGCGATTGAGGCGGTATTTCGCGCCGGCGGCAGCAAAACACGCGACAAAGCGGTGCGCCAGCATGTCGATGAAGTCGTGCATCGCCGGCGACCGGCGCCGCGATGCCGCGGTCACCAGCTCGGTAAAGGGTCGCGGCAGCACGCCGGCGACGCCGGTCAGTCCGATCCCGCCGGCCGCGACTTCCGGCGGCTGGCCGTCGGCGGCCGGTGCGACCGACAGAATGTCGGCCGGCGGGTAGGCGAGGCCCGGCGGCGAGCGGAAGCGTGCCGCTGCGGCCAGATCGGCGGTCCTCGCCGCGGCCGCCAGCACCCGCACTGCAGCATCGAAGCGAAACCGCCGCGGTTCGCGGAAAAGTCGGGCAAAAGGCGACAGCGCCGCCATCAGAGCAGCACGCGCATGCCGGCGCGCGGCGGCCATGCCGCGACGCGACCGCTGCGGCCGCGCAGCACGACGGCGGTGCGGACGAAGGAGTTCACCGTCGCGTGCAAGGCGAGAAACCGGTCGAGCACGGCGGCGAGCAGATAGAGCCCGCCATCCCGCCAGGATTGCTCTTCGAATTCGAGCGCGACATCGAGCCCGCGGCAAAAGGCGCCGGCCCGAGCGCCCGGAACCCGGGCGGTCCCCGGCGCCGCCGAGACGGCGACGAGCGCCGCTATAGCGGCGCGGCTCTCTGCCAAATCCTTGAGATCGTAGAGCCGCAGGACCTCGCGCAGTGCGGCCGCGCCCGCGGCCCCGCCGACCACCGAGAGGTGGCCCAGCGAGAGGTGCGAAACGAGCTGCCAGAATTGCCGCTCGCGCAGCGGCCGGCGCAATGTCGGCGTCGGCGGCGTCAGACAAAGGACGGCGGAGACCGCGGCCGAACCCTCGACAAAGCGCAATTCGGGGTGGCCGCCGCCAAACTGGATGGCGCTGGGCAGATCGCGGTTGCAGCACAGCGCATCGACCGACAGCACGGTTTCGGCGTCGGACCGCGGATCGAACCCGGGATCGTAGGGGGCGAGGTAGACTTCGCTGCCGCTGAGCGGCGACGGCGCGTCGCGGCGCTGCTGATGATAAAAGCCGCCGGGCCGGTTGCCGTCCGGGTCGCCATGGGTCAGGCGATAGAACGGGCGCCACGGGCGTGCGGTGCCGTCCGGCCCGCTCTCGCGCACCCGCTCGACCTGCCACACTTCGAGCGCCGCCGGACGGCGCGCGTCGGCAACGAGCCGGTATTCGGTATCGGTATGATCGAGGACGATCGGCTCGCAATGCTGCGGGAACAAGTTCACGATCGGCGTGCAGCCGAGGGCGAAATTCTCGGCGGCGACCACGCGTTCGAGCTCCGGCGCCGCCCGGTCGAGATAGAGAAAGATTTCGAGGTGGCCGCGTTCGAGCAGCAGCGTCTTGCCGTCCAACCGCGTCAGATCGACGAACAGGAATTTTTCCGGAAACGCGAAATATTCGGTCAGCAGGCGAAACCCGGAGAAGCTGCGGGCCGGCCACGGCAACAGCGCCTCTTCCGGGGTAAATCCGGCGGGCTCGATCGCACTTGCCGGTAAGAGTGTGGCGGCGGCGTCGCCCGGGCCTTCGGCATAGGCCACGCCGAGCGTGTGGCTGCAGATCAACTCGTAGAGCGGCAGGGCGACATTGGCCGGGCCGCGCAGAAACAGGCGCAGGCGATCGAGACCGAGGCGGGCAAAGCCCAAATCCGGCGACGTGCAGTCGAGAACAATCCGCAGCACGGCGGCAGCGCCGGCAGCGAGCGGGTTCGGCGGGACGACGAGCGGTAAACCCGAGAGCCGCGCACTGTCGATCCTGACCGGCCACAAGGTGACCGGCCAGGCGGTGCGAAAGCGGCACGGCTCGCCATGCACCGGCTCGGTTTCGACGGCAAGGCCGGCCGGCAGCTGAACCGGCACCGCCAGATCCGCTTGCGGCCGCAGCTGCACGATCGCCGCGGATGGAACGGGCGCGAGATAATGTGGATAGAGGACGCCCAGCAGCGCGTCGGTGATCTCGGGAAATTCGTCGTCGAGCCGGTGCTGCACGCGGGCGGCGAGAAATGCGACCCCTTCCAACAGCCGGGCGACATGCGGGTCGTCGACGCTGTCCGGCGCGAGCCGCAGTCGGCCCGCGATCTTCGGGTGTGCGGCCGCAAACTCCGCCGCGAGACGGCGGATCGCATTCAGCTCGCGATCGTAATAGGGTAAGAGCGCGTCAGACACGCAGGGCTTCCGGCGTGGCCGGCTCGGCACCGGGGCGCACAACGATCTGCGCCGTGACCGGATCGACGAGCGTGTCGAACGCAATCGGCTCCGGTGCCGGCTCGGTGTGCAACGTCGCATCGACGCGCAGCCGCAATGTCGGCTCCAGCAGCTCGGCATCCTCGACGAGGCTGACGCGGACTCGCAGCAGCCGGGGTTCGAAACGGCGGATGGTCTGCTCGATCTCAGCGCGCAGCATGTCGCGACGGCCGGTTTCGTTGAACGCGCCGGCGGAGAAATCGGCGATGCCGTAGCCGACCGGCGACAGGGCGAGTTCGCCGTAGCGGGCGGGCCAAGAGCGCCAGCGCCGCCGGCTGTTGAGCAGCGCCTCGACGTCGCGACAAACGCTGCGGCGCAGCGCCGTCAGGCTGTCGATCGCGGACGCCGGCGGGTCGCGCAGCCGCTCCGGCTCCTGATCGTCGAGCCGATCGAGCAGCGACAGCTGGGCGATCGGGGCGGGCGGCCGCCCGCTGCCGCGCGGCGCTCGCTCGCTCATTGGTCGAAGCGCAGCGTCGTCAGATCCATGACGTTGCGCGCCTCGTCGCCGACGAGAAACATCCGCTGGCCGAGCCCGAGCACCAGCCCGTCTTCCGGACCGACCCAGTCGGTCGTGCGGCCGAGGCGAAGCGTGTCGGCGAGCCCAGGTTCGAGCGTATCGTAGATGACAGGAAGATAGACATCGCCGTCCGGTCCAGCGGCGACCGAAAGGCTGGCGCGGCGCCAAAAGAGATCGCGCGGCCGGTGCGGTGCGTGAAACTCGACGCTGACCACCCGCTCGGTCGAGATCCAGAAATATTTGCCGGTCGTCGTCAGCACCTCAAACAGACCGGCACCGAGATCGTCGGCGTCGCGGCAATCGTCGAACGGCGCATCGCCGGCGCGGCCCGGCGCGTGCGGGCGCAAGGTCTCGGCCTCTGCGGCACTGCGGGCGGCGCCATCGCGATCACCGGCGCGCAAGGCGACGAGTGCGGCGAGCAGTGCGCGCAGCGCCGGCGTCGGTTCGCCGATGAACTCCGGCACGCGGCCGTCGCGGCGCAGCTGGCGCCGCGCGGTCTCGGCGCGGATCAGCTGGCGAAATTCGGCGACCGCGATCGCCGCGGTCGGATCGATCCGAACCGCCGCATCGAGGATCACATCGGCGCGATCGAGGTTGCCGGCGAAGAGTAGTAATTCGGCGAGCAGGATGCGGTTGCCGAGATCGGTCGGATTGTTGCGCACACCGGCATTCGCGGCCGTGATCGCCGCGTCGAGGTTGCCGGCGCGGAAGAGTCCGCCTGCCGTCTCGCGAGGTTCCGACATCGGTCGCCTGTCCTCTATGCCCGTAACCCCGGCGCGTCAAGATCGGTGACGAGACGAAAGGTTGCCGAAACATCGTCGAGCTGAAAATGCGGCTGCAACAGCATCGTGCAGCCGAAGACGCCGGGGCGGCCGACCTGCTCGCGCACGCTCACCCGGCCGGCAATCAGCGGATAGCGCGCCCGCGTCTCGGGCCCGGCCGAGAGGCTGCTGTTGACATAGCCGGTGAGCCATTGCTGCAGGCGGCTCTCGATCTCTTCAGCGGTCTTGAACGAGCCCACCATGTCGCGGCCCATGATCTTGACGTAATGGGCAAACCGCGACACGCACAGCATCGCATTGAGCTGCACCGAGAGCCGCGCATTGGCGTTCGCCGCCGCGGCGTTGCGGCCGATAAGGCCGGCCGGCGCCTGCAAGCTGCGCACCGCGGAAAACACCGCCTCTTCGCCATAGGGCAGGGCCGAGAGCGGCATCAGCCCGGCCGCGACCAGCGCCGCTTCGATGCGGTCGGACAGCACGAGATCGAGCGGCGGCCGCACCCACACACGGTCCGGATCGGTGCGGAACGACTCGATCGGCAGGTCGGTGACGAGCCCGCCGCCGACGAAATCGGTTTCGGAGCCGCGCACATCGGCCGGCCAAGCGTGGTTGTCGAAGGCGCGGGCGACCACGGCGGCAAAGGCGTATCCGGCGGTCATCCAGACCCGCGATGCCACGTCCGGGGCATATTCCGCATAGCGGAACCCGTCGGCGCGCGCCGGATCGTCCAACCACGGCAGTCGCGCCAGCACGCGCGGCAGCGTGATGCCGATAAACCGCATGTCCTCGCGCCCGGACAGGCCGCGAAACCGCTGGAACTCGGGCGAGCGGAACAGTTCGGGAAGATCGGTCACCGCGCCGAGATCGGCGAATTCCTCGACCTGCAACAAGGCCGGTGAAGCGGCAAGCACGGTCGGGGCAAAGGCGGCGGCGGCGGCGCTGGCGAGCTGGCCAAGGGCGGTGACATCGTCGGTCGGCGCGCCGGGCATCGGGCGGTGGCGGATTTCGTGATCGACGATTAGGAGCCCGTAGGGCTGCCCCCCCGGCGAGCCGAACTCCTCCTCATAGACCTTACGGAACAGCTGACTTTGGTCGAACTCGGCGGCGCGTTCGAGGTCTCGGCACAGCTCTGGCCAGGCAATGCTCAAGAGCTTCACCTTGACCCGGCCGGTGGGATCGACCCCATCGACGAGCCAGGCGAGACCGCGCCAGCTGCCCTCGAGGCGGCGCAACCGCGGGTGGTGCAGCACCGCGTCGAGTTGGACCGAGATCAGCGCGTCGATTGCGGCGACGTCGCGATCGAGCGCGGCGCGGCAGTGTTCCGGATCGGCGACGAGACGCCGCGCGGCCCGAGCCCCGAACCACTCAGCGAGCGCTTCGGCCGGCGCCAGAAAACGAAAGCCGGCCACCCGTTCGGCACCGGCTTGATGGCGCGGCCCGAAGAAAGCACCGGCTAGCAGTTTGTCGCGCAGCGGGGCGGGCGGTTCGGGCGTGGCGGCGATCACCGTTCTTTCGTCGCCGAACCTGACCGCAACGTCATCCATGCATGTTGTCCCGGCTAACGCAGCGTCTTCACAACTTGCAGCCGGTTATTCGCCGACATGCCGGCACCCGACGAGAACCTGCCGGCCGCTGGGCGAGCCGGGCCGCCTCACGCTTTCTGCGGAATGCGAGCCACCAGACGCATGCTGGTCGTCAACTCCTCCATCTGCAGCCACGGTCGCAGATAGGCGATCGCGTTGTAGGAACCGGGCCGCCCCGGGATCTCCCGCACCTCGACCCGCGCCTCGCGCAGCGGATAGCGGGCCTTCATCTCCTGGCCGGCGCTTTCGTTCGAGTTGACGTAATTGTTGATCCAACGGTTGAGCCACTGCTCGACATCGCTTGCTTCCATGAAGCTGCCGATCTTGTCGCGCGCCATGACCTTGAGGTAATGCGCAAAACGGCTCGTCGCCATCAGATAGGGCAAGCGCGCCGAAATCGCGGCATTCGCGGTCGCCTCGGGCCGGTCGTATTTCTTTGGCTTTTGCACGCTTTGGGCGCCGAAAAACACGGCGTAGTCGGTGTTCTTGTAGTGACAGAGCGGCAGAAAGCCGAGATTCGACAATTCGAATTCGCGTCGATCGGTGATGCCGATCTCGCTCGGGCATTGCGCGTCGAGGTCGCCGTCGTCCGAGGTAAAGACGTGATAGGGCAAGTTCTCGACCTTGCCGCCGCCCTCGGCGCCGCGGATCGCGACGCAGAACGCGGTTTGCGCAAAGGCGTCGGTGAGGCGCGCACCGAGCACATAGGCGGCGTTCATCCAGCAATATTCGTCATGGTTCATCTGCCGCGCCGCGCCGCTTTCGTCGTAAGGCGCCTCTTCATACGCGAACTCGTCGATCTGCTTTGTCGCCGAGCCGTAGGGCAGGCGGGCGATGACGCGCGGCATGACGAGATTGAGAAAACGCGAGTCCTCGCTGTCGCGCAGGCTGCGCCATTTGGCATATTCCTGCGTCTCGAAGATCTTGGCCAGATCGCGCGGCCGCGACAATTCGGTCCAGTCCTGAAACCCGAACATGTGGGCGCTGACGCCCGAGATAAACGGTGCAAAGGCGCCGGCTGCGACGTTCGACATCAGCCGCAACGTCTCGATGTCGTCGGGATGATTGGTCCATTCATAGTCGCCGATCAGCGCGCCGTAGGGTTCGCCGCCAGGCGTGCCGAACTCGTTTTCATAGATCTGCTTGAACAGTTGGCTCTGATCGAATTCGACCGCGCGCGTCAGGTCGCGGTTGAGCTCGCGCTTTGAAATATTGGCGATGCGCAGCTTGAGGCTGGTGCCGGTCTCGCTGTTCATGACGAGATAGTGGAGGCCGCGCCACGAGCCTTCGAGCTGCAGAAAGCGCGGGTGATGCATGACCGCGTTGAGCTGCTCGGAAACCTTGTGATCGATGGCCGCGATCGCCCGCTCGAAGGTGCGCGACAAGTTGCGATCAAAGGTGACGGTGCCGGCGAGAGCTTCTTCGACCAGCGTCTTGACCAATTCCTGGGCGCGGTCGGGCTCGGTCTGCCGGGTGGCGCCGACGACCTGTTCGAGCAGGTTCGGGGCTTCGGTCGTAACCGCGCCGGCTTCCGGCGCGAGCTTCGTCTCGGACAAGGCTCAGCCCTCCTTCTTTTCGAGACCGAGCTGGCCCGACAGGGATTTAAGCTCGTTCTCGTTGGTCAGTATCTGTTCGAGGAGACCTTCCAACTCCTCCGAGCGATCGACCTTGCTCATCAGGTCGCGCAACTTGCTGCGCGTCTCCAACAGCGCCTTCAGCGCCGGCACCTGCTCGGCGACGCGGGCCGGCTCGAAATCCTCGATCGCATTGAATTTGAGGCCGACCGCCATTTCGCTGCCGTCGCCGGCGAGCTTGTTCTCGACCCGCAGATTGAGGCCGGGGGTCATCCGCGCCATGACGTCGTTGAAGTTGTCGCGGTCGACCTGGACGAATTTGCGTTCGCTCAATGGCCGTAACGGCTGCGTCGGGTCGCCGGAAAAATCCCCCATCACGCCGACGACGAAGGGCAGCTCGCGCAATATTTCCGCGCCCTCCGTCTCCACTTCGTAGGTGATGTGGACGCGCGGCTTGCGGACCCGCTTTAGCTTTTCATGAATGCTTTCGGCCATAGCCCCACACTCCCTGCCAACTCGCAAGGATCACTCTACTCGTAACGCGACAAAACGCGAAGCGAAACATGTGGGGGCAGCCGGCGCCCGCTATTCGGTCGGAGGCTGAATCCCGAGGCGCGACAGGATCGCGGCGCGCGAGCCGGCATCGGGTACGATCTCGGCGAGTAGTTCGGGCCAGGTCAGGCGCGCGCGCCGCGCCGCCTCCTGCAAGGTGTAGGCGAGGGGCGAATGCGGCTCGGTACGGTGAAAGAACTCGGCGATTTCGGTCAACAGACGCAGCGCGTCGTCGCGCGTCGCGAGGCGACCCGGCGGCGCCGACCCCGGTGCGGCGCCCGCTGCGTCGCCTGGCGCAGCCGGAGCGGGCGGCGGCACCGCCGCATCCGCCGCCGGCGGCGCCCAGCGCTCGGCCGCCTCGCGGATTTGCCCCAAGAGGTCGCGCACCTGGCCGGTTGCCGGAGCTTCACCGCCGGCGCGCGCGTCGAGGATGCCGCCGAGCGCCTGCCAAGCCGCGGCCGCTGCGGCGCTGGTGTCGCGCAACGAGCCAAACCGCGCCGGTTCGGCGGCGCGCGCCTCGCTCTCGACGGTCTCGAACGGCACGACGCCGGCGTCGAGCCGCTGTTGCCGGCGCGCTGCATCGCCGATGCCGGCGAGTTCGCGCGACTGCTCGTATTGCCAGAACTCGAACGGCGCGCCGTCGGGGCGAAGAAACAGTGTGATGCGGCGCAAAGGCTGGATCAGCGTCCCTTCGCGGCCCATGCCGTTGAGCCCGGCAATGGCGGCGAGGCGGCCGGCGAGCCCTTCCTCGTCGGCAGCCGGAAAAAAAACGTCCCAGAAATTCTCGGCGATTCCGGCGAGCAGCTGGAACCCGGCCGCGAGACCGGCAAGGCGGTCGAGCCGCAACATCGCCTCGCACAGCCAGGCGGCGATTTCGATGTCCTTGCTTTGCGTTGCCAGCGCGTCGAGCGCCAATTCGCGGATCGTGCGCCATTCCTGCGGCACGCCCCCTTCGCCGCCACCGGCATCGGCGGCCCGCTCGGCGGCGCGGGCGTCGGAGCGCGCGTCGCGCAGCCGGAAATAGGTCGATTGTGGCGAGGCATCCTCTCGCAGATCGGCGCCCGCCGGCGCCTCGGCCGAAATCGGCGCCAGCAGCGCTGCGAGATCAAAGCCTTCCGGGACTTCCGCCATGACAATGCCGCCGCCGCTGTATATCCCAGTCTCGACATTGACGACACTGGGCGGTCCCTCATACCATTTCTTATTCGGTCACAGCTCATCCGAGAACGACTTGTCGCGCGACCATTAGGCCGAGACCGGGATCTGGACAAGCAGGGCCACGAGAGTTAGCCTTTGATAAATAGCAGCTTTTTCGCTGGGGACGGCACAGGATGGCGGCGATCGATCTGAAATCGCTGATCGGGCGGCTGAACGAGCCGTGCCGGCGCGCGCTGGAAGCGGCGGCGGGCCTCACCTTGTCGCGCACCCATTACAATGTCGAGATCGAGCACTGGCTCTTGAAGCTCGCCGATGCGGCCGACGGCGACGTGGCGGCGATCCTGCGGCATTACGAAATCGACCAGGGCCGGCTGACGGCCGATCTCAACCGTGCGCTCGACCATATGAAGACCGGCAATGCGCGGGCCCCGAGCCTGTCGCCGGACATCATCGAACTCGTCAAGCAGGCTTGGCTCCTCGCCTCGGTCGAGCACAACGCAGCGAAACTGCGCTCCGGCCATCTGCTGTGGGCGCTGCTCGCCGATGAAAGCCTGGCGCGACGCGCGCGCGAAGCCTCCGGCCAGCTGTTGCGCATCCCGGTCGAAGCGCTGAAGCGCGACTTTGCCGCCGTCACCGCCAACAGCAGCGAGGCCGCGAGCGCCGCGCCATCGGCGGATACCGGCGCGCCGGCCGGCAGCGGCGTGGCGGCATCGGCCGGGTCGGGGGCGCTCGGCCAGTTTACGATCGACCTGACGGCGATGGCGCGGGCTGGCAAGATCGACCCGATCCTCGGCCGCGACGGCGAGATCCGCCAGATTGTCGACATCCTGACCCGACGGCGTCAGAACAACCCGATCCTGACCGGCGAGGCCGGGGTCGGCAAGACCGCGGTCGTCGAGGGCTTTGCCGCGCGGGTGGCGCAGGGCGACGTGCCGCCCTCGTTGCGCGAGGTCACGGTGCGCACTCTCGATCTCGGCCTGTTGCAGGCCGGCGCCGGGGTGCGCGGCGAGTTCGAGAACCGGCTCAAATCGGTGATCGAGGAAGTAAGGGCGAGCCCGCATCCGATCATCCTGTTCATCGACGAAGCCCATACCCTCATCGGCGCCGGCGGTGCCGCCGGCCAGGGCGACGCCGCCAACCTGCTGAAGCCGGCGCTGGCGCGCGGCGAATTGCGCACGATCGCCGCCACGACTTGGGCCGAATACAAGAAATATTTCGAAACCGACGCAGCGCTGACGCGCCGCTTCCAGGTCGTCAAGATCGAGGAGCCGGGCGAGGCGACGGCAGTGGCGATGATCCGCGGCCTCGTCGGCACGCTCGAGGAACACCACAAGGTGCGCATCCTCGACGAAGCCCTCACGCGAAGCGGTGCGACTGTCGGCCCGCTACATCCCGAGCCGGCAATTGCCCGACAAGGCGGTGTCGCTGATCGACACCGCCTGCGCGCGGGTGGCGATGAGCCAGTCTGCGGTGCCGGCTGCGATCGAGGACCGGCAGCGGCAGCTCGGCTTGATCGACACCGAGATCGCGATCATCGACCGCGAGACCGCGACCGGGGTCGACCACGCCGAGCGCCGGGCCGAACTCGTCGAAGAACGCGAAGCGGCCGCGGCCGATCTCGAAGCACTGAACCTGCGCTGGGAGAAAGAAAAGCGGCTCGCCGCCGAGATCGCCGCGGCGCGGCAGGCGATCGAAAATCCCGCTGCGAGCGGCGCCGACGCAAATGGCGCCGACGGGGACGAAGCGCGCGCGCGTCTCGCCGAGGCAAGCGCCGCCTTGCGCGACATCCAAGGCGAGCGGCCGCTGATCTTCCCGGTCGTCGATGGGCAGGCGGTTGCCGAGATCGTCGAGGGCTGGACCGGCATTCCGGCCGGCCGCATGCAGTCGGACGAGATCCGCACCGTGCTGCATTTCAAGGAGGCGATGGAACGGCGGATGATCGGCCAGCCGCAGGCGCTCGCCGCGGTGGCGCAGGCGATCCGTCACCTCGCGCGCCGGCTTGACCGATCCGCGCAAGCCGATCGGCGTCTTTCTGCTCGTCGGCCAGTCCGGCACCGGCAAGACCGAGACGGCGCTGACCTTGGCCGACCTCCTTTATGGCGGCGAGCAGAATTTGACTGTCATCAATATGAGCGAGTTCAAGGAAGAACATAAGGTCAGCCTGCTGATGGGCAGCCCGCCCGGCTATATCGGCTATGGCGAGGGCGGGGTGCTGACCGAGGCGGTGCGGCGCCGGCCCTATTCGGTGATCCTGCTCGACGAGATGGAAAAGGCGCATCCGGGCGTGCAGGACGTGTTCTACCAGGTGTTCGACAAGGGCATGATGCGCGACGGCGAAGGCCGCGACATCGACTTCAAGAACACCGTCATCATCATGACCTCGAACGCCGGCACCGAGCTGATCGACAAGCTCTATCGCCGATCCCGAGACGGCGCCCGACGCGGCCGGGCTCGCCGAGGCGCTCGGTCCCGAATTGCTGAAATACTTCAAGCCGGCCTTTCTCGGCCGGGTCCGGCTGGTGCCGTATCTGCCGTTGTCGGACCAGGTGATTCGGCAGATCGTTGCGTTGCAATTGGGGCGCATCCGCAGCCGGGTCTTCGACAGCTATCGCGCCCAATTCGAGCATGATCCGGCACTCGTCGAGGCGATCGCCGCGCGCTGCACCGAGACCGGCTCGGGCGCGCGCAACATCGAAAAGATCCTGTCGGGCAGCCTGTTGCCGGAATTGTCGGCCGAGGTCTTGGCGCGGCTCGCCGAGGGCCGGCCGATCGGCCGCGTCCATGTCGGCATGGACCCGATCGGCAAGTTCTGCTACGCTCTCAATTAGCCAATTGCTATCGAAAGGGGAACTGCGGTGGCAATCTACATGAAATACGGCTCGATCAACGGTCCGGTGACGACCAAAGGCTTCGAGAAATGGATCGAGTTGAATTCATTCCAATGGGGCTCCGGACGGGCCATCGGCAGCGCGGCGCGCGGCTCGACCTCGCGCGAGCATAGTGAGCCGTCGCTGAGCGAAGTCACCGTGGCGAAACTGACCGATGTTGCTTCGCCGAAGCTCTTTCTCGAATTGGTTGCCGGCAAGCTCGACAACAAGGTCACCATCAAATTCACCACCACGACCAAAGGAGAGGTCGATACCTTTCTCACCTTTGAGCTGACCGATTGCGGCGTGAGCGGTTATTCGATGTCGAGCGGCGGCGAAATGCCGCAGGAGAGCATATCACTGAACTTCACCAAGATTTCAAAGACCTTCAAGGGACTCGACCCCGACATCGCCGGCAGCCCCGAGACCGTCGGCTACGACCTGACCCAGATGAAGACGATCTGACGGCGACGGTCTGGCGGCGGCAAGGACCCTCCTGCCGCCCTGGCCGGGTTCAGCCCGGCTGTTCGCCTGCCTCCCCGAAGAGAGAGCGGTTTCAGCTTGAGCCGATCGTGCTCTCGTTCAACTCCTGAGTGACTCTTTTATCGACGATTTCAGGAGATCGTCAAAGCTCTTCTTGCAGAGAACCTTGACGATCTCCCTCGCGACTTCGCCGGCCCAGCCGTTTTGATCCCTGAGCCTCATCAGCGTCGCCGCCGCCTCTTCTCGGCCGACTCCTTTCGTGCCACTGATCTTTTTCTGTATGGCGCGTCCGGCGCGATAGGCCGCCACACCGATCCTGCCGACTTGCAGAGTTGCCGCTTGGCCGATGGCGATGTCTCTGTGGCGCTCCTTCTTCTCTAATGCCACGTCCAGCACTTGAAGGAGAGCCTGATAGTCAGGATCGTTAGCAGCTCCAGTGCTCCGGAAAAGGTTCCCGAGCATCAGAGCGCGAAGCCTTTTTAGCGCCGCGACGACCTTCTGCGTGTCGTAGGCATCGATCCCGTCGGATATCGTGCCGACAATCATGCCGACACCGGTCGCCACGATAGCACCATACGGACCCGCGGCCGGTGCGGCCGCGCCCACGACGCCGGATGCGACCCCGGCGCCGTATTTGATCGCATTCAACCAAGGAGCCGGCCCCGCGGTCCAATCTTCCATATGTGGTCCGGGTGGGGCGAGGCCGGGTCCAACTGGTCTCGCTGCTGCTCCTGCTGTAGTCCAGGCTGCTCCCGACATGGGCTCTCTCCGTCCGCGCGGTTGCGAAACAGGCCGGCGGCGTCCCGCTCATTTTTCGATGCATTGAGCGAACGCTTGCGGATTGTGAGAATACACGGCTGTAGCGCGGGCTTCAACGGTCGGTTGTCGAAGCCGACTGTCGCTGAGGCCAGCGTGGGTCGCCGGGCGCAGTCATCCAAGGACGCCGCGCCGCCGGAGCCCTGCTTTATCCTCGTTTCGGCGTATCACTGCCCTCGGCCAACAGCTCGACCGCGACGGCGGTGACGTTGTCGTTGGCCTGCCGGTCGAGAGCGGCAGCGACGAGGCGCGCGGCCATCTCATCACCGGTCTCCGCCATCACCCGGCACAACTCCTCCTCCGGCACGGTCTTGGAGAGCCCGTCGCTGCACAACAAAAACCGGTCGCCGGGCCGCAGCCGGTCGGTCACCTTGTCGAGCTCCGCCGCTTCGTCGGGGCCGCCGAGGGCGCGGGTGATGATATTGCGCTGCGGATGATGCGCGGCCTCGGCCGGGCCGATGGCGCCGCTGTCGAGCAGCTGCTGGACCAAGCTGTGGTCATGCGTCAGCTGGCGCAATTCGCCCGCGCGCATCAGATAGGCCCGCGAATTGCCGGCCCACAGGCAGGCGTAATGCGCATCGCGCGCCAACAACACGACGATCGTCGAGCCGAGACCGGTCACCGCACCGCGCTGCACCGCTTCGCGCTGCATCGCGCGATGCGCCTCGGCGAGCCGCTGGCGCACTTCCGCCAAGAGCTGGGCGGCGCCGAGCCCGGCCGGCACCACCTCCAGCGCGTCGGCAATGAGCCGCGCCGCAACATCGCCGGCCTGGTGGCCGCCGGCGCCGTCGGCGACCGCCCAGAGACCGAGATCGGGGCGGTTGACAAAGCTGTCCTCGTTGCGCTGGCGCGCGGCGCTGGTATGGCTCGCGGCCGAGGAGCGGAACGGCCCCGCCGCCATGATGCTGGTCGCGATCGGCGTGGCGGTCATGGCGCTGCCGCCCCGTCGTCGAGCATCGCGGCGAACCGCGCCGCATCCGGCAGCGCGTCGCAGGCAAAGGCAGCGGCCCGCACGCGCGGCGCGCCCGCGGTCCACCACCATCCGGATGCCGGGCCCTCGGGCGGCTCGGTCCCCGGCGCCGCATCGGGTAGGGCTGCCGCCGCGGCGAGGCGGGTGGCGAGGGCTTCGGGGGCGAGATCGTCCGCCAGCGCATCGCGGCCGGCGGCCTCCGCCGCGGCGAGAAACCCGCCCGCCTGCTCGATCAGCTCCGGCAAATCGACGGCCGCCGCTACTGCGGTCAAGGTCAGCGGAAAATAGCGGCCGGCCCGATCGACGCTCGGCAGCCACAGGCCGATGACCGCTGCGGGCCCGCACAGCCCCGGCATCAGGGCAAAACGCCAGACCGGCGCTTCGAGCCAGGCCGGGCTCCAGGCTTCACCGAGCTGCTCGCGGCTCGCCGCCAGCACGCGCTGCATCCAGTCGTCCCACGGGTCCATGAACGAACGCGGCAGGCCGGCTCGGACAAAATCGCCGCGCGCCGGGATTTTGCCGCAAAAACCCGCCGCGGTGAACCGCGGCAATATGCCGGCGGCACCGCTCAGAGTTGCGGACACTGGAACCCGCTCAAGATGCCCGGCGCGAACGGGTTGAGCACCGAGCCCGCGAGGATCTCAAAACTCGCTTGCCGGTCGCCGCGCTGGAACGACAGTGTGTAGCGCTCGGCCGAGCCCGCACGCTGCAAGCTGCCTTGGCCGAACAGCCGGAACAGCGCCCAAGGTCCGGTTGCCGACAGCGCAGCACTGCCGCCGGCCGGCGGTGGGTCGAAGGTCAGCTGTACGTTCTGCACGCCGTTCGGCCCCGGCCAAACGATTTCGGTTGCCTGCGCCGCGCCATGCGCGTTGCTGATCGAGGTGCCGCCGAGCTGGAGGGTCACCTGTTTTGCCCCGGCGTCGAGCGACAGCGGCGTGATGTCGAAGCGCACCGACGGCGTGGTCCCGCCGGCGCCGAAGAACAGGTCGCGGATCACGGCAGCGCGCTGAAAACGGGCGAGCTGCTCCGGCGAAACCGGCGCCGGCACGCCGTCGACCGCTTGCGTGTGCCAGGTTGCGCCGCTGGTAACGACATAGGGGCGCAGCTGCGTGTTGAAGAAACTGTCGAGCAGGCCGCCCGGCGCGAACAGCCGCGCGAAATCCTCAAGCGGGATATCGTTCGGCGAACCCGGCACGAACGGGTACCGTCCGGCGACCGCTTTCCGGCACAATTCGGCGGGGCCGCCGCTGCTGTTGAAGGCGAGAGCCGCCTGTTGCCGCGCGCCGCCGCCGCGCAGCGCCTCGCCGGTGGTCGCCAGAGCGGCGAGCCAACGCGCGACCGGTTGCGGGTCGCGCGACGCTTCGGCGCGCAGCGTCAGGATCGGATCCTCGCCGGAAGGCGGCGCCGGCGCAGCACCCGGAGCCGCGGCGGCGAGCTTCGCCATCTGCTGCTGCAATGCGCTGATCGCCTGCAATGCCTGATCGATCGGCGCGCCGGGACCACTGCCGACAAAATCGCGCAACGCCCGATAGCGGTCGTCGATCTCCTTGCCGGGAGGCGCCGGCGGCGGCCCGGCATTTTGCGTCCCGAGCAGGGTCTTGAGCCGTGCCGCCGTGCCGGATGCGCGCGGCCCGGTCCCCGCCACGCCGGCCGCGTTCGCCGCCGCGCCAGCCGCATTCGCCGCGGCGGCGGCAGGCGACGCCGGCGGTTGCGACAGGGTCAGCTGGCGAGCGACCGACTTCAACAGATCGCGGATCGGCGATTGTGGCGAGCCCAGGACATAGAGGTCCTGCGCCGCCTGCTCGGCGGTACGCGGCGGCACGATGTCGAGGCCGGCCAGCATCGCATCCCACGCCTTGGCGTAGTTCGTCTCGTATTCCGCAATCACCTGATTTTCGAGCGCCGTCGCCTGGGTGCTGTCGGGGGCGACCTCGGCGCTCTTGCCGAGCACCCAGCTTTCGCGCGTCACCTCGTTGGTGATGTCGCCGAGCGCCGGCAGCAGCACCCGGTAGAAACCGTCGACGGTGTAGAAGCCGGCGATGCCGTCGGTCAGCGACTTGCCCGAACCGCGCACAAAAAACCGCCCGCCGCCCGGACCGAGCGCCTCGGCCGGTTGCCACGGCGGCAGCTGCGCTGCGGCACGCGACGCGGCGATCCGCGAATAGATGCGATTGGCGAGCGGCACCCGGCTGAAGGTCGCGCGCGCCGCGGCAACGAGCGCACCGTCGAGCGAAATCGGCGGCAGCGGGTTTTGCAGCAGCGCGTCGAGATGCCGGGCAAGGTCGCGCCGCAATGGCGCCATGGCGGGGCCCGGATAGAGCGTCTCCCAATCGAGCGTCATCCAGGTCCGCACCAGGTCGCGGTCGAGCGGACCGGCCGAGCCCAGCATCAGGTAGATGCGGGTCGCCTCATAGAGAAAGTCGGGGCGGTCGAGGCTGCCATGCAGCTGCGCTTCGAGCCGCCAGATCAATCGGGGCAGCAACACCCATTCGAGCGCATGGCGATAGACCGTGCGCGCCCCGGCCGCGAGCTTTGCCTCCTGCGACAGGCCAAGCTGGACCGTACCGCCCGGCGCCGGATGGTCGTAGCCGTCGGGCAGGGCGCGCGCCTGGTCGAGGAGCGGCACGATGCGCGGCAGGTCGGCGTCGGCGACCGGGTCGAGCGGCAGCCCGGCGGCGGTTTTCCGATAGGCCGCAAGCGCCGTGTCGAGCTCGGCGATCTGCCGTAAATTCGCTTCGCGGCTTTGCCACATCAGGGCGGCACCGGCCAGCACGACGAGGCCGGCGAGCACAAACGCCCCGGCCCGCAGCAGCACCCGGCGGCGAGCGGCGCCGGGCTTTTCCGAGCCCAGCATCGCCTCGCCGAAAATCACGTCTTTGACGAGGCGGGTCAGGAAATAGCTGCGCCCCTCGACCGCACGCAATGCCAGCGCACGCCGCTGGTCGATGCCGAAACGGCGCGCGAGAACCCCGGTCAGGCGATCGAACGGCGTCCCTTCCTGCGTCCCCGAACAGAAATAAAAGCCGCGTAGGAGCGGCGCCGGGTCGAGGCGTGAGCCGCCAAAGGCGTCTTGCAGAAAGCCGCCGATCGGCCCCGCGAGGCTCGCGCATTGCGCGCTGAACCCGGCGATCGGCCCGCGCCGTTCGGGGCTGCGCTCGGTCTGCAACCGGTCGAAAAGTCTGGTGTCGAGGCGCTCGATCAAGGTCCGGAATTCGTCGGTAAAGCCGGCGACCGGGCCGGCCTCGTTGCGGACGAGCGGGAAAGTGGCGCCCCAAATCTGCCCGCGCCGGTCGCGGTCGAGATCGTCGAAGAACTCGGTGAAGCCGGCAATCAGGTCTGCTTTGGTAAAGAGGACATAGATCGGCAGACGCAGTGCCAGCCGGTCGCCGATCTCGCGCACGCGCTGGCGGACGGCGCGCGCATGCGCCCGCCATTCCTCGCCGGCGCCGGCGAGCGCCGTCACCGGGATCGCGACGAGGATGCCGTTCAGCGGCTGGCGCGGCCGCGTGCGCTTCAAGAGGTCGAGAAAGGCGAGCCAGCCGGCGCGGTCGATCGCGGTGTCGGAATCCTGGGTGGTGTAGCGGCCGGCAGTGTCGATCAGCACCGCGTCCTCGGTAAACCACCAGTCGCAGAGCCGGGTGCCGCCGATGCCGGCGACCGGCCCTTGCCCCATTTCGGCGGCGAGCGGAAAGCGCAGTCCGGCATTCAGCAGAGCCGTCGTCTTGCCGGCGCCGGGCGGGCCGATGATCGCATACCACGGCTCTTCGTAGAGATAGTTGCGCGCGCCGCGCGCCTTGCGCAGCAGGGCGAGCGCCGCGGCGAGCCGGTCGCGCAGCGCCGCCGCCTCCTCGGCCGAGGCCAGCGCGGCCGGGTCGGGTGCCGCCGCGACGACACCCTCGGCGAGGGCCGCGCCGCGGCCGTGGCGGCGGAAATCGAGCACCAGGTTGATCCCAGCCCACAGCGCCGCCATCAAGAGGACGAGCGCGAGCCGGACGCCCCAGCTTTCCAAGACCGAAATAAACGGGCCGAAGAACCAGACGAGGACGGCGAGGAGCGCGGTACCGGCGAAGCTCAGCAGCCAGCGCGACGCGATGGAGGCGAAGAGGCCGCGCACGTTCAGCCCGGCTGATGCAGCACGATTTCGATGCGCCGGTTCTCGGCCCGCTGATCCGGCGTCGTGTTGGCGTTGAGCGGATCAGCCTCGCCTCGGCCTTCGGCAGAGACGCGCCGGGGGTCGCCGATCGCGCCCGCGATGATCGCCGCCGCCGCCTGCGCCCGCGCCGCCGACAGCTTGAAATTGGACGGGAACTGCACGGTATGGATCGGCTGATTGTCAGTATAGCCGATGATTTGAACCGCGCCCGGCTCGCGCTTGAGCGCCGCGCCGACGCGCTGCAAGAGCGGGATGTAACGGGGATCGAGCGTGGCGCTGCCCGAGGCAAACATGCCGGCGTTGCGGATCCGGATGACCGGCGTCGGCGGCGTGCACAGCACGCTCACCAGCCCTTGCGCGACCTCGGGCTGGAGCAGCGTGCACAGCGGCTCGGCCGCCGGCAAGACCGGTGGCGGGGGCGGCGGCGCCACCGGAGCGGCGCGGGAAATCCTCGGCATGTGATCGGGCGGCGCCTGCAACAAGCGTGCGAAGAGCGCGTCGGAACCGGCGTTGAGCGACGCGGAAAACCAGAGGAAAAGCGCGGCCAACAGGGCAAGCGCGGCGCTCGCGGCGACCCAGACCGGGACCGTCGGCCGCGGGCCGCGATAGGGTGCGGCGACGCCTCGCCAATGCGGCGACAAATCGGGCTCGGCGGTCTGGCGCTGGCGGACGATCAGCGCATAGGTCTCTTCGCGCAGCCGGTCGAGTTCGGCCGGACCGCGCGGCGAGAGCCGGTAGCGCCCCTGGAAGCCGAGCGACATGCACAGATACATCAGTTCGACGACCGGCAGGAATTTGCCGGGGTTCTGCCGCATCTGGTCGAGCAGATTGAAAAAGCGCTCGCCGCTGCGCACCTCCTGATGAAAGCTCGAAACCAGCGAGCGCGCGTCCCAGATCCCGGTGCTGCCCCATGGCGTGCTCAGCACCACATCGTCGAGGCTGGCGCACAACGCGTAGTGCGCCGGGCGTAAGAGGTCGAGCGGCACGCCGGCGTCGCGCGCCTGCTGTTCGAAGGCGCGCACGGCCTGCACCGCCCGCTCGCGCAAATCGCCCGGATCGGGCTGCCCGGCGGTGTTGCGCAACCGGGCGAGCAACTGCAGCAGCGGCGCCGCTGCTGCGACCAGCGGGCTGACCGCGCTCGCGACACCTTCGGCCCCGTCATCCGCCGCGGCGGGGACGCCTGCGCGCGGCGGCGCCGGCTCGAATTGCGGCGGCGCGAGTGGCTGTGGCACGGGTGCTGCCGGGAGGCGCCCGCCGGGAGCCGGACGGATGATCGTCCGGTCGCTGTCGTCCGGCTCGGAGAACGGGTTGTCGCTCATGCCCGGCGTCAGCTCCGGATCGCCCACAGTTCCAGTTGCAGATTCGGAAAATCGCCCGAAACGTGGATCGCGAAGCCGCCCGAAGACTGCATCTGCTGCCAATGCGGGCTGTTGCGGTCGAGCTCGAAATAAGAGGCCCCGGCATAAAACGGGATCTGCCGCGGCGCCACCGGCAGCGGCCGTACCGTAATGCCGGGAATGGCGACGTTGACGAGATCGCGGATCTGCTCGACAGCGCCGATCTTGACCTGGCTTGGGAACAGCCGGCGCAGGTTCTCGGTCGGCATCTCGGCCTGCACGACGAGAACAAAGCTCGCGGCGCGCAGCACCGAGCGATCGGTGATCGGGCCGACGCGCACGCCGTAGCGCCGCTCCTGCAATGGGATCGCGATCGCGGTCTGCTCCAGCACCGCCGACAGCGACCGGCGCAGATCGGCGACGACCGGGGCGAAGCTGCGCTGCAGATCCTCGTGGCGGTAGGCGGGATAGGCGTTGGGGCGCCGCGTCACCTCGGTGAAGGTGGCGAACTCGCCAGCCATCTGAACGAGCGCGGAATACAGGTCCGCGGGATGCACGTTCCCGGCGTCGGCCCAATGCGCCAGCAGCTTCTGCCAGCGATTGATCGATTGCAGCAGCAGGAAATCGGCGACCTCGGCAACGCCGCGCGCTCCCGGCGCCGTCAGGCGTGCGGCGAGCGCATCGCCGCGCTGGTTCAGCATGCCGGAAAACTCGGCGATCAGGCCGCTGAGCGGCACGGCGGCCGAGCAGACGAGCGCCGGCGGGATCCAGTGCTCGTCGAGCACCGACGCGGCGGTCGGCGCCGACCTCGACGATGCGAGCGAGGCCGATGCAGTCAGATAACCGGCCCGCTCCTCGCTTTCCAGCATGTAGCGCAACCGCAGGCGCGCGACCTGCAACGGCGCCGGCTGTGGCGAGGCGGAGTGGGTGTCATAGGCCTCGAATTCGTGCAAGACGTAACGGCCCTCGGCACCATTGCCGGGGTCGCCGCCGATCTCGACGGCCCCCGGCTGGCGCATCGGCGTCGCAAGGAAAACGAGCGCGTTGCGCGTATTCTCCGGGAGATCGATCGGCGCTGGATGGTCGGCCTCGCCCGGCAGGGCAAACGGCGTCCCGTCTTCGAACACGCCGGTCGCCGAGGTCACGGCAAATCGCCCGGTCGTCAGCAGGTCACGGTCGATCGCCATGTCGACGATGCCCCACGGATAAGGTCGTAGCGGCGCCGTGCGGGCCCGCACCAGCGTCTCCAGCCAGCGGTCCTGCTGTTGGAAATGCTGCGCCCGCAGGAACATGCCTTCCTGCCAGACGACCCGGTTGGTCCATGTCATGGCGCCCCCAGCCTTTCCCTGCGCCGGCCTAATCTTTCACTGACGCCTCGGCGAGCGCTCTTTCGTAGGCGCGGGCGAAGGCCCTGCCGAAAACGCTGTCGAAATTGTCGGACAGCGCCGCGGTGACCGTACCGTGCAGCGCTTCGAACCGATCCCAGGCGCTTGCCTTTTTCTGCATCGCGACGAGCTCGAACCCGCCGCGCTCGGCCGCCAGGCGGAGCTTCTGTGGGTCGAATTCGGCGAGCAGGCTGCGCACCGCCGATTGCATCGCGGCGATGGTGGCCAGCTCGTGCAAGCGCAGATCGCGCAGCGCGTCGTTGACCGCCGCGACCGGGCCCATCTCGGTGCGGCGGCCGGCGCCGATCAAGGCCACGAGGGCATCGTTATCATCGGCCGCAAATTTGAGCGGATTGTTGCCGCCGCTCCGGATCTGCGTCGCCTCGATGCGCATCTCGCTCTTGACCGCGGCGCGCGCGATCATCGTCTCGCGCAACCCGCTGACGAAGGTCCGAAACGTGGCGCCGAGCATTTCCATCGTCGCCGTCGGATCGGCCAGCCGGACATCGCCAAGCCCGGCGCCGTGCAGAAAGGCGGCGAGCGAGGCCTCGGGCGCCGATGGCGCCGGGAAGGGGGGCTCCGCCGGCATCGCGGCGGCCGCCGGCGGGGCGGCCTGTGGCAGAGGCAAGTCGACCGCGGCACGCGGCGGTTGCGACGGCCCCGCCGCGCTTGCGGCGCGCGGCGGTGCTGCAGCAGCCGGCGGCGGATCGAGGTCGCGGTCCCAGTCTTCGGGCAGCACGGCCCGCGCGATCGGAGCCGCAAACGCGTCCTCGAGATGCGGCGAATGGTCCGATTGGGTCGGGCCGACAAATGGCGTTTCGGCCGGTTCAGGGGCGAGCGGATCGTAGTCGGCCGGGAGGTTGATCGCGGGCGAGCCGAGCCCGGCGGCAAACGGGTCGGGATCAGGGTGCTGCCGCAGTAGCGGATCGGGCTCGAACGGCGCCGGCGCAAACGGATCGAGCGCGGCAGGTGCGGCCCGGTACGGCGCTTCGGCGGGCATGGCGAGGCTCGCCTCGATCTCGTACGCGCCGAGCCGAAGCCGGTCGCCGTCGCGCAGCGCGCGCGGCTCGACCCGCCCGATCGGCTCGCCGTCGTGGTTCAAAAAGGTCCCGTTTGTCGACAGGTCGCTGACCTGCCAGAGGCCGGCGCGAAACGCCAGCACGCAATGCTGCTTCGACAGAAAGCGCTCCGAATCGGGCAACACCCAGTCGTTCTCCGGGCCGCGCCCGATCGAGAACTCGCCGCCCGCCACGCTGCGCGTCTCAGGCACTACCGCATCGGGACAACGCAACATCGTCAACGTCAAGGTCATCGGCAATTCCTGCACCAAGTCGAGCCCGGTGCTCGTTGAACGCAGAATAGCCGAAAAAACCAGCCGAGAAGAAGTTAAAAAGAGTTGAGCCCGGGACATAGAGCTGCAGGTCCGCCGGCGCGGGATGGATCGCGCAAAAACGAAAATCCGGGTTTTCGGATCGACGTTGGCCGCGGTCGCCTGCCGCGGTCGCGCACGATTTCCCGATCGCTTTTTCGCGGTATAGGATCGGCGCGGCGTGCGCCGAGTTAAGACCGCCGAGTTTCGACGATTGTGCGACCGAAAGAGCAGTGCGATGCTTTCCCGCGGCCCGTGCATTGCGTCGCCGGCCGGCGCCGCGGCGAGCGCGCATTCGATTTTGACAGCATGGTCGATCTTACCGCGACCCCACCCCCGGACCGCTACCCGAACCGCCAGCAAGGGACGCTGCAATGGCCGGCTATTCCCAGCAGGACCACATTCTGCGCATCGACACGATCCTCAATGAGGACGCGTCGGAAAATGCGCTCGAGGGCGATCCTTTGCTGCTCGCCAAGATCGACGGCGTTGAGGGGATTTCGCGGCTCTTCGGCTACGACGTCGTCATGTTGCGCGATGCCGGCGGCGCCGAGGGGGCGACACGGCCCCCGATCGATCCGATAAAGCTGATCGACACCCACGTGACGATCGGCGCACGACCCGACAAGGACGAGGATTTCATCAAGCGCGCCGGGATGTTCGAGACCTTCGAGGACATCCTCGGGATCGACATCACCCATGCGCTGCCGGCACAGCTCGGCAATATTCGCGACTTTCACATCTATCGGGCGCGCATCGTCCCTTGGGTCAAGGTATTGAGCCGCGACATTTGCTACCGCGTGTTCGAGAACAAGACCGTCGTCGACATCCTTCAAGCCATCTGCGACGAGGCAAAAAAGAGCTATCCAAAACTAAAAGTCGATCTCACCAGCCTGAGCAGTCCGCCGCAACCCTTTCCGTCGATGGATTATTGCGTTCAGTTCGGTGAGAGCACGCTCGATTTCATGTTTCGGATCATGGCGCGCTTGGGCATCTGGTATTACTTTGGATATACTCCGGGCGATGAAAGCCTGGTTCTCAACGGCACGATGATCGTGAAAGGGCAATGGGACCGCAAAGTCCCGGTGGTCGGCCACACCGACGTCACCATCGTCGACGACAATCCGGATATCGGCAACATCGGCAAGCTGGTGCGCCGATATCGCACGCCGGAGCGCCGGGTCGCGGTCGGTGGCTTCAATTATCTCGATCCGACCCATCCCTATTACAAGGATGGGGCGGTCGACCCGGCAGAAGATCTGCTCAAGGCGGAGGGCGGCGCCCCAGCACAGACGCAGTGGGCCGGCAGCACCGCCTTTGCCGAGCCGCTCTTCGCCGATTTCCGATGCTGCTGCGGCGGCCAAAACCGCCGCGTCGCAGAACCAGTCCGAGGTCTTTCTCCTGTCCTGCATCACCAGGAACAACACTTTTGCCTCCGGTTATTATTTCCACATCGAGAAAGATAAAAATTTCGACCCTGCTGACAACACAAAAAAATCATTTAATGATATCGTCGACCACGATTTCATCGTCGATGCGTTGTCGATAACTTCCAATGATTATACTTATATGAACCTGCCAACAAACGATATTATTGGAGAATTACGAGATTCTGTATTCAAAGCAGTATCATCTCTGGAAGCCGATGCCTTGGACTATTCGAATAATGCACTGTTGCGGACCTCGCTCTGGGCGACCAGGGCGGCGGCGGCAAAAATCTATCCGGCGGTCAACCGCAGCCCGGCGCTCGACCGGTCGAACCCGCCGGCCCCCGGAGAGTTGTATTGGACGGCCGAGTTCGAACACCGCCTCGGGACTCGACGTGACCGCCGGCGGATTGGTCAGTACCGCATCTTCGCTGCTCGGATACAGTGTCGATCTCAAGCAGGCGATCCTCGACCAGAAGAACATCCAAGTATTCGCGGTCGGCGTGATCGCGGTTCCGGCCAGGGCGCCCGTCGATCTGCCGCTGCCGCTCGCCGCGCGTCCGGTCGCGCGCGGCCCGCATACCGCGGTCGTGATCGGTCCCGACGGCGTCAGCACCAAGAACCAGGACCTTTACTGCGACGCGATCGGCCGCGTGCGGGTGCGCTTTCCGTGGGATCCGGGACCGCCGCAGGGCGACAGCAAGCTGCCGCCGGTGTTTCCGTTCGCGCAGCCGGACAAGCCGACGACGTCGGGCGGCAACACCTGTTGGGTCAGGGTCGTCGAAAGCTGGGCCGGGCGGCATTACGGCATCCAGTTTCTGCCGCGGATCGGCCAGGAGGTGCTGGTCGATTTTCTCGATGGGGATCCCGAGCGCCCGGTGATCACCGGGCGGCTCTACAACGCCGACCGCACCACCACCAATCTGCCCTTCCCCGATCCCTCAGTGAAGGACACGCAACTCGACAAGCTGACCGACTTGCCAAATACCGTCAAATCCGACCCGCCGCTCAGCGGCATCAAGACCTGGAGCATGCCGACGACCAAACCGGATGGCACGGCGTTGCCCGCGCGGTTCCATCTGCTGCGCTTCAGCAGCGCGACAAAGAGCAATATCTGATCCGCGCCCAGCACCGCCTCGACATCACCGCCTTCGACAAGCGCTATGAGAGCATCGGTTCCGACCGCCATCTGACCGTCGGCGGCAAAAAGACAGACCCGGCGGAGATCAGCGGCGACTACATCGCCAAGGTCTATCGCCATTACTATCTGCACGTCGGCGATCCGGAATTTTCGCCGCAGTCCGGCAATCGCTTCACTCTGCTCGAGCAGAATGAAGAAATCGAGGTCAAGAAGGATGCGAACCAGAAGATCGGCGGCAATTGGAGCACCTCCGCCGGCGGCCAGGTAACGATCGACGCGAATGGTATCGACGGCACGATCGTCTTGAATGCGACGACAAACATCTCGCTCGTGGTCGGCGAGAGCTCGATCGTGATCACACCCGCCGCAATCGCCATCACCGCGCCGATGGTGCTGATCAATTCGGCCGGTCCCGAACCGTCGCCGCCGATCATGCCGCAGGTGGACGCACCGCAAGAACCGACCGCGGCCGATCCCGGCGACACGCTGACCCCGCCCGATTGAGCGGTCAGCGATGGCGAACTCGATCCTGCCGAACCTCACCGCGCGACCGGGCGAGGCAATCCGGGTATTCCGCACGGCCGACGGCAGCTTCGCGATCGGCGCCGGCCGAATTGCGGTTGCCGGCGGCGATATGCGTTTTGTCGCCGGCGTCGTTGCCGATCTCGGCCGGATTGTCCACGGCGCCGCTGGCGAAGCCGTCCTACGGGAGGGCGATGCGCTCGGCCGCAAGCTCATTATCACTAAGCCCGTTACGCCGACCGAGCCGCGCAATGCATGGGTCCTGCCCGACGATCTGGCCGCGGCCACGCCCGCCGGCATCGCGATCGACCACGTCGGGGACGGTGGCAGCCGGCGCGGCACCGGCGCCGGCAGCACGCTCGTCTACGATCCGGCCGACTGGCCGCCGCACGGCGAGTGGGGCCTGCCGGCGAGCGCGGACGTGCTGCTGCTGATGTTGCGCCAAGCCAACCGGAATGCTGCCGGAACAAGCGATCCCGGCCGGCCCGATTGGGGCGACGGCATATGAGCGCCGCGGCGACCAGCGGCGCCCCGCCCGCCGCCGACCTGCGGCTCAATTGCCAGCCGTCGAAAATCGGCGGCGCGCTGCTGTTCCCGTTTACGCTCGAAAATCGCGGCAATACCGATGTCTATGCGATGCACGCCGCGCCCGGCTATGACCCGGCGAGCGGTGCGATGCGCGCGGACGAGCAGGCAGTCGTCGCGATCCTCGGCGAGGACGGTGACGCCATTGTCGGCAAATTCGCCGCACCCTTGCCGACCGACCGGCGGATTGTCCTCCCCGTCCTGCCGCTGGCCCGCCGCCTGCCGGCGGGCGGGCGCATCGAGGGACGGATCGAGATCCCCCTGCCGCTCGCCGAAACGAGCCCCTATTTTCCCGACCTGACATTGCGGAAATATCAGGTCGTCGATATCAAAGGGCTGGTGTTTATGATCGGTTACTGGCTCGCCGGTGTCGACGGCCTAGTCGCGAGCCCGACCGATTATGCGCCCGAATTGTTCGTTATCACCACGCGCGACACCCGGCGCAGCGTGCGCCGCGTGTCGCAGCGCTTCCCGACGACCGGGCTGCAAATCTTCAAGCGCACCGACACCTTTCCGCGCGTTCTCGCCTGAGCCGGGAGGTCACGGGATCTCGGTTGTCGTCTGGCCCGGATCGACCACCGTGATGATGCCGCCGACCAGGCATGTGAGGATCGACGTGTCGTCGAGCGCCGGTTCTTCGTCGAGGATCACGTTTGGCGAACCCGGCGTCCACGGCACCACGGTCGCCGGAACGCACGGCCCTTCGAGAGCCACGCAGGCGCCGAACGGTAGAATGTTGGCCAGCGGAATGTGGTCCATGATGTTGGCCGCAAACTGCTCTTCAATCTGCTCGCGGTGCTCCGCCAGCACGACCAGGGCCGAGGGTGCCGCACCTTGCGTGCAGACCAACAACGCCCCGTTGACGACATGCATCGGCATGGCTCTTCCTCCATCGGGAATCAATTCTGGCAGGGATCAATTCTGGCAGGGATCAATTCTGGCAGGGATCAATTCTGGCAGGGAAATCAATTCTTGGCCGCGGTGCCCTGCGCGATCTTGAGCCGGCACTCGAAATAGCTCAGCACCCGCGCCTGCCGCTGCACCTCTTTGAGCGCCGGACCGCCGATCTCCTGCGCCACCTCGCGCGCTTCCTGCAGCCGGTCCCTGAGGCTGGGCACCGCATTTTCGAGCGATCCGTCGAACCCGGTCTGCAGAAATGAATCGGGCGTATATTGCTTGCCGCCGATCAGAAAATCCGCCGCTGCATAGGGGCAGGCGGCGAAACGGTCGGCGGCCGGCGGCGCCACGGCGGCCGCCGGCGGCGGCGCAGCCGGGGCGGGCGCTGTCGCGGCCGGCGGGGGTGCGGATGAGGGGGCGGACGCCGCCGGCGGTTGCGGCGTACCCAGCAGGACGCCCGCGGCCGCCTTGCGCAGGCGGTCGAGAAGTGCCGTCGAAATCTGGCCGCTGCTGACCAGATCCGCGAGCGGCAAGCCGGCCTGCTGCTCGAATTTATGGACGGCGGCGTTGGTCAATTGGCGCGGCACGCCGTCGATCGGTCCGGGGTCGATCCCGATGCTGGACAACAGGAACTGCACCTGACGAACCAGCGCCGGGGTCGCCGCCACCCGATTCCCCGGGGCTGCCGCCGCATTACCCGCAGTCGCCGTTGCCGAGGTCGCCGTTGCCACCGTCGGCGCCCCGGCCGCCGCCGGCACGAGGGCGGCGAACAGTGCCACAAAGGCACCAGCCGCCAGGCGGATCAAAACCGTTGGTCGCGGCATCCGGTTGCTACATCCCACCCGTCGGCGATGGTCGATCATCTGCGGTTATCTCACGGAACCGAGAAAGGCCGCACGGTCGCGCTCGTCGGGAATCTCCGCGGCGAGAGCCTGATAGAGCCTCGGCAAGGTCTCGAAGCTCCGCAGGTGCCGCTTGATGACGAGCCGCGCGATCGGCCCGATGACGCGGGTCAGCTGCTGTTCGATCTCGGCAAGGGTGGCGAGCGGCGGCAATGGTGCAACGGCGGGAGCGCCGGTGCCGCCAACCGATCTCAGCCCCGGTGCCGAAGTCTGGTCAGGCAGCCGCACCGCCAGCTGCCTGCCCGACTGCAAAAACCGGCGACGTTCGTCCTCGCGGTCGATGTGGCCCGCCAGGGTTGCGCACAGCGCGTCGAAATCGTCGGTCGCCCGCGACGCCTGCTTGACGGCGAGCGAGGCGACCGGTCCGATGGCGGTCGCAAGGGCGCGTTCGAGCCCGTTCAGCAGTTCGGCGCCCCAAATATTGCGCGCACGCGGCGGCGCTGCGATCGCGGCGGGCGGCGGCGCGCTGGCGCAGGCGAGGAACGGAGCGGGAGCAGCAAACGGGGCGGGAACGACCACCGCCGTGATCGCCCGGGAAAACTCGCCGGCCGACGCAAAGCGCGCGGCGGGATCATAGGCGAGGGCGCGATCGATGACCGGCTTCAATGCGGCGGGCACGAGCGGGTTCAATACGCAGATGTCCTCCGGTCCGCGCCGCTCCATCAGCACCATGCTCTCGGCCAGGCTCTTGGCGCGAAACGGTTTCACGCCGGTCAATGCCTCGAACAGCATAACCGCCGCGGCAAACAGGTCGCTGCGTCCGTCGACCGGCTCGCCGCGCAGCTGTTCCGGCGCCACATAAGCCGGGGTGCCGAGGACGTCGCCGACCACCGTCAGATCGGATGCATCGGTCCGCGCGATCCCGAAATCGGCGATCTTTACCGGGCCGTTCGGCGGTACGAGGATGTTGGACGGCTTGATGTCGCGGTGGACGATCCCGCTCTCATGTGCAAAGCCCAACCCGCTCAAGACCTGGACGATGATATCGGCCGACCGGTCGAGCGGCAGCGGACCCGCGGTTTTCAACAAACCGGCGAGGCTCGGGCCGTCGACGAACTCCATCGCCAGAAACGGCAATCCGTTGTCTTCGCCGAAATCGAGAACCGTGACGATGTTGGGGTGAAAGCGCTGCCCGGCTGCCCGCGCTTCGCGTTTGAAGCGCTCCATCCACTGATCGGAGCCGTTGCCGCCCAACAACTCGCGGCGGATGATCTTGATCGCCACCGGCCGGTCGATGACCGGGTCGTAGGCGCGATAGACTTCGCCCATCGCCCCCGAGGCGAGCCACTGATCGACACGATAACGTCCGACGGTTGTACCGATGTCCACCTGACGACGTCCCTCGGCCCGCTATTCGGCCTGGCCTTCGAGCATCTTCATAGCATTTTGCAGGCTGCGCCGCATCCGATTGAACGAAGCCGCCAGCGAACCGATCTCGTCCTTGCTGTCACGGACGAGTTCGGGCGCGTCCATCTGTCCGAGGCTGACCTTGCTCGCCATATCCGAGATCTCTTCGACCGGTTTGACGACGATGGCTCGCAGCAACAGATCGACAATGATGATGACGACCAGAAAGATCACGGCCAGCGCCACCATGAACCATAACAGCGCGGCGTAGGCGCGGCCCAACGGCACCTGGAGCGGGATCGAGACCACCTGGGCGCCGACGATGTCGCCGACTTTCCAGCCGAACCCGTGGTCGCTGCCGTAAAGCGCCACCATCGTCGCCGGCGCCTTGGCCGGAGTATCGTGGCAGGAGAGGCAATCCGCGCTGCCGACCTTGAGCGGTCGCGCCAGCACCAGAAAATCGCCGGCCGGCGTGTTGCGAACCGTCACCGACTGCGCCAGCGCCGGGTCGTTGCGAAAGGCATCGATCAGACCGGCTTCCCAGTCGTTCGCTTGGTCGTTGACGTTGATCGGGTTGAGGGTCGGTTCCCGGTAGTTGTAATTATTCAAATTCTTGGCCACCGTCTGCAAATTCACCTTAGCTGCAAAAAACGGGATCGATTCCGGCAAGAATTGGACTTTCAATTGTTCTTTCAGCAGAGGATCGATATTGGCCTCGGTGTAGTGGCGCACAGCCGAAGCGGTCTCCATGATGATCGTGCCGTTTTGCACGCTCTCGGCGATCGCATTGCGCTTCAGCAGCGTATAGGCGACGCCGCCCGCGAGCCCCAATCCAACGACGAAGGCGGCCAGCACTGCCAAATCGATCTTTGCTCGAATTTTCATGATGCCGATCGTAGACTGTACAAGGGGCCGAGCAAAATTAGAAGCACACCGGGAGCTTACACGTCTGCTTGCCGGTTTCAAGCGGAACAAGGCGTGGCCGGGAGGCAATCGGGAAGTGCGGTAGAAGCCCTATGGCGATTTGCGGCGACCGAGCCGCGGGACACTGTGTCGCCTGCACGCGGGTCGAGCCGATCCTGTCATCCCAGGACCTGCCCGGCCCGCGGCTACGGGGTCGCGGGCTCGTTTCGGGCTAGGACGATGATGGTCGGGGCCGAGCATCTTTTCGCTCGCCGCGCTCATCAGACGCGAATAGGCCGCCTCATCGGCGGCGAGGATGGCGGCGAGAGTTCGGGCTGGCTCACGCCGCCTCGCCCAGAGCAAGCCGCAGACCCGACAACAGCAGGTCGCGGTGCTCGGGGTTACGCAGGTGGCTGGCATCCGGTATTGCGAAAGAGATAAGTGCCCGCAGCCGTGCGACGATCGTTCGCGCGTCGCGGGTCCCCTCCCGGCCGATCAGATCAATCTGACCGATGACGAATCGCGGATCATGCCGGTGGCCGGCGGCGGGTTCGAGCAGTGCTGCAACGCGCAAGCCGCGGTGGCGGCCTGCGCGGCGGCAGGATCGAGCCGATGATCGCCCTGGGCCGGCAGTCCCATCACCCATCCCTGAGCGAGCGCTTCGCCGCGGCCCCGCCAGCGCCGGAAAATCCAACCCCGGTCGAGGCCATGGCCTATCGCCCGCGGACGCCGGAAGGCAAGCAGCTCTACGCCCTGCGCAAACACACTCCGGAACCGGTATTCGGCGATGACAACAGGGCGGCGACCTGGCGCCAGGACCCGGATGGCACTTTCCTCGGGTGCTCTCTCGGCGTAGCACTTGAGCATCGGGGTGGTGGCCGCGCGACAGATAATCGATCTCAGGGATCACGGCGTACGCATCTTCAACGCGATGCGGTGACCGATTTTAAGGCTTCGGCGATGCAATGGGTGTTCCTGGTCCTTGCCTTGTTGGCCGCGCTGGCCGAGTTGCATGCCGGCACCTTCTATCTTGCCGGCGTCGCTGCCGCCGCCCTCCTCACCACTTTGATGGGCTTCTGGATTCGCGGCGATCTGCTGATTTTTGCGTTTGTGGTTCTTTGTGCGATCCTGACAGCCGCAGTCATGCTCAGTCGGCGGCATCAAGAACGCACCAAGGGTCTTGCGGATTTCGACATCGGCCAGACCGTGACGATACTCGATGTCCCGCTCCAAGGAAATTGTCTCACCGTCAGTTATCGCGGCGTGAATTGGCAAGCTATGATGGAAGACGGTACCGTCCCCGCGTCCGGCAGCACCGCCATCATCACGCGTAAGACCGACAAGCTCCTGCATCTCGCCTTGCCGGTCGGCATGCCGCAGACATAAATAATTGAGGATTTGCTTCATGTCGTTCGAATCTCTCATCTGGTTGATAATACTCCTTCTTCTTCTGTTCTTTGGATTTGCCATACTGCGCTCAGCACTGCGCATCGTGCCGCAGCAGCGATCATGGATTGTCGAACGCCTCGGCCGCTTCCACCGCGCCCTGTCGCCGGGGTTGAACGTGCTCGTGCCCTTCATGGATCGCGTCGCCTACCGCTTCGACCTGCGCGAAGTGCCCTCAGAAGTGCCGGCACAGGTTTGCATCTCTCTCGACAATACCACCCTCACCGTCGATGGCTTCCTCTATCTCCAGATCACCGATGCGGTGAAAGCGGCCTATGGGTCGAGCAATCCAATGAACGCCGCAATGCAATTGGCGCAGACCAGCATGCGCTCGGAGATCGGCAAGCTGCATCTCGACCAAGCCCTGTCCTCGCGGCAGATGCTGAATGCCGCGGTCGCTGCGGCGGTAGAGGAGGCCGCCGTCAATTGGGGGATCAAGGTCCTCCGCTACGAGATCAAGGACATCACGCCACCGCAGGCAATCCTGCATGCCATGGAGCTGCAGATCACAGCGGAACGGGAAAAGCGCGCGATGATCTTCAAATCGGAAGGCGAGCGCCAGCAGGAGATCAACACGTCCGAGGGCCAGCGTCAGCGAGAGATCAACCTCGCCGATGGGCGAAGGCAAGCCGAGATCCTGCACGCCGAGGGCGAAGCCAAGGCCATCGAACTAGTTGCCTCGGCCACCGCCGATGCCATCCGGGCCATCGCTGCAGCGGCGGTCGTCGACGGCGGCATCGAAGCTCTGCAGATGCAACTCGCCAAGGACTTCATCGACAAATGGGGCAATCTCGCCAAGCAGGGCACAACCATGATCATCCCAGCCGATCTCGGCAATATCGGCGCAGTGGTGGGAACTGCTCTGCAAATCGTAAAGGGAAACTCGGGGGCGGCGCACACGGCGTCGCCCCGGGCTGGCGGGTCAGTGCCGCAGGCGGGGTGACGGCGTCATGCCAGCGAGGGATGAACCGATCGCGCAGACCATGGGGCAGGCCGCAAGCGCCCCAGTGCATCCCGAGGAGATGAAAGCGAGCGTCGATCTCCGCATTGGCAACAACATATCGCTAAAGGGTCACGGCGCGGACGACGCCGGCAGGGCGCGCAGGCGCCGGGATCCGTCTCAGCGCGACGAATGGTCCGGACAGCGTTCGGTCGCAGGCTCGTACGGGTTGGCGGTCTGCGCGCGTAGGCGCTCCTCGTCATAGATATCGATCACCGGCTCGTCCGGGTTGCCCGGGCGCCTGCCCGCCACCTCTTCGGGCGTGATGAATTGCACGCTCGCAACGAGGTCGGGCAATGGGATCAGCACCGTAAGTGCCGACGCCGACTGCCGCGGAACGAGGAGGAAGGCAGTCGGCCCGCTGCCGCAGGAAATGGTGGCAATGACGCAGTCGTTGAACAGGTAGCCGGCTTCGGGGCCGGGGTTGCGCCGGCCGAGCCATGCCGCATCGGGACCATCGACCCCGGCGATCGAGCCGAACAGATCGGAACCGCCGCCAGTGCCGGAGAGATCAAGTTGGCCGACCGTCATCGTGCCGCCGACAATACCGAGCGCCGGCGACCAGCAGCACAATCGATGCGGGCGCCGGTCACCGACCGGAGATCCGCGGCAGTCAGGTCGAGCGTGTGCGCTGGCCGCGGCCCACCCGCCAGATTTATCGCTTCCGTCGCGGTGACGGGTCCGAGCAGCACACTCGCGGTTCCGGCATCGAGCGTCCCGGCAGCCAGCCGCATCGCGTCGTCTGTTGACCGGACCAAGATTGGCAAGGGCGCTGCCGGCCGACAGGGTAATCGTTCCGCCCGCCGACGAGACTGTTTCCGTCTTATACGTGCTTCCCCTAATTCCCGGATTTGGTAGAATGGACCGGGGAATCCACAGCATGTGGTTGGGGCCATGTTTCACTTTTTTCGCAGCGAACCGGGGGCGGCGGCTCTGCGCCGCTTGGCTCGGCACGAGAGCGGCCGGGTGTGTCAGCGGGTTCTGATGATCGCCAACCTGCTCGAGGGGATGGCGCCGGAGGAAGCGGCACGGCTGGCCGGGCTCCGCCGGTCGACCGCGTATGAGCGGCATAACCGTTATGAAGAGGACGGGGTCGAGGGGCTGCGCGACCGGCCGCGCCGGGGCCGGCCGGCGCGCGTGGACGCGGCGACAGCGGCGCGTCTGAAGGAGCGGATCGTTGCTGGCGCCGAGCTGGCGCGGGACGGGGTGGTGGCGTTTCGCGCGATCGATGCGCAACGCATCCTGAAAGAGGAGTTTGATGTCGAGTGCAGCCTGTCGAGCACCTATCGCGTGCTGCATCGCCTCAAGTTGAGCTGGCTGGCGCCGCGACCGCGCCACCCACAGGCCGACGCGGCGGCGCAAGCGGCGTTTCCGCAACTCTTGGGTTGCAATTAGAGCGAGTTGGGGCGGCGCAGGCACGCGGTAAGCGAGTTCGAGCTGTGGTTCGCCGACGAGGCCCGGATCGGCCAGAAGAACACGCTGACGCGAGTGTGGGGCCAGACCGGCGGCCGGCCCGCGGTTCTCAAGGATCTCGGCTTCACCTCGGCCTATGTGTTTGGCGCGGTCTGCCCGGGCGCGCCGAGCGCGCCCTCTTTGCGTCACGCAGCCCCGGGCGAGGGTAAAGCGGCGGCGATCATCATGCCGATCTGCAATACCCTCGCGATGAACCCACCATCTGCGCGAGATCAGCAGCCAAGTCGGCGCCGCGGCCCATGCCCTGCTGGTCCTCGATGGGGCCGGCTGGCACAACAGCCAAGGGCTCGCGGTCCCCGACAACATTACCTTGTTGGCGTTGCCGCCCTACAGCCCAGAGCTCAATCCGGTCGAGCGCATCTGGCATTATCTGCGCAGCCACTGGCTCGCCAACTCGGTCTTTCGCAGCCTGGCCGACATCATCGACGCCTGCGCGATGGCGTGGAACCGCTTCGCCGCCGACCCCGACTTGATCCGCTCGCTGTGCGCCGTCCCCTGGGCGCCCGCTCGACATCCGGCTAACCCTCTACCATTCCGAGCGTCCCGATAGACAAGCCCCAATGATCCGCGAATATCTGGTGATCCGTATTAGGCATCGTAAGGTCGAAACCGGGCGCGCCGGTGACGGCCACCGTTATCGCGCCGCCATAGGTCGTGACCGAGGTGTCGTCGTCAAAGCCGAGCGTCAGGTTTCGATCGCTGTTGCGGAATAGGAACCCGGCTCCGGGGCCGGTGATCGTGAAGTCCACTGCCCCTTCTCCAACCTTAAGAACATTCAGCTTCAGGAGAATTCGGCTTTGGCGCTATCGCACGGCTGCGAAGCTCGACCTATATGCAGAACTAAAGCAGGAGATCGACGGTTTGCGCGGGCCGTTCTGCAGGCTGTGTTCGTTGCCGGGACTGGGCATGGTCGCCGTCCTCGGCCTCATCGTCGCGCCGGTCGCTGCCTGCGCCGATGGCGGGGCCGGTCGCCAAGCCTACCAAAACGGCGATTATGCCCGAGCGGAGGCCGAGTGGCAGGCGGCCGCCGACAAGAAGGATCCCGAAGCCGAGTTCGGCCTAGGCAATCTTTACGAATTCGGCGCTGGCGACCTGGCGCAGGATTATCGGCGCGCCGCCTATTGGTACCGAAGGGCCGCTAGGCAAGGCAATGTCGCGGCGGAATACCGTCTGTCGCTGATCTACGGCGTCGGCAGCGACGATTTCGTGAGCGATCTCGCCGAGGCCGAGAAATGGGCGGATCTAGCGATCCGAAGCCACGGCGTCTGGGGTAGCCGGGCCGGCGATTTCAAACGGCTGCTCGAACTCGGCGGCGACATCCGACGAACGCGCCGAGGGTGAAAAGCGGGCGGCGGCCTGGACCGCTGCGCTCGCTGTCGCCAACACCGCCCCCGCCGCTACTCCGGCCGCCGCGCCGCCGCCCCCGCCGCCCTCACTGCCGGTGAAACCCGGCGGCTGCCCCGGCTGGCCATTTCCGACCTTGCCGTGCACCGAGCAGTTTCCGGCGTTGACCGGAATGCCGTCGCCGACGGGCGCGCCGCAACCCGCGGCCGTGGCCGCCGTGGCCCGGCTGCCCCAAGCGCCGGGAACAAAATCGCCGCTCGCGGCGCTGAACGACGCGCTGGTGGCGATCGATTGCGCGTCGCTGCGCAGCCATATAGCGGGAGATGGCGCGGCCGTCGTCACCGGCACGGTTCCCGATGTCGGAGCGAAATCAAGGCTGGAGCAGGTGGTGGCGCGGTATTTTCCGTCGAGCCGCAACGAGATCGACATCGACATCGTGCCGCCGCCGGTCTGCCGTGCCCTGGTCGCGCTCGAACGGCTGCGACCGTCCGGTGCCACCGGCAAACGCAACCTCGCCCTGCGTCTCGACAACGGCACCACCCGGTTGCGACAAGGCGACCCGATCGCGCTCGACGTGCGGGGACCGGATTATCCGACCTCTCTACGCATTGATTATTTCGCGCTTGATGGGCAGGTGCTGCATCTGAAGCCCGAGAACGGAGAAGCGCCGCCGAGCCTCGCGGCCGGCAGCGCGCGCCGGTTCGGCGACTCGGCGAACGGCGACGACTGGCAGACCGGCGGTGAGCCGTTCGGCATCGAATTAATCGCGGTTGTCGCGACACCGGTCCCTTTGCAGCTGGGCAATCGCCCGCGCATCGAAGAGGCCGCGTCCTATTTGCGCGACCTCAAGCAGGCCGTCGAACGCGACGACAGAAATGCTGCGCACCCAGCCCTTGCCGCGACCCTCCTTGTCAAGACGAGCGGCCGTTAATCAATGGGGACAGAACGGGAAACTGACGCAGTGATCCGACTATATCGCCCAGTGGCGCAATGCAGCCGACGGCTTACCTAAATGGGGTCGATTGAACTTACGGAGGGATGGCGGACATGGCTAATACGATCGGGCGTCGCCAGCTCCTTGTTGCATCCGCCGGCGCGGCGCTGGGCGCCCTGGCGCCGCCCACCTGGGCGCAGGCGGCAACACAGACGGGGTTTCCCTCGGAACGCTGGGTCAACATCGTCTTCACGCCGACCGGCGAGCGCTATGCCGACCGGTATTTCTGGAACGGCGTCTACAGCATGGCCGCGGTGCGCCAGTTTTCATGGACCTGCCGCGATTTCCGCGCCAACGAATGGAAATGGATCCATCCCTGGCTGATGGATCTCGTATTTGTACTCCACTGGAAATACGACAAAAACCTGATCAGCATCTTCAGCGGATATCGCAGCCCCCAGACCAACGCGCAGATCGAAGGTTCTGCCCTCAATTCGCAGCACACGCGGGCGATGGCGCTCGATATCCACATCCCGGATGTCGACAATGAAGCGGTCGCCCGCGATCTGAAGAAGATCATTTACGGGGGCACAGGGATGTATCCGGGCCGCGGCTTCACCCATTTCGATTTCGGCCCGCTGCGCAGTTGGGTCAGTTGATAAGCCGGCTGGCCACATTGTAGCGGCGGCGAGATGGACGGCGGCGAAGAAACCTTCCGGCGGCCTTTTCATAACGGGTTACGCACGAGTTTATGTTGTAGGCGCCCGATTAAAATGTCACCCCTGTGCCAGTTTGAAATGACACTCCCCGAGGATTTTTCGGGGGGTATTCGGGGTGACGGTACGGCTGATGAGCGATGGGGAGCTGACGTGGCTCGAGGTGCTGCGGGATTTGGATCAGCACCGGCTGACGACGACGGCAGCGGCGCAGCTTCTGGGGCTCGAACGGCGTCAGGTATGCCGGCTTTTAAAGGCCTACCGCGCCGCGGGTCCGGCGGGCCTGATCTCGAAGCGGCGCGGCCGCCCGAGCAACCGGCGCAAGCCTGAGGAGCTTCGTATCGAGGCGTTGTCGATCATTCGGAAGCGCTACTGGGATTTCGGCCCAACCCTGGCGGCCGAGGAGCTGCGCGAAGTGCACGAGATCGCGGTCGGCCGCGAGACCTTGCGAGTGTGGATGATCGAAGACGGGCTGTGGCTCGGTCGCAAGCAGGTTCATCAGCCGCGCCAGCGGCGCGAGTGCGTCGGCGAGCTGGTGCAGGTCGACGGCAGCGAGCATTGGTGGTTTGAGGATCGCGGTCCGCAGGGCACTTTGCTGGTGTTCGTCGACGACGCGACCAGCCGGCTGCTGCACCTCGAGTTTGTCGAGAGCGAGTCGACTTTCGCCTATTTCCACGCCGCCCGTGCCTATCTGGAGGCCTGGGGCAAGCCGATCGCCTTTTACAGCGACAAGCATGGGGTGTTCCGGGTCAACCACCCGGGGGCGCTGGGCGGCAGAGCCTGCCCCTGCGAAGGCGGGGGGCATGACCCAGTTTGGCCGGGCATTGCATGCGCTCAACATCGACATCATCTGCGCCAATTCGAGCCCGGCGAAGAGCCTGCCCCTGGCTTGAACAGGGCGGCGGGTCGAGCGTGCGAACAAAACCTTGCAGGATCGGCTGGTCAAGGAGCTGCGGCTGGCCGGGGCGACAACCCTGGCAGAAGGCAATGCCCTGCTCCCGGCCTTCGTGGCGGACTACAACGCACGCTTTGCCAAGCCGCCGGCGAACAAGAAGGACCTGCACCCGCCATTGCGCGCCCGCGACGATCTCGACGACGCGTTTGCCTGGAAGGAGGAGCGCACGCTTTCGCATAGCGGTGCCGCACTTGTTGCCTTCGACGATGTCGACGGTCTCGGCCCCTGCGTTGTTGTCACTTTCGTGGCTCAATCCCACACCCCACACGATTGCTGTGTACGCTTCGTGGCCGCCGTCGCCGACGACCCCGCAACACTCGCTGTCGCGCCGAGTCCGCGCATTCATGAAATGGATCAAAGATGTGCTGACGCCGTATCTGGAATAGCGAGACGAACATCTTCGTCCGACCCTCGAAATCAACATTCTAAAGTTATGTCTTTGGGCGGCGATTGCACTGTGGGTACCCTTCTGAACCGAGAAAACGAAGCTGATGCACGTGTTCGTCTTCACCTTCTGCGCATGAGAGGAGACGGGTGCTCGTAAAACGCAATGGTCAATGTGGCCCCCTATCGGCTGAGAACGATGTGGGTGGCGTGGTCGGTCGCCTGATGTTCGGTGACGCGGTAGCCGAGCGCTGGCAGGTCGATCCCGGTGAACATCGCTTCGCCCTGCCCGAGCACGGCCGGGGACAAAGCGAAATGCAGCTCGTCGATCAGCCCGACGCGAAGATATTGACGCACCGTCTCGACGCCACCGCCGATCTTCACGTCGCGGCCCTTGCCGGCGAGCTTCGCCTTCTCCAGCGCCGCCTCGATTCCGTCGGTCACGAAGATGAAGGTGGTGCCGCCGTCCATTTCGATTGGATCGCGCGGATGGTGCGTCAGCACGAAGGTCGGCGCGTGATAGGGTGGATTGTCGCCCCACCAGCCCTTCCAGCTCTCGTCCGGCCAGGGACCGCGAATGGGCCCGAACATGTTGCGGCCCAGGATGAACGCGCCGAACCCGTCCATCGAACGATGGGCGTAGGCCTCATCAACGCCGTCTGAGCCGCCGTCCTTACCGGTCATCGCCCGGAAGGTGCGCGTGCCGAATATCCACTGGTGCAGCTCCAGCCCGCGCTTGCCGAGCGGATTTTCGAGACTTTGCTCAGGCCCCGCTCCGAAACCGTCAAGCGAGACGGAAAAACCTGCAACGCGCACTCTCGTCATAACGAACTCTCTTCCATCTCTTCCGGGATCGAGGATTGAAGCAGTATGGGTCGCTACCTGGCTCACGACGATGTGCCGGTGGCTATCAGTAGTTATCGAGCACGCACATTACGCCTAAGCACTCCAAGACCGCCGATAGTCGCCTTTTCTACTCCCACTCGATCGTTTCTAAGCATCGTAACCCGCTGATTTTTATACGCAAAAGTTTTCTGCTGCCGGTCTAAAATCCGACTTCAGTCCGTCAGATTTCTTCGCTTTTGATTTCAAAGGGAAATTTGCGCGATTTAAATTCTTCGCGGTTTCGACCACTATCGCCAACGATTGGTCGATTTCTTCTCCGACAGCCGCCATCCGATCGAGACCAGTAGGCTTAAAAAGACCGTCACGAGTTTCTACCACTCGAGTGCATCAGCGGAAAGACGGAAAGGCCGAACAGCTCAGGCAGCGGCCTCATCTCTGGCGGCAGAACAGCGCTCGCCTCGCCGCCAACGGCGAGGCATATGACCTGATCTTCGACGACGACGGCGCCGGGGAAATCGCCGATGTGGTCTCGCTCCGTGTCACAGAAGGCCTTGTGCAGGTGACGCTGCATCACTGCAAATATTCGAGCACCGCGACACCCGGCGCGCGCGTCAAGGATCTTTACGAGGTCTGCGAACAGGCGCAGAAGTCAGCCCGCTGGCGCGATCGCCCCAGTCGCATGCTCACCCATATGTTGAAGCGTGAGAAGCTGCGCCTCGACAAGGGGCAAAGCTCGCGGTTTGAGGAAGGCACCGCTGCTTTCCTCAAGAAGCTCGAAGCGAGCTGGCAGGACTATCGCTACGAATTCAACGTCCGGATCGTGCAGCCGGGTCTTTCACGCGCTGCGATCACCGAAGAAGCCTTGCACTTGTTG
>CAVVGE010000001.1:840000-854117 GCA_963747735.1 uncultured Alphaproteobacteria bacterium | reverse complement strand
TCGTCGTCTATAGTCGGCTGTCGAGCGACCGAATATGCCCCATTTCGGTCATCCCAATTCGCTCTCTGCTGCGGAATGCGCTGTGGCCGAACACGGTGCCGGACGGCCGGTTCTGCGACTGAAAGCCTTTACATCGGGCGATTGTTGCCGAGAATGATAAACGAACATAGAACAACAGCGGTTTGTTGGTTACGATGGGACTCCTGCCGATTAAATCTGCTGCGAAAATACTGCGATCGGTTCACACTCAGGATAGCCTCGCAACTGGCGTCGTAGGAAGGCCGACGTGGCTTGGCCTCGAACGATCTGCCAATTCGGCCTGGGACCTGGATCGGGTGGAGCTTTCATTTGCGACATCCCGCCTGAGGAGCATCTGTCAAAATCGCAGGACGGCGAAGACAGCTCTCGGCGAGGACGCTGCTCGTGAGCTGGCGTTCCGACTCGCGGACTTCGCCGCGGCAACGACCTTCGCCGAGTTTTCCGATCTGTTCGGCGACGATATTATCGATCGTCCACCTTCGGAGCGGTCCTTGCGCCTACATACCGGGTACAACCTTGTCTTTCGAGCAGGGCATGTCACACCACCGATCGATGCCGATGGCGCGACGGACTGGGCCCAGGTGACCCGGATACAGGTCGTTGCATTGGAGGCACGCAATGCCTGAGCAAGCATTTCAACCGGGATGGTTCTCGAAACCAGGCGATACGCTGCGGACGCTGCTCGACAGCCGTCGCCTATCGCCTGTGGCACTCGCCGGGTACATGGGGAGAGACGCCTCTGTCGTCCACGGGCTGCTCTCAGGCAGTGTGCCGATCGACGATAGCCTTGCAGGCCAATTGGCAGGGTGCGTCGGTGGATCGGCGACGTTCTGGAGAACCCGGCAGCATCAATTTGATGAGGACCTCCGGCGGATAGCAGAGGCCGTACCGACTGAGCAGGCGAAGGCTTGGCTGAAGACGCTGCCCATCAAGGACATGGTTACATCTGGTTGGTTGCCCACCACCGAACGACCGCAGGATTTATTCCGCGCGGTATTGACCTACTTCGATGTCAACGATCCCGATGAATGGCGGGAACGGTACGCAGAGTTCCAGAACAGGTTTTCGTTCCGGACCTCGCCAGCATTCGAGTCAAAGCTCGGTGCGCTCGCGGCGTGGCTGCGGCAAGCCGAAATTTTGGCCGGCAGCATCCCGTGCCAACCCTGGAGCACAGCCGGATTGCGGGCGCGTCTCCAGGACATGCGCGTGCTCACGAAGGCCACAAATCTCGCGTTTGTCATCCCACGTCTGCGTGCGCTGTGCGCAGAGGTGGGGATCGCCATAGTATTTCTGCGTGCTCCAGCAGGGTGCAGTGCGAGCGGAGCGACGAGGTTCCTCTCCTCCACCAAAGCCATGATCGTCTTGAGCTTCCGCCACCTGTCTGACGATCAGTTCTGGTTCAGCTTCTTCCATGAAATCGGCCATCTGCTAATGCACGGAGATCGGTCGACGTTTGTCGACGGAGATGCCGCCGATATGACGGAAAAGGAGAAGGAGGCGAATGCCTTTTCGGAGAGCCTGCTGGTTCCGCAGGATCGTCAAGAGGAACTGGCGACGCTCCGGACGCGAGCGCGAGATGTGATCAAGTTCGCCGTTTCAGTCGGTATATCGCCCGGCATCGTCGTTGGTCAGATGCAGTATCGCCGGATGATCGGCCCGCAGCAGTTGAATTTCCTCAAGCGTCGGTACGGGTGGGACGAAATTCTGGCCGCGGTCGCCTAACCGCGAAAGTGCACAAAGTCTTTTGGGCTCTTTTGCCAATTACACAGCGAGTCCTCCATCACCTGCATACCGACGTGCAACACGGCGTCCAAGTCGCGGAGCCGGTTTTCAAGGTTGGTCGCACGCAGACGAGCATCCGTCCGACCGCCAAATAGCAGGCGCGCACCGGCAAGAGGCCCCGTTGCACCCACAAGGTAGGCCGATCCGGGAAAGAGGTTGGCAAAACCCAACCTCCCAAGCAGGCATAGGTAATCGAATTTCCCGAGGCGACCGAAACGGGTCACGGTCATCGAATTGTAGCAGTGGTCGAAAATGCTCTCCGGGCTGTTGCCGCCGGCCCGGATGAGACGGGCCATTAAAGCAGCGTGGGAGTGTGCGGGACCTATCCAGGCGACGTAACTTTCCACCACGGCGGCTGTGCCACCAGGAAGGTCAGCCCTGACGCTCTCGCGCTTCCGGTGGCTGCCGAAGCCACCCCCGATATGCCCCTGATTGGCAAGCAGCCACGCTCGAAATGCCGTCGGGTTTGAGTTGATGCGCGCCCACGTCCAGGTACCTGTGCCGAGCCCCGCGTACACCTCGCGGAGCATCCGCCAGCCATGTTTCAAGCTCTTGCCGAAATGCGTGATGAGGAAGACGAGCCAGAACGCCTCGTCCAGCCGACCAGCTCGAAAGTGGAGAACCGCCGCCCTCTCCGGATCGAACAGCTGGCCCTGCGGATCGGCGCGATCCGGACTGATGTCGCGACTGCTGATAATGCGGGAGTAGTCCAGCCGACGCTGGCTCGCGATCATTTGTTTAACGAGCGTTGTCCTCGCCACGGGATCAACAATTCCGGGCAAGGCGCATTGGTTCGCGGAGAACGCCTGGAGGTTCGCGTCTAGTTGGTCCGCTACTGCCTGTCGCGTCGGCCACACGCGCTCATATCCTTTCTGTGATCACCGTCTCGACCGGGGCTTTACTCTTTCTGCGCTCCGATCGGCGCTGGCGGTTCTGGATGTACGACGCGTAGCCACCGAAGACCATCTTCGCCTTGAGCCCCTCGATCGTCCGGTTGTCTTTTGCCGAGAAGATTTGCAGGAGCCTTATGAGATCCGCCCAATAGGCGTCGACGCCGCACGCATTCGCGTCGAGTGTTTCGCCTGCCCGGATGCGTGCCTCCGCCGCCAAGACTGCCCGAATGGACGGCCACGGATCGCCTTCCGGCATCGCAGGCATGGCAACGGGGTCTTGAAACCCTTCTTCGATATACTGCTGTGCGGCGATCTCGTCGTAATCGTACAAGTGAAGGTTGCCAACAAACTGCCGATACGTGCCTACGCCGACACCGAGCATTCTCGCCGTGACCTCTTGAAGCATGGTAAACGCGAAGATGTCGTGCGGCAGCCCCTTAAAGGCATCATTCGACCGCATGCTGGCGATCAGGTGTAGCTTTTCCTCCCGTAACATAAATTGCAGGGTGCATGTGCAAGGGATATCGCTTCGGCGCTCCTTCCCTGCGATGTCCTCGGCGTCGAACAACTGAATAACAGCACGACGGGACGTGGGCTGTTTACCCAACAACGTGATAACATTTTCCAATTGGTTATGGCCGCGCTGACAAAAAATACGCGGGCCATACCCACCATACACTGTCTTCCCGTCGTCCAACTCCTTCGCGTATTCCTTGAGGTAGTAACGGATGAAATCGAGTTGGTTGTCTCCGGATAGGTACCAGAGGAACTCCCCGAGGCAACTGAAAGCCCGACCGCGAGTCTCGCTGCGGCTGAGCCGAGCCCGAGGGCGTTCTAGCTTTAGCAGGACACCAATAAGCTCTCGCGCCGTTCCGGGGCGCGACGCCTTGATCCGATGCTTGCTCGCCAGCAGCCTCCGGAAAACCTTCCGGAGCAGATCATCCAGAACGCGATGGGAGATTTGCATTGGCAGACGGTAGGCCCTTTAGGTCGGTCAGAGCCATTTCCGCTGCGATACCGCATTGTGTGGCGCTTCCCTGCGCACGGCTAGATAGGTTTTCTTCGCCGCGGTTCAAGACGGCTGCCAGATGAACATGTCAGCCAGGGTAAGCGTGCCGAACGGTCCGCTTTAAGCGCAAAGGCCAGTAGCGTGCAACCCGGTACGATTTGCGATTGCCCAAACCTGCCAAACGGGCGACCTTGTCCCAAAATCGCCGGGAATCGGGCGAATGTCGGTTAAAGATGCTTATTTCTGGAACGCCCCGTGCTGACTTATGACTTCCGCCTGCCGCCCGGCCCGCGAACCGTCGAGTACGCGCTTCTTGCCGAAGAGCTCGGCTTTCGCGCGGTCTGGTGTCCCGAGGTTCCCGCCTTTGGCCACGACATATGGGTCACGCTCGCCCGCATCGCCGAAAAGACGAAGCGCATCAAATTTGGCCCCTCCGTGCTGATCCCGAGCTATCGCCATCCGATGGCGCAGGCCTCGGCCATCGCGACGCTCGAGCAGTTGGCACCAGGACGCCTGATGGTCGGGTTCGGCACCGGCTTTACCGGCCGTGCGGGGATGGGCAAGAAGCCCTTGAGCCTCGCCAGCATGCGCACGCATATCGCGCAGGTTAAGGCATTGCTGCGCGGCGACGTTGCCGACATCGACGGCGGTCTCGCCCAGATCCTCGCGTCCGACGGCTGGCTGCCCGACCGTCCGATCAACGTGCCGGTCTACATGGCAGGCCAAGGCCCCAAGGCCCGCGCGCTCGCCAAAGAGATTGCCGACGGCCTGATTTCCCTCGGCGGCCCGGCCGAAGGGTTCGCGACCTGCCTCGTCTCGACCAGCGGCACGGTCCTCGATGATGGCGAGGACTTGACCTCGCCGCGCGCCTCGACCGCCGTCAAACCGCTCGTCGCGCTCGCCTATCACCACAGGTACACGACCGATCCGGAGAGCGTGAAAGCGCTGCCGAACGGCGCAGCGTGGCTGGCCAGCGTCGAACGGGCGGACGAAAAAATCCGCCACCTCTCCGTTCACCGCGGTCATAACCTCGACATTTCGAACGGCCATGACGCGCTCGTCGACGTATCCGCCGCCAAACAGATGACCTTTACAGGCACACGCGAGGAGTTGCGTGAACGTCTCACCCGGCTCGAGGCCAGCGGCGCCACCGGCATCATCTTCGGGACCAGCGGTTACGATGTGGAGCGGGAGCTGCGGGCCTACGCGGAGGTTGCTGCACTGAGGTGATGGAGGCGCGACGCGTATTTGTGATCGAGGATCATGACCGCGTTGTTGGTCAGCTGGTCGGTCAGCCAGCGGTTCACGATCCAGGCCGCTGGCGCGGATTGCGGTATTGTTGAAGGCGGGTGGAGCGCAGACCGGGCAGGCCATGCGCCTCGAACGCGCGCTGCCAGGCGAGCAGCTCCTCTTCGGTCAGCTGATAGCGCCGGCAGGCTTCGTCGCGCGTCATCGTCCCGGCGACGACCGCGATGACCACTGCCGCTTTGCGGCGGATCGTCCACCTGGTGACGTTTGGAGGCGGGAGCTCGACCATCGCTCACCTCCGCTCAACCACTGCCCCGTAGGACAGCACCGCGGCCCCGCGGAACATGCAATGTTCGATCAGATCCATGACCTATACGCTTTCGGACGAAGCTCGCCAATCGTGGCAGCAGGCGGGCGCGCCGAACCCGACCGCTCGACCCTGCACGTCAAGTCTTAGCACGGAGGGGTTGAGCGATTTTCGAGATTTATAGTTAATTTTACTAAATTCGTCGTTAACCCACCCCGACACCGTCCGAAGCCGAGATTTGCGGAACCCGCTCAGCCTCCAAGCGTCAACTTCGCGCGCCGCGCACTCCCTGGGCGAGGGCCCGGACGTCGGCGAGCACGGCATCGACGAGGCCGGGCTTGGCGCGGCCGTCCGGGTCGAGGTTGAGAGCGAGGCGCTGCACCAGGGACGAGCCCACGGCGGCGGCATCGGCGGCGCGCGCGACCGCGGCGGCCTGCTCGGGGTTCTTGATGCCAAAGCCGACCGCCACCGGCAGCGCGGTGAACCGGCGCAGCCGGGCGACAGCGGTTGCGACCTCGGCGGTGTCGGCCGAGCGGGTGCCGGTGATCCCGGCGATCGCGACATAGTAGATAAAGCCGCCAGCGCCCTCGACGATGCGCGGCAGCCGCTGCTCGTCGCTGGTCGGGGTCGCGAGCCGGATCACGTCGAGACCGGCCCGGCGCGCCGGCTCGGCCAATTCGCCATCCTCCTCGGGCGGCAGATCGACGACGATGACGCCATCGACCCCGGCCGCTGCCGCCTCGCCGACAAAGCGTTCGGCGCCGTGCCGGTAGATCGGGTTGTAATAGCCCATCAGCACGATCGGCGTCCTATCGTCGCGACGGCGCAGCCCGCGCACCAGCGCGAGCGTGCCGCGCAGGGTCATCCCCGCTTTCAGCGCGCGGTGCCCCGCATCCTGGATCGCCGGGCCGTCGGCCATCGGATCGGAAAACGGCATGCCGATCTCGATCAAATCCGCGCCGGCCTCCGGGAGACCGGCGAACAGCGCAGCCGAGGTATCGGGATCGGGATCGCCCGCGGTCAGATAGGCGGCGAACCCCGCCCGCCCCGCGCCGCGCAGCTCGGTGAAGCGCTGCTCGATCCGGCTCACAGCGCTGCCCCTGTCCGTTTTTCCTCTCCCCCCGCCGGCCGGGGGGAGAGGGAAGGGTGAGGGGGGCCGATCAGCAAATCCCTGCCGCGTCTCATTTCGTCCTCTAGCCGCAATGTTATCCGTGTTCGTTGTAGCCGATGATTTCATCTGGGCTTCGGCGGTCCAGGACTGGCAATCGCCCTACCTCCTGCTGGATTGCATGAACGCGGGCGAGAAGTGCATCAGCGTTCGACTCGCAGCCGGTTTGGGATTCCCGACCAGTATCAGCTCGGCTTCATGCTCGCCCGCGGGCAGACCCGATCGCGGCCGGTAAGCTAGCCGTCGGGCGCGATATCAATGCGATTCCTGACCTTCATCATTGCTCCCACACGCTTTCTTATCACGATTGGAGGCCGCGCGCTTTGCGATCCATTCCTTCCTCATTAAGCGCTGCCGGCGACTGCGTCGTTGCACAACGGTGAGGTTGAGCGAATGCTCGCTGATACCTCGCCACGCGATGCGGCTCACAGCCGCACGCCAAGCCGGTCGGCGACGGCGAAGATGTCCTTGTCGCCGCGGCCGCACAAATTCATCACGAGAACATGGTCGCGCGGCAGCGCCGGCGCGATCTTCGCGACGTGCGCGAGCGCATGCGCCGGCTCCAAGGCCGGAATGATGCCCTCGAGCCGGCTCAGGAGCTGAAACGCGGCGAGCGCTTCCTCGTCGGTGATCGCGACGTATTCGACCCGGCCGAGATCGTGCAGCCAGGCATGCTCGGGCCCGATGCCGGGATAGTCGAGCCCGGCCGAGATCGAATGCGCGTCCTTGATCTGCCCGTCCTCGTCCTGAAGCAGGTAGGTGCGGTTGCCGTGCAGCACGCCGGGCACGCCGCCATTCAGCGAGGCCGCGTGCAGCCCGGTGTCGAGCCCGTGGCCGCCGGCCTCGACCCCGATCATCCGGATATTCGGCTCGTCGAGAAACGGGTGAAACAGCCCCATCGCATTCGAGCCGCCGCCGATGCAGGCGACGAGCGTGTCGGGCAGCCGGCCCTCGGCGCGTCGCAGCTGGGCGCGCGTCTCGTTGCCGATGACCGATTGGAAATCGCGCACCATCGCCGGGTAAGGATGCGGTCCGGCGACCGTGCCGATCACGTAGAACGTGTCGTCGACATGGGCGACCCAGTCGCGCAGCGCCTCGTTCATCGCGTCTTTCAATGTGCCCGTCCCCGAATGCACCGGCACGATTTCGGCGCCGAGCAATTTCATGCGAAAGACATTGGGCTTTTGCCGCTCGATGTCGGTGGCGCCCATATAGACGACGCAGGGCAGGTCGAATAGGGCGCAAGCCGTCGCCGTCGCCACCCCGTGCTGCCCGGCCCCGGTCTCGGCGATGATCCGGGTTTTTCCCATGCGCCGCGCCAGCAAGGTTTGGCCCAGCACGTTGTTGATCTTGTGCGCGCCGGTATGGTTGAGCTCGTCGCGCTTCAAATAAATCTTGGCGCCGCCAAAATGCTTTGTCAGCCGCTCGGCAAAATATAAGGGGCTCGGCCGGCCGACATAATGCTCGAGGTAATGGTCGAGCTCGGCCTGAAACTCCGGGTCGGCCCGCGCCTCGCCATAGGCCCGCTCGACCGCGAGCACCAATGGCATCAAGGTCTCGGCGACAAACCGCCCGCCATAGATGCCGAAATGGCCGTGCTCGTCGGGGCCGCCGCGAAACGTGTTCGGAACCTGCATTCCTCCTCCCTTTTTAGAGCGCCGCGGCGGCAGCGAGAAAAGCACGGATCTTGGCCGGGTCCTTTTCCCCGGGGCGCGTCTCGACCCCCGAGGAGACATCGACCGCGACGGCGCCCGAAAGACGCACCGCCTCGGGCAGAATCTCCGCTGTCAGCCCACCCGACAGCATCCAGGGCAGCTCCCATGGGCGGTCCGCGATCAGCGCCCAGTCAAAAGCGAGCCCGTTGCCGCCCGGCAAAGCATTCCAACGGCGCGGCGGCTTGGCATCGAACAACAGCTGGTCGGCGCTCCCCCGATAAGCCGCCGCGATAGCGACATCCTCCGGGTCGGCGATGGCCACCGCCTTCATCACCCGGCGGCGATAGCGGGTTTTGATTTCGGCGACGCGATCCGGACTCTCGCCGCCATGCAGCTGCAGGATGTCGATCGGCGCTGCGGCGAGCACCGCCTCGATCGCTGCGTCGCCGGCATCGACAAAGAGCGCCACGCGCGCGATCCCGCGCGGAATGCCGGCGCAAAGCCGTGCCGCGGCGGCCGGGCTCACCGCGCGCGGGCTCGCCGGGTAGAACACAAACCCGATATAGGCGGCGCCCCCGGCGACCGCGGCCTCGACCGCCGCCTCGCTCGACAACCCGCAGATTTTGGCCGCAACGCCCATTCCCAGCCCTATTCGCCGCGGCGCTCGCGACCCAGCGCCTCGAGCTGCCGGGTCAGCGCGTCGATCTGCGCTTCGAGCCGCTTCAGATGCGGGTCTTCGTCGCTCGTCTCGTTCGGGGGAGGTGGCGCGGCCGGCGGCGGCTCCTCGCGCGCGTAGGGCGACATCATTTTGAGCGCGCGCTCAAACAGCGCCATGTTCTGCTTGCCCACCTCTTCGAGCTGGCCGAACGGGAACGTGCCGAACGAGGCTTGCAGGCTTTTGCGCATCTGCTCCTGGTTGCGGGCAAACGCGACCATCGCCTGCTCCAGATAGCCCGGCACCAGAAACCGCATGCTGTCGCCATAGAGCCCGACCAGCTGGCGCAAAAAGCTGATCGGCAACAGGTTCTGGCCCTTCTGCTCCTGCTCGACGATGATCTGTGTCAGCACCGATCGGGTGATGTCCTCGCCGGTCTTGGCGTCGTGGGCGACGAAATCGCCGCCCTCCTTGATCAGCTTGGCGAGATCGTCGAGCGTTACATAGCTGCTTGTTGCCGTGTTGTAGAGCCTGCGGTTGGCGTATTTTTTGACCACGACCGGCTTGCCGTGGCTCGGAGTGTCGCTGTTCGGGGTGTCCATGCGCGCGCCATCTGCGGCCGGGAAAGCGTTCCGGCGCCCACCATACCGTAAATCGGCGCATTCGCCTCATCAAACGCTCGCGGCCGGCAACGCAATCGCTTTCCGGCGGGGTGCCGCAGCCTATATTTGCAGCGATGGCCGAACCCGAAGACCTCGCGCAGCGGTTTTTAGCGCTGTGGCAGCAGTATCTCACGGCGCTTGCTGCCGATCCCGCGACCGTCGAGCTGTGGCAAAAATGGCTCTCGCTTTGCCCGGCTCCGGCCGGTGACGCCGCCGCCGCGCCCCGATCGGCGTTTGGCGCCACGGCCGCTGCCGGCACATCTGGCGAGCGCGATGCTGTTGTGGCAGAGCTCGCGCGCCGCCTTGCCGGGGTTGAAGAGCGTCTCGACGCTCTCGAACGGCGCCGCCGCCGAACGGCTCCGCGCTCTCGCGGGCGAAATCGACCAGCTCGGCCTTGATCCCGTAGCGCGAGCGCTCGACGCCGAGATTACCCGCCGCGCCGCGCTGTACCTGGAAGGACTCGAAGCCTATCGCCGGCACCCGTTCCGCCGGTCCGTTGCCGAAATGCCGGTGATCTGGAGCGAGGGCACCACCCGCCTCCTCGACTACGCCCCCGGCGTCCGCGGCCCGGCGGTATTGGTCGTGCCCTCGCTGATCAACCGCTGGTACGTTCTCGATCTCCTGCCCGAGCGCAGTTTTCTAAGCCATCTCGCTGCTCATGGCTTGCGCCCGCTGGTCGTCGATTGGGGCGAGCCCGGTCGCGCAGAGCGAGGTTTCGATCTCGACGATTACATCGCCCTTCGGCTCGACGCCGCCTTTGCTGCGGCAGCTGATCTCTCCCCTTCTCCCGTGGCCGTTCTCGGCTATTGCATGGGGGGCCTGCTCGCGCTCGCATTGGCGCTGCGCCGCCGCGAAGTCGCCCGCCTCGTGCTGCTCGCGGTCCCGTGGGATTTTCACGCCGAGCGTGCAACGCAGGCGCGGCTGCTCGGCGCCGTCGCCAATTCGCTCCCCGTCGTCTGTGGCACCTCCGGCACCGTGCCGGTCGAGATCGTCCAGGGGCTCTTCTTCCTGCTCGATCCGTTCAGCGCCGAGCGCAAATACATCCGCTTTGCAGCCCTCGACCAGACGAGCGCCGCGGCCCGCGACTTTGTCGCGCTGGAGGATTGGATCAATGACGGGGTGGCGTTGCCGCTCGCGGTGATGCGGAATTGCCTGCGCTCATGGTATGGCGAAAACGCGCCGGCGCGTGGCCGGTGGCGCGTGTCCGGCGATGTCGTGCGACCGGCGGAGCTGCGTCGGCCCGCCCTCGTCGTGGCCCCCGGCAGCGACCATATCGTCCCACCGCGCTCGGCGGCGGCGCTCGCCGCCATGCTCGGCACCGCCGAGGTCATGCGTCCGCCCCTCGGTCATGTCGGCATGATGGCCGCCGCCCGCGCCCCGGATCTGCTGTGGACCCCGCTCGCTCAATGGCTCAATCCATAGCTTTGCGCCCGAAGCGCGCCGCCGGCCGTGGGTTTTGGACGGTCAGAACCGAGGCAGGTCGGGGAAGGGGAGCCGGCCGCGGTGCACGTGGAGGCGGCCCAATTCGGCGCAGCGGTGGAGCTGGGGGAAGACTTTGCCGGGGTTGAGGAGGCCCTCGGGGTCGAAGGCGCATTTGAGGCGCTGCTGGTGCGCGAGATCGCTGCCGTCGAACATCGTCCCCATCAAATCCCGCTTTTCGACGCCGACGCCGTGCTCGCCGGTCAGCACGCCGCCGACCTCGACGCAGAGCCGCAGGATGTCGGCGCCGAATTCCTCGGCACGCTCGGTTTCGCCGGGCTTGTTGGCGTCGTAGAGGACGAGCGGGTGAAGATTGCCGTCGCCGGCGTGAAAGACGTTGGCGACGCCGAGGCCGTGCCGCTCGGAGAGGGCGCCGATCCGGGTCAGCACCTGGGCCAGACGGGCGCGCGGGATCGTGCCGTCCATGCAATAGTAATCGGGCGCGAGCCGCCCGACCGCCGGGAAGGCCGCCTTGCGCCCCGACCAGAAGGCGAGGCGCTCGGCATCGTTTCGGCTGAGACGGAGCGAAGCGGCGTGATGGGCGCGCGCGATCGCTTCGACTTTCGCCGCCAAATGATCGACCTCGGCCGGGGCGCCGTCGAGCTCGACGATCAAGAGCGCCTCGGCATCGAGCGGGTAGCCGACCTCGACAAAGGCCTCGGCGGCGTGGATCGCCGGCCGGTCCATCATCTCCATGCCGCCCGGGATAATGCCGGCGGCGATGACGGCGGCGACGCATCCCCCGGCATCCGCGACGCTCGGAAAGCCGATCAGCAAGGCGCGCGCTGTCGCGGGCTTGGGCAGGATGCGCACGGTCACTTCGGTGACGACGCCGAGGAGGCCCTCGGAGCCGGTGACGACGCCCAAGAGGTCGTAGCCTTCGCTGTCGAGATGCTTGCCGCCGAGGCGAACGACCTCGCCGCTGATCAGCACCACTTCGAGGCCGAGAATGTTGTTGGTCGTCACCCCGTATTTGAGGCAGTGCACGCCGCCCGAATTCTCGGCGACATTGCCGCCGATCGTGCAAGCGATCTGGCTCGACGGGTCGGGGGCGTAATAAAAACCGGCCGGCTCGACCGCCTGCGACAAAGCGAGGTTGGTGACGCCGGGCTGGGTGACGACGCAGCGGTTCGGGTAATCGATCTCGAGGATGCGGTTGAGCTTGGCCAGGCCGAGCAGGACGCCGTCGGCCAAGGGCAGCGCGCCGCCCGACAATGACGTGCCGGCGCCGCGCGGCACCAGCTTGATACCGGCGTCGCAGCAATAGCGCATGACCGCCGCGACCTCTTCGACACGCGACGGCAGCACCACCACCATCGGCGGCTGGCGGTAGGCGGTGAGCCCGTCGCTCTCATAGGCGCGCCGTTCGGCTTCGGACGCGATGACCCCTTCGCCCGGCACGATCCGCCGCAGCGTTTCGACGATCTCGGCGCGGCGTCGAAGGATCGCGGCCTCGGGCGCCGGCATCTTCATCGGCGCGCCCGCCGGTTCGCCGCGCCGGTTCCCGCCCGCGGCTCAGCCCTGGCGCGCCTTGTAGCGCGGGTTCACCTTGTTGATCACAAAGACGCGGCCCTTGCGCCGCACGATGCGGCAGTTCTTGTCGCGCTTCTTCAACGACTTCAACGAATTGACGATTTTCATATCCGGCCGCCTCGGTGAGGGCCGGAACATAGGCGCCCGGCTTGCGGGTGTCAATTTCAAGAACCGCCCGGGTTCAGCGGCTGCCGACGGATGCGGGCGTCTCGGCGAGGCGCGGCGGGAATCTTCGCAAAGCTGCCGGAACGCGGCAGGTGATGCGGGTGCCGCCCGTTGGCGCCCACTCGACGGCAACCGTGCCGCCATGCAGCTCGACCAGGTTTCTGACCAAGGAGAGGCCGAGGCCGGCGCTGGGGTGGCGCGCCCGGCTCGCCGGCTCGGCCAGCGTGCCGTCGCGCAACCGTGACGGCGCGGCGGTCCCGCTATCGGCGACACTCAGCAGAACCTCACCACCGCGGCGTTCGCCTTCGACGCTGATCGCCCCGCCCGGTGCGGTAAACCTGATCGCGTTCGAAATGAGGTTGAACAGCACCTGCTTCAGCCGTCGCGCATCGGCTTCGATGCTGCCGAGATCGGGCGGCGAGCGCAGGTCCAGCTTCAAACCCCGGACGCGAGCGCGCTCACGGGTCAGGCCGGTGACCGATTCGAGCAGCTCGGCAACCTCGACGAGACCGGGCTCGAGCACCATGTGGCCCGCCTCGATCGCGGCCAGATCGAGAATGTCGTCGATCAGGCTCGTCAGCTGCTGCGCGCTGTCGAGAATGGCGCGGCTGTAATCGAGCTGGCGTGGGTTCAGCGGCCCGAAATATCGGTTGGCGAGGATCTCGGCAAAATCCGTGACCGCGTTGAGCGGTGTGCGCAGCTCATGCGACATGCTGGCGATGAACTCGCTTTTCAGCCGTCCGGCGGTTTCGAGCGCCTCGGCCTTTTCGCGCAGCGCCTGCTCGACCCGCGCGGAGTCGCTGACATCGAGATAGGTCAGCAGCACCTCGCCGTCGGGCAACGGCACCGTCGCCTGCTGCAGCATCGAGCCGTCGCTCCGGCACAGCGGGCCGCAGGTGGGCGTTCGCGCGGCGATATCGGCAATGATTGCCGCCCGCTTGGCCGGCCAATCGCCGTCATCGTCGATAAGCGCACGGACCTTGTCCAGGATCTGGCCGATATGCGGCTCGCCGGCGACGTCATCCGGGGTCAGCTCCCAGATCGTCCGATAGGCCGGGTTGTGCAATTTGAGCCGGCCGTCGCCGCCGAACACCGCGATGCCTTCGAACAAATGGTCGAGAGTGGCGCGCTGCACCTGCGACAAGATCGCGTGGGAGGATTCGAGCGCCAAATGGTCGGTTACGTCTTCATAGGCGAAAGTCAGCCCGCCCAGCGGGTGCGGCGACACCGAAAGGCTCAGCGTGCGTCCGTCCGGCCGGTGCACCAGCTCGTGCCGGGGTTCTATCAAATTGGTGAACCACGCCAGGCGCTCGCGTTTGAACGCGCGGAAATCGGCAACTTCGGGCAGCCTTCGGCGTTCGCGCAGCCACTCCAGCACTTCGTCGAAGCCGGGCGCGGCGGCGAGCCATTTCTCCGGCAGCCCCCATAGGGCGGCGAAGGCGGCGTTGAAAAATTTGAGATGCCTGTCGGCGCCGAAAATGGCGATCCCGGCATGGATGCTTTCGAGCACCTCGTCATGCGC
>CAVVGE010000001.1:0-835000 GCA_963747735.1 uncultured Alphaproteobacteria bacterium | reverse complement strand
AGTTCTGACATCTGACTTCTGACATCTGTCTTCTGGAGTGGTAGCGGAGCGTTCCGTAGGCCGGTGAAGCGGCGCGCGCGAGCGGCCGTGGAGGCATCGGAAGTGCGAATGCTGACATGAGTAGCGTAAACGAGGGTGAGAAACCCTCGCGCCGAAAGTCCAAGGGTTCCTGCGCAAGGTTAATCCGCGCAGGGTTAGCCGGGCCCCTAAGGCGAGGGCGACAGCCGTAGCCGATGGGAAGGGGGTTAACATTCCTCCGCCTGCCGGAGCGCGACGACGCTCGAAGGTTGTTCTGTCTTACTGGATTGACAGGGCGGCTCACGGCGTCCGGGAAACAGCGCCGGCATATAGACCGTACCCGAAACCGACACTGGTGGACCGGTAGAGCATACCAAGGCGCTTGAGAGAACGGTGTTGAAGGAACTCGGCAAATTGCCCCCGTAACTTCGGAAGAAGGGGGCCCTCTTCCGGGGCAACCCGGGAGGGGGGGCACAGAGTTGGGGGTGGCGACTGTTTACTAAAAACACAGGGCTCTGCGAAGTCATCCAGACGACGTATAGGGTCTGACGCCTGCCCGGTGCCGGAAGGTTAAGAGGAGGGGTGCAAGCTCTGAATCGAAGCCCCGGTAAACGGCGGCCGTAACTATAACGGTCCTAAGGTAGCGAAATTCCTTGTCGGGTAAGTTCCGACCTGCACGAATGGCGTAACGACTTCCCCGCTGTCTCCAACACCGGCTCAGCGAAATTGAATTCTCCGTGAAGATGCGGAGTACCCGCGGTCAGACGGAAAGACCCCGTGCACCTTTACTACAGCTTTGCAGTGGTGTTAGGGATGGCATGTGTAGGATAGGCGGGAGCCTTGGAAGCCCTGGCGCCAGTTGGGGTGGAGGCAACCTTGAAATACCGCTCTTGCGATCTCTGGCCTCTAACCGCGGCCCGTGAACCCGGGTCCGGGACCCTGCATGGCGGGTAGTTTGACTGGGGCGGTCGCCTCCCAAAGAGTAACGGAGGCGCGCGATGGTGGGCTCAGGCTGGTCGGAAATCAGCCCCGCGAGTGCAATGGCACAAGCCCGCCTGACTGCGAGAGCGACAGCTCGAGCAGAGACGAAAGTCGGCCATAGTGATCCGGTGGTCCCACGTGGACGGGCCATCGCTCAACGGATAAAAGGTACGCCGGGGATAACAGGCTGATGACGCCCAAGAGTCCATATCGACGGCGTCGTTTGGCACCTCGATGTCGGCTCATCGCATCCTGGGGCTGGAGCAGGTCCCAAGGGTATGGCTGTTCGCCATTTAAAGCGGTACGTGAGCTGGGTTTAGAACGTCGTGAGACAGTTCGGTCCCTATCTGCCGTGGGTGTTCGAGACTTGCGAGGCGCTCTCCCCAGTACGAGAGGACCGGGAGGGACGCACCTCTGGTGGACCGGTTGTGGCGCCCGCCGCAACGCCGGGTAGCTAAGTGCGGACGGGATAACCGCTGAACGCATCTAAGCGGGAAGCCCCCCTCAAAACCAGGTCTCGTCGAGAGCCGTGGAAGACCACCACGTCGATAGGCCGGAAGTGGAAGCGGAGCAATCCGTTCGAGCCGACCGGTACTAATCGCTCGAATGCGCCCGATCCCAAAACCATCCCGCGCCGCGTGCAGCGGCCAGCGCCACCCGACACTTCTCCCGCATCACAAGCTCTCCCCCCACCCGAGCCCAGCAAACCAAGCGCGCCAATCGGGGGGGTGATGCCGGCCTGGTGGCCACAGCGAGGGGCCCAGCACCCGATCCCATCCCGAACTCGGCCGTGAAAACCCTCTGCGCCGATGGTACTGCCGCTCAAGCGGCGGAAGAGCAGGTCGCCGCCAGGCCCGCATCACCCCCCACCACCACACCCCCGCGGGGTGGAGCAGCCCGGTAGCTCGTCAGGCTCATAACCTGAAGGTCGTAGGTTCAAATCCTACCCCCGCAACCACCCAAACCGACACTCCCACGCCCTCCCGGCCGGGAGTGTTCGTTTTTTGAGCCGACCCGCACAAGGATCGTCGGCGCCCGCCGCGTCAAGGAGCGGCGAGGCCCGCGTTATCCGCGCCGCGACGGATGGCGCCTACGCCGATGTGGAAATCCAGAAATCGGCGATCAGCGCCATGCCCGCCGCCGGCATCGCCGGCGTCTCGACACATAGGAACGGATGCGGCCGTGCGCCAAACCGCGCCGCCCACTCCATGGCAACGCCGGCGAACGCCGTCACGTCGGAGACGAAATATTGGGCGCGCAGCAGGTTCGCCATCGACGCGCCGGCCGCCCGGCACAACGCTTCGGCATAGTCGTAGACCACAGCGGCTTGGGTGCAGCCGGCATGCGACAACCCGGCAAACCCCGCCGACAAGAGCCTGCCGGCCACCTGCCCGCTGCGGTCGATCGCCATCAGCCCCGATGGCAGCAAAAATTCACCGGCCTTGATCGCCGGCCCATAGGTGGCCATGCCGGGAACATCGGTCTCGATCACTTCCTTTTTGCGCGCCGCGGTATTGGTCAACGCCAGCAGATTGATTTCGATAATCCCGCCGGCAGTGGCAAAAGATTTGGTCGGCACCACGGTCACGGCACAGGGAATGCCGGCAAAGTGCCGGGTCCAGACGTCGAGGCAATCGGGAAAGTCTTCGAGATTGGCCAGGTAAATTTGCGCCTTGAGCGATTGTGCGAGCGACGAGCCCGCCGCCGCGAGCGCTGGTTCGAGCTTGTGCGTGATCAGAAATTCGGTCTGCTTGCGTATCGCGCTTTCAGCCCAGGCCGAGTGCTCGAGAATTTGCGCCCGCGGATCGAGCCCATGCCCGCTATTGTGGGCCATCTGCCCCGCGACAAAGACAAACTCGTTGCAGACGACGGCAGGGACAAAGCCCGAGCTCGGCGACGAGGCAACCCCCGGCGGATAAATCTTGCGGATCTCGTATCCCGGCCCCGGTGCCGCGGCGATCAACGAGGTCGATATTGTCGTGTCGGCGCCAAAGCAGCGCTCCATGACCACCGAGGTGCTCGGCGGAATGTAGTCGCCAAATTCGGCGTGTCGCGCCAGATGATAGGGATGGACCGCCTTTGGGGTCGGGTAGTACTGGTCGAGGCGCACCGCGTTCGTGAGGTCGGCCCCCATTTCCCGCAGGATGCCTCGCATCCGCCGCAGAATAAAATCTGCCTCGCGCCGGCTGCGCGACCGGCCGTAAAGCGGGAAGCCCGCGGGGCCGGCCACCTCCTCCGGCACACCGCTGTCGAAATCGAGGGCCTCGTGCCCGGTCAAGAAAATCCATGGCCCCGCCTTGACCGCATAGGCATAGGCGACCGGCGTTCCCAGCAGCTTGTCTACCGATTTGACCTCGAGCCCCGGCATAGTGGCTTCTCCCGCTTGTCGCCTCAGCTGGTCACGGCCCGCAGCGTCCCAGATACCGCGCATGTATTCGGAAACTTGCCCTCGGCGGCGGTCCCGTTAAAGAACACCCGTTCGGCGGTGCCATTTTGCACCTTCGTGTAAATCGCATTATAGCGTGTGCCGTTGATGGTCAGCGTCGTCGCCGTGTTCGAATAAGCAACGGTCGAGTGCAGCGGGTTTTCCCGGATGCTTCCGGCATTGGCAGCGATCGGCGGACCGCCGACCACTGTCTCATCGATATCTACGATTCCTTTGTAGTGGTTTTTGGCGTCCGGCGTGAAATCGGCGAGGCCGACCGAGCTGCTGACGCTGCCCGGCTTGAGAATCGCGGCGCCGGATACTATGGCCTGGCAGGCGGTTTGCAGAATGATCGCATACTTGCCGGAAATCCCCTGAGCGCTCGCCGGCTGCGCGCCGGCGAATGCCAGCGCCGCCAACAGCGGCGCCGCGGTTTTGATATTCATGCTGCCCCCTCGCGGCGGCAACAATCCAGGTGACCGGTCCGCCACAAAACATTGCCGAGACTATCATCTCTCGCCGGTCATCTCCATCGGTGCGCCTTCACCACGCAGGCGGGCTTGCCGCTCGGTGTTGCAGCGCCGGTTTTCCAGGGTATCTTCGACACCCAAGGTATGGCCGAGCTCCGGGAGGCAAGCCGCTGAAGCTGGATCTGGACCCCTCGATCGGGCCGCTCGTCGGCCGCTCGGTGGCGCGGCTCGAAGATCCGCCGCTCTTATGCGGGCGCGGCCGGTTTGTCGGCGACATCGATTTTCCTCACCAGCTGCATATGCGCATCGTGCGCTCGCCCTACGCGCATGCGGTGCTGCGCGGTGTCGGCACCGCCGCAGCAGCTTCGGCGCCGGGAGTTGCCGCGGTGTGGACCGGCGCCGACACGGCCGACCTGCCGCCGATCGATTTTCGCGATCCGGCGGGCGAGGGGCTGCGCCCCTATCGACAGCCGATCCTGGCGCGCGACCGGATGCGCTATGTCGGCGAGCCGGTGGCGGCCGTGTTCGCAACCAAGCCGGAGCTCGCCGAGGACGCTGCCGCGCTGGTGTCGATCGAGGCCGAGGAGCTCTTGCCGCTGCTCGACGCCGAGGCCCCACCCGGCAATTTCGCGCCGGGGCTGTCGACCGAGGCGACGGTGCTGCGCGCCGCCTACGGCGAGGTCGATGCGGCGTTCGCAACCGCACATGCCGTCATCGCGCTCGATCTGGCGATCGGCCGGCATGGCGCGGTGCCGCTCGAAACCCGCGGTGCCCTCGCCTGCTACGACGCCTCGCAGGACGTGCTGGAGCTCCATGGCGCCGCCAAGGTGCCGCACCGCAACCGCGACGCGCTCGCCCGCATGTTCGGCCGCAACCTCGCCGGGGTGGTGTTGCGCGAAGGAAACACCGGCGGCGGGTTCGGCGCGCGCGGCGAGCTCTATCCCGAGGATTTCCTGGTTTGCCTCGCGGCCTTGCGGCTCGGCCGGCCGGTCAAATGGATCGAGGACCGGCGCGAGCATTTGATGGCTTCGAACCATTCGCGCCAGCAGCAGCATCATGTGCGCGCCGCGGTCGATGCCGACGGCCGGGTCTTGGCTCTCGAAGACGAGTTCTCGCTCGACCAGGGCGCCTATGTGCGCACCCATGGCGCCCGCGTCCTCGAATTGACCATCAGCATGCTGCCCGGCCCCTATCGCATTCCCGCCTATCGCGCGATCGGCCGTTTCCGCCTGACCAACAAGACACCGGCGGCGACTTATCGGGCGCCCGGCCGGTTCGAGGGCAGCTTTGTGCGTGAGCGCCTGATCGACGCCGTCGCCGACCGGCTCGGCCTCGACCGCGTCACGGTGCGCCGGCGCAATCTTATCGGCGCCGCCGAGATGCCGTTCCACCGGCCGCTGACGGCGCTCGGCGAGGAGATCGTCTACGATTCCGGCGACTATTCCTCGCTGCTCGACAAGGCTCTGGCAAAAATCGATTGGGTGGCGCTGCAAGCCGGGCTCCATATTCGCCGCACGGCCGGCGAATTGGTTGGGGCCGGGATTGCGGTCTTTGTCGAAAAGGGCGGGCTCGGGCCGATGGACGGGGTCCGGGTGCATATCGACCCTACCGGCGCCGTCGAGCTGGTGACCGGCGGCTCGTCGGTCGGGCAAGGGTTTCAGACCGCCATGGCGCAGATCTGCGCCGCAGCGCTCGGCGTCGATTACCGCCGGGTGCGGGTGGTGCGCGGCCAGACCGACCGCATCCCCTACGGCATCGGCGCCCATGCTTCGCGCGCTTCGGTGATGACCGGCGGCGCCACCCATATAGCGGCGGTGAAATTGCGCGCAAAGGCGCTGGAGATGGCGGCAGCGCTGCTCCAGGCCGATGCGGCGGAGCTCGACATCCGCGACGGCACGGTGGTGCGCCGCAGCCGGCCGCACGGGCCTTCGATCGCCCTCGGCGACATCGCTCGTCATTTGGCGCCGGATTCGCCGCTCCTCGGCGACCGCGAGCCGGGGCTCGGCGCCGAAGGCTGGTACCGGGCCGAGCACATGACCTATCCCTATGGGGTGCAGATTGCGGTTATCCGCATCGATCGCGACACCGGAGCGGCGGCGGCCGAGCGGGTCTTGCTCGCCTATGACATCGGCCGGGCGATCAATCCGATGATGGTCGAGGGCCAGCTGGCCGGCGGTTTCGCCCAGGGGCTGGGCGGCGCCTTGCTCGAGGAGTTCCGCTACGACGAGCACGGCGAGCCGCTCGCTGCCAGTTTTGCCGATTACGCGCTGCCGCGGGCGTCGGATATGCCGCCGGTCGAAATCTTGCTGACCGAGGATGCGCCGAGCCCGCGCCACCCGCTCGGCATCAAAAGCGTCGGCGAAGGCGGCATTACCGGGGCCGGCGCCGCGATCGCGGCGGCGATCGACGACGCGCTCGGTATCAAGGGCGCGGTAACGCAGCTGCCGATAACGCCGCAGCGGATCATGGCGCTGCTCCGCGCCCCTAAGGGTGGGAGCACGTCATGATGCGCGGGCATGGCTTTCCCTCGGCTCTACGCTCGTTGATCGGCCGTCTGCCGATCCGGCCGGACATGCCGGGCTGAGGCGGGCAGCCGCATGCATCAGGGCCTGTTGACACTGCTGAACGCTACGACGGTTGTCGAGCATACCGCGGCCGGATTTTGGGGGCACGAGACGATCTATCGTCTGGCCGCGCGGCACGCCCGCGCGACGCCCGATGCCTTTGCCGTGCGCGATCGGAGCCGGCGCCTGACCTATGTCGAATTGGTCCAGTCTGCCGACCGGCTGGCCGCCCATCTCGAGGAAGAGGGTGTGCGGCCGGGAGAGCGCGTGGCGGTGTGGCTGCCGAGCCGGGTCGAAACCGCGGTGGCGCTCCTGGCGTGCTCGCGCAGCGGCTTGGTCTTTTGCCCGTCATTGCACCGCGACCACCGGGTCGCCGATATCGCCGCCCTCGTCGACCGCATGCGTGCGGCGGGGCTTGTCGCGCAGCCTCACTATGGCATCGACGCCGACCGCCACGACATTTTTGCCGCCCTCTCCGACCGCGAGTTTCTGCGATGCGCCTGGCCGGTGGACCCGGCCGCCGCCGCGCCCTTCGCCCGCCTCCCCGCGCCCGCCCGCGAGGCATCGGTCAGCAACGACCCGAACCAAATCATGTATTTGGCCTTTACTTCCGGCACGACCGGGGCGCCGAAAGGCGTCCTGCACAGCGACAACACTTTGCTCGCCACGGCGCGGATGATGGTGCGCGATTGGCGGCTCGAACGGACGACGCTCTACACGCTGAGCCCGCTCAGCCACAATCTCGGGCTTGGCGCGCTGGTCACCGCGCTCGCCGGCGGTGGCGAGCTGGTGGTCCACGACCTGCCGCGCGGCGCCAGCCTGCTCGACCGCCTGGCGGAAACCGGCGCCGCGTTTCTGTTCGGCGTGCCGACCCACGCGATCGATCTTCTCGCCGAGATGCGTGAGCGCGGCGTGCAACGGCTCGGCGCGGTGCGCGGTTTTCGCATCTCCGGCGCCACGGCGCCGCCGGCGGTGGTCGCCGAGTTGATCGGCCATGGCGTCACCCCGCAGACCGGCTACGGCATGACCGAAACTTGCTCGCACCAATATACGAGGCCGGACGATCCACCCGAGCGGATTGCCGGCACCTGCGGCCGCGCTTGCGCTGGCTACGAGCTCCGCATCTGGCGCGACAGCGAGCCCGATATCGAGGCCGGTCCGGGCGAAATCGGTGAGATCGGCGGTCGCGGCGCCAGCTTGATGCTCGGCTATTTCGACGACCAGGCCGCGACCGAAGCGGCTTTCAATAGAGAGGGCTGGTTCATGACCGGCGATCTCGGCTGGCTCGACGAAGCCGGCTATCTGCATGTCACCGGCCGCAAGAAAGACGTCATCATTCGCGGCGGGCGCAACATCCATGCCGGCCGCATCGAGACACTGGCGGTGCAGGGCGCCGGGATCGACAAGGCGGCGGCCTTTGGGGTGCCGGATCCGCGGCTCGGCGAGCGGGTCTGCCTCGCCATCGTGACGCGGCCGGAGACCGCGCTCGACCCGGCAGCGCTGCTGGGTCAGCTCGATCAGGCGGGTCTCGCGCGCTACGACATGCCCGAATTGATCCTACAGCTGCCGGAGCTGCCGCTCACCGCGACCGGCAAAATCCTCAAGCGCGAGCTGGCGCGATGGGTGGCCGAAGGGCGCGTCCGGCCGGTGCCGGTGCGCTTTCCGGGGGGCTGACGCTTGCGCGCGATCGTCGTCGGTGAGTTCGGCCCCCCCGAGCGGGTGCGCTTGGCCGAGGTTCCCGCACCGGTGCCGGGCCGTGGCGAGGTCTTGGTGGAGGTGCGGGCCGCACCCGTGAATTTTGTCGATCTGCTGGTGGTGGCCGGCACCTACCAATTCTTGCCGCCGCGCCCGTTCATCCCCGGCAAGGGGCCGGTCGGCACCGTGGCAGCGCTCGGCGCGGGCGTCACGACGCTGGCGGTCGGCGACCGTGTGCTGGCGATGGCCGAGCATGGCGGCTATGCCGAAGCGGTCGCGGTGGAAGCCGGCCAATGCTACCGCCTGCCGGAAAAAATGTCGTTCAGCGAGGCCGCTTCGCTGAGCCTCGTCTACGATACCGCGTGGTTTGCGCTGCGCGAGCGTGCCCGGCTGGCGGCGGGCGAAACGGTGCTGGTGCTCGGCGCCTCCGGCGGTGTCGGCCATGCGGCGGTGCAATTGGCCTCTGCGATGGGCGCCACCGTGCTGGCCGGGGTATCACGGCCGGAGCGAGCGGCGTCGGCGCGCGCCGCCGGTGCCGCCGTCACGATCGACCTGTCGCGGCAAGGTTTGCGCGCCGCGCTGCGGGAGCAGGTCTATGCCGCGACCGAAGGGCGTGGCGCCGACGTTATTCTCGACCCGCTGGGCGGCGCCGTGTTCGAGGCGGCGATCCGCGCCCTCGCCTGGCGCGGCCGGCTGGTGGTGATCGGCTTTGCCGCCGGTGCCATTGCCACGCTCAAGACCAATTATCTATTGCTCAAAAACATTGAAATCAGCGGTTTGCAGGTCAGCGACTATCGCAAACGCCGCCCGTGGCAAGTGGCCGCAGCCTATGCCGAGATTTTCGATTTTTATCAACGAGGAAAGGTGACTCCGGCGCCCGCCGCAATCTTCCCATTGGGGCATGCGGCGCAGGCGCTGACCGCAGTGCGCGACCGCTGCATCACCGGCCGCGCCGTCTTGCTGCCGAGCCATGCGCCGGCCGCCTGAGAAATCCGGGCCAGGCACGGCGTTGTCCGCTCGCTATCAGGATCGGTGGTGGTCGGCTTTGTCGCCGCGATCCCGCCTCGCCTGCCCCGTTCCACCCCTGGGCCCGGCCGCGCTCACCCCGCTGCGTGTCAATCATGTGCTGTCGTCGAGGCTGCTGACCAGCAGCATCTTTGCCGACCTGATCGATCGGGCGACCGCGGCCGCGCCGCCGGGGCGGCTGGTGACCCGGTCTTGCCGGCCGCAGCGGGGGGCCGATGTGTGGCATTATCATCGTCCCAATCTCGAACGGCGTCTGCTGCAGCCGGCGGTGACGACCATGCACCACGATCCGGACGACGAGAGGGCCTGGCTTCGGCTCGAGTATTTTCTGCCGCGCTACCGAGAGGCGCTGATCGTTCACTGCCTCAACACCAGGCAAGCCTCGGTGCTGGCCGAGCACGGCATCACCAATACCCGTGTCATTCCGCACGGTGTAGACCGCAATGTCTTTCCGATTCCGGAGCGGCCGCGGCAAATGTCGGGTAGCCGGTTGCGGCTCGGCATCTTTTCCAGGCGGTACGCCAACGGGGTCAAGGGAGAGCGGATATTCGGCGCGCTGATGGCCCACCTCGACCCGGATCGAATTGCGTTTGTGTTTGTCGGGCGCGGCCGCTGGCGCGACGCAAGGATGGCTAGAGCCCGGGGCTTCGAAGCTCGGCATTGGGGACGCCCGCCCTATCCGCTGATGGCCCGGATCTATTCGTCGATCGACGCATTGCTGATCCTGAGCCCGTTCGAGGGCGGGCCGGCGAGCCTGCCCGAAGCTCTGGGCAGCGGCGTCCCGGTGCTTTCCACGCCGGTCGGGATGTGCCGCGACCTGGTGCAGGATGGCCGCAACGGATTGCTGCTCACCGGTCGGCCGGGCATCGACGGAGACCGCATCATGGGCCTGCTCGACGGCAACGGGCGCGGCCTGGCAGATTTGAACAACGCGGCTTTCGGCTCGGCCGCCGACATCCCGGCATGGGAAGCGGCCATGGCGCAATGGCACGAGCTCTACACCGCAGCCGTCGAGGCGCGCCGCTAAGGCCGCCTGCCTCCGGCCCGTGCCGAGAGGCGCGCCGCCGACCGCCTTGTCCGTGATGCAAGCGGCCGGATAGACTGCCTTGGTCGATGACCCGTGTCCGGTGCCAGCCAGCCAAAAGATGTACGAAATAAAGGTCCTGAATAACGACGATCTTGTGCCCGTGATCGGCATCGCCCTGGGCACCCGCCCCGGCATCGTTATGCTGGCGCCGATTATCCACGAATTTAGACGACGGGCGCTGCCGCACTTTGTGGTCCATACCGGACAGCATTATTCGCCCAACATGGATTCGCAATTGTTCGACGACCTCGAATTGCCGGCCCCCGACTATCGCCTGAGCGGTGTGGCCGAAAAGCGGACCCATGGCGGCCAGACCGCAGCGATGCTCGAAGGCGTCGAAAAAATCCTGCTGGACCGGCGCCCGGCCCTCTTTCTGGTCGGTGGAGATGCAAACACCAACCTGGCCGGCGCTCTCGCAGCGCGAAAGCTGCACATCGCTGTCGGCCATGTCGAAGCTGGCGAGCGCAGCTACGACTGGCGAATGCCGGAGGAGCACAATCGGGTCGTGATCGACCACATCTCCGACCACCTGTTTGCCACCAGCCCGAAAAGTGTCGGCAATTTGCAAAGCGAAGGGGTGCGTGGCGAGATTCATCTGGTCGGCAACCCGATCGTCGACGCCTCGCTGCGGCATTTTGCCCTGGCGACCGCAAAATCCGACCCGCTGCGGCGGTTTGGCTTGGCGCCTGGCGGCTACGCTCTGTTGACGACGCATCGCGAGGAGAACGTCGATGTTGCGCAGACTTTGCGCAAAGCGCTGGAAGGCGTCTCGGCCGCGGCGGAGGCGGCGCAGCTCCCGGTGCTGTTTCTCGCCCACCCGCGCACGCAAAAGCGGCTCGGCGAATTCGGTCTGGGCCGATGGGTCGCCGCGCTGCCGGGGCTCGCGCTCGCCGATGCCGTCGGCTACCTCGATTTCTTGGCGCTGCTCGGCAACGCGCGTCTCGTCTTCACCGATTCGGGCGGGGTGCAGCAGGAAGCCTGTATCCATCACGTTCCCTGCGTAACCTTGCGTGACAACACGGAGTGGACTGAAACCTTGGCGATCGGCGCCAACCGCTTGGCCGGGTGCGATCCGCGGCGGATCGTCGCCGCGACGCACCAAGCGCTGGCAGTCGAACGCGACTGGCGGGTGCCGTTCGGCGACGGCGCGAGCGCCCGGCGGATCGCCGACTTGGCCGAGCGGGTCCTCGCCCAAACGGCGCGAATAAAGCGCAATTCGTAACCTGCGGGGAGCGGCCTCGGAACACAGCGGAAAGGCAAGGGCATTGAGGGGACGGGCGGGTTTGCCGTATGCTGCGGCGGTTGGGGGTGTCATAGGGGCTTTCATTGAGGAGTGCGGCGAGAGTGCCGCCCCGCTGCGCTGTGGCGAGCTGGGTCGCGGTCGGTGTCGTGCTGGTAGGTTGCGGAACCCTGTCCGCTCCCGGCGAGCCGACGGCATCGCAACAGGCCGCAGCTTCGGCAGCCGGCACTCCGGTCGCCGCCGATACCGCGCGGATTTTGACCAATGCGCCCTCCGGCGGTCACCTGCCATACCGGCTCCTTGACGGCCGCACGGCGGTGCTCGTGCTCGGACCGAGCCGGCAATCGGGGCTAGGGGAGCTTTGCCGCGTCGGGCGGCTGAGCCGCAGCGAGGTTGGTGAGGCGCGCCCTACGGCCTATGCGTTCTGCCAACGCGGCGACCGGTGGTATGAAATGACGCCGGTGGTCGTCAGCGGTTATTGAGGCCCCTGTGGGCTGACCGGCGCAGCCAGGCCGTAAGCGTTCGAACCGTCGAGAGGGAGTTTCGGTTCGCCGGCCAGCTACGCAACGCGGTGCAGGTGTGGCAGACAGGGTGGGGGACGACAATGAGGGGCTTCCTGGCGGGGTTTCTGCTCTCTGTCATGACGGCGAGCGCGGCCGTCGCACAAACCAGCATCGAAACCCAGGCGCCGGTGCCGATCGGCGGCGCGGACACGCGCAGCCTGCCGAGCCGGAGCACACTGCCGCCGATGTTCGGCGCCAATTTGTTCCAGCGCGGCCTCGGCACGACCGTGCAATTTGCCGGGTCGGCCCCCACCGCCACGACCGCGCAGCCTGCGGCAGGAGCGACCCAGGCAGCAAACGGCGGGCTCGGTGCGATGATCAATGCCGCGCTCGGGGGCGGGCAAGCCGGCGCCGGTGCCACCAGTGCCTTGAGCGGCATCTTGCCGCAAGCGGCCGGCGCGGCGGCGGCGGGGGCCATGGCTACAAGCCCCATTGTGTCGGCGACCAATGTCCAGCCGCCCGCGGGGCTGGTGTCGTTTGATCCGAACCATGTCTTGGCCCCGGGCGATGCCGTCCAAATTCATATCTACGGCGCAACGACGCTCGATCAGCAGGCCACGGTAGACAGCAACGGCGATATTTTCATTCCTTCGATCGGGCCGGTGCACGTCGCCGGCATAACCGCCGGCAACCTGCAAACCACGGCCGCCGCCGCCATCGCCGCCGTTTATCATTCAAACGCAATGGTTTACGTGACGATGGCGAATGCCGTTTCGGTCAATGTGTTTGTTACCGGCGCGGTGATCTCCCCCGGCCAATATGCGCAGCCCTCGACCGCGAGCGTCATCACCTTTTTGCAAGCCGCGGGGGGCGTCGACCCCAATTTGGGCAGCTACCGCGACATCCGGATCTTGCGCGACGGCAAGCCGATCGCCACTGCCGATCTCTATGATTTCCTGCTGCACGGCCGGTTGCCGGCGGTTCGGCTGCGCGAGCGCGACACCATTCTGGTCGGTCCGCAAGGCTTGACAGTGGCGGCGGAGGGGGATGTCGGCGGGGTCTTTCGCTACGAGCTTTCGCGGCCATATTCGGGAGCCGAGCTGACCGCTTTGGCGCGGCCCTATCCCGATGCCACCCATGCCGATCTCGTCGGGATCCGGGCCGGGAGGCCGGCGGCTTTTTATTTTTCGCTGCCCGAATTGCGGCGCGCCAGCCTCGAAAACGGCGATGTCGTCACCTTTAACCCGGATACGCCGACCAATGTGATGACGGTCAAGTTCGACGGTCGGATCGACGGCCCGACGACACTGGTGGTGATCCGGCAGGCGCGGCTTCTCGACGTGTTGCCGTATTTGCCGGTCAACAGCTATTTTTCAGATCCTTCAGCGATTTATGTCCGCCGTTTGAGCGTGGCTCAGGCGCAGACCCAAGCCATCAAGGACGCCTTTCAACGGCTCGAAAGCACCGTCGTAACTTCGCCTACGGTGACCGCCGAGCAGGCGCAGATGCGCCAGCAGGAGGCGCAGATCATCTTTCAGTTCGCGGCCCAGCTCACCAATGTGACGCCCGAAGGCCGGCTTGTCGTGCAGCACAACGGTCACCCCGCGAATGTCCGGCTCGAAGACGGCGACGTCATTGTCGTGCCGTCGCGCACCGATCTGGTGCTGGTCAGCGGCGAGGTCAGGGTGCCGCAGGCGATGGTCTGGGTCCGCGGCACCGATGTGAGCCATTACATCGCCACCGCCGGCGGGTTCACCGAACGCGCAGACACCTCGAACCTTCTGGTGATCCGGCAGAGCGGAGAAACGATCGTCGCCTCGCACCCGCCGGTGCTGCCCGGCGACGAGGTCATCGTGCTGCCCTCGCCAGACAATTGGGCCTTGCCGTTCATCAAGGATATCACGCAGATCATCTACCAGGTTGCCGTGGCGACCGGGGTCGCGCTGCGCTACTGACGCGGCTCGCATTCAAACAGCGACCCGGGTGATCGGACGCGAGGTCCCTCCCGCATCTCCGCTTCGGGCCTCGCGCCTTGCAAATCGGCGGGTCGGCGCCCATAACTCGGCTCGGCAGTTTGAGTTCCGATGGTGGGGTCGCGGAGTTTTTGGTCTCGATCGGCGGAAACAGACGGTGGGCGATATCGGCCACGCGATCGTCGGCGCGCGTCAAGCGAGTGATGAGTCCTGCATCGCCCTTGGCGGCGATCCGGCACCGATCGGCCAGCTTGCCCGGCAGCATTTAGGGACACGAGCATGAAGCTAAAGGGCTTCGCCCGCGCGCTTATTTTCGTGCGCACGAACCATCCGGTCCCGGCTGCGAGACCCGGGGACGCGATGCTCGTCGGCACCGGACGGATCCTCCCCACGCTCTACGACGGCCTCAGGACGCGCCGCCGGCGCCGCCGCATCGTGATGGCGCTATGCGTTGGGCTCCCGACCTTGCTGGCCACGCTCTATTATGGGCTCATCGCCAGCAACCGGTATGTGTCGGATGCCTGGATGGTGCTGAGCGATCAGCCCGGTTCAGGCGGCGGAAGCATTTCCGCGGGCGGCTCGTCCGGGGGCCAATCGAGCATCCTGTCGATGATCGGAATGGCCGGAGCCAGCTCATCCAGCAGCTCGAACGAAGAAGGCATCGTCACCAGCTACCTGGGGTCCATCGAGGCGATGGAGGCGCTCGACAAAAAGATCGGTCTGCGGCGGATGTGGACCGCCGGCCCGATCGACCTGTTGTCGGGGATGTCCAAGGACGCGTCCAAAGAAGATTTCTACAAATATTATGGGCGTCACGTGCTGGTAATCTCCGACCCGACCGATCCTGTGGTCCAGCTCGAGGTCGACGCCTTTAGCGCCGCCGATGCCCAGCTCATCGCCAAGACCTTGGTGCAGCTGACGCAGGACAAGCTGAACGCGGCGTTCTTTCAAATGCGCGAGGATGCGCTCAATTTCGCTCGGTCGGAGGTGAAGCACGCACAGCAAGACCTGACTCAGGTCAACGACAAGCTCAGGGCCTTCCGACTTGCGCACGGCGAAATCGACCCGACCGCGAGCGCCACCGCAGTAGGCGGGGTGGCCGGCGCGCTGTTCCAAGAGCTGGCGGATACCGAAGCCAATTTGCACACAACCCTGTCTTACGCCCGCGAAGACAGCCCGATAGTGCAGACGCTGAAATCTCGGGTCGACGCCCTGAAAAAACAGATCGTCGCTTCTCGCGGGCTGCTCGCCTCGACCCCCAGCGAAAAGCTCGCCGGAGATTTGGCTGATAAGCCCTATGCGGATCTGCTGGCTGCGTATGGGGATCTGGTGCTCGACCAAACCTTTGCCCAGGATGCCTATACCTCGGCAATGACGTTTCTCAACACGAGCCGGGCAGCGCTGCAACACCAGCACTCCTACCTGATCGACTTTCTCGCGCCGACGATGGCGCAAGACGCGATCGAGCCGCACAGCGTGCGCATCGTCATAGTGGTGTTCATCGGCAGCCTTATTGTATGGCTGACCGGAAGCCTGATCGGCGCCGCCTTGCGCGAGCATGCGCACCATTGACGACCGATCGGTTTGTCGCACGGTGTGAAGCCAAATCCGGGATGATATGGGCCGATTGGCCAGCGGCGAGCCGGTGGCGATGATCGGCTTCGGACGGCCATCCTTTGGCTGCGGTTTGCGTGCGAGCCGATGGCATTGTCGCCACCCGCAACGACCGGCCTAGGCGGTTCTGGCGAGGTGGGGCCCCTTGCAGCGGCGCCCCCGAGCGAAGCCGTGCCGGGTTGCACGGCATTGCAGCCCGCGACCCCGGCCGGCACGGGCCGCGACCCGACATCGGAGCGCGCGGCGCTTGAGAGGCTCGCGGCCGAGGTCGCAGAGTGCCGCTCCAAGGCGGAACGGTATGAGGAGATCAAGCCCCAAATCCCGGTCTGGCGGGCTACGGCCCGCCGGTATGACCGGCTGGTTTCGGAGCTGGCCAGACGCAAAAGGCGAGCCGGTCTGACGCTGCTTCTGCTCGGGCGTGCGCCGGTCTGGCGGGCGCTGGTCGGCGAAGCCCTCGACCCGAGCCCCCCATCGGCAAACGACGAGCCGCGACCGGCGACCGATGCGCTGCCTGTCGCTCGGGTCGGCGCAGCGGCCGAAAGCGGCCACATCTGCATCCTCTCGCGCAAGGATTTGCGCGACATCACGCGGGTCCCGCGCATGGCGAAGGCGCTGATCGACGCGGGAAATCGGGTGACTGTCGTGGCGCTTCGCGCGCCGGTGCAGCAGCTCCAGGACATGTGCCCCGCGGTCGAGTATATTTCGGTTGCACCGAGACCCGTCACCGCCAAGCTGCGCGCGCGCGCCAGCCGGCCGCGCGGCCGGCCACGCGGCAAATCCGACGGCGGGCGGCGCGGCACCCTGGTGCGGGCCAGGCGCCTGGCGATAAGCCCGGCTTGCCGGCTCGGAAGAATGCTGCGGCGGGTTTTGCTCGTGGCCCCGTTTACGCTCGTGCTGAAGAAGTCCGGCGAGACATTCGCGGCCGCTTGGCGCGATGCCGCGGACGACAGCACGCTGACGCTCTTGAGCCGGCTCGGCGGCCAGCTGCACCAGTGGGCGATGACGCATGCGTTTGCCAAGGAGGCGGACATCGCGACGCGGGGCCGCCACTTCGACGTCGTGCAGGCGCACGACAATTATGCGGTCGTAGCCGCCGCCCGGCTTGCCGCCCGCGACCGCGCAAAGCTGGTCTACGACGCCGTCGAGCTGTCGTCGCACCGGCTGGCGGTCGAGCTGAGCCGGTTCGAAGCGTTGCGCGAACGGTGCGAGCGGCGCGAGGAGGCTGCGATCTTCCGCAAAGCCGACCTGATGCTCGCGGTCGGCGAAGGGGTTGCGGATTGGTATGCGCGGACCTACGCGGTCGCCCGGCCCCTCGTCGTGCGCAATTGCCGCTATTACTGGGATTACCAAATCGACGGACGGCTGCGCGCCGATGCCGGCCTCGGCAAAGCGGCGCGGGTCGTCGTCTGGTCGGGCTCGGCTTATCCGCAGCAAGGGCTCGAGCTGCTGCTCGACGCGGTGCCGTTTATGGCGCCGCAGATCCATGTGGCGATTGTCGCCACCGCATTGCCGCGCTGGCTCGCCTACGTCACTGACGAGTTGCCCCGGCATGCCGCGGCGCTCGGCGTCGCCGATCGCGTTCACTTCCTGCCGGCGCAGGAGCCCAACGATCTCGTGCCCTATATCTCCGGCGCGGATATCGGCGTGATCCCGCGACCGAGCGAGCATTTGAACAATTTTCTCAGCATGCCCAACAAATTTCTCGAAATGGTGATGGCGCGCCTGCCGATCGCGGTGTCTCGCGTCGGCGACATGGCCGCAGCCGTCGAGCAATATCGGATCGGTGCCGTGTTCGATGAGCACAAGCCCGAAGAAATGGCTGCGGCGATCGAAGGGATGCTCGCCCCGGAGGTTTATCCCGAGCTCAAGGCCAATGCGATGAAAGCCGCCCAGAGCATGACTTGGGAGACGGAAAGCGCCGGCTACGTCGCTGCGATCGGCGCGCTGATATCGGCCTCCGCCGTGCCGGCGCCGGTCAGCGCGGCGGCCGGGGCCCGAGCAGCTCGATCGCTTCCATGACCCGCACCGAATCCGCGAGGGTGGCGCCGGCGTGCGCGCCGCGATCGCGCACCGCAGCGACAAAATCCGCCATCTGCGCCTCGAACAAATTGACCCGGCCGCGACCGAGATCGGTCCTGCCGGCCGCATAGCCGCCGGCGGCCTCGCGGGTAAAGACGAATTGCGGCATCTCCGGCTGGATCGACACCATCAAGGTGCCGTTGTCGCCGTGCACTTCGAGAAACTGGGTAAAGGCGGGGCTCACCAGATCGGCTTGGATGATCACCGGCATCCCGGCTCGGGTCCAGAAGCGGGCGAGCACGAAATCTTCGGCGTCGGCGGTCATCAGCTCGCCGTCGATCACGCGCTGCGGCCGCAGCAATTCGTCGATCATCAATTCGGCGCGCCCGATCGGGCCAAAATACCAGATCGCCAGCTCGAGCATGTGCACCAGCATTTCGTTGAAGGCGCCGCCGCCTTCCGTCCGGCGATGCTTCCACAGCGCCGCCGAGCCGCGGCCGCCGATACGCATGCTGGCCACTTCCAGCCGGCCGAGAACCGGGCTGCACCCGGTGTCGCGCGCACCGGCAAGGATCGAGGCGGCCGTTTGAAAGACCGGCGCAAACCGGTAGACGTAGCCGACCATGCCGATGCAGCGCGATCGCTCGGCGAGCCGGTTGAGCTCACGCGCCTGGGCGGCGTTCTCGCAAGACGGCTTTTCGCAAAAGAAATCCTTCCCCGCGGCGAGGCACCGCCGGATCATCTCGGCATGAAACGGGATCGGCACGCACAGGTCGATCGCGGTGATCTCGGGGTCGGCAAAGAGCTCCTCGGCCCGCTCGACCCAGGGGAGCCCTTCGTTTTGCCCCAGCCCGCGGGCGCGGTCCGCATATTTGTCGGCGAGAATGAGCTCGGCTTCCCGGCACTTGCGCAATCCGCTGATGTGCTTGACCGCCTGCTTGCCGCAACCGATGAGGCCGATTTTCATCGCGGCAGCAGGCTCGTTCCCATCAGGAGCTGGTCGATTGCCCGCGCGCATTGCCGACCCTCGCGGATCGCCCAGACGACCAGCGATTGGCCGCGGCGCATGTCGCCGGCGGCGAACACCTTGTCGACCGAGGTGCGGTAATCGGCCGTGTTGGCGCGGACATTGCCACGGCCGTCCAGCGCCACCCCCGATTGCTCGACCATGCCGTCTCGGCGCGGGCCGAGAAACCCCATCGCCAGCAAGACGAGGTCGGCCTTTAGCGTAAAGGCGCTGCCGGCCACTTCGGTCATGGCAAAACGACCGCTCGAATCCTCGACCCAATCGATGCGAACGCATTCGAGCCCGGCAACCCGCCCATCCTGCTCCAGCACCTGTTTTGTCAGCACCGCCCAGTCGCGCTCGCAGCCTTCTTCCTGCGACGAGGAGGTGCGCAATTTCATCGGCCAATCGGGCCAGGTGAGCGGCTTGTTCTCGCGCTCCGGCGGCTTTGCCAGAATTTCGAGCTGGGTGACCGAAAGGGCGCGCTGGCGCACCGAGGTGCCGATGCAGTCCGAGCCGGTGTCGCCGCCGCCGATGACCACGACATGCTTGCCGCCGGCGGTGATGGCCCCGCCGCTGTTGGCACGCTCCTCGCCGTCGCCGGCGTTGCGCTTGTTCTGCTGCGGCAAAAAATCCATTGCGAAATGGATGCCGTCGAGCGCGCGCCCCGGCACCTCGAGATTGCGCGGCGCCTCCGCTCCGCCGGTCATCGCCACCGCATCGAACGTATCGGTCAGCGCGGCAAACGGGATGTCGCCGCCGATTTCGACCCCGGCGCGGAACACCACGCCTTCGACCGCCATCTGCTCGATCCGGCGGTCGATCAGATGCTTTTCCATCTTGAAATCAGGGATGCCGTAGCGCAGCAGCCCGCCGATGCGATCCGCTTTTTCAAACAGCGTGACAGCGTGGCCGGCGCGCGCCAATTGCTGGGCGCAGGCGAGCCCGGCCGGACCCGAGCCGACCACCGCGACCTTTTTCCCGGTTTGCCGCGCCGGCGGCACCGGCTCGATCCAGCCCTCGGCCCAGCCGCGGTCGACGATCGCGCATTCGATGGTTTTGATCGTGACCGGGTTGTCGTCGATGTTGAGCGTGCACGCCGCCTCGCACGGCGCCGGGCAGATCCGGCCGGTGAACTCGGGGAAATTGTTGGTCGAATGCAATGCCTTCAGCGCCGCCCGCCACTGATCGCGGTAGACGAGGTTGTTCCAGTCCGGGATCAGGTTGTTGACCGGGCAGCTATTGTGGCAGAACGGGATGCCGCAATCCATGCAGCGCGCGGCTTGGTTGCGGGTCTCGGCCTCGGGCAACGGCCTGACGAATTCGCCCCAGCTGCGCCGGCGGGTGTCGGCCTTGTCGTAAGGCCGGTCGCGACGCTCGATCTCCAGAAAGCCGGTCGGCTTGCCCATCCCTCGGTCCTTGGCATTCGTGCCCGGTCGGGCCGGTCAACAGTGCTGACTTATATCAATGGTGCCCGATTTCTTCCCCGGCATCAACGCCGGCCTGTCGGCAGCTTGCCCGGCTGGGCCGCCGCGGCTGACCGGCGGCCGGCGGCATATCATTCGATGATCGCATCGGCCCGGGCGATCAGCGCTGCTATGCCGCGCGTTGCGCCCTGATCCGGTCCGCCTCTTCGGGCTCGATCTGCCGCCGCGCCATCTTCAGGTCGTACCGACTCTGCAAATTAATCCAGAATTCGGCTGTGGTGTCGAAATACAGACCGAGCCGCACCGCGGTATCGGCGGTGATGCGTCGCCGATTGTTGACAATTTCGGCTATCCGGTTGGGCGAGATGCCGACGGCCTTCGCCAGCCGGTTCTGCGACAGGCGATACTCCGCCAGGAACTCGTCCTTCAGCATCTCACCCGGAGTTACCGGGGCAAATTCGTCGTCGCTCACTTGCTCTCACCACGTTGCTGGCTTGGCTGCTAACTAATGGTAATCAACGATGCGGACGTCGGTCGCATCACCGTCGGACCAACGAAACACCACTCGCCATTGGTCGTTGATCCGCACCGAATAAAAACCTTCGAGGTCGCCGCGAAGCTTCTCCAATCGGTTCGACGGCGGCACCACGAGATCGCTCAGGCGGCTCGCCGCATGGATCGCTTCGAGCTTGCGCTTGGCGCGCCGGACAATTCCTTGAAAATCACGAACAATCTCGTCTTCGAACAGCGCTTCGGTCCGCCTGTCGCCGAAGGTTCGGATCACCAGCGTAGTATACCGCGTACCGGGATAAGCTCAAGCCGTAACACCGCCAGCCGTCTCATTCAACGACCTCCTCGGCACAGGACAAGTCCGGTTGCCGGCAGCCCGCCGCGTCATCGAGCAGCACACCCGCAGGCTGCTCAATAGACGTGCTGGCCGCCGTTGACGAAGATTTCGGTGCCGGTGACATAAGCCGCGTCGTCGCTGCACAGAAAAAAGATCGTGCCGGCGACGTCGGCGGGTACGCCGAGCCGGTGCAGCGGGATGCGCGGCAGCAATGTCTCGGTCTCGGGCGACAGCATCGCGGTCTCGATCTCGCCGGGGGCGACGGCGTTGACGCGCACGCCCTCTTTGGCGAACTCGGCCGCCATCTCGCGGGTCAGCGCGGACAGCGCCGCCTTCGAGGTCGAATAGGCCGAGCCGGCAAACGGATGCACGCGGCGCCCGGCGATCGAGGTGACGTTGACGATCGCCCCCTTGGCCCGCGCCAGCGACCCGGCAAAGGAGCGCGACAGGATCAGCGGCACAAAGAAATTCAGGTGAAACACGCGGCGCCAATCGTCGAGGTCGCCGTTCAAAACGCCGAGGCGTTGATGCGTCGGCGTTTTTGGCGACACCCCGGCATTGTTGACGAGGGCATCCAGCCGCCCGTCGAGAAACTCCTCGGCTTCGGCGACAAAGTGGTCGAGACCGGCGGGGTCGCCCAAATCGGCGGTGATGTGGTGGGTCCAGTTCGGGTCGCGCTTGCATTCGGGCGGCACCTGCTCGCGCGAGCACGTAACGATGCGCCAGCCGGCATCGCTAAACCGCTTGACCGTGGCGTGGCCGATGCCGCGGCTGGCGCCGGTCAGCAGCAGGATCTTGCGTCCGCCGGCCACCGCGGCGGTCATTGCGCCTCGACCCGCCGCGGAAAATCCGAGCGCGGCTCCTCGACCCCCTCGGGGTCCTGATGGATGATGATCTCGGCATTGGGGTAGGCTTCGCGCAGCCTGGCCTCGACCGCGTCGGAAACCTCGTGCGCCCGCATCAGGGTCATGTTGCCGTCCATTTCGAGATGCACCTGGATAAAGGCCGTGGGCCCGGCGACGCGGGTCCGCAAATCGTGCGCCGCGGCCACCTGCGGGTGCGACTGCGCGATCGCCCGGATGTTTTCCCGCTCGTCGTCGGGCAATTCCTGGTCCATCAGCTGGAACAGGGAGAGCCGCGCGAGCCGCACCGCCGACCAGATGATCCAGAGCCCGATGCCGGCCCCGAAAATCGGGTCGAGCAGCGGGATGCCGAAGCTGCCGCCGAGGATCAGGGCCAGCAGCACGCTGCCGTTCAGCACCAGGTCGCTGCGGTAATGGAGCTCGTCGGCGGTGATCGCGATCGATCCGGTGCGGCGCACCACATGCCGTTGAAAGGTGATCAGAGCGATCGTCACGATGATCGAGAAAACGATGACGACAATGCCGAGGGGCGGGTTCTCGACCGGCGCCGGATGGAGGAGCCGCCGCACTGCCTCGGCCAGCAGCAAAAGGGCGCTGCCGGTGATGAATGCCGATTGGCCGAGGACGGCGAGCGGCTCGGCCTTGCCGTGGCCAAAGCGATGCTCGCGGTCGGCGGGCGTCATGGCGTGCCGCACCGCGAGCAGGTTGACGATCGAGGCGGCGGCGTCGAGCAGCGAGTCGATGACACTCGACAACAGCGCCACCGACCCGGTGTCGAGCCAGGCGACGAACTTGACCGCGATCAGCACCGCCGCGACCGCGACCGAGGCATAGGTCGCCCGCCGCCGCAGCCGGTCGGCCGCCGCGCCGTGGATCAGGGGTAGAGCCGCTGCCGCCGCCATCCCTCGCCCTCACGGACGAACAGCCATCGGTCGTGCAGCCGCGACGCCTGCTCCTGCCAAAACTCGATGCGCTGCGGCACAATGCGAAAACCCGACCAGAAATCGGGCCGCGGCACTGCTCCGGCCGCGCTGCCGAAGCGCCGGACAAAGGTCTCGAACCGGCGGTCGAGCACCGCGCGGCTGTCGAGCGGGCGCGACTGGTCCGAGGCCCAGGCGCCGATCCGGCTGTCGCGCGGTCGGCTCTCGAAATAGGCGTCGGCCTCGGTGTCGGCGACCTGCTCCGCCGGCCCCTCGATCCGCACTTGCCGGCGCCGCACCTTCCATAAAAAGCACAGCGCCGCGCGCGGGTTCTCGAACAGCTCCAGCGACTTGCGGCTCTCCAGGTTGGTGTAGAAGACAAAGCCGCTGCGGTCGAAGCCCTTGAGCAGCACCAGGCGCGCCGAAGGGATGCCGTCCTTGGTCGCGGTCGCCAAGGTCATCGCATGCGGGTCCGGCTCCTCCTCTTGGGCCGCTTCATACCAGCGGGCGAAGGGGGCGAAGGGCTCGGGATCGGCGATCTCGTCCATGTTGCCTCGATCCACGGCGGTTAGCGCTGGGCCAGGTTTTCCGGGACCGGGTGGCGGCGCGCCCGGCGCGGCGATGGCTGCGCCGAAGCTTCGCCGATCAGCTCGGCCACGCTGATCTGCATCGCCGCGGCCTCGGCTTCGGCGATCCGCTCCAGCGCCGGCGCCACCAGCCGTTGCCAGGGCGCGGCGATCCGGCCGCCGAGCCAGGCCCCGGCAAACGGCATATGCAGCGCCTGATAAAGGTCGCCGAGCGTGGCCGCCTCGGGGCTCCATGCCAAGACCCAATTGCCGCCCTGGGTATGGGCGACAAAACCCGCCTCGACCAGCGGCTTGACGTGCTCGTCGATGACCGTCGTCGCGACGCCGAGATCGACGGCGAGCGCCACGGTGGTGACGGTCCGGCCATGGCGCTGGGCACGCGCGAGCGCGGCAATCACCGCCAGGCTCAGCCCGAGATGGATGCCGCCGGGCGAGAGCTTGCTCAAGCGCTCGTCGATGCGCCAATGCGGCAGCGCGGCCGCGACCACCGCGCCGAGCAGCACCGCCATCCAGGAGATGTACATCCACAGGAGGAAAATCGGGATCGCCGCCAGTGTCCCATAGACCGTCTGGTACCACGACATGGCGCCGATATAGAGGGTGAAACCGACTTTGAGGATTTCGATCGCGAGCGTTGCGATCAGCGCCCCGACCGCGCCGTCGCGCCAGCGCACCGCGCAATTCGGGATCAGCCAATAGAGCAGGTTGAGCGCGAGAAATTCGAGCAGCGCCGGCACCGTGCGCGCCAAGCCGTGCAGCCAGCCGCTCGCCATCCATTGCGCTGCCTGCTGGCCAAAGCCGGCGCGGCTCGCCGCGATTTCGAAATAGGTCGACAGCGACAGGCTGATCCCGACCAAGAGCGGCCCGAGCGTGATCAGCGTCCAATAGGCGAGCACGCGCTGCCCCCAAGGCCGCGCCGAGGTCACCCGCCAGATCAGATTGAGCTGGTCTTCGACCGTCACCAGCAGCAGCACCCCGGTTCCGGCGATGCCGATGACCCCGATCGCCGTCGCCTGGCCCGCAGAATTGGTGAAGGTGCTGAACCAATAGGCCGCCTGCTCGCCGATCGACGGCACGAAATTGCGGAACACCAGCGCCAGGATCTGATCGTGCACCTTGGCGAAAATCGGGAAAGCCGACAGCGAGCCGAGCGCGATCGCAGCCAGCGGCACCAGCGACACGAGCGTGGTGTAGCTCAAGGCGCCCGAGGCGGCAAAACAGCCGTCGGCGTTGAAGCGGCGCAGCGAATAGAGGGCGAACGCCGCCATCGCCGCCGCCCGGCGGCGCAAGCCGCCGCGGCCCGCGCCGCCGGGCCCCTCGTCGTCGGGCCCCTCGCCGTCCGCGCGCGTCATGCCGAGAGCCTACGAGCCTCCTTCGCCGTAAACAAGGCACGCCGGGTCGCCGATCCGTGGTCCGCGGGTAGCGACTCTGGTCCGCGCGCCGATTGGCCGCGCCCGACGGCTTCGTGCCCGCGCGCCGATTGGCCGCGCCCGACGGCTTCGTGTAGGATGGCTGCCATCCGGGAATGGGGACAAAAATGCCGCTGATGGCGGGTAAGCAGGGCCTGGTGATGGGGGTCGCCAACGAGCGCTCGATCGCCTGGGGCATCGCCAGGGCGCTCTCGGCCGAAGGTGCCGCGCTCGCCTTCACCTATCAGGGCGAGGCGCTCGGCCGGCGGGTGCGCCCGCTCGCCGCCAGCACCGGCAGCGATTTTGTCGTCGAATGCGACGTCACCAACGAGACGAGCCTCGAGCTGGTGTTCGCCGCGATCGAGGAGCGCTGGGGCCGGCTCGACTTCGCCGTGCATGCGATCGGCGCCACCGACCCCAATGCGCTCAGGGGAAAATACCTCGACACGACGCGGGAAAACTTTCTTCGCACGCTCGACATTTCATGCTTCTCGTTCACCGATATCTGCCGCCGCGCCGCACCCTTGATGACAAACGGCGGCAGCCTCTTGACCCTGACCTATTACGGCGCCGAGCGGGTCATGCCGAACTACAATGTGATGGGCGTCGCCAAGGCCGCGCTCGAAGCCAGCGTGCGTTATCTCGCGGTCGATCTCGGCGGGCGGAACATCCGCGTCAATGCGATCTCGGCCGGGCCGATCAAGACCCTGGCCGCATCCGGGATCGGCGATTTCCGCTATATCCTCAAATGGAACCAGTACAACTCGCCGCTGAAGCGCAATGTCACGACCGACGAGGTCGGCGGCGCCGGCGTCTACCTGCTCAGCGATTTGTCGGCGGGTGTCACCGGCGAGGTGCACCATGTCGATTGCGGCTACCACGTCGTCGGCATGAAAGCCGTCGACGCGCCCGACATCTCGGTCGTGTGAGGCGGTGCTCGTTAAAATGATACTGCCATTGCCGGCACAATATAAGATCGTCTTGCGCGGACTTGATCCGCGCATCCACGTCTTTCTTTCGGGCGAGGCAAGACGTGGGTGGCCGGGTCAAGCCCACGGCTGTCCGGTTCAGATTTCCGATGATCATCAAATGCTTCGAAGCAAAAGCTTCCCCTCGGCCGGGCTTGACCCGGCCGTCCACGTCTCCCAATGGAACCGCCTTCTAAGAAAAGGACGTGGATGGCCGGGTCAAGCCCGGCCACGGGGTGCTGGTGCTTCACTGCGGCTGCCAAATCAACCAAATATCTGGAACCGGACAGCAGCGGGTCAAGCCCGGCCGAGACGTATTCCTAAGATTAGATCCTTTACTGTCGCGCCGAAATTGCGTTCGGCGCCGGGCACCTGAGCCATGGCCGGCAACTCCTTCGGCACCCTCTTCCGCTTCACCACCTGGGGCGAGAGCCACGGGCCGGCGATCGGTGTCGTCGTCGATGGCGTGCCGCCGCGCCTCTCTCTCGCCGAGCCCGATATCCAGGTTTGGCTCGACAAGCGCAAGCCCGGCCAGTCGCGGTTTACGACGCAGCGGCGCGAGGACGACCTCGTGCGCATCATGAGCGGCGTCTTCGACGGGGTGACGACCGGCACGCCGATCCAGCTCATGATCGACAACACCGACCAGCGCTCGAAAGACTACCGCAATATCGCCGACCGGTTCCGGCCGGGCCATGCCGACTACACCTACTGGAAAAAATACGGCGTGCGCGATTATCGCGGCGGCGGCCGGGCTTCGGCCCGCGAGACCGCTTCGCGCGTCGCCGCCGGTGCCGTCGCGCGCAAGGTGCTGGGCCCCGGTGTGGCGATCCGCGGCGCGCTTATCCAGATCGGGCCGCATCGGGTCGATCGCGACGCCTGGGATTGGCGCGCCGTCGAGGAGAACCCGTTCTGGTGCCCGGATCGGGCGACGGCGCGCCAATGGGCCGATTACGTCGATGAGGTGCGCAAGGCCGGCTCCTCGACCGGGGCGGTCATCGAGATCGTCGCGAGCGGCGTGCCCGCCGGGCTCGGCGACCCGGTCTACGACAAGCTCGACGGCGACCTCGCCCGCGCCCTGATGACGATCAACGCGGTCAAGGGGGTCGAGATCGGCGCCGGGTTTGCCGCCGCCGCGCTCGGCGGCGAAGAAAACGCCGACGAGATGCGGATCGAGGACGGCCGCGTCGTCTTTCTGTCGAACAACGCCGGCGGCATCCTGGGCGGCATCTCGACCGGCCAGGACATCGTCGCCCGCTTTGCGGTCAAGCCGACGAGCTCGATCCCGACCCCGCTGCGCACCGTCGATGCCGAGGGCAACGAGGTCGAGATTGCGATGCACGGCCGGCACGACCCCTGCGTCGGTATCCGTGCCGTCCCGGTCGGCGAAGCGATGGTGGCCTGCGTGCTCGCCGACCATCTGTTGCGCCACCGCGCGCTCGGCGGTGCGGTCTGACCCGTCTGCGCCGCATTATCGTCGGGTTTTTTGCGGCGATCGGCCTGCTGGCGGTGCTGCTCGTCATTGCCGCCGGGCTTCTCGCCTGGCGCCTCGAGCCGCAAGCGGCGGCGTTGCCGCAGAACATCCTCGTCACCGTCGACCTGACCAAGGGGCTCGCCGACAACGCCGGCAAGGGCCGGCTGGCGCAGCTCCTCTTCGGCGCCGCGCCGACGATGCGCGACTTTCTCGACGGGATCGACAAGGCCGCGGCCGATCCGCGGGTCAAGGGGCTTTTCGCCATTGTGGGGGCCGACAATCTGGGTCTCGCCGAGACCCAGCAGGTGCGCGACGCAATTGCCGCGTTTCGTGCCAAGGGCAAGCTCGCGCTCGCTTACGCCGACAGCTTTGGCGAGTTCGGGCCCGGCACCCGCCCCTACTATCTGGCAACGGCGTTCGACGAAATCTGGCTGCAGCCGATGGGGAGCGTCGGTCTGACCGGCCTCTACTCGCCGGTCCCGTTTCTGAAGGGCACGCTCGACCTTTTGGGGATCGCCCCCGAATTCGATCATCGCGAAGAATACAAGACCGCGATGAATGTGCTGACCGAGACCCAGATGACGCCGCCGCATCGCCAGGAGGTCGGGGCGTTGCTCGCCTCGCTCGGCGGGCAGATCGTCGAGGGCATCGGCGCGCGGCGCAAGCTCGCGCCCGATGCGGTGCGCGCGGCGATCGATCGCGGGCCGCTCCTGGCCGATGAAGCGCGCAAGGCAAAGCTCGTCGATCGGCTCGGCTATCGCGACCAGGCGCTCGCGGCGGCACAAAAGCGCGCCGGCTCCGACGCGGAGCTGGTAAGCCTCGCGAGCTATCTCGACCGCGCCGGGCATCCCAACACGAGCGGCGATCGGATCGCGCTGATCTACGGCAACGGGCTGATTGTCCGCGGCGGCGGCTCGACCGACCTTCTCGCCGGCTCGCGGGAAATGACGGCCGAAGACATCGGCCGCGCCTTTCACGCCGCCGCCCGCGACCGGCGGGTGCGCGCGATCCTGTTTCGCATCGACAGCCCCGGCGGCTCGGTCGTCGCCTCGGAATCGATCTGGCGCGACGTCGTCTATGCCCGCGAGCACGGCAAGCCGGTCATCGTTTCGATGGGCGACGTCGCCGGCTCCGGCGGCTATTACGTCGCCGCGCCCGCCGACAAAATCGTCGCCGAGCCCGCCACCTTGACCGGCTCGATCGGCGTCCTCGCCGGCAAGCTCGTCGTCGCCAAGCTCCTCGAAAAGCTCGGAGTTTCGATCGATTCGGCGCAGCTCGGCGCGAACGCGGCGATGTTCAGCCCGACCGTCGATTTTTCGCCCCAGGCGCATGCCCGCCTCGAAGCTTTTCTCGACGACACCTACAAAGGCTTCAAGCAGCACGTCGCCGACGGCCGCCACATGTCCGCCGAAGCGGTCGAGGCGGTCGCCAAGGGTCGGGTGTGGACCGGCGAAGAAGCGAAGGCGCGCGGGCTCGTCGATGCGCTCGGCGGCTACGAGACGGCGCTCCGCCTCGCCCGCGAAGCCGCCGGGATCCCGGCCGGCGCGCCGATCGAGCTGACCGTGTTCCCGCGCGAAAAAGGAACCCTCGACCTGGTCCTCGACCGCCTCCTCGGCAAAGAGCCGCAACCCGGCCTCGCCGCCGGCCCGCTCGCCCGCGCCGTCACCGCGGCGGCGCCGCTGATGCAGCGCCTCGCCCTCATCTTCGACACTCCCGGCATCCTGACGATGCCGCCGATCCTGCCCCCGAAATAGCGCAATAGCGCAGAAGTGGCGTTGCCGGACAGGCCGTGCCAGAACTCCGGCCGGCCCGGGTCGAGCGCGGCCGAAGCGCGGCTCCGACACGCCTCAGCGCGGCGTCATCGCCGATCTCCGCTTCGCCTCGCCTTCAGGCTCAGTCCAAGATTGCCTCGACGCCAAGGCGCTCGAGATGCGCAAGGTGGTCTTTCATGGCCTTGAGTCGTTCGGGCGAATGCCCCTGCCAATCGGTGACCTCGCCGGTGATCCGGAGCGGATCACGGGTGCGGTATGACTGCGTCGGATTACCCGGGAACTTCTTGTCCGTCAGATTGGGATCGTCTTCGAGCGGGCCGGTCGGCGCCACGATGTAAATCCTGCCTGGTCCCTCACCCAAAGCCAGCTCTGCGCCCCAAGTGGCCGCGTCCAGGGTGGCGCTCAGGTAGACGTAAGCCGCCTTCTTTCTCTTGCCGTAGTTGGAGGCGTAGCCGGGTCCGATCAGATCACCCTGCTTCAGAGCCGCCTTTGTGCCGTGGTAAAAAGGCTGTGCGCCCGCCGTGTCTATGCCCGCCGTGTCTATGCCCGCCGTGTCTATGCCCGCCGTGTCTATGGGTCTATCCGCCGTGTCTATACTGTCATCGATCAGCGGCCCTTCTGAAATTGGCAACATCCGTCCGGCAAGATTGACGCGCCTGCCGGCACGAATTTGACGTCGTCAGACTGCGCATAAATCGCGGCCGGACAATTCTTGAACTCGAGTTTTTCGCACCCAAATGCCTACCAGGCGGGACGATGACACGGCGCTTTTCCGCCCCTGGCGGATAGCTCCTGCGGTGGCTCTGATCGGAGCCGCACCGGCGCAATGCCTGCACGACGATTGGCCTGAGCCGCTTCCGGGGGCCTTTTGCATAGCCTGAGGACGCCGCCGCCCCTCGTGAACCGCCGAAACCCGCCCGAGCCTTCCCTTGGAAAACGGTATCCCGCCCAGGGGCGTGGCGATCGCTCGAAGGGATAAAGCTCAAACTGTCTCGCCGTTCGGCTCGATTGCCGTGCCGAATTCTGCCGCGGGGGCTCGCGCGGCAACGGCGAGTGTGCGAGACCATGCCGATGATTGCGGCAAGGGCGAGCGTCGATCGGCCTGTCGGCGCGCTGGCGCTGCTGGCGGGGCGGCGGTTTGGAGGGCTGTTTTGGGCGCAGGCGCTGTCGGCGTTCAACGACAACGCGGTCAAGAACGCGCTGGTGCTGATGATCGCCTACCAGGCCGATGCGGGGTCGCCGTTGTCGGCGCAGATATTGGTTCCGCTCGCCGGCGGGATCTTTACGCTGCCGTTCTTTTTGTGCTCGGCCGGGGCGGGGCGGCTCGCCGACGAGCACGACAAGGCTTGGCTCATTCGGCTGATCAAGCTCTCCGAGATCCCGCTGATGCTGGTCGCGGCGGCGGGGGTGCTGGCCGGCAGCACGACGGTTTTGCTCGTGCTGCTGGGTGCGATGGGGGTCGAGGCCGCCCTTTTCGGCCCGCTCAAATATGCGATCCTGCCGGACCTTTTGGCGCCGCACGAATTGCTGCTCGGCAACGCGCTGGTCGAGGCCGGGACGTTTCTCGCGATCCTTTTCGGCACGATTGCCGGGGTGCTGATCGCCGGGCACCACGGTGCCGTGGTCGTCGCGGCGCTGATCGTCGCCGTCGCATTCGCCGCCTGGGGCGCGAGCCTCGCAATCCCGCCGACCGGGGCCGCGGCGGCGCGGGGCCGGGGGGCGCGCTGGAACATCTTTGCCGACACCGCCCGGGTGATCCGCGAGGCGGCGCGCCGCAAGACGCCGTTTCGCGCGATGCTCGGGATTTCCTGGTTCTGGCTCGCGGGTGCCGTCTACCTGTCGCAGTTTCCGGGCTATGTCCGCTTCAACCTCGGCGGCGAGGAAGCGGTCGTGACCTTGCTCCTGACCGTCTTTTCGGTCGGGATTGCGGTGGGGTCGCTTGCCTGCAGCCGAATTCTCGCCGGCCGGATCAGCGCCCGGACGGTGCCGTGGGGGGCGCTCGGCATCGGGCTTTTCTCGATCGATCTGTGGCTCGCGAGCCCGGCAGCCGCCACGGGCGCGGTGCTCACCGGCATCGGCGCCTTTCTCGCCAGCCCGGCGCATTGGCGCATCCTCGCCGACCTCTTCGGCATCTCGGCATCGGGCGGCATCTTTATCGTGCCGCTTTATGCGCTGCTGCAAGCGGCGAGCCGGCGCGAGGAGCGCGCCCGCGCGATCGCCGCCAACAACGTCATAAACGCCGCGGCGTTGGTGCTGTCGGCGGCCGCGGTGATCGCGCTCGCTGCGGCGAGGGTCACGATCCCCGGCCTCTTTCTGCTGACCGGTGGGCTGACGATCTTGGTCGCGCTGGTGTCCTGGCGCATGCTGCCGGGGCTCGATGCAGCACCGCGGCACCTCGACGAGGGGCAGAGCTGAGCGCCCTTCCCGGCCATGCGGTTCATCCCGGCCATGCGATTCAGGACGTTGGCGGGCGAACGCGGCGCGCGATTTATTGTTTGTCCAGGGATTTATTGTTTGTCCGGGACGGCGGGAGGGAGGATGCTGGCCGTGGCGAGCACAGAAAGCCGCCGATGTCGGCAGGCTGACGATATCTGGCTCGGCTCGGGGCACTCTTCGGGTCTGTCGGTGACGCGGCGATGAGCGATCTGGAGTTTCAACGCGAGCTCAGCCCGGATCAACTTCACGAGGCGTTGTCGCTGCTGGGGAATGCGGCCGGCGCCAAGATAGGGCGTTCCCCGGCCGGCGAATTGGGGGCCGACGAATTGGGGGCCGGCGAAGACGTCGATCCAGAAACCGGCAAGGCCCGTGCAGCCATGGCCACGCATCGAGCGCCCTTTGCGACAGAAGACCCGCAGCAGGCCAAACGTCTCAATCGATCGGCCATCGCCTTATTTGGCCTCGGCGCCGCGGCCATGGCGGCGCTGGCGCTCTTGTCGTGGAGCGAATGCGCGCCGACACGACCCGCGCCGCCAGCGGTCGCGCATCGGCAGGTCCCGGCCCGGCAGCCTGCGCCGCCGGCGAAGAGCGCCTCTTTGCCGCTCCCGATTGCCAATCCTCCATCCGGCCGGACTCTCGGCGGGTCGGAGCAGGGGTCCGCGAACGCGGCAGGCTCGGGCTCTCTTGTTGCCGGCCCCGCCGATCGCGATGCTGCAAAAGATGCGGCCGTTGCTGCCGGCGCAATCCCCGGCAAGGCCGATATGGGCGCAGCCGCCGCGGCGGTGGCTGACGAACCGGCGCCACCCGGCGAACCAGCGCAGCACAAGCCAAAAGAGGCGCGCCGGCATTCACCGGCGGCGCGCATCGCAACAGCAAAGCAGCGACCCTGGCACAGTCTTCCGCCGGCTCGCGTCGAAACCAACCGCGGCCAGTGTTCATTTTTCTTGTGTCTTTCGTGGCAAGCTCGGCACGTTTTCTACGAACCGCCACGCAACGTAAATCAATGATCGACATGCTGGCTTTTTCTTTGCCGGGTCAGCCCTGATTTGCGGATGAGGCAGCGCATCAGGCTGCGCGGCAAGGCCACCGCTTCATAGGCTGCGGCGGCGAGGGCCGAGGGCCACGAGGCGGCCGGCACAGCGGCGCGGGCGGCGACCGAGACACCTTCGAGACGAAAGAGGAGCGCGGCGCGCGGCAGGTGGGCGCGGTCGCTGACCAGCACGACCGAGTGCAATTGGTGCGCGCGCAGGAGGCGGGCGCATTCGCGGGCGTTTTCGCAGGTATTGCGCGATCGGGGCTCGATCACGAGGGCCTGGTCCCGCACGCCGTGCGCGCAGGCGATCCGCCGCATCAGCTCGGCTTCCGGGACCACCCCCCTGCCGCCGCCCGACAGCAGCAAATAGGGTGCCGCACCGGCCTCGAACAGCGCGACGGCGCGCCCGACCCGCCGGCGCAGCCGCGCCGATGGCGGACAGCCGAGGACGACGATCGCGTCGGCTTTAGGCGTCGGTCGCGATCGCGTCGGAGCCCTCGATGCGGGCGGCGAGGGCAGCGGCCAAAAACCGGTCGAGGTCGCCGTCGAGCACCGCGCCGGTGTTGCCGGTCTCGACGCCGGTGCGCAGATCCTTGACCATCTGGTAGGGCTGCAGCACGTAGGAGCGGATCTGGTGGCCCCAGCCGATATCGCTCTTGGTCGCGTTCTTCACCTCGGTCGCCGCCTCGCGCCGATCCAATTCGGCCTCATAGAGCCGCGCCCGCAGCATGGCGAAGGCTTGGGCGCGGTTCTGGTGCTGCGAGCGCTCGCTCTGGCACTGCACAACGATGCCGCTCGGGCTGTGGGTGATGCGAACGGCACTGTCGGTCTTGTTGACGTGCTGGCCGCCCGCACCCGAGGAACGATAGGTGTCGATGCGCAGATCCTTGTCGTTGATCTCGATCTCGATCTTGTCGTCGACCACCGGATAGACCCAGACCGAGGCGAAGCTGGTGTGGCGCCTTGCATTCGAATCGAACGGCGAGATCCGCACCAGCCGGTGCACCCCGCTCTCGGTCTTGAGCCAGCCATAGGCGTCGAGGCCGCGGATCGCAACCGTCGCCGATTTGAGCCCGGCCTCCTCGCCGCCGCTTTCCTCGATCCACTCGGTCTTGTAGCCGTGCGCCTCGGCCCAGCGCAGATACATGCGCAGCAGCATCTCGGCCCAATCCTGCGCCTCGGTGCCGCCGGCCCCGGCATGGACCTCGAGATAGCAGTCGTTGCCGTCGGCCTCGCCCGATAAGAGGCTTTCGAGCTCGCGCCGGGCGGCCTCGGCGCGCAGCCTTTCGAGCGCGGCCTCGGCCTCGGCCACCACCGCGGGCTCGCCCTCGGCCTCGCCCAATTCGATCAATTCGAGCGCCTCGGCGACCTCGCGCTCGATCCTCCGATAGCCGCCGATCGCGCGGTCGAGCCGGTTGCGCTCGCGCAATACCGCCTGGGCGGCGGCCGAATCGTCCCACAATTTCGGGTTTTCGGCCGCGGCGTTCAGCTCGGCGAGCTGCCGTGTCGCAACATCCCAGTCAAAGATGCCTCCTCAGCAGCGCCAGCGACTTTCTGATGTCGCCGGCCGCCGCCTCGATTTCGGCCCGCATGCCTCGCTCCGATCGGTTGCTTCGCTGTGCCTAATTTCGCTGCGTCCTAATATAGGCCGCCGGTGCCGCTCGCGGGAACGCCGCGCGCCGCCGTCGCCGGTGGCGCCCCCGGTGGGGGTGCGCCGTCGCCCGACGCCTCCGCTGCGACCGGGGTTTCGCTGTCCTGCGTCCCGCTCGCCGGCTCGCTATGCGCGGCGATATCGGGGTTTTTGCCGGGCTCGGTGCCGGGCTTGTAGGCTTCGTAGATCGCCGGCCCGCTGCCCGAAACCGGCAGCCCGGTGGCGGCGCTGACGCGGTAGAGCCGCAGCCCCGGCGGGATGCGGAAATCGGTCGCCGGCTTGTCCTTGAGCGCCGCGATCATAAAATCGCGGAACACCGGGGCGGAAACATGACCGCCGGTTTCGTCCTTGCCGAGGCTGTCCGGGTCGTCGTAGCCGATGTAGACGCCGGCGGCGAGGTCGGGGCTGAAGCCTTCGAACCAGGCATCGTGGAAATCGTTGGTGGTGCCGGTCTTGCCGGCGATCGGCTTGCCGACCGCCTTGACCGCATGCCGGTGCCGCGCTGCACCACCCCTTCCATCATCGTGATCAGCTGATAGATCGAGCCCGGATCGTCTACCTGCTCACGGTTGTCGGGGATCGTCGGCATCGGCTGGCGATGCCAATCGACATTGCCGCAATCGGGGCAAGGCCGGTTGTCGGCGCGGAAGATGGTCTTGCCGTTGCGGTCCTGGACCCGGTCGATCAGGGTCGGGGTGACGCGCTTGCCGCCATTGACCAGCATCGAGTAGGCGGTGGTGAGCCGCAGCGGCGTCGTCGCGCCCGCGCCCAAGGTGATCGCGTATTCGCGCGGCGCGTGGTCGAGGATGCCAAACCGCTCGATGGTTTCGGCGACGGGCTCGATCCCGATCATTGTCGCCAGCCGCACGGTCAAGGTGTCGATCGACTGCTCGAGACCGATGCGCAGCGGGGTCGGCCCGCGGAACCGGTCGGCCTCGTAATTGGACGGCGACCACATCGGCAAGCCGGGGCCTTGGGGCAACGAGATCGGCGCGTCGCTGACCAAGCTCGACGGCGTGAAGCCGTGGTCGAGGGCGGCCAGAAAGACAAACGGCTTGATCGCCGAGCCGGTCTGCCGATAGGCCTGGGTCGCCCGGTCGAACTGGCTGATGTAAAAGCTGAAGCCGCCGCTCAGCGCCAACACCCGGCCGGTATGCGGGTCCATCGCGACGAGGGCGCCCGAGACTTCGGGCACCTGGCACAAATTATAGCCGCCGGGCGCGGCCGGTCTGGCGGGCTTGTCCGTGGCCGACCTGTCCTTGGCCGGCTTGTCCTTGGCCGGCTTGTCCTTGGCCGGCTTGTCCTTGGCCGAATTGTCCTTGGCCGAATTGTCCTTGGCCGAATTGTCCTTGGCCGAATTGTCCTTGCTTGCGCTCTGGGTGATCGGCGTCACCATGACGACGTCGCCGACCTTGACGACATCTGCGGCGCCGCGCGGGTAGGGGCCGAGGCTGCCATTGGCATAACGCCGCCGGGCCCAGCGCATCTCGGCAAACGGGACGTGTCCGAGCTGGCCGTCGGCAAAGCCGATCTCGGCGCCGCCCGGCTCGGTGCGCAAAACGACGGCGAGGGGCCAGCCGACATCGCTCGCCACCGGCGGCACCGGGATGTGCGCGAGGCGCGCCGCCCAATCGCCGGTCGCGTCGATATGCGCCACCGCGCCGCGCCAGCCCTCATGGCCGCGGTCGTAGGCGATCAGCCCGTCGCGCAATGCCTTGTCGGCTGCCGCCTGGAGCCGCGGGTCGAGGCTGGTGCGCACCGAGAGCCCGCCCTCGTAAAGGCCCTTCTCGCCATAGCGGGCGAGCAGCTGGCGGCGGACCTCCTCGGCGAAATAGGGCGCTCTGGCCTCCTCGGCCGGCTGGCGCTTGCGCAATTCGATCGGCTGCGCCTCGGCCGCCGCCGCCGCCGCGCGGGTGGCGACACCATCCTCGACCATGCGCTCGACGACCCAGTCGCGCCGCGCCTTCGCCGCATCGGGATAGCGCTTCGGGTTGTAGCGGTTCGGCGCCTTTGGCAATCCGGCGAGAAAGGCGGCTTCGCCGAGGGTCAATTGGTCGAGCGGCTTGTCGAAATAAGTCAGCGCCGCCGCCGCCACCCCATAGGCGCCGCCGCCGAGATAGATCTCGTTCAGATAGAGCTCGAGGATGCGGTCCTTGGGCAGCGCCGCCTCGATGCGGGTCGCGAGCAGGATTTCGCGGATCTTGCGCTCGATCGAGACCTCGTTGGTCAGCAGCATGTTCTTGGCGACCTGCTGGGTGATCGTCGAAGCGCCGATCGGCCGCCGGTTGGCGCGGAACCGGCCGGCATCGGTGATCGCGGCGCGCAGGATCGACAGCGGGTCGATGCCGTGATGGCTGTAGAAATTCTTGTCCTCGGCCGAGATGAAAGCGTCGGTCACCAGCTTCGGGATCGCCTGGATCGGCACAAAGACGCGCCGCTCGGTCGCATATTCGGCCAAAAGGCGCCCGTCGCCGGCCTGCACCCGCGTCGTGATCGGCGGCTCGAAATGCGCGAGCTGCTGGTAGTCGGGCAGGTCACGCCCAAAATACCACAAGGTGACGCCGACAAAGCCGCAGCCGAGGACGGCGAGCACCACGGCGCAAACAAACAAAAACCGGATCAGCTTGACCATCTTCACCGCGGCCGTTCTTGCTCGCACCGATCGCCGGGCCTGCGGCCTTGATCCGAGGCGGCGTTCGTTCCTATGCGCCGAATCGATCGCATTTCCAAGCCCGTTTCGGCCGTCCCGCCGGCCCCGCACCCGAGGCAACGCCCCGGCGGCAAGAATATATTGTCGGCGAACCCGTCATTCTGTAGGTTGCACAGCGCGAAACACCGCCCCCGCCCGCCGGGCGCTGCGCTTGGCGGGACGGCGTATTGCATGCACCGATGACCGGCGGCGTTGGCCGCTGCGTCGGGGCGCAATGCCGGGCGAGGCGGATTGTTGAAACCCGAAGCCGTCCGCGGACGAAAGTCGCCATGGCCCTTACCCGCTGGTTCCTCGAACAAGTGAATTCAGGCGCAGCCGGCTTCCCCACACACGGGACCGCGCCGCCGGCCGATACCGGCACGGCGGCGGCGAGCCTCGGAGTTATGCCCGAATGGCAAAGCGTATGCTCATCGACGCCACTCACCCGGAAGAGACCCGGGTGGTCGTGCTCAACGTCAATCGTCTCGAAGAGTTCGATTTCGAATCCTCTACAAAGGAACAAGTAAAAGGCAACATATATCTGGCCAGAGTTACGCGCGTCGAGCCATCGCTGCAGGCGGCGTTTGTCGAATACGGCGGCAACCGACACGGTTTCCTGGCTTTCAGCGAGATCCACCCCGATTATTACCGCATCCCGGTTGGTGATCGGGGGTCGTCTGAAGACCAGCCTTACCGGACGGATGCCGCTATGCCGGAAATGGCGGTTGCGGCCGGCGACGAAACCGGAGTGCCGCTCGAGGCCGCGTTGCCGGAGATCGTGGCGGTTCCCGAGCCGACGGAGCCCGGCGAGGACGAGGCGGCCGACACCGAGCGGGTAAGCGGCGAGCCCGGCGATGCTTCTTGGGGCGACGGCGAAACCGTTGCGCCGGTCCAACATGGCCCGATCCAACATAGCCCGGGCCAACATGGCAAAGCGGCGCTCGCGGACGACTTGCCGGAGGCGCCGGACGAGCTGCGTTATTCCGCGGCAGCCTCGTTCGATGCGATTACCGGCGACTATCCGGTCGCACCGCATCCCGCGCCCTTTGCCGAGCCGGACACGGCGGTGGCGATCGACGAGCCGGCGGCGGGGTCCTGGCCCGAAATGACCGAGGCCGAGATCGCAGAGGCGGCGCCGGCGGCCGAATTGAACGGCGCGGACGACGAGACCGAGCCGGTCGAGACGATCGGCGGCGACGATTTCGAGGACACCGAGCGGCAGCGCTCGCACAGCTTCCGCCACTACAAGATCCAGGAGGTGGTCAAGCGGCGGCAGATCATGCTCGTCCAGGTCACCAAGGAGGAGCGCGGCAACAAGGGCGCGGCGCTGACGACATATTTGTCGCTCGCCGGGCGCTATTGCGTGCTGATGCCGAATACCGCGCGCGGCGGCGGCGTGTCGCGCAAGATCACAAGCCTCGGCGACCGGCGGCGGTTAAAGGATGTGCTGGGGGATCTCGACATCCCCGAAGGCATGGGGGTGATCGTCCGCACCGCCGGCGCCGAGCGCTCGAAAGCCGAGGTCAAGCGCGACTACGAATATCTGCTGCGTTTGTGGAACGAGATCCGCGAGCTGACCCTGCGCTCGACGGCACCCGCGCTGATCTACGAGGAAGGCAATCTGATCAAGCGCTCGATCCGCGACCTTTACACCCGCGACATCGACGAGGTGCTGGTCGAGGGCGAGGAGGGCTACCGCACGGCAAAGGCGTTTATGAAGATGCTGATGCCGAGCCATGCAAAGCGGGTGCAGCCCTATCGCGACCCGCAGATCGGCCTGTTGCATCGCTTTCAGGTCGAAAGCCAGATCGACGCGATCCATTCGCCGGTCGTCCAGCTGCGCTCGGGCGGATACATCGTAATCAACCAGACCGAGGCGCTGGTCGCGATCGACGTCAATTCGGGCCGCTCGACGCGCGAGCGCAACATCGAAGAAACCGCGCTGCGCACCAACCTCGAAGCGGCCGAGGAGATCGAGCGCCAATTGCGCCTGCGCGACCTCGCCGGGCTGATCGTGATCGACTTCATCGACATGGAGGAGCACCGCAACCAGGGTGCGGTCGAGCGCCGGCTGAAGGACGCGCTGAAGCACGACCGGGCGCGCATCCAGGTCGGCCGCATCAGCCCGTTCGGCCTTCTCGAAATGTCGCGCCAGCGGCTGCGCCCGTCCCTGGTCGAAGCCTCGACCCAGCCCTGTCCGCATTGCGGCGGCAGCGGGTCTATCCGCTCGACCGAATCGACCGCGCTTTATGTGCTGCGCTCGATCGAGGAAGAGGGAATGCGGCGCCGTGCCGCCGAGGTCTGCGTCTACGTGCCGACCAATGTGGCGCTCTACGTCTTGAACCAAAAGCGGGAGTCGCTCTCCCAGATCGAAAGCCGCTATGGCATGCATGTGCTGGTGGCGCGCGACGACACGCTGATCCCGCCGGCCTTCCGGCTCGACCGGCTGCGCCCCTTTGAGGCCAACGAGGCCGTGCCGACGGCACCCGCACCATTGACCCAGACGGCCTTCGAGGAGGAGGAGGACGAGGACGAGGAGGAGGCGGCGGAGGCGGAGGAGGCGGAGGCGGAGGAGGCGCGCGCCGAAACCGTCGAGGCGGCAACGCCGGACGAGGAGCCCGAAGAGGCGCGTGCGCGCAGCCGCAAGCGTCGCCGCCGGCGGCGCAAGCATGACGAGGAGCCGGCCGGCGTGACAGTCGGCGAGAGGGGCGGCGAGAGGGGCGGTGAGACGGGCGGCGAGACGGTGGAAGCCGCGGACAATTCCGCCATTGCCAACCGCGAGGAGGGCGAGGAGGCGCAGCGTCGTCGCCGCGGGCGGCGCGGCGGGCGTCGCCGTGGGCGGCGCGAAACCGGCGGCGAGCCGATTTTTGCCGACCCGCGTGCGGCGCTCGACACGGTCGAGATCCTGCCGACCGACGCCATCGAAGAACCGCAAGCCGAGCTGCCGGAGCTGATCGCCGGCTGGCCCGCCGAGCTTGGCGTCGAGCTCGGGGCCGAGGCAGCCAATTCCGGCCTCGAAACCGCGAGCCTGCCGGCGCTCGCCGGCGACGGCGCGCTGCGCCCGGCGGCCGAAAAGGACGCGCCGCCGGGCATGGCGGCGGTGCCGGTCGAAGCACCGGCGGCCGAAAAGGACGCGCCGCCGGGCATGGCGGCGGTGCCGGTCGAAGCACCGGCGGCCGAAAAGGACGCGCCGCCGGGCATGGCGGCGGTGCCGGTCGAAGCACCGGCGGCCGCAATCATCGAGGTGGTGCATCTGCCGCCCGTAGAACCGCCGCCCGTAGAACCGCCGGCCGTAGAACCGCCACCCATGGAGCCGCCAGCGCTGCTGGGACCGGCTGAACCGATCGAGGCCGCGCCCGCTGCCGAGGAGCAGACCGCCGAACCGCTCGCGGCTGCACCTGAGGCTGCTGACTCCGCGGTGCAGGCGGTGAGCGAAAAGCCCGTCAACCCACGGCGCGGCTGGTGGCAACGCCTGATCGAGCCGTGAGCCTGCGGGGTCTCGCCGGGCGGATGCATCCGCCGAGACGCTTTTGCGCGGCAAGTCCTCACCCATTCCTGCCCCCGCGGGCGGGGGAGAGCTAGGCGCGGCGAAGATGGAGCAGCCGATCCCTCGCCACATCCGGCTCACCTCGCATCCGGGGAGCGCCGGTCAAGGGGCGGTCCCGCTGCGCTGGGGCGCGGCCGATCCGGCCGAACGCGGTCCGGTCGTGGCGAGCCCGGCCGACCCGCGCCGGCGCAACGCAATCGGCGCCTATTCCGGCGCCTATGCGATCTATCGTGCGCTCGCCGTGGCGACGCGGGCCTTGGCGCGCGACCATCGCCCCGACCTGACCGACACCGCCCCGGCGGCGCCGATCGCGCCCAATCCGAAATGGGCCGATCCCGCAGCGATCGTGTCGCTCGACCCGTGGGGGCATCTCGTCGGCGAGGTGTTTGCCGATGCCATCCGCGCCGGTGTCGATGCCCGCCCGACGATCGCGATCACGACCGCCCGCATCGCCTTGCCGGAGCTGGGCACCAGCTCGGCCATCGGCTCGCTGAAGCCCGATGGCCAGGTGCTGCTCGACAATGGCGAGATTCGGGTCACCAAGGCCGCGATCGACCCGGTCTGGCACCTGCCGGGGCTCGCCCGCCGCTTCGCGGTCGCCGAAACCGAGTTGCGCCGCACCTTGTTCGAAGAAACGGGCGGCATGTTCCCCGAGCTCGTGACCCGGCCCGACCTCGAAGTCTTTCTGCCGCCGATCGGCGGCATGACGGTCTATTTCTTCGGCCCGGTCGACGCGGCTCGCCGAGCCCGGCACGACGATCGCCTGCCGGGTGCACGACGAATGCAACGGCTCGGATGTGTTCGGCTCGGACATCTGCACCTGCCGGCCCTATCTGGTGCACGGCGTCGAGGTTTGCGTCGAGACCGCGCAACAGGGCGGGCTCGGCATCATCGTCTACAACCGCAAGGAGGGGCGCGGCCTCGGCGAGGTCACCAAATTCCTCGTCTACAACGCGAGGAAGCGCCAGCCCGGCGGCGATCGCGCCGACACCTATTTCCGCCGCACCGAATGCGTTGCCGGGGTGCAGGATCTGCGCTTTCAGGAATTGATGCCGGACGTGTTCCACTGGCTCGGCATCCGCCGCATCGACCGCTGGGTGTCGATGTCGAACCTGAAGCTCGACGCGCTCAAGGCGCAGGGGATCGAGGTCGTCGAGCAGGTGGCGATCCCCGAGGGGCTGGTGCCGCCAGACGCCACGGTCGAGATCGAAGCAAAAAAGGCGGCCGGCTATTTCGCCCCGGCGGGCATGCCGGACGCCGAGGAATTGCACAGCGTCAAGGGCCGTGCCCTCGGCGAATGAGCGGCGCGCGGCCGAGGCGCTGTTGTGCGCCGCGGCGGTGCGCGAGCGGTGCGGTCTTGTCTTTGCCGCAGCCGAGCGCGGCGAGACGCGGCATTTCCAGCTCGATCTCGCGTTCCTCGCCGCCGCCGCCGACCGCGTCGCCGCGACCACGCGCCGGCGCTATCCCGATCTGAAAATCCCCTATCACAGCCGCTGGCGGCATTTTTCGGCGGGCGGGATCGACCGTGCCGCGCTGGTGGCGCCCGCTGCCGGTTCAACCGAGCAGGCGCGGGCGCGGATCGACCTCGCCGTCCTGTCGGTCTTGCTCGATGCCGGCGCCGGTCGGGGATGGCGGTATCGCGAGGCCGCCACAGGGCAGCTGCTGCAGCGTTCCGAGGGGCTCGCGGTGGCGAGCCTGCGGGCGATGCAGCGCGGTCTGTTCTCGGCCGATCCGGACAACCCCTGGCGCGCCGATGCCGCGGCGCTGGCGCGGCTGCCAGCGGAGCTTCTCGCTGCCGCGTTTCAGCATGGCCCCGGCAACGAGCTGCCCGGTCTTGAAAGCCGTGCCGGCTTGCTGCGCCGCCTGGGCGAGGTCTGCGCTGGGGACCGACTGCGGTTCGGCGCCCCGGCGCGTCCGGGTCATCTCTTCGACTATTGGTGCGCCCAGGGTGACCGCCTGTCCGCCGCCGAGATCCTGAAGACCGTGCTCGATGCGTTTGGCCCGGTCTGGCCGGTCCGGATCAGCCTCGGCGGCGTGCCGCTCGGCGATTGCGGCCGGCATTCGGCGATGCCGGGCGACGGGCTCGTGCCGTTTCACAAATTGTCGCAATGGCTCGCCTATTCGCTGGTCGAGCCGTTGCAGGCGGCGGGCCTCGGCATCCACGGCCTCGACCAGCTGACCGGTCTCGCCGAATACCGCAATGGCGGCCTGTTTCTCGATTGCGGGGTGATCGCGCCGCGCGAGCCGGGTCTCGTGTCGCGACCGCTCGACGCCATGAGCGAGCCGGTTGTCGAATGGCGGGCGTTGACCGTAGCCTTGCTCGACCGCCTGGCGCCGCTGGTGCGCGCGCGGCTCGGTAAAAGTGCCGCCGAATTTCCGCTCGCCTGCGTCCTCGAAGGCGGCAGCTGGGCGGCGGGCCGCGAGATTGCCTTCGAGCGCCGGCGCGACGGCGGCGCGCCGATCGCAATCATCACCGACGGCACGTTGTTTTGATGGGAGCAAGCCGATGAGCGACGCGACGACAGCCTTTATCGACCCGGAATTGGTGGTGGCGGGGCGGCTCTTGCAAGAGCGCGGGCTGGTGGCGCCCGACCGGACCAAGGCGCCATTGTCCGAGGTGCGCGCCGCGGTCGACCGGATCGGCGCCTTTCTCGGCGAGGGGTCGGCGCCGCTGCGGCAGGAGCGCGACCTTGCGCTGCCCGGCCCGCACGGCCAAGTGCCGTGCCGGCTCTATCTGCCGGACGGCGCCGAGCGGCCGCCTTTGATCGTCTACGCCCATGGCGGCGGCTTTATGCAGGGGAGCCTCGCGTCGTGGGACGCGATGCTGCGCGACTTGGTGCGCGGCTCGGGGGTGGCGGCCTTGTCGGTCGATTATAAGCTTTCGCCCGAGCACCGTTTCCCCAAGGCATTTGAAGAAATCGTGGCGATGATCCGGCTGGCGGCGCGCGAGGGTGGCGGCCTCGGCATCGACCCGGGCCGCATCGCCGTCGGCGGCGATTCCGCCGGCGCCAATCTGGCGCTTGCCGCGGCCGCGGCATTGCGCGATGCCGGCGACCGGGCGCTGTCGTTTCTGCTCTTGATCTACGGCGTCTATTCGGCCGGCAGCGAGAGCCTGTCATGGCAGCGCTTTGGCCAGGGTGCGGGCCTGTCGCAGACGCAGATGCGCTGGATTTGGGAAACCTATCTCGAACGGCCGGAGCAGCAAAAGGACTGGCGCGCGGCCCCGATGCTGGCCGAGCCCAAGGGCCTGCCGCCGGCACATCTGATCGTCGGCAGCCGCGACCCGCTGCTCGACGACAGCCACAATTTAAAGGCGCGCCTCGACGCTGCCGGGGTGCCTTGCGCGCTGACCGTCTATGACGGCCTCAACCATGGCTTTATCCGCTACGGCCGGCTGGTCGGGACCGCCCGGCGGGCGCTCGCCGATTGCGCCGCAGCCCTGCGCCACGGGCTGCGCGTCGACTAGGGCGGGGCGGCCAGGGCGGGCTGCGCGTCGACTAGGGCGGGGGCGCCGCCTCGCCGGCTCGCTGCTCGGCCGGGCCGCTGCTGCGGGTCAGATTGTAGGCGGTGTTGATCAGCGCCACATGCGAAAAGGCCTGCGGAAAATTGCCGAGCTGGCGCTTGGCGCGCGGGTCGTATTCCTCGGCCAAGAGGCCGACATCGTTGGCGAGGCCGACCAAGCGCTGGAACAAGGCGCTCGCTTCGGCGATGCGGCCTTGCAGGACCATATTGTCGGCCAGCCAAAAGCTGCATGCCAGGAACACGCCTTCGCCCGGCGGCAACCCGTCGATGCCGGCCCCGCTGTCGTAGCGCAGCACAAACCCGTCCCAGGCGAGATCGCGCTCGATCGCCTTGACCGTGCCGGCGATGCGGGGGTCCGTAGACGGCAGAAAGCCGACCAGCGGCAACAGCAAAAGGCTCGCATCGAGCACTTTCGACCCATAGGCCTGGACAAAGCTGCCGAGCATCGGGTCGAACGCTTTTTCGCAAATATCGGCGTGGATCCGGTCGCGCAGCCGGCGCCAGCGCTCGACCGGGCCATGCCCGCCCGCCTGCTCGATCAATTTGACCGCGCGGTCGAAGGCGACCCAGGCCAGCACCTTCGAATGGGTGAAATGCTGCCGCGGCCCGCGCACTTCCCAGATGCCCTCGTCCGGCCGGTCCCAGATCGTCGCCAGATGATCGAGCAAGGCCCGGCCGATCGGCCCCGCCCGCGGCGCCTCCGGCAACCCGTTGAGCAGGCCGTGGTAGAGCGCATCGACGATCTCGCCATAAACGTCGAGCTGGACCTGGTTGACCGCGGCGTTGCCGATGCGCACCGGCTGCGAGCCTTCATAGCCCGGAAGCCACGGGACCTCCCATTCGCTCAGCCGGCGCTCGCCGCCGATGCCGTACATGATCTGGAGCTGGTCGGGGCTGCCGGCGACCGCGCGGAACAGCCAGTCGCGCCACGCCCGCGCCTCGTCGTAATAGCCGCCATGCATCAGCGCCAAGAGCGTGAAGGTCGCATCGCGCAGCCAGCAGAACCGGTAATCCCAATTGCGCGCCCCGCCGATGCTCTCGGGAAGCGAGGTCGTCGGCGCCGCGACGATGCCGCCGGTCGGCGCGAAGGTCAGCCCTTTCAGCACCACCAGCGAGCGCCGGACCATATCGGTCCACGGTCCCGCCGGGGCGCAGCGCGCGGACCAGCCGCGCCAGAAAGTGCCGGCATTGTGCAACGCGCGCTCGGGATCGACCGGGGGCGAGGGCGGCTGGCTCGACGGCCCGTAAGCCAATACGAACGGGACCGTCTCGCCCTTTGCGACGGCGAATTCGCCGACCGTCTTCAAATCCTCGCCCTTCAGCGGCGAGGGCGTGCGCAGCACCACCCGGTCGGGGCCGGCGATCGCGCACAGCCCGCCATCGGCGAGCCGCTCGACCCACGGCACCACCTGGCCGTAATCGAAGCGCAGGATAAACTCGTGGCGCATCGCAACCCGCCCGCTGAGCCCGCGCACCAGGCGCACGAGGTTTGGCGTGCCGTGCCGCGGTCGAAAGAAATCGATCAGCGCGACACTGCCCTCGGCGGTATCGAAGCGGGTTTCGAGGATCAGCGACCCGTCGTGGTAGTGGCGCGTGACCTTCGGCTTCGGGTCGGCGGGTGCGATCAGCCAACGGCCGTGCTCGGGACCGCCCAAGAGTGCGGCAAAGCAGGCGCCGGAATCAAAACGCGGCAGGCACAGCCAATCGATCGAGCCGTTGCGGCCGACCAGTGCCGCCGTCGCGCAATCGCCGATCAGCGCGTAGTCTTCGATCCGTTGCTGCGCCATCGTGAAACCGTCATTACATCAGATTGGGGTTGAGGGAGGGCTCCGGACCGACTCTCGCCTAACGATGACGCATCTGTCTACGTTCCACCGCCCAGACCAGTCAAAGGTTGCAAGCTGATGGCGCAAGAAACCGTGCGGCTCGCCGAATATGCCTCTTCGCTCCGCTACGAGAGCTTGCCGCCGCAGATCGTGCGGCGCGCAAAAGAATGCATCATCGACACGGTGGCGGCGATCATCTGCGGCGCGGTGCTGCCGTGGAGCCGGATCGTCGTCGATTACGCGCGCCGCACCGGACCGGGCGGCTCGAGCCATATCCTCGGCGCCGGCGGCGCCGCGGTGCAGGCGCCGGCCGCGGCCTTGGCCAATGGCGCGCTCGCCCATGCCTTCGAGCTCGACAGCCTGACCCGGCCGGGGGCGGGGGTCCATCCGGGTGCCACCGGTCTGCCGGCGGCGCTCGCGGTCGCCCAGCAGCAGCAAAAGGGCGGCGAGGCGTTGATCGCCGCCTTTGTCGCCGGCAACGAGGTGATGATCCGCATCGGCCGCGCCACCGGCCACACCAATGAAGCGCGCGGCTTTCACGCGCCGGGGACGACGGGGCCGTTTGGCGGCGCGGTCGCGGCCGGCCATTTGCTCGGCCTCGACGCGGCGGCGATGACGAACGCGCTCGGTATCGCCGGCTCGCTCGCCGGCGGCCTCCTGGAATTTTCCCGTGGCACCGGCGGCATGGTCAAGCGGCTCCATTTGGGGCGCGCCTCGGAAGCGGGGGTGCTGGCGGCGAGCCTCGCAGCTGGCGGGTTCGAAGGGCCGCGCACGGTCATCGAAGGAGAGTTCGGGTTTCTGCGCGTCTTTTGCAGCGAATGGGACGAGGCCGAATTGACCCGCGGGCTCGGCCATGATTTCGCGCTCGCGACCGCGGTCTTGAAGCGTTATCCGTGCCACGCGACGGCGCATGCCCCGGTGCGGGCGGCGCGCGAATTGCAGGCCGCGCACGGCTTTGCCGCAGCCGACATAGCGGCGGTCACCGTGACGGCGACGGCGCGCATGATCGAGCGCCACAACATCCCGGAACCGGCGGATTTGATGCTGGCGCAATACAGCATCCCGTTCTGCATCGCATTGGCGCTGTGCCGCGAGGCGCGCAACCCCGAATCCTACGACGAGAGCGCGCTCACCGACCCGCAGATCCGCGGATTGGCCGGCAAAGTGCGGCTCGTGCCCGAGGCGAGCAGCCACGGCGGGGCGGGCAGCACGGTGACGATCGCTCTCGTTGACGGCCGGCGCCTCGAACGCTCGGTCGAGAGCGGCATGCTCGGCCCCGGCGAGCTGCCCGACAAATTCCAGCGCCTGACCCGCGTCGCCCTCGGCGAGCACGCCGCCGCCACGCTCTATCAGCGGCTCGACCGGCTGGAGGACGAAGACCGCCTCGATTGGCTCACCGGCATTCCCGAATGAAAAATTCTTAGCGCATGAATTCGGCGCCGTGCGCCCCCGCCTTCGCAAGGGCAGGCCCTTCGAGACGGCCGCTGCGCGGCCTCCTCAGGGTGAGAGTGTTTTCTTAGTATCATCAATAATTTACCTCATGGTGAGGAGCGCCGAAGGCGCGTCTCGAACCACGCACGGCGCCCATGCCGCACCCTGTTTTCGTTTCGCGACCAAGTCCTTCACACGCCAGGGACGCGATGGGGCCTTCGCGTCCTTTGCGTATCCTCGGGCGTCCTCTGCGTTGAAGCGTGTCTTATTTCTGCGGCGGCAATCCGAGGCGGGGGATTTCGATGGCGGGGCAACGGTTCATGACGACCCGAAGGCCACGCGCCTCGGCGCGGGCGGCGGCTGCGTCGTCGCGCACGCCGAGCTGCATCCAGACCACCGCAGCCCCGGCGGCAACCGCTTCGTCCGCCACCCCTCCGGCCGCCTCGGTGCGGCGAAAGACATCGACCATGTCGATCGGCTCGGGGACCTCGGCGAGCGTGGCGTAGCACACCTCGCCGTTGATCTTCGCCCCGGCGGCGTTGGGGTTGACCGGGATCGTGCGGTAGCCCTGCTGCTGCAGATAGGCCATGACGCGATGGCTCGGGCGGTGCGCGCGCGGGCTGGCGCCGACGACGGCGATCGTGCGCGCGCCGGTCAAAATGTCGCGCAAATAGCTGTCGGGATAATGCTCGTGGTCCATCGCGGCCTCAGCGGTCCTGCCACACCGGGGCGCGCTTGGCGAGGAACGCGTCGATCCCCTCGCCGGCGTCGCGGGCCAGCATGTTCCTGGTCATGACTTCGGCGGCGTACCGATAGGCGGCGGCGAGGTCGAGCTCGGCCTGGCGATAAAAGGCTTCCTTGCCGAGCGCCACCGAGAAGGCGGATTTGCCGGCAATCTGCTGGGCTAACGCATCGGCGGCCTCGCGCAATCGGGCGCCGGGCACGACGCGGTTGACGAGGCCGATCTCGCGCGCCCGCAGGGCGTCGATCAGATCGCCGGTCAACAGCATCTCCATCGCCGCCTTGCGCCCGACCGCGCGGCTGAGCGCCACCATCGGCGTCGAGCAGAAGAGGCCGATATTGACGCCCGGCGTGGCAAAGCGCGCTTCCTCCGCCGCGACCGCGAGATCGCAGCTTGCGACCAGCTGACAGCCGGCGGCGGTCGCCACCCCGTGCACCTCGGCGATGACCGGCTTTGGCAACCGCACGATCGCCAGCATCAGCTCGCTGCATTGGGCGAACAGCCGCTCATAGGTCTCGCGCGCCGGGTCGCCGCGGATTTCGCGCAAATCGTGCCCGGCGCAAAAGGCGGGGCCGGCGCCGGCGATCACGACGACCCGCACGTTCTTCTCGGCGGCGGCGCGGGCGAGCGCATCTTGCAACGCCGTCATCAGCGCCACCGACAGCGCATTGCGCGCCTGCGGCCGGTTCAGGGTCAGCCGCAACACCCCCCGCGCCCAGCTCTCGACGAGCAGGGGCGCCGCCTCGACCATCGTCGGCATCGCGCTCATCGCCGTCACCCTTGCCTCTGCGACCCGGAAACGCGACTTTCCCGCGGTCGCCATCCCGGCGGCAACAGTTATTTCGGGGGGCGGGTGGAGGACGCGGCGGCACCGCTGCGCGAGGCTTGGTATTACGCCCTGCCGAGCCGGCAGCTGCGGCGGCGCGCGATGCTGGGCAAAACCATGCTCGGCGAGCCGGTGCTGATCGGCCGCGACGCCGCCGGTGCGCCTTTCGCCTTGCGCAATTTGTGCCCGCATCGCGGCATGCGGCTCAGCGACGGCCGGTTCGACGGCGGTGAGGTCGAGTGCTGCTATCACGGCTGGCGTTTCGACACCGCCGGGCAGTGCACGCTGATCCCCTCGCTGCTGCCGGACCAGGCCTTCGCTCCGGCGCGGGTGCGCACCCGCGCCTATCCGGCCCGCGAGGTGCAGGGCAACATCTGGGTGTTTTTTGGCGAGGACCCTGCCGGCGCACCCGAAATCCCGGTGCTCGACGGGTTCGAGGTCGCAGCGCCGCAGCTCGTCGAAAGGGTGCGCTTTGCCGCGGCGATCGACCATGCCGTGATCGGGCTGATGGACCCGTCGCACGGGCCTTTTGTGCACAATGCCTGGTGGTGGCGCTCGCGCCGTTCGATCCAGGTCAAAGCCAAGGCGTTCGCGCCCTCGCCCTGGGGCTTTACGATGAGCCGGCACGCGCCGTCGGCGAATTCGCGCGCCTATCGGCTGCTGGGCGGAGCGCCCGAAACCGAGATCGCCTTTCGCCTGCCGAGTGTCAGGGTCGAGCAGATCCGCGCCGGCCGCCGTCTCGTCGCCAATTTGACCGCGCTGACCCCGGTCGACGGCGAAACCACCGAGATCAACCACTGCATTTACTGGAACGTGCCGTGGCTCGGGCCGCTAAAGCCGCTGCTGCGGCCCTATGTGCGGGCGTTTCTGCGCCAGGACCGCGACATCATGGAGCGCCAGCAACGGGGTCTCGCCTTCGACCCGCCCTTGACCCTGATCGACGATGCCGACACCCAGGCGAAATGGTATTACCGCCTCAAGCGGGAATACCGCCGCGCCCATGCCGAAGGCCGGCCCTTCGTCAACCCGGTCGAGCCTCGCATCCTTCATTGGCGCAGCTGATGCGGACGGGTCGGGCGCGTCGGCAACGATATAGAGCCACAAATCGTCGTCGGAGCCGGTCGTCACCGTGATCGTCCCTAACCAATTGCGATAAGTGTCAGATTTTCCGACAGCAGGCCGGCGCTGGAGCCAGGCAGGCAGCGCGCCAGCTTGGTTAATTTTCCGCCGAACCCTATGGCGCTGGCCCGGTTTTTGAACGCGGCGGGCGCTCGGCCGCGGCTGTAAAATTTTCCGACAGCGGATGATTGGGGTCTTTGCCGTCATCCCCCGGCCGCGTTGCGAGGGGCGAGGATCGCGGCAACCGTGCCGACGACGCCGCGGCGGAAGGCGAGGACGCAAAAAACAAATATCAGGCCCTGCATGACGGTGACCCAGGAGCCGAGGCTGGCAAAGTAATGCTCCATCGCGACCACGATAAAGGCGCCGACAATCGGCCCGGTCACGGTGCCGAGCCCGCCGACCAGGGTCATCAGCACCACCGCGCCCGACATCTCCCATTGCACATCGGTCAGCGAGGCCAGCTGGAAGACGAGCGCCTTGACCGATCCGGCGAGGCCCGACAGCGCCGCCGACAGGATAAAAGCGAGGAGCTTGTAGCGCTCGGCGTCATAGCCGAGCGAGACCGCGCGCGGCTCGTTTTCGCGGATCGCCTTCAGCACCTGCCCGAACGGCGAATTTATCGTGCGGACGATGATCGCAAGGCCGATGAGGAACATCGCCAGCACGAAATAATACATCGTCAAGGTGCCGCCGAGATCGACGAGGCCGAGAAGCCGGCCGCGCGGCACCGCCTGGATGCCGTCCTCGCCGCCGGTGAACGGGGCTTCGAGCGCGGCGAAATAGACCATCTGGGCCAGCGCCAAGGTGATCATCGCGAAATAGATGCCCTGGCGGCGGATGGCGAGCCAGCCGAACCCGGCGCCGAGCAACGCGGCGGCGGCGACACCGGCGGCGATGCCGGCTTCGGGCGGCAGGCCCCACGCCTTGACGGCATAGGCGGCGACATAAGCCGCACCGCCGAAAAATGCGGCATGGCCGAACGACAGCAACCCGGCATAGCCGAGCAGCAGATTGAAGGCGGCGGCGAACAAGGCGAAGCACAGCGCCTCCATCAGGAGCACCGGATAGAGCACGAACGGCGCGGCAATCGCCAAGACCAGCAGCGCCGCCGTCACAATCTGGCGCCGCCGGCGGTCGAATGTCGCCATCTCAGCGCTGCCGGCCGAACAGGCCGGCTGGCTTGACCAGGAGAACGAGCGCCATGATGACAAAGATCACGGTGCTCGACGCCTCGGGCCAGAACACCTTGGTCAATCCCTCGACGAGGCCGAGGGCGAAGCCGGCGACAATCGCGCCGAGGATCGAGCCCAGGCCGCCGATCACGACGACGGCAAAGACCGTGATGATGATGTTGCGGCCCATCAGCGGGCTCACCTGGTAGATCGGCGCCGCCATGACCCCGGCGAGGGCGGCCAGAGCCGCACCGGCGCCGTAGGTCAACGTCACCAGGCGCGGCACGTCGATGCCAAAGGCCTGGGTGAGCTGCGGGTTCTCGGTCGCCGCGCGCAGATAGGCGCCGAGCCGGGTCCGCTCGATCGCGAACCAGGTTGCGAGACAGATCGCCAGAGAGGCGAGGATCACCCAGGCGCGATAGGTCGGCAGAAACATAAAGCCGAGATTGCTGCCGCCGGCGAGCGAGGGCGGTATGTCGTAGGGCAGGCCCGAGGAGCCGTAGCGCTGGCGAAAGACACCCTCGATGACCAGCGCCAAGCCAAAGGTCAGCAGCAGGCCGTAGAGATGGTCGAGCTCACGGATGCGGCGCAGCAGGGTGCGCTCGATCGCAATGCCCAGCCCCCCGACGGCGAGCGGCGCCAGCACCAGCGCCGGCCAATAGCCGAGCCCCAGCGCGCTCAGCAAAAACCAGGCGCCGAACGCGCCCAGCATGTATTGCGCGCCATGGGCAAAGTTGATGATGTTCAACAGGCCGAAAATCACCGCGAGCCCGAGGCTCAGCAGCGCGTAAAACGCACCGTTGATCAGCCCGACCAGCAGCTGCGCGAACAGCGCCGGCGCCGGCGGCATGGCGAGGTGGATCGACGCGAGCATTTTGGGTCGGCGGCTTACCGGGTTTTGAGCTTATTTCGCCTCGGCCGGACAATTTCCGGCCAGCCCCGGCTCGGGCGCCAAGTGAGAAGCCGGGTCGTCATCCCTTATCGAGCGGACACTGGCTCGGGCCGGGGAGCTTGAAGGCTTCGTCGCCGGGGATGACTGCGATCTGCTTGTAGTAATCCCACGGGCCTTTCGATTCCGAAGGCTTCTTGACCTCGAACAGGTACATGTCGCGGACCAAGGTGCCGTCGGGCCGGATCTTGCCGTTTTTGGTCATAAAGTCGTTGACCGGGTGCGCCTTCATCCAATCGATCGCGGTCGGGCCGTCGTCGCTGCCGGTCGCTTTGATCGCGTCCAGGTAATCGGTGACGGCGCCATAGACCCCGGCCTGGACCATCGTCGGCTGGCGTTTCATCTTGCCGAAAAAGCGCTGCGACCACGCGCGCGTCGCATCGTTCTGGTCCCAGTAGAAGGACTCGGTCAGTTGCAGGCCTTGCGCGGTCTTGAGCCCCAGGCTGTTGACGTCGGTGATAAAGACGAGGAGGCCCGCCAGCTTCTGGCCAGCGGCGACGATGCCGAACTCGGCCGCCTGCTTGATCGAGTTGATCGTGTCCCCGCCGGCATTGGCGAGGCCGATGATCTGCGCCTTCGACCCTTGCGCCTGGAGCAGGAAGGATGAGAAATCGGCGGTGTTGAGCGGCACGTTGACATGGCCCACGACCTTGCCGCCATTCGCCTCGACGACGCGCGTCGTGTCGCGTTCGAGCGCGTGGCCGAACGCGTAATCGGCGGTGATAAAGAACCAGGTCTTGCCGCCGGATTTGACGACCGCCGCACCGGTGCCGTTGGCCAGCGCCACGGTGTCGTAGGTCCAGTGCACGGTGGTCGGCGAGCACGCCTTGCCGGTCAGGTCGGAGGCGGCGGCGCCCGAGATCAGCAGCGCCTTTTTGCGGGTGCGGGCGACCTCTTGCACCGCGAGCGCCACACTCGAGGTCGGCACGTCGGCGATCATGTCGACGCCGTCATTGTCGAACCAGCGGCGCGCGATCGCCGAGCCGATATCGGGCTTGTTCTGGTGGTCGGCGCTGACCAGCTCGATCTTTTTGCCGGCGACGGTGCCGCCGAAATCGGCGATCGCCATCTGCGCCGCCGCGACCGAGCCCGGCCCGGCGAGATCGGCATACAGGCTCGACATGTCGGTCAGCACGCCGATCTTGACGACGTCGCCCGAGATCTGGGCGAAAGCCGGCGCGGCGAGCGCCAGAAGGGCGGCCAGGACAAATCCAAAGGCGGTCTTCAAGGGGATGTCCTTTCGCGGAATTGCGCTCGCTCAGACGCCGAGATAGTGCTGCAGCCTGCCGCGGTTTTGCGCAAGGCTGTCGTTGGCGAAAAAATCGACGACGCGCCCGTTCTCGACGACCCAATGACGATCGGCGAGGCTTTCGGCAAACCGCAAATTCTGCTCGACCAGGAGGATCGTAAAGCCGCCCGCCTTGAGCGTGCGAACGACGTTCCCGATCTCCTTGACGATGACCGGGGCGAGGCCCTCGGTCGGCTCGTCGAGCAGCAGCAATTTGGCGCCGGTGCGCAGAATGCGGCCGATCGCCAGCATCTGCTGCTCGCCGCCGGACAGCCGGGTGCCCGGGCCGCGGCGCCGCGCGGCGAGGTTCGGAAAAATCGCGTGGATTTCCCCGACCGTCATCCCGCCCGGCTGCACCCTTGGCGGCAACAGCAGGTTCTCCTCGACATCGAGGCTGGCGAAAATGCCGCGCTCCTCCGGGCAATAGCCGATGCCGCGGCGCGCGATCCGGTGCGGGGCGAGCCCGATCAATTCGCCGCCGCGAAAGACGATCGAGCCTTGCCGGCGCGGCACGATCCCCATGATCGCGCGCAGGGCCGTGGTCTTGCCGGCGCCGTTGCGGCCGAGAAGGGTTGCGACCTCGCCCTCGCCGACCGCGAAATTCATCCCGTGCAGGATGTGCGATTCGCCGTACCACGCGTGCAATTCCGCCACCTCCAGCAACGCCGCCGCCTCAGGCATCGCCGGTGCCCATATAGGCTTCGACCACTGCGGGGAGGGTGGCGAGCGTGGCGTAGTCGCCCTCGGCGAGGATCTGGCCGCGGGCGAGGACGGTGATCCGGTGCGACAGATCGGCGACGACCGAGAGGTTGTGCTCGACCATCAGAATGGTGCGGTCGGCCGCGACCCGGCGGATCAGCGCCGAGATGCGCAGGATGTCCTCGCGGCCAAGCCCCGACATCGGCTCGTCGAGCAGCAGGAGCTCGGGATCGAGCGCCAAGGTGGTGGCAATTTCGAGCGCCCGCTTGCGGCCGTAGGAGAGCTCGCTCGCCGCAACATCGCCGAGCCCGGCGAGACCCACCGCCTCGAGCAGCGCGTCGGCGCGGGCCGCAAGCCGGCCGAGGACCCGGCCCGAACGCCAGAAATGGAACGAGCCGCCGAGCTTGCGCTGCAAGGCGATGCGGACATTGTCGCGCGCCGGGAGATGCGGGAACACCGCCGATATCTGGAACGAGCGGCCGATGCCGCGCCGCGCGATCTCGGCCGGACGCAGGAGGGTTATGTCGCGGCCGTTGAAGAAGATCCGGCCGGCCGAGGGTTCGAGGAACTTGGTCAGAAGGTTGAAGACCGTGGTCTTGCCGGCGCCGTTTGGCCCGATCAGCGCGTGGATCGTGCCGCGCCCGATTTTGAGGTCGAGCCCCTCGACCGCGGTAAAGCCGCGAAACACTTTGCCGAGGCCGCGCGTCTCGATGATCCAGTCGTCCAAGCGCAAGCCGCCCCGGCCGCTATTGCTTTCGCCGCGCCGGCACCCTAATGCGCGGTATCGGCAGCGGCAACCGGGAGAGAGGAGGTGCAGGTGGCGGATCCGATCGACGACGCGCTGGCGCTGATTTGGTTCGGGCCCGACGGGCTGGTGCCGGCAATCGCCCAGCAGCACGACAGCGGCGAGGTGCTGATGCTGGCTTGGATGAACCGCGAGGCGGTGCGGGCGAGCCTTGCAGAGGGCCGTGCCTGCTATTGGTCGCGCTCGCGCAACCGGCTGTGGCGCAAAGGCGAAACCTCGGGGCAGGTGCAGCTGCTGCGCGAGCTGCGCCTCGATTGCGACGGCGACGCCCTCCTGCTCCTCGTCGAGCAGCAGGGCGTGGCCTGCCACACCGGTCGGCGCAGCTGCTTTTTCCGGGCGTGGCGCGACCGCGCCTGGGCCACGATCGCCGCGCCGCAAATCGCCCCGGGAGCGCTCTACCCGGAGGGTGGCGGCTGATCTGTTGCAGTGGCGGATTTATTGCAGTGGGGTTTATTGCAGTGGCGGGCAGGACAGGTGCGCCTGCATCTCGGCCATCATCGCCGCGTCGAACGGGTGGTTGGCACAGTTCTGGTTGTACTGGTTGACATTCGCGTTGTAGCGCGCGACCGCCTGGTCGGCTTGCGAAACGACCGGGCCGATCGATTGCTTGTAGGCGGCGTCGCGCGTGTCGAGCAATGCCTTGTACTGGGCGACCGAATCGGGGTTGTTGACCTGGACATTCGGCCGGGCTTGCGACAGCTGGCTGTCGAGATCGGCGAGATGCTGGCGGACCGCGGCGAGCGCCTGGGTCCTGGCGTTCATGTCCGAGGACAATGCCGCGAGCCCCTGCTGCAGGCAGAGGCACGCATTGACGGCCGCGGCTTCGCTCGGCGGCATCTGCGCCTCTGCTTTACCCGCCGCACCCAAGAACAGCAAAGCCACCCCGACGATTCCGGCGCGCGCGCCGATCGAGCCACTCATAACGCGCTCCTTCTGTAATTTGTGAACAACGACTATGCCCGGCGGGGCGGCGCAGGCAAAGCGCGCGCTAACCGTGCGCGCCAAAATTGCCCGGCCCGCCAAATTAGCCCGGCCCGCCAAATTAGCCCATCGTCCGCGCCGCAGGCGGGCGATCGGCCATCGTGCGCATGCAATCGGCGGCCTCGCGCCCGAGCTCTTCGGCCTTTTCCCACAGGCTGTCGCGGGCGTCGGCGGCGAGCTTTCGCTCGCCTTTGGTCGCGGGCAGCACGAAAGCGGCGACGGCGCCGCAGGCGAGCCCGATCAGGCCGGCGGTCAAAGGATCGCCCTCGATGCGCTCGACCAGCCCGGCGCCGGCGCGCTTGACCCGCCCGCCGGCCGTCTCGGCTTCTTCGAGATAATGGCCGGCCCGCTCCAGCACCGCATCGCCGCCGCTGTGCAACGTGTTCCAGGCGCCTTGGGCCGCTTCGCCGGCCTTCTCCGTCCAGCCGCTCCCTTTGAGCTGCCCATTGCGGCGCCGCAGGAGGCCGGTATTTTCGGCGACGAGCCACAAGGCGCCGGCACCGATCAGGGCGAGGGCGATCGGGCTTGCCCGCAGCGCCGCGCCGAGCCCGGTGGCGGGCTCTCTATCCGTATCGTTCATCCGAGCTTCCTCCGGCAATGCGTTCATGGGCAGCGCGTTCATGGGCAGCGCGTTCATGGCAGCTGGTCCTTGACCCATGCTTCGTCCTTCCCGAGCGAGCGCAGGGTCCGCCGCGGCACCAGCGCCCGACTGTTAAGGCGGGTCTTGCCAAAATAGAGGACCGCCGATCCCGCCAGCACCAGCACCCCGCCGATGATCAGCGCGGCGAGCCAGGGTGCGAGCACCGTCGCCAAGCCGAGGATGGCGGCGGCGAGGAGGGCGAGCCAGCCGCTGAAAGCGAGAACGCCGCCGATCGCCAGCGCCGCTCCGCCGACACCGAGGCGCCCGAGCTTCTCGCTGAGCTCGGCCTTGAAGAGCGCCAGCTCCTGCCGGATCAGCGCGCCCGTCTCCTCGGCCAGCGCCGCCAGCAGCGCTGCGACCGAGCGGTCGGCCGCACGCCGGCCGTCGCCCAAATCCGCGGCGGTAAACCGGTCCTGGTCCATCAACCGATCTCGTGCCCGGGTATCTCATGCCCGGGTATCTCGTGCCCGGGTATCTCATGGCGGCCCGCGCCGCCCGGTGCTTTGCCGGCGAGCTCGCCGTTGCCGGCGCTGCTCGACACCGCCGCGACGACCGCCTCGGTTTGGCGGGCAATCGTCGCTGGCGCCGCGCGGGTGGCCTCGGTTTTGGCCGAAGACACCAGCATGCGGCCGGCGATATAGCCAAAGGCTGCCGCGCCCAGGGTAAAGAGGCGCGGTTCGCGGCGGGCAAAGCTCTCGGCGTCGGCGACGATGTCGTTCCAGCGGCGCTGGCGGACCGCATCGGCAAAGCGGTCGATCGTGTCTGCGGTCTGCGCGGCACAGCGCGCGCTGCGCAGGTTGCTGCCGTCGCCGAGCGCCTGCGCCGCCGCGCGCGCCGCACCGGCGAGGCCCGCGATCTGATCGGCCGCCTGCCGGCGCTGCTCGTCGGCGATCGACAAGGCCGCGCTGCGGGCGGCCTCGACCAGCTCGTCCAGGATCGCCCGCGCCCGCTGCCAGCCCTGCTCCGCTCCGCGGGCATCCGCGCCCGGATCGCCCGCGCCCGCTGTGCCCGGATCGCCTGTGCCCGGATCGCCTGTGCCCGGATCGCCTGTGTCGGTCATCTGCCCTGCTCCCGCAACGGTCGCACCTGTCGCCGGATGATAAAAAAGCCCGCGTCAGAAACAACGCCATCGATGCCGGAGTTCCGCCGGCTCGCGCGTGCAATCGCTTGTCGAACCATCGCCATAGTTTGGCGGATAATCGGCCGGCCGTAATGGGGGGAGAGCGTGGCTGACCGCATCGCCGCGACAGGCGCCGATGGCTGACCCGCGGCTGCGGGCCGATCCGGCCGATCGCGCGCCCCCGCCGCGCCGGCCTGCGCCGCGCCGCAAGTCCCCGGCGCCGCGTCGCCGCCGCGGCGCTGTCGCCAAGGTCGCCATCTTGCTGCTGCTGTGGGCGGCGATCCTCGGCGGCGGCACGCTCGGCTATTTCGCGCTGACCCTGCCCGACACCAGCGGTCTCGCCCGCTCGGCGCGGCGGCCGAGCATCACCATTCTGGCCGCCGACGGCAGCCTCTTGGCGACCTATGGCGATCTGTTCGGCCAGCCGCTGACCTTGCAGGAAATGCCGCGCTATCTGCCGCAGGCGGTGATCGCCACCGAGGACCGGCGCTTTTACAGCCATTTCGGCATCGACCCGATCGGCCTCCTGCGCGCGCTCTTCGCCGATCTCTCGGCCGGCCGTGTCGTCGAAGGCGGCAGCACGATCACCCAGCAATTGGCGAAGAACCTGTTTCTGACGCCCGAGCGCAGCCTCGGCCGAAAGATTCGTGAGACCTTGCTCGCCTTGTGGCTCGAGCACCGCTTTACCAAAAACCAAATTCTCGAAATCTACCTGAACCGGGTCTATCTCGGCGCCGGCACCTATGGCGTCGATGCGGCGGCCCATCGCTATTTCGGCAGATCGGCACGCGATCTCGACCTCTACCAGTGCGCGGTCATCGCCGGGCTGTTGAAGGCGCCGGCGCGGTTCAACCCGGCGCGCGACCGCGACCGGGCGGCGACGCGCACCGCGCAGGTGCTCGCCAACATGGTCGATGCCGGGTATCTCGGCGAGGCGCAGGCCGAGGTCGCCGAGCAGGAGGAAAGCTCGCTCGGCGCGGTCGAGATCGCGCGGCCCGGGATGCGCTATTTCGCCGACTGGATCGCCGACCGGCTCGCCGATTTTGCCGGCGCCGGCCGCGACCTGACCGTGCGGACGACTCTCGATCCGCGCATGCAGCAGGCCGCCGAGGCCGCGATCGCCGACACGCTCGCGCGCGACGGCGCCAAGGCGGCGGTGCGCGAAGGCGCGCTGGTCGCGATGTCGCCCGAGGGCGCGGTGCGCGCCATGGTCGGCGGCGCCGATTACCGGGCGAGCCAGTTCAATCGCGCCACCCAGGCGCAGCGCCAGCCGGGATCCTCGTTCAAACCCTTTGTCTATGTCGCCGGGCTCGAAGCCGGGCTCCAGCCATCCGACCATTTCGACGACGCGCCGATCCGCATCGGCGGCTGGCGGCCGCACGATTACGAGAACCACTATCGCGGCGATGTGACGATGGCCGAAGCGCTGGCGCAGTCGATCAACACGGTGGCGGTCGAGGTGGCGCTGCGCGCCGGCATCGACAATGTCGTCCATGTCGCCCACCGGCTCGGCATCGCCTCGCGCTTGACCCGCGACGCCACGATCGCGCTCGGCACCGACGAGGTGAATTTGCTCGAGCTGGTCTCGGCCTATGCGCCCTTTGCCAATGGCGGCATCGGCATCTGGCCCTACGGCATCGCCGAGATTCGCGATTCCGGCGGCGCGGTGCTGTTCCGGCGAGCCGGCTCCGGGCCGGGCCGGGTGCTGAGCCCGCAGCTCGCCGGCGAAATGAACGACATGCTGCAGGGCGTCATCGGCCACGGCACCGGCAGAAGCGCTCTCCTGCCGCGGCCGGTCGCCGGCAAGACCGGCACCACCCAGGATTACCGCGACGCCTGGTTTATCGGCTACACCGCCCAGCTCGTCGCCGGGGTCTGGTTCGGCAACGACGACAACCGGCCGATGAACCGGGTGACCGGCGGCTCGCTGCCGGCCCGGACCTGGCGCCAGTTCATGCTCGCAGCGACGCAAGGAATGCCGGTGCGGCCGCTGCCGAGCGCGCCCCCGCCGGCGCCGGCCCAGACCGCCGCCGCGCCGCGCGGCCTCTTCGACAACTTCTTCGGGCTGTTTGCCCCCCGCCAGTGATGGCCCCCCGCCGGTGACGGCCCCCGCCAGTGAGGATCGGCATGCCATCCCCGCGAGCGTTGCCAGACGGCCGGCCGGTTGCTATATCGCGGGGGTGAAGCCGCGGGGCCGGGCCCGCCGGCATCGATTGTCGCGTCCGCGCATGAAAATCCTCGCCTGCAACAGCAATCAGCCGCTCGCCGAGGCGATCGCCACCTATCTCGACCTGCCATTGACCAAGGCGAGCGTGCGCCGCTTTTCCGATATGGAGGTGTTTGTCGAGATCCTGGAGAACGTCCGCGGCGAAGATGTGTTTGTGATCCAATCGACATCGTTCCCGGCGAACGACCATTTGATGGAGCTCCTGGTCTGCCTCGACGCGCTGAAGCGCGCGTCGGCGCGGCGCATGACCGCGGTCATTCCGTATTTCGGCTATGCCCGGCAGGATCGCAAATCGGCGTCGCGCACGCCGATTTCGGCCAAGCTCGTCGCCAATTTGATCACCGCCGCCGGCGCCGACCGGGTGCTGACCCTCGATCTTCATTCCGGCCAGATCCAGGGCTTCTTCGAAATCCCGACCGACAATCTCTACGCCGCCCCGGTGCTGGTGAAGGACATCCAGGACCATCATTCGCACCACGACCTGGTCATCGTCTCGCCCGATGTCGGCGGCGTCTACCGGGCGCGGCAGATCGCCCGGCGGTTCGATGCCGATCTCGCCATCATCGACAAGCGCCGCGAGCGGGCCGGCGTCTCCGAGGTCATGAACATCATCGGCGATGTCGACGGCCGCCGCGCGATCCTGGTCGACGACATCGCCGACAGCGCCGGCACGATATGCAATGCCGCCGTGGCGCTGCTCGAGGCCGGCGCGTCGTCGGTTTTTGCCTATGTCACGCATGGCGTGCTGTCGGGCGGCGGGGTGGCGCGGGTCGCCGGCTCCCGGATCGAAGAGCTGGTGATGACCGACAGCATCGTTGCGACCGAGCCGGTGCGCGCCGCCAGCAACATCCGCCAGGTCACGATCGCGCCGTTGATCGCCGAGGCGATCCGGCGAATCAGCGAGGAGCGGTCGGTTTCGAGCCTGTTCGATTGACGCGCCGGGCGCCGCGGTGCGGCAAAGCAACCCGGCTCGACCGCAAAGAGACAGAGATATCAGGAGTTGTCATCGATGCCCGAGATCACCGCCCTTAGCGCCGAATTGCGCGTCCAAGCCGGAAAAGGCCCCACCCGCGCGACGCGGCGCATGGGCCGTGTGCCCGCGATCATCTATGGCGCCGGCCAAGACCAGGTGCTGATCAGCCTCGAACCGGGCGAATTGTCGCGCGCCCTCGGCAAACGCGGGTTTTTCGCGACGCTCGTCGATGTGACCGTCGATGGCGCCACGCACCGCACGCTGCCGCGCGAGGTGCAATTGCACCCGGCCACCGACGCGCCGCTGCATGTCGATTTTATGCGGGTCGGCGCCAACAGCCGGGTCACGGTCCAGGTGCCCGTCGTCTTCGTCAACCACGAGATGTCGGTCGGGCTGCGCCGCGGCGGCATTCTCAACACCGTCCGCCACGGCATCGAGCTGAGCTGCCCGGTGGAAGGCATCCCCGATCACCTGACCGTCGATTTGAACGGGCTCGACATCGGCGACAGCATCCATATCAGCGCCGTGTCGCTGCCCGAAGGCTGCCGCCCGACAATCACCGGGCGCGACTTTACGATCGCCAGCGTGGCGGCTTCCTCGGCCGTGCGCGAAGAGGCGGCGACCGCAGCGGCAACCCCGGCCCCGACGGGCGTCCCCACCGGCGCCGAGCCAGCGCCGACCCCGCCGGCCGCCTGAGCCGCCGCTGCCGATGCGCCTCATGGTCGGCCTCGGCAACCCCGGCGCGCGCTACGCCAGAAACCGTCATAATATCGGGTTTATGGCGATCGACGCGATCGCGCGGCGCTATGGCCTGCCCGATTTTCGCAGCCGGTTCAAAGGCGAATTGGCCGAGGGGCCGATCGCCGGCGAAAAGCGCCTGCTCTTGAAGCCGCAGACCTTTATGAACGATTCCGGCGAGGCGGTGCTGGCCGCGGCGAGCTTTTACAAGATCCCGCCCGGCGAGATCGTCGTGATCCACGACGAGATCGACCTGCAGCCGGGCAAGCTGCGGGTCAAGCGCGGCGGCGGCAATGCCGGGCATAACGGCTTGCGCTCGATCGACGCTCATTTGGGTGCGGATTATTGGCGCGTGCGGATCGGGGTCGGTCATCCCGGCGTCAAGCATCTGGTCCTGCCTTACGTGCTGCAGAACTTTCCGGCCGACGAGGTCAAGGAATGGGTCGCACCCTTGATCGAGGCGATCACCGAGACGGTCCCGCTCCTCCTCGCCGACGATGCGCCGGCTTTTATGAGCGAGGTGGCGCGCCGCTTTACCGCGCCCGAGATCCCCGACCTCGCCAATTACGGTGACCCCTGATGGGTTTCAACTGCGGTATCGTCGGGCTGCCGAATGTCGGCAAATCGGCCCTCTTCAACGCCTTGACCGCGACCCAGGCGGCCGAGGCGACAAAATACCCGTTCTCGACGCGCGAAGCCAATGTCGGCCGGGTCGCGGTCCCCGACGAGCGCCTCGAAGTCTGCGCGCGGCTCGCCAAATCGCGGCGGATCGTGCCGACCCAGCTCGAATTCGTCGATATCGCCGGGCTCGTCCGCGGCGCCTCGAAGGGACAAGGGCTCGGCAACCAGTTTCTCGGCCATCTGCGCGCGGTCGATGCGATCGCCCATATCCTGCGCTGCTTCGAGGACGAGAACATCGTCCATGTCGAAGGCTCGGTCGATCCGCTCCGCGATGCCGAGACGGTCGAAACCGAATTGATGCTGGCCGATCTCGAAAGCCTCGAGCGCCGCGAGGTGGCGGCGCAAAAGCGCGCCCGCGGCGGCGACCGCGAGGCGAAGGCCCAGCTCGAATTGATCGAGCCGGCGCTCGCCGCGTTGCGCGACGGCAAGCCCGCGCGCCTTGCCGAAATCGCAGCCGGGCGCCATGGCGAATTGGCGGCGCTCCAGCTTCTGACCGCAAAGCCGATCTTCTACATCGCCAATGTCGATGAAGGGGCAGCCGCGTCAGGCAACGAGGCGAGCCGCCGCGTCGCCGGCTTTGCCGCGGCGCAGGGGGCGCAGACGGTGGTGGTCTCGGCGGCGATCGAGGCCGAGCTCGCCCTTCTCGCCGACCCCGCCGAGCGGCGCGAGTTTCTCGCCACGATCGGGCTCGGCGAGACCGGGCTCGACCGCGTGATCCGCGCCGGCTATGCGCTCCTCGACCTGATCACCTTTCTCACCGCCGGCCCCAAGGAGGCGCGCGCCTGGACCATCACCCGCGGCACCAAGGCGCCGCAGGCCGCCCGCGTCATCCACAGCGATTTCGAAAAAGGCTTTATCCGCGCCGAAACCATCGGCTACGACGATTTCGTCGCTTATGGCGGCGAGCAGGGCGCCAAGGACGCCGGCAAGATGCGCCTCGAAGGCGCCGACTACACCGTCCGCGACGGCGACATCATGCATTTCCGCTTCAACGTCTAACCCGAGTGGCTGCCCCACCTACCCTCTCCCCGCGTGCGGTGAGGGTTAGCCAGGGGGCTGGGTGGTTGAGGGCGCGACGCGCGCATATTCGTTTCGGCGCGACCCGCCGCGGCTGGTGCTTGCCCGCGGGCGACCAACGCGTAATTGTCGGGCGGCGGCTCTCGGTGGGAGGACCGATCGGCTCGGGCGGCGGCCGCGGGGATCATTGACCATGGACGGATCGGACGCCGGCAATTTCGATCTTCTCGGCATCGGCCTCTATACGGCCGCCGAAGCATCGCGCCTGACCGGGATCGCTCCGGCGAGGCTGCGCCGATGGCTGCACGGGCACACCTATAGCGCCGGCGACCGAGCCGGGGCGAGCGGGCCGCTGTGGCGGCGCCAGATTCCCGAAATCGATGGCACGGTCGGGCTCGGCTTTCTCGATTTGATCGAGGCCCGCTTTGTCGGTGCGTTCCGCCGGGCATCCGTCCCGTGGCCGGTGATTCGGCGCTGCGCCGAGCAGGCACGCACATTGATCGGCTCCGACCATCCGTTCTCTTCCCGGCGATTTCGCACAGACGGCCGCACCATTTTCGCCGACGTCGTCGACCGGGCCGGCGAGCGACAGCTCCTCGATCTGGCCAAGAGCCAGTTTGCCTTTGGGCGCGTCATCGGCCCGAGCCTTTATGCCGGGATCGACTTCTCGGATCGCGATATGCCGGCGCGCTGGTGGCCGCTCGGACGGGAAACGCCGATCGTCATCGATCCCGTACACGCCTTTGGCCAGCCGATCGTCCGCGATGCCGGCATCCCGACCAGGACTCTCGCGGACGCCGTCGCGGCCGAAGGATCGATCGCAACAGTGGCACGGCTCTTTCGGGTCGAGCCGTCCTCGGTGCGCGCAGCGCTCCGCTTCGAGCGGCAGATCGCCGCGCCGCCGGCGGCTTGAAGGTTCTCCTCGACAACAATCTGTCACCCTATCTTGCGCGCGCATTGAACGCGCTGCTCGATCCCGAAGGCGATCGAGTTGCGCACCTGTCCGACCGGTTCGCGCCGCAAACCGATGATCGCACCTGGATCGCCGCGCTCGGCGATGAGGGCGGCTGGGTCGTGATCTCGGCGGATCGACGCATCTACCGGAATCGGCTTGAACGCGAGGCATGGCGCCGCAGCCGCCTCGTCGTGTTCTTCCTGGCGCCGCAATGGGGAAAGGCTCGCCACATCGAAATCGCCTGGCGTCTCCTCCGCTGGTGGCCGCGGATCCGTGAGCAGGTCGCGATCGTCGCCGCGCCCGCGGCGTTCGAATTACCGTTCCGCTATGGCTCAGGCCGACTGAGAGTGCTCCGGCATTGATTATATATTAGAGGTTGGGTCAGGCGGCGCGAGCAAGAGTCAGGCGCAGGAATTGCCGTGATCCGCGCCGGCTATGCGCTCCTCGACCTGATCACCTTTCTGACCGCCGGCCCCAAGGAGGCGCGCGCCTGGACCATCACCCGCGGCACCAAGGCGCCGCAGGCCGCCCGCGTCATCCGGGGTTACGGGGACAGTTTACTAGGTTACGGAGACAGTTTACTAAATTGGGTTACGGCATCAGCCGGTTGATGGCCCGGGTCTCTAAAGCTCCGGCCGGGTTCGAGGGGACTTGCCGCAGTAATTTTTTGCACCCACGGCAACACCGTGCCCGGCGGCGGAATACTTTACACCGATGTTAACCTATTGAGCTGGATTCCCCCCATTTTCGATGTCATGCCCGGCGACTGCTGTCGGAATACCTTACAGCCTAAGGATCGCCTCCCTCTCAACTAGTTGATTTTGCGTATTGGCACGAACCTTGCTTGAGGAAGCTCGAAACCTGAATTGGTCAGGCGGGAGAATTGCAAAAATGGCAAGCAAATTGGCTTTTTTGAGCTTTACGGCGAGCGCCCTTGCGGTGAGCTTGGTTGCTCTCCAACCGGCTCGGGCCACGCTGAGCGTCAGCGGCTCTGTCGGTGGCGCACCGACCGGCGTCACCCTCGACAATCTGGATGCGCTGACCGTCGGCGGCGGCAGCCCGCAGACCACTGCTACCGGTATTGTGGTCAGCTTTGCGCCGGATGCCGCAGTTGTGCAGGGCTCCTCGAGCGGGATTGATGCCGCGCCGTTTCTGTCCGGCGGGAACGGCACCGGATTTGGCAGCCTGAACCAACCCGACGGTGCTGACACCACGCACTATCTGACGACCGGCTCGACGGGTTCATTCGCGGGCGCCGAGGTCACCCTCACACTGCCGGCCGAAGAAAAATATTTTGGCCTTTTGTGGGGTTCGGTGGACGCCTACAACACATTGCAGCTCTTCGACGGTGCAACCTTGGTCGGAACCTTGACCGGGAGCGACGTAACGGCGAGCCCGAACGGAGATCAAGGCGTCAACGGCACGCTCTACGTGAACATCAACTCCGATTTGAGCTTTAATAAAGTCGTGGCGACCAGCTCGCAGTACGCCTTTGAGTTTGACGATGTTGCCTACAATCCGACTGCGGTTGTTCCGGAGCCTGCCAGCCTGGCGCTTATCGGCGGCGCGCTCGCCGGATTAGGCCTATTCCGCCGCCGCCGTAACCGTGCTTAAAGAATCCCGACCAACGGCAGGCAACCCCGCTACCCCCGCCGGGAGACACCTGGCGGGGGTTGATTTTGCCGTTTGATGCGATCGGCACCGTCGACCCCGGCGCGCCCTTTGTGCCCGGTACGGAGGATGCGTTTAGCAGCTGATGAAAAAGCCGGGTAATCTCTGTGGTCACCCTTCGAGACGGCCCGCCTGTCCTGAGGAGCCGCCGCAAGCGGCGTCTCGAAGGGGGCCTCCTCATGGTGAGGTAACCCATTGAAATAGAAAAGCACTCATCCTGAGGAGGCCGCTGTAGGGCGGCCGTCTCGAAGGATGAAGACGAAAGACGCGCATCTTCAGCAGCCTGTTAGGATCGGCAGACCGGAGGGCTCTATGCCGGATTATCACTGGAGAAGCGGCGGTCCAAGCGCGCGCCAGCCCTGGATAGCGCAGCTCACACGGCGCGCGACGGCCGGCGCCCAGCGGATACCGGACGCGGCCTAAGGCCCGGCGGCTACCGGGCGCGGCCTAAGGCCGCGGTGCGAGGATAGGTTCATGCATCTGTTGCTGGGTCACGCCGAGGATCCGTGCTGCGCCGGCGTTTTCGCGCGGCTCGAGGCCCGCGGCCTATCCGTGCGCATCGTCGCGGCACCGCTGGCGCCGCCGGCCCGGCTCACCTGGCGCCTCGACGCCGCCGGCGTCACGAGCAGGCTCTACCCCGACGCCCCCGACACCGCGATCGCCGGAGTTCTCGTGCGTGACATCGGCTGGCTCGATCCTGACGGCTGGGACGCGGCCGACCACGCCTACATGCAAGCAGAGCTTCGCGCCGTGACCCTCGCCTGGCTCGCCGGCCTTGCCTGTCCGGTTGTCAACCGCCCCGACGCCGCGCTCTGGTACCGCCCGGATGCCCCGCTCCTCGCCTGGCGCGCGCTCCTGCGCCGCTCCGGCCTGCTGCTGCCCGAAATCGTCGTGACCAGCGACCCGGTCGAGGCCCACGCCTTCCGCCGCCGCCTCGCCACGGGCGGTGTCGCCGGCGCCGTCTACACCCCGCTGACGCAAGCCGCGGGCTACCTCCTCGCCGACGACGATGCCTGGGAGCGGCTCGGCACCTTGCAGGTGCGGGCGCCGGTCTGCCTTGCCGAGCCGCACGGCGCCGCCACGCTCGCCTGCATCGTCGGCAACGCGGTGATCTGGGACCGGATGCCGCCGCCCGAGGCGGCCGCCCTCGAGCCCGCGCTGCTGCGCTTCGCCACAGCGGCGCACCTCGCCTTTGTCGAGATCGCCCTCGCCCCCGTCCGCCGCGGCCTCGCCGTGGTGCTGGTCAACACGCTGCCGCGGCTCGAGCACTTCGCCGTGCCCGCCCGTGACCGCATCATCGACGCCCTCGTCGCGCTGCTTACGCCGGAAACGGCTGTTGTCCCCACCGCTCCGGGGGTGTTGTGATGATCCTGGTCTGCGGCGGCCTTGCCGACGGCGTGACCGAGCTCGTCTGCTCGCGGCTGCAGGACTGCGGCTATCCCTACCGCTTGCTCGACCTCGCCCGCTTCCCCGAAAATTATCGTGTATCCTGGCGTTGGGCAGACGGCGGTCCGGAGGGTTGGATCGCCGCCACCGACTGGCGCCTCGATCTCGACGAGATCAGCGGCGTCTACGCCCGCTTCCTCGGGCCCGAGGATCGTCCGCAGCTGCCCGGTCTCGACCCCGTCGCCGCGGCGGCGCTGCGGGCTGAGGGCGACCTCGGTCTGATGGCGCTTCTCGAGGATCTCGAATGCCCGGTGGTCAACCGCATCGGCGGCGGGCTCTCGAACAACTCCAAGCCGTACCAGGCGCTCGTCATCAGCCGCGCTGGGCTGAGCGTGCCACCGACGCTCGTTACCAGCGACCCCGATGCGGCCCGCGCCTTCCATGCCGAGCACGGCGATGTGATCTACAAATCGGCCAGCGGCATCCGCTCGATTGTCCGCCGCCTCGGTCCCAACCAGCTCGCGCGCCTCGATCTCCTGCGCGACGGCCCGGCGCAGTTCCAGGCGTTCATCCCCGGCCGCAACATTCGCGTTCATACCGTCGGCGAGCGGGTCTTCGCCACCCGTGTCGAATCCGAGGCAGTGGATTACCGCTACGCCCATCTCGACGGCCTGACCGCCGGGCTCGAGCCCGCTGCTCTGCCCCCGGCATTGGCAGCGGCTTGCCTGGGGCTCGCGCGCGCGTTCGATCTTCTCTTCGCCGGGATCGACCTCAAGGAGACGCCCGAGGGCGAGTTCTTTTGCTTCGAGGTCAATCCCAGCCCTGGCTTTCTCTACTACGAGCGCCATACTGGGCAGCCGATCAGCATGGCGCTCGCCGAGCTGCTGCACCGGTCGGCCCCGTCGCCCGCCGCGCCGCCGGCAACGCCATGACCCGAATTCGCCGCCGCAATCCCGCGTGACCCAAGGAGGCACGACAATGGCCGACAACACCGCCGACCAGCCCGGCAAGGAGCCCTTCGTCGCGCAGGCCGACCGTCCCGAGGTTCGCCTCAAATCCGACACCCCGCTCAGCAATCTCTCGGTGCGCGACCTCGCCGCCATCCTCGGTCAGCTCGGCACCCAAAAGGATTTCTGGGACGGCAAGGACTGGCAGAAGGACGATTTCGACGGCCAGAACAAGCCCTGGAAGGAGACCAAGGAGTTCAAGGACGGCAAGGATGTGAAGGACAAAGAAAAGGAAAAGGACAGCAAGGAGTTCAAAGACGGCAAGGAGAAGCGTGAGGTAAAGGAGCTGAAAGCCGAGAAGCTCGAGCTCGACGGCGTCTTCGAGCCGATTTCGCAGCCCGACCCCCGCATCGAGCAGGTGATCCGCGCGCTCTCCGGCATGGCGGCCAAGATCGACCAGCTCGCCGACCAGATCGAGGCGCTAAAAAAGAGCAGGGGCTAAGCCTGGGCTAAGCCGGGCTAAGCGCCGGGGTCCGGCGTCGGGCCGCGGCGGCGAGGCTCAGCGGGTGCGCAGCGGGATTTCCTTGAAGAAGAAGGCGGCGACCGCGGTCACGGCCGAGATGACCGCGGCGTAGAGAAAGGTGTGGGAGAAGGCGGCGCGGGCGGCGTCGCCGAGACCGGCGAGGAGGGCCGGGGAGAGTATCTCGTGCTGGTCGAGATGGAGAAAGGCGAGCCCCGGATTGGCGCCGAGGACATCGTGGCCGGGGATTGCCAGCGCCCGCGCATTGAGCTCGCCGATCAGCAGCGCCATCAAGAGGGCGACGCCAAAGGCGCCGCCCATCAGGCGAAAGAACATGACGACCGAAAGGCCGATCCCGGTGTCCTCGAGCTCGAGCGCGTTCTGCACCGCGACCGTGACCGTCGGCAGCTGAAAGCCGAAGGACAGGCCGAGCCAGATCGTCAGCGCGGTATCGACCGGCCATGAGCGGCCGAGGCCCAGGACGGCGATCGTGGCGCAGGCGAGCATCATCGCGGTGGCGCCGACGATCGGATAGATCCGGTAGCGCCCGGTGCGGCTGAGCAATTGGCCGGCGATAAACGAGCCGAGGACGGTGGCGCCGGTCATCGGGATCAGCCGGATGCCGGCGGCGTTGGGCGGCAAGCCTGCCACCAGCTCGAAATCGAGCGGCACCAGGATGATCAGCGCGATCATCACCATCGACATCGTGAAGGCGAGCACATTGGCGACGGCGAAAATGCGGTTGGTGAAAAGGCGCAGCGGCAGCATCGGCTGGGCTGCCTCGCGCTCCCAGGCGACGAGCGCTGCGGCAAAGGCGAGGCCGATCCCCAAGAGCATGAGAATGTCGAGCCGCGCCCACCCGCCCGAGGCTTCCGCTCGCCCGACCGCGATCAAGAGCGGCGTCGCCGCGCCGAGGATCAGCGCCGCCCCCAGCCAATCGATCACCGGCTTGCGCAATGGCCGCGTCAGCCGGCGCAGGTTGCGGTTGCACAACAAAAAGGCCGCGGCGCCGATTGGCAGGTTGATCCAGAAAATCCAATGCCATGTCAGGTATTGCGCGAAAAAGCCGCCGAGCACCGGGCCCAGCACGCTCGACATCGCCATGACGCTCGAAAAATAGCCTTGGTAGCGGCCACGCTCGCGCGGCGGGACGGCGTCGGCGACCGCTGCCTGCGACACCGCGCGCAGCCCGCCGCCGCCGACCCCCTGGAGCGCCCTGGCGCCGATCAATTGCAGCATCGACTGCGACAATGCGCACAGCACCGAGGCGGCGACGAACAGCCCGATCGCGGCGAGCAGCACCGGCCGGCGGCCGTACAGGTCGCTGAGCCGGCCATACAGCGGTGTCGTCACCGTCGAGGCGACGAGATAGGCCGAGACCACCCAGGACATCAGCGTCCAACCGTTCAAATCCTGCGCCATCGCCGAGAGCGAGGTGGCGACGACGGTCTGGTCGAGGCTCGCCAGAAACATCGCCAGCATCAGCCCGGACAGGATGCGGACGATCTCCGATTTGCTGAAGCGAGGCGGCGCCGGCCGGGCCGGGGCCGAATTCGGCGGTTGCACGGTGCGCGTGTCGGCGCGACGATCGGGCGGAGGCTCCGCGTGGAAGCTAGGGAATTGCGGCATGGACCAGACGAGCGATACGGCGATGCGTTGGCAGGATGCACTCTACGACCAGCTGCGCCGCAACAACGTCACCCAGTTCGCCTATGTTCCGGATGCCGGGCACCGCATCCTGATCGACCGCTCGCTCGCCGACCCCGGGGCGCGCTCGGTGGCGCTCACGACCGAGGAGGAAGGGGTGGCGCTGCTCGCCGGGGCCGATCTCGGCGGCGCGCGCGGGGTGCTGCTGATGCAGTCGAGCGGCACGGGCAATTGCATCAACATGCTGTCCCTGGTCAAGGGCGGCCGGTTTCCGTTTCTGACACTCGTCAGCATGCGCGGCGATTTCGGCGAAGGAAACCCGTGGCAGTTCCCGATGGGCCAGGCGGTCGAGCCGGTCTTGCAGGCGATGGGGGTGATTTGCCTGCGGGTCGAACGGCCGCAAGAGGTCCCGGCGACGGTCGAGGCGGCGCTGACCATGGTGTTCCAAGGCGGCAACGCCGTTGCCGTGCTGCTGACTCAGAAATTGCTCGGCGCCAAGCAATTTTGAGGCGGGAGGAAATGCAATTTTTGCCTTCCCGGCGAATGAGAAATGCAAATCGTCGTCATTCCGGGGCGCGGGCGGCAGCCCGCAAGCCCGGAACCCATGAACACCGTTCTGCGATCATCCTTGCCCGATGCGGTGTGCCTGGGTTCCGGGCCTGCCCTAAGAGGGCATCCCGGAATGACGTTGCGTCTGCGCTAAACTTGTGCACCGGCCACTTTTGCCAGGAAAGCGGAGCGTTGCGTCTTACGCCAATGCAGATCGAACGAGGAGGCAGAATGCCCGTCGCTTCACCTGATTTCATCCTCGACCGGCGCGAGGCGGTGCCGGCGCTGATCGGCCGGCATCAGGATTTTCTGATCGTCACCGGGCTCGCCGGCACCGCCCGCGATGTGGCGGCGCTGACGCAAGACGGCTCCCATGCCTATACGATGGCCGGGGCGATGGGCGGCGCGGCGATGATCGCGCTCGGCCTCGCGCTGGCGCGGCCCGACAAGCGGGTATTAGCGGTGACCGGCGACGGCGAGCTGTTGATGAATGTCGGCGCGCTCGCGACGATCGCCGTGCTGGACCCGCCCAATCTCGCGGTCCTCTGCGTCGATAACGGCCATTACGGCGAGACCGGCTATCAGAAAAGTCATACGAGCCTCGGCGTCGATCTCGAAAAGATGGCAATCGGCGCCGGCATCAAGGCGACGCGCACGATCGCCGCCAAAGCCGATATCGCCGCTGGCGCGCGGCTCTTGCGCGAGGGGAACGGCACCGCCTTTGTCGTCCTTCGCGTAAAGCCGACCGATCCGCCGGCCTTCAGGCGCAATATGGACCCGGCCGCCTGCCGCAACCGCTTTCGCGCCGCGCTGCTCGGGCCTGGCTGATTTTTCGCGTGCCGATTTTTCGAGGAGGAAACCACATGCTTCCCGCCCCCGGCTTTCATCACCTGCATCTGAACTCGGTCGATCCCGAGGCGGCGATCGGCTTTTACACGCGGCAATTCGCGAGCAGCGCGAAAGCGAGCTGGGGCGGGTTCCCGGCGCTCAAATCGGCAAACGACGTGCTCGTGCTGTTCACCAAGGTGGATAAGCCGCCGCCGACCGGGCCGCAAAGTGCGATCTGGCATTTCGGCTGGCACGTCACCGATGCGCGGGCGAGCCTCGCCGCCTACAAATCGCGGGACGAGGTCGAGCTGTTGCCGCTCTACACGACCGACGAGGGCGTCTCGGTGCAGATCAGCAGCGATACCTGGCCCAATCTCGGCGGTGTCCTCGGCCTCACCCGCGCGCAGATCGCCGAGGCGAAGGCAAAGGGTCTGGGCCCCGCGGGCGGCGGCGGATTTTCCTATATGAGGGGGCCCGACGAGGCGCTCGTCGAATATGCCGGCAATCACCCCGCCGAACGCTTCAACCATGTCCATCTCTACCAGGAAGACCCGATTGCCGCGCTCCACTGGTACCAGACGCATCTGAACGCGCCGGTGCGGCCGGGCTATGCGCCGGCGGCGGCCCCGGCGGGGATGCGTCGCGGCCCCGACCGCACCTGGCCGGCGCTGAACGCGGAAGGGATGTTCCGCACCCCGCGCGCCGGAGTCGAGTTCGGCGACGTGTCGATGATGTGGTACGCAAACCAGGGCGACGCGGCGCTCGCTCCCTCGCGCGGCCAATTGCAGGACCACATCGCGCTCTCTGTCGCCGATCTCGACGCCTGGGTCGCCAAATTGCGCGGCGAAGGCGTCACTTTCCTCGAAGACCCCTACCCCTTGGGCGACACCCGCGCGGTCATGATCGAAGGCCCGAGCCGCGAAGCCGTCGAGCTGGTCGAGGTGAGATAAGTTTGATAGGTGGCCGATCATGCGGACAAAAGGACAAGCCTTCGACGCCGAAATAATGGGCGAACCGGACGCCCGGGACCTGTTCGAGATGGCAAATCTCTATCCCGATACGACCGGGCTGCCGATGACCGTCTGGGTTTCGCCGCGCGGCAAGGCGCGCCACGATGTCCGCGTCAAGGTCAACATGACGCACGGCAATCAGATGGACATCGCAAACACCGCGACCGTGGGTGTCCGGCCGACGCCGCAGCTGATTGCCGGTCAACTGTCCTCAATGGATGCGCCGCTTGTGTTCGAGTGGATCGCGCTGAATGTTGATCTGCTGGTTGACTACTGGAATGGACGGATCGACACGGCGGGCATGATCCGCGGGCTGAGGGCGTTGCGGACTTAGAGCCGGTAGAATTTGGTGGCGGTGGCGGCGAAGAGCGCGGTTTTCTCGGCGGCGGAATATTGTGCGGCGATGCGTTTGAAGGCATTCCACAAGACGTGGTAGCTGCAGCTGCCTTTATCGACCGGGAAGTTGCTTTCAAACATCGCGCGGGTCGGGCCGAACGCCTCGATGCAGGTCTCGATATAGGGGCGCCAGGCGGCGGCGAGCTCCTCCGAGCTCGGTGGCGTGTCGCTTGTGTGGACGTCAAAGCCGAACATGCGCATGCCGAGCCCGCCGAGCTTGATGTGGACATTGGGGCATTGGGCGAGATCGTGGATTTGCCCGCGCCACTCGGCGAAGACCTCGTCGCGCCGGCCGGCATAGCGGCCGAGGCCGATCGGCCCGCCGACATGGTCGAGCACGATCTGCGTTGCCGGAAAGCTGCGCGCGAGATCGCCGAGATCGCCGAGCTGGGTATGGTACATCCAGGCGTCGAAGCCGAGGCCGAGCGGGGCGAGCCGGGCAAAGCCCTCGCGCAGCCTGCGGTCGCGCAACAGCCCCTCGGGGCGCGTCACCGGCGACCCCCAGGCCGCCTGGTCCGGGTGCGAGGCGGTGATAAAGCGGATGCCGCGATACCGGCCGCCGCCGGCTTCGATCTGCGCCTCGAGCACCTTTTCCACCGCGGCGCCGAGCGCGAGGTCGGCATGCCCGACGATGCCGGCGCATACTCTGGCCGCGCCGTATGTGCCGCTCGCGCTCATTGCCGCGACCCCGTTGGCGAACTCGATCTCGCCGACCGGGCGCAGCGCGGGCGTGCCCGCGGCGCGGTACATCGACAGCCATTCGAGATAGACCGTCGCGGTGATGTTGTGGCCGCTGCCGATATCGGCCAGCAGCTCCGGCAGCAAATAGCGGCCGGTCTCGGGCCGCTCGACCAGGTGGTGGTGCGGATCGACGATCGGCAGATCGGGCTCGATGATTTCTTCGCGGCGGCGGTCGAGCCAATCGGGCCGCACCGGCAGATGCAGGCTTGCTGGAGTTTGTGGCGTTTGCATCGGCTTGCCTTCTGATTGATCGCGGCACGCGAACCCGAGCCCCAATGTTATCATGCACGAGATAACGTGCGGCGGGAGCAGCGAATGAACGAAAACCCGTTTTTCGAGGAATGGAATACGCCGTTCGGCGCGCCGCCTTTCGACCGCATCCGGCCCGAGCATTTCGCGCCGGCCTTCGAGCGCGGCATGGCCGAGCAGAATGCCGAGATCGCCGTGATCGCGAGCGGCGCCGAGCCGCCGAGCTTTGCCGATACGATCGAGGCGCTCGAACGCAGCGGGCGGCTCCTCGACCGGGTGAGCCGGGTGTTCTTCAACCTCGAATTGAGCAATTCGAACGAGGCGCTCGAAGCGATCGCGCGCGATTACGCGCCAAAGCTCGCCCGGCATCAGACGCAGATCGCGCTCGATCCGGCGCTCTTCGCGCGGGTGGATGGGCTGCACGAGCGGCGGGCTGAGCTCGGTCTCGCCGAGGACCAGATGCGGCTTCTCGAACGGCACCGTCTTCGCTTTGTGCGCGCGGGAGCGATGCTGGGGGCGGGCGAAAAGGGGCGGATGGCGGCGATCGGCGAGCGGCTGGCGAGCTTGCACACGCTCTTTGGTCAGAACGTGCTGCATGACGAGCGCGATTGGCAATTGGTGCTCGGTGACGCCGACCTCGACGGGCTGCCGGCGTTTGCCCGCAGCGCTGCGGCGCAGGCCGCGGCCGAGCGCGGGCTCGACGGCCGCCATGTCGTGAGCCTGGCGCGCTCGTCGGTCGAGCCGTTTCTGACGTTTTCGGCGCGCCGCGATCTGCGCCGCACCGTGTGGCAGGGATGGACCGCGCGCGGCGGTCATCAAGGAGCTGCCGACAACACGCCGCTGATCGCGGAAATCATCGCGTTGCGCGCCGAGCAGGCGCGCCTTCTCGGCTATCCCGATTACGCTGCCTATCGGCTCGACGATTCGATGGCCAAGGATGCCGCCGCGGTCGAGAAGCTGCTGCTGCAGGTGTGGCGCCCGGCAAAGGCAAAGGCGCGGGCAGAATTGTCGGAAATCGAACGGGCCGCGGCCGCCGACGGGCTCAACACCGCGATCGAGCCGTGGGACTGGCGCTATTACGCCGAACGGGTGCGGCAGGCCGAATACGATTTGGACGAGGCCGAGCTGAAACCGTATTTCGTGCTCGACCGCATGGTCGAGGCGGCGTTCGACACGGCCGGACGGCTCTTTGGCGTCAGCTTTGCGCCGCGCCCGGATGTCGCTGTCTATCACCCGGATGTGCGGGCCTGGGAGGTGCGCGACCGGGCCGGCCGTCATATCGGCCTCTTTCTGCACGACAATTTCGCTCGCCCCGGCAAGCGCTCGGGCGCCTGGATGAGCCGCTACCGCGACCAGCAGCAGCTCGATGCTCCGGTCGCGCCGATTGTCGTCAACAACAACAATTTTATCAAAGGCGACCCGACGCTCTTGAGCTTTGACGACGCGCGCACGCTGTTCCACGAATTCGGCCACGCCTTGCACGGGCTCTTGAGCCGGGTGCGCTATCGCTCGCAATCGGGGACCTCGGTGCGGCGCGATTTTGTCGAGTTCCCGTCGCAGATTTTCGAGCATTGGATGTCGGCGCCGCAGACCTTGCGCCGCTACGCCCGGCATTATCAAACGGGCGAGCCGATCCCCGAGGAATTGCTGCGCCGGCTCCTCGCCGCGCACACCTTCAACCAGGGCTTTGCCACGGTCGAATACACTGCCGCAGCCCTGATCGATATGGAGCTGCACCGCGCTCCGGCGCCGGCCGCGCTGGAGATCAACGCCTTCGAGCGCGAGTTTCTCGAGCGGTTCGAGGTGCCCAGGGAGATCGGCTTGCGTCACCGCCCGGTGCATTTCGGGCATTTGTTCAATGGCGGGGGCTACGCCGCCGGCTATTACGCCTATCTCTGGGCCGAGGTCCTCGATGCCGACGGCTTTGCCGCCTTCACCGAAAAGGGCGACGTGTTCGATCCCGAGCTGGCGTCGCGCCTCGAAGACATCTACAGCGCCGGCGACACTCGCGACCCGATGGCGCTCTACCGCGCCTTTCGCGGCCGCGCGCCGAAAATCGCCGCCCTCCTCGCCCAGCGCGGGCTGAGCGGAGGCGAGACAGCAGCTGTCTAGGCTGCTGAAAAATGCCGTGCCCCTCGACAAGCACCCTTCGAGACGGCCCTACGGGCCTACTCAGAGCGTGTGAAGAAATCGATATGGAGGGGAGGAAATCGGCAAACGCTCTATCTCGCTTTCCCGGCGAAGGCCGGGACCCACCTTTCCAACGCCCCGAATTTTCAATCGAATACACCTCCGTACAAAAAGTCTCGCACCGTGCTGACGTAAGGATGGACCCCGGCCTGCGCCGGGGAAGCGAGTCAAACCGCGACGGAGGGATTGTTTCACATCCTCTCAGGGTAAGGCCAAGCCCTTGATACAGCGGCGCAGGATCATGCGTCGTGTTTCAGCATCCTGCTAAAGGTGGGTGGACAGCCAGATGGCGGCGCGCGAGCCGGTCTTGATCGCGGCGGCGAGGAGTTCGTAGCCGGGCGTCTCGCGAGCGCCCTGCGCAATCGCCGCGTCGCGATGGGCAAGCTCGTCGGCGCGGAACTCGAGGATCGTGCGGGTCAGCGCCGGGTCGTCCGCAGCCAGATATTCGGCCTGCGCACGGTAATGCTCGTCGATGACCTCCTCGACCGCGACGGTGCAGGCCATCGCCGCGCGCTCGCCCAGGAGCGCCGTCGCGGCACCCAATGCCCAGCCGGCGACCGACCACAGCGGGTGCAGCAAGGTCGGCCGTACCCGCCGCTCGCGCAGCAACGTCTCGAACCGGGCGAGGTGGCGGTCTTCGGCTTCGGCCATGTGGCGGATTTCGGCGGCGGCGCGGCTCGACCCCAGCACCGCGAGCTGGCCCTGATAGATGCGCGTGGCACCGTATTCGCCGGCGTGGTCGACGCGCAGCATCCGGGCAACCTCGTCGGCGGGCGGCGGATCGCCGGGCAGCCGATGCGGGTGCTGCCGGCTCATGCGAAGCTGCGCCGCGACCCGCGCAGCCGCCGCAAAAAGGCGAGGCAGACCGCGGTCATGATCAGCGAGGCGATAAGGTTCCAGCCGGCGAGCGAGATGCCCCACAGCGACCAGGCCGGCTCGTCGCAGCGCACCGGCTCTTGATGCAGGATCTGCGCTTTCAGCGCCTCGACCGTGGTCGCCGCACCGGCGGGTGCGGTGCAGGCGCTGGGCCCGGCGAACCAATGGTGCTCGACCCCGACATGGTAGAAGGCGAGCGCGCTGCCGGCGGCAAACACCGCGACGAGCAGCCATGCCACCCGTGGCAGCGCCGAGCGCCCGGCGGTCGTAACCGCGACAAACGAAACGACGATCGCCGCGGTCCAGGCCCAGCGCTCTTTGAGGCAGAGCTCGCACGGCGCCAGCCCGCCCCAATATTGCGACAAGAGCGCCGCGCCGAGCACGACGACGCTCGCGACCAGGATAAAGACCGGGAACCCGCGCTCTACCCGCTGCATAGGGTCATAGATAGCGCAACGCCGCGAAGCCGCCAACGAGGGCGACGGCAAAGAGGCTCGTTACCAGGATCAGCCGGCGCTCGATAAAGGCACGCATCGGCTCGCCAAAGCGCCGCAACAGGGCGGCCACGAGAAAGAACCGCAGACTGCGCGAAACGAGCGAGGCGAATGCGAAGGCAGCGAGGTTGAAATGCACGACCCCGCTGGCGATGGTGACGAGCTTATAAGGGATCGGGGTCAGCCCCTTCAAAATGATGATCCACACCCCCCATTCGGCAAAAGCGGCCTTCAGCGCCTCGTAATGCCCCATCGCCTGGTAGAATTCGAGCAGCGGGCGGCCGATCGCCTTGAACAGGAAATAGCCGATCGCGTAGCCGAGAAAGCCGCCTGAGACCGAGGCGAGGGTGCACACTCCGGCGAGCAGAAACGCGCGCCGCGGCCGCGCCAGGATCATCGGGATCAGCAAGAGGTCGGGCGGCAGCGGAAAAAACGAGCTTTCGGCGAAAGCGACCGCAGCCAATGCCGGCAGGGCATATCGGCTCGACGCCAGCGCCAATGCCCGAGCGTAGAGGCGGTCGAGCATCCCTACCGGGTCGAGCGTTCGGTGATCTCGTCGCCCGCCAAATCGATGCCCGAATAAAGCTCCGCCATCGGGATCGAAAGCTCGACCGAGGACAATCTCAGCAACGCATCCGGCCCCCGCACCAGCTCGGCAATCCAGCGGCCACCTTCGCGCCGAAGGATCTCGGCGTAGATGCTTTGCGAGTTGATCAGTAAAATCTCGGCGACGCTGTCGATCGCACGGTAGGCCGGCACCTTGATCAGGCGATCATGCCGCTCGGTTCCGGGGGACAAGACCTCGACAATCAGGATCGGGTCTTTGATCGCCTGCCGCCCGCGCTCGTTCGGAGCGCAGGTGACCGCGATATCAGCGACAAAATAGGAATTGGCCCGGTCCAGGCGCTCGATCCCCGCCTGAACCTGCGCATTGCACGGCCGCCGATTTGCCAAGGCCGTATCGACACGCGAGCCCAGCCGCATCGCCAGCATCCGATGCGCTTCGGCCGGCGGCGCCATCGCGAGAGGAAAACCAGCGATGAGCTCGTACCGCGTATCGGTGCCGTCGTCCCAATTCAGAAACTCGTCGAGGGTCATCGGTCGGATCGCCGGCTCGGCCATCTTTGCCGCCTCTCGAAAAAGCTATTGCACGCCGGCCTCGATTTCGATTCCGTCGTAAAGCTCGGCCATCGGCACCGAGAGGTCGGCGGAAACCAGCCTCAAGACGGCATCCGCGCGCTGCACCAATTCGGTGATCCAGAAATTGCCCTCGCGGCGGAGCACCTCGGCATAGCGGCTCTCGGAATTGATCAGCAGGATCTCGCGAACGCTGTCGATCGCGCGGTAGGCCGGCACCTTGACCCGACGGTCGTGCCGCTCGGTTCCGGGGGACAGGATTTCGACGATCAGGATCGGCTCTTTGACCAGCTGCTCGCCTCGTTCGTACCGGCGACACGTCACGGCAATATCGGCCACGTAAAAGCTGTCCTCGCGATCGGGACGCGAGATGCCCGCCTCGGTCTGGGCGGTGCATGGCCGCCGCTGCCGCAGGCCGGCATCGATTGCCCCCGCCAGCCGGGCACAGAGGATGCCGTGCGCCCTCGCTGGCGGGGCCATGGCTACCGGAAAACCAGCGATGAGCTCGTACCGCGTGTCGGTGCCGTCGTCCCAATCGAGGAACTCGTCGAGGGTCATCGGTTTGATCGCCGGCTCGGCCACCTCTCCCTCCCCCGATATAGGCTATTCGGCGGCGGCGTCGAGGATCGCCGGCGGCGCCGGATCGAGAAACCCGCCCGATTGCCGGCGCCAGAGGCGCGCATAGGTGCCGTCGAGGGCCAAAAGCTGAGCGTGGGTGCCTGCTTCGACGATGCGGCCTTTGTCGAGGACGACGAGGCGGTCGAGCCGGGCGATCGTCGAAAGGCGATGGGCGATGGCGATCACCGTGCGCCCGCGCATCAGGCTTTCGAGCTGCTCCTGGATCGCCGCCTCGACCTCGGAATCGAGCGAGGAGGTCGCTTCGTCGAGCACCAGGATCGGCGCGTCCTTGAGGATCACGCGGGCGAGCGCGATGCGCTGGCGTTGCCCGCCCGACAATTTGACGCCGCGCTCGCCGACATGCGCGTCAAAGCCGCGGCGCTGGTTCCAATCCTCGAGGTCCTCGACGAATTCGATCGCGTGCGCCTGCGCCGCCGCCCGCCGCACCTCCCATTCGCTCGCCTGCGGCCTGCCATAGCGGATGTTGTCGCGGATCGAGCGGTGCAGCAGCGAGGTGTCCTGCGTCACCATGGCGATGTGGCCGCGCAGGCTCTCCTGGGTGACCTTTGCGATGTCTTGCCGGTCGATCCGAATCTGGCCGTGCTCGGGGTCGTAAAAGCGCAGCAGCAGGTTGACGAGCGTCGATTTGCCCGCACCCGACGGGCCGACCAGGCCGACCCGCTCGCCCGGCGCAATCACCAGCTCGATGCTGTGCAGCACACCGCGCGCGGTGCCGTAGCCAAAGCGCACGTCTTCGAAACGCACCTCGCCACGGTCGATTCGCAGCGGCACCGCATCGGGCCGGTCCGGCATCAGCCGCGGCACCGCGATCGAGCGCATGCCTTCCTGCACGACCCCGATATTCTCGAAAATCGTCGTGACGTTCTGCGCGACCCAGCCGGCGATGCTGGCGATATGCCAGGTCAAGGGCAGCGCCATCGCCACCGCGCCGACCGTGATCCGGCCGCTGTTCCACAGCCAAATCGCGGTGGCGCCGGTGCCGACCACCAAGGCCGCGTTCAGCATGGCGAGCGCAAAACCGAGCAGCGTGATCAGCCGCAGCTGGTTCCTATGCGCCTCGGTCAGCTCGTCCATCGCCTCGCCGACAAAGGCGTCCTCGTCGTTCGGCCGGGCGAACAGCTTGACCGTCAGAATGTTGGTGTAGCTGTCGACGACGCGGCCGGACAATTGCGAGCGGGTCTCCGACATGCGCCGCGAGCGGTTGCGGAGCTGCGGCACCAGCCAACGCAGCAGTCCGGCATAGCCGGCAAACCACAGCAATACCGGGACCGCGAGCCGTGTATCGGTCGATGCGAGCAAGGCGATCGCGCCGCCGCCATAGACGAGGATGTACCAGACCGCGTTGGTGGCCGAGACCACGCTCTCGCGCAACGCCGGCCCGGTTTGCATGACCCGGTTGGCGATGCGGCCGGCGAAATCGTTTTGGAAAAAGGTCCAGCTCTGCCGCACGACGTGCCAATGGCTCTGCCAACGCACCATGTTGGAAAAGCCGGGGACGATCGCCTGGTTGGTGATCAGGCTCTGCAGCAGCATCGCGCAGGGCCGGGCGACGACCAGGACCGCGGCCATGACGAGGAGCTGCGGCCAGTATTGCTGCAAGAGCGCTCCCGGCCGGTTGACCGAGATCATCGTCACGACCCGGCCGACAAACACCGGGACGAGCGTGTCGAGGAGGGCGACGATAAAGCCCGTGACAAAGAGGGCCGCAACGAGATTGCGCGCCTGGCGCGCATGGTGCCAATAGAACGCTGCAAGCCCGGTCGGCGGCGCCTCTTGCGGCGCGGTCGCGGTCGGGTCGAGCAGCAATTCGAAAAACCGGAAAACACGCATGGCCTGAAATTTATTCTCGATTGTTGGGGCCTCGGGCTCGGGCCCGTTCTATCAGTCTAGCATAGCGCAATTGGGAACGACGATCGGCCGCCGCAATCGACCGGCGCGATCGTCGAGCGGACCGTCCTCGTTTTTGATCGTCGCGCCCACGCGGGCATAGGGCCAGCCGGCAAAGCTGTACGCGACGACGATCGCGTGCCCCTCCCGCAGCAACAGCGGAACGAGCTGGCGGCCGACGGCTCCGGTAGCGCCGGCGACAAACACCCGCATGACAACACTCCCGGCTCAGCCTGCTGCCGTGCGAAAACGCCCCGACACGAAACCCGCTTTGCCCGGACTTGATCCGGGCATCCACGTCTTGGTAGCCATGGCGGCCGGGCCCAAGAAGGGCGTCGATGTTTGCGCAACCGGTCCCTGGGCTTAAAGCCCACGGGACATGTCCGGCCGCGTCTCAGCGTTGGATCGTCCCGGTGAGGGCGGCATAGACGAGCTGGCGCGAGAGATAGCGGTAGTGGAGGCGGCGGTCGGGGGCTTGCGAGAGAAAGACGGCGACGAGGTCCTCGGCCGGGTCGATCCAGAAATAGGTGCCGGTGACCCCGCCCCAGAAATAGTCGCCGACCGAGCCCGGCACCGGCGAGCGGCCTTGCTCGGTTCTGACGGCAAAGCCGAGGCCAAAGCCGTAGCCCATCTCCGGCACCGGGGCGAGCGCGCCAAAGCGCGGCCGCGCGGTCTCGCCATAGGCGCAGCCGGGCGGCAGATGGTCGGAGGCCATGTGGCGCACCGTCTTTGGCGACAGGAGGCGCCGGCCGTCGAGCTCGCCGCCGTTTATCAGCATCTGGCAGAAGCGCAGATAATCGGCCGCGGTCGATACGAGCCCGCCGCCGCCCGAGGCCCAGCGGTGTGGGCGGGCGACGTTGCGCATCGGCGGGCGGGCGTCGCTCGCGGCATCGACTTGCGGCTCGGCGAGCCGCTCGGCGCGTTCGCCCAAGACTTCGAACGCGGTGTCGGCCATGCCGAGCGGGCCGGTGATGCGATCGGCGAAAAACTCGGCGAGGCCCTGACCCGAAACCACCTCGACAACCCGGCCCAGCACGTCGGTCGACATGCTGTATTCCCAGGTCGTCCCCGGCTCGAACATCAGCGGCAGCTGGGCGAGCTTGCCGACGAGGTCGGCGTTCGACTGGTCCTCGTCCATCAAACCCGCATCGCGCCAGACCATCTGCACCGGCGAGTCGCCAAAAGCGGCGTAGGTCAGCCCCGAGGTGTGGCGCAGCAGATCCTGCACGGTCATCGTCCGCCGTGCCCGCACCGGCTCGACGCCGACCGTGCGCTCCTTGAATTCCGGCAGATAATCGGCGACCGGGGCCGAGATTTGCAGCCGGCCCTCTTCGGCCAGCATCATCGCCGCGACCGAGGTCACGGGCTTGGTCATCGAGGCGACCCGAAAGATCGCGTCGAGCGTCATCGGCGCGCCTTTCTCGCGGTCGCGAAAGCCAAACGCCTCTGCGTATCCGACCCGGCCGCCGCGGGCGATCAGCATGACCGCCCCCGGGATCGCCCGGCGCTCGACATCCTCGCGCAACAGCGCCGAGATCCGCGCCAGCCGCTCGGCCGACAACCCCAGCTCCGCCGGGCTCCCCGCCATCGGCAACCCCAAACCGCTCATGCTCAAGCCTCCTTCCACCCGCCGACACATTTGCGACTATAAAGAATTGCCGCAATGGCCGCTGGGCGCACCTCCACCAACGCTTACCGCGGCAGCGGGCGCACGCGAACACGCGCAGGCTCGACCACCAGCAGATTGCCGGCAAGTTTGCTCGAATGGATGCGGACGATCTCCGCGACAAACTCCGCCGCCGCCGCACCCGGCAGGCGATCGAGCTCCAGCAGGATTACGCCACGGACCTTCAGCCGTTGGCGAACAACCAGCTCGCCAAAAATCGCGATCCTCCGTGAGGAGGACGCGGTCATCGCTGCTTGCCTCATCGAGGACGTCTTTGTCTGATGCTCCCGGCCTGGTTTCCTGGACGGATGCCACGTCAAACCCGGCAGCACGAAGCCGCTCGACGACGAGCCGTGAAACGTTCTCATCCGCCAGAAAACGCATCACTCGGCGGCAAGCACGGTCTCATGCTGAAGGTAGTCGGCGGCAAAGGCCAGCGCCGCCCGCAAATCGTCTTCGCTCAGTTGCGGATACGCTTCGAGCAGGTCCGCAAACGAGCGGCCGGCGCCGAGCTTGCGCAATATCAGCTCTACCGTGATGCGAGTGCCATTGATGCACGGCTTGCCCATCATGACGGCAGGATCGGCGGTGATGCGGGCGGGCGGCATATGGGTTCAGCTATCGTTGGTCACAGCCCGATCATAACCGAAGACTGCGGCGCGACAAACCGCTGCTGCAGCAACCCAAGACAGCCCATCCGCTGATCGGAGCCATTCCCTGCCGCCCCTCGATGAACGCGCCAAAAGCCCTAATATTGCTCTGTAATCCCAATCGTTCTTCGCTTTGACTAATTGAAATTCAGTCTGCTTTTCATGATTTTTAAGTTCGGTATTCGCACCATTTTGTATCATCCAGTTCACAATTTCGGAATATATCCAAATCTATGAATTCATTAATATTGTATGTCTCAGAGCATCACGAGAATTTATATTGTATCCGATGTTACGGATGGTTTTAATACCTCAAAGAATCATTTCTTGGTTACTAATATCCAACCACTTAAAAGATCTATGTATGATAGGTCGTCGACCGGGACCTACGGTCCAATTACCTTCGGAATTTGGATTGGCCCCTCTTTTCAGAGCATCTCTAATTCTATTGAGATCACAATTATCCACCGCCTCGGCTAACTCCATTTCTAGCCGTTCGCGTGTTGTTTTGCTCATAAAAAGTGTTCTGATCGTTCTCATTACTGGAACTCTTCAATCAGGTGTGCACTCGATCAGCCGAGGCGCCGGCAAAGCGAGGCCACTGGGGTATGATGATGATCGAAGTCACTCTGGCCTTTGTTCGAGTGCGCGGCGCACGCCTTCGGGATCGCGAGCGATCACATGCAGATAGGCCCGCGCGGGCTGGTCAGGCTCCGAGCGGCCCTGCTCCCAGTCGCGCAGCGTGCCGATCGGAATATGGTAGCGAACGGCGAATTCCTCCTGCGTGAGCCCGAGCGTCCGGCGCAGGGTCTTGGCCCGCGGCACCTTGCGCGCACGCCGGAATTCCTCATCGGTCATCGGCCGCGCGTCGGGATCGCGCAGCGCCGCCGCGTGCACCTCCTCGTCGGTCAGTGCGTCGAACCGGCGCCAGTCATGTTTCCTGGTTTTCTTCGTGGTAGCGTCGTCGCTCATGCGGTTCCGCCTTGCGGGCCGTGATGATCCGGATGCGCTCGCCGCGCATGGTGTAGCCTACGAACAGCAGGCGGTTTTCCACCGTCGCAATCATGCCGTAGCGCGCTTCGTTCGGATGCTGCCCGCACTCGACCGCGAACGGATCTTGAAACGCCTCGCGCGCCATCGCGAAAGTGACTGCGTGGCCTGCATGGCTGCAATCCAACAGCGCTTCGCATCCTCGGCGTCGACGATGGCCTCCTCGATCGTCTCGCCATCCGACATGCAGCCGGGCAGATCGGGGTACTCGACGAGGTAGCCGCCGCCTTCTTCCTCGCTCAGCGGCCGGACCGTGAAGCGATATTCGGTGTCACTCATGGCTCGCTCGCACCGCCTCGATAAACACGACAAGCTGATGCCGAAAATCTCGTCACACCGGTCTATGGGTCCGGCCGTTGGGCGGCCCGAGGACAGGCTCCAGCCGGTGCCTATGGCATAGATGGGTCCCGGCCTTCGCCGGGAAGGCCATCAGGAAGACACCGCGCTAAATCATCTTAATGCACCTGAACATTGGCCCCCGCTTTTGCGGGGGCGACGGGGACAGCAATTGTCGAGCGGTTGGTGGCGGGCTGTGGAGCGGGTCAGAAATCCTACAGCGGCTTGATCTCGACCAGGCGGAACTTGACGATGCCGGCGTCTTTGACTTTGGTCGTGCCGTATTGCAGCGCGATATGGCCGGTTTTGTGCTTGTCGTTTTCCCCGTCGGCGGTCTTGACCCCGTTGAGGACCGCGGTCAGGTGCGACCCCTTCGCGGTGATCTCGTAGGTGTTCCATTTGCCGCCAGCCTTTGGCATCGGGTCGACCTTGGCGACATTGACGATCGCCCCCGTCCCGTAGGTCGGGTCCGGGCGCTCGTCGTAGATGTTGACTTCGTAGGCCGTCGCACCGGCGACCTTCTTCGGGTCCTCGGAGCGGATGAAGACGCCGCTGTTCGCTGCGTCGTTGACCCAGAACTCGACCTTGAGCTGAAAGTCGCCATAGGCCTCCTTCGAGACGAGAAAGCCGTTGCCCTTGGTGGCGACCACCGCACCGTCCTCGAGCTTCCAGTTGGCGTCGCCGATCTGGTTCCATTGGTCGAGGTTCTTGCCGTCGAACAGCGTGACCCAGCCGTCGCTGCTCCCTTGGGCGTGCGCAATGCGCGGCGGCAACGGCACCGCCAAGGCCAGCAAGCAACAGAATGTGGCGAAGAACAGCGTCCTCATCGTCTCTCTCCCGGGTGCTTATGCGAAGAGCTTACCGAAGCGGGAGCGGCCGATCTACGACCGCGCCTGCCCCTCACCCCGGCCCTCTCCCCGCCAGCGGGGCGAGGGAGGCGGAGCGAGGAGGATTAGACCGCCTTTCCGCGGAAGGACGGCATGACCTCCTCGGCGACCCATTGGAACTGTTCGAGCATCGTTGCCTTGGGCGTGCCGATCGGGCTCGAGAGGCTGATGTGCTGCATGCCGGGATAGCGCTCCTCGAAGCCCTTCAGCAGCTCGACGAGCTCCGCGGGCGTGCCGGCGAACCACGAGCCCAATTTCATATAGTGCTCGACGGTCGGCACGCCGGCCGCGTCCCAGCCGCCGCGGCGCGCGACCGCTTCCTGCTGCGCCTCGGTGAGCCCCGGCACAAAACCCAGGGGGGCAAACATCTTCACATGCTCTTCATAGATCGGCTTGATCTCGCGGACCGCCTGCTCGCGGCTCTTCGCCAGGTGGAAATGCAGGCCGAGCTGCAAATCCTCGCCCAATGCCAATTCCTTCCCGGCGCGCAAGGCGGCGTCGCGATAGGCGGCCATCGGCCCCGCCTGCATCGTCGCCGCCCCGCCGCCGACGGCACCCTTGATCCCGTGCTTGATCATAAAATCGAGCCCACGCGCGCTGGCGCTGACCACCGGCTGCCAGCATTCGACCGGGCGATGGATCGGCCGCGGCACCAGGGTCAGCTTTTCCAATTCGTAGCCGCGATAGGGGACGCGCGGGGGCAAGGTGAAATATTTCCCCTGATGCGAAAACGATTCCTCGTTGAACGCCTTGAAGACGACATCGACGCCCTCCTCGAAGAAGTCGCGGTTGGCGGTCTGGTCGAGCATCGGGCCGCCGAGGCTCTCGACCTCGCGGGTGTGATAGCCGCGGCCGACGCCAAACACGACCCGGCCGCCGGTCAGAATGTCGGCGGCGGCAAAATCCTCGGCGAGCCGCAGCGGGTGCCACATCGGGACGATGTTGAAGCCGCAGCCGATCTTTAGCCGCTTCGTCACGCGCGCGAGATGCACCGCCAGCATCAGGATGTTGGGGATGCACTCGTAGCCCTCGTGCTGAAAATGGTGCTCGGCGAGCCACAGGGTCTCGTAGCCGAGCGCATCCATCTTCTTGGCGATCGCCTCGGTCTTCTCGAAGACGCTCGCCAGGTGCTCGTTCGAATAGCGCCGCTCGTTCGCTGGTGTCGTGTCCTGGCCGCGGTCGGGCAGATCGACATGGCCGGCATAGACGGTGGTGAATTTGGTGATCATGCTCGGTCTCTCCTCGGCGAAGCGCGGGTGGCGGCGATCGGATTGGCGCGAGTGTCGCGCAATTCCGCCAGCCTGGCTACCGGCCTCGGCTTGACGGGCGGCACCGCGGCCGGCAATTTGCGCGCCACCCGTGGTCGCAGAGGCGGATGCCCGCGCCGAGAAACCGATGATCTTGTCGCGCAGAAGGCTGCTCGCCGCCGCCGGTGCCGCTGCACCCGCGATCCTGCATTGGCCCGCCGACGCCGCCGAGTTTCATTATCGCTGCGGGACGGCGCTGCCCGACGCCCATCCGATGTCGATCCGCGGGCGCGAAGCGATGCAGGCGATCAGGGAGGCGAGCGGCGGCCGGCTCGCGATCAATTTGTACACGAACAGCGTGCTCGGCCAGGGAACGGCGATGATCGCGCAAACGATCGCCGGCCGGCTCGACATGTATTATTTGTCGCTCGACCTGTTGGCCCCGAAGAATCCGGCTTTCGGCATCTTCGGGGTCGGGTTCGTCTTTACCGGCTACGACCACATTTGGCCGGCGATGGATGGCGCATTGGGCGACCATTTGCGCAGCCTGGCGGGCCGCGTCGGCTTTCGTGTCGTGCATAATTGCTACGACCACGGTTTTCGCGAGATCACCTCGAAAGCAAAGCCGATCGAAACCCCGGCCGATCTCGACGGCTTTAGGATTTGCCTGCCGGTGGCGCCGATCCTGATCGCGCTGTTCCAGCATCTCGGCGCCGCCCCGGTCCCGATCGATATCGACAGGGCCTACCGCGCGCTGCACAGCGGCCTGGTCGATGGCGAGGAAAACCCGCTGGTGCTGATCGACACCGGCAAGCTCTACGAGGTCCAGAAATATTGCAGCATCACCAACCATGTCTGGGCCGGGATCCACGTTTCCTTTGGCAACGCCGCCTGGGCCCGGCTGCCGGCCGAATTGCAGCAACTGGCCGACCGGGAATTCAACGCGAAGGCGCTCTTGGAGCGCGCCGATTGGCAAACGATGACCAAGGTCGAAATCGAGAAGCTGAAAGGGCACGGGATGATCTTCAATACCCCCGATATCGCGCCGTTTCGGGCGGTATTGAAAAAATCCGGCTTCTATCCCGAGATGAAGCGGCAATCGGGCGAGGAAGCGTGGGCATTGCTCGAAAAATACGTCGGCCGGATGGCATGAGCGCGTTGCCGGAAGGCATTTCGAGGCGCGTCGTGCCGCATTTCGGGGTGGCCTAGCATGGAGCACACCACACTCGGCCGCACCGGGCTCAGGGTCGGCGTCGCCGGGCTCGGCTGCGGCGGGTTCAGCCGGCTCGGGCTCGGCACCGGGAAAAGCGAGGCCGAGGCGGTGGCGCTGGTCCACCAGGCGTTCGATCTCGGGGTCAACCTGTTCGACACCGCCGCCGTCTACGGCACCGAGGCCGTCTTGGGGAAGGCATTGAAGACAATGCCGCGCGATCGGGTGGTGATCGCCAGCAAGGCCTGGATCCCGCACGGCGCGGGTCCCTCGGCCGGCGAGCGTGCGGTCGCCAGCCTCGACCATTCGCTGCGCGAGCTCGGTGTCGATTATATCGATCTGTTCGAATTGCACGGTGTCTCGCCCGGCGCCTACGACCGCGCACGCGACGAAATCGCCCCGGCATTGCTCAGGGAAAAGGCGAAGGGCAAGATCCGGCATCTGGGCGTGACCGAGACCGGCTCCAGCGACGGCGAGCACAAGATGGCGCGTCGCGCCGCCGAGGACGGCATCTGGGACGTGATGATGGTCGCGTTCCACATGATGCACCAGAACGCGCGCACCGAGGTTTTCCCGCGGACCCTCGCCAACGGCGTCGGCACTTTGCTGATGTTCGCGGTGCGCAACATTTTTTCAAAGCCCGACCGGCTCAAATCCGAGCTGCGGCAGCTTGCCGCGACCGGCAAGGTGGCGGGCTGGCTCGGCGTAGCGCCGAACCCGCTTGGTTTTCTGCTCCATCCCGAGGATGGCGGGGCCGCGACGATCACCGAGGCGGCCTATCGCTATGTCCGGCACGAGCCGGGGGTCGATGTCGTGCTGTTCGGCACCGGCGACCCCGAGCATCTGCGCGCCAACATCGCCGCCATTCTAAAGCCGCCCTTGCCCGCGACCGACCGCCGGATTCTCGCCAGGCATTTTGGCCATCTCGTCGGCGTCGGCCTCGACCCGCCCACCTACATGCCGGGCCTTGTCTCGCGTTGACGACCGCCGGCACCTTCGGACAAATTTCGCAGGTCTGAGAGCCTGACCCGGAATGAATAGCGTCCTATCAATAGATTATCGTCGCCCCCGCGAAAGCGCGTGTGAAGAAATTGCTCTTTCCAAGAAACGTCATTCCGGGGCGGCCCGAAGGGCCGAGCCCGGAACCCAAGAACACTTGAATTTCCAATATGTTGGACGTCCGGTGTTAATAGGTTCCGGGCTCGCGGGCAGTGCCCGCGCCCCGGAATGACCTCGTTTGGCATTTTTTCACAAGCGCTTTCGCGGGAACGACGATGAAGATTGGTAACCTGCTGATCCGATGGAATTCATTTCGAAACGGCTTCTGAGAGGACGGCGCATGTCTGGCATTACCCCCTGCCTATGGTTTGACGGCAACGCCGAAGAGGCCGCCAAATTCTATGCCTCGCTCTTCCCCGACAGCCATGTTGAGGCGGTCCATCGCGCACCGGGCGACTACCCCTCGGGCAAAGCAGGCGACGTATTGATGGTCGAGTTCAGGCTGATGGGTCAGCCCTTCACCGGCCTGAATGGCGGGCCGCAATTCCGGTTCAATGAAGCGATCTCGTTCCAGATACCGGTGGAGACCCAGGCCGAGGCCGATCGCTTCGCCAACGCGCTCTCGGCGGTCCCCGAGGCCGAGCAATGCGGCTGGGTGAAGGACCGCTTCGGCGTGTCGTGGCAAATCGTTCCCCGCCAGCTTATCAGGTTGATCGGCGATGGCGATCGCGCCCGCGCAAGACGGGCCTTCGAGGCGATGATGCAAATGAAGCGCATCGACATCGCCGCGCTCGAACGCGCCGCCGACGGCGTCGCCCCACCCGCCTGAACCGGGCATGGTCGGCGTTGCCGCCGGATCGCCTCGGTTTGCGTGCGCTGCCGGGGGTGGCTAGTGTCTGATCCGCGGCTGGGACGAGAAGCGGCGGGAGCGGGCGATGCCGGTGCTGTTGGGGGCGGTTGCCGACGATTTCACCGGCGCCACCGATCTATGCAACACCTTGGTCCGGCGCGGCATGCGGGCGGTGCAATTGATCGATGTGCCCGCCTCAGGCATGACCGTCCCCGATGCCGAGGCGATCGTCGTCGCGCTCAAAACCCGCACCGTGCCGGCTGCCGAAGCGATCGACAAAAGCCTGAAGGCGCTCGCCTGGCTGCGCGCTGCCGGGGTGCTGCAGATCCTGTTCAAATATTGCTCGACCTTCGATTCGACCGATGCCGGCAATATCGGCCCGGTGGCCGAGGCGCTGATGACGGCGCTCGGCACCGATTTCACTCTGTTCTGCCCGGCCTTTCCCGAGGCCGGCCGGACCATCTATCGCGGCTATCTGTTTGTCGGCGATGTGCTGCTGTCGGAATCGGGGATGCGCGACCATCCGCTGACACCGATGCGCGACCCGTCATTGGTGCGGGTGCTGCAGCGGCAAACGCAGGGCCGGGTCGGGCTGGTGCCGGCCGCCGCGGTCATGCGCGGCGCCGCGGCGATCCGCGCCGCCTTCGCCCGGCTGCGCCGCGACGGGTTCGCCCATGCCGTCGTCGATGCGCTCGAAGACCGCGATCTCGAAGCGATCGGCGAGGCCGCCGCCGACTTTCCGCTGATCACCGGCGGCTCGGGCATCGCGCTCGGCCTGCCCGAGAATTTCCGTCGCCGCGGCCTCCTCGATCCGCATGCCGCCGCCGACCGCCTGCCCGCCATCTCAGGCGCGGCGGCGGTGTTGTCGGGCTCGTGCTCGACCGCCACCTTGGCCCAGGTCGCCCACATGCGAGCGCAGGCCCCGACCTTTACGATCGACCCGCTCGCCGCCGCCGGGGGCCGTGACGTGGCGCGAGAGGCGCTCGCCTGGGCGAGGCCGCTCTTGGGCGAGCAGCCGGTCCTGATCTCGGCGACCGCACCCCCCGAAGAGGTTGCCGAGGTGCAGCGCCGGCTCGGCCGCGACCGCGCCGGGGCACTGGTCGAAGGGATCCTGGCGGCGACGGCGCAGGGCCTCGTCGCCGCTGGCGTGCGGCGGCTCGTCGTTGCCGGCGGCGAGACCGCCGGGGCGGTGGTGCAGGCGCTCGGCGTCACCGGATTGCGCATCGGCCGCCAGATCGACCCCGGCGTGCCGTGGACGGTCAGTCTCCCCGCGAGCCTCCCCGCGAGGCCCGGCACGCCGGTGCTGGCGCTCGCGCTCAAATCCGGCAATTTCGGCGCGCCCGACTTTTTTCTGCGCGCCTTCTCTGTGCTTGGGGAGCGAGAATGACCCACCCGATCTCGGCCTCACCGTCACCCGCCCAGCCCTCTCCCGTTTCCCTCCCCCGCAAGCGGGGGAGGGTCAGGGTGGGGGCCGCGGCACCGACGAAGCATCGCGGGGCCGCGCGATGAACGATGCCAAGGAGCGCGATGCGATCTGCGAGATCGGCGCCTCGATCTTCAACCGCGGGCTGACCGCCGGCTCGTCGGGCAATATCAGCCTGCGCGTCGCCGATGGCTGGCTGATGACGCCGACCAACGCCTCGCTCGGCCGGCTCGACCCGGCGCGGCTCTCCAAGCTCGACGACAAAGGCTGCCTCATCTCGGGCGATCCGCCGACCAAGGAAAGCTTTTTGCACCGCGTCATGTACGAAGAGCGGGCCGGCACCGGCGCGGTCGTGCACTTGCATTCGACCCATTCGGTCGCGGTCTCGTGTCTCGCCGAGATCGACCCAAAGGATGTGTTGCCGCCGGTCACCGCCTATTATGTGATGCGCGTCGGCCGGCTGCCGCTCGTCCCCTACTTCAAGCCCGGCGATCTGGCGCTGGCCGAGGCGGTGCGCGGCTTTGCCGGCACGCACCATGCTGTGCTGCTTGCCAATCACGGGCCGGTCGTCGCCGGGTCGAGCCTCGACGCCGCGGTCAACGCGATCGAGGAATTGGAGGAAACCGCCAGGCTCTATCTGCTGTTGCGCGGCGCCAAGACCCGGTTTCTCAGCCCGGCACAGGTAAAGGAATTGCAGGCATGACACGGCTTACTATCTGGCTCGCCGCGGCCTTGCTGATGGCGGCAGCGACGGCGGCGCGCGCAGCCGAGCCGATCACCATCGGGTTGTCGATGGAATTGACCGGACCCTTTGCCGTCGTCGGCAAGACCGGGCTTTTGGCGATGCAGATCTGGCAGGACGACGTCAACGCCAAGGGCGGGCTCCTCGGCCGGCCGGTCAAGCTCGTCTATTACGACGACCAGTCGAACCCGGCGAACGTGCCGGGGATCTATACAAAGCTGATCGATATCGACAAAGTCGATCTCCTGGTGTCGAGCTACGGCACCAACCTGACGGTGCCGGCAATGCCGGTGGCGATCTCTCATAACCGGCTGTTCTTCGGGCTCTTTGCCTTGGCGGCGAACGACAAGTTTCATTACCCGAAATATTTTTCGATGCTGCCGTTCGGCCCGGACCCGCAAAAGACCTTTTCGCAGGGGTTTTTTGTGCTGGCGATGGCGCAGACGCCAAAGCCCAAAACGATAGCAATCGTCGGCGCCGACGCCGAATTCCAGCATAAGGCGACCGACAGCGCGCGCGATGCCGCCAAAGCCGCCGGCCTCAAGATCGTCTACGACCGGGCCTACCCGCCAAATACGGTCGACTTTACGCCGATCGTGCGCGCCATCGGGGCAGGGCAGCCCGATCTCGTCTATGCCGCCTCCTATCCGTCGGACACGGTCGGCATCCTGCGCGCGGTCGGCGAGATCGGGCTCAAGACCAATATGCTGGGTGGTGCGCTGGCCGGCGCGCAGGCGGCGGCGATCAAGATGCAGCTCGGACCGGCGCTGAACGGCATCGTCAATGTCGAATTGTGGGAGCCGGTCAAGACGATGGAATTTCCCGGCGTCATGGATTTTCTAAAGAAATACCAGGCCAAGGCCAACGCCGCCGGGGTCGATCCGCTCGGCTATTTCCTGCCGCCCTACGCCTATGCCGAATTGCAGGCGCTGGGCGAGGCGGTCGCCGCGACCAAGACGCTCGACAACGACAAGCTCGCCCAATACATGCACAGCCACCCCTTCGGCACGATCGTCGGCGAGATCTCTTCGGCCCCGACGGCGAATGGACCGAGGCGCGCCCGATCTGGGTGCAGTACCACTCGATCAAAGGGCACGGCGTCGACCAGTTTCGCGGGCCGGAAACGGTGTCGATCCTTTCGCCCGCCAAATACCAGACCGGCGACCTCGCCTATCCCTATGCCAAGGCGCGCCAATAGGTCGTGGGCCGTAAAAGGTAAAATGGTGTTTTTATGGATACAGCTATAATGCAATGCGCACCGAGACTCCGAAATGCGCACCCTTTGTGCTTTCCCGGCGAAAGCCGGGACCCACGTTTCTGCTTCTCAGTCGCTCGCTTCGGCTCGGGGTCATCAGCCGATGAACAGGTAAAGAGGCGATCCCGGCTTTCGCCGGGAAAGCAGGAGGAAGGTGCGCGGGACAGCAAGCGGTTCGCCCGATTGGCGCGCCGGATCAGGTCATCGCGCTGAAATATTGCTCATAGGGAATGTCGTTGCTGATCAAGACGCCGCCATCGACATCGAGCGCGATGCCGGTGCACATCCGCGACTGGTCCCCGGCCAGGAACAACACCGCGTCGGCGATGTCCTCGGGCTCCACCATGCGGCCCAACGGGATTTTCCTGGCTCGCGTTGCGCGCTGCTCGGCCGTCGGCATATGCCCGCTGAACGGGGTCGCGGTCGGGCCGGGGCAAACCGCGTTGACGCGGATATGGTCGGGCGCCAGCTCATAGGCCGCATGCCGGGTAAAGCCGAGGAGGCCGGCCTTCGAGGCGCTGTAATGGGCGCCGCCGCCAAACGAGATCCGCCGCCCGGCGACCGAGGCGATGTTGACGACGGCGCCGCCGCCGCGCGCCCGCATATGGGGCAGCACCGCCTGGAGGCCGTTGAAGGGACCGCGCAGATTGACCGCCATCACCCGCTCCCAAGCCTCGGCCGGCATCTGCGCAATCGTGTGCCGGGTGATGGTTCCGGCGCAATTGACGAGCACGTCGATGCCGCCCTGCGCCTCGGCGACTGCGGCGGCGACCCGCGCGAACGCCGCCCCGTCGGCGACATCGAGCGTATGGGCGCCGGCCTGTCCGCCGGCTTTGCCGATTTCGCCGGCGATCCTCTCGGCCGCCGCCATATCGCGGTCGAGCACCGCGACATGAGCCCCCGCCTTTGCCAAGGCCTGGCAGGTCGCAGCACCAATGCCGCTGCCGCCGCCGCTGACGAGCGCGGTCTTTCCGGCGAATCCCTCGTTCATCTCGGTCTCCAAACCGCCCGATTTCGATCCGAGTGTCACCCGCTTTGACGCTGACCGCCACAAGGAATCGGAGTTGCCGGTAATCGGCCGCACGACATTCCTGACCCCGGCCGCCGAGGGCGAATGGCCGCGCGAGCGCCGCTATCTCGCCGCGACCCTCGCCTCTATCGCCGCGATCACCGCGCTGCGGCTGTTGTGGCTGGCGGTGCAGTCGGCCGATCTCTACCCGGACGAGGCGCAATACTGGTTTTGGGCACAGCATCCGGCCTTTGGCTATTACTCGAAGCCGCCGCTCGTCGCCTGGCTGATCGCGCTGACCACCGGCCTCTTCGGCGACAGCGAGCTCGCGGTCCGGCTTTCGGCGCCGCTGCTCCATGCCGGCACCGCCTCATTTATCTATGCGATCGGCGCCCGCCTCTACGACCGGCGCATCGGGTTCTGGTCGGCGCTCGCCTATATGAGCCTGCCGGGGGCTTCGGTTTCCGCCTTTATCATGTCCACCGACGCGGCGCTGCTGCCGTGCTGGGCGGCGGCACTCTACGCCTTTATCCGCGCGCGCGGAGCCCGGGGATGGGGCTGGTGGTGGCTTGCGGTCGGCATCGCCGCCGGCTTCGGGCTCTTGGCGAAATACGCGATGGCCTATTGGCTTCTTTCGGCGCTCGGCTTTGTGATCCTCTTCCCCGAGGAGCGCCGCCATCTTCCCGCCCTTCTCGGCGCCACCGTTGTGGCTTTTGTCATCTATTCGCCAAACCTGTGGTGGAACTGGCAGCACGGCTTTGCCAGCTATCTGCACACCCGCGACAATGCCGAGCTCGGCGGCCGGCTGCTCCATCCCGGGGCCGCGCTCGAATTCTTCGGCTCGCAATTCGGCGTGTTCGGACCGCTGTTCTTTGGCGCGCTGATCTTCGCCGTCGTGACGCCGCGGACGCTCGCCGAGCCGCGTTCCCGTCTTCTCGCCGCCTTTGCCTTGCCGACCCTGGCGATGATGCTGGTCGTCAGCCTGCTGTCGCGGGCCGAGCCCAATTGGGCCGCACCCGCCTATCTCTCGGCAATCGTGCTGGTAATCGGCTGGACGTTGCAGCGCGGCCGGCGCGCGTTTGTGGCGTGCTCGATCGCCGTCAACCTCGCTGCTGCGATCGTGATGTTCGGCGGCTACCAGGCCCTGGCTGCCGGCGGGATCGTGCTGCCGGCCCGATTCGACCCGCTCGTCCGGCTGCGTGGCTGGCGCGAGCTCGGCGAGAAGGTCGGTGCCGCGCTCGCCGCCCATCCGGGCTTTCGCCTCTTTGCCGACGACCGCGAGGTGCTCGCGGCCCTTGTCTATTACGTCCACCCGCACCCGTTTGGCGCGGTCAAATGGGAGCTGATGGACCGGGTCAAGGACCAGTGGGACCTGACCAACGACATGCGGCGCTATCGCGGCGGCAATTTTCTCTTGGTGTCGGTCCACCATCTCGCGGGCGAGATGCGGCCGAGCTTCAAGTCGATGGCGCCGCTGCCGCCGATCACGGTTTCGCTCGGGCCCGGCGAAACCCGCACCTACTCGCTGTATCTCGCCTACGATTTCACCGGCTACCCGCAATACCGGCACTAGCCCCGTCGGGCGGCGAGTGCAGATGGCGGCCGAGATAGAGCGGCAAGGGGAGCGCCGCGCGGCCATCGTGCCGCACGCTCGACGGGGCGAGGGTCTCGATCGAAGCGAACAGCCGGCCGTAGCTCGCCGCGATTTCCGCCGGCGCAACCTTTGGCGCCACGATCAGCACATCGCGGCCGGCATACCGCGCCACCGGCGCGATCAGCCCGTATTCGCGCGGGTCGTCGCCGAGGCAGACGACCGGAAGCCGGCCGCCGAGCGCATAATCGATCTTGCCGGCATCGAGCCAGCGCGTCGCTGCGACCACCAGCCCCGGCCGGTCGAGCAGGCCGCGGGCGGCGAGATCGGCGCGCAGCGAGGTCCAATCGACCGCCGCGAGCGCCGGGTCGCGTCCGCCGATCGGCGGCAGCCAATCGAGCCGCACCTCGCTCGCCACCAGCGCCATGCCGAAGAGGACGAGCGCCGCGGTGGCGGCGATCCAGCGCCGATGCCCGTTGCGGCGGGCAATCGCCTCGCCGAGCAGCGGCACCAGCATCAGATAGCCGGGTGCCGCCCAATGAAACAGGACCCGGCTCCACAGCGACACGACCGTAAAGAAAACAATCGGCGGCGCCGCCAGGCAAAGCAGCAGCCAGCGTCCCTCGTCGCGCGGGCCCCGCCGGAGCGCGTGCCAGCCGCACAGCAGCAGCGGCAGCCAGACCCACGGCAAGAGGTAGAGGGCGCCGCCGGCCGTCGTCAAAAGCGGGCCGAGCGGGTGAAAGCCCTGGGCGGCGCGCGCCCCTTGAAACCGAAACGAAATCCAGCCGTGCCGCGCGTTCCAGACCAGCACCGGCGCAAACAGAAAGCCGGCGACGAGCGCTGCGACCCAAGGCTGCGGCCGGCGCAGCCAACGCCGCCCGCCCGGCTCGCTCAGCAAAAAGATAAACGCGCCGCAGAGCGTCAGGATCGCCGAATATTTCGACATCAGCGCGAGGCCGGCGCAGGTCCCGGCTCCGAGCCACCAGCCCCAGCCGGCACGCCCGTTCGCCGGCAAAGCGAGGATCAGGCAAAGCGCCGCCCCGAGCAGCGCTGCCATGAGCGGCCCGTCCGGCAGCACCCAGCTCCCGGCGGTGACCGACAATACCGGGATGAGGTTCAGCACCACCGCCGCCCACAACCCGGCGCGCGCACCCCACAGCGCCGCGGTCAGCCGGTACATCAGCCCCGTCGTCAGCGCGAAAAGGACGATAAACGGCAGCCGGACGACGATCGCCGCCTCGCTGCCGGCGAGATGCGTGGCCGCCCAGGCGAGCCACCAGGCGAGCGGCGGATGATCGAAATAGCTCAGCTGGGGCTGCCGGCCGGCTGCGACCATATAGCTCTCGTCGATGCCGAGGCCGAGCGCGGCCGCGAAGATGAGCCGCACCAAAAAGGTGCCGAGGATCAGAACCGTCAGGCGACCCGCCGGCGTGGTCGCCCACGACGAGGCAACAGCCCCCGTCCATTCCCGGCCCCGCCTGCGTTCGCCAAGCTTCATTCCTGCACCAGCGCATGCTTGAAGGTGTAGACCGCGTCGGGCGCCGCGCCGCGCTGGCGGCCGAGTTCGGAGGCGACGAGGCGGGCGAGCGGGGCTCGCGGCTCGTCGTCGGGGAGGCCGGAGACGACCTGTACCAGCGCGTAAGAAAACTGGCGGCCGCTTGCCGCGGCGATCCGCGCCACGCGCCGCGCCGACGCCAGACGCACCGACAATCCCTTGGTCCCAGACCCCGGCTGCGCCGGCGCCGAGGGACCAGGGTGCTGCTCTCGGGTTGGCACACGCATTGCCGCCATGCGACTATCCCCGCTTTCGACAGGAGGCACGATGACCCGGCAAGAGCTGACTGCCAAAATTCTCGAAACGAAACGTGCAAAGGGGCTGAGCTGGAAAACGATCGTCGGCGAGATCGGCGGCGGCTCGGCGGTCTACCTGACCGCGGCGCTCTTGGGCCAGATGAAATTGCGGCCCGAGCAGGCCGAGCGTGCGGCCAAGCTCTTCGGGCTCGATCGCGACGAGACCTTGTTGCTGCAAGAAATTCCCTATCGCGGCTCGCTGCCGTCCGTGCCGCCGACCGATCCGGTGATCTACCGCTTTTTCGAGGTCTTGCAGGTCTACGGCACGACCTGGAAGCAATTGATCCAGGAGGAGTTCGGCGACGGCATCATGAGCGCCATCGATTTCGAGATGGCGATCGAGCGCCAGCCCGACCCCAAGGGCGACCGGGTCAAGCTGACCCTCAGCGGCAAATTCCTGCCCTATCGCGAGTATTGAGAGCGCGGCACGCGGTCAGGCGCCGAGCCGCGGCGCCGGAGCCGGCGAAGGCCGGACCCGCAGCAGGGCGAGGGCGGCAAAGGCGGCGAGGCTCAACCCGGCCGAAACGGCGAGCGCCGCCACGCCCATCCGGTTCATCAAGAGGCCGAACAGCAGCGGGGCGGCCGCGGTCGTCACCCGCGCCGGCGCGACGATGATCCCGGTGCGGCGGCCATAGCCAATGGGGCCGAAGAGGGCCAGCGGCAAGGTCCCGCGCGAAATCGTCAGGAGCCCGTTGCCGCCGCCGTGCAAGAGCGCGAAGCCGGCCGCACCCGGCCCGCCCAGCACCCCGAGCACAGCGGCGCCCGCCGGGTGCAGCAGCAAGGCGAGCCGGGTCGAGACCAGCGGGTGCAGCCGTTTCAGCACGCCGAATTCGAAGAGCCGTGCGGCGACCTGGGCCGGCCCCATCAGTGAGGCCGCGGCGATCGCCGCCGCGGTCGAGGCGCCGGCCATTTCCAGGAGCCGCGGCAAATGCGCCGCCATCGCCCCGGTGACAAAGCCGACCGCGCCAAAGACAACAGCCAGCACCGCCATGCCGTTCGCCGGCGCCGGCGCCGCCACCTCCGTCTCCGGGGTCCCTGTGGCGCCGGAGGGGCGTGGAATCAGCAGCAGGTTGATCGGCAGGCAAAGGCAAAGATTGACCGCCGCCCAGCCAAAGCAGGCGCCGCGCCAGCCAAAGCCGTGGTTGAGCCAGGCCGAAACCGGCCAGCCGACGGTGCTGGCAAAGCCGGCGATCAGCGTAATCCCGGTGATGGCGCTCCTCGCCTCGCGGCCGTAGATCGCGGTCAGCGCGGCAAAGGCCGGGTCGTAGAGACCGAGCGCCATGCCGAGCCCGAGCAAGGTCCACGCACCGGCGAGCGAGACCGGCCCCGCCGCGGCGCCGAGCCAGGCGAGGCCGAGCGCCAGCACCACATTCGACAATGCCAGGACACCGCGGCCGCCACGCCGGTCGATCGCCCGCCCGATCGCCGGCCCGAGTGCCGCCTGCAGCAGGAGCGCCACCGAGAAAAACCCGAAAAACAGCGATTTCGAGACCCCGAGGCCGGACGCGATCGGGTCGGCGAGGATCGCCGGCAGATAATAGCTCGACGCCCAGGCGAGGGTCTGGGTCGTGCCGAGTGCGGCGACGGTGACCGTCTTGCGCGTCGGGCGGATCGGGATCACCGCTTTTTGGCGTCCTCCTCCTTCAACACCTCGGCGGCGATGCGAAAGCTTTCGAGCGCCGCCGGCACGCCGCAATAGACCGTCGTGTGCAGCAGCACCTCCTGGATCTCCTCGCGGCTGACCCCGTTGTTCAGCGCGCCGCGCACGTGGAGGCGCACCTCGTTCGGTCGGTTGAGCGCGGTCAGCATCGCCAGGTTGATGATGCTGCGGGTCTTCTTGTCGAGGCCGGGCCGGTTCCAAACCTCGCCCCAGCACCATTCGGTGACGAGCTTTTGAAAGGGTTGGGTGAACGCGTCGGCGTTCGCGATCGAGCGGTCGACATATTCCGCGCCGAGCACCGCCCGCCGCATCGCCAAGCCTTTGTCGAACAGCTCGCCCTGCCCGCTGCCGTCAGCCATCTGCTTTCTCCATTTGCCAAAAGGGGCATCACTATGCGACCCGCACCGGCGGATGAAAACCCTCGCCGGTCACCGGCCGGTCCGCAGCAACGCAGGACGGGGTTGCCGCCGGCGGCTGTTTCGTGTAATATTCGGGTAAGTAACGGAAGCAACGGAATGCACTTTGATGCCCGCAACCCGTCGCTTGGTTAAAGCATTCGCGGCCGGAGGATTGCGGTCATGACCAAGCCCACCCTCGACCTGTCGGCGGTAATCCAGCACCTGACCACGAGCTGGGGCGATGGGGTCACCCACCAGCGCGTCTGGTACACACCGAGCGTAACCTTTTCGATCGGCCTCGGCGCCACCAACTTTCCGCCGGCGGGCGGCGAAAATTCGGGTCTTGTGGCGATGACCGCGACCGAGCGGAGCTCGGCCGCCTATGCCTTCAGCCTGTGGCAGGATTTGATCCCGATCAATCTGGTGCAGGTCGGGAGCTCGGCCGCCGACATCACGTTGAACCTGTCGGCGTCTGCGAACGACGGGTCGAGCCCCCTTGGCAAATCGAGCTACACCCATCCCGATCTGCGCACCCTCAGCGGCCAGCCGGACCAGATTCTCGGCGAGCAGATCTGGATCGGGACCCAGTTCGGCGAGATTTTCGATCCGAAAGCCAACAAGCTGGTCACCCCGACCGACGACGCCTATTATTTTCTCGGCAGCTATTCCATTCTGAATATGGTGCACGAGATCGGTCATGCGCTCGGCCTGTCGCATCCCGACACCTACGACGTCTCGACCGGGCAAAAGCTCGGCTATAACAACAACGCGACGTATTCCGGCGATTTTCGCCAATATTCGATCATGTCGTATTTCGGTGCCTATAAAACCGGCGTCGGCTGGACCACGGCCGACGATTTCAACGGCAAGGTCGGCACCGATCTCTATCCGCAAACACCGATGCGCGACGACATCGCGGCGATCCAGTCGCTCTACGGCGAAAACCACAACACTCGGTCGGGCAATACGCATTACGGGTTCAACGCCGACCCGGCGCTGAAAAACACGATTTACGATTTCACCTATAACCGGGCGCCGCTCCTGACCATCTGGGACGGCGGCGGCATCGACACGCTCGACCTGTCCGGCAGCAGCGCCAGGGAGGTGATCGATTTGAACCCCGGCGCCTATTCTTCGGTCATGGGCCTGACCGACAACGTTGCGATCGCCTACAATTGCATTATCGAAAACGCCATTGCCGGATCGGGCAACACCACCATCATCGGCAATGCGTTCGCCAATCTTATCGTCGGCGGTGCCGGCAAGGACCTGCTCAAAGGCTGGGGCGGCAACGACATTATCGAGTTTACGGCGGCCCGCCTGAACGCGTCCGACAAGATCGAGGGCGGCTCCGGCGCCGACGAGCTGTTGCTGACGAGCGCCGGCACGATCAGGGCCGGCGGGGTCGACGGGATCGAGACCTATGCGCTCGCCGGCGGCGGGGCGAACAGCCTGGTGCTGACCGATGCGAATTTTACCAGCGTCAACCGCCGCGTCATAACGGTCGATTGCGGCAACGCCGGCAATGCGGTGAGCGCAGCTTCGGTGAGCCGAGCGAACCGGGTCGTCATCGTCGGCGGCAGCGGCAGCGGCAGGGAGGATGTGCTCGGCGGCGGCGCCGGCAACGACATTTTCCGGTTCTCCGCGGCCGGCCTGACAGCCGCCGACACGATCAAAGGCGGGCTCGGCAACGATGCTCTGGTGATGACCAGCGCCGGCACGGTCAGGGCTGGCGGGGTCAGCGGGATCGAGACCTTTATCCTCGCCAGCCGCGGGGCCAGCTCCTTCACCCTCACCGCCGCGAATTTTGCCGCGGTCGCCGGAGCGCAAATCACCGTCTCCGACGGGAATGCCGGCGATACCGTCTACGCCGCCCGCCTGCCGCGCGCGGACCGGATCCTGGTGCACGCCGGCAACGGGCGCGACTGGCTTACGGGAGGCGCCGGCGACGACACATTTTTTGCCGGCGGCGACACAAAAATGACCGGTGGGGGCGGCGCCAACAAATTCGTTTTCTCGGCGGCCGGCAGCAATAGGATTACCGATTTTACGGCTTCGGCCGCCAACGAGATTGTTTTCGTCAGCGGCGCCGGCTTTGCGCTCCCAGGCGCCGGCAAGACCGCCAAGGCCGTCGGCGGCCTGCTCCACCGGGACGCGACCGGCACCTTTACCGCGTCGAGCCAGCGCTTTGCTTACGACACCGCCAACGGCAACCTGTTCTATTCGGCCTCGGGCAGCAGCTCCAACAAGCACCTGGTTGCCGCACTCGACGGCCATCCGGCGCTAAACCCGGCGCATATCCTCTTTATGTCCTGACCGGCTCTTTATGTCCTGACGGGGGCGCCGCAGCGCGGCGCGCCTGCCCGGCCGCATTCTTCTTCTCGCCCGAACCGGGAACCGAGCGGTCTCCGCCGCAGTTTTTTTATCGCACGCAGAGAGGGGCGCGCTTTTCCGCCATCGGCGCGCTCCGCCAGCAAGCTGGGCCGGCAACGGGCAACCGCATGTTGAAAACCTCGATCGTTCGCCTGGTTGGTCTGTGCACGCGCCGGCCCTGGTGGGTGATCGCGGTTGCCGCGCTCTTGACCGTGGCGTCCGCCGCCTATTCGGCGCGCAATTTCACCTTGTCGACCGACGTCAAGGCGCTGTTTCCGCCGAACCTGCCTTGGGCGCAGCAAGCCTTCCGCTATATGCGGGCTTTCCCGGAACCCGGCATCGTCGCCGTCATCGAGGCGCCGACCGCGGAAAATGCCGCCCAGGCGGCCGACCGGCTCGGCGCGGCGCTGCTCGCGCGCAAAGATGTAATCCGTGCCGTCCACCAGCCGCAGGGCGGCCGGTTCTTCGAACGCAACGGCTTGCTTTATTTGCCAAAAGACGAGGTTGCGCGGTTGACCGGCGGTCTCGCCGAGGCCAGCCCGCTGCTCGCCTCGCTGAGCGCCGACCCGAGCCTGCGCGGTGCCCTCGGTGCCCTGTCGCTCGGGTTGGCGGGGGTCGCGGCCGGGGCCTTGCCGCTCGACGATTTGGCGCCCCCGATGAACCAGGCCGCCGACATCGCGGCGGCGGCGCTCGCCGGCCGGCCCGCGAGCTTTTCCTGGCAAGCGTTGGCGACCGGCAACACCGGGCAGCCGCAACAGCTTCGGCGCTTTATCGAAATCGAGCCAAAGCTCGATTTCAAGGCGCTGCAACCGGGCTTTGCGGCGACGCAGGCGATCACCGCGACCGCGCGCAAGCTCGATCTCGCCGGGCGGTACCAGGTGCGGCTCCATCTGACCGGCCTCGTGCCGATCAACGACGACCAGTTCGCCACCATAGCGCACCATGCCGGGCTCAACGCCGTGCTGACCCTGACCGCGGTCGGGATCATCCTCTGGCTGGCGTTGCGCTCGCCGCGGATCATGCTGGCGGTGGCGCTGAGCATCGCCGCCGGGCTTTCGGTTTCGGCCGCCGCCGGGCTGATCATGGTCGGCGCGCTGAACCTGATCTCGGTCGCGTTTTTTGTGCTGTTTATCGGTCTCGGCATCGATTTCGGCATCCAGTTCAGCGTGCGCTATCGCGCCGAGCGGCACGACCTCGGCGAGCTGCGCCCGGCCTTGGTCGGGGCGGCAAAAAAGGCCGGTCTCCCACTGGCCCTCGCCGCAGCGGCGACCGCGGTCGGGTTTGCCTCGTTTGCCCCGACCGACTATCGGGGGCTGTCGGAGCTTGGCGAGATCGCCGGCTGCGGCATGCTGATCGCCTTTCTTTTCAGCATTACGTTGCTGCCGGCATTGCTCGCCGTGCTAAAGCCGGGCGCCGAGCAGCGGCCGATGGGATTTGCGGCCTTGGCGCCGGTCGACCGGTTTCTGGTCCGGCGCCGGGTGCCGGTGATCGCGGTCACCCTTCTCGCCGTCGCCGCGGCCTCGCCGTTGCTGACCCGGTTGCGTTTCGACTTCAACCCCCTCCATCTGCACAATCCCGGCTCACCGTCGGTCGCGACCTTTCTCGACCTGCGAAAAAATCCGCTTTTGGGCGCCAATGCGATCGAGCTGACGACACCCGGCCTTGCCGCAGCCGATGCGGCGGCAAGGCGGCTCGCGGCGCTGCCGCCGGTAGCGCGGACGATGACCTTGTCGAGCCTGGTGCCGGGCGATCAGGACGCCAAGCGCGCGCTGATCGAAAAGGCCGCGCGCGCGCTTGCCGGGGCACTCCATCCGGCCAAGGTCGAGCCGCCGCCGAGCGACCGGCAAAACGTCGCGGCGCTGCGCTCGACAGCGGCCGCGCTGTCGCAGGCTGCGGCAAGTCATCCCGGGCCGGGTGCCGGCGCGGCGCGGCGGCTTTCGCGGCTGCTGTCCGGGCTGGCGGCCGACCCGGCGGCGCGGGCGCGCGCTGTTGCCGCGGTCGCGCCGCCATTGCGCTACTCGCTCGCAACGCTGGCACAAGCGCTCGACCCGCAGATCGTCACCGAGCAGACGATCCCCTCCGAGCTGAAACGGCAATGGCTGACGCCCGACGGGCAGGCGCGCGTCGAGATCCTGCCAAGGGGCGACCCGAACGATACCGCGGCGCTGCGCAGCTTTGTCGAGACGGTGCTAAAGGCGGCGCCCGCAGCAACCGGTCCGGCGGTGCTCCTTTACGAAGCCGGCAACACCGTGGTGCGGGCCTTTGTCGAGGCTGGCATTTTTGCGGTCTGCGCGATCGTCCTGCTGCTCTGGGTCACGCTGCGCCGGGTGAGCGATGTGCTGCTGACGATAGTGCCGCTGCTGGTCGCCCTCACCGTGACGCTCGAGCTCTGCGTTGCTGCCGGCATCGAGCTCAATTTCGCCAATATCATTGCGTTGCCGCTGCTGCTCGGGGTCGGCGTCGCTTTCAAGATCTACTACATCACGGCATGGCGCAGCGGCAAGACCGCCCTGGTCCAATCGACATTGACGCGGGCCGTCGTCTTCAGCGCGATGACGACGGCGACCGCCTTTGGCAGCCTGTGGATGTCGAGCGACCCGGGGACTTCCAGCATGGGCGAGCTGATGGCGCTGGCATTGGCCTGCACCATGGCGGCGGCGGTGCTGTTCCAGCCGGCGCTGATGGGGCGGCCGCGCGAACCGGCGGCCGGGTCCCGGATGCCCGAGCCGCTGCGCGAGCTGCCGTTTGCGGCGCGCGAGCCTCGTCCTGCGTTGCGCACGATAGGCATCGGGCCGCCCGCGGACACCCGCCAACCGGCAAGCGCGGACGAGCGCATCCCCGAAGAAACGCTCGGGCGATGACTGCGAGGCCAGCCTCGCGGACGAGCCGCGCGCTCGGCAATCTGCGGGCGATCGTCATCCTGCTGGTGCTGTCGTTCCATTCCGTTCTTGCCTATCTGAATTTTCTGCCCGCCGCCCCCTTTGCCTTCGACCGCCCGCCCTATCTCTGGCGCGCATTCCCGATTGTCGACAGCCAGCGCTGGTTCGGGTTCGACCTTTATTGCGCCTGGCAGGACGTCTTTTTGATGTCCTTGTTTTTCTTTCTCTCGGGCTTGTTCGTCTGGCCGAGCCTGAGCCGCAAAAGCACCGCATCGTATGTGCAGGACCGGCTGTGCCGGCTGGGGCTGCCGTTTGCGCTCGCCGTAGCGCTCTTGATGCCGGTGGCGCTGTACCCGACCTATCTGCAAACCGGCGCCGGCCCGGGCGTCGCTCGCCTATTTCCGGCATTGGCTCCAATTGCCGTTCTGGCCGTGCGGCCCGATGTGGTTTTTATGGCTGCTGCTGGCAGCCGGCCTCGCCGCCGCCGCACTCCATGCCTGGGTCCCGAGGTCGCGTGTGATTTTCGCCGCGCTGGGGGCGAGCGCCAATCAATTTCCAATGCGTTTCCTCGCCGGCGTCGCAATCGCCGCGATCGTCGCCTATTCGACGCTGGCGCTCGCGTTTGGGCCGAGCGATTGGGCGCAATGGGGACCCTTTGCCTTTCAGCTGAGCCGGCCGGCGCATTACGCCGTTTATTTCTTTGCCGGGATCGCGGCCGGCGCGCGCGGCATCGAAGGCCGGCTGCTCGCGGCAAAGGGGCCGCTCGCCGGGCATTGGATCGCCTGGCTCGGCGCGGCGCTCGCGGGCTTTGTCCTTTGGCTGGCGCTGACCGGATCGCTGCTGCATGCCGGCGCGGCGGCATCCGTGGGTGTGCAGGTCGCCGACTATGCCAGCTATGCGCTGGCCTCTTTCGCGAGCTGTTTTTTTGTGCTTGCTGCGGTCCTGCGTTTTGGCGCAGTCCGCTCGCCGGTGCTGGACAGCCTCGGCGCCAATGCCTACGGCATGTATCTGGTGCACTATCTATTTGTCGTGTGGCTGCAATACGCGCTGCTCGGCGCGGACTTCCCGGCGGTGGTCAAAGGCGCGTTGGTCTTTGCCGGGACGTTGGCGGCGAGCTGGGGCTCGGTCGCCGGCTTCCGGGCGCTGTTGCCGGCGCTGCACGGCATTGCGGCGGGTCGGGCGGCGGGTCGGGCACCCGGCGCGGCCGCATCCCAGGAGGGGGCGCAATCATAGGAGGGGGCGCAGAAACTCGCCGATGCGGACAATCGCGCGGCGCGCTTCGGGCAATATTCCGGCAAAGAGATGCCAGACATGCGGCATCCGCGGCCAGATTTCGAGCGTTGCCTCGGCCCCGCCGGCACGCATCCGCTCGGCCATCCGCACGGCATCGTCGTGCAAGATTTCGTCGCTGCCGACCTGGATCAGCACCGGCGGCAAGCCGCGGCAATCGCCGTAGACCGGTGAGGCTGCGGGCTGGCGCGGGTCGGCGCCGTCGAGATACCAGCGGGTGACGCGCGGCAGCTGGCGGGCATCGAGCAGCGGGTCTTTGGCGGCATTCTCTTTGAGCGAGGCGCCGGTCAGCGCGAGATCGGTCCAGGGCGACAGCGCGGCGGCGGCGGCCGGCAATGGGCGCCCGCTGTCGCGCAGCCCCAGCAGCAGCGAAAAGACGAGCCCGCCCCCGGCGGAATTGCCGGCCACCGCGATCCGGCGCGGGTCGGCGCCATCGGCCAACAGCCAATCGTAGGCGCTCATTGCGTCGTCGAGCGCCGCCGGGAACGGATATTCCGGCGCCAGCCGGTAATCCGGGACCAGCGCCGTCGCTCCGGCCGCACCCGCGAGGCGCCAGGTCAGGTTGCGGTAGAGCTGTGGCGACCCCGCGCAAAAAGCGCCGCCGTGCAGATAGAGGATATGGCGATCGGCGCGCGAGCCCGGTGCGCTCACCCGGTCGGCCGGGACGCCGCCGGCGTCGAGCGCGATCGTGCTCACCGCCGCCGGCAGGCGCGGCACAAACCGCTCGGCCCGGGCCATGACCCGGCGGCCCTGCGCCACCGTGGTCTCGGAGCTTGTCCGCGCCTTGATCAGCCGGCGCATCGCGAGCCGCACCAGCTCGGCCCGCAGGCTCACCCCGCCCCCCGCACCGCCGCTCGCGTTGAATTTGCGGTCTGATTGCGCTCCGGTCTCAACGATTGATTTTCACAAACTGCTGCCGCCAAAGCTTAAAGCCAATCCACAGGCCGCTCGCAACACCCGCTGCATAGATGCATCCCATGCCGGCGAGCACAGTGAGCGTGTTGTGATCGATCATGACGAGGCTTCCCTTATCAATTCGGGCAATCGGTAGGCCTTGGTTGCGGCGCCGCTGAAGAGCGCGGTTTTCTCCGCGGCCGAGCAGCCGGCGGCGATGCGCTTGAAGGCGTTCCACATGAGGGGGTAGCTGCACATGCCCTTATCGACCGGGAAATTGCTCTCGAACATCGAGCGCTGGGGGCCGAATGCCGCGATGCAGGTTTCGATATAAGGCCGCCACGCCTTTTCCAGATCCTGCGAGGAGGGCGGCGTGTCGTCCTCGAAAAAGGTAAAGCCCGAGAGCTTCATCCCGAGACCGCCCAGCTTGACATAGGTGTTGGGTGAGGCGGCGGCGATCTCGCCGATCGACTTTTTCCACGCGGCGAAGGCTTCCTCGCGTTTGCCGGCATAGGGGCCGATCGCCAGCGGCCCGCCGACATGGTTCAGCACGATCGTCGCCTGCGGAAAGGCGCGCGCCAAATCGCTCACGTCGGCGAGCTGGGTCTGGAACACCCAGGCGTCGAAGCTCAAGCCGAGCGCGGCGAGGCCGGCAAACCCCTCGCGAAAATTCCGGTCGCGGTAAAGCCCCTGCGGCGCGCCCGAGCAATAAATCGCGAGGTCCGGATCGGCGTGCCAGGTGGCGCCGTTGCGGATGCCTTTGAAGCGCCCGCCCGAGATCGTCACGTGCTGCTCGAGAATGCCCTTGGCCCGGCCCCCGATGCGCAAATCGACATTGCCGATGATGCCGGCCACACAGCGCGCCGCGCCGTATTTGCCGGACGCGCTCATCGCCGCGACGCCGTTGACAAACTCGGTCTCGCCCAACGACTTCAGCTCCTGCGGGCCGTCGGCGCGGTACATCTCGCGGCATTCTTCAAAGCAGGTCGCGGCAATGTTGTGGCCGCTGCCGATGTCGGCCAAAAGATCTTGGAGTAGATAGCGGTTATGGGGCCGGTCCCACATGTGATGGTGCGGATCGACGATCGGCAGGCCCGGCTCGATGATCTCCTCGCGGCGCTTGTCGAGCCAGTCCGGGCGGATCGGCGCATGGCGGCCGGGCGGGATCTGGGATTGCGGCATCGGCGGTCTCCCGAAATTGGCGTTTGCTCCGCGCGACTTTGCCCCGCCGTCACGCGCGGCGCCACGGTTTTGATCCGGCTTGCGCCGGAACAGCGGCGGTGCCGGCGGAGCCCGGCGCGGCAGCCCATCTTGCGCATCGTGCCGGCGCGCCGTCATACTCCGGCACAACCCGAGCCTGCGCGGAGGAGCCAGCAGATGGCATACCGGATCACGCCCTTGACCCCGCACACCGGTGCCGAGGTTCGCGGCATCAACCTCAACGACGGCGTCGATGGCGAAACCCGCGCCGCGCTGAACCGCGCCTTTGCCGACCATCATGTGCTGGTGGTCCGCGACCAGGAGCTCACCCCGCCGCAATTCATTGCCGCGGCCGAGGTCTTTGGCGAATTGTTCCAGCACGACAAGCGCGAAATGCACGTCCCGGGCTGGCCGCAGATTTATTATGTCTCAAACGAGCAGACGGTGCCGGGCAAGCGCTACATCTCGGGCGAGACGTTTCATACCGACCATTCCAACCACCCGGCCCCGCCCAAAGCGACGATGCTCTATCCGGTGTCGTTGCCGAGCCATGGCGGCGACACGCAATACGTCAACATGCACCAGGCCTATGACGATCTGCCGGAGGCGACCAAGGAGCGGATCGACGGCCTCAAAGCGGTGCATGTCTATCTGAGCAAATACAGCCCGCGCGAATTGCGCCCGCTGAGCGAGGACAGCGCGCGCCAGGTGCCGCCGCCGGGCGTGCATCCCTTGGTCCGCACCCACCCCGAAAACGGTAGGAAAGCGCTCTACCTGAACCCGGTGCGGATCGAAGCGATCGAGGGCATGGCAGATGCCGACGCGCTCGATCTCGTCACCGGGCTGATGACGCACGCGACCCAGCCGAAATACGAATATCGCCATCAATGGCGCCGCGGCGATTTTGTCATCTGGGACAACCGCAGCGTGATCCACAAAGCCAACCCCGATTACGACATGAACGAGCGCCGCTACCTCTATCGCCTGATGCTGAAGGGCGAGACGCCGGTCTGACGGCCCGACCCGAGCAACGGCCGGCATGCGGTGGTTATCAATCACCGGCAGCGCGTTCAATTAGGGCGCCGGTCCCCGTGGTCGCGACGGCGGGGCCCCTTCGAGATTTGCGGCCGACGGCGCCTGATCGACGGCAAGAAACCGGCTGACCGCGGGCGCTTCCTTGCAAACCGGGCCTCGTCGCACCACATGACGACGGTCGACTGGGGTTCGGCTCGCATCGCCTTTCGTCGCTCGCTGGAGCCCCGAGCCGCTTTCCGCGCTGCAAACGGTTGACCCGACACGGGAATGCCCGCGCCGGCCAATTTTCTTGAAAGATGCACCATGGCTACTGGGACCGTGAAGTGGTTCAACACCCAGAAGGGCTACGGCTTTATCCAGCCCGATGACGGCACCACCGACGTCTTTGTCCATATTTCGGCCCTGGAACGCTCGGGGCTCAGCTATCTCAACGAGGGTCAAAAAATCAGCTACGAGGTGGAGAAAGGCCGGAACGGCAAGAGCTCCGCTGTCGGTCTCAAGGCAGACTAGATCGAGAGCGGCGCCGTCCGGCGGCGGCGCCGCCATCTTTTCGGAGGCCGGCGATGATGACGCAGCACAAATATTCGGTAGGGCAGAGTGTCCGGTTCACACCCGATCGCAACACCGATGCCACCGCGCGTGGTGCTTATACGATCGTGAAGACGCTCCCCGAATTCGGAGGCGTCTTGCAGTACCACGTCAAAGCCAAGAGCGACGGTCGCGAGCGCGTGGTTCGCGAAGATCAGCTCGATCGCTAGGCGGACGTGAGATCGCATCCGCATGCCGAGGCGATCTACGAAATCGTCTCGCTCGATGCCGGCGGCTTTAGCGTTAGGGTGTTGATCCCGGACACCAGCCCGACAACGGTCAGCAGGTTCGAGACCGAGGCCGAGGCCGAGGCCTGGATCGCTTCGCATAAAAGTCGCGTGCAGGCTCAGTCACGGCCCGGACCGGCATTCCGAAGATCCAAGCCTGCGGCGGCCGGATAGGAGGATCCCCCCTTTGCGCAAACCCAATTACCGCTTCGAGCGGGCCGAGCGGGACCGAATGAAGCAGGCCCGGAAAGAAGAAAAGGCACGGCGGCAACAGGAGCGGGCGGCGCCTCAGAAATCCGAGGAAACGGATGCTCCCGACCCAGCCTTGGCGAGCGACCAAGGGGCCCCGTCCGGCCGCGAGGTCGAGCCCGGCTAAGCGCGAGCAGCTTTGGTGCGGTTTCAGCGCGAGCCAGCGTGTCGTTCCAGCGCGTTATGGCGGCTCCTGCGGCATGCCCGGCCTCCTGGGCCGCATGCTCGAACGGCTAGAGCGATTTGCCGACGCCTGGCGCAAACCATGGCGGGGGTTCCGCCGCCGCGGTCGGGCCGGCGTCGGGATCAGCCCCTTTGGCGATGGTTTTTGCCGGGTTTTCCAGACGGCTCGCAGATTTCGTTTTGTCGATGACACCGTAAATCTTCAACCCCAGCGACTGCGCCAGCGTTTTCGCCAGCTGCCTGGCCTCCGCGGTGCTCGCAACCAGCCCGACCGAGGGGTGGCCGATCGCCTTGCCGTCGACGTCACGCTGGGAAATCGTCGCCGTCAGCCCCTCGTGGCCTTTTTCGATCTTCAGATGGACCGACATTTTCTGTCTCCTGGAAAAAGCTGTGCTGAGGGGCCGTGCTCTTTGCGCCCGCTCATCCGCCGCCGATCCCGAATAGGGGCCCGTGATGCGCGATGACGCTGACCAGCACTGCTGCTGTGAGGACAGCGCAGATAATCCAATATCGCGCCGGCAGGGATGCCGCGGGCCTGAGGTAACGCGGTCGAATTTGGATTTGAGGCACGACCCTGGGCGCGGTCTCACGTTTCGGAAGAAGAGCCATCAAGTCTCGAGCGATTTCCCGTGCCTCTGCGAGCGGACGGCAACCGCCAGGCAATTCCGCGATAAGCCGCCCCAGCTGCTCGGCTGCTTCGTGGCTGCCGAGCGACGACAATCGGTCCGCCTCTTTCCATGGATCGAGACCGAGCCGCACGAGCGCCGAAACGACGCTCAGCGATGCGCCTTCGATTTCGTCGCCGACGGTCGCAAACAAGAACTTATCGAGGTCGGGCCGCAGCGGATGGAACGACCGTCGCAACGTCATCGTTCCAGCAATGGCAGATGGTCAGGAGCGCCCCGTCCGTAGACCATCGGTATCGGTTCCTGCGTTCGGCGGAGCGCGTTCCCGAGGGGGAGAAATTGAAGTGCCACGAGATGGCGGCACCGGCTGTTGCTGACCGCCGTACGTTTTTAAATAGGCGGCGCGCCAAATTCAACAACCGGCATGATGCAACAACAACGAAATAAAATTTGCGCAAGATGGGTTTTTCCCCCTTGGGCTTTATTAACATTATTCGTCGGTAATAGCTGGTCAAAATTGTCACACTCGAAAAAACTCGAACCGCCGGCACTTGATCGCGGCAGCTTTTAAGCGCATGTCACCGCGAGCAGTGTTCGTGCTCTCTCAGCATGTGATGGGGCCTGCGTGAACGATCCCGCTCCCATGGCGGGTCATTTGGCCCTTCTTTGTCCCCTGCGACATCACGACAACCCTATCGCGCGGGTCGTCTCCCATCCCGGGCGGATGCGCTTGTGCGCGCCGCCCACAGAGGAGGGCTATAGCCGCCTTGCTTCATTTTTCCGATCTAGGACTTTCACCGCCGCTGCTCACGGCTGTTGCCGCCGAGGGCTATTCGATCCCGACACCAATCCAATCCCAGGCAATCCCACCGGTGCTCGCCGGGCGCGATCTGTGCGGCATTGCGCAGACCGGCACCGGCAAGACCGCCGCCTTTGCCCTGCCGATCCTGCAGCGGCTGGCCGCCGTCCCGCGCCGACCGGCGCCGAGAACCTGCCGCGCCCTGGTGCTCGCTCCGACGCGCGAGCTGGCGAGCCAGATCGCCGACAGCTTCCGCGCCTATGGCGCGGGGACGCCGGTGTCGACGGCGGTCGTGTTCGGCGGCGTCCCGATCGGCCGCCAGCGCGAGCAGATGGCGCGTGGGGTCGATATTCTCGTCGCCACCCCGGGACGCCTGCTCGATCTGATCGATTCGAGGTGGCTCGCTCTGTCGAGTGTTCAGATCCTGGTTCTCGACGAGGCCGACCGGATGCTCGATCTCGGCTTTAGCCACGCGCTGAAGCGCATCGTGAAGCTGTTGCCTCGGGCGCGGCAAACGATGCTGTTCTCGGCAACGATGCCGCGAGCCATTGCCACCCTGGCCGAAGACTATCTCGATAATCCGGTCAAGGTCGTCGTCGCCCCGGCGGCGACGACGGTGGAGCGCGTCGACCAGGGGGTCGTCTTTGTGCCGAGCGATCGCAAGCGGGATTTGCTGGCGAGGATGCTGCACGACCCGGCCTTTGCGCGCGTTCTCGTGTTCACCCGCACCAAGCACGGCGCCGACCGCGTCGTTCGCCATCTGGTGGCGACGGGCATCGAGGCGTCCGCCATTCACGGCAACAAATCCCAGCCGCAACGCGAGCGCGCGCTCGCCGAATTTCGCGACGGCCAAGCCCGGGTGCTGGTCGCCACCGACATCGCCGCCCGCGGCATCGATGTGGACGGCGTGTCGCACGTCATCAATTTCGAGCTGCCGAACGTGCCGGAAGATTATGTGCATCGCATCGGCAGAACCGCGCGAGCCGGGGCGGACGGCATCGCGATCGCCCTTTGCAGCGATGAGGAGCGCCCGTATTTGCGCGACATCGAGAAGCTGACGCGATCCTCGCTTCGTCCCATTCCCGCGCCCGTGGGTGTCGCGCCCGGTGGGTGTCGCGTCCGCCCGCGTCGAGCGACCGGAAGCACCCGCGCTGCCGAGAACAGCTGCGCCTCGCTCTTCGAGGCCCCGCAACCCCGAGCCGGAGCGGCGCCCTCGGCAAGCCACGGCTGGGACGGATGCCCGCGGGAAACAAGCAGCCCCAGCCGGAACGGTCCCGGCATTCCTGCGCCGCCAGCCTGATCGGCGCAGCGCTCCCGGGGCTCGTCAGGCTCATGCCCGTCAGGCTCATGGGCGGTGACTTCAACCCCCGATCCCCGATCGCGCGATCTTGACAAAATCTACGTATTGTGATATAAGAAATTGCTGCGGTATTGAAGATTGACGTGTATTGAAGGATGCCGGTCGCGCGCGGTGCCGGGTGGAGGCGCACACCTGATCTCAATCTGATAAAACAGGCGAAACAGGCGGTTTTATCGGCTGCGGGCGCCGGCTCGAAGCGGCTGGGTTGCTCCGGCACCTTGCCTCCAGTCGCGGCGACCGGCATCTTGCCCCAAACCCCGATTCCCGGCGAAAATCGGGGCCCGGCGAAAATCGGGGCCCGGCGAAAATCGGGATATGCGATGGCGACAAATCGGAGGAGACGGCGATGCGCTGGATACGGTTCGAGACGAACGGCCGGGCGGCTTACGGCATCCTCGACGGCGACACCGTCACCGAGGTCGCCGGCGACCCGTTCGCCGGCTATGAAAAAACTGCCGCACGGCATCGGTTTTCCTCGGTCGAATTGCTGGTGCCGGTCGAGCCGCGCACCTTTTATTGCGCCGGCCTCAACTATGCCGAGCATGTGATCGAGGCGGCGAAAAAGCGCGGGCAAGAGCCGAACCTGCCCAAGGCCGCCGATATCGGCTACCGCGCCAACAACGCGCTCGTCGCCCACGGCGAGAATATCGTGATCCCGAAGGACGCGACCGAGCGGTGCCAGTACGAGGGCGAGCTGGTCGCGGTCATCGGCAAAAAGGCAAAGCACCTCTCCGAAAAAGATGCGCTCTCCTGCGTGCTCGGCTGGACCATCGGCAACGATTTCAGCGAGCGCACCTGGCAATCGGGCGACCGCACCTTGTGGCGGGCCAAGAACGCCGACACCTTCAAGCCGATGGGGCCGTGGATCGAGACCGATTTCGACCTCGCCGCGGCGCACACGATCATCCGCGTCAACGGCGACGAGAAGATCCGCTTCAAGACCGACCACATGCTGTTCGGCCCGGCGACCTTTATCAGCCGGATGTCGCAATATCTGACGCTCTATCCGGGCGACGTCGTGTGGATGGGCACCGAGGGCGCGCCGGAAAACGTCAAGCACGGTGACACGATCGACATCGAGATCACCGGCATCGGCACGCTCACCAACCCGGTGGTGCGCGAAGCCGGCTGAGCTCGCCCGGTCCTCGCCGGCCTGCCCTTTTGCCGGGCCGCGCGATGCATAGGAGGGCGGCTGGTGTTGTCGTCGCCGCCGCGCTGTTGGCTCTAATTCGTCCCGCCGCGGCGCCCGCTGGTGTCCCGACCGTCGCGTTCTTCGGCTTTGACCTGATCAACACGTCGCTCAGCAATCTGATCCTCAACATCAATGTTTACATGGAGGGCACCGCCACCGGAAAGATGGAATTTGTCAAAAGCGTCGATATTCGCGGCAATAACGACAAATCGTGGAGGCGCGGATTGGATTATTTGCTGCGTTATTATTTGTTCCGTGAGCCTTGAGCTCCAACCGGCGCAATGTCGGAGCACTTCCCCCGAGCAGCTGAGAGGCCGCTTCGAAATGAATTTCGTCGGATCAGCAGCTTATCGGTCTTCATCGTCGTTCCCGCGAAGGAGCGTGTGAAAAAATTGCTCTTTCCAAGAAACGTCATTCCGGGGCAGGCTCTGGACCCCCGATTAGGAGCATGTGAAAGAATCCCTCCGTCACCGTTTTGCTCGCTTCCCCGGCACAAGCCGGGGTCCACCGTGCCGTCAGCAAGCTGCGAGATCTGCTGGTACGTAGTTATAACCGATTGAAAATTTGGAGCGTTGGAAAGGTGGGTCCCGGCTTTCGCCGGGAAAGCGAGATAGAGCATTTGCCGATTTTCTCCTCCATACCGATTTCTTCACACGCTCTTTCGCGGGGGCGACGATAATCTATTGATAGGACCTATTCATTCCGGGTCGGGCTCTGAGGCCCGAACGGCTGAGGCGGGCTGGCGGCGGGGAAGGCGGGGCCGGGGATTTCGACCGGCTTTGTCCAGCAGGCGGGCGGAACCGCCGTATCGGTAGAGACGTTGTCGAGCCGATGTGCCTAAAGGGATTGCATCGTATGCCTGAAAGCATCGGCGAAGAGCGTCGAGGGCCGCCGCGGCGCGAACACTTGGTCTTCGCCAAATTCGCACGCTGGACCGAGCGCCAGATGGGCCGTCCGGCGACGTTCATTGCGGCGGTCGCCGTGGTGCTTTTGTGGGCTGCGAGCGGCCCGTTGTTCGGCTGGTCCGATACCTGGCAGCTCGTCATCAACACCGGCACGACGATCGTGACCTTTTTGATGGTGTTCGTTATCCAGAATTCCCAGACGCGAGATACGCAGGCGCTTCAGCTCAAGCTCGACGAGCTGATCCGGGCCACCGAGACGGCGCGAAATTCACTGATAAGCCTGGAAGACCGCCCGGATTCCGAAGTCGTCGAAGCCAAATTGGAGCTGGCCGAGCTCGGCATGACCGGCGATCCGCCGGCCGCGGCCGCAGCATCCGCCTGAGTTGACGCGCGCACGATCCCTGAACGGCGGCCTTCTCGAGCCAAATCCGCTCCATCGCCGCCGCCACTCGTTCGATAAAGCAAAATGTGCCGGCCGCGTTTTACCGGCAAGCCGCGTGCATTCCTCTCCCATGCGTGCCCGCGCTCATGTAGCATCGGCTTTCGCCATCCTCGGAGGAATGCGCCATGACCGACGCCTACCCGTTGCCCGCTGCCGATCCCGCGAGCCTCGGCTTTGCCGCCGGCCCGCTGCAGCATCTCGATCGGCTGATCCGCCGGCATATCGAGGAAGGGCGCTATCCCGGCGCGCAGATCGCGCTCGCCCGGCGCGGGCAGCTGGCGCTCTTCCGCAGCTACGGCAACGCCAAGACCGAAACCGGGCATGAGCCGGTGAAATCCGACACCCTCTTTTTGCTGTTCAGCCAAACGAAGGTGTTGACCAGTGCGGCGGTGTGGACGCTGGTCGAGGAGGGGCGGCTCTCCTTTATGGACAAGATCGCCGACCATCTCCCCGAATTCGCCAAGCGCGGCAAGGCCGAGATCACGCTCCATCAGGTGATGACGCATCAGGGCGGCTTCCCGTCGGGCGACGTTACCCAGGCGACCTGGACCGACCATGCGCGGATGCGCGCCGAGGTTTGCGATTTCTCGCTCGATTGGACCCCGGGCACCCGGCTCCAATATCACCCGCGCGCGGCGCACCTGACCCAGGCGATGGTGATCGAGGCGGTGACCGGCCAGGATTACCGCGACGCGATCCGTGAGCGGGTGCTGGCGCCGCTCGGCCTCGCCAACGACATTTTTGTCGGCGTGCCGGCGGACGAGCAGCGGCGCTGCGCCGACACCTATGCGCCCGAGCCGCGCGACAACTCGGCCGCGTTCAGAGCGGCCGGTATGCCGAGCGGCGGCGGCTATGCGACGGCGCGCGGCATGGCGGCGTTCTATCAGATGCTGCTCGGGAACGGCCGGCTGGGTGCGGTGCGCCTGTTCTCGCCGCGGCTCGTCGCCTATGTCAGCCGCAACCATACCGGCGAGCGCGGCGACGACCAGATGGCCGGCATCCCGATGCATCGCGGTCTCGGCCCGCATGTGCGCGGCGACAGCGACCGCATTCGCGGTCTCGGCACGCTCGCTGCCCCCTCGACCTTCGGCCATGGCGGTGCGGGCACCTCCTATTCCTGGGCCGACCCGACGAGCGGCGTGTCGTTCAGCTATCTGAGCAATTTCGTCGCGCCCGAGCCGTTTCACTCGGCCCGCCTCGACCGCGTCGCCAACCTCGCCCACGCCGCGATCGACTGAGGGATGACACTGATGGCATTACGAATTTTCTCATGCTGAGAGGCTGTGAAGGAATTGGTCTCGAAACGAAAATACGGCGCGGCATGGGCGCCGTGCGTGGTTCGAGACGCGCCTTCGGCGCTCCTCACCATGAGGTAAATTATTGATGATACTAAGAAGGCATCCTCACCCTGAGGAAGCCGCGCAGCGGCTGTCTCGAAGGGCCTGCCCCCGGCGGGGGCGGGGGCGCACGGCGATCAGCACTGCCGCCGAGATGTCGAGGGCGACCCTCACCGTCTATCCTCGTACAATTCCTCGCGGGTCCAGCGGCCGATATCCTGGATCGGCTGGGCGCGCAGCCTCGCCAACAGCGCCGTGCGGGCGCCGGCGGCGATCGCGTCCCGTGCCTCGATCGGGGCGAGGCGGGCAACCGGCCGGCCATGCGCGGTAACGACATAGCTGCGGCCCTCGCGCACGCCTCGCAGCAGCTGCGAGAACTTGCGATTGGCCTCGGCAGCGGAAACGGCTTCTTCCATGACATTTCTCCAAATTAGTGAGATCGACTATATCCGCGACATACTGCAAGAGCGGCTGGCAGCGGGCGACGACCATTCCGGCGGCGCGCAAAAAGCGACACTCGGTCGGAACGCGCTCCGGTGATCTCCGCGTTTGACAGGCGCCGGCCACGGCCGCAAGCTTCTCCTGCAACCGGGAGGAGAGCATGGCGCCGCGGGTAGAGCCGGTCCATTCCGACGAAAAATTGCCGGCGCACGCCGATGTCGTGATCGTCGGCGGCGGCATCGTCGGCACCAGTGCCGCACTCTTTCTCGCCGAAAAGGGCATCTCGGTCGCGCTCTGCGAGAAAGGGCACATCGCCGGCGAGCAGTCGAGCCGCAATTGGGGCTGGTGCCGCAAGATGGGGCGCGACCCGCGCGAGATACCGCTGATCATCGAGGCCCTGCGGCTGTGGCAAGGGATGAATGAGCGGGTCGAGGCCGAAACCGGGTTTCGCCAGCCGGGCATCATGTACCTCGCCGATACCCGAGCCCACCTCGCCGAGCTCGAAGCCTGGCTCGAGCACGGGCGCCAATACCAGCTCGACACGCGCCTTTTGACCCGCGCCGAGGCGGCCGAGCTGATGCCGGGCCTCAAGGGCGATTGGGTCGGCGCGCTCTATACCGCGAGCGACGGCAAGGCCGAGCCGCAGCTCGCCGCTCCGGCGATCGCCGAGGCGGCGCGGCGGCATGGTGCCGCGATCCTGACGCAATGCGCGGTGCGCGGGATCGAGACCGCGGGCGGACGGGTTTGCGGGGTCGTCACCGAAAAGGGCCGGATCGCCTGCGCCACGGTCATCCTCGCGGGCGGCGCCTGGTCGCGGCTCTTTTGCGGCAATCTCGGCGTGGAATTGCCGCAGCTCAAGGTATTGGCCTCGGTGTTGCGCACCGAGCCCTTTGAGGGCGGCCCGGAAATCTCGGCCTCGGGCGGGCTCTTTGGCTTTCGCAAGCGGATGGATGGCGGCTACACGCTCTCGACGCTCGGCGTGCGCACGATCGATCTCGTCCCCGACAATTTCCGGCTGATGCGCGAATACCTGCCGGCGGCGCGGCTCCATTGGCGCAAATTGCGCTTTCGAGTCGGCCGGCGCTGGGTCGAGGAATGGCGCCTGCCGCGACGCTGGTCATTGGACCAAGAAACGCCGTTCGAGGCCGTGCGTGTGCTCGACCCGGAGCCCGACCCCTATGTCCTCGATCGCGCGCAAAAGAGCGTCGCCGAGGCCTTCCCGATCTTTCGCGATCGCAAGGTCGCCGAAAGCTGGGGCGGCCTGATCGACGTGATGCCCGACGCGATCCCGGTCATCTCGCCGGTCGACGCCCTGCCCGGCTTTTTTATCGCCACCGGCTGCTCCGGCCACGGCTTCGGCATCGGCCCCGGCGCCGGACGTCTCATCGCGGCCATGGTCGCCGGCGACCCGCCCCCGGTCGATCCGACCCCGTTCCGCCTGACCCGCTTCACCGACGGCTCCAACCCCCGCCCCCACCCGCTCGCCAGCTGACGAGGCCGGCCGCGCAGAACAAAGAGAAAGGCGGAGCTTGTGAGCGCCCATGGGTCCCGGCTTGCGCCGGGAAAGCCGGAATGAAGGGTGCGATGAGGCCGGAATGGAAGGTCGCAATAATGGAAAAGGCCAAGCGCCGCGGTCGCCGGGTAATGACTCTCGACGACTTCACCGACACGGACATCGCCGCGCTCGAAGCCACCCGCGCCCCGCAATCGTCCAAATCCCTCGACGACGCTACACCTGCGCCAGGGCCATCGGGGCGTCGGTGAAGGCCGGCATGATCTCTTCGGCGAAGGTGCGCAGATGGGCGACCGAGGCGCCGGGGGCGGCGAACAGCACGTTCTCGACACCGCCCGCTTCGAGCCGCTTCAACCGGGCGATGATTTCCTCTGGGGTGCCGAGCAACGGCGCGTCGTCGAGCACGAACGCGTCCTCGTCCTCCTTGATCTGGGCATAACGCTCGGCGCCCGGGCCGCGGGCGAGGTCGCCGATGTTCTTCAAGACCTGCCGGCGGGTCGCGATCGCACGTTTGCGTTCCTCGTCGTTATGGACGATCTGCAAGCCCCGAGTGACGCCGACCGACATCGGGTCCCAGACCCGGCCGGCCCGCTCGCATTCCTGGCGGAAGGTGGCGACGCGGTCGATGATCAGGCCGGTCGGGGCGATCTGATCGAGCAGCAGGTTGTAGCCATCGCGCGCGGCGCGGCGGATCGACTCCGCGCTGCCGGCGCCGAGCCAGAACGGCGGATGCGGCTGCTGGATCGGGCTCGGCTCGACGACGACATTGTCGTAGCGCCAGCGCTTGCCCTGATAGGAGAACCGGCCGGGCGAGGTCCACGCCTTGCGGATAATTTCCATCGCCTCGTCGAAGCGCTCGGTCGCCTCCTCGGGCGCGATGCAGAAGCCGGCAAATTCGTACGCGCGATAACCTTTGCCGACGCCGAAATCGAGCCGCCCGTTCGACAGGAGATCGAGGGTCGCGGCCTGCTCGGCAACGAGGATCGGGTTGTGCCACGGCAAGACGACGACGGCGGTGCCGAGCCGGATGCGCTCGGTCCGCGCCGCCAGATAGGCGAGCATGCTCATCGACGCCGACACCTGGCCAAACCCGGTGAAATGGTGCTCGACCAGAAAGACGCTCGAAAAGCCGAGCCGCTCGGCCTCGACGACATAATTGACAAAGTCGTGATAGGCCGAGCTGTCGCCAGCCGGCCCACCCTTCGCCCGCGCCCCGCCAAATAGCCCGAATTTCATAGCCCGGCCTCCCGTTAGCCACCTCGCTATATATGCCGCGGGTCTTCGACGGTCGAGGCGGCGCGCGTCGATCTTCGGCACCGCGGCATTCATCACCATCTCATAGGGAGACGCGACAAATGTCGGAGGCTGCCATGGCAGCGGAGCGGCAAGGCCCCGATTTGTGGGACAACCCGATGGCGACGGACGGGTTCGAGTTTGTCGAATATACCGGCCCCGATCCGCAGGCGCTCGCCGCCCTCTTCGAGCGCATGGGGTTCGTGGCCGCTGCGCGGCATCGCTCCAAAAATGTGACGCTCTACAAGCAGGGCGATGTCAACTTCATCCTCAACGCCGAGCCGGAGAGCTTTGCCCAGGCCTTTGCCCGGCTGCACGGGCCCTCGGTGTGCGCGATCGCGTTTCGCGTCGCCGATGCCGCCAAGGCCTACGAGCGCGCGATCGGCCGCGGCGCCAAGCCCGTGCACGGCAAGGTCGGGCCGATGGAATTGAACATCCCGGCGATCGAGGGGATCGGCGGCAGCCTCGTTTATCTCGTCGACCGCTATGGCGAGCGCACGATCTACGATGTCGATTTCGTGCCGCTCGACAAGGGCGGCGCACGGCGCGGGGTCGGGCTCGCCCGCATCGACCATCTGACCCACAACGTCCATCGCGGGCGCATGGCCCAATGGGCCGAGTTCTACGAGCGGCTCTTCAACTTCCGCGAAATCCGCTATTTCGACATCGAAGGCCAATTGACCGGGCTTCGTTCAAAGGCGATGACCAGCCCTTGCGGCAAGATCCGCATCCCGATCAACGAGAGCGCCGACGACAAGTCGCAGATCGCCGAATACCTCGCCGCCTATCACGGCGAGGGCATTCAGCACATCGCCCTCGCGACCGGCGGCATCTATGCGACGGTCGAGACGCTGCGCGCGCGCGGCGTCGCCTTCATGTCGGTCCCCGACACCTATTACGAGGCCGTCGATGCGCGGGTGCCGGGGCACGGCGAGGATCTCGCGCGGCTCGCCCGCGACCGCATCCTGATCGACGGCGCCCCCGCCGCGGGCCAGGGCTTGCTGCTGCAAATCTTCACCGAGACGGTGATCGGCCCGATCTTTTTCGAGATCATCGAGCGCAAGGGCAACGACGGCTTTGGCGAAGGCAATTTCCGCGCGCTTTTCGAATCGATCGAGCGCGACCAAATCCGCCGCGGCGTGCTAAAACCGGCTGATCCGGTTCGCTGAGGGTTCAACCCCCGCCATGGCCGTCTTCGATACGTTGAAGCTGGCGCGCTCGTTGCGCGATGCCGGCATGCCGGGCGCGCAAGCCGAGGCCACGGCCGGCGCGCTCGCCGAGGCCTTTACCGGCGAAATCGCCGAAAAACGCGACATCGAGGTATTGCGGCGCGACATCGAAGCAGCGTCGGACACGGCCAAGCGCGATCTCGACAGCGCCGTCGCCCAGATCGGCGCGCGCCTGACGTTCCAGCAATGGCAGCTGGGCTTGGTTACCGCTCTCGTGCTCGGCGTGCTGCTCAAGCTGTTCTTGCGGTAATCGCCGCTTTGGCTGCTCTTGCTGCCCGCGAATAGTACAGGGCCACAGGCTACTCGTCCTCGTCGAAGCCGACGAGCGACAGCGCGCGGGCGCGATAGCCGGCTTTTGCGGCATAATGCACCAACGCCTCTTCGCGGCCGTGAGTGACCCAGACCTCTTCGGCGGCGACCTCGCCGATCGTAGCGGTCAGCTCGTCCCAATCGGCATGGTCGGAAATCACCAGCGGCAGCTCAATTCCGGCGGCCTTGGCCCGCTGCCGTATCCGCATCCACCCCGACGCCATCGCCACCAGCGGGTCGGGGAGCCGTCGCGACCATAGCTCGGCTCGCGCGGCGGGCGGCGCCAGCACGATCCGGCCGCGCAATGCCTCGCTGGCGACACCGGTTGCGGGCAGCACCGGACCGAGCGGCACGCCGAACCTCTCGTAGAGCTCGCTCAGCCCGATCAGCGCGCCGTGCAGATAGACCGGCTCCGCATAGCCGGCGCGCCGCAGCAGCGCCAAAACCCGCTGGCATTTGCCGAGCGCGTACACCCCGACGAGGTGACAGCGGTTGGGAAACAGCGCCAATGAATGCAGGAGCTTGTCGATCTCCTCTCCGTCGGGCGGATGCCGGAATACCGGCAGCCCAAAGGTCGCTTCGGTAATGAACGCGTCGCAATTGCAAGGCTCGAACGGTGCGCAGGTCGGGTCCGCTCGGCGCTTGTAGTCGCCCGAGGCGACGACCCGGCTGCCGCGGTAGTCGAGCACGATCTGCGCGCTGCCGAGAACATGGCCCGCCGGCAACAGCCGCACCGAGACGCCGCCGACGAGGATCGCCTCGCCATAGCCGGCCGGTTGCAGCGAGGCGCCCGCCGCGGCGCCGTAACGGGCCCGCATGATCGCCAAGGTCGCTTCGGTCGCCAGCACGTTTTCGTGGCCGGGACGGGCGTGGTCGCCATGCCCGTGCGTAATGACGGCGCGCGCCACCGGCTGCACCGGATCGATGTAAAAGCCGCCAGGCTCGCAATAGAGCCCAAAGGGCGTCGCCTTGATCCAGGCGTCGGGCCGCGGCGCCGCGGCACCGGAAGCCGCCGCCGCTTTGACCGCCGATCCGGGCGACAACGCCGATCCGGGCGACAACGTCAGACCAGCTGCTGGATTGCCGCTGCATTGCGGATCATGATCATCCCTTTGGCGACGTCGATCAGCCCCGCCCGGTGCCACATCTGCAGCTGCTTGTTGACGCTTTCGCGGGAGCTGCCGACGATGCTTCCGAGGTCGCGCTGCGACAGATGCAGATCGAGCGCGGTGCTGTGGCCGGGGCGCCCGTCCGGATGCCCGGCGAGCTGCAGCAGCGCCTTGGCGATCCGCGCCTCCAAATGGCGGAACAGCACGTCTTCGACCTGCTCGCTGGTGCGCCGCAGCCGCTCGCACAGTATCCGGATCAGCATCAGGCAGATGTCGGCATGCCGTTCCAGCACCGGCAGCACGTCCCGACGATTGAAGACGAGAACCTGGCAATCGGTCATCGCCACCGCATCCGCCGATCTTTCTTTGCCGTCGAGCAAAGCGATCTCGCCGAAGATTTCACCCGGATAAATGATGTTCAGAACGATTTCCTTACCCTCGGCCGAGACCGAGCACATTTTGGCGGTCCCGCGCAGCACTGCCATCATGCTGAGCCCGGGCGAGCCCTTGGCATAGATCTCGCGCCCGGCGGGGTAGGTTTCGACCCGCGCATAATTCAGCAGATGATCGATCTCGCTGCTGCTCAGTTTCCCGAGCAGGTAGTGCTCCTCCAGAATCCGGCGTTTTTCGTCCTGTGTCGGGCCGTTCATCACAGTCCTCTGCCAGCTGTGGCGCGGCGGCGGCCCGCCGCGTCTGCCGCAGGATAGATTAAGGTTACCCGGTTTTGCGAGGACTGATCGGCCACCGACGGCCGCGCCGGCATTGCGCCGGTTGCGGCGGTCCCGATAAAACGCCGTGCGCCGACGCCGCCGAGATCCGACAAGTCGGACTTCTGCGGTCGGGACGATTGGTTGAGCGGGCTCGCGGCGGCAGCAGGGGAGCGGCCTGATGACACTCATCGACCTTCGTTCGGACACCGTCACACGTCCTTCGGCCGGAATGCGCGAGGCAATGGCCGCCGCCCCGGTCGGCGACGACCAATACGGCGAAGACCCCTCGGTCAACCTGCTCCAGGAGCGGATCGCGGGGCTGCTCGGCAAAGCGGCGGCGCTCTTTGTGCCCTCCGGGACAATGGCGAACCAGATTGCGCTCAAAGTCCTGACCCGGCCCGGCGACGAGGTCCTGCTCGGTCACGAGGCGCATATGGTGTGGCATGAATTGGGCGCCGGTGCCGCCAATTCCGGGGTGCAGTTCACCCCGATCGGCGAGGGTGGCGTCTTCACCGCCGCGGAGGTAAGCGCCGCCTGCAAGCCGCCGGGCCATATCGTCTTTCCACCGACCACTTTGGTCGCGATCGAGAACACCCACAACCGCGGAGGCGGAGTCGTCTTCCCGCAGCATGAAGTCGAGGCGATCGGCGAGGTGGCGCGCGAGCTCGGCCTTGCCCTTTATCTCGACGGGGCACGCCTATTCAACACCGCGGCGGCATGCGGCAGGTCGCTGGCCGCGCTCGCCGCGCCCTTCGATGTCGTCTCGGTCGCGTTGTCGAAGGGGCTCGGCTGCCCGGTCGGCAGCGTCTTGGCCGGAGGGCGGGATGAAATCACCCGCGCCCATCGCGCGCGGCGCATGTTCGGCGGAGCGATGCGCCAGGCCGGAATTCTCGCCGCGGCCGGGCTGTGGGCGCTCGACCACAACCTCGACCGGCTCTCGGAGGACCACGCGAATGCCCGGCTGATCGCCGAGCGGCTCGCCGGCTTGCCGGGCGTCACGCTCGATCTCGCCACGGTGCAGAGCAATATCGTGATCTTCCATCTGGCCGAGGGCGCGCCCGACGCGGCGGCCATCGTCAAGCGCGCGGCCGAGCTGGGGGTGCTGGTCTCCGCCTTTGCCGTGCGCACGGTGCGTGCCGTCACCCATCTCGACGTCTCACGCACCGATTGCCAACATGCCGCTGACCGTCTGGCTCGAGTGCTGGGTCAAGGCTAGACGGGTCCGAATAAGCGCGTTTTTTGCGGCGGCGACGCACAGCGCGTCAATGTCTCGGCGAGGCCGGCCCGATCCGATGGGAAGACCACGAATTACCGCGGGCGCTGCAGCCGCAGCAGGTATTTCTGCTCGCCGGTCAGCACCAATTCGCCCTTTTGGTTGTGCACAGTGACCGCGAGGGTGACGATGCCGGTCGTGCGCTGCTGCGTCAGCGCGGCGATTTCGAGCACCGGGTAGAGCGTGTCGCCGGCATGGACCGGCTTTAGGAATTTCGCCGATTGCTCGATAAAGCCCAAGAGCGCATCGCCGATCGCATGGGCGAAGGTTCCCGCGCCGGCCGCGGTAAAGCACAAGATCTGGAGGCCGTGCGCGAGCGGCGCCGGATAGCCGCGCGCGCGGCAATATTCGGCGTCGTAATGGATCGGGTGGTTGTCGGCCGAGAGCGCTTGAAATAGCGAAAAATGCGCCTCGGTAACGGTTCGGCTGGGGAGCGCGAAGCGCTCGCCGACGCGCAGATCCTCAAACCCGCGGGCGGCGGTCATATGTCCTCCGGGAGGCGGAGCGCACCTTTGGCCGCGAGCCGGCCCACGGCAGCGTCGTCGAGGCCGAGATCGGTCAAGATCGCGCGCCCGTGCTCGCCGATGCGCGGGGCCGGGGCAAGCGCCGCATCGGCCGCCGCCGACAGACCCGGGGTGCGGGGTGTGCGGAATTGCCCCATGCCGGGCTGCTCGATCGCAACCGCGCCGGCGGTCGCGACGATATGTGGGTCGGCGAGCCAGTCGTCAAACCCATTGACCCGGTCGGCGAGAATGTCGGCGGCGCGCAGCCGGGCGAGCCAGCCCGCGGTCGTGTCGGCCGGAAAGATCGCGCCGATCGTTTCGACGAGCGCCGCGCCATGGCGGGCGCGCGCAGCAAAATCGGCAAAGCGGGGCTCTGCGGCGAGATCGGGCCGGCCCAGCGCGCCGGCGAGACGAGAGAAATCGGCTTCCCGGATCAGCGCGATCATGATCCAGCCGTCCTGCGTGCGGTAGGCGCCGGTCGGCACGTTCAAGGCTCGGGGCGCGCCGCCTTCGAGCATGTGCTCGGCGAGCTTGTGGCCGAGGATCGCTGCCGCGCATTGGGTGAGGCTCACTTCGAGCCGCTGCCCCTTGCCGCTGCGCTCGCGGGCATAAAGCGCCACTCCCAGCGCTTGCGCGGCGTAAAGCCCGGTCAGGGTATCGACGATGATCGCACCCAGCCGGTGCGGCGCCCCGTCATTGCCGAGATTGACCGACATCAGCCCCGAATAAGCCTGCGCCACCGAATCGGTGCACGCCACCTGGGCATAGGGGCCGTCCTGGCCAAAGCCGCTGACCGAGAGGTAGAGAAGCCGCGGGTTGCGCGCGAGGAGCGCGTCATAGCCGAGACCGAGGCGCGCCGCGACCCCTGGCCGAAACCCTTCGACCAGGACGTCGGCGCGGTCAGCCAAGGCGAGCGCGATCTCGCGCGCAGGGGGCGAGCGCAAATCGAGCGCCAGGCTCTTCTTGCCACGGTTGTAATGCGCCGACATTGCGGTGTGCTGGCCGTCGTATTGGGTGCCGAGCCCTCGCGACCAGTCGCCGCCCACGGGTTCGAGCTTGACCACTTCGGCCCCGTGCATTGCCAGCAACATCGCGCAATAGGGTGCCGCCACCCCCTGCCCCAGATCGAGCACCCGCAACCCGAGATACGCGCCATCGAGAGTCATTGGTGCTTCGATGCCCGAAATTGTTTAGACCAAGTCCCGGAGAAGCCGCGGCAAATCCCGGGCGCTGTGAACAATACGCACGATCAGGGGTGGCCTTTGGTTCTCGGTATAGACGATCAAATACCGAAACCCTGTCAATGTTACGAAGCGGTAGGGCCCGCCCGTCAAATCTCGTCGAGCTACCCCGCTCTGTGGGTGATCGCCAATGCGGATCGCGGCATGTCCGACCGCATCGAGGAGAGCACCGCGCCGCGGACGGACTGTCCTTGGCAATCCATCGCATCGCCCTCGCGAGCTCGCGTCGCGCCCGTGGCGAAAATCCGGCCGCCGTCACTTACCGTGGGGATCGATGATCGACTGCATCTCCGCAATGACTTCCTCGATCGCAAAGGCGCCGTTGCGGTCCGCTTCAGCCACTGCCTCGTCCAACGTCGCCGTAAACGACCGGCGCTGCTCTTCCAACTCCTGCAACAGCCGCAATCCGGAACGGACGACCTCGCTGACGTTGTTATAGCGTCCCTCGGCAATGCATTCGCGAGCAAAACGCTCAAGCTCCGGGGTCAGGTGGACGTTGGTGGCCATGACGCCTCGATGTCAAGCTTTGACATAAAGTAGCTGCGGCGGATCAGCCCCGCAATTAGATTCATGCACTAAGCCAGTGGGTGATGCAGTGGCGTCTCAGCCGGGCATTTCGCGGTGGCGCAGGAACTGGAAGAATTCGACGCCCTCGCGCAATCGGCGGCGCATCATTTGCGGGCGGCGGATCATCTCGGCGACGAGGGCGGCGATCTTTTTGCGACGGAAATAGAAGCGCTTGTAGAAGGTGTCGAGCGACTGGAAGATCTCGGTATGCGACAGATGCGGGTAATGCAGCGGCGCGATCTGCACGCCGCGCTCGTCGATCAATTCGGCATGTGACGTGTCGAGCCAGCCGTTCTCCATCGCCTGCCGATGCAGATAGGTGCCGGGATAGGGCGCGGCGAGCGAGACCTGGATCGTGTGTGGGTCGATCTCGCCGGCAAAGCGGATCGTCTCCTCGATCGTCTCCTTGGTTTCGCCGGGGAGGCCCAGGATGAACGTGCCGTGGATCGTGATGCCGAGCTCGTGGCAATCCTTGGTAAAACGGCGGGCGATGTCGATGCGCATGCCCTTTTTGATGTTGTTCAAAATCTGCTGGTTGCCCGATTCATAGCCGACCAGCAAGAGGCGCAACCCGTTGTCGCGCAACACTTCGAGCGTGGGCCGCGGCACATTGGCCTTGGCGTTGCACGACCAGGTGACGCCGAGCTTGCCCAATTCGCGCGCGATTGCCTCGGCCCGCGGCCGGTCGTCGGTAAATGTGTCATCGTCGAAAAAGAACTCCCTGACCTGTGGAAACAACGACTTTGCCAGGCGGATCTCCTCGATCACATGGCCGACGCTGCGCACCCGGTAGCGGTGCCCGCCGACGGTCTGCGGCCACAGGCAAAAGGTGCATTTCGAGCGGCAGCCGCGCCCGGTGTAAAGCGACAGATACGGGTGGTCGAGATAGCCGATGAAATAATCCTCGACCCGAAGGTCGCGCTTGTAGACTTCGGTGACGAAGGGCAGCCGGTCCATGTCTTCGAGCACCGCGCGGTCGGCATTGTGCGTGACAGCGCCGCCGGCGCCGCGCCAGGAAAGTCCGTCGATCGCCGCGAAATCCCGCCCTTCCGCCACCTCTTTGATCGTGAAATCGAACTCCTCGCGCGCGACGAAATCGAGCGCCGCCGACGCTTTCAGGCTCTGTTCCGGCTCGACCGCGACCTTGGCGCCGACCATGCCGATCTTGAGCCGGGGGTTCGCATCCTTCAGCGCCTCGGCGACCTTGACGTCGGAGGCGAAAGACGGGGTCGAGGTATGCAGCACCAGGAGCTCGTAATCGGAAGCCAGCGGCAGCACGTCGGCGAGGCCGAGGCGGGCCGGCGGCGCGTCGACGAGCCGGCTGCCCGGCACCAGCGCGGCCGGCTGGGCGAGCCAGGTCGGGTACCAGAACGAGCGGATCTCGCGGCGCGCCTGGTAGCGCGAGCCGGCGCCGCCGTCGAAACCGTCGAACGAGGGCGGGTGCAGGAACAGGGTCTTCATCATAGGGCTTTGTCTCCGTGGGCCTTGTTTTCGTCGACGGTCATGCGTCCGCTCGGCTCGACGCGGAAATGCTGGTCCCGCCAGAAGACCGTCCTGCCGAAAAAGCTGGCGACGAACACGGCAAACGACAAGGCGTCGCGCGCCGGCAACAGCCACAGCCCTGAGACGGGTATCCTCAACGCGCCGGCGATTACCCACGCCGAGGCCCATCTCAGCGCCAGCGTGATCGCCAGAACGATGCACGGCGTCAAGCGCAATCCGCTCGCCGCGACACCAAATGCCGCAATCGCTACCGGCTGCGCGAGAAACGACCCGGCAAACCCCAAGGGCGTGATCGAACGCACGGTCCGCGCCCAACGCAGCTCGTGCCGCCATAATCCGGCGAAGCTCGGCTCCGACACCTGCGCATCGACCAGGTAGCGCGACAGCACGACGGCGAGGCCTTGCGCCTGCACCGCCTCTCCGAGCCGATGGTCGTCGGCCAGCTCGTCATGCACCCGTGCGAACCCGCCGATCCGGTCGAGAATTTCGCGCCGCAACGCGATCGTCGCGCCAAAGCAGCCGCCGCCCAAGCCGAGCGCCGCCGCCAGCAATGCGCTCGGCAAGAATCCGAAATTGATGTGCAGCGCACCCAGATTTCGACCAGATCCCGCCGGTCGAGACGCCGCGGTAAAGGCACGTGACGATGCCGGTCTGCGCATCGCCCAACGGCGCGGCAACCGCGCGCAGATAGCCCCGGTCCACTCGCATGTCGCTGTCGGCAAGAACCAGGATGCCGTGGCGCACCGCCGGCAGCATGTTTTCAAGGTTGGAGACCTTGCGGTTCTCGCCATGGACGCGCGAATTGACGACCAACGCCACATCAGCCTGCGGCAAATCGCGGCGCAAACCGGCGACAACCGGAACGGCGCCGTCTCCTGGGTCGTTGACGCCGAGGACGAGCTGCAGCGCGGGGTAATCCTGTTCCGCGAACGAGCGCAGGTTTTGATAAAGGCCCGGCTCCGCGCCATGCAGCGGCTTCAACACCGAAATCGGCGGCTGCTCGGTGACCGCCGGCAATGGCTGCCGGGCAAACCGCAGGGTGCAAATCGTCGCGGCGACGAGCGACGCCCAGGCCGGGACAATGATGACCAGCAAAGCGATTGTCGGGCTCACCGGCTCCCTTCAACCCCCGGTCACGATTGCGCGTGCAGTGCGAACGGAGTTGTGGCAGGGATGCGCGGCCAACCTATATCCATAACCGATGCCGGAGGGGCGTGCCTGTGCTGATGGACGAGGCGAGATCATGCGGGTCGTGCTAGCTCAGCCCAGAGGGTTCTGCGCCGGGGTCGAACGGGCGATCGAGATCGTCGAGCGGGCGCTCGAAAAATATGGGCCGCCGATCTATGTGCGTCACGAGATCGTTCACAACCGCCATGTCGTCGAGCGGCTGCGCGCCAAGGGGGCGCATTTTGTCGACGAGATCGACGAGGTCCCGCCGGGCAGTGTCACGATCTTCAGCGCGCACGGGGTAGCGAGCACGATCGAGGAGCGCGCCGCCGACCGCGGCCTGCCGGTGATCGACGCGACCTGCCCCTTGGTTTCGAAAGTGCATATCGAGGGCCAGCGTTACGCCAACCAGGGCCGCGAGATCATTCTGGTCGGGCATGCCGGCCATCCGGAGATCGTCGGCACGATGGGGCGGATCGACGGCAAGGTGCACCTGATCTCAAAGCCCGGGGAAGTCGCAGCGCTCCGGGTCGCCGATCCCGACAAGCTGGCCTTTATCACTCAGACGACATTGAGCGTCGATGATACGCGGGCGGTCATCGAGGCGCTGAAGCAACGCTTTCCGACGATCGTCGGCCCGGACACCAAGGACATCTGCTATGCGACGCAAAACCGCCAGCGGGCGGCGCGCGAGCTGGCCAAGATCGTCGATGTCGTGCTCGTCGTCGGCGCGCCGAACAGCTCGAACTCGAACCGGCTGCGAGAGATCGCGGCGGAAAGCGGCGTGCCGAGCTATCTGATCGAGGACGCCGCCGCACTCGACCGGCGCTGGCTCGACGGCGCCTCGGCGGTCGGCATCACTGCCGGCGCTTCGGCCCCGGCAGAGCTGGTCGAAGCGTTGATCGCAAGGCTGCGCGAAATCGGCGAAGTCGAACTCGCCGAATTGCCCGGCGTGACGGAGAACGTCCGCTTTCGGATGCCACCGCAGCTCGCCGACGAGGCCGGCCGAGACCGGGGCGCCAGATAATCTTACGAGAGGTCTGAAGTGACCATTCCGCTGCGTCAAACAATCCGGGTCGGCGCCTATGTGCTCGGCCGCCATCTGAAGGGCGTCGAGCGCTATCCGTTGGTGCTGATGTTGGAGCCGTTGTTCCGCTGCAACCTCGCCTGCGCCGGCTGCGGCAAGATCGATTATCCCGACAAGATCCTGAACCAGCGGCTCAGCGTCGAGGAATGCCTGGGTGCCGTCGACGAATGCGGCGCGCCGATCGTCGTGCTGGCCGGCGGCGAGCCGTTGCTGCACCGTGACATCGACAAGATCAGCGAAGGCATCATCGCCCGCAAGAAATTCGTCTATCTCTGCACCAACGCGCTGCTGCTCGAAAAGAAGATCGACCAATTTGCGCCCAACCCCTATTTCGCATGGACCGTCCATCTCGACGGGGACCGCGACGAGCACGACCGTTCGGTCTGTCAGGACGGCGTCTACGACCGCGCGGTGGCGGCGATCGGGATGGCGAAGGCGCGCGGCTTTCGCGTCAATATCAACGCCACGCTGTTCGACACCGCCGAGCCCGAGCGCGTCGCGCGGTTTTTCGACAAGGTCAGCGACATGGGCATCGACGGCATCACGGTCTCGCCGGGCTACGCCTATGAGCGTGCGCCCGATCAGGAGCATTTTTTGAACCGCCGCCGCACCAAGGAATTGTTCCGCGGCATTTTCGCGCGGCGCAGCCGGAAATGGTCGTTCAACCAGTCGAGCCTGTTTCTCGATTTCCTCGCCGGCAACCAGTCATACCGCTGCACGCCTTGGGGCAACCCGACGCGCAATTTCTTCGGCTGGCAGCGGCCCTGCTACCTGCTCGGCGAAGGCTATGCCAAGACCTTCAAGGAGCTGATGGAAGATACCGACTGGGACGCCTACGGCACCGGCAATTACGAGAAATGCGCGGACTGCATGGTCCATAGCGGCTATGAGGCGACCGCGGTCACCGATTCGGTGCGGCATCCGTGGAAAGCCGCCGCGGCGGCGTTGCGCGGCATCCGCACGCAAGGAGAGATGGCGCCCGAGATCCCGCTCGACGGCCAGCGGCCGGCCGAATATGTGCTCTCCCGCCATGTCGAGGCGGCGATGGCCCGGCTAGGCAGTGGCAAGTAAGCCGTGCAACGCCTGGGCGGGCATCTTTAGCGCCGCCAACGCCAAGCGGGTTTCGCGGGCGAGGCGGATCAGCGCGGCGAGCTGGCGCGGCCGGCGCAGGACCGACGCCATGACCCGGCCGAGCCGCGGCGTGCCGTCCGCCGCGAGCGGGATCAGCGCGGCCGGCGGCAGCGCGCGCAGAGGCCCATCGGCAACCGTGCGCACGACGATGAACGGGATTCCGGCGGCCGATGCGGCCCGCGCCACGACGTCGCTTTCGAGATCGACGGCGAGCGCGCCGGTTTCGGCCCAGGCGCGGCGCTTTTCGGCCAGGCTCGCAAGAATGGTTGCGGTGCCCAACACCGGTCCTTCATAGGCGGCGAGGTCGCGGGCAAGGGCGCTGATCCCGGCGCGAAACGGTTGCTCCGCCCGCCAGCTGCCGTCAGCAGCAAAGACTTCGCCCGAAACGATGATGTCGCCGGCGCGCAGCTGCGGCGACAACGCCCCGGCAATGCCGAAGCTGACAAGGCAATTCGCCCGCCGCAGCGCGCCATCGACGAGGCGCTCGGTGCGCTCACGATCGCCGGCGCCGACCACGACCGAGAAACCGGCGGCACGCGCGATCTTTGCCTCGGCGGCAAGCCCCGAGGCGCACAGCACCGTCATTGGAGAGGCGCTCATGCGCGGTCCTATCCTGCCATCGGCAGGCCATACATCCGAGCCACCGCCGCCGTGAGCGCCGGCTCGAGAGCCCCCTGCCTGTGCTGACCCCTTACTCGCGTTTGCGGCGATTCGCCATCGGAAAAAGCAACCCGGCTCAGATGCCGAGCCGAGCCGGCGGCGAATTCCCGGTCCCAAGGCGCCGATAGCGGGCGAGCGCCCAGAGCGGGAAATAAGCTCGATACCCGTGGTAGCGCAGGTAGAACACGCGGGGAAAGCCGACCGCGGTGAACCACGGCTCGTCCCATTCGCCATTTGCGTTTTGGCTTGCCAGCAGATAGGCGATACCGCGGGCCACGGCCGGGTTGGCGGCCTCGCCCGCGGCCATCAGGCCGAGCAACGCCCAGGCGGTTTGCGAGGCCGTGCTGTAAGCCGCCTCGCCATGCGGCGCATCCGGCCGATACGAGCGGCTGTCCTCGCCCCAGCCGCCATCCTCTCGTTGCCGGGCGAGCAGCCATTCGACCGCGCGGCGGATTTCCGGCGCGCCGGGATCGGCGCCGGCGCCGTGGAGCGCAACCAGCACCGACCAGGTGCCATAGATGTAGTTGGTGCCCCAGCGGCCAAACCAGCTGCCGTCGGCCTCCTGCTCGTGCCGCAAAAAGGCGAGCGCGCCCGCGACGCAGGCGTGCTCGGCCGAATAGCCGAGCTGCCCGAAGAGGCCGAGGCAGCGGGCGCTGACATCGGCGGTCGGCGGATCGAGCAAGGCGCCGTGGTCGGCGAACGGGATGTGGTTCAGGTAATAATGCGTGTTGTCGGCATCAAAGGAGCCCCAGCCGCCGCCTTTGCTCTGCATGCCGACAAGCCATTCGGCGGCGCGCTCGACCGCGGCACGATAGCCTTCGCGATCGAAACGATCGAGGGCGAGCGCGGCGGCCGCGGTGTCGTCGACATCGGGATAATACGGGTTCTCGTATTGGAACGCCCAGCCGCCGGGCCGCAGGCCGGGGCGAGTGGCGGCCCAGTCGCCGACCATGTTCAGCACCTGCTTTTGCTCGAGCCAGCCGAGCGCCTGGCGCAATGCCGGGCCGTGCTCGCCCTCTCCCGCATCCATCAGCGCATGACAGGCCAGGGCCGTATCCCAGACCGGCGACAGGCAGGGCTGGCAATAGTTGCGCTCGCCGTCGAGCACCAAAAGCTTGCGGATCGCCGCCGTCGCGGTCAAGCAATAGGGGTGGTCCGCCGGATAGCCGAGGCAGTCGTACATCATCAGCGAGTTGGCCATCGCCGGGTAGATGCCGCCGAGACCGTCCTCGCCGTTCAAGCGCTCGCCGACGAACGCCGCCGCCTTGGCGATCGCCCGCCGCCGCGCCCCGGCCGGAAAGAATGGCTCGGTGGTGCGCAACAGCCGGTCGAGCAGACCAAACGCGCGCGACCATGGCGACGCGGTTGGCCCGGTGATCCAGCCGCGCACCTGTTCGGGCGGCTCGACAAAGAGCTCCGGGATCGTCACCCGTTGCGGGTTGCGGGCGCGCGGGCGCAGCGCCATCAGCACCAAGAGCGGCACCAGGACGGTGCGCGACCAGTACGACACTTTGTCGATGTGAAACGGCGACCAGCGCGGCAACAGCATGATCTCGACCGGCATCATCGGCACCGCTCGCCACGGCACCTCGCCGAAGAGCGCGAGAAGAGCGCGGGTAAAGACGTTGCAGCGGCGCGCCCCGCCATGCGCCAGGATCGCCTCGCGCGCGCGCGTCATATGGGGCGCCTCGGGGGGATCCCCGGCGGCCTTCAGCGCGAAATACGCCTTGACCGAGCCGCTGAGCTCGAAATCGCCGCCGTAGAACAGCGGCCAGCCGCCATGTTCCGCTTGCGTCGCTCTGAGGAAGGCCGCGATCCGCGCCTCGAGCGCGGGCTCGACCCGGTCGAGGTAATGCTGCAGCAGCATGAACTCGGCCGGGATCGTCGCATCCGCTTCGAGCTCGAACTGCCAATGGCCGTCGGCGTGCTGCCGTGCCAGCAGCGAGCGCGCGGCGCGGTCGATTGCGGTCTCCAGCTCGGACGCAGCGAACGCAGAGGCCGGCGCGGCGCGGCTCATCAGGAGAGGCTTTGCCGTGGGGCAAGCCGCGCCTGCCTTTGCCGCGACGGATTTGGCCGACGGCCGAGGACATGCCGTGCCGCAGCGCCGCCCGAACGGATCGCACCCTCGATCGTCGCCGGCAGCCCGGTATCCGTGTAGTCGCCGGCCAGCATCAGGTTCGTCCAGCGAGTTGCCGCTGGCGGCCGGCGCCGCAGCTCCTCGGGGCTTGCGAGAAAGGTCGCGCGCCGCTCCTTGACGATCCGAGCCGGCGGCGGCGTCCCGTGCGGCAGACCGTAGGCCAGGACGACATCGCGCCAGAGCAGCTCGCGCAGCGCATTCGCCGGGAGATCGACCAGCCGGTCGGCAGCGCTGACCGTCACCGACAGCACCTCGCGCTTGCGAAACACCCATTGCGCCGACCCGCCGACAATCCCAACAAAGAGCGGCGAGCCGATCGGCGCCGCACAGCGAAAATGCGCATTGACGATCGGTGAAGCGGTATCAGGCACGATCAACTCCGGAACAAGGCGCGCCGCGACCGCCGCCGGGACGGCGAGGACGACCCTGTCATCGGCCCCGAGCGCCGCCGGGCCTTTGTCGAACAACAGCTCGCCGACCTGGCCATCCGCGAGCTTGAGAGCGCGCAACCTTGCGCCAAATCGGATATCGGCGCCATGCGCGCGCAAAAACCCGAGCGCGGGCTCGACAAAGCTCTCCGACAGCCCGTCGCGCGGCACGAGCGGGCGGCAGGCGGCGGCCCCCCGTGCCAATGTCTCGATCAGCACTCGCCCGAACAGCCGGGCCGAGCCCTGCTCGGCGCTGGTGTTCAGCGCCGCGACCGCCAACGGTTCCCACAACGCGCGGAACAGCTGGCTGCCACGACCGAGCGTCGCGGCGACCGTCGCCTCGGTGCCCGCAAACAGCAGCCTCGACGCTCTAAGATAATCGGCTGGCTTTGTTTTCGGCACCCGTCGCGCAGCGCTGGCGATCCACCACGGCACGACTCCGTGATTGGGCCGGATCGTCCAGCGCTCTGCGCTCGCGATATCGATAAATGGGAACGCCGCCTCGTGCGGCCCTTCGAGCGTGTCGAGCGCGCCCACCTGCCGCAGATAGCCGAGCGCCGCCCGGTTGCCGGCGAGCAGGAGATGGTTGCCGTTGTCGAGGCGGCAGCCGAGCTCGGCATCGAAATAGGAGCGGCAACGCCCGCCGGCCTGCGGCCCGGCTTCATAGAGCCGGACCCTCCGGTCCGCAGCGGCGAGCGCGACCGCCGCCGAGAGCCCGGCGAGGCCGGCGCCGACGACGTGCACTGACCCGCCGGCCATCGTGTTCTCAGACCCCTCGTGGTGCCGCGGCGCGGCGCAGCCGGTCGTTGATCGCCCGGCCGAGGCCGCATTCCGGGATCGGCATCACCGCGATGCCGGCAAAGCCGGGGCGGTCGAGCCGGCGCAGCATCGCGAACAGGTTGGCCGCCGCCTCCACGAGGTCACCGGTGCGGCTCAGCCACAGCGCTTCGGCAAAGCCGGGCGGCGCCTCGCGGCCGAAGGCAAGCAACGCCTCGCCTGGGCGCGCGGTATCGGCGTCCAGCCGCAGCGGCAATGAGGGCGCGTAATGGCTCGCCAGCATGCCCGGCGCTCGCGGCCGATCCCCGCGCGGCGCGTCGATCGAGCCGACGAGCAGGATCAGCTGCTCGATCGCAACTCCGCCCGGTCGAAGCAGCACGGGCTTTTCCCCCGACAGATCGAGCACCGTCGATTCGAGGCCGACCCTGGTCGGGCCGCCGTCGAGGATCAGCGCGACGGCCTCGCCCAGCTCCTCGGCGACATGCGCGGCCTCGGTCGGGCTCACCCGCCCCGAGCGGTTGGCCGAGGGTGCCGCGATCGGCTGGTCCGCCGCCTGCAACAACGCCTGCGCGACCGGATGGGCGGGCGCCCGCACGGCGACTGTGTCGAGCCCGGCGCTCGCCAAAAGCGACAGCCCCGCGGTTTCGCGGCGCGGCAATACCAGGCTCAGCGGCCCCGGCCAAAAGTGTCGGGCGATCCGCCGGGCACGCGCGTCGAACACGGCCAAAGCTTCCGCCTCGTCCAATCCGCGGACATGCACGATCAGCGGGTTGAAGCGCGGCCGGCCCTTGGCGGCGAAGATGCCGGCGACCGCGCGGTCGTTGGTCGCATCGCCGCCGAGGCCGTAGACGGTTTCGGTCGGAAAGGCGACGAGCTGGCCGGCGCGCAACAGGCTTGCGGCCTCGGCGACGGCAGCGGGACCGGCGGGGGCGATCCGGGCCAACACGACGAAGCCTCAGCCGATCGTGCCGGCGGCTTTGAGCGCCACGATCTCGGCGGGGCCCAGCCAGGGCGCCAGGGCGGTTTCGGCGAGCTCCGGATCGCTCGGCTGCGGCGGGATCGGCAGGTCGGGAACGGTCCGGCTAAAACGCGGCGCCGGCGCCGGCTGGGTGATGCCGTCGATCTCGACATAGCTCCCGCGCGCGACGTTGTGCGGATGAAGCGCCGCCTCGTCGGTGGTCAGGACCGGGGCAAAGCAAGCGTCCGTCCCTTCGAGCAAGTCACACCATTCGTCGCGGGTGCGGGTCTTGAACAGCGCGGCAAGCCCGGCCTGCATCTCGGGCCAGCTCTCGCGCGCCATCTGCGGCGGCAGCGTCGCCGGGTCGATGTCGAGCCGGCGCAACAGCTCGGCGTAGAACTTGCCCTCGATCGCGGCGACCGAGATCCAGCGGCCGTCGGCGCATTCGTAGGCATTATAGAAATGGGCGCCGCCGTCGAGGTGGCTGGTGCCGCGCTCGTGGCTGGCGAGCCCGGCGGCGACGGCGCCATGGAACGAGGTCATCAGCGAGGCCACGCCATCGACCATTGCCGCATCGACCACCTGGCCGCGGCCAGATTGGCGCGCTTCGAGGATCGCGCAGACCAGCCCGAAGGCAAGATAGAGGGCACCACCGGCGAAATCGCCGAGCAGGTTCAAGGGCTGAGTCGGCTTCTGGCCGCGCTGGCCGAAGGCGTGCAACGCGCCGGCGAGCGAGATGTAGTTGATGTCGTGCCCCGCCGCCTGCGCCAGCGGCCCCTCCTGGCCCCAGCCGGTGACCCGGCCATAGACAAGCCGCGGGTTGCGGGCGAGGCAGTCGCCGGGGCCAAGCCCGAGCCGCTCGGTAACACCGGGGCGAAAGCCTTCGATCAGCGCGTCGGCCTCGTCGACGAGGCGCAGCGCCAGCGCCTTCCCGCCTGCCGATTTGAGGTCGAGCGGCAACGAATAGCGGCCGCGCAGCAACAAATCGTAGCGCAGCGGGCGCGGGACCCCGAGGCCGCTCGGCTCCTTCCTATCGACGCGCAATACCGTCGCCCCCAGATCGGCGAGCAGCATCGCGCACATCGGCCCCGGCCCGATGCCGGCCAACTCCACCACCCTGATCCCGGCCAGCGGCCCCATGCGGCACCTCGCTCAAAATTTGTCCGAACCTGCGTCGCGCGCCGCCGAGCGTCAAGATTTGGAGATGCGCTTTATCTCTCGCCAAATCCGATCGTCGCTACCGGATAGGGTCTGATTTTCGCATCCTGCGTGCCGAGAAGCATGCGCTCGAGGTCCGCTTGTGCGACGAGAAGCCGGTCAAACGGATCGGCGTGGTGGCGCGGCAGCTCGGCCGCGCGCTCAGCGTGTTCGCCGCTGATCGGCAGCACCTCAAAGCGATGGGCGCGGATCGCTCTGACAATCTTCCCAGAAAATTCGAGCTTGCCGAGTGCGCGTTTGATGCCGATTTCCCAGACCGAAGCAGCGCTGACGTAAATCTCGTTGGCGGAATCGATGATCGCATCCCGCACTGCGGCTCTGATCAACTGCGGACGACCGTTCCACCACAGAAATATATGCGTATCGAGGAGCAGCCTCACTGATCGGGTTCGAACACCGATTGCACCTCCGCCGGCAGCGGATCGTCGAAATCGTCGGCGATAAAGCTAAGTCCCAGCAGGTTTTTCGGCTCGCGCGGCTTGATGTGATCGCGCAACGGGACCAGCTTGGCCCGCGGCTTGCCCGCCTTGGCGATGACAATTTCCTCGCCATTCGCGGCGCGGTCGACCAGCCGCGACAGGTGCGTCTTGGCCTGATACAGGTTGAAAGTTTCGCTCATCCAGCCTTCCCACCGGTTAGCTTGGTCTAGTTGACCAAAGTACCTCGGCTCGACACGCGCCGCAAGCGACGTGGCGCGATCTGGGATTGACCGCGGGTGCGGAACGGTATCCGATCGGCGCAGAACACATTTGCCTCGAAGGGGAGATGAGCCGGCGATGAGCATCAAGGGCAAGGCCAATATCGTCGGGATTTTCGAGCATCCGACGCGCAAGGCCGACGACAAGTCGCTGTTTCAATTGCACGCCGAGTGTGCCGCGGGCGCGCTCGCCGATGCCGGACTGACGAAGAACGACATCGACGGCTACTTCTGCGCCTCCGGCGACACGCCGGGTCTGGGTGCCTTGTCGATGATCGATTATCTCGGGCTCAAATTGCGGCACTGGGATTCGACCGACACCGGCGGCTCGTCCTATCTGTTGCAGGTCGGCCACGCGGCCGAGGCGATCGCGGCGGGCAAATGCAGGGTAGCGCTGATCACGCTCGCCGGCAGGCCGCGCACCGAGGGGGTGGCGACCGGCACCACCCCGCGCGCCGCGGCGGCGCAGTCGGCCGAGACCGCGTTCGAGAACCCCTATGCGCCGGCGACCGCGAACATGTACGCGATGTGCGCGATGCGCCACATGCACCAGTACGGCACGACCAGCGAGCAGCTCGCCTGGGTCAAGGTCGCGGCCTCGCACCATGCGCAATACAACCCGCATGCGATGCTGCGCAACGTCGTCACGGTCGAGGATGTGGTCAATTCGCCGATGATCGCCGACCCGCTGCACCGGCTCGATTGCTGCGTGATCAGCGACGGCGGCGGCGCGATCATCGTCGCCAGCCCCGAGGTGGCGCGCAGCCTGAAGCGGCCATTGGTCAGGATCATCGGCGCCGGCGAAGCGCCCAAGCACCAGATGGGCGGGCAGATCGACCTGACCTATTCGGGCGCGGTGTGGTCGGGGCCGGCGGCCTTTGCCGAGGCCGGGATCAAGCCCGCCGATATCAAATACGCCTCGATCTACGACAGCTTTACGATCACCGTCGTCATGCAGATCGAGGATCTCGGTTTCTGCGAGAAGGGACAGGGCGGCCGGTTCGTCTCCGACGGCAATTTGATCTCGGGCACCGGCAAATTGCCGTTCAACACCGATGGCGGCGGCTTGTGCAACAATCACCCGTCGAACCGCGGCGGGTTGACCAAGGTGGTCGAGGCGGTGCGTCAATTGCGCGGCGAGGCGCATCCGAAAGTGCAGGTGGCGAATTGCGATCTGGCGCTGGCGCACGGCACCGGCGGCTCGCTCGGGACCAGGCATGGGGCCGCGACCGTGATCATGGAACGGGAGTGACTGTCATGCAGAGCCAGGAGCGCAAAATCCAAGCCCCGGTGCCCAATCTCGAAACCAAGGCATTTTGGGACGCCGCCGCCGAAGGCAAGCTGATGGTCGGCAAATGCAACGCCTGCGGCACGTTGTTTTATTATCCGCGGGCGATCTGCCCGAATTGCTTCAGCGACAAGACCGCGCTGCAGCAGGTTTCGGGCAACGGGGTGATCTATACCTACAGCGTCATGCGGCGCAGCCCGGTCCCCTACGCGATCGCCTACGTGACCCTGGCCGAGGGGCCGACGATGATGACCAACATCGTCGATTGCGATCTCGACCAGATCAGGATCGGCCAACCCGTCCGCCTCGTCTTCAAGCCCAGCGACGGCGGCCCCCCGGTGCCGATGTTCACCCCGACTTAGAGTTTGACCCAAAATGAGGTGAGTGATTTCAGTCGTTTATGGTACTCTCTAGATGTCAGCTCTGGAGAGGGTCGCAAGATGTGGACTGAAACCACCCAGCCGCAGTATCGCCGCGACGGTCTGCGCTACGCAAGCGACGTGACCGATCAAGAATGGGCCCAGATCGACGGTGCAGCGGTTCTTCTACCGGTGGCGGGACGCTGGGTTGTGGCGGACGGTCGCGGCGGTGGTGCACCCGGCCGACATCCAAGATCGCCATGGCGCCCCGCTGGTCCTGAGCAGCGCCCGATATCTCTACCCTTGGCTGCGTCATGTTTTTGCCGACGGCGCCTACAACGGGGCCGGGTTTGCCGCTGGGCTCGACAAAATCGGCCGATGGACGATCGAGATCGTCAAGCGCTCCGAGGCCGCCGCGGGATTTGTCCTCCTGCCGCGACGCTGGGTGGTCGAGCGTACCCCGGCCTGCGCCGGGGCAGGCTCTTCGCCTGGCTCAACCGCAACCGACGCCTGGCCAAAGACTGCAAAGCCACTCTCGAAAGCGCTCTGGCATGGCTGTTTCTCGCCAGCGTCAAGCTACTCATGCGACGCCTCGGCCGAACATTACAGCCAAACGTTGTTATGTGAGTCAAACTCTTAGGCCGCCCGGTTATTGTTGAAGGAGGAGATCTCGGAGGACGCATCGTGAGCGGGGCCATTCAGCAAATTCGTTCACTCTTGTAGATTTTGGAGAACGAGATCAGTAGAGCTGAGCGCGCCGCTGAGCTTCGTACGCTCTCTGGTTTGGAACTCCCAGATATAATCGCTGATGTGGTTGATCTTTTATTACCAGAGCTGACGCCATATGAGACAGCATTTTATATTTACTTGTTACGGCATTCGATTATAGAACAGGGCAATCCGTATATTAGAGCTAGCACCTATGGGTTGCGATCAGGCGTCGTCAAATCCGTATATGCTGGCAGCAAGGCCCGAAGAGACTCTGCCGACAATGCGGTAAGCTCGGCAACAGTTCGGCAAGTACTCGTGGGATTGACCGCAATAGGGGCAATTCGACAGGAAGCGGAACCAAATCGTGAGGGCACGCTCTATCGCGTGCTTATGCCCGAGGAGATCCCGGTATGCCAGCGGCGTCGGGCTGAAAGGCAAACGAATGTCGTGAGCGCAACAGTGGATCATCGGGAGATCGATTTCTATAACATTCGTGAAAACCGCCTCAAAATTTTCGAGCGTGACTCGTATAAATGCACTTACTGTGACAAGCAGTTAACGCGGTTCACGGCAACGCTCGATCATATTACGCCCGTAAGTGAGGGGGGCGATAACAGCGCGGAAAACCTCAAGACTGCGTGCCTTCAATGCAATTCAAGAAAAGCGGCGAGACCCCTCGGTGATTTTTTAATTGAGAGCGATGCCGTTCGATCATAAGTCCCGATATTTCGCCCAAGCGCCCCCTACGAGTTGGCGTCCACCGGGCCACCTCCCGAGGACTCCGGCATGTGCCGGCGCAACACCTCATTGATACGCCTTTGCCAGCCTTTGCCCTGCCGCCGATAAGCTTCGAGCACATCGGGGTCAAGGCGCAACGTCTGGTTGACCTTCTTGGCCGGCTTCTGCGGCCGGCCGCGCGCGCGAGGGATCAGGCTCTGCGTCGCCGTTTCGCCAATGTATTCGGGCAGCACTTCCGTTGCGGGCCGTGCCGCGGCGAATTCCTTGCTCGTCCATTCCGGGTTGTCGTCGTCCGGCCGCGATGCCCGGCTATCGCTGATCTTTTTTCTCATATAATCGCACCTCTCGTCTGTTTGCCCGGCGAAAGCTGATGACCCGCAAATCCTCGCCGCGTGGCGTCACCACCGCCGCATGGAGACGGCCGTCGAGGCGCGCCATGACCCGCAGGCGCGGTTCGCCATAATCGTGCCGGCGATCCTCTATGACCACCGCCGTTGCCCACTCGAAATCGGCCACTCTCTCGAATGACAGCCCGCGCTCGGCAATGTTCCTCGCGTTCTTCGCAGGATCGAACGTGATTGCCATCGAAAAAATGCTACAGCAGAAAAAGCCGGCTGGTCAAGAATATTCGCTGTGGCGAAAACTGGCCGTGAACGAAACGCCCCTTGCCTGGCGATGCAAACTGCGCAGGCCGGTGTGCTCTATGGCCAGGGTTGGGATGTGACCCGGCCCGACAAAAATCTGGTCGCCGCCGCCGCCCAGGCGCCGGGGCTTCGCGCCGGGGCGCTCGGTTTTGGCGAAGCGGTGATCATGGGGGTCGCCGGGAGCGGGCCCGCCTATAGCGTGGCGGCGAGCACCGCGGTCTTGGTTGCCGCCGTCGGCGTGTTGGCGCCGGCGAGCCTTCTCTATTGCGGCCTGATCATGGCCGGCATCGTCCTCGCCTTCCGACACCTCAACCGCATGACGGTCAATGCGGGCGCCTCCTATGCCTGGGTCGGGGCGATTTTCTGCCCGGCTCTCGGCTTCTTTGCCGGCTGGGCGCAGATCGTCAGCTCGGTCGTCTTTATGGTCGCCGGCACCTTTCCCGCCGCCGCTGCGACATTGCAGCTCGCGGCTCCCGGTCTTGCCGACAACCAGACCGCGGTAACCTTGACGGCCGCCCTGTGGCTGGTGGCGATCGGCGCTGTCGTCGCCAAGGGGATCAAGCTGAGCAGCTATGTGCAGGTCGGGTTCACGCTCATTGAAGTCGGTGTGCTGGCGCTCTTTTTCGCGATTGCCGCGCTGGGTCCGACCCTGCCGCCGGCGCACGCCGTTGCCGCCGCCTGGTTTACCGGGGCGGGGTTTACCCCGGCGCTCTTCGCCGGCGGCGCCGTCAGCGCGCTCTTTGCCGTCAGCGGCTGGGACGTTACCGCCAATTTGAACGAGGAAACCCGCGACGGCGCGCGCATCGCGGGGACCGGCAGCATCGTCGCGGTCGTAATCGTCGTCTTGCTGCTCGTCGGCTTTAGCGCGCTGACGCTGCATCTCTTGAGCGATGCGGAAATCGACCGGGCCGGCATCAACATCGTCTCGGCCGTGGCGCAAAAGCTATTGCCGCATCCTTGGGATTACCTCGCCGTCGTCGCCGTCATGACGAGCACGATCGGCACGCTCGAAACCTCGATCCTGCAGTTCACCCGGACGCTGTTCTCGATGAGCCGCGACCGGACGCTGCATCCACGCTATGGCCGGCTCCATCCGGTCTATCGCACGCCGTGGGTAGCGACGCTGTTGATCACTCTGCTCGGCCTCTTCCTCTTGTTCGGATCGCTGTATCTGCACGGCATCAAGGCCGTGATCGACGCTGCGATCAACGCCGTCGGGTTTCAGGTCGCGTTCTATTACGGGCTCGCCGGTCTCGCCTGCGTCTGGTATTTTCGCACCGCGGCGCTGACCGGCATCGGCAAATTCGTTTTTTTGCTCGCCTGGCCGTTGCTCGGCGTCGTTTTTTGCTTCGGCGTTGCCGTATACAGCATGCCGACTTTCAACCTCGTCACCAACATCCTCGGCCCCGGCTGCATCGCGATCGGCATCCTGCCCTATCTCTGGGGACGGCTGACGACATCGACGCGCCCGCTTGACCGGCTCGTACCGTAGGATGGTTGAGCGCGGCGAAACCCATCGATAATTGCATGCCGTTCGGGCGATCGGTTTCGCTATGCTCGACCCATCCTACGAGAGAGGGAGATCAGGATGGACACGCTCGAAAAGAACGTCTCGCACCGGCCGGCGCATATCGGCCCGGAGGAGTGGGCGGTGCGGGTCGATCTCGCCGCCTGCTATCGCCTCCTCCATCATTTCGGCTGGGACGATTTGATCCTGACCCACAATTCGGCGCGGGTGCCGGGTGAGCCCGGACATTTCCTGATCAACCCGATGGGGCTGATGTTCGACGAGATCACCGCCTCGAACCTCCTGAAGATGGATCTCGACGGCAACCTCGTCGAGCCCGCGCCCTACGAGGCGAACCGTGCCGGCTATGTGATCCACAGCGCCATTTATCTCGGCCGGCCCGATGTCGAATGCGTGATCCACACCCATACCGAGGCCGATATCGCGGTCGGCGCGCTCGACGAAGGGCTGTTGCCGCTCTCGCAATGGGCGATGCGCTTCTACAACCGACTCGGCTACCATGACTACGAGGGTGTCTCGCTCGACCTCGACGAGCGCGAGCGGCTGCAGCAGTCGATCGGCAACCATCCGGTGCTGGTGCTGCGTAACCACGGGCTTCTGGCGACCGGACGCAACGTCGCCGAGGCGTTCTCCTCGACCTACCATTTCGAGCGCTCGGCCGAGGCGCAATTGAAGATCATGGCCGCGGTCGCTGCCGGCGCCAAGATGGTGGTGCCGTCGCCCGACACCTGCGAGCGCCAGGCTGCGCAATTCTCCAATGCGGTCAACAATCCGCGGCTCGGCGGCCAGCGCGAATGGCCGGCCCTGCTGCGGCTCGCCGACCGGCTCGACCCGAGCTATCGCAACTGATCGCGATCTCGCGCCGATAGAAGGCCGAGCAGTTGCGCCGTTGAGCTCGTTGTAGACGCCGGCGCCCGGTCTCTCGGCTGCGCTCGCCCTTTGCCCGCGGCGACCGCGATTTGCCGCTGCGGATGCCGGTTCGGAACGGCCGGCCTGCGCGCCGAGACTTGCGGCGCGACGGGTTTGGCCGCACAACCAGCCGCAACCGAAGAGCGGGCAGGGAGAGACGGCGATGACGGGCGCGACAACGCGGTGGAACACCGGTCGGCGCGAGGTGCTGAAGGGCGGAATGGCGGCCGCCGCGTCGGTGATGCTGCCGGCCGGGACCGGTCATGCCCAGAGCGCCGACGTGCCGCGCAACCGCACCTTGATCCTGATCGGCATCAACAGCCGCGACGGAAGATGGGTCGATTACGAGCTGTGGAACCCGTATGCGATCGGCGCCAACCATCAGAACGGGCCGAACCTGATCTACGAGCCGCTCGCCTATTACAGCGCCTTTGCCGACAAATGGTATATGTGGCTGGCGGAAAGCTATGAATTCACGCCGGATTTCAAGCAGCTGACAATCAAGACGCGGCAGGGGATCAAATGGAGCGACGGCACCCCGTTCAGCGCCGAAGATGTCGCCTACACGATGAACAGCTTGCGCGATCTCGGTCCCAAGGTGAAATGGGGGATCGACGTCAATCAGGCGCTGGACGAGGCCGCTGCCACCGACCCCAACACTGCGGTGCTGAAATTCAAGATCCCGTCTCCTCGGTTTTTTTCCTTCGCCGCCTACAAATACGACATCGGCATCTATATCGTTCCGAAGCACATTTTCCAGGGACAGGACTGGACGAGCTTTAAGCATTTCGACATCGCCAAGGGTTGGCCGGTCACGACCGGGCCTTGGCGGGTGGCCGAATCCTCGCTGCAGCAGAAGGTGTTCGCGCGGCGCGCCACTTGGTGGGCGGCGGAGCAGAAGCTCGCTCCGATGCCGCAGGTCGAGCGCAATATCTGGCTGCCGACCGTCAACGAGCAGAACACGGCGCAGGCGCAGATCACCAATCATGCCGATTTCGGCGGGCCGTTGCAGCCGGCCACCTTCCCGACCTTGATCCGGCAAAACCCGAAGATCACCTCGTATTCGGGGCAAAAGCCCCCTTGGGGCTATGTCGATTGGTGGCCGATCTCGCTCTACGTCAACAACTCGGTCAAGCCGTTCGACGACAAGGACGTGCGCTGGGCGCTCAGCCACTATGTCGACCGCAAGCAGGTCATCGAGGTCGGCTATCTCGGCGCCGATACGGTTTCGTCCCTGCCGATGCCGCCCTACAAGGCGCTGCTGCCGTATTTCGACGCGGTCAAGGACCTGCTCAAAAAATACGACACGCTTGAGTTCAATCCCAAAAAGGGCGACGCATTGCTCGCTGCGAAAGGGTTCAAAAAGCACGACGGCATGTGGGAGACGCCGGACGGCAAGCCATTTACCCTCGAGATCATCGGCTTTGGCGCATCCGGCCCGGCGATGGGGCCGGTGTTGGCGCAAATCTTGCGCCGCCACGGCGTCGCGGCCAGCCTGACCTTGCCACCCGATTTCAATGACCGGTTCCAGAAGGGGCAGTATGTCGGCTCGATCTACGGCCATGGCGGCAGCATCAGCGAGCCCTATGACACATTGCGCCTCTATCAGAGCCAAAGCATCGCCGTGCCCGGCGCGCATGCGGTAAATTTTAGCCATTGGAAGAATGAGGACTTCGACAAGATCGTAGATGAAGTCTACATTACTGATCCGAAAGACGTCGATAAGCTGAAAAAACTGTTCCGCTCTGCGATGGAAATCTGGCTGCCGGAACTACCAGATATTCAACTGGTGCAGAACTACCATCGCATTCCGTTCAATACGACCTATTGGGAGAAATTTCCGACCGAAGAAGACTCTTACGTCAACGGCGCTTCCTGGCACCTCACTTTCCCGATCGTGCTGTGGCACGTGCAGCCGTCGTGAGATGCGCGCCGTTTATATCGTCAAACGCTTCGGGGTGTTTTTGCTGATCGTCTGGCTGGCGGCGACGCTAAACTTTTTTCTGCCCAAATTGTCCGGGCAAGACCCGGTGCGCACCAAGCTGCTCGAAGAGGCCTCCCTCGGCGGCTACGTCCATGCCGGCATCGAGGACATGGTCAAAGAATACCAGCGCCGGTTCGGCCTGGACAAGCCGCTGTGGCGCCAATACCTCACCTACCTCAGGGAGGTGTCGCGGGGTGATTTGAACTATTCGATCGCCAATTATCCGCGCACCGTCGTCGGCATGATCGGCGAGGCCTTGCCGTGGACGATCGGCCTGCTCGGGCTGACCACGCTGTTCTCGTTCGCCGCCGGCACGATATTGGGCGCGCTCTTGGCCTGGCCGCGCGCGCCGCGCTGGATGCGCTGGCTGATGCCGCCATTATGGGCGCTGCATGCGATCCCGTTCTTTCTGCTCGGGCTGGTGCTGAGCTGGGTGCTTGCCTTTGAGCTGCAGTGGCTGCCGATCTTCGGCGGCTACAGCGCCGGCGCTGCCCCGGCCTGGAGCTGGTCCTTTATCCTCGACGTGGCGCGCCATGCCGTCTTGCCGGCGCTGTCGATCGTCTTGGTCTCGGTCGGCGGCTGGGCGCTCGCGATGCGCGGCATGATGGTCACGACGATGGGCGAAGATTACGTCACCTTCGCCGAGGCCAAGGGGCTGCGCAGCGCGACGATCTTCAGTCGTTACTGCATGCGTAACGCGATCCTGCCGCAGACTACCGGTCTGGCGCTGGCTTTGGGGCAGATCCTGTCCGGCGCGGTATTGGTCGAGGCGATCTTCGGCTATCCGGGCATCGGCGCGCTGTTGTTCCAGGCGATCGAGGAGAATGATTTCTTTCTGATCCAGGGGATCGTGTTTACGGTGATCGTGGCCCTCGGCTTTGCGACCTTTTTGCTCGACGTGGCCTATCCTTGGCTCGATCCCCGCATTTCGTATCATCGCGGCTGACCGCGATGCTGGGTTATTTGCGGCGCAACCCTTCGCTGGTCGCCGGGCTGACATTGCTCGGGATCCTGCTGCTATTCATAGTGGTCGGCGGCTTGACGGTCGATACCGCCAACGCCCAGCCGCTGTCGGCGCCGACGCTGCAGCCGCCCTCCTGGGATTATCCGTTCGGCACCGACCGGCAGGGCCGCGACCTCCTGGCGGTGATGGTCGCGGGCACGCCGCTGACCCTGCGCATCGGCTTTGTCGCCGGGTTTATCGGCGTCGGCGTCGGCGCCGTCCTCGCCTTCACCGCCGCCTATTATCGCGGCTGGGCGGACACGCTCATTCGCAGCATCGCCGATATCGGCTTGACGGTCCCGCAATTGCTGATCCTGATCATCCTCGCGGTGTCGTTGAAGGGCAGCCTGACGGTCAACCAGATGGCGATCATCATCGCCTCGCTCGCCTGGCTGACCCCGACCCGCACAATCCGCTCCCAGGTTCTCACCTTGCGCGAACGCGGCTATGTGGAGATCGCCAGGCTCAATGGCATGAGCGGGCCCGAGATCATCTTCCGCGAGCTGATGCCGAACCTCCTGCCCTACCTCGCCGCCACCCTCGTCAGCAGCGTGTCGGCGGCGATCCTCGCCTCGGTCGGGCTCGAAGTGCTGGGTTTGGGGCCGGTCGAGGCTCCGACCCTCGGCATGACGCTCTATTGGGTCAATTTCAATGCCGCCATCGTCAATGGCTGGTGGTGGTGGTGGACCGCTCCGCTGGTCGTCATCATCATGGTGTTTCTAGGGTTGTTTTTTCTGACCGCCGGTCTCGACGAGATCGCCAATCCGCGTCTGCGGCGATCGGCGTGAGCACGGATATCCTGCGTGTCGAAGGCCTGCGCGTCGTCTACGACCATCCGCTCGGCCCGGTGCGCGCCGTGGACGGGGTCAGCTTCTCGCTGCGCCCGGGCGAACGCTTTGGCCTGGCGGGCGAGTCGGGATCGGGCAAATCGACGATGGCGCTCGCCATTCTGCGCATGGTCAAGCCGCCGGGCCGGATCGAGGCGGGGGAGGTCTGGCTCGACGACCTCGCCGTGTCGGGGCTGAGCGACGACGCGATGCGCAGGCTGCGGCTCGCCGGCATCGCGATGGTCCCGCAAGGCTCGATGAACTCGCTCAACCCGGTGGCGCGCATTCGCGATCAGATCCGCGACGCGCTGGTGGACCACGGTGAGCGCCTGTCGCGGCGCGAGACCGGCCGCCGGGTGCGAAGCCTGCTGGCCCAGGTCGGATTGTCGCCGCAGACCGCCGACAAATACCCGCATGAGCTGTCCGGCGGTATGAAGCAGCGCGCCTGCATCGCGGTCGCAATCTCGCTCAGGCCGCGCGTGATCATCGCCGACGAGCCGACCAGCGCGCTCGACGTCGTGGTTCAGCGCCAGGTCATGGATACGCTCGGCCGGGTGCAGGCCGAGCTCGGCGCGGCGGTGATCCTGATCGGTCACGACATGGGCCTGATGGCGCAATTCGTCGATCGGCTCGGCATCATGTATGCCGGCCGGCTGGTCGAGGTGGCGCCGATCGGCGACATCATCGCGGCACCGCGTCATCCCTATACGCGGCTGCTGATCGACAGCCTGCCCTCGTTGAGCCGAAAAGGCGAGCTGCAGGGGATTCCGGGTCTGGCGCCCGATCTGCGCGCACCGCCGCCTGGTTGCGCCTTCCACCCCCGCTGCCCGTTGGCAGTCGCGCGCTGCCGCGATGAAAGGCCCGTTCAGCGCCCGATCGGCGACGGCGCCACTGTCGCGTGCCACCTCGCATGACGCCGCTGCTCGAGCTGTGCCGTGTCTCGAAGCATTTCACCGGCGGCATGCTCGGGCGCAGGCGGCAGCTGGCGCTCGACGATTTTTCTTATGTCGTCGATATGGCGCGGCCCGGGATCACCGCGGTGGTTGGCGAGAGCGGCAGCGGCAAGACCACCCTGGCCCGGCTGCTGCTCGGCCTGACCGAGCCCAGCGCGGGTGTGGTCCGCTATCGCGGGCGGCCATTGCCGAGCCTCTCCGCCGGGCAGCGCCGGGAATTCCGCCGCGAGGTGCAGGCGATCTTCCAAGACCCGTACGCGGTCTATAACCCGTTCTACCGGGTGGACCACGTGCTGACGACGCCGGTGCGCAAATTCGCGTTGACGGCGACACGGGCGGCGGGGCGCGTCGTGATCGAAGAGGCGCTGCGCACCGTCGGCCTGCGTCCCGAGGAGATCCTCGGCCGCTATCCGCACCAGCTGTCGGGGGGGCAGCGCCAGCGCATCATGGTGGCGCGGGCGTTGTTGCTGCGCCCGCGGCTGATCGTCGCCGACGAGCCGGTATCGATGGTCGACGCGTCGCTGCGCGCCACCATCCTCGGCAGCTTGAAGAAGCTCAACGAGGAGCTCGGCATCGCGATTCTCTATATTACCCACGACCTCGCCACCGCCTATCAGATCGCCGACACGATCCTCGTCCTCTTTCGCGCCTCGGTGGTGGAGGCCGGCGATGTCGAGCTGGTGGTGAAAGCACCGCAGCATCCGTACACGCAGCTCCTTGTCGCGGCGATACCGCGCGTCAGCACGGTGCGCGACTGGAATGTGCCAGCGGGGCCGAACGCAGCGGGGCCGAACGCAGCGGGGCCGAACGCAGCAGGATCCGACGAAGCCGGGCTGCCGGACCAGGGTTGCAATTTCGCCGGTCGTTGCCCGATCGCCGTGCCGCGATGCGCGACCGCCCGGCCGCCGCTCTATCGCATCGACCCGCGCCGCGCCGCATCATGCTTTCGCCACAGCGAAAGGCCGGTCCTGCCATCGGAGGACATCGCTCAACTGCTGGCGCCGTGTCGGGAGCCCGAGGCCGTGAGCCTGGCCGCGCCGCCGGGTTGAGGGGGCACACCAACCCGCTTTTCTTGCCAACCCGCTTTTCTTGCACGGCGAGCGGTGCAACTCTGTCGCCGCCCGTCCCGTCGAACCGCATAAGGACCGCCCGATGAAGGTTACCGGCATCCGTTCCAACATCGTCGCATTGCCGGCCGACGAGCCGCTCGCCGGTGCTGCGGAAAACCCGGACGGCACAAGGCCGATCGTCACCCTCGAAATCGAGACCGACGACGGGGCGGTCGGCGTTGGCGCCACCTATTTTGGCGGTGCGCTGACGGGGAGCCTGAAGCGCGCAGTCGAGGAATTGGGGGCGCTCGCCATCGGCGAGGACCCGGTGCGGGTCGAGTTGGTCGCGGCAAAGCTGCGCGCTGCGGCGGGCTCGGCCGGGCCGGGCGGCATCTTCAACCTGGCGCATTCGGCGATCGACACGGCGCTGTGGGATTTGCGCGCCAAGTCGATGGACCTGCCGTTGTGGAAATTGCTCGGCGGTGCGCGCGACCGGGTCCCGACCTACGCCAGCGGCGCTTTGATGCGCGGCCTTTCGCTCGACCGCGTGGTCCAGGCCGCCGCCACGCTCAAGGACCGCGGCTGGCGCGAGATGAAGACGCAGCTGGCGCTCCCCGGCGAGACGACACCGGCAAAGGAGGTCGAGCGCATGCGCCGGATGAGGGACGCGATCGGCCCCGACATCAAATTGATGTGCGACATCAACCAGCGCTGGCGTCCGGAGCAGGCGATCGACATCGGCCGGCGGGTCGAGGATGAGGGCGTCGGGTTGTCCTGGCTCGAGGACGTGACCACCGCCGATGATTTCGCCGGCCTTGCCCGCATCGCTGCGGCGTTGTCGACACCGGTCTGCGGCGGCGAATATCTGTGGGGGATCGTCCCGTTCCGCCACATGGTCGAAGCCCGCTCGGTCGATGTCGTGATGATCGACCTCGTCAGGGTCGGCGGCGTCACCCAATGGATGAAGGTCGCCGGCATGGCCGAGGCGTTCAACCTGCCGGTGGTCAGCCATCTGATCCCCGAAGTGCATGTCCACCTGGTCGGCGCGATCCCGAACGGGCTGACCGTCGAATACATGCCGTGGCTGATGCCGCTGTTCGAGGAGGTGCCGCTCCAGCAGAACGGCGAGCTTCTGATGCCGACGGCACCCGGCCTCGGCCTCAAATTCGCCCGCTCCACGATCGACCGCTACCGCATCGCCTGAATCGGGCCACAGGGGGGCGGACATGGCCGTCAAGCTCTTCGCCTTTACCTGCGGCCGGCTGAACGGCGATCTCGGGCGGCTGATGGAAGGCGGCGAAGGCCGTGTCGAATTGCCGATCCCGGCCTATCTGATCGAGCATCCCAAGGGGACGGCGCTGTTCGACACCGGCATGCATCCCGATTGCCAGCACGACCCCGAAGGGCGCGTCGGACAGCGGCTCGCCGGCCTCTTCTCGTTCGACTACCGGCCCGGCGAAGACATCGGCGCGCATCTCGAAGCGATCGGCCGCGACCCGGCGCGGATCGACGTCGTCGTCAATTCGCATCTCCATTTCGACCATGCCGGCGGCAACGCGCTAATGCCCAACGCATCCTTGGTGGTTCAGCGGCGGGAATGGGAAGCGGGACGCGACCCCGACCTCGCGGCGGCGAACGGTTTCAACCGGGCCGATTTCGATCTCGGGCACAGGGTCATTCTGATCGACGGCGAGCACGATTTGTTTGGTGACGGCAGCGTCGTCTGCCTGCCGACCTACGGCCACACGCCGGGGCACCAGTCGCTCAAATTGCGGCTCGCTTCGGGGGAAATCGTCCTCGCTGCCGATGCCTGCTATTTCTGCCGGACCTTGCGCGAGCGGCGCTTGCCGCAACGCGTTCACGACCGCATGGCGATGCTTGCCTCGCTCGCCGGTCTCGCCCGCCGCGAGGCGGCCGGCGCCCGGATCTTTTTCGGCCATGACGCCCTATTCTGGAAGACCGTGCCGCAAGCGCCCGCGCTGATCGCCTAGCCAAAACCGAACACCATGGTGACCCGATGAGGATATCGAGCATCCGCTCGCAGATTCTGCTGCTGCCCGAATCCGACCCGCTGGCCGACACGCCGGAGAACCCGGATGCGGCGCGGCCGATCGTCATCGTCGAGATCGGCACCGATGACGGCATCGAAGGGCTGGCGGTCACTTTTTACGGCGGCGCCATCACCGCCGCGCTGAAGCGCGCGGTCGATGATCTGGGGGCGCTGGTGATCGGCGAGGATCCGCACCGGGTCGAGGCGATCGGCGCCAAGCTGCGCAATGCCGCCGGCGGCGCCGGCCCGGCCGGCATGTTCACGCTGGCGCTCTCGGCGATCGACATCGCGTTGTGGGACATCCGCGGCAAGGCGCTGGGGCTGCCGTTGTGGAAATTGCTCGGCGGCGCGCATCAGCGCATCGCCACCTATGCGAGCGGCGCGCTGCGGCGCAATCTGGCGCTCGACCAGGTCGTGACGGCGGCTGGAAAGCTCAAGGAGAAGGGCTTTCGCGCGGCCAAGATGCAGCTCGCCCTGCCCGGCGACACGACTCCGGCAAAAGAGGTCGAGCGCGCCGTCAAGCTCCGCGAGGCGCTCGGCCCCGACATCAAATTGATGTGCGACATCAACCAGCGCTGGCGGCCGGAGCAGGCGATCGATATCGGCCGGCGGGTCGAGGATGCGGGCGTGGGTCTGTTCTGGCTCGAAGACGTGACGACGCATGACGATTACGCCGGCATCGCCCGGGTCAATGCGGCGCTCGCGACGCCGATCTGCGGCGGCGAGCTGGTCTACGGCATCGTGCCGTTCCGCCATATGATCGAGGCGCGGTCGGTCGATTACGTGATGATCGACCTCATTCGCGCCGGCGGGGTGACACCGTGGCTCAAGATCGCCGGCATGGCCGAAGCCTTCAACTTGCCGGTCGTCAGCCACGTCATCCCCGAGATCCACGCGCACCTGATCGCCGCGGCGCCGAACGGGCTGACCGTCGAATACATGGGCTGGATGCTGAAGCTGTTCGACGGCATCGCCGAGCTCGATGCCAAGAGCGGTGAGATCGTGCTCTCCGACCGCCCCGGTCTCGGCCTCGCCTTCAACCGGGCGACGGTCGATCGCTATCGGGTGGCATCATAAGCCAAAGCGGAGGCCGCTCGCTGTCCCCGGATGGAGTGCCTGGCAGCCGTGCGGCTGGCCTCGACGGTGCCCAACAACCATGATCGCATCATGCTCTAGTGGTGCAAACCAGACAGATGGCTCCTACCATCTTCTGTTCGTTGCCCCCGCGAAAGAGCGCGGAAAAAATGCCAAACGTTGTCATTCCGGGGCGCGGGCACTCCTGAGCCTGTCGAAGGGCCGCGAGCCCGGAACCTATGAACACCGGACGTCGAACATATTGGAAATTCAGGTGTTCTTGGGTTCCGGGCTCGGCCCCCTGTTCAAGCCAGAGCCTGCCCCTGGCGGGAACACGGGGGCAGGCTCTTCGGGCCGCCCCGGAATGACGTTTCTTGGAAAGAGCAATTTCTTCACACGCTCGAAAGCGGGCACGACGAGAGAGAGGGGCGTGGGCGTCAAATGTCAGATTGGTACCACTAGACCATGATCCGATTAGGTAGAGCCCCCCTCACCCAGCTTCGGGTAAGGCTCGGCTTCGCCTCGCCAACCCTTCCACCCTCTCCCCCAATTGGGGGAGAGGGAAGGCTGAGGGGGGCTGACGGGCTGATGCAACCTGATCGGATCTTGCTCTAGATTAGGCTAAGCCGCGCTGTCGAGCTCCGGGTAATGGCGGAAGATGCCGTGCTCGTTGAATGCTATCCGCCGGTTCGAGGCGAGATAAGTGGCGACGCGCGGTCGCGCCGCGACCCGGTCGTGCAAGGCGACAATTCGGGGCTGGCGGGCTTCGAGCCCGGCCATCGCGCGCGGGAAGGCGTAGCGCAATCCCGCGACCACCTGAAACAGCGACAAATCGGGATAGGACAGCCGCGCGCCGACGAGGTGGCGGTCGCCCGACGGGTTGCGCGCCAGCACCCGCTCGAAATAGCCGAGATATTTCGGCGCGCGCGAGCGCAGAAAATCGGCGGCGCGGGCTTTGGCTTCGCTGCGCTGGTCTTCGTAATAGAGGCTGCTGGCGATCGGGTGGTGGGTGTCGTGGGCCTCGTCCACCAGATCGGCGATCGTCAATTGCAGCTGGTGCGCCCAGACCCGGCCGGCCTCCGCGGTCGGCGCCAGCCGGTGGTGCGCGCCGAGATATGCGAGGATGTTCGCGGTCTGCGCGATGACGAGCTTCCCCGCGCGCAAAAACGGCGGTGCAAAGGGCGGGCGCTCGATCTCCTCGCCATCGAGAAGCTGCATCATCCCGCCGTCGCCGCCCGCTTCGCGCGCGACATCGACATATTCGGCGCCGGCTTCCTCCAGCGCCAAGCGGACAAGCTCGCCGCGCCCCTGAATCCCGCCCCAGTAATAAAGCTCGTACCGCATGGCGGACGACGCTAAGCCGACCGCCGGTATCGGCGGCAGAGGAGGCGCAGCCGGTTGGTAATCTGCGGGCGGATCCGGTCGGGCATCGCGCTGGCCTCGCTGGCCCGCTTCCATTCGGCGCCGCCGGGCACCTCCGGCGCTGTCAGATGATAAAGTGCTACGTATTCCGGGTTGCCGGCGGCGGCCCGGAAGCGGCGCGCAGACAAGACGCCCGGCACGCGAGCGAGCGCCGGCACGTGCTCGGTGTCGTACCAGGCGTTGAATTCGGTCTCGATCTCGGGCGCCGGCGTCATCCCGACCAGCAGCAAGCCCTCGGCATCCGGCGCGGCGTTTTCGCCGAGCAGGATTTCTTCGCCCTCGAAGCGCAAGAGGCGCCGGCACTTCGCGGTCACCCGCTTTGACCAAGGCGACAAATTCTCGCCGCCGATCGCGCGGTAGGCGGCGCTCTGCAGCACGGCGAGGCCGGCGAGGTCGTAGAGCGCCACCGACTGCTTCGGGTCGCCGGCGCCGATCCAGCGCCGGCAGGTCAAAAATCCGGGGACGCTCTCGCGCTCGGGAATGTGCTCGAGATCGTACCAATCGTTGAATTCATCCTCGGCGGCTCCGGTAAAATCGAACGCCGCAATCAGCAGACCTTTGGCCATGACGGCTCCTCCTCGGTGTCGAGCGTTGGAAAGCGTCGCTACGAGGCCATCCCCTTTTCGGCGAGCTCGGCCTGCGCGCGCTCGTTCTTGTCGAGGTCGAAGCCCATTGCGCGCAACACCTGCGGCGCCTTGGTGAACTGGATGTTCGAATATTCGATGACCTCGACGCGGTTGCCCCAAGGATCGAGAAAATCGAGAAACGGCCCCGGCAGCAGCTTGGCGCCCGCAGCCTCGACCCGTGCCCGAACACTCGACCGGTCGTCGACGACGAGACCGAAATGACGCCGCGCATCCTCGTGCGGCGAGGTGGTCTGCATCATGTTGATGAACTGGTCGCCGAGCTCGATAAAGGCGTTGCCGGGGCGCTTGGCCCGCAATGTGAAATCGAAAATACAGCCGTAAAAGGCCAGCGCCTCATCGATGTCGCCGACCTCGATAGCGACATGGTTGATGCCGACGAGCCGCGGCTTGCGGCCCTCGACCTCCTTGGTTTCGGTCATGGCGGGCCTTCCTCCTGGTCGATTAGGGCGTTGCTGCCTATATTAAGATCGTAACCGGTCGGGGTCGATCAGGTTCGCCGCGGGTGTCGGTTTCGTTCGGCGGCCGATCCGCTGCGTTCCGACCGGAATTTCATACCCGAGCACCTCGACCGCCGGGGTCCGCCGGCAGGAGAGCCTTATGGACATGATCACCAAGCTGCCGGAAATGTCGGATGATGCGCTCTCCAATTTGCGGACCAACGCCAAACGCCTGCAGGAAACCGGCAGCCCGCACCAGCGCTCCGACGCCGCCGCGCTCCTCCCCGCCGTCGAAGCCGAGATCGGCGCCCGGCGCCTTGCCAAGGCAAAAGCGGCGCGCGCTGCGGCAAAAGACAAGCCGCGCGCGGCGCGCCCGGCCAAGCCCTCCCGCCGCGCATCCGCGTCGGGCTCGGAGTCGAAGGCCGAAAGCTGATCCGTAAAAGCCGGTTGGAGCGGCACCTTTTTCAAGGCATTTTGCGGGTAGGGCGCGCGGCTGACGGCGTCCGCTTCTGTCCGGGAGATGCACGATGTCGGTTGATGTGAGCGTCGCGGGCGCGGTGGCGAAAATCGTGCTGAACCGCCCGGAAAAGCTCAACGCGCTGACCGTCGAGATGCGCCGCGACCTGGCCGACGTTTTTGTCCGGCTGCGCTATGACGACGCGGTGCGCGCGATCATCGTCACCGGCGCCGGACGTGCGTTTTGCTCCGGTGCGGATGTCGAGCGCATGGCTGGTCAGCATCGCGATTTGCGCGCCGACCGCGAGCGCATGCAATCAGGCGCGCACACCTTTATCGCCGCCATCCATGCGATCGAAAAGCCGGTGATCGCCGCGGTGCGCGGGCCGGCGGTCGGGATCGGCTGGAGCATCGCGCTCGCCTGCGACTTGGTCATCGCGTCGAGCACCGCACGGTTCTCGCAAATCTTTCGACAAATCGGCCTTGCGCCCGACGGCGGCGCGGTCTGGTTCCTGACCCGGCTGATCGGCATGGCAAAGGCCAAGGAGCTGGTCTTTACCGCGCGTTTTGTCGAGGCCGAGGAGGCGTTGTCGCTCGGCCTCGTCAACCGCGTCGTCGATGACGACCGGCTGATGGGCGAGGCCGAGGCGCTGGCGGCGGACCTCGCCGAGGCGCCGACTTTCGCCCTCGGACTGGCGAAAAAGCTGTTCAATGCCGCAGCCGGGCCGAGCCTCGAGCAATATCTCGAAATCGAAAGCCTGGTGCAGCCGCAGCTACACCACACCGCCGACAATGCCGAGGGTGTGGCCGCCTTCCGCGAAAAGCGTCCGGCGAAATTCATCGGCCGCTGAAATAAGGGGCGGCGGCCGGATCGGGCCGCTTCAGTTGATGTGGATGCCGGCCTCCTTTGCGACCCCGATCCAGCGCGGGATCTCGGCGCGGAGCAAGGCGGTCAAGGTCGCCGGCGGGCCGCCGACCGGCTCGCCGCCGATCGCGGCAAAGCGCGCGGCAATGGCGGGCTCGTGCACGATCTGGTCGAATTCGCTGTTGAGCCGGTCGATCACCCCTTTGGGGGTGCCGGCGGGCGCGAATGCGGCCGACCAGGCGACGGCGGTAAAGCCGGGCAGGGTTTGGGCGATGGTCGGCAGCCCAGGCGCCGCCGCGGCGGGGTGCGCGCTGCTGACCGCGAGACCGCGCAGCTTGCCGTCACGCATCAGCGGCACCGCAGCGATGATCGGCGCCAGCATCATTTGCGCCTTGTCGGAGACGACCGCGGCGAGCGCCGGGGCACCTCCGTCGTAGGGCGCATGAACGATGTCGATGCCGGTGGTGATCTTGAGCAGCTCGAAACCGAGATGGGCGGGGCCGCCGGCGCCGGCCGAGGCATAGCGCAGCTTGCCGGGGTGCGCCTTGGCGAAGCCGATCAGATCCTCGACCGTATCGACCGGCAGCGACGGGTTGACGACCAGGACATAGGGCTCGGCCACCAGAAGCGAGATCGGTGCAAACGCCGTTTCGGTGTCGTAGGGCATCTTGCTGTAGGTGGCGGGGTGGATCGCGTGCGAGCTCGGCGCGATCAGCAGGGTGTAGCCGTCGGGGGCGGCGCGGGCGACGACTGCGCTGCCGGTGATGCCGTCCTCCCCGGCGATGTTGTCGATGACGATCTTTTGTCCGAGGCGCCGGCCGAGCTCGGGCACGACGATGCGGGTGACGAGATCGTCGGGCCCGTTCGCCGGGAACGGGACGACGATGCGGATCGGCCGATCGGGAAAGGCGGCGATGGCCGCATGCTGGCCGAGCACGAGCGCGGCGAGCAGTAGAACTAGCCGCATCAGCGCTCCCATGATATCCCTCCGATCGCCTCCGGGGCCGCGGCAATGTCGCGCCGTGCAGGCGGCAGTGCAACAAGCGCCGTCGCCGCACCGGCTCTTTATCTCGGCCCGGTGGTGGTCGTCCCCGGTGGCAGTCTTCCCCGGTGACAGTCGTCCGATGAACAAAGGCGCGGCGGGATGATCGACTTCTCGGCTGCGAAGGCTGCGGCGACCAGCGACCCGTCGCTCGTCGCTTGGGCGCTCTTTGCCGTCGGCGGCACCTCGATCCATTTCATGTTTCGCCGGCATCCGCTGCCTCGAGCATTGGCGCGAGTGGTCTTTCTGGTCATTCTGACATTCGTCTTGCTGAGCACCGGGATCGTCCCGTTCGAGCCGCTCGCCTCGACCGGTGTGCCGTTCCGCGATGCGGTGCATGCTGTGCTGAAGATCGCGTGGTGGTTCTGGGCGGCTTGGTTCGTCGTCGGCTTTCTGCGCGTTTTTGTCGTCACCGAGCACCGGCCGCGCGAGGGCAAGCTGATCCAGGATCTGCTCGCCGGCCTCGTCTATCTCGCCGCATTTTGTGCGGTCATCGCCTATGTCTTCGATCTGCCGGTCAAGGGTTTGCTCGCGACCTCGGGTGCGGTTGCGATTATTCTCGGGCTCGCTTTGCAGAGCACGTTGAGCGACGTGTTCTCGGGGATTGTGTTGAATTTCAGCCGCCCCTACCGGCCGGGCGACTGGATCAGCATCGAAGGCGGCGCCGACGGCCGGGTCGTCGAGATGAACTGGCGCGCAACCCACGTTTTGACCGCCAAGCGCGATTTGGCAATCGTGCCGAACAGCGCGATCGCCAAAGCGAAAATCGTCAATGCCAGCTCGCCCACCGACGTTCACGGGATGAGCGTCGGGGTCCAGCTCGATGCCAAGACGCCGCCAGCCACCGGCGCCGAAATCCTCGAGCAGGCGGTGCTGAACTCGCGGCTGATCCTGGCGACCCCGCCGCACTCGATCGTGGTCAAATCGATCACCGCAACCGCGACGGAATTCGAGATAACCTTTTTTGTCGAAGAGCTGCGCGAGGCCAACCGTGCGCAAAACGAGCTGTTCGACTTGATCTCGCGACATTTGGCGGCCACCGGCATCGATTTGGCATCGAACCAGAGCCAACCCAATTGGCTGCCGCCCGGGGGAGTTGTCGAAGCCGCCAAAACCGCCGCCGAGCGCGCGGTCGATCTGGTCTCGATATTTGGCGGTCTGACCGAAGAGGAACGGAAATCGCTGGCGGCAAAATCGGTCCGCAAGCACTATGACCAAGGCGAGGTGCTGCTGGAACCCGGGAACGTGCTGCATTCGCTCTTTGTCATCGGCGCCGGCGTGGTGTCGCTGACCTCGGTCGTCTCCGAGGGCGAGGTCGAATTCCTGCGCATCGGCCCGGGCGACCATTTTGGCGAGATCGGGATGCTGACCGGCAATCCGGCCGAGGCGACCCTGAAAGCGCTGGTGCCGGTCGTCATCTACGAGCTCGCCAAGGACGACCTGGCGCCGATCCTCGAGGCGCGGCCGGAAGTCGGGCACGAGCTGTGCCGGGCGCTCGCCCGCCGGCAGGCGGCCGGCCAGCTGATCGCCTCGGCCGACATCGGCCGGAACGTGCCGCCGCACCGGGTCGCCGCCTGGTTCTCCGATCGGCTGCACCGGTTGTTCGATCTCGCCAACGCCGATTGATTAAATCCCGCACGTTTCCAGGCGACCGGCCATGTTGCGAGGCGAAACGCGCTTGCGCTCGGCGCGCGCCCACGGCAACGTAGCGGCCGCTGCTGCTTCGGGGGAAGGCCCGTTGAAGAATTCCGCAAGACAGGTCAAGGAAGCCAAGCCGGCGCCGAAATACGGCCGCGGGACCGGTGTTCCGAACCCGATCGACGTGCATGTCGGCAACCGCATCCGGATGCGCCGCCTGCTGTTGGGCATGAACCAGGAGACGCTCGCCAACGCGCTCGGCCTGACCTTTCAGCAGGTCCAGAAATACGAGGGCGGGGCCAACCGGGTCAGCGCCTCGCGGCTGTCGGCGATGGCCGAGATCCTCAGCGTGCCGATTTCGTACTTTTTCGGCGATTTGCGCTCCGACGGTGACGAAATCAGCCCCGAAGACCAGCGCTGGCGTGAGCACCTGCAGCGCCCCGAAACGATCGAGTTCATCCGGCTCTACTACGCGATCCCCGATCCTCGGGTGCGGCGCCAGTTTCTCGAAATGACAAAAACCGTGGCCGACGCGTCCGCCGAAGAAGCCTGAAGGTCGCCCAGCTCGATCGCAGCCGATTTTGGAAGGGTTGACGTTCACGGCGTGAACGCGGTATTGTCGCCGCGATGAGCGACCAGGGGCGGGCGGACGAGGCGGGGAATCAGGGAATCGTGCTGAGCGTCTTGACTTCGGTCGAGCGCGACAGCGCGATCACCCAGCGCCAGCTCGCCCGCGATCTCGGCATCGCCCTTGGTCTCGCCAATGCTTATCTGCGGCGCTGCGTGCGCAAGGGGCTGGTCAAGATCCGCCAAGTGCCGCTCAACCGATACGCCTATTACCTGACGCCGCAAGGCTTTGCCGAAAAAAGCCGATTGACCGCCGAATACCTGACGGTGTCGTTCGACTTCTTTCGCCGTGCCCGCACCGATTGCGCGGCGCTGTTCCGCGATTGCGAAAAGACGGGCTGGCGCCGGGCGGCGCTTTATGGCGCCGGTGACCTGGCCGAGATCGCAAGCCTGAGCGCGGCCGAGACCGCGGTCGAACTGCTGTGCGTGATCGATTCGTCATTCGCCGGCGGACGCTGCGCGGGTCTGCCGATCGAGGCCGATCTGGACGCGGCGCTGCGGCGCGCCGGGCCGGCCGGTCTCGACGGCATCATCGTGACCGACACGCGGGCGCCGCAAGCGAGCTTTGACGAGCTGCGCCGGGCGGCCGAACGCCACGGCTTGGCCACCCAAATCGTGGCGCCGAGCCTGTTGCGCATTTCGCCGGAGCCGGTCGCCGAAGAGGAGTTCGCGGCGTGATCGCGTGGTACGCGGTTCATACCCAGCCCCATGCCGAGACGCGGGCGCGCGACAATTTGCTGCGCCAAGGCTATGCCGCCTACCTGCCGCGCTGCCGCGTCTATGTAAGCCACGCGCGGCGCCGGCGAGTGGCGGTGCGACCGCTGTTTCCGCGTTATTTGTTCGCCGGGGTCGATCGGGCGGCGATGCGTTGGCGGCCGATCCTGTCGACCTTCGGGGTCGCCGACATCGTGCGCACGGGCGAAGAGCCGGCGCCGGTGCCGGACGAAATCCTCGCCGCGCTGCGCGAGCGCGAGGGGGCGGGCCTTTTCGACCTGCTCGATCCGGCTCGCCGGTTGCGGCTCGGCGAGATGGTGCGGATCACCGCCGGCGCTTTCGAGGACATGATCGGCCGGCTCGTCGAGCTGCGCGATCAGGACCGGGTGGTGGTGCTGCTCGATCTGTTGGGCCGCGCGGTGCGCGCGCAGCTCGGCGCGGCGGCGGTCGAAGCCGCCTGAACGGGACCCCGGCGCCGGGCGCGCCGGGTCGGCGAATGACGATGGGGGTTCGGGTGGTGCTGCGTCACCCGGACTGCGGTAGCGTGGGAGGGGGACATTGGGCGATCGCAAAGGTTTGGCGCGTGGTAGCGGGGCAGGTCCGCGAATCGCGGTGGCCGGTTGCGGCTATTGGGGGAAAAACCTGGTGCGCAACTTTGCCGAGCTCGGTGCGCTCGCGGCGATTTGCGACCCCGACCGTGGTGCTGCCGAACAGCTCGCCGGCAAATACGGCGCGGCCGTCTGCGAGCTCGACGGGGTGTTGGCCGACCCCGGCATCATGGGAGTGGCGATCGCCGCCCCGGCGGTATTGCACGCGCAATTGGCGCGCCGCGCGATCGAGGCGGGCAAGCACGTCTTTGTCGAAAAGCCGCTGTCCTTGGCGGTGGCCGACGCCGAAGAGCTGTGCGCGCTGGCAGAGGCGCATGACCGGCGTCTGATGGTCGGCCATCTCTTGCAGTACCATCCGGGCTTTATCCGGCTGCGCCGCCTCGTCGCCGAGGGTGCCCTCGGCCGGCTGCAGTACATTTATTCGAACCGGCTCAACCTCGGCAAAGTGCGGCGCGAGGAAGACATTCTGTGGTCGTTCGCGCCGCACGACCTGTCGATGATCCTGTCGCTCGTCGGCGACGAGCCGAGCGAGGTCACCGCCGAAGGCGGCTATTACCTGCACCGCGCTGTCGCCGACGTCACCACCACCCACCTCTCGTTTCCGGGCGGCGAGCGCGGCCATGTGTTCGTGTCGTGGCTGCACCCGTTCAAGGAGCAAAAGCTCGTCGTCATCGGCGATCGGGCGATGGCGGTGTTCGACGACGGCGAGCCGTGGAGCCGCAAGCTCATGCTCTACCCGCACAAGATCGAATGGCGCGCGGCGCTGCCGGTGCCGCAACGGGCCGAGGCCGACCCGGTGCCGCTCGACGAGGCCGAGCCGCTCGCGCTCGAATGCCGGCATTTTCTCGAATGCATCGCCACCGGCGCCAAGCCGCGCACCGATGGTGCCGAAGGGCTGCGCGTGCTGCGGGTGCTGACCCGGGCGAGCCTGGCGCTGAAGCAAAACTCCGAGCCCGCCCCGCCGCAACCGCGGCTGCGCAGCGACGTGCACGTTCATCCGTCGGCCGTCATCGACGAGCCGAGCGAAATCGGCGCCGGCACGCGCATCTGGCATTTCTCGCACGTTCTGGCGCATACCCGGATCGGCCGCGACTGCACGCTCGGGCAGAATGTCATGGTCGGGCCCGACGTCAGCATCGGCAACCATTGCAAGATCCAGAACAATGTCTCGATCTACAAGGGTGTGACGCTCGAAGACGACGTGTTTTGCGGCCCGTCCTGCGTCTTTACCAATGTCGACAACCCGCGCGCCGCGATCGAGCGCAAAGACGAGTTCCGCCCGACCCTGGTCAGGCGCGGCGCCACGATCGGCGCCAACGCCACAATCGTGTGTGGCCACACGCTCGGCGAATATTCCTTTGTCGCCGCCGGTGCCGTGGTGACGCGCGACGTGCCGGCCTTCGCCTTGATGGCCGGGGTGCCGGCGCGGCGGATCGGCTGGATGAGCCATGACGGCGAGCGGCTCGGCGCTGATCTCGTCTGCCCGCGCTCGGGCCGCCGCTATCGCGAAGCGGGCGCCGACCGGCTGGAGGAGGTGCGGTGATGCCGGATACGCCAGTCCCGGATGCGGCCGATCGGCCGATCGAGTTCATCGATCTCGGCGCCCAGCGCCGCCGCCTCGGGCCCGGGCTCGATGCAGCGATCCTGCGCGTCCTTGATCATGGCCGCTACATCATGGGCCCCGAGGTCGCCGTGTTCGAGCGCGAGCTCGCCGAATTTTGCGGCGCGAAGCATGTGCTGAGCTGCGCCAACGGCACCGACGCGCTCGGCCTGGCGCTGATGGCGCTCGGCCTTGAACGCGGCGAGGCGGTGCTGGTGCCGTCCTTCACCTTTGCCGCGACCGCCGAGGTCGTCGCCTGGTACGGGGCGGTGCCGGTCTTTGTCGATGTCTTCGCCGACACGTTCAACATGGACCCGGCGAGCCTCGAAGCCGGCATCGCCACCGCCCGGCGCCAGGGGCTGCGTCCGGTGGGCGTGATCCCGGTCGATCTCTTCGGGCTCCCCGCGGCCTATGACGAAATTCTCGACATCGCCAAGGCGCATCGGCTCTGGGTGCTGTGCGACGCGGCGCAAAGCTTTGGCGCTGTCTATCGGGGCCGCAGCATCGGCACGATCGGCGACATCTCGACAACGAGCTTTTTCCCGGCCAAGCCCTTGGGCTGCTATGGCGACGGCGGCGCCGTCTTCACCGGGGATGACGAGGCGGCGAGCGTGCTTAAAAGCCTGCGGGTGCATGGCCAGGGCGGCGACAAATACGACAATGTGCGGATTGGCATGAATGCCCGCCTCGACACGATCCAGGCGGCGGTGCTGAGCCAGAAGCTCGGGGTGTTCGCCGACGAGGTCGCGGCGCGCAACCGGGTCGCGGCGCGCTATGCCGATTTGCTCGGCGATATTGCCGAGGTGCCGCAGGTGCCGGAGGGGCTCGCCAGCGTCTGGGCGCAATATACGGTGCGCCTGCCGGCGGGCCGCGACCGCGACGCCGTGGCCGCAAGGCTAAAGGCAGCCGGCGTGCCGACCGCTGTCTACTACGCCAAGCCCTTGCACCGCCAAACCGCCTATCGCGACTATCCGGTCGCCGGCAACGGCCTGCCGGTCTCCGACCGCCTCGCCGGCGAAGTGTTGAGCCTGCCGATGCACCCCTATCTCGACGAGCCGACCCAAGACCGCATCGCTCAAGCGCTGCGCGCGGCGCTGGCCGGCTAAACCGCCCCGCGGAGGATCGTGTTGCTCAGCGCCTTGCGCCTGTTGTTCCGCAGCCGTCGCATCCTGTACGCAACGACTTTGGTCGAGATTCGCTCGCGTTATGTTGGAACGGCCTTCGGATTGAGCTGGGCGGTCCTCTACCCGTTTCTGTTTCTCGGCCTCTACGCCAGCGTCTATGCGTTCATCTTGCACGTGCGGCTGCAGCTCTACACCCCCGTGCAATATGTGATCCTCATCTTTTCGGGGCTGATCCCGTTTATCGGCTTTTCGGAAGTTCTGGGCATCTCGGTGAACTCGGTCGTCGGCAACAAGCACTTGATCAAGAATACGATGTTCCCGATCGAGCTGGCTCCGGTAAAATCGGTGATCGCCAGCTCCGTATCGATGACGGTGGGCCTCTGTGGGCTATTGTTGACCCTGTGGATCCGCGGTGAGTTTCACCTGACGCAACTCCTGATCATTCCGCTGTTGTCGCTGCAGCTGATCTTCTCGATCGGGGTCGGGTGGCTGTTGTCGGCCCTGAACGTCTTCTTTCGCGACACCGCTCAGGCAATCGGCATTTTCGTGCTGTTTTTGATGATCGTCTCGCCGATAGGCTACACGCGCGAGATGATTCCGCATCAGCTGCTGGCGCTGGCCTACGCCAACCCGCTGTTCTACATCATCGAGCTTTATCGGCAGGTGCTGATTTTCGGCGTGGTGTCGGTGCGGTTCTGGGCGGCGTTTACGGTGATCGCGATCGTCTCGTTCTGGTTCGGCTACGAGATGTTCCGCCGCCTCAAACCGGTTTTTGCCGAATATGTCTAATTCCGAGCTGGCGATCGCGGTCCACGACGTCTCGCGTATGTTCAGGCGCTATCGTCATCCGCGCTACCGGGTGCTCGAAGCCTTCGGGCTGCCGTTGCCGAAGAAGGCCTATGACGAGTTTTGGGCGTTGCGCGGCATCTCGCTCGAGGTGCCGCGCGGCGAGAGCCTAGCCATTATCGGCCAAAACGGGGCCGGCAAATCGACCTTGCTCAATATCATATGCGGCGGCTTGCAGCCCAGCTCCGGCACCGTCGCGGTGCGCGGCAACATCCAAGCCCTGATGGACCTCGGCACCGGCTTCCACCCCGAATTCACCGGACGTCAAAATATCTATTCCGCTCTCGCCTACCAGGGCATCACCGGCGGTCAGGCTGACGAGCACTTCGAGGAGATCGTCGATTTCTCCGAGCTCGCCGACTTTATCGACCAGCCGATCAAAACCTATTCAAGCGGCATGTATGCCCGATTGGCGTTCTCGGCTGCGACCACGATCGTGCCCGACATTTTGATTATCGACGAGATCCTCAGCGCCGGAGACGCCTATTTCGCAGCGAAATGCGCCGACCGGATGCGGCGCCTCACTCAGGAGGTCGGCGCCACGGTGTTGTTCGTCAGCCACGACATGTCGAGCGTGCAACGGCTGTGCGAGCAGGCGATCTGGCTCGAACGCGGGCGGATCAAGATGGCGGGACCGACGCTCGATATCAGCAAGGCTTATTACGCCTCGGTGACCGAGCGCGAGGAGGCGCGTCTGCGGGCCCAGACCACCCGTGCCATCTCGCGAATGCGTCGCCGGGGCAGCCCGGGCAGCGGTCCCGTCGAGGACGATCTGCGGTTGTTCCGGCTGGTCGCGGCGACAGGCGGCATGCCGGCGCTGAGCCATGCCGTGCGCCGAATCGCGCTGATCCTCGCCGACGGCACCCGCTTGGAGGTGATGCCGGGCGAGCCGATGGACAATGATCTGACCCAGCCAGCCTACGTCCAGACCGATCTGGGCTACATGCTGTGGAGCCGGCCGACGACCATAGACGGGCATTTGGTGCGTTGCGTCGAAAACACCGGCGGCGCTTATCGCCATGCGCCGGTGTTCTTCCGGGTCCCGCCCGACCTGAATTCGGCGCCGGACGCCATCGAGATCGAACACATGTCCGCAGCCGGCGAAGCGATCGCGGTCGAAGTTCATGAACCGAGTGGCTATCGCCGTCTCGGCCTGTTGAGCCCGACTGCGGGATCCGGTGACTGGCGCACCGAGAGGCTCCCGGTTCGCAAGCCGGGCGCTGGCGCTGCGCCAAATCCGGGATGCGAGGCCCGAAGCCCGTCGCAAGCCGCCGAAATAGCGGCGACGGTCGTGCTCGATTCACCGGCTTCGGACCCGGCGACGCCGGCTCTGGCCCAAGGAAAACCGCGCGACAAATGGCTGACGGACGAAGCCCGTTTTGTCGACATCTGCACTTGCAACGCCGAGACGCTGGCGCATCGACACGTCTTCAGGCTCGGGCAGTCGATCGTGTTCAAAATTACCGTCGAGCTGCGTGTCGATGTCCCGGTGTGCTGGCTCGCCGGCATCATTTTCGACGCGCAAGGGAACCGGGTTCACCTCGCGGTTCACGAATTCGACCGCGGGCTGCGCATCGGGAACACCGAAGTGCAGCTCAGACTGGACGGTCTCAACCTCCGGCAAGGCGAATACGTAGGCAGTTTTGAATTGCTTCCGTTGTTCGACTATAACTGGTCACATTCATCCCGGATTCCGTATTTGTGTCATTGGGATCGTTGTATCTTCTTCAAGATTGATGAAGATTACCGCGGTACTATTCCACTAGGGGTGGTGGCGTTTCCGGTCAGTGTCACGGCGCGCCCATTGCATCAGCCGCCTCTTGCCGAGGCCGCCGCCTCGGCGGAGAAGGCGCCCTCCCCGATCGAGACCTGATTCGACCGCGATGAAGGACCGGCGGCGCACGCTCTATCTCGAGCAGAACGGCGTCGGGTCGAAGATGCTGGTGGTCGATACGCTGCTGCGCGGCATATTGCGCTACCGGAACGGCGATCCGCCCCCGGCTCTCCTGCGGCGCTACCCGTGGGCCACGGCATTGTTCGCCGAGCTGCGCGATGTCTATGCCGAGCTGTCCTACGCCGCCGATTGGCGCGACGCCTTTCTCGGCTCGCCCGAGCTTGCGGTTGACGTGTGCAATATCAACGATCTCGCCCATTTCGGCCGGTGCCTGTTGCGGTTGCGCAAATACGATCTGATCGTGATTGGCCACAGCGCGGCGGGCGACGATCTGAGCGTGCTGAAACGGGCCGCCGCTGGGTTCGACTGTCGCCGCGCCCCGATGGTCGTCTTCATCGGCAATGAATACGATGTCCTCGACGACAAGATCGCCTTCATCCGCCGAACCGGGGCCGAATTCGTGTGCAGCCAGCTGCCGGCTGCCGCTGCCGGCTATTTGTACCGGGAATGCGGCGCCAGCCGCATCGTCGAGATGCCGCATGCGCTCAACCCCGACAAATACTTTCCCAGTCCAGCGGTGCCGCGCGACATCGATATCGGCTTTATCGGCGACATTTACTGGCCGTTCGTCGGCGATCGCGAGCGCACCCGGTTGATCGAATGGTTCGAGCACCGCGGCGTCGAGCATGGTCTCTATTGCGACATCCGGCGGCAGCGGGTCACGCGCGACGCATGGCGCGCGTTTTTGAGCCGGTGCGCCGCGGTCATCGGCGCCGAATTGGGGACTTACTATCTGAACGAGCGTGGGCGGGTGCTCGACCGCGCGCGCGCCTATAATTTGTTCGAGAATCGTGACGCGGGCTTTGAAGAGATATTCGACCGGTTCTATCGCCATTTGCCGCGTGAAGTCTCGGGCAAGAGCATCTCCTCCCGCCACTTCGAGCCGATCGGGACCAAGACCTGTCAGATGCTTCTCGATGGCGAATATAACGGCATCCTGGAACGCGACCGGCACTACATCGCCATCGACAAGGATTTGGGCAATATCGAAGACGCGGTGGCGCGGTACCGTGATTGCGATTATCGCACCCGCATGGTCGAGGAAACCTATGAATATGTGCGCTCGGAGCACACCTATGCGCACCGGGTCGCCGCCTTGCTGCGGGTCGCGGCCGAAGCGCGGACGCCCGTGAACGTTCAGCGCACGGACCGGCGCGACCGCCGGCACGATGTGGGCGAGCCGCCGCCAATGCGCAGACCGGGGTAGCAATGAGCAATTTCCTGCGGCTCCTCGCCGGGCTGGGAGCCGGGCTCGGGTTCATTGGCGCCATGGTCAGCCACGCCGCGCCGTCGGACTGTGCGGCGCCGGCGCCAAAAATCGCCGCTGCCGATCCGCGGCTCGTCTCGCAATACAACGATGCGGGCTGCTCCCCGGGGCTATTGGACCCGCAGGGAGTTGCGATAATAGACTACGGCGGCAAGATCGGCCGTCAATATAACCCGGTTACGATTGCCCAATGGGCGATCGGCTGCTATTACAGCTTTCTGCGCGACAAAAATCCGTATGAAAAAAAGGTTTTTCTCGACCAAATCAACTGGTTGAAACAGAATTGGGTCGCAGTGGGCGATGACGGCGCCGCCTATGAATATCACTTTCCCTGGAGCTATGGACTGAAGCCCGGTTGGCGATCCGGACTGGCGCAAGGGCAGGCCATCTCGGCCCTGATACGCTATTACTACGAGACCAACGATAGCTCCGTGCTGCCATTGATCAAGCAGCTGAAGAACTACATGCTCCTGCCGACCGGCCGCGGCGGATTGGTGGATGTGAGCCCCGAAGGGGGCATATGGATCGAGGAGTTTCCCTCCGACCCGCCGTCTTTCGTTCTGAACGGCTTTATCTCGGCGGCATTTGGCCTCTATGAATACACAAAATTGTTCCCGCAGGACAAGACCGCCAAAGACGTGTTCGCGCGCGCTATCGCCAGCATCAAAACCTCGCTGCCGTATTACGATACCGGCAATTGGACGTATCTCGACCGCAGCAGCCGGCCTTATCCGCGCGCCAGCAACGGCTATGCCATCGGCTACATATACCAGGCCCGCACACTGTGGCAGATCACCGGCGACCCGTTCTTCCTGGCAGTCAGCCTGCGCTGGCGAAGCTTTTACGACAATGTGAACTACCACGCGGGCGGCAATATGGCCGCCGACCCTGACGGACGCTACCGTCTCGTCGCGGACCTTCAGCCCACCCCATTGTCCGACGGCCTGCACGACAACTATCTGCTGCTGAGCGCCACCGCGGCGCTCGATAATTTTGGTGTGGACCAGCTTTATCGGGGCGGCAATTCGCTCGATCCGGCGACGTATTATTCGACTGCGTCGGATGGCCCGGCAAAGCTTTATTTTCGCCTCAAACGCCCCGTTGCTGCCGATGCGCTGACAATTACCCTGTACAATTCTGAGATGTATCCTGAAAATCTTAAATTGTTTGTCAAATCCGAAGGTGACGACGGGCTGGAAGAGCTGCCCTATAAGATGGCGGCGGGGCGCAATCTCCTCACTTATTATTTCATGCCGCATAAGGTCAGCGAGCTGCTCCTGGTCGGGAAACGATTTCATGGACAGAACCGCCTGGTCATCGCCGGGCTCGCCCTCGGGACTACCGGGCGCACCGCCGAATTCCCGGAATTCGGCAGCAAAGTAACGGGCCCGGTGCCGCTCGGCTCACCGGAATTCGCCGTGCGATTGCAGGCGCCCGCTGAAAGTCGGGGCAGCATATTTGTGCTGTACCGGCACGCCGGCACGCTGGCGGATCTCGATCACGCGCCATGGGATTGGGATTATCTGGACCCGTTCGCGGACGAGACGCGCACGGTCGAGGACAAGCTGTATCAATTCGACGTGCTGAGCACCAAGGAAGCGGGCGAGCGGGGCTGGAGCCGCTTCGCCGTGGTCGCCCGGGGTCTGGCCGGCGTTCCCGAAAAATACGACATTCCGGAAGGCGTTTGGGTTGGTGACGGTCTCGTCGGCAGGACGTTCGCCGGGGCGCCGGTCACGATCAGGCTCGATCCGCGGGCCTGCTCCGAGTTCGATCTCGGCAGCATCCGATGCGGTTCCGATTACCGGGCCGGCTACGAACCTAAGACCAATCGCTGGAAGGTAACGGGCTACAGCCTCGCCCTGCGGGCCGACACCAGCGCGGTCTCCGACAACGCCGACAAAAGGCCGGGCCGGATCAGCATCTGGGGCGTGCTTGCCCGTTTTGACGATGCCGGCGATCTCTATTACTCGAATACGAAGATCGGCAAGGTCGAGCGGGCGGCGCCGTTGAGCGAGACGATCTGTCCGGCGCCCGCGGCGCCCACGCCAGCGGCGCTGCTCGGCCGCGCCGAAGCCGACCGGGACCAAGGCGGCCGGGCTCAGGCCCAAGCTTCCGAGGCGCCGTGAACCAGCCGCATGAGCGGCGGCCCGGGCCGTTCGTCGCGCTCGGCAAGCCGCTCCCCGGAGACCCTTGCGGCAACGCGCCGATCCGCGAAATCCGCAGAATTCCGGATTATTGACGCAGTAAGAATAGCGCGGTGCTGTTCAATTCGTATCCGTTCCTGTTGATGTTTCTGCCGGTCACGCTGGCGGGGTTTTTCGCGCTGGCCCGCTGGCGTGCTCGCGCCGCGGCGCTGTGGCTGATTGCGGCATCCTTGTTCTTTTACGGGTGGTGGGATGTCCGGTTTCTCGGTTTGCTCGTCCCCTCGGTCCTGGTGAATTATAATGCCGGCCGCGCCTTGGGCCGGCTTGCCGCCGCCGGTCGCGAGCGGCAAAACCGCCGTCTCCTGGCTGCGGTGATCGCCGCCAACCTGTTGGTCCTCGGCTATTTCAAATATGCCGATTTTTTTCTGACTTCGGCAAATTCCGCGTTTGGCGGCCATGTTGGCCTGCTGCATGTGATTTTGCCGATAGGCATTTCGTTCTTTACCTTCACTCAGATCGCGTTTCTGGTCGATGCCGCGCGCGGCGAAGTGTCCGCGTTCGATATTGTCCATTACGGGCTCTTCGTCACCTGGTTCCCGCATCTGATCGCCGGACCGATCCTGCACCACCGCGAGATGATGCCGCAGTTTCGCGCGGCCTCGACCTACGCGCCGTCGGGGGAGAACTTTGCGATCGGGCTCTCCTACCTCGCGATCGGGCTGGCGAAGAAGTGCTTGATCGCGGATTTTTTTGCTCCCGATGCGGGGATCGCGTTTCAGGCGGCCCAGCAGAGCGCCACGATTGGCGCCGTGGCGGCATGGCAGGGCGCATTGGCCTTCACGCTGCAGCTTTATTTCGATTTCTCGGGCTATTGCGACATGGCGGTGGGGTTGTCGCGGATGTTCGGGATCCGCCTGCCGTTCAATTTCAATTCACCCTATCAGGCGGTCGGCATCATCGACTTCTGGCGGCGATGGCACATGACTCTGTCGCGGTTTTTGCGCGACTACCTCTACATCCCGCTGGGCGGCAACCGGCACGGCGCGGCGCGGCGCTATCTCAACCTGTCGATCACGATGCTGCTGGGCGGGCTGTGGCACGGCGCCAGCTGGACCTTCGTCGTCTGGGGCGGGCTCCACGGGGCCTATCTGATCGTGAACCATGGCTGGCGGGCGCTGCGCCCGGCCGATGCGCTGGCCCGCCTGCCGCTTGCGCTGCGGGCGACGGTCTCGCTCGCCGTGACGTTCCTGGCGGTGACCCTGGCCTGGGTCGTCTTTCGCGCGCCCGACCTTGCGACGGCGGGCCGGCTGCTGGCGGCAATGACCGGGGCATACGGCTTTGCGCCCGCCGGCGGTCCGGCGATGCCCTCGCCGCTCGCCGGATGGTCCGACGTGCTGGGCATTTCGGGCGGCTCGGCCCGCCTGCTCGATCTGCTGCGCTTTGCAGCCGCGCTCGCCGCCGTCTTTGCGCTGCCGAATTCACAGCAGATCATCGAGGGGGCGGTCGCGGGTGCGGGCAAAGCCCCGGCATGGCCGCGAGCTCGGCTCGCGTGGCGCAGCAATCTCGCCTGGGGCACGGCGCTGGGCCTCCTCGGCGCGACGGCGCTGGTCACGTTCACCCGCGTCAGCGAGTTCCTCTATTTCCAATTCTGATGATCGAGAAACTGTCGCACCGCCGATTTTTCTTCGGCTTTTTCGGAGCTTTGACTCTGGCTCTCGGCCTGGTCGGGTCGTTCAACTACGTCGTCGACCCGTTCCACTATTATCACGGACTTACGGCGATCAATCACGTCTTCTTCCCCGGTTTTCAGCGTTATCAGAACGTCGGCTTGGCGCGCAGCTTCAAATACGACACGGTGGTGATCGGCACCTCGGTCACCGAGAATTTCCTGCCATCCGAGATAGACCGCTCCTGGGGCGGAAGGGCAATCAAGTTGTCGATCTCGGGGTCGACTTCTTACGAGCAATATTTGATCCTGCGGCAGGCGATCGCTACCGGGCAGGTGCGGCGTGTGATCTGGGGTCTCGATATCAGCGCTTTCTATGGCCCGCCGCAGCGGGTGCGCGACGACCAGGGCCGGTTTCCGTTCTTCATGTACCGGCGACCGGAGCTGATGAACCTCGAATATCCGTTGTCGCTGTCGACGGTGAACCTGTCGCTGCGGGTGCTGCGCGGTTGGGGAGAGACCGATCTCGATCAGCTCGACGCCTGGTACAAGCGCGCCACCTTTGGCGAGGCGGCGGTATTGAAAAGCTGGACCGGCTCCTGCAGCCCGTCCGCCGCCAAATACCGGACCGGCCGCTTTGCGCTGCCGGCGGCGATGGTCCGGCAGATGCGCCAGGCGGTGCGGCAGAATTTGTTGTCGCAAATCCGCGCCAACCCGGCAATCGTATTCTATTTGTTCCTCCCGCCGATGGCGCGGCTGATTTATCTGCCGGCGGCCGACGGTGTGCTGACCTACGCGCTGCCGCTGCGCCGCTACCTGGCCGAAACGGTTGCCGGCGAGCCGAACGTGCGAATGTTCGATTTTCAGACGATGGATTCGCTGACCGAGGATCTCAGCCGGTACAAGGACACGCTGCACTACGATCTGGCGACGAGCGAATACCTGATCAAGGCGATGCACGACGGCGAAGAGCGGGTCGATCGGTCGCAGCTTCTCGCCGACAGCGCCGTCTTGATCGATGAGGTCAACAGCTACGATTTCTGCCGCGTGCGCGGCTCTGTCGCCAAGCGCCAATGAACCAGGGCTTCGCCGTCAGCCGGTCGTGACCATGAGCCGGGCAGTGCTGCGCGCCGCGCCGAGCCGGGAGCCGGGGATGGTTCTGCCGGAGGAGCTTTGCTGCCCCGTGCACCGCGAGCCGCTGGTCGCCGAGGGCGGCGGGGCGCCGGCTGGGACGCCGGCGAATTTTCTCGTTTGCCGGTCCGGTTGCCGGGTTCCCGTGGTGCGCGGCGTCTCGCGCTTTGTCAGCTCGCAGGGCTACGCCGCGGGCTTTGGCGAGCAATGGAAGAAGTTCAGGCGCACGCAGCTCGATTCCTTCACCGGCACGACGATTTCCCGCGATCGGTTGAGCCGCTGCCTCGGCGGATCCTTGGCCGTGTTGCGCGGCAAGACCGTGTTGGAGGTCGGTTGCGGCGCGGGCCGCTTTACCGAAATTCTGCTCGAGTCCGGAGCGCGGGTTTTTGCGGTGGACTTGTCGGCCGCGGTCGAGGCGAATTACGACAATTGTTTTGGAGCGACCGGCTACTTTGTCTGTCAGGCCGATCTGCACGAGCTTCCGGCGCAGGCGCAGGCCTTTGATTTCGTGATCTGCCTCGGGGTCATCCAGCACACTCCGGATCCCGAAGCGACAATCGCCGCGCTCTACACCTTCGTGCGCCCGGGCGGGTGGCTGGTGATCGACCATTATCGCTATGATGCGGCCGATATGACGCCGGTCCGCCAGCGGTTGCGCGCGTTCCTGATCCGCCGCGACCCGCGCGTCGCTTTGCCGCTCGTTCGCGCCATCGTCGCAGCCCTGTGGCCGGTGCATCGGCAATTGTGGCGCTGGCGCGCGCAGCGTTGGTTCGGCGCCGCACGCCGGCGCTGGCTGCGGATATCGCCGGTTCTCGACTATCACGACCAATACGCCGAGCTCGGACCCGAGCTGCTCTACGCCTGGGCCGCGCTCGACACCCACGACGCCTTGACCGACGTCTACAAGCACAAGCGCACGGTCGAGGAAATCGCGCGCTGCTTCGAGCGTCTTGGCCTCACAGAGATCGAGGCGCGCTATGGCGGCAACGGCGTCGAAGCGCGAGCAAGGAGGCCGGCGGCGCCGGTGCGACAGTGATGTGCGGCATTGCCGGGATCTTCGAATTTGATCGCGCCTCGCCCGCGGACCCGCGCCTGTTGCGGCGCATGACCGACCTGATCGCGCATCGCGGGCCGGACGACAGCGGCCATTGGATTTCCGGCAATGTGGGTCTCGGCCATCGCCGCCTGTCGATCATCGATCTCTCTGTAGCCGGTCATCAGCCGATGGGCAATCCCGACGGCACAATGTGGATCACCTACAACGGCGAGTGCTACAATTACGCGGCGCTCGCCGCCGGGCTGCGCCAGCAGGGTCGGCGGCTTCGCTCGCAATCGGACACCGAAGTCATCCTTGCCCTTTACGAGCAGCGCGGCATCGCATTTCTCGATGCGATCGACGGCATGTTCGCGCTGGCGATTTGGGATTCCCGACGCCAGGCCCTGATTTTGGCGCGCGACCGTATCGGCATCAAACCGCTATACTATTTCGCCGACGCGGAGCACTTTATTTTTGCTTCCGAAATGAAGGCGCTGTTGGCGGATCGCCGGGTACCGTCGGCAATCGACGAGGCGGCACTGGGCGAATATTTCCATCTTCTGAGCATCCCCGAATCGCGCTGCATCCTCAAGGGTGTGCGCAAGCTCCCGGCCGGGCATTATCTGACGGTCAGCCGACGCGGCATCGAAGAGCGCTGCTATTGGGATTTGTCGGTCGATCCCGATCCGACGCTGCCGCTCGAACAGGCTTGTGCGGAATTCGACACGCGTTTTTCCGCGGCCGTCGGCTCCCATCTGGTGGCCGATGTTCCGGTCGGCGCATTTCTGAGCGGCGGCGTCGATTCGAGCGCAATCGTCTGCCGGGCGGCGAAGATGACGAGCGCGCCCGTGGAGACCTTCAGCATCTCGTTCCCCGGACTGCCCGAATTCGACGAAAGCCCCTATGCTATTGCCGCCGCGAGCCACTGCGGCGCGTCGCACCACACCTTCGACCTCGCTCCCCAAATGGTCGATGCGGTGCCCCGGGTGGTCTGGCACGCGGACGAGCCCTTCGCGATTTCATCCGCATTTGCGCTCTTTTTTCTTGCCGAGCTTGCCAGGCAACATGTGAAGGTGGTGCTGAGCGGCGACGGCGGTGACGAGGTCTTCGCCGGCTATGTATGGCGGCACATCGACTTTCCGCCCATTGCCGGCTTTGCGCCTGTTGGCCGGACGCCGCGATCGTTCTTGCAAAGCCTGGCCGCGCGCGCGGGGCTGATCTCGGCTGCATTCCGGCAACGCTCGCTCGCCCCGCGAGACGACCGTTATCTGCGCTCCTTTGCCTGCTTTCAGCGGGAGGAGCTGGTTGCGCTGCTGGATCCCGCCGCCGCCCCGATCCTCGAGGGCGTCGACGAGTGCTCGGTGCAGACCTGCTTGGAGCAGGCGCCCGGTGACGACCAGCTCGCCCGCAAGCTCTACACGGATATCAAAACGACGCTGGTCAGCGAGATGTTGACCAAGGTCGACCGTATGACCATGGCCCACGGGCTCGAGGCACGGGTCCCGTTTCTCGATCATCACCTTGTGTCCTGGGCGTTCACGGTGCCGTCACGACACAAGCTTCGCGGTGGCGAGGGCAAGTTCTTTGTCAAGAAGGCATTGGAGGGGCAGCTGCCGGCATCGATTCTCCATCGGCCGAAGCAAGGTTTCAATGTGCCGATGAAAGTCTGGATGCGCGAGGATTTGCGCGATTTCGTGACGGATCACCTGACAGGCTCGCCCGCAACCGAGCGCGGCCTCTATCGCCGCCAGGCAGTAGCGAATCTCCTCGATGATCATTTCACGGGCCGCATCGACGCCTCCAACAAGATTTTTGCGCTATTGATGCTGGAGCTCTGGTATCGCCGCTTCGCCGACCGGCGCTCGGAGCTTCTGGCGGAAGGGCCGCATCGTTGATCGGACGCGGCACAGCGGGCCCGGCCGCCGCACCGATGCCCCGAGCCGAGCCGCCGAGCACGCCCGGCGGGGGCCGCCGTCTGACGATCTGTGCGATCGGATATGCGTCGAGCCCGCACGTCGTCGCGCGCGTTCGCTGCTTTGCCGAAATGGGACACCGCGTTTTCCTGATTACGGAGACGCCGAGCCCGGGCGGGATACCCGGAGTGACCGAGCTGGTCCCGGCATGGGATCGAGCCCTCGCGCGGCGCCTCTGGTTCCGCCTTTTGGCAGCTGCGGGCAGAAGGATCGGCGGCCGGGCCGTCGACGACAGCTGGCGGCTGGCGATCTTCGTGCACATGCTGCGCCGATGCCGGCCCGACATCGTGCATGTTCACTTTGCCTATAGCTACTATGGCTGGCTCGCGGGACTGGTCGGGTGCCGGCCGCTCGTGGTCACGGTAATGGGCGGGGATGTGCTGTTCGAGGAGCAGGGAAATCCGACCCCGGCCGGCAAATGGCTGACCTTGGAGCTGCTCCGAAAGGCCGACTACATTACCTCGAAATCGCACTACCTTACCGAGGTTCTCGATCGCCTCGGCGGCTTTGCGCCCAAATGCGAACGCGTCATTTGGGGCGTGCCGCTGCGCCGGTTTCGCCGGGTCGAAGCGACCGGATTGAGAGAAAGGCTGGGGCTCGCGGCCGGTCGGCGAATTGTGTTCAGCCCAAAGATCTTGCAGCCGCTCTACCGCATCCACCTCGTGGTCGAGGCGATGGCCGAGGTGCGGCGCCGGTTTCCGCAGGCGCTTTTGCTCGTTGCCGAATATTCCGCAGATCTGGAATATAAAGCTGAAATACATCAAAAAATAAAAGAGCTCGATCTTCACGAGCATGTCATGTTCTGTGGTTCGATCGAGCACGCCGAAATGGCCGCGTATTACAGCCTCGCCGAGATCGCGGTGGCGGTGCCGGTTTCGGACGGCCTGCCGCAGACTTTGCTCGAAGCGATGGCCTGCCAAACCCCCAACATTGTCAGCCGGCTGCCGCGGTATGAAGAGATCGTCAGTCATGCAGAGAGCGCATATTTTGTCACGGCGACGCCTGAGGGGATCGCCGCCGGCATCGGAGCCCTGTTCGATGATCCTTGTCTTCGCCGCAAGATCGCGGACAATGCCGCGGCCATCGTGGCACGCGAGGGGATCTCGACCGGCAGGCCGCGCTCGTAGCCGACCGTTATCAAACGCTCGCCGCAACGATCCGGCCGCGGGCGGTCGATTTGGTCGGCTTATTGGCGACCGTCCGGTCCTACTGCCGCTATCGCCTCGAACCTCACCACGCCCCGTTGCGGGGACAACGCACCGAGGAGACCTTGGATTAATGGGGGACCGGATCAGCGTGTTCATGGTATGCGCGCACGAGCCCAGCCTCGATCCCCGAATCCGCTGGGAGGCGGAAGCCGCGGCTCGCCGCTTTGATGTCACGGTCTTGGGCTTTAACCGGCCGGACGGCTCCTTCCCGGCAACGGAAGACCGTGCCGGCTATCGCACTATCCGTCTGCCGGTCGTCGAAGTCGGCGGGCATTATTATTTCTGGCGTCTCAAAGACGTGTTGCCGCGCTGCATGCTGATCCCGGCTGCGGTTGCCGTTGCGCTGCTGTTGCCGGTCGTAGGGGTCGCGGAAATCCTGTTCCGCACAGCCGCCTGGCTGCTGCGCAGGCTGCTGCGGTTGACGAGGCGGGTAGCCAGTAAGTTAAGGATCACTTCGCTTTTGCTGTCATTGATCTTGACGCCGTTGCGGCGGCAGCTGTCGTCGATCCGCGGCTTGCTTCTTGTCCGAGTACATTATATTCTCGCAGTATTGCGTGTCCAATTTTCTGCCGCGACTTCTACCTTTTGGAAATACATACAAGAATCGACTGAAAAACCGGACGTTATCCATTGCAACGATCTCGATACGTTGCTGGTAGGCGTGCTGGCCAAGCGGCGCTATGGCTGCCGGTTGGTGTTCGACGCACATGAGTTCTACCCGCGCAGCGATCCGGCGGGGCGCTGGTTGGACATCACCTTCTTTTCGATGATCGAGCGGCTGCTGATCCGCAACGCCGATGCCGTCGTCACCGTCAATCCGCCGCTCGCCGAGGCGATGCGCGCAGCCTACGGTCTTGCCGAAGTTCATTCCGTCGCCAATGCCGAGCCCTGGACCGGCAGACCGACAAAGCCGGTCGGCACGGAAATGGATCGGCTGGCAAAAGGCCGCTGCAAGTTTCTGTTCCAAGGCCGCTTCACCCCCGGTCGCGGGCTGGACGAGCTGGTGACTGCCTGGGCGAGTGTCGACGATGCCCGCGCGGCGCTGTTTCTGCGCGGCCCTGACAACATGTGGCGCGAGGGTCTGAGAAACTACGCGGCGGAGCTCAATCTGCTGGATCGGAGCATATATTTTCTCGACGCGGTGAGCGAAGACCAGCTCGTCTCGGCGGCGGCGGAGGCCGATGTCGGAATTATTCCCTATCGGCCACTGATCATAAACGACCGGCTGTCTTGTCCGAACAAGCTTTCACAATATCTGCATGCCGGACTGATGGTCGTTACCAACAATTTGCCTTACGTCAAATCGATCGTCGCCGAGGCGGAGGCCGGCCTGGCTTACGATTCCGATCGGCTCGAGACGCTGGTCGATATCGTGGACAGGATCCTCGCCGACCCCGAATTGCTGCATCGCTGCCAATGCAATGCATTGCTCTTTGCGCGTCGGCGGTTCAACTGGCAGGTTGAGGGCGAGCGCCTCTACGCTCTCTATCGACGATCGGGCAACGGGCCGATGCCGCAAGCCGGCCCATCGGTCCTTCCGGCTGCACAATAGCGCGGGCAGTGTGAGACATGTGCGGAATTGCGGGAACCATTTCGCTCGACCGGGCGCCGATCGCGCGGCTCGATTTGGCGCTGGGCGTGCTCGACCGGCTGATTGCGCATCGCGGCCCGGACGGGCACGGGGTGTGGCTCTCGCGATCGAGAGCGGCCGGGCTCGCCCATCGCCGGCTGGCGATCATCGATTTGAGCGATGCGGCAACGCAACCGATGACGGCGCCGGGGCCGGTCGCGATCACCTATAATGGCGAGATCTATAATTACCGCGAGCTGCGCGCCGAGCTGTCACCGGTCTGGTCGTTCCGCTCCAACTCGGACACCGAATGCATCCTCGCCGCCTATGACCGGTGGGGGATGGATTGCCTCGACCGGCTGCGCGGCATGTTCGCGTTTGCCTTGTGGGACGAGCGCAAAGAGCGGCTGTTCTGCGCACGTGACCGGTTCGGCATCAAGCCCTTTTATTACACGGTCGTCGACAACCTGTTTGTCTTCGCCTCCGAGGCCAAGGCGTTGCTGCCGTTTTTGCCCGATATCGACACCGATCCCGCCGCCCTCGCCGAATATCTGACGTTCCAATACACGATCGGCGAGGCGACCCTGTTCCGCGGCATCCGGCAGCTGCTGCCCGGCCATGCGCTCGTGGTCGAAAACGGCGGCATTCGCGTCTGGCGCTATTGGGATGTCCGCTACGAGATCGATTACGACCACAGCCCGCGCTATTTCGCCAATCGCCTCGTCGAGCTGCTCGACGATTCGGTCGCGATGCATCTGCGCAGCGACGTGCCGGTCGGCTCCTATGTCTCGGGCGGTCTCGATTCGAGCCTGATCGCGATCCTCGCCGGCCAGACCGCGCGTGGGCTCGGCGACTGCTTTCACGGCCGGTTCGCCGGGCTGCCCGGCTACGACGAGAGCAATTTCGCTGTCGCTGCCGTCGCGCGGGCAGGCGGGCGGCTGCATATCGCGAACATCACCGCCGGCGATTTCCGCGACCATATCGAGGAGGTCATCTATCACCTCGACTTTCCGGTGGCGGGACCCGGCTCGTTTCCCCAATTCATCGTGTCGCAGCTGGCGGCGCGCCATGTCAAGGTGGTGCTGGGTGGGCAGGGCGGCGACGAAGTCTTCGGCGGCTACGCCCGTTACCTGCTCGCCTATTTCGAGCAGTGCGTCAAGGCAGCGCTCGACGGAACCTACAAGAACGGTAATTTCGTCGTCACCATCGAATTGATTGTTCCAAATCTTGGACTGCTGCGCGAATACAAGCCGCTGATGCGAGAATTCTGGCGCGAAGGACTGTTCGGCGATCTCGACACCCGCTATTTCCGGCTCGTCGATCGTTCCACCGATATGACTGCCGAAATCGACTGGGGTGCGCTCGACCGGGGACGGGTATTCGAAAGCTTTCTGGCGATTTTCAACAACCACAGCAATGTCCGTAAGGAAGCCTATTTCGACAAGATGACGCATTTCGATTTCAAATGCCTGCTGCCGGCGCTGCTTCACGTCGAGGACCGGATGAGCATGGCGCACGGTCTCGAAAGCCGGGTGCCGCTGCTCGACCACCCGCTGATCGAGTTTCTGGCGACGGTGCCGGCCGATGTGAAATTCGAGGGCGGTCGCATGAAGCAGCTGCTGAAGACAGCCTATAGTGCCGATCTTCCGCCGGAGATCGCCGACCGGCGCGACAAAATGGGCTTTCCGGTGCCGCTCAAGGAATGGTTTGCCGGCGAATTGGGCGACTTCGTGCGCGACGTCTTCGCCAGCCGCAACGCGCGCGGCCGCCCTTATATGAACGCTGATGCGGTCGTCGCGAATTTCGAGCAGGCCGGCCAGTTTTCCCGAAAAGTGTGGGGCTTATTGAGCCTCGAGCTGTGGCACCGGCGGTTCCACGACCGCGCCGCCGAATATCGGCGGATGCTGCGCGACGTGCCCGCCGAAGCGGTGCCGGGCTAGGCACCGGGCACGGCGATGAAAGCATTTGTGACCGGCGGGGCGGGGCAGGTCGGATCGACCGTCATCGATTTGCTGCTCGGCCGCGGCGACGAAGTGGTGGCGATCGACAATTTCGCCACCGGCAACCGGGCCAATTTGGTGGCGCATCCGCGGCTGCGGCTGGTCGAGGGCAGCATTGTCGATGCGATGGCGGTGGATCGCCTGATCGGCGATTTCCGGCCCGATGTCGTCGTCCATACCGCAGCCTCGTACAAGGACCCCGAGGACTGGCAATCGGACGCGCTGACCAATTGCGTCGGCAGCGCCAATATCGCGCGCGCCTGCAAGGCGCATCGGGTCGGGCGGCTCGTCTATTTTCAGACGGCGCTGTGCTACGGCCTAAAGCCGGTCGAGCAGCCGATCACCCTCGCCCATCCGATCGACCCGGCAAACAGCAGCTACGCGATCTCCAAGACCGCAGGCGAGCATTACATCCAGCTCAGCGGGGTGGATTGGATCACCTTTCGCCTGGCGAATGTGATCGGGCCGCGCAATGTGAGCGGCCCGCTGCCGATCTTTTTCACGCGCTTGTCCGAGGGCAGGCGGTGCTTTGTGACGGCCGCACGGAGGGACTTCGTCTTTGCCGGCGACCTTGCCCGGATCGTGCTCAAGGCCGCCGACGGCGCCGGCCACGGCACCTATCATTTCTCGTCGGGGCGCGACGTCGCGATCAAAGAGCTCTACGACGCGGTGGTCCGGGCGATGCAGCTCAACGACTATCCCGAGCCGGAATTGCGCCCGCTCGGTCCCGACGATGCGCCGAGCATTCTGCTCGACCCGGCGCGGACCTTTCGTGATTTTGGCGAGATGAGCTTTATGCCGCTCGACGAGATCGCAGCGCGCGGCGTCGCGCATTTTCGCGCGCACGGCGTCGCCGGCGGCTATACCCATCTCGGCGGCAGCGCGCGCGAATGAGGCTGCTGATCACCGGCGGCGCCGGCTGCCTCGGCGCCAATTTGGTCGCGGCCTATCTGCCGCGCGGCCATGAGATTCTGGTCATCGACAATCTCGCCACCGGCCGCCGCGAGGCGCTGCCCGATGCGCCCGGCCTGACCCTCGTCGAGGGAACCGTCGCCGACGCCGCTACCGTCGACCGGGCCTTTGCCGATTTTCGCCCCACCCATGTGGTCCACAGCGCCGCCGCGTATCGCGATCCCGACGATTGGCGCGAGGACGCTCTTACCAATGTCACCGGCACGATCAATGTCGTCGAAGCCGCGCGTCGGGCCGGAATTGTGCGCTTTGTCAATTTCCAGACCGCGCTGTGCTATGGCCGGGCCGATCGGCTGCCAATCCCGGTCGATCACCCGACCCGCCCGTTCACCAGCTATGGCGTCTCGAAGACCGCCGGCGAGGCCTATGTGGCGCTGAGCCCGCTGTCCTGGGTTTCGCTGCGCCTCGCCAACATCACCGGGCCCGGGCTCGCGATCGGGCCGATCCCGGCGTTTTACCAACGCCTCAAGAACCGCCAAAATTGCTTTTGCACGAGTGCGGTGCGAGATTTTCTGGATATCGAGGATTTTATCGATCTGATGGATCTGGTGTTGCGCGACAATGCGCCAACCGGGTTGTTCAACGTCTCGACCGGATTGGGGCACACGATCAAGGAGGTCTACGACGCGGTTGCGGCGGCGCTCGGCATCGTCCCCGGCGAGCCCGTCGCCGTGGTCCCGCCCGGCGCCGACGATGTGCCGGCTGTCGTGCTCGATCCGTCGCGCACCTGCGAGGCATTCGGCTGGCGCGCCAAGATCGGCTTTGCCGAATCGATCGCCCGCATGGTCCGTTGGTACGACGCGCACGGTGTCGGGCCGATCCACAGCCATTTGCGGCCGGCCCCCGGAGAACGGCCACCCGGAGAACGGCCATGAGCGGGCTGTCGTTTGACGGCGCCTCGGTGCTGGTCGTCGGCGGCGCGGGTTTTGTCGCCGGCGCGCTCAACCGGCATTTGCTCGGGCTCGGCCCGCGGCGGCTGATCGTCGTCGATAATCTCCTCTCGGCCGAGATCGGCAGCCTGCCCGACCACCCGGCCCTCGAATTCGTGCTCGGCTCGATCACCGAAGACCGGGTTCTGGGCGGCTTGCCGGGTGATCTCGACTTTGTCTTCCACCTCGCCTGCTATCACGGCAACCAGTCGTCGATCCACGACCCGCTCGCCGATCATCGGAACAATGCATTGACGAGCCTCGAGCTGTTCGAGCGGCTGAAGGACATGACGTCGCTCAAAAAGGTCGTCTATGCCGGCGCAGGTTGTGCGGTTGCCGAGAAGACCTTTGCCGAGACCGCGGCAACGCGCGAGGACGCGCCGGTCTCGCTGTTCCACGACAGCCCGTACTCGATCTCCAAGCTGATCGGTGAGATGTACGGCAATTATTATTTCCTGCGTCACGGCCTGCCGCTGGTAAAGGCGCGGTTCCAGAACGTCTATGGTCCGGGCGAGACCCTCGGCGCCGGGCGCTGGCGCGGCACGCCGCACACGGTATGGCGCAACGTGGTCCCGACCTTTGTCTGGAGAGCGCTCAACGGCGAGCCGTTGCCGGTCGAAAACGGCGGCGTCGCCAGCCGCGATTTCATTTATGTCGATGATATCGCCAAGGGCCTTCTGGCCTGCGCCCTCGAAGGTGCTCCGGGCGAGGTCTACAACATCGCGTCGGGGGTCGAGACCTCGATCCTCGATCTCGCCCGTCTCGTCAACGAGCTGACCGGCAACCCGGCGCCGATCGCGTTTGCCCCGGCGCGCGCATGGGACCGCTCCGGCCGGCGCTTCGGCGCCACCGGCAAGGCGCGCGAAAAGCTCGGCTTTACCGCGTCGGTCGGGTTGCGCGGGGGGCTGAAGGAAACGATCGCCTGGACCCGCACGCACCGCGAGACGATCCGGCGCGCGATGCTGCAGCATGTCCGCTTTATGCCGGAGCTGCGTGCGCTGTTGGGATGACGCCGCGGCGCATTCTGACCGTCGTCGGCGCCCGCCCGCAATTCGTCAAGGCGGCCGCGCTGTCGCGGGCGATCAAGGCGCGCGGCGGCGAAATCACCGAGATCCTGGTCCACACCGGCCAGCATTTCGACCCCGGCATGTCGCAGGTGTTCTTCGACGAGCTCGGGCTCGACCCGCCGCGCTTCAATCTCGGCATCCACAGCGGCAGCCACGGCGAGATGACCGGCCGGATGCTGGCCGCGGTCGAGCGCCTGATCCTCGACGAGCGGCCCGATCTGGTGCTGGTGCCGGGCGACACCAATTCGACCCTGGCCGGCGCGCTGGCGGCGGCGAAATTGCACGTCCCGGTCGCCCATCTCGAAGCCGGCCTCGCTCGTTCAACCGCCGCATGCCGGAAGAGCTGAACCGCGTGCTGACCGACCATCTGAGCGCGCTCCTCTTGTGCCCGACCGGGACCGCGGTCGCCAACCTCGCCCGCGAAGGGATCACGGCCGGCGTCCACGACATCGGCGACGTGATGTACGACGCGACCTTGTTCGCCGCCGCCGCCGCCCGGCGCTCGCAAGTGCTGGACCGGCTCGGCCTCGCCGGGCGCCGCTACGCGCTCGCCACCGTGCACCGCGCCGAAAGCACCGACGACCCCGAGATGCTGGCCGCGATCCTCGCCTTTCTGCGTGAGCAGGCGCAGGAGCACCCCGTCGTTTTCCCGCTCCACCCCCGCACCCGCCAGCGCTTCGAGGCATCACGGCCCGATCTCGCCGGCATCATCCTGTGCGAGCCGTGGGCTATCTCGACATGCACCGCCTCCTGCAATCGGCCACCGCGGTCTTCACCGATTCGGGCGGCCTGCAAAAGGAAGCCTATTTCCACCGCGTCCCCTGCGTCACGCTCCGCACCGAGACCGAATGGGTCGAAACCATCGAAGCCGGCTGGAACCGCCTCTGGCAAGGCCCCCCCTACACCCCCCGCCGCGACATCGCCGCCTACGGCAACGGCCACGCCGCCGAACAGGCGGTCGGGCTGATGCTTGATTTTCTAAAAAGCTAGGTTCCGCCGCACGAACTGGTGGTCAACCTCCGACGAATGATACCTATCGGGCCCCAGGTGCCCGGTCCCGACCCTTAGCGGTCGCCTACGCCGGCGCAGGGCGTCGAGCGCTGATGCCCCAAAACTGCTGCAAGGCGGTCGGGCGGCGCCCCAAATCTACGGCTCGGGGTTGGGTTTGATCCCTACGCGTTGCCCGGAGCTGATATGATTTGCAGGAAGCGTTTTTGAAAAATCTCTGGATCGGATATCGGTCTCCCTCCGGAGCGGACTCTAGCTTCCGATCCGCCCATGGAGGGTGCCGAACCGAAAACTCCCGCCGCAATTCTCCGCGGCGCTTCGCCACTCGCGCGTTATAATCGCCGAACGGAACACTGTTGCTGGCCTAACCGAAGCACATGCCCGCCGCCACCTTGGCCCCCGCCATCAAGGCCATCCGGCTCTACACATCGACAGAGTGGGAGCTATTCGTGGAGGAGTGGCTTCGCGGCCTCAAGAAACGGTATCTCGAAGTGAAACGCTTGGGTGGTTCAGGCGACCTCGCCCGAGATGTGGTTGCTTTCACTGATCCGAAGCGGCTCGAAGGGAGTTGGGACAATTATCAGTGCAAGCACTACGAGAAACCTCTGACTTCGTCCATCGCCGGCCCCGAGATCGCGAAGCTAATTTACTTTACCTATTTAAGGAGGTTTGATCCTCCACGTAGGATGTATTTTGTTGCGCCTCGTGACATGTCCACGGAACTGTCAGACCTCTTAAATTCTCCGACGAAGCTACGGTCGTATATCGAACAACATTGGAATAAATCTTACGCCAACACGATCATCCAGGGCCAGACGATTGAGCTTTCTGGGCTGCTCGCCTCATATGTAGCTGGCTTCGACTTCGCAATATTTACTTATTTCCAGACCTCCGAGATGCTGAACGACCACCGGAGCACCGCACATTGGGCAGAGCGATTCGGTGGTCTCCTGCCGCCACTACCACCGGCTGTTGTTCCCCCTGAAATCCAGCCTGGGGAAAGCGTCTATCTGAGTCAACTCCTGGAGGTGTACGGGGAGAAGGCGACGTGCAGGTTCACTATCTGCGCCGAGCTTTCTCCACACCAGTCGCTGGTTGATGATCTGAAGCAGCAACGGGAGCGCTTCTTTCAGGCGGAATGGTTCAACCACTACTACCGCGACGAGACCCCACCCGGCACCGCGGAGCAATTCGTTGAGGACATTTTCGACGCGATTGACCCGCTCGCGAAGATGACACACCCGAATGGGTATGAACGCCTAAACAGATGCCTCGCCCAAGCAGCTGGCGTTAACGCTGGCGGAATCCTGGCACCACACGCTCGCCCGCGAACGAAGCAAGGCGTGTGCCACCAATTGGCGAACGCGAAACGAGTGATTTGGGTCCCACGATGAGCGATCACGCCGAGAGCCTTCCACGGTTATTCAATTCCGTATTCGAGACGGGCGTGCGGGCTGTGTTTGTGCTCGTTGCCGCTTATCCGGAGAGCCTTGATCTCGAGGACCTAATCGCACTCGATCACCTGGTCGTCCATTCCGAAGATGTGGGTGGGCCGAACAGTCTCCATCCCGCAACGCGCACGCACGCGACGGAGATGTTGGTCCGCCGCAAACTGGTCCATGATGGGCTTCTCCTGATGCAGGGACGCTCGCTAGTGGACCGTCTCGCAAACTCGGAAGGCATCCTTTACCGTGCTGGTGATGAGGCACGGAATTTCGTCTCCTATCTGACCACCCCGTATTTTGAGCAGCTTAGACAAGCGGCGGCATATCTGGCTTCTCTGCGAAAGGAGTTGGGCAGATCCGATTTCAATCAGCTTGTTGAAGAACAACTGGAACGTTGGGCGATACAGTTTCAGAGCGCGGCCGGAGCCGTCTGATGTTGGGCCTACGTTTACGTCATCTAGCCGCCGTAGGCCGCGAGAAGCCAACAGCTAAAATCGGCTTTGCTCCCGGACTGAACGTCATCTACGGCGCCGCCAACACAGGCAAGACCCACATACTGCATCTGATTGACTATGCCCTCGGCTCATCCTCGCCTCCCGCGCCTCCACCCGAGCAGCTTGGCTACGAGGGGATCTTACTCGGTATTGAGTCATTGGACGGCCGTGCGTGGACATTGTGCCGCTCACTACAAGGAGGGGATATCCGTAGGCTGGACGGGTTGCACGATTCTTGGCCGAGTGATGGTGCCGGTGAAGTTCTCAGCGCGACGCACCGAGCGGCAAATTCACTTTCAAAGTTTCTACTTGATCTGTTGGGCATGGAGGACGTGCGCCTGAGAAAGAATGCAAAGGGAGAATTACAAGACCTTAGCTTCAGAAATATCGCTCATATGGTGTTGGTGCCAGAAGGTAAAATTCAAAATGAAGCCTCCCCGATTGAAACAGGTCAGTATGTATCAAAGACGGTCGAATTCTCGCTTTTTAAATACATGCTCACGGGGATTGATGATAGCTCAATCCAAGTCACAGATCGCTCTCAACACAACAGAAACAAAATCGCGGCTCAACTAGAGCTCCTTGACGCCCAGATCGCGGAAGCAGAACAGGCCATGAACGCAGTCGAGGAAGAACGAGAGGAGTTGGGAGAGCGACACCAACGGCTTGAGGAAACAGTCAACACGGCCCTACAGGCTTGGGGCGAAGCAAGCGTGGACTATCGCACCCTTGCCAACAGACGCCGCACCTTGCGTGGACGACAGAACCAGTTCCTAGATCGGCAAGACGAGATCGAATTGCTTCTCGCCCGGTTCGGTCTGCTGTCGCGGCATTACCAGTCCGATCTGTCCCGCCTCCGGGCGATCGAAGAAGCTGCATCCATATTCGGGGCGCTGGAAGAAGGGCCGTGCCCGTGGTGCGGTGCGGACGCGAGGCATCGTGGTGAACATGCCGCGAGCGTATGCGAGGGAGACACGGACCAAATCACGGAAGCGGCACATGCCGAGCAGGACAAAATTTGCCTCAAAATGGGCGAGTTGAGCGAAATCGTTCAGCAGCTTACCGATGAACGCTCCGAGATCGTTAATCTGCTGCCCTCAATTGATGACGAGATTGCATCCGTCGAGGGCCAAATTCGCGAGGAACTACCCGACATTCGCGAGGCTCAGGGGAAAATTGTTGCCGTAATTTCGGCTAGAGACGCCACCCAGAGTGCCCTTGCGAGATACGAAAACGTTGACCGACTTAAGAGGATGAGATCGGAAATGGTCGGAGACAACACAGACGTAGATAGCGTAGCACTGATAGCCGAAGGGGGTGTCGATACTACGGTCCTCGACGAGTTCTCACAAACAATCGAGCGGTTTCTGATTGATTGGATGTTCCCATCGCAACGGGTCTTCTTCGACTTGCCCCGGCGCGACATCCAAGTGGCGGGCAAGGCACGGCGCGTCAACGGGAAGGGCGTTCGTGCGGTGCTACATTCCGCATTCTCTCTGGGACTCCTTCAGTTCACCGCAGACCATGAGAAACCGCACCCTCGCATGTTGATCTTGGACTCGCCTCTTGTCACTTACCGCGACCCATTAGCTGAGGACGAAATTCAATTGGCGCAGTCCAATTTGAACGAGCGGTTTTACGAGCCATTTCGGAATTGGGATGACCACCTCCAGGTCATCATTATCGAGAACCGTGACCCGCCCTCGTGGCTCTCTGAGATAGCTAAAATCGAGCGGTTCACCGGGGCAAAATTCGGCCGATGGGGATTTTATCTGTAGAGCGGCCGGCCAGTTTCGGGCTGCACCCCTTGTCGGACGCCTTGTTGTTGGGTGCCCTTAAGTGTTGGCGCTGAAATCTCCACAATCGAATGATATGTATCGGTCTAGGTGGTACTTGCGCGGAGGGGCGGCGCTTGCGCGTGGAGGCGGTCATTCAAGCGCCGAGGGTGGAGCGGTTTGCTGCTGATTCCTTGCAGATTGCAGCAAAAACGAGCGGGCCGGGCGGGCGAAGGGAGGTCGGTGGACGCCGCGACAAGGTGCTTGTATGAGCGTTTCGCGATGACCGCCGACAGCCGCATCCGCACCGTCCTCTTGACCCTCGAATACAGGACGAGGTCGTCCTATTATCTCGATTGGGCGGAGGCCTTTTCGGGCTCGCCGCTGTTTGACGTCACGACATTCAACGTCTTCAGCCGCGGCCAGCGGCGGGCGGCGCGGCGGGCGATCGAAGGGGCCGAGCTGGTGGTGGCGCTGCACGCCTGCTCGGCCGATACGCTCGAATATCTGAAGCCGCTCGCCGGCGCGTTGCAACGGCGGCGCGGCCGGTTTCTGGTCTTTGTCGGCAACGAGTACAACCTCCCCTGGGCGCGGCTCGCCGACAAGCGCGACTTTTCTGCGCGAGACCGCGCCCGACTGGATCGGGACCCAGCTGCCGCTGGAGGCGGGAAGTTGGCTCTATGCCGATACCGGCGCCCGCGTGCTGGCGCTGCCGCACGCGCTGAACGATGCGGTCTTTCGCCGCGACAAGCCCGATGCGGCGCGGCCGATCGATATCGGCGGGCGCAGCGCCCGCTACCCGGTCTTTGTCGGCGACGACGAGCGCAACCGGGTGCACGACCGGTTCGCCGAGCTCGGGCCGAAGGCGGGCCTGAAGATGGACATCGACACCGAGAACCGGCTCGACCGGCCGGGATGGGCGGCGTTCCTCAACGATTGCCGCGGCACGATCGGCACCGAGGCCGGCTCGTGGTATCTGGAGCGCGACGACCATACCGCGCTGGCGATCCGCGACTATGTCCGCGCCCGCACCGGCGGCCGGGTCATCAAAGCCGACGGCATGATCCACGCCATGAGCCGGCGCCTGCCGTATCGGGTCAAATCCTGGCTGCGCGCCGGGCGCCCGGTTCTCGCCGGTCCGCCACGAGGCGATCGACGACGGCAGGGTGAGCTTTGCCGAGATCGAGGAGCGCTTTTTTGCCGGCCGGCAGCGCTGCCCCGCCTATTCGAAATGCATCTCGTCGCGGCATTTCGACGCCGCCGGCACCGGCACCTGCCAGATCCTGGTGCGCGGCCGGTACAACGACATCCTGAGGGCGGACGAGCATTATATCGCGCTCGACCCCGATCTCGGCAATGCCGAGAAGGCGACGGCGCGCTTTTGCGATCCCGTGGAGCGGCGGCGGATCGCCGATGCCGCCTATGCGCTGGTCCGCGACCGGCACACCTACCGCCACCGGATCGCCGCCTTGCACGACATGCTCGGCGCCTCGCCGAGCCCGGCATCGGATGGGCCGAAGGGGGGTCGTGCGTGCTTCGAGACGCGCCCTGCGGGCGCTCCTCAGCATGAGAGAAGCGATTGATGGCATTACGAAAGTTCCTCTTCCTGAGGAGGCCGCGGAGCGACCGTCTCGAAGGACGCAGAGGCGCTGCTCCAGCCCATCGTCAATTCATGTGCATCCGCTGAGATGTGCGGCATCGCCGGTTTTGTCCTGTCGGGTGCTGCGCTGCCGCGGGCCGAGATCGAGGCGCGGCTGTGGCGCATGGTGGCGGTGCTGCGCCATCGCGGTCCCGACGATGAAGGCGTGTGGAGCGACGGCCGGGCCGGTCTCGCGCACGCCAGGCTGTCGATCATCGACCGCTCGCCCACCGGCCATCAGCCGATGGCGAGCAGCGACGGCACGGTCTGGATCACCTATAATGGCGAAATCTACAATTTTGCCGAAATCGGGCGGGAATTGGCGGCGCTGGGCTATGTCTTTCGCAGCCGCAGCGACACCGAGATCATCGTCAATGGCTGGCACGCCTGGGGACCGCGGATTTTTTCGCGGCTGCGCGGCATGTTCGCGCTGGCGTTGTGGGACCGGCGCTCGCAGCGCCTGATCCTGGCGCGCGACCGGATCGGCAAAAAGCCGCTCTATTGGGCGCAGACCCGGTCGGCATTCTTGTTCGGCTCCGAAATCAAGGCGCTGTTGACCTGGCCCGGCTTGGCGCGCGAGCCCGACCTCGCCGCGATCGACCGCTACCTCACCCTGCAATACGTGCCGGCGCCGCACACCGCCTTTGCCGCGGTGAGCAAGCTGCCGGCGGCGCATTACCTCGTCCTTGCCGCCGGAGCCGACGGCACCTTCGGCGAGCCCGAGCTGGTGCGCTATTGGCACTTGCCGGCGCCGCGCGCATCGCGCGAGAAGCGGCCGGTTGCCCGGCTCCGGCACGAGCTGGTGGAGCGGCTCGAAGAGGCGGTCCGGGTGCGGCTGGTCGGGGAGGCGCCGCTCGGCGCTTTTCTGTCGGGCGGCATCGACTCCTCCGCCGTCGTCGCGATGATGGCGCGCGCCGGCGCAGGCCGGGTCAAAACCTTTTCGATCGGCTTTGCCGACAAGCGATATGACGAGACCCGCTTTGCCCGGATCGTGGCGCAGCAATACGGCACCGACCACGAGGAGCTGGTCGTCGAGCCCGATGCGGTCTCGATCCTGCCGCGGCTCGTGTGGCATTACGGCGAGCCCTTTGCCGACCCGTCGGCGATCCCGACCTATTGCCTCGCCGAGTTGGCGCGCCGCCAGATCACCGTCGCGATGACCGGCGACGGCGGCGACGAGTGCTTTCTCGGCTATCCGCGCTACCGCGCGATGCGCTACCTGATGCGGCTCGACCATCTGCCGGCCTGGGGCCGGGCGGGTCTGGGGCTCGCGCTCCAGGCGGCGCCGAACAGATTGCAGCGGCGTTTCAAATTGCCGCGCATCCGCGGCTTGCTGCGCGCCCCGGGCGACCACCCGGCGCGACGCTATGCCCCGACGATCGCATTCTTCGACGATGCCGACAAAGAAGCCGGCTATGGCGAGGCGCTGCGTGGTGCCGCCGCGGCCTCGGCCGTGGATTTCCTCGAGCCCTATTTCGCCGAAGCGGACGGTTTGGTCGCCGGCGCCAATCGGGCCGATATCCATACCTACCTGCCCGACGATTTGATGGCCAAGGTCGATATCGCCACCATGGCGCACGGGCTCGAAGCGCGCGCGCCGCTGCTCGACCATGTGCTGCTCGAATGGGCGGCCGAGATCCCGGCGGATATCAAGCTCGCCCGCGGCGTGACCAAGGCATTGTTCAAATCGGCGATGGCGCCCTATCTGCCGCGCCAGATCCTCGATCGGCCAAAGCGCGGCTTCGGCATCCCGATCGACGGTTGGTTCCGCAACGAGATCAAAGAGCTGGCGCACGACACCTTGACCTCGTCGAGCGCCCGGCAGCGCGGCCTCTTCAAACCGGGCTATGTCGCAGACCCTGCTCGACGAGCATTGTGCGGGCCGGGCTGATCATCAGAACCGGCTTTGGGCGTTGCTGATGCTCGAATTGTGGTTCCAAATGTGGATCGACGCCCCCATCGAGCGGGCGTTGCTGCGCCCCGCCATCTGACCGCAGGCCCAACCTCCCCGGAACCGTTCCGCCCGAGGGCGTGTTCAGCAGAAACGGTGATCGTCCAGATCGGACGAGCTCGGCTCGCCGCCGAAAAGGGCGGTTACGGAGGCAAGAATGCTTTACTGGGCGCTGGTGTTCCTGGTGATCGCGATCATTGCCGGCATTCTCGGCTTTGGCGGGGTCGCGGTGGCCGCGGCCGGGATCGCCAAGATCCTGTTCTTCATTTTTCTCGTGGTTTTTTTGGTGATGCTGGCGACAAACCTGATCGGCCGCCGCCGCCCGCCGATTTGACGGCGCTCAATCGGCGGCCAGCACCCGCGCCAGCTGGCTCAACGCCTCCTGGTGGCGCTCGTTCGGGATCTGCGCGAAATTGCGCGACAATTCGAGGCACATGCGCTCGCGCGGGGTGATCGAGCGCGTGTCTTCGTCGTCGAGGCCATCGAAAAAATAGCTGACCGGGACGCTCAGCACCTGCGCGATCTCAAACAGCCTTCCGGCCGAGACGCGATTGATCGCGCGCTCGTATTTGTGCGCCTGCTGATAGGTAACCCCGATCAGGTCGGCGAGCTGCTGCTGGGTCAAGCCCAGCATGATCCGGCGCTCGCGCACCCGGGCGCCGACATGCCGGTCGATGTCCGGGGTGCGGCTCGCGGTCCGCCGAGCCGGCGCAGCGCGTTCGCGATCGTGCCGCAGCCCCCCATCGGTGTGGGCAACGGTTTTAATTTCTTTTTTCATCTCGCTCCCCTCGATTGTCGTGAAGCCCTCGCACCCCCAGCGCGAGGCGGGCGACCCGTCCTGTGCTACGTATTTGGCCGCCAGAACGGCGACGCTGGGTGCATCGGGTCTGCCTAACCCGATGACTGTCCGCGAGAAAAGCACGTGCCGTGTGTCAACATTTGGGCAGGCGTCGAGCCATTGCTGCGCGCGGCGCCGTCCACACCTGCGGTTTGCGCATGCCGTGCGCGTTGACAGCCGGGCAGCGGCGATGATACCGAGCCCATTCCGCTCTGGCCCCATAGATCGATGCCGCGCATCTCAATCGGCGATTGCTCGCTCTATTACGAGCGGCACGGCCTGGATTTTCCGGTCCTGTTCATCTCCGGACTCGGGGGGTTCGCCTCGTTCTGGCAGGACCAGGTCGCGGCCTTCGCCAAGCGGTTCGAGGTCGTCACCTTCGACCATCGCGGCATCGGCCAGAGCGACGAGAGCCGGATCGGGTATACGGTCGAGCGGATGGCGGCCGATGTCGCCAAGCTGATGGATGCGCTCGCAATCAAGCGCGCCCACATCGTCGGGCACTCGACCGGAGGGGCCATTGCGCAGGTGCTGGCAATCGAGCATCCGGGCCGTATCGCCAGCGTCGTTCTCGCCGCCACCTGGACCAAAGCCGACGCCTATTTCCGCCGGCTCTACGGGCTGCGCAAAGAGATTTTGCAGCGGCTCGGACCCAGCACCTACCTGCAATCGGCGACGTTGCTGTGGTACCCGAGCTGGTGGATCGCCCGCAACAACGAGCGGCTGCGCCAGATTGAAGCGCAGGGCCTCGCGGGGTTTGCGCCGGTCGACATCGTCGCCAGCCGGATCGACGCGATGCTCGCGTTCGACCGCACCGCCGATCTGGCACGGATCAAGGCCCCGACCTTGGTCGTCGGGGCCGAGGACGACATCGTCACCCCGGCCTATTTTTCGGAAGAGCTGGCGCGCCTGATCCCGGCCGCCGAGGTCAAGATCTTCCCGCGCGGCGGCCACCTGCTCAACCAGGTCCGGGTGCGCGAATTCAACAATGCGGTGCTGCCGTTTCTGGTGTCCCACACCCCCGGCTGACCCGTCTGTCGTTTCCTCTCCGCAAGGTCAGGGTTTAAGGCTTCGTTCAGGGTTCGGCGCCTAGCCTGCGGCCCATAGGCATCTCCGCGACACCGCGTTTTGGGAGATGCGGCTATGGAGATGCGGGTATGGAGCGAGGTTTTGTCAGTGTCCGAACGGCTCCGGCGCCAGGAAGCGCGTGAGCGGGGGTGGCGCAACCGCTCGATCGGGGCGTCGGTCCAGGCGGCGCTGCGCCAGGATCGTCTGCTGTTCGCCTATCAGCCGGTCGTGCACGCGGCAACCGGCGAGGTCGATTATTTCGAGTGCCTGCTGCGCCTGCGCGACCCCGAGCGCGGCCTCGTCGCCTGCGGCGAATTCGTCGCCGCGATCGAAGAGGTGGGGCTGATCGGGCTGATCGACCGTTTTGCCCTGGGCCGCGTGGTCGAGGAGCTGGCGGTCGAGCCCGGGATAAAGCTGGGGCTCAATGTCTCGGCGCTGACCGCCTGCGACCGGTCCTGGCTGCGCTCGCTGATGGCCTTGCTGCGGCGCAACCCCGGCCTCGCCGGCCGCCTTGTCATCGAAATCACCGAGACGGCAGCACTCGACAACCTTGCCGAGACCGCCCGCTTTGTCGACGCGCTGCGCCATGCCGGCTGCCGCGTCGCTCTCGACGATTTTGGCGCCGGCCATACCTCCTTGCGCCATCTTCAGGTTTTGGCGGTCGACACCATCAAGATCGACGGCGGCTTTGTCCGCAACCTGCCGGCGCGGCGGGAAAGCCGCGTGTTTCTGCGCCATCTCCTCGGGCTCACCCGCGATTTCGGCTTCAGCACGGTTGCCGAATGCGTCGAGACCGCCGAGGAAGCCGAAGTCCTGTGCGCCGAGGGCATCGGCTTTATGCAGGGTTTTCACTTCGGACGCCCTGAAATCGAGCGGGTCTGGCCCGGCGATCCGGACGGTTGCGCGTAGACCACGATCACGCCGACAATCCCCCCATGGGCCGCGACTTGCGGCGATCGGGGAAAGATCCGCAATGCAAATCGGGGTTCATCTGCCGCATGCAGGCGGCCAGGCCACACCTGAAAAGATCCGGAACGCGGCGCAGCGGGCGGAGGATCTTGGCCTCAGCGATGTCTGGGTCAGCGAGCACATCATCGTGCCGCGCGCGAGCTTTCCGCGCTCGCCCTTGTTCTACGATCCGGTGTTGAGCCTGACCTGGGCCGCCGCCGCGACAAAGCGCGTGCGGCTCGGCACCAGCGTCCTGGTGCTGCCGATGCGCCATCCGTTGCCGCTCGCCAAGGAATTGGCGACCTTGCAGGACTTTTCCGAAGGGCGGCTGATCCTCGGCGTCGGGGTCGGCTGGCTCGAAGCCGAGTTCGCCGCCCTGGGCGTGCCGTTCCGCGAGCGCGGCCGGCGCCTCGACGAGGGCATCGCGCTGATGCGCGCGGTGTGGACGCAAGACCCGGTTAGCTTCCACGGCAAGCACATCCCGGCCGAGCTCGCCGAAATGACAATGCTGCCGCAGCCGTGCCGGCCGATCCCGATTTGGTTCGGGGCGCGCTCCGAGGCGGCGCTCAAGCGCACCGTGCGCACCGGCGATGGCTGGCATGGCAGCCAGCAGACGCCCGAAGCCGCGGCGTCGGTCGTCGCCCGCCTGCGCCGCGACCGTCCGGAGCCGGAATTTACGATCTCGATGCGCGTCCATTGGGACGGCAAGGACGAGGGCGAATTGCGCGCCCGCCTCGCCGCCTATGCCGAGATCGGCGTCCAGCACGCGATGGTAGCGCCCAACGACCGCGAAACCGACGATTGGAACGCCGTCATCGCCGGCACCGGCCGCGCCGCTGCTGGCTGACCCAACCGGCTATCTTCCGAAGATGCGAGCCACTTAGGCGCCGCGTAAGAGGACTTCCTTGCTCGCCAAAAAGGTGATAGATTTCGGATTATAAAAACGTGGCGTCGAGCCGTAGGCTTCGACCGCGCGAATTGCCATCAGGGAGGTGGTGAGCAGCATTTTTCTAGTTGGCGAGGACGGACATGGCCGAAGTTAGGTCCGACGACGAGGGCGAGTTCGAGCCGCCAAAATATCTTACAAGTCTAATTGCCGCCATCAATGACGGAGCCAAGTTAGCGCAATCGGGGGCGCTGGTTTTCGCTTTAGTCGGCATCTACCTCCTCGCGACCGCCTTTTCAGCGACTGACGAGGATTTGTTGCGCGGCCGCGCGGTGACGATCTCACAGATCGGGGCAAGCCTACCTCCTGCTGTTTCGTTCGCTATCGCACCCCTGGTGTTTGTGTTCCTTCACATATACACGCTCGCGCGTTACCACATGCTCGCCGCGAACGTTCGACAGTTTCTTGGCGAGATACAGATATCGGTTGCGTCTGAAACGGATCGCGAGCGTTGTCGCCAATTGCTTGCGAACGTCGAGTTCGTCCAAGCTTTGATTGCGCCCCGGGATTCGCCTCTCTACAGCTTCATGTGGCGATTGCTGGTCTATATGGTCATCGCCGTTTTTCCGATTCTTGTTTTGCTCTTGGTGCAGATCAATGCGTTGCGCTACCAAAGTTACCATATTTTGTGGGTCCAGCAGTCTGGGCTCGTCATTGACCTCTCTGCGCTAGTTTGGTTTTTCTCGTGCAACTCGTTGAAGAAACCCAAACCCCTGATAGCTACGCGGATGCGACTGCGGCACTTGGCGGATCCGCTGCGGCCAGCGTCGCACTGCTCCGGTGGAATATCTACCGAAACGTCCCCTGGTACACGGGCGGGACCGTTCGTTTGGATTTTGACTCGATCGATGCGTTCGCTCGGCCTGCTATGGCTGCCGGTGGTTATCTTCGGCGTCAATGTTGCCTATTTCGGCATCGTGCGGCCGGACAAGGACGTCCAAAAAGTCCACTATGTACAGACGAGAGTTGTTCGTGGAGAGACGTGGACACAATATCTTGTAGATGCGTTTTATGAGTACAATCCGCTTGACGTTTTATCGTGTCCGCAGTTGAGATGGGGCTGTCGGTATCTGCGGTTAGATCATCTCACCCTGGTAGATCACGTATTAGACGAGAGGGCGATCGAAGAATTGGGTGGATGGGGCCGCCCTCGGACCTCAAACTCACTGGAGAATTCGGGAGGTCCAGTAAATAATTCTAACCAAGTGCCGAACAAAAATAAACCTAATCCATTGACGGAAAATTCGAATGCACTAACAGCTATCCAGGGCCTTGTTCTGCGCGATAGGCTGCTCCGCTTCGTATCTTTAGAGGAAAGCTTGTTTTATAATGCGGATTTAACGAACGCTGATTTGAGTGGAGCGCAGCTGCGTAGTGCACAGCTCTCTGGAGCCCGATTGGAGGACGCGATATTAACCAACGCGAATTTGCAGGATGCTAATCTAGAAGCAACTCAACTTCGCGGTGTGGAGCTGAAAAAGACGAATTTGCAGGATGCGGATCTTGTGGGCGCTCAGCTACAGGGAGCGGATTTGAAAAACCGTCCGCTTCTAGCGGCGCGTCTTAGCGAAGCGATCTTAACGGGAGCGGATCTGAGGGAAACGCAGTTGCAAGGGGCGGACCTTCGGCTCGCGCAACTGCAGGTTTCTGATCTGCGCGGCGCACAGTTATGGGGAACCGATTTAAGGGGCGCTCAGTTGCAAGATGCGGATTTGCGAGGGGCCAAGCTGTTGGGCACCAAATTCGGTCCTGCAGAAGTGCAGTGCCACGATGATAAGCCACCCATCTGCCCACCAAAGACCAACTTGGAATTTTCTGATCTGAGGAATATCGATTTTGGACCGTTGACAGACCCGGAAAAATCCAAATTCAAGAATGTGATTGACAAGGGTATCTGAAGGTCAGTCGCGTGAAGGTGCTATAGAACTGCAATATAAAATACTTCATTTATCTCCAGTAAAAAAACCTATCGAGTTTGAAGCGTCCCGTCCTCCCAAACCGGACGTACTAGTTTCCAATGTCGATGACCCTATTTTCCGGAACCAAAAATCTTCACTGATCACAAAGCCGACACCATTTTATACAAGAGAACTCATTAAATTACTGGTTGATCACCTTGCGGTTGCCGACTCTGCCGTTGCTAACGGAATCGGCTGGCGAGCCTGTCGCGGCATCGACGACGAAGATTCCAACTATCGGGTGCTGTATAGGGAAGTAGCCAATCAACTTCTTGTACATGACGATTTGAAACACTTGAGTCTTCGAGGTAGCGTTAAACGCGCCCTTTCGGCAAAGCTGGGTCCTGATAGGGTGCATTCTCCATAATAAGCTGCGCGAACCAGGGTATCGTCTTCTCGCGATGTCGGTTAGTTAATCGCTTGGGATTCCGTTACGGCTTTAGGCTGCCCTGGTGGCGACTGCGGGGGCGGGCTCGCGGGCGGCGCGGCGGATCAGGTCGGCGCCGCGCTCGGCGATCATGATCGTCGGTGCGTTGGTGTTGGTCGAGGTCACCGCCGGCATCACCGAGGCGTCTACGACCCGCAGCCCTTCGAGCCCATGCACGCGCAGCTCGTCATCCACCACCGACAGCTGGTCGCTGCCCATCTTGCAGGTGCAGGACGCGTGGTAGACCGTCGAGCCCTTTTGCCGCGCATAATCCAATAGCTCGTCATCGGTCTGGACACCGGCGCCGGGAATGATCTCGGCTCCGCAATATTTGGCCAATGCCGGCGCGGCGAAGAGCCGGCGGGCGAACCGGAGGCCGCCGACAATGGCGCGGCGATCGGTCTGCTCGCTCAAATAGCGCGGGTTGATCGCCGGCGCCTCCCTGGGGTCGGCGGATTTCGCTTCGACATAGCCGCGCGACAACGGCCGCATCTGCCAGGCGCCGGCGGTGATGCCCGGAAAATCGTCGAGCTCTCCGATCTGGCCGTCCTTGAAGCTGCCCGGCGCGATGCTGCATTGCATGTCGGGGGTTGCCGATTCCTCGAGCACCTTGACCGAGGCCGCCGCCAACGAAGCGCTGTAGGTCAGCATGCCCTTGCCGGTGACGAGATAGCGCATCACTTCGACGGCGAGCGGGAAACCGCGCGAGCGCTCGTTGACGGTCGCGATGCCGCTGACCGGATAGCTGAGCCGCGCGATGAAATGGTCCTGCATGTTGCGCCCGACCCCGGCCAGCGCGTGATGCACCGGGATGCCGATCCGGCCCAAATGCTCCGGCGCGCCGACACCCGAAAGCTGCAGGATATGCGGCGAGCCGACCGCACCGGCGGCGAGGACCACCTCGCGCGCCGCATCCGCCCGCTCGATCCGGCCGCCCTGCTCGTATTCGATGCCGAGCGCACGGGTGCCGTCGAACCGGATGCGGCGCACCAACGCCTTGGTGACGAGCTGGAGGTTCGGCCGCTTCAGCGCCGGGCGCAGATACGTGCGCGCCGTCGAGGCGCGCCGCCGCCCGCCGCGGGTCTGCTGGCACCAGCCGATCGAGTCGCCGGCGCCGGGCGGCAGATTGTTGACGTCTTCACGGTATTCGAGGCCGATCTCCCGGCCCGCCTCGATCACCGCGGTGCAGAGCGGCGGGCGGTCCATCATCGCGGTAAACAGAGGTCCGCTCGTGCCGTGGGCGTCGCTCGCGTCGCCCGACCAGTTCTCGGCCTTTTTGAAATAGGGGAAGACGTCGTCCCAGCTCCAGCCGCGGTTGCCGAGCTGCGCCCAATGGTCGAAATCCTCGGGCTGGCCGCGCACATAAATGAGGCCGTTGATCGAGCTGGATCCGCCCAATACGCGGCCGCGCGGGTAGAGGATGGCACGCCCCGCGGTGCCCGGATCGGGCTCGGCGTGGTAGCCCCAGGTCAGGGTCGGATGGTCGAGCATCTTCATAAAGCCGGCCGGCACGTGGATGTAGGGGTTCCAGTCGCGCCCGCCGGCCTCGATCAACAGCACCTTGACCGCGGGGTTCTCGGTCAGCCGGTTGGCGAGCACGCATCCGGCCGAGCCGGCGCCGACGATGACGTAATCAGCATTCATTTTCCCCTCCGCCGCACCGGCGCTATTTCTGCGCCTCGCCGTAGGGATAGATCATTTCACCGGTCGCATATTTCTTCGGCCACAAGATCGTCTGCCGGCTATCGTCCTTGAACTGGTCGAGGCCGTTGCCGCTGACACCGTGAAACTGGAGCTCCAGCACCCGCGGCTCGGCCCACTCGCCGTTGGGCCCGTATTTAATGTCGCCGACGATCGTCTTGAATGTGTGGCTGCGCATATAGTCGGCGAGCTTGTCCTGGTCGAGGCCCTTGGTCGCGGTGACCGCTTCGGCAAGCACCTGAAGATTGGCATAGGCAAAGGGCGGCAGGTAATAGCCGAGCGGGTCCACCCCGGCGGCGGGTGCCTTCGCTTGGTATTTCTTCAAAAACTCATCGACGCCGGGAAAGACCAGGGTCTTTGCCGGCTCCCAGAAATCGTAATCGACGATCCCGTTCAGGAGCGGCCCGAGCTGCGTCTTGATCGAGGCATATTGCAGCCCGACGAGCCCGCCGCCGAAGATCTTGGTCTTGAGCCCGACCTCGTGGGCGGCGCGCACCATGCCGACCGCGTCGGGCGGGTAGGAAGCGCTGAACACGATGTCGGGGTTGGTTGCCTGGATTGCCTGGACGATCGGGCTGAAATCGGTCGTGGTCGGCGGATAGGTCTTGTCGTAGACGATCTGGAACCCGGCCTTTTTGGCGTTGATGCGGGCGCCGTCGGCGGCGTTGCGCGAGAATTCCGCGTCGGCGGCGATGATCGCCAACGTCTTGGGCTTCGGGGTCTGCAGCGCCGCCACCGCGAAGAACGGCTCGGAAAAGCTCTGCCCCGGGTTGAGCCCGCCGGTCGGCGCCATCATAAAGAATTTCGGGTATTTGAACTGGCGGTTGACGTCGAGGCCGAACAGCCCAAAGAACGTCATGTTGTGGGCGATGACGACGGGCATCGCCGGCGCCTCGAGGTTGGTGCCGTAATCGCCAACCACCAGATCGACATGGTCGACATCGATGAGCTTGGTAAAGATGCCGGGCACCGTCGCCGGGTTCGACTGGTCGTCGTAATAGACGAGCTTGACCGGCCGGCCGAGGAGACCACCCTTGGCGTTTGTTTCCTCCTCCCAGATCTGCATCGCCAAGAGCGCCGCCTTGCCGCTCGCCGCGAGCCCTCCGGTCAACCCCATGCCAAAGCCGATCTTGATCGGCTCGGCAGCGCGCGCCGGCAGCACCGCTGCCGCCATCAGCGCCAGCCCGGCGACGAGGCTCGTCTGCAAAAAACCGAACATTCTCTCCTCCCTGATTCGTATGGCTCGATCCTAGCCCAAGCGGCCGCCGTCGCGGACAAAAAACGAGCCGCGGCGCCATCTCCCGACAGTCGAGAAGGTCAGCGGCACCAAGCCTGTCTATCAGGATCAGAGAGAGATCAGAGGCCGAAAAGCGCTCTCTCCGGCGAGCAATTCCAACGAGTTCCGTTCAAAACCGAGTCAACAAACCCTTGGTCATAACTTTGCCGCAGGCGCCTACCCGCCCAGCAGACTAGCCTCCTCCTGATCTTTCGGTTGGGGGGACCACAGAAATGCTGTGTCGTCTTGCGCTCCGGCGCTATGTCGGGGCAACGGTTATTGTCGTGGCTGCGGCCGGCTTTTTTGCCGAGACCGCGCTGGCGGGAGGCGCGCCCCGCAGCGGTCCACCCACGACCCCGATGCATGGCGGGCCGCGCGATCCTGGTGTTCGCAGCGGCCAGGCCGGCGCCGGCGCGGCGCTCCCCGGTCTCAGTGCAGCGGAACAGAGCCTCTTCAACGCGGCGCGGAGCCGTTTTCGCGAGGTCGACTTGGTGTCAGGCACGATCAACGACGCTCCGCCCGGCATCATAAACGGCATCGGCCTGGGTCCGCGCTTCAATCTCAACAGCTGCTCCGGGTGTCATGCGCAGCCGACGGTCGGCGGGACCAGTCCGTCCGTCAACCCAGAAGTCGCGATCGCGAGTTTGGACGGGGCACAGAACACGGTGCCGCCGTTTGTCACCGCGACCGGGCCGGTGCGCGAGGCTCGATTTATTTCCAGCCCCGACGGCACCGCCGATGGCGGCGTCCACAATCTCTATGTCATCAGCGGACGCACCGACGCGCCGGGCTGCACTTTGGCGCAGCCGAATTTCGCGCAGGCGCTGCGCCAAAACAACATCATCTTCCGTATCCCGACGCCGGTCTTCGGCGCCGGGCTCGTCGAAAACACCCCCGACAGCACCCTAGCCAACGATGCCGCGACCCTGTCGAGCCTGCGCCAGGCCAACGGCGTCGCCGGCAATTTCAACCATAGCGGCAATGACGGGACGATCACCCGCTTTGGCTGGAAGGCGCAGAACAAATCGCTGATGATGTTTGCCGGTGAAGCATACAATGTCGAGCAGGGCGTCACCAACGAGCTGTTCCCGAACGAGCGCGAGGATGCGTCCCAGTGCCAGTTTAATCAGCTGCCCGAGGACGCGACCAATCTCGCCGATAACGGGCTCAGCAGCAGTCCGGCTTCCGACTATGCCTCGGACACTGTGAACTTCGCCGCCTTTATGCGCCTGTCGGCCGGCCCGGGCCCGGCCCCGGCGACCGCCACGTCGGTGCGTGGGCAGCAGGCCTTTGTCAATGTCGGCTGCAATCTTTGCCACATCGCCCAGCACACCACTGCGCAGTCTATCGATACCGGGCAAAGCAACCAGACCTATGCGCCGTTCAGCGATTTCCAGTTGCACGATATGGGCGTCCGTCTCGCCGATCAGATCAGCCAGGGCCAGGCCGATGGGGACCAGTTTCGCACCGCACCGCTCTGGGGTGTCGGACAGCGGATTTTCTTTCTTCATGACGGCCGCACCCGCGACCTCTTGCAAGCGATCGAGGACCATGCCGGCAATGGCTCGGAGGCAAACGCCGTGATCGACAACTTCAATGCGCTGTCTTATTCGGCGCAGCAGGACATCCTGAATTTCCTGCGTTCGCTATAGGCCCGGTCAGCGTGCGGCGGGCGCAAACCGGAAGGTGAGGCCAGTCTCGATTTCTACTGGACGGCGGTTCAACAGATAGGGCGCGAACCGCCATTGGCGCAGCGCATCGGTGATATTGGTGCGCTGCGCCGAAGTGGCCCGAATAACGTGGACCTGAGCCACTCGCCCCGCGGCGGTGACCAGGATGCGCACCGGGATACTGACGAAATAGGGTGCCGCCGGTACCGGCTCGACCCGGCGCAGAACCGTCTGCGTGGTGGCATAGCCCTTGACGCAGACCGGAGCGGGCCGGCCGCTCGAAAATTGGAGATGGTCGAGGCTTGCCGCCAGGCCTCGCAGCCGATCAGGGTCGGCGGCGGCAAAGGTGAAGATCACCACATGGCAGCGCAGGTCGGTTGCCAGCACGATCCGCGAGAGCGGGCTGCCGGGGAGATTGAGCCGAGCAAAGCTGTGACCGGCGATCACCACGCTCGACAGCGCGGGCTGGGCCGCGTCCGCCGTGGCGGCATTTTTGGCGAGGCCTTCGGTCATGGCACGCGCATCGGCGATCGGCGGGGCGGCAAAAAAAATGTCCTGCGCCGCAATCAACAGCGTTGCCCGCGCGCCCTCAGGGGGCGCCGGTGTCGCCAGCACATAATAGCCGGCATAGGAGGCCGCCGGTGGTTTCGGCCCCGCCGACCAGCCCTCGGGCAACGGGTAGCGCAGGCCGAAATAGGCGTTCACATAGACGCCGCCGGCCACCGCACCCTTCGCCGGATCGAAGCTGCCCGCATCCTCGGCAGCCGCCATTCGCGCAGCCGCAGCCACGACGAGGCACGACAACAGCGCAACCACCCTGAGCCGGAGTCGCACGCACCCCTCCGTGCCATCGCGATCGCGCAGACTAGCAGCCTGTCGGGTTGGTGTGTTGTGGCGGGTGAGATGTGCCCGCTTGGCCCGGTTTAGGCCGGCCGCAGGTTATGCAGTCTGCGGCGGGCTCGCCGGTCACGGTCACCTACCAGGCGCAGCCCAGTTTAGGCCGGCCGCAGGTTATGCAGTCTGCGGCAGTTGTAGGCGACGGCGATCAACAGCCACTCGGTGGCGACTTTTTGCCGGCCGCGCAGGTGGAAGCGGGTGAACCCGATCGCGCTCTTGATGATGCCGAAGACCGGCTCGACAGTCTGTTTGCGTTTTTTGTAGCGGGCTTTGCCATCTTCGCTCTCCAGCCTGGCCTTCATCGCCAGGCGCCACGGTTCGGTGATGCGGCGCTCGGGCTTGGGTTCGGGCGGCGGGCGGAAGTCGTAAGGCCGGTGCGGCTGGGTGCGGGCGATCGCCACCAAGGGCTCGATGCCGCAGGCTTGGAGTTCGGCGACGGCCGGGCCGCCGGCATAGCCGGCATCGGCCAACACTGTCTGCGGCAGGCCGACCGTCTCGCGCATCGCCAGGACCGTGGCCGCGAAGGTCGGCTGGTCGCTCGGGGTGGTGGCCATGTTGGTCGCCAGGATGAGCTGCGTCCCCTCGGCGCAGACCACCGCCTGAGCGTTGTAGGCTTGGCGGTATTCATGCGCTTTGGACTTGCGCATCAGCTGTGAATCGGGGTCGGTCAGAGCCTGCCCCGGCGCAGGCCGGGGTTGGTCTGTCGATCGGGCCGCGGCGTTGCGTCGGGCGGCTTGGGCGGCTGGCCGCCGCGCCCGGTCTTGGCCTCCCAGGCTGCCTTCCTGGCTTCATATTGCGGGCGTTCGGCCTCGGCCTCGGCCTTGGCTTCCGCTTCCAACCGCGCGCAGGCAGCGTCGAGCTTCGCCTTGAGCGCCTCGCGCCGGGCGATCTCCGCCGGCAGCGCCTGCGGGTCGATGTCCTCGGCATCGGCCGCCTCGGCTTTGGCGGTCAACGCGGCGATGTCGGCCGCGAGCTTCGCCCGCAGCGCCCGCGCCCGATCGTACCGCAGCGAGCGGATCTTCGAGGCATTGGCATCGATCTTGGTCCCGTCGATCGACACCGTGCCCAGCCGCAGCAGCCCCATCTCGCGCGCCAGCAGCAGAACCTGCAAAAACGCCGCTTCAAACGCCGGCTTGTTGGTCCGCCGAAAGCTGGCGATCGTGTCGTGGTCGGGGTGCGTGTTGGCGGCGATAAAACGGGTGCCGACGTCCCGGTACGTCGCCCGCTCGATCCGCCGCGAGGAGAAGACGCCGTTGGCATAGCTGTAGACGAGCAGCGCCAGCATCAGCCGCGGATGGTATTGCGGCTTGCCGCTGGGCCGGGCGTTGGTGTGAAACGCCGCCAGCCGCACCCGCTCCACCGCCGCCACGATAAAATGCGCGATATCGTTCGCCGGCAGCCAATCCTTCACATCCGGCGGCAGCAGAAACGGCTGCTCGCGATCAAACGGCATATAGGTCGTCATCGCTATATCCGGTGGTCTCCCCAACCACATCCACTGTATCATGATCAAACCCGCCGTCAATCCGACAGGCTGCTAGAGCGTGATACGATAAAATTGAATAACCCGTTTCTTTCGTCGTTCCCGCGAAAGAGCGTGTGAAAAAATGCCAAACGTCGTCATTCCGGGGCGCGGGACTGCCCGCGAGCTCGGAACCTATGAACACCGGACGTCGAATATATTGGAAATTCAGGTGTTCTTGGGTTCCGGGCTCGGCCCTTCGGGCCGCCCCGGAATGACGTTTTCGGGAAAGAACAATTTCTTCACACGCTCTTTCGCGGGGGCGATGAGAACGATCGATCACATTTGAAAGGATCGTGGTCTAGCTGTGGAGCCTCAATAGGTTGTCCTTGGAGAGGGCGAGGCGGCTGATGGGCGTTTGGGATTTTATCCCGCTGTGCGGTCGATGCCAGTTGTATCGATGCAGCCAGAAGGGCAATTCCTGGGCGCGGCGCTGCGAGGTGGGGTAGGCCTGTGCATAAGCCCACTCCCTGAGGGCGGTCTGGATGAAGCGCTCGGCCTTGCCGTTGGTCTTTGGCGTGTAGGGCTTGGTGCGGACGTGTTTGAGCCCGAGATCGCGGCAGGCGTCACGGAAGTCGAACGCCCTGTAGCATGAGCCGTTGTCGGTCATCACCCGGACAACCGTGATGCCGAGAGTGTGGTAGTAGGCCAGCGCCGCCTTGAGGAAGGCGATGGCGCTTTGTTTGGTCTCATCGGGCATGATCTGGGAGAAGGCGATGCGCGAGGCATCGTCGATGCAGACATGGACAAATTCCCAGCCGATGCCGCGGCTGTTGCTCTGGCGATCGCCGGTGATGCGGTGACCAACTTGCTGGAAACGGCCGAGCTTTTTGATGTCGATATGGATCATCTCGCCGGGCGCTTTGCGTTCGTAGCGAATCACCGGCGCAGCCGGCTCCAGGTCCTTCATCCGGCTCAGGCCGAGACGCTTCAGAACCCGGCTGACCGTGGCCGGCGAGACGCCGGTTTCGCGGGCGATCTGCTCGCCGGTCCAGCGCTGGCGGCGCAGGGCTTCAATCCGCTCGGCCGTCGTTTCAGAGGTCGGCCGGTAGAGGCGATGCGGCCGCGAGGAGCGATCGACCAGGCCGGCAACGCCTTCGGCCACAAAGCGGGCGACCCACTTGCTGGCCGTTTTTGCCGAGACGCCCATGGCAGTGGCCACTGCCATGGGCGTCTGACCTTCGACCAGCACCCGCCGCACCAGTTCGGCTCGACTGTGACAGGTCAGGCGGGCATTCTGATCAACGTTCATCCGGTCCCCCGGGATCGCCAAAAATTCGACACCTTCAGCTTCCTCGGTCCGGACCGGATGGACAACCTATTGAGAGTTCACATCTAGCCGATCGAAAAGGGTGCGTCGCGAGCCCCGGCACGGCCGGCCGGGGCCCGGCGTCGAGCGCTCTTAGGCCACGACCAGATCCGGCACCATCTCGGTGCCCTTTGTCTCGGGACCGAGCGCCACCGCGAAGATGAAGTTGACCAGCCCGAACATGGTCCCGATCAGCATCGGGATGGCGAATCCCATATTCCAGCTGATCGCGAAGAAGGTCAGGATCGGCGGCACCATGGCGCCAGGGATCGCGCCGACATGATAGCAAAAGCCGGTCGCGGTAGCGCGAATCTCGGTCGGGAACCGCTCGGTCAGATAGCTCGGCACCTGGCCGTACATGCCGCCCCCCGCGAACAGCCCTTGCAGCATGAAGGCGATGACGATCCAGGTGAAGTTGCCGGAGAACAGATAGATAGGCACCAGCGGGATCGCGCACAGCGCCGGGATGATCATCGCCGGGCGCCGGCCGATCCGGTCCGACACCCAGCCCCAGCCCGAGCTGGCGAGAAATACGAACAGGTTGGCGAAGATCAGCGGGGTGGCGATCAGCGCCGGGCTCAAATGCGTGTCGTGCTGCAAATGGGTCGCGAACAGCGCATTGATCGAATAATAGGTGATGAACCCGGCCGCCTGAAACCAGCACACGCTCAAGGTGTTGCCGATCATGCCGCGCTTGAAAATCTTCAGGAGCGGCACCCGCACCTCGCGCTGCTGGGTGCGCTGCAACCGGCGGTTTTCGAGCCACACCGCCGGCTCCTTGACGTAATAGCGGATGTAGACGAGGGCCAGCGCCGGTGCGATGCCGATCCACAGCATGCCGCGCCAGCCGATGTATTTGAAAAAGAGGCCATAGATCAGGCTCGACAGCAGAAAGCCGAGACCCCACGACCCTTGCAGCACGCCGCTCATAAAGCCGCGCGAGCGGATCGGCCAAGTCTCCATCGCGAGGGAGGCGCCGGCCGGCCATTCGGCACCCATAAAGAGGCCGAGGAGCGCGCGGAAGAACAGCAGAAAAAAGAAGGTCGGCGAAAACCCGGCGATGAAATTGCACAGCGAATAGCCGAGGATCGAGATCATCAGCGGCAATTTTCGCCCGACCCGATCGGCGACCCAGCCCGAGGCGGTGGCACCGACCAGCCGCATCCACAGGGTCAGCGTGAAGACGATCGCCACCGCCGTCAGCGGTACTTTGAACTCGTTGGCGATCGGCACCATGATCAACAGGAAGATCGTGAAATCGAAGGCGTCGAGGGTCCAGCCCATCCACGCCGCGCCGAACGCGTACCACTGGTCCTTGGTCGGCTCCTTCCACCACTGGTCCGCTGTTATTTTTTCAACCGCTGCCATGGCGTAGTTCCCCTTTGCAGGCGGCCCCTGTAGCGGGGCGTTGCGGATTCTTGTGTAGCGATTGCGATCTCTTCTACGGCGCCGGGTTCAGGCCACCGACAGCTCGGCCACGAGCTGCTTTCCTTTGGTCTCCGGGCCGACCAGCAGGGCCGCGATAAAGCTGATGAGCCCGCCCACCGTGCCGATCAGCATCGGCACGCCAAAGCCCATGCCGAGGCTGGTCGCGAGATAGGCGAGGATCGGCCCGACCAGCCCGCCGAAAATCGCCCCCTGGTGGTAGCAGAAGCCGGCGGCGGTCGCGCGCACCTCGGTCGGGAACCGCTCGGCGAGATAGCTCGGGTTCTGGCCATAGATGCCGCCCGCGGCAAACAGGCCCTGCAACCCGAAAAACACGACGATCAGCGTGTAATTGCTGGTCAAGAGGTAGAGCGGCGCGCACGGGATGCCGATCAACGCCGGCACGATCATCGCCCAGCGCCGGCCGATGCGGTCCGCCATCCAGCCCCAGAATGGGCTCGACAGGAAAAACAAGGCGCTTTGGATCATGATCGGCAGCGCCACAAGCCCCGGGCTCAGATGCAGGTCCCGTTGCAAAAAGGTCGGAAACAGCGCGATGATCGAATAGCCGACGACAAACCCGCTCGCCATCCACCAGCAGGTCGTCAGCGTGTTCACGATCATGTCGCGCCTGAAGATGCTGACGAGCGGCAGGCGGACCTCGCGCTGCTGGGTGCGCTGCAGCCGGCGATTTTCGAGCCAGACCGCCGGCTCTTTGACATAAATTCGGATATAGACGAGCAGCAACGCCGGGATCACGCCCATGATCAGCAGGCCGCGCCAGCCGATCGAGGTGTAGAGCAGCCCGTAAGCGGCGCTCGACAGCAACGCGCCGAGGCCCCAGGACGATTGCAGCACGCTCGCCATAAACCCGCGCGAGCGCTGCGGCCAGGTTTCCATCGCCAATGCCGCGCCGGCCGGCCATTCGGCACCCATGCCGATGCCGAGCAGCGCGCGGAACAAAAACAAAAACCAGAATGCCGGCGAAAACCCGGCAAAGAGGTTGCACACCGAATACCAGGCGATCGAGATCATCAGCGGCGTCTTGCGCCCGACCCGGTCGGCGAGCCAGCCCGAGGCGGTGGCGCCGACGAGCCGCATCCACAGGGTCAAGGTGAAGACCGCGGTCACCGCGGTTAGCGGGACATGGAATTCCTGCGCAATCGGCAGCATGATCAAAAGAAAGACCGTGAAGTCGAAGGCGTCGAGGGTCCAACCCAGCCACGCCGCCACCCAGGCGTGCCACTGGTCGCGCGTCGGCTCGCGCCACCACGCAACCGCCGCTGCCGACCCGGTGCCCGAGGTCTCGATGACCGTCATGACGCACTCCCCCCTGACGGTGGCTTTTTGGGCAAGCCTTGCAAAAACAGTAGAGGAGGTGTGCGGCCTTGTCTCTGGTTTTTTTGACCGCGATCGGCTGAGCGCGCGGCATGGCGGAAGAGCGGATCGCCGTGGGCGGCCAGCGCGACCCGACAGCGGCGGCGCCGGCCTGGCGGCGCACCCTGGCGGCGATGATTCTGATCCAATTCATCATGACGATGGCGTTCTCGATGCTGAGCCCGATCATGCCGCTCTATCTGCCGCTGCTCGGGGTCGAGACGGCGAGCGCGGTGGCGCTTTGGGCCGGCATCCTCGCCGGCACGACATCGCTCGTCGCCGCTTTTGCTTCGCCGTTCTGGGGCCGGCTCGCCGACCGCCACGGCCGCAAATTGATGCTGCTGCGGTCGAGCCTCGCGGTCGGCGTGTTTGCCGCGCTGATGGGGGCGGCGGCAAATGTCTGGCAGCTCTTTGCCTGCCGCGCGCTGATGGGCGTCTTTGCCGGGTTTTCGAGCACGGCGATCGCGCTGGTGGCGAGCCAGGTGCCGGAGGAGCGGCTCGGTTTCGCGCTCGGCTGGTTGAGCACCGGCCAGCTCGTCGGCTCGCTGGTCGGCCCGCTGATCGGCGGCGCGCTGGCCGATTTGACACACAGCTACCGCATTCCGTTCTATTGCACCGCAGCGACGATTTTGGTGTCGACCAGCTTTGTCTGGTTCGGCGTTCACGAGCGTTTTGTGCCCACCGCACAGCCGCGCGGCGGGCGCGCCGCCCTCAGCAGCCTGATCGCGATCGCCCGCTCGCCGGGCCTGTTGGCGCTGTTCTTCGTGCTGCTGATGGCGCAGTTCGGCGTGCGCACGGTGCAGCCGGTGGTGACCTTGTTCGTCAAGGAATTGCTGGGCGAGCGGCCGGATCTCGCCACCTTGAGCGGGATCGCCTTCTCGATCACCGGGCTCGCCAATATCGTCGCCACCCCGTTTTTGGGCAGCAAGAGCGACAAGATCGGCTATCGCCGGGTTTTGCTGATCGGCTTGCTCGGCGCGTCCTTGACCACCTTGCCGCAAGCCTTTGTCGGCAGCTATTGGGCGTTTACCGCCGAGCGCTTTGCCGTCGGCCTTTTTATCGGCGGCATCTTGCCGGCCGCCAACGCGCTGGTCGGCCGTCTCGTGCCGCGCGCGCAACGCGGCACGGTTTACGGCATCACCGCCTCGGCGATGTTTCTCGGCAATTCGATCGGCCCGTTGAGCGGTGGCGCGGTGGCGGCGGCGCTCGGGCTGCGCTGGGTCTTTTTGATGACCGGCGCGGTGCTGTTGGCGAATCTGCTATGGGTCTATTATCGGGTGCCCGAATATGCCGCCGCCGAAAGCCGCCCCGGGGGCGCCTAGCCGAGGGCGCCTAGCCGAGGGCGCGTAAGGCGACGGCCTCGTTCGCCAAAACAAGGCTCGGGGATTGCTGGTGATCGACCCGCGCTATGTGCTGTCGGGCTTGTGCGTCGGCGCGATCGTCGGGATGACCGGGGTCGGCGGCGGATCGCTGATGACACCGCTGTTGATCATGCTGTTCGGCGTCCATCCCGCGACCGCGGTCGGCACCGACCTCCTTTATGCCGCGGTCACCAAGAGCTTTGGCACGCTCGTCCACGGCTATACCCACACCGTCGATTGGCGTGTCGTCCGCCGCCTGGCGGCGGGCAGCGTGCCGGCAACGGTCGCCACCTTGCTCGTCCTCGCGCAATTCGACATGCGCAGCGCCCAGGCCGCGCATTTGATCTCGCGGGCGCTCGGCGCGGCCTTGGTGGCGACCTCGTTGACCTTGGTCTTTCGCCGCTGGCTCGTCGACTGGCTGACGCGGCATTTGCCCGAGCCGGCGCCGCGGACCACCACAATCCTGACGGTTGTGACCGGTGCCGTGCTCGGAATCCTGGTTTCGGTCTCGTCGGTCGGCGCCGGTGCGATCGGCGTCACCGCGCTCGTCATCCTCTATCCGCGGCTCGCCACCGCGCGCGTCGTCGGCTCCGACATTGCCCATGCCGTGCCGTTGACCCTGATCGCCGGCTTGGGCCATTGGGCGATCGGCTCGATCGACACGAGCATTCTCGGCTCGCTGCTGATCGGCTCGGTCCCCGGCATCCTTGCCGGCAGCTATGCGGCAATCCGCTTGCCCGACCGGGCCTTGCGGATGAGCCTCGCGGTCATGCTGGTCATCGTCGGCGGACGCCTGCTGGTCTGACCGGCGCAGCGTCTGCCGGGAGCGCATCACGCGCTCAGAGCCCATAGCCGCCCGCCTGAATTTAGCTGCGCGGCGAGCCGGACAGAGAGGGGAAATACCGGCCGCCGCCGCCTTTGGCCGGCGCTCATCCCGCCGACGACAATTGCTTTTGCAGGAAATGGCGAGAATGGGCCGGCGGGTAATCGAGCCGGCCGAACTCCCGGTAGCCGAGCTTTTCATAGAAGCCGCGCGCCTGAAAGCTGAAGGTGTCGAGCCATGCCGAGTGGCAACCGCGCTCGCGCGCGCAGGCTTCGGCCCGCACCATCAGATCGCGTCCGACGCCTCGACCGCGCAATTCCTCGGAGACCCAGAGGTATCTGACAAAGAGCCAGCCGCAATAAGTCTCACCGGCGAGCCCGGCGACGATCGCCGCATCCTGCCGCAGAAAAATCGCGAGCGGGCGCCAGGGCAGGTGCTGCGGCCAACGGCCCTCGTTAAAGGCCTCCAGCGCATGCGGCAGAATTTCGACATCGGCCTCGGCCGGCGCGTCTTCGACCGTCAAACGATAGCCCGGACCCAAGCCGAGGATGCTCATCGCCCGAGCCTACCACGCTCGGCCGGAGGCGATGCGATTGCAAATATTTCAGCCGAATGTAAGCTGGTTCACACCTGCCGGCCGATCGAGGCTTTAACGATCGAGGGGGGAGCAAGCTGCTTTAGGGAGAATATCGCGATGATCCGGCATTTGATTCGCGTGATGCTCAGCGCTGCAGCGCTGTTGGCATTAGGGATGCAAACCGAGGCGCGCGCCGATGCCGCGCCCGGAGCGCCGGCGCCAGCGACCGGCGAGGTCGATTTCGTGACCTCGTGCGCGCCGGCTGTGCAACCCGCGTTCAAGCACGCGGTTTGGACGCTGCATTCGTTCTGGTATCCCGAGGCCTTGAAGGGGTTCACCGCGGTCGCCGCAAAGGAGCCCGGCTGTGCCATGGCCTATTGGGGCATCGCGATGAGCCACTGGTACCCGCTGTGGTTTCCCCCCAGTCCGGCGGCATTGAAGGCGGGGTCGGAGGCGGTCGCCAAGGCGATGGCGGCGCCGACCAAGACCGAGCGCGAGAACGCCTACATCGCCGCGATCGCGGCCTTCTATCGCGACAATGACAAAGTGGACCATGCCACTCGTGCCGCCGCCTATGAGAAGGCGATGGAGCAGGTTTACTTGCGTTGGCCGGACGATCGTGAGGCGGCGGTGTTCTACGCTCTGGCGCTCGACACGACGGCACCCAAAACCGACAAGACCTACGCCAACCAGAAAAAGGCGGCGGCGATCCTGAACAAGGTTTGGAAAGAACAGCCCAACCATCCGGGGGTCGTGCATTACTTGATCCACAGCGACGATTCGCCGGCTTTGGCAAAGGACGGCCTGCCGGCCGCGCTCCGCTATGCGAAGATCGCGCCCGCAGTGCCGCACGCGCAGCACATGCCTTCGCACATCTTCACCCGGCTCGGCATGTGGCAGGAATCGATTGCTTCGAACCTCGCCGCTCGTGCCGCCGCCCTCGCCTATGTGCAAAAGACTCTGGGCTCCGGCGGCTATGACAGCGAGACCGTCCATTGCATGGACTATCTCGAATACGCCTATCTGCAGACGGGCCAGGACGGCCGGGCGAAGGCGGTCGTCGACGAATTGATCGGCTTCCGCAAAAGCGCCGCCGCGAACCTGCCCACCGCCTATGCCGTCGCCGCGATCCCGGTGCGCTATGCCCTCGAACGCCGCGACTGGCCCGCCGCGGCGGCGCTGACGGCGCCGGCGGTCGGGTTCCCGCTCGAACGTTTCCCCTGGGCCGAGGCGATGATCTCCTATGCCAAGGCACTCGGCGACGGGCGCACCGGGAACATTGCCGGCGCCCAGGCCGAGATCGCCAACCTGCAATCGCTCGAAGACAAGCTGAAGGGCAAGGACACGTACTGGGCCAACCAAATCGAGGTCCAGCGCCTAGGGGCGGCCGGTATTCTGGCACACGTCCAGGGCGACGATAAAAAGGCGGTCGAGCTGGTGCGCGCCGCGGCCGATCTCGACACGACGATGGACAAGCATCCGGCCACCCCCTCGTCAGTGTTGCCGGCGCGCGAGCTCTACGCCGACCTGCTGCTCGAAATCAACCAGCCCGACGCGGCGCTCAAGGAGTACGAGCAGGTCCTGAGCACCGACCCGAACCGCTTCCGCAGCCTTCTCGGCAGGGCCCGCGCCGCCAAGAAATCGGGCGACGCCGCGGCGGCGCACGACGCTTATCAAAAGCTGATGGCGCTCAGCAAACCCGGCACGCCCGCGCGCCCGGAGCTGACCGAGGCCAAGGCCTACCTCACCAATTGAGGCCGGCGATGGAACGCGTTCTCTCGCACAACGCTCCGGCGGCGGCCGTCTGGGGCTCCGGCGGGCGGGATTACGAGCGGATCAGCGAGCTCTCCGCGGATGCGCTGGGGCATCTGGTAAACCGCCTGTTGCCGCAGCCGGGTGAGCGGGTTCTGGATGTCGCCACCGGCACCGGCTGGACCGCACGGCTTCTCGCCGATCGGGCGGCCGTGGTCACCGCCGTCGATATCGGCGCCGGCGTCATCGCCGCCGCCAAAAGATTGGCGCCGCACATCGATTTCCGTATCGGCGACGCCGAGAGCCTGACGTTTGGCGACCACAGCTTCGACGTTGTCTCCTCCAGCTTCGGCGTCATGTTTGCCGCCCGGCCCGAGGCCGCGGCGCAACAGCTGGCGCGGGTCTGCCGGCAGGGCGGGCGGCTCGGGCTCGCCACCTGGGTTCCGGGCGGGGCGGTTGCCGGCCTGTTCGCGGTCATGCGCCGCCATATGCCGAGGCCGCCGGGCGAGGCACCCTCGCCCTTCGAATGGGGGCGCCCGCAACGGATCCGGGAGCTGCTCGGCGACGCCTTCGAGCTGAGCTTCGAAGCCGGCACGACAACGCTGCGAATGCCCGGCGGTCTCTCGGTATGGGAGCTGTTCGCCACCGGGTTTGGCCCGACAAAAACCCTCGCCGCCAGTCTCGACGCGGGGCGCCGCGAGCAGCTGAAGCATGACTTTATTGCCTTTCACGAGCGCTATCGCGGCGAGCTCGGCGTCGCGATGCCGCGCGACTATCTGGTGACCATCGGCCGGCGGAAATAGCGAGCCACCGCGAGCGCGGCCCGGCGACGCGCGGCCCCGCCCCGAACCGTTACGAAGTGACGCATCTCTTAACAACTCTTTACCAAGCCGATAACTCGATTCATCAAGGCGTTACAACGACAGCCTATGTTCCGCACCATCCAACGCCCGGCCTTACCCGGTGCGGAACAATGCAAGGGCAGTCCTGATGAGCGATTTCGCAGAGCTTCTCGAACATGAAATTCCGCGATTGCGGCGTTATGCTCGGGCGCTGACCCGCGATGCCGCGCTGGCCGACGATTTGGTGCAGAATTGTCTGGTCCGCGCGTTGGCCAAGCAGCATCTGTGGCAGGCGGGCACCGATCTGCGCGCCTGGCTCTTTACTATCTTGCACAACCAGCACGTCAACGATGTCCGGCGTTCGGTGCGCGAGGGTGTCACGGTGCCGGTCGAGGATGCGGCGGGGATGTTGACCGTTTCGGACAAGACCGAGGTATCCCTGCAATTGCGCGACCTCGACCGTGCGATCGCCGGGCTGCCGGCAGAGCAGCGCCGGGTGATCCTGCTGGTCGGCCTCGAAGGGATGCGCTACGACGAGGCGGCAATCGTGCTCGGCATCCCGATCGGCACGGTGCGCTCGCGCCTGTCGCGCGGCCGCGAAAGCCTGCGCGAATTGATGGACATGCAGGACCACACCCCCGGCATGGCCGCTTCGGCGCGGCACGCCGCCTGAAATCGGCTGCCATCCTTCCGGCAAGGCGATGGCGCAGCGGAATGTGCGGCGGTATCGTGACGGGGCGTCATACGCCGGAGGGTCGGATGATCAAGGGGCTGCACCATAACGCCTATCGCTGCCGCGATTCGGAGGAGACGCGGGGGTTTTACGAGGATTTTTTAGGTCTCCCGCTGGTCAGCGCGTTCGAAATCAACGAGGGCCAGGCGCTGCACACCTTCTTCCAGATGGATGACGGGTCGTGCCTCGCCTTTTTCGAGGTGCCGGGGTCGCCGTTCGAATTCAAAAGACAGGACACGCTCGACCTCCACATCGCGCTCGGCGTCGAGAACGACGTATTCGACCGCATGCTGGAGGAGGGGAGGGCGCAAGGGATCGAGGTGCGCGGGCCGGTCGATCACCGTTTCGTGCGTTCGATCTATTTCCGGGATCCCAACGGCTATGTCGTCGAGCTGACCGCGAGCACCGGCAAAGACGCCGAAATGATGGATCCGGCGGTGTCAAAGCCGCACGCGGCGCTCGCCCGCTGGCAGGAGGCCAAGAGCCACTGACGCGGGATGACCGCCGCACCCTTGAAAGTCGCGGTGGTCGGCGCCGGGATCGGCGGGCTCAGCGCCGCCTTGTCGCTGCGGCGCGCCGGATTTGCGGTCGATGTCTACGAGCAGGCGGCGGAGCTGACCGAAATCGGCGGCGGCATCAATATGGGGCCGAACGCGACCCGCATCCTGCGCCGGCTCGGCCTCGGGGAAGGGCTCGACCGCGACGGCGTGCGCCCGGCCGGAACCTGGCAACGCCGCTGGCAAGACGGCCACACCTTGCAGCGCGCCCCGTTGAACCCGCTTTGCGAAGAACTCTACGGCGCGCCGCATATGACGATCCACCGCCGCGATCTATTGGCGGTCATCGCCGCAGGCTTGCCGGCCGAGCATATCCATCTTGGGCACCGCCTCGTCGGCGTTGCCGATAGCGGCAACAAGGCGGAAGGCTGGTTCGAGAACGGCGGCCATATCGAGGCTGATGTGCTGGTCGGCGCCGACGGCATTCATTCGGCGGTGCGCGCCGCCCTCTTCGGAGCGCAGGAGCCGCGTTTTGCCGGTTGCGTCGCCTATCGCGGGCTGGTGCCGGTCGGACGGATCGCCGATCTCGGCCTTGAAATCGGCTCGCAATCCTGGCTCGGCCCGGGCGCGCATCTCGTGCATTACTTCGTCTCGGGCGGGCGGCTCCTCAATTTTGTCGGTTGGACCGAGCACGACCGCTGGAGCCGCGAGGATTGGACCGACCGCGCCACGATCGAGCGGGCGCTCGCCGCTTTTGAAGGATGGCATGGCCAGGTGCGGCGGATCATCGCCGCCGCCGACACCTGCTTTATCTGGGCGCTGTTCGATCGCGATCCGTTGCCGCGCTGGTCGGTCGGCCGCGTGACGCTGCTCGGCGATGCCTGCCACCCGATGTATCCGTTTATGGCGCAGGGTGCGGCGCAGGCGATCGAAGACGGTGCGGCGCTCGCCGCCTGCCTCGCCGCCGGCAGCGCCGACCCGGCTGCCGCGCTCGCCCGCTACGAGCGGCTGCGCCTGCCGCGCGTGACGCGGTTGCAGCAGATGTCGCGGGCCAACAAGGCGCGCTATCACATGCGGGACGGCTCCGGGCAAGAGGCACGCGATGCCGAATGGGCGCGGGCCGCCGACCGCTCGCCCGACGCGTTGCGCTGGCTTTACGGTTTCGACGCCGGTGCGATCGGCGGATTGGAGGATGCGGCGTCATGACCGGCGAGCCGTTTCGCGTCGAAGAGGCGACGATCGACGAATTGCACCGGGCGATCCGCGACGGACGCACCACCTGCGTCGATGTCGTGCAGCAATATCTCGCCCGGGCCCGCGCCTTTAACGGCGTCGCGAGCCTGCTCGTCACACGCGACGGCGCGCCCGTTGGCAAAGCCGAAGGTGCGGTGCGCGCCGGGGCGCCGTTGCGCTTCCCGACTGAAACCGTCGCCGCCGCGGCGATCCTGCCCGATCTCGACAAATACGCGGGCCCGCCGCTCGAATGGGGCCGGATCGAGGCGACCGCGTCCGACCCCTCGGTGCAGCAGCAATACGGCATGATCGCCGGCATCCCAAACAGCCGGCAATTGAATGCGCTCGCTACATTGAACATTCGCGGCGAGCGCTCGGTCACCTGCAAGGGCGAGCTCGACCGGCACCCCTCGCAAGGCCCGTTGCCGCCGGGCGCGCCGCCGGTCTGCGAAATGTTCCGCCAGCTTCCCGACGCGATCGAGCAGGCAGCGCTCCTCGACGCGCGCTATGGCTGCAATCCGCCGCTCGACGAGATGCCGATGTACGGCGTCGTCTTTTCGTTCAAGGATCCGTTCGATACCAAGGACATGCGCACGACCGCGGGCGGCGACGCAGCCTACGACATCGATTTCCCGGCGCGCGACCATGTGCTGGTCGAAGAATTGCGCAAAAAGGGTGCCATCATCTACGCCAAGGCGGTCAACACCGAATATAACGGTCGCGCCGGCAACCCCGGCGGGCGGCACAAGCCCGGGCATGTCTTGCCCTCGACGCTCGGCTATCAGCGGTCGAGCTGGGCCGGCAACCCGGCCAACCCCTACGACACGACGCGCGCCGCCTCGCTCGGCTCGTCCTCCGGATCGGGTGTCTCGGTCAGCGCCAATCTGGTCATGGCGAGCCTCGGCGAAGAGACCCGCGCCTCGACCCGCGGCCCCGCCAACCACAACGCCGTCGCGCTGATCCTGCCGCACAAGGCGATGCTCGGCTTCAACGGCGGGGCGATCGGCGCCGACATCTATTGCGACCGCGCCGGCATCTTGTGCCGCACCATCGCCGACTGCGCCAAGGTGCTCGACGCGCTAAGGGACCCGGTTGCCGGCTATTACGACCCGCGCGACCCCTATACGACGGTGCCGCGCTCGTCGGTCGTGGCCGGAGGATATGCGCGCCATGCTGCGGGCTCGGCCACGCTTGGCGGGATGCGCATCGGTGTGATCCGGGAGTTGATGCTGGTCCGCCCCGGCGAGAAGGCGACGGTGCCGATTACCAGCGCCGCGGCAGCCGAGCTCAAGGCGGTGCTCGGCGAACAGCTCGGCGCGGCCTTGGTCGAATCCAGCGATCCGCTCTGGGAGCGCGACCGCGATGTCGAGCAGATGAACCCCGATTTCCGCACGGCGCTCACTCGCCTCGTGCCGGTGTTCATGCCCGATCTGTTGTTCCGTCTCGGCGCCGACGGTACGCCGGTCTTCAAGGAATTCGCCGCCGCGGTCCGGCCGACCGAGTTCACCCCCACCCTTCCCTCCCCCGTGATCCCCGGGTCGAGCCCGGGGAGGGGAGGGTTGGGGAGGGGGCCTGTCTTCGGTAGCGGCACAATGGCGCCGATCGACTATCTGGTCGAATTGGCCGAGGGCCGGATCGCACCCCCCGCCAATCTCGACATCGCCACCATCCAGAACCAGGAGCTGGCGATGTCGTTCCGCTTTCACGTCCCGCAATATCTCTCGCGCCGCGCCGCCGATTGGCGGGCCTCGGGCTTTACCGAGACGCTCGTCGATTTCCCGAGCCTCAATGCCCGCTCCAAATTCTGGGGCGACGACGGCCGCGCCGCCTTCAAGAACTGGGAGGAGGTGGCGGACCCGCGCAACCCGTTGGGCGGCCGGCAGGGGGTCGATGAACGCATCATGCTGCGCGAATTGCTGCGCCGCGTCGATATGATGGTGATCCTCGAAAACCGGCTCGACGCGCTCGTCCGGCTGCACACGCCGTTGCCGCCGGCCAAGATCGGGGGCGCGCACGATCCCCTGGGCGGTCCCTCCAATCTGCGCCTGGAATTGTTTTACGGCCCGAACGCCGGCCTGACCGAAATTCTGATCCCCGCCGGCTATGTCACGACCGTCTGGGACCCGGTCTTCGCGCTCTCCCCGGACCGCACCCGCTATGTCCCGGCCCCCGCCGCCGCGCCGACCGTCCTGCCGCCGCCCGGTCTGCCGTTCGCGCTCGTCTTCCGCGCCGAGCCCGGCAAGGAGGACATTCTCTTAAAGATCGCCTCCGCCTACGAAGCCGCCTCCCGCCGCCGCATCCCACCCCCCGCCTTCGGCCCGTTCGCCAGCTGAGCCGCGAGACGGCCATTGAGGCCGCGCCGCCTGCCCCAGGCGCCGATCGCGGCCGTCGAGGAGGAAAAGATCACGCGATACCTGCTGGTTTGTGCCGCGCGGCGAGACGGCGCCGCAGTTGGTCACTGCCTATGCCGTTCGCGGAATAGAGAGATGATCAAGGAATTCGACCCCGTCGTTTTGACCGAAAGCGTTCCACAGCATGGGCTGCAGGAGGGTGATGTCGGCTGGGTCGTGATGGTCCATCAAGCCGGCCGCGGCTATGAAATCGAGTTCGTCACCCTGGCCGGCGAAACGATCTCGGTGGTAACCGTCCGGGCTGCCGGGGTCCGCCCGGTGCGAACCAGGGAAATTCCCCACGCCCGCTTGGTCGCTTGAGCAATCCGCCGCGTTATTCGGCTTGGCGCTTCAGCAGGTCGAGCGCGTTTTTGAAATAGATTGCATCGCGCTCGTCTTCGGACAAAGCGAGGCGGTCGAGGACGGCGATCGTGTCGCGGATGAACATCGGCCCGCCTTCCGGGTCGAACGGGCAATCGGTGGCGAACAGCACCCGCCCGGCGCCGAAGAAATCGAGCCCGCAGCGGATCGCCGAGGCCGAGCCGCCGACCGCGGTGTCGTTGTAGAAAAGCCGGAAATAGTCGATCGGCCGGCGGCCCTTGGCCCGCATCGCGGCGAGGATGGGGCTGTAATCCTCGTCCGAGGTGCGGCTGCCGAGCTGGTCCCACAAGGGTCCGACGCGGCCTTCGAAATAGGGGATCATCGCACCCAGATGGTGGGTGACGATCCGGATTTCGGGGAGCCGGTCGAAGACGCCGGAAAAGACGAGGCGCGCCATCGCGACACTCGTCTCGTAGGGCCAGCCCAGCACCTGCCAGATCTCGTATTTGGATTTCGCCTCGCCGGGATAGTCGGCTAATCCGCGCGTCGCGCGCCGGATGCATCCAGATCGCGCACCTTGTGGCGGGTCGTTGCTTCGGCGAAGACCGGGAACAGCTCGGGGTCGTCGAGCGGCCGGCCGTCGACATTGGTAAAGATTTGGATGCCGCAGGCGCCGAGCGCCAATGCGCGCTCCATTTCTTCGAGCGAGGCCGCGACATTGTTGAGCGGCAGCGAAGCGACCCAGGCCGGGGAATTTGTCGGGCCGGCCCGCGCAAATCTTCTTCAATTCGTCATTGGCAAGACGGGCGAGACCCGGCGTGTCGCCGGGGCCGGCGATCGTTTCGAGCGGCGGGTTCGACAGGGTCAGCACCTGCTGATACCCCGGCCATTGATCCATCATCCGGACCCGCGCCCCGATGTCGTGGAGCATCGGGATGCCGGTCACCCGCCGAACCATGCCGCCCTTCCCCGGCGCCAGCTCGTGCAGCCGGTCCGCGACGGCCCGCGGCATCACATGATTATAAATGTCGATCTTGCGCCCGCTCACGACCCGCTTCCCGACGCCGTTGCGCTAGGAGGGCGCCCTCAGTGCAGCCGCGGCTGGACCTTTTCGCAGAGGAGCTGCAGCGAGCGCATGACTTTTTCGTGCGGCACAAGGCCGCCGCAATTCAGCTCGGCGAGGATGCCGCTGAGGCCGAGCTGGTCGCGGAGCTCGGCCAGGCGGTCGGCGACCATCTCCGGCGTGCCGAGGATCGCGCGGCCGCGCCGCGCCTCGTCATAGCTCATCGTCTGCAGCCGGTGGGCGCCTTCCATCCGTCGTGCGGCGTCGAAGATGCCGGCCCGGCTCGCCGATTCTTCGAGCCGCGCGCCCAGGTAGCGGTAGAAATTCATCAGGCTTTCTTCGGGGTCGGAGAGCGCCTGCTCTTTGGTTTCGCCGACATAAACCGGCGCGCGCAGATAGATTTCGCCGTTGCCGGGATGACCCGCCGCCTTCCAGGCGTTGCGGTAGATCTCCAAATTCGGCAGCACCTCTTCGATCGTGCCGCGCCTGGCGCCGACAAAAATCGCATAGCCCTGCCGCCCGGCCGAAATAAAGGTGTCTTCGCGGTTGGCCGCGATCCGGACCGGTGGGTGCGGCGTATGGAACGGCTTTGGCACGATGCAGACGTTTTCGTAATTGTAATACTTGCCGCTGAATGAAAAGTGCTCCTCGGTCCAGGCTCGCCTGACGACTTCCAGCACCTCGGCAAAGCGCTCGGGGCTTTCGCCATAAGGAATGCCATAGGCCTCGTAGGCGCGCGGAAAGCCGCTGCGGCCGACGCCAAAGATCAGCCGGCCGTGGCTGATGTGATCGACGGTCGCGGTATCCTCGGCAAGGCGCAAAGGCTGGCACAATGGCAGAACCTGGACCCCGAGGCCGATCTTGATGTTTTGCGTGCGGGCGGCGATGGCGCTCGCGATCGTCAGCGGCACCGCGCAGACCGAGCGCTCGGGCGCCATGTGGATTTCGGCGAGCCAGATTGCGTCGAGGCCCCAGCGCTCGGCGGCATCGACCTGGTCGAACGCCGTGGTGAACGCCTCGGCCTCGGTCTGGCCGGGGCGGCGCTGAAACTCGTGGAACACGCCGAATTCGAATGCCATTGCTGCTGCTCCTGTTAGCCGGCCGACCCGCAAGACCACAAAACGGCAGGATTGCTCGCCTGATGCGACGAGGTCATCGCAGATCCGCATCCGGCCAGTGGTACCACTCTGTCAGAAGATTCACCTGTATCTGCCTTTGTTGTCTTCCCGGCGAAGGCCCGGCGAAGGCCGGGACCCATGTCCGCCATGGGCATCGGCCGCAGCCTGTCCTCGGGCCGGCCAAGGGCCGGACCCGTGGGCCGGTGTGACGAGAGTGCTGGCTGGCTCCCCATTGTCACTTGCCGGCGAGCGCGAAGGCTGGCTCGTCGCTGAAAGCCGGCATGATGTCGCGGGCAAAGCGGCGGATGTTCTCGCGCGAGCCGCCGAAATTGATGATCACATAACCGACGCCGCCGGCGCGCAGCCGCTCGAGCTTTTCGACGATCTCGTCGGGGCTGCCGAACAAGGCGCTCTCGGCGCTTTCGTGGCGGGCTTCTTTTTCGTCGTCGAGGATGTAGCGCGACCGGGTCTCGCCGTCGCGCCGGCGGGCCAGCGCATTGACCCGCATATGTCCCTGATAGCGGCGTTCGAAGGCGGCTTCCTTGTCGGCGGCGTCCTTGGCGATGTGCACCGCGCGCGCCACCGCGACCTCCATCGGGTCGAAACGCCGGCCGCGGGCCTCGATTTCCTCCTTGAATTGCGCGACCTGCTCAAGGATCTCCTCGGCAAGCGAATGCTGCCCCAACAGCATGTTGTAGCCGCGTTCGGCCACCTGGCGCACCGAATTGCGGCTGCCGGCCCCCATCCAGAACGGCGGATGCGGCTTTTGCGCGGCTGGCGGCTCGACGACGATGTCCTCGAACTGCCAGTATTTGCCGCGGTGCGAGAACGGCGTTTCCGAGACGAACGCCTTGGTGAGCACGTCGAGCGCCTCCTCGAAACGCTCGTCGGCTTCCTCCAACGGCACGCAGAAGCCCGAAAACTCGTTCCAGCGATAGCCCTTGCCGACACCGAAATCGAGCCTTCCGCCGGAGAGGAGGTCGAGGGTCGCCGCCTGCTCGGCCAACAGCACCGGGTTGTGCCAGGGCAGCACGAGCACCGCGGTGCCGAGCCGCAGATGCCGGGTGCGCGCGCCGAGCCAGGTCAACAAATTGAGGCTCGCCGACACCTGGCCAAACCCGGTGAAATGATGCTCGACCAGAAAGGTGCTGTAATAGCCGAGCGCCTCGGCCTCGACATTGTTGTCGATAAAATCGTGAAAGCCCTGGCTCGAATCGGTGTCGGGGCCGGCGCGCCGCGCCTGGGCGCTGCCGAACAATCCGAATTTCATGACCTCGTCATCTCCTCGAACAACCACACCGCTCGGTAGAGCCGGGGCAAGCTCGCCGTCCCGATGCTCGACACAAGCGAGACGCTAATTTCGTCCGCCCTATCTAGCAAATACCGATTTCCGATCATGCCCATGCCGTATCGGCATGACCGGGAGGTCGGACCCGCCGCTGAAATCCTCAGCCGGTTGCGGACGCGGATTTGCGCAATGCTGCGAGGTAGCGCCGGACACGCGCGGCGTTGACGCCAAAATCGCTGCGCCCGTGTCGTGCCGAGGAGCGCACGTCAATCCGGCTGCCGTTGCCCGAGGCGGCGACGCGGACGACGATGTCGTCGGTAAAACCGTACCAGAAGCTGCGTTGGCTCGCCTCGATCCGGCCGGCCTGCGGGTCGGTGGCGACGATGGTCCAGCCCATCTCCTTCGCCGTCGCCAGCGCCAGATCGAAGGCTTTTGGCGGTGCCAGCGCCAAAGCCAGCGGCATCAGGTCCGGATAGCCCTTTTTCTGCAACGCGGCGAGCTTGGCGCCCTCATAGGTCGCCAGGTTGCCGCCCTCGGCCTGGCGCAGCGCGACGACGGCGACAAAAGCCGGCGGGTTGGCGGTGTCGGTCGTGATGTCGTGGATCCGTGGCACGCCCGCCGCAACCGCGCGGTAATGCCACGGTACAAAAGCCATCACCGCGCCGACGACGATCGCGATGATCGCCAGCACCAGGCCGCCGCGCCCGGCGCGCCCGCCCGAAGCGGCGAGCGCGGTCACGCCGGCGACGATTGCAGCAATCCCGAGATAGGCGGAATAGGACATCAGGGTCAGCAGCGAGAAGCGCAAATCCCACCAATGAGCGCGCCAACCGATCGGCCCCAAGGCCAGCAACAGGACCGCACCGGCAGCGAGGATCAAGCCGACCGCCGGCGCAAGACGAATGAGAGTGCGGCCCGGCCGGGCCCGGGTTATGGCGGTGGTCATAAAGCTCTGTCCTCCCCGTTCGCGCGCCCGCTGGCGAACGGCCGCGCGATTGTCGCAACCGATTACAACAAAACCGCGTGCTCTGACTACCTTAGCCGCAACCGAAGTGCAACCGGCTCAGTGCTCGTGGGGCGCGTGCACTCGCAACCCCAGCAGCGCCGCCGCCGCTTCCGGCGGCAATTTGCTAAAGCCGGCGGGGACTTCGAACAGTGCCGCGCTCTGCTTGCCGATTTCGACATGGCGCAATTCCCAATGCACCGTCGAGACCTTGCCCTTGTTGGGGGAAAAGCTGCCGTCGCATTTCATCGGGATGCCGTCGACGCTGAGCCACAGCGAGCCGGCGAGACGTCCTTCGGGGATGTGCTTGTCAACCGTGTACTTGGTGGTCGGGATGCCGTTGACATCCTCCTTGCCGACCGGCTTCCCCAGCAGGCCGGGCTTTCCCAACGCCGCGAGCGCCCGCGGCAAGACGAATTCGACCGCAGTGTGCAAATCGGGCAGCAGGATGTCGCCGACGGCGCTGCCGCTGCGCAGGATGAAGACCGGCTTTAGCGCCGGCAGCTCCTGCTCGTGCCGTTGCTCGCCCGGCATGCTCCAGATCCGTCCGACATAGCTGTGCCCATCGAAAATCAGGACCCGTTCGGCGCTGAACCCGACCCTGGCGTCACCGAGCGTTTCGGCCCGAGCGGCGCCGGCGGCGAGCGATGTCACGAGCAGCAGGAGAGCAGCGGTAATTGCGCGCATCTTGCTTCTTGGCGAGAGTGCCCGCGGCTGCTACGCAGCGAATGCGGCGGTTTCGCGGCGGGCTGGACAGCGCCGGCGCATCGCCTATCTTGATCCCTCGAAACTTTGGCGCTGGCGACAGGCTCGAACGATGCAGGTGAGCATTGCGGCGGACCCCGTTCCTCGGCGGATGCCGCGATGAACGATACCGAGGGTGCGGTGGCCGTGCGGGTGCATGCCTCGATCGCCGAGATCCCGGCGGCGGCCTGGGATGCTTGCGCCGGCGACGTCAACCCGAGCGTCGCCCATGTTTTTCTGAACGCGCTCGAAGAGAGCGGCTCGGCGACATCGCGCACCGGCTGGGCGCCGCAGCACCTGTCGATCGCCGGCCCCGACGGGACGGTGCTCGGGGTCGTGCCGCTCTACGCCAAGACCCATTCCTATGGCGAATATGTCTTCGACTATGGCTGGGCCGACGCCTATGAGCGCGCCGGCGGCCGGTATTACCCAAAGCTGCTGAACGCGGTGCCGTTCACCCCGGTGCCGGGGCCGCGGCTTTTGCTGCACCCGGCCGCGCCGGCGGAGACGCGCACCCATCTGATCGCGGCGATGGTCGAGCTCGCCAACCGCCGTCACATCTCCTCGGTGCACGTCAATTTCCCCGAGCCAGGCGACGCCGAAGCGCTGACCGAAGCGGGCTTTTTGCAGCGCATCGGCCAGCAATTCCACTGGTCGAACGAGGGTTATCAGACTTTCGACGATTTTCTCGCCGCGCTCAATTCGCGCAAGCGCAAGGCGGTCAAGAAAGAGCGGCGCGAGGCGCTGGCGCCGGGCCTCGAAATCGAGGTCCTGACCGGGGCCGATCTCGAGCCGCGCCATTGGGACGCATTCTACCGGTTTTATCTCGCGACCTCCGACCGCAAATGGGGCTCGGCCTATCTGAACCGCAAGTTCTTCGCGCTGATCGGCGAGCGGATGCCGGAAAAAATCGTGCTGGTGATGGCGCGGCACGACGGCAAATACGTCGCCGGGGCGCTCAACCTCTTGGGCAAGGACACGATCTACGGCCGCAACTGGGGCAGCTATGGCGACTACAAATTCCTGCATTTCGAATGCTGCTATTACCAGGCGATCGAGTTCGCGATCATCCGCCGGTTGAGCCGCGTCGAGGCCGGCGCGCAGGGCTCGCACAAGATCCAGCGCGGCTATCTGCCGGTGCCGACCTATAGCGCGCATTGGCTGCCCGACCCCGGCTTTCGCCGCGCCGTCGCCCAGTTCCTCGCCCGCGAGCGCGACATGGTCGAGCGCAAGATCGACGCGCTCGGCGAATATTCGCCGTTCCGCCACGCCGAGGACTGACCCGTTCCCGCCACCCGAAAGGACACCGCCATGCCGAGCTTCGACCATCACGGCGCCCATATCCATTACGAGGAATTTGGCCAGGGCTTCCCGATCCTGACCTTTGCGCCGGCCGGGCTGCAATCGACGATCGAAGTCTGGAGCCAGCCCTCGGCGCCGATCAATCCGACGACCGAATGGGCATCCCAATATCGCGTGATCGCGATGGACCAGCGCAACGCCGGCGGCCAGTCGCGCGCACCGCTCACCGCGCAAGACGGCTGGGACAACTACAGCGCCGACCATATCGCGCTGCTCGACCATCTGCGGATCGACCGTTGCCATCTCTACGGCCAGTGCATCGGCGGCTCGTTTATCATGAACATGCTCAAGCATCATCCCGAGCGCGTGCAGTCCGCGGTCCTGGCGCAGCCGATCGGCCGGGTCGGCGCGATGGCGCCCGGTCGCCCCGCCCGCTTCGACGGCTGGGCCGAAACCCTCAAAGGCGACCATCCCGAGGCGACCGGGCCGGTGCTCGACGCCTTTTGCCGCAACCTCTATGCGCCGGGCTTTGTCTATTGCGCCGACCGCGATTTCGCCAAAACGGTCAAGACGCCGTGCCTGGTGCTCGCCGGCAACGACGAGGCCCACCCCTACCCGATCTCCGACGAGCTCGCGCGGCTGATCCCGGGCTGCGAATTCGTCAGGGAATGGAAAACCGGCGCCGCGCTCGACGCCGCCAGGGTCCGCGTCAGGGAATTTCTCGCCCGGCACACCCCCCGCACCTGACTTGGCGGGTCGGTCCAGCCGCCGGCTAATCGGCGGGAACGGCGTGCAATTCCGCCGACACCGGCAGCTCGAAGAGGTCGCCGCGCAGCAATCGAGTCGAGAAAAACAGCACTTCCAAATTCTCGATCTCTCCCGTTCCAGGGTTCAGGCGTGCAATCACCTCGTCGCCCAGCTCCTCGGATTCCTGCTCGGAATAAGGCGGACACTTGTCGATGTGCAAAATGTCCGCCTCCCGATCGTATTTGAAGGTCAGTCTCTTGCCCATTCCGCTTCTCCCTCGCCGAGCCGCCGGGCGATGTAGGCGGTGATGATGCAATGGCGGCGGTCGGCAACCGCGCTGACAACCACGACGACCACGTGCTTGCCGTCCTTCAAGTCAGAACACCACCGAGAGAACAGCCGTGCGCGTTCGAAGCGACCGCTGCGCCGCACCTGGTCGGGGTCGGCGAGGGCGGTGGCGATCCGATCTCTATGCCCTGGGAGAAGATCAGGATGGCGATCAGCAACGTGCTGCTCATGTTAACTGGACCTCCCCTTTTCGATAGGGGCAGTGTCAAATTCGACTTCCTGTCGTCGAATAGCTGCTATGGGGGCGGGAAGTACCGCCCCAACTCAGGCGCCGGCGACGGTCAAATGGTCGATCTCGAGGGGCGGCGCATATGGCTTCGCAGGAGCCACTGCCGCGGAATTCAACAGTCTTTGATATACAAGCGTCTGCTGAAACCTAAGCATGTAAGAGCGATGGCCACAAGGGCGATGCTGGAAGGTTCGGGAACAAACTCCCCAAACTCCGCGCTAAATGCGGTGTCGCTGGCATCGAAACTCGCAAAGCCCGCCACGGGGTCAATATCAAAGGTAGCAATAAAATCCTTTGGATCGAAAGTCACAGGCTCGAATTTCTCAACCTGAGTAATAAGACTATCGAACGCGTCCGTGGGCAACTCACCAGAGAAAGTGTTTATAGTTGCGGTCCCCAGATCGGTGCTAATAGTAACGCTACCTGAATTGCCATTAATATCCATACCCGACAGCGGATCAACTCTGTCAAGGAGCGCTACTGTGATGGATTCCGGAAACACATTCCCAGCGGCAACCACGGTCTCGACTTCCTGACCCAGTTTCCCATCGCTCCTGCGAATACCCGAGATTTTCGCGGGCTCGTCATTTGACAAAGTGTCTACAATGCTGACTTGATTTTTTTTGTTATCGGGGCGAGAAGCTTTATAACGGCCTCCTTTTAGGCTGTTTACAGCTTTGACTATCTCATTAATCTTTTGATCTATCTTGTCTTGCTTGGTCGCGCCGCTGGAAGGTACGGCTATCTTGACGTCAACCTTTACCAAGCTTTTCCCTGTTCCTTTTGGATCCGTAAGATTGAAAAATAGATCCCACGCAGTCGGATTTTTGTCGTCAAACATTGGTTCTTTTACGTCCAAAGTACCTGCCCATGTTTGTGTCGACAGTATTAGCAACAGGCCTACAATGGGAAGAAAGAGCGTCGTAAGCAACAAATAACAAACGCGCATGGACAAAATACTTGTAACCTTCCATATTCGGTCCATTTGCGAGCCTCCCTAAGCCGATTATGCAATTGGCGTTAAGGTAGCGCATCGCGAAGTAATGCGCAAGCGCCCGCCACGGAGCGCGTGTCAAGCGCCGGCCACGGTGAGGTCGTCGATCCTGAGGGTCGGGGAGTCGGTGCCAGCCTTGAATTCGAGGTCGTCGGCGGCGACGAGGCGCTGAAACATGTCCTTCAAATTGCCGGCGACGGTCATCTCGCTGACCGGGAACGCGATCTCGCCCTTGTCGATCCAGAAGCCGGAGGCACCGCGGCTGTAATCGCCGGTCACCCCGTTGACCCCGAACCCCATCATTTCGGTCACATAGAACCCGCTTTCGATGTCGGCGATCAGGGCCTGCGGGCTGAGACGCCCCGGCTCGATCCACACATTGGTCGCCGACGGGCCGGGCGGCGAGGAGGTGCCGCGCGCGGCATGCCCGGTCGAATGCAGCTTTAATTGGCGGGCGGAGCGCAAATCGAGCAGCCAGGTGGTCAATACCCCCTTGTCGATCAGGGCGCGCCGCCGGTTCGCCAGCCCCTCGCCGTCGAACGGCTTCGAGCGCTGGCCGCGGCTCCGGTGCGGGTCGTCGATGATGGTGATCGCCTCGGGGAAAATCCGCTCGCCGAGCCGGTCCTTCAGAAAGCTCGTGCCGCGCGCGATCGAGGGCCCCGAAATCGCGCCGAGCAGCGCCGAGATAAAGCCGCGCGCGACCCGCGGGTCGAACACCACCGGGCAGCGGCAGGTCGGCATTTTTTTGGCGCCGAGCCGCTTGATCGCACGCTCGCCGGCGCTCTTGCCGATTGCCGCGGGGTCGCGCAGATCGGCGGCATAAACGGCGCTGGCGTAATCGTAGTCGCGCTCCATGCCGGTGCCTTCGCCGGCGATGACCGAGGCGCTGACCCCGTGGCTCGACCCGCGATAAGCGCCGGCAAACCCGTTCGATGCGGCGAGCGCCACCTCGGTGCGGCCCCAGCCGGCTTCGGCGCCTTCGGAGTTGGTGACGCCGGTGACCGCGAGCGCGGCTTCCTCGGCCGCGCGGGCGCGCTCGATCAGCACCTCGGCTGTCGGTTCTTCGGTGTCGAGCATATCGAGCGCCGGCCAGCCATGGGTGATCTCGCCCGGCTCGGCGATCCCGCAATAGGGGTCCTCGGGCACCGCCTTGGCCATCGCCACCGCGCGTTCGACGAGCTCGCCCAGCGCCTTTGGCGAACGGTCGCTCGACGAGACGACCGCCTGCTGCCGGCCGATAAAGACGCGCAAACCGAGATCGTGCCCTTCGGAGCGTTCGAGCTTTTCGGTCTTGCCGAGGCGACGGCCGTGCGACAGCGAGATGCCCTCGAAAAACACCGCATCGGCGGCATCCGCCCCGGCCCGTTGCGCGCGGCCGATCAGGTCCTGCAGCAAATCGATCGCGTTTCCCGTTTGATCGGTCATCACACCTCCAAACTAAAATCACATGAGGCAACAAGACTGTGAGATTTTTCCAAACCTAGCAGCATCCGACAGATGTCCTCGGTACTTGCGTGTTCCTTGTCTTCCCGGCGGAGGCCGGGACCCACCCTTGCAGTGGATATCGGCCTTCGCCGGTATGACAGAGGACAGATGAATCGCTCTGCCTTCTGCTGCTAAACCTCAGTCTTTTATTGAGACGCGTTGTTCATTTCCTCACCGTCTCACTGTGAATTATTTTTCCAGATCGGCCTGCCCGTGCCGGGCAGCGCGTAGCTCGACCATTTTCGGGTCACCAGATCGACGATTTCCTCCGTCATCCGGATCGGCCGGCCCCAGTCGCGCTTGGTCTCGGGCGGCAATTTGCCGGTTGCGTCGAGCCCGATTTTGCCGCCGAGCCCCGCTTCGGGCGAGGCAAAGTCGAGATAGTCGATCGGCGTGCGGTCGATCATGGTCACATCGCGCACCGGGTCCATGCGGGTCGCGACCGCCCACATCACGTCCTTCCAGTTGCGCGCATCGATGTCGTCGTCCACGACGATGACGATCTTTGTGTACATGAACTGGCGCAGAAACGACCACACCCCCATCATTACCCGCTTGGCGTGACCCGGATAAGCCTTTCTGATCGAGACCACCGCGATTCGGTAGGAGCAGCCTTCCGGCGGCAGCCAGAAATCGACAATTTCCGGAAACTGTTGCTGCAACAGCGGGATAAACACCTCGTTCAAGGCCTCGCCGAGGATCGAGGGCTCGTCGGGCGGGCGGCCGGTAAAGGTCGAGAGATAGATCGGGCTCTGCCGCATCGTGATCGCCGACAGGCGAAACACCGGGAAGCGCTCGACCGCGTTGTAGTAGCCGGTGTGGTCGCCGTAGGGGCCTTCGTCGCCAAGCTCGTCGAGCGAGACATGGCCTTCGAGCACGATCTCGGCCTGCGCCGGCACTTTGAGCGGCACCGTCTTGCAATCGACGAGCTCGACGCGGCGGCCGCGCAAGAGGCCGGCGAACTGGTATTCCGACAGGGTGTCCGGGACCGGCGTCACCGCGGCGAGGATCGTCCCCGGATCGGCGCCGATCACCGCCGCCACCGGCAACGGCTCGCGCCGCTCAGCCCCCCAGCGGCGATGATGCTGCGCGCCGCCGCGATGCGCGAGCCAGCGCATCAGGGTCGTGTCGCGGCCCGTCACCTGCATCCTATAGATGCCGAGGTTGAAGCCGTCCTCGCGCCGCCCGCTCGGCCCCCTGGTCACAACCAGCGGCCAGGTGATCAGCGGCGCCGGCTCGCCCGGCCAGCAGGTTTGCACCGGCAAGAGGCCAAGGTCGATCTCGGCCCCGCGCAAGACGATCTCCTGGCAGGGTGCCGCATTCACGGTACGCGGCCGCATCGCCATGACGGTCTTGAGGAGCGGCAACAGCTCCAGCGCCTCGCGCCAGCCGCCGGGCGGCTCGGGCTGCTTCAAAAACGCCAGGGTCTCGCCGATCTCGCGCAATCGGCCGGGCTCGCGCTCCATGCCCCAGGCGACCCGCTCGACGGTGCCGAACAGATTGACCAGAACCGGCATCGGATAATTGCCGCCGCCCGCGCGCCCGACATTCTCAAACAACACCGCCGGCCCGCCCTCGGCGAGGAGCCGCGTCTGGATCTCGGTCATTTCGAGATGCGGGGAAACGGGCGCCGCCACCCGCACCAGCCGCCCGCTCGTCTCGAGCCGTTCGATAAACTCGCGCAGACTGGCGTAAGGCATGCCACGCTATATAGGGATATCTATGCGGTCGCGAGAAAAGAGGCGCCGGCTAGTGCTGATTGCGGGGCGGCCGCTCGCGATGCGCGCGCTCGATTACGGCGCGCACGGCGTCGCGGATTTCCGGATCGTGCTGATCCCAAATACCGCGTGTCGGCGGGTTTCGGCCCGCGGCGCGCACCGCCTCGACGACGGCGTCGGCCGATTGAATGCGCTGCGCCTGCTCGAGCTGGCGCAGGTAATCCCATGTCGTGAGCAAGATCAGGCGGTCGGGATCGACCACCATCATGCGCTCCACGTCGCGGTCGTCGCTGAGCAGCAAGGCGCGCTCATGCTCGGCGAGCGGGTAGTCGCGGATCAGCTCCACGGCGGCTCGTTCGCCCAAATCGCGCGGCAGACGGCGGCCGGCGGCGCTCGCCAGCGTGATCGCATCGGCAAAAGCGTGAGTGCTTTCAATCTGTACTGCGTCCTCATGCGCGCGTTGCCAGTCGATGATTTCCTGCGCGCCGAGCTTGCCGGCAAAGCCGGCTGCCTCGTAAAACACCGCGTCGGGGATCAGCACCGGCAACCCGGGATAGAGCAGGTAGTCGAGGCTCTGGGCGGCGGCGAGCGTGATCAGCGGCGGCGCGTCGGTGACAATGATTCTGACATCAACGGGGATTTTGACATCAACGGGCATGGCGCAAGAGCGGTTGAAGGATGGCGCCGGCGCGCGCGACCTGCGCCCGCCGCTGCGGCGTGTCGGCCGGCTTCGGCAGGTCGAGATCGTGCTGCGACAAGGCTATGACCAGCTCTGCATAATCATTGATGCCGGCGCGGCGCATTGTCTCGCGGGTGCCGGCCATACCCGCCGCGTAATCGCGCAGCGCCCTAAGCCGCTTGTCTTCGGTGTCGTCTGTCATCGCCGCATCTGCACCTTATGACATGTAGCTTATCATAATTCCGGCGGAAATGCGAGATAGCAGGGCAGGTCGGTACACCCGCCCCGTCAGCTCAGGCAATCACCGCTGCTGCGCGCGTAGGACTGCCCGCTCCAGCGAGGTGCTCGATCGCGGCCGGCGCGAGGTGGTCCACGGGATCGCCGCGCTGCGCGGTCAGCCGGTCAGCACCTCCCAGACGACGGTTTCGCGCATCTCACGGTCCTCGATCTCGCGGCTGGTCGGAACGGCGTAGCGCGCGCGCTCGATGAGGCCGTGATCCGGCAGGTAGGCGCGGCCGGGGTCGCCGAGGAGGACGAGCGCGCCATTGCCGGCGAGGGAGCGCAGCCATGGGACGGCGCGCGCCGTCATCTCGCGCTCATAGCACACGTCGCCGGCGGTGACGATTTCCGGGCGCGGACCGGCGGTGTCGATCGGGTCGCCGACAAAGATCTCGATTTCGACATCGTTGAGCGCGGCGTTGGCGGCGATCGCGGCGGCGGCGAACGGGTCGATCTCGGCGGCGAGCACATGGCGGGCACCGGCCTTGGCGGCGGCGACCGCGACGAGGCCCGAGCCCGAGCCGAAATCGAGCACCGCGCGGCCGGCGACGGTTGCCGGATGGTCGAGCAGCCAGCGGGCCAATGCCTGGCCGCCGGCCCAGGCGAAAGCCCAGAACGGCGGCGGCACGCCCTTTTGCGCCAGGCTCTCCTCGGTTGCCTGCCAGATCGGGGTGATCTCGGTGGCGAGATGGAGGCGAATCTCCGGCACCAGCGGCGGTGCCGCAATCGCCGTGTTGCGGCGGACAAAGACCGCGGGATCGATCACGTCACATGGCCGGCGACGACGGCGGCCAGAACGAGCCAGCCGATCCAGCGGTTCGAGCGGAATTTGGCGAGGCAATCGGCCGGGTTATCGATATCGACCCGTGCCGCCTGCCAGGCGAGCTGCAAGGTGGCGAGCGCGAGCCCGGCCCAGAACGCAGCACCGAGCCCGGCAAGGCGCCCCGCCGCCGCCCACAGCAGCACCGCCGCGCCATAAAACGCGAAAAGCCAAGGCCGGGTGCGCGGTCCGAGCGCCAGCGCCGAAGATTTGACGCCGACGAGCGCGTCATCCTCCTTGTCCTGGTGCGCATAGATCGTGTCGTAGCCGATCGTCCAAAATACGCCACCAAAATAAAGGAGGAGGGCCGGCCAGGCGAGATTGCCGGTGACCGCGGCTCCAGCCGACGAGCGCCCCCCAATTGAAATTGAGGCCGAGAAACACCTGCGGCCAATAGGTCACCCGCTTCATAAACGGGTAGATCCCGATCAGCCCGAGCACCGCGATGCCGAGCACGATGCTGGTGCGGTCGAGGCTCAGCAGCACCGCGGCGCCGATCGCCAGTTGCAGCACCAGAAAAACCACCGCCCGCCGTACCGTGACCGCCCCGCTCGGCAGCGGACGCAGCCGGGTGCGCGCGACCCGTGCGTCGTAATCGCGGTCGGCGATGTCGTTCAAGGTGCAGCCGGCGCCGCGCATGACGACCGCGCCCAGCGCGAACAGCGCCATCAGCCGCAGGTCGGGCCAGCGCACCGCGGCCAGGGCGATCCCCCACCAGCCGGGAAACAGCAGGAGCCAGGTGCCGATCGGGCGGTCGAGCCGGGCGAGGCGCGCATAGGGCCGCAGCGGCGGCGGCAGCCGGCGCGTCACCCAATCATCGGGCCGGATATCGCTCGGGTCGGATCGCGGCGTGGGCGCATCCTGCTCGGCCCGCCGCGGAGGAATGGCCGAACCCCGATCGGCGCCCGCCTTGCTTTTCACCGGCATGGTCCAATCTTGGCGGTGCAAGAGGCCGGGCTCAAGCCATGGCCCCGATAAGGGAACATGTCGATGGATCAGCGCATGGCCACGCGGGTGTTTGTGACCGAGCCGCTCCGCACCGGCATCGCCTGCGACCTCACGGCCGCGCAGGCGCACCATCTGCGCACGGTTTTGCGGCTCGGGGCTGGCGCCGCGGTTGCGGCGTTCAATGCGACCGACGGCGAATGGCTCTGCCGGATCAGCGCGGCCGATCGAAGCCATATGGCCGTCGAGGTCGATCGCCAATTGCGCCCGCCCGCTCCCGAGGCGGATGTGTGGCTGATGTTTGCGCCGATCAAGCGGGCGCGGCTCGATTGGCTCGTCGAGAAGGCGACCGAGCTCGGCGCCTCGGCGCTGCTGCCGGTCTGGACCCGGAACACCCAAAGCGAGCGGCTCAATCTCGACCGGCTGCGCGCGCACGCGATCGCCGCGGCCGAGCAGAGCGGGCGGCTGTCGGTGCCCGAGCTCCATCCACCGCGGCCGCTCGCCGAGGCGCTCGCCGAGTGGCCGCAAGGGCGACGCCTCGTCGTCTGCGACGAGACCGGTGCGGGCGAGCCGATCGCCGCCGCGGCGAGGCGGCTCGGCGCCGGGCCGTTCGCGCTCTTGACCGGGCCGGAAGGCGGCTTCGCCGAAACGGAGCTTGATTATCTGAAGAAACTCACCTTTGTTACCCGCGTCGGGCTTGGTTCCAGGGTCTTGCGCGCCGATACCGCTGCGCTCGCGGCTTTGGCGGTGCTCCAGGCGACCGCCGGCGATTGGTGCGGCGGCGATCAAAGCTGACCGCACCGCCCGATTGCCGTTCCCGGCCCGCTTTCTGGAGTTACGCCGAGAATGACGACCACGCCGAGCACGCCCGGGGAGCCGATTACCGACCGGCGCCAGCTCGTCGAATATCTCGAAGCCGGCTCGAAGCCGTCCGCGGCGTGGCGGATCGGCACCGAGCACGAGAAGTTTGTCTTTCGCCGCGCCGACCTGCGCCGTGTGCCCTATGACGGGCCGGACGGCATCGCAGCCCTGCTCCACGGCATGACGCGGTTCGGCTGGAAGCCGGTTGTCGAGGACGGCAACACGATCGCGCTCGCGAACGACGCGCAATGCTCGATCACCCTCGAGCCCGGCGGCCAGTTCGAGCTTTCCGGCGCGCCGCTCGAAACCGTGCACCAGACCTGCGACGAGGTGCACGAGCATCTGCGCCAGGTGCGCGAGGTGTGCGACGAGCTCGGGCTCGGCATGATCGGGCTCGGCTTCGACCCGAAATGGCGGCGCGAGGACATCTCGTGGATGCCCAAGGCGCGCTACCGCATCATGCGCGACTACATGCCGAAAAAGGGCCGGCTCGGTCTCGACATGATGCTGCGCACCTGCACCGTGCAGACGAACCTCGACTACCGCTCCGAAGCCGACATGGTCAAAAAGTTCCGAGTGAGCCTGGCGTTGCAGCCGGTGGCGGTGGCGCTCTTTGCCAATTCGCCCTTTGTCGAGGGCAGGCCGTCGGGCCGGTTGAGCGAGCGCAGCTTTATCTGGACCGACACCGACGCCGACCGCTGCGGCACGCTCCCCTTTGTGTTCGAGCCCGGCTTCGGGTTCGAGCGCTATGTCGACTACATGCTCGATGTGCCGATGTATTTCGTCTATCGCGACGGCCGGTACATCGATGCGAGCGGCCAGTCGTTCCGCGATTTTCTCGCCGGCCGGCTGCCGGCCTTGCCGGGCGAGATCCCGCTTCTCGGCGACTGGACCGACCATCTGACGACCGCGTTCCCCGAGGTGCGCCTGAAGACCTTTCTCGAGATGCGCGGCGCCGACGGCGGCCCGTGGCGGCGGCTCTGCGCGCTACCGGCGTTATGGGTCGGCATCCTCTACGACGACACAGCGCTCGACGCCGCCTGGGATTTGGTTTCCGACTGGAGCGAGGCAGAGCGCGAGGCGATGCGCCGCGACGTGCCGCGGCTGGCGCTCTCGACCCCGCTGCGCAGCCGCACTCTGCGCGATGTAGCGCTCGAAATGCTCGACATCGCCCGCGAAGGGCTGCATCGCCGCGCCCGGCGCAGCGTTATGGGCGACGACGAGACCCATTTCCTCGACCCGCTCTTTGCGATCGCCGGCTCGGGCCGCACTCCGGCCGAGGAATTGCTCGAAGACTTCCGCACCCGCTGGCACGGCGCCATCGATCCGGTCTTTGCCGACTACGCTTATTAGCCGCCGCCTTCGACTGTCGGGTGCCCCGCTTGGCGCCCGTGATCACCCAGGAGAATGGAATGCTGTTCAAATGCCTGCCGGACGGCGCGCCGATCCCGGGCCGGTTTCCGGGGCCGGTCCATGCCCGCGGCAAATGGTTCACGATCGATATCCATTGCCATGTGCGCTGCGCCGCGGCGACGCAAATGGTCGAGGGCAACCCCGACGTCTCCCGCTGGTATGCCGAGACCCGGGCCAGCCCGCAGAGCCAGGCGATCAACCGCGCGAATGGCGAGCGCACCGCCGAGCAGAGTGTGTCGCCCGAGCGCCGGATCGCCGACATGGACCGGATGGGGATCGATATTCAGGCGATCTCGCCCTCGCCGCGCCAGACCTATTACGGCGCCGATCCCGATCTCGGCCGCGCGAGCGCGCGCGCGATCAACGACTTCATCGCCGAAATCTGCGGCCAATACCCCGATCGCTTTCTCGGCCTCGGCACCGTGCCGTTCCAGGCGCCGGAATTGGCGGTCGCCGAGCTCGACCGGCTGCACAAATCATTGGGCTTTCGCGGCATCGAGATCATGACCCACGTCGCCGGCGAGGACCTTTCGGCCGAGCGCTTTCGCAAGATCTTTGCCCGCTGCGAAGAGCTGGGCCTCTTGGTCTTTATGCACTCGGACGGCTTTACCGAGGCCGGACGCTTTACCAAGCACTATTTCACCAATGTGATCGGCAACCCGCTCGATACGACGGTGGCGCTGCACCACCTGATTTTCGGCGGCGTGCTGCGCGATTATCCCAATTTGAAGCTCGTCGCCTCGCATGGCGGCGGCTACCTGCCGGCCTATGCGGGCCGCATCGACCACGCCGCCTCGGCCCGCCCCGACGCCTGCGAAGAGATCGCGCGGATGCCGTCGGTTTATTTGAAACGGCTCTATTTCGATGCGCTCGTCTACACCCCTCACCAGCTCGACTATCTGGTCGAGGAATACGGCGCCGACCACATCCTGATGGGCACCGACTACCCGGCCGATATGGGCGAGATCGACCCCGTCGGCATGATCGAGGGCTGCCCCGGTCTCGACGACCACGAGCGCCGGGCGATCTTTGGCGGCAACGCCGCGCGCCTGCTCAACCTTGAAGTCCCGCCCCGACCGCGCTAGGCATCGCTTGTGGGATTATGCTGGCAAAGACCTACGCTGCGTTCAAAGCTGCTGGGGTGAACGACGAGCGGGCGGAAGCCGCTGCCGAAGAACTCGCCGACTACGAGAACCGATTATCATCGATCGAAAATCGATTGGCGGTCATCGATGGCAGGCTTATTGCCGTGGAAACCCGCCTGACGAGCCTCACCGTCAACCGCGCTCGGGAAATCCGCTTCTACCCGAGTCGAGATGCCCGCTTCGCTGCAACGTCCGGTGGGAAGCCGGGTTTTTCCGGCGCGCGGCTCTTGAACCTTGAAGTGCCGACGCGACCGCGCTACAGGCATGACGCATGGCGATCATGCCGGCCAAAACCTACCACGCGCTTAAAGCGGCAGGCGCGCCCGAAGACGACGCGATCGCCGCCGCCGAGGAGCTCGCCGAGTATGACAACCGGTTTACCGGGATCGAAATCGGCTTGGCAGGCATAGAAGTTCGACTTGTCCACGTCGAGGCGCGGCTCGACCATCTCGAAAACGAGCTTGACCAATTTCGCAGCCGGGTCGGCATGCCCGCTATTCGGATGTCGGCTCGCGTTTTCGGACGTCGGCATCTCGGTCCACGATGTTGACCTGGGCGGTCGGGATCAATGCGGCGGCGACGATCGCCATCCTGGGAGTTTTGCTGCGGGGACATGGACCGTAGGCGCCGAGCGGCGGCGCCCGGAAAATCTCGAGGGAGGAAGACATGAAGATGCTGACCGACGAACAGTTGAGCGAATTGCTGCCGGCGGAAACATCATCGTTTCCATCGCCGGTGCCGACCCAGATCGTGTCGAGCGACGAATATATGCCGGTGCCGCAAACCGAAAAGCAGCGCGAGGTCGAGGCGCGGCTCAAGGAGATCAGCGACCGTCTGGCGCGGCGTCAGGGCCTGTCGCGACGGCGGTTTTTTCAGACCGCGGCAGGCATGGCGGCCTCGTTTGTCGCGTTGAACCAGGTGTTCGGGCACATTTTCGACGCCAGCATCGCCGAGGCGGCGACCCCCGACCTCGCCAATCAGCGGGCGAACGCGCTGTCCGGCCAGCTGGTCATCGACGGCCATACGCATTTTTTGCGCGACGACACCCGGCTCCTGGGCTTTGTCAAGATGCGCAACTCCTTCGGCAAGCTCGGCTGGAACAAGGAGCTGACCGGCGAGCAGACCATTGACGATCTCAAATACGCGAACTACATCAAAGAGCTTTACATGGACAGCGACACCAAGGTGGCGCTGTTGTCGAATTCGCCGTCGGATGTGCCGCAGGACTGGTTCATCCCGCAGGCGCAAGTCTTCGCCACCCGTGAAAAAGTCAACAAGATGTTCGGCTCGCGGCGGATGATGGCGCATTTCACGATCACCCCGGGCCAGCCCGGCTGGCTCGACCAGGTGGACCAGGCGATCGAAGTCTATAAGCCCGATTCGTGGAAGGGCTACACCGTCGGCGACAATACCCACAAGGAATTGGCCCATTGGCCGTGGCATGCCGACGACGAAAAGCTGATGTACCCGTTCTATGAAAAGGCGGCCAAGTCGGGCATCAAGAATGTCTGCATCCACAAAGGCCTGTTCGCGCCCGGCGTCGAAAAGCAGTTCCCGCGGCTGCGCCCCTATGCCGATGTCAGCGATATCGGCAAGGCGGCGAAGGACTGGCCGCAATTGAATTTCCTCGTCTACCACTCGGCCTATCGCTGGGTCGGCGGCACCCCGGCCGAAGGCATGGCCGAGTTCAACGACACCGGGCGCAGCTCGTGGACCAGCGACCTCGCCGAAATCCCCGAGAAATACGGCGTCACCAATGTTTACGGCGATTTGGGGCAGATTTTTGCCTGGACCGCGGTGGCCGAGCCGCGCCTCGCCGCGGCGCTGATGGGGATGCTGGTCAAGGGGCTCGGCGCCGATCGTGTGGTTTGGGGCACCGACGCGGTCTGGACCGGCGCGCCGCAATGGCAGATCGAGGGGCTGCGCCGCCTCGAAATCCCCGAGGACATGCAAAAGAAATACGCCTACAAGCCGCTGGGCCCGGCCGACGGCCCGGTCAAGAACGCGATCTTCGGCGGCAACGCGGCGCGGCTCTACAGCTTCCCGCAGCACGCCGAGCTCGCCCAGCCCGACCGCTTTGCGGAAATGAAGGCGGATTATCTCGCCAACGGCCCCGGCCGCAGCAATCTGCGCTACGGCTATGTCCGCAACCCCGGTTGAGTGCGCCGGCGCGGCGGCCGGGTATAGTTGCGGCCGGGTATAGTTGAAGCGAGGCTGGCGAGGGAGAGTGGCGATGCGCTCTATGCCGCAGATCGATCGGGTGCTCGACGAGGCTGCGACCCGCGGCGATGTGCCGGGGGTGGTGGCGACGGCTGCGACGCGGGCCGGGCCGGTTTACGAGGGCGCTTTCGGCACGCGCGCGCTCGAGGGCGGTGCGCCGATGAGCGCGGACACGGTCTTCTGGATCGCCTCGATGACAAAGGCGGTGACCTCGACCGCGGCGATGCAGCTCGTCGAGCAAGGCAAGCTCGCGCTCGACGCGCCCATCGGCGCAGTGTTGCCCGAGCTCGTGGAGCCCAAGGTGCTCGAAGGGTTCGACACGGCGGGCGAGCCGCGGCTGCGGCCGGCGCGGCGGCCGATCGCATTGCGCCATCTGATCACCCACACCGCCGGCTTTGGCTATACGATCTGGAACGCCGATCTCGGCCGCTACGCGGAAAAGACCGGCCTCCCAGACATCATCACCTGCCAGAATGCGGCTTTGCTGCTGCCGCTCGGCTTCGATCCCGGCGACAAATGGGAGTACGGCATCAATATCGACTGGGTCGGCAAGGCGGTCGAGCGGGTGAGCGGCCAGCGCCTCGGCGATTATTTCGCCGAGCATCTGTTCGCCCCGATCGGCATGAAGGACGCCGGCTTCAAGCTGACCCCGGAGCGCCGCCGACGGCTCGCCGGCATGCATGCGCGCAATGCCGAGGGCAGCCTCGCGCCGATCCCGTTCGAAATCCCGCAGGAGCCCGAGTTCGAGATGGGCGGTGGCGGGCTCTATGCGACGGCGGCGGACTATCTCGCTTTTGCGCAGATTTTCTTGAATGACGGCCGCGCCCGGGACGGCCGGCCGGTGCTGAAGCCCGAAACCGTGCGGCTGATGGCGCAGAACGCGATGGGCGACCTCGATGTGCAATTGCTGCGCACGGCGATGCCGGCCTCTTCGAACGACGCCGAGTTCTTCCCCGGCATGGTCAAAAAATGGGGGCTCGGCTTTATGATCTCGACCGAGCCGGTGCCCGGCGGCAGGGGGGCCGGCAGCCTCGCCTGGGCCGGGCTCGGCAACACCTATTTCTGGATCGACCCCCAGGCGGGGATTGCCGGGGTCATCCTGATGCAGCTGCTCCCGTTTGCCGATCAAAAGGCGCTCGAGGTGTTCGACCGCTTTGAAAAAGCGGTCTACGCCGCCGCGCCCGGCTTCTGAGCGATACGGGCGAAGCCGCCATCGTCACATCTCGGCGCCGCAAGGGCGTCCCGTTTGCGCGCAACCGCGCGACGCTATCGGGAAGGAGCCGAGCGTGCAATTGTCGGGAATTCGCGTGGTCGATCTGACCCGCATCCTCGCCGGGCCCTATTGCTCGATGCTGCTCGCCGATATGGGCGCCGAGGTGATCAAGGTCGAGCCGCCGGGCACCGGCGACCCGGTCCGGCGGCAGGGCGCGGTGCGCGACGGGCTCAGCTGGTATTTCGCCGCGTTCAACCGCAACAAGCGGTCGTTGACGCTCGATCTGCGCAATCCCGAAGGCTGCGGCATCTTGGCAAAGCTGATCGCGCGCGCCGATGTGCTGGTCGAAAATTTCCGGCCCGGCGTGCTCGACGCGATCGGTTTCGGCGCCGCGCGGCGCCGGGCGCTCAATCCCGGCCTCGTCTATTGCCACCTCACCGGTTTTGGCGCGACCGGCCCCTATCGCGACCGGCCGTCCTTCGATTTCATCGCCCAGGCGATGAGCGGCTTTATGAGCACGACCGGCGAGCCCGAAGGCGCCCCGATGCGCGCCGGCCCGCCGATCGCCGACCTCGTCGCCGGGCTTCAGGGCTCGCTCGGCATTTGCGCGGCACTCGTCCGCCGCGCCCGCACCGGCGAAGGCGAGACCGTCGGCGCGAGCCTCAACAACGCGATGATCGGCATGCTCGGCTTTCTCGCCGCCAACTGTCTGGCGACCGGTGCAGCACCGCCGCGCACCGGCAACGACCACGCGATCGTGGCACCCTACGGCATGTTTCGCACCAAGGACGGCGAGATCGCGATCGCCCCGAGCCAGGAGCAATCCTATCAGCGGCTCCTCGACGCGCTGGAATTGCCCGAATTGCGCGACCGGCCGGAATTTCGGACAAACGACCTGCGGGTCGAGCACCGGGCGGCGGTCAACGCCGCGATCGAGGCGCGGCTCGCCGGCCACACCAGCGATTATTGGATCGACAAGCTCAACACCGCCGGCGTCCCGTGCGACCGGGTCAAGGGCCTCGCCGAAGTCTTCGCCGACCCGCAGACGATCGACCAGGAGATGGTGGTGCGCGCCCAGCATCCGGGGCACGGCGAGGTCGCGATGCTCGGCTTCCCGATCAAATTCGCCGCGGCGCCGTGCCGCCTCCACCGCCCGGCCCCCGATCTCGGCGCCGATAGCGACGCCATCCTGCGAGAGCTCGGCTATGCCGCGGACGAGATCGCCCGCCTGCGCCGCAACCGCATCATCTGATCTGCCATTTCCCTCCCCTGCGAGCGGAGGGTGAGGGAGGGGAGGGGGCTGCCACCGGGCGCCCGGCCGCCACCGCCTGGACGACATCACCCCTGGCCGCCACCGGGCGGCGGGTCCATATTCGGCGGATGACCGCTTTTGTGACGCTTTTGCTCGTGCTCGCCCTGCTCGGCGTCTTGACCGTGCTCGGCTTTGGCATCGCGACGATGCTGCGCGGCGGCAACCCGCAGCGCTCGAACAAGCTGATGCAGGCGCGCGTCGTCATGCAGGGCCTGGCGTTGCTGCTCCTGGCGATCCTGATGCTGCTCGGCCATCGCTGAGCCCCGGCCGCTGAATTCGAATGGTGCGCCTCACCCGCATCTATACCCGCGGCGGCGACAAGGGCGAAACCTCGCTCGGCGACGGGTCACGGGTGCCAAAGCACGCGCTGCGCGTCGCCGCCTATGGCACCGTCGACGAGGCGAACGCCGCGATCGGCCTCGCCCGCCTCCACAGCGCCGATCCCGAGGCCGATGCGATGCTCGGCCGTGTCCAGAACGACCTCTTCGATCTCGGCGCGGACCTGTGCACGCCCGAAGACGGCCGGCGCGCGGCCGGCGCCTTGCGCATCCTCGCCGCCCAGGTCGAGCGTCTCGAGCATGAGATCGATGCGATGAATGCGGTCCTTGCCCCGCTCGCCTCGTTTATCCTGCCGGGCGGCAGCCCCGCCGCCGCCCATCTCCACCTGGCGCGCACCATCGTGCGCCGCGCCGAGCGCCTCGTCGCAGAGCTCGCCCTGTCGGAGCCGGTCAATCCCGAGGCGCTCAAATACCTGAACCGCCTCTCCGATCACCTCTTCGTCCTCGGCCGCCGCCTCAACGACAATGGCGCCGGGGACGTGCTCTGGGTCCCTGGCGGCAACCGCTGAGCGGCAAAAAGTGCCGCCGAAGCCGGGCACGCGCCGAGGGCCGTGCCAGGGTGGCCGTGCCCGGGTCAGCACAAAAAAGCGCGGCCGGATCGGCCGCGCTTCTCGCACGAGATCAGCTTGGTGAGCTGGACCGGCGGCGCCACATGATACCGAGCAATACGAGCGCGCCGCCCAGGAGCGCGATCGTCGCCGGCTCGGGAACCGCAGGTGGACTTGCAAACGAAAACTCGACTTGCTTGAATTCCTTGAAGCTCTCTGTCCCGGGAGTGCTGATTTCCACGGATTTCAGGGTCTCGCCATCGGTCGACACGATACCGAGGCGGTCGAAATCGGCATTCGGTCCTTTGACCCCGGTGAAAGTAATGGTTCCCGTTGTTCCGAGACTATCGGTCCAAGTGACATCTAACGTGCCGGTAAACCCGTCCGATTCAAGCTGACCGCGGAATGAGAAGTCGTTAAAAAGCGTGTCATCTGCCGGTGTGAAAATCAGATCGGTGAGGGTAGCGTCCTTCGTCGGCTTGATCGTGGCAAAACCCGACCCGGTGTCGACATTCCCCGTCGTATCGACGCTAACCCCCGGTCCGCCAGCCCCGCCGACCGCGCCGGTGAAGGTCGAGACATCTTTATTCGCATTGTCGATAAAGAACATAGTGCCGGCGTCGCACTTCGATACTCCGCAGCTCGTGTCCAGGATGAAGGTCGCATGTGCCGGACCGGCTATGAAAACCCCAGCCGCGAGCGCCAGGAAAACGGAAAACATTGCCCTCATGGCCCCTATCTCCTCGTCCTCAATTAAAGTTTGACCTAACCCAGTCTTGAGCAAGATCCGTGCCACTAAGACCGATTCCTTTCTCCGTCCCGCTTTCAATGGTTAATGCGCAAGAACATGAGGTTTCGGTTGCCAAAAATCCCGACAGATCCGAGGAATCAGACTTCTTCAGGCCGCGGTTGGCGGCAGAGAAATCATCGATTATTTCGTAGTTTTGTCGTAGACAAAAGCCGATTTCTTACTAGTCATTTTGTCATTCACGAAACCACTCACGAAGACCCGATCCAATTCAGCCGAAGTCTTCTTGACGTGACTCCCTTGGCGCGGAACGGGATGCGGCGAGGCCAACGATTTACGTTGGGGGATGAGTACAGTTGCAGCGAGCTGATCAGCGATGGACCCTTTGATCCAGGTGTCAAAAATCCCGACACTGTGTCGGTCGATTTTACAAGTGGAACGGTCAAACCGGGCAAAGCGGCGTCGCAGCGCCCGCGCCTCCTGTGTCAATTTTTTGATCTTGGACCACGTAAGCTCTCCTTTGGCCCCGCCGCGGGCTTTCCCGCACATCGAAATAAGGGACAACGACCGATTGCCCCGACAAAAATAGTTGTCGCGCCCGAGCCTCGGGCCTCCGCGGGGTGACCCCCCTGTCAAAGATTGCGACACTGCGGCGGGAGAATTTACGCACGGTCCGTCGGCGATACGGACAGGACGCAGCCGGATTGACCGCGGGGCGCAGCCGGTTCAGGATTCGAACGGCAATTCCAGGGCGGGCGCCCCTTTCCCGCCGCACGAGGTTTGACGGCACCATGATCAAACGCTTCCACGCGCTCTATGTCGGCCAGATCGCACTCGACAATATCGGCCTCCGGGGCACCCCGGCGAACGACCGGCGCTACTCCAACGACCGGCTTTCCGAGGTCTTTGAAACGTCGCGCGACGTGGCCCAAGTCATGGACGAGGAAGGCTATTACGCGCTGTGGACCGCCGAGCACCATTTCCAGCACGAGGGCTACGAGTGCCTGCCCAACCTGGTCCAGCTCGGGCTCTGGCTCGCCACCCAGACAAAGCGCCTCAAATTCGGCTGCGCCTTCAACATCCTGCCGATGTGGCACCCGATCCGGCTCGCCGAGGATTATGCGATGGCCGACATCGTCACCGACGGAAGGGTGATCATGGGGGTCGGCCGCGGCTATCACACCCGCGAGGTCGAGAGCTTCGGCGCACCCTTGCTCGACACCGACGCCAACCGCGCGATTTTCGAGGAAGGGCTGGAGCTGCTGCTCAAATGCTTCAACCAGGAATCGTTCCGCCACCAGGGCAAGTATTACCAATGCCCGCCGCCCGTCCCTTATCGCGGCTATCAGCTCGACGAGATCACGATGGTGCCGCGGCCAAAGCATCTGCCGGTCGAGGTGTGGATGCCGATCGCCAGCGGCCGCACCATCGACCTGATGGCGAAAAACGGGCTGAAGGCGATGGTGACGCTTGAACGGCGAAAAGATCCTCGACGATGTGGTGCGGGCGTTTCATACCGCCTGTTTGCGCCACGGCCGCGAGGTCGCGCTCGGGCAGGACATGATCTGGGGCGCCGGCCTCTACCTCGCCGCCAGCAAGGAAGAGGCGATGCGCCGGGTCGAGCCGTCGCATGACGAGCGCTACAAATGGTTCGCGCCCTTCGGCTTTGTCCGCTACGCCGACGAGGAGGGCCGCACCTGGGGGACGCCGGGGGCGCCGTCGCGCGTCCCCTCGCTCGCCGACGGGGTCGCGCAAAAGGCGTGGTTCTGCGGCCCGCCGGGCGAGGTCATCGACGGCATCAAATCGATCGAGGCGAAATATCCGGGGCTCGAGGATTTTATGGTCCATTGGGCCGAAGGGCTGCCGCCCGACGAGTTCAAGGACCAGCTGCGCCGCTTCGCCCGCGAGGTGATGCCGGCCTTCAACCGGTCATGAGCGGGGTCGCAAGCGGGGCGGGCGCCGCCCCCGCCCGGCGCCGCCAGATCCGGATGACGGCAGAGGAAGAGGCGGCGTTTTTGCGCGACCACCCGAAATGCGCGCTCGCCACGATCGACCAGGACGGCTTTCCGCATGTCGTCGCGATGGGCTTTTTTGTCGACGACGACGGCGTCTTTTGCATGACCTCCTACGCGAAAGCGCAAAAGGTCTTGAACATCCGCCGCAACCCGCTGGTCGGGCTGATGGTCGAGGCGGGCGACGCCTATGCCGAATTGCAGGGCGTCATGGTGCGCGGCACTTGCGAGATCATCGAGGACACCGACGAGGTGCGCGCCGCGATGCACCACCGCCGCCGCGCCAGCGCCGCCGACCGCGGCTCCTCGAGCGGCCTCGACCGCGCCCCCAAACGCGTCCTCCTCAGGATCACCCCTTTGAAGCAGACGAGCTGGGACCACAAAAAGCTCGGCGGCAAATACTGACGAGCGCCCTATCCCGCGTTTCTGCGCTGTCTGTTTCAGCGACATCTTACGCGGCACCTGCATCGGTCGGCCATTTCAAACCCTTCTACCCGTCACCTCCATGCCGTCGCCGCGGACCAGTCGCCGCGGGTCGAACAAACCGGTTAATTGCCAAGCCGTGCTTATCGAGAGGAATTGATTTTTTCGAGGATGATCTGGTGCTTGCGAAGAACGATGCGGCGCTCGTGCACGCCGGCGCTGCCGAGAACCAGGCCCGCGTCGGTTATCGCCAATGCGGGTTCGAGCGGTCGCAGCGAAGGGTTTCGGCGTGATTCGGCGCGGGCAGCTTCAACCTCGACCATCAGTGCTCCGGCTACGGGAAATCAGTGTCCTTAATACACCCAAATGCGCCGGAAGTTAAGAACAAAATAGCAACTGTGAGGTCCACGGCGTCGCCGCCAATCCCGCGGGCGTAGAACATGTGCAAATCCGCCGCATCGGTTGGCGCGCGGGCCCCGGGCCGCCCGGAACAGACCCGCGCCCAGCGGGAGCAAAGCTGGCGGATTGCATCCGCCCTACGATTTTTATCAGGCGGCGCGGCGGCGGCGGCTTTTGACGCGGGTCTTGTCGCCTTCCTCGTCGAAGAGCTCGGCCAGCTTTTCGAGCATGACGCCGCCCAATTGCTCGGCATCGACGATGGTGACGGCGCGGCGGTATTAGCGGGTCAAACCATAGCCGGTGGCGCATGGCGGGCGGGGACGGTCGCGCGGGAACGAACTGTAGCCGTGAGCGGGCAGAATGACGGCGCGATCGAAGCGGTAGAGGATCTCGATCGGGCCGGCCCGGCGCACCGGCTCGCTGAGCTGCGCATCGCAGCCAAAGTCCAGGATCAGGACCAGGCGGTCGTCGCCGCGCCATTGGAAGCCGACGAGATAGTTCTGGCTGCGCACAGTGAGCAGAGTGGTCGCGAACCAATGGCCCGATTGCTTGAGGCGCAGCACTGTATTCATCTGGAGCGCGCGGGCGCTGTCCCGGCGCGTTTGCGCGCTTGCCTCGTCACCCCGCCCATTGAGCGCAGATGCGTCGCCGCGCAATCGGTCGAGAGCTGGGATTTCTGCATAGGTAAGGTAAAGCGAAAGCACTGCGTAGAACAGGATGCAGAGGCCGGCGAGCGCCCAGACCACGTACATCACCCATCTGAGGCCACGCAAGAGGATACGAGCGGCGGAGCCGGTTAACGGCACGGCTGCGCGGGGTCCGGGCGCGGGGCTGTTTCATAACCGGCGGGTGGCAGGCGGCCCGGATCGCCGAACCGATAGTGTATATAAATCGGCCCGACGACCGCGATCGGCGCCGAATGCGCGCCGTCGCAACCAAAATCGACTTGCACGACGAGGTTATCATTGTTCTGCCATTGCAGGCCTACCAGAACGTCGTAGCTGTGCGCCTCCAGCAGGGTCGTCGAAAACGGATGCCCTCTCCTCTTCAACCGGATCACGGTCTTCGATGGATGCGTCTCGCCCCCGTTGAAGTCGGTGCTAGCGAATACTTCATCTCCTCTGCTGTTCCTTGCGGAATCTTGGTCAACGTTTCTAAAATAGATTGCCTTTGATAATAAGAAAAACCCGAACTCCCAAAACGATAACATACAGGCTTACTGCGGTCAGCACCAGGCAAGCTAACCATTTTCCGACCATAATCGCATGCTTCGCCGAAAACACGGCGCTGCCTGCCGCACCCCAGACCGAGGCTCAGGCGGCGCGGCGGCGGCTTTTGACGCGGGTCTTGCCGCCTTCCTCGTCGAAGAGCTCGGCGAGCTTTTCGAGCATGACGCCGCCCAATTGCTCGGCATCGACGATGGTGACGGCACGGCGATAGTAGCGGGTCACGTCGTGGCCGATGCCGATCGCGGTCAACTCGACCTCGCCGAGCCGCTCGATATCGTGGATCACCTCGCGCAGGTGCTTTTCGAGATAGTTGCCGGGGTTGACCGAGAGCGTCGAAATCATCAACGGGCGCGCCGTCCGAGATGACCATCAGGATGCGGCGCTCTTCGGTGCGCACGCGCAGCCGGTTGTGCGCCCAGGCGAGCGCCTCGCCGTCGATGTTCTCCTTCAAGATGCCCTCGCGCAGCATCAGCCCCAGATTGCGCCGGGCGCGGCGCCAGGGCGCATCGGCGGGCTTGTAGACGATGTGCCGCAAATCGTTGAGCCGGCCGGGGTTGGCGGGCTTGCCGGCGGCGATCCAGCGCTCGCGCGACTGCCCGCCCTTCCAGGCGCGGGTGGTGAAGCCGAGGATCTCGACCTTGACGGCGCAGCGCTCCAAGGTGCGCGCCAGGATGTCGGCGCTCATCGCCGCGACGGTGATCGGGCGGCCGCGCATCGACCCCGAATTGTCGATCAGGAGGGTGACGACGGTGTCGCGGAAATCCATCTCGCGCTCGCGCTTGTAGGCCAACGGCAGGATCGGGTTGGCGACGACGCGCGAGAGCCGCGCCGCGTCCAGGAGGCCCTCGTCGAGGTCGAATTCCCAGGCGCGGGTCTGCTTGGCCAGGAGCTTTCTCTGTAGGCGGTTGGCGAGGCGGGCGATCACGCTCTGCAAATGGGCGATCTGCTGGTCGAGCAATTGGCGCAGCCGCGCCAATTCGTCGGCGTCGCACAATTCGTCGGCCTCGATGACCTCGTCCGCGAGGGTGTTGAAGGCACGGTAGGTGGCGGTGTCGTCGCCGCGCGCCCGCGGCATCTGGCCGGGGCGGCCGGGCCGGCCGGGGTCGTCGTCGCTGGCGCCCGGCATCATCTCGCCGTCGCCCGCATCGGCCGCGTCCTGCGCGTCGTCGGCGGCACCATCGGCCGGCGAGCCGTCGGGCGAGGGCTGGGCGCCCGATGTCGCACCCTCGCCCTCGCTTTCGTTCTCGCCTTCGGATTCCTCGCCCGACTGCTCTTCGTCGCTCTCGCTCTCCTCGGCATCGCCCAGATCGAGATCGAGATCCTGCAGCATGCGGCGGGTGGCGCGCGCATAGAGGTCCTGGTCGAGGATGGTGCGGTCGAGCTCGGAAAGGTCCTTGGCGATCTTGCCTTCGAGCCAGGGACGCCACAGATCGACGACGCGCCGGGCCGCGGGCGGCGGCCGCTCCCTGGTCAGCGCCTCGCGGGCCAAGAGACGCACCGCCTCGGCCATCGTGCTCTCGGTGCGCTCGGTGATCCGCTCGAACCCCTGGCGGCGGTATTGCTCGTCGAGCATCGCCCCGAGGTTGGCGGCGACCCCGGTCATCCGCCGCGCGCCCAAGGCCTCGACCCGCGCTTGCTCGACCGCCTCGAACACGGCCCGCGCCAAGGGCGACCCCGGCAGCCGGCGGCTGTGCACCGCGTCGTCGTGATAGCGCAGCCTGAGCGCCAGGCTGTCGGCGGCACCGCGCAGTTGCGCAGCCTCCTCGGCCGGCAGGTCGCGCGGCGGGTTCGGCAGCCGCACGCGGGTGCCGCTCGCCCCGGCGCCCTCGGGGCCGAAGCCGACGGTCAGGTCGTCGCGCTCGGCGATCGCCCGCAACGTCGCCGCGGTCGCCCGCTTGAAGATTTCGGTCGGAGAAAATTCCTGCGCCATCAGCTGCCCCTCACCCCGACCCTCTCCCCGCAAGCGGGGCGAAGGAGGATGGCGGGAGACTCCCTCTCCCCGCCGGCGGGGAGAGGGCTGGGGTGAGGGGTGGCGCGCGACGGGGCTCGGGCATCGGCATCCTACATCAAGGTTGCGTTGACGCCGGTTTCGGCCAGCTCGGTGCCGAAGCAGCGCTGGTAGTATTCGGCGACGGTCGGGCGCTCCATCTCGTCGCATTTGTTGAGGAAGGTCAGCCGGAAGCCGAACGACAGATCGCCGAAGATCGCCGCGTTCTCGGCCCAGGTCATGACCGTGCGCGGCGACATCACGGTCGAGATGTCGCCGTTGATAAAGCCGGCGCGGGTCAAATCGGCGAGCGCCACCATCGCGCTGATCGTGCGCCTTCCGTCCTCGTTGTCGTAGGTCGGCACCTTGGCCAGCACGATCTCGCATTCGGCGTCGTGCGGCAGATAGTTCAAGGTGGCGACGATGTTCCAGCGGTCCATCTGGCCCTGGTTGATCTGCTGCGTGCCGTGGTAGAGCCCGGTGGTGTCGCCGAGCCCGACCGTGTTGGCGGTCGAAAACAGGCGAAACCCCGAATGCGGCCGGATCACCCGGTTCTGGTCCAAAAGGGTTAATTTGCCCTCGACCTCGAGCACGCGCTGGATCACGAACATGACGTCCGGGCGCCCGGCGTCGTATTCGTCGAAGCACAGCCCGACCGGGTGCTGCAAGGCCCAGGGCAGGAGCCCCTCGCGGAACTCGGTCACCTGCTTGTTGTCGCGCAGCACGATCGCGTCCTTGCCGACGAGGTCGATGCGGCTGATGTGGCTGTCGAGATTGACCCGGATCAGCGGCCAGTTGAGGCGCGCCGCGACCTGCTCGACATGGGTCGATTTGCCGGTGCCGTGATAGCCCTGGATCATGACCCGGCGGTTGAAGGCGAAGCCGGCGAGGATCGCCAACGTGGTGTCGCGGTCGAAGCGGTAGGCATCGTCGAAATCGGGGACGTGCTCGCTCGCCTGGCTGAACGCCGGCACCTGCATATCGCTGTCGATGCCGAAGGTCTGGCGCACCGAGATCGTGATGTCGGGCTGGTCCAGCGGAAAGGCGTCGGCAGACGCCGTGGGCTCTACGGAGGGCATTATTGGTTTGTTCCTGGTGGTGAAGCGGAAGGGAATTTGATCGGCGGCGGGCGATTGTTCAACTGAAATAGCCAGCCTTCAGGGTGGCATAGGCCTGGTTGATGATCTTGAGCTTCTCCTCGGCCGCCTTGTCGCCGCCATGGGCGTCGGGATGGTGCAATTTGACGAGCGCCTTGTAGCGCGCCTTGAGCCTGACCGGGGTGAAGGGCGGCTCGATCTCGAACACGGCGAGCGCCTGCTCGCGCGCCGAGAGGGCACGCCGCGTCGCCTCATGGTTGCGCCGGTTGTGGCGGGCATCGCCGCCGGCCCCGTTCGGGTAGACGCCGAGCGGATCGCGCATGCGCGCCGCATAGCCCGGCCCGTGCCGGTCGCCGAGCCGCCAGCTCGGCCGCTGCCACACCGTGTCGCTCCTGATTTCGGCCTCGATCTCGCGATCGCTCATCCCGGCGTAATAGTTCCAGGCGGCGTTGTAGGCGCGCACGTGATCGAGACAGAACCAGTAGTAGTCGCGCAGTCCGAGCCGCGATCTCGGCGCGCGGAAATCGCCGCCGGCCGCGCAGTCCGGGTGGTCGCACCCGCGCACCGGGGCCTCGGCCGCCGCTTCGAACACGGGATCCAGCAAAAGACGCCGCATGAGACTCAGTATGGGTGGCGCGCCGCGCGCTGGCAAGAATGCGGCCCGGGCCCGGCCGCCCGCGAGCGCAGCACAGGGTTGCATCCGACGGCGAGCCCGCCGCGAGGCGGCATCGACGGTCTTGCCAGCGGCGCAACGGCGAACTAGGTTCGCGGCGCATCTGGGATCAGGGGCGCGAGCACGCAAAAGCGCCCGATGGGAGAGGGAGACGTCATGGATTCGCACATTGCTGCCAAGCCGACCCGCCGCAGCATCGTTCGCGCCGGCGGAGCGCTTTTTGCCGCCGCGCAGCTGCCGCGGCTCGCCCGCGCCGCCGAAAGCCAGCCGCCGATCGGCACCTGGCCCGCGGGCTCGTCCGGCCCCTCGGTGACCATCGGCATCACCGTGCCGCGCACCGGCACCTATGCCGTGCAGGGCGAAGACGAGCTGAAGGGCATGCAGCTCGCAGTCGAGCACCTGAACAGCGGCGATCCGGTCATCAAGATGATCTCACCCCACACCACAAAGGGCGTGCTCGGCAAGGAGGTCAAGTACGTTGTCGCCGATTCCGAAGCGAAGCCCAACACCGCCGTGCAGGCGCAGTCGCGCTTTATCAACGACAACAAGATCATCCTGATGACCGGCTCGACCTCGAGCGCCGTCGCGGTCGCATTGAACAAATTGGCGCAGCGCGAAAAGGTGCTCTATGTCGTCGCCATCTCCGGCTCCAACGACACCACCGGCAAGGATTGCGTGCGCTACAGCTTCCGCCAGGATTTCTACGGGCAGACCGCTGCGGCCGCGATCGGTCCGGTGCTGCTGAAGACATACGGCAAGAACCGCAAATGCGCGTTTATGACGCCGGACTATACTTACGGTCACACGGTCACGAAATCGGTCAGCGACTATCTGATCCAGCACGGCGGCTGGAAGATGGTGACCAACCAGGTCTCGCCGCTCGGTGCGCCCGACTACAGCTCATACGTGTTGAACATCGCCAATTCCGGCGCCGAATTCCTGCTCAACGTCAATTGGGGCCACGACGCCGTCTTGTCGACCCAGCAGGCCGAGCAGTTCGGCGTCCTCAAAAAAATGCAGCTGGTCATCCCCTACCAGACGCCGTTTCTCGCCAAGGAGGTCGGTGCCAACATCACCCAGGGCGTGCTGGCCGCCACCGATTTCTGGTGGACGCTCGAGGACAAATTCCCGGTGGCGAAGGCGTTTGTCGACGCTTTCTACAAGAAATACGGCTATCGGCCGGAGTGGGGCGCCGACAACTCCTATATGCAATTTGCGATGTGGGCCGACGCCTGCGAACGCGCCGGCACCTTCTACCCGCCCGATGTGATCAAGGCCTACGAGGCCGGCCAGCATATCAACTCGACCGTCGGCGACGTCTATTTCCGTGCTGCCGATCACCAGCTGGTGCGGCCGGTCATCATCGTCAAAGGCAAGAAGCCCACCGAGATGCGGAACAATGAGGATTACTGGGAGGTGACCGAGATCGTGCCCGGCGCCGGCTTGATGCAGGCCCCGGACGCGTTCGGCTGCCACCTCGGCTCCTACACCTGAACCCCGCGACGCGGGCGCTGCCGACGCGCCACGCGCATGATCACCTGGCCTAATTTCGTCTCGCAGCTGTTCAACGGGCTGGCTGCGGGGGCGCTTCTGGCGCTGATCAGCTCGGGGCTGACCATCATCTACGGCACGCTCGGGGTGTTGAACCTCGCCCATGGCGCGATGTTCATGCTCGGCGGCTATGCCGGCTATGTCGCGTTTGAGGCGACCGGATCGTTTGCCGTCGCGGTCGCCGCCGGCGCCTTGTTTCTGGTCGTGGTCGGCATCGCTATCGAGCTGGTGGTGATCCGCCACTTCTACGGCCGCCCGCCGGAAGATCAAATCCTGGTGACCTTCGGCATCGGCATCGTCATCGTCGAGCTGGTCCGGCTCGGCTTCGGCAGCCTGTCGAAGAGCGTGGCGCCGCCGGCCTGGGCCGCCGGTGTGACGCCGATGGGGTTCCTGATCTACCCGACCTACCGCATCGCCGTCTTGGTGATCGCCGCGGCGGCGCTCGCGGTGCTGTACGTCGTCCTCTATCGCACCCGGCTCGGCATGATCGTGCGTGCCGGGATCGAGGATTCCGGCATGGTCGGCATGCTCGGCATCAACGTCTACCGGGTGTTCATGCTGGTCTTCGGCATTGGCGCCATGGCCGCCGGGTTTGCCGGGATCGTCAACGCGCCGGTGGTGTCGCTGACCCCGGACATGGGCGAGTTGATCCTGGTGCAGACCTTTGTCGTCGTCGTCATCGGCGGCGTCGGCTCGTTTGCGGGGGCGATCCTCGGCGGGCTGATCGCCGGCGAGATCCTGAGCCTGACCTCGATGGTCGACCCGGCCTATTCCGGGGTCATGCTGTTCGCCGTCATGACCCTGGTGCTGCTGCTGCGGCCGCAAGGCTTGCTCGGCAGCCAGAGCCGCGACTGATGCGGCGGCGGCGCCCGCTCCTGGTCGAGGGACTGACGGCACTCGGCCTCGTCGCCGCCCCGTTTGTTCTGCCGCCTCTCGGCTTCGCTCCGAACACGGTCAACCAGATCCTGGTCTGGGGCCTGTTCGGCATCGGCTTCGATATCCTGTTCGGCTATACCGGGCTGCTGTCGTTCGGCCAGTCGGCGTTTTACGGCACCGGCGGGTTTGTCGCCGCCTACCTCCTGGTCAACAATCTGATGTCGAATGTCGTGGCGGCGCTCGTCGTCGGCACGGTCGGCGCCGCATTGGCCGGGGTCGCGGTCGGTGTCGTGGCGCTGCGCCGCACCGGCATCTACTTCGCGATGATCACGGTGGCGATCGCCGAGATGTTCTTTTTTGTCGAGAACTCGCCGCTCTCCGCCTGGACCGGCGGCGAGAACGGGTTGCCGGGCGTGCCGGCGCCGAAATTCGCCTTCGCCGGCTTCAGCTATCAGGTCGGCACCGGCTGGTCGATGTACGGGTTTCTCGCCGTCTGCTACTTCATCGGCATCGTCCTGGCGCTGCGCATCGTGCGCTCGCCGGTCGGTGCGATCCTGAGCGCGATCCGCGACAACCCGCTGCGGGCGCGGGCTGTCGGCCACAGGGTCGGTCTCTACAAGCTCGCCGCCTTTGTCATCGCCGCCGCCTATGCCGGGTTTGCCGGCGGGCTGCTCGGCGTCTTGCAGGGCTTTATGCCGCCCGACGCCTTCACCTTCGACACCTCGGGGCAGTTGGTGATGCAGACCGCGATCGGCGGGGTCGGGACCCTGTTCGGCCCGTTGCTCGGGGCCGCGGTCTGGCTTTTTCTGCGCGACTTTCTGCAGGCCGTGGTCGGGCTCGGCGCAGCCTGGAAGCTGGTGCTCGGGCTGGTCTTCGTGCTGCTCGTCTGTTTCCTGCGCCGCGGCCTGATCGGCGGCCTGAAGGATCTCTTCGCACGTCTGGCGGCACCCCGGCATCCGCCCGTCCCCGAGGCGGCGCCGGCACCCGCCGCCGCACCGCTCGCCAGCATCGGCCCGCTGCGCCGCCGCCATGAGACGGCGTTCTCCGGCCCGGCGCTCGAAGCCCGCGGGCTGACCAAATCGTTTGGCGGCCTCGTCGCCAACCGCAACATCGATTTCGCCGTCGAGGCCGGCGAATTGCGCGCGATCATCGGCCCGAACGGTGCTGGCAAGAGCACCTTCTTCAAGATGCTGACCTGCGAATTGCCGCCGAGCGCCGGGCAGATCGTCTTTCACGGCCGCGACATCACCGGCATGGATGTTTCGCGCGTATGCCAGCTCGGGCTGACCAAGAGCTATCAGGTCAACCAGCTGTTCGCCCGGCTGACCTTGCGCGAAAACATCGTGATCGCGGCCCTGGCAGAGCGCCGCGGCACCTTCCGCCTCGACCTGATGCGCCGGATCGACCGGGTGCGTGGCCTCGACACCCAGGTCGAGAGCACCTTGGCGCTGGTCGGGCTCGCCGCGCGCGCCGACGTCCCGGTCGCCGAGCTCGCCTATGGCGAAAAGCGGCGGCTCGAGATCGGCCTCGCGCTCGCCGCCTCGCCCTCCCTGCTGCTGCTCGACGAGCCGCTCGCCGGGATGAGCCCGCGCGAGCGCACCGAGACCGTGCAGCTTTTGAAAAACATCCGCCGCGGGCGCACCCTCGTCGTCGTCGAGCACGACATGGACGCGGTCTTCGAGCTGGCCGAGCGCATCACCGTATTGCACGAAGGGGCGCTCTTGGCCGAGGGCACGCCCGCCGAAATCCAGCGCAACGCGCTGGTGCAGGAAGCCTATTTGGGCGGGGTCGCGGCAGCGTGACGGCACTCCTCGAAGTCGAGCGCCTCAACAGCTATTACGGCGACAGCCACATCCTGTTCGATGTGTCGCTGCATGTCGAAAAGAACGAGGTCGTGGCCTTGCTCGGCCGCAACGGCGCCGGCAAGAGCACGACACTGAAGAGCCTGATCGGCGCGGTGCGCCCGCGCTCCGGCCGCATCACCCTCGACGGCACGCCGACCCAGGCGCTGCCGCCGCACGCGATCGCCGCTCTCGGCCTGCAATTGGTGCCGGAGGAGCGGCGCATCTTCGGCAGCCTCTCGGTCGAGGAAAACCTGGTGCTGGCCGGGCTCACGGCGAAGTCGCGCTGGCCTTTGGAGCGGGTCTGGGCGACCTTTCCGCGCCTCGAAGAGCGCCGTAAGAGCCGCGGCACCGACCTCTCGGGCGGCGAGCAGCAGATGCTGGCGATCGCCCGCGCCTTGGTCCGCAACCCCAAGATCATTCTGCTCGACGAGCCGTTCGAAGGGCTGGCGCCGATCATCGTGCGCGACCTGCTCGCGACTTGCCGCGCGCTCGCCGAGGCCGGCCAGACGATCCTCTTGGTCGAGCAGAACATCTCGGCCGCGACCAGCCTCGCCGACCGTATCTACATCCTGAACAACGGCCACATCGTCGAGGAAATGGCGGCGCAAGCGGTGCGCGGGCAGCCGGAAATGCTGCACCGCCACCTCGGCGTCTGAGCGGGCCGATTTCGCTCCCCGGGCAAGCGCAAAGCTCAGGCGCCGATCGGGAGCTCGGTCGCGGGCGAGGCTTGCGGCGCGAATTGGGTGCGGTAATAGCCGGCAAAGATGCCGTCGCGGCGCAACAGCTCGGCGAGGCTGCCCTCCTCGGCGATGGCGCCGTTGCTGAGCACCGCGATCCGGTCGCAGCGCCGCACCGTCGAGAGGCGATGCGCGATGATAAAGGTGGTGCGGCCCTGCATCAGCCGGTCGATCCCTTCCATGACCAGCGCTTCGGTCGCGACGTCGAGCGCCGAGGTCGGCTCGTCGAGGATCAGGATCGGCGCATCGCGCAATAGGGCGCGGGCGATCGTGATGCGCTGCTTTTCGCCTTCCGACAAGGCCCAGCCGGCTTCGCCGACGACCGTGTCCCAGCCCTCGGGCAATCCGGCGATCAGGTCGTCGAGGCAGGCGAGCCGTGCCGCCCGCGCGATCGCCGCCTCGTCGGCGCCGGGCCGGCCATAGGCGATGTTGTCGCGCAGCGACAGCGGGAAAACCAGCGGTGGCTGCAGCACCAGCCCGATCTGGCGGCGCAGCGATTTGAGCGTGTATTCGCGCAGATCGACGCCGTCGATCGCGACCGTCCCGGCAGCGGGGTCGAAGAATCGCGGCAGCAATGAGAGGAGGGTCGATTTGCCGGCCCCGGTCGGCCCGACGATGGCGATCTTTTCGCCCGGCTCGGCGCACAGATCGATGCCGCTCAATACCGGAATGCCGGCGCGGTAGGAAAAGGCGACATGGCGCCAGGCGACGGCGCCCTGCGCTCCCTCGGCCGGAAAATTGCGCGCGCCGTCCTTGAGGTCGGGCGCCGTATCGAGCACCTCGAACACGCGCCGCGCGCCGACCCTGGCGCCGGCGATCAACCCCCAGCTCTGCGTCATCTGGTTGATCGGTGCGTAAAGCTGGGCGAGGTAGGAGATAAAGACGATGAGCTCTCCGATCGTCAGCCGGCCCGACAAAGCCGCGCGGGCGCCGGCATAGACGACGAGCGCCGTCCCTGCTGCGATCATCAGGTTGACGGCACCCGAATAAAGCGTCTGCCAGCTATAGAGCCGCAACGTCGCGCGCAAGCTTTCGCGGCTCGCACCCATAAACCGGCGATGCTCGTCCTCCTCCTTGGCAAAAGCCTGGACCACCTTGATCGACGCCATCGTCCATTGGACGAGCGAATAGACCCGGCTCTCGGTTACCCGCACCTCGCCGGCGACATCGATGATCTTGCGGTTGAAGCCCGCGATCAGCGCGAACAGGGCCGGAACGACGATCAGCGACAAGAGGGTCAGGACCGGGTCGAGCGGAAACAGGATCAACAGCATGCCGGCGAGCAGCACGACGGCGCTAAGGATCGGCAGCGCGCCGTTCATGATCATCGTCTGCACGGCAAAGCTGTCGGCGGTGATCCGGTAGAGGAGGTCACCGACGCGCTGGCGGCCGTGAAAGGCGAGCGAGAGGCGTTGCAGATGCGCGTAGAGCGCGCCGCGCAGGTCGTTGACCATGTTCTGGCCGACCCGGATCGTCGTGTAGTTGTGCAGCAATGTCAGCGCGCCGCTGCCGAGATGGATCGCGACGATGCCGATACAGGCGAAAACGAGAAGCCGAGTCGGGGGCCAACCCGGCGAGAAGCCCAGCGGTTTGCCGCCGAGGACATTGTCGATGACCACCTTCAGCGGCCACGGCTTTAGGAGCTCGAAGCCGGTGATCAGAAGCACCTGGGCCAGCGCCCAGGCGACCTGCCAGCGATAGGGGCGCAGATACGGAAAAAGCTTGTTGAGCACGCTGCTAGCGCGGCGCGGCGGCGCGCTCCCTGGCGGCGCGCTCCCCGGCGGCGCGCTCCACGGGCAGCAGCCGGACCTCTTTGGCGACGGTCTCGACGATGCGGTGGATCAGGCGGCCAAAGCCGGCGAGCTGCCAGGCCATGGCGGCGAACCCGGCGAGCCCGGCGCCGGCGATGGCCGCCGCGGCGAGCGGCGCGCCGAGGATCAGCGCGAGCGCCGTCAATGCCGCGCAGCCGCGCAGCAGAAAGCGGGCGGGTGCGGCAAAGCGCATCGTGCACCGCACGCGCAACAGCCGTTTTGCGCCGCCATGGTTCTCGGTGCAGACCAGGATCATCGACCGGCCGCCGAGGCCGCGCGCGATTTCGAGGTCCCAGCCGCTCCATCCGGTGTCGGTTGCGACGACGTATTTGTGCGGCAGCAGAAAGTCGGTGAGGGCGCCGAGCAGCGCTTCTTTTTCGGTGCCTTCATCGCTCCAATAGGCGAGATCGAGGGCGCGGTCGGCCCAGGCGATGCGCGGTCGCTGCTCGGCCGGGGGAAGCCCGATATGACGGTGCCCGCGCAGGCCGCGCAGGCGCCATTTGAGCCGCTCCCAACCGCGCAGCAGCGGCCCCAGATAAATCAGCAAAGCGACCAGCGCGCGCGCTTTCAGCCCGGTAAAGCGACGGTCGATCGGCGCCTTGCGCGCGCCGTTGACGCACATCGCAGCCGTCGTCAACAGCGGCACGACGAAGAGCCACCACCAGCCGCCGAGCGCGATGCCGATCAGCGCCAGAACGAGGGAAGCGGCGCTCCATTCGAAGCTCAGCGGCAGGAACGCGCCGAGCGAGGCGGGCGGCTCGTACAAGGTCTGGAACAGGCCGCGCCCGAACACACCCGAATAGATGACCGGCCGGCGCGACAGCAGCAGCGCGGTCGACAGGTCGCCGTAAATCCGCCCCAGCCACTTCGCCTGCCCGAACATGTTGAAGCGGAACGGGTGCTTCGCATAGACGAGCGCCTCGGCCTTGCCGTAGCCCTGCTGCTGGCGGCAATAGGCGGCGACCGTGTTGCGGCGGAAATGCCAGACAATGGCGGCCGGGCTGAAGCCGATCACATAGCCGGCATCCTGGAACCGCCAGCAGATGTCGACATCGTCGCCGGCGGCGCGATAGACCGGGTCGAAGCCGCCGAGCCGCAGCAACGCCTCGCGCCGGAACGCCATGTTGCAGCCGGCGATGTGCTCGGCGGTCTCGTCGCCGATCAGCACATGCGTCGGGCCGCCCGGCGACACCGCCACCACGGCCGGGACGAGGCTGTCCTCGGGCGGCGGAAAATTCGGGCCGCCGCAGGCGGCAAGTCCGTTCGCCTCCATCTTGGCGATAAGATAGGTCAGCCAATCGGGGTCGGCGACGCAGTCGCTGTCGGTATAGGCGACGATCTCGCCGGTCGCGGCCTCGGCGCCGACGTTGCGGGCGACGGAGAGCCCCCGGTTGGGCTGGCTGATGATCCGGCAATAGCCAAAGCTTTCGGCGATTTCGAGGGTGCGGTCGCGCGACCCGTCATTGACGACGACGACCTCGTAATCGGGGTAGCTCAGCGTCGCGAGCGAGGCGAGGCACTGCTCCATCGTGCGCTCGGCGTTGTAGGCGCACACGACGACCGAAACCCGCGGATGCCGGGGCAGCGCGGCGGGCAGCCGACCCGAATAACATTCCTCGACGGCGGCGAGCGCCGGTTTTGGGTGGCGCTCGCGGTCGACGAGGCCGAACGCCCAATCCGCAATCGGATGACCGCCCGTGAACCACTCGTCGGTCCAGGCAAAGACAAAAGTCCCGGCGACCCCCGCCGCGAACGCGGCGCGGACTTGCCAGGAAAGAATATCGCGCTGCTCATTTTCACCTTGTCGGAACGAATTGACGCCGAATTCGGTCAAGAGCAGCGGCTTGTCGGCGGCGAGGTTGTGCAGCCGGGCGATATAGCGGCGGAACGCCGCCTCGTCGTGCAGATAGACGTTGAAGCAAATAAAATCGGTGAAATCGATCGTCAGATATTCGGTAGACGGGAAATTGGCGTAGCTGACGAGCGCTTCGGGGTGTTCGGCCTTGACCAGCGCCAGGAGGCTGCGGACAAACCGGCGCACCTTCTCCGCCCCGTGCCAGCGGACCATGTCCGGCGGGATCTCGTTGCCGACGAGATAGGCGAAAATCGCCGGGTGGCGGGCGCAATCGCGCACCCCGGAGGTGACCGCCTCGCGGATCCGGGCCTGAACCGTGGGGCTGTCGAGAAAGGCGACATGCTGCGACCAGGGAAGCCCGACGAGGAGCCTCAACCCGGCGCGCTCGGCCGCGTCGAGCAGCCATAGCGGCGGCACGGTAAAGACCCGCACGGTGTTGATCCCGGCCGCCCCCATCAGCGCGAAGTCGCGGGCCACAATCGCCGCTTCCGGAAATTGTGCGCCGTGGCTGCCGACGGCGAAGGGGCCGTAGGTGACACCCTTGACGAAATGCTTGTGCTCGCCGGCGAAGAAGAATTTGCCCTGAACGCGGATCGGACCCGGCGCCGCCGCGGGCACCGGCGCCGGCACTGGCATTGGCACTGGCTGGGGACGCGCCTCGAATTCGGCGGTCTCGACGATCGTCATTCCCTGGAATTCCCGGGATTGCGCGCAAGCTTTGGCAAGCGCCGAATTTGCGCTCGCGACAACCCCGGCACAACGCGCGGCACGCCGAGTCATTCCGCGCGGCGGGTATGCCAGGCAAAAGTCGATCGCACGATCGTGTCGAGATCGGAAAGCTGCGCCCGCCAATCCAAAGTCTCGCCGGCGAGGCGCGGGTCGGCGACCAGCGCCGGCGGGTCGCCCGGCCGCCGCGGCGCGGCCCGCCAAGGGAGCTTCTGCCCGCCGACCATTTCTACCGCAGCGATCACTTCCCGCACCGAATGGCCGCGACCGGTGCCGAGATTGAGGGCGATGGCGCCACCCCCGGCGGCCAGATATTCGAGCGCCCGCAGATGGGCGACAGCGAGGTCCTCGACGTGGATATAGTCACGGATCGCAGTGCCGTCCGGCGTCGGATAATCCGTGCCGTAGACATCGAGCTGCCGGCGGCCGAGCGCGGCTTCGACGGCCAACGGCACAAGGCGGGTCTCGGGATCGTGGCGGGCGCCGATCTCGCTGTCGCGGTCGGCGCCGGCGGCGTTGAAATAGCGCAAGGCCACCGAGCGGATGCCGTAGGCCTCGCCGTACCAGCGCAGCGCGCGCTCGACCGCGAGCTTGGTCTCGCCATAGGGATTGACCGGGTGCTGCGGCGCAGTCTCCGCGACCGGCACGATCTCGGGGATCCCGTAGGTTGCGCAAGTTGAGGAAAAGACGATCCGGTCGATCCCGGCGTCGCGCATCACCTCGAGCAGCGCCAGGCTGCCGACGAGGTTGTTGGCGTAGTAAGCCGCGGGATCGGACATCGATTTACCGACATAAGCATAGCCGGCGAAATGCATCACCGCCGCCACCTGGAACTCGGCCAAGGCTGCGGATAATCGCGCGCGATCAGTGAGATCGCCTTTGACCAAAGGTCCCCAGCGGACCGCCTCGCGATGCCCGCGCGACAGATTGTCGAGGACAACGGGCCGGTACCCCGCCCGCGCCAAAGTCTTGCAAGTCTGGGCGCCGATATATCCCGCCCCACCCGTAACCAGCACCGATTGAGACATGCGCGTGGTCGCCTCCGTTGCGTTATGATCACGACAACGCGCCCGAGCCGCCTGTTCTTCCGCATGGAATAAGCCGCCGGCCGCGCCGTTCATTGCTCCGTTCGCGACAGGGGCGGAAGTAGATGCGCATCGCAGTCGTCGGCACCGGCTATGTCGGCCTGGTCTCAGGAGCGTGCTTTTCCGAGTTCGGCGTCGACGTCACCTGCATCGACCAGGACGCGGCCAAGATCGCTCGGCTGCGCGACGGCGAGATGCCGATCTTCGAGCCCGGCCTCCAAGCGCTGGTGGCGAAGAACGCCGCCGCCGGGCGATTGGTCTTTACCACCGAGCTCGCCCCCGCGGTGGCTGGGGCCGACGCCGTGTTCATCGCGGTCGGCACCCCGTCGCGGCGCGGCGACGGCCATGCCGACCTCTCTTATGTGTTCGCTGCGGCCGAGGAGATCGGGCGGGCGCTGACCGATTATGCCGTGGTGGTGACAAAATCGACGGTGCCGGTCGGCACCGGTCGGCAGGTTGCGGCCATCTTGCAGCGGACGCGGCCGGCGGGCGGGTTCGACGTCGTCTCAAACCCCGAATTTCTGCGTGAAGGCTCGGCGATCGGCGATTTCATGCGTCCCGACCGGGTGGTGATCGGCAGCGACAGCGAGCGGGCGCGGGCGGTCATGCGCTTGCTTTACCGTCCGCTCTATCTGCTCGAAACGCCGATGCTGTTCACCGGCATCGAAACCGCGGAATTGATCAAATACGCGGCGAACGCGTTTCTCGCGGCCAAGATCACGTTTATCAACGAAATCGCCGATCTGTGCGAGCGGGTCGGCGCCGATGTCCAGGACGTCGCCAACGGCATCGGTCTCGACGGCCGCATCGGGCGCAAGTTTCTGCATGCGGGGCCCGGTTTTGGCGGATCGTGCTTTCCCAAGGATTGCCGCGCGCTGGTGCGCACCGCGCACGAGGCCGAGGCCGAATTGGCGATCGTCGAGGCGGTGCTGCGCGTCAACGAGGCGCGCAAGCTTGCGATGGCCGACAAGATCGTCGCCGCCTGCGGCGGCTCGGTCGCCGGCAAAACCGTCGCGGTGCTCGGCCTCACCTTCAAGCCCAACACCGACGATATGCGCGACAGCCCGAGCTTGGCGATCATCCCGGCCCTGGTCGCGGCGGGCGCCGAAATCCGCGCCTACGACCCCGAAGGCATGGGAGAGGCGAAAAAGCTGTTGCCCGGCATAGCGTATTGCGCGGACGCCTACGCGGCCATGGTGGGCGCCGACGCGCTCGTCATCCTGACCGAATGGAACGCGTTTCGCGCCCTCGATCTCGATCGCGTCACAAAGCTGCTGGCGCGCCCGCTGGTGATCGACCTGCGGAACATCTATCAACCGGAAGAGATGGCGGCAGCGGGCTTGTCCTATGTCAGCATCGGCCGACCGCCGCGCATGCAACGGCCCGCATCGCGCATGTTGGCCTGAAATAAGGGAAAGACCGTTCGATGAGCGTTGTCGCCAAACGTGTTCTCGTCACCGGTGGCGCCGGATTTCTCGGCTCGCATCTCTGCGAGCGGCTCGTCGCCCTTGGCGACGACGTGCTGTGCCTCGACAACTACTTTACCGGGCGCAAAGACAACATCGCCCATCTCTTGGGCGATCCGCATTTCGAGGCGATGCGGCACGACATCACCCACCCGCTTTTTGTCGAGGCCGACGAAATCTACAATCTTGCCTGCCCGGCCTCGCCGATCCATTACCAGTTCGACCCGGTGCAGACGACCAAGACCAGCGTCATCGGCGCGATCAACATGCTCGGCCTCGCCAAACGGCTAAAGGCCAAAGTCTTCCAGGCTTCGACCTCTGAGGTTTACGGCGATCCGACGGTCCACCCGCAAATTGAAGCCTATCGCGGCAATGTCAACCCGATCGGGCCTCGCGCCTGCTATGACGAAGGAAAGCGCTGCGCCGAGACCCTGTTCTTCGATTACTACCGCCAACACAATCTTAAGATTCGCGTTGCTCGCATCTTTAATACTTATGGGCCGCGCATGCATCCCAATGACGGCCGCGTCGTCTCCAATTTTATCGTGCAGGCGCTGGGTAACGCGCCGATCACCTTGTATGGCGACGGCATGCAGACGCGCGCTTTTTGCTATGTCGAGGATCTGATCGACGGGTTTCTCGCGCTGATGGCGGCCGAGGACGACATCACCGGCCCGATGAACCTCGGCAACCCGGTCGAAACCTCGGTCGCCGAATTGGCCGAGCTGATCATCGAGCTGACCGGATCGCGCTCCGGGATCGTCTATCGCCCGCTGCCGATCGACGACCCGATCCAGCGCTGCCCGGATATCACCCAGGCGCGCGCCGTCATCGGCTGGGAGCCGCGCACCGGGCTGCGAGCGGGGCTGGAGCGCACGATCGCCTATTTCGACAGGCTGCTCTCGAAGCACGCGCATGCGGCGGTCGAGCGGGAGCCGGCCCCGGTCAAATAATTCTGCGCCGCCGCAGTTCGTCGATTATGAGGTCGGCGGCACTCTCCGCGGTGTCGCCGACAGTCGATAGCCGGATTTCCGGATCTTCGGGCGCTTCGTAGGGTGAGTCGAGCCCGGTGAAATGCTCGATGCGCCCGGCTTTGGCCTTGGCGTAGAGGCCCTTGGGATCGCGCCGAATGCATTCTTCGAGCGGCGTATCCACAAAGATTTCGAGAAACGCGGCGGGGGCCGTCAGCTCACGCACCATGCGCCGCTCGGCGCGAAACGGCGAGATGAACGAGCACAGCACGACCAGCCCGGCCTCGCTCAGCAGCCGCGCCACCTCGCCGACCCGCCTGATGTTCTCGACCCGGTCGGCGTCGGTAAAGCCGAGGTCGCGGTTGAGCCCGTGCCGAACATTGTCGCCGTCGAGCAGCATCGTATGGCGGCCGCGGGCCAAGAGCTTCTTCTCGACGAGATCGGCGATCGTCGATTTGCCGGCGCCGGAGAGCCCGGTCAGCCACAAGACCGCCGGAGCTTGCTCCTTTAGCGCCGCGCGCTCTTCGCGGCCGACGGTCAACGCCTGCCAGTGGATGTTGCTGGCCCGGCGCAGGCCAAACGCGATCATCCCGGCGCCCGCTGTCGCGTTGGTGAAGCGGTCGATCAGAATAAAGGCGCCGGTGTCGCGATTGACGGCATAGGGGTCGAACGCCACCGGGGCCGCGGTCGACAGGTTGCAAAACCCGATCTCGTTCAAGCGCAGCGTCCGGTCGGCGAGATGCGCCAGGGTGTCGACATCGATGCGATGCTTGAGCGCGGTCACCGTGGCCGGCACGCTCCGGGTCGCGATCTTCATCAGATAGGAGCGCCCGGCCACCAGCGGCTGGTCGCTCATCCAGATCAGATGAGCGGCAAACTGGTCGACAAATTCCGGCGGGTCGCGCGGGTCGGCGAGGACATCGCCGCGGGCCACGTCGATCTCGTCATCGAGGGTCAAGGTGACCGCATCGCCGGGACCGGCGCGGTCGAGCGGCCCGTCGAAGGTCACGATCTCCCTGACCCGGGTCGAGCGCCCCGAGCCGGCGACGAGCACCGCATCACCGTTGCCGATGGAGCCCGATGCGACCGTGCCGGAAAAGCCGCGAAACTCGCCATCCGGGCGGTTCACCCACTGCACCGGGAACCGGAACGGCCGGTCGCCGCCGGTGGCGACCTCGACCGAATGAAGGTGCTCGAACAGGGTCGGCCCCCGGTACCACGACATCTCGGCCGAGCGATGCGTGACATTGTCGCCGCGCCGCGCCGAAAGCGGGATGGCGCAGACCGTGACGCTGTCCAGACCCTTGGCGAAATCGGCAAAGGCGTCGGCGATCTCGCGAAACGGCGGTTCGGCGAAGCGCACCAGATCCATCTTGTTGACGGCGAGCACCAGCTGGCGGATGCCGAGGAGCGAGCAGATAAAAGCGTGCCGCTTGGTTTGCGGCAGGACGCCTTTGCGCGCATCGACCAGAATTACCGCGAGATCGGCGGTCGAGGCGCCGGTCGCCATGTTGCGGGTGTATTGCTCGTGGCCCGGTGTGTCGGCGACGACAAAAGCGCGCGTCGGCGTCGCAAAAAAGCGATAGGCGACATCGATCGTGATCCGCTGCTGGCGCTCGTCTTCGAGGCCGTCGAGCAAGAGCGAGAAGTCGATGTCGTCTCCGGCGGTGCCGAAGCGCCGCGATTCCTGCGCCAAGGCCGCGAGCTGATCGTCGAGGATCAGCGCGCTGTCGTGCAGCATTCGGCCGATCAGCGTCGATTTGCCGTCATCGACCGACCCGCAGGTCAGAAAGCGCAAGAGATCCCGGCTCGCCACCGGCGGCGGCGAACCGCACGAGCCGGCCATCAGAAATAACCCTCGCGCTTTTTGCGCTCCATCGCCGCGTCCTCGTCGCCGTCGATCAGACGCCCCTGACGTTCCGACCGCCGCGCGCCCCGCAGCTCGGCGACAATCTCGTCCGCGGTCGCGGCGGTCGCCTCGATGGCGCCGGTCAGCGGGTAGCAGCCGAGGGTGCGAAAGCGTACGAGACGCTGTTCGGGGCGCTCGCCCGGTTGGAGCGGCAGGCGGTCGTCATCGACCATGATCCAGGTGCCGTTGCGCGCGACTACCGGCCGCGGCTTGGCGAAGTAGAGCGGCACCAACGGGATGTTTTCCGCGGCGATGTATTCCCAGATATCGAGCTCGGTCCAATTCGACAACGGAAAGACGCGCATCGATTCCCCATCGCGCAGCCGTGTGTTGTAAAGCCGCCACAATTCGGGCCGCTGGTTTTTCGGGTCCCAGCCGTGGCTGGCGCTGCGCAGCGAGAACACCCGCTCCTTGGCCCGGCTCTTCTCCTCGTCGCGCCGGGCGCCGCCAAAGGCCGCGTCGAAATCGCCGCGGTCGAGCGCCTGCTTCAGCGCCTCGGTCTTCATCACCTGGGTATGCAGCGCCGAGCCCGAGGTGATCGGGTCGATGCCGCGGCGCACCCCTTCCTCGTTGGTATGGACGATCAGCTCGATGCCGAGCCGGCGCGCGGTCGCGTCGCGAAACGCGATCATCTCGCGGAATTTCCACAAGGTGTCGATGTGCAGCAGCGGAAACGGGAGCTTGCCCGGAAAGAACGCCTTCCGCGCCAGATGCAGCATCACGCTCGAATCCTTGCCGATCGAATAGAGCATCACCGGGTTGCGGAACTCGGCCGCAACCTCGCGCATGATCCCGATCGACTCGGCTTCGAGGCGACGCAGATGCCGCGGCCGCGCATCAGGCAGCGGGGAAGGCTCAGGACTTTCGAGCAAAGCAGACACCGGTTGCAGGCGGGACAGCGACCCGGTTCCGTTTGCGACCGGGCGGAGCCGGTGTCAAGCCCGCGCCACAACCCGCTCAGTGCAGCTTTGGCGCTTTCAGCAACCGGGTCCGATCGGCGGACAGCACCCTGACCCGCAAGGTCTCGCTGTCGCGCACGACCTGAAGCAGCACTTCGGTGCCGGCGGGTCCGCCCGCCCACACCTTGCGCCACAATGCCGCGAGGCTGGGCACGGGATCGTCGCGCACGGCGAGGATCTTGTCGCCAGGGCGAAGACCGGCCTTGCTCGCCGGCCCGCGCTCGGCGAGGCCGGCGACGACGATCGCGTCTTCGACCTCGGCAGCATAGAGGCCGAGCCACGGGCGCGGCGGGCGGTTCGGCCGGCCATAGGACAGCATGTCGTCGAGGATCGGCGGCAACAGGTCGATCGGCACCACCATGTTGACGTCGCGGCGCAGCTCGCGCCCGCTCGAATGCTGGACGTGCAGCGAGCCGATGCCGATCAGGCTGCCGTCGGCTGCGATCAGCGCCGCACCGCCCCAGAACGGGTGCGCGGGCGCGGTGAAAATTGCCCGGTCGAGCACATATTCCCAATAGCCGGCGAATTCCTGGCGAGCCACGACACGGGCGGCGATCGCATGGCGGCGCCCGCCTTCGGCGGCGATGACGGCACGGTCACCGGCGCCGACGCGCAAGCCGGTGCCCAGCTCGATCGGCGCCACATTCAACCGCCCCAGCGCCTGGACCAGGCCAAAGCCGCTTTCCTGGTCGTAGGCGAGGACATGCCCTTGCACCGCGCCGCCATCGGCCGAGGTCAGCCACAAGGTCTCGGCCTCGGTGATCAGATAGCCGATGGTCAGCACCAGCCCGTCGCCGCGAATGAGGACGCCGCTGCCGGCACGCTCGGTGCCGAGCGTCGCGGCGGTGAAGGCGTCCTCGGGGACCGTCGCCCGCACGCCCAGCACCGCACCGAGGGCGCGGCTGAGATCGAAGCTGCACTCTTCGGGCTTTGGCTGGATCTCGCCCGGGATTTCCCAGTCTACGGTTCGCGGCATCGTACGGGCTCGTCAGTGGCGGGATCGATCATCGCGCGGAAAGAGTGCACCCGGACCCTCCCACTTGTCAAAACCGTCGCGGCCAACAGCCGATCGGGCGACGGCTTGACAACCCTTGTCCGGCCGATTATGTCGCCAGCACTCTCTCCCTGAGAGTGCTAACAGCCGGCTTGCGATTGCGTTTTGAGGAGGTGCTTATGAAATTCCGTCCGCTGCACGACCGCGTGCTGATCAAGCGGGTCGAGTCCGAGGAAAAGAGCCTGGGCGGGATTATCATCCCGGACACGGCCCAGGAAAAGCCGATGGAGGGCGAGGTCGTCGCCGCCGGCCCCGGCGCACGTGGCGAGGACGGCAAGATCCAGCCGATGGAGGTCAAGTCGGGCGACCGGGTGCTGTTCGGCAAATGGTCGGGCACCGAGGTCAAGCTCGACGGCGAAGAGCTGATCATCATGAAGGAATCGGACATCATGGGCGTCATCGAGCCTGGTGCCGCCGCAAAACGAGCCGCTTGAGGAGAACCGAAGAATGGCAGCCAAGGACGTCAAGTTTCATGCCGATGCGCGCGACCGGATGCTGCGCGGCGTCGATATGTTGGCGAATGCGGTCCGGGTGACATTGGGGCCCAAGGGGCGCAACGTCGTCCTCGACAAATCGTACGGCGCGCCGCGCATCACCAAGGACGGCGTCACCGTCGCCAAGGAGATCGAGCTCGCCGACAAGTTCGAGAACATGGGCGCGCAGATGGTCCGCGAGGTCGCCGCCAAGACCAGCGACCAGGCCGGCGACGGCACCACGACCGCAACCATCCTCGCCCAGGCGATCGTGCGCGAAGGTGCGAAGGCCGTCGCCGCCGGCATGAACCCGATGGATTTGAAGCGCGGCATCGAACTCGCCGTCGAGGCTGTCGTCGAGGACATCAAGAAGCGCTCGAAAAAGATCTCGACCAACGAAGAGATCGCCCAGGTCGGCACGATCTCGGCGAATGGCGAGCGCGAGATCGGCGAAATGATCGCCGAGGCGATGCAGAAGGTCGGGAACGAAGGCGTGATCACGGTCGAGGAGGCGAAATCGCTCGCCACCGAGCTCGACGTGGTCGAAGGCATGCAGTTCGACCGCGGCTATCTCTCGCCCTATTTCGTGACCAATGCCGAGAAGATGATCGCCGAGCTCGAAAACCCCTACATCCTGCTTTACGAGAAAAAGCTCGGCGGCTTGCAGGCGATGCTGCCGGTGCTCGAAGCGGTGGTGCAGAGCTCGCGGCCGCTCCTGATCGTCGCCGAGGATGTCGAGGGCGAGGCGCTGGCGACCCTCGTCGTCAACAAATTGCGCGGCGGCCTCAAGGTGGCGGCGGTCAAAGCGCCCGGCTTCGGCGACCGGCGCAAGGCGATGCTCGAAGACATCTCGATCTTGACCGGCGGCCAGGTGATCAGCGAAGACCTCGGCATCAAGCTCGAAAACGTCACCCTCGACATGCTGGGCCAGGCGAAAAAGGTGCGGATCGAGAAGGAGAACACGACGGTCATCGACGGCTCCGGCAAAAAGGACGACATCCAGGGCCGCATCACCCAGATCCGCCAGCAGATCGAGGAGACGACCTCCGATTACGACCGCGAGAAATTGCAGGAGCGGCTGGCCAAGCTCGCCGGCGGGGTCGCGATCATCCGGGTCGGCGGCGCCACCGAGATCGAGGTCAAGGAGCGCAAGGACCGGGTCGACGATGCGATGCACGCGACCCGTGCCGCGGTCGAGGAGGGGGTCGTGGCCGGCGGCGGCGCGGCGCTGCTTTATGCCGTGCGCGCGCTCGACAGCCTGAAGCCGTCGAACAGCGACCAGCGGGTCGGCGTCGAGATCGTCAAAAAGGCGATCCTCTACCCGGCCCGCCAGATCGCCGAAAATTCCGGCACCGACGGCTCGATCATCGTCGGCAAGCTGCTCGACAGCACCGACCACAATTACGGCTATGACGCCCAGAAGGGCGAGTTCACCGACATGATCCGGGCCGGCATCATCGACCCGACCAAAGTCGTGCGCCATGCGCTGCAAGACGCGGCCTCGGTCGCCGGCCTCCTGATCACCACCGAGGCGATGATCGCCGAGAGGCCCGAGCCCAAGACCTCGCCGGCAATGCCGCCCGGCGGCGGCATGGGCGGCATGGGCGGCATGGGCGGCATGGACTTCTAGCCGCTCCATTCGCTTGCAAAACGCAAGCCGCCCGCCCGCGCAACCCGCAGGCGGGCGGTTTTGCTTTCCGGTGCGCCCGTTTTGCTTTCCGCTGCGCCCTGGGCCGCGAGTGGCGCCACCCCGACGCTTGACACCCGCGCCGCTCCTTCCCGTCATGCCGCCAAACGGGATGGGACACCCTGCCATGAAGATCGTCGATATCCGCACAATCCCGCTCTCCTATCGCTGCGAGCCGCCCTATGGCAGCGCTGGCGGCATGCAGGCGGCGCGCGGTGGGCTTTTGGTCGAAATCGAGACCGACGAGGGCATTCGCGGCATCGGTGAGGCCGGGGTCGGCGGCGGCGGCACCCGGCATGTGATCGAGCACCAGCTGCGCCCGCTGATCCTCGGCGAAGACCCGCTTTTGATCGAGGGGCTGTGGCAGAAGATGTTCGCGCGCACCCGCCAGTTCGGCCGGCGCGGCATCGTCATGAACGCGATCAGCGGCATCGACATCGCCCTCTGGGACATCGCCGGCAAAGTCGCGAAATTGCCGGTCTACAAGCTTCTCGGCGCCTGTCGCGACCGGGTCGAGGCCTATGCCAGCGGCGGCTTTTACCAAGAGGGCAAATCTGCCGACGATCTCGCCGGCGAGGCCGAGGGCTACCGTGCCCGCGGCTTCAAGGGCATGAAAATGAAGATCGGGCGCAACCCCTCGACAGGGACCCATCTGCGCCATCTCGCCGGCAACTCGCAGATGTGCGAGGTCGAGCCCGAGGAGGACATCGAGAGGGTCGCCGCCGTGCGTCGCGCGCTGGGGACCAAGGCGAAGCTGATGGCCGATGTCAATTGCGCCTGGAGCCCGGCGATGGCGATCGAGATGGGTCGGGCGCTCGAACCCTACCGGCTTTACTGGATCGAGGAGCCCGTCGCCACCGACGACATCGACGGCAGCGCCCGCGTGGCGGCCGCGCTCGCCACCCCGATCGCCGGCTACGAGACCGAGATCGGCCTCTACGGCTTTCGCGAGCTGATCGCGCGCGGTGCCGTCGACATCGTCCAGCCCGACCTCGCCTGGTCCGGCGGCTTTTCCGAGTGCCGCCGTATCGCCGCCTTCGCCCACGCGCATCACCTGATGGTGGCGCCGCACGCCTTTGCCAGCGCGGTCCTCTTCGCCGCCGCGCTCCATTTCATCGCCTCGATCCCGAATGGGCTGGTGCTCGAATTCGACCAAAACCCGAACGGGCTGCGCGACGAATTGCTGAAGGAGCCGATCGCGATCGACCGCGACGGAATGATCCCGCTGCCGCAACGCCCAGGCCTCGGCATCGAGCTCGACCCCGCAGCGGTCGAGCGCTACCGCACCGGCTGAGCCCCCACCCTGACCCTCCCCCGCGCGCGGGGGGGTCAGGGTGGGGGTTTGCCTGCGACGGCCGTCCGTACTACTTTTGCGCCAACGGCCGTGGAGAAGGCCCGTCCGGGCCGCGGCCGGGCGCGGAGGAAAGATCATGCCCAGATTGAGACACATCGCCTTGACGACCGAGGACCCGGCCAAGACCGCCGCCTTTTACAAGGAAGCCTTCGGCATGCGCGAGATCCGGCGCAATTCGCGCGGATGCGTGTTTCTGACCGACGGCTACATCAACTTGGCGGTGCTGAACTTCAAGACCGAAAAGGACGCCGATGTCGGCGCGCACGGCGCCAATTTCAGCGGCATCCATCATTTCGGCTTCGAGGTCGAGGATCTCGACGCGGCGGTCGAGCGCCTGGAACAGGCAGACGGCAAGGAGTTGACCGCAAAAGACGGGCTCGACATGGAGATGGCGGGCGGCAGCCACCGTAATTTCGAGATGAAATGGTCCGGCCCCGACGGCGTCGTCGTCGATATCTCGCACACCGGCTGGGACAACGGGTGATGAGCCGCAACGCGACGCTCTGCGTCGGCACGATCGGCAGCGGCGCCTGGGTCAGCCCCGACGGCGGCGAGAGCTGGCGCCGGGTCACGCGAGGCTTGTGGAGCGAGAGCCGCGTCTTCAACCTCAGCGTTCATCCGGCCGAGCCGCGCACCGTCTTCGCCGGCGCCGACGACGGCGTCTACAAAAGCCAGGATGGCGGGCAGAGCTTTGAGCGGCTCGAATCGCCGATGAATTCGCTCGACGTGTGGCGGATCGCGTTCGATCCCTCGGACCCCGACACGATCTTTGCCGGGACCCGGCCGGCAGCACTTTACCGCTCGCGCGACGGCGGGCGGCATTGGCAGAAGCTCGCCGCCGAGATGGCCGAAGAATGCCCGAATGTGCGGGTGCCGCGGGTGACCGCCCTGACGGTCGATCCACAGGACCGGCGCATCGTCTGGGCCGGGGTCGAGGTCGACGGCGTGCGGCGCAGCCTCGACGGCGGCGACACTTGGACCCGGATCGGCGGCGGGCTCGACGACCCGGACATCCACGACGTGATGGTGCGCGCCGCCGGCAATCGGAAGACGGTCCTCACCAGCACGCCGCGCGAGATCTTCGCCAGCACCGACCGGGGCGAGAGCTGGCAAGGACTCGGCGTCGGCAAACAATTCAGCCTGCCCTATTGCCGGCACTTGGCATTGCGGGCGGACGACCCGGACACCGTCTTTGTCGCGACCGGCGACGGGGCGGCGGGCAGCACCGGCGCGATCCAGCGCTCGACCGATGGCGGCGAGACCTGGCGGGCATTGCCGTTGCCGGCGGTGCCGAATTCGCCGATCTGGGCCTTTGCGACCCATCCGGCCGATGCCGGGCTGATCTATGCGTGCAGCCATTACGGGGAATTGTATGCGACCGCCGACGCCGGCGATTCGTGGCGCAAATTGCCGCGCGAATTCACCGAGATCCGAGCACTGAGCTGGACCCCGAACTGAGGCCCCGGCTCCGGCCTTGCGCGGTTGCGATCGTCAGTACCGGGCGTTGCCGGGGGTGCGCGGGAAGGGGATGGCGTCGCGGACATTGGCGAGGCCGGTGACGTAGGCGAGGGTGCGCTCAAAGCCGAGGCCAAATCCGGCATGCGGCACGGTGCCGTAGCGCCGGAGGTCTCGGTACCAGGCGTAGTGCTCCTTATCGATGCCGCGTTCGGCCATGCGCGCGTCGAGCATTTCGAGCCGCTCCTCGCGCTGGCTGCCGCCGACGATCTCGCCGATTCCCGGCGCCAGCACGTCCATCGCCGCGACGGTGCGCCCGTCGTCGTTCAATCGCATGTAGAACGCCTTGATGCGCTCGGGGTAGTTGATCACGACGACGGGCTTTTTCGTGTGCTTTTCGGTCAGATAGCGCTCGTGCTCCGACTGCAGGTCGATGCCCCATTCGACCGGAAACTCGAACTTTTCTCCTTTCGCCCGCTCGAGCACGCCGATTGCTTCGCCGTACTCCATGCGCACGAACTCGGAGGCGACGATGCCTTCGAGCTTCGCGACCAGGCCCTTCTCGATCCGCTGATCGAAAAAAGCGAGGTCCTCGGCCCTCTCGTTCAGCAATGCACCGAACGCCGATTTCAGAAGCGCTTCCGCGAGGCTCGCATTGTCCGATAAATCGGCAAAGGCGATCTCCGGCTCGATCATCCAGAACTCGGCGAGGTGGCGGCTGGTGTTCGAATTCTCGGCGCGGAAGGTCGGCCCGAAGGTATAGACCTTGGTCAGCGCCAGGCAGTAGGCCTCGACATTGAGCTGCCCCGAGACCGTCAGAAAAGCCTCGCGGCCAAAGAAATCCTGCGCGAAATCGACCTTGCCGTCTGGCGTGCGCGGCAGATTGGCGAAATCCAGGCTCGACACCCGAAACAAGGCGCCCGCTCCCTCGGCGTCCGCAGCGGTGATGATCGGCGTGTTGACCCAGAAAAAGCCGTTCTCGTCGAAAAACCGGTGGATCGCCTGGGCCAAGCTGTGCCGCACCCGGGTCGCCGCGCCGATCACGTTGGTGCGCGGGCGCAGATGGGCCACCTCGCGCAGATATTCGAGGGTGTGCGGCTTGGGCTGGATCGGGTAGGTCTCCGGGTCGTCGACCCATCCGATCACCCGAACGGCACTCGCCTGCATCTCGAAGGGCTGCCCCTTTGCCGGCGACGGCACGATCCTGCCGGTCGCCTCGACCGCGCAGCCGGCGGTAAGCCGCAACACCTCGTCGTCGTAATTCGGCAGGGTAATCGGCGCCACCACCTGCAGCGGCTGGAACGACGATCCGTCCGACACGTGGACGAACGAAATCCCCGCCTTCGAATCGCGCCGGGTGCGCACCCAGCCTTTGACCGTGACCGGCGCATCCGGCGGCGCCTGGCCGGCCAGGACCGCGCGCGTGCTCAGCGCTTTCTTGTCCATGGGGCGCGCTTTCTTGTCCATGGGCCGAAGGTGACTCGGGCAGAGCGGCGTGTCCAGCGGGCCGCAGCGGATCGGCCTTGGCGGATCGGCCTTGGCGCTGCGGCATGGTTTCCGCGACCGCCAGCGCCCGGCGTCACCTCGGTTCTCGATGCTGCGCCCCGGCGGCGGCGCTAATTGCTGCTGTCCGCGGCGGCGGTCGAAAGGACCGGCTCGGCCTCGAGGCTGGCGAGGCTGCGGCCGCGGGTTTCCGGCAGCAGCATCAGCATCACGATCATGACCCCAAAGGCGACCGCGCTGAGCATCGCGATCGACACCCCCAGCGGCAGCTCCTGGCTCAGAAATCCGACCGTGGTCGGGAAGAACGACCCGATCGCCCGCCCGGCATTGTAACAGAAGCCCTGGGCCGTGCCGCGCACCGCGGTCGGGAACAGCTCGGTCATGAACGGTCCCATCGGCGGGAATTTGATCAGCAGGACGACGTTGAGCGGGATGCCGAGAAACAGCAGCGCCTCGTTGCCGACCGGCGCCAGCATGAAGATCAGCACCATGACAAACGATCCGAGCGCCGATAAGAGGAAGGTCCATCTGCGGCCGATCGCATCGCTCAGATAGGAGCCGAGCAGAAAGCCGCACAGCGCGCCGAGGATCTGCACCAGCAGGAACCCGCCGGTTGAGGTCGCCGACAGGTGGCGCACGGTGCGCAGATAGGTCGGCATCCAGATCCCGAGCGCGTAGCCGCCGCCCTGCGCCCCGGACACCATCAGCGCCACCTTGACCGTCGTCCACAGATGCGGCCGGCGGAAGGCCGAGAACAGATGGCCGACGCCGAGGGTGCGGCGATCGCGCTGCTGGTCGCGGAAAATCTCGGGCTCGTCGATGTGGCGGCGGACCCAGAACACGAAAGCTCCCGGCACCAGCCCGATCGCGAACAGCGCGCGCCAGGCGATCGTCTCGGGCAGAAAGGCGTAGAGCGCGGTATAGACCAAGGCCGAGGCGCCCCAGCCGATGGCCCAGCCGGTCTGCACGATGCCGACGGCGCGGCCGCGGTATTTGTCGCGGACGACCTCGCCCATCAGCACCGCGCCCGCCGCCCATTCGCCGCCGAAGCCGAACCCGTGCAGCGCGCGCAGCACGAACAGCTGCTCGAAATTCTGGGCGAAGGCGCACAGGAAAGTCAGCACGGAATACCACAGGATCGTGATCTGCAGCATCCGCACCCGGCCGAAGCGGTCGGCGAGGCTGCCCGAGAACCACCCGCCCAGGGACGAGATCAAGAGGGTGACGGTGCCGATCAGCCCGGCCTGGCCGCGCGACAGGCCCCACAGCGCGATCAAGGTCGGGATCACAAAGCTGTACATCTGGACGTCGAAGGCGTCGAGCGCCCAGCCGCCAAAGCAGGCGCCCATCGTGCGGCGTTCCTTGGCGTTCAGTTCGCCGAACCAGGCGAGCATGACGTTTCTCCCTCATCGATGTTGCGCCGCCGGCCCGGCAGGCGCCGACGTTGCGACAGACCGCCGGTATTGTTGACCGGTTTCGACCACCCGGCCAGCCTCGTTGCGCGCAGTGCGGCTCCGTCGAAATTTTTTACACCTCGCGCCACCGTCTCAACCTGTTGAAAGCATGCAATTCCTGCTGGGTTTTCAGCCCGGAGGCCGACCCAAAGCTGTCGGATTTCTTAACAACTTTCTTTGCAACCTGACGCGTTCCGTTGGCAAGGCATTGATATCAATTGTAACGGCACGCTGGCACGGGTTTTGCTGAAAGCTTCCCGTAAGGTGTCGGAAAGCGGCACTTGCGCCGCCATTCCCTCCCGCCGCCATGGCCCGTCCGTGCCGGCCAGCCTTTCAGCCGGAGGCTCCGATGAAACCAGCCAGCGCTGCCGCCATCCTCGCCCTCGCCGCCGCCTCGCTCGCGACCCCCGCCCGCGCCGGCGCGTTTTTCTTCAGCACCGGCGACCCGGACGGCAAGATCGCGACCGCCTCGCGCCCCGACAGCGCCGGCAAGATCGAGATCGAATCGGCCGACGATTTCGTCCTGACCAGCGGCACCCGGATCACCAGCGCCACCTTCACCGGCCTGTTGACCGGCGGCGCCACGCTCGGCGATATCGGCCAGGTCCGGGTTGAAATCTATCGGGTGTTTCCAAAGGATTCCGATACGGGTCGCACGCCCAACGTGATCACCCGGACCAACTCGCCCTCCGATGTCGAGTTCGCCGACCGCGACACGGCCGCTGCCAACCTCAGCTTCACCGCCAATGTCCTGTCCGCGGCGTTCACCGCCGGCAATTCGGTGTTGAACGGGATCAACCTGAAGCCCAACCAGAGGACCGGCGGCGAGGGGCCGGTCACCGGGCAGGAGGTTGCGTTCGATGTCAGCTTCACGACCCCGTTTTCGCTCCCCGCCGACCATTATTTCTTTGTGCCGCAGGTCGAGGTCGCCGACCCGGACGGCGAGTTCATGTGGCTGTCGGCGCCAAAGCCGATCGTCGCCCCCGGCACCCCGTTCCCGCCGGGCTTCACCGATCTGCAATCGTGGATCCGCAACGAGAATCTGGCCCCCGACTGGTCGCGGGTCGGCACCGACATTGTCGGCGGCAGACCCCGCCCCGACCTTCAACGCCGCCTTCTCGCTGACCGGCACGGTGCCGGAGCCGGCGAGCCTGGCGCTGCTCGGCTTGGCGCTCGCCGGACTGGGCGCCCTCCGCCTGCGCCGCGGGCGGTAGCCGCGATCAGCCCCGGCGCGGTTCCCGAGAGGGACCCGCTGCCGCCGCCGGAGCGCTGCCGGCACAAATCGGCGGCGTTGCCTGCCGCCCAAGGATGCTGGCCAACACCAGGATTCTGGCCAACACGTCGCTGGCGCTGGCGCTGGCGCCGGGCCCGCTCGTATGACATCCTGAGCGCGGACGCGGGTCTCGTTCCGATCGAGCGCGGGCGCGCCGGTCTGCTCCCGGCGGGCGCCCGATCCCGGTCATGAAATTGCCGGTCACTCGGACCTTGGGGCTCGTGATGGCGCGTGGCGGCTCGGCCACCGCCACGCCGACGAGCTGGTGGAGAAGCACGCGCCGGGCTAGGCCGATTTCACCCGATTTGATGGGCAACGAAGGGATTTCGATGACCGAGCTGTTGTTTCGCGACGACGGGTATTTGCGCTCCTGCGCCGCCCAGGTGGTAGCGGTGGACGAGCGCGGCATCCGGCTCGACCGCACCGTGTTCTATCCGATGGGCGGTGGCCAGCCGGGCGACATCGGGGTGCTCCGGCCGAATTCGGGAGCGGCGATCGCGATCGTCGATACGGTCAAGGGCGACGGCGCCGATGAGGTGATCCACGTGCCCGCACCGGGCGGGGCGCTGCCCGAGGCCGGAGCGGCGGTTGCCGCCGAAATCGATTGGCAGCGACGGCATCGGCTGATGCGCATGCACACCTGCCTGCACCTGTTGTGCAACGTCGTTCCGGGAGCGGTTACCGGCGGCCAGGTCGGCGACGGCCGCGGCCGGCTCGACTTCGACGTGCCCGGGTCGAGCCTCGACAAGGAAGCGATCGCCACGCGGCTGAACGAATTGATTGCGGCGGCGCATCCGGTCACACCGCGCTGGATCACCGATGCCCGGCTCGCGGCAGAGCCCGAGCTGGTGCGCACCATGTCGGTCAAGCCACCGACTGGGACGGGCCGCGTGCGGCTGATGGAGATCGCCGGCGTCGATCTGCAGCCCTGTGGCGGGACGCACGTCAAAAACACCGCCGAGATCGGCCCGGTCGTGGTCAGCAAAATCGAGAGCAAAGGCCGCCAAAACAGGCGTATCGTCATCGCCTTTGCGGTGTGAAGGAGGAACGGCCGATGCCCTATGCCCGGCCCGAGGCGCTGGTCACGACCGGCTGGCTCGCCGCCCATCTCGACGAGCGCGATGTTCGGATCGTCGACGGCTCGTTCAAATTGCCCGGCGTCGCCCCGACGGCGCACGCGGATTACGATGCGGGCCATATTCCGGGAGCGCTCTTTTTCGACATCGACGACATCGCCGCGCCGGGGACCAGCTTGCCGCATATGATCCCCTCGCCGGCGCTGTTCGCGCAAAAAGTCGGCGCGCTCGGGATCGGCGACGGCGACAAGGTCGTGGTTTACGACAGCGCCGGCCTTTCTTCGGCCGGGCGGGCGTGGTGGATGCTGCGCCTTTTCGGCCATGACAAGGTGGCGCTGCTCAATGGCGGATTGCCGAAATGGAAGGCCGAGGGGCGGCCGCTCGACACCGCGGTCCCGGCGCCCGCGGCGCGGCATTTCACGGCCCGGTTCAACCCGTCTCTGGTCCGCGACAAAGCGGCCCTCCTCGATAATCTCGCGACGCGGCGCGAGCAGGTGATCGACGCGCGCGCGGCCGGCCGGTTCGACGGCACCGCGCCAGAAGCCCGGCCCGGCTTGCGCAGCGGCCATATCCCCGGCAGCCGCAATCTGCCTTACGACCGGTTGACCGACCCCGCGACCAAAGAATTGCGCAACGCCGAGGAGCTCGCGGCATTGTTCGGCGCGGCCGGGATCGATCTCGACCGCCCGGTCGTGACCAGCTGCGGGTCCGGCGTTACCGCTTGCGCGCTGGGTTTTGCCCTGCATTTGATCGGCCATCCGGGTGCCGCGGTCTATGACGGGTCGTGGTCGGAATGGGGGCTGCCCGGCGACACCCCGGTCGAGACCGGCGCGGCGCGGCGCTGAAGCCCGTGCTCGACGACACCATCACCTATCTCGAAATGCTGGCGCGCCCGACCGGGCGGCGGGTGCCGGCGCCATTCGAGAAGCTCGCGCTGATGCGCGCCGAAAACTGCACCGTCTCGTTCTACCGCTATATCTACAACACGGTCGGCGAGCCGTGGCTGTGGTTCGAGCGGCGGCTGCTCGACGACACCGCCCTGGCCGAGCTGATCGGCCAGCCGGCGATCGAGATTTTTGTTCTCTATGTCGGCGGCGTGCCGGCTGGTTTTTTCGAGCTCGACACCGCGGCGCCGCGCGAAACCAAGCTCCTCTATTTCGGGCTGGTCCCCGATTTTATCGGCCGTCGGCTCGGCCCTTTCATGCTGCACGCTGCGATCGACCGCGCCTGGAGCGCCCGCCCGATCGTCCGCTTTTGGCTGCACACCTCGACCTTCGACCATCCGCGGGCGCTCGGCACCTATCAGCGCGCCGGCTTTAGCGTCTATGCCCGCCGCCCGGTCGTGTTCGAAGATCCGCGCCGGCACGGCATCCTGCCGCGCACCCTCACGCACCGCCTGCTGCCGCCGCTCGACGCCGCCTAGTCTGGTCGGCCGCGGGAAAAGCCCAAATTGTGCTCGGGCGCCGAAGCTTTCGGGCCGCCCGGCGATCGGCTCGACGGGGAAAGATGCCGGGAAGCGCGGTCTCGACAGTTGCCGATCCGGCCGAATTTCACGCGCTCAGCCCGCGTTTGCAGGGAGGATGAATATGGCCGCTATCTATGCAAAATACGCGCTTCGCTGCAAGGCGCTCGCCGAAAAGCCGGAAGCGGCGCTGAGGGCGCTGCTCGCGCGATAGGCGGGTTGGCCGGCTGGGCTCTGCAATCGAGGGAAATGTTCGCATGAAAAAGGTCGAGATTACCGATTACGGCGCGCCGGAAGCGGTGGCGCATTGCATCGAAGCGCCGGATGTCGGCGCGCCGGGAGCCGGCGAGATCGTGTTCGACGTGCTCGCCTTTCCGATCAACCCGGCCGATGTTTCGTTCTGCCGCGGCAATTACCGCTTGCGCCCGCCCCTGCCGGCGACACCGGGTGCCGAATGCGTCGGCCGGGTGAGCGCGGTCGGCGCCGGGGTCGCCGACATCCGGCCGGGCGATCTCGTGATCCACATGCAGCGCGAGAACTGGGTGCAGCGCCGCCGCATTCCGGCCGCGGACGCGATCCCGCTCCCGGCCGGCCTCGATCTCGAGCAGGCGGCGATGCTGCGCATCAACCCGGCGACGGCGTTGCTGCTGCTCGAAGACCATGTCGCGCTAAAGCCCGGCGATTGGGTCATCCAGAACGTCGCCAATTCGGCGGTCGGCCGGCACCTGATCGTGCTCGCCAAGGCGAAAGGCATACGTACCCTCAACGTCGTGCGCCGCGACGATGTCGCCGGCGATTTGACCGCGCTCGGCGCCGATGTCGTCTTGAAGGACGGGCCCGATCTTGGCGCAGCGCGCGAATGCGGCGACGGGCGGCGCGCCGATCCGGCTCGGCATCGACGCCATCTCGGGCGAAGCGACGAAGCGCGTCGCCGATTGCGTCGCCGAGGGCGGGGTCATGGTCAGCTACGGCTCGATGAGCGGCGCCGATCTCGTGATCAGCCGAGCCGTCGTCGGCCGCGGCGTCGTCCTCAAGGGCTTTATGCTCGGTGATGGGCTCGCCAAGCGCTCGCGGGCCGAGGTGCGCGCGCTCTATGCCGATCTCGGCGCCAAATTGCGCGACGGCGTCCTGAACGCGCCGGTCGAGGCCACCTACCCGATCGACGAGATCAAAGCAGCACTCGCCCACGCCCAGCGCGGCGGCCGCAACGGCAAGGTGCTGGTCCTGCCGAACGGCCCGCTCTAATCCTGCGAAGCGATGCGAAGGTCCGTCAGTCCGGGGCTCGGCGCAGCCGAGAGCCCGGAACCCAGGCACACCGGCCTCTGATAATGCTGGCGAGCGGCGGTGTTCATAGGTTCCGGGCCTGCCCCCGCGGGGCATCCCGGAATGACACGGCATCACTCGATAACCACTGACAGGTAGCAGGCTGTGACGGATGATAATGCCGCGACGACGGTCGCGATCGTCGGGGCCGGGATTGGCGGGGTTTATCTTGCCGCGCATCTCGGCGTCGCCGGCTGCAAATTGCGCCTCCACGACATCGACGATGCCCGGCTCGCCGATATCCGCGCGATGGGCGGCATCGATGTCGAGGGCGAGGGCGGCGGGTTTGCCAAGATCGAGCACACGACAGCCGATCTTGCCACCGCGATCGACGGTGCCGGCATCATCATCGTCGTCACCGGCGGCGTGGCGCAGGAAGGTGTCGCGCGATCGGTGGCGCCGCTGCTGCGCGACGGCCAGATCGTCCTGCTGATCCAGGGCAATACCGGCGGTGCGATGATCTTCCGGCGAGCGCTCGACGCGGCCGGCTGCTTGGCGCAGGCCGACATCGCCGAGATGGACAACTACCCCTATTCGTGCCGGCGGCTCGCACCCGCGCGGATCCGTCCGGTCGTCAAAAAGCGCTGGCTGCAGATCGCGACGTTTCCGGGGAACCGCATCGACGCCGTCTTGCCGCGCCTTTCCGCGCTGTTTCCGCAGGCGGTCGCCGCGCCCAATGTCTTTTTCACCGGTTTTACCAATGCCAACGCGATGCTGCATGTCGCGAATTGTGTTGCCAACGCGGCGCTGATCGAGCGTGGCGGCGGCTATAGGTTCTATGCCGAAGGGGTGACGCCGGCGGTCGCCCGGCTCTACGAGGCGATCAATGCCGAGCGCGTCGCGGTCGCAGCGGCGTTCGGCGCCACCGTGCCGGACCTCGCCGATTGGTTCGAGCGCGCCTACGGTGTGCGCGAGGCGAGCCTCGATGCCACCTGCCGGCGGCTGACCTATGACAGCGACGGCCCCTACCAGGCCACCGGCACACCCGCCTCGCTCGACCACAAATACATCAGCGAGGACGTGCCGACCGGCCTCGTACCGATGCTGGCGCTCGGCGCCGCCGCGAGCGTGCCGACGCCGGCGATCGAGGGCCTCGTCGAAACCGTCCGTCACCTGACCGGCAAGGACTACGCCGCCGAGGGCCGCACCCTCGCCCGCCTCGGCCTTGCCGGCATGAACCCCGCGCAGATCCGCCGCACGCTCGAAACCGGCTTTGCCTAGCCGCTCGACCGGGTCGGCATCCGTTTTAGGAAACCGGCGGGACGATCCTCGAAAAACGGCTTATTTCGTGGGGTGGATTTCGGCGATGTCTTGGGCGAAGATCATGTCTTCGCTGCCGGTGCGCGCGGGGTCGGCGGGCGAGGTGAGGTAGCGGGCGAAGACCCAGACCCCGTCCAATGGGTTCGACACGATCTCGACGACCGCACCATCGACCAGCACGACCTGCATGCCGGGGGTCAATTCCCGCGTGTTGACGAGCTCGCTCATTCGGCCGCCCTGACCATATCGCCGGTGTCGCGGCGCCAGGTCGCGAGCTCGTCCCAGCTCTCGGCCGCCATAAACTCGGCCCAGCGGCGGTAGAGATTTCGCAAATTGTGCTCGCTCGATTTGGCCTCGGTGATGTCCATCACCGTGCCGGGCACCCGCAGCCCCTGATATTCGTAATCAGCGATCTCCCAGCCCTGTCCCTGCTCGTAGCTGTAGGGATAGCGGCGCGCGATGACGCCGCGGCTCGCGGCATGGGCATAGTTCCAGTTTTCCATGTCGTCCTGCTCGGTCATCCCGGCCGGACCCGAATAGCGGATGTAATAATCGCGCAGAAAATCCTTGACCTGCTGCGGCGCCGCCTTGTCCACGAAATACCAGCGCCAGCATTCGGTCTGGTGCGTGCCGCGCGGATGCCAGACCGCGATCGTGCGCGGCTGGCGCGGATGGAGCGCCGTGTTCGGGAAGAGCTCGCCCGGGCTGCCGATGACCCGGCCCCATTCGCCCTTGTGCCGCCGCCGCCGCTCTTCGCAATGCGCGAAATATTCGGAGACGGCCGGCGCGTGCGCATAGGCCGGCGGGGTCGCCGCTCCCTGCGGCAAGACATAAACCCCGGTCTGGTGGCCGCGCTCGTAAAACGACACCTGCAGCCGCCGCGCCAGCAGCCGTTCCTGCATATCGCGCCGGCCGCTGCCCGACGGGCCGATGCCGACCAAATCGACCGAGCGGTGGCTGATGTTGTGATAGCTGTCGCCGCAGAAATTCTCGGCCGGGAATTTCCAATTGCACGGGATCAGCCATTTCTGCACCCCGCCCAATACCTCGACCTCGCCCTCGCAATCCCAGCTCTCCAAGGTCAGGTCGAGATAGCGCGCGAAACCGCCGAGATATTCTTCGAACGACGGGGCCGCCGGGTCCCAGGTGGCAAAGACGGCACCCTTGTAGCTGCAGAGCTGCGCCACCTCGACCAAGCCCCATTGCGAACGATCGAGCTCGCCGCGATACGCCTCGCGCAAATACGGCACGCCGACCAGCTTGCCGTCGGTCGAATAGCTCCAGCCGTGATAGGGGCAGGTAAAGACCGGCGTATTCCCCTCGTCGTAGCGGCACACCTTCATGCCGCGGTGCCGGCAGGAATTGAGGAAGACGTGGAGCTGGCTCGCCCGGTCCCGGCACAGGATCACGCTCTCCTCGCCCATCCCCGAGACAAAGAAATCGCCCGGCTTCGGCACTTGGCTCTCGTGTCCGACATAGAGCCACGCCCGCGCAAACAGCCGGTCCTGCTCCTGCGCATAAATCGCGTCGCTGACAAAAATCTCCCGGCTGACCCGTCCCCGCGCCAAATCGACGAGCCCCTCGCGATACCCCGCTCCCGCCGCCATCGCCGCCTCCATCCGGTTTGGCGAAGGTTATGGCGGCTGCCGTGGCGACACCAGCCAAATGCGTGTGTGTCGACGTCCTTTCATTCCGGAAATAAAACGGGCCGAGCGGGCGCGCGGCCCACTCGATCGCGAGCGCGATGGCCTCTCCTTATGAGCCGGTTCTTAATGCTGTCAAAGAACCATCATGCCTTCTTCCAGCTTGTCTCGAATAATATCCAGCTTCTCCCTGCGATCGATCCAAGGTGAGACGGCACTACGGAAACGAGATTTTATTTCAACCCGACGGCCAGCGCCGGTCCATGGCGCACATCGTATATATTCGACCTCCGGTGGTCCATATTCGCGCAGGTATTCAGAATAATTAACCGCATGATCGTCGACGATCAACAGGGTTTCGCAGGGGGCACCCTCGGCGTAAATCACCGCATGGCTTTGGAGCTTGATATGGAAGTATTCTATTTCACCGAGGTCGCTGGCGTCATAAATCGTAATTGTCGTGCCGTTGATCAGGTTGCACACGGGCACGAGGACGCCATCGATGAAGAGCGCGTGTGTCCTGGTGATAAATAAATCGGCGCACGGCACATCCGGTCCGAGCGCCGACCGGGCAACCCGAACCGGGAGCGCGTCGGTGTTCCATGGCTTGGCCGGATCACTCTTTTTAAACAAATAGCGGCCGATCCACTGGATGGGTCGCAGCCCGTCGAAAGCGCCTGGCAGCAGATCGCCCACAGCAAGGTCTTCGATGTTTCTGTCGCCAGCCGCGGTTCGGATCCTGGTGCCCTTGAGAAAGCACATCGGCCCACCAGGCGGTCCGTGTCCGGGCGGCGGCGGCGGACCAGGAGGGCCGGGAGGAGGCAGACCGGGAGGTCCGGGAGGCGGCGGTGGGCCGGGAGGGGGCGGGCCACGATGTCCGGGTGGTGCCGCAGACGCCGGCGTTTTTGTCAGGCCGGCGACCATCGCGGATGCTGCTATGGCCCCGAGCTTTATCAGATTACGGCGCGATCTGCGGATGCCAAGGGGCAGGTTCTCCAGGTTCGGCATTAGACCACCTCCACACACTACCCCAGTATAGAGCGAGCGCGCGCACCCACGCAAACATTGGCAGCCGTGGACACGATAAATTTTTCGAGATTAGGCGCATTTCGCGAGCCAGCGGCGCCTATCCATCAATATTAACCAAACATTTTTATATTAACCAAACATTTTTATATCCACCAAACATTCCGACAGATTTGGCCTGCTCGGCATGACCGTCACGCTCGCCACTGTGGTGCTGCCCCAGACCCGGGCGCGCGATCCGCGCGCTGTCGGCGACACGGGACGAGACCGCTCGGGTCGCTCGGCAGCATGATCGCACAGACCTATCGCGCAGACCTATGGCCGGCGTGCGGTGTCCTTTATCGCGCCCTGCGGGTGCGGCTTGCTCAAACCTTGTGGGTCGAGGCGCGGTAGATTTCGTCGATCGAGCGGGCGAGGGCCGCCTCGAATTCGGCGTCGCTCATCCCCGCCCGCAAATCCTGGGCGAGGGCGCGCGAGAAGCTGGCGATCATGCCGTGATTGGCGGCGAGCTTTTGGCAGGCATCGGCGCGCGTGTAGCCGCCGGACAAGGCGACGATTCGGGCGCAGCGCGGGTGGTTGGCGAGCGGCGCGTAGAGGTCGGCGACATCGGGCAGCGTCAATTTGAACATGACCTGGCGGCCCGCCGGCAAGGCGTCGGTCAGCTTTTTCAATTCGTCGAGCAGGATCGCCTCGGCACCCTTTTTGTCCGGGCTCTTGATCGAGACCTCGGGTTCGAGGATCGGCATCAGCCCATGCTCGGCGATCTGGTCGCCGAGCTCGAATTGCTGGGCGGCGATCGCGGCGATGCCGTTCTTGTCGGCGAGATTGATGACCGAGCGCATCTTCGTGCCGAAGACCCCGAGCTTTGCCGCGCGCTCGCACAATTGGTCGAGCTGCGGCATCGGCCGCATCAGCTGGACGCCGTCCTGCTCGGCTTCGAGCCCGCGGTCGACTTTGACAAACGGCACGACCCCGCGGTCTTCCCACAGATAGGATGGCGCGGGCTTGCCGCGCACCTCGTCGTCCATCGTCCCTTCGAACAGGATCGTGCCGATCACCTTGTCGCCGGTGAAAGGGGGAGCGGTCATGATCCGCACCCTGAATTCGTGGATCAGCCGGAACATCTTCTGCTGATCGTCGGTGTAGGCGGTGTCGGCAATGCCGTAGAGGCGCAGCGCGCCGGGCGTCGATCCGCCGCTCTGGTCGAGCGCCGCGATAAACCCGCCCTTTTTGGACATTTGCGCCGTCATCTTGTCGTTTGCCATGACCGTCATCCTCCCGTCAGACCGGCATGCTCGCCCGCGCCGATATTGGCACGGTCTTCGCGATTTTGGCAATCGTCAGCCGTGCCCCGCTCGGCGCGACGCGGGCGGCACAAAAGCTCGACGGCGGCGCCGGCGCGAGAAGCCATCTACAGCGAGACCCAGGCGATCCCGATCCCGCCGATCGCCGCCGCTCTCGAAGAGGCGCTGCGGCGCGGCATGGAGGTCGTCAAATCGATGCCCGTTCGGCGCTCCGGCTTTACCGGTCGGTCGCGCGCGAGAACCGCCGCCGGCGCGATTTTGGAGACACCGCCTGGGCGGGTATCGCCTACAGCCTCGATCCCGCCGTCTGCGGCAAAGCTCTCGGCACGGCGCTGTTACACATAAAATTGTCAAATTATCATGCTATTGCGATTCCATCGATGGGGGATAGGAGCGGTGTTGACGGAAATGGAGCCAGGCGCTTGCGAGACCTTCCTCGACAAACCCGCGGCAACGGCGATAGCGCCGCGTCAGAATTCACCAAAAAGTAACCAAAGCGGCCCGTTCGCGAGGCGGCGTCCCCGAGCCGAAGCCTGATCTCGATCTGATAAAACAGATGGAACAGGCGCAGCTGCGGGGCCGCTCACGGCGCGCTGCGCGGTGCGAAAGCGCTTATCGCAATTGCGGATCTGTGGTTCGGGGCGGGTCGAGGCCAGGAGAGCGCCGTGGGTCCGCGGCCTGATAGGGAGGCGTGTTCCGGCCCTGCTCGGAGCGCAGCGCATGGCCGGCCATCGCTTCGAGGATGCGGGCGGCGACCGGAAAGCCGTCCTGGCCCCAGCCCTGGGCCTGGGCGCGGTGCAGGATGTCGTGGGCGAGGAGGCCGAGATTAGAGGGCGCGGCCACGTCGCGGGCGAGGTCGCAGGCGAGGTGGAGGTCCTTGGCGACGATGTCGAGCGTGCCGCCGGCCGTGAAGGCGCCGCTCAACACCGAGCGCGGGATGTTGTCGAAGGTGCGGCTGGCGCCGGCGCTGAACGGCACGATCTGCGCCAGGACGCCGGGATCGACCCCGGCCTTGGCGCCGATCAGCAAGCCTTCGAGGGCGGCGACAAAATTGGTGTAGCCGAGATACTGCGTGACGAGCTTGGCGATGCAGCCGGCACCCGCGGCGCCGACATAAAAGATGTTGCGGGCGATCGCCGCAAAGAGCGGCCGGCAGTTTTCGAACACCGGCGCGTCGCCGCCGACCATGACCGTCATCCCCGGCGGGCGCCCGCTGACCGGTGCGTCGAGCATCGCCACATCGCGCTCGCGGCAGGCCGCGGCGACCCGGCGCGCCACCACCGGCGCGTTGGTGGTCAGGTCGATATAAATGCCGCCGCGGCACAACCCGGCGAGAATGCCGGTCGCGGGGTCGAGCACCGCCCTTTCCATCTCGGCGGGGCCGGGGAGCGAGGTCAGCACAATTTCGCTCGCCTCGGCCACCATGCGCGGATTTGCCGCGACCGCAGCACCGCGGCCGGCGAGCGCCTTTGTCGCTTCGGGCCGGATGTCGCAGACCGTCAAGGCATGGCCGGCATCGACGAGACAACCCGCGATCGGCGTCCCCATCGTGCCGGTGCCGACAAATCCCAGCCGCATCCTCGGGGCCTCCCTGCGCGGCCCAGCACTACCCGCAGCAGGTTCGCCTGTCCAGGGGCTGGTCTGTCCAGCCGGCGCGGGCCGCCTGATCTATGTTGCCAACCGGCCACAGCGAGCCCATCCTGCCGGCCGGTAGGCAGATTTGCCGAACCTGGACCCGGGGGTTGCATGACCGCTGCTGGACCTGACCCCGAAAGTCCCACCGGCAACCCCTATTACAGCGAAAAATTGAACCTCAACGTCGCTCAGCTTCTGCTCGAATACTTGAAGCTTGAAGGTGTTGCCAAGCTGTTCGGGATTCCGGGCGCCGCCGTCATCGACCTGATGTACGAGCTGCGCGACCAGCATGATCATTTCGACTACGTGATCTGCCGCCATGAGACGGGTGCGGCCTATATCGCCCACGGCTATTCCGTGGTCGCCGACGGGCTCGGCGTGGTGCTGACGACGGCGGGTCCGGCCGCGACCAACGCGCTGACCGGCGCGCTGAACGGCCAGGCGAGCGGCGCCTCGCTCCTGGTGATCACCGGCGAGGTCGCGCAGCAGTATTTCGGCCGCGGCTACCTTCAGGCCGGGTTCGACGCCCGGCTCGAGGTCGACGCGATCTATCGCAACGCCGTCCAATCGAGCGCCCTGATCTCCAACCAGTCCAACTTCGCGACCCTCTTCGAGCAGGCATTGCGCGACGCCCGCTCGCTGCCGCCGCGGGTGGCCCATGTCAGCCTGCCGGCCGATGTCGCGGCAGAGTGCGTGCAGTCGCCGGGGCTGACCGACGCGCACGGCAACAACCGGGTGCTGGTTCCCAGATCGCCCGCGCAATACCGGACCCGGCCGAGCGGAACCGATCTGGCAAAGGTCGAGCCGGCCTTCGCCGATCTCGCCGCGGCGCAACGGCCGCTCTTGTTTGTCGGCAACGGCTGCCGCCGCGCGTTGGCCAGCCCGCAGCGTCTGCGGGCGTTCACCGCGCTGGTCGAGAAATTCGCGTTCCCGGTGATGACGACGCTCGACGCCAAAGGCATTTTCCCCGAAACGCACGAGCTGTCGCTGCGCAACTACGGGATGGCGGCTTGCGCCTGGCCCGAGCGCTACATGCATCCGCCGCAGGACCCGCCTTTCGACGCGCTGATGGTGCTCGGCTCGAGCCTCGGCGAGCTGGCGACGAGCGTCGCCGCGACCGACCCCTATTCGCAGAATTTGCTGCCGAGCCGCCATTTGATCCAGGTGGACCTCGACCAGAGCGTGATCGGCCGCAATTTTCCGATCACGCTCGGGATCGTGGCCGAAGCCGGGGCAACGATCGACGCGCTGTGCCGCCTCGGCGGCGAGCGGCCGGCCCCGGCCGGTGCCGATCGGCGAAAGGCGCTGATCGGCACGATCAAGCGCGATCCGCAATCGGCCTTTTACAACCCGGCCTGGCGCGCATCGGACGCGGCGCCGGTCAACCCCGCCGCGCTGATCAGAGTGGTCAACGAGGAGCTGAAGAGGGGGCATGTTTTCGTCGATGCCGGCAACTGCATCGGCTGGTCGCTCAACAACATGGTGGTCGACCCGCCGCTCTATTTCCACAGCGCGCAGAACATGGGGCCGATGGGATTTGCCGTCGGCGCGGTGATCGGCGGCAAGATCGCTGCACCCGACCTCCCTTGCCTCGCCATCGTCGGCGACGGCGATTTCATGATGCACGGCGCCGAATTGTCCACTGCCGCGCAAAATCGTGTCGGTGCCGTCTGGGTGGTGCTCAACGACAATGATCTCGCCATGGTGAGCCAGGGCATGGCCGCGCTGTTCCCGCCGCCCGAGCCCTGGCGCGATTACTACGCGCTCGGCGCTCCCGATCTGGCGGGGTTCGGGGCGAGCCTCGGCGCGCATGCCACCCGCATCGCGGCGGACCAGGGCGCGCCGGCGTTCCGGCATGAGCTGCGTCTGGCGCTGCGGCGGGCCGATGCCGACCAGCGGCCCCAGGTGATCGTGGTCGATATCGACCCGGCGCCCGCACCTCCCTATGGCTGGCCAAAGCTCGGGCCGCCCAAATGCGGGCCGCAGCAGTAAGAGCCGGCGCATCTCGACCAGGGGAAGATCATGCCCGACACTCCCGCGACAGACGAAATCCTCGATGTTGCCATCGTCGGGGCCGGCATCTCGGGCGTCTACAGCGGCTGGCGCCTGCTCGCCGACGCCGCCGGGTCGGGTGCGGCGCGGCCCAGGATCGCGGTCTTCGAGGGCAGCAGCCGGGTCGGCGGCCGATTGCTCTCGGTCGAGCCGCCGGGCATTCCCAATACCCGGGTCGAGCTCGGCGGGATGCGCTACACGAGCCAGCATGTGCGCGTTAAAGACCTGTTGCGCCACCTCGGCATCACATCGGTGCCGTTTCCGGTCCACGAGCCGGAAAACATCGCCTATCTGCGAGGGCACCTGCTGCGCTGGCAGGAGCTGACCGATCCGGATGCGATCCCCTACCGATTATTGCCGGACGAACGCACCCCCGCGGCTCTGGCCGAGGGCTTTACCGCGCTCGCCGCCCAGCGCTCGCTGCGGATGGTCCTCGGCAAGGATGCAAACCTCGCGACAGTGGACTGGCCGCAGGTGGCGGCATCCGGAAGATATGAAGGCCGGCGCTTGCAGGACCTTCCGCTGCGCTTTCTGCTGCAGCGCTGCATCAGCGACGAGGCGCTCCGCTTCGCCGACGATTCGAGCGGCTACGACACCATTTTGTCGATTTGGAACGCGGCCGACGGGTTCCCCTGGAACCTCGGTGATTTCGGCCGGACGGTCGACTATTACCACGTCGAGGCCGGCTACGACACGCTGCCGCTCACCCTCCAAAAGCTGTTCGAAAAGGCGGGCGGCGCCACCCGTCTCGACCACCGGCTCGAAAGCTTCGACGAGGTCGCGCAGGGTGGCGCGCCGGGCGGTGGCGCGCCGCTCGTCGCGATGAAGTTTGCCGGCAGCGGCGGCCGCGTGCTCGCCCGCCAGCTGATCCTGGCGATGCCGCGCCGGTCGCTCGAGCTGCTCGACCGCAGCGGCGCCGTTCTGGCCATGACCGAAGAGAACCGCGCGGTCCATCGGCTGATCGGCTCGGTAACGCCGGTCCCGCTGTTCAAGCTGGCGATCTGCTATCCGTTTCCGTGGTGGCAGACGATCGATCCGGTCGCGGTGCAGTCCGACGGCGCAACCCAATGGCTGAAGCTCACCAAGGGACAGACGATCACCGACCTGCCGGTGCGCCAGTGCTATTACTGGGCGGTGGATGCCAAAACCCAGAACGCCGTCATCCTGATCTATGATGACGGCAGCGATTTGGATTACTGGGCGGGGCTGCGCGAGCGGACCGGGGTAAGACTGTTCGAGAACGCGGCAGCCCCCGGCGGCAGCGCTGCGGCGCCCTCGGAATGGACGGCCCACAAGGCGCCCGAGCTGATGGTCAAAGAGGCGCATCGCCAGCTCCTCGAGCTGCACGGCGTCGAAAATCGTCTCGACATTCCGCAGCCCTATGCCGCCGCATACCGCGACTGGGGCGAGGACCCCTACGGCGGCGGCGCCAATTACTGGCACCTGCACGTCGACAGCATGCGGGTATCTGAAGAAATCCTTCAGCCCAAGCCGCCGGTGCCGGTGTTCATCTGCGGCGAAGCCTATTCGCACAACCAGGGCTGGGTCGAGGGCGCCCTGGAGACCGCCGACCGGATGCTGGAGCGGCATTTCGGCCTGTCGCAACCGGCCTGGCTCGGCCGCGGCAAGGCTGGCGAAACGCCGCCGCGCACGGGATAAGCCGGTGATGGTGGCATGACCACGCGCCGCCTCGCCGCGATCTTGGCCGCCGATGTGGCGGGCTACTCTCGGCTGATGCACGCCGACGAGGAAGGCACCCATGCCGGCTTTGTCCGGATCATGGCCGAGGCGATCGAGCCGGCATTCGCACACCACGGCGGGCGCATCGTCAAAAGCACCGGCGACGGGTTTCTCGCCGAATTCCAAAGCGTCGTCGCGGCGGTGCGCTGCGCGGTCGAGTTTCAACACGGTGTCGCCGAGCTCACCGCCGACGACCCGGCCGCGCAGCGCATCGCCTTCCGGGTCGGGATTCACATCGGCGACGTGATCGTCGAGGATGACGACATCTTCGGCGATGGGGTCAACATCGCCGCCCGGCTCGAAGCATTGGCCGATCCGGGCGGGATTCTGGTGTCGGCGACCGTCCACGAAAACGTCTTCGGACGGCTCGACTGCCGCTTTGAGGACCGCGGCGAACAGCAATTGAAGAACATTTCCCGCCCGGTTCGCGCTTTTCGCATTATCCAAGGTCCCGCCGGCCCCGATCGGTTTGACGCCGAAGCGCCTGTCATTCCCGAGGCGCCATCTGTCGTCGTGCTGCCATTCCGCAATGTAGGCGACGATCCTCAACAGGAATATTTGGCCGACGGCATCGTCGAGGATGTGACTCTGTCCCTGTCCCAGTTTCGATCGCTGTTCGTGATCGCCCGAAATTCTGCATTTACCTACAAGGCCCGCGCCGTCGATGTCCGTCAGGTCGGGCGCGAGCTCGGCGTGCGCTATGTCCTCGAAGGCAGCGTGCGCTGCGCCGCCAACCAGATCCGGATTACCAGCCAGCTGATCCGGGCCGATACCGGCGCTCACCTCTGGGCCCAACGCTATGAGCGCGAGCTGAGCGATATCTTCGCGACACAGGACGAGATCGCCGCGGCCGTGGCGGCGGCCATCGAACCGGCTGTCGAGGAGGCCGAGCACCAGCGGGCTCGCCTCAAGCCACCGGAGAGTCTCGGCGCCTGGGAAGCGTATCACCGGGGCCTCTGGCATCATTCCAAGAGCAGCGCACCCGAGAATGAGCTCGCCCGGACCTTCTTCCGGCGTGCCGTCGCTCTCGACCCGACGTTCTCGCGGGCATATCAGGGCCTCGTCTACACTCACCTCGACGACGCCATCTTGTATCTGACCTGCACGGTCGCCGATGCTGCCGGACTGGCCGAGCCGCTGGCGCACAAGGCCGTCGTGCTCGATCCCGGCGATGCCGGCGCCTATCTCGCGCTCGCTTACGTGAATTTCTCCCAGGGCGACCTCGAAGCGGCACTGGCCGCCGCCGATCAGGCCTTGGTCCTCAATGCCAATTTCGCCGGCGCATATTGGGCCAAATCCGGCTGCCTCGTTTACCTCGCCCGTTACGCCGAAGCCTCACAGGCGGCAATGACATTTCTCCGGCTCAGCCCACGCGATCCGAGAAACTGGAGGGTGTTGAACCATCTCGTGATCGGGCGCTACCTCTCGGGCGATTACCCGGGCTCGATCGAGGCGGCGCGGCGGGCGCTGCGGGCGCATCCCGACCAGCCCTTGACCTATCGCTGGCTGGCGGCGGCGCTGGGTCAGCTCGGCCGCGTCGAAGATGCGCAGGCTGTGATCCACGAAGCCGCCGCTGTATTGGCCCCGGTGTCCTTCGACAGCTACGCGTGCACGCGTGGCCGGTGGTTGCGGCCGGACGCTCACGCGCTGCTGATGGATGGTCTGCGCAAGGCGGGGTGGCACGCCGCCGGCTAGGGCGCCGTTTCGGCCGAACGCCCGCATCCCCGAAGCGAGCCGTCAGGAGGAAGAGCGTGCAAATCGGGTTCAATCTGCCGATCAGCGGGCCGCTGTCGGACCCCGCGACCGTCGCCCGGATCGCGCAGGAAGGCGAGGCGCTCGGCTACGATTATCTGACCTTGACCGACCATATCGTCCTGCCGAACCTCAAAGTGCCGGGCTATCCCTATTCCGAGAGCGGAGAATTCTTTGGCGACGGACCCGGGCGGCGCCATGACCAGCTGACCGCCGCCGCCTTTGTCGCGGCAAAAACCAAGGCCATCCGGCTGGTGCTCGCGGTCATGGTGGTGCCGTACCGGCCGGCGGTGCTCGCCGCCAAGATGCTGGCGACGATCGATCGATTGTCAGAGGGCCGGCTTACCGTCGGGATTGGCGCCGGCTGGCTCGAAGCCGAATTCGATGTGGTCGCCACCACCCCCTTTGCCGCGCGGGGGGCGGTGACCGACGAATACATCCGCGCCTTCCGCACGCTCTGGACCGAGCCCGAGCCGCGCTTCGGCGGGGAGTGGACGAAATTCGGCGCGGTGCTGTTCGAGCCAAAGCCGATGCAGCAGCCACACCCGCCGATCTGGGTCGGCGGCGAAAGCGGGCCGGCCTTGCGTCGCGCGGCACGGCTCGGCGATGCCTGGTATCCGATCGGCAGCAACAACCGGCACCTTTTGGACACGCTGCCGCGCTACCGTGCCGGTGTCGCGCGGCTGCGCCGGTTTGCCGCCGAGGCCGGGCGCGATCCGGCCCAGATCGCGCTGACCTACCGCATCAAGCGCTATGGCGCGGCGGTGCCGGAAAAAGCCTCGGACGGCGAGCGGCGCCTCTTCTCCGGCACGACAGCCGACATCGTCGCCGATCTGAAGGCGCTGCGCGACCTCGGCGTCGGCGCTGTCGACATCGACTTCGAGCGCCCCGACATTCATGCCTCGCTCGCCGAAATGCGCCGTTTTCAGGAGGATGTGATTGCCCGCCTATAGAGCGCCGATGGACGATATCGGCCAACCCGGCCCGGTGGCGCGGGCGCGCGGTCTGGCGGCGCTGATCGGCGCAGAGGCCACGGCGATCGAGAAGGCGCGGCGGCTGACGGCGCCAGTCCTCGACGCGCTGCACGAGGCCCGCCTCTTTCGTATGCTTTATCCGCGCTCGGTCGGCGGCGACGAGGTCGAGCCCGGCGCCTATGTGCTCGCGGTCGGCGAATTGGCCCGCGCCGACGGCTCGGTCGGCTGGTGCGTTTCGATCGCCAACAGCATCGGCCTCTTCGCCCCCTATCTCAGCCTCGACGCCGCGCGCAAGGTGTTCGGACATCCACATGCGACCTGCGCCTGGGGGCCACCCAACGACTGCCGCGGCATTGCCGTGCCGGGCGGCTATCGGGTGACCGGGCGCTGGGATTTTGCCAGCGGCTGCCGCCATTCGAGCTGGATCGGCGCGCACGGGCCGGTGGTCGAGCCGGACGGCTCGTTGCGCCTCAATAATTTCGGCCGTCCGACGATCCGCACCTGGCTGTTTCCCGCGGAGCAAGCGAGCTTGCTCGACAATTGGCACCCGATCGGGCTGCGCGGCACCGCCTCCGAATCCTACAGCGTGACGGATTTGCTTGTGCCCGAAGAACTCACCGGCACCCGCGAGGACCCGAGCCTGCGCCGCGACAGAGGCCCGCTTTACGCGTTCCCGCAACAGACGCTCTATTCGGTCGGGATCGCCAGCGTGGCCCTCGGCATCGCCCGCGGCATGCTCGACGCCTTTATCGAATTGGCGTTGCGCAAGACCCCGCGCGGCGGAGCGCGGCTCGCCGACAACGCCGTGATCCAGGCCGAGATCGCCCGCGCCGAAGCACGGCTCGGCTCGGCCCTCGCCTATCTTGTCGACACTGTGCGCGACATCTATGCCCGCGCCGACGACATCGCCCCGATCGACATGCCCGATCGTGCCCGCGCGCGCCTCGCCGGCTCGAACGCGATCACCGGTGCCACCGCGGTCGCCGACCGGGTCTACAAAGCCGCCGGTGTCGACGCGATCTTTCCCGGCAGCCCCTTCGAGCGCCGCTTCCGCGACATCCACACGGTTTCCCAGCAAATCCAATCCCGTGACGCCCATTATGAAGCTGTCGGCCAAGTGCTGCTCGGCAACCCGCCCGAGGTATTTTTGTAGATCGCCGTCAGTAGAGCCCGCCGGGTGCGCGGTTTCCGTCGGGCGGCATCGGCTGGTATAACCGCGGCTCGGTTCGGATAGGCTCCGCATCATGCTGGTGATCGACAATCGGGAAACGCGCGCGTGGCTGGCGATCTGAAAGCGCTGCTCGCGCATGTGGCGCAGGGCAGGAGCCTCAGCGAGAAGGAAGCGGAGGCGGCGTTCGACATCATCATGAGCGGCGACGCCACCCCCTCGCAGATGGGCGGCTTTCTGATGGCGCTGCGGGTGCGCGGCGAGACCGTGGACGAGATCACCGGCGCGGCGCGGGCGATGCGGGCAAAGGCGGTGCAGATCGACGCTCCGCCGGGCACCATCGACACCTGCGGCACCGGCGGCGACGCTTCGGGCAGCTTCAACATTTCGACCGCGGCGGCGCTGGTCGCGGCCGGCTGCGGCGTGCCGGTCGCCAAGCACGGCAACCGGGCGCTGTCGTCGCGATCGGGCTCGGCCGACGTCTTGACCGCGCTCGGCGTCAACATCGACGCCGATTTCCCGGTGGTGCGCGACTGCCTGTGGCAGATCGGCATCGGCTTTCTGATGGCGCCGCGCCATCACAGCGCCACCCGGCACGTCGCTCCGACCCGCGTCGATCTCGGCACCCGCACAATCTTCAACCTGTTGGGGCCGCTGTCGAGCCCGGCCGGGGCGCGGCGCCAGCTGGTCGGCGTCTTCGCACCCGAATGGGCGCGGCCGATCGCCGAGGTGCTGGGCCGGCTCGGCGCGGAGCGCGTTTGGGTGGTCCATGGCGACGGGCTCGACGAGCTCAGCACGGCCGGTCCGACGACCGTCGCCGCGCTCGAAGACGGCAAGGTCGAGATTTTTGAAATCACCGCCGCCGACGCCGGATTGCCGGCGGCCCGGCTCGCCGACCTCGCCGGTGGCGAGCCGCAGCACAACGCCGCGCTGATGCGCGACCTGCTCGGCGGTGTCGGCGGACCTCTGCGCGACATCGTGCTGTTGAACAGCGCCGCCGCCCTCCTCGTCGCCGGCCGCGCGGCGACCCTCGCCGACGGGGTCGAGCGCGCCGCCCGCGCGATCGATTCGGGGGCGGCGCAACGGGTGCTCGACAACCTCGTCGCGCGGACCAACGCACCCGCATCCGCATCCGCATCGGCCGAGGACGCGCGATGAGCGACGTGCTCGACCGCATCTGTGCCGAAAAACGCATTCATGTTGCCCGAGCCAGGACAGCGGTGTCCGAGGCCGCCTTGCTTTCCCGGATCGCCGTCGCACCGGCGCCGAGGCCGTTTGCGGCGGCGCTCGAAGAGCGGCTCGGCGAGGGCCGCTACGGCCTGATCGCGGAAATCAAGAAGGCTTCGCCGAGCGCCGGGCTGATCCGCCCCGATTTCGATCCTGCGTCGCTCGCGCGCGGCTATATGGCGGGGGGTGCCGCCTGTCTCTCGGTGTTGACCGATACGCCGTTTTTTCAGGGCACCGGGGAGCATCTGCGCGCCGCCCGTTCGGCCTGCCGGCTGCCGGTCTTGCGCAAGGACTTCATCCTAGACCCCTACCAGATCCTCGAAAGCCGCGATCTCGGCGCGGATTGCGTGCTGCTGATCATGGCGGCGCTGTCCGACCTCGAGGCGCGCGAGCTGGCCGCCGCCGCCGCCGAGCACGGCCTCGATGTCCTGGCGGAAGTTCACGACGCCGCCGAGCTCGACCGGGCCGTGGCGCTCGGCGCCCGTCTCATCGGCATCAACAACCGTAACCTCAAAACCTTGGCAGTCGACCTTCACACCACGGAAAAGCTGGCGCCGATGGTGCCGGGCGACCGGATTGTCGTCGCCGAAAGCGGCATCCGCAGCCCCGACGACCTCGACCGCCTTGCCGCCGCCGGTGCCCGCTGCTTTCTGGTCGGCGAAACCTTGATGCGCGAGAAGGATGTCGCGGCGGCGGCTCGCCGTTTGCTGCGGCTGCCCGATTTGACCCATCTCGACGCCGAAGGCCGCGCGCAGATGGTCGATGTTTCGGCCAAGGACGAGACGTTCCGCGTTGCCGTCGCCGGTGCCCGTGTCGTGATGCGGCCCGAGACGCTCGCCCGCATCCGTTCGGGCGATGTTGCCAAGGGCGATGTGCTGGCGGTGGCGCGGCTTGCCGGCATCATGGCGGCAAAGCGCACCGCCGAGCTGATCCCGCTGTGCCATCCCTTGGCGTTGACCTCGGTCGAGGTCGGTCTCGCCTGCCTGCCCGACAAGCAGCGCGGTCGAGATCACCGCGACCTGCCGGCTGCGCGGCCGCACCGGGGTCGAGATGGAAGCGCTGACAGCGGCTTCGGTCGCGGCGCTGACAATCTATGACATGTGCAAGGCGGTCGATCGCGGCATGGTCGTGACCGATCTGCGGCTGCTGAAGAAATCAGGCGGAAAATCAGGTGATTGGGAGGCGCCGCGGTGATTTCGGTCGAGGAAGCCCTGACGCGCCTGCTGGCGCATGTCGATGTTCTGCCGCCCGAGCAGATTTCGCTCGCCGATGGTCTTGGCCGGGTGCTCGCCGAAGATGTCGCCGCCCGTCGCACCCAGCCGCCTTTTGCCGCTTCGGCGATGGACGGCTATGCTGTGCGGGCCGAGGATTTGCGCCAGATCCCGGCGGTGCTGCGCATCGTCGCCGAGATCCCGGCCGGCGCCGGGTTCGGCGGCCGGGTCGGGAAGGGCGAGGCGGCGCGCATCTTTACCGGTGCGCCGATGCCGGCCGGCACCGACACGGTCGTGATCCAGGAGGATGCCGAGCGCGACGGCGACCGGGTCCATATCCGCGAGGGCGCCGAGCGCGGTCGGTATGTCCGCCGCGAGGGCCTCGATTTCGCCGAGGGCGACGTGCTGCTGCGCGCCGGCAGGCGGCTCGCCGCCCGCGACATCGGGCTCTTGGCGGCGATGAACCGGCCTTGGCTGATGGTCCGGCGCCGGCCGCGAATCGGTGTGCTGTCCACTGGCGACGAGATCGTGATGCCGGGCGATCCGATTGGCCCGCATCAGATCGTCAGCTCGAACAGCCTGGCGCTGATTGCGTTTGTCACCGCCTGCGGCGGTGTCGCGGTCTCGGTCGGCAACGCGCCCGACGATTCGGCAGCCCTGCGCAGGATTGCCGCGGCGACTGTCGGGGTCGATCTGCTGGTCACGACCGGCGGGGCGTCGGTCGGCGACCACGATCTGGTGCGCGATGCGCTCGGCGAGGACGGGTTCGCGCTCGATTTCTGGCAGATCGCGATGCGGCCGGGAAAGCCGCTGATGGTCGGCAAATACCGCGGCACGCCGATGCTCGGCTTGCCGGGCAACCCGGTCTCGACCTTTGTCTGCGCGCTCCTTTTCCTAAAGCCTGCGCTCGATCGGATGAGCGGCCTGCCGGCTGCGAGCGAAGCGCCGGCGACGGCGCGCCTCGGCCTCGCCGCGCCAAAAAACGACCGGCGCCAGGACTATCTGCGCGCCCGGCTCGCCCGCGCCGCTGACGGCGTCGAGGAGGTGTTCGCGTTCGAGGTGCAGGACAGCTCGATGATGCGGGCGCTCTCCGCCGCCGATTGCCTGGTGCTGCGCCCGCCGCACGCCGCCGCCGCCGCCGCCGGGACGATGGTGCCGATCATCCGCTTTCCGACCGGGGCGCTGCCGGTCTGACGTCGCATCGCATATCCGTGCTTGACGCGGCTCGCGAACCAAACTAGAACGTGGTGCGGCGTTTAGGATTTGTTCTGTACTGCACCAATGAGGGTCCCATGCTGACCGTCAAGCAGCGCGAGCTGCTGCTGTTCATCAACCAACGGCTGACCGCGAACGGGGTCTCGCCATCCTTCGACGAGATGAAGGACGCGCTGAGCCTCAAATCGAAATCGGGCATTCATCGGCTGGTCAGCGGGCTGGAGGAGCGCGGCTTTATTCGCCGGCTGCCGCATCGCGCCCGCGCGCTCGAAGTGTTGAAATTGCCCGAATTGACCGCGGTCGGCCCGGCGTCGGAGCGCGGCGGCCGGTTTTCGCCGACAGTGATTCGCGGCGATTTTTCCGGCTCGCTTTCCGGTGCTCCGGTGGCGCCCAATGTCGAGGCCGTCGATTTGCCGCTGTACGGCCGGATCGCCGCCGGCACCCCGATCGAGGCGTTGCGCGACCAGAGCATGACGATCGGCGTGCCGACGAGCCTCCTCGGCGGCGGCGAGCATTACGCCCTCGAAGTCGCTGGCGACAGCATGGTCGACGCCGGGATTTTCGACGGCGACACGGTCATCATCCAGCGCAGCGATGCCGCCGAGAACGGGGCGGTCGTCGTCGCCCTGATCGACGATCAGGAGGTGACTTTGAAGCGGATGCGCCGGCGCGGCGCCTCGATCGCTCTCGAACCGGCCAACAAGGCGTACGAGACGCGAATTTTTGGTCCCGATCGCGTCAAGGTGCAGGGCCGCCTCGTCGGCCTCTTCCGCCGCTATTGAGCTAGCGCGGCAGAACCGCGCCCGGCTGCCGCTCCCCTTGCCGAAGAGCGACAGTCGCGCTCTATTTCAAAAACGATTGTGGGAGTGGGCGATCGGGAGGAAGCGATGCTGGGGCTGATGTCGGAGCGGCCGCTCCTCATCTCGTCGATCCTGACCCATGCCGCGACCTATCACGGCGACGGCGAAATCGTCTCGCGGACTGTCGAAGGCCCGATCCATCGCTACACTTACGCCGAGGCCGAAACCCGTGCGAGGCAGCTGGCGCGGGCCTTGCTGCGGCTCGGCATCAAACCTGGCGACCGGGTCGGCACCCTGGCCTGGAACACGTTTCGCCATGTCGAGCTTTATTACGCGATTTCCGGCATCGGCGCGGTTTGCCATACGATCAACCCGCGGCTTTTCGACGACCAGATCGTCTATATCGTCAACCACGCCGCCGATCGGCTGCTCTTTGTCGACACGACGTTTCTGCCGCTCGTCGAGCGGCTGGCGCCGCGCTTTCCGCCCGGTTGCCGCATCGTGCCGCTGACCGAGGGGGGCGGCCGCCTCGACACCGCCTTGCCGCTGCTCCCCGCCTACGAGACCATGCTCGCTGCCGAGGAAGCGGGTTTCGCCTGGCCCGAATTCGACGAGCGCACCGCCGCCTCGCTCTGCTATACCTCGGGCACCACCGGCAAGCCCAAAGGCGCCCTTTACAGCCACCGTTCGACCTTGCTGCATGCGTTCGGGATCTCGCTTCCCGACGCGATCTCGATCTCGGCTCGTGACGTGGTCTGCCCGGTGGTGCCGCTGTTTCATGCCTGCGGCTGGGGCATCCCCTATGCGGTGCCGATGAACGGGGCGAAGCTGGTGCTGCCCGGCCCGCGTCTCGACGGCGAGAGCCTCTACGAATTGTTCGAGGGCGAGGCGGTGACCTACAGCCTCGGCGTGCCGACGGTCTGGCTCGGCTTCGAAGCCTATCTGTCGGCGTCGGGCAAGCGCTGCTCTACCTTGGAGCGGGTCCTTTCCGGCGGGTCGGCGGTGCCGCCCTCGCTGATCGAAGCATTTGCGCGCCACGGCATCGATGTGCGCCAGGGCTGGGGCATGACCGAGATGAGCCCGCTCGGCACCACCGCCGCGTTCAAGGCGAAGCACCGGGGCCTCGAGGGGCCGGCGCAGGTCGCCCTCAAATCGATGCAAGGGCGGCCGGTTTTCGGCGTCGAGATGAAGATCGTCGACGATGCGGACCGGGCCCAGCCGCATGACGGCAGGTCGATGGGCGAATTGCTGGTGCGCGGGCCTTGGATCGTCGCCGGCTACTTCGCCGACGAGGAAGCCAGCGCCGCCGCCGTCGAGCCCGACGGTTGGTTTCACACCGGCGATGTCGCGACGATCGATCCCGACGGCTATCTCCAGATCACCGACCGCCGCAAGGACGTGATCAAATCGGGCGGCGAATGGATCAGCTCGATCGAGCTCGAAAACGCCGCGGTCGCCCATCAAGACGTGGCCGAAGCCGCGGTCATCGCCGTGCCCGACCCGCGCTGGGGCGAGCGGCCCTTGCTGATCGTCACGCCGCAGCCGGGCTGCCACCCCGAGCGTGCGGCATTGATTGCCCTCCTCGCTCGCCAATTCCCGAAATGGATGTTGCCGGACGAGGTCGTTATGATCGACGAGATGCCGCACACCGCCACCGGCAAGATAATGAAGACCCGGCTGCGTGAAATGTTTTGCGCCGGGCCGCCGGCCGCCCGGTAGCCGCGACGCGCCGGCACGATCGCGGCATCCGTCGGCATCCGGGGCCGGCTGCGGCAGCGCGCCAGGGCCGGCCCGCGACACAGAAGCCGACATCCGTCATGCCGGGATTCCGCTTGCGGCGGTGGATGCGATCATCGACGATCCGCCGCAACAGGCATTTCGCCGGAGGATTCGGCATGGACGATCTCTATCTGAAGAGCGGCATTTTCCTGGCGCCGTTTCACAATCACGACGAGAACCCGACGCTGTCGATCGAGCGCGATCTCGAGCTGTTGGAGCATCTCGACCGGCTCAACTACCACGAGGCGTGGATCGGCGAGCACCATTCCGGCGGGTTCGAATTGATCGCCTGCCCCGAGATGTTCATTGCCGCCGCGGCGCAGCGCACGCGGCACATCCGGCTCGGCACCGGCGTCGTGTCATTGCCGTACCACAACCCATTCATGCTGGCCGACCGTATGGTCCAGCTCGACCATATGACCCGCGGGCGGGCGATGCTGGGGGTCGGTCCTGGCGCCCTCGTTCATGACGCGCTGAAGATCGGCATCGACCCGGGCGACCAGCGGCAAATGATGAACGAATCGTTCGACGTGATCGTCCGGCTGTTGCGTGGCGAGACCGTCACCAAGAAGACCGGCTGGTTCAACTTGACCGGGGCGCAATTGCAGCTGCGCCCCTATACGAGGCCGACGATGGAATTGGCGGTGGCGGCGGCGCGCTCGCCGTCGGGGTCGCTGTTGTCCGGCAAATACGGCGCCGGCATGCTGTCGATCGGCGGCACCAGCCCGATGGCGATGGAGCGGCACACCGCCAACTGGGGTCTCTATGAGGAGACCGCGCGCGCCAACGGCCATGTTCCCGACCGTAAGAATTGGCGTGTCGTCGGCCTCTTCCACATCGCCGAGACCCGCGACGAGGCGCGGCAGAATATGCAGTTCGGCGTGCAGGCCTTCGCCAATTATTTCCGCGATGTCGCGACGTTCCCGATCATCCCGCCCGATGTCGGCGACCCGGTCGAATGGCTGGTCGAAAGCGGCACCGCCTGCATCGGCACGCCCGACGACGCGATCCAATATGTGGACCGGCTGGTCCAAGGCTCGGGCGGGTTTGGCGTGCTGTGCGAATTAGCGCAGAACTGGGCCGATTGGGCGGCGACCAAAAAGCATTACGAGCTGATGGCGCGGTTTGTGCACCCGCATTTCCAGAAGAGCCGGGAGCTGCTGCGCGGCAGCTACGATTTCGCCACCAGCCACCATGTCGATTTCACCGGGCAGGCGAGTGCCGCGATTCAAAAGGAGATCGATCGCCACGCGGCGGCGCAGGCGCCCGCGCCGCAACGCAGCGCAGCGGAATAGCCCGGCCAAAGCGTGGCGAAAGATCGCGTCCGATCCGGCTTGATTGCCGCCGCGGCGCTCGGCATCGTGCGGCAAGGCGGGGGCCGGGGCGGGGGGTCGGATGGCGGTCAAGTCGGGTGCGGCGGCGGCGGGGTTCGCCGTGATTTTGGCTGTGAGCGGGTGCAGCAGCGCAGCCCAGACCGCGTGCCAATGCCCAAAGCTGGTCGCCTATGACGACCCGACGCTCAAGAAGATCACCCAGGCGCTGAAGGCATTGCCGGCAGACAACGTGTTGCATCAGGCGATGGACGACTACGAAAACGAGCGCGACGACATCCGCTTCTGCCCCGCCGGCACTCATTGACCTGCGTTCAAAGGGTCTCCGCTTCATCGTTTCGAGCGTAAAAGCCCACCAGGAGATCAGGACGCGCAGCTGCGAGGTTCTGGGCGCATCGATGGGCCGCGATATTTGCTGCGGCCAACGGCGGCAAACCAGCGGCGTCCTCAACGGTCGTCGAACCCCCGTCGATCAGCTTTCTCGCACGATTTGGAGCCACGGAGGTTCTGCTGGAATTGCAGGTTCCGGCCGGCGGCGACGAAGGTTTCGAACCCATCCGCAGCGGCGCGGCGCAGCAGTTCGCCGTTGGTCAGCCCAACGCAGCGTTGCTGCTGAACCGTGCGAGCTTGATGCCTTGTACGGCAAAAAATGTACCGGACAGCCGTGGCCTCGTGCCGACCATCCGCGCCTTGCTCCCGGGGAAACTGACGATGCCCGGCTGGGTCTACGATGATGACAAACCGCCGCAACGGCACGCTCGACACCGGCGTGACCGATAATCTGGCGCGGCGAGCATGGGAGCATCGCGCCGGGCTTGTCGCCGGCTTCACCAAAAAGCATGGATTGAAGATGTTCGTCTATGTCGAGGAGCACGACGGCATGCTTGCCGCGAGACAGCGCGAACAAAACATCAAGCACTGGCCGCGAGCGTGGAAGGTCCGGCTAATTCATGGCCAGGATCCGGATTGGGAGGATCGTTTCGATCGGCTGCCTTAAGTCGTGGATGGCCGGCACAAGGCCGGCCACGAACGAGAGATGCATCGAATTCATAATATGAATTACCTTGGCTCATCTCGAATATTTCCGCTGACGAGCGCGCGAAATTGTTGCCGCCTCGTTGATCGGGGCGTAGCCTTTAGCCGCAGCATGCGAATGGGCGCGTTCGGGCGCCGCTTCGGAGGAAACAGCTACCGCTCTCGGGTCGAGGGGCGCGGCGGCAGCAAGGAGAAAAATCATGGCGTATGATCTCTTGATCAAGAACGGCCGCGTCGTGGACGGTTCGGGCGAGCCCGCTTTTCACGCCGATGTCGCGGTCAAGGACGGCAAGATCGTCGGTGTCGGCAAATACGCGGGTGCCGCTGCCGAGCGCACGATCGACGCCGCGGGCCGCGTCGTGGCGCCGGGCTTTATCGACCACCACACCCATTTCGACCCGCAGGCCGTGTGGGACCCCTATTGCGGCTCGTGGGTGCACAACGGCCACACCACGGTCGTTGTCGGCCAGTGCGGGCAGGTCATCGCCCCGGTGCGGCCCGGCGACGCCGAGTGGTATCTCGAATTCTTCTCCGATGCGGAGCAGATCCCGCTGCCGGTGCTGAAGGCCGGGGTCGATGTGACCTGGGAATCGGTCGGCGACTATCTGAACGCGCTCGGCAGGAAGCGCGGCATCAACGTCGGCACCTTGGTCGGCCATTCGGGCATCCGCCGCTATGTGATGGGCGAGGCCGCCTCCGAGCGGCAGGCGACGCCGGAAGAAATGGCGGCGATGCAGCGGCTGATCCGCGAGGCGATGCACGAAGGGGCGCTCGGCTTTTCGACGGCACCCAAGGATCGCGGCGACCCGGCCGGCGTCGGCAATGACGAGGAGCGCTGGGCGCTGGCGAGCGTGCTCGGCGAGCTCGGCACCGGCGTGTTCCAGGTCGCTGGCGGCGCCCCGGGCGGCACCAAGCAGACCCGGCAGGTCGCCCGCGAGCTCGCGGCGCGCACCGGGCGGCCGTCGATCTACAACTTGATGTCGGATCCGATCGGCAACCCCGATGAATGGGTCGAGCACCTGAAATGGCTCGAAGACGGGTTCAAGAGCGGTGCCCGCTGCTACGGCTCGTGCCTCTCGACCGTCGCCGGTGCGATCTTTGACCTGCAGCGCGGCCTCAATGTGCCGCAGGACGAGGACATCACCCATCCCGAGGGCTTCTTCCGCGGCATGCCGACCTGGGACAAGGTCATGGCGCTGCCCTATGAGGAACGGATGCGCGCGTTCCGGCACCCGGAGATCCGCCAGGCGATGTCGGCCGAGGCGGTCGAGGGCACGGTCGCTCAGGAAGGTGGGATGACCGATCGGCGCGGCCGCGGCCGCGGCCTGTTCAACCGGCGCTGGGACCTTGTCGAGGTGTTTATGACGACCAAGGGGCAGAACCGGCACCTCGAGGGCAAGAGCGTCGAGCAGATCGCCAAGGATCAGAACAAGGGCATCATGGACGCCTTCCTCGATCTGTCGCTCGACGAGGATTTGCAGACCTGCTTTCAGGCGATCGACCGCAACCATGATCCGAAGACGCAGAAGCACATCCTCGGCTCGCAATTCACCGTGATCGGCACCAGCGACGGCGGCGGCCGGCCGCACACCGCCGACCGGCACGAGACCAGCACCAACCTCTTGGGCCATTGGGTGCGCGAAGAGCAGGTGATGACGCTCGAAGAGGCGGTCTATCGGCTGACCGGCAAGACCGCGCTGATGCACGACATTACCGATCGCGGCTTTATCGCCGCCGGCAAGGTCGCCGACATCACGATCTTCGATCCCGACACGATCGCCTCCAAGCCCCGCGAGCCAGTCGCCTCGATGCCGGCGGGTGGCGTCCAGGTCAAGCGCGAGGCGGTCGGCATCGACCACGTCGTCGTCAACGGCCAAGTCTTGCTCGACCACGGCCAATTGACCGACGCACTCCCCGGCCAGATCATCCGCGGCCCGCTCTACCAGGGTGCCCGGGCGTAGCTGGCGGCGGCAGGCCCTCGCCCTTTCGCTTCCTCGCTTCCTCGTTTCCTCCCTCTCCCCGCCCGCGGGGAGAGGGCTGGGGTGAGGGGCCGCGGGCGGGGCTAACCGATCTCTGCCGCCGCAAAGCGCCGGTTGACCCTGATCGTGTCGGCGTGCTGGCGCGCTTCCCATAAGTCGCGCTGCACCTGCGTTCGCAGCCAGGTATCGGCCGTGCTGCCGAACACCTTTTCCAACCGGATCGCCATCTCTGGCGAGACCCCATAATGTCCGTTCAACAAATCGGACAGCGCCTTGCGCGTGACGCCGAGAGCTTCCGCTGCCGCAGTCACGGTGAGTCCGAGAGGCTTCAGGCACTCTTCCCGGACGATCTCGCCGGGGTGGGCCGGATCGTGCATCTCCATCCGCTACCTCCTTTTTCGGGGGTCAGTGGGTAATCGACGAGGTCAACATTGGTCGCGTCGTCATCCTCGAGCTCGAACACGATCCGCCAATAAGGCTATCGGACATCGGACCCGCTCTACCGAATGGCCCGAGCCTGTGCTAGTGTTCAGACGCAATCACCTGATTCAGCAGCAAGGAGCCGTAGGATGGGTTGAGCATCGCGAAACCCATCGCAACCACCGCAGCCGATGGGTTTCGCTGCGCTCAACCCATCCTACAGGGCAATGGAGTTGAATCATCTGAATGCATCTAAGCACTAGTTAAGCTCGCGTTATAGCTAGCGGGGCGCTGAGAGTGACCGCCACGAGGCAATTGCATCTGGGGGCGTTTATGCGCCCGGTCGGCATCCATACGGCGTGGTGGCGCTATCCCGGCGCCTGGCCGGACGCCAACTTCAACCTCCAGCACCTGGTGCGGTTTGCGCAGACCTTGGAGCGGGGGCGGTTCGACGCGTTTTTTATGGCCGACCATCTGGGTGTCTTGAACATGCCGATGGCGGCGTTGAAGCGCAGCGCCACGGTCACCTCGTTCGACCCGCTGACCCTGCTGCCGGCCTTGGCGATGGTGACCGAGCATCTGGGGCTGATCGCCACCGCCTCCACCACCTTCGAGCCGCCCTACCTGATCGCGCGGCGCTTTGCCTCGCTCGACCACATCAGCAATGGCCGCGCGGCGTGGAACCTCGTCACCACCTCAAACCCCGATACGGCGCTCAATTTCGGCCTGACCGGGCATATGGAGCATGGCGAGCGCTATCGCCGCGCGCGCGAATTCTTCGATGTCGTGACCGGGCTGTGGGACAGCTGGGCCGACGACGCCTTTGTCCGCGACGTTGAGGCCGGCGTCTATTTCGACCCCGAGCGGCTGCACGTGCTCGACCACAAGGGCGAGTTCCTCTCGGTGCGCGGCCCCTTGAACATCGCGCGGCCGGTCCAGGGCTGGCCGGTCATCGTCCAGGCCGGCGCTTCCGACGCCGGGCGCCAGCTCGCCGCCGAGACCGCCGAGGTGATTTTTGCCAGCGGCGGGCGCCTCGCCGACGCTCAGGGCTTTTACGCCGACGTCAAGGGACGCATGGAACGGCTCGGCCGCGACCCCGAATTGATGAAGATCATGCCCGGCGCCCTTGCCGTCGTCGGCGACAGCGCGGCCGAGGCGCGCGACAAGCGTGGCCTTCTCGACAGCCTCGTCCATCCCGACAGCGGCCTTGCCTCGCTCTCGATCGCGCTCGGTCACGACGCCTCGGGCTTCGACCTCGACGGGCCGTTGCCCGACATCCCCGAATTGAACGCGAGCAAAAGCGGGCGGGAACGCGTCATCGCTCGCGCCCGCCGCGACAACCTGACCGTTGGCGAATTGGCGCGCATCGCCGGCAGCTATGGCGGCCTCGCCATGGTCGGCACCCCCGCGATGATCGCCGACGAGATGCAGGAATGGCTCGAAGGCCGCGCCTGCGACGGCTTTAACATCATGTTTCCGTGGGTCCCCGGCGGGCTCGACGATTTTGTCGACAAGGTCGTCCCCGAGCTGCAGCGCCGCGGCCTCTTCCGCACCGAATACGAGGGCAAAACCCTGCGCGAGAACCTCGGGCTGCCGCGCCCGCCAAACCGTTTTTTCAAAAACCGCGGCGCTTGATCGTCGCGCGCCACGGGGTCAAAACGCGCGCGGCGGGCCGAAAAATTATGCGCTCTTCTGCGCTCGGCGCGATCCCCTCACAGATTGCCGCTGTCGACCGGGGACGCCGGCGCCGGGGTTTGCGCGAGCGCCGCCATCAGCCCGGCCACATCGGGGACGACGCGCATGAGGTCGAGGGTCGGCGGCCGGGCGAAGCCGTGCTCGACGATATGGCCGAGGAGCGCGCGCAGCGGCGCCCAATAGCCTTCGACATCGACCAGAAAGATCGGCTTCCGGTGCAATCCGAGCTGCTTCCAGCTCAGCATCTCGAACATCTCGTCAAGGGTGCCGATGCCGCCCGGCAGCACGGCAAAGGCGTCCGCCCGCTCGGCCATCGCGCGCTTGCGCTCGTGCATGTCGGCGACGACGAGAAGCTCGCTGAGCCTGTCGTGCGCCAGCTCTGCATCGCGCAGCCGCTGCGGAATAATGCCGGTCACCCGCCCGCCGGCGGCGAGCGCCGCATCGGCCAGGAGCCCCATCAGCCCGACCCGCCCGCCGCCGAACACCACCTCGATGCCGGCCTCGGCGAGCCCCTTGCCCAGCTCGCCCGCCGCCGCGCGATAGGCTGCCGCCACCCTCCCCGACGACCCGCAATAAACGCACACCGCGCGAATGTCGCCCATATGCGACGATCCTTGTTCCGCCCGCCGGCACCGTTAATAGCCGAAAGTCCGCGGGGGGATCGGCTCCTCATACCGTGGCGAAAGAGCGCGCCGCTGAATCCGGCCGTCCCACAGGAGTTGTTGCCCTGGAATGCTTCAAGATGTAAGGTTGCGTTCAGCATGAGCCGCGCCACGGAGACCCAGGATGTCGGCGATCACCGGCACGCACAATTCGGGCGTCAACCTGACGAGCGCGCATTACACGAGCCCGGTGACGATCGCCTCCGCTGCCGTGATCAATGGCGCTACCACCAAATACAGCGGCGATGCGGTCTACAGCAGCACGAGCTCCTGGAACATCATCAATAACGGCAGCGTCGCCGGCAAGGGCGACGGCTTCGGCGTCGATCTCGCCGCGGGCGGGGGAGTCACGAACAATCGGCTGATCGAGGGGGGGCTCCGCGGCGTCTCGATAACGGGATCGTCGGGCGCCGGCTACGTCGCCAACAGCGGCACGATTTAAGGTCTCGCCACGGGCGGCGTCGGGGTGCTGCTGTTCCCTGGCGGCAACGTCAGGAACGGCCGGCAAGCGGGCAAATTCCTGCAGCCGCTGCCAGGCACGATCACCGGCGCCGGCAACGGGGTCGAGATCCTCGGCGCCATCGGCAGCGTGTCCAACATCGGCACGATTGCCGGCGCAACCGGCTACGGCGTCTGGCTTGCCGCCGGCGGTGCGGTCACCAACAGCTACGGCACGATCGAGGGCCATCGCACCGGCGTCTTGATCCAGAACGGCCCAGGCACCGTAAGCAACCTCGCCGTGATCGAAAGCAGCGGCGCCGGGGTAAAATTGACCGGGGGCGGCACCGTCATCAACGGCCATGCCGGCTCGACCGCCGGCTATATCGGCGGCGGCAAGGCCGCGGTCGCGATCAGCGGCGCCAGTGGGCTGGTGAGCAATTTCGGGTTCATTGACGGAAGCACGCAGGGCGTCGCACTCGCCGCCGGCGGCGCGGTCATCAATCACCGGATGATCTCGGGCGTGCTGGTCGGCGTCGAGGCGGACGCCCCCGCCTCGGTGTCGAACTACGGCACGATCTTTACACCGAACTCGTACGGCGTGCTGCTGAAGGCGGGCGGCCGGGTCGACAACGCCGCCGGCGCGCTGATCCGGAGCCCAGAGCAGGCAGTCGCGATCACGAATGGCGCCGGCAGCGTGACCAATCTGGGCACGATCGCGGCGCAGCTCTATCTCGCCGTCTACCTGACGAGCGGCAACCTCACCAATGGCGCGAGCGGCTCGGACGCGGGGCTGCTGCAAGCCTATTTCGAGGCGGTCCGGATCGGCGGCACGACCAGCGGCACGATCGACAATTTCGGCACGATCATCGCGACCGGCACCACCTCGACCCTCGGCGTCGTGCTGTTTGCCGGAGCGCTGACCAATGCCGGGCTGATCCACGGCTCGCTCGACGGCGTTTCGGTCATCACCAACGGCACGATCGACAATCTGGGCACGATCGCCGGCACCGCACCCTCGCAGTCCGGCAGCTACGGCGTGTCGGTTCAAGGCAGCGGCGCGGTGACGAACGGCGCGAGCGGTTCTGACGCCGGGCTGATCGCCGGCGACGGCGGGGTCAATATCGAGGATGCCGGCGGCACCGTCGTCAACTTCGGCCTGATCGAGGGCGCGGGCAGCATCGCGGCTTATTGGGGTGCCGGGGTGCGCCTGCAGGATACCGGCGCGGTCGCCAATTACGGCACGATCGCCGGCGCGGGCGCCGATCTGCACGGCCTCAAATTCGGGATCGAGTGCGATGGCGGAGGGAGCGTTACCAACGGCGGCGGCAATACCCCGGGAGCGCTGATCGTCGGCGGCGACGGCGTCCATATCGGCGGCGCCGAAGCCACGGTGCGCAATTTCGGCACGATCATCGGCTTCGGCACGCTGAACGGCGCCCTCTACCTCGATGGCCGGGGGGTCTATCTGAAGGCGGGCGGCGCGATCGTGAATTCCGGCACGATCGAGACGACCGCCACCGGTGTCTCTGCCCAGGGCATCTATCTGCTCGCCGGCGGCAGCATCCTCAACCAGGGCGGCGCTGCCGCCGGCCGGATCATCGGCTACGAGCAGGGCGTCTTCATCGCCGGCGCCGGCGGGCGGGTGACGAATTACGGCACGGTCGCGATTACCGGCACCGGCATGCAGAGCTTTGGCATCTATCTGCACGAGGGCGGGCACGTCAGGAACGGGGCGACGGGCGCCGCGGCGGCATCGGTATCCGGGTATAATGCCGGAATTTACAACACCAACGCACCGGCGACGATCGTCAATTTCGGCACGATCGCGGCAACCGGCGTCTTTGGCCGCGGCGTCGACCTGTCGCAGGGCCTCGTCGTCAGAAACGGTGCGTCGGGCGTCGCGGCGGCGCTGATCACCGCCGCCGATTACGGGGTGCGCATGCCCGACGCACCCGGCATTGTGACCAATTTCGCCACGATCACGGCCACCGGCAGCACCGGAACCGGGCTTTATCTGGGCGACGGCGGCACGCTCTCGAATGGGCGAAGCGGGCTGATCGACGGGGCGGCGTTCGGCGTGCATACCGCAGGCGCCGCCGCCGCGGTAAGCGATCTGGGCAGGATCGCCGCGACCGGTTCGAACGGCGTCGGCGTCTCTCTCGGCGCCGGCGGCAGCGTTACCGTTGGCGCAAATGGTGCGACCGGGGCTGCGGTCGCGGGCGGGGTCGGCGTCAAGATCGGCGGCGGCAGCGGCACCGTCGCCAATTTCGGCACGATCACCGGAACGGGCGGCAGGGCGGTGCAGTTTGGCGGCGGCGACGACCGGCTCGTCGTCGAGCCCGGAGCGGTGTTCATCGGCGCCGCGGGCCGGCCGGGGAAAGCCGCCGGCGGCGGCGGCGGCAACACGATCGAGCTGGCGGGCACTGCGTTGGGAATTTTCCGCGGGCTGCGCACCCAATTCGTCGATTTCGCCACGGTGACGGTCGATGCCGGCGCCGATTGGCAGGTCGATGTCACGCCGACGAGCCTCGCCGGCGAGAAGATCACCGGCGCCGGCGGCAAGAACCAGCTCGTATTGACCGCCGCCGGCACGTTTAACCTCGCCAAGATCAGCGGCTTTCGGATCGTCAGGGTGGCGAATGCCGGGCCATACCTCGTGACCTTTGCCAATGCCAATTTCACCGGTGTGCCCGGCAAAAAGATCACCTTTTTCGGCGGCAATGGCGGCAACATGGTCACCGCTAATAGCCTCGCCGTCGGCGACGCGCTGGATCTGCGGGGCGGCAGCGGCGCGGACTTCCTCAAATTGTCGGCGCCGACCCTGGCGATTTCGACGGTGGCCGGCGCGACCGGCGGCGATACGCTCGACGTGACTACCGCCGGCACGATCAAGGTGACCGGCGTCAGCGGGGTCGAGATTTACCAGCTGGCGAGTTCCAGCATCAACACGCTGACTTTGCAAAATACCAACTTCGCCGGGGTGAGCGGGCGCACGATCACCGTGGCCGGCGGCAGCAAGGGCAACACGGTCAACGCGTCGGGGTTGAACGGATCGAACCGGGTGGTCGTGGTAGGCGGGGCCGGCAAAGATATCGTCACCGGCGGCGCCGGGAGCGACATCTTCGAATTTTCGGTGGCGGCCCTCGCCGATACCGACATCGTCAAGGGCGGGAGCGGCACCGACAAGCTTATGATGACCACCGCCGGTGCGATTCTCGCCGGCCGGGTGAGCGGCGTCGAAACCTATGTGCTCGCCAGAAACCGCGCCAATACCCTGACCTTGATCAATGAGAGCTTTGCCGGGGTGAGCGGCAAGGCGATCACGGTCGATGGCGGCGCCAAGGGCAATACGATCAGCGAAGCCGGCGTGCCGGTGGCGGATCGGGCCGTCATCAGGGGCGGGGCGGGGGCGGATATCTTGATCGCCGGCCGGCATGCGTCAATGAAGGGCAGCGCCGGCGCGGATCTATTCGAATTGACGACGCCGGGCTCGGTTGCCTCGCCGGACCAGAACACGATCGCCGACTTTAGCCACGGGACCGACAAGATCGCGTTCAGCGAGAAGGGGTTCGGCCTCGGATCAAAGCCGGTGGCGCCGCGTTTGTTCGCGGCCAACAAGACCGGCGGCTTCACGACATCGGCGCAGCGCTTCGTCTATGACACGACGAACGGGAAGCTCTTCTACGACGCCCACGGCAACGCACCGAGCAGCCCGCATGAGCTGATCGCCACCCTGACCGGCGATCCGACCCTGACGGCGGGTGACGTACGGTTTGTTTCGTGAGCGACGCTCAGGGGTAGTAGAGCTCGGGGGCCAGCACCGGGGCGGTGCGCTTGCGTTGGTGCAGATAGGATTGCCAGAAGAGGCACGATGCGACCGCGCGCCACGGCCGCCATTGCTCGCCGAGCGCACGCAATTCGGGCTCGGCCGGGCGTGCCGCGAGGCCGAGGCATTCGCCGGCGCCGATTTGCAGGCCGAGATCGGCGGCGGGCCAGATGTCGGGCCGGCCGAGGGCAAAGATCAGATAGACCTCGGTGCTCCACCGGCCGATCCCTTTGAGCGAGCGCAGCGCGGCCTCGGCCGCGTCGTCGCCGGCTTTGGCGAGCCGGGCAAAATCGAATTCGCCGGCCCGAACCTTTTCGGCGAGATTGCGCGCGTAGCCCGCCTTTTGTCGGCTGAAGCCGCACAGGCGCAGGCTCGCGTCGTCGAGGACGAGAAACCGCTCGGGCGTCAGCGGCCGGCATGCCTCGCTGAGCCGCCGGTGCATCGCCGCCGCGGCATCGATCGACACTTGCTGCTCGAGGATGATGTGCAGCAAGGTCGGAAAGCCGTTCTTCCGGCGGCGGAAACGCGGCGGGCCGGCACGCGCCAGGATCTCGGCAAAGACCGGCTCGCCGGCGAGCGCCGCGACGCCCTCGGCCAGACCCACCGGCGCGTAGATCGACAGATCCTCCTCGGCCGGCCGCACCCCTTCGTCCATCCCGATCCAACCTCTAATGCGGCGGCTTTTATCGCATGCCGGCGGCGGCGCCTCCAGCCGCAGGCCGGGCATGCCCGACCCGATGGCCCGGCGGCTGGACACCGCGGGGCGGCGGCTTTTACATTCGGCCCGCCTGCCCCAGATAAAGCGCATACCTGCGAGGAGATCGTCCGATGGCCGATATCGTCATTGCCGGCGCGGTTCGCACCCCGGTCGGCGCGTTTAACGGCGGGCTCGCGAGCCTCCCGGCGCACAAGCTCGGCGAGGTCGCGATCGGCGAGGCGTTGCGCCGCGCCGGGGTCGAGCCCAGGGAGGTCTCCGAGGTCATCCTGGGCCAGATCCTCGCCGCCGGCGAAGGCCAGAACCCGGCGCGGCAGGCGGCGATCGGCGCCGGATTGCCGTTCGAGGTGACGGCTTACGGCGTCAACCAGCTATGCGGCTCGGGGCTGCGCACCGTGGCGCTCGGCTATCAGGCGATCCGCGCTGGCGACAGCGAGATCGTCGTCGCCGGCGGCCAGGAGAGCATGAGCCAGGCGCCGCACTGCATTCATCTGAGGAACGGCGTCAAGATGGGCGACGCCGAGCTCGTCGATACGATGATCAGGGACGGGCTCTGGGACGCCTTTAACGGCTACCATATGGGCAACACCGCCGAAAACGTGGCGCAGCGCTGGCAGATCACGCGCGAGCAGCAGGACGCCTTTGCCGCCGCCTCGCAAGCCAAAGCCGAAGCCGCGCAAAAGGCCGGCCGCTTCAAGGACGAGATCGTCCCGGTCAAGATCGCGACCCGGCGCGGTGAGACGGTCGTCGAGGATGACGAGCATCCGAAGCACGGCACCACGGTCGAGGTGCTGGCGAAATTGCGGCCGGCTTTCGACAAGAACGGCACCGTCACCGCCGGCAACGCCTCCGGCATCAACGACGGGGCGGCGGCGGTCGTGCTGATGACCGCCGAGGCGGCGCGCAAGCGCGGTGTCACGCCGCTCGCCCGCATCGTTTCTTGGGCCACCGCCGGCGTCGATCCGGCGATCATGGGCAGCGGGCCCATCCCGGCGAGCCGCATGGCGCTGAAGAAGGCGGGCTGGGCCGCCGCCGACCTCGACCTCGTCGAGGCCAACGAGGCCTTTGCCGCCCAGGCTTGCGCGGTCAACAAGGACCTCGGCTGGGATGTCGGCAAGGTCAACGTCAACGGCGGCGCCATCGCGCTCGGCCACCCGATCGGTGCATCGGGCGCGCGTGTGCTGGTGACGCTGCTCTACGAAATGCGGCGGCGCAATGTGAAAAAGGGGCTCGCGACCCTGTGCATCGGCGGCGGCATGGGCATCGCCATGTGCCTGGAGCGCGATTAGCCCGGTTTTCGATCGTATGGCACCCGTCGGAGCAGCCCCCTCACCCTTCCCTCTCCCCCACTGGGGGAGAGGGTTGAGAAGGGTTGGCGAGCTGAACGCGAGCCTTACCCGAAGCTGGGTGAGGGGGTGCCAACCAGCGGAAATTGCTTAGCACTCGAGGACCATAAAAAGGGAGGTAACGCATGGCCAGGGTGGCGGTGGTCACCGGCGGGACGCGCGGCATCGGCCGCGCGATCTCGACCACGCTCGGCAAGGCCGGCTATCGGGTCGCGGCAATCTATGCCGGCAACGATGCGGCGGCGCGCCAATTTGCCGAAGAGACCGGGATCCCGGTGTTCAAGTTCGATGTTACCGACTTCGCCGCCTGCGCCGAGGGCATCAAGGCGATCGAAGCGGCGCTCGGCCCCGTCGAGGTGCTGGTCAACAACGCCGGCATCACCCGCGACGCGACGATGCACCGGATGAGCTTTGAGCAATGGAATGCGGTGATCCAGACCAACCTCGCATCGTGCTTCAACATGTCGCGCCAGGTGATCGACGGGATGCGCTCGCGCGGCTTTGGCCGGATCGTCAATATCGGCTCGATTAACGGCCAGGCCGGGCAATACGGCCAGGTCAACTATGCCGCGGCGAAATCGGGCATCCACGGCTTTACCAAGGCGTTGGCGCAGGAGGGGGCGGCGCGCGGCATCACCGTCAACGCCGTCGCACCCGGCTATGTCGATACCGAGATGGTGCGCGCGGTGCCGCCCGAGGTCCTGGAAAAGATCATCGCCCGCATCCCGGTCGGCCGCCTCGGCAAGGCCGAGGACATCGCCCGCACGGTCCTCTTTCTGGTCGCCGACGAGGCCGATTTCATCACCGGCTCGACCCTCTCGGTCAATGGGGGCCAGCACATGTATTAGTCGGCGGTTGCTCTGGCGAGCGGTACATCGATTGGAGCATGAGTTGCTGCGCGACGGGCTCGATTTGTGACGCCGGCACCGGCCGCTCCCGTCGTCTTGCCGGCGAAGGCCGGTATCCAGGACGGCCGTGGGTCCCGGCCTGCGCCGGGAAGACAAAAGTCTCACCGATTCGTGAAACGCCGCACCGGATGGCCGAAATTTTGAAATAGAGAAGGAGGTCTCAGCGTGCCTGAAGAGCTCGTTTTTTATACGAACCCGCAATCGCGGGGCCGGATCGTGCGCTGGATGCTGGAAGAGGTCGGCGAGACCTATCGCACCGAATTGCTCGACTATGAGACGGCGATGAAGGCGCCTGCGTATCTGTCGATCAACCCGATGGGCAAGGTCCCGGCGTTGCGGCACGGCGACACGATCGTCACCGAGACAGCCGCGATCTGCGCCTATCTTGCCGACGCGTTCCCGGCAGCGGGCTTGGCGCCTCCGCCCGGCGACCCTTTGCGCGGCCCCTATTACCGCTGGCTGTTCTTTGCCGCGGGCCCGGTCGAAGCGGCGGCCAGCAACCGGATGCTGGGCTTTGCCGTGCCGCAGGAGCGCGAAAGGATGATCGGCTACGGCACCTATGCCGCCGTCATCGAGGCGCTCGAAGCCGCCGTATCGCGCGGCGATTATCTGGTCGGCGACCGGTTCAGCGCCGCCGACGTTTATGTCGGCTCGCATATCGGTTTTGGCATGCAATTCGGCACGATCGAGAAGCGCCCGGGCTTCGAGCGCTATTGGTCGCGCCTTGGCAACCGCCCGGCCGCTTTGCGCGCCAGGAAGATCGACGACGACCTCGCCGCCTCGCCGTGATGCGGCTCTGCCACGCAACACTTGCCGATCTTCGCGGCACGTTCGCCTGTCGTTACATTAGTGCCCCGCGCCGCTTGTACCAGGGATGCGGGTTGCCGGGCACTTTTACGCGCAATGTGTAGACGGAGGTGTGCGCGCAACAGAACAATGTCCGCAAATCCGGCCCGCCGAACGCAAAGTTGACGGCCTGCTCCGGCCAGCGGATGACGCCGATGCGGCTGCCGTCCGGCGCCATGACCCAGATGCCGCCCGGCCCGGTGCAATAGACCCGGCCGATGCTGTCGACCTTGAGGCCGTCGGGAATGCCCGGCTCGCTGCCGTTCAAGTCGGCAAAGATGCTGCGCCCGACCATGTGGCCCGCGGCGTCGAGCCGGATCGCGTGGATGTATTGCGAGGAGCGCGTGTTCGCGACGTACATCGTGCGCTCGTCCGACGACAGCGCCAGCCCGTTCGGATATTCGCAATTGGCCAGCACGCTCAACCCGCCGTCCGGCGCCAGACGATAGACGCGTGCACCGTCCCACAAATTGTCCTCCCCGGCCGGGCCCGGGATCTCGCGCTCGTGATAGGGACGGCGCTTTTCGGGATCGGTGAAATAGAGACATCCGTTCGAATGACAGATCACGTCGTTCGGCCGGTTGAAGCGCCCGCCGTTGAAATTGTCGACCAGCGGCCCGACCGTGCCGTCGGGGCGCATGCGGGTCAGCCGGCGGTCGTCGCCTTCGCAAACAATCAGGCGGCCTTCGAGGTCGAAGGTCGTGCCGTTGCCGCCGATCGTGGTCCGGACGACCTCCGGCGCCTTGCCGGGGGTCAGCCGCAACAGCTGATTGCGGCGCAGATCGACAAAATACCACCAGCCGTCCGGATGCCACAGCGGGCCTTCGGTAAACATAAAGCCGGTGGCGAGGCGCTCGGGCTGCGTGGTTTCGAGCACATCGGGCAAGTCGTTGGCGGTCGGCATGGCGATCTCCCGAATTGACGGTGGCTCCTGTCTCGACGGTGGCTAGGCCCAGGCCGCGATCGCCGCGGCAATGACGTGGTTCAGCGCGAAGAGATCCATCGGATGGTCGGTCTCGTTGCTGACCGCGACGGTCAGCCGGTGGCGGCGCAGGATAAAGATGCGCTGATCGGAGGCGCCCGAGGCCCAGGCGGTGTCGGGCGGCAGATCGGGGAACTGGCGGTCGATATTGGTGCGGAAGCAGGCCGCATAGCTGGTCCCGGTATGCGTCGCGTTGAGCGCGTAATCGGCCCAGCCCTGCGGCAGCAGCCGCTCGCCGGCCCACATGCCGTTTTGCAGGTACAGCACGCCGAGCTTGGCATAGTCGCGCAGGCTCGCAAAGCCGGCGCCCGAGGCGATCAGATTGCCGGCAATGTCGGCCGAATGCTGATAGCTCGCCATGCCGAGGCGATCGACCAAAAGACCGTACAAGGTTTCGTAATACGGCAGCCCGCGCCGTTCGATCCGGTCGCGGATGATCGCGCCGAGCACGTTGAGGCCGCTGTTGATGTAGCGATAGACCGCACCGGGCAGGGTGGCGACGATCGAGCGCTGCGCCGCCTCGAACGCGTCGGCGGCATCCTGGTAGACCGCGCTGTTCTCAAAGCCGAGGCTCACATGCCCGTCGCCATGCGCCACCGGCAAGGCGAGCCCCGAGCGCATCCGCAGCAGGTGATCGAGCGTGATCAGGCGGTGGATCGCGCGCGGATCGCGCCACAGCGGCGCGGGCGCGGGGTCATAGACCGAAGCGAGCCAGCCCTCGTGGATCAGGCGGCCGATCACCGTGCAGGTGACCGCTTTTGTCATCGACCAGCTCGGGGTCGCGCGATCGGCAGCGCCGAATTCGCTGTAGCGTTCGGCAAGGATGCGCTCGGGCGTGGCGATCAGGACACCGTAGGCGCCGGTCGATCGGGCGAAAAAGGCGTCGAGCGCGCGGGCGAATTCGGCGGGCGGCGCCGGCGGAGCCTCGACCGCATCGCCGAGCGGCCAGGCACGCCCGGGTCCCGGCCGTTTGCGGGGGATCGGCTGCGGATCGAAGCGCAGCTTCGCATGCGGGCCGAGGACGATGCCGCCATAGCCGGGCCGCGCCATCGCGGCGCCGACAACCGGCTCGCCGAAACCGGTGTCGTTCCAGCGAACGGTCACGCGCCGGTCGGCATCGTCCATCTCGACGGCGATGTCGCCACGGCGCTGCGCGGCGGCGAGCTCCGCCTGGCCGTCCGGTGCCGGGCGGAGCCCGAGCCCACCCGGCGGCACCACCGGCCGCCAACGGAAATGCCGCTCGGCTGTGGCGCGATCGAGCCCGCTGACGTAGCGCATATCGGCGAAACGCTTGGCAGCAAAGCTCACCGTGCGCTGGCGCAACGCCCGCGGCGAAGCGTCGAGGACCAGCGGGTCCGGCGGACCCTCGGCAAAGGGCTGCGGCGTGCGATCGAAATAAGCCTCCGGCAGTGCCGCCGATTCCCGCCGCTCTTCGCTCATCTCTACGCTCCTTCTTGCGCTGTCACCCCGACAGGGTGCCGCTTTCGCGACGCTGCGGCAATTGGCCGGAGCGCTATCCGCTTTCGCCATCGTGATAAGGTTCGCCGACCCGATGCAAGAGAGCGCCATGGATCGCAAGCTTGTCCCACACCATTCTCACTGGGGTGCTTTCAATGCCGTCGTCGAGGAGGGCCGGGTTGTCGGCACCGTCCCGTTCGACTTCGACCCCGATCCCTCACCGCTGATCGAGGCGATCCCGGAAGCGGTGCACTCGCCGACCCGGGTCGCCCGGCCGATGGTGCGCGCCGGATGGCTCGAAAAGCGCCGAGCCAGCGGCGCCGGCCGCGGGCGCGAGCCGTTTGTGCCGGTCGCCTGGGAAGAGGCCCTCGATCTCGTCGCCGGCGAGCTGGCTCGGGTCAGGCGCGAGCACGGCCCCGCGGCGATCATGGGCGGTTCGCAGGGATGGTCGTCGGCCGGTCATTTTCACGAAGCGCGCGGGCAATTGCGGCGGTTTCTTGCCGCCTCCGGCGGGTTTGTCGACCAGACCAGCAATTACAGCTTTGGCACGGCGCTGACCTTCCTGCCGCATATCCTCGACAGCGCGCAGGCGGTGACCGGGCCGTTGACCTCGTGGACGTCGATCGCACGCCGACGGTCAGCCGAAGGATGCGGCCTGGGCGGCGGCGATCACCGGCGTGCCGGCCGATACGATCCGCGCTCTGGCGCGGCAGATGGCGGCAGCGCGCACGATGCTGACCGCGTCCTGGTCATTGCAGCGCGCCGACCATGGCGAGCAGCCCTATTGGGCGCTGGTGCTGCTGACGGCGTGTCTCGGCCAGATCGGGCTGCCCGGCGGCGGCTTTGGCTTTGGCTACGGCTCGGGGGCGGGGCTCGCCGAGCCGCCTTTGATGTTTCCCGGCCCGGCGATGCCGGCATTGCCCAATCCCGCGCGGCTGGCGATCCCGGCCGCCCGCATTGCCGATTGCCTGCTGCACCCGGGCGAGCGCTACGATTTCGACGGCAAAAGTGCCACCTATCCCGACATCCGGCTCGTCTATTGGGCAGGCGGCAACCCGTTCCACCACCATCAGGACCTGAACCGGCTGCGCCGCGCCTGGCAGCGCCCGGAGACGATCGTCGTGCACGAGCCGTGGTGGACGGCGACCGCGCGCCACGCCGACATCGTGCTGCCGGTGACGACCTCGCTCGAACGCAACGACATCGGCGGCTCGCCGCGCGACCGGTTTGTGATCGCGATGCACAAGGCGATCGAGCCCATCGGCGAAGCGCGGCACGATTTCGACATTTTTCTCGGACTTGCGCGGCGTCTCGGCTGCGAGACGGCGTTTGCCGAAGGGCGCGACGAGACCGCCTGGCTGCGCCAGATTTACGGCGCGTTCCGCGAGCGCGCGCAAAGCAACCTCGTGCCGGAGCTCGACACGTTCTGGGCAAGGGGCTGGGTCGAAATACCGCCGCGGACGGACGAATACGTGCTTTTTGCCGAGCTCCGCGCCGACCCCGACAAAAACCGGCTGCGCACGCCTTCCGGGCGGATCGAGCTCTATTCCGACGAGATCGCCGGGTTCGGCTATGACGACTGCCCGCCGCACCCGACCTGGATCGAGCCCGCGGAATGGCTGGGCGGTGAGCAAGCGGGGCGGATGCCGGCTGATAAGGCCGGTTCCGTCGCGAACCGGATAGGTGAGGCGTGCTACGCCGGGGCGCGGTCGAGGATGCTTTGCAGCGTCACGGCGCCGTTCAATTCGCTGGGCGCTACAGGGCCGCCTTCGGCGATCCGCCGATTTTGCGCCTCTTCCCAATGCCGTCCGTCGAAAAAGCGCGTGGGCTTTAGGCCCGGCCCGTCGATGTCGTCGAGACAGCGCGCATTGACCGTGATCCGGTCCGGCTGCGAGCGCGGGATATAAAACGCGTGCATGCCGCAATCCGAGCAAAAGCTGTGCTGCGCCACACCGCTGCCGAAGGTGTAGACGGTCAGCGCATTCTTGCCGCGCAGCAATTCGAAATCAGCGGCCGCGACCGGCAAGTGAAGGATGCCTTTCTTCGTGCAGATCGAGCAGCTGCACTGCGACAACAAATCCAGATCGACCCGCGCCCGAAAGCGCACCCGCCCGCAATGACAGCCGCCCTCACGCTGCTCCAGCATTATCCGTGCTCCGCCCTCGATGTTGCCGCGGTCTCTCGTACAGCTCGTTCGACGATACGCTGCAGCGCTTTCAATCCGTTCGTCAACGCGGCCGGCCCTGGCTGGAGGCCGGCTCGAGCACCAGCCTTATGCCGCATACCGTCATTCCCCCAGCATTGCCGCGACCTGGTCGAGGGTCCGGATGCGGGCGTACATTTTCATCGGCTTGTCCAGGCTGTAGGCGTGCGCGGCCGCATCGCCGCTCCAGCAGCATTCGCGCACGACAACTGCGGCGAGGTCGAAATTGAAGGCCTCGCGCACGCTCGTCTCCACGCCGCGATTGGTGGCGCCGCCGCCGATGATGATCGTGTCGCGCCGCAGCATGTGCAAAAGCTCGGTGACGCCGGTCCCGTAAAAGGCGCTCGGCCGGCGCTTCAAGAAAACGTAATCCTCGGGGCGCGGGGCGATCTCGTCGGGGAAGCCGGCCTCCGCCATGCCCTCGACGGCATTGGTCAGCGGCGGCGCACCGGTTTGCGCCGAGAGGTCGGTCGGCAGCAGGACGACATCGGCGCCGTCGGCGCGGCTGACCGGCGTCGTGTAGATCACCGGTAGCCCCGCCGCCCGGGCGACCGCGATCATCTGCACCCAGGCGTCGAGCACCGGACGCATCGCCGCTCGCCGCGCGGGGTCCGCCGGGATCAGCGCGCGGCGGCAGACGTCGTAGGCGATCAGCGCGGCACGCCGCCGATCGATGCGTTCCGGTCCGGGCATCGCAGCCTCCGCGAGTGAAGAAGAACGGTGTTTTTTTAAGGCCGCATCTCGATCGCGGCAAGCTCCGCTCTGAGATAACGCCGAGGCCCGACCCGCCAATGATGAAGGTGCAAAAAGGGATAGCGCGTAAGGTTCAGGATCGGCAACGCGACCGGCACGAGCGCAAGGTCCTGTGGGGGCCGCGCGACAGGCATGGCTGGCCGGGCCGGTTCTGTGTTGACAATCGGCCGCCGCCTCGTGATCCTGCCGGCGTAGAGTGGGCGATGGAGTTCGCCCTGTAACCGCCCTCGGGGCTGATGACTCCTCCAGAAAACGTCTGCGGACGCAGGAGGAGCTTGCATGAGTAGCCCCGACCGACCGATCACGACAATGCGTGTGGTCTCGGCGTCGGCCGGCCTGAACGCGGCTGGCGGTGGAGGGCGTTCGTGAGCGCGCGCGACATTATGCTGCAAATCGCCCAGGTCGCCACCGTCCTCTTCCTCTCGCCGTTGATCCAAGGGATCGTCACGCAATTCGAGGAGCGGGTGCAGCGCGCCCGCGGACCCGGCGTCTTTCAGCCCTATCGCGACCTCTGGAAGCTTTTCCACAAGCAGATAATCGTGCCGGAGACCGCGTCCTGGCTGTTTTGGGCCGCCCCGGTCGTCGCTTTCACCTGCATGCTGACGGTGCCGATCCTCATTCCGGTGCTGACCGATTTCCCGCTGCCGCTCTCGGCAATGGGCGACCTCCTCGGCGGAGGCCTGATCCTGACGCTGGGCTCCTTTATGGTCATCCTGGCCGGGCTCGACACGTCGAGCGCCTATGGCGGGATCGGGTCGAGCCGCGCGGTCATGGTTTCGATCCTGGCAGAGCCGACCTTGATCCTGGTTTTTGTCGGGATCACGCTGCTCGCCAAATCCATGCTGCCCTTTGTCGTCAATCATCTTCTGGTGGCGAGCTGGGCCGCCTATGTCAGCCCGGCGCACCTGTTTCTCGTCGCCGCCTTTTTCATCCTTCTGCTGGTCGAGACCGACCGCATGCCGATCCATTCGAGCACGCATATCGAAGTTTACATGATCGAGGAGGGGCGCATTCTCGAATATTCCGGACCGCTATTGGCGCTCCTCAAATGGGCGTCGGCGATGAAGCAGTTTATCCTGTACACCATCTTCTGCAATGTGCTGGTCCTGCCTTGGGGCCTGTCGATCCGGGGGACGGCGCTGGGCGCGGCCGGTGCGGCGGCGGGCCTCGTCGTCAAGTTCACGCTGGTGGCTTGCATCGTCGTATTTGTCGAAACAGCGCAATCCCGGCTGCGCTTTTACCGCTATCAGGAGCCGCTCGCCGCCTCGTTCCTGCTCGCCGTCCTGGCAATCATCGGGACCGAGCTGAGCTGAATGCCGTGCTGAGCCAGCATCTCGACCCGATTGCGGCGTCGCTCTTCAGCCTGCTGGCGATCGCGAGCCTTTTGCTCGCCTTCGTAATGCTCGGGTCGCGTTGGCTCAACAACTACCTCTATGCATTCGCCGCGGAGTCCTGGATGATCGCCGGGCTGGCCGTGGTGGCCGGATATTTCGGAAATTATCCCGAGCTTTATTTCATCGCCGGGTTGACGGCGCTGTTCCGCGGCCTGGTGCTGCCTTGGCTGATCTGGCGGATGATCCAGCGTTGGCAGCTGACCCGCGAGCTGCACGAGGCGATCCGGCCGGCTTCGGCGCTGGTGATCGGCGCGTTCAGCGTTATTTTCGTCCTTGCGGTGGCGTATCGGCTCGGCGCGCGGCTCGGCCTTGACCAGACCATCGTCATTCTTGCCCTGACCGTGATGCTGGCGACAAAGCTGATCGGGTTTTTGATGTTGTCGATCCGTCAGGAGGCGGTCAGTCAGATCATCGGCCTTTTGCTGTTGGAAAACGGCATCCGCATCGGCGCGCAGATTCTGATCCCCGGCATGCCGCTGTTGATCGAGCTGATGATTGTCTTCGACGCGCTGGTGGTCGTCGCATGTTTCGGTGTGCTGGTCCGCTATTTGATCACGCATGCCGGCACATCGAGCACCCGCGACCTGCAACGCCTGGTGGGCTAGCCACGATGGTCGGTGCGCTCCTCCTCGTCCTGATCGCGGCCCCCGCCGTCGCCGCCGCCGGGTGCCTCCTTTTGCGCGGTCCGCGCGCCGCCGCGGCGCTCAACCTTGCCGGGAGCGTCGTCGTGTTTGCCGCCGCTCTGCCGCTCGTCGTGCTCGCACCTTTGGGACCCTACCGCTATTGGGCGGATTACATCGTGTTCGATGCGCCTGGCGCCTGGGTGGTGCTGTGTGCTGCGACGGTCTATTTGCTGTCCTCGATCTATGCCGTCGGCTATATGCGGCTTCTCGGCGAAGACCAGCGGCTGCCGAGCTTTTATGCGTTGTTTGCGGGGTTTGCGCTGGCGATCCTGGTCAGCCCGCTGATGAACAACGCGGCGCTTTATTGGATCGCGATCGAGGTGACGACCCTGGTCAGCACGTTTCTGGTCGGGTTCGAGCGGGCCGCCGAGAGCCTGGAGGCGGCCTGGAAATACATCGTCATCGTTTCGGCCGGGATCAGCCTCGCGCTGCTCGGCACCGTGCTGTTCTACTGGAGCGGCAGCTTCACGCTCGGCGCAACCTACAACATGACCTGGGATGCGCTGCTGCGCGCGGCGCCCGGCATGAACCCGGCGCTGGTCGTTTTTGCCTATCTGCTGGCGCTGATCGGCTACGGCACAAAGGTCGGGCTGGCGCCGATGCACAGCTGGCTGCCGGACGCGCACAGCGAGAGCCCGGCGCCAATTTCAGCGATGCTGTCGGGTGCGCTGCTCAACGCCGCGATGCTCGGCATCGTGCGCTTCCTCAAGATCGCGGAAACCGCGCCCACCGGGATTTTTCCACGCCTCGCGCTCGTCGTCCTCGGCGCCGTCTCGTTGCTGGTCGCCGCGCTGTTCATCGTGCGCCAGCGAGGGATCAAGCGGTTGATGGCCTATTCGAGCGTCGAGCATATGGGCGTGATGGCGCTCGGTTTCGGCTTTGGCGGCCCGCTCGGGATCGGCGGCGCGCTCTACCATATGCTCAACCATTCGCTGAACAAGTCGCTGATGTTCTTTGGCGCCGGCAACATGATGCGCGCCTATGGGACAAAGGAAATCTCCGACATCAACGGTGTCGGCCGGTATTTTCCGAGGCAGGGCGCGCTGTGGCTGGCGGGCGCCGTCGCGATTACCGGCGCGCCGCCGTTCGGGCTGTTCCTCAGCGAGTTTACGATCATGCGGGCGGGGCTGAAGCCCGCCTATTCATGGGCTGTCTATGTGATGGCAGTGCTGCTGATCGTGATTTTTATCGGTTTCATGAACCATTTCCGGTCGATGTATTACGGTTCGGCAGCGGTCGAAGGAGCACTGGTCGGCCGCGTCAGCTCGTGGTGCGTCGTTCCGATGTGGCTCGCGCTGGCGCCGCTCCTCATCCTCGGCCTCTGGTGGCCGGCAGGCGTCTGGGAATACCTGGCCTCGACGGCGCGATTGATGGCGCCGGGGATGCCATGAACGCGGGCGCCGTCATGGAGGCCGACGCCATCACGCCGGTCGAGCCGATTTCGATCGAGCCCGGCGAGCTGCCGGCAGCGATCGGCAACGTGCTGCAAGACGGCGGCCGGATGCAAATGGCCTATGCCCGGCACATCGGTCCCGGCCGGGTCGAGCTGCGCTACCTCGGCAGTCGCGCCCAGCAGCGCAATTTTTTTATGTGGCGGTGCACGGCCGGCGGGCCGGTCCCGAGCGTTGCGCCGGTATGCCCGCTCCTCGGCTGGTACGAGCGCGAGATCACCGACCTGTTCGGCGTGGAATTCCGGGGCCATCCGCAGCCCGATCGCTTGATCCTGCAGCCCGGCGCGCGGCCGCTCGTGCCGCCGTTTTCGCCGGATTATCCGGTCGATGCCCTGCTCCCCTTCGCGCCCGAAGACAGCAGCCTCCCGGAAATCGACGGCAGCGACGTGCAGCGGCTGCCGTTCGGCCCGGTGCGGGCCGATGTCGTCGAATCGGCGCAGATGATCTTTCTCTATGTCGGCGAGCATATCCTGCACTTCCATCCGCAGCTTTTTTTCAAGCACCGCGGCATGGAAAAGCGGTTTGAGGGCCGTTCGCTCGCTCACGCCGTGGCGCTGGCCGAGCGGGTTTCCGGCGTCGGCAGCTTCGCCCACGCGCTCGCCTTCTGCCAGGCGGTCGAGCAGGCCGCCCGGTGCAGGGTGCCGCTCCGTGCGCTGCTGCTCCGCTCGATGCTCGCCGAGCTCGAACGGCTCTACAACCACCTCCACTATCTGGGCCATCTCTCGCACACCACCTCGCTCAAGGTCGGTGAGGCGGAGGGCAAGCTCCTCGAAGAGCGCGTCAAGCAGATCAACGGCCGGCTCACCGGAAGCCGATTTTTGCGGAGTCTGCTCATCCCCGGCGGCCTGCGCCGCGACCTCGACCCGAAGCCGTGGCTGGGGCCCGAGCTGGAGCGCCTGCGCGGGCAGATCGCAACCTATGCCGGGATGCTGGAGGCGACCAACAGCCATCTCGACCGGCTGATCACGACCGGTGTGCTGGCCCATGAGGTAGCCTTCGACCAGGGGGCGACTGGGCCGATCCAGCGGGCCTCCGGCTTCGCCCGCGACCTGCGCCGCGACCATCCTTACGCCGCTTATAGGGCGTTGCCGCCGACCGTGCCGGTGAAGACGAGCGGCGACGCGCATGCCAGGGCGCAGATCCGCATTGCCGAAATCGCGGCCAGCCTCGACCTGATCCGGGGCGCCCTGGAATTGCTCGAAGACGGCCCGGTGCGTGCCGAGTGCATGTCGCGCCCCGATTCCGAAGGGTTGGGATGGGCCGAGTTGCCGCGCGGGTCCTTGTTCTACGCGGTCCATTTCGACGCCGGCGGCGCGTTGTCGCGCGTCAAGATCAAATCGCCGTCATTCTCGAACTGGCGGGTTTTCCCGTTCACCGTCCACAACAGCAACATGATGGACTACGCCATCAACGAGGCGAGCTTTGGCCTCACGATCGCCGGTTGCGACCGCTAGGGGTGACGATGCCGCTCTGGACATTTTTCGGCCTGAAGCAAGGGCAGGCGACAACCGCATGGCCCAAGAGCGCGCAAGATGCCGCGGGCCAGCAAGGCGTCCTCGGAATGCCGCGTTTCGAGCCGGAGCGCTGTGCGCCGGATTGCGAAGAGTGCGCCGCCGCCTGCCCGACCGCGGCGATTGCCGTCGCGGCCGGCGAACAGGGGCCGGGGCGGCTTGCGGTCGATTATGGGCGCTGCGTCGTCTGCCAGCTGTGTGTCGAAGCCTGCCCGTCGGGTGCTGCGGTCGAATCTTTCGACTGGGCGTTCGGGACGACGCAACGGACGGATTTGCTGCGGTCGGGAAAAGCTGCGCAAGCGCCGGCAAAGCCGGCTGCGTCGCGCGCCGGCTTTCGCCGCAGCCTGCATATCCGCCATGTCGATGCCGGCTCGTGCAACGGCTGCGAATCCGAGCTGCAGGCGCTCAACAACCCGTTCTACAACCTGCATCGGCTCGGTGTGTTCTTTACTCCCTCGCCGCGATTTGCCGACCTCCTGCTGGTGACCGGCCCGGTCACCTATGCGATGCGCGAACCGCTGCGCCGGGCCTATGAGGCGATGCCGGAGCCGCGCTGGGTCATGGCCGTGGGCACCTGCGCGGTCTCGGGCGGCGTCGCCGGCGGCGGCTATGCCTGCGGCAACGGCCTCGAGGGAGTGCTGCCGGTCGATCTTTATCTGCCGGGCTGCCCGCCCAACCCGGCGGCGATCATCGAGGCGTTCCTGATGTTTCTCGGCCGCCTGCCGCAAAAGCTCGCAGGAGGCCGGCTTGTCGAATAGCCTTCTCGGCATCGCGCTCGCGGCATGGCTGATCGCCGCATTCCTCGCCCTGACGGGGCGAGCTGCGGTGATGGCGCGGGTGCTTCTCGGCCTCGGCGGCTTGGCGCTTCTTGCGCTGATCGCAAGGACGCTGCCCGGCGGCACCGCGGCGCTCCGTATCACGCTGGGGATCGGGCCGGAAGGCGCGAGGTTCCAGCTTTCTTCCGACGCCCTGTGGCTGTTGGGCTTTGGCACCATCGGGGCCGTGCTCGCCGTCTGGCTCGGCACGCCCGCGCGCCGGCAGCAGGGCTGGATCTTTGGCGCGGCGGCGAGCTTGATCGGCGCGCTCGGGGTTTTCGGCCTGCAAGACGCGGTTACGTTTCTCGTGGCCTGGGAGATCATGAGCCTCGGCGGCGCCGTGATGATCCTGGGCGAGAATATGGCCGCGGAATCGGGCCGGCCGGTGCTGTTTATGCTGGCGCTGCTCGAAGCCGGCGCGGTTGCTCTGGTGCTGGCCTTTCTGCTGCTCGCCGGGCAAGCCGACAGCCTCTCCTTTAGCGATTTCGCCGCAGCGGCGGGCGCGATGCCGCGCGGCGAGCACCTCTTCGTCGCCCTGCTGCTGCTTGTCGGGTTTGGCGCAAAGCTCGGCCTGCTGCCGTTTTACGAGTGGTTCCCGGGCGCTTATGGCGCGGCCAGCGGGGCGACCGGGGCGATCCTGTCGGGCGTGGTCCTCAATGCTGCGTTCTTCGGCCTGAGCCGCGGCTTGATCGAATGGCTGCCGGTCGATCGGGCGCTGCCGGTCTCGGTCGTCGGGATTTTTGTTGTCGCGATCGCGGTGCTGAGCGCCATTTTGACCGCGCTCTACGCCTTCCAGCAGGAATCGTGGCGCGAGCTGCTGAGCCTGTCCTCGGCCGAGAACGGGTCGATCGCCGTGTGCCTGTTGGGCGCGGCATTGATGTTCCGCCGGGACCAGCTGATGGACCTCGCCAGCCTCGCCTGGACCGTCGCCCTGCTGCACCTGGCGGGGCACGCCCTCGCCAAGGGTGCCCTGTTTCTTTCAGCCGATGGGGTCTACCGCGCGCGTGGCGACTACCGGCTGGCGCAGCGCGGAATTCTGGCCGCCAGTCCATGGGTCTTCGGTCTTGGCGCCCTGTTCGCCGCTATGAGCCTTGCGGCGATGCCGCCGCAAGCCGGGTTTGTCAGCGAGTGGTACTTGCTCCAGACTTTCTTTCAAGGCTTCCATCTCGGCAGCCTCGGCAGCCGGATCACGACCGCGCTCGGCGGGGCCGGGCTCGCCCTTACCGCGGCCATTGCCTTTGCCACGTTCGTCAAGGTTTTCGGCATCGGGCTTCTCGGCCGCGCCGACCCGGCCGCCACGCCGGTGCCGTTAGGAAACGCTGTCGCGGTCGGGCTTTTGGGCGTGCTGGTGCTGGCCTTGGCCGCCGGGATGCCGGTCTGGCTCGACGCGCTCGGTCCGACGGCGGCAAGCTCGTTCGGGACAGCGGCGGTCGCGAAGATGCATGTCGGATGGCTGCTCGTGCCGGCCACGGGCGCGCCGATCCGCCTGAACGGGACATTCGCGTTCATCTCGCCGAGCCTGCTCGTTATTGTCATGCCGTTGCTGGCACTTATCCCGATTGCGCTGCTGCTGCTGTCGAGCCGCCGCCACCGCTTGCGAACGGCGCCCGTCTGGTATGGCGGACGGGACCATGATCCGCAGGGCGCAACGACAACCGCGCTGACCTTTTCCAACGCGCTGCGCACCTTCTACAGCTTTATCTACCGGCCGACGTCAGCGACCGAGCACGAGCTCGCCGAGGAATTCAACGGCCGCCCCTATTTTGTCAGGCGGCTCGTCTTCAGCCACGATGTCGCGCCGGTCTTCGGGCCCTATCTCTTTGCGCCGCTCGAACGGCTGGTGATCGCCGCCGCGCTGCGGTTGCGTCTCATTCAGTCCGGCCGGCTCAATTTCTATTTGTCTTTGATCGGCATCCTGCTGGTCATCATTTTGCTGATTATTCTCGTCTGACGATCGCAAGCCCTGGTGACGATCGCAAGCCCTGGTGACGATCGCAGGGCCGCTGGCTCGGGATGCGCGCGGAGGGATTTGCATGACCACCAAGATCCTGCTGGTGCGGCATGGCCACGTCGCCGGGATTTCGCCGGAGCGCTTTCGCGGGCGCGCCGATCTGCCGCTGACCCCGGAGGGCCGCGCTCAGGCCGAGGCGACCGCTCGACGTATCTGCGCTTCGTGGCGCCCGGCGGCGGTCTATGTCAGCCCGCTTTCCCGATGTCGGGACACGGGTGCGGCGATCGGCCGTCCCTTCGGTCTGGCGCCGATACCGTTCGACGGGCTTGTCGATATCGACTACGGCGCATGGCAGGGGCTGACACCGGACGAAGTGAGAGCCCGCTGGCCGTCGGAGCTCGAGCTTTGGCATCGGGCGCCGGATCGGGTGACGCTGCCCAGTGGAGAGACCTTGCAGAAAGTTGAAGACCGGGTCGCCGCCACGCTGCAAGCCGTCCATCAGGCGCATCGGCAGGAAACCGTCGTCATGGTCGGACATGACAGCGTCAATCGGGTGCTCCTGATGCACGTGCTCGGCGTGCCGCTGTCAAAGTATTGGCACATCCGTCAAAGTCCTTGCGCAATCAACGAGATCGATCTGGACGAACGTGGCTTTTTCATCATTACGGTAAACCAAACGGACCATTTGCGCGATTTACCAGATTAGAGCGTGGTCCGCTCTGATCGAGCCGCGATCCTGGAAATCCCTCGGCTCGCAGACCCCCGTGGCCGGACTTGAGCGGTGGGCACCTACGGCTTCCCGAATGCTCCATCACTCCGAAAGCAAAGGCGCGGGTGCGCGGGTCGAGGTCGTGCAAGGGGGGCGCGCGGCGACGAGCGGCGTGGGTTCGATATCCACGGCGGTGGGGGATAACCCGGTGGACAAGCTGGTTGCCGTCGGGCCGCAGCGCAGCGACCGCCTCGCGCTCGACGGATTGCCCAATATTTGGGCGATTTTTCTAAGCCATTGAGAATCTGTGTAAAACCTTGTTACTTGCGGTAACGCATTGTCGGCGGTGGTAAACCGTTGGTGACAATACCAAAAAATTGGGGGATCGCGCGAGGCGCGCCGCGGCATGTGCACAACCATCCCCCGCCCCCCTTTCGAGCGGTTCTAAAACCGGACAGATCACGCCCTACAAAAACCGGACAGATCACCAGTCAGCTACATCGCTCGGGCCGATTGCTTGACCTGCGTGTAGCGGCGGGTCAGGCTGGCCGGGTGGGAAGATGGGGCGGAGCGCCGCGCGATGAAATTGATGTGGTTTCACCTGATGCCCTACACCGAGTTGCCCGAGGATTTTCGCGAGCATGCATCCCTCGGTCTGGGTCGATATCCACTCCTCGCTGTTCGACCCGAAGCGCGCGCATCTGATGTACAACGACTTTATGGACGAGCTCGAATTCGCCGCCCAATGCGGGTTCGACGCGGTCTGCGTCAACGAGCACCACTCCAATGGTTACGGGCTGATGCCGTCGCCCAATTTGATCGCGAGCGCGTTGGCGCGGCGCACCTCGAACGCGGCCTTATGCGTGATGGGCAATTCCCTGGCGCTCTACAACCCGCCGACGCGGGTCGCCGAGGAGTTTGCGATGATCGACGTGATCTCGGGCGGGCGGCTGATCGCCGGGTTTCCGGTCGGGACCCCGATGGACACCTGCTTCGCCTATGGCCAGAACCCATCGATGCTGCGCGAGCGCTATCGCGAGGCGCACGACCTCGTCATGCGCGCCTGGACCGAGCCGGACACCTTTGCCTTCAACGGCCGCTTCAACCAGCAGCGCTATGTCAACATCTGGCCGCGGCCCATACAAAAACCGCACCCGCCCGTTTGGATCCCGGGCGGCGGCTCGGTCGAGACCTGGCAGTGGTGCGCGCAGATGGACTACGTCTACGCGTACTTGTCCTATTTCGGCTACAAGGCCGGCCAGGCGACAATGACCGGCTTCTGGAACGAGATGGCGCGGCTCGGCAAGGACCGGAACCCCTACCGCGCCGGCTTTCTGCAATTTGTCGGCGTCGCCGAGACGCGCGCGGAGGCCTACCGCCTCTATCGCGAGCCGGCCGAGTATTTTTATGGCCGGTGCCTGCATGTCGATGCCCGCTTTGCCAGCCCGCCCGGCTATACCAGCGAGGCGACGATGCGCGCCGGCGTGCAAGGCCAGGTCGCCCAGGCGGCGCAGGCTTCCGCACCACCGCGCTATGCGACCAAGTTCCAGCAACTGGCACGCGAGATGGATGCGATCGTCGACAAGGGCTACGTGATCATCGGCTCGCCCGACGAGGTCGCCGAGCAGCTCCGCAACGTGGCGACCGACCTCAATGTCGGCCATCTGATGCTGCTCTTGCAGTTCGGCTGCATGGGCAAGGATTTGGCCGGCTACAACACGCGGTTGTTCGCCGAAAAGGTCATGCCGCAGCTGACCGGTCTGTTTTCCGAATGGGAGGACCGCTGGTGGCCGCAGCCGATGAACCGCGAGCTGCGCGCCGCGCCGGCGCCCTACCGGCCGGCGGCGATGGCCGCGGAGTGAGGCCGAATTGAGCGAGCCGGAAACCCTCTCGGTCGAGATCAACGGCTTTCCCTGCCGGGTCTGGCAGAAGGGAGAGGGGCCGAAGCTCGGCTTTCTGGCGGGATATGGCGGGCTGCCGCGCTGGGTCCCGTTTCTCGACGCGCTCGCCCGCGAGCGGACCGTCATCGTGCCGTCGCTGCCGGGATTCCCGGGCGGCGATCTCGGCCATACCGTGCTCGACAGCCATCTCGACTGGGTATTGGCGATCCGCCGGCTGCTGCAATTGGCCGGGCTCGACGGCGCCGATCTGGCCGGCGGCTCGCCGGGAGCTGCCTTTGCCGCCGAGATCGCGGCGATCTGGCCGCAATCGGTGCGCCGGCTCGCCTTGATCGCTCCCTGGGGCCTATTCGACGACAAGGAGCCGATGACCGATCCGTGGGCGCAGCGGGCTCCCGATGTCCCGGCGCTGATGTGCGCCGATCCGCAGCGCTGGAATGCGCTCAAAGCCGAGCCCGAAGGCATCAACTCGCCCGAATGGCCGATTGTGCAGACCCGCGCCGCCGAGGCCGCCGCCCGCGCCTTTTGGCCGCTCGGCAACACCAAGCTCGAAAAGCGGCTGCCGCTTGATCGCGGCGCCGACCCTGCTTCTCTGGGGCGAGGACGACCATATCCTGCCGCGGCGCTATCTTGACCGCTTCACCCAAGGGATCGCCGGCCGCACCGAGATCAAGACCATCCCCGGCGCCGGCCATCTGGCCGAGCTCGACCGGCCCGAGGAGGTCGCCGCCGCGATCCTCGCCTGGACCGCCTGATCTCCAGACCCGGCGTCCCCCGGAAAGGAAAGGCTGTGCTCGTCTGCGGACGAGTTGACCGTCCCTGACGGCAGTGCTTCCCTGACGGCAGTGCTTCCCTGACGGCAGTGCTTCCCTACATGGCATGCGGACAATTTGATCGGGTGGACAGCATGAAGGTTCGCAACGCGGCGCGGGAGCGCCTCGAAAAGGGTGAGATGTCGCTGGGCGTCGGCATCCGGACGGCGCGCACCGTCGATGTCGCCAAGATGATGAAGACAGCCGGCTACGACTGGCTGTTCATCGATCTCGAGCACGGCCCGATGTCGATCGAGTTCGCGACAACTCTCGCCGTCGCCGCGCTCGATACCGGAATTTCGCCGATCGTCCGGGTGCCGTTTATGCAGCATTCGATGGCGACGCGCGTCCTCGACTCGGGGGCGCTCGGGATTGTCATGCCGCATGTCGACAGCGCCGAGCAGGCGCGCGAGATCATCGACCATCTGAAATACCCGCCGATCGGTCATCGTTCGCTCGCCGGTGCGCAGGCGATCTTCGATTTTCAGTCGCTGCCGACCGGCGAGATGACGCAAGCCGCCAACGCCGCACTCCTGGTCATTGCGATGGTCGAGACGCCGACGGCGATCGCCAATGCCGCGGCAATCGCCGCAGTTCCCGGCATCGACGCATTGTTGATCGGCACCAACGATCTCGCCGCCGAGATGGGCATCCCCGGCGAGTTCGGGCACGCGCGGATCGTCGGTGCGTACGAGACCGTGATCGCTGCCTGCCGCCAGCACGACAAGTGGCCCGGCATGGGCGGGGTCTACGACGATGCGCTGCTGGAGAGATATGTCGGGATCGGGATGCGGCTCGTGCTGACCGGCAGCGACGGCGGCTTTTTGATCGACCGGGGCGTCGCGGCGTGCGGCTCTGGCGCGTGAATGGGGCGCGCCGCATCAGCCGGGCGGGAGGCGCGTATGATCATCGATTGCCACGGCCACTACACCACCTCACCCCGCCCGCACGAAGCGTGGCGGGGCGAGCAGGTCGAGGCGCACAAGGCCGGCAAGGCGCCGCCGCCGCGCCCGCGCATCACCGACGACGAGATCCGCGAGACGATCATCGGCGGCCAGCTGAGGCTGCAGCGCGAACGCGGCACCGACCTGACGATCTTTTCGCCGCGCGCTGCCGGCATGGGCCATCACCTCGGCGATGGGACGACGAGCGAAGCCTGGGCCCAAGCCTGCAATGAGCTGATCCACCGCGTCTGCTCGCTCTTTCCACGGAACTTTGTCGGGGTGGCGATGCTGCCGCAGAGCGCCGGCGTCTCGCCGAAGAATTGCGTCCCGGAGATCGATCGCGTTGTCAACGAATACGAGTTCGTCGGCCTCAACCTGAACCCCGACCCGTCGGGCGGGCATTGGCAGGACCCGCCGCTCTCCGACCGCTACTGGTATCCGGTCTACGAGAAGATGGTCGAATACGACATTCCGGCGATGATCCATGTCAGCGCCGCCTGTAATCCGGCCTATCACACGACCGGCTCGCACTACCTCAACGGCGATACGGTGGGCTTCAACCAGCTGATGAATTCGTCGGTGCTCAAAGATTTTCCGACGATCAAATTCATCATCCCGCATGGCGGCGGGGCCGTGCCCTATCACTGGGGCCGCTTTCGCGGGTTGGCGCAGGACGCCAAGCTCGGGCTCTTATCCGACCTCGTCTTGAAGAACGTGTTCTTTGACACGTGCGTTTATCACCTGCCCGGCCAGGAGCTGCTGGCGAAAGTCATCCCTGCCGACAACATCCTGTTTGCCTCGGAAATGATCGGTGCGGTTCGCGGCATCGACCCCGAGACCGGCTACCATTACGACGACACCAAGCGCTATATCGACCAATTGCCGCTTTCGGCGGAAGACAAGGCGAAGATTTTCGAAGGCAATGCGCGCCGCGTCTACGGCCGGTTGCCGAAGGTGATCGAGACGCAGCTCGCGCAGCCGGCCTGACGCAAGCGGCGGCTTATTCGACCAGCATCAGCGCGGCGCCGTATTCCACCGGCTGGGCGTCCACGGCGAAGATTTGCGCGACCCGTCCGGCGCGTGGTGCGCGGATCTCGTTCATCACCTTCATCGCCTCGATGATCAAGAGGGTCTGGCCGGCGACGACGGTGTCGCCGAGCCGCACAAAGGGCGGCGCTCCCGGCTCCGGCCCCAGATAGACGGTCCCGACCATGGGCGCGGTCAGCGCGTCGGGATGGTCGGCGGGCCCGACGGCGACGGCGGCGCCTGTCGCTGAAGAGACGGGGGATGCCGTAGTGGCAGCGGCAGCTGCCGTCCCGCCGCGGGCGACACGGATGCGCTGGTCGCCGACCGCGTATTCGATTTCGCTCAACCCCGTCTCGGCCAAAAGCCGTGCGAGCGCACGGATCAGATCGGGGTCGGGCGACGGCGGCAGCCTGCGGCCACCGAACCTCACCGAGCGGCCTCTGCCGGCTCGTCCTCGATCAAATTTGCGATGGCGTCGAGCGCCAGCTCGTAGCCATGCGCGCCCAAGCCGCAAATGACGCCACGGGCGGCGAGGCTGACATAGGAATGGTGGCGAAACCGCTCGCGCCGGAAGATGTTCGAAAGATGCACCTCGATCACCGGCAGGTCGCTCGCCAACAGCGCGTCGAGCACCGCGACCGAAGTGTGGGTCAGGGCCCCGGCGTTCAGGACGATCCCGTCGGCCGATTCACGCGCCTCCTGGATCCAATCGACGAGCTGGCCCTCATGATTGGTCTGGCGAAAATCGAGGCGCAGATCGAGGGCAGTGGCGCGCGCCACACAGCGCGCCTCGATATCGGCCAGGGTATCGAGGCCGTATTGCGCAGGGTCGCGCACCCCGAGCAGGTTGAGATTGGGGCCGTTCAGCACAAAAACGGTCGGCACGCTCGTCCCCCGCAGCGAATTGCCGAAAGGTTACAGCAAGCGGCTATGGAGCGGCAAGAAAAGGGCCGGCGATGACGGGTTCCCGGCTAGTGCTCGGGCCGCTGCGGGGTGTCGCCCGCGGCGGGGCTGAAGATGCCCGCGTCGTCCTGGCGGGCGCCGCGGTGGCGTTCGAGCTCGTGGGCATAGCGGCGCAGCGCATAGGCCTCGCTCAAATAGCCGATGATCCGCCGATGCTCGGGGTTGTCGATGACGGGCAAGGTTTCTTGCGCAGCATGGCTAAAGCGGTCGAGCGCGGTGCGCAGATCGTCGCCCGGCAACAGGTACGCGGCGGGCTCGCTGACCAGGTCGCCGATTGTCTTGTCTTCTCCGGCCGCAGCCGGGCCGTTTGCCTCGACCGGGTCGATGATGCTGGACAGCCGGCCGTCGCCGTCGACGACAAAGACCTGCTTGGTGCTGCCTGCGGGAAAGCGGCGGCGCAATTCCGCGACCGGCAGCTCGGCGGCGATCACCGCCGGGTCGCGCCGCATCATCGGGCCGATCAAGAGCTCGTTGATCCAGCCGACATCCTCGGGGCTGCGGATGCCGAGCCCGCGCAAATGGAAACGCCAGGTGGCAAAGGAATAGCCAAACCAGTGGCGCACCGCGAAGGCGGCGGTGACGACCCCGACCATGACCGCCATCGTTGCTGAAAAGTCGCCGGTCGTTTCAAGCACAAGCATGATCATCGTCACCGGCGCGCCGACGATCGCCGCCGCGACAGCCCCCATGGCGACAAGGGTGTAGACGAGCGGATCGGCCGCGAGATGCGGCTCGATGTGGTTGAGCAAGCCTCCCACCAGGCTGCCGAACAGGCTGCCGAGATAAAGCGAGGAGCTGAACATTCCGCCGCGAAACCCGGAGCCGATCGACACCGCCGAGCCGATTATCTTGGCGAGGAGCAGCCCGGTCAGGAGCAGCAGGTCGACGCCTGGCGCGTGCAGCTGCTTCAGGATGCCGCCATGGCCGCTGCCGAGGATCTGCGGGAACGCCAGCGCGATGATGCCGATGATCAGCCCGCCGAGCGCCGGCCGTGCCCAGCGCGGCACCGCCTGGGTACGAAACAGGGTCTCGGTCGAGGTGACGCCCTTCATGACCAGGATGCCGAGACCGGCCGAGGCGAGGCCCAGCACAAAAAAGGCGAGGAAATCGGACGGGATCAGGCCGATATCGTGCCACACGACAAAGATCGGGTTGGAGCCGACGAGAAACCGAACGACCAGGGTCGCCGTCAACGCAGCGATGCCGACCGGTGCCAAGGTCTGCAGCGTATAGCTGCCGATGATCAGCTCAAAAGCGTAAAACGCCCCGGTCAACGGCGCATTGAAGGCGGCAGCTATCGCCCCGGCGGCACCGCAGCCGACAAGCGTGCGCACATCGTCGCGACGCAAGTCGGTGCTGCGGCCGAGCCGCGAGGCGAGCGCCGCGCCGAGCTGGGTGTAGGCGGCTTCGAGCCCGACCGAAGCGCCGAAACCGCCGGACAGTATCGTCACGCCGACCAGCCCGAGGCTGTCGCCGACCGACATCCGCCCGCCAAACAGTGCGTTCGCCTCGATCGCATCGACGACCTCGCGCGGTCGCCAGCGGCGCAGCAGCAGGGAAGCCAGGCCGACCAGCCCCCCGCCCAGGATCGGCATCAGCAATACCCGCGCGGGGGCGAGCGAGGCGGCGTCGCTCAAATGGCTGCGCGGCGGGATCAAAAAGGCGAGCTTGCGGATCAGGTCGAGCAGCAGGTCGGTCGCGACGACGCCGAGGCCGGCCACCGCCCCGACCGCAATTGCGAGCACCAGGATGAACACTTCGCTGTCGCGCAATCGAGCGGCGACGCGGCGTACGAAGGCCTCGTCGCTGTCGGTTCGCTCCCGGTCGTGAGCAATCTCGGCCACACGCCTGCGCATAGGCGAACCGGCGGCGACTGGCAAGGGCGTGTCCATGCCGCGTAAAAAATATGCGGCCTCCAAGCCGAGAATCCGCTAACGATTTAGTGTCCTTACGCGCACCCCCGGCGATGACGGTTTTCGGCCCGGCGCTCCACGATACGATTCCCGCCCTGTGGCTCGCCTGGGCAGGGTGCTGGCTCGTCGCCGCGGTGCGAGTGAAGCCGACCCGCTGGCGGGAGCCCACCCGCTCGCGCGCGCTCCATGTCGTCCCGGTGCTGGCCTGCGCCTTGCTGCTGGTCGAGCCTCACCTGTGGCCGCAGATCATGACCGGGCGTATCCGCCCGCCCGGGCGCTTGGCGCCGTCACTTGGCACTTTGCTGGTCGCTATCGGGCTCGGCTTCTCGATATGGGCGCGCTGGCATCTCGGGCGCAACTGGAGCGGCATCGTCACCTTGAAGGAGGGCCATGCGCTGGTCCGTTCCGGCCCGTACCGAGCCATCCGCCATCCGATTTACACGGGATTGCTGCTGGCGCTGATCGGCACCGCAGTGGCGATCGGCGAGTGGCGCGGGGTGCTCGCCGTCCTCTGCGCGCTCGCCGGGTTTCTGTGGAAGATCCATGTCGAAGAGGCGCGGATGCGCGCCACCTTCCCCGAATACGAAGAGTACCGGGAGCAAACCGCGGCGTTGGTCCCGCTGCTCTATTGACCGGGCAGCGGATGCGAACGGCGGAGGCGCGCCGGAGCTAACGACGCGCCTGGCGTGCCCTACACCACCGGGGAGCGGCCGCCGTCGACGTTGATGGCGCAGCCGGTGACGTAGGAGGCAGCGTCGGAGGCGAGGAAGGCCGCGACGGCGGCAAATTCCTCGGCCCGGCCCATGCGGCCCATCGGCACTCCCTTGCCGGCCTCTGCGACGTACTGCTCGAAGCTGACATTCGGGCGTTCGCGATCGAAGCGGCGCTTGATCTGGTCGCTGACGATGACGCCGACATGGAGCGAGTTGGCCAGCACATTGTGCGGGGCGCCCTCGTGCGACAATGCCTTGGTGAACGCCATTTGCGCGGCGCGGCTGACCGAGGTGGGCGCGCTGTCCGCTCCCGGCGCCTTGGCGCCGATATTGAGGACGCTGATGATCCGGCCCCATTTGCGCTGTTTCATCTGCGGGAAGACGAGGCGGCAAAAACGGATCTGCGCAAACAATTTGAGGTCGAGATCGGCCTGCCACATCTCGTCCGTCAAGGTCTCGGACGGGCCGCGCGTCGATTGGCCGGCATTGTTGACGTAGATGTCGATCTTGCCGAGCTCCGACATGATCTGGTCGTAGGCGCGGCGGATCGTGTCGGCTTTCGACACGTCGCAGCTGATCGCCGCGATCTTGCGGCCCGCGGCGCCAGCCTCGATCTTGGCCTTGGCTTCGGCGAGCGCGTCCTGGTCGCGCGCCAGGATCGCGACATCGGCCCCCGATTTTGCATATTCCGCGGCGATGGCGAGGCCGAGGCCCTTGCTGCCGCCGGTAACGACCGCGGTTCTTCCATTGAGGCGAACGTCCATGTCGGGAGCTCCTTTGGCGAGATAATCAGAGGGTCAGGCGATCGATTGCGTGCATATCGTCGGCGGTCAAGGTGCAAGCGGCGGCGCGGACATTCTGCTCGACTTGCTCGGGCGTGGTGGCGCCCGCAATCACACTTGCCACGGCGGGCCGATGCAGCAGCCAGCCCAAAGCCAGATCCAGAAGGCCATGGCCGCGCTCGGCGGCAAAGCCTTCGAGGCGCTCGACCGTCGCCCAAATTTGCTCGGTCGGATAGCGGCCGGCGGCGCGCGGCATCGAGCCGAGCCGCGTCCCGGCCGGCGGCGGCGCGCCGCGCTTGTATTTGCCGGTCAACAGGCCGTCGGCCAGTGGACGGAACGGGATCAGCCCCAAGCCATAGGCTTCGAGCATCGGCGTCATGTCCCGGTCGAGCCCGCGAGCCAAAAGACTGTATTCCTCCTGGCACGCGACAAAACGATTGAGTCCGAGATGCGTCGCGGTCCATTGCGCTTCGACCACCTGCCAAGGCGGCAAGGTCGAGGAGCCGATATAGCGGACCTTGCCCTGCCGCACGAGATCGTCGAGCGCCCGCAGGGTCTCCTCGATCGGCGTCAGCGGGTCGGGCTGGTGCTGCTGGTAGAGGTCGATCCAATCGGTCTTGAGCCGCCGCAGGCTCGCCTCGACCGCAGCCATGATGTAGCGCCGCGAAGCGCCCTCGAACCAGCCCGAATGGTCCATCGGCCGGGCGAATTTGGTCGCCAGCACGATCGATCTGCGATGCGCGCCGAGGATTTCGCCGAGGCAGGCTTCGGCTCCCCCGCGCGGGTCGCCATAAGTGTCGGAAGCGTCGAAAAAGGTGATGCCGAGGTCGAGCGCTTTGTGGACGACGCGCCGCGTCGCGCCGCTGTCGAGACGCCCGCCGAAATTGTTGCAGCCGAGCCCGACCGCCGAGACGCGAAGCCCCGATTTCCCCAGATTGCGCTGTTCCACCCGGCCGCCCCCATGCTTGCGCCGCAAACACTACAGGGGGTTGGGAGCTGGGAACAGTGCGTCCTTCCCGCCGCCGGCGGCGGGCTGGCGGGGCTGGGCGGATATCGGAGAGATCGCTACACTGCCAGAGTATGATCGGCGCGATCGACACGCACGAGCTGGTCAAGGACCTGAAGGCGTCGGGATTTACCGACGCGCAGGCCGAGGCGGTGACGCGTGCCGTCCGGGCGGCACAGCTCGATCTTTCGAGCCTTGCGGCCGAGAGCGATCTCGGCGAGGTGCGGCTCGAGATCGAGCGGGTCCGGCTGGAGATGGCGGCCCTCGAGGCGCGCCTGATCAAATGGGTGATCGGCGTCGGCGTTGCCGCTGTCGTCCCCCCCGGCGTGATCTGGGCGGCGACCCAAATTCTGCTACACGCGCACGCTCCTTGAGGGCTGTGCAACGTCCCCGGGCATTGGCCGGCTTCAGTGGTTCAACGCGCGTGCGAGCTCGGCCTTGCTCATCCTGGAGCGGCCCGGAATGTCCGCGCGCCGGGCTTCGGCATAGAGCTCGTCACGGGTCTTGCCATCGGATTTCCTGCCGGAACGGCGCCCGGCCGAATGATGGCCTTCCGCCTCATCGCGATAGGTCTCGCCGCGCCGCTCCTTCGTTTTGGTGCGGCGCAGATTGCCGGCGTTCTCCTTTGGGCTCTCGGATCGCGATGCGCCGGCCTCGTGCAGCGCAATCGCGACCGCCTGGCTCCGGCTCTCGACCTTGCGGTTGCCACGCGCCGTCTTCAGCTCGCCATGCTTGTATTCGTGCATGACACGCTCGACGGTCTCCTTTTGCGCCGGCGACTGATGGCTGGCCATGTAAGCCTCCTTGCCCGGTTGTGTCGATTACCAGCGAGACACCGGGGTGGTTCGATTGGTTCCACCCGATTGGCAATAGAGGCAAAACCGTTGGCTAAGGGTGGATCACGGTTTCCGTGCGGCTGATGACAAAGGCTTCGCGGCGCTCGATAAAGTCGCTGACGACTTCGGCAAAGGCCTCCGGACGCTCGGCCCCGATGGCGTGGCCGGCATCGTAGACAAAGACCAGATGGCAGTTCGGCATCAGCCCCTTGTATAGGCGCCCCATTTCGGGCGGAATCACCTGATCCAGCGTGCCGAACAGGACGAGGGTCGGTGTCGCCAGATCGCGCAGCCGGGCTTCGAGGTCGGGGTCGCGGTTTGGGCCGCGCAGCCGGCTGGTCAGACGCCGGGTCTTTTGCTGCACGGCCGGGTCCGGCGCCGGCAGCGGCGGCATCCGTTCGGGGTGGGCATAGAGCCGGCGCGCCATTTCCTCGGGCCGGACCGACGGCGCCTCGCTTCCCTCGGGGCGGATCGCCGCGGGCGCTTCGAGCACCAGGGCGCGCACTCGCGACGGCTGCTGCAACGCCAGCCAGAGCGCCGTCTTGCCACCGAACGAGGTGCCCATCAGGTTGACCTCGTCGAGGCCGAGCGCGTCGATCGCCTGGGCCATCGTGGCGGCCAATTCGGGCATATCGCGCGTCCGATCGTTGTCCGCCGAGTGCCCGAAGCCGGGCATCTCGAACGCGATCACCCGGAATTTCCGGCGCAACAGGTCGTGCGCCCGTGTCAGACGCAGCCCCCCGGCGCCGTGCAGATGCACCAGCGGCATCGCCTTCGCCGGCGCTCATGTAGCGAATGCGAAAGCCGCCGGCCTCGACATGGCCTTCGACAAACGCGTCTTCGGCTCCCGGTTGGTCTGTTTGCTGCACCACCTTAGTCATCCTTCCTGGAGACATCCTTCCTGGTCGGCTGTCCGGCGCTCCGGGCCTACAAGGCTTTCGGCAATTTCCGTTCGGCCAGCCTGGCAAAAAGGCTGGCGCCAAAGGGCAGCGCGGCGTCGTTGAAATCGTAGCCGGGGTTGTGCACCTCGCAGCCGCCCTCGCCCTCGCCGTTGCCGATCTGGATATAGGCGCCAGGGCGGCATTCGAGCATGTAGGAAAAGTCTTCGGAGGCCATCACCAATCCGCCGTTGCGGTTGACGTCGGCGTCGCCGACCAGCTCGGCCGCGGTCTCGGCGACGAACCCGGCCTCGGCGGCGTCGTTGACCAGCGGCGGAAAGATCACCCGGAAATCGAGCTCGGCCGTGGCGCCGAAGCCGGCGGCGACGCCCGAGGCAATGCGGCGCATGTTTGCTTCGATCAACCCCATCGTGTCGCGGCTGAAGCAGCGCGCCGTGCCGCCGAGCGCTGCGCTGTCGGGGATGACGTTGTAGGCCGCACCGGCATGGATCCGGGTGACGCTGACGACCGCTGTGTCGACCGGGCGGATGTTGCGCGACACGATCGTCTGCAAGGCGATCGCGATATGGCTCGCGGCGATCACCGGGTCGACGCCCAATTCGGGGCGCGCGCCATGCGCGCCGCGGCCCGAGACGGCGATGTCGAAATAGGCGCCGCCGGCCATCATCGGCCCGGTGCGGATCTGGAACTTGCCGACCGCGAGCCCCGGCCGGTTGTGCATGCCAAAGATTGCGTCGCAGGGGAAACGGTCGAACAGGCCGTCATCGACCATCGCCTTGCCGCCGCCGAGCCCCTCCTCGGCCGGCTGGAATATCAGGTGGAGCGTGCCGTCGAAATTGCGGGTCTCGGCGAGGTAGCGCGCCGCACCCAACAGCATCGTCGTGTGCCCGTCATGGCCGCAGGCATGCATGCGGCCGGTATTCTGCGAGCGGTAGGGGAGGTTGGTCGCCTCCTCGATCGGCAGACAATCCATGTCGGCCCGGAGCCCGATCGAGCGCGCGGAGCTGCCGGCGCGCAGCCGCCCGACGATGCCGGTCTTGCCGATGCCGCGAAACACCTCAAAGCCGAACCCGGCGAGCTTCTGCGCGACCAGATCGGACGTGCGCCGCTCTTCGAAGCCGAGCTCCGGATGGGCGTGAATATCGCGCCGCCACTCGGTCATTTCGCCATGATATTCCGCAATCCGCCCGATCGTTGCCATGCCGCCTCCCGAGGTTTCCACCCCGACTGTCGCCGAGAGCGGGCTTTCGTGCAATCGGGGCCGCGCCTATAGTGCGGCAATCTGTCCTTCGGAGGAGCACGCAGCGATGGCGGCGATAGAAGGTGTCGAGCTCGATTGTCTCGCGGGCGTCAAGGTCGTCGATTTCACCCAGTTCGAAGCGGGGCCGTCCTGCACCGAATCGCTGGCCTGGCTCGGCGCCGAGGTGGTCAAGATCGAAAACCCGGGCCGGGGCGACCCCGGCCGCCGGCTGCGCCCCGGCCATCCCGACGACGACCCGTGGTATTTCCACCAGTTCAACGCCAACAAAAAATCGCTGACGCTGAATTTGAAAACCCCGCGCGGGCTCGAAATCGTCAAGGAGATGCTTAAAAAAGCCGATATCACGATCGAGAACATGGCGCCGGGCACGATCGAGCGGCTCGGGCTCGGCTATGACGAGGTCAAGAAGATCAACCCCGGCATTATCTATTGCCAGGTCAAGGGCTTTGGCAGCGGCAGCCCGTATGAAAAGAACCTCGCCTTCGACATGATCGCGCAGGCCGCCGGCGGGCCGACCAGCGTCACCGGCGAGGCCGACAGCCCGCCGGTCAAGCCCGGCGCCAGCTTTGGCGACACCGGCACCGGCATGCTGATGGCGATCAGCATCCTTGCAGCACTGCGCCAGCGCGACCGCACCGGCAAGGGAAGGCGGCTGCAGGTCGCGATGCAGGACGCGATGATCCATTACATGCGGGTGCCGTTCTCGCGCACGCAGCTCTCGGGCAAGGCCCCGGCCCGCGGCGGCAGCGCCCGTTCGCAACAGGGCGGGCTGGTACCTTCGGCGCTCTACCCGTGCCCGCCCGGCGGTCCGAACGATTACGTCTATGTCTTTTGCAGCCGCGCCAACCCCGAGCACTGGCAGCGCCTCTTGAAGGTGATCGGCCGCGAGGACCTGAAGGGTGACGAGCGCTACGAGACGCAAAACGCCCGCAGCCAGCGCGCCGCCGAGGTCGACGAGATCATCGCCCAATGGACCCGCCGACACAGCAAGGAAGAGGCGATGAGATTGATCGGCGCGGCGGGCGTGCCGGCGGGTGCGGTCTTCGACACGGTCGAATTGATGAACGACCCCTCGCTCGCCGAGCGCGGCATCATGCAGAATGTCGAGCATCCGACGACCGGCAAGTACAAGATGCCGGCCTGGCCGGTGCGCTTCGACGGAGCGCCGCCCAAGGTCAAGCCGTCGCCATTGCTGGGCCAGCACAATGCCGAGGTGCTGGGCGAGTGGCTCGGCATCGGCACCGCCGAAGTCGAGGCGCTGAAGACCGAAGGCATCGTCTGAGTTCCGAGCACGACCCAGGACACCCTGCCTTTCGCCACCGTCGCCGTTGGGCCGACGCATGTCAGAACCGCCACACCGTCGTTCCGGGGCGTGGGCCCAGCCCGCGAGCCCGGAATCCATGAACATTGGCTTGTAATGATGTTGGCGAGGCGCGGTGTTCTTGGGTTCCGGGCCTGCCCCGACGGGGCATCCCGGAATGACACCTTTAGTTAACTTAACAGCGAGGGAGCCGCCATGAAGCTCTATTACGCCCCCGGCGCCTGCTCGTTCGGCATCCATGTGCTGCTCGAGGAGATCGGCAAGCCGTACCAGACCGAAGCCGTCAATTTCCGAGAGGGCGCGCAGTACAAGCCGCCCTATACCGGCATCAATCCGAAATCGAAGGTGCCGACCCTGGAGCGCGACGACGGCTCGATCCTGACCGAGTTCCCGGTCATCGCCTTTTGGCTCGGGATGCAAAACCCGGAAGCGAACCTGATCCCCAAGGACGGCGAGACGATGATCCGTGCGGCGGAGGCGATGGAGTACTGCGTCGGCACGATCCACAGCCAAGGCTTTACCCGGCTCTTCCGCACCGAGCGGTTTGCGCCCTCGGCCGCCGACCACGACAAGGTCAAGGCGCAAGGCCGTGAGGCGATCGACAAGGGTTTCGCCGTGGTCGACAAGGCGCTCGATGGCAAGAGCTATCTCGGCGGCAACGATCTCTCGATCGCCGACGCGGCGCTGTTCTACGTCGAGTATTGGGGCGCCAAGCGGGTCGGCCTGCAACTGCCGAAAAATTGCGCCGCGCATTTCGACCGGATGATGGCGCGCCCGGCGGTGCAGCGGGCGTTGGCGCAAGAAGGGATGAGCTGAGCTGAAACCACGAAACCAAAAGCCGCGCACTCAACAAGGAGGAGCGACAATGGCAAAAACCGTTCCCGTGCCGCCGAATTGTCTCGCCGGTATCAAGGTCTTGGACCTGACCCAGTTCGAGGCCGGCACCACCTGCACCGAGGCGCTCGCCTGGATGGGTGCAGACGTCGTCAAGATCGAGAACCCCGATGGCGGCGAGGCCGGCCGCCGCGGCGTCGCCGATCCCTACTACTTCATGATTTACAACGCCAACAAGCGCTCGGTCACGGTCAACCTCAAATCCGCGCGCGGCTTGGCTTTGGTCAAGGACCTGGCCAAGAAGGCCGATGTCTTCACCGAGAATTTCGGCCCCGGCACGATCGAGAAGCTGGGCCTCGGCTACGACGTCGTCAGCGCCTTGAACCCGCGCATCGTCTATGCCCAGGTCAAAGGCTTTGGCGCCGGCAGCCCGTACGAGAACGGGCTCTGCTTCGACCCGATCGCGCAGGCTTGCGGCGGGGCGATGAGCATCACCGGCGAGCCCGGCGGCAAGCCCGTGAAGCCCGGCCCGACGATCGGCGACACCGGCACCGGCATGCTGCTGGGGTTCAGCATCGTCGCCGCGCTCTTTGAGCGCAACACGACCGGCAAGGGCCGGCGGCTGCAGGTGGGCGATGCAGGATTCGGTCATGCATTACAGCCGCGGCATGTTCATCCGGCAGGCGCAATCGGGTGCGGCTGCCCCGCGCCGCCCGGCCGGCGGCAACGCGCCCAGCGGCATCTTTGCGTGCAAGCCCGGCGGCCCGAACGACTATGTCTATCTGTTGACGAGCCGCGCCAACCCCGAGCATTGGCCGCGCCTGTTGAAATTGATCGGGCGCGAGGAGCTGATCGGCGATCCGCGCTACGAAAAATCCGTCGGCGCGGGTCGAGCGCGAGGCCGAGGTCAACGAAATCATCGCCCAATGGACCCGCCAGCACACCAAGGAAGAGGCGATGGCGCTGATCTCGGGCGCCGGCGTGCCGGCGGGTGCGGTCTTCGATTCGATGGAGCTGACCAACGAGCAGAGCTTCTGGGATCGCGGCATCCTGCAGACGATGCACCACGGCGACTGGCAAATGCCGATGACGAGCTGGCCGGTGCGTTTCGACGGCGCCCCCGCGCCGGTGAAGCCGGCACCCTTGCTCGGCGAGCACACGACAGGAAGCGCTCGGCGATTGGCTCGGCCTCGGCCCCGCCGAGGTCGACGCGCTGCACCGCGACGGGGTGGTTTGAGGCGCAGCCCGCGCCCTTCGAGACGGCCCTCCGGGCCTCCTCAGGACGAGGGAGACTGCCTCATGCTGAGGAGCGCCCGAATGGGCGCGTCTCGAAGCACTAATCCGCGGCGGCGCGCTGGGCGGCGAGCTCGGTGTCCCACGGGCCGGGGAAGCGGCCCTCGCCCATCAATTCGCGGGTGAAGACATGGTCTTCGCGCGGCCATTCGGCGCGCGGCATCTCGTAATAGACTTCGACGCCGTTGCCGTCGGGGTCCTTGAGATAAATGCCGAGCGAGATGCCGTGGTCGGCGACGCGGCCGATCGGCACGCCGATCTCTTTGATGTGGTCGTAGAACTCTTTCAGGTCGTCGAGGCTGTCGAGCCGCCAGGCCATATGGTTGAGCCCGACCTGGCCCTTTTCCTGCAACGGCGCCTGCGGCCCCAATTGCATCAGCGCCACCTCGTGCGACTGCTCGCGGTCGGCCGACATAAAGGCGGCCCAGCCCGGCCGGTATTCGTAGGTATGGAGGCCGAGCACGTCCTCGTACCATTTTTTCGAACGCTCGGCGTTGCGGACAAAGACATTGACGTGGCCCAAATACTTCGGCTTGACGGTCATCCTCGGCTCCTCCGTCACAAATGGTCGTCGTCGCGCCCGAGAAAGTCGAGAACGCGATCCATGACTTCCTGTTTCGGGTAAATGGTGGCGATGGCCCGCGCCCGCGTCAACGGGTCGCTGGCAAAGAAACGCTCGTACAGCACCTGGCGGCTGCCGAAGGCGCTGCCGGCGAGGTCCCAGGCGAGCCGGAAGAGCTTGACCCGGTCGAGCGCCCCGGTCGAATTGGTTGCGAGAAACTGCTCGATGTCGTGCCCCAGCGGGCCTTTGAAATCGGCCTTGCTCGGCGTCAGCAGAAAGCTCGACGACCCCAGCAGCTGGATGATCTCGATCATCCGCGGATAGGCGGTCATAAAGAGGTTGCGCGGGCTTTCGGCCAACAGCGGGTCGGGGGTCATGACACCCCATTCGTCGAGCTCGGCGTCGGCCTCGGCGGCGCGCATGCAGGCGCGGGTCAATTGCGTCGTCAGCATCAATTCGCCGATGCGCTCCTCGACATGCGGCAGGTGCGCATTGCCCGAGGGTCTGCGTCATCAGCAACGCGACGCCGAGCACGAACTCGCATTTGGCGAGGTTTTTCGCCGCCCCCTGATGCGCCGAATGCACCGAGGAATGAGTGATGTTGGCGGTGGCGTTGAGCCGGTCGACATCGCCCAGCAGAAACACCCGCTCCCACGGCACCAGCACGTCGTCGAAAAAGACGATGCAGTCCATCTCTTCGAAGCGGGTGGCGAGCGGGTGGTCGAAATGCGCGCCGCCGGGATCGACGCTGTCGCGGCACAGGAAGCGCAGCCCCTTGGCGCCGCACGGGATCGCAAAGGAGAGCGCGAACGGGCTGTGCCCCTCGGTGTGACGGCCCATGCGCGGCGAATAGACGGCGATCTCGTCGGAGAGCGGCCCCAAGGTGGCGAGGATGCGGGCGCCGCGCACGACGATGCCGGCATCGGTTTCGCGCACGACCTCTAATGCCGTCCCTTCCTGCAGGTTGAAGGCGCCGGAGACGGTGCGGCTGCGCTGCAAGTTGATCAGCGAATGGGTCAGGCAGATGTCGTTCTCGCGCAGGTATTCGTGATAGCGGCGCATGTTGTCGGCGAATTCGGGATGGCCGCCCTGACCGAAGAAATCGGCGGCACCGGCCCAGGCCGAATAGGTAACATTCATAAAGTCGGGCGAGCGGCCCATCATGCCGCAGGTGGTGCGCGCCCAGCTCAGCATCATCGCGCGCCGTTTTTCGAGGTCCTCGCGGGTGCGCGGCACGATAAAGGAGAGCCCGACCCGCTCGCCGCTCGAAGGCGAGACATAGGTCATCGCCTCGCGATGTTCGGGGCTGCACTGCATGTCGTAGAGCGAGGCGATCGCGCGCGCCCCGCCCGCGAGCCCCGGATGCGCCGTGACATCGCGCACCCGCTCGCCGCCGAGCCAAACCTCGCGCTCCTGCTCGCGCAACCCCGCCAGATATTGCTTCCCGCTACGCGCTCCCATCACGCCACTCCCACAGGGCGGATTTCGTTGGCGAGACTACGCCCGCGTCCGATGCAAGGCCAGCGCGTGCGCGCGCATCGACCCGGCGTGCGCGCGTATCGACAGGGCGCGCGCGGCTGTTGCAGGATGAAGCGGTAATCGACCCGGGGAAGGAAACCCAAAAATGCCCGAGACGCCGACCTTTGGCCGCTATGCCGAAATTCCCTATGACCAGATGACACCCGAGCAGCAGGCGGGCCATCGCGCGATGGTCGCGGCCCGCGGGCAGGTCGGCGGGCCGAACAAGATCTGGCTCGACAACCCGAAATTGGCGAAGGTCATGGGGCCGGTCGGCGCCTATTTCCGCACCGGCTACTCGCTCTCCGAGCGGGAACGCGAGATCGCCGTCGTCACCATCAACAGCAAATGGCGCTCGATCTACCCGACAAATGCGCATGAGCGCGCGGCGAAGGCGGCGGGGTTGCCGGCCGACAAGGTCGAAGCGATGCTGTCGGGCCTGCCGACCGCGTTCTCCGACACGCGCGAGCAAGTGGTCTATGAGATGGCGGTTTGCCTCGCCAATTCGCGCTGGGTTGCGAACGGGCTTTACGACCGCGCTGTCGCCGCCCTCGGCCATCAAGGCATCACCGACGTGATCTGTCTGATGGGCTTTTATACGAGCGTGTCGATGACCTTGGCTTTCTACGATGTGCCCGCCGGCGCCCAAGGCATCGCCCGCTGAAACACTCGTTCGCTGATCCACCCCGAGAAAGGAAACCCGAAAATGCCCGAGACCCCGACCTTTGGCCGCTATGCCGAGATCCCCTACGACCGGATGACGCCCGAGCAGCAGGACGGCTACCGTTCGCTGATCGAGACCCGCGGGCGGCTCCCTGGACCGACTAAAATCTGGGTGCACAACCCGAAGCTGGCGAAGGCGGCGGGGCCGCTCGGCGCGCATTTCCGCACCGGCTATTCGCTTTCCGAGCGTGAGCGCGAGATCGCCGTCGTCATCATCAACAGCAAATTCCATTCGATCTACCCGACGAATGCACATGAGCGCGCGGCCAAGGCGGCGGGGCTGCCGGCCGACAAGGTCGAAGCGATGCTGTCGGGCCTGCCGACCTCGTTTTCCGACACGCGCGAGCAGGTCGTCTATGAGATGGCGGTTTGCCTCGCCAATTCGCGCTGGGCGTCGAAGGGTCTTTACGATCGCGCGATCGAGGCGCTGGGCCATGTCGGCATCACCGACGTGATCTGCCTGATGGGCTATTACAGCATGGTGTCGATGACCCTCGCCTTCTACGACGTGCCGGCCGGAGCCGAAGGCATGGCGCGCTGAGCGCCCGGTCGTCGCGGCGGCCGGCTCGTGAAACTTTTTTAACACCACTAATAGATACCTGTTGGCAGCGACGCCTATAGATGATACCGTATTTTGTGGACGGAGGAGGGGCCGTCCACAGAATGCGGGGGAACCATGGAAGTCACCTGGACGAGCGAGCGCGTCGAGCGCTTGGCGCAGCTTTTTACCGAAGGATTGCCGACCGCCGAGATCGGCCGGCGCATGGGGTTGACCAAAAACGCCGTCATCGGCCGGCTGCACAGGAATTCGATGACGCGGCGCGAGCCGGTGCCAAAGCCGCCGCCGGGGCGCAACGTCTTTGAATTCACCGGGCCGAGCTGCTTGTGGCCCTACGGCCATCCAAACGACCCGAGCTTCCGCTTTTGCGGCGCCCGCCCGTTGCCCGGCAAGCCCTATTGCGCCGAGCATGCAGCGGTCGCCTATGTCCGCCCGCGCGACCAAAAGCCCGACGCCGCCTGATTCGCGCGCGAGAACGAGAGGGATCAGGGCCAAGAGCTCGATGTCCCTTGATTCCTAGCCGGAACTCGGCCGTTTCTCAAACGGCCGGCCGGCCGGACCTGACAGCAAGCCCCGGCTAAGGCCGGGCGCGAGCGAAGATGCGCGGCATCGGCCCCGCCAATGCTTCGAGGAAGCGGCCCGCTTTGCCAAAGCGTTCAGGCAGCACTGAATTTGTAAACGTGGCCGCTCCCTCCGAGATCGCTGCGCGACAGTGAAGCCTCGAAAGGGTGCCGGATATTCTCGCTCGCCCTCCCTTTGCGCCAGCGCTGCGAAGTTCGGCGGCGGGGTGCGATCGGGCGTTGTTCCGGTGGGCGCGATCGGTTAAATCGGGCGATGCGCGTCCTCTATCATCAGTGGCTCTCGCCCGCCTCGCGCAAGGTGCGGGTGATCCTGCGGGAGAAGAACCTCGACTTTACGCTGAAGGCCGAGAAGATCTGGGAAAGGCGGCCCGAGTTCTTGGCGCTCAACCCGGCCGGCGAGGTACCGGTGCTGATCGAGGCGGACGGCACGGTGCTGGCCGATACCGCGGCAATCGTCGAATATCTCGACGAGGTTTATCGCGACAAGATGCTGATCGGCATCAACCCGATCGACCGCGCCGAGGTGCGCCGGCTGACCGCGTGGTTCGACACCAAGATGAGCCTCGAGGTCACCGATAATCTGCTCGGCGAAAAGATGATGAAGCGCTTTCTCGGGCACGGCCAGCCGAACTCGCAGGCGATTCGCGCCGGCCACGCCAATTTGCCGCACCATCTCGATTATATCGGCTATCTGATCGAGCGCCGGCGCTGGCTCGCCGGCGACCATTTCTCGATCGCCGACATCACCGCCGCGGCGCAATTGTCGAGCCTCGACTATTTGGGCGACGTGCCGTGGGACGCGCACGAGCCGGCCAAGGAATGGTATGCGCGGATCAAGTCGCGGCCGAGCTTTCGCCCGATCCTCGCCGACCACATCCCCGGCGTGCCGCCGCCCGCTCATTATGCCGACCTCGATTTCTGACCGCCCGGTCCTTTGCCTTTCTCGTCGCCTCCGCGAAAGCCGGCCCAGAGCGCTCCCCCACCTCACCCCGACCTCTCCGCTCCCAAGGGCGGAGAGGGGATATTCGGTCGTGACCGCAATGACATCGGGCTCTAGATGCAGGCATTGATCGAGCAGCGCCGGATAGTGGCCGCCGTTGTTGTCGGCCGACAGATACGCGATGTCGATGTTGACATATCCGTGCTCGCGCAGACCGTCGAAAAACCCGTCATAGGCCGGCAAGCGGTGCTGCAAGGTGCCGGGATCGAACGTTAGTGGTACTAACCAGACAGTTGAATCCGTTCCCGTCTTCCCGGCGAAGGCCGGGATCCATTTCAACCGTGGGTACCGGCCTGCGCCGGCATGGACAAGGCGGGTTTGATCCGTCAGGTGCCATCCATTAGAAAGCACAGTCGCGGGGGTTTGGCCTCGCCGGCAGCCGCGGCGCCGAGCAGCAGCAAGGCGAGCGCGATGAGGCGCGGCCGGCGTCCATTCATGGCCGCCGGCCGTCAGCCGACCTTGGCGCGCAGCCGGTCGTCGCGGCGCATGCGGGCGAGCGCCGCCTCGCCGCCGTTTGTCGCATGGTAGAGGTCGAGGGCGTCGAACTCGTCCTCCAGCGGCGGCATGATCGACAAATCGCTGTAGGTCCAGCGGTCGGGGGTGGCGAGGACCTCTTTCAAGATCGTCTTGGCGCGGCGATAGACCGCCCAATAGCGCGCGGTCTTGACGACGATCTCCGCCGCCTCGCGCGGGTAGAACACAAAGGGGCTTTCGCGCGGCAATCCGTAGCGCCGCTCGCGCCGCGCCTTGCGGCGAAAGGCGCCGCCTTCGAGCGGGTGGACCCCTTCGAACATCGTCATCAATTTGAACCACAAGAGTGTCGTCAAGGTCGTGTGCGGCCGGCCATTGGGGTTGGCGGCGGCGCGGCGCAATACCATGCGCATATGGTCGAAGCTGTAAAAGCTCGCCCAAGCGGCGCGATAGGCTTCGGCCCAATCGCCGTCGCTCATGCGCGGATGGTGCGCCACCCGGTGATAGAGGTCGTATTTGTTCAAATCGGCATCCATCCAGGCGCCGTCCTGCCATAAATTCTTGTGGTCTTCCGATCCCGGCAGCGGCGTCAGATAGAACAATTCGAGGATGTCGAGCGGCAATTCGCGCTTGATGATGTCGATGTCGCGCAGGATCGATGCCTTGGTATCGCCGGGAAAGCCGATGATGTACCCGGCGCAGGTGATCGCCCCGTGCTCGCGCCATTGCTGCAGCATGACGCGGTATTCGGTGATCTTGTTCTGGTGCTTTTTCGACGCGATCAGATTGTCGGGGTTGATGTTTTCGAGCCCGATAAAGACCCGGCGCACCCCGGCCTGCGCCGCCTTTTCGATAAAGCCCGGGATGCGGTGGCACAAGGCGTCGACCTGGATCGTAAAGCCGAGCTTGAGCCCCTCGCCCTGGCGCAGCCGGATCATCCGGTCGAACAGCGCCTCCCAATGGCGATTGCGGGCGAAATTGTCGTCGGTGATAAAGAACCGCCGGATGCCCTGGGCGTAATTGTCGCGAATTGCACGTTCGAGGTCGTCGGCGGTGCGCGACCGGCTCTTGCGGCCCTGGACGTTGATGATCGTGCAGAACGAGCATTGATAGGGGCAGCCGCGGCCGAGATCGAGGCTCGACAGCGAGCCCGAGATGCGCCGGATGTGACGTGGCGACAGCATCGGCGGCGGCTCCCCTTCGAGGCCGGGAAGCTCGCTCATAAAATTGTAGATCGGCTGAAGCGCGCCTGACCAGGCGTCGCGGATCACCTGGTCGAGACGGCCGGCCTCGGCCTCGCCGGCGAAAAACGAGATGCCGAGCGATTGGGCCTGGACCATCTCAGCCGGCATCTGCGGCAGCATCGCGAGCGAGCCGGAGACGTGGAACCCGCCGATGCAGACCGGGAGCCCCGCGGCGCGAAATGGGCGCGCGAGATCGACGGCGCGCGGAAACTGGTTCGACTGGACCCCGACGAGCCCGATCAGCGCCCGCCCGCCGGTTTTGCGGATCGCGCGGATGATATCCCGCGGCCGGGCGCGCTGGTTGGTTTCGTCGAAGGTGTGGAGGCGGATCTCGACATCGCCGCCGAGCACACGGCGGCGGTCGGCATCCTCGGCAAGGCTGTTGAGGCAGGCCAAGGTGTTCGACGGGATCGCCGCCTTGACCCAGCGGATCGGATAGCCTCGATCGTCGTAATGGGTCGGCTTGATCAGCACCAGGTGGAAGACGGGCGGAATGACGCGCTTTGGCCGGATCGGCATTCTCGCCCCCTTCGCTCGCGCTCCAGGAAGCGCGGCGTGCCCTCGGATTATCGCCGATCCCGCGATCCGCTTCCAGCCGCGCAGGTCGCACGATCATCGCACGGCCGCTCTTGCCGGCCGGGGCGGATTGCGGCGTAATTCCGCGAGCCTGCCAGATTGGGGAGGGAGCGCCATGGACATCGCCGCTGAAAGGCCCGCCGCGGCCGTCGGAAACGAGATCGATCGGCCGGTGCCGAGCACGCCGTCGCCGCGGATCTGGGGCAGCGACGCGATCGCCGCGGCGGTGCGGGCGCTCGACATCCCGTATGTGGCGCTCAATCCGGGGGCGAGCTATCGCGGCTTGCACGACAGCCTGGTCAACCATCTGGGCAATACCCGGCCGCGCATGCTGCTGTGCCTGCATGAAGAGAGTGCGGTGGCGATGGCGCATGGCTGGGCCAAGGTCACCGGGCGGCCGCTGCTCGTCTTTGTCCACGCCAATGTCGGGCTGATGCATGCGACGATGGCGATCTTCAACGCTTGGTGCGACCGGGTCCCGGTCATCGTGCTCGGCGCCACCGGGTCGCTCGACGCAACCCGGCGCCGGCCCTGGATCGAATGGATCCACACCGCCCGCGACCAGGGTGCCTTGATCCGCAATTTTATCAAATGGGACGACCAGCCCTCCTCGATCGGGGCGGCGCAGGAGGCAGTGCTGCGCGCCAATATGATCGCGCAAACGGCACCCCGCGGGCCGGTCTACCTCAATTTCGACGTCGCCCTGCAGGAGGATGAGATCGAGACGGTGCCTCTCATGCCCGACATTGCACGCTTTGCCCCGCCCGTCTCGCCCGAGCCGGGCGGCGCGCTGATTTGCCGGGCCGCCGAGCTGCTGGCCGGGGCCGAGCGGCCGGTCATGCTGATGGGCCGCGCCGCGCGCGACCCCGAGGCCTGGGCCCGGCGCGTGGCGTTGGCCGAAGCGGTGGGTGCCCGGGTCATGACCGACCGCAAGGCTGGTGCCGCGTTCCCGACCGACCACCCGCTGCACGCCGCCGGCCCGGCGACAGCGCTCAATCCCGAGGGCGCCGAGCTCGTCGCGGCGGCCGATGCGATCCTGAGCCTCGATTGGATCGACCTCGCCGGGACGTTGAAGGCCGCCTGCCGCGGCAAAGCGCCGGCGGGGAAGGTGATCCAGGTCTCGCCCGACCAATATGCGCACAATGGCTGGAGCATGGATTACCAGGGCCTGCCGCCGACCGACGTCTATCTGCTGGCCGAGGCCGACGCCGCGGTCCCAGCCTTGCTCGCCGCGGTCAAGGGATTGCGGCCCACCGCCCCGCCGCTGCCGGCATCGCGCGCGCCGCGGTCGCCGCCGCCCGCGTCGGCGCTCGACACCGCCCGGATCATCGAGGTGCCGCTGCTGGCAACGGCGCTAAAGGCGGCGCTGGCCGGATTGCCGGCCTCGATGATCCGGCTGCCGCTCTCCTGGGGCGAGCAATTGTGGGAGTTTCGCCATCCGCTCGATTTTCTCGGCGCCGATGGCGGCGGCGGCATCGGCTCGGGGCCGGGAATGGCGGTCGGCGCCGCGCTGGCGTTGCGCGACACCGGCAGCGACCGGTTGCCGGTCGCTATCTTGGGCGACGGCGATTTCCTGATGGGCGTCACCGCGCTGTGGACCGCGGTGCACAATTCGATCCCGCTCTTGGTCGTGATCGCCAACAACCGCTCGTTTTTCAACGATGAATTGCACCAGGAGCGGGTCGCGCGCGACCGCGGCCGGCCGGTTGAGAACCGCTGGATCGGCCAGTCGATCCGCGATCCCGATATCGACCTCGCCACCTTGGCGCGTGGCCAGGGCTGTGTCGGCATCGGCCCGGTGGCGGACCCGAAACAGCTCGTCGCGGCGCTGAGCGAGGCGGTCGCCGCGGTGCGCTCCGGCAGGGTCTCGGTCGTCGATGTCCGCGTCGCCGTCGGCTACGACCCGGGCGGCACCGCCGGCATCATGCGGCGATAACCATCGTTGTCGGGTCCCGGCAGCCTGGCGGAGCCACGCCGAACAGGATGTTGCCGATGGCGCGTCCCGACGGCGCAAAACAGAAGGCGGGCTGCGTCGGGAGCGAGTGCCATAGCCGGCAGCCGGGAAGCGCCGCGCTTCTGACCGTGGGCAGCGCCTCGCGCGCTTTTCGGCCTATAGCTTGACAAGCGACAAGCAGCGCCGTATATCCCCCCCAGTCGATATAGGCAACCCTGCGTCGCAACTGCCGCGAAATTCAGTAATTTTCTTCAAATTTTAACCAAACTTCACGGCGTGGCTCGACGGCTCGCGCCATTTCGAGGAAGCACCCAATGAAAATGCGCAGATTGGCTGGCGGGGTTTTGGCTTTTGCCGCCATTGCCGGCGGCGCCTCTTTGACCGCCACGCCGGCCTATGCGTTGCCGACGACCTGGGTTTTGCAAAACGCGACTCTCGACGATGGCGGCAGCGTGTCCGGGTCGTTCACGATCGGGCCGTACGGTTATTTGGTCGGGCCGGTCACCGTCGCCAGCACGGGTGGCACGCTGCTCGGCGGACATGCCTATTCGTATTCGGACCCGACCAACATCGTGCCGGGCTCTCCGCCGGCGTTTGGCGTCGAGCTTCATTCGGCGACCTACGATCTGACATTGCATATCGAGTTTGAGAATTCGCTGGATTCGTCCGGGGTCGATCCGATCGTCTTGTCCCAGTCCTGGGAATGCGCGTCGTTTTCGTGCCCCGGGCCGGACACCGGCGCGCCCGGCGCCGACACCCGCTTTTTCACCGCGGGGAGTGCGGTCGCCGCACCCGAGCCGGGCGCGTTGAGCTTGCTCGCGCTGGGCGCGGCAGGCGCGATCGGCATGCGCCGGCGCCGCCAGGGCCGCGCTTAGTGCAGCTTCGATAAAGTTGCGCCGCGGCGGCGGCCCGCCTGGGTCAGATGTCGCGGATGCGCGGCAGGACCTTTTTGCCGAAGAGGTCGAGCGAGCGCGTCAGGAAGTCGGGGCTGGCCGGCCCGGGCGCTTGAAAGAGGAGGTCGATGATCCCGGCCCCCGCCTCTTCGCGGCAGCGTGCGATTTGCGCGACCACTGTATCGGGGGCGCCGACAAAGTTGGTCGGCAGCACGCCGCCGACATTGGGGGTGCGCGTTTCGCCGGCGACATTGCGATGGTCGAGTTGTAATAGGGCATCGCGGACCGGCGGGCGCAGCGGGAAAGGTTGGGCCGCCCGGCGCTGCGCCGCCAATAGCTGCTGCGCCTCGGCGTCGGTCTCGGCGATCAGGATGTTGGCGCGGTAGACGATATCCTCCGGCATCGGCTGCCAGCCGTGGCGCGCGCAGGCCTCGCGGTAATAGCGGGTCGCCTTGGCGATAATGTCGAACGGGGCGTAGGAAACGCCGAGGCCGAGACGGTGGCGCGCGGCGAGGTCGCAGAATTCGCGGCTCGTGCCCAACGCATAGGTCAGCGGGTGCGGCCGCTGCACCGGGCGCGGCCATACCGACACCGTGCGGAAATGGAAATGGCGGCCCTGCCAGCCGAAAGGCTGCGGCTCGGTCCAGGCTTTGAGCACCAGCTCCATGGCTTCGCTCGTCCGCTCGCGTGCCTCGGCCGGGTTCAACCCATAGGTCAGGTACTCGCCGGTGATGCCGCGCAGCAGCCCGACGACGAGGCGGCCCGGCATCAGATTGTCGAGCATCGCCAGATTTTCGGCGATTTGGACCGGGTTGCCCTGCGACACGATCGGGCCGAGCACCGCGATCTTTATGCGTCGTGAAGCGGCTGCCAGATGTGCGGCCGAAACGATCGGGGCGGGGGTCAGCCGGTGCGGCGAATAATGATGCTCGGAAACGCTGACCCAGTCGAAGCCGAGCGCCTCGACCAGCTGCACACGCTCGACCATGCCGCGATAGGCAGCTTCGCCGGCCGCGCGGTCATAGGCATCGGGCGGCACCGGCCATTCGGCCGGCAATCGCTGCGGCGCCCGATAGCGCGCCGTCTCGAAATACGAGACCTTCATCGCCGCCCCGAAGAAATCGGCGGGGGGAGCCCGCCAGCGCGGAGGCTGGACTGCGCCTCGATCGATTGCAAGCTGCCCGCGCCGTGCCGTTTTGCCCCGCCAGCCGGCGGCGCGGCGCCTGTCAGCAAAATGACGTGCCTGGACAGCGCGCCGACCGGGTCCTATGCTTGCCGCCGATTGGGAGGCCGCAATGAACAAGACAGGCCGCTCGGTCCGGCAGCGGACTGGGCGTGCGATGCAAATGTCTGACCGTCGCGAAGCTCGCGACAGCGGCGGGCGGCCCCGGTTGCGGCCTCGCGCCGCCGATCGCTGATTCCGCCGGCAGAGAGGGAACCAGGTGGCAGGCACGAGGTTGACGCGGCGGACCTTGTTGCGGTCGGCGCTGGCGACGACGGCGCTCGCCGCACCGATGGTGCGCGGCGCGCGGGCAGCGACGGTGGTCCCCGACGGCAAGCTGGTGCTGGCCTGGCACACCAATATCGCGGCACGCTGGCTCGACCCGCAGCAGCATGACGGCACCGCGTCGCCGGACAATTTCATCTTTGCGCTGCACGACGCGCTGATCAAGAATTTCCGCGAGGTGCATTACGACCATCCGGCGTTGGCCGAAAGCTACACTTTCGCCGAAGACGCCAAGAGCGCTACCTTTAAATTGCGGCCGGGCACCAAGTTCCACGACGGGTCGCCGGTCACGCCCGCCGACGTCAAATGGAGCTTTGAGCATTATCACGGTGCCTGGGCCGAGCTCTTGCACAAGAACACGCAGGGTGTCGAGATCGCCGACGACCATACCGTGCGATTTCATTTCAACCAGCCGTTTCTCGATTTCCCGATCCTCTTGGGCACCGGCAATGTGTGCGGCGCCGGCTGGGTGGTGCCGGCGAAATATTATGAAAAGGTCGGGCAGTCCGGATTTATGCGCGAGCCGATCGGCGCCGGCCCTTACAAGCTCGCCTCGCAACAGCCGGGGGTGCGGCTCGATTTCACCGCATTCGACGGCTATTACCGGCCGGTGCACATTAAAGATCTGACGATGCTGAGCGTGCCCGAGGCGGCGACGCGGGTTGCCATGCTCGAACGCGGCGAAGCCGACATCATGTACAACGTGCCGGGCGAATTGATCGAACGGGTCAAGAGCAACCCGAAGCTGACATTGGCGCCGGTCGTGTCGGCCAATTTCTGGCTCGAGTTTCCGGGCTTTCAAGACCCGAAGAGCCCGTTCCACGACCAGCGCGTCCGGCAGGCGATCAGCCTTGCCGTCGACCGCGACGCGATGAACCAGGCCGAATCCGGCGGGCTCGGCCGGGTCGACGGCAACTGGATCAACGACGATGTCGAATACGGCCTGCCGTGGCCGAAATGGCCGCGCGACATCGCCAAGGCCAAAGAGCTGATGGCGCAGGCGGGCTATCCCAACGGCTTCAGTGTCGATTGGGTGACGCCGCTGCCGGATTATTTCTCGCGCGGCGAGCGCATCGTCTCGCAGCTCCAGGCGATCGGCATCCGGGGAAGGATGCAGACGATGGAGCGCGGCGTCTTTATGAAGCGCCTGCAAGGCGGGCTCAAAGAGTGGCCCGGCGTGCAGATCATCCTCGATGCGGCGCGGGTCGGCGGCACCTGGTCGAACTGGTACGACAGCTTTATGCGCTGCGGCGGGTTTAACGGCCGCGATCGCAACTGCGTGCCCGAGCTCGACGCCAAGTTCACCAAATACCTGGCCTCGACCGACGGCACCGAGCGCCAGAAGCTCGCCACCGAGATCCAGCGCGATATCCTGGAGAATTACTACTTTGTGCCGGTGTTCCGGCAGGCTGCCATGCAGGCGTTCGGACCGCGGATCGACGCCAAGAAGTGGCAGGACGTGTTCCCGACGGTCACCACGGCCTATGCCTATCCTTGGGAAGACATAGCCCTAAAGAAAAGATAGCCGCAAAGCGGCAACGATTTTTGGAACAGAGGAGGAAACAGGATGACGAGGACATTGCTGACCCGGCGCACGGTGCTCCGGAGCGCGCTGGCGACAACGGCGCTGGCGACGTCGGCGCTGGGAGCCCCCTTTGTGCGCGTCGCGCACGCGGCGACGGTCGTCCCCAAGGGCAAGATGGTGCTGGCGTGGCACACCAACATCGCCGCGCGGTGGCTCGACCCGCAGCAGCATGACGGCACCGCCTCCCCCGACAATTTCATCTTTGCCTTGCAGGATGCGCTGATCAAAAACTTCCGCGAGGTGCATTACGACCACCCGGCCCTGGCCGAAAGCTACGACTTTGCCGAGGACGCCAAAAGCGCCACCTTCAAATTGCGGCCCGGCACCAAGTTCCATGACGGCTCTTCGGTCACGCCCGACGACGTCAAATGGAGCTACGAGCATTACCACGGCGCCTGGGCCGAGGTGTTGCACAAGCAGACCCAAGGGGTCGAGATCGTCGACGACCATACGGTGCGGTTCCACTTCAATCAGCCGTTTCTCGATTTCCCGATCCTCTTGGGCACCGGCAATGTGTGCGGTGCCGGCTGGGTGGTCCCGGCCAAATATTACGAAAAGGTCGGGCAGTCCGGGTTTATGCGCAAGCCGATCGGCGCCGGCCCCTACAAGCTCGTCTCGCAGCAGCCCGGGGTGCGGCTCGATTTCGAGGCGTTCGAGGATTACTACCGCCCGGTGCACATCAAGGAATTCACGATGCTGAGCGTGCCCGAGGCGGCGACCCGCGTCGCGATGCTCGAGCGCGGCGAGGCCGACATCATGTATTTTGTGCCGGGCGAATTGATCGGCCGGATCAGGAGCAACCCCAAGCTGATGCTGGCGCCGGTCGTGTCCGGCAATTGGTGGCTCGAATTCCCAGGCTTCCAGAACCCCAAGAGCCCGTTCCACGACCAGCGGGTGCGCCAGGCGATCAGCCTTGCGGTCGATCGCGACGCGATGAACCAGGCCGAATGCGACGGGCTGGGGACGACCGACGGCAACTGGATCAACGACGATGTCGAATTGGGCATGCCGTGGCCGAAATGGCCGCACGACATCGCCAAGGCCAAGCAATTGATGGCCGAGGCCGGTTTTCCCAACGGCTTCAACGTCGATTGGGTGACGCCGGTGCCGGATTACTTTTCGCGCGGCGAGCGCATCGTCTCGCAGCTCCAGGCGATCGGCATCAAGTCGAAGATGCAGACGATGGAGCGCGGCGTCTTTCTAAAGCGCCTGCAAGGCGGGCTCAAAGAGTGGCCCGGGGTGCAGATCATCTTCAACGCCGCGCGGGTCGGGGGCACCTGGTCGAACTGGTATGACAGCTTTATGCGCTGCGGCGGCTTCAACGGCAAGGACCGCAACTGCGTGCCGGCGCTCGACGCCAAGTTCGACAAGTACCTGGCCTCGGCCGACCGTGCCGAGCGCAAGAAGCTGGCCTTTGAGATCCAGAAGGAGATCCTCGAAAATTATTATTTTGTGCCGGTATTCCGCCACGCCTTTGTCAACGCGATCGGACCGCGGATCAAAGCGGCGAAATGGCAGGACGTGTTCCCGAGCTTTGCCACATCGGGCTACGCATACCCGTGGGAGGATATCGAGCTCAAGGAAACCGCGTCGGCGGCCAAGTGACGGCATAGCGCGAGGGGCGCCGCGATGGGCCAGTTTATCATCCGCCGCACAATCTACGCCTTCGTCACTTTGTTCATCCTGAGCCTGACGATCTTTACCGTGGTCAGGCTGACCGGCGACCCGGTGACGCTGCTCGCCGAGCCCGGCGCGCGGCCCGAGGATTTGGCGCGGGTGCGCGCCGAATGGGGGCTCGACCGGCCGTGGCCGGTGCAATATCTGGCGTTTGCCGAGAACGTCGCGACCGGCAGGCTCGGCACTTCGTTCAATTACGAGATGCCGGTGAGCCTCCTTTATTTCCAGCGGCTGCCGAATTCGCTCGAGCTGGCTTTTGCCGCCTCGCTGATTTCGTTTCTGATCGGCATCCCGGCCGGGATTATCTCTGCGGTCCGGGTCAACAGCTGGTGGGACTATTCGGGCAAGATCGTCGCCTTGCTCGGGCTGTCGATCCCCGGCTTTTGGCTGGGGCTGGTGCTGATCCTGGTGTTCTCGGTGTGGCTGCAATGGCTGCCGACCAGCGGGCAGGGCGATTGGCGGCACCTGGTCATGCCGGCCGTGGCGCTCGGCTGGTATTTCGCCGCTTCAATGCTGCGCCTGACGCGGTCGAGCATGCTCGAAGTGATGCGCAGCGAGTACGTCAAGCTGGCGCGCCTCAAGGGGCTGCCGAGCTATGCCGTGATCGCGATCCACGCGTTCAAGAACGCGCTGATCCCGGTCTTGACCCTGGCCGGGGTCAACCTCGTGATCATGGTCAATGTCGCGGTCATCATCGAGGTCATCTTTGCCTGGCCCGGCATCGGCCGGCTCCTCTACGAAGGCATCTTCCAGCGCGACTTCCCGCTGGTGCAGGGCATCGTCATGCTCGCCGGGATCATGATCGTCGGCGTCAATTTGGCGATCGACGTGCTCTATGCCTGGATCGACCCCCGTATCCGGCTGACCAAATAGGTGCGCCATGGCCACGATCGACGAAACGAGTGTCGTAGCCGTCGCCGCCATTCCGCGCACGGCCCGCGTTGCCGGACGCTGGGCGAAGCTGGCGCACGATTTGCCGCTGGCGCCGATCGCGATCTTGCTGCCGTTTTTCGTGATGGCGCTGCTCGCCAATTGGATCGCGCCCTATGACCCGACCGAGCCGATCCCCGGCGCCAAGATTTTCGAGCCGCCGTTCTGGATGCCGGGCGGCAGCACGCGCTGGCTGCTGGGCACCGATTTTCAGTCCCGCGACGTGCTGAGCCGGCTGATTTTCGGCGCCCGCGTGTCGCTGATCGTCGGCGTCGCCGGCACCGTCGTCGCCGGCAGCATCGGCACCGCGATGGGGATCGTGTCGGGCTATTTCGCCGGGTGGGTCGACCAGGTGGTGATGCGCATCACCGACGCCTGGCTGGCGCTGCCGGCCTTGGTGTTCGCGCTTTTTCTGGCGACGATGGTCGGCCCCAGCATGTGGAATATCGTGATCATCCTCGGCTGCGTCTATTGGACGCGGTATGCGCGGGTGATCCGCGGCGAGGTCTTGAGCTTGCGCGAGCGCGAGTTTGTCAAGCTCGCCGAGATCGCCGGCGCCAGCCCGTTCCGGGTGATCCTGCACCACATCCTGCCCAATGTCTTGAACACCGCGATGGTGCTGGCCAGCCTGACCATCGGCGTCGTCATCATCGCCGAAGCCTCGTTGAGCTTTCTCGGGGTCGGCGTTCCGGCGCCGCAGCCGGCCTGGGGCTCGATGCTGGCCGACGGACGCTCGATGCTGATGGTCGGCGATTGGTGGCTGACCGTCCTTCCCGGCGCGTGCATTCTGCTCGTCGTCTTGCCGACCCAGCTGCTCGGCGACTGGCTCAGGGTCCGGCTCGATCCGCAGCTGCGCAATCTGTAGGGCGAAGGACCGCACGATGGCGCCGTTGTTGCGGGTTTCCGACCTGCAAACCTACTACGCCTCGTTTGGCGGCAGCCGCGTCGTCAAGGCGGTCGATCGGGCCAGCTTTACCCTCGACGAAGGCGAGACGATCGGCCTCGTCGGCGAATCGGGGTCGGGCAAGACCACGACCTGCCTGTCGATCGTGGGACTGTTGCCCAATGCGGCGCGCATCGTCGGCGGCAGCATCGAATTTGCCGGCGAGGAGCTGACGACGAAGCGCCAGAGCGAGCTGCGCCATATCCGCGGCCGGCAGATCGCGATGATCCTGCAGGACCCGATGGCGTCCTTGAACCCGCTGTTCAGCATCTATCGGCAGGTGGCCGAGCCCGCCTATTACCATCGCGGGCTGCGCCGCCGCGCGTTGCGCGAGCGCGTGCAGGAATTGCTGCGCGCGGTGCGCATCCCGTCGCCCGCGGTCAGGATGCGCGAATATCCGCACCAGATGTCGGGCGGCATGCGCCAGCGCGTCGTCGGCGCCATCGCCATGGCCGGCGGCCCGAAATTGATCATCGCCGACGAGCCGACCACCAACCTCGACGTGACGATCCAGGCGCAATACCTCGACGTGCTCAAGGACATCCAGGAGCGCACCGGGGTCGCGCTGATCTTTGTCACCCACAATCTCGGCATCGTCGCCAAAATGTGCGACCGGATGGCGGTCATGTACGCCGGCAAGATCGTCGAGCAGGGCAGCGTGCGCGACCTGTTCCGCACCGCCAAGCACCCCTATACCCGCGCGCTGCTCGGCTCGATGCCAAAGCTCGGCAGCAAGGAGCCGCTTTACGCGATCCCCGGTCAGCCGCCAAACCTCGCCCATCTGCCGGGCGGCTGCGCCTTTCACCCGCGTTGCCCGCACGCCCTGCCGAAATGCGCCGTCGAGGAGCCGGTGGACCGGTCCTTTGCCGCGGATTGGAGCGCGCGCTGCTGGCTCCTCGAACAGGATGCAAAGGAAGAGTATGCCGGCGCCGTTGCTTGAGCTGCACGATGTGCAAAAATACTTTCGGGTCAGCACCGGCACCTTTCCGCGGCGCAAGACCGGCTGGGTAAAGGCGGTCGACGGTGTCGATTTCACTGTCGCCGCAGGCGAGACTCTGGGGCTGATCGGCAAATCCGGCTGCGGCAAGACCACGACCTCGAAGCTGATCTTGCTGCAGGAGGAGCCGACCGCGGGTGCCATCCGGTTCGACGGCGCCGATGTCACGCAGCTGCGCGGGCCCGCGCTGATGCGCTACCGGCGCGAGGTCCAGGTCGTGTTTCAGGACCCGTACAGCTCGCTCTCCCCGCGCATGAGGGTCGGCGACATCATTGCCGAGCCGCTGCAGATCCATACCGACATGTCGCGCCAGGCGCTCGCCGAGCGGGTCGGCGAGGTCCTCGAGCTGGTCGGCTTGCAGCCCGATCTGGCGCGGCTGTTCCCGCATGAGTTCAGCGGCGGCCAGCGGCAACGGATCGCGATCGCCCGCGCGCTGGCGACGCACACGCGGCTCATTGTGCTCGACGAGGCGGTCTCGGCGCTCGACGTGTCGATCCGGGCGCAGATCATGAACCAGCTCGAGCATTTGCAGGCGACGCTCGGGGTCAGCTATCTCTTTATCGGCCACGATCTCGCGACCGTGGCGCATATCAGCCACCGCATTGCCGTGATGTACCTCGGCCGGATCGTCGAATTGGCCGACAGCCTCGAATTGTGCGCCAAGCCGTTGCACCCCTATACCCAGGCGCTCTTTACCGCCGCGCTGCCGGCGCATCCGGACGACCGGCACCAAAAGCTGGCGCTGGCCGGCGAGGTGCCGAGCGCGCTCGACCCGCCATCGGGCTGCCGGTTTCATCCGCGCTGCCCGCATGCCATGGCGCAATGCTCGCGCGAGACGCCGGTGCGCCGCGAAATCGGCCCCGGCCATATGGTCGCCTGCCACCTCTACTGATCCGGCGCGCCGCCGCGCTCGTCTTCAACAAAAATAAACCGAACCCGCCGATTGTTGCCGCGGCGCTTTCGCCGTGGCTGCGGAGGAGGGGTTTTGCCTGTCGGGTGGCCGTGGCGCGGCGGGGCCTCACGCTGCAGCGCGGCCGGCGTTTGGCGTCGCCGGCTGTTTTCGATCGCGGGATGGCGCCGGATCCGGCCGCAACATGTGGTGATCTGGTTGACTGCGGCGCTGGTCGCCGCCGTCGCCGCGAGCACGGCGCTGACCTTATGGCGCGGCCACCACCAGACCCTGCGCGATGCGAGGGCCGCGCTCGACAGCATGGCGCGCTCGGCGGCGCTCGGCACCTCGCGCTCGATGTTTGAGATCGACGCCATGCTGGCCGGTGTGCAGCAGCTGCTCGATCAGGTGCTGCCAACGGCGCCGCTCGACGATCCCGCGATCACGGTCGTGCTGCGCCAGCTCGATCGGCAAAGCCTGGCGGTCAGCGATATCGTGATCCTCGACAATGCCGGCCGCGAGGCGAACCGCGCGACACCCGAAGCGGCCGGCCGGCAGAGCTACGCGGGCGCCGCCTTCTTTACCGTGCCGCGGGATGAAAGCACGCCACGCCTCTATATCGGTGGGCCGCAGCGCGCCCGCGGCGGAGGCTGGTCGATCATGGTGAGCCGCCCGTTGGTGCGCCATGGCGCGATCGCCGGCGTCGTCGCCGCCGAGGTGTCCGTCGCCGCCCTCAGCGATTTGTTCGCCACGATTGCGACGACCGGCGAGACCCGGATTGCGCTCGCGCGCGACGACGGTGTGGCGATTGCTCCGCCCCAGGGCGGCGGCGGCGTTGCCATTGGCGGCGCCGCCGGGCGGCCGTTGCCGCTGCGAAATGATGTGCCGATGCGGGTGTCCCGCGCCGTCCCGGGTCTGCCGCTGAGCGTCACGGCAGCGCGCAGCCGGGCCGAGATCCTGCGGCGCTGGGAAAAGGAGCGCACCGCCTCGGGCACCGGTTTTGCCTTGTTCGCCTCGACCGCCGCAGCACTCGCTTGGCTCGCCGCGCGCGCCCTGCGCCGGGGCCAATTCGCCGAGGCCGGTCTGCGCCGCAGCGAAGGCCGTCTGACGCGGCAAACCGCGCTCTTGCAGAGCACGCTCGAAAATATCGGCGAAGGGCTGAGCGTGTTCGATCGCGGCGGCCGGCTGATCGCCCGCAATCGACGGTTTTGCGAGCTTCTCGATTTGCCGGCCGACCTCGCTCTCGGGACCTCGCTCAAAGACATCCTGACGCGACAGGCGGAGTGCGGCGATTTTGGCGATGTCGAGCCCGGGGCCGAGGTCGCCCGGCGGCTCGACGAGTTCTATCGCCTGGTGCCGGCGGTCAAGGAACGCGCGACCCCCGATGGGCGGACCTTGCAAATCCGCCGGCGCAGCATGCCGGACGGCGCCGTCGTCACGATCTATTCGGACATCACCGAGATCCGGGAGGGCGAGCGCAAGATCATCCGGGCGCGCAGCGAGGCCGAGCTCGCCAATCGCTCCAAGAGCGAGTTTCTGGCCAATATGAGCCACGAATTGCGCACGCCGCTCAACGCGATCATCGGCTTTTCGGAAATCATCTGCAGCGAGCTGTTCGGGCCGGTAAGCAACAATAAGTATCTCGAGTATATGAACGACATTCACGCCAGCAGCCTGCACCTGCTGTCGATCATCAACGATGTGCTCGACATGTCGAAGATCGAGGCCGGCAAGCTCGAATTGTGCAGCGAAGCGGTCGAAATCGGCAGCGTTGTTGCCGATGTGGTGCGCATGATGGCCGAGCGGGCGCAGAGCCGCGATATTAAAATCGTCTCGCATCTAACGACCGACGAGGCGGTGATCTTTGCCGACCCACGCGCGCTGCGTCAGATATTTCTCAACCTGTTGTCGAATGCGGTGAAGTTCTCGCGTAAAGGAGGGGCCGTGACGATCCGGGTCACCGGCGATCGGCCGGGTTTTGCCGTTTTTGAGATCGAGGATCATGGGATCGGCATGACCGCGGACGAGGAGCAGCGGGCACTGCAGCCCTTTGGCCAGGCAAAGCCCGCGACGACGCGGGATTACGGCGGCACCGGGCTCGGGCTGCCGATCACCAAGGGTCTGGTCGAGGCGCATGGCGGGACTTTGGCGATCGACAGCCGCGCCGGGTTGGGGACGACGGTGCGCATCATGCTGCCGACCCATGCAGAGCTGGCTGCGGCCGAGCAGCAAGCGATCGCGTTGGCGGGCGGGATCGAAGCCCGCTGATCCGGTCGGGCGGACCGGCGCCGTCAGACCTGCCGAGCGCTATGCCGCCTCGCCGGCCGTTTCGCGGCGCAATGGCCGAAAGAAAAAGATGGCTGGGAGCATCAGCGCGGTGACGACCGCCAGCACCCGAAACGAGCTGGCATAGGCTGCCACCTTGACGGCATCGAGCAGCGCGCCCGAAGCCTCGGCGGCGCCGGGGGCCGTTCCCGCGAGCTTGACCAATCCGATGTCGATGCGGGTCTGCAAGAACGCGGTCATTGCCGCCACGCCGGCGGCGCAGCCGAGCTGTCGCATCAGATTATAGAGCCCGGCGGCATCGGTGCGCAGCTCGGGCGGGAGGGTCGAAAAGGCGAGCGTGCTGAGCGGGGTGAACACGAGCCCGACCCCGACACCTTGAAGGCTGCTCCATCCGGCGAGCCACGGCCCGGCCTCGGCTCGAGGCAGCTCGGCCATCAGACCGAGCGCGGCGGCGGCGAGGACCAGGCCGCAGCCGAGCAAGACCCGGTGATCGACGCGATTGATCAGCCAGCGCACCGCCAGCATCGTCACCATGGTTGCGGCGCCGCGCGGAAAAATGATCAAACCGGCGTCGGTCGCGTCATAGCCGAGCGGCCCCTCGCTCAACGCCGGCAAAAAGACAATGGTCGTGAACAGCAGCGCGCCGATCATAAAATTGCAGGCGGCCGCGGCGGCAAAATTGAGGTTTCGCAGCACCGCCAGGCGCAGCAATGTGAACCGGGCCCGGCGGCTGCGCAGGGCGATGGCCGAGAGCGCCAGCGCCGCAACAGCGAGGGCGACGAGGGTCTCCGGCGGCGGCGGCCAGAGCCGGCCAATGCTGCGCTCGAGCCCGAGCTGCAGCGCGCCCACCCCGGCAACCAAGAGCACGATGCCGATGCCGTCGATCGAGGTGCTTTCAGCCGGGTCCGCTTGCGATGGGAGCTGCCGCAGCCCAGCCACCGCGACCGCGCCCAACGGCACGTTCAGGGCAAAGATCCAGCGCCACGACGAAAGGTCGGTGATCACACCGCCGAGCAGCGGGCCCAGCATCGGCCCGGCCATGATCGTGGCACCCCAGATCGCGAGCATGCGGCCGTGCGCGGCTTTGGGGTGGAGGTCGAGCAAGATCGCCTGAGCGAGCGGCTGGATAATCCCGGCGGCGGCGCCCTGGGCCAGGCGGAACCCGATCAGCTCGACGCCGGAGGTCGAAACCGCGCACGCCACCGAGGCGAGCACGAACAAGCCGACTGCGCCGGCAAAGACCGGGCGCGCGCCATGCCGGCGGCGCAGCCAGCCGGTCAGGACCGCGGTCACCGCCGAGGCGCACAGATAGCTCGTCATCACCCAGATGCCGAGATCGAAGCCGACCCCCAACGAGCGCGTGAGCTGCGGCAGCGCGACATTGGCGATCGTCGCGTCGAAGGCTTGCATCGCCGTCGCGATCAACAACCCGATGGTGGCCCGCCGCCGCGCCGGGCGGAGCAGCAGGATTGCCGCCGCGCCGGCTTCGCCCGACCCGCGGGCGGCCAATCGCGGGAGCGCCGCTTCCCGCACTGCCGAGCGCAATCCTGTCATTTGAAAGAGCTGGAGCGCGCGACCCGACAAACGCCGGGTCGCAAATGGGCCTGTCGGCTGCTCCGGCCTGCGGCATCGGGGGGCTGCGTGACCTGCCCCCCGCTCGCCTGCCGGTCGCGATATGCCGCCGGTGCCGCGCCGAGCAGATTGACAAACCGTGCCGTGTCGTGCCTCCCCTGGCCAGCTTTTGTTCGGCGATCAGGCGCAGCACTGCCCGACTTAACTTAGTGTCAATACGTCAGAATAGCGCCCGATCGAACGTCAACCGGACGTCAGACCTGGGGTGCCGGCGGGTGCCGCCGGGCTCGGGTCGCGATCCGGATCGGCTGTCGCGAGAGCCGTGCCACTGTTACCGCAGCCGCGCCATTTCGCGCTGCCAGCAAAGTCGGTTCGCCGGGCGGCTGCCAGCGTCAGCCGTAACCGCGCTCCTCATGCAGGGATATATCCCGCCACGCGCGCTGGCCGGCTGGCCGCGACAGCGTAGACGCGACAATTGCGACCTTTCACATACGATTATGCACACAAATGTTAACGAATCCCTTCGGCCGTCGCCGAGCTATCCCGCCGACGCGCTCGCATTTACTATTAATTAACTCGAGCAGTGGACTGTTGTAACCACGGAGGAATGATCCGAGGGTCGATGCAACCTTTGAGGATTTCAGTGAAACCACTTACGATGCTGGTGACGTCCGGGGGACAGTGGCTGCTGCCCGACAGCACCGAGTTCCTGGCCATATTGGGTGATCCCGATCCCGATTATGATGCCATCGCGTTTGCCATAAAGAATCTCGGCTTCGTCAAATTTCAATCACTCGGCGACTCGGTGATCGAGATCGAGCTCCATCCGCGCAACGTCGAGCTGCCAGCGCTGCTTGCGGTCCAGCAGCAGCTATTATTGTCCTCGGTCAGGCTGTTTCGGATCAAGCATTATGACGAGTCGTGGCATTCGGAGATCACGATCTCGGCAGAGCGAGCAATTACGCGCCTATCTGAACTGTGTGCTCGAGACACTGCGCCGCCACCCAGCGAACGATTTTCGGTCGAGCTGCGCAACTATTCGGACCTGTTGAGCAACGATACGAGCCCGCTGCGACCGCTGGCCCAGAAATGGCGGATGTCTTTCGGGCTTTTTGATCCAACTGTAATCTCTTTTGCGATCAGCCATCAGCTTTTGACGGGGTTAATGGTGGTCGGCGTTGACCCGCGTGAGGGCGACCCGATTTTTCGGTTCATCGGCGACGCGCATAACTGGCTCGGCCGAAGCTATCACGTAGCGGCGATCGGCGAGAAAGTTGAAAACCAGCCAGACAAGGAATTCGGCGGTTGGGTCTCGGAATTTTATAAGTCCGTCGCCAGCTCCAATCATCCTCGTTATGATATGGTCACTGCATCTGTTCAATATCAGGAAGAGAGCGGCAAGCCGAGGCGGGTCGTCCGCTACGAACGGTTGCTACTGCCCTGGAAGACCCCGACCGATGAGATATTTGTCACATTATCAAAATTAGTGGAAAGAAAATCGGCGCCAGGTTCTGTATTGTCGGCAGGGAGTAACTCCTTGGCCATGAAATCGGTGAGGTCGCGGTAGATGTCGGCGGTTGCAGTGTAGGCGACCACCACTTCAAGGTCACCCCACGGCGAGTCAGGATAGAAGATGCTGTGCGCGAAGTTCTTTTGCCCATAGCCCGCGGCCACGCCCTTCTCGACCAGGATCGGGGCGACGTAGGATATCGTCCAGTCTATCGGCCAGCGGGAGCAGGCGTAAGCGCGCCCGATTCGTGGAAAAAGCTGGGAGAGCTGCTTGCCTCGGTGTTCGGGGCGAACCCATACCGAGCCGGCGCTGAGGACGACGCCGGTGATCTGATCGACTTCCGTGGTGGCGACCCGGTATGGCTGCCCGTCATCGCGGCCGTAGAACATCGCGCAGGCTTGCTCGGCCAGATTGCTTTCCGGCCAATAATAGACGCGCCCGGCCCAGGTGACGACAATCTCGCCAGTCTCGTCCTCGCCGGAAACCCAAAATGCATTTTCGGGTGAAACATCGCTGCATTCAGGATTGAACATGTTGACGAGCCGAAACCAGCTGCCGCGCGCAATTTCTTGGCGGTTCAAGTACAACAGCGCCGGAAAGTCGTGGCGCAGGCGCAGGCGCAGGCCCATGCGGCGCGCTGCTTTGTCGCCTTCGAGGACGAAGCGGGCGAGCAGCGGCGCGGGGCCGTGCTTGATGGTCAGCGCGTCGGGCAGGCGCAAATTGTTTTCGGGGACGATGTTCGGATAGATCAGCGTCATGGCGGTGCTCCCGATGGTCGCCGCGGCCTTGCAACCCACCGCAGCCGATCGCTAAAAGACCCGGAGAATCCTAACCTCCTTTAGTAGATTGTCAATGATTAATTGCTACTTTAACCATGGATGATTGCTTTCATCCCGACAGCTGCGCCTATCCCGTGCGTCGTCTATACGAGAATTGACGTCTTACTGACGTAATGGCCGGAGTCCTGAGGTCGTAGGGCGGCATTTTTGCAACTAAGATTGACGTAAAATTGACGATAGCAGACGAGGATGCGGAGACAGGGGCGATCGCCGCCGGCGGGCAGGCAAAATTGGCTTTGCCGCCGGCGCCCGATTTCTATAGAGCGCGGGTCTGGAGAGCGCGGGTCTGGCAGTCAGGCAGCGGCGGAGCGGCGAAAATGACCGGCAAGGACGAGCTGAAGCGCGCCGCGTGCGCGGCAGTGGACCGGCACGGCGACGCGATTATCGGGCTCGGCGAAACGATCCTGCGCCACCCCGAAACCGGCTTCAACGAGCAGCGGACGGCAGCCTTGGTTGCCGAACGGCTCGGCGCGCTCGGCCTGGCGCCGCGCGGCGGGCTGGCGCTGGCCGGGGTCAAGGCCCGGCTCAAGGGCCGGCGGCCGGGTCCGCGGCTCGCGCTCGTCGCCGAGCTCGATAGCCTGCGCACCTCCGAGCACCCGCTCGCCGACCCCGTCACCGGCGCGGCGCACAGCTGCGGCCACAACGCCCAGATCGCCGGCATGCTGGGTGCCGCGCTGGCGCTGAGCGAGGCGCAGGCGGCCGCGGATTTCGCCGGAGAAATCGTCTTTTTCGCGGTGCCGGCCGAGGGCTCATCGATGTCGAGGAGCGGCTCGGGCGTGTCGCCAATGGCGAGATCGAGCTGATGCTCGGCAAGCCCGAGCTCGTCGCCAAGGGCCATTTCGACGACATCGACATGGCGATGATGATCCATACCGGGGCGCTCGACGGCGGCGGGCCGCGCGCCGCCATTGCCAGTCCTCGAACGGCGCGTTGGTCAAGCAAATCCGGTTTCTCGGCCGGGCGGCGCATGCCGGCGGCGCGCCGCAGCGCGGCATCAACGCGCTCAACGCGGCAACGCTCGCGATGCAGGCGATTGCCCATCAACGCGAGACCTTTTGGGAAAAGGACACGATCCGCATCCACCCGATCATCACCAAAGGCGGCGACGCGGTCAGCGTGGTGCCGGCCGAGGTCAGGATGGAGACGTTTGTGCGCGGCGGCTCGCTCGAGGCGATCCTCGACGCCAACCGCAAGCTCGACCGCTGCCTGCGCGCCGGCGCCATGGCGATCGGCGCCGAAGTCGAGATCCACACCATCCCCGGCTATTTGCCGCAGCGCAACGACGCTCGCATGGGCCGGGTCTTCGGCGACAATGTCACCGCGCTCTTCGGACCGGGCCAATTCCGATCCGCGGGCCATCGCACCGGCTCGACCGATATGGGGGACCTCGCGCATCTGATGCCGGTGATCCATCCCTATGTCGCCGCCGCCGAAGGCCGCGCCCACGCCGCCGATTGGCGGATCAGCGAGCCCGAGCACGCCTACCTGACCCCGGCCAAGCTGTTGGCGATGACGGCGATCGACCTGCTGTGGGACGACGCGGCGCCGGCCCGCGAAATCCTCGCCCAATTCGCGCCGGCGATGACCAAGGACAGCTATCTCGCATTCCAGCGCGGCCTCTTCAAAAAGGAGCGATACACGCCGGACGATGCCTAAAGGAAAACCTTGAATAGAAATGTCGTTCCAATCATTCTCGGATTAAAATCGCAGACAAAAGGCTGAATGTTAACTCTTCCGCTCAATTCTAAGGTGTGGCCGGGATTGCGGCGATCGTCCTCGCGGTGATTGCGCTCGCCGGCATTTCGTCCGGCACCTTGGCGGCTATCACCACGATCGTGATCGGCGTCGGCCTGATGGCCCAGGCATTCAACAGCGCGGCCGAAGCCGCCAGGCTGATGCCGGCCAGCGCCGTTGCGGGTGTCCCAGCCGAGATGAGCAGCGAGGTCATGGTCGATTGCCTGACCGGCATCGCCGGCATCATCCTCGGCATTCTCGCCCTCGTCGGCATCAATGCCGCGCATCTGGTTCCGGCGGCCCTGATCGTGTTCGGCGGCGCCCTCTTGCTCGATGGCGGCATCGGCATGCGGCCGAGAACCGCGACCACTGCCAACACCACCGCCGGAGCGGTGCAGATCGTCTCCTACAAAGGGTCGGCGTCGGCCGGCGGCATGGAGGTCCTGATCGGGGTCGCGGCGATCGTGCTCGGCATCTTGTCGCTGATCTTTATGACCTCGTGGGTCTTGTCGCTGGTCGGCTTTATCGCGGTCGGCGCGGCGCTGCTGATGGTCAGCGCCAGCTTTAGCGGCGCCGTCATGCGCCTCTTTACAACGACGGCCTGATTTTTTGATGGTGGTCTCTCCACTCCGTTGAGAGGGGTGGGGAGATCGCCTCTTGTCTGCGGGGTCTTGTCCGCCGGGGCCGGGTGCTGCATTGATCGGCCGAATGGTCAGCAAGCCGGGGGTCGGCAATGCAGAGCCTGTGGTCCGACAGCGACGCCGAGCGGCTGGTCGAGCATTATGCCGGGCGCGGCGTGGCGCGCGACCTGGCGCTGAGGGTCTATACCTCGCGGCTCCTCGGCGGCGATCCCAAGCTCGTCTTGCACGGCGGCGGCAACACCTCGGTCAAAACCGTCATCAAAGACCTCCTCGACGAGGCGGCCGAAGTGTTGTGCGTCAAGGGCAGCGGCTGGGACATGGCGGCGATCGAGCCGGCGGGACTGCCGGCCGTGCGCCTCGCGCCCTCTGCGCAAATTGCGCGCGCGGACGGCGCTCTCCGACGAGGAGATGGTGCGGGTGCAGCGCGCCAATTTGATCGACCCGGGCGCCCCCAACCCATCGGTCGAGACCCTGCTCCACGCTTTCCTGCCGCACAAATTTGTCGATCACACGCACTCGACCGCGGTGTTGAGCGTCGCCGACCAGCCCGATGCCGCCGAGCGCTGCGCCGAGCTCTACGGGAAGCGGCTGGGTCTCGTCCCCTACATCATGCCGGGGTTTCTGCTGGCGAAGGCGGCCGCCGAGATCTTCGAGCAGGATCCCGCGGTCGAAGGGCTGGTGCTGCTGAAGCACGGCATCTTCACCTTTGGCGACACCGCGCGGAGCGCCTATGAGCGGATGATCTCGGCGGTTTCGGCGGCCGAGGAGCGGCTCGCGCGCTGTCGCAAGACATTTGTCGGCGGGCGATTGCCGGGTCCTGTCGCCGGCGCGGCCGAAGCAGCCCCGATCCTGCGCGGCGCCTGCGCCATCGCGGCGCCGGGGACGGCCGGCGCCTACAAGCGCTTTGTCCTCGAATTCCGCACCGGCCCGGCGGTGCTGGACTATGTCAACGGGGCCGAGCTCGAACGCTATGCGCAGGCCGGTGTCGCCACCCCCGACCATACGATCCGCACCAAGAACCATCCGCTGATCGTGCCGGCGCCCGAGGCCGGCCGGCTCGATGTCTTCAGGGAGGCGGTCGGGCAGGCGGTCGAGCAATTCGTCGCCGGCTACCGCGCCTATTTCGCCCGCCACAACGCGCGCCAGACGGTCGCCAAACGCGAGCTCGACCCGATGCCGCGGGTCATTCTGGTGCCGGGGCTGGGGTTGTTCGGCCTCGGCGTCAGCGCGAAGGATGCGCGGATTGCCGCCGATATCGCCCTCTCGACGATCGAGACGGTGACCGGCGCCGAAGCGATCGGCCGCTTCGAATCGATCGGCGAAGCCGATTTGTTCGACATCGAATACTGGTCGCTGGAGCAGGCGAAGCTCGGCCAGGGCGAGGTGAAGCCGCTGCAAGGCCAAATCGCCGTGGTGACCGGCGGCGCCGGCACGATCGGGCTGGCGACCGCGCGCGCCTTGGCCCGCGCCGGGGCCGAAGCCGTGCTGCTCGACATCGACGGCGGGGCGGCGCAGGCGGCAGCCAAAAAGCTCGGCGGGGCAGCGCTCGGGCTCGAATGCGACGTGACCGATCCGGGCTCGGTGCGCCGGGCCTTCGACCGGGTCGCGGCCGGGCTTGGCGGGGTCGATATCGTCGTCTCGAACGCCGGTGCCGCGTTTCAGGGCCGCATCGGCGAGGTCGAGGATGCGGTGCTGCGGCAAAGCTTCGAATTGAATTTCTTTGCCCACCAGACCGTTGCGCAAAACGCGGTGCGGATCATGCTGGCGCAGGGAACCGGCGGCTCCTTGCTGTTCAACGTGTCGCGGCAGGCGGTCAGCCAGGGGCCGAATGCCGGCCCCTACGGGCTCCCCAAGGCGGCCACCCTTTTCCTGATGAAGCAATACGCGCTCGAATATGCCGGCGCCGGGATCCGCTCGAATGCGGTCAATGCCGACGGCATCCGCAGCGGCATCATGACGCCCGACTACATCAAGTCGCGCGCCGCCGCCTACGGCATCAGCGAGGCGCAATACATGGCGCGCAACCTGCTGGGCCGCGAGGTCACCGCCGAAGACGTCGCCGACGCGTTTCTGGGGCTCGCGACGGCGCGCAACACCACCGGCTCTTTCGCCACCGTCGATGGCGGCAACCTCGCCGCCGCCCCGCGCTGAAAATTCGCGCGCGGGCTTTGTCGAGCCCGGGACCGGTCACCGGGGCTCGGGCGGCGCGGCAAGGCGGGCGGGCGCGGCGACCAAGCGCTCGTGCCACTCGGCAACGCACCGGGCGGCGGCGGTGACATCCCGGTCGAGGCCGGCGAAATCGGCCGCTCCGGCGCCACGCGCCAAGGTGGCGGCATCGGCCTCGGAGAAGATTCCCGCCGCCGGCGGCCCGTCGCCGATCAGCGTCGTCAGCATCTGGACCTGGCGAAAGAGCGCGAGCGCAGGGCCCAGCTCTTCGGCCGCCGATGATGGCAGCAGACCGGCGGTGGCCAAGGCGTCGAGGGCGGCGGCGGTGCCGCGCCGCAGGATTTGCGGCGCAGCGGCGGCGTGGCGCAGCATCAGATACTGCACGATAAATTCGAGGTCGATCAGCCCGCCGCGCCGGTTTCGTAAATCATAAGGCGGCGGATTGCGGTGCTCGGCGGCGATGCGGCGGCGCATAGCGGCGACCTCGACGACGAGGCGCTGCGGATCGCGCGGCAGGCGCAGCACCGCCGCGACCGTCTCGGCGATCCTCTCGCCAAGGGCCGGATCGCCGGCGACCGGGCGGGCCCGGGTCAATGCCATGTGCTCCCAGGCCCAGGCCGATTCCCGCTGGTAACGGGCAAAGCCGGCAAGGCTCGACGCGATCGGGCCCGAGGCGCCCGACGGCCGCAGCCGCATATCGACCTCGTAAAGGCGGCCTTCGGCGGTCGGCGCGGTGACCGCGGCGATCAGCCGCTGGCTGAGGCGGGCGTAATAGGTCGCGGCCGGGAGCGGCAGCGGCCCGTTCGAGGCGTCGCTCTCGGCCGGCGCATCGTAGATCAGGATCAGGTCCAGGTCGGAGGCGAGCGTCATCTCGCGGCTGCCGAGACGGCCCATGCCGACAATCGCTAAAGCTCCGCCGGGGATGCTGCCGTGACGGAGCGCGAACTCGGCCGCGACCGCCGGCAACAGCGCGGCGAGCGCCGTTTCGGCGATATCGGCCAACGCCGTTCCGGCTGCTGTGGCGTCGAGCGTGCGGCGCAACAATTGCACGCCGATCTGAAACCGGCGCTCGCCGGCCCAGCGGCGGACCCCATCGAGCGCGTCCTCGAAATCGCGCGCCGCCGCCATCAGCCGGCCGAGATCGGTGGCCAGCGCGCAGCGATCCGGCGGCGGCGCAAAAAATCCCTCGGCCAAGACCGGATCGAGCAAGGCCGGGCGTTGCGCCAGATGCTCGGCGAGGCGCGGCGCCCCGGCCATCACATCGGCGACGAGCGCGAGCAAGCCGGGATTGGCGTGAAACAGCGAAAAGAGCTGCACGCCCGCCGCGAGCTGCGCCAAAAACCGGTCGAAGCGCTGGAATGCGGCATCGGGATGCGGGGTGGCGCCAAAGGTCACCAGCAATTCCGGCACCAGCTCGGTCAGGATCTCGCGCGCTCGTTCGCTGCGCGCCGCCCTGAGGTGCCCATGGTGCCAGCCGCGCACCAGGGCCGCCACCCCGCTCGGGTTGCTAAAGCCCAGCCGCGACAAGGTTTCGAGGGTGTCGGGATCGTCCTCGACACCGGTAAAAACGAGATTGCCGGGGGTGGCGAGGTTCGGCGCCTGCTCGAACAATTGCGCGTAATGGCGCTCGACCGAGGACAGGGCGGCGGTCAGCTCGGCGACGAATTCTTCGGTCTCGACATAGCCGAGAAAGGTGGCGATATGGTCGAGCCCGGCGCGGTCGGCCGGCAACCGGTGCGTTTGCGCGTCATCGACCATCTGAAGGCGATGCTCGACCCGGCGCAAAAAACGATAGTCGGCGCGCAGCTCGTCGGCGGTTGCGCGATCGACGCGGCCGGCTTGGGCGAGCCGGTCGAGTGCGGCGCCGGTCGCCGCGACGCGCAATTCGCGCACCCGGCCGCCCCAGATCAGCTGCTGGGTCTGGGCAAAAAATTCGATCTCGCGGATGCCGCCGCGGCCGGTCTTGATGTCGTGGCCGGCGATCCTGATGCGCGCGCCGCCGCGATGCGCGTCGATCTGGCGCTTGATCGAATGAATGTCCTGGATCGCCGCGAAATCGAGGTTTTTGCGCCAGATAAAAGGCTGCAGATCGCGCAGGAAATGCTCCGCCACCAGCCGGTCGCCGGCCGCCGGCCGCGCCTTGATCAGGGCCGCGCGCTCCCAGTTCTGGCCCACACTCTCGTAATAAGAGAGTGCGGCTGCGACCGATATTGCCGGCGGGGTCGAAGCCGGGTCGGGGCGCAGCCTGAGATCGGTGCGAAAGACATAGCCGTCGCCGGTGCGCTCTTCGATGATGCGCACGAGGTTGCGTGTCAGGCGGATAAAGAGCGGCTGGATGCGATCGGGTGCCGCGGCCCGTGCCGCCGCCGGGTCGTAGAGCACGATCAGGTCGATATCGCTCGAATAGTTGAGCTCGCCGCCGCCCAGCTTGCCGAGGCCGAGGATGATAAAGCCGCTGCCGGCTTCGGGATCGTCGCGATCGGCGAGGGCGAGCGTCCCGTCACGCGACGCCTGCCGCAGCAAATAGCGCAACGCCGCGCCGAGTGCCGCATCGGCAAACCGGCTCAAAGCGGCCATTTGCAGCTCGAGCGACCACGCCCCGGCCAGCTCGGCGACTGCCGCCAATAGTGCTACGCGGCGCTTGGCGACCCGCAGCCGCGCCATCAGCGGCGCGATATCCTCGCCGGTATCGTCGCGCGCTTCGACCCCGGCCACGGTTTCGGCGAAGACCGGATCGGCGCCCTCCTCGACGAGCCGGGTCAGAAACGCCCATTCCTTGACCGCCGCCTCGCTCAAAAACGGGCTGTTGCCAAAGATCGCGGCGAGCAGCCGTTTGCCGGCCGGCGTGGTGCTCCACTCTCGCGCCGTCCCCGCCTCGGGCCCATCCGTCGCGAGCACCGCCCGCCACGCTTCGAACCCGATCGCCAGCCGCCGCTCGTCTGCCGAAAGCGGCAGCGACACGTTATCAAGAAGCTTCGTCGACATCGGAGCGGGGCGGATCAAAAACCGCCATTGCCGAAATTCCTCGTCTTCCCGCGAAAGAGCGTGTCAAGGAATCCCGTTGGCGCCGTTCTGTTCGCTTCCCCGGCGGAAGCCGGGGTCCATCCTTCCGCAAGCAAAGTGCCCGATTTGCTTGCGCGCAGTTGCAACCGATTGAAGATTTTGAGCGTTGCAGACGTAGCTCCCGGCTTCTCCCACGGATCGGGTCCGTGGGCTGAAGGCCCACGGGAAAGCGAGATCGAGAGTCTGCCGATTTCCTCTCCCGTCCCGATTTTTTCACACACTCAAAAGCAGGGACCGAGGGAACAATCCGCGGCGTCCGTGGCCCCCTGTTCGTGCCAGAGCCTGCCCCTGGCTGGAACAGGGGGGCAGGCGCTGGGTGCCCGCTTTCGCGAGCATGACGACTATGAAAAGCAATCTTGAGGTTCAATTTTCGAAGCGTCCGCTCGACATTCATCGGTAAGATCGGTGCAGCTCGGACGGCGTGCTCTGAGGATCAAGCGGGGCGGATCAGCGCGTGGCGCTTGCGGCCGGCGCTGAGCTTGACGGCATCCTCGGCACCCAGATCGGCGAGGGTGACGATGCGCGCCTCGTCGGCGATGACCGCGTCGTTGATGCGGGCGCCGCCGCCGCGGATCAGCCGCCGCGCCTCGCCGTTCGAGGCGGCGAGACCGGCGCGGGCGAGCAATTCGACCACGCCGATGCCGTGCTCCAGCGCCGCGCGCGGCACCGCGGTTTGCGGCAGGCCGCCGCCGCTGCCGCCGTCTTCGAAAACCGCGCGCGCGGTTTCGGCCGCCGCATCGGCTGCGGCGCGGCTATGCGCGAGTGCCGTCGCCTCGGTCGCCAGCACCTTTTTCGCCTCGTTGATCTCGCCGCCTTCGAGAGCTTCGAGGCGGGCGATCTCGTCCAGCGGCAATTCGGTGAACAACCGCAGAAAGCGGCCGACATCGGCATCCTCGGTGTTGCGCCAGAATTGCCAGTAATCATAGGGCGGGAGCTTTTCGGCGTTGAGCCAGACGGCGCCCTGCGCGGTCTTGCCCATCTTGGCGCCCGAGGCGGTGGCGATCAGCGGGGTGGTCAGGCCGAACAAGGTGCGGCCGTCCATCCGGCGGCCGAGCTCGACCCCGCCGACGATATTGCCCCACTGGTCCGAGCCGCCGATCTGCAATTCGCAGCCAAAACGCCTTGCCAGCTCGACAAAGTCGTAGGCTTGCAGGATCGGATAGTTGAATTCGAGAAAGCTCAATGGCTGGTCGCGTTCGAGGCGCATGCGGACGCTGTCCTGGGTCAGCATCCGGTTGACCGAGAAATGCCGCCCGACATCGCGCAGGAGCGGCAGATAATGGAGGCCGTCGAGCCAATCGGCATTGTTGACCATGACCGCACCGGCGGCCCCCGCTTTCGCGAGGGCCGCTCGCCGAAATCGAGAAACCTGGCGAAGACCGCGCGGATGCCGGCCATGTTGCGGGCGATCTCGGCATCGCTGAGCAGTTGCCGCGCCTCGTCCTTGCCGGACGGGTCGCCGATCCGCGTCGTCCCGCCGCCCATCAGCACGATCGGGCGATGCCCGCATTTTTGCAGCAGGCGCAGCAGCATGATCGACACCAGGCTGCCGACGTGCAGACTGTCGGCGGTGCAGTCATAGCCGACATAAGCGGTGACGGTCCCGTCATCGAAGCGCCGGTCGAGCGCGTCGGCGTCGGTGCATTGGTGAACATAGCCGCGGGCGGTCGCGGTCTCAGAAAAGCGGAGCGGGTGGTCGACATGGCGGGCTCGTATAGCGATAGACACCGGGCGCTCGATCCCGTTCTCGTCATCCCGGCGCGGGCCGAGATCCACCCCGACCATGGATACCGGCCTCCGCCGGTATGACGGGGTTTATGGGTTCGATTGGCCAAGTGCTGTCCACTAGCACAAATCTGCGCGCCGCGCTGGGGCTGATGAGCGGCACCTCGCTCGACGGCATCGATGTCGCGATGGTCGAGACCGACGGGATCGAGCGGGTGGTGCCGGGCCCGGCGCTGACCGTGCCCTATCCGGCGGCCTTCCGCGAGCGGCTGCGCTCGGTGCTGGGCGGGACGGGGCCGGTCGCGGCGGTCGAGGCCGAGCTGACCCGGCTGCACGCCGAGGCGGTCGAAGAGTTTCGCGCGCGCCATTCGGGGACCGCCGTCGATATCGTCGGCTTTCACGGCCACACGATCCTGCACCGCCCGGCCGAGCGGCGAAGCTGGCAATTGGGCGATGGGGCGGCACTCGCCGCCCGGCTCGGCATCGATGTGGTCGCCGATTTCCGCTCGGCCGATATCGCCGCCGGCGGCGAGGGCGCGCCGCTCGCCCCGCTCTACCACGAGGCGCTCGCCATAGCACGTTGCCCGAAGCCGGTCGCGGTGCTCAATATCGGCGGGGTCGCCAATGTCACCTGGATCGGCGAGGGCGGTCGCATCCTCGCCTTCGATACCGGCCCCGGCAACGCGCCGATCGACGATTGGGTCATATCGCCATACTGGCGCGCCGGCCGATTTCGACGGCCGGCTCGCCGCCGCCGGGCGCGCCTCCGAGGACGCATGTCGCGCGGTTTCTGAGCGCTGCCGTATTTCGACCGCCCGCCACCGAAATCATTGGATCGCGACGATTTCCGCGAGTGCGCGCCCGCCTTGGCCTCTCGCTCGAAGACGGGGCCGCGACCCTGACCGAAATGACCGCGGCGGCGATCGCGGCGGCGCGCCGCCATTTTCCGACGCCGGTGCGCGAATGGCTCGTTTGCGGCGGTGGGCGGCGCAACCCGGCGCTGATGGCGGCGCTCGCCCGCGTTCTGGCCACACCGGTGCGGCCGGTCGAAGCCGTCGGCTGGGACGGCGACGCGCTCGAAGCGCAGGCCTTTGCCTATCTCGCGGTGCGCTCGCTCAAGGGCCTGCCGCTGAGCCTGCCCTCGACCACCGGGGCGCCGCACCCGGTTTGCGGCGGGCGCCTCTTTAGCCGCCGCGGCCGGGGTAGCTGACGGCGAGGCCGGCGCGGGCGTCCTGCTGGATGCCGTATTGCGGGAACGGGTAGCGCAGCCCGTTTTTGGCCAACGCCTCCATCCCAGCGATGGCCTTGGGCAGATTGTCGGGCGGCAATGCCATCAGCATCTCGTCGTCGAGCACGCCGCCGTAGCGGCGCTCGGCAAAGCACGGGATCGAGAGGCTCGGCTCGCGGTTCTTGAGCGCGCGGCCCCAGGAATCGGCGCAGGCCGACTCGCCGACGACACTCCAGTCGAAGCGCTTGTAGCCCGCCCATTGGAGGCCGTTGATAAAATAGATCATCGCCCCCGGCGTTGCGTAGAAGAGCGCGATGTCGGGCGGGTCGAGCCGGCCGCCGGCGAGCGGCGAGACGGCAAGCGCCTCGTAGCGGCCATCGGGCACGCATTCCATCGCCCTCTGGTGCGCGCCGGCATCTTCCGGGGTGCTGTACCAGACACCCGCCATGTGGCGGCCCGAGCGCCACTCCTCGTCCTTGGCGCGGCCGAGCCCAACGACGGCACGGCACTGCGCGCCGACCAAATCCTCAGCGGTGAGCCCCACGGTCCAGCCGAGGCGCGCCGCCTGGGCCACGATCTGGTCGAGCGTATGCACCGCTTTTGGCCGGCGAATCCGCGCGATCGCCTCCATCTCCTCGCGGTGCTCGAACAATTTCATGCCGAACGGGATCGAGCGCAATCTTAAGAGGCGCTCCAGATCGGCGGCGAGCTTGGTCCAATCCTCGGTCATCTCGGCTACTCGCAGCGGGTGGCGGTTGACACGATAGCCGGGGCGCGCTTGGTTGTCGCGTCCGGCCACGAACGGCGGCCGATGATGGCGAGAGGGGAATTGCTGTGCGGCTCCTCGGCGTGTTTCCCGGTGTCCTCCATTACTCCAAAATCTTTCTGCGGCTCGAGCCGATCGGTCTCGAGCTGGTGGCCCAGGCGGCGCGCCAGGCCGGCCATCAGGTCCAGCTGATCGATTTGCAGGTCGAGGACCACGCCGCCTATCACCGCATGGTCGAGCGCTGGCGGCCGGACGTCGTCGCGTTCTCCTGCAACTATCTGCCGCACGTTCCCGAGATCGTCGATCTCGCCAAGGAGACAAAGGCCCGCTTTCCGCGGATCTTTATCTGTGTCGGCGGGCACAGCGCGTCCTTCACCGCGCCCTCGATCATCGCCCATGGCGAAGGGGCGGTCGATTGCGTGCTAAAGGGCGAGGGCGAGGCGGCGATGCCGCTATTGCTGGCGGCGGTCGAAGCCGGCAACGACCCGATCACGGTGCCGGGTGCGGTGACCGCAGACGGCGAGGGGCCGCCGCCCGGCTTTGTCCATTCGCTCGATGATCTGATGCCGGCGCGCGATCTCCTGCGCCATCGCCGCAAATATTTTCTCGGCACGCTCGACCCGTGCGCCACGATCGAGTTCTCGCGCGGCTGCCCCTGGGATTGCTCGTTTTGCAGCGCGTGGACCTTTTACGGGCGCAGCTATCGGCTGATCACCCCGGAGCGGGCGGTCGAGGATTTGCGCTCGATCCGCGAGCCCGGCGTCTTTATCGTCGATGACGTTGCGTTTTTGCAGGAGCGGCACGGGATGGCGATCGGCGAGGCGATCGCCCGCGCCGGCATCAAGAAGAAATACTACCTCGAAACCCGCGGCGACGTATTGCTTGCGCAACAAAGAAGTCTTCCGCTTTTGGAAGAAGCTCGGCCTCGAATACATGTTTCTCGGCATCGAGGCGATCGACGAGGAAGGGCTGCAGAAATTTCGCAAGCGGGTCACCCTCGACAAGAATTTCGAGGCGCTCGAATTCGCCCGCTCCTTGGGCATCTATGTGCTGATCAACCTGATCGCCGACCCCGAATGGGACCACGACCGCTTCCGGGTCTTGCGCGAATGGGCGCTGGAGCTGCCCGAAGTCGTCAATATCAGCGTCAACACGCCCTATCCCGGCACCGAAAGCTGGGTCGGCGACGGTTCCCGCGTCACCAGCCGCGACTATCGGCTCTTCGACATCCAGCACGCTGTATTGCCGACCAAATTGCCGCTCGCCGAGTTCTACGGAGAGCTGGTGACGACGCAGCAGGCGCTTTATCGCAAGCATATGGGCTGGCGCCGCCTGCTGAAGACCGCCGGGGTCGTGGCCGGCCGTTTGGCGCATGGCCAGACCAATTTCCTCGGCAGCCTGTTCAATCTCGAACGCGTGTTCCGGCCCGAGTACCTCGTCGCCGACCATATGCGGCCGGTCGAATACGAGATGGCATTGCCGAAGCCTGCCGCGGCCCAGCCGGCGCCGGCGCGGGCCGCGCTCTATATCCACCCGCCGCGCGGCCGCAAAGGGCGCGCGATCGATGCCGCCACGGAGAGTTTTGTCGATGAGACGCGGATGGGGACGACGCTATAGGCCCCTATTCCATAAATCGGCGATCGATGCCGTGGCCTTTCACCTCGGCGAGATAGCCGCGGACGATGCCGAATTCGGTATCGAACTCCATCTGAACCGGGATCATGCGACCCTGCGGCCCGAGCCGGGCGTACCACACCCGGCCGCTGCGATAGGTGCCTTCGGCCTGGTCCGTGTTGGCGACGACGCCGGGAACATCCTTGCGCACCGCTACGCAGACATGGGTCGGGCCGGCAAAGCTTTTTGCCGGGCCGCGCGGCGCGGCTTGCTCGGCGGCATCGAAAAAGCGCAGATCGTATCGCCCGTGCCCGTCGAACACCGGGACGGTCAGGCTGCAGCTTCCGGTGCGGGCGAGCTGGCGCTCGAGCAGGAAATAGGCGGTCAGCTGATCGACGGTGCCGCGCAGCTCGGCAGGCTCGCCCTGGCTGCGCCATTGCGCCGCCGGCGGCGCCAGCTCGCTCGCGACCGGACCGTCCGCCCGGTAGTCGATCCGATAGCGCCGATCGACGCCGTTGCGGCGCACCTCGCCGCGATAGGCTTCGGGATAGGCCGCGTTCGCCGCGATCCGCCCCTGCACCGTCGAATGGCTGTTCAAATCGACAAACACGCTGGCGATGCCGCGGGTGTCGAGATCCGTCGCGATCGAATAGCGGTCGTCCGAAGTGTCGAGCGTGGTGCGGTCGGTCAGCACATGAAACCCGGCAAAGCCGTAAAGCTCGATTCGCAGCTGAACACGATCGGGTGCCACATCTGCCGCGGCAATCGTGGCGGGCGTGGCCGGCAAGGCGAGGGCGATCGCCAAGAGCAGGGCGAAACGCGCAAAGCTCATCTTCGTCGCCATTGTTGGTGATGCGCTGATTGAACCATAGTGGCTGCGAGGGTCGAAATTGAGGCGGGAGGAAACGCACGCCGTGCCGAGGGACCTGGTCCATAATATCGCGCGGACGGCGTGCCGCGCATCGCCAATCGCCGCCCGGCACCCTTGCGTTTCGAGGCTCGGCGGCCGGTGAGCGCGGCGCTTGCTTGGCGCATCCTGAGCTACGACAAAGGGCGCACGGCCCTGGCGGTGGCCGGCGTGTTCATGGCGATTCTGCTGGTTTTTGTCCAGCTCGGCTTTTTTATCGCCGTGCCGCAGGGCGGCATGCTGCTCTACGACAAGCTCAATTTCGATTTGCTGATTGCCTCCACCGGCTACGAATACCAGGCCCAGCCCGGCCAGTTTTCGCGCAGCGCGCTCGACCGGGCGCGCACCGTGCCGCAGGTGGCCGCGGCGGCGGCGCTCTATTTCGGCCAGGCCAAATGGCGCAGCGGCGAAGACGGCAAGGCGCCCGATGTCTTCGTCATCGGCTTCGACCCGCGTTCGCGCATCTTTGCGGTCGACGGCATCAACCGCCAAGCGGCCGTGCTCGAACGGCCGGACACGGTGCTGGTCGATACCGCGACACGGCCGATGTTCGGCCGGCTGACGACCGGGCGCATCGTCACGATCGACGGCCGGATCATGACGATCGGCGGCGATTATGTGCTGGGGACCGGGTTTATGGGGCTCGGCGTGATCCTGGTCAGCGAGCCGGGCTTTGTCCGGCTGTTCCCCTATCGCAGCCTCGACCAGGTCAATCTCGGGGTGGTCCGGCTAAAGCCCGGGGCCGATGCTGCGGCGGCCGCCGGCGCCTTGCGGCAGGCCCTCGGCAGCGATATTCAGGTGTTTACCCGTGCGCAGCTCGAACGCCAGGAAACCGCGTATTGGACAACGCGCACCTCGGTCGGCCTCTTGTTCGGGTCTGGCCTCTTGGTGGCGTTTGTCGTCGGCATCATGGTCGTCTACCAGGTCTTGGCGACCCAGGTCAGCCGGCAATTGCCGCAATTCGCCACCTTGAAGGCGGTCGGCTATCGCGACCGCTTTTTCAGCGCTACCGTGGTCGTGATGTCGCTGCTGATCGTGCTGGCCGGATTTGTCCCGGCACTCCTTGCCGCGGCGGGAGTTTATTCGGTGATCCGCGAGGAGACGCTGCTGCCGGTGACGATGACCGGGGCGCGGATCGGCGCCGTCTTTGTCGCGACCCTCTTTATGGCCGGGTTTTCGGCGCTGTTGTCGATGGGGGGGCTGCGCCGCGCCGACCCCGCGGACATCTTTTGAGCGGCGGGACCGGTGTCGATCGCCGCTCTCGGCCGTCACCGCTTCCGGCATTATGCCGGCTTTGTCCCGCTCGCCTGGCGCAACCTCGTCGCCAACAAGCCGCGCCTCTTCCGCTCGACCGGCGGCATCGGCTTTGCCGTATTGCTGATGCTGATGCAGCTCGGCTTTGAGAGCGCCTTTTTCAACGCGTCGCTCGAGCTGATCCGGCTCTTCGACGGCGACCTTTTTTTGCAGAGTGCCGCGAAATACCGGTTTGCGACGCGCGAGCCGTTTCCCGCCGGCGATCTCGACACCGCGCGCCAGGCCGCCGGCGTGGCAAGCGCCTGGCCGCTCTACGCCGATTGGCACGATGTGTTCTGGAAGAACCCGTTCGACGGCAAGAGCTCGATGGTGCGGGTCCTGGCCTTCGATCCGGCGCACCCGGTGCTGCGGCTGCCGCAGCTCGACATCGCCCCGGCAAAATTGAGCGGGTTGGATACGGTCGCGATCGACCGCCGCGCGCGCCGGTTTCTCGGCATGAGCCGCGATCCGAAGGAAGCCGAGCTGAACGGGCGAAAGGTGCATGTTGTCGGGAGCTTTGCGCTCGGCCCCGATTTCGAGAATGACGGCACCGTCCTGGTGGGCGACCGGACCTTCGCGCAGATTTTGCCCAACCCGGCCGGCGGGCCGCCCGAAATCGAGCTCGGTGTCCTCAAGCTGCGGCCCGGCAGCGATCTCGCCCTTGTTCAGCAGGCGCTCGCGGCGTCGCTGCCGGCGCGGATCGCGGTGCTGACCAAGGCGCAATTGCTCGAGCTCGAGCGCAAGTTTCAGGCCGACGTGTCCTCGGCCGGGCCGATCTTTGCGATGGGAACGCTGGTCGGGTTTATCGTCGGCATGCTGATCTCGTACCAGATCATTTTTACCGACCTTTCCGAGCAAATGCCGCAATACGCGACGATGAAAGCGATGGGCTACCGCACTCGTTACCTGGTTCGGGTGGTGCTGGAGCAGGCCGGGTTGAGCGCGGTCCTCGGCTGGGTGCCGGCTTGCGTGGTGGCTATCGTGCTGTTCCACATTGTCGCCAACATCGCGCTGCTGCCCCTATATATGACCCTCAAGATCGCCGTTTTGAGCTTTGTGCTGACCCTCGGCATGTGCCTGATCTCGGCCGTGCTCGCGGTGCGGCGCGTCATCGCCGCCGACCCTGCCGAGGTGTTCTGATGAGTGCCAACGCCGCCCCGCAAGCCGCCGTGCGAGTGGAAGAGCTGAACCATTTTTTTGGACACGGCGATTTACGCAACCAGGTGCTGTACGACAACCGGATCGAGATCGACCCCGGCCAGCTCGTGGTCATGACCGGCCCCTCCGGCGCGGGCAAGACCACGCTCCTGACACTCGTCGGCGCGCTGCGCTCGGTGCAGGAGGGGCGGATCGACGTGCTCGGCCGCAACCTCGCGCGGCTCGGCGCCGGCGAGCTGGTGGCGGTGCGGCGCCATGTCGGCTTTATCTTTCAGATGCACAACCTGTTCGATGCGCTCTCCGCCTACGAGAACGTCAAGATGGCGATGCAGCTCGGCGATTGCCCGGCCGCCGAGATGCGCGAGCGCGGCACCACGATCCTCGATCGCCTCGGCCTCGGCCATCGCGTCGATTACAAGCCGCGCTCGCTGTCCGGCGGGCAGCGGCAACGCGTCGCCATCGCCCGTGCCTTGGTCAACCGGCCGCAGCTGGTCTTGGCCGACGAGCCGACCGCGGCGCTCGACAAGGATTCGGCGCGCAACGTCGTCGATCTCTTAAAGGAAACCACGATCGAGCACGGCTCCGCCGTCATGATGGTGACCCACGACCACCGGATCATCGAAAAGGCCGACCGGCTGGTGCACATGGTCGATGGCCGGATCGCGTCCGACGTGGTGCTGCACGACGCGCTGCGCATCTGCGAGTTTCTGAAGACCGTCGATGCGTTCAAGGACCTGTCCCCGGTGGCGCTGACCGACATTGCCGAAAAGATGACCAAGCGCCGCTTTGTCAAAGGCGATGTCGTGATCCGCGAAGGCGATTCCGGCGAGGAATTCTTTCTGATCTCCGACGGCACGGTCGATGTCATCCGGCAGAACCAGGATGTGGCGAATTTGGGCGCCGGCGATTTTTTTGGCGAGGCGGCGCTGATCAGCGGCGAGCCGCGCAACGCGACGATCGTCGCCCGCGACGATGTCGAAACTTATGTGCTCGGCAAAGCGGATTTCCGCGCCGTGATCGAATTCGAGCGCCAGCCTGCGCGACCAGCTCTACCGCGTCTATTTCGTGCGTCACTGAGCTGGAGGGGCGGTCCGGCCGGGCCAAATTGTCGGGTAGCCTCGCTCTCAGGCGTCGCCCATTTTGAGGGCGCGGCCTCCGTGCGCTATTTTCAGGATCTCTTCCGGGCTCGAGATGGAACAGGAGGATCAGAATGGAGAACCGCATTCAATACACTGCGGTGTTCGAGCCGGCTGAAGAAGGTGGGTATATTGTTACTTTTGCGGCGATCCCGGGGTTGGCGACCCAGGGCGAGACGCTCGATGAGGCGCGCACGATGGCGGCGGATTGCCTGCGCGCCTATCTCGAATCTCTACGCAAAGACGGCGAGCGGTTGCCGTATGAGGCGCCGGAGGGGCCAATCGCCGAAAGACTGACGGTCAACCTCATTCGCGCCTGACCGACCTGCCCTCGGTCAAGGCCGCATGGCTGATCCGAGCATTACAGCGCGCCGGCTTTTTCATTCACCACGACCGGCAGCCATTACGTTCTGAGACATCCCTACCGCCCGGCCGTCCCGCATCGTCGTTCCGCACCATGGCAGCGCGGATGTGAAACGCGGCATTTTGCGCTCGATTCTGCGCCAAGCCGAGCTCAACGCCGACGATCTCATCAGGCTGCTTTAACGATCAACCCTTGACGACGAGCGCCCACAAGTCAGGCGTCACCCATTTTTAGGGCGGCGATAAAGGCGGATTGCGGGATCTCGACGTTGCCGTGCCGGCGCATCCGCTTTTTGCCTTCCTTCTGTTTTTCGAGCAGCTTTCTTTTGCGGGTCACGTCGCCGCCATAGCATTTGGCGAGCACGTCCTCGCGCAAGGTGTTTTCGCCGTTTTTTTGCAGCGAGAGGCGACCGGCCGTTCGATGCTATGGTCAGGGCGGAGGCGTCATCATGGGCTCCTGTGCGGCCAGCACCCGCGCCGACGAGGTCATCGAATGAGGCGCCGCGAGCTGGTGCTGCTGCTGGGCGGCGCGATGACGGCGGCACGCGCGCTGCGGGCGCAGCAGAAGGCGATGCCGGTGATCGGCTTCCTCAACAGCACCTCGCCTGGCCCGTTTGCACCGTTTGTTGGCGCTCCGGTGATGTTTCATACGTCGCCATTCCGTCAATTTGGAACTCATCCTGTAGTGGTTAATCAGCAAACAGGACATAGGATCACCCCATATTTCCTTATAGGAATGGTGATTGGGGCTCACAGTGGGCAATATGCCAGTGACTTCGCGTCAGACGATCCCGACGAACGCGTACTGCCGAACCAAGACGTAGATTTTAATGCTGGCCTTGCTGTAGTGGTTCCTATCTCGCATATCTTGGAAACGCTAAACTATCCCCCATTGCTGGAACAACGTCGGGCAGCGCATCTGGGGACGAGCGTTAAATCAGGATTCTTTTCTACGTCGTGAAGATGATTTTGTATTTTTCTCAGATTCGCGCTCGACGTTTAATTCCTCTTTCGGCACCTGAATGAGCTTTCGCGCCAAGAATTTAAAGTGACCCATTGGGGTTGCTGCTGCCTCGGCCTTGTCGGCGGATTCATTTCGGTGTTTGTCCTGTGCCATTCTTTCTCGTCAGTTCTGCCCGCCTTCCACCAGGGGCTGAGTGAAACCGGCTATATCGAGGGACAAAATTTGGCGATCGAATACCGCTGGGCCGAGGGCAACTATGATCGGTTGCCGGCATTAGCCGCCGATCTTGTCGGCCGCAAGGTCGATTTGATCGCGACGAGCGGTGGCCCCGCCTCAGCGCTCGCTGCGAAAAGCGCGACCTCGAAGATCCCGGTGGTCTTCACCAGCGGCGATGATCCGGTCACGAACGAGCTGGTCGTCAGTCTCGCCCGGCCCGGCGGCAACCTCACCGGCATCAGCATGATGTACGCCGAGCTGATGCCAAAGCTGCTCGAGCTGCTGTCCGAGCTGGTTCCCCAGGCCAAGATGATTGCCCTGCTCGTAAACCCGGAGAACCCGCTGACTGAGCGCATCATCATAGACGCGCGGGAAGCGGCGCGCACGAAGGGGTTGCAGCTCGCTATCCTGAAGGCCAGCACCGAAAGCGAGATCGACGCCGCCTTCGCGGCCCTCGCCCGACTGCAAGCCGGCGGGCTCGTCATCGGCGCCGATGCGTTCTTCATCAGCCGCCGCGAGCAGTTTGTCGCGTTGGCGGCGCGCCATGCTGTTCCGGCAATCCAACATTTGCGCGAGTTCCCCGTGGCCGGCGGCCTGATCAGCTATGGACCGAGCCTTACCGGCGTGTATCGCCAGCTCGGCATTTACGCTGGAAAGATCCTGAAGGGCGCCAAGCCCTCCGACCTTCCGGTCGAGCAGCCGACCCGGTTCGAGCTTGTCATCAATCTCAAAACCGCCAAAGCGCTCGGCCTGACGATCCCGCCTCTGATCCTCGCGCGCGCCGACGAGGTCATCGAGTGATGCGGCACAGCGTTCTCGTCGCCGGGCTCGCCGCGTCGGCATTCTGACGGCGGCAGACAGCGACAGGACGCTGATCTTCGATGCGCTCAGAGAGGGGCTTCGCGACCTCGGCTATGTCGAGGGCCGCAACATCATCCTCGAATTCCGGCTTGCCCACGGCGATTTCAGCCTTCTGCCGAACCTGGCGGCGGTCACCCGTCGCCCATTCTCAGGGCGGCGATGAAGGCGGATTGCGGGATCTCGACCTTGCCGAACTGGCGCATCCGCTTTTTGCCTTCTTTCTGCTTGTCGAGGAGCTTTCTTTTGCGGGTCACGTCGCCGCCATAGCATTTGGCGAGCACGTCCTTGCGCAACGCCTTGACCGTCTCGCGCGCGATGATCCGGCCGCCGAGCGCCGCCTGGATCGCCACCTGGAACAATTGGCGCGGGATCAGGTCCTTCAGCCGCTCGCAGAGCGCCCGGCCGCGGCGGTCGGCCTCGCGGCGGTGGACGATGATCGAGAGCGCATCGACCGGCTCGCCGTTGACCAGGATGTTCATCAGCACGAGGTCGCCCGCGCGATAGCCGTCGATCTGGTAGTCGAAGCTGGCATAGCCGCGGCTCACCGATTTGAGCCGGTCGTAGAAATCGAACACGACCTCGTTGAGCGGCAGGCGGTAGACCAGCATCGCCCGGTTACCGGCATAGGTCAGGTCTGCCTGCTCGCCGCGCCGCTCCTCGCACAACGCCAGGATCGGGCCGAGATAGATGTCGGGGACGAGGATCGTCGCCTTGATCCACGGCTCCTCGATGTGGTCGATCCTGACCGGGTCGGGCATGTCGGCCGGGTTGTGCAGGGTGCGCACGGCACCGTTCGTCAGATGCACCCGGTAGACGACCGAGGGGGCGGTCGCGATCAGGTCGAGGTCGAACTCGCGCGCCAGCCGCTCCTGGATGATTTCGAGATGGAGGAGGCCGAGAAAGCCGCAGCGGAAGCCGAAGCCCAACGCCACCGATGTCTCGGGCTCGTATTCGAAGCTGGCGTCGTTCAAGCGCAATTTGGCGAGGCTGTCGCGCAGCCGGTCGTAATCGGCGGCGTCGGTCGGAAAGAGCCCGCAAAACACGACCGGCTGCACCGGCTTGAAGCCCGGCAGTGGTGCCTCGGCCGGGCGGCGGTCCTCGGTGATCGTGTCGCCAACCCGGCAATCGGCGACGGTCTTGATGCCGGCGGTGATAAAGCCGATCTCGCCCGGCCCCAGCACCTCGACTGCGACCCCCTTGGGGGTGAAGACGCCGACCCGCTCGATCGCGTGCACGGCACCGGTCGCCATCAGCCGGATTTTCTGCCCGGCCCGCAATTCGCCGTCCTTGACCCGCACCAGAATGACGACGCCGAGATAGGAATCGTACCAGCTATCGACCAACAGCGCCTTTAGCGATGCCTCCGCGTCTCCTGTCGGCGGCGGCAGCCGGGTCACCAAGGCTTCGAGCACCCGATCGATGTTGAGCCCGGTCTTGGCCGAGATCAGCACCGCGTCGGCGGCATCGAGCCCGATCACGTCCTCGATTTGCTCCCTGACCCGCTCGGGCTCGGCCGCCGGCAGGTCGATCTTGTTCAGCACGGGGACGATTTCGTGGCCGGCCTCGATCGCCTGGTAGACATTGGCGAGGGTTTGCGCCTCGACCCCCTGGCTCGCATCGACGACGAGGAGCGAGCCCTCGCAGGCGGCGAGCGAGCGGCTGACCTCATAGGCGAAATCGACATGGCCCGGCGTGTCCATCAGGTTGAGGATGTAATCCTCGCCGTCCCGCGCGCGGTATGAGCAGGCGCACCGTCTGCGCCTTGATCGTGATGCCGCGCTCGCGCTCGAGCTCCATCTGGTCGAGCACCTGCTCCTTCATCTCGCGCGCTTCGAGCCCGCCGGTGGCCTCGATCAGCCGGTCGGCGAGCGTCGACTTGCCGTGGTCGATATGGGCGATGATCGCGAAATTGCGGATGCGGCCGAGCGGGGTCATGCGAGCGCGAACATAAGGACGAGACGCCACCGGATCAACGCGGCCCGCTCACCAGGGTAGCTGTCACAACGCCGCGAGCGGGAAGCCCAACGCCTGCGCGGCGGCGACCAGACGGTTGTCGTAGCTCGCCAATTCCACCGCCTCGCCGGTCCGGCGCAGAAATTCGATTGTCGCGAGGTGAAGCGCATCCAGGGTTCGCACCGCGATCGGAAACGGCTCCAAGGCCCGCGCGAGAACCAGCGGTGTCAACTCGACAAGTCTGATTCGGCTGATCAAGAGCACGGCCGCCTCGCCCACGGTTGCCGCGAAATGGCGGGCGTGAATGCGATTCCAGACTTCGTATTCGAGAAGGCCGCTCGAAACCAGAAAATTTCCCCAGATGCTCTCTGGCGGCGCCCTTCCTTCGCCGAACAAACGGGCAAGAACGGCCGAACTGTCGAGATAGATCAACGATCTTCTCTATCTTCGTCCAGCTCGCGCATCAGTTCATCGAAGGGGACGAGGGGATTGCGGGGCGGCAGCGGCGCATTCGGATCTTTGGCCAGCCTGAGCCAACCTTCGCGCACCCCCCTTTCCTCAAACGGCGTAAGCCCGGTCCTGGGCCGCGGCGGCACGAGCTCCGCGACAACGCGGTTGCGGTCGGTGATAGCGACGGGCTCGCCGGCCGCGGCTATGCGGACATACTCGCTGAGCTTGTTTTTCAACACTTTGAGGCCAACGGACTTCATTCGAAACAGGTAGCCTCAAGAAGCTACGTTGTCAATGTGCGAGATCGCACCGCGGCGTTCGCCACGACCACGAAAGGCAATTGGGCGAGCAATACCGAGCTGTCGCGATAGCATGCGCATGGTGAACAAGTAGCCTCTGGAAGCTCCGTTGTCAATGTCGTAGCATGGATGCGAGCAGACCCCGAGGAGATGCCAGATGCCGTCGAGCCAAGCCGAAAAAGCCGATCGTTTCCGTGCGCTGCATCAGGCGCCGGGGTTTTTCCTGATCGCCAATGCGTGGGATGCGGGCTCGGCGCGGCATCCTGGCCGGGCTCGGCTTTGCGGCATTGGCGACGTCGAGCGGCGCTGCAGGCGGGCGTGCTCGGCCGGCGCGACGGCATGGTCAGCCGCGAGGAGGCGCTCGCCCATTGCACCGCAATTGCCGAGCAGTCGATCTGCCGGTATCGGCCGATCTGGAAAAAGGCTTTGACGACACGCCCGAAGGTGCCGCCGAGACGATCCGCCGGGCGGCGGCGACCGGCCTCGTCGGCGGCTCGATCGAGGATTTCACCGGCAACCCGGAACAGCCGCTCTACGACTTCGAGCATGCCAGGGACCGGGTCGCCGCCGCGGTCGAGGCCGCGCGCAAATTGCCGTTTCACTTTAGCTTGACCGCGCGGGCCGAAGGCTGTCTGCGCGGCCACCCCGATCTCGACGGCATCATCGAGCGGCTCAAAGCCTTCGAAGCGGCGGGGGCGGACGTGCTGATGGCGCCGGGCCTACCCGACCTCGCGGCGGTCGGGAGGGTGTGCGCGGCGCTGTCGAAACCCTTCAACTTTATGGCCGGGATCCGGGGCCGCTCGTTTACGACCGCGGAATTGGCGGCGGCCGGGGTCAAGCGGATCAGTCTCGCGACCTCGCTCTACCGCGCGGCGATGAGCGGGCTCGCCGACGCCGCGCGCGAGGTCAAGGAACGCGGCACCTTCGGCTATGTCGATCGGACGATGGCCACCCCGGAGCTCAACCGCTTTATGGCCGGCTGACCCGGCGCGCTGGCAGCAGCGCGTGCCGCGCCCGCCCGCATTGCGCCGGCTATCGCTGCGGCAGCAGGCAGAAGCCCTGCGCCTCGACGCCGAGCGACGGGTTGAGCTTGCTGCGGAAATTCTCGAATGCGATGGCCGCGGTCAATTCGACGATCTGCGCCTCGCTGTAATGCTCTTTGAGCCGGGCGAACAGCGCATCGTCGACGCTCTGGTCGCTCAGCGTGATGCGCTCGGCATATTCGAGCGCCACCCGTTCAGCCTCGCTAAAGCGCGCGCTGTCGCGCCAACCCGTCACCGCCCGCAGCTTTTCTTCGCCGTCATCGCCTTCCCTCACACGGAGGGAGTTGATGTCGATTCAGAACGGGCAGCCGTTGAGCGTCGCCACCCGCAGGTAAACCAAAGGCAGCATGGCTTGCGGCAGCTGCCCCGACTGTTCGATCGCCGCACCCAGCGCCCCCGCCGCGCGCAGGATCGGCGGGCAATGCGCCATGACCTTGGTGGGGTTCAGCAGCTCGCCGAACATCTCGCGCTGCCGGCGGAAAATCTCGCCGAGGATCGGATCGCCGCGATCGTCCTCGATCTCCGACACCCTGGGCATGCTCTCCTGATGGTTCGGCCGCCAACATGCGTGTGGCGCCCCTCTTGCGCAAGCCGCGGGCGCGTCGCTACTGCGATCGATTGCCCGGCGCGACGGCATCGCGGCGGCATCGCGGCGGTAGAATGGCATCGCCATTTCGCTCTACCTGGCAGTATCGTCCGGACCGCCGCTGTCACCGGCGGTCCCTAAGAATACAGCCGAGATCGAGGAGGAACGATGCGCCACCCTATTGCTGCGACCGCCGGCTTGCTGCTGGCGGCGATGATCAGCACAACCGCAGGGGCGGCCGGCCCCGCGACCAAAGCGGCGCCGGTCCATGACCAGTCGGCGATCGCCGGGCGCGGCTATTTCTATGTCGGCGGGTCCTATGTCGGCGAGCCCGGCAAGCGATTGATGCACGGCCAGATCTATGTCGAGGTCTTGACCCCGCGCCACCCGCGCCAGCGCTATCCACTGGTGCTGATCCACGGTGCGGCGCAGACCGCTACCAACTGGATGGGCACGCCCGACGGCAGGCCCGGCTGGGCGGATTATTTTGTCGGGCAGGGCTACACCGTCTATATGATCGACCAGCCGGCCCGCGGCCGCTCGCCCTGGCTGCCCGATATCGACGGCAAGCTCGCCACCTTCAGCGCCGAGGCGATCGAATCCCGCTTTACCGCGCCGCAAGACTTCAATCTATGGCCGCAGGCCAAATTGCATACGCAATGGCCGGGCAGCGGGCGTATCGGCGACCCGGTTTTCGATGCTTTCTATGCGACGCAGGTGCCGTATGTCGCCAGCGCCACCGAGACCCAGAGCCGCAACCAGCATGCTGTGGCAGCATTGCTCGACCGCATCGGCCCGGCGATCATCCTGACCCACTCGCAATCGGGGCCGTTCGGCTGGCTGATCGCCGACGCCCGGCCAAAGCTGGTCAAGGCCGTCGTCGCGGTCGAGCCGGGCGGGCCGCCGTTCCAGAATGCGGTCCTCAACAACAACAAGGAGCGCGCCTGGGGCGTCACCGACATCCCGATCGCCTACGACCCGCCGGTGAAAGACCCGAGCGAGCTGAAGACCGAGCAGCAGGCCGAGCCCGACGGCCCAAACCTGGTCCGCTGCATCGAGCAGCAGGCGCCGGCACGCCGGCTCGTCAATCTGGCCGACATCCCGGTCATCGTCATCACCACCGAATCGTCCTATCACGCGGCCTACGACCACTGCACCGCGAAGTACCTGGCGCAGGCCGGGGTCAAGGTGACCGACTTCCAGCTCGGCGATCACGGCATCCACGGCAACGCCCATATGGTCATGCTGGAAAAAAACAATCTGCAGGTCGCCGGCGTCATCACCAGCTGGCTCGCGCACACCCTTCCGTCGCATTGACGCCGATCGGCCCTCGCCTGCGCGGCTGCCGGCCCCTCGGCGAGGTTTGGCGAGAAGCGCCCGTCGCCAGGGAATGAGACCAGCTCTGGCGGCGGACGGGGCTCGCGCCATTGGCGGGTGGTGCGCAGCGTAGACGCAAGCGCCTGGGGCAGCCGGCTCGATAACCGGGCCGAGTGCAAAAAACGACAGCTTCGTGTAAGCTGGCGCATCCGTGCTCAGCGGAAATGCGGTGCGCGCATGCCTGCGACGATCGACGACCGGGTAGCCGAGCTCGAAAAAGCCAATGCCGAGCTTTCCCGAAGGCTGGACGCCCGCGCCGCGGAGCTTAAAGAGGCGCGCGAACGCCAACAGGCGGCGAATGCCGTTTTCGAGGCGATTTCGCGCTCGCCGGGCGATATGCGCCCGGTGTTCGAGGCGATCGTCGAAAGCGCGACGCGCCTTTGCCGTGCCGAGTTCACCGCGGTGGCGCGGTTCGAGAACGGGCTCCTGCACCTCGTCGCGATCAACAACCTTTCGCCCGAAGAAAGTTCGGCGTTTCACCGCCTCTTCCCGCGCCCGCCGGCGCGCGACTTTGCGATGGGCCGCAGCTTTCTCGACGGCAACCCGGTGCAATTCGCCGATGTGCTGGCCGAGCCCGATTACGACCCCCGAACCCGCGAGGTCTTGCAAAGCGTCATCCAATATCGCTCGTTTCTCGGCGTCCCGATCCTGCGCGAGGGCCGGCCGATCGGGGTCATCGGCTGCGGCCGGCGCGAGGTCCGGCCCGTCGCCGATGCCGAGATCGCGATCCTCCAGACCTTCGCCGACCAGGCCGCAATCGCCCTCGAAAACACCCGGCTCCTCGGCGAGACGCGGGAGGCGTTGGCGCAGCAGACCGCGACCGCCGAGGTATTGCAGGTCATCAACTCCTCGCCCGGCGACCTCGCTCCGGTATTCGACGCGATGCTCGAAAAGGCGCTGCACCTTTGCCAGGCCGAGATCGGCACCCTTTGGATTTATGACGGCCAAAGCATGCACGCCGCGGCGGTCCGCGGTGCGCCGCCGCCATATGCCGAGTTCCTGAGCCAAGGGCTGCACCCGCCGAGCCCGATCGCGCACCGGCAACTGCTAGGCGGCGAGCCGGCGGTACATATCGCGGATATCACCGAGACCGAGGGCTACCGCTCGGGTGACCCGCTGCCGCGTGCGGTTGCCGATCTCGGCGGGGTGCGCACCTTGCTGGCCGTGCCGTTGCGCAAAGATGGGGCCTTGCTCGGGGTTTTCAGCATCTACCGCCAGGAGGTGCGGCCATTCGCCGAGAAGCAAATTGCGCTCCTCCAGAACTTCGCGGCGCAGGCAGTGATCGCGATGGAGAACGCGCGGCTGTTGACCGAGACGCGCGAGGCCTTGGAACAGCAGACCGCGACCGCCGAGGTGCTCGGGGTCATCAACGCCTCGCCGGGCGATCTCGCCCCGGTGTTCGATGCGATGCTGGAAAAGGCGCACAGCCTTTGCGGGGTCGCTATCGGCGCGCTGGAAATGTGGGATGGCGTGCACGTCCGCGCGGTGGCGACGCGCGGTCTCACAAAGGAATTTGATGATCTGGTTCGGCGAGGGTACGAGCCGCAACCGAACGACCCGGTTTGGTCGCTGGTCAATGGCGAACGCTACGTCCATGTCCATGATCTCGCGCAGGTCGATGACCAGACCGCTAGAGACGCGGTGGCGCGCGTAGGCGTCGGCACCTTTCTGGCCGTGGCGCTGCGCAAAGACGATTTGCTGCTGGGTCGGATCGTCGCCGTCCGCAAGGAGGTGCGCCCGTTCACCGACAAGCAGATTGCGCTGTTGCAGAACTTTGCCGCGCAGGCGGTCATCGCGATGGAGAACGCGCGGCTCCTGACCGAGACGCGCGAGGCCTTGGAACAACAGACCGCGACCGCCGAAGTGCTCCGGGTCATCAACGCCGCGCCCGGCGATCTCACACCGGTATTCAACACGGTGCTGGAAAAGGCGCTGCACCTGTGCGACGCCGCCTTCGGCTTTATGGATACTTATGACGGAGGCGTTTGGGAAACCGTGGCACTGCGGCAGGTGCCGCCAGAATATGCGGAGTTCCTGAGTGAGAAGCGCCGGGCCGGCCCCGGAACCGCGCATCATCGGATTGCGCGTGGCGAGCACCTGGTCCACATCGCGGACATCTCAATGGAAGAGCTCTATACGACGAAAGACCCGCAGCGATCACGACTGGTGGAGTTGGCCGGGGCGCGCAGCTTCCTTGTAGTCTCCTTGCGAAAAGACAACGACCTTCTCGGCGCGTTCTCGATCTACCGGCGGCAGGTGCGACCATTTTCGGACAAGCAGGTTGCGCTTATCAAAAATTTCGCCGCGCAGGCGGTCATCGCGATGGAAAACGCGCGGCTGCTCGGCGAATTGCAGGCCCGCACCCGCGACCTCGAAGAATCGCTGGAATACCAGACCGCGATCAGCGACGTGCTGAAAGTCATCAGCCGTTCGACCTTCGATTTGCAGCCGGTGCTCGACACGCTCGTCGAGACCGCTGCCCGGCTATGCGACGCCGAGATGGGGCACATTGCCAGGCGCGACGGCGATGTTTACCGGGTGGCCTCGACGTTTGCGTTTTCGCCGGAGTGGGACGCGGGTGTGCGGCGCCTGGTGTTCGAGCCCGAACGCGGCAGCATGGTGGGCCGGACTTTGCTCGCGCGCGACGCGGTCCAAATTGCCGATCTCGCTGCCGATCCCGAATACGCCCTGCCCGAGGTGATCACCATCGGCAAGATGCGCACCGGGCTTGGCGTGCCGCTGCTGCGCGAAGGCGAGCCGATCGGCGTCATCTACCTTGCCCGCCAACGGGTCGAGCCGTTCGCCGAGCGGCAAATCGAATTGGTGCGCACGTTTGCCGACCAGGCGGTGATCGCGATCGAGAACGCGCGGCTCTTGAACGAGCTGCGCGACCGTACCGACGAGCTCGCGCAGCAGCAGGCGGTGCTGCGCGTCACCTTCGACAATATGGCGGACGGCGTCGTCAGGTTCGACGAGGAGCTGCGGCTCGCTGCCTGGAACCCGAATTTGGTCGAGATCCTCGACCTGCCGGACTGGTTTCTCGCCGAGCCCCGGACCTACGCCGACTACGTCCGCTTTCTGGCCGGGCGCGGCGAGTTCGGTGCGGTCGATCCCGAAGCGGAATTGCAGCGCTTCACCGTGAACGCCGCCAGCCACTCGACGACCGAGCGGACGCGGCCCGACGGGCGCGTGATCGAGGTGCGGCACAACCCAGTGCCGGGGGGCGGGTTTGTGATGATCTACAACGACATCACCGAGCGAAAGCGCGCGGAGGAGGAAATCCGGGCGGCGCGGGACGCGGCCGAGAGGGCATTGCGCGAATTGCGGGCGGCGCAGGCGAGCCTGGTGCAAGCGCAAAAGATGGTGGCACTCGGCCAGCTCACCGCCGGGATCGCGCACGAGATCAAGAATCCGCTGAATTTCGTCAACAACTTTGCCGGTCTGTCGGTCGAGTTGCTCGACGAATTGAAGGAGGCGGCGGCCCCCGCAATGGCATCGCTCGGCGCCGATATGCGCGCCGACATCGACGAGCTCGTCACCACACTCTCCGGCAATCTCGGCAAGATCGCCGAGCACGGCCGCCGCGCCGACGGCATCGTCACCAGCATGCTCGCACACTCGCGCGGCTCGAGCGGCGAGCGCCAGCGCACCGATTTGAACGCGCTCGTCGAGGAGGCGCTGAACCTCGCCTATCACGGCGCGCGCGCCCAGGACCAGGAGTTCAACATCGCGATGGAACGCGCGTTCGAGCCGGGCTTGGAGCCGATCGAGATCGTGCCGCAGGACCTGACGCGGGTGTTTTTGAACCTCTTCGGCAACGGCTTTTACGCCGCCTCCCAGCGCGCCCGCGAGACGGGAGACGGGTTCCGCCCGGTGCTCGGCGTCAAGACGCGCGACTTGGGCGACGCCGTCGAAATCCGGGTGCGCGACAACGGCGCCGGCATTCCGCCCGAATTGCGCGAGAAGCTGTTCCAGCCGTTCTTCACGACCAAGCCCACCGGCGAGGGCACCGGGCTCGGCCTCTCGATCAGCTACGACATCGTCACCCAAGGTCATGGCGGGGCGATTTCGGTCGAGAGCGAGCCCGGCCGCTTCACCGAGTTCACGATCCGCCTGCCGCGGCGGGAGGCGCCGCCATGAGCGCCATCGGTCCGGACGCTGCCGCCGACCCCTCTGCCGACCCGTGGCTCGCGATCGCCGAGCTGCGCCGCGAACGCGACGAGGCACTGGCGCGCGAGGCCGCCATCGCCGAGGTGCTGCAAATCATCAATTCGTCGCCCGGCAACCTCGCCCCGGTCTTCGACGCGATCCTGGAAAAGGCGACGCGGCTGTGCGAGGCCGCCTGCGGCCAGATCGCGACCTATGACGGCGAGCGCTTTCGCTGGGTGGCGGCTCACGGCGACGCGCCCTTTGTCGCCGAGCAGCAGGCCCGCGGACCCATGCCGCCATCCTTTGGCGTCACCTGGCCGCGGATCGTCGGCGGCGAAGGTGTCGTCAACATCGCCGATCTCAGGGATACCGGCCTCTACCGCAGCGGCCACGAAGCCGCGCGCAGCGGCGCCGACATCGGCGGCGCCCGCAGCCTGTTGAGCGTGGCGCTGCGCCACGAAGACGTGCTGCGCGGCATATTGACCGTCTACCGCCAGGAGGTGCGCCCGTTCACCGACAGAGAGATCGCGCTACTGCAGAGCTTCGCCGCGCAGGCGGTGATCGCGATCGAGAACGCGCGGCTCATAACCGAGACGCGCGAGGCGCTGGAGCAGCAGACCGCGACCGCCGAGGTCTTGCAGGTCATCAATTCGTCGCCCGGTGATCTCGGCCCGGTGTTCGACGCGATGCTCGAAAAGGCGCTGCACCTTTGCCAGGCCGAGATCGGCACCCTTTGGATTTATGACGGCCAAAGCATGCACGCCTCGGCGGTCCGCGGTGCGCCACCGCCATATGCCGAGTTCCTGAGCCAAGGGCCGCACTCGCCGAGCCCGATCGCACATCGGCACCTGCTGGCCGGCGAGCCCGCGGTACATTTCGCGGATATCACCGAGACCGAGGGCTATCGCTCGGGTGACCCGCTACCGCGTGCGGTTGCCGACCTCGGCGGGGTCCGCAGCTTGCTGGCCGTGCCGCTGCGCAAAGATCAAGCCTTGCTCGGGGTTTTCAGTATTTACCGGCAGGAGGTGCGGCCGTTCGCCGAGAAGCAAATTGCACTCCTCCAGAGCTTCGCCGCGCAGGCGGTGATCGCGATCGAGAACGCGCGGCTCATAACCGAGACGCGCGAGGCGCTGGAGCAGCAGACCGCGACCGCCGAGGTATTGCAGGTCATCAACTCCTCGCCCGGCGATCTCGCCCCGGTGTTCGAGGCGATATTGGAGAAGGCGCACAGTCTTTGCGGCGCACCGCTGGGCTCGCTGGTGGTTTGGGACGGCGACCGGCTGCGCGCGATCGCCACCAGAGGATACCCGCAGCGATACGAGGCGCTGGCGCGGGGCGGGTTCTCGCCGATCCCGCCCTTCAGCCGGCTGCGGAGCGGCGAACCCTTTGTTCAAAGCGACGCCGTGACATCGCCTGCGTCGAGCGAGGACGACCCGATGCGGCGCGCGGCTGTCGAGATCGCCGGCATTCGCAGCGCGCTGTTCGTGCCATTGCGTAAGGACGGCGCGGTGTTCGGCTATATCAGCGCCCAGCGAAAGGAGGTGCGGCCGTTCTCCGACAAGCAGATCGCGCTCCTCCAGAATTTCGCCGCGCAAGCGGTGATCGCGATGGAGAACGCTCGGCTCATCACCGAGACGCGCGAGGCGTTGGAGCAGCAGACCGCCACTGCCGAGGTGCTGCAGGTCATCAACAGCTCGCCCGGCGATCTCGCGCCCGTTTTTGATGCAATGCTGGACAAAGCGATGGTGTTGTGCGGGATTGCTCATGGCAGTCTGCAAATTTATGACGGCCGGCAATTCCGTGCGGTCGCGGTGCGGGGTTTGCCCGAGCCGCTCGCCGACCGCCTGCGACAGGGCTTCCGCCCCGGCCCCAATAATCCGATGTGGCAATTGCTGGACGGAGCCAGTTTCATCCAGATTGCCGATCTGACGCAGATTGATCAGTCGGAGGATGTGCGGCTCGCTGTCGAACTTGGCAGCCGTACCCTGCTGTTTGTCGCTCTCCGCAAAGATGAGGTCCTTCTCGGTCAAATTGTCGCCGTTCGCCAGGAGGTCCGGCCGTTCACAGAGAAGCAGATCGCGCTCTTGCAGAATTTCGCGGCGCAGGCGGTGATCGCGATGGAGAACGCGCGGCTGTTGACCGAGACGCGCGAGGCGCTGGAGCAGCAGACCGCGACCGCCGAGGTGCTGCAGGTCATCAACTCATCGCCCGGCGAGCTCGCGCCGGTGTTCGACGCGATGCTGGGAAAGGCGATGCGGCTGTGCGAAGCGAGCCACGGCCACGTGTGGCGATTCGACGGCGAGCAGCTCCATGCCGTCGCGGCTCGCGGGGATTCCGGTTTTATCGAATGGCTGCAGGAGCACAGTCCGGTCCGCCCGATCCCCGGCAGCGCGGCCGACCGGATCGCGCGTGGCGAGCGCCTCGTTCATCTGGCCGACCGGCGCGAAGAGGATGCCTACCAAGACGATCCCGTGTTTCGCGGGCTTGTCGACAGCAGCGGCGTGCGCGCGTCCCTATCTGTTGCGCTGCGCAGACACGAAACGCTGCTCGGCATGATCAACGTTTATCGCCAAGAGGTGCGTCCCTTTACCGACAAGCAGATCGCATTGCTGCAGAACTTTGCGGCGCAGGCGGTCATCGCGATGGAAAACGCGCGGCTCCTCGGCGAGACGCGAGAGGCGCTGGAGCAGCAGACCGCGACCGCCGAGGTATTGCAGGTCATCAATTCGTCGCCCGGTGATCTCACGCCGGTGTTCGACGCTATGCTGGAGAAGGCGCTGGCCCTCTCCGGCGCGGCGTTCGGCGCATTGATGTCGTACGACGGGGAACACGTCCGCGCGGTGTCGACGCGCGGATTCCCGCCGGAGCTGGTCGAGCTATTCGCGAGGCCGTTTGCGCCGCGGCATGAGGGCGACGGCCCCTATGCGCGTTTCCTGCGCGGCGAGGCGTTGCTGCACATACCCGATATGGCAGCGGAGGACGTGCGCGCGTCGCTTGCGTCGCACCCGCGTGCCTTAGTCGAGATCGCGGGTGCGCGGACCGGCCTCGAACTTCCCCTCCGCAAGGACGACGTCCTGCTTGGGTCCATGTGGTTTTACCGCCAGGAGGTGCGGCCGTTCACGGACAAGCAGATCGCGTTGTTGCAGAATTTCGCGGCGCAGGCGGTCATTGCGATGGAGAACGCGCGGCTGCTCGGCGAGACGCGCGAGGCGCTGGAGCAGCAGACCGCCACCGCCGAGGTATTGCAGGTTATCAACTCCTCGCCCGGCGACCTCGCGCCGGTGTTCGACGCCATGCTCGAAAAGGCGCTGCACCTTTGCCAGGCCGAGATCGGCACGCTTTGGATTTATGACGGCCAAAGCATGCACGCCGCGGCGGTCCGCGGTGCGCCGCCGCCATATGCCGAGTTTCTGAGGCAAGGGCCGCACCCGCCGAGCCCCATCGCACACCGGCACCTGCTCGGCGGCGAGCCGGCGGTACAGATCGCGGATATCACCGAGACCGAGGGCTATCGCTCGGGTGACCCGCTGCCGCGTGCGGTTGCCGATCTCGGCGGGGTCCGCACCTTGCTGGCTGTACCGCTGCGCAAAGATCAGGCGTTGCTCGGGGTTTTCAGCATCTACCGGCAGGAGGTGCGGCCGTTCGCCGAAAAGCAGATCGCACTGCTCCAGAACTTCGCGGCGCAGGCGGTCATCGCAATCGAAAACGCGCGGCTGATCACCGAGACGCGCGAGGCGCTCGAGCAGCAGACCGCGACCGCCGAGGTGTTGCAAGTCATCAACAGCTCTCCCGGCGATCTCGCTCCGGTGTTCGACGCGATCCTGGAGAAGGCGCACAGTCTTTGCGCGGTCGCGCGGGGCAGCCTTGAGCTTTACGACGGTGAAAATTTTTGGGCGGTCGCGACACGCGGATTGCCGGAAAACTTCGCCGGTGAATTGCGGGAGGGGTATCCGGCTTCCCACAATTCGGCGACCCAGCCGCTAATCGAGGGCCAGCCGTTCACGCATATCCTCAATGTGACAGAGCGCGAATTCCCCTTCTCTCGCCAGGGCGTCGACGCTGTAGGCCCGCGTACGTTGCTTTGCGTACCACTGCGACGCGACGGAAACCTGCTCGGCATGATCGCCTCCGCCCGCGAAGAGGTGCGGCCGTTCAGCGACAAGCAGATTGCGCTCCTACAGAATTTCGCGGCGCAGGCGGTGATCGCGATGGAGAATGCGCGGCTCTTGACCGAGACGCGCGAGGCGTTGGAGCGGCAGACCGCAACCGCCGAGGTGCTGCAGGTCATCAACTCCTCGCCCGGCGATCTCGCGCCGGTGTTCGACGCGATTCTGGAGAAGGCGCACAGCCTTTGCGGCGTCGCCTATGGCAGCCTGCACATCTATGATGGCGAACGGTTCCATGCCGCCGCGACGCACAACCTCCCGGAGGAATTTGTTGCCCTGTTGCGGCAAGGGTTCCGGGGAGCGGACAATCCGGTAAGCCGACCGCTGCTCGACGGCGCGCGGCTGGTCCACATCCCCGATCTGGCGGAAATCGAGGATCCGACGGCGCAAGCTGCGGTCGAGCTCGGCGGCATCCGCACCGCGCTGTTTTTGCCGCTGCGCAGAGACGACGCGCTCCTCGGGATGATTGTCTCGGCCCGCCCCGAAGTGCGGCTGTTCGCCGACCGAGAAATCGCACTCCTGCAGAATTTCTCGGCGCAAGCAGTGATCGCGATGGAAAATGCGCGGCTCTTGACCGAGACGCGCGAAGCATTGGAGCAGCAGACCGCGACCGCCGAAGTGTTGCAAGTGATCAACTCCTCGCCCGGCGACCTCGCCCCGGTGTTCGACGCGATGCTGGAAAAGGCGATGCGCCTGTGCGAGGCGCATATCGGGTTTTTCATGCGCTATGAGGGCCAAAAATACGCATTCGCAGCCGGGCGCGGCCTGAAGCCGGAATTTGCCGAATATCTGGCGCGAATGGACCAGCCGGGACCGGACGAGGCGAACAGCCGGGTCGCCGAAGGCGCTCCATACTTCCATGTCGTCGATATGAAAGACGACGAGCCGTACAGTCTCGGTTCCCCGTTCCGGCGGGCGACCGTCGATCTGGGCGGGGGCCGTACCGGATTGGGCGTTCCGTATGCGCGAGGACAAGGAGCCGCTCGGTACTTTCAGTCTTTCCGCGTCGGGTGCGAGCCGTTCTCCGACAAGCAGATCGCGCTGGTAACGACCTTTGCCGACCAGGCGGTGATCGCGATGGAGAACGCCCGGCTGCTCAACGAATTGCGCGAGCGCACCGCCGAGCTGGGACGCTCGGTCGACGAATTGACGCTGTTGCGCGAGATCGGCCAGGCGGTCAGCTCCACGCTCGATTTGCGCTCGGTGCTGGCGACGATCCTGACCCGTTCGGTCGCTTTGACCGGGGCGGATGCCGGCGCCGTGTTCCGCTACAATCGCGCCGAGCGCAGCTTTCGCCTGGTCGAGGCGGCGGGGTTGGAAGAGCGGTTCGCCGGCGCGATGCGCGATGTCAATGTCGCCGAGGCGGAAACCGCAATGAGCGAGGCGGCGGCGCGCCGCGCGCCCATCCAGCTCGCCGATTTGGCGCAGCGGCCGACGACGCCATTGGTCGAGGCGAGCCTTGCCGCCGGCTTGCGCTCGGCCTTGATCGTGCCATTGGTCGGCCCCGAGCGGATTCTGGGCGCGCTGGTGCTGCAGCGCCGCGCCGCCGGCGAATTCCCGGCCGAGACGGTGCGGCTGATGCAGACCCTGGCGAGCCAGTCGGTATTGGCGATCCAGAATGCGCGCCTCTTCCGCGAGATCGCCGAGAAGAGCGAGCAATTGGCATTGGCGAGCGAGCACAAATCGCAATTCCTCGCCAATATGAGCCATGAATTGCGGACGCCGCTGAACGCTATCCTCGGCTACGCCGAATTGCTGGTCGACGGCATCTACGGCGCCTTGCCGGAAAAGGCGCAAGGTGTCCTCGAACGTGTGCAGAACAACGGCAAGCATTTGTTGGCATTGATCAACGATGTGCTCGACCTGGCCAAGATCGAGGCCGGCCAGCTGGCCCTCTCCATCGAGGATTACAGCCTGCCCGAGCTGGTGAAGACGGTGGTCGTCGCGACCGAGCCGCTCGCTGCGGCGAAGGGGCTGAAATTCACCGCCACGGTCGCGGAGCCGATGCCGAGGGGCCATGGCGACGCCCGGCGCCTCGCGCAGGTGCTTTTGAACCTCGTCGGCAATGCGATCAAGTTCACCGATGCGGGCGAAGTCGAGATCCGCGCCGTGATCGAGACCGGCCAGTTCGTGCTCACGGTGCGCGACACCGGGCCCGGCATCGCCGACGCCGACCAGGACCGCATCTTTGGCGAGTTTCAGCAGATCGACAACGCCGACACGCGCAAAAAGGGCGGCACCGGCCTCGGCCTCGCGATCTCGAAGCGCATGGTCGAAATGCAGGGCGGGCTGATCTCGGTCGAATCGCGATTGGGCGCGGGCTCGACTTTTCGCGTCGTCCTCCCGGTCGAGGTCGAGCCGGCATTGGAGGCGGCGGCCGAATGAGCGCGGACGAAAGGGCCTGAGTGTCCGATCCGAAATGAAGCCCGTTATCTCAGTGGGTTATCGTCGCCCCCGCGAAAGCGGGGGTCCAGAGCCTGCCCCTGGCACGAACAGGGGGGAACCGTTCGAGCCCTCGGAGCCCTGGGTTCCCGCTTTCGCGGGAAAGACGACTAACTTATTGGCACGGAAGAGTCATTTCGAGTCGTGCTCTGAGGAGTGTGAAGCAGCTCACACGCCCGCGCCGCGACGGCGCGCATTGATGGGGCCGTCGTATCGAAGAGCCGCGATCTTCGCAGGATGCCTGCCGGCGGCTCGGCGGCGATGAGATTTGTTGGGGAGGCCGACCATGATTGCGCAGACCCGCCGCCGGTTTATCGGCAGCGCGGCATTGGCCGGCGCCGCCGGCCTCGTCGGCATGCCGACAGCGCGGGCGGCGGAACCTCCGCCCGAAACGACAACGTGCGCCTGCCGCGCATCCCCGCCGTCTGCATCGCCCCGCAATACGTCGCCGAGGAATTGCTGCGGGCCGAGGGGTTCACCGATGTCCGCTATGTCGATGGGACGCCCGGCTCGACCGAGCTGGTCGCGCGCGGCGAGGTCGATTTCGACTCGAACTATGCCTCGAACTTCGGTCAGGGCATCGATCGCGGCGAGCCGATCACATTGCTGTCCGGCGTCATGGTCGGCTGCTTCGAATTGTTTGCACGCGAGAGCGTCCGCACGATCGCCGATTTGAAGGGAAGGAGTGTGGGGATCCAGGCCCTGGGGTCGAGCCCGCACGTGCTGCTGACCTTGATGACGGCCGAGCTCGGGCTCGACCCGGCAAAGAATATCCACTGGGTTACCGACCCCAAGGCCAAGCCGATCGAACGCTTTATCGAGGGCAGGATCGATGCCTTCCTCGGCTTTCCGCCGGAGCCGCAGGAATTGTGCGCCCGGCATATCGGCCACGTGCTCGTGAATAGCCGTGGACCGCCCGTGGTCGCAATATTTCTGCTGCATGCTGGGGGCTAACGCGGACTACGTGCGGGCGCACCCGGTTGCCACAAAGCGCGTGCTGCGGGCGATCCTTAAGGCCGCCGATTTGTGCGCCGCCGAGCCGGCGCGGGCCGCGCGGCGGCTGGTCGACGGCGGGTTTACCGCCCGCTACGACTACGCCTTAGAGGCTGTGAGCGAGCTGCCTTTCGACAAATGGCGTGAGTACGACGCCGAAGATACCGTCCGTTTCTACGCCCTGCGCCTGCGCGAGGTGGGCTTTATCAAATCGACCCCGCAAAAAATCATGGCAAACAACACCGATTGGCGCTTCTTGAACGAGCTCAAGCAGGAGCTGAAGGCATGAGCACCAAAAGACAGAGGGGGTCTTCGAAATGACATTATTGCCGACGCGACGGGATTTGCTGGCCGCTCTGCCACTGGCGGGAGCCGCAGGCCTGCTGCGGATTCCACAAGCATGGGCGGGAGCAGAGCGCATCGAGACCACCTCGCTAAGGCTGATGAAGTCCCCCAGCATCTGCATCGCTCCCGAGGATGTCGCCGACGAGCTGCTGCGCGCCGAAGGCTTTACGGATATCCGTCATCTTCCCCTGCCAAGCCAAAGCTTTCAGGAAAAGCTTGCCGATGGGGAGCTGGATATTGGTTTGCAGTATGCGTCGGAATATGTCGAGGCCATCGACCGCGGCCTCGCGGTCACGGTGCTGGCCGGCGCGCATGTCGGCTGCTTCGAGCTGTTCGGAAACGAAAATGTCGGCAGCATCATCGACCTCAAAGGCAAAAAGGTCGGAATCCCGGGGTTCGGATCGCCGTACCATTTATTCCTCGTTCTGATGGCCGCTGGGGTCGGGCTCGACCCACACCGGGATATCGACTGGATCGTCAGCACGTCGGCCGGGACGATGCAGCTTTTCGTAGACGGCAAGACCGACGCCTTTTTGGGCTTTCCGCCCCAGCCTCAGGAGCTGCGGGCACGGCGCGTCGGGCACGTCATAATGAACAGCACGACGGACCGTCCGTGGTCGCAATATTTCTGCTGCATGCTCGGCGGCAACCGGGAATTCGTGCGGAAATATCCCGTCGCGACCAAACGCGCGGCGCGCGCCATCTTCAAAGCCGTCGACCTCTGCGCCAGCGACCCCGCACGTGTCGCGCAGCGGCTCGTCGACGGTGCGTTTACCCCAAGATACGACTATGCCCGTCAGGCGTTGAGCGAGCTGCCTTAACGACAAATGGCGTGAATACGATCCCGAGGACACTATCCGCTATTATGCGCTGCGCCTGCACGAGGTCGGGCTGATCAAATCCGATCCGAACAAGATCATCTCCGAGGGCACCGATTGGCGGTTTTTGAACGAGCTCAAACGCGAGCTCAAGGCGTGAGCGCCAAAAAGACAGGGAGCGGAGGTTCCGATGGCGATAATGCAGACACGGCGCGATTTTCTGGCCACCCTCTCGCTGGCGGGCGCCGCCGGAATTCTCCACCCGCCGCGGGCCCTGGCAGCGGCGGGGCCGCCCGAGGTAACCTCGGTGCGTTTCATGCGCACGCCGTCGCTGTGCCACGCGCCGCAATTTGTTGTGGAAGACCTGCTGCGGGCGGAAGGCTTTACCGAGATCAAATACGTCTACGGGGCGTCGAGCGCGGAGATCAATGAGGCGGTCACGAGCGGCAGGGTGGACTTCAATCTGCACTTTGCCCCGCAGTGGGTGTCGATAATCGACGGCGGCGGCGCGGTCACGGTTCTGGCCGGCGTGCATGTCGGCTGCTTCGAATTGTTTGGCAACGAGAGCATCCGCAGCATCAGCGATCTCAAAGGCAAGAGTGTCGGAGTAGCGGCGCTCGGGTCCAGCGACCATCTGTTTCTTTCGGTGATGGCCGCTCACATCGGCCTCGACCCGGCGCACGACATCCATTGGGTCACCAGCCAGTCGCCGACCCCGGCCGCGCTCTTTGCGGACGGCAAGATCGACGCCTGCCTCGGCCTTCCGCCCGTGCCGCAGGATTTGCGCGCCCGGCATATCGGGCACGTGGTCGTCAACAGCTCGATGGACCGCCCGTGGTCGCAATATTTCTGCTGCATGTTGGCGGGCCGCCGGGAGTTCGTAGAGAAGTATCCGGTCGCGACCAAACGCGTGCTGCGCGCCATCCTGAAAGCGGCCGATTTCTGCGCCAGCGACCCGGCGGCTGCCGCGCAAAGACTGGTCGACGGCGGTTTTGCTCCGCGATACGACTATGCGCTGCAGACGCTGCGCGAGGTTCCCTACGACAAATGGCGCGAGTACGATGCCGAGGACACGCTGCGCTTCTACGCGCTGCGGCTGCGCGATCTGGGCTTTGTCAAATCGAGCCCGCAAAAGATCATTGCCGACGGCACCGACTGGCATTTCCTCAACGAGGTCAAACGTGAGCTGAAGGCGTGAGCCCAAGGTTCCTTGCGAAGAACCTTGACCCGCCTGGCACCTAGTCTAGCTTAAGCTGGCAGGTTTCTGGAGACAACGATGCGCGAGGTCGGCGCTTTCGAGGCGAAGAATAAGCTCGGCCAGCTGCTCGACCTGGTCGAGCGCGGTGAAGAGATCATCATCACGCGGCACGGCAAGGAGGTGGCGCGCCTTGTGCCGCCGGCCCGCGCTTTCAACCGCGACCCGGCGCGCGCCGCCCTGAGGCGGATTCGCGAGCGCGCGGAGAAGCAGAAGCTCGGGCCTTTCGAGTGGGCCGAATGGAGATGTTACCGGGACGAGATCCGGCCGTGAGCCTGGTTCTCGACAGCTCGGCCACGCTCGCCTGGATTTACGCCGACGAGACCACCGAGGTGGTGCCCCGGATTTTTGCAGCCGTCGCGGAAAACGGCGCGCTCGTGCCCGCCCTATGGCGCCTCGAAGTCGCCAACAGCCTGACGGTCGCCGTTCGCCGGGGCCGCATCGGCATGGAGTTCCGCAACGCTGCCCTCGCCGATCTTGCGCTCCTCGACATCGCGACCGATCCGCATACCGACGCTTACGGCCGGACGACGACGCTGCATCTCGCCGACCGCTTCCGGCTGACACTCTACGACGCCGCCTATCTGGAGCTTGCCCATCGCCGCTCGCTTCCTCTCGCCACACTCGACGAGGAGCTGCGCACCGCCGGCCGCGATCTCGGCGTTTCATGGCTCGGGGCTGCGGCATGATTGCGAACGGGCTTCGTGCGGCGGTCGCCGCGTTCACTCTCCTATCGGCGGCGCTGCTGGCGCCGGCGGCGCTGCGGGCGCACGACACCGGCGGCGAACAGCGGCTGCCGGTGATCGGGCCGGCGCCGCCCTTCACCCTGACCTCGCAGGACGGCGCGCCGGTGAGCCTCGCTTCGCTGCGCGGCAAGGTCGTCGCGGTGACCTTCATCTACACGACCTGCCCGGACGTCTGCCCGCTCTTGACCCAGAAGATGGCGCGGGTCCAGGACGAGCTGGGGCCGAGCTTCGGATCGAAGGTCCACTTCGTGTCGATCACCGTCGATCCCGAGCGCGACACGCCGGCGGTGCTGAAGGGCTACGCGCAGAACTACGGCGCGCGGCTCGACGGGTGGAATTTCCTGACCGGCTCGCCCACGGCAATCCGTGACGTGACCAGGCGCTATGGGGTATTTGTCGCAAAGAAGGAGGACGGCTCGGTCGATCACACCGCACTGACGTCGATCGTCGATGGCGATGGCGAGATGCGCGTCCAATATCTCGGCGCGCGCTTCGACCCCGAGGAATTCAGGCGTGACCTGCTGAGCCTCGTTGGCAAGGAATGAGATCGCGCAGCAATCTTCTGGCCGGCTCGGTCGCGCGCCTGCCATGGCGCGTCCAGACCAAGCTGCTGCTCGCGTTTCTTGCCATCGTCGTGCTGCTGGTGGCGCTCGGCGCGGTCGGGCTCTACACCTTGCGCGGCGTCAACCGGCGCACCGAGGAGCTGATCGCGAGCGAACGCAAGATCGCCGCTTACCGCCAGGTGCAGCACGACACGACGAGCCAGCTCTACAGCATCTCCTCGGCGCTCTTGGTCTCCGACGAGCGCAGCCTGGATGGCGCGCTGCGCCAGCTGAACCAGTTCGGCTACGACCTCGAGCGGCTGCAGTTCGTCGCCAAGGACGAGATCAAGCTGCTCGGCAAGGTCCATCAGGAATACGCCCGGTTCATCGCCGTCGTGACCCGGGTCGTCGAGCTGATCCGCAAGGGACAGGTCGGCGAGGCGCGCGCGGCGCAGCTTACCCAGGCGCGGCCGTTGGCGGACCGGCTCGAACGGCTGACCAACGAGCTGGTCAACAAGGCCGAGGCCGACGTGGTGGGGGACATCGAGGCGAGCGGTGCCGCCTACCGCACCTCGCGGGAAATCGTCATCGCCTTCGTGCTCGGTGCGATCGCGCTGGCACTGATCCTCGGGCGCACGATCTCGCTGTCGCTGGTCGGGCCGATCCGCGAGATCAATGCGCGGCTCGACGAGATCGCCTCGGGCGATTTCACGCGGCGCGTCAGCGTCGCCAATCGCGACGAGCTCGGTGCGCTGGCGGTCAACATCAACCACACATCCGAAGAGCTCGGGCGTCTCTACCTCGAGCTGGAAATGGCGAGCCAGCACAAATCGGCCTTTCTCGCCAATATGAGCCATGAATTGCGCACGCCCCTGAACGCGGTCCTCGGCTATGCCGAGCTGCTCGTGGATGGGATTTACGGCGAATTGCCCGAGCGGCCGAAAGGTGTCGTCGAGCGCATCCAGAACAACGGCAAGCACCTGCTGGCGTTGATCAACGACGTGCTCGACCTGTCCAAGATCGAGGCCGGGCAGCTGACCTTGACCGTCGAGGACTACAGCGTGGCCGAAACCGTCCGCGGCGTGGTCGTCGCGACCGAGCCGTTGGCGACGGCAAAAGGGCTGAAATTCACGACCAGGATCGAGGACGGGATGCCGACCGCCCGCGGCGACGCCCGGCGCCTCGCGCAGGTGCTGCTGAACCTTGTCGGCAATGCGATCAAATTCACCGATGCGGGCGAGGTCGAGATCCGTGCGGCGCTGGAGAGCGGCCAGTTCGTCTTGATTGTGCGCGACACCGGGCCCGGCATCGCCGATGCCGACCAGGACCGCATCTTTGGCGAGTTTCAGCAGATCGACAACGCCAACACCCGCAAAAAGGGCGGCACCGGGCTCGGCCTCGCGATCTCGAAGCGCATGGTCGAGATGCAGGGCGGCATGATCACGGTCGAGTTCGGTCCTGGGGCAAGGCTCGACCTTCCGCGTCGTACTGCCGGTCCATGTCGAGCCGGCATTGGAGGAGGCGGCGGAATGACCAAGCGCATCCTGGTCGTCGAGGATACCGAGGACAACCGGCGCATCATCCGGGATTTGCTGACGAGCGTCGGCTACGAGCTGATCGAGGCGGTGGACGGCGCCGAGGGCGTGGCGATGGCGCAAAAAGAGCGGCCCGACCTTATTCTGATGGATATCCAATTGCCGGTCATCGACGGCTATGAGGCGACCCGGCAAATCCGCGCCATCCCCGACCTCGACAAGGTGCCGATCATCGCGGTCACGTCCTATGCGCTCTCCGGCGACGAGGCGAAGACCCGCGCGGCCGGCTGCGACGGCTATGTCGCCAAGCCTTTCAGCCCGCGCCAGCTGCTCGCCAAGATCCGCGAATTCCTCCCTCGTAACAATAACATTTTACCGCGGAGGACGCGAAGGGTGCGCGAAGCGCGTGGAAATATTCTCCCTCTCCATTGCCGGCGGCATTGACCGCATGAGCAATCGAGACTGACGCTTCGCGTCCTTTGCGCCAGCCTTGGCGACCTTTGCGGTGAAAGCTTTGCCTCGCACAAGGAATGACCGATGCATGAGCCGCCGCTGATCCTTGTCGTCGATGATGTCCCGGACAATGTCGAGATCCTGGAGATGCGGCTCGAAAGTCAGGGCTACGCGGTCGCGACCGCCAGGGACGGCGCCGAGGCCCTCGACAAGACCCGCGAGCTGCGGCCCGACCTTGTATTGCTCGACATCATGATGCCGGGGCTCGACGGCATCGAAACGGTGAGGCGGCTCAAGGCCGATCCGTCGCTGCCGTTCATTCCGGTCATTCTGGTCACCGCCCGGGCCGACACCAAGGACGTCGTCGCCGGGCTGGAGAGTGGCGGCGACGATTATCTGACGAAGCCCGTGGACCATGCGGCACTCTCGGCGCGGGTACGGGCAATGCTGCGGATCAAGACATTGCAGGACACGGTTCAGGAGCAAAAGCAGCGCCTCGAAACCCAGGCGGCGGAGCTCGAAGGCTGGAACCGGACGCTCGAAGAGCGCGTCGCGGCGCAGCTGGGCGAGATTGAGCGGGTCGGGCGGCTAAAGCGGTTTTTGGCGCCGCAGCTCGCCGAATTGATCGTCGCCAAAGGCGAGGACAGCATCCTCGACCTCCATCGCCGCGACATCGTCGTGGTGTTTTGCGATCTGCGCGGCTTCACTGCCTTTGCCGAAACGGCGGAGCCCGAGGAGGTCATTGCCTTGCTGCGCGACTACCATGCGGCGCTCGGGCCGCTGGTCGGCCGGTTCGAGGGCACGCTCGACCGCTTTTTCGGCGACGGGCTGATGGTCTTTTTCAACGACCCGCTGCCCTGCCCCGACCCGGCGGCGCGCGCCGTGCGCATGGCGCTCGAAATGCGCGAAGCCGCCGCCGGGCTGGTTGCGCGGTGGCGCCGCCAGGGCCGCCAGCTCGGCTTTGGCGTCGGGGTGGCGCAGGGCTTTGCCACTCTGGGCCGGATCGGCTTTGACGACCGCATCGACTACACCGCGATCGGCACCGTCTCAAACCTCGCGGCACGGCTTTGCGCCGAGGCCGGCGACGGGCAAATCCTGGTGAGCGAGCGCATCGTCGCTGCCCTCGACGGCATCGCCCGATGCGAGCCTCTGGGCGAAGTGACCCTCAAGGGCTTTAGCCGCCCGGTCGCCGTGGCCAACGTGCTCGGCCTCGGCGCGGGCTGAGCCCGGCCTACCCGCGCAACCGGCCGGCGGTCGCTTTTTCGACTTGCGCCACGAGCCGCTTTGAAAAACCCTCGATCTCGGCGTCGGTCAGGGTGTGGTCGTGGGGTTGCAGCACCGCGGTGATCGCCAGCGATTTTTTGCCGGGAGGGAGCCCCGCACCCTCGTAGACATCGAACAGACGAATCTCGGCAACGAGCTTTCTATCGACGGCGCGGGCGGCGCGCAGCAATGTCTCGGCCGCCAGCCCACGATCGACGACAAAGGCGAAATCGCGTTCGATCGGCTGGAACACCGAGAGATGGAGCGGCGGCCTGGTGCGGCCGGCGCGCGATTGGGGCACCGCGTCGAGATAAGCTTCGAAGGCGACGGCCGGCGTGCGGATATCGAGCGCTTCGAGCAACGAGGGATGCAATTCGCCGAAATGGCCCAGGACTTTCGGTCCGAGCCGCAGGGTGCCGGCACGGCCCGGATGGTACCAGGCGGGCGGATCGGCCGCCGCCTGCAGGTTTTCCGCGGGCGCGCCCATCGCGGCGAGCGCAACGAGCGCATCGGCCTTGACGTCGTAAAGATCGGCCGGCCGCGCCGGCGCGCGCCAATGCTTGGGGCCGGCCTGCCCGGCGCGCAGCCCGGCGGCGACGAGCGCCTGGCCTTCGGGCGTATCGTCGCGATAGGCCGGCCCCACTTCGAAGAGCGCCACATCGGCAAAACCGCGATCGGCATTGCGCCGCACGGCCGCAGCAAGGCTCGGCAGCAAGGACGGCCGCATCTGGTCGAGATCGGCGCTGATCGGGTTTGCGAGGCGCAATTCGGGCCGAGCGCCGCCGAACAGCTCGGCCTCGCGCGCGGCGACGAACGAAAATGCCACCGTCTCGGTGAGCCCACGCTCCGCCAGGCTGCGGCGCACCAGCTCGACCCGCCGCATCGCCGGCTTGCAGCGCCGGACGCGGCAGCGCGCTCGCGCGCGCCAACGGCACGGCCGGGATCTGGTCGTAGCCCTCGACGCGCAGCACTTCCTCGACGAGATCGGCCTCGCCTTCGATGTCGCCGCGCCATGAGGGCGGCTCGACCGCGAGATTGCCGCCCGCTTCGCTCTCGACCGAGAAGCCCAGGCTTTCGAGGATCGCCGCCGACCGGTCCGGCGCCACGGCGAGCCCGCCGAGGCTCGCCGGCCGCTCGGCGCGCAGCACGTAGCGCCGGCGCCACTGCGGCGCCTCGCCGGCGGTGACGATCTCGGAGGCTTCGCCGCCGCACGCGTCGAGCATCAGCCGCGTCGCAATTTCGAGCCCGTCGGCGACAAACGCCGGGTCGAGCCCGCGCTCGAAGCGGTAGCGCGCATCGCTCGAAATATTGAGCCGCCGTCCGGTAGCGGCGGTGCGCACCGGGTCGAAAAGCGCGGCCTCGATAAAGACTTCGGTCGTCGCCGCGGTGCAGCCGGTGGCCTCGCCGCCGATCACCCCGCCGAGGCTCTGCACGCCGCGCATGTCGGCGATCGCGGTGATCTCGGGATCGAGCGCGTATTCCCGGCCGTCCAATGCGAGCAAGGTTTCGCCGGGCCGCGCGAACCGCACCGTGAGGCTCCCGTTGAGCCGGCCGGCGTCGAACACGTGGAGCGGCCGGTCGAGGTCGAAGGTCAGGAAATTGGTGATGTCGACCAGGGCCGAGATCGGCCGCAAGCCGATCGCTTCGAGGCGGGCGCGCAGCCAGGCCGGGCCCGGCCCGTTGCGCACCCCGCGCAGATGGCGGCCGAGAAACAGCGGGCAGGCCGTGCGGTCCTCGATCGCGATGCCGATCGGCGAGCAAAAACGCGCGGCGGCCGGTGTCGTGTCGAGCGGTTTCAGATGCCCGATGCCCGAGGCCGCGAGATCGCGCGCAATGCCGCGCACGCCGAGGCAATCGGCCCGGTTGGGTGTCACCTTGATGTCGATGACCGGCTCGCCGAGCCCGATCAGATCGGCATACTGCGCGCCGACCGGCGCGTCGGCCGGCAATTCGATGATGCCGGCGTGATCCTCGCCCTGCGCCAGCTCTGCCGCCGACATCAGCATTCCCTTCGAGGCGACGCCGCGGATCGAAGTCTCGGTCAGCGCCGCGCCGGTCTTCGGGATGCGCACCCCGGCCGGGCCGAACACTCCTTTCATGCCGGTCCGCGCATTTGGCGCGCCGCACACGACCTGCACCTTGCCGGCGCCAGCATCGACGACGCAGACCCGGAGCCGGTCGGCATTGGGGTGCGGCTCGGCGCTGACGATTTCGGCGACAACAAAGCCGTCGAGCGCTGCCGCGCGGTCCTCGACGCCGTCGACATCGTGGCCGAGCATGACGAGCCGCTCGACGATCGCGGCGAGCGCCGCCTCGGTGTCGAGATGCGTCTTGAGCCAGCTGAGCGTGGTTTTCATACCGAGACCCCGCGGACGAGCGAGGGGATGTCGAGCGGCACAAAGCCGTAATGGCGCAGCCAGCGCAGATCGGAATCGTAAAAGGCGCGCAGATCGGGAATGCCGTATTTCAACATCGCGACCCGCTCGATGCCCATGCCAAAAGCGAAGCCTTGATAGATCGCGGGATCGATGCCGCAATTTGTCAGCACTTTCGGGTGGACCATGCCGCTGCCGAGGATTTCGAGCCAGCCGCCGCCGGCGCCGATCTTCAATTCGCCGCCCGCCCGCGAGCAGCCGATATCGACCTCGGCCGAAGGCTCGGTAAACGGGAAATAGCTCGGGCGAAACCGCACCGGCAGGTCGTCGAGACCGAAAAAGGCGCGGCAGAACTCGACGAGGCAGCCTTTGAGGTGCCCCATATGGGTGGTGCGGTCGATCACCAGCCCCTCGACCTGGTGAAACATCGGCGAATGGGTCGCGTCGTGGTCGCAGCGAAAGGTCCGCCCCGGCACGATGATGCGGATCGGCGGCGGCTCTTTCAGCATCGTGCGGATCTGCACCGGCGAGGTGTGGGTGCGCAACACCAGGCGGGTGCCGTCGGCGCGCTCGGGCAGGTAGAAGGTGTCGTGCTCCTGCCGCGCCGGATGCTCGGGCGGGATGTTGAGTGCCGTAAAATTGTAGAAATCCTCCTCGATATGCGGGCCCTCGGCGACCGCGAACCCCATCTCGCCGAAAATCGCGACGATCTCGTCGATCGTCTGGCTGATCGGATGAACCCGCCCCTCGGCGGCAAACGGCACCGGCAAGGTCACATCGGCGCGCTCACCGGCGAGCCGTTCGGTGAGCGCCGCCCGGCCGAGCTCGTCGGCGCGGGTGTCGATTGCTTCGGTCAGCCGGTCCTTGACGCGGTTGAGATCGAGCCCATAGGCGCGCCGGGCCTCCGGCGCCAGCTCGCCGAGCCGGCGCATCGCCGAGGTCAGCGCTCCGCGCCGCCCGAGATATTTGACGCGGATTTCTTCGAGCGCTTCGGGCGATGTCGCCGCCGCGATATCGGCGATCGCGGTTTCGATCAGCTGGTTCGGGTCATTCAAGGTAAAGTCGTCGTTCATGCTCGAATTTCCGAATGCGCAAATCAAAAGGGGCCGAGCAATGCGGCCCCTTTATGCCTCGAATTCGGCTGCGCGCGGGCCTAGCAGGCGGTCCCGGCGGTAAATCGCGCGTCGCTGCCGATCGCCCGGCTCATTTTTTCGCTCAGGCTGCCGCGGCGACGGGCGGCGCCGCGGCGAGCGCGGATTGTGCGGTCGCGGCGATCGCCTGGAAGGCTTCGGGCTCGCGCACCGCCAAGTCCGACAACACCTTGCGGTCGAGGTCGAGGCCGGCGAGCTTCATCCCGTGCATGAATTGCGAATAGGTCAGCCCGTGCTCGCGCGCGCCGGCGTTGATCCGCTGGATCCACAACCCGCGGAAATCGCGCTTCCTGTTGCGCCGGTCGCGATAGGCATAGCGCAGCGCCTTCTCGACCTTTTCGATCGCGATCCGGTAGGCGGTGCTGCCGCGCCCGCGATAGCCCTTGGCGAGGCCGAGGATCTTCTTGTGGCGGGCGTGGGTCGTGACCCCGCGTTTGACGCGCGCCATGGCTCAGCTCCGCAGATACGGCATGTAGGTCAGCACCAGCTTGGCGTCGCCCGGCTCCATGATCGTGGTGCCGCGCCGCAGCCGCTTGCCTTGCTTCGATTTGCTGATCAGCCGATGGCGCTTGTGGCCCCAGTTGCGCTTGATCTTGCCGGTGGCGGTGCGGCCGAAACGCTTCTTGGCGCCGCTCTTGGTCTTGAGCTTGGGCATGCGACAATCCTGAACGAAGGCGCGCCTTATAGCGGCGCTCGTCGCCAAAGGCAAGGCGCGCTGCTCGCCCGAGCCGGCTTGTCTGCCGCCCGCCGCTCGCATAGAGTGCCGCCGCCGGAAGGAAGGAGCACCGGCGCCAGGGGGACGAGAAACCCGGGGGGACGAGAAACGATGGCCGATCCGATACCAGCGCAAAAAGAGCCCTACGGCGTCGATGTCGAGGCCGGCAAACGCTATTTCTGGTGCGCCTGCGGGCGCAGCGCCGCGCAGCCTTTCTGCGATGGCTCGCACCAGGGCACCGGGCTCGTCCCGGTCCCGTTCACCGCCGCGGCGAGCGAAGAGGTATGGCTGTGCGGCTGCAAGCAGACCGGTGGCAAACCGTTCTGCGACGGTACCCATAACGGCCTGTGAGGCGGGCTCGGGCCGCGCGGTTCGCGGCGCTCTCGATCGGGCTCGCGGGCGCCGCGGCGTTGTCCGGCTGCGGCATGTCGCTGCCGTTCATGTCGTCGAAGCCCGCGGTGCCGTGCCCGAGCGCCGTTATCCTGCGGCCGCTCGCCAACACCGCGATCTTTGGCCCGGCGGCAGAGCGCCGCCCCGACAATGTCGCGTTTTACGGGATCCTCAGCGAGGTCGACGCCAAGTGCGAATATACCGGCGACAGCGTGCATGAAACGCTCGACGTGATCGTGGTCGGCGAGCGCGCTCCCGCGGCGCGCGGAGATTCGGCCGACTTCACCTATTTCCTCGCGGTCACCGGGCCCGGCCAGGCGGTGCTCAGCAAAAGAAGCTTTACCGTGCGCATCGCCATCCCGCCCGGAGAAAAGCGCTCCGGCGTCACCGACCACATCGAAGAGGTGATCCCGCTCGGCGGTCACGCCGGGTCCGACCTCAATATCCGGCTCGGCTTTCAGCAGACCCCCGAAGTCGTCGATTTCTACAAACACTTCCGCGGCCGCTAACCGGATGGCCCACCACGAGACACCGGGCCGCCTGAGCATCGGCTGCCGCATCGGCCGGTCTCGCGAGATGGAGGCGGAATGAGCAATTGGAACCAGGCGACCCGGCCGATCCCGGTGCCGAACGAGTGGACGAAGCCGTTCTGGGAAGCGGCGCGGCGCGGCGTTCTCGAATTGCAGCGCTGCCAGCGCTGCGGGCATTTCCAGCACCCGCCCTATGCGACCTGCACGCGATGCGTTGCGACCGAGCTGAAATTCGAGCCGGTGCGCGGCGCCGGGCGCGATCTACGCCTACACGATCATGTACCACACCGGCGACAAGCGTTTCGCCGCCGCAGTGCCCTATGCCAGCATCATCGTCGAGCTCGATGATGCGCCCGGCGCGCTGATGGCCGGCAATCTGCTCGACGCCGAGTACACCGAGGCAAAGGTCGGCCGCCGGGTCGAGGTGATCTTCGAGAAGTTGAACGACGACATCACCCTGCCGCAATTCCGCTTGGCCGAATAATAGAGAGGCCGTTGCATGTGGGAGAACCGGTGCAAAGTGGCCGTCAGTGGCGTCGGCTATTCCAAGGTCACGCGTTCGGCCGAGATGCCACTCGCGGCGCATGCGCTGGTCGCGGTCGAAGAGGCGGTCGCCGATTCCGGGTTGACGATGGCCGACATCGACGGGCTGGCGACCTATCCCGAATTGCCGGCGACCGGACACGCGGAGGTGGACGGCATCTCGGTCGTGTCGGTCAATTGCATCATGGCGATGCTGAAATTGCCGAACCTCGCCTGGCACATCCAGGTCGGCACGGTGAATATCGGGGGTGCCGTTCAGCAGGCGGTCAACGCGCTCCTCGCCGGGGTGTGCAAATACGCGGTCGTGTGGCGGGCGATGCACAACCCGCGCGGCACCTACCAGAACTTGCCGGGCGCCTATGCCCAGGGTGCCGCGCAGTTCACCGCTCCCTACGGCTTTGGCGGGCCGGGGCAGGGCATGGCGGTCGCCTATACGAGATGGCTCGAACGCCACCACCAGACCCGCGAGAAGATGGCGACTCTGGCCGTCACGCAGCGCCGCCACACGCAGATGAACCCGCACGCCTATTTCTACGGCACGCCGCTCTCGCGCGAGGATTATTTGAATTCGCGGATGGTCGCCTATCCGTTTTGCTTGTTCGATTGCGACATCCCGGTGCAGGGGGCGGTGGCGATCGTGCTGACGACCGCCGAGCGGGCGCGCGATCTGAAGCCTCGCCCCGCCTATCTCGCCAGCTATGGCCAGCGGCTCCATTTTGAGGTGGCGGGTCGCATCGGCAGCCTCGCCGACTACATGGAAGGCGGCCGCAGCTCGGCGAAATTGACCTGGGAGCGCTCCGGCTTTGCCCCGAGCGATGTCGATGTGGCGCAAATCTATGACGGCTTTTCCGCCTCGGTGATCTACGGGCTCGAAAGCTACGGCTTTTGCGGGGAAGGCGAGGCGCTCGATTTTATCCAGGACGGGCATATCGAGCTCGACGGCGACTTGCCGCTCAACACCTTTGGCGGCAGCCTCGGCACCGGCCGCATCCACGGCCTGTGGCATATCATCGAGGGTGCCTTGCAGGCCTCGGGCCGCGCCGGCCCGCGCCAGGTCAAGGACGCCAACGTCTCGTTTGTCGGCGCCAGCGCCCCGATCGTGACCGGCACGACGTTTATCTTTGTGCGCGAGCCTTATTGAGGCAGCAGCGGCGAGCGCCGCCCGCGACGCCCAAAAAGCTCAGCGCGAGCCGGGGCTATATCAGTTGCCCGGTGGTCAATTGGGCCAGCAGCCGGCGTCACGCCATTTGCCGTGCTTGGCATAGTGCCCCGCTTCGTAATGATAGCCGGCCGGGCATTCCTGAGCTGCGACGACGACCGCACCGGCGGCCGTGGCTCGGCGGCTCGACTCCTCCGGGGGCGTCTTGGCCATGGAGGTGACGCCGCAGAGGCATAAGAAACCGATCAGCGCCAGCCGCGATGCATGCATGTTTGCTCCTCCTGTTCCAAAGGCCGGCCGCCGCTCAGCGGGAAGCGGGCTTGGCCACCGGCCGCTCCGGCGGCGGCTCGATGACCGTGCCGGAAACCGGCTCGACCCAGACGAGGCGGTCGGCGACGGCCTTGACACCCGGCACATTCTCGGCGGCGACGCGCAGCGCCTCGCGCTCCTTCTCCTCGAAAATCACCCCGTTCAGCTCGACGACACCGTCCGATACCGTAACCGAAAGGCCGGAGCGCGGCGCCCAGGCGGCGCTCGCCAGCTCGACCAGAACGCGCTCGCGGATATCGTCGTCGCCGGCGGTCGCCGAGCTTTCCCGGTCGAGGGCGCGGGCCAGCGCGGCGATCAAATCGGCGCGGCTGACGATGCCGACCAGGACGCCGCGCTCGACCACCGGCACCCGTTTGATATGCCGGCGCTCCATCAGCTCGACGATCTCGGCGAGCGGCGTTTCGCTGCCGACCGAGACGACTTCCTGCGTCATGATCGCGTCGATCTTGCGGCCGTGGCTGCGGACATATTCGTCGGCCATCCGCCCGGGCCCGAGGAGATAATCGAGCCAATGGCGACGGCGGCGCTCGGTGCCGGTTTCGCTGCGACGCAGCAGATCGCCTTCGGTGACCATGCCCACCAGCTCGCCGGCTTCACCCACTACCGGCAGACCGCTGATCCGGTTGTCGAGCATCAGCCGGATTGCCTCTCTGACCGTGGCATCGCGCCCGACCGTGATCGGCGCGCGGCTCATCACCTCCGAGGCGTCCATTGGTTGTCTCCGCTTTTGACCAACTCTGCCCGGCGCCAGGTCGAGCGTCAATCGCCGCAAGCCGTGCTGCCGGTGACGGGCCCGTTATGGGGCGAAGCGGCGCCTGTCCGATCTTCGCCTTTGCGCCGCCATGGTCGGGCTTTTATAAGGTCGGGAGACGCCCGGGGTGGGGAGCCATGCGGCAGCGCATTCTCAATCGTTGGAGTGTTTGGGTGGGTGCGGTCGCCACGGTTGCGGTTGCCGCCGGGAGCCGGTTTGCCGGCTTTGCGCTGGGCAAGGCCGTGGCCGTTGGCTACGCTGTCATCGTCATCCTCGCCGGCAATTTCGTCATCGACATCGTCCGCCCGCCCGCGGACAATTTGCTGCACGAGGCCGCGTTCTTGTCGCCGAGCCAAAGCGGCGCCGGGGTGCGCGCGACGGCCACGTTGCCCGCCCCGGCTCAGCAATCCATGGCAGCCGGTCCGGGCCCCGGCAGCGGCGGCCTCTACTGATCGGATGGCAGCGACATGATCGATTTCGCCAGAGCCGGCAAGCTCATCGACCAATGCTGGGGCGACGAAATCGTCCCGGCGCTCGTCGAATATATCAAGATCCCGAACAAATCCCCGGCCTTCGACCCGGATTGGGCGGCGCACGGCCATATGGACGCAGCTGTGGCGTTGTACGAAGGGTGGGCGCGGGCGCATTTGCCGGCCCTGCCCGGTGCCACGCTCGACATCGTCCGCCTGCCCGGCCGCACCCCGGTCCTCTTGATCGACGTGCCGGGCGCGGGCGCCGACACCGTGCTGCTCTACGGCCATCTCGACAAGCAGCCGGAGATGACGGGGTGGGCCGCAGGCTACGGGCCGTGGGTCCCGCGGCTCGAAGGCGACAAGCTTTTTGGCCGCGGCGGCGCCGATGACGGCTATGCGATGTTCGGCGCGCTCGCGGCGCTGATGGCGCTGCGCGAGCAGGGCGTGCCGCATGCGCGCTGCATCGTCTTGATCGAGGCGTGCGAGGAATCGGGCAGCTACGACCTGCCTTATTACGTCGATCACCTGGCGCCGCGGCTCGGCGGCCCGTCGCTGGTCGTCTGCCTCGATTCCGGCTGCGGCAATTACGACCAGCTGTGGCTGACGACCTCGTTGCGCGGCATTGCCTCGGGCACCTTGAGCGTGCGAGTGCTGGAGGAGGGGGTGCATTCGGGCGACGCTTCGGGTGTCGTGCCGTCGAGCTTTCGCATTCTGCGCCGGCTGCTGTCGCGGCTCGAGGACGAGGCAACCGGCGAGGTGCGCCCGGCCGAGCTCTATGCGCAGGTCCCGGCCGAGCGGGTGGCCCAGGCGCGCCGCGCCGCGGCGGCGCTGGGGGGTGCGGTCTACACCAAATTCCCGTTTCCCCCCGGCACCCAGCCGATGTCGGACGATACGACCGAGCTGGTGTTGAACCGCACTTGGCGACCGCAATTGGCGGTGATCGGCATCGACGGCCTGCCGGCCCCGGCCAACGCCGGTAACGTGCTGTTGCCGGTGACCGCAGCCCAGCTCAGCCTGCGCCTGCCGCCGGTTGTGGACCCGGAGGCAGCCGGTTCCGCGCTGCGCCGGCTGCTGGAGGCCGATCCGCCTTATGGCGCGCGGGTTTTGTTCGAGCCGGGTCCGGGTGCGGCCGGCTGGAACGCCCCGTCGCTGTCGCCGTGGCTCGAGCAATCGCTGGCGCGCGCTTCCGCAGCGGCGTTCGGGGCACCCCCCGCCTATATGGGCGAAGGCGGCAGCATCCCCTTTATGGCGATGCTCGGCGAAAAATTCCCGCAGGCGCAGTTTGTCGTCACCGGTGTGCTCGGGCCGCACTCGAACGCGCACGGCCCAAACGAATTCCTGCATATCCCCACGGCCAAGCGCATCTCGTCGGTGATTGCCCAGGTGATCGCCGATCACTATGGCCGAGAGGGCACCTAACCCCAGAGGTGCGCGCCTACTCGCGTTCGAGCGCGCCGCCATGGGCGAGCTCGGCGTAGAAGTGGAACGAGTCTTTGGGGCGGCGCTCCTGGGTTTCGTAATCGACATGGACCAAGCCGAAGCGCTTGCCGTAGCCCAGCGTCCATTCGAAATTGTCGAGCAGCGACCAGACGAAATAGCCGCGCACCGGCGCGCCCTTTTCGATTGCGTCCTGCACCGCGCCCAGATAGCCGCGCAAATAGCCGATGCGGCGCTCGTCGCGGATATGGCCGTCGCCGTCGATCCGAACGCGCTCGCCGAATACGGCATCCATCATAGCGACATGCCGGCCACGCCCGAGCGCATCCGGGCGCGATCCGCGCCGCGCGCGCCACATAGCCTCACTCCGGCCGCGGCGCGAACCAGCAGATCGGCTCGGCCAAACTGGGATCTCCGACCAGCAAAGCCCATTTGCTATCAATGCGAGCGATGATCGAATCGGCGTCCTTTTGAACCCAAAATTCAAACCCGTGTTTTATGTAGTCCCCAGGCAAGAGTCCTCGATTCAGAAGATATCTTACTACTTTAATGGTTTTCTTGTGTAATTTCATATTACTCTCTAGAGAGAAGTCACTCCTGATTCGGCTGGCGATCTGCCAGAGGCCGACATAGTCGGCACCGGCATGCCCGACGTAATCCTCGGCGATTTCAGTCAGTCGGTTCATGGCGATCACGGGTAATGCAGTGTTCGATAGGGGATGCCGGAAACATTTACATCCACCGCCGGGCCGGTTTCCTAGCAGCCTGTCGGACTTGAAGGTGAAGGCTGGTTCATAATGTGGTATGTTTGAGGGAGTTCTGCACCAAGGGCAGTGGGTGGGATGAGCAACTTTCGGCAGATTGACCGCCAGACGGGGTTTTTGCTACCGCCATCGGTGGACGAGTGGCTGCCGGAGAGACATTTGGCGCGGTTTGTGGTGGAGGTGATCGATGGGCTGGACCTGCGGACGCTGAGCGGCAGCTATCGTGGGTCGGGTTCTGCATCCTACCACCCGTGCGTGCTGCTGGGGCTATTGGTTTACGGCTATGCGACGGGAGTGTTTTCGAGCCGGAAGCTGGAGCGGGCGACGTACGATTCGGTGGCGTTTCGCTTTATCGCGGCCAATGACCACCCTGACCACGACACGATCGCGATGTTTCGTGGGCCTTCAGCCCACGGGCTTGACCCGTGGGGGCGGTTTGTGAAGGAGATCGAGGGTCTGTTCGTCAGGGTGCTGCTGCTGGCGCGCGAGATGGGGGTTCTCAAGCTGGGCACGGTGGCGCTGGACGGGACCAAGATGCACGCCAATGCGAGCCGACACAGCGCGCTGTCTTATGGGCATGCGGGCAAGCTGGCGGCGCAGCTGAAGGCCGAGGTGGCGGTGCTGCTGGCCAAGGCCGAGGCGGCGGACAAAGCCTGCCCCGGCGAAGGCCGGGGGCGGATGTTCCCAAGCCTGCCCCGGCGCAGGCCGGGGGGATGTCGATCCCGGAGGAGCTGGAGCGGCGCGAAGACCGCCTGAAGAAGCTGGCCGAGGCCCGCACCAAGATCGAAGCCCGCGCCGCCGAGCGCTTGGCCCGCGAGCAAGCGGAGTATGAGGCCAAAGTCGCGGCGCGGGAGGAGAAGGCCAAGGCGCGCGGCAAAAAGCCCGGCGGCAGGCCGCCGGTGCCGCCAGCCGCGGGGCCCGGACCAACCGACCAGATCAATCTGACCGACGAGGACTCCCGCATCATGCCGGTGGCGGGCGGCGGGTTTGAGCAATGCTACAACGCGCAAGCCGTGGTGGCGGCAGACAGCCTGTTGGTGGTCGCGGCCGATGTCGTGCAAGCCGCCCCCGGCCTGCGCCGGGGCAGGCTTGACAAGCAGCAACTCGAACCGATGCTGGGCAAGCTCGCGGCCTTGCCGAGGGATCTGGGCCGGCCGAAGACGGTGCTCGGCGACAACGGCTATTTCAGCGCGGCCAATAGCCTGCCCTCGGGCTTGACCCGATGGGTGGCGGCCTGTGCTGCGGCGAGGATCGAGCCGCTGCTCGCGCTCGGCCGTACATCGCATCACCCGTCCCCCGCTTCCGCCGGGGGCAGGCTCTTGGCCGCGCGCTTTGCCGCGGCGCCGCCGGCACCGCAGAACCCAACCCCGCTTGAAGCCATGGCGCACCGCCTGGCCACGCCCGACGGCAAGAAGCTCTACGGCCGGCGCAAGCACACCCCGGAGCCGGTGTTCGGCATCATCAAGTCGGTTCTGGGCTTTCGACAATTCCTGCTGCGCGGGCTCGATAAGTGCCGCGGCGAGTGGAGCTTGATGACCATGGCCTGGAACATGAAGCGGATTTTCGCCCTAAGTACCCGGCAAGGGAGCGTGCAGCGCTCATTCATCAACTGAAACGGGCTTCAGGCAATGCCGTCGCCTCGACCACCACACTCCCAGCCTTGCTCAATCCATCCGCACCGCTGACGCAATGCCAGGCCGCGTTCCAATCCTCAATCAGCTAAACTCCAGTCCGACAGGCTGCTAGCAGCCTGTCGGATTGACGGCGGGTTTGATCATGATACAGTGGATGTGGTTGGGGAGACCACCGGATATAGCGATGACGACCTATATGCCGTTTGATCGCGAGCAGCCGTTTCTGCTGCCGCCGGATGTGAAGGATTGGCTGCCGGCGAACGATATCGCGCATTTTATCGTGGCGGCGGTGGAGCGGGTGCGGCTGGCGGCGTTTCACACCAACGCCCGGCCCAGCGGTAAGCCGCAATACCATCCGCGGCTGATGCTGGCGCTGCTCGTCTACAGCCATGCCAACGGCGTCTTCTCCTCGCGGCGGATCGAGCGGGCGACGTACCGGGACGTCGGCACCCGTTTTATCGCCGCCAACACGCATCCCGACCACGATACGATCGCCAACTTTCGGCGGACCAACAAGCCGGCGTTTGAAGCGGCGTTTTTGCAGGTTCTGCTGCTGGCGCGCGAGATGGGGCTGCTGCGGCTGGGCACGGTGTCGATCGACGGGACCAAGATCGATGCCAATGCCTCGAAGATCCGCTCGCTGCGGTACGATCGGGCGCGGGCGCTGCGGGCGAAGCTCGCGGCCGACATCGCCGCGTTGACCGCCAAGGCCGAGGCGGCCGATGCCGAGGACATCGACCCGCAGGCGCTGCCGGCGGAGATCGCCCGGCGCGAGGCGCTCAAGGCGAAGCTCGACGCTGCCTGCGCGCGGTTGGAAGCGGAAGCCAAGGCCGAGGCCGAGGCCGAACGCCCGCAATATGAAGCCAGGAAGGCAGCCTGGGAGGCCAAGACCGGGCGCGGCGGCCAGCCGCCCAAGCCGCCCGACGCAACGCCGCGGCCCGATCGACAGACCAACCTGACCGACCCCGATTCACAGCTGATGCGCAAGTCCAAAGCGCATGAATACCGCCAAGCCTACAACGCTCAGGCGGTGGTCTGCGCCGAGGGGACGCAGCTCATCCTGGCGACCAACATGGCCACCACCCCGAGCGACCAGCCGACCTTCGCGGCCACGGTCCTGGCGATGCGCGAGACGGTCGGCCTGCCGCAGACAGTGTTGGCCGATGCCGGCTATGCCGGCGGCCCGGCCGTCGCCGAACTCCAAGCCTGCGGCATCGAGCCCTTGGTGGCGATCGCCCGCACCCAGCCGCACCGGCCTTACGACTTCCGCCCGCCGCCCGAACCCAAGCCCGAGCGCCGCATCACCGAACCGTGGCGCCTGGCGATGAAGGCCAGGCTGGAGAGCGAAGATGGCAAAGCCCGCTACAAAAAACGCAAACAGACTGTCGAGCCGGTCTTCGGCATCATCAAGAGCGCGATCGGGTTCACCCGCTTCCACCTGCGCGGCCGGCAAAAAGTCGCCACCGAGTGGCTGTTGATCGCCCTCGCCTACAACTGCCGCAGACTGCATAACCTGCGGCCGGCCTAAACTGGGCTGCGCCTGGTAGGTGACCGTGACCGGCGAGCCCGCCGCAGACTGCATAACCTGCGGCCGGCCTAAACCGGGCCAAGCGGGCACATCTCACCCGCCACAACACACCAACCCGACAGGCTGCTAGTGCGGATTTTGGAGCAAGTCGACGGACTCGGCGACGCATCACCCCCACCCCGACCCGCCCCCATCGAGGGGGCAGGTCCAAATAGGCGTGCTGATAAAGGCCGATGGCGGGCTGGTTCTCGGGCAGGGCGGGCGCCTTGATGCGGTGCAGCATCGACCGAACCTCGTCCCGCTGCGAGGTCTCCTTCGGTCATCAATTCGGCCAGGTTGACGAATTCGTTCGCTGGTATGGCAAGGTTGAAGATCTGCCGGATCTTCCGGCCTCGCTGTTCCATTATGGTTAATTTTTGCGTGCGGCCGACCTGGAGTCCCGGCTCCTCCGCAGATAGATCCCGCCGCATGCACGGCGTGAGGTCGGCGCGGCGACCCGGGTCGTTCTCGTTTGGCGGCTGAGCCGAGCCCGCAGGGTTCCGGTCGGCGATGCGCTACAAATTAGCGGCGATGCGGCGGCCCGGCGCGGTATAGGCGCGGCCCCAGGGCGACCATTCGCCGGCGACCGGCTGCTCCGGGTCGCGGTCGCGCCGCCAGCAGACATCGGCGCCGGGCGGGGCGTTGATAAATTTGGTGGCGTTCGCGGGCAGCAGGAATTCGAGCGTCGAGACATAGCCGGGGCCGCGCACGCCGCAATCGGGGTTGGCGGTGATCACCGCCTCGACACGGGTCGGCCCGAAATCCGGGTTGCTGAGCAGCAGCGTGCCGCCCTGCACCGGCGGCGGCGCGCAGCCGGCGGCGCAGACGAGCACCATCGCCAGCGAAGTCGAGCGCGCGGTTTGTCGCCGCGCGCCGCGGGCCCGCCGGGCCAAAGCGACCCGGCGGGCGGTAACCGGCTCAAGCACCGCCGAGGAAATCCGTGGTCCAGCGCTGATAATCCTCGGCGCGGGTGACCCGGCGCATCAGCTCGGGCGGGGCGATGTTTTGGAGGTCGCGCGGCTGGGTGCCCTCGCGCAGCGCTTTCAGGGTCTGATAGACGGCCTGCACCGCCGCCGAAAACGGGGCGTGCGTCTGCAAGGCGACGCGCACCCGGTGCGCGGCCAGCCATTCGAGGTTGCCGAGCTCGCCGCCGCCGCCACCCAGGATCAGCGGGATCTTGATCGCCGACGACACCGCCTCGACCGCCGCGACGGTGACCCCGCCGGCGAGAAACACGGCATCCACCCCGGCCGCCTCATAGGCTTTCGCCCGCTTGATCGCCTCGTCGAGATTGGCGATGGCGAGCGCGCTGGTGCGGCCGGCGATGACGAGCTTGGGGTCCTGGCGCGCCGACAGCGCCGCCTTCATCTTGCCGACCCCTTCCTCGACCGCGCTCAGGGCGGGCTTGCCGCTGGGGCCGTGCGGGCGCGGCAACACCGTGTCCTCGATCGACATCGCGCAGATGCCGGCCGTCTCCAGCTCCTCGACGGTGCGCCGCACGTTGAGCGCGTTGCCATAGCCGTGATCGGCATCGACCAGGAGGGCGAGGTTGCCGGCGCGGCAGATACGGTTCGCCTGCGCGGCGAACTCGGTCAAGGTCAGGACCACGAGGTCGGGCGCGCCGAGCACCGCCATCGACCCGATCGAGCCCGAAAACATGCCGATCTCAAAGCCGAGATCCTCGGCGATGCGGGCCGAGATCGCGTCGTAGACGGACCCCGGATGGACACAGCGGTTGCTGCTCATCAACGCGCGAAACCGCTCGCGCCGTTCGCTCCAATTCATCGTGCAAGGCTCCCCCATGAGCATCGGATCGCCCGATGATAGGCGCCAATCGACCCCCCGACAAACACAAGCGCGTTCCCGCAGCGCGGTGGGCGGTTTTCCGGCAGCGTTCTCCCGTGCCTTCGATCGCGCGATCACGGCATCTCGTCGCGACGCAAATTGACGCTGTCGGGCGCGCGACCGAGGCGGCGCCGGTTGCTTCCCCGCGGTCCCGACCTTTAAGGTCGCGCCGGCGCGACGCAATAACGGAGCAGCTTTGATGGACAAGCGCATCGCGGTGATCGGGGCGGGGGCGATCGGCGGCTATACCGGCGGCCAGCTCGCCCATAACGGGTTCGACGTGACCTTGATCGACCCGTGGCCCGAGCATATCGAGACGATCCGCCGCGACGGGCTGACGCTCGATGACGCGCTTCACGGGCCGACACCTCAACAATCCTTAACTGGCAACGATACTTCTTTCTTTGTGTGCAAAGGCAATCAGCGCATGCCGCATTGCGCGCCGCTGTTGACGCACATTATAGATTGGCGATGGAGCTTGCGCGCGAGACCGCACGGAGCGCCGAGTTGAGGCTCGTCCACAGCTCCGACGTCCATGTCGATGACGATCGTGCCTTCCGCGACAATGCCCTCGCGAGGCTTGCGGCAGTGCTGGCGACGGCGCGGGTGGCGCGCGCCGAAATCGTCCTGCTGGCCGGCGACACGTTCGAGAGCAACCAGCTCGGCGCGGATGTGATCGACCGGGCCGGCCGGCTGCTCGCCGACGCCGGCAGGCCGGTGGTGATCCTGCCCGGCAATCACGACCCGGCCTCGGCGGATTCGGTCTATTGCCGTGGCGGGTTTGCACAGATCGCAAACCTCGCGATCCTCGGTGTGACCCATGACGAAACGGTGCCATTTTCGACATACGGCCTCGAAATCCGGGGGCGCGCGCATCGCGATTACTTCGACATGCCGCCATTGCCGGCGCCGCGGCCGCGCGCGACCCGCTGGCGAGTGGCCGTTGGGCACGGCCATTACGAGCCGCCCGAGACCCGCGCCAACCCGCTGCGGCCGTCCTGGGTGTTCGGCGACGAGGAAATCGCGGCGACCGCGGCCGATTACCTGGCGCTCGGCCATTGGGACCGCCCGGTGCGGGTCGGCAACGGCGCCGTGCCCGCCTACTATTCGGGCTCGCCCGAATTGGCGGGGACGGTGAACCTGGTCAGGCTCGTACCGTCCGGCGAGGTCGTCGTCACCCGCGAACGCCTGCTGCCGGGCTGAACCCGATGGATAGCGGGCTCGAAGGGGTGGTCGCGGCCGAAACCGTGCTGAGCCACAGCGACGGCGGGCGCGGCATTCTGTGGCTGCGCGGCCATACGCTCGGCGAGCTCGTTGCCGATTTCGGCTATGACGGTGCAGTCGCCTTGCTTTGGGAGGGTTTTGCCGGCGACGGCCTGACCCGCGACGGCGTTCGCAAAACGCTCGGCGCCGCCCGGGTGGCGGCGTTTGCCCGGCTCGGTGAATGGCTCGACGCCGTAGCGCTCCGGCCGCCGATCGAGGGCGTCCGACAGGCGCTGGCGTTCTTGCCCGAAGACAGCACGCCGGCGGCGATCGCGGGGACGTTGCCGGTGGCGGCCGCGGCGCTGATCCGGACCGGCCGCGGCGATGCCGCGTTGGCGCCCGACCCCGATCTCGACACCGCCGCCGACCTGCTGCGCATGGTGCATGGGCACCGCGCGGCGGAGCCGATGGCTGCGGCGCTCGACGCCTATTTCACCGCGGTCATCGAGAACGGGCTCAACGCCTCGGCTTTTGCCGCGCGCATCATTGCTTCGACCGGCGCCTCGCTCTCCGCCGCCGCACTCGGCGCCTATTGCGCCTTTGGCGGCCCCTTGCATGGCGGGGCGCCGGGGCCGACCCTCGACATGCTCGACGAGATCGACAAGAGCGGCGACATCGACGGCTGGATCGAGCGGAAGCTCAGCCGCGGCGAGCGGCTGATGGGCTTTGGCCACCGCGTGTTCCGCAACGGCGACCCGCGCGCCGAGGCGTTGCGCGGCCCACTGGAGCAGCTCGGTCCCAGCGCCGGGCGGCTCGATTTTGCCGCGGAGGTCGAGCGCCGCGTCGCCGCGGTGCTGGCGCGGCTGAGGCCGGGCCGCCCGCCATTGCGCCCCAATCTCGAAATCAACGCCGCCTTGCTGCTCGACGCCGTCGGCATTCCACGCAACGCCTTTATGCCGGTCTTTGCGGTTGGCCGCGCGCCCGGCTGGCTCGCTCATGCGATGGAGCAGCGACGGACCGGCCGGCTGATCCGCCCGGTAGCGGCCTATATCGGCCCGGAGCCGATGACCCGCTCCGCGTAGCACAAGCCCGCGCCGCGCTCTTGCATTTGCCGGCGCGCCGCGCGAGGCTGCGGGCCATTGCATATCGTATCGGGCGACCAGGAGAAAGCCGTGAACGACATCGCACCGTCGCGCTACAAATGGGTGGGAACTCGGCAGATCCGTCCCGACGGTGTGCCGAAGGTCACCGGCCGCGCCATGTACGGGGCGGACCAGCCGATGGCGGGCGCGCTCTACGGCAAGGTCATCCGCTCGCCGCACGCGCATGCGCGCATCCGCTCGATCGATGTGTCGAAGGCGCTCAAATTTCCCGGCGTCAAGGCGGTGGTGACCGCCGCCGACTTGCCCGACCACAAATTCGAATATGTCGGGCCGGAGCGGGTGGCGCAGAATTTCTGGCATATCACCCGCAACATCATCGCGCGCGAAAAGGCGCTTTATGAAGGCCATCCGGTCGCCGCGGTCGCCGCGGTCAGCAAATCGATCGCCGAAGAGGCCGCCGCGCTGGTCGAGATCGATTACGAGGTGCTGCCGCACGTCATCGATGTCGACGAGGCGATGGCGCCCGACGCGCCGCTGTTGTTCGAGGACATGATCACCCGCGGCGTCGAGCCGGTCCCGACCAGGCCGTCGAATGTCTCAAAGCGGATCGAATTCCAGATCGGCGATCTGGAGCAGGGCTTTGCCGAAGCCGATGTCGTGGTCGAAAAGGAGTTCAAGACCGCAGCCGTGCACCAGGCCTATATCGAGCCGCATGCTTGCGCCGCGAATGTCGGCGCCGACGGCCAGGCCGAGATCTGGACCGCAACTCAAGGCCATTTCGCAGTGCGGGCAATGACCGCGCGGCTGCTCGGCATGCCCGTCGGCAGTGTGCGGGTGACGCCATCGGAGATCGGTGGCGGCTTTGGCGGCAAGATCCCGGTCTATCTCGAGCCGATCGCGGCCGCGCTGTCGAAGAAAGCGGGGCGCCCGGTCAAAATCGTGATGAGCCGTGACGAGGTGTTCAAGGCCACCGGGCCGACCTCGGGCGCCTCGATGTGGGTCAAGATCGGCGTCAAAAAAGACGGCACGATCACTGCCGCCGACGGGGTCTTCAAATTCCAGGCCGGGGCCTTCCCCGGCTCGCCGGTCATGAACGGGTGCCTGTGCGCCTTCGCCCCGTACAACATCGCCAATGCGCGCACGGTCGGCTACGACGTCGTCAGCAACCGCCCAAAGGCGTCGGCCTATCGCGCGCCGGGCTCGCCGATCTCGGCCTTCGCGGTCGAGAGCGCGCTTGATATCGTGGCCCAGAAGATCGGCATGGACCCGCTGCAATTGCGGCTCAAAAATGCGGCGCGGCCGGGGACGACGATGATCTACGGGCCGAAGATGGCCCATGGCGGCTATGTCGAGACCCTCGAAGCGCTGCTCAACCACCCTGCTTATCAGGTGCCGCTCGGGCCGAACCAGGGGCGCGGTGTGGCCTCGGGCTACTGGTTCAACGGTGGCGGGGAGTCGAGCGCCACGGTGCAGGTCAACGAGGACGGCACCGTCATCGTCGCGACCGGCAGCGTCGATATCGGCGGCTCGCGCGCCTCGATGGCGATGATGGCGGCCGAGACGCTCGGCGTCGATTACAACCAGGTCCGCGCGATCGTCGCCGACACGGTCGCGGTCGGCTTTACCAACCCGACCGGCGGCTCGCGCGTGACCTTCGCGACCGGCATGGCGGTCGTCGATGCCAGCAAAAAAATCATCGACGAATTGCGCAGGCGGGCGGCGATGATCTGGGACGTCGATGCCGATGGTGTCGTCTGGGAAGACGGCCAAGCGAGGCCCGCCAGCAGCAATGTCGGCGATTTCCCGCCGTTGTCGCTGAAAGAGATCGCCGCCAAGAAGGCGTTGACCGGCGGCCCGCTGACCGCCGCGGCCTCGGTCAATGCCGGCGGCCAGGCGCCTGGCTTTTCGACCCAGTTCTGCGATGTCGAGGTCGATCCCGAGACCGGCAAGGTGACAATCCTGCGCTATGTCGCCGCCCAGGATGTCGGCAAGGCGATCCATCCTTCCTATGTCGAAGGCCAGATCCAGGGCGGTGTCGCCCAAGGCATCGGCTGGGCGCTCAACGAGGAGTACATCTACGACAAGCACGGCCGGCTCGATAACCCGGGCTTTCTCGATTACCGAGTGCCGGTCGCTCCCGACATCCCGATGATCGACGCGGTGCTGGTCGAGGTGCCAAACCCGGCGCATCCCTTCGGCGCCAAGGGTGTGGGCGAGGTCAATATCGTGCCGCCGATGGCGGCAATCGCCAATGCGGTCGCCCATGCGACCGGCCGCCGCCTGACCGAATTGCCGTTGTCGCCGCCAAAGGTCCGGGCCGCGCTCGACGCCGGCGGGGCGGACGACTAGCAGGCCCGAGGGATGCCCGAGGCGACCGCGCGGGTCGTTCTGTCGGCCGGGTTCAGCCGCCGCTACACCGGCGGCGTGCGCGAATTTGCGATCGAGGCGAAAAGCCTGCGTGGCGTCATCAAGGCGCTCGACGAGCTCTACCCGGGGCTCGCCGAGCATCTCGAAGAGGAAACCACGGTCGCCATCGACGGCGAAATCCACGAGATCGGCTACCTCCAGCCCTTGCGCCAAGACAGCGAAGTCTTCTTCATCCCCAAGCTCGAAGGCGGGTAGGTGCGACGGTCCTCGCTGCGCTGAAGCTGTTCCCGGCGGCACATCCTCGAGCGCGGCGCGGCGCGGCGCGCGCAACGATAATCCTCCGCCACGGCTCGTCTGTCGGAACCCCCGCGCTCGGCTTATGTTTCGGCGAGGAGACCGCCGAAACGGGGCCGCCATGGCGCTGACCGAATACCAACGCAAGCGCGACTTCAACAAGACGCCGGAGCCGGCGGGCCGGCGGGTTGCGGCGGCAACGAAGCAAGGTGCGCTCTCCTTTGTCGTGCAAAAGCATGCCGCGCGCCGGCTGCATTACGATTTTCGGCTCGAGCTCGACGGCGCATTGAAAAGCTGGGCGGTGCCGCGCGGGCCGAGCCTTGATCCGGGCGAAAAGCGTCTCGCCGTCCATGTCGAGGACCATCCGCTCGAATATGGCGGGTTCGAGGGGGTGATCCCGCAGGGACAATATGGCGGCGGGACCGTGCTGTTGTGGGACCGCGGGCGCTGGACGCCGCTCGATCCCGACCCGATCGGCGCGTACGAGAAGGGTTCGCTCAAATTCGAGCTCGACGGCGAAAAATTGCACGGCCGCTGGGCTTTGGTGCGAATGGGCGGAAAGGCGGCGCAGGAACGCGGCGACAATTGGCTCTTGATCAAGGAGCGCGACGAAGAGGCGGCGCCCGACAGCGGTGCGGCGATCGTCGAAGAAAACCCGCTCAGCGTCGAATCGGGCCGCGGCATGGCGCAAATCGCCGCCGAGCGCGACCGTGTTTGGGAATCGAGCCGCGTCGAGCCGGAGCCCGATCCAGCGCGGCAAAAACCGGCAACGAAACCGCGTCCGGTGCGGGTCGCCGGCGCGCGCAAGGCGCCGGTCCCCGAAAAGGTGCAGGCGCAATTGGCAAAGCTGGCGGACCGCCCGCCGGAGGGGCCCGACTGGCTCCATGAAATCAAATATGACGGCTACCGCCTGCTCGCCCGGATCGACAAGGGTGCCGTCCGGCTGGTCACCCGCAGCGGCCTCGACTGGACCGCAAAGTTTCCGGCATTGGCGCAGCGTCTGGCGGCGCTGCCGGTCAAGAGCGCGGTGATCGACGGCGAAATCGTCGATCTCGACACCGACGGCACGACCACTTTCGCCGGGGTGCAGGACAAGATCGCGGCCGGGCGGACCGAGCCGCTGGTCTTTTATGCGTTCGACCTCCTCTATCAGGACGGGTGGGACCTGACCCCCGCGGCGCTCGAAGACCGCAAGGCGGCGTTGGCCCGGATCGTTCCGCCCGATTCCGACGGCATGGTCCGCTACAGCGACCATCACGCCGGCAACGGCCCGGGATTTTTTGCGCAAGCATGCCGCTTCGGGGTCGAAGGCATCGTCTCGAAGCGCCGCGACAGGCCGTATCGGGCGGGGCGCAACGACAGCTGGCGCAAGGTGAAATGCGTCAACCGGGAGGAGTTCGTCGTGGTCGGCTTTACCGATCCAGCCGGTCGACGGCAGGGGATCGGCGCGCTGCTGCTCGGCTATTACGACCGGACAGGCGCCCTGCATTATGCCGGGCGGGTCGGGACCGGGTTTGGCGATGCGCAGCTGGTCGACCTGCGCGAGCGTCTCGACCGGATCGAGCGCCGCAGCCGGCCGGTGGGCGAGCTCCCTAACGGCGTCTCGTTGAAAGGGGTGCATTGGACCGAGCCGAGCCTTGTCGCCGAGATCCGCTATGGCAATTGGACGACGGACCGGATCCTGCGCCACGCCGCGTTCGAGGGGCTGCGCGAAGACAAAAGCGCCAGGGAAGTCGTGCGCGAAGAGCCGGCTATGGCGGAGCCCGAGACAGCCGCCGGACCAAAAGGATGGCGGCGGTGCGGAGCGGCGGGAGAAAGACGGCAGCATGACGATCGAAGGGGTGCGGCTGACCCATCCCGAGCGGGTGCTGTATCCCGACCAGGGGATCACCAAGCTCGATCTCGCGCATTACTACACGGCGATCGCCGAGTGGGCGTTGCCGCATCTCGCCCACCGGCCGCTGAGCCTGGTGCGCTGCCCCGAGGGCCAGGGCAATCCCTGCTTTTTCCAGAAGCATCTCAGCGCGGGTGTCCCGGACCAGCTGGCCCGCGTCGAAATCCCGGAGCAAACCGGCAGCGAGACCTATCTCGTCGTCGAGGATCTGGCCGGGCTCGTTTCGCTCGTGCAGATGGGTGTGCTCGAAATCCACCCTTGGGGCTCGACCGTCAAAAAGCTGGAAACGCCGGACCGCGTCACCTTCGACCTCGACCCGGACACCGAATTGCCGTGGGAACGGGTGGCCGACGCGGCGCTCGAAATGCGCGACGTGCTGGCGCGGCTCGGGCTCAAAAGCTTTGCCAAGACGACTGGGGGCAAGGGGCTGCACGTCGTCGTGCCGCTGGCGCCGCGGCTCCCTTGGGACGAGGTCAAGGCGTTTACCAGGGCGGTGGCGATGCGGATGGCCGAAGAGGCGCCGGAACGCTATCTCGCGGTTGCCTCGAAAAGCTCGCGCCAAGGACGCATCTATATCGATTACCTGCGCAACGGCAGGGGTGCGACGGCGATCGGCACCTATTCCGCCCGCGCCCGGCCCGGCGCCACGGTCTCGACGCCATTGTTCTGGGAAGAGGTCGAGCAGGCGGTGCGCCCCGAGGGCTTTACCGTGGCGACCGTCCCGGCGCGGCTTGCCGCCCTCAAATCCGACCCCTGGGCCGAAATCGGCAAGCTGCGGCAATCGATCAGCGCGGCGGCACGGCGTCGGTTCGGCCTCTGACCGCCGGATGGGCCTGGTCGAGACCAGCGCCGCGCTCGGAATTTGCCTCGTTGTCCTCGCCACCGCCGTGATCCTCGACCGCCGCCCGTACCGCCCCGGCAAATTCAACTACATCCCGCTGATGATCCTTTGCCTCGCGGTCTTGCTGGTGCTCGGCCGCCACCTGCTGGCGCTGATCTTCGAGACGTAGCCGCGGCTGAGGTGGCGGCGACGGCTGAGGTTGCCAGTTCGTTCTTGGCGTTTGCAATCTTTTCGTGTATAAGATGGCGGTTTGCAAAGCCATACGAGGATGGTCGATGTCTGCTGCCGTTGCGGCGCCGAAGAACGAGCCGACGATCACCGCGCAGGGGCTGCTGCTCGCCGGCACGGTGCTGGCGAAAATGGGCCGCGACCGCGATGGGTCACCGGGGCTCGCCATCGATGGGGAAGAGGAACGCATCCTCGCGCTGCTGGCGCTCGCCTATGACCGTCCGGTCGGGCCTCCGGTCCTCGACAACATCCGCCGCGCTTCGGCCAATTGGAGCAAAGGCGAGCCCGTTCTCGCCGCGATCGATCTGGCCCTCGGCGGTCTGTCGCCGCTTGGCGACGTCGAAGCCGCCTCGTTGCGCCTGTCTCTCGGCGACAAGCTCCTCGCCGACGGCCTTTCCCCGCGCGACCTGCTGAAGGGCTGCGGCTACGACCCCGCCCCGTTCGACGCGCTGAAGGCCGGCTATAATTCCCTGGAGCCGCGCATCCCGGCCGGCAACGGCCTCGGCAGCGGCGATTGGACTACTGATGGAGGTGCTGGCGAAAGCCCGGGTGATGGCTCATCCTCACCGCCGCGAAATCGACCCACGAGCGCGAGCGGCGCCGAAGCCGCGCAACATCCGATAACGCTTCACGGCTACGCTACAGTTTATGATGATCACCTCAGCGGCTGCCGACGGCAACGGGCGACATCTATAATCCCAATAAAATGACCGCAGCTGTTTATCCTGGGACAATACCGCTCGGATCTATCGTGACAGTCAAGCTCGACAGCGACCCGAAGCGCTCCGTGGATGTCCGTGTCAACGATCACGGCCTCTACCAAGTAGTGACCGGCCCGGACGGCACGCGATCGCGTCGGCCTTTGCGGGGCAGGGTGATCGATCTTTCCACTGCTGCATTCCAAGAGTTGACCGGAATGGCCCGCGGCAAGGTCATGGTGACGGTAACGAAGAAATCAGGCCCGTCCAAATGATCCGCCCGGGCCTTTGTCTGTTCGTGATCGGACTGCTTCTGTCCACCAGCTCAGTTGCTGCGGAGCGGTCGCCTGAGACCCCGAAGTTTACGAGCTATTGTCTGACAATCGAGTTAGGAAGAACAGATCATGCCCGCATCAGCGTGATTGATGCTGTTCTGAAAAATGCTACAATAATTGCGATTCCCAAATACCCTGCTGGATGGCAATTCGACATCAAGCAAGAAATTGAAGGTGATACGATCATTCTTGGAGCCGCGCTTGCCGGTGTTGCGCAGCTCGATCCGGACGAGCTAAAATGTCTCGTCCTGGTGCAAAACAGCTTTGCCGACAAGAGGGCAAGGTTGAGCGGCAAAGGCAGCATCTCCTTCGGGATCGAGCCGCAGACGCAGATCGCCCTCCGACCAAACCAGTTCCGTTTCGACAAGCTCGGAGCGAGGTAAAAGCCTCTCGACATAAACCTGTGCCGGGTCCTTGAGTTTGCTGAAGCGGGCGATCCTGTGCGGCGGAATAATTGTCGTCGCTGTCGGCCTTTTTTACGTTGCCCGGTTTTTGGTGATTGCCTTTCGCCGCCGCGACCTCCCGCCCGAAAAATGCAAGTGACCGCTCACCCAGCCGAGAACTGCCTGAGCGCCGCCTTGCTGAAGTTGAGCCCGAGGCCGGGGGCGGTCGGCATCGCCAGGAGACCATCCTGAGGCACCGGGACTTCCTCCCACAAATGAAAGAGCCGTGGCATGTATTCGACGGTGAGCCCGTTCGGCACAGCACCCACCAGATGGACGTGGATTTCGGGCACACCGTGGCTGACCACCGGCAGGTTGAAGGCTTCGGCCATGCCGGCGATCTTGAGCCACGGGGTGATGCCGCCCGAGCGCACCTGGTCGATCATCACGATATCGACCGAGCGGGCTTCGAGCATGTGGCGGAACGGGGTGATGCCGTAGAGGTATTCGCCGCCGGCGACCGGGGTTGAAAGGGCCGCGGCGATGCGCGCGAGCCCGGCGTAATCGTCATGCGTCGTCACGTCTTCGAGCCAATAAAGGCCGACCCCGGCATCCTCGACCCGGCGGCCGATATCGATCGCCTGCTCCGGCCGCCAACGCTGGTTGATGTCGCACATCAAATCCATATCGGGACCGACCGCCTGGCGGATCAGCCGCGCCTGCTCGACCTCGCGCAGGGGCGAGGTGACGCCGGGCAGGCCGAGCTGCATCTTGGTCTGGCGATGCCCTTTCTCGCGCAGCCTTTGCGCTGCAGTCAGCGCTTCGTCGAGCTTCAGCCCGCGCCGCAAGGCACCACTCGCATAGGTTGCGATATGGTCGCGCCCGCCGCCGAGCAATTTCCACAACGGCAGGCCGAGCGCCTTACCCTTAGGTCCCAGAGCGCGACATCGATCGCCGACAACGCCATCGTAAAGATGCCGGTGGGGCCGGCCGAGACTGCGGCGGCGCGCAATTTGGCGGCGACCCGTTCGACCCGCATCGGGTCCTCGCCGATCGCGAGCGCACCCAATTCGTCGACCGCATGGCGCAGGGTGCGGGTCAAGGCGCCGCCGAAATAGGTGACGCCCAGCCCTTCGAGGCCATCCTCGGTAAGGAGGCGCAGCCAGACGATCGGGTTCGTCGCGTTCGGGTTCTCGGAAAATCCGCCGAGCGGCTCGTCGTTCGGCAGAGCGACGATCCCGGTCTCGACCCTGGAAATTTTCATGGCGTCACCTACCCATCACCGCTGCTATCCCATGTCGTTGCCGTCGCGTTGCTGGGGTGGACTTGGCGTCGGCGCCGACCCGGCCGGTGCACAACCGGCGAGCGCCGCCAGCACCAAAAGCGCAGCAACCCGGAGCCAGTATGAGGAGCTCCCGCGGAAGGCAAGGGCCATGCTGCAAAGCTAGTCGAGCAGCTGCTACATTGCGAGCATGCAGCTCGATCTTATCATGAAGAGGACGCCGCGCCGGCCAAGCATCTCCGGCAGGCCATCGATAAAGCCCGCTTCCGGTTTGCACCGCCGCTCGATCCGCCAACCGCCTCCGCCCCTGAAACCGGGTACGGGGTCGAGCATCGGGCGGGGAAGGCGAATAAGACAAAATTTAGGAAAGATCATGCAAGGACCATCTAATCAACATGGAGCGGACATTGCCATGCGTCTCGTCACCATGATGTTCACTTGTCTTCTCGGTTTCGCGGCAGTCACCACTATGACGGGGTGCGCACCGACGACAGCTCAGGCGCAGGCGTGCTCGCCGGGAACGCCTTGGGTTCCCTCTGATTACGCTAACGGCAAGTGGGTTCCTGGGCACTGTCTGGGCCAACCGGCGCGGTAGGCGCTGTGTCGGGTTGGCCTTTCTGTTGGGTCAGAGATGGCAGAGATGGCAAACGCCTACCGTGGCCGCCGACGACGTCAGCGACCTTTACCGCGGCCGGCGATGTGGCCGCCGCACCATCACTTGTCAGAATGGGCGCTAAGCGCCAGCTATCGATTTTAGGTCTAAGTCGGCCGGAGTATCCACAGACACGTTCTCGTCGATCGATTGAAACGACTGGTGGGATGGGTGGCCGAGCGGTTTAAGGCACCGGTCTTGAAAACCGGCGTGGGCGCGAGCCCACCGTGGGTTCGAATCCCACCCCATCCGCCATTATATGTTATTTTCCAATTTCTTATTAGCGAATTGAGGCGGCTCGCCGTAAGGCCCTTGGATCGCGGCGAACACGACGCCCCGGGGATGGCCAGGGCATGGCATGGCCATGGGCATTGGCAGGGTCGGGTGCCATGCCCCGCGCCCGGAACGCGGCCGATCCCCATAGCGTTGACCTTTCATCGCGGCGCTTTTGCCGTTCATCCCGATATTTCATGGAGTTCAGCCATGCCGACGAGGTTTAAGGTTGCGGCGATCGTCGCCGTTCTGGCGGCGGGGGCGTCGAGCGCAGCGATGGCGGGATATCCTTGTGTGCCCGGCTACACATATCGCGATGGCGTCTGCCAGCCGGTCCGGCCGCAAGGTTATTCGAACCCGGTATCGGGCGCGGTATCGGGGGAGGCGGCCGGCGCCGCGAGAGGCGCTGCAGGCGCGGGCCCCGTCGGCGCGGTCGTCGGCGGAGCGCTCGGCACTGCCAGCGGTGTCGTTAGCGGCACCGCAAATATGCTGACCCCGGGCCGCTAGACCAAACTCCTCGCGGGAGCTTCGCGATCCTGGCGGCCTCGCTGCAAAGGAGCGCAAGTCGGCCGGCGGCGCAAAACCGATCGCGCTCGACCCGCACGCGGATGCGGCGCATGCCGCCTCACATCGGCCGGCCGGGCTTGGCTTGGCGCAGCGGGGTGTTGGTTTCGGCGAGCTGGCGCAACAGGGCCGAGGGCGCCCAGCGCTCGCCGTAGCGCTGGTGCCAGGCCGCGATCTGGCGATAGACCTCGGCGACGCCGATCGTGTCGGCCCAGTACATCAGCCCGCCGCGATAGCGCGGGAAGCCAAAGCCGTTGAGCCACATCACGTCGATGTCGCTGGCGCGGTAGGCCTTGCCTTCTTCCAATATCTTGCAGGCTTCGTTGACCGAGGCGAAGAGGAGCCGGCGCAGGATTTCCTCGTCCGAAAAGCTGCGCTGCTCGACGCCCATCTCGGCGGCTTTTTCCTTGATCGCGCGCGCGATCAAGGGGTCGGGATATGGCGTGCGGTCGCCGGGTTCGTAGCGGAACCAGCCGGCCCCGGTCTTTTGCCCCAAGCGGCCCATCTCGACGATCAGATCGGCGATCGGCAATTTGCGGTAATTCGGGTTTTGCGCGGCGCGGCGCTGGCGGCTGTCATAGCCGATGTCGAGACCCGACAAATCCGAGGTCGCAAACGGCCCGATCGGATAGCCGAAATCGACCATGACCTTGTCCACCTGCTCGGGCAGCGCCCCCTCTTCGAGCATGATGATCATCTCGGTGCCGAAGGGCGTGCGGCTCCTATTGGCGACAAAGCCGTCGCCATTGCCGGCCATGGCGCTGACCTTGCCGATCTTGCGGCCCAAATCCATTGCCGTCGCAAGCGTATCGGGCGCGCTCTTGGCGCCTTTGACGGCCTCAAACAATTTCATGACATTGGCCGGCGCAAAGAAATGCGTGCCGCAAACGTCCTGCGGTCGCCCGGTCGCGTTCGCCATGATGTCGATGTCGATGCCCGAAGTGTTGGTATAGAGGAGCGCGCCCGGCTTCATGACCGCGTCGAGCTTTTTGAAGACCTCCTCCTTAACCGGGATGCGCTCGAACACCGCCTCGATCACGACGTCGCAATCCTTGATGTCGTCATAGCCGGTGACCGGCTCGATCAAGCCCATGCGGCGGTCCATCTCGGCCTCGGCTGAGGCTGCCGCGGCGGATGCTAGTTTCGTAATTGGCGCGGATGCGGGCGAGGCCGCGGTCGAGCGCGTCCTGGCTCGACTTCGAGCAATTTCACCGGGAAGCCGAATTCGGCAAAGCTCATCGCGATGCCGCCGCCCATCGTGCCGGCGCCGACGACCGCCGCATTCTTGATCGGGCGCAATGGCGTCGAGCGCGGGATGTCGGGAAGCCGCGCCACCTCGCGCTCGGCGAAAAAAGCATAGCGCAGCGCGCGCGCTTCGGCCGAATTTTCGAGCTCGTCGAACAATTCGCGCTCGCGCACGACGCCCTCGTCGAACGGCATCGTGCAGGCGTTTTCGACCGACTGGATGCAGTGATAGGGCGCCTTCTGGTTGCGGGCGCGCCGCGCGATCGATTTCGCTCATCGCGTCGAAGATGCCGGGATCGGCCTTGGCCTCGGCGAGCTTGTCGTCATGGTCGCGGATGCGCGGCAATGGCCGCGTGTCGGCGACGCGGCGGGCAAAGGCGATCGCCGCCGCGCGCAGGTCGCTGCCTTCCGGCGCCAGTTCGTCGATGATGCCGAGGCGATATGCCTCCTCGGCCGGCACATGGCGGCCGGTGACGATCATGTCGAGCGCCGCCTTTGGCCCGACCAGCCGCGGCAGGCGCTGGGTCCCGCCGCTCCCCGGCAATATGCCGATCAGCACTTCGGGCAGGCCGATTTTGGCGCTCGGCACCGCGATGCGGTAGTGCGAGGCGAGCGCTATCTCAAACCCGCCGCCCAGCGCATAGCCGTGGATCGCGGCGACCACCGGCTTGCTGGCGGCGTCGAGCACCTGGTGCGGGCGGCGGCCGTGAACCGGCGGCGGCCGGTTGCCGAAGGTGCGGATGTCGGCGCCGGCGATAAAGCTGCGACCGGCGCCGATCAATACCATCGCGCGGATCGCCGGGTCGGCATCGCCGCGCTCGACATTCTCGACGATGCCCTCGGGCACCCCCGGCGACAGCGCGTTGACCGGCGGGTTGTCGATCGTGATAACGCCTACCCCGTCGAGATTCTCGAAGTGCACCAATGTATTCTCCGGCATGTCGCGTCCCTCCCGCATATCGCGTGCGTCCATTATTCGTCATTCCCGCGGCAGCGGGAACCCAGAGCCGGTTTTCTTTTTCGTCCACACCGGCCCACGCTGTGCGCGGCCCGAGGACAAGCTCCCGCCGGTGCCTATGGCAACCATGGGTCCCGACCTTCGTCGGGATGGCACTATCAGTAAACGGTGCGCGGAGCCACGCCGTAGCCTGCTTTCCCTTTAGTCCACACCGGCGAAGGCCGGTGCCTATTGTCATGGCGCTCCGCCCGAACCGGCGGGCGACAACGGCCGTGATCCGAACCACCCAGAATTCCACTGGCTCCATTTTGACCACGCGGGAGCAGCGCTCACAGTCGGAGGCGCGGGTAGAGGTCCAGCCAGTGCGGGTTGTCACGTTCGAGCAAATTGATTTGCCAGTCGCGTTTCCGTTCCTTGAGCTGTTTTTCGCGGCGAAGTGCTGAGGCAGCATTTTCATGGGCCTCGTACCAAACGAGCCGCTCGACCTGGTACCGTTTCGTGAAGCCGGAAACGAGTTTGTTTTTGTGCTCCCAAACGCGCCGCGCGAGATCGGAAGTCGTGCCGATGTATAGGGTTCCGAACGGTCTGCTGGCGAGGAGATAGACGTAGAACATCGATTTTGGCGGCCACGATGGGTCCCGACCTGCGTCGGGATGGTCTTATTAGCGAAATGCCGGACGAAACGGGGTGCCTTCCGAGCCTAGCGTTAAGTCTCAGCCTCGGCCGCGGCCCACGCAAAGACCTTGTCCTGCTGCTCGCGCAAAAAGGCTTGCTCATCGGTGACCACGTAGTCGAGGTCATGAGCGGCGGCGATGAAACCTTTCAGCGTTTCGGGATCCAATGTGCCGGAGTTGACATTCGACTTGTTGACAACAATCGCGCTGAGCATTGGCCAACCCTTGCGATGGGCAAATTCGACGAGAGCCCAGAGGTGGTTACCGAGCGAGTAGCGAACCTGACCCCAATCCGCACCACTAGCGTCGGCTAATTCTTTATAGCTTAGGAACCGGTGTTCTCTTGCCGCGGCTTTGATGATCCTAAATGATTTGTCGAAGTCCAAACCGTTGCCCTTGCGCACCTGCCATTCACGTAGGGCATCCACGTAAGCCGGCGCATTTGTGGCCTTCTGTCTGCGGTGGTTTTCGATAAGATTCTTCAGCTGGTCGTTAGATAAGTGAGCTACGTCGATTGGCATATCGGCCCCTTTTTGAGCCCAAAATTCAAACTGTAGCTTGCGTGCCGAGGATGACGGTGGCTTGCGAGGAGAGGACGCCGCCGTTGCCGTGGGCGAGGGCCACTTCGCAATTGGCGATCTGGCGGGCGCCGCATTCGCCGCGCAATTGGCGGGTGGCTTCGATCAACAAAAGGAGGCCGTACATGCCGGGGTGGCAGTAGGAAAGGCCGCCGCCGTTGGTGTTGACCGGGAGCGCACCGCCGGGGGCGATGCGGCCGTTTTCGACAAAGGCGCCGCCTTCGCCCTTCGCGCAAAAGCCAAGGTCTTCGAGGAACAGGATCGGGTTGATCGTGAACGCGTCGTAGAGCTCGACGACGTCGATGTCGGTGGGGCCGAGCCGGGCCATGGCGTAAGCGGCGCGGCCCGAAGCCAGGGCGCCGGTCTGGGTCAAATCGGGCATGCTCGAAATATTGGCGTGGGTGATCGCCTGGCCTGTCGCCGAGCACATAGGCGGGCGGCTTTTTCAGCGAGCGCGCGCGCTCGGCGGTGGTCATGATGACCGCACCGCCGCCATCGGTGACGAGGCAGATGTCGCGCACCGTGAACGGCCAGCTGACCATGCGCGCGCCGAGCACCTCGGCGATCGAGAGCGGCTTCTTTTCCCAGGCGACCGGGTTCAAAAGCGCCCATTGCCGCGCCGCCACCGCGACCGCGGCCAATTGCTCTCGGGTCGTGCCGTATTGGTGCATGTGGCGCGAGGCGGCGAGCGCATAGGCGGTGGACGGCAGAAACGGGCGGAACGGCGTCTCGTAGGGGTTGTATTCGCGCACCGAGGCGTGGCGCCGGCCGATCGTGCGCTGGGTCGAGCCATAGGCGATAACCGCGACGTTGCACAGGCCCAGTTGCAGCGCCGCCTGGGCATGCGCGACATGAAACATGAAGGACGAGCCGCCGAGGATCGTCGTGTCGATAAAGGCCGGCGAAATGCCGAGATATTCGGCGAGGTTGAGCCCCGATGTGCGGCTTTGCGCGGTGGCGCAGACGAGCCCGTCGATGTCCTTGAGCGCCAGCCCGCAATCGTCGAGCGCGCGACGAATGCCCTGCGCCATCAAATCGATCGGGCTCATTTCGGCGGCAACGGCGCCGAGATCGCTTTCGGCGACGCCGACGATCGCCGTGCTGCCGCGCCGGAGACCGTCGCCGCTCGACCCCCTCCCCGACCCTCCCCCGCCTGCGGGGGAGGAAAACTTTGGCAGCCCTCCCCCGCTGGCGGGGGAGGGTTGGGTGGGGGTGGCCCCTACGGGCGCGAAGACCGGATAGGCGGGGTCGTCGCCGCCGGGACGATGGATGCGGAATTTGACGCGCATCCCGATCGCGACCATTTCAGGCGCCACGTCCTCGACCCGGCTCATCAACCGAAAGCCTTCGTCCATATCGATCAGCGCCACATTGTAGGGGGCACCCTCGCGCGGATGGGTGACGGTCGTCGCGTAGACCGTGCCGAGCCCGGCGCTCACTCGCCATTCGAGCCGCTCGCTGCCGGTGAACGGGCAGATCACGCGCGGGTAGAACACCGCACGACTCGCCTCCGGACTCCATTGATAGGCGAGCTCGCCCTTGTCGAGATGGGCCTGATAGACCGCCAGAGGTGATTGCTCCATGCGCCGCATCGCTTCCTCGCCCGCCGCTGAAATATTCTGTCGGGATCGCCAAGCTGCGGCAAGGGCGGCATCCCTGGACCGAGCCGATCCCAGGAGCCTCGGGTTGCCGCGAGAGCGCGCTGGTGCCTATATGGTCGGCTGACGATGACCAGCGGACAGATCTCATGGTCGAGAGGCACATTGCCGCAGCCGATTTCAAAGCGAAATGCCTGCGCTTGATGGACGAGGTGGCAAAAGAGCGCCGAGCGATCGTCATCACCAAGCGAGGCAAGCCGGTCGCCAAGCTGGTCCCGGTGGAGGAAGAGCCGACAGACCTCTTTGGCTACATGGCGGGGACAGCCAGGATCTACGGCGACATCATTAGTCCGATCGAGGACGCCGGCTGGACCGGCGATGACGAGAACATCTGAGCCGCAGCCTTTGTTGCTGGATACGCATGTGTGGCTTTGGCTGGTCGGCGGCAGTCCGGAACTTTCAACAAAAGCACGTCACACGCTGACCGAAGCATTTTATCGCGACCCGGCGGATCGGTTGATCGTCGCTACGGCGCGGGTGGCCAACGCCCTGCTGATGACCCGCGACCGGCGCATTCTCGATTACGCCGCGCGTGGCCACCTGACGACAATCGCCGCTTGAAGCATGAGATCCGGGGTTGGACCTCCAGCAAACCTCGCATCCACCGTCTGCAGCCACAAAATCGACCCGCAACACTTGTGGCGCCCGTCCCGGCCACCGGCTATCGTCGGACATGCGCCTCGCGCTCGGGCTTTGGCAACGGCTGGCATGGGCGGCATTATCGATGCTGGCCTTCTGCGGCATTTGCGACGGCCAGACGGTTGCAACGTTTCACGGCGGCGCCGACCGCAGCGGCAATTTCGTAGTTCCCGGACTGACCTGGGCGCGGGCAAAGGCGCTGCGGCTCGACCCGAATTTTGCGCCGCGCTTTGCCGGGCATGTCTATGCGCAGCCGCTTTTTTGGCAAGGGATGCTGATCGTTGCGACCGAAAACGACACCGTGGTCGCGATCGACGCGGGCTCGGGGCGGACTCTGTGGACGCGCTCGCTCGGCCGGGCGGTGCCATTGCGAACGCAGCCCTGCGGCAACATCGACCCGCTCGGCATCACCGGCACGCCGGCGATCGACGAAGCCTCGCGCACCCTTTATCTCGATGCGATGGTCGCCGAGGCGGACGGCGCGCACCATCAGGTCTTCGCCCTGTCGCTGGCGAATGGCGTGACATTGCCCGGCTGGCCGGTCGATGTCGGGGCCGCGCTCGGCCGCCGGTTTGTCGCCGGCGACCAGAACGAGCGCGGCGCGCTGTTGATCCAGGGCGGCCGGGTCTATGTGCCCTATGGCGGGCATTTTGGCGATTGCGGCGACTATCACGGCTGGGTGGTCGGGATCGGCCTCGACCGCCCGCGCGATATCGTCAGCTGGAGCACGCGCGCTCGCGGCGGCGGCATCTGGGCGCCGGGCGGCATCGCGGGCGACGGCGGCTCGCTCTATGTCGCCACCGGCAACACCTTTGGCGCGCAGCAATGGAGCGATGGCGAGGCGGTGTTTCGCCTCGCGCCCGATCTCACCCGCAACGACCGGCCGCAGGATTATTTCGCGCCTGCGAATTGGCGCACGCTCGACGAGGACGATCTCGACCTCGGCGGCACCAGCCCGCTGCCGCTGCCTCGACCGCGGGCGGGGTCCGGAAGCTGGCGCTGGCGCTCGGCAAGGACGGGCGCGGCTATTTGCTCGACACCGGCAAGCTCGGCGGCATCGGCGGCGAGCTCGCGACGCGAAGGGTCTCTGCCGAGCCGATCCGCACCGCACCCGCCGCCTTTCTCGCTTCCGGCGGTGTTTTTGTCGCTTTGCCGGTCGAGGGCGCCGATTGCCCGGCGCCGCGGCGCGGCAACGGGCTGACCGTGCTCGCGATCCGCGCCGGACCGCCGGCCACGATCGCGCCCGCCTGGTGCGCGGCGCTGAACGGCGCCGGCTCGCCGATCGTCACGACGACCGACGGCCATTCCGACCCGATCGTCTGGGTGCTCGGCGCCGATGGCGACAACCGGCTGCACGGCTATCGCGGCGACACCGGCGAGCCGCTGGTCACCAGCGACCACCTTGCCGGCCTCCACCATTTCCAGACCTTGCTGCCCGCCGCCGGGCGGCTTTATGTCGGCGCCGACGATCGCGTCTACGCTTTTTCGTACTGACCGGCTGGAGGGGAAGATGGCGAGGATGATCCTGACCGGCGATGTGAATTTGATGAATGTGGACGATGCAGTGGTCCCGTTTTCGCTGATGCGCGACGAGCTCCGCGCCGCCGACATCGTCTTCGGCAATCTCGAATGCTGTCTTTGCCCGCCGCCCGGTGCGCATTCGCTCGAGCGCGAAGGATTTTTTGCGGACCCCGCCATCGCCGGCGAAGCGCTGCGGTCGGCCGGGTTTCGCGCGGTCGGCGTCGCCAACAACGTCAATTACGGCGAAGCGCCGATCACCGCATCGATCGATCGGCTCGATAAGCTCGGCATCCGCCATACCGGGGCCGGCGACAACCGGGCGAACGCCCGCGCGCCGGCGATCGTCGAAGCGGGCGGAGCGCGCTGTGGCTTTTTGCAACGCAGCTCGGTCTATTGGCCGACCAATCACGAGGCCGGCGACAATTCGACCGGGATCGCCGTCATCCGCGGCCACACCGCCTATCAGGTGCCGATGCATGGCGGGAGGCCGCCGGCCAACCGGCCGGGGCTGCCGCCGCAGATCGTCACCTGGGCCGACAAGCAATATCTCGAATGGTTCGCCGCGGATGTCGCGGCGTTGCGCGAACGCGTCGATATCGTCGTCGCCTCGTGCCATTGGGGGGTCGGCCGCGAGGTGCTGCGCTACATGACCGAGATCGGCCATGCCGCGATCGACGCCGGCGCCGACCTCGTCATCGGCCACGGCCCGCATTATTCGCTGCCGGTCGAGATCTACCGCGGCAAGCCGATCTTTTACGGGCTCGGCAGCTTTTCGTTCCATACCGGCCATGGCGGGCACCGCCATGGCGATTGGCTCGGCATGATGGTCCGCGTCGCCTGGGAGGGAGGCCGCATCGCCGGGACGAGCTTCCAGCTCGTGCGCCACGACGCACAGAACCGGACCGTGCCGTGCGCGATCGAGAACGAGGGGGCGGCCTTCGACCTGCTCGCGCGCGAGAGTGCCGCTCTTGGCGCCGAGCTGGTGGCAGCGGGGGACGAGGTGACGGTCCGGCCGCGGGCTTGACGGCGCCTGGCGGGTGACGGATTTAATCCGCTCCGCTGCGGCCGAGCGCCCTCAACCGACAGGAAGAAAATGCCCAACATCACCTATGTTCACGCCGACGGGGCGCGCGAGACGATCGACGTCCCGGTCGGCACCAGCGTCATGCGCGGGGCGATCCTCAATAATGTCGACGGCATCGTCGCCGAATGCGGCGGCGAGATGATGTGCGCGACCTGCCATGTCTATGTCGAGGAGCCGCAATTGCCGCTGACCCCGGTGCAGTCCGATGACGAAAAGTCGATGCTCGAATTCACCGCGAGCGAGCGCAAGCCGAACAGCCGGCTGAGCTGTCAGCTGGTCGTCACCCCGGAGATGGACGGGCTCGTCGTCCATCTGCCGGAGACGCAGGTCTGATGGCCGAGCCGGTCGTCGCCATCATCGGCGCCGGCCAAGGCGGATTTCAGGCCGCCTCGTCATTGCGCCAGGAGGGTTTCGCCGGCCAGGTCCTGCTGCTCGGCGACGAGCCGGTATTGCCCTATCAGCGCCCGCCTTTGTCCAAATCCTATCTCGCCGGCGACAGCGGCCTCGACGAATTATGGCTGCGGCCCGAGGAATTTTACCAAAAGCAGCGGATCGAGCTGGTGACCGGCGCCAAGGTGGCGGCGATCGACCGGCGCGGGCGCTGCCTGCGTCTGGCCGAGGGCGGCGAGATCGCCTTTGACCGTCTCGTCCTCGCCACCGGCGCGCGCAACCGGCCGCTGCCGGTGCCCGGCGCCGATCTCGACGGCGTCTTGGCGCTGCGCACGCTCGCCGATACCGACCTGCTGCGCGAGCGGCTCGAGGGTGCGCGCGACGTGGTCGTCATCGGCGCCGGGTTTATCGGGCTCGAATTCGCCTCGGTCGCGATCGCCGCGGGTGCCGCGGTGCAGATCGTCGAATTGACCCCGCACCCGATGGGCCGGGTGGTGTCGCCGCCGGTCTCGCAATTCTATGCCGACGCGCACCGCCGCTGGGGGGCGGAGCTGCTGCTCGGCACCGGTGTTGCCCGGATCATCGGCGACAGCGGCCGGGTAACCGGGGTCGAGACCGGCGACGGGCGCCGTCTGCCGGCCGATCTCGTCCTCGTCTGCATCGGCGTCGTCCCCAATGCCGAGCTCGCGGCCGAGGCCGGGCTCGCCATCGACAACGGCATCGCCGTCGATGAAATGCTGGCGACCGCCGAGCCGGCGATTTCGGCGATCGGCGATTGCGCCAATTTCCCGACCCGGTTCGCGCCCTCGCGGGTGCGTCTCGAATTGGTGCAGAACGCGGTCGATCAGGCGCGCTCGGTCGCCGCGCATATCGTTGGAAAGTCGGCACCCTACGACAAGGTGCCGTGGTTCTGGAGCGACCAGGGCGATTTGAAATTGCAGATCGCCGGCCTCGCCATCGGCTGCGGCGACTGGGTCGTGCGCGGCAACCCGGAGAGCCGCAGCTTCTCGGTCTTCTGCTACCGCGGCGGCACGCTGGTCGCGGTAGAATTGGTGCACCGCCCGGCCGACCACATCGCAGCCCGCCGCATGCTGGTGGGCGACCCCCGCCTTTCTCCGGAGGAGGCAGCCGACGAAAGCTTCGATCTAAGAGCCGCGGCGGCGCGCAAGCCGTGACGCAGGACATCCTGATCAAGGGCGGGACGGTGATCGACGGCAGCGGAAGGCCGGGTGAGATCGGCGACGTTCTCGTTCGCGATGGCCGGATCGCAGCGATTGGCTCGTCGCCATCCGCCGAGCCGGGGCAGATCATCGACGCCGCCGGCATGGCGGTGACGCCGGGGTTTATCGACATCAAGACCCATTCCGACTTTACCCTGCCGATCAACCCCAAGGCTGAGAGCAAGGTGCGGCAAGGGGTGACGACCGAGATCGTCGGCCATTGCGGGTTTTCGGTGGCACCGGTGCTGCCGGGAAAGCTCGAATTGATCCGGGATTATTTGAGCGCCAGCGCGCCCTGGCTGCCGTTCCGCGAGACGACATTTTCCGAATACCTCGACAGCTTTCCGGCCACTTCGGTCAATGCCGGGATGCTGGTCGGCCACCACACCCTGCGGCTCAACGTCATGGGGATGGCGGCGCGCGCGCCGAGCGCGGCCGAGCTCGAAGCGATGATGGCACTCCTCGAAGAAGGGCTCGCGGCCGGCGCGCTCGGCCTCTCGACCGGGCTGTTCACGCCGCCATCGAGCTATGCCGAACGCGACGAGATCGTGGCGCTCTGCCAGGTGCTGAAGCACTGCAATGGTCTTTATTTCACCCACATCCGGGATGAATTCGAGCAAGGTGGTCGAGGCGGTCGCGGAGGCGATCGACATCGCCCGCACCTGCGGCGTCCATGTCGAGATCGTGCATTTGAAATGCTCGGGCCTCGACAATTGGGGAAAAGCCGCGGAAATCCTCGGCATGATCGAGCAGGCACGGGCCGAGGGGCTGGCGGTCGATTGCGACGCCTACCCTTACGCCGCGGGCAGCAACCCATTGAAAAACCTGCTGCCGCAATGGGTGCAGGAAGGCGGCGTCGAAGCGATGCTGGCGCGCCTTGCATTCCCCGAGACCCGCGCCCGCATCCGCGCCGAGATCGAGCGCGACGGGCTCAACAATTGGGGCCGCATCCCGTCCTGGGACAATGTGCAAATCTCGATTTCCCCGCATCTGCCGCAGCATGCGGGCGAAACCTTTGGCGCGCTTGCGGCGGCGCGCGGCGCCGACCCGATCGATGTCGTCTGCGACTACCTGATCGAGGACAAGGCGGCAACGCGGGTGCTGATCACCTCGATCGCCGAAGAGGATATCCGCACGATCGTGCGCTCGCCGACCGCCCTTGTCGGCTCCGACGGGAATTGCGTCGCCGATTACGGCATTGTCGCCCAGGGCATGCCGCACCCGCGCTTTTACGGGACCTTCCCACGGATTATCGGCCGTTACGTCGGCGAGGAGCAGCTGCTGCCGCTGGAGGCGGCGATCCACAAGATGACCGGGGCGACCGCCGCGGCCTTGCGGCTCAAGGACCGCGGCCTCCTCGAAGAAGGCTGCCGCGCCGACATCGCAATCTTCGACCCCGCCGATTTTAAGGACCAGGCGACCTACGCCGACCCACACCAATACCCGACCGGCGCCCGCACCACGGTCCTCGTCAACGGCGCCGTCGTCGTCGAAGACGCTCGCCATACCGGGGCATTGCCGGGCACGGTGCTGCGCCGCGCCGCCGACGGAACGGTCGGGTGACGCCGACCGCAAGCGGTGGTTTCGCTGGATTTCGGCCGGCCGCGTTCGAGTTTTTCAATGGCTTGCGCGACCACAACGACCCCGTCTGGTTCAAGCCGCGCAAGGCGATCTACGAGGCCGAGGTGCTGGTCCCGTTTCGGGCGCTCGTTGCCGCGGCCGGAGAGGCGCTCGATCGGGCGGGCCTGCCGCTCGTCGGCGATCCGAGGCGCAGCATCTTCCGGATTTATCGCGACGTGCGGTTTTCGGCCGACAAGCGTCTCTACAAAACCCATGCCGGCTCGGTCTTGACGCGCTCCGGAGACAAACGCGATCCCGGCCTCCTCTACCTCCATGTAGCCCCCGGCGAATTGATGGCGGGGGCCGGCTTCTGGCACCCGCGGCCCGATCTTCTCGGCAAGTTGCGCCGCGCCATTCTCGGCGACGCCGCCGGCTTTATGGCGATGGCTGCGGCGCTGGAGCGAGCGGGCTGCCCGCTCGTCACCGACGAGCGCCTCTCTCGCCCACCGCGCGGCTTTGAAGCGGCCAAAGGCACACCGGTGGCGGAATATGTCGGCTGGAAGTCGTTTACGGCCCATGACGGGTTCAGCGACGACGAGATGCAATCGCCCGCCCTCGTCGAGCGGATCGTCGAATTCGCCCGTCTGGTCATGCCACTGCTCGAATGGGGCTGGGCGGCGATCGACGACGAGGCGCCAGCGCCGCTCGTCATCCGTACGCCCTCGCGGCCGCTGCCCAAGCCCGATTTCTGAGCGCAGAGGACGTATCGGCTCAGCGGCGCAGCACCAGCAGCTTTTTGATCTCGGCGATGGCCTTGCCCGGGTTCAGGTGCTTGGGCCGGGTGCGGGCGCCGCTCATGATCGACGGCCAAGATAGCACGGCTAGCTTCGGAGGCCGCTTGGTCGGATGGGATCGCTTCCGTTCTCTTTGCTGGCCCTGCGAAGAGCGGGAACTCAGCAACCAACGTTCAGTCGTTTGCCGCTGGATCTCCGCCTTCGAATACTTCGCGGAAAGCAGTGTCATTCCGGGATGCCCGCGGGGCAGGCCCGGAACCTATGAACACCGCCGTCCGCCAGCATATCGGATGCCGGTGTGCTTGGGTTCCGGGCTCGCGGGTAAACTACCCGCGCCCCGGAATGACACAGCTTCACGTTTCTTCACATAGACTTGCACCGGGGCCACGGAAGACAAGGTGATTACGCCTGAACGAATCACGCTCTACTTGCCAGGTGGTCTGCCGGTCTCGGCTTCGGCTTTCGTCATCCTCGCGTGGTCGGCACACTTCCCGCAGTGGGGCGGGCTGAGCCAAATCGTCGCCAAATCCTGGTTGGCGTAATGGCTCGGGCCGATCTTCCAGCCGTGCACGTAGGAGCGCAGGGGCACGAGCCGATTCCACCAGAAGGTGTGAATATAATGCGCCTCTTCGCCGAGCACGCGCTTGTCGAACTGGTAGGCCAGAACCCGCTGCTTCGCGAGGTCGGTCTCGTGCAGCATTTTGTTGTAGATCGCGTCCTCCGTCGGATCCTCGTAGTAGCCGTAGTTTTGGCTGCTGACCGAGTGCGACAACCAGGTTTGAACATCGATCACCGGGTTGACGATGCCGTGGCAATTGCCGCCGGTCGAGACGCTGAACTCGCCGCTGCGCAGCGCAGCGAACCAAGGGCCGGTCGGCACGACGCGCTGCGTCACATGCAAGCCGATTTTGCCCCATTGATCGATCAGCCAGGTGCCCAGGTATTTATAAGGCTGATCGACGTTGCGGTTGATCAATTCGAAGCTGAGATTTTCGGCGCCGGCCTCTTTCAGCAGCCGGCGCGCTTCGGCGCGCGACCTGTTTATGTCCGGCCAGAAGCCGGCGATGGTTTCGAGTTGCTCCTTGCTCTCCGCCAGCGGCGAGCCCGGGAACATCAGGCTGCCGACCGTGTGCATCAGGCTGACCTTGGAGAGGCCCTCCGCGCTGCCCCAGCGATCGATTGCCAGGGTCAGGGCGCGGCGCACCCGGACGTCGTCGAACGGCTTTTTCTTGTGGTTGATCCAGGCTCCCAGGGTGCAGTTCCAGTCGCTCTGCTGCACCACAATCCGGTCGCCGAGCTCCTGCTTCAGCTGGTCTATGGCGGACGGCGGATAGCCACGAAACTCGGTGGCGGCCCGGTCGGCGCGGATCGCGTCGAGCTGAACCGCCTGCTTCGGGGCATAGATGCCGACGAAGCCGTCGAGGTAGGGGAGCCCCTTGTGGTAGTAATCGGGGTTGCGCACGCCCTTGATCTCCTGGCCCACTTCATAGCCGGCGAATTTGAAAGGTCCGGAGCCGAGGATGTTGTGCTCGTACCAGTGGATGTCCTTGTCGAGCACCTTCTTCTGGTAGATCCAGTTGTAGGGATCGGCCAGCGCCGGCAGAAAGGCGCTGGTGGCAAACTTCAGACGAATGACGACGGTGTGCGGATCGGTCGCCTCGATCTTGTCGACCATCATGAAATCGGTGGCGCGAGGGCTCAAGCTGCCCGGCGGCGGAAAGGCGATCTTGTCCAGGCTCGCAGCGACATCCGCGGCGGTCAGCTCGTCGCCATTGTGGAACTTCACGTCGTCGCGGATCTTGAAGGTGTAGGTCTTTCCGGCATCGGTCGGCTCCGGGACCACGGTGCACAGATCGCAGACGATGTCGGTGCTCGACCCCGGATTGTTGGGGTTGATTCTGACCAAGACACTATAGAACGGCGCCGCCGAGTGGATCGTCGCGTAGGTTTCCTCGCGATGCGCATCGAAGCTCGGCGGCGCATCGGCCGGGATCATGTAGGTTAAAGTACCGCCATATTTTGCCGTTTCCTGCGCTGGCGCAGGTGCCGTCACCACGACGGCGACGCCGAAGGCGGCCCCCCGGAGCCAGAACCCTGGTGTCATTGCTACCTCCCGTTCGGAACGACCCTGTTGCCGGATCTACGAACGACCGTATAGCAGACATGCAAAAACGTCCAGTCTATTTGTGCCGAGCTTATGGGCGCGCGATCGAGATAGATGCAGCTGACCTGCCCCCGGAAACGGCCGCGACACGGGCAGCCGCTCTGGGCCGCGGCCTCCGCTGCCGAATCCTCGCAAACAATAGTAAAACGCCAGCCTGGGCCGAGAGGGGAGCCGAAGCGCGCCTGCCGGACCCTGCGGTGCTGGCCTAAAGCATGATCCGATTAGGTAGAGCCCCCTCACCCAGCTTCGGGTAAGGCTCGGCTTCCCCTCGCCAACCCTTCGCAACCCTCTCCCCCCAATTGGGGGGAGAGGGAAGGGTGAGGGGGGCTGACGGGCTGATGCAACCTGATCGGATCTTGCTCTAGCGGCGCAGCACCAGGAGCTTTTTGATCTCGGCGATGGCCTTGCCCGGGTTCAGGTGCTTGGGGCAGGTGCGGGTGCAGTTCATGATTGTGTGGCAGCGGTAGAGGCGGAACGGGTCTTCGAGCGCGTCGAGCCGCTCGCCGGTGCGCTCGTCGCGGCTGTCGGCGATCCAGCGATAGGCTTGCAGCAGTACCGCCGGCCCGAGATAGCGCTCGCCGTTCCACCAATGGCTCGGGCAAGCGGTGGTGCAGCAGAAGCACAGGATGCATTCCCACAGCCCGTCGAGCCGCTCGCGCTCTTCGACCGATTGCAGCCTTTCGCGATCGGGCGGCGGCGGCTCGGCAGTTTGCAGCCACGGCTCGATCGAGCGGTATTGCGCAAAGAGATGCGTCTGGTCGCCGACCAGGTCCTTGATCACCGGCAGATGCGGCAACGGGTAGATCCGCACCCTGCCCTTGATGGTGGAGATCGCGGTGATGCAGGCCAGCGTGTTGACGCCGTCGATGTTCATGGCGCACGAGCCGCACACACCCTCGCGGCAGGAACGGCGAAAGGTCAGCGTCGTGTCGATCTCGTTTTTGATCTTGATCAGCGCATCGAGAACCATCGGCCCGCACTGGTCGAGGTCGACCGTAAAGCTGTCGAGGACCGGATTGTTGCCGTCGTCCGGGTTCCAGCGATAAACCGCAAATTCCCGCACGCGGGTCGCCTCGGCGGGAGCGGGCCAGCGCTTGCCGGCGCCGACCTTCGAGTTGGCGGGAAGGGTGAACTCCGGCATCGCCGATCCTCAATAGACGCGAGTCTTGGGCGGAAAGGGCTGGACCTCGTTCGAGAGCGTGAACTGATGCACCGGCCGATAGCTGATCTCGACCGTGCCCTCGGCGTCGAGCTTGACCAAGGTGTGCTTGAGCCAGTCGCGGTCGTCGCGCTCGGGATAGTCCTCACGCGCATGGGCGCCGCGGCTTTCGGTGCGGTTCTCGGCGGAATGCAAGGCGACGACCGCCTGCTCCAGCAGGTTTTCGAGCTCGAGCGCTTCGGCGAGGTCGGTGTTCCAGATCATCGACCGGTCGGCGACCCCCAGATCGGCGAAATTGCGCGCCACCCGGTCGATCTTGGTGACCCCGTCGCGCAGGATCTCGGCGGTGCGGAAGACGGCGCAGTTGGCCTGCATGACCCGTTGCATGTCGAGCCGGATCTCGCTCGCCCGCAACGACCCTCTGGCGTGACGCACCGCGTCGAGCCGGGCCACCGAATCGTCGCCGGCGTTGGCCGGGAGCGGCTTGTGCGCGGCACCTCGGGTAACGATGGCACCCGCGCGGCGGGCCGCGGCGCGGCCGAAGACGACGATATCGAGCAATGAATTGCAGCCGAGCCGGTTGGCGCCGTGCACCGAGACGCAGGCCGCTTCACCAACTGCCATCAAGCCCGTGACGACCGCATCGGGATCGTTTTCGGCCGGGCGCAGGACCTCGCCGTGATGGTTCGTTGGAATGCCGCCCATATTGTAGTGCACGGTCGGCAACACCGGGATCGGCTCGCGCGTCACCTCGACGCCGGCAAAGATGCGCGCGGTTTCCGAAATGCCGGGGAGGCGCAGATGCAGCACTTCGGGAGACAAATGCTCGAGGTGCAGCAGGATGTGGTCCTGTCGCGGACCGCAGCCGCGGCCTTCGCGGATTTCGATCGTCATCGCCCGGCTGACGACGTCGCGCGAGGCGAGGTCCTTGGCGTGCGGGGCATAGCGCTCCATAAAGCGCTCGCCCTCGCTGTTGGTCAGATAGCCGCCTTCGCCGCGCGCGCCCTCGGTGATCAGACAGCCCGCGCCATAGATGCCGGTCGGGTGGAACTGGATGAACTCCATGTCCTGCAACGGCAACCCGGCGCGCAGCACCATCGCATTGCCGTCGCCGGTGCAGGTATGAGCCGAAGTGCAGGAGAAATAGGCACGGCCATAGCCGCCGGTCGCGAGAATCACGAGATGGGCGCGAAACCGGTGCAAGGTCCCGTCGTCGAGGCACCACGCCATGACCCCGCGGCAGGCGCCATCGTCGTCGGTGATCAGGTCGAGCACGAAATATTCGACAAAGAACTCGGCGCGGTTGCCTAGGCACTGCTGAAAGAGCGTGTGGATGATCGCATGCCCGGTGCGGTCGGCGGCAGCGCAGGCGCGCTTGGCGGGATTGCCCTCGCCGTATTCGGTCATGTGGCCGCCGAACGGGCGCTGATAGATGCGTCCGTCGTCGGTGCGCGAGAACGGCACCCCCATGTGCTCGAGCTCGATGACCGCATCGCCGGCGTTGCGGCACAGATATTCGATCGCGTCCTGGTCGCCGAGCCAGTCCGACCCCTTGACCGTGTCGTACATGTGCCAGCGCCAGTCGTCGGCGCCCATATTGCCGAGCGCCGCGCTGATCCCGCCCTGCGCCGCCGCGGTATGGCTGCGGGTCGGGAACACCTTGCTGATGCAGGCGGTCTTGAGCCCCTCGGTGGTCGTCCCCAACGTGGCGCGCAACCCGGCCCCGCCGGCGCCGACGACGACGACGTCATAGCTGTGCTCAATGATTTTGTAGGCGGGCGCCATCGCTAAGGCCCTTCAGTGTGCCGTGCCGAACGCCATGCCGAGGACGGCGATAATGCCGGCGGCGGCGAACGCGGCGCAAACGAGGCGGACGGCCATCACGAGGCCGATCCGCGTCAGCGCGGCATGGATGTAATCCTCGATCACGACCTGCAAGCCGAGCGCTGCATGATAGAATGTGGCGGCCAGCAGCAGCACCAGCAAGGTCGCCGGCAGCGGATGCCCGGCCCAATCGCGCACGGCGGCGAGATCGGCCCCGGCCAATCGAACAATGCCGGCGGCGAACCACAGCGCCAACGGCACCAGCGCCACCGCGGTCAGCCGCTGCCGCCACCAATGCTCGACGCCTTCCTTGGCCGAGCCGAGGCCGAGCACGCGCCCGAGCGGCGAGCGCATTCGCGGTCCTGCCATCTCAACCGGCCCAGTGCCAGATCCCGGCGATCCAGGCGATCACCGTCAGCACCGCCGCCGCCGCGACGACGAGCCAGCCGCCAACATAGGTCGAGCCGAGGTCGAGCGCGTGGCCGGTGTCCCAGACGAGATGCCGGATGCCGTTGCAGAGATGGTAGAACAGCGCCGCGGTCCAGCCGAACAGCAGGACAAGGCCGATCCACGAGCCGAAAAACCCTGCCGCCCGGTCATAGGCTGCCGGTCCGCTCGCCGCTGCGACCAGCCACCATACCAGGAGGAAGGCGCCGACGCTCAGCGCCAACCCGGCAATGCGGTGCAGGATCGACAAAACTGAAGTCAGCTGCCAGCGGTAGATTTGCAGGTGCGGCGATAGCGGCCGATCGGCGGAATCCATTTACAGCAGTTCCGGTTATTGCCATCCGATGGCGGGCAGCGGCCGCGCGCCGCGCGTGAATTAGCGCCCGCCGATGGCGGGTGTCAACGAAGGCTCGCGGTCGCGCTTTCAATTTCTTCGGCCATCGTCAACAGCCGCCGCGCCTCCGCCGCATGCAGCGCTTCGGCCAGCCGGCCGTCGAGCAGCACCACGCCCTCGCCCCTGGCTTCGGCCGCGGCACAGGCGGCGACGACGCGGCGCGACCATAGGATGTCGTCGGGGCTCGGGCCAAAGGCGGCATTGGCGGCGGCGATCTGCTTTGGGTGGATCAAGGTCTTGCCGTCAAAGCCGAGCTCGCGCCCCTGCCGGCACAGCGCGGCAAAGCCCTCGTCGTCGGCGAGGTCGAGCTCGACACCGTCGAGCACCGCCAGCCCGTGGGCACGGGCGGCAAGGATCGCCAGGCCAAACGCGGCGAGAAGCGGCCGTCGGTCCGGGGTATGGCGCGCATGCAGATCGCGGGTCAAATCCGAGGTGCCGAGCACCAGCGCCCCGAGCCGCGGGCTTGCCGCCGCGATGTCGCGCGCCGCGAGAATGCCGAGCGGGGTTTCGAGCATGCACCAGATGTCGAGGCGCCCGGCGGCACCCCGCTCCTCGAGCCGCGCCAGCGCGTGATGCACCGTTTCCGGGTTCTCGACCTTGGGCAGCAGCACCGCGTCGATCGGCAGCGCCGCAGCGGCGGCGAGATCACCCTCGCCCCAAGCGCTGTCGAGCGCGTTGACCCGCAGCACCAGCTCGCGGTCGCCGTAGCCCCCGTGTGCCTTCAGCCCACGGGCGTGTCCCGTGGGGGCGAGAGCAGCCGCGACATTCTCACGCGCCTTCTCCTTGGCCGCGGGTGCGACCGCGTCCTCGAGATCGAAAATCAGCCCGTCGACCGGCAGTTCGCGCGCCTTTTCCAGTGCCCGCGGGTTGGAACCGGGCATATAGAGAAGGCTGCGGCGCGGGCGGATCGAGACGGGCATCGAAAGCACACCAAATATAGCCGGGCCGGCGAGGAGAGAGGATGGACGACGAAAGGAGCCGAGTGAGCGAGGAAACGCAACAGCGGCCGCCGGTCTGGCTCGGCTTTTGGCTGCCGTTGCTCGTGGCGGCGGCGCTGGCGGTGATCGGCGCGTTCGTCGCCAGCCGCGGGCGGCAGCCGGACGACTATGCCTGCGGCCTCGCGCTTTTTCTCGGCGCGGTCGCTTTCGCTTATTTGTGGCTGAAGCGCCGGCTCGACGGCGGCGGCGCGCGCTGGGGGGATTTTCTGCTGGTCGACGACATGTGCAACCTTGCCTTCGTCATCCCGATGTTCACGGTCATCGGGATCTTCGGCCTTTTTCTCGGCGCCGCGCACCAAGGCAGCCTGCACGTCGCCGGGATGGCGCTCTTTGTCGTCAGCGGGCTCTTCATCTTTTTCGACATCAAGCACGTCTTCGACCGGCACGAAAGCGGGCGGCGCTGACATGCCGACGGTGCTGTCGATCCAGTCCTGGGTCGCCTGCGGCACGGTCGGCAACAATGCGGCCCTTTTTCCGTTGCAGCGGCTCGGCGTCGAGGCGTGGTCGCTCAACACCGTCGCATTTTCGAACCATACCGGCTACGGCAAATGGCGCGGCGGGGCGGTGCCGGCCGCCGAGATCGCGGCCTTATTCGAGGGGATAGTCGAGCTCGGCGCCTTGCCGCGCTGCGACGCGGTGCTGTCGGGCTATCTCGGCGGCTGCGACATCGGCGCGGTGCTGCTCGATATCGTCGGGCGGACCAAGCAAGCAAACCCGCGCGCGCTCTATTGCTGCGACCCGGTGATGGGTGATTTCGCGACCGGCTGGTATGTCGGCGCCGGGGTCCCGGAATTCTATCGCGACCGGGCGTTGGCGATCGCCGATATCGTCACGCCGAACCGGTTCGAGCTCGAATGGCTGACCGGCAAGCAGGTCGAAAGCCTGGCCGAGGCCGCGGCCGCCGCGACGGCGCTGCGCCGGCGTGGACCGGGGGTCGTGCTGGTGACGAGCCTCGAACCCGGTTTGGACCGTCTTGCCGCTCTCGCCGCGACAGCGGACGGAGTGTGGGTCGTGGAGACCCCGCGCCTGCCGATCGAAGCGACCGGCTGCGGCGATGCGGTCGCTGCTCTCTTTCTCGCCTGGCTGCTCAAAGGCCGCAGCGTGCCCGAGGCGCTCGCCACCACGATCGCCGCGATCTGGGGGGTCGTCGAGGCGACACTGCACACGCCAAATGGCGAATTGGCATTGGTCGCGGCCCAGGACGAGCTTGTCGCGCCAAGCCGCACGCTGGCGTTGCGGCGACTGTAAAGCTGGAGGGATCGAGATGGATGCATCAGACAAAATCGCCGTCGTCACCGGGGCCGGGAGCGGGATCGGCCGGGCCTCGGCATTGGCGCTTGTCGAGACCGGATTTACCGTCGCGTTGGCCGGCCGGCGCCGCGAGATGCTCGAAGAAACCGCCGCGCTCGCCACATCGCCGCGCACCCTCGTCGTGGCGACCGATGTTTCCGATCCGGCTCAGATCGCAGCCTTGTTCGAGAAGGTGCGGGCGAGCTATGGCCGGATCGACCTCCTCTTCAACAACGCCGGTATCAGCACCCGCGGCATCCCGTTCGAAGACCTGACTTTGGAGCAGTGGTCGAATGTCGTCGCGGTCAATTTGACCGGCTCGTTCCTGTGCGCCCAGCACGCTTTCCGAATGATGAAGAGCCAGACGCCTCAGGGCGGGCGGATCATCAACAACGGCTCGGTCTCGGCCCATGTGCCGCGGCGCAGCTCGACCCCCTATGTCGCGACCAAGCACGCGCTGACCGGGCTCACCCGGTCATTGTCGCTCGACGGGCGGCCGTACGACATCGCCTGCGGCCAGATCGACATCGGCAACGCCGCCACCAGCCGCAACGAGGACACCGCGCAGGGCCGGCTGCAGGCGACCGGCCGGGTCGAGGCCGAGCCGCGCATGGATGTCGCGCATGTGGCCCGCGCGGTCGTCTACATGGCCACCTTGCCGCTCGACGCCAATGTCCAGTTCATGACCGTGATGGCAACCAAAATGCCCTATATCGGCCGCGGCTGAAGATGTAGGTATCGGCGCCGCCCGACGCCGGTCGCAAACAAAGGGGAGCTGGTGCCCGATCTCGTGATCTTCGATTGCGACGGGGTGCTCGTCGACAGCGAGCTGATCTTTGCCCGCGTGCTCGGCGAATGCCTGACCGAGGCGGCCTGCCCGGCAAGTGCCGAGGAGGCGCTGATCCTCGGCTTCGGGCGCAACCGCGACACCTTGACCGCCGCCGTCGAGGCCCGCTTTGGCCGCAGCTTGCCGGGCGGGTTTTTCGAGGCGATGCGCGCCCGTACCGCGCTCGTCCTCGAGCAGGAGCTCGCGGCCATGCCGGGTGTCGTCGAGCTGCTCGCCGGGATGCCCGAGCCGCGCTGTGTCGCCTCGAACGGCCATCTCGCACGAGTGCGAGAGCGGCTGGCGCTGACCGGGCTGTTGGAGCTCTTCGACCCGCATGTGTTCAGCGCGATCCAGGTCGCGGCCGGCAAGCCGGCGCCGGACCTCTTTCTGTTTGCCGCCGGGCGCCTCGGCGTCGTGCCGCCGGATTGTCTCGTGATCGAGGACAGCCTCGCCGGGGTCGAGGCGGCGCGTGCGGCGGGAATGGCGGTGGTCGGGTTTTGCGGCGGCAGCCACTGCCCGAAAGACCACGCCGAGACGCTGACCGCCGCCGGCTGCTCGCGCGTGTTCGGGCATATGGCCGATCTCGCCCGGTTTCTCAGCGAGGCACGATGCGCATAATCCAGATCACCGACACGCATCTGAGCGCGAACAAGGTGCATTTTGCGGATAATTGGCCACCGGTCGCGCAATGGATCGAGAGCGAGCGGCCCGACCTGGTGATTCATACCGGTGATGTCACGATCGACGGCGCCGGCGCCGAGGACGATATGGCGCATAGCGCCCGGCTGCTGAGAGAGCTGGCGGTGCCGGTGCGCGCGCTTCCCGGCAATCACGATGTCGGCGACGCGCTGCATCGCCGCCAGCCGATCGACGATGCGCGGCTCGCGCGCTGGCGCGCCCATTTCGGCCCCGACCGGTGGATCGAGGACATCGCCGGCTGGCGCCTCGTCGGCTTCAATGCGCTGTTGCTCGGCAGCGGCCTTGCCGAGGAAGCCGCGCAAGCCGGCTGGCTCGAAGCCGTCACCGCGGGCGCGGCAGGCCGGCGGGTCGCCTGGTTTCTGCACAAGCCGCTGTTTCTCGATACCCCCGAGGAAAGCGACACCGGATACTGGTCGGTAAAGCCCGAACCGCGCGCGCGGTTGATGGATTTGCTGCGGCGTCATCGGGTGACGCTCGTTGCCAGCGGACATCTGCACAAGGCGCGCGACTTTCAGCATCAGGACACGCGCTACCTCTGGGCGCCGGCGTCGAGCTTTCTCGTCGGCGACATGCAGCCGGCAATGCCCGGCGAAAAGCGGCTCGGCGCGGTGCGCTACGAATTGGATGCGGCCGGCCTCGGCGTCGAGATCGTCGCGGTGCCGGGCCTGACCGAACATTGGCTCGACCCGGTGATCCAGGAGGTCTATCCGCGCCAGCCGGGGCCCGTGGCGCGCCCATAACCGCCATAACCGCGACCATCAACGCCGAAAAATTACCCAGGCTGCTGCCGGCCTGCTCATCGAATAATCAACATCGCCCAACACGCGCCCGGCGCTCGCGGCGCAAACCGGGCGGTTTCGACCGGCGACCGAACGGCCGGCGCGCAATGGTACGGTATTTGCTGCTGTGCCCAGGTCTGCCGGATTTCGACAAAGGCGTGGCTGGAATGAGCTCAAGCAACAAAAATCGGATCTGCGGCGCCGCTCTCGCTTGCGCATTGCTCGGATGTTCGTTGCCGGCGTTGGCCGAGGATTACGTTGCGCAGGCGACGCCGCCTGCTGCTCCGCCACCCGCTGCCGCGCCGCCACCCGCTGCCGCATCGCCGGGCCCGCCGGGCGCTCCGCCCCCTGCCGCCGCTCCGGCGCCTGCCGCCGCCCCGACCTCGCCGTTGATCGCACCGTCGATCACCGGCCCGCTCGCGATCCAATTGCCGCCGACCAAATATACGGTCGGGGCCCTCGGCGACATCTATCTCAACGGTGTCGCGAGCGGTCTCGGGCAATGGCAAAACAACCCGTTTCCAGGCAACCGCGCCTGGCAGCCGGACCTGTCGAACGGCCAGCTCTTTGTCCAGAAAACCGACGGCCTCGTCCAGTTTTACGCCCAGGGCGGCGCCTATTCGATCAGCTCGCTGGGGGCGCCCTATTTGTCCGCGGCCCAGGCCACCTTTGGCCAGAATTCGCCGGCCGGCAATCTGTTCGGCTGGTTCCCGCAGGGCTTTGTCAAGCTCGCCCCGACCGATTCCTTCTCGATCGAGGGCGGCAAATTGCCGACCCTGATCGGCGCCGAATACACGTTTTCGTTTGAAAACATCAATATCGAGCGCGGCCTCTTATGGAACCAGGAAAACGCGGTCAACAAGGGCGTGCAGGGCAACTATACGATCGGTCCGGTCGCCTTGTCGCTGTCGTGGAACGACGGCTTTGATTTGGGCGTATACAACTGGCTCACCGGTGCGGCCACCTACACTTTGAACCCGTCCAACTCCTTTGAATTCGCCGCCGGCGGCAATCTCGGCAGCACCAATATCGCGACCTTGCGCACCCCGTTGCTCCAGGCCAATTCCCAAATCTACAACCTGATCTATACTTATAATTCGGACCCGTGGATCATCCAGCCATATTTCCAGGCGACCCATGTCCCGACCAACCACAGGATCGGCATCGATGCCAGCGCCTCGACCTTTGGCGGCGCGCTGCTGGTGAGCTACAATCTCGGCTCGGGATTCAACCTCGGCGGCCGGGTCGAATATATCGGCACGACCGGTGACAACAATCTGCTCTACGGGCCGGGCAGCGGCGCCTTCTCGTTTACTCTGACGCCGACCTACCAATACAAATATTTCTTCGCCCGCGCCGAATTCTCCTGGGTCAAGGCCAACGGCGTGACCGCCGGCTCCGCTCTCGGCCCCAATCTCGACGGCACTTCGCAAACCCGGGTCATGGTCGAAACCGGCATATTGTTCTAGCAGCCTGTCGGATTGACGATTGGTGTGATCATGATACGGTGGGCACGGCGAGTGGGACCACCGGATATAGCGATGACGACCTATATGCCGTTTGATCGCGAGCAGCCGTTTCTGCTGCCGCCGGATGTGAAGGATTGGCTGCCGGCGAACGATATCGCGCATTTTATCGTGGCGGCGGTGGAGCGGGTGCGGCTGGCGGCGTTTCACACCAACGCCCGGCCCAGCGGTAAGCCGCAATACCATCCGCGGCTGATGCTGGCGCTGCTCGTCTACAGCCATGCCAACGGCGTCTTCTCCTCGCGGCGGATCGAGCGGGCGACGTACCGGGACGTCGGCACCCGTTTTATCGCCGCCAACACGCACCCCGACCACGACACGATCGCCAGCTTTCGGCGGACCAACAAGCCGGCGTTTGAAGCGGCGTTTTTGCAGGTTCTGCTGCTGGCGCGCGAGATGGGGCTGCTGCGGCTGGGCACGGTGTCGATCGACGGGACCAAGATCGATGCCAATGCCTCGAAGATCCGCTCGCTGCGGTACGATCGGGCGCGGGCGCTGCGGGCGAAGCTCGCGGCCGACATCGCCGCGTTGACCGCCAAAGCCGAGGCGGCCGATGCCGAGGACATCGACCCGCAGGCGCTGCCGGCGGAGATCGCCCGGCGCGAAGCGCTCAAGGCGAAGCTCGACGCTGCCTGCGCGCGGTTGGAAGCGGAAGCCAAGGCCGAGGCCGAGGCCGAACGCCCGCAATATGAAGCCAGGAAGGCAGCCTGGGAGGCCAAGACCGGGCGCGGCGGCCAGCCGCCCAAGCCGCCCGATGCAACGCCGCGGCCCGATCGACAGACCAACCCCGGCCTGCGCCGGGGCAGGCTCTGACCGACCCCGATTCGCAGCTGATGCGCAAGTCCAAAGCGCATGAATACCGCCAAGCCTACAACGCTCAGGCGGTGGTCTGCGCCGAGGGGACGCAGCTCATCCTGGCGACCAACATGGCCACCACCCCGAGCGACCAGCCGACCTTCGCGGCCACGGTCCTGGCGATGCGCGAGACGGTCGGCCTGCCGCAGACAGTGTTGGCCGATGCCGGCTATGCCGGCGGCCCGGCCGTCGCCGAACTCCAAGCCTGCGGCATCGAGCCCTTGGTGGCGATCGCCCGCACCCAGCCGCACCGGCCTTACGACTTCCGCCCGCCGCCCGAACCCAAGCCCGAGCGCCGCATCACCGAACCGTGGCGCCTGGCGATGAAGGCCAGGCTGGAGAGCGAAGATGGCAAAGCCCGCTACAAAAAACGCAAACAGACTGTCGAGCCGGTCTTCGGCATCATCAAGAGCGCGATCGGGTTCACCCGCTTCCACCTGCGCGGCCGGCAAAACGTCGCCACCGAGTGGCTGTTGATCGCCCTCGCCTACAACTGCCGCAGACTGCATAACCTGCGGCCGGCCTAAACTGGGCTGCGCCTGGTAGGTGACCGTGACCGGCGAGCCCGCCGCAGACTGCATAACCTGCGGCCGGCCTAAACCGGGCCAAGCGGGCACATCTCACCCGTCACAACACACCAACCCGACAGGCTGCTAGCCCACGATCCTTTCAAGTGTGATCGCTCGTCCTCGTCGCCCCCGCGAAAGAGCGTGTGAAGAAATTGCTCTTTCCCAGAAACGTCATTCCGGGGCGGCCCGAAGGGCTGAGCCCGGAACCCATATGTGGACGGCCCCCGTCTCGCAAGGGCGGTGCAGCTGCGACGGGTCTGGTCGGTTGCGGTCATATGTCCGGCCCCCCGCTTTCGCGAGGGCAGGCTTTTGTGGTGCGGTCGGCGTGAGCGCTGGCCCAGATGGGTTTCGCGGATCGGGTCCCGAACAAGAACACGATGTCGGAGCATCGCTGGGTTCCGCGGGGTGTCCCGATCCTCGGATCGACCGATCGCCATCTCGCTGCGTTCCTTGCAAGCGCCAGAGCTGCCCCCGGAAACGGGGTAAGGCGGTGAGCGCCTCATGCCTGCTGCGGTTTCCGGTAGACCTCGCCGCTCACCATCATGGCCCAGATGATGCGGGCATGGCCCAGATGATGCGGGCATGGCCCAGATGATGCGGGCATGGCCCAGATGATGCGGGCATGGCCCAGATGATGCGGGCCATCTTGTTGGCCAGCGCGACCGCCGCCAGCTTTTTCGGCTGGCGCGCCAGCAATCCCAGCAGCCAGGGTGCGGTGCGCCCCGGCTTGGCTTGCTTGATGACCGCGGTGGCTCCCAGCACGAGCAGCCGGCGCAGGGTCTCGTCTCCCTGTCGGCTGATCCGGCCGGGCCGATGTTTGCCGCCGGTAGAGTTCTCGCCCGGGGTTATGCCGATCCAGGCGGCGAAGTGCCGGCCCGAGCGGAAGGCCTTGGGGTCGGGCACCTTGAGGGTGAAGCTGACCCCGCCGATCGGCCCGACGCCGGGGATCGTCGTCAGGCACTGGCTCGCCTGGTCCTGCCGGTGCCAGGCCATCAGCCGCGCCTCGATTGCTTTCAGCTTTGCGTCCAAGGCGGTGAGCTGGCCTGCCAGCAGATCGAGCATCTCGCGCGCCAGGGCCGGCACACCCGCCTCGGCGGCGACGCGCTCAAGCAGCACCGCCACCCGTTCCGGTCCCCCGCTTTCGCGAGGGCAGGCTCGTTGGCCGCGATGACGCCGAACTCGGCGGCGTGGCCGCGAATGGCGTTGATCAGCATCGTGCGCTGCTTGACCAGCAGGTCGCGCACTTTGAGCAGCATCAGCGCGGCTTGCTGCTCGGTGCTCTTGATCGGCACATAGCGCGTCTTCGGCCGGCTCATCGCTTCGCAAATCGCTTCCGCATCGATCGCATCGTTCTTGCCGCGCGCGACATAAGGCTTGACGTATTGCGGTGGGATCAGCAGCGCCTCGTGTCCCAAGCCGCGCAGCACCCGCGCCCAGTGATGCGACGCGCCGCATTGCGCCGCCCAGTTTGGCGAAGAACTTCATCACCTCGCCGCGCCGCAGCTGCCGGCGCAACACCGGTGCCTCCGCCGCGTCGACACCGTGAACCTGAAAGACATGCTTGGACGTATCCAGCCCAATTCTGATAATCGTCATTCGGACGGCTCCCTCTGCTGCGTTGTCAGACATCACAGCTTGGCACACTCGATGCCGTTAGGGGCCGTCCACCCCAACAAGAACACCTGTCCGCAGAAAGAGACGCCGACCGCCGAAACCCCTATTGCTCCGTCGTTGGTCATGGGTTCCGGGCCCGCCCCTGCGGGGCGTCCCGGAATGACAAGCGAGAAACCGTGGCAGGAGTGGGAAATCCCGCGCGAGGCCGGCGCCACCTGGCCGGACGCCGCAAAAGAATTGCACGCCCGGTGGTGGGCGGCGCGGATCGCCCGGCAACGGGAGATCGACGCCTCGATCGCCGCCAAGGCCGAGCTCGAATACCTCTACGACAAGCCCTACCCCGATCATTCGCGCATCCGCGTCGCCGGCCCGTTCACGGTCGAGAGCCTGTCGCCGCACCGCGTCCTCGCCGTCGATCAGGACGACAGCCTGATCGACACGCTCGCTCTCGCCGAAGACGGCGCGGATTGGGGTGACGACACCACGGGCTTTGCCGAAATGGTGCTCGAAAACCTGAAAACCGCCGGGGTGCAGCAGGCGCACAAGGAAGACCGCATCGCCTTCACCTCGCTCGTCCCCTGGCCCGGCAAATTCATCTGCGCCGAAGGCTGCTACATCGAGGGCGGGCACCCGGAAAAGGGCTCCTCCCCCGCCGCGGCGGGGGAGGGGAACCGTGCGCAGCATGGTGGAGGGGGTGAGCTCGCGTCGGCGCGGCCAAATGCTCGCACCCCCTCCGCTTCGCTGCGCTCACCACCTCCCCCGCCCGGCGGGGGAGGAGCCGGTAGCAGCGCCGGAAGCACGGCCGGGACAGCGGCAGGGGTCGAGCGCCGCGCCGCGATCTTTCTCGGCCCGGATTTCGGCACGGTGTCGCGGCCCGACCTGGTCGAAGCCGCACGCGAGGCGGCGGATGCGCGGTTCGACGTGGTGATCGCCTGCGCCTTCAATTTCGACGCCCATTCGTCGGAATTCGAGCGGCTCGGCCGCATCCCGATCTTGAAGGCGCGGATGAACGCCGATTTGCACATGGCCGGCGAATTGAAGAGCACCGCCTCCGGCAATCTGTTCGTGATCTTCGGCGAGCCCGATATCGAGATCGAGCCGGCCGGCGACAGCGAAATCCGGGTCAGGATCAGGGGGGTCGACGTGTTTCACCCGCAAAGGGGCGAGGTCGTCTCGGGCGGGCCGGAGTTGATCGCGCTCTGGTTTATCGACACCGACTACAACGAGGAGAGCTTTTTCGTCCGCCATGCCTATTTCCTCGGCGCCGAGACCGACCCCTACAAGGCGCTGAAGACGACGCTGAAGGCCGAGATCGACGCGGAAGCCTGGGCCAGCTTGCGCAGCGACACCTCGCGCCCCTTTCCCAAACCGAAATCCGGCCGCATCGCCGTCAAGGTCATCAACCATCTGGGCGACGAGGTGATGAAGGTGTTCCCGGTGCGGTGACGCGCCGCTATGGACGCGCGGACCGTGAACCGGGCCAGATGCGGTTGGTTCCTCCCCCGCGCCGCGGGGGAGGGGAACATGCAAAGCATGGTGGAGGGGGTTCATGCGAGCGCAGCAGCAGACATTCAACCGAGCACGCCGGCTGCGGCGCGAAATGACCCTGCCGGAGCTCGTGCTGTGGCAGGCGCGCCCCCTCCGGCGCGCTGCGCTCGCCACCTCCCCCGCAGCGCGGGGGAGAAACCGTCGCGCCTTGCGGATCGCTCGGCCGGTGATCGGCTGGTGCTGCCGGTAAGGATTGAACTTACGACCTCCCCCTTACCAAGGGGGTGCTCTACCACTGAGCTACGGCAGCCCGCGACGGCGGCGACGAATAGCGCACAGGCCCCCGGTTGGCAAGGCGAGCGGCGCGCTCCTTGACATCGCGGCTTGACATCGCTGCCGCGGTTTTGTTGCATTGCGGGATGCGAAGCTCGCCGACCCGGACCCCGAGCACAGCGGCCGAGCGCGCGGCGCGTGACGCGCGGCTGGCAAAAGCGCTGCGCGACAATCTGCGGCGGCGCAAGGAGCAGGCCGCGGCGCGGCCGGCCAAGCCCGCCGGGTTGAGCGGCGGCGCGCTCTCCGGTACAAAGAACGACCGCGGCGGCGAGACCGCCGATTGATCGTCTGTCGCCATTCGGGGCCTGTGGCGCCCGGCGGGCGGCGCGGAGAGCCGGGGCGATGGACAAGATCCGCATCAAAGGCGGCGTGCCGCTCACCGGGGTGATACCGATCGGCGGCGCCAAGAACGCGGCGCTGCCGTTGATGGCGGCGAGCCTCTTGACCGCCAAAACCCTGACGCTCGAAAACGTCCCCGAGCTCGCCGACATTGCGACGATGGCGAACCTCTTGGTCCAGCACGGCGTTGCCGTCGATATCGGCGAAGCGCGGGCGCATACGCTCGGCCTCGCCGCGGCGCACATCACCTCGACCACCGCCCCCTACGACCTCGTGCGCAAGATGCGCGCCTCGGTATTGGTGCTGGGGCCGCTCGTCGCGCGCTGCGGCCGGGCGCGCGTGTCGTTGCCGGGCGGCTGCGCCATCGGCACCAGACCGGTCGATCTCCATATCGAGGGGCTGCGCCGGCTCGGCGCCACGGTCGAGCTCACGGGCGGCTATATCGAGGCGCGCGCCCCGAAGGGGCTCAAAGGCGCCGAGATCGTGTTTCCGTCGGTCTCGGTCGGCGCCACCGAGAACCTGATGATGGCGGCCGCGCTCGCCGATGGCGAGACGATGCTGATCAACGCCGCGCGCGAGCCCGAGATCGGCGACCTCGCCGATTGCCTCGTTGCGATGGGCGCCCGGATCGACGGCATCGGCAGCGACCGGCTGCACATCCGCGGTGTCGGCGAATTGCACGGGACGCGCCATCGGATCATCCCCGACCGGATCGAGACCGGCACCTATCTGATGGCGGCCGCGGCGACCGGCGGCGAGGTGCGGCTCACCGGCACCAGGCTCGGCCTCGTCGCGGCCGTGGCGCGCATCCTCGACGGCGCCGGCCTCGCCATCGCCGAGACCAATGACGGCATCGAAATCAGGCGGCGCGGCGACCGGCTCGCCGGGATCGATATCACGACCGAGCCCTATCCCGGTTTCCCGACCGATCTGCAGGCGCAATTCATGGCGCTGATGACCGGAGCCGATGGCGCCTCGATCATCACCGAGACGATCTTCGAGAACCGCTTTATGCATGTTCCCGAGCTTGGCCGCATGGGCGCCGACATCAATGTGCACGGCTCTTCGGCGACGGTGCGCGGGGTGCCGCGGCTGATGGGCGCGCCGGTCATGGCGACCGATCTGCGCGCCTCGGTGTCGCTGGTCGTCGCCGGCCTTGCCGCCGCAGGCGAGACCGTGATCAGCCGCGTCTATCATCTCGATCGCGGCTATGAGCGGCTCGAGGACAAGCTTGCCCGTTGCGGTGCGCGCATCGAGAGGCTGCGCGATGGCGCCTGAGGCGATTGCCGCGCTGAAATTGCGGGCCGAGGACGCGGACGATCTCGCCGTCTTGTCCGCCTGCCTGCAGGACGCCTTTGTCCCGGTCCGCGATTTGGCCTATGTCGCGGCTGAGCGGCGTTTTCTTCTGGCCGCCAACCGGTTTCGCTGGGAGCGTTCGCGGCGCCGGGCGATGGGCCGGCCGGGACATCAGCGGGTGCTGTGCGCGTTGACCTTCGACGAGGTCGATCGGGTCTCCTATCGCGGATTTCGGCGCCGCGACGAAGACCGGATCCTGTCGCTGCTGGCGATCCACGCCGCCGAGGAGGGCATCCATATGGCAATCCGGCTCGAATTCTCCGGGGGCATCACGATCCGCCTCGCCGCCGCGCGCATCCGCTGCCGGGTCGAGGATTTCGGCGATCCGTGGCCGACCCGATCGCAGCCGCGCCACGATGCGGCAGAAGCTTGTTGACACCGGCCGCCTTGTCCGCGCATCGGCTGATCATGGCGCTGCCGGCGGGCCGCATCCTCGCCGAGGTCATGCCGCTGATGCGGCGTCTCGGGATCGAGCCCGAGCCCGCTTTCGATGACCCCGATTCCCGCCAGCTGCGGTTTACCACCAGCGAGCCCGGCCTGGATTTGATCCGGGTGCGCAGCTTCGACGTCGCCACCTATGTCGCCTTTGGCGCCGCCCAGCTCGGCGTCGCCGGCAACGACGTCTTGATGGAGTTCGACTATTCCGAGGTGTACGCGCCGCTCGACCTCGAGGTCGGGCATTGCCGGCTGGCGGTGGCGGCGACCGCGGAGTGGGCCGCGGCCGAAAAGTGCCGTGGGCACGAATTCGCCGCGCGCAGCCACATCCGCGTCGCGACCAAATACCCGGAAATCACCCGCCGCCATTTCGCCGCGCGTGGCCTCCAGGCCGAATGCATCAAATTGAACGGGGCGATCGAGCTGGCCCCGGCGCTCGGCCTCTGCCGGCATATCGTCGATCTGGTGCAGACCGGCGCCACGTTGCGCGCCAACGGCCTCGTCGAGGTCGAGCGCATCGCCGAAATCAGCTCCAGGCTGATCGTCAACCGCCCGGCGCTGAAGACGCAGCCCGAGGAAGTAGGCGGCTGGATCGAGCGCTTCCGCGCTGCGGCCGGCCGGCACGGCTGATGCCGGTCAGGCTGTCGACCCGCGACCCCGGCTTTACCGCGGCGTTCGCCCGCCTCATCGAGGCGAAGCGCGAGGCGGCGGCCGATGTCGATGCGGCGGTTGCCGCGATCCTCGCCGATGTCGCCGCCCGCGGCGATGCGGCGCTCGTCGATTATACCCGCCGGTTCGACGGGTTCGACCTCGCCCAAAGCGGGCTGCGGCTCGACCGTCGCGACATCGCCGGCGGCGCCGCCCGAGCGCCGGCCGAGACCGTGGCGGCGCTGCGGCTCGCCGCCGAGCGGATCGAAAGCTTTCATCGCCGCCAATTGCCGGAGCCGATCGATTACATCGATCCGCTCGGGGTGCGGCTCGCCACCCGCTGGCGCCCGGTCGCCGCCGCCGGGCTCTATGTTCCGGGCGGGACCGCGGCCTATCCGTCATCGGTGCTGATGAACGCGATTCCGGCCAAGGTTGCCGGCGTCGAGCGGCTGGTCATGACCGTGCCGGCGCCGGGCGGCATGCTCAACCCGCTCGTCCTCGCCGCCGCCGAATTGGCCGGCATCGACGAAATCTATCGGGTCGGCGGGGCGCAGGCGATCGCTGCCCTCGCCTACGGCACGGCGACGATCGCCGCCGTCGACAAGATCGTCGGACCGGGGAACGCCTATGTCGCCGCGGCCAAGCGCCAGGTCTTCGGCCGGGTCGGCATCGACATGATCGCGGGCCCCTCCGAAATTTTGGTGGTCGCCGACCGCGCCAACGATCCGGCATGGATCGCCGCCGACCTGTTGTCGCAGGCCGAGCACGACGGCGCCGCCCAAGCGGTGCTGATCGCCGACGACGAGCCCTTTGCGGGCGCTGTCGAGCGGGCCGTCGAAGACCGGCTGGCGCACCTGCCGCGCGCCGCCATCGCGCGCGCCAGCTGGCAAGCGCATGGCGCCGTCATCATCGTCGGCGATTGGCGCGAGGCGCCCGCCTTGATCGACCAGATCGCGCCGGAACATTTGGAGCTCGCGCTCGACGCGGCCGAAACCCTGGCCGGCGAGGTGCAGCACGCCGGCGCGATCTTTCTCGGCCGTTGGACGCCGGAGGCGATCGGCGACTACATCGCCGGCCCGAACCATGTGCTGCCGACATCGCGCAGCGCGCGCTTCGCCTCGGGCCTCGGTGTGCTCGACTTTATGAAGCGCAGCTCGCTGGTGCGCTGCGACGAGGCGGGCTTTGCCGCGCTGGCACCCGCCGCGATCCGCCTCGCCGAGGCCGAAGGGCTCGACGCGCACGCGCTGTCGCTGTCGATCCGGCTTGAGTCGATCCGGCCTTGGGTCGATCCGGCCTGGGTCGATCCGGCTCGGGCCGATCCCGCCTGGGCCGATCCGGCCTAACCGCCGATAGGCCCCGGTCATGGCCGATACCCAGCGGATCGCCGGCATCACGCTCGACGAGCATACGGTCGTCCGCCGCAGCGCCGAGATCGAGCACGAGCGCGCCACCGCGATCTCCGACCTCCTGATCAACAATTCCTTTGCGCCGGCCTCGGGGAAAAAGGGGCCGTTCCAGGTGCGCCTGGCGATCGAAGAAAATCGCCTGCACCTCGACCTGCGCGGCCCCGAAGAGGGATCGAGCGAAACCATCGTCCTGCCGCTCGCCCCATTTCGTGGCATCGTCAAAGACTATTTCATGGTGTGCGAGAGCTATTACCAGGCGATCAAGAGCTCGGGGCTGGCCCAGGTCGAGGCGATCGATATCGGCCGGCGCGCCTTGCACGACGAGGGCTCGCGCCTCTTGGCCGAGCGGCTCGCCGACAAGGTCGCGGTCGACCACGACACCGCCCGGCGGCTCTTTACGTTGATCTGCGTGCTGCATCTGCGGGGGTGAGCGGTGGTGACGGCGCCGCTGGTGCTTGCCTCGGCCTCGCCGCGCCGGCTCGAATTGCTGCGCCAGATCGGCATCGTGCCCGACCGGATCGACCCGCCCGAGATCGACGAAAGCGCCGTCGCGGGGGAGCTGCCGGCGGCCTATGCGCTGCGCCTCGCCGCCGAGAAGGCGCGTGCGGTCGCACCCCGCCACCCCGGCGCCTTTGTCCTCGCCGCCGATACGGTCGTCGCTTGCGGCCGGCGGATTCTGCCAAAGCCCGAGGACGAGGCGAGCGCGCGGCGTTGCCTCGAGCTGTTGTCCGGGCGGCGGCATCGGGTCCGCTCCGGGGTGGCGCTCGCCTCGCCCGATGGCAAGCTGACGCTGCGCCGGGTCGATAGCCAGGTCGGGTTCAAGCGGCTCAGCGCCGACGAGATCGCCCTTTATCTGGCGAGCGGCGAATGGCGCGGCAAAGCCGGCGGCTACGCCATCCAGGGCCGCGCCGCGGCATTGATCCGCTGGGTCGCCGGCTCCTATTCGAATGTCGTCGGATTGCCGCTTTACGAGACCGCCCAGCTGCTCGCCGGCCGCGGCTGGCGGCCGAGTTGAAGCGCAACCTCTTTATTGCCGCCGGTCCCGGCGAGTGGCGCGCCGTCCTGGTCGAGGACGGCGCGCCGGTAGAGCTCCTGGTCGAGCGCGGCGAGGGTGCCGAGCTCGGCAGCCTTTATCTCGGCCGGGTCGAGCGGCTGCTGCCGGCGCTGGGTGCCTGCCTTGTCGAGATCGGCGGCGAGCGGCCGGCATTCCTGCCCGATCGCGAAATCTTGCCGCGCGGCGGACGGCTCACCGAGGGCGGGCGGCTCACCGAGGGCGAACGGGTCATCGTGCAAATCCGCCGCGAGGCGCAAGGCGGCAAGGCGGCGCGGCTGACGATGCGCATCGAGCCCGAGGCCGGTTCCGATATCGCGGCACACGCCGCGGGCCGCGACCCGCCGGCCCGGCTCCGTCCGAGGGCGACCTTTGCCGCCGCCATCGCTGGCGCGGCCCCGGCTGTCGAGCAGGTCGTCGTCAGCGATGTCGCCGCCGTCGCGGAGGCTCGCGCGGCCTTTCCGAGCGCGCTGGTGGCGCATGCCGATGAGGACGAGTGGCCGATCGATCTCGACGCTCTCTTCGAGGGCGCGCTCGCACCCGTCGTGCCGCTCGATGGCGGCGGCTCGATCCGGATCGATGCCACCGCCGCCGCGACCCTCATCGATGTCGATAGCGGGTCGCCGCCGACGGGATCGCCCGAACGCACCGCGCTGGCGGCCAATCTCAAGGCCGCGGTCGTGATCTCCCGCGAAATGCGGCGGCGCAGCCTCGGCGGCGGGATTGTCGCCGATTTTGTCGGGCTCGACCGCCCGGCGTTGCGCGAACGGGTGCGTTTGGCGCTCGCCGAGGCGCTTGCGCCCGACCCGGCGCGGCCGCGAATCCTCGGCTGGACCCGGCTCGGCCATCTCGAGCTGGTGCGCCCGCGCCGCCGCCGGCCGCTGCCCGAGACGCTGCTCGACCTCGAAACGAATGCTCCGCGCAAAACCGCGCCGACCGTCGCCTATGAGGCGCTGCGAGCGCTGCAACGCGAAGCCCGCGCCGCACCGGGGCGGCAATGGCGCTTGATCGTCGCGGCCGATGTCGCGGCAGCGCTCTCGGGTGCCGCAGCCGGCGCCGTGCGCGGGCTCGAACAGCGATTCGGCCGCAAGGTCGCGATCGAAATCGGTGCGGCGCGCTCTCGCGAGCGGTTTGAAATCGCTCCGTTGTAATTATATCGCTCTGCGATGCCGATCCCGAAGCCACCCGCCTCGCGTCCGTGCCCGATCTGCGGCAAGCCGGCGACGCCGCAGAACCGGCCGTTCTGCTCGACCCGCTGCGCTCAGATCGATCTCGGCCGCTGGCTCAAAGGCAATTATCGCATCCCGACCGACGAAACCCCCGGCGAGGACAGCGAGAGCGGGTAGTTGACCGGTCGCAGCACTACCCCGACCATCGTCGCGCCAGCGCAAAGGGGATCGCAATGAGCGCGCCGCCGCAGGCCGGGGAATACCGGCTGATCTATGCCGATCCGCCTTGGACCTTCGCCACCTATTCGCGGAAGGGCAAAGGGCGCAGCGCCGAAGCCTATTACGATTGCATGTCGCTCGCCGCGATCGAAGAGCTGCCGGTCGCCGAATGGGCGGCGAAGGATTGTGTGCTGCTGCTGTGGGCGACCGACCCGCTGCTGCCGGCGGCGTTCGAGGTGATCCGCGCCTGGGGCTTCACCTATAAGACCGTCGGCTTTTACTGGGCCAAGCTCAATAAATTCGCCGAGCCGGCAATCTACCGCGACACCAGCTTCTTCACCGGGCTCGGCTTTTGGACCCGCGCCAATCCCGAGCTGTGCCTGCTCGCCACCCGCGGCCACCCCAAGCGCCGCCGCGCCGATGTCCGCAAATTGATCGTATCGCCACGGCGCGAGCACAGCCGCAAGCCGGAAGAGGCCTACCAGCGCATCGAGGCGTTGTGCGCGGGGCCCTATCTCGAAATGTTCGCGCGCACGGCGCGGCCGGGCTGGGACGGCTGGCCGACCGAGGCTGAATTGCGCCGGATCGGGCCACGGCGCTGGCGTGCTGCCGGCCATCCCGAAGCCGCCGAATAACCGCCTTTACCAAAGCTTAAGCACTGCCGCCGCAGGATGCCGGCGGATTTTTCGGAGCGGCGATGTGATCGGCTGGGCGCTGCGCCGGGTGCTGCTGTGGTGCGGCGCCGCTCTCTTGTGCGTCGGCTTGGTCGAGCGCGGCGCGCAGCTGCTGCCGAGGGAGGCCACCGCGCCAGTCGTTTTCCCCAAGACGAGCCCGCCCGGAGAGACCAGCGAGCCGGCGCTCGACACCCTTGTCTATCCGGCCAATGCGCGCGGCCATGTCGTTGTCGAGGCGGCCGTCAACGGCGCCCCGATGCGCCTTTTGGTCGATACCGGCGCCACCTTGGTCACCCTGACCCCGGCCGATGCGCGCGCCGCCGGGATCGACCCCGACGGGCTCGCCTACACCCGGCGCGCCAACACCGCCAACGGTCCCGTACGGATGGCGCCGATCGTATTGCGCGAGGTCCGCATCGGCCAGCTGGCGATCGGCGACGTCCCCGCCGCAGTCATCGAAAACCTCGACATGTCCCTGCTCGGCCAGAGCTTTCTCAGCCGGCTGAAGAGCTATGAAATGCACGACGGCAAGCTGACGATCGCCTGGTAGGAGGCCTCACAGCCCGTACAGGTTTTCCGGCGCCGCTGGCATCCGGCTGTGCTCGACTGCTTTGACCGCGGCGATCAGCTTCAGGTGTGTCGGGGCAGGGCAGCCGGTTTGCGCGCCCTTCGCGGCGATCAGCCCGTTGATAAAATCGATCTCGGTGCGGCGGCCCTTGAGCATGTCCTGGCCCATCGACGGGCGCTGCAAGTCGCTGCGGGTGTTGGAGGTCGCGGCCGCGACGATGGCGCTCTCGACCTCGTCGAGCGCCTTCGCATCGCCCTCGGCGGCGCGGGCCAAGGTTTCCGGCTCGTGCATGCGAATGTGCTCGAGCTCGTAGCCCAAGGCCTGGCCGACCCGCACCGCTTCGCCGCCCAGACGGATGCTGACCCGGCGGATCCGGTCGTGCCGGTCCATGCCGTTGCCCGAGAGCCCGGTGGCCGCGCCGATGCCGTTGCGCATGCCGTTGACGCAGAGCTTTGACCAGCGCTCGCCCCAAAGGTTGGTCGTCGGCTTGACGGTATCGACGGTGGCGATCATCGCCGCCAGCTCTTCGAGCCGCGGGGTGATCCGGCCGTGCACCTCGCCGACGCGGTAGATCTCATAGGTCGAGGCGCCCTTGGCGACCGTCCGGCGCACGCGCCCCGGTGCGTAAAGCTCGGCCGAGAGCAGCGCCGGGATGGCGCCCACCGTCTTGTCCCAGCCGACGACACCGGCGATCGCCGCCTCGTTCATGCAGTTCTGCAACGACACGACATAGCCGTCGGGCGCCAGGTATTGCGCGATCAGCGCCGTCGCCCATTCTGTGTCGTAGGATTTGACCGCGACCATGGCGATGTCGATCGGCCGCTCCTTGGCGAGCCGCTGCATCTCGGTCACGTGCATCGTCTGCGGCCGGACGCGGACGAGGTCTTCCTCGGTGACGCCTTCTCGGTGCCGCTCGAGGCGGGCGGCGATGTGCGGATCGAAGTCGAGGACGAAGGCCCGGCGGCGGTCACGCGCGGGCTGCATCCCGGCGAATTGGCCGAGGCCGCCGGCCCTAGCTTCGAGACCGCGCTCGACGCGATCCGGCCGGCCGCGCTCGCCGTCGTCAGCAAGTTCCGCGACGTCGCCGACGCCCCCGAGCAAGTCGAAATCGAGCTCGGCGTAAAATTCGCCGGCCAGGCCGGCGCTTTTATCGCGTCCGCCAGCACCGGCCACCTCCCGGCACCGGCCACCTCCCAGCACCGGCCACCTCTACGACAACGCGCACCGCTGAGGCGACGGCAGGCACCCGGCGGAGGCTCATCCCATTTTGTGGCGCCGCTCAAACCGAAAATATCCGACTGGAGGTTGGTGGACGTGGCCGGATCAGGCCGCGGCCCATGCTCTGCAGTCGGGACGCGCCGGCTCAGGCGCCTTCCGACGGTGGCAAGCTGGTGCGCGTCGTGCTGTTGAGCCGGCACGGCGTGCGCTCGCCGACGCAAGACACCGAGACGCTGGCGAGCTGGCGCCGGACCGCGACGCCGGCCTGGCCGGACTTCGGCGTACCGCCGGGCTACCTCACCCCGAAGGGCGAAGATCTGGTCGACGATATGGGTGGGTTTTACCGGACCTATCTCGATCCAGAGGGGCTGTTCCGCGCCGACCAGTGCCCCGACGACGTCTTTATCCGGGCGGATCGCGATGAGCGAACGGTGCTGACCGCGCAAGGGCTCGGCAGCGGGCTGACGAGAGGGAAGGACCCGGCGCAGCGGTGCCGTTTCGCGATCGACGAAGCGGCAGACGAGACCGACCCGATTTTTCATCCGACGAAGGCGCTTCCGGCCTGCCGTCTCGACGCGGATAAGGTGAAGAGTTCCGTAAATATCGACGAGCTCTTGCACAGGTACAGAGTTGGGTTGAGCCTGGCTCAAAAAATTCTGCAGTGCTGTTCAGAGAAACTATGCCGGGACCCGGGTAACGGGCCGGCGCAGACATGCAGTCTACAGACACTCCCCTCCTCGGTGGACACCGCGAAGGGTCGGGCATCGATCAAGGGCGGGTTGGGCATGGCTCAGTCTTTTGCCGAAATGCTGCTGTTCCAATACGCGCAAGGGTTCAGCGGCGACAATTTCGGCTTCGGGCGGGCGCGGAAGGCGACGATGCTGGAGACCCTCCGCCTGCACACGGGGGTGTTCGATGCGGTGCAGCGCGTGCCCTACGTCGCCCAGCGGCAAGGCGCCAACCTGCTGTACCATCTCGCTTACGCCGTCGAGAACGGCCGGGATCCGGGGGCGACGGGCGGCGCCGACAAATTCATCGCCTATGTCGGGCACGACACCAACATCGCCAATGTGGCGGCGCTGTTGAATCTGCATTGGACCTTGCCCGCGTATGGGGCGGACCAGAAAGACGACATGCCGCCCGGCGGCGCCCTGATCTTCGAGGTACGGCAGGGGGCACACCAGGAGCCGTCGGTCACCGCGTTCTTTGCCGCGCAGTCGCCCGACGACATGCGGCTGCCGCGAAACCCGGACATCACGCGGCCACCGCCAACCATGGCACAGGTCGGGATCAACGGATGCGGCAGGACGGACGGATCCTGCTCGATGACGGCTTTTGTCGGGCTCGCGAAACAGGCTCTCGATCACGACGCCAACAAAGACTGCATCACCGAATGGCGATGGCCCGCGCCGCCGAAGCAGTGACGCACCCTCCGCTACCTCTTCCGCCGCGACGAGGCTGTACAATACCTGCGCGCGGGGTGACGCAAGCGGTCACCGCAGAGGCCGCGATGGAGCCGCGGAGGACGCAGAGGCTCGCCTCGGCGAAACCACTGCGTCTACCACGGGTGAAGTGCCTTTTCCTTAGCCCTTATGCTGCGGAAAAGGCGCAGTGACGGATGCTCAGAGGTCTTCGATCACACTGACCATGCGGTCCTGCAGTTCGAACGCCTTGGTGATTTCGGCGTAGATCCGCTGGTAGTCCGCGTCTGCGGCCAGCTCCTGCATGACCGTGCCGAGGCACACCGATACGGCGCCCCTTTTCAAAACCGGCGCAATCTGCCTGGCCAGTCACACCCTGGGGGCGGCCTGTTTCACCGATGACAGGCTCGATGCCGCAGGGTTGCCGTTGGCGGCACGCAAAGACCCATTTATTGTGGGCCATTATCAGGAGGATTAGCGATGACCGCGGATAAGGCGCACGAAGTGGAAATAGGGGTTACGGCCTTCAAGGCGCGCTGCCTCGCCTTGATCGACGAAGTGGCGCAGGGGAAGACCGGCCGGGTCTTGCTGATGAAGCATAATCGGCCGGTCGCCGCGATCGTTCCGGTAGAGAAGGCGCCGGCAGAGCTTTGGGGCGCGATGCGAGGCACGGTGAAAGTCGCGCCCGGCGTCGATCCAACCGAGGGCACCGGTGAAATTTGGGAAGCCGACGCTTGACGATGGCGCAGCCTGTGCTCCTCGACACCTGCGCCGCGATCTGGCTGATGAACGGCGACCCGATTTCGGCGGCGAGCCGGGCATCGATGTGCCCGGCTCGGGCATAGAGCATCAAATCGCCGTCGCGGGTAATGCATGCTCGCCTACCCACCGGCGGTCTCGGCTGTCCTCGTCGCGGCGTTTCCCCGGTCTCTCCGACGCCGACAAGATCGCGACCTTGGGCGGCACCGCGGCGAAATTGCTCGGCATCAGCTGGAAGGAACTGGCGCAGGCGGTCGGAGCGATCAGCACCCGACCGCCTCGCTGCGAATTGCGAGAAGCGGCTGCGAAATATATCGTCGGCAAAAGCCTCCGGCATCTGAACGGATGAGCCCCGTCGGAGAGGCCGGGGATCGACCGGAATTGTGTTTCGGCATGCCATAGCCGATCACATCCGCGTGATCGATTGCGTGCGACGGGGCGATCGGCCCGCAGGCGCATCACCAGATAGCGGCCGATCGAGCGGGCCTCGATCGCAGCGGCAAATTGTGATTGCGGTAGTTGCGCGGGCTTGCGTGCCGCGGCCGCTCGTTTCCCGTGATCGCCGGATGGTATATAGGTTTGCGATGGCGAGGATGCCCCGTCACATCGCGATCGAGCTCCTGAGGCATCGCGCCCGGGCCGTCGCTGCCGGGGTTATGCGATCCCCCGGCGCCGGAGCTCACTTGTGAAAAACCAGCGCCTCGCCGTCTGGCTGATGATCGCTCAGGCGATCCTGTTCGCGGCCGAGACTGCGATGATCCATCAGATCGGAGCGCGCGGCTCCCCTATGCAGCTGGCGCTGCTGCGCAGCGCCGGAGGATTGGCGCTGGTCGGGCTGCTCGCCGGGAAAGCCGGATGGTCGGTGCTGAAGACCAACCAGCTGCCGATGCAGCTGCTGCGCGGGTTTGTATCGGTCTTATACCTTTGGGTGCTGATGTACTCGTTCGGCCACCTGCCGTTTGCCGACGCAACCGCGATTTCGTACACGCAGGCCGCGTATATCGCCGTATTTTCCGCGCTCATCCTGAACGAGCAGATCACACCTCTCAAATGGCTCGCGGTGGCGGTCGGCGTCGTCGGCGCGCTGCTGATCGTCAAGCCCGCCTTTGCCGACCGGAATATCGTCTATCTGATTGCTCTGCTCGGCACCAGTTTTAATGGCCTCGCTTTTGTGCTGAACAAGCATCTCCAGCGGCCGGGCGGCGATTCCCAATTGACGACCATGTTCTACGTCAATGCCGTTGGCGTCGTTTGCAACCTCCCGGTCCTGGCGATGGCGGCGCCGCCCGCGCGTGCGGTCTGGCCTTGGCTGTCGGGTGTGCTGATTTTCGGGCCGGTGGGGATGTATTTGGGGATCGTGGCGATCAGACATGCCAGCGCCTCGACTCTCGGGCCTTATACAATCCTGCGTCTGGTGATTGCGGTGATCGGCGGCATCGTCCTGTTTCGCGAAATTCCCGACCTGCTCAGCTGGCTCGGCGTCGCCGCGATCCTCGCGAGCTGCCTGCTCGCGATCGAGCGCGCGTCACGAAGAGCCGCCGACGGTGGCTCCGCCAAAGCGGTCGGGTAAGGCCGCTTGCCGTCTTTACGGGCTCTTTCTGCTGCGCCGTCGGGTATCGGCCGCGTAATGTCCGAGCATCCGCATCTGCTCGGTATTGGGTTTCATCGTCGCTTCGAACCGTTGCCAATCGGCAGCGGTCAGCTCGGATAGGGTAGAGACCTCGAACGACGGCTCGCGGTAGCATTGCCGAAGCAGCGGCTGCACCTGGAACAGCGGGTAGCGGACGTGAAATTCGACCGGCGAATTGGTGCGCGTCAGCCGGATGTTGGTGAAAAGCGGACCGAACCAGGTTTCTGTCTCGACGATGCCTTCGAAGTGCTCGTAGCCCTGGTTCCGGGGAATGTTGGCGGGACCCCGCGACAGCAGCGCCCAGCCCGGCGCTGTCCGCGCGAGATATCCGCTCCACACCTGCACGACGCCGGGCTCGCGCGAGACGGCAAGAAACGGCGGCGCCAGCGGCTTGACGGCATCAGGTGCGGCCTCTTCAAAGAACTGACGAAACCCCGGAAACTGGGCACCGCGCAGCGGATACCAATCTTCCGCACCCGCGTAGGTCCACGCAATCTCGACCCCGTCCCAGACCAGGCTGAAGCTGAGCGGCGGGTAGATATACCATCCGAATGCTGAAGCACTGGCGAGGGCTTCACAATAGCGATAGCCGCGCATCGGAAGCATGCCATCGGCCGAGCGGTCCGCCGGCCGCGGAGCCGGAGCGTCGGGGATGAGCCGGTAAAACCGGCAAACCACCGTTTGAGCCTGTTTGGTCATTCTCCGCTCCGCTTCCGCGGTGGCCGTCGATTTTTTTAACGCAGCGGCGGGAACTCGGCGGTGATGCAACCGTCGCCATAGCGCAGCGTGCCGCGATCGGCGGTCTCGGGCTTGGGCTGGCGCAGCGGCGGGAACTCGGCGGTGATGCAACCGTCGCCATAGCGCAGCGTGCCGCGATCGGCGGTCTCGGGCTTGGGCTGGCGCAGCGGCGGGAACTCGGCGGTGATGCAACCGTCGCCATAGCGCAGCGTGCCGCGATCGGCGGTCTCGGGCTTGGGCTGGCGCAGCGGCGGGAACTCGGCGGTGATGCAACCGTCGCCATAGCGCAGTGTGCCGCGGTCGGCGGTCTCGGGCTTGGGCTGGCGCAGCGGCGGGAACTCGGCGGTGATGCAACCGTCGCCATAGCGCAGTGTGCCGCGATCGGCGGTCTCGGGCTTGGGCTGGCGCAGCGGCGGGAACTCGGCGGTGATGCAACCGTCGCCATAGCGCAGTGTGCCGCGATCGGCGGTCTCGGGCTTGGGCTGGCGCAGCGGCGGGAACTCGGCGGTGATGCAACCGTCGCCATAGCGCAGCCTGCCGCGATCGGCGGTCTCGGGCGTGGGCCGGCGCAGCGGCGGGAACTCGGCCGAGATCGAGGTGCAGGTCGAATGTACACACGCTTTCATCTGATGTTCTCCCTTGGTCACAGTTGAGCGAGGTTGCCCCTCAACAAGAGCATGCTGACAGGCGATGGAAGAAAGAAACGTGAAAACATTTCTTTAACATCGTGAATAATGGGTGAATTCTGTTGCCTCGGCATGAGATTTGCATAAAACGGGCGACTTGGTTGCGATTGGTTCCTGTGCTCCGACAGCGGATCGTTCACGGGCAGGGGTTAGCTAGAGGGTTGCAGACACAACGCTAATCAGATCGGAAAAAATGGTGACGAACGACTCCCAATCGTGAAAATTTCGTGATATAGACGTGATTACCTTTTTTGGAAGCGGGTTTGGGGAAGCTCACGGAAATGCCACATCAACCGACCGGATCGGGCCGGCGGATCTGGATGTTGCGTAGGCGGACCTAGGCCCCCGCGACGTTTGATCAAAGTGCTTTGCAGCAAGTCACCGAGCAGGACGAAAAGCATGGAAAATCTGCCACATCCCAACACGAGCAGATGGATACCGCGTCGCAAGGCTGCGGTCGTGGCTGCGGTGCGCAACGGCCGCATCACGATGGAGGCGGCACGGAGTCTCTACCGGCTGTCGGAGGAGGAGCTCCGTTCCTGGGACCGCGCATTCCAGCTTCATGGTGTGCCGGGGCTGCGCGCTACTCGCATTCAGATCTATCGTTCTTTGCAGGCTAGGCAACATGTCGCTCAATCCGCTGACTGATTCGTTGCCCGCGTGTGGATGGCGGGACGACGCCCCGCCATCCGGCGGTGCGAACCTTCGCGAGATGGTGCAAGGGCTCCGCAGCCTGGCCCGCGACTGCCGCTTCCCCGGCGCCCGACGGGAGGTGCTCGATTTGGCGGTCAAGCTCGATCGGCGGGCCGATTATCTCGACTGGCGCAATGCTTTGTCTTGATGCATCTCTAGCAGATAGCATCTTACGGATGTGACCCAACTACCCGCCATACCGGCGAAGGCCGGTATCCATGGCAGAGATGGGTCCCGGCCTTCCCCACGGAACTAAGTCCGTGGGCTGACGGCCCACGGGAAGGCAAGAACGGAGTTAATTGTCTGGTTCCTCAGGATCTGTGCTTTTCCATTTCAATGGGTTACCTCACCCTGAGGAGGCCCCCTTCGAGACGCCGCTTGCGGCGGCTCCTCAGGACAAGCGGGCCGTCTCGAAGGGTGATCACGGAGGTTACCCGACTTTTTCAGCGCCTGCTGGGTCTCTATGCCTCGCCGCGATAGAGCCAGCTTGTTTCATCAGAAACATCCCGGCTGCTGACGCGAAAAGCCGGCCCGGGACTTATTTGCCGGTCGCTTTTTCTGGATCCCGATCGGAAATCGGGATCCCGGCTTTGGTGAGGGCATCGCAAAAGAGTTCGGCGTGCGGGCTGGCGTTGCCGGGATAGCGACGCAGGAACCCTGCCACCGTCAGCCCGGGCTCGAGCTCGAGCAGTCGCCGCGCCGAGGCTCGTGCCTCGTTCTCGCGGCCAGCCAGCACCAGCGCGATTACGAGCTGCCGATATGCAGATGTGTAGGTGCGATTCTCCCGCAACGACCGCAGAGCGCATTCGATCGCCCGTTCGTGCTGGCCGTCCACGAGATACGCCATCGCGGCGTTACCGGTGTAGGCGTACATCTGCGGGTCGTAGGGCGACAACGCCATCGCCTTGTTGATCTCTTCGATGGCCCGAGGGCCATCGCCCATCCAGGCCCGCGCCGCGGCGCTCCACAGCCAAGCCGGCGCGGCGTTGGCGTTGATCCGCAGCGCCGCCTCGAAACGGCGGAACGCGAGGTCGAAATCCTTGTACAGATACGATGCAACGTGACCGTGGACCGCGAACGCCATCGGTTCCATGCTGTTGCACTCGACTGCGGCTCGCGCAAAATGGTCGGCCTGCGCCGCGTCGTGCGCTGGATCAGGCGACCATCCCTGTCCGACACGCAGCACATGCCAGCGCGCCCGCCAGGCAAGCGCAGCGGCATAGCGCGGATCCTTCGCGAGCGCCGCGTCGAACAATGCTTCCGACGTCTCGAACACCGAGCGCGAAGAGTTGTGCATATTTTCCTGGGCGCGCAAAAACAGCTCGTAGGCCTCGAGGCTGTCAGGCCGCTTGACGCGGATGCGGTTCAACTCGGCCGCATGTAGATAGGGCGCCACCTTGCCGACGATCAGCTCGCACAAGCGGTCCTGGACCTCGAAGAGGTCGGAAAACCGCTCGTCGAACTTTGAGAGCCACAGTGCGGCGCCCTGCTGCGCGTCAGTCAGCTCAATCGTCAGACGCAGGCGGTCTTCAACAACCCGCAGACTGCCGGAGATGACATAGCGGACCCCGAGCACGTTGCCGATCTCGCGTGGATGGCGATCCTGGTTTCGGAAGGCGAGTGTCGACAACCGGGAGATGACGAAGAAATTCGGAATACGGGACAACGCCTCGATCAAATCCTCGACCAGCCCCTCGGCCACAAAGTGATGCGCCGGATCGTCGGTGAGATTGCTGAAGGGCAGCACGGCAATCGACGGCCCGCGTCTGGGCTCTTGCGCGAGACCCGAGGCCGGGACAACGCCGGGCTCGCTTTGTCTCCTGATCTCCCAGCTGACCGGCGGAGGCGCCGGCGATTGGGCTTCCCAGACCTCGCTCGACTGCAATGCAGCGGGTGCCGCAACCATCGAAGCCAGCTCGGGCGCTTCGACCCGTACCGCTTCGTAGACGGCTACCGTCTCCTTTGAGGGCGGCAGGTCGAGCATGTGCTCCAGCACTTGCCGACAGCGCTCGAATTCGCGCACCGCCTGGCCGCGGTCCCCCATTTGGGCAAATGCCCTCATCAGGCTGCGCACCGCGCCCTCGTGCGTGGGCTCGAAGTTGATCAGCCGTCGCGCGGCCGCGGCGCGCAGCTCCGGTCTTGCATTCTGTTCGGTCAGCCGGTCGAGCTCCGCCTCGAGTATTTTGCGCACGCGATCCTCAAAGCGTGTCCGCTCGGCTGCGAGCCACTGGTCGAATGAAGGCGTGATCCCGTCCAGATCTTCGAGGAGACGTTCGCTGTAGGGCTGGACGAGATTGCTGGTGTCTGCGGTCGCGTCGGCGCCGGCATCGAGGACCGCCTGGGCGTCAACCCAGCACTTCCGGTGATCGAGCTGAACGCCGTCGCGACCGATCTCGACGAGCCCCGGAACGTGCCGATTGACAATGCTGTTCAGCTCCGAAAGCGCTTGGCGCAGGCTCATTCGCGCCTGCGCATCGGCCGAGCGCTCCCATAAGAGGCCGATAAGACGACTGCGCGAAATGCGCTCGCCTTGGGCGAGGCACAGGCAGGCCAACAAGCCCCGTGTCTTGCGTCCCCGCGGCAAAAAATCGGCGCCGCCCGGGGCTATCGCCCGCATCGTCCCGACCAGGTAGATTCTCGGCAGCTCCCGCGGCACCCACCCACCGGCATCGGCAGGTTCGGCGTAGTCTTCCGCCGGCCTAAGGTTTGATCTCACACCGTCCTTGCCTCTTCTGCGAGCCAGCGCCTATCCCAAACGCCGCCTCGTTATCGATCCTTCTACACCGCCGCGGCATGATGTCCACCCCAAATAGCCAAGTCACCTTTTTACACGGTCGCAACTGGCACGATTTTGGGTGCGGGCCTCGCGCTGCACGCGAGCAGCCGTCGACGATCTGTTATTAGTTGATGCCGAGCAGCTTGGCCGCGGTGCCGCCCAAGATCGCGATCTTGTCGGCGTCGGAGAGGCCGGGGATCGACAGGATGTGATCGACCGGGACCTTGTTCCATGGGAACGGGTAGTCGGTGCCGAGGATCACCTGGCCCACACCCGATTCGGCGATCAGGTGGCGCATCGCCTCGGGCGTGAACATGATCGTGTCGAAGAAGAGCTGGCCGTCCTTCAGGTATTGCGTCGGCTTTTTCTTTGGCAGCGCGCCGACGCGGTCGGGGAAGGTCGTGCAAACCGCGTCCGAGCGCGCCGCATAGGACGGCAAAAAGCCGCCGCCATGCGCGGCGCAGATCTTGAGGCCCGGAAAGCGGTCGAGCGTCCCTTCGAAAATCAAATGCGACAAGGCGATCGTGGTTTCGAGCGGGTTGCCGATCGTGTTGGTCAGGAGCCCGCTGCCGTCGAGCCGGCCGCTGGCGGCCAGCTCCCGGCTGCCGGTCGGGTGCATAAATATGAGGATGCCGAGCTCCTCGGCCTTGGCCCAGACCGGGTTGAATTTCGGGTTCGCCAATTCCTCGCCGGCGACACTGCCGCCGATCGAAAGCCCGCGCAGCCCCAATGTCTTGACCGCGTATTCGATCTGCTCGGCCGCGAGCTGCGGATGCTGCAAGGCGGCGGTGGCAAACGCGACAAAGCGGTCGGGGTTGCCGGCGCAGAACTCGGCGAGCTTTTCGTTCTGGATCTTGATCAGCTCGGCTGCCGCGTCGCGCTCGGCACGGTACCAGTAGGGGTTGATGCTGAGCGCCTCGACATCGACCCCTTCGGCGTCCATCTCGGCGATGCGGTCGGAAAGGTTCGACCACAAGAGGCTCGGCGCTTCGAGCGGGTGGTTGATGATGGCCGCCGCCTCCGGGACGATGGTGTGGGCGTGGATGTCGACGGTCTTGACCCGCTTGCCGTTGACCACGGCCTCGCGCCGCCGCCCCGGCTGCGGCCGTCCCGAGGCCCCGCCCGAAGCGGCGCTCGTCATCGCGCAGCCGATAAAGGCAAGCCCGGCCAAGGCGCTCGTTACCAATTCCCCACCCATCACCATGTCGTCCTCCGCATCGATCCCGATGATCGCTCGCGGCCGAGCCTACTACGCCGCGGCCGGTGCGCAAGCGATCGAATGCGGGTCGCTCGACGCTCGGGCAATGCTAATGCCGAGAGCCGCTCCCGATCGAGCGCGGGCGGCGCGCCGCCGCAACCGCTTTTTCGAATTCGCCCAGTGTCTCGCAGATGCGCAAATTGCAGCGCGGATCGCGCGCCGCTTTGGCCACCAGCGCACGCTGGTCATAGCGCGCCTCGCCGACGCAGCGATAGCCGAACGAGCTTTTCATTCCCTCGGCCGCGCTGAACGCATCGTAGCTGTATTTGCCGTCGCGTTCGAGCAGCGGACCGATATAAAGGTCGTCGGACATGAACATCCTCGTCTGATTGCCTCTGCGTCAAGCCGAACGGGCGCCGGTGCCGGCATGTTCCGCTCAATTCGGCAACGATGAGTAAACGAATGTCGTCACGACGACGATAGCGTGTTGCATCCTCGATTTCGTAAGCGTTATTTATCCCGTGCTTCTGGAGAATGCTTCGTCACGGCGCTTGACCGGGAAGGTGCGATCGCCGAGGTTGCGGCCTGTCATGGCTCTGCGGCTGATCGACGGTGTCGGCGAATTGGCGCCGCGCTATGGGGGGCTCATCCTCGACCTGTGGGGCGTCGTCCATGACGGGGTGGCGCCGCTGCCGGGAGCGATCGAATGCATGCGTGCCCTGATCGCCGCCGAAAAGCGCATCATCCTGTTGTCGAACGCGCCGCGCCGCGCCGACGATGTGGTTCGCCGCATCGAGGCGATCGGGGTGCCGGGCGATGCCTATCACGCGGTGATGTCGTCGGGCGAGGAGGCGTGGCAGCATCTCCATGACCGCGACGACCTGTTTTACGCGGCGCTCGGCCGGCGCTGCCTCCATATCGGCTCCGATCGCGACCTCGAAATCCGCGACGGGCTCGGGCTCGATTTTGTCGATAGCGCCCTGGCAGCGGATTTCATCCTGAACACCGGGCCGGCCGGCTGGGACGACACGGTCGAGGATTATGCGCCGCTGTTGCGGCGGGGGCTGGCGCGCGATCTGCCGATGGTTTGCGCCAACCCCGATCTCGTCGTCATGCACGGCGAAAGGCTGGCGTTGTGCGCCGGCGCCTTGGCGCAATGGTACGAGGCGGAGGGCGGACATGTGCGCTGGCACGGGAAGCCGTTTGCCTCGGTCTATGATTCCTGCCTCGCCCGGCTCGGCATTGCCGACCGCTCGCAGCTGCTGGCCGTCGGCGACAGCCTGCGCACCGACATCGCCGGGGCGGGCGCGGCCGGGATCGACAGCTTGCTGATCGCCGGCGGGATCCACGCCGAAGAGTTCGGCATGGCCGGCGGCCGGCCGCCCGATCTCGACCGCATCGAGATGGCGCTCGGCGCCGTGCCCTATCGCCCGGTCGCGGTCGCCAGCCGCTTTGTCTGGTGAGGCCAGCCGCTTTGTCTGGTGAGGCCAGCCGCTTTGTCTGGTGAGGCCAGCCGCTCAGTCGGCTGGCCGGTGCAGCATCCGGTCGCGCAGCCCGGTGTCGTAGTCGCGGCCGAGCGGAGTCAACAGGTCGCCGGTCGCCGGGTGCGATCGAATCAGCCCCTTGCGGTCGAGCGCCATCCAAACACCCGCATTGCGCAGCCCGGTCGCGTCACGCGAGGCGACGACCGCCTCGCCCAGATGAAAATGGTCGCCATGCGGCTGCGGCAGAGCGGTGATGACGGTGCAGCCCTCCTCGCCCGGACGCGAGTATTCCGGCAGCCGCGCCAATTCTTGCAGCAGGGTCAGGGTCTTGAGCTGCAGCGGGTTGAGGCCGAGCGGATTGTGCTTTAGCGGCATGACGCCTGATTAGCCAAAGGGGCCGGGCGGCGCAACCGGCCTTATGCGGCAACCCGAAGCTCGATCCCAAAGGTTTGGGCGAAGCCGCGCTCGCCCTCTCGGCGGATCTCGACGGCGCGGGTGTCGCGCAGGCGCCCGATCCAGCCGAGATCGAAGCAGCGCGCGGCCAGCGCGGCACCCAATGCCCCGGCGAGATGCGGGCGGCGCTCGCTCCAATCGAGGCAGGGGCGGCAAAAGACACGGCGTCCCTTGGCGAGGCGATCGAGGTCCAAGCCAAAGCCGGCGAGGAAGTCTTCGCCCGCTGCCGTGACCATCCCGCCATCCTGGCTCAGCTCCACATGGCGGCTGGCGACGAGCGCATCGGCCAGTGCCACGCCGAGGCGGCCCGCCAGATGGTCGTAGCAGGTGCGCGCGTTGCGCAGCGCCTCGCCGCCGCGCCAGCGCGGCTGGGTAAGCAAGGTGCCGTCCGCCGCCACCGCCATGATCGCTTCGAGCATTTGTCCGACGAGCGGCGAGGCGAGCCGGTAATAGGCGTGGCGCCCCTGCCGGGCCAGGCTTAAGAGCCGCGCCTCGGTCATCCGCGCGAGATGGCCGCTCGCTGTCTGGGCCGAGACCCCGGCGGCACGAGCCAGCTCGCCCGCGGTCAGGGCCCGGCCGTCGAGCAAGGCAGTCAGGACATTGGCGCGGGCCGGGTTGCCGACCAGCGCTGCGATTTCGGCGATCGAGGGATATGCAGCGGTCATGCCGCCGAAGATGGCGCCGCCGCCGCCGATGTCATCCACCGAGATTTCGGAATTCGCCGAAGCGTCGCCCGGCGCGGCTGGCGTGGTCATGGCGGGACCAAAACAGGTCGCCGACCAACGGCAAATGGTCCGAGGCGAGGCGCGCGAGCGGGGTGCGGCAGACCGAGACATCACCCAGCACCGCCGGCCCGTCGGTATAGATGCGATCGAGCGGCAGCACCGGCAGCCACGACGGAAAGGTGCGCGGCGCCGGGCTCGGGCCGAGCCGGCGGTCGAGCATATCGATGACCCCGCTGCGGCCCCGCCATTCGTTGAGGTCGCCCATCAGCAGCACCGCATCGGCCGCCTCCCGATTTGCCGCCGGGGGCTCGCCCAGCGCCGCGACCAGCCGGTTCGCCTGCAGTCGCCGCTCGCCGGCATGGAGGCCGAAATGAGTGGCGACAACGCGCAAGACACGCTCGCCGGCCTCGAGCTCGGCATCGATCGCGCCGCGTGGCTCGTGGCCCGGTATCGTCAGGTCGATCGAGCGGGCGCGGAGCACCGGCAGCCGGGTCAGGATGGCGTTGAGAAAGCGCCGGCGGTGCTCGCGAATGCCGCTGCCGAGGATCACCCGGCAGCCGGTAGCCTCGCCGAGATATTCCCATTGGTCGGCGTGGCGGCCGATAGTGGGGTTGGCGCCGACCTCTTGCAGGCAGACGATATCGGCGCCGATGCCGCGCAACACCGCGGCGACCCGCGCCGGGTCGCAACGCCGATCGACGCCGACGCAGGCATGGATGTTGTAGGTCGCAACCCGCAGGCAGCTCCGGTCCGGTGCCGACGCGGCGACAGACCCTCCCGCAGCGCTGCTGCGCGGCACCGCTCGCGTCCGGTCGTCCTGTGCCGGCCCGTGGTCGCGCCCCGACCGCATTCCGGTCGGCTTTGGCCTCTTCTGCCCCATGCCGTCAGACCCTATCGCAATTCTCGCAGCAGATCGTTGACGCTCGGCCCGATCGGGGCGGCTTGACAACGCAGCGCCGCAACCCTACCCGTTCGGCGCTCTCGACCGACCCTGGACCGCCATGCCCGACCACAAATATGCGGCCTTTTCCGGGCGCCTCGTGATCGTCGGCTTTGGCAGCATCGGCCAGGGCGTCCTGCCGCTGCTGCTGCGCCATATCGATATCGCCCCGCACCGGATCACGATCGTCACCGCCGAGTTGCGCGGACACGATGTCGCAGCCGAATATGGGATCGCTTTTGTCGAGACCGCGCTGACCCGCGCGAATTATCGCGCGGTGCTCGAACCGCGTCTCGGGAGCGGCGATTTTTTGCTCAATGTCTCGGTCGATGTGTCGAGCACGGCGTTGATCGAGCTGTGCCGGGAGCGGGGCGCGCTGTACCTCGACACCTGCATCGAGCCGTGGCCGGGAGGCTACACCGATCCGGGGCTGTCGCCAGCGGCGCGCTCCAACTACGCGCTGCGGGAGAGCGCCTTGGCGCTGCGCGCCGGCCGGTCTGGCGGACCGACCGCGGTCTTGACCCATGGCGCCAATCCGGGGCTCGTCTCGCATTTTGTCAAGCAAGCGCTCTTCGACCTTGCCCGCGATGCGGGGATCGCGACGGATAGGCCGGTGCGGCGCGAGGATTGGGGCGGTCTTGGCGAGCGGCTCGGTGTCAAGGCAATCCACATTGCCGAGCGCGACACCCAGGTTGCCGCGATGCCCAAGGCGCCGGGCGAATTTGTCAACACCTGGTCGATCGACGGTTTTGTCAGCGAAGGCTCGCAACCTTCCGAGCTGGGCTGGGGAACGCATGAGCGGCATTTTCCGGTTGACGGGCGGCGGCACGATTTTGGCGGCGGCGCGGCGATCTATCTGTTGCGCCCGGGGGCGGCAACGCGAGTGCGCAGCTGGACCCCGCTGGAAGGCGCCTATCACGGCTTTCTGATCACGCATGGCGAGTCGATCTCGATTGCCGATTACCTGACGCTCGGCGAAGGCGAGGCGCTGCGCTATCGGCCGACCTGCCACTATGCCTATCACCCGTGCGACGACGCGGTGCTGAGCCTGCACGAGCTCGCCGGCAAGAACTGGCGGCTGCAGGCGAAGAAGCGGCTGATGATGGACGAGATCACGACCGGCATCGACGAGCTCGGCGTGCTGCTGATGGGTGGGCCGGGCGGGGTGTATTGGTACGGCTCGCGCCTCACGATCGACGAGGCACGGCGGGTGGCGCCGCACAACAACGCGACCTCGCTGCAGGTGACCGCGGCGGTGCTGGCCGGTGTCGTCTGGGCGATCGAGCACCCGGACGCAGGCATCGTCGAGCCCGAGGAGATGGATTTTGCGCGCATCCTCGAGATAGCGCGGCCCTATCTCGGCGAGCTCGTCGGCGTCTACGGCGACTGGACCCCGCTCTCCGGTCGCGAAAGCCTCTTCGCCGAAGACCTCGACCGCAACGACCCGTGGCAATTCAAGAACATCCGCGTCCTGTGACGCCATAGCTCGACGAGCTGCCAGGAGCGGAGCCCGAGAGAAAAGCCGCGCATCGCTTGTAAGCTCGCACAGACAGCCTAAGATGGACGAAGCTTTTGTCTTCTTCGTTTCTCGGCTCGGTTCGATTTAAGCGGGCAGGTGAACAGGTGAGCAGCGCTGACGACGCAATCGAAGCCTTGCGGGCAGGAGCCTATCAGCAGGCTGACGCGATCCTCGCCTCGTTGGGAGCGGCGAAGCGCAATGTCGCCCCAAAGCTCCGCCTGCTGTGGGCGCTGACGCAGGTGATGTGCCGCAATTTGGGCGATGCCGTCGATGCCTTGGCCGAAGTTTGCGGGCGCGACACAAGAAGCCACGAAGCGGTCTACCAGCAATTGCAACGGCTGGTCGGCTCGCTGAGCACGCTGTTCCGGCCGCCGGCCGCGCAGGAAATCCGGCTTAGAATCGGCGATTATTTTCTGCGCCAGGAGAAGCCCGAGGAGGCGATGCTGTGGCTCGAGGATGCCCTCACGGCGCATCCCGACGATCCGCTGGCGGTTTTTTTGCAAGCTAATTGCCGGTTTGCGCTTTATGCCGAGCGTAGGGCCTTGCACGATATGGAGGCGATCCTGCCGGTGGCGGCCGCGGACCGCGCTCGGGCGTATTTCATCCCCGGCGGAGCCGGGACGTTGTGGTATCGGCTCGGCGCCGCCCACGAGCGCGTAACCAATCTGGACGATGCCGCCCGCTTTCTCGCCAAGTCGATCGAGCTGACAACCGGCGGCACCGACGACAGCGCGCAGCGCCTGATGCTCGGCTATGTCCTGATCCGGCTGGGACGCTTCGAGGACGCGGTCGCGCAGCTCGGCGCCATTTCGCCAAGCGCGGAAAATTATTGCTATGCCCTGCGCTATCGCGCAGTCGCCATATTCAAGACGGGCGATACCGAGACCGCGCTGGCGCTGCTGCGGGAAGCGGCCGGGCTCGATCCGTTGGCGGCGCTCACCTTCCTCGAAGAGGGAAGGATACATTTGGCCACCGACAATCTGGCGGACGCCGAGGCGGCTTTGGCGCGCGCCTTCCGCACGGACCCCGATCTGCCCGGCCTCAAATCGGCGATCATTGCCTTGGAGCAGCGTTTCGATCGGCGTCTCGATCCCGACGCCGGGCTGCCGCCGCCGCACGAGTTCGACATCCCCGAAGAATTTGCCCCACGGCTGGACGACCCGGCGATCGGCAAGCGGCCACAGCTCCGCAACGGTCTCGCATCGCATCTCAGCGTGATCTACACGATCATGCTGCGCGACACGCTCAACAAGCATGGCGCAGGCGGGCTCGGCTATGCCGGCATAATTCTCGAACCGCTTGCCTGGATCGTCGCGATCGACGTCGCTTGGCGCCTGAGAGGCCATCACACCGAGCACGGGGTCAGCTTGGAAGCCTTTCTGATCAGCGGGCTCGCCGCATATTTCCTCTTCCACTCTCACGTGCTGTCGACAGTCAGCGGCGCGGTGACGGGCAATACCAATCTGCTCAACTTCCGCCGAGTGACCCCATTGGTTCTGATCATGGCCAGCGGACTGCGCGAGTTTTTGATGGCGCTGATCGCGTATACGGTGGTGATTGCCGGTCTGACCCTTTACCAGGACGACTTTCAGATCGCCGACCCGCTGATGCTGCTGACCGCGCTCGTCGGGATCAGCATGCTTGCAGTAATCGGCGGGGTCCTGTTTGGCCTGGGAAAGCTCGCTGTTCCGTGGCTGCAGCTGGTGCAAACGTTTTATATGCGATTGATGTTCATTTTTTCCGGATGCTTCTTTTTTGCCAACGACCTGCCGCCGCAGGTTGCCTATTACGCGTCGTTCAATCCATTGCTGAGTTTGATGGAGTTCCTGCGTGAAGCGTTCTTTCCGCAATATGTGTCGCGCTATGCGACATGGGAGTACCCGCTGATCTTTATAGTGGTGGGAATAGCGCTGGTTCTGGTGCTGGTGCGCGCGACACGGCGGTATCTGGTAACTGCGTGATGATCCATTTGATTGACATCGCCAAGCACTATTCGACCTGGGCAGGCGACCGGATCGTCCTGTTTCCGACCACGCTCAGCATTCCGACCGATCGTGGGGTGGCGGTGCTGGGGCGCAACGGTGCCGGAAAATCGACTTTGCTGCGCATGATCGCCGGGGTCGAGCTGCCCGATCAAGGCCAGATCGTCCGCACCGTCTCGGTATCGTGGCCGCTCGGCTACAGTGGCGGCATCAGCCAAGACATGACCGGCCGGCAAAATGTGCGGTTCATCGCCCGGCTCAGCGCGACCGACGAGGACGAAGCCGTGGCTTTTGTCGAAGACTTCGCCGAGCTTGGCCCTTATCTCGACGAGCCGGTATCCTCTTACAGCTCGGGAATGCGGGGCCGGCTCAGCTTCGGGATCAGCTTGGCCATCGATTTTTCATGCTATCTGATCGACGAAGGGACCTCGACCGGAGACATGTGGTTCCGCGAAAAATGCGCCGCAGCCTTTGCCGAGCGCCGGCGCCGCGCCTCGGGGCTGCTGATCGTGTCGCACAACCCCAATACGGTGCGGCAATATTGCGACATCGGCATGGTGCTGCATCGTGGATACCTGGTTCCTTTTGCCGATCTGGACAAGGCGATCCACTTCTACACGCACGGCTGACGGCGCGGGCTCCGCCTATTCCGCCAGCCTTTTGCGCAGGAGCTCGTTGACGAGGGCGGGGTTGGCCTTGCCTTGGGTAGCGCGCATGACCTGCCCGACAAAAAAGCCGTAAAGCTTGTCGCGGCCGGCGCGGTATTCGGCGACCTTGTCGGCATTGGCGGCGAGCACCGCGTCGATCGCCGCGGCGATCGCACCCAAATCGGTGACCTGGCGCAGCCCTTTGCGCTCGACGATCGCGGCCGGGTCGGCGCCCGAGGCGACCATCTCGGCGAACACATCCTTGGCAAGGCGGCCGGAGATCGTGCCGTCGGCGATCAGGTCGATCAGCGCGCCGAGCCGCGCCGCGGCAGCCCGAACCTCGGCGCCGCGTAGCGCTGGTTCCGGTGCCACAAACGGAGCGGCGGCCGCGCGCATCTCTGCCCCGCGTAACGCTGGTTCCGGTGCCACAAACGGCGCCGCGGCTGCCAAAATTTCGACACCGAGCCCCGTGCGGTTCAGGGCACCAAAAAGATCACCTATTACCCAATGAGCCACTGTCTTTGGATCCCTGCCCTGCGCCTGACTCTCGAAATACTCTGCGGTTGCACGCTCAGCTACGAGCACCGCCGCCTCCTCGGGTGAGACGCCATAGAGTGACACGAACCGCGCCTTTTTCGCGTCCGGCAATTCCGGAAGATCCGCGCGCAGCCCCTCGACCCAATCGCGATCGAGCACCAACGGCAACAGGTCGGGGTCGGGGAAATAACGGTAATCGTGCGCCTCCTCCTTCGAGCGCATCGGCCGAGTGATGCCGCGCGCGACATCGAACAGGCGGGTCTCCTGCGCGACCCTGCCGCCCTCCTCGAGCAATTCGACCTGGCGCCCGGCCTCGTATTCGATCGCCTGCATGACATGGCGGACCGAGTTCAGGTTCTTGATCTCGCAGCGCGTGCCGTAGGGCTCGCCCGGCCGGCGCACCGAGACATTGGCGTCGCAGCGCAGCGAGCCCTCTTCCATATTGCCGTCGCAGGTGCCGAGATAGCGCAGGATCGAGCGCAGTTTGCGCAGGTAGAGCCCGGCCTCCTCGGCGCTCCTGAGATCGGGCTCGGAGACGATCTCCATCAGCCCGACCCCGGCCCGGTTGAGGTCGATATAGGTCAAATGCGGGTGCTGGTCGTGCAGGCTCTTGCCGGCGTCCTGCTCGAGATGGAGCCGGGTGATGCCGATCTCGCGCATGGTGCCGTCGGGCATGTCGAGCACGATCCGGCCGCGGCCCACGACCGGCTGCGAATATTGCGAGATCTGATAGCCGGCCGGCAGGTCCGGGTAGAAATAGTTTTTGCGGTCGAAGACGCTCGTCAGATTGATCTCGGCATCGAGGCCGAGCCCGGTCTTGACCGCCTCCTCGACGCAGTGGCGGTTGATCACCGGCAGCATGCCGGGAAAGGCGGCATCGACCGGCGAGACCTGGGTATTGGGCTCGGCCCCGAACGCGGTTGCCGCACCCGAAAACAATTTGGCCTGCGAGACGATCTGGGCATGCACTTCGAGCCCGATCACGGTCTGCCACGGCCCGGTGCGCCCATCGATCATCGCATCTCTCCCGCAACAAAAGCCGGAAGATCGGAAAATTGCGCGGCCCGCTCCATCGTCTCGGCCGCACGCAGCACGGTCTCCTCGTCGAAGGGGCGGCCGATGATTTGCAGCCCGAGCGGCAGGCCGTCGCCGGAAAGCCCGGCCGGGACCGAGATCGCCGGCAGCCCGGCGAGATCCGCCGGCACCGTGAACAAATCGTTCAGGTACATCGCGATCGGGTCGGCGCTGTGCTCGCCGATCGCAAACGCGGCCGAGGGGGCGGTCGGCGCCAACAGACAATCGACCCGCTCGAAGGCTTGGGCAAAATCTTGCGCGACCAATGCCCGCACCCGCTGCGCTTTCAGATAGTAGGCATCGTAATAGCCGGCCGACAGCACATAGGTGCCGATCAAGATCCGGCGCTTGACCTCGGCGCCAAAGCCCGCGGCGCGCGTCGATGCGTACATCTCGTCGAGGCTCCCGCCCTCGACCCTGAGGCCGAAGCGCACCCCGTCATAGCGTGCGAGGTTCGACGAGGCTTCGGCCGGTGCGATGATGTAATAGGCGGGCAGCGCATATCGCGTGTGCGGCAGGCTGATCTCGACCGGCTCGGCGCCGGCCTCGCGCAGCCAGTCGATGCCCTGCTGCCACAGCGCCTCGATCTCGCGCGGACATGTTGTCGGCCCGGTATTCGCGCGGAATGCCGACGCGCAGCCCGCGCAGATCGCCGGTCAAAGCCGCCTCGTAATCCGGCACCGGCAGCGGCGCCGAGGTCGAATCCTTCGGGTCGTGGCCGGCCATCGCGCGCAGCATGATAGCGGCATCGCGCACCGTCCGCGTCATCGGCCCCGGATGGTCGAGCGAGGAGGCGTAGGCAATCGACCCCCCAGCGCGAGCAGCGGCCATAGGTCGGCTTCAGCCCGACGATGCCGCAAAAGCTCGCCGGCTGGCGGATCGAGCCGCCGGTATCGGTACCGATCGCCGCCAAGCGCCGCGCGCGCCGCCACCGCCGCCGCCGAGCCGCCCGACGAGCCGCCCGGCACCAATGGCCGGTTGTCGCCCGATGAGCGTTCCGGCCGGCGGCGCCACGGGTTCTCGACCGGTCCGTAAAAGCTCGTCGTGCTCGACGAGCCCATCGCAAACTCGTCGAGATTGGTCTTGCCGAGCATGACAGCACCGGCCTGCCACAGCTTTTCGGTCACCGTCGATTCGTAGAACGGCCGAAACCCGTCGAGGATGTGCGAGGCCGCCGTCGTCAAGACGCCCTTGGTGCAATAGAGGTCCTTGACTGCGATCGGGATGCCGTCGAGCGGCCGTGCCTCGCCGCGCGCAAGGCGCTGGTCGGCAGCCTCGGCCATTTCGAGCGCCCGCTCCGGCGTCTCGGTGATAAAGGCGTTGAGCGGCCGCGCCGCCTCGACCGCGGCGATGTGGGCTTCGGTCAGCTCGCGCGCCGAGAGCTTCCTTGCGGGCGAGCCGGTCGCGCGCCTCGGCCAGGCTCAGCCCGGTCAGCGCCGCAGCGCTCACTCGATCACTTTCGGCACGGCAAAAAACCCCTTGGCGGTGCGCGGCGCATTGCCGAGCACATCGTCGCGGCAGTCGCCGTCGGTGACCCGGTCCGCGCGCATCGGCAAGCCCGTCGCTGCGACGCTGGCCATCGGCGCCACCGCGCTCGTATCCACCTCGCTCAATTGCTCGACCCAGCTCAGGATCTGCGACAATTCCGCCGCCAACGGCTCGAGCTCGCTGTCGGCAACCTTGATCCGCGCCAAAAGCGGCGATATGCGCCACCGCGGCCTTGTCCAACGCCATCGATCCACCCCAAGCCCGGAACCGATTAAAATAGGGTATCGTCGGCCGTGGTTCTACCCGACCCGGCCGCCCCGGCTAAGCCAAGCCTATCGCCAATTTTCGACCCTGAGCCCGGGGATGCGTTCGAATTCGCGCAAATTGTTGGTCACGACGATCAATCCCGCGCTGCGAGCATGTGCGCCGATCAGCATGTCGTGCGGGCCGATCGGCCGGCCCACCCGCTCCAACGCGGTTCTGACCGAGCCGTAATGAAACGCGGCCGCAGCGGAGAACGGCAGGACTTCGAGGCGTGCGACGAACTGCTCGACCGCGCGCCGGTTTTCATCCGGGCGCGACGATTTTTCCGATCCCGTACCAGAGCTCGGCAAGCGTAACGACCGAAATGCAGAGCTGCTCTGCCAACCGATTGAACCGGTCTCGAAATGCCGCCGGCCGGTTTTTCAGCACGTAAATACAGATGTCGGTATCCAACATGTATTGCAGCATTACAGCGGCTCACGTTCTTCCGCCGCCTGGTCCTCTCCTCTGGTAAAATCGTCCGACACGGATGGCCCATTGAGAAAAAATTCGTCCCAACGCCGGCCCGCCGGGACAATCAATCGGCTCTGGCCGAGCTTGATGATCTCGACCTGCCGCACATCGGCCGGGAACGCCACCGCTTTCGGCAGGCGCACCGCCTGACTGCGATTGCTTTTGAAGACTGTCGAGCGAGCCATCTGCTTCCAGGCATATCCACTGGGGATATACCTAGGCCGCACCGTCGACGCGGTCAAGTCTGGCGGCGTATCCTCGGCCATGATCCTGGACCATTGCAGGGCGCTCGCCGAAGCGGTGGCGGCGGGCGAGCGGCTGTTGGGGCTCGATGTCGGCACCAAGACGATCGGCCTCGCGCTTTCCGACATCGCGCCGCCTCGTCGCCAGCCCGCTCGACACGATCCGCCGCCGGCGCTTTCGCGAGGACATGGCGCAGCTTTTTCGACGATCGACCGGCACGGCGTCGGCGGGCTCGTCATCGGCCTGCCGTTGACCTTGGCCGGCGGCGACGGGCCGCGCACCCAATCGGTGCGCCAGTTCGCTCGCAACCTCGTGGCGTTGCGCGATCTGCCGGTGGCGTTCTGGGACGAGCGGATGTCGACCGCCGCCGTCACCCGCGAGATGATCGCCGCCGACATGACCCGCAAGCGGCGCGCCGAGATCGTCGACCGCGTCGCCGCCGCCTACATCCTGCAAGGATGCCTGGATTATCTCGCCGGCGCCGCCCGCCTCGCACAAACCTGACGCGGATTGAGGGCGAATGCGCCACCGAAGGCTACATTGCCTGCGGCTGGCCAACGATCTGCAGAAAGCTGAAGCAGAGTGAGCTGGCGATGACGCCGATCAACGCCCCCGCAACAGCAGACTCCCTGCCATGGCGCAGGGTTCCGCTCAGTGGCAGGGGAAGCCGAGCAGGTGGCGCCCGTCATGCACAAACTCGTGCACATACATTCCAGGGATGATGGAGGTGGCGCCCTGTTCGGCGCCGACAAAGTAGATTGCCAGCATCAGAACCAGGCCGCCGAGGATTGCCCACGGCAACACCTCGCGGATCGGAATGCCGACCGGCTGGACAGTCGGTACCAACGGGGTAGTGGTCATTGCTGGAACTCCTGGGTCAGAGTCAGCCGGCTCGATGTCGAGCGAGCCGGCCTGCTGATACCGGGCTGCCTGGGGTCAATTACATTGCCGAACGAATTGAATTGCTCGCAGCAATGTTTTTGGTCGGCTGCATTTTCCGACTAGGACGTCTCGAGCCGAGACCGGACGGCATCGAGGCGACCGGCGAGATCTTCTTCGCTCAGCAACCCGCGGCTCAGCATGATGTGAGCCAAGGCCAACAGCTGTTGCTCGGGCGCGGGCGTTCCACTATACACGGTCTCACCGAGTTGATCCTCAGCGTGGCGTCGTTCCAGCGCAGGGAGAGCGCCACCGGCCGCGAGACACTCGCACGTCGCATAAAGACTGACCCTCCAGGGCGGGTCGGGGTTGGTTACGCCGTAACGCGGTGCGAGCTTTTCCCAGGTCTTATCCCCGTTTCGAATGGTCTCCAGCAATGGGATCGGTGAAAGTTCGACCTGGCCTGCGGCAGCAGGCGGCCGATGAATTTTCTCCGTTCACCGGCCGACCCCTTCAATGGTGCTCATCGGGGACCGGAAAGCTGGCCTTGTGGACCGGCCGAACATCATCCGCCTTCCGATCGGGCCGCGGCAAGGCAACGCCGATCATGCAGTCGCGGGTCACGATTTCTGCCAGTTGCTCCTCCGTCCAGGTCTCGGTGCCTGCGGGTCTTGGGGGAAGGACCATAAAGCGGCACTTCTGATTGGAGTCCTCGACCCGCACTTCCACCTCGGGGGGAGAATCAATCCGAACTCCTCCAGCACATGGCGCGGCCGGTGCACCAACCTGCGACGATAGTTGGGCGAACGGTACCAATAGGGCGAGTGACCGAGCAGCGGCCGCGGATAACACGAGCACAGGGTACAGACGATGACGTGATGCAGCGTCGGCGTATCTTCGAGGACGCGCAGCTGCATATAGTCGCTCGGGGTCCCCGAGCCGGTGGGCTCGGTCCAGTCGATGCCGATTTCGCGACAGGCAGCAACCGCATCGGCCAGCACGCGGGCCTTGAATGCCGGGTCGGTCCATGCCTTTGCAACGAGTCGCGAGCCTGCCGCCGGTCCGATCGATTCGGCCCACTCTGTAAACTTCCGGTGATCCTCGGCGGTGAACAGGCCCTTTTCGATCGCCAGCTCACGGACGGCGATTTCGAGCACCTCGAAGTCGGTAATTTCCTCGACCATCGGCGCCGCTGGATGCTCGTGATCGCCGTGATCGTGCTCGTGCGAGTGTTGCATGCCCCGTACTCCCTGCTTCCTGTGATCAATCGCCGATCGGTTCGAGCCAGCGGTCGGGCAATTCGGTCTGCAACGTATCGTTGTCGAACGGATAATCCTCCCAAAGGTCCTTCTGCCGAATCCGAACGATGTAAAACTGCTCGCGCTGCGCGTCGTCCCTATTCCAGGCCTCGTCTTCTGGAATGAGGTCTTCGTAAGTCCGGGCGGCAATCGTGCCGCTGACGCCCCGAACATACATTTGAGTACGGGTGTAAAACAGGTTTGGCAGATCCTTTACGCGAACACGATCGCCGACATTGAAGCGAGCGGGCACGTTCCGGGTTTCAGCGCTTTTCATGGCGGCCCTTCACCTCTGCAATCTTTTCGAGCAGCTCAGTCAGCGAGACGTGGTTCTTGTCGACAAGCATTCGGGCTGCGGACCAAATCCAGCGTCCATAGTAAGGGAGGCCGTAGTAGAGCGATAGACCCAGATCGTTGTTGCCCCGGCGCCGCCTTTCTTCGGAGTTCCACACTCCCTTCCAGCCGAGCACCTCGCAAGTGACATAGGTGTTCAGCTCCCACAGCTCCTCCTCTTTTTCTTCGTATCGGACGGGCGCATCGGTCTGGCCGCCCACATCGTGGGGAGGTGCCATGTAAGCCACGTATTGAGGATGCGCGACCTCGTAGGGCCAATCCTGATGCTGATGGATCGCCGGCGCCAACTGAGCTCCGATTTCGTAATATTGTCGAAGGTCTCTTCGTGATGGCATTGCCGCTTCGCTCCTTCGCTTGCAGGTGATTGCAGACCAGCCGCACATTCAGAAGATGGCCGAACATGTCATTTTGCAGCGGATGCAATTCCCCGGCAAGCCGCCGGTGTGGCTCCCGATGCCGCCGCATTGACGGCGCCGGGCGGCAAAGGCTGCCGCGCTACCCGGCGGCGGCAAGCACCGGCAGCGGCCGAGTGACGCGCAGCACCAGCAGCGAGGCGAGCAGACAGGCCAGCCCGCTCGTCAGGAACGCCAGCAAATAGTCGCCGGTCGCGCTGCGGATCGCGCCGGCACCAAAGGCGGCGACGGCGCCGCCGATCTGGTGGCCGGCGAAAATCCATGAGACGATGACCGGCGTGTCGCGCCGGCCGAAGATCTCGTTCACCAGCGCGAAAGTGGCCGGGCCGGTGGCGACCCAGTCGAGACCGTAAAACACTGCGAAGATCGACAGGCTGACGGCATCGAAGCCAGTGAACGGAACGACAATCAGCGACAGGCCACGCAAGCCGTAATACCAGAACAGCAGCACCCGCGGATTGAAGCGGTCGCACATCCAACCCGACAGGGTGGCGCCGATCAGGCTGAAGACGCCGAGCGCCGCCAGAATGTCGGCCCCGCCGATCTGCGAAATGCCGTGGTCCGTGCAATAGGCGATCAGATGGGTGTTGATCAGGCCGTTGGTCGACAGGCCGCAAACCGCAAAGCTGCCGGTCAGCAGCCAGAAATCGGGCGAATGCGAAGCGCGCGCCAGGGTCGCCAGCGGTACGGCAAACGGGTTGCCGAGGGGGCGGGACGGGCGCGGAGCTGCCGTCTCCATGCCATAGGGCAGGGTGCCGGCATCCGCCGGCCATTCCGGCATCAGCAACGCGACGACCGGCACCATCGCGGCGATCGCCACGGTCACCGTCAGCGCCACGCCGCGCCAGCCATAGCGTTCGGCCAGCATTGCGAGGAGCGGCAGAAAGATCAGCTGGCCGGCCGCATTGGCCGCGGTCAGCAAGCCCATCGCCAGGCCGGTGCGGCGGGTGAACCAACGGTTCGCTACCGCCGCCGCCATGCCGACCGCGCCAGCGCCCGAGCCGATGCCGACCAGCACACCCCAGGTCAGGAACAACTGCCACGGCGAAGTCATAAAATTCGACAGCGCGGCACCGGCGAACAAGGTCAACATGCAGCCGATGATGGTGCGCTTCAGCCCGGCGTATTCGATCAGTCCGGTCAGGAACGGCCCGGCCGCGCCCATCAGAATGATGTTGACCGAAACCGCGCCCGAGATCGTCGCGACATTCCAACCGAAGGCATGCTCGAGCGGGACGATCATCACGCCCGGCGCGGCGCGCACCCCGACCCCGGCGAGCGTGGCCGAAAACATGACGGCCAGCACGACCCAGGCGTAATGCACGCGCCCGCGGCACAATCCCACCAGCCCGGTGGCCATCAGCCCGCTCTCCCTCGGCCCGTTTCGTTGGCGAGCATAGGGCGGCCGCCGATTGTTGCTGAGCAGATTCTTCCGCCCGGGCGGCGTGTCTGCCCCCGTTCGCCGGTGCCGTGTCAGGCGGGGCGGCGGTCGGTGCGGGCGGCGAGGCGAAATTCGATCGCGTCCCAGATCTTTGCCGCGATGTCGGTGCCGTCGAGCCGGTCGATCTCCTGGATGCCGGTCGGCGAGGTGACGTTGATCTCGGTGATCCAATCGCCGATCACGTCGATGCCGACAAAAATCAGGCCCTGCGCGCGCAGGGTCGGGCCGATCGCGGCGCAGATCTCGCGCTCGCGCGCGGTCAATTCGGTCTTCACCGGCTGCCCGCCGACATGCAGATTGGCGCGCGCCTCGCCTTCGGCGGGGACGCGCATGACGCCACCCATCGGCTCGCCTTCGACCAGGATGATGCGCTTGTCGCCCTGGCGCACCTCGGGCAGGTAGCGCTGCACCATGACCGGCTCGCGCTGGATCGATTCGTACATCTCCAGCAGCGCCGTCAGGTTCTCGTCGCCGGGGCGGAGCCGGAAGACGCCGGCCCCGGCATTGCCGAACAGCGGCTTTAGGATGATGTCGCCGTGCGCGCGCCAAAAGGCGCGGATCTCGTCGCGGTCGCGGGTCAAGAGGGTAGGCGGCATCAGCTCGCGGAACCGCAGCACAAAGAGCTTTTCCGGCGCATTGCGCACCGCCGCCGGATCGTTGACCACGAGCGGCCCGCCTTCGGGCAGCAGCTCGAGCAGGTGCGTGGCGGTGATATAGGCCATATCGAAAGGCGGATCCTGACGCATCAGGATCACGTCGAGCCCGCCGAGATCGAGCTCTTCGACGACGCCAAAGCGGTGGTGATGGCCATGGCGGCGAACTACTTCGAGAGGCCGGCCGCGGGCGTAGAGCCGGCCGTCGCGCAGCGTCAGCGCCTCGGGCAGGTAATGAAACAGCGCATGGCCGCGCGCCTGCGCCTCGAGGGCGAGGGCAAACGTCGAATCCGCATCGATGTTGATCGTGTCGATCGGGTCCATCTGGATCGCAACGGCAAGCCCCATGCCGATCTCCTTCCATCCCAGCCGGCATCTTACTCCACAGCGGATGCCCGCAGACCGGGATTATCGGGCGGTTGCCTGTTTGGCCGTTACGCTTGACGTACAACGTACATGGCTGCGGCTGGACATTCTGGATGCCGCAACCTTCGGGGCTGAACTCTTCAATTCAATTGCGTGCGCAATTGCTGGAGGAGCGCGGCCCCTTGGTGGCGGGCGCGGCTGTCGGGGGCGCGCAGAACGAATTGCTCGAAGGCCGCGGCGGCTGCCCGCAGATTGCCGAGACGGTGGTGGAGCAAGCCCGCCTCGCGCCATAAATCGGCAAAATCGGGAGCGAGCATCAGCATCGTTTCCAGCACTTTTGCCGCCCGCTCTTCGCGGTTTTGCTGGATGAGCCGCGATTTTATGTTGTTTTGCAGGCGCAGCAATACTTCGCGGTCGGCAACCGGCGCGTAATGCTCGGGCGACAACTCGCTGTCGCTGCCGCCGAGCGCCTTTAGGAGGTCGCGCAATTCGGCGGCGGCGCAGATTTGCCCCTGATGAAACGGGTCGAGGATCAGCCGCTCCGCGCCATCGGACAACCGCACCAGAAAATGGCCGGGGAAGGCGAGCCCGGCCGCCTCCCAGCCCTGGGCGCGGGCGATGTCGATAAAGAGAATGCCGAGCGCCACCGGCAGGCCTCTGCGGCGGTCGATGACCCGCATCAGATTGGCGTTCTGCAAATCGTCGTAGGTCTCTTCGTCGCCGCTGTAGCCGTATTTCAACAGGATGATCTCGCTCAACGCATGGGCGCGTGCGGCGACATCGCCGACCGCTTCGGGATGGCGCGCCACATCGCGGGCAACGAGCCGCAGATGCTCGCGATAGCGGCCGAAATCGACCCGCGGGCGCTCGAACGAGGCGAGCGCCAGCGCGGCCTCGGCGATCGGCAGGTCGGCCGCGCCCGACGCCCCGAGGTCGCGCAGAAACTCGGCGCAAGCCTGCGGGTCGGGGGTTTCCGGCGGCGCGCGCATGGCTTATCGGGTCACAGCTTCTGGACTTCGACCGGCGTCGTCGGCGCGGCGACCGGGGCGCTCGGGCCTGGGCCGGGTCCGCTATCGGCGGCAGGCGGCGGCGCCGGCTGCGCGCCCGGCGGCTCGCCCGGCCGAATCTGCACATAGGAGACGACGCGCCTGACATCCGGCACATACCGCGCCGCCGCCGTCGCCTGGTCCAGCTCCGACTGGCTGCGCGCCGAGCCGATCAGATAGACCGAGCCGTTGACGGTTTCGACCGTGTAGTTGACCGAACGGATGTTGCCGTTGAAGACAAGGTCCGAACGCACCCGCGTGCTGATCCAGGCATCCTTCGCCGAACGCCAGGCGCTCTCGGGCGGCGCCACCTCGATCTCGTCATAAACGACGCGCACACCGGGCACCTGGCCGGCGACCGCCTTGGCCTCGTCCTTCATTTGCGGCGTCGGGACGCTGCCGGTCAACAAAGTGCGGCCTTCATAGACGGTCACGTTGAGGTCGGCCTGCAAGTTTGGGTCGGCCTTGATCCAGGCATTCTGGACATTGGTCTTGATCTTGAAATCGTTGGCGGTGCCGCCGACGCCACGCTCCTGGTTTGCGGCATAGCCGGCCCCGCCGGCTGCGGCAATGCCGCCGACGATGGCCGCGGCACACCCGCCGACAGCGATCGGCGCAGCGAGGACGAATGCAAGGCGCATCGATGGACGCAGGCTCGACATGGCTCACCCCCGGCGAAAACAACTCCCCGGAGGCATTTTCGGACAAAAGCGGTCGGCTTCCAACCGGCGGCAGGCCCGAGCCGCGCGGTTGCGGGCTCACCGTCGCGCCGCGGCGCGATGAGATCGAGGCGATTCCTCGGCTGCGGCACCGCGGACGCATCAGGATTTAACCTGCCAGGCGCCCGGCCAATGGCGCGGCAGCCGATGGCGCGTCACCAGCATCACATCGAATCGGAGATCGAGGGCGCCGAGATCCGGCCGTGCCTGTAAAAAGGCTTGCGCGGCGCGAGCGATGCGCCGGCGCTGGCGCCGGGTGAGCGCGGCCGCCGCATCCTCGACCTGGCCGCGCGATTTGACCTCGATCACCGCAAGCACCCGGCCGCGCCGCGCGACGATGTCGATCTCGCCCGCCGGGCAGCGCCAGCCGCGCTTGACAATCCGCCAGCCGCGCAGCCGCAACGACCAGCAGCAGAGCCACTCGGCCGCCCGGCCGCGGCGCTCCGCCTGGCGCCGGCGCTGGAGGCTGCCGCGGGCCCGGCTCTGCCTCATCCTGCGCCGTCCCGCAGGGCCAGCGCGCGGCGATAAAGCTCGCGGCGCGGCAGGCCGGTTTCGGCGGCGATCCTGGCGGCGGCCTCACGTACGCCGACAGCGCCGAGCGCCGCGCGCAGCCGCGATTCGACCTCGTCCGGCGCCGGAACCGATGGCGCGGACGGGCCGACAACGACCACCGCTTCGCCGCGCGGCGGCCCCGACTGACGGTAATGGGCGGCGAGCGCCGAGAGCCGGTCGCGGCGCACCTCCTCGTGCAATTTGGTCAGCTCGCGGGCGAGGGCGGCCGGCCTGTCACCGAGAATCTCGGCCATGTCGGCGAGCGACGCGGCGAGGCGCGACGGGCCTTCGTAAAAGATCAAGGTTGCCGCGAGCGGCGCCCAATGCCGCAGCGCCCGGCGGCGCGCGGCGCTGCGTGGCGGCAGAAACCCGGCGAACAGGAACACGTCGGGCGGCAAGCCCGAGAGGATCAGCGCGGTCAACGCCGCCGACGGGCCGGGTGCGGCGGTTACCGGTAAATTTTCCGCGAGGGCGGCGCGCACCAGCTTGTAGCCCGGGTCGGAAACGAGCGGCGTCCCGGCGTCGGAAACCAGCGCCACCCGCTCGCCGCGGCGCAGCGCCGCCAGGATCGCCGGCCGCGCCTCCTCGGCGTTGCGGTCGTGATACGGGGCGAGCCGCACCTTGATGCCATAACGGGCGAGCAGCTTTGCCGTCACCCGCGTATCCTCGCAGCAGACTCGGTCGGCGCTGCGCAGCACGGCGAGGGCCCGCATGGTCACGTCGCCGAGATTGCCGATCGGGGTGGCGACGAGGTGGAGGCCGGGCGCGGTTTCGCAGGTGAAAGCTGCGGCTGGGGTGAAAGCTGCGGCTGGGGTGAGCTCTGCGGTCGGCGGGTCGCCCGGCTCGGGTTTACTCGCGCCGGGGCGCCGGCTAGGCTCGCGCCGCCCGCCGCTTTTGCCGGAGCACGCCGTTGCCGCGTTGGTGTACCCCTCGGTTCGCCGCACCTCTGGCTGTCCTCGCCACCGCCGCGCTCGCCTCCTGCGCGCCACCGCCGATGGTAGCGGCGCCGCTCTCGCCGGCGCAACCGCCCTATGGCGAGCCGATGCCGGCGCCGGTGCCGCCACCGGCATCGGCGGCGACGGGGAGGGCCAAGGTGGCGCTGCTGGTGCCGCTCTCGGGCGGCAATGCCGAGCTCGGCAAGGCGATCCTCAACGCCGCCCAGCTGGCATTGTTCGAGACCGGCGGCGACCAGCTGACCCTGGTGCCGCGCGACACCGGCGGGACACCGCAGGGTGCCGCGAGCGCGGCGCGCGCGGCGATCAGCGAAGGCGTGAAGGTGATCTTCGGCCCACTGGTTGCAGCCGAGGTCGAGGCGGTCAAGCCGGTCGCGGCCGCGGCCCATGTCAACGTCGTCGCCTTTTCGACAGTCGAAAGCCTCGCCGGCGGCAACACCTTTCTGATGGGGTTTCTGCCGCGCGAGGAGGTCGTGCGCGAGGTCGGCTTTGCCCATGACCGCGGCATTCGCCGGTTCGCCGTGCTGGCGCCGAACACGGCCTACGGCCATTTGATGGCGGATGCGCTGCGCCAGACGGCGGGGCCGACCGAGGCGAGCGTCACCGGCATCGAGTTCTACCAGCCGGGCGGCGATGTTGCCGCGGCGATCCACGGCTTGCTCCCGGCACCGGCACCGGCAACAGCCCCGCCCGCGCCGGACCAAGCGCCCTCGGCCGCGACCCCGCCGGCGGTATCGTTCGACGCGCTGCTGCTGCCCGAGGGTGGGGCGCCGCTGCGCCAGATCGCGCAGCAGCTGCACAGCGCCGGGCTCGACACCAAGGCGGTGCGGCTGCTCGGCAGCGGGCTGTGGGATGTGCCCGACATCGGCAGCGACGCGGCACTCGACGGCGGCTGGTTTGCCGCCTCGCCGCCCGAGGCGCGGCGCGATTTCGAGCAGCGCTACCGCGCGACCTATGGCAGCGAGCCACCGCGCCTGGCCGCGCTCGGCTACGACGCCGCAGCACTTGCCGCTGCCCTCTCTCGGGGCGAGGGCGGCCCGCCTTTCTCGCGCGAGGCGATCCTCAACCCAAACGGCTTTGCCGGTGTCGACGGCCTCTTCCGCTTTACCCCCGCGGGCCTGGCGCAGCGCGCGCTCGCCGTGCTCGAAGTCGAGCCCGAGGGCAATGTCGTGGTCAGCCCGGCGCCGCAGAGCTTTCAGAATCTCGGCTACTGAACGGGCGCGGCGGTTTGCCGGTGGCGATCAGGGTGCGGCAGCATTAAATATGGCTGGTCTTCTCGCCCTCTCCCGTCGGGAGAGGGCTTTTGCTGCGATCGGGATCGCTCTGATGGACGCTGCCGTGCCGGCCGGACTGCCCAACTCGGTTACAGACACCCTCGGGCTTCTCGGCAGCGCCGATTACATCGCCGATCGCAGCCTGGCGACAGCGGTGCACCTCTCCTTGCGCTTGAAGCGGCCGTTGTTTCTCGAAGGCGAGGCCGGGGTCGGCAAGACCGAGATCGCCAAGGTGCTGGCAGCAGCACTCCACCGCCGCCTCATTCGCCTGCAATGCTACGAGGGGCTCGACGTCGCCTCGGCGGTCTACGAATGGGATTACGCGCGCCAGATGATCGAGATCCGCCTCGCCGAAGCGGCCGAGGAGGACCGCGGCGAGATCGAGAGCACGATCTTTTCCGACCGGTTCCTGCTCAAGCGGCCGCTGCTGCAAGCGCTGGAGCCGGACCTCGCCGGCGCGCCGGTGCTGCTGATCGACGAGCTCGACCGCACCGACGAGCCGTTCGAGGCCTATCTCCTCGAGCTCCTATCCGATTTCCAGGTGACGATCCCGGAGATCGGCACGATCCGCGCCGAGGCGCCGCCGATCGTCATCATCACCTCGAACCGTACCCGCGAAATCCACGACGCGCTGAAGCGGCGCTGTTTTTACTACTGGATCGACTACCCGACCGCCGAGCGCGAGCTGGAGATCCTGAAGCGCAAGGCGCCGGGTGCCGGCGAGCATCTGTCGCAAGAAGTCGTCGCCTTTGTGCAGAAATTGCGGACGATGGACCTGTTCAAATTGCCGGGCATCGCCGAGACCATCGACTGGACCGAGGCGCTGATGCAGTTGGACGTGCTGGAATTGAGCCCGCAAGCGGTCAACGACACGTTGGGCGTCCTCCTCAAATACCAGGACGACATCGCCCGCATCCAAGGCAGCGAAGCCGCCCGCCTGCTCGATCAGATCAAGGCCGAAGCCGCCGCCGTCATGCAGGAAGGCCCCTCACCCCAGCCCTCACCCCGCAGGCGGGGAGAGGGAGGGACCCGCGCAGCGGGAGGGTGAGGGGGCATCCGACGGGGCGCAACCGTAATGCCCGAGACCGGCGGAGCGCTGCTCGCCAATCTGATGCATTTCGCCCGCACGCTGCGGGCGGCGGGGCTGCCGGTCGGTCCGGGCAAGGTCATCGATGCGGTCGAGGCGGTCAGGGCCGTCGGCATCACCGACCGCCGCGATTTCTACTGGACATTGCATGCGGTGCTCGTCAACCGGCCGGACCAGCGGCTGATCTTCGACCAGGCGTTCCACGTGTTCTGGCGCAACCCGGACCTCTTGAAAAAGATGATGGCGCTGGTATTGCCCGAGCTGCGCCTCGACACGACGGAGGAGCGGGGCGCGGAGATGGCGCGGCGGCTCGCCGAGGCGCTGCATCCGAACCGGGAGCAGCCGGCGGGCGAGCCCGAGGAGGTGGAGACCGAGCTCGACGCGGTCATGACCTTTTCCGACCGCGAGCAGCTGCGCCAGATGGATTTCGAGAAGATGTCGTTGGCCGAGCTGGCGCGTGCCAAGCTGGCGATCGCGCGGCTGCGGCTGGCGGTCGAGGATGTGCCGACCCGGCGTTTTCGACCCGACCGGCGCGGTGCTCGCGCCGATCTGCGGGCGACGATGCGCGCGGCATTGCGCTCGGGCGGCCTTGTCGAGTTGAAGCGCAAGAGCCGGCGCCGGCGCCCGCCGCCGCTCGTCCTCCTGTGCGACATCTCGGGGTCGATGAGCCGCTACAGCCGAGTTTTCTGCATTTTATGCACACGCTCACCAACGACCGCGACCGGGTCTCGAGCTTTGTCTTTGGCACCAGGCTCACCAACATCACCCGCTATCTGCGCCATCGCGATGTCGATCTGGCGTTGGAGCGGGTCGGCGAAGCGGTCGAGGATTGGTCGGGCGGGACCCGCATCGGCCATGCGCTCGCCGAGTTCAACCGGCTGTGGTCGCGGCGGCTTCTCGGCCAGGGCGCGATCGTGCTCTTGATCACCGACGGGCTCGACCGCGACGCCGGCGTGGGCCTGGCGCGCGAGATGGATCGGCTGCACCGCTCGTGCCGGCGCCTCGTCTGGCTGAACCCGCTGTTGCGCTATGAGGGGTTCGAGCCAAGATCATTGGGGATGCGGGCGATGATGCCCTATGTCGACGAGTTCCGGCCGGTGCACAATCTCGAAAGCCTGGAGAGCCTGGTCGCGGTGCTGAGCGCCCCGATCGTGCGGCGCGGCTCGGCGGGCGCGGCTCGGCAGCAGAGTGAGGAGAAGGCGGCATGAGCGATACGGCGGAAATCCTGGAGCAGGCGGCGCGCTGGCGCGAGGCGGGGTCGGGTGTCGCGTTGGCGACCGTCGTCACCACCTGGGGCTCTTCGCCCCGGCCGGTCGGCGCCAAGCTCGCGGTCGACGAGACGGGTGCGATGGTGGGCTCGGTCTCGGGCGGCTGCGTCGAGGGTGCGGTCGTCGAAGAGGCGCTCGCGGCGATCCGCGACGGCAAGTCGCGGCTTCTCGATTTTGGCGTCAGCGACAACGAGGCCTGGGAGGTCGGTCTCGCCTGCGGCGGCAAGATCCAGATTTTTGTCGAGCGCGTCGAATGAAGGGGCGGATTCTCGACCGGGTGGTCGCGGCTGCGCGCGAGCACCGCTCGGTCGCGCTCGTCACCGACCTCGCCGGCGGCGGACAATTGCTGCTGGACGGCGACCATGCCGAGGGCGATCTGGTGCTCGACGACGCCGCGCTCGAACGGCTGCGCGAGGCACGGCGCAGCGGTCGCAACCGTACGATCGACACCGCCGCCGGCCGCGTCTTTATCGAGGTGCTGACGCCGCCGCACCGCTGTTTTGTGATCGGTGCGGTGCATATCGCCCAGCCGTTGTCGCAGATGCTGACGCTTGCCGATTATGCGGTGACGGTGATCGACCCGCGCGGCGCCTTTGCCACGGCCGCCCGGTTTCCGGGTGTCGAGCTCGTCACCGAATGGCCCGACGAAGCGCTCGACAAGCTCCACCCCGATCGCGGCTCGGCGGTCGTCGCGCTGACCCATGACCCAAAGCTCGACGATCCGGCCTTGGCCGCGGCGTTGCGCTCGGAGTGCTTTTACATCGGCGCGCTCGGCTCGCGCCGCAACCACGCCACGCGCTGCGGGCGGCTGAAGGAGATGGGCTTTAGCGAGGCCGATCTCGCTCGCATCCACGGCCCGGTCGGCCTCGCCATCGGCGCGGTGTCGCCGGCCGAGGTCGCGGTCTCGATCGTTGCCGAGATGACCCGCGTGCTGCGCCAGGGCGAGACGGCGCAAGCGGCATGAAGTTCGGTGAGGTCCCGGTTGCGGAGGCCGAGGGGGCGGTGCTCGCGCACAGCCTGCGGCTCGGCACGACCGCGCTCAAAAAAGCCCGGACCCTCTCTGCGGCCGACCTCGCGCTGATCGAGGCCGCCGGCATCTCGCGGATCGTCGTCGCTCGGCTCGAGCCCGGCGACGTCGCCGAGAACGAGGCGGCGCAACGGGTGGCGGCGGCGGTGGTGGGCCCCGGTGTCTCGGTCGCGGCACCGTTTACCGGGCGCGCCAATCTGTTTGCCGACGCGCGGGGGGTGTTGGTTTTCGACCCCGAGCGCATCGACCGCCTGAACCTCGTAGACGAGGCGATCACGTTCGGCACGTTGCCGCCCTATGCGGTGGTCGAGCCGAAGCAGATGGTCGCCACCGCCAAGATCATCCCGTTCGCGGCACCCGAAGACGCCGTCAACGACTGTGTCAAGGCGGCGATCGCCGAGGGGCCGCTGCTGCGGGTGGCGCCGTTCCGAGCGCTGTCGATGGGCCTGGTCCAGACCCGGCTGCCCGGCCTCAAGGAGACGATCCTCGACAAGACCCGAGAGGTGACCGAGGGCCGGCTCGCCGCCCTCGGCTGCACGCTCGCTTTCGAGGAGCGCTGCGTCCACGCAACCACCGAGCTGGCGGCTGTCATCGCCACGCCGGCCGCGCGCGGGGTCGATCTGCTGCTGATCCACGGCGCCTCGGCGATCCTCGACCGGCGCGACGTGATCCCGGCCGCGATCGTCGCGGCGGGCGGCACGATCGACCATTTCGGCATGCCGGTCGATCCCGGCAACCTCTTGCTGCTGGGCCATGTCGGCGAGCTGGTCGTATTGGGCCTGCCGGGCTGCGCCCGCTCGCCCAAGGTCAACGGCTTCGACTGGGTGCTGCAGCGGATCGTCGCCGGCTTGCCGGTCGGGGCGGCCGAGATCATGCGCATGGGCAGCGGCGGGCTCTTGGCCGAGATCCCGTCGCGGCCATTGCCGCGGGCCGAGGCGAAGCCGCCCACGGCCAAGGAAAAGAAAGGCCCGCCCGGCCCGCATATCGGCGTCTTGCTGCTCGCCGCCGGGCAGTCGCGGCGGATGGGCGGCCCGAGCAAGATGCTGGCCGAGATCGAAGGCGTGCCGATGGTGGCGCGTGTCGCCCGGCGATTGCTCGCCTCACCCGCCCGGCCGATCGTCGCCGTCCTCGGCAACCGCTCCGAAGAGGTCGATGCGGCGCTCGGCAAGTTGCCGGTCGAGCGCGTGCGCAACCCGGATTTCGCCGACGGCCTCTCGACCTCGCTAAAGCGCGGGCTCGCGGCGCTGCCGCCCGATCTCGACGGCGTTATCGTCGCCCTCGGCGACATGCCGCTCGTTACCGGCCGCCATCTCGACCGGCTGATCGCCGCCTTCAACCCGCTCGAAGGCCGCGCCATCATCGTGCCGACCCGGCATGGCAAGCGCGGCAACCCGGTCCTGTGGGCGCGGCGCTTCTTCTCCGAGATGGCGCAGATCGCCGGCGATGTCGGCGCCCGCCACCTGATCGGCGAGCATGCCGAGCTCGTTGCCGAAATTGAGATGGACGACGACGCGATCCTCGTCGACATCGACACCCCGGAGGCGCTCGAAGCCTTGCAACAGAAGTAGGTCGATCGCCGCCAACGGCTAACCCGCCTCGGCCTTTGGCGGTACTCCAGCTGGGGCGAAGGCTTTGTGCGCGTCTGGCGAGACGAGGAGTCCAATGTCGCGGGCGTCCGTCGCATCAAGGATCGATCCCATTCCCTCCCTTTGACCTTTTTGCCGTGCTGCGGGATAAAATAGAGACGATATCTCCGCGGAGGCGAGATGTGCGCCTTACCACCAAAGACGGGACAATTCTCAACCCACGCTTCGTACGTGAAATCCGCTTTAACAGTGAAGACGCCCCGATTGCGGTCGGCGAAAACGGATGCTTGCACGAGCTAGACCAATTTTCACGGCATGAAGAATTAAATAGTGTTTTTGACCCGCGTCTTTCAAGTGATCCGACGATCGAGGATCTCTAAATCATAGAATTTACGATTGTTGGATGGCGTATTTCCGATGTATATAGCGCCGTTCCTATAACGGCCGCCATGGAGGATCACGGCGAAATATTGTGTCGTGCAATCAAGGAAGCTGATGGTTGGGCTCTATTTCATAGAACTGCGGGCCTCTACTGGGAGAAGCGCCTCCGCGACCGTACGGAATTCGAGCACCATGATCTTTCGGCTGCAAAGGCTCGTTGGCGCATTCGTGTAGCGAGGAAAGGCCAAGGCCTCTCACCTTGATCGCGGACGAGGTCAGCGCAGCGCGTTGTGGATCAGGTAGTCGGCGAAATCGGCGGGCTTGAGCTTGAGCTCGGTGCGATTGCTGTCGCCGGCCAAGGCGCGGGTCACGAGGATGTGGTTTTCGACCCGCGCCGGGGTCAGCCGGAACACGCCGGCCGTCCCCTTGAGTTTTGGGTAGAGGTTCGGGTCGATCATCTTTTCCCGGCGCGCGAGGCGGGCGATCGCCTCCTCTTCGTCGAGGTTCTCGACCGGCTGGCGGCGCAGGATCGTCCAGTCGCTCTCGCCGGCCCAGCCGGCGGCGGCGAGCGCCTTCGGGTCGCCGTCGGCGACGCCGATTTTGAATACATACCGGCCGAGCCCGACATCCGAGGCCCAGCGACCGAGCTTGACGCTGCGCGCGACATAGATCGTCGCCATCCGCCCTCGCTTTGGGCGCGCCGATGCGGAATAGCAGCGGCCCTCGCCCGTTTTAACCCGGTCTTTACCCTTGAGCCAATCGCCGGGACACCCAATGCCGTTTCTGATCGGAGCCGCCACCGCCGCGACCACCCTTGTCAGCATGGCCTGCGGTCAGATCGAGGCAGGGCTGGCACCAATGGGGGTGCTGCTGGCTGCGATCGTGTTGATGACATTGCGCGAAATCTGAGCGTTTAGCATCGCCGCAGATTGTGGCATGCGCGGTTTTGCCGCCGGCAATGCCATTTACGAAGTGACATAAAGGAAATCGTTTCGCTAAACTTCCTCCCGGGCGGCCTTGAGCAAGGCTGGGGGCGGGGGGATTGCGAGACATGCGGCAGTCGATTCTTGCGCTCGTTTTTGCGTTGGCGACTGGATTTGTGCTGACGACCGGCAACCCGGCAGCGGCGTTTGGCATCGATCCTGCGTTTCCTCAGGCTTTGCTCGGCCCCGTTCATGCCAAAGGCGCGGTGGTCTGGAGCCATGGCCGTTCGATCGACGCCGAAGATTTGCAATCGCCGACCCCGCCCTATTTACGGGTGCTTCGCGATGCGGGCTGGGATGTGCTGCGCTTCGACCGGCTGCGCGATGGCGACACGCTGACCCGCAGCACCGAACGCCTGGTGCAGCATGTCGGCGAGCTGAAGCATGCGGGCTATCGCCGCATCGTCCTCGCCGGACAGTCCTTCGGCGCCTTTTTGGCGCTGATGGCGGCGGACGCCTCGAACGAGATCGATGCGGTGGTCGCGACCGCGCCGGCGGCGTATGGCGATTTCGACAATTTCTACCCGACCTGGCGGATGAACGCGACCCGCCTTTATCCGCTGCTGCAGCAGGTCAGGCGGGCGCGGGTCATGCTGTTCTTTTTCCACGGCGACGATTTCGATCCCGGCGGTCGCGGGGTGCGGTCGCGCGCGATCCTCGCCGCCCGCGGCCTCGGTTTTGCCGTGATCGACCAGCCCGCTTATCTCTCCGGTCATTGGGCCTCGTCCTCGGGTCTGTTTTTGCGCCGGTTTGCCGGCTGCATCCGCAATTTTGTCGATGCCGGCCGGGAGAAGGACGAGTTTGATTGCGACCCGGCTTGGGGCGAGGCGCCGAGCGCCGATCTGCGTTTGCCGGCCGAGCTGTTCCGCGTCAAGGCCGTGGTGCCGGTCGCTGCCGCCGCCACCGGCGCCTCCGCACCGGCCGCACGCGCCGCGCACACGGAAGCTGCGGCCCCGGCTTCATGGTACGGGTTTTATCCGAACGGGCGCGAAGTCCTGATCGCGATCGAGGGCGTGCACGGCCATGCGCTTGACGCGGTCTATGCGATCGGGCCCGGCATCGACCCGAACGAGCCCGCCGAATGGGCGCGGCGCAAGGGGCGGATCGTCGGCGACGAATTCGTCTTTGCCGAAAAAGGCAAGAGCACCTTGCGGCTGAACCCGCGCGAAGGCGGCGGGCTGGCCGCGGTGTGGACCGCGCCCGATGGCAAAATCTCGATGCATGCCGCCTTGCGGCAGATCGATCCCGCCGCTTTGCCGCGGCGCACCGCCCAGCGTTAGCGGGCGATCCGGCTCAGCCCCAATAGCGCCCGCTGCCGCCGATCGCGACAGTGATCAGACCGAGCACCAGGTTGATCGCGACGACCATGCGGATCTGGCCGAGCCGGCGTGCGCCCTCGGCCCAATCCTGCCGCGCCAGCGCCTGGCGAAAGCGCCGCCACGGCGCAAAATAAATGTGCAGGAACAGGACCATCATCAGGATGCCGAGGCCGGTCATCAGGTTGATGTAGAGGCCGGCCGTGGCAAACCCGCCAAACAGCGCGAACACCATCCAGAACCCGCTCGCGAGCAGCAGCGCGATCGCCGGGAAAACCCAGGCGAAAAAGCGGCGCAACACCCGCGACCACAGCAGCAGGCGCGGCCCCGGATCGAGCTCGGCGACGGCGGGCCGCAGCACCTGGTGAGCGAAGAACATGCCGCCGACCCAAACGACGGCGGAGAGGATGTGGAGGATCAGCGCAATCGTCGCGCCGGCGGTAATGCCGCTCACTGCTCAGCCGCCATAAGCCGGGCTCTTGCGGGCGAGGCCGTCAAAGGCGTCGAGCAGGCGCCCGCGCCATCTCGCGACCGGATCGTCGGTGGCAAGCAATTCGAAATCGCTGATCGCCCGCGCCCATTGGAACGCGCCGAAAACGATGTAGTCGGCATAGGCGGGAGCGCTGCCGCAGAGATAGTCCTGGCGTTCGAGGGTACGGCGCAACGGGACGAGGCTGGCGCGAAACGTCGGCAGCCGCGCCGCGCGGCCGGCGACCGCGTTTTCGAGCGTGCCGCCGAAGCGTTCCTCGCGCGAGCGCCGGAAATAGGCCTGGTCCTCGGGACCGACGTGGTTGTGGATGTCGAGCACGACAAAGCCGATGATCTCTGGGTGCAGCACGGTCTCGACCCAGTTTTGCACAAACCGGGTCAAAGCGCGCGCGCCCGCGTCGCCAAACAGCGACGGCCGGTCGGGGTAGCTGCTTTCGAGATAGTCGGCGATCGCCGCCGAATCGTGCACGACCCGGCCGCCATCGACGATCACCGGCACCCGGCCCTGGTTGGGCTGCGGCAGCTTCGCTTTCTCGGTGAACCGCCACGGCACGGTTTCGACCTCGAGCCCTTTATGGGCGAGCGCCATCTTGCTGCGCCAGCAGAACGGGCTGAACCGGCGGCCGGCCTCGACCCCGGCGAGATCGTAGAGAGTGACGGCCATCGGCTTCTGCTCCTCCGCCCGGACTGCCCCTGGGCCAAATAATTGCGCTCGCGACCAATATAAGCCGACGCGTCGCAAGCTCCATCGCGGTGTCGCTCGCATGCGACGAATTGAGGGTCGGAGAGGTCGTCGAATCTTTCCCGTCGGGTGGTTGGCGCGGCGCCGCGATCAATGTATCTCAATCCGGACACCGAGGGGTCGAGCCTGTCCGACGCTTCCCACCGCACGAGCTTTGCCGCGGCAAAGACCGCAGCTCGCCGGCCCGCGGGGCGCAGACGGCAGGGGAGGGCCAAAGCCGCGGCATCGGCGCGCCGCTGGCGTCAACGGCCGGAGCGAGCGTGGCAGAAGCGGGGGCAGAGGATGAAGCGGGTGGAAATGCTGGTCGCCGGGTTGGCGTTGTGGCTCTCGGCAATGGCGGCGCCGGCGGTGGCGCAATCGCTGCCGCAATGGAAGATGGCGGCACCGTTGCCGCAGGCGATCGGCGAGATCGTCGCCGCCACGGTCGGCGGCAAGATTTACGTCATCTCCGGTCTCGACAACCGGCCGGGTGTGCACGCGCCGGCCGGCGACAATTGGGCGTACGACCCGGCCGTCGATGCGTGGACGACGCGCAAGCCGATGCCGGTGCCGGCGCACCACATTATGATCGCCACCTGGCAGAACAAGATCTATGTGTTCGGCGGCTTTGTCCGGCCGCAAAACGTGGCCGCCTGGCAGCCGATCAAAGACGCCTGGGTCTATGACCCCGCCAACGACAGCTGGCGGCAGCTGGCGCCGATGCCGACCCCGCGCGGCGCCGGCGAGGCGGTCGAGGTCGGCGGCAAGATCTATGTGATCGGCGGCGCGCGATCGAGCAAGCCCGGCGATCCGGGTGCTCCCATTCTGCTCGGCTCGACCGACCAGCTCGTCGTCGGCACCGTCGAGGCCTATGACCCGGCGACCGACAAATGGCAGGAGCGCGCGCCGATGCCGACCGCGCGCAACCATTTCTTTGCCGGTGCGGTCAACGGCAAGATCTATGCGGTCGACGGTCGCATCGGCACCTGTTTCGTCACCAAATCGGATGTGATCGATCTGGTCGAAGCCTATGATCCGGCGACCGACCATTGGGCCTATGCCTCGCGCGCCCCGGTCACTCGCGGCGACGTGACCGGCGGCGAGCATGGCGGAAAGCTTTATGTCGCTGGCGGCGAGTTCCAGGATTTCGCCCGCAAGATGACCTTTTGGGCGGTCGAGGTGTTCGATCCGGCGACCGGCCAATGGTCCGATTTGCCGCATATGCAGGTGGCGCGTCACGGCTTTGCCGCCGCCTTTGTCGGCAACAAGCTGCATGTGATCGGCGGCGGCTTTCAGTCGGACGGGATGCCCGGTGTCGAGGTCACCACCGCCTCGCACGAGGTCATCGACCTCGGCAAATGACCGGGCGGTGGACTTCGCCCGGAGGCGCACTTACGTTTAGACGGAAATAACCGGTAGTGCCAAGGAGTCATCGCAATGCCGCAGGAGACAGGCCCCCGCTTGAGCCATGTCGGGCTCTATGTCAGTGACGTGCCGAAGATGGTCGATTTCTACACCAAGACGCTCGGCTTTGTGGTCAGCGACGCCGCCCCGGATGGGCGCATCACCTTTTTGTCGCGCAACCCGAGCGACCATCACCAGGTCGTGCTGGTGCGCGGCCGCGAGACCGCGGTCGAGGTGCCGATGGTGCAGCAGGTGTCGTTCAATGTCGGGACCCTGGCCAATGTCCAGCGCGCTTTCCGCAAGGTGCGCGAGGCCGGCTGCACCGAGCTTCGCCCGGTCAGCCACGGCAATGCCTGGTCGATCTATTTCCAGGACCCCGAGGGCAACCGGATCGAGATGTTTTGCGACACGCCCTGGTATGTGCAGCAGCCCTGCGGCTTCGCGATCGACCTCGACAAGCCCGAGGCGGAAATTGTCCGCAGCACCGAAGCGCACGCCCGCACCCTCCCCGGCTTCAAGCCGATGGAGGAATGGCGCGCCGGCATCGCCGAGAAGATCGCCGCCGCAGCCGAAGCCTAGATTAGCAGCTGAAGCGCGCCGCGGCCGATCGATCGGTCCCGGCCGCCGTTGCGCGCGGCGCGCCGAGCCGGCGGCGGAGCAGCGCGGCATGGCTGAGGCGCCGCTGCGCTACTCTAGTCTCGCCATTTGATTTGGTCATGCGCGATTGCATCAATGGCCCCAAGGCATAATCGGCACGCTCGATACTGCGTTGTAAGGTGAGCCGTTGACGATCTTGTCGCTGATCGCGAGGTAGACGAGCGTGCTTCGTTTCCGATCGACGATGCGATAGACGTGGGTACGCTTGAAGAAGATTGAGGTACGCGCGGAATACACTTGCTCCTTTTCCGGCAATTTTGCCGGATCGACGGATATCGGGCCGGTCTGCCGACAATCGAGCGAAAAGCGCGAGGGGTCTTCGGCCAATCCCAGGCTGCCCTTGACGCCGCCGGTGCGCGCCTGGGAGATGACGCAAGCGATCCCCGGCACCTTCGGGTCGTCGAAGGCGCTGACGCATACCTTGTCGTTGGCGCCGACCAGCCGGAAGGTCGTGCTGACGCACGCCAAATCGTCCGCCGATGCCGCCCTCGCCGAGAAAAAGGTGAGCACCCCGACGACGATTGCCGCGACAAGCTGCCGGCTCGCTCTGTTGCAACAGCCGAACATTTTTGCGGGGAAGGCCGAATTACCTGTCATCTCGAGCGATCAACGCGGTTGCATTCCCTTTGCCTTGTAGACCGGTGCCGCGGCCGGCGCCGCCAGGAAATCGATCAGCGCTTTGGCCGGCAGCGGCTGCGCGGAGGCGGCCGTCTCAGCCGCCACATACACCAGATCCGGGCTTTGCAGCTCGGCCGGCAGCGGGCCGACCACGTCGATCCCTTCAACCTCCATCAGCTCGCTGATCGGCTGCAGCCCGATCTCGGCCTCACCCCGCGCGACCACCTCGCCGACGCGCGGCGAGCCTTGGCCGGCCGTCGCCGAAACGAGGCGAAGCTTTGGTTTCAGCTCGGCGGCAAGACCGAGCTTTTCCAGGGCCTTTGCCAGAAAGATGCCGCTGGTGCCGCCGCTCGCGGGATCGACATAGGCGATCGATTTGGCATCGAGCAGCGCGCGCTTGACCGCGTCGAGCGAGCTGATATCGGGGTGCGGCGCGCCCTTCTTGACGGCGAGCCCGATCGGCACGTGCGCGAGCGTCGTCATGACGCCGCCGATCAGCTCCCCGGCGCGCACCAGCTTGTCGGCGCGCGGCTTGGTCAAGATCGCGACATCGATCTCCGCGTCAGCGGCGACCTTGGCCTCGACCTTTGCGGCGGTGGCGTATTCGATCGCCAGCTTGTTGCCCGACGCTTTCTCGAAAGCCGGCCCGAGCTCCTGCAGCACCGCGCGCATCGCACCCGCGCTCAGCACCTTGATTTCAGCAGCGCCGGCCGCCCCGGCGGAGAGGCCGGCGAGAAGCGCGAAGCTTATGACGAGCAGTCGAAACGCGCGTTTCTGCATGTTGTCCTACCATGTAAGAAGGTGTTCGATCGCTCTCGCCGGTTTCATACCCGCTGTACCCTGGGGTATCGCGCAACGAGCGGATCGGCGGTCAACAAAGTTATGTCCTCGACCAGACTCTGGGCCACCAACATCCGGTCGAACGGATCTTTGTGGATCGTCGGCAGACCGGCTACGGCGAGCGCGTGCTCACCTGTTACCGCTAATTCGCGATAGCTATTAATGAGGAGCCCACGCCGGAGCCGGTTTGCGTCTACGCGAAAATCGGCTCTCCCGAGCCCCGCCTTGATTGCGACTTCCCACAGGCTCGCGGCGCTGAACAGCAATTCGTTGTCCGGGTCGCCGATCAAGGCGCGCGCTTGCGGCGACAAACGCTGCGGCTGGCCGGCGGCCCACAGCAGCAGGTGCGTGTCGATCAGCAGCCTCATCCATTGCCGCCGAAGAGCTTTTCGATCTCCTCGCCGCCCATCCGGTCGAAGTCTTCCGGCACCTCGATCGAGCCTTCCATAAAACCGATGCGCCGAGCCTCGTCTTCCCGCGGCGCGTCAAACGCGACGACCCTGACCATCGGCTTGCCGGCCTTTGCGATCACGAAGGGCTCGCCCTTGGCGGCACGATCGACCAGCCGTGAGAGATGGGTTTTGGCTTCGTGGATGTTGACGGTGCGCATGGGGCTTACAAACTTAGTCCGCCAAACTTAGTTCACTACGCCCGGCTCTGCAAGCCAGCTTGCGGTTCGTCGTATTGGTTCGGCTCATCGGGACAAGATCCCGATATCGATGTCGCTGTGCTGGTGCGGCTCGCCACGCGCGCAAGGGCCGAAAAGCCAAACCGCGGCATCGTGCTCGCTGAGTGCCGCCAGCGCCTCTGCCGCAATTCCTCGATCGCCTGTTGCCGCACAGGGGTCATTTGAGAGGGCTCAGGTTGGACTTGCCGACATTGCATTGTTCGCAGAGAACCTGAAGATTCTCGATCACCGTTTCGCCGCCGAGGCTCCACGGAACGACGTGGTCCACGTGCAATCTCGCCCCCGATTGGGGACTTGCGCCACAGAACCGGCATTTCGCGCCGTCGCGTATCAGCACGAGCGCTCGTTGTCGCCAGTTGGCAGCCCGTGGAGTTCGCCGGCCAGCTCTCTGGGACGCAATCTCGGTCTCCGGCGCAATTCCCTCATTTGCCCAATCCACGAAGGCCTCGAGCACTCGTCTCCAGCCACTGAACCTTTTCTCGTATGTGCCGGACGAGTAGGCTGAGACGTCCCTTGCCAAGTCGTCATATTTCGGTTGGCGACCAAGCCGCGTCCAGACCTCAACCAGGTTTTCAAATAGAGCTTCGTTCGGAATATTTAGGTTGCGAGTCTTTTTTAATCCCGCGCGCTCTAAAGCGTTAAACCAATTCCCGAAGCGCCGCGTAAGCGTAGTAGCATGAAACCGACCGTGGTCATTGTAGCGGTCTATCGTAACAGCCGGTGCACCGATCTCAGCTGCGACCCGACGCAAATCCTCGATCAGCTCAGCGTCCGTCGTATCGCGATGATATGGTTCAAGCTGAAATCGCATACTGGGCTCTGCGCCTCGTGGCCGAGCTTATCCCGCTTTGCGGCGACGGGCCGGGGCGCGGCGGGCGAGGTAGGGGCGAAGATACTGGCCGGTGTAGCTTTGGGCGCCGGCAGCGATTTCTTCGGGGGTGCCTGACGCGACGATGTGGCCGCCGGCGTCGCCGCCTTCGGGGCCGAGATCGATGACCCAGTCGGCAGTCTTGACGACTTCGAGATTGTGCTCGATCACGAGGACCGTGTTGCCGGTCTCGACCAGCGCGTGCAGCACTTCGAGGAGCTTTCTCACATCGTCGAAATGGAGCCCGGTGGTCGGCTCGTCGAGGATATAGAGCGTGCGGCCGGTGGCCCGGCGCGAGAGTTCCTTTGACAATTTGACGCGCTGCGCCTCGCCGCCCGACAAGGTCGTCGCCGGCTGGCCGATATGGATGTAGCCGAGCCCGACCTGCTGCAACGTTGTGAGCTTGTCGCGGATCGCCGGCACCGCGCGGAAAAATTCCACACCCTCATCCACGGTCATGTCGAGCACGTCGGCGATCGATTTGCCGCGGAACAGCACCTCCAGGGTTTCGCGGTTGTAGCGCCGGCCTTGGCACACGTCGCATTGGACATAAACGTCGGGCAGAAAATGCATCTCGATCTTGATCACACCGTCGCCCTGACAGGCTTCGCAGCGCCCGCCCTTGACGTTGAACGAAAAGCGGCCGGGGGCGTAGCCGCGCGACTTGGCCTCGGGCAGCCCGGCGAACCAGTCGCGGATCGGCGTAAAGCAGCCGGTGTAGGTCGCCGGGTTCGAGCGCGGCGTGCGGCCGATCGGCGACTGGTCGATATCGACGATCTTGTCGAGATGCTCGACCCCTTCGAGACGGTCGTGCGGGGCCGGCTGCTCGCGCGCATTGTTGAGCCGCTTGGCGAGCGCCTTGTAGAGCGTCTCGATGACCAGCGTCGATTTGCCGCCGCCCGAGACGCCGGAAACGACGCAAAAGGTGCCGAGCGGGATCTCGGCCGTGATTCCTTTGAGATTGTTGCCGGTGGCACCGACGACGCTCAAGATCTGGCCGGGATGGCCGGTGCGGCGCACCGTCGGCACCGGGATCTGCCGCGCTCCGGTCAAATACTGTCCGGTGATGCTGGCGGGGTTGGCCATGATCGCGTCGGGCGTGCCCTCGGCGACGACATGGCCGCCATGGATGCCGGCCCCCGGCCCCATATCGACGACCCAATCGGCGGTGCGGATCGCCTCCTCGTCGTGCTCGACGACGATGACCGTGTTGCCGAGGTCGCGCAGCCGCTTAAGGTCGCGAGGAGGCGGGCATTGTCGCGCTGATGGAGCCCGATCGAGGGCTCGTCCAGCACATAGAGCACGCCGGTCAGCCCGGAGCCGATCTGCGAGGCCAATCGGATGCGCTGGCTCTCGCCGCCCGAAAGCGTGCCCGAGGCGCGCGACAAGGTCAGGTATTCGAGCCCGACATTCTGCAAAAAGCCGAGCCTCTCGTTGATCTCCTTCAAGATGCGCTGGGCGATCTCGCGCTGGCTCGGCGTCAATTCGCCGTCAACGCCGGAAAACCAGCTCAAGGCATCGGAAATCGACAGCCGCGCGACCTCGCTGATGTTTTTGCCGGCGATCTTGACCGCCAATGCCTCGGGCTTCAGCCGGTCGCCGTTGCACACTTCGCAAGTCCTGGCACTCTGGTAGCGGCCCAATTCCTCCTTGACCCAGGCGCTGTCGGTCTCGCGAAACCGCCGCTCCATATTCGGCAGCACACCCTCGAACGGCCGCTCGGTCGCGTATTTGCGCAGGCCGTCGTCATAGGTCATCCGGATCGGCGCGCCGGCCGAGCCGTCGAGAATCGCCTGGCGCATCGTTTGCGGCAATTCGCGCCACGGCGTCGTCATGCCTTGTTTGAAATGCCGGGCGATGCTCTCCAAAGTCTGTGTGTAATATTGCGAGGAGGAATGCGACCACGGGCTGACCGCCCCCTCGGCGAGGCTCCTTTCCTCGTCGTGGACGACGAGCCCGGCATCGAAATAGAGCTTGGTGCCGAGCCCGTCGCAGGCCGGGCAAGCGCCGAACGGGTTGTTGAACGAGAACAGGCGCGGCTCGATCTCGGGGATCGTAAAGCCCGAGACCGGGCAGGCGAATTTTGCCGAAAAGATCGTCTCCTCGCCCGAATTGGCGTTTTCGGCGATGGCGAGGCCGTCGGCCAATTCCAGCGCCGTCTCGAACGAATTGGCGAGCCGGTTGCCGAGATCGCCCGCTATGACGATGCGGTCGACGACGACCGAAATATCGTGCTTCAGGTTTTTGCTGAGCGGCCGGGCCTCGTCGAGCTCGAGCATCTTGCCGTCGATCTTGATCCGCTGAAACCCGCGCTTTTTGAGGTCGGCCAGCTCCTTCCTATATTCGCCCTTGCGCCCGCGCGCGATCGGCGCCAGCAGATAGAGCCGGGTCCCTTCCGGCATCGCCATGACCCGGTCGACCATCTGCGAGACGGTCTGGCTGACGATCGGCAATCCGGTCGCGGGCGAGTAGGGGACCCCGACCCGCGCCCATAAGAGGCGCATGTAATCGTAGATTTCGGTCACGGTGCCGACCGTCGAGCGCGGGTTGCGCGAGGTCGTCTTCTGCTCGATCGAAATCGCCGGCGACAATCCCTCGATCGATTCGACCTCGGGCTTTTGCATCAATTCGAGAAACTGGCGCGCATAGGCCGACAGGCTTTCGACATAGCGGCGCTGGCCCTCGGCATAGACGGTGTCGAAGGCGAGCGAGGACTTGCCCGACCCCGACAGTCCGGTGATCACCACCAGGCTGTCGCGCGGCAGCTCGACATCGACGTTTTTAAGGTTGTGCTCCCGCGCGCCGCGGATGCGGATCGACTGCATGCCCCAACTTAGCCCCCGCCCTGCGCCATTGCCATGCGGAACATAACATGAATTTACCGGTCGCCAGCGCCGCCGTCAATCGGCGGGTCTGGCAAAGCGCGCGAGCACGAGCGCACTGGCGGGCGGAGGGAAATGCTGCAATTAACCAAATTTCTACGCTCCGCCGCGTAAATGGGTCGCGCGCTCGCCGGATCGGAAGATCAGGATCGGCCGCCGCGCCGCCCGCATAGGCACAATGCCGAGGCCGCCTTGGATCAGACGCTTCCGATCGCCGCAATTGCCATCGCGCTGCGCCTTCGCGAGAAACCCGCAAGCGCGTTCTTTTCGTGGCAGGCGCGGATCGCTGCGGCGGTTGCGGCGCATCCGGGTTTTCTCAGCATCGAGTTCACCCCGATGCTGGGCGAAGCACACGAGTGGCGGATGGTGGTGCAGTTCCGCGACGCGCAGAGCCTCGCCGCCTGGCGCGCCTCGGAGCCGCGCCGCGAGCTGCATCGCGAGGTGCTGACGCTGCTCGACCAAACCGCCGGCCTCGAGGAAGCGGCGGCGCCCGACCTGCATGCCCAAGGGAGCGTTACCGAGGTGATCACGACCCGGGTTCGGCCCGGCGTGAAGACCGCCTATCTCGATTGGGCGGCAAAGATCCAGGAGGCGCAGGCGGCTTTTCCCGGCTATCGCGGGACTTACCTGCAGGCGCCGTCGCGCCAGCAGGAATTCTGGACGACGCTGATCCGCTTTGCGACGCCGGGAGAGCTCGATGCCTGGCTGGCGTCGCGTGAGCGGGGCGATCTCGTCGCGCAATCCGAAGCGCTCGTCGAGGCCTGGTCGAGCCACCGGCTGGCCGAGCCGTTCGCCGGCTGGTTTCCGGCCGAGGAAGCGCGCGCCACGCCGCCGAGCTGGAAGCAGGCGATGGTGGTGCTGCTGGTGCTGTTTCCGATCGTGGTGCTGGAGCTGCGGTTTTTCGCCCCGGTGACGCGGGGATTGGATGCGGTCGTCGGCACCTTTATCGGCAACGCGCTCAGCGTCGGGCTGCTGACCTGGCCGCTCATGCCGGTCGCCAACCGCGCGCTCGACTGGTGGCTGCGGCCGCGATCGCGAACGGCGCGGCGGACCACTCTGCTGGGTAGCGCCCTGATGATCGCCCTCTATATTGCCGAAATTCTCGCGTTTGAATGGCTTGCTCACGGGCATTTCATCACTTAACGCAATGTTAGATTCTTTGTGATCGCTTGACCGCACCGCGGCAAGACCATTGCCGCATTTGCGGGAGCCATGTCATGTCGGAAGATGCCCAACATCGGAAGTTCATGCAGAGAGCAATAGAGCTTTCGGCCAAGACATCGCTCGTCGACAACGCGGGCGGCGTGTTTGGCGCCGTCATCGTCAAGAATGGCGAAATCGTCGCGGAAGGCGCCAACCGGGTCGTCGCCGAGAACGATCCGACCTGGCACGGCGAGATGGAAGCAATTCGCCTCGCCTGCAAGCGGCTCGGCTCCTTCAAGCTGAAGGGCTGCACGATGTATACCAGCGCCGAGCCCTGCCCGATGTGCGCCGCCGCGTCCTATTGGGCCGGGATCGAGCGCATCTATTACGGGGCGACAGTCGGCGACGCCTTGGCATATGGCGGCTTTGACGACACCATGATTTTTGCCCAATTGCGGCATCCGACGCACGAACGCACGCTCCACGCCGAGCAGATCATGCGCACGGAAGCCGTGGCCGTCTGGAAGCAATACCAGCAAAAGCCCGACAAGATTCCGTATTGAGCCGGCGGCGCCGAGCGGCCGGTTTCAGGACCGACTGGCCAATGCCGCGAACCAGACATGACAAGGCTGCCGCCCGTGATCCAACGATCGGCAGGTTGATCCGGCCTCAGCCGTCGACCAGCGGGATTACGTCGGTGGCGAACCATTGCAGGCGCTCGATGCTCTCCGTAATGGATTGGCCGCGGCAATCGAAGATCAATTCGTGGACGCCGATTGCGGCGAAGCTGCGGATGTCGTCGGCGATCTGTTGCGGCGCGCCGGAGAAGGGCCGGCGCGACCCGTCCGGCGAGGGGATGAGGGTGTCGTAGAGCGGCGCCTTGTAGGAGATCGTAAGGTCTGAGAAGTCGCGCCCCTCGGCCTCGGTCAGCCGCTTTAGCGTCTCGAGATGCGCGCGCATCTCCGGCGGCGGCAATGGCGAAGCCGCGACGGCGCCGACCGGATGCCAGCCGTCGCCATGCCGGGCGGTGCGCCGGAGCGCGGCGCGGGAATGCCCGCCGACCCAGATCGGCGGGTGCGGCTGCTGCACCGGGAACGGCTCGCAGCGGATATCGGCGTAACGGTAGAAGCGGCCCTCGAAGCTGGCGGGCGATTGCGACCAGAGCTGCTTGAAGATCGCGATCCACTCGTCGGTTACCGCACCGCGCGCCGCGAAAGTAGGGCTCTGCAGCGCCTCGAATTCCTCCTTCAGCCAGCCGGCGCCGACACCCAGGGTCAACCGGCCGCCGGAGAGGATGTCGAGCGAGGCTGCCAGCTTTGCGGTCAGCACCGGATTGCGGTAGGGCAACACCAGGACCGAGGTGACGAGCCGCAGCCGCTCGGTGGCGCCGGCCACCACCCCGAGGATCGAAAAAATCTCCAGCGCGTCGCCGGCGCTCGGGTGCCTGCCGTCCAAGGTGTAGGGGTAGGTGGATTGGCTCTCCACGGGCAAGACGATGTGGTCGGCGACCATCGCCGAGTGCAGGCCCAGCCGCTCGCCTTCGCGCGCCAGGGTGAGAATGCCGTCGCGCGTCGCGGTCGGGCCGCGGGTCGGGAGATAAAAGCCGTAGCGCATCAGTGCACCGCCGCCAGCCCGGCGACCGGAGGGCGCGACGAGCCACGGCCTCGCCCGCTCAGCATCCGGCGCGCGTCGTCCTGGCGGCCCGCGCCGAGATATGCCCGCAACAGCGTGAGCTCGACCAGGTCGAGCTGGGCGCGGCTGCCGCCGATGCGTTCGAGCTCGCCGGCAACCGGCTCGATCGCGTCGAGCGCGGCGGCGAAATCCCGCTGTTCGAACGCGGCGAAGGCATGCGACACCGCCGGAACGAGGGGCCCCGACGGATACCGGCCGGCGCGCGCGAGCTCGCCGATTTCTGCGGCGCGAGCCGCCAGCGCCGCATTGTTGCCGGCCACCGCCTGGGCGAGCGCCACATGCATATCGGAAAAGGCCACCCCGGCGCGCGGCAAGGCGCCGCTCGCAAAGTCGTGCATCGTGCGCCATGCCGCAGCGTCGCGCGGGTGCCCGGCAAGCTCCCAGCGCCACAAAAAGGAAACCGCATCGGTCACCTTCCCGCGCGGCGGCCCGCTATGCACATCGGGTGCGAAGGCTTCCCGGAACAGCCGGTCGGCCGCCGCGGCATCGCCGGCCTCGAGGTGGCCGAGCGCCAGATGCCAGCTCAGGTGGCTGTAGAGGGCACCGCCCCGCGGATAGGTCGGCAGCCAGGATACGAGAAAGGCGCGGGCGGCGTTTGCGTCACCCTCCTCATAGGAGAGATGCGCGCGGGCGTGCGCCGCCCACGGGTTTTTCGGGTTTTGCGCGAGGGACCGGTCGATTTTTGGCCGCGCCGCCGCGCGCTGTCCATTCTCGGAGAGCGCCATCCCGTGATGAGCGGTGAACCACCAGTCGTCACCCCAGTCGGGGGCGAGCCTGTCCAGAAGCTCCAGCAGCATGCGCTTCTGCCCGGCACGCCCGGAGCTGCCGATCAGGCCGTTGGTGAAGGCTGTGGTGGCGAGCACGAGGGCGTCGCGCGGCCATTCGCCGAGGTGTGCGTGCACCGCAGCAAGCGCGCGCTCGGAGTCGCCCGCCGCAAGCAAGCCAAAAAAAGCGACATGGCTCTTCTCTCGCGCCGACAGATCGGCGGCGTGTGAGCTGGCCGCTGCCATTGCCGCGTGTGCCGCCGCCGCGTCGCCCCGCTCCAGGAGCGCATGCGCCCTGGCGGCATGGGCGAGCGCAAAGCCGGGGTCTGCGGCAATGGCGCGATCGAACGCCTCGACCGCGCCGGGATACATCGTCAGCTTTGCCGCGCAGCCCTCGACATAGGCGTCCCGCGCCGCGGGCGAGGCAGTGGTCAAAGAAAGGCCGTGCCGGTCCGTCAACATGATCGATCCGTGGGCGAGCAGGAGCCGCGTGCACCCGAGCAGCACCGAGCCGGAGCCAGGAGCGAATAAAAGGGCGCCCATGGCGATGTGGCCCATGGCGATGTGGACGAGCGCCGGGCTCGATAAGAGCTATTATGGCGCACGGCACGTCAACCCTATCATGGCCCCGGAGGCACGGCCAGCGACGACCTGACTGGGGCCTCGCCGAGCGGTCGGCAAGATTGTCTTGCAAAAGCACAAGTGGAGAAAGACAGCTTGATAATCCGGGCTATGACCTCGAAAGAAGCTTCCTGAAGGCGCCGATCTATGGACGAAGCCGCGATCAACGCCCTCAGCGCGTGGGTGACCGAAGCCGGGCTGATCGGCCGAGCCGAGACTGAGCTGATGGCGGGGTTTTGTCGGCGGGTGGTCGAGGCCGGCGTTCCGCTGGCCCGCGCGATGGTCATTCTCGACACGCTGCACCCGATATATGAGGGGCGCGTTTTTCGCTGGCGCGCCGATGCTCCGCACACCCTCGAAGCGGTGGATTACGGGCGCACGAGCGCGGGCGAGGCGGCCGATGATTGGCGGCGCAGCCCGTTCTTTTATCTGTTGCAGTCCGGCGAGAAGGCGCTGCGACGCCGCCTTGCTGCCGGCGAGCCGGCCGATTTTCCGACGATCGCGCAGGCGCGCGACGAAGGCATGACGGATTACCTGGCGCTCGTTCACCGCTTTGCCGATGCCGGCGTGATCGGCGAAATGGATTGCATCTACTCGCGTTGGGCGACAGACGCCGCGCACGGCTTTGACGAGGCTGCCGCCGCCGCATTGGAACGGCTCGCATTGTTTCTCAATCTCGCGGTCAAGTCGGCGGCACTCGCCCGCATGGCAGAAACCGTGGCGCAAACCTATCTCGGGCGGGACGCCGGGCGGCGGGTCATGAGCGGACGGATCGTGCGCGGCGTCGCCGAGAAGATCGGCGCGGTGTTGTGGCAGAGCGATCTGCGCAGCTATACGCGCATTTCCGAAAGGGTCGACCCGGAAGAGATCATCCCGTTTCTCAACGACTACGCCGACATCGTCGTGTCCGCCGTCCACAGCCATGGCGGCGATGTTTTAAAGCTGATCGGCGACGGGACGCTTGCGATCTTTGCCGGCGACGATCGCGAACACTCGTGCTGCGCCGCCATCGCCGCCGCGGCCCGGCTGCGCCGCGGCGTGGACGAGCTGAATCGGGCCCGCTCACAATCCGGTCGGCCGACGACCGAGGTTTACCTCGCGCTGCATGTCGGGGACGTGTTCTACGGCAATGTCGGCAGCAAGGACCGCCTCGACTTCACGGTAATCGGCCCGGCGGTCAACGAAGTGAGCCGAATCCTGGCGATGAGCCGCTCGGTCGAGCAGGATTTGCTGCTGTCCTCGGCTTTTGCCGCAGCTCTCGGCCCCGAGCTGCGCACCCGTCTGGTATCGGTCGGCCGTTACGCCTTGCGGGGTGTGGCGCGGCCGCAGGAGCTCTTCACTCTCGAACCCGGTTTCACCGCTCCATCCGCGAGCTGAGGCTGGGAGGAGCCATGGACAGCCGCCCCGGCTTCGGCAACCTTCGGCGATATCCCTGAGGCCGGGATCATTTCGCTGCCGCCGAGGCTGGTGCCATGAACTCTGATGGATGTGACCCAACTACCTGCCATATCGGCGAAGGCCGGTACCCATGGCAAAGATGGGTCCCGGCCTTCCCCACGGAACTAACCCGGATTATGCGTGAGGGCTGGCGGATGTAGCACAAGGTTTAGGGTTTTGGTTGATGACCTGAACCCTCGGATCAACTGGGGCTGCACCCGCCATGGTTGATGCTACGCCGTTTCTCCCCGGTCTGTCACCGGTCCGAGGCAAGGCCGTGGCCGCTCGTTGCGGTGACAACCGGCGGAGTGCCCCATGCCACAGTCGAATGACCCCGGCCAGCGCCGGGGCAGGCTCTGAGAGATCGCTCGCCGCTCTGGATCGGGACAGCACACTGATTGGCGTCATTGAGATGAGCCAATCGCGCTGGCTGGTCGCCGGCATTGTGCCCGGCATCACCCGTCAACCCGATGAAGAAGCCCGCCGCGGAGGAGGGGGAGCTGTTGCGGCTGCGGCAGCGCCGGCGCGACGAGGCGACCAAAGCCTGCCCCGTTGCAGAACGGGGGCGGGCCGCATAATCGACCGGATCACGGTGGCCTACGAGGCCGGTCAAACCCGCCGCGGCGGCGCTGGATCGGCTCGTCCACATTCTCCATCTACAACCAATCCGAGCGCGACATCATGCACACTCAAGATATGTAATTCGATCGTGCATAGATCGGGCTAGCGGTTTGGGAGGTCGAGCGGGTAGATCGGGCGGCGGACCTTGTCGAATTTGAGCTGTGAGTAGTCCGAGGTGCATACGCCCACGCCGGCACAATCGACGACCGCCTTGGCTATGGAGCCGAGCCCGGCGCGCCAGTGGATGCGGCTTTTGAGCATCACATAACGCTTTTGAGCCGGATCGATGCCGAGGCTCAAAAGGCAATTCAAATCGGATGGCTCGACATGGCGTGAGATCAGCACGATCTCGACCGCCCCGGTATCGAGCACGACCGCCGGGCCCATTTCCATTGCCACGCCGCGCGCCATCGGCCCGCGATTGTTGTAGCGCCCGTCGGAAATCGTTTTGACCCGGCCGGTCACAGTCAAGGGCGGGCTCTCGGCCGGGATCGAAGGCATCGCGATCTTGCCGCCGATCGACAGGGTTACGCGTGCGCCGATGCCGGCGGCGATGGCTTGTTTCACCGCGTCGGGGTCGTAGATCGCAAACGCGGCGACGCCTTCGAGGCCTTGCCGCAGGATTTCGGCTAAGACCGCGGTCGTGTCCATTGTGCCGCCCGAGGCGCAATTGTCGTAATGGTCGAGGAGAACGATCGGCCCGTTTCCGGTCTCGCTCCCCTTCGCGCGCGCGACCGATTGCTGGAGCGGCTCGATCTGGTAGACAAAGGTTTCGCGCTCGACCCAAGCGCGATCCAGCAGCTCGTCGCGCAAATCCTCAGCGAGCTTGCGGTTGCCGTCGGTGACGACGACCGCGCTGAGCCCGGCATTTGTAATGTCGGCGTGTGGGAAACCGGTAAAGAGACTTGCGGCCAACGCACCCTCGCCCGCCATCGCCGCGCAACGCTGCTGCAACTCTTTATTCGGGTGGTCGTCGCTGCCCTGCCGCATGACATGCGGCAGCATCGGTTGGTTGCCCCAGGCCATGACCGGCCTGACCTCGCCGCGGATCGTGCGTAAGAGGATGTCGCCGGCAAGCCGTGCGGTCTCGTAAGTGTCGATATGCGGGTAGGTGCGGTAGCCGGTGACCACGGTCGAATTGGCGACGATCTCGTCATAGAGGTTGGCATGCATGTCGAGCGAGACCGCGACCGGCGTTTTCGGGTCGATCGCGCGCAGCCGCTTGAGAAACTGCCCTTCGCCGTCCTCCAGGCTCTCGGTGACCATCGCACCGTGCAAATCGAGCAAGATGCCGTCGCAGCCGCCTTTGGCGACGGCCTCCAGGATCGTGTCTGTAATGTGTGCATAGGCGGCGTCCTCGACCGGGCGGCTCGGCGCTGCACCCGCCGCGATCGGCAACACGATCTCGGCGCCTGCGCGCTCGGCCAGGTCGAGATAGGCGCCGAGCCCGGTGCCGGTGCCGCGATAGGCCGCGGCCGCCGCCTCGCCATAGAGTGGGCCAGGACCGTTGCCGAATCGCGTCAACGGCGTCGGCACCGGCGAAAAGGTGTTGGTCTCGTGCTTCATCATCGCGATCAGCAAGCGCATCGACGCATCTCCGGGAGCTGCTGAGGATACCGCAATGCGCTTAATGGAAGCGCGGCATGACCTCCTGGCACAGCAGCCGCAGCGCGTTCATGACCTGGGCGTGCGGGATCAGACCGCCGCAATTCAATTCGGCGAGGATGCCGTCGAGGCCAAGCTCGTCCTGCAAGCCGCGCAGCCGCTCGGCGACGTCGCCGGGGGTGCCGACAAGCACCTGGCCGCCCAGTGCCTCGTCATAGGTCAGGCTTTCGAGCCGCGTCAGCCGTTCGGCCCGCCCTTCGATCGCACGCGTGCCGCCGCGGGACATCGAGTTGCGCAGCCGCTCGGTCTGCTCTCGGTAGAAATGCATCAGGCTGTCGCGCGGCTCCTGATAGGCGCGGGCCGCGGTGTCGGCGAGATAGGTCGGGACCCGCAGATAGACCCGGCCGCGGCCCGGATGGCCGGCCGCCTCATAGGCGGCGCGGTAGTCGCGGATCGCCGGGACGAACTCCGAAAACGAGCCGTGTCGCGCGTTGAGAAAGATCGGCAAGCCGCGCGCGCCGACCTGCGGATAGGTGTCGGGGCTGGCGGCGGCGACCCGGATCGGCGGGTGCGGCTGGCGGAACGGCCTCGGCGTCACCCTGATGTCCTTGAAGCAGTAATATTTGCCCTCGTAATGGACCGCCGGTTGCGACCACGCCTGCTCGACAATGTCGAGGACCTCGCCGAAACGATCGCGGCTTTCGGCATAGGAGACGCCGTAATCCTCGTAGGTGCGCGGCAGCCCGCTGCGCCCGACCCCAAAGATCAGCCGGCCCTGGCTGATCTGGTCCACCGTCGCCGCCTCCTCGGCGAGCCGCAGCGGATGGCACAGCGGCAGCACCTGGACGGCGATCCCGATATTGATGCGGCGGGTGCGGGCGGCCACGGCGCTGGCGATGCTGAGCGGCGCCGACAACACCGAGCGCTGCGGATCGAAATGGAGCTCGGCCAGCCACATTACGTCGAGGCCCAGCTCCTCGGCCGCGTCGATCTGCGCAAAGGCTTCCGCGAACGTCTCCGCATCGCTGCGCCCGGGCAGCGACGGGAACTGGTGAAACATTCCGAATTCCATGGCGACGAACTCCTCTTTGCCCGCCGAGCTGCGCCCGGCGCGATCAAATACCGTCGGCGCCATCGTGAACGCAGCCAAAAGGGCGTGCAAGAGATGCCGTCCGAGCCTATAGCCTGCCGCTCGGCACGGGTTGGAGAGGCGCTGCGGTTCCGGGGCGACGAAGCCCCTCTCGCGCGGGGGCGCGTTCGGGCACCGCCGTTTCGGTCGGACCCGCCAGCAGATCGGAGGAGACCATGAATTACGAGCACATCCTGGTCGAGCGCGAGGACGGCGTCGGCATCCTGACCCTGAACCGACCCGACAAGCTCAACGCGATGAGCCGCAGGCTCTCCGCCGAGCTGCACGACGCAGTCGAGGAGATGGACGCCGATGACGCGATCGGCTGCATCGTCGTCACCGGGGCCGGCAACCGCGCCTTCTCGGCGGGCGGCGACATCCACGAGCAGCGCGAGGACGACCGCCACTTTACCCAGGAGGAATTGGACGCGCGCCGCACCCGCGGCAGCTACGAGATCGCCGCCAGCAAAAAGCCGACGATCGGCATGCTGAACGGGCTCGCCTATGGCGGGGCGGCGGTGCTGGCCTCCTCGTTCGACATGCGGGTCGGCTGCGAGGACACCCGCTTTCGCTTTCTCGCCGCTGCCTATGGCCGGATCAACAGCACCTGGACCCTGCCCAACCAGGTCGGCTGGCCGATCGCCAAGGAATTGCTCTTCACCGCCCGCATCGTCGAGGCCGAGGAGGCCTTCCGCATCGGCCTCCTGAACCACCTCGTGCCGCGCGAGGAGCTGCGCGCAAAGACGATGGAGCTCGCCCGCATGATCGCCGGCAACAACCGCGCCGCCGTCATCGGCGTCAAGGCGCTCTTGTTGAAGCAGATGGCGCAAACCCTCGAACAGCAATACGACGAGGAGCGGGATTACACGACGCATGTCGTGCGCGGCGCGCGCGCCGAGCAAGCCTTCCCCGAATTCATCGCCCGCCACGGCCGTCCGCTGGGCTAGGCCCTAGGCGATCCGGTGCTTGTTGACAAAACCCCAATCGATTTCGAGCCCGAAGCCAGGCTTGTCGCCGAGATGGAGATGGCCGTCGCGCAATAGCGGGTGCTCGACAAACAGGCCGTGGCCGAGGGGGTCCTCTTCCGGCCCGCCATGGCCTTCGACGCCAAAGGTGCAACGCGGCAGGGCCAGCACCAGATGGCCGTGCAATTCCGGCGCGGTATGAGGCGCGACGACGACCCCGTGCTGCTCGGCGAGCTGGGCAATGCGCAACGCCTCGGTAAAGCCGGCGGCGCGGGTCGCATCGAATTGCACATAGCGGATGCCGCCGGCGACGATAAAATCGCGGATCGTGAACCGGGTCAGCTCGCGTTCGCCATGCGCCAGCGGGATCGGCGTCGCTGCGGCGAGCCGGGCGAAATCGGCGGGCTGCAGATACCAGTGCAGCGGCTCCTCCAACCAGAAGATCCGCGACGGCTCGACGGCATGGGCAAAATCGATGCAGTCGGGCAGATCGTAGGCGGCGTTCATGTCGAGCATTAAGAGCGGTTCGTCGCCGATCGCGCGCCGCACCGCGGCGATCCGCCGGGCCTCGTCGGCGACGCCGCCGGCGCCGGTCTTCAATTTGACAGCGCGATAGCCGTGCCGCAGCATCTGCGCCATTTCGGCGGCATAATCGGCATCGGTGGCGCCCGCCCGGTAGTAGCCGCCGGTGGCATAGGTGAAGAGCGGCCGGTTCTCACCGCCGAGCAGCCGGTAGACCGGCAGCCCCGCCGCCTTGCCCTTGATGTCCCACAGCGCGATGTCGATGCCGGCGATCGCCGCCATCACTTGCGTCCGCTCGCCGCGCGCGATCGGCGGCGGCAGCCCGTCCTTGCCTTGGATCCCGCCCGGCCGCGGCGAGGTCAGCGCAAACAATTTCTCCCACACCGCGACATGGGCCAGCGCATCCATGCCGCGGATGATCTCGCCGAAGCGTGCCACCCATTCGCAGATCCGCGGCATCGGCGCGCCGTGGATCTGGCCATAGCCGACCAGCCCGTCATCGGTGCGGACCTCGGTCAGAATGACATTCCATGCTTTCATCTCTTCATGCGCGGTCCAGGTCGTCCGTGGCCGCGGCATCGAAACCATGTGCGTTTTTACCGCGGCAATCCGGCTCATCCTCGCCTCCCTCCGATAATCCTGGCTCGTGGCGACCCGGCCCGCCGTGCGCGCAGCTGTCAAGCCCGCTCTGGACCCACGCTGGTTCGTCCGGGTTGCGGGATAGGTCTTCCGGGTGTAGCAATTGCCGGGTTCGATTTCGGAGACGCCCGATGGCCAACAATAGCCCCGACAGCGTAGCAGCCCCGGTCGCCGCGGTCAGCCCATCCGGCATCAATCATCTGGTGCTGAACGTGCGCGACCTCGACGAGTCGCATAAATTCTGGACCGAGATCGTCGGTTTCAAGCAGGTTGCAGAGCTGCACCCGCGCGTGGATCGTCCGACACCGCCGAAGATGCGGTTCTACAGCGCCGTCAACAACGGCCAATTGACGCACCACACTGTGGCGTTGGTCGAGAGCCCCAACCTGCCGCCGCGCGTCGATTGGGTGCTGTCGAACAGCCAGGTCGCGATCAACCACGTGGCCTTGACGATGCCGAGCCGCGAGGCGTGGCTGCAGCAGCTGGCTTTTCTGCAGAGCCGCGGGGTCAAGTTCAACTGGCGCGTCAACCATGGTGTGACACACAGCGTCTATATCAATGACCCGAACGGCTATGGTGTCGAGTTCCTTTACGAGCTGCCGCGCGAGATGTGGGAAAACGACATCAACGGCGCCGTCAATTGGGCTGAAAATCTGCCGAATGAAGGCGCGGAGGCCATGATCGACCGCACCGACAGTCCGAGCTTCGGCATGAAGGAGCCGCTTCCGGCCGAATAGCTGCCGCCTGTCGCCCGTCGTGCGAAAGGCGGCGTCGGACCGATCAAGCGGGGCGTGAGAGGCGCCTATGTGGGTGGCAAGATGCGCGCGCCGCGCAGCGCCATCGCCGGAATGTGCGTGCCAGGATGAAATGACCACACAGCGGGAGCAAATCTCGAGCCGTGGCGGTTGCCCTGTTGCGATGCAGCCGCTCCGCTTCAGGGAAGCAAATCGGCCCTCGGGGTTAGGCGACCGGTAAAAGGGGAGATCAAGGAGGAGGCGTGAGGCGGTTCGCGGCATTGCTCGACGCGCTGATCTTTACCCCGTCGCGCAACGGCAAGCTGCGGTTGATGCAGGAGTATTTCGCGACCGAAGCCGACCCCGAGCGGGGTTGGGCATTGGCGGCGCTGACCGGTGAGCTGAGCTTTGCCGCAGCCAAGCCTCGCGACGTGCGAGCGCTCGCGGAGATGCGCGGCGATCCCGAGCTTTTCGCCTGGTCCTATGATTTCGTCGGCGATCTGGCCGAGACCGTCTCGCTGATTTGGCCCTCGCCGACCGGCGCCGCGCAGCCGGTTCCAAGCCTTGCAGAGATCGTGGACAAGCTCGCTAATATCGGCCGAGGCGAGATCGGAGCGCTGCTCGAGCAATGGCTCGACGCCCTCGATGCTACCGGTCGCTGGGTTTTATTAAAGCTCGTTACCGGCAGCCTGCGCATCGGTGTTTCCGCGCGGCTCGCCAAGCTGGCGCTGGCCGAATGGGGTGGCGTCGATGTCGACCGCATCGAAGCGGTGTGGCACGGCCTGTCGCCCCCTTTTCTGCCGCTCTTCGACTGGCTCGATGGCCGCGGGCCGCCGCCCGATCCCGGCGAGCTGCCGAATTTCTGCCCGCTGATGCTGGCCCAGCCGCTCGACGACGCCGATCTCGCCGCGCTCGATCCATGCGACTATCTGGCCGAGTGGAAGTGGGACGGGATTCGCGTCCAGCTCGTCGCCCGCAGCGGTCAAAAGCGGCTTTATTCGCGCTCCGGGGACGATATCGGCGTAGGCTTTCCGGATGTCCGCGCGGCGATGCCCGATAGGGTGACGCTCGACGGCGAGCTTCTTGTGATCCGCGATGGCGAGGTCGCCTCGTTCAACAATTTGCAGCAGCGGCTCAACCGCAAAACGCCGAGCCCGAAGCTGCTGCGCGACTATCCGGCCGCAATCCGTCTCTACGATATCCTGCGCGAGGGCGATGAAGATTTGCGCGGCCTGTCCTTTGCCGAACGCCGCCGGCGGCTCGAAGCCTGGTTCGCGCGCGCAAAACGGCCCGGTCTCGATCTATCGCCGCTGGTGCCGTTCGCCGGCTGGGACGAGCTGCGCCAATTGCGCGATCGGGCGCGCGCGCACGGCATCGAGGGACTGATGCTGAAACGCGCGGACTCGCTTTATGTGTCGGGCCGGCCGAAGGGGTCGTGGTTCAAGTGGAAGCGCGCTGCCCTGACTGTCGATACGGTGCTGATGTACGCCCAGCGCGGCCACGGCAAGCGCTCGTCGTTTTATTCGGACTATACCTTCGGGGCTTGGCGCGGCGGCGAACTGGTTGCGGTCGGCAAGGCCTATTCGGGCTTTACCGACGCCGAATTGCGCCGTCTCGATCGCTGGGTGCGCGACAACACCGTACGGCGCTGGGGACCGGTGCGCGAGGTGACGCCCGGCATCGTTCTCGAAATCGCCTTCGACAGCGCGCACCGCTCGACCCGCCACAAATCCGGCGTGGCGATGCGTTTTCCGCGGATCCATCGCATCCGCTGGGACAAACCCTTCACCGAAGCCGACACGCTCGAAAGCCTCGAACGGCTGGTGACCTGATCCGGCGGCTCAGCGCAGCCAATTCTCCCAGCGGAGGCCGGGAACGCGGCCAAACTCCCGCTCGTTGTCGGTCACAATGGTATGCCCTAAGGCGACGGCTTGGGCGGCGATCAGCAGGTCGTTGCCACCGATCGGCCGGCCCGATCGTTCGAGGCTGGCGCGCAGCCGGCCATAGGCGATGTCGGCCGGCGTCTCGAACGGCAGAACATCGAGCGCGCCGAGCACCGCCTCGAGCTGAGCGGTGAGCCGCGGCGACGTTCGTTTTTGAGCGCCATAGCGCAATTCCGCCGCGACAATGATGCTGGTGCAGACCTGCTCCTGGCCGACCGTCCGGATGCGCTCGGTCACTCGGCCCCGCGGGTCGCGAATCAGGTCGGAAAGAATGTTGGTGTCGAGCAGATAACGCATCAAAGCTCGACGGGATCAAGATCCAGTTCGACGATCGGCGGAAAATCTTCGTTGAGCGGAGCGAGGGTCGCCAGCACCGCCAGCAAGGATCGCGCCGGGACGGGTTCGATGACCAATCGCGAGCCTTCCCGGCGCATGACGGCTTCGTCGCCGGGCAGTTCGAACTCGCGGGGGATCCTTACCGCCTGGTTGCGACCGTTCTTGAACAGCTTGACATATCGTTCCGCGGACATCGCGAACCCTCCTATCAGCATAGGCTGACATAGGCTGATCGCCCTCCGCTGTCCACAGCGCCGGATGGACCGCACCGTAAAATTCGTCAGGAGGCGGCGGTGGCGGCGTTTGGGCCGGCGGCGATCCGGCGGTATTCGGGGACCAGGCGCTCGACAAGCTGGAGCACGCGCTCCTCGCGCCGGGCGCGGGCGTTCTCTTCGAGCTCGTCGATCGAGCGGGCCAGCATCGGATAGTCGGCGGTGCGCGGTGCGGCGAGGCGGATTGCCGGGTTTGCGGTCGCGACCAGCGGCTCGGCCGGATGGAACAACTCCTCATGCAGCTTCTCGCCCGGCCGCAGCCCGATGAGCTCGATCGTGATGTCGCGCCCTGGCCGCAGCCCGGCGAGGCGGATCATCTGATGCGCCAGATCGACGATTCTGACCGGCTCGCCCATGTCGAGGACAAAAATTTTGCCGCGCGCCTCGGCTTTGTCGGCGCTTGGGGCCAGCGCCGCCGCTTGCAGCACCAGCTCGACCGCCTCGCGCACGGTCATAAAAAACCGCGTCACCTCCGGGTGGGTGACGGTCAACGGGCCGCCCGCGGCGAGCTGACGTTGAAACAACGGCACCACTGAACCGGTCGAGCCCAGCACATTGCCGAAACGCACAGTGACAAGGCGGGTGCCGTGCTCGAGCGGGCCGCGCCGCCGCGCTTCGTAGAGGTCGAGCGCCTGACAAAAGGCTTCGGCAACACGCTTGGTTGCACCCATGACGCTCGTCGGGTTTACCGCTTTGTCGGTCGATATCATGACCAGGAGCGGCACCCCGAAGGCGCGCGCCGCTTCGGCAATGTTGCGGGTGCCGACGATGTTGGTCATGACTCCTTCGAGCGGGTTGGCCTCGACCATCGGCAGATGTTTGAGCGCCGCGGCGTGAAACACGATCTCGGGCCGCTCGGCGGCGATGACCGCATCAAGCTCCGCGCGCCCACGCACATCGCGCAACAACGGCACCGGCAACAGCCCCGGGAACCGCTCGCGCAAATCGAGCTCGATCGCGTAAAGGGCGAACTCGCTGTTGTCGAGCAGGGCTAGACGGGCAGGCGTCAGCGCCGCGATCTGGCGGGAGAGCTCGGCGCCGATCGTGCCGCCGGCGCCGGTCACCAGCACCCGGCGCCCATGCACGAGCCGCGCCATGCCCTCGTGGTCGAGCACCGCCTGCGGGCGGCCGAGCAAATCTTCGAGCGCGATCGGCTCGATCGCGTGCTCGGGCACACGGTCGGGATCGTCGAGATGGCGTTCGAAATCGGTCAGGCGGGGCAGGCGGGCGAGCGGGATGGCGAGCGCGTCCGCCCGGTCGAGCAGAGCGCGCACCTGTGCGCCCGGCAGGCTCTGCCCGGTGATGATCAGCTTTTGCGGACGCCGGCCGCGGCGATCGAGGCGTGCGACCACCTCGTCCAACGCGTCGATCGTGCCCAGCACCGGCACGCGGTTGATCTCGCGCCCGACCCGCGAGGGCGTGTCGGCGAGGACGCCGACGACGCGATAGACAGCGCGCGGGTCGCGGGTCATCGCGCGGATAAAGGTGTCGGCGGCGTCCTTGGCGCTGATCAGCAATACCGGCACGCCGCGGTGCTTGGCACGCTCAAAAATGTGGTCGAGGCCGCGGTCCTTGAAGAGGCGATAGGCGAGGCGCGGTCCGCCCAGCATCGCGATCAGCACAAACCAATCAATCAACAAGGTCGAGCGCGGCAGCGCGTCGAGGCGGGTCAGCACGAACATGACCGGCAAAAAAATGAGCACGGTCAAGGTAACGGCTCGCCCGATGTTGAAAAGGTCGGGCAGCGACGCATAGCGCCAGATGCCGCGGTAGAGCCCGGTCAGCAGAAACACCGCCGCGGCGATCAGCGTGAAGCTCGCGATATAGCCGGCGATCAGCCGCGGGTGATAGCCGACGAAATCCGCGCCCATGCGCAAATACAGCGAAGCGGCGAGCGACAGCGCCGCCATGATCGTGTCGTGCAGGAAGGCGAAGAGGGCTCGCCGGTTGCTTGGGAAGAGGGCCACCGGGCCGCTATAACAGGATTCGTCGCAGTGAGGAACGGGCACCCTGGTCGCAACGGGAGGCTTGTTCCCGCCGGTCCGCCAAGCTCCTACAATCGCGCATGAGCTGCGAGCGCCTTTATCAGCTGCTTCAGCCCGAGGAGCCCAAGCCTGCGGCGCGGACCTTTCGTGCGATCCATCACGTGATGGTCGCGCTTGGGATTGCGATCATGCTGGCTGACACGGTGGCGCCGTGGCGTCAGGCGTTCAGCGGGGTGTTCGATGCCGGGTTCCAGATCGCATGTGCGTTTTTCTTCATCGAATACTGGCTTCGGCTGATTGCCGCGGCCGGAGCGCCGGGTGCGGAGCGAAGCGGCCCGTGGCGTTCCCGCTGCGCTTGGGCAGTGTCGATCGGCGGCGTGTTCGACTTGCTCGGCGCTCTGCCAGGCATTCTCGATGTCGCATTCAACACCGGCTATGCGAGCCTTTTCGGCTTTGTCTGGGTGTTCAAGCTGGTCCGCTACACACCGGGCCTGGCCGGGCTGCAGCGGGTCGTCGGCCGTGCCCGCCACGCGCTTCTCGCCGTATTCCTCGCTTTCGGCATCGTGCTCTTGCTGGCCGCGACCTTCGCCTACCTGATCGAGCGCAATGTTCAGCCGGGAGGGTTCGGCTCGGTGCCGGCGGCGCTGTGGTGGGCGATCGTCACCTTGACGACGACCGGCTATGGCGACGTGATCCCGGTGGGCGTAGCCGGGCGGATTTTGAGTGGCATCGTCATGGTCGGCGGGATCTTGGTCTTTGCCTTGTGGGCCGGCATCCTGGCGACCGGCTTTGCCGAAGAAACGCGGCGGCGAGAATTCTTGCGGACCTGGGACCTCGTCGCCAAAGTCCCGTTTTTTCATGAAGTCGGCGCGTCTGCGATAGCGGAGGTCGCGCGTCTCCTACGGCCTCGGGAATACCCGGCGGGTGCCGTCATCGTTCGCCGCGGCGAGCCCGGCGACTGCATGTATTTTGTTGCGTCCGGCGTGGCCGAGGTACGGGTGCAGCCAAAGCCGGTGCAGCTCGGACCCGGCGATTTCTTCGGCGAGGTCGCGCTCCTGACCGGCGGGCCGCGCAACGCGACAATCGTGGCATCGCGGCCTTGCATCTTGCTCGCCCTCGATATCGTCGATTTTCGCGAGCTGCTTGGGCGCCAGCCGGAATTGGCACGCGTTATACACGCCGAAGCAGAACGCCGGCCCGGCGCCGTCGCCAAGGCACCGCCGCTTCAGGAGCCTCACCCACCGGTCGAGGTGACGAGCGCGAGCGGCTCGTAATAGGCGGCAGGCAAGCCAGCAGCCGCGCGCGCCGTATGGTTGAACGGAGGTTTCAGGTCACCCTTGAAACAGCGCCGCACGCGATCGGCGAACACTTCGGCCGGTGCCAGGCGGCGCGCCTCGCAGAGATGGTCGAACCAGCGTCGGCCAACCGCGACGTGGCCGATCTCGTCTTCATAGATGCGATCGAGGATCGCCGCGCTGTCGCAGTCGCCAACCCGCTCGAGCCGGGCCGCCATTGCCGGCGTCACATCGAGGCCGCGCGCTTCGAGCACGAGCGGCACGACGGCGAGGCGCGCGAGCAGATCGTCGGCTGTCGCCACCGCTGCTTCCCAGAGCCCGTCGTGGGCCGGCAGATCGCCGTATTCGACGCCTAAATCGGCGAGCCGTCGTGCCAACAGCTCGAAATGCCCGGCTTCCTCGACCGCTACTCTCACCCAGTCGTCGAAGAAACTGCGCGGAAGCGGCTCCTCCGGAAAGCGGGCGATGATGTCCCAGCCGAGATCGATCGCGTTGAGCTCGATATGGGCGAGCGCATGAAGGAGGGCCACCCGCCCGGCCGTTGAGCCGAATGCGCGGCGCCTTGGCATTTCTTTGGGCGGACGCAGCACCGGCCGAGACGGCCGTGCCGGACGCTTCGGCGGCAATGCATCGCCGATTGCGATCGCACCGGTCCGCCAGGCTTCGCCGAGCGCCCGACTGGCTGATACCTTGGCTGCCGGCTCGGGAGTGGCCAGGATCGCGACCGCACCGGCCGTCAGCGTGGCTGCGGTCAGAGGGCGGCCGCCGCTTGCAGCACTTCGGCGACATGGCCCGGCACCCGCACCTTGCGCCAAACACCGCGCACGGTCCCGGCCTTGTCGATCAGAAAAGTGGCGCGCTCGATCCCCATATATTTGCGGCCGTACATGCTTTTTTCGACCCACACTCCGTATTTCTCGCACACTTCCCCTTGGGTGTCGGCGGCGAGAGTGAACGGCAGGGCGTGCTTTTTCTTGAACTTGTCGTGAGAGGCAACCGAATCCTTGGAAACCCCGATCACGACAGCATCCGCCCCGCGGTAATCGGGAAACGAGTTGCGAAAGCCGCACGCTTCGGCGGTACAGCCGGAAGTGTCGTCCTTCGGATAGAAATAAAGGACGACATTGTGGCCCGCGAGCTTAGACAAGGTGACGCTGCCGCTGCCGTCGGTGGGCAGGGTGAAATCGGGTGCCTTGGCACCGGTCTCGACACTCATGCGGCCTGTCTCCTTGTGGCTTTGCCGCGTCCGGCCTTCGTCCGGGATCGGCGGGGCTCCGAGGGCGCTGTCAATTTTCGACGATACCACAACAGGCGTTTTTGCGGTGGCGCAAGAGGCTTTTCAGCTTTCGAAAAAAGGGTGGAGGCGCGAGTCCGCCGCCATGATACGCGCGCCCTGTCGATCGGATCTGAGCTCCTCGGGCGTGATCACGGCCGCGGCCCGATCATGCGGTTCAAAACCGCAGGCGAAAGCTCGATCCGCGTTTTCGATCGAACGTGCTCCAGTCTCGCCGAAGTAGATTTGCCTTGACCCTCCTGCGCCAGATGTCAGGGTAGCATTGTTGACACCGAGGCTCACACCGAGGGCATGCCGGCCCGTTCAACCGTGGCATTTATCAGCGAGAAGGAGGCGGCGATGTCTATTATAGGGTGGATCATCCTAGGTCTAATCGCAGGCTTTATCGCCAGCAAGATCGTCAACAAATCGGGCGAAGGGTTTATCCTCGACATTGTCCTTGGGATCGTCGGGGCCATCGTCGGAGGCTTTATCTTCAGCCTCTTCGGTGCGAATGGAGTAACCGGGTTCAATCTTTACAGCATGATCGTCGCAATCATCGGGGCGATCGTTGTGTTGGTGATCTACCACGCATTGTTCGGCAGAAAAGCAGTTTGATGGAGGTGGGGCCGGCATGGGAGCGACACCTCGGTCCGCGACCCGATCGGGCGAGAAGCCCCGAATAGCCGCCAACGCTGAATGATGCGCGCCCAGCCTTGGGGGCGCATCGTCGGCACCCTCAGCCGGTGGTTTCCGTTCTTGTGACGAATGCTGCCTATTGCCGCCACACTTCTTATCGCCGCTTCAGCTGAAGGAGCCTGTGCATGAAGAACGGCATGGTGATTATCGATGCCGACGGGCATGCGGTGGATTACGACCCGGTGTATCGCGAGCGGATGCCGGCGGAATTCAGAAAACGGGCCACGTTTTATCCGTCGGATAATTTCGACCGGCAGCAGAACGGAAAGATCGACAAGCGTCCCTCGACCGCGGCGCAGAACCTCGCCGACAACGACCGCGAGGGGATCGACCTCCAGATCATCTATCCGACCGGCGGGCTTTTCCTGACGCGGGTGCGCGAACGCGATTTTGCGGTGGCGCTCAGCCGCACCTACAACGATTGGATGCACGAATGGTGCGCGGCCGACCGGAAGCGGCTCAAAGGGGTGGCGCTCGTGCCGCTTCACGTCGATGTGCGCGCGGCAATCGAAGAGATGGAGCGCGCGGTCGGCGAGCTCGGGGCGGTCGGCGTGATGGTCAACACCTATGACCGTAGCCGCAATGTCGCGGACGCGCAGTTTTGGCCGTTCTACGAGGAATGCGCGCGCCAGGGAGTAGCGGTCGGCTTTCATGCCTCGGGCAGCGACACGCTCGACCCGTTCTGCCATTTCGACAATTTCTTGCAGGTGCACACGCTATCGCACGCGCCCGAGCAGCTGATCGCCTGCACGGCGATCATCTACAGCGGCCTTCTCGAAAAATACCAGGATCTGCGAGTCGCCTTTCTCGAAGCCGGGATCGGCTGGGTCCCGTATTGGATGGAGCATATGGACGAGGAGCACGAATTCCGTCGCTTCGACGCGCCGCGCTTGAAAGCGAAGCCATCGGAATACATGGCGTGCGGGCGGGTGTTCGTGTCGTGCGAGCCGGAGGAGAAGACATTGCGCTATGTCCCGGATTTCTTCCCCGAGGACAATATCCTCTTTGCCTCCGACTATCCCCATTGGGACGGCGAGTTTCCCTACGCGGTAGCGCATTTAGCCGACCGCAACGACATTTCGGCCGAATTCAAGCGCAAGATATTTTTCGACAACCCGCAGCGGTTCTACGGGTTCACGGTCGATGCGGCAGCGTGTGGCGCTGCGCGCTAGCGGCGGCGGAAATTTGCACCGAGGACGATGAGCGAGAACAGCTCGAACAGCATTTGCGCGCCGACCATCGCGGTGTTGCTGGTCGGGTCGTATTGCGGGGCGACCTCGACGACGTCACCGCCGGCGATGTCGAGGCCCTTCAGCCCGCGCAGGATCGCTTGTGCCTCGCGCGGGGTGAGGCCGCCGGCCTCGGGCGTGCCGGTGCCGGGGGCATAGGCCGGGTCGAGCCCGTCGACATCGAACGAAATGTAGGTTGGCCCGTCGCCGACGACCGCGCGCGCCTTTTCCACGACGCCGGCGATGCCGAGCCGGTCCACATCCTCGATATGCAATACGGTCATCCCCGATTCATACGAAAAGCCCCAGAAGATTTCGGCCGGGCCGCGGATGCCGATCTGGATTGTACGTTCGGGGTCGAGAGCGCCCGCCAGCACTGCCTGACGGAACGGGCCGCCATGATGGAATTTCGAGCCGTCGATCTCGCCCATCGTATCGCAATGAGCGTCGATATGGACGAGGCCCAAAGGCCGCTCGGCACCGAGTGATTTCAGGATTGGATAAGTCACCGAATGGTCGCCGCCGACCGAAAGCGGCCGCACTCCGGCAGCGCGGATACGGTCGTAGAAGAGCGCGATGTCCTCGATCGACTGGTCGAGGCTGTAGCGCGACCGCATCGGCACGTCGCCAATATCGGCGACCGCGCATTCGCCTCCAGGGGCGACGCCGAGCGCATGATTGTACGGGCCGATGCGCTCGACATCACGCACCGCGCGCGGGCCAAAGCGGGCGCCCGGCCGGTTGGTGACGCCCAAATCCATCGGGACGCCGACAAGGGCCACGTCGAGCCCGGCGAAATCCGCTCGCCCCGGAGCGTCGGGGCGATAGGGTGCATCGAGCAAGCTCGAAACCCCGGCGTAAGGCATTGCCCGGCGATAGGCGCTGCCGAAGACCAAGGAGAGCGGCTTTCGGAACCGCTCGGGTGCAATCTCGGTTTCCTTTGCCCCCTCATACTTGGCGCGCAGCGCCGCAAGCTTTGCCGCATCGACCATGCTCCCCACCTCTCGCTAGCGGAGCCCGCGGATGCGCGGCGGGATCAGCACCTTCCACGGGTCCGGCATCTCGCCGACCGCGACCTCGATCAGCGTCGTGCCGCGGCGCTTCAACGCGGCGGCGAGCTCGACGCGCAGACCGGCGGGGCTCGTCGTGCGCACCCCGGCCGCACCAAAGCTCTCGGCCATTTTCGGGAATTGCGGGTTCAGGAGATCGACACCGATCAGCCGATTGCCGTAATCCTCCTTTTGCATGCGCCGCACATTGCCGAAAGCGCCGTCGGCAAAGACGATGGCGACGATATCGATGCCGTGCCGCACCGCAGTCGATAATTCCTGGACGTTGTACATAAAGCCGCCATCGCCCGAGACCGAGACGACAGGCAGATCGGGCCGGCCGACCTTGGCGCCGAGGGCGGTCGCGAAACCGAAGCCGAGCGTGCCCTGATAACCGCTGTGGATATAGCTGCGCGGCCGGTAAACCGGAAACGCCATGCGGCCGACATAGCCGACCTGGGTCAAGTCTTCGACATAGATGCCGTCATCCGGCAATTCGGCGCGGATCGCCTGCAAATATTCGCATTGCGGGCCAAGCCGCTCGGCGAGGTGGGCGAGGGTGCGGGATTTGAGGGCTTCGAGCTCGTCGCGGCGCGAGGCGCGTTTGGGCGCAAGCCGGTCGAGGGCGCGGTGGAGTGCGATGAGCGACGCCTTGGCGTCGGCGACGATGCCGAGGCCGGGCTTGAAAAAACGGGTGATTTCGACAGGGTCGATGTCGATCCGGATCAATGTCAGGTCGCGGTCGGTGCCCCAGCGCAATTGCGGCTGATGCAGCCGCGTGCCGACCGCGAGCACGACATCCGCGGTGCGCCACAATTCGTGGCCGGCGAGCGCCGATTGCGCCAGATAATGGCGGTCGCTCAAAATGCCCTTGCCGCCGGTAAAGCTGACGACCGGGGCCTGCAGCATCTCGGCGACGGCGAGCACCTCTTCGCCCGCTTCGACCGCACCGCCGCCGATAAAGATCAGCGGGTTTTTGGCGGCGGCGAGGAGCCCCGCCGCGCGCCCGATCAGCTCGGGGTCGGGTTCGAGGACGGGCGGCGTCGCGGCCGGCGCCGGCAATGTCACTTCGGTGGCGAGCGCCAATATATCGGGTGCGATCTCGAGGCCGACCGGGCGCGGCCGGCCGGTGCGCAGCTGATGGAACGCCTCGTTGACGAGATGGCTGGCTTGCGTCGGGTGGTCGATCCGCGCGGCCCATTTGGTCAGGCTTTTGAGGATGCCGAGCTGGTCTGGGATTTCGTGCAAAAGGCCAAAGCCGCGTCCGATCATGTCGGACGGCACCTGGCCGCTGACACACAGGACCGGCGCGTTTGTCGCATAGGCGGTAGCGAGGGCGGCCGTCGTGTTGAGAAGCCCCGGCCCCGGCACGACGGCGTAGGTCCCGACATTGCCGGTGGCCCGCGCATAGCCGAAAGCCATGTAGGCGGCACCCTGCTCGTGGCGGGTGTGGATTATCCGCAGCGCCTCGCCGGCATCGTAGAAGGCGACAAAGAGGGCATCGTTCTGCACCCCCGGCAGCGCGAAGACCGTGTCCACGCCGTTGCGGCGCAGCATTTCGACCAGCGCCCCGCCTCCCGTCATCTTGGTCATTACGGTCCTCTTAGGGATCTGTTTTTCATCTCACCAGGCGTCTGACGAATTCGTCTTGCGCGGGCTTGACCCGCGTATCCACGTCTTTTCCGGTTTAAGGCGTGGATGGCCGGAACAAGTCCGGCCAAGACGAAGACGTGTGCTGATCACGTCTTTTGTCGCGCGGGATCACTCTTCGAAATCGAAGCGATAGCTGCTGTTGTGGCGGCGGATGCGGCCCGCGGTCGGCGTCGGGAAATGCGCCGGCAGCAGCCGGGTGCCGGCCGCGGCGTGCTCTTCGACGAGCCGGGTGCGTGTCGTGCGCGAGAGGTCCGGGTCGGTGCAGGCGATCGTGGACCATTCCGGCCGGATCAATTGCAGCGGGTGGTGCAGCACGTCGCCCAGAAAGACCGCGCGGTCCTCGCCCGAGCGGGCATGGATCACGACATTGCCCGGGGTGTGGCCGGGTGCGGGCTCGAACCAGAGCCCGTCTTCGAGCGCGAAATCGTCGTCGACCAGCTGCGATTGCCCGGTGCGCACCACCGGCAGAACGCTGTCCTCAAAAGCGCGGCGGTGCGGGGAATCCTCGCCGGCCTTGTGTAAGTTTTCCCAATGCGCGTATTCGCGGCTGGCCATGACATAGCGCGCGTTCGGAAAGGTCGGGATCCAGCGGCCGTTGTCGAGCCGGGTGTTCCAGCCGACATGGTCCCAGTGCAGATGCGTGCACATGACATAATCGACCGCCTCGGGCTCGACCCCGGCTTGTCTCAGATCGGCGAGGTAGTTGCTGCGCAGCCGGTGGAATTGCGGCCGGGTCGGGCGCTCCTTGTCGTTGCCGAGACAGGAATCGACGAGGATTGTGTGATGCCCGGTCTTGATCACAAAGCTGTGGAAGCTGAAGACCAGCCGACCGGTCGCCGGATCGATCAGCTGCGGCCCCAGGAGATCGGCGTTGGCGCGCACCACTTCGGGGTCGAAATCGGGAAAAAACTCCGAGGCCGGAAAAAACGGCCCTTCATATTCGGTGACGCGATGGACCTCGAAATCCCCGATCCTTGTGATTTGCATGATGTCGCCTCCGCAAACCGCGAAGCGGGGAGCCTACGCCGGGCCGATGGCGCGGTCGAGAGGGTGGCGGACGGCCGGGCTTCGACCAGTCGAGGGCGGCGCTCGATGCTACGTTCGCAGCTCCCGATGCTGCGAGCTGGTAGGCGCGAAGGGGAATCGAACCCCTGACCTCTCCCATGTGGTAGGAGCGCTCTGCCACTGAGCTACGCGCCTCTATCGGCCTTGGCGCTATCGCGTGGCCGTGGTGGGCGCGACAGGGATTGAACCTGTGACCCCACCCGTGTGAAGGGTGTGCTCTCCCGCTGAGCTACGCGCCCGCGCCGGCATTTACGCCGCCGCGCGCCGACCCTGTCAAGGCACGTCACTCGGCTGGCGCAACCCCCTCGGCCATGGCGCGCAAGCCGGTCATGATCTTTTCGAACAGCGCCCGCTCGCCGTAATCGAACCCCGGCTCGTCGAAAAAGCCTTCGGCAAACAGCTCCATCTGCACCAGCGCGTCGCCGATCGAGGACGCCTGCATGGTGGCGATTTTTTCGCCGATCGCGTCGGCTTGGCGGTTGAGCGCGCCCTCCTCGTTTTCCAGGGTGGCGAGCCCGGCCCGGTCTTGCTCGGCCTCGCTGCGGGCCTTCGCCGCCGCGAGGTCTGCTGTCAATTCGGCGACCAGGCGTTCGCGGCGCGCGGCCGGGATAGCTGCCGCGTTGGAGCTGTGCTGCGCCAGCGCATTTCTGACCAGCACCCCGCCGTTGCCGATCTCCGATTCGGCATAAAAGCGACAATCGTCGAAATATTCCCGGTCGGCCGGATCGCGCGGCTGGGCATAGGGCTTGCGGACGTCTTCCGGAAGCGCCGCAAACATCCGTTGCCACGTTTGGTTGAGCATGTCGGCCTTTTCGCGGAGCCGCATGCGCTCGCGCCATAAGGCCGCAATCGCCGTCTCGCGCGGGGCGGTCCCGATCGAAGAGCTGCGGCGACGGTGGGCGGAGATCTCATCGAGCATTGCTGTCTCCCATGATCGGCTTCGCGGCGGGTGCGGCGCCTTTGCCCGCAGCGGCCGGCCCATCGACACGGCTGAACGAGCCCTCGGCTCTCGCTCGCCCGACGGTGTGCTCTCAAACGGCGAACAGAATGAGCGCTGCAGCGACACTAAAGCCCGACCAAATGACGATGCTGGCGATGTTCATCTCGGCGGCTCCTACCTATCGCTATTGGCGATGCTACCCCGGACTTGAACAACTCAAACGCGCAACGGCAGCAACAGGACATCGGTAGCCGCGACAGATAGGCGATCAATCGTCAAAATTTCGTCTGTTTATGCTCCGGGGGGAGCTTCCGCCGTGATCCCTTGTGTTTTCTTTAGGGCATGGGCGCCGGGCGTCCCACGGCAAATTGCTACTCTGCGGCGGCGCGCGCGGCGCGGCGGCGGTCGTTGGGGTCCAGCAGGAGCTTTCTGAGCCGGATCGATTTCGGTGTGACCTCGACCAGCTCGTCCTCGACGATATAGGCGATCGCCTGCTCCAGGCCCATGGGCTGCGGCGGAGCGAGCCGCACCGCTTCGTCCTTGGACGTGGTGCGGATATTGGTCAGCTGCTTGCCCTTCAGCGGATTGACGTCGAGATCGTTGCCGCGGGTGTGGGCGCCGATGATCATGCCCTGATAGACCGGCGTGCCCGGCTCGATGAACATCGGCCCGCGATCTTCCAAATTCCACAGCGCATAGGCGATCGCCGCCCCTTGCGCGGTCGAGACCAGGACCCCGTTGTTGCGCCCCTCGACCGGCCCTTTATGGGGCGCCCAGCCGTGGAACAGGCGGCTCAAGACGCCGGTGCCGCGGGTATCGGTCAGAAACTCGCCGTGGTAGCCGATCAGGCCGCGGGTTGGGCCGAACAGCACGAGGCGAAGCTTGCCGCCGCCCGAGGGGCGCATCTCGGCGAGCTCGGCGCGGCGCCGGCTCAGCTTGTCGACGACGATCCCGGCGAATTCCTCGTCGACATCGATGACGATCTCCTCGATCGGCTCGAGCCGCCGACCGGTCTCCGGGTCGGTCTTGAGCAACACGCGCGGGCGCGAAATCGCCAATTCGAACCCCTCGCGTCGCATCGTTTCGATCAGCACGCCCAGCTGCAGCTCGCCGCGCCCGGCGACCTCGAAGGCGTCGGTCTGGGGGCTGCGCGCGACGGTGATCGCGACATTGCCCTCGGCCTCGCGAAACAGGCGCTCGCCGATCATGCGCGAGGTGACCTTGCTGCCCTCGCGGCCGGCGAGCGGGCTGTCGTTGACGAGAAAGGTCATCGCCAAGGTTGGCGGGTCGATCGGGTCGGCGGGGAGCGGCGCTGTCACCTCGGGCGCGCAGATCGTGTCGGCGACGGTGGTGAGGCCGAGCCCGGCGACAGCGATGATGTCGCCTGCTTCCGCATGTTCGATCGGGCGCCGGTCGAGCCCGCGGAACGCCAGCAATTTGGTCAGCCGCGCCTCCTCGATGACGCGGCCGTCGCGGCCCAGCGACTTGACCGGCATATTGAGCCGTGCAGCACCCGAATGGATGAGCCCGATCAATACCCGGCCGAGATAGGGGTCGTAGTCGAGCGTTGTCGCCAGCATCGCAAAGGGTGCGTCCTGCTCGGCGCGCGGCGGCGGCACGTGGGCGAGGATCAGCTCGAAGAGCGGTGCCAGACCGCTGCGCGGCGCGTCGAGGCTGGCGGCGGCCCAGCCATTGCGGCCGGAGGCAAAAAGGGTCGGGAAATCGAGCTGCGCCTCGTTCGCGTCGAGAGCGGCGAAGAGGTCGAAGATCTCGTTGTGCACTTCGACCGGGCGGCCATCGGGCCGGTCGATCTTGTTGATCACGACGATCGGTGCGAGGCCCTGACGCAACGCTTTGCCGAGCACGAATTTGGTTTGCGGCATCGGCCCCTCGGCGGCATCCACCAGCAGAAGGACACCGTCGACCATGTTCAGGATGCGCTCGACCTCGCCGCCGAAATCGGCGTGGCCCGGGGTATCGACGATGTTGATGCGCGTGCCGGCCCATTCGATCGAGGTGCATTTGGCCAGGATCGTGATGCCGCGCTCGCGTTCCAGCTCGTTCGAATCGAGCGCACGCTCGGCCACCTGCTGGTTCGCGCGGAAGGCGCCCGATTGACGCAGCATCGCATCGACCAAGGTCGTTTTGCCGTGATCGACATGGGCGATGATGGCGATGTTGCGGATGTCCATGGCTTCTAAACAATGCCGCGCCCCGAAGGGCGCGGGCGGCGGATGTTGGCGTTTTGCTGGTTCTACAGCAGATTTACAGCGCAGCCGGGCAGCGGCCAACTCGGCCAGCCGGCGTTCGGGCCGGGCGCCGACATGGCTGATGATCTCGGCGGCGCAGAGGCTGCCGAGCCTGCCGCAGATGGGGAGCGGGAGCCCGCGGGTCAAGCCGTGCAGAAAGCCCGCGGCATAGAGATCGCCGGCGCCGGTGGTGTCGACGACACGGGCGACCGGATCGGCGGCGACGCGGTGCTCCTGGCCGGCCGACAGGATCACGCTGCCGGCGGCGCTGCGGGTCAGGGCCGCGATCGCGACGTTGCCATCGACGGCGCGGGCGGCGGCGGCAAAATCGGCGGTCTCGTAGAGCGCGCAGATCTCGGCCTCGTTGGCGAAGAGGATATCGACGTGGCCTTGCACGAGGTCGCGGAAAGCGGCGCGGTGGCGCTCGACGCAGAACGGATCGGACAACGAGAGCGCGACGCGCCGGCCCGCGGCGTGGGCGATCTCGGCCGCTTTGCGGAACGCCGCTTGCGCCTTGGGCGGATCGAACAGATAGCCTTCGAGATAGGTGATTTGCGCGGCAGCCAGGATGTCGGCGTCGATATCGGCGGGACCGAGCTCGACGCAGGCGCCGAGATGGGTGGCGAGCGTGCGCTGCCCGTCCGGCGTGACGAAGACGAGGCAGCGCGCGGTGCCGGGCCCGCTCGCCGCGGCCGGCGTGTCGAAACGCACGCCCTGCGCGGTCAAATCGTGGCGGAACACGCCGCCCAGAAAATCGTCGCGGACCTTGCCGATATAGGCGCCGTTGCCGCCGAGCGAGGCGATCCCCGCCATCGTGTTGCCCGCCGAGCCGCCCGACGCCTCGATCGCCGGCCCCATCTTTCGATAGAGCGCGTCGGCGCGTTCGGCGTCGATCAGGGTCATCGCCCCCTTTGCCAATCCTTCGCGTCCCAGAAACGCCTCGTCGGCCTGAGCGATCACATCGACAATCGCATTGCCGATCCCGGCGACATCGATCGTGGCTTGGGTCATGCGTAGGATTTATCCAAGGGGCGGGCGCCGAATATAGCTTTGCTTCCCGTATCGGCAAGGGCCCCAGGATGGCCGGGCGCAGCGATCCCCACCACCCCCCGCGACAGCCGGGTTGCAGATCTCCGCAAAAGGCAGAAGTCGCCGACCGACGATTGCCGGCGCCGACGATCTGCGACAAAGCACCCGGTCCACGCCCTGCCCGAGGCGCAAAATACAGCCGTGGCCGTCTCGGTTGCGCGGCGGACGGGCGCGCGGCGCATGGCAGCCTGTAGCCCCGCGTTTATTTACCGGAGTTGTCGCCGGGCATTACGCTAATCGCCAACCGAGACCGCCGTCAGGGGGATAAACGCCGATGCTCCGCAACAGAGACGCGTTTCGCGAAGACAAGGCCTTCGATCAGCTGACCGAGGCGATCCTCGAACGCGACCAGCCGCGCACGGCCGATCTGTTTTACGGGATGGTCGTGCGCGACGGGCGCTCGATCGGCGACGCCTTGAGCATCGTCGCCGCGGCGGAGGCGCCGTTTGTCAACGTGCCCTGCCACATCAACATCAAGGACGGCAATATTGCGCTGACCAACAACGACCACACGCTGCTCGGGTTGCGCGCCTCGACCTATCTGATGCCCTATCTGCCGGAGAAATACCGGCTGCTGCCGCTGTTGCAGAGTGTCTGGTACATCGGCGCCGGGCTCGATATCTGGAACCAGCTGCTGTTCAAGTACCCCGGCCGCTACGCCACGATGAAGGGCGTCCAGGTGCCGCCGCCCGCTTGCGGCCCGGCCGTGTGGCTCGACGATGCGCGTCCGGTCAGGGAAGCCGGCACGCTCGACGAACGGCTGCACTCCTACATGGTCGCGACGATGACCGGCGATTCGAAGCGCGCTCACGCCCTGTTCCTCGGCCTTGCCGAAGAGCCGGACGCGCGCCGGGGATTGCAGGACACGATCGAATTTCTCGGCCTGATCGACATCCAGGAGACCGTGATCGGCCGCAAGGCGCGCAACACCGGCCACAAGGCGATCCGTGCCCGCGCCGTCACCGACCTCGCCAACTATATCGGCTGGGACAAGTCGCATGGCGTCTTCTATATGGGCGTCCCCGACATGGCGGTGGGGCCCCTTTATTATTCGCTCTACGACGCCGTCTCGGTGCTGGTCGGCGCCGAATTCGAGGATGCCGGCAAGGGTCTCGAAGAAAAGAACAAGACGCCGCTTTCGCCGGCTCAGGTCGAAGACATGGTCCAGCAGATGATGCTGGCGGACGGCGAGACCGTGTGGCGGCTGATCACCGGTCACCTGAAGAACGGGATGTCGATCCGGAGCCTCGGCGACACGATCCAGCTCGCCGCCGCCGAGCTGATCCTGCGCACCACAGTCGCGCGCCAATTCACCAACGGCCAGCACCCGTTCGATTATTGCAACGTCGCCAACAATTGGCTGCGCCACAGCAAGAGCCCCTACAAGGCGCGCATCCTCTACCTGATGGCGAACTTCATCAACGACGTGGCGCACGAGAACAATCTCGTCAGCTCGGTGATCGAGGGCGAGATCGCGGGCTATGACGGCAACGGCCGCATGCCGCAGGCGCTGCTCGGCGAGCTCGACGGCGCGATCATGGCGCTCGACTGCGCCAAATCGACCGCGGTGGCGCATGCCTATCTCGCCTCGGGCGCCGACCGCCGGCCCTATATGGAAACCGTGGCGCTCTGCGCCAGCCGCTTTCAGGACGACCCGCACAACCAGAAGATCACGGTATCGACGTTTGAGGAATACGGGCTCAACTCGACCCATCTGAAGGACCGGCTGCTGCTGGCGACACCGCGCCTCTTGGCCGGCTGGGTCAAAATGCCTGGCGAGCGCGACTGCTTCGCGCGCTTCGAACGGGAGTGGATCTACAATTAGGGGCCGTGCCGACGATCCATCGGCGGTCGTCGCAGAGCTGCCGTCTCAATTAGGTCGAGGGGGATTACCGATGCCGCAACGCCTGCATCGCCGCGAATTCATCTGTGCCGCCGCTGCCGGGACGGTCGCCGCCGCCGGGCTGTTGCCGCGCGCCGCCCGCGCCGCCGCTTCGCCGATAATCGACGCCCAGGTGCATTCCTATGAGCGCAACCATCCGGGCCGGCCCTGGGCCGGCACGCTGGTCGGGCCAAAGGAGATAACCGGCGACCAGATGGTGGTGGCGATGGACGCGGTCGGGGTCGACGGCGCGGTGCTGGTGTCGCCCTACTCGATGTACCGTTACGACCCGAGCTATGTCCTCGAAGTTGTGGCCAAGCACCCGGACCGGTTTGGTCTGGTCAAGCCGGTCGATCCGAACGATCCCGCGATTGCCGACAACATCGCCGACTGGAAGGCGAAAAAGGGCACGGTTGGGGTCCGGGTCATCATGCGCGACGATGCCTCGGCCGATCCGGCCAATCCCGGGGTCAACCGGGTGCTGGCGGCGGCAGCAAAGCACTCGCTGGCGGTCAACCTCTTATGCTGGGGCCATTTGGAGCAGGCCGCACAATTGGCGGCGCGCAACCCGAGCACGCGCCTCGTCGTCGATCACCTCGGCATAAAGCAGCCTTTCGCACCGCCGCCGCCGGCCGAGCCTTGGGCCGATTTGCCAAAGGTGCTGGCGCTCGCCGCCTATCCCAATGTCGCGATCAAGATCACCGGCGCCTGCACATTGTCGCACGAGAAGTTCCCGTACAAAGACATCTGGGAGCCGGTCGGGCGCATCTTCGACGCCTTCACCCTCGACCGCTGCCTGTGGGGCACCGACTGGACCCGCGCGATCAAATTGCTGACCTACGCCGAGGGCGTCGATGCCTTCCGCCTCGCCGACCGCCTCTCCGACAGCGACCGCGGCAAGCTGATGGGCGGCACGCTAAGCCGCGTCTACAACTGGTCGCCGAAGGCCTGAGCGCCGGCGCCGCCTCGTCTTGCCGTTGCCGCCTTGAACGAAAGCGTTCCGAGGTGATATCTTTCGCTCATGGAGATTACTCCCGAACAGATCCGCGCCGCCCGTGCTCTGCTGCGCCTCGAACAGGCGGAGCTTGCCCGACGCGCCCAGGTCTCGGTTGTCACCATCCGCCGCATCGAGACCGGAAAAGCTGGCGAGCGGGTCGCTCCCGACACTGTTGCCGAGGTTCGCTGGGTTCTCGAAAAGGCCGGCGCGGAATTCATTCCCGACGGGGTCCGCCGCCGCCATGCGGCACAGCCGGACGCGCGGGCTCTCTACGAGGATCTGCGGGCAATCAGCCTGAGGAGCGCGGCCCGACTCACGGGCTGGGCGCTGTTGACCGATGCCGATCTCTATGACGAGAACGGCCTGCCGAGGTGATCGTTGTCGACAGCTCGGCGCTGATCGCGATTCTGCGGCGCGAGCCGGAGGCGGATGATTTTCTCCGGATCGTCGCCAATGCGGAAGGCTGCGTCCTCTCCTCGGTGAGCTTTCTGGAAATCAGCATGGTGCTGGCCGGGCGCAGCGGCGACACGACCTCGTGGACCGAGCTCGATGCGCTGATCGCTCGGGCCGGGATCGAGATCGTGGAGCAGGATGCCGAGCTCGCCAAAGCGGCGCGAACCGTCTTTCTGCGCTATGGCAGGGGCCGCCACCCCGCCACCCTCAATCTCGGCGACTGCGCCTCGTATGCTCTCGCCAAACGCGGCGACCTGCCGCTCCTGTTCAAGGGCGCCGATTTTCCGCAAACCGACGTTAAGAAGGCGGCTTGATCTTCCGACGCGTGGCCGCGTCTGGGAATGGAAGGGGCGCACGAGGGATCATGACGCGGGACGCCGCTCTACGACACCGCCATTTGCTGGCCGGACCGCCCCCGCCGCTGGTTCTCCGGCACGCCGGAAGACACGAGTTAGAATTTATTGCCTCCCCTTAGGTTTTGATCAAGGTGATCTTCGTCGAATTGTTGGGCTTACGGGCGCCATCACCCCAACCGTTGTTGATCTTTCCCTGACGCGCGAGCTCGACGCACAGATCCTTAACGTTGGTCTCGAGGAACGTTGAGCATTTGCGCTTCCGATCGCGTCACCTTCTGCCGGCAGGAAGCGGCCAGCCGATCCAGCTGCACAGGGCTTCGCCCATGACGAGATCGAGGTCGCGGCCTTTGAGCCACGGCAATTCTTGCGTGAAGAGGGTCACGCATTGGCCCCAGGAGCACGGCATCCGGGTGATGTCGGTGCCCCAGAACATGCGCTCGGGGCCGAAGGCATCGAAGCAGCGCCGGAGGTGCGGATGCAGGCTCTTGAACGGGTATTGGTCTTCGGCGTAGCCGGCTTGCCCGGTCGCCTTGACCGCGACGTTCGGGTATTTGGCCAAGGCCAGCAATTCCGGCTGGAGCCGATACGCCGCCTCGCCTTTTGTGGCGCGCGGCACGCCCATGTGATCGACGATCAATCTTCAAGCCGGGGTGGCGCTCGGCGATCAGGCCGACGGTCGGCAGAAACATTGCCGCCCCGAGCGAGATCGGCACGCCGGCGCGCTCTGCTGCGGGCCACAGCCAGTCGAGCGTGCCATCGGTAAACCAGGATTGCGGGTGCCGCTCGTTGGTATAAAACCGCAATCCGAGCCGCCCCGGCCGCTCCTTCCAGTGCGCCACGAGGTCGCGACCCTGCGGGTCGTCGAGATAAAACCAGCCCATGATCGCAAAGCGGTCCGGGTATTTGCGCACCGCCGCTTCCGCCAGCTCGTTCGAATCCGGGTCCCACAGCACCGGGTGGATCAACGCCCGGTCGACGCCGGCCGCATCCATGCCGGCGATCGCCTCCTCGGCCGAATAGGGCGTCTGGCGGTGGTGCGGCGACGGCGTGCCTTTTTCCCAGAGATGGATTTGTCCATCGACGATCAGCATAGGAATTCTCTTTCGTGCTCTCTTTGCTGCTGCAGGATCGCTCAGCGCGCGGCCGAACGCCACCGCCGCAATCTCCTTGACGACGCCGGGTGCCGCGGGCTTTTGGGATGCCAGGGTGCAGGGTTTGTCGTATCTTCGGCGGCGACGGATGTGGAAAAGCCGGGGCGCTGGACGAGGGTGAGGTCGGATGGTCTCTCGCGGCGCGGGCTGTTGCAGGCGATGGCCGGGGGTGCCATAGCGGCACGCAGCGCGGCGGCTGAGGAGAAGGTGTCGCAAGTCGGAGGCGCGGTATCAGGACCGGCCCAAGGGCGGGTTCAGCTGTGCGGCGTGCGCCCTCTTCCGGCCACCGCGCGCCTGTGTCGTCGTCGCCGGTGACGTCAGCCCCGACGGCTGGTGCCGGTTTTTCGATTTGCCGGACTGAACCATTAGTCGAGGGAGCCAATGCCGGACGACAATTCACCGGGCTATCGGATCGAGACCAACTCGATGGGCGAGGTCCGGGTGCCGAGCCATCGCCTCTGGGGGGCGCAGACCGAGCGCTCGATCGAGAATTTCCCGATCGGCGTGGGCCGGTTCCATTGGGGCCGGCCGGTGATCCGCGCCTTTGGCATCCTGAAAAAATGCGCCGCCCAGGCCAATCTGGAGCTCGGTGAATTGCCGGTGGAAAAGGCCGATTTGATCGTGCGGGCGGCGCAGGAGGTGATCGACGGCAAGCTCGACAGCGAATTCCCGCTCGTCGTGTTCCAGACCGGCTCCGGCACCCAGACCAACATGAACGCCAACGAAGTGATCTCGAACCGCGCGATCCAGCTCGCCGGCGGGGTCATGGGCTCGAAAAAGCCGATCCACCCGAACGACGACGTCAATCGCTGCCAATCTTCGAACGATACCTTCCCGACCGCGATGCACATCGCCTCGGTCGAGGTCGTCGCCAGCCGGATGCTGCCGGCGTTGCGCACATTGCGCGACACGCTCGACGCTAAGGCCGAGGCGTATGCCGGCATCGTCATGGTCGGGCGCACGCATTTGCAGGACGCTACCCCCTTGACCCTCGGCCAGATGATTTCGGGCTGGGTGGCGCAGCTCGACGACGCGACGGCGACGATCGAGCGCGCCTTGCCCGGCCTTTTGGAGCTGGCGATTGGCGGGACCGCGGTCGGGACCGGCATGAACGCGCATCCGCGGTTTGGCGATACCGTGGCGCGGCTGGTGGCGGCCGAGACCGGGTGGAAGTTTGTCGCCGCGGCGAATAAGTTCGCGGCCCTTTCGGCGCATGACGCGATGGTCAACGCGAGTGCCGCGCTGCGCACCGCGGCTGGTGCCTTGATGAAGATCGCCAACGATGTGCGCTGGTATGCCTGCGGTCCGCGCGCTGGAATTGCCGAGCTGAACATCCCAGAAAACGAGCCGGGCTCGTCGATCATGCCGGGCAAGATCAACCCGACGCAATGCGAGGCGTTGACGATGGTCGCGGTGCAGGTGTTCGGCAACGACCAGGCGGTGGCGTTTGCCGGCAGCCAAGGGAACTTCCAGCTCAATGTCTATAAGTCGGTGATGCTGCACAATCTGATCGAATCGGCGGAGCTCTTGGCCGATGCGGTGCTGTCGTTCGACGAGCGCTGCGCCCGCGGCATCGAGCCCAACGAAAAGCGCATCGCCGAGCATCTCGAAAACTCGCTGATGCTGGTGACCGCGCTCAACCCGCATATCGGCTACGAAAAGGCGGCGAAAATTTCGCTGACCGCTTATCACGAAGACATCAGCCTGCGCCAAGCGGCGCTAAAGCTGGGTTTTGTCACCGGGGCCGAATTCGACGAATGGGTCCGCCCCGAAGACATGACCCACCCGCTGCCCGAGCGGCCGTAGGCGCTGCGGGTGGCGCAAGACCGGGCGTTGCCGGTATAATGGATGGCGGAGGTGGACCGGTGCAGCGCGCCGGCTTTGTCTCCGACAAAATCAAGAACAGCAAGAACCGGGAGGCCGCATGAACAGAAGGTCGGTATTGCTGTCCGGGCTCGCTCTCCCCGTGATGGCGGCCGGGCTGCGGGCGACCGCGGCGGCGCTGCAAACGGTCAAGGTCGTCATCCCGGAAAACAGCGTCTTTGTCTTGAGCTGGCAGGGGGCGCGGGATGCCGGCGTGTTCACGAAACACGGGATCGACCTCGAAGTCGATGTGCGGCCGTTCGCCGCCTATCTCGCCGGTTTGCCCAGCAAGGAATGCCTGGCCACGACCTATGCCGGGCTCGAAGCCATCGCGAAGATCGACCAGGGTCTGGATTGGACGGTCATCGGCGGCGGGTTGACCGTGTTTCAAGAGGTGTTCGTCCGCGCCAACTCGCCGATCAGGAAGATCGAGAATCTGCGCGGCAAGAAGCTCGGGACCTTCTCGACCGCTTCGGGCGCGCTCAAGGCGACGCGGGCGGCGCTGATCGACGCCTACGGCTTCGATATCGCCAAAGAAACAAGGCTCGTGCAGCTGGCGCCGCCGGCGCTGTTCAAGCTCGTCGAAATCGGCTCGGTCGACGCGATGATCAATACCAGCTCGTTCACGATCGACGCGGCCTCGGCGCCGGACAAGTTCCGGTCGATCTTTTCGCCGAACGATTATTGGCAAAAGAAGACCGGCTATCCGATCGTCTGGTCGGCGCCGCTCGTTGCCTGGAGAAGCTGGGTCGAACAGGATGTGCCGCGCGCCAAAGCCTTCGCCGCCGCCGCCGAGGAATCGTTCCGCCGGCTGCGCGATCCGCAGAACTTCGATGTCGCGGTCGAGAAATACGGAACCCTCGCCGGGATCAAAGGCGAGGCGGCAACCGCCACCTACAAGAAATGGCTCGGCGAGAAGCGGCTGTTTCTGACCACCTGGGACCGGAAATCGGTCGATGCCCAGTGGCAGTTCCTTGAAATGGCCAAGGGCCACGGGGTTTTGGAAAAGGTTCCCGACGAGCAGAAGCATGCGCTGCTCGTCGAACCCGGAGGCCGTGAAAGCCGCGAGTGAGGACCGGCCGGCGCTGCCTTCGGCGCGCCGCAAAGAAACGAAAACATGTCCGGAATTGGGAGGATCGCTTGAACAGAAGGACGATGCTGGCCTCCGGGCTCGCTGTGCCGATCGCGGCCGCTGTCGGCACCCGCGCCAGGGCGAGGGCGCTCGATCCGGTCAAGGTCGTCATCCCCGAAAACAGCGTCTTTGTCTTGAGCTGGCTCGGGGCGAAGGACGCCGGGGTTTTCGAGAAGCACGGGATCGATCTCGAGGTCGATGTGCGGCCGTTTGCCGGGTTTCTCGCCGGATTGCCGAGCAAGGAATGCATGGCGACGACCTATTCCGGCATCGATGCGATCGAAAAGATCAACCAGGGGGTGGACTGGGCGATCATCGGCGGCGGCTTGACCCTGATGGAGGATGTGATCGTCCGCAACGACTCGCTCTTCCAAAAGGTCACCGACCTGCGCGGGAAGAAATTCGGCACCTTCTCGACCGGCGCGGGCTCGTTCAAAGCAGCGCGGGCGGCGATCATCGACGCCGAAGGCTTTGATATCGCGAAGGATGCGAAGCTGGTGCAGCTCGCGGCGCCGGCATTGCTGAAGCTGCTGGCGAACGGCACCGTCGATGCGATGATCAACATCAGCTCGTTCACGATCAGGGCCGCCTCCCAGCCCGACAAGTTCCGCACGATCTTTATCCCGAACGAGTATTGGAAAAAGAAGACCGGCTACCCGATCGTGTGGACGGCCCCTCTCGTCGCCTGGCGCAGCTGGGTCGAAGCGGACCCGACACGGGCGAAGGACTTTGCCGAGGCGACTGCGGAATTTTTCCGCTGGCTGCGGCAGCCGGCAAATTTGGACGCCACCGTCAAAGCGCACGGGACGCTCGCCGGCGTCACCGACCCGGCGACGATCAAAGCTTATAAGGAATGGCTCGCGGCAAAGCGGATGTTCATGACCCGGTGGGACCGCAAAGCCGTCGATGCCCAATGGCAGTTTCTGGAAATGGCAAAGGCGCGCGGCGTCCTCGACAAGGTGCCGGACGAGCAGAAATACGCGCTCCTGGTGGAACCCGAGGCTACGGGAAAACAAGGGTGAAAGGGGCGCGGCCGGGGCTGCTGCGCCGGGCGATGCCGGTTGTCGCCGGCCTTGCCATCTGGCAGGGGGTCTCGCTGTTTTTCCTTCCGGTCTTCTTCCCCGGACCGGATGTGCTCGCCGAGCGCATGATCGCGATCTATGCGGACCCGGCCTCCTATGTCGTGATCGGCGAGACGCTCGCCCGCATTTTCGAGGGGTTTGCCGTTTCGATGGCGATCGGCGCCGCACTCGGTCTCGCGATGGGGCTGAAGCGCGGCGTCGAGCTCTTTTTCGACAGCTGGATCATGGTCTTGTTGAGCTTTCCGGCGGTCTGCTGGGCGTTTCTTTCGGTCTTGTGGTTCGGATTGTCGGGTGCCGCGGCGATTTTGACGATCGTCTTGATCGTCGTGCCGTTTGTCGCGATGAACATCTGGGAGGGCACCAAGGCGATCGAGAAAGACCTGATGGAGATGGGCAAGGTCTACCGGGCCGACCGCCGGCTGATATTGCGCAAGGTGCTCGTTCCGCAGCTGATGCCGTATGTATTCTCGTCGCTGCGGATCGCGCTGTCGCTGTCGTGGAAGATCGCGCTCGTCGCCGAAGCGTTCGGTGCCGGCAACGGTGTGGGCCAAGAGCTGATCTATTGGTTTCAGGACACCCGCGTCGACATGATGCTCGCCTGGGGCGTCAGCTTTATGGTCGTCATGGTGCTGATCGATCTTTTCGTGTTTCGCCTGTGGGCGCGGCGCAGCTTTGCCTGGCGCCAGCAATTCGCCACCTGATGCGGCGTCGGGACATGGCATCGGTCGTCCTCGATCAGACGCTTAAGCCGAGAGCTGTGGCGCCCGCGGCCATTGCCGTCGGCAATTTGACAAAGCGGTTTCCGGCGCCGGGGGCGGTGGGCGATTTCGTCGTCATCGAGGGCGTGTCGCTGAGCGTGGCGGAAGGCCAATTCGTCAGCATCGTCGGTCCATCGGGCTGCGGCAAATCGACCTTGCTCAACATCGTTGCCGGGATCGAGACGTATGAATCCGGCTCGGTGGCGGTTTCTGCCAGAACCGGCAGCGGGCACCCGCAGCCGCGCATCGGCTATGTGTTTCAGAGCCCGCGATTGCTCAACTGGCTGACGGTCGAGGGCAATATCGAATTTGTACTCGAAGCGCAGCGCGTCCCGCGGCAGGGCTGGAACGACCGGGTCGGCAAATACCTCGAAATGGTCGGGCTCGCCGGGCAGGAGCGGAACTATCCCTTGAATTTGTCGGGCGGGATGCAGCAGCGGGTGGCGGTCGCGCGGGCATTGGCGATCGAGCCCGACATTCTCTTGATGGACGAGCCGTTCAGCCATCTCGACGCGATCACCGCGCGGAAGATGCGGTTCGATCTGACCGAGATCCTGGAACGGGCGAAGCCGACGATCCTGTTCGTGACCCACGATTTGGCGGAGGCGGTGTTTCTCTCCGACCGGATTTACATGATGAGCACCCGGCCGGCGCGGATTTTCAGGGAGGTCGCGATCGATATTGCGCGGCCGCGCCAGCCCGAAGACGCGCGGATTTTCGATCTGGAAAAAACCCTGATGCGCGAGTTTTTCAGCGTCGTCGAGGCGGGTGCGGAATGATCTCGCGCGCTGCCGGCGCCGGGTTGCGCGCCAGCTCGATCCTGGTCCTGCTGTTTTTGTGGTGGGCGGCCTCGCGGCTGATGCACGACCCCGACATATTGCCCGGGCCGCTCGCGATCGCCCGGACCATCGCGCACGATCTCGCGACCCCGACGCCGCAGGGAAAATCGGCCTGGTTTCAGATCGGCGTGACCTTGGCGCGGATCTTTATCGCCTTTTTTGCCTCGATGCTGGTCGGCACCGCCATCGGGCTCGCGATGGGCCTCAGCCGGCGGTTCGAGCGTTCGATGCGCATGGCGGTCCCGCTCCTGCTGACGCTGCCGACGATCCTCGTCGTTTTTATCGCCGTCCTGTGGTTCGGCTTTAGCGAAGCGGGTGGGCTCGTCGCGGTCATGGCGGTGGTGACACCCTATGTCGCGGTCCACATCGCCGAGGGTGCGAAGGCGATGGACAAGTCGCTGATCGACATGGCCGTCACCTTCAAGGCATCGCGGGCGTTGCTGGTCCGCAAGGTTTATTTGCCGCAGCTGTTGCCGTATATCTTCGCCGCCTTTCGCTATGCCTTTGGCATGACCTGGAAGATCGTGGCATTGGCCGAGACCTTTGGGCTCAAATACGGCATCGGCTATATGTTTTTCTTTTGGTTCGGCCAGTTCGACATGACCCAGGTGCTGGCCTGGATCGTCATCTTTGTGGTGCTGATGCTGATCCTGGAGCACGCCGTCTTCGCCCGCCTCGAAGCCCGCGCCTTCGCCTGGCGCCCCGCGCCGGCGCGGTAGACCGCGGCGGTCTGCGACCGGGCCGACAGTATCCAAAGCCAACCGGCTTCTCGGATCGCAGCGCTTGTGGCAGGCTGGGAAAGCGACAGGAGGAGCGCCGATGCCGCCCTTGAAGCCCCATCTCGAATTTCACCGCGTCGATATGAACGCCGGGTGGGAGACGCCTTCCGGCTACCCCGCGGGCATCGAGCAGAAGATCCTGGCCGGCAGCCTCGACGAAGCGCGCAAGACCGGCAGCCGCACCCGGCTTTTGCGTTTTGCCCCGGGCGTTTACACGACTGCGCCCTTTGTCCACGAATATTGGGAGGAGGTCTATCTCGTCTCGGGCGACCTGACCGTCGGCAACGACGCCGAAGGCAAAGGCGGCGAAAATTTCCCGGCCGGCACCTATGCCTGCCGCCCGCCCGGCGCGGTGCACGGTCCGTTCAAGTCAAACGCCGGCTGCCTCCTCTACGAAATCCATTACTACAGCGAATAGCCTGCGCCGACCGGCCTATGCCACGTCGCGTTGGTTTTTGGGATCGTAGTTGGCGTCGTACCAATATTGCTGCCAGGCGGCGTAGGTGATCGGCGGCCAGCGCGGCGGGTTGCCGGGGCCGGTGCAGGTCGGCAGGCACTCGATCAGCTGGTCGAATCGCGGCCCGAGGAAAAACGGGATTGCGTAACGGTCGCAGCCGACCGGCGGCAGGGCGCGGTGCGGCGTCGATTTGAGCCGGCCGTTGCTCCAGCGGTGCAGCATGTCGCCGGAATTGACCGCGAACGAGCCGGGGATGACGGGCATATCGAGCCAGCTGCCGCCCGAGGGGCCGTTGCCGGGCAGCCGCACCTGCAAGCCCGGAACCTCGCTCTGCGGCAGAAACGTCATGAAATTGCTGTCGGTATGGGGGGCGATGCCGAACTGGTTGGTTTCGGCCGCGACCGGCGGGTAGTGCGACAGGCGACACGTGAACTGGCTGTCTTCGAAGGCGTCGTCGAACCAGTGCGGCGGCAAATCGAGGGCGCTCGCCACCACCTGCAAAAAGCGCCCGGCAAACCGGTCCATCGCCTCGCAATAGTCGAGGACATGCGCCCGGAAGCCGGGGAGGTCCGCCTCTGTCGGCCATTGGTTCGGCCCGACAAAGCGCCGGCCCGACAACAAGAGCGGGTCGTCGGCCGCCCGCTCGCGCTTGACGAAGAACGCCTCGTTCAGATCGCCTTTGTCGTTGTTGTTGAGGTCGGAGGTGCGCACCGCATAGCGGCCCATGACCATGTAGCCGTTGACGTGCTGGTTGAGCTTGAGCGCGACCTTCTTGTCCATCGGCAGATTGTGAAAGCGCTGGGCTTCGGCAAAGGTCCGCTCGATCAAAGCCGGCGGCACGTCATGCCCGGTCAGCACGAAAAACCCGACCGTGGTCAGCGCGTTGCGCACCCCGCAGGCAACGGCTTCCAGCGCCCCCTCTCGGCCCGCCACAAATCGGCCAGTCGATGACCGGAACGGCGTCGTTCATTGCCAAGCCCCGCGCTCCGCCAGCGCTGAACTTAGGCGGTCCGGCCGAGCACCCGCAAGACCGGCCGGGAGGCTCGCCTTTGGCTGCCGGGGATCCTATGCTCCGGCGCTGGCCACGCCGAGGAGGAGAGGATGAAGGCTGAAGCGGTAGGCATGTCGTCGGCGCGGCTCGCGCGGCTCGACGAGGTCATGAAGCGCCGCTATGTCGATGGCGGCTATCTGCCCGGCATGCTGACTTATGTCTGGCGCAGGGGCCAGCTCGTCCATACCGGCATTTGCGGCGAGATGGACCTCGAGCGCGGCAAAAAGATGCGCGAGGACGCGATCTTTCGCATCTATTCGATGTCGAAGCCGATTACCGCCGTGGCGTTGATGATGCTGGTCGAGGAAGGGCTGATCGGCCTCGACGACGCGGTTCACAGCCACATTCCCGCCTGGCGGGACCTCGCCGTCTATGCGAGCGGCATGCCGACGCTGTTGCCCGACGCCCCGCCGGGCTTTCTGACCACGCCCACCTCTCGGCCGATGAAGGTGATCGATCTGGCGACCCACACCTCCGGTCTCACCTACGGCTTTATGATGCGCAGCGCGGTCGATGCCGCCTATCGCCGGGCCAAGGTGACCGACCGGCAGACCCCGGGCGGGCTTTCCGAGATGGTCGATCAGCTGGCGCGCATCCCGCTCGACTTCTCGCCCGGGGCCGCGTGGAACTATTCGGTGGCGATCGACGTCCTGGGCTACCTCGTCGAAAAGCTTTCCGGCATAAGCTTCGGCGAGTTTCTGCGCACTCGCCTCTTCGAGCCGCTCGGCATGAACGACACCGCGTTCTGGGTGCCGCCGGACAAGACCGAGCGTTTTAGCGCCTGCTATCAGCCCGAGGGGTCCGGCTCGGGGCTCAAGCTCCAGGACGATGCACGCGAAAGCACCTACGCCACCCCGCCAAAGCTCGAATTGGGCGGCGGCGGCCTCGTTTCGACGGCGCACGATTATTTGCGCTTTTGCCGGATGATGCTGAACGGCGGGACACTCGACGGCGTTCAGATCCTGAGCCCGAAGACGGTGGCATTGTTCAGCCTGAATTACCTGCCCGACGGGCGCGAGATCGCCGATATGGCGCTGCCCGGCATGTTCAGCGAGTCGGGCTATGCCGGAGTAGGCTTCTCGCTCGGCTGCGGGGTCAATGTCGATGTCGCCAAGACGCGGCTTCCCGGCTCGCTCGGTGAATATTTCTGGGGCGGGGCGGCGGCGACCGCGTTCTGGATCGACCCCCGGGAAGACCTCTGCGTCGTGTTCATGACCCAGGTGATCGGCAGCCCGGCGCGGCTGACTCTGCGCCGCGATTTGCGCACGCTCGTCTATGCGGCGATGACCGAATCCTTCGCTTGAGCCATGGCCTACGATGTCCCGCCGCCGGAAAAGCTGCCCGAGCCCGGTTATTACTACCACTTCAAGCACGACCCGACGGGCCCGCTCAACAATTACGCCTATTATATTTATGGCGTCGGCCACCACACCGAAGGTGATTGCCGGGTCGATGACGCGTTCATGCAAGTCTACCGGCCATTATATGAGGAGGCCTATGCTTACCGAAACGGCGGCCTCTTCGACCTGCGCCCGCTCCGCATGTTCTTCGAGCCGGCTGAACGGAACGGCAAAAAGGTGCCGCGGTTCACGCCGATCGTCGATCCGCAGGTGATCGCGCAGCTGGCGGCGATTAAAACCCGCATGTATCCGGCGCCCTAGTCTCAGCTATTTGAGCATCGTCGATCGCTTTCAATACCACGCCAATACGCCAGCTCGTCGTTGCCCTATCCCGCAGCGAGCGCGGCGGAGCAGGTCGGGCAGTCGAGGTCCTTGGCGATGCGGATCGAGTGAAAGCGTGCGCGCAACGCGTCGTAGATAAGAAGCGTGCCGTCGAGGCTTTCGCCGAGACCCAAGAGCTCCTTTAGCACCTCGACCGCCTGCAAGGTGCCGAGCACGCCAGCGACGGCGCCGAGGATGCCGGCCTCTTCGCAGCGCGGCACCAGATCGGGCGGCGGCGGCTCGCGGAAGAGGCACCGGTAGCAGGGGTGGCCGGATCCGAGATAGGGCCGGAAGGTCGAAAGCTGGCCCTCAAAGGGCGACAGCGCCGCCGCCACCAGCGGCTTTTTGTGGCGATAGCAGAGCTCGGTCAGCAGATAGCGTGTCGCGAAGTTGTCGCTGCCGTCGGCGACGAGGTCGTATCCGTCGATCAGTGCCGCGGCGTTCTCCGCCAAGAGTCGCAAGGCATATGGTTCGACCCGCACCTCGGGGTTGATCGCGGCCAAGGTGGTGCGGGCGCTCTCGACCTTGAGCGCGCCGACGCGCTCGGTCATGTGCACGATCTGGCGCTGGAGGTTGGTCAAGTCGACGCGATCGTCATCGACGACGCCGATCGTGCCGACCCCGGCGGCGGCGAGGTAGAGCAGCATCGGCGAGCCGAGCCCACCGGCGCCGACGACGAGGACCCGAGATTCGAGCAGCCTCGCCTGACCCTCCTCGCCGACCTCATCGAGGATCAGGTGACGGGCGTAGCGCTGGAACTGCGCCTCGCTCAGCTCCATCGGGCGGCTCCTCAGATGCCGTCAAAGAGGGCGGTCGAGAGATAGCGTTCGGCGAAATCCGGCAATACGACGACCAGCGTCTTGCCGGCCATCTCGGCCCGGGCGCCGATTTCGAGCGCCGCGGCGAGGGCCGCACCCGAGGAAATGCCGACGGCGAGACCTTCGAGCCGGGCCGCCTCGCGTGCCACGCGAAAGGCGGTGTCGTTGCCGATGCGCACGATTTCGTCGATCAGAGCGGTGTCGAGCACGTCGGGGATGAAGCCGGCGCCGAGGCCCTGGATGCGCTGCGAGCCGGGCGGCCCGCCGGAGAGGACCGCGCTGTCCTCGGGCTCGACCGCGATCATCTTGAGCCCGGGCTTGCGCGGCTTCAGCACCGAGCCGACACCGGTCAAGGTGCCGCCGGTGCCGACACCGCTGACCACCACATCGACCTTCCCGCCAGTGTCGTTCCAAATCTCCTCGGCGGTGGTGCGGCGATGGATCTCGGGATTGGCCGGGTTCTGGAACTGGTGCGGAATGAACGCATCGGGCAGCGAGCGAACGATCGCCTCGGCTCTGGCGATCGCACCCTTCATGCCTTGCGCCGCCGGGACCAATTCGAGCTCGGCGCCGAGCAGCAGCAGCATCTTGCGCCGCTCGGTCGACATGCTGTCGGGCATCGTCAGGATCAGGCGATAGCCGCGGGCGGCGCAGACAAAAGCGAGCGCGATCCCGGTATTGCCCGAGGTCGGCTCGACCAGCACGGTGCCGGGCTTGATCCGGCCGGCAGCCTCGGCGGCGTCGATCATCGACACGCCGATGCGGTCCTTGACCGAGGACAGCGGGTTGAAAAATTCGCATTTGGCGAGGATGTCGGCCTTGGCCCCAGCCTGCTGCGCCAGCCGGTGCACCCGCACCAGCGGGGTGGCCCCGATCGTATCGGTGATGCTGTTGTAGACCCGGCCGCGAAATTCAGCGCGTTGCGGCCTTGTCGTGCCGATATCGTCCATCGGGCCTTATCTCCCAACCGCCGTTTTCGCTGTCGATGTAGGCGCGCCGTGGCTCCGGCGCAACGCGGACGCGCCACGGCTCAGATAGCGAAATCGCCGCCCGCGACGATGCGCACCGCGATGCCGGCGCTATGAGCCCGGCCGCATAGCTCGTCGAGCGTCAGCGCATCGAGCCGGCGCATCATCTCGTCCTGCAATTCGAGCCACAGCGGCCGTACGATCTGATGGCCCAGAGCGCTGCCGGCCGGGTCGCTGATCGGGTCTTCGGCGGTTTCGAGCGCGCGCACCGTGCGCACGATGTCGCCGAGGGATATGAGCCGCCGCTCGCGCGCCAGCCGATAGCCGCCGCTCGGACCGCGGATACCGACCAGGATGCGGTGCCGGACCAGCTCCTGCAGCACCGGCTCGAGATAGCGCCGCGGGATGCCCTGCCGCTCGGTGATCTCGGACGAGCGCACCGGCGCCGGCCCGCCGTTATAGGCGATGTCGAGCACCGCCTCGATGGCGAAAAGAAGCTTCTTGGTCAGCCGAACCATGTCGCGCGCCTCGCCCTCCCCCGACCGACACGGTCTTGTTAGCCCGAGTTTCGCCGCCCCGAGGGTTTCGGGCAAGCGGCCTCGACACCGGATGAGCCGAACCCGCCCGAGCGGCGTGCCCCGGTCACCGAGAACGCCGACACCACCGTGAATTCGGGGCGCGCGATGCGGGTAAAGACGAGCTGGGCGATGCGTTCGCCGGGGCGGATCGCGATCCCGCCGCCCGCGGGGTTCCGGTTCCAGGCCGAGACCAGGCAGGGCCCTTCGTAATCGGGGTCGACAAGACCGACCGTGTTGCCGAGCACCAACCCCTCTTTGTGCCCGAGACCGGAGCGCGGCAATACCAGCGCGCACCACTCGGGGTCGCCGATGCGAAAGGCGATGCCGGCCGGGATCAGGATCGGCGGCGCCTGCGGCTCCAGCGCCAGCGGGGCGTCGATACAGGCGTGGAGATCGAGCCCCGCCGCCAATTCCGAGCCCCAATTGGGAAAACCCCAACCCGACAAGCGTGGGTCGAGAATCTTCAGCTCGACTTTCATGAGCGGGATGCGAGGGCCGCCGCGATGCGGTGGGCGAGCCGGGAGGCGACCTCGCGCTTGGTCATGACGGGCCAGTCCTCCACACCTCGGGCATCGACCAGATGGACCGTGTTGCGGTCGCCGCCAAAGGTGCCGGTGCCGGCCGAAACATCGTTTGCCAGGATCCAGTCGCAACCTTTGCGCAGGCGCTTTTTGCGGGCGTTCTCGACGATGTCGTCGGTTTCGGCCGCAAAGCCGATGACCAGCCGCGGCCGGTCGTTGCCGCGTGCGGCGATTGTGGCGAGAATGTCGGGGTTCTCGGCAAGGCGCAGCACCGGCGGGCGGCTGCCGTCTTTTTTCAGCTTGTGCCCAGCCATTGTCTCGACCCGCCAATCGGCGACGGCCGCCGCCATCACCGCGACATCGACAGGAAGCGCAGCCTCGCAGGCAGCGAGCATTTCCGCCGCGGTCTCGACCGGCACCAGCCTGACCCCGGCCGGCGCCCATTCCTGCGTCGGCCCCGAGACCAATACCGTCTCGGCGCCAAGGCTGGCCAAGGCTGCTGCGATTGCATGGCCCTGCTTGCCGGAAGAGTGGTTCGAGATATAGCGGACCGGGTCGATCGGCTCGCGCGTCGGTCCGCTCGTCACCAGGGCGCGGCAACCGGCGAGCAGCGCCTCGCCCGCCACCATCCGCTCGATTGCAGCGATAATCTCCAGCGGCTCGGCCATCCGCCCGGCACCGGTTTCGCCGCAAGCGAGGTCGCCTGCGGCCCGGGCCCCACCCGCTCGACCCCGCGCGCCATCAATGTCGCGAGGTTGGCCCGCGTCGCCGGATGCGCCCACATCACCACATTCATCGAGGGCGCGATCAGCACCCGCTTGTCCGAGGCGAGCAGCGCGGTCGTTGCCAGGTCATCGGCGAGGCCCGCCGCCATACGCGCGATCAGATCGGCGCTCGCCGGGGCGACGACGACGAGATCGGCTTCCCGCGTCAGGCGGATGTGCCCCATCTCGCTTTCGTCGGTCAGCGACCACAAATCGTCATAGACCTTGTCCTCGCTCAGCGCGGCGACGGAGAGGGGAGTGACGAAATGCTTTGCCGCCGAGGTCAGCACGCAGCGCACCGCGGCACCCCGCTCGCGCAGCCGGCGGATCAAATCGAGGCTCTTATAGGCGGCGATCCCGCCCGAGACGATCAACAGGATATGCCGGCCGTTCAGCAAGATCGCGCCCTCCGTCGGGTTCCCGGCAGTATGCGCTGGGCATTGGGCGAGAGCGAGGCTTCAGAAATGGCGCCAGCCGGCATGCTCCACCGGGATCGTGCGGCCTTCGCCATCGACGAGGCGCACCCCGGCGCCAGCCTCGATCCGGCCGATTTTTGCGATCGGCAACCCGAGCTTTTTCGACAAGGCCGCGATCAGCTCGGTGTCGGCCGGGGATGCCGTGAACAGCAGCTCGTAATCGTCGCCGCCGGTGGCAAGCTGCGCGCGGAGACCGGATTCGCTCGCCGCCAATTTTTGCGCGCCCGCCGACAGCGGCAGCGTGTCGAGCGCGACGATCGCGGCGACCCGCGAGGTCTCGCAGATATGCCCGAGATCGGCGAGGAGCCCGTCGGAGACATCGATCATCGCATGCGCGATGCCGGCGAGCGCCGGGCCGAGCGCCACACGCGGCTCGGGGACCTGAAAGCGCGCGATCAGCGCGGCCCGATCCTCGGCCGTCAGCTGCGGATAGGCGCCCCGCCGCGCGCCGAGCCCCAAAAACGCATCGCCGATCGTGCCCGACACCCAGATGTCGTCACCTGCTCGCGCGCCATTGCGCCGGATTTCGCGCCCGGCTTCGACCTCGCCGATCGCGGTCAACGACAGCACCGCCGGACCTGCGGTCGCGACCGAGTTGCCGCCCAGAAGCTCTACCCCGAAATGGCGCTGGTCCGCGGCGAGCCCCTCGGCAAAGCCGGCGACCCATTCGGCGCCGAGCGCCGGCGGCAGCGCGGTCGTAATGAGGTAATGGAGCGCCCGGGCGGCCATCGCCGCCAAATCCGAGAGATTGACGCGCAGCAGCTTTTTCGCAACGAGGTGCGGCGGGTCGTCCGGCAGGAAATGCACGCCGGCGACGATCGCATCGGCGGTGACGACGAGGTGCCGCCCGGCGCGGCACTCGATCAAGGCCGCATCGTCCAGAAGGCCGAGCCCGCCGCGCCCCGCGAGCGGCGCGAAATAGCGCCGGATGCGCTCGAACTCGCCCGGCTCCCCGGCGGCCATCCGCTACATTTCCGTCGGCCGCAGGCTGCGGCCGAGGCGGTCGAGGACGCCGTTCGCCATCCCCGGCTCCTTGCCGGTGAAAAAAGCGTAGGCAACAGCGGTATATTCGCTGATCGCGACGCGCGGCGGAATGTCGGGCCGGTGCGTCAATTCATAGGCGCCGGCGCGCAGGATCCCGCGCAAGACCGAATCGAGCCGCAACAACGGCCAATCCTCGACCAGCTTTGCCGAGATCTCGGCGTCGAGGCGTTCCTGGTCGGCTGCAACCCCGCGCACGATATCGGCGAAAAAGGCGGGGTCCGCCTCGCCGAGCCGGTCGCCGTCGATCTCCTCGCCAAACCGATGGCGGACAAATTCGTTGACCACCGCCTCGGGCTCGGCCTCGGAGTTGGCCTCAAGCTGATAGAGCGCCTGGACCGCGGCAAGCCGGGCGACGCTGCGCCGGCGGCTGCCGCTGCGTTGCCGCGGCTCGCCGTCCGACGACGCAGTCATGCGCCAGCCTGCGCGAAATGCCGCTTCAGCTCGACGATCGCCAGACAGGCGCGCACTGCGGCGCCGCCATGGTCGCGCCGGTCGAGCGCGGCGCGGGCGAGCGCCTGCGCCTCGTTCTCGCAGGTCAGGATGCCATAGCCGATCGCGAGCCCGTCGCGCACCGCCAGCTCCTGCAAGCCGCGCGCGCTCTCGACGCAGATATGCTCGTAATGCGTAGTCTCGCCGCGGATCACGCAGCCGAGCGCGGCAAATCCGTCAAAACGCTGGGCGGCGCGCGCGACCGTCCGGATCGCCGCCGGGATCTCAAAGGCGCCGGGGACAACGATGCTCTCATAGGTCGCGCCGGCGGCGGCGAGCGCCCGCTCGGCACCCTGCCGCAACGTGTCGGAGATGTGCGGATAAAACCGCGCCTCGACGAGGAGGATATGCGGCGGGCGGCTGATCATCTGCGCTGCATGATCGAGGCGACGTAGCGGGCGATCATGTCGATTTCGAGGTTCATGCGCTGACCCGGCCTCGCGTCGCCGAAATTGGTGCAGCCGAGGGTATGCGGGATGATGTTGACGCCAAAGCGGTTCCCCGACACCTCGTTGACCGTCAGGCTGACGCCGTCGAGCGCCACCGATCCTTTCGACGCAATAAACGGCATCAGCGCGTCCGGCGCCTCAATGACAAAACGGACCGATTCCGCCTCCGGCCACCGTTCGACAATCTGCGCGAGGCCATCGACATGGCCGGACACGAGATGCCCCCCCATTTCGTCGCCGAGCCGGAGCGGCCTTTCGAGATTGACCGGCATGCCCTCCCGCCAGTCGCCGATCGTCGTTCGCGCCAGGGTTTCGGCGGAAGCCTGCACCGTGAACGCACCGGGCTCGACCGCAACGACCGTCAGGCACGCTCCCGAGCACGCGATCGAAGCGCCGATCGTGATCGCCGCGGTATCAAAGCTCGTCGCAATGCCGAGCTCGCTCAACGCGCCGTGGCGCACCCGGCGGATTCGGCCGAGATCGGTAACGATGCCGGTAAACATAAGCCGGAACCTAAGGCTCCGCCGGTAATTTTGCCAGCGCCGTTTCTCGGGCGCCGCCCTCCTCCGATCGGCGCACGGCAGCTTTGCTCGCCGCCTATCGGCGGCTGATGCCGCCCAAGCGCAATAGACCGATCAGCGACAGAGCGATTGTCAGCGGGACGACCGAGCTTGGCTCGGGCACCGGCAGGGCCGTCAGCAAAGTCCAAAATCCGCTGAAATCACATTGCGAATCCGGGCATTGCAGATCCGAGTCGTCGGTGGCGGCGGTTCCGTCGCCATTGGCTACGTCACTGCCGGTGATATTCATCTGAAGGTCGGCGAATTCCAGATTTTCCTGAACCGACCCGGATATGTTCCCGGCGCTGTCGAACGTCAAATTTATCGAAGCATCGCGATCGCCGATCAAAGAATCCGGGATTCCGATCGGCAGCAGAAGCTGGCTCCCACCGAGAAACAAAAAATCGGTGGCGCCGCTCGTGTCGAAATCGCCGGGGATTGGTTGAGAGAACGAATAGGCGACCCCGCCATTCAGAAAATCGTTGTTGCTGACGGTGAGGCCACCGACAACGCCGGGAACAAACCCCGGCACCGGGTCGCCGGACAACGCGTATGTCAGCGATGTCTCGGTAAACGCCCAGGAAACATCGGCGCAGGCCGGGCCGGGGCGCGCCAGCAAGGCGACGGCGCTCAGAGCCGCGCACCCGCAAACCATGGACCAGCGGGCCCACCTCGACATTTTATCTACCTCCCTCGTGGCAGCGTCGTCACATTTTCTGCGCGGCAACGCCGAGCAGTATAGCAGCTTATAGTCGAAAACCGGTATGCACAAGATCATGCCGCGGCAAATTCCAGCCGTGCACCGGTCAGAAATATCCCGTAAAAATAGAGTTCGGCGTCGAGCGCCCGCTTGATGTTGTCGGCGCGGCGAAAGCCGTGCTGCTCGCCGTCGAACAGCAGGTAGAGCGACGGGATGCCGCGCCGGCGCAAGGCTTCGACCATGACTTCCGCCTGCGGCGGCGGAACCACCCGGTCCTCCGCCCCCTGAAAAAACGCGACCGGCACGGACAGGAGCCGCGCGCTGTTGACCGGCGAGCGGGCGACATAAAGATCGCGGCGCTCGGGATAGGGGCCGATCAGCCCGTCGAGATAGCGGCTCTCGAATTTGTGGGTGTCCTTGGCCAAAGCTTCGAGGTCGCTGACCCCGTAATAGCTGGCCCCGGTCTTGAACTCCTTGCGGAAAGTTAGCACCGCCAATGTGGTGTAGCCGCCGGCGCTGGCGCCGCTGATCGCCCAACGTTCGGGATCGACGACGCGCAGAGCTTCGGCGAGATGGCGGGCGCCGTTGACGCAATCGGCGACGTCGGCCACTCCCCACTTTCCCTGCAACGCCAGGCGGAACTCCCGACCGTAGCCGGTGCTGCCGCGGTAATTGACATCGAGCAGGGCAAAGCCGCGGCTCGTCCAGTATTGCGTGCCCCAGCTCAGGCTCGCCGAGGCGGCGGCGGTCGGGCCGCCGTGGCAGTGCACGATCAGCGGCGGCAATTCGCCTTCGGGTGCGGCAAAATCCCGATTGCGCGGCGGGTAGAACAGGCCGTGGGCACGGGCGCCGTCATCGGTATCGAAAGTCACCGGCTGCGGCGCCGACAGATAGCCGCGATAGGCTGCGGTGTCCTGTGTCGTCGAGCGGCGCAGCACCGCGGCGGCGCCGGTGGCGAGGTCGAGCGCCACGATCGCCGTCGGCTCGGAGGGCGCCGCGCCGCGAAAATAAATACTGCCCGCGTCGGCGCGAACCGACGAGATGTCCTGATAAATTGTGGCGATCGGGCGCCGTTGCAGCGAGGCCAGCTCGACCGTCGCCAGGCGGTGAATGCCGTCCTCGATATAAGAGCAGACGAGCAGCCCCGCCGAGGCAAAGGCAAAGGTCGAGCTGCGGAAATTCCATTGCGGCCGGCCGAACTCGGCGGCGAGCGGCCATACCGGCTCGATCGGCGACCCGTCGGCCAGCGCATCGCCCCGAACCCGATAAAGGTTCCACCACCGGCCGGCGACCCCGTCCTGGGCACGGTCGGAGACAAAATAGAGGGCGCCGTCGGGCGACCATTCGGGTTGAAAGATCGACTCGTCCGGACCGCCGGCGACCTGCCGCTTGCCGGCGAGCGATCCATCGGCCGCGATCTCCGCCACCCATAATTCGCAGCCGACCCAAGGCATCGACGGGTGGTCCCATTCGACCCAGGCGAGCCGCGTCCCGTCCGGGCAGAGCCGCGGCGCAGCATAAAAATCGCGCCCGGATTGCAGCACGCGCGGCGCCGACGAGCCGTCGAGCGACACCTCGACGAGGCTGTTGAGCGGCTGCCCGGCACCCGTGCCGTGGTCCTCGCATACCCAGACCATCCGCCGGCGCCGGGCATCGATCGCTCCATCGGCATAGCGCAGCCCGCGCGGCACCTCGGGATCGGGGGTGATCGCCACGGGTGCCGCACCCGGCGGCTGGCGATGCAGCCGCTGGTCGGCATCGTTGCAGAACCAGACCGTGCCGGTGTCGATTAGAAACGCGCCGCCGCCATATTCGTGGACGCGGGTGCGCAGGTTGAAGACCGGCCTGCCGCCCGCCGCAACGGGCGGGGTAACATCGGCGGTCGTGCCGTCCGCGGCGCGCCGAACCAGAACCGAGCGCCCGCCCTCCTGGGGGCGCGCCTCGAGCCAATAGACATCGCTGCCGTCGAGCATGATCTCGCCGAGTCCGATCGACGAGGCGACGATCATGTCCGAGGTGATCGGCGAGGCCCACGAACCATAGGGTGCTGTCTGGGGTTGTGGCATGACATCTCCGTGCGGCCGAACCGCCGCTCGCCTGACGCTCGGTTGAGTGATGCGGTTTAGCATGTCTGCGGCGGGCGGGAATCCCCCGACCCGCCGCAGCGGAGAAAAGAGCATGAAGAGGATGCCCTTTCTCCTGGCGTTCCGATCGCCCACGCCGGCGCCCCAATCGTCCATGCGGGCCGTGGCGAGCCCGCGCTTTGCAACCGGCCTCGTCGGGGCCATTTTGTCGGGGAGCCGCAAGATCCGCGAGATGAAGCAATGGCCTTTTCCCTGATCGACCCGACCGCCGGCGCCGTCCCGGTCACCGCCCTGACCAAGGACCGGTTGCCGGCTTGGCTCGAAGCCGCGCCGGCGCGGGAGCGCCGCTGGGTCCGCACCCTCGGCTTTGCCGCCGATGCGGGCAAATTCGCGCTGGTGCCGGGCGGGGATGGCGAGCTCGCCCGGGTGCTGCTCGGGCTCGGCGACCAGGACGACGGTGCCGCGACGATGTGGGCGCTCGCCGGGCTGCCGGCGGCTTTGCCGGAGGGAAGCTACCGGCTCGACCCGGTTCCGGCCGGCGCCGACCCGACGCGGATGGCACTCGGCTGGGCGCTCGCCGGCTATGCCTTCACCCGCTATCGCGAGCAGCCCGCCACGGGTGCCGTGCTGGTCTGGCCCGACGGCGCCGACCGCGGCCGCGCGCTCCGCCTCGCCCGCGCCGCGTTTCTCGCCCGCGACCTCGTCAACACCCCGGCCGGCGATATGGGGCCGGGGGAATTGGCGGCGGCGGCGGTGCAGGTGGCCGAGACCGCCGGCGCCTGCCACCGAGTGATCGAAGGCGAGGCGCTCCTCGCCGAGAACTATCCGACGATCCACGCGGTCGGCCGCGCCAGCACCCGCGCCCCCCGGCTCGTCGATATCGTCTGGGGCGACCCCGCCGCCCCCAAGCTGACCCTGGTCGGCAAGGGCGTATGCTTCGACACCGGCGGCCTCGACCTGAAGCCAGCCGGGGGCATGCGTCTGATGAAAAAGGACATGGGCGGGGCGGCGATCATGCTCGGCCTCGCCCAGGCGATTATGGATGCAAAATTGCCGGTGCGGCTGCGCGTGCTGTTGCCTTGCGTCGAGAACTCGGTATCCGGCAACGCGATGCGCCCCTTGGACATCGTGCGCACCCGCAAAGGGCTGACCGTCGAGATCGGCAACACCGACGCCGAAGGCCGGCTCATTCTGTGCGACGCATTGGCCGAGGCGTCGAGCGAAAACCCGGCCGTGCTGATCGACATGGCAACTTTGACGGGTGCGGCGCGGGTGGCGCTCGGCCCCGAATTGCCGGCGCTCTTCTGCAACGACGACAGGCTCGCCGCCGCGCTGATCGACGCCGGCGCGGCCGAGGAGGACCCGCTCTGGCGGATGCCGCTCTGGCGTCCCTACCGCAAGATGCTCGACAGCAAGGCGGCCGACCTCAACAACATCTCCGAGGGACCCTATGCCGGCGCGATCACCGCCGCCCTTTATCTGCAGGAGTTTGTCACGCCCGGCATCCCCTGGGCGCATCTCGACGTGATGGCCTGGAACCCGCAATCGCGCCCGGGCCGCCCCGAAGGTGCCGAAGCCACGGCGCTGCGCGCCCTCTACGCTCACATCGCAACCGCATTCTGCTAGCCGTCGCGACGTTCGGCCAGCTCCGCCGCGATCTGCGAGATCACTGGCTCCCAGCGTCGCTCGATGGTTTGGCGGAAGAGGCGCACGCTCGGATACCACGGGCTGTCGGTGCGGTCCTCGAGCCAGCGCCAGTCGGGCGCATAAGGCAGCATGATCCAGGCCGGCTTGCCCATCGCGCCGGCGAGGTGGCCGACTGCGGTGTCGACGGTGACGACGAGCTCCAGGCATTCGAGAACGGCGATCGTATCGGAGAAATCACCGAGCTCGGGGCCGAGGTTCAACAGCGGCGCGCCGCCCCAATAATTGCCGATCTCGGCCTGCGCCGGGCCTTTTTGCAACGACACCAGCGCTACCTCGGGCAATGTCGTCAATGGCGCGAACGCCGCGAGCCGGGTCGAGCGGCGCGCGTCGTTGCGGTGCGTCGGCCGGCCGGCCCAAACAATGCCGACCCGGCGGTAGCCGCGCGGCAGCAACGCCCAGAGCCGGTCCGCCCAATGCGAGAATTTCGCTTCGTCGGCGCGCAGATAGGGGACCGTCTGCGGGATCGTGCCAAGCGCGGTGCCGGCGAGGCGCGGCAAGCTCGACAATGCGCTCCAGGCGGTAAAATCGGGCGCGCGTTCCCAATGGTCGAACAAGGTGCCGGCGCCCGGCAATTGCGCCACGACCGGCTGCAGCTCCTTGCTGCATGCAACAGCGACCTCGGCGCAGCATGACGCCGCCCACGGGATATAGCGCGCAAATTGGATGACATCGCCATAGCCCTGATCGGCGACCAGCAACAACCGCTCGCCTGGGCCCAAGGGTTTGCCGTCCCATTGCGGCTTGTCGCTCGGCGGCATCAACACCGGCACGCCGGCGAGCCGCGCGCGCCATTCGTATTCTTCCCAGCCGCGGGCGAAATCGCCGGTCAACAGCGACGCTTCGGCAATGCCGAAATGCGCCCCGGCAAAATTCTCGTCGATTGCCAGCGCGTGCTCGGCGCACTGGATCGCGTCCCTCGGCTCGCGCCGGTCGTAATGCAGCACGCCGAGATTGTGCCAGCAATGCGGGTCCTTGGGGTCGAGCTCGACGGCGCGGCGCCCGATCCGCAATGCATCGTCGTGGCGCATCAGCGCGCGATAGACCTCGCAGAGATTGCGGTGAAACAGCGCCGAATTGGGCGCCAATGCGATCGACCGCTCCATCAGCGCGGCCGCCTCCGGCGCGCGGCCGCGACGAAACGCGACGATCCCCTTTTGCTGCACCGCAGCCGGGTCGTCCGGCGCCTCGGCGAGGATGCCGTCGAGCACCGCCTCGGCCTCGTCGAGCCGGCCTTCCTGCTCGTGCTGGTTGGCGAGCGCCAGCAATGCCTGCCGATCGGGCGGCGTTGCCCCGTTCAATTTGGGCTCACTCAAGCGAATACCCCAGGCGCTCGATCGCCGGTGCGAGGATCTCGATCGCCGGCGCCAATTCTTTGCGGTAATGCCGCCAGCGATAGCGCGAGGCGTCGTAAAGCGGCTCGGTCACTTGGGCGTAGCTCGCGGTGCGGGCATAGCGCCGGTTCTCGTGAAAATCGAGGCAGCGCGCGTCGAACGGCTCGCCGATAAAGTCGAGCATGCGGCGCACGCTCGCCTCCTGGTCGGCGACGATGTCCTCGTAGCGCACCGGCAGATAGCGCAGCGCCATCTGGCTGCGGTAATGCTCGACCAGCTCCAGCACCAGCGCGTAATGGCGGGCGGCGGTCTCCAGCGCAAAGGCGCAATAAAAGCCGTGCGTCAGATTGTTGGAAAAGACCGACAACACGATGTCGAGCGGGTGGCGCAGCACATGGACCATCGGCGCCTGCGGAAACAGCAAGGCGACGAGGCCCAAATGCGTCTCGTTCAGCGGCATCTTGTCGGTGAATAACGGTGTTTCAGGCGGGACGATCCCGAGCCGGCGCACGCGTTCCAGATAATAGTCGCGCAATTCGTCGAGCCCGCTCTGCCGGTCGCCCATCCATAATTCGGCCAATGCCTCGGGATAGGCTAGCGGGCTGTTCAAGGTGCGCTGCATCGTGCCGGTGATTTCGTTGATAAACGGCAATTCGTCGCCGGCGGTGATGCGCGGATGGGCCGACAGAGTCTGCTCGACCAATGTCGTTCCGGAGCGCGGAAAGCCGAGGATGAAAATCGGCTGGGCGGTATCGCCGCGCACACCGGCGCGCGGCAGGATGCGCATGCGCGTCTCGGTAAAAAAATTCTTGAGCCGCTCGGCCAGGTTTTGCGCCGGCTCGGCGAGGTAGACGAGGCCGCCCTGCTCGCGGCAGAGGCGCTTGCCTTCCTCGAACGCGGCAAAGGCTTCGCCATACCGGCCGATGCGATCGAGGAGCCGGCCTTTTTCGAGGAGCTCGTTGGCGCCGAGGCCGCGCTCACCCTTCGAGCCGGCGCGGTCGAGCACGTCCAATGCCTTTTCGTATTCGCCGGTGCGGCCATGCAGCACCGCGCGGGTCAACAGGATGCTGGGGTCGTCGGACAACAGCGTCTCGGCGCGGGCGAGCAATTCGCCGGCGCGGCCGAAATCGCGGTCGGCCTCCTCCATCCGCGCCCAGCCGAGCAAGGTCGGCACGACCTCGGGCGCCGCGTTGACCGACTCGTCGTAGAGTTCGCGCGACTCGGTCATCCGGCCCTGGTTCTTCAAATTCCAGGCGAGGTTTGCCAGCAGGATCGGGTCGCGCGCGCCGGACAATTCGATGACCCGGCGATAGTGGTATTCGCCGGTCTGCGGCCGGTTGGCCTCGGTCATCACCATGCCCATCAGATTGTGCGATTGCGGGTTCTCGGGGGCGATGCGAATGGCGTTGCGGGCGTGGCTCTCGGCCTCGGCGGTCGCTCCTTTGTTCATCAGAAGCGCGGTCAGCTCGTGCGTCGCCCACAAGGTATTGGGATGCAGCCGCACAATGCGCCGCAACAAGGCTTCGGCCGCCTGCGCGCGCCCATCGGCCCGGCAAATCTGCCACAATGTCGCCAATGCTTCGGGCTGCCCCGGCGCCAATTCCAATACCTGATGGCAGAGCCGCTCGGCCTCGGCCTTGGCGCCGCGGCGCTGCGCCTCGACCGCGCGCTCGATTACCGGAGCGAGCGGCGCCCCGGCGCCGGGCGGCGGCAGCACCGCGGCATCGAGCCCACAGCACCGCTGCACCCGCAGCCCGCTGCCGCATGGACAAAGGGATTGGTCTCCGAGCATCTTTCTCTCGTAGATTTTCGCCCGCGCCGAATCTCAGCAAGAACAGCAAATCACGTCAATCCCTTCACCCTGTCGAGGGAACGGCACCCGTTACAGTCGAATAAATTTGAAAAACTTGGCATTATAGCTTATAATCAGAAAACCTTGGGTGGCGGCCGCTGAAGCGGCGATCGTGAGCTTCAGCAGCGGGGAGGCGCCAATGTCGAGCAAATATATCAACAACGGCAGCTACGCCACCTCCGGCTACGTGCTGAGCGGGATCAACTCCGGGGTAACGATCGGCCCATCGGGTTCGATCGGCGGCCCCGGCCTTGTCGGCGGAACTCACGCGGCCTACACGATCCTTAATCTCGGCCGGATCGCGGCCTCGACGCTGGGCGTCGCGGGAATCGAGCTCCAGGCTGGTGGCACGATCACCAACGGCACGACCGGCGACACGACGGCGCTGATCGCGGGCGCTGACGCCAGTTCCAACGGCGGCGTTGGCGGCACGGGGATCAGCCTGTCGGGCGGTAGCGGCATCACAAATGCCGGGACGATTGTCGGGGGCTCGGCGGGTACGGAAGTGTCAGCGACGTTGGTGGCGCTGGCGGCGCCGGGATCACCCTGTTGGGCGGCGGCAGCATCGCCAACGCCGGCATGATCCGCGGCGGCCGCGGCGGCGGCGGATATAGCGATTTCTACGACGGTATCTTTGGCGCCGGCGGCACTAGCGGCGCCGGGATCAGCCTGTCGGCTCGCGGAAGCTTTACTAATTTTGGCACGATCGACGGGGGAGGTGGTGGTGGCGGCGGCTCCGGCTATTACGGCGGCTTTGGCGCCGGCGGCGCCGGGATCAGCTTGTCGGGCGTCAACAACAATAGTAACAATATTAGCAATTCCGGCATGATCGTCGGCGGCGCCGGCGGCGCAGGCAACACGGGCGGTGGTGGCGGCGCCGGGATCAGCGTGTCGTACAGCTCCATTTCCAACGAGGGTGGGGGTGGCGCGGCCGGCGGCCGCGACGTCTACTATGTGGGCAGCGCTGGCGGCGCTGGGATCACCTTCTCGGAAGGCAGTATCATCAATCACGGCGTGATCGCGGGAGGCCACGGGGGCGCCGGTGGGCTCGGCGGCGCCGGGATCGTCGTATCGGGTCGTGGCGCCGCCGCGCGGCGGCGAAGAGCAAGACGGTGGCGGAGCGGATATAGGGTTAATCTCACGGCAGTCTCCGCGCGCGTTTCGTTGACCACAAATTGAGCTTGTTCTAGTCCCGTCCTGCCCTTTAGGGTCGGGGGCCCAGGCGTCGGAAGCCGCTTTCGCGGCGCGGGCCGCGAATACCGCCCTGTCGCCCGCACAAGAATTGTCGAGCTGCGACCGTCCGGGCCGGACGGGGAGGAGTTGAATGGCTGTACGGCATTGGTTGGATTCGAACGGTAATTGGACCGCTGCGGCCGATTGGACCGGCGGGATCGTGCCCGGACCCGGCGACACCGCGATCATCGACGCGCCCGGGGCCTACACCGTCTCGGAGGACGCCAGCTCGACCGCGACGATCTCGGTCAAGGCGATCACCATCAGCAACGCCGCTGCGGCGCTGCAGATCACCGATGTCGCCGGCAATTTGGTCGGGTCGGGCGGGATCAGGAACAGCGGCCGGCTGGGGCTCGCCGGCACCGCCACGCTGACCGTCGCCGGCGGCGTTGCCAACCGCGGCATTCTCGGGCTCGACACCCTGTCCGGCGACGGCGGTGGGGCGCTGACCATAGGCGGCACGCTCGACAACCGGGAGGTGGTGCAGGTCGGCAGCGGCTTCAGCAATCTGAGCGCGGCGACGGTCCTGACCCTGGGCGGGCTCGTCAATCGCGCCAGCGCCGCTTTTCTGGTCCTGGGCTCGGCCGCGCATCTGGCGACATTGCAATTCAGCGGCGCCGGCGCCGGGTTCACCAGCAACGCCGGCAGCTTTACCCTGGCCAACACGGCGGCGCTAACCTTGAGCAATGCCTTCGCCAACAGCGGCACATTTACGCTCGGCGGGGCGACGGCGCTGACCGTCGCGGGCGACTTCACCAACAGCGGCACGCTCGACCTCGAAATCGGCTCCGGCGACGGCGGCGGTGCGCTGACGGTCGGCGGCACGCTCGTCAACACCGGCGTCGTGCAGATCGGCCCACAAGACTTCAGCCTCCGCGCCCCGACCACGGCGACGCTCGACGGGCTCGACAACCGCGCCGGCGGCAATTTGCAGCTGTTCGGTTCGGCAAGCGACGCGGCGACGTTGACCATCGGCGGACCGGCGGACAACGCCGGCACCATCGACATCGACCGCTTCTCGGCGCTCGACGTGACCGGCGGCAATGCGTTCACCCAGACCGCCGGCACGACGACGCTCAGCGGCACTCTCAGCGCCGCGACGATCGACATCGAAGGCGGCGTCTTCGCCGTCGATACCAAGAGCTTCACCAACAGCAGCAATCTGGTCGCCGGCAATGGCGGCAAGATCGATTTCAGCGCCGGCGGCCTGACCAATCTGTCGGGCACGACCTTGACCGGAGGGAGCTTCGAGGTCGACGCCAAAGGGATTTTGCAGCTGCCGAACGACGCCACGGTGGTGACGCTTGCCGCCGGTTTGACCTTGAGCGGCGCGGGGTCGGTGGTGCGCAGCCTCGATACGACAACCAAGGCGCAGGTGGCGATCGAGACGACACTGACGACGATTGCGGCGGGCGGCGTGCTCAGCGTCCTCGGCGACAGATCCTATACGACCAAGAACAACCTCACCGATGCCGGCTCGCTGACGGTCGGCGCCGGCGCAACCTTGACCGTCGCGGCGCTGCACATCTCCGCCACCGGCGCCCTCGAGGTCGATGGCGGCGCGCAACTGAGCCTCGATACGCCGCTCAGGATCGCCGGCACCGCGACCATTGCCGGCAAAGTCGACACCGGCGGTCCGATCGCGGCGACGTTGGCCAAGGGCGCCGGCCCGCTGGTCCTCGAACCGGGCGTGATCATCGACGGCCGGGTGGTCGGCGGCGGCGCCGGCAGCACGGTCGAGCTCGTGGCCGGAACGCAACGCGGCCAAACCGGGGTGTTTGGCAGAGATTTCACAAATTTCAGCGCGGTGACGGTCGGTGCCGGCGCCATTTGGACGGTGGATGTCACGGCCGCCCTCTTGGCCGGCACGACCGTCACCGGCAGCGGCGGCGCGAACATCCTCGCCCTCGTCACCCCCGGCACGGTGACATTGACGGAGGTGAGCGGCTTTCCGACGATCGAGCTGGGGAATGGCAACAGCACGGTTACGGTCGCCGATGCGACGCTGAGCACCGGGCCGGTCACGATCCGCGACGGTATCTTCGGCAGCAACCAGATCGGCGCCGCCGACACCGCGGCGAGCGCGGGCAGGTCTCTGACCTATCTCGCCGGGAGCGGAGTCGACACCTTCACCGGCGGGTTCGAGAACGACACGGTCAAGGTCGGCGCGTCCAGGCTCGGCAACGACAAGCTGACCGGCGGCACCGGCAGAAACACGCTCGACCTGAACAACTCCGGCCGGATCGATCTCGCCGGGGTCGCCAAATTCGGCGCGATCAACCTGGCATCCGGCAACAACACGGTGACGGTCGCGGACAACACGCTGAGCGGCGGCGAGGTAACGATCACCGCCGGCATCAGCGGCGACAACGAGATCAGCGCCGCCCGCGACACCGCGGCGAGCGCAGGCACGACCCTGACCTATATCGCCCGGATCGGCACCGACACCTTTACGGGCGGGTTCGAGAACGATGTCGTCAAGGTCAACGCGGAGAGCGTTATCCTCGACAAGCTGACCGGCGGCACCGGCAACAACAAGCTCGACCTGACGACCAGCGGGCAGGTCGATCTGTTTGGCGTGAGCCGGTTCCAGACCGTCAACCTGGCCGCCGGCGACAGCACGGTCAACGTGTCCGAGGCGACCTTGAGCGGAGGCCGGGTGACGATCAGGGGTCAGGCCGACAGCGACAACACGATCGACGCCACGGCCGACACCCCCAAGAGCGCGGGCAAGACGTTGAGCTATATCGGCCTGTCGGGGGCGGGCACGTTCAACGGCGGGTTCGAGAACGACGTGGTCGACTTGTCGCGCGATACCGTGGCCAGCACCAGCGACACGTTCTCGTTCACCGCCGGGTCCGGGACCGCGACCTTTACCGGCGGGTTCGAGAACGATGCCGTCAAGGTGAGCGCCGCCACGATCGGCGGCGACAAGCTGACCGGCGGCACCGGCAACAACAACACGCTCACTCTGACCAGCGCCGGCCGGGTCGATCTCGCCGGGGTCGGCAATTTCGCCGCGATCGGCCTGGCGGCCGGCAACAACAATGTTACCCTCGGCGACAAGACCTTGAGCGGCAAGCCGGTGACGATCACCGCGACCGGCAGCGGCAACAATATCGTCAGCGCCCTCGGTGACACCGCGGCGAGCGCCGGTAAGACGCTCACCTACCGGGCCGGCACCGGCATCGAGACATTCACCGGTGGCTTCGAAAGCGACACGGTCAAGATCGGCGCGGCGGCGGTCGGCCGGGCGACGCTGACCGGCGGCAGGGGCACGAACACGCTCGACCTGACGAGCGCCGGCACGGTCAAGCTCGCCGAGGTCAGCAAATTCGGCTCGGTCGATCTCGCCGTCGGAAACAACACGGTCACCCTCGGCGACCCGACGTTGAGCGGCGGTGTGGTGAAGATCACCGCCGGCGCCACCGGCAGCAACACCGTCAGCGCCCTCGGCGACACCGCGGCGAGCGCCGGCAAAACCCTGACCTATCTCGCCGGGACGGGCACCGACAAATTCACCGGCGGGTTTGAGAAAGATGTCGTCGAGGCCGGCGCCGGCGCGGTCAGCCGCGACACCTTGACCGGCGGCAGCGGCAGCAACACGCTCAAGCTGACAAATGCCGGCACCATCAACCTAGTCGGGGTCAGCAAATTCGGCACGGTCAATCTGGCGAGCGGCGACAACACCGTCACCGTGTTCGACCCGACGCTCGGCGGCAGCGCGGTGACGATCAACGCCCGCACCAGCGGCACGAACAGCATTGATGCGTCGGGCGACACCAAGGCGAGCGCCGGAACGACGCTCAAATACATCACCGGCACCGGCTCGGGCTCGTTTGTCGCCGGGTTCGAGGACGATAAGATCGACGCCTCGGGCGACACCAAGGCGAGCATCGGCAAGACATTCACCTTTACCGCCGGCTCCGGGACCGCGACCTTTAAGGGCGGGTTCGAGAACGATGTGGTCAAGGCAAACACCGCCGCGGTCGGCCGCGACACGCTGACCGGCGGCACCGGCAATAATACGCTCGATCTGACGAATCACGGCACGGTCAAGCTCGCCGGCCTCAGCAAGTTTAGCACGGTCATCTTGGCGACCGGCAACAATGCCGTGACTTTGGCCGACCCCACCCTGAGCGGCGGGGCGGTGACGATCACCGCCGGCGCCAGCGGCACCAACAGCATCGATGCGTCCGGCGACACCAAGGCGAGCCTGGGCAAGACGCTCAGCTACATCACCCGGACCGGGTCGGGCTCGTTTGTCGCCGGGTTCGAGAACGATACGATCGACGCCTCGAAGGACGGCCCGTCGAGCAAGGGCAAGACCTTCACCTTTACCACCGGCTCGGGGACGGCCAGCTTTACCGGCGGATTTGAGAACGATGTTGTCACGGCCAGCGCCGGCGCGGTCAGCCGCGATACCCTGACCGGCGGCAGCGGCCGGAACACGCTCGATCTGACCAGCGCCGGCACGTTGAAGCTCGCCGGCGTCGGCAATTTCGGCGCGATCGATCTGGCGGCCGGCAACAACACCGTCACGCTCGCCGACCAGACCTTGATCGGCGGGGCGGTGACGATCACCGCCGGAGCCACCGGCAACAATATTTTGAGTGCTGCTGCCGATACGGCGGCGAGCGCCGGCAAGACGCTGACCTATGTCGCGGCGGGCGGCACCGACCAATTTACCGGCGGGTTTGAGAACGATTTCATCACGCTGAGCGCGGCGGCGCTAAACCGGGACACGCTGACCGGCGGCAGCGGCGTCAACACGATCGATTTGACGAGCCCCGGCACGCTCGGCATCTCCAAGGTCAGCGGCTTTGGGACCTATCTCTTGGCGAGCGGCGGCCCGAACAATCTGACCTTGCAAAACGGCAATTTTGCCGGGCTCGGCGGCGGCGCTTTGATCATGGTGTTCGGCGGCAACAACGGCAACACATTGAGCGCGGCCGGGATCCTGGGCGCCAACGCCGCGCTGCTGGAGGGCGGCTCCGGCGCCGACACGCTGATCGCCGGCCGCAACGATGTCCTGATCGGCGGCGCCGGGGCCGATCAGTTCCGGCTCACCACACCGGGCTCGGCCGCCGCCCCCGACACCAACACGATCGCTGATTTCACCCACAACCTCGACGACATCGCGTTCAGCGAGAAAGGCTTCGGCCTCGGGAAGAACCCCGATGCGGCGACCCTCTTCACCGCCAACCCGACCGGCACTTTCACCACCACGACCCAGCGCTTCGCCTACGCCGCCACGACAGGCACGCTCTTTTTCGGCGCGCAAGGCAGCGCCGGCAGCGCGCGCGAGATCGCCACCCTCACCGCCCACCCCACCCTCACCGCCAGCGACATCACCTTCGTTTCCTAGCCGGATTGGAATCAGGGGCTGCCGCGCATCCTGCGGAGGTGACCCGCATCGGCCGCTCCTGCGTTTTGAGGTTATTATGTAAATCGGCGGCAAGAATATTGTAATTAATAAATAAAAGATGGACATTATCGGTAATTCGAACGATAAATCTCTCCATGGCAGATGTCCTTTAGCGGGAGGCGGGCGCTCGACTTGATCGTTGCGTGGGTGCGAACGTTGGAGGCAATTTTCCCCATAGGTATCGGCCTCTGCCGGTCGAGCGCGTCAGGCGCCGTCCGTAGCCTGACGAGCTCGCGGGAGATCGGCAGCTCTCGGGGGCATCGGAGGAATGGATGTCGTCGGCTAAGGCGCTGTTTGTAAACGACGGGGCCTCAGGCGATACTGTCTGGGTTACCGACGCAACGGCGGTTGGCACAACGCAGCTTCCCCTTATTATTGACCCTGGTACGCATAATATTGGATTGATAAAAGGACCTACCACGTCATTTTACAGTTATAAAAATAAGATTATGTATGTTGATGAAGAATTTACAATCAGCTTTCCGGTAATGGATAAGCTGAAGTTCTATGTTACTGATGGGTCCGTCGCAGGCACGACGACATTCAGCGTCACAACCGATGCGAACAACATAGGGCTCTCTCTCGCCGCTGGGTTGGCTGGTCAGGTCGGCAATAAGTTTCTGATCTATGATCAATCCACTTCGGAGGTGGGGTTGCCGCCGACCGTGGAATTCCTCGTCACCGACGGCACCGACAGCGGGACAACGACGTTTACGGTTGCCGGCCCTCCCTACCCGCTCCCGTTCAACCCCGGGCCATTCTTCAGCTTTGGCAATCTGGTCCTGTTCTCGGCGACGGACTACAGGGGCAACGATAGCCTCTGGGTGTCGAACGGAACGTCGGCGGGAACGAAACCGCTCGCCGTGAAAGGCACCGGGACCGGGACGTTTCCGTCCGGCGGCCTCAGCCCCCGCGATTTCACCGCCTTTGGCGACAAGGTCCTATTTTCCGGGATCGACATCAACCGCTACGCCGGGCTCTGGATAACGGACGGAACGGCAGCCGGCACGTACGAATTGACCAAAAACACCAGCGCCGGAAACATCACAGTCGTGGACGGCAAAGCGTTTTTTGTCGACGGCTCGGGATTTTTTGGCGACCTTTGGGTTACCGACGGCACGGCTGCCGGAACCACTGAGCTCAAAGCGGTGGGCGGGACGCTGACAGCCTTTGGGAACAAGGTTCTCGATGCAGGAGGCCCGGAAATCGCGGATCTCTTTGTCAGCGACGGTACGGCGTCGGGGACCCAGGCGCTGAAATGGACCGGCGAAGTGGCAGAAAGGTTTGTTGCCCTCGGCAACAAGGTCCTGTTCGAGGCTGAGGATACAGCCGATCACCTCGGCCTCTGGGTAACGGACGGCACGTCAGCCGGGACTTTCGAAATAACGGAGCCCAACGAGTATATTTTCGGTTTCTTCAACGAGGTCAATTTTGACGGAGCCGTTGTCGGCAACGAGGTCGTCTTCAGCGCGACCGACAAATTGGGAGAGACAGGGCTTTGGGTTACTGACGGCACCGTCGCCGGAACAAAAGAAATTAGGGCCCCGCTCTCGGTAGCCGACCTCGTTTCGATCCCCCCGCCACCTTCGCCCTCTGGGCTGAAGCTGGCCTCTGCATCGGACAGTGGGGTGAAGGGCGACGGCCTCACCAATGTCACCATCCCGACCATTACCGGGAAGGGGGTGGCCGGAGACAAGGTGACGTTGCGGGATGGCGGGAAGACGATCGGCACTGCGAAGGTGGCGGCGGGCGGCACCTGGTCGGTGACGCCGGCGAGCGCCTTGGCCGCGGGGGTGCACACGCTGACCGCGACGGAGAGCGGGGCGACCGGGACGAGTGCGGCCTCGGCGGCGCTGAAGCTGACGATCAAGATTTTGGCGGCAATCCCGTCGGCGCTCGGCTTTGCGGTCGGGACGGACAAAGGGACGGCGGGGGATGTGGTCACGGTCAGCGGGACGGGCGAGGCCGGGGACCGGGTCACCGTGTTCGACGGGGCGAAGGCGCTGCGCGGCACCACGGTCGGAGGCGGCGGGGCGTGGACCGTCGCGCTCAATCCGCTGGCGGTTGGGGCGCACAGCCTGAGCGCCGGCGAGGTCGATGTCGCCGGCAATACCAGCGCCCGCTCGCCGGCGCAGCGGCTGACGATCGCCCATGCGAGCCCCAATGCGGTGACGTTTTTCGGCTCCGCGGGGACCGACCGCTTCACCGGCGGGGCCGGCGCCGATGTCTTCCGGTTTTCGGCGGCGGACCTCGCCGCGACCGATATCGTCAAGGGCGGCGGCGGCAACGACGAGCTGCGGCTGACCAGCGCCGGCACGATCCGCGCCAACGGCGTCGGCGGGGTCGAGACCTATGTGCTGTTCAATGGTGCGGGCAATGTCCTGACCCTCGCAACGGCCAATTTCGCCGGGTGTCACCGGCAGCACGATCACGGTCGATGGCGGCAATGCCGGCAACACGCTGAGCGAAGCCGGGGTGTCGGCGGCGGACAAGGCGGTGCTGAAGGGCGGGGCCGGGCTCGACATATTGGTCGCCGGGCGCAACGCGGTGCTGAAGGGCGGCGCCGGCAAGGATGTGTTCGAATTGACCGTGCCTGGCTCGACTGCCACTCCCGACACCAATACGATCGCCGATTTCGGCCACGGCACCGACAAGCTCGCGCTCAGCGAAAAGGGGTTCGGCCTCGGCGCGGCGCCCATGGCGGCGGCCCTGTTCACCGCGAATGCGACCGGCAGCTTTACCACTGCGGCGCAACGCTTTGCTTACGACACGACCAACGGCCGCCTCTTTTACGACGCCCACGGCAACGCGCGTGGCAGCTCGCAGGAGCTGATCGCCACCCTCACGCATAGCCCGACGCTGACCGCCGGCGACGTAACCTTTGTCGCTTAGCAAGACATCGGGAATCGGGCGGGGACATGCTGAAATCTCGGCCCTGGCAGGCTGCTGAAAGATGACCGCACGTCGGTTTCGATCCTTCGAGACGGCCGCCTTACGGCGACCTCCTCAGGATGAGGATTTTATATCTCAGAGGCTTCCCTCACCCTGAGGAGGCCCGCAGGGCCGTCTCGAAGGGTGCGGACCGGGGCAATCGGCGTTTTTCAGCACCCTGCTAGCAGCCTGTCGGGTTGGTGTGTTGTGGCGGGTGAGATGTGCCCGCTTGGCCCGGTTTAGGCCGGCCGCAGGTTATGCAGTCTGCGGCGGGCTCGCCGGTCACGGTCACCTACCAGGCGCAGCCCAGTTTAGGCCGGCCGCAGGTTATGCAGTCTGCGGCAGTTGTAGGCGAGGGCGATCAACAGCCACTCGGTGGCGACTTTTTGCCGGCCGCGCAGGTGGAAGCGGGTGAACCCGATCGCGCTCTTGATGATGCCGAAGACCGGCTCGACAGTCTGTTTGCGTTTTTTGTAGCGGGCTTTGCCATCTTCGCTCTCCAGCCTGGCCTTCATCGCCAGGCGCCACGGTTCGGTGATGCGGCGCTCGGGCTTGGGCTCGGGTGGCGGGCGGAAGTCGTAGAGCTGCCAGGCCGGCCGGTGCGGCTGGGTGCGGGCGATCGCCACCAGGGGCTCGATGCCGCAGGCTTCGAGTTCGGCCACCGCCGGGCCGCCGGCATAGCCGGCATCGGCCAGCACCGACCTGCGGCAGGCCGACGGTCTCGCGCATCGCCAGGATGGTCGCCGCGAAGGTCGGCTGGTCGCTCGGCGTGGTGGCCATGCCGGTGGCCAGGATGAGCTGCGTCCCCTCGGCGCAGACCACCGCCTGAGCGTTGTAGGCTTGGCGGTATTCATGCGCTTTGGACTTGCGCATCAGCTGCGAATCGGGGTCGGTCAGGCTGGCCCGGCCGGTCGGGGTTGGTCGACGGGCGGCGTCGTCGGGCGGCTTGGGCGGCCGGCCGCGCGCGCCCGGTCTTGGCCTCGCAGGCTGCCTTCTTGGCTTCATATTGCGGGCGTTCGGCCGCGGCCCGGCCTTGGCTTCCGCTTCCAACCGGGCGCAGGCAGCGTCGAGCTTCGCCTTGAGCGCCTCGCGCCGGGCGATCTCGGCCGGCAGCGCCTGCGGGTCGATGTCCTCGGCATCGGCCGCCTCGGCCTTGGCGGTCAACGCGGCGATGTCGGCCGCGAGCTTCGCCCGCAGCGCCCGCGCCCGATCGTACCGCAGCGAGCGGATCTTCGAGGCATTGGCATCGATCTTGGTCCCGTCGATCGACACCGTGCCCAGCCGCAGCAGCCCCATCTCGCGCGCCAGCAGCAGAACCTGCAAAAACGCCGCTTCAAACGCCGGCTTGTTGGTCCGCCGAAAGCTGGCGATCGTGTCGTGGTCGGGGTGCGTGTTGGCGGCGATGAAACGGGTGCCGATGTCCCGGTACGTCGCCCGCTCGATCCGCCGCGAGGAGAAGACGCCGTTGGCATGGCTGTAGACGAGCAGCGCCAGCATCAGCCGCGGATGGTATTGCGGCTTGCCGCTGGGCCGGGCGTTGGTGTGAAACGCCGCCAGCCGCACCCGCTCCACCGCCGCCACGATAAAATGCGCGATATCGTTCGCCGGCAGCCAATCCTTCACATCCGGCGGCAGCAGAAACGGCTGCTCGCGATCAAACGGCATATAGGTCGTCATCGCTATATCCGGTGGTCTCCCCAACCATATCCACTGTATCATGATCAAACCCGCCGTCAATCCGACAGGCTGCTAGAGCGGTTTTCGACCAAATTGCACCGCGCTCACCCCCTCCCACCCCTGGAACGCCCGCCCTGGCGGGCGGCCGTCCGGGGGGCTCCCCGATCATGGGGGAGGGCCTGTATTAGCACTTCTATTTGTACTCCCGCCCCCTCGATGGGGGCGGGTCGGGGTGGGGGTGATGCGTGCCGGGTGCATCGACCCGGTCGAAAACCGCTCTGGACGGGACCGCGAGCAGGGCGTGGCGTTGCAACTCCGGCCCCCTCACCCTTCCTCTCCCCCGGCCGGCGGGGGCGAGGGGATTCCCGGTGGGCCGCGGCGGTCAGCCGGCGAGCGGCTCGCAGCGGAAGCCGTCGGCCCAGCGCTTGATGTGGCCGACGGACGGCGAGGGGAAGTGCATCGTGCAGCACAGGGTGTCGGTGTCGCAGTAGCGCTCGAGAAAGGCGCGGCGGGTCGCAGCCGCCTGCTGCGGATCGTAATCGACGCGCATGACGAGATCGGGATAGCGCGCCTGGATCGGCGAATGGATCAAATCGCCGGTGAACACAGCCTGCTCGCCGCCGCGGCCGGCCGAGACCGCGAAATGGTCGGGGGTGTGGCCGGGGGTCGGGACGAGCCGGATGTGGTCGTTCAGCGCATGATCGCTGGTGACGAGCTCGGCCTTCTTCGCGTCGATGATCGGCAAGACGCTGTCGCGCATCGGGTCGAGCGGGGTCTCGCGATCCACCCCCTCCCAATATTCGTATTCCTTTTTCGAGAAGAGGTACTTGGCGTTGGGGAAAGTCGGGACCCAGCGGCCGTTCTCGCGCCGCGTGTTCCAGCCGACATGGTCGCCGTGCAGATGCGTGCACATGACAAAGTCGATGTCGTCCACCCCGACGCCGGCGGCGTTCAGCGCTCCCATCCAGTTGCTGTCGGTCTTGCGGTGCCAGGTCGGCCGGTGCGGGAAGGATTCTTGTCGTTGCCGATGCAGGCATCGACGAGGATCGTGTGGTGCGGCGTCTTGACGACATAGGATTGGAAGCACAGGACGGCCATGCCGGCCGCGTCGAGCGCGCCGGGCACCAGCCACGAGCGGTTTTCGTCGAGCCGCTCCGGGCTCAGGCTCGGCAGGAATTCGAGGATCGGCGTAAAGCCGGCCTCCTGCTCGATGATGCGATGGATCGTCATGTCGTTGACCGTAAAACTGGTGGGCATCGCGGTCGGCCTCGCATGTTTGGTCGGTAGCGCGATCGTAGCCGGCGCCGGCGCCCCTTACAAACCCGTCGATGCGATGGCTTCGACGCGCGCCGCGAGCCGGCGCAGCGGCCGGTCGGCGATGCCGTGCGCCGCCAGATGGCACAGGGTGCTGTCGAGATAGTCGCGGCAGGCACCGCGGCGGCCGGCGGCACCGGCAATGATGCGCGCGGCCTCGTCGAGCGGCAGGCGACCGGCGTAATCCCGGTGGTTGCGTCTGACCGTGAAGGCGAGGGTCGCTCTGGCGCCCTTGCCCGTCCGCACGCTCACGGAACGGAGGTCATAGACCCTGGGTGCGGTCATCTCGCGCAGCCAAATCCGGTCGAGCGCCTCGGCCAAGCTCTCCGGCGCGAGGCAATAGGCAATGCCGCGACACGAGCCGCCACGGTCGAGGCCGAGGGTCAGGCCGGGGCGTGTCTTGCTGCCGCGGTAATCGTAGGAATAGAGGCAGAAGCTGCGGTGCCAGCCGTGGAGCCGGGCCGGCTCGGCCGCAGCATGCGCGAATTCCGGCTGCCAGATCAGCGAGCCATAGGCGAAAATCCAGACCGGTGCGCCGCCGTCGCGCAGCGCCGCGATCTCCGGCGGCATCGGGTCGGCGGGCGGGAACCCCTCCGGAGCGGCATTATCGAGCACGGTGGACAAGCCCCGCCCCTCGCAATAGAAGCGGGTCACGCGCCGTTCTCCAACACGGAGGCAAAAAATGATCGTCGAGCAGATTTGGACCGCCAATGCCGGCCGCAACTTCAACTATCTGATCGCCTGCGCCGAGACCGGCGAGGCGCTGGCGGTCGATCCGCTCGACCATCAGAAATGCCTCGCCGCGGCCAAGGCCAAGGGCTGGACCATCACCCAGGTGCTCAACACCCACGAGCATCACGACCATACCGGCGGCAACACCCAGGTCATCGCGGCGACCGGCGCCAAATTGCTGGCGCATGCGGGGGCCAAGGACCGCATCGCCGGGATCGACCGCGGGCTCAAGGCGGGCGATGTGATCAAGGTCGGCAAGACGGTCGAGCTCGAATGTCTCGACACGCCGGGCCACACGATGTCGCATATCTGCATCCGCTCGCACACCGACACGCCCGCCCTCTTTTGCGGCGACACCTTGTTCAATGCCGGGGCCGGCAATTGCCACAATGGCGGTCATCCGAACGAGCTCTACAACACCTTTGCCGGCCAGCTCGAAAAATTGCCGGAGACTACGCTGATCTATCCCGGGCACGATTATATCGCGCGCAACCTCGCCTTCACGCTCGACCGCGAGCCCGACAACACGCGCGCCAAAGGGATGCTGCCGGCGGTCGAAAGGCAGGATACGACAAAGCCGCTCGTCACCACGCTCGGGGTCGAGCGCGAGATCAACACCTTTTTCCGGCTGACGAGCCCGAGTGTCATCCGCCGGCTGCGCGAGGCGTTCCCCGACCTCCCCGAAAAGCCCGACCCGAAGACCGTCTTTCTGCGGCTGCGCGAGCTGCGCAACAAGTGGTGAGGGCGGGGTCGGCCGAGCGCGCCGCATGATCCTGATCGGCCTTGGCGGCAATTTGCCGAGCGCGCGTTTCGGCCCGCCGGTTCGGACCTTGGCGGCCGCTCTCTCGGAGCTCGCGGCCCATGGGATCGGCATCGCCGCCCGTTCTTCCTGGTATCGCAGCGAGCCGGTGCCGCGTTCCGACCAGCCGTGGTTTGTCAACGCCGTCGCCGCGCTCGACACCGGGCGTGATGCAACGGACCTCCTCGGGCTGCTGCAATCGGTCGAAGCGCAATTCGGCAGGATCCGCAGCATGCCGAACGCGGCGCGCCCCCTCGACCTTGATCTGCTCGATCACAACGGCGCGCTGGTCGAGACGCAGCACCTGGTTTTGCCGCATCCGCGCCTGCATCAGCGCCGGTTTGTGCTGATGCCGCTCGCCGAAATCGCGCCGGCCTGGCGGCACCCGCGGCTCGGGCTCCCCGCTGCGGAGCTGCTCGCCCGCCTGCCGGAGAGGAAGCGGGTCGAACGCCTGCCATGCGGCTCCGACAGCCCGGCCACCGATTGTGCTCGCTCCACCGGGCCGATATAACGCCGTTCGTTATTCGCGGGCGGGGGTGGGATGAGCGAGCGCGAGGCGGCTCGATCGGCGATGATCGAGAGCCAGCTTCGGCCAAACAAGGTCACCGACGAGCGCGTCATCGGCGCCTTTGCGGCGACCCGGCGCGAGCTGTTCGTGCCGGCGCAGATGCGCGCGATAGCCTATGTCGACGAGGACCTGCCGCTCGGCGGCGGGCGCTGGCTGCTGGAGCCGATGGTGGCGGCGCGCCTGCTGCAAGCGGCGATGATCGGGCGCGGCGACGCGGTGCTGCTGGTCGGCGCCGGATCGGGCTATGAAGCCGCGTTGATGGCGGTGCTGGCGCGCAACGTCGTGGCGCTCGAAGAGGACGCCGAATTGGCGCGCCGCGCCCGTGCAGCTCTGGTCGAGCACGGCATTTCCGCGGTCAATGTCGTCGAGGGGCCGCTCGCCGAGGGCTGCGCCGCACGCTCACCCTATGACGCGATCCTGTTCGGTGGCGCGGTCGCCGAGGTGCCGGCCAAGATCACGGCTCAGCTCGCCGAAGGCGGCCGCCTCGTGGCTGTGATCCGCGCCAATGCGGGCGTCGGACGCGCGACGGTCGTGACGCGGGCTGGCGGTGTGGTCGCGCAGCGCGTTATCTTCGATGCGACGATCCCGTTTCTGCCGGGCTTTGCGCCCAAGCCCATCTTTGCGTTCTGACCCGGCTTTGCGTTTTGACCCGGCTTTGCGTTCTGAGGTGACCGTCTTGCCTGCTCAACCGCCGAGGCTATGATGACGCGAGCCGAGCGATTGGCCCGTCACGGCGCGGCGGCGACGGTTGGCGTTGGCCTGCTGCTCGCCACGGCTTCGGCGCAGGCTCAGACGCTGACCCAGGCGCTCGCCGAGGCCTACAACACCAACCCCCAGCTGCTCGCTCAACGCGCGCTGTTGCGCGCCACCGACGAGCAGGTGCCGCAGGCACTGTCGGGCTGGCGCCCGACGGTCAACTTCACCGGCCAGGTCGGCCTTCAGCGGGAAGGGTTGCTGACCAAGGAAACCGCCAACAATGTCATCGCCAACACCCGGCCGAACCAGGTTGGGATCCAGGTAACCCAGCCGGTTTACAGCGGCGGCCGGACGGTGGCGCAGACCCGCCAGGCGACCGAGACCGTCGAATTGACACGGGCGCAGACCTTAGCGGTCGAGACCTCGGTGTTCCAATCGGTGGCCCAGGCCTATCTCGACGTCGTTCGCGACCAGGCGCTGGTCGAGGTCAACCGCAACAACGAGCAGGTGCTGAAGAAGCAGCTCGAGGCGACGCAAGACCGCTTTCGCGTCGGCGAAGTGACCCGCACGGATGTCGCGCAGGCCGAATCGTCGCTCGCCCAGGCCAGCGCCACGCTGATCGCGGCGGAGGGCACTTTGGCGCAAAGCCGAGCCAACTATGTCCGCGCGGTCGGTCACCCGCCGGGTCGCCTGCTGTTGCCGCGCGAGCGCCCGGCCCTGCCGGCGACGCGCGAGGAAGCGCAAAGCCTTGCCGCCCATAACAACTTCAGCGTCATTTCGGCGAACTTCGCCGAGCTTGCCGCGCGCGACAATATCGATGTCGTGCGCGGCCAATTGCTGCCGCAGATATCGATCATCGGCAATGTCCAGCGCGCCCAAGACCCGTCGATCACGTTCAAGGGCTTTTTGGCCAACACCGGGTCGGTGCTGGCGCAGATGACGATGCCGCTCTACGAAGGCGGGGCGATCTATTCGCAGACCCGGCAGGCCGAGCAGACGGTCGGGCAACGGCGCAGCCAGGTCGACGACGCGCGCCGCGCGGCGGTGCAGACCGCGACCCAGAACTGGGAAGCCCTGAAGGCGGCGCGGGCCAGCATCCAGTCTTTCGCCGCGGCGGTGCGGGCCGCCCAGATCGCCCTCGAAGGGACCCAGCAGGAAGCACTGGTCGGCTCGCGCACCACCCTCGATGTGCTGATCGCCAACCAGCAGCTTTTTGTGACCCAGCAGCAGCTGATCACGGCCGAGCACGACGCCGCCGTCGCCGAATACAACATCGCCGCGGCGATCGGCCGGCTGGTGGCACCCGAGCTGCGTCTGCCGGTGCAGCTCTACGATATGGAGCGTCATTTCAAACAGGTGCGCGACAAGTGGATCGGCTTTGGCGGCGGCCTGAAAGAGTGAAGGGTCTCGCCCCGCCGCCGGTGCTGGAAAATCGGTCCACCATCCCCTAGATTAGACGGTCACCTGCCCGCTGTGGTTAGCTCGATGTCGGACCCGAACCCCTCACCAAAGCCTTCGCCGGAACCGTCGATGGAGGAGATTATCGCCTCGATCAGCCGGATCATCGCCGAGGACGGCCGGCCCGGCGATCCGCCCCGTCCGGCGCCAACCGAAAAGAGCGATATCCTCGAGCTCACCGAAGCGGTCGGCGCGGACGGGTCGGTGCGCCGCATCGTGCCCGCGGCGGCGGCCGACGGCCCAAAGCCGGCTCCGCCGGAAGCGGCGACAACACCTTCGCCATTGCCGCCATTGCCGCCATTGCCGCCGTTGAGCCCGCGCATCGAGCCCGAACCGCCGCGCGCCGAACCACCGCGCGCCGACCCGGCGGCCGGACCGAGCCCGCCGCGTGTGCGCGAACGGATTCTTTCGGCGGCGACCTCGGAGGCGGCAGCCGCGTCCTTTGCCCGCCTTGGCGCAATGCCGCGCGACCGCTCGCGCGAGGGAGAATTGCTGATGGGTGCTGGCGACCGCACGCTCGAAGAAATCGTCCGTGAGACGCTCCGTCCGTTGCTGCAAGCGTGGCTCGACGAGCACCTTCCGACGATTGTCGAGCGGCTGGTGCGCGAAGAGATCGCCCGCGTCGTCGGCGAGGCGGGTATCCGCTGACGGCACCGATCTCCAGCCCCGCGGCGGGCGGGGCCGCCACACTCGACAAGACCTATCAGCCCGGCGCCGTGGAGCAGCGGCTTTATGCCCGCTGGGAGGGTTCGGGCGCGTTTGCCGCCGATCCCGCGAGCGGCAAAATCCCGTTCACGATCATGATGCCCCCGCCGAACGTGACCGGCAGCCTACACATGGGGCATGCGCTGACCTTCACGTTGCAGGACGTGCTGGTCCGCTATCGGCGCATGCAGGGGCGCGACGTGTTGTGGCAGCCGGGCACCGACCATGCCGGCATCGCCACCGAGATCGTCGTCGCCGGCCAGATCGCCGATAAGGGCGGGTCGAAGCGCGATCTCGGTCGCGAACGCTTTGTCGAGCGGGTTTGGCAGTGGAAGGAGCAGTCGGGCGGCACCATCACCGGCCAGCTGCGCCGTCTCGGCGCTTCGCCCGATTGGCGGCGCGAGCGCTTTACGATGGACGCGGGCTTGGCCGCTGCGGTGCGCCGGGTCTTTGTCGCGCTCTACAAGGAGGGCCTCGTCTACCGCGACAAACGGCTCGTGAATTGGGACCCGGAGATGCACACGGTGATCTCCGATCTCGAAGTCGAGGCGCGCGAGACCCAGGGGTCGCTGTGGCACATCCGCTATCCGGTCGAGGGCGCGGCCGGGCATCATATCGTCGTCGCCACCACGCGGCCCGAAACCATGCTCGGCGATACCGGGGTCGCGGTCCATCCCGATGACGCGCGCTATACCCATCTTGTCGGCAAGCGGGTGCGGCTGCCGTTGGTCGGACGGCTGATCCCGATCGTCGCCGATGAATATGCCGACCCCGAAACCGGCAGCGGTGCAGTCAAGATCACCCCGGCGCACGATTTCAACGATTTCGAGGTCGGCCGCCGGCACGGGCTCGACCGGCTCAACATCTTCGACGCCGATGCGCGGCTCAACGACGCCGTGCCGGAGCGCTATCAGGGCCTCGATCGTTTCGCTGCGCGCGAGCGGGTCGTCGCCGACCTCACCGCCGAAGGGTTTTTGGAAAAGGTCGAGGACCACACCTTGATGGTCCCGCACCACGACCGCTCGGGCGTGGTCATCGAGCCGTGGCTGACCGACCAGTGGTTCTGCGACGCGCGGGTGCTGGCGGCGCCGGCGATCGCCGCGGTCGAAGACGGTCGCACCCGGTTTGTGCCGCGGCAGTGGGAAAGCACGTTTTTCGAGTGGCTGCGCAACATCCAGCCTTGGTGCATCTCGCGCCAATTGTGGTGGGGGCATCGCATCCCGGCCTGGTATGCGCCTGACGGCACGGTCTTTGTCGCCGAGGCCGACGCCGAGGCCTCGGCGCAAGCCGCGGCGAAATTTGGCCGGCCGGTCGCGCTGGTCCAAGACGAGGATGTGCTCGACACCTGGTTTTCCTCGGCGTTGTGGCCGTTCTCCACTCTGGGCTGGCCGGATGCGACGCCGGAACTCGCCCGCTACTACCCCGGCGACGTGCTCGTCACCGGCTTCGACATCATCTTCTTCTGGGTCGCGCGGATGATGATGATGGGGCTGCATTTCATGGGCGAGGTGCCGTTCCGCACCGTCTACATCCACGCGCTGGTGCGCGACGAGCGCGGCCAGAAAATGTCGAAGTCGCGCGGCAACATCATCGACCCGTTGGAATTGATCGACCGCTACGGCTGCGACGCCTTGCGTTTCACATTGTCGGCGATGGCGGCACCCGGTCGCGACGTCAAGCTGTCCGAGAGCCGGGTCGAGGGCTACCGAAATTTCGCGACCAAGCTGTGGAACGCGGCGCGCTATGCCCAGATGAACGGCTGTCGTCCGGTCGACGGCTTCTCTCCGGCGACGGCGCGGCTGATTGTCAATCGTTGGATCGCCACGGCAACCGCCGATTGCGCCGGCGCGGTTACGGCGGCCCTCGACGCCTACCGTTTCGACGATGCGGCGGGGCGGCTCTACCAGTTTGTGTGGGGCACCTTCTGCGACTGGTACATCGAGTTCTCAAAGCCGATCCTGCAAAGCGGTGATGCCGACGCCCGCCGCGAAACCCAGGCGACGATCGGCTGGGCGTTGGACCGGATTTTTCGGCTGCTGCATCCGATCATGCCGTTCATCACCGAGGAGCTATGGTCGCATTTCGGCGCAGAAGACGGCGGCTTGTTGATCAGCGCCGCATGGCCTCTTCCCTCGCCCGAACTGTTCGACCGCGCCGCGGCAGCGGAAATGGAGTGGGTTGTCGAGGCGATCTCGGCGGTCCGCGCGGTGCGGTCCGAGATGAATGTGCCGGCGGCCGCCCGTGTGCCGCTTCTTCTAAAAGATGCCGAGCCGACGGCGCTCGAACGCATCGAGCGCCACCACGAGCATTTTATCGGCCTTGCACGTCTCGACCGGATCGAGCCCGCGCCGGACACGGTTCCCCCGGCGTCCCAGCGGATCGGTCCAGGCGGTGGTCGCCGGCGCCACCCTGATCTTGCCGCTTGGCGAAATCGTCGATCTCGCCCGAGAAAAAGCGCGGCTTGCCAAGGAAATCGGCCGCCTCGACCAGGAAATCGGCAAATTCGCCGCAAAGCTGACGAACCCGCAATTCCTCGCGAAGGCCAAGCCCGACGTGATCGAAGACCAGCGCGAGCGCGAGGCCGCCGTCAGCCGCGACCGCGACCGGCTCAAGACCGCCTACGCCCGCCTCGCTGCGATCTGACGGAGCGCCGCGGCCCGCCTTTTCCGTTGCCGCGGCTGCCGTCGCCATTGCGATACGGCGCTGATCTCGCGGAGAGTCGGCGCATCCCACGCCGGCGTAAGCAGACACGAGGGGAGTAATCGGCGGTGCAGATCATCGACGCTCAAATCCATCTCTGGGGCTCGGGCTTGCCGAGCAACCTGTCGCATCGCCAGGTGACCGCCTTCACCCCGGAGGAGGCGATCGCGTTGATGGACGAAGCAGGCGTCGATGGCGCGGTCATTCACCCGCCCGGCTGGGACCCGAATTCGACCGAGATGGCGCTCGCGGCGGTCGAGAGCTACCCCGGTCGCTTTGCCGTCATGGGTGCCGTGCCGCTGGACCGGCCGGAATCGCCCGCCCGGCTCGCGAGCTGGCGGGGACAACCCGGCATGCTGGGGCTGCGCTATGGGTTTCTCGCCGATCCGGCGCGGCGTTGGCTCGCCGACGGCACGATCGATTGGCTCTGGGCGGAGGCCGAAAGGGCCGGCATCCCGATTGCGATGCTGGCGACCGGCTCGCTCGCGGAAATCGGCCGTATCGCCGAGCGCCACCCCGGCTTGCGTCTGACGATCGACCATTTGGGCGGCCGCGGCGGCACCAGCGCCCTCAAGGACGCCGCGGCGATGACCCACATGCCGCAGCTTCTGGCCTTGGCGAAATTCCCGAATGTCGCGGTCAAGGCGACCGGTGTGCCGCACTATTCGAGCGAAGCCTACCCGTTCCCGGCGCTGCACATCTATCTGCGCCAAGTCTACGACGCTTTCGGCCCCGAGCGCATGTTCTGGGGCACCGACATCACCAAGATGAGGTGCTCGTGGCGGCAATGCGTAACGATGTTCACCGAGGAATTGCCGTGGTTGAAAGGCCGCGACCTCGATCTCGTCATGGGCGAGGCGCTCTGCGCCTGGTGGAGCTGGAGCCGCGCCGCCTGACGAGGTGCTGCTGCTTGCGGCGGCCTCAACGAAAATAGCGGCCCGAGTCGATCACCATCGTCTGGCCGGTCATGGTTTCGGTGCGGCACATCGTGACCACCATGTCGGCGCAGTCGTCCTTGTCGGCCGGCTTTTTGAGCAATGACGTGCTGGCGGAGTTTTGGATCTGCTCGGCGCGAAGATTGGAGGTCGCGCGCGTACCTTCGAGAAGGCCGGGTGCGACGCAATTGACCAGCGTTTCAGGCGCCAAGGCGACCGCCATGCAGCGCGTCAAGTGGATAAGGCCCGCTTTCGACACTGCATAGGCGATCGACGAGCCGGTCGGTCCGACCCCGGCGACCGAGGCGATGTTGACGATGCGGCCGCGCCCTTGCGCCTTCATGACCGGCGCCACCGCTTTGATCAGGCGCATCGGCCCGGTCAGGTTGACGGCGATGATCCTGTCCCAAACCTCCATCGTCAGGCTGTCGAGATCGGCGAATGGGATCGCCTTGTTGTAGGCGGCGTCGTTGACGAGGATGTCGAGACGACCGAAATGCCCGGTGACCTCGCCGACCACCCGATCCACGGCCGCGCCGTCGATGATGTCGCAGGCGAAAGCGGCGGCGTTGATCTGGTAGCGCGAGCCGAGCTCGCGCGCGACACCTTGGGCCTGGTCGTGGCTTTGCGCATACATGACGGCGACATGCACCCCCTCCCGCGCCAACGCGCGACAGATGTGCTGGCCGAGCCCGCCATTTCCTCCCGTCACCAGCGCGACCGCACCCCTCAGCTCCATCAGTTCTCTCCTGCGTTGCGCAATCAGGCGGCGGCGAGGGATTCGGCCATGGCCGGACGGCGGTTGCGGAAGCCGGTGGCCTCCTCGAAGCTGTGCGCGATGCGGAGCAAGATCGGCTCCTGAAACGGCTTGCCGACGAGCTGGATCGCGACCGGCAATCCGCCTTCGCCAAACCCGGCGCAGACCGAGATCGCCGGATAGCCGGCAACGTTGAACGGCATCATAAAGCCCGGCCGCTCGAATAAATCCCATTTCGGCACGGCGTCGATCTTGGCCGCCTCGGCGGGCTGGGTTGCGGTCAGGACCGCATCGAGCCCCTTCATCGCCTGTTGCAGTTCGGCGCGCAATTCGCGTCGGCGTCGCAGCGCCTGGACGTAATCGACACCCGACACGAAGGCGCCGAGCATCAGGCGGCTCCGCATCCGCTCGCCAAAATCGCCGAGCCGGGTGCGCGCCCATTCCTCGTAGGCCGCGGCACGCTCGGTGATCGAGATCAGCGAGCCGCAGGCCGCCCAATCCTGCAGCGGCGACAATTGCACCTCGCGGATTTCGGCGCCGAGAGCCGCGGAACGTCGCGATGGCGCCGTCGATGCCGCGCTGGGTCGCCGGGGCGACCTTGTGGTCGGTCTCGTGGAAATGGTGGATCACGCCGATCCTGAGCCCCTTGACCCCATGGCCGAGGAGCGCGGTGTAATCCAGCACCGGCCGCTTGGCGCTCGCCGGGTCGCGCGGGTCATGGCCGGCCAGGGCTTGCAGCATCAGCGCGCAATCCTCGGCGGTCCACGCCATCGGACCGATATGGTCGAGGCTGAAGGCGGCGGGGGCGACCCCGGCACGGCTGACGAGGCCATAGGTCGGCTTGATCCCGGCAATGCCGCACAGCGCCGCAGGCCCTCGGATCGAGCCGCCGGTGTCGGTGCCGATGCCGCCGAGGATCATGCCCGAAGCGACCGCCGCGCCGGTGCCGCTGCTGCTGCCGGCGGTGAAGTGCTCGGGGTTCCACGGGTTGCGCGCCGGCGGTGCGGGCAGGTCGAAGCTCGGCCCGCCATCGGCGAACTCATGCGTCGTCAACTTGCCCATCAGCACCGTTCCGGCGGCGGCAAGGCGTTCGGCGCAGGTTGCGTCGGCGTCGGGAATGTTGTCGGCGAGGAGCTTCGACTGGCAGGTGGTCGGAATGCCTCTGGTGTCGACGATGTCCTTGAGCCCGATCGGGATGCCGTGCAGCGGCCCCTTCGGGCCATCCGCCATGATCGCCGTTTCGGCCGCCCGCGCCTCGGCCAGCGCCCGCTCGGGCGTCGGATAGATAAAGGCGTGCAATCGGCCGTCGAGCGCTGCGACGCGATCGAGGCAGGCGCGCGTCAATTCGACCGGCGACAGCTTCTTCGCCGCGATCAGCTTTGCCGCTTCGGCGAGGGTCGGGATTCGCTCGCTCATTGCAGGTCCTCCTCGGCAAAGCCATAGCTTGTCGCCGGCTCGGCCATCCGGCCGCGGGGCCGTCTGACCCGCTCGGCCATCGCCGCGAGACCCGCATAAACGCTTTTCAACTCGGCCTTTTGCTCGTCGCTCAAATGCAGCCCGGCGCGGGCCAGCAGAAAGTCGAGGGCTTCGTCGGTGATTTCCGGTGGCATCGGCAGGCTCTCCCCTCCGGTTCGGAACCCCAGGTTAACAGAGCCTTGCCGACCCGTCACCGCCGCCTGCCGACACGCCGCCTGCCGACACGCCGCCGGGCAACAGCGTCGTTCCGATCGCAGATCGGTGCTAGCGGACCCGACGGCGAGCCCGGCTCCGGCCTCCCGGACGTTTGTCGGCAAAGCCCATCGCGTGGGATGGCGCAAATTCTGGACATCGGCGGAAGTTCTTTTTACTGTTGGCAATAGCGATCATGCGCAATCCTGGATTTCGCACGGTCTCTGTGGGGGAATCGGGGGGTGTGGTGAAGGTTTCGAAAGACACGCTTGGCGGCGCTCGCCGCGGGCACAACATGATTTTTTGGGCGCTCTGCGGCGGCGGTATCGCTGGCTTGCTCTTGTTCCGGCCCACTCCGGCCGAGGCGACACACCATGCGCATCATCACCATACGCAGGCGGGCACGACCGGTTTCGCGCCGGCGCCGGTCAGCGAATCGATCCTGCTCGACGCCGATACCGGGAAAGTGCTGAGCGAGGAAAACGCCGACGCGCCGACCTATCCGGCGTCGCTGACCAAGCTGATGACGCTCTACCTCACCTTCGAGGACTTGAATTCAGGGCGCGTGCGGCTCGACCAGTATTTCTCGGTTTCGGCGCTGGCGGCGAGCCAGTCTCCGACCAAGCTCGGCTTGCGGCCGGGCGATGCGGTGCAGGTGCAGGATTTGATCCTCGGCGTCGTCACTCGGTCGGCGAATGATGCCGCCGTGGTGCTGGCCGAGGGTCTGGCCGGCAGCGAGCCGGCCTTTGCCGAGCGGATGACGCGCAAGGCCCGGCAGCTCGGACTGACCGCCACCGCCTACCACAACGCTTCGGGGCTGCCTGATCCCGAGCAGCACACGACGGCACGCGATGTGGCCCAGCTGGCGCTGGCGCTGTTGCACGATTTTCCGCAGAAATATCGGTACTTCTCGACGCGGCAGTTCGAATTTCACGGCCGGATCATCACCAACCACAATCATCTGCTCGATTGGTATGCCGGGGCCGACGGCATCAAGACCGGATATATCCGCGCCTCGGGCTTCAACCTCGCCGCGTCCGCGGTGCGCGACGGTCACCGTTTGCTCGGGGTGATCATGGGAGGTCCGTCGGCTGGCACCCGCGACCGCGAAATGGGCGCTTTGCTCGACCGCGGCTTTGCCGAGCTAGGCGTCGCCAGCCCGACCTTGGCGCGGCGTCAACCACCAGCGCCGCCGCATACGGCGGTGGCGACGGCGGAGACGACGCCGCCCAAGCCGAAGCCGGGTTTGTTGACCAAGGCCGCGGCGCGGCTCGCCGCGCATCTCTCGCCGGTGACCAAGGCCGATGCCGCGGTGCTGCCGCATCAGCCGCGCGAAGCGGCCCCGGCCGAGCGCTGGGGCATTCAGCTCGGCGCGTTTCATGCCGAGAGCGGGGCGGAGAAGGCCGGCCATGCCGCCGCCGGTCTCGCCGTCGCCAAAGGCAAGCGGCTGCAGATCGTCGAGACCGGCAAGACCGCGAAAGCTCGGCTCTACCGCGCCCGGCTGACCAATTTCACGCCGCAGGAAGCGCAGAGCGCCTGCGCCTCGCTGCACAAAAAAGGGGTCGAATGTGCGGTCGTTCCGCCGTCGAGCTTAAAGGTCGCCGTACGCTGGTGACGCAGCGCCGCCGATCAGGCCGACGGCAGCGCAACCCCGCTCGCCGCGAGCTGGGCCGCGAGGTCGGCCTTTAATCGACCGAGGCCGGCCTCGGTCGGCGATTCGGCGCGGGCGACCAATACGTCCTGTGTGTTCGAGGCGCGCAACAGCCACCAGCCGTCGGCGGTGCGCACCCGCACCCCGTCGATGTCGTTGATCTCCGCCCCGGCTCGGCGCAGGCGGTCGCGGACCTCGTCGACCACCGCAAATTTTCGGCTGTCGGCGCATTGGAACCGCAATTCCGGGGTGTTGACGACGCTCGGCAGCGCGTCACGCATCTGGGTCAAGCTCTGCGGCGCGCACGCCAGGATCGAGAGCAGGCGCACCGCGACATAAACCGCATCGTCAAAGCCGTAATAGCGGTCGGCGAAAAAGATGTGCCCGCTCATCTCGCCGGCGAGCGGGGCCCCGGTCTCGGCGAGCTTGGCCTTGATCAGCGAATGCCCGGTCGGCGACATCAGCGGGCGCCCTCCGAGCCGCGCGATCTCGTCGAACAGCACCTGGCTCGATTTGACGTCGGCGATGATCGCCGCGCCGGGGTGGCGGGCGAGCACGTCGCGCGCCAGGATCACCATCAGCTGATCGCCCCACAGGATGCGGCCCTCGGCATCGACGACGCCGATCCGGTCGCCGTCGCCATCAAAGGCGATGCCGAGATCGCATCCCGCATGCGTCACCGCCTGCTGCAGCTGGGCGAGGTTTTCCGGCACCGTGGGGTCCGGGTGATGCGCCGGAAAGCGGCCGTCGATCGTTTCATTCAACAGCGTGTGGCGGCCTGGGAGACGCTCGGTCAATTGCTGAACCACCTCGCCGGTGGCGCCGTTGCCGGGGTCCCAGGCAACCTTTAGCGGGTGCCGCCCTGCGTAATCCTGCGCAAGGCGCGCCACGTAATCGTCGCGAATTGCGTGCTCTTCGACCCGGCCGCGGGCGGCTCGCGGATCGCCGAGCCCGAGCGCCGTCTCGCCGAGTGCCGTGATCGCCGCGCCATACAAGGTCTTGCCCTGACGGACCAGCTTGAAGCCGTTGTAATCGGGCGGGTTGTGCGAGCCCGTCACCATGATCCCGCCATCGACGTCGAGCGTCGCCGCCGCGAAATAGAGCATCGGCGTCGGCCCGCGGCCGATGCGCACGACATCGACACCCTCCGTCGCCAGACCCTCGACGAGCGCCGCTTCGAGCTCGGGCGAGGTCAGTCGTCCGTCATAGCAGGTAGCGACCCGCCGGCCACCCGCCCCGGTCAGGGTCACGGCATAGGCCCGGCCGAGCGCCAGCGCGTCCGCCGACGACAGGGTCTCCCCGACTACCCCGCGGATGTCGTACTCGCGCAGGATCGTCGGGTGAAAACGGTGCGGCATCGGCGGCTCCGGTCAGAGATGCGCGGCCATGATCCGACGCAACCCCGGCCCGAGCTCCGGATGGTCGAGGCCCAGAACGAGGTTGGCTTCGAGATAGCCGAGCTTATCGCCGCAGTCGAAGCGCCTTCCCTTGAAGCGCAGCCCATGAAACGGCTGGCCGTTGTCGATGAGCCGGGCGAGCGCGTCGGTCAGCTGGATTTCCCCGCCGCTGCCGGCCTCGCCGCGTTCGAGATGGGCGAACACTTCGGGCTGGATGATATAGCGGCCGATGATTGTCGAGGTCGAGGGCGCCGTTGCCGGGTCCGGTTTCTCGACGACGCCCCGTGCCCGCACCAGCCTTCCGTCATCGGCGACGATATCGAGCACGCCATAGCGTCCGGTCTGCGCCCGCGGCACCTCGATGATCGCGGCGAGGTTGCCGCCGGTCTCCCGGTAAGCCTCGACCATTTGCGCCAGGCACGGCGGTTCGCACATCATCAAATCGTCGGCGAGCAGCACGGCGAAGGGCTCGTCGCCGACGAGCCCGCGCGCGCACCACACCGCATGACCGAGCCCGAGCGGCGTCTGCTGGCGGGTGTAGGCGATCTGCCCGGGATCGGGCAGCAGCGCGTAGAGCTCGTCGATCAATTCCGTCTTGCCGCGGTCGCGCAAGGTTGCTTCAATCTCGAAAGCGCGGTCGAAATGGTCGTCGATGGCGCTCTTGGAGCGCCCGGTGACGAAAAAGAACTGCTCGATCCCCGCCGCCTTCGCTTCCTCGACCGCATATTGGATGAGCGGCTTGTCCACGACCGGCAACATTTCCTTGGGCATGGCCTTGGTCGCCGGCAAAAAACGAGTCCCGAGACCAGCGACCGGAAACACGGCTTTGCGAATGGGCTTGTGCATGGCGCCTCGAATTTATCGGCCCCGGCGACGGGCCGGGTTAGCTGCTTTGGGTGAATGCCACGGTGCTAACGGTCGAGCTGGGCGATAAATCCGTGAGCGATGACCCTATCACAAAAGCGCCAAAAGCGCCAGGAAAGCTCGACAATCGGCTTTTCGTGCTGATCTTGCAGCATCCGCGCGAACGGAAAGAGAGCGCGGCAACGGCGGCGCTGGTGCCGGCGATGCTACGGCGCGCCGGCCTCGTCGTCGGGCTTTCCTGGCCCAATCTGGCGCGACTCGTCAGCGGTCCGGCGGACCCGCGGCGCTGGGCGGTGCTCTATCTCGGCTCGGCGCGACCGGCAACGCTGGGCGGCGCCGAGCTGGTGGCGCTCGATCGCCGTGGCGAACCGGCTGCCGACCAGAAGGCGGCGCTCGCCGGTCTCGACGGGGTGGTGCTGCTCGACGGCAGCTGGAGCGAGGCTAAGGCCATGTGGTGGCGCAACCCGTGGCTGCTGAAATTGCGCCGGCTGGTGCTCAACCCGCAGCACCCGTCGCGCTGGGGCCGGATCCGCCGCGAGCCGCGCCGCGAAGCATTGTCGACGATCGAAGCGGTCGCCTTGCTGTTGCGCCGGCTCGAAAACCGGCCTGACATCGAGGCCGCGCTCGCTGCGGCGCTTGACCGGCTCATCGTCGAAGCCCGCGGCACCCGCGGGGCCCCTTCGCGAGCCGGCTCCGGACCCTAATCGAGCTTGCTCCAGGTCAGCTCGTGCCTGTTGTGGTGGAGGTGGCGCAGCTGCGAGCCGGGGATGGCGGCAAAGCGCCGGGCGGTCTCGTGGTCGGTCTCGCCCTGGAACTTGATCGTGCATACAAAATGGCGGCAGGTGCCGGCGGCGAGCCAGCGCTCGAGCAGCGCCAGCAGGCGCGCCGGATAGCACACGATATCCGAGAATACCCAATCGATCGGGCCGACCGCGCGAGGGTCGAGGCCAAAAGCGCTTTCGAGCCGGAATGCGATGCCGGGCAGATTTGCGATCTCTTTGTCGAGCGGCGCTTTGTCGACGCTGGTGACCTTCGCGCCCATCCGCTGCAATGTCCAGCTCCAGCCGCCGGGGCTCGCACCGAGGTCGAGGCAGCGCTCGCCCGGCTGTGGCCGGCGACCGATCAGGGTCAGCGCCTCCCATAATTTGAGATAGGCACGGCTCGGCGGCCCCTCGCGGTCCTCGACAAAATGCGCTTCGCCATTGGCAAAGGGGCTCGTGCAACGGGGTGCCGCGAGGATCGTGGCGCGATCGAGCAAGGTCCATGAGCCGAGCGGTGCCATCGGCGCGGGCTGGCCGAACACCAGCGGCTTTGCCGACACCACGGGCAGCTGCTGCTGGATCAGCACCGCGCGGCGATGCAGCACCGGCGCATAGACCGCCCAATTACGCTGGATCGCGCGCAATTTCGCCGCCGCATCCGAAATCGACGCGATCGGAATTTCCTGCGGGTCGAGCCAAAGATTGGCCGCCCACACCGCCGGCCGCGGCGGCCCCGGCGCAATCAGCAGCCGGCCGTGTGCGCGCTCGACAGTGCCGAGCTCCGCGGCGAGCTCGGCGACATAGCCCGCCGCGGCGAGATACGCGTTGCGCGCCGGCACCCCTATCAATCGGACCGACAGCCTCTACTCGCTTTTCTCGCCACCCCCGCGCAAACGGGCGCGAAGGCAGCGCACGAAAGAACGTGGAGACTATCGGTCCGGCCGGAAGGCCTAGTTGACCAGGCCGTAGAATTTGGCGGCGTTTTCGCAGGTGATTTTACGCACGACCTCGGGGGAGAGGCCGGCGAACTGCTCGTCGATGTATTTCGAGGATTCGGGCCAGATGCCGTCGGTATGCGGGTAGTCCGAGCCCCACATCATGGTCTCGACGCCGATGTCGTCGATCAGCTTGGTGCTGATCGGGTCGAACTGGAAGGTGCACTTGCACTGACGGCGCCAGTATTCGCTGGGCTTCAGTTTCATCAGGTCGCGGAAACGGTCCTCGAACTCGAAATCCATGCGGTGCAGCGCATAGGCGAGCCAGCCGGCGCCGCTCTCGCCAAACGACACTCTGAGTTGCGGATAGCGGTCGAACACACCCGCCCCGATCATCCCGGCGATGATGTGGATCAGCCCCATCTGAAACGCCGAGACGCCGGTGAACATCGCTGCGCGGCGGACCTGCGGCGCCTCCTGGCGGGCACGCGGCGGGGTCGTCGGGAAGGTATGGAAATGCAGCGGCAGCTGCACCTCGTCGATCACCCGCCAAAACGGCTCCCAGCTCGGGTGCCACATCGGCTCCATGTCCCACGAGCACGACAGCTCGAGGCCTTTGAGGCCCATCTTTGCGACGCGATGGACCTCCTCCACGGCGCGCTCGACACTGCCATAGGGCAGGCAGGCGAGGCCGATCTGGCGGTCCGGGTAGTGGCTGCAGAAATCCTTCAGCCAGTCGTTGTAGATGCGCAGCACCTCGTTCGAGGCCTCGGTGTCGCTGAGCTTGGAGGCGGTGCCGAGGACGCCGTAGATGACCTCGGCGTCGACGCCGTCGGCCTCCATGTCCTTCAAGCGCAGATGCGGATCGCTGCAGCGCGTCTTGCCTTTCTTGGCATCGTCGTAGAGGCCGCGCTCCGCCATGATGTCGACGCGGACGTTTTGCCCCGGCATATGCTTGGCGCCACCCGGGCCGACCCCATAGAGCAGGCCGAAATTGGCGCCGTTCTTGGCCACCCATTGCGGTCCGTCCGGCCCGTCCTCGACATACGGCATCCGCTCTTTCAGGTCGCGCCGCGCCTGCGAGACGAACAAATCGGGCGGCATCCACGGCATGTCGAGGTGGCAATCGGCCGAGATCCTGCGGTATTGCATGTCGTGATCCCCGTGTCAGGTTGCGTAAAGCTGTGACGACTATACTCTTGCCGCGCGCCGGTTTCCTAGCGTCGGAGGCGCGCGAACCCCGCGTTTTTGCCGATGCGACATGAACAGGATGCAATGCCGCTCTTCGATCCCGATCCGCTTGCTTGAGCTCGACGGGATGCGGCATCATTGCGGAGGTCTTAAATGATGCGTTCGGCTGCAATCGCACTGATCCTCGCGCTGTCGCTGCCACTTGGTGCTGCTCTCGCGCAGAACCCGGCCGCCGGCGCTCCCGCGCCGGAGGCCGCTCCACCCAGCGCTGCGCCGCCGTCTGTGCCGCGCGGCGCCGTCACCCGCGACCAGTTCATCCAACGCGCCGAGCAGGGGGCAGGGCAGCGCGCCGGAACGCTGTTCGACCAGATGGATACCGACCATGACGGCGTCCTGACGCGGGAAGAGCGCCGTGCCTGGCGGGCTCAGCACCCGCGTCCCGGCCAGCCGCCGCCACAATAGAGCCAAGCCAAGCCAAGCCAAACCAAGCCAAGCCAAGCCAAGCCAAGCCAAGCCAAGCCAAGCCAAGCCAAGCCAAGCCAAGCCAAGCCAAGCCAAGCCCCGAGCGGGAAAGGAGCCGACGATGCCGGATACCGTAGCCATCCAGACGCAACCCCAGGCCGGAGCCGATGCCGCGATCCGCATCGGCGGCCTCGACCATGTCGTGCTTCGGGTCGGCGACCTCGATCGCGCGATCCGGTTCTACGAAACCGTGCTCGGTCTCCATGTCGAACGCCGGCTCGATCAGCCGAAGCTCGTGCAATTGCGCGCCGGCGCCTCGCTGATCGACCTGGTGCCGGCGCCGCTGCCACCCGATCGGGCGGCGGACAAGGCGGCACGCAACATGGACCATTTCGCGATCCGGGTTGTCGGCTTTGACGCGGCTGCGCTCAGCGCGCATCTCTTGCGGCACGGCGTCGATCCGGGCGAGGTGCGCGAGCGCTACGGCGCCGAGGGATATGGGCCGTCGATCTATATCAGCGACCCCGACGGCAACACCGTCGAATTGAAGGGCGAAGCGACGCGCGGGCTTTAGACCCGCGCTCGGAGCGGGATCAGCGCCGCTTGGTGCCGTCCTGCGGGTGCTCGATCATCGGGCCGAGGCGCACGATCATCATATCGGGCCGGTTGTGAAAGGCTTCGCGCACCCGATCCCAGCCAAACCAGATCGCGCCGGAGACGACCAAAAACAGGATGCCGAAGGGGTCGAGCGGGCCGGCCGGGGCGGGTGCGGCGCCAAAAAAGCCGCCTACCGCCAGCAGCAGCGCTGCCAGTGTGACCAAGATCCGGGCAGCCATGGAAACCTCGCGCACCACTCGCCAACCTTTGCAGATCATCCGCTCTTTTCAGGTTCTTGGCAACAACACGCTTTTTAGGGGAACGGGCCATGGCCGATTTCTTTCCCGGCTTTGAGCAACGCCGGATCGCGACCTCGGGCGCCGAGATAAACCTCGTCACCGGCGGCAAGGGTCCGCCGCTCCTATTGCTGCACGGCTACCCGGAAACCCACCTGATGTGGCGCAAGGTGGCGCCCCGCCTCGCCGCCGATTTTACGCTCGTCATCCCCGATCTGCGCGGCTATGGCGACAGCTCGAAGCCGCCCGCCGGCCCTGAGAATGCGAATTATGCGAAACGCGCCTTGGCTCAGGACCAGGTCGAGACCATGGCGGCGCTGGGCCACGAGCGGTTCATGGTCGCCGGCCACGACCGCGGCGCACGGGTGGCGCACCGCCTGGCGCGCGACCATGCCGAGCGGGTCGAGCGCCTGGCGTTGCTCGACATCGTGCCGACCCTCTACCGGTTCGAGACGATCGATCAAAAGGCGGCAACCGCGAGCTGGCACTGGTTTTTTCTGATCCAGCCGCGCGGGTTTCCGGAGCGGTTGCTCGGCAACGAAGCCGAGTTCTTCTTGCGCCACCAGCTCGCCGGCCTGCTTCGCGAACCGCCGGCGCTCGAAGCGGACGCGTTCGCCGAATATTTGCGGTGCTTTCGCAACCCGGAAACAATCCGCGCCACCTGCGACGAATATCGTGCCGGGGCGTCGATCGACCTTGAGCACGACCGCGCCGACCGAGGCCGCATGCTGACGATGCCGCTCCTTATGCTGTGGGGCCGGCGCAGCGCACAGGGCGCAGGCTATGACATGCTCGCGGTGTGGCGCGACCACGCCGCGGATGTCCGCGGCGAGCCGATCGATAGCGGGCATTTCCTCCCCGAGGAAGCGCCGGACGCAACCTGTCGGGCGCTGAACGAGTTTTTCACCGGCCGGCCCGGCTGAGCCCGCGCGGGAAAGCCACAGCCGATGCTCGCAGAGCTGGTCCGCAGAGCGCTGATCGTCGCGTTCGCGGTGGTGATGCTGCTGTTTGCACTAATCTCGATACGCTCGATCGGGCTAAGATCTGGCGCAGCACAACATCTGGTCGAATGACTTCTTCGGCATCTGGTCGTTTGCCAGGTTCACTACCGTTCATGCGGCAGCAACAATCTACAACGATACGGCGATCCACGATTTTCAAGTAGACCTCGGTAGCGTGCCGACCTATTACCTGCCGTGTCCGTATCCGCCGAGCTTTCTTCTGCTGATCGCTCCTCTCGGTTTTTTATCGTACTATGCCGCCTATGCAGTTTGGATATTCGTGACATTCGCATTGTATTTTATCATTTCCGTATGGCGGCAAGAACGTCGCCTCGACGCCTTCCTGGTCGTCTTGGCGCCGGCCTCGATCGTCACCTTTGCCAGCGGACAGACCGGGTTTTTGACCTCGGCATTGATTGTCGGCGGTCTTCGTTTTGCCGGGCCGCGTCCGGTCCTGGGCGGTGTCCTGCTCGGGTTGGCGACGGTCAAGCCGCAGCTGGGATTGCTGGTGCCGATCGCGCTGGTTGCGGCACGGCTGTGGCGTGCCGCGGCGGCGGCCGGCGCGACGGCAGTCCTGCTGGTGCTCGCGAGCACGGCCGCCTTCGGGTGGCAAGCCTGGCCGTTGTGGCTCGGCAAGCTCGCCGGGCATGCCGATTGGGCCGCCGGGGTCGCCAGCCGGTACACCGTGACGATACTGGGAAACCTGACCTTGCTGGGCGTCGGCTTGACCTCGGCCCGCATCGTCCAGGGCTGCATCGCGCTGCTGGTCGTCGCCGTCCTTTGGCTGTGCTGCCGGCGCGGCCTGACCGCCCGTTCGGCGGCGGCGGTCCTCGTCGGCACCTTTCTGGCGACGCCCTACGCCTTTGTCTATGACACCCCGATGGTCAGCAATGCGGCTCTGGCGGTGATCGGCGACCGGCACCGCCGGCCCCTGGGCATCGCCGAGATCCTGATCATCGGGACCGCGCTTATCCTTCCGGTCATCATCGCTATGACCTGGAGATTGTCGATGCTGAGGAGCCTGCCGTTGCTCTTTTTGTTCGGGCTGATTGTTTGGGACGTGCTTCAATCGCAAAACAGCCGGCAGATACCGGTGCCAGGGCATAGTCGAAATCTGGCGGCGACCCGGTGACCGCCGTCGAACACAGGGCCGCGCGCGCCGCTGTCGGATCTGCCGCTGTCGGATCTGCCGCTGTCGGATCTGGAGTTTCGCAGAAGCCGGATGCGCCGGCAGCCGTCGTGCTGTCGGGCGCTGCCGTGTTTCTGTTGGCGTTCGCGGTGCGGCTCCTGCCGGTCTTTGTGTTCCCCGGCGTCAATCACCCTGACGAGGTCTTCCAGACCGTCGAGCAGGCGCATCGGCTGGTCTACGGCACCGGCCTCGTCCCGTGGGAATTCGTTTACGGCACCCGGTCCTGGGTGTTGCCGGGTGCGATCGCCGGATTGATGGAGCTGGCCAAGCTGCTCGGTCATGGGCCGCGCTTGTACGCGCTGCTGATCGGGTCGGCGCTGGCCGCGCTCGGCGCCGGCACCGCGCTTTGCGCATTTCTCTGGGGGAGGCGGCTTTTCGGGATTTCGGGGGCGATTGTCGCCGGTATTTTCACGGCAATCTGGATCGACAATATTTATTTCGGGCCGCGCGCGCTGAGCGATTTGGTCGCGGCCCATCTGCTGGTGCTCGGCCTTTATGCGAGCATGCCGGCCCATCTCGAGACCGCCGGTCGAGGGCGCGCCGGCGTTGCCGGTGCGTTGCTGGCATTGGCCGGGATGCTGCGAATTCAGCTTGTGCCGGCGATCGCCGTCGTCGGGGTATGGTCGTTGTGCACGGACTTGCGGCGTCATCCTCTGGTTCTGATAGCGGGCGCCGTGTTGGCAAGCCTCGCTTATGGCGGTGTCGATTGGCTCTCCTGGGGCTATCCGTTCGAGTCGCTGTGGCGCAACGTCGTCGCCAATTTGTATTACGGCGCGCAGCACGCGTTCGGCGTGCTTCCGTTCTATTGGTACGTCGCGATCGTTGTTGAATACTGGACCGGCTTTGCCGCGCTGATGCTGTTGTTGTGCCTGATTGGGGCGCGGCGGCTGCCGCAACCGTTGGTCGCCGCAGTGGTGATCTCGCTTACCCTGTCGCTGATCGGGCACAAGGAATTTCGCTTTATCTATCCGGCGCTGCTGCCGGTGACCATCGTCGCCGGGGTGGGGCTGGCGCAGATTGCAGCGTGGGTCCGCGAAGCGCTGGTTGCTCGAGGCTCGGCCTGGCGCACAGCCACGATCGCGACCACCGGCGCGGCGCTCGCCGTTACCGTGCTGGCCCAGCTCGCGATGGCCGACGGGTCCGACGCCTACCACAAATTATGGACGCGTGGCCGCGATATGCTGCTGGCCTCGCGTTATGTGGCGCGCCTGGGGTCGGTTTGCGGGATCGGCATTCTCGACCACGATTGGGTTGGGACCGGCGGCTATGCTGCCTTTCACCAAGCGGCACCGCTTTACTGGTCAGGTCCGTTCGGGCCGCTCGATCCCGAACTCGGCTGCGTTCAACACGGTCATCTACGACCGGGAAAAGGCGTTCGGCGCCGGCTATGCCGAGCGCGCCTGCTTTGGCGATGACTGCGTCGCCCAGCGCTCGGGCAGCTGCACGCCCGGCCCGCCGGAAACCATGTCGTATCCCCCGGTCCCCCTCGGCAATTGGCAGCCCGCGAGGCTGCGCTGAGGCAGCACTACCCTCAAAACCATTGCCTAAGCTCGATGCGACGGCCGTTGGGGTCGCAGATCTCGGCCCGCGCATAGGTGTCGCGGACGAGCGGTCCCCAGACGATGTCGACCCCCTTGCTTTTCAAATAATCCGCGGCTTCCTGCATATCGTCGACCTCGAGCGCGATCATCCGGTAGCCGAGATGCTCGCCCTGCGGCGCAGGACCGACCTCGACACCCTCGTACGAGATCATCTCGACCACCGTGCCGCCGAGATCGAGATAGACGAGATCGATCGTGACGCCGAGACCGGAGCGCTCGACCCGGTCACGCGCCTTGACTTTAAACCCCAGAACCTCGGTGTAAAAGTTCTCCATCCGGTCGGGCCGGTCGGTCACGATCTCGACATGGTCGATGCGCTTGAACATTTTCTGTCTTTCTATTCCGCCGCTTCGGCCCGCGTCACCTGCACCGAGTTGGGGCCGTAACGGTCGCGATAGAGCGAGGTGTCGATCTCTTCCAATTCGATTTCGCCGCGCAGGACGCGCTCTTTCCACGCCTGATGCTCGGGCTCGCGCGCGTGGAATTCGGGCATGACCTCTTTGGCGAACAGCTCGAGGCTTTCGCAGATGTGCTCGTGCGTGTTTTTGCCGGCCTGGTTCAGGAAAATCACCTGGTCGATGTTCGAGGTCTCGAACCGCCGCAATTTGCGCCGGATCGTCTCGGGCGAGCCGATCAGCCCGCCCGACGAGCGCGCGGGCGAGGCCTTCGGGGTTGGCGCGCTTCCACTTTTCGTATTCGTCCCAGAGATTGACCGCGCCCGGCTTTGGCCGCTCGCGGTTCGGGCTCAGCCCATAAAACCTGAGCGCGAACTGAAAGAACGGGATACCGTCGGCGCGGCGCCGCGCCTCCTCGTCGGTTTCGGCGCACATGAAATAGCTGGTCAGCGCCAGGTTTGGGTTGGCCACATAATCGGCGAGCTTCTCCTGGCGCTTGGTGAAGGCGTTGTAATAGGCGTGCACCCAGGCATGCGCCGCCTCGGCGGAGAGGAACTGGAAGGCCAGGGCCCCGATCCCGCGCCGCCCGGCCATCTCGATCGTCTCCAATTGCGAGCAGGCGCACCACAAAGGCGGGTGCGGTTTTTGCAGTGGCTTTGGCACGACGTTGCGCAGCGGGAAATCGAAATAGGGGCCGTGATATTCGCAGCCGCCGTCTTTGAACATCGGGATGATCGCGCGGACCGCGTCTTCCCACACCGCCCGCTTTTCCTCGAAAGCCCGCCCGAACGGCTCCAATTCGGTGATGCTCGCACTCTCGCCCATGCCGAACTCGACCCGGCCCTGGCTCACCAGGTCGAGGGCCGCGATCCGCTCGGCGACCCGCGCCGGCGGGCTCGTCGTCAACTGCATGATGCCGTGCGCGAGCCGGATCTGCTTGGTGCGCTGGCTCGCCGCCCCGAGAAAAACCTCGGGTGCCGGCGAATGCGAATATTCTTCGAGAAAGTGATGCTCTACCTCCCAGGCGAAGTCGTAGCCGAGCCGATCGGCCAATTCGACCTGGTCGAGCGCATTCTGATAGAGCCGCAGCTCGCCTCCCGGTTCCCACGGCCGCGGCAATTGCAGCTCATAAAAAATCCCGAACTTCATTCTTTTCTCCTCGGTCCGGCGCTGTACAAGACGAACTCCGGGATACAGAGGGAGCTACGGCCGACCGCAATCGCGCAACTCCCTCCAAGGGATACCGCCAAGTGTCGTGGTCTTGCGCAAGGCTTTGAGCTTCTCGAACGCCGCCTGCGGCCGATTGGCCGTGTCCGCCTTCGCGCGCCCTGCGGCGGCTTCATCGCCGTCTGGCGGATGGACCCGCCGCTGCTTATCTGGTACCCGCATTGCCATGCCGCTCACTCTCTATAATTCGCTGACCCGCCGCAAGGAGGCGTTCGAGCCGCTCGATCCGACGAATGTGCGCATGTATGTCTGCGGCCCGACCGTTTACGACCGCGCCCATATCGGCAATGCGCGTGCGGTCGTCGCCTTTGACCTGCTCTACCGGGTGCTGCGCCATGCCTATGGCAAAGACCATGTGCGCTATGTCCGCAACATCACCGATGTCGAGGACAAGATCATCGCCGCCGCGCGCGACAACGGCGAGCCGATCGGGGCGCTGACCCGCCGCACCACCGCGGTCTTTCACGAGGACATGGCGGCGCTCGGCAACCTTCCGCCCGATATCGAGCCGCGCGCCACCGAATACATCCCGCAGATGATCGCGCTGATCGAGCGCCTGATCGCCTCGGGCCACGCCTACGCCGCCGAAGGGCATGTGCTGTTCGCCGTCGCGTCCTACCCCAAATACGGGCTGCTGTCGCGGCGCAGCCGCGCCGACATGATCGCGGGCGCGCGCGTCGAAGTGGCGCCCTACAAGGCCGACCCGGGCGATTTCGTGCTGTGGAAGCCGTCGAGCCCAGACCAGCCGGGCTGGTCGAGCCCGTGGGGCCGGGGCCGGCCGGGCTGGCACATCGAATGCTCGGCGATGAGCGAAAACACCTTGGGCGAGAGTTTCGACATCCATGGCGGCGGCCTCGACCTGATTTTCCCGCACCACGAAAACGAGATCGCGCAAAGCGTGTGCGCCCACGACGGCCGCCCCTTCGCCCGCTGGTGGCTGCACAACGGCATGCTGACGGTCGGCGGCGCCAAAATGGCAAAGTCCGAGGGCAATTTCATCACCGTGCAAGAAGCGCTGTCCGCCGCACCCGGCGAGGCGGTCCGGCTCGCGCTCCTCGGCACGCATTACCGCGACCCGCTCGACTGGACCGAAGATCGGATTCATCAGGCGCGGCAAAGTCTCGACCGCTGGAGCCGCGCACTATCGTTGTTCGCTGTCGAATTGCCAGATTCTCCCCTAGTTTCGCCGAAGGTGCTCCGCGCTCTAGAAGATGATTTGAATACCCCTCAGGCTATCGCGCATCTGCACGAGATAGCAGCAGCGATTTTCCAAAACGACGTTGATCGGTTCCCTTTACAGAGAGAGCTGTCGGTCGGTGCCGAGCTGATGGGCTTATTAGCTTCGCACCCCCTAGGGCCGCTTCATAGAGGCCAAGCCGAGTACTCGCGGCAGACCAAGGAAAGCGAGGTTCCGCCGCGGATCAAGGAAAGCATAGCGCGGCGCAGTGCGGCGCGGCAGGCGCGGCGTTACGACGAGGCCGATCGCATCCGTGCTGAACTCGCGGCGGAAGGTGTTCTGCTCGAAGACCGCCCAGACGGCACCACCACCTGGCGACGCAACGATTGAGGATGGCCGGCACGAACATCCACCCCGCCTATGCGCATGTCGTTGTCTTTGCCCGCTCGGCGCCTCATCGCCGCGCTTTTGTCGCGGCACCGGCGCAAGGCGGCTATCGACGAGAGCAGAGTGAGCCACATATTCCGCGTCGCGGATGGCCACTTTCCGGTCGATACGGCCGCCAATCGTCGATTATTCCCGTGTCGCCCGCGACCCTGGAAGCCATCTCGGGGAGGATCGGTTTGGGGTTATCCGGGCGGCGCAGACGATGCAGGATGGCCGGCAAGTTTGGGCACAAATTCGGCACGGCCGGATCGTCAACGGCGGTGTCAACTCGACGCCTCGGAGCTTCAGTCCTCTGACTGGTATGTCCTTCGGAATCGGAAACGCGCATGACCACGAACAATAGATTACTCTCAGAGAAGCAAGCGTTCCACGCGATGTCCCAATTTCTTGAACAGTATTATGAACGGGCTGGAAGAAATAGCGAGCTGGCGGTGGTGCTGAGCGATATACAGATGCTGCCGGACGGGCGGCCGGCCGATACCGCGGCATGGCAGGATTGGTTGAACGCGGTGCGCATCGTGCTCGAAGACGCCAGCGGCTAGATGGCCGGGACCGACCATCGGCGGCAGAGCACGGCGGGCGGGCCGGCGATCATTCTGGTCGAGCCGCAGCTCGGCGAGAATATCGGCACCGCGGCGCGGGCGATGATGAATTGCGCGCTCGACGATCTGCGGCTGGTGCGCCCGCGCGACGGCTGGCCTTCGAAAAAGGCGGTGGCGGCGGCGAGCGGCGCCAACAGCGTGCTCGACAAGGCGCGGCTCTATCCGAGTGTCGCGGCGGCGATCGGCGACCTCGTCCATGTCTATGCCGCCACCGCGCGCGACCGCGGCATGGTCCGCCGCGAGGTGATGCCGGGCCAGGCGGCCGGCGAAATGCGCGCCTGGCTCGCCGCCGAGGAGCCCTGCGGAGTGATGTTCGGCCCGGAGCGCACCGGCCTTTTGAACGACGACGTAGCGCTCGCCGACACGGTGCTCAGGGTGCCGCTCAACCCCGGATTTGCCTCGCTCAACCTGGCGCAGGCGGTGCTTGTCGTCGGCTATGAATGGTATATGTCGGGGAGTGCCGCGCCAGCCGAGCTGCTGCGGCGCGGCGGCAGCCGGCCGGCGGCCAAGGAGGAGCTCTTCAATTTTTTCGACCATCTCGAAGAGGAGCTCGAAAAGAACGGCTTTCTGCGCAACCGCGAGAGCCGCCCGGGCATGGTCCGCAATTTAAGAAGCCTGTTTCAGCGCGCGCAGTGCACCGAGCAGGAATTGCGCACCCTGCACGGGATCGTCACCGCCTTTGCCGGACCGCGCGCCCGCCGGCAATCCCCCGACGAAGAATCCTGAGAAGCGTTTATCGGCTCGAATGCGGCGCCGCGACGAGAGCCGCGCAAGCCTTTGGCAGGTCGCCGATCAAAAGCGGCTTGGCCCGACCCGCCGGCGGGTGGCGGCCCGCCGGGGTGAACCACCAGGCAAGCTCCTTGCCGCAGCCGTCGCCCTGCGGAGGCGGCGGCTGTCCTCGACATTCGGCCGCACCCGGCGGGCAGGAAAGGCGCAGATGGAAATGCGTCTTGTGCCCCCACCACGGCCGGATCTTGGCGAGCCAGGCGCGGTCCGACCCGGCCTCGCGACACAATTCGCGCTTGATCGCCGGGTTGACGAAGATGCGCGCCACCTCGGGCTGGCGCGCGATCGTCTCCAGCAGCCGCCGATCGGTTGGCGACCAGACGTGAGGATCGACCTCGGTCCCGTTTTCTGCAACGACCTGGAGCGCCGACATGTTGTCGCGCTCGGCCGGGCTCAGCTGCCGGTCCGGCATCGGTGTCAGCCAGATATCGGCGTCGAGCCCGATCTGGTGCGAGGCATGACCGGTCAGCATCGGCCCGCCGCGCGGCTGGGCCATATCGCCGATCAAAAGCCCGGACCAGCGCGCCTCGGCCGGCAGTTGCGGCGCCACCCGCTCGATAAACGCGATCAGCGCGGGATGCCCCCAGGCGCGGTCGCGAGAGGGGCGCATGACCTCCCAGCCGGGTCCGTCGGCCGGCAATTCGACCGCTCCTTCGAGACAGCCGCGCATATAGGCGCCGATCGCCTCGGGCGGTCCGGGCGCCGGCTTTTGCTCACGCCCAAAGGCGAGCTGCGCCGCATCCGCCGGCAGCCGCGCCATCACCGCCGCCCGGTGCGCCGCCTCCTCGGCCGCATTGTCCTGCGCCGAAGCGGTCCCGCACCCTGCCCACAGCGCCAGCGCCGCGGCGCAGGCGGCGGCCAGCCGCATCACCGCTCCCCGTTGAGCCAGGTGCCGCCGATCCAGCCCCGCTCGTCGTATTCGGCCATGCAGCGGTCGACGAGCGCGGTCATGCCGTCCATCGTGCCGCTGCGGCGGGCGCCGGTCAGCGCCTGGATGCGGATATCCTCGTGATTGCCGGCGTAGTTGCGCTCGTAAAGCTCGTGCCGCCCGCCGAACTCGGTGCCGACCGCGTCCCACAGCAGCTTCATCAGCTTGATGCGCTCCTTATAGCCGATGCCGTTCGAGCCGCGCACATAGCGTCGCAGATACGGGTCGATCGCCGGATTGGCGAAGTCCTTGACCGAAGACGGCAAGTAGATCAGCGCCGAGGCGACGATCTTGTCGATGATCTCCTTAATTCTCGAATAGGCGTCGGGGGCGAACACGCGATAGGAGAGGCCGGCCTCCAGATTGGGCAGCAAAGCGTCGCCGACCCAAGGCTGGGGGTTGGTCGCCATCGCGTTCGACAACGACCAGAACAGGTTGCGCCATGAGACGATCTCGCCGAGCATCGCCTGGTTGCCGCGGAATTCGTCGCCGCCGGTCGCGTGCAGCGCTTTCGCCACCAGCCCGCAGATAAAGTCGAGCTTTACCGCAAACCGGGTGCACCCCTGAAAGCAGAAGCCGTTCAAAAAGCCCGACCGCGGGTAAAAGCTCAGAATCTTTTCGGTGTCGCGGTGGACGAGGATGTTCTCCCAAGGGATCAGCACTTTGTCCAAGATAAAGATCGCATCGTTTTCATCAAAACGCGAGGAAAGCGGGTAATCGAATGGCGACCCCAGGGCGGCGCCGATCCGCTCGTAGGAATTGCGGCAGATCAGTTTTACCCCCGGCGCGTCCATCGGCAGGATAAACATGATCGCGAGATCGGGGTCGGCGGTGGCGGTGGCGGCGTTCTGGCCGAGAAAATTATAGTGCGTGATCGCCGCCGCGGTCGCCACCACCTTCGCCCCCGAGACGACGACACCGGCATCGCTCTCGTGCTCGATCGTCACATAGACGTCCTTGACCTCGCTGGTCGGACGGCCGCGATCAACCGGCGGGTTGACGATCGCGTGGTTCATGAACAGCACGTTTTCCTGCGCCCGCCGGTACCAGCTGCGCGCGTTTTGGGCGAACTGCCCGTAATATTCGGCGTTGGCGCCGAGCGTATTCATCAAGGACGCCTTGTAATCGGGCGTGCGCCCCATCCAGCCATAGGTCAGGCGCGACCATTCGGCGATCGCGCGCTGCTGGGCAACGAGCTCCTCGCGCGAGCGCGCCACCCGGAAATATTTGTGCGTAAACCCGCCAGAGCCGGTATCAGTCGGTGAAGTAAGTACCTCTTTCGTCGCCGGATCGTGCAGCGCATCGTAGAGCCGCGCGATCGACCGCACCGAATTGCGAAAGGCTGGATGGGACGCGACATCCTCGACCCGCTCGCCGTCGATATAGACCTCGCGCCCATCCTTCAGGCTCTCGATATATTCGGCCCCGGTAAACGGGCGCGGCGTTTCGCCGCGGATTTTCTGCTCCGGCATCATGCCCGTCTCTCCGCTGCCTGTTCCACTGCCCAGCCGGCCCGGATAGAGATCCGGGCGCAGCCGCTCCCGGCTGACGCCGCTGGCCGCCTCGACCTCAATCACCCGCGCTGCGGGCACCCGCCGCCATTGCGAGATCGCCTGCGGCGTCGTGCCGATCGCCCGCGCCAGCGCCGCGGTCCCCCCGGCCGCCCTGACCGCTTCGGTAAGTGAAGCTTGTTCATCCATAGGAGAGGGGTAAGCGATCCCTACGACCTCGTCAATGACCATCGCCGCGCCGCGGAACCTTCGCCGGCCGCGGCGCGATCACTGGTCGAGGACCGCGCCGCGGCCGAGCTCGTGATCAGGATAATCGAGATGAGCCCCAATCGTGTGCGGTCCATGGCGGCTTGCGCGGCCTTGCTGTTGGCGCCGGCGGTGTGCGGCGCGCAGACATCGCCAGCCCCAGGCGCGCCGCCCGACGGCCGCAACCTGAGCCGCGAGGCGCAGAATGCCGCCCCGATCGCGTTGCCGAGCCTGGCGCCGCTGGCGCATCGGGTATTGCCGGCGGTGGTCAACATCTCGGTCGAATTGTCCGGAATTATGTAGCAGACGCACCTTATGCGCACAACTAGGGCGGGCGTCTGACGATATTTAGGCGCATTATGTGGTATGCCCTGCGCTCTGCCGGAGACCCCGGCATAGTGCCTTTATGGGGGTAACGCCAATTGAGCTGTTCCGGAATGGAAACGGCACTCACTCTAGGTTGCATGAAGTACGAAGCATACATGACCCAGGAACTCAGCGCGACCCGGACGTTGATTTATATGTGGACGGGTGGTCGAAATCGATATGGGTTTCGTCAGCTGCTGGGAACGGCGCTTCATGCTGGGCTGTCCCTAATCAAATATGGAGCCGCCCGTGGCGACTCCCCAAAGGGGCTCCGTTCCCGGACTCCTTGCGGTTGTGGAACGATGACCACCCGCCGGGGCATTGGACATGGGCGCCAGCCTATGACATGCCGCTTGACGATTTTAAGGACGCTCTGGCCGTGGTGACGCCGTTGTTCACGAAGTGCCCATAACCCGGAGAGAAACAATGCTTCTCTTCACGGCTAAATCCCGCTATCTGTTGGACTCAGCTATTAAACGGCTTCCTGACGAGGGAGCACAACAACTATGGCAATCATGGGCAAAGAATAACCCACAGTTACGCCGTCCCGGAGGGCTGATTGACGACGGCATGCCTCCACCCTCCGATGATCTTATTAAAATTATGATGCTTGCATTAAGTCATCTAGAATCATTAAAGCGGCATAAGGTTGCTGAGATGGAAGTTTCAGAAGATGAAAGGTCCGATTTAGAAGGTGATATAACTTATATAGTTGCTCTTTCACAATCATTGAGCCAGATAACAGCGTGAAAACTAGACGGCGATTTCCCATAGGTCAAACCGGCCGTGCATCGGGTCTTTGACTGACCGCAGGATGCCGCGCTTCTTCTGCCAGCGGAGGAGCGCGCCGGTGCGGCGCGTGAATAGCTGTAGGAGCGCCTTGTCCGCCGTGTTCAAGCCGCGCTCGGCCATGACGTGCCGGGCGAGTTCGATCGTCGTCATCGGTCCCGACGCTTCACGTAGGGCGTCGAGCGTGGCCCGCGTCATATCGCCGCGGATCGCCCGATGAGCCGCGCTCGGAATCTTCTGGCGAATGCCTTCGACATCGTAGGACGGATCGAAAATCCGGATCGCGGCGTCAACGTGATCAAGGTCGATGATCAGTTGTCGCAGGGCGGCGCGGGTATGCGAGATTTGCCGGCGATCTCGGCTCGCTTCTCGACGAGGCCGGCAAGGGTGTTCGGTCGCTCAACGTTCATGCTGCCCTCCGCTGCCAATATCCGCGCCAGATTTCCGATTTCGGATGGCGAAGGGCCGATCGGTGATCCGCCGCCATTGCAGCCCGTTCGGCTCCCGGCGCGCGTCTTCGCGCCATGCCATTTCGTTCGCGTATTGATAGAGATAGCGTCCGCTGATCCGATGATGGACGCCCATCTCGCCCGCCGAAGGCAGCTGAACCAGCTTTCCGCCTGATGGTGCAGGCGCCGTCGTCACTCTTGCACTCGCGGGAATGGTTGCCCCGCATCATCGGATAGGACGCGTGCAGGATATCCCAGGCTCCAGATTCGTCGGCATGGACAACGGTGCCGCTTGCGACGTGCTGCCGGATCAGCGGGACCGCGGCACTCTCGCGCGGCACGATGAACGGGATGGTGCGGCCGAGGGCTTCTCGCGCAACAACTACGACCTGGCGCTTGCCGGTCTGTTCCTCGGCCGTGCGGCGGTCGGGACGATCGGCCTTAGAATTCGCCTGTTTGACCTTGCCGCCGAAATATGCGCCATCAACCGCGACAGCGCCGGCGAGTTCGGGCTGATGGGGGTTGTGAACCTCGGCGCCTAGTGCCTCGCGGAGTTTGTGCGCGAGCACGAACGCCGTCTTGTACTGGCAATCGAGGTCCCGGCTTAGCTGTAGGGCGCTATGCCCCTTGGCACCGTTGGCGAAGATCGCGATTGCCATGAGGTAGTCGCGGATCGCGAGCTTACGGGAATGAAAGAGCGTCCCGCTCGTCACGCTGAACTGCCGCCGGCAAGCCATGGCGAAGACCGATGCGGAGTGGGCTCAGATCGTGAAGGGGCTTTTGCGGGCCGAAATGACTTGACGTGGCGTGACGTATGACGAATTGGCCGAACGGCTCGCCGTTATCGGAGTTTCGGATACGCCCGTGAATTTGCGTAACAAGGTGGCGAGGGGCCGATTTTCCGCCATATTCCTGATCCAATGCCTCGACGCGTTAGGCGCGCGCGCACTCAGGATCAACGACGATAATTACGCCTGACCGCCTTCCATTCTGATTCAATCTGTGCTAAGAGTTACGCCGTCCCGACGATCTTCCTGTCGCCGGGACGGCGGTGGGCTAGCTCAGCTTATATCTTCATGTCCCACCTTCCTTTCGAGCCGTTTCAGCGGCTTCCACACTTTCCGAGTGGTTGAGATCGAGCCGGGGTTGTCCAGACCCCGGTTCCCCTTTCGGGGAACTTGGCTCCGCCGGGGCGGATTGTGAGCCCAGCGGAATTCCGAGAACTTCTGCGGCGAGCGGCGTTGCCCGAACCGTTCCGTAACTGGCGCGCTCGTAAAGCCCGCTTTCGACGCCAGCCCAGAAGTGCGATCGAATTTGATTTCCAGATCCTTCTGGCTGTCCCGCGCTCTTTTGAATATCCGGCACATCGGCTGTGCCGATCTCCGCCGGATACCGCTTGATGGCGTTCATGACGACACATGCCCATCTCTGACTGAGCCGCGACTTTCCCGCCCTGGCCGGGCTGCGCCGCGGCGGTTGATCCGTCACGGCTGCCATACCGATTTCTGGCGTTCCATCGGCGCGAGACAGCATATCGCGGAGCAGGACTAGTTCGGCATCAAGAACCGCTTTCCGAACCTCAATGGATCGAACCTCTCGCCCAAGCGCATCTAGGTCGTGCTCGCGGCGCTGGATCTCGGACAGAAGATATTCCCTCATAGCCGACATCTATAATCCCGCAGCGGCATCATCCGCAAGCGTTATGTTTCGATGGCGCGATGACGTGCCGTGACGTGCGTCACGGCAGCGTGAAGGAAAGAACGAACCGGCGAAGCGGGGCGGCTGGGCCGCACCCCGTGCGGTCAATATGCTTAGGGTGCGTCTGCTACATAATTCCGGAATTGTCCGAGCAAGCGGCGATGCAGCAGGAAGGCGAAGGCACCAGCGAGATGGCGCCGGCCATCCCCGGCGGCACCCCGTTCGATCAGTTCATGCGGCGCTTCTTCGAAAATCCGAGCCCGAGCCCGGCACAGCAGATCACCGCGCTCGGCTCGGGCTTTATCATCGACCCTGAGGGCGACATCGTCACCAACAACCATGTCGTCGCCAACGCATCCAAGTTACAATCATCTTTCAGGACGGCAGCCGGCACCCGGCCAAGGTCATCGGCCGCGACCAGAAGACCGATCTGGCGCTGGTCAAAATCAAGGCCGACAAGCAGCTGCCCTTTGTCACCTGGGGCAATAGCGACGACGTCGCGGTTGGCGACTGGGTCGTCGCGGTCGGCAATCCGTTCGGCCTCGGCGGCACGGTGACGGCGGGCATCGTTTCGGCCCTCGGGCGCAATATCGACGAGGGGCCCTACGACGATTTCCTGCAGATCGACGCGCCGATCAACCGGGACAATTCCGGCGGGCCGACCTTCGATCTCTCCGGCCAGGTGATCGGCATCAACAGCGCGATCTATTCGCCCTCGGGCGGCTCGGTCGGGATCGGGTTTGCGGTGCCTTCGAACATCGCCAAGCACGTCGTTGCCGAGCTGAAAGCGCACGGCAAGGTCGATTGGGGCTGGCTCGGCGTGGCGATTCAGAACATCACGCCGCCGATCGCCAAAAGCCTCGGTCTCGACCCAACCCAGGCGAGCGGCGCATTGATCGCCTCGGTGGTGCCGGACAGCCCTGCGGCCAAGGCCGGCCTCAAAGCGGGCGACGTGGTCACCACAGCCGGCGGCCACACCATCCGCGACGTGCACGATTTGCCGCGCCTTGTTGCCGAAGAGCCGATCGGCAGCAAGCTCGACCTGACCATCGATCGCGACGGCAAGACCCGCACGATTACCGCCGAGATCGGTGCCATGCCGGAACGCAAGACCGCATCAGCGGAAACCGGAGCGCCGGCCGCCACCGCTTCGGCGCTTGGGCTGGGGCTCGGCTCGCTGACGCCGCAAATCCGCCGCCAGCTGAAGATCGGCCCTGAAGTGAGCGGTGTCGTCGTGCTGCGTGTCGCGGCAAACAGCGCGACCCAGGCGCTCGGCCTTGAACCCGGGGACGTGATCGTTTCGATCGACCGTCAGCCGGCGGTCGCGCCCGCCGAAGCCGCAGCGGCGCTGAAAAAAGCCGCCGCGCAGGGCAACGTCCTCTTGCTCCTGAACCGCAGCGGCACCACCGAATTCCTTGGCCTTTCGATCGAAGGGAATGGCGGCAACGGCTGACGAGCAGCGGATTGAAGCCCTCGGACTAATGCATGATCCGATTAGCTGGAAGCGCTCTCCAATCCCCTCGGCCGGACTTGATCCGGCCGTCTCCGTCTTTTTCGTTTTGACATCTGCGCATCAGACATGGACCCCCGGGTCAAGCCCGGGGGAGGCGAGAAAGCTCGAGATGCTCCGATCTAACGCGATCAGGCTCTAAACCACGGGCGGCGGAGGCCGAGAAAGCGAAGCGGCAGCGCCGACCCCCGCTGTTGAAGACGTCCTTACCCGAACTTGTTTGTTCGGGGGAAGCCGGCGGGGACGACGCGGCCGGCGACGCCGCGCGCGCCGCGCCAGGGCGCAAGGTCGGTCTCGGTGCGGGTGCGGCTCTCGCCTTGGCGCCAGGAGAGGCCGTCGGCGAGGCGGAACACCTTGGCGTCGGCGAGGCCGCCCGCCTTGTAGCGCTGCAAGATCACGCCGCGCCCGCGGGTCATCAGCGGGATGTCGTCGAGCTTGAGCACCACCATCTTGCGGTTGTCGCCGACAATGGCTATGGCGTCGCCGCCTTCGGCCTGAACGCAAATTCGCGCAACCGCGCCCTCGGCCGGGGTCAGCACCTGCTTGCCGGCGCGGGTCTGCGCCACGGCCTCCTCGCCATCGACGACAAAGCCCCGCCCGTCGCTGGCCGCGACCAAAAGCTTCATGCCCGGCCGATAGGGGAACATTGCCACCACATCGTGCTCGTTGGGCAGATCGACCATCAGCCGCAACGGCTCGCCCTGGCTGCGCCCGCCCGGCAACCGGTCGATGCCGATCGTGTAGAACCGGCCGTTGGTGGCGAAGACGATCAGCCGGTCGGTGGTCTCGGCCGCCACCGCAAAGCGCGGCCCGTCGCCCTCCTTGTATTTCTGCTCGGCGGCCGAGCCGTTGTGGCCCTTGACCGCCCGCACCCAGCCCTTGGCCGAGCACAGCACGGTCACCGGCTCCCGCTCGACCATCGCGGTGGCGGGCAGCTCGATCGGCGCCGGGGCGGCGCCGAGGGTGGTGCGGCGGCGGCCGAGCGGCGTGTCGCCGCCGAATTCTGCGGCGGTTTCGCCGATCTCTTTTGCCAAGACGCGCCACTGCCGCTGCTCGCTCGCCAACAGCCGGGTCAACCCGGCTTCCTCCGCGGAAAGCGTTTCCAGCTCCTTGCGGATCGCGATTTCTTCGAGTTGGCGCAACGCGCGCAGCCGCATGTTGAGGATCGCTTCGGCCTGAACTTCGCTCAGCTCCCAGCGGGCCATCATCTCCGCCTTTGGGTCGTCGGCCTCGCGGATGATCCGGATCACCTCGTCGAGATTGAGATAGACAACGATCTGGCCCTTCAGGATCTCGATGCGGCGGGCGACCGCCTCCAGCCGATGGCGGCTGCGGCGCTGCAAAACGTCGCGGCGATGGTCGAGAAAGGCCTGCAATGCCTCTTTCAAGCTCATCACCCGCGGCACGCCGTCGGCGTCGAGGACATTCAGGTTGAGCGGCACCCGCACTTCGAGCTCGGTCAGCCGGAAGAGCTGCTCCATCAGCATTTCCGCATCGACATTGCGGGTCTTCGGCTCGAGGACGAGGCGGACATCCTCAGTCGATTCGTCGCGCACATCGGCGAGGAGCGGCAGCTTTTTGTCTTCGAGCAGCCCGGCGATCTTTTCGACGAGCCGGCCCTTTGGCACCTGATACGGCATCTCGGTGACGACGATGCGGTAGGCGCCGTGGCCGAGCGTTTCCTTGTCCCAGCGCGCCCGCAGCCGAAAGCTGCCGCGGCCCGTCTGATAGGCCGCGCAGATTGCGTCGGCCGGCTCGACCAGCACCCCGCCAGTCGGGAAATCGGGGCCGCGGACATGCGCAGCGAGGGCCTCGATCGGGCAAGCCGGCTCGTCGATCAGATGCAGCAAGGCCGCGCATAGCTCGCCGGCATTGTGCGGCGGGATGCTGGTTGCCATGCCGACGGCGATGCCCGCCGCGCCGTTTGCCAGCAGGTTCGGGAACCGCGCCGGCAACACCAGCGGCTCGCGGTCCTCGCCATCATAGGTGGCGCGAAAATCGACCGCGTCCTCGTCGATGCCGTCGAGCATCGCCTGCGCCACCGCTGAGAGGCGGCTTTCGGTGTAGCGCATCGCCGCGGCGTTATCGCCGTCGATATTGCCGAAATTGCCCTGGCCGTCGACCAACGGGTAGCGCTGCGAGAAATCCTGGGCGAGCCGGACCAGCGCGTCATAGACCGCGAGCTCGCCATGCGGGTGAAACTTGCCGATCACGTCGCCGACGACACGGGCGCATTTTTTGTAGCCCGAGGCCGGGTCGAGGCGCAGCTCGTGCATCGCATGCAGGATGCGCCGGTGCACCGGCTTCAGCCCGTCGCGCACATCGGGCAGCGAGCGCGACATGATCGTCGAGAGCGCATAGGAGAGATAGCGCTCGCCGAGCGCATCGGCAAAATCGACGTCGCGGATCTCACCGGCAAGAGTCGTCACGGCCATCGGCCAATCACCTCGGAGGGCTCAGCCGGTCAACCTATCAGCCGCTGCCCTCTGCCGCATCCGCTGGGCGAGGCGCGCGCGCGCCGGCGGCAGCGCGCGGCCGTGCGGCAGCAGCACGTGGTGCAATAGAAAGTGCTCGGTCAGACGCAGGCCCTGCGCGATCTGGGGGCGGTCGGCAGCCGCCGCCCGCCACAAAAATTCGGGCAGCGGCAACAGCTTGTCATGGTAGGGCCGGCCTGCCTCGCGCGACACCGCGCGGCCGGTGCGGGGCGATACATAAGCGAGGTCGGAGGTCGCGCCGCTCACCGCGCAACGGCTCAGATCGAGGCCGAAGCCCAGCGCGGAAAGGAGCCCGCATTCCCAGCGGACATAATAAAGCGGCCAATCCTCGGCCGAATCGAGGGCTTCGAGGAGCACGGCGAACCCGGCAAAGACATCGGCGTGCGGCTCGCGCTCGGGCAGGCTCTCGGCGACCAGCGCCGCCGCCGACGCGAGCGCGGCGAGCCGGTCGGGGTCGTCGAGCAAGCGCGCCGGGTGGGCCCGCACCAATTCGCAAGCAAAGCTGCCAAGCTGCTCCGAGAGCCGCCCGCGCCACAGCGCCCAGACCTCGTTCCCCTGCTGCAGCGCGGCGCGCGCCTTTGGCGACTGCCCGCCGCGCACCAGCCCCAAATGCCGCCCGTGCTCGCGGGTCAACAGCTCGACGATGACCGCGCTCTCGCCATGCCGGCGCACGGCGACGACAAACCCGGCATCATCCCACTGCATCGGCGTGCGGCAAATCCAACGATGCGGCACCGCCAACTGCTGCGCGACGAGTGGCCCCCTCCCGTTCCCTCCCCCGCGTGCGGGGGAGGGAACGGGAGGGGGCTGGCGAACGAGGCTTGATCGAACGGTTCATCGGCTAGGGCTTGCCAAAGGTGGCGATGCGGTCGATCCGACAGACGAACAACACTCGCTTTTCGTCGATCTTCGGGTCGCGCAAACCGTAGGGCGGCGGGTTCCCGGTATATTTGGTCCAGATCCGGTCGAGCTGGCGGGTAACGTATTCGCCGCCCGGCTCCCACTCGCGCAATTCCTTTTCCACCGTGTGCTTGATCTGCACCCAGTGATAGGGGTTGTCGGGGTTGACGAGCAGGCTGGTCAGAAGCGGGCTGTTGCGGATCCATTCGCATTTGGGGCGATGCGAGGCGGTGTTGACCAGGATTTTGTCGTCCTCATAGTCGAACCACATCGGGGTCAGGCTCGGCCGCCCGTCCGGGCCGATCAGCCCCAAGGTTTGCGTGACCGGCCGGTCGAGCAATTGCCGGTAGACCGGGTCGAGGTCGCCGAGGCTCGCCGCCCGCCGGCGCTCGCCGACCGCGAACTGGCCTTCCTGCAAGCCGTCGGCGACATGCCGGAAATTGGCGATGATAAAGGGCATGCGTTCCTCCTGCTCAAGCCGCCTTGTCGATAAATCCGTTGACGAGGCGATTGACGTCGCCGGCCCGTTCGAGGTGCGGCAGGTGGCCCACCTCATCGAGAATGTGCACCGGAGAGCGCGCGGCCAGGGCCTCGCCATGGCCGACCGGGATGATATGGTCGTCACGGCCCCAGATCAGCTGCACCGGCATCGTCAGCGTGGCCAACCGGTCGCGCAGATCGAGCGTCTGCCGGCCACCGCCGAACCAGGCCCCGGCGATCGTGGTCAGGGCGGCGGTCACACCATCGAGCCGCTTGTAGCGCAACACCTCCTCGACCATCGCCCGGCTGACGAGCGCCGGGTCGTGCACCAGGAGCCCCAGCATCTCGACCGCCTCCCGGCGGCGGCCGGCGCGGATAAAGCCGTTGATAAAACCGGCATTGATCTCCGGCCCGAGCCCGGCGGTGGCGATCAAGGTCAGGCTCGCCGCCTCAGCCGGCTGGCGCAGCGCCGCGATTGCTGCGACGGCGCCGCCGAGCGAATGCCCGACGAGATGCGCCCGCCCGATCCCGAGCGCCGCCCGAACCGCATCGACGGCATCGGCCATGGTTTCGGGGTCGCCCGACCCGACCTCCTTCGCCGAGCCGCCATGTCCCGGCAGATCAAAGGCGATCGTGCGCCGCCCCTCGGCCAATGCCGGCTGGATGAACATCCAGGTGTTCAAATCGCCGCCAAACCCGTGGATCATCAGCACCGGAACGCCGCCCTCGCCGAGCTCGAGACAGCGCAGGCGGCGCCCGGCCGCGTCGATCTCGCGCGGCGCCGGCCCTTCGGGTGCGGTCTCGGCGGCGGCGGGTGCGGTTGCGGCGAATTCGGCGACAAAGGCCTCGATCTCGGCCTCCGCCACCTCGGGGGGTGCCGCCACTGCCAGCAGCGCGCCGACCGGCACCGTCGCCCCCGCCGGCGCCACGATGCGCCGCAAGGTGCCGGCCTCGGGCGCTTCGAGCGTATTTGTGATCTTGGTCGTCTCGATTTCGAGGATCTCCTCGCCCTCGGCAAAACCCTGGCCTGCTTCCTTGAGCCAGCCGACGACCTTCCCTTCGGTCATCGTCAAGCCCCATTTCGGCATTGTGATCGGGGTGATCGCGCCGGTCATTGCCCGAGCCTCCTTCCGCCGTGCTGCCCGGCAATGCTCTAATCCAATTTGCCGGCCCGGCGAATTATGATCTTTGATTGCCGGCGGTGCAGATATTGCGACGGCAGGAAGCGATGGATATCCGGCTCGACGGCAAGATCGCGCTCGTCACCGGCGCCGGGCGCGGGATCGGCCGTGCGGTGGCGCTGGCCCTTGCCGCCTCGGGCGCCGAGCTGGTGCTGGTCAGCCGCACCCGGATAGAGCTCGACGAGGTCGCTGCCGAGATAGCTGGGCAGGGAGGCCGGGCGCGGGCATTGCTGCTCGATGTAACCGACAGCCATGCGCTGCGGGCCGCGTTTGCGGGGCTCGGCCGGCTCGACATCCTGGTCAACAACGCCGGGCTCAACCGCCCGCAGCCGTTTCTCGACGTCGACGAGGAAACCCTCGACCGGCTGCTGGCCCTCAACGTCCGCGCCGCGTTTCTGGTGGCGCAGGCATCCGCACGGCTAATGGTGGCGAACGGCGCGGGCGGCGTCCCAGGGGGAGTTATCGTCAACATGTCCTCGCAGATGGGCCATGTCGGCAGCGAGCGCGACCGCGCCGTCTATGTGATGACCAAGCACGCGATCGAGGGGCTGACCAAGGCGATGGCGGTCGAATTGGCGCCCAAAAATGTGCGCGTCGTTTCGATCGCGCCAACCTTTATCGACACGCCCTTGACCCGCCCCTTCTTCGCCGACCCGGCGTTCCGTCAATGGGTCCTCGACCGCATTCCCCTCGGCCGCCTCGGCACGGTCGAGGAGGTGGCCTCCGCGGTCGTCTTCCTCGCCTCGCCCGCGGCGTCGCTGGTCACCGGTTCGAGCCTCCTCGCCGACGGCGGCTGGACCGCGTGGTAGTCGCGATTAACGCCCCGCTGCGACGTTCCGCTATGGGTGGTGAGACGACGGTCCGCGGCTGCGTGTCGAATGACGCCTTTGCGCCGAAAGCTGACGCTCGATCGTCGTCAGGCAGCGGCTAGCGGTTAGGTCGGCGACACATCGAGCACCACGATGTCCACCCTGAAGCGCTCTGACGGATCGAGGCGGTCGAGAAGCATCTGGCGCAATTCTTCGGGAGTTCCGGGCGCCAGCTTTCCGTCCGGATGCGCTACCACATTCTTGCCGGCGAGAGGTCCAAACCAAAAGACGAGGTAGATTCCGCGCCCGTTCGCGCGATGGTCCTTGGTGTACAGGTCGATTAGTTGCTCCGAAGGTGCGTTCCAAACGTCTTTGTGCCATTGCCCTTTGATTTCTACGGGAAGTCCCATGCCGTTGTAGATAACAGCAATGTCGGTCCGCTTAGCATCCGGCATTCGCGTTTCAGGTAACGCGGCTATGGCCTTTGGAATGTGCCCACGCAAGACATCGAGTAACCGGTCGCGACATGTGTTCTCGTCGTGGGGCGAGCCTTTCGACCAAAAGGCCCGCCAGGCAGTGGTGTCTCCCTGCCGCAGGTACAGCTGTACGGTATCGATGGCATCGAGCGTCAGTGCTTTCAAATCATCGATGGTAACGGGTAGATCACCTGCAAGTGCCGACTTCACCTCGGCAAACGATGGGACCAGATATTGTGCATCGCGGCGTAGCCTTTGTTGCTGCGCGCGAACGTGCTTGATCTCGTCACGGTACCTCGCCGCACCGGAACACGCGGCCAGGCGATCAAGTGCTTCGGAGGCTTCTTGACTGGTATCAGCCCCGATCGATCGAGTGGCGGCTCGGATAAAATCCGCAGCATCCCAGCCATTTTGGTCGCCCCATGCACCACCAACTGGTAGTGCGGCCGGTGGCCACCGTTCGGCAAACTGTTCGACGATAAACTCCAGCTGACGGACAGAACGAGGTAGCCATCGTTCTCCATTATCGGATCGGATGACTCCACGAAGGGCCCATAGATGGGCCGGGTCTTCGTCGCAGAAGACTGTGAGCTCGGCCTCGCTATTCTCGAAATCAGTGCAAAACAGCGCCGCCATCCAAACCGGCCGGAGCGCCACTTGATCCGGTTTGAGGGCGTCAACACGTTCCTGTACAACAGCCTGAACTTGATCCCTTGGTGCGAACCGGATCGCCGTGTCGAGCAATTCCTTCTGCACGCTTGGCGGGGCATCCGGATAGCCTCTGAGCCAAGTGAGCGCGAGGCGGCCCGCAACCCGACGATATCGTTCATCTCGCGAAAGCTCATAGATTTTCGGAATGTGCTCGTGACCTACCCTTATCCGTGGCTCCATCACGATCGTGAGAAAATCAGCAGTCTCGTCATCTGAGGTGAACACCTCAGCTTCGATTCGTTTACCGAGGTCTTCGCTCAGATCCTGGGTGCTGGGATATTCCCACCAGGCCGCCAAGGCGGCCTTGAGAATCTCGCGCGACACCTCGCTCAGCGACTGGCCTGTTCGCAAAAGCTCCGCAATCCCGCAGACAAGAACGGGTTGGGTATTAAACGTCTTGCCCTCTGCGTGAGTCTCCGAAATCTGATTTGCCGTCGGTAAATCGCTGCGCGATAGCACACGCACGAAGCCTTCAAGCGCGGCCTTTGACAAATCGTCACCGAGCCACTCCTGCAGGCGCGCAACAGCTCCGCCTTCATGATGCAGATCGGAGTAACGATCGAGGTAGGCGTTGGCAAAGTTATACAGAGCTCCGAATGCCGTACCGTTCGCAATTTCCTCCCGATGCCCTGAGAATTCTTCACGATGCCTACGAAAGCGTCGTTGTTTATCTCTCCGAAATTTTTCCTGCCGACGTTGCTCCTGCTTGCGCCAGTCGAATTCAGGCGGGGCGGTGAGTTCATCCCAATGACCCTGAAGTTCCGGATGTCGATGAATACCCCGTCGCGCCGCCTGTTCGATGGCCAAGGGAAAACCCTCGAAGCCATCGTTGATGCGCAGCAAAGATGTCCATAGCTTGATGTCGAAATTCGACAGCGACTCGCGAGAGGCGATTTCTTCTAAAAAAGCCAAGGCGTCTTCAGGCGTAACCGCGAGTGCGGGGTTGATCCTCGGAAGATCGTGGACGATCGCCATCCAGGGCGCGCCGTCGATCTCATCGTCGGAAAAGGATAGGTGCTGTACAGCGCGACGCAGGTTAGTATGCGCCTTGAGAAACGCACCGATTCTTGAGCGGTCCTCGTCGAGGGCGCTCTCGCTTTCTGTTAGTCGAAGCCAGCGCCACAAACGGTCCGGCGCTGGCGGCGGCTCTTCCCCGATGACTGTGTTGATGAGGCGGTGCGTGGCCCAACCCATATAGTGACCCATCCGCCAATGAGGGCTTCGTTTGTGAGCAGCAATACGTGCCGCGACATGGTCCAACACATTTGCACCGTGCGCTGAAGAGAGCTTCCTCAGGAGCAGATGGTCAGAGCCAATGACGTGTCCGGCGCGCTCATCTCGGAAGACTCCATGATAGTCCAGAAGCGCATCGCCGATATCCTCGCTGGCCAATCCGTTGGGATCCAATTGGCCCATGGCCTCGAGCGCGAGGCGCTTGCTGGACATATCACCGCTTGTCCTGAGCTTTCGCATAAGACCCGCCCAGTCGATGGCGAGCTTCGCATTTACGAGAGCTTTGGCGGCATTGTAGCGCTCGACATAGACTGCGTTCTGGTCTTCGACGAGCGCAGTTAGCTCCGGAACGATTTCAGCCGTCAGCGCTGATCCAGGCAAAGCCTCCAGAACGATTGACGACAGATGCAGGTGGCGATCGGGTCGCTTGAGCAGATTCCGGATTTCGGACTTTAGCTCTGCTCGATCAAGCCCCGCGACAGCGTGCCGTCCCCAGTCTTCACTCCGGAAATACGGATCCTCGTTCGCCAGGGCAGTAAGCGATTGCAGGAGCAATCTCGCCTGTGGCAGAGAAAGGCGCTCCGGGTCGCCATAGCGCAATGCGCCATAAGGATCGGTTCGAATGCACGTCTCGGTCATGCGCGGTGCGAAGTGACCGAACCAAGCGTAAAGACCGCGCAAAGCGGTCGGAACCCCACCGGCAAAGGTCAGACCCTGAACCGCGCGCCGTTCCGAGAGCCCGGCGTCGAGCCGCTTGGCTAACCAGCGGGCGGCAAGGTACTCGGCAATTACTCGGTGATAAGGCACGAGGAGGTTTTCTTCGTCGCTGCGGAATAAGCGCGACTTCAGGGCGGCATCCGTAAGCGGCGCGCCGGGAATCGCGGCGAGGTCTCCACTGGCGACAAAGCCTGGCGGTATGGAGTCCCGCGGACGGTCCGCTATGCCGAGGGCGCCTGAGAGCAAGAGATGCGCGAAAATCGCATCTGCCGAGTTAAGGAGGCTATCTGCATTCGCCATTCCGCCTTCGCCCCGTTGGTGAATCGGATTGACCTCGCGGGCTAAGAGCAGTGATGCGCGAGCGAGAAGATCAGCGCGGCCATCAGGCAGGCCTTGCTCGTCTGCCGCAATTTCGGCGATCAGAGCTAGCGTCAGAGGGTTCGTGTAGAATTCGCTTAGATCGCGGCGATCAAGCTCCTCAAGCAGTCGGTCCGCGTCGACTCCCTCGCGAGCGCTGAGGATTCGTTTCGCATTGGCTCGGGAGAAGGGTTCGAGCCTCATTGTGGTCGGTGCGACACCGTAATCTTCTAGAATCTTCTGCCGGCCCGCCGATCCGCTCCAGTCTGCAGCGCGACAAGACAGATGAAGGGCGGGTAGCTCATCGCAGAGAGCTTCTTGAGAACCTCATCGACAGCGGACGAGCCGCTCGATGAGGTCAGCTCATCGAGCCCATCAATAATGATCGGCAGGCCGGCAGAGGGCGTCAACGTCTCTGGATTGGCATTGCGCACGAAGGAGCCAGCCGAAACGCGCCTCGCCCCAAGCCGAGTAGCCAGGGACTCCGTGAGTTTGGTCTTACCAATTCCAGGGTCCCCCAGAACGACAAGCGGCAGATCGAGAGAGAGAATATCCGCCTCGGCAACGGATCGCTCTGTTCCGTCCCGACTGACGACCAGCTCTCGTTGTACGTAGATGTCTGCCATCCGGGTCCTCATCCCGCGAGTCGTACAGCTGGAGAGTAGCACCAGCCCGTGGGCTATTGATAAACCAGAATTGAATAAAGGGATTGCGCCCATCGCCGGCGGCATCGACGCGATACGGAGGCCGTTGAATAAACAAGCGCGTCCCTTGCCGCGTGGTCTGCTCGTAAAGACCCGTAGACAACCCCCTCCAAAATAGGTTCATCGGACGTCCGCCTCGGGGCAGATCCGGCCATTCGATCGCGGGAGCTTCGACGGCCGCATAAGGTAGGTTGGGACGCTCGCTCGCAAGATCGCCAAAATCGTGCCCTATCATCGGCCGATGTCCCAGCGCTCGATCGAGATTCGAAGGCGACCCGCCTGATAAAAACCTGATAAAAACAGGAGAAACGAGGAGAACACGATGCCCCGGCACATCAAGACGGCCGCGCTCGCCGGCCAGCAGGACGAGGCCGACGCCAGGGTCCGCAGCACGGTCGAAGGCATCATCGCCGATGTCGCCAAACGCGGTGACGCGGCGGTACGCGAGCTGTCAGAGAAGTTCGACAAATGGTCGCCGCCGAGCTTCCGCCTGTCGGACGACGAAATCCGCGACCTCGTCGCCAAGGTTGCGCCGCAGACCATCGACGACATCAAGTTCGCGCAAGCCCAGATCCGCAATTTCGCGCAGATCCAGCGCGCCTCGCTCAAGGATGTCGAGGTCGAGACCCTGCCCGGCGTCATCCTCGGCCACCGGCACATCCCGGTCGGGCGGGTCGGCTGCTATGTGCCGGGCGGGCATTATCCGATGGTCGCTTCGGCGCATATGTCGATCGTCACCGCCAGGGTTGCCGGGGTCGGGCATATCACCGCCTGCACCCCGCCGAACCAGGGCGGGCCGCATCCCGAGACGATCGCGGCGATGCATCTCGGCGGCGCCGACGATATCCACGTGCTCGGCGGCGTTCAGGCGGCGGCGGCGATGGCGCTCGGCACCGCGACGTTCGCGCCGGTCGACATGCTGGTCGGCCCCGGCAACGCCTATGTCGCCGAAGCCAAGCGCCAGCTTTACGGCAGGGTCGGCATCGATCTTTTCGCCGGCCCGACCGAGATCCTGGTCATCGCCGACGACAGCGCCGACGCCGAGATGTGCGCGACCGACCTGTTGGGCCAGGCCGAGCATGGCCCGACCTCGCCGGCGATCCTTTTGACCACCTCGGAACCGCTCGCCCACGCGACTCTCGCCGAGGTCGAGCGCCAGCTCGGCGTGCTGCCGACCGCCGATGTCGCCGGTCTCGCCTGGCGCGATTTCGGCGAGGTCATTCTCTGCGCCGGCGACGGCGAGATGGCGGCCGAAGCCGACCGCATCGCCGCCGAGCATGTCGAGGTCCTGACCCGAGAGCCGCGCGCCTGGCTCGGCCGGCTGAAAAATTACGGCGCGCTGTTTCTCGGGCCCGAGACCAACGTCGCCTATGGCGACAAGGTGATCGGCACCAACCACACGCTCCCGACCAAGGGTGCCGCGCGCTACACCGGCGGCCTCTGGGTCGGCAAGTTCCTCAAGACCTGCACCTATCAGGAGGTCAAGACCCCCGAGGCGAGCGCCTTGGTCGGCGAATATTGCAGCCGGCTCTGCGCGATCGAGCGCTTTTGGGGCCACAAGGAGCAAGCCGACCTGCGGATTCGCCGCTACGGCCGCAAAAACGCGGCAGAGTAGCCGGGCGGATTGGCCGGGCGCTGTTTCCGCCCGCCCTGGAGCCGCTCGCTGCGGCCGAAAACGCGCCCTCCGCGGGGGCCGTCGCGGAGGGACAGCAGGACGGCGCAGCGCTCGCCCATGATCTGATTAGGCAGAGCCCTCCTCACCCGGCTTCGGGTAAGGGTCGGCGAGTTTATCCGGCCTCCGGCCGGACCCGTGGGCCTCGCCAACCCTTCGCAATCCTCTCCCGCATTGCGGGTTCCCCAATGGGGGAGAGGGAAGGGTGAGGGGGGCTGACGGGCTGATGCAACCTGATCGGATCTTGCGCTAGGCGAGCGCCTTCAGCATCGCTTCTGCACTGGAGGCTTCGACCTGGCCGGGCTGCGCTTCGACATTGAGCGATTTGACGACGCCGTTGTCGACCAGCATCGAATACCGCTTCGAGCGGACGCCGAGACCGGCTTTCGACAGGTCGAGCTCGAGCCCGAGCGCGCGGGCGAGCTCGCCGCTGCCGTCGGCCAGCATCGTGACCTTGCCCTCGCTCTTTTGCTGCTTGCCCCAGGCGGTCAGCACCGCGGCGTCGTTGACCGCGACGCAGGCAACCTCGTCCACTCCTTTTCCCTTGATCTCGGCCGACCGGTCGACAAAGCCCGGCAGATGGCGCTGCGAGCAGGCCGGCGTGAAGGCGCCGGGCACGGCAAACAGCGCCACCTTTTTGCCGCGGAAGAAATCGTCGGTGCTGATCTCTTTTGGTCCCTCGGCGGTAATCTGCCGCAGCGTCGCCGACGGCAGCCGGTCGCCGACTTTGATCGTCATGAGCTTTCCTCCGATGGTAAATTGGCCGGGCCGAGCGATAGCACAGGGCAGCCGCCGCGGCAAACGCAGCGGCTGTCACGACCTCGACCGGATCGGATTGGACCGCGCGGAATTGTGCACATGCCGCTGCCGTTGGGATGCGTATATAGACGAGCAGGTTCTGTCGCCCGGCGGCGATCGGGAGGGCTGCGCGATGCAGGGTCGGAGGCGGATGTGACTACGCTGGCAGGCCAGCTGCTGGTGGCGATGCCGCAGATGGGAGACCCGCGCTTTGCCCGTTCGGTCATTTACATGTGCGCGCACAGCGACGATGCCGGGGCGATGGGCCTGATCATCAACAAGCCGATCGGCGCGCTGACCGTGGGCGAGCTGTTCGACCAGCTCGAGATCAGCCCGCGTCGCGCCGGCGCCACGCGCCCGGTGCATTTTGGCGGGCCGGTGGAAACCGGGCGCGGCTTTGTGCTGCACACCGCCGATTACCAGGAGGAGGCGACGCTCCACGTCGAAGGCAACATCGCGGTGACCGCGACGCTCGAGATCCTGCGCGCGATCGGCCGAGGACAGGGGCCGCGGCAGTCCCTGTTGGCGCTCGGCTATGCCGGCTGGGGGCCGGGCCAGCTCGACGCCGAGATCCAGGCCAATGGCTGGCTGTCGGTCGCAGCCGACGATGCGATCGTGTTCGATCCCGACCACGACGGCAAATGGCAACGGGCGCTCGCCAAGCTCGGCATCGATTTGTCGATGCTGTCCACCGCCGCCGGCCGCGCCTAACCAACGATGGACCGCCAACCGGATCAGCCGCGGGCTGCCAGTGATTTTCTGAAAGCTGCAATTTCACTGTATCAAATAGGTCGATAACCCCTTGGACTTTTGGGAATTCGAAGAATGTCTGTCCATCTTCATCTACAATCTCTAATGCTACTTCTTTGCGGGCCGTCGCGCCGGGCAGCCGATCATGCGACAATGCTCCCTGAAAAAAGCCGCGGACCCGCGGTGGCGAGTATTCAACAATGCGTAGCGTGCGACCATCGTAGATCGCCTCGTATGCGATACCGACCGACTCACCGAGCTGTATTTTTTCGGTAGGACGCCACTTTATTTTTCGATCTCTTGTCAGGTCATTGATATTTTAAATGGCAGTGATTTCTCTTCATCGCTGACTGTCATCATCCCATAATTCCCTTTTCCTCCTTTAGGTATTCGATCTCCCGAATCAACTGTTGGAGACCATTGTACATGGGAACGAGGCTGGTGGCCACATATTGCGTTATTCAGTGCCTATCAAATAACCGCGCTGAAGTGGCGTATAAGGGTCAATCTGACCCTCAGCCCGCTGCTTGAGAGATTGCTAGTGGACAGCATCTGACGGATGTGATCCAGCTACCCGCCATACCGGCGAAGGCCGGTACCCATGGCAGAGATGGGTCCCGGCCTTCGCCGGGAAGGCAAGAACGGAGTCAAGTGTCTGGTTCCTTCCACTAGGTAATTCACGGGACATGAACCGACTCCTCTCGGTCTAGGAAGAGTCAGTGGAGCGTTTCGACGAAGCTGTTGGGCTCTGTGAAGCGGATGCGCGCACGGTTAGGCGATGCCGCATTGCTCAGCTTGTCAGCCCTGTGTTCGGAGACCGCCGCGCGGGTCTTGCTGCAAGATTGCGAACAGCAAATGGTCCTGCCATTTGGCTTCGATGCAGAGGTACTGGCGGGCGTAGCCTTCCTGCTGGAAGCCGGCGCGCAACAATAGCGCGCGGCTCGGCATGTTGGTCGGCAGGCAAGCGGCTTCGACCCGGTGCAGGCGCAGCCGCTCGAAGGCGAAATCGAGCACCAGCGGCAAGGCCGCGGTCATGTAGCCTTGGCGGGCATGGGGCTCGCCGACCCAATAGCCGAGGCTCGCCGTCTCCGACACGCCGCGTCGCACATTCGACAAGCCGATCCCGCCGAGGAGCGCCTCGTCGTGGGAATAAATAAAGAAATTATACGCTTGGTCGGTACGCCAATCCTCGGTGTAGCGGGCGATGCGGGCGCGGAAATTCGCGCGCGACAGAGCGTCGGGCGGCCAGATCGGCTCCCACGGCACCAGAAAATTGCGCGAGCCCGCGCGCAGGCTCGCCCAGGCCTCATAGTCGCCGCGCTCGGGCAGGCGCAAAAACACGCGCTCGCCGGTGAGCCGGAACGGGTCCGCGCGAGCAAGAAAGAGGCGCGGAAACGATTTGCGCTGCGGCGCCATCGCGGTTGTCAGGCGGCGAGCCGCGTGCGCACGAGGTCGAATTCTTCGAGCCTGGCGAGCGGCCCGAGCGCGGCCAAGGTCGGCGGCGCCGTGCGCCAGCCGGCGACGATGCGCCCGATCGCGGCATCGTCGACCGCCTCGATCTGGCGCACGATTTCCGGCGGGTCGAACGGTGTGCCGTGGATCAGCAGGTGCTGCGCCAATTGCTCGCACCGGGCCGAGGTGCTTTCGAGCGACATCAACAGCCCCGCCTTCATCTGGGTCTTCGCCCGCGCAAGCTCGACCGGGGTCAATCCGTCCTGGAGCCGCATCGCCTCGTCGCACAACGCCGGCACCAATTCCGCCGCTTCTTCCTCGCCAGTGCCTGCATAGATGCCGAAGAGGCCGGTATCGCGGTAGCTGTGGACAAACGAATGGATCGCGTAGACGAGACCCTTTTTCTCGCGGATCTGCTGGAAGAGGCGCGACGACATGCCGCCGCCGAACGCCGTCGACAGCACCGCCGCCGCAAAATAGTCCGGATCGCCGAGCACCGGGCCGGGGAAGCCCAACACCAGATGCAGCTGCTCGAGATCGCGCGCCTCGCGCCGGTCGCCGCCCTCGTAGCGCGCCGGCTCGGTTGTCAGCGGCAGCTCGGCCGGAAGGTCCGAGAGCAGCTTTTCGGCGAGGGCCGCCACGTGGTCGTGGTCGAGATTTCCCGAGGCCGCCAACACCATGCGCGAGGCGCTGTAATGTCCGCGCAGATAGCCGATGATCGCCTCACGGCCGAGCCGCCGGATGATTTCCGGGCGTCCCAGCACCGGCCGACCCATCGGCTGGTCGGGATAGGCGCATTCCTGGAAATTGTCGAAGATGATGTCGTCGGGCGTGTCGTTGGCCTGGCCGATCTCCTGCAAGATCACGGTGCGCTCGCGCTCGAGCTCGTCGGGCTCGAAGGTCGAGTTCTGCAAAATGTCGGCGAGGATGTCGAGGGCGAGCGGAACATCCTCCTTCAGCACTTTGGCGTAATACGCGGTGCTCTCGCGCGAGGTGTAGGCGTTGAGATGACCGCCGACCGCCTCGATCTCTTCGGCAATAGCGAGCGCGCTGCGCCGCGCGGTGCCCTTGAACGCCATGTGCTCGAGAAAATGCGCAGCACCATTGATCTCTCCCGGCTCGTGGCGGGTGCCGACATCGACCCAAATGCCGAGCGAGACCGTGTCCACGGTGTCGACCCGGTCGGTGGCGATGCGCAGCCCGTTCTTCAAGGTCGAGACGCGTGCGGTCATGTTGTTCTCCGGGCATGGCGCGCATGCGCGCCGATAAAGCTCCCGACGGCGCCGAGATCGTTCGGCAGCACAGTGACCCGCTCGCGCCGCTCGAAGAGATCGCCCGCAACGGGCGGCAATGCCGGGCGAATGCCGGTCGCGCGCTCGACTGCGTCGGGGAATTTCGCCGGGTGAGCGCAAGCCAGCGCGATCATCGGTGCGCCTTCGGGGGCCGCGGCGATTTCGGCGCGGGCGGCGGCAACCGCGACCGCGGTGTGAGGATCGATCAGGATACCCGTGCGGGCATGGGTTTCGGCGATCGTGCGCATGGTTAGAGTGTCGTCCACCCGATGGCCGGAAAACAAGCCGCGCGCCGCGCGCCACGCCTGGCCGTCTTCAGGCAACGTCCCGGTGCGCCGGAAAACTCCGACCGCCTTGGCGACGGCAGCCCCGTTGCGGCCTTTCAGCTCGAACAGCAGCCGTTCGAAGTTGCTCGCCACCTGGATGTCCATGCTCGGGCTCGAGCTCGGCTCGACCGCCGCCACGCTCATCTCACCGGTCGCCAGATAACGGGCGAGGATATCGTTTCTGTTGGTGCCGATTGCCAGCCGCTCGATCGGGAGACCCATGCGGCGCGCGACGTGCCCGGCATAGACATTGCCGAAATTGCCGGTCGGCACGCTGAACGACACCGGCCGCGCCGGGCCGCCGAGCGCCGTGGCGGCGGCGAAGTAGTAAACCGTCTGGACGGCGATACGCGCCCAGTTGATCGAATTGACCGCAGCGAAATTGAGCCTCGCGCGCAACTCGATGTCGGCGAACAGCGCTTTGACCAGATCCTGGCAATCGTCGAAGGTGCCCTCGATTGCGATCGCGTGCGCGTTTGGCGCCTCGACTGTCGTCATCTGCCGGCGCTGCACCTCGGACACCCGGCGGTGCGGGTAGAGCACGAAAATGTCGATCGCATTGCGGTCGCGGCAGGCGGCAATCGCGGCCGAGCCGGTGTCGCCCGAGGTCGCGGCAATGACCGTCGCATGCTCCTGCCGTCGCGCCAACGCCATATCGAACAGCCGCCCGACGAGCTGCAAAGCGAGGTCCTTGAACGCGAGGGTCGGGCCGTGAAACAGCTCCATCAGCCACAACCGCTCATCGAGCTGAACAAGAGGCGCCACCGCAGCGTGGCGGAACTCGCGATAAGCCGCGGTTGCAAGGCCGTGGAGCTCCGACGCGGCAAAGTCGTCACCCGCGAACAGCCCGACCACCCTCGCGGCCAGCGCGGCATAGGGCAGGCCGGCAAAACCGCGAACGGTAGCGTCGTCGAGCACAGGCAGCTCATCCGGCACAAAAAGCCCGCCATCTTCGGCGAGGCCCTTCAGCAGCACGTCGCAGAACCCGAGCGGGCTCGGCTGCGGCCGAATGCTGCGTGTGCTGAGATATTCCACGATGACGCAACCTAGTCTCGCCCCGGTGCCGCTGCAACCGCCGGTGCCGTGAACCCGCGGTCGCGCGCGACCGTTCGCGGATACGACATCCTGCACAAGGATTCACGATGAAGCTCACATTGACGGCGGCGGTCTGCGCCATCCTGCTCGCCGGGTCGAGCGCAGGGCCAGCCGATGCCGCCGGTTGCCTGAAGGGCGCAGTCGTCGGCGGTGTCGCCGGGCATTTCGCCGGCCACCATGGGCTGATCAGCGCCGGCGCTGGCTGCGTCATCGGTCACCACGAGGCGGCAAAGCATGCGCGCGAGCAAAAGCAGCAACCGCAACAGCCGCCATCGCAGCAAAGCTCGACCGCCGGCCATTAACCCGCCGCTCACGGCGGTTTGATCGGCATAAAGCGCTCGTGCAACGGGCCGGGCGCAGCTAAGCTCGCCCGGCCGCAAAACAACCATCGCGAGCGCTTGCCATGGACCCGCGCAAGTTTCAGGATCCGTTCGTCACCGCCAAAGGCGAGCAGCGCGCGCAGGTTGCGCTCGTCGGGCTCGAAACGCTGTGGTTCAACAGCGGCACGCTCTGCAACCTGACCTGCGGCCATTGCTATATCGAATCGTCGCCGAAAAACGACCGGCTCGCCTATCTGAGCGCGGCCGAAGCCGCCGAATACCTCGATGAAATCGAAAGCACGGACCTGCCGACCACGCTGATCGGCTTTACCGGCGGCGAGCCGTTTATGAACCCGGAATTGCCGGCGATGCTCGAGGATGCGCTCGGCCGCGGCTTTCATGCGCTCGTCCTGACCAACGCGATGAAGCCGATGGCCAAATGCGAGCCGGCATTGCTGCGGCTCAACGAGCGGTTCGGCGAGCGGCTGACGATCCGCGTGTCGATCGACCATTACGGGCGCCGGGTGCACGAGGCCGAGCGCGGCCGGCGCAGCTGGCAGCCGACCATCGACGGGCTCCGATGGCTCGCCCGCAACGGGTTCTCGCTCCATGTCGCGAGCCGACGCCTTTCGGGCGAATCGGAGGACGAAATCCGCGGCGGCTTCGCCCGGCTTTTTGCCGGGCTCGATATTGCGATCGACGCCGACGATCCGGTGGCGCTGATCGTCTTTCCCGAGATGGACGCCGCCGCCGACGTCCCCGAGATCACCGAGGCGTGCTGGGGCATCCTCGGCAAATCGCCGCAGAGCGTGATGTGCGCGAGCGCGCGTATGGTGGTCAAACGCAAGGGCGCCGAACGCCCGGCGGTGCTGGCCTGCACACTGTTGCCCTATGACGAGCGCTTTGAATTGGGGCCGACGCTCGCTGCCGCGAGCGGTGCGGTGCCGCTCAACCACCCGCATTGCGCCAAGTTCTGCGTGCTCGGCGGGGGCGCCTGCAGCCGTAGCTAGATATCAGCTTTATCAATGAGCTAATTTAGTTGCCCTTTGCGGCACTCTGGACGGGAACAGGGCGTCGGCGATCGGCTGGCGCTGTAAGCGCAAGCCTCAAAGCCCGAGCGCGGCGGTCTGACCGAGAACCTCGGTCGAACCCTCCCAAATCAACCGCAGCGCGACAAAAGTGATAATGAGAAGCCCGATCCACGAAATCCAAAAATGCCGATCGAGCAGCCGTGCGATGAAGGTCGAGGCGACGCCCATCAGCGCGACCGAGAGGACGAGGCCGAAGGCCAGCACCCAGAAATGGTCGCGCGCGGTGCCGGCGACGGCGAGGACATTATCGAGTGACATCGACACATCGGCTACGACGATGCGAAAGAGCGCTCGCTTGGCACTTTTGCGCTGAACCGGCGCCGGCCCGCTGCCTGACCCGGCCGCTTGCGCCGCCTGCTTGGCGCGGTTGTCGCGCAGCTCGCGAAACATCTTCCAGGCCACCCACAACAGCAGCACACCGCCGGCAAGGGTCAGCCCGATGATTTCCAGCAGCTTGGCCGTGTAATACGCAAACAATATGCGCAGCACCGTGGCCGCCGCGATGCCGAGCGCAATGACGCGCCGCTGTTGCCTGGCCGGCAGCCCGGCGGCCGCCATCCCGACCACGACCGCATTGTCGCCTGCGAGCACCACGTCGATGATGACCACCGACAGCAGCGCGCTGAGTTGATTTACCCCAATCGGCACCCTCGCCACATAGGCACTGATGGGCATATCGTCGAGGCCGCCGGCGAGATCGACAGGGCTTGCCGGCCTCCCCGCCGCCCGGCTCTCCGGGTTTTACGCCGCCGCATTTCTGGTAAACGGCATCCAGCTCCCGTTCTGGCCGGTCTGGCTCGCCGCGCGCGGTCTCGGCCCCCGCGACATCGCGCTCCTGTTCGCCGCGGCGATCTGGGCAAAGCTCGCCGTCACACCGGTGATCGGCATGATCGCCGATCGGCTCGGGCGGAGCCGCGCCGTCATGACCGCACTCGCCGCGACTGCGCTCGCCGCCTATGTGGCGCTCCTGCCCGCCGCCGGGTTCCTATGCCTTTTCGTGTTCAACCTGGCGGCGCTGACGGCGCAATCGGCGCTGATGCCGCTTGGCGATACGGTCGCGCTCGCGTTTTCCCGCACTCGCGATCTCGATTACGCGCGGGTCAGGGTGTGGGGCTCGATCAGCTTTATCCTCGCCGCGCTCGCCGCTGGCGAAATCCTCGCCGCGACTTCGGCAAAGGCGGTGCTGCCGTTGGTGCTCGGCGCCTCGACGCTGCTGCTGTTGGCGTGCCGGGCGATGCCGGCATCGCCCGACCGCATGGTGCGCGGCGCGGGACGGCGCGGCATCGGCGCGGTTGTATCCAGCCCGCGTTTTTGGGGCGTCGTCGTCACCGCTGCGGCGCTGCAGGCGAGCCACCAGGTTTATTACGGGTTCGGGACCCTCCATTGGCGTTCGCTCGGTTTCTCCGACGCCGCGGTGGGCTGGTTGTGGGCCGAGGGCGTTCTGGGCGAGATTGTGCTGTTCTGGCAGGGACGCCGGCTCGTCGGCCGATTCGGCCCAGCCGGATTGATGGCGTTGGGCGGCGGCGCCGGCATCGTGCGCTGGACGCTCGCCGGCGTGCTGCCCGGCCTGCCGGCTGCCGCGGCGCTGCAGCTGCTGCACGCGCTGACCTTTGGCGCGAGCCATCTAGGCACGATGTATCTTTTGTCGCGTATCGTGCCCCCGGAGGCGGCGGCCGGCGCGCAGACCATCTATGCGGCGGTCTCGTCGGGGCTCGGCGGCGGCCTCGTCATGCTGGCCGCCGGAGTGCTTTTCGCTCTATACGGCGGCCACGCCTACTTTTTTATGGCGCTGTTGTCCGCTGCCGGGCTCGCCGGCGCGGTTCGGCTCGGCGGCCCATCGCGAACAGCGCGCTAGCGGCCGCATATCGGATGCGTGACGGTGGACGTCGCGATATGGGCCACCGCATAATCGTGGAAGCCTTTGGAATCCAAGGTGCTTGCCATTTTTAGCATGTCCGCCGCCTGCTGACACACCTGCCCCGTCGGCATCGCTCCCTGCTTCAGCGAGATCTCGTTCGCGAGGCTGGTGTTCCAGGTGTCGAACTTGCCTTGTGCGTTGCGAAAGCCTTCGCGGCGGAAATGAGCAATCATTTCCTTTTGATAGGCGATGATCGCGTTCTTGTTGCGAGCGCGAAACTCGCCGTAGACCGTATCCCGGCAGGCCGAGCTGACCACCATCAGATTGGTCTGAAACACCAGCGCCTGCTCGGCCTCAAGATCCGCTTGCGAGCAGCTCCGGTCGGCCGCCGCCGCCGGCAGCGTTCCGGCCGCGACCAGCAGCGCTGCCGCCAGGACCATCTTCCCCATCGATCTTTCCCCCGAATGAACTTTGCAACCGGGGCAGCATACCTCGCTGCCGCCGGCGATCAAGAGAAACCGTAACGCGACGGATCACCCCGTAAAGAATAGTACCGGGTTAATCGGGTGCGAACCCTCGGTGAATATCAACCCGTGATTGCCCCTGGTTCGTGTCGCTCGGGATAAACAGATATTCTATCCTCGAAACCGGAGGCGAGGCTGCCATTGTCGGGTGCGGAGGCGGGGATGATCGTGCTGTTTACCGATTTCGGCCTCGCCGGACCCTATCTCGGACAGGTCAAGGCGGTATTGCATCGCGAGGCGCCGGGGTCGGCGGTCATCGACTTGTTTGCCGACTTGGCACCCGGCCTGCCAAAGCCCGCCGCCTATCTTCTCGCGGCCTACGGATCCTGGTTTCCCGCCAAAACGGTGTTTGTCGCCGTCGTCGATCCGGGCGTCGGCAGCAGCCGGGGGGCGGTCGTGATCGAGGCCGACGGGCGCATCTATGTCGGCCCGGACAACGGGCTATTCGAGCTGGTGCTGCGTCGCGCCGAAAAATTTCGCGGCTGGGATATCCATTGGCGGCCCGAGCGATTGTCGGCGACGTTTCACGGCCGCGACCTGTTTGCGCCGGTAGCGGCGCGGCTCGCCCGCGGCGACGCGCGCGAAAGCCTGTTGCGCGACGGCCAAATCCAGCGCTGCCCGGAATGGCCGGATGACCTGTCCGAAATCGTTTACATAGACGGGTTCGGCAACGCGATGACCGGGCTGCGCGCCGGGGTGGTGCCGCAAGCCGCGCGGCTCGCCCTGGACGACCGTGAGCTGCCTCGCGCCCGGACCTTTTCCGACGTTCCGGCAGGTGCGGCCTTCTGGTACGAAAATTCGAACGGGCTCGCCGAAATCGCGGTCAATGGCGGCCCCGCCGACCGCCGGCTCGGCCTCGTCATCGGCAGTCCGGTCGCGGTCGTGCCCGCCGTCACGATCGCGGCGCAGCCCTCGGACCCGCCAGGAAGATCTTGAGCTGGCGCCGCTTTTGCAGCCGATGCATGACCCCGACAGCGACCGCGAACGCGACAAACACCGCCAGCAGGCTGAGGCTGAACGAGTGGACGATGTCGCCGAGGACGGCGCGAAAGGCACCGCCGAGGAAGTAGCCGATCGCGATAAAGCACCCGGCCCATAGCATCGCCGCCAATAAATTCAGTGAGAGAAAACGCTGCCAGCGGATCGCGCTCAACCCCATTGCAAACGACGACAGGTTGCGCACCCCGTAGATAAAGCGGAAAGACAGGATAAAGAGCGCATTATAGCGTGCGAGCCAGTGCAATGCGCCTTCGACGCCGTCTTGCCAGCGCGGGAAACGCTCCAGCAGCTTTGGTCCGAAATGGCGCCCGATCCAGAAATAGGTCTGGTCGCCGGCAAAGCTGCCGAGCCCGGTCGCGGCGAGCAGCAGCAACGGGTCGAGCAGCCCTTGCGCCGCGGCAAAGCCGGCGAATAGGACGATCGTCTCGCCTTCGAGAAAGGTCCAGACAAATGCGATCGGATAAAACCAGACGCCGTATTCGGCGATGAGCTGGTTGATGTCCATTCCCCGACCGAATTCCCACCCACCGCGCGCCTCGGGCGGCCGGGCAAGACACCGCACCGCCCCTTCGAGTGGTTGCCATGCTAGGTTGTTCGGGGCCGATGGTCGAGCGGATTTCAAAAACCCCGCAGCGCCGCCGCTCGGCGCGTCGGGTTTGCCGCCGAGCCGCCGTCCCAATTAATCTTGGTAATCTTTGGCAGGGCTGAGCGGGGCAGGCCATGACGGGGCTGTATTTCGACGAGTTCGGCGACGGGCAGGTGTTCGAGCACGCGGCGACCCGCACCGTCACCGAGATGGACAATGTGCTGTTCACCAGCTTGACGATGAACCCGCAACCGCTTCATCTCGACGCGGAGTTTGCCAGGACGACCGAATTCGGCCGGCCGCTCGTCAACAGCATCTTTACGCTCGGTCTCGTCATCGGCCTCAGCGTCGGCGACACGACCTTGGGCACGACCGTGGCAAATCTCGGGATGACCGAGGTGCGCTTTCCAAAGCCGGTGTTTCACGGTGACACTTTGCGCGCGCGGACGGTCGTGGTTGCCAAACGCAAAAGCCGGTCGCGCCCCGATGCGGGCATCGTCGAATTCGAGCATCAGGGGATCAACCAGCAGGGCGCGATCGTCGCGATCTGCCGCCGCGCCGCGCTGATGAAATGCCGGCCCGCCGCTGCATCGATCGGGGAGGGGTGAGTGCGCTCGTTTCTGTTCGTTCCTGCCGACAGCGAGCGCAAGCTCGCGCGCGCCCCCCAATCGGGCGCCGACGCGCTGATCCTCGATCTCGAAGATTTGGTGGTGCCGCAAAACCGGCCGCTCGCCCGCAGCCAGGCGCGCGCTTTTCTCGAATCGACGCATGCGGCCGGGTTCCGCCGCTGGGTGCGCATCAACCCGCTCGCCGGCTCGCTTGGTGGCGGCAATGCCGCGCTCGACGACCTCGCCGCCACCGTTCCGGGCCGGCCGGACGGTATCCTGCTGCCGAAATGCGTGCCCGAGGATTTGCGCCGGCTCGACCACTATCTCGACGCGTTCGAGGCCGCTGCGGCGCTGCCGCGGGGCGCCATCCAAATCATCGCGATCGCCACCGAAACTCCGGCGGCGCTGTTCGCGCTCGGCGGCTATGCCGGTGTCTCGGCCCGGCTCGCCGGCATCACCTGGGGTGCCGAAGACCTCGCCGCCTCGATCGGCGGCAACAACCGCCGCCTCGACGGCGCCTATGACGATATTTACCTGCTGGCGCGATCGCTGTGCCTTGCCGCGGCGGCTGCGGCCGGGGTTGCGCCGATCGACACGATCTTTACCGATTTCCGCAACCTCGGAGGGCTCGCCGCGGAATGCGCGGCGGCGCGGCGCTCCGGCTTCACCGGCAAGATGGCAATCCATCCAGCGCAGATCGCCGCCATCACCGCCGCCTTTTCGGTCGCCGACGAAGAGCGCGCCTGGGCCCGCAAGGTCGTCGAATTGTTCGCCGCCAACCCCGATGCCGGGACCATCGCCCTCGACGGCAAGATGCTCGACCGGCCCCATCTGACGCTGGCCCGCCGCCTCCTTGGGCTCGGATCGTCATAAGCTTAGCGCCGTTGCGCCATCTGGTAGCGCACCACGGCGCTGACCGGCTCCAGCATCAGCCCCTTTGCCGGCAAGGTCGGCAACCAGGCGGCGAGCGCCGCCAAGGTCGGATCGTGGGCGTGCCCGATGGCGACGGCGCTGCCATGCCGCTTTGCCAGGCGTTCGAGGAGCGCGAGCTGCCGCTCGATCGCGGCCGGCGCCAGGTCGTCGTCGAGAAACACGTCACGCGCCGCGTGCGGCACGCCATCTGCGGCCGCCAGCTCGATCCCGGTGCTGCGTGCCGTCGTCCGCGAATCGAGAAACACCAGGCCGCGGGCTTGCAGCTCGGCCATGACCGGCGCCATCGCCCGCGCATCGGCGGTGAAGCGGCTACCCATGTGGTTGTTGATGCCGACATAGCCGGAAAAACGATCGAGCCCCCAGCGCAGCCGGTCGAGGATCGCTGCGCGCGAGAGCGAGGTGTAGAGCGCGTGGGGGCCGGGGTCTTCACGCCGGTCGATCGCCTCCATCGGCACATGCAGCAAAAGCTCGTGCCCGGCCCGCCGCGCCGCCTCGGTCTGCTGCGGCAGATCCTGCGCATAGGTCATGAACGACAAGGTCAGTGTTCCCGGCAGCCGGATCGCTGCCGCTGTCCGCGCCCGGTCGAGCCCGAGATCGTCGAGCACCACGGCAACGATCGGGCGACCGGCGGCCGGTCGCGCCGGCACGGCAAACCGCAGCCAAGCCGGCTCCGGGCGCGGCGGCGCCGGCAGCGCCGGCGGCGGTTGAAACATCGCTTCCTCGGCCGGCTTTTGCACCGCTGGCGCCGACGGCTTTGCCACAGGCGCCGGTGCGAGCGACACGGCCCGGTGTGGCGCGACAGGGTGTGGCGCGACAGGGTGTGGCTCGGTGCCGCGATGCAGCGGCAGGGTCGCAAGCCAGATTCCAACACCGGCGAGAACCACCAGCAAAGCGAGCCCGATGCGCGGGCTGCCGCCGATATGCCGCCGCGAGATTCGCGCCCATCGCCGCCATCCGGCCCGCTTTCCCTTGCCGGCTGCAACGCGCATGTCGGGCAATCAGCGGGCCGATCGAATGCAAGCCGGAAACGCGCGCGACGCCGTCATCGGCGAAATATAGGGTAGCCGCGCGCTCCAACGCCAACGCTGCCGGGTGACCAGAGCAAGTCCACCACACTTGAAACGGGCGTGCTCCGGCACATTTCGCGCGCGCCGTCTCTGTGCGCTTGCGGCGCTGCTGTGAAGAGCCCGACCCGCACGGGCTGCCGAATCGGCGATCTCGATTGCGCAAAAAGAGTCGAATTTTTATCCGGTCAGCGCTAAGCCACCGATATGGATGCGGGCTGGAACGTGGTTTTGGTGGCGGCGGCGGCGCTGGTCGATGCCGATGGCCGCGTCCTCCTGGCCCAGCGCCCGCCCGGCAAGTCGATGGCGGGATTGTGGGAGTTTCCCGGTGGCAAGGTTGATCGCGGCGAGACGCCCGAGGCGGCGCTGATCCGCGAGCTCGCCGAGGAGCTCGGCATCGACGTGGCCGCAAGCTGCCTCGCCCCGTTGACCTTCGCCTCGCACAGCTATCCCGACTTTCATTTGCTGATGCCGCTCTATGTCTGTCGCAAATGGTCGGGGATCGTCACCGCGCGTGAAGGGCAGCGCTTGGCCTGGGCACGCCCGGCGCGGCTCGGCGACTACCCGATGCCGCCGGCCGACAAGCCGCTTGTAGCGATGCTGCGCGACCTGATCTAGCCGCCGCCGGCACGCGCGAGCTCGCCGCCGAGATAGCGGGCGAGCGCGTCCATCGCCGAGCGCCCGGCGCGACCTTCGGCCTCGGGGTTGTAGTTGGTGTTGGTGTTGACGTCGTAGGTATAGGCTCGGCCATTGGCGTCGGTGATGAACTCAATCCCGGCGACGCCGATGTTGTTGGCGGCGAGAAACCCTTCGTAGCTGTGCTTCAGCGCCGGGTCGATGTCATCGATGATCGTGAATTTGGCGCGCCGCACCTCGCCCGCCGGACAGAATGCGTCGCCGACGGTGCAGGCATCGGCCGGGCATAATTCAAACCCGTCGCTGGTATCGACCTCGACCGCATAGAAAAACCGGCCGCCGACGAATTCGACGCGGGTGATCAGCGGCAGCGGCGAGCGGACATATTGCTGGAGCAGGTGGATGCCATCGACCGGCGCCTCGTAATCCGGCGAGGCCAGATAATCGGCAAGCGCGCCGGCGCTACGGAAGAGCCGCACGCCCAGCCCCTTGCCGCCGCGGTTGGGCTTGAGGATGAAGGGTCCGTGGCCGAAATGGCTCTGCGCCGCCGCGACCAGCAAATCCGCGCCGGCGACGAGGACAGTCTCGCGGTGTGCGGATGCCCGCGGCTGCGAGTGCTGCGTGCTGGCGGGCCTTGCTGATTTCGAGATCGAGCGCTCGCCCGCCATTGACGACTTTACGCCCATGCCCCTCGAGCCAGGCCAGCACTGCCGCGGTCAGCTCGGCGGCATAGCGATGCCCGCGCGTATGCGAGGAGGCGCTCATCCGGTTGTAGAAGACGCCGGCCGGCGGCGGTCCCGACAAATCGAAAACGCCGGTATCGAAAAACCAGTCCCGCCAGGGCAGTCCTTGCCGATCGAGCGCTGCGGCCAGCGGTTCGAGCCAAGCTGCATTCTCGTGGATCACATGGATATGGGTCATCGCCGCCTCTTTTCGCGGCAAAGTATAAATACCGTAAAACTTTCGATCAATAGGATATTTTCACTAATTTATCCTGGTAATAATTCTGCGCGGCACGTCTCTGCGCGGCACGTCTCTGGGGGCGGAGAGGGCAAAATCCCCGGCTACATCAGGAACACGCCCTTGCCGGTCGTTTGCGTGTCGAACAGGCGATAGGCGTCTGCTGCCTGGTCGAGCTGCCAGCGGTGGGTGAAGAGGCGGTCGACATCGATGCCGCGGTCAACGATGAACTGCGCGCATTCGGCCTGGCCGATCGACGAGAAGGTCCAGGATGCGACGATCGTCAGTTGTTTGCGGAGCATGTCGGGGCTCACGTCGATCGTGACGTTGTTGCGCTCGCCGACAAAGGCGACGGTCCCCCAGACCTTGGCGCTGCGCACCGCGGCGATGCGGCCTTCGGGCTGGCTCGAGGTGTCCAGGGTGAAGTCGGCGCCGCCGTGGGTCAGGTCCTTGACGGCTCCCACCGGGTCGTTGGAGCGAGGGTTGACCGTCTGCCAGGCGCCGAACTCCTTGGCGCGCTCGAGCCGCTCGGGGCTGACATCGAGAGCGATGACCCGCGCGCCCATCGCCGCAGCGAGCTGGGTCGCCGAAAGGCCGACCGGGCCTTGGCCGAACAGCGCGATCGTGTCGTTGCCGGAAAGCTTCAACCGGCGCAACGCGCCATAAGCAGTGCCGGTGCCGCACGAGATTGCCGCCCCCGCGGTAAACGACAACGCGTCGTCGAGCGGCACCAAGGTGAAGGCCGGCACCTTGAGCCAGTGGGCATGCCCGCCATTGGCGTTGTTGCCGTAGACCAGCACCGGCTCTTCCTGGCACAGCTGCGACCAGCCCGAGCGGCAATGGTTGCAGACGGTGCAGCCCTTGTAGTGGTGCACCATGACGCGCTGGCCGATCCGCGCCTGTCTGTCTGGGACCCCGGCGCCGATCGCGGCGACGATGCCGCAGGGCTCGTGCCCGCCGATGACCGGGTTCGGATTGGCGGGAATGCCGCCGACGGCTTCGCCACCCTTCGCCCGGCGGTATTGGTGCAGGTCGCTGCCGCACATGCCCGAAGCCTTCATCTCGACAACGACCTCGCCCGGGCCGGGGGTCGGGTCGGGAAACTCCATCAGCTCGATTTCCCGGTCGCCCATAAAGACCACGCCGCGCATCGCTCCCTCCTTTTTCCCGCCGGGCCGCCGTGGCCGCGAGCCTACGCTCTTTGATGGCGCTCTGGTACCGTCACCTGAGAATCGCGGCGGGAGGAATATGACATGAAGAGCTTTTGGGGCGCCTGCGCTGCCGCGGCCCTCGTGTGGGCGCCGATCTCCGCTGCGTTCGCGGCTGCCGGGTCCACGGACCTTCCGAAATACGGCCACATCGTTGTCGTCATCGGCGAGAATAAGGATTTCGCCCAGATCATCGGCAACGCAACGGCGCCTTACCTCAGTAGATTGGCGGCGGAGGGCGTGGTCCTGACCCGGATGTTCGCCGAAGAGCACAACAGCCAGGGCAACTACTTTTGGCTGTTTTCAGGCAGCAACCAGAATGTCGGGTTCGACGACAAGGTGCCGAAGGTGAAATTCACCGCGAGCAACCTCGGCGCGGCGCTGATTGCCAAAGGGCTGTCGTTCAAGGGCTATTCGCAATCGCTGCCGGCCATCGGCTCCGAAGTCGCAGCGCTGCCGGAAGGCTGCGTCTATCCCTGCCTTTACGGTCGAAAGCACGTGCCGTGGATCAGCTTTGCCAATGTTCCGAACGGGACGACCGCCGACACTTCGTCGAATTTGCGCTTTGCCGATTTTCCGTCCGACTACATGAAATTGCCGACGGTTGCGTTCGTCATTCCCGACCTCGATCACGACATGCACAATGGTGCGCCCAAGGACAGCATCCCGGCCGGCGACCAATGGCTGCGGCAAAACCTCGGCGCCTATTACCAATGGGCAAAGACGCACAACTCGCTGTTGATCGTCACCTTCGACGAGAACGACGACAAGGGCGGATACAAAGGGCTGACCGATCCGGCGGTCGACCCCGGCCACGACCGCGCCCGCCTCGATCTGCAAAACCGGATCGCCACGGTCATCGCCGGCGCCCATGTCAAACCCGGCTATCGCGATGCCGAGCCGTTGACCCATGTGAACCTGCTGCGCACGATCGAGGCGATGTACGGGCTCGCAAAATCGGGCGCGCAACAGCCCAACGCGTTGCGCGCCGGCATCGCCGACAACGCCGTAGCCGCCGGCGCCTTCACCCCGGCCAGATGAGTGGGCGCCAGCCTCCCGCGCCGTGCCTCCCGCGCCGGGCTCCGGCAGCTACGCGCTTACCCCGCTCGGCAGCCGTCCGCCGCGCCCGTGCGGCAGCGTGTGCAGCTTGAGCTCGACCGGGTTGCCGAGCCAGACCGCGTAGCTGCTGTGATCCTCGACCGCGTCCGTGGTCAGCGGGTGCACCAAGACGTCGAGCCCGGCGCGGTTCAGCATCAGATAGGGCACGACTTGCTCAAACTGCTCGGGCTTGAAAACGACCAGAACATTCGAGATCGGGTGCGGTCCGACCGGCGTGTCGCGGAACTCCTCGATCTCGACCGGAAACTCTTTGCCGAGCGCGGCGCACACCCGCTCGGCGGCGGCTCGGGTCCTTGCCGGGTCGTAATAAATATGGGCGTGATAACCCAGGTTCCCAACGGATTGCGCGGTCTTGTCGATCATCCGGCTGCACTCCCTGCAAGCTCACTGCGGCACGCGGCATTTTTGCACGGCGACGCCCGCTAGTCGACGAAGCCGCCGGAAATCCTCTTTCGCCATCCCGCTCGTGCGCTAGACAGACCGACAAAATGTTCAGTCCCCGCTTCCTCGCGCTTTTGCGCAAATGACGATAGAACTGCCCACACGTCCCGGTCAGCCCGTGCAGGAGACCCAGAATGCCGCGTTTGAAGTTCGGCGCCTTTCTCGCCCCGCATCATCCGGTCGGCGAGAACCCGCTGTTGCAGTTCCGCCGCGATCTCGACCTCGTCGAGCAGCTCGACCGGCTCGGCTATGACGAGTTCTGGTGCGGCGAGCACCATTCGAGCGGTTGGGAGATGATCGGCTCGCCCGAAATGTTTCTGGCGGCCGCGGGCGAGCGTTCGAAGCGGATCAAGCTCGCCACCGGTGTCGTGTCGCTGCCCTATCACCACCCGTTCAACGTCGCCCAGCGCATGGTCCAGCTCGATTGGATGACCGGCGGGCGGGCGGTCTTCGGCTCCGGGCCGGGCGCTCTCGCCTCGGACGCGCACACGCTCGGCATCGACCCGATGGTCCAACGCGACCGCCAGGACGAGGCGATCGGCGTCATCCGGCGTCTGATGAAGGGCGAGCGGGTGACCGCGAAGAGCGACTGGTTCACGCTGCAGGACGCCCAATTGCAGCTGTTGCCGTTGCAGGAGGAAATGCCGTTCGCGGTCGCCTCGCAGATCAGCCCGTCGGGCATGACGCTCGCCGGCAAGCACGGGATCGGCGTCATTTCGATCGGCTCGCTCGCCGAGGAGGGCCTCAACGCATTGCCGACGCAATGGGGCTTTGCCGAAGCCGCGGCGAAAAAGCACGGCCGGACGGTGGATCGCAAGGATTGGCGGGTGCTGCTCTCCTGGCATATTGCCGAGACCCGCGAAAAGGCGATCGCCGAGGCGCGCGAGGGCCTGATGCGCCATCACAACCAGTACATCGTCGGCACCTTGCAGCGGCCCGGTGCGACCGCGTTCAAGAGCCCGGACGAGGCGATCGAAAAGACCGCCTTCGGCACCGGTGCGGCGGCGACGATCGGCACGCCCGACGATCTGGTGGCGCGGTTGAAGCAAGTGATCGAGACGAGCGGCGGCTTCGGCACCGTCGTCGGCTTTGTCCACGACTGGGCCAACCCCGAAGACACCCGGCGCAGCTGGGACATGGTCGCCCGCTATGTCGTGCCCGAGATCAACGGCTATCTCGCCGGGTTACGCGGGTCGCAGCATTTCGTCGCCACCAACCGCGGCGTGTTCGACCGCGCCAAGGAGGCGATCATGGCGAAGATCGGCGAGAACGAGGCCGCCGTCGCCGCCCTGTCGTTGACCCGCGGCTCGCGGCTCGGCGATGCCGCCTCGGCCAGCAACCTCCCGGACCTCGACAAAGCCCGCGCGAAAGCTGCAGCACGCTAGCGCTCCGGCTCGATCACATGATTCACCAGAACCCATCCTACAAGGTCTCCTCGTTGAATCATCTGAATGCATCTAAGCACTAGTTCGGGAGTGCGGTCTTACGATAGAGCGTACAGAATGATGCCCAAATATCATATCAATCTGTTCTGGTCGGAGCCGGACGGCGTCTCGGTCGCCGATGTGCCCGATCTGCAATCATGCTCGGCCTTTGCCGCGACTCCGGCCGAAGCCCTGGCCGAAGCCCTGACCGAAATCGAGCAGGCGATCGAAGCTTGGCTCGCCGTAGCGCAAGAGGATGGTCTGCCGATTCCGGAGCCCCGCTATCACGCGCCGGTGCGCGCCGCCGGCTGAGGTTCTGGGCCGCAACAGACGGCCGCCGCATTCCCCAAGCTGAAATGGAAGCACCGACAATGCCGCTTTCAAGGAGACATAAATGGCGCTGCTGCTGATCAATCTCGAAAGGCGGATCGGCAATATCGAGGCATGGCTCGACACTTTTTCCGAGCAGCTGCCCGATCTCGAAGTCCGCGTCTGGCCGGCAGCGGGCGCCCCGGCTGACATCGAATACCTCGCCTTTATGCATCCCGATTTCGATGCTTTGCCGGCATTGCCGAATTTGAAGGCGATGTTCAGCCGCTCGGCCGGGGTCGAGGCCTTTATCGACCACCCGAAATTGCCCAAGGTGCCGCTCGGCAAGATCGAGCCGCCGGGCGGCGACCCGATGATGACCGAATATGTCGTCATGCACGTGCTGCGCTTTCACCGCGACATGCCGGGCTATCAGATGGCCCAGGCGAACCGCGAATGGCGCCGGACCCGGATCGTCCGGCCCGAGGAGCGGCGCATCGGCTTTCTCGGCTACGGCATGATGGCGAAAGCGCCGGCGCTGGCGCTGAAATCGCTCGGCTTTCCGGTCTCGGCCTGGGTCCGCTCGCCGCGCGAGAAGGAAGAAGTGCCGATCTTCCACGGCCGCGACCGGCTCGAGCCGTTTCTGAGCCAAACCGACATCGCAATCTGCCTGCTGCCGCTGACCCATGAAACCGACGGCATCTTGTGCGCTCGCACCTTCGCGATGATGCCAAAGGGCGCGATGGTGATAAATGTCGGTCGCGGCAATCATGTGGTAGAGGCCGACCTGATCGCCGCGCTCGATTCGGGTCAATTGTCCTACGCCGCCTTGGATGCGCTGTCGCCCGAGCCGCTGCCGCCCGACAACCCGCTCTGGGCTCACCCCAGGGTTACCGTGATGCCGCATGTCGCCCGGCGGCCGACCGTTGCGCAGCTCGTGACCGAGATCGCCGCCAATATCCGCAGCCTCGAACGAGGCGGCGGCCTATTGCAGCAGATCGATATGAAAACCGGGTATTGACGCGCTGACAGCCGCGCCCCGCCGAATCAAGGCAAAGGCTTGGTTGACAATTTGGAAGCTCGCTCCTTATGCTCGGAGTCGATTACGCGAGGCGTGGAAGCCGGTGGGAGCCCGGCACGGTCGCGCCACTGTAATCGGCCGGCGCCGAGAGGCCCGGTCGAGAGTCAGACCCCCTCGTGACGGATGGGCCTCTAAACGGGACGCGAAATCCCAGGAGCTTGCGCAATGACCACCACCCCGTTCGCTGCCGCCGAGCCGGTTGCCATTCCGGTCCGCGCGGTTCTGCCGTGGTTGATCCTCGGCGGCTTGCTGTTGCTGCTGGCGATCTATTTTGTCGGCGCGGAAGAGGGTGCGACATCGCTGATCCGCGGCATGTATGTGCACGAGCTTGTACATGACGGGCGCCATTTGCTGGGCTTTCCCTGCCATTAGGCGGGTGCCGGTGCCGGCGTCATGGTGGGCGCTCTGCTTGCGCGGGGGATGCTGATCGGCATCGTCGCGGGTCTGCTGTGCTTTGGTTTTTTGAAGGTGATCGGCGAGCCGCAGGTCGATCGTGCTATTGCGTTCGAGACGCAGCTCGATCAGGCCAAGGCGGAAGCCGCGGCGCGCGCGCTGATCGCCAAGGGCCTGCCTGCGCCAAATAAAGAATCTGAGCCCCCGCTGGTCAGCCGCTCCGTTCAAGCCGGCATTGGCCTCTTCACCGGGGTCATGGTCTACAACATCGCCTTTGGCGGATTGTTTGCGTTGGCCTTCGCGCTGGCATACGGCCGGATCGGCGATTTCGGGCCGCGCGCCGCGGCGGTCGTTCTGGCGGTTGTCGGGCTGATCGCGGTCTATCTCGTCCCGAGCCTCAAATACCCGGCGAGCCCGCCTTCGGTCGGCGATCCCGCAACGATCGGATCGCGCACCGCGCTCTATTTCAGCATGATCGCGATCTCGCTCGCGGCGATGATCGCCGCCGGGATGCTGCGCCTTCGGCTGCTGGCCCGTTTTGGCGCGTGGAACGCATTCCTGATCGCCGCCGCTGCGTATCTGGTCGTCGTGGTCGCCGCCGGCCTGGCGTTGCCGGAGGTCAACGAGGTGCCGGCCCAGTTTCCCGCTGTCGTGCTGTGGCGGTTCCGCATCGCCTCGTTCGGCGTACAGCTGGTCATGTGGGCGACGATCGGCTTGGTCTTTGGCGCCGCCGCCGAACGCGTCGCCGCTATATGTACGCTGCAATCTTGGGGCGAGATTTCAGCAAGCATTTTCTTGCTCCCCAACAGTATTTTTTCGAAATTTCTCGGATCACTAATTTTCAAGAAATCGATGTGTTCGATGCGTTGTTTTTGGCAATAGTTGTCGATAGTGTCAACCAGCAACTCCAGTTTCTGAGGATCACCATCGCTTGGTTTCGGCAAAATCGCGGTCATCATACTACCGACGCGATCCGACAGAACTCGGCAAACGGTAGTAACGTTGGTTACGTTATTCGTGGTTAAACTGACATTAAGCGTAGCGTAATTCGCCGGCATCGGCTCGAACGCGTGTACATGTCCTGTTGGACCGCACAGCCTGGAAAAGTACAACGTCGTATCCACAGCGCCCCAACGAGCATCGAGAACCATGTCACCCGGTTCGACCGCACACCGTTCCGGCAGCGAAAATGCTCCCATTCCCCAGCAATAAAGCAATTGCTCATTCGTAATCGCGCCAGGAATATCTCTCCGGGCCTTGGCGTTCCGTCTGGCGATGTTCCAGATGTTGGAGACAACGGCCCTCGCAGCTCCTCAATCAGCAGCCCCGGCGCATAGAGCGGCAACAGCAAGCGGAACTTGATCAGCCATTGCAGTACCGCAACCGACATTTCATCGGCCAACATCGCGAATGTCCGGTCCAGTTCCTCGGCTTGGGCCGTCAGGTTCGCGTAAAACGGCGAGCGCAACATCCGTACGGCGGCGGTGCCCTTGATCAGCGCCGCAATCCTTTCGCGAGCCGCAGGACCCAGCGGAGGGAGCCCTTCCCAAACCGCCGCATCATCCGCCGAGGCCGGGATCGGCGCCGTTTTCTCCAATAAACGCAGCCCCTCATTCAAACCGGCGATGAGAGCGCCGGCCGTCTGGCCCTGAAGCCCCGCGGAGCGCCCGATCCCCGTGTCCTCGGCGGATCCGTTCGGCCTGACTGCATGACCCTGTCCCCCCGGCCATCGTGACGGAGGTCGAGCGAATCGCTCGCATTCATCGGCGCAAGCAGGCGCGAGGATGCTTCCGCTGTGGTAAAATCCGAAAGCGTATTAAACGCCGTGGTAAGCTCAAGATGCTTGCGGATCAGCATCCGCGTAATCTCAGGGGACCATTCCGAGTGACCGCCCTTTGACTCATAAAGGAAGGCGAGCACGCGACCATCAGCGCTGGTTCCCCCCGCTCTAACCAAGCCGAAACGTTCGCAGAATTTTCTATAATGTTCGCCCGAATAGGGATCGTTGGTGTCCTGCGCCCATACGATGACCGGCAGATCAGACGGCGACTCGAATGCCGCAATTGCCGACGTCCTCTTCTTATATTCGCGGAACATCTGCTCGGACGTCAGCTCCGGTGCAAATACTCTTGTTATTTCATGTTGCTTGTCGGGAGGGCGAGCGTGATGTCGAGCAACGGGTTTTGGATCAGACACGTGGCTCCGGGTAAACGCCCGGCGCACAGCAAGGCAGTGAGGGCGCCGGCCGAACTGCTGAAGAACGCCACGTTCGAGTTGGTTATGCCCAGATGCGCAGCGACCTTCCTCGCCAACTCGACCACCATCGTCGTGACATCGTGCGACCTCGTCCCGAGATACCAACCGCACGTAAGCACCGGTGACAGCTCCATCGTCGGATCGAAAACGCTGATCAAATGCCCGGGCAGGATCGGTCCGTAGTTCCAACGAGAGAAGATGGGCATCGTTCGCTTCTGACGGTTGGCTCCGCCGTGCAGCAGAACGTAAAGCCGTCGAAGCGACGAGCGCCTGAAATACCATTTCAGAACAAACGGCGCCGAGTTGACATGGAATATACCATCATCCCAGCCGGTGAGATCGATTTCGCTTAAATCTTGAAAATGATACTGAAATTTCAGACCCACATACCACGGGGCGCCGGCGCCGGCCGCGGCGTCGGGGGTGCTTGCAGGCTGGCATCAATCGGCGTCACTTCATTCTCCATAGTCGAAACAGCGCGCGTCGGATAGGCGGGTTGGCCGACCGGACCACGGCGAGCGCGTTTAGCCGGTAAGATCGGCCAGCGCAAACGCATGGCGATGACCCGGGGCTTCGATCAGCTCGACAATGAAACGCAGCGGCGTGACGAAGAACTGGATACGCTGTCCGCCAAAGGCGATCGCCGGGCGCGGCTCGGCGGTGCGCGCGCAACCGGCGGCGCGCATGTGTTTTGCCGCCTCGTCCAAATCCTCCACACGATACGCAACATGGTTGAGAATCGCACGATTATCTCTGAGCGCTGTGGCGACCGGCGAAGCGGACCCGAGCGGTTCCAGCACTTCATAGCAAATCCCGCTCGCATCACGACCAAATTGCAGGCGTACACCGTTGCCCGGATCAGCGATCTCGCTGGTCCACTCGGCGATTTGCAGGATGCGAGCCAGATGCGAGCGTCCGGTCTGGAGGTTGGCCGCGACGATGCCGATATGGTCGAATTGCAGCATGGAAATTCCGCGCCGGCTCACAGCGCAAGCGCCGGCGAGCGACATTCGGCTGCCTTATCGGCGGTCGCGTCGATGTCGATAAAGCACTCCAGGCCGGACAGCGAATCCGCCGCAATGTCGCGCAACCAATAGTGACCGTCGCCGCTCGGACAGGCAAAGCCAAGCTGCGCGTAAAGATCGGCGACGACGCCGTTTTTGGCGGTCGGCAGATATTCGCCGACAAGACCGCGCGCGCCACGCTCGCAAGAAATCTGCGCCAAGCGAGCGATCATGAACTGCTCCGCCGTACGCGAAAATACGCGACAGCTCATCAGCCAGCTGTCGATCCGCACGTTATCATCTTCGTGGATCGCGATCAGGGACGAGACGAGACCATGATTGCCAGGCGATCCTTCAGACGCAACGCGAGCATGATCACGTCGTTGCGTTTCATCAGGCCCTCGATAGCCGGCGCCGAGTAGCGCCGGGTCGTCATGTTGAACTGGTTGGTCTTCTGCTCCAGCTGAGCAAGGCGGTTGAGATCGGCGGTTCCCGGCGCGCAGAGATCGCCGACCATGCGCAGATCGCGCAAAAAACTGCGCATGTCGGGGGCGCTCTGCCGCTCCTCCTCGACCTGGCGCAGCGCCGAATAGGCTTCGCCGCGCCCGAAATCCTCGGCCGTATAGCGCGGCAGATCAAACCAGTGACCACCCTCCAGAATCTCGATGAAACGGGTCGGATCGGCGCCAAGCGGCACGACTGTCACTTGCGGCAGCTCGCGCGCGATCAGCGCACATTCCATCGGGTTGTCGTCGGCGAAAACGAATGCCTCCAGACCCAGGTTCAGCGCCTGCCCGATGCGCCGCAACCCAGAGACCTTGTCGCTCCAAGAACATTCGAATGCCGCGAAATCCTCCACCCGCAATTTGGAATGGGGGTGATCGAAGCCACTTGCGGCAATTTCCGGCGCGTTTTTGCTGCACACCGCCAAAACCACCCCCCGCGCCTGCAGCTCCGCAATATAATTCCCCCAAGCGGCGAAAGCTTCGCCGGCGAGGGAACCGGGGCCGAGCTTGATGCCCTCGACACCGTCGTCCCCGATCACCCCGCCCCACAGGGTATTGTCCAGGTCGAGAACCAGCACCTTCCTTGCCGTTGCCGACGCTGAGCGCCAAGCCGCGCGAAAGTACGGCAGGTAGTCCGGCAAAAATCGCGGATCAAAGGCGAGCTTGGCCGCATGGTAGAGCCGCTCGCTCGCCCATTGCCGCAAGCCGACCTCCTGTGCGAAGCGGTCCATCTCCACCCAATGCACGCCGCCGTTCGCGCCGGCCTCGAGCAGCCGTTCATTCAGCTGCCGGACCTGCGCGATCGGCGAGGCCGCAGCAACGCGCTCGGCCGGGCCGCGCCTGCCCCACGGCGGCGGCGCGAGCAGATGCTGGATGATTTTGCACTGCATCCGCTCAGCAAGCACGTGCCACAGCTGCTCGAAGAGACTCATCGTGCGATCGATGCAAACGGTCACCTGCTCGGCCGCGGCGCCGGGTGGCAGCTGCTCGACAACGTCCCGCCAATCGCTGGCAAGCACGGCGACGGTCGGTCGAAATGCGTGCAATGCCGAGCCAGGATCGAGAATTTCCTGGACATAGGCGCCGTAGGGACAGCAATAGATGATCGGAGCCACCCCTTCCTGCAGTGTCGCGCACGCGATCCCCCATGCGAGATAGTCGATGTTGAGACCGCCGAGCACGGCAATTCGTTGGACCGGCAGTGCTCCCGCATCGCCCGTGATGGCCGCGCTCGCAGCCTCGACGCCGCCTCATGCCGCCTGCTGTCCGATGCGGAAAATATCGGCGAGTGCCAAGGGCTGCTCAGCAAGCCGCTGACGCAGTTGGTCCAACTCGTCCTTTGCAGACATATTCCCCCCGAGAATTGCCACTCGGCAGCCTACTGAGCGGCTTGACAGTTGACAAGAACCTGATATCGGATCGCCATCCGTTCCATTCGTGGGTTCACCATCGATCGGCAGCACCCCCTACTTCTGATGAGATATCGGAATTGAACGTCATGGCAAACTTGGCCGGAGGATTGTGGGATCGGCTGACCCCTTACCCGGCGTTGATGGCGCTGACCCAAGCGTGCTTGCGCAATTGGTCCGATCATGAGAAATTTCTGACCAAGACTTTCGCGCATACCGACGCCGCGTTCATGCAGCTCAGGAATCATCTCGGCGCTAAGGTCCAGCAGCTGATCGGAGACGATCTCGATCAATACTGTGCGGATTACCGCTGGACCTGCGCCCAGGTCAAGGAGGAGCAATTCTTTTTTCACCGGCACGGTCACTACCGGTTGCACAGCCTGGCGGAGGCGATTGCCCAAGTCTATGGCGTGCCGGAATACATGAAACGGTATGTAAACGGGCTGCTGTTGTCGCAGGTGTTTTGGCAAAATCATGCTTATGCATTCTACTTGTATCAGACACGCTTTCTTCCCGGCAACCGCACCGGCTACGACCATTTAGAAGTGGGGCCGGGCCATGGGCTGTTTGCTGCAGTGGCCGGTGAGGTTCCGAATTGTCGGTCCGTTACTGCCTGGGATGTCAGCCCCAGCAGCTTGCAGGCGACTACCCTTGCGCTGCGGCGACTGGGAATGACCCGTTCGGTAGCACTTGTTGAAAGGGATGTCGTCGGCTCAGAGGCAACGCCGGACGCCTTCGACAGCATCGTCATGAGCGAATTGCTGGAGCACCTGGAGAACCCCCATCGAGCCCTCCGCGTGGCGTATCGTTCGCTGCGCCCCGGCGGCCGAATTTTTTTGAACGTCCCTGTTAACAGCCCGGCTCTTGATCACCTCTTTTTATGGCACGATGCGGAGGAAGTGAGGGGGCTGGTCCGCGATACCGGATTCTATATCGTGGAAAGCTGGGAATTACCGGTTACCGGACAGACGCTCGAAAGTGCCCGGCGGCTGCGGCTCGACATCTCATGCGTGATGATCGGGTACAAGCGCAATTAGGAAGGCCGGGCCAGCCCGCCATGAGACGATGCCGGCGCCCGTTTGCCCAGAACGGAGAAGTTGATGCCCAGCGAAGCAGAGATAATCCGCGATATTGCCGACCTGATCCAGAATACCTTTGGGGTCAGCGACGTCCCGATTAGCAGCGACACTGTTGCCGAGGATATCCCCGGCTGGGACTCGACTTCCCATGTTGTGCTCATCCTGGCAATCGAGGACCATTTCGGTGTCAGCCTCGATCCGGAAATGAATCTCTCCAATGTGGGTGAGCTGGCGGACGAAGTCTACCGCCGCTGCACGAAGCGCCCATGATCCTTCGGGGTTTTGTATAAGGCAGCCTTGGATAAACCAGCCTTGGATAAGCCAGGCCATGGCTTTGTGCAGGGATCGGATGCCGGCGATGCCATAGGCGAGCTTGCTCAGCGAGCTAAAGCGTCTGAGCCTGTTTGATGGCGTCGACCAGGTGGTGCAGCTCGACGGCGGTGTCGAAATCGGGCGGACGGCTTGCCTCGCCGCGGATCGCGCGGGCGAACAGCGTATACATCTGGCCGACATTGAACGGCTCGCCCGGCGGCGTCGCCGAGGCGGCGAGAATATGGCGGGCGGGCACCGGGATCGGCGCCAGCGCGTTGCCGCGTTGCGCGCCGTGCAGCGTGACCTCGTTCAATTGCGGCGAATCTGCGCCGGCCACGACGAGGGTCCCGTCGCGGCCGTAGATCTCCATGCGATAGCCGCTGCCGGCATAGGGAATGGCGGCGATATGGACCGAGGCCACCGCACCATTCGCGAGCCGGCCACTGATCAGCACGTTGTCGGGCGAGGTCACATCGAGCCAGGTGTTGGTGCCGGTGTCGAGCCACTGCTTGGCCTGGGTCGCCACGACCGTAGAAAGCCGGGCGAAATCGCCGGTCACGAACCGCATCGCATCGACCGTGTGGCCGTTGGCGATGGTCAAGGTGTTTGCGCCGAGTGTGGCGTCGTGCTGCCAGGTGCGGTGCGACGGCCGGGTCAAGACACCCTCGCGCATCAGGCTGACATGGACGGCCATGATCTCGCCGACATAGCCGGCCGCCACCAGTTCTTTCATATGCATGATCGCGGGGTTGACGCGGGCCTGGAGGCCGACGGCGGTGACGAGCCCCCGCGCCTTGGCCAGTCCCGCCAATTCCACCGCCTCGGCGGTGGTGCGCCCGAGCGGCCATTCGCAATAGACGGGCTTGCCGGCCTCCAACGCCGCCTTGGCCGGCGGATAATGCGACGGCACGCGCACGACGACCGCGACCGCGTCGATCTCGGGCGAGGCGACCATCCGGCGCCAATCGTCAAAAGCAAGCTTGGCATCCCAAGCGAGCCGCGCCGCCTCGGCGCTCTCCGCTCTCGTCGTGCACACCGCGGTCAGCTCGACCTCTGCGCTCTCGCGCAGCGCCGGCAAATGCGCGCGCGCCGACCAGGTTCCTGAAACGCTGGCGCCGATCAGCCCCAGCCGAATCTTGTCCGCCATTGCTTTCTCCCGAGGATCAAACCGGACCGCATCTAATCGAAATCGGCGCAGGTGTCGCGGGTGATGACGCCAACCGATTGCTGATGGAACCGCGCCTTGTAGGCGTCGATCACCCCCGATAGCCGGCGTGCGAGGCCGGGCGTGCGCTTCGTCGCGACCAGCAGGATTTTGGTCGGGTCGCGTATGATCCGGCCGGTCCGAGGGTTGCGCCATTGGCCCTCGCCGTCGAGCACGGTAAAGCCGTCGGGAAAGCTCGGCGTGATGATCCGCGCCGCGAACCCGGCCCACTCGGCATCGCTCAGCGATGCACGCCCGAAAAACAGCTCAGCAACCGCCATCCGTTGCTCGCCGGGAAGCAGGCAGGCGTAGGGAGCGGGCACCGTCGATGGTGCGGCGCAGCCGGCACAGCCGACGAGCATCGTCAACGACAGCGCCGCCGCCAAATTTGACCGGAACCCTGCCAATTTTTTCCTTTGCCCGGATTTGGTCCGGGCATCCGCGTCTTCCGATGGACGCACCAAAAGGTATGGGTCACCGCGGATCAAGTCCGTGGGCTGAAGGCCCACGGGTAGAGCCCGGTGAAGAGGAATACACCGATGCTTGGACCCGTGGGCTGTTGACCGGCCTGCCGAAACTTGGACATTCGTGGGCCAAGTCCCGGCAGGGGACGAACGCTTATGGCTATTCCGCGGCGTCGCGCATCTCGGCCGGCTCGACCTTGGCGGCGCAGAATTTGAATTCGGGAATTTTGCCGATCGGGTCGAGCTGCGGGTTGGTCAGCACGTTGGCGGCGGCCTCGGCATAGCAGAACGGGATGAACACCATGCCGGGCGCGACATTGCTGTCGGCGCGCGCCTTCAACTCGATCGTGCCGCGCCGGGTGGTGACGCGCACCGGCTGGCCGGCTGAAATGCCGAGCCGGCGCAGCTCGACCGGCGCGAGGCTCGCGACCGCCTCGGGCTCGAGCTCGTCGAGCACGCTCGCCCGCCTGGTCATCGCCCCGGTATGCCAATGCTCGAGCTGGCGGCCGGTAGTCAGCACCATCGGATATTGCTCGTCCGGCTCCTCGGCCGGCGGGATGATCGCCGCCGGCACCAGCTTGGCGCGGCCCGAGGGGGTCGGAAACCCGTCGCCGAAGACGATCTCGTTGCCGGGCCGGTCCGGCGCGTCGCACGGGTAGGTCACCGACGATTCGCGCTCCAGCCGCTCCCAGGTAATGTTGTCGAGCGACGGCATCGCCAATTTCATTTCCGCGAACACCTCGCGCGGATGGGTATAGGACCAGGGCAGCCCGACGCGCCGCGCGATCTCCTGGATGATCCACCAGTCGAGCCTTGCATTGCCGGGGAGCGGCAACGCGGCGCGGCCCATCTGCACCTGGCGGTTGGTGTTGGAGACGGTGCCGTCCTTTTCCGGCCAGGCCGAGGCCGGCAACACGACATCGGCGTATTTCGCGGTCTCGGTCAGAAAGATGTCCTGGACGACAAGGTGCTCCAAATGGGCCAACGCCTCGCGCGCATGCTGCACATCGGGGTCCGACATCGCCGGGTTCTCGCCCATGATGTACATGCCCTTGATCTCGTCGCGATGGACCGCGTCCATGATCTCGACGACGGTGAGCCCGCTCTTGTCGTCGAGCGGCGTCCCCCACAGCGCCTCGAACTTCTGCCGGACCTCAGGGTTCACGACCGATTGATAGTCGGGATAGACCATCGGGATCAGCCCGGCATCCGACGCCCCCTGAACATTGTTCTGGCCGCGCAGCGGGTGCAGCCCGGTGCCCGGCCGCCCGACCTGGCCGGTGATCATCGACAGCGCGATCAGACAGCGCGCATTGTCGGTGCCGTGGGTGTGCTGCGAAATCCCCATGCCCCAAAAGATGATCGCGCGTTCGGCGCGGGCATAGGTGCGCGCCACATGGCGCAAGGTCGCCGCGTCGATGCCGCAGATCGGCGCCATTTTTTCGGGCGAATAGTCTCGGATATGCTCGCGCAGCTTTTCATAGTCTTCGGTGTGCGCCTGGATGTATTGGCGGTCGGTCAGCCCCTCCTCGATGATCGTGTGCAGCAGAGCGTTCAGTAGCGCCACGTCGCGGCCGGGGTTGAAGCGCAAGGTCAGGGTCGCGTGGCGCACCAGGCTGTGGCCGCGCGGGTCCATGACAAAGACCGTGGCGCCGCGCTTGGCCGCCTGCTTGAAAAAGGTCGCCGCCACCGGGTGGTTCTCGGTCGGCCGCGCGCCGATGACGATGATCACATCGGAATCCTCGGCCGCGGTGAAGGGCGCCGTCACAGCGCCGGAGCCGATTCCCTCCATCAAGGCCGCGACCGAGGAGGCATGGCACAGCCTCGTGCAATGGTCGACATTGTTGCAGCCGAACCCGGTGCGCACGAGCTTCTGGAACAGATAGGCCTCTTCGTTCGACCCCTTGGCCGAGCCAAAGCCGGCGAGCGCCCGCTTGCCGTCGCGATCGCGGATGCGCGCGAGGCCCTCGGCGGCGCGGTCGAGCGCCTCTTCCCAGCTCGCCTTTCTGAAATGGGTGTAGGGGTTGGCCGGGTCGATCGCCGTGTCGTGCTTGGAGATACCGTCCTTGCGGATCAGCGGCTCGGTCAACCGGTCGGGATGGTGCGCATAGTCGAAGCCGAACCGGCCCTTGACGCAGAGCCGGTTGTGGTTGGAGGGGCCGTCGCGCCCATCGACGGCGACGATATGGTCGTTTTTGATCTTGTAGGTCAATTGGCAGCCGACGCCGCAATAGGGGCACACGCTGTCGACCTCCCGGTCGGGCGCGTTGGCGTAGACGCCGTTGGCATCGACGAGGCTCGCCGGCATCAAGGCGCCGGTCGGGCAGGCCTGCACGCACTCGCCGCAGGCGACACAGGTGCTGGTACCCATAGGGTCGTCGAAATCGAACACGATCTTTTCGTGCCAGCCGCGCGCCGCCATGCCGATCACGTCATTGACCTGGACCTCGCGGCAGGCGCGCACGCACAGATTGCACTGGATGCAGGCGTCGAGCTGCACCGCCATCGCGACGTGGCTGCGGTCGGGTGCGGGTGCGGCATGCCGCGGAAAGCGGCTGTCGGCGACGCCGAGCTTGTCGGCCCATTGCCACAGGCGCGAATTCGGGTCGTGCGCCGCCGCCCGCGCCGGCTGGTCGCCGACCAGCAATTCGAACACCATCTTGCGCGAGAACTTGGCGCGCTCGCTCGCGCTCTGCACTTTCATCCCGGGTGCGGGTTTGCGCACGCAGGAGGCGGCGAGCACCCGTTCGCCCTCGATCTCGACCATGCAGGCGCGGCAATTGCCGTCGGCGCGATAGCCGGGCTTCGGCAGCCAGCACAAATGCGGGATCTCGATGCCGCGGCGGTCGGCGACCTGCCAGATCGTCTCGCCGGGCGCGGCCTCGACCTCGGCACCGTCGAGAATAAAGCGGATCGGATCGGTCATCTGGAAATTCCCGTCGAAGATAACACCACCCCGACGAAGGTCGAGGTCCACTTATCCCGCCGCTCGAAGGGTTGAAAGATGGGTCCCGGCCTTCGCCGGGATGGCGGGCTTGAGACGAAGCGTTCCAGCAGCAGACCGCCGGTCATTTCAAATCCGCCGCAGCTTCTGGACAAAGTCGATGACCTCCGGCTGCATCCAGGTGTCGCCATGATGCCAGAAATCCAGCAACGCATCCTTGTTGAGCAGCACCCATTCGATCACTCGCTGCGACATCTGGCGCGCGATGCGATCCGGCAGAGAATTGGCAACGAGCGTCGGAATGTCGCCGATCGACACCGATAAACTCGGCTGCATCCGCCCCGGTTGTACAAAATATTTGACCCGCGGACCATGCGCTCCCATTGCCGTCGAGATGAAGATCGTCCCGCTTATCCCGGTTTGGGCGCTGGTCAGGTTGGCCGTCTCGACCAGCTCCTCGTGCGCCAGCTCTTCCGCCAGCGACGGGTCGGCCGGGAGATTTACCGCCGGGAGCGCGATCATCCGCCAATCGTCACACCGTCATTCCGGGGCGGCGCGAAGCGGCGAGCCCGGAACCCATAAACACCGGCTTTGCCGGATGCGCGCGGACAAGCCGAGCGAAGTGCGACAAGGGTCCGTGTTCATAGGTTCCGGGCCCGGCCCCGCGGGCCGTCCCGGAATGACAAGGGAGAAGACCTATCGCGATCAAGCCAGGTCCTCGCGGAAATGCTTGAAGACCTGCTTGACCGGGTTCATCGCGGCTTGGCCGAGGCCGCAGATCGAGGCGTCGCCCATGACCCGGGTCAATTCCTGCAGCAGGTCTTCGTGCCAATGCGGGGCGGTCATCAGCTTGACCGCTTTCTCGGTGCCGGCGCGGCAGGGGGTGCACTGGCCGCAGCTCTCGTCCTCGAAAAAGCGCAGCAAATTCAGCGCCACCTTTTTCATATCGTCTTGGTCGGACAAAACCACAACCGCACCCGAGCCGGTAAAGCAGCCCTCGCTTTCGAGGGTGCCGAAATCGAGCGGGATGCCCGCCATCGACGCCGGCAAGATGCCGCCCGAGGCGCCGCCCGGCAAATAGCCCTTTAAGACTTGGCCCTCAGCCATGCCGCCGCAATATTCGTCGATCAGCTCGCGCGCGGTGATCCCGGCCGGGGCGAGCTTGACCCCCGGGTCGCGCACTCGTCCGGAGACCGAAAACGTGCGCAGCCCCTTGCGCCCGTTGCGGCCGTGGCCGGTGAACCAGTCGGCGCCCTTTTCGACGATGTCGCGCACCCAATAGAGCGTCTCGATGTTGTTGCACAGGGTCGGCCGGCCGAAAAGCCCGACCTGCGCCGGGAACGGCGGGCGCTGACGCGGCAGCCCGCGCTTGCCTTCGATGCTCTCCAGCATCGCCGATTCCTCGCCGCAGATATAGGCGCCCGCCCCGCGGCGCAGATGGATGTGCGCATGCGGCACCAAGCCCGCCTTCGGCGAGGGCCGCGATCTCGGTTTCGAGGATCGCCTGGCATTGCGGGTATTCGTCGCGCAGATAAGTGTAGATATCGGCGGCCTCGACCACCCAGGCGGCGATCAGCATCCCTTCCAAAAACCGGTGCGGGTCGGTTTCGAGAAAATAGCGGTCCTTGAAGGTGCCGGGCTCGCCCTCGTCGCCATTGACCGCGAGGAGGCGGGGTGCAGGCTCCTGGCAGACGAGGCGCCATTTGCGCCCGGCCGGGAACCCGGCGCCGCCGAGCCCGCGCAGCCCCGAATGTTCGAGCGCCTCGATCACTTGATCGCGGGTGCGCTCGCCGGCGAGACAGGATTGCAGCAGGCGATACCCGCCCGCCGCACGATAGGCGTCGAGGCCGGCATAGGCCGGGGCCGGCATATGCGTGGCACCGGCGGCGACCGCGGCTTCGACCGAGGCAAGGGTGGCGTGCTCGTGCAGCGCGTGGCCGATCGCGACGACCGGCGCCTTGTCGCAGCCGCCCATGCACGGCGCCCGCACAACCCGCACGCCGTCGCCGAGGCGGCTTTGCAGCTCGGCCAATAATTGCTGTGCGCCGGCCAATTCGCAGCTGAGGCTGTCGCAAACCCGCACCGTTACCGGGGGCGGCGGCGCCTCGTCGTCCATGACGATGTCGAAATGGGCGTAGAACGAGGCAACCTCGTAGACCTCGACCAAGGCCAGCCGCATCTCTTCGGCCAGGGCCGCCAGATGGCGCGCATAGAGGCAGCCGTAATGGTCCTGCAGCAGGTGCAGATGCTCGATCAACAGGTCGCGCCGCCGCGCGCGCTCCCCGAGCAAGGCCTGCACCTCGGCCAAGGCCGCCGGATCGACCTGCCGCCCCTTCGGATGGTCGAGCCCGCGCCGGCGCCCCGAGCCGGGGTGGATGCGGCGGTCGTGCCTTAACGGCGGTGGCAAGGAGCACCCGCTAAAAGCCCCTCTCCCGCAATGCGGGAGAGGGAAGGGCCTATTGCGCAAGCAATGGGAGGGTGAGGGCGGAATCTCGCGGCGACCGCCCCCCTCACCCTGCCCTCTCCCCCCGGCCGGCGGGGGGAGAGGATAAGTTGCGCGGCGGTCGGGTCAGACATAGCTCACACCGCGCCGTCCTGGTGCATCGCCGCGATCTCGTCGTTGCCGTAGCCGAGCCAGCCGAGGATTTCGTCGGTGTGCTCGCCGAGCAAGGGCGAGCGTTTTACCTCGACCGGCGAGTTGGAGAGGTTGATCGGCATGCCGAGCTGGACATAGCGGCCGCGCGTCGGATGGTCGAGCTCGACCAGATAGCCGCGCTCGTAGAGCGATTTGTCCTGGTAGATGTCCTTCATCGACAGAATGGGCCCGCACGGCACATCGACCTCGTTCAACGCCGCCATGACATCGAGCTTGGTCCTAGTCATGGTCCATTTCTCGATGATCGAGAAGCATTCCGGGATACGCGAGAGGCGCGCCGCCGGGGTCGCGTAATGCGGATCGTCGATCAGCTCCTCGCGGCCGCACAATTTCATCAGCGGCGCCCATGATGGCGGCTGGATGATGACATAGGCCCAGTCGTTGGGCCCACCCGGGGCGCAGCGCAGCGCCGAGCCCGGCTGGCCGCCGCCCGAGGCGTTGCCGGCGCGCGGCACCTCGTCGCCGAACTCCTGGTTCGGGTATTCCGGCAATGGCCCCTTCATGATCCGCTGCTGGTCGCGCATCTTGACCCGGCAGAGGTTCAAGACCGCGTCGGTCATCGCCACCTCGACGCGCTGGCCCCTGCCGGTCTTCTCGCGCTGGAACAGCGCCCCGAGGACCCCGGCGACCATATGGACGCCGGTGCCGCTGTCGCCGATCTGGGCGCCGCCGATGGTCGGCGGGCCGTCCTCCCAGCCGGTCGTGCTCGCCGCCCCGCCCATGCATTGCGCGACATTCTCATAGGCCTTGCAATCGACATAGGGGCCGGGGCCGAACCCTTTGATCGAGGCGTAGATGATGCGCGGGTTCAGCTCCTGGAAACGCGCCCAGGTGAAGCCGGCGCGGTCGAGCACGCCGGGGCCGAAGTTTTCAACGACGATGTCGCAGCGCTTGACCAGCGCCTCCAGCACCGCTTTGCCCTTCGGCGTCTTCATGTTGACGGTGATGCTACGCTTGTTCGAGTTCAGCATCGTGAAATAGAGGCTGTCGGCACCCTTCACGTCCTGCAGCTGGCCGCGGGTGATGTCGCCGCGCCCCGGCAACTCGACCTTGATCACATCGGCACCCATCCAGGCCAGAAGCTGCGTCCCGGTCGGCCCGGCCTGGACATGGGTCATGTCGAGAATGCGGACCCCATCCAATGCTTTGCTCATGTCTGCGTCCCTCTACCGAGTGAATTGCCGTTGATTTGACCTGACTATCTTCTCGTCGTCCCTGCGTACGCAGGGACCAACCGCTCAGCCTGCTCCTGCTGTCGTGTTAAAGCGCAATCGATGAATAGAGATCGATCCAATGCGGATTGTCCGCTTCCATAAGCTGAATTTTCCACGCTCGCTTCCATTTCTTGATCTGTCGTTCTCGGGCAAACGCAGCTTGCGGCGAAGCGTGCTGCTCGTACCACACCAACCGATCGATGCCGTATTTTGCCGTGAAGCCTGGAGTGGCTTTTATCTTGTGTTCCCAGACGCGCTTTGCCAAGTCCACCGTCATTCCAACATACAGTGTTCCAAGCGGCCGGCTGCTCAGCAAATAGACATAGAACATCGAGCAAATCTAAGGGTGGGTCCCTACTTGCGCAGGGACGACAGAAGGAGGAGCCGCCGCTGATCAATCGCGCAGGCATTACCCGGCGGTGCTCAGCCATTATGATGCCTTGCATCGAGAAAATCGCCGTGCTCCTCGACATGCGCGGCGAGCCCCAGCGTGTGCTCGCGCGCCAGCCGTTCGGCCAGAACGGGGTCACGGCGTTCGATGGCCTCGATGATCGCCAGATGATCCACGATCGACCGTGCCGCCCGGTTTTCCTGGTGGATCGTGATCTTGCGGATCGCGCGCATATGGATGAACAGATTTTCCGTCATCTCGGCGAGCAGCGCACAGCCGCTCATTTTGATGATCGCTTGATGAAAGGAGAGGTTCGCGTCCGAATACTCGTCGAGCCGTGCGCCGTCATTGCCATTGCGGAAAGCGTCCATCAGCTCGTGCAGCTGAGCGATTTCCGCGTCGGTCGCGCGCTCGGCGGCAAGCCGTGCCGCCATGCTTTCGAGCGAGGCCATGACGGTGATCATCTCGACGATCTCGCGCTTTGTCTTGCGCACGACAAAGATGCCGCGGCGCGGCCGGGTGCGGACAAACCCCTCCTGCTCCAAGAGGGTCATTGCCTCGCGGATCGGGGTGCGGCTGACCCCCAGCCCCTCCGACAGCCGTCGTTCGTCGAGTCGGATTTCGTGCGGCGTGTCGTAGATGTCCATCGCCGTGATCGCCCGCTTCAGCGCGGCATAAGCCTCCTTGGCGAAGCTCGTCGCGGTGTCGAGCCGCGGCACGTCAAGCGTCGGGATCGGGTGCGAGGCAGCCTCGGACATGCCTGAGGTATATGGTATACCAGAGCTGCCGGGCAATCCGATTCTGCGGCGACAAGCGCCGAGGACAGTCGCTCGCCGCTCCGGCCTCAACCGATCGCGTTGCCGCTCAGCACCGGGCCAAAGAACTGGTAGCGCTCGCCATCGAAGCGCTCCATCCGGACCTGCTTGATCGGCGCGAAATCGGTCGGGCTCGTGTTGATCGTGATGCCGGAGATCAGCATCGGCAGCTCGAATTTGCGCAAATTCGCCGCCTGCCGCATGACGTTCTCGCGACTCAAATCGTCGCCGCATTGCTTCAATACCTGAACCACCGTCGCGGCGTTCGAAGGGCCATAGACGGTTTGCAGGTCGCTCTTGTCGCCGCTCGGATAATACTTGTCCATAAACGAGACCCACCATTTGAAGCCGGCGTCGTCCTTCCATTCGGGGCTGGTCGGGTCCTTGAAGGAATTGTCGGCGATGATGCCTTTGGCGTTTTCGAGGCCCGCCGGCTTGAAGGTCACCCCCACCGACGCGGCGATGCCGTTCATGATAAAGAGCGGCTTCCATTCGATCTCGGCCACCTTGCGGATCGCCTGGGCGCCGAATTTGGGAATGGCAACGACGACCAGGACGTCGCATCCGGCGCCCTTCAGCTGGATGATCTGCGAGTTGACGGTCGGGTCGGTGGTCTCGTACGAGACCTTGAGCTTGATCATCGAGGCCGCCTTGGCGCCGAGGCCGTCCACCACTCCCTTCAGGTAGTCCTTGCCGAAATCGTCATTCTGATAGAGCACGCCGACCTTGCCGTCGGGCTTGTTTTTGAGAATATAGGCGGCATAGATGCGCCCCTCCATCTGGTAGCTGACCGGAAAGCCCATCGTCCATGGGTGCCCCTTCGGGTCGTCCCATTTGGCGGCGCCGGTATAGACGAACAATTGCGGCACCTTGTTCTGGTTCAGATAGTGCCAGACGGCGGTGCTCGTCGGGGTGCCGACGCCGCCGGCCATGAACAGGACCTCGTCCTGCTCGACGAGCTTGCGCGTCATTTCGACCGTCTTCGGCGGCGAATAGGCGTCGTCATAGGAGATAAAGGTGATCTTTCGGCCGTTGATGCCGCCCTTTTCGTTGATCATCTTGTAATAGGCGGCCATGGACAGTGGAAGCGGGGCGGCGTTCGACAGCGGGCCGCTATAGGGGCCGGTGTTGCCGATCTTGATCTCCGTATCGGTGACGCCGGGGCCATATTGCTTTTTGGCTTGGGCGGCGGGCGCCGGCCAGGCGCCGAGGATCGGCCCGCTGAGGGCCAGCGCCGCCGGGGCGGCGGCGAGAATCGTGCGGCGCGTCAGATGATTCATGGTGACCTCCCGTTGGTGAGCCTGCTGTTCACTCGTTTTTTCGATGTCCCCCGGACACCGGGTGTTTTTATGCGGTCAGAATTGCCCGTTCGCCCGGCTCAAGCAACCGCAAAACGCGTTGCCGGTAGAGCCGATCACGGGTCGCGGCTCGCCGATTTGTGAAGTGCCGCGCCGTCGCCGGGCTTGTTGCCGCCGGCCCGGCATGGTCTCTTCCTCCGATAATTCGGCAGAACGGGAGGGGGAGGTTATGCGTGCACCGGTCTTGGCACCGATCTTGGCGACGGCGCTGGCGGTATTGGCCGCGTCGGCCTTTGCCCAAGGGCTGAACGTGACCACGCCTGCTTTTAAGGACGGCGGCACGGTCCCGATGGCGCAGGTGTGCGACCGCTATCACGGCGGCAGCCATTCGCCGGCGCTCTCTTGGTCCGGCGAGCCCGCCGGCACCAAGAGCTTTGCGATCACGATGTACGATCCCGACGCGCCGACCGGGAGCGGCTTTTGGCATTGGACCGTGTTCAACATTCCGGCGAATGTGCACATGCTGCCGGCCGGAGCCGGCGACGCCGGCTCGACGCTGCTCCCGGCGGGCGCCGGACAAGGGCGCAACGATGGCGGGGTCTCGCATTATTCCGGGCCATGCCCGCCGGCAGGAGACCCGGCGCATCATTACCAGATCACGATTTTTGCCGTGAAGGTTCCCAAATTGCCGGTCGATGCCGAATCCTCGGGCGCGCGGGTCGGCTTCAACCTGCATTTCAACACGCTCGCCAAGGGGCAGGTGACCGGCCTCTACGGGCAGCCAAAATAAGGCGCTAGGGCTGGCGGCGGACGCCGGTGCAGATCGAAACACTCGCGGCGCGCCCAGGATGGCCGATGAGGCTCGGGCGCCGGGCGAAGCGCCTGCCCGCAGCCGCGGATCGGGGCAGACCCTCGCATCAAGCAGACCCTCGCATCAAAAGGTCTGCCCGGAGATTTTATCGGCCGGAAGCGCTCGTCCCGAACGAGTTCGCCGCGCTCGGCTCGGTGCTCGATCCTTGGCCGATTTCGGCGTGGCCGGTCAGCGCTGTCCAGGTCGGCGCATCGAGCGATGCCGTGCGGTCCAGACCGTTATCGTGCTGGAACGCTTTGAGGGCACGCTTTGTCTGCGGCCCCAGCACACCGTCGAGCGACCCTTTATAGAGCCTATCGTTGCGCAGCTCGATCTGCGCCCAACGAACGTCGTCTTTCCACATTCTGGTGTCGGGCAGCGAATTGCCGGAAATTTCGGACGCAGAAGGCATGCTTCCCGCATTCGCGACGTTGCCGGGATCGAGCGCAGAATCCAGAGCGGCGCCCCCGACCCCCAAAGCCAGCACCGAAGCGGTGCCCAGAACCACTTTTCGGATCAGCTTGCTCATCGTCATCTCCATAGCATGTCGTTGGCGATTGCATTGCCACGTACGAAAAACGCAGCGCCCAACAAGCCGGTTCCAATACGCTGAGATATTTTCGTAAATGATCTGCAGAACATCGCCATAAAGCCACCCAAGCCATGGACATTATCGCTGTGTAAACGTCAGAGAAGATTTGTGTTTTAGCAAGCTGACCGACTGAATTGGCAGCCAGAAAGCGCCTCGACTTTGCCAACCGGCAAAGCCTTCGAGAGCCGACTTTGCCATGGTCGAAACCGGTGGTCATCGGCCCGACCGCGGCCGCTCGGCCTTTCGGCCAGGTGAAGAGCCGGAGCGCCGTCAGCGTCGCTGTGCCGGGGCCGGTCTTGCTCGACCAAGTGATCGATAGTCGTCTCTTCGCGTCGATGCCGTCTCCGATCGATGCTGTCAGGGGAAGGCTCATCCACTGCCTTCATTGTTTGGTTTTGCATGGCCATAACCATCGTAGAAGTAGAGTAGATATCCGATCCCGGCGAGGTGAAGGCTCTTTCGTGTCTCGTCTGAGTGGCGACTGAAATCACGAGTTCAGGGAACTTCGGCTTTTGCGGGGGAGTTTCTCTTGGCAAGCCGTCGTCCCGAGGATGGCGGCCCTTAACGAAACCAGTCGGAGCCCTTATCATGGCAGACCGAGAGCAATCGCACGCGCCGCAACGCGACATGGGTCAGACAGCGCAGAACGGCATGACCGGCAAGGTCGGCCACCGCCACGCCGGCCCGGGTGATCGTCCAAAGGAGAGCGATCGTCCAAAGGAGAGCGAGCATCTCGTAAAGCCGGGCGGCACCGTTGGCCGCGCCGTGCCGGACCAAAGCAAGGAGCATAATACGGAAATCGCGGTGGAGGCCGGTCGACACCGCGGCGAGCGGCACGACGAAAAGCGCTAGCGCATTGCCGAGAGCCCCGCTTCAAAGCGGGGCTTTTTTTGGCGGGTCATCCGGATTTCGACCGGCTGTGCCGGCTGTGAAAGGATAGCGCCAAGCCCCTGTTTATAGACGATGGATCTCGCCCGCCCTATGGCGGCGCTGCGGCTGCTCTTCGGCGCCTGCCGCTCATCAGATAGATGTTGGCTCGCGCCTCGAAGAGCGGATCGGCCGAGGCTTCGATGCCGCCGACGCGCGGGATCGGGTCGAAGATGATGTGCTGTTGCGCGCCGGCGTTGTCCGCCGCGAGTTCCTGCAAGCTGATTTCGCCAAACGCGCGCTGCGGCCGTTCCTCGGGCCATCGCACCGTGGCGTCGTCAACCGCGTCGCCGTCTTCGGCCAGCTGCACGGCCACCCGAAACCTGACGGGTCCCCGTGCGATACGCTCTTTAATCTCGTCGAAGAGGAAGCTCGGACTGCGCGTGGCGGCGTCGGCATCGCCCAGATGCTCGTTGCCCGCGACCGGCAGCACCCGGTAGCGCCCGTAGCGGCTGACGCCGTCGGCGTTGGTGAACTTGAACGCTGATACCGCGAAGAACGACTCTCTGGCAAAGCTGGTCGGGACAGGCTTCGGGATCTGAACAAACCGCATCGCCGCGGGGTGCGCGCCGAGGAACTGCTCGACCGCGTTCGGGTGCGGTGCGGCCGGGTCGGTGGCGCTCACCGCGTTCAGAAACGCCACGAGCTCCTCGGCGGTGCGCACCGCGAAGCTATCGACCGAGTGAGCGACGATGTCGGTGTGAGCATGCGGGGCCAGGTGAAAGCGGACCGCAAAACCGCGCGGGCTGCCGCTCTGCGCGTCGTTGTCGGCAACCGTCGGAATTCCGGCAAAATCCGAAAAGCGAGCCGTCACCGGCGTCGAATTGCGGCTGAGATGCGGCGCCCGCGTCAGCGACGCCGCTTCCGCGGACGGCGTAAACGTGCCGCTCAGCAAAATGCCCTTCGCATGCGCGGGCCTGAACCCTGGATGGACCCCGCCATTGACCTTGTCGAACGCCGCGATGGTTTGGCGGCTCAGCGCCAAGAGCTTTTCGTCCGTCGTAAGCGGCATGGCATGGCGCTCCGTGCAAACGATGAGATGCGAACGACATTACCGGAATTGGCAGGTCGAGACCATTGCGCCGGTGCCCGGGCTCTACATGATCCAGCTACAAAGTGGTGTCGCTCGCCGATGGCGGGTTTGGCGTCAGAATATCGACCCCCGATACGTTTCCGACGACCGTGAGCAGCTTCGATACCGCCGGAGCGGCCGAGGCGTGGATCGGCGAGCACAGAGCCTGCGTGGAATCGCAATCGGGGAGAGGGCCGGGGTGAGGGGCTCGCGCGAGCGAACCGACATCTCCCAAATCGGGCTCGCCGATCTCGACCCGATCCGGGGCGTCAGAGCGGGTTTGGGCCGACGACTTCCCAGCGGTGGCGCTCGAAGAGCTTGTCGTGCTCGTCGGCGGTGGTCGGGCGGCGCTCCGCGAGGTCCTCGATGAGGCCGCCGGCGGCGGCCGGGGTGTAGAGAAACAGGACGCGGCCGGTCTCGCCGCCGGTGTTCTTCCAGGCATGCGGTAGGTCGCGCGGCATGAACGCGCAGGTGCCGGGGCCGCCGGCGCTGACCTCGTCGCCGATCTGAAAGGTGAACTCGCCGGCGAGCACCCACGCAACCTCGTCGCTGTCGCGGTGCAGATGGAGCAGGCTCTTGGTGCCGGCGGGCAGCGTCTCCTCGAACAGCATGATGCTCTGATCGGTCTCTTTGCCGAGGAGCTTCAGGGCAAAGGATCGGCCTTGTGTCGGCGAGTTCGAAATGCTTCCCGCCGCCGGCGGGTACGACAAAGCCTTTTGCTGCGGTCATGCCGCCTGTCCTCCTGTGTGTGTCCATTGGGGGTTCTACTCGCTTAATACCTTGTAGGCCCACTCCACCAACGCCACCAAATCCGGGGGCGTGACAAACCGGGCATTCTTGCCTTCGAGATCGGTGTCGCGAACCGCACGGGCCCGTGAACACGCGGTTCAGATATTGAGCGGAATGTTATATGCGACAGTTTTCGCCATAATCTCCGCCAATGGCGGCCATCCCACCGGCGTCACCGCGTTCATCGTCTCGTTGCGCATCAGGTTTACGGCCTCGCCGAGGAGGAATATCCGCACTTCGTGCCCCGCCTCCGCGAAGGCGTTTGCATGCAGAAAGGCAAAGGCCGCTTTGGTCGACTCGTCCGATCCCCATGCGCTTTTGATCAACACCTTCATCTGCCGTCTCCGTGGCCGGTTTCGAAGCGTTTGCATCCTAACCTCGGCGATGGCGAGGTAAAAATGTCTGTGCAGGCCGCGTCACGATCTTGTAGGCACTTTTCAGGTTGGCCCGTAAGGCAACCGCTTCGTTCTGCCCGCTGCAAGCAACGGGTCCGTTGACGGCTGGGGCCGAGTTTCATTAGACCCTGCCCCATTCTGGGAATGGTGGGCGAGATGAGCGTCGAGGATATGCCGGGGAATATGACGGACGGCTTTCACCTAGTGGTAGAGGCGCTAAAGCTGAACGGGGTCGATACGATCTATGGTGTGGCCGGCATCCCGATCACCGATCTGCTGCGGCTGGCGCAGGTGGAGGGGATCCGTTATCTCGGCTTTCGCCACGAGCAGTCGGCCGGGAACGCTGCGGCGATCGCCGGTTTCCTGACCCAGAAGCCGGGCATCTGCTTGACCGTTTCGGCGCCCGGCTTTCTGAACGGCATGGTGGCGCTCGCCAACGCCACGACGAACTGCTTTCCGATGATCCTGATCAGCGGCTCTTCCGACCGCGCGATCGTCGATCTCGAGCAGGGCGATTACGAAGAATTGGACCAGCTCGCTGCCGCCCGGCCCTATGCGAAGGCGGCCTACCGCGTCAACCGGCCGCAGGACATCGGCATCGGCATCGCGCGGGCGATCCGCGCCGCCGCCTCCGGGCGGCCGGGCGGCGTCTATCTCGATTTGACCGCCGAAGTCCTCGGCTCCGCGCTCGACGTCGAGGCGGCGAAGAAATCGCTCGTAAAGGTTGTCGACCCAGCCCCGGCGCAGCCACCGGCGCCGGGCTCGGTCTCGCGCGCCCTCGACCTCTTGGCGAACGCGCAGCGCCCGCTCGCGATCCTCGGCAAGGGTGCGGCCTATGCGCGGGCCGACCAGGAAATCCGGGCGTTTCTGGAGACGACGGGCATTCCGTTTCTGCCGATGTCGATGGCCAAGGGCCTCTTGCCCGACGACCATCCGCAATCGGCCGCCGCGGCGCGATCCTTTGCGATCGGCCAGGCCGATGTCGTGCTGTTGGCCGGGGCGCGCCTCAACTGGCTATTGTCGCATGGCAGGCCGCCCTTGTGGAATGCGGCGACGCGGTTTGTCCAGGTCGATATCTCGCCGACCGAGATCGACAGCAACCGGGCGATCGCCGCCCCGGTGGTCGGCGACATCAAATCGGTTTTCGCGGCCTTCAACGCTGCGCTGACACCGGGCCGGATCAAGCGCCAATCGGCCTGGATGGACGAGATGGCCAAGAGGAAGCAGCAGAACATCGAGCGCATGGCCGCCCGCCTCAATGCCGATCCGAGCCCGATGAATTTCTCCTCGGCGTTGCGCGCGGTGCGCAACGCGCTCGCCACCCAGCCCGATGTCTATGTCGTCAACGAAGGCGCCAACACGCTCGATTTCGGGCGCAACATCATCGACATGGATAAGCCGCGCCACCGCCTCGACAGCGGCACCTGGGGCGTCATGGGGATCGGCATGGGCTATGCGATCGGTGCGGCGGCGGTGACCGGAAAGCCGGTTGTCGCGATCGAGGGCGACAGCGCCTTTGGCTTCTCGGGCATGGAGATCGAGACGATCTGCCGCTACGAATTGCCGGTCACGACCGTCGTCTTCAACAACAACGGCGTCTACCGCGGCGATCCCGCCGGCGCCGCCTACACGCCGACCGGGCTCTTACGCGACGCGCGCTACGAAAAGATCATCGAGGCGTTCGGCGGTCGCGGCTGGCACGTCACCGACACGCCTGGGCTCACCGCCGCGCTCGGCGAGGCGCTCGCTTCGAAAAAGCCGGCGCTGATCAACGCCGTCATCGACCCTACGGCCGGCACCGAGAGCGGCCACATCCAAAGTCTCAACCCACGGAGCGCCGCCACCCCGCGCAGTTGAGATCAGCCGACGCGCCAAGCGACAAATGCCGGACGGTCGCTGCCATGCCGACATTAGTGCCGCGATTATAGGCTGCCTACTCGTGGTATATATCGTTGGCATATCTCGGGAAGGTGGAGACATGGCCACCGCAAAGCTGTTCTGGTCTGGTCGCAGTCAGGCAGTGCGCCTGCCCAAGGAATTCCGCTTCGAGGGCTCGGAAGTTCGTATTCGCCGTCGTGGAGGCGCCGTCATCCTGGAACCTGTCCCCGATGACTGGGCTTGGCTCGACGCGCTCGCGAGCAAGCTCGACGACGATTTCGTTGCGGCGGTAAACGAGCAGCCGGAGCCGCAGGAGCGGCCCGAGCTCGATGAATTGTTTTGCTGATGCGGTACCTGCTCGACGCGAATGTCGTGGTCGCGATGATGAACGATGCGTCCTCGGCCCCTGCCCAGCGGGCAAAACGGGAGCGTGTCGGCGACCTGGGGATTCCGGCGATCGTGGCACATGAGCTGTTCTACGGCGCCTTCCGCAGCCGTCGCTCGCGTACCAACCTCGACCGCGTCGAGGCGCTGCGCTTTCCGATCGTAGAATTCGATGGCGACGACGCACGCCAATCGGGTGCAATTCGTGCCGAGCTCGCCGCCCAAGGCACCCCGTTCGGTCCCTACGACGTCCTGATCGCCGGCCAAGCACTCAACCGGGGTCTGACCCTCGTCACCCGCAATCTTCGCGAATTTGGCCGAGTGGCGGGATTGCAGGTCGAAGATTGGGAAGGGTGAGGCAGCACCCGGTGGCCCAACCGGCATGAACGCGGCGGCCGAAGCGATCGCGGTGCAGCGCGGTTCGCCGTTCGAGGTTTTGCGCATTTTCCTGCGGCTCGGGTTGACCTCGTTCGGCGGGCCGGTGGCGCATTTGGGATATTTCCGCGCCGAGCTGGTGCAAAAGCGGCATTGGCTCGACGAAGCGGCGTTCGCCGACATTGTCGCGCTGTGCCAGTTTTTGCCCGGGCCGGCGAGCAGCCAAACCGGGATCAGCCTCGGCATCTTGCGCGCGGGCCTTCCCGGCGGGTTTGCCGCGTGGCTCGGCTTTACCGCACCTTCGGCCGTCGCGATGATCCTTTTCGGCTACGGTGTCGCCGCGATCGGCAATCTCGCGCATGCCGCATGGCTGCACGGGCTCAAGATCGTCGCGGTCGCGGTCGTCGCCAACGCGGTCTGGGGCATGACGCGGAATCTGTGCCCGGACCGGCCCCGCGCGACGATCGCCGTGGGTGCCGCGATCCTGGCGCTGGCGGTGCCGTCCTCGCCCGGGCAGATCGGCGCCATCGCCGCCGGCGGGGCGATCGGCTGGCTGCTGCTGCGGGGAAGCGGGGCGCCGCAGCCGCATGTGGCGCTCGCCCTGCATCTGCCGCGCTCGTGGTCGGTCATTGCAGCGATAGCGTTTGTCGCGCTCTTGGCCGGGCTGCCGGTTCTCGCCGCCGTGGTGCCGTCGCACGCACTGGCGCTCGTCGCTTCGTTCTACCGCTCGGGGGCGCTGGTCTTTGGCGGCGGCCACGTCGTTCTGCCGCTGCTGCAGGCTTCGGTGGTGCCGCCCGGCTGGATCGGGAACGACGCCTTTCTCGCCGGCTATGGCGCGGCGCAAGCGGTCCCCGGCCCGCTTTTCACGTTTTCCGCCTATCTCGGCACAGTCATGGGGCCGCGGCCCAATGGCTGGCTCGGCGGTATTTTGTGCCTCGTCGCCATTTTCCTGCCGTCATTTCTGCTGCTGATTGCGGCGCTGCCGTTCTGGGACGGGCTGCGGCGGCGGAGGGGGGTGCAGTCGGCGCTGCGCGGCGTCAACGCCGCGGTCGTCGGTGTGCTGCTCGCGGCACTCTATCGGCCGGTGTGGCTGAGCGCGATTCTCGGTCCCGCCGATTTCGGATTGGCAATTGCTGCCTTCCTGCTGCTCGCCGTGTGGGCGGTGCCGCCTTGGCTGGTGGTGGTCCTGGGCGCGCTGGCCGAGACGGCTGTTGCATGGGTCATCGGCTCGGGCTAAGCGAGCCGGCGGGGGGTGCCGATGGGCAGGGGATTGCTGCTGTTGTGTCTGCTGATGCTGGGCGCGGCTGGTGCGCGCGCGGCGCCGGGCCTCTATCTCGAAGACCTGACCTGGCCCGAATTGCGCGCCCAGATCGCCGCCGGCAAGACGACGATCCTGGTGCCGATCGGCGGCACCGAGCAGAACGGCCCGCATATGGCGCTGGGCAAGCACAACGTCCGGGTCAAGGTGCTGGCGGGAAAAATCGCCGCCGCCCTCGGCAACGCCTTGGTGGCGCCGGTTATCGCCTATGTCCCCGAGGGCGACGTCGAGCGGCCGCAGGGCCATCTCAAATTCCCCGGCACGATCACGGTGCCGACGGGCGCCTTCGAGCAGGTGCTCGAATATGCGGCCAAGAGCTTCAAGCTCGCCGGGTTCCGCGACATCGTCTTTCTCGGCGACCATGGCGGCTATCAAAAGGCCGATCAGGCGGTGGCCCAGCGGCTCGACCGGGAATGGGCGGCTACCCCGGCGCGCGCCTATGCGCTCGACGAATACTACCGGGCGAGCGAAACGGAATTCCCGCAATTGCTGAAGCAAAAGGGCTACAGCGAGGCCGAGATCGGGACCCATGCCGGTCTCGCCGACACCTCGCTGATGCTGGCGACCGACCCGAGCCTCGTGCGCACCGGGCTGATGGGGCAGACCAGGGCCGGCGACGGCGTCCACGGCGATCCGCGCCGCTCCAGCGCCGCGCTCGGAGAAGCCGGCGTCGCGCTGATCGTGACGCGCACCGTCGCCGCCGTCAAAAACGCGGTCGCGCATCGCTGAGACCGACCGAATTCATGGAGATTGTCGTGCACCAGCAGACCCGCCGCTGGACCGGCCCGCTTGCCGCGCTCGCCGTTTGCTTGCTTGGCTCGGCGGTCCTGGCCGCGCCGGCCGCAGCACCGCTGCCCACGGCCACGATCGAAACCGTGCCGGGCATGCCGCCGGTGCTGAACCCGGCCAATCTCTACAGCGCCGCCGGGGCCGGCGCGCTGAGCCCGGCGACGGCCGGGGCATTGACCCGAATCTATGTGCCGAACCAGCGCTCGAACGACGTCTATGTGATCGACCCCGCGGCGTTCCGGGTGGTCGACCGCTTTCCGGTCGGCGTCAACCCGCAGCATGTCGTTCCGTCCTGGGACCTGCAAACACTGTGGGTCGCCAATAACGGGCGCCGGCGCCATGACGGCAGCCTGACGCCGATCGATCCCAAGACCGGCAAGCCCGGCCCCAATGTCGCGGTCGACGACCCCTACAACATGTATTTCACGCCCGACGGCAAATCGGCGATCGTCGTTGCCGAAAAGCTGAAGCGGCTCGACTTCCGCGACGCCCATACGATGAAATTGCAGCAGATCCTGCCGACGCCGGGCTGCTCCGGCGTCAACCACGCCGATTTCTCGATCGACGGCCGGTACGCGATCTTTACTTGCGAGTTCCGCGGCGGCGGCCTCGTCAAGATCGACATGGTGAACCGCAAGGTCGTGGGCTATCTAAAGCTCGACGCGTCCGGCATGCCGCAGGACATCCGCATCGCGCCCGACGGCAAGGTGTTCTTTGTCGCCGACATGCATGCCGACGGGGTCTTCGTCGTCGACGGCGACAAATTTGCCAAGGTCGGCTTTATCCCGACCGGCATCGGCACCCACGGGCTCTATCCGAGCCGCGACGGCAAAAAGCTTTATGTCGCCAATCGCGGCTCGCACCAGGTGCATGGCGCGCCGCACGGGCCGGGCAGCGTCAGCGTCATCGATTTCGCCACCCGCACGGTCGAGAAGACCTGGCCGATCCCCGGCGGCGGCAGCCCCGACATGGGCAATGTCAGCCTCGACGGCAAGGAATTGTGGCTCTCCGGCCGCTTCGACAACGTCGTCTACGAAATCGACACGACAACCGGCGCAGTCCGGAAAATCCCGGTCGGCAACGAGCCGCACGGCCTGACCGTCTGGCCCCAGCCCGGCCGCTATTCGCTCGGCCATACCGGCAACATGCGCTGAGCGCCACTCTCCAGAAGCCGCCGCCCAGCAGTCAGGATATATGCGTACCGGGAGAGGTACGCAGGGGGTCGAGGGATGAAGCAAACGCTGGCGACGGCTGTGCTTGAGCGCGGACGCCAAGACGAAGCGGCGAAATTGACTCTGACCCCTTTTTCTTACTTTTTCTTAACGGCTGTGCTTGAGCGCGGACGCCAAGACGAAGCGGCGAAGATTGACTCTGACCCTTCTTTCTTCTTTAACGGCTGTGCTTGAGCGCGGACGCCAAGACGAAGCGGCGAAATTGACTCTGACCCTTCTTTCTTCTTTTTCTTACTTTTTCTTATTTGCTCAGCGAGTAACACCCCGGCCGCGTGGCTACACCGCGTCTTTGGGAATTGCCCGCACCGCGCTGTACGCGATCAGCCCGACAATGCCGCCTAGCAACAGCCAGAGCGCGCCGGGCTCGGGAATTTGGGTACCCGCGGTCGCGGTAAAAACGAGATTGCTACCGCCCGTGACATTCAGATCCCCCATGTTGGTGGGTAATGGCTGCGCCGCCAAAAACGCAACATTCAGCGGGCCGATCGGGGTCAGCGCACCCCATGTGGAAAGCTCCGTTGCCCTCCACTCCACTCCCGCACTACCCGCGAGATCGACAAAAGCCGCTGCATTGTCGATGTCGGCGGCGACCACGAACACCTGCTCTGCAGGCAGCACGCTGCCGATGCCGGCGATGTTGAGGACGTCAGTGATCGAAGGCACCGCAGGAAAGCCCTGAATTGAGGTCACGGACGTGGTATCGCCGGTAATCGTCCAGGTGAACGCGACGCTTGCCTGTGAAGGCCCGATGAAGTCGCCAGTCAGCACATAGGTTATCGGCGCCGCCGAGGCGGCAGACGCCAGCCCGCTGGCCATTGCAAGGCCTGCGCCGGTCCATAATGCAGCGCGTGCCAGACGGGCGATCGTGCTTCTCATGATCATCAGCGTGCCCTTCAAGAATTGCCTTATTGATAAGGCAACGAATCGTTCCACGCGCAGCATACATCGTAAAATTATAACGCGCAATCTCCCGATCCAGGTAGGACAGGTTCTCTTTATGGATGGCAACAGGAAAAACTTTCTGAAAACGCCCTGGCAGTAGCCAGCCTCGCCCGCGACCTGTTCGATCGGATCAAAGTCTTCGGTGGGCATATGGGTGAACTTGGGCGATCTCTTCGACAGGCGGTCGAGCGATACAACCATGGGGTCGGTTCACTCGAGCAGCGCGTGTTACCGGTCGCCCGACGATTTGAACACCTGGGTGTCATCTCATCAGGTTGCTTGATTGCCGAGCTGACGCCAGTCGAAATTGAACCCCGGGCACCCAATTCACCGGACTTAACCGCGCTTCCGGTGTTCCAAAAGGGACACCGGGCTGACGGCGGGCGCAAATAAAGGGCCGCCCGCAAGCGGCTGCCTGCGGGCGGCGTTGTTCCTGGTGAAGCGCGCGGAGCGGCTCAGGCGTGGTTGGCTTTGTAGTAGGTGTTGCGCAGGACGCGGCCGGGGAGGGCGCCGGTGTGCTTGCCGTTTTCCATCAGCACCTGGCCGTTGACGATCGTCGCCATGATGCCGGCCGCCGGCTCCTTGACCCGCCAGCCGCCCGCCGGGAAGTCGTGGACGATGCTTTCGGGCAAGGGGCGCACCGTCTCGGGATCGAAGATCACGATGTCGGCGGCCATGCCGGGGCGGATCAGCCCGCGGTCGTAGAGGCCCAAGGCGGAAGCCGAATCAAAGGTCAACCGCCGCACCGCGTGCTCCAAGGTCATGACCTTCTTCTCGCGCACCCATTCCGACAGGAGCCGCGTGCAATAGCCGTAGCCGCCGTGGAACTGGACGTGCGCGCCGCCATCCGACAAGCCGACGATCGCGTTCGGATAGGTCAGGATCTTGGCCATCGCTTCGTCGTCGACATTGTTTTCCGACTGCATCAGCCCGGTATCGAGGTTCTCCTCGACGACGAGGTCGAGAAAGGCGTCGATCACGCGCTTATTCTGGTCCTTGGCGATCTGGCCGATGGTCTTGCCCTTGAGCCCCTGGTTCTTTTCGAGGACCGGGGTCTCGACCCACATATAGTTGTACCATTCGCGCGAATAGCCGGCGGCCGGAACCTCGACCGAGTGCTCGACCACCTCGTCGTGCAGCTTTTGCCGCACCGCCGGGTCGGCATAGGCCTCGAGCTTTTCTTCGTCCGAGGACAAGAGGATCGGGTGCCAGGTCGGCGAGCCGCGGAACACCTGGCAGTTGCGCATCGTAAAGCTTTGCGTCGTGCGGTTCGGGCTGCACAGCGGATAGGCCCGGATGCCGGCCTTTGAGGTCTCCTCGACCCGCGCCATGTGGCGTTTCCAGGCGTCGGGCTCGCGCACGGTCTGGCCCAAATTGTTGTAGATGACGGTGCGCCCGGTCGCCTCGCTGAGGCGCGCCATCAGCCCGTTGTCGAGCTCGGCGTTGCGGCCGCCACCCGATTGAATGATCCCGGTGCCCATCTCGCGCAACACGTCGCCGAGCGCGAAGATTTCCTTCTCGTCGGCCCACAGCGCCGGGATATGGACGCCCTGCGGGTCGTAATGGCCCTTGTTGCGCGACACCGAAAGGCCGAGGGCACCACCCTTGATGCCGTCGCGCACCACATCCTGCATTTTCTCGATTTCGTCGTCGCTCGCGGTGCGCTTCTGGCTCTCGTCGCCCATCACATAGTAGCGCACGGTCGAGTGGCCGATCAGATTACCGATGTTGACGCCCAGATTCCGGTCGAGCCGGTCCATATATTGCGGGATCGTCTCCCAATCGACCTCGACCGTGTTCAGCACCTCCATCGGGATCGCTTCGACATAGCTCAAAAACTCGGCGACCCGCTTGGCGGTACCCTTGCGCACCGGCGCCAATGCCAAGGAGCAATTGCCGAACATGACCGTCGTGACGCCGTGGTCGGACGAGAACGAGCATAAGGGGTCCCAGGTGACCTGCGCATCGTAATGGCAGTGGTTGTCGACAAAGCCGGGCGCCACGACATGCCCCTCGGCGTCGATCGTCCGCTGGGCGGGGCCGGAAAGCTTGCCGATTTCGACGATCTTGCCGTCCTTGACGCCGACATCGCCGCGAAACGCCGGCATGCCCGACCCGTCGACGATGCGTCCGTTTTTGATCAGCAGGTCATACGCCATTTCCGTCCCTTTCCGCGCGGTTGCAAAAAACCCTCTTTTCCGCAGCAAAAAGTGTAGCACGCCGGCACGGTCCCGCCGGATGCGAAATCCGCGCGGCTGGCCATTGAGCCATGCGTCGCCGGCAGGGGTCGCGCGGCGCGCCTCGGCGCCACGCGGCGCCATTGCCAGCGTCTCGCGGACCCTTTCAGATCCCGGAGCCCGGCTTGCAAATGACCCGGCTTGCAAATGATTGGTGCGGGCGGGGAGACTTGAACTCCCACGTCCTCTCGGACAACAGATTTTGAGTCTGCCGCGTCTGCCATTCCGCCACGCCCGCAGGCCGGGCGAGACTATAGCAGCGGCAGCGAGGCGGTCAATCGGGCGGGCGGTCAATCGGGCGGGCCGTCAATCGGCCGGGCGGTCAATCAATCGGGAGAAGAGGAGCCATGGCGCAGCGCATCAACCGGGCGATCGAGCTATTGGCGCAAGACCAGGCGATCTATTATGTCGGCGGCCATAGCGGCCATGTGCTGACGCGTGCGCAAGGCCGCGCGGATGCGCTGAGCTGGGCCGACTATATCAATGTCGGGATGGAGCACGGCGCCTTCGACATGGCGGGCCTCGCCGAATACATGCAGGGGCTGGTCGAGGGCGGGCCGGCGCGCTCCGGCCATCGCACACCCGCGGTCATCGTCGAGGCGCCGGTCAACGGCACCGACGCCATGAACGTCCGTCACAATGCGTGGCAATTCCGCCAGATCCTGGGCCGCGGCGTGCATGGCGTGCTGCTGTGCCAGGCCGAGAGCGCCGCCGCCGTGCGCGCTTTTGTCGAATCCTGCCGCTATCCGCACCATGCCGCGGGGGTCGATCCGGCGCTGCCCTCGCCGGCGGCGCGGCTGCATGGCGCGGCGGGCGAGGCGGGCAGCCGATATCTCGGCATCGGCACGCGCGGGCGCGGCTCCGAGGCGACGGCGGCGCCGATCTGGGGCCTTACGGCCGAGGAATACATCGCGCGCTGCGACCCGTGGCCGCTCAACCCGGAGGGCGAGCTGCTGCTCGGGGTCAAGCGTCGCCGGCCACCGCGAGGAGACTGCCCGCATCGGCCGCGCGCACCAGCGCCGCACCATGCCGGTCTAAAGCGGCGGCGCTCGACGGGTCGCGTTGAAAGCAGCCGGCGCCGGGCCATATCGTCTGAGGTTTCGGTGCCCTTCTGACCAAGAGACGCATGAGTCCCCCGCCTCCGGGCGCCGCTCCGCTCGTCGTGCTGGATGATGTTCACCTGACGCTGCGCAGCGCTGCCGGGCCGGTCGATATTCTGCGCGGGGTGTCGATGGAGATCGCCGGCGGCGAGACGGTGGCGCTGGTCGGGCCGTCGGGCTCAGGGAAATCGACCTTGGTCATGGTGCTGGGCGGGCTCGAACGGCCGAGCGCCGGGCGGGTGTCGATCGACGGGCAGGATTTGGGCTCGCTCGGCGAGGACGCGCTGGCCCGCTTGCGGCGCACCGAGATCGGCATCGTGTTTCAGAGCTTTCACCTGATCCCGACGATGACGGCGCTGGAAAACGTCGCGATCCCGCTCGAGCTCGCCGGCCGGCGCGACGCTTTTGCCGCGGCGGCGGAAGGTCTCGCCGCGGTCGGTCTCGGCCACCGCCTCGGCCATTATCCGGCACAGCTCTCGGGTGGCGAGCAGCAGCGCGTCGCGATCGCCCGCGGCTTTGCCGCCGACCCCAAGCTGCTGCTCGCCGACGAGCCGACCGGCAACCTCGACGGTGCAACGGGGAGCCTCGTCATGGACTGCCTGTTCGAGCACCGGGCGCGGCACGGCACGACGCTGTTGTTGATCACCCACGACCCCGGCTTGGCCAGCCGCTGCGCCCGCGAGATCCATGTGGCGGACGGCAGGATCATCGACGATCGGCCGACCCTGCCGCTGTCTGCCCTGCCGCTGTCTGCCCCGCCGCTGTCTGCCCCGCCGCTGCGACGCGCGCGTTGAGCGCCGCTTCGCCGTTCCTTGCGCTCAGGCTCGCCCGCCGCGAATTGCGCGGCGGTCTGCGCGGTCTCCGGGTCTTTCTCGCCTGCCTTGTCCTTGGTGTGGCCGCGATTGCCGGCATCGGCTCGCTCACCGCCGCGGTCGTCGCCGGCATCACCGGCAATGCCCGCGAGCTGCTCGGCGGCGATGTCGAGGCGCGCCTTGCCTATCGGCCGGCAGGCCCGGCCGAACGCGCCTTTCTGGCGCGCAGCGGCACGCTGTCCGAGATCGCCGCCTTGCGCGCGATGGCGCGCACCGGCAACGGCAATCGGCGAAGCCTGATCGAGCTGAAAGCGGTCGATCGGGCTTACCCGCTTTTCGGCGCGCTCGTTTTGTCGCCGCCGCAGCCTCTCGAGCGGGCGCTCGCCCGGATGGACGGGAAATTCGGCGCGGTCGTCGATCCGGCCTTGCTCGCCCGGCTCGGTGTCGCCATCGGAGACGAGGTCGAGATCGGCCGGGCGGTGATTGAAGTGCGCGGCACGATTGCGCACGAGCCCGACGCCTTGGCGGGCGGCCTGACCTTCGGCCCGCGCGTGATCATCTCTGCCGCCGCGCTGATCGAGACCGGAATCGTCCAGCCGGGCGCCCTGGTGAATTACCATTACCGGCTGCGGCTGCCGGCCGGCACCGGTCCCACCCGGTGGATCGCCGCCGCCCGCGCCGCCTTTCCCCAGGCCGGATGGCAGCTCCGCAGCTTTGCCGAGGCGACGCCGTCATTGCGCCGGCTGGTCGACCGGGTCGGCCTCTATCTGTCGCTGATCGGGCTGACGGCGCTGCTGGTCGGCGGGGTCGGGGTCGGCAACGCGGTTGCTTTTTACATCGCCGCCAAGACTCCGACGATTGCCGCCTTGAAATGCCTGGGCGCCTCGACCCGTCTCGTCTTCGCCGTCTATTTCGTCGAGATCGTCGGGATTGCCGCCGTCGCGATCATGATCGGCCTGGCGGTCGGCGCCTTGGCGCCGATCGTGGCAGCACCTTTTTTTGCAAACCTGCTGCCGGTTTCGGCGGGGCTCGCGATCCATCCGCGGCCGCTCGCGGCAGCGGCGGTTTACGGCCTGTTGACGACGCTCGTCTTTTCGCTGGGGCCGCTCGCCGCGATCGGCCGGGTCCCCGCCGGGGCGCTGTTTCGCGACCGGGTGGAGCGCGCCACCCGCCGCCCCTCGCTCCTGGTGCTGGGCGCGACGGCGGTGCTGGCGCTGACGCTCGCCGCCTTCGTCCTTGCCTTTGCTTCGGACCATAGCGTGACGCTGTGGTTCCTCGCCGGCACAATTGTCGCCTTCGCGCTCTTTCGCGCGGCCGGTGCGCTCTTCGTGCTCGGCGCTGGCAAGCTCGGCCAGCCGCGCCGCCCGATGCTGCGCCTCGCGGTGGCCAACCTGCATCGGCCGGGTGCTCCGACCGGACAGATCATGCTGTCGCTGGGGCTTGGTCTCACAGTGCTGATCACGGTCGCGCTGGTCGAAGGCAATCTCGCGCACGAAATCGGCGATCGTCTGCCCGCGACCGCGCCCGCCTATTTCTTTATCGATATCCAGTCGAACGAGCTCCCCGGCTTCGAGGAGATCGTGCGTGCCACCCCCCGCGCGCGATTTGAAGAAGTGCCGATGATGCGTGGCCGCATCACGCGCCTCAACGGCGTTCCGGTCGATGCGGCAACGGTCGAGCCGGACGCACGCTGGGCGCTCGACAGCGACCGAGGCATCACCTATGCCGCAAGTCTCCCGCCTGGCTCACGCCTTGCCGCCGGCGAATGGTGGCCGCGCGACTATCACGGCCCGCCGCTGGTCTCGTTCGATGCGGCGCTCGCCCGCGGGATGGGTCTCCGCATCGGCGATACGCTGACCGTCAACCTGCTCGGCCGGGAGATCACCGCGCGCATCGCCAATTTGCGGGCGATCGACTGGCAGCGGCTCGGCATCAACTTTGTCATGGTGTTCGCACCGGGGATCTTGGAGCACGCGCCGCAAACCCATCTGGCGGTCGTCTATCTGCCGGCGGGCGGGAACGAGCTGCTGGTGCGCCGGGTGACCGAGCGATTCCCCAATGTTTCGGCGATCGACGTGCGCGAGGCGCTCGCCGCCGTCGATCGGATCGTCGGCATGATCGGCCGGGCGGTGCAGCTGACCGCGCTCGTCACGCTCGGCGCCGGCGTGCTGGTGCTGGGTGGGGCGGTCGCCGCCGGGCACCGCCGCCGGGTCTACGACGCGGTGGTGCTGAAGGTGCTGGGCGCGACGCGGGCCGCTATAGCCAGCGCTTTTCTGATCGAGCACGGCCTCCTGGGCTTCTTCTGCGTGCTTGCCGCCGGCGTCTTCGGGACCTTGGCGGCCTATTTGCTGGTGACCCGGTCGTTAGGGCTCGACTGGGTCTTCCTGCCGGTGCCGCTGTTGTGGACGGCGGCGGCCGCGATGGTGCTGACCTTGGGTCTCGGCTTTGCCGGCGCCTGGCGGGCGCTCGGCGCCAAAGCGGCACCCTATTTGCGCAACGAGTGACCTGGCGGGCCGTCCGCGAGGTTATTGAATGGGTCGTGTTTTGTGCCAATATGCCGGGCACGAGGCATGAGCCTCGCGGTTGCTTCTCTCTTTGGAGGGGGTTTATGGCTCTCGGTTCGCAGCCCCGCTGGACGGTGCGATCGGCGGACATGCAGGTCGGCGTCGATGTCGGCCTGCGGAATTACATGCTCCGCGTCTACAACTACATGGCGTCGGGGCTGGCGATCACCGGCATCGTCGCCTATGTCGCCGCTGCCTCCGGCTTTTACCAGGCGATTCAGCACACCCCGCTGATCTGGCTTATTATTCTGGCGCCGCTCGGGCTTGTCATGCTGATGAGCTTTGGCGCGCAGCGGATGCAGGCGAGCACCTTGCAGCTCGTCTTCTGGGGCTACTCGGCGCTGATGGGCCTGTCCCTGGCGATGGTGTTCCTTGTCTTCACCCAATCGAGCATCGCGCGGGTGTTCTTCATCACCGCCGGCACCTTTGCCGGGATGAGCCTCTACGGCTATACGACGCGGCGCGATCTGTCGCAGTTCGGCTCGTTTCTGTTTATGGGGCTGATCGGTGTCATCATCGCCTCGCTCGTCAACATGTTCATCGCCTCCTCGGCGCTGCAATTCGCGATCTCGGTGATCGGGGTCCTCGTCTTTACCGGCCTGACCGCCTGGGACACGCAGCAGATCAAGGAGATGTACTACGCCGCCGACGGCGCCGAGATCACCAGCAAGAAGGCGATCATGGGGGCGCTGCGGCTCTATCTCGACTTTATCAACCTGTTCATGATGCTGCTGCAGCTGATGGGCACAAGGCGCAGTTGACGCCGGCCGAAACCCAAACCTCAGGAACGGGCCGTCTCGCGTTGCGGGGCGGCCCGTTTCGATTCAATTCCCAGCGGCGCGCAGCGGCTGGCGCGCGCCTTCGAGCTGGCGGCGAATGAGGCGGGCGTAGAGCCCGCCGCGGGCGAGGAGCGCGGCATGGCTGCCGGTTTCGACCAGGCGGCCATGGTCGAGCACCCCCAGGAGATCGGCGTTGCGCACCGTCGAGAGACGATGGGCGATGACGATCGTCGTGCGGTCGCGCATCAGCGCATCGAGCGCGCCGCGCACCTGCGCCTCGCTGACCGCGTCGAGATGCGAGGTCGCTTCGTCGAGCACCAAAGTCGGCGCGTTCTTCAGAAAAGCGCGGGCGATCGCCACTCGCTGGCGCTGCCCGCCCGATAATTGCACGCCACGCTCGCCGACCGGGGTGTCGAGCCCCTCGGGCAGGCTCGCGACAAAATCAGCGAGCGCGGCCTGTTCGAGCGCGCGGCGGATTTCTTCCTCGTCGGCCTCGGGCCGGGCGAGCGCTACATTGGCGCGCAACGTGTCGTTGAAGAGATACGTATCCTGCGACACCAGCGAGACGCGGCGGCGCAGATGGTCGAGGTCGAAATCGCGCAGATCGACGCCGTCGATCAGGATCTGCCCGGCATTCGGGTCCCAGAACCGCAGCAGCAGGCTTGCCAGCGTGGTCTTGCCGGCCCCCGACGGGCCGACCAGGGCCAGTGTCGCCCCGGCTGGGACAGAAAGGCTGATCCCGCTCAGCGCCGGCCGGCGCGCGCCCGGATAGGTGAAGCTCGCCGCTTCAAACCGGATCGCCGAGCCGCCCGCAGGCTCCGGCGGACATAGCGGGCCATCGACCACCGTCGGCTCTTCGTGGTGCACGGCGTAGAACCGGCGGGTCGAGGCGATCGTGTCGGCGAGCTGGCGGCTGACCTGGGCGATTTCGGAGATCGGCAGGAACGAGGCGAGCGCGATCAGGATCAAGAGCGGCAGAGTGGTCGTGGCCAGATGATGCTCGGCAGCGAGGCGCGCGCCGACCACAGCGACCGCGAGACCGCCAAGCCCGGTGACGATCTCGAGCCGCGCGGTCTGCGTCGACAAATCGGCGAGCAGCTCCAGCCGCAGCTTCTGATAGGCGCCGACCAGGTCCATAAAGACACGGCGTCGTCCGGCCACCGCCTCAAAGGCGACGAGGTCGGCGAGCCCCTGGATCGTCTCGGTGACATAGGCGCCGAGCAATCCCAGCGCATCGCGCGCCTGCCCCCCGAGCCGGTCGATCCGGGTCCGCGTCACGATCGGCGCCAGCCCGGCAAAAAGCACAAACGGCAGCAGCGCCAGCGCGACCGGCCAGGCGACGACAGCCAGCACGACCAGCACGGTCGCCGGAACCAGCACCGCTACCAACGCCGGCGCCACGGTATGGGCAAAGAAATATTCGATCGTCTCGACGTCCTGGCTGGCGAGCGCGATCAGATCGCCGGAGCGCCGCCGCAGCAGATAGGCCGGCGCCAGCGTGTCGAGCTTGTCGAACAATGCGATCCGCATCTCGGCCAAGAGGTGATAGGCGATGTCGTGGGCGAGCCAGGATTCGAGCCAATGGAGGAGCCCGGCCAACGGTGCGGTCAGGGCGAGCAAAATCAAAAGATAGCCAAAGGGCGAGCCGGTCTTGACCGCGGCGACGGCGAGCGCGCCGAAGATGCCGACGCCGATAAAGGCGGCGACGCGAGCGATCCCCGAGACGGCGACGATTGCGAACCGGCGGCGCCACGGCCTGATGATCCGCAGCAATGTGCCGAGCGTCGCCGCCCAGCCGACCGACGCTGCGGCCGCCGCGAGCTCGGCCGGCCCGGTCTCGGCCGCCCCGGTCTCGGCCGCCATGCCGAGCTGCTCGCGCTCCTCGGTGATGTCCGGCGCGGCGCCGCCCTCTTGGGCCAGCACCGCATCGTCTTCGCGGTCCTCGGCTTGCGCGCCCATCAGCCGACGATAGGGGCCGTCGCGGCGGATCAGCTCGGCATGCCGGCCCTGTTCGACGATGCGGCCGCGGTCCAGCACCAGGATGCGGTCGGCGCCGATCACGCTCGACAGCCGATGCGCCAGGATCAGTGTCGTGCGTCCGGCCGAGAGCCGGTCGATCGCCTGCTGGATCACCGCCTCGTTTTCGGCATCGACCGAGGACAGCGCCTCGTCGAGGATCAGGATCGGCGCGTCGCGTAAGAGCGCGCGGGCGATCGCCAGGCGCTGGCGCTGGCCGCCCGACAGCATGACGCCGCGCTCGCCGATCATCGTCCGGTAGCCCTGCGGCAATGCCGCGATGAATTCGTGCGCGTTGGCGTCGCGCGCCGCGGCCTCGAGCTCCTGCTGGTCGGCTTCGGGCCTGCCGAGCCGCAAATTCTCCTCGACCGTGCCGTGGAACAGGTAGGTGTCCTGGTGCACCACCGCGATCATCCGGCGCGCCGCGTCGGGATCGAGCGTCTTCAGATCGCGCCCGCCGATCCGCACCCGGCCCTGCTGCGGGTCGAACAGGCGCAGCAGCAGACGCGCGACCGAGGATTTGCCGGAGCCGCTCGGGCCGACGATGCCGATCTTCTCGCCGGCGGCGACATTGAAGGACAGCCCGTCATGGGCGGCGCCGCGGCCCCCCGGATAAGCGAAATGAACGTCTTCGAAGGCGATGGTCGGAGCGAGCGCGACAGCCGGCGCCGGGCTTGCCGGCTGCGGCGGCACCAGCGGCTCGGCGGCGAGCAGCGCGTTGATGCCGGCGCCGGCCGACTGGCCGACCATGCCCTGGTGCAGCACCGTGCGCAGGTCGCGCAGCGGACGGAATATCTCGGTCCCGGCCATCAGCACGATCAACAGCGCCTGGAGGCTCATCTCTCCGTGCGACACCCGCCATACGCCGAGCGCCAGCGCCGCCGCGGCACCGATCGCAACACCGCAATCGGTGATGCCGCGGGTCATCACGCTGAACCCCAATACGCGCAGGGTGCTGGTGCAGAGCTCGCCGGCGCGGGCGGCGAGCCGGCGGCCGTAGGCGGTGCTCTGGCCGAACGCCTTCAGCGTCGGCAGTCCTTGGACGCCGTCGAGAAACTCCGAGCCGAACGCCTTCAGCGTCTGCTGGCGATCGTGGCTGCTGCGGCGCTCGTTCTGCAGGAAAACCGTCGGCGCGATCAATGTGAACAGCGCAAAGGCCAGCATCACCCCCGCCACCGGCACGTCCCAGAAGGCGATGAAGACAAAGATCGCCAAGGGTGTCAGCACCGCGATCGACAATTGCGGCACGTATTGGCCGAAAAAGCTCTGCAGCTGCTCGACGCCGTCGACGATCGACAGCATGACCCCGCCGGTGCGCTCGCCGGCGAACCAGGCCGGCCCCAGCTCGGCGAGCTTGTCGTAGAGGCGGCCGCGCAAATTCTGCTGCACGCGGTCGGCGGTGCGGTGCGAGACCATGGCACGCTGCTGCTCGATCCAGCCGCGCAGGATGACGGCTGCGGCCACCCCGACCGCAGGCAATGCCACCGCAGCCCAGCCGGCGCCGCGGAACACTTGCGACAACAGCACACCGAGCAGCACGAACCGGGCGATGCCGATCACCGAGGCGATCAGCCCCATCAGGATCGCCGCGGCGATCCACCCGCGCAACCCGCGTGTAAACGCCCACAGGCGTCGGTCGAAATGCATCGGCGGCACTCCTTTGCGGCCATCATAGCGGATTGTCGCCGCGATACGCCGATCGGAAGGATAGCGTTACGATCGAGTTTCACCGATCGACAAATTTGGGTTAGCATGATAGAAATTCGTATCATCCGCAGGTGCGGGGGGCCGGGATGGATTGGGACGACGCGCGGGTGTTTTTGGCGGTCGCACGGCACGGCTCGCTGCGCGCGGCCGGGCGCGCCCTCGGCCTGAGCCAGCCGACGATCGGCCGGCGTCTGGCCGGGTTCGAGAAGTCGCTCGGCGGGCCGGCCTTGTTCGACCGGCTGCCCGACGGGCTGCGCCCGACCGCGGCGGGCGCAGCGATGATCTCGGCCGCCGAGCAGCTCGAGCAGGCGGCGCTTGCGCTGGAGCGCCGCGGGGCCGCGGCTGCGGCGGCGCTGAGCGGCACGGTGCGGGTGTCGGTCGGCGTGTGGGGTGTGGGCTTTCTCGTCCGGCACCTCGCCGGCAATGTGCTGCCCTCGGGCTTGCTCCTCGAGCTGATCGAATCGCCCGACACCGCCAATCTCGCGCGGCGCGACGCCGATCTGGCGGTGCGCCACCGCATGCCCGAGGCCGGCAACCTCTACGCCGCGAGGCTTGGGGTTATCGCCGCCGCGGTCTATCGCCGCCGGGGCAGCCATTGCGCGTTGGAAGGCGCGCCGTGGATCACCTACCCGGAGGAGCTGTCCTACAAGGACAACGCCCGCTGGATCGAGCGGCAAGCGCGCGCCGGCGGTGGCCGGGTGGCGCTGCGCGCGTCGAGCCTGGAAATGTGGTTCGACGCAGTGCGCGCCGGGGTCGGGATCGCGCTGTTGCCGTGCTATTCGGCCGATGCCGACCCGGCGCTCGAACGGCTCACACCGCCGATCGCCGAGCAGGGCGCCGAGTATTGGGTCAGCGTCCACCGCGATTTGCGGCGCACCCCGCGGGTCCGCACGGTCATCGACTGGGTGCGGCAGCTGTTCCGCGACCAGCCCGCCGCGCTCGCCGGCCTCGATGCGCGGGCACCTGCCGTCGCGGCCGGTTGGTAAAGAGGCTTTCGCGGGTTCTACTGGACAATCGCCCAATTTCCTGGTATTAGACTGTTCCGCAATCGGCTGCGTCGTTCAGCCAGCCCCGTGCATTACAGTTAACACCGCGTGCTTGACAATGCAATTCAGGCTTTTCAGACATTTTATCCCTGCTTCGGTCGTGGTTCTGGCATCGTCGGATGCATTGCTGATTACAGCGGCGTTCTACCACATGTTGGCGCGGCCCGCCGCCGGGCCGGTGGCCCTGTTCGCGGTTGCCCGCTTGCCGATCCCGTTGTCGGTCGGCTTGTCGGTGGCCGCGGTGGCGGTGATGATCGCGATCGGGCTTTATGCGCACCAAAGCTTTGTAGATTTCCGCCTGCTCGCGGGCAAGATCGCGATTGCCTTTATCGTGGTTTTGGTCCTCGTCCTCGTCGCGCTGTCCTATTGGCGCAACGGCCCGCACAACATGCCCGATGCGGCGGCGCTGCCGCTCAAGGCGGCGCTGATCTGGCTCGGCTGCATCTCGGTGACCCGCGGCGCCTTTCTCGCGACCTGGGGGCGAGGGCTGTTGAAACGACGGGTCATCGTGCTCGGCAGCGGGACCCAGGCGGCGCGGATTGCCGGTCTGGTGGCGAGCGGCGACAGCCCGCATTTCGTGCCGTTGGCATTTATCGGGATGCCGGGCGAGCAGAGCTGCGTCCGCAGCGACAGCTTCGACTGGACGGCGGCCGGTCCCAACGGTTTTGCCGATCTCGGATGCCGGATTGGCGCGAGCGAGGTCGTGGTCGCCAGTGACGAGCGGCGGGGGCTGCCGGTGCGCCAGCTGCTGCGCTGCAAGCTCGCCGGCATCAGGGTGACCGATTTTCTCGACTTCTGGGAGCGCGAAACGCGCACCGTCGATCTCGAGGCGCTCAAGCCGAGCTGGCTGTTTTATTCGGACGGCTTTCGCTGCGGCATGATCGACAAAGTCGCCAAGCGAACCTTCGATATCGCGATCAGCCTGGCGTTGCTGGTGCTGACCTTGCCGCTGTTGGCGGTCGTCGCGTGCCTGGTCAAGCTCGACAGCTCGGGTCCGGTGCTGTACCGCCAGGTCAGAGTCGGGCTGCGCGGCCGGACCTTTCGTATCCTCAAATTCCGCAGCATGCGGGTGGATGCCGAGCTCGACGGCAAGGCGCGCTGGGCCGCGCGCGGGGATCCGCGGGTCACCCGCGTCGGCGCGGTGATCCGAAAGCTGCGGATCGACGAGCTGCCGCAGGTGTTCAACGTCCTGCGCGGCGATATGAGCTTTGTCGGGCCGCGCCCGGAGCGCCCCGTCTTTGTCGATGAGCTGGGCCGAGCCATCCCCTATTACGCCGAACGTCATTGGGTGCGGCCCGGCATCACCGGCTGGGCGCAAATCAACTACCCCTACGGCGCCTCGATCGAGGATGCCCGGCGCAAGCTCTCGTTCGATCTTTATTACGTCAAAAACCAGAGCGTTTTTCTGGATTTCGTTATCTTGCTGCAAACCGCTCGAGTGATTTTTTGGAATCACGGAGCGAGATAGGGACAAGCAACTGACCAGCTTGGTTGCCGAGACGGTTTATCTGGGATGTGCGCTGGCGTTCATCCTGGTGATCGGCTTGATGGTCTTGCACGGCCCGAGCAGCAGAACCGGGATTGCCATTATCGGCTGCTGCATCGCCTCGATCGTGTGGGCGATGGCGACCGCATTCGGCCGGCTGTTCCCGACGGCGTTGTTGTCGCTTCTCGACGGCATCCGACTGTCCGCGTGGCTGTTGTTCGCGGTCAGCGTGATGACCGCCGGATCCGCCGCAGGGCCGGGCGCCGGAATGCGGCGGCGCTACCTGATCGGTGCGGTTGCGTTTTGCGCCGCGGCGCTCGCAAACGACGCTCGGGTGCTGGCCTTTGTCCCGGAGGCTGCAGCACCACCGATGGAGCAGCTCCTGGTTCGCGTCGGGTTCGGCGTCTTCGGATTGCTGACGATCGAGAATCTGTGGCGCAACACCCCGCCTTCGCGACACTGGCACGTCTGGCCGATCTGCCTCGCCCTCGGCGGGCTTTTTGCCTACGAGCTGTTTCTCTTCTCCGACGCCTTTATCACCCGCGGCCGGGTCGATCCCGGTCTGGCGCTCGGCTGTCCGATCGTGGCGGCGCTCATGGCGCCGCTGCTGGCCTTGGCGATGGCGCGCAACCCCCAGTGGCGGATCGACATCCATGTGTCGCGGCAGGTGGTTCTGCACACCGCGACGTTGCTGGCGAGCGGCTGCTTTCTCCTTGCCGTCGCGGTCGTCGCCATGCTGCTGCGTGGATTTGGCGGCGATTGGGGGCTGGTGCTCCAGCTGGCGATGCTGTTCGGCAGCATCGTCGTTCTGGTTACCGTGCTTTCCTCCGGCAGCTTACGGCAGCGGCTCAAGTTTCATATCTCGCGAAATTTTTTCACGCACCGGTACGACTACCGGATTGAATGGTTGAAATTTATCGACTTGGTTTCCGATCCGCAGCAGGCCGAGGAGCTTCAGGTCAGGACTATCCGCGCGCTCGCGGAATTCGTCGACAGCCCCGCCGGCGCGCTGTGGTCTTTGTGCCGAGGAACCGGGTATTGCCCGACGGCCGCGTGGAATGTGGCGCTGCTACGCGACGCCGCCTTGCCGGCCGACGATCCGTTTATTGCCGGCTTCCGCGACAGCAGCTGGATTCAGGAGCGGACGGTGGACACCGGCGCCGAACATTGGCCGCCGGGCTCGGCCGCCGCTTGGCTGGCGGTGCCGCTGTCGCATCGCCGCGAAATTGTCGGTTTTGTGCTGCTCAATCGGCCCACGCATGCGGTCACCCTCGATTGGGAGGCGTTCGAGTTGTTGCGCGCGGCGGGTCGTCAGGCGGCCAGCTATCTTGCCGAGGAGCGCTCGACGCGCGAGCTGCGCGACGGCGAGCTGCTGACCGAATACAGCAAGCGCTTCGCCTTTGTCGTTCACGACATCAAAAATCTCGCGAGCCAGCTCGGTCTGATCGTATCCAACGCGCGCCGCTACATCGACGACCCCGAATTTCGCCGCGACATGCTGAAAACCGTCGAGGACGCGGTCGGGCGGATGAACCATCTGCTTGGCCAGCTCAAAGCCGACGGCGCCGCCCAGCCGCCGCCCATGGTCGATCCGGATGGCGTGATCGCGGCCCTTGCGGTCGAGTTCCCCGACGGGTCGGTGCGGATCGAACCGCCAAATGATGGAGGCGGGCGACGGGTTGCGATCGCCCCCGATCGGCTGCGCTCGGCGCTGGCCCAGCTGGTGCAGAATGCGATCGAAGCGTCGTGTCCGGGTGATCGCGTCACCATTTCCAGGCACCGCCGCGGCGGTCAGTGCGTTATCGACGTCGCCGACCAGGGCCCCGGGATGGGCGCTGCTTTTATTCGCGACGAGTTGTTTTTGCCGTTTCGCTCGACCAAATCGGGCGGCTACGGGATCGGGGTCTTTCAGACGCGCGAGCTGATTCGAATGGCCGGTGGCGATCTCGAAGTCATTTCCAAGCCGGGCGAGGGGACGACGATGCGAGTGATCCTGCCCCTGGTGCTCGAACAGGAGGCGGCGGCTCGGTCCGCTGCGGCATAAGATGAACATGTCGGCGCCGGCCCGCCCGTTGCTGATCGTCGATGATGATGCCGGGCTTTTGCGCCAGCTTCGCTGGGCGTTTTCCGACCACAAGGTGCATCCCGCCGCCAGCCGCGAGGAGGCGATCAGCATCATCAAAGGGCAGCCGGTGCCGGTCGCTATTCTCGATCTCGGTCTGCCGCCCGACCCCGACGGCGCTTCCGAGGGTTTGGCGACCTTGACCGAGATCCGCGAGATCGCGCCGGCGACTAAAGTCATCATCGCCACCGGCAACGAGACCCGCGAGCACGCCTTGCGGGCGATCGCGCTCGGCGCCTACGACTTTTACCAAAAGCCGATCGACATCGAGGTCTTGCAGATGATCGTCGGCCGGGCCGAGCAAATGTTCGAGCTCGAGGCCGAAAACCGCAGGCTCAACGAAGTGTCGGGGGCCTCGCCGATCGACGGGATCATCGCGACGAGCCCGGCGATGCTGAAGGTGCTGCGCGACATCGAGAAGATCGCGCCCACCGATGTGACGATTCTGCTGCTCGGCGAGAGCGGCACGGGAAAAGAGCTGCTGGCGCGGGCGGTTCACCGCCTCAGCCGTCGCGCCGGCGCTCCTTTTGTGCCGATAAACTGTGCGGCGATCCCCGAGACGTTGCTCGAAAGCGAGCTGTTCGGTCATGAAAAAGGCGCCTTCACCGGCGCCGTCAAGCAAAGTATCGGCAAGATCGAAAGCGCCAATCACGGCACCTTGTTTCTCGATGAGATCGGCGACGTGCCGTTGCCGATGCAGGTCAAGCTGCTGCGCTTCTTGCAGGACCAGATTGTCGAGCGGGTCGGCGGGCGCAGGCCGGTGCAGGTGGATGTCCGCATCGTCTGCGCCACCAACCAAGACCTCGACCGGATGATGGCCGCGGGGCGGTTTCGCGAGGATCTCTATTATCGGCTGAACGAGGTCAAGGTGTGGGTCCCGCCGCTGCGCGAGCGGCCGGCCGACGCAGTCGTTCTCGCCAGCTATTTTTTGCGGCGCTTTGCCGACGAATACGGGCGCCTGGCGCGCGGGATCGGCCCTTCGGCGCTGGCGGCGATCAAGGACCACCCGTGGCCGGGAAATGTCCGCGAGCTCGAAAACCGCGTCAAACGTGCTGTCGTGATGACCGACGGGCCGTTGCTGACAGCCGCCGATCTCGACCTTTCGACTGCCGGTGACGACGCCAAGCTGCTCGACATCCGCAGCGCGCGGGCGCGTGCCGAGCGCGAAGTCATTCAGCTGGCGCTCGCTCAGGCCGGCTCGAACTTGTCGAAGGCGGCAAAGCTCTTAGGGATCAGCCGCCCCACTCTTTATGATTTGATGCAGCAGCACCAGCTCGGGGTCGATCTCTGAGCGTCTGCTGCGCCGGGAAGGAGGGCGCAATGCGCCACGCTCGATACCTCTTGGGATGGCGTTGCGCCGCGATCGGAGCGGTGATCGCCGTCACCGCCCCGATGGTGGCGCTCGCCAAGGAATCGCCCGCCTCGGTCAAAGCCGCCGACCAGGATATCGTCAAAGGCGACCTGAAAGCGGCGGAGATCGAGCTGCGCAACGCGGTTCGCGAAGCGCCGCAGGATCCGCAGATCCGGGTCAAGCTCGCCAAGGTGTATCTGAGCCTCGGCGATCCGGTCTCGGCAGAGCGGGAGGCGCGCGCCGCCCGCGAGCGCAATGGCGCAGAGGCGGATTATTTGCCGGTATTGGCCGATGCGCTGCTGCGTCAAAGCAAGTTCGCCGATGTCGTCAACCTGATCCAGCCCGGCAACCGCCCGGCGGCGGTGGAAAGCCAGCTGCGGTTGGCGCTGGGGTTGGCGTCGGCCGGCCAGCACGACCTCAAAAAGGCCGAAGCCATGCTGCGCGACGCCGTGCGGCTCGATCCGAAGGCGGTGCCGCCCAAGATCGCGTTGGCACGGTTTCTGTCGGCAGCCAATCCGGCCGAGGCCAACAAATTGGTCGACGAGGCCATCGCCGCCGATCCGCGGTCGATCGAGGCGCTTCAGGTCAAAGGCGAGATGCTGATCAGACAAGGCGATCAGGCTGGTGCGATGAGCCGCTTTGACGCCGCGCTCAAAATTGATCCGAAAAACGCCCCGGTCCGCCTGAACCGCGCCCAGCTGAACATTTCACAGGGCAAATTTCAAGCCGCCGACGAGGATCTAGACCCGATTCTCAAAGCCAACCCTAACAATTTCATGGCGAATTATCTGCGCGGTCTGGAATTTGCCAAAAAGAAAGACTACACTCAGGCGGATAGAATATTCGAACAACTGGCGCCCATTTTCCCAAGATTTGTCGGCGGCTACTATCTCGCAGGCGCGACAAAGTTCGAGCTCGGGCAATATGCACAGGCGGAAACGCTTCTGCAAAAATATCTCGCGCGTGTCCCCAACGATCCTCGGGCGGCCCGGCTGATCGCGACGGCGGCGCTGCGTCAACGGGCGCCCGCCCGTGCGATCGAATATCTAAAGCCGGTGGTGGCAAAGTCGCCGTCGGATGCGCAATCGATCACCTTGCTGGGCAATGCCTATGTTGCGGCCGGCAAACCGGACCTTGCGTTGCAGCAGTTCGAAAAGGCCGCCTCGCTCGAACCCAAGAACCCGACGATCGAGACGCGCGTCGCGCTTTCCCAAATCAGCGCCGGCCAGAGCAAGCAAGGACTTGCCGAGCTCGAGCGCGTGTTCGATACCGAGGCCGGCGCGACCGTCGCCGGCCCCACCCTGGTGCTGAGCCAATTGCGCGCAGGCCAGGTCGACAAGGCCGCCAATGTGGTGGCAGCGCTGATCAAGCGCGACGCCAACAACCCGCTTTACCTGACGCTGTCGGGCATGGTGCATGTTGCCCAGCACGACAATTCCGGGGCCGAGACGGCGCTTCGCGCCGCTTTGGCAAAGCAGCCCGGGTTCGCGCCCGCGCTGCGCGATCTGGCGCAGCTTTATCTGGCGACGTCGCGCCCGGACGATGCCAAGAAAATCTATGATGACTGGCTCAAGCAGAAGCCCGGCGAGGTCACGGCGATGCTGGGGCTGGCGGATGTCGCCATAGCGCAGAAAAAGTGGGCGGAGGCGATGGACCAGCTCAACCGTGCACGTACCGCCGCGCCAAACGACCCGGCGCCCGGTCTTGCGCTGGTCCGTCTCTATGAGCTGCGTCAGGATTGGACCAACGCGAAATCGACCGCGAGCGCGGTCAGCATTCAATTTCCTTCGGATGTTGCGGTGCTGGAAGCAGAAGGCCAGGCCCAGCTCGGCGCCGGCGACGTCAACGGCGCAATCTCCAGCTATAAGCGGGCCTACGAGCTTGCGCCTGACGCGCCGCAAGCCTTGGCGCGCTATATAACGCTGCTCGACTCGGCCAAATATTTCCGCGAAGCGCAGGGCGTTCTGCAGGCCGCGGTCGATAAAAACCCCAAGAGCACCTCGCTGAAGCTCGACTTGATCCGCGCCACCGCGCAAGCCGACGGTTTGGATGCGGCGATCTCCAAGGCAGGCGGATACGCCAAGGACGACCCGGCTAACGGCGCCTACGATCTGGCGGCAGCAGGGCTCTACGAAAAGGCCGGAAGGATCACCGACGCCGTCGCGCTGCTCGAAAAGGCGGCGGCGGCCCGACCTGGCGATGACGCGACCGTGGTCACTCTCGCTCGCGACTACATCCGGGTCGGCGATTTCGCCAAAGCCGAGGCGACGCTGACCAGCCGGTTGAAGGCCGACCCGAAAAACATCGCGGCGCGCATGGTTCTCGCCCCGCTCTATCTCGCGACCGGGCGTCCAGCCGACGCCGATCGGGTCTATAACGAAGTGCTCGCGCAAAAGCCGGACGACGTCGCAGCCATGCTCGGGCTGGCCGATGTCGCGATCAACCAAAAGAAATGGTCCGTGGCGACCGACGTTATCGCGCGAGCGCGCACCGCCGCGCCGAACGACCCGGCGCCGGGGCTCAAGCTGATCAACTTCTACGGCATGCGCCAGGACTGGAAGAACGCGACGGCGACCGCCGACCAGCTCGCGGCAAAATTTCCCAGCAATGTCGATGTGCTCGATGCCCAGGCGCGAGCCCAGTTTGGCGCCGGCGACACCGCAGCCGCCGCTGCCACCTACAAACGCGCCTATGCGCTCGCGCCGAATTCCGCGCTGATCCTGAGCCGCTATCTGTCGACGCTGAACACAGCCAAAAACTACAATCAGGTGCGGGACGTGCTGCAGGCAGCGCTCGCCCGCGACCCGAAGAACGCCTCGATCAAATCCGACCTGATCCGGGTCGAGGACGAGACCGGCGGGTTGTCGGCGGGGATTGCAAAAGCGCAAGCTTTCGCCAAGGACGATCCGGGCAGCTCAATTTACGATCTGGTATCGGCCGATCTGTACCAGAAGGCCGGCAAAGGCGCAGAGGCGATCGCGCTGCTCGAAAAGGATCTGGCGGCGCGGCCCGCCGACAACAATCTGCGGGTCGGCCTCGCCCGGCTCTACACCGAAACCGGCAACGAGGCGAAAGCCGAGGCGGTGCTGAACGATCGTCTCAAAACCGACCCGAGCAGCTACGCCCTCCAAATGGCCTTGGCTGCGCTGTACCTCGACGCGAAAAAGCACGACGCCGCCACCGCCCGATATACCCGGCTGCTCGCCGCGCGCCCGGCCGACCCCGCGGTGCTGAACAATCTGGCATGGCTCTATCAGCAAAAAGGTGACCTGACAAAAGCCTATGAGCTGGCCCAACGGGCGGTCGCCGCGGCGCCGAGCGCGCCGCAGATCGACGACACCTTTGGCTGGATCCTGCTGGCCCAGGGCGATACCGGCAAAGCGGTCACGTATCTGACCGCCGCCAATGTCTCGGCGCCGACCGATCCGGCGATCCAGTATCACCTCGCGGTGGCGCTGAACCGCGCCGGGCGCGCCGGCGACGCCCAAGCGATGCTGGAGAAGCTGCTGGCTTCGGGGGCGTCTTTTGCCGACAAGGCCGACGCCGAGAAGCTCTTGCAGCAGCTTAAGCGTGGCTGAACGGCGTGGCTGAACGGCTCGGCTGCCGGCATGGCTGCGGAAGCCGACCCGCCTGTCGCTTTGGTGCAGCGCCCGCGGATGTCCCGTCTCAGCGTCAATCTCAATAAGATTGCGCTGTTGCGCAACTCGCGCCGGACCGGCGTGCCGGATGTGCGGCGCTTCGGCCGGATGGCGCATGATGCAGGGGCGGATGGGCTGACCATGCATCCCCGGCCGGACGAGCGCCATATCCGGGCCGACGACGTCTTTGCCGTCTGCGAGATGATGCGGCCGTGGCGCCCGGCGTTCGAGCTCAACATCGAAGGCTATCCCGACCGGCGGCTGCTCGATCTCGTCGCCGCGGTCAAGCCGGAGCAATGCACCCTGGTGCCCGATGCGCCGGGCGTGCTGACCTCCGAGGAAGGCTGGAAGCTCGACGCCGCCGAGCACCGCCTGATCGACCGGGCGCTGGCCGAGCTGAAGCCGCTCGGCTGCCGCGTGGTCCTGTTTGTCGACCCCGACCCGGCCATGGTCGCCACGGTGCACAATACCGGTGCCGACGGCATCGAGATCTACACCGGCTCCTATGCTGCGGCATTTCGTGCCGGCGAGCCTGCCGCGCTGCGGCAGAGTTGCGCCGCCACCGCTGCGCGCGCCGCCGAGCTGGGGCTGACCGTCAATATCGGCCACGACCTCAATCTCGATAACCTGCCGCCGCTTGTTGCCGCGTTGCCGGGCTTCGCCGAGGCGTCGATCGGTCATGAATTGACGGCCGACGCCCTCGTCATCGGCTTCTCCGCGGCGGTGCGCGCCTATAAGGCGGCGTTGGGCGCGTGACCCGGCCGCCGGCCGGCAACCCCTCTGAGAGCGCCCGCATCCTTGTGCTATAAGGCAATGTTCGGCGACAAGGATGCCCGCAGCGATGCGCTACGTCTCACGGGTGCTGCAGCCAGGAGAAACGGTCGTCTACGCGACGCGGCTGCATTGGCTGATCTATGGGCGGGCGGTCGTGCTGGTGATCATCGCCGTCGCTCTGGCGATCGGGACGAGCTTTGTCGCCGACAAACCCAATGTCAGCCTCGCGCTGTGGATTGCGGCGGCGATCTTTGCCTTGCTCGCGCTGTCTGCCGGGCTGCGCGCCTTTCTCCGCCGCACGACCACCGAGCTCGCCGTCACCGATCATCGCGTCATCTACAAAACCGGGCTGCTCGCCCGCCATACGCTCGAGATGAACCGCTCGAAGGTCGAAAGCGTCGATGTCGACCAGACCATTCCCGGCCGTATTTTTGGCTACGGCACGATCATCGTGCGCGGCACCGGCGGCAGCTTGGAGCCGATCCGCCATATCGCCGACCCGCTCAGCTTTCGCAGCCACATCACCGTCTCGGGCTAGGGCGCGGCGGCCGAGATTGCCGGGATCGGCCGGTTCTGACATCATCGCGATGCCCGGCGGCGCTTGGGTGACGACTGTTTTTGAGGGTGATTCGGGGTCCGATGCTGTTTGATTTGGGCTGGTCGGAATTAATGTTGATCGGTGTCGTGGCGCTCGTTTTTATCGGGCCGAAGGACCTGCCGAAGGCGCTGCGTGTCGCCGGTTATTGGGTGCGCAAAGCGCGGACCTTGTCGCGCGAGTTTCAGAGCAGCATCGACCAGATGATCCGCGAAGCCGAGCTCGACGAGATCCGCCAGGATCTCAAAAAAGCCAGCGAGCTCGATATCGAGCACGAGTTCCGGCAGACGATCGACCCGACCGGGAGCCTGCACGAAAGCTTGCAGCCTCCCGAGCTGCCGAGCTTTGCCGAGCCCGGCGAGCCAGCGGCACCACCGGCGTCGGAACACATCGTTCGGGACGCGGCCGAGGCGGCGGAAATTGCCCCGCCGGAGACCGCGCCGCCCGCCGAGCCGGCCCCGGCCGATCCGCCCCCGGCCGATCCGCCCCAGGCCGATCCGCTCCGGGCCGATCCGCCCCATCCCGAGCCCGCAGCATTGCCGGCGGCATCCGACGGCTGTGCCCACGACGCCGCGCCGCCAAAGCCGTAGGGGTGCGCGATGGCCGATGAGGAGGATCACGAAGCCGAGCTCGAAGGCGGCCGAATGCCGCTGCTCGATCACCTGATCGAGTTGCGCAACCGGCTGATGTGGGCGATCGGCGCGATCATGGTCGCGTTCCTCGTCTGCTATCAGTTCAAGTACCGCATCTACGGCTTTCTGGTGCACCCGCTGGCCGTGATCTTTCACGGCCAGACCGGCCGGCATCTGATCTATACCGGGCTAACCGAGGCCTTTTTCACCTATGTCAGGGTTTCGTTTTGGGCCGCGTTGTTCCTTTCCTTCCCGATCGTGGCGGTGCAGCTTTGGAAATTCATCGCCCCCGGCCTCTACAAAACAGAACGCCGCGCCTTCTTCCCCTACATATTCGCCACCCCGGTGCTGTTCGCGATGGGTGCGTCTCTCGCCTATTTTGTCGTGATCCCATATGCGTGGCGGTTTTTTGTCAGCTTCGAATTGCCTGGCGGCCCCGGCACCCTGCCGATCGTCCTCGAGGCCAAGGTCAACGAATATTTGTCTTTGGTGATGACCTTGCTGCTCGCCTTTGGCGTGGCGTTTCAGCTGCCGGTGCTGCTGACTCTGATGGCGCGGGTCGGGTTGGTGACCGCGGCCGGCCTAGCCTCGAAGCGGCGCTATGCGATCGTCATCATGTTCGTCGTCGCGGCGGTGCTCACCCCACCCGACATCATCAGCCAGACGAGCCTGGCGATCCCGTTGATCGTCTTGTTCGAGGCGTCGATCGTGTCCTGCCGCATGGTCGAGAAGGCGCGCGCCAAACGCGAAGCGGAGGAGGAAGCCGAGCTTGCCGGCAAAGCCAAGCCCGCTGCCGGCGAGTGAGCCCTGCGCGCATGCCCCGGGCGCATGCCCCGGGCGCATGGACGCGCCGTTGCCGGTCCCTTATATGAGCAGGCTCATGTCCCACGACATTCCGTTTCGTCATCGCCGGGCGTGACCCGGTGATCCAGGAGAGGCCCGGGACGAGCCGGGCATGACAAGGGCGATGCACGATCTGAGATGGCTCCGCGATCACCCGGCCGAATTCGACCGCGGCCTGGCGCGCCGCGGGCTGGCGCCTCGCGCCGACGAAATTCTGGCACTCGATCACGCCTGGCGCGCCACTGAGACCCGCGTCCAAGAGGCACAGGCCAATCGAAACCGACTTTCAAAAGAAATCGCTGCTTTCAAGGCTCAGGGAATCCCGGCGGAACCATTGATACAATCGGCGCCGGTAAGGCTCGCCGAGGAAAAGGCGGCGCTAGAGGCGGCAGCGCAACTCCGGCCGCGACTGCGCGCTGAAATCGATACGATTCTAACGGGACTGCCCAATCTCCCGGCCGATGACGTGCCGGACGGAGCGGACGAGCGCGCCAATCGCGAGCTGCGCCGCATCGGTGAGCCCCCGTTGCTCGACTTCGCCCCCTTGCCGCACGAGGCGATCGGCGAGCGACTGGGCATGATGGATTTCGCCCGCGCCGCCAAATTGTCGGGCTCGCGCTTTGTCGTGCTGTCGGGCGCGCTCGCCCGGCTCGAACGCGCGCTCGCGCAATTCATGCTCGACCTGCACACCACCGAGTTCGGCTACAGCGAGGTGTCGCCGCCGCTTTTGGTGCGTGACGAGGCGGTGTTTGGCGCCGCGCAATTGCCGAAATTCGCCGAGGATCTGTTCCGCACCGAGAACGGCTATTGGCTGATCCCGACCGCCGAGGTGCCGCTGACCAACCTCGTCGCCGGCGAAATCCTCGACGAGGCGGCGTTGCCGCTGCGCTTTGCCGCCTGGACCCCGTGCTTTCGATCCGAAGCCGGGGCTGCGGGCAAGGACACGCGCGGCATGATCCGGCAGCACCAGTTCATGAAGGTCGAGCTGGTTTCGGTCACCCGGCCCGACGATTCGCCGGCCGAGCACGAGCGCATGACCCGTTGCGCCGAGGAGGTGTTGCGCCAGCTCGGGCTCGCCTATCGCGTCGTCGTGTTGTCGACCGGGGACATGGGCTTTGCCGCGCAAAAGACCTACGACATCGAGGTCTGGCTACCGGGGCAGGGAGCCTATCGCGAGATTTCGAGCTGCTCGAATTGCGGCGCCTTCCAGGCGCGGCGAATGCAGGCGCGCTATCGTCCGGCCGCGGGGCGTGGCACCCTGCCGGTGCACACGTTGAACGGCTCCGGCCTCGCCATCGGCCGCGCTCTGATCGCGATCCTCGAAAACTTCCAGCATGAGGACGGCAGCGTGTCGATCCCGCCGGTGCTGCAGCCCTATATGGGCGGCCGGAAGGTCATCGCCGCCAATGGCTGAGGCCGTCCCCGAGCCCGGCCTCGTCCAAAAAAAGCTGCGGCTCCTGATGGAGCTGCGCCGCGCCGGGATCGGTGACCCGCGCGTCTTGGGCGCGATCGAAAAGACACCGCGCGAACGGTTTGTGCCGGCGCAATTCGCCGATCGGGCCTATGACAATATCGCCTTGCCGATTGGTGAAGGGCAGACGGTCAGCCAACCCTATGTCGTGGCGTTGATGACCGAAAGCCTCCTGCTGGGGGAGCGCAGCAACGCAATCGAGATCGGCACCGGCTCCGGCTATCAGACCGCGGTGCTGGCCCGGCTCTGCCGCCGGGTGTTCTCGATCGAGCGGCATCGCGGCTTGGTGGTCGAGGCCGAGCGTCGCTTTGCCGAGCTGCGGCTGCGCAACATCGTTTGCCGCGTCGGCGACGGCGGCAAGGGCTGGCCCGAACAATTGCCCTATGACCGCGTCATCGTGACCGCTGCGGCGCCCGACATACCGGCGGCGCTGGTCGACGGCTTGGCGCCGGGGGGCGTGCTGGTCGTGCCGGTCGGCGACGAGCACCGCGATCAGCAGCTGTTGCGTATCCGCCGCGGCGAGCACGGGATCGAAACCGAAGAGCTCGGCGGCGTGCGGTTTGTCCCGCTCGTTGCCGGGCTGCCGGGCCGCGCCGGGACAAGGGCTTGACATGATTTCTGCCGAGGGTACCAAATAGCGCTGTTCTTTGCGCGTCGGGGGCGTGCAGGGGGAATGCATGGCAAAAGCGAAAGGCGCAAGGTGCCGCATCGCCGCCGCAATGGCCGCGGCTGCGATCGGGTTGCTGGCCGGGTGCAGCTCGCGGACCGGACCGGCTCCGCTGGTCAATGGCGGGCTTCCGCCGGAGCCGCCATCGATCACCGTCACGGTCGAGCCGGGCCAGACCTTGTCGCGGATCGCGCTCGACCATCACGTGCCGATGCAGGCGATCGCCGAGGCAAATCACCTCTCGCCGCCCTACAGGATCATCGCCGGCGCCACTTTGGTCGTCCCGGGGGTCGTCCCGGGGGTCGTCCTGGGCGGCGGCCCCGCCGGCGATATGGGTGCGCCGGCCGGTCTACCGGCGCTTGCCGCCGTTGCGGCGGCGCCTCCTTCGGCGCCGGTCGCTGTCGCCGCGCTGCCGCCGCCACAGCCCGAACCTTTGTCTTCAAGGCCGGAAGCTGCGCCGGCGCGGCATCCGGCCGCGCTTGCATCGCGGTCCCCCGAAGCTGGTCAGCCGATCCCACTCGATCGCCCGCTGCCGCCGCTCGCCAAGCCCGAGCGGGCTGCACCGCCGGCAAAACCCGACAGCCTTTCTCCGCCGCCCGCCAGCTCGCAAGCCGAGGCTGAAACCCCGGTGCATGGCAAACCGGCGGCGCCGGGGCCGGCCAATGCACCACCCTCGCAAGAAAAATCTGTCGCCGCGGCATCGCCCACGCCAGCACCGCCCCCGCCAGCACCGCCCCCGGCGCGGCACGGCAACGCCGCCTTTTTGTGGCCCGTTCGCGGTCATGTCTTGGAGGGTTTCGGCGCGGGGCCGGGCGGCACCCATAACGACGGGATCAACATCGCCGCCCCACGCGGCGCCGCGGTCGAAGCGGCCGATGGCGGCGTCGTCGCCTATGCCGGCAACGAGCTGCGCGGCTATGGCAATCTGATCCTGGTCAAGCACCCCAATGGCTGGATCACCGCCTACGCCCATTGCGACATGATGCTGGTCAAGCCCGGGCAAAAAGTGGCAAAGGGCCAGGTCATCGCCCGCGTCGGCTCGACCGGCAATGTCGGCGAGCCGCAGCTCCATTTCGAGCTGCGCCGCGGCAACAAGCCGGTCGATCCGCGCGAGTATCTCGCACCTCTGCCGACCGCCGAAGCCAAAGACCCGCGATCCGGCTGACCGAGCCGCCCGGCTGGCGCCGGCGCGTCTCAGGCGAGCGGCTTGCCGAGCCGGCCGGCGAGGTCCTGGATGAATTGCCACGCGACCCGGCCCGAGCGTGAGCCGCGGGTGATCGACCACTCGTTGGCCTCGGCTTCGAGCTGCCCCCCAGGCAAGGCGAGGCTGTAGCGTTCGGCATAGCCGTGCACGATCGCGTGGTAGGTCGGCTGGTCGACATTGTGAAAGCCGAGCCACAACCCGAACCGGTCCGACATCGAGACCTGCTCCTCGACCGCCTCGGCCGGATTGACCGCGGTCGAGCGCTCGTTGTCGATCATGTCGCGCGGCATCAGATGGCGGCGGTTCGATGTCGCATAAAGCACGACGTTCGCCGGCCGGCCTTCGATCCCGCCTTCGAGCACCGCCTTTAGCGATTTGAAGCTGGTGTCGTGCTGGTCGAACGACAGATCGTCGCAAAACAGCAGGCATCGCCGCGACACCGGCCGCAGCAGCGCCAAGAGGCGCGGCAGGCTCGGAATGTCCTCCCGATGGATCTCGACGAGGGCGAGGGCGCGCGGCCTTTTGGCGTTGACGGCGGCGTGCGCGGCTTTGACCAGCGAGCTTTTGCCGGTGCCGCGCGCACCCCACAGCAGCACGTTGTTGGCCGGCAATCCGGCGGCGAACCTCTCGGTATTGGCCAGCAGGATGTCGCGCACCCGGTCGATCCCGCGCAACAGCCCGATCTCCACTCGGTTCACCGCCTCGACCGGCTCCAGCGCCAGGCGGTCGGCATGCCAGACAAAGGCATCGGCGGCGTCGAGATCGATCGGCTGCGGCGGCGCCGGCGCCAGGCGTTCGAGCGCATCGGCGATCCGCCGCAGCAACGGCGTCAAATCAGGATCGGTCATAGCGGGAATTTGCAACCTCGGGCGCAGGGCGGCGGACCCTACCATGGGGCGGGCCGCACAAGAAATCAGCGCGCGCCCGCCCATTGCTCTTTAACCGGGCATCGCGTACCAATCCGCTCGCTGCCGCGCCCTTCGTGGGGAAGCGGCGGATGGTCCTCGGGATGCCGCTCGATGCTGATTTCCACGGCCTATGCGCAAACGACGGGTCTGCAAGGGCTGCTCGACAGCCAGAACGCGCTGCAGTTTCTGCCGCTGGTGCTGATCTTTGTCGTCTTTTATTTCCTGTTGATCCGCCCGCAGCAGCGCAAGGCCAAGGATCACCGGGCGACCCTCGCGGCATTGCGCCGCGGCGACCGAGTCGTGACGGGCGGCGGCATCATCGGCACCGTGGTGCGGGTCGAGAGCCCCGAGGAAGTGAGCCTGGACATTGCGGATGGCGTGCGCGTGCGCGTGGTGCGCAGCACGATCACCAATGTCCTCGCCAAGCCCGACCCCGGTGCGGCGCGCGAAGCCGCCCGGCAAAAAGACCAAACCCGCGCCAAAGCGGAGACCAAGGAGTGATGCCAACGCGGTTGGGCGGCCTGCGTCGCTCGTCAAAACGTGCATCACTCATCCCCGTGGCCGGGCTTGACCCGGCCACCCACGGCTTTTTTGAGCCGGACATCGCGGTCGCCAAGATATGGATGCCCGGATCAAGTCCGGGCAAGGGGAGTTTGTGATTGTGTCGGTGTCGCTGGCGACCATTCTGAAGTTGCACCCCTTTCTGAACCGGACATCCATGGGCTTGACCCGGCCATCTATGTCCTGCTGCGGTTCGCCTCGCGCTGCCTCAAGACGTGGATGCCCAGATCGTGTCCGGGCAAGGGGCCTTTTTGGGCCTCGGACCGCCACGACCGGCGACCGGATACGGCCATAGCATGCTCTATTTCGCCAATTGGAAAGTGATCCTGATCTGCGCGGTTTGCGCATTGGGGGTGCTGCTGTCATTGCCGAACCTGTTCAACCCGGCGTTTTTGGCGAAGCTCCCCGAAGCGGTGCCGCACAAGCAGGTGTCGCTCGGCCTCGATCTTCGCGGCGGCTCCTATCTGCTGTTGGAGGTCGATGTCGCCGCCGCCCAGCGCGACCGGCTCAACGCGATCATCGACAACGTCAGAAACGCGTTGCGCAACGCGAACATCGGCTATACCGGCCTCGAGGTCCAAGGTGCGGCGATCACCTTCAAGCTGCGCGATCCGGCAACGATCGAGGCGGCGCGCGACGCGTTGCGCAAGATCGACCCCGACCTGACCGTGACGATCGCCGGCGACGGGGCCGGAACAGTCGCCTTCAGCACGGTCGCGACCGAGGCGAAGCGGCGCCAGGCGGTGGACCAATCGATCGAGATCATCCGCCGCCGCATCGACGAGACCGGCATCAAGGAGCCGCAAATTCAGCGCGAGGGCGAAAACCGCATCCTGGTGCAATTGCCGGGGGTCGACGATCCCGAGCACGTCAAGTCGCTGCTCGGCCGCACCGCCAAGCTGAGCTTCCAGATGGTCGACACCGGCGCCTCGGTCGAGCAGGCGCGTGCCGGCCATCTGCCGGCCGGCGACGAGATCCTGCCGGCGGCGGAACGGAACGGGTCACGGGTCGGCCCCGATGCCTATGTCGTGCGGCGCCGGGTCATGGTCGGCGGCGACACGCTGGTCGATGCGCAGCCGACCTTCCAGAACAACGAGCCGGTCGTCAGCTTTCGCTTCGACGCGATCGGCGCGCGCCGCTTTGGCGAGGCGACCCGTGAGAATGTCGGGAAGCCCTTTGCCATCGTGCTCGACAACAAGGTGATCAGCGCCCCGGTCATCCGCGAGGCTATCCTCGGCGGCTCGGGCATCATCTCCGGCAGCTTCACCGTGCAATCGGCGAGCGATCTGGCGCTGCTGCTGCGTGCCGGCGCGCTGCCGGCGCCGATCACGATCCTCGAAGAGCGCACTGTCGGCCCCGACCTCGGCGCCGATTCGATCCATGCCGGGGCATTGGCCAGCATCGTCGGGGTGACGCTGGTCGTGGTCTTTATGGTCCTGTTTTACGGATTGTTTGGCATCTTTGCCGACATCGCGCTGTTCTTCAATTTGTGCCTGATGCTGGCTGCCCTGTCCTTGCTCGGCGCGACCTTGACCTTGCCCGGCATCGCCGGTATCGCCTTGACCATGGGCATGGCGGTCGATGCCAATGTGCTGATCTACGAGCGCATCCGCGAGGAATTGCGCAGCGGGCGGACCATGCTGTCCTCGCTCGAAGCCGGGTTCAAGCGCGCCTTCGGCACGATCCTCGACAGCCATGTGACGACCCTCGTCGCCGGCGCCCTGATGTTCTGGCTCGGCTCCGGTCCGGTCAAAGGCTTTGCCGTCACCCTCAGCATCGGGGTGCTGACCTCGCTCTTTTCCGCGATCCTGGTGACCCGCCTGCTGATCGTCACCTGGGTGCGGCAATGGAAACCAAAGGCGATACCGATTTGACTTGCCGCGCTTTTCTTATGGCTCGCCGCCGATGCTGAGGCCGCTGATCGTCATCCGCCACACGCGGACCATCGACTTTATGGCGTGGCACAAGCTCGGCTTTGCCTTCTCGGCGTTTCTGACTACGGCTTCGGTCGTGCTGTTTCTGACGCTCGGGCTCAATTACGGCATCGATTTTGTCGGCGGCACCTTGATCGAGGTACGTTCGACGACGGGCCCCGCCAACCTCGCCGATATGCGGCAAAAGCTCGATGCGCTCCATATTGGCGAGGCGTCGCTGCAAGGTTTCGGGCCGCCGACCGATGTGTTGATCCGACTGCCGCGCCAGCCCGGCGGCGACGCCGCGCAGGAAAAGGCGGTGGCTCTGGCGCGCAAGGCGCTGGGCGCCGGCGTCCAATACCGCCGGGTCGAGGTCGTCGGCCCGAGTGTCGGCAGCGAGCTGATCCGCGCCGGGGTCATCGCCACCGTGCTCGCCCTCTTTGCCATTGCCGTCTACATCTGGTTCCGTTTCGAGTGGCAGTTCGGCGTCGGCGGCATGGTCTCGACCCTGCACGACGTGCTGACGACGGTCGGCCTCTTTGCGCTGCTGCGCCTCGAATTCGACCTGACCACCTTGGCTGCGATCCTGACCGTCGCCGGATATTCGGTCAACGACACCGTGGTGATCTACGACCGGGTGCGCGAGGCGATGCGCAAATACCGCACGATGCCGTTGCGCGACCTGATCAACCTCGCGCTCAACGAGACCTTGTCGCGCACGATCCTGACCGTCAGCACCGTGGCCTTGGCGGTATTGTCGCTGCTGTTCCTCGGCGGCCCGGTGCTGCGCGGGTTCAGCATCGCGATGCTGTGGGGCGTCGTGATCGGCACCTATTCGTCGCTGTTTATCGCCGCCCCCATCCTCTACTACGTGCGCCCGAACCGCGCCGCGATCGGGCGCTCGGGCGAGCCCGCGGCCGGGGCGCCGTCGCGGGCGCGCTGACCCGCGCGCGCCGGCGATGGAGCTGACTCCGCTCGTTCCTCCCGGTCGCCAGCTGGTCGAACGCTACGGGCCGAGCGGATTTCGCATCAGCGGTGTGATCTGGCCGGGTGCGGTCCTCGTGCTTCCCGACGAGACCATAGCGTGGTCGGTTGCGAGCCCCGCCGATGTGACCTGTGAGAGCTTCGACCCAATCCTCGGGCGCGATGTGCAGATCCTGCTGCTCGGGCTCGGCCGCCGGATGACCGCGGTCGCACCATCGCTGCGCGCCGCGTTGCGCCAAGCTGGCATCGCGCTCGAGCCGATGGATACCGGGGCGGCGTGCCGGACCTACAATATCCTGGTCGCCGAGGGGCGCCGCGTCGCCGCGGCCTTGCTGCCGCCGGTCTGACATCGCGGCCCGGCACCGCGGCCCGGCATCGCGGCCCGGCATCGCGGCCCGGCATCGCGGCCCGGCATCGACGGCGATCGGCACGCTTCTTGCTCGGCGATCCGATCATGTTTCCCGACGACATCGGCACAGCGGCACCCGGACTCGGCCATAACGGCGGCCCGCCGCTCGACCCCGGGGCCGGCTGGCGGCTGTTCTGCTGGCGCAAGGCGCATCGGGCGGCGTGGCGCACACCGCCGCGCGAGATCGCGCTGGCGCGGTTGGCGCGGGCGCAGGCGCTCGGCCTCACCGCCCATGAATATACCGCGCTGCTGCTCGATCGCGGCGTTCATCTCTGAGCGTGCTGCTCGCGGGGAACTCGCCGCCGCGCGTGGCAGTTTGCTCAGAAACAGCCACGAGAGAGCAGAGACCATGAAACATCGTGCATACGTCTTGCCCGCGGCGCTGATCGCGGGATTGGCGACGGCACCTCTCGCGCACGCCGAATGGCACGGCCGCGGCCATTGGCATCATCACGGCGGCGGCGACGGCAACGCTGTCGGTGCAGCGATCGCAGGCGGGCTGCTCGGCTTCGGGCTCGGCGCCGCCGTCGCGTCGGGCGGTTATGCCCCATACTATTACGCGCCGCCGCCCGTCTATTACGGCAGCGTGCCCTACAACTACTACGCGCCGCCGCCGGCCGTTTATTACGGCTATTACCGCTGACTGAGCCACCGCTTCGACGATCACCCCGATGCACCATCAATCCAGGGATTGCTTGCGATGAAGATCAACCTTTCGACCCAGCTCGCCTCCGTCGCCGTTGCTGCGCTCCTGTCGATGCCGGGACTGGCGGTCGCTCAAGCGACAAAGGCGCCCGCGACGATGCCGCAGGCCGCGGCGCCGCCGCCCGGTGTTGCCGCTCCGGCGACGACCTCTCTCAGCGGGAAAACCATGGAGGAGCGGGTCGAGCGCCGCATCAACCAATTGCACGCGCAGTTGAAGATTACCTCGGCAGAGCAAAAGCAATGGGACAATTTTGCCGCCGTCATGCGCGACAACGCCAAGGCGATGGATGAAGCTTTTATGCAGCGCGCCCAGCAATTCCCGCAGATGAACGCGGTGCAGAACATGCAATCCTACGAGCAGCTGGCGCAGGCGCATGCCGAGCATCTGCAAAAGCTGGTCCCGGCCTTCCAGGATCTCTATAACGCGATGCCCGACCAGCAAAAGCAAGTCGCCGACCAGGTGTTCCGCGTCCAGGCGGAGAACCACGCGGAGCACGCGCAACGCCCGCATCGCAGCGCCAACGACTAAGCGCCAGCGTATATTCTCCAATTTCCTGGTGCGAGATCCGATCAGGTTGCATCAGCCCGTCAGCCCCCCTCACCCTTCCCTCTCCCCCCAATTTGGGGAGAGGGTTGCGAAGGGCTGGCGAGACGAAGCCGAGCCTTACCCGAAGCTGGCTGAGGGGGCTCTACCTAATCGGATCATGCTTTAACCAAAAGCCCCGCCGTTCGGCGGGGCTTTTGCCGTCGGCGGCTGGCGGAGCTCAGCGCGCTTTCGCCAGGTTTTGCGCGACGAAATCCCAATTTACCAAATGGTCCAAAAACGCCTGCAGGAAATCCGGCCGGCGGTTCTGGTAATCGAGATAATAGGCGTGCTCCCACACGTCGCAGGTCACCAGCGGCGTCTGCCCCTCGGCGAGCGGGGTCACCGCGTTCGGCGTCGCCGCGATCTTGAGCTGTCCGTTGTCGGAGACGAGCCAGGCCCAGCCGCTGCCGAACTGGCCGGCGCCGGCCGCCTTGAACTGCTCCTTGAACTTGTCGACGCTGCCAAAGGCGCCGTTGATCGCCTGCGCCGCGGCACCGCTCGGCGCGCCGCCGCCATGCGGCTTCATCGAATTCCAGAAGAAGGTGTGGTTCCACACTTGGGCGGCGTTGTTGAAGATGCCGGTCTTCGAGCTGTCCTTGTAGCTCGATTTGATCAGCTCCTCGAGCGATTGGCTCTCCATCGGCGAGCCTTTGACCAAATTGTTGAGGTTGGTGACGTAGGCTTGATGATGCTTGCCGTGGTGGAAATCGAAGGTCTGCGCCGACATATGCGGTTCGAGCGCGTTTTTCGGAAAGGGCAGGGGCGGCAGTTCGAAAGCCATGGCGACCATCCCGGGTTATTTGAGAGAAGTCCGTCGGAAAACGCTGCTTCGGGACCGCCGTTCCGTCGTGGCGGAGCGTCTTGCTCCCGTCGCGGCGCTGGTGCGGCGCCACGACCGCGACCGCTTCCAGACGGCGCTGTTTGCACCGGCCGCGGCCCGCGAGGCGCTGTTCGCGCTTTACGCCTTCAACTACGAGATTGCAAGGGTGCGCGAGAGTGTCAGCGAACCGATCCTCGGCCGCCTCCGTCTCGAATGGTGGCGCGAGGCCGTCGCCACCGCCTTCTCGGGCGGCCCGGTGCGCCGCCACGATGTGGTCGAGGCGGTGACCGCGGCAATCCGCGCTCATAATCTGTCGCGCAACCTGCTCGACCGGCTGATCGACGCCCGCAACGCCGATTTCGACGAAGACCCGCCGCCGACCCTCGCGGCACTCGAAGCTTATGCCGAGGCCACCTCGTCGGGGCTGATCTCTCTGGCGCTGGAGGTCCTGGGGGTGCGTAACGCCGCCGCAGCCGAGGCCGCGCGACACGTCGGAATTGCCTATGCGCTCGCCGGGCTGCTGCGGGCGCTGCCATTGCTCGCCGGAAAGCGGCCGATCATTCCCGCCGACATCGCAGGGCGCCTCGGGTTCGATGCCGCCGATCGCGCGACACCCGCCCTTTGCGCCGCCGCGGCGGAAATCGGCACGGCCGCCTTGGGGCATCTGCAAGCCCAGCCCAAATCGGTCCCGCGCGCGGCATTGCCGGCCCTGCTGCCGGCCGTCATCGCCCGGCGGGCGCTCGATCGGCTGGCACGCGCCGGCTGGGACCCGTTCGAGCCGGCGCTGGCGCGGCCCGACCCGTTGCAGAGCTGGCGGCTGGCGATGGCGGCGATGCGCCGCCGTATTTGACGGCGCGCCTCAACGACCCTGGAAATTCGGCAGGCGGCGATCGGCCATGGCCTTGACGCCCTCCTTGAAATCCTCGGTGCGGCGCAGCCAATCCTGCTCGACGAGCTCACGCTCGGTCGCCGCCTCGACCGCATCGACGAGCCCGCGCCGCATCGTCTCGCGCGTCGCGAGGACGGCGAGCGGCGCCGATTGCGCGATTTCGAGCGCCAATGCCTGGGCGGCGCTGCGCACCTCGCTCTGCGGCACCAGCAAATCGGCGAGCCCGATCCGCACCGCCTCGCCGCCATGGATGCGCCGGCCGGTATAGAACAGGAGTGCCGCCTGCTGGGCGCCGACGAGCCGCGGCAGGGTCGCGGTCAGGCCAAATCCCGGATGAAAGCCGAGACGGTTGAAATTGGCGCTAAACCGCGCCTCTTCGCAGGTCACGCGAAAATCGGCGACGAGGGCGAGGCCGAGCCCGCCGCCGACCGCCGCACCCTGCACCGCGGCGACAATCGGCTTTCTCGTGCGGAACAGGCGGGTGGCCTCTTTGTAAAGATGCCGGCCGGAGCCGCTGCGGGTCCCTTCGGCGACGGTGCCGGTGTCCATGCGGCTCGAAAAATCGGCGCCGGCGCAAAACGAGCGGCCCTGGGCGACAAAGACGATGGCGCGGCAATCCGGATCGGCGTCGAGCCGTTCGAATGCCTCGCCGAGCTCGGCGACGAGCGCTGAGTCGAAGAAATTGTGCGGCGGCCGGCGCATCTCGACCGTGGCGACATGGCCGTCGCGCTCGACGCCGATCTCGCGGTAGGCGGGGGTGTCGGTCATCGTGCAGAATCCTTTCTCCGGATCGGATACAACCGTGATTTGAGTTGAATGTTACCTGCTATCCTGTTTTATCCGGACGAGATCAGGCCGCGCTCGCGCATTAGTTGTCGCCGAACGCCGGCAAATCGGATACGGCTGCCCACTTGCGGGCTGCTGCTCGTCGGAAAGTGGTCGCCATTGTCTCATACATGCGTGTTCCGGTCACCGGATTTGCTCACACATATCATAATCGCAATTTGTCTAAATGTCAAGCACACAAACCCGCCCTCCGCCTGCGAGCCAGCGACCACCAGCGCCAGCGCCGGCCCCGGCCCCGGCCCTGAGCCGACCTTCTCAACCGCCGCCCACAGACGATCGGGCCGGCTGGGAGCGGGTCGCCGTTTGACAATTGCGCGTCGATCAGAATGTTCACTTAGCGGCAGACACCAGGACCGGATGATCCGATTCCTCGGCCGCGTAGGCGAGGGCGGCGCGTATGTCTTCGGCCTCCAGATACGGGTAGTCGGCGAGAATGTCCGCCTCGCCGACCCCGGTTGCCAACAGATCGAGGACATCCTTGACGCGGATGCGCATGCCTCGAATGCATGGTCGTCCGCCGCATTGCTCGGGATTGAAGGTGATCCGCTCCATGGAATGAAACTACCCATCCGATGGGCTGCGGTAAAGCGCGGGCACCGCGTTTCGCAGCGCTCGTGGATATCATAATGACAATTTGCCTAAATGTCAAGCATACAAACCGTTGGTAGTGCGAACGCGCGTGTCGCCCGTGATCTTCGCCGGCCGGGCATCGGGAAAGCCAATCCTAACGGTTGAGCCACGCGTGAGCTATAAGCCCATGCGTGGCTCGCATCATCTGGGATAAGCCGGGCAATCCGCCGAAGTACGTCAGCGATAGGCTTCGCATTCATCATTGGCAACTCGGCGATGCGATCCACGAGCTCAAAGCTTCAGGCAACATCAGCCCTGCGGAGCGTGTTATCATATATGATGACGGCACCGTCACGGATGAGACTGGCTATGTCCTCGGTAACGTCCACAACGAAATCTGACAGTCGGATCAGAGTGTTCGCCACGCTTCGGTTCGCGGGAGATGCGCTCGATCCCGACGAGATATCGCGTGTCATCAGGGAACAGCCTACAAAAGCATATCGGAAGGGTCAGACGTATCGGTCTGGCCCACACGGCCCCGATGTTACCGGCAGAACTGGAGTTTGGTATTACAGCACAAAACGAAAAACCATGAGCAAGGATCTTGCCGATCATCTGAATATGTTGGAGAGGCTGGTTGCGCCATTCGGTGACCAGGGGGCTCGTCTAAACGAATTGCGCGATATTATGGGAAACAGGAACCTCCAGGCTCACGTTACTTTCTTTTGGCGCGGACCTCCCGGAGCCCAACATCCCTCTATTCCACCGATTGCGACTGCAACATTGCGCCGGCTGCCGGCTGATATCGAACCAGACGTAGACACAGAAGATTGCTGATCGCCATCCGCATCGTCAGGTTCGCCCGCTCGACCCAGGACGTGCTGACGTGCTTTGGGTCGGGGTTGCCGGTGATCTTGTCTTTGCGCGTCCCGACGCACGAGGGTGGATGGGCAGCGGAATTTGAGTTGTGGCCCTATTCGCCTCGCGACTGGTAGTCAGCCGCCGCCGCCCGGATGCGAGGACGAAGAACGTTAACAAAAGTGTTTACCCGCTCGGCGAGCCAGGAAAACGCCGTTTTCCTTACCTCCGGCTGAGAGCCGGCGACACGAGCGCTCGATCGCGACCTATGAGAGCTGCTGATTGCAATCAACGTGAACGACGGGTCATGCCCCATTCCGGTCATTGCCTATGCCAAGGTCACCGTAGGTGGAAGTAGATGTTTGCGGCGACGCGCTCATCTCTCGCCTCGCATCCCGGCTGGAAGCGATCATCGACGCAAGACCTGCCCGAACCAAAGGATGGCGGCCTCACCTTCCTTCCGGGTAATTTCGTCGACGGTCCGGCTGTGCCGGATGCTATTACGGAGCTCGGCAAGCTGGCCGAACTTGGTTGCGAGCGATTCGCGGTTAGTAAAGCAAGTCTCGAAATCCGGCCAGAGCACTTTACTCAAGATCGTGTCCTGGAGCTCGCGCAGGTCGCAATATTCAAGACGGCGACCGAGCATCTTGTACTCCTCGGGATCGAGGATGGCGTTCTTCTTAGCCGCCGCGAGGATGCGTTCTTCCGCTTTTTGGGTCACGTGCGGCGGCAAGCGCGAGGTGTCGCCGCCGAGGGTATCCGTGATCCGGGAGCGCAGGGCGAGTTCGACAGCCTCCATCTTTTGATCCAGTTCGCGCAGCTGGGGCGGTAGGTCCAAGCGTTCCTTGATGAGAAGGTTTTCGATCGCCTCCATAAGGGTCCGCTGTCTCTCTGTGATGAAGGCCTCGTAATCGTCCGATTTGAACGGCTCGCGGAGGAGCGTGGCTAGCGCAGCAGGCGATATAAAATGCGATTCGAGAACCGCTCGCACCGTCGCCTCGCCGTTTTGCGCGATGAGTTCCGGCAAATAGGCGTTGGGGTAGCGATCCCGGATGACGTTTCGATTGGTATCTGCCGTGAGGGGCGTGCGATTCAAAATGGAATGAATGAGGGTGCCCGCGTGCAGTTCTCCGGCCTTAGAAGCCGGGATAATGTGATGATCATCCAAGTCCCCGAATTGTGGGACGTTGCCGGTCATCCAGTCCCGCGCGCCTTGAATGATCAGCAGATTGAAGATGCCGTTGTAGACGGACGTGCCCCGTTTGACCTCTCGGCGGAGATCGATATTTCGAAAGCGCGCCTTGAATTCCTGGATCAGGCCGGGTTCGAGCGCGTCATCGCCCATCCAGGCCTTGAGATCGAGAAAGTCGCGTGCGGCGGTCGACTCGACGGAGCCCGAGTATCGGTTGAGAAACACAGAAGCCCAGTACCAGTGGCGGGTCTTCCGCTGAGCATCGAGTTGACGGTTGGGAGCGAGCGATTTCACGTGCGATTGCAACGCCGCAAAGGCTGGTAAGATCGATACGTAGGGTAGATAGCTGGAGGAAATCGCTCCGAATTCCTGAGGGTGCCGAAGCAATTTGATGGTGGCGTCAATCCCGCTGACTGCGCCGCTCCATCCCGCTTTGAAATCCTCGATATCGCGGACGAGTATTTCCTTATGGAGGGTGCCGTTGGCATCACGGATGGTCTTTTCCTGGCCGGGCATCAAGTAATAAAGGTACTTGGGGGAGCAATAGGCCTGCCGCAGGATCGACATCACTTGCAGGATATAAACATCCATCCTATCGGAATCGACAAACTCAAGCTGAGGAGATGCCTCTCGCCACATCTGCTTCAGTTGCAAGCCTTTCGGCTTAAGCATGGCATTCATGAGATCGAAGGTATCGAGCTGGACGCCTCTGCTATTAATTTGGGTGAAGATGTCGCAAACCTTATCGATTTCGAGCTGTACGGCGAGTTCGATGTATGAAATCTGGTACTCCTCGGTTATGCCGCGGATGTGCTCGCCGAATTTCGGCGCGTTTTCCGCGTGCGCCGTGGCGATGTCAAACTCGTCCTGGTGCCCCTGTTCTTTTGCCGCGGCGGCGGCGTCGCGCCAGAATTGCTCGTAGCCGCTGATCCAGGCATAGAGCGTGAACCCGCCTTGGCCGACGACGGCGAGTGGGAAGATATGTTCGGCGTATTGAGCAGCCCGGTCAGAGATCAGCTGATTCCAGCGCTTTGACCAGTCGTATTCGAACGCCAAATCGTATTCCTCGGCCATGAAGCGGTCGATACGGATGAAAAAGAAGTAGCGGTTCGACCGGGTTGGCAGCGGGACATTCGGCGTCAGGAAGGCGTAATGCATAGCGGTCAGACGCTGCTGACCGTCGAGGACGATGTATTCCGGCGATGCGTTACCGTTGGCCCCGTAAACCGGCTCGCAGGAAAGCGCGGTGAAGTTCTCGGTCTTGCCCCTCCATAGCAGGAGGCTGCCGATATAGTAATCAAGGAAGATTGACCGCATGAGCTCGCGGATGTCCCATGGCCTCCACTCGAATTCGCGCTGGAAGTCGGGGATCACAAAGCGTCCTTCGCGCAGACGCCCGATCAGGGTGTTGAGGCTGACGTGGTCCGGTTTTTGGGCGTCCTTCATGCACGACTCCCCGTGGCCTCGCAGCTCGATGAGCGATTCCCATGCCTGCGGCCGCGCGTTAAAGTTTGCTCGCGTTAGGCGTCAAATCAAGTGAGCGATGCAACAGCGGCTTCAGGCAACCGCCTCGGGTCCCTCTCACTCAGAAATCGTCGCTTCGATCGAATTGAGTGGTTCGATCGCGGTCTGACGAACGGCCGGAATCGGCGCGGCTCGGCCACCCGCGGACGATCGACCACGGCCTGCATTCCGCCCCTGGCACACTCCAACGGCGCGCGGCGAGTCGGGACTTTAGGGGTTCGCGGGTTGGCGTTTGACGATCAGCGCGTCGACGACGCTGAGGCCTTGGCCTTGGGGGTGGACGATGATTGGGTTCAGGTCGATTTCCTCGATCTGGTCGGCGTGATCGGCGGCGAAACGCGACAGGGCGGCGATCAGCTCGGCGAGCGCGGCGCGGTCGGCGGGCGGCGTGCCGCGGACGCCGTCGAGGAGGGCCGCGCCTTTCAGATCGTCGATCAGGGCGAGCGCCTCGTCGGGTCCGATCGGGACGGGTGAGAAGGCCACGTCGCGCAAAACCTCGACATGGATGCCGCCGAGCCCGACCATCAGCATCGGGCCGAAAACCGGGTCGCGCGTCACGCCGAGGATGATCTCGACGCCGGGCGGCGCCATCTCCTGCACCAGCACGCAATCGATGCGGGCGCCGGGCAGCGCCGTCGCGGCGTTGCTCAGCACCCGCCGGTACGCCTCGCGCACCGCTTTCTCGCCCTCGATCCCCAACGCGACCGCGCCGGCCTCGGTCTTGTGCGCAATATCGGGCGACTGGACCTTGAGCGCCACCGGGCCGCCGATGCGCGCGGCAGCGGCAACAGCCTCGGCTTCATCGTGCACGACATGCTCATTCGGCCGCGGCACGCCGTAGCCCGCGAGGATCGGCTTTGCGACGGCTTCATAGAGGGTGTGCGTGGCGTGGAAGGCACGCAATCCGTTGGCCGCAAGCGTGCGTTCGCGCGGCGCTGTCGCCGCCGGCGCCGGGCGGTGCCGCCGCGCCTGAAAGCGCGCGTAATCGACGAGCGCCCGGATCGCGCGCGCGCAGCTCGGCATCGAGGTGTAGCAGGGGATGCCGGCTTCGGCGAAGGCCGCCATCGCCCCCTCGGTCGCGGTCGTGTAGGTCGACAGGATGATCGGCTGCCCGGTTTCGCCGGTGACCGCGGCCAATTCCTCGGCGCGGGTCTTCGCCGTCGCCTCGTTGGCGAGCGAGCCGATCAAGAGGATCGTGTCGATATTGCGCGACTTCGCGCACGATCTCGACGAGCCTGGCATAGCCGACCTCGTGGATCGCCTGCGCGGTGGCATCGACCGGGTTTTGCGCCGACGCATAGGACGGCAAGAGCGCCATCAGCCGCTGTTGCAATTCGTCTTCGAGCACCGGCAATTCGAGACCGTGCGCGCTCAGGATGTCCGACATCCACACCGCACTCCCGCCCGAGCCGGTGATCACCGCGACGCGGTTGCCGCGCGGCAATTTGCAGAAGGCGAACGCGGCGGCCATGTCGAGCATGTGGTCGAGGTCTTCGCCGCGGATGATGCCGTGATGGCGGAAGACCGCGTCGTCGACGGCACCCGAATGCGCCAGGGCGCCGGTATGCGAGGCCGCGGCCCGCCTGCCGGCCTCGGAGCGGCCGACCTTGGCGAGGATTATCGGCTTGCCGGCCGCGGCCGCCTTGTCGGCGACGGCGCGAAAGCGCGCCGGGTTGCGGATCCCTTCGAGATAGGCGAGGAAGACGTCGGCGCCGCCCGTATCGATCAGCCAGTCGATATAATCATGCGCTTCGAGGCCGATCTGGTTGCCGGCGCTCGCCTGGTAGGTGAAACGCAGCTGGCGCGGCCGTCCCCGGCTCAAAAAGGCAAAAGTCAACGCCCCGCTCTGGCAGCTGACCGCGATCGGCCGGCTCTTGGCGCTCAGTGGGAAGAGGCTCTGCTTCGGATCGTGAAACACCGGGCTGAAGGTCGCGACCAGCGGCTTCAGCGGGTTGACCAGACCCTCCGAGTTCGGCCCGCACAGCACGATGCCAAAGCGGTCGATGACTTCGCGCAACGCCCGGTCGCGCGCCTGCGCCGCATCGCCCTGCTCCTCGGCAAAGCCCGAGCTGATCACGACCGCGGCGCGCACGCCCTTCTTGCCGCATTCTTCCAGGGTCGGCACGACATAGGCCGCCGGCACCACGATTACGGCGAGGTCCGGGGCCTCCGGCAATTCCGCGACCGTCGCATAGCTCTTGAGCCCGAACACCTCGGGCTGGCTGCGCGTCACCGGATAGACCCGGCCCGGATAGCCGTGCGCCAGCAGAAACTGCGTCGTCCGCCCGCGCAGACCGTGGGTATCTTCCGACGCACCGACAATGGCGACGCTGTCGGGAGAGAAAAGAGGGCGAAGGTCAGTCATCGAAAACTTTCTCAGCGCAAAGGGCACTGCGGCAATCGCGCATGCTGATGCCGCGCAACACCTCGCGGGTGCGTTTCCTGGTCCCGTGGCCGGGCTCGACCCGGCCATCCACGTCTTCAGGCGAGGCGGTCATAGAGATTTTCCCAGAATGGATTGTCACGATGGATGAGCTCCACCTTCCACGCCCGGCGCCAGTGCTTGATGTTCATCTCACGCTGTTTGGCGCGCAGAATATCGCTGTGCACTTCGGCGTAAACGAGCCTTTTCAGCCCGTACTTTTTGGTGAAGCCGTCGGCGATGCCTTCGCGGTGTTCACACGCTCGCCGCGCGAGATCGACCGTCGTTCCGACATAGAGCGTGCCGTTCGGCCGGTTTGTCATGATGTAGACCCATGCCTTCATTCGCGAGACTGCAGTTCCAGCGCAAAGACGTGGGTGGCCGGGGCAAGCCCGGCCACGGGAAAGGATGCTCCGGCATATTCGCGAGCGTCTGCCGTGCGCCGTCTACCTGAGGCCGAGGCCGCGGGCGATGATGCCGCGCAGGACTTCGCGGGTGCCGCCCTGGATCGTCAGTTTCGGCGCGATCAGCGTGGTGTAGCGCAGGGCCTCCTCGAAGCGGTCGTCGTTGGCGTCGGGCTGGGCGTCGCCGATTTGCGGCGCCAAAAGGCGCACCTTGTCGGGCAATGCCTGCTCGAAATTGGTGCCGAGATCCTTGACCACGGCGGATTCGACCGCCGGCGTCTTGCCGGCCTGCAGCATGCCGGCGACCGACAACGACATGCGGCGCAAGGTGGCGAGGTGCGCGACCTGGCGGCCGATCCCTTCGGCGAGCCGCTCGCTCGGGCTCTCGCCGGCCTGGCGCACCAGCTCCTCGAGGCACGAGAAGGTCTCGATCCAGCGGTCGGGGCCGCTGCGCTCATAGGCGAGCTCGTCGGTCGCCTGCTTCCATGCCATATCGACTTCGCCGATCAGATGGCTGTCGGGCAGGAACGCGTCGTCGAACACCACCTCGTTGAAATCGTGGCCGCCGGCGAGGTTGACGATCGGCCGGGTCGCGATCCCCGGCGTCTTCATCTCGACCAGGAACTGGGTCAGCCCGTGCCGGCGGTTCTCCTTGGTCGAGGGCGAGGTGCGCAGCAAGGCGATCATGTAATCGGATTGGTGCGCGTTCGAGGTCCAGATCTTGCGCCCGTTGACGAGCCACCCGCCATCGGTCTTGGTGGCGCGGGTCGAGGCGGCGAAGACGTCGGACCCCGAATTCGGCTCGGAGAGGCCGATGCAAAAGCACAATTCGCCCGACGCGATCCTCGGCAGGATATTTTGCCGAATTTCCTCCTGGCCGTAGCGCAGGATGACCGGGCCCGATTGCCGGTCGGCGGTCGAGTGCGCGCGGGTCGGCGCGTGCGCCGCCAGCATCTCCTCGGTCACGACATAGCGTTCGAGCTGCGAGCGCTCGTGGCCGCCGTATTTCTTGGGCCAGGTCATGCCGATCCAGCCTCTGGCGCCGACCTTGCGGCTGAACTCGCGCGAGAAGCCGCCCTTGCCGCCGTCTGGCGAATAGGTGCCGGCCGCGGCCTCCTCGCGCAAAAAGGCGCGGACCTCCTCGCGCAATTCGAGTGCCTCGGGCGGCAATTCAACCGGGTCGAAGCGGAAATTCGTCGTCATCGCGGCCTCACGAGTTTTCGGTGATGAAGGGCCATAGGCGGTCCGCACCTTCGGCTGCGACGAGCCGCCCGAGCCGCATCGCCCACACCGCCTCGTTGCCGAACTCCTCGCGCCACGCCCAGAGGCGCCGCGTCGCATGATGCAGCGAGTGCTCGTAGGTAAAGCCGATGGCACCATGCACCTGGTGCGCGATCGCCGCCGCGTTGCCGGCCGCCTCGCCGCCGCGCACCTTGGCGATCGCCACTTCGGCGGCGCGCGGCTCGGGACCGGCGCAGGCTTCAGCGGCAAGATCGGCGGCCGCTCCCGCCGCGGCAACCTCGCCGGCCAAGGTCGCCAGATTGTGCTGCACCGCCTGAAATTTCGCGATCGGCCGGCCGAATTGCGAGCGGTCGAGCGCCCATTGCACCGATTGCTCCAGGATTTTTTCGAGAGCCCCCGCCATCTGCTGCAAGCGCACCGCGGCGCCGAGGCGCTGGATCGTATCTTCGTCGAGAGCGGCGGCTTTGACCGCTTCGGGGACGGCGCCGTCGAACGAGACGGTGTCACGCGGCTCGCCGGCGAGGCTGTTGCCGTGACCGATCGGCAGGCCGGAGGTCGCGACCAGCGCCACCACGGCTTCGTTGCCGCGATGGGCGAGGACGGCGAGATGGCCGGCGTTGCGGGCGAATGGCACCTGCCGCGCCCGACCGGCGAGCTTTCCGTCGGCGCCGAGCACGATATGTCCGTCGGCATGGACCGGAGCGATCGTCAAAGGGCCGCCCGGCACGTCGATCCCGGCCAGCGCCAAGAGCCGGCCGGCCATCAAGGTCTCGGCCAACGGCACCGGCACGGCAAAGCGGCCGGCCGCGCGCAAGACTGCAAACCCGTCTGCCATCGCCGCCCCGGCGCCCCCCCGCTCCTCCGGCACCCAGGCGAGCGGCAGCCCCGATTCTTCAAGCGCCGCCCACAACGCCTGCGGCCACACACCCGCTTCGGCATCGTTGACCGTGGCCGGCTCGCACAGATCGCGAAAGATCCGGGTCGCGGTATCGACGATGATGTTGTCGCTGCTGTCGCTCATCTCGTGTCCGGCGGCTCCCTTTGCCGCAATCGTAGAGCAGCGGTGGCGGCACGGGAAGGCGTGTGGCAACCGGAGGGACTGGATGTTAAGCTAGCCTGCAGGCTAGATCGATCGAGCATCGCCATGGATGAGATCGGAGCGTTTGCGGCAAAGAATCGGCTCGGTGCGTTGCTGGATCGGGTCGAGCAAGGCGAGGAGATAGTCATTACGCGGCGCGGCAAGCCAGTGGCCAAGCTCGTGCCAGCCGGTCCGGGCTTCGACAAGGCTAGGGCCAAGCGGGCTATTGCCGGCCTGCTCCAGGCCAGCCGTGGCTTGTCCCTCGGAGGGCTGAAAATTAAGGATCTGATCAATGAAGGCCGGTCGTGAGCTTTGTTCTGGACAATTCGGTGGCGCTCACTTGGTGTTTCGAAGAGGAGCGAACGCCGGCAACGGCCGACCTGTTGGAACGCGTCGGCGAGACCGGAGCGATCGCCCCGGTGCTTTGGCCGCTCGAAGCGCTCAACGTGCTTCTCGTTGCACAGCGGCGCGGCCGGATCGATAAGGAGCGCCGACAATTGCTTGCGCGTTTTTGAGCGCGCTGCCGATCAAGCTCGACGTCGAAACTGCCGATCTCGTTTGGACAGAAATATCGCGTTTGGCAGAAAGATTCGGTCTTTCGAGCTATGACGCCGCCTATCTGGAACTCGCCCAGCGCCACCAGCAGCCGCTTGCATCTCTCGACGAGGACTTGCGCCGTGCGGCAAGCGCTCTGGGCCTCGCGGTCCTGGGCAGATGACCGAGCAAAGGTTGTTGGCTCCAATTGCACGGAGGATGGGATCAGCCATGTTTATCGCGATGAACCGGTTCAAGGTGGTGCCCGGCGCGCAGGCTGAGTTCGAGCGGGTGTGGACGAGCCGCGACAGCCACTTGGCCGAGGTTCCCGGCTTTCTCGGATTTCACCTGCTGCGCGGGCCCGAGCGTGAAGATCACGTGCTCTATTCGTCGCACGCCTTGTGGCGGAGCCGCGCCGATTTCGAGGCCTGGACCCGCTCGGAGGCGTTCCGATTGGCACATCGCGACGCCGGGTCGAACCGCCCGCTCTATCTCGGCCACCCCGAATTCGAAGGCTTTGAGGTGATCCAGACGGTGGAGCCCTAACGGTCCGCCGATCGCAGCGGAGCGTAACGGCTGGTGACAGCGGCCTCATTCGCTGCCGATCGGCAGCAGCCGCGCCCGCAGACGAGAATCTTCCAGAACCGCGCTGCAGCTGCGCTGCAACGCCGCCTGCAAGGTCGGCAGGTTCGCCAGCAGCAGGGCAGCCCGCGATCGCGCACATGGCGTCGTAGCCGTTCTGCCGCAACCGCTGCGCAATGACCGGCGATAACGCGTTATCAATCAAAAATTTCACGGGACCGTCAGCGGCAGCTCGCGCACCGCTTCGGCGGCGTAATGCAATGCCTCACGGATATCCTCGCGCTCGAGATCGGGATAGGCCCCGAGGATTTCCGTTTCCGTCATGCCGTCGGCGATCATGCCCACGACGGTCGCCACCGGGATGCGCAGGCCGCGGATGCAGGGCGCTCCGCCCATTTGCCGCGCATCGACCGTAATCCTCGCAAACTTCATCTCACCCTCGGCCACTCTCTTCAGACTTGGCACGATATTACATCGGCAGGAGACGAAGGGCGCCCTCCCGGCGCTGACCATCCCGAATTCGCGGACATCGAGGCGATCTGGCTCGTCACCGGCGCCGGGAAGTCGAGCGCGCCCATCTGCGGCGCCAACGTCCTCGCCAAATCGAAAAGAGCCGGCTACAACCCGCTCAACACAGCCGCCGAGCCGCCATGCCCGAAGACTTCTACCGCATCAAGCGCCTGCCGCCTTACGTCTTTACCGAGGTCAATGCGCTGAAGGCCGTGGCGCGCGCCGCCGGGCGCGACGTGATCGACCTCGGCATGGGCAACCCCGATGGGCCGACCCCGCCGCATATCGTGGCGAAGCTCGTCGAGGCGGTGCAGAACCCGAAGACCCACGGCTATTCGGTGTCGCGCGGCATTGCCGGGCTGCGCCGCGCCTGCGCCGGGTATTACGCCCGCCGCTTTAATGTCGAGCTCGATCCCGAGCGCGAGGTCATCGTCACCCTGGGCTCGAAGGAGGGGCTGGCCAATCTGGCGCAGGCGATTGCCGCACCCGGCGACATCGTGCTCGCACCCAACCCGTGCTACCCGATCCACGCCTTTGGCTTTATCATGGCCGGCGCTTCGGTGCGCCATGTGCCGGTCGGCCCCGAATTCGATTTCCTCGCCGAGCTGAAAAAGGCGGTGCGTGACAGCGTGCCCGCACCCTTGGCGATCGTGCTGAATTTCCCCGCCAACCCGACGGCGCAGACCGTCGATCTCGATTTCTACGGCGAGATCGTCGATTTCTGTCGGCACCACAATATTGTCGTGTTGTCCGACCTCGCCTATGCCGAAATATATTTCGACGGCAAGCCGCCGCCCTCGATCCTCGAAGTGCCGGGGGCGCGCGACATCGCGGTCGAGTTCACCTCGCTCAGCAAGACCTATTCGATGGCCGGCTGGCGCATCGGCTTTGCGGTCGGCAACGCGCGGCTGATCGCCGCCCTGTCACGGGTCAAGTCGTATCTCGATTACGGCGCGTTTACACCGATCCAGGTGGCGGCGACCGCGGCCTTGAACGGGCCGCAGGATTGCGTCGCCGAGATCCGCGGGCGCTACCAGGCGCGGCGCGACGTGATGGTCGACGGGCTGCACCAGGCCGGCTGGGACATTCCGGCGCCGGAGGCGACGATGTTCGCCTGGGCGCCGATCCCCGAGCGCTTCCGCGCGATCGGCAGCCTCGCCTTTTCCAAGCTCCTGCTCGAGCGCGCCAATGTCGCGGTCTCGCCCGGCGTCGGCTTTGGCGAATACGGCGAAGGCTTTGTCCGCATTGCGCTGGTTGAAAACCGCCAGCGGCTGCGCCAGGCCGCGCGCAACATTAAGGCGTTCCTCGCCGGCCGCAACGACGCCGGCGAGCCGCAGCGCGCTTTGGCCACGGCTGGCTCCTGAGCCGAATTCAACGGGTCTTCCAGGCTCGTCCGCTCGGCGCGAGGGCGAAGCGCGGGCGCCACCTTCCAGCCGGGATCGACGCCGGCCATGTCGGGAAGCAGGTGGGCGATGCCCTTGTGGCAGTCGATGCAGGTCTTTTCCCCGGTCAGCAGATAGCGGCGATGGATCTCCGCCGCGCGGCGCGTCTGCTTGGTGAAATCCATCGAGACGGCGGAATGACAGTTTCGGCATTCGAGCGAATCGTTCGCCTTGAGCCGCGCCCATTCGCGCTCGGCCAATTCGAGCCGCTTCTCCAGAAATTTAGGGCGGGTCGAAATCGTGCCGAAGATCTTGCCGAACACCTCGTTCGAAGCCTGCATCTTGCGCGCGATCTTGTCGGTCCAATTGTGCGGCACATGACAATCGGGGCAGCTCGCGCGCACGCCCGAGCGGTTCGAGAAATGCACCGTCTGCATCAGCTCTTGATAGACGTTGTCGTGCATTTCGTGGCAGGAGGTGCAGAACTTCTCGGTGTTGGTGACTTCGAGTCCGGTGTTGAAGCCGCCCCAGAAGATAACGCCGCAGACAAAGCCGCCCAGTGTCAAAAAGCCGAGGCTCAGATGCGTGCTCGGGCGGCTGATGATCCGCCAGAACCGGACGACGATGCCCCATAAGCGCAAAAACAGCGCCTTGAGCGTTCCCATGACGGCACCCGCTATTGCTTCTGTGGGGTCGCGTAATGAAACCGGTTCGGCACCAGTGCAGCGGCATCGGTTTGCAAGACGTGACAAGCGGTGCAGAAATAGCGTCGGGGCGCGATGTCGGAGAGCACCTGGCCGTCGCGCTCGACAAAATGGGTGGGGCTGATCATCGGAGCGCCCGAGCCTTCGGTGAATTCGCGCTTGTGGCAAGAGAGGCAGCGGTTGGTGTTCAAAGTCAGCTGATAGCCGTCTATCGAGTGCGGGATGACCGGTGGCTGCTCGGGGAAATTCCGCTCGCGTCTGACATCGTCGACGATCGGCCGGTCGAGCGGCGGAATGCTCGCCTCGCTCATCGGGGCTGCCTCTCCCGTCAGCCGCGGCACGATCGTCACCGCAGCCTTGTCCTGCGCCGCGGCGTCGAGCGCGGCGATGGCCAGGGCGGCCAACACCCCGAGCAAGATCAGACGGCGACGATTTTGACCGCGCATTTCTTGAAATCGGTCTGCTTGGAGATCGGGTCGGTCGCGTCGAGCGTGGTCTTGTTGATCAATTGGCTCGCGTCGAACCAGGGAACAAAGACGACCCCTTGCGGCATGCGGTTGCGGCCGCGCGTCTCGACCCTTGTGCGCATCTCGCCGCGCCGCGAGACGATACGGATTTCGGCGCCCTGGTTGAGGCCGCGCTTGCGGGCGTCTTCGGGGTGCATAAAGCAGCGCGCGCCCGGGAAAGCCTTGTAGAGCTCCGGGACGCGCATCGTCATCGAGCCGGAATGCCAGTGCTCGAGCACCCGCCCGGTCACCAGCCAGAGATCGTATTCCTGGTCCGGCGATTTGGCGGGCGGCTCGTAGGGCACCGCGACAATCTTCGCCCGCCCGTCGGGATTGCCGTAGAACTCCACGCCCTTGCCGGGCTTGACATAAGGGTCGAGGCCCTCGCGGTAGCGCCAGCGGGTCTCCTTGCCATCGACCACCGGCCAGCGCAGGCCGCGCACCTTGTGGTAGGTGTCGAACGGCGCCAGATCGTGGCCATGGCCGCGGCCAAAGCCGGCATATTCCTCGAACAGCCCCTTCTGCACGTAAAAGCCGAAATATTTGGCTTCGGCATTGTCGTAGGCCGAGTCGATCTCGCTTTCGGCAAAGCGATCGACATTTCCGTTTTTGTAGAGCACTTCGAACAGGGTCTTGCCGCGATAGGCCGGGTTGGCGTCGAAGATTGCTGCGGGCCAGACCTCGTCGGTCTTGAACCGCTTGGAAAATTCCAGCATCTGCCACAGGTCCGAGCGGGCCTCGCCCGGTGCGGCGACCAGCTGGTGCCAGAAATGGGTGCGCCGCTCGGCGTTGCCGTAGGCGCCTTCCTTTTCGACCCACATCGCCGCGGGCAGCACCAGGTCGGCGGCCATTGCCGTCACGGTCGGATAGGCGTCGGAAACGACGATGAAATTCTTCGGGTTGCTATAGCCGGGATAGGTCTCGCCGGTGATGTTGGGGGCGGCCTGCAAATTGTTGTTGACCTGGATCCAGTAGAAATTGAGCTTGCCGTCGCGCAGCATGCGGTCCTGCTCGACCGCGTGGTAGCCGGGCTTCTCCGGAATGATGCCGTGCGGCACATGCCAGATTTCCTCGGCATGGCGGCGATGCTCCGGATTGGTGACGACCATGTCGGCGGGCAGGCGGTGGGCGAAGGTGCCGACCTCGCGCGCGGTGCCGCAAGCCGACGGCTGCCCGGTCAGCGAGAACGGGCTGTTCCCCGGCTCGGCGATCTTCCCGGTCAACAAATGCAGGTTGTAGACGAGGTGGTTCGCCCAGACGCCGCGGACATGCTGGTTGAAGCCCATCGTCCAGAACGAAACCACCTTGCGCTTCGGGTCGGCGTAAAGCTCGGCGAGCTGTTCCAGAAAACCCGGATCGACCCCGCTCAAGGCCGCGACTTTTTCGAGCGTGTAGTCTTTGACAAAAGCTGCGTAGGCCGCGAAATCGATCGGCTCGATCGCGCCGACATCCGCCGCTTTTCTGGCCGCGATCTCGCGCGGGTCGTCTGGCCTGAGCCCGTAGCCAATCTCGGTGGCGCCGCGAAAAAAGCTCGTGTGCTTCGCGACAAAGTCGCGGTTCACCCGGCCGGTCGCGATGATGTGGTTGGCGATGTAGTTCAGGATCGCCAGGTCGGTGCCGGGCTTGAAGACGATCGGAATGTCGGCGAGATCGCCGCTGCGGTTGCTGAAGGTCGATAAAACCGCGACCTTGACATGCGGGTGCCCGAGCCGGCGATCGGCTACCCGCGTCCACAGGATCGGGTGCATCTCGGCCATGTTCGAGCCCCACAGCACAAAGGCGTCTGTGGCTTTCCGCAAGGCATCGACGCCGCCGGGCACCGGCTGCGCGCCTGCCGGGATGCTCATATTGGCGGCGAGCGCGGCGATGCCCGCTGCCTGCGCCTTTAGGAGAGCGCGACGCGACAGCAGCGCGGCCCGGTCAGCGGATTCTCGCTGCAGGTGCTCGCTGACGAGGTTTGCCGCGACGACCCCGTCGAAGAGCGCGATTGCCGCAAGCCGGGCGCCGATCTCGCCACTGTCCCGGCCTTCGAGCACGATCGCGATCTTGCCGTTCTCGACGCGGTGAATTTCGGTGCCGCGCAATCTTTCGAGGCGTTCTATGACCTCGCCGCAGCGTGCCGGCAGCACGGCGACGACAGCGCTCGAAATGTGGCCGTCGGAAAGGTGCGGGGAGGCGGGCATGGGCCGATCCTCAGTGCGGCGGACCGGGCGGTCCGAGGACGATCTGCGACATCCAGACGATAAAGCCGTACCCGCCGGCGACGCCGACCGCGAGCACCGGCCAAATCAGGATCGCCAGGGTAACAAAGGCGAGAATCTCCGCGCGCCGAGTGTTTCCCTTTGGCTCTTTTTCGCTCGCGACGCTGCCGTTTGCCGTTGTCAAGCCCGCGGCCTCCCCAAGGTCCTGCCACCAGCGCCCGTTTCAGACTTTCTTCGGGGTCGGGCAGGAAATCAATAGACAGCGCCGCGGGCGGTGATCGGCCAGATCGCCTCGACGCGGTTGCGGCGGATGCAGACATACCAGTCGTAGAGGTTGACCGTCGGGTCGCAATGGCCGGGGACGAGGCGGGTCTTGTCGCCGATCCGCAGCCGGTTGGTGGCGGCGGTGACGGCGAGGCGGCCGTGCTCGTCGGAAGCGCGCTCATAGGTCGCGGCGGGCTCGTCCCAGACGAGCGGCGGCCCGGAATCGAAGGCCAGCGCCTTTAGCCCGGCATCGACGATGGCCCGCTCCTCGGTCGGCCGGCTCATCACCGTGGCCCAGACAAAGAGGCTCGGATCGAAGGTGCTGATCGGCGCGCCGTCGCGATCGAGGTTCCTGCCGTAATCGGCGTCCATAAAGATGTAGGAGCCGCACTGCAATTCGGTATAGACGCCGCTCGCCGTCTCGAACTCGAAGCTGCCGGTGCCCGCGCCGGTCACGACCGGGCACGGGATGCCGCTCCTTTCGAGAAGGTCGCGGGTCATGCCCGCCTTGTCAGCGGCCTGCGCGATGGCTTGGCGGCGCTCGTCCCAGCCGCGCAGATGCTGGGCCGAGCCGTGATAGGCCTGCAAGCCGGCAAAAGCGAGATGCGGCGCGTCGGCGACATGGCGGGCGAGGTCGAGCGCCGGCCGGCCCGGCTCGACCCCGCAGCGGTTGCCGCCCATATTGACCTCGACATAGACCGGCAACGTCACGCCGGCTTCGCCTGCCGCGGCGTCGAGCTCGCGCACCTGCCCGGCATCGTCGGCGCACACCGCCACCCGGGCGATGCCGGCGAGCGCCATCAGCCGGCGCAATTTCTGCCGGCCGACGATCTCGTTGGTCACCAGCACATCGCCGACCCCGCCATAAATCATCGCCTCGGCCTCGCCGACCTTTTGCACGCACACCCCGACCGCACCCCGCGCCACCTGCTTTAGCGCGATGACCGGGCATTTGTGCGTCTTGGCGTGCGGGCGCAGCCGCACCGCGCTGCCGGCGATCTGTTCGGGGAGCCGCCCAAGGTTGCGCTCGAACGCGTCCAAATCGATCACGAGCGCCGGGGTATCGACCTCGTCGAGTGGCATGCCGATCTCGGCCGGCGGGCGGGTCGTCATCTTAGGGGCTCCTCGCTGGGGCAAACGCCGGCCCGAGGCTCGCGCAGCGCGCCCCTGAATGCAACCCACGGCGAATGCAACCCGTGGCGAGGTCGTCCAGGCGGTGCATCTCCGGCGGCCGCCCGATCGAGGCGTTGTGTTGCCGACCGCCAGACGCTATTCCTGTCTAGTCAGGAAGGTAGCCGATGAGCGAGCTTCATAGGCGCGCACGGCAGGCGCGCTGCCCCGCAGCCGCAGGCATGCCGTCTATCAACGCGTTCAGAGGATGGAAGCTCGAGGACGCCAAAGCCAGGTTCAGCGAACTGGTGCGCCGCGCCCAGAGCGAGGGGCCGCAACGCGTCACCGTGCGCGGCCGGATGCCGTCGTGGTCATCAGCGCCGAGGAGCTGGGGGTTGTTGCCCGATGAGCGGCGTCTCCCGTTTGTCGAGTTCATGGAGAGCCTCCATGTCGCGGGCCTGGATCTCGACCGTGAGCCAGATTACGGCCGAGACGTCGAGCTGTGATCGGAAGGCTTCTCGATACCAATGTCGTGGGCACGATCATCAACCCGAACGGCGCTCCGACCGTCAAAGAATGGGCCGCAACGCAGAACGAAGGCCGGTTTTTTCTCAGCGTCTTGACTTTGGGAGAGTATGACAAGGGCATCCACAATTTGCCCGACGACCATCCCAATCGGCTGCATTTCATAGCGGCGCGGGACCGGCTCGCGGACTGCCGCTCGCCCCATAGCATCTCTTCCAGACAGCTGCTTCGCAGCTTCCTCAGGACATGTGAAGGAATACCAAACCGCTGTCACTCCGGGGCGTGGGCGCAGCCCGCGAACCCGGAACCCATGCACACCGGCCTGCGACATGCTGGCGGACGGCGGTGTTCATAGGTTCCGGGCCTGCCCCCTGTTCAGGCCAGGGGCAGGCTCTGCCGGCATCCCGGAATGACATTGCTTTCGACGCAGAATTTGTTCACAGGTTCTCAGGACAGGCGGGCGCGTCTCGAAGCATGCACGGCGCCGATGCAGGGCGCTATTTCCGATCCCCGCCAATTCATTCACAGCCTCTCAGGCGAGCGCCTTTGCCTGCTCGCGCAGCAGAAATTTCTGGATTTTGCCGGTCGAGGTTTTGGGCAGCGGCGAAAAGACCACGGTGCGCGGCACCTTGTAGCGGGCGAGGTGCTCGCGGCAAAAGGCGATGATGTCCTCGGCCGATGCCGTCCGATCGGGCTTCAAGGTGACAAAGGCGCACGGCGTTTCGCCCCAGACCGGGTCGGGGCGGGCGACGACCGCGGCTTCGAGCACCGCCGGGTGGCGGTAGAGCGCGTCCTCGACCTCGATCGTCGAGATGTTCTCGCCGCCGGAAATGATGATGTCCTTGGAGCGGTCCTTGATCTCGACATAGCCGTCGGGATGCGTGACGGCGAGGTCGCCGGTGTGAAACCAGCCGCCGGCAAACGCTTCCTCGGTGGCCTGCGGGTTTTTCAGATAGCCCTTCATGACGATGTGGCCGCGCATAAAGATTTCGCCGATCGTAGCCCCGTCCGCCGGCACCGGGTGGAGCGTCTCCGGCTCGGCGACCATCAGCCCGTCGAGCACCGGATAGTTGACCCCCTGGCGTGCTTTCAGCCGCGCGCGCTCCTCCGGCGGGAGCGCGTCCCATTCGTCGTGCCAGGCGCATACCGTTGCGGGTCCATAGACCTCGGTCAGCCCGTAAACATGGGTGATGTGAAAGCCCCGGCCCTCCATGCCTTCGATGACCGCGGCCGGAGGGGCCGCCCCGGCGGTCATCATCTCAACCCGCCGGCCCGGCGACCGTCCAAGCCCCGGCCCGGCGTTCAACAGCAGGTTCATGACCACCGGCGCACCGCAGAGATGGGTGACACCTTCGCGCGCGATCGTCTCGTAGATCGCCGCCGCCTCGACCCGGCGCAGGCAGACATGGGTCCCGGCAAGTGCGGTCACCGTCCACGGAAAGCACCAGCCGTTGCAATGGAACATCGGCAAGGTCCACAGATAGACCGGGTGCTGCCGCATGCCCCAGACGAGGATGTTGCCGAGCGCGTTCAGATAGGCGCCGCGGTGATGATAGACGACACCCTTGGGGTTGCCGGTCGTCCCGGAGGTATAGTTGAGCGTGATCGCATCCCATTCGTCGCGCGGCATCCGCTCGGCGAAACCCGGGTCGCCCGTGGCGAGAAACGCCTCGTAATCGGTCTCGCCGAGGCATTTGCCGCCGGGTCCGGCCGGGTCGGCGATGTCGATGACGACCGGCCTCTGCTCGAGCCGTGCGAGCGCCGCTTCGACCACGGGGGCGAATTCGGTGTCGGTCAAGATCAGCTTCGCCTCGCCATGGCGCAGGATGAACGCGACCGTCTCGGCGTCGAGGCGAATGTTCAGCGCATTCAGCACCGCGCCCGCCATCGGCACAGCAAAATGCGCCTCGAACGCTTCGGGCGTGTTGGCCGCCATCATCGCCACCGTGTCGCCGCGGCCGATGCCTCTTGCGGCCAAGGCCGACGCCAGCCGCCGGCAGCGCTCCAGCGCCTCGCGCCAGCTGTAGCGCCGCGCGCCGTGGATGACCGCCGGACGATCCGGATAGACCGCGGCCGAGCGCAGCAAAAAGCCGATCGGGGTCAGCGGCACAAAATTGGCCGCGTTCTTGTCGAGCCCGATCTCATAGGGATTGGAGCTTGCGGGATTGGAACTTGCAGTCATCGGCGGTGCCTCCCGGCCACGTTATTTTGGTGTGCGCCGCCGCTCTGTCGAGCGTATTCAGGCAGCGTGGGCGCTGCGCGCGGCCGCGGCGTCCTCGCGGATCATGGCCGCCCCCTTTTCGCCGATCATGATCGAGGGCGCGTTGGTGTTGCCGGTGGTCACCGCAGGCATGATCGAAGCGTCGACGACGCGCAGCCCGCCGACGCCGCGCACGCGCAGCCGGGAATCGACGACCGCCGCCGGGTCCTCGCCCATCCGGCAGGTGCCGACCGGGTGATGCAGGTTGCTGCCGGCCCGATGCAGAAAATCGGCAAGCTCCGGCTCCGATCGCACATTGGCGCCGGGCATCGTTTCGGCCGCGCTGTGCTGCGCCAAGGCCGGCGCCGCGAAAATCCGGCGGGCGTGCGCGACGCCGGACAACAGCACGCGCACATCGCTCTCCACCGAGAGATAATTCGGCCGGATCGCCGGCCGCGCCAGCGGGTCGCCCGAGCGGGCCATGATCGTGCCGCGGCTGTCCGGCCGCGCGAGGCAGACCGCGATCGTCATCCCCGGCTCGCGCTCGAGCCGGCCGACGCGACCAGGATCATAGCTCCCCGGCGTGAACAGCAATTGCAGGTCCGGGCTGGCGAGCCCCTCGCGGCTCTTGCAAAACACCATCGCGGTGGTGACGCCAAAGGTCAGCGCGCCGCGCCCGGATGCGGCATAGATCCCGATTTCGCGGGCAAGCCGCAGCCCGCGCGCGAGCTCGTTGACCGAGACTTCGTCCCTGACCCGGTGCGTCACCCTTGCGGCGAAATGGTCCGAGAGGTTGGCCCCGACCGCGGGCAGGTCGAGCACCACCGGCACCCCGATCGCCTGCAGATGCGCCGCCGGCCCGACCCCCGACACCTGCAGCAGATGCGGCGAGTTGACGGTGCCGCCGCACAGCACCACCTCGCGCGCCGCCTGCACATGGCTGACCGCGCCGTGCCGGCGATAGGCAACGCCGGTGCAGCGCCGCCCGTCAAAGCCGAGGCAGGTCGCGACCGCGCCGGTCACGACCCGCAAATTCTTGCGCCGCCGCGCCTCGGCGAGAAAGGTCTGCGCGGTCGAGCCGCGAAACCGGCCGCGCCGCGTCATCTGCGAATAGCCGACGCCTTCCTGCACCGCGCCATTGTAGTCGGCGGTCAGCGCGAACCCGGCCTGCTGCGCGGCTTCGACAAAGCGGTGGGTCAGGGGCAGGATCGTGCGGTAATCCTCGACCGGCAACGGCCCGCCTTTGCTCCGGTATTCGGGGTCGCCGCCGGCGTAATTCTCGGATTTCTTGAAATAGGGCAGCACCTCCTCATAGCTCCAGCCGCGGCAGCCCATCTGCGCCCAGCCGTCGTAATCGGCGGGATTGCCGCGCACATAGAGCATGCCGTTGATCGAGCTGGTGCCGCCCAATACCCGGCCGCGCGGCCAATGCAGCGCGCGGTCGCCGACCCGGCCGTCGGGCTCGGTGTAATAGTTCCAGTTGACCAGCGGATTGGCGCGCAAATGCAGCGCCCCGGCCGGCACATGGATCATCGGGTGCCAGTCGCGCGGGCCCGCTTCGAGCAGCACGACCTGCGCCCCGTCCTCGCTCAGCCGGTCGGCGACGACACACCCTGCCGACCCGGCTCCGATCACGACATAATCCGCTTTGAGGTGACTAGCCAACCTACCCTCGCTTCATTTTTTCGGCCCGTGCCAGCGCGCGGGCCGCAGCTTCCAGGTCACCGCCCCTTGCGACATGCTGCGCACCGGGCGCGGAGGGGGATAAAGTGTGGTGGTCCGATTTTGTCTATATTATCGATGGAATCTATAACCGATTGGGTCAGACTCGCGGATGGTGATGCGCTTCGGCTCGCTCAGAGGATCGGTCGAGGATTTTCGTCGCAAGCTGCGCGCCGTCGCGGCGGTGGCCGAGGACCGCGCTGCGACACCGCATGAGCGGGCGAACGCGCGTGCGCTAAAGGCCCGGCTCGAGCAGCGTCTGCGGCAAGCGGGCTCGCCTGCCGGGGACTGGTCGGACAATATCTTCCGGCTCGGCAAATGGGCGGGCGGCATCCGGAAATCGACCGCACCCGCCGCCCCCAAGGACGATTGGACCGATACCGCCCATCGGCTCGGCAAGGCGCTGCGCCGCGGCTATCGGAAATTGTCCTCGGAGTGACGGGCCGAGCGGTCACTCGACCTTCTCGAATTTCTGCAATGAGCGCAAATCGGCTGGGTGCGGCCGGCCGGGGTAGATTTGCGGCCACGCGGTCCACGACACCTCGCCGACATAAATGTCGCCGTGCCGGTCGACGGCGAGCCCGTGCGGTGCGAGGAACCGGCCGATTTCGGTGCCGGCCGGAGTGTCGCCGAAGCGGCCGATCAGCTTGCCTCGGTGATCGACGATGCTGACCCGCGGGCCCAAATTGGGAATGTCGCGGCTGACCGCGGCAGCGGGGCCGACCTCGCCGATATAGCAGATCGGCTCATGGCCATAAGGCATATACATGCCGCACGGCCGGTGCAGATTGCTCCATTGGGCTTCGTACTTGCCGTTGCCGTCGAACACCTGGACCCGGTGGTTCTCGCGGTCGGCGACATAGACCCAGCCATCGGCGTCGGTGCAGATATTGTGGACGATGTTGAATTCGCCTTCGCCGGTGCCGGGCCCGCCCCATGACATCATGAGCTTGCCGTCGGGCGAATATTTGTGGACGCGCGAATTGCCGTAGCCGTCGGAGACGTAGATCTCGCCCTTTGGCGAGAGCGCGGTATGGGTGCAGCGGTGGAACGGCTCGCCCGACATATAGGGTGACGGCTTCCCCGGCACGCCCAATTCCAGCAGCACCTTGCCGTCGAGCGTCACCTTGCGCACGAAATGGCCGCCGTCATCGGTCAGGAACATCGTGTCGTCGGGCGCCATGTGGACACCGTGGGGGCGCGGGTACTGCCCCTCGCCCCAGGAGCGCAGAAAGTTGCCGGCGCGGTCGAACACCATCATCGGATGCTCGCCGCGATTGAACACATAGACATTGTCGCGGGCATCGACCCCGACACCGCCGACCTCCTTGAACGACCAGCCCTCGGGCAATTTCGCCCAATCGGCGTTGACACGATATTTGAACCGTCCGCTGCCGACGATCATCGGGGACCCTCCTGGCGGGTTGCTGAAAAACTCCGAAGGCATCAGTCAGCACCCTTCGAGACGGCCCTCCGGGCCTCCTCAGGGTGAGGCAAGTACCTGAAATGTTATACCCTCATCCTGAAGAGGCCGCCGCTAGGCGGCCGTCTCGAAGGATCGAATGCGTCGAGCGGTCATTTTTCAGCATCCTCCTGGCGAAGATTGCTCGGCCGTCGCCTTCTTCCTATGCTGTCGCGCGGGGTGAGGGAAAAGCAACAGCAACCGAGGAGACGCCGATGCCCTTTGGCGGAAACGACTGGCTGGCCCTGACCCAGGAAGAAACCTTGGAGCCGGCGCTCGCGATCTGCGACCCGCACCACCACTTCTGGGACTTCCGTTCCGAGCGGATTCCCTATCAGCGCTATCTGCTGCACGAATTGGCCGCCGATGTGAACGCCGGCCACAATGTCCGCTCCACGGTCTTTATCGAGGCGCGGTCGATGTACCGGCCGGACGGCCCCGCGGCGATGCGCCCGGTCGGCGAGGTCGAGTTCGTGCAGGGTCTCGCCGCCGCCGGCGCCACCGGTCTTTACGGACCGTGCCGCGCAGCCTCGTCGATCATCGGCCACGCCGATCTGAAGCTCGGCGACCGCGTCGAGCCGGTGCTGCAGGCGTTGCAGGCCGCGAGCCCGAACCGGTTCCGCGGCATCCGCCACACGGTCACGTGGGACCCGCATCCCGAGGTCGAAAACCGTGAGCGGGAGGGCGTCTTGGGGTCGGCGGAATACCGCGCCGGCGCGCGGGTGCTGGCACGCATGGGGTTGTCGCTTGATGTCGGGGTATGCTTTCCACAGCTGCCCGAGCTCGCCGATTTTGCCCGCGCCGTGCCGGATTTGACGATCGTCTTGAACCATCTCGGCGGGTTGCAGCGGGTCGGTCCGTTCGCCGGCCGCGACGACGAAATCCTGCCGCAGTGGCGGCGCGGGCTCGACGCGGTGGCGCAATGCCCGAACGTCAACATCAAGCTCGGCGGCATCGGCATGCCGAGGCTCGGCTTTGATTGGCATGCGCGGGCAAAGCCGATCGGCTCCGAGGAGCTGGCCCAAGCGATGGCGCCGTTGATGACCGCCTGCATCGACGCTTTCGGCCCCGCCCGGTGCATGTTCGAAAGCAACTTTCCCGTCGACAAGGTGTCGTTTTCCCACCACGTCTTCTTCAACGCCTGCAAACGCTTCTCGGCGGGCTATTCGGCGGCGGACCGGGCCGGCCTGTTTCACGACACCGCAGCGCGGGCCTACCGGATCGCCACGTCTTAGAGCATGATTCCATAAAATTGGATAACCTCGTTTCTTTCGTCGTTCCCGCGAAAGAGCGTGTGAAGAAATGCCAAACGTCGTCATTCCGGGGCGCGGGCACTCCTGAGCCTGTCGAAGGGCCGCGAGCCCGGAACCTATGAACACCGGACGTCGAACATATTGGAAATTCAGGTGTTCTTGGGTTCCGGGCTCGGCCCTTCGGGCCGCCCCGGAATGACATTTCTTGGAAAGACCAATTTCTTCACACGCTCTTTCGCGGGGGCGACGAGAACGAGCGATTACATTTGAACGGGTCGTGGTCTAGTCCACGAAGCTTGGCATCACACGTCGGGTGACGCGCTTTCGTCCGATCGGATCATGCCCTAAAGAGGCGACCGGGTCGGAGGACGCCGCTCATTTGCTTGGCGTGTAGGCGCGGCCGGGCGGATAGGCTTGGTGCTTGGGCAGGTCGGGGTCCATATGGTCCCAGGGCTGAGCGCTTTTGACGAAAATGTCGGCCTCGGGGCGGAACTCGCGCGGATCGTCGAGGCTGCCGACCCTGAGCCCGACGATGTCGGGCCGGGCCGAGACCCGGATGAACAGCGGGCAGCCGCAATCCCGGCAGAAGGCGCGCGTCACCTCGTTGCCGGCGTCGCTTTTGCTGACATAGAGCGTCGGATCGCCTCGGGTGACGCGAAACCCTGCGGCCGGCACCCGCATCGCCGCGACATAGGCGCTGCCGCTCTGATGCTGGCAATCGCGGCAATGGCACAAGAGCGAAAAGACCGGCGGCCCGAGCAACTCGTAGCGCACCCGGCCGCACAAGCACCCGCCCGTCCGCAATGCTGTCATCGCACCCCTCCCGGTCTTCGCCCGAACACGCAGCGCCTGTCTTGCACGCATCGTCGCGCCGCATGCATCATCACGCAAGAAAGCGGACGGGCGCCTCCCGAGCGCCGCTGCCGCGGTCGTCGAGATTGGAAAATTCCCGTCTTACGGCCGGGCTCGATTGGGTGCCGAATGCCGGTGGAGCTGGTCGTGCGGGCAAATGGCGAGGCGCGGTGGGCCGGGCGGCGGCTGCGCTGCGCGGTCGGGCGTGCCGGCATCGCCGGCGACAAGCGCGAGGGCGACGGCGGCACTCCGGCCGGCACCTGGCCGATGCGCGAGGTGCTGTTCCGCGGCGACCGGCTGGGCGAGATCGTGACGCCATTGCCGGCGCGTGAGCTCGATCCCGAAGACGGCTGGTGCGACGACCCGGCCGACCCGGCCTACAACCGGATGGTGCGCCTGCCCTATCCGGCGCATTGCGAGGAGTTGTGGCTCGTCGATCGGGTTTACGACGTCATCGTCCCGCTCGGCTACAACGACGACCCGGTGCTGCCCGGCCGCGGCAGCGCGATCTTCCTGCATGTCGCCCGCCCCGATTTCGCGCCGACCGCCGGCTGCGTCGCGCTGGCGCTCGGCGACTTGCTGATGCTGCTGCGCGCGGCAGCACCGGGCTCCCTGGTCCGGGTTCTTTCCTAGCGCAGCGGGCCGCGGGCGCCGAAGATTGCGGTGCCGACGCGGATGTGGGTCGCGCCAAAGCGGATCGCGGTCTCGAAATCGGCGCTCATCCCCATGCTGAGAAGATCGAGCCCGGTGCGGCCCGCGATCTCGCGCAGCAATGCGAAGTGCGGCGCCGGCTCCTCGTTCAATGGCGGCACGCACATCAGCCCGACGACCGGCAGCTCGAGCCGCTCGCGGCAGTCGCGGATAAAGGCATCGGCCTCGGCCGGAGGGATGCCGGCCTTTTGCGGCTCCTCACCGGTGTTGACCTCGACGAGGCATGGCAGGCGGCGGCCGCTCCTGTCCATCTCCTTCGCCAGGGTCTCGGCGAGACGCAGCCGGTCCACGCTTTCGATCACATCGAACAATGCGACAGCGTCGCGGACCTTGTTGGTCTGCAACGGCCCGATCAGGTGCAAGGCGAGGTCGGGAAACTCCTGGCGGAGCGCCGGATATTTCAATTCGGCTTCCTGCACCCGGTTTTCGCCAAAGCTGCGGTGGCCGGCGGCGAGGACCGCGCGCACCGCCTCGGCCGGGTGGGTTTTCGAGACGGCGACGAGGCTGACGCTCTCCGGCGCCCGCCCGGCCGCCTTGGCGGCGGCGGCGATGCGCTCGCGCACGGCGGCGAGATTGGCGGCGATAACCCCTTCCATATCGACCTCGTTCCTGGCACAAGCTGTTCCCGGCTGCGGCGGTCCGAGGGCCGTGCGGCCGAGGATCGTGCGATGCCCGTTGTCCATTACCGCCTCTCCGCGGTCTTTGCTGCAAGTCTTTCGACGGCGCTCTTCGGGGCTCTGATCGGCTGCGCATCGACCACGCCGCCGGCCGGCCCTCAGGTGGCGGGTCAGCCTGCCGCGACGCTGGCCGCGCCGAGCCAGCCGCCGGAGATCGACACCGACGCCACGATCTGGACCGTGCTCGGCCTCGCCAAAGAGCGCAGCTACAACGATCCGGGGCCGCAGACCGGCAGCGAGGTCAGCCCGATTCTGTGGCAGGCGGCGCTCGACACGCTGAATTTCGTCAAATTCGTCTCGCAGGATCCGGTCGGCGGCTCGATGATCACCGACTGGTACTCGCCGAAGAGCAACCCCAACGTGCGCTATAGGATCACCGTTTTTATCCTGTCGCGGGCTTTGGCGTCCGATTCGGTGACCGTGACCGTCGATCGCCAGGAGCTGTCGCCGACCGGGCAATGGGTGGCGACGTCGATCGCGCGCAAGGTCGAGGACGAGCTCGAAACCAAGATCCTCTATCGCGCCCGCCAGCTGAAACGGGCCTGGATGGCGGCGGCGGCAAAGGCGAGCTGAAGCAACAAAAACGCGCCGGTCTCGTGCCGGCCGGCGGCAAAACCCATATCGGACACTATGGCACGCTATAATTTCCGGGAAACCGAAGCGAAATGGCAGCGCATCTGGCGCGAACGGCGGCTGTTCGAAAGCGCCGCGGAGCCGGGCCGGCCGAAATACTATGTGCTCGAGATGTTTCCCTATCCTTCGGGGCAGCTCCATGTCGGGCATGTGCGCAATTACACGATGGGCGACCTCGTCGCCCGCTATCGCCGCGCGCAGGGGTTCAATGTGCTCCACCCGATGGGCTGGGACGCGTTTGGCCTGCCGGCCGAGAACGCGGCGATCGCCGAGCATACCCATCCCGCCTTGTGGACCGGCGAAAACATCACGACGATGCGCGCCCAGCTTCAGCGCATGGGCTTTGCCTATGACTGGTCGCGCGAGATCGCGACCTGCCACCCCGGCTATTACCGTCACGAGCAGAAGATGTTTCTCGATTTCCTCGCGGCGGGGCTCGCCTACCGCAAGGAATCCTGGGTCAATTGGGACCCGGCGGAGAACACGGTCCTGGCCAACGAGCAGGTTATCGAAGGTCGCGGCTGGCGCTCCGGCGCGATCGTCGAAAAGCGGCTGTTGTCGCAGTGGTTTTTGCGGATCACCGCCTATGCCGAGGAATTGCTCGAAGCGCTGAAGGGGCTCGACCGCTGGCCCGAGCGGGTGCGGCTGATGCAGGAGCATTGGATCGGCCGCTCCGAGGGTGCGCGCGTCCGGTTCGAGATATCCGGGCAGGCCGAGCCGGTCGAAGTCTTTACGACGCGGCAGGACACGCTATTCGGCGCTTCGTTTCTGGCGTTGTCGCCAAACCATCCGCTCGCCCAGCGCCTGGCCGAGAGCGATCCGGCGCTCGCCCGCTTTATCGCCGAATGCAACCGCACCAGCACGAGCGAGGCGGCGATCGAGACCGCCGAGAAGCGCGGCCATCCGACCGGGCTCGAAGCGGTGCACCCGTTCGATCCGAGCCGGCGGGTCCCGGTCTGGGTCGCCAATTTCGTGCTGATGGAATACGGCACCGGCGCGATTTTCGGCTGTCCGGCGCATGACGAGCGCGATCTCGAATTCGCCCGCAAATACGGTCTTCCCGTAATCCCGGTGGTGCTGCCGCCGGGTGCCGACCCGGCCCGCTTCGCAATCGGCGAGGACGCCTATGTCGAAGACGGCACGATCTACAATTCCGATTTTCTCGATGGGCTCGGGGTGGCCGCGGCAAAGCGCGCCGCCGGCGAGCGGCTCGAAGCCTTGGGCCGCGGCGAGCGCACGATCGCCTGGCGGCTGCGCGATTGGGGTGTCTCGCGCCAGCGCTATTGGGGCTGCCCGATCCCGGTCGTCCATTGCGGCGGCTGCGGCATCGTGCCGGTGCCGGAACAGGATTTGCCGGTGACGTTGCCGCAGGACGTCAGCTTTGACCTGCCCGGCAATCCGCTCGACCATCACCCGACCTGGAAGCATGTCGCCTGTCCGGCTTGTGGCCGGCCGGCATTGCGCGAGACCGACACGCTCGACACCTTCTTCGAATCGTCGTGGTATTTCCTGCGCTTTTGCTCGGCCCGCGCGGAGGGTGCCTTTGACCGCGCCGCGGTCGATTATTGGATGCCGGTCGACCAGTATATCGGCGGGGTCGAGCACGCGGTCCTGCACCTGCTGTACTCGCGGTTCTTCACCCGCGCGCTGACGCGCTGCGGCTATCTCGATCTCGCCGAGCCGTTCGCCGGGTTGTTCACCCAAGGCATGGTCTGTCACCAGACCTATCAGAGCGAAACCGGCGAGTGGCTGTTCCCGGAGGAGGTCGAGACCGACGCCGCCGGCCGCGCCGTCGATCGCGCGGGGCAGCCGGTAGCCGCCGGCCGCACCGAAAAGATGAGCAAATCGAAGCGGAACGTCGTCGGCCTCGACACGATCGTCGAGACCTACGGCGCCGACACCGCGCGGCTCTATCTGATGTCGGACAGCCCGCCCGAGCGCGACCTCGAATGGACCGAGACCGGGATCGAGGGAATCTGGCGCTATGTCAACCGGCTGTGGCGGCTGGTGGACGAGCCGGCGGTGCCGTTGCCGGCGGCGGGCGCGGCAATGCCGGCCGATTTGCCGGCCGAGGCCTTGGCGCTGCGCCGTGCCACCCACAAGACCATCGTGGCGGTCACCGAGGATCTCGACCAGTTCCGCTTCAACCGCGCGGTGGCGCGCATCCGCGAGCTGTCGAACGCGATCGAGGCCTTTGCCGGCGAAACACCCGGCGCCGGGCACGCGCTGCGCGAGGGGCTGGAGGTTTTGGTGCAGCTTCTCGGGCCGATGATGCCGCATCTCGCCGCCGAGATGTGGCAGCGGCTGGGCCACGGCGAGGCGCTTGCCGACGTGCTTGCCGACGTGCCCTGGCCCAAACCCGATCCCGGCCTCGCCACAGACGAGCTGGTGACGATCGCGGTTCAGGTCAACGGCAAGCTGCGCGGCACCGTCGATATGCTCCGCGACGCGGAGCGGGACGAGGTCGAAAGCGCCGCCCTGGCGCTGCCGCAGGTGCTGCGCTGGCTCGACGGTCAGCCGCCGCGCAAGGTCATCATCGTGCCCAACCGGATCGTCAGCATCGTCGCCTGAAATGGCGTTTGGCCGTGCGCTGCCCGCTCTCGCCATGACCCTTCTGGCGCTGTCGGGCTGCGGCTGGGCGCCGCTCTATGCCGACCCCGAAACCGGGCCGGCGGCGAGCCAGCTTGCGGCGGTCAAGGTCGATCCGATCCCCGAGCGCATCGGCCAGCGGCTGGAAATGGCGTTGCGCAATGCGCTCGACCCCAACGGCGTTCAGGCGAAAGAACAATATCGGCTGCACACGGTGCTGACCGTCGCGCTCTCCGATCTCGGCATCCAGACCCAGGGGACCGCGGTGCTCGGCCGGGTCGACGTTTTTGCCACCTATTCTCTGAGCGACCTCAAGAGTGGGCAAGCGTTGCTGAGCAGTCAGGTGGTGCACGCGCAGAACTCGTTCAGTCTCGACCCGAACCAGTATTCCACCGTCGTCGCCGAGGATGATGCCGGGGTGCGCTGCGTCGCCGACATTACGAGCGAGATGGTTTCGCGGCTGACCCTGTTCATGGAGCGGCGGATCGGCGGGAAACCGGACAAGCGAGCCGAACGGCAATGAAGCTGGCGCCGGCGCGCATTGCCGAGTTTTTGCGGCGGCCCGACCCCGCGATTCGGGCGGTGCTGGTCTACGGCCCCGATGCGGGGCTGGTGCGCGAGCGCGCTGTGGCGCTGGCGCGGAGTGTTTGTCCGGACCTCGACGACCCGTTTCGAACCGTCGAGCTGAGCGCCGCCGCGCTTGCGGCCGATCCGGCGCGGCTGGCCGACGAGGCCGCGCAAATGAGCCTGGCCGGGGGCCGCCGCGTGGTGCGGGTGCGCGGCACCGACGATGCGCATTCGCGGCTCTTCGCCGGTTTTCTCGCAGGGATGCCCGGCGATGCGCTGGTCGTTGTCGAGGCCGGCGATTTGCCGCCCGCCTCGGCGCTGCGCCGAGCATTCGAGAATGCGGCCCGTGCCGCCGCGGTCGCCTGCTATGCCGATGCCCCGCGCGACCGGGCCACGGTGATCCGCGACACGTTGGCCTCGCATCGGGTAACGGCGAGCCGCGACGCCACGCAATACCTGATGGATTATCTCGGCGGCGATCGGCTGGTGACCCGTTCCGAGCTCGAAAAGCTCGCGCTCTATGTCGGCGACGGCGGCCGAATCGAGCTCGACGACGCGGTTTTCCTGGTCGGCGACAGCGCCGCGCTCGAGCTCGACGATGCGGTGATGGCGGCGGCCGAAGGCGATGCGGCCCGTTTCGACCGAGTCCTCGGCCGGGTGTTTCAGGAGGGCGAATCGGCGGTATCGGTGGTTCGCGCCACGTCGCGCCATCTGCATCGGCTGCAATTGCTCGCCGCCCGCGTCGCTGCCGGGATCCCGATCGACGAGGTCATGCGCGCCGCCCGTCCGCCGATTTTCTTCAAGCACCAAGACAGCTTCAGGCGCCAGCTCGCACGCTGGCGCGAGGGCCCGCTGCGCGCGGCGCTCGACCATATTGCGCGCGCCGAGATCAGTATCAAAAGCACCGGCTTCCCGGCCGAGACCCTGTGCCGCGAGGCGCTCCTCGCCGTCGCGCAAGCCGCGCGCGCGGCTCGTTAGCCGAGCGGCTGCAAGGCGCCGTCGAGGGCCATCAGGCCGGTTTCGAGGGCAATCTCGGGATGGCGCTTTTTCATCTCCGCGCGGAGCGCCCGGAAGACCTTGCGGTGCGTTTCGGTCTCGCGTTGCGGCGTCGAAATGCTGTCGGCGCCGTAGGCGATGCGTGCCGCACCGCAATCCCGATGGTCGATCGCGATCACCCGGTTGATCTGGTGCAATTGGAACGAGGCGCCGAGGTTGTCCCAAAACGTCTGGTGCCAGGCTTTGAACTTCGGCGCCACGACCCCGATCGCCGCGCCGGCGATGACAAACTGGCTGTAGCGCCCGGTCAACGCGCGCCCGTTCATGTATTTGTAGACCGGCGTCACCATCCGCGGGTCGATGCAGGAGAGCAGCATCGCGTCGTATTCGGTTTGCGCCGCCGCGACACCGGGGAAGGCGGCGGCGAGCCCCGCCGCCAGCAGAAAATGGCGGCGGCCAAGGGCGGCGGTCTGACACCAGCAATGAGCGCTCATCCTAGTCTCCTGATCGTGTTGCTGAGATGGGGTTAGGGCAACAGCACGGCGGCGCCGTGCACGGCGCCGCGGCGCAGATCGCCGAGCGCCTCGTTGGCGCGGGCGAGGCGGTAGGCCACGGTCGATGTCGTGATGCCAGCCTCTGCTGCCAACGCCAGAAACTCCTGCGCATCGCGGCGGGTCAGGTTGGCGACCGAGCGCAGCACCCGTTCCTCCCACAATATCGAATACGGGAAGGCCGGGATGCCGCTCATGTGAATGCCGCCGCAGACGACGGTGCCGCCTTTGCGCGTTGCCGCCAGAGCCGCGGGGACGAGCGCTCCGACGGGGGCAAAGATCAGCGCGGCGTCGAGCGGCTCGGGCGAGGGGTCGGTCGAAGACCCGGCCCATTCGGCGCCGAGCCTACGGGCAAAATCCTGCGCCGTCGTGTCGCCCGGCCGGGTGAAGGCGAAGAGGCGGCGGCCCTGATGGCGCAGCACCTGCGCCACGATGTGCGCGGCCGCCCCAAATCCGTAAATTCCGACGAGCGGCGCGGCACCCGCCATTTGCAAGGTCCGCCAGCCGATCAGGCCCGCGCACATCAGGGGCGCCGCCGCGACATCGTCGTATTTCGCCGGGAGCGCGAAGCAATAGCGCTCGTCGGCGACGGTCAATTCGGCATAGCCGCCATCGATCTGATAGCCGGTGAAGCGGGCGCGATCGCACAAATTCTCCTGCCCGCTGCGGCAATAGCGGCATTCGCCGCAAGTCCAGCCGAGCCACGGCACGCCGACCCGGTCGCCGGCTGCGAAGGCGTTGGCGCCGGCGCCGGCCGCGACCACGGTGCCGACAATTTCGTGGCCCGGCACCAAGGGCAGCTTGGGGTTGGGCAATTCGCCGTCGAGCACATGAAGATCGGTGCGGCATACCGCGCAGGCGTGCACCTTGATCAGCACCTGATGCGGGGCCGGCTCGGGGTCCGGCAATTCCGCCGCAGCGAGCGGCCGGCCGGCGGCGGTCATCAGCTGTGCGTGCATTCCGCTCTTTCCCCAGCGCACCGGGTTTGAAATTCGCCGCTTTGCCCATCACACTATCGAGTGATGCTCGGCACCCGCCAGAGAACGGTCGCGCTCGCCGCAGGGCTGCTCTGCTGCCTTGCCGGCGGCTGCAGCCTCGCCCCCGCCGGGGGAATGGCCGACCGCTGCGCCGACATCGTGCAAAGGGCCTATCCGGGCGCCGATATCGACGTCTTCAAGCGCGAGGCTGCAGCGACCAGCATTACCACGATTGTCGCCAAGGTCGAAGGCTGGCGCCGCGATTTGCCGCCGGATACGCCGCTTCCGCGCGACCTGAAGGCCGAATGCCGCTTCGACAACAGCGTGATGACCGGGTTCCAGTGGACCAAGGGGCCGACCTGATGCCGGCGGCGGGGAAACAGCGTCGGGCTGGAACTGCCGCCCCGCTCTCGTCCATACTCGGCCAAAGCGGCGTCGGCGGAGGGAGAGGATAGCGGCATGGACATCGGCCCGGCGAAGGGCGACCGGAAGGATGGCGACGGTTTGCAGCGTGAAGGACGGCGGGCTGCGGCGCTCGCAGCGCCGCTCGCAGCGCCACTGCGCCAGTTCTTCGCGACGACGCCGACCGCCTGCCCCTACGTGCCGGGCCGGGCCGAGCGCAAGGTCATCGTCGAGCTCGGCATCGATGACGGCGATCGGTTTTACGGCGATCTGTCGCGCGCCGGTTTTCGCCGCAGCCATCGCTTTGCCTATCGGCCGGCCTGCCGCGACTGTGCCGCGTGCATTCCGGTGCGCATCGTCGTCGCCCGCTTTGCCCATACCCGCTCGACCCGGCGCATCCGCAATATCAATCGCGATCTCGACACGGCGCTCGCGCCGGCGCGAGCCACCGCGGAGCAGTTTCGCCTGTTTACGGCCTATCAGCGGCTGCGCCACGGCGACAGCGACATGGCGACGATGAGCTGGGCCGATTACCGCGCCATGGTCGAGGACAGCCCGGTGCGGACCCGGATCGCCGAGCTCCGCGACGGCGAGGGCAACCTGGCCGCGGCATCGTTGATCGATCTCCTCGATGACGGCATCTCCGCCGTCTACAGCTTTTACGATCCGTTTCGGCCAAAGCGCAGCCTCGGCAGCTGGAGCATTTTGTGGCTGGTCGAGGAGTGCCGCCGCCGCGGCCTGCCGCATGTCTATCTCGGCTATTGGATCGGCGCGAGCCCGAAGATGGCTTACAAGGCGCGCTTCCCGGCGCTCGAAGCCTTGACCGCCGCCGGCTGGGCCGATTTCCCGGCCCGAGCCCGGCCCGAGCCCGGGCTAGCCCAGGGCTGGAGCGGCGATGGCGATCGGGGTTCTCGATTCCGCGATTTTTGCCGACATGTTCGGCACCGCTGCGATGCGCGCGGTGTTCGGCGATACGGCGTTTCTTGCTCGCTGCGCCGAGGTCGAGGCGGCGTTGGCGCGCGCCCAGGCGCGGCTCGGCATCGTGCCCCCCGCAGCGGCGGCGGCCATCGGCGAGGCGGCGCGGCAGATCGCCGAGCACCCCGAAAGCCTCGATCTCGCCCGGTTGAAACGCGAAACCGAGACGGTCGGCTACCCGATCCTGCCTCTCGTCCGCCAGCTCGCTGCCGCTGCCGGCGATGGTGGCCGATGGCTGCATTGGGGGGCGACGACCCAGGACATCATGGATACGGCGGTCGTCTTGCAGATCCGCGCCGGGCTCGATTTGATCGAGGCGGATCTCGCTGCGGCGCGCGGCCATCTCGCCGATCTCGCCAGCCGCCATCGCGCGACTCCGATGGCCGGGCGCACCCATATGCAGCACGCGCTTCCGGTGACCTTCGGCTACAAGGCGGCGGTCTGGCTCTCGGCCCTCGACCGGCACGCCGAACGGCTGGCGCAGCTGCGCCCGCGCGTGCTGATGGCGCAGCTCGGCGGTGCGGCCGGCACGCTCGCTTCGCTCGGCGAAGGCGGCGCGGCGGTGGCGTGCCGGACCGAATTGGCGCGCGAGCTGGGCCTCGGCGACCCGCCGATCACCTGGCACGTCGCGCGCGACGGGATTGCCGAGACCGTGCAGCTCTTGGCGCTCCTCGGCGGCAGCCTCGCCAAGATCGCCTTTGATGTGATGCTGATGTCGGCAACCGAATTCGGCGAAGCGGCAGAGCCTTTTGTCTCGGGCCGCGGGTCGAGCTCGACGATGCCGCAAAAAAGAAACCCGATCTCGTGCGAGCTGATCCTCGCCGCCGGCAAGGCGCTGCGGGCGCAGGCCGATCTGGTGCTCGACGCGATGGTCGCCGATTTCGAGCGGGCGACCGGCCCCTGGCATGCCGAATGGGCGGCGGTGCCGGAGGCCTTCGGCTATGCCGCGGGGGCCGTCCAGCAGTCCCGGTTTCTGCTGGGCGGGCTGATCCTCGATCCCGCGCGCATGGAAAAAAACCTCGGCATGACCCACGGGCTGATCGTCGCCGAGGCGGTGATGATGGGCCTGGCGCCGGTTATCGGGCGCAACGAAGCGCACGACCTCGTCTATGACGCCTGCCGGGCCGCGATCGAAAGCGACCGGCCGCTCTTCGATGTGCTGATGGAAACCCCTTCGGTTGCCGGGCCGCTCGGCGCCGACAAATTGCGCGCCCTGACCGATCCCGCCAATTACCTCGGCGCCGCCCCGGCGATGGTCGATCGTCTGCTCGACCGCCGCCGCGGCAACGGGTAGCCGGCTTGCGCGAGCGCGCTTTCCGCCCCGCGGCTACAGTCGCGCGAGGGTCGCCGGATCGAAGCCGGCCGGGAAATACTTTTGCAATGCGTCGAGGAAGACCCGGTTGTCCGCGGCGGCGTGGGCGAAGAGCGTCATCGACGAGCGGAATTTGAGATCGTCGGGATGGCCGAAAATCTGCTCGGCCGAGCGGCTTTCGACCGACGCGGCGAGCTGCGTGCATTCCCTGAGCCGCGGCCCGAGGACCGGGTGGGCGAGATAGTCTCGGGCTTCGTCGAGCGATGAGATCGCAAATTTCCGTGCCGTCGGGCTCGAGCCGAGGCCGGCAATCTGCGGGAACACAAACCACATCCAATGGCTCTCTTTGCGCCCGGCGCGCAGCTCGGCGCGGACCCGCTCGACGACCCCTTCCTGGGCCTCGACGAAACGCTGCAAATCGTAGTCGGGGCCGGGTTCGGACTCGAGGCCGGGGTTCACGGTCCGCCTGCTTTCGGCTGTCGCGCCGGCGCTGCCAGAGCCTGCCGCGCGGCGTCCAGATATTCGTCGAGCGTTGCGCTCAGGCGTTCGTGCAGCAGCCGTTCGAAATTCCGGCTGCCGCGCCCGGCCTGCACGTCTTGCAAGGCGCCAATGTAGTCCGGCCGGTCTTGCGGCCGCACCGCAACCGGCGGGAAGCCGCCGCGGATCAGGACCAGGTTCATCAGCAGGCGCGCGGTGCGGCCGTTGCCGTCGTTGAAGGGATGGATGCCGACCAGCCGCCGGTGCGCTGCGAAGGCCGTCCGCGGGGTGTCCGGCGCGGCGCCGAGCCAGCGTACAAAGTCACCCATCAGCGCCGGCACCTCCACCGGCGACGGAAAGCTGTGCCGGCCGCTGTCGGTCAGCACCTGACGGCCCTGGTCGGCATAGCGGCCGGCGATTTCGGGTTGCGAGCGCTGCACGACCAGATGGTGCAATTGGCGCAAATCGCCCTCGGCCAGCGGCTCTCCGCGGCGCGCCAGCGCCCGCACATAACGCAGCGCATCGTAGTGATCGAGGACTTCGAGGTGGTCCTTGAGCGGCTTGCCGCCGATCGTGATTCCTTGCTCGATGACGAGCGTCGTCTCGGCGGCCGACAGCGTGTTCCCCTCGATTGCGTTCGAGGTGTAGGTCAGCTCGAGATCGTGGGTGTGCTCGAGGTTGCCGAGCCCGCCGCCGAGCTGCGAGCGCAGCCGGTCGAGCTCAGCCTTTTTTGCGGCGATATCGGCCCGCAGCTTGTCCATGTTTCGTTCTAATCCGCTCGGCGCCGGCGGTCAACCGGCTTCCTCGTTCCGGATATTTCGGCGCTGCTGCTTGAGCGCGGCGCGACGTGCCTTGTCTTGAAAACGGCGGGCTTTCGCTGCGGCCGAGGGTCGGGTCGGGCGGCGCGGCGCCGGCGGCAGCGCGGCCCGGCGGACCAGTGCGACGAGGCGGTCGAGCGCGTCCTGGCGGTTGCGCTCCTGCGTGCGGTAGCGGCGCGCGGTGATGACCAGCGCACCATCCTGGGTGAGGCGCCGCCCGGCAAGGCGGGCGGCACGTTCGCGCACCTCGGCCGGCAAGGATGCCGCATGAGCGAGGTCAAAGCGCAGCTGGACGGCGCTCGCAACTTTGTTGACGTTCTGGCCGCCGGGCCCGGAGGCGCGGATAAAGCTCTCTTCGATGTCGCGCTCGTCGAGCGCAATGTGGTCCGATATCGGGATCATCGCTTTGCCGAGGTGCCGCCGTTGCCGGGGAGACAGTTGAACATAGCGCTTCCCGCCGCATAGGATGGTGGTGTAAGCGGGTGCATCATTCCCTTGGGAGCGCACCCGCCCGGCTTCGCATAGCGGCGGTGCATCCGCACGAATTCAGGAGCAAACATGCCCAGCTTGAGCTTCTCTGCACCGACCAGCATCGACGAGGCGGTCAAGATGCTGGCCGGGGCGTCCGGGATGGCAAAGGTATTGGCCGGCGGCACCGATCTTCTGGTGCAGCTGCGTTCGGGCCGCGCCCGCCCCGATCTGATCGTCGATACCAAGCGCATCCCCGGGATGATCGGCATCCGCGAGGAGAGCGATCGGTTTGTCATCGGCGCCTCGACGCCGGGGACCATGGTGTACGACGACAAGGCGCTGACCCAGGCTTGGCCGGGGATCGTCGAGGGCATGGATTTGATCGGCTCGGAGCAGATCCAGGGCCGCGCCTCGCTCGCCGGCAATCTATGCAACGCCTCGCCGGCGGCCGACAGCGTGCCGGCGCTGATCGCGGCGCGCGCGACTTGCGTCATCGCCGGGCCCGGCGGGCGGCGCGAGGCTCTGGTCGAGGCGATCGTCACCGGACCGGGGCGGACCTCGCTGCAAAAAGGCGAGCTGCTCGTCGAATTCCACATCCCAAAACCAAAGCCGCACCAGTCGGACGCCTATCTGCGCTTTATCCCGCGCACCGAGATGGACATCGCCGTCGTCGGCTGCGCCGTCAACGTGACGCTCGACGCCAACGGGGTCTGCACCGACGCCTGTATCGTGCTCGGCGCGGTGGCCCCGACCCAAGTCACTGTCGAGGATGCCGCCAAGGCGCTGATCGGGCATCGGCTCGACGAGCCGACCCTGGCCGCGCTCGACGCTGCGGCGCAACGCGCCTGCAAGCCGATCACCGACAAACGCGGCACGATCGAATACCGCACCAAGGTCGCCGGCGTCCTCGCACGCCGCGCGGCCAAGATCGCCTTTGAACGCGCTGGAGCACGCTAATGGCCAAACACCACGTATCGACAATCATCAACGGCGAACCCGTCGAATTCCTGTGCGAGCCGCAGCAGACCTTGCTCGACGTATTGCGCGACGAGCTCAACCTGACCGGCAGCAAGGAAGGGTGCAGCTCGGGCGATTGCGGCGCCTGCACCGTGATCTGCGACGGCCGCATCACCTGCTCGTGCCTGATGCTCGGGGCCGAGGCCGAGGGGCGCGCGATCCAGACCATCGAGGGCATTGCCGAGGGCGACAAGCTGCACCCGGTGCAGCAGAAATTTCTCGAGCACGCGGCGCTGCAATGTGGTTTCTGCACACCGGGCTTTATCGTCGCGGCCAAGGCATTGCTCGACGAAAACCTGAACCCGACCGAGGAAGAAACCCGCTATTGGCTCGCCGGCAACCTGTGCCGCTGCACCGGCTATGACAAGATCGTCCGCGCGGTGCTCGACGCGGCTGCGGTGATGCGGGCGGAGGCCGGGCGATGAGCTTTCTCGACAAGGCAAGCCTGAAGGTCGTCGGCACCCGGCCGATCCGCCCCGACGGGGTGGACAAGGTCACGGGCCGCGCCAATTTTGGCGCCGACATGGTCATGCCCGGCATGTTGTGGGGCAAGATCAAGCGTAGCCCCTATGCGCATGCGCGCATCCTGTCGATCAATGTCGACAAAGCGCTGGCCTTGGCCGGCGTCAAGGCGGTGACGACGCGGGCCGACTTTTCGGATATTCCCCCGGACAAGCGCTCGATCGGCGCCGCACCCGCCAATCTGTGGGACCTGTCGCGCAATTGCATGGCCAAGGGCAAGGCGCTCTATGAGGGCCATGCGGTCGCCGCGGTGGCTGCGGTCTCGCCGGCGGTCGCCGAGCAGGCGCTCGACCTGATCGAGGTCGAGTACGAGCCGTTGCCCTATGTGATGGATGTCGAAGCGGCGATGCAGCCCGACGCGCCTTTGCTGCACGACGACATCTTTACCTCGGGCGTCGAGCCGAAGCCTGCCAAGCCCTCGAACGTCTCGAAGGTGGTTCGCTTTGCCAAGGGTGATGTCGAGGCCGGATTTGCCGAGGCCGACACCATTATCGAGCGGCGCTATACGACAAAGCCGGTCCACCAAGCCTATATCGAGCCGCATGCCTGCGTCGTCGCGGTCGGGGCCGACGGTCAGACCACGATCTGGAGCTCGAGCCAGGGCCAGTTCATGGTGCGCGGCTACACCGCGCGCATCGTCGGCGCCGACATCGCCAACGTGCGGGCGATCCCGGCCGAGATCGGCGGCGGGTTTGGCGGCAAGACCATCGTCTATCTCGAGCCGATCGCCTACATGCTGTCGAAAAAATCGGGGCGGCCGGTCAAGATGGTGATGAGCCGCGAGGAGGTGTTTCGCGCGACCGGGCCAACCTCGGGTGCCGTTATCGAGGTCAAGCTCGGCGCCAAAAAGGACGGCCGTATCGTCTCGGCGCAAGCGGTCCTCAAATACCAGTCGGGCGCCTTTCCGGGGTCGCCCGTCAACCAGGGCTGCATGTGCGGCTTTGCGATGTACGACCTGCCGAACGTGCTGGTGACCGGCTACGACGTTTTGTCCAACCGGCCGAAGGTCGCAGCCTACCGGGCGCCGGGGGCGCCGATCGCGTCGTTTGCTGTGGAAAGCTGCGTCGATGAGCTGGCCCGCGAGCTCGGCATCGATGCGCTCGAATTGCGCCGGCTGAACGGCGCCAGGGACGGCACCAAGGCCGCGCACGGTCCGACCTGGGTCAATATCGGCTATCAGCAGACGATCGAGGCGGCGCAGGCGACCGAGCACCTAGGCATCCGGCTCGGCCCGAACCAGGGCCGCGGCATCGCTTCGGGCTACTGGCACAATGCCGGCGGCGAATCGAGCGCCGCCTGTCATGTCAACGAGGACGGGACCGTCACCGTGACCGAGGGGCACCCCGACATCGGCGGCTCGCGCGCCTCGATGGCGATGATGGTGGCCGAGGTCTTGGGCGTGCCGTTCGACCAGGTTCGCCCAGTCGTCGGCGACACCACGGCGATCGGCTTCAGCGCCTCGACCGGCGGTAGCCGCGTCACCTTTGCCGGCGGCATGGCGGTGACGCAATCGGCGCAAAAGGTGGTCGAAGAGCTGAAACAGCGCGCCGCCGTGATGTGGGACATCAGCCCCGAGGCGGTCGAGTGGCGTGACGGCAAGGCGATCCCGGCCGGCGCCAATGCCGGCAGCTTCGATCCCTTGTCCTTGGCCGATATCGCGTCGAAAGCGGCGCGCACCGGAGGTCCGATCAGCGCCGAGGTGCAGATCAACGCGCAGGGGCAAGGCCCGGGCTTCACCACCCATATCTGCGACGTCGAGGTCGACAGGGAGACCGGCCACGTCAAAATCCTGCGCTACACCGCGATCCAGGATGTCGGCCGGGCGATCCACCCGTCCTATGTCGAAGGCCAGATGCAGGGCGGGGTGGCGCAAGGGGTCGGCTGGGCGCTGAACGAGGAGTACATCTACGACAAGGATGGGCGTCTCGAAAACCCGGGCTTCCTCGACTACCGCTGTCCGGTCGCCTCGGACATGCCGATGATCGACACGGTCATGGTCGAGGTGCCGAACCCGCGCCACCCGTTTGGCGCGCGCGGCGTCGGCGAGGTGCCGATCGTCCCGCCGATGGCGGCTGTAGCCAATGCGATCTGCGACGCGACCGGCGTGCGGCTGCGCGACCTGCCGATGTCGCCGCCGCGGCTCCTGGCTGCGCTCGACGACGCCCTGCCGCTGCGCCAGGCGGCCGAATAGGCGCAACGACAGCCTGCCCCTCACCCCAACCCTCTCCCCGCCTGCGGGGAGAGGGAAGGACCCGCGCAGCGGGAGGGTGAGGGGCTAACGTTAGAGCAGGAGTGAGGTTTTCATGACTTACATCGCCAAGGAATTTCAGAAGATCGTCGGCACCCGGCCGATCCGCCCCGATGGCGTCGACAAGGTCACCGGCCGCGCCAATTTCGGCGCCGATATGGTGATGCCCGGCATGCTTTGGGGCAAGGTCAAGCGCAGCCCGCACGCCCATGCGCGGATCATGTCGATCAACCTCGACAGGGCGCTGAAGCTGCCCGGTGTCAAGGCCATCGTCACCGCCGAGGATTTTCCGCCGATCGCGTCGGAGGAAGCGTTTGTCGGCGAAGGACCGATGAACTTCCGCGACCTGTCGCGCAACTGCATGGCGCACGAGCGGGCGCTTTACGACGGCCATGCGGTGGCCGCCGTTGCCGCCACCTCGGCCGCGATCGCCGAAGAAGCGTGCGAGCTGATCGAGATCGACTACCACGTATTGCCGCATGTCATCGACGTCGAAGACGCGATGAAGCCCGATGCGCCCTTGCTGCACGACGACCTGTTCACCCAAGGGGTCGACCCCAAGCCCACCCACCCCTCGAACATCGCCAAGAAGATCGGCTTTACCAAGGGCGACATCGAGGCCGGCTTCCGCGACGCTGACGTCATCATCGAGCGGCGCTATACGAGCCCGCCGGTGCATCAGGGCTATATCGAGCCGCATGCTTGCGTCGTGTCGGTCGCGGCCGACGGGCAGGCGACGATCTGGAGCTCGAGCCAGGGCCAGTTCATGGTGCGCGCCTATTGCGCCAAGCTCCTCGGCCTCGACATCGCCGATATCCGCGCGATCCCGGCCGAAATCGGCGGCGGGTTCGGCGGCAAGACGCTGGTTTACTTGGAGCCGGTGGCCTTGGCGCTCGCCAAGAAGACCGGCCGCCCGATCAAGATGGTGATGAGCCGCGAGGAGGTGTTCCGCGGCACCGGGCCCGCTGCGGGCTCGGTCGTCGAGGTCAAGCTCGGCGCCAAAAAGGACGGCAGGCTGACCGCCGGCGAGGTCAATCTCAAATACCAGGCCGGCGCCTTTCCGGGGTCGCCCGTGGGGCCCGGCTGCATGTGCGCGTTTGCGATGTACGACCTGCCCAATGCCCAGGTGACCGGCTACGATGTGGTCTCGAACCGGCCCAAGGTCGCGGCCTACCGCGCGCCGGGCGCGCCGAATTCGTCCTGGGGTGTCGAAAGCTGCCTCGACGAGCTGGCGCAGCAGCTGGGGATCGACCCGCTGGTCTTGCGCCAGAGAAACGCAGCCAAGGACGGGGTCAAGGCGGTGCACGGGCCCACCTGGCAAAACATCGGCTATGCCGAGACCGTCGCTGCGGCGCTGAACCATCCGCATATGAAGGAAAAGCTCGGCCCCAACCAGGGCCGCGGCATCGCCTCGGGCTTCTGGTTCAACATCGGCGGCGAGTTCGAGCGCGGCCTGCCACATCAACGAGGACGGCACCGCGGTTGTCGCGGTCGGCACCCCCGACGTCGGCGGCTCGCGCGCCTCGATGGCGATGATGGCGGCCGAAATCCTCGGCATCCCGGTCGAGCGCGTGCGCCCGATCGTCGCCGACACCAGCTCGATCGGCTTTTCGTTTCTGACCGGCGGCAGCCGCGTCACCTTTGCCACCGGCATGGCGACCACCCAGGCCGCCGAGAAGGTGGTCGAGGAGATGAAGAAGCGCGCGGCGATGATCTGGGACATCAGCCCCGACGCGGTCGAGTGGAAAGACGGCAAGGCCTGGCCCGCCGGCGCCAACGCCGGCAGCTTCGAGCCCTTGTCCTTGGCCGAGATCGCGCTCAAGGCGGGGCGCACCGGCGGCCCGATCACCGCCGAGGTGTCGATCAACGCGCAGGGTGCGGGCCCCGGTTTTGCCACCCACATCTGCGATGTCGAGGTCGACAGGGAAACCGGCCACGTCAAGATACTGCGCTACACCGCGGTCCAGGATTGCGGCCGGGCGATCCACCCCTCCTATGTCGAAGGCCAGATCCAGGGCGGCGTCGCCCAAGGCATCGGCTGGGCGCTCAACGAAGAATATATCTACGACAAGGAAGGCCGCCTCGAAAATCCGGGCTTTCTCGACTATCGCGTGCCGGTCACCTCCGACCTGCCGATGATCGAGGCGGTGATCGTCGAGGTGCCGAACCCGCGTCACCCGTTTGGCGCGCGCGGTGTCGGCGAGGTGCCGATCGTGCCGCCGATGGCGGCGGTCGGCAACGCGATCGCCGACGCGATCGGGGTGCGCATGCGCGACCTGCCGATGTCGCCGCCGCGGCTGCGTGCCGCCCTCGACGCGCTCCAGCCGGCGCGCCAGGCGGCAGAATAGCGGGGCGGCCGGCCATTGCGAGCGCAAGTCGCTGCCCCGGCGGAAGGACGTGCGAAGAAATCCTTCGCGGAGAGCAGTGTCATTCCGGGATGTCCCGGAGGGGCAGGCCCGGAACCTATGAACACTATCGTTCACCGACATATCGCAGGCCGGTGTGGATGGGTTCCGGGCTCGCGGGCGGAGCCTGTCCTCGGGCGGGCCATCGGCCCGACCCGGGGGCCCACGCCCCGGAATGACAAAGGTCTGAACCCTTCGCACGCAAGTTCGCCGGGACAGCGATTGGTGCCGATTGGTCGCGCGACGCTGACGGAGGAGCGAATGAGATGCCGCATGTCGTGATCTCGGGCCAGGCGGCGCGCCGCTTTACCGGCGGCCTCTGCGAGCTCGATGTCGAGGCGAACAATTTTCGCCGGCTGGTCCTTGAGCTCGACCGCCGCTATCCCGGTCTCGGCCACCAGGTCGAGGAGGGGATGGCGGTGTCGATCGACGGCGAAATTTTCCAGGACGCCTATCTCGCGCCCTTGAACCCCGACAGCGAAATCTACCTGATCCCCAAAATCGGCGGCGGTTGAGATTTCTGCCTGCGGCGTATCGCCGAGACCTGCCGGATTACGCCGCGCTCGGCGAAGCGCTCGCCTCGGCCGGCCCGAAGCGGTGATACCGCGCGGCTCGATCGCTGGTGGCCGCACATGATGGAGCCGACGCCGTCGGAAATGCCCACGGCATCATCCGCCGCCGCCGACCTCGCGCAGCCCGAACACGAGCTGCGGTGCGGCGAAGCCGGCGAGCGCGAATTCGCCGAGCTCGGCAAAATCGTCCGGGCAATGGCGGGCGAAATCGGCAGAAGCGAGGATCGTGCGCCCCAGCCGCCCGGCGAGCGCCTCGAGGCGCGCGGCCAGATTGACTGCCGGGCCGATGCAGGTGAAGTCGAGGCGGTTGCCGGCGCCGATATTGCCGTAGAGCACTCGGCCGATATGCAGCGCCAGGCCAAAGCCGACACCATCGACATCGTCGATCCCGGTGTCGCCGGCGAGCGCCAAAACGTTCATCTGTGTTTCGCGCGCGGCGGCGAGGGCGCCGGCGCAAGCGAGCGAAGCGCCGGGTTCGGCGAGCGGAAAGATTGCTAAGAGCCCGTCGCCGATAAATTTCAGCACTTCGCCGCCTTGGGCGAGGATCGCCGGCACCTGGCAATCGAAATACCGGTTGAGAAGGCCGATCAAGACCCGCGGCGGCAGCCGGTCGGCGAGCGGCGTGAAGCCGCGCATGTCGGAGAGCCAGATCGCCGCGTCGATCTCCTCGACATCGCCGCGCCGGATGCGGCCGGCAAGGATCCGCTCGCCCGCCTGGTGGCCGACATAGGTGTCGAGCAGGTTGGCCGCGATGCCGCGCAAGACCAGGCTCTCGGTGACCCGAGCCAAGGGTGCCACGACCGCCTCGATGCCGGCGATTTGCGCGTCGGTAAAGCCGCCGGGCCGGCGTGTGGTCCAAGTGGCGACATGGATGGCGCCGTCCGTGAAGAAAAGCGGAGACGCGAGATAGTCGGTCACACCCTCGCCGCGCAGCTCGGCCAGCAGCGCAAAGTCGATCGTGCAATCCGCGTCGGCCAGCTTGCGGCGGAGCGCCCGGCCGGTCTGGTAGACATGCGCCACCGTGCTTTCACGGAAATCCGGCTTTTCGAGAAGCCCGAACGGCGCCGCCGATTGCTCGACCCCGGCCTCCGGCCGCCACAAAAAGCGCCGGCCCATGACCAGCGGGTGCAGCGTGCGCACAAAGACGGCGACCCGCCACAACGGCACGCCGCACGAAACGAGGCGCTCGCAGCCCTGCGCCAGAACCTCGTGCGGGGCGAGCGCGCGCGCGCCCTCGGTGAGCCATTCGACGACCGGACGCGTGTTGCAAACCTCGCGCACGACCCACCCCAGGATTAGCCGCCGGCGGCGGCGACAAAGGCGCGGAAGATGTTGCGGTCGGCGGCAGAAATCTCGAATTCGGGGTGCCATTGGACGCCGAGGCAAAAGCCCCGGCGCGGGTCTTCGATCCCTTCGACGACGCCGTCCTCGGCGCGCGCATCGACGATAACGCCCGGCCCCGCTTCCTTGACCGCCTGGTGGTGCGCGCTGTTGACCGCCAATTCCTCGGCGCCCGCGATCCGGTGCAGCAAGGTCCCGGCGACGATCCGGACCTTGTGGCCGGCCTCGTTGCGCGGGTTCGCCTGGCGATGCGGCAACGCGTCCGGGACCTCGTCCGGGATGTGCTGGATCAAGCTGCCGCCCAAGGCCACATTCAGCAATTGCTGGCCGCCGCAAATGCCGAGGACCGGCATGCCGCGATCGAGCGCCCCGCGTGTCGCGGCCAGCTCGAAGGCGGTGCGGCGGTCTTTGGTGGTCACGCTCGGATGCCGGCTCGCTGCCCCGAATAGCGCCGGATCGACATCGAAGCCGCCGCCGGTGACGACGAGCCCGTTGATCCGATCGAGATAGAGTGCCGCATCATCGGGCTGGTGCGGCAGCAGGACCGGCAATCCGCCGGCACGGCGCACGGCGTTGCAGTAGTTCTCGCGGATCGCATACCACGGAAACTGCGACCAGCCGCCCGCCGGCTCGTGATCGAGGGTGAGGCCGATGAAGGGTGGCGCCATGCTCGCTCCCGCCCGCTTCCGCCGCTGATGGTCACGAAATACAAAGTGCCGCCGCCGCCCGCAACCTCATCGGCAGCGGGCCGAGCGCTGGAGCGTGTGTCATTCTGGGCGGCTGGCTGGGCGGCTGGCCGGGCGGCTGGCTGGGCGGTTGGCGGCAGGTGGGGCGGCGATGAGCGAAATCTGCGAGCAGACGTTTCGGGTTCAGACTTACGACATCGACTTTGCCGGCATCGTCAGCAATATCGTGTTTATCCGCTGGCTCGAGGATTTGCGGCTCGGATTGATGGATTTGTCCTATCCGCTCACACGCGCCCTGGCCGAGGATGTGGCGCCGATCCTCTCATCGACGCGAATCGCCTATCGCCGGCCGCTGACGATTGCCGACCGGCCGGTCGGGCGGATGCGGGTCGCGGCGCTCGGCCGGGTGCGCTGGCGGCTCGCCGCCGAGTTCACGATCGGTGAGGCAGTTTGCGCCGAGGCCCAGCAGGAGGGGCTTTTCATCCGCCTCTCGACCCGCCGGCCGATCGCGATCCCCGAGCCGATCCGGCAATGGCACGGCGGTTGATCGGGGGAGCATCGCCGATGGCGCTGGCCCTGGCGGAGGCCGCGGCGGCCGCGGCGCGCGGCGAGGTGCCGGTCGGTGCCGTGCTGGTCGATGGCGCAGGCGATGTGGTCGCCGCTGCGGGCAACCGGGTGGAGGCCGAGCATGACCCGACCGCCCACGCCGAAATGCTGGTGTTGCGCGAGGGCGCTGAAAAGCTCGGCGCCAAGCTTCTGACCGAATGCGACCTCTGGGTGACCCTCGAGCCGTGCGCAATGTGCGCCGCGGCGATCGGCTTTGCCCGGCTGCGCCGGCTCTATTTCGGCGCCTGGGACCCAAAAGGCGGTGCGGTCGAGCACGGCCCCCGCCTCTACGACCAGCCGACGACCCACCACCGCCCGGAAATCTACGGCGGCATCGACGAGCGGCGTGCCGCCCAATTGCTGCGCGATTTTTTTGCAGCGCGGCGGACCCGCTGAGGCGCGGGCGTGGTACGATCGGCAATTGCCCACAGGCGAGGAGGCTGGTGATGAGCGAGGGGCTGAAACTGATCCGCCATGCCGACCGGCCGAGCGTTACGCTGCAAGGCGGCGCGCTCTACCGGGCAATCATCGGCGACGACACCGGCGCGGGCGTGCCGCTGCGCACCGGCATTCAGGAATCGCCGCCCGGCTACGCGACCCCGCTGCATTCGCACCCCTATGCCGAGATCATTACCGTGCTCGAAGGCCGGGGCGAGGCATGGCTCGACGGTGAAGAGGGCGCCGTGGCGCTCGAGCCCGGCGTCACGATCGCAGTGCCGGCAAACCGCGTGCACGGTTTTCGCAATCTCGGCGACCGGCCGCTCGTCACCTTTGGCATCCACGCCTTTGAGAAGCGCGTCGTTAATTACAAATAAACCTTTTTATCGCAACAACCCAGGGGAGAGAGCCATGGATATCCGCCGCATCGAGCTGACCCAGCCGCCCGCGCCGCGCATGAGCCGCTGCGTGGTGCGGGGCGACACGGTTTATCTGGCCGGGCTCACCGCCAGCGACACCAGCCAAGACATCAAGGGCCAGACCAAGCAGGTCCTCGACAAGATCGACGGCTATCTGGCGCAGGCCGGGAGCAGCAAGTCGAACCTGTTGTCGGCCAATCTGTGGATCAAGGACATGGCCATGTTCGCCGATATGAACTCGGTGTGGAACGCCTGGGTCGACCCCGAAAACCCGCCGGCCCGCGCCTGCGTCAAGGCCGATCTGGCGCGCCCCGAAGTCTTGGTCGAAATCATGGTGACCGCTGCGAAATAACATGGCACGGGTGGGGCGGAGCGGCCGATGAGCCTCGCCGCGCTGGTATTGGCGGCGGCGGCATTGGTGGTCGCCGTCATTCTGCTGGTCCGTTTCGCGGCCTTCGCCCGCCGGGCCGAATCGCCGATCGAGCCGGCGCTCGCCCGTCTCGACAGCGGCTTGCGCGACGAGCTCGTACGCGGTCGCGGCCTCGCCGCCGAGGAGGCCCGCTCGCTGCGCGAGGAGGTCATGGGTGCCGTGACCCGGCTCGGCGATTCGCTGCAGCGGACGATCGAGGGCCGCCTCGAAACGATGCGCGCCGACAATGCAGAAAAGCTCGACGCGATGCGCGCCACCGTCGACGAAAAGCTGCAAACGACCCTCGCCGAGCGGCTCGGCGCCGGGTTCAAGCTGGTCGGGGAGCAGCTCGACCTGGTGTCGAAAGGTGTGGGTGAGATGCGCGCGCTGGCGGACGGGGTCGGCGACCTGAAGCGAGTGCTGACCAACGTCAAGACGCGCGGCACCTGGGCCGAAACCTCGCTCGGCAATATCCTCGAGCAGGTGATGGCGGTCGAGCAGTACGAATGCAATGTCGAAATCCGGCCGGGGAGCGGTCAGCGCGTCGAGTTTGCGATCCGCCTGCCGGGGGGCGAGGGCGACGGGCCATTGTGGCTGCCGATCGACGCCAAGTTTCCGACCGAGGATTACGAGCGGCTGTGCGAAGCGGCCGAGCATGCCGACGCGGCGCTGGTCGAGGCGGCGGGAAAAGCGATCGAGACGCGGGTTCGCCAAGCGGCGCGCGACATCAGCTCCAAATATATCGCTGCACCCTACTCGACCGATTTCGCGCTCTTGTACCTGCCGACCGAGGGGCTTTATGCCGAGATCGTGCGCCGCCCCGGCCTTGTCGATGCGTTGCAGCGCGACTGGCGCATCGTCGTCGCCGGGCCGACGACTTTGCTGGCATTGCTCAACAGCCTGCGCATGGGGTTTCGCACATTGGCGATCCAGCAGCGGTCGAGCGAGGTCTGGCAGCTGCTGAGCGCGGTCAAGACCGAGTTCGGCAGATACGGCGACGCGCTCGACCGCGTGCAGAAAAAGCTGCAGGAAGCGTCGACATCGATCGATCAGGTCGCCACCCGCCGCCGCCAGATCGACCGCCGGCTCGCCCAGGTCGAGACCCTGCCCGAGCAGGACGCGCATCTGCTCCTCGGTCTCGATGCCGTCGTCGAGGAGTGATTACGAGACGCCGATTTCGCCGTCGACGACATGCTCGAGGCCGATTTCGGGGATCGTCAACGTGACCCGCGCCTTCAGGATGGCATCGTCGGCGAGCTTCCCACCGGTGAGCGCGTCACGCACCGCATTCTCGATCTCGCGTTGCGAGGTCACTCCGACGACCTTGAGGAATTTGCGGATATCCATATTGAAGCGGTCTTCGTTCATCGTTTTCCTCCTTCGGCGCCGGCAACCGGTTGCGCCAGCCCTGTGAGGTGAAGTAGATCGCCGGGCCGCGCCCCGCAACACCGCGCCCTGCAACAACCGCGCCCCGCAACAACCGCGCCCAGGGCCGAGCCTTCCGCCATCTGATGACACTCGCTCCATCCCGGTTTCGATGACGCCGCCCGAGGCCGCAGGAATGGGTCCGGCGGAGGGGCCGATTGCGGCCTACCGCGATTTGCGCCGCCGCGGTGTGCTCGTTCCCGACGAGGCGCAGCAATTGGCAGTCGAGCGGCTGCAAAGCCTTTATCGGGCGCTGCTCCACTACCACCCCGAATCCGGATTGCATGGCTGGCTCGCCCGCTTTGGCCTCGCCGGCAACAACGGCAACCACACGCCGCTCGGGCTCTATCTCTGCGGCCCGGTTGGGCGCGGCAAGACCATGCTGATGGATTTGTTCTTCGCCGCCGTGCCGGGGGAAAGCAAGCGGCGGGTTCATTTCAACGCATTCATGATCGAGGTGCACGACCGGATCGAGCGCGAAAGGCGGGCGCGGACCAGGACGGCGATCGCCAAGGTCGCGGCCGACCTCGCGGATCAGGCCGCGCTCCTCTGCTTCGACGAGCTCCAGGTCGAGGACATCGCCGATGCGATGATCCTCGAACGCCTGTTTCGGGCGCTGTTCGACGCCGGCGTCGTCGTCGTGGCGACCTCGAACCGCGCCCCGGACGAGCTCTACGAGCATGGGCTGAACCGCGAGCGCTTTCTGCCGTTTGTGGCGCTCCTGAAGCAAAAGCTCTTCGTGCTCGAGCTCGACAGCGGGCGCGACTATCGTCTTGCGCGGCTGACCGGCAAACGGGTCTATCATTGTCCCGCCGACGCCGCGGCGCACACGGCACTCGAAGCGGCCTTTGCCGAGCTGACCGATGGTGCGCCGGGCGCCGGCATGACGCTGACGGTCAAGGCGCGGCGGCTCGTTGTGCCGCGAGCGGCGCGGGGTGCTGCCTGGTTCTTCTTTGCCGACCTATGCGCGTGCCCCCTGGGAGCGGTCGATTACCTCGCGATCACCGAGCGCTTTGCCGCCGTCATCGTCGAAGGCATCCCGCAGCTCGGCCGCGAGCGGCGCGACGAGGCGCGCCGGTTCAACATCCTGATCGACACGCTCTACGACGCCGGGACGTTGCTGATCGCCTCGGCCGACGTGCCGCCCGAGGAAATCTACCCCACCGGCGACGGCAGCTTTGCGTTCCGCCGCACCGTCTCGCGCCTCAACGAGATGCAAAGCGCCGACTGGGTCGCCGCGCGGCTGCATCGGTGAGGCCCGCCGAATTTCGCTGCGACCACCTGATCCATAGGGCTGAGACGATCAGCAAGGCGAAAGCGATCGGGCCGTGCGGGCTCGCATGGCTCGTTTCCAGCTGCCAGCCGAACGCCAGCAGCACGACGAGGGCCGGGAGCGCCGCTTTGCGCGCAAGAAATAATGCTGCGGCGGCAAAAACGGCCGCAGCGAGAACGGCGAATGAGCCTGCCTCGCTGACCAACGAGCCGACGCCGCCGACCCAGGGATCGACCCAGACCGTGTCGAGCAGCAAGGCCGCGCCGGTGGCTCCCTCCGAGGTCAGCCGGCCGTTCGCCTGCAATGCATCGAGATCGAGCAACGAGCGGCCGAGCCCGGTGCCGCCGATCGAATTGAGCGCCGTGTAATAGACGAGGAAAACCATCGTCGCCGCGCGCGACAGCCAGGCGAGCGCCACGGCGAGCCGCCCGTCGTCATCGCCGATCGGCCGAACCAAGAGCCACAGCCCGACCGCAACCAACGCCACCATCGGCGTCTGGATCAGGTGCAGCGTGAACCACCAGCCGGGGCCCGGATAGGCGAGCGCCACATAGCGCGGATCGTACGGCTCGGGCTTCAACAGGAATTGGGCCATTCCGGGATCGGCGGTGAAATGTGCCGGGTGGAAGAGCTCGATGCCGATCAGCACCAAAGGTGCGGCGACGAGACCGAGCCACCAGAGGATTTTCACCACACCTTCGTCCGACACAGCCCCCCCATGCTCCGTGATGAACCGACCAGGCTTGATCGGCCGGCCGGGAATGCTAGCCTCGGCCACCCCGCGGGGCCAATCGTCGGAAAGGAAAAGATCATGGCCGTTGTCGAGACCGAGCGCCTGGGGCAGATCCTGGTGGTGCGGATGAACCGGCCCGAGCGGCTGAATGCGCTCAATCAGGAAATGCGCACGCGGCTCGCCGAAACCTGGACCGAGTTCCGCCATTCGAGCGAGCTCGAAGTCGCGATCTTTACTGGGACCGGCCGCGGCTTTTGCGCCGGCGAGGATATGCGGGAATCGCTCGCCGCCGGGCGTCCGGGCGGCAGCCGGCCGGCGATCGAGGACCCGTTCATGACCGGGGCGCTCGAAAAGCCGGTTATCGCCGCGGTCAACGGCTATGCGATGGGCGGCGGGTTTATGCTGGTCGAGCGCACCGATCTGCGCGTCGCGGCCAAGGGCGCGGTGTTCGAGGTGTCGGAGGCAAAGCGCTGGCTCCTGGGCGGCTACAACCACGGCCACCTCGCCAACCTGCCTTATCCGATCGCGCTGGAGATGGCGCTCGGCTTTCGGTTCACCGCCGAGCGGTTCTACGAGATCGGCTTTTTGAACCGGTTGGTCGAGACGGACGAGCTGATCCCGACCGCGGTGGCGATGGCCGAGCATTTGCTGACCTTGCCGCCCGCCTCGCGGGTCAACACGGTCCATATGATGCGCCAGATGCGGCCGATGCCGACCGCGGACCAGGTGCGCCTCGCGGCATTGCTGCACGAGCACGGCGCCAAAAGCGACCTCCTTGAATCGCGCGCCGCTTTCGCCGAAAAGCGCAAGCCCGACTTCAAAGGCTGGGACGACCCGCAAGATCGTTATCGCCTGCCGACGCTCGACAAGACCGGTGGTCGAGCCTGATTTTGGCTGGCCGAACCGGCAACTTCGCACAATCGGCGAATTTCGATCGTGTAACTTCAGACGAACATTCATGGCCTATTGATATTCTACATCTAATTCTTAAATAGACTTTGTGGACAACGTACCGACTTTTGCAGTGCCGCCGGGCTTTCTCGGTTTGGAGCACAGCGGCCCCGATGCCGCGATTTGCGTCGCCGGCATCCCCTACGATCTCGGCACCTCGAACCGGCCGGGCGCGCGCTTTGGGCCGGGTGCGATCCGCCGGGCGAGCCGAATGCTCGTCGATGGCGACCACCCCCTCGATTGGGCCGACCCGGCGCGGCTCGACATTGCCGATATCGGCGATTTCCGTATCGCCCATGGCGACATCCAGGGCAGCCTCGCCGCGATCGAGGCGCAGGCCGCCCCGCTGAAGCATCTCGTCGGGCTGGGCGGCGACCACACCGTGACCTTGGGCCTGCTGCGCGCCTTGGCGCGGCGGCGCGGCCCGTTGGCGCTCGTCCATTTCGACGCGCATGTCGATACCTGGCCCGAAAGCTTCGGCCTCGCCTGGGGCCACGGCTCGCCGTTCTTTCATGCGATCGAGGAGGGCCTGATCGATCCGCGCCGCACGGTGCAGATCGGCATCCGCTCGCCGATGCGCAAAGAGGTGCATGATTGGACCATCGGCAAAGGGGTCGAGATCATCTTTGCCGACGAGGTCCACGAAAACGGCCCCGCCGCCGCGGCCGCGCGCATCCGCGACGCTATCGGCGATATGCCGGCCTATTTGACCTTCGACATCGACGCGCTCGATCCGGCTTTCGCCCCGGGCACCGGGACGCCGGAGGTTGGCGGGCTCGCCACCTGGCAGGCGCGTGCGATTCTGCGCCGCCTCGCCGGGCTCTCCTTCGCCGGCATGGATGTCGTCGAGGTATCGCCGCCTTACGATGTGTCCGAGATCACCGCCCTCGCCGCGGCGACGATCGCCTGGGACTACCTCGCGCTGCTCGCGCCGCGCCGCTGAGCACCGGTGGACCGCCCGGCCGAAAGCGCTTATATCTACGGAGGTGGCCGGCCGCGGGTCACGTCCACGGCCGGCTGCTCCTAGGCCCGGCTCAGGCTGACGACGACGAGGATCCGCCGCCGCCATACCCGCAGCCGGAGCACCAGGAGAAAGCGTATCTTTCTCATGCGCTTTCCTCCGAGTACGGCAGGCCGGCCTCTCCGACCTGCCGTACGTATTTTCGGACGTCCGGTGACGAATGCTAACCGCTTGACGCACCGGCGCTTCCCGCAAACCGCATTTGACGCGTTGCTGACGCCAACCTGCTGATCAGCCAACTGCTGATCGGTTGCGCCGATCTGATCCACCGAAAGGAAATTTTCGAATGAGCGGCGCGGCCGAGGTCAGGTCGCCACAGCGCGCAGAGCACGTGTCCATAATGGATGCCGCAGAGGAGGGCCTGGGCGGCATTTTCGACCAGACCGCGACGACGTATTGCATCGCGTCTTCCACCGCGGCGCCCGAGACGAGGCCGGCAGCATGATTGGCCAGATGCATCCTCACATAGGCGAGCATCGTCAGCCCGATACGAGCTGAGGCCGGGCGATCATGCGCAACTGCCTTCGCCGGCCAACGGTGCGCGGTTGCGCCGCGGTGCGGACGCCGGGCGAAAATGGCACAACAGGGCCGGCATGCTACGGGGCCGGTCGATGCTGGAGATCCGAAACCTGGTCAAATCCTTCGGCCCGCTGATCGCGGTCGACGATATTTCGTTTGCCGTGCCGCAGGGCGAAGTCTTGGGTTTTTTGGGTCCGAACGGCGCCGGCAAATCGACGACGATGAAGATGATCACCGGGTTCCTGGCGCCCACATCCGGCACCGCCATCATCTGCGGCCACGACGTTACAGCCGCGCCGATCGCGGCCAAAAGACGGATCGGCTATTTGCCCGAGGGGGCGCCCGCCTATCCGGACATGACGCCCTCGGGCTTTCTCCATTTCATTGCCCGTATCCGCGGCTTTTCGGGTGCCGAGGCCAAGCGCCGGATCGGACGGGTGGTCGAGGAGATCCACATCGCCGAGGTCATGGAGCAGCCGATCGAGACCTTGTCCAAAGGCTACAGGCGCCGCGTCGGCGTGGCGCAGGCATTGCTGCACGACCCGAGCGTCTTGATCCTCGACGAGCCGACCGACGGCCTCGACCCAAACCAGAAATACGAGATGCGCAAGGTCATCGCCGAGATGCGGGCGGAGAAGGCAATCGTCATTTCGACCCATCTTCTCGAAGAGGTCGAGGCGGTGTGCAGCCGTGCGATCATCATCGCTCATGGCCGGATCCTCGCCGACGGCACGCCTGCGGAGCTGGCCCGGCGCTCGCGCCACCACAACGCCGTCCGCCTCGCCGTAACCGCCGGCGACCTCGGCGCGATCCGCGCCGAGTTGCTGCGGCTGCCGGGGGTCGCCGCGGTCGAGACTGTGGCCGATGACGAAGGCAACGGGCTGATGGTCTTTCCGCGCGGCACCGAGCCGCTCGCCGCCGACATCGCCGATCTGGCGCGCGCCCATCGCTGGCCCTTGGCGATGTTGCGGGTCGAGCGCGGCCGCCTCGACGAGGTGTTCCGCACCATCACGGGCGCCCCGGCAGAGCCTGACCTCGCCGCCGCGGCGTAACCGCGATGAAGAACGTCCTCACCATTTTCCGGCGCGAGCTGGCGGCCTATTTCACCACGCCGCTCGCCTATGTGTTCATCATCGTCTTTCTCGTTCTGGCCGGGGTGCTGACGTTTTTTCTCGGCAATTTCTTCGAGCGCGGGCAGGCCGACCTGCAGCCGTTTTTTGGGTTTCATCCGTGGCTCTACCTGGTCCTGATCCCGGCCTTGTCGATGCGGCTGTGGGCCGAGGAGCGCCGAAGCGGCACGATCGAGCTGTTTTTGACGCTGCCGATCAGCATGACCGAGGCGGTGGTCGGAAAATTCCTCGCCGCCTGGTGCTTTGCCGGGATCGCGCTGGTGCTGACCTTCCCGTTCTGGCTGACGGTGCTGTTTCTCGGCCATCCGGACAACGGCGTCATCCTGGCGAGCTATATCGGCAGCTGGCTGATGGCGGGCGCGCTCCTCGCGCTCGGCGCGTGCGTCTCGGCCGCGACCAAAAACCAGATCATCGCCTTTGTCGTGACCGCGGCGATCGCCTTTGTGCTGGTCGCGGCCGGGTCGCCGGTGGTCGTCGGGCTGTTCCAGGGCTGGGCGCCGGAATGGCTGATCCGCGGTGTCGTCGGCGCCAGCCTCCTCGGCCATTTCAACGCGATCACCCGCGGCGTCATCGATTTGCGCGACCTCGTCTATTTCTTCTCGCTGATCATCGGCTTCCTGTTCGCGAACGCGATCATGGTCGATCTCGAAAAGGCCGAATGAGATGGCGGCATCGGCACCGTCCCGCGGCTTTTTCGCCTCGCGGCGCAAGACGGCGGTCGCCGCCCTTGTCGCGATCCTGGCGATCGTCGTCTCGGTCAACATCCTCGCCCAGCGCTTCCTGATGTTCCGGCTCGACCTGACCGCCGAGCGCCTTTACACGCTCTCGCCCGGCACCTTGCGCACGCTCGCCCAGATCGACGAGCCGATCACCTTGCGCTTTTACTATTCCGACCGGCTCGGCGACGAGGTGCCGTCCTACGGCGTCTATGCGCAGCGCGTGCGCGAATTGCTCGACCAGTATGTCGCCGCCTCGCACGGCAAGATCCGGCTCGAAGCTTATAATCCGCAACCGTTCTCTGCCGTCGAAGACCGCGCGGTCGCCTTTGGCTTGCAGGGTGTGCCGCTCAATGCCCAGGGCGAGCAGGTCTATTTCGGGCTCGCCGCAACCAACTCGACCGACGATACGCAAGTGGTCGCGTTCTTTGCGCCGGAGCGCGAGCGCTTTCTCGAATACGATCTGACAAAGCTCGTCCACAGCCTCGCCTTTCCAAAAAAGACCGTGGTCGGCCTGATGTCGTCCTTGCCGCTCGAAGGCGACATGATGGCGATGATGCAGGGCCGGCCGAGCCAGCCCAGCGCCGTCATCGACCAGCTGCGCCAGCTCGACAAGGTCGAGACCTTGACCCCCGGCATCGATGCGATCCCGGCCGATGTCGATGTGCTGATGCTGGTCCATCCGCAGCACCTTTCCGACAAGACCTTGTTCGCGATCGACCAGTTCGTGCTGAAAGGCGGGAAGGCGCTGATCTTTGTCGATCCGCTGTCGGAGCAGCAGGCGGCGCATCCCGGCCAGCAAGCCTTGCCCGGCGGCCCGGCGGCGGCCAGCGATCTTGCTCGTCTGTTCAAGGCGTGGGGGATCGAGCTCCTGCCCAACACGGTCGCCGGCGACCGCCGCGACGCCCAGCGGGTCAGCGTTCCGGTGCCGGGAGGCGGGCGCACCGCGCTCGATTACATCGCCTGGCTCGACCTGAAGCCGCAAAACCTCGACCGCCAGGACATGATCACCGCCGATCTGTCGCATATCACGATGGCGAGCGCCGGCATCATCGAGCCCGTCGCCGGGGCGAAGACGACAATCGAGCCGCTGATCGAGACCTCGACCAACTCCACCAAGATCCCGGCCGCCCAGCTCGCCGGGCTGCCCGATGTCGCCGGGCTTCTCGACCGGTTCAAGCCGGACGGCAAGCGCTATATTCTCGCCGCCCGCATCTCCGGCCCGGCCGCGACCGCCTTCCCCGACGGCCCGCCCAAGCCGCCGGCTGCCCAATCCAAAGAAGCCAAGCAGCAAAGCGCCAAGCCGCCGCCTGCCTGGCTCAAGCAATCGGCGCATCCGATCAATGTCGTCGTCGTCGCCGACACCGACATGCTGGCCGACCGGCTGTGGGTCGAAAGCCGTGACTTCTTCGGCCAGCGTGTCACGGACCCGACCGCCGACAACGGCGATTTTGTCGCCAACGCGATCGACGTGCTGGCCGGCGGCGAGGACCTGATCGGGCTGCGCAGCCGCGGCAGCGGGGCGCGCCCGTTCACTGTCGTCGATCAAATTCAGAGCGAGGCGCAGGCCCGCTACAGCGCCGAGGAGCGCAGCCTGCAGCAAAAGCTGAAGGCGACCGAGGCCAAGCTCGCGCAATTGACCGGCAAGGACGAGAACGGCGCGCCGGCGACATTGTCGGCGTCCCAAACCAAGACCATCGCCGAGTTCCGCACCGACATGCTGCAAACCCGGCGCCAGCTCCGCGACGTGCAGGCCGCGTTGCGCGCCGATATCGGCCGGTTGAAGGCCGCGCTCGAATTCCTCGATATCGCGCTGGTGCCGATCGTCGTCGCGATCGTTGCGATCGTGCTGGCGGCGGTGCGGCTGAGGCGGCGGCGCCGGCGCGTGGCGCAGGCGTGAGGGGCGGCGGGTGCAGCGACAAAGCTTGATCGGGCTCTGTGCGGCGGCGGTGGTCTGCGTCGTCGCGGCGGCAGCCGCATTGGCGACCGGCGGGCCCGAGGTCGATCGTGTCGGCGCAGATCAACGGGCCTTGCCGGCGCTCGCGGCCGAGCTCGGCGAGGTCGGCACGGTCGGGCTCGAGCGGCAGGGTCTCGACCTGACCTTTCGGCGCAAGGGCAACGCCTGGCTGGTCGAGCAAAAAGGGGGCTATCCCGCCGATGCCGGCAAGGTGCGCCAGGTGGTGCTGGCGCTTGCCGACATGACCTTGGTCGAGCCGAAGACGCGCGAGCCAAAGCTCTACCCGCGGCTGGAGGTCGAGGATCCGGGCAAAGGAAAATCCGCCCTGGTCACGCTCTCCGACGAGCAGGGAAAAAAGATCGGCGCGCTGATCGTCGGCAAGCGCAGCTACGACCGGCTCGGCGCCGGCAATGACGGCGTTTATGTCCGCGAGCCGGGCAAGGCGCAATCCTGGCTCGCCCGCGGCGGGCTCGATCTGTCGGGCGACCTCGTCGGCTGGCTCGACCGGCGGGTTGTCGATATCAAGGAAAATCGCATCGCCAAGATGACGATGACCCAGCCGGACGGCACCAGCCTGACCTTGAGCCGCAAGACCGCCGACGGCAAATTCGCGCTCGAAGGTGCCGCTGCCGACACCAAGTACAAGAGCGACACCGCGACCGGCGAGCCGGCCCAGGCGCTCGAGACCCTCGACCTCACCGATGTCGTGCCGGCGGCCAAATTGCCGGTTCCGGACAAAGGAGTGACGACCGCGTCCTATACCACCTTCGACGGGCTGACGATCGGCCTTGAGCTCTTCGCAGCCGACAAAAAGGATTGGGTTGCGGTCAGCAGCGACCGGCGCCGGCAAGGCCGCGGCCGAAGCAAAAAAGATCGAAGCGCGGGTCTCGCCCTGGCGCTATCAGGTCCCGGAATTCAAGGCGCAGATGCTCAAGACCAAGCTCGCCGATTTGGTGGCTCCCGCGCCGCCGCCGAAAAAGCCGTGATCGACGCGGGAAAACGGTCCCGCCAAGGTCCCGGAATCGCCCTGCATCGGCATTTGCCTGATCGACCCGGCGACCCTCTATTGCCGCGGCTGCTTGCGCAGTGTCGCCGAAATCGCGAGCTGGTACAGTGCGACCAACGCGGAAAAGCGGGCAATGCTGAGATTGCTCGAGGCGCGGCGGGAGGGCCCTCCATGATCGGTCGATTGCGTGGTCTCGAGATCGGCGCCGGGGTGCGGGCAGCGGCCTCGATTTTCGGCTGTTTGCTGCTGACGGTGTGCGCCGGCCAGGCGACATCGGCGCGCTGGGGCAAGGCCGGCGCCGACGACGCGGCGATATCGCGCGAGCTCGGCAGCTGCCGTCAGCAGGCCAATGCAGCGATGGCCACCGAGCAAGGCATCGACCAGGACATTTCGAGCACGCTCGGCGGCAATTGGCAGCGCAGCAACACCACCGGCATAGAAGCGAATTCGATGAGCAATCAGGCCGTCGGCGTGGCCGACCAGACCCTCGACAACTGCATGCGGGCCAAAGGCTTTGTCAAGCAGGGCTGACCCTGGGTGATGACTCGGTTTGAGACTGTCCGGTTTGGCCGTCATGAGGCTACTTAGAGCGTTTCTCGTCACCCCCCGCGTGATCCCCAAGTCCGGGGAGGGGTCCAGAGCCTGCCGCTGGCACGGAACAGGGGGACAGGTCACAGAACCTTGAACCCTGGGTTCCCGCTTTCGCGCGGGCCTGTCCGGGAAAATCAAGCATAGCCGAAACTGGGTCGGTTGTGAACGTCGGGGGCGGGGTTGAGGGGATAGAGGTGGTTTGTCGATGGCGGCCGCGGGCCGGCGTTCGACCAGTCGGGTTCGCACCAGATCGGCGAAGCGCAGGGCGAAGAGGCCGCGCGCAATGTTGCCGAGGCAGCCGAGCAGGCCGCCCGCGCTGCCGAAATCGTCAAGCAGGCCGCCGATGAGATCGCTCTCGAAGCCGAACGCAAAGCCGCCCGCGACGCCCGCTACGCCGCCCGCAAGGCGCGCCCGCGAAATTGACCGCGCGCTCTCGGTAAGTTGGCGTCCGACCGACGGTCGAGCACTCGATGTCCTGGGCCGAAGGCGCCGAGGCAACCCGGCTTACGCGTATGCCCTTTACAAAAGACGCATATCTAAGTCATGGAAAATTGCCACATTTTCAGTGAAAAACGCGGCGGGGTATTCTACCGGCGGGGGGGAAAGTCGTGAAATATGGATTATGGAAAATCAGCGGCGCGGCTGGCGGGAAAAGTCGGGTTCGATGTCGGTTGAGGGCGTAATTGTCGATCATCACGGAGCCGAGGCTCCCGGCAACGGCGGTTGAAACCAGACTGGGTAAGGCGTCGAGCCAGTTATGATTGCGCGCTGCTACAGCTAAGGGCCAGCCATGTCTTCAGACGAACAACTTAAAAAGCCGCGATCTGAACGCTTGCTTAAACAGCGATTGCTGTGCTGCGACCACGCTAAAGACCTTATTAAATCTGCCGAGCGCGCGCTTTCAGGGGGGCGTCCAATCCCGAACATTGCCTTTCATCTCGTTTTGCTGGCGATAGAGGAAATCGGGAAAGCAGAGCTGTTAACGGCCCGCGAAGTTAGTATCGGGAACCGGAACGTCAATTGGATCGATAAACGTCTGGACGATCATGCTTTCAAACTATTGTGGGGTCTTTGGTCTCCTGGCTTTAGCGCCAGCGGAGAGGTCGATCCTGAAAAGTTTCGGCAGCTTGGAGAATTTTCAAAGCGCGCTCATCAACAACGCCTTGGAGCTCTGTATGTTGGCACAGACGCCGAAGATATATCCGCGCCCAAAGATGCCGTTAGCTTGGAAGACGTAACGTCGCTACTTGCCGTTGCGAGCCACAATCTCCGGCACGTTGTGACGAAAGATTCTCCGGATGTCGAGGCTCCTAATGAGTTAATGCAGTGGTTCTGGGATGTGATAGCCGATGCCGATATGCAGAAGCGCTTGTTTAGCGCCCCATTCATTACAAAATATACTGAACTCCACGGCAATGAACGTGCATGGATACAATGGTCGAAAGACGAGTTTGAGAAACTCAGACAGCATGAACAGAGTCTACTCGCGACTGAACTAAGCCGTGTCGTCGAGGAGGGTGTTCCTCACAAGGAACGATGGCGCATGAAAATGCGCATTTACTGTATCTCTCATTCAATACGCGCGAACGTGCTTAAAGTATGGAACGATGGCTTACCGACTGCGAAGCTCAATTTTGTAAACAACGGGGAGATGCGTCTTGAGTTGACCTTGGGCGATCAGTTCAAAATTTCGGATGTGCAGCCCGCTGGACAAGCCATGAGTAAACTCATTCTTGCTGCGCTCAACGCGGGCACAGCGGGATATTTCTGGCATGAGCGCCCGCAGACAACGGCGGAGTACTTTGAAAAAGTGGAAGATTTAGACACCCCTAATATGAAAATTCAATCGAGCGGAGGCTTCGATCTTCAGCGCCATTGGTTAGGCCCGGACAAAGGTCGCAAACTGACGGTTCTCGAAGAAAAACATTTGGACAACGCCGCGAGATGCGCGTTGATGTTCATGCAAATGAAGGAAGAAGAAGCTGAGCCTATTTTTCTTCCGTATTTGACGGGCCTTACGATGTTGGGGAAGAGCGACGCGTTCTTTTCGTTAGATCAACAGACTGTTCAGGCGTTTCATGTCGCTTTGGAACAAGCGTTAAAGCATTTCGGTGATTGGGATGGCGCTAGAGAGACTTTCATACCGACTTTGCATAAGGTCTATGGAGAACTTATTTCAGAAGAAGAACATCGGAATATAATGTTCCAGCATTTGTTGAAGCCGCCTCAGAACCCAGAGCAAATGCAAGACTGGGCGATTTCTGCCAAGAGGCTTGTCGATCTGTATCTGACGAAAACGGCGTTCACCGCGTTTGGGAGAGCACGATAGCGTTGCTCACACTGTGAGTCGTGAAATCGTGCTGTGCGAGACATTGTAGCTGCGGGCGATCTCGCGCACCGGCTCGCCCAGCTTGTCGCGGGCGGATCGCCTCGCGCTTCTGGTGGTCGGTCAGCTTGGGTTTGCGGCCAAGCTTCACGCCGCGCGTCTTTGCCCGCTCCCGTCCTTCGGTGGTGCGAGCGCGGATAAGCTCTTTCTCGAACTCCGCCAGCCCGCCTAGCACGGTCAGCATCAAGCGCCCGTGTGGCGTCGTCGTGTCGGCCCATGTGTCGGCGAGCGATCGGAAACCGGCTTTGCGATCGGCGATCGCCGCGAGCGTGTTCAACAGGTCGCGGGTCGATCGGGCCAGCCGGTCGAGCCTCGTCACCATCAACACGTCATCAAGGGTGAGTTGAGCGATCACGCGGCGTAGCTGCGCGCGGTCGGTCTTGTCGCCCTGTGCCACTTCGCGGAACACCTTGCCCGCCCCATGCTTCCGCAAGACCGCCACCTGTGCGGCCTCGCTCTGGCTCCCGGTCGATACCCGCGCATAGCCGTAAATCATGGTTTCATTCTGCAGTGGATTTCCGCAACAAAAAAACCCAATTGCTTCAACGTGCTAATTTTTTTGCATAATTCTTGATTTTCGCAACAACGAGGTCGAGCCGGCAAATCCTTTCAGATTTGCCCCGCTCGCCCTGAACCCAGGATAAACTTTTTGCTAAAGTGTGAACTGCCCCACAGTTTTCGACCGATCCCTCACCTATTTTGCCGTGGTGGGGCGGATGGGCCGTCCACCTGGAAGATAAAGCCCAGATAAGTTCTCAGGAGGAGTGCGTGCTATGAGCCGCGTGAGAGTCGCCCTGGCCTTAGCCATTATGGCCTTCACCCTTGGTGCGTCCTTTGTCCCACATCCGGCAGACGCGAGGCCGAAGACCCAGACCTGTACCCCCAAAGGTGATCTTGACCCGGATGACGGGGACTTCGAGGATTACAACTGCTACTGAGCATCCTGTGTCACCAGTTCGAGGCGGCTCATGCTCTCAAGTGAGGCGTGAGCCGCCCGGCGCGAGTTATGCGCAGAATCGGACGCTCGTCGTCGACTATATGGAACCAAACGACGTATCGCGCGGCCCCTGTTGCTGCATGGCGAACAACGCGCGATCAACGCCTGGCACCTGAAGGCTTCTCTAGAGAAGAGATGCCACTTTCAAGTAAGGCCATCTGCTCACTAACGCATAATCGCTCCGCGCCATTACGGTCATACCTTCCGAAAAATCCGAAAGGCTTGAATTTTGTAATCCCCGTACCAGCCAATTAAATACGCGGCGGCATGTGGGCCTTGTCCAAGCGGCGGTGAATGAGCGACAGCAGGGAGAGCAGGTCTTCCGCGTCCTCCTTCGCAATCACCCAATTGATGCGCGCCTCGTGGGCCGTGGTGTTTCTGAACATGCCGAAGGTGCCGCGCAGCAGGTTGGCGAAGCCACTCTGCTCGCTGCGCTCACTTTTCGTTTTCAGTGGATTGATGGCGAGCATCGGGATTTCCCCACTGAAGGCGCGGGCTATTAGTTCGTCGCCGTCGTCGGTCAGGCCGGTGCGAGCGCGGATTTTGTCGGCCATGCTCTTGACCGCTTCTAGAACCGCATGAAAATAATTATCCTCTAGCAGCTCTGCCCGGCAGAAGCGCAGCACGTCCCCATGCACGCCGCGCGTAGACAGCACGGAGCGAAGCTCCTGTGCGCGGTGCTCGGCTTCGGGGAGCGTTCGGGCCTGCTCGGCTGCTCTTAGCTCTCCGGCCTCGCTCACCTCAAGCCCGGCAAAGGCGAGAGCACGGTTGAGATTGGCGCGCAATGGCTCGAAGCGCTGCGGTTCGCTAACGAAACGCGCGGGCTTAATCGACTGACGGATGAATTCTAGAATGTTCCTGCGATGCTGCCGCCGGTTTTGGTCTGCCGCGAAAGCGTTGTGGAGGCGGTGCCTCTTCGTCGCGGCCGGGTCGGTGTCGGTAATCTGACAGGCGGAAAGCAGGTGGGCGATTTCCGAGCCAGTCAGGCCTTCGTCCGTATCACCGAGCGCGTCCGCGATGGCTCGTATCTGGTCTGCGGTGAGAGTGCGCTGCGGGGGAGTCGCGGTCATTCGTCCTTTGCCTTCTTTTTTGGCCTAGGAGGAACCTGGGGATGCCCAAACTCTACGTCTTGTGGTTTCATCGTCGCCCGCGCCCGCGGCAAGCGGAGTATAAGACGCATTATGACAAATTTCTCAAAGTCCTCAAAAAGTTATCAATTCACCTTTCAAGCATACTGAGCCCGCCACTCGGTTTTAATTTGGCCCTGGGGCAAACCCGGCCGGGGTCGGATACTTGATCGCGCGGCTTTCCTTCAAGCCGGGGAGACACAATATATGGATCGGCCTTAGTCGAGCCGGCAGTCGTAGCGGATGAAGCCGTTGAAATGGGCGATATGGTCGTAGAGCGAGCGGGCGGTGGCGTTGTCCTCTTTGGTGGTCCAGTAGAGGCGCAGGCAATCGCGCTCGCGGGCGATCGCGGCGACGGCCTCGATCAGCTTGCCGCCGACGCCGTGGCGGCGGGCGGCGGGGTCGACGTAGAGGTCTTGCAGATAGCACACCTCCTGGGCGCTCCAGGCGTGGGCGTGAAAGAGGTAATGGGTGATGCCGGCGAGCGGTGCCTGGGCGCCGCCGAGCCGCGCGCCGAGGCCGCGGATCGGGCCCTCCGATGCCAGGAGCCGGCGCCAGGTATGCTCGTAGATTTCGGCCGGCAATTGCGTCTCGTAAAACTCCAGATAGCCATGCCACAGCTCGGCCCAGCGGGCGCGGTCGGTTTCGCCGAGCCCGGTGATCGCGATCTCGGCCATGGTGCGCCGCCTCCCTTTTCGCCGCAGGAAATGATAGGATAGCACGCGCGCTTGGGTAGGTTCAGGGAGTCGGGCGATGTTGGTGTTTCGGCAGCTCTTCGACCCGCCATCCTCGACCTACACGTATCTCCTCGGCGACCGCGCGAGCGGGGCCGCGGTCGTCATCGACCCGGTCTTCGAGCAGGTCAGGCGCGACGCGGCCTTGATCGCCGAGCTCGATCTGAAGCTCGCCTACGCGCTCGAAACCCATGTCCATGCCGACCATGTGACCGGCGCATGGCTGCTGAAGCAAAGGACCGGATGCCGTATCGCGCTCTCCGCCGAGAGCGGTGCGGCGGGCGCCGATCGCTATCTGGTCGAGGACGATGTCGTCGCCTTTGGCAGCCGCAATCTGTTGGTGCGCAAGACCCCGGGCCATACCAATGGCTGCCTGACCTATGTTCTCGACGACCGCAGCATGGCGTTTACCGGCGACTGCCTGATGGTGCGCGGCAGTGGCCGCACCGATTTCCAACAGGGCGACCCGCATGCGATGTACCGCTCGGTGCACCAGCAGATTTTCACCTTGCCCGAGGATTGCCTCTTATACCCGGCGCACGACTATCGCGGCCTGACCGTCACCAGCGTGCGCGAGGAGCGGCGCTACAACCCGCGTTTGGGCGGCGAAACCGGCGAGGGCGACTTTGCCGGCTATATGAAGAACCTGCGCCTGGCGCACCCGAAAAAGCTCGATGTCGCGGTCCCCGCCAACCTTGAATGCGGCCGGCCGCAGACCGCGATCGACATCGCCGCCGAGCCCGAATGGGCGCCGCTGCGCTACAGCTTTGCCGGCATCTGGGAGATCGACCCGCACGGGCTCGAAGAGCATGCGCGGGGGGTGCAGATCCTCGATGTGCGCGAGCCCGACGAGTTCACCGGGCCGCTCGGGCATATCAAGGGTGCGGTCTTGATCCCGCTCGGCGCGCTGGCCGAGCGCGCCGGCGAATTGCCGAAAGACCGGCCGATTGTCGCCGTCTGCCGCGCCGGCAGCCGGTCGGCCCAGGCAAATGTGATCCTGCGCGAAGCGGGCTTTGCCGACATCGCCAACCTCTCGGGCGGGATGCTGCGCTGGCGCGCCGAAGGCCATCCGGTCGAAGGCGGCACCCCGCTCGACCCGATCCCCGAATATTCGATCTGACCCGCGAAGGGCTGCGGCGCGGCTCGGGACGAAGCGTCTCGGGGCGGGGTGATTACGGGCGGGGTGATTACGGGCGGCGCGGGAGCGAGCGGTGCTCGACCTGGAAGGTCGGCTGGCGGCGCGGTCGCGGAGTGTAAGCGGCCTCGCCGGGATCGCCCTCCTCGGCGCTCGGGCGCGGGGCCGCCCGCAGCGGCGGCCGGCGCGGCGACGCCTGCGCTCGCGGCGGCTTTTTCCCGGCCCCCGGCCGCTCGCTGATCCGCACATCGAGATTGTGCCCGTCGACCTCGGCGCCGTTCATCTTCGTCACGGCGAGCTTTGCCGCGCGCTCCGTCGCGATATCGACAAACCCATAGCGCAGCCGCTTGCCGGTCGAGGGATCGCGCGCGACCGAGGCGCTGAGCACGATGCCGTAAGGATCGAAGGCCTCGGCCAGCTGATCGTCGGTAATCTCGGGCGGCAGATTGGCGACAAACAAATTGCCGCGGAAGAATTGTAGTCTCATCGGCCCCTACTCACTCGCAGCCGGCCGTCCCGGCCGCGACGCCCATCAACCATGTCCGCGGCGGCGCTGCTTGGGGAATGTTGACTTTGCAGTGCTGCGTTGCAGGGCGCACGTTCAGGGGGTCGGCCGGTAAGCTTGCCCGGCGGCCGGTGCCGCGCCAGGATCGTTACGGAGCGGATTTTCGCCGGCGGCCAACGAGGCAGAGAAAATGATCCCGCGCAAGCGCAGCACCTTTTCGGCGATCGTCGACCGGCCGCCGCTCAAGCTCCCGAACCGGGCCAGGATTGTCGTGTGGACCATCGTCAACCTCGAATTCTGGTCGATTTCGCGGGCGATGGCGCGCCAGGTCTTGCCGGCGCCGACCGGCCAGGTGCTGCTCCCCGATTTGCCGAACTGGGCCTGGCACGAATACGGCATGCGGGTCGGGGTATGGCGCTTTTTCGAGCTGTTCCGGCAGCTTTCGATTCGCCCGACCTTGTCGATCAACGCGCGCGTCTGCGAGGAATACGAACGGGTGGCGCGGGCGGCGCACGAGGCCGGCTGGGAATTCATGGGGCACGCCTGGGAGCAGATGCCGATCCACAAGGTCGAGGACCAGCGGGCGATGATCGCCAAATCGCTCGATACGATCCGGCGTTGCACCGGCGCCAAGCCCAAGGGCTGGCTCGGCCCCGGCTTGACCGAAACCTACGAAACTCCGGATTTGCTGAGGGCGGCGGGGATCGAATATATCGGCGACTGGGTCTATGACGACGAGCCGACCGAGATCACGACAAAGCACGGCCCGCTCGTCACGCTCCCCTATTCGGTCGAGCTCAACGACATCCCGATGATGCTCGTCCAGCACCATGAATCGGCGTATTTTACGACGCGCTGCATCGACACCTTCGACCGGCTCTACGAAGAGGGCGCTGACCGGGCGAAAATCATGGCGATCGCGATCCACCCCTATATCAGCGGCCAGCCGCACCGGATCAAATACCTCGAAGCCGTCTATGAGCATGTCAACCGCCACGCGGGGGTGCTGCACTGGAACGGCGTCGAGATCCTCGACTGGTACCGGCAGGCACGGATCGCCGCAGGATGAGCGACAACAGGATCATGCTGCCAAGCGAGCGGCTCGATTATTCGGCGATCGCCGGGCGCCGGAAGCTGCACCTGCCGCAGGACGCCAGGATGGCGGTCTGGGTCATCGTCAATGTCGAGGAGTGGGATCCGCAGGAGCCGATGCCGCGCACCGTCTTGACCCCGCCCGCTGGTGGTGCGCCGATGCCCGACGTGCCGAACTGGGCCTGGCACGAATACGGCAACCGGGTCGGGTTCTGGCGCATGCTCGAAGCGCTCGACGAAGAGCGGGTGCGTGCGGTGCTGGCGATCAACGGCTCGGCGATCGCCCGTTACGCGCCGATCGCGCAGGCGGCGCTCGACCGCGGCTGGGAATTTATCGGCCACGGCTTCAGCCAAAAGAACATGCAAAAGGTCGCCGACGAGCGCCTCGACATCCGCAAGACCGCCGCTGCGATCCGCGGGGTGACCGGCAAAAACCCGCGCGGCTGGCTCGGCCCCGGATTGACCGAGACCTGGGAAACGCCCGACCTCTTGGCCGAGGAAGGCTATGACTATGTCTGCGACTGGGTGCTCGACGACGAGCCGGTGTGGCTGAAGACCCGGCGCAAGCCGATCGTCAATTTGCCCTACACGCAGGAATGCAACGATGTGGCGATGATGCTGATCCAGCATCACAAAGCCGGCGAATATTTCGACCGCGCGATCGACCAGTTCGAGCAGATTTACGCCGATGCGGCCCAATCGGCGCGGATCATGGCGCTCGTCGTCCACCCCTACATCATGGGCGCGCCGCACCGCCTCAAATATTTCCGCAATGCGCTCGCCGCGATCCGCCAGCATCAAGACGTGCTGTTCTGGACCGGCGAGGAAATTCTCGACTGGTTTGTGCAGGCCGGCGGGTAGCCGGCGGCTTCGATCGCCATTTACCCGCGCTATCCGCGATTTGGCGTTGCCCAACTCTGCCAAAGAGGTGATCCTGGCTCGGAAACAGCCGGAAATCTGGAGGATGTCGGATTAGACAGTCGAGCCGCGTGGCAATCGAGCGCTACAACCCGCGGGATCCCGCAGCGCCCTAAAGAACACCTGCATGCAAGGGGGAAACATGATCAAGCAAGAGCGAATCGGGGCAATTGCAATTGCAACAGTGGTGTCGCTGGCTCTGCTCCTCAGCGCTTCAGTGGCGCTGGCCGGATCAGTGCGCCAAGCCAAGTGTGGTCCCCGGGACCACACCGAAAGCGGATTGCAAGGCCAGACCACGCCGCAAGAACGTTCCAGCGGCGATTCCGAACGCGCCTACAACTGCAACCTGGAGCTCGTGTCCCAATTCCGCGGCGAGGGAGCGGTCTCCCAGAACGGACCGGCTTACTTCAACCAGTGCGCCTACTTTGCCACGAATGACAATTCGCAGCAGCAGCATCTCGGTGTCGTGGTGGTGGATGTTTCGGATCCCGCGCATCCGCAGGCGAGCACGTATCTGGACGACACGCCGGCGATGCTGAACCCGCATGAGACGCTGAGGGCGCATGTCGGGCGAAAGCTCCTCGCGGCCGCCCAAAACAACGGGCCGAACTTTGCCCTTTATGACCTGTCCACCGACTGCCTCCATCCGTCACGAACGGCGAGCATCACGCTGCCCGGCAGCCAGGCGCACATGGGCAATTTCGCTCAGGACGGTCTGACCTACTATGTCGGCCAGAACAATCGAGGCATCGGCGGCTTCCTATACGTCGTGGCCCTCGACGACCCGTTGAACCCGCAGGAGCTCTCGCCCTGGCAGTTCCTGGGTGACGGCAGGCCCCACGGCATGTGGACGAACGCCGCCGGGACCCGGCTCTACGCGGGGCAGCCCGGCCTATTCGGCAACACCGGCTCCTCGATCGGTCCGGACGGATTGGTGATCGACGACGTCAGCGACTATCAGCTGCGCCGGCCCAACCCGCAAATCCGGATTGTCAGCAAGGTCTTTTGGCAGGACCAGGGGCAGGCCGAGGACATGTACCCAATCCATGTGCACGGGCGCACCTACATCGTCAGCACGGACGAGTCCGGCGGAGCGGGCGGGGTCGGGGGTCTCCCCGCCGCGTGCGCCCGCGGGGCGTCGCCGTTTGGCTACCCGAACATCATCGACATCACCAATGAGAAGAACCCAAAGATCGTCGCCAACCTGCAGCTCGAAGTGAGCGAGGCCGCCAATTGCAACCTCCTGGTCAACGATCCGCCCGATACCGGCGCCGGAGCCCCGGAGTACAGCGTGGAAAGATGCGTTGCAAACCGCGCCGACAATCCGACGATGCTCGCTTGCACGTTTCACAACGCGGGCTTGCGGGTTTTCGACATTCGTGATCTGTTCCATGCGAAAGAGATCGCGTACTACAAGCCGCCGGCGCCGCGCACGGCTTTCCTTCCCGGATCGGGGAGCTGGGCGCAGGGCGTCGATCTGACGGTCGATCGGATCGCTGGTTACGCGCGCTTTCAAAAGGTCAATTCCGGCAACGGCAACGGAAAGGGCAACGGGCACGGTTACTGGCACGGCCACGGGACCGAGCTGGAGATCTGGACGGTAAGCGACGGCAATGGGTTTCAGATCCTGCGTTTTACCGACAATTTCAAAGCGCTCCACAAGGACCTTTTCAACGACTCGGGTGATTGACGATACCGTCTAAAGGCTGCGCCACGACCCCGCGATGCGCCGGGTCGTGGGCGACCATGCAACCGGGGGCGACCGGGCGATCGCCGGGTCCGGAGGCCGCGACGGAAGATCGAGGTCGAGGCCTCCTGAGCCCGCGGAACTCAGCCGATGACCTTGGCCATCCGCAATTCGTCGAGGGCGGTGCGGTCGTAGCCGAGGATTTGCGATAAGAGCTCATCGGTGTGCTGGCCGGGGGTCGGGACCGGGCCGAGGCGGCCGGGCGTCTTCGACATCTTGATCGTGGCGCCCGGCAGATACATTTCACCGGCGACCGGGTCGGCCATCTTGACCAGCATCTCGCGCTCCCACAGATGCGGGTCTTCGGCGACCTGCGGAATGGTCTTGACCGGCGCCACCGGGATCTCGGCGTCGAGCAAGGTCCTGACGATGTGGTCGACGGTGTTCTCGGCGCACCATTTGGCGACCGCGAGCTTGCGCGGATCGGCCTCTCCGACCCGGTTGGTCCAGCCGGCAACGGTGGCGCTCTCGTCGCCGGTGGCGATCCGCATCAGCCGGCTTGCCATCGCACTTCCCGAAGCGGAGATCACGACATAGCCGTCCTTGGCCTTGTAGGGTGGCCGGCCGCTTTCGCCGCCCTCCCGGCCGGTGGCGAGGTAGTAGGAGGTCGGGATCTCGACCATGGTCAGCGCCGAATCCATCAGGCAGCAATCGACGAGCTGACCCTGGCCGGTCTTGTCGCGATGGTGCAGTGCTGCCAAGGTGCCGATCGTCGCGTGCAGCGAGGTGTAGCGGTCGACGAGCGAGGTGGCGGCCCCGAGCGGCTGGCCGACCGGAGCGCCGGTCAGGCTCATCAGCCCGCTCATCGCCTGCCCCAAGGGGTCGAAGCCGGGCCGGTCGCGATAGGGGCCGTATTGGCCGTAGGCCGAAACCGAGGTCAGGATGATGTCCGGCTTCAATCTGCACAATTCGTCGTAGGAAAAGCCCATCTTGGCCATCGTGCCGGGCCGGAAGTTTTCGAGCACGACATCGGCGGTCGGCACCAGCGCGGCGAAAACCTCTTTGCCGCGGGCCGTGCGCAGGTCGAGGCACAGGCTTTTCTTGCCGCGGTTGTAGACCGAAAAATAGACGCTCTGCCCGCGCACCAGCGGCTCCGAGCGGCGCGTTTCCTCACCCCCCAATTTCTCGATCTTGATGACTTCGGCGCCGAGGTCGGAGAGGATCATGCCGCCGCGCGGCCCCGCCTGGTAGCGCGCCAATTCGAGCACCCTGATGCCGTCGAGAGACCCGCCCATCGCCACCTCCGCCAATCCGCGCCGGGGGTTGAGCTAACACCCGGCCCCGCCCTAGTGTCAAACCTGGGAACCCCCGAGCCGGAGCATAAAATGGCTTACGAATTTATCCTGACCGAATGCCGCGACGGCGTCGCCGTGATCACCCTGAACCGGCCGGAAAAATTGAATGCGCTGAGCTTTGGGCTGGCGCGCGAGCTCGACGAGGCGCTGACCGGGTACGGAGAGGACGAGACGGTCAAGGCAGTGATATTGACCGGGGCGGGGGAGAAGGCTTTTTCCGCCGGCGCCGACATTCACGAAATGGCCGGCATGTCGAGCGAGGAGCTGGCCCAGCGCCAGGCGTTTCGCAACGAGGCGACCTGGCACGTCGCGAGCTTTGAAAAGCCGCTGATCGGGGCGATCAACGGGCTCGCCTATGGTGGCGCGGCGCTGCTCTCGTCGACCCTCGACCTGCGCATCGGCTGCGAGAGGAGCTCGTTCCGCTTTCTGGCGGCGAGCTATGGCCGGGTCAACTCGACCTGGTCGTTGCCGTTGCTGGTCGGGCTGCCGAAGGCCAAGGAGCTGCTCTACACCGGCCGCGTCGTCGGCGCCGAAGAGGCCCTGCGCATCGGCCTCTTGAACCAGGTCGTGCCGTCGTCGCGGCTCGTCGAGTTCGCGGTCGAAATGGCGCAGATGATTGCCAAAAACGATGCGCGCATGGTCCAGGGGATCAAGCGCCTGCTGCATGACGGGATCGGCGCCGGCTGGCGCGAACGCTACGCCGGCGAGGAGGACGCCCGCGGCAGCTGGCTTTCCGCCGGCCACCCGCGCGAGGGGTTCAAGGACTTCCTCGATCGGAAAGGCCCGGCTGGGCGGTAGCGATCCGCGCTGCCTCGGCCGCCTGATCCGGAAAATCGACGACGGAAACTTCGCCGGTTTCGGTATCGAGAACGGCGCAGCTCAGCTGCCGGCCGTTGCTCGTGTCGCGCGCTTCGCCGGCCGAGCCGGGATTGATCACCAGCACCCGGCCGACGCGCTGCACCAGCTGATGATGAGTGTGGCCGTAGAGGACGAAATCGGCTTCGGCCTCGGCAAAACGCTCCAGCAGCGAGCTGTGCGGATAAACATAGGTGCCGCGCGGCTCCCACGGTGTCGAATGCACTGCCAAAAGCCTTTTGCCGGCGGTCGTCAATTCGAGCCGGTGCGGGCGTCCGGCAAGCCAAGCGAGCAGCGAAGGATCGATCCAAGCCGCCGCCCGCGCGCGGATTCCGTGCGGGCCGAGAAAGCCTTCTTCGTGGTTGCCGAGGATCGTCAGCGCGCCGCGGTCCTTGAGCGCCGCCACGACCTCGTTCGAAAACCGATATTCGTAGATGCTGTCGCCGAGACAGAGGATCTCGTCGACATCGCCGATGATCTCAAAGGCGCGCCGCAGCCCCGCGATATTGCAATGCAAATCGGAGACGATGCCGATCTTCAAGCGATCGCCCCCACCCTAACCCTCCCCCGCCTGCGGGGGAGGGTAAGTGACGGGTCTCCGGCAGCGCATCATGTTCATCGCCTTCAGGCTCATCACCATTTCGTTGTTTTGGTTCAACACCTCGACCGAGGTGCGCACCATGCCGCGGTCGGGCCGCGAGCGCGAGCGTGTCGCTTCGAGGATGGTCACGCGCACGCGCAAGGCGTCGCCGGGGCGCACCGGGCGGGTCCAGCGCAGCTCGTCGATGCCCGGCGAGCCGAGGCTCGCCGCACCCGGCAAAAAACCGCCGACCAGAAGCCGCATCATGACCGTCACGGTCTGCCAGCCGCTGGCGATCAGCCCGCCGAACGGGCCGTTGGCCGCCGCCTGGCGGTCGGTATGGATTTCTTGCGGATCGTGGCGCCGGGCGAAGTCGATAATTTCGGTCTCGCTGAGGCTGATCGTGCCGTATTCGTAGACGCCGCCCGGGACATAGTCCTCAAAGCGGCGCTCGGCCTGCGGCGCGGAGAGATCGGCTGCGGTCATCCGCACCTCCTTCAGCCGCCGTTGTCGGCACCGCCGGGCAGGAGCCGGGTTGGGAAGCCGCCGGTGTTGAGCGCCTCGATCAGGGTTTCGACATGGCGCCGGTTTTGGGTTTCGACGACGACATCGAGCTCGGCGCGCTTGACCGAGGTGTCGTGGAAGAGGCGCTGGTGGTGGACCTCGACGATATTGCCGGCATGCTTGCCGATGATCCTGGATATGCGCGACAGCGCGCCCGGCACATCGGGCAATTCGGCGCGCAGCCGCACCAGGCGGCCGCCGCGCACCAGCCCGCGCATCAGGATCGAGGCGAGGAGCCGCGCGTCGATATTGCCGCCGGTGACGACGATCCCGACCCGCTTGCCGGCGAACCGCTCGCGGGCCGCCAGCAGCGCCGCGAGGCCGATCGCCCCGGCGCCTTCGACCACGAGCTTTTGTCGCTCCAGCAAGGTCTCGACCGCATTCTCGACCATGGGATCGGCGACGAGCAGGATGTCGCGGACGAAGGCCGCAACGATCCGCCGGGTCAATTGGCCCGGCTCCTTGACCGCAATCCCTTCGGCCAGGGTCGGCGCCTCGGCCGGCGGTCCCGGATCCTCGCCGCGCATCAGCCGCCGCATCGAGGGATAAAGCGCCGACTCGACGCCGACGATTTCGATCGCCGGCTGTATTGCTTTCGCTGCGACCGCGATCCCGGAAATCAGCCCGCCGCCGCCGATCGGCACCAGGATCACATCGAGGTCGGGCGTGTCGGTCAGCATTTCGAGCGCGATCGTGCCCTGGCCGGCGATCACCGCCGGGTCGTCATAGGGATGGATCGGCACCAGGCCTCGCTCGCGCACGAGCGCATCGGCGGCTTCGCGGGCGGCGACGAGCCCGTCGCCCCTGAGCACGACCGTGGCGCCAAAAGCCTCGGTGCGCTCGACCTTGATAAAAGGCGTGCCCTCGGGCATCACGATCGTCGCCGGGATGCCGAGCCGCCGGGCATGATAGGCGACCCCTTGGGCGTGGTTGCCGGCCGACATCGCGACAACCCCGGCGCGGCGCTCGGCCGGGCGCAACGACAAGAGCTTGTTCAAAGCGCCGCGCTCCTTGAACGAGCCGGTGCGATGCAAGTTCTCGAGCTTTAGGAAAATCTCGGCGCCGGCCAGCTCCGAGAGTGCCGGTGCGGCGACCGTCGGCGTGCGCGCGACCGCACCCGCGATCGCCCCGGCGGCAGCGCGAATATCGGCAATGGTTACCGGCAACTCGTTCATCGTCGGGTCGTGGCCCTTGACCAAGCTCGAAGGCGGTTCAATTACATCAAGGCCGCAAACTCGGCCAGCCCGCGCCGGGAGCGCGCGGCAGTTGGGCGCAGGTGTGCGTTTCACGCCGTCGGCGCGGCCTGCCCGAGCGGGACCATCTTCTGGATCGGGTCGAGCGCCGCCTGGATCGCGTCGGCGACGGCGAGATGCGCCGGGTTGTCCATGCTGAAGCGCTCCTCGGTCGCCAAGAGCAGCATGCCTCCACCCGCCACCCTTTCAACGATTGCCGCCGGCGGCGGTGTGACCCGGCTGGCGTATTGCGCCGCCAGATAAGTCATCCACCCGCTGCGGAACAGCGGATAATGCCGATCGCCGTACAGCCGCGACCAATATTCCCAGCATACGAGATTGCCGCGATCCGGCTCCCACGCCGCAATCAGGCTGAGCATCGCCGGCTTCAGGGCGCCGACGCTCGTCAGGTCCGCATTTCCGGCGCATGCGGGATCCAGTTCCAGATCCGCGGAATTCGGAAAAGGCCTATTGCTGGCAAACGCTCCCGGCCCGATGCTCAGCGATGCTCCATAGGGAGCATCGAGGCCATTCCACGCGGCCACTGAATAGCCCAGCTCCGGCCATGGCTGGCGCGGGACGTCCTTGTACTGCCGGCCCTTCTCGAAGACGGTGGTCAACTCGTCGATATCGGGCGGTATCGCCCACGCCGGTTTGTCGGCAGCAGCGCGAGATTTCGCCTGCTTGTTCCAGCGTGCGAACGCTGGATGGGCGTCGGCGAGGCCCTCCAGCATGCGGGCAAGGCGCCGCGCACAGGATTGCGTGCTTTCCGGGCGATCTCGCCAGTGCACATGTAGCTTATACGCCTCGGAAACCATGATCTCCTCACAGGAGTGTATCTTACATCGATATTCGCCAGGCCCTCCTGTTCAGCATATCCTCTAAAGTATCGCGCAACTGCCGGTTCGGCGAAATGCCACTCAACATTTCTATCCACCGACGCTTTCGCTTGACTCTTCATCTGAGCCTTGATCGACCGGACCCCGGTATACCACTCCTGCCAGGTCTCTGGCCCGACCATTTTGTCGGCGTAACCGGGGCCCTTGGCTTCGAGCATTGTGCCGTCTTCCTCGCGGCAACCGTCGAAGCGGACACCGTTCAACTTGACTTCGAAGCCGCGCGGCAGCTGGCTGATCTGCTCCTGGTATTGGAGCGAACGCTTCGATCGGCCGGCGATGTTCTCTTTGCTTCGGTTGGGACAGAGCTTCGGCTGGTCCCGTTCGCTTGCCGACGCGACGCGAGCCTCGGCGCCGCTCAGCCCCAGCGGGGCCGGCAGCGCTTCGGGATCGACCAGGACGGTGCTGCCGAGGCTGCGCCCGATGACCCGGCCGTCGGCGTCGTAAAACCGGCCGTCGGTGCCGATGTGAGCGGAAACCAGCAGTGGCCGGCCGGCCTCGCCCTGGCGATAGATGTCGAGGACACCGGTGTCCCGATCGTAGCGATAGCCGAGATCGGGCCGGCCGGGCAGCGGGCCTTCGGCGACGAGGCCGCGGTTGGCCGGCAGGAACAGGACGCCGAAAAAGGCGGTGGGGCCGGCATGCCGGCGGCGAAATCGGCGAGGCTGGTGAGCGCTGCACGGCCGAGTTGCCCGAAGACCGAGGCGCCGGCTTCGGCCGCCACAGCGGCGGTTGCGCCGATTGCGACGGCCGGCGGGGCCGTCTCCCTCTCGCTCTCGCTTTCACCGCCTTCGCCGGTCCAGCGGCCGTGGTCGTCGCGCGGCTCGACGAACGCGGGCCGGCGAGCCGTCGGGTCGCAGTCGATACCGAGGGTGCCACGCTCGGCCTCGATTGCGTTCTCGTGTGGCGCACCCTTGGCGGCTATCAGATGCAGGGCGAGGGCATCGCGCGATCGACGATTGCGCTCTTCATGCTTGTCGCTGTGCTCGGCGGGCTGGGGTTTCAGGTGCCGATCGGCCGGCTCTCGGATCGCTTCGACCGGCGCGCCGTGCTCGCCGCGTTGGGCCTCGGCTTTGCCGGTGCCGCGATCGCTTTGGTCCATCTGCCGCATTCGCTGCCGATTGTCCTGCCCGCCGCGGCGCTGCTCGGCGGTCTTATGTCGACCCTTTACCCGGTTTGCGTCGCCCACGCGCACGACCACATGCCGGCCGACCGGGTGGTAGCGGTAAGCGGAGGGCTCGTCTTGCTGAGCGGGCTCGGCTCCATCGCCGCGCCGCTGATCGGGGCGAGCCTGAAGGCGAGCTTCAGCATCGACGGCGTGCTTTACTTTATGGCCGCCGCGACACTCTTGCTGGCTTTCCTTGCCGCGGCCAGGAGCGTCGCTACGCCATCGCCGCGGCACCTCGATCGGCCGTTTGAGATTTTGGCGCCGCAGGCGGCGGCGCTCGCCCACGATCCGTTCCGCGCCTCCGGGCCGCTCAAGCCACCCGATCCCGCCTGAACCCGCCCGCGTTCCTCGGACCGGGCCTTGGCATTGAGCCAGCTCTCGGTGGTGATGAAAACCCCGGCGCAGCCGAAGCCGACGACCGCGCGCAGAACGATCCAGGGCACCGGGCCGATCAGCAGCGGCATGGCTGCCGTCGCGGCGACCGCCATCCCGGCGAAAGCGGCATAGGCACGGATGTGCCCGACCGCTCGATGATGCGTCCGGTGCGCAGCGCACCCAGCGTGAAGCCGGCAAAATAGCTGCTGAGCACAAGACCGGCCATCGTCGCCTCGAAATCCTCGATCGCACGCGCAGCGAGATCAAGGTGCCAAAGAAGCCGTTGGCCAGCTGGATCGCGCTCGTGGCAAGTATCAGCGTCCCGATCTGCGCGCGCATCGACCCGCTCGAACGCATTGGCACGCCTCGCTTCCGACGGCTGTTGGGCGCCCGGGCGCCGCCGCGGCCCATCATTGTCAGGGTCCTGGATCGGCCGCGGAGATCGGCCGGCTCCGCAGCTCTCTGCTGCGGCCCCCTTCGTCGAGAAGCTCTCGGAGCTCGGTCGATCCCGGCCCTTCGCTTCCGCAGCTCGCTTGCAGCAGCAACAGCGGGGGGTCGCTCGACAAGGGGCAAATTTCGGCTGCGGTCACGGCCCTTTTGCGGCGGGGACCAAGTCAAGGGTGGAAACCGCGGTGGCGCGGCCGGGGGTGAGCGGGCGGAAATCGCGCCAGCGTTGCACCAGATCGGCGTAATGCGGGGAGAGCGGGTTGCCGGATTGGCCGGGGGTGACGACCATTTGCGAGTTGGCGGACGAAGCGAGATCGGTGACGATGCGCAGCCCGGCGCCGAAATCCTGCTCGAAAGGATGCGCCTCGCTGCGGATCGTGCTCGGCCCACGGTTGACCGTGTCGTAGGCGCCGGGGGTCGGGATCGAGACCTCGAACCAGTCGCGCAGCACCGGGATGCGGCTCAGCACCGGGTTGGCAAAAACCGCGATATGCGCCCGGCCCCAGCGCCAGTTCTCCATGTCGTTCCCGTAATCGCGGCGCAGCTGCGACAATGCTGTGGCGAGCGACTGCTGGAGTTGCTTGGCGCAGGTCCAGCTCCCGGGATGCTTCGGGTCGTCGCACCAATCGGGGCGGGTGGTCAGGATCGCCTCCATCACCTGGGGCTTCAGGTCCCAATAGCCGGCGACAGCATCGCCAAAGCGGCCGAACAGCACCGAACGGCTGAATTCGCGCAACCAGGCGGTGAACAGCAGCGGCTCCGCCTTGTCGCGGCTCATATGGAAATTCCAGCGCTGCAGACGCCGGACCGCTTCGCGCGACGCCTTGTCTTGCGGCGTGATGCGGGTCATCAGCGGCACCAGGCGTTTGGCCATCAGCGAAAATGTGTCAGCCTGGATCGCGGCGCTCGCCTGCTGGCTCTGCGCCGGGGTCGCGTCGAGCAGGGCGCCGATGCGCTCGGCGCGGTTCGGCAGGTCCCAGTCGCGGCTGATGAAATAGGGATAGCTGTCGGGCACGATCTTGTTGTTGGCGCTGACAAAACGGCCTGTGGCAGGGTTTGTGGCGTGCGGCAATTTGTCGAACGGAATAAACCCCTGCCAATCGTATTCGCCGGTCCACCCTGGCGCCGGCATCCACCCCTCGCCCTTTTCGCGGATCGGCACGAGCCCCGCCGCGATAAAGCCGATGGTGCCGTCGGCATCGGCATAGACGACGTTTTGCGGCGGCCCGACAAAGTCTTGCCAGGCGGCGCGAAAGCTCGGCCAGTCGGCGGCGCGATCGACCTTCCACAGCGCCTCGGCGCTCTTGTCCTCAGGTATCGCAAAGGTGGCCGAGAGCGCCAGCACATAGCCCGGACCGGCCGAGCCCGGCGGCAAAACGTCGGACAATACCGGGCCGTGCCGCGTGCTGCGCACGGTGAATTCGACCGGTGCCGCGCCGCGCACCAGGATTTTTTCCCGGCGGGTCGCGAACGGCGCGCTGCCTTGCGGCGTCAGATAACGGCCGGGGTCGGCGGGATCGACCTTCTCGACAAACAAATCCTCGACATCGGCGGTGGTGGTCGTAAAGCCCCAGGCGATCCGGTCGTTGTGGCCGATGATGACGAGCGGCACGCCGGCCGCGGTGGCGCCGGCGATCGTGCGGCCCGGTGTTTTCACGCGGGCGAGGTACCACACACCGGGCGCGCCAAAGGCGAGATGCGGATCGTTCGCCAGGACCGGCTTGCCGCTCGTGCTGTGCCGGCCGTCCACGACCCAGTTGTTCGAGGCATAATGCGGGCCGACCGCGGATGGCAGCGTGTCGTAAAGGCGGCCGAGGCCGAGCCGGCGGTAGATCGGCAGCATCGCCGCCAATGTCGTCGGCGCGTCTTTTGGATATTCGGGATAAAGAAAGGCCAGGTCGGCGGCCGGGATCGAGCGGGCAAGCCACGCGCGCAACAGCTCGCCGCGGTAGTTGCCGTCGAGCCGCAACGCCATCAATTTGCCCCACAGCAGGCTCGCGGCCTCGGTCCACGGCTCCGGGCGAAAGCGCAGCAGCAGGAATTCCGGCGGCAAGGCACCGCGACGCGACGCGAGAAAGGCGTTCACCCCGGCGGCGTAAGCCTCGAGCGCGCGGTTCACTTCCGGCGACAAAAACGGGATCGCTGCCTCGGCGGCGCGGGCGAGGCCGAACACGCGCATTTCCTTATCGACCGGCACCGCGTCAGGCCCGAAAATTTCGGCGAGCCGCCCTTCGGCATAGCGCCGCTGCAATTCCATTTGAAAGAGCCGGTCCTCGGCATGGACAAAGCCGAGGCCGAAGGCGGCATCATCGTCGTCCCGTGCCACGATCGTCGGGATGCCGTCGGCATCGCGCTCGATGCGGATCTCCGCCTTCGGCCCGGCCACCACCAGCCGCCCCTCGGTCTGCGGCAACGACGACAGCAGATAGAGGTAGACGCCGCCGGCCAGGACCAGCACCACAGCGAACAGACAAACAATGATCCTTACCGCAATTCGCATAGCTCCGCGGGTCACCGCTTCTCGCGACTGCATTTGTTGCGGGTGGTTGCGTGTCAGGTCAGCAGCTCGATGACACGGTCAACGAAATGGGGGCGGTCTCGATCGCCGCAGCGGCGCGGTCGAGCGACACGCCCGTGTCGGGTCCGACATCGTAATCGGAAATCGATTTGATATCGTAGCCCTCAGCCAGAAATTGTCGCAGCTCGGATAAAGGCGCCGTCCTCGTAAAGGATGTCCGTGACGAGCGGCACGATGCGGTCGATTTCCTGCCAGCGATCGGTGAGGTTTTCGAGGAACACCGCCACGTCGTAATCGGAATCCTCATGCGCATCGCCGCGGGCGCGTGAGCCGAACAGCACCACCCGCTCGATGCGGTCGCCATAGAGCGCGTCGAGCGCAGCGCGTAAGCGTTTCAGGACCGGATCGGTGGCAACGTCGGGCATCGGCGCAAGAATATCATGATCCTGCGCCACACGTCCGATCCGGCGGGCTCAGAAGCCCAATTCGCGCAGGATCGAGTCGCGGTCGGCGTCGAGGGCGGGGGCGGGCGCGCGCGTCGGCGGGTCCGCAAAGCCCGACACCTTCATCGGATTGCCGGCGAGCTTCAAGCGCCCCAATACCGGGTCATCGACCGCGACCAGCATGTTGCGCGCTTCGGTCTGCGGGTGCGCCAGCGCCTGTGCGACATTGTTGACGGGGCCGCACGGCACCCCCGCCCCCTCCAGCACGTCGATCCAGTGGGTCGTATCGGCACCGCGCAAGACCGCCTCGACCTCGGCCTTCAGCGCCTGCTGGTGCTGGTTGCGCAGCGCGTTTGTCTTATAGCGCGCATCCTCGGCGAGCTCGGGCCGGCCGAGGGCGGCGGCGAGCTTGACAAAGAGCCCGTCGTTGCCGGCGGCGATGATGATGTTGCCGTCCTTGGTGGCAAACGCCTCGAAGGGCGTGATCGACGGGTGGCGCGCCCCCATCGGGCCGGGGATTTCGCCGGTCGTCGTGTAGCGCACGATGGCGTTTTCGAGGAGGGCGAGCTGGCAATCGAACAGAGCGACATCGACCTTTTGCGCCTCGCCGGTGCGCTCGCGGTGGAGGAGGGCCGCGTTGAGCGCCACCGCGGTGAAGAGCCCGCCGCCGAGATCGCCGATCGAGGTGCCGATCCGGGTCAACGGCATGCCAGGATGCCCGGTGATGCTCATGACCCCGCCCAGCCCCTGCACCACCATGTCGTAGGCCGGATAGTGCGAATAGGGGCCGCTGTGGCCAAAGCCCGAGGCGGCGGCGTAGACGAGCCGCGGGTAGCGCGGATGCAGCGTCTCCCAACCATAGCCCAATTTTTCCATCGTGCCCGGCCGGAAGTTTTCGACGAGCGCGTCGGCCTTGTCCAAGAGCCGCTCGAAGATGTCGCGGCCTTCCTCTGATTTGAGGTCGAGCGCGATCGATTCCTTGCCGCGGTTGACCGAGGCGAAATAGGCCGACTGGCCGTTCTTGAAAGGCCCGTATTGGCGCGCGTCGTCGCCCCCTCCCGGCGGCTCGACCTTGATCACCCGCGCCCCCAGCTCGGCCAAGAGCAACGTGCAGTAGGGACCCGCCAATATGCGCGACAGATCGACGATGGTGATGCCGGAAAGCGGCCCCTTTTGCGCCATTCGAGATCATCCTTTCGCACCGCGGACCGCCGTCAATAGCGCAAGCCGATGCATCGCCGCAACCGGGGGCGGGGACCGCGCGAGCCCGTGCCGGCGCTTTCGAAGCCGTTCGCACGGCGAAGGGTTGCGGGCGATTTAGTAAACTGCCCCCGTAACTCGCCCGTAACTCGCCCCGGTAACCTGCGAACGGGACCCGCCGAACCCGGATCAGCCGGGCGTCATGCCTTTAGCCCTTATCACCGCCGTGGCGGCAGGGGTCGCCAAATAGGTGATGAATGCCTTGGCAGCATCGGCTTCTTTACTGTCCGCTGCGACGGCTGCCGTGAAAACGACTTCCTGCTGTAGGTCGGCCGGTAAAGGGCCAACCACATCCAAGCCGGGGGTCGTCAAAACGTTGACGAGAAATACGCCAAGGTCAGCATCGCCCTGTGCGACCGCCTGAACAACTTGTGCAGGCCCTTTCTGCGCCCTCAATTTGGTTTTCATCGCCTCGGCGATGCCTAAACGCTTGAATACCCGCAGTACTTGGGCACCGGCCGCGCTCTCCGGTATCGTGGCGACGGATTGTGCCTCAAGCAGCGTGCGCTTCAGCGCTTCGGGCGTGCTGATGTCCGGCTTGGGCGCCCCTGAGCGGACTGCGACGCCGAGACCGACGCGGGCAACATCGTCGATCGGCCCGGACACGAACCGGGCTTGGGCGGAGGCATCCTTCAACACCTCGCGAGGAATCACGCCAAGATCGAACGGACCGCCAGCCGTGGCGAGCCTGATCAATTCCGGGGTAGTACCGAAGCGAAAGACGATCTTGTGGCCCGTCGCGCGCTCGAATTGTGCAGCGATTTCTTTCAGTGGGGCCGTCATGGCGCCGCCCGCCAAAACCTGAACTTCGGCCGCCCGCACCGTGCCGACCGCTCCTCCAGCGAGAGCAACTCCCGACACCAACACCGACGTGATGATGATGCGCGCAATGAACTGCATCATGATGTTCCTTCCAGGGCCGAGGGGCTGGCGGCGCGGACTGACTTGAGCTGCCGGGGAGGTCCATGTACTGGGCAGCCAGCCAATATAAGCTGCCGATCCTCTCCGACGCGCAAGCAGATTAACCGGCATTCGGGCAGATACCCGCGTTGCCGCGAGCATCGCGCTTTTCACCGGCTTCGCATTCGGAGTCTCATCTAAATGGCCGCTCACGGCGGGCGCGAAGCTGCCGTGTGCAGAAATTAGGAAATTTGTATGGTTTTGCCCGAGTAAGATTCTCAGCAGGTTAGTCCGTCCAGAAGTCCGGCGCAAATGTCGGCTTCCTCGTCGTTGCCCGTTCCCGGCGGCAATGGCGGTTGAGGGGCATCAAGAGCGGTTCCCGCCGCCAAGGCGGAGCGGCCGTTGTGGGTTCGAAAGCGATCCGCTGCTGCCGACGATCAGGGCTCGGCATCGGACGGTTGGGAGACGGGACGCGGCTGATATTGTATGCTTCAATGCGCCCCCACGGAGGCTGACGGCTCGGCTCCATGGGAAAGGAGACCACATCCATGACGATCGATGTCGCGACCGGGATTGTCCGCATTCTCAAAGAGGAGGGTGTGGGTTGGGTTTCGACCTTCCCGGTCTGCCGGGTCAACAACGCGCTCGGCCGCGAAGGGGTGCCGATGCTGATGATGCGCGACGACCGCTACGCCGTCGCGGTCGCCGACGCGTTCTCGCGCATCACCGCGGGCGCACGGATCGGGGTGTGCACCTTCCAGGGGGGCGTCAACGCCGCCGGCATGCAGTACGCCTACGCCGGGATGGCGCAGGCTTTTGAGGATGGCTCGCCGGTTCTGTGCATCACCGATGGCGTGCCGGCCGGCAGCTCGGGCAACAGCCAGTACGATGTCGCGTCCGCCATGAAGACCGTGTCGAAGTGGTTCGGCTATCTCGACAAGCCCGAGCGCACGCCGGAGCTCATGCGCCGCGCCTTCACCATGCTGCGCAGCGGCCGGCCGGGCCCGGTGATCCTGGCCATTCCCAATGCCGCGGCCACCTACGACGAGACCGCCGACCCCTACCGCCCCGTGAAGGGCTGGAAATCGGCGCCGGACCCGGCGGATGTGCGCGCTGCCGTGGACCAGCTCCTCCTAGCCCGCAACCCGCTGATCTACGCCGGCGAGGGGGTCATCTACGCGGGCGCCTCGGAAGACCTGAAAGCGCTGGCGGAGCTGGTGAATGCGCCTGTCATCACGACCCTCAAGGCCAAGGGGGCGTTCCCGGAGAACCATCCGCTCTTTGTCGGCGTGCGCGGCGACCAGGTGGCGCACTACCTGAACCAAAGCGACCTGATCCTCGCCATCGGCACGAGCCTGTCGCCCGGCCGCTTCAGCCACGCCATTCCCGATGCGGCGAAAAAGACCATCATCCACTGCAACATCGACGAGCTGCACATCAACAAGATGTATCCGACCGCGCACGCGGTGATCGGCGATGCGCGCCTGACCTTGCAGGCGCTTTGCCGGGAAGTCTCCGACCGCACGTCTGGTGCCGCGGGCGGCGCCGGACGGAATGCGGGTGATGTGGCGGCGGAAGTGAAGGCGGCACGCGACCAGGGGCTCGCCCGGTACCGGCAGGTCATGAACTCCGACGAGACGCCGATCAACCCCTACCGGGTGTACGGCGATCTGATGGAGGTGCTGGATCTGAAGAATTCGTTTGTGACGCACGAAAGCGGCAACACGCGCGACCAGCTATCGACCGTCTTCGACACGCTGATCCCGCGCGGTTTCCTCGGCTGGGGCAATGTCTCGACACTCGGCTTCAGCCTGGCTGCCGCCATCGCCGCCAAGAAGGCGTTTCCGGGCCGGGCATCCGTGGCGGTGACCGGCGAAGCAGGCCTCGGCTACATGCTCGGCAACCTCGAGGTTCTGCTGCGCGAGAAGCTCGGGGTCACGGTCGTGCACATTTCGAATGGCGGGTTTGCCGGCTATGGACCGGGCTTCTGGGGGCCCGGACACGATCCCTTCACCCACCACGTGCTGGGGCCCGACGAGGTCGACATGTCAAAGGTGATCGGCGCCCTCGGCTTTCACACCGAGCGGGTCAGCGAGCCGGCCGACATCATCCCGGCCCTGCGGCGGGCGCTCGAAATCAATACGTCGGGCCGCCCGGCCTATATCGAGTTCATCTGCTGCCAATACCCGGTCTACGGCCAGTGGGTTGGGCGGGGCGAATAAAAGGGAGAGCGAAACGGGATGCAATTGGGGTTCCTGCGCAGGCAGGGACCCATGTTGCCAGCGACCGAGTGGTTGCACGATGGGTCCCTGCCTGCGCAGGGATCCGGTAGCGAGTAAAACCTGCTATTTGGTCCCTCTGCAGGCAGGGACCCATGTTCCAGTCCGCACGATGCCGTTCGTCTATCTCCTCGCCGCTAAACCGTATGGGACTCTCTACGTCGGTTCGACCTTCGAGCTCGCGCGCCGCGTTTGGCAGCACAAAACACGAGCCATCCCCGGCTTTACCGCCAAATACGGAGTGGACCGTCTCGTGTGGTTCGAAACCCATGAAAGCCTTGAGACAGCACTGGTCCGGGAACAGCAAATCAAGAAGTGGAAGCGTGACTGGAAAATAAATCTGATTGAACGCGAAAACCCGCACTGGGCCGATCTTTACCTATCCCTGTCGCCGTAGTGCGGCGGACGACGTGGGTCCCTGCCTGCGGGGACCCGATAAAGCGGAGTGCTGTTGCGGCAAAGCGTTAGGAGTTGCTAAAAGGGTGAAGTGCCGGGTCCCTGCGCAGGCAGGGACCCATTTCGCCCGATCTCAGGTGGTTGCATAATGGGTCCCTGCCGGAGTTTATCCTCGGGCCGGCCGCAGGCCGGACCCGTGGGCAGGAACCCGATAAACGTCAGGCTCTGAGGAAAACGATGCCAAAGCTGATCACCGTCGCTCCCATGCGGCAATTCGGGGTTCCTGTGCAGGCAGGAACCCATTCCGCCGGCGATCGAACGGTTGCGGGATGGGTCCCTGCCTTCGCAGGGATCCTGTAGAGAGGAGCACCTACCGCTCACGCAAGGCGATGCAAGGTGCTGAGATCCAGTAATCCGTTTCCAGTCAGCCCCCGAGGAAACGATGCCGAAGCTGATCCCCATCGGCGCCATGCGGGCAATCCGGGGTTCCTGTGCAGGCAGGAACCCATTCCGCCGGCGATCGAACGGTTGCAGGATGGGTCCCTGCCTTCGCAGGGATCCTGTAAAGAGGAGCACTACCGTTCCCGCAAGCCGATGGAAGCTACTGAAATCCAGTAATTCATTTCCAGCCAGGCTCTGAGGAAACGATGCCGAAGCTGATCCCCATCGGCGCCATGCGGGCAATCCGGGGTTCCTGCGCAGGCAGGAACCCATTTCGCCGGCGATCGAACGGTTGCAGGATGGGTCCCTGCCTTCGCAGGGATCCTGTAAAGAGGAGCACTACCGTTCCCGCAAGCCGATGGAAGCTGCTGAAATCCGGTAATTCATTTCCAGCCAGGCTCTGAGGATACGATGCCAAAGCTGATCCCCGTCTCCGACCCGTTGAGCAAGCCCTTCTGGGACGCCGTCAACGAAAGGCGGCTCGTCTTGCAGCACTGCGCCGCCTGCGACCGGCTGCAATACCCGCCGCAGCCTGCCTGCCAGGTCTGCGGCTCGGCCGCCGGTCTCTCGTGGAAAGAGGTCGCGGGAAGAGGCCATATCGCGACCTACATCGTGATCGAGGACGGCCGCCTCAACCGGCGCATGCCCGATCAGCCCTACAACCTGGCAATGGTGACCTTGGATGCGGACCCGCGGGTCAATTTCTATTCCAACCTCCCCGGCACCCCGCCCTACCAGGCGCCGGTGGGCGCCCCCGTCGAGGTGACGTTCGAGGAGGTGGCCCCAGATCAGCTCATCCACGAGTGGCGGGTCGTTGCGTAGTTCGATAAAATCTAACGCTAAGTGCGCGCGCCATAGGTCGGCAATCTACCATGGCTGACGCTCCAAGTTCTTATAAGTCGATCGGGAGGAGAGATAAAATGGCGAAAACGACTGCTGCTGCCGGGGCCTTTGTCTCTGCGATCGCTCTTTTGGTTGCCGCTTCCGCAGCGAGAGCCGACTGCAACATAAAGGACTTCATAGTCCAAGACATCGTCAGTATTCAGCAGAGCGGAAGTGCGCAGCTTGCGTTCGTACTAACAGCAACGGAATCGCAATACGAGAGCGCAAAGACAAACATAGGTGGCAACGCGGATATTTTTGGTCTCTTTTCCGGCGGCCTGAAATATGGTCAAGCAAAGGAAAGATCTCGTCAAATAGCGCAGGCTACGAAGTTTGACTATAAGACCTCTTATGCATCAAGTTATTTATCTCAAACGGTTTCGGGGAAGGCCCTAAATGACTATGTCCAATGCCTTGAAAAGGCTAAGAATAGCCCCGGCTTAAGATTGTGGATAGCGAAGAGAGAAGGGGAGTATTTTACCATTGGAGGATTCTGGATCGGCGCCAATACGAACACTCCCGAAGCAAAATACGACGCGCCGCCCATTATCGATGGCTCCAAATTGATCGGCCCGCCGGAAGTTTGGAAGAAAGCCAAGACCGAAGAATTCATGGTAAAACGAGAAAGTAAGGACGGCTTCCTTCTTAACATGAGGGTAGGCGGCGAAACCAAGACCATAGTTGCAGTGGCAGATCCCCCTGAGGTGATATGGCTTAAGCAGGTGGTGAGTTCCCCAAAAAAGCTGGCCGCAGCCAGCACCTACAGCAATCCTTGTACTGGAACAACGGACAGTGATACCATCTACCCGCTTCATCCAGGTGGGTATTTCGTTACAAACACGCGCACTACCAACCACTCTACAACAGATGCGAGCAAATATGGCGAGATCTATACTGTGGATAGGCCAGACCAAGTAAGTATCACAATCACTCAAAGCACTGGCACGTGCGAACATAGGCAGTTCGCTAGCGGGCAGCTGCAGGCGGTCGAGACGTATCCGCAGGCCGCTCCATAGGAATCTACGTGAACGCTCGTTTGCGACCGCCGGTCGAACCCATGATGAGGCCAGTTGGATCACGTAACGACCCGCCAACCACTGTTCGTCCCTGCCATAACCTGCACTGTCAGAACACGGAAGAAAGGAGGAGCCATGAGCGCGCCGGAACGGTATCAGTGGCGGCGAGACAAGGACGGGCTCGGCGTCTGGGAGCACCGCGGCAAGGTCGCGGTGGCCGGTGTCGGGCATTCGCCGGTCGACCGTCGCTGGGACGAGGTCTCGATGGACCAGACGCTCGGCGCCTACTCGATCCTCGCCTGCCAAAAGGCGATGGACGAGGCCGGCGTCACCCCGGATCAGGTCGACGGAATTGTCTGCTGCGACAGCCATATTGCCGGCGGCAGCGGCGGCTCCGCCTCGCAGTGGGCGCCGCGGCCCTACTTCGCCCCGCCCTACGATTTGGAGTGGGGGCTCACTCTGGTCAACGCGCAGTGGCTGATCGCGCAGCTGCGCCTGCGCAACGTCAAATTTGCCCCAACCGGGGTGCCGACCATCAGCGAAATGGTCGGCATGGCGGCACAGGCCGTGGGCGACGGCGTTTGCTCCACCTGTCTCGTCATCTACCCGACCGGCAACCTCGAAGGCCGCTATCGTCGCGGCGGCGAGAACGCCGACGACTACGCCAAGGGCGCCCGCCAATGGACCGCACCCTGGGGCAATCACGGCGGCAACGATTTCATCAACATCTTTCCGCACAATCAGTACTGCCTGAAATACGGCGGCCAGCACGACGACCTCGCCCCCTTCGTCGTCAACCAACATAGGAACGGGCTCTTGACGCCGTGGGGGTACAATGCCACCCACAAGGTCCCGCAGCTGACGATCGAGGATTACGTCAATTCACGCTACATCCTGAACCCGCTCCGGCTGTGGGACTGCGACCGGCCGGTCAACGCATCGACCGCGTATCTCTTCACGACCGCCGAGCGCGCCCGTAACATGCGGCAGCCGCCGGTCTATGTGCTCAATCACTCACAGCACAACTTCAGGAAGCGCAGCACCCAGGAAGATCTGGACGAGATCGAGGACTGGACCGACCGCGCCGCCAAGCGGATGTACGAGGGCGCCGGGCTCGGGCCCGAGGACGTCGATATATTCAATCCGTACGACGGCTATGCCCCGATGGCGCAATTCTTCCTCGAGGGCTTCCAATGGCACGGCGTCAAACGCGGCGATGCCTTTGCGTTCTACGCCGGCGATATCAGGGTCGAGGGCCCGCACCCGTTCTGCTCGAGCGGCGGCAACCTCGGGACCGGGCGCTGCCGCACCGCCATGTACACCGACAGCATCGAGCAGCTCCGCGGCACCGCCGGCGCCCGCCAGGTCCGGGTCCGGGCCGAGACCGCGCTGGCGGCATTCACCACGCCCAGCAGCGGCGGCTGGATCATGTTCGGGAAGGAGCCGAGCTGACGGAGTGTGGCCCTGCGCCGGAGTTGTGGCCCGATAGCGGCTCAGCCGCGGCGGTTCCCATGGAGTGATCCGATGCGTAGCAGCAGATCTTCATCCGCCAAACCTACTTGTATACAACGACTGCACATCGATGATTTATTTGGGTATCTTACCTACACGGTGCCTCACCGAAAGTCGTCTCATGCCGATTTCAATCGACTGATCATTTTATATGGTGATAACGGCGCCGGCAAAACTACCATTCTGCGCCTCATCTTTTCAATTTTATCACCGCATCGGAATCGCGGCGATAAAACATTTGTGTATCGGACACCCTTTCGCGCCATCGAAATAAATTTTGATAATGGCTTAACCGTTCGGGCGTACCGTACCGGCACCGCGCTTCTTGGTGATTACTCTATTGGGATTTCGACCGCGTTTCGCGGACGAGCAAACTTTCCCAATTACCGCGGATGCGGACGCTCTGGCGGTTAAAGATACCCCGGAGGTGGTCGCGTTGCTCGCGGCGCTGGGGAATTTGGGGATCGCCTTATACTTTCTTCCTGACGATCGTCGGGTTCGGTCGACCTATCCGCCTGAGCTAGATATCGAGCACATCGTAGAAGAAACGGCCGCAGACACTACTCGCCGTCTCTTTCGTTTTTACACTTCGCGGAACAACTTGTCGCTACCGCGTGAACGGGAAGAATCACATTACTTAAACATTGAGCCCATTTTAAGCGAGGTGAATTCTTGGTGACGGCGACACGCACTCCTCGGCTCCAATACCGGTGAAGAGAACACAACGAGTATCTATCTGCGCGTTGTACAGCAGATTTCGCAACTCGCTGGCCATGCGGGTTTATTGAGTGACGTATCCTGGGATCAACTGCTGCATCGTTTGAACACATTGACGAAACGAATCGGCGAATTTACTCGGTTTGGACTGATCGCGACATTTCCCGGCGACAAGTTCTTAGAAATCTCCACTTATGCGAATGACGAAGCAAGGCGAGCAATCGCTACGGTACTGGAGCCGTATGTGGATGGGATTGAGGCTAAGCTAACAGCGCTTGAAGAGATTAAGGGAATAATCACGACATACGTTGAAACAACCAACTCATTTCTGGCGAACAAAGTTATCGATTTCACGCTCCGCGGAGGCGTCGCAATTAGGGGGGTTAGGAGAGAAACTCTTGATCCTAATTGGCTCTCCTCAGGCGAGAAGCAGCTAATGTTATTACTCAGTAACACTATTCTGACGCGGGACGGCGCCGGAATATTTCTGATTGACGAGCCAGAGTTGTCTTTGAATGTAAAATGGCAACGCAGGTTGGTTGAGGCCCTTCTTAGATGCGCACACGGAGCGAATATCCAATACGTCCTTGCATCACATTCGCTTGAATTGATAACTCAGCATCGCGAAAATGCGGTCCAACTATTCCAGGAGCCAAGCGAACGCGAGGTTCTCAATGCCTGACGAAGTCTACCGACGATCAATTTCGGAGCTTCTTACACGATATCAATTCGAGCCGACGTTGAGAGATGTCTATGTAGAGGGACACCGAGATCAAACCTTATTGAAATGGTTCCTCCTGAGATCGAAATTAAACGGAGCTGTAGTATACTCGATCTCGACCGTTAGCGTGCCGGATTCCGTTATTGGCCCTCTTGGCGTGACGGGAAATCGCGGCCGGATCATCGGGTTATGCCTCGAACTCGACAAAACCTTGCACGCGACCGCTGAGAGTGTGCGTGGGCTTATCGATAAAGACTTCTTCGACGTATTGGAAGAACACCATGATTTGAGGCTTCTCTGGAAGACGGACTTTAGCTGCGTGGAATGCTATGCGCTCGAAGTCACAACGATTTAGAAATTTAGTTTGCTCTATTTCGCAAGGCAAATCGAAATAGAACATATTGAGAAATTGATGGAGATTGTGGTCGAGGTATATCTGCTGCGGGCCACGAAGCAGCGTTTGGCACCGCAGGCACGTTGGGTTGAAGATTTTACTCGGTCCTGTGCGATTGGGGTCGATGGCCCGGAAATGGACCGAGAGGATTTTATCCGGAGAGTGCTGCAACAGGCACGTGGCGCCCTTGTGCGGGCCGATCTTGATGAGACATTGGAAGCATTGCGTAGGCAGATTGCGACGGATTATCGCCAAAGCGTGAACGGGCACGACGCGATTTGGGCGCTGTCTTGGTACGCTCATCGGATCGGCGTGCCAGCATCAATTTACAACGCGGAACCCTTGCAGCGTGCCCTGTTGGCGGCTGTCGAGTACGAGGGAGTTGCCCGCACGCCGCTATTTCAGCGGGTTATAGCGTGGGCTGCGGGCGTAATCGGCTAATGCGTGCAGGACGTCTTCTGAGGCCAATCGTTCGTTGATCAGGCGGCAGCAGCCCCGTGCCGAACTATGTGCCGTGAAGTACGACGAGGGCGTCTGCCGCCTTCACGCCCTGGCCTTGGGGCAGCACCATCAACGGGTTGATGTCCAGTTCCGCCAGGTGGCCTTCAAGGTGCATGGCGAGGTAGGACACGCGCACCAGGGTATCCGCGAGGGCCGCGAGATCCGCCGCCGGGCGGCCGCGAAAGCCCTGGAGCAGCCGGGCGCCTTTGACTTGCGTGATCATCGCCTGGGCTTCCGGGCGGGTGATCGGGCAGCGCCGCAGCGCCACGTCGTTGTAGATTTCGACCATCACGCCGCCACTGCCGAACAGCAGCACCGGACCCAATTGCGGGTCGCACGTGACGCCGATGATGACTTCGACGCCGTCTGCGACCATCTCCTGCACCGACACGCCGTTGATCCGGGCCCCTGCTCCCTCCCCCTTGATGGGGGAGGGCGGGGGAGGGGGCGAATTCGGCCGTTCCGTAACCGTAGCGCTGCGAGGAACAGCGGAGGCGTCACCCCCTCCCAACCCTCCCCCATCGAGGGGGAGGGCAGTTAGGTAGGCCTTGGCGTTGGTCGAGATCTCGGCGTAGGCGGTTCGCACTTGTGCCGCATCACGCAAGTTCAGCCGAACCACCCCGGCCTCCGTCTTGTGCAGGATATCGGGCGAATTGATCTTGAGAGCCACGGGAAACCCGAGCTCTTCTGCGGCCGCGACGGCGGCATCGGCGGAATTTGCCCGGTGCTCGCGCGCGCTCGCCACCCCCCAGGCGGCCAACAGCTCTTTGCTCTCGGACTCCGAGAGTGTCGGACGCCCCAGGCCCAGAGCCTGGGCGATGGCCTCGTCCTGAGGTGCGGTGCGCGACGGGGCGGTGGCAAAGCCGTCGGCCAGGCGATGCTCGCGCCAGGTGTGATACGCGAGGCGGCTCGCCAGGCCGCGCGCCAATTTGTCCGGCGTGTAGAAGATCGGTATCCGGGCGTGCTTGAGCTGTGGGAGGCCTGCCTTCGTGTCGCGGCTTCCGGTCCACAAGAACACCACACCCTTGTCGGTCCGATCGCGCTGGCTGATGACCTGCTGAGCTTGGGAATCCGCTCCGGCGCTCGCCACGACGAGCGTCCCCATCCGGGGATCATCTATCATGTGCGCCATGATCTGCGGGAAGGACTCGCTGTTGGCAAAGCCTGTCACATCGGCAGGGTTCGCCGCCCATCCGAAGCCCTTCAGGACCCCGTTGATGCCGTCGCGCGCCGCGTCGCCCAGCACCGGCAGATCGAGACCCGCCTCGCCGCACATGTCGGCGGTGAGCGAGCTGATGCCGCCCGAGTGGGATACCACCGCGATGCCGGGCACTTGGGGCTTGGGGGTGTGGGCCAGCAGGTGCGAGACCTCCAGGAGCTCGTCGTAATCCTGGACCCGGATCACCCCGTATTGGGCAAAGATCGCATCGTACCGGGCGTCCGCACCCGTCAGGGCCGCGGTATGCGAGCGTGCCGCCTGGGCTCCGAGCTCCGAACGCCCGATCTTTATGAGGACGATCGGCTTGCCGCGCTCTGCCGCGATTTTTGCGACTTCGAGAAACTTGTCGGCCCGCTTGAAGCCTTCGACAAAGCCGGCGATGACCCGCGTATCCGGGTCGTCCAGCAGATAGCGGGCGAAATCGGTGAAGTCGAGGTCGGCCTCGTTCCCGGTCGAGATGATATAGCTGAAGCCGATCCCGTTCTCGACCGCCCGCACCAGGAACGGCCCGAACGCCGTCGCACCGCTTTGGCATACGAGGCCGATCGGCCCGGTCAGACCAGAGGCGCCGCGCGAGGAAGCGGTGGCCCAGATGTCGTCTTTGACATTCGCCAGCCCCAGGCAGTTGGGGCCGCTGATGCGCATGCCCGAGGTGCTGGCAAATTCACCCAATTCCCGCTGCAAATCACGCCGGTCGTCTACCCCGCGCTCGGCAAAGCCCGCCGAGATCACGATCGCCGATCCCGCCCCCTTCTTGTGGCTCTCCTCTACGACATCGAGCACCTGGTCCCAGGGCACGACGATGGCAACCACATCGGGGGCCTCCGGCAGGTCCGTCACACTCGGGTAGGACTTGACCCCCATGATTTCGTCATAGCGCGGGTTCACGGCATAAACCCGCACCCGGTCTTTGGCCTTGAGGGCGGCCGCCAGAAACCGCCCGCCATACTGCATCCGCGGCGTCGCGCCGACGACCGCAATCGAGCTCGGGTTGAGCATCTTGCGGATCGAAGCCATCTGCGGTTCTGTCCAGAACTCCATGACACCCCCTGAAAAAACCCTGCCCCGTGGGCCTTCAGCCCATGGACTTGATCCGTGGGGCAGGCCGGGGAACGTGTCCCCATCGGTTCGCCGAACTCGGGTGGGCCCGCCCACGCTCTGCGAGCGCGGCGCCATCGGCCGATATTCCTACATCATTGGCTGAAAGAGAGCGCTTGCGGCAGAGCCTCTTGCGGTTACGGGGTTACGGGGGGTTACGTGGACAGTTTACTAAATCGGCCCGGCTGGTCGGCTGATCCGGCCGATGTCCTGCCCAAACCGAGGCCGGAAAACGATCCTTTCGCGCCGGGGGTCGCCGTCAATAGCGCAAGCCGATGCATCGCCGCAACCGGGGGCGGGGACCAATCGAGCCCGTGCCGGCGCTTTCGAAGCCGTTCGCACGGCGAAGGGTTACGGGTGATTTAGTAAACTGTCCCCGTAACTTCCGCACGGCGAAGGGTTACGGGTGATTTAGTAAACTGGAGTGCACCCTTAGAATGAGACAGCGGAATGGGGGACAGTTCTCCTGGTAGAGGGGAGCTGATGAGCGAAGAAGCGAAGAGGATCTTCAGCCGCGAGTACAAGGTTGCAGCCGTTCGTCGGATGCTGGCGGGGGAGAACGTGAGCGCGCTGGCGCGCGCGCTTGGGGTGCGGCGGAAGTATCTCTACCAGTGGCGGGAACGGTTTCGGCTGGGCGGCGCGATAGCGCTGCGCAGCCGCGGTCGACCGACCAAGGCTGAGGTTGTGGCGATGCAAGCGCCCGGCGGGGACGAGCCGGCGACAGGCGGCGCCGGCGGCGCCGATCCGATGCCGTCGCCGTCGCCGCCCGATGAGCTGGCGAAGGCGCAGCGTCGGATCGCCGCGCTGGAGCGGAAGGTCGGCCAGCAACAGATCGATCTCGATTTTTTTCAGCAAGCCTTGCGGCATGTCGGGGAGCGGCGCCAGCGGAGCGGCGCGCCTGGCGGGACGGGCTCTACGCGGTCATCCAAGCGATGACGGCGTCACTGTCGCAAGGCGCGATCGGGATCGAGCGGATGTGCCGGCTCGCGATGATCAGCCGGGCTGGCTATTACCGTCACTGGCAGGCCTCGGCGCCGCGGCGCGAGGAGACCGGCTTGCGTGATGCGATCCAGCGTCTGGCGCTGGCCAACCGGCATTACGGCTACCGGCGGATCGCGGCGCTGCTTGGGCGCGAGGGCTGGCAGGCCAATCACAAACGGGTGCTGCGGCTGATGCACCAGGACAATCTGCTGTGCTTGCGCAAGGCCGCGTTCGTGCCGATCACGACAGATCGCCGGCATGGCTGGCGGGTGGTGCCCAACCTGGCGCGCGGCATGGAGCTTTCCGGCCTCGACCAGCTCTGGGTCGCCGACATCACCTACCTCCATCTGGCCGAGGAGTTCGGCTATCTGGCGATCGTGCTCGACGCGTTCAGCCGCAAGGTCGTCGGCTGGGCGTTCGAGACGCATCTGCAGGCGGCGCTGGCGATCGCCGCGCTCGAGATGGCGATCGCGCAGCGTCGGCCGCGGCCCGGCACGCTGATCCACCACTCCGATCGCGGCGTGCAATACGCCTGCGGCGACTACACGGCGATCCTCAAGGCGCACGACATCCAGGCCAGCATGAGCCGGGTCGGCAATCCCTACGACAACGCCAAGGCCGAGAGCTTCATGAAGACGCTGAAGCAGGAAGAAGTCGACGGCACCGCCTATCGCGACGTCGCCGAGGCCCGCGCCCGCATCGGCAGCTTTATCGAGACGGTCTACAACCGCCAGCGACTGCACTCCGCGCTCGATTACCTATCGCCCGAGGAGTACGAACGACAGACGCCGAGATTGCGGCGGGCGGTACCGCCCGCCGCAATCTCGATCACCGAGACCTGTCCCTGATTTGCGTGTCTCACATGAAGGGTGCAGTCCAAAACTGTCCCCGTAACTTCCTAGTAAACTGTCCCCGTAACTTCCAGATCGCGGTTGAAAAATCCCGCCCGCCCGACGGCGTAGACGACATCCGCGATGTTCATCGGTCAGCCCTCGTCCGCCATGTCATGATGCTGGGGCGCGACAGGTCCGTATAGTCGATCACGATCGTCGCCTGGTCGCGGGGCCGGGCCTCGCGGAAATATATCATATTGCCTTCGACATACCGGCGGTTCGCCGGCACGGCGGGATCGGGGTCGCCGAACCCGGTCCCGCGCGCTGCCCCGCGCGGCACGGTGACCGCGAACGGGGCGTCGAGAAAGATCGAGAAATCCCAATAACCCCGCAACTCCGGGCGATGAAGGAACAACCCGTCAAAAACGAGGACCGCCCCGTCATCCGCCTCCAGTTCGGCGGTTTCGACGCGGCGGTCGCTGAAGTGGTCGAAGACCGCAACCCGGTAGCGCCGTGAGCCGCCGCTCGACAAGGGATCGAGAAGAGCTGCCCGCAGCGCCGAATAATCGTAGGAATCCCGGTAGAAACCTTCAGGCGATGTCCGGCCGAGCCGGTAGCGCATCGATCGGGGGTGGTGAAACCCGTCCACCGAAGCCCGGATCACCCTCCGCCCGCGGGACGCCAGCGCGTCCGCGATCTTGTCGGCGAAGGTCGTCTTGCCGACCCCGTCGACGCCGTCCACGGCAACCCTCAGCACCGGCCTGCCCGGCAATGCGAGCAAGTGCGCAGCGATTTCGTCGATCAGAGGCATAAGCCCGAGTATGACACAGGCGCTGCAGGCTTCGGGTTTACGCTTTGGGTAATGGTGTGGTTCGACCCGTTTCGGTTCGGATCCGCTCGGGCTCGGCTGGGCCTGCGCGGTTCGGCGGCGTACGGCCTGGAGCTAGAGCTGGCGCGAGGAGATCCGGTATTCGAAGCGGTCGGGATCGAGCCAGTCGGGTTCGCCCGTTGCCGTCCGGGCGTAGGGGTACATCAGGAAATCGAGCGGGTGCGGCGCGCCGGCCGGGGTGAAGTCGCGGGCGCTGTTGTAGCCGACCCAGTTCATTTCCCAGCTGCCGAACAGCCGCTCGCGCAGCGCCTGCACCGGCGGCGAGTCGAGGGCGAGCTTTGCCTCGAGCACGACCTTGCGCAAATCGGCCGGATCGACCGGCGTCCAGCCCGCCGGTTCGAGATAGATTTCGGCACGGCAATGCTGCGCCTTGGTGATATCGCCGGCGGCGCCGAGACAGGCGAACCGGCGCGAGGCGGCGACCCGGATGCCGTAGACCTCGCGCGCCGGGATGCCGGCGGCCCGGCACAGCCCGACGGTCAGGCTGCTGATATCGGCGCATTTGCCGCCGAGAAACCCGGTCTTCAGCATATTGGCGATGTTGCCGATGCCGCAGCCGCGGGTCGCGGAATCGCGAAAGGTATTATCGACCACCCAGTCGTAGATCGCCCGGGCACGCTCGCGCGGAGCCGTCTTGCCGGCGACGATCTTGTCGGCGGTCTCGCGCACGATGCCGTCGGTCGGCATGCTCGCCGTCGGCTTCAGGAAGAATGCCCGCTCGGCCGAGGAGGCTGGATCGGGTAGGCCGTCGCGGTCCCGCGTCTCGACGGTTTGGGTGACCCGGACCGTGCGGGCGGCGGCGGACGAACCCCAGGTCAGGCGCAAGGCTCGGGCACCGTAGACCGGGTCGTCGACGAGCTCCGCCCGATCGGCGGTTCCCTGCCAACCGAGCGACAGCGTGCGCTGATAGGACCGCGCCGCCTGCGCGATCGGCAACCACAAGGATGCGGGCGCCGCCGCAGCGAGAGCCACCTCGGTCGTGACCGCAAAGCGGCGCCATTCGGCGTTCGGTTCTTCGGCCGCACGAAGCGGGGCCAGCCTGCCGGCGGCGGCGATTGCCGGCACGGCGGCGGCGGCGAGAAAACGGCGTCTGTCCATCGAATGCTCCCCGACAGGCCTGAAGCGCTCGCTGCAAACATCGGCCCGGCGCGAGCCCGCCTGTCAACACGAATTCGTGCGGCCCGCCGCTCGCCGACGGGTCGGTTATGAGGACAGTTTACTAAATCGGCCCGGCTGGTCGGCTGATCCGGCTGATGTCGTGCCCCAAACCGAGGCCGACCTTG